>NZ_JACHXD010000001.1 GCF_014191875.1 Pseudoduganella violacea
TGCTGTCTGTCGTGTGGATAAATTTTCGCTTCCAGACGGGTTTTAATGCGCCCTGGCGCATCAAGCTGCGAACCTTGTAGCGCCCGATGCGAAAGCCGGCGTTGGCCATGGCGGTGACCAGCCGGCGGCTACCGTAGCTTTGCTGGCTCGCCTGGAATTGGGCTTTCAGGTGCGCGCTGACCTTGCACGGCGCAGGCTTGGCTGAACGCCGCTGCGCCTCGTAGTAGCCCGATCGACTGACCTCGAGGACGCGGCAGCTCTGCTTGACCGGGATGGCCTCCTTTTGCAGTTGCTGAACGAACTGATAAATCATTTCATTTCGCGGGCAAAGAAGGCCGAAGCCTTTTTTAAGATGGTCACATCCTGCTTCAGTTGCTGATTTTCCAGCTCCAATTGCCGAATCCGCTGCTGCTCGGCGGTAAGCGGTTTGCCGATACCGGGCTGGCCGGTTTGCTCAGCGCTATACTGCTTGAGCCAGCGCCGGATTGCGCTCTGCCCAATGCTCATGCTTTCGCTGACGTTCTGGATACTCAGACCCTGTTCTTTGACCATTCGGACCACTTCCAGCTTCAGGCTTGGATCAAATGTTTTACGTTTTCTTGTCGTCATGCTTTAACTCCTCAGATAGTGGATTTTCCACCTATTGAGGTGTCCGGGCAAATTAGACCACGGCACAACGGGACATCAGTCATTACCTGATGCACCGGTATAACTGGATACGGCCACATCAGTTCAACCAGGGACAGGCACCGGCCGTCGCCGAAGAAAAACTTAACGTAGTGTCCGGGACGGGTTGACCACTACAATGCCGATTCAGTGACCCGCTCCCCAAGGGGGCCTAAAGTCCCCCTCCATATACATTGCATCGTCCTGGTCCTCAAGAATTTTTTCGCGTAACTTCGAGCGGGCGATGCGAGGGTGATGCAACACGTCTAAACGGCTCTGTGCGCCCCGAAGCTGAAACTTCATGTGCGCCGATTAATGTCTGTCAACGCCTAAAGTAAGGAGGCGGAGCCGAAGGAGTGGGGGCAGCATCGGCGGCGTTCCAGCACGGCCTCCACTAGCCACATTTAGCCACATTTCCAGTTTTATCCAGCGCCGTCGACATGTCGGCATTTTTCGTTTGGTTACACCGCATTCTTCACCCAATAGCAGTTTGGCAAGTTCGCCCGTATCCATGGCACAAAATGGCGTGGAGGAAATGCATTGCCGCTACAATACGGCCATGTATACAGACGGCCCTATTTGCGAATAAGCGCTCGATCAAACATCTTGCGCCGCATCGGTTATAGCCGGGTGATAGCCCCGCACATTGAAAGGGAAGCATACGCATGACGCCGGAAACCAAGGCCCGTCAGCAAATCGACCAGAAACTCGAGCAAGCTGGCTGGGTGATTCAGGACATGAAACAGCTCAACCTGTCAGCCGGGATGGGTGTGGCAATTCGTGAATACACTACTGACACCGGCCCAGCCGATTACGTGCTGTTCGTGGATCGCGTGGCGTGTGGCGTGATCGAAGCCAAGAAAGACAGCGCTGGCGAGAATCTCACCGCCACCGAAAGTCAAACCGAGCGCTACGCCACCGCTAACCTCAAATGGCGCAAGGACAACACGCCACTGCGCTTTCTGTTCGAGGCCACTGGCCAGATCGTCCGCTTCACCGATAACGCCGACCCGGCACCGCGTTCGCGCGAGCTGTTCCATTTCGTCCAGCCCGCCCAACTCAAGGAATGGCTGGCCCAGCCCGACACCCTGCGACGACGCCTCGCGGAACAGATGCCGGCATTGCCGGAACAGAACCTGCGCGACTGCCAGGTCAGCGCCGTCACCGGGCTGGAAAAATCGCTGGCGCAAAACAAGCCACGCGCGCTTATCCACATGGCAACCGGCGCGGGCAAAACTTTCACAGCCATCACCGCCGTCTACCGCCTACTCAAGTTCGGCGGCGCCAAGCGCATTCTGTTCCTAGTTGATACTCGCAACCTCGGCAAGCAGGCTCACCAAGAGTTCATGGCCTATACGCCGCCAGACGATGCGCGCAAATTCACCGAACTGTACAACGTGCAACGGCTGGCATCTTCCAGCATCGACCCGCACGCGCAGGTGTGCATCAGTACCATTCAGCGCATGTACTCCATCCTTAGTTGCGAATCCCTCGATGAAGCCGCCGAGGACGTGTCGCCCAACGAGGCGCAGCAACCTACCAAACAGCAAAAGCTGGTGCGCTACAACCCGGCGATTGCGGTCGAGGAATTCGACTTCATTATCATTGACGAGTGCCATCGCAGTATCTACAACTTGTGGAAGCAGGTGCTCGACTACTTCGACGCCTACCTCATCGGCCTCACCGCGACGCCGGACAAACGCACTTTTGGTTTCTTCAGCGAAAACATCGTCGCCGAATACAGCTACGAAGACTCGGTAGCAGATGGCGTGAACGTCGGCTATGACGTGTACGAGATCGTCACCGAAGTCACCCAGAAAGGCTCGGAGCTGAAGGCGAAGGAATGGGTGGACCATCGCGACCGCGCCACCCGCAAGAAGCGCTGGGCCGAGACCGAGGAAGACACCGCCTACTCCGCCAAAGAGCTGGACAAATCGGTGGTCAATCCGAGCCAGATCCGGCAGGTGATCCAGGCCATGAAGACGGCGGTGGAAACTCAGATCTTCCCCGCACGCAAGGAAACGCCCAAAACCCTCATCTTCGCCAAGACCGACAGCCATGCGGACGACATCATCAACATCGTGCGCGAGGTCTACGGACAGGGCAATGCCTTTTGCCGTAAGGTGACCTACAGCGAAAAGGACGCCGATGGCGTGCTGGCGAGCTTCCGTAATGACTTCCATCCGCGCATCGCCGTCACCGTGGACATGATCGCAACTGGGACCGATGTGAAACCGCTGGAGGTGCTGCTCTTCATGCGCGATGTGCGCAGCAAGGGCTACTACGAACAGATGAAAGGTCGTGGCGTGCGCAGTCTGGACGCCGACAGTCTGAAGCGCGTCAGCGGCAGTGCCGATGGCGCCAAGACCCGCTTCGTACTGATCGACGCGGTGGGCGTGGAAAAATCCTGCAAGACGGAAAGCCGTCCGCTGGAAAAGAACCCCAGCATGGCACTGAAAGATCTACTGCAAGGTGTGGCCTTAGGGCCCCGCGACAACGACATCGTGTTGTCACTGGCGAATCGCCTCGTGCGCCTGAACAAGCAAATCGATGACAAGGCGAAGGCTCGCATCGAAAAGCACAGTGGCGGCATTCCGTTGGGCGAGCTGGGCAAAGCACTGATCCATGCGCTGGACCCAGACGCCATCGTGCAAACTGCGCTGGCCACGGCGAAAGCGAAGGGTATCACGCGCAGCGAAGACAGCTTGCTCCCCGAAGAAATCGACGCCGCCCGCAAGACCCGCGTGATGGCGGCCTGCGCACCTTTCGACAAACCGGAACTGCGCGACGAGATCGAAAACGCCCGCCGCGAGCGCGAGCAACTCATCGACCACATTAACCTGGATCAGGTAACATTCAGCGGCTTCTCCGAGCAGGCTGAGGCGCAGGCGAAAAAGACGATCCAGAGCTTTGCCGACTACCTCAAGGCTCACAAGGACGAAATCGCCGCGCTTGGCTTTTTCTACGCCCAGCCCTACCAGCGCCGCGCGCTCACCTTCGACATGATCGAAGAGTTGCACGAACAGTTGAGCCGTCCGCCGCTGATGCTCACCACCGAGCGGCTGTGGAGCGCCTATGCGCGGGTGCAGGCTAGCCAGGTGAAAGGCGCGGACAAGAAGCGCCAGCTTACCGATCTAGTGTCCCTCGTGCGTTTCGCGCTCGAGTTGGACGGCGAGCTTAAGCCCTTTGCTGAGGAAGTGGACAGGCGCTTCCAAGCCTGGATCTGGCGCCACAACGCCCAGCGCGGGACCGCCTTCAGCGCTGAGCAAACCGAATGGCTGCGACTGATGAAGGAGCACATCGCCAGCTCATGCTCGATCAGCCGCGAGGATTTTGATTACGCGGAACTGGCCGACAAGGGCGGGCTGCAGAAGGCTTGGGGGCTGTTTGACAAGGAATTGGATACGCTGATGAACGAAATGAATGAGGAGTTGGTGGCGTGAGTGAGTTGCCGAAGGGTTGGAGCACTGCAACGCTCGAAGACGTTGCAGTGTGGTCGTCAGGTGGGACTCCCTCACGGTCCAATCCTGCGTACTTCACAGGTGCCATTCCATGGTTCAAAACAGGCGAGCTTGGGCCGCGTGTTCTACTCGCCTCTGAAGAACATATTTCTGTAGCCGCAGTTGAGTCTTCCAGTGCAAAGATATTTCCACGAGGTTCCGTGGCTCTTGCAATGTACGGGGCAACGATAGGAAAGGTTTCGATTTTTGGCATAGACGCAGCCACAAACCAAGCATGTGCCGTTGGCATACCGGACGCAACGACTGCTGAGTTCCTTTATTACTTCTTGGTTTCTCAGGAAAAAGCATTTGCTGATGCCGGCAAAGGCGGGGCGCAGCCAAATATTTCTCAGGGAATTGTTAAGGCTTGGCCTCTGTTGCTTCCTCCTCGCGCCGAACAATCCCGTATCGTGGCAAAGCTCGAGGAGCTGCTGTCCGACCTCGATGCCGGCGTGGCGGAGCTGAAGTCCGCGCAGAAGAAGTTGCAGCAATATCGCCAGTCCCTGCTCAAAGCTGCCGTCGAAGGCGCGCTCACGGCCTCATGGCGCGAAGCCCAGCGTGCCTCGAACACGTCCCTTGAGACCGGCGAGCAACTGTTGGAGCGCATCCTCCGAGAGCGCCGCGCCCGCTGGGAAACCAAACAGCTCGCCAAGTTTAAGGAACAAGGCAAAACCCCGCCCAAGGATTGGCAAAAGAATTACCCCGAACCCGTCGCGCCCGACGCTACCGGCCTGCCGGCATTGCCGGAGGGGTGGGTGTGGGCAAGTGTGGAGCAAGTCGCATCTGATGAACGCTACAGCCTCGCAATTGGGCCATTTGGAAGCAATCTCAGGGTGCCTGATTATCGCGATTCCGGAGTTCCGCTTGTTTTTGTGCGGAACATTCGCTCTGGCAAATACGGTGGTGAGCACACTAGATATGTGACTTCAGAAAAGGCTTTCGAGCTAGATGCCCACAGTGTTAAATCCGGTGATGTCTTGGTCACAAAGATGGGAGAACCGCCCGGCGACGCAGATGTTTATCCGGGTGATCAGCCGCCGGCAATCATCACGGCCGATTGCATCAAGATTCGATGCTGGAACGGCTTGTTGCGACCGCACTTCCTAAAGTCCGTGATCAATTCGCACATCGGGAAACAGCAGATCGAGCCCATAACTCAAGGGGTTGCTCAGAAAAAAGTGAGCCTTGGACGGTTTTCCAGCCTTGCCCTTCCCGTTCCCCCGGCAGTAGAACAAGCAGAAATTGAACTTGCGATTGAAATAGCAAATCGTGAGATAAATGAGCAATTAGTGACGGTTGAACTCTCCCTCAAACAATCCGCCGCCCAACGCCAAAACATCCTGCGCGCAGCCTTCGCTGGCCAGCTCGTGCCGCAAGATCCGAACGACGAACCGGCCAGCATGCTGCTCGAGCGCATCCGCAGCGAGCGCGCCGTGCACGCCCCCACAAGAAAGCCGCGCGGGCGCAAGACTGAGGAAATCGCAGCATGAACGGATTGATTGAGGAGCCGTGGAGCGAGGATGATTTCGCCGGCTTGGCCGAATCTTGCGACCTGGAGTGCAAGGCGGCGCAGGGGCGCGACGGGCGTGGCGAACTACCGGAGGATTTCTGGAAGAGCTACAGCGCCATGGCTAATACTAACGGCGGCGTTATCCTGCTTGGCGTGCAGGAAAAGCCGCGCGGGCAGTTCCGCCCGCTGGGTCTGACCGATGTGGAGCGGGTGCGCAAGGCGCTGTGGGACAACCTGCACAACCGCAAACAGATCAGTCTCAATCTGTTGAGCGAGGCCGACATTCAGCCGATCTACGTCGCAGGCAAGACGATTTTGCAGGTGCGGGTACCGCGTGCGGCCCGTCAGCAGCGGCCTGTGCATTTGGGCGGTAATCCGTTCGGCGGCACTTGGCTGCGCCGCTTTGAGGGCGACTACCCCGCCGACGATGAAGCGGTACGCCGTATGCTGGCAGAGCGTGTTGAAGACTCGCGCGACGAACGTGTGCTCAAGGGCTTTGATTTCGGCGACTTGGACATGGACACCGTGGCGGCCTATCGTAACCGCTTTGCGGCGGTGAAGCAGGGCCATGTATGGACAGATCTGCCCGTGCCGGAATTTCTTGAACGCATAGGCGCCTGGGGTAAAAACCGCGAAGAAGGCTATAGCGGGCTGCGGCTGGCGGGCCTGCTGATGTTCGGCCGCGCCGAGGTGATTCGAGATGCGTTGCCGCATTACATGGTGGACTTTCAGGAGCGTCCCGAGGCCAAAACCGAGAAGCGCTGGATCGACCGTTTGGTGCCGGACGGTAGCTGGTCAGGCAATCTGTACGACTTTTTCCGCCGCGTGTACCAGAAGCTCACGGCCGATCTGAAAGTGCCGTTTCAGTTGCAGGATGGTCAGCGAGTGGAAGACACGCCTGTGCACGAAGCGCTGCGTGAGGCGTTGGCCAACACGCTAATCCATGCGGACTACTCGGGGCGCGTGTCGGTGTTGGTTGTCAAGCGGCCGGATATGTATGGCTTTCGCAATCCGGGACGGATGCGTATTCCGCCGGAAATCGCCATCCATGGCGGCAACAGCGATTGCCGAAACCGCCGCCTGCAGACCATGTTCCAATTGGTAGGCTACGGCGACCACGCCGGTTCAGGCTTACCCAAGATTTATACCAACTGGGCAGGCCAGCACTGGCGTCGCCCGGTTCTGCACGAGTTGCCGGAGCCTGAGCAGACTCTAATGGAGCTGCGCATGAGCAGCCTGGTGCCTCCGCAAGCCGTTGCCGAGCTGACAAAGCTGTTGGGCGATCGTTTTGCCGCGCTGCCGGAGACCGCGCGTCTGGCCCTCATCACGGCGCAGGTGGAAGGGTTGGTCAGCCACGACCGACTCAAGCAGATATGTACAGACCATCCCGCAGACCTGACAAAGATGCTGCGTGGCCTAGTGCAGAACGGTTTTCTGGTGCCGGACGGCGCTGGCCGGGGAATGGTCTATTTTCTCCCTTGGCAACGGCGCTCGGCAGCGACGGTTTTTGACTTGGCCGATCAGGCCGGCTCGGCGGCTGGCTCCGATGTTGTACCACCGGAGCTTGCGGGCGTACCACCGGAGCTAGTCGCCATACCACCGGAGTTAGTCGTCGTACCACCGGAGCTAGGGGCGCCAGCTTCTGCCCCGGTAGGGCCTTATCTCGACTGGTCTGCCCTTCCTGACGCGCTGCAGACCCAACTGATCGAACAGGGACGCATGGTTTCCGGGCAAGGGCGAGTGGCCCCGATTGTCCTTCGGGAAACAATCTTGGCTCTCTGCACCAATCGCCTGCTGGGGCTGCGTGTGCTGGCGCAAGCGCTGCAGCGCGACTCGGACGATCTGCGTAAACGAACGCTCACTCCCATGGTCAAGGAAGGTGCCCTGCGCACCGCTTATCCTTCCATGACCGACCCACGGCAAGCGTATACAGCTTCAGCCAATTTTGCGGAAAACAAGGAATGAATACCTCTACCCTCATTCAGAAAGTCTGGAATTTTTGTCACACGCTGCGCGATGACGGCGTGGGCTATGGCGATTACCTGGAGCAGCTCACCTACCTGCTGTTCCTGAAGATGGCACACGAGTATGCGCAGGAGCCGTACAACCGCGACACCCACATTCCCAAGGGTTTTGATTGGGCCACCCTGCGGGCCAAGACCGGTGAGCCGCTGGAAGCGCACTATCTAGCCACCCTGCACAAGCTGGGTTCCGAGTCGGGCATGCTGGGCGCGATCTTCTTCAAGGCGCAGAACAAGATCCAGGACCCGGCCAAGCTCTCACGCCTCGTGCAGATGATCGACGAACAAAGCTGGGTGGGCATGGATGCCGACACCAAGGGTGATTTGTACGAGGGGCTTCTGCAAAAGAACGCTGAAGACACCAAGAGTGGCGCCGGCCAGTACTTCACGCCACGTGCCTTAATCCAGGCCATGGTGGAGTGTGTACGACCAGAACCGGGCAAGACCATCGCCGACCCAGCCTGCGGCACGGGTGGCTTCTTCCTCGGCGCCTACAACTGGCTGACCCGCCCGAACGCTACTCTGAACAAGACGCAAAAGGCTTTTTTGCGCGATTCGACCTTCCATGGCAACGAGATCGTACCCAACACGCGCCGCATGTGCCTGATGAACCTGTTTCTGCACAATATCGGCGAGCTGGAAGGCGAACCTTCAGTGGAGCGTTCAGATACCCTGATCGCGGAACCCAAACGCAAGGTAGATTACGTGCTGGCCAACCCACCGTTTGGCAAGAAGAGCAGCATGACGATCACAAACGAGGAAGGCGAGGAAGACCGCGACGCGCTGACCTATGAACGCCAGGACTTCTGGGAAACCACCTCGAACAAGCAGCTCAACTTCCTGCAGCACATCGTCAGCATGCTCAAGGTAGACGGCAAAGCTGCCGTGGTATTACCCGATAACGTGCTGTTCGAGGGTGGCGCTGGCGAGAAGATTCGCAGGAAATTGTTGGAGACCTGCGATGTGCACACCATCTTGCGCCTACCCACCGGCATTTTCTATGCACAGGGGGTGAAGGCCAACGTGGTGTTCTTCGACAATGCGCCAAAGGATGGTCGTGTGCATACCAAAGGCGTGTGGTTCTACGACCTGCGCACCAACAAGCACTTCACACTGAAGACACGCACCCTGAAGCTGGATGATTTGCAGGACTTTATCGCCTGCTATCATCCAGAAAACCGCCACGAGCGGCACGAAACCGAACGCTTCAAGTACTACCGCTACGAAGACCTGGTCGCCCGCGACAAGGCCAGCCTGGACATCTTCTGGTTGAAAGACAATAGCCTGGATAGTCTCGATGACCTGCCTCCACCCGATGTACTGCAGCAGGAAATCATCGAGCATCTCGAAGCGGCCTTAGCCTCGTTTCGAGACGTGGAAGTCGGATTGCGGGCAAACTGACACGCGCGCAGCATTGTCGCAAGAACGGTTGGGTGTATTGGCTGGTATCGACGAAATGTCATACAGCGCAAGGATGAACCAGTACGAGAAGGCGAAGCACGAGCCTGACTTCTCCATGGTAGAGAGGATCGCCAAAGTCCTGAATGTCCCAGAGTCATACTTTTATGCCGTGGACGACGAGGCAGCCTGGCTGCTCGTAGTTTTTCACCGTATGGCAACCGCAGAACGCGCCAAATTACTTCAGACCGCTCGCGAACTTGTTGAGCCCGAGTAGTACGACTTCCCACGAAGGCCAAAGCATCGTTGACCGAAGTGGGGTACAAGTGGGGTACAAAACTGAGGGCGAGACACAAAAAGCAAAAAGGGCTACAAGCCGAAGCTTATAACCCTTTGATGCATTTGATGTTTTTGGTGCCGGCTGCCGGTTTCGAACTGGCCACCTGATGATTACAAATCAACTGCTCTACCAAATGAGCTAAGCCGGCGTAACTTTTACGGGGACGATTATACGCTATTTGATACGCGTGAGGGTGGGGCGGCTGCCTTTTTTGGGCGGTTCGCCGCCGTCGTCCGGACCCTTGTCCTCGTCCTCGCTGGCCGGGGCCGGGGCGCTGGCGGGAACGGCCGACAGCACCGGCGCGGGGGCCGCTGGCGCGTCGGATTCAGGCGCGTCTTCCGCCGCCGCCGAGGCCATGCCCAGCAGCGGTTCGAAGGCCATGCCCTGGCCGTTTTCGTTGGCGTAAATCGCCATTACATTGTTGACCGGGATGTAAATCTCGCGCGACACGCCGCCGAAGCGGGCGTGGAAGTAGATCGCGTCGTTGTCCATCTTCAGGGACGACGTGGCGCCGTAGCTGATGTTGAGCACGATCTCGCCCTTCTTCACGTACTCCATCGGCACGCGGGTGGCGCCATCGACTTTCACCGCCAGGTAGGGGGTGTAGCCGCAGTCGGTGCACCATTCGTAAATGGCGCGCAGCATATAGGGCTTGGTTGAGATTTCAGACATATTGAAAACCAGATAAAACACGGCGCGCCGGCCTGGGGCCGCACGCGCCGGAAAGTCAGTGACAGACGTGTGCCGCGCTTAGCGGCGCATCACCTTCTCGGATGGGGTCAGCGCTTCGATATAGGCCGGACGCGAGAAGATGCGCTCGGCGTATTTCATCAGCGGGGCGGCCGTTTTCGACAGTTCGATGCCGTAATGGTCGAGGCGCCACAGCAGCGGAGCCACGGCCACGTCCAGCATGGAGAACTCGTCGCCCAGCATGTATTTGTTCTTCAGGAACAGCGGGGCCAGCGTGGTCAGACGGTCGCGGATTTCCGCGCGCGCCTTGTCGTGGCTCTTGTCGTTGGCCTTGGCGCGCTCGCTTTCCAGCGTGTGCACGTGGACGAACAACTCTTTTTCGAAGTTGAACAGCATCAGGCGCGCGCGCGCGCGCATCAGCGGATCGGCCGGCATCAGTTGCGGATGCGGGAAGCGTTCGTCGATGTATTCGTTGATGATATTCGATTCGTACAGAATCAATTCGCGTTCGACCAGGATCGGCACCTGGCCGTAGGGATTCATGGTCGAAATATCTTCCGGCTTGTTGAACAGGTCAACATCGCGCACCTCAAAGTCCATGCCTTTTTCGAACAGGACCAGACGGCAACGTTGGGAGAATGGACAAGTAGTACCCGAGTAGAGAACCATCATGTTTGTAGTTCCTTAGAAACAAAGGGGGCGATACCGCCGAGCGGATCACCCCAGATCGGGCCTGCTTGATTGGCAGGCCGCGTGAAACACGCGCCGGACAAGCCGGCGCGCTCTCTTATTTAACTTCTTTCCAGTACGACGCGTTCAGGCGCCATGCCAGCAGTGCAAAGCCGGTCAGGAAGATCAGCACCCAGACGCCCAGCTTCTTGCGAGTCTGTTGCGCGGGTTCCGCCATCCATTCCATGTAGCCGACCAGATCCGCCACCTGGGTGTCGAAATCGATCTTGCTCAGGGTGCCCGGCGTCACCTGCTTGAAGCCGGTGAACTTGTGCACGCTCTTGCTTGGGTCGTGCGGATCTTTTTCATTGACGAAGACCGCCTCCTGCACGCCCTGCATCTGCCACAGCACGTGCGGCATCGCCACGTTCGGTACAACCATATTGTTGTAGCCGGTCGGACGCGCCTCGTCTTTGTAGAAGGTACGCAGGTAAGTATACAGGTAGTCGCCGCCGGTGCCGGCAGGCGAAGCTTTTGCGCGCGCGATCACCGACAGATCCGGCGGCACCACGCCGAACCAGGCCTTGGCATCCTTGGCCTGCATGGCGGTGGTCATCATTTCGCCCACTTTTTCATCGGTGAACAACAGGTTGGCCTTGATCTGGTCTTCGCTCAGCCCCAGGTCACGCAGGCGATTGTAACGCATGGACGAGGCATTGTGGCAGTTCAGGCAGTAGTTGACGAACAGCTTGGCGCCATTCTGCAGTGCCGCCATATTGTGCGAACGGTCCGGCGCCTTGTCCAGCGGGTGGCCACCTTCACTTGCGAAGGCAAGGCCTGGCAGCAGGGCCAGGATGGCGAGCAGTTTCTTAGGAAAATTCATGTATCAATCCTTTTGCTTAGCGTTCGGGTCGTCGATTAGTGCGGATGGAAAGTCACGCGATCCGGCACTTTCTTGAACGTACCCGCGGCGCTCCACCATGGCATCAGCAGGAAGAAGCCGAAGTAGTACAGGGTGCACACTTGCGAAACGATGGTGCCGATCACGCTTGGCGCCTGGGTACCAAGGTAGCCCAGGGTCACGAAGGCGATGGCCAGCAGCGCGTACACATACTTGTGCCAATCAGGACGATAACGGATCGATTTCACCGGCGAGTGGTCCAGCCATGGCAGGAAGGCCAGGATCACGACGGAACCGCCGAAGAAGACCACGCCCCAGAATTTCGCATCCAGCACGCTCGGCAGCATGCCGACGATGGCCACCAGGGCGCCCACGGCAATCGCCGCCTTGACCTGGAAGGACAGGCGCGATTTCAGCCACAGGAAGGCGACGTAAGCGGCGGTACCGGCCATCAGCACCCACATGAAGTCGGCGGTGGTGGCGCGCAGCACCGAGTAGAACGGCGTGAAGTACCAGGTCGGCGCGATGTGCAGCGGGGTTTTCAGCGAATCGCCCGGCAGGAAGTTGTTATATTCCAGGAAATAACCCCCCATTTCCGGCGCGAAGAACACGACGGCGCTGAAGATCAGCAGGAAGATCGAGACGCCGAACAGATCGTGCACGGTGTAGTAAGGGTGGGAAGGAATCGAATCCACCGGGTGGCCGTCGGCGCCCAGGTTTTCTTTGACTTCGATGCCGTCCGGATTGCTCGAACCGACTTCGTGCAGCGCGATCAGGTGGGCCGCCACCAGACCCAGCAGCACCAGCGGGATCGCGATCACGTGGAAGGCGAAGAAGCGGTTCAGGGTCGCGTCGGACACCACGTAGTCGCCGCGGATCCACAGCGACAGGTCAGGGCCGATCAGCGGAATGGCGCCGAACAGGTTGACGATCACCTGGGCGCCCCAGTACGACATCTGGCCCCATGGCAGCAGGTAGCCGAAGAAGGCTTCGGCCATCAGGCATAGGAAGATGGCGAAACCAAACAGCCAGATCAGCTCGCGCGGCTTGCGGTAGGAGCCATACATCAGACCACGGGTCATGTGCAGGTAGACGATGATGAAGAACGACGAGGCGCCGGTCGAGTGCATATAGCGCACCAGCCAGCCCCACGGTACTTCACGCATGATGTATTCGACCGAACCGAAGGCCAGGTTGGCGTCCGGCTTGTAGTGCATGGTCAGGAAGATGCCGGTGACGATCTGCAGCACCAGCACGAACATGGCCAGGGAACCGAAGATGTACCAGAAGTTGAAGTTTTTCGGAGCGTAGTATTTGCCCCATTGGTCGTTCCACAGCTTGGTCAGCGGGAAGCGGTCGTCGATCCAGCCCACCGCCTTCTGCGCCACCGGCGCGTCGGCTGGGAATTTGGTTTCCTTGAAAGCCGCCATGGTTATGCCTCGCCTTTCTCGTCTTTACCGATCAGGATCTTGCTGTCGCTCAGGTACATATGGCGCGGTACGGGCAGATTGTCCGGCGCCGGCTTGTTCTTGAATACGCGGCCGGCCATGTCGAAGGTCGAACCGTGGCATGGGCAGAGGAAGCCGCCTTGCCAGTCGTCCGGCAGGGAAGGCTGGGGGCCGGAGGCGAATTTGGTCGATGGCGAGCAGCCCAGGTGGGTACAGATGCCGACGGCTACCAGGATTTCCGGCTTGATCGAGCGGTGCTCGTTCATGCAGTACTCGGGCGTGAATTCGGCTGGGTTGCGTTGGGAGTCGGCGTCGGCCAGTTGGTTATGGGTTTTTTTCAGCGACGCCACCATTTCCGGGGTGCGCTTCAGAATCCAGACCGGCTTGCCGCGCCATTCCACGGTTTTCATCTCACCGGGCTGCAGGGAAGAGATATCCACCTCAACCGGTGCACCGGCGGCTTTCGCCCGTTCCGATGGCTGGAATGTACTTACCAAGGCTCCCGTAGTACCCAAACCGACCACCCCACCCGCCGCGCACGTGGCGACGAGCAAGCCGCGTCGGCTGGAATCGACCTGCTTTTCGTTACTCATACAAACCCCAATCAGTCAAAATGCGAATCTTATTTATTTAAGAACTCGTTCCGAAACGGCGATGGGGGCGATACAAGTCCCGCCCAGCAAAAAGCTGCAACAACTCCATGGCCATTTTGAAACGAGTTCTAAGCGTTAATAGAGCTTCTAGCAACCTTAAATTATAAGGTAAGCTCAAAGCGATTTAAAGAAAAACCGTTTGCAATCCAGGATTGTGCCCGCATTTGGCGAAATTTCCCAGCATGCAACAGATTTGCGGCAAAAACGGAAAAAACTGTATGATCGGCGAAACATTCAAACTCACGGAGGTGCCATATGGCCATGTTGCAGGAATTTAAAGACTTTGCCATGAAGGGCAATGTGATCGACCTGGCGGTCGGCGTGATCATCGGCGCGGCCTTCGGCAAGATCGTCGATTCGCTGGTGCAGGACATCATCATGCCGCCCATCGGCAAATTGCTGGGCGGGCTCGATTTCGCCAACTATTATGTGCCGCTCAATGGCCAGGCGGCCAATCTGAGCCTGGCCGAGGCGAAAAAGCTGGGCGCCGTCCTTGCTTACGGCAACTTCCTGACCATCCTGCTAAACTTCGTCATATTGGCTTTCGTGATCTTCCAGATGGTGCGCCTGATGAACAAGGCCCAGCGCAAGGAAGCCGCGCCGGCCGCCGCCGAACCGGCACCGCCGGCGGAAGATATCGTGCTGCTGCGCGAAATCCGCGATGCCTTGAAGCGCTAAGCCCCCTCCCCGGCCAGGGAGCGGACAGGCCGTGCGCGCGGCCTGTCTTAATATATTAGAAACACCATGCGAAGACTCTGGTTATTGTTTGCGCAAACGGTGACCATTGTCCTGGCACTGTACTTCGTCTATTCCGCCCTGCGCCCGGCGCGCGAGGCGCGCGCGCCCGAGCGCGCGCAGCAGCTGGGCACCACCACCCGCCCCGCCGTGCTGCTGGAATCGACCGGCGGCGCGCCCCAGGCCGGCTCTTACCGGGCCGCGGCCGGCCGCGCCATGCCAGCCGTGGTCAATATCCTCACCTCGAAAACGCCGAAGCGCCAGCATCCGCTGAGCCGCGATCCCTTCTTCAAGCGCTTTTTCGGCGAGCGCGAACGCGATGGCGATGAAGAGGAACAGAACAGCCTCGGTTCGGGCGTGATCGTCAGCCAGGAAGGCTATATCCTGACCAATAACCATGTGGTCGACGCCGCCGACGAAATCGAGGTGGTGCTGGCCGACGGCCGCAAGGCCGCCGCCAGCGTGGTCGGCACCGACCCGGAAACCGACCTGGCCGTCATCAAGATCAATCTGGAGAAGCTGCCCGTCATCGTGCTCGGCCACGACGAGCAAGCCCGCGTCGGCGACGTGGTGCTGGCCATCGGCAATCCCTTCGGCGTGGGCCAGACCGTCACTATGGGCATCATCTCCGCGCTGGGCCGCAACAATCTGCACATCAACCATTTCGAGAATTTCATCCAGACCGACGCCGCCATCAACTTCGGCAACTCGGGCGGCGCCCTGATCGACACCAACGGCAATCTGCTCGGCATCAATTCGGCCATCTATTCGCAAAGCGGCGGCTCGGTGGGCATCGGCTTCGCCATTCCCGTCACCACCGCCAAGTCGGTGCTGGAATCGATCATCCGCAGCGGCCACGTGGTGCGCGGCTGGATCGGCGTCGAGTCGCAGGAGATCACGCCCGAACTGGCGCACAGCTTCGGCCTGCAACGCGACAGCGGCGCCATCATCGCCGGCGTGGTGCGCAACGGCCCGGCCGACCGCGCCGGCATGCGTCCCGGCGACATCCTGCTGTCGGTGGACGGCAAGCCGGTGAAGGACACCAATGAAATGCTCAACCTGATCGCCCAGCTGCAACCGGGCGGCCAGTCCAGGATGCGCGTGCTGCGCAAGAGCCGCGAAACCGAACTCGAACTCACCGTGGGCAAACGCCCTGTCACCAAAACCAAGTAAAACGGAAACCTATGCATCTGCGCGACCTGACCCGCTATCTGCAAGAACTCAGCGAAAACAATAATCGACCCTGGTTCATCATGAACAAACCGCGCTACGACATCCTGCGCGAGGAATTCCTGGAGCTGGTCACCCAGGTCATTACGGAAGTCGGCAAGTTCGATCCGGCCGTCAAGTTCTGCAATCCGAAGAAGGCCATGTTCCGCATCAACCGCGATGTGCGCTTCGCCCACGACAAAAGCCCGTACAAGACCAATTTCTCGGCCGCGCTGGCGCCCAACGATATGCGCCGTCCCACCATGGCGGGCGGCCCGACCTACTACTTCCAGCTCAATAAGGAAGGCATGCTGCATTTCGGCGCCGGCGAATACATTCCGCCGCCGCACCGCTTGCGCGCCCTGCGCAAGCATATGGTGGAAGACGCGGCCGGCTTCCGCAAGGTATTGAACAACAAGGCGCTCAAGACGCGCTACGGCACGATCCAGAACGAGGGCAAGCTGCAGCGCCCACCCAAGGGCTTCGACGCCGATCATGAACACATCGAGTTCATCAAGCTGAAAAGCTTCTTCATCTGGACCGAGGTGAAGATAGAGCTGAACAAGCCCGAACTGCTGCTGCCGCAGATCGCGGCCGGCCTGAAGGATTCGCTGCCCCTCGTGACCTGGATGCGCGAGGCCAAAACGGAGGAAGAAGAGAGCTGATTTTCCTGCACTTTTCACTCTGCACGCCCCGCCCTTCCCCTGCGCTTTTCCCTCCCCGCTGAGTTTCATACGCGAACTTGAGCCGAATCTGGCTCAAGTTCGCTTAAACGCATTTCAAGTCGCCAAAAATGCAGTTCGTCGCAAGTCCATAGAGTTGGACAGGGCGCTTCTCTATAGTTCACTCATCGGAACACGAAACACGCAGCGAACTGACAAGGAGAGCACAAATGAACATCGCCAAACACATGGAAGCCATCTTCATCGTGGCAGCAGTACTGGGCGGCGCCAGCGCCATGGCAACGGCGGCCGTACCGGCAAGCGCCAAGGCCAATGCGCCTGTGGTGGCCAAGGCCCCCGCCGGCGATATGCAAGTGGTGACGATCACCGCGAAACGCCTGAGCGCCGCCGAAAAAGCCGCCCTCTGATGATGTTCCACCAACCGCATCCCCTGACGACGGAGCACTCGATGAACAAGTTTATCAACGCAACGATGATGGCTGTGACCCTGTATGCCAATGCCAGCACCATGGCGATGGCGGCCGAAACGGCAAGCGAGTCGCGCCAGGTCGATGCGCGCGTCGTCAAGGTGGTGCTGGATGGGGTGATCGACCTGCACCTGAAACAGGGGCCGGCGGCCTCGCTGGTGGTGTCGGGCGACAAGCGCTATCTGCAAAAGATCACCATCACGCAAAACGGGCAGACCCTGCGCATCGGCACCGAGCTGCGCGGCATGCATCTCTCCAGCCCGAATCTGCGCGCCGAGCTGACGCTGCCGAATCTGCGCGAGCTGGTCTCATCGGGCGTCGGTTCCGCCGTCGTCACCGGTTTCGACGGCGAAGAAATGCGCCTCTCGCTGGAAGGCGCGGGCGCCGTCACCATGACCTCGCACTTCAAGAGCTATGACGCGCGCCTCAGCGGCGTGGGCAGCATGACGGTGAATGCGGGCGACACCGAAAACATCGACCTCAATCTGCGCGGCGCGGGCCAGATTGTCATCGCCGGGCAAAGCAAGAAGCTGCGCGCCAAACTGGGCGGCATCGGCAGCCTCGATGCGCAGCAATTGCGCGCCGACAGCGTAGACGTCGACATGAGCGGCCTTGGTGGCGCCACCGTCTATGCCAAGAATTCGGCCAATCTGCGCCTGAGCGGCATGGGATCGGCCACCGTGTATGGCCGTCCCACCAGCCGCCAGTCCAGCTCACGCGGACTGGGTAGCGTGGCCTGGCAGTAAAACTTTCTCTCCATGCCTATGGTGCTTGCCGTCCGGCCGGTCCGGACGGCTTTTTTATTTCCGGCGCCGCAGACAGATCGCGGCCCAGCACCAAACGGATATCCACCCGCTTAGACTGGGCCGGCGCCTGCTGCGCCTGCGGCAATTCTCCGCGCCCTACGCGCCGCTCCAGCACAGCGACCGCCTCGCGCCGGCCTTCGCCATATTCGATATGCGTCTGGCGCACGGCAAAGGGCCGTACATTCGACAGCCGCACCACCTCCACGCCATTGCCGCGCAGACGGCGCGCCATCGCCGCAGCCATCCCTTGCACGCCATTGCCATTGCTGATTTCCAGGCGCAGCACGGCGGCGGGGCGCTCTTCCGCGCGCGCTTGAACGCCCGCAGCGGCGGCCGGCATGGCGGCCGGCATGGCGGCCGCCGGCTGTGCGGCTTGCGCTGGCTGCAGCGGCACGCGGCGCACTTCCACCAGGGCCGGGCCCACGGCATGCAGCTCGGTCTTTTCCGCCAGTTCCGGCCAGGCGCTGGCGAGGCCGGCCACCGCCGCTGGCAAGGCCGTGGCGGGCACGCTGCCGCGCGCCAGCGCATAGTCCTGGCCGATATCGTGCTGACGCAGCATGCGCGCCTGGCGCATCATCTGCAAAGCGCGCGCGCTCTGACCGGTCCGCTCCAGCAGCGCCGCCAGCTTCTCCCAGTTCTGCGCATTGGCCGGCTGCAGCGCGCAGACTTTTTCCAGCAACTGCAAGGCCGCTTCGGCATCGTTCTTCAGGTAGTAGGCATAGGCCAGGTTCGCCAGCAACAAGGCGCTGTCCTGCAGCGGCAATTGCGGCTCGTCTTCCAGTAAAGCTCTCCACTGCGCGATCGCACCATCGTAATCGCCCTGCTCGGCCAGCAGCACCGCCAGGCCATTACGCGCATGGGCATGGCGCGGATCGATCTGCAGGGCGAGGCCATAGGCACGCCGCGCCTGCGGCGCATGATGGGCCTCATGCTCGCTGCGGCCCAGGGCGTAATAGCCATCGGCACCGATGCCGGCCGGTGGCGCCACCTCCACCAGCGGCGGCGGTGCGGAGCTGCAAGCCAGCAGCATGGCCGCGAGGGCCATCGCGCTGCAGCATGTGGTGCGGGTGTTCATCGTGTTCTCCCGAAAAATTTAATGCGGCTGATCGAGGAAGATCCGGCTCATCTGAATGCCGGCTGGTCCCATCAGGACCACCATCAAGGCAGGGAAGATGCAGAAAATCAGCGGAAACAGCAGCTTTACCGCCACCTTGGAGGCCGCCTCCTCCGCCGCCTGGCTGCGTTTCAGGCGCAGGTTCTCGGCATGCACGCGCAAGGAATCGCCCATGCTGGTGCCGAAGCGTTCAGCCTGCACCAGCATCGCCACCAGGGTGTCCACGTCTTCCACGCCGCTGCGCAAGGCCAGGTTGCGCAAGGCTTTCTCCTTGCTGAAACCGGCGCGCATTTCCATCAGCACCAGTTGCAGCTCCTGCGCCAGCACCACGCTTTTGATATGCACCTCGGCCGCCACCTTGGCCAAGGCGCGCTCCATGCTCAGTCCCGCTTCGACGCAGACCGTGAGCAGGTCCAGCGCGTCGGGCAGGTTCTCGAAAATGTCGCGCTGGCGGCGGCGCGCGATATTGGCCAGCACGCCGTTCGGCAGGTAATAGCCCAGCGTCGCCGCGCCGAACAGCAAGAACATGAAGCCCTGGCCCGGCATCCGCGACGCCAATCCCGCCGCCAGCGCGCCGCTCACGGCCGGCAGGCCCAGGGACAGCACGGTCTTGGCGGCGAAATACAGGGTCGGCACGGAAGCGTTGCGCCAGCCCGCGTTCATGAAGCGGGTGCGCAACTCGGAGCGTTCCCAGCCCTCTTCCGGCAGCGACAGACGGGTAAAGGGCTGGACCACGCGCGCCACGCGTTCGATCCAGCGGCCTTCCTCGTCCTTGCCGCCGGGCGGCTCTTCCAGCGCGCCGATGCGCTGGCGCAGCGCGCCGGCGCCGAACAGGAACATGGCAAGGGCGGCCAGTCCAGCCACCACCAGGAAGACCAGGCCCAGAAACAGCCACTGTTCGGTATTCATATGCGTATCCTTATCATCTGCCGCATCCAGACCACGCCCACCAGCATGATGCCGACGGCGAACCACAGCAATTGCACGCCGACCGGATCGGTCCACAGCACCCGCACATAGCCCGGGTTCACCAGCGACAGCACCAGCATCACCGCCAGCGGCAGCAGCGACAGCACCCAGGCCGACATCTTGCCCTCGGCCGCCTGCACGCGCACCTGGCCCAGCAGCTTGAGGCGGGCGCGCGTCAGGCGGCTGACATTGCCCAGCAGCTCGGCCAGGTTGCCGCCCGATTCGCGCTGGATCAGCACCGCGATCACCAGATAGCGCAGATCGGTAAGCGGCACGCGCTGCGCCAGATTGTGCAGCGCCTCATTCATCGACACGCCGTAGTGGATTTCCTCGTAGGTCAGCTTGAATTCGCCCGCGAGCGGCTCGGGCAGCTCGTTGCCCGCCATCTGCAGCACATTGGCAAAGGAGTGCCCGGCGCGCAGCGCGCGCGCGAGGAAGTCGGCGGCTTCCGGCAGTTGCTCCTCCACCTTCTTCAGGCGCTTGCCGCGCGCGCGCAGCAGCACGAAACAGGGCGCGGCGGCGGCCAGCAGCGGCAGCAGCAGCGATGGCAGCGCGGGCACGTCGAGCCAGAGCGGCAGGACCAGCGATGCCACGTCAGCCGTCAGCGCCCCGCCCAGCAGGCGACCCACGGTCCACGGCAAGCCGGCCTGCAACAGCAAGCGGTCCAGCGTGGCGACGCCGGGCA
The DNA here is from genome assembly GCF_014191875.1 of Pseudoduganella violacea. GTDB lineage: Bacteria > Pseudomonadota > Gammaproteobacteria > Burkholderiales > Burkholderiaceae_D > Rugamonas > Rugamonas violacea_A. Next base: position 20,465 of record NZ_JACHXD010000001.1, read on the forward strand.
GGCGCCGCAGCCAGCCTTCCAGCCATGGCGATTCGCTGTAGCGCCGCTGTTTCAGGATGCCGCCCGCGCCCAGCCCTTCGCTGCGCGCCGACATCGAACGCAAGCGGCGCGCAATGCGGCGCGCGCCGCCGCCATGCGTGCCCGACCACCAGAGCCAGACGCCTTCGATCATGAAGATCACGGCCGCGAACAGCAGCACGGCGAACGCGGTAAACAGCATGTCCATGCTATTCCCCTCACTCGAACACGCGATCGGGATCGAAGGCGCTGTCCGGCACCGGCGCGCCGAAGGTGCGCAAACGGTCGGCGAAACGCGGCCGCAGTCCGGTGGCGCAGAAGTGGCCGCAGACGCGGCCGTTTTCATCGACCCCGGTCTGCTCGTAGCGGAAGATCTCGTGCATGGCCAGCATATCGCCTTCCATGCCGGTGATTTCCTGCAGGCTGACCAGCTTGCGCGTGCCGTCCGTCAGGCGCGACACCTGCAACACCACCGTCACCGCCGAACAAATTTGCTGGCGCGTGGCGCGCGGCGTGAGGTTGGCGCCGGCCATGCCGACCATATTCTCCAGCCTTGCCAGGGCGTCGCGCGGCGAGTTGGCGTGGATGGTGGCCAGCGAGCCTTCATGACCGGTGTTCATGGCCTGCAGCATGTCCATGGCTTCGGCGCCGCGCACCTCGCCCAGGATGATGCGGTCGGGCCGCATGCGCAGCGCATTGCGCACCAGCGAACGCTGGGTCACCTCGCCGCGCCCTTCGATATTTGGCGGCCGCGTTTCCAGGCGCACCACATGCGGCTGGCGCATCTGCAGCTCGGCCGCATCCTCGATGGTGACGATGCGCTCGGCCGGCGGAATGAAGCCGGACAGCACATTCAGCAAGGTGGTCTTGCCGCTGCCGGTGCCGCCCGAAATCAGGATATTGATCTTGGCGCGGCCCAGGGCCCGCAGCACGTCGATCATGGGCGGGGTCAGGCTTTTGTAGCTGAGCATCTGCTCGATGCTCAGCGGGTTGGCAGAGAAGCGGCGGATCGACAGGATGGGGCCATCCACCGCCAGCGGCGGGATGATCGCGTTCACGCGCGATCCGTCCGGCAGGCGTGCATCGACCATGGGACTGGATTCGTCCACGCGCCGGCCCACGCGCGAGACGATCTTTTCGATGATCTTCATCAGGTGGGCATCGTCGTGGAAGCTGACGGCGGTCAATTCCAGCCGACCGGCGCGTTCGACATACACCTTGGCGTGCGTGTTGACCAGGATGTCCGAGACGCCGGGATCGGCCAGCAGCGGCTCCAGCGGGCCGAAGCCCAGCATCTCGTGCTGGATGTCGAGCACCAGGCTGTGGCGCTCCGACTGGTTCAGCACAATACGCTCTTCCTCGATGATGCGCTGGACCAGCAGCGCCAGCTCGTGCTTGAACTGCTCCGGCGTCAGGCGCTTCAGGCGTTCCAGGTCGATGCGGTCCAGGATCGCCTGGTGCATGGACTTCTTCAATTCGCGATAGGCGGCGCTGGCCATGCCGGCCGGCGTGGCGCAGGCCGCACGGACGTCGTCGGCAAGCGCAAGGCGTTCGCGCAGGCTCATGGTGTTCTCCTCGGACGGCATGGGCTTATTGCTCGGCTTCGCTGCGGCCGAACAGGCGGTTGAACAGACCCTTGTTCTCCATCACGCGCCGCTCCGTTACCAGCGCCACCAGCTCGGCCAGGCTGCGCGCCACCGGGCTGCTGCGCGAAAGCTGCAGCACCGGCACGCCCTGGTTCACCGAATCGGTGGCGCACAGGTAATCGTTGGGCACCGTGTGCAGCACATCGGCGCCGAGCGCCTGTTCCAGGTCCGCCAGGCGCAGCTTGCCGCCCTTCTCGTAGCGGTTGACGATCAGGCGGGTACGCTCGGACGGATAGCCGAGCGAGCGGAAGATGTCGAGCAGGCGGCGGCCGTCGCGGATATCGGGCAAGGCCAGCTGCAGCACCGGGTAGATGGCGTCGGCGCAATCGAGGGCGCGCAACGACAAGGCGTCGATCTGGCGTCCCACGTCGAGCACGATGTAGTCGTAGTGCTGGCGCGCCACGCGCAGGATGGTGTCCATATGCTCGGGCTTCATCGCCACGGTCTGGCCCGGGTCGTCGGCCGCCGCCAGCACGCCGAAGCCGGGCGAGACATGCACCAGGCTCGATTCCAGGAAGGCGCCGTCCATGCGGCCGATCTGGGCGCAGATATCGGACAGGGTCATGCTGGGCTTCTGGTCCGACACATACAGCGTGGCGTCGCCGAACTGGCCGTGCAGGTCGATCAGCAGCACCTTCTTGTCGGCCAGGGCCGCCAGCGCATAGCCGAAATTGGTGGAGAGGAAGGTGGCGCCGCTGCCGCCCTTGCAGGAGATGAAGGCCAGCGCCTTGCCGTCGCGCATGCGCGTGACGCCGGTCTCGATTTCGATGCGGTCGATGGCCTCGTGGAAGGCGCGGTGCACCAGCGGCAGCGGCAGCACTTCGCGCATGCCGGCGCGCATGGCGCGGATCAGCAGATCCTGCTGCGGTTCGCGCGCCAGCAGGATGAAGCGGGCCTGCGGATACAGGCGCGCCAACCGCTCCACCATGTCGGCCTCGCCCGGCTCGACATCGCTGGCGTCGAAGATCACCAGCTCCGGCGCATCGGACATGATGCGCTCCACCGCGTCGCGCAGGCCGGCGCGCGTGGCCGCCAGCAGCACCGGCGGCATGCGCGCCGAACCCTGGGCGCCGATCTCCGCATGCAACTGCCTATCGTTACTGATCATCAGTGCCTTCATGATTCTTCCTTTCGCATGGCTTGCGGCGTTTTAAGGGGAAAGCGGTGCGCCCGGCGTGAAGCCCAGCGACTCGGCGCGCACCACCACGGTGGAACGCGGCAGCGCAAGCTGCAGGGGCAGCTGCGCCGGGGAAATGAAGGGCAAAGACGGACAAGCGCCGCCATTGCCACACCAGCGCACCCGCACGAAGCGGATGCAGGAGGCGCCCTGCGGATCGCGCAGGCAGTTGAAGGCATTGCCGGCGGGGCTGGCCGGCATGGGCGACGCCGGCTGCAGCGCGCCCGCCGCGTCCAGTCGCAGGTAATCGATGGCGAGGTTGTCGCCGTTGATCGTGCCATCCAGCGTGGCGGCGCCGAACATGGCTTGCTGGCGCAGCTGCGCCATGGCGGCGCTGTCGGAGAAGTCGGTGATGGCCGCCGCGCGCGCCGCGCGCCGCGCCACCTCCTGGCTCAGGTTCAACAGATACATATAGCGCGCCAGCTCCATCCAGCCGAGCAGGAAGAGGAAAAAAACCAGGCTGGCCAGCGCCACCTCGACCGTGGTGGCGCCGCGCTGGCGGCGCAGGGCTGGCGGCTTAGTTGACATAGGGTTGCACCGAAGAGCCGGACAGCGTGATGCTGCCCGCGCCCAGGAGATTGAACAGCGGATCGCTGAGCTGGATCTGCACCGTGACGCCGATCCGCTGCGGCAGCGCGCCGCCGCAGGGCAGATCGTCGCAGCGCACCGAGATCTGCCCGGCGCCCGGCCTGGTGTCGAGCGCCGCTTCGCCGACCGCGTCCAGCACCAGCTGGCTGGCGCGCGCCGCCAGCGTCGGCGCCAGCAAGGGGTTGCCCAGTTCCGGGCGGGGCATGGTCGCCATATAGCGGGCGGCGTCGAAGGCCGCCCTTTGCAGCACCGTGTAATGCCACATCATGCGCCCGCCCATCAGCAGCACGGCCAGCAGCAGCAGCACCGCCAGATCCAGCACGATGGCCAGTTCGATGGCGACCACGCCGCCCTGCTTGCGCCGCGGCGCGCTCATCGCAGCAACTCCACCGGCGTGCCCAGGCTCTGCTCACTGGCCAGGCCCGCGAATTCGGCGCTGATGGCCGCGCCGCTGGCCGGCGCCACCATGAAGAAGGTGCCGATCGCCAGTACACTGGCCTGCTGCAGCTGCCCGGCCGGCACCGGACAGGCCAGCAGCGGAATTTGCAGCAGGCGCCGGCGCGCCACGCCGACATTGCCCGTGGGGGCCGTCACCATCGCGACATAGGGCGCCGACAGGGCTGGATACGATGGCGCCGTCGGCACGCTCGGCGAGGCCGGGTACAGCTGCGGCCAGTAAGCGCGCGGATACGCCGCGCCGGACGGCGCAATCGCGGCCGGGCCATAGGCCCACAGCGGGCCGTAGGCCGCGGCATTCACCACCGGTTCCGGCAAGGGGTCGGCCACGGTGCTCAGCGGCTTGCCGGGCGTGCCGGCGGTGGTGGGCTGGGCATGGGGCGCGCTGGGCGCCACGCTCATCCAGCTGGCGGCCGCGAACGACGCGACATTGCTGTCCGGCGGCGCCGCCAGCGGCGTGCAGGATAGAGGATCGGCCGCCGGTCCATAGCTGTTGAAGCGGGAGTTGAGCTGCAGCGCCAGGGTAAACGGCGTTTTGCGGCGCACCGTCAATAACTGGCTGCCGATGCGGCGCAGGTGCAGGCGGCCGGCGCACATGAAGGGCGCCAGCACGCTGTCTTCGGTATTGGCCAGCGTGCCGAGGGTGCCGGCGGCGCTGACGGGATCGACCAGAAAGTACTCGCCGCTGCTGGCGCCCAGCGCCGGATTCAGGTTCAGCAGGTTGTAGCTGACGCCGCGCCGGAAGCCATACTGCACCAGCTCATCGACCGGCCCGGCGATATTGCGCGTCTTGCTGGGCGCCGGGTCCATGGCGCAAATCGCCAGCGGCGCGATGGCCAGGCCGGAGCGCCCCGCCACCGCCACGGCGGCCACCTGCTTGCTGGCCTGGGCCGGCGCCAGCAGAAACAGGAAGGCGGTGGCCACCGTGCCATGCTCCTCGGCCAACTGGCGCGTATCGACGCGGGCGAAGAGCCGCCCGGCAGGGCTGGCGGCGGTATCGGCCACGCTATGCCAGGGGCCATCGGGATCGTCGGCAAAGCTCAGGGCGGCGCTGGACCAGCTGACGGGCTGCGAATAGCGGTAATGGCTGACGACGGCAGTCTGCGCCGCATGCGACAAGGCGTTGTTGACGCCGGCCGCCGTGCCATTCAGCTCGCGCGCCGCCGCCAGCGCGGTGCTGTCGGCCAGGGTGCGCATCTCCTGTTCGCGGCTGTACAACTGGCCCAGGTCGATCACCAGGCCGAGCAAACCAAGCAGCAGCACGACCAGCAGGCCAAACATCAGCGCGATCGCGCCACGCTGGCGGCGCAGGGAGGTGTGGCGTTTCATTTTCCACCACTGACGCCGATGGTGAAGGCGCTCGGCTGCGGCGCCGGCGCACTGAAGGACTTGCGGTACTGCTCCTGCGCCTGCAGCGCCGCCGCGCCGTCGATGCCGCGCACCTGTTCCGGATTGACGCCGCCGGGGTGGATGCGCTGGCGCGCCATCGCGGCGCGCACGGCGTCGCCGAAACGCGCATCCCATTGCGGCGTGCTGCTGGCCGCGTCGATGCCGGCGCAGCCCGACAGCAGCGCGCCGGCCAGCAGCAAGGTCAGTGCCTGTTTCATGGCGGCTCCTATTTCAGTTGGAAGCCGCTGTCGCGCGGCGCGGAGGAAGCGTTGGATGCGGCGTTGGACGCGGCGGCGGCCGGCGCGGCGCCTTCCAGGCGGCCGTTCAGCATCAGGCTGGAACGGCTGGGCGCGGGTGGGCCATCGGTCGGCAAGCCATAGCCGGGCGGCAGCGGCTTGACCAGATGGGCGGTGACGACAAACAGCAGCTCGGTGCGGTCCTGCTGGAAATCGGTGCTGCGGAACAGCGCACCCAGTACCGGCACCTCGCCCAGCACCGGCATGGCCTGCAGATTGCCGGATTGGGTATGGCGGATCAAGCCGCCGATGGCGAAGCTCTGTCCATCGAACAGCTGCAAGGTGGTAGCGGCGCGGCGCGTGGTGATCAGGGGCAGGACCGAGCTGCCGCCCAGGCCCGCCGCGCTGATGCCCACGCCTTCGCGCGACAGCTCCGACACTTCCGGCGCCACCTTGAGGTGGATGCGGCCGCCCGACAGCACGGTGGGCGTGAAACGCAGGCCGACACCGAATTCCTTCTCCTGCAGGGTGACGCGGTTGTTGTCCTGACCGACGGGAATCAGCACCTTGCCGCCCGCGAGAAAACTGCCTTCCTGGCCGCTGATCGCCATCACCGTCGGCTCGGCCAGGATGCGCACCAGGGCGTCGTGGCGTTCGCCGTCCACGCGCAGGCGGTTGCCATCGGGCTTGCCCAGCATCAGGCCACCGCCCGTGGTGCCGCTCAGGAAGTTGGACAGCACGCTGGCCGTCCAGCTGCCCACGCCGCGGTGCAGCAGGGCGCTGCCTTCCAGCTTGTCGAGCAGGGTCTTGGACACTTCCGCCACCTTCACTTCAAGCATCACCTGCTGCGGCGCCGTGACCGACAGCATGTTCACGATGCGGCCTTGCGCGGCGCCGCTGTCCGGCGTACCGGCGGCGGGCGCGGATGGCTTGGCCGGCGATCCGCCCGCTGCCTCCTCCGGAGCGGCGGCGGCCAGCGCCTGCGCCGGACGCCGCACATAGGCTTGCGCCAGCTCCAGCACGCGCGCCAGCGTCGGCGCGTCCTCCACTTCGCCGCTCAGCACCAGCGCATCGGCGGCGGCGCTGACGCGGATATGGCGCTCCGCCGGCAACAGTTCGGCCAGCGCCGCCTGCAGGCCGGCCGTGTCCACGCCCACCGTCACTTCGATCACGCTGCAAACGCCGCTGCGACCCTGCACGATCATATTGGTGCTGCCCACGTCCGTGCCCAGCACGTACAAGGTGTCGGGCGCAACCAACATGGCTTGCAGTATGGCGGGATTGCCCACGCTGCGGTTGCTCACCGCTTCCGGCAGGCGCAGCAAGGTTGACTTTCCGATCGGCAGCGCCAGCTTGCCCGGCGCGGCGGCCTGGCCGCCGCAATGCAAGGCGGCGTTAAGCGCGGTCCGCTGCACCACTTTCGATGCGGCGGCGGCCGGCATGGGAGCCGCGCCACCCGGCGCAAGCGGCGTGGAAGCGGCCGACGCCACAGCCAACGTGCCGGACGCCGGCGCGGCAAGGGCGCTCCGCGGCGGCGCAGTGCCGCCGCACAGGGCGAGCGTCAGCAGGCAGGCCTGCGGCAGGCGGCGCTGCAGGAGAAGGTGGAAGAGGCGGGTCGTCATGGCGGCTCCTCACAGACACTCCCGGCGGCTGCGCAAGCCGTCGATCACGCCGCTGCAGGCTTTGTCCGCCGCGGCGGCTGGGCGGGCGCCGCGCGCGCGCCGCGAAGGCGCGGCCGGCGCGGCCTCGGGCGTCATGGCGGCGGGGACGGCAACGGCCGGCGGCAGCGCGGCGACGGCCGCCTGGCCGCCCAGCAGCGAGAGCTTGGTGGCGCCGCCGGTCACGCCGGGATGCGGGTCCACCTGGTTGCGCAGCGCCAGGGACAGGCTGCCCACGCTGCGCGCCAGGTCCAGCTTCTCGGCCTGCACCGGCGTCACTTCCAGCGTCACGGCGTTGACCACGCGCGGCTTGGTATCGTCGCGGCTCACCTCCTGCGCCACGGCCAGCACCAGGATCCGTTCCAGCACGATCTTGGAGATGGCCGCCTCCTGCGCGCCGCGCGCGCCGCTCTCGGCCTGCATATTGACCAGGATGTCGACGAAGTTGCCGGGCAGGGCGAAGCCGGCCACGCCCACCACGTCGTTGACGCGCACCGTGATGGCGCGCTTGCCTTCGGCGATCAGGGCCGACAGGCCGCCCAGGGTGCCGGCCGGCGCCAGCTTGGCCGCCGTCAGCGGCTCGCCGCGCAGCACGCTCGATTTGAGCACGCGCCCATTCAGCTGCAAGGGATCGCGCAGGGCGCCTTGCGGCAGGCTGGCCGCCGGCCAGTCGGCCAGCTTGAGCATGTCCGGCGCCAGGCGCTGGCCCAGGTTGACGTCGATCCCGGCCACCACGATGCGCGCCGCCGCGCCGCTGTTCTTGTGCAGCAGCCAGCGTGAGGCCAGCACCACGGCACACAGGCCCAGCGCCACGGCCACCGCCATCATCAGATATGCGCGCCGGTTCTTCATTTGATGCTTTCGTAGAGGCTGGCGTCGGCCGCCTCGCAGTTATGCAGCGCGGGACCGCTGGACAGGGCTGCTGCGCCCTCCTCGTCCGCGGCGGCAAACATGCTGCTCCAGGCCTGCTCCAGCGCGGCGCGCATCAGGCGCGGCGTGGCCCCGGTGAAACCGGCAAAGTCCACCAGCCGGCTCACCACTTCGCGCGGATAGCAGGCCAGCAAAGGCTCGCCGCTGCCGCCATGCAGCTCGGCGACCAGGTAGCCGAGCATGGCTTCGTCCGGCGCGATATTGGCGGCGCGGCAGTGCTGGCGGAACAAGGCGCGGTAAGCGTCCTCGCCGATGGCGCCGACGGCGATCTTGTAGGCGACGCGGCGCAGCGCGGCGCTATCGAGCAGGGCGTGCGGCGCCAGGCTGGTGGCGAACACCAGCACCGCGTCGAACGGTAGGCTGAACTGATGGCCGCCCTGCAGCGTGAGCTGGTCGCGGCGCGCATCGAGCGGCTGGGCGAAACGGTTCAGCAGGTCGGCCGGGCGCACGCGCTGGCGTCCCAGGTCATCGATGATGAACAAGCCGTTGTTGGCCTTGAGGTGGGGCGGCGCCTGGTAGCAGCCGCTGTAGGCGTCGTAGCGCAGGTCGAGCATATCGGCCGCCAGTTCCGCGCCGGCCTGCACCACGGGACGCTGGCACAGCACCCAACGGCTGTCGCCATGGCGCCGCTCCAGCGGCTGGCGGCCCACCGCGCTGGCCGGCGGCAGGTGCAGCAGCGGATCGTAGATCTGCACGATTTCCTGGCCCAGCGCCAGCGCATACGGCACCGCCACCACGCCCTGCAGCAGGCCGCCCAGCTTGCGCGCCAGCGTGCTCTTGCCGCTGCCCGGCGGGCCGTACAGGAAGATCGAGCGGCCCGAATGCAGGGCCGCGCCGGCCAGCGCATGCACGCTGGCCGGCAGGCAGTCGCCGGCAAACACTTCGGCCATATCCTCGGCCGTGATGGCGGCCAGCAAGCCGGCCTGGCGCTGCAGCACGGCGCAATAGGCTTCCAGCGTGACCGGAGCCGGGCCGGCATAGCGGCAGCGCTCCAACCAGGCGGCGGCGCGCTGGCGGCCGGCGCCGGTCAGCTGGTACTGCACGTCGATGTCGGAGTCGCCGCGCCAAGCCACTTCGGCCAGTTGCTCAGCCACCAGGAAGTCGAGCAGCTCGCGCAGCACATTGAGCGACAGGCGCAGGCGGGTGGCCAGCGCCGGCAGCGGGCTGCGGCCGGCGATGCACAGGGTCTTGCCCAGCAGTTCGACCAGCATCGGCTGGTCCAGGCCGGTGTCGCGCACGGTCTTCGCTTGCGGCGGCAGCAGCGGCGCCGCCTCCTCATGGGCGCCGCCGAAAACGGCGGCCAGGGTTTCGCTTTCCATCATGCTGATCCTCCTGTATGAGCAACCGATTCTAGCGACGTGTTTCCTAGTGGATATTGATCGGCAGCAAAAGGTTGGGCCGTGGCCGGCAGCGGCCGATGCGCCCACGCCACAAGCAACAAGCCGCCCAGCGCCACCGCCACGCCATACGGCAGGCGACGGCGCGGCGGCCGCGCCAGCAAGGCCAGCAGCGCCAGCACGCCGCCGATCAGGAAGGCCAGCCAGGCGATCTGCAGCGCGCCGAGCGGGCCGGTGAAGGCGCCCACCATGATCAGCAGCTTGACGTCGCCGGCCGCCATGGCGCCGCGCAAGTACAGCGGCAAAAACAGCAGCGCGCCGGCCGCCATGCCGCCCAGCGCCGGCAACAGCGGCAGGTTCAGCTTCCAGCGCAGCGCAAAGGCCAGCAGCAAGCCGCCCAGCACCAGCAGATTGGGAATGCGGCGCCAAGCCAGGTCGGTGATGGCCGCCTGCAGCAGCAGGCAAAGCAGAAGAATTTCGAGCACGTTCAGCATGGCCGGCTCCCAAAAGGCTGCCGGCGCGCGGCCGGCAGCCAAGACGCTTGCCCCGATGGCGTTACGGGGTGAGCAGGGCGGCGATATTGGTGAAGCGGGCCAGCAGGGCCGGCGTGAACAGCGCGAGCGCCGCCACGATGGCCGCCGCCATCAGCGCCGCGATCAGGCCGTATTCGATGGCCGTGGCGCCCTCCTCATCGCGCACAAAACGGCTCAGTGCTTGTTTCAAGGTATCCATGATTGACTCCCATAAAATGTTGAATGGACTCTGGCGCTATTGCATTGCAGCACCATTGCACTCAACTATAGGAGCGGCGGTTTTGGCGAGAATTGATGAGACGCAAGCTTCCCGCAAGGAACTATTCTTTCGCTGCAACAAACACCTTGCGCTGCGCGCCGTTTGTGTCAAACTGCAACAACAGTTTCCAGCAAGCTCATTAAAACCGGCCCAAACAGGGGTTTTCCCTGGGAAAACGGACGGAAATGGGGTATAAGCGCCTTCGCGGGCGCCGCTGGAAGCGAAAAAATTTCGTAATTTTTTCACAGCTTAATTGCCTATTATGCAAAAAGCTATTATCCTGATCAGCTGTCCTTCGGAAAGGCCTCGTGCTTTGCGTCACTGTGTGCCTTAATTAACATAAAAACAATAGCCCACTCGCCGCGACGGTACCTGATTATTTTCAGAGAACGAGCATGGATTCCCTACTGAAACACATGGTGGACATGACCGGCCACCGCGATCACACGATGCTCGACATCTCCGTGATCTCGGCGGTACAGGAGCTGGCGCGCGCCTCGCAAACCCGGGTGCTGACGCTGGCCCAGGTGCGTGGCCAGACCTTTGTCCGGGCGCGCGCCAGCATCGAGAGCGGCCGCCCGGCGCGCATGGACGAGTCGCCCGACCCGGCCAGTCCCGGCGAGCCGCTCAGCAACTACCCGGCGCTGGCGCGCTGCATTGCGCGCCACGAGCTGAATGCGGACATGGAAGACGCCGAAGGCCGCCATACCCTGTGGCTGCCGATCTGGCTCGGCGACAAGGCCAGCACCTGCCTGGAAATCGTCCACCCCACGCCCTACACCAGCGAAACCATCCACATCATCGGCGGCATCGTCAGCGTGTACCGCAACTTCCAGAACCTGCTCGACTACAGCGAGCGCGACTCCCTGACCGGCCTGCTCAACCGCAAAACCTTCGACGACCAGCTGGCCAAGATGCAGCAAGCCTCGCACGCTGAACCGGACGGTCTGACCCTGCCGCCGGGCGAGCCGGAACGGCGCCACCACTGCGAGGCGGAGCGGCAATGGCTGGCGGTGGTCGACGTCGACCACTTCAAGCATGTGAACGACCGCTTCGGCCATTTGTACGGCGACGAGGTGCTGATCCTGATCGCCAACCTGCTGCAATCGTCCTTCCGCGCCCAGGACCGCGTGTTCCGCTTCGGCGGCGAAGAATTCGTGGTGCTGCTGCGCTCGACCACGCTGGACAATGCGCGCCGCATCATCGACCGCTTCCGCATGAATGTGGAGCAGCACGATTTCCCGCAGGTGGGCAAGGTCACGGTCAGCGTGGGCTTCGTCAGCATCAGCAGCTACGAGGCGCCGGTGGTGGTGCTGGGCCGCGCCGACCAGGCGCTGTACTACGCCAAGAGCCACGGCCGCAATATGTCCTGCCACTACGATGAGCTGGTGAGCGGCGGCCTGCTGCACGCCATCGAATCGAACGATACGGCCGAATTCTTCTGATCAGGCCTCGGCCAGGGTCAGGAAACGCATCGGGTCCACATTCCATTTGGCCGGCAGCTCGTGGCCGACGATCTTGTCGCCGCCGCCGAAGCCCAGGCCGCGCGACAGGTCCACGGTTTCCGGCTTGATGTAGATGTTCGACTTGGTGTTGAAGAAGACGTTGACCTTGGGCGCCAGCAGATTGGTTTCGTGCGGCTCCACCACCACGCCCAGACGGCCCGACTCCAGCAGCACCAGGGTGCCGACCGGATAGATGCCGACGCAGCGCATGAATTCCTGCACATACTGCGGGTTGAAGTGGAACTTGCTCCACTCATAGATCTTGCGCAGCGCGGCGGCGGCCGGCATGCCCTTGTGGTAGCAGCGGTCGGCCGTGATGGCGTCGTACACATCGACGATGGCCGCCATCTGCGCCAGCTCGCTGATGCCGTCGCCCGCCTGCTGCGAAGGATAGCCGGTGCCGTCGCGCCGCTCGTGGTGGTGCAGGGTGATGTCGAGCGGGATGGGGCCGATGCCGGGCGATTTGCGCAGGATGTCGTAGCCGTCCTGCGGATGCTTGCGGATGACGTCGAACTCCTCCTCGGTCAGGCGGCCCGGCTTGTTCAGAATGGCGTCCGGCACCAAGGCCTTGCCGGCGTCGTGTAGCAGGCCGCCCAGGCCCGCCTCGCGCGTGATCTCCTCGTCCATGCCGCGCGAATTGCAGAAGGCCACCAGCAGCGCGCACACGCTGACCGAATGCAGGAAGGTGTAGTCGTCCTTGGTTTTGATGCGCAGCAGGCCAAGCAGGGCGCCCGGATTGCGCAGGATCGATTCGGTGATGTTCTGCACCACCGGCTGCACCTGGTCCACTTCCACCGCCTTGCCCAGGCGGACGTCAGCCATCACATTGCGCACCAGGTTCGAGGCCTGGTGGCGGATCTGGGCCGCGCGCTGCAATTCCTCGCCCAAGCCGACCTTGACCACCTTGGCCGGCTTGGCCGCCAGCTGCGTGATTTCGCGCTCGGTCGCCTCTTGCGCCTCGGCCACGGTGGGGGCCGCCTCCACGTCCAAGCCCTTGGAGGCGTCGATGATAACGTCGTGGATGCCGGCTTTGAGGATCTTGCGGATCTCGTCTTCGCTGGTGATCAGGAAGCGGTTGCGCACGAAGGGGTGGGTCATCCAGTCGCAGCTGAGATCCTGGATATACATGCCGACCTTGAGCTGGGACGAATCAACTTTCTTGAACATACAGATCCTGCAAGGTGGGAGGGCGGAAAGCGTTAGAATGAGTATAACAAAGAGTTTCCTCTAGGGATCACCTTTACCCCGCGCGCTACACTAAGTTACATGGAAATACGCCAACTCCGCTACTTTGTTGCAATTGTCGATCATGGTTCCCTGTCGCGCGCGGCCCTGGTGCTGCATGTGGCCCAGCCGGCGCTGACCCAGCAACTACGCCATCTGGAGGAAGAATTGGGGGTGCAACTGCTGCACCGTTCGGCGCAAGGCGTGCTCAGCACCGATGCCGGCAAAGTGTTTTACGACCATGCCCAGGCGATCCTGAAACAAGTGGCGGATGCGAAACAAGCGGTTACCCATTCGGCCCGTCCCGCGGGCAGCGTCACGCTCGGCCTGCCGCACAGCGTCTCGGGCGCGCTGGCCCTGCCGCTGCTGACGGCGGCCCAGCAGCACTATCCCGACATCACCCTGCAACTGACGGAGGAGTTGACCGGCAATCTGGCCGAGCAGCTCAAATCCGGCCGCGTCAATCTGGCCGTGCTGTTCGACGATGGCCAGCTCACGCCCTTCGCCACCACGCCGCTGGCGGAAGAAGAACTGGCTTATATCTGCCGCGCCGACGGCGAGGACTTCAAGCTGGGCGCCAGCGTGACCCTGGCCCAGGCGCTGGGCACGAAGCTGATCCTGCCCGGCCTGCAGCACGGCGTGCGGCCGCGCATCGAAGCGGTGGCGCGCGCCGCCGGCCTGCATACGGGCGACGTCATCGAAATCAATTCCATCGCCATCCTGAAATCGGCCATCCTGGCCGGCATGGGCGCCACCATCCTGCCGGTGGCGCCGCTGCTGGCCGAGATCGAACGCGGCAGCATGCGCGTCCATTCCATCCACCACCCGCCCATCTCGCGCACGGCGGTGCTGTGCGCCTCGCGCACGATTCCCTTGACGAATGCGGCCAACGCCATCAGCCAATTGGCGCTGCAAGTGGCGCAGGAACTGTGCCGCAGCGGCGCCTGGCCCGGCGCCCGCCTGCTCGGCTGAAGCGGCGCGCCAGCTAAGCGAGGGCGAAACGCTTCTGCTCGGGCAGGCAATGGCGCTGCAAATCGTATCCCTGCACGATGGTGTTGCGCGCCGCTTCGCGCAGATGGCCGAGCGAGGCGCGCCGCTGCAAGGCGTCCGCCACGCTCGCGGCCAGCGCCTGCGGGTCGAAGAAGTCGGTCAGCAGGCCATTCACGCCATGTTCGATCACCTCCTCCACCGGCGCCGTGCGTGAGGCCACGATCAGGCAACCCACGCTCATCGCCTCCATCAGGGACCAGGACAGCACGAAGGGATAGGTGAGATAGCTGTACACCGCCGACACCTGCATCAGCTGGGTGAGCAAGGCATGCGGGACTTTGCCGACGAAATGGATGCGGCGCATATCGAGCCGCGCCGCCACCTCGTCGCGGAAGATCGCTTTCCAGCTCTGCCCCTTGGGTGGCGCGGCGCCATAGCTGACGCCATCGCCGCCCACAATCACGATGCGCGCGTTCGGCCGCAAACGCTGCAGCTCCGGCAAGGCGCGCATGAAGGTGTGATAGCCGCGGTAAGGCTCCAGATGGCGCGCCACGAACGTCACCACCTCGTCGCCCGGCCGCAGCACCAGCCCCGCCTTGGACAGCGTGACGCGGGCCTGGGCATCGGGCCGGAAGCGCTGGCTGTCGATGCCGTCGTGGATGACCGAAATGCGCTGGCGGAACCAGTCTGGATGGCGGTCGCGCTGGAAGCGCGTCGGCGACAGGCCCGCGTCCGCGCTGGCCATCGCATGCAGCAAATGGGTATTGCGCAGCCGCAGGCGCTGGCGGCTCTGCAGGGTGGCTTCGGCGCTGAATTCCGGATCGAAGTGGGAATCGCCGCCCTCGGCGCCGTAATAGTATTCGGCATAGATTAGCAGGCGCGCGCGCGGAAACACGTCCTGGGCGAACAAGCCCTCGCCCCAGCCGGGATGGACGAAGATCACCTCCGGCGTAAAGCCCTGCTCCTTGAGCCGCTGCAGCGACTCCGCCGCCGATTCGCCGCGCAGCAGCTTGCCGTACAAATCGCGCAGCTGCGGCGCTGAGGACGTGCCGCCGGCCCCCGGCGCCAAGTGGTGGCAGACATAGCGCACGCCCGGCAGCGCTTCGCTCTGGGCACGCATGCCGAGGGCGACGACCTCGTGGCCATCGGCCGCCAGGGCCGGCGCCAAATGGCGGAACTGGCCGGGGAAATTCTGGTGGATGAAGAGAAAGCGTGCCATAAAGCTTGCGAAATTGTATTTTGGAAATAATATATCAATTTTGCAAAGCAGCTCCAGCCATCATTATTTCTTATATCCCGGCAGGCCCGCCGTCCTGATGCGAAGTTAAGACTTCTTATTCTTGAGCGCGGCGGCAATCGCCGGCATATAACTGGAATGCAAGATTCCCATCTTGGGTAAGGGAAGATGGGCTTGCGGACCAGGCGCCGGAGCAAACCAGTCGCTATCGAAGGGAAGCGCAAGCAGTACCGCCACGTCAAATTTGGTCCGGTAGGACAGGCCGCTGCTGGAAAATCCGGGATCTGCCGGGTCCAGTACGACCTCGGTCGGATACAAGCGGTCGGTTTTCTGGCTCGTCCCATACACAACCGAAACTTCATGCGTGCCCGGCGACACCCTGGCCACCAACGCCGGCCGCCGCTTAGGGCCGGGCTGGCCCAATACCTGCGGAAAGGCGCACCAGACAATATCCCCCGGCGCAGGCAACGGATGGAAGAGCCGCTTTGGCCGCAGCGCCATGGCTCAGAAAATCCGCTCCGTGAAACTCTCTTCCGGCGTACCGGTGGCCGGACTCTCCCTGCGGATAGCGTCGATTTGGTCTTGGCTTAAAGTCCCGTCGTCTTGCTCGTAAAAGGGCAGGTAGCGCTCCGCCATCTGTTTTAGCGCCAAATGCGCCACTTCTGTTTTGCTCAGGCCCGTGACCGCCATCAGCTTTTCCAGTGTCGCCTGGCTCACGCCGGTCGGCGTATCCTGCTTGCGCAAGCGCAACAGAAATCCGGCTTGCTGCAATTCTGTTTTGTCCATTTTCCACGTCCCCGCATTCGATATATCTAATATATATCAGCCACCCCGGTTTTCAATCAGCCATCATTTTTCCTTATGACGCCCTCCGAGTTTCATATTTGTTTGTACGTAAACTTGACCGAACACTGAACAAGGAGGGCTGCACACGCCATCCACAGCCCGTCCATCTCACGCACCTTGGTGCTGTGCGCCTCGCGCCCCATTTCGCTGGCGAACGCGGCCAGCGCAATTGCCCGCGAGGCCCAGCAAGCCGTCGTCGAGCTATACGAGAGCGTTCCGTCATATTGCCCCAACTCTCACTACTGGAGACCTGAAGGCGTCGCACTCGGAATGAGGACCAATCCGATGTCTTATCAGGAGTCCGCCACATCTGCCACCGCGTACGCAGCCCAAACCGGGCAGCGACTCTTACTTCGACTCTGAATTCTCCAGCGGCCCCATCTTCATACGCGGCAAGACTGAAAAGGCATTTTCCACAATGAGGTTGCAGCAGGATTGGATATACGCCGCATCCATTTTCGTCGGCAAGCTGTGCGGTACTGACCCAGTTGAATCAATGCTCCCTAAACATGATGCGCGTGGATAAGCTAAGTCCGTGTGAGCCGCGGAAAACGCCAGCCTTCTGGGCTGTTCAGCATTAGCAGTTAATCTTCCCTATTAATATGCATGCGAACTGAAAGTGCTGGCATTTTTAAATATTAATCAAGTGACAATTTGATAGTATTTTAGATTTTATGCCGCGTTATATTTAATGCAATCACATCAAGTTAAATGTTAAGGAAGATTTTTAAATTTAACATTTAAACAATCAAACCTTAGCTACTAGGATGGAAAACAAAATTGGATGTGATTTATAACCACATTATAGAAAGTTAAATTCCTATGACAGGCATGAAGAAACTTTTAATTAGCATCTTATGCGCAACAAATATTCTTTTTCTAGAATCTGCTGCAGCAGCTCCCGCTGGAGATATTTCCGTAAAATCTTTTATCCACTTCTCTTGGACAGAGGGCAACACCATCTCTTACTGCGCTGTGAACAGTAGAGGAGAATCCTCCTGTAAGAATGCAGAAATGCCACAGACAGTAAAACATGTTTTGAAAGTCTTGCCCGGTAGTTTTGTATCGATAACCAAACCTAATTGGCTCGTGTTATCGGACAGCAGAGTAAGTCTTTGCGTACTAGCGGATGTTGATGAGATTTTATGCACAAAAGTAATGGAGGGGAGTGAACATCTTGGCTACGACATAACGTATCAAGACGCTTCTTTGCAAATCACCGAACAACCAAGAAATGGCGCCGCCGCCGAGAGAACGTCTAATTTTTCAGCACAATTTTCTAAATCGATGACAACAGCATCACTTCGGCTCTTTAGCGTAATGCGGAATTTTGATGGCAAAATTACAACCCCGTCGCAAGATAGGCCTACTTTAGCTACAAGAAAGGATAAGGTATCCAATAGAGATTTGCATCATACCGATAACACCGACTCATTAAATATACGAGGTGCAATTAAAGACGAACCGCAAACTGACCTGCGTTACGTGGACGATGATGATGACTCCAATGGGGAGTTTGGTGGGTTTGGTGGATTTGGCGGCGGATTTGGCGCAGCTGGTGGCGGAGGTGGTCCGACATGCTCGCCAGTAGGTTGTGTTATCACGATTCCTCCTCCACCACCGATCAACGACCCAACCCCCCCCCTCTTCCGCCTTATTCCCCAGTGTCACTTTGCATACAATTTGGGATAAACTGCGATACGCCAGCCCCAAGTACTCCAAGTACACCGTTGCCAAACTTAGGTGATAGTAGTGTGGGGGAGGCGAAGAGATGCGAAAAGGTCAGAGCAGATTGTCGTGCAGCCTGTAGCGATGCAACGTTGCCAACCCCTCCTGGAAATGATGGTTGGAATTTCTATCGTTGCTTAAACAAGTGCATTGCCAGCGCAGGCTGTCCTTAAAGGGGAAGATATGCAAAAACATATTGCAGTGGAAATCAATAAACTGATGATGGAATTTTCCAAAAAGCTAAATGATTCGCTTATCCTGGTGCAGGATGGCGGCGAACCAGATGATTTTGCGAAATACCGCGAAGAGGTAAGCAAGCTTATGACAATCATGTATCTGGATATCATGAAGCCAATCCATCTTTGCTATCCTGATCTGGAGCCTCAAGGCTTAAAGAATTAGCTTTCCCCAGCGCCCCTCATCTTGCTCTCAAGATAGCGTAGTTCAGCCCAAATTGCGGCGTCATCATCGGTTTGCTATGGACCGATGATGACGCCCTTTTTCTTAAAATCAAACTAAATTCGTCTGATAAATGGCTTGCTCCAATAGTTAGCCATCATTTTTCCTTATACCCCCATCCGAATTCCGTATTTCCGTATACGTAAACTTGGCCGTACACTGAAAAAGGCTGCCCACGCTGCAGCCATCGTGACTAGGAGAGGACGCGCCCACCCGGCGCCGACCCCGCCAGACACACACCGGACCACAACTTTGGAGACAGCCACCATGCCCGATATCTCGGCACCAGGCAGCAACTCGCCTGTACTGAACCCCGTCACCCTCGACGATAAATACACTTCCACTTCCGGCAAGATCTTCCTCTCCGGCATTCAAGCCCTGGTGCGCCTGCCGATGATGCAGCGCGTGCGCGATGCGGCGGCCGGGCTGAATACCGCCGGCTTCATCTCCGGCTACCGCGGCTCGCCGCTGGGCGGCCTGGATGAAACTCTGTGGAAGGCGAAAAAGCATCTGGAAGCGAACCACGTGCAGTTCGTGCCGGGCGTGAACGAGGATCTGGCCGCGACGGCGGTCTGGGGTTCGCAGCAGGTGGACCTGATCGGTCCCGCCAAATACGATGGCGTCTACGCCATGTGGTACGGCAAAGGGCCGGGCGTGGACCGCTGCGGCGACGTCTTCAAACATATGAACCATGCCGGCACCTCGAAGCATGGCGGCATCCTGCTGGTGGCGGGCGACGACCATGGCGCCTACTCCTCCACCCTGCCCCACCAGTCCGACCATATCTTCTCGGCCTGCATGATCCCCCTGCTGTATCCCTGCAATGTGCAGGAATACCTGGATCTGGGCGTGCACGGCTGGGCCATGTCGCGCTTTTCCGGCTGCGCGGTGGCCTTCAAGGCGCTGGCCGACACAGTGGAATCGAGCGCCTCGGTCGATGCCGACCCATTCCGCGTGCAAGTGAAGATTCCCAAGGACTTCCAGATGCCGGAAGGCGGCCTCAATGCCCGCCTGTCCAGCATCCCGCTGGGCCAGCAGGCGCGCAATCAGGAAGCGCTGATGCAGGACTATAAAATCTACGCGGCCCTGGCTTACGCCCGCGAGAACAAATTGAATCACACCACCATCGACAGCAAGGACGCCAAGCTGGGCATCATCGCTTCCGGCAAGTCCTATCTCGACGTGCTGGAAGCGCTGGAAGAACTGGGCATCGACGAGGCGATGGCGGCGAAAGTCGGCCTGCGCCTGTTCAAGGTGGCCATGCCTTGGCCGTTGGAGCCGGACAGCGTGCGCGAATTCGCGCAAGGCCTGGACGAGATCCTGGTGGTGGAGGAAAAACGCCAGATTGTCGAGTACCAGCTCAAGGAGCAGCTGTACAACTGGCGCGACGACGTGCGTCCGCGCGTGATCGGCAAGTTCGATGAAAAAGGCGAGTGGGTGGCGCCGCGCGGCGAATGGCTGCTGACGTCGAAGGCCGACTTCTCGGTGTCGCAAGTGGCGCGCGTGATCGCCAGCCGCGTCAAGCGCTATATCGCCGACACCAATATCCAGGACCAGATCAAGGCCCGCCTGACTTTCCTCGACGCCAAGGACGCGGTGCTGCGGAAGGCTATCGGCACGCCTTTCCGTCCAGCCTTCTATTGCTCCGGCTGCCCGCACAATACCTCGACCAAGGTGCCGGACGGCAGCTTCGCCCTGGCCGGCATCGGCTGCCACGTGATGGCGACCTCGATCTATCCGGAGATGAACAAGCTGACCACCCATATGGGCGGCGAAGGCGCGCCATGGATCGGCCAGGCCGCCTTCTCCAAAGTGCCGCATGTGTTCCAGAACCTGGGCGACGGCACTTACTTCCACTCCGGCTATCTGGCGATCCGCGCCGCCGTGGCGGCGAAAGTGAACATCACCTACAAGATCCTGTACAACGACGCCGTGGCCATGACCGGCGGCCAGCCGGTGGACGGCACCGTCTCCGTGCCGATGATCGCGCAGCAGATGGCGGCCGAAGGCGTGAAGCGCGTGGCCCTGGTGACGGAAGACCTGTCGCGCTATGAAGACCGCTCCGCCCTGCCGGAGCTGGTGACGCTGCACGACCGCAAGGATATGGACGCGGTACAGCGCGAACTGCGCGAACTCGATGGCTGCTCGGTGCTGATCTACGACCAGACCTGCGCCGCAGAGAAGCGCCGCCGCCGCAAGAAAAACGAATTCCCCGATCCGAACAAGCGCATGGTCATCAACGAAGCCGTGTGCGAAGGCTGCGGCGACTGCGGCATCCAGTCCAACTGCGTGTCCATCCTGCCGAAGGAAACGGAATTCGGCCGCAAGCGCACCATCGACCAGTCCTCCTGCAATAAGGACTATTCCTGCGTCAAAGGCTTCTGCCCCAGCTTCGTGACGGTGGAAGGCGGCGCACTGAAGAAATCGAAGACCGGCGTGAGCAAGGACAAGAACAGCGACGATGGCTGGGGCGCGCTGCCGCAGCCGGTGCTGCCGGCCTGCGAGCAACCCTACAACATCCTGATCAACGGCATCGGCGGCACCGGCGTGATTACCGTCGGCGCGCTGATGGGCATGGCCGCCCACCTCGAAGGCAAGGGCGCCTCCGTACTGGACATGACCGGCATGTCGCAGAAAAACGGTTCGGTGACTTCGCATGTGAAAATCGCCGCCTCGCCGGCCCACCTGCGCGCCCAGCGCATCGCCACCGGCGAAGCCGACCTGATTCTGGGCTGCGATATGCTGACCGCCGGCGCCGCCGACGCGGTGTCAAAAATGCGTCCGGGCCGCACCCTGGCCGTAGTCAACCTGCACGAGCAGCCGCCCGGCACCTTCGCCCAGAACGCCGACTGGCAGTATCCGGCGGAAGAAGTGCGCGCCCTGATCAGCGAATCGGTGGGCGCCGCCAGCAACCCGGGCAGCGTGGACTTCATCGACGCCACCAAACTGGCGACGGCGCTGATGGGCGATTCGATCGCCGCCAACCTCTTCATGCTGGGCTATTCCTGGCAGCGCGGCCGCATCCCGCTGAGCGAAGCCTCGCTGCTGCGCGCCATCGAAATGAATGGCGTGGCGGTGGAATCGAACAAGCGCAGCTTCCTGTGGGGCCGCCGCGCCGCCGTCGACCTGAAGCGCGTGGAGAAAGTGGCGACGCCGACCCAGGCCATCGTGGTGCAGATGCCGCAAAGCCTGGACACCATCATCAAGAAGCGCGTGGACTTCCTGACCGGCTACCAGAACGCGGCCTACGCCGCCCAATACGCGGAGCTGGTGGAACAGGTGCGCGCCAAGGAAACGGCCCTGGGCCTGGGCAATAAGCTCACCACCGCCGTGGCCAAGAACCTGTCCAAACTGATGGCCTACAAGGACGAATACGAAGTTGCCCGCCTGTATACCGACGGCCGCTTCGTCGAGCAGATGAAGCAGCAGTTCGAAGGCGACTTCTCGCTCAAGTTCAACCTGGCGCCGCCGATCTTCGCCAAGAAGGATGCGCAAGGCCATCTGGTGAAAGCCGAATACGGTTCGTGGATGTGGAAAGCCTTCCAGCTGCTGGCCAAGTTCAAGGGCCTGCGCGGCGGCGCCCTGGACATCTTCGGCTACACTGAAGAACGCAAGATGGAACGCGCCCTGATCGTGGAATACCGCGAACTGGTCGCCGATCTGCTGGCGCGCCTCGACGCCGGCAACCACGAGCAGGCTGTGGCCCTGGCCGCCCTGCCGGAGAAAATCCGTGGCTTCGGCCATGTGAAGGAAAAAGCCGTCGCTACCTTCCATGAAGAGAAAGCCCGCCTGCTGGCCGACCTCCGCGAAGGCCAGAAACGCGCCGCCTAAGGCCGCGCCCTCCCCCGCTCCGGCACACCGGACGGGGGACGAGTTGCTTGACGTTTACGTTAACGTCATATAATTTAGATCTGATCCCGATCGCGTGACAAGAATTTCAAGGACATCCATGAACGATCTCACCACCGCCAAGAATCTCGCCGTCGAACCTGAGCAGGCGAAACCTGCCAACAAGGTTCGTTTCGTTACCGCCGCTTCGCTGTTCGATGGCCATGACGCTTCGATCAATATCATGCGCCGCATCCTGCAATCGAACGGCGTGGAAGTGGTTCACCTGGGCCATAACCGCTCGGTGGACGATGTGGTGACGGCCGCGCTGGCGGAGGATGTGCAGGGCATCGCCATCTCCAGCTACCAGGGTGGTCACGTCGAATACTTCAAATACATGATCGACCTGCTGCGCCAGCGCGGCGGCGCGCATATCAAGGTGTTCGGCGGCGGCGGCGGCGTGATCGTGCCGTCCGAAATCGCCGACCTGCATGCCTATGGCGTGACGCGCATCTTCAGCCCGGAGGACGGCCAGCGCATGGGCCTCGCCGGCATGATCCAGTGGATGGTGCAGCAGTGCGATATCGACCTGTCGGCCTATTCCCCGACCTCGCTGGCGCCGCTGCAGGAAGGCGAGATCACCGCGCGCCACCGTCCGCTGGCCCAGCTCATCACCGCGCTGGAAAACGACAAGGCTTCCGCGCCGCTGCGCGCCGAGCTGCACAAGGCGGCCGAAGGCTTGAAGATTCCCGCCCTGGGCATTACCGGCACCGGCGGCGCGGGCAAATCCTCGCTGACCGATGAGCTGATCCGCCGCATCCGCCTGGACCAGGGCGACGCGCTGAATATCGCCGTGATTTCGATCGACCCTTCGCGCCGCAAATCGGGCGGCGCGCTGCTGGGGGACCGTATCCGCATGAACGCGATCAACCCGTGGGCCGGCCAGGCGCGCGTCTTCATGCGTTCGCTGGCCACGCGCGAAGCGGGCTCCGAGATTTCGCAGGCGCTGCCGGACGTGATCGCGGCCTGCAAGGTGGCGGGCTTCGATCTGGTGATCGTGGAAACCTCGGGCATCGGCCAGGGCGACGCCGCCATCGTGCCGCATGTGGATGTCAGCATGTATGTGATGACGCCGGAATTCGGCGCCGCCTCGCAGCTGGAAAAAATCGACATGCTCGATTTCGCCGACTTCATCGCGATCAATAAATTCGACCGCAAGGGCGCGCAGGACGCGCTGCGCGACGTCGCCAAGCAGTACCAGCGCAACCGCGAATTGTGGAGCAAGCGTCCGGAGGAAATGCCGGTGTTCGGCACCCAGGCTTCGCGCTTCAACGACGATGGCGTGACGGCCCTGTACCAGGGCTTGCTGCCCAAGCTGGCGCAGTTCGGCCTGTCCACCAAGGCCGGCATCCTGCCGGTGGAGAACGTGCGCTTCAGCAGCGGCAAGAACGTGATCGTGCCGCCGGCGCGCGCGCGCTACCTGGCTGAAATCGCCGACACCGTGCGCGGCTATCACAAGAACACGCACAAGCAGGTCAAGCTGGCGCGCGAACGCCAGCAGCTGCAGGAAGCCAAGCGCATGCTGGAAGACGCGGGCAAGACCGTGGCCGATTTCGACGGCATCATCCTGGAACGCGACCATGCGATGGATGCGGCGTCCAAGAAGCTGCTGGCCATGTGGCCCGATATGCAGGCCGCCTATTCGGGCGACGAGTATGTGGTGAAAATCCGCGACAAGGAAATCCGCACCGGCCTGATTCAGCACACCCTGTCCGGCACCAAGATCCGCAAGGTATCGCTGCCCAAATACGCCGACCACGGCGAGCTGCTGCGCTGGCTGATGCTGGAAAACGTGCCCGGCTCCTTCCCCTTCACCGCCGGCGTATTCGCCTTCAAGCGCGAGGGCGAAGACCCGACCCGCATGTTCGCCGGTGAAGGCGACGCCTTCCGTACCAACCGCCGCTTCAAGCTGGTGTCCGAAGGCCTGGACGCGAAGCGCCTGTCCACCGCCTTCGACTCGGTGACGCTGTACGGCGCCGATCCGGCCCTGCGTCCCGACATTTACGGCAAGGTGGGCAACTCTGGCGTGTCCATCGCCACGCTGGACGATATGAAGGTGCTGTACGACGGCTTCAATCTGTGCAGCCCAAGCACCTCGGTATCGATGACCATCAACGGCCCGGCCCCGACCATTCTCGCCATGTTCATGAACACCGCCATCGACCAGCAGGTCGAGAAGTTCGTGGAAGAGAACAAGCGCCAGCCGACCGAGGACGAAGCGGCGAAGATCAAAGCCTGGGTGCTGCAGAACGTGCGCGGCACAGTGCAGGCCGACATCCTGAAGGAAGACCAGGGCCAGAACACCTGCATCTTCTCCACCGAGTTCTCGCTGAAGGTGATGGGCGATATCCAGGAATACTTCGTCCACAACGAGGTGCGCAATTTCTACTCGGTGTCGATCTCCGGCTACCACATCGCCGAAGCGGGCGCGAATCCGATTTCGCAACTGGCCTTCACACTGTCGAACGGCTTCACCTTCGTGGAAGCGTATCTGGCGCGCGGCATGCACATCGACGATTTCGCGCCGAATCTGTCCTTCTTCTTCTCCAACGGCATGGACCCGGAATACACGGTGCTGGGCCGCGTGGCGCGCCGCATCTGGGCCGTGACCATGAAGGACAAATACGGCGCCAACGACCGCAGCCAGAAGCTCAAGTACCACATCCAGACTTCGGGCCGCTCGCTGCATGCGCAGGAAATCGACTTCAACGATATCCGCACCACGCTGCAGGCGCTGATCGCGATCTACGACAACTGCAACTCCCTGCACACCAACGCCTACGACGAGGCGATCACCACGCCGACCGACGAATCGGTGCGCCGCGCGCTGGCGATCCAGCTCATCATCAACCGCGAGTGGGGTCTGGCGAAGAACGAGAATCCGAACCAGGGTTCCTTCATCATCGAAGAGCTGACCGATATGGTGGAAGAAGCCGTGCTGCAGGAGTTCGAGCGCATCGCCGAGCGTGGCGGCGTGCTGGGCGCCATGGAAACCGGCTACCAGCGCGGCAAGATCCAGGAAGAGTCGCTGCTGTATGAGCACAAGAAGCACGACGGCTCCCTGCCCATCATCGGCGTCAACACCTTCCGCAACCCGAAAGGCAGCGAAGCCCCGGCAACCATCGAACTGGCGCGCTCCACCGACGACGAGAAGCAATCGCAGCTCACCCGTCTGGAGGAGTTCCACACCCGCCATGCCGATGCCGCCCCCGCCGCCCTGGCCGCGCTGCAGAAAGCCGCCATCGACAACGAAAACGTGTTCGCCAAGCTGATGGACGCGGCCCGCGTCTGCTCCCTGGGCCAGATCACGACCGCCCTGTTCGAAGTCGGCGGCCAGTATCGCCGCAATATGTAATCCCACCGGGAGGCGCGTCCGCGCCTCCCTTTTCCCTCAAGTGCTACACTGAATCCGATAGATACGGAGGCAGTCATGGCAAGCTTTCAACTCACCCTTCCCGACGATCTCGCCGAACAAGCGGCCGAATTCGGTCTACTCGATCCCTCAGCTATCGCCGACCTTCTGCGCGCCGAAATCCGGCGACAGATCATGCACAAAATCTCCGCCGGGATTGCAAGTCTGGAGTCATCTGACGAGGTGCCGATGAGCGAAGAGGATGTCCAAGCCGAAGTACGCGTTGTGCGGGATACACAGCGTGTACCGGCTCGTGCTTGATACCAATGTAATAATTTCCGCACTCTTGTGGCGTGGCACGCCCAATCAATTACTGACCACAGCAGCAAGTGGTCTTGACGTCTTATACACCTGCCAGGAGATACTTTCTGAACTCAGGACAGTTTTACAGCGGGCCAAATTCACATCCAGATTGCGTAGCTATGGCAGTACTCCAGATCAGCTGACAAGTTATTTCGCCTTGTTGGCAAATCAGGTGCAATTGACGCTCCCCATTCCTTCGATTACCGGCGATCCTGCGGACGATATGGTACTGGCCTGTGGTGTTGCCGCCAGCGCCGATTTTATCGTTACGGGGGATACTGGCTTACTCAATATCTCCTGTTATCGCGGCATCCCGGTTGCCTCTCCGCGCATGGCTTTGAAAAAAATCGAGCAGCATCCGTAAGCTAGCGGTATATCAAAACAACTCGGCGATCACACTTTTACACTAGTCACTCTTATTCACAATGGAGGGACCGAGATGGCAACGATACAGATTTCCCTGCCGCGTGAGCTGGCGGAAGAGGCGGCGACGCTGGGTTTGTTGAAATCGCAAGTACTGGCCGAGCTGCTGCGCGATGAGATCCGGCGGCGCACCTTCAGCGAGCTGTTTGCGCAGGCCGATCCAAGTCTGAGGCTGAGCGAGCCGCCAGCCGACGAGGCTCAACATCCCGACCGCCGCAGCAACCGCAGTCCGCGCAATATGCATCGCCCGCCCAAATCCTGCTGCTAAACGCCATCCTCGCCGGACAGAAATTCCGGCGCTGCCAGCAGCCATTCGGCCAGCTGGTGGTCTTCGATTTCATACACGCCGCGCGCCGCCTGGTAAATGATCTGCTCCGTCAGCAGGCGCTCCACGGCCACCTGCACCTGGCGCGCCGTTAAAGGCTCGCCTTCGATGCCGACCGCCTGCGCCAGTTGTCGCCGCGTCTCTTCGATGTACAGCGGCTGGCGCGCGACGATGGCACGGATTACGCCGCGGTCCAGCGGACGCATTTCCATCAGCCGTTCCGCATAGCCGGATGCTTCGCGCGAGTCGGCCAGCACACGCTGGGCCACGCCGAGAATATCGGTGCCGCCCATCTTCATCAGGCGCTCGACCGCATCATGGAACAGGCCCGGCGTATGGCTCAGCGCGTCGAAGGCCGCGTTGGCCTGGGCCGGGTCCAGCGTCCGTCCGGTGGCTTGCTGAAAAGAGGCCGACATGAATTCGACAAAGCCGCTGTCGAGATCGGGGAAGTCGGTGCTTTGGCTGAACTGGAACAGCGGCGCCTTGATCTGGCTGAACATCAGCTGCAGGCGGTTACGCGAGGAGCCGGTGAACACCGTCTTCACGCTGCGCTTGCGCACATCAAGCGTGGTGCGCAAGGCCGCCACCAGTTCGGTGAATTCGGGCTTGGCCAGATGCTGGATTTCGTCGAAGGCAATCAGCACCTTGCCTTTGGACTCCGCCACCACCGCATCGATCAATTCGGGAAGCCGCTGCAACTGCGCCTGGCTGGCGTCGCCCTTGGCGTGGAATTCGGCTTCGGCCTTGAGCTTGCCCACCGGCCCCAGGTCCAGTTCCAGATTGGCTTTCTTGAAAGGCTTGAGCAGCTTGTTTTGCAGCTTGGCGCCGAAGGTCTTGGGCTTGGCCGCCTGCGACAGCGCGAGCAGCAGCGCCGCCAGCGGGTCGCTGCGGTTCTGCCACATGCTGCAGTAGACAGTCAGATAGCCTTGGGCTTCGGCGGCCGGGAACAAATCCTCCAGCAGGAATTCGGTCTTGCCCTTGCGGCGCGGCGCGAACAGCACCAGCGAGGAAATCAGGCCGGCGCGCAAAGTCTCCAGATAGGCATCGGCCAGCGCCTTGCGCGGATAGTGCCAGCGGATCTCTTCAGCGTGATTTACCATGAATTACCATCAGGGAATGTAATTACAATACCCTATTGTAATTCAATGTAAAAGCTAGTCGAACACGATTGAAACACCGGAATCGTCTCTTACCTCGCGGGCAATGCGTTGCAGCCCGTTGAAGAATTGCGCTGTTTGTTTCTGCAGATTGCCGGTGTTGCAGACCCTGATCCGGCATTCGCCCGGCCAGCCTGGACCGCCGCCCGAAACAGCATCCCAGAAAGCGCTCAGATTCCGGCCAAAAACCTGCGCGCCATCAGGGCGGATGGTTTCAAGGTAGAGCCGCCAGAAATCGCCCTCCGAACTGATTTTCGAGCAGTCGAGCAGATAGGTCTTCATTGGCGTCCTAGGCGGCATTACATCGGGAGAGAAAAAGGGGTGCCCGATTTTTGCGGACACCATCCTTGAGCGAGAGCATGGCGGATGATTGCGGCGACCTGCCCCGGCTTCACGCTCAAGTAATTATCCGAAGATTCTATATGTGGGAAGTCCAGCCAATAGTCGCGGCTACGCAGCCCTTCCACCTTGAGGATTGAAGCATCACCGCTCTCGATTTGAATGATCAGGTTCAGCGTGAAGTGCCCGTCATCGCTGGCTCCGGACTTTGAAATCACGTAGCGGTAGCGGACTTCATCCACTTCGATAGCGCGGCTCTTTTTCCTTGGGAAGCTCATTTCGAGAACCTATTCATGGCACTCCCGCAAAACGTCGGCGAAGACTTCATCGGCCAACGCGCCCAGCGTCGGCAGCACATCTTGAAGCCAGATGGCACCATGCCGATCGGGCGAAGCATATGGTTCTTGATCCTTCAGCAGATACGTCCCCACCTCAATCACTGAGGCGGAATCTTCAATGCCGCAAGCAATGATGGCCTCAATCGGCGCGCGCAAAAGCTCCCGCGTCAAGTGAGGGCGCAGCAGGCATGCCGGCGCGATGATACAAAAAATCTGCTGGACGGCGCAAAAAGCATTGGTCGGCCAGTACGTTTTTTCAATCTGCTCGAGCAACTCCTGGTCGCTCACCGTGCCGGGATTCAATCGCGCTTGTTCGTACAGCGCAAATAGTGGCGCAGCCCTCGCGACGTCAGCAATGCAGGACAGAGGTCCAGGGAACTGCAGCGTTGCCTCCTGGAGCGGGACGCTAAAGCGAAAAACAGCGCCCGCCGTTGACAATACCCGCACCCAGCCACCCTCGGCTTCTATCCGATCGAAGGGATTGGACTGCTCCGAAACAAATGTCCAGATCGGCTCGTGATTTTGCAGCGACTCCAAAACAACGACGCCGATTGAGCCGTGTTCCAAAGCCTCGCCGCACTTCACCATGTACTGCCCACCGGACAACTCCTTCTGCGCCAGGATCGCGACATTGAGCCAATCATCGGACTCTTGTCCCGCATGAACTCGGACCATTCCGCTGTCCTGTACTGCGTATAACTCGCCGTTGGCGCACACGAGGCCATTGAAGCTGCGCACTTCCTGGTTTTCCCACTTTGTAGCGATCACTTTGATGATCCTTGCTCAGTGTGGACAGGAACCGGCCGTGGCACCGGCCAGAAGCACCGGCTGCCACAGCTCCTGCAAGGACTCGGCGGGCGCGCCTTCGATCAGGGACAGCAGCATCTGGCTCATGCGCGCGCCGGCGCGGCGGGCATCCGGCTGGTCGATGGTGGTGACGTCGAGGCCGACCAGGGTATCGGCCACGCTGCCCCAGACAATGACCGACATCTCCTTGCCAATCTCGATGCCCGCATCCATCAGCGCGCGCACGGCGCCGACGCCGGACAGGTGATTATCCACCACCACCGCTGTCGGACGGTCGGTGCATTCGAGCAGCTGCTGCATGGCCTGGTAGCCGCTGCGGCGGTCGATGGTGTCGCCGATCATCCAGCGCGGATCGGCGCGCAGTCCCGCCTCCGCCATCATGGCGAGGAAGCTTTCCTTGCGCTGGCAGGCGAAGTTCATTTGCAGCGGGGCGCTGAGCAAGCCGATGCGCTGGTGGCCGAGGCTCAGCAAGCGTCCCAGCGCCAGGCGGATGCCTGATTCGTTATCGTAGTCGAACCAGGCGTAAGGCGTATCAAGCCGCGTGCGGCCATGGGCGACAAAGGGGAAGCCCGCCTTGCACAGATAGGCGATGCGCTCGTCATGCACCATGGTGCGGCTGACCACCAGGCCGTCGACGCGCTTGCCGCGCACCATCTGCTCGTAGGACGGCAGCTCGTTCGCCTGCGAAACCGGGGCGATGATGAGGTTCATGCGCGCCGCTTCCAGCGCTTCAGACATGCCGCCCACGACATCGAGGAACATGGAATCGCCCAGGTCCGCCGGCAACAGGGGATAGATTATGCCGAGCACATTGCTGCGGCCCACGGCGAGGCTGCGCGCCATGGGGTTCGCTTCGTATCCGGCTTCGCGCGCCGCCTCCAGCACGCGCTGGCGGGTCTTGTCATTTACTTCGGGATAACCGTTGAGGGCGCGGCTTACCGTTGTCTTCGACATGCCAAGAAGATTGGCAAGGCTCTTTAAATTCATCGTACAAACGGTTCAGTGCTGTCCCGAAATTATAGCCGAGGCATCATAGCCATCAGAACCACCGTCGACCGCCTTTTTGAAGAAATACAACATAATCAGCACGATCGAGATCGGCACCAGGGTCAAATAGAAAGCAAAGTGGCCGCTGAAGTTACCGAACACATAGCCGGTAATCAGCGAGCCGGTGGTGCCGCCCAGCGCCGAGAAAATCACCAGCAGGCCAGTCATGGCGGAATGCTGATTCTTCGGCAGAGAGCTGAGCATCACCGAATTAATGCCCGGATATATGGGGGCCATGAACAGCCCTATCAAGGGGAAAAGAAAAGCGGCGATGGGCGCGCGCGACCAGCTGATGTCCGGATCGAGCACCACATTGTGCGTCAGGGGCAGCGCCAGCAGCACCATGGCGCCCATGCCCAGCACGCAGGCATTCATCACGGGATACCAGTTCAGGCGGCGCATCAGCACCCCGGCCGACAATCGTCCCACCGCCAGGCAGGCGGCAAAGATGCTGGTCACTTGCACGCTCATGGCAGTGGGCAGTTTCAGGATCTCGTTATTGAAGGTGGGCAGCCAGGTGCCGACGCTCTGCTCCACCAGCACGTACAGGAAGGCGGTGATGACGAAGATGCAGACTAGGGGCTTGAAGAACAGCTTGAGCATCTCGGCAAAGTCCTGCGCCAGGCTGCGGTCTTCCGGCAGGGCCGCCAGGTGCTCGTCGAAGGGCGTGGCGAGCAGCAGCATGAAGGTCGCCGCGCACAGCCCGGCCAGCAGCCAATACACTTGCAGCCAGCTTTGCGATTGCGGATTGGCGGAGTCGATGAAGTAGCCGAATACCCAGTAGGCACTGAGCACGCCGATCATGAAGAAGCCTTCCAGCGTATTCATGATGCCCGCGTGCTGCTTGCGGTCCACCGAGATCAGCCCGATGGTGGAATACACCGATACCTTGACCAGTGCGAAAGCCACGCCGACGCAGAGGAAAAGCATCTTGGTGGTGAGGAAGCCAGGCAGCAGCGGCATGGCGCTGCTGGCCGCCGTGACGATGGCCAGCCCGGCCAGCATGGCGTTCTTGTAGCCGAAGCGCGGCAGGAAGGACGCCACGAGGAAGGACACAATCGCAATGGGCAGATCCTTGAAGCCTTCCAGCACGCTGGCACCGGACTTGCTGACGCCATAGTTGTTGATGACTTGAAGGATGACCGTGCCCACGCTATTGAGCAGGATGGCGAATACGAAGTAAATCAGGAACAGGATGAACAGAATGCGCTGCTTCTTCATGGTGTCTCCGTGCTTCTTGTCGTTGTGCGTTTAGTATGAAGCCAGATCGAATTGCGCCAGGCCGGGAATCACGGCGTCGGCCTGTTCCAGCGTTTGCGGGTCGCCTATGCCCAGCGCCCACATGCCGGCCGACTTGATCGCGGCCACGCCGGCCACCGCGTCTTCCACTCCCAGGCATTCGGCGGGCGGCACGTCCAGCTCGCGCGCCGCCTTCAGGAAGATTTCGGGATCGGGCTTGCCCTTGGCGATGGTGGCGGCATCGACCACGTAATCGAATTTTCCGCGTATGCCCAGGCGGTCCAGCACGGTGAAGGCGTTACGGCTCACGGATGCCAGACCAATTTTCAGGCCGGCGGTGCGGCAAGTGTCGAGCGCCCGCACCGCGCCGGGCAGCAGGTCGCCGGGCGACATGGTGACGATCAGCTCCTTATAGTGCTCGTTTTTCTCGTCGGCCAGCGCCAGCTTTTCTTCCTGGCTGTAGCTGCGCTGGGACGAAGCCAGGATCAGCTCCAATGATCCCATGCGGTCGATGCCTTTCAGGTGCTCGTTGAAGGCTTCGTCGAAATGCACGCCCTGGGTTTCGGCCAGGCGCTTCCAGGCTAGGTAGTGGTAGCGCGCGGTATCGGTAATCACGCCATCGAGATCGAAGATCACGGCTTTGAATCGGCTCATGCTGCTCTCCTTAATGATTCGCCAGGCGCAGCGGCGCGTCTTGCACCAACTGTACGCGCTTGCCGCAATGGGTCAATTCCAGCGTTTCGCCTTTCAACAGGCGGTATTCGGTCTGCTCTCCTTCCACCCGCACCTGCAACAGGCAGCCATGCAGTTGGATGCGGAACTGGTAGTGCTGCCATTGCGCCGGCAGTTTGGGCGCGAAGCGCGCTTCGCCATCGATGACGCGCATGCCGGCGAAACCATAGGCCACGCCCATCCACGTTCCGGCCATGGCGGCCGTGTGCACGCCGTAGTGGGTGTTGCCGTGCGTGTTGTCCAGGTCGAGGCG
Organism: Pseudoduganella violacea; assembly: GCF_014191875.1. Classification (GTDB taxonomy): domain Bacteria; phylum Pseudomonadota; class Gammaproteobacteria; order Burkholderiales; family Burkholderiaceae_D; genus Rugamonas; species Rugamonas violacea_A. Next base: position 52,944 of record NZ_JACHXD010000001.1, read on the forward strand.
CGCCGTCTCCATGAAGTAGTCGTATGCCTTGTCGGCATAACCCACTTCGGAGGCGATGATGCTGTAGATGCAGGAGGACAGCGAAGAGTCGTGGGTCGTCACCGCCTCGTAGTAGTCGAAGTCGCGCTTCTTGTCTTCCGCCGTGAACTGGTCGCTCAACAGCAGCAGGGCCAGCACCACATCGGCTTGTTTGCAAACCTGGTGGCGGTAGATCACCATCGGGTGGTAGTTCAGCAGCAGCGGATAGTTTTCCTTCGGCGTGTTGGCGAAGTCCCACACTTTCTTGGAGAGGAAGCTGTCGTCCTGCTCGTGGATTTGCAGGCGCTGGTCGTAAGGCAGAAGCATCAGGTCGGCGGCGCGGCACCATTCTTCCGGCTCCTCCGCTTCCAGTTCCATGGCGGCGGCGATGCGCGCATAGTCTTGCGGATACTGGTTCTGCAGGCGTTCGGCGATGGCGGCGGCGTAGTGCAGATGCATGCGCGCCATAGCGTTGGTGTAGTAGTTGTTATTGACCAGGGCCGTGTACTCGTCCGGTCCCGTCACCTGGTTGATGACGAAAGCACCGTCGCGGTTATAGCTGCCGATGCCGAGCCAGATGCGCGCGGTGTCCATCACGATCTCGGCACCGCTTTGCAGCAGGTAGGTGGTATCGCCAGTGGCCTCCATATACATCTTGATCGAATAGGCGATATCGGCGTTGATATGGTACTGGGCCGAACCGGCCGGGAAGTAGGCCGAGCACTCCTCGCCGGCGATGGTGCGCCAGGGATAGAGCGCCCCCTTGGCATGCGACATCTGGCGCGCGCGTTCGCGGGCAAAGGGCAAGCCTGCCTGGCGGTAGTCGAGCAGCTTGCGAGCGATCTCCGGTTTGTTATACAGGAAGAAGGGGAAGATGTAGATTTCCGTGTCCCAGAAATAATGGCCTTCATAGCCCTCTCCGGTCAGGCCTTTGGCCGAGATATTCGTCTTGCCGTCGCGGCCCACCGATTGCAGCAGGTGGAACTGGTTGAAGCGTATGCCTTGCTGGAGCGCGTCGTCGCCCGCGATTTCGACGTCGGCCTGCTGCCAGAAATCGGCCAGGTAGGCCTCCTGGCGCTGGGCCAGTGCGGAGAAACCTTGCGCCTGCGCGATGGACAGCGCCTCTTTGCTGAGGCCAAGCAGCTGATCTTCGGCATAGTCGCGCGAAGAGTAATACACGCCGTATTTATGGAAGCGCACGGTCTGGCCTTGCTGCGCCGCCACTGCATAGCTTTGCTCCAGGCGCAAGCCATTGCGCGCGAACCGCAACTCATGCGGGCCTTCCATGCCGGAGAGTTCAGCGCTGACCAGCTTGAAGCCGCTGTTATGCGTGCGCTGTACCAGGGCCGAGAAATGCGCCCACTGCTGCGCGTCTTCCATTTCCAGGCTGGGACCGGAAACGGCCGAACCCACGCGCGGATCGTCGCCCGCTTCCAGATTCTTGACCACGCCGTCGAGGGCCGACACCAGCCACACGCGGCCCGAAAAATTCAGCGGCGTCACTTCATAACTGATGGCGAAGAGATGCTTGTTGTCGAAGCAGACGATGCGGCGGCTGGTGATCGCCACCCGGCGGCCCTGCGGCGAGGTCCATTCCAGCTTGCGCAGCAGCTGGCCGGTGCGGAAATCCAGGATGCGTTCGTAACTGTCGAGGGAGCCTGCCATGAAATCGAAGCATTCGTCCTCGATCCACAGCGCGATGCCTTTCAGGTTCGGCACATTTAGCATGAACTGGTTGGTGCGCGCCAGGCCGTAGGCATTCTCTGGATACTGGATCGGCTCCGACTCGTAAAAGCCATTGAGGAAGTTGCCCTCGCGCGAGGTGCCGACCGGGCCGCCATAGCCTTCCTCATGGGTGCCGCGCAGGCCGATATAGCCGTTGCCAAGCGCGAAAAGCGTCTCGTCCAGGAAATTCGACCCCGTATCGAAGCTGGTTTCGCGGATGCACCAGGGGTCGAGAGGGAAAGTGTGTTGCAAAGTGTCGGCCGGAAGCACGATGTCGTCCTTTTTTCGCGTTTTTATAGATTCAAACCGGTTTGGATTTTAGAAAAACGAAGATCCAGAACGGTTTTACAAGGTATTTCAGAAAATCCGGCGCGCCGGGAAGACGTTTAAGTCTGGCGCACCATCAGCGTGGTTGGCAGCATTTCCGATGCCACGGGATTGCCGTTCATCAGGTCCAGCATCTTGCGCGCCAGCAGCACGCCGCCGTCGCGCAGGTATTGGTGCACGCTAGTCAGCGGCGGCACGAAGCTGACCGCGCCCGGCGTATCGTCATAACCGATGACGGAAACCTGCTCCGGCACCCGCATATTCTTCTCGGCCAGGGCGCGGATAGCGCCCATGGCGAGCAGGTCGCTGGCGGCAAATACGCCGTCGAACGAAGTCCCCTTCTTTTTCAGCAGCGACGAGATGCAATCGAAACCCGCCTCGAAGGTAAAAGCCTTGGGGCGCATGATATGCACCGTGCCATGGCCGTTCATTGCGTCGATGAAGCCGGCGCAACGCTCCTGCACCTCGGCGTGGTCCACGTCGCCGAGGAAAACCAGCTTGCTGCGGCCCTGCTCGATAAAGCGCTGGGCGGCGCTGACGCCCCCCTTGCGGTTATCGCTGCCGACCACGATGGTGTCCGAGCCCGGTTCCGGCGCGCCCCACACCACCAGCGGCAGACCCGTCTTCTGCAGGGTGCGCACCGCTTCGCCGTGCGAACCCTGCCCCAGCAGGATCATGCCGTCGGCGCCCTGGACCGGCGCCGTGTCCATCAATTGCTTCGAGGTCAGCACCACGCTGTAGCCGGCCGTGGTCAGCTCCTGCGTAATGCCGCCCAATAACTCCAGCGGATAGGGATCGGACATGGGCCGCCCCTTCACCGGTGTCATTTCCACCACAACCGCCACCGAGTACGACCGCCGCATGCGCAGGTTCCGGGCGCTGACATTCAGCCGGTAGCCCTGTTGCTCCGCCAACTGGCGGATCTTTTCGCGTGTTTCCACCGTGACCAGGGGACTGTCGCGCAAAGCCCGCGACACTGTGATTTTGGAGACACCGGCCATCTTCGCCAGGTCTTCCATCGTCAAAACAGTCTCGGTCCTGCGCACGCCAGTCTTGTTCAAGGCATCATCACTCAAAGGGTTAAAAACAGGGGGTTGCGAGCGCATTATGCCAGATTCCAAGCTGTTGTCACGGGAAATGATATCGATAACATTTTGATTGACATCGATATCATTTGCCGTTTTAATGAGCATTCCAATGTGGCAAGCTGGTCCGGCGGCATGTCCAGGAGACGACATTTACACAGATAAGATAGAAAGCAAAAAAAGCCATGAAAAGCCCAAATACGCTGTTGCTGTCCTCGATCACGCTGGCCGTTCTCACCCTCGCCCAACAAGCCCAGGCCCAGGCGCAAGCCGGCGCCGACCAGGCTCCCTCCCCTGCCGCCAGCAAGGAAGTGCAAGCAGAAATACAACAGGTGGTCGTGACCGGCGTGGCCGCGGCCGGCGGCATCCGCAAGGTCGATTCCGCCTTCTCCATCACCACCGCCAATGAGGAACAGCTGAAAGCCGCCTCGCCCACCAGCACCGCCGACATCCTGAAACTGGTGCCGGGGGTGTATGCGGAAGCGACGGGCGGCCAGTCGGGCGCCAATATCGAGGTGCGCGGCTTCCCCTCCGGCTCGGACTCGCCGTTTGTCTCGGTGCAGATGCAGGGCAATCCGATTTATCCGGTGCCGACTCTCTCCTTCTTCGAAGGTTCCTCCGCCTTCCGCCTGGACGATACGATCGAGCGCGTCGAAGTGCTGCGCGGCGGGCCGAGCACGATCTTCTCCAGCGGCCAGCCGGGCGCGACCATGAACTTCATCCTGAAAAAGGGCACGGACACGCCGGAAGGCAGTATCCGCTTCAGCACCGGCACGGGCGAGCTGCGCCGCGTTGACCTCTTCTACGGTGGCAAGATTTCCGACGGCTGGTATGGCACGGTGGGTGGCTTCTACCGCAAGACCAACGGCGTGCGCGACGCCGGCTTCCCGGCCGACGACGGCAGCCAGATCACCGCCACCTTGACGCGCAAGCTCGACCAGGGCGAACTCACGCTCTATGCGCGCCGTACCAACGACAAGAATGCCTTCTATACCGGCGTGCCGCTGATTTCCAGCAATGAAGGCCGTTCGATCAGCGAATTCCCCGGCTTCGATCCGCTCAAGGGCACGCTGATGAGCAATGAGATGCGCCGCTTCACCGTGGAAGCCGGTCCCGGCAAGACGCTGAACTACAATCTGGGCGATGGTCGTGGTTTGAAAGCCACAGTCTTTGGCGCCGAGTTCGACCAGAAATTTGGCGGCTGGACCGTGTCCAACAAGTTCAACCGCTTCGACGGCGATATGAACACCATCGCCATGTTCACCGGCAATAATCCCCTGTCCATGGGCGCCTACAACACGGCGGCGCTGAAGGCCAATGGCGGCACGGCGGCCACGGCCACCTACCTGGACGGCACGCCCGTGGCCGACAGCCAGCAGGTGGTGCAGGCCGGCCTGTGGGCGGTCGAGAAAAAGATGAAATCCTTCAGCGACGAGCTGCGCGTCAGCAAGGAGTGGATGAAGGATAACGTCGTCACCGTGGGCGGTTATTTCGCCGATTACTCCTCGGACGATACCTGGTATCTGGGCAGCAGCCACCTGATGACGGCCGTGCCGAACGCGCGCCTGATCAATGTGAAGCTCAATAATGGCGTGGTGGTGGCGAACAATGGCAAGGACGGTCCGGTGTTCTACGCGCCGAACGCATCCTATGACGGCCGTAATACCGCCTTCTACATCAGCAACGGCTGGAAGCTGAACGAGCAGGTGCGGCTTGACGCCGGCGTGCGCCGCGAACGGCAAAAGCTGGACGCCACCATCTCCCAACTGACGACCGGCGATACGGACGGCAATCCGCTCACCGTCTACAACAACAATACCTCGATGCCGACCGGCGCCTACACCGCCCTGCACCGCAGCGACTCGGCCACCTCCTTCACCGTGGGCGGCAACTACAAGCTGGGCAAGGATTCCAGCCTGTTCGCGCGCGCCAACACCGGCCACACTTTTGTGTCGTTCGACGACCTGCGCAATGCCGGCAGCCAAGCCAAGGTGGATGACCGCAACGTCCTGCCGACGCCAAAAATCAAGCAGATCGAAGTGGGCTACAAGACCGTGGGCCAGCTGTTCAGCGCCTACATCAACTACTTCCACACTGAGTTCGACGGCATCGCCTTCCAGCAGATCCTGGCCAACGGCAATATCCTGAACTCGGTCAGCGGCTCTAAGGGCAATGGCGTGGAAGTCGAGTTCGCCGTGCGCCCTGTGCGCGACCTGACCCTGAACCTGACCGGCAACTACCAGGATTCGACCTACAAGGACAATCCGCTCACCGCCGGCAAGCAGGTCCAGCGCCAGCCCAAGCTGCAGTTCCGCTTCACGCCGACCTACCGCGTCGGCCTGGGCGAGAACAATGCCGTCAAGCTCTACGGTACGTACACCCAGATCGGCGCGCGCTGGGCCGACCAGGCCAACCAGCAATACCTGCCGAAATATCACACCGTGGACCTGGGCGCCCTGTTCACCTTCGGCGAAAAAATCGAGCTGCGCCTGAGCGCCAACAATGTCGGCAACCAGCTGGGCCTAACCGAAGGCAATTCCCGCCTGACCACGGGCAACAGCGGCCCGATCAATGCCCGTCCCCTGTTCGGCCGCTCGTGGGAAGCCTCGCTGATGTACCGCTTCTAAACTCCAAGAAGTAAAAGTCCCTCTGCAGTACTTGGGGGGTGGATGGAATCCAAGGCCATCCACCCCCATTTTTATTGGCAAAAGGATACGGAAACTGCTGGAAATTTCAGCAAAATTCGCCTACTCTAGAGATGGTGTCTAAATGGGTGAAATTGTGGTTTCAATAACTTCCGTCAACACATTGAAGAGTGCCGTGGCCGTTGCCGAACGCAAAGTTCAGCAAGACCAGACTCGCGTTGACCAAGACGAAGACCGCCTCGACGACAGCCGCAACCAGCTCGTCCGCGACCGCGAAACCCTGGGCCGCACGCAAACCGAAAGCCTGCAAGCCCAAGCCGCCGCCGCCCCAACACTGAGCGCCCCCCGTCTCGACCGCGCCATCGAAAAGCCCATCCCACCGAATCTGCTGCCCCCATCCACCCAGCTCAACGCCCAAGGCCAAACCATTGGCCGCCTCATCAACATCGTCGCCTGAGCGGCCCCCTTTGATCTACCTCAACAAATGTCCACCCTGGTGTCAGGCACCGCGGTCGGACATTTACTGATCTAGCGCAAACAATGTCCGACCTTGGTGCCTGACACCAGGGTGGGACATTGTTTGATTTGGCGCAAAGTGAGTGGGGGCTTACTTGGTGGCGACTTCCCACCAGGCGGAGGTTGCTGCTGGGGCGGCGATGCTCAGGGCTTGGCCAATTTCGGGGGTGGCGAGGGTTTGGCCGTGCTCTTGCGCTAATGCGGCAATGCGCTGGAAGGGGTCGTCCCAGGCGTGCAGGGCGAGGTCGAAAGTGCCATTGTGGATAGGCAGCAAGACTTTGCCGCGCAGGTCTTTGTGCGCTTGCAGGGTTTGTTCGGGTTGCATGTGGACGTCCGGCCATTGGGGATCATAGGCGCCGGTTTCGATGAGCGTGAGGTCGAAGGGGCCGTGCTTGTCGCCAATTTCCTTGAAGCCTTTGAAGTAGCCGCTGTCGCCGCTGAAGAAGATGCGCGCCTCGCCGTTGTCGATGACCCAGGAGGCCCACAGCGTCTTGTTGCCGTCGAATGGGGTGCGGCCGGAGAAGTGCTGGGCCGGCGTCGCGCTCAGGCGCAGGTCGTCCACGGTGGTGGTCTGCCACCAGTCGAGCTGACGGACCTTGGCGGCGGGCACGCCCCAGCCGATCAGGCGGTCGCCGACGCCGAGCGGGGTCAGGAATACTTCGGTTTTGCCGGCCAGTTGCTGGATGGCGGCGTAGTCGAGGTGGTCGTAATGGTCATGCGAGAGGATGACGCCGCGGATCGGCGGCAGTTCGTCGATGCTGATCGGTGGCGCGTGAAAACGCGCCGGGCCGGCCCATTGCACGGGCGAGGCGCGTTCGGAAAATACGGGGTCGGTCAGCCAGAAACGGCCATGCAGCTTGAGCAGCACGGTGGAATGGCCCAGGCGGTAGAGGCTGTTGTCGGGCGCGGCTAGCAGTTGGGCACGGGTGATCGTCTGCACGGGGATGTCTTGCGTAGGCACGGTCCCGGCCGGCTTGTCGAAGGCGAATTTCCACCAGATGCCGAGGGCTTTTCGCAAGCCCATCTGGTTCATTGCCACCGGGTTGCGGAATTTGCCCTCTTTTTGCTGCGGCGAATCGGCGTAGTTGGCGGCATTGCCGGTCAGCGTTGTGGTGTAAGCCATAATCAGTAACACTCCCAGAAGCAAGATCAGACGTTTCATCGGGTTAATCCCAAAATGTAAACTACACAGTGTAGTTCCTATTTTGAGAAAAGTAAACTACCCGGTGTAGAATTCGGGGATGACTACCGAACGCCTTACCGACCGCAAGCGCGCCGCCATCGTAGAGGCTGCCATCGCGGAATTCCGCCAGCATGGTTTCGACGCCACCAGCATGGACAAGATCGCCGCCACGGCCGGCGTGTCGAAGCGCACCGTGTACAACCACTTTCCGGCCAAGGAGGAGCTGTTCGCGGAAATCCTGCAGGAGCTGTGGAAGTGCAGTGCGCCGCTGGACGCCCTCGTCTACTGTCCCGGCGTGCCGCTGCGCGCGCAATTGCTGGAACTGATGCGGCAGAAAATGCTGCTGCTGCAAGACGAGTATTTCCTCGACGTGGCCCGCGTGGCGATCGCCGAAGCCATCCACCGTCCGCAGCGCGCGCGCGAGATGGTCGATCGATTGGCCGACAAGGAGGAAGGCGTGACCGGTTTTATCCGCGCCGCCCAGCAGGATGGCCAGTTAAAGGAAGGCGACCCGGCCTTCATCTCCCATCTACTGCAAGGCCAGTTGAAGGCCTTCGCCTTCTGGCCGCAAGTGGCAATGGGCCAGCCGCCGCTGGATGCGGAACGCCAGCAGGCCGTCATCGACACGGCTGTCGATATGTTCCTGTCCTACTTCGGACGCTAAGCAGCATTAAGCGAAACGCACCGCGTACACCGGCGGCAGATTGAGCGAGATGGTCTGCCAGTAATCGCCGCCATTGGCCGAGAGCCAGACCCCGCCCGTGGTGGACGCCATCAGCAGCGTCTTGCCATCGTCGGCCACGACCAAGCCATGACGGTAGACCAAGTCGTAACAGTGCTCCTGCGGCAAGCCGCCGCGCAGCACGGCGAAGCTGGCGCCGCCATCGTTGGTGCGGGTGACGGCCAGCGCGGCATCCACCGGCACGCGCTGCTGGTCGGCCACGCCGGGCACGAACCAGGCGGTGTTGCCGTCGCGCGGATGTACGGCCACGGCAAAGCCGAAACTCGATAGCGGCGCCGTTTTCACCTCGGCCCAGTTGCGGCCATTGTCGGTGGAGTGCCAGATGCCGCAATGGTGCTGGCACCACAGCACGTCCGGCTCATCCTGGCAGCGCACGATGCGGTGCGGGTCTTGCGCGTCTTCCTGCTCCGCCAGATCGGGCGGCATATAGTTGGCGCGCATGCCTTTCGCGCGCAGCGACCAGGTGGCGCCGCCGTCCTCGGTCAGCCAGGCGCCGGCGCAGGACACGCCCACCAGCACCGCATTGCTGTTGCGCGGATCGACACAGATGCTGTGAATGCCGGGATAGTCGTAGCCGCCGCCAAACCACTGGCTGCGGTTCTCCACATTCCACAGCGAGTCCACCAGCTGCCAGCTGTCGCCGCGGTCATTGGAACGGAACAGGCCTCCGGGCAGCGTGCCCGCCCACAGCACGCCCGGCTGATCGGGACCACCGGTTTCCAGCGACCAGATTTGGCGCAGCGTCCATTCGGTCTTGTCCGTGCTGTCCTCCGGTTTGGGTGGGTAGACCGGCACCGCCACCTCCTGCCACTCGCCGCCGGCATCGCGCCGCTGCAGCTTGCAGCCAAAATGGCCCAGGTTCAGGGCCGCGTAAGTGGCGCCGTCGCGCGCATCGTTCAGCACCATGGACACCGGCTCGCCGTAGAAATGCTTGTCCACCACGGCCCACTCGCCGCCCTTGGCGGCCAGCTCGAACAAACCCTTGCGGGTGGCGATGAAAGCGCGGTCTGGCATGTCAGCCTCCTGAGAGTGCCTGCAAAATATAGATGCTGGAATCGGCTTGCAAGGGATCGTCGAGCAGAGCGCGGTCGCGGCAACGCTGGCCGTCGATGAAGATGACGACATTGGGACGCAAATGACCCTGATCGTCCAGCACATAGCCGCGCAAGCGCGCATTTCCGGCGAAAGCGCCATCGAGGGCGGCGCGCAGGGTCGTCGCCTGCGTTTCCAGCTGCGGAACGGGCAGGAAACGCGCCAACTGCTGGGTGAAGATGATCTGCGCCACGGCTCTCCTCCAAGGTGGAAATTCTAGCGCGGTTCGGTGCGGCTTTGGCCTAAAATAAAAGCGGGCGAACCACCGGAGCCACAGATGTCGATTACCCAGCTGGAACTAGAGTTGCTGATGCAGGAAGTCGAACAGGAAGACCCGATTGATTTTGCCGACCTGCCTTTTGACGAAAAAGAGCTGCGCGGCCTGGTCGCCAGCCATCTCTGCGAGATGGCCGATGCGATGGACAAGTTCACCGAGGAAGACCGCCGTCTGACCTTGCTGGCGGTGGCGGCCAAGCTGGTGCTGGAAAACCTGGTGCTGCATGTGCAATTGCTGCGCCGCCACGGCCTGCCGCTGAACGAACAGACCGAGGCGCTGCTGATGCGCCTGCGCCGCAGCCGGCCCGAGGACGATTGATTCAGACCTGGCGCGCCGCCGGCACCGAGATCACCAGATCGCTGTCCGCCACGGCGACGCAGGGCAGGATGAAGCCTTCGCGCTTTTCGTCCAGGCTCAGTCCCGGCCACTCGACCAGATAATGCACCGTGCCGCTGGCGTGACAAAAACAGGTGCGGCAAGTGCCGTTGCGGCAGGAGCTGGGCAGGCGGATGCCCGCCTGTTCGGCCGCGGCCAGCACGGTGCGGCCCTCCCCTGCCTCGAATTCCCAGCCTTGCGGCTCGACGCGGATCTTCATTGGCTCAGCCGCTCCGGCGCGCGCGCCGGCTCGCAAGCCGACCAGTATTTGTGGAAGGTGGAGGCGGTGTTGATCAGGTAGGCGCAATCGCGCCAGCCCAGGCGCGTGAGCCAGACGGCGGCGTTCAGCATGCGCCGGCTGATCAGGTGCTCAGGGAAGCGCTGGCTGGCGAGCACCTGGCGGCCCTTGTCGGCGGCGTGGCGGCGCATCTGGCGCAGCACGGATGGATCGAAATAGTCGTGCCACTGGTATTTCAGGCCGGCGGGCATGGGCAGCTCGCAAGGCACGTGGCCGGGATAGGCTTGCCATGGGATGGTATCCAGTCCATTCGGGAAGCGTGCCAGCCAATCCATATAGAAACGGTGTTCGAGGAAGGCGTCCACCGGCTGGCGCAGCACGGTTTCGAGGAAGCTGGCGTCGAGGAAGGGCAGCTGGAATTCCATGCGCTCGCGATCGATCTCTTCGAAGTGCTGGGCCAGGTGGCGGCGCTGGTCATTGAACATCAGGAAAAGGTGGAAGGCGCGGCCCCGATCTGCACCCTGGATGGCGTCCAGTTCTTCCAGCGCGCCTTGCAGCGGCAAGCCTTGCAGGGTTTCGCGCATGGCGGCCGGGATGATGCGCGAAGGCAGTCCCTTGTTGAAACGGGCCAGCGCCTCGGCCGGCGCGCCGCGCTGCATATCGGCCACCAGCTCGCGGTCCATATACACATGCCCCAGCGAGACGCTGCCGCCATCGCCCGACCACAACAGGCGCGGACGGTCGCTGGTCAGCGGGCCGAATTCGTGGCGCATCCATTCCTTCAGCTCGGACTTGTGATAACCGCGTCCGGCATCGCTGCCTTCCTGCACCAATTGCACGTGGCGCGTGCCAAGGTGGTCGGCCATCAGCTTGGCGAAGACCTGGTCCTGCTTGCCATCCGGCGCGAGGTTGAAGGTGTAGACGGCGGAGCCGATGGCGTGCAGGCCGCCGACAATGGCGCGCGAATCCAGGCCGCCGCTGAGGAAGGCGGCCGCCATGGGCGCGCCGCGCTGGCGGCGACGCAGCGCGGCGACAAAGGCATCGTAGGAGCGCCGCACGGTCGGTTCCTGCGGCAGCGGCGCTTCGGCTTCGTCCCAGCGCGCATAGGTGGAGAAAGTGGCCGCGCCCTCGGCCAGGCGCGCGATCTCGCCCGAACGCAGCATGCGGATGCCGGCATAGGCGGTGCGTTCGCCCAGGGCATAGCCGAAGGCGGCGATCTCGGTCACGCCGCGCACGTCCATTTCCTTGCGCACCTGGGGCAGCGCTTCGAGAATGCGCAGCGCGCTGGCGAAGACGGCATAGTCCTCGCCCTGCCACAGATACAGGGGGCGGGCGCCGATGCGGTCCACGAAGAGCAGCAGCTCGCCGCGCGCGGCGCTGTAATGCAGGCCGCAGAAACTGCCTTGGCTTTGCGCCAGCGCAAGCTCGCCTTCGGCGCGACCCTGCGCAAAACCCGCGTGCAGCGAGGCGGTGTCGTGGGCGCGGTTCCAGGCGGGATCGTTATCGCCTTCGCGCAGCAGGGCTTCGCCGGCCAGCGCGCTCAGGTTGCCGGCGGCATCGGCCTGCATGGCCGGTGCGCCGAAAGCGCCAATGTCAACTTTGGCGACATGGCAGAAAGCGTCGCCCAGTTCCGCCACGGCCTCGCAAGGCTGGCGCGAGATATGGCGGCGTAGGGCATTGCGCAACTCTTCCGGCAGTGCCTTGCCGGGCTTCGTACTGAAGGCACCCGCAAGTATCGTCATGGCAGGCCTATCCTTTCCTTCTGACCAGGCGCCACACATCCATCAGCGTGGCGCGGTTAACCGTCCAGCTGCACAGCACATAGACCAGGGCGCCGGCCGATACTTCCACGGCCAAAGCCAGCTTGCGATCCGCATAGCCGCGCAGCGCATACTGCACAGCAGTTACCGCAGCAAACATCACGCCAGCCGAAATCATGGCAGGCATCATGCGCTGCACCACGTGGCCGACAGTGAGGCCGATCACCGCCACCATGCGGCGCAGATTGATCAGCAAGACCACAGGATACATGATGGCCCAGGCCAGGGCTACGCCGGTGATGCCCCAATGGGTGCCGGCATAGAAGGCGAGCGGCATCAGGGTGCAGCCGACGATGCCATTCTGCAGCGAAACGCCGGGATGGCCGACGGCATCCGTCACCGTCGGCATGAACTGCACCACGGTGCGGAAAGGCATGATCAGGGCCAGCACCTGCAGCGGGAAGACCGCCTCCTCCCAATGGTCGCCGAGAAAGACCAGGATGATGTCGCTGGCAGTGGCCGCCATACCCCATAGCACCGGGAAGGCGATCAGGCTGACCAGCTCAAAAGCCTTGAGCAGCTGGCGCACGATGGCTTCGCGGTCATGCTGGAAACGGGCAAACGCCGGGAAGGCCACCTGGTTCAGGATGGCCGAAACGCGCTGGGTCGGCATGCTGGCCAGGTGCATGGCCACCGCATACAGGCCCAGTACCTGCCCGCCCAGCATGCGGCCGACGATGACGATATCGACCTGGCTGAAGAAGAACCACAGGAAGCGCGAGGTCGTCACCTTGCCGCCGAACGTCATCAGATCGCGCATGCCGGTCCAGGAAAACAGCGGCCAATGCGGGAACGGCGACACGATATTCACCAGCGCCGTGCGCCAGACGGCGGCGGCCACCTGGCCCAGCGCCAGCGACCAGACACCATGCCCCATCAATGCCAGCGTCAGCGTCACCAGGCTGGTGATCACCGCCGTCGTCAGATCGACGATGGAGCGCTTCTTGAAATCGAGCGCGCGCTGCAGCTGCACTTCGGAGACGATGGCCAGTGGCGTCAGCAGGAATTGCAGCGACAGCACGCGCACCAGCGGCACCAGGCGCGGTTCGGAGTAAAACTCGGCGATGGCCGGCGCGGCCAGGTTCAGCAAGGCGCACAGCGCCAGGTTCACGATCAGGAAGATGCCGAAAGCCTGGCGCAGCTTCTGCGTGGTGACTTCGGCCGCCTGCACCAGGGCCGGCCCCAGTCCCACCTCGGCAAACATCACCAGCAAGGCGATGAAGACCGAGGACATCGCCATCAAGCCATAGTCGGCCGGCACCAGCAGGCGCATCACGAAAATCGTGATCACCCAGGTAATCATCTGGCTGCCGAATTTTGCTCCGGCCATCCATTTCAGGCCGTGCAAAACCTCATTCTTTAAAGTCATCGAGTTCTCTTTACACCAGCTGTGCGCTGACGGTTAAATTCCTGGCCAGGCGCAGCACAAAACGCAGCCGGCTGCGGTCCCATGGCGTGAAACGCGGTAATTGGTAGACATCCTGGCGGCCCTTGCTGGCGCCCCAGGCGGTGGAAACGGCGCCCTCGAAACCCAGTTCGCGCACCATGGAGACATGCTCGGGCAGATAATCCTCGCCCGGCTTGCCGTTCGGGTAGGCGAACAAGAGCACATTCTGGCCCAGCAAATCCTCCAGCGCGGCCTTGCCGCTGGCGATTTCCTGGCGCGCCTGCGCGGCCGGCAGGCGCGCCAGGATCGGATGGTTGACGGTATGGGCGCCCAGGCCCATGCCGGCGTCGCGCAGCTTGTGCAACTGGGCCGTATTCATCATCAGATCCGCAGGCAGCTCGCAGCGGGCCAGATCGGCCAGGCGGTTCACCTGCGCCAGGCGCTCTTCCATCGGCAGGTATTTCAATTGGCCGATCAGGGCCGGAATGGCGCGCTGGCGGTCAGCGATGCTGCCCAGGGCATGCTGGCCAAGGCCGAGGGAGGAGGCATCCAGCCCACCGCCCGGCGCGCGCCGCGCCAGCTCGATCACGCTGTCATTCCACATGCGGCCGCCGTTCAGGAAGCCGGTCGCGATAAAGAAGGTGGCGTGCAAACCATGCTTCAGCAGCAACGGCAGGGCCACTTCGGCATTGTCGGCATAGCCGTCGTCGAAGGTGATGCAGGCGGCGCGCGGCGGCAAGTCGCCGCTGCGGGCGCGGCGCACGGCATCAAGCAGGGGCAGGATGGTGAAGCGCGATTTCAGGAGAGCAAGCTGCTGGTCGAACTCCTCCCTATCGACTTCACCGGGAAACAGCGGATCTTTTTGCGGCAGCACACGGTGGTAGATCAGGATGGAGAGGCCGCGCCGCCCGCCAGGGGACAGCACGCGCAGCAGTCCTTTTTCCAGCAGCGGCGAACCGCCGCCATGCATTTCATACTGGCTCATTCCGCGCTTTCTCGTCGTCTGGGACGGTGGTGGGTGGCGGGACGGCGAATACGCTGGGCGCGCGCCGCACCGGCAAGGGTTTGACGTCGCGCAGGCCGCGTTCGACCAGGACGCGGGTCGCGACCATGGCCACCATCAGATAATAGGGCACATCGAAATAGGCCAGGCTGAGGAAGGCGCCGCCCACCATGAAGCCCAGCTGGCTCACTTGCAGCATGCGCGCCAGATTGGCGGCCCACTCGAATTCCGGCAGCTTGGCCGAGTTGCGGATGATCCAGCTGCCGGTGCGCCAGGTCAGGATCAGCAGCGTCAGATACAGCCACAGGCCGATCCAGCCATGCTCGCCCAGGATCTGGAAATAGATGCTGTGGGCGGCATGCACGTCTTCCGGTATCGGCGCATAGCGATGGAACACATCGGGGTCGTAGATTTCGAAGCCGCCGCCGAAGAAGCGGTCGTTGGCCAGGTTGAAAGCCATGCGCCAGGCATTGATGCGGCCCATGGCGGAATCGTCTTCCTGGTAAGTGTTGATGGTGTCGATGCGCGCATGCCACTGTTCGGGCATGATGAGCAGGGCCACGGGAATGCACAGCACCAGCAGGCTGCCCATCACGGCCTTGTTCTTGCTCTTCAGCCAAAGGAAGAACATCATGGCGGCCATGGCAACCGCCGCGCCGCGCGAATACGAGGCGATCGAGGCGATGCCGCACAAGAGCATGGAGGCGATCATGGCGCGCTTGCCCCATTTGTGCTGGATCAGAGAAAGCAGGTAGTACATCAGCGGAATGATCATGATCAGCGCCAGCGCGATCTCGTTGTTGCCGTCGATGAAGGTGCCGATCGGCCCCCACACGCGGTACTGGGCGCCGCTGCGGATGGTGAAGATGCCGCCCTTTACGCCGTAATAGCCGATCGACACCACCACCGTCCAGACCAGCCATTCGATATGGCGCCGTTCCGTCACCAGCATGGCGACGACAATCGTCATGCCCATGATTTTCATCACCTTGATCCATTGCGTGCCGACCTGGTCGGGGTGGATGGCGAATAGCGCCGTCACGCACATCCAGACGATGAAGAGGAGGAAGGTTCCGGTGACGGCCGTCAGCGGCATGCGGAATTTTTGGCGGTTGAACAGGATGGACAGCACCATGGTGCCGGCGATAATCGCGGCAAAGGGGAAGTCGCGCGCGAAGCCCCAGCCTTGCGAGTGCGGATTCATCACGCTGATCCAGATCCACATCACCATGCCGAACCAGGGGCGCTTGAAGATATACGGCAGCGATCCGAATACCAGCGCCGCAACGATAAAGTCCCTCATCTCTTTTCCTTACCTCGGCGCCGCGACCTTGCTGACCACATAGCGGAACTTGCCGGATTTCTCGGGCGCGATGGCGTCCACCTGCCGCACATCCACCTGCACGTCCGCGCCCAGGCGGGCCTTGAAACCGCGTTCGATTTTGGCGCGCAGCTCCGCATCGAGCGGCGCTTCCAGCACCACCTGCACCTCGGTCAGGTCCAGGCTTTCCTGGCAAATGCGGAAAGCCTTCACCTGGGGCAGGTCGCGCAGTATATAGACCAGCGCCAGTCCATGCATCACGGTGCCATCCCGCGCCACCAGGAAATCGGTGCTGCGGCCCTGGATTTCCTTCAGCAGCGGCAGGCCGCGCCCGCAGCTGCAGGCTTTCGTATCGAGCACGCCGATATCGCCGGTGCGGTAGCGGATGAAGGGATAGTCGCCGGTCGCCAGATGGGTGACGACAATTTCCCCGGCCTGGCCGCGCGGCAGCGGCTGGCCATCCGGGCCGACTGTCTCGACGATGATGTCTTCGGCCGTGATGTGCATGCCGCCCGCCGGGCATTGGTGGGCGATAAAGCCCGCGTCGCGGCCGCCGTAGCCGTTCGCCACCGGACAGCCGAAAGTGGATGAAATCTGTTCGCGCTGCTCGTCATACAGGCGTTCGGAAGTGACGAAGGCGACGCGGATGCCCAGGTCGTTCATACGCTGGCCGCGCGCCTTGGCGTGGCGCGCGATATGCGACAACGCCGATGGATAGCCGAACAGCATGCGCGGCCGGGTAGCGCGGATACGTTCGACAAAGCTATCCAGCTTGGTTTCCGACATTTCGAAAGCGGGCAGCAGGCGGGTGCGCAGCAGGCGGTCGCGCACGGCGCGCACGCGGTCCTGCGCGCCAAGCTCAATGGGCGAACCCCAGACCACGATTTCGGGATCGCCGATATCCACATTCCACCAGCGCGTGGCGCGCCACTTGGCTGCGACGTCATGGCTGACGCGCTCCTTGCCAATATAAAAAATCAGCGGCTCGCCGCTGGAGCCGCCCGTGTTGAAGCGCGCCAGCCCGACCGCATCCTCCGCCCTAAGCCGGTCGGAGTTGGCGCGGATCGTGGCCTTGTCCATCAGCGGCAGGCGCGCCAGATCGGACAGGGCGTGCAGATCGCGCGCCGGGTCGAAGCCAAGGCTGGCGAACAGGTCGCGGTAATACGGCACCTTGGTCTGGGCGCGCAGCAGCAGACGTTTAAGACGCTGCAATTGCAGATCCTGCAAACGCGGTTCGGGCCAGTACTGCGACTCCTCCATGCGCCGCCGCACCGCCACGCTGGCGTGCTGCTTCATGCGCTCATGCAAAGGGAAGATCAGGCCCGAGATCAAGGACGTGTACAAGGCGGGGGCGGGACGGTTATTCATGGCTGGCTCAATGCTTTGGCCGCAGCGGGCCGCAACACGCTGCGATAGACCTGCAATAACTGGGGACGCACGCTCTGCCAGGTAAACTGCTGCACCTGGCGCAACCCCGCTTCGCGCAGCGCGGCGGCCAGCGCCGGTTCGGCGCACAGGCGCAGGACGGCGTCGGCCATCTGCTGCGGCGATTGCGACGGCACCAGCAAGGCGGTGCGCTCATGTTCGACCAGATAAGGCACGCCGCCCACATCGGTGCTGACCACGGCAACGCCGCTGGCCAGGGCTTCGAGCACGGAATTCGGCGTGTTATCCACCAGACTGCAATTCAGCATCACATCGGCATTGCGGTAGAGGACCGCCATGGCTTGCGGATCGACCCGGCCGGTGAAGTTCACGGCGTCGGTCAAGCCCAGCATGGCCGCCAGCGCTACCAGCTCGGCGCGCAAGGGGCCGGAACCGGCAATCACCAGGCGCGCAGCAGGATGGCGCGCGCGCACGATGGCGAAGGCGTGCAGCGCGGTGGCATTGTCGTAGATAGGCTCCAGATTGCGCGACACCAGCAGGCGCGGGCCGGCTGCCGGCGCGTCGCCTGCATCGGCGCTGCGGAAGCGTTCCAGATTGACGATGTTCGGCACGATGGCGGCATCGACCTTGAATTTCGCGAACACGGCTTTCAGGAAACCGGAGGGAACGATCAGGGCGTCGGCCCGTTTCAGGCTGGGACGCACCCAGGCAATGGCGCCTTGCAGGAAGGTCTCGGCCTCGCCCCCCCGGTAATTCACCACCACCGGCTTGCCGCGCAGGCGCGCGATCCAGATGGCGGGCGCCGCGAACAGATGCCAGGACCAGCCGGAATTGGCCATCACGTGGAAGAGCTGCACGCGTCCCGCCGCCCGCCATAGCTGCGCCAGATAAGGCAGCAGGCGGAATAAGGCGCGCACGCCTTTCAGTCGCGCCGCCCAGGCCGGGCGGTAAGGCGCATTGACCTGGATGGTTTCCACGTCCACGCCTTCATCGCGCAGCAGCGAAGCCAGTTGCAAGGTCTGGTTTGCCATGCCGCCCGATGGCGGGGGCAATGGCCCCACCAGGGCGATGCGCAGCGCCGCCGCGGTCATGGCTGGCGCGCCTTGCCAACCACGCCGCCATACACGCGGCTGTAGCGTGCCACGCTGGCGGCCCAGCTGCGTTCCGACTCGACGAAGCGGCGCCCCTGTGCGCGCAGCTGCGGCCACAATGCCGGCGCGGCCAACAGGGCCAGCACCTTGCCGGCCAGCGCCTGCGCATCGCCGGCCGGGAACAGGATGCCGGTGCGGCCATCGTCGATCAGCTCCTTGTGGCCGCCGACGTCGGAAGCGACCAGCAGGCGGCCTTGCGCCATCGCTTCCAGCGGCTTGAGCGGCGTCACCAGGTCGGTCAGGCGCATCTTCAGGCGCGGATAGCAGAGCACATCGATCAGGTTGTAGTAGCGCTGCACTTCGGCATGCGGCACGCGGCCGGTGAAGATCACCTGGTCCGCAATGCCCAGCTCTTTCGCCTGCTGGCGCAGGTGCTGGTCCTGGGGACCGCCGCCCACCAGCAGCACGCGCGTGTCGGGGCGTTCGGCCAGCACCGCTGGCAGGGCTTGCAGCAGCACGTTCAAGCCTTCGTAAGCGTAGAAGGAACCGATAAAGCCGAGCACTGTCTTGCCCTGCAAGCCAAGGCTGTCCGCC
Organism: Pseudoduganella violacea; assembly: GCF_014191875.1. GTDB lineage: Bacteria > Pseudomonadota > Gammaproteobacteria > Burkholderiales > Burkholderiaceae_D > Rugamonas > Rugamonas violacea_A. The sequence goes on from NZ_JACHXD010000001.1 coordinate 71,769, forward strand.
AGCGCCTCATCGCGTTCGCCATCGACGCTGAAATCGCCGATATCCACAGCGTTCGGGATGACCTCGACTTTTTGCGCGGGAATGCCGCGGCCCACGATCTCGCTGCGCAAGCCTTCGCAGATGGTGGTGGCGGCATCGACCCGCTTCAGCGCCCAGGTTTCCAGCGCGCGCGTCATGCGGTAGCGCAAGCCCCATTCCTGGCTGGTGCCATGGTCGACGGCGGCGTCCTCCCAGAAGGCGCGGATTTCATACACGACCGGAATGCCCAGGCGCTTGCCGACGCGCAGCGCGGCCACGGCGTTCAGCGCCGGCGAGTGGGCATGCAGGATGTCGGGCCGCACTTCCTTCGCCACTTGCAGCAGGCGCCCGGCCAGACGGTCGATCACGGCCAGCTGGTTCAGCACCGGCAGGCGCGCCATCAGGCCGGTGGCCGGTTCGGTGCGGTGGAAGGCCAGTCCATCCACCGTTTCATGCGCGACGCTGACGGCGCCCTGTTTGGGGCTGGTGATATGGTGCGTCTCCCAGCCCAGCGCGCGCTGCTCCTGCAAAATGGAGCGGGTGCGGAAGGTATAGCCGCTATGCAGCGGGATCGAGTGATCCAGCACATGCAGGATGCGCAGGGGCTGGCCCTGCGCGTGTTTCGGCTCGGCGGCCGTGCCCAGAAAATCGGAAGTGCCCATGGTCACGCCTGCATCTCTTTTCTCAGGAAGGCTTCGAACATCAGCAGCGTCCAGATCGGCGCGCTGTAATCGCGACGGCCGGACTGGTGCTGCTCCACCATCTCGTTCAGGTAAGCCTGGTTAAAGATTCCGGTAGCGGCCAGGTTCGGTCCCAGCAGCGAGCTGCGCACGCGCTCGCGCAGCGGACCGCGGAACCAGGCTGCCAACGGCACGGCAAAGCCCTGCTTGCGGCGATAGAGGATATCGTTCGGCAGATAATTTTCCATGCTCTTCTTGAACACGTACTTGCCTTCGCTGCCGTTCAGCTTCATCTCGGGCGGCAGGCCGGAAATCCACTCCACCAGCTTGTGGTCAAGCAGGGGCACGCGCACTTCCAGCGCATGGGCCATGCTGGCGCGATCGACCTTGGTCAGGATATCGCCCGGCAGATAGGTCTTCATGTCCAGGTACTGGATCAGCGAGAGCGGATCGTCGGTCGGCGCCTGGTCGGCATGGGCGCGCATCACGTTGATGGCGCGATAGCCTTGTAGATCGGCGCGGAACTTGGGCGTGAACAGCTGCTGGCGCATCTGGTCGCTCATGATGGAGACGCCGTGGAAATAGCCCTCCACCAGATCGCGCGACAGCGCTTCGAAGGTGGTCTTGGCGCGGAACACGCGCGGCGCCCAATCGGCTTTGGGATACCAGCGTCCCAGGGTGCCGAACAACGGCTTGCGCAGGCCGATGGGAATGCGGCCGCGCACGCGGTTTTCCGCCATGGCATAGCGATAGCGCCGGTAGCCTGCCAGATTTTCGTCGCCGCCGTCGCCGGACAAGGCCACCGTCACGCGCTTGCGCGCCAGTTCGCACACGCGGTAAGTCGGGATCGCCGAACTGTCGGCATACGGTTCGTCATACAGATCGGCCAGGGTGTCGAGCAGGCCGTAGTCATCGGTGTCCACGGTTTCGACGTGGTGGTCGGTGCCGTATTTCTGCGCCACTTGCGCGGCATACGCCGATTCGTCGAAGGCCTTGTCCTTGAAGGCGATGGAGCAGGTATTGACCGGGCCGTCGCTCAGCCCCGCCATCATCGCCACCACGGCGCTGGAGTCAACGCCACCGGACAGGAAGGCGCCCAGCGGCACTTCCGCCACCAGGCGGATTTTGACGGCCTCGCGCAGGCGCTCCACCAGCTCGCCCTCGGCGTCGCCCAGCGTCATGCCGGCATGGCGCTTGAAGGGGACATCCCAGAACTGCTGCGGTTCGGCCAGCGGCGCGCCGACCTTCTGCAGCAGGCGGAAACCGGGCGACAGTTTCAGCGCGCCCTTATAGATCGTTTTCGGTTCCGGCACATAGCCGTAGGCGAAATAGTCTTCCACCGCCTGCGGATCGATCTCGCGCGGCAAGCCGTTTAGCGAACGCAGGGCTTTCAGCTCGGAGCTGAAGACGAAGAAGCCGTCCGGCAGCATGGCGTAGTACATGGGCTTGACGCCCATGCGGTCGCGCGCCAGGAACATCACCTGCTTATTGCGGTCCCACAGGCCGAAGGCGAACATGCCGCGGAAATGCTCGACGCATTGCTCGCCCCACTCTTCCCAGGCGTGCACGATCACTTCGGTGTCGCTCTTGGTCTTGAAAGTGTGGCCGAGCGCCTTGAGCTCCGCCGTCAGCTCACGGTAGTTGTAGATTTCGCCGTTGTAGCAGACCATCACGCTGCCATCCTCGTTGCCCAGCGGCTGCTGGCCCAGCGAGATGTCGATCACGGACAGGCGGCGGTGGCCGAAGCCGACGCCGGGTTCCACATAGATATCGCCCTCGTCCGGACCGCGATGATGCTGCGTATCGTTCATCCGGCGCAGCTGGTCCTGATCGATCTCGCGCTTGCCGCGCGTGTCCAGGATGCCGACTATTCCACACATGATGGGACCGCCCTTCTAAGTTTGATCTTGCGTTCGCACAGGGTGTCGTACAGCGCCTGGTATCCTGCCACCATGGCCGCCATGCTGTACTTGCGCAGCACGCGCTCGCGGCCCGCCGCGCCATGGCGGACGGCCAGCTCGGGTGCTGCCACATATTGTTCCAGCGCCGCCGCCATGGCGGCGGGGTCGGATGGCGGCACCAGCAGGCCGGTGACGCCATCCTCGATCACTTCGGGAATGCCGCCGACGCGCGTGCCCACCACGGGCAGGCCGCTGGCCATGGCTTCCAGCGCCGATCCTGGCGTGCCCTCGGCGATCGATGACATGGCAAAGACGCTGAAGCTGCGCAGGATGTCGGCCACGTCGGTACGCGCGCCGGGAAGCCAGACCGCGTCGGCAATGCCGGCGGCATTGGCCTTGGCGCGCATGGATTCCAGCAAAGGGCCGTCACCGATGATGGCCAGACGCAGAGCCGGCGCCAGATCGGGACGGCGCTGACGCAGCGAGATGAAAGCGTCCATCAAGGTGGCATGGTCCTTCACGTCCTGCACCCTGCCCACGGTGCCGATCACCGTCAGCCCGTCGAAAAAGCGCGGCGCTTCGCCACTGCCGCGCGCGCGGAATTTTTCGGCGTCGATGCCGTTCGCCAGCATGCGGCTCTTCTGTTCCGGCACGCCGATCACCTTGCGGTTCCATTCTTCCATCGCGGCGGAATTGGCGTAGCAGCAGTCGTAGAAAGGCAGCATCAGGCGGCGCAGCATATTGTGCTTGCGGTTGCTGCCATCGGGGTCGTTGGCGTCGCGGCCATGCGCGCCGTTGACGCGCACCGGCACGCCGGCCAGCAGCGCGGCCGGCGCGTATTCGATGGCCGACAGGTTATAGCTGTGCAGCACCGCTGGCTGCAGGGCGCGCAGCAGCTTCCACAGCGCGATATGGGTATGCAGCGACAGGCCGGGCTGCTTGTCCAGCGCATGCAGTTCCACGCCCGGCTTGCTGATCTTCTTCGCAAACTCGGGATTGAAACCCGTCAGGCACACCACGGCGTGGCGGTAACGCTCGGCCGGCATGCGGTTGATGCGCTCCACCATGAGCGTTTCCAGCCCGCCGAAGTCGAGGCGGTAAATCAGGTGGACGACGAGTGGAATCCCGTTCATGGCGGCGGCAGGCATCATGGTTTCAGGTTGGCGGCGAGCGTCTTTTCCAGCGGAGTTAGGCCGGTGGAAAGGAAGTGGCGCATGACGGCGCGCGCGGCGTCGGGATTTTCCTCATATGGCGAGTACAGCAGCACGATGGCGCCATCGTCGCGGCCCTTGAGCAGCTTCTGCTTCACCTGCAGCAGCTTGCCGCCGAAATTGCTGGCGGTGTTCTGGCCATCGATCCAATACCACTGCCACACCAGGAGCCGGTTTTCCCTCGGTCCATTCAGGACGGATTCGCGCACGGCCAACTGGCGGCCGGCGATATTCTCGCTGCGCACACTGGCGCCCATATCGTGCCATGGCGACTTGTCGTCGCCCACCAGGCGGTTGCTGGAGCTGATCAACTTCGAGCCCTCGTGCTGCTGGCGGAAGTAGAACAGCTCGAAGCCCAAGGGCTGGCCGGCCACCTGGTAGTTGCGGCCCAGATGGGCATTGGCCTGGTTCATCCCAGGTTTCCAGTCGGTGAACGGCTCGGCCGCCTCCACGCCAGGCTGGAAATCGTTCAGCGCGGCGCTTGGCGCCTTGCCCTGGCCATGCTGCAGATAATAGGCGTAAGCGGGCCAGACGCCGATGGCAAGCGCCAGGCCCAGGGCCACGCCGGCCATGCACGCTGCCGGAACCATGCGCGCGCTGTGCGGCGCCGCCATATGCGGAGTTGGCGCGGCGGCTTCCTGGTCCTGGCGCCAGAAACTGCCGACCCAGAACAGCAGCAGCATCACCAGACCGAAAAAGGCCCAGCCATAAATCAGGTGATCCACGCCGACCGCCATGGTCATGCCGCTCATATGGCCGATCATCACGATCATGTAGGCACGCGCGCCGTTGGCGGCAATCGGCACCAGCATCGAAGCCAGCACGAACAGGGCGCGGCGCAGGAAGGTGCGGTAGGTCAGGTAGGCAAACAGGCAGCCCAGGGTAATCGAGGAAATCAGGTAGCGCAGGCCGCTGCAGGCTTCCACCACCGACCAGTCGCCGGACGGGATGCTGAAATTATTCCCTTCGCGCAGAACGGGAATGCCGGTAAGGCGCAGGGCATCGACCGTGAAGCTGGCCGTGACCTGGATCAGCGGATCGATCAGGCTTTCGCCCACCGGCACGCCGAACAGGATAAAGAACAAGGGGAAGGCGATGGCCTTGGCGATCCGCACGCCGAACAGGGCCAGCACGGTCAAGGGCAGCATAGCGGCAAAGGCGTACTGGCGCACGATCTGCACCTCGCCCAGTTCGGCCAGCAGCCATCCCGCGCCGCACGCGGCCAGCACGGCCAGCGCCGGCAGATAAGGCTGTACCGGCAAGGTGCGCAGCGTGGCGCGGCGCTGCCAGATCAGCCAGAGGCTGATCGGCAGGATCACATAGCCGTGGGCGAACGTGCCGGAGCGTTCCCAGATCGCGGCAATCGACAGCGCGGTATCGAAGTAGATAAGGAAAGGCAGCAGCAGCGCCGCAAACGCGATCGCCAGGCCGAGCGACGATGCGGATGGGCCGGACGCAAGCTGCTTCCGGTCGACCGCCGGCTTGGTTTCGCTCGGAGAGGATACGGTATTCATGCCTGGTTCCATGTAGGTGCGGCCGCCGCATTGGCTGCCGTTGCAACGCGCTTCTCGTCCACGGCGCCGGCCGGACTGGCGTCCAGCCCCGATTCCAGCATGGCTTCCACCGGCGCCAGGCGCGCGGCCCAGCCATAGGACGTTTCGACGCGCGCGCGCGCGGCGCGGCCGATTTCGTCCAAGGCGTAAACGGCGCTGCCGGCGGCAGGGGCCAGCGCCTGGTTCACGGTCGCCGCAAATTGCGCCGCATCCTCGGCCAGCAGCAGTTCGCGGCCGGTTTCGGCGCTGATGCCTTCCAGCGCCTGCGGCGACACGATGACGGCCTTGGCCATCGACATCGCCTCCAGCACCTTGTTCTGGATGCCGCGCGCAATGCGCAGCGGCGCCACCGACAAGGCGGCATGGGCGACATATGGACGCACGTCGGGTACGGTGCCGGTCACGCGGATGCCGGGCAGCGCGGATAGGGCTTGCACTTCCGCCGACGGCCGCGCACCAACGATATAGAAGCGCGCCAGCGGTTCGCGCGCCAGCACCGCCGGGAAGACCTCGCGCGCAAACCAGCAGACGGCATCCACATTCGGCCAGTAATCCATGGCGCCGCAGAAGACCACGGCGCGTTCACCAGCAGCGTAAGGGCTGGCATATTCGGCATGCGGCGTGAAGTAAGCGGTATCCACGCCATTGCCGAAGTAGCCGATGCGATCGCCGCTCTCGGGGGCCAGCGCGCGGAACAGCGCGGCCTCGGGTTCGGAGACGAATAGCGCGGCGTCGCTCACCGCCGCCACCGCGCGCTCGTAGCGCAGCAGGCGCTCGGCCTCGTAGGCATACAGCAGGCGCATAGGCCAGGATTTGCGCTGCGCATACTGGCGCCATTTATCGGAATCGACATCGCAGAAATCGACCACGCGACGCGCCTGCGGATACGTTTCGGCGTACTGCGCCATCGGCCCGGAAAACACCATGACGCGGCCAATGCGCTGCTCGCGCATGGTTTGCGCCACCCAGGCGCGCAAGCCGCCGTCGCTGTAATAATCCTGCGACAGCGAACGGTTGCCCAGCAAAGCGCCAAGGCTGCGCAGGCGCGCCCAGCGCGGATCGAGGCGCGCGAAGTGGCTGGAGGCGCACAACTCTTTCAAATGCGGCAGATGCCGCCAGTCGTCTTCGTCATCGACGAAAGTGCCGAGGTGGACGCGGTAACGCTGCACCAGATGCTTGAGCAAATGGTAGGAACGGATCTTGTCGCCCTTGTTCGGGGGATAGGGAATCCTATGCACCAACAGCAGCAGGTCGTCCACGATTCACCCCAGGTCTTTGACGATGTGCGGGCCCAGCGCATTGGCCAGGGCCAGCGGCATCTTGCGCCACAGCTTGATGAAGAGCTGGTACTTCGGATTGAGCGGGTTCACATCCGGCAGCTCGGACGAGGCATACAGCTGGTATTCGTAAGGCAGGGGCTGGGCGCTGAAGCCCCAGTTCTTCTTGAAGTCGAAAGCGCCGGTGCCGGCCTTGCTGCGGCCGAAGTCGAACAGGCGATAGCCTTGGTCGGCCGAGGCCTGCATCAGATCCCAGTACATGAAGTCATTGCCCGCCACGTCGCGCGCCAGCGCCGTGCCGCCGCCGTAATACGGCAGCACCTCGTCGCGGAAGAAGAAGCTCATCACGCCGGCCACGATCTTGTCCTCCTGCAGGATGACGCGGACTTCGCAATCGTCGGCGAAGATCTGCTTCAGCAGACGGAAGTATTTTTTAGAGAACACCGGCGTGCCAAGACGGTGCACGCTGCTGGCGTAGGCGTGGAAGAAGCGGTCGATATCCTGATCCACCTCGCCGCGCAGCCCCAGCTTGATGGCCTTGCGCACCATGGCGCGCTGCTTGCGCGGGATGGCGTTCATATTCTCTTCGTTGTCGGCCGTGATGGCCTTGCGGAAGGTGTAGTACAGCTCCTTGCCCTGCCATTTCGGATTGCCGGGATGGGCGGGCTTGCAGTTGCGGTATTCCAGATGGCCGGGATTGAGCGAGGCCGCCAGTTCCTCGGCCGCCTGGTCGAGCAAGGCGCGCGCCTCCCCGCTGGTGGCGGCCACGCCGCCATACACGCAAAAAGGCAAGGACACCAGCGAATGGCCGAACAGGCGGCTCTTGATCTGGGCCAGCGGCAGCACGCCTTCGATGCGGCCATCGCGTTCGACATAGAAGAACCAGCAGCGGTGGCCGAAGGCCTGTTCGATGACTTTTTGCCAGCCGGCGCGGTGGAAGAAGGTCGCCTCGGGACATGCCTGCACGAAGGCGTCCCAGCGCGCGCATTCTTCGGCATTCGGCAGCAGCAGTTGCAGCATCAGCGCGCCGGGTGCGGCGGCCGGCGCTTCCGGCACGGGCGCCTGCGGCGGCGACGCTGGCGCGGCGGCAGGCACATCGGCCTGCGGACGCACAGCCTCGCTTTTCGCGGTGGCTATCGCGGCGGCGGTGGATGCGGCGGCGGCGGCGCGCTGGGCCGCCGCTTCGATAATCGATGTCATGGCTGCCCCAGGAAGATGCGGTCCATGCGATCCCAGGCGAAATCGCGGGTGAGCGCCTGGATGCGCTGGTCCATGCGGCCCAGGTTCACGTAATGGCGGAAGCGCGTCTTCAAGCCCAGGCCTTCGGGGCGCGGCTGCTGCGGATCGATTTCCCAGGGATGGAAGTAGAAGATCGCCGCCTGCCCATCCTCGCGGTTCACGCGGCGCATCATGCGGCGCGACAGGGCGTAAGGCAGCAGGCGGAAATAGCCGCCGCCGCCGGCCGGCAGGTTGCGCTGCATCAGGCGCACCGTGGTGATCGGCACTTCCAGCAGGCCATCCTTGCCGTTCGGGTAGAAGGCGAAGCGCGGCGCGTCCGGCATGCCGTAATGGTCGTGCTGGATCGGGTAGATGCTGGAACTGTAGCGGTAGCCAGCCTCGTGCAAGGCGTCGAGCGCCCATAGATTGCCGGGGCCGATCGAGAAGCTCGGCGCGCGGTAGCCCAGCACCGCCTGGCCGCCGATATCCTCCAGAATGGCCTTGCTGCTGCTGATGTCTTGCATGAACTGGGCGCGGTCCTGGTCGGAGGCGCGCAGATGGCCGTAGCCGTGGCTGGCCAGCTCATGGCCGCCGGCGACGATGCGCCTGACCATGGCCGGATAGCGTTCGGCGATCCAGCCCAGGGTGAAGAAGGTGGCCTTGGCCTGGCCGGCGTCGAGAATGCCGAGGATGCGGTCGATATTCGCCTCCACCCGGCATTCGAGCGAGGGCCATGCTTCGCGCGCGATATGCGGCGCGAAGGCGGATACCTGGAAGTAGTCTTCCACGTCGATCGTCATCGCATTGCGGATGGCGGGAGCGGCGCGCGTATCCATGGTTGCTGTCCTCAGTCCCTTTGTTTGAGCCAGTCGAAGAGGATGGCGGCGATGCGCTCGGCGGCGCGGCCATCCCAGAAATGCGGCACGCGGCCTGCCTTGCCGCCGCCTTGCAGCAGCTCCGCATACGCGGCCAGGATGTGCGCAGGATCGTTGCCGACGATGGTGTTGGTGCCTTCATCCACCGTGATCGGGCGTTCGGTGTTGTGGCGCAGCGTGAGGCAGGGCGTGCCCAGGGCCGTGGTCTCCTCCTGGATGCCGCCGGAATCGGTGAGCACCACGCGCGCATCGCGCATCAGGCCCAGCATCTCCAGATAACCCATCGGCGGCAGCAGCAGCACGTCCGGCGTGTCGAGCAGGTGGCTCAGGCCAAACTTCTCGATGGTGGCGTGGGTGCGCGGATGCACGGGGAAGATCACCGGCGTGCTCTGGGCGATTTTCGCGGCCGCTTCCAGCAAGCCTTGCAGGATGGCGGGATCGTCCACGTTCGAGGGGCGGTGCAGGGTCAGCACGGCGTAGCCGCGGCCTTGCGCGAAACCGGCGCGGCCCGCGTCGGCGGCGATCTGCTCGGTGGGGACGGCGCGCTCCAGATTGGCGCGCAAGGTGTCGATCATCACATTGCCGACGAAATGAATGCGTTCGGAGGCTATGCCTTCCTTCAGCAGATTATCGCGCCCGCTTTCCTCGGTGGTGAACAGCAGGTCGGACAGCTGGTCGGTCAGCAAACGGTTGATTTCTTCCGGCATGGCGCGGTCGAAGCTGCGCAGGCCCGCTTCCACGTGGATTACCGGCACGCCCTTTTTGGCCGCCACCAGGGCGCAGGCGATGGTGGAGTTGACGTCGCCCACCACCAGCACGGCGGCCGGCTGCACCTCGTCCATGGCCGGTTCGAAGCGGCGCATCACCTCGGCCGTCTGCTGCGCGTGGCTGCCGGAGCCGACTTCCAGATTGATGTCCGGATTGGGAATGCCGAGCGCCTGGAAATACTGGTGGTTCATCGCCACGTCGTAATGCTGGCCGGTGTGCACCAGCTTCGCTTCGACCTGCGGGCCGAGCGCGCCCAGGGCCGACATGATAGGCGCCATCTTCATGAAGTTCGGACGTGCGCCGACCACGCACAGGATGCGGTAAATCTTGTCGGTCGTTGGACTGGCGGTGTTCATTCGTTGTTATCCAGATTGATGGAAGATGGCGAGCGCACCATCTTTTTCAGGATGGAGAGCACGGAGACCAGCGACTTCTCCACTTTCAGCATGCGTTCATCCAGCAGGGCCGGATACTGGTTGCCGAAGACGGCCGCCTCGGGATCGAGCGGGTTGGCTTCGGCGGCCGGCGCGGCCGCTGCCGGCGGCGCCTGGAATTCCTGCTGGATGTCGCGGATCACCGTGTCCACGTCGGCATCGGTGAAGGCGTGCATCTCTTCCAGGAAGCCCATCAGCAGCAGGCGGTCGCACAGGTGGTTGGTCTTGCGCGGAATGCCGCCGGTGAATTCGTAGATGGCGGCGTGGGCGGCCGGCGTGAACGAGGGATCGCCCTTCCAGCCCACGGTCAGCAGGCGGTGTTCGATATAGGCCTGGGTTTCATGCTCGTCCATCGGGCCCAGATGGTAGGTGGCGATCACGCGCTGGCGCAGCTGCTGCATGCCGGGGCTGTGCAAGGTGGTGCGGAATTCCGGCTGTCCCAGCAGGAAGGTCTGCAGCAGCGACTTGTCGTCGGTCTGGAAATTGGACAGCATGCGCAGCTCTTCCACCACGCGCGGCGTCAGGTTCTGCGCCTCGTCCACCACCAGCAAGGCGCGCTTGCCCTGCTGTTCGCTGGTGCGCAGGAAGGCTTCCAGGCGCGCCAGCAGCACGGTCTTGCTGGCCGCGTCCTCGTAGGGCAGGCCGAAGCCGGCCACCACCATGCGCAGGGTGTCGTCGGAATCGAGATGGGTGTTGACGATGTGGGCCGCCACGATGCGCTCGGTTTCGATCTGGTTGAACAGATTGCGCACCAGGGTGGTCTTGCCCGCGCCGACTTCACCGGTGATGACGATGAAGCCCTCGCCTTGCGACAGGCCATATTCCAGATAGGCCATGGCGCGCTTGTGGCCTTTGCTGCCGAAGAAGAAATGCGGATCGGGACGCAGGCGGAAGGGCTTATCGCTCAGCCCATAATAACTTTCATACATGGCGCACTGGCTCCGTTAAAGCTTGATCGAGACGGACGCGGCGACCGCGTTCTCGGTATAGTTTCCACTATCGAGGAAGGTGCTGCCGCGCACGCGGCGCAGTTCCATCCCGCCGCTGATCTTCTGATCGAACTGGTGGGTCAGGAACAGGCGCAGGGCGCGGTTCTGGCTGCCTTTGCCCAGACTATTGGAGTCGGCATTGGTGTAGGTCGCGGACAGGCTGGCGCCGGTGCGCGAGTTGAGGCGGTAGTTGAACAGGGCCGAAGCGCCCGTCTGCCGCGTGTTGTCGTTCACATTGCCGCTGCTGCTGCCCAGCAGGGCGCTGTCGACCTGGGTCAGCGACAGCGCTTCGCGCCGCATGCTGAACACATTGAACATGGTCGAGGTGCGTGCCGTGGTGAAGCTGACCGAGGCTTGCAACTGCTTTTGCAGCGCATAGCGGTTGCTGAAATAGTTGACGCTGTCGGGCAAGGCGCGCGGCAGGTTCAGGGCGCGGATATACGCTTCCACCGCGGCGGCGCGCTTGGCCGCGTCGGGGAAATTCGGCATGAACAGGCGGTCCAGCATGGCGGCGGTATCGATGGCCGACGGCAGCAGGAAATTCGAGCGCGAGTTGGTGACCGAGTCGCCATAGCTCACGCTCCAATTGCTGTAGCGCGCGCGGTGGTTCAGCGCCAGCGAATAGCTGTTGCCGTAATAGCGCTTGCCGAGCGAGGCGTCGAGGCTGGTGCGCGGCGAAGGATTCCAGCGGAAACCGGTGGACCAGGATTTGCCCTGGGTGGCCTGGCCGTTGTTCTCATAGCTGAATTTGTCGTAGCCGCCGCTGGCCGTCAGGCTGAAGGTCGGCGTCAGGCGGTAGAAGGCATTGGCCATCACCAGCTGGACGGTGGAGGTGGGCGCGATGCTGTCGTCCAGCACCTGGCGGTTGGCCATCAAGCCCCAGCCGATGGTGCGGAAGGCCGGGCCGCTGTTGATGTTCAGGTTGATGCTGTTGGCGTCGCTGCGGCCCATGCCGCGGTTGTCCGTATCCACCGTGTCGCGCGTGTAGCGCAGCTCCATCTGCGCCGTGCTGCCGAAGCGGTGCTGCAGATAGGGGCTGAGGCGGATGGTGCGCACTTCGTTGCGGTTATTGCCGCTGTAGCCGTTGTCGTTGACCTGGGGGCCGAAGGCCGAGGTGGCTTGCTGGCTGATGGTGGCGGTGCCGTCGAAGAACAGCAGGTCGTCCACTACCTTGGCCTGGGCGCCCGCGTTCAGCGAGCTGGTATTGCGGCCGGTGCCGCCCGTGCGTTCCTTCGAGTACTGGTACAGGTGCAACTGGTAATTGGCGTGCAGCTTGAGGCGCGGTCCCACATTGGTCAGGCTGAACCCCGGCACCACTTCGGTGATGAACTGGCTGCCGGCCTTGTCGTTGCTGGCCAGGCCCACATTGTCGGACCAGGTTTCGCGCAGCTCCACGGCGGGAGCGAATTTCCATTCGGCGCGGGCGGCGGGCGCCGCCATCAGCAGGGCCAGCGCCATTGGCGCCAGCTTGGGCAGGGCAGCGGGGACGCAGCGTTTAGCCATAGTGGTAGTCATAGGTCTCCGAACCGGGGAACTCACGCGACTTGTTATAGACCAGGTTGACGTTGTGGCAGCCCTCCAGCTGGCGCAGCGATTCCTTGACCGCGTGCTGGGTGGTTTTCTCCGATTCCACCACCAGCACGATCTGGCCCATATGGCCGGCCAGCACGTGGGCTTCGCTGGTCAGCAGCAGCGGCGGCGAGTCGAAGATGACGATACGGTCCGGATAGCGGTTGGCGATTTCCAGCACCAGATTATTCATCATCTGGCTGGCCAGCAGCTCGGTGGCGCGCGGGTTGGGCGTGCCGGCCGGCACCAGGGTCAGCGTATTCACATTGGTGCGCAGCATGACTTCGGACAGGCCCATCTTCTCGTCCAGCAGCACATCCATCAGGCCGCGCTGCGAGGGCAGGCCCAACGTGCGCAGCACCGAGGGACGGGCCACGTCGGCGTCGACCAGCAGCACGGTGTTGTCCAGCTCCATGGCGATGCTCATGGCCAGATTGATGGCGCAGAAGGTCTTGCCTTCGCCCGGCAGCGAGCTGGTGATCATGATCAGGTTGCCGGGATTCTCGCCAGGCACGCGCGGCGCCAATGCGCGCTTGATCAGCGGGCGCTTGATGATGCGGAAGTCTTCCACCAGCGCGGTGCGGCCGCCGGCGGCCGTCACCAGGCCCATTTGCTGCATGCGCGCCAGATCCAGTTCGACTTCGCGCGCGCGGCGCGGCGCGGCGCCGGCCTCAGCCGCCGGTGCTGCGGCGGCTGCCGCTTCGGCGCTATGCGGTGCGGCGGCCGGCGCCACGGCATCCGGAGCTGGCGCGGACGGTGCGGTGCTCAGCGGCGGCACCGGGGCCGCCGCTTCGCTAGGCTGGGCTGCCGGGTTGCGGCGGTGGTCGATGCGGCTGGCCGCTTTTTCAATGATGCTCACTTGGACTCTCCATCAGGTGGCCCGCCCTTACAGCGGACGGAGCAGGGCCGCGGCCAGCACGCCGCCATAAGCGGTGAATAAGGTGAAGACGGACAGGCCGAACGCATACAGGCGGCGCTTGCGCATCACTTTCTGCTGCGCGGTCCAATTCATGCCGATGGTGCCGAGAATGGGCATGCCGGTCACTTCGCGCAGGCTGCTCTGGCTGAGGAAGGTGGGCCGCACTTGGCTCAGCAGCAGGGCCACGCCGAGGCCGGCCAGCAAGGCGCCGACGAAGACCAGGGAATACAGGCGCGGCCGGTTCGGCCCGGCCGGCGTGATCGGCGCGGTGGGCGGATCGATGACGCGGAAGGTCAGCATATCGGTCGCCGTGCTCAAGTCGCCGGACAGCTTGGCCGCTTCGCGCCGGCCCACCAGCTTCTCGTAGTTATCCTTGTTGATGGCGTAATCGCGGTTGAGCTGGGCCAGTTGCGCCTCCACTTCCGGCGCCAGGCTGCTTTGCGAGCGCATGCGTTCGAGCCGCGAACTGTACTCGCCGACGCGCGCCTTGAGCGAGGCGATGCGCGCCTCTTCCACCGACAGCGCCACATTCATCTGCTGCAGCATGGGGCTGTAGTTGGCGCCCGGGTCGCCGCTGCTGCGGCTCTTCTTGGCCTCATCCTTCTTGCGCGTTTCGAGCTGGGCGATCAGGCGCTTGGTCGACAGGATGTCGGGGTGCTCTTCGGTGAACTGCATGCGCAGCTGGTCGAGCTGCTTGTTCAGCGTCGAGATGCGGCCATCGATTTCCGGATTGACGACCTCGCGCTCGGCGGCCGACACCGGCGCCATGTCCTCGCCGGCGATCTGGCGCTTGATGGCATTGCGCGCCTGCTCCGCTTCCAGCAGCTCCAGGCGCGCCTGGCTCAGCTTGTCGGACAGCTCGCCCACGCTGGACGTGAAGTCGCCGCCCTGGCGCGGCAGCAGGCCCATGTACTTGAGCTTGAATTCCTTGAGCGCGTTCTCGGCGCCGGCCAGCTTTTCCTCATAGCTCTTGATCTGGTCGTCGATGAATTGCACGGCTTTTTCCGAATCCTGCTTCTTGCTGCCGAAGCTGCCCTCGACGAAGATGGTGAGCAGGGACTGCACCACATCCTTGCCCAGCTTGGGATTCGGATTATTGTAGGAAATGGTGTAAATGTCGTCGCGCTCGGTGCCGCCGACCTTGATCTGGGCCATCAGCTCATCGACCAGTTTTTCATGCTCGTTGACGGTCTTGGCCTTGATGTCGAGATCGACCATGCGCATCACGCGCTCCACATTCGGGCGGCTGATCAGGGTGCGGCGCATGAACAGCACCTGCTGGTCGACATTGGGCATGGTCGTCATATTCGCCAGCAGCGGCTTGAGGATGCTCTGGGTATCGACGTAGACGCGGGCCGACGCCTGGTAATCGTTGGGCAGGCGGTACACCACGGCCCAGCCGACGATCGCCACCGTCCAGGTAATAATCACCGCATACCAGCGATACTTGCCGATCGCTTTCAGGAAAGTGAGGATCAGGGCTGTCAGTTCTGCCATTTCAATTACCTGCGGGAAAGGTGTGATGCGCCGAAAAACACAAGCTGATTATTGCTTAAATTGCATCGATCAGCTCTATCATACCGCAGAAAGCCTTGCTCGTTGATATTAATTTCCTGTTCGAATTAAGCCTTTCACAGCCTGCGTTGCATTCTACAGACAGCAGGAATATTATTTCCCAATAGGCAATATCAATTATATTGATGCAAAGCCCGCCATGCATAGAATTAGATAAAAAATCTGCTATCGTGTGCCCATGAAAATCCTACGCTCTTTCCCGTGTACTGGCACGCGGCGAACGCTGCTGCTGGTCGGCGCCGCCTTGCTGGCCGCCCCCCTAGCGGGCATGGCGCCGCCGGCGCGCGCCACCGACTTTCCGCATGTAATTGCCAGCATCAAGCCCTCGGTGGTGGGGGTCGGCACCTATATACGCACGCGCAGCCCGGCTATCGCCTTTGTCGCCACCGGTTTTGTGGTCGGCGACGGCCTGTCGGTGATCAGCAACGCCCACGCCATTCCCGACATTCTCGATATCGAGCGCAAGGAAACCCTGGGCATCGTCACCGGCACGGGCGACAAGCTGGAGTTCCGTCCCGTCACCGTCAGCGCGGTCGACCGCGAGCACGATCTGGTGCATCTGCGCCTGAGCGGCGCCCCCCTGCCGGCCCTGCAACTGGGGCCGTCGGACAGCCTGGCCGAAGGCCAGGCGTTGGCGTTTACCGGCTTCCCGCTCGGCATGACACTGGGCTTGAACCGCGTCACCCACCGCGCCACGCTGTCGGCCATCACGCCCATGGTCTTGCCGCCCTTGAATTCGAGCCGCCTCGACGCGCGCCTGATCGCCCAGCTGCAGCGCGCGCCCTTCCATATTTTCCAGCTCGACGGCACGGCCTATCCCGGCAATAGCGGCAGCCCGGTGTACGACCCGGAAAGCGGCACAGTGTATGCCGTCATTAATATGGGCTTCGTCAAAGGCTTGAAGGAAAACGCCATCAGCAATCCCAGCGGCATCAGCTACGCCATCCCGGCCGTGTATGTGCAGCAATTGTTAAATGGAAAGCCCGGCGGCAAATAAATCGCAACACGCAAGCTCATCAGGAGACCTATCCGATATACAATATACTTGCCAAAATTAAAATACTTCAGCCGTCCAAATCGTAAGTTTTTCTTTCCGTACAATAATATTTTGGCTTGCCCGGCTGCGCGGGATTAACAAGGAGATTGACGTGAATACTCTGCACCTCAAACTGAGCAAATGGCTGTCCGCTGCCACCCTGCTGCTGGGCGCCCTGGCGCTGAGCGGCTGCGCCACCTCCCACCCGCCGCTGACCGACGCCGGCCCCACGCCGGAAGCCGATTACCTGATCGGGCCGGGCGACAATGTGAACATCACGGTGTGGCGCAATCCGGAAGTGTCGGGCTCGGTGCCAGTGCGGCCCGACGGCAAGATCACCACGCCGCTGGTGGAAGACCTGGAAGCGAGCGGCAAGACCTCGACCCAGCTGGCGCGCGATATCGAGAAGGCCCTGGCCAAATATATCCAGCAGCCGGTGGTGACGGTGATCGTGACCGGCTTCGTCGGCACGTATAACGAGCAGATCCGCGTGATCGGCCAGGCGGCGCGGCCGCAATCGCTGCCTTACCGCCGCGATATGTCGCTGATGGACGTGCTGATCGCCGTGGGCGGCGTGACCGAGTTCGCGTCCGGCAACAAGGCCAGTATCATCCGTAAAGTTGACGGCAAACAGCAACAGTTCAAGGTCCGGCTGGACGACTTGATCAAGAACGGTGACATCTCCGCCAATGTTCCGATGCGTCCCGGCGACATTTTGGTGGTGCCGGAGAGTTTCTTCTGACGTCGTGAACTTACTTTCGTACAATGTCGAGGAATCTTACAGTTTTTGATCTCGCGCAAAGGCCGCTGCCAGATTTAGCCAGCGGCCTGATGCTAAGCCCTTGATTTATAACAAGGTAGAGTTGCCGAGTGACTATTGGAATGGTAATTGCTTCATTCCAGAGCATTGAGTTGCTGAGTGAATGGTCGGTTTTTTGTGAGGAATTGTCGTGTCTAAGCGAGAACAGCAAGATGGAGCGTCCGGCCTGCCCCAGGCCGCGGACACCGCCTCCACCCCACTGCCGCCGCATGGCGTGGCGCGCCGCCGGCTCGGCAAGGCCGGCCTCGCCGCCACCGGCGTCCTGCTGACCATTAACAGCACCCCCGGCATGGCCTGCGAAATCTGCACCACGCCGTCCGGCTCGCTGTCCGGCGGCCTGCAAAGCTACCGCGGGCCGAAGCCGGTCTGCGCCGGCCGCGTGCCGAGCTACTGGACCACCCACACCTGGCCCAGCGGCACCTCGAGCAAGAAGTTTTCCAACATCTTCAGCTGCAACTACGCCAACAGCAAGACCTATGGCACCAGCACGATGATGAATATGCTCAAGGGCCAGTCCTACGACTACCCGCAAAACTATGTCGGCGCCTACCTGACCGCGGCCTGGCTGAATGTGAAGGCCGGCCTGTCCACCTTCCTCACCGAAGAGATGCTGAAAAAAATCTGGAGCGAATTCCAGAGCAAGGGCTATTACCAGCCCACGGCCGGCGTGAAGTGGTATAGCGACAAGATCGCCGAATACCTGCGGGGCACGATGTACTGATGATGGCCCAGCGCTGGCGACTGGCGCCCGGCCAGACCCTGCTGCACCGTGGCTGGGACGGGGAATACGTGGTCTACAACAGCCTGTCCGGCGACACCCATCTGCTCACGGCCGCCGCCATGGCGCTGCTGCTGGCCTTGCGCGAAGCGGAGGCCGACGCGGCGGCGCTGGCGCGGCGCCTGTCCCTGCCCGCGGCCGAAGACGCCGCCGACCTGCTGGCCGATCTGCAGGAACTCGATCTGGTCGAACCATGCTGAGCGTCGGCTCCCTGACGCGCGCCGAACTCGCCGCGCAACTGGCCGGCGGCGGCATCCGCCTGCGCACCGGCGCCTTCACCACCTGCCTGCGCAGCGCCATCCCCAGCCTGGCCGAGGGCATCGCCCTGCTGTATGCCGACTATCCGCTGCTGGCGGCGCACGACTTCGCCGATTTCCATCTGCAGCTGGTGCGCCCGCTCAACGCGCGGCGCTGGATCAAGCCCCAGGTCAAGCTGCTGTACGACCGCCGTTCGATCTTCAAGCCGCTGCCGCTGGACCAGGCCTTCCCCATGTTCGAGTGGGGACTGAACTGGTGCGTGTCGAGCCGCGCCAACCGCTACCTGATCGTGCACGCCGCCGTGGTCGAGAAAGGCGGGCGCGCCCTGATCCTGCCGGCGCCGCCCGGCTCCGGCAAGAGCACCTTGTGCGCGGCGCTGGTGGGCCGGGGCGGCTGGCGCCTGCTGTCGGACGAGCTGACCCTGCTGCGCCTGGACGATGGCTTGCTGCATCCGCTGCCGCGCCCCGTCAGCTTGAAGAATGCCTCGATCGACATCATCGCGCGCTATGTGCCGCAGGCCGTCATGAGCCGCCCCGTGACCGATACCGTAAAAGGCACGGTGGCGCATATGCGCGCGCCGGCCGCCAGCATTGCGCGCAGCGGCGAGACGGCGCGGCCGGCCTGGGTGGTATTCCCGCGCTACGAGGCCGGCGCCGCCACCACGCTGGAAGCGCTGACGCCGGCCCACGCCTTCATGCTGCTGGCGCAGAACTGCTTCAACTACAGCCTGCTGGGTGCGCACGGCTTCACGGCGCTGGGCGGCCTGGTCGACCGCAGCCTGGGCTACAATTTCCGCTACAGTGTGCTGGACGAAGCGCTGGACGCTTTCGACCGGCTGCCGCCACCGCCCCTTTAAGCCCCGACCACCTTGCCGCCCGCCCCGCCCCTGCTGCTGAAAGTCTTGAGCCATCCCGAACAGGCGGGCGCGCTGACGCCGGCCGACTGGGATCTGCTGCTGCGCCAGGCCGGCAGCGCCAACCTGATGGCGGCCCTGCACGCGCTGCTGCAGGCGCGCGGCCTGCTGGCGGCGATTCCGGCCGCCGCGCGCGAGCAACTCGATTGGGCCAGTGTGCTCGGCGAACGCCACCGCCAGGCCGTGCGCTGGGAAGTGCGACGCATCCGCCTGGCGCTGCGCGACCTCGGCATCCCCATCATCCTGCTCAAGGGCGCGGCCTACACGCTGGCCGGCCTGCCGCCGGCCCAGGGCCGGCTGTTCTCCGACATCGATATCCTGGTGGCGGAAAGCGATCTGGACCAGGTGGAAGCGGCGCTGATGCTGGCCGGCTGGGCCAGCACCCACCACGACGCCTACGACCAGCGCTACTACCGCGAATGGATGCACGAGCTGCCGCCCATGCAGCATATGCGGCGCGAGAGTCTGATCGATGTGCATCACGCCATCCTGCCGCGCACGGCGGTGCTGCAGCCCGATCCGCGCCTGCTGCGCGCCGCCGCCGTGGCGCTGCCAGACGACGATGGCTTGCTGACCTTCGCCCCGGCCGATATGGTGCTGCACAGCGCCACGCATTTATTCCATGATGGCGAACTGAATAACGGCTTGCGCGACCTGGCCGACATCCACGGCCTGCTGCTGCACTTCGGCGCCCAGCCCGGCTTCTGGGATGGGCTGGCGCAGCGCGCCGTGCAGCTGCATCTGCAGCGGCCCTTGTTCTACGCGCTGCGCTACTGCCAGCGCCTGCTGGCGACGCCGGTGCCGGCCAGCGCCAGCGCCGCCTGCGACAGCGGCCGTCCCGGCGCCGCCCTGCTGGCCCTGATGGATGCGCTGTTCGCGCGCGCTCTGCTGCCCGACCACGCCAGCTGCCAGGATGCGTACACGCCGGCCGCGCGCTTCCTGCTGTACATCCGCGCCAATTGGCTGCGCATGCCGCCGCTGCTGCTGGCGCGCCATTTATTCCACAAGGCTTTCCTCTCGCCGCGGGCAGCGGCGCCGGCCTGAACACGGGTGGAAAAACCACAGCGCCGCCTACGCAAATACAACGATGCGGCAAGCAGGGCTTGCTACAATAGGTGCACGGATTTTGTGCAAGGCGGCCGCCATGAATCAAACCGAAAACCTGTTGATCAAGCTGCAGGACATGTCGCAGTTCCTGGCCAGCGGCTCGCTCAACGACAACCTCAATGAGCAAGCGGCGATGACGGCCGCCCTGGTCGGCGCCGAAACCTGCTCGGTGATGCTGCTGAACGAAGGCGACGGCGACGAGATGCGCATGAGCGTGTGCGCCAGCCACGGCCCGCTGCCGCCGGCTGCCCTGCAAGTGAAGGTGGGCCGCGGCGAAGGCATTGCCGGCCACGTGCTGGCCAGCGGCCGCTCGCTGCTGGTGGAAGACATCGCCAATTCCCAGTTCGCCCACCTGGCGCGCCGCGCCAGCGATCCGCGCCGCAGCCTGATGCTGGCGCCGATCCGCATCGACGCCAAGGTGGTCGGCATGCTCAATGCAAGCTGCAGCCAGGCCAAGGCCTGCTTCAGCTCGGTCGACCTGCACCTGCTCGATGTGATCGCCCTGTTCATCGGCAAATCGATCCAGGTGCAGCAGCTGCAAAGCATCCTCAACTCGCGCTTCACCCAGCTGGCCATGCTGCAGGATGTGCGCGGCAAAGTCGAAGACAGCGGCATCACGGCCTACCAGCACCCCGACCAGATCGCGCGCATCCTGGCCAAGTCCTTCTTCAAGGAGATGACACGGGCCGGTTTCGATTCCGCCCAGATCGTGCAGGCCGCGTCGGAAATCATCACCCAGTTGAACAGCAATCTGCAACGCCACAGCGAGCGCGCCGCGCGCCGCGAGGATGGCGCTCTGCACTGAGCCGCATCATGCCTGTCCGCCGCATTCCTCCCCTGTCCTTCTTGCTGGGTCTACTCGGCGCGGCGGCCGCCTGCGCCCAGAATGCGCAAGTGCTGACCGAGCAGGCGGTGCGCCATGAACACGGCGAAGGCATGCCGCGCGATCTGCCGCAGGCGGCCACGCTGTATTGCCGCGCCGCCCGGCTCGGCGCGCCGGAAGCCCAGTATGCGCTGGGCTGGATGTACGCCAATGGCCGTGGCGTGGCGCGCAGCGACGCCACGGCCGGCCGCCTGTTCGCGCTGGCGGCGGAACAGGGCCATGCCCAGGCGCGCAATATGCTCGCGCTGACCCCGCCGCTGGCGGGCGCCGCCCTGCCCGACTGCATGGCGCCCGATCCGCCGCTGCTGGTCGATTTCGAACCGGAGCCGGAGTATGTGGCGGCCAGCCGCAGCGTACGCCTGCTGGTGGACCGGCTGGCGCCGCAGTTCGACATCGATCCGCACTTCGCGATGGCGGTGATCGCGGTCGAATCGGGCTTCAACGCGAAAGCCGTCTCGCCCAAGAACGCCCAGGGCTTGATGCAGCTGATCCCGGAAACGGCGCAACGCTTCCGCGTCAAGGATACTTTCGACCCGGAAGCGAATATCCGCGGCGGCCTGGCATATCTGCAATGGCTGCTGGCCTGCTTCGAAGGCAATGTGCAACTGGTGGCGGCGGCCTACAATGCCGGCGAAAAAGCCGTGGCCAGTTATGGCGGCGTGCCGCCCTATGCCGAAACGCGCGACTATGTGCAAAAGATCGCCCGTCTCTACCGTCCCGCCAGCCACCCCTACCGCGCCGGCCTGGCCGCCGGCTTCCTGCAGACGGTCGGCGCGCGCAAGCCGCGCTGAACCGGCATCACGGCCCCGCAAAAAAACTGCCCGGCAAGCCGGGCAGTTAGTGTGTGCTGCGAGAGTCTTATTGTTTGCGGCGGCGCAGCCCGGCCAAACCTGCCAGACCCAGACCGACCAGGGCCAGCGATGCAGGCTCAGGCACTTTGATGGCGCGGATCGGATCGTTGATGAAACCGGCAAAGCAGGTGCCGTTATTGACTTCGGCGGCGGTGCAAGTACCGGAGCCGAGGTCGGCGCCGTTCACGCTCAGCGTGAATTTACCGTCCAGGTCGTGACCGAAGAGGCCGTTGGTATCCCATTGCGAGGCCGCGGTGCCGCCTGCCACGTCGGCGAAGAAGGAACCTTTGCCGTCGGTCGGCAGGGTCACGCCCGAAGTCTGCTGCACCATGGTGGCCAGGGTTTCATCGGCCGTTGGATCGGTACCGCCGGCCACGTTCAGGGTTTGCTTGCCGACGCCGAATTCCAGCTTCAGGTAGGCCGGGCCAAAGCCCGACAGCAGCGAGTGCATATCGTAAGCGGTGCGGCCGCCCGGCGCTGCATTGTAGTTCGAGTTCAGGGCCAGCAGGTCCACATTGCTGCGGTACACATCCAGGTGGATCTTGCCGTCGCCGATGCCGCCGGTCGCGCCCACGTTATAGATGTCGAAGGTGCCGCCGGAATTGGCCACGATATTCTGGTCGGCCACGCCGTACAGCATGTAGTACAGATAGGTGCCGTCGGAGGTGCCGTAGTTCCAGTTCTGGCCGCCGACGCCCTGGATCTGGGTGATCGAACCGATGCCCCAGGTGCTTTCATTGGTGCCGGCCCAGAGATTGGTTTCCGTGGTCAAACCCACCAGCTTGATATTCAGGTTGCCGGTCAGCGCATCCAGGGTGGTTGCAGAGGCGCCCATTGCAGCGAAGGCCAAGGACGATGCGACAAGTAGTTTCTTGAGTGACATTTTGTGGATCTCCATTTTTGTTGAGAGCGCCGTCTGTCTAGCGTCAGCATCCATTAAGCAAGCCGCATGCCACTTTGCTGCGATTCAGGGTTTTCCGAGGGAGCTGGCCGCATTTCCGACGGCCTGCGGCACGGCCGCCGACTCACTTTCAAACACGGCTGTAAAGAAAGCCGACACCGTCTGCCGGCTGTGGCCGCTACAGCCCTTGCCGGACTGACAAATAGGAAAATGACTAGGACAGAAGCCTTGAATTGACGCGGTTTACAGTCCGCATGGCAACAAGAAAGCGGCGCGCCTTGTTCTTACTGTAAAGATTCCCGACATTGGCGAATTTAATGACGGGGCTGTTTGAAATTGCTATATCCTGTAAGCCATTTCCTAACCGGCGAGCGAGGTCATCATGGCTACGGTTTTCAACTACGACACCTTTGTCACCCGCAATGAAGGTTATGTCAGTCCCGCCACCCAGGCGAAAATCAAGGACAGCAGCCTGCTGATCGCCGGCAATGGCCTGGGCAGCTCCACCGCCATCTGCGCCGCCCGCATGGGCTTCCGCAAATTCGTGCTGATCGATGGCGACACGGTGGACGCGCATAATCTGAACCGCCAGTTCTTCGACTTCGACGATATCGGCACGCCCAAGGCGGCGGCGCTGAAAAAGCATATCCTGCGCATCAATCCGGAAGCGGAAGTGGAAGCCATCGTCGCCAATCTGGACAAGAGCAATGCGGCCCAGTTGGTGGGCATGGTCGACATCATCTTCGACACCATCGACTTCCTCGACCTGGAAGCCATCCTGCACCTGCACACCTCGGCGCGCAGCCTGGGCAAGCCCATCTTCACGGCCCTCTCCATCGGCCAGGGTGCCGGCGTGCTGTACTTCCCGCCCAATGCGCCCGGTTCGCTGGCCGAGATCATCGCGCACGACGTCAGCCAGGCCACCACGGAAGGCGACGCCAGCTATTCGAATGTGTTCGGCAAGATCATGGCGCGCATCGGCGCCCACCTCGACCGCCAGGTGGTGGAACAGGTGGCGCGCGCGCTGACCATCATGGAAGACGGCCGCCCTTGCCCCGCCTCGCAGCTGGCGGTGGGCAGCTTCACGGTGGCGGCCATGGCGGTGTCGATGATGCACGATATGCTGGCCGGCCTGCCCGTGCCGCAGTCGCCGCAGATCGTGGTGCACAGCTTCAAGAACCACGTCACCAAATTGATCGACATCAGCAGCGACGCGCCGGCCGCCTGAAGCGGCTGCTTACTCGGGCAGCGGCGGCATGTGGCGCCGGTAGTGCGGATTGCCGGCCGGTTCGGTGAACCAGGCCGACAGCGCCGGGTTGTGCTGGGCCAGGTGCAGCTCCAGGCGCCGCAAGTCCAGCAGATACGGCGTGACGGCGCCGTAGTAGTCGGTTTGCGGACCGATCGCATTGAAGGCGAAGCCCATCCTCTGCAGCGAACGCGCCAGCGAGCGCTCCATTGCCGCCAGCCAGTAGCGGATGCCGCTGGCCAGGCTGTGGCGGTACATCTCGCGGTACAGGCCAAAGAGCAGCATGGGCGATTCGCGGTCGTGGGCGCGCCGGCCCAGATTGCGCAGCCAGTTGTCATGCTCGCGCCGCTCGGCGCCCGGCACGCCATACAGGGAATCGGCGCGCTGGCGGCGGTGGCCCTTGCGCACGATGAGACGGGAAATCTCGGCCATCAGGTGGCGCGGCGGCATTTCATGGCCGGCGAACAAATGACAATGCAATTCCAGCGGATAGCATTGCGCGCGCTCGGGCTGCACCAGGCGCACCGTGCCGATCAGGGTTTCATCGCTGGCATAGGCCGCAAAATGGGTCGAGCATTCCTCATACTCGTCCTGCTCCAGGCCGTCGTTCGACGCCTCGGGACGCAGGAAGGCGTATTCCAGGCAGTACACCTCGTAACGCAGCTTGAAAATTTCGGGGGGGACGGCGCCCAGGGCGCCGCCACGGAAGGAACGGAAAATCTTGTGATTTGCTGCAGAACCATCCGCCAATGCCGAGTACTCTTCCCGGGAGAGAGGCAGAGCGGATTCCGGCTTCTTGGGGCCAAACTGAACCATCATAAAACTCTTTGCAACTAAGCCCCTATTTCTTGCCAGGGGCGCCAATCATGCGGTTGACGACCAAGGTCTTGACCAGCACCCAGATGGGGATCGGTTCATCGTTGAACCAGGCGGCCAGGAACTTGTTCTCGCGCTGTAATCTCACGTTCAGCTCTTCGAGGTCGACGATATGGGGCGTGACCGGCCCATAGTAATCCGTCGCAGGCCCGATGGGCACGAACTTGAAGCCCATCTTGTCCAGAGACCGGGCCAGCGAGCGTTCCATCGCTGCATACCAGAAACGGATGCCGTTCCGGCGGCTGTACTTATACATTTCCTTGTACATACCAAGCAGTAACAGTGGACTGTTGCCGCGCTGCTCGCGGTAGCGCGACGATGGCGAATTGGCGCCGCCTTGCACGAAATCCTTGGACACACCTTCCAAGGTATCGCCGCGGCGCCGCCGATACGTCTTCTTCACCACCAGGCGGGAAATCTCCCCAGCTTTCGCGCGCTCTGGAAACCGGAAATCGTCGAAAACCGTGCAATGGCTCTCGAACGGGTAGAGCATGTGCTCCTCCGGCTGGACCAGCCTCACGGTGCCGACGATTTCTCCGTCATGGTTGAAGGCGGCGAAGTGGCCGGAACAGGGATCGTATTCATCCCGCTCCATCCCGTCGCTATACTGCTGCGCGTCGAGAAAATTGCATTCGTTGCAGTAGACTTCGTAGCGCAGGCGATAGATGTCGTTCATCAATTCGCGATTGCTGCCGTTGTGCTCCGCTTCGTGGAAATCGAAGTAAGGGATCAGAATGTCACGCTTGCCGAGTATTCTCTCGATCAACATCTTTACCCCCCTTTTCCAGCCGAATGTCATTGCCATTCCATCCGCCCCCCTACCAAAAGTGAAGGCCGATACAGCAGAGCGTACCCGATTTCGAATTGAAATGCAGCACAATTTCAAACGGAACAGCCCGGCCAGATTGCTCCGTATTAAGTACTCTTAATTTTGAAGTAAGCCTTATATTTCCTAATGAAAATCAAAGTTGCTTCAACAGCGAGCGCGCCTCTTCCAGTTGCGGGAATTGCGCGCCGCTCGCCAGCAGCTTCTCCAGCTCCTTGCGCGCGCCCGCTTTGTCACCAGACTTATGCAAGCCGTATGCCAGGTGATAGCGCAGCTCGCCGGCGGCGCGCTCATCGGGGACGGCGGCGATGGCCTTGCGCAACAGTTCGATGCCGCGCGTGGTATTGCCCTGCTCGATCAACAACCAGCCCAGGGTGTCGACCACGGAAGGATGGGAGCTCTGCAATTTATACGCGTGTTCGGCCACCGCCAGCGCACGCGGGTCTTTCAATTGCTGGTAGACCCAGGCCAGATTGTTGAGCACGATCACATCGTCGACTTTTTTCTTTTGCAACGCTTCCAGCTGGGTCGCCGCCAGCTTGTAATTCTTGTCGCGGATATTGCCTTCCGCTTCCAGCAGGGCCACGGCGAAGTCGTCCGGCTTGTCCTTGCGCCATTGCGCCAGGCGCTGCGCGGCTTCCTTCTCCTTGCCCTGGGCGCGCAAGGTATTGTGGATTTTCAGGAAAATATTCGGCGCGCCCAGGCTCAAGGTCAGCGCTTTTTCGTACGCCACCAGGGCTTGTGCCGGCTTTTGCTGCGCCTCGTAGATATCACCTTCGAACAGATAGCCGGGCGGCTGCTTCGGTTGCTGTTTCTGCACCTGGCGCGCCAGCGTCAGCGCCTGCTCGTAATCACGCTTGGCCACGGCGATGCCGATCAGGCCCTGATAAGCAGGCAGGTAGTCGGCGTCGAGGGCGACGGCCTTTTTCAGGCTGTCCACGGCGGCGGCCTCGTTCTTGGCCAACTGCTGGGCCACGCCGATGCGGTAGAGCGGCACAGCCGACTTTGGCATCACGCTGGCCAGCTTGCTGAAGGTTTCCAGCGCGCCGGCCTGGTCCTTGGTGGCCAGCTGCGCCTGGCCCAGCACATCGAGCAGCTCGGGGCTGGCGGCATGGGCCACCTGGTATTTGCGCAGCAGCGTGACGGCCTTGACGGCCTCATTGCCGCGCATATAGTGGACCGCCAGCTGCAAGGCCGGCGCCAGCGCATCCGGGTTCTCGGTGGCGGCCTTGATCAGCCAGTTGGTCGCGACCTCGGGCTTGTTTTCCAGCACGGCGATATTCGCCAGCGCCGTCATCGCTTCCACGTTTTTCGGGTCTTTTTGCAGCAGCGGGTCGAAGCGCTGGCGCGCCAGGTCGAATTTGCGGTCTTGCAAATCGATCTGGGCCAGGTTGATCATCGAGGGCAGATAAGTCTTGTCCAGGCTCAGCGCTTTCTCGAAGCTGGCGCGCGCCTTCGGCAAATCCTTCTTGGCCAGGTAGATGCCGCCCTTGGTGTTATGCACCACGGGACGGTCGCCGTGTTTCTTCTCCAGTTCGGTGGCGATCTGCAGGGCTTTATCGAAATGCTCCAGACCCAGTTCGGTGCGCAGCAGGGCCAGGCCCGCTTCCAGCGAGCTGCTGTCGAGGGCGGCGGCGCGCTCCATCTCGGCCACGGCGCCGGTCTTGTCGCCCTGGGCCAGCTTGCTCAGGCCCAGCGAGGTGCGCAGCAGGGCTTTTTGCGGATCGAGCACGGTGGCCTTGCTGAAGTAGCTGGTGGCCTTGTCGAAATCGCGCGCCTGCATATAGGTTTCGCCTGCCAGCGCCAGCAGGCTGGCATCCTGCTGTTCGCCTTTCAGGGCCGGACCGAGCACGCTCAGCGCGTCGGGCGCCTGGCCGCTTTTGAGCAGGGCGCCGGCCAGCATCTTGCGCGCGTACACATTGTCGGGATTGGCTTCGAGGTATTTGCGCAGATACTGCTCGGCCTGCTTCACGGAACCGGTATTTAGCTCGACCGCGCCGGCCAGCAGCAGGGTCGGCATATGGTTCGGCGCCACGCGCAGCACTTTCAGCAGGTTTTCCTGGGCCGCCGTGTATTTGCCGCGCGAATAATCGAGCAGGGCCTGGGTATAGAGCACGATGAAATTATTCGGCGTCAGCTTGCGCGCCGCGTCGAGGCTGGTCTGGGCCGCATCGTATTTGCCGTCGGCCACCAGCAAGTAGGCGATTTCCAGGTGGGCGCTGCGGTGGTCCGGCTTGAGCTTGACCACTTGCTGGTAGGCGGCCAGCGCTTCGGCCGGCTTGTCCTGGAAGCGCAGCAGGTCGCCTTTGAAGGACCAGACCGCGGGATTCTGCGGGTCCTTGCTGACGGCTTCCTCGCCAAAGCGAATAGCGCCGTCCAGATCCTTGCGCAGAGAGGCCACGCGCGCCAGGCCGACCAGGGCTTCGCCGCTGTTGGGACGCAGCTTGAGCGCGGCCTGGAACGCTTCTTCGGCCTGCGCCGCCTTGTCGGCACCCAAACTCAGATAAGCATCGCCGCGCAGCACCTGCACCGCTTCCGACTTGTCGTTGGCGGTTTCGTCCAGCACCTTCTGGAACTCGCCTTGCATCAGCAGGGTGCGCGCCAGCACAGGCGTGGTCTTCTCGGCCGGGTATTTGAGCGCGATGGCGCGCCGGATTTCCTTTTCCGCCGCCAGCGGCTCGCCGAGATCGTTGTACAGGCTGGCCAGCTGGAAGCGCGCTTCGGCCAGGTCGGGACTCTTTTCCAGCGCATTTTTGAGCTGGATCAGGGCGGCCTTGTGATCGCCTTTTTGCTGGTACTGGCGGGCGTCCGCCAGCAGTTTTTCCGCCGACTCGCCCTTGCTGCAAGCGCTCATCCCCGCACCCAGCAGCAGTACTCCCGACATGAGGGCGGCGCTGACCGCCAGCTTGTTCACTCGACGCGACATAGTGTTCCCATTAATAGAAATAAAGATAACGCGCCCATGTTGTCACGCTCCAGCGTACAGGGCAATAGCCAGGCAAAACTTTCTGAAAATTTAAGATTTATATCCTAGGCGAAACTCGTATCCGCGGCGGACAGCGGGCGACGCGGGGTTTTCAGACGCAGTGCCGGCTTTTCCACCAAGTGCCAGCTGCACAGCCCACACATGCAAGCCAGGGCCATGGCCAGCGCAGTGGCGGTAAATTGCCCCAGGTCCGGCACATACCAGAGCAGCAGCTTGCCGGCCGGCCAGCCATACAGATAGACGCCATAGGAAATATCGGGCAGCCGGCGCCACGGCGCCAGCCAGGACGGGCCGTGGAAGGCCAGATAGAAGAAGAGATAGCTGCCACCCACCAGCAGGCTAAGTTCGGCCAAACCGAGCCAGGCCCCAAACGCCAGCACGGCCGCCGCCAAGGCTGCCCAATGCGGCCGGAAGCGCAGTTGCGCGCGCCAGCGGCAATACAGCATGCCCGCGCCGAAGAAAGCGAGGAAGCGCAGCATGGGGAATTGGCGGCAATCGGCATCCAGGCCCAGCGGACGCAAGGCGCCGCAGGCGGCGGCCGCGTACAGCAGCAAGACGGCCGCCAGCAAGGCCGCCATCAGCGCGCGGCGGCGCAGCAGGCCGGCCAGGCCCAACGCCAGCAGCACCAGATAACAGAGGAATTCATAGCGGATGGTCCACATCGCGCCGTTGACGCTGGCGTAATGGGTGCCGGCAAACACGGCCGGCGTGGCGGGAATGTCCAGGGTCAGCACGCTCCAGCCCAGGCCGCGCGGCCAGATGGCGCCGAAGTAGCCGGCCGGGGCCGCCAGCGGGCCGACCACGAAGACGCACAGCAGGGCCGCCAGCAGATAGCCGGGCACGATGCGCAGCAGGCGCTTGCGCAGATAGGGCACGGCGCTGGGCTGGCTGTCCCAGCTTTGCAGGATCAGGAAGCCGCTCAGCAGGAAGAAGCCGTCGACGGCGAATTCGCCGAAGCTGAAGCCGCCGCTGAGCATGGACAGCAGCTCGCGGCTGCGGTTGCCATCCATCATTTCCGGCGTGTGCGAGACAATGACCAGCAGGGCCAGGGCCAGCCGGATCAGGTTGAAGTTATTCGCTTGGCGCGACTCCGGCAAGGCAGGCGCTGGCATGGTCGTGTGCTGCATCCGTTTTCCCTCATCCATAGGCCGCCGCAGCAACTTGCAAAGCGGGAATGGCGATGGTGGCATGCGCCTGACAAATTATCAACTAAATAAATACTTTTACAACGCAAGGCGCGCAATTTGCTACGGCGGGCCGGCGCGGACATTGTAAAATAGACAGCTGTTGCAGCGCCCTATCGATAGCTCTTACGCGAGGTTGGAGAATGCCTGACGCAACCCACGATTCCCCTTACGGTGACTTTCCGCGTTCGGAAATGCGCGCCTTTGTGCCTGCCAGCGCGCACTGCGTGCTCGATGTCGGCTGCCATACCGGCGCCTTCGGCCTGGGGCTGAAACAGCGCGGCGTCGCCACCGTGTGGGGCGTGGAAGCCAATCCCGCCACGGCCGCCATCGCGGCGCGCCGCCTGGACAAGGTCATCCCCGGCTACTTCACCGGCGCGGAAGTGCCGGACGATTTCTTCGACGCCATCGTCTTCAACGACGTGCTGGAACATATGCCCGATCCGGCCGTGATCCTGCGCGCCGCCGCGCCC
Source organism: Pseudoduganella violacea (assembly GCF_014191875.1). Lineage (GTDB taxonomy): Bacteria > Pseudomonadota > Gammaproteobacteria > Burkholderiales > Burkholderiaceae_D > Rugamonas > Rugamonas violacea_A. The sequence goes on from NZ_JACHXD010000001.1 coordinate 101,894, forward strand.
AAGCTGAAAGCCGGCGGCGTGGTGGTGGCCTCGATTCCGAATGTGCGCCATATCGACAATCTGGTGCATATGCTGAAGGAAAAGGATTTCCGCTACGAGCCGGCCGGCGTGCGCGACGCCACGCACCTGCGTTTCTACACGCTGAAAAGCATCCCGCGCCTGTTCGAGCAGGCCGGCTATGCGGTCGAGAAGCTGGAGGGCATCAACGAATCGTGGTGGACGCCTTCGCTGCTGCGCCGCCTGGCCTTCCGCTTTTTCTCCGGGTATTTCGCCGATACGCGCTTTATCCAGTTTGCGGTAGTGGCGCGTCCTGTCGCCGCGGCCGTCAGCGGCAGCGGCGCCGCCACCCACGCGCCGCGGGAGCAGGCGGCCACAGCCTAATCCCGGCCGTTCAAGCCTGGCTGTCCATGCGGCGCAGCACGCGCCGATGTTGGGTCCACAGCAGAAGGCGCAGGCAGCGCAGCGCCAGCGAAGCGCGCCGCTTCAGGTCGGGCGGGCCGAAACGCTGCTGCAGAAAATCCTGCACGCCCAGCAAGGCCGCTTCCGCATGCTGTTCGAAGCCGCGATGGCGCAGACGGTTGACGTCGAACAGCGCATAGTCCAGCAGTTTCAGCAGCAAGAGCTTGCGGTGGGCCGGCGGCGTGCTGCCGTGCCAAAAGATCAGGTAATTGCGCGCGATCAGATAGAAATAATAGGCGGGACGGTCGGTCTCGCGCTTGGGCATGGCGTGCTGCACGCTCGCCTCGTAGGCGACGGCGCTGGTCCAGCCGTGGGCCGCCAGGCGGGCGCCGATTTCGTCGTCCTCGTAATAAGCAAACATGCGCTCGTCGAGCGGGCCGGTCTGGGCCAGCGCCGCCAGGCGCAATAGCACGGCGGTGCCGGGCACCCACTGGTTGAGCGGCATCTGGCCGGCCAGGCGGCGCGCATCGTCGACCGAGCGCGGACGGCGGCTGATGCGCTGTTCCCAGTCGTGGAAGGCGCCGTAGAAATGGATCTTGTTGCGGTCTTCCATATCGGCCAGCAGCGGCGAGACGGCGCCGCAGCGCGGATCGGCATCGGCCACCTCCAGCAGGTGGGCCAACACATCATTGCCCGCCACCACGGCATCACTGTTCATCAGCCAGATGAAATCATAGCCCTGTTCCTGGGCGCGGCGGATGGCCAGATTATGGCCGCCGGCAAAGCCGCGGTTGGCCGCTTCGCGATGCAGCTGCACCGGCTGCGCGTCCAGGCCCTGCACCAGTTGCGCATAGTCGGCCGCCTCCGAACCGTTGTCGATGACGAGGATGTCGGCCTGCTGGCCCGGCGGCAGCGATTGGCGCCGCAGGCTGGCAACGCAGTCCAGGGTCTTGCCGGCGGTATTCCAGTTGAGGATGCTGATCAGGATGCGGCGCTGGGCGGAGGGCGTGGCTTGCATGGTGTCCTTTTAACGGCGCAGCAGGATGGTAATGGCCAGCGGCAGGAAGTACAGCACGCTGCGCGCATCGATGCGCCACTGCTTGAGCAGCACATCGCGGAAAGGCTTGCCATGCATGAGGCGGTGCAGCACGTCGGCCACGAAGCTTTTGCGCAGGGTGCGCACGGCGCGGCGGTTGTCCTCGATCTGGCGCTCGGAAAGCGGGAACAGGCGCGCGATCGCTTTTTTGTACTTCATTTCATGGTGCAGGCGTATCAGCGATTTCTCCGTGCCCCAGCCGGAGCCGGAGAAGATGTTCACGCCCGCGCCGCAAATGCATTCGCTGGCCGAGGAGAAGGCGATGCGCCGGGTCTGGCTGGACAGGTCGAGCCAGAACAGATAGTCCTCGCCGGCATACACGAACTCCTCGCGGAAGCGCAGGCGCGGGAAGCTGGCGTAGCGATACACCACGGTGGGCGTGCCGATCACATTGCCGCTCAAGACCTGGTCCTGCATATCGCCCTGGTAGACGTGCAGCTCGCTGCGGCCCGGCAGCAGCGCATGTTCGGACGGCGTGATGCGGCGCGCGCGGGAAAAGGCGCTGACGCTCTGATTGAGCTGGTAGAAATCGGTGAAATAGAAATCGTGGCCCGCTTCCAGCGCATGCAGGGCGTTGGCGAGATGGACTTCGGTCCACTCGTCGTCCGAATCGAGGAAGGCGACGTATTCGGTGCCGGGCGCAACCTGGTCGAGCGCCTTGTTGCGCGCCGCCGCCGGGCCGGCATTGGCCTGCTCGATCAGGCGCACGCGCGCCGCCTGCTGCGGCGGCAGCTGCGCCAGTTCGCTGCGCGCGCTGACGGGCGAGGCATCGTCCACCACGATGATGTCCAGATCGGCCGCCACGGTCTGCGCGAACACGGAGCGCAAGGCCTTGGCCAGGATGCCAGCTTCGCGCTGGAAGTAGGGAATGACGACGGCGATGCGGACGGACATCGTGCCTTCCCCTCAAACGCGCAGCGCGGGGCGCTGGCGGAACCACTGCTCCAGCATCATCAGCACCCAGACCATGGTGCCGTGGTAGCCCGCGTGCTCGGACAGGTGCTGGCCCACCAGCTGTTCGATGAATTCGCCGCGCACGATCTTGCGCTTTTTCAGGTCGGTCAGGCTGTCGCTGGCCAGCTGCTGCAAGGGCTTGTGCTGCTGCAGCCAGACGCCGAAGGGCAGGCCGAAACCGTGTTTCTGCTTGGTGATGATGGCGTCCGGCAGGAAGCCGCGCAGCGCCTCCTTGAAGAACCAGCGCAGTTGCGTGCCGTTGAGCTTCTGCTGCGGCGTCAGGCCGGCGGAGAAGGCCACCATCTCGTCGTTGAGGAAGGGGAAGGCCACCTCCATGCCGGCCAGCTCGCAAGCCTTCATCACCTTGGGCAGGTCGTTGTCGGCCAGGGTGATCTTCAAGTCCAGCGCCAGCATGCGGTTGATCAGGCTTTTCGCCTCGCTCTGGCCATAGGTGCGGCTCAAGCTGGCAAGCGGCTGGCCGATGTCGGCGCCGGCCAGGAATTCATCGGTGAACACTTGCTGCGGGCCGTAGCGGCCCAGCAGATTATAGGTTTCCAGGCGCGCCGGCATGGCGACCGAGGCCTGCTCGATATAACTGCGCGCCTTGCGCAGCAGGCGCACCCTCTCGCCGCCGGGGAAGTTGAACACGGCCGGTTCCAGCAAGGCCTTGCGCAGCAGTTCCGGCACGCGCTCATACAGCGCGAACACATGCTGCTTGGCGTAGCGTTCATTGCCGCCAAACAGCTCGTCGCCGCCGTCGCCGCCGAACATGCGGGTGATGCCGTCGGCCCGCGCCATGCGGGCGCAGTAAAAGGCCGGCACGGCGGAGGCGTTGCCGAAGGGCTGGTCGAAGACCTGGGCGATCTGGGGAATGGCGGATACCACATCGTCCGGCGTCACATAGTACTCATGGTGGGCGGTGCCGAAATGGCGCGAGGCGATGCGCGCATACTCCATCTCATCATAGCCCTGCGCCTCGAAGCCGATCGAGTAAGTCTGGGCCGGCGCGCCGCCCACATCGCACAGGATGCCGGCAATGGTGGAGCTGTCGGTGCCGCCGCTGAGGAAAGCGCCGACCTTGTGGCCACCGGCCGCCTCGCGCACGCTGCTGCGCAGCAGGGACAGGAATTCCTCGCGCAGCTCGGCGAAGGAGCGCTTGCCCTCTTCCTGGAACTGCATGCGCCAGTAGGGCCGGGTTTCGATGCGGCCCTGGCGGTAATGCAGGAATTCGCCCGGCAGCAGGCGCTGCTGCTGGCGGTAGGCGGTGCCGGGGCTGGGCACCATATGGAAGTAGACGTAGTTGTACAGGCCTTGCGCATCGAGTTCATTGCCGGCCTGAGGATGGCGCGCCAGCGCATCGGCCGAACTGGCGAACAGCAGGCTTTCGCCGGCCAGCTGCCAGTACAGGGGATGGGTGCCGAGGCGGTCGGTGGCCAGCATGGCTTCGCCGCTGGCTTCATCCAGCACGCAGATGGCGAAAGCGCCATGCAGGGCGGCGCTTAGGCGCTCCGCGCCCATCTGGCGCCAGGCGTTGCCCAAGGCCGCCGCCAAGCCTTGGGAGGCGGCCTGCTGCGCCAGCGCCGCATCGCGCAGCACGGGACTGCCCCACACGGCCACCAGCAAGCTGCCGTCGCGGTGCAGATGGGCGCTGCCTGCCTGCGCAACGACGGCAGCGGCGCTGCGCGTAGCGGCTTCGCTGTACGCCGCCGACTGGTCGAAGCGCGCCAGCGGCGCGGCCATCGCATCCACCACTTCCTTGCCGGCGCCGCCGGCGCCGTAACCCATCCACCCACACAAGCCGCTCATGATGCTTTCCTTGTTCGATGTTGAAGTCCGGCCGCAGCGCCGGGCGCCCGGCCCCGGCTTGGCAGCGGCGCCTGCGCAGAAATGGTTTGGACCGGCGCGCCTAGACCAGCACCTCAACCGCCGTTGGATGGCTGAGGAAGGCAGCCGGGCTGGCCGTGCGGCCATAGGCGCCCGATTGCAGCAGCACCACCAGATCGCCCGCCTGGGCCTGGCCCAGTTCCATCTGGTCGGCCAGCAGGTCGAGCGGCGTGCACAGGGGGCCGACCACGGAGGCGGTTTCGCGCGGGCCGCCCGCCACCCGGGTGCCGATGACGACCGGGTAGTTCTTGCGTATCACCTGGCCGAAATTGCCGGAAGCCGAGAGGTGATGGTGCAAGCCGCCGTCAGCGACCAGGTAGACCTGGCCGCGCGACTCCTTGCGGTCCACCACGCGGCAGACGTAAGCTCCCGCCTCGCCCACCAGATAGCGTCCCAGCTCGATCACGATCTGTGCCTGCCCCAGTTGCGGACGCGCCTCTTCCAGCAGGCGGCGCAGATTGGCGCCCACCGCTTCCAGGTCCAGCCGCTCTTCGCCGGGGAAGTAGGGAATGCCGAAACCGCCGCCGATATTCACGATGCGCGGTGCACGCGGCGCATCCTGCGCCAGGCGGATGGCCAGCGCCAGCGTTTTTTCGTGCGCCTCCTGGATCGCCGCCGCTTTCAGGTTCTGCGAGCCGCTGAAGATGTGGAAGCCGTGAAAATCCAGTTCCAGCTCGGCGATACGACGCAGCATCTGCGGCACGCGCTCGGCATCGACGCCGAACTGTTTCGGGCCGCCGCCCATCTTCATGCCCGAGGACTTCAATTCGAAATCGGGATTCACGCGCACCGCCACCTGGGGCTGGATGCCGAGGCGCTGGCCGATGAGAGCGGCGCGTTCCATCTCGCCTTCCGATTCCAGGTTCAGCACGATGCCGGCCGCGATCGCGCAGGACAATTCGGCATCGCTCTTGCCGGGACCGGCGAAGCTGATGCGGGCCGGGTCCATGCCGGTATCGAGCGCCACATGCAGCTCGCCGCCGGAAGCGACATCGATGCCGTCGACCAGGCCCGCCATATGCTGCACCACGGCCGGCATGGGATTGGCTTTCATCGCGTAGTGCAGATGCACGTCCGTAGGCAGATGCTTGCGCAGCAGGGCCACGCGCTCCGTCATGGCGCGCCGTTCGTAGACGTAGAAGGGAGTCTGGCCGACGCGCTGCGCCAGGCGCGCCAGCGGAATGCCGCCGATGTACAAGCTGTCGTCCTTGACTTCGAACTGCAGCAGGGCCGCGTGCTGCGGACGCGGCGCGCTCATTGCTGGCCCTCCGCGAACACGTTCTCATACTGCTGGCTGAGCAGCTTGCGGTCGATCTTGCCGTTCGGGTTGCGCGGCAGGGCCGCCTCGGCGATCACCACCTTCTGCGGCAGCATATAGGCCGGCAGGTGCGGCTTGACGGCGGCCAGCAGGTCGGAGGCGGTCAAGGCCACGCCTTCGCGCGGGAAGGCGACCACCACGATGGCCTGGCCCAGGGCCGGGTGCTTGACGCCGAGAGCGGCCGCTTCGGCCACCGCGTCGCGCGCATACACCACTTCCTCGACCTCGGTCGGGCTGACGCGGTAGCCGGAGGTCTTGATCATTTCGTCATTGCGGCTGATGAAGTAGAGGAAGCCTTCCTCGTCCTTGCGCACGGTATCGCCGGACCACACGGCCAGCTCGGTCAGCGGCAGGCCGTAGTGGCGCGGCGCCACCGGCTTGAAGCGTTCGGCGGTCTTGGCCGGATCGTTCCAGTAGCCCAGCGACACCAGCGCGCCGCGGTGCACCAGCTCGCCCGGTTCGCCCGGCGCGCACTCGCTGCCGTCGGGGCGCAGCACCATCACTTCCGCGTTCGGGATGGCCTTGCCCATGGAATCGGGGCGGCGTTCCAGCTCGGACGGCGGCAGGAAGGTGGAGCGGAAAGCTTCGGTCAAGCCATACATCAGGAAGGGCTTGGCGTTCGGCAGGGCCGCGCGCAGCGCATCGAGCGTGGGGCGCTGCATGGCGCCGCCGGAATTGGTCAGATAGCGCAGGGTGCAGTCGGCCGGCCAGTTCAGGGGCGCCAGCTGTATCCACAGCGGCGGCACGGCGGCCAGGCCGGTGATGCGTTCGGCCACCACGGCGTTCAACACGTCGCGCGGCAGCAGGTGGTTGATCAGCACCGCCGTGGCGCCGACATGGAAGGCCGTGGTGAGCTGGCTCAGGCCATAGTCGAAGCTGAGCGGCAGCACGGCCAGCAGGCGGTCGGCCGGGGTGTTTTCCAGATAGCTGGCGACGCTCTGCGCGCCGGCCACCAGATTGCGGTGCGACAGCACCACGCCTTTCGGCTTGCCGGTGCTGCCCGAGGTGTAGAGGATGGCGGCCATATCGCCGTCGATGGCGCGGTGTGGCGCGCCGTCGCTTGCAGCGCTCAGCGCCGCGTCCCAGGCCAGCACCTCGACACCGGGCAGCTGCGGCAGCTCGCCATTGCCGCCGACGGCGATCACGGTGCGCAGGTCGCGGCAATGGGCCAGGGCGGCCGCCAGCAATTTGAGGCGGTCGGCCGACGTCACCAATACGCGCACATTGCAGTCGGCCAGGATGTAGGCCACCTGTTCCGGCTTGAGCAGGGGATTGACGGGCACGAAGGCGCCGCCGGCCGCCGCCGCGCCGAACATGGCGGCGACATTCTCCACATTTTTTTCCATGTAGACGGCCACGCGCTCGCCGCGTTCCAGGCCGCCGCCGAGCAAGGCGTTGGCAACCTGGCGCACCAGGGCGGCCAGGCTGGCGTAATCCAACCGGCGCTGGCCGTACACCAGCGCCTCCGCAGCGGGACTGCGCTGCGCCGAACGGAATATGAAATCGTGTACCAGCTCGCTCATTGCATCCCTCTCGCTTACTTCCTTGCTTAATTTGCCAGCCCGCGTCCACGCGGACAAAATCCGGCTGTCATCTTAACATTTTAGAATCGAAACGATGCCGTTTTTTTCGCCGCAGCCCCCTGCATTGGGCGGCAAAATTCATTCCAAAAACAACAACATTCATATTTCTATTGCAACGGATTGTTTTATCATTAAGGCTTGCTGCCGGCTGCCGGACAAGCGGGTTATACTTGGAAAATATCAAATTAGAAATGCCGTGCTGGCGGGACCGATATGGGGAATATAAGCATTTCAGACGTCAAGCCCAAGGCTGACAGCGGCTTCGGCGCCACGCTGCCGGCCAGCACGCCCGCGCCGGCAGCGGCCAATTTCCCCCGTTCGCGCCTGCCGGTGGCGCCGCCGCTGTCGATGGCCTCCTTCCGCCGCGGCGGCGGGCCGCATGTGCCCTCGATCCTCGATGCCGGCGCGGCGCGCCTGGTCACCTCGGGCCGTGTCGCCATCGCGCTGGCGCTGCGCCAGATGGGCGTGGGCGCGGGCGACACGGTGCTGGTGCCGTCCTACCACTGCGCCTCGATGGTGGAGCCGGTGATCTGGTCGGGCGCGACCCCGGTGTTCTACCGCATCAATCCCGACACCTCCGTCAAACTGGACGACGTGGCGGCCAAACTCGATGGCCGCGCCAAGGTGCTGATGGCCACCAATTACTTCGGCTTCCCGCAGGACCTGGCGGCGCTGCGCGCCTTCTGCGATGCGCGCGGCCTGCTGCTGCTGGAAGACTGCGCCCACTCCTTCCTGGGCGAGTACAAGGGCAAGCCGCTCGGCTCCTACGGCGACTACGCGATTGCCAGCAGCATGAAGTTCTTCCCGATTTACGAAGGCGGCTGCCTGGTGTCGGCGCGCCATGCGCTGGACCAGGTGGCGCTGCAATCGGCCGGCCTGGGCTTCGAGGCCAAAGTCCTCATCAATACGCTGGAGGAAGGCTTCGCCTACAACCGCCTGCGCCTGCTGAAAGCCCTGTGCTGGCTGCCGATGACCTTGAAGAACCTGCTGTGGAGCCAGATCAAGGCGCGCCGCCACACGGGCGCCCAATCGATGGCGCCGGGATCGTCCGACGGCGGCTTCGGCTTCGACCCGCGCTGGCTCGACAAGCGCTCTTCCTTCTTCGCGCGCGCGATGCTGAAACTGGTGTCGCGCACGCGCATGGGCGCCCTGCGCCGCCGCAACTACCTGCGCCTGCAACAGGCGCTGGACGGCCTGCCCGGCTGCCGCCCCCTGCATCCGGTGCTGCCCGACGGGGTCTATCCCTGGGTCTTTCCCTTGCTGACGGACGATCCGCACGCCATTTTCGGCACGCTGAAAATGGCCGGGGTGCCGGTGATCCGTTTTGGCGAATACCTGTGGCAGGGCGTGGACGCCAGCGTCTGCGCCACCAGCGTGGACCTGTCGCGCCGCGTGCTGCAATTCCCCTGTCACCAGGAATTGACGGAACAAGAAATGGAATGGATGGTCGACCACATCCGCAATGCGCTGCTGGCGCAGAAAGCCCCTCCGCTATGAGCTGGACCTTGTACCCCGCCACCCAGTTTGCCGCGCATGCCGCGCGCTGGGCCGAATGCAACCGGCGCAGCACCGCTTCTCCGCTGCTGGAGCCGGATTTCGTACATCCCCTGCTGCGTGAATTCGGCAATGGCGACGAGCAGCTGGTCTGCTACGAACGCCAGGGCGAGCTGCTGGCCATGGGCATCGTGGCGCGGCGGCGGCGCGGCGTGTGGGAGACGTTCCAGCCCTCGCAGGCGCCGGTCAGCCTGTGGATGCATGCGCCGGGCCTGAACCTGTCCACGCTATTGGCCGAGCTGACGCGCAAGCTGCCCGGCCTGCCGCTGATGCTGGGCCTGACCCAGCGCGACCCGCAGCTCGAACCGCGCCCCGCGCCCGGCGGCTGCCTGCGCACGGTGGACTATATCGACACGGCGCGCATCACGCTGGCGGGCAGTTTCGAGGATTACTGGAACGCGCGCGGCAAGAACCTGCGCAACAACCTGAAAAAACAACGCGCCAAACTGCAGAAGGAAGGCGTGGCCACGCGCATGCAAGTGAGCCGCGCGCCGGAAGAGATGGCGGCGGCGGTGGCCGATTACGGCCGGCTGGAAAGCGCTGGCTGGAAGGCGCAGCTGGGCACCGCCATCCATCCGGAGAACGCGCAGGGCCGTTTTTACACCGCGATGCTGGAAGGCTTTGCGCGGCGCGGCGCGGCCGCCGTCTACCGTTACTGGTTTGACAATCAGCTGGTGGCCATGGACCTGTGCATCGAGGGCGATGGCTGCATGATCGTGCTGAAGACCACCTACGACGAGACGGTGCCGAGCAGCCTGTCGCCGACCATGCTGATGCGCGAGGAATGCTGCCAGCAGCTGTTCGCCGAGCAGCGCTTCGCGCGGCTGGAGTTCTACGGCAAGGTAATGGAATGGCATACGCGCTGGACCGATGAAATCCGGACCATGTACCATGTGAACCATTATCGCTGGCCTGTGCTCCTGCAGCTGCATGCCATCGCTAATCAACGTGCCGCCCTGCGCGGCCAGCGGCCGGCCACCGCCCCCGCTCCCGCGCAATCTCTGCAGCACGGCAACCCATCCACGGAGTAACTATGTATTTGGAAGAAGTAAAAACGATTTTGACCGACGTTCTGAGTCTGGGCACGGCGGGCGCCACGCTCGACGAGCATTCCGCCCTGCTGGGCAGCATCCCCGAACTCGATTCGATGGCGGTGGTGCAGCTGATCGGCGCGCTGGAAGACCAATTCGGTTTCAGCGTCGACGACGATGAAATCAGCGCCGCCACCTTTGCGACCGTGGGCAGCCTGGTTGCCTTCGTCAAGTACAAGCTGACGGCATGAACCAACACCCTGCGCCGCCGCACGCCGAGCCTTTCTTTTTGAAGGCCGGCACGGGGGCGCGCTTTTGCGTGTTCCACGCCGCCGCCGGCGCCTGCCGCGGCGCTTTCCTGTACGTGCATCCCTTTGCCGAGGAAATGAACAAGGCGCGCCGCATGGCCGCCTTGCAAGCGCGCGCCATGGCGGCGCAGGGTTACGCGGTATTGCAGATCGATTTATACGGCTGCGGCGACAGCAGCGGCGATTTCGCCGACGCGCGCTGGGAAATCTGGCTGGACGACCTGGCACGCGGGGCGCAGTGGCTGCGCGAGCGTGTGGGCGCCGCGCTGGAACAGGAAATCGGCTTGTGGGGCTTGCGCCTGGGCGCCCTGCTTGCGCTGGACTATGCGCGCCAGGCGGCGCAGCCGCCTTCCGTCCTGCTGCTGTGGCAAGCGGTGACGAATGGCGCCAATTTCATGACGCAATTCCTGCGCCTGAAACTGGCCAACCAGATGCTGGCCGAGGGCCAGGAAAAAAATGGCGGCACCGCCGCCCTGCGCGCCACGCTGGCGGCGGGCGAGCCGCTGGAAATCGCGGGCTATACGCTGGCGCCCGCGCTGGCGCAGTCGATTGAAGCGCTGGACGCGGCCAAGTTCGGGCCGCCACCCTGTCCGCTGCGCTGGTTCGAGATCGTGGCGGAGGAAGGCCGTCCGCTGCCGCCGGCCGCCGCGCGCGTGCTGCACGGCTGGCAGGAAGGCGGCGAGATATCCGCCCTGACGGTGGCGGGCCAGCCCTTCTGGACCACCCAGGAAATCAGCGAATGCCCTGCCTTGCTGGATGCAACGGCGGCGGCCTTGAAGGAAGCCTGCCATGCAGCTTGAGGAACAGGCGCTCGGCTTTCCCTGCCAGGGCGAGTGGCTGACGGCCATTCTCAGCCCGGCCGCCCAGCCGGCGCGGCGCGGCGTATTGATCGTGGTCGGCGGCCCGCAGTACCGGGCCGGCAGCCATCGCCAATTCACGCTGCTGGCGCGCGCGCTGGCGGCGCAGGGCGTTCCGGCCATGCGCTTCGATTACCGCGGCATGGGCGACAGCAGCGGCGCGGCGCGCGATTTCGAAGAGGTCGACGCCGACCTGCGCGCGGCCATCGACCAGTTCATGGCGGCTTGTCCCGGCTTGCAGGAAGTGGTGCTGTGGGGGCTGTGCGACGCGGCTTCAGCGGCCATGTTTTATGCGCGCCAGGATGATCGCGTCTGCGGTATGGTGCTGCTGAACCCCTGGGCGCGCAGCACCGAAGGCCTGGCCAAGGCCACGCTCAAGCATTACTACCGCGACCGACTGCTGCAGCCGGAGCTGTGGCGGAAGATATTCAGCGGCCGCTTCCGCTTCGGCGCGGCGCTGCGCTCATTTGCCGGCCTGCTGGGCGCGGCGTATGCGCGCCGTCCCGCCGCCGCGACGACGGACGATGCGGCCGGCCATGCGGTGGAGCAGACCGGCAGCCCGACGCCCGACGCGCCCGGCCTGCATCAGCGCATGCTGGAGGGACTGCAAGGCTTTTCGGGCAAGGTTCTTTTCATCTTTAGCGGCGCCGATCTGACGGCGCAGGAGTTTCTGGACATGGTAAAGGCATCCCGCCAGTGGCAAGGCCTGCTGGCGGCTCCGCGCGTGACCCGGCAGACCCTGGCGCCGGCCGACCACACTTTCTCGCGTCGCGAATGGCGCGACCAGGTGGCCGGCTGGACTTCCGATTGGGTGCGCTCATGGTAAAGCGCGTGCTGATGATCGCTTACCACTATCCGCCCATGCGCGGCAGCAGCGGCATCCAGCGCACGCTGAAGTTCTCGCAGTATCTGCCGCAGCAGGGCTGGCAGCCGCTGGTGCTGTCGGCCCATCCGCGCGCCTATGCCAACAGCGGCAACGACCAGATGCGCGAGATTCCGGCCGAAGCGGTGGTGCGGCGCGCCTTTGCGCTCGACACCTCGCGCCACCTGGCCTGGCGCGGACGCTATGTGGGCTGGCTGGCCCTGCCCGACCGCTGGGTCTCGTGGTGCCTGGGCGCGGTGCCGGCCGGGCTGCGCATGATCCGCAAATACCGCCCGCAAGTGATCTGGTCTACCTATCCGATCGCCAGCGCCAACCTGATCGCGTTGTGCCTGCACCGCATGACCGGCCTGCCCTGGATCGCCGACCTGCGCGACCCGATGACCGATGTGGATTATCCCGCCGACCCGCTGACGCGCAAGGTGTACCGCTGGATCGAGAAGCAGACCATCAAGCACTGCACCGTGGCCGTGTGCACCACGCCGGGCGCGATCAAGACATATGAAACGCGCTTCCCGGAGATTCCGGCCAGCCGCTTCGCCCTGATCGAAAACGGTTACGACGAAGAGAACTTCGCCGACGCCGGCGCCCTCGCCGCCCAGGCCGCGCCGGCGCAGGGCCGTCCGTTCACGCTGATCCACAGCGGCATCATCTACCCGTCCGAACGCGACCCGGTGCCGCTGTTCGAGGCGCTGGCGGAGCTGCAGGCGCAAGGCCGGATCGATGCGCAGCGTCTGCGCGTGGTGCTGCGCGCCACGGCGCACGACGACTATCTGGCTGGCTTGATTGCGCGCTATGGCATCGGCGAATTGGTCGGCCTGGCGCCGCATATCGCCTACCGCGATGCGCTCAGCGAAATGCTGACGGCCGATGCGCTGCTGGTGCTGCAAGCGAGCAACTGCAACCACCAGATTCCGGCCAAGCTGTATGAATACCTGCGCGCGCGCCGCCCCATCCTGGCCCTGACCGACACCATCGGCGACACCGCCGCCGCCTTGCGCCAGGCCGGCATCGACACCATCGCGCCGCTCGACTCGAAGGAAGGCATCATGCAAGGGCTGATGCGTTTCCTGGAGCTGGCGGAAGCGGGCAAGGCGCCGCTCGCGTCGGAAGAGGCGATTGCCGCCAATTCGCGCCGCGCGCGCACGGGAGAACTGGGCCAGCTGCTGGAGCGCGTCGCCCAGCCGGCGCAAGCCGCGCATGCCTTGCAGGCCAATAGGGAGGAAGTACGATGAAGATCAAGGCAACCCTGGCTGCAATTCTGCTGCTGGCCGCCGCCAGCGGGCAATTGGCCGCCAAGCCGTTTTGCGGGGAGCTGGTGAACGCCTTCGGTCCCTTCGATTACCGCACGCCCGATGCCGAACAGCTGCATCTGGTGGAGCAGGCTCACTTCACGGAAGAGGTGGAACAGGGCCTGAAGGGCAATACCGGCACGCTGGGGGCGGACCTGGACTACACGCTGCGCGCCTTCCCCAACCATACGCGGGCGCTGGAAACACTGGCCAAGGTGGCGCTGCGCCAGAAAGCAGTGCAGCTGCCGGGCGGGAAATATCCGGTGGAATGCTATTTCGAGCGCGCCGTGCGCTTCGTGCCGGATGATGGCGCGGCGCATGCGGCGTACGCCGGCTATCTGTACCGCATCGGACAGGCCGAGAAAGCCCTGCCCATGCTGGAAAAAGCCGTGGAGCTGGACCCCGAGAATCCCACGATCAATTACAACCTCGGCCTGGCTTACGCGAAGATGAAGAAATACGACCCCGCCGTCAAATATGCAAGGAAGGCTTATGAGCTGGGCTTTCCGCTGCCGGGGCTGAAAAATATGCTGACGGCGGCGGGCAAGTGGAGCGATAAGACGCCATGATCCGCGCCGGGCTGCATCGAGCCAGCGCGCTGCTGATGTTCGCAGCGTTGCTGGCCGCAGCCTGGGTCTACCCGGCCAGCAAGCCTGTCCTGGGCGCCGCGCTGGTCCTCTATCTGGCGCTGCTGTGGCGCTATCCCGCCGCCTGGCTGCTGCTGGTGCCGGCCCTGCTGCCGGTCTTCGACATCGCACCCTGGACCGGCTGGTTCTTTCTGGAAGAACTGGACCTGCTGCTGCTGGCCACCTGCACCGTCGGCTATTGGCGCTACGCCGACGCACCGCCCGGCGCGCGCCTGCCAGCCGGCCTGAAAATCTGTCTTGCCCTATTGGCCGCCTGCTTCGCCATCGCCGCCTGGCGCGGCATGCAGCCGCTGGCGCCACTGGACGCGAATGCCTTCAGCAATTACGTCAGCCCCTACAACAGCCCGCGCGTGCTGAAAGGCTTTGCCTGGGGCTTGCTGCTGCTGCCGCTGCTGCGCCATAGCGCCGGGCCGCAACTGGAAAACCTCACGCGCCTGTTCGTGCCGGGCATGCTGCTGGGACTTGCGGGCGCTTGCCTGGCGGTGGGCTGGGAGCGCGCCGTGTTTCCCGGCCTGTTCAACTTCGCCAGCGACTACCGGCCGACCGCGCCCTTCTCGGCCATGCATACGGGCGGCGCGGCGCTGGATGCCTACTTGGCCATGGCCTTTCCCTTTGTCGCCCTGTGGCTGATCGGCGTGCACGATGCGCGCCGCCTGGTTCCCGGCCTGCTCCTGCTGCTGCTGGGCTGCTATGCGGGCCTGACGACTTTTTCGCGCGATATCTATCTGGCTTACGCCTGTTCCGGCGCGGTGATCGCGCTGCTGGCGGGAGCGCGCCACGTGCGCGACGGCAGCCTGACGCTGGCGCGCCTGCTGGGCGGCCTGCTGCTGCTTGCCCTGCTGGTCTGGGCGCTGGCCCAGGTCTTCGGCAGCGGCGGCTATCGCGGCCTGGCGGCGGCCCTTGGTCTGCTGGGCGTGGCGTTTGCCTTGGGCGGCGCCAGGCCGGTTCTGCAGCGGCGCGACTTGGCCGTGGCGCTGGCCGCTGGTCTGCTGCTGGCCTGCAGCGGCCTGTATCTGCTGCTGCAGGGCGGCGATGCCGCCACCGGCAAGGGCGCGTATGCCGCTTACCTGCTGGCGGGCGGCGTCGCTGGCGCGGGCATCCTGCTCCTGCTATTCGGGCCGCAGCGGAAGCAGTCGCTCGGACTTTGCCTGGCCCTTGCCGGTTTTCCCGCGCTGGCATTGAGCGCGGCGCTGGTGTCGGTGCATTGGGGCGGCGGCAAGGCCTGGCAGGACGCGGCGCTGCTGGCCTTGATTGCAGGCGCGCTGGCGGCGGCGCGCCTGCTGCCGCCTGAGCGGCGGCCCTGGCATCTGGAACGCTCGACGCTGATACTGGGCTTCTTCGGCGCGATTGTCTGCGCCACGCTGATTCCGGTGGCGGGCAGCTATTACGCGGGCAGCCGCTTCGCCACCGTGGGCGGCGACCTGGATGTGCGCCTGCGCCACTGGGGCGAGGCGCTGGAGATGATGGACAGCGACAGCGGCACGCAGCTGCTGGGCATGGGGCTGGGCCGCTATCCCGAGGTGTATTTGTGGAAGAATCTGCACGGCGAAATGCCCGGCACCTTCCGCTACGAGGAGGAGAACGGCAACAACCGCTTCCTGCGCCTCGGCACGCCGCAGTACTCGATAGGCTACGGCGAAGTGCTGCGCATGCTGCAGCGGGTCGACGTGCAAAACGGCCGCGATTACCGGCTGTCCTTCGACGTGCGGCGCAAGGATGGCAAGGTGGGCATGGCCATCGGCATCTGCGAGCGCTGGCTGCTGTACCGCCAGAATTGCAGCTACGTCCAGTCGCGCCTCAAGCCGCAAGAGCGCGCATGGCAGCATGTGGATGCCACGCTGCGTCCCCAACTCGGCCACGGCGGCCTGCTGGCCGCGCCGACCCAGCTGGAAATCTTCAGCGACGGCGGCAGCGCATGGTTGGACGTGGACAATATCAGCCTGCGCGACGCCGCAGACGGGCGTGAGCTGATCCGGAACGGCAGCTTCTCCGCCGCCAACGATTACTGGTTTTTCAGCAGCGACCGCAATCACTTCCCCTGGCATGTGAAGAATTTCGCGGTCAACACGGTGTTCGAGATGGGCTGGCTGGGCGCGATGGCGACGGCGGCCTTGCTGCTGGTGGCTGGCGGCCAGATGGCGGCGCGCGGCCTGATGGGCGAGCTGCTTGCCACGATCTGCCTGGCGGCGCTGGCGGGCTGCATGATGGTCGGCCTGTTCGACAGCATCTTCGACGTGCCGCGCCTGACTACCCTGTTCTTCCTGCTGCTGGGCGCCGGCAGCCTGCGTCCGGCGGCCGCGCCGCATCGGGGCAAGCGGCGCCGGCGCCGCTCGGCGTCTCAGGAAGAGGAACCCTTGATGGCGTGACGCTCCATCAAGTCGTATAAGGTGGGGCGGCTGATGCCGAGCAGTTCGGAAGCCTTGACGATATTGCCCTCGACCCGCGCCAACGCCTTGACGATGGCCTTGTATTCCGCCTCTTCGCGCACTTGGCGCAGGTTCAGCGGCTCCTCTTCCAGCGGCACGCCGGACAAGCCCAGGTCTTCCGCCAGGATCTGCGAGCCATCGGCCATGATGACCGCGCGCTTGATGCAGTTTTCCATCTCGCGCACATTGCCCGGCCAAGGATGGGTTTCGATCTGCACCAGTGCCTCCTGGCTGAAATGCAGATTGCCGCGTCCTTCCTGCGTCGCGAACTTGTTCTTGAAGTGCTGGGCCAGCAGCACCGCGTCGCCCAGGCGCTCGCGCAGCGGCGGGATGGTGACGACGATCTCGGACAGGCGGTAATACAAGTCTTCGCGGAAGCGGCCGGTGGTGGCCAGCTGCTTCAGGTTCTGGTGGGTGGCGCAGACGATGCGCACATCGACCGGAATCTCCTCATGCCCGCCCACGCGCTCAATGACGCGTTCCTGCAGGAAGCGCAGCAACTTGGCTTGCAGCGCCATGGGCAGGTCGCCCACCTCGTCGAGGAAGAAGGTGCCGCCATGGGCCAGCTCCACCTTGCCCTTGGTCTGTTTCACCGCGCCGGTGAAGGCGCCCTTCTCGTAGCCGAACAATTCGCTTTCCAGCAGGTTCTCGGGGATCGCCGCGCAGTTGATCGCCATGAAGCGCTGGCTGGCGCGGGGGCTGAGCTGGTGCAGGGCGCGCGCCAGCACTTCCTTGCCGGTGCCGCTCTCGCCCAGCACCATGACGGAGGCCGAAGTCGGCGCCACCTTCTCGATATTGCGGCAGACCTTCTGCATGCCCGCGTCGCGGCTGATGATGCCGGCCAGCGGCGACTCGGCCTGCGATTGCAGCATGCGGCGGTTCTCCTGCTGCAGCGCATGCAGGAAAAAGGCGCGCTGGATCACCAGCGACAGGATTTCCGGTTCGCTCGGTTTTTGATGGAAATCGTAAGCGCCCAGCGCGATGGCTTTCACCGCGTGGCTGCGGTCCTGGTTGCCGGTCAGGACGATGACCTTGGTGTCCGGCGCCAGGGCCAGGATCTGCTGCAGCGTGGCCAGGCCTTCGGTCGCGCCGTCCGGATCGGGCGGCAGGCCCAGGTCCATGGTCACCACCGCCGGTTCGTGGCGGCGCAATTGGGCCAGGGCGGCCTCGCGGTCGCCGGCCACCACCACATCGTAAGCATCGAAGCTCCAGCGCAGCTGCTTTTGCAAGCCTGGATCGTCTTCGATGATGAGCAGCTTCGGTTTGTTCTGAGTCACAGCTTTCCTTCTGCCTTATGCGGCTTGCTCGACGGTCTGCGCGCTCTGGCGGTACACGGGCAGGCGGACCTTGAATGTGGTTCCGTGCAGCGGCAGGCTGCTCACTTCCAGCCTGCCGCCCAGTTCATAGATGTATTCGCGGCTCTCGAACGCGCCGATGCCCATGCCGGCCGACTTGGTCGAATCGAAGGGCTTGAACAGGCGCTCGCGGATGAAGTCTTCGCTCATGCCCTGTCCGGTGTCGCTGATTTCGATCAGCACCTCGTCGCCGTCGCTGGCGGCGCGCACCACCACCTTGCCGTCCTTGGGCGTGGCTTCGATGGCGTTCTGGATCAGGTGGCCCACCACCCTTTCCAGGCGTTCGCCATCGGCCAGCACGCGCAGGCCGGACTGGCCGATTTCCAGCTGCGGCTTGGGCTCGAACGCCGCTTTCAGCGCCACAGCCTGGGTCAATACCTGCTCCACCGAAAGCGGCGCGGGCCGCTGGGGCGAGGCGCTGCGGCTCAGCTTTTGCAGCAGGAGTTTCATCTTCTGCACCGAGTAGGCGACGGTGTCCTGCATATCGCGCTGGAACTCGGGATTGTTGCGGTGCTTTTCCGCGTTCGCCATCATCAGCGACAGCTGGGCCACCAGGTTTTTCAGGTCATGCACCACGAAGGTGGACATGCGGTTGAAGGAGTCGAACTGGCGCGCCAGCATCAGGGCGCCCGCCGCCTCCTGCTGCGCCAGATAGCTGGCGGCCTGGCTGCCCGCGATCTTCAGCAGGTCGATCACTTCCCAGTTCAGGCGGATGGCGCCGCGCGGCTGCAGCAGCAGCACAAAGCCGAACAGGCGGCCATGCAGCATCAGCGGTAATACCAGGCGCGCGCGCGGATAGGCGTCGAGCCAGGCGGGCAGCGGCACGTCGGCGAATTGTTCGGGATGCTGGCGGTGTTCCTCCAGATCGACCAGCCACTGCTTCTGTTCCATGAACTGCAGCAGCGGGCTGTCGGCGGGTTCGACCTTGTCCGGCAAGGGCATATGCCAATGGGCGGCCGGCTCGAACTGGCCGGAATCGCGCCGGATCCACAGCGCGCCGGCCGGGCTGTCCACCAGCGAAGCCATGGCGCCGATGCTGCGTTCGCCCACGTCCTGGCCCTGCTCGGACAGGGTGCGCGTGAATTGCATCCACTCTTCGCGGTAATCGTAGTTGTAGCGGTAAAAGTGCTTGGCAAGGAACACCTTGAGCGAGGCGCGGAAGCTGCCCGAGAACAGTATGCCGACCAGCAGGATGCTGGCGCCGAACAGGAAGGCCAGCTGCATCAGCGAACCCCACATGCCGCCGACAAAACGCAGGTAGTAGCCGGCAAAGCTCATCGCCAGCAGATAGATGGCGGCGCCGATCAAGGTGGCCGAGTGGAACAGCATGCGGCGCGACACGGCGATCGGCGAAGCCCAGGAAGCGCTGCGCGACACCGAGACGGCGATCAGCGGCACCGTCAGCGCGTTGACCAGGCCACGCGCCGACCACAGCTCCACATTCAGTTCGCGGAACAGCAGGGTGTCGCTGTACATGTAAAAGTCGTAAACGAAGATGCCGCCGATGCCCAGGCAGGCAAACTTGATGGCCCAGCGCTCGGTGGGCGGGCGGTTGCGGTACAGCTGCTCCACCAGCAGCATGCCCAGCACGGCCAGGCCGACGCGGCCCACCACGGTCAGGTAGAACATCAGCGGCGCGCTCAGCCAAGGCAGCAGCAGCGCGCACACGACCAGCAAGGCATAGCCGGCGCCGATGGCGCGCGCGAAGCGGCGGCGGCGTTCGCTGCCCTCGCCTTGCGGCGCCAGATGGCCGAGCAGGGACAGCAGGGCAATCGTCCACGCGCCGTTGCGCGCCAGTTCCACCAGGTCGATGGCGAAGCTGGCCATGGTGGGCGGAATCAGCTGGGCGGTATACAGGGCGATAACGCCGCCCCAGATCACGCTGAGCAGGCTGGCCAGCGCCAGCACGCGCACATGCTGGCGGCTGCGCCAGCTGGTCAGCAGGAACAGGCACAGAAGTAGAAACGCCAGCGCGGCGCTGGCGTAGCTGAAGGCGGCGGTCGTGTTGAGCATCCGGTCCCGCCCCTCCGCTTACCGGCCGCCCCGGAACACCACGACCTTGAAGGTGTCGATCAGGATCAGGACATCCAGCAGCAGGCTATTGTTCTTCACGTAGTACAGATCGTACTGCAGCTTTTGCAGCGCATCCTCGACCGAGTCGCCATAGCCGTAGCGCACCTGGGCCCAGCCGGTGATGCCGGGTTTGATGCTGTGGCGGACATTGTAATAGGGCACGCGCTCGGTCAGCTGCTCGACGAAATATGGCCGCTCCGGACGCGGACCGACGAAGCTCATCTCGCCTTTGAGCACGTTCAAAATCTGCGGCAGCTCGTCGATGCGCAGCTTGCGGATGATATTGCCGACGCGCGTGACGCGCGGATCGTTGCGCGCCGCCCACTGCGGCTTGCCGCCTTTTTCCGCATCGTTGAACATGCTGCGGAATTTCAGCACCTTGAACACATGGCCGTCCTTGCCCACGCGCTCCTGCTGGTAGAAGATCGGCGCGCGGTCTTCGATGAAGATGCACAGCGCGGTAAACAGCATGACCGGCAGCGACACCGCCAGCAGCAAGAGGCTGGCCATCACGTCGAAGGCGCGCTTCATGAAGGCGCGCATGAAGCTCTGGTCAAAACCGCCGCCGAACACCAGCCAGCTCGGTTGCAGGGAGTCGACGCGGATCTGGCAGGTTTCGCGCTCGAAGAAGGTGGCCGCATCCGTCACCTGGATGCCGTACAGTTTGCACTCCAGCAGTTCCTTGATCGGGAAGGCGCCGCCGCGGCGGTTCGACACCGAGACCACGATCTCGCTGACGCGCTGCTTATTGGCCAATGCCACCAGCGACTGCCCCTCTTCCAGCGGCAGCAGGCTCGCTTGCGGCACGCAGACATCCTCGGAAGGCACGGGAATATAGCCGGCGATATCGTATTTGCGGTAGGAGCTCTTGCGCAGGGCCAGGTCGCCACATTCCTTGGCCAGCGCGCCGCCGCCGAGGAAGATGATGCGCGATTCGAGGAAGTGGAATTCCGAAGTCTTCAGGAACATCACCCGCGCCAGCAGAATGCCACTGCCGGAGAAGAAGAAGACCATGACCAGGATGCCGCGCCCGAAATACAGCTCCGGCGCCAGGTAGAACACCAGGGTCAGAATGCAAAAACCCATGGCGAAGGACGGCATGAGCTGGAAGAAGAAGGAATTGCGCAAGCCTTCATTGAAGTTGATCTGGTACATGCCCAATGCGCTCATGCTGAACACAATGGCGGCCGCGAAGACGCAAGCGGACATGAAGAAATGGTCGAGTTTCGGCAGCACGAATTCCTCGCCGTCGAAAAAGCGCAGGCCGGCCCCGGCATAGAAGGAGCCGATCAGGATCAGCACCTCCAGAAACAGCAGGCTGAATACGACCTTAGAGACGTAGTGGTTTGAGATTCTTAGCATTTTTCCCTCCCGCACAACCCTATTCTTCTGGATGAGAGCCGCGTCCCCACGCCGCCTCTCCAGGATTCGTTTTTTAATTGGAACGAACCAGATTGCGGACGTACCAATCCATGGCTTCTTTCAGTCCCTCCCCGATGCGGTGGGTGGGGTTAAAGCCAAGCAGTTGCTGCGCCTTGCCGATATCCGCCTGAGAATGGCGCACATCACCGGCACGGAAATCCTTGTACTGCGCCTGGTGCTCCTGCAGATGCGGGAAGCGGTCCAGCAGCAGCTGATGCATCATGCGGTACAGCTGGTTAAGGCTGGTGCGCTCGTTGAGCGCCACGTTATAAACCTGATTCACCGCTTGCGGCGCGTTGGCCAGGGCCGCCAGCAGATTGGCCTGGACCACATTGTCGATAAAGCAGAAATCACGGCTCGTCTCGCCATCGCCATTGATGAACAAAGGCTGGTTCTTGATCAGCGCTGCCACCCACTGCGGAATCACCGCCGCATAGGCGCCGTTCGGGTCCTGGCGCGGACCGAACACATTGAAATAGCGCAGGCCGATCGATTCGGCGCCGTAGCAGCGCGCGAACACGTCCGCATACAGCTCGTCGGCGTACTTGGTCACCGCATACGGCGACAAAGGATTGCCGATCTGGTCTTCCACTTTCGGCAGGCCGGGATGGTCGCCGTAGGTCGAGCTGGAAGCGGCGTACACGAAGCGTTTGATTTTCGCGTCGCGCGCGGCCACCAGCATGTTCAGGAATCCGGTGACATTGGTTTCATGCGTGGCCAGCGGATCTTCGATCGAGCGCGTGACGGAACCGAGGGCCGCTTCATGCAGCACGAAATCGACGCCGGCGCAGGCGCGTTCGCAATCGGCGCGCTGGCGGATATCGCCTTCGATGAAGTCGAAATTGGCCCAGGCCTGCGCGCCCACCAGCGCCTGCACCTGCTCCAGGTTGTGGCGGTGGCCGGTGGCGAAGTTATCCAGGCCAGTCACGCGCTGGTTCAGCTTCAGCAAGGCTTCCAGCAAATTGGAGCCGATGAAACCGGCCACCCCGGTGATCAGCCAGTGGTAGCGCTGTCCACGCAGGTGTTCCTGAATTTCCTCAAACTTGCCCACGGCTTTCATGCCTCCACTGTTCTTGTCGGTTGCGGCGCGCGCCGCCGCGCTCACAGGCGCCAGACGTTAAAGCCCGCTTCGCACAAGGCGGCCAGATCGAACTGCGATTTCACATCGATGAAGCAGCCGCCCTTGTTCAATTTTTCTTCCAGATCGGTCAGCGGGCGCGCCAGCAGTTCCTTGTGCGACACGGCCGCCACGATGGCGTCAGCCACCGGCAGGTCTTCCCATGTATCGAGCTTGATGCCGTATTCGTGCATCGCCTCGTCCGCGTCGGCCACCGGGTCGTGCACATGCACGTCCACGCCATACGAGCGCAGCTCGGCCACCACGTCCGCCACCTTGGAGTTGCGCAGGTCGGGGCAGTTTTCCTTGAAAGTCAGGCCGATCACATTCACCTTGGAACCCTTCACATGGAAACCGGCGGCGATCATTTCCTTAACGGTTTTTTCGGCCACGAATTTAGCCATGCCGTCGTTGATGCGGCGGCCCGCCAGGATCACCTGCGGGTGATAGCCGATCATATCGGCCTTGTGCGTCAGGTAGTAAGGGTCGACGCCGATGCAGTGGCCGCCCACCAGGCCCGGACGGAAGGGCAGGAAATTCCATTTCGTGCCGGCCGCCTGCAGCACTTCCAGCGTGTCGATGCCGATCTTGTCGAAGATCAGGGCCAGCTCGTTCATCAGCGCGATATTCAGGTCGCGCTGGGTGTTCTCGATCACCTTGGCCGCTTCCGCCACCTTCACGCTGGAGGCGCGGTAGACGCCGGCGGTGATGATCGATTCGTACAGGCCGGCGATGGCGTCCAGGGTCGGCGCGTCGTCGCCCGAGACCACTTTCAGGATAGTGGTCAAGGTGTGCTGCTTGTCGCCGGGGTTGATGCGCTCGGGCGAGAAGCCGACGTGGAAGTCCTGCTTCCATTTCAGGCCGGACTGCTGTTCCAGGATGGGAATGCAAATCTCTTCGGTGGCGCCGGGATACACGGTCGATTCGTAGACCACGATGGCGCCGCGCTTCATATGCTGGCCAACGGACTTGCTGGCGCCTTCGAGCGGGCCGAAATCGGGGTTATGGGCAATGTCCACCGGGGTCGGCACGGCGACCACGATGAAGTCGGCGGCGGCCAGCGCGGCCGGGTCGGTGGTGACGCTCAGATGCTCGGCGGCGCGCAAATCCTCGCTCGACACTTCGCCGGTCGGGTCGATGAAGCGGCGGTAATTCTCGACCTTGCTGGCCGACAGATCGAATCCGATGGTGCTGCGCTTTTTGCCGAATTCCACTGCCAGCGGCAGGCCGACATAGCCCAGCCCAACAACTGCGACAACCTTTGCCTTGTCCATAACGAATTCCATAAAAGAATTACATTTTGCAATTATGCTAACTATATATCATTACTTGAAACTATTCAATGCGCAATTTGTCGCAAATTAGTCTGCCTTTTGTGCATGACGGCAGCGTGACGCCAAGCCCGCAGCCATGGGCTTTTGGCGATAGTTTTGCGGGTGAAAGATTGATTCCGGACAAGCCAGATTATTGCTTTATTTACATGGAATAACGATTCTACACTGCTTGCTGAGCTTGATCCACAGAAGAACTGTGGCTAGCTGCAAGCTAGCCACAGTTGGGCAGGAAGGCGGGGATGGGAGGGTCAGGCCAGTTGCTTGAACTTGTTTTTTTCCAACCGTGGCGTGGCCGGCGACGCGGCGTGCGGGTGCGCCTGGGGCATTCCTCGGCGCGCGGCAATTTCCTTGAGCTTGAACACCGCCATGGCCTGGGCCACCCATTCGGCCTGCTGCGCCAGGCTGCGCGCCGCCGCGGCCGCCTGCTCCACCAGGGCGGCATTTTGCTGGGTAATGTCGTCGATCTGGTTGACCGCCTGGTTGACCTGCACGAGGCCATGGCTTTGCTGCTGGGTGGCCGAGGAAATCTCGTCCATCACATGGGTAACCCGCTCCACCGACTCGATAACTTCGCTCATCGTGCTGCCGGCGTTGCTGGTCAGCGCGGTCCCGGCATCGACCTTGGAGAGGGACAGGTCGATCAGCTGTTTGACCTCCTTGGCCGCCGTGGCCGAACGGTGGGCCAGGCTGCGCACCTCGCTGGCCACCACGGCGAAGCCCTTGCCATGCTCGCCGGCGCGCGCCGCTTCCACCGCCGCATTCAGCGCCAGGATATTGGTCTGGAAGGCGATGCCATCGATCATGCCGATGATATCGAGGATCTTGCGCGAGGATGTGCTGATATCGCCCATGGTCTGCACCACTTGCGAGACGATGTTGCCGCCTTGCGCGGCGATGCGCGAAGCCTGTCCCGCCAGCTCATTGGCGCTGGCCACGTTGCCGGCACTTTGCTGCACATTGGTAGTCAGTTGCTCCATACTAGCGGCAGTTTGCTGCAAGCTCGATGCTTGCGATTCGGTCCGTCCCGACAGATCCATATTGCCGCTGGCGATTTCGCTGGTGGCCAATTTGATTTCGTCGAAGTTGGCGCGTACATCGCCGATGATGCTGTGGAGATTGATATTGGTCTGGCGCAGCGCGGCCAGCAGCTGGCCCATATCGTTGTGCTGGGGAATGTCCAACGCCCCGGTCAGGTCGCCGCCCGCCATCTTGCGCGCAAAGCCGATGGCTTGCTGCAGCGGCATCACAATCGCCTGGTGCAGGCTGTACCACACATACAACGCTCCAACCACGGCCACGGCCGACAGGGTGCTGAGCCAGCCATGCAAGACACTGCCGTCGCCGCTGGTCCACAGGCCCACCGCCAGCAAAGCCAGCATCAGGCTGACCCCGCCCAGGCCCAGGCCAATGTGGCGCGCCAGCGACAGATGGCTCAGCCGCGCCAGCTTACCGACGAGGCCGCCACGCAACACCTGGCCGTGGCGCAGCGTCAGGCCACGCGGATTGCCGTTGCGCAGTTCACGGTAAAGGTCGTCGGCCTGGCGCACTTGCTCGCGGTTGGGCTTGGTGCGCACCGACATATAGCCGACCGGCCGGCCCCCCTCGATCACCGGCGTCACATTCGCCAGCACCCAGTAAAAATCGCCATTCTTGCAGCGGTTTTTCACCATGCCGGTCCAGGGCATGCCCGCCTTGATGGTGAGCCACAGGTCGGCAAACGCTTCGGCCGGCATATCCGGGTGGCGCAGAATATTCTGCGGCGCGCCGATCAGTTCGTCTTCCGCGAAGCCGCTGACTTCGATGAAATAGGGGTTGGCGTACTGAATCTTGCCTTTCAAGTCCGTGGTGGAGACGATGGTCTTGCCATCGTCCAGGACAAATTCATTATTGGTGACCGGAGAATTCACGCGCATGACGCTTTTCCTTCACTTATATATGGGAACAAGGAATCGATGCGCGAACCAGGGGCTGGGGTTCGCAAACACAGGCAAACAGTTGTTTGCCTGGCGCACGGCGCGACCTGCCATGCCCAGGGTTTTTTTGGAGTATAGGAAACAAAAACTTGAGGATACTCACCAATTGTCTCAACAGTGGAACTTACAACAGCAGCTTTCTTGATCTAGATCAATGCGAATAGTTCTCATTAACATTTAAGCTCGCGGTTTCCTTTCGTATCGATACCGTCAGCCACTCGGCCTGCCCGAACCAGCCAGCCCGGACTCGTCCCCACCACCGGAGGCTAGATGTTTCAGCAAAAACCCATGGCCGCGGCGCTCGTGCTCGCCTTGAGCGCGCCGCTTGCGCACGCCGATAAAACCCTGTCCACCATCACCGTCACCGCCACGCGTACCGAAACGGCGGCCGAAAACGTGGCCGCCACCGTCAGCGTACTGGAGCGCGCCGAGATCGAGCGCCGCCTGCCGGGCGACGCCGCCGACCTGCTGCGCAATGAAGCCGACGTGGCGCTGGCGCGCGATCTGCGCCGCTTCGGCGCCACCCGCGTGAACATCCGCGGCATCGAGGACAACCGCGTGACGCAGATGGTCGACGGCGTGCGCCTGCCTGACTTCTACAACGGCGGCGGCCCCACCAACTTCACCATGAATGCGCCGGGCGGCGCCTCGCCCGACTTTCTGAAGCGGGTCGAAATCCTGCGCGGCGCGGCATCGAGCCTGTATGGTTCGGACGCCATCGGCGGCGTGGTCGGCTACCTGACCCTGGACCCGGCCGACCTGCTGGCGCCCGGGCAGCGTACGGCGGCACGCTACCGCATCAGCCGCAATGGCGACAACGATGCGCTGCGCCATTCGCTGATGGGCGCCTGGCGCGGCGAGTCGGGTGAGGCGCTGCTGGGCTACTCGCGCGCCACCGCGCACGCCTTCGAGAATATGGGATCGGACGACAGCCACACGGCCAAACGCAGCCTGCCCAACCCGCAGGACATCCGCGACCAAGGCTTGCTGATGAAGTTCGCCTACCGCCCCGCGTCCGGCCACAAGCTGTCGGCCACGCTGGAAGGCCGCAAGATCGACAGCGACGTCGACGTGCTGCGCCTGGCCACCTCCCTGCCCAAGGTCAGCGCCATGTCGGGCGACGACCATAGCCGCCGTCTGCGCGGCACCGTGGAATGGCAGCATATGCCGCAAGGCGCCTGGTATGAGCGCCTGACCGCGAAGCTCTACCATCAGGATTCGGATACCAAGAACTACAACCGCCAGCAGCGCGAACGCACCAGCGCCACCTGCGCCGCCTCCGGCCCCGTGGGCGTGAACAACTGCCTGATCGACCAGGAATTCCTGTTCTCGCAAATCGCCACCGGCGCCAGCCTGCAATTCGAAAGCGGCCTGAAACTGGGCGGCCAGGACCATCTGCTGACCTATGGCGTGGATACCTCGCGCGTGAAGACCGAGGAGCGGCGCGACGCCACGGTGCGCAACCAGACCACCGGCACGGTGGGCAAGAACCTGGCCGGCGACATCTTCCCGCTGCGCGATTTCGCCATCGGCAATACCGACACCATCGCCTTCTTCGCCCAGGATGAAATCAGCGGCCTGGCGGGCGGCTCCCTGAGTCTGACGCCAAGCCTGCGTTACGACTGGCGCCGCCTCGCCCCCAAGGTCGACGCCCTGGCCCAGGCGGTGCTGGACAATATCAAGCGCAAGGTGGCGCGCCAAAGCGACGGCTCGCTCTCGCCCAAGCTGGCCGCGATGTGGACCTTCAAACCCGGCGTATCGGCTTACGGCCAGCTGGCGCGCGGCTACCGCGTCCCGAACTATGAAGAGGTCAACGGCGCTTTCCGCAACAACTCGCAGATGTACAGCATCGTTCCCAATCCCGATCTCAAGGCCGAAACCAGCGTCGGCCTGGAAGTGGGCCTGAAGCTGAACGCCGACAAGCTGCGCGGCCAGGTCGCCCTGTACGACAACCGCTACCGCGATTTCATCGCCAGCGTGCAGCTGAACTGCCCGAGCGATCCGCGCTGCGTGCCGGCGCCGATCCGCATGACCAGCATGTACCAGAACCTGTCGCGGGTGCGCATTCACGGCGCCGAAGCACGCGCCGTGTGGGACGTTGCGCCGGGCTGGAAACTCGACGGCTCGGTGGCCGTGGCGCGCGGCGACAACCGCTCCGACGGTCAGCCACTCAATACGGTGGAGCCGCAGCGCCTGAGCGCCGGCCTGCTGCACGATGCGGGCGCCTGGGGCGCCGAGCTGCGCCTGCGCGCCGCCAAGGCCGTGACGCGCACCGACGATAGCGATGGCGCCTGGTTCCGCCCTGCCGGCTATGGCGTCAGCGACCTGGCGCTGTGGTGGCGTCCGATGAAAGGCACACAGATCAATCTGGCGCTGAACAATCTGACCGATAAAAAATACTGGCTGTGGAGCGATATCCGCCAGAGCGAGGGGCGCGACCTGACGGGAGCGGACTTCTACACCCAGCCGGGACGCAAGCTGTCGGCCAGTCTAAGTTACCAGTTCTAAGGCCGGATCATGCGCAAGCTCTTACCCCGCTGCCTGTTGGCCTGCGTGCTGCTGCTGTGCGGCAGCGGCGCGGCCAACGCCGCCAGGCTGCTGTTTCTGACCACCAGTCCCACGCCCGCCGGCAAATTCCAGCTGCTCGCGCAGCTGGGCAAGCCGGTCGGCGCCAGCGTCGACGTGCGCTTCATCGAACAACTGCCATCGGAGCCGGACGCCTCGCTGTTCGCCGGCTATGATGCGGTGCTGTTCGACCTGCCGCGCGACCATATGCGCGAATTCGGCAAGCTGCGCCTGGCGCGCGCCTTGCCGGGCCTGAAAGCGCCCTCCCTTTGGCTGCACGAGCAAAGCCCGTCCTGGCAAGGCTTGCCGGAGCCGCTGGCGCGCCGCCTGCTCGCTTACTACGTGAACGGCAGCAGCGCCAATTACACTGGCTTCCTGCAATCGCTGACGGCGCATCTGGGCGGCAAGAGCCTGGACGGCATTGCGCCGCCCATCGTCTTCCCCAAGGCCGCGCTCTACCATCCGAAAGCGCCCGGCAAGATCTTCGCCAGCGCGGCCGACTACCTGCGCTGGAAGGGCGCGCGGATGGAGCGCAAGCCCGTCATCGTCGGCATCGCCCTGCACCAGTCCTATATCGCCGCCGAGCAGACCGCCTTCATCGACGACCTGATCGCGCGCATCGAGGCCGGCGGCGCGATCGCCCTGCCCTTCTATGGCCCGGCCATGACGCCGATGGCGCCGGCCATGAGTATTGATGGCAAGGCGCTGCCGGACGTGATCATCAACAGCCAGATCATGCTTAATCCCGAAGGCCGCAAGCAGGAATTCGAGGCGCTCGGCATTCCCGTGATCCAGGCCACGCCTTACCGCAAGGGCGATGCCGCCGCCTGGGCCGCCGATCCGCAAGGCGTGCAGCTGATGGACGTGCCCTTCTACCTGGCCCAGGGCGAATATGCCGGCATCGTGGACGCCATGGTCACGGGCGCGGCGCGCAAGAGCGACGACCAGATCCTGCCGATTCCGGCGCAGGCGCAAGCCATCGTGGAAAAAGCGCTCAAGCTGGTGCGCCTGCAGCGCACGCCGAATGGCGAGAAGCGCTTGGCCATCTTCTTCTGGAACTATCCGCCGGGCGAGAAGAATCTCTCGGCCTCCTATCTGAACCTGCCGCGCAGCCTGTCCGGCACGCTGGCCGCGCTGCACGCCGCCGGATACGGCACCCAGCCGCAGGACGAGGAAGTGCTGACCGCCTCGCTGCAACGCTTGCTCGCGCCTTTCTATCGCGACGATACGCTGGAAGGCTTGCTGCGCGATGGCCTGGCCGAGCTGCTGCCGGTATCGGCTTACCGCGCCTGGCTGAGTACCCTGCCCGAACCGGTCAGGCAGACGCTGAACACGCGCTGGGGCGAGCCGGAACGCTCGTCGATGGTCGTCAAGCGCGGTGGCGAAGCCTTCTTCGTCGTGCCGCGCGCGAAGTTCGGCAATATCGTGATCCTGCCGCAGCCGCCGCGCGGCGAGAAATGGGAGGGCAAGGAGAAAGCGCTCTACCACAGCACCAAGGCCGATCCTTCGCACTTCTATCTGGCCACCTATCTGTGGGCGCGCCAGAGCCAGCAGGCCGATGCGCTGATCCACTACGGCACCCACGGTTCGCAGGAATGGCTGCCGGGTAAGGAGCGCGGCCTGTCGGTGTATGACTATCCGCTGCTGGCGATCGGTGATGTGCCGGTGGTCTATCCCTACATCGTGGACAATATCGGCGAAGCGGTGCAAGCCAAGCGCCGCGGCCGCGCCGTCATCATCACGCACCAAACGCCGCCTTTCGCACCGGCCGGCCTGCACGACGCGCTCTCGAAGCTGCACGACCTGCTGCATGCCTGGCTGGCCCAGGACGCCGGCGCCGTCAAGGACAAGCTGGCCGAGGACCTGCTGCGCGCCACACGCGCCGAGCGCATCGACAAGGATATGGGTTGGGATGCGCAACGCATCGCCACCGATTTCCCCGGCTTCGTGGATGCTCTGCACAGCCAGTTGCACGAGGTGGCGCAAACGGCCCAGCCGCTCGGCCTGCACAGCTTCGGCAGCGCGCCCCAGGAGCTGCACCGCCTCGGCACCGTGATGCTGATGCTGGGTAAGCAGTACTGGAAGCTGGCGGCGGCGCCCGGCGATGAAGAGGACGAAGTCTTCGTCGACGATTACCGCAAGCTGGCCGAATCGGCGCCTTACCGCCTGCTGCACCGCTATGTGGTCGAAGGCCATCCACTGAGCGAAGTCAAAGACCAGCGTCTGTCCGCCCTGCTGCAGCGTGGCCAGGGCTACTACGCGGCGCTGGGCGCGAGCCAGGAAATGGCGGGCATGCTTGCCGCCCTCGATGGCCGCCACATTGCCACCTCCTACGGCGGCGATCCGATCAAGAATGCGGACGCGCTGCCGACCGGCCGCAATCTGTATGGCTTCGACCCCTCGCGCGTGCCGAGCGAGCAAGCCTGGAGCGCGGGCAAGGATGCGCTGAACAACCTGCTGGCCGCGCACCGCAAGGCCAAGGGCCAGCTCCCGAAAAAGCTGGCCTTCTCCCTGTGGTCGGTGGAAACCATGCGCCACCAGGGCATCCTGGAAGCGCAGGCGCTGTGGGCGCTGGGCGTGGAACCGGTATGGGACGCGGGCGGCCGCGTGGTGGACGTGAAGCTCATTCCGCGCGGCCAGTTGGGCCGGCCGCGTGTGGATGTCGTGCTGTCGGCCACCGGTTTGTATCGCGACCACTTTCCGAACGCCATGCGCCAACTGGCGAAAGCCGTGCGACTGGCGGCCGAGGCGCAGGAGGATGACAATCCCGTGCTCGCCAACACGCGCGCCATCGCCACCACGCTGGCCAAGGCGGGTGTACCGGAGGCGGAACGCCTGAACGCGGCCCAGACCCGCATCTTCTCCTCCGAATCGGGCCGCTATGGCAGCGGCCTGGATGACGCCACCCTCGCCAGCGACACCTGGAAGGGCAAGGAGGAAGGCGACCGCAAACTGGCCGAGCTATACCTGTCGCGCATGCAGTACGCCTACGGGCCGGACGAGGCGCGCTGGGGCCAGGCCGGCAGCAAATTGAACCTGTATGCCGAGGCGTTGCGCGGCACCGAGGGCGCGGTGCTGTCGCGCACTTCGAACCTGTACGGCATGCTGACCACCGACGATCCCTTCCAGTACCTGGGCGGCTTGTCGCTGGCCGTGCGCCACCTCGACGGCAAGGCGCCGGAGCTGTACATCTCCAATCTGCGCGACAGCAGTCAAAGCGGCGGCCGGGTGGAAAGCGCGGCCGGCTTCCTCGCCAAGGAGCTGGCGACGCGCAATTTCCATCCCGGCTATATCAAAGGCCTGATGGCGGAAGGCTATTCCGGCACGCTGCAAGTGCTGGACTCGGTCAACAATTTCTGGGGCTGGCAAGCCGTGGCGCGCGAAACCGTGCGCGACGACCAGTGGCAGGAATTCGTTGATGTGTATGTGCGCGACAAGCATAAACTTGGCATCCGCGACTGGTTTGAGCGCGACAACCCGCATGCGATGGCACAGACCATCGAACGCATGCTGGAAGCAGCGCGCAAGGGCTACTGGCAGGCCGATGCCGCCACCGTGCAGGAATTGAAGGAACGCTGGCGCGAGCTGGCCGCGCGCCATGATGTGAAAACGGATAACGCGCAGTTCCAGGCCTTCGTCGCACCGGGCTTCGGCCTGCAGGGCAGCGCGCCGGCGCAAGCCGTGGCGCGCGCCGCGCCGCCAGCGCCGGCGCAGAAATCCACCCAGGCCAAGCCTGCCGAAGCCGCGCCGCCGGCACCACCCGCACCGCCGCCCATCCGTGGCATGCAGCTGGAAAAAATCGCGACACCGCAACCGCCCAAGCCGCAACCCCTACCCGTGGCGCTGGCCATGATGCTGGGCGCCCTGCTGGCCGGCGCGCTGCGCCAGGCCCGTTCCCCATCCGCTATCTAACGTTGAAAGACCAACCATGCAAATCCTGATTGAAACCCTGATGTACCAGCTGGGTCAGATTTTCCTGCTGCCCACGCTGGCCCTGATCGCCCTGCTCTTCCTCTACAGCTGCTACAGCCTGGGCGGCTTTGCCGTGCAGGCCTTGCAGCGCCGCCGTGGCCAGGGCCGCCCGCTGCTGGAATGGTGGCGCGGCAACCGCCATGCCAGCGCCGACGAACTCGATGTGCGCGCCCACAAACAGCTCGAAGCGGCGCGCATCGCCACCCGCATCGCACCGATGCTGGGGCTGGTGGCGACCATGATCCCCATGGGGCCGGCCATGAAATCGCTCTCGGACGGCAATCTGGGCGCGGTGTCGCAAAACCTGATGGTAGCTTTCTCCGCCGTGATCCTGGCGCTGATCGCCGCTTCCGCCACCTTCCTGGTGGTGAATGTGCGCCGCCGCTGGCTGGCCGAGGAAATTCTGGAAATCGACAGCCTGCGTGGGGAGAAAGCGCAATGAAGCTGCTGCATGAACCGGAAACCGAAGACCCTATCCTCTCCGTGGTCAATCTGATCGACGTCTTCCTCGTTATCATCGCCGCGCTGCTGATCGTGGTCGCCAAGAACCCGATGCTGAACGCCTTCAGCCGCCAGGACGTCACCGTGATTACCGACGCCGGCAAGCCCACCATGGAAGTGATGGTGAAAAAGGGCGAGAAGATCGAACACTATAAAAGCAGCGGCAA
This sequence comes from Pseudoduganella violacea, assembly GCF_014191875.1. GTDB lineage: Bacteria > Pseudomonadota > Gammaproteobacteria > Burkholderiales > Burkholderiaceae_D > Rugamonas > Rugamonas violacea_A. The sequence goes on from NZ_JACHXD010000001.1 coordinate 134,602, forward strand.
TATCGGCCAGGGCGAAGGCGCCAAGGCGGGCACTGCCTACCGCATGAAGGACGGTTCCATCGTCTACGTGCCGGAAGCTTGATACACATCATTCAAAAACCCGCCCCGCCGCGAGTAGGATTCCATCTGCGTCAATAGAAAGAAGCCGTCCAATGTCCCGTCTACCTTCTCCCATCGCCGCCGGCCTGCTGGCCGGTTGCAGCCTGCTGGCCGCCGAAGCGGCCGCGCAGGAAAGCACCCTGCCCCTGACCACCGTCACCGCCAAAGGCTATGCCGGCGAAGACCTGCAAACCCCATTGGCCGCCGTTTCGCTGAACCGCGACGAGCTGATGGCGCGCGGCGCGGCCAACGCCGGCGATGCGCTGCGCGGCGTGCCGGGACTGGCGGTCGCCAGCGACGGGCCGCAGGGACAAAATCCGGTGATCCGTGGCTTGAAGAAGGAAAGCATCGCCCTGCTGATTGACGGCATGCGCGTTAATTCGGCCCAGCCTGCGGGCGCCATCGCCTCCCTGCTGTCGCTGGGACTGGCGGATCGGCTGGAAGTGGTGAAAGGCCCAGCCTCGGTGTTGTATGGCGCGGGCGCCATGGGCGGCGCGATCAATATCCTGACGCCGCAGGCCAAATTCGTTCCGGGCGCGCAGATCAGCACCAGCATGGGTGGCGACAGCGCCAGCGATGCGCTACGCGCGGCGGCCATCGCCAATCTTTCGCAGGGCGACCATGCCTTCATGCTGGGCGCATCTATCGCCCGCATCGGCGACTACCGCAGCCCGGCAGGCGAGGTGGCGCATAGCGGCTACGATTCGGACAGCTTCATCGGCCAATACCGCTTTCGCATCGACGCCAACCAGCAGTTGCGCGTATCGCTACAGCGACACCGCGACGACGACGTGTGGTATCCCGGCTCGGCCAAACCCGGCACGCCGCCCGCGCTGGGCGTGGTGACGGTACGCGCGCCGAAGCAGGAGCGCAAGCTGGCCGAAGTTGGCTACAGCCGCAAGGATGGCGGCACCCTGAATTTCGACGTGCGCGCCTACCGCCAGGAAGTGCGCCGCCAGATCCAGGCTTATGCCGCCGCGCTGGGCCGCAACCAGAGCGAGACTGACGTCACCTTCACCACCGATGGCCTGGACGCCAGTGCCAACTGGCTGGTCCATCCCCAGCACTTGTTGTCCTTCGGCGTGAACGCATGGAAGATGAAGGCCGCGCCGGAGCGCTATCTGAACAACAACCCGCCGCTGTTCAACAACCATGTGCGCAACGATCCTTTCCGCGACGGGAAGATCGACGCCCTCGGCCTGTACGTGCAGGATGACGCGCGCTTCGGCCAGCTGAATGTGCTGGCGGGCTTGCGCTACGACCGCATCAAAGGCTCGGCCGAGTCGATGAGCAATGGCGCGGTACGCAATGGCCTTGCGCGCAGCGACCATGCTACCTCCGGCAGCCTGGGTGCGATCTACGAAGTGTCGCCGCTGCTGCGTCCTTACGCCAATCTGTCGCGCGGCTTCCGCGCCGGCGAGATGCGCGAGCGCTTCGAAGCTTCGCCGCGCGGCGACGGCTATTACTACGTGGGCAATCCGCAGATCCGGCCCGAAAAGGCAACGCAGTTCGAGTTGGGTCTGAAGGGCGAGGACAGCCGCTTCAGCTACAGCCTGTCGGCCTACCGCAGCCGCATCAGCGATTACATCACGGGCCGCGTCACCGGCGCTGTGAATGCCGGCCTGCCGGTCAAGCAAACTGAGAATATCGGTCGCGCCACGCTCAAAGGCCTGGAATTCCAGGGCCGCTGGCAAGTCGTGAACCAGCAGTGGCTGACGGCGGCTTACTCGCGCATCCGTGGCGAAAACGACGACCTGCGCGAGCCGCTGTTCCAGATGCCGGCCGACGAAGCTTCGCTGGGCTGGCAGGGCCGCATCGCCGGCGGCTGGAACGGCGACGCCACGCTGCGCATGGTCAAGCGCCAGGACCGCGTGGCGCGCCTCTTCGCGCGCGGCACGGAGAACGCGACAGCGGGCTTCGGCACGGCCGATCTCGGCCTGACTTACCGCTGGACGAAGAACAGCCTGCGCATCGCGCTGAAAAACCTGGCCGACAAGGCCTACCACGAGCACCTGACCGAAGGTTTGTCCGGCCAGGAAATCCAGGCGCCGGGTCGCAGCCTGGCGCTCAACTGGCAAAGCACTTTCTGATATGAATATCCTGCGCCGCACCGTACTGGCAGCCGCTCTCGCCGCCGTCTCCGTCTTCGCCCAGGCGGCCAAGCTGCCCAAGCTGGTACTGGCCGGACCGTATGCCAGCGTATCCTACCCGCTGATCCATATAGCCGAAAGCGGCGCACTCTCCGACCTCGCCGACAAGGTGGAATTCGTGGCCTGGCGCGATCCCGACCAGTTGCGCGTGCTGGCACTGGACGGCAAGGCCGACTTCCTCGCCATGCCAACCAATGTGGCGGCCAATCTGTACAACCGCGGCGCGCCGCTGTCGCTGCTGAACGTCTCGTCCTGGGGCATGCTGTGGATGGTGTCGCGCGATGCGAACCTGAAAACGCTGGCCGATTTCAAGGGCAAGGAAATCGCCATGCCCTTCCGCGCCGACATGCCGGACATCGTCTTCGGCGCGCTGGCCGAGAAGCAGGGGTTGGACCCGCGCAAGGACTTCCGCCTGCGCTATGTGGCGACGCCGATGGACGCCATGCAGCTGCTGTTGACGCGCCGCGCCGACCACGTTCTGCTGGCCGAGCCGGCCGCCTCGATGGCGCTGCGCAAGAGCCGTTCCTTCCCCATCAGCACCATCGCCCCCGAGCTGCACCGCAGCGTGGACTTGCAAAAGGAATGGGGCCGCGTCTTTCAGCGTGAAGCGCGCCTGCCGCAAGCCGGCATCGCGGTGCTGGGCAAGGCAAAGGGCGATGCCGCCCTGGTGGAACGCTTCCAGTCCGCCTACGCCGCCTCGCTCAAATGGTGCGGCGAGCATGCCGATGCCTGCGGCGCCATGGTCGCCAAAAAAGTGGACATGCTGACGCCGGAGGCGGTGGCCGATTCGATCCGCCTGGGCCGCAGCCAGTTCGTGCCGGCGCGGCAGGCGCGCCCCGAGCTGGAAGCTTTCTTCGGCGTCCTGCTCAGCAAACAGCCCGCCATCATCGGCGGAAAACTGCCGGACGCCGGCTTCTATTCCGGTAGCATGCCTGGCGAGAAGACAGCGGACAAGCGATGAGACTCCTGCGCGACTGGCTGTATGGCATCCCCGCTTATCTCTGGAGCGGTTGGGGCGCCATCGCCAGTCTGTGCCTGTTCCTCGCGCTGTGGGAATGGGGCGCGCAGGTTTACGGCGCGCTGATCCTGCCCGGCCCGCAGCAAGCCTTTGCCACGCTGGCCGAGCTGCTCTCCTCCGGCGCGGCCTGGCCGGAACTGTGGGCCACCGCGCGCCGTTCGCTGGCCGGCTTCGCGCTGTCTGTGGCGGCGGGCAGCACGCTGGGACTGGTGGCCGGACTATCCATGACCACGGCCATGGTCTCGCGTCCCATCGTCACCCTACTGGTCGGCATGCCGCCGATCGCCTGGCTGGTGCTGGCCCTGCTGTGGTTCGGCGCGGGCGACGCCACGCCGGTGTTCACCGTTTTCGTGGCCTGCTTCCCGGTGATCTTCGCCGGCGCGCTGCAAGGCACGCGCACCCTGGACCGCCAGCTCAAGGACGTGGCGCGCGCCTACCGCCTGCCGCTGCGCATGACCCTGCTCGACGTGTATCTGCCGCATGTGCTGTCCTACCTCTTCCCTTCCTGGATTACGGCGCTCGGCATGTCGTGGAAGATTGCCGTGATGGCCGAGCTGCTGGCCACGGCCGATGGCGTGGGCGCGGCGCTGGCCGTCACCCGTTCGCACCTGGACACGGCAGCTTCGCTGGCCTGGGTGGTGGCGGTGCTCGGCCTGCTGCTGGCGGTGGAATACCTGCTGCTGGAACCCATCAAGCGCGAAGTCGAGCGCTGGCGCGAGGCCACATCATGAAACTCAGCGTCGACCAACTAAGCCACAGCTTCGCGCTGGATGAGGTGCTGGCCGATATCGGCCTGACGCTGGAGGCGGGCGAATCACTGGCCCTGGTCGGTCCATCGGGCTGCGGCAAGACCACTTTGCTCAACCTGATCGCCGGCCTGCTGCAGCCGCGCGAGGGACGTATCGACAACAGCTTCACCAGCCTGGCCTATATGTTCCAGCAACCACGCCTGCTGCCCTGGAAAACGGCGCGCGACAATATCGCCCTGGGCCTGAAGGCGCGCGGCATGCCGCGCAAGGAGCGCGAGGCGCGCGCCGCCGATCTGGGCCGCAAGCTGGGGTTGGAAGCGGCCGATCTGGACAAGTTCCCGCACGCCCTGTCCGGCGGCATGCAAAGCCGCGTCGCGCTGGCGCGCGCCCTGGCGCTGGAACCCGATCTGCTGCTGCTCGACGAACCCTTCTCGGCGCTGGATGTGGGCTTGAAAATGGAACTGTACGCCCTGCTGCTCGACCAGCAGGAAGAGCGCGGCAGCGCCGTGCTGATGATCACCCACGATCTGATGGAAGCGGTGCGCCTGGCCGATCGCATCGCCATGATGGCCGCCGCGCCGGGACGCATCGTGCGCACCTTCACCCTGAGCCGCCCGCAGCATGAGCGCGACGATGGCTGGGTCTACCGCACCACGGCCAAATTGATGCAGGAGCCGGAAGTGCGCGCCGGCTTCGGTCTTGGCCGCGCCATGCTATCTTCGGACGACGAAAGCGGCGATGGCGTCGCCAGTTCCAGCGAGAGCAAACCGGCGCGCCGCAGGGAGATGCGCTGTGCCTGATCTCATGCCGCGTCGCCTGCAAGCGCACCCGCTGTTCCTGTGCGGCTTCCGTCCCTTCTTCCTGTTCACGGCCGGTTGGGGCGCGCTGGCCATGGCCGCCTGGCTGGCGATGTTGGCCGGCTGGCTGCCCATGCCCGACGTGGCGGGCGGCGCGCTGCAGTGGCATGCCCATGAAATGCTGTACGGTTTTGCCATGGCTTCCGTGGCCGGCTTCCTGCTCACGGCCGTGCCGGAATTCACCGGCGCGCCGGGCTATGGCGGCGCCACGCTGTTCGAACTGAGCCTGCTGTGGCTGGGCGCCCGCCTCGCCTTCCTGCTGTCGCCATGGCTGGGCGTCTGGCCGGCCGCCGTGCTGAATGCCGCCCTGCCGCTCTGGCTATTGTGGCTGCTGGCGCCGCCGGTGTGGCGCGATCCGGGCCGCCGGCATCTGAGCTTCCTCTACGCGCTGGCGGCGCTGGCCGCCGCCGATGCCGGCTTCTTCATCGCCCTGGCGCGCGGCGCGGTGGCGCTGCCCTGGCTGTACGCGGCCAATGGCGTGCTGATGGTGCTGATCGTGGTCACCGTCAGCCGCGTCTCCATGCGCATCGTGAACAGCGGCGTGGATGGCGACGATGACAGCGGCGCGGCCTATCTGGCGCGGCCGCCACGCCGCAATCTGGCCACCTTCGCCATTGCCCTGTGCACGGCGGTGGAATTCTTCTTGCCGGGGAATGCGGTCGCCGGCTGGCTGGCCCTGGCCGCCAGCGCCGCCATGCTCAATCTGCTCAACGACTGGCATGTGGGCATGCCCCTGTTCCGCCGCTGGCCGCTGATGCTGTACGCCGTGTACTGGCTGATGGCGCTCGGCTTCGGCGCCATGGGCGCCAGCCTGCTCGGCGCGCCCTGGCCGGTATCGGCCGGACGCCATCTGCTGATGGCGGGCGCCATCAGCCTCGCCATCCTGAGCGTGATGTGCATCGCAGGCCGCAGCCACGCCGGACACTGGCCGGAGCGGCGCGCCTGGGTGCCGCTGGCCGCCGCCACCATCATCCTGGCTGCGCTGCTGCGCTATGCGGCAGGCCTGCCGCAGGCGGGGACGCTGGCAGCCAGCCTGCTAGCTGTATCCGGCCTGCTGTGGCTCGCCGCCTTCGCGCTCTACCTGCGCTACTTCTGGCACGTCCTGGCCGGACCGAGACCGGACCAGGCACAGGGCTGTGCCGGTCCGGCCGAAGAGGCTTGATCAGGCCAGGTGCTCGGCGTACAGCTTTTCGGCCATCATGATCACGGTGGGATTCAGGTTGATCAGCGGGATGTCCGGGAAGATCGAAGCATCGATCACGCGCAAGCCTTCCACGCCGTAGACGCGCGCCGCCGCATCGACCACCGCGAGCGGATCATCCGGCCGGCCCATGCGCGCCGTGGCGCAGGGATGCTGAATGGTGGAGACAGCCTTCAGCAAGGCCTGCTCGATCTCGGCATCGCTTTCCACTCCGGGGCCGGGGAAGATCTCCGCCACGGTCAGTTCGGCCAGCGGCCCCGTGGCCGCCAGCTTGCGCGCCAGGCGGAAGCACTCCACCATGCGCCGCATATCGTCTGGATCGTCCAGGTGGTTGAAGTTGATGAGGGGCGCCTGCGCCGGGTCGCGGCTGGCCAGTCTGACCCAGCCCACGGACTTGGCGTTCATCAGTTCCAGTCCCAGGGTAAAGGCGACGCCGGTCGGGCTGACGCCGCCATCCAGCAGGTGCGAAGGCGAGATGGCGATATCCAGTTCCCTCTCCGACGAGGCATGGCTGGAGTTGGTCCACAGCTGGGCGCCGACCACCGGCTTTTCCTGCCCCTTCAATTCCGGCACGCCGGCAAAATTCATCCAGTAGAAAGGGTGGTCGCGCAGATGCGTGCCGACCGCCGCTTCGCGCAGCAGTGGAATGCCCATTTCTTCCAGATGTGCCTTGGGGCCGATGCCCGAACGCAGCAGGATGGCCGTGCTGCCGTAGGCGCCGGCGCTGAGGATGATGTCGCGCGCGGCGATTTCATGCCCGTCCGCCAGCACCACGGCCACCGCCTTGCGGCCATCGAAGCGCACCCGGTCCACCAGGCATAGCGGCTGGATCTTCAGGTTAGGCCGCGAGCGCACCGCATGCGTCAGATAGGCCATGCCGGTATTCACGCGCACGCCATTGACGATGTTCATGGGATTCGGTCCCGCGCCATTGTTGCCGTCCGAGTTGAAATCGTCCACCGCCGCGTAACCCAGTTCCAGCGCCGCATCGACCATGGCGCGCTGCACCGGCGAGATGGCCGCGCGCGACATCTGGTGGATGGGCAAAGGGCCGCTGCGGCCATGCCAGCGTTCCTCGCCATGCTGGCTGCTCTCCATTTTTTTATAGTAGGGCAGCACTTCCTCGAAGGACCAGCCTTTTACCCCGGCCTTCTCCCATAAATCGAAGCAATAGGGAGTGGCGCGGCAGGCGACGGCGGCGTTGATGGCGGAGCTGCCGCCCACCACCTTGCCGCGCGGCGTGTAGACCGGATTGTCATGCGGACCGGGAATGCCGTGGTAGCCCCACTCGTAGCGCGCATCGCCGTTGGCGGCCACGATATTGCTGTTGTAGATTAGTTCGGGATATTCGTGCGGGTCGAAACTCTGGCCCGCTTCCAGCAGCAGCACGCGCCGCTCGCTCTTCTCGCTCAGGCGCGCCGCCAGCACGGCGCCGGCCGAGCCGCCGCCAACAATGATGTAGTCGAATGCAGTATCGCTCATGGTTCTCTCCAAGGGTGGTCCAGTAAATCAGTGCGGCATGCGCAGCAGGGCTTTGACGGTGGCGCCCGACAAGGCGTCTTCGGCGGCCTGGTTGATCTGCTCCAGCTCATACACCTTCATCATGCGGTCGGCCGGGAAGCGGCCCTGGCGGAACAGCTCCACCAGGCGCGGAATGAAGACGTCGGGCACTGCGTCGCCCATCACGCTGCCGCGCACTACACGTCCGCGCAGCAAATGCCATAGGTCGATGTCGAAGCGCGAGCCGGCCGGCGGCGCGCCAGTGATCACGCATACGCCGTTTTCCGCCAGCGCATCGACGGCCTGGGTCATCACCCGCGTGACGCCGGTCGATTCGACCGCGCCGTGCACGCCGCCTTCCGTGATGGCGCGGATGCGCGCCACAGCGTCCTCCTTGCTGCCGTTGACGGTATGGGTCGCGCCCAGTTCGCGCGCCAGATCGAGGCGACTGTCCTTGATATCCACCGCGATGATGGCGGCGCAGCCGGCCACGCGGGCGGCCATGATGGCGGCAAGGCCCACGGCGCCGGTACCGAAAACGGCCAGCGTGCTGCCCGGTGTGGGCCGCAGGGTGTTCATCACCGCTCCAGCGCCGGTCATGATGCCGCAGGCGAAGGGGCCGAGAAATTCGAGCGGCACGTTCTGCGGAACCTTCACCACCGAACTGGCCGGCGCGATGGCGCGCGTGGCAAAGGAGGACTGGCAGAAGAAATGGCTATGCACCTCATACATGCCGTGGTGCAGGCAGGTCGAACCATCCAGGCGCGCGCCGCCGAAATTCAGCGCCACATGGTGCACGCAGTAGGTGGGCAGGCCGCTGCGGCATTTCTCGCAGACGCCGCAGGCGCCAAGGCTCAGCACCACATGGTCGCCCACCGCCACCTTGCCCACGCGCGCGCCCACGCGCTCGACGATGCCCGCGCCCTCATGGCCGAGCACGATGGGCAGCGGCGTGGCGATGTGCTGGTCGCGCACGGCGAGATCGGTGTGGCAGATGCCGGTGGCGACCACGCGCACCAGCACCTCGTCGTCGCGTGGATCGTCCAGCGTCAGGTCGGCCAGGCGGAACGGTTCCGCGGCGCGGCCGGCCAAGGCGGCTCGTATCTTCATTTGTCTCCCTTTCATTGCGTTAGTCGGCGCTGCGGATTGTAGAATCGGCCATTTGAGCAAACAATCCTCGATCTCTGAAACCCTATGTCAGTCTGGAGCGAACAATGAATTACCAATTCCCGTGGATCGAAGCCTTCGTCAAAGTGCTGGAGACGGGCAGTTTTACCGAGGCGGCGCGCGTGCTGGGCGTGACCAAGTCGGTGGTCAGCAAGCGCGTGCAGGATCTGGAACAGGCGCTGGGCGCCAAGCTGCTGCACCGCTCCACGCGCCGCCTGACGCCCACCGATGTGGGCCAGGGCTTTTACGAGAAAACGCGCAGCATCCTGATCGACCTCGATGGCGCGGTGGAGGACGTGACGAAGAGCGGCGGCCGGCTGACGGGCGCCATCCGCATTTCCGCGCCCATGAGTTTCGGCACCATGCACCTGGGGCCGGCGCTGTATCCGTTTCTGCGGCGGCATGCGCAGTTACAGGTGGCGCTCTCGCTCAACGACCAGCGCACCGACCTGCAGACCGAAGGTTTCGACCTGGGCATACGCATCGGACGGCCTGGCGACTCTTCGCTGATCGGCCGCAAGCTGGGCATCAGCCGCCGCGTGCTGGTCTGCAGTCCAGAATACGCGCGGCGCAAAGGCATCCCCGCCACGCCGGAGGAATTGCGCGACCACGACTGCATCCACTACCTGACCGTCAATCCCAACCAGCTCTGGCAATTCGAGCGCCCGAACGGCGAAATCCGCTCGGCCCCGATCAGCGCCCGCTTCATCGTCAACAACGGCGAAGCGACGCGCGACGCCGCTTGCGCCGGCCTGGGCATTTCGGTGCAGCCGCTCTTTCTGGCCTGGGAGGCGATCCGCGACGGCCGGCTGCAGATCCTGCCGAATTTCAAATTGGCGGACGACTACATTTATGCACTCTACCCGCAGGACCGCCACCGTTCCGAAAAGGTGCGCGCCATCGTCGAATACCTGTCCGGCTGCTGGCAGCAACCGGCCTGGGAGCGCGTGATTTACCCATAAAATATTTCTAATTCACAGTGATAATTTATTATTAACAATAGCGTCCCAGCCATAACACTTTTATTTAAGAAGTCTTTTCTCTGACATTTTTGTGATTATGTGTGACTATTTATAGTTAAACATTACAAAATATAGACAAATTGATATAAAACTTCGTTGACACAACCTACCTAGACAGCTATCTTTCCGTCACCGTTGAATTTCAACGTAGGATTAACGTCAGGAGTTTTGTATGAATACTGTCTACAGAAGCTGGCTGTGCTCCTCTCCTTTCCGGGGGAATTTACTTCAGCGCACTATTCAGTGCGACGCCGATATTTGTCTCTTTGATTTGGAAGATTCCGTTCCACAACACTTGAAACCGACGGCGCGCGAAGAGCTAGTAAAGCAAATGGGTCTACCCCATGAAAAGAAATATGCTTTACGTATCAATGCCTTATCTACAAGAAATGGCCTGCATGACATGATGTTGCTGGCCGATAACGATTTCGATGTGGATATTATTCAATTGCCCAAGGTCGAATCGGCCGGGGAAATCCGCATGGCCTGCCATTTGCTAAATGAAATGGGCCGTAAAGCGGAGATATTCGCCATTATCGAAACGCTGGCAGGATTGAAAGCAATTGATGAAATCTGCGCCGTTGGCGGACAATTACGCGGTTTGATTCTGGGTTCCGCCGACATTTCTTCGGAAATCGGCATCCAGGTCAATAATAAGGGCCGCATGCTGGGCCAGATCAAATATCAGATCGCGGTGGCCGCGCTGCGGAATGGGTTACATGCAATCGACTCGCCCTGCTTCGCCATTGACGATGCGGCATCCCTGCAAGAGGAATTGGAAATCGCGCTGGATTTGGGCTTTACCGGCAAGATCGCCATCCACCCGTCCCAGGTTGCTTCCATCAACCACGCCTTCTCGCCTTCCGAGGCCGAGCTGCGCGAAGCCATCGCCGTCGTGCGCTCGGTTGACGATTCCACCCACGGCATCGCCGCGGTGCAGGGCCAGATGATCGGCCCGCCGTTCGCCAAATACGCGCAAAAAGTCATTCAAAAAGCAGGTCTAACCACGGAGCACGCACGTCAATGAAAAAGAGCATCAGCGTCCTGGAACATATCGATGGACAGCGTTACCGCGAATCGCATGGCATGTACTACGAAGATTTCGATGTCGGCGATATTTATGAGCACCGTCCCGGCCGCACCATCTCGGAGGCGGACAATACCTGGATGTCCCTGCTGTGCATGAACACCCATCCGCTGCACATCGACGCGGCCTATGGCGAGCAGACGGAGTTCAAGAAGCCCCTGGTGTCGAGCCTGATCACCTTCGCCATCATCGGTGGCTTGAGCCTGGCCAGCACCAGCGCGCGCGGCGTAGCGAACCTGGGCTGGAGCAATGTGCGCTTCCTCTCGCCGGTATTCGCCGGCGACACCATCTATGCCGAAACGCGCGTGGTGGCCAAGCGCCAGTCGGACTCCCGTCCCGGCGACGGCATCGTGACGGTGGAAACCAAGGGCTTCGTGCATCCTGACCGGCAGTTCATGGTCTGCGAGCGCAGCTTCCTGGTGCCGCTGCGCAACGCCCAGCAATAAGGCCGCGCCATGCGTATCCTCAACAGCAAGGATGTGCGCGCCCTGGTGACGATGGCCGATGCTGTGGCGGCGCTGCGCGAGGGTTACCGCGCCAGCGTGGCCGAGCCGGCCCTGGTGCCGGCGCGTACCATCATTTCGCCGCCGGGCAGCCACGCCTACCTGGGCGCCATGCCGGCTTTCGGCGGCAGCGCGCGCAAATTCACCGTCAAGGTGGCGGCCCTGCACCTGCACGAGCAGGAGGCAGCCAGCATGCATTCGCTGGTGACGGTGCAGGACGGCGCCACGGGCCAGTTCCAGGCTCTGATCGAGGGCAATAGCCTGACCGCGCTGCGCACCGGCGCCACCGCCGCCCTGGTGACGGACCTGCTGGCCCCGGCCGACGCCGACACCGTGGCCATCATCGGCAGCGGCGCGCAGGCGCTGACCCAGCTGGAAGCCATGTGTGCGGTGCGGCCGATCCGGCGCGCCCAGATCTATTCGCGCCACGGCGCCAATGTGCAGGCCTTCATCGAACGCTGCGCCGCCGTCAAAGGCATCGCATGTGAACTGCTGGCGGCGCCCAGCCTGCGCCACGCGCTGGAAGGCGCGGCCATCATCTGCACCGCCACCACCTCGGAAACGCCGCTGATCGAGGCCGGCGACCTGCTTGCGCGCTGCCATATCAACGCGGTCGGCAACCACACCGACGACAGCATCGAAGTCGGGCGCTCGGTGCTGGACCAGGCCTTCCTGGCCGTGGAGGAGCGCGCCGCCGCCATCCGCGAAGCGGGCGAATTCAATCACCGCGCAGCGGAAATCGGCGAGCTGCTGAACCAGGCCAAGCCGCCGGCGCCATCCGGCCACAGCGTCTTCGTGTCGGTCGGCACCGCCTTCCAGGACTTGTGCATCGCCACCCTGATCCAGCAGCGCGCCGACCAGGCGCAGGCCGGACAGCTTATCGAATTTGCTTGAAGCCCCCCCTATTCAAAGGAAAGAACATGCCAGACGATCTGATTGCCCCACGCAGAAACCAGTTCATGAACAACGAGAAGGCGGTTGCCATCGGCTCGCGCTTCTGGGAAGAGACGGCGGCCCACGGCCTGGCCGGCATCGTCGCCTCGCTCGGCAAAGACGGCTACTTCACCACCGACAACGGCCACCGTTTCGTCAACCTGAGCTGCTGCTCCTACCTGGACCTGGATTCCCATCCGCACATCATCCAGGGCGCTATCCGCGCGCTGGAAAAATACGGCGTGCTCGATCATTGCATCTCGCGCGTACGGGTGCAGATGCCGGCCCTGCTGGAACTGGAAGACAGCCTGTCCTCCCTGTTCCGCGCCAAGGTCGTTACCGCCATTTCGGCCAGCGCCGCCAGCGCCGGCATCCTGCCGCTGATCGCCTCCGGCCACCTGGCCAATGGCGAAAAGCCGGTGGTGGTGTTCGACAAGAACGCGCACTTCTCGATGAACCTGTACAAGGCTGTGTGCGCCGACGAAACCGAAGTGCTGACCGCGCCGCACAACGATATGAACTTCCTGGAGGACGTCTGCAAGAAGCATAAGAACGTCGCCTATATCTGCGACGGCACCTACAGCATGGGCGGCCACGCTCCGGCCGAGGAACTGCTCGCGCTGCAGGAAAAATATGGTCTGTTCCTGTACTTCGACGATTCGCACTCGCTCTCCATCGTCGGCGAAAAAGGCGAAGGCTATATCCGCTCCAGCATCCAGGAGGTGAACGACCGCACCATCATCGTGGCGACGCTGAACAAGGCCTACGGCGCGGCCGGCGCGGCCATCATGTTCGGCCCGAAACGCAGCGACCAGGCGCTGACCCTGGAACGCTTCGGCGGCCCGCTGGCCTGGTCGCAGCCAATGAACACGGCGGCCATCGGCGGCGCCCTGGCCGCGGCCGAAATCCACAACAGCCCGGAACTCAAGGAGCGCCAGGAAAAACTGCAGCGCAATATCAAGCTGTTCGACGCACGCATCGACACCGAGCAGAAAGGCTTGCAGTTCCCGATCCGCGTGGTGCGCGCCAGCCACGAGAACGTCATCAACGTCGGCCTCGACCTGTACCGCCAGGGCTTCTATGTGTCGCCGGTATTCTTCCCCATCGTGGCGCGCGACAAGGCCGGCCTGCGCGTGATGCTGCGCGCCGGGATGCCGGAGTCGGAAGTGCAGCGCCTGTGCGACACCATCCTGCGCAATAAACTGTTCTGATCGGCGCGCGCATGAACGGCCTGACCCGCATCCTGCCGCTGATTTCCTTGCTGGTCACGCTGACCATCTGGGCTTCCGTGCCCACGGTGGCCAAGGCGGCGCTGGCGCATGTGTCGCTGGTCACTTACCTGATGCTGCGCTACACGCTGGCGGGCCTGTTCATGCTGCCCTACCTGAAGCAGACCGTGGCCGGCGCGTCCGGGCTGTCCTGGCGCAGCTGGGCCGTGCTGGTGGTCAGCAGCTGCCTGATCATCTATGTGCAGACCTGGGCCATCCAGCAGGTCACGGCCAGCTGGTACATCGTCGTGTTCTCCAGCTGCCCGGTGCTGATCGCGCTGCTGCTGCGCTACCGCTTCACCACCCGCGCCGTGGCCGGCCTGCTGGCCACGGTGGCCGGCCTGGCCCTGTATCTGCAGGACAGCCATGCCGCCGGTGCGCCTTTCCAGCTGGGCGCCCTGCTCGGCGTGCTGACCGGCATGCTGGCCTGGGTCGCCTATACCGTTATCATCACGCGCTTCCATGCCGTCTATAACGACACCCAGATCACCGCCATCTGCAGCTATATCGGCGCGCTCTTCAGCCTGATGCTGTTTATCGCCGCCGGCGACTACAGCGTGCGGCAGGCCAGTTGGCCGGTGGCTGCCGCCATCATCGTCAGCGGCGTGCTGATGCCGCTCTCGCTGTGGTGTTATTCGTATTCGATGCGCAAGGCCGAGGCGCTCACCATCTTCGGCCAGTATCTGGAACCCTTGATCGGATTGTTCATCGCCTTCCTGGTTTTCGGCGCCGAGCTGACCGCCTTTGCCTGCGGCGCCGTGGCCCTGATCCTGTGCGGCACCATCGCCGTCACCCGCTATAGCGTAAAGCCGGTGCGCCCATGACATCCGTCCGTCTTCCTGCCCGCTGCATGGGGCATGCAAGCCCACAGAAGGTGCCGCCCACGGCACTCCGACTTCATTTTTTGGAGGAACCATGCGATCTTTACTGATTCTATGCGCCGGTTTGTGCGCCGGGGCTGTCGCCCAGGCACAGGAACCGGTGGTGGCCGAAAAACCGCTGCGCGCCCACCTGGCCTACCTTGCCAGCGACCTGCTGGAAGGGCGCGGCACCGGCCAGCGCGGCGCCGACCTGGCCGTGCGCTATCTGGAGAAGCAGGCGGCCGAAGCCGGTCTCAAACCCCTACCCAACGGCAGCTATCGCCAAGTGGTGCCGATGCTGGGCATGAAAATCCAATCGACCAGCCAGATGAGCATCGTCGCCAATGGCAAGAGCCAGGCGCTGGAATTCGGCCGCGACGTGATCTACGGCTCGGGCAACGGCGAATCCGAGCTGCGCGTGGACGTGCCGATGGTCTTCGTCGGCTACGGCATCCGCGCACCGGAAGAGAACTGGGACGATTACAAAGGCGTGGACGTGCGCGGCAAGCTGCTGCTGATGATGCTCAACGATCCGCAGCCGACGGTCGATGAACCGAACCGTTTCGGCGGCAAGTCGCTGACCTATTACGGCCGCTGGGATTACAAGTTCGAGGAAGCTTTCCGCCAGGGCGCGCTCGGCGTGCTGGTGCTGCACACGGACGCTTCGGCCTCCTACCCCTTCTATGTACCGGCCAACGCCTATAAGCTGGAGCGCGTGCACCTGGCCGGCGGCGGCAACCGTTTCGAAGGCTGGCTGGAGGAAAACGCCAGCAAGGCGCTGTTCACGGCCAGCGGCCTCGATCTGGCGGCACTGCGCGCCAGCGCCGAATCGCGCGCCTTCCGTCCGGTGGAACTGACGGCCAGCGCGCATATCGAAATGCACAGCAGCATGCGCCAGCTGGAACAGTCGAATATCATCGGCATCGTTCCCGGCAGCGACCCGCAGCTGAAACACCAGGCCATGGTGTATTCGGCGCATTGGGACCATCTGGGCAAGGATCTGGGCAAGGACGACAAGAACGCCCGCACCGGCAAGACCGACCATATCTGGAACGGCGCGGTGGATAACGCCTCCGGCTCGGCAGCCCTACTGGCTATGGCGCAGGCGGCGGCGAAGAAACCGGCGCGCCGCACCCAGATCTTCTTCTGGCCCTGCGCCGAGGAAGAGGGCATGCTGGGCAGCGCAGCCTATATCCGCCAGCCGGCCTGGCCGCTGGCGCAGACCGCCGCCAACCTGAATCTGGACAGCATGAATTTTGTCGGCGTGACGCGCGATATGGGCGTGCCGGGCAGCGATGCCAGCACCCTGCGCGCCACCTCGGCCGAAGTGGCGGCGAAGATGGGGCTGAAGCTGGTGCCGGAAGTGCCGGATCCGGCGGGCAGCTTCTTCCGCAGCGACCACTATAACTTCGTGAAGGCGGGCATCCCGGGCATCCGTGTCGGCTCTTCGGTGTTCTCGGGCGACGGCCTGTTCGACTTCGTCAACGATCCGACCGGCTCGCTGGCACGCATCCGCGACTACACCCAGCACTATCACCAGGTATCGGACGAATACAATCCGGCCTGGGATCTGTCGGGTATGGTGCAGCAGGCGCAGTTCACGCTTAACCTCGGCTATGCCGTGGCGAACGCCGAGCGCATGCCCTCCTTCAAAGGCCAGCCGCCGCGCTAAGCCTGGGCTTCCGCCAGCAAGGCCCGCTGCCGGGTCTTGCTGAGCGATGCCAGGGCGCGCTCATACGACCACTGCACCAGTTCCCGCAGATAGTCTTCGGGAAAGGCTTGCACGTTCACGATCGTGGCCCAGTGAAAGCGCGCCATGAAGCGCGCCGGCTTCACGCCCGGCATGCCGGTCAATTCCAGAAAACGATCGGGCGTGGCGCGAAAGCTGAAGCGCCATTGTTCCGGCTCGCTGGTCTTGAACCAGGCGAAATGCTTGCCGCCCACTGTGTAGGTCAGGACATTCGAAGGCGGGCCGTGCAAGGCTTCCACGGCGGCTGGAAAGCTGTTGCAGAGGTCTTTCGCTTGCTGGATATTCATCGGCTCTCCAATGGTGAAGCGCAGATCATACAACGGTAACAGGCAGGTACTCGCTATCCGCAAAAAGACGTGCCGAAGCCGTGATCTCCACCATCAACGAGATGCGGCGCGCCATCGAAATGGCGCAGCCGCCCTTCATCCGCTGACGCGCCCCATCAACGACGCGGCGTGTACTTCAGGGTCAGCATCGCGCTGCGCGGTTCACCGTAATGGTTGTTCGACGCCGTTGTGCTGTAAGCTGGAATGTAATAGCGCTTGTCGAAGACATTGTTCACGTTCAGCGCCAGCGAAACTTCCGGCGTGACCTGGTAAGCAAGGCGGGCGCCCCAGGTGCTGAAGCCAGGCACATTAAAGGTGCGGCCAAAGCCCAGGGTATTGCTCTGGGTGTTCACGCCACCGCCCACGCTGACATTGCGCAGGGCGCCGGTCAGCTTGTAGTCGGCCCACACGCGCAGCATATGCTTGGGCGCCCAGGTGCTGAAGATCTGGCCTTCATTCTCGGGATCGGACAGATACTTGGTCGTGGTGTAGGCATAACCGGCGAACAGCTGCAGGCCGCGCGCCACTTCACCGCTCACTTCCGCTTCGCCGCCCTGGCTGCGTACCTTGCCCGACGCGCGCGAGCAGTACCAGCCGTCGCAGGCAAAGCCGGCATCCGTATCCTGCACGGCGCGGCCCGAATGATCGTAGCGGAACACGGCGAAGGAGGTGTTGAGGCGGCCTTGCAGCAACTCGCCCTTCACGCCCAGCTCATAATTGCGTCCGGTGACCGCGTCCAGCGTATGGCCGGCGACATTGCGTTCGGCTTGCGGCTCAAAGATATCGGCGTAGCTGGCGTAGGCCGACCAATCCTTGTTCAGCGCATGCACCAGGCCTGCATAGCCGGTGAATTTGCCCGATTCCGACTTGGTTTCGCTGGAACCCGGCGCGGCATACGTTTCCTTGAACCAGCTCAGTCGCCCGCCCACCACAGCGGTCAGTGCCGGCGAAAACTTGGTGCGCAAGGCGCTGTATACACCCTTCTGCTCCGTGTCGTAAGTGCTGGTGCGGGCGCGGTCCAGCTTGGCGATGCTGTTGAAGTCCTGCCATGGACGGTCGTGGCGGATATTCAAGATATTGCCGCCCTCTTCCCAGGTACGCGTATAGGCATCGTCCGAATTGAACTGCGAGTAATTCGCGCCGACGATGAGTTCATGCTGCAGCGCCAGGGCATCGATCTGGCCGCGCAGATAAGTGTCGAAGCCGCGTTTGCGGCTGCTGAAATCGACGGCGAAATTGGCATAGTCAACGCCATTGCCCTTGGCGTCCACCGCGCCGGCCATGCGCTGATGGACCGAGGCGTTACTCTCGCGCATGGCGATGCCGGCGAATTTATAGGTCCAGCGCTCGTTGAGGCGGTGCTCCAGATCGAAGAACAGATTGCTTTGCTCGTTCTGCGAACGGTTCCACCACGCGCCGGTATAGGTGGAGCGCGGCAGGCCGATATCCCCGCCATCCGCATGGCGCGGCAGGCCGATCATCTGGGGACGCGAACGGCTGCTGGCATGGCTGACGCCCAAGCCGATGGTGGTGGCGGAACTCAGATCGTAGTCCAGGGCGGCATACTGGGTATGCGCGCGGCTCCAGACCGAATCGATATAGGAATGCGAACGGTCCTCGTCCAGCAGCACGCGGCCGCGCAGCGTGCCTTCGGCGTTCAGCGGCCCACCGGCATCAAGCTGGGCGCCCAGATGATCCCACGAGCCGGCCTTGCCCGTCAGAGTGATGGTGCGTTCGGCCTGGCCGCGTTTGCGCACCAGATTCACGGCGCCGCCCGGGCTGCCGGTGCCCTGCAACAGACCCGATGCGCCGCGCAGCACTTCCATGCGGTCATAGAAGGCCATGCCTTCCGAAGCCCAGTTGCCGAGCGCGTAGGTGTTGCGCGGCATCGGCACGCCATCGTATTGCCACTGGTCAATCTGGAAGCCGCGGGAAAAAACGACCAGGCCGGGGCCGACGCCCTGCGCACCCACCACGCCCGTCACATTATTGACGGCCTGGCGCAGATCGGTGATGCCCTGGTCGTCCATGCGCTGGCGCGTCAGCACGCTGACCGACTGCGGAATCTCTTTCATGGCCTGTTCGCCGCGGCCCATGGTCATCACGCTGCTGGTGTAGGCGCCGCTGTTTTCGGTGGTGGCGCTCTTTTCCAGCTGCGCGGTCACGGTGACGCTGGGCAGCGTTTGGGCAGTCTGCGCCGTGCTGCCAGCCACCGCCTGCAGGGCATAGGAACCATTCGGCGCGCGCACCGCATCCAGACCGTGCCCTTTCAACAGCTCGGCCAGGCCTTCCGCCACGGTGTAGCTGCCATTCAGGCCGGCGCTGGTCTTGCCGGCGGTGAGGGAGGAATTGGCGGTCCATTCGATGCCGGCGGCCGCAGCGAAGCGGTTCAGGGTCTGATCCAGCGAACCGGCAGGCAGGCGATACATCTGGCGCGTTTGCGCCACGGCGCTGGTTTGCTGCGCCAGGGCGGCCGGCGCGGCGGTCAGCAGCCCCGCTGGCACGGCGCAGCACAGCAAGGCTGCGGCGAGGGAGGATGGGGTGGATGGTGAACGGTGGAAGCGGTGCCGCATGATGCCCTTTCGTTTGAGGATGTGGATTCGATACCCTGCTTTCCGAACGAGAAAGCAAAACCCTCAATCGCGCGGTAAAAAAAATTTCGTCAGGCCTGGCGGCGTGGCAGCACCCTGACCCAGTAAGGGCTGAGATAGCGGATTTCCAGCGGTAGGGCGAGTGCCAGGTTGCGCAGGGCGCGGTCGGTATCGCGCAAGGAGAACACGCCGCTCACCCGCAGCCCGGCCACAGCCGGATCGCAGCGCACCATGCCGCGCCGGTAGCGTCCCAACTCATCCAGCAGGTCTTGCAGGCGCATTTGCTCGGCCACCAGCACGCCGCGCGACCAGGCAGCGGCATTTTCCTCAGCCTGCTGCACGGCGCCAATGCGGCCGGCATCGAAGCTGGCCTGCTGTTCCGCCTCCAGCCGCTGCACCGAGCCATGTTCGCAGCGGATTTCAACCGCGCCATGCTGCACGCTCACGCTGGATTGATGCGCATACTGCCGCACCACGAACTCCGTGCCCAGCGCCCGCACCGTGCCATGCCGGCTTCGCACCGAGAACGGCCGGGCAGCGCCATCTTTAGCCGTGGCCACCAGAATCTCACCAGCCCTCAGCACGATGCGGCGCTGCGTGACGCTGAAGGCCACGTCGATGGCACTGCCGGTGTTCAGCACCACATTGCTGCCGTCGGGCAGGACCAGGCGGCGGATTTCGCCGGTCGCACTGGTGTAATCGGCACTGGCCAGCGCCCATGTCTCGCTGCTGCCAGCCAAACGCCAGGCGCCGCCGGCGACAACGCCGAGGCCCAGCAACTGCAAGACCTTGCGGCGCGCCGGCGACGGCGTGGGCATGCTCTTCAGCGCCGCGTGGGCGGCGGCTCCCGGCATGGCGTCAAAGCGCTCATTGACCGCTTGCAGGCATTGCCACGCCGCCTCGTGCTCCGGCTTTTGCGCGCGCCAAGCGGCGCAGGCGGCGCGTTCGGCATCGCTGGCATTGTCCGACCACAGGCGCGCCATCCATTCTGCGGCGCGCTGCACCAGCACCGGGTCGGGCACGGACGAAAGCATCTGCTTCATGCCGAATACAACGCCAGACAGCAGGCCTGCAAGGCCGCCGCAATGTATTTTTCCACGGACGACACGGAAACGTCCAACTGCGCCGCGATGTCGCGATAGTTCATGCCATCGAGCTTGCACAGCAGGAAGGCGCTACGCGCCTTGGCAGGCAGCTTGTGCAGTAGACGGTCCAGCTCCAGCACCGCTTCGACGGCCAGCGCCCTGTCCTCTTCCGATGGCGTTTGCGCCTCGGGCAAGACGCGCAGCGCCTCCAGATACGCCGCCTCGATCTGGCGGCGGCGGAACAGGTCGATCATCAGGCCATTCGCCACCTGCGCCAGGTAGCGCCGCCCATCCTCCGCAGCGGGCCGGGTGCCGGCGTGCAGGATGCGCACATAGGTATCGTGGGCCAGGTCGGCCGCATCCCAGGCATTGCCCAGCTTCGCGCGCAACCAGTTGCGCAGCCATGCGCCATGGTCGGTATACAGGCTATGCAGCGGGTGGGATGAGGACATGGGTGCGGCGTGGCGGCGGTCGCCTGCAAATGAGAACGATTCTCATTATAGCGGATTTGCGCGGTGACTTGCAGATCGCCTGTTCACGCCTCGCACGCGCTGCGGCGCATCGCCTTGCCGCTTTATTGCCCGACCAGTTTTTCCAGCCGCGAGCCATCGACGCGCATCTGGTATTTGCGCACCGTGCCGCTCGGGTCGAACAGGATGACCAGCTCGCGGTTTTGCGCCGTCACCTCGACGGCGCTTGCCAGCGATCCGACCAGCGGCACGAAGCTGACCAGCGCCGGCAGTTCCAGCTTGTCGTTATAGACCCAGACCTCATAGCCGCTGGGGAAGCTGGTCACCGCCGCCCGGCCCAGCGCGGCAGCCACCTCCGCCTTGCTGCTCCGGCCGACGACGAGCCGGGTCTGCGCCTCGGTCACGCTGACACCCGTGGAGGTGCGCGTTGGGCTGGCGCAGGCGGTCAGCAGCAGCAGACCAAGTGCGGCAAGGCCGCTGTGAAAACGCAGGTGCATGACGGTGTCCTAGTGCGCGGCCGAGGCCAGCGGCGCCTCGTCCATGTATTCCAGTTCGATCAAGGTATCGTCCGGCCAGCTGGCGTCCGAGATATGGATCCACACCGTGCGGTCCATCAGCAGCGGATAAAAGTCATAAAAGGAGAAAATCAGCGGCGGCAAGGGCCTGCCATAGTAGTGCGAGGAGAACAGCACCTGGCGCCGCGCGCCATGCACCAGCGTGGCGCTGAAGACGGGACGCTCCGCGTACAGCCACCAGCCCTGCTTGCGGTCCAGGCACAAATCGGAGGCCGCGTTCAGCGCATACCAGCTTGGCGTCTTCAATCCCCGCGCCAGGTCGGCGCCGCGATTGACCTCGCACTCAAGGCGCAAATCGCCCAGACGGCGCATGTGGGCGGGCAAGCCCGGCGTGCGCACCTCGGGGAACCAGGCAAAGCTGCGGTCCTTGCGGTTGCTGCTGACCGTCGCATTTTCCTCATACAGCTTGCTATCACGCTCCACGGTGAAACTCATATCCGGCGCCAGCGGCAGCACGGTACTGCCGTTGGCGCCGCGCAGGGTGAGCACCGTCCCTTGCGCCGCCACCTTGGGCAGGCGCGGCAAAATACGGTAGCGCAGCGTGGCTTGCGGCGCCAGATGATGGTATTGCTCGAAGAAGGCCATGCCCTTCACCAGATCGCGGTAACGGCGTTCGTCCGGATCGCTCAGGCCATTGATTTCGACCACTTGCACCGCGCCCGCGCCGGCATCGGTGCCTTGCTGCGCATGGAGCGGCGCGCAGCAGGTCAGGGCCAGCAAGGGCAGGCAGCGTAAAAGCCTCATAGCATTCCTCGTCATCACCTCAGTTAGCATAAGACTATCATCGCAACCTTTAGAAAATATTAAGGTTTGCCTTTCCCCAGCGCCGCGCGCGCACTGCTATTGCCTTGAAAGGAGCCACCTTTGGCAAAGCTTAAGGTTCGGGCTTTATACTTTTCCGCATGCATATCCTAATTATTGAAGACGACCTCGATCTGGGCCAGGCCTTGCAGCAAGCGCTGAAGGCCGATGGCGTCAGCAGCGAATGGCGGCGCCGCATCAACGACGCGCCGCCGGTTTGCGACATGCAGGACTACGACTGCGTACTGCTCGATCTGAGCCTGCCCGATGGCGGCGGCCTGCAACTGCTCAAGCAATGGCGCAGTGCCGGCTGCACGGTGCCCATCATCATCCTGACCGCGCGCGCCGGGCTGGAAGACCGCGTCACCGGCCTCGATGGCGGCGCCGACGACTTTATCGTCAAACCCTTCATCACGGCCGAATTGATGTCGCGCATCCGCGCCGTGCGGCGCCGCTACGCGCAGCAGGCCACCGAAGTGTGGCGCATCGGCGCCTTGCAGATCGAGCCGCGCGCCCACCTGGTGCAGCTCGACGGCGTGGCGCTCGACCTGTCGCCGCGCGAATTCCAGCTGGTGCTGGAACTGGCGCGCGAAGCCGGCGCCGTGGTGCCCAAGGGCGCGCTGGCCCAGCGCCTGGAGCCGCTCGGCGATCCGCTCGATTTCGGCGCCATCGAAGTGCACGTCTCCAATCTGCGGCGCAAGATCGGCGCCCAGCGCATCCGCACCGTGCGCGGCGTCGGCTATATGCTGGAGGCGTGATGTACCGGCGACGGCCATGGGCCAGGCCGACCCTCACGCGGCGCATCGTGATGGCCCTGCTGGTCGCGTTCGTGCTGGTGTGGTCGGTATTTCTCGGCATCGAATTCGTCAAGGCGCGCGATGTGCGCCACAACGACCAGGAACTGCGCGATTTCAGCGCCAGCATGATGAGCTCCATCAGCGGCCTGACCACGGCCAATGAAGCGCGCGCCGTCGCCAACACCACCTCCATCATCCTCAACGACTACTACGACAGCATCGACGTCCCCGGCGCCGTGCTGCTGCAGCTCGACGCGCGCAGCGGCGAACGCCTGTTCCTGTCGCCGGAAGCGGAAGGGGTGCGGCTCAAGGGCATGAATGGACAGATCGGCAACGCCGTCATGCACGGCTTGCGCTACCGCGTTTACCGCGGCGAATCCGAGCGCTGGATTCTGACCGTGGCCATGCCGATGCCCGCGCCCTTCTGGCTGCTGACCAGCGTCGGCAGCGATCTGGTCAAGGATTTGCTGATCGCCTTCCCGCTGGTGCTGCTGCCGATCTGGATTGCCGTGGCGCGCGGCCTGCGTCCCCTGCACCTGCTGTCGAAACGGATTGCCGCGCGCGGCCCGGACGAGCTGTCCCCGCTCGACCTCAACGCCAGCTACGCCGACCTGCTGCCGCTGGGCCAGGCGATCAACCAATTGCTCGCCAAACTGCGCCGGCGCATCGAACGCGAACACAATTTCGTCCACGACGCCGCGCACGAACTGCGCACGCCGCTGGCCGTGATCTCGGTGCAGGCCCACGCGCTGGCCGCCGCGCCCGACGAAACGCAGCGGCGCGTCGCCGAACAACGCCTCGACCACGCGATCGCGCGCGCCTCGCACCTGATCGCGCAGCTGCTGGAAATGGCGCAGGCCGACGGCAGCACCGCGCGCAGCGCCAGCAAGGTCGACGTGGCCGAACTGGCACGCCAGGAACTGGCCCTGGCCGCCCCCGCCGCCATGGCGCGCCAGCTCGACCTGGAACTCGACGCGCCCGACACGCTGCCGCACACGCTCGACGTGCCGGCCTTCCAGGCCATTCTGCAAAACCTGCTGCGCAACGCCGTGCACTACACCCAGGAGGGCGGACGCATCGTGGTCAGCCTGGCGCGCAACGGCAGCGGCCTGCAACTGGCGGTGGCCGACAACGGCCCCGGCATCGCAACGGCCGAACAGGAATTGATCTTCGAACGCTTCTATCGCGGCAGCGGCGGTCACGATACCCCGGGGTCGGGACTGGGCCTGGCCATCGTCAAGCAGGCCGTGGCGCGCTTGGCGGGCAATGTGCGCCTGAGCGGGGGGCTGGATGGGCGGGGGTGCACCTTCAGCGTGGAGCTACCGACTTAGCCGGCATCTGTGAACGAACCTACCAGCTTCACGGACCCGCTTGCTCAGATCAGTTCGATTGCATCTCTTAACAGCTTGCTTATTTGCGGGAGTCCTTGTTGTTCAAACGTCGCCACGTGAGCCTCTGCCGACTTGGGCGGGTTACGCAAACGCTCTCGCTGTGCCTTTACCACGCTGAGAAAACCGATCGGATCAAGGTGATACTGAGCAACAAGGAAGTCATCAGGATGAAGCACTTCTATTCCATAAGGTTTTGCAATCTCTTCTGGAAAATCCTTCATATTAAAAGTTACGATAGCATCCGCATGGCCAATAATTGCCGCAGCCAAGACATGACGATCATCCGGATCTGGCAACTTCAGGCTATCGACAATGGACTCGGCATTCTCAACGAGGCAGTCCTCCACAGCCGATGCCATTAACTCCACCGTACGCTCGAGCCTCTTCGGGTCAAGCTCAGGCCGCTTGGCCAAGAGATTGCGTATCCATTCCTGCTGAATGCTCTCCGTCCAGCGAGGACGGTATAAGCCATCCGCGCCAAGACTGAGCAATAGATCCCGTAACGGTGCCGGATACAATACGCATGCGTCCAATACCGCTGTATAGCGCGCAGTCCCGGCCATCAATAGCCCATTTCAAGCTCCTGCGCTTGATCAGCCAGTTCCTGCATTGCATCGTGCGCTTTCTGACGTCGCGTCTCTTTGTACTTAACAACATCTTCGAATGTCACCCTGCGATGCGTCCCAACCATATGATATGGAATCTTTCCTGACTCCAGCAGTCGAACCAAGTATGGCCTTGATACATTCAAGAACATGGCCGCCTCCTGAGTCGTAATATCAAGCTCCTTCGGAATCACCGAGACTGCCTTGCCCTGGGCCATCGAACCCAGCAAATCTGCAAACATCCGCAAGACCTTTGGCGGCAACTTAAGGATAGGCGCCCCATCTAAAGTCTCAATACCATCCTCGACAATTGCAATGCTCACAGCTCGCGAATGATCGAGCGCACTGATGATGCACCGTTGCGCGGATTTTGCGAGCTCGACTTCTTCCTTGCTCTCCAAGCGATCAACGATAGCCGACATTAAAATCTCCCTCTGAAACCTGATCAGCAGCCAGCCTCCTCATCGGCACGGTTCGTGCCGATGAGGAGGCTAACATTCCCTTCAAAACCATTGTAAACAAATCCTACGAAACAACCGAAATAAACGCAACAGCAAGATGCAAAATCGGATCGCAAGCGAGAACGCTTACGCAGGTGGGACAGCATGGGCATGAGGGGAAAGCGTTCGGCAGCGACTGTACCAAACTGAGCAGAATAATGCCCTACGATGCAATGTTCTGCATCTAATTAATTGATTTTATGGGGAATTAGTGGTGCGGCTGGCTGGGATCGAACCAGCGACCCTTGGCTTCGGAGGCCAATACTCTATCCACTGAGCTACAGCCGCGCGGGTGGGATGTCGGAAGTGAGACGAAGGATACCGGCTTTCGCCGCCGCCGTCCATGAGAATGCGGAAATTATTGCACAAATCGCATCAAATACCCCGCCAGCTCAGAATTGGAAGTAGATAAAACCGCCGTTGCCCCGCGTGAAAACGATGCTCAGGTAGGTAATCGCGGCAAAATTGGCGCCAAAAGCCCATGCGGGCTGGCGATTGACGGCGGCCATCAGCTGCTCGCGCCAGCGCATCGGGGTGAAATGCAGCAGGGCGGCGGCGGCCAGCGCCAGCAGGGCCGATAGCGACAGGGGGAAGCGGCCGTCCAGCGGTCCCGCCATGGCGGCGAGGTAGGAGCCGGCCACCGCCAGGCTCTCGCTGCGGAACAGGATGCGCGTCAGCGAGACGATGCTGAAGATCAGCGTCACTTGCAGCGCCAGCCGCAGGCCACGGTAGACGGGCGCCGGCAAGCCGCGCGCGGTGCGCGCTTCGCTGCGCAGGTGTTCCAGCGCCACCAGGCTGCCGTGCAGCAGGCCGTAGACCACGAAATTCCATCCAGCGCCATGCCATAGGCCGATCGCGACAAACACGATCAGCAGATTCAGCCAGGCCGGCGCGTTCCATGCCGCCGACAAGGGCGTGTACAGGTAGTTGCGGAAGAAGGAGGACATGCTGATATGCCAGCGCTGCCAGAAATTGGCGACGCTGGTGGCAAGGTAGGGCCGGTTGAAGTTGGACGGCAGCCGGTAGCCCAGCATGCGCGCCGCCCCCAGGGCCATATCGGTGTAGCCGCTCAGGTCCAGGTAGGCTTGCAGGCTGTAGCCGAACATGGCGAGCCAGAGGAAGGCGGAGGAATACACGCCGGGATTGGCAAACGCGGGATCGACCAGATGGCTGCCCAGGGTATCGGCCAGCAGCACTTTCTTGACCACGCCGCGCAGCACCAGGGCCAGGCCTTCGAAGCGCTGGTCGTCGGTGACGCGCACCGGCTGTTCCAGCTGCGGCAGGAAGTAGGCGGCGGGGACGATAGGCCCGGCCAGCAGGCGCGGGAAGAAGGCGATGAATAGGGCGAAGTCGCCCAGGCTGCAGGTCTTTTTCAGCCGCCCCGCATACAGGTCGATGGGATAGCTGATGGCCTGGAAGGTCATGAAGGAAATCCCCACCGGCAGCAGCACACTCACCAGCGGCAGCAACGCGTCCTGCCCCATCCAGTGGGCCACGCTGTTCAGCATGGCGGCGAAGAAGTTCAGGTATTTGAAGTAGCCGAGCATGGCAAGGCTGGCGACGATGGCCGCCGCCACCGCAGCGCGGCGCAGGGCCAGGCTGCGCGCACGCATCACCACTTCGCCGGCGCTGTAGTTGATGACGGTGAAGGCGGCCAGCAGGCCCATGAAGCGCCAATCGACGGTGGCGTAGAAGTAGTAGCTGGCGGCGGTGAGCATGGCTTTCTGCCAGCCGCCATGCGCGCGCAGATAGTGGTGGGCCGCCAGCACCAGCAGGAAAAACACCAGATAGGCGAAGCCCGTCAATTCCACGGCCGGACCTTACTTGTCTTTGCTGGTGAACGCGCCGCCGCTGGCCACTTCCATGCGCTGCGGGATGCCCAGGCCGCGCGCCAGATCCGGGTGGCTGTACATGCTGCGGAACAGGTAGTCGGCGGTGAAGCGTTCGCCGCGCGCGGTGAAGTGGCCGCCGTCGACAAAGTAATCGCGGCCGCCCGGCATGGCGCGGGCCAGGTCGACCAGCGCGGTATGGCGCTGCCGCGCCACATTGGCGATGGCGCGGTTGTACATGGCGCTGGCCTTGAGCAGGCCAGAGAGATCGAGGCAGGGATTGTAGAACAGCGCGGTCTGCGCCAGCTGCACGCTGCCGGGCTGCTGCTCATGCTTGGTGGCGCGCGCCACCGTCATCAGCACCGGCACGATGCCGGCGCTTTGCAGGCGGCTGACGATGGCGTCCAGCCGCGCGGCATAGCCGTCCGTCATGTGCTGGGCGGGATCGACCACGGTGGCGCGCACCGGCGGCTCGCGCAGCGAGACGGTGTTCTTGGACAGGATCTCGCGCGTCAACATCCAGCGTGGCAAGGAGGGCTGCGGCGCGTGGGCCGGTTTCTCGTGGCTGCGGGCGGCGCGGCAGATGCCGCTCATATCGTTGAAGCCGGGGTAGATCACCACGGCGGCCGGTTTCAGGCCGATCAGGGCGCGTTCCACCAGGCGTTCGATATCGTCCAGGGTATAGCCCTCGATGCCGGCGTTGACCACGTTCACCGGGCGGCTCGGCATCTGCTGGCGCAGGCGCTGCTCCAGCAGGCTGGGGAAGGTGTCCTGGTTGGTGGCGGCGTAGGCGCCGGACACGGTGGAGGCGCCCGCCACCACCACGCGCAGCTCGTTGGCTTGCGGCGCGGCGTCGATTTCCGGGCTGCGGAAGCCGAGCGAGTTGACGTCGAAGCGGCCGCCGTTGGCCAGCACCGTGCGCGAGAAGTGCGGGCGGTAGGTGGTCAGTCCCCAATCCTTGTTGAAGGCCATGGCGCCGCTGCCGGTCAGCAGGGAGGCAGCGCTACGGCCGGTCTTCAGGTAATGGCGCATCTGCAGCGAGCCTTCGCCCACGGCCAGCAGCGAGAAGGCGACCATGGCGGCGACGGCGAAGCGGCGCGGCCTATGCTCGTCCTGCACCGCTGCGACGGGCTGCTTGAGCGCTTCCAGTTCGGCGATCGAGCGCGCTTCCCAGTTTTCCGGCAGATGGCCCAGATAGCTTTCGATCAGCAGCGAGATGTCGACGAAGCTGACCGAGTCGCCGTCCAGATCGAGGAAGCTGTCCTCGGGCCGCACATCCTGCACGCCCAGCACCACGCTATAGGCTTCGATCAGCGAGCGCGGCGCCTCCGGCAACTCTTCACCGGCCGCCTGGCGCACCAGGCGCAGCACGGCGCGGTGGTCCACCTTGCCCGAGGGGAGCGTGGGCAGCGGATCGAGCACCCGGACTTCGACGGCCGACGCGGGCAGGCCAAAGCGTTCCAGCAAGGCCTGTTTCAATTCCGCGCGGCCTTCACGCTGCACCATGGCGACGGCGATCAGCTTGTCGTCGCCGCCCACAGCGCCGTACACGCCGCGCTGTTCCAGCCAGCGCTCGATCTCATCGAGGCTGATGCGCAGGCCGAGGATTTTCGAGAAGCGGCTCTTGCGGCCCACGATATAGTAGTTGCCGTTGGCCTTGCGGCAGGCCAGATCGCCCGTGCGCAGCTCGGCGGGACCGGCGCCGCGCGCCAGATCGGCCGCGCTTTCGGCATAGCCCATCATCACATTCGGGCCACGGTATACCAGTTCGCCCGGCTGGTCGGCGGCCGTCACCGGCTGGCCGTCTTCCTCGATCAGTTCAAAAGCGCCGCCGGGCACGGGCACGCCGATGCAGTCCGGGTTTTCGCTCAATTGCGCCGGCGGCACATAAGCCATGCGCGGCGCGGCCTCGGTCTGGCCATACATGACGAACATCTGCTTGCCCTGCTCGCGCGCCCAGTCGGCGTAAGCGAGCACCCGCTCGGCCGGCAGGCGGCCGCCGGCCTGGGTCAGGTAGCGCAAGGCGGGATAGCGGCGCTGGCGAAAGCCGATCCGCTCCAGCACATCGAAGCTGAACGGCACGCCAGCCAGCGAGGTGGCGCCCTCGGCCTCGAAACGCTGCCAGAACTCGTCCTGGGCCACCGAGTATTCGCTCAGCAGCACAGTGGCGCCCACGGCCAGATGGGAATTGAGTACGGACATCCCGTAGGAATAAAACAACGGTAGCGCCGTGATAGCTTTGTCCGTGCTCAAAATGCCCAAATATTCAGCAATGGCTTGGGCATTTTTTTCGATATTTGTCAGCGACAAACGGACCAGTTTGGGGCTGCCCGTGCTGCCCGATGTCGACAGAAGGAGACAAAGCTCGGGGTGCAGCGCTGGTTCTCTTGCCCCAGGTAAAGTTTGGAACGCCCAGGCGCCATGCTCGCTCTCGCGGAATACCAGGCCCGCCTGGAAGGTAGCGGCAATACGGGAATCGCGCGCGGTGGAGCCGGGCTCGGCCAGCACCACGGGCCAGCTGCGGCGCAGGCAAGCCAGATAGGCGCAGACGCATTCGATGCGGTTGGCGGCCTCGACAATAACCAGCTGGCGCGGCCCTTGCAGGGCGGCGGCGGCGCGGTCGGCGGCGGCGGCCAATTGGGCGTAAGACCAGAAGCAGCCGTCATCGGCCACAATCGCCAAACGCGTCCCGAAGGATTCCAGCCGTACTGCAAACGTCGTATCCGTCATTTGCCAGCCTCCGCAGCTGCTGTATTATTTTAATGTCATAAAGACAATTTAACACCAGCCGTTATAGCGAAGTCAACAAATCATTTACGTTCCATAGTGGTAAGTTTGGGTCTATAATCGCGGGTTTGGCGAGGGATTGCGCGCCAACGTGCAAAAACGAGAACGCCAACCGCCACCAGTTTCGATCTTTGTACTAAGGAAATCATGAGCGACGCACATAACGAACACGAATCCGCTATCAGAACGCCTAAGCAACTCGTTGCTGCCGTGGTAGGCTTCTTCCTCATCACCGTTATCGGGATTGCACTGCTGGTGCAGTTCGTGACCCAGGAAAAACTCACGGGCCACGGCTCCGACAGCCAATCCTCCGAAGCACTGGCCGCCCGCCTGAAACCGGTCGCCGACATCGACTACACCCTGAAAGACAGCAACGCGCCGAAAGTGCTGCAGACCGGCGAAGCGATCTACACCTCCACTTGCGCGGCCTGCCACGGCAGCGGCGCAGCCGGCGCCCCGAAAGTGGGCGACAACGGTTCCTGGAGCGCGCGTCTGGCCCAAGGCGAAGCGACCATCATCAAGCACGCCATCGAAGGTCTGCGCGCCATGCCTGCCAAAGGCGGCAACCCGGATCTGGACGATGTGGAAGTGGCCCGCGCCGTGGTCTTCATGGCCAACAAATCCGGCGGCAGCCTGAAAGAACCCGCAGTGCCGGCACCGGCCGCTGCCCCGGCCGAAGAAAAGAAAGAATAAATCTTCGCCGCATAAAAAAACCGCTCATTCGAGCGGTTTTTTTTGGCTATGTAGCGGCTAAGTGTTGAACTGTTTGCAGCCTGGTCGGCCCAAGTAAGTACGAAGAGACTGACCGGGGGCTGCAATGAAGAAAGCGGACTTTAAGGTACTCATTAATCAGCTGGACATGCTGTCTCCTAAGCAGCGTGCAGCGCTCGCAGCGATATTAGGTGAGTTGGGTAGGGCGGATGGTCTGGGAGAGCTGGCTGCCGTTTTGAGTGCCAAGTGTTCAAATTGCCCGCATTGTGGCGCAAGCACGCTATACAAACACGGCCAGGCACACGGCTTACCGCGCTATCGTTGCCGCGTTTGCCGCAAGACCTTCAACTGTTTAACCGGCACACCGTTGGCGCATCTGCGGTTACGGCACAAGTGGTTGTCCTACCAGCAATGCTTACTCGACTCGCTCACCATTCGCAAAGCGGCGATTGCTGTTGCCATCAGCCGTAATACCAGTTTCCGTTGGCGCCATCGTTTTCTCGCCTGGGTAAAAAATGACCGCCCGGAGCGTCTGCATGGCATCGCTGAAGCCGATGAAATGTATTTGCTGGAGTCAGAAAAGGGGGCGCGGCATATAACGCGCGCACCTCGCAAGCGTGGCGGTGCTGCCAGTCAGCGTGGCACGTCAAAGGAACAAGTTTGCGTGCTGGTCGTACGTGACCGAACTGGTCAGACGCGCAATTTCGTCACGGGCCGGGGCCCCGTTAGCAAGGCTCAACTGCGTCAATGCCTGCTACCGATACTCGATAAGGATGTGTTGCTGGTGACGGACTCCAATTCGGCATACCGCTTTTTTGCCCGTGATGCTGGCCTCAGCTACGAGTCGATCAATTTGCGCGCCAAGCAACGAGTCCGGGGCGCGATCCACATTCAAAACGTCAATGCCTACCATAGCCGCTGTCGGCAATGGCTCGACCGCTTCCACGGTGTGGCAACACACTACCTTCCCAATTATCTTGGATGGCGATGGGCGCTTGATGCCAACCGCATCAACGCACCCTTCGATTTGCTGAAGGCCTCGGTCGGTGTCTTTCCACACTTAGCCGCTACATAGCCTTTTTTTTCGCCTTCAAGTTGAGCCCGTGTCCACCCTGGTGCCAGGCACCAGGGTGGACACGGGCTCGGCAGTGGGCTTACCAGATGATGACGCGGTCTTTCGGGGCCAGGTACATCTTGTCGCCGGGTTTCACGCCGAAGGCATCGTAGAAGCCGGGCTGGTTGCGCATGGTGCCGTTGGCGCGGTACTTGCCAGGGGAGTGCGGGTCGGTCTTGATCTGCACGATCTGGGCTTGTTCACGCATCTTGCTGCGCCATACTTGGGCGAAGCCCATGAAGAAGCGCTGGTCGCCAGTCAGGCCGTCGATCACCGGCGCTTTCTTGCCTTTCAGGGACAGCTTGTAAGCCTTGTAGGCGATCGCCACGCCGGAGTTGTCGGCAATGTTCTCGCCCAGGGTCAGCTCGCCGTTGACGTTATAACCTGGCAGCGGGGTGAAGGCGCTGTACTGCTTGACCAGCTCACTCGTCTTCTTCTTGAAGTTCTTGTGGTCGGCGGCGCTCCACCAGTCGCGCAGATTGCCGTCACCGTCGTACTGGGCGCCCTGGTCGTCGAAGCCGTGGCTGATTTCGTGGCCGATCACGCCGCCGATGGCGCCGTAGTTCATGGCGTCATCCGCATTCGCGTCGAAGAACGGCGGCTGCAGGATGGCGGCCGGGAACACGATCTCGTTCATCTCCGGGTTGTAGTAGGCGTTGACGGTTTGCGGCGTCATGCCCCACTCGTCGCGGTCGATCGGCTTGCCGAGCTTGTTCAGCTCCTTGTTGTAGTCGAACTCGTTGGAACGCTTGACGTTGCCCAGCAGGTCGTCGCGCTGCACGTTCAGCGCGGCGTAGTCGCGCCATTTGTTCGGGTAGCCGATCTTGGTGGTGAACTTGGCCAGCTTGGCTTGCGCCTCTTTCTTGGTGGCCGGGGTCATCCAGTCCAGCTTATTGATGCTTTGCTTGTAGGCCAGCAGCAGGTTCTTCACCAGCTCTTCCATGCGCGCCTTGTTGGCGGCCGGGAAGTGCTGCTCGACGTAGATCTTGCCGATGCTTTCGCCCAGCGCGCCTTCGGTCACTTCCACGCCGCGCTTCCAGCGTGGACGGTTCTCGGTCACGCCGCTCAGGGCCGTGCCGTAGAAGGCGAAGTTGGCGTCGACGAAGGATTTCGACAGGTAAGGCGCGGCGGCGCGCACGGTCTGCCACTGGAAGTAGGACTTCAGGGTTTCCAGCGGGGTGGCGGCGAACAGGCCGTCCAGCGCTTTCAGATAGGTCGGCTGGCTGACGATCACATAATCGACCTTGCCGGCGATGCCGGTGGCTTGCAGATAGCTGTTCCAGTCGAAGTTGGCCATCAGTTCCGGCAGCTTGTTCAGGGCGACCTTGTTATAGGCCTTGACCGGATCGCGCAGTTCGACCTTGGTCCACTGGATTTTCGCCAGCTCGGTTTCGAAGGCCACGATGGCCTTGGCGTTAGCGGCAGCCTTGGCGTCGCCGGCCAGGGCCAGCATCTCTTCCACATGCTTGCCGTATTTCGCCAGGGTGTCGGCCAGTTTGGCGTCGTCGGCTTTCAGGTAGTAGTCGCGGTCGGGCATGCCCAGGCCATCCTGGAAGATGTCGGCCACATACTTGGTCGAATCCTTATTGTCCTGGTGGATGCCGAAGGCGAACGGGGAATGCACGCCATTGCGCACGGCGGCGGCCAGCAGCAGCGGCAGTTCTTTCTTGTCCTTGATGGCGGCGATGCGGTCCAGATCGGCCTTCACCGGGGCGATGCCCAGCTGTTCCAGGCGCGCTTCGTCCATGAAGCTGGCGTAGAAGTCGCCGATGCGCTTGGCGTCGGCGCCATTGGCCTTGGCGGCCGCTTCTTCGATGATGGCGCGCAGCTGCGGCTGGATATCGTCGCGCAGCTTGGCGAAGGTGCCCCAGCTCGATTTATCGGCCGGGATTTCGGTGGTGGACAGCCATTTGCCGTTCAGGTGAACAAAGAAGTCGTCCTGCGAACGCACGGCTGGATCGATGAACTGGGTATCGATGCCGGAGCCGAGGTTTTTTGCCGCGCTGACGGCAGCCTTGCCGGCAACGGCGCTGGTGGCGCCTTCCGCCGCAACTGCCAGGCTGGATACGCCAGCCAGCAGGCTCAAGGTCAATGCACTTAACAGATGTCGTTTCACTGATATTTCCCCTCTAGTTTTAGACAGTGGTTTGCTCGGACTTTTGCCGAGCTGACGACTCTAGCACAGGGCGGCAAGCATGAATAACAAAAAGACCACGCGATGTGGTCTTTTTGTAGAGGGCCAGCTCGGTTAAGCCGGTTTTAATTCAATGCTTATGCGCTTACCAGATAATGACGCGCTGCTCCGGCGCCACGTACATCTTGTCGCCTTCCTTCACGCCGAAGGCTTCGTAGAAACCTGGCTGGTTAACCACCGTGCCGTTGGCGCGGAACTGGCCCGGCGAATGCGGATCGGTTTTCACCTGCATGATCTGCTGCGGTTCCAGCATCTTGCTGCGCCATACCTGGCCAAAGCCCATGAAGAAGCGCTGCTCGCCCGTCAGGCCGTCGATCACCGGCGCCGGCTTGCCGTTCAGCGACAGCTTGTACGCCTTGTAGGCGACGGCGACGCCGGAGTTGTCGGCGATGTTCTCGCCCAGGGTCAACTCGCCATTCACGTTATAGCCGGGCAGCGGGCTGTAGGCGCTGTACTGTTTGACCAGGGCGTCGGTCTTGGCCTTGAAGTTGGCCTTGTCCGCCGCCGTCCACCAGTCGCGCAGATTGCCGTCGCCGTCGGACTGGCTGCCCTTGTCGTCGAAGCCGTGGCTGATTTCGTGGCCGATCACGGCACCGATGGCGCCATAGTTGACCGCGTCGTCGGCGCGCGCGTCGAAGAACGGCGGTTGCAGGATGGCGGCCGGGAACACGATTTCATTGGTGGTGGAACGGTAGTAGGCGTTCACGGTTTGCGGCGTCATGCCCCACTCTTCGCGGTCGATCGGCTTGC
Source organism: Pseudoduganella violacea (assembly GCF_014191875.1). Lineage (GTDB taxonomy): Bacteria > Pseudomonadota > Gammaproteobacteria > Burkholderiales > Burkholderiaceae_D > Rugamonas > Rugamonas violacea_A. Next base: position 169,292 of record NZ_JACHXD010000001.1, read on the forward strand.
CCAGTTTGTTCAGATTGCGCTGGAAGGAGAACAGCGAGGCGCGGCGCATATTGCCGGCCAGGTCGCCCGCGGTGAACTGCAGGGCCGAGTAATCGCGCCATTTGTTCGGGTAGCCGATCTTGTAGGTGAACTTGGACAGCTTGGTTTGGGCTTCCTGTTTGGTTTCCGCGCCCATCCAGTCCAGCGTGTCGATGCTCTGCTTGTAGGCCGCCAGCAGGTTCTGCACCAGATGCACCATGCGCTCCTTGCGCTCGGCCGGGAAGTACTTGGCCACATACAGCTTGCCCAGGCCTTCGCCGATGGCGCCTTCCACCACGCTCACGCCGCGCTTCCAGCGTGGCGGCTGCTCCTTGGTGCCGGAAATAACGGTGCCGTAGAAGGCGAAGTTCTCTTCGGCGAAAGCCTTGGACAGGTATGGCGCGGCGTCGCGCAGCAGCTGCCATTCGAAGTAGGCCTGCCAGGTGGCCAGCGGGGTGTCCTGCACGATCTTGTCGAGCGCCGTGAAATAGCTCGGCTGGCTGACGATCACATAATCGGTCTTGCCCGACACGCCGGTACTGGCCAGCGCGCCTTTCCAGTCATAGGCTGGCGCCAGCGCGGCCAGCTCGGCGAAGCTCTTCTTGTTGTAGCGCTTGACCGGGTCGCGGTTCTCGACCTTGGACCATTGCACTTCCGCCATCGCGGTTTCCAGCGCCAGAATCGCCTTCGCCTTGGCTGGCGCGTCCTTGACGCCGGCCAGGCTCAGGATCTTGCCGATATGGGCTTCGTATTTGACGCGAACTTCGGCCAGGCGCTCGTCGTCTTTTTTCAGATAGTAGTCGCGGTCGGGCAGACCCAGGCCGCTTTGCGACAGGTAGACGGCGTAACGCGTCGATTCGCGCGCATCCTGGCTGACAAAGAAGCCGTAAGGCGCAGCCACGCCGATCTGGTTCATGTGGGCGATCAGCGCCGGCAAGCCTTTCTTGTCCTTCAGGCTGCGGATGCGGCTGAACTCACCGGCCAGCGGACGCACGCCGGCTTTTTCCAGCTTCGCTTCATCCATATAGCTGGCGTACAGATCGGCGATCTTCTGCTCTTCGGTGCCGGCCTTGTGCTTTTTCGTGTTCAGTTCTTCGATCAGGCCACGCAGCTGCGGCAGGGTGTCGTCGCGCAGCTTGGCGAAGGAACCCCAGCTCGATTTGTCGGCCGGGATCACGGCGGTTTTCAGCCACTGGCCATTGAGGTGGGTGAAGAAGTCATCTTGCGCGCGCACGCTAGCGTCGATGTACTGGGTGTCGATGCCGGACTGCGGAACGTCGGCGGCGTGGGAGAAAGCGGCCATGACGCTCAAGGCCAGAGTGCTCAGCAGATGGGTTTTCTTCACTTGTATCCTCTCTTGTTTATATGATCAGTTCGATCAGAACTTGGTTTCCAGCTTGATGCTCCACACCCGGTAGGTGGGGTTCAGCGAGTCCGAGGTAATGGACAGGCCCTTAGCGTACATCAGATTATGACCGAGCGAATCGTCGGCTAGCAAGTTCGAGGCCGAGAAGCGCAGCTGGGTGCGGGCGTCGAACTTCCACAGCGCGTACATATCGAGCACGCGCTTGCTGCCCGTATCCACCGTCTGCGTCGGGCTGGTTTGCACGCGCACCGACGGCGTCCAGTTAAAGCTGCCGCCCAGGGTCAGGGGGATATCCTTCATGCGGTAATCCATGCCCAGATTGGCGGTCTGCTTGGCTTGCTGGTCGAGGCGGTTGTCCGGGCCAGGAATGCCGTCCACCTTCGACCAGAAGCGGCTGTAATTGCTGCGGAAGTCGATATTCGGCGCGTTTTCCATCAACTCGGAAAGCGAGAATTTGGCCTCCAGCTCAATGCCACTGGTGCGCGCGTGACCGACGTTGGTCGGCATGGAGACCCAGTGCAGGCCATCGGCCATCTGCTTTTGCGCGACTTCGCGGCGGATCAGATTATCGATGTCGCGCACGAAACCGCTGACGCTGACGATGCCGTTGCGGCCCAGGTAGTGCTCATACGCGATATCCAGGCCGGTCGCCAGCTCCGGCTTCAGGTCGGGATTGCCGACGCGGTCGGGACGATCTGGACGGTTCACGCCGCGCGATGGCGTGGGCGCGGCGATCAGGTCCTGCACATTGGGCGACTTGTAGCTCTTGGTGAGGCTCATGCGCACCTGGTCCTTTTCGAAACCGGGAATGCGCCACACGCCGTGCAGCAGCGGGCTGAATACCTTGCTGGTGTTGCTGATGCTGCCGGCGCTGCCGTTGCTACGCTCGCTGCTGGTGCGGATGCCTTCCCAGCGCGCGCCCATATACACGGCCCATTGCGGCGTGATGTCCCACTCGTCCTGGGCGAAGAAGGCGACGCGGCGGGTGTCGGCGTTCAGGTTGTCGCCGGATTCGGCGAACTGCGGCTTGCCGTCCTTGTCCACCGACACCTTGGTCTGTTCGCGGTGACTGCTTTCCAGATCCCAGCCGGCGGCCAGCAAATGACCCTGGCCCAGCGGCGAGGTGTATTTGCCGCCGGTGCTGAAGTTGCGGTCGCGCGTGGAATCGGTGTCGGTAAAGCGGTCCAGCAGATTGCCGCTGCCATCGAATTCCGTGCGCTGCGAATCGCTATTGCGCTTGCCGATGCCGCCACCGAATTTCACATCGAGCTTGGCCGCGCCCTGCAGCTTGTGAATCCAGTTGCCGAAGCCGCGCAGGAAGGTCATGCTGGAATGGGCCTGCTGGGTGAAGGCGTTGTAGTCCGGGGCGTCCTTGCCGATGGGCTGCTCCAGCGTGCCTTTGGAGCCGGTGTCGCCGCGACTGGCCATCAGGAAGGGCTGGATATTCAGCGTGTCGCCGTTCTCGAATTTGTAGGAGACGCGCGGCGCGAAATGCAGGTTCTTCGAATTGCCCGAGCTTTCATCCTGCAGCAGCTGTTCGCGCTGCACCGTGCCGTCGTCGAGGATATCGCGGCTGATGCTGCGCCCGCCCTTGTCCTGGCTACGGTGCTGGCCGATGGAGCCGGACAGGGTATAGCTGAGCGCACCGGCCTTGCCCGGCAAGGTCACGGACAGATTCGGCGAATGCAGGCCTTCCTCGATCGAGTCGGTCAGCTTGACCTGGATATCGCGCTGCTGATAGCCGTCGCGCAGCACGATATTGATGGTGCCGGCGATGGCGCGCGCGCTGTGCTCGGCCACCGGGCCGCGCATCACCTCGATGCGCTCGACCTGGTCGGGCGACAGCGACTCCATCGAAAAACCGGCCGGCGGACGTTCGCCGTTCAGCAGAATCTGCGTATAGCCATTGCCCAGGCCGCGCATGCGGACATCGCCGCCGCGGCCGGGGCGGCCGCCGATGGTCACGCCCGGCAGGCGCTTGAGCACATCGCCCAGGCTGGTGTCGCCATTGCGGTCCAGCTCCTCGCGGCCGTAGATCTGCTTGCCGGCGGTCGAGTTGCGGCGCTCATCCATATCGCTCTGGCGGCCGCCGCTGACGGTCACCTGCGGCATCACCTTACCATCGGACCCCGTCGCCGGCGCACCGGCCTTCACGCTCCCCTTGGACGGAGAAGAAGCAGCGGAAGGCGCCTCGGCGGGCGTGGAATCGGCAGGCTGCTGCTGGGCCTGTGCCGTCGCCGCGCTCAACACCGCAGCGCAGGCAAAAGGGATCAATTTGCTCATGGATACTCAAGAAAGGACGCCGTGCGGCCTGGCTGGCAGAAAGCTGGCTCGGAAAAAAGGTTGCCGCGCCCGCATTTTAAGCGCCCCGCCCTACGCCAAGTCAGCCCAGGCACCAATTTTTACTTTTCGATACACAACCGCTCCTTTGACATTTCGCAAACAATGTCCGACCTTGGTGTCAGGCACCAGAGCCGGACATTGTTTGCGATAGATCAAGGAATGTCTAACCGTGGTGCCTCGGCGGCCCCGCCTGACACCAGGGTTGGACATTGTTTGATTTGGCGCAAAGGGTGGTGGTATCAGCTGCCGGGGCGGGCGGGGCGGCTGTCGCGGTGGTGGCCGCTGCGGTGCTCGCCGCTGTCGGCTTTGGGGCCGGGAGTACGCGGGGCGTCGGCTTGGCGCTGCAGCTGTTCGCTGAGGAAGGTGGCGACGGCGCGGCGCTGGCTGTCGTCGAGGGCGTCGTTGAGCTGGAGCCACCATTCGCGCAGTTGCTTGTCCTCAGCCGCGGCGGTCGCGGCTTCGCTGTCGATGGCACTGCTGAGTTCGCGCAGTTCGACATCCTTGCCGTCGAGCGATTGGCGGGTGGTCGCTTGCAGGCGCTCGCGCCGCACCTGTCGTTCGCGCAGCAGGGTTTTGCTGCGGCTTTCGGTCTGCTGCCACAGGGTTTGCTGGTTGGCGTTCAGTTGCAGGGCTTTCTTCAGCTCAGCCGCCATCATGATCAGGTCGTCGCTGCGCATGTCCATCAAGGGTGTGGCGTGGGCCACGCTGCCCAGCAGGGCCAATCCCAGCGCGCCGGCGCGCAAGCTTTTCAAAATGAAAACAGAGGACATTTTTGCTCCGTGCAAAAAAAAGCCTGCGCGGGAACGCAGGCGGAAAACCACTTCAGGGTAGAGAGAAATTACGGATTCAGTGTAGGTCCAGCTTGGCGCGCTTTCCGCTTTTCTTACAAATGCTTACTCTCGTAAATCTTCGCCATATGCGCGCTTACAAATCGCAATATTGACCGGTGACTATCGTGTTAGCGTAAAGCGTGGCTTAAGCAGGATTTATTACACTTGGGCTACTACGCTTGCTGAGAATCAGGTTTATACTGAATTTACCGGCGGCCGCGTGACCGCTGCGCACGACACAGGTGACACATGAGCAAGAAACTCAATAGCGCCGGGCTGATCGGGTTCGGGATGGTGGCCGGCATGGCCGTCTCCATGCAGTTTTCAGCGATGGCACAAAAGCCCGGCGAGCCGGTGCTTCCGCTCGATGAGCTGCGCCAGCTGGCCGATGTGTATGGCCTGATCAAATCCGATTATGTCGAGCCGGTCGAGGACAAGCAGTTGCTGACCCAAGCCATCTCCGGCATGGTCGCCTCGCTCGATCCGCACTCCGCTTATCTCGACAAGAAGGCTTACGCCGAGCTGCGCGAAGGCTCGCAGGGCAAGTTCGTCGGCCTGGGCATCGAGATCGGCCAGAGCGACGATGGTTATATCCGCATCGTGTCGCCCATCGAGGATTCGCCGGCCTACCGCGCCGGCATCAAGGCGGGCGACCTGATCACCCGCCTCGACTCGACGCCGGTCAAGGGCTTGAGCCTGGACGAATCGATCAAGAAGATGCGCGGCGAACCGCATACCAAGGTCACGCTGACCATTCTGCGCAAGGATGAGCCGCAGCCGCTGGTGTTCAATATCGTGCGCGAAGAAATCCATCAGAAGAGCGTGAAGGGCAAGATTGTCGAATCGGGCTACGCCTGGCTGCGCGTGGCGCAGTTCCAGGAGCCGACGGTCGACGACCTGGCGAGCAAGATCAGCGATCTGTATCGGCAAGACCCGAATCTGAAAGGCATGGTGCTCGACCTGCGCAACGATCCGGGCGGCGTGCTGCAAGGCGCCATCGGCGTGGCGGCGGCCTTCCTGCCCAAGGACACGGCCATCGTTTCCACCAATGGCCAGCTGCCCGACTCGAAACAGACCTTCTACGGCCGCGCCGAGTATTACAGCCTGCGCAGCGACGGCGACGCGCTGGCCAAACTGCCGGAAGCGGTGAAGCAGGTGCCGCTGGTAGTGCTGGTCAACACCGGTTCCGCCTCCGCCTCCGAGATCGTGGCCGGCGCACTGCAGGATTACAAGCGCGCCACCATCATCGGCAGCCAGACCTTCGGCAAGGGTTCGGTGCAGACCATCCGCCAACTGAGCGCCGACACGGCCGTCAAGCTGACCACGGCGCGCTATTACACGCCGAACGGCCGCTCGATCCAGGCCAAGGGCATCGTGCCCGATCTGGCGGTGGACGAGAACGAGGACGGCGACGGCTTGAACAGCCTGCGCATGCGCGAAGCCGATCTGGAAAAGCATCTGTCCAATGACCGCGAGCAGGAAAGCGGCAAGGCCAAGCGCGATGAAATGGAAGAGCAGATCCGCATCCTGGCGTTGGAGAAGAAGCGCAAGCCGCTGGAATACGGCGGAACGGAAGACTTTCAGCTGCGCCAGGCGCTGAACCATCTGAAAGGCCTGCCGGTGCAACTGGCGAAAGGCGAATCGAAGCTGGTGCAGGCCGACCTGCCGCCCAAAGGCAAGGCGAAAAAATGAGTCATACTGTTTATATAAACAGTCTTTAAGCACGGCTGAACAATTAGACGGCGCCCTCGGGGCGCCGTTTTTCATGGGCGCTTTGGGGTAAAATCAGCCCCATTGCTGGGCTCTCGCCCATTACCAGATCTGAAAGCTTAATCATGAAACAAGCCGTCATCAGCGGTACCGGCCTCTTTACTCCTCCCTACTCCATCTCCAACGAAGAACTGGTCACCTGCTTCAACGCTTATGTTGAGCAGTTCAATGCCGACAATGCCGGCGCCATCGCGGACGGCAGCGTCGCCGCGCTGGAACCATCCAGCGTCGCCTTTATCGAAAAGGCTTCCGGCATCAAGGCCCGCTTCGTGATGGAAAAGGAAGGCATCCTCGATCCGCGGCGCATGGTGCCGCGCATCCCCGAGCGTGCCGATGAGGAGCTGTCGGTGCAGGCCGAGATCTGCGTGAAAGCGGCGCAGCAGGCGCTCGACCGCGCTGGCCGCACGCCGGCCGACATCGATATGGTACTGGTGGCCTGCTCGAATATGCAGCGCGCTTACCCGGCCATGGCGGTCGAGGTGCAGCAGGCCCTGGGCATCGAGGGTTATGGTTTCGACATGAACGTGGCCTGCTCCTCGGCCACCTTCGGCATCCAGACCGCCGTCGCCGCCGTGCAAAGCGGCCAGGCGCGCGCCGTGCTGGTGCTCAATCCCGAAATCACCAGCGGCCACCTGAACTGGCGCGACCGCGACAGCCACTTCATCTTCGGCGATGCCTGCACCGCCATCGTGATCGAAGCGGCCGACAGCGCCGTCTCCAAGCACCAGTTCGCGATCCTCGACACCAAGCTGAAGACCGCCTTCTCCAACAATATCCGCAACAACTTCGGCTTTATGAACCGCTTCGACGAAAGCGGCATCGGCCAGGCCGACAAGCTGTTCCGCCAGCAGGGCCGCAAGGTGTTCAAGGAAGTATGCCCGATGGCCGCCGAGACGATCAAGAACGCCGTCGCCAACGCCGGCCTGGAAATCGCGCAGGTGCAGCGCTACTGGCTGCACCAGGCCAACCTGAACATGAACCAGCTGATCTCGCGCATGATCCTGGGCCGCGACGCCGAGCCGCAGGAAGCGCCGGTGATTCTGGACACCTATGCCAACACCTCCTCGGCCGGTTCCATCATCGCCTTCCACAAATACCAGGACGATATGCCGGCGGGCGCGCACGGCGTCATCTGCTCCTTCGGCGCCGGCTACTCGATCGGCAGCGTCGTCGTGCGCAAGCTGTAATCCCGCTCCACGGCTGAGTCCGTGTCCACCTTGGTGCCAGGCACCAAGGTGGACACGGGCTCAGCAAAAAAATCGGGCATTTTTCCTTCCCGGTTTATACTCTTTGCGGCTGGCGTCCGCCATCCGCAACGAATATGGAAGGAACCCACCCTGCATGCCCCATGACGTCCCCCTGATTACCACGATCGCCGCCGCGCTGGGATTTGGCCTGGTGTTCGGCTTTATTGCGACCCGCTTGAAGCTGCCGGCCCTGGTCGGCTATCTGGCCGCCGGCATACTGCTCGGCCCCGCCACGCCCGGCATGGTGGCCGATGCGGAGCTGGCTGGCCAGCTGGCCGAAATCGGCGTGATGCTGATGATGTTCGGCGTCGGTCTGCATTTTTCACTGGACGATTTATGGGAAGTCAGACGGGTGGCCCTGCCCGGCGCGCTGCTGCAGATCACGGCGGCGACGGTCATGGGCATGGGGCTGGCGTGGTATTGGGACTGGAGCATAGGCGGTGGCCTGGTCTTCGGCCTGGCGCTGTCGGTGGCGAGCACGGTGGTGCTGCTGCGGGCGCTGGAAGAACGCGGCATCCTCGATTCCTTCAATGGCCGCATCGCGGTCGGCTGGCTGGTGGTGGAAGATCTGGTGACGGTGCTGGTACTGGTGCTGCTGCCGCCGCTGGCCGGTTCGCTGGGCGGCACGCCCCTGCCCGGGCAGGCTGAAACCAGCCTGCTGACAACCATGGCCATCACCCTGGGCCAGGTCGGCGCCTTCATCGCCTTCATGCTGCTGGTGGGACGCAAACTCTTCCCCTGGATTCTGTGGCAGGTGGCGCGCACCGGTTCGCGCGAGCTGTTCACCCTGTGCGTGATCGCCGCCGCGCTGGGCATCGCCTATGCGGCCACCAAATTATTCGGCATCTCCTTCGCGCTGGGCGCCTTCTTCGCCGGCATGGTGCTGCGCGAATCGGAACTGAGCCACCGCGCGGCCGAAGAATCGCTGCCGCTGCGCGATGCGTTTGCCGTGCTGTTCTTCGTTTCGGTCGGCATGCTGTTCGACCCGGCCATCCTGATGCAGAAACCCTTGCAGGTGCTGGCGGTGGTGGCCATCATCGTCTTCGGCAAATCGCTGGCGGCCTTCCTGCTGGTGCTGCTGCTGCGCTATCCGGCCAAGACCGCGCTGATGGTCTCGGCCAGCCTGGCGCAGATCGGCGAGTTCTCCTTCATCCTGGCCGCGCTGGGCATGGCGCTGGGGCTGATGCCGCAGGAAGGGCAAAGCCTGATCCTGGCGGGCGCCATCATCTCCATCGCGCTCAATCCCGTAGTCTTCGCCATCACCGGGCCGCTGGAGCGCTGGTTCGGCAAGGACAAAGGGCTGGCCGCCAAATTCGATCGCAGCGCCGACCCGCTGGCCGAGCTGCCGATGAGTACCGCATCCACCAAGCTGGCCGACCAGGTGGTACTGGTCGGCTATGGCCGCGTTGGACGACGCATCGCCGAAACGCTGACCGCGCAAGGCATCCACTTCGTCGTAGCGGAGCAGAACCGCGAGGTCGTCGACCAGTTGCGCCAGCAAGGCGTTCCCGCAGTGGCGGGCAATGCCGGCGAACCGGCGGTGCTGATCCAGGCGCACATCGCGCGCGCGCGCATGCTGGTGATCGCCACGCCGGACACCTTCCACGTACGCGCCATGATCGAAACCGCGCGCGCGCTGAATCCGAATATCCGCACCGTCGTCCGCACCCATAGCGACGAAGAAGCCGAATTGCTGAAACGCGAACGCGCCGGCCAAGTCTTCATCGGCGAGCAGGAATTAGCCAAGGGCATGAGCGCCCACATCCTCCACGAGTTCCACACCACCCACCATTGATCTACCTCAAACAATGTCCAACCCTGGTGTCAGGCACCACGGTCGGACATTTGCTGATTTAGATCAAAGAATGTCCTACTCCGGTGCCTGACACCAGGGTTGGACATTGTTTGATTTGGCGCAAACTTTGGCGCAAAGGCGCTTGGCTTAGAGGCTGGCGGCGAGTTCGGCGCCTTCTTTGATGGCGCGTTTGGCATCGAGCTCGGCAGCCAGGGAGGCGCCGCCGATTTTGTGGAAGCGCGGACCATTCGCCATAGGCGCTTCGGGCATCAGGTCGGCCAGGCTGAGCTGGCCGGCGCAGATCACGACATTGTCGACGGCGAGCAGGCGCTCTTCGCCGCCAACCGTGATGTGCAGGCCATGGTCGTCGATCTTGTTGTACTGCACGCCGGCGAGCATGACGACGCCGTTGCGCGCCAATACCGCGCGGTGGACCCAGCCGGAGGTCTTGCCCAAGCCGGCGCCGGGTTTGCTGGTTTTGCGCTGCAGCAGATAGAGCTGGCGTACCGGTTCTTCGGCCACGGGCGGCACCAGGCCGCCGCCGCTGCGCGCTTGCAGGTCGACGCCCCATTCCGCCGTCCAGTGGGGGACGGCCAGCGGCAGTTCGTGCGCCGGATTGTGCAGCAGGTATTCGCCGACGTCGAAGCCGATGCCGCCCGCGCCGATGATGGCGACGCGCTTGCCGACCGGTTTCTTGTCGCGCAGGACGTCGAGGTAGGACAGCACTTTCGGATGTTCGATGCCTTCAATCGCCGGCTTGCGTACCTGGATGCCGGTGGCGACGATGACGTCGTCATAGCCGCCCGCCAGCAGTTCGTCGCGCGTGACGCGCCGGCCCAGTTTCACTTTCACGCCACTGAGTTCGATCTTGCGGCGGAAGTAGCGCAGAGTCTCCGCGAATTCTTCCTTGCCCGGGATTTGCATGGCGACCTTGAACTGGCCGCCCACGCTGTCGCTGGCATCGAACAGGGTGACGTCATGGCCGCAGTCGGCCGCCACCGTCGCCGCCGACATGCCGGCCGGCCCGGCGCCCACCACCGCGACTTTGCGCGGCGCGGCTTTGCGGGTGTAGACCAGCTCCGTCTCGTGGCAGGCGCGCGGGTTGACCAGGCAGCTGGCGCGCTTGTTCTGGAAGGTGTGGTCGAGGCAGGCCTGGTTGCAGCCGATGCAGGTGTTGATTTCGTCGGCGCGGCCTTGAGCGGCCTTGTTCACCAGCTCGGGATCGGCCAGGAAAGGGCGCGCCATCGAGACCATATCGGCGTCGCCGCGGACCAGGATGTCTTCCGCCTCGCCCGGCATATTGATGCGGTTCGAGGCCACCACGGGAATGGTGACTTCCTTGCGCAGCCGTCCCGCCACGCTGGCGAAAGCGGCGCGCGGCACCGAGGTGACGATGGTGGGCACGCGTGCTTCATGCCAGCCGATGCCGGTATTCAGGATGGTGGCGCCGGCCTGCTGCAAGGCCTTGGCAACCGCCACCACCTCTTCCCATGTATTTCCGCCTTCCACCAGATCGAGCAAGGAGTGGCGGTACATGATGATGAAGTTCGTTCCCACAGCGGCGCGGATGCGGCGCACGATTTCCACCGGCAGGCGCATGCGGTTTTCGATGCTGCCGCCCCAGCCGTCGGTGCGCAGATTGGTGCGGGCGCACAGGAATTGATTCAGCAGATAGCCTTCGCTGCCCATCACTTCCACGCCGTCGTAGCCGGCCTTCTGCGCCAGACGCGCGCAGCGCACATAGTCGCGGATGGTCGCTTCGATGCCCGCTTCCGTCAGGGCGCGCGGCTTGAAGGGCGAGATCGGCGATTTCTTGCCGGAGGCGGACACCACCAGCGGCTGGTAACCATAGCGTCCCGCGTGCAGGATCTGCATCAGGATTTTTCCGCCCTCTTCGTGCACGGCGCTGGTGACGCGGCGGTGGTTCAGCACATCGCCGATAAAGTTCATGGTGCCGCCGAAGGGCAGCAGCCAGCCCTGGCGGTTGGGCGAGATGCCGCCCGTGACGATCAGCCCTACCCCACCCTTGGCGCGTTCGCGGTAGAAGGCGGCCAGCTTGCCGTAGTTGAAGAAGCGGTCCTCAAGGCCGGTATGCATGGAGCCCATGATGACGCGGTTGCGCAGGGTGGTGAAGCCCAGGTCGAGAGGGGCAAGCAGGTGGGGGTAGTTGGTGGTCATGGTTTGTCGGTATCGTTCTGTGCGCTGGCTAACAGTGGAGGCGTGCGGCGCTTGTATTCTGCCACCAGTTCCCTTACGCTGGGAGAATGAAGCCTCTACTCTTGTTATTGCTTTTTGGTTTAGTCGCACCCGCCCCCAGCCCGGCGCAGGCAACAAGGCTGGACCCGCCCAAACTGGAAGTGTCGGTAAACCGCGTGAATCTGGACGCCCTTCATATGTATGAAGTGGGCGCCAGCGGCACCGTGCAGGCGTCGCCGGCCAGTGTCTGGAAGGTGTTGACCAGCTATGACAAGATGGACGAATTCGTGCCCGACCTGCAGTCCTGCCGCGTGCTCTCGCGCAATGGCAATGAGGTCATCATCGAGCAGTTCGGCACGGCGCGCTTCCTGTTCATGTCCAAGTCCATCCACCTGATCGTGCGCGCCACCGAGCAGCCCATGTCGGCCATCGACATCGCGCTCATTTCGGGCGATATGAAGCACTACGAGTCGCGCTGGGAGCTGCAGCCGGTGCCGGAAACGGGCGGCACGCGGGTGGTCTACAGCGGCCGCATGATTCCCAACTTCTACGTACCCGGCCTGCTCGGGACGAACATCATCCGCGGCGACATCGAGAGGATGATGGTCGCCGTGCTCTCGCGCCTGGATAAGCGCGAGCAGTAGTCCGAATGGATCAGGCGGGGTAGTAGTCCTGCGAGCGCAGCTCGGCGAAGTTTTCCAGGCTGCCGATGCGGATCACCACCGGATTCAGGCTGAGTTGACTCTGCATGGCGCGCCAGGCGAATTGCCATTCCTGTTCCACTTCGTCGTGCGCGTCCTTGGTGAAGGCGGCGCCCAGGGCGGCGCGCGCGCCGTATTCGACGGCGCCGTCGATGCCGGCCCAATTCGGCAGCGTGCGCTGCACGGCGCGGTGGATGCGTTCACCGAATTCCTCGGTGTTGTGGATGACCAGGCAGCTGTCGGCGCCGAAGTGGGCGAACAACTCGCGGTCCCAGGCTTGCGAGAAGCTCAGGGTCAGGAAGCCGTTGGCCGGGCGCAGCACGAACTGCCCCGTCGTCAAGGCCTGTTCAAGTTCGCTGCGCGGGCCGTAACGGTGCAGGGTCGGGGGGCGTTTGTAGTCGTGCATGGTGTTTCTTTATTCTTTATGGGGGCGGAGGACGGCGCTGGCCGTGCCGGTGTCGTTAGCTGTGCGTGGCGTGTGGCGGACGTGCCGGTGCGAGAGCATGAAGGATGAGGCAATGAAGATCTCGCGCAGCAGATACACAAAGCTTCCGATCAAGGTGCCCATGGCGATCACGAACAGGCCGGCCACATATTTGTCCAGCGCCACATTGGTGGTGTCGCCAACGAACAGCAATGCAATCACGATGCAGACCAGCAGGCCGCAGGCGGTTGAAAGCGCAATGGCAACATTAATCAAATGCGAACGCTTGTACAGGATGTCCAGTTCGTTCAGGTAGTTTTCGTTATAGCCTACATCAAGGCGGTCTTCCAGCGCGCGCGAACGGTCGATGATGCGCGCCAGACGGTTGGTCAGCACCACCAGCATGGTGCTCACGCCGGTCAACAGGAAAACTGGCGCAATCGCCAACTGGATCGTGTGGCCGATGTCGCCCAACTGAATGTTCATGGAGTCCCGGATTTTTTATAGGTCTAAGCCCTTAGTTTAGCAGCCCGCGCGGTCCTTATCCAAAACGGCGGTTCTGGCGGAACTGCTCGGTGGCGTTGACCAGGGCGCGGCTGATGCCCGTTTCCATGGCGGCGTGGCCAGCGTCGGGGATCAGGTTCAGCACCGATCCGGGCCAGGACCGGTGCAGACGCCAAGCCACATACGGTGGGCAGATCACGTCGTAGCGTCCCTGCACGATGGTGGCGGGCAGATGGGCGATGCGGTCCATATCGCGCAGCAGCTGGTTGTCCTCGAAGAAGCCGAGATTGGCCATGTAATGCGTTTCGAGACGGCCCACGCCCAGGTCGAGCGTGTCCGACGGCGGTTCTTCCGGCTGCGGCATGAGGAAGACGCGGCGGCCTTCGAAACGGCTCCAGGCGCGCGCCGCCGGCCAGAATACCTCGGGATCGTCGCTGCCGATGCGTTTAACGTAGGCTTGCAGCAGGTCCATGCGCTCCTCGGCCGGGATGGGGGCGACGAATTCCTCATACAGCTCGGGGTGGAACCATTGCGCGCCATCGAGGAACCAGTCGACTTCCAGCTGGGTGCAGAGGAAGATGCCGCGCAGGACGAAGCCCAGGCAGCGTTCCGGGTGCGCCTGGCCATAGGCCAGCGCCAGGGTCGAGCCCCAGGAGCCGCCGAAGACCAGCCATTGCTCGATGCCGAACATGTCGCGCAGGCGTTCGATGTCGGCGATCAGCAGCTGGGTGGTGTTGTTGCGCACTTCGCCCAGCGGCGTGGATTTGCCGGCGCCGCGCTGGTCGAACAGGATCACGCGGTAATGCTGCGGGTCGAAGAAGCGGCGGTGCTGAGGCGAGAGGCCGGCGCCAGGGCCGCCATGCAGGAAGATCACCGGTATGCCGTCGGGATTGCCCACCTCCTCCCAGTAAATCGTATGCAGCTCATCGACCGCCAGCATGCCGTGGCGCAGGGGTTGAATGGGCGGGAACAGGGAGGTGGAGAGTTCGGGCATGGCTGTCCTTTGCGGTTGATGCCTGATTGTAGCGAATCGGAGCCGGGGGAGCAAAAACACCGGGGCGAAATGAAAAAAAGGCCCGGTGGAGGTTACCGGGCCAAAGGGTACAGCGGGAAAGGGTGCTCAGAACTTGTGGTTGTACTCCAGCGTGAAGCGGGTTGCTCGCGGCGAGGAGCGGTTCAGGATGCGCTTGTAGGACGGGTCGATGCGATCGCCGGTGTTATAGGTTTCGCTGACCGAGAGCGCGGTCTGGCGGTTCAGCACATTGAACACGTCCACCTTCATGCGCAGTCCCTTGAGGAATAGGGGCTGGTAGGCCACGTTCAAGCCAAGCTGCACATCCCATGGCAGGTTGCCGCGGCTGCCGCGCGGAGCGGGCTTACCGTCGCAGTAGAAGAAGTTGGAGCCGTAGCCGCCGGCCGGATTCTGGCCGTCCGCGTTCTCGGATTTCGGCAGGTTGCCCATACAGTTGATGGGGCGTCCCGAAGTCAGGTTCAGATTGCCGCCCAAATTCCACTCCGGCGTCACCTGGTAGTAGCCGAAAGCCTTGACGACGTGGGTGTGGTTGTTGGGCAGCAGGCCGGTGGAATAGCGCATCAGCTCTGGATGGTCCCAGTTCGGCGTGACGGCCACCTGATAGGAACCTGTGGTGGTGTCGACCTGGCCTTCGCTATTGCCCTTGTTCTGCGACCAGGTGTACAGCACCTTGCCGTACCAGCCATTGCGCAGCGGGTGTTCGGCGAACAGATTCAGGGCGACGTAGGTACGGCGTACCTTGGGCAGGCCGATCTCGGCCGCCGTCAGCGGCACGCGCACCAGGTTGCCGTCGCCCTTGATGTCGAGCAGCAGGGTGTTGTCCGCGCCCGGATTGATGATGGCGCACTGGAAGCCGAAGTGGCTGTCGTCAACCTTGTTGCGCACGGCCCAGGCGTGGATGGGGCGCGGGTCGCAATAATCGTCGTTGGTGCTGCGCAGCTTGCGGTAGGTGGCCATGGCGCCGATATTCAGGCTGTCGGACCAGGCTTTCTCGAAGCCGAGCGCCAGTTCGTCCTGGTAGTTGGCCTTGATGTTCTGCGCCGCGACCTGGCGCGCATCCTTGGGCTGGCCCCAGGCGTTGCTGACCGAGACCGTGGGGCCGAGCGGCACCAGGCCGGTGGGGGCGCCGGTGGCGGGGTCGATGCCGGAATAGACGTAGTAGGTGTCCGTGGCGAGAGTATTGCCGGCCGCGTTGCGTGCCACATTGGTCGGCATTTGCAGATGGTAGCGGCCAGCGTTGGCGAAGACGCGGAAGGAGCTGTCGCCCTTCACGTCCCAGCTCACGCCAAGGCGCGGCGCCAGCTGGTGGCGCTGCGAGATGAAGGGCTTGCCGGCCGTGTTGTAGTTGGTGAACTGCTCGTTGCGCAGGCCGATGGAGAGCAGCAGATTGTCGGTGGCCTGGTAGCGGTCCTCGATGTATTGCGCCGACTGGTCGGTGCTGGGACGCGCCGTGTCGTAGAACATATGCTTGGTGGCGAAGTAGCCCTGCTTGCCGTAGCCGCCCGCCTGGGCTGGCGAAATCTGCGCGCCATATGGCAGGGTGGATGGATCGGCATAGCGGTTGTAGGTCCAGTAGCCGCCGCCGGCGGTCGATTCGCCCGTGACCGAGCGCACCTTGTTGCGGTCGATACCGACGCGCAGGGAGTGGTTGCCCAGCTTGTACTCGACGTCCACGCGCAGGGTGCGTTGCCAGTCGCCCGAACCTGGCGCGGGCAAGTTGCCGGACACGGTTTGCGGCGTGGTGTAGCTGAAGCCGGGGATCTGGGCCTCTACCGGGGCATTCACCTGCAGAATGTCCGGGTTGTAGCCGTCCGGCGTCTGCACATGGGTGGTCTTGGACTTGCCGTACAGCGTGGTCAGGGTCAGCTTGTCGGTCAGGTAGCCGGTGTATTTGAAGATATTGTCGGTGGCGCCGGCATTGGCGGGGCCGCAGCAGTTCACCCAGCTCATGCCGTTCTTGTACACATTGTCGCGCTGCTTGGTGGCGTTGCTCCAGCCGTAGTAGCGCGAGTTGGCCTCGGTCTTGTCGAAGATGCGCGTGTATTCGAAGTGGTGGTTGTCGTTCAGGTGGTAATCGAGCTTGGCCAGGTAACGCGGCGTCTTGCTCACGTTCTCGGTATAGCCGCCGCTGGAATTGAGCGTGGCCGTGGTGGCTCCCACGCTTTCCGATTCGCTGCGCTGCTGTTCGGCGGCGACGAAGAAGAAGAGCTGGTCGCGGATCAGCGGACCGCCGAGATAGGCGCCCACGGTGCGGCTGGTGGTCTTGTTATCCCGGTTCCATTGGTATAGCTGGCCGTCGGTCTTGGGGTTGGAGCCGGTGTTCGGGTAGTAGGTATTTTTCTGCGAAGCGCGCAGGCTATTGGGCGCGTACTGCACACTTGCCCCCGCCTCCCAGCGGTTGGTGCCGGTTTTGGTGGTGATGTTCACCACGCCGCCGGTGGAACGGCCGAATTCCGCGCTGTAGCCGCCGGTCAGGATCTGGGCGTTGGCGATGGCGCCGAAAGGCAGTTCCGAACTGCCTACCTGGGTCAGGATATTCGTGACCGGGAAACCGTTGATATAGAAAGCGTTCTCGGATGCGCCGGCACCGCCAAAGCTGGGGCCGGGAATGCGGCTATCGCCGCGGTTGGTGCCCGGCGCCAGCTGGATGATGGCGCCCACATTCTGCGCGATGGGCAGATTGTCGAGCTGCTTGGCGTTGAAGATGGCGCCGTTATTGGTGTTGCTCACGTCGATAGTCTTGCGCGTGCTGCTCACGGTGACCGTCTGCACCGCTTCGAAGGAGGCTTCGATGCCCTGCCCAATCAGCGCTTCCACTTCCAGGCTGCGCTCGACGGCGCCATTGCGCTGCAGCTGCACCTTGTAGCGGCCGGGCGGCATGGAGGTGGCCTGGTAGCGGCCGCGCGCATCCGGCGTCACGCTGCGGCGCACGCCGGTGGCCAGATTCTCCAGCAGCACGGTGGCCCCCGCCGCCTCGCTGACCTGGCCGAAAATGGTGCCGGTGGCGTTCGACTGGGCGAAAGCCGGGGCCACCATGGCGGCCGAAACAATGCTGCTTCCGAATGCGATGGCTACTGCCCGCGCCATCACCTGTCTCCTGATCGTAGTTTTTTTGGTGTGCATGGTCGTTCTTCGTGAAGTGGTTGGATTGCCAATCCACGATAGGCCGGGCCTTCCGGGCACGCCATCGACCATATCTAATCAACACCATTAGAAAAATTTGAACCTGGCCGCGCCCCGAGGGAGGCAAGAGAAAACGCCCGCTTTCCTTAACTATTTATAATGGACCGCATCAAATTTAGTCGCTGGCCGCGTGCCGGGGAGCGACTTATAGTCTCTGGAATACCACCATGACACGGCTATGCGATCACACTTCTTCAAGGGTTTGCAGGGACTGACATTCAGTACGCTGATCGGCGCCTTACTGTGCGCTCCGGCCGCCCATGGCGTGGAAACCGTGCGCGTCACCGTGGCCCATTACAGCAATGGCACGGCGCCCTACTTCCGCCAGATGGCGGAGCAGTTCGAGCGCGCCAATCCCGGCATCCGCATCAAGGTCGAGGATGTGAACTGGGACAGCCTGCTGCAAAAGCTGCAGATCGACGTGGCGGGCGGCGTGAACGCCGATATTTCCATCATCGGCACGCGCTGGCTGCCCGAAATGCTGCAGGACGATCTGGTCGAGCCGCTGGACGGCTATATGGACCCGGCTTTCCGCGAGCGTTTCATCGGCGCCTTCCTCACGCCCGGCCAGGCCCAGGGCAAAACCTATGGCCTGCCCATTGCCGCCTCGGTGCGCGGCCTGTTCTACAACAAGCAGATGCTGGCCAAGGCCGGCTTCCCCGATGGCCCCGCCACCTGGAGCGATGTGCTGCAGGCGGCGCGCCGCATCAAGCAGAACGGCGGCTATGGCTTCGGCCTGCAGGGCAAGGAGATCGAAACCGATGTGTACTGGTATTACGCGCTGTGGACGCATGGCGGCGAACTGCTCGACGCGCAAGGCAAGCCCGCTTTCGCCTCGCCCGCCGCTATCCGGTCGGCAAAGCTGTACCAGTCGCTCATCGGCGAAGGCCTGACCCAGCCCGGCGTCACCAGCTACAGCCGCGAAGACGTGCAGAACCTGTTCAAGCAGGGCCGCCTGGGCATGATGATCTCGGCCCCCTTCGTGGTGAAACAGTTGCAGAAGGAAGTCCCCCGCCTGCAATGGGGTATCGTCCCGATTCCCACGGCCGGCCGCGCCGCCACCTTCGCCACCACCGACTCCCTGATCCTGTTCAAGAATTCGCGCGTCAAGCGCTCGGCGTGGAAGTTCATGGACTTCCTGTTCACCAAGGCGCCGCGCGTGGCCTTCACCAGCGCGGAAGGCTTCATGCCGACCACCAAGGAAGAAGCCGCCGATCCCGCCTTCGCCGATCCGCTCACGCGCACCTTTGTCGACATGCTGCCCACGGCCCGCTTCACGCCCACCGTACAAGCCTGGGAAGACATCGCCAAATCCGTCAGCAACGCCATGCAGGCCGTGTACCTGAACCGGGCCACGCCGGAACAGGCGCTGGGCGCGGCCGCCGCCCAGGCGGAACAGGCGCTCAAGAAAAATTGAAGGTGACAGCCATGACCCCTGCCCGCAAACCGTGGCTGCTGATCGCGCCCAGCCTGGCCCTGGCGCTGTTCATCATCAGCTATCCCGTGTTCCACATGGCTTACCAGTCGCTGCACGAGATTTCGCGCTTCGGCGTGGTGCGCGGCTTCGCCGGCCTGGGCAACTTTACCGGCGTCTTCGTCGACCCGGTATTTCACGCCACCCTGCTGCGCACCCTGATCTGGACGCTGGCCGTGGTGGGCGGCTCACTGCTTATTTCCATGCCGCTGGCCCTGATCCTGAACCAGGACTTCCATGGCCGCTCGCTGGCGCGCACCATCATCATGCTGCCCTGGGCGGTATCGCTGACGATGACGGCCATCGTCTGGCGCTGGGCCTTCAACGACGAATTCGGTATGGTCAATCTGAGCCTGCAGGCGCTGGGCATGATCGACAAGCCGGTGCAGTGGCTGGCCAGCGCCGCCCTGGCCTTCCCGGCCGAGATCCTGGTCGGCATCATGGTGTCGATGCCGTTCACCGTGACCCTGCTGCTGGGTGGCCTGTCCTCGGTGCCGCAGGATATTTACGAAGCGGCGCGCATGGAGGGCGCCACGGCCTGGCAGCAATTCCGTCTGCTGACCGTGCCCTCGCTGCGGCCCTTCATCAATATGGCCGTGGTGCTGAACGTGATCTACGTGTTCAATTCCTTCCCCATCATCTGGGTGATGACGCAGGGAGGCCCGAGCAACTCCACCCATATCCTCGTTACCTATCTGTATGAGCTGGGCTTCCGCCTGGGACGTCCGGGCCAGGCGGCGGCGATCTCGCTCATCATGCTGGCCATCCTGCTGGCGTTTACCTGGCTGTATGTTCGCATGCAGCCGAAGGAGGAAGCGGCGTGAATCCGAAATTGAAACGCAGCCTGTGGGCCTGGCTGGCGCTCTCGCCCTTCGTCGTCATCATTCTTTTCCCCTTCGCCGTGATGTTCTTCACCGCGCTGAAACCGGCCGAAGAAGTGTTCAGCTTCCCCACGCGCTGGCTGCCAGTACAGTGGCGCTGGCAGAACTTCATCGATATGTGGCATGGCGCGAATTTCGGCCCGGCGCTGAAAAACAGCGTGATCGTCAGCATGGCATCCACCGCGCTGACCTTGGCCGCTAGCGTGCCCGCCGCCTATGCGCTGGCGCGCTTTCCCTTCCGCGGCCGCGGCCATTACCGCCAGTTCCTGCTGGTGACGCAGATGCTTTCCCCCATCCTGCTGGTGCTGGGCCTGTTCAAGATGGCGGCCAATATTTCATGGGATGGCGCTAACCTGGTGGACAGCCACTTCGGCGTGATCGTCGCCTACGCCGCCTTCAATATCGCTTTCGCCGTGTGGATGCTGTCGTCCTACTTCGCCACCATTCCGCGCGACCTGGAAGAAGCGGCATGGCTGGAAGGCTGCGGCCAGGGACGCGCCGCGCTGCGCGTCTTCCTGCCGCTGGCAACGCCCGCCATCGCGGTCAGCTTCATCTTCACCTTCATCAATGCCTGGAACGAGTTCGCCGTCGTCTACACCCTGATCCGCTCGCCCGAGAACAAGACGCTGACGGTGCAGATCGTGGACATGGTGGCCGGCCAGTACACCGTGGAATGGCAGCTGGTGATGGCGGCCACGCTGTGCGCCACCATTCCGGTCGCCGTTCTCTTCGCCTGGCTGCAGCGCTTCCTGGTGGGCGGCCTGGCGCTCGGTTCCGTTAAATAATCCCAACCACTGCAAGGAAAGCAGCATGAGCAAACAAAAAATCGCCTACGGCAATGTGCCGTCCGGCGCGGGCGGACAGCGCCTGCCCTTCTCGCCAGCGGTGCGCGCCGGCGACTTCGTCTACATCTCGGGCCAGGTGGCGATGAAGGAAAACGGCGAGATCGAATATGGCGGCATCGAGGCGCAGACGCGCACCACCATCGGCAATGTGGAGAAGGTGCTGGCACTGGCCGGCTGCACCCTGGAAGACGTGATCAAGGTAACGATCTGGCTGGACGATACGCGCGATTTCTGGACCTTCAACCGCGTTTACCAGGAATATTTCAAAGACCCAATGCCCGCGCGCTCCTGCGTGCAGTCGGCAATGATGGTGGACTGCAAGATCGAAATGGAAGTGGTGGCCTACAAGCCGCTGGACTAAGCTGGCCGGGGCCGCCGCTTCAGCGCGGCCCCATCCCAGCTTGACTCTATGCGCCAGCGGCTTCCTTGCGGATGGCTGCCAGGCGCGCCACGAAGGCGGCGGCGTTGGCGGTGACTTCGGCGTAATTGCCCTTCTTCGCCGGCCCGGTCATGCTGCCGCCGATCCCCACGGCCACCGCGCCGTACTTGAACCATGTGCCCAGGTTTTCCAGCGTTACGCCGCCGGTCGGCATCAGGGCGATATGCGGCAGCGGGGCGCGCAAGGCCGCCACATAATGCGGGCCGACCGCATCCGCCGGGAAGACCTTGACGATGTCGGCGCCCGCTTCCGCCGCCTGCACCACCTCGGTCGGCGTCAGCGCGCCTGGCATGGACACGACCTGGTAGCGGTTGCACAGGCGGATCACATCCACATTCACATTCGGCGCGATCATGAACTGGGCGCCGGCCAGAATCGCCAGGCGCGCCGTTTCCGCATCCAGTACCGTACCCGCGCCGATCAGCACACGGCCCGCGTGGCGCTCGCGCAGGGTCTTGATCACGTCCAGCGCGCCGGGCGTGGTGAAAGCCACTTCCAGCGCGCGCACGCCGCCTTCGATGCAGGCTTCGGCCTGCAGCAAGGCATCCTGCGCCGAGTCGGCGCGCACGATGGCCACCATGCCCGCTTCGCGGATGGCCTGCAATACCTCCAGCTTCATCATGGCGTCACCAGCTTTCTGGCGCGGGCGACGGCGATCGCGCCCAGGCCTGCGAGTTGCGGCTGCAAGTCGTCCGGCACCACCGTGACGTCGCCGGAGAAGTAATCGTCGTTCTGCACCAGCAGAGCCAAGGCCTGCTTCAGGATCGGCTTGCCGGCGATGATGACGTCGATGCCGGGCCGCATGCGGATGGCGTTGCTGTTCTTGAGCGTCAGCAGGTCCGCGCCCAGCACGGCGCCCAGCAGGAAGTTGGCGCGGTCGTTGCGCTGGTAGATGGTGAACTGGTCCAGGGTGCGCACATTGAAGCAGGCGCGCCCCAGGCCGATGCGCTTGGCCAGCTCGGCGCCGGCCAGCAGCATTTCTGGATTGATCTCGGTGGCGAAATCGCGGTCCAGCGAATCGGCCAGGATCGTGTTGTGGGTGATGATGTGCAGCAGCTCGCCGGACAGGGTGGTGACGCAGCCGGTGATCTGGTTGTTTTCGTCGATGCAGACGAATTTCGAATGCGATCCCGGCATAATCAGCATGGCCGGGCCGCGCAGCGACAGGCGCTCGATCAGGCCCATGACCTCGACCTCTTCGCCGCGCATCATGTCCATCTCTTCGCAGTTGTGCAGGCCGATGTTCTCCACATCATTGCGCACACCGGGAACAAACCAGATAGGCTTGCTGAAAATATGCGGCAGCAGCTCGCTCTCCATGCCCCGCGCCAGATCGGCGATGCCGGCCGGCGCCAGCACATGCGGAATCTCGTGCAGGCCGACATTCGAAGTGATCATGCCCGAAGCCAGCACCAGGTCCACATCATCCGCCGTGGTCCGCCCTTTTTCCAGCGCGGCGGCGATCGTATCGCGCACCGCTTCATCGAGCTTGCTGCGGCTGCCGGTGATGGCGGTGTCGCGCACCCCCACCTGGGTGGCGGCCACGCTGACCGCCTTGCCATCGCGCCAGAGCGTGATGCGGGTATTCGTCGTGCCGGTATCGATCGTCAATATCTTCATTTGATTTGAATAAAAAATTAAATGGCAGGCGCCGTGATATTCAAGCTCAATATTATCGCCATTATTACCTGTTAAAATATAACCGTTTCCCGCCAATTGCGACAGCGACGAATATTAAGGCAGTCGTTCAAAAAAAATTAAGGTGACACAAGCCGTTGATTTCATGAACTTTCATGGCTTAAATTACCTTTACTTCGTCCGCCCTGCACACAATTTCAATAAGGGAATTATGAAATTCATTTGATCTGGGTTATTATTGACACCGATTGCTCCACGATTATCAATATAACAGCAATATGGCACGCAAGCTCCCCCCGCTTAATTCACTGCGCGTATTTGAAACGGCCGCCCAGCGCCTGAGCTTCACGCGCGCGGCCGAAGAGCTGTGCGTGACCACGGCGGCGGTCAGCCACCAGATCAAACTGCTGGAAGACCACCTGGGCATCAAGCTGTTTGTGCGCACCAATAATGTGCTGGCCCTGACGGTGGCGGGCGAACGCTATCTGCCGCGCGTGCGCGAAGCTTTTCGCGCGCTGGCCCAGGCCACCGATGAACTGATGGACGAGAACAATGCGGTGCTGAAGGTGGCGGTGGCGCCGACCTTCGGCGCGAAGTGGCTGGTGCCGCGCCTGTACCGCTTCCTCGCCCAGCATCCCGAGATCCGCGTCGAAATCAATACCGATAGCGAGCGCAATTACCGCAACAGCGACATCACCATCGATTCGCGCCGCGCCGGTTTCGCCGACCTCAGTGTCGAACCTTTCCTGGCCACGGGCCTGATCCCGGTGTGCAGCCCGGAACTGAAGGCGCGCATCCGCACGCCGTCTGACCTGGCCAATGTCACGCTGCTGCATGAAGTCAGTCCCCTCAACGACGCCGACTATCCCAACTGGGAGGAGTGGCTGTCGGCGGCGGGCGTGGGCGATGTCGATGTGCGCCAGGGACTGGTGTTCTCGCAGGCGCTGATGGCGCTGCAGGCGGCCATCGACGGCCAGGGCGTGGCGCTGGCCCAGCGCCTGCTGATCGATTACGACGTGGCGGCGGGACGCCTGGTGCGCCTGTTCGATATCGCCACGCCGCTGCGCCTGCACTACTACCTGATCCACGCGCCGGAGACGCGCAAGAACCCGGCCTTCCAGGCTTTCCGCGGCTGGCTGCTGGCCGAGTTGAATCATTCCGCCGGCGAGTAGCGTTCTTCCTGCCGCCGCAGCACGCGGCCATGGCGCGCCGCTGCCGGCACGCCGCCCTCCAACGCCACTTCCCCGTTCACCAGCACATGGACGATGCCGGCCGCCGCCTGCTTGGGCTGGGCGAAGCTGGCACGGTCGGCCACGGTGGCCGGATCGAACAGCACCAGATCGGCCCAGCAGCCGACGGCGACGCGGCCGCGCTGTTTCAGGCCGAAGGTATCGGCCGAGAGGCTGCTCATGCGGCGGATGGCTTCCGGCAAGGTGAAGAGCTGCTCTTCGCGGCAGTAGTGGCCCAGCACGCGCGGGAAGCTGCCCCACAGGCGCGGATGGGGATGGGCGTCGTGCGGCAAGCCATCCGAGCCAATCATGGTATGCGGATAGGACAGCACGCGCCGCACATCATCCTCGCGCATCTGGAAATACACGGCGCCGGCAGGATGCAGGCGGCGCGCCGCCTCCTTCTGGTCCACGCCCCATTCGGCAGCGATGTCGGACAGGTCGCGGCCCGCCATTTGCGGGTGGGCTTGCGACCAGCTGACCATGATGCGGATCACGCCATCCACATAATCGGGATCGAGCACGGTGGAGCCGGCCACATAGGGATAGGCGTCCAGGCCCACAGCCTGCGTGCGGCGGCGCTCCGTGATCAGGGCCAGCGTCTCGCTGCTGCGGCCCCAGTTGGCGGGACCGGCGCATTTGTGATGCGACAGCACCACCGGCAGGCGCGCCGCGCGGCCCGCATCGCAGGCTTCGTTGAGCGCATCGATCACGCCGTCGTATTCGTCGCGGATATGCGAGGTATAGATGCCGCCATGTTCGGCCGCCACGCTGGCAAGCGCGATCACCTCGTCGTTGTTGGCGTGGCTGCTGGTCTTGTAGAACAGGCCGGAACTGAAACCGAGCGCGCCGGCACGCATGCCTTCATCGAGCAAGGCACGCATGGCCTCGATCTCTTGCGCTGTGGCGGGTGCCTGCGTGTCGCGCATGGCATTCACGCGCAGGGTCGAGTGGCCGACCAGCATGCCGACATTCACGGCGGGCCCCGCGTCCTGCACGGCGCTGGCGTAATCGGCCACGCTGGCGTAGCGGTAATCGGGCTGGGTGCCGATCAGCGACAGCGGCGCGGGCGGCGCCATCGTCGCCTGCCACGGCGCCAGGCTGATGCCGCAGTTACCGGTGATGACCGTGGTAACACCCTGGGTCAGTTTCGGCAGCATGGCTGGAGAATCGAGCACCTGGCGGTCGTCATGCGTGTGGACGTCGATGAAGCCGGGAGCCAGGGCCAGTCCTTGCGCATCGATCAGGCGCGCACCGGGCGGCAGTTGCAGCGAGCCGGCGGCGGCAATGGCGGCGATGCGGCCTGCGCGCACGGCCACGTCGGCGCGGAAGGCGGGACTGCCGCTGCCGTCGTAGACCTCGGCGTCGTGGATCAGCAGATCAGAAGAAGGTGTTGACGGCATGGCGCACGGTGTAGTCATCGTCCACTGCCAGCAGCAGCGTCCATTTATCGAAAGTGGTGCAGGGATGGGAAATGCCGCAGCCAATCAGATCGCCCACCTGCAGCGACCCGCACAGCGCATGGCCTTCCGGCAGGCGCAGATAGGCATGCTGGTCGTTCATCTTCTCGATGCGCGCGCCTTCGGGCAAAGCCTGCGGTTTCGCGTCGCCGGGACGGTGGGCCAGCAAGGGCAAAGGCAGGTCGATGTCGTAGGAAGCATCGCGCTTGCCCATGGACAGAATCGCCAGCGTCGGCTCGGGACGCGACAGCACCACGCTCCACACTTCCAGTGCGGGCAACAGGCCATCCTTCAGTACCGCGCCTTCGCGCTCGCCCAGTTCCTGCGTCAGGCCGTGGTAGAAGCCGTGGTCATTGGTCAGGTAGCAGCCGCTGCGCAGCACCGGCAGCACCGGGCGCGACAAGCCGTCGATGCGCGAGAAACCGCGCGCCACCAGGTCGAAATAGGCCGAGCCGCCAGCGGAGAGCAGAATCTGCGTCCCGCCGAACAAGCCTTCCTTGTCGGCCTGGCGCACGATTTCCACGATCTGCGCGACGAAGGCCGATACCGCCTCCACGTCGGCGGCGCGGTCATGGCTGACCAGCAGCCCCTCATAGCCTTCGATGCCGGCCAGCTCCAGCCCCGGCGCCTGCGCCACGGCGCGCGCCAGTTCCAGCACCTGTTCCGCGCTGCGGCAGCCGGCGCGCTTGCCTGCGATGCCCAATTCCACCAGCAGCGGCAAGGGGCGCTGCAAACCGCTGTGCTGCACCGCCTGCGATAGACGGGCCACACCCTCGGCCGAATCGACCAGGGCGAAGAATTCGAAGCCCGCGTCTTCCTTCATCAGATGCAGCACGGCGCGGATATCGGCCGGCGCCACCAGCTCATTGGCCAGCAGCACGCGGCGCACGCCGAAGCGGTAGGCGATCTGCACCTGGCTGATGGTGGCCAGCGTGATGCCCCAGGCACCATTGCCCAACTGGGCGCCGAACAGCTGGGGACTCATGGTGGTCTTGCCATGCGGCGCCAGTACCGCGCCATAGCGCTGGCAGAAGCGCTGCATCCAATCCAGATTGTGCTCCAGGGCCGACTGTTTCAGCACGGCCACGGGGAAGCTGGTGTCGCCCGCCAGCACATTCCAGCGCTGCACGCCAATCGCGCCCTGGCGCAATGGTTCGGTGATGGGCAAGCCTTTCACGCCCGGTTGCAGCAATTGCTCTTCAAGGGAGGCGAGCGCCAGCCCGCCGTCAGGCAGCTTGTTCATGGGGATGATCCTGGTTGAGTCGCGCCCCGGTGGCGCTGTCGAAATAGTGTAGGCGCGTTTCCGGCAGTTGCAGCGACAGCGCGTCGCCCGGCTGCACGGCCAGCCGTCCGGCGGCGGCCACGCACAGCGGCTGGCCGCCCAGCTTCGCGTAAAGATGGGTTTCGGCGCCGGTCGGCTCGACCACCTCCACGTTCACGCGCACCTCGCCCTGGCCGGCCACGATGTGTTCGGGGCGGATACCGAGCGTGACGCGGCTGCCGTGTTCGATGCCCGGCGCCTGCACATGGATGCGCGTGCCGTCGGCGCAGACCAGGCTCGCGCCGTAAGTCTCGCGCTGGATTTCGCCTTCGATGAAATTCATGCCGGGCGAGCCGATAAAGCCCGCCACAAAAAGATTGGCGGGACGGTCGTACAGCTCCAGCGGCGCGCCCACCTGCTCAATGCGGCCGGCGTTCATCACCACGATGCGGTCGGCCATGGTCATGGCCTCGATCTGGTCGTGGGTGACGTAGATGATGGTGTTCTTCAAGCGCTGGTGCAAGGCCTTGATCTCGGTGCGCATCTGCACGCGCAGCTTGGCATCCAGATTCGACAACGGCTCGTCGAACAGGAACAGCGCCGGCTCGCGCACGATGGCTCGGCCCATGGCCACGCGCTGCCGCTGGCCGCCGGACAAGGCGCGCGGCAGACGTTCCAGATACGGCGTCAGATTCAGCATGCGCGCCGCCGCCTCGATGCGCGGACGGAAGCTCGATTCCGGCTCCTTGCGCAGGCGCGGGCCGAAGGCGATATTCTCGTACACCGACAGATGCGGGTACAAGGCGTAACTCTGGAACACCATGCCGATATTGCGCTGCTGCGGCGGCAGCTCGTTGGCGCGCGCACCGTCGATCAGCAAGTCGCCGCCGCTGATGTCCTCCAAGCCGGCCACCATGCGCATCAACGTGGTCTTGCCGCAGCCGCTGGGACCGACCAGCACAATGAACTCGCCATGCGCGATGCGCAGGTCGACGCCATGCACCACCTGGTTGTCGCCGTAGCGCTTGAAAATGCCTTGGAGCTGGACGGTTGCCATATGATGGATGCCTTAAAAGTCTTCCAGCGTGAGTTCCTGCGCCATCACGCGGTTGCCCGCCATCAGGCCGCCATCGACCGGCAGCGCCACGCCGGTGATCACGCGCGCGGCGGACGAGGAAAGGAACAGCGCCGCGTCGGCGATATCGTCGGGCGTGGCGAAGTCGCCCAGCGGATACCACTTCTTCAGCTTCTCCAGGATTTGCGGATCCTTGTCTACACGCGCCTGCCAGGCCTGGGTTTTCACCGTCCCGGGGCAGACGATGTTCGCGCGCACGCCGCGCCGGCCGCTTTCCAGCGCCAGCGCCTTGGTATAGCTCACCAGCGCCGCCTTGGCCGCGCTGTAAGCGGGATGGCCCAGCGCCGTCAGCCCGTTGACGGAGCCGATCAGCACAATGCAGCCCTGGCCGCGCTCCAGCATCGCCGGACGCACCGCCTCCACCGTGTTGTAAGTGCCATGCAGATTCAAATCGATATCCGCATGCCAGGACTCCGGCGTGGTCGCCGCCAGCGTGGCGCAATCCGCCGCACCCGCATTCGCCACCAGCACCTCGACCGCGCCGTGCAAGGCCACAGCCGCATGCACTGCTGCCTTGGTGGCGGCGGCATCGGTAATGTCAGCCTGCAGCGGCGTGCAATGGGCAACGGCTGCCGCCAGCGTGGCCAACTGCTGCGCATCGCGGTCCAGCGCCAGCACATGGTCGCCCTGGGCCGCGAAACGTTCGCATAAAACGCGCCCGATACCGCCACAGGCGCCAGTGATAAGAACGACACGGCTCATGATGTGCTCCGATCGAAATGATGAAGGGCCGCCCCCAGCGCATCCAGACGCTCGCTGCGCAGCAAACCATGGTTATAAAACGCGAAATCGCGGATGCCCAGCGCCGCCAACCCCGCCAGCGCCTGCGGCAGCTGCGCCCCGTCGGCCAGATCCGGCGCCCCCGGCCGCAAAATCGCCCGCACCTTCACCGCCGAGCCCGTGTCCACTTTGGTGCCTGGCACCAAGGTGGACACGGGCTGAGCTATTACGGGCAGGCGGCGCAGGGTGTCGTGGGCGTCGGCGATGACGCGGGCGGCGTCGGTTTCGTAGAAGGGGACTTCGAGCCAGTCGGCAGCGGCGGCCAGGGCGCGCAGGTCCGTGCCTTCGATCCAGCTTTGGGCGGTGGGGCGCTGCACGGTGGGGATCACGGCCAGTTGCACGCCCGCCGGCAATCCGGCGCGGATGGTTGTTACCAGTTCGCTGACCCAGGCCTGGCGCTGGCGGAGGTAGGCGGCCAGCTCCTGGTCGTCGAGCAAATCGGCGGCGAGCCAGGCGGCGGCTTGCGCTTCGGTGGCGTCCACTGGCGCTTTCAGGTAGGCGTCGATGCGGCCGGCCACACGCAGGCGCAGGCCGGCGCCGTCGATGCCGGCATCGGCCGCCGCCTTGACGCAGGCGTCGCAGAAGCATAGGCCGAGCATGGTGTCGAGCCAGACATTGCTGCGCAGCTGGGCGAATTCGTGGTGGTAGCCATGGGCGTAGGGCAACCAGCCCGGCGTTTCGAGCACCACGCTGCGCACGCCCTGGGCGGCGGCGTCCTGCGCCAGCGCCACGGCGTATTCGAACACCGCCGGCTGCGCTGGGCACAGGCTGTAGACATAGCTGTCGCCGAAGGCATTGCGCGCCGTGTACTGCGGATAGGCCGCGCCCAGGCGGCTGTTATGCAGCAGCACCGTCCACGCATGTACGTCCAGGCGGCCATCGCCGGCCAGCTCGGCGAAGAGCCGGCGCAGGGCCGGGTCGGAATGCGGCTGGGCGCGCAGCTTGCCATAGCGCTTGGGATCGGGGTCGAAATACACCACGCCATCTTCCGGGAAGACCACGCGGCGGCCGCTGCGCGCATTCGGCCGCAGGAATTTGCCGGCGTGGTAGCTGGCCGCCAGCGTCACGCCATTCAGGCCGCGCGCCAGCGCCTTGGCGGCGAAGGCGGCCACGCCCTCTTCCGCCACGTCCCAGGGATAAGCGTACAGCGATCGGTATGCCGAAGTTTGCGTCATTATTTTCCTGCCTTGTCACCCTCGAAACCAATGACTGTAGCATTGGCCCAGTTGGCGCACACTTTGGCCGCGTCCTTACCGTGCGCGCCCAGGGTGCGCAGGCTCAAAAGCGAGATGCCGCGGATATCCAGCTCGGGTTTGACCACGGCCGGCGCCGCGATCAAGCCGCTATCGAACAGCAATTTCCCGTCGCCGTGCACCTGGAATTGCAGGCCGCCCGCCTGGCGGCAGCTGTCGTCGATGCCGACGTCGGCGCGGAACAGCTGCCAGTCGCCGCTCAAGCGGTAATCGACCTGGCTTTGCGCCGCCACCGGCAAGCCCTTGCTGAACTTCAGGCCATTCATCTGCAGCAGGCGCGGCTTGCTCAGGTTGCGGCTCAGGTCCGGCTTCGCTTCGGACAAGGCCAATTGCTGCTTGGCGCGGTTCGGCGCCGGCGCTTCCAGCACGCGGAATTCGGAGATGGTGATCGGGTTCACCTGCGGCGACAGGAAGGCGTTGAAGGCCTTGGCCTGCTTGCCGTTGCCATTGGTGGCCGTGACCATCGGGTCGTTGGTGTTGTCGTCCTGGCCCTGCTCCTGGGTGCTCAGCACGCGGAAGCGGAACAAGCTGCCCGCCTTGGCCGGGAATTCGACCTTCTGCTTGCCCTCCACCAGCTTCAGGCGGCCGGTGAACACCGGCTGGCCCCACTCGCCATTGCGGTCGCCCAGATAGATTTCGAAGTCGCGCACCTGGCCACTCTGCCAGTGCTTGTCGTTGCGCGGCGAGATTTCGAAGCCGTTGATCATGCGCCGTTCGCCCAGCGCCAGCGTGAATTCATGCGCGCCGGTCTTCTGCGACTGGTCACGGATGGTGCGGAACCAGGTGTCCGGCTTGTCGTCGAAGGCGTTTTCCAGCTTGTGGCCCGGCTCCTCGGCCGGACGGTTCAGCACCAGGATGCTGTCGGCCGCCACCGCGTTGCCCAGATCGGGCGCGGTGCCGAAAGCCGGCGTCTGCGCCAGCACGGCGTCGGCGGCAATCGCCAGGTCGAAGCGGTAGGCCGCGCGCACGCTGGTCTTCTCCGATTTGGCGTGCACCGTGCCGTACTTGGCTTGCGCGTCATAGAACCAGCCGGCGCCGCCCTTTTCGAATTCGGCCAGCGTGGCGTATTCCTTCAATGCCTTGCCGCCCAGGGCCAGCGTTTGCGGCTTGACGCGGGTATGCACTTGCAGGCGGTAGACGCGCTCCTCTTCCTGGCCCGCGTACTTGCCCTGCACCGCGCCCACCTCCACGCTGATATCGCCGGCGCGGCCCTGCGGCGCCTGCACGGTGAACTGCTGGCTGCTGAAGGCGCCGTCCTTGTACTGGCGGGTATTGCCGTCATCCTCGTACATGGTGAAGGCGGACTGGCCGTGCGGATAGATATCCAGGGTCAGCACATCCTTCGGCACCTGGCCGTCGTACAGGGCAGAAGGGTACATCGGGATAATGGCACCGGCGCGCACCAGCACCGGCAGCTTGTCCAGCGTGACCGGATAGTCGATCACTTTGCCCGATGCTCCCGCTTCAATCACGCGGCCATCCCAGTAATCGACCCACTGGCCCTGCGGCAGATAGATATTCTTGCGCCAGCCCTTGCTGGCGGCCTGGCTGCGGTAGACCGGCGCCACGAGGAAATCGCGGCCCAGCAGGAACTGGTATTTGTACGCTTCGTCGTTGGCATGCGGGTCGGCCGGATGGTCCCACATCAGGCCGCGCACGATCGGCGCGCCGGTCTGCTCGGCCTCGCGCGAATAGGTGTACATATACGGCGTCAGGCGCATCTTGAGCTTCAGGTAGTCACGGTTGATGCTGCGGTAAGGCTCGTCGAACCACCACGGGTGTTTGCGCTCGTTCTTGGCCCAGCCGGACATGCCCATCAGCACCGGCGTGAAAGCCTTCCACTGCAGGTCGCGCGTATAGGTTTCCGGGCTGCCGCCGAAGATGCCGTCCACGTCGCCCGTGGCGTAAGCCTGTCCCGACAGGCCGGAGCCGATCAGGGTCGGGATATGCCAGCGGATATAGTCCCAGCTGCCCGACTGGTCGCCGGTCCAGGTCACGGCGTAGCGCTGCATGCCGGCCCAGCCCATCACGGTCCAGATGAAGGGGCGCGCGTCGGAATTGGACAGGATGCCGTCGGCCGCCGCCTTGTTCGCATCGAGCGCGAACTGGTAGCCCTGGCCGGTCCAGGCCACGTCCAGCTTCTGCGCGCGGCTGCCGGCCGTGCCGACTTCCCACTTGATCTTGTCGACGCCGTTCTCGGTCCACAGGCCGGTGCGGAAGCCGTACTGCTTCAAGCCCTCCACCACCTTCGGCAGATCGGTGTAGCCGCAGCCGTAGCCGTCGTTGGGCAGAATCCAGCCGCCCGGCATATCGTGCTCGCGGTATTTGGCCGCCACCGACAACACCACATCGGGCGTGCTGCCGGTCGGACCATCGCTCCAGCCGGGCGGCGTGGTGCCCGGCTTTTTCACATTGTCCTTGTCGTTATAGCAGTCGGCGTCGCCATACTCGTAGGCCCAGCGCGGCAGCAGGGAAGCGCGGCCGGTCAGCTCAGTGTAGGCGTCCAGCACCTTGTGGATCGAGCCGCCCGCGAAATAATAGGCGTCGAAGCGGTTCTCGCGGTGGCCGGCCGTGATGAACTCATTCGAGCGGAAATCGTAACTGCCATTGGCCCAGGTATTGCGCAGCACGCCGTAGCCGGCGCTGGTCATATAGAAGGGCGCGGGGCTGGGGCGGTCGCCCTCCTCCCAGCCGCCCGAATACGAGATCGGCATCTCCTTACCCTTGAAGCTGTAGGCGCCGTTCTGCTGGCCGCCGCCGAAGAAATGCTCCTGCGCCGTGGTGGACAGGGTCTGGAAACTGCTGTCGGCCGACAGTTCCAGCGGCTGCATCTCGCGCCAGACCAGGGTCTGGTTATCGGCCTTGTACAGCTCGAAGCGCAGCGGCTTCTTGTAGATGCGCAGCGCCAGCGCATCGGTCTGGATCAGGTGATGGTCGGCCAGCTCGCTGTGGCGGAAGGCGACGGCGGCGTAATCGGTCTTCAGCACGATGGGCGCGGCCTTGTCGCCCGCGCCGGTGAACTTACCCTGCGGCCCGGCCAGGATGCGGAACACGTCCGGGCGCAGCAGCTCCACGCGCAGGGCCACGCCCTTGTCGGTCGCCAGTTCCAGCTTGCTGTCCTTCTGGGCGAATTTGTTCAGATTGCCGACCGGCGCGGCGCTGGCGCTCAGGCACAGCAGGGTGGCAGCGGTGGCGAACAGGGTCTTGCGAAGCACAGGCAGCATGGGGCGGGTCCGGTCTGGTGAATGTTGCACAGAATGTACACAAGCCCGGCCGCAAAGGCCAGCGACGCTTTTTCACCGGCCTCATTAGAAAAATTTAAGGGGTGCGGCGTTTGCCGGCCAGCACGCTTAATCGGTGATGGGGTTCTACCCTGTCCGCCCACGCCTCGTTTAACCGGGCAATGCCTCGTTTATCCTCGTTTTTGTAAGCGACTTCTGGGAACTCTCAGAGGGAAGTCCGGCTCCAACACGGTATCTCCACGAGCAAAAACGAGGCAAAACGATGAAAGACGAGGCATTTACCGTAGATATACCACCCACGCTCTACTTTGAGCTATCCACGCATCTCTTCCGCACCTGCGACAAGCGCCAACCCGGCGAAGTGGCCGCCCAAGCCATCCGTACCTGGCTGGCAACCGAACGCGGCAAAGCCAGCGGACGCGGCTACCAATGGAAGAGTTTGTTTCTGCCGGACAGCACCGAACTGCGCATGCACTATCGCGGCGACTACTACTACGCCAAAGTCGAGGGCGACCGGTTGATGTACAACTACGAACCTGTCTCGCCGCGCGAATGGACCCTGCTCGTCACAGGCACGGTGCGCAACGCCTGGCGCGACATCTGGATACGGCGCAATGCCGGAGAGTGCTGGCTGCGCGCATCAATGTGGCGCAGTCAAAACTCGGTTGAAGCCCTGCTTCCCTATGCCGAGCGGCGCCGCCACGCCCGCCGCAGCACGGACTAAAAAAAACAGCCAGCTCGCAAGCTGGCTGTTTTGCTTCGGCTGGCCGCCGCTTAGTACATATGCTGGCCGCCGTTGATGGCGATATTGGCGCCGGTCACGAAGGCCGCTTCTTCCGAAGCCAGGTAGGCGACCAGGCCGGCCACTTCTTCCGGCTTGCCCAGGCGCGACATCGGGATCTGCGGCAGGATTTTCGATTCCAGCACTTCCTGCGGGATTTCCATCACCATCTTGGTGCCGATATAGCCCGGCGAGATGGTGTTGACGGTCACGCCCTTGCGCGCCACTTCCAGCGCCAGCGCCTTGGTGAAACCGTGCACGCCGGCCTTGGCGGCCGAGTAGTTGGTCTGGCCGAAAGCGCCTTTCTGGCCGTTCACGGAGGAGATATTGATGATGCGTCCCCAGCCGCGCTCCACCATGCCGTCCGCTACCGGCTTGGTCATATTGAAGACGGAATCCAGATTGGTGCCCATGACGGCGTCCCAATTGGTCTTGTCCATCTTCTTGAACGTCATGTCGCGGGTAATGCCTGCGTTATTCACCAGCACCTCGACCGGGCCGATATCGCGCTCGACCGCCGCGACACAGGTCTGCGCCGAATCGTAATCGGACACGTCGCAGGGATAGGCCTTGAAGTCATAGCCCTGGTCGCGCATCGTCGCCAGCCACGATTCATGCGTCTTGTTGGATGGGGAATACGTGGTTACTACCTTGTAGCCCAAGGCTGCCAGTTTGATGCATACCGCTTCGCCGAGACCACCCATGCCGCCTGTTACTAATGCAACTCGTGCCATATGTTATCCCCTGTTTTGCGTTCAAAAAAACTGCTTAATCCCTTTCAACGGCCAGCGCCACGCCCATGCCGCCGCCGATGCACAGCGAGGCCAGGCCTTTCTTCGCGTCGCGGCGCGCCATTTCGTGCAGCAGCGTCACCAGGATGCGCGCGCCCGAAGCGCCGATCGGGTGGCCGATGGCGATCGCGCCGCCATTGACGTTGATCTTGCTGGTGTCCCAACCCATTTCGCGGTTGACGGCGATCGCCTGCGCCGCGAAGGCTTCGTTGATCTCCATCAGGTCCAGCTCCTGCGGCGTCCAGCCGGCTTTTTGCAGGCACAGCTTGGAAGCGGACACTGGACCCAGGCCCATCACGGCCGGATCGATGCCGGAGGAAGCGTAGGACTTGATGCGCGCCAGCGGTTTCAGGCCGAGCTGCTTGGCCTGGGTGGCCGTCATCATGATCACGGCGGCGGCGCCGTCATTGATGCCGGAGGCGTTACCGGCGGTTACGCTGCCCTCTTTCGAGAAGGCCGGGCGCAGGGACGACAGCGCGTCCAGCGTGGCGCCGGTCTTGACGTACTCGTCGCTGTCGAAGACGATGCTGCCCTTCTTCTGCACGATTTCCAGCGGCAGGATCTCATCCTTGAACTTGCCGGCTTTCTGCGCGGCTTCGGCCTTCTGCTGCGAGGCCAGCGCGAACTCATCCTGCTCGGCGCGCGAAATCTCGTATTTCTTCGCCACGTTCTCGGCCGTCACGCCCATATGGTACTGGTTGTACACATCCCACAGGCCATCGACGATCATGGTGTCGACCATCTTGGCGTCGCCCATGCGGAAACCGTCGCGCGAACCGTTCAGCGCGTGCGGCGCGGCGCTCATGTTCTCCTGGCCGCCGGCGATGATGATATTGGCGTCGCCGCATTTGATGGCTTGCGCCGCCAGATGGGTGGCTTTCAGGCCGCTGCCGCACACCTTGTTGATGGTGTAAGCCGGAATGGCCGACGGCAGGCCGGCCTTGATCACGGCTTGGCGCGCCGGATTCTGGCCCACGGCGGCGGTCAGCACCTGGCCCAGGATGGCTTCGCTGATCAGATTGGGGTCGATGCCGGTTTGCGCCAGCAGGCCCTTGATGACGTGGGCGCCCAGCTCGGACGCCGGAATCTTGGCCAGGCTGCCGCCGAATTTGCCGACCGCGGTACGGCCCGCGGCTACGATAACTACATCATCCATTTGTTTCTCCAGTGTGCTGAAAGTTTTTCAGCGAGGTTGGTCAAGCGATATCGTTGGTTTCATTCTAACGAACAGCGTGGGCCTATTCCAGTAGTCTCTTACTGGAAATCTGGGGTGTGCATTGACGTAGAGCAGAAATGCTAATTGTTGCGGGGCATAGAACGTTTGATTTACATCAAGCTTGCTGCAATTGTGCACAAAAAGACAATTATCGTCACGACAACAATTCGATACCGTCCAGCGTGCGCGCGCACTGTTCCCGTATCACATTGACGAAGTCGAGCACGAAGGCTTTCTGCCGCAAGGCATCCGGCACCGACACGAAGAGATCGCTCCACAAGCCCTGGTCGCCGACCGGGCGCGCGCTCACATAGTCGTAATCCACATAGTTTTTGATGGCCCAGTTCGGCAGCGCGGCCACGCCGCGCCGGCTCGCCACCAGTTGCAGCACGGCCACCGTCAGCTCGGCCGTGCGGCGCTGGTAGTGGATGCCGGCCGGCTGCAGCACTTCGCGGATGAGGTCGATGCGCGCTTCCGGCACCGGATAGGTGATCAGGGTTTCGCCTTCGAAGTCGGCCGCCTGCAAGCGGCGCTTGGCCTGCAATTTATGTTTCAGCGCCATCACCGTCAGGATTTCAAAACGGAACAGCGGGAAGGTGGCGAACTCGCTGGCGTAGTTGGAACCGATCACGAGGTCGGCATTGCCGGCGCGCAGCAGATCGCAGGGCTCGCTGTGGAAGCCCGACACCAGGTCGATTTCCACTTCCGGCCAGCGCTGGCGGAATTCGTCCATGACCGGCATCAGCCAGTCGAAGCAGGTATGGCATTCGAGCGCCACGCGCAACTGGCCCTGGTCGCCCTGGGACAGGCGGGCCACATCGCGTTCGGCTTGCTCGATTTCCGGCAACAGGGTATCGGCCAGGCGCAGCAGGCGCGCGCCGGTGGCGGTGAACCCGATGGGCACGGTTTTGCGCTCGAACAGGGGACCGCCGTAGCGGTCTTCCAGCAGCTTGATCTGATGCGACAGGGCCGATTGCGTCAGATTCAGCAATTGTGCAGCGCGCACCAGACTGCCGGCCGAGCGCAGCGCGGACAGGGTGCGGAGATGGCGGATTTCCAGCATGGTTTTGTATGAAAATCTTTCAAGTTAAGACGCAAAATCTTTCGTTTTTATTATGGGAAGAATTGTCGCACACTCTACATCACCAATATTTAATGCGGATGACAATTTCATGAATGCAATTCAGACCCATATCCCCGGTTTCCCGCGCATCGGCGCGGCGCGCGAACTGAAATTCGCGCTGGAGCGCCACTGGCGCGGCGAAGCAGATGAAAACGAGCTGGAGGCGGTCGGCCGCGAACTGCGCGCGCGCCACTGGGCGCAGCAGCGCGCCGCCGGCCTCGATTTCGTCACCGTCGGCGACTTCGCCTACTACGACCACGTCGCCAACCACATCCAGCTGTTCGGCTGCGAACCGGCCCGCTTCGGCTTCCGTAGCCGCGATTCGGCCCTGGCGCGCTACTTCACGATGGCGCGCGGCGGCCGCACCGACGCCGCCTGCGGCCACGGTCCCGGCTGCGGCCATGCTGGCCATGCGCTGGAAATGACCAAGTGGTTCGACACCAACTACCACTATCTGGTCCCGGAATTCTCGGAGCAGACCGCCTTTGCCCTGGCCGGCGAGCGCCTGCTGGGCGAAGTGGCGGAAGCGCAGGCCTTGGGCCATCCCGTCAAGGCCGTGCTGCTCGGCCCCTTGAGCTTCCTGTATCTGGGCAAGGAGCGCGCGGCGGCCGAGGGCTTCTCCCGCCTCGACCTGCTGGAACGCCTGCTGCCCGTGTATGGCGCGCTGCTGAGCCGCTTGAAGGAACAGGGCGTGGCCTGGGTGCAGATCGACGAACCGATTCTCGGCCTGGACCTGCCCCCGGCCTGGCGCAACGCCTTCGAGCAGGCGTACTGGCAGCTGAATCAGGCTGGCGCCCAGCTGCTGCTGGCCACCTATTTCGCCCCGCTCGAAGAAAACCTGAGCCTGGCCTGCCGCCTGCCGGTCGCCGGCCTGCATGTGGATGGCGTGCGCGCCGCGCATGAGCTGATCAATGTGGCCGACTGGCTGCCGGCGCACAAGGTGCTGTCGGTCGGCATCGTCGACGGCCGCAATATCTGGCGCAGCGATCTGGATGCGGCCCTGGCCCGCCTGGCGCCGCTGCTGGCCAAGCGCGACGGCAAGCTGTGGCTGTCCACCTCCTGCTCCCTGCTGCATGTGCCGTTCAGCCTCGATGCCGAAACCAAGCTCGATCCGGAACTGAAAAGCTGGCTCGCCTTCGCCGCCGAAAAACTCGGGGAACTGGCCGTGCTGAAAGCGGCGGTGGCGCTGGGGGATGGCGGCCAGCACGCCGCTGCGGCTGGCGCCGAGGCAAGCGCTGCCGCGCTGGCCGAGGCCCGCGCCCGCATCGCCGCCCGCCGCGCCAGCGCCCGCGTGCACAATGCCGCCGTCGCGGCGCGCCTGGACGCGGTGGCCGCCGATCCCCAGGCCGACCGCCGCGCCGCGCCCTTCGCCCAACGCCAGCAAGTGCAGCGCGAGCGTCTGCGCCTGCCCGCCTTCCCCACCACGACCATCGGCTCCTTCCCGCAAACCCCGGCCATCCGCGGTGCGCGCGCGGCCTTCAAGCGCGGCGAGCTGGCGGCTGATGCCTACCAGGCCGCGATGCGCGCGGAAATCGCCTACGCCATCGAGCGCCAGGAAATCCTCGGCCTGGACGTGCTGGTGCACGGCGAGGCCGAACGCAACGATATGGTCGAATACTTCGGCGAGCAGCTCGACGGCTTCGCCTTCACCCGGAACGGCTGGGTGCAATCCTACGGCTCGCGCTGCGTCAAGCCGCCCGTGATCTACGGCGACGTGGCGCGTCCGGCCGCCATGACCGTGGCCTGGACCGTGCATGCGCAAAGCCTGACCAAAAAGCCCGTGAAAGGCATGCTGACCGGCCCCGTCACCATCCTGCAATGGTCCTTCGTGCGCGACGACCAGCCGCGCGAGCGCACCGCGCTGCAGATCGCCCTCGCCATCCGCGACGAGGTGGCCGACCTGGAGCGGGCCGGCATCGCCGTGATCCAGATCGACGAACCGGCCGTGCGCGAAGGCTTGCCGCTGCGCCGCAGCCAGTGGAACGCCTACCTGGACTGGGCCACCAAGGCCTTCCGCCTGAGCGCCAGCGTGGCGCGCGACGCCACCCAGATCCACACCCATATGTGCTACGCCGAGTTCAACGACATCCTGCCGCAGATCGCCGCCATGGACGCCGACGTCATCACCATCGAAACCAGCCGCTCGGACATGGAGCTGCTGGCCGGCTTCGGCCAGTTCCGCTACCCCAATGAGATCGGCCCCGGCGTGTACGACATCCACTCGCCGCGCGTGCCCTCGGCCGCCGAGATGACGGCCCTGCTGCGCAAGGCCAGCGCCGTGATCCCGCCGTCCAATCTGTGGGTCAACCCGGACTGCGGCCTGAAGACGCGCGGCTGGGACGAAACCAATCTGGCCCTGGCCAATATGGTCAGCGCGGCGCGCCAGCTGCGCGCCGAGACAAAGGCCGCGGCGGCGTAAAAACGGCTGTAACACGCATGGATGCTGGGGGGAGCGCGCTTTGATTCGAGCAAAGCCACTCCCCTTTCTTGATTTTCCACAGTAGAATGCTGGGGCCGGGCCAGCCCACTTCTTACTACCGTTTATGTCCAAAAGCACGTTCCAGAAGCCCATCGAAATCAAGATTTCCACCGTCGTCGCCGTTTCCGCCATCCTTTACACCTCGGATGGCATCGCGCTCGACGCCGCGCTCAACGAAATGACCGGCGGCGTGCCGGACTTCTTCGAAGGCGACCTGGCCGTGATCGACGTCGGTTCCCTGGCGCCCGGCAGCGAGCGCATCGACTGGGCCAGCACCATCGCCCTGCTCAAGAAATACCGCCTGAACCCGGTGGCCGTGCGCAACGCCACGCCGGACATGGTGGAAGAGATCCAGGCCCACGGCCTCTCGCTCGACAGCGGCAAGCGCGAGGAGCCGGCGCCACCGGCGCCCGCCCCGGCCAAGGCGGCTGCGCCGGCCAGCGCAGCCGCCCCGGCCGCCGCACCGGCCGTGGGCGCCGGCGGCACCATGATCATCGACACCCCGGTCCGCGCCGGCCAGCGCATTTACGCGCGCGGCGGCGACCTGATCGTCATGGCCGTGGTCAACAATGGCGCGGAACTGATCGCCGACGGCAGCATCCACGTGTACAACACCCTCAACGGCCGCGCGCTGGCCGGGGCGTCCGGCAAAACCGACGCCCGCATCTTTGCCCTGTCGATGGCGCCCGAACTGCTGTCGATCGCCGGTGTGTATAGCACCTTCGAAGACGGTTTCCCTGCGGCCCACGCGCGACAGCCCACACAAATCAGGCTCGTCGGCGACCGACTGGATATACAATCTGTCAATTCCGCAACCCGCGCATAAAGCACGGCACTCAAAAAAGGATTATTTGTGGCAAGAATTATTGTTGTGACGTCCGGCAAGGGCGGTGTCGGCAAAACGACTTCCAGCGCCAGCTTCGCCAGCGGCCTGGCCCTGCGCGGACACAAGACCGTGGTCATCGACTTTGACGTTGGCCTGCGCAATCTGGACTTGATCATGGGCTGCGAACGCCGCGTGGTGTACGACCTGATCAATGTCGTCAACAAAGAAGCCTCGCTGAACCAGGCCCTGATCAAGGACAAGCACTGCGAGAACCTGTTCATCCTGCCCGCCTCGCAGACGCGCGACAAGGACGCGCTGACCGAAGAGGGCGTGGAAGCCGTGCTGCACGAGCTGATCAATATGGGCTACGAGTACATCATCTGCGACTCGCCGGCCGGCATCGAGCATGGCGCCCTGATGGCGCTGACCTTCGCCGACGAAGCGCTGATCGTGACCAATCCCGAAGTCTCCTCGGTACGCGACTCCGACCGCATTCTCGGCATCATCCAGGCCAAATCGCGCCGCGCCCAGTCCGGCGGCGAACCGGTGAAAGAGCACTTGCTGATTACCCGCTACGCGCCGAAACGCGTGGAAGCCGGCGAAATGCTGTCCTTCACCGACGTGCAAGAGATCCTGCGCATTCCCCTGATCGGCATCATTCCCGAATCGGAGCAAGTGCTGCACGCCTCGAACCAAGGCAATCCCGCCATCCACTTCAAGGGCACCGACGTCGCGAACGCGTACGAAGACGTGATCTCGCGCTTCCTCGGCCACGAAACGCCGCTGCGCTACACCAACTACGAAAAGCCAGGTCTCCTGCAGCGTATTTTTGGAGCAAAGTAAATGGCCCTGCTTTCCTTTTTATTCCCCAGCAAGCCGAAATCGGCCAATGCGGCCAAGGAACGGCTGCAAATCATCATCGCCCGCGAACGCAACGGCCGTAGCGGCCCCGACTTCCTGCCCGCCCTGCACAAAGAGCTGATCGAAGTCATCTCCAAGTACACCAAGGTCAACGCCGACGACATCAAGATCTCGCTCGACCGCCAAGGCAACCTCGAAGTCCTCGACGTCAACGTCGTCCTGCCCGACGCCTGACCCCACCGTTTGATCTTCCTCAACAAATGTCCACCCTGGTGTCAGGCACTGGGGTCGGACATTGTTTGATCTGGCGCAAAGAATGTCCGACCCTCGTGCCTGACACCAGGGTTAGACATTGTTTGATGCAGATCAAAGGCTTAGCGGGCGGCGAGCAGTTCGGCGGCGACTTTGGCGCAGGCGTCGATGTGCTGGTTGCCGATCTGGCGGAAGGCAATAAAACCGATCGCGGCGGAGGCGATCTGGCCGGCGATCGGGACGATCCGCGTGGCTTGCTTGGC
The DNA here is from genome assembly GCF_014191875.1 of Pseudoduganella violacea. Classification (GTDB taxonomy): domain Bacteria; phylum Pseudomonadota; class Gammaproteobacteria; order Burkholderiales; family Burkholderiaceae_D; genus Rugamonas; species Rugamonas violacea_A. The sequence continues at coordinate 210,931 of NZ_JACHXD010000001.1, forward strand.
CACCAGCTTGGCGCCGCTGCGCCGCAAGAGCTGCAGCACCAGCTCCTTGGTGATTAATTTTCCTATCAGCATGCCGCCGACGCTGAGCGCGGCTTCATACGCGACCAGGCGGAATCTGGGCTGCAAACGCTCGATCTGGGCCGGGGTCAGGCCGAATTCGCGGTTGATGTCGTCAATGACGGCGGCGAACAGGCCGAGGTCGGCCGCCAGGTCGACGCCCGGCAGCGGCACGGCGGCAATCCCGGCCGAGACGGCGGCGCGGCGCTTGACGATGCGCCGGCAACGGGCTTTCACCTCTTCAATATCGCGCTCCGAGGCGGGCATCAGGGTCCAGTCGGGCATGCGGCGGCTTCTCCTATGCAATATTGCAATTTTTGTAAAATTTAATTGATTAGCGTCTTTTTCCAGTGTACCGTGTTATCGCTAGACGGGTCCGCACCGCCGCAGGATGGAATTTCTTAATAGAACGTTACAGTTCGTGAAGATGTGAATTGTAAATCCCTGTTATTATTCCTGTAACCATTGTTTAACAAGCCTGTCTATATGAGAATCGTTGTACTCGATAAAGAACGCAATCAGACGGACTTGATCTGCCAGGTGCTGAGCGCCGCCGGCCATGTCTGCCATGGCTTCCAGACCGGCAAGGATGTGCTGAACCAGCTGCGCCGCGAGAATTACGATATGTTGATCCTCGACTGGCAAACCGAGGATACCCATGCCGCCGAACTGATGCGCCGCGCCCGCGAACGCCTGCCCGAGCCGGCGCCCGTCATCTTCATGACCACCACCGCGGGCGAGGACGATATCGTGGCCGGCCTGGCCGCCGGCGCCAACGATTACCTGGTCAAGCCGCTGCGGCGCAGCGAGCTGGTAACGCGCGTGCAAGCCATGCTGCGCCGCGCCTATCCGGCCCAGAACGGCGCGGAGCAGCTGCAATTCGGTCAGTATGTGTTTGAAACCCGCCCGGGCCGCCTGCTGCGCGACGGCCTCGTGCTCGACGTGACGCATAAGGAATTCTCGCTGGCCCTGCTGTTTTTCCGCAATATCGGCCGGCCGCTGTCGCGCGCCTACATCCACGAGACCGTGTGGATCCGCGAAACCGATGTCCCTTCGCGCACCATGGATACCCATGTCTCGCGCGTGCGCAATAAGCTGCAACTGAAGCCGGAGAACGGTTTTCGCCTGGTGCCGGTCTATAGTTACGGCTACCGGCTGGAGAAACTTGGCGTCTAGCAGGAGCGCCACAGTCCGGGCAAGAAAATGTACCGGGGGGAACATCACGGTATAATGTCGGCCAACGCCTGCCAAAATTCCAGAAATGCAAGTTCTTGCCGTCGGCCTCAACCATACCACTGCGCCTGTCGCCCTGCGCGAACGGCTGGCGTTCGCGCCTGAGCAGCTGGGCACGGCGGTGACGGCGGCGCGCAACTGGTTCCAGCGCCTGGACAACCGTTTCAGCGACGAGGCGGCCATCCTGTCCACCTGCAACCGCACCGAGCTGTACGCGGCCAGCGGCGCCGACAACGGCCTCGACGCGGGCGCCCATTTCCTTGCCGATTTCCACAAGCTCAACTACGCCGAACTGCGGCCCCACCTGTATCTGCTGCCCCAGCACGATGCGGTGCGCCACACCTTCCGCGTCGCTTCCGGCCTGGATTCGATGGTGCTGGGCGAAACCCAGATCCTGGGCCAGATCAAGGACGCCATCCGCACCGCCGACGAAGCGGGCGGCCTCGGCACCTATCTGCACCAGTTGTTCCAGCGCAGCTTCTCGGTCGCCAAGGAAGTGCGCAGCACCACGGAAATCGGCGCCCACAGCGTCTCGATGGCGGCCGCCGCCGTGCGCCTGTCGCAGCGCATCTTCGACAAGATCGCCGACCAGAACGTGCTGTTCATCGGCGCCGGCGAGATGATCGAACTGTGCGCCACCCACTTCGCGGCGCAAAATCCGAAATCGATCACCATCGCCAACCGCACCATGGAGCGCGGCGAGCTGCTGGCGCACCGCTTCAACGGCCGCGCCATGCGCTTGGCCGACCTGCAGAACCAGCTGCACCAGTACGATATCGTCATTTCCTGCACCGCCTCCTCGCTGCCGCTGATCGGCCTGGGCCTGGTGGAACGCGCCATCAAGGCGCGCCGCCACAAACCCATGTTCATGGTCGACCTGGCCGTGCCGCGCGATATCGAAGCCGAGGTGGGCCGCCTCAACGACGTCTTCCTGTACACCGTGGACGACCTGGGCAAGGTGGTGCAGACCGGCCTGGAAAACCGCCAGGCCGCCGTGGCCCAGGCCGAAGCCATCATCGAAACCCGCGTGCAATCGTTCATGCACTGGATCGACGACCGCGCCGTGGTGCCGGTGATCCAGGGCTTGCAGGAAAGCGGCGAAGCGATCCGCCAGATGGAACTGGAACGCGCGCGCAAGATGCTGGCCAAGGGCGAGGATGTGGAAGCCGTGCTGGAAGCCCTGTCCAAGGGCCTCACCGCCAAATTCATGCACGGCCCGCAACAGGCCCTGCACCGTGCCCAGGGCGACGAGCGCGCCCAGCTGGCCACCCTGCTGCCCCAGCTGTTCCGCGGCCGCCGTTAGCGCCCGCGTCTTCCTCGGCCGCCCGCGCCCTGCGGCGGCCTTGCCGTTTTTCCCGCGCTGCCCGCGCCCCTCACCGAATCGAATGCCATGAAACCATCAATGCTGGCCAAGCTGGACCAACTCGCCAACCGTCTCGTCGAACTCGACGAATTGCTGATGGCCGAGGGCGCCACGGCGAATATGGACAGCTACCGCAAGATGACGCGCGAGCACGCCGAACTGGGCCCGCTGGTCGAGCTGTACAAGAACTACCAGCAAGCCCAGACCGACATCGCCGCCGCCCAGGACATGCTGGCCGATCCCGAGATGCGGGACTTCGCCCAGGACGAGATCGATGCCGCCAAGGCGCGCATGGCCGAGCTGGAACTGGCGCTGCAGAAAATGCTGCTGCCCAAGGACGCCAATGACGAGCGCAATATCTTCCTCGAAATCCGCGCCGGCACCGGCGGCGACGAGTCGGCCCTGTTCGCCGGCGACCTCTTGCGCATGTACACCCGCTTCGCCGAGCGCAACCGCTGGCAGGTGGAAATCGTGAGCGCCTCGGAAAGCGATCTGGGCGGCTACCGCGAAGTGATCGCGCGCCTGATCGGGCACGGCGTGTATTCCAAGCTCAAGTTCGAGTCCGGCGGCCACCGCGTGCAGCGCGTGCCGGCCACGGAAACCCAGGGCCGCATCCACACCTCGGCCTGCACCGTGGCCGTGATGCCCGAAGCCGACGAAGTCGAGGACGTGCACATCAACCCGGCCGACCTGCGCATCGACACTTACCGCGCCTCGGGCGCGGGCGGCCAGCACATCAATAAGACCGACTCGGCCGTGCGCATCACCCACCTGCCAAGCGGCATCGTGGTCGAATGCCAGGACGACCGCTCGCAGCACAAGAACAAGGCTTCGGCCATGAAGGTGCTGGCGGCGCGCATCAAGGACGTGCAGCTGCGCGAACAGCAGTCGAAGGAAGCGGCCACGCGCAAGAGCCTGATCGGCTCGGGCGACCGCAGCGAGCGCATCCGCACCTACAACTACCCGCAAGGGCGCATGACCGACCACCGCATCAACCTCACGCTGTACAAGCTCGACATGATCATGGATGGCGAGCTCAACGAGCTGACCAATGCCCTGTCCGCCGAACACCAGGCCGAACAGCTCGCCGCCCTCGGCGACTAAGCCCCACCGCGTTTGATCTGCCGCAAACAATGTCCCACCCTGGTGTCAGGCGGGGCCGCCGAGGCACTGGAGTAGGACATTCTTTGATCTAGATCAGCAAATGTCCGACCTTGGTGCCTGACACCAGGGTGGGACATTGTTTGATTTGGCGCAAAGGCGGGGTTAAGGGCGGTATAAGGCCGGGGGCGCGGGGTTTGTGGGAGAATGGCGCGGACTTTACTTTTCTTTCTTTTGACGATGACTTCTCGCTCTGTCTTGATTTCGGTGGCTGCGGCCAGCTTCGGCATGATCGCGGTGGCGATGTATCTGCAGCATGTGATGGACCTGCTGCCTTGTCCGCTGTGCGTGATTCAGCGTTATCTGTTTATCGCGATCGGCGTCACGGCGCTGGTCGGCGCGTTTGCGCGCAAGCCGAAACTGGGCGCGGGCCTGGGCTTGCTGGCGGCGCTGGGCGGCGTCGGCGTGGGCGCCAAGCATTTGTATGTGCTGGCCCATCCCGGCCTGTCCTGCGGCATCGATCCGATGGAAACCTTCCTCAATAAAATCCCGACCGCGACCTTCCTGCCTTGGGTGTTCCAGGCCGATGGCCTGTGCGAGAACGCCACCGAGGGCTTCTTCGGCCTGTCGATTCCGCAGTGGGCCGTGGTGTGGTTCGGCATCTTCGCGCTGGTGTCGCTATGGACGCTGCTGCGCCGCCGCGCATGAGCCAGCACGTGCAGGCCGGTGCCACGGTCGCCTCGCTGCAGCAGCAAACCCGCCTGGACGCGGTGGATAACCGCATCCTGGTCTGCCATGCGCTGAGCTTGAACCGGGTCGGTTTGATTACGCAGTCGGAGCGCATGCTGACCGAGGCCGAGGCGGCGCGCCTGTCGGACTTGATCGAACGCCGCCTGCGCGGCGAGCCGGTGGCCTATATCATCGGCCAGCGCGAATTCTATGGTCTGGCGTTCGAGGTCAGCGACGCGGTGCTGATTCCGCGCCCGGAAACGGAACTGCTGGTGGAACTGGCGCTGGAGCGCCTGCCGCCGCGCGGCCGGGTGCTGGATATGGGCACGGGCAGCGGCGCCATCGCCGTGGCGCTGGCGCATAGCCGGCCCGACGCCGCCGTCAGCGCGCTCGATGTCAGCCCCGCGGCGCTGGCCGTGGCGCAGCGCAATGCGGCGGCCAACCAGGCCCCGGTGCGCTTCCTGCACAGCAGCTGGTATGCGGCGCTGGACGGCGGTGAGCGCTTCGAATTGATCGTCTCCAATCCCCCGTATATCGCCAGCGGCGACCGCCATCTGTCCGAGGGCGATCTGCGTTTCGAGCCGGTGGGCGCGTTGACCGACCATGCCGATGGCTTGTCGGCGCTGCGCACCATCATCGCCGGCGCGCCGCGCCATCTGCTGGGCCAGGGCTGGCTGCTGATGGAGCATGGCTATGACCAGGCCGCCGCCGTGCGTGGCCTGCTCGCGGCGGCGGGCTATCTTGAGGTGCAGAGCTGGCAGGATCTGGCCGGCATCGAACGCGTGTCGGGCGGCCGCCTGGCCTGAGCGGCCCGGCGCCGCTTTGATAAAATACCAAGCTTGAGGTCATCGGCGGCGCCGGCTGCGCGCCGGTGGACGGTTTTTGCCGGCGCTGCACGCACTTTTCCGTTTTCGGTTACTCTCGCACCAATCTTATATATGCTGTACAGGAAAGGAAGAGCCAATTGTCCAATCTTCTGACACGCCGCCTGGCCCTGCTGGCCGATGCCCAGCACCGCCCGCTGCTGAGCGGAGGCCTACGCGGCATTGAGCGCGAAACCCTGCGCGTCCAGGCGGACGGCCATCTGGCGCACACGCCCCATCCATTGGCGCTGGGCTCGGCCCTGACCCATCCCCAGATCACCACCGATTACGCCGAAACCCTGCTCGAATTCATCACCCCGGCCGAGCATGACATCGCCGACACGCTGCACAAGCTGGACGCCATCCACCGCTTCAGCTACGGCAAACTGGGCCAGGAGCTGCTGTGGAGCCAGTCCATGCCTTGCCAGTTGCCGTCCGAGGACGAGATCGAAATCGCCTGGTACGGCAAGTCGAACCTGGGCATGCTCAAGCATGTGTACCGGCGCGGCCTGGCCCTGCGCTACGGCAAGGCCATGCAATGCATCGCGGGCATCCACTACAACTACTCGCTGGACGAGGATCTGTGGGCCTTGCTCAATCATGAAGAAAATGGCGACCGCAAGCTGACCGCCAAGGCTTACCAGTCGGAAGCCTATCTGGCGGCGATACGCAATTTCCGCCGCTACAGCTGGCTCCTGATGTATCTGTTCGGCGCCTCGCCGGCGCTGGCCAGCGGCTTCCTGCGCGGCCAGCCGCACAAGCTCGAGACGCTGTCGGCCGACACCCTGTATCTGCCGTATGCCACCAGCTTGCGCATGAGCGACCTCGGTTACCAGAACGATGCGCAATCCGGCCTCAGCCCGCACGAGAATTCGCTGGACAGCTATGTGGCGACCTTGACGCGCGCCGTCAACCAGCCTTACGAGCCGTATCAGCGCATCGGCACCAAACGCGATGGCGAGTGGGTGCAGCTGTCGACCAATGTGATCCAGATCGAGAACGAGTACTACTCGACCATCCGGCCCAAGCGCGTGATCCGCACCGGCGAGCGGCCGATCCAGGCGCTGTGCCTGCGCGGCGTGCAGTACATCGAAGTGCGCTGCATGGACGTCGATCCCTTCGAGCCGGTCGGCATCAGCCTGGAGACGGGCCGCTTCCTGGACGCCTTCCTGCTGTTCTGCGCGCTGGAAGACAGCCCCACCATTTCCGAAGACCAAAGCCGCCTGTACGCGCAGAATTTCGCGCGCACCGTGAAGGACGGCCGCCGTCCCGGCCTGACCTTGAGCCGCGACGGCGAAGAAGTGGCGCTGCGCGACTGGGGCCTGGCGCTGCTGGAACGTATCCGCCCGGTGGCGGCCCTGCTGGACCAGGCGCGCGGCGACGGCGTGCACGCCGCCTCGCTGGCGGTGCAGGCGGCCAAGCTGGACGATCCGGAGCGCACGCCCTCGGCGCGCGTGCTGGCCGAGCTGCGCGCCAATGGCGGCTCGTTCGCCGCCTTCGGCCTGCGCCAGAGCGAGCGGCATGCGGCCTACTTCCGCGCCCATCCCGCCAATCGCGACGAGGAAGCCTACTTCGGCCAGCTGGCCGCGGAATCGCTGGCGGAACAGGCCGCGCTGGAACGCAGCCAGACCGGCAGCTTCGACGATTATGTGCAGGCTTACCGCGCCAGCAATCTTTGTCCCAACTGCGAGTAAGACCGGCAGAGCGCAGCATGCTGACCTTTTACAACGAACAGCACGACCAACACCGCGCCCGCCATGAGCTGGTGCGCGGCGAAGCCACGCCCTGCCTGGAAACGCCGGCGCGCGCCGAAGCCGTGCTGGCCGAGCTGGGACGGCGCGGCCTGGGCCGCATCGTCACGCCGCATGGCGTGCCGCTGATGTCGCTCGAGCGCGTGCACCAGCCGCGCTATCTGCATTTCCTGCGCAATGCCTGGACCGAGTGGCAGGCGCTGGCGCCCGCCAATACCGGCAAGGACGCCTTCCCCTCCGGCTGGCCGGTGCGCAGCTTCCGCGCCGATATCGAGCCGGAAGGCTTCGACGCCCGTCTCGGCCTGTATTCGCGCGACACGATTTCCCCCATCACGGCCGGCACCTGGACCGCCGCCAAGACCGGCGCCGACTGCGCCGTGAACGCGGCCCATGCGCTGCGCCTGGGCGAACGCGCCAGCTTTGCGCTGACGCGGCCGCCGGGCCACCATGCCGGCGCCGATTTCAGCGGCGGTTCCTGCTATCTGAACAACGCGGCGCTGGCGGCCCAGCATCTGCTGGACGACGGCCTGCGCCGCGTCGCCGTGCTGGACCTCGACTGCCACCACGGCAACGGCACGCAAAGCATCTTCTACGACCGCGCCGACGTGCTGTGCATTTCCCTCCACGCCGACCCGCGCTCCAGCTATCCCCACTATCTGGGCCACGCCGACGAAACCGGCGACGGCGCCGGTTACGGCTATAACGTGAACATGCCGCTGGCGCCGCAGCAACTCAATGCCCAGGCCTGGTTCGCGGCGCTGGAAACGGCTTGCGTGCGCCTCGCCATGTACGGGCCGGAAGCGCTGGTGGTGGCGCTCGGCGTCAACACCTTCCAGGGCGACCCGCACGGCGGCCTCGGTCTGCTCAGCGCCGACTTCCTGCGCGTGGGCGAGCGCCTGGCCTATCTGGGCCTGCCCACCGCTTTCATCCTCGAAGGCGGCAGCGCCATCCGCGAACTGGGCGTAAACGTGGTGAATGTGCTGGAAGGCTTCGAAACCGCGCTCTAAATGCCGGCAATATAGCCAAACAGTTACTTAAGTGTTGCTATTCGACGCCAGATACATCTGGCTTCTTGCTCTCCCCCTACCCCAGCGATATTGTTGACAGACGTTTTATGCAAAACCTGTCGGCATCGGGGCTTCTGGGGAGAACTGGCATGAGCATCAGGAACTTGAAAATCGGCATGCGTATAGGCGGCGGCTTCGTCGTCCTACTGGTACTGGTGGTGCTCATGGCCGTGCTGGGCATGGTGCGCATGAGGCAGATCGAGGACCAGTTGCTCGATATCGCCAAAGTCAATAACGTCGAGGCCCAGTTGCTGGTCCGCATGCGCGTCACCATCCTCGACCGCGCCATTGCCGCGCGCAATGTCGTGCTGCTGACCGAAGCGGCCGACATGAAGCCGGAAGCGGAACGCATCGAGGCCAACGAAAAGAAATACGCCGAAGCCGAAACGGAATTGAACCGCATGTTCAGCACCCTGGCCGCCACGACCGACAAGGAAAAGGCGTCCATGGTCAAGATCAAGGCCAGCGAACAGGCTGTGCTGCCGCCGATCCGCAAGGTGGTGGAGCTGGGGCTGGCCAACCGCAACGAGGAGGCGGTCAAGGTCTTGATGAAGGAAGTGCGTCCCGCCCAGCGGGTGTGGCTGGACGATATCAATGAACTCCTCGCCTTCGAGGACAAGCTCAATCAGGAAGCGATCCAGGAAGCGGAAAGCGTATATGCCAATGCGCGCAACTGGATGGTGGCGATTACCGTGGCCGCCATCGTCTTCGGCCTGGCGATCGCCTGGTGGATCACGCGCAGCGTGACCCAGCCCATCAACGCTGCGGTGGAAGCGGCGCAAACGGTGGCCTCGGGCGACCTGACGCGCGAAATCCAGGTCAATACCAACGATGAAACCGGCCAGCTGCTGCAAGCCCTGAAGGAGATGAGCGGCAGCCTGGAAGACATTGTCGGGCGGGTGCGCCACGGCACGAACGCGATCGCCGTGGCCTCGTCCGAAATCGCCAACGGCAATATGGACCTGTCCTCGCGCACCGAGCAGCAGGCCAGCTCGCTGGAGGAAACCGCCTCCTCGATGGAAGAATTGACCTCCACCGTGCAGCAGAACGCCGACAACGCGCGCCAGGCCAACCAGCTGGTGGTGTCGGCCACCGAGGTGGCGGTGAAGGGCGGCAGCATCGTGACGCAGGTGGTGGAAACCATGGGCGCCATCAATGCCTCGGCCACCAAGATCGTGGACATCATCAGCGTCATCGACGGCATCGCCTTCCAGACCAATATCCTGGCGCTGAACGCGGCGGTGGAAGCGGCGCGCGCCGGCGAACAGGGACGCGGTTTTGCCGTGGTGGCTTCCGAGGTGCGCAACCTGGCGCAGCGCTCGGCCGCCGCCGCCAAGGAGATCAAGGCCCTGATCGGCGACTCGGTGGAAAAAGTCCAGACCGGCAGCAAGCTGGTGGACGAGGCGGGCGGCATCATGCAGGAAGTGGTCAAGAGCGTGCAGCATGTGAGCGACATCATCAGCGAAATCACCTCGGCCAGCGTGGAGCAGTCGACCGGCATTTCCCAGGTCAACCAGGCCATCGTGCAGATGGACGATGTGACGCAGCAGAATGCCTCGCTGGTGGAGCAGGCGGCGGCGGCGGCCGGCTCGCTGAAGGACCAGGCCGAAGGCCTGGTGCAGGTGGTCAGCGTGTTCAAGATCAACGGCGGCGCGGCGAACAGCTATGCCAGCGCACCGAAGCCGCAAGCGCGCCCGGTGGCCGCAGCAATGCCCAAGCCGGCGCCGCGCAAGATCGCCGTCAAGAGCGCTGCCGCGCCACGCGGCATGGCTGCCAGCAAACCGGCGGCGGGCGGCGACGACTGGGAAGAATTCTGATCTGAACGCGACTTAAACAGCCTTTTGGGATGCCCAGCTAGCCGGCATCCGGCCGGGCCTGCTAGGATATGTGGACACTGTCCACATATCCTTCTTGCAGCCATGACGAAACCGCAGCGCGTCACCACCACCATTTCCGACGGCCTGGCCTATGTGCGCCTGGCGCGTCCCGAGCAGCACAACGCCATCGATTTCGACATGCTGCACGCGGTAGTGAAGGCCGCCCGCAGCCTGCGCAAGCAGCCGGGCGTGCGCGCCGTGATCGTGCATGGGGAAGGGCCATCGTTCTGCTCAGGCCTCGATTTCAAAAGCGTGCTGGCGCGGCCCATGCGCGGGCTGCTGCACTATGCCCAGCTGTGGTACTGCTGGCGCAATAACTTCCAGGACTGGAGCATGGGCTGGCGCGATGTGCCGGCGCCCGTGATCGCGGCGATCCACGGCAACTGCTTCGGCGGCGGCATCCAGCTCGCGCTGGGCGCCGACATCCGCATCGCCACGCCGGATGCGCGCCTGTCGCTGATGGAGGCGAAGTGGGGCCTGATCCCCGATATGGGCGGCGTGGCCCTGTTGCGCGAACTGGTGCCGATCGATGTGGCCAAGGAGCTGGTGCTCTCCGGCCGCGTCTTCAGCGGCGCGGAGGCGATGGAACTCAAGCTGGTCACCCATCTGGCCGACGATCCGCTGGCGGCGGCCGAAGCGCTGGCGGCCGAACTGGCCACCCGTTCGCCGGATGCCCTGGCGGCCGGCAAATTCCTGCTGCAGCGGGCCTGGAGCAAGTCCGAGTCCGGCGCCCTGGCACAGGAGCGGCGCTGGCAGCGCCGCTTGATGGGCTTTGCCAATAACCGCATCGCCATTCAGAACAATCAAGGCGGCAAAGCGGCGGCCGGCAAGGCTTACCAGGCGCGTCGCATACAAGGCTGAGGCGCGCCCGGACGGGCGGCGATTTACACCGATGCCGGATCGGCCTTGCCGGCGTCGATGCCGTAGCGCTGGATCGCCTCGGCAACCCGGCCACGCGGGATTGCGCCTTCGTCCGCCAGCGCTTTCAGGGCGGCCAGCACGATGAAGTGCCGGTCCACTTCAAAGAAGGTACGCAGCGATTCGCGCGTATCGGACCGGCCGAAACCGTCCGTGCCCAGGGAGACGAAACGGCGCTGTTCGACGAAGGGGCGGATCTGGTCGCCGACGATCTTCATATAGTCGGTCGCCACCACCACCGGACCCGCGCGATCGCGCAGGCATTGCTGCACATACGGAATGCGCGGCTCGCTTTCGGGATGCAGCATATTCCAGCGCTCCGCCGCCAGGCCTTCGCGCCGCAGCTCGGTCAAGCTGGTGGCGCTCCACACATCGCTGGAGACGCCGAAGTCCGTCTTCAGCAATTCCCCCGCCGCAATCACTTCGCGCAGAATCGCGCCGCAGCCCATCAACTGCACATGCGGCTTGCCTTGCGCCGCGCTACCGTCGCTGAACAGGTAGAGTCCCTTCAGAATGCCCGCCTCCGTGCCTTCCTGCAGCGCGGGGTTCGGGTAGTTTTCGTTGAGCAGGGTAATGTAGTAGTAGATGTCTTCCTGTTCCACATACATGCGGCGCAGCCCGTCCTGGATGATGACCGCCAGCTCGTAGGCAAAGGTCGGGTCGTAGGAGACGCAGTTCGGAATGACCGAGGACAGCACATGGCTGTGGCCATCGTCGTGCTGCAAGCCTTCGCCCATCAGCGTGGTGCGGCCGGAGGTGGCGCCGAGCAGGAAGCCGCGGGTACGCGCGTCGCCCGCCGCCCAGGTCAGGTCGCCCACCCTTTGCAGGCCGAACATGGAATAGAAGATGTAGAAGGGGATCGCGGCCAGGCCATGGTTGCTGTAGGCCGTTCCGGCCGCGATCCATGAGGAGATCGCGCCGGATTCGTTGATGCCTTCCTGCAGGATCTGGCCGTCCTTGGCCTCCTTGTAGTAACTGAGCTGGCCGGCATCCTGCGGCGTGTAGAGCTGTCCGAGATAGGAATGGATGCCGATCTGGCGGAACAGGCCTTCCATGCCGAAGGTGCGCGATTCGTCCGGTACGATGGGGATCACGAGCTTGCCCAGCTGCGGGTCTTTCAGCAGCGTGGTCAGGATGCGCACGAAGGACATGGTGGTCGAGACGCCGCGCTCGCCGCTATCCTTCAACTGCGTGGCAAAGGTGCTGAGCGGCGGCACCACCAGCGGCGCCACTTTGCTGATGCGGGCCGGGATGTATCCGCCCAGTTCCGCCCGGCGCTGCGCGAAGTAGCGCGCTTCCTCGCTGCCAGGTGCGGGTTTGAGGTAGGGCATCTCCGCCAACTGATCGTCCGACACCGGCAGCGCGAAGCGGTCGCGGAAGGCGCGCACCGCGTCGGCGCTCATCTTCTTCAGCTGGTGGTTGATGTTCTGGCCCTCTCCGGCCTCGCCCATGCCGAAGCCCTTGACCGTCTTGACCAGCACCACCGTGGGACGGCCCTCCGTGCGCACGGCTTGCGAATAGGCCGCGTAGACTTTCTCCGGATCGTGGCCGCCGCGCGTCAAGGCCCAGATTTCATCGTCCGACATATGCGCCACGAGTTCCAGCAGCTGCGGATATTTGCCGAAGAAATGCTCGCGCACATAGGCGCCGTTCTGCGACTTGAAGGTCTGGTATTCGCCGTCGACGCATTCCATCATACGCTGGCGCAGCAGGCCTGTGGTATCGCGTTTGAGCAGATCGTCCCAGCCGCTGCCCCACAGCACCTTGATGACGTTCCAGCCCGCCGCGCGGAAGGTGCCTTCGAGTTCCTGCACAATCTTGCTGTTGCCGCGCACCGGTCCATCGAGGCGCTGCAGATTGCAGTTGACGACGAAGATCAGATTGTCGAGCCGCTCGCGGCCGCCCAGCGAGATCGCCGCCAGCGATTCCGGCTGGTCCATCTCGCCGTCGCCAAGGAAGGCCCAGACCTTGCGGCCCTGGTGTTTCAGCAGCCCGCGATATTCCAGATAGCGCATGAAGCGCGCCTGGTAAGCCGCCGTCAGCGGGCCAAGGCCCATGGACACGGTGGGGAACTGCCAGAAATCCGGCATCAGGCGCGGATGCGGATAGGACGACAAGCCCTCGCGTCCTGCTTCGCGGCGGAAGTTGTCCAGCTGCGCCCCGCTGATGCGTCCCTCCAGGTAGGCGCGGCCATAGATGCCGGGAGCGGAGTGGCCCTGGATGTAGACCATATCGCCGCCAAAGGTGTCGGTGCGGCCACGGAAGAAGTGGTTGAATCCGACGTCATACAGGACGGCGGCGGATTGGTAGGTGGCGATGTGTCCACCCACATTGGAATACTTACCGGCCCGCAGCACCATGACCATGGCGTTCCAGCGGATATACGCGTTCAGGCGCTGTTCCACGCCGAGGTCGCCCGGATAGGCAGGCTGGCGCTCGCGGGAAATGGTGTTGACATAGGCCGTCGTCACCCGCCCGTGCAGATCGCCGTGCTGGGTGACGTCAAAATCCGTCAGTTGGTCGATCAGATAGTGGGCGCGCGGCCGGCCTTCGGCCGCGACGACGGCTTCCAGCGCCGCCAGCCACTCTCGTGTCTCTTGCGGATCGACGTCGGGAATTACAAGGGGCTGAGTCATGGCATATCTCCTGGAAAATAGAAAAGGCAATGTTGTCGGGCTGCTTCATGGATGCAAGACGTAATGGTCGATGAATTGCATTTGCAATCATAGCATTTGCAATCGTTTGAGTGTGGGATAGAATTGCATTTGTAATCGAAACAAGGCGGGGGAAAATATTTATGACAGCGAAGGAACCGGATCTTTGGTTCTCATTTGTGCGCGCGCATCGGACGATGATCCGGGAGGTGGAGCGCCGCCTGGCCGCAGCCGGCCTGCCCAGCTACGCCTGGTATGACACGCTATGGGGTCTGGAAAGCGGACCCGATGGGACGCGGCGCATGCACGAACTGGCCGACGCGCTGGCCATCGAGCGCTATAACCTGACAAGGCTGGTGGACCGCCTGGAACAGGAAGGTCTTGTCACGCGCGCCCGCTCCGCCGAAGACGGCCGGGCCGCCTACGCCTCCATCACCAAGGAAGGCCGCGCGCTGCGCAAGAAGATGTGGAAGGTGTACGAATCCACCGTCGCCGAATTATTCCTCAAGCAGTTCAGCGCTGGCGAACAGGCCGGCCTGGCCGAAGGACTGGATCGCGCGATCGACGCCGTCAAGGCATCGACAGGCCAATAGCTTTACGCAAGCCGGTAGCGCTCCAGCGCCTCTTTGGCACGGCCGAGCGGGATGCGTCCTTCCTCGCCCAATGCTTTGAGCGCGAGGGCGGCAATCCATTGGGTGCTGTCTGTTCCGGCGCGTAGCGGATGCGAGTCGGCGCCAAGCGCCGCGAAGCGTGCCGGCACGAAGCCGCCGATCTGGCTGGCGATATTCTGCGCATAGCCGGTCACGGCCAGCACCGGCGATGCGCTGCCGCCAAGACAGGTCTGGAGGTGCGAACCTCTCTTCTCCGCACGGGGATGCAGCGTATTCCAACGCTCCGCCGCATAAGCATCCCGCGCCAGGCGCGTATAGCTTGGGCAGCTCCATATCTCGCTCGCCACGCCCCAATCCTGCTGGAGCAGCTTCGCCGCGCGCTCCACCTGCGACAAGGTTTTGCCGGCTCCCAACAGCCGCACGCTTGCCGTGGATGTCTCCTGGAGGGGCGCTGCGCAGTACATGCCCTTGAAGGCATGCAGCCCATCGGCCGCTGACAGCGCGCGCGCATCGCCACCGTCGGCATGCGCAGAGAAATACACGAATCCCGGTTCGCCATCGATGTAAAGCGCATGCAGTGCCGCACGCAGGATGGCGAGCGTTTCGGCGCCGGAGGCGGGGTCGTATGGCGTGCCGTCCGCCATGGCGGAGAGCCACAGGGGCAAGGCCGGCTGCACGCTCTTTGGCCAGCGTGAACTGAACGCCTCCGCGTCATTGCAGAAGATGCCCTGGCTTGTCGTTTCCGCCAGCGCCGCACGCAACCCCGCGACGGATTCCGAACGCATCAGATAGAGCAGCGGCTTCTCGCGCCGCTGACATTCGCTGCGCAGCCACAACGGCCAGGCGCTGATGTTGTGATGGCCGTCTGCCGCGCTGGCATGCACCTCCGCGTCCCGCCCCACCGCCCGGACAATCCAGGCGCTGCCCTGCTCCAGGCGATTGGCTATCGCATGCATTGCAGTACGTGGCGAAGCGCTCCGGCAATGCGCGCTCAGTGCATCATCGTCCAAGCGATCCAGACAGCTTGCGGCGGCATGCCGCATTTCCCGCATCGACTCCGGCAGATGAAAACGCTCCAGCTCCATGGCATGCCTCTATCACACGATTGCAATTACAACGATTGTAAATGCAATCAATTAATGTATCAAGGATGAGCGCTGACGATGGTCGTCGGGGCAGCGTAAAAATTCTTTAAAAATCGCTTGCAATTAAATCGCACACTATTTATAGTGTGCATATGGGCGCTGCAAACAGTAAGCGGAATCCCAACAAATAGCACACTACTGAATCGTCAACTATTAAACTGAAAGGATTTCACCATGTCTATCAAACAAGTTCTGTACCGCGCCAACGCCAAATCCACCGGTGGCCGCGAAGGCCGTTCCGTCAGCAATGACGGCGTGCTGGACGTGAAACTGACCACGCCGAAGGAACTGGGCGGCAATGGCGCCGTCGGCACCAATCCGGAACAGCTGTTCGCCGCCGGCTACTCGGCCTGCTTCATCGGCGCGATGAAATTCGTCGGCGGCCGCGACAAGATCGCCGTGCCGGCCGACACCTCGATCGACGCCACCGTCGGCATCGGTGCCATCGAAACCGGCTTCGGCATCGAAGTGGAACTGAAAATTTCGCTGCCAGGCCTGGACCGTGCCAGCGCCGAGAAACTGGTGCAGGCCGCCCACATCGTCTGCCCATACTCGAACGCCACCCGCGGCAATATCGACGTGACCCTGACGATCGTGTAAGAAGCCGTACAATGGTCGCCTCACTTCACAGGGGCGATCATGATCGAATGGCAGTGGCGGGACTTTGACGGCATTCCGGGCCGGCACTTGTATGAGCTGCTGCGCCAGCGCCAGGACGTGTTCGTGCTGGAGCAGCAGTGCCTATATCCCGATCTGGATGGCTACGACCAGGGCGCCCACCACCTGCTGGGATGGCGCGAGATAGGCGGCAAGCGCGAGCTGGCCGCCTATCTGCGCTGCATCGCGCCCGGCGTGAAATTTCCCGAAATGTCGCTGGGCCGCGTGCTGACCACGGCCGCCGCGCGCGGCATCGGCGCCGGACGGCTGCTGGTGGCCGAAGGCGTGCGCCAGGCCGAATTGCAGCATCCGGGCCACCGCATCCGCATTGGCGCGCAAGCGCATCTGGAACAGTTCTATGCCGGCTTTGGCTTCCGGACCATCTCCGCACCTTACGACGAAGACGGCATCGCGCACATCGACATGCTGCGCTGAGCGCTCAGAAAGTCACGATGAAGCGCGCGCCGCTGCTGACGGTGCGCGCGTAACGCACCGTGCCGCCATTGCCATGCACCAGATGGCGCACCATGGCCAGGCCAATGCCGCGTCCCTGTTTTTTGGTGGAGAAGAAAGGCGTGAAAATATGCGCCGCCAGCTCGTCCGGCACGCCCGGGCCATTGTCGGCCACTTCGATGCGCAAGCGCCCTCCACGGCTTAAGCGGGCACTGACCGTAGCCGTGGGGCGGGCTTGCGCGGCCGTGGCTTCCGCCGCGTTTTTCAGCAGATTGATCAGCGCCTGTTCCAGCTGGCCGGGATCGACCAGCACTTCCAGCGAGGCCGGTTCGACCGAGAATTCAGCGTTGCCGCCGCGCGCCTGCCAGTCCGCCGCCAGCAGCGCCGCGAGGCGGGCGAACAAATCGCCCAGGCGCACGCGCTCGGGCTGTGCCTCCGGCACGGTGGACAGGCTGCGGTAGCTGCCGACGAAATCGGCCAGGCTGGCGGCGCGGCGCGCGATGGCGTCGAGCGAGGTGCGCAAATCGTCAGCCAGTTCCGCCGCTTGCGCCGGCTGCGGCGCCTGCATTTCCTCCAGCAGCTCGCGCGCAGTGCGCGACAGCGAGGCGACCGGGGTCAGGGAATTCATGATCTCGTGCGTCAGGATGTGCACCAACTGGCGCCAGGCGTTCAAGGCCTCGGCTTCCAGTTCGCTTTCCACCGGCAGCAGGGCGGCGATGCGCTGACCCTCGCCCTGCACCGTCAGCGCGGAAACGGCCAGCATGGCGCGCTCCAGGCCGCGTTCCGTATCGAAGCTGATCAGATTACGCTGGTCGGCCGGCTGTGCCGCCAATACCTCGCACAACTGCTGCGGCGCGCTGGCGCGGCCCGGCGCCAGCAGGCGGCGCGCATTGGCGTTCAATGGTGTGGCCTCGCCCGCGCCGCTCAGATGGGCGATGCGGAACAGTGCAATCGGCGCATGCTCCAGGCGCGCTTCCAGCGCCAGCGCGGCGGGATGCAAGCCCTGCCAGTTGGCCATGCCATCATCGCCATCGGTGGTGGACGTGGCGCGGCCGGCGGGCAGAAAGGCGCTGGCCGGGGCTTCGCGGCGCGGCTGTCGCACTTCCAGCTTACTTAAGCCATGCCACATCAAGGCCGCAGCTGCCGCCGCGCCGATGCCGCATAGCGCCAGCAGGCGCGGGCTGTCCGGCTGCGCGTACAGCACGGACGTGGCAGCCGCCGACACCGCCATCAGGACCAGCGCGCCAGCGACCAGGGCCAGCTTGGGGCCGCGCTCAGATGCCATGCTTGCCCAGCTTGCGGTACAGGGCGGCGCGGCTCACGCCCAGCAGGCGGGCCGTGTAGCTGATATTGCCTTTCGCCTGGGCCAGCGCCGCTTCGATCGCATCGCGTTCCAGCACATGCAGCTTCAATTCGTCCGGCGCGCCACGCAAGCCGGCCGCTTCCGCGAGCACTTCGTCTGTCACCGGTTCAACAATGGCAGGAACGCTGCCGCCGCCCAGGTTCATGCCAAAGTCTTCGGCAAGGTAGTCCTCGCCCGCGCACAGGATCACGGCACGCTCGCAGGCGTGGCGCAGCGCGCGCACATTGCCGATCCAGGCATGCGCCTGCAAGACCTGCAGGGCCGCGGCATTCAGCGCGCGCGCCGGACGCTGGTACTGCCGGCTGTAATGCTCCAGATAGTGATGCAGCAGGGCCGGAATATCTTCGCGCCGTTCGCGCAAGGGCGGCACTCGGATCACGATGGTGTTCAGGCGGAACAGCAGGTCGGTGCGGAAGACGGCCGGATCGAACAGGCTGGCCTCATCCAGATTGGTGGCGCTGACGATGCGCACGTCGATGGTCTCGGCGCGGTCGGCGCCCAGCGGCGTGACTTCGCGCCGCTCCAGCGCCGTCAACAGCTTGGCCTGCGCCGCCAGACCCAGATTGCCGACTTCATCGAGAAAGAGCGTGCCGCCGCGCGCGGCCTGGAAACGTCCGGCGCGGTCGGCCTTGGCGTCGGTGAACGATCCCTTGCGGTGGCCGAACAGCTCACTCTCGAACGTCGCTTCGGGCAGCGTGCCCATGTCCACCGGCAGGAAGACGCCGGCGGCGCGGCGCGATGCCAGATGAATGGCGCGCGCCACCAGCTCCTTGCCCACGCCGTTCTCGCCCAGCACCAGCACATTGGCGGCGGTGGGGCCGACGCTGGCGATCATGCGCTTGACGGCGCGCATGGCGGCCGATTCGCCCATCAGCGCATCGGTGGCGACGTTCGCGGACAGGCTGTCGGCGCGCCGCTCCTGGCGCGCCAGCGCCGTTTCCACGGCCGCCAGCAGGCGCGCATTGTCCCAGGGCTTGGTGATGAAATCGCTGGCGCCGCGCTTCAGCGCTTCCACCGCCAGCGGCACATCGGCATAGGCGGTCAACGCGATTACAGCGGGAGCGCCGGGATGGCGCCGCAGCAGCTCCAGCGTGGCCAGGCCTTCGGCGCCGTCGGTGCGGCCAGGCGTGAAATTCAAATCCAGCAGCACCAGATCAGGGGCCGAGGCTTGCAGCAAGGCAGGCAGACCCGCCGGATCGTGCAGCACGGAGATTTTGCCGTGATGGCGGCGCAGCAGCATCTGCGCGGCGTAGGCGACGTCGGGATCGTCGTCGAGGATCAGGATGTGTGCTGCGGAATCGGCCATGGCGTGGGAATGGGTGGGACTCGCCGGGCATTCTAGCAGTCCATCCGCAGGCCGCAAACGCCGGCCGGCGCAACGCGGACATATTGTCCGGAAACGGACAGCTGCCGCTGTTCGGAGCCGTACAGCGGCAGCCACCGGCGCGCCGCATCGCGCATCGTGCGTCCAGCGCCAGCCCTGTATCCATGCGGCTTGCGCCATCGACTTGGATGTCTGGCACGCGGCTTGCTGTAGCAGGCCTTCATGAATCGCTATTCTCAGCAACGATGAACCTGCACCAGCATCCAGCCGCCGCCAGCGGCGCCGCCATGGACCGCATTGTGCCGCGCAAGCGCGGCAGGACAATTGCCCTGGCCGCGCTGGCGGCAACGGCCGTCGTGGCGGCCGGCCTGGCTTTGTGGCACTGGGCGCCGCGCGGCCTGCTGGTATCAGGCCGCGACCTGCAGATCGCCCAGGTGGAGAGCGGCATCTTCCGCGACGACATTGTGGTGCGCGCCAGCGCCCAGCCGCTGTCCTCGGTGATCCTCGATTCGGTGGAGTCGGGCCGGGTGGAGGAGGTGTATGCGCGCGACGGCGATATGGTGCGCCAGGGCCAGCTGCTGTTCCGCATCTCGAATCCCCAGCGCAATCTGGAGCTGCTGGCGCGCCAGGCCGAACACGCGCAGCAGATTTCCAATCTGTCGAACCTGCGCGTGGCGCAGGAGGCCAGCCGCAGCGAGCATCAGCGCCGCCTGGACGATCTGGCCTTCGCCTTGCAGCAAGAAGAGAAGAAGCATGCGCGCAACGAGAAACTGGCGGCCGAAGGCTTTATCTCGGCCGTCGCACTGGAGGAGTCCCGCGACACGCTGGCGCAGCGCCGGCGTGCGTTGGCCCAGGCCCAAGCCAGCGACGCCACCGAAACCGAAGTGCGCGGCAATGCACTGGTCCAGCTGGGCAGCGCGCTCGATGGCCTGAAATCCGGCCTGCAACTGGTGCGGGCCACGGTGGAAGCGCTGGCCGTGCGCGCCCCGGTGGCGGGCCGCCTGACCGACTTCCGCCTGCAGGTGGGCGAGTCCATCGTCACCGGCAAGAACGTGGGCCGCATCGACGATCCGCGCCGCTTCAAGCTGTCGGCCCAGGTGGACGAGTTTTATCTGAACCGGGTGGCCGTGGGCCGCCAGGGCAGCTTGCGCGTGGACGAGCGCAGCTACCCGGTCGCCATCGGCACCATTTATCCGCAGGTGAAGGAAGGGCGCTTCACCGTGGAGCTGATGTTCAGCAAGGAGCAGCCGCCCGCGCTGAATCCCGGCCAGAGCCTGGATGCGCAGATCACGCTGGGCGAACCGGCGCCCGCCCTGCTGCTGCCCAACAGCGCCTTCAGCGCCGACAGCGGCGGCGCCTGGGTCTTCGTGCTGGCGCCGGATGGACGCCATGCGGAAAGGCGCGAGATCCGCAGCGGGCGGCGCAATAACAGCCAGGTCGAGGTGCTGGCAGGACTGCAGCCGGGCGAACGCGTCATCGTTTCCAGCTACGCCGCTTTCGGCAAATCCCTCACATTGCAGATTTCACAGTAAGCTCCATCCATTCATCGAAAGGAAGCACTCATGATCAAACTCGCAGGCGTCAGCAAAATCCATGTGGCTGGCGAAGTCCAGACCACCGCATTGGACCGCATCGACCTGGAAATCGATGCCGGCGAATACGTGGCGATCACCGGTCCATCCGGTTGCGGCAAATCGACCCTGCTCAGCCTTCTCGGCCTGCTCGATGTACCCAGCAGCGGCGATTACTGGTTCGAAGGCACGAATGTCGCCGGCTGGAGCGAGGCCCAGTTGAACACGCTGCGGCGCGGCCGCATCGGCTTCATCTTCCAGAGCTTTAACCTGATCGAGGAGTTGAGCGTGTTCGAGAACGTGGAACTGGCGCTGGAATACACCGGCATGGCGGCGCGCGACCGCAAGGACAAGGTCCATGCCATGCTGGAAAAGCTGGGCATCGCCCACCGCGCCAAGCACCGTCCCTCGCAACTGTCGGGCGGCCAGCAGCAACGCGTGGCCATCGCACGCGCCCTGGTGGCCGGCCCCGCCGTGCTGCTGGCCGACGAACCGACCGGCAACCTGGACACCGCCCACGGCGATGAGGTCATGCGCCTGCTGCGCCAGATCAATGCCGAAGGCACGACCGTGGTGATGGTGACCCACTCCCCCACCCACGCCGCGCAGGCCTCGCGCAGCCTGAACCTGCTCGATGGCCGCATCATGGTCGACGCCCTGCGTGCCGCATGAGAATCAGCGACTTCCGCATCGGCTGGCGCGTGCTCTGGCGGCAACCCGCCTGGTCGGCCGTCAGCATCCTCAGTCTCAGCGTCGGCTTTGCCAGCTGCTTGCTGCTATTGGGCTTTCTGCATTACAGCCTGAGTTTCAACCGCCAAGTGCCGCAGGCCGAGCGTATCCAACTGGTCAAATACCGTCCCAATCTGAAATCCGATGCCAGTTGGGCCGAGTCAAGCTATGCGCCGCTGCGCGATGCGGCACTAGGCAGCGGTCTGGCGGAGCAGGCCAGCATCGACGTCGCTCTCGATCTGCCGCTGCGATACGCCGGGCATCCGCATGACGCGCGTTTGCGTGCCGTGGACCCGGCGCTGGCTAACATCTTCAGCCTGCACGCTCTGCAAGGAGATGCACAGACCGCACTGACGCGGCCCGAGGGCCTGGCTCTCAGCATCAGCATGGCGCAGAAAATATTTGGCGACCGGCCGGCTCTTGGACAGTTGGTACAGCGGGCGGCAGCACGCTGCAAGTCATGGCACTGCTACCCGACCCGCCAAGCAACAGCAGTCTGCAATATCGGGCACTGGTCGGCAGCAATAGTCTCGCTTGGCCGCTAGCTGAGCGCGAAAAGGTCATGAATTGGGGATTGGCGCGTATCTGGCTGAAGCTGCGCGCCGATGCCGATCCAGCGCGCCTGCAAGCTTTTCTGCAGGCGGAAACCGACCGCAACTCCCCGTTGGCTGAGGCCAGGCTGGGCGTCATGGCTGCCGCGTTGGGTGGGCGCAAGCCGGTTGACATCGCTCTCGTCGGCTTACCTGCCCTTTACCTGGATCCTGACCTTGAGGATTGGGGCAGGTTTCAGCCGCATGGAAAATTAAGCGATGTCTACAGCCTAAGCGCGGCTGGCCTGCTGATCATGCTGCTGGCCGCCATCAACTACGTCAATCTGGCCACCATGCGCACCTTGCAGCGTCAGCGCGAAATCGCCATCCGCAAACTCATGGGAGCTGGCATCGGGCGCGTGGCTGCCCTCTTCCTGGCTGAATCCATCCTCGCGGCGCTGCTGGCTATGGCGCTTGGCCTTGGCCTGGCATGGCTATTCCAGCCGCTGCTGGGCAACTGGCTGGAACGCGACTTGGGCAGCTTATTCACTCCGTCTTATTGCGCCGTCGCGCTGTTGCTGGCGATTGCCATTGGCATCCTGGCCGGAGCCTATCCCGCCTGGCTGGCGCTGAACGTACATCCAGCCCAGCCTCTAGCCAACCGCGATAGCGGCGAGAAGTCGGCAGGGCTGAATATGCGCCGCACCCTGACGGTATTGCAATTTGGTGCAGCAATTGGGCTGGCCGCCACGGCTACCGCCATCACCTGGCAAACCTGGTATGCCAGCCATGCCGATCCAGGTTTCAACACCGCCCATCTACACGTCATTAGCCTGCCCGGCAAAGCCACGGCGCAAAGCAGGAAGGCCTTTGTCGAAGCGCTGAAGCGTGAGCCGGAGGTGCAGGCTGCGGCCAGCTCGCTGGCCGCAGTGGGCGGTAATCTCGGCGCCCGCATATTCCGGTTTTACAAAAACGGGAGCAGCCCTATGCTGAACTACGAAGCGCAGGTCGTGGACGCCACCTTCTTTCAGGTATACGGTATCCAGCCTCTCGCCGGGGAACTATTTTCGCCGCAACGCGACCAGGGCACGGCTCGCGGCGTGATCCTGAATGCGAGCGCTCTTAAAAGCTTTGGTTTCAGCAAGGCACAGGACGCCGTTGGCCAGACCATCCGCAACGCTAAACGAGAGACGGTACTGGGCGTGGCGCCGGATATCCGCCATCACTCGCTGTACAGCAAGGCGGGGGCCATCGTGTATGAACTCGACGATGGCAACGCAACCGGTGGTGTGGCCAGCGTGCGCAGCATCCTGGCCAGCGCCGAACTGGCGCGCCGGCTGGGGCCTGTTTGGCAGCGCTACTTTGCCGACGAAACAATGGCACTGCGTCCCGCTGCCAGCTTGTTCGCGGAAAATTATGAGCGGGACCGCGGCAAGGCGCATATGCTGGGTCTTGCCAGCTTGATCGCCATTGTGTTGGCTGCCTGCGGCATCTATGTATTGGCCGCCTACAGCGTGCAGCGCAATCAGCGCCAGATCGTGTTGCGCAAGCTGCATGGCGCCAGCAACGGCGCCATCGTACGCCTGCTGGGCCGCGAATATCTGCTGTTGCTGGCCTTCGGCGCCCTCTGCGGCCTGCCGCTGGCGGCGTTCGCCATCGAGCGCTATCTGGCCGAATATGCGGAGCGCGCGCCGATGGGCCACTGGCCGCTGCTGGCCGCTGTTCTGCTGGCCATGCTGGTTGCCCTGCTGGCCACCGGCCGCCATATGATGGCTGGTCTGCGACTGCCGCCAGTGCTGGCCCTGCGTCTGCAGGACGCCTGAAGCGCCGGGCTGAAATAAAAAGGGCGGCCCGCAGGCCGCCCTTTTCGCTCAAGCCTCGCGGCTTATTTCGGGTACACGCTCACCAGTTCGAACTCGAACAGCAGACCGGTATTCGGCGGCACCTGAGGCGGACGGCCGTTCGGGCCGTAAGCCAGGGCGCTCGGCACGGCCACCAGGCGCTTGCCGCCAAGACGCATGCCCAGAATGCCCATCTCAAAGCCAGGCACATAGTTGTTGCCCGCGCCCAGCGGAACGCTCAACTGGCCGGCATCCAGCTTGGTGCCTTTCTTGTCCACCGCGTCGCGGTTGTAGATATAGGTCACGTAGCGCACGTCGACGCGGTCGCCATTGACGACCGGGTTGCCGCTGCCGACGGCGATGTCGGTCTTGGTCAGCTCGGCGACCTGGGTCAGCGGGTCCAGGACCACGGGTTCGGAATAGTCTTTGGCGCCGCCGCAGGCTGCGAGAGCCAGGGCGCATGCCAGGGTAGCAATCTGTTTGAAAATCGAGTTCATCTTCGCCTTCTGTTTTACTGGATGTCGGAGTGGTCGCACACGCATCCGTGCGCCGATCGGAGCAGCAGTTTAGCAGACTGCCCCGAACGGGATTTAAAAGTACATTTTCTTACAAAATTTATGTCTCAAATTTCCACCTGCGTGCCCAGTTCGATCACGCGGTTGGTTGGAATCTGATAGTAATCGGCGGCGCCGCGCGCATTGCGCGACATGGCCACGAACAGATGCTCGCGCCACGGGGCCATGCCGGCGCCGGGGGCCGAGATCACGGTCTGGCGCGCGATGAAGAAGGAGGTTTCCATCATCTCGAACTGCAGGCCATGGTCGGCGCACAGTTCCAGCACTTTCGGAATATCCGCTTCGTCCTTGAAGCCGTAGTAGACATTCAGCTGGTAGCAGTCGTGGCCCAGGGCCGTAATGCGCACCTGTTCGGCCGGCGGCACCCATGGTTCTTCCACGATATGGATGGTGAAGAAGACCACGCGTTCGTGCAGCACCTTGTTGTGCGACAAGTTATGCAGCAGCGCATGCGGCACGCCGTCGCTCTCGCCGCGCAGGAAGATGGCGGTGCCGGGCACGCGCACCGGCGGCGCCATGAACAGGGAGTTGAGGAAGTCTTCCAGCGGGATGGCGTGCTTTTCCAGGTTCTTGAACACCAGCTGGCGGCCGGTGCGCCAGGTGAGCATGGTGGTAAACAGGATGCCGCCCAGCAGCAGCGGGAACCAGCCGCCATGGAACAGCTTGAGCGTGCTGGCCGAGAACAGCATGATGTCGATCACGATGAAGAAGCCGGTGGCGGCAAAGCACAGCAGCAGCGGCAGCTTCCAGCGGTAGCGGATCACGAAGAAGGTCAGGATGGTGGTGGCCAGCATGGTGGCGGTGACGGCGATGCCGTAGGCCGCGGCCAGGTTTTCCGAGGAGCCGAAACCGACCACGGCCAGCAGCACCACGGCCAATTGCAGCCAGTTCACGGCCGGGATATAGATCTGGCCGATCTCGCTCTCCGAGGTATGGCAGATGCGCATGCGCGGCAGCAGACCGAGGGCGATGGCCTGCTTGGTCATGGAGAAGGTGCCGGAAATGGTCGCCTGGGAGGCGATCACGGTGGCCATGGTGGACAGGATCACCAGCGGATACACGCTCCAGGCGCCCAGCTGCTGGTAGAAGGGATTGGTGACGGCCTCGGGATGGGCCAGCAGCAGGCCGCCCTGTCCCAGATAGTTCAGGGCCAGGGCCGGGAACACGATCATGAACCAGGCGGTGCGGATCGGCTTCTTGCCGAAGTGGCCCATATCGGCATACAGGGCTTCGGCGCCGGTCAGGGACAGCACCACGGCGCCCAGGGCGACGAAGGCGATCAGCCGGTTCTCGTACATGAAGACCAGGGCATGCCAGGGATTGAGGGCGGCCAGGATGGCGGGCGACTTGACGATATTGATGACGCCCATCACCGACAGGGCGATGAACCAGACCACCATCACCGGCGCGAACCAGCGGCCGATGCCGGCCGTGCCGTGCGACTGCACCGCGTACAAGGCGACCAGCACGACGATGGTGAGCGGCACCACGTAGGGACTGAAGGCGGGGGTGGCCACTTCCAGGCCTTCGATGGCCGACAACACCGAGATGGCGGGCGTGATCACGCTGTCGCCATAGAACAGGGTGGCGCCGAACACGCCCACCAGCAGCAGCACGGTGTGCCAGCGCGAATGGCGGCTGACCGAGGACAGCGCCAGCGCCATCAAGGCCATGATGCCGCCCTCGCCGCGGTTGTCGGCGCGCAGCACCAGGGTCACGTATTTGAGCGAAACGATGATGGTCAGTCCCCAGAAAATCAGGGAGACGATGCCGATCAGATTGGGGGCGTTCAAGGCCAGGCCGTGCTGCGGGTCGAACACGGTCTTCAGGGTGTACAGGGGGCTAGTGCCGATATCGCCATACACGATACCGACGGCCGCCAGCGTCAATGCGACGAGGCTGCTTTTTTTATGTTGTTGCGACGTCAAGTTTTCACCCGATTTTGTTATGGTGCATCGCACAATAGAAGATGTGTATGCAATTTGCAAGCGATTTTGCCACGGCCTCGGCCGCGCCTCCAAGCATCCCATTCTAGCCCTGGCCGGGGCTGCTCAGCGCCGATTGTGCATTTCCGCGATAATTCCAGGTTCCGCCCACCGTCTTTTGCGCGCAACCATGAACACCGGCATCCTGTACGCAGTCCTGGCCTTTTTGTGCTGGGGCTTGTTTCCCCTATATTTCCACGCCCTGGGCACCATGCCGGCGATGGAAATCCTGGCGCACCGCATGCTGTGGTCCCTGGTCTTCCTGCTCATCGTCCTCTTGCTGCGGCGCCAGTGGAGCTGGCTGGGCGCGGTACTACGCCAACCCAAGGTGCTGGCCAGCTTTATCGCCAGTTCGCTGCTGCTGAGCGCGAACTGGTTTGTATATATCTGGGCCGTCAACAATGGCCATGTGATCGACGCCAGCCTCGGCTATTTCATCAATCCCCTGTTCAATGTGCTGCTGGGGCTGCTGGTGCTGAAGGAAACACTGCGGCGCGGCCAGTGGCTAGCCATCGGCGTGGCGGCCAGCGGCGTGCTGTGGCTGACCTGGCAGGCCGGCCAACTGCCCTGGATCGCCCTGCTGCTGGGCATTTCCTTCGGCGGCTACGGCTTGCTGCGCAAGACGGCCGCGCTGGCGGCGCTGGAAGGCTTGTCCTTTGAAACCCTGCTGCTGTTCCCGCTGGCGGCCGGCTACGTCATCTGGCTTACCCTGCACGGCGCGAATACCTTCCTCAACACCGACAGCAGCGCCATGCGCTGGCTGCTGGCGGCGGCCGGTCCCATCACCGCCATCCCGCTGCTGCTGTTCGCCGCCGGCGCGCGCCGCATTCCGCTGTCGGTGCTGGGCATGCTGCAATATATCTCGCCGACCATGCAGATGCTGCTCGGTATGTTCGTGTTCCATGAAGCCTTCTCGTCCGAACGCCTGGCCGGCTTCTGCGTGATCTGGAGCGCCCTCGCCCTGTATATGGCCGAGGGCTGGTGGGCCAGCCGGCGCGCCGCGTAAAGGCGCAAAAGCATGGCTTGCGGACGCGCTTTGGCGTATCCTTGTTGACCTTTGTAAAAAAATCGAGATTTCCTAATGGCAAATTACGTCTATACCATGAACCGCGTGGGCAAAATCGTCCCGCCCAAGCGCCAGATTCTGAAAGATATTTCGCTGTCCTTCTTCCCGGGGGCGAAGATCGGCGTGCTGGGCCTGAACGGCTCCGGTAAGTCGACCTTGCTGAAAATTATGGCCGGCATCGATACCGACATCCAGGGCGAAGCGCGCCCGATGCCGGGTCTGAACATCGGCTACCTGCCGCAGGAACCGCAGCTGGACCCGGAACAGACCGTGCGCCAGGCCGTGGAAAGCGGCCTGGGCGAAGCGTTCGAAGCGCAAGCCAAGCTGGACGCCGTGTACGCCGCCTATGCGGAAGAGGACGCGGACTTCGACGCGCTGGCCGCCGAACAGGGCCGCCTGGAAGCCATCCTGGCTGCGGCCGATGGCGGCAACCTGAACCTGCAACTGGAAATGGCGGCCGACGCGCTGCGCCTGCCGCCATGGGACGCCAAGATCGGCGTGCTGTCCGGCGGTGAGAAGCGCCGCGTGGCGCTGTGCCGCCTGCTGCTGTCCAAGCCCGATATGCTGCTGCTCGACGAACCGACCAACCACCTGGACGCGGAATCGGTCGAGTGGCTGGAGCAATTCCTGCTGCGCTTCCCGGGCACCGTGGTCGGCATCACCCACGATCGCTACTTCCTCGACAATGCCGCCGAGTGGATTCTGGAACTGGACCGTGGCCATGGCATTCCTTGGAAAGGCAATTACAGCTCCTGGCTGGACCAGAAGCAGGACCGCCTGAAGCAGGAAGAAGCCACCGAATCGGCGCGCCAGAAAGCGCTGCAGAAAGAGCTGGAATGGTCGCGCCAGAACCCGAAAGCGCGCCAAGCCAAGTCGAAAGCCCGTCTGGCCCGCTTCAACGAGCTGAGCGAACACGAATACCAGAAGCGCAACGAAACCCAGGAAATCTTCATTCCTGTGGCCGAGCGTCTGGGCAACGATGTGATCGAGTTCAAGAATGTCTCGAAAGCCTTCGGCGACCGTCTGCTGATCGACAATCTGAGCTTCATCATTCCGCCGGGCGCCATCGTCGGCATCATCGGCCCCAACGGCGCCGGTAAATCGACCCTGTTCAAGATGATCACCGGCAAAGAACAGCCGGACAGCGGCGAAGTGGTGATCGGCAAGACCGCCAAGGTCTCCATCGTCGACCAGAGCCGCGACGCGCTCGACAACGACAAGACCGTGTTCCAGGCCGTCAGCAATGGCGCCGACATCCTGCAGGTGGGCCGCTTCGAAATGCCGTCGCGCGCCTATCTGGGCCGCTTCAACTTCAAGGGCGGCGACCAGCAGAAGGTCGTCGGCAACCTGTCGGGCGGTGAACGCGGCCGTCTGCACCTGGCCCAGACCCTGCTGATGGGCGGCAACGTGCTGCTGCTCGATGAACCGTCGAACGACCTGGACGTGGAAACCCTGCGCGCGCTGGAAGATGCGCTGCTGGAATTCGCCGGTTCCGTGATGGTGATCTCGCACGACCGCTGGTTCCTCGACCGTATCGCCACCCACATCCTGGCCTTCGAAGGCGACTCGCAAGTGGTCTTCTTCGACGGTAACTATCAGGAATACGAAGCCGATAAGAAAAAACGCCTGGGTGAAGAAGGCGCCAAGCCAAAACGCATCCGCTACAAGCCGCTGACGGTATAAGCAGGTTAAGATCGAAGGCACGCTCAACAGCGTGCCTTTTTTTATTTTCGGAGACTGCTATGCCTAAATGCTTATCTCTGCTGGGCCTGCTGGCCAGCGCCAGCGTGCTGCACTCCGCCGTCGCCGCCGAGACGGCCTCATTGGGCAGCCTGAACTGGCTGGCCGGCTGCTGGACGCAAACCAATGGCGAAACCGGCACGGGCGAACAATGGATGACGGCGGCCGGCGGCGTCATGCTGGGCACGGCGCGCACAGTCAAAAACGGCCGCGCCGTGGGCTGGGAATTCATGCGCATCGAGGAAACGGAGGCGGGCCAGCTGGTGTTTACGGCCAAGCCGCGGCGCGAGGCCGAGGCCAGCTTTGCGCTGCTGCGCCTGAGCGAGAATGAGGTGGTGTTTGAAAATGCCCAGCACGACTTCCCGCAGCGCATCAGCTACCGCCGCGACAGCGCCCAGGCCGTCAGCGCCAGCATCGAGGGCATGCTCAAAGGAAGGCTCAAAAAAATAGACTACCCGTTGAAGCGGGTAGTCTGTGAAGTAACTAAGGAAACGTGAAAAGAGGAGAGCGGGGGAGGCCGGGCGCAGGGACAGCGCCCCACGCCCCAGGCATGGGCGCTGTCGCACCCGGCCTCGATCGGTAGCGGGCCTTCAGCCCGCGTGACCATTAGAAGTGGTAGCGGGCGCCGAAACCGAAAGCGCCGTTTTTGCGGCCCTGGTCGGTTTTGTTCTTGCCGTAGCGCTCGTAGGACACTTCCAGACCCAGCTTCGGCGTGACCATATATTCGGCACCAATCGCGGCGTACAGGGCAGTCTTGTTGCCGCTGTTGTTCAGGTTCGCGGCCAGGCCGGCAGCGTTCACGTCGTTCTTGTTGCGGCCGACGCCCAGCTTGCCGAAAACGGAGAACTGTTCGTTGATCGGGTAAGCGGCTTTACCGGCGATGTAGAAGGATTTGGCCTTGGCTTCAACGCTGCCCTTGTCGGCGCCGAGGGAGTAGTTGTACTTCTCCTTGCCGAACTGGGTGTAGCCGGCTTCGACCGCGAACATCTTGTCGATCTGGTAGCCGCCGAAGATTTTGCCGCCGAATTCATTGGACTTCTTGTCGCCGCCGGTGGTGTCGTTGGCGATGTTGTACTGGTTCTTGTTGTACACACCGCCGATACCGATGTACGGGCCTGGTTCAGCAGCGTGGGCAGTCACGGCGCCCAGAGTGGCGGCAGTAGCGATAAGTGCGAGTACGGTCTTTTTCATGGTGTGATCTTTCAGCTAAAAGTTTTGAAAAGTCTTATTGCCTGGGATCGCAATCTCTCAGGTAATTGCGATTGCGATCACAATAGCACCGCAACAAAAACTTAGGCTGAAGGATTCAGTAATAAATGTTAGCAGATGTAAGCGCCCTTGAAACTGGGGAGATCGCCCCAAGTTGCCGGAAATTGCACGGAATTAATCTGATCTTAAGGTAATTTCACTGAACCAGACGAAACGTCAGATTAATCCGCGGACCGTGGGCGCGGCTGGACTTATTGATGCCATGACGCCAATAATGCTGCAACGCACCAGCCATCAGCAACAGGCTGCCATCGGTCAAATCGAGTTTCAGGTCGAGCGGCCGCTGCTTGTGCTTGAGGATGAAACGGCGCGTGGCGCCCAGGCTGAAGGAAGCGATGGCGGGATTGCGGCCCAGCTCGGGTTCATCGTCGCTGTGGAAGCCCATGCTGTCGCGCTCGTCGCGGTAGTAGTTGAGCAGCACGCTGTTGAAGCGGCAGCCGCTGGCGGCCTCGACGGCGGCCTTGATTTCCAGCAGCAGGGGCGTAAATGGCAGCGGATGGAAGGTCTTGCCCGAATAGGTGTAGCTGGCTTCGCCATACCAGGCGCTCAGGCGCGGCTGAGCCTGCTCCTTGCCGAAGACGATGATGGTTTCCACGCGCCATGCGATGTCCTCCTGCAGACGCCGCATCAACTCGGCGTTTGGGTAGGGCAGCTTCAGCTGCTGTAAAAAGCGCAGTTCGCCATCCTCGACCGGGATGGGCTGCATCGCATCGTCATCGGCGGCAAACAGGTCCATAGGGCTTATGATAGCGAAATCTGCTTCTTCGCCCAAAATCATGAAAAAACGCCATTTCCTCGGCGCTTTGGCTGCGGCCGGCGCCCTCCCCGTCTTGCACGCCGCGCCCGCCGCCGGCAAAACCGCGCCGCGTGGCCCTGCCCTGCTGACCGTCACCGGCGCCATCGCCCAGGCCAACCGCGGCCGCTTCGACCCGGTGGCCGACCAGATGATGCACAAGCAAAAGCTGAGCTTCGACAAGGCCTATGTCTTCGACTTCGCCGCCATCATGGCGCTGCCGGCCCAGACCATCCGCCCGACGCTGGAATATGACGGCAAGGCGCATACCCTGCGCGGTCCGCTGCTGCTGGACGTGCTGAAAACGGCCGGCGCCACGCTGAACGAGGGCGGCAAGCTGGTGCTGCGGGCGGTGGATGGCTATGCGGTCAGCCTGCCGGTGGCGCAGGCGCGCGCGCAGCGCTTCATCGTCGCCACCCATCTGGATGGCGCGGCGATGGCGCTCGGCGGTCTTGGCCCGCTGTGGGCGCTGTACGACGCCGACCGCGTGCCGGAGATGGCGGCCAAGCCCGTGGCCGAGCGTTTTCCGCTCTGCCCGTGGGCGCTGTACCATATTGAAGTGCAGGCCTAGGCCTGCGGCGGAAACTTAGGCGTAGGCTTCGGCCAGGGTCATCACGCGCGGCGCGATGGCGATGCCGATGTCGCCGAACAGCTTGGTGATGGCGGCCATATTCGCTTCGCATTCCTCGGCTTTCCAGCCCTTGAACAGGTCGGTACCGTCTTTCTGGAAGTGCAGGTCGAGCACCTTGCCGCGGTCTTTGTGCACATAGCCGGAGCTGTGGGTGTTTTGGAAGCCGAGGGCGGCCAGCGCCTCCAGCACCGCGGTGGGCGGATTATCCGGATCGGTTGCCATGTAGACACCGTAAGTCTTGCCTGGCGGCTTGGCGGCGATATCGACTTCGTAAATGCCCGGCGCCTTGGTCACGGTCGTGGATTTCAAAAATAACATGGCTATCCCCTGTTCGGCGCCGGTTCGCAACGCCGATGATGAATTCTTAGACACACGATCGCAGAGCGACCGCAAGTAACCTAGCTTATTGCTTCCGAGCCATTTTGTCGATGCAAACGACGATTTTTTTGCTCTACCACAACGCTTTTCGCCGTAGAGACAAGCCGGCCTGCTACTGAAATATACTTTCGCATCAATAATTTGCAAGCCGGCTTCGCTAGCGTGCGCAACACCATGCGCGGCAATATTGTCCAGGGCGAAACGCTGCGCGCTCAGCCCCGGGCTTCAGCCCTGGACCTTGCGCGCCGCCAGCGCCACGGTGGGACCGACCAAGGCCTGGTACAGCTCGCCGGTGGCGCCATCCCACGCCGCCACTGCCTGCCGCTGGCGTTCGACGGTAGCGAAGTCACCGCGCGCGATCGGGCCGCTGAGCGCGGGCGCGGCCCCCATGCGGAACACATTGTTCAAGGTTTCGCTGGCCAGGGGCCGGGCCAGCTCGCGCGCCACGTCCTCGGCAATGCCGGCCGCCTGGTAGGCGCGCAGGGCGGCGTCCAACACCGTCACCAGGTAGTTGCTGGCGAAGACGGCCGCCGCGTGGTACACGGTCTTGGCGGCGGCATCGATGGCGACCGGGCGGCCGCCGATGGCTTGCAGCGCCGGATCGAGCACGGCCAACGCGCGCGCATCGCCCTCCACGCCGCAAAAGGTGCCGGCGAAATGGGCGGCCACGGCGGCGGGATCGGCAAAGCTGCGGATCGGGTGCACGCTGGCAGTGTAAGCGCCCGCTTCGCTGGCGGCCTGCAGCCGGTCGGACGCCAGCGCGCCGCTGCAATGGAAGACCACGGCGCCCGCCAGCGGCACGGCCGCCGCCAGCGCCGCGCAGGCGGGCAGGATCTGGTCGTCGCTGACGGCCAGCAGATACACATCGGCCGGACGCAGCTGGGCGTACTCATGCAGGGCGCGGCCGGCGCCGATGAAGTGCGCCGCCTGGCGCGCCGATTGCGGCGAGCGCGTCAGCACGTCCTGCACGCTGAACTGGCCGGCCAGCAGGCGGCCCAGGGCGCGGCCCACATGGCCGCCGCCGATGATGGATAAGGTGGGCATCAGAAGCTGGAGCCGGGCTGGCGCAGGAATTCCTGCTCTTCCGGCGTGGAAGTGCGGCCGAGAATGGCATTGCGGTGCGGGAAACGGCCGAAGCGGCGGATCACGTCGAAATGCCGCTTGGCGTAATCGAGCGGCACTTCAAAGCCCGGCACGGCGGCGCTCAGCATATCGAACAGGTCGACCGAGCGCATTTGCAGCGAGAGGTTTTCCGCGTGCTCGAACGGCAGGTAGGCGAAGAAGCGCTGCACCGGCGGCAAGGTCTGGTTGGCGCCGGAATCGTCCAGGGCCTTGGCCGCCTCCAGCGCCAGCGCATCGCCGGCAAAGGCCTTGGGCGTGCCGCGATAGGCGTTGCGCGTCATCTGGTCCAGCACGATGATGCGCGCCAGCGTGCCTTGCGTACCCTCGTCATCCCACTGGCGCAGGCCGCCGCTGATGGCTTCCTCGATCAGGGCGCCGAAGTGCAGGCGGATGCCGGCGTCGAAGACCGGATCCTGGGTAAACCATTCCTGGCGCTGCGCATTGTGGCCTTTGACGCCGATGGGCAGGAACCAGAAATCCAGTATGTCTTGCGAAGTGATGATCACACGCGTCTCCTTCAGTTGCGGGCATGGGTCAGCTGGAAACCGTCGATGCCCTCGAAATGCGCCAGTTCGGCCGCCAGCTGCGACAGCGGCGAGCCGCTGCGCTTGCTGAGGGCCAGCGCCACGAAACGCCACTCCTGCATGCCGCGGTCCAGGCCGATGGTCAGCGAGCCGCCGGCGATTTCATAGCCGCGTTCCAGCGCCACCTTGCGCAAGGCGTCTTCGCGCGGCTCGAAACCGGGTTTGAAGCGCATGGTGATCGCAATCGCGTGGCGCGAAGGCAGCCAGGCCTCCAGCTTGGACAGGAAAATCATCGACATCGCGCACAGGAAGGCCAGTCCCATGGCCGAGGCGTAAAAGCCCACGCCCACCAGCACGCCGATCACCGAGGAGGCCCAGATCGAGGCGGCCGTCGTAAGGCCGCTGATATTGAAACCTTCCCGCATGATGACGCCCGCGCCGAGGAAACCGATGCCGGTGACGATGCCCTGGATGACGCGGGTGGGATCGACGCCCAGCATCTCGGTCATATGGCCGCCGAACCAGTGCGCCGGATAGCCGCCGATCACGGTCAGGGCGGCCGACGCCATGCACACCAGACCATAGGTGCGCATGCCGGCCGCCCGGCCATGATAGGAACGCTCATAGCCGACCAGCAGGCCAAGCAGCAGCGCGCCGAGCAAATTCAACAGAATCACGCCATTGGTCGCCAGCTCCCCGGTGGACCAATAGGCGCGCAAAAATTCAATGGAGGGCATCTTCGCCTCTTCTCCTGGTTAGTCGGCCTTCTTCTTGCCGAGCTGTTTTTCAAACTCGACATCGAGCTTGCTGACGCGCTTGGGTTTCTGCGGTCCCTGGGCGTTGAGGAAGGCGACGAAATCGTCGAGTTCCATCGGGGCGCACAGCGGCGGCTTGCCCGCACCTTCGCTCAGGAAGAAATGACCGTTGCCGGTGCGCGTCATCGAATAGGCGGCATTGCCGCTGCGTTCTTTCAGCCGCGCCAACGCATTGGCGGCCCTGGTGGAACGGGCGCCGCTCATATGGCCACCGTCCTTTCTTCCAGCCAGGCCAGGGCCGCGCCGCCCACATGGGGGCTGAGGCGAGCGCGCACGGTGGCGTGGTAATCGTTCAGCCATTGGACCTCGTCGGCGCGCAGCAAGGCCTTGTCGACGCAGCGCGTGTCGATCGGGCACAGGGTCAGCGTCTCGAACGCGAGGAAGGGGCCGAAGCCATGGTCGCCCGCCAGACGGTTGAGCACCAGGTTCTCGATGCGGATGCCCCATTTGCCGGGGCGGTAGATGCCCGGCTCGATCGAGGTGATCATGCCCGGCTCCATGGCGGTATGCGCTTCCGGCATGGCGGACGGCGAAATCGATTGCGGACCTTCATGCACATTCATGAAGTAGCCCACGCCGTGGCCGGTGCCGTGGCCAAAGTCGACGCCCTCGGCCCAGATTGGGGCGCGCGCAATGGCGTCCAGCATGGGCGACTTGGTGCCGCGCGGGAAGCGCGTCACGGACAGGGCCATCATGCCTTTCAGGACCAGGGTAAAGTCGCGTTTGTGCTCGGCCGTGATGCGGCCGACCGCGATCACGCGCGTGATGTCGGTGGTGCCGCCCACGTACTGGCCGCCGGAATCGATCAGCAGCAGGCCATCGCCTTCGATGACGGCGCTGCCTTCCACCGGTGCGCGGTAGTGCATGATGGCGCCGTTGGCCTTGAAGCCGGCAATGGTGCCGAAGCTCGGGCTGACGAAGCCGGGGCGGCGCGAACGCGCGGCCGTGATGCGGGTGCCGATTTCGTACTCGGTCAATGGCGCGCGTTGGGGATTGGCCAGGGTCTGTTCCAGTTCGCTGAAGAATTCGCACAGCGCGGCGCCATCCTGTTCCATGGTGTCGCGCACGTGGAAGGCTTCGGCCTCGGTCTTTTTCGATTTGGCGAAGGTGGTCGGGTTGATGGCTTCCACCACGTTCACCGAGGACGGCACGGCCTGGCGCGTGCCGCTGGTGATGCGGCGCGGATCGAGCAGCAGGGTGCTGCCCGGCGGCAGCGCGGCCAGCGCGGCATTCGCGGCGGCATAGGGCGCCAGCACGACCTTGTCCTGCGCCAGGATGGCAGCCAGCTCGGACGGCACCTTGCCCTCGGCCACGAACAGCGTGGCCTGGTCGGCGCCGATCAGGGCGTGGGACAGGAAGATCGGGTTGTAGTTGACGTCCGAACCGCGCAGATTGAACAGGTAGGCGATATCGTCCAGCGTCGAGATGACGTGGTGCTGGGCGCCCAGGCGCGCCATCTCGGCGCGCAGCTCGGCCAGTTTGGCGGCGCGCGGCGTGACGGCATATGGCGGCAGGTGTTCATACACAGGGGCATCCGGCAGGGCAGGACGGTCCTGCCACACCTCGTTCAGCAGATCGAGGTCGGTGCGCAGGTCCACGCCCTTCGCTTGCAACGCCTGCTGCAGCAGGCGGGCAATGGACAGGCCCAGCACTGCGCCATCCACGGCCACGGTCTGGCCGCGCTGCAGGGTGGCGGCCAGCCAGTCCACATACTGCACGCTGGCGCCCGAAGAAATCTTCATCAGCTGCACGCCGGTGCCGGCCAGCTCGGATTCGGCCTGGGTCCAGTAGCGGCCATCGGTCCACACCCCGGCGAAATCGGCGGTGATGATGAAGGTGCCGACCGAACCGGTGAAGTTCGACAGCCATTCGCGGCCCTGCCAGCGCGGCGGCAGATACTCGGACAAATGCGGATCGGCGGAGGGCACCATCAGGGCATCGATGCGGTGCGCGCGCATCGCCTGGCGCAGCGAGGCAAGCCGGCCGGCGATCGTGGAATTTTCTGGATTTTGCATGAGCTTCGTCGAATTCTTATCAGGCGCGCCACTGCGGCGCGGCATGGCTCTATGATACAGCGATCTCCCCAGCGCTGGGGCGCAGAGTCCGGCAGGCTTGCCAACGCATCCATCTATGACGCAGAACAAGGTGACGTCATTCTTGTTTTAATCCCCGTAGCTTATAAACTACACTGGGAGCATGCTTAAATTGCTCCGTTACCGCCGCAACGATGGCCGCGAACCCTTTACCGAATGGCTGAGCAGCCTGCGGGACAAGGTCGCTCAAGCTCGCATCCGTATCAGATTGCGGCAGCTTGAAACAGGCAATTTCGGCGACGCCGCCTCAGTTGGAGAAGGCGTAATGGAGCTGCGCATTCATCTTGGCGCCGGGTATCGGGTCTATTTTGCTCAACATGGAAAAACCATCGTCATCCTTCTGTGCGGCGGCGATAAAAGTAGTCAAAGCACAGATATACGGCGCGCCAAAGAATACTGGCTCGATTGGAAAGGTCGGGAACATGGATAAAGGAAGCAGTGCCGTTTCGCATACCGAACGGGAAATCGAGGAATTGCGCGCCGACCGGGAGCTGGCAACCGAATACCTGAAAGCCGCCATGGAGTCATTGGACGATCCCAATGAGAGGGCGGCGGGCCTGCTGGCACTGCGTACCGTCGCCGAAGCCTACGGCGGGCTGGGCGCAGTGGCGGCAGAAGCTGGCATCAGCCGCGAAGCACTGTATCGTGCCTTGTCCCCCAGGGGGAATCCAACATTACGCATCCTGCTGGCCGTGCTGAAGGCGGTCGGGATGCGTCTCTCTGTCGAATCCAGCGAGACTTGGGTAGAACAAGATAAGCGGGCAGCGCAAAGCGCGGGCTGATTAAGCCTCGAAGCGGCGCAGGCCGTCGAGGTCGAGGATGCGGATGCCGCCATAGTCGACCCGGAGCAGGCCTTGTCTTTCGAGCAGCTGCAAGGCCTGGTTGGCACGCTGGCGCGAGGCGCCAGACAGCAGGCCGACTTCTTCCTGCGAGATCTGCAACAGCGGTTCGCTGCCGGGATATAAATGCGAATGGAACAGCGAGGCGAGGCAGCGCGCCACGCGGGTGTCGGGGTCGAGCAGGCGTTCGCTTTCGACCAGGCCGATGAACTGGCCCAGGCGCTCGTTCAGTTGCATCAGCAGGAAGCGCGTGAACGGCAGGCTGGTTTCCAGCAGCCAGAGGAAAGTCTCGGCCGGCATGCGCGCGATGCGGCTGTCGCGCAGGGCCATGGCGTCGTATTTGCGGCGCTCATCTTTCAGCAGCGAGCCTTCGCCGAACCAGCCGCCGGGCGGCACGCCGGTGAAGGTCACGCTTTTGCCGGACGGCGAAAAATTATTCATCTTGACCATGCCGCTCAGGATGCCCACCCAATTGTCCACCACCTCGCCCTTGTGGCACACATAGCCGCCTTTCGGCACGAACACTTCGAAGGTGGTCGCTTCCACGCGCGCCATCTGCTCGGGCGTCAGGGTCTTGGCCCAGATTGCCGCGTGCAGCGCTTCCTTCAGGGTCGGTTGTTTAGTTTCCATTGTTGCGACGCACCATCAAAAGTCCGCGAATTGTCTCCGAAAAGACAACATGTCCCAAAAACGCACGTTAATATCATCACACAAGAAAAGTGCTGATCAGAACCATTATAAGCGCCCCCAAGAGAGGGCTAAGGAGACACTGGTGCAGACTGAATTACACACTTTCCCGCGCCGCCTGCTTCAGCACGGGAAGGACCGCCCGCTCAAGCCGGCGTTCCGCGAGAAGTACCTCGGCATCTGGCAGACCTGGAACTGGGCGCAGGTGAACGAGGAAGTGCGCGCCCTGGCCTGCGGGCTGGCCGCGCAGGGCTTCCAGCGCGGCATGAACCTGGCGATCATCGGCGACAACCGTCCGCGCCTGTACTGGGCCATGCTGGCGGCACAGTGCCTGGGCGGCGTGCCGGTTCCGCTGTATCAGGACGCGCCGGCCGCCGATATGGCTTTCGTGCTGGAGAACGCGGAAATCCGCTACGCCGTGGTGGAAGACCAGGAGCAGGTGGACAAGCTGCTGGAGCTGAAAGCGAGCTGCCCGGACATCGCTCACATCGCATACGAAGACGAACGCGGCATGCGCAACTACATGCAGCCGGAGCTGACCTCCTTCGCCAAGCTTCAGGAACTGGGCCGCGCTTACGACAAGGCCAATCCCGGCTTCTACGAAGCGGCCATCGCCGCCGGCCAGGAATTCGACAACGCCATCATCCTCTACACCTCGGGCACCACCGGCAAGCCGAAAGGCGTGTGCCAGACCCATTCCGCGCTGATCGCGGCCGCCACCGGCGGCATCGGCTTCGACAACCTGAAAGACAGCGAAGACATCCTGTCCTACCTGCCCATGGCCTGGGTCGGCGACTGCCTGTTTTCACTGGCGCAGGCCATGGTGGCCGGCTTCACCGTCAACTGCCCGGAATCGAGCGACACGGTGATGACCGATATGCGTGAAATCGGCCCCACCTACTATTTCGCGCCGCCGCGCATCTTCGAAAACATGCTGACCCAGGTGATGATACGCATGGAAGACGCCGGCACGCTGAAGCGCAAGATGTTCCAGCACTATATGGACGTGGCGCGCCGCTGCGGCGCCGACATCCTGGACGGCAAGGACGTGCCCCTGTCCGACCGCATTGCCTACGCCCTGGGCGACCTGCTGGTGTATGGCCCGCTGAAAAACGTGCTGGGCCTGTCGCGCGTGCGCGTGGCCTACACGGCGGGCGCCGCCATCGGCCCCGACCTGTTCCGCTTCTACCGCTCGATCGGCATCAACCTGAAACAGTTCTACGGCTCGACCGAGACCTGCGCCTATATCTGCCTGCAACCGGACGGCAAGATCAAGTTCGACAGCGTGGGCCTGCCCGCGCCCGGCGTGGAAGTGAAGCTGGCCGCCAACGGCGAGGTTCTGGTGAAATCGCCGACGCTGATGGACTGCTACTACAAGCGTCCCGACGCCACCAGCGAAGCCATCGACGAGCAAGGCTATTTCCACACCGGCGATGCGGGCCTGTTCGACAGCGAAGGCCATCTGAAAATCATCGACCGCGCGGCCGACGTGGGCAAGCTGAATGGCGGCGCCATGTTCGCGCCCAACTATATCGAGAACAAGCTGAAGTTCTTCCCCTTCATCAAGGAGGCTGTGGCTTTCGGCAACCAGCGCGACCAAGTCACGGCCTTCATCAATATCGATATGGAGGCGGTGGGCAACTGGGCTGAGCGGCGCAATATCGCCTACTCGGGCTACACCGACCTGGCGGCCCATGCGCAAACCTATGAGCTGATCAAGGAGTGCATCGAAAAGGTCAACGCCGACCTGGCCAGCGAGGCGCTGATGGGCGACACCCAGGTGCACCGCTTCCTCGTGCTGCACAAGGAACTGGATCCGGACGACGATGAGCTGACCCGTACCCGCAAAGTGCGCCGCAAATTCGTCGCCGAAAAATACGCGGTGCTGATCGACGCGCTCTACAGCGGCAAGGCCGTGCAACATATCGAAACCCAGGTGAAATTCGAGGATGGCCGCAGCGGCATGATCGCCGCCGACCTGCAAATCCAGGACAGCAAAACCTTTCCCGTCATCGGGAAGGCCGCAGCATGATCGAGGAACCCACCATGATAATGAATGAACCCGACATGCACTTCGGCTCAGCGCGCAAGACCGGCCCGGTGATACTCGATCTGCAGAATATCTCGCTGTCCTTCGGTGGCGTGAAAGCGCTGACCAATATCTCCTTCGACGTGCGCCAGCATGAAATCCGCGCCATCATCGGCCCCAATGGCGCGGGCAAAAGCTCGATGCTGAATGTGATCAATGGTGTGTACCGCCCGCAGCAGGGCGAGATCATCTATCGCGGCCAGCACCGCAAAAATATGGATTGCTACCAGGCCGCCAAATCCGGCATCGCGCGCACCTTCCAGAACATCGCCCTGTTCAAGGGCATGACGGTGCTGGACAACATCATGACCGGCCGTAACCTGAAGATGAAATCCAACTTCCTGCTGCAAGCCCTGTACTGGGGACCGGCGCGGCGCGAGGAGATCGAACACCGTAAAAAGGCCGAAGCCATCATCGACTTCCTGGAAATCCAGCATATCCGCAAAACGCCGGTCGGCCGCCTGCCCTACGGCCTGCAAAAGCGCGTGGAGCTGGGCCGCGCCCTGGCGGCCGAACCGGAAATCCTGCTGCTGGACGAACCGATGGCCGGCATGAACG
Organism: Pseudoduganella violacea; assembly: GCF_014191875.1. GTDB lineage: Bacteria > Pseudomonadota > Gammaproteobacteria > Burkholderiales > Burkholderiaceae_D > Rugamonas > Rugamonas violacea_A. Next base: position 251,932 of record NZ_JACHXD010000001.1, read on the forward strand.
TGGAAGAAAAACAGGATATGTGCCGCTTCATCCTCGACGTGAACGACCAGTTCGGCACCACCATCGTGCTGATCGAGCACGATATGGGCGTGGTGATGGATATCTCGGACCGCGTGGTGGTGCTTGACTACGGCAAGAAGATTGGCGACGGCACGCCCGACGAGGTGCGCGGCAATCAGGATGTGATCAACGCCTATCTCGGCAGCCACTAGGAGCAAGTAATGAATATCAGTTTCTTCTTCGAGGTGCTGATCGGCGGCCTGCTGTCCGGCGTGATGTACGCGCTGGTGGCGATCGGCTTTGTGCTGATCTACAAGGCATCCGGCGTCTTCAATTTCGCCCAGGGCGCCATGGTCTTCTTCGCCGCGCTGACCTGCGTCGGCATCATGGATAAATTCGGCCTCTCGCTATGGCTGGCGATTCCGGCCACCATGGTCGCCATGATTATTCTGGGGCTGGCCATCGAGCGCGTGGTGCTGCGGCCCCTGGTGAACCAGCCCGAGATCGCGCTGTTCATGGCCACCATCGGCCTGGCTTTCTTCATCGAAGGCCTGGCCCAGCTGCTGTGGGGTTCTCAAGTGCACAAGCTGGAACTGCCGATCGAGGACGTGCCGCTGCAATACCTGCTGGATAACTTCAACATCATCGTGTCCCAGTTCGACGTGATCGCCGCCGCCATCTGCGGCGTGATGGTGATCGTGCTGGCCCTGCTGTTCGCCAAAACCAAGGTGGGACGCGCCCTGCGCGCCGTGGCCGACGACCACCAGGCCGCGCTGGCCGTGGGCATTCCGCTGCAGCGCATCTGGGCCGTGCTGTGGGCCGTGGCCGGGCTGGTGGCGATGGTGGCGGGCCTGCTGTGGGGCGCGCGCAATGGCGTGCAGTTCGCGCTGACCTTCATCGCGCTGAAGGCGCTGCCGGTGCTGATCCTGGGCGGCTTCACCTCGGTGCCGGGCGCCATCGTGGGCGGCCTGATTATCGGCGCTTCGGAAAAACTGGCCGAGGTGTATATCGGCCCGCTGGTGGGCGGCGGCATCGAAGGCTGGTTCCCGTATGTGCTGGCCCTGCTGTTCCTGCTGGTCCGGCCCGAAGGCCTGTTCGGCGAAAAAATCATCCGCAGGATTTGAGAGGATCGCACCATGTTCTACCGTGAAGCAGGACAATTCAAGACCAGCTACGAAACGGACGGCCAGATCCTGCCCATCCGCCAGGACCGCATCGCCCTGTTCGCGACGCTGGCCGTGGCGCTGCTGGCGCTGCCGCTGATTTCCTCGCCCTATATGCTGTCGGCGATCCTCATCCCCTTCCTGATCTTTGCGCTGGCCGCGCTGGGGCTGAACATCCTGACCGGCTATGCCGGACAGCTCTCGCTCGGCACGGCCGCCTTCATGGCGGTGGGCGCCTTCGCCTCGTACAACTTCATGGCGCGCCTGCCCGGCATTCCGGTGCTGCTGGCCTTCGCGCTGGGTGGCCTGTGCGCGGCCATGGTGGGCATCGCCTTCGGCCTGCCTTCGCTGCGCATCCGCGGCTTCTACCTGGCCGCGTCCACGCTGGCGACCCAGTTCTTCGTGGTCTGGTGCCTGACCAAGATTCCCTGGCTGACCGGCCACAGCTCGTCCGGCGTGATCACCGCGCAGAAAATGGAAATCCTCGGCTATGCCTTCGATACGCCGGCACGCAAATATGTGCTGGTGCTGGGCGTGGTCGCCTTCATGGCCCTGCTGGCGAAGAACATGCTGCGCTCGAACGTGGGCCGCTCCTGGATGGCGGTGCGCGATATGGATGTGGCGGCCGAAGTGATCGGTTTCCGCCTGATGCGCACCAAATTGCTGGCCTTCGCTGTCAGCTCCTTCTACTGCGGCGTAGCGGGCGCGCTGTATGCGTTCGCCTATCTGGGCACGGTGGAACCGGAAGCGTACAACCTCGACCTTTCCTTCCGCATCCTGTTCATGATCATCATCGGCGGCGTCGGTTCGATTCTCGGCTCCTTCCTCGGCGCGGCCTTCATCGTGCTGTTGCCGGTGTTCCTGAACATCCTGGCGCATGGCCTGGCCCTGCCCACCAGCGTGGCATCGAATCTGGAGCTGATGACCTTCGGCGCCCTGATCATTTTCTTCCTGATCGTGGAACCCCACGGTCTGGCGCGTTTATGGCAAATCGGTAAAGAAAAACTGCGCCTGTGGCCTTTCCCCCACTGAGCAGCGGATAAAAACCATTGAGGAGACACAAATGAAAAAAGCCCTGAAAACCCTGGCCCTGAGCGTCGCCCTGATCGGCAGCTTCGCCTCCGCACAAGCCCAGGTCACGGAGCAGTTCGTGGCCCTGCCGTCCTACCGCGTCGGCCCTTATGCGGCGGGCGGTTCCGGCTTCTATGGCGGCATCATCGATTACTTCAACCTGGTCAACGCCAACGGCGGCATCAATGGCGTGAAGGTCAGCTGGGAAGAATGCGAAACCGAATACAACCCTTCGCGCGGCGTGGAATGCTATGAGCGCCTGAAAACCAAGAACGGCGGCGCCACCATGGTCGAGCCGCTGTCCACCGGCATCGCCTACGGCATCCTGGACCGCATCCCGCAGGACAAGGTACCGATGACGACCCTGGGCTATGGCCGCTCCGACGCGGCCAACGGCAAGGTCTTCCCCTACGTCTTCCCGCTGATCTCCGACTATTGGAGCCAGGCGGCCGCCATGATCAAGTATCTGGGCGATAAGGACGGCGGCGTGGCCAAGCTCAAAGGCAAGAAGATCGTGCACCTGTACCACGACTCGGCCTTCGGCAAGGAACCCTTGCCGGTGCTGGAGGCGTTGGCCGCCCAGCATGGCTTTGAGCTGATCAAGATTCCCGTCGCGCCGCCGGGCAGCGAACAGCAGTCGCAGTGGCTGCAGATCCGCCAGGCGAAACCGGACCATGTGATCCTGTGGGGCTGGGGCGTGATGAATTCCGTTGCCATCAAGACCGCGCAGCGCAACGGCTTCCCGCGCGAGAAAATCCTCGGCGTGTGGTGGGCCGGTTCGGAAGAGGACACCGTGCCGTCGGGCGACGCCGCCAAGGGCTATACCGCGATGTCCTTCAACACGCCGGGCAACTACCCGGTGCTGGACGAGATCCGCAAGAAAATCTACAGCGGCGGCAAGGGCAATCTGGCCGACCAGTCGCGCATCGGCTCCGTGTACCACATGCGCGGCGTGACGGCCGGCATTCTGTTCGTGGAAGCCATGCGCACCGCGCAGGATAAATTCGGCAAGGGCAAGCCAGTGACTGGCGAGCAGCTGCGCTGGGGTCTGGAGAACCTGAACATCGACGAGGCGCGCCAGAAAGCCATCGGCGCGCTGAATATGTTCCCACCGGTGAAAACCTCCTGCGACGACCACGAAGGTTCGGGCGCGGTCAAAGTGCAGCAGTGGGATGGCAAGAAGTGGAACGCCATCACGCCGAACTGGATCGTGGGCGACAAGGCGCTGGTGCGCAAGCTGGTGGAGGAATCCTCCAACAAGTACGCGGCGGAAAAGAAAATCACGCCAGCCTGCATGAAATAAAGCGGAGCGGGCTATGACTACCTTACATGCCGTGCCGTCAATCCAGCCAGCACCCCAGCCTTATCTGTCGGTGAACAATATCGAGGTGATCTACGACCATGTGATCCTCGTGCTGAAAGGCGTGTCCCTTCAAGTCCCGCAGGGCAAGATTGTGGCCCTGCTGGGCGCCAACGGCGCCGGCAAATCGACCACGCTGAAAACCATCTCGACCCTGCTGCGCGGCGAACGCGGCGACGTGACCAAGGGCGAGGTGCAGTTCAAGGGAGAACGCATCGACCAGCTCACGCCGAACGAGCTGGTGAAGCGCGGCCTGTCGCAGGTGATGGAAGGGCGCCATTGCTTCGGCCACCTGACCATCGAGGAAAACCTGCTGACCGGCGCGTATACCCGTTCGCTCTCGCGCGCCGAGCTGCGCGAAGCGCTGGACAAGGTGTACCACTACTTCCCGCGCCTGAAGGAGCGCCGCGCCAGCCAGGCCGGCTACACCTCGGGCGGCGAGCAGCAGATGTGCGCCATCGGCCGCGCGCTGATGGCCAAGCCTTCCATGATCCTGCTGGACGAACCGTCGATGGGCATCGCGCCGCAGATCGTCGATGAAATCTTCGGCATCGTGAAGGATTTGAACACCAAGGAAAACGTCTCCTTCCTGCTGGCCGAGCAGAACACCATGGTGGCGCTGCGCTATGCGGACTTCGGCTACATCCTCGAAAACGGCCGCGTGGTGATGGAGGGCGCGGCCGACGAGCTGGCGAACAACGAGGACGTGAAGGAGTTTTATCTCGGCATGTCCGGCGCGGGCCGCAAGAGCTTCCGCGACATGAAATTCTACCGCCGGCGCAAACGCTGGCTGGCTTAAGGACGGTATGAATCTGAACAAGGCAAAAACTTTCTGCCGCAGCCTGCCCGGCACGATAGAAAGCGTGAAATGGGGCGAGGTGCTGGTGTTCACGGTGGGCGAAAAAATGTTCGCCTGCACCGATGCCGACGGCGAGTCGAACCGCATCAGCTTCAAGGTGGAAGACGAACGCTTTCTGGAGCTGTCCGACCGTCCCGGCTTCGTGCCCGCGCCGTATCTGGCGCGCGCCAAGTGGGTGATGATCGATGACGTGAAAACCGTGGCCGAGGACGAGGCGAAGGCCTTGCTGCGGCGTTCCTATGAATTGGTGTTCGCCAAATTGAGCAAGAAAATGCAGCGCGAAATCGGAGAGCAGGTATGAGTGGCGATACGCTGGACGAACTGGAAACGAGGAAGCCGCAAGAGCGCGAACGCGAGCTGATGGCGCGCTTGCCGGGCCTGATCGCGCAGGCGCAGGGCGCGCCGGGCTGGGCGCGCATCCTGCAGGGCGTGGATGCCGCCGCTATCGACAGCCGCGCCGCGCTGGCGCGCCTGCCGGTCACGCGCAAGGCCGACCTGAAAGGCCTGCAGCACGATCTGATGCCTTTCGGCGGCTTGAACAGCACGCCGCAAAGCCAGCTGGCGCGGGTGTATATGTCGCCCGGCCCCATCTTCGATCCCGAGGGACGCTCGCCCGACTGGTGGCGCTTTTCGCGGCCCATGTACGCGGCCGGCGTGCGCGCCGGCGGCCTGCTGCAAAACTGCTTCTCCTACCACTTTACGCCGGCCGCCTTCATGGTGGAGGCGGGAGCCGCGCGCATCGGCTGCACCGTGATCCCGGCCGGCAGCGGCCAGACCGAGATGCAGGTGCAGGCCATGGCCGAGCTGAAGCCCGATACCTATATCGGCACGCCCTCCTTCCTCAAGATCATCATCGAGAAGGCGCGCGAGATGGGCGCCGATATCAGCAGCGTGAAGCAAGCCATGATGGGAGCGGAGGCGCTGCCCGAATCGCTGCGCCGCTGGTTCGCCGAGAACGGCGTGCCGCATGTGTACCAGACCTATGCCTCGGCCGATATCGGCAGCATCGCCTATGAGACGCGCAGCAACGGCGTGCTCAATCCCGGCATGGTGCTGGACGAGGATGTGATCCTGGAGATCGTGCGTCCCGGCAGCGGCGATCCGGTGGCGCCGGGCGAGGTGGGCGAGGTGGTGGTCACGCTGTTCAACCCGGACTATCCGCTGATCCGCTTCGCCACCGGCGACCTGTCGGCGATTCTGACCGACGCGCCGCCCTCGGCCTGCGGCCGCACCAATACCCGCATCAAAGGCTGGATGGGGCGGGCCGACCAGACCACCAAGGTGCGCGCCATGTTCGTCCACCCCTCGCAGGTTAACGAAATCGCCAAGCGCCATCCCGAAATCCGCAAGGCGCGCCTTGTCATTTCAGGCAAGGTTGCCAGCGACGTCATGACCCTGCACTGCGAAGTGGACGACCCCATGGACCTGCGCAACGCCGCCGCCATCGTCAACTCGATCCGCGAACTGACCAAATTGCGCGGCGACGTACGCTTTGCCGAATGCGGAAGCCTGCCAAATGACGGCAAGATCATCGACGATGTGCGCGATTACAGCTAGCTGTGGCGCGAATCCAACTGCCAAAGCGAGGGCCGGATTTATGGCGGATAATGAAGTCATTCTTGAGCCATTTACCACCGCCACAGAATTATTATGCAAGACTTTCACCATAACCGCGCCCGCGCCCTGCTGAAAAACGCAGAAGAAATCTTCGATAAACAAGCCGTTCTCGACTCCGTCGCCCGCATCGCCGACCAGCTGAACACCCGCTTCGACCATAACGACAACCAGGAATTTCCGCTGGTGCTGGGCGTGATGGGCGGGGCCGTGGTGTTCACCGGCCACCTGCTGCCGCAGCTGACCTTCCCGCTCGAATTCGACTATATCCACGTCAGCCGCTACGGCGACGACGACCAGGGCGGCAAGGTGGTGTGGAAGGTGATTCCGCGTCCGACCGTGGCCGGCCGCACCATCATCGTGGTGGACGATATTCTGGACGAGGGCGAGACGCTGGCCCACGTCAAGGAACGGCTGCTGGAAATGGGCGCCAAGGAAGTGATCCTGGCCGTGTTCGCGGACAAGGCGATCGGCAAGCCGAAGCCGGTGAAGGCCGACCTGGTGGGGCTGACCATCCCCAACCGCTTCGTGGTCGGTTTCGGCATGGATGCGTATGGCTACTGGCGCAATCTGCCGGGGCTGTGGGCCATTCGCAATGAGGATCTGAACCAGCGCTAGGCTGGTGCCGGGCCTTGCGCGGCCCGGCGATTTACGCGCTTACAGCGCCAGGCGCGCGCGCGCCGCCTGGTATTCGGCCGTCAGGCGCTCCACCATTTCGGCCACGGTCGGCACGTCGTTCATCAGGCCCACGCCCTGGCCGGCGCCCCAGATGTCGCGCCACGCTTTCGCGCTGCCTGAGCCGAAGCTCATCTTGCTCTTATCCGATTCAGGCAGGTTTTCTGGATCGAGGCCGGCGGCCACGATGGATTTTTTCAGGTAGTTGCCGTGCACGCCGGTGAACAGATTGGTGTACACGATATCGGCTGCCGCCGATTCCACGATGGCGTCGCGGTAGTCCTGGCTCACATTCGATTCCTGGGTCGCCAGCCAGCGCGAGCCGATGTAGGCGAAGTCCGCGCCCATGGCTTGCGCCGCCAGAATGGCGTCGCCGGTGGCGATGGAACCGGACAGCGCGATCGGGCCGCTGAAGAACTTGCGCACCTCGCCCACCAGGGCGAACGGCGAGAGCGTGCCGGCATGGCCGCCGGCGCCGCTGGCCACCAAGATCAGGCCATCCACACCCGCTTCCAGCGCCTTTTCCGCGTGGCGGATCGACACCACATCGTGCAGCACGATGCCGCCGTAGCTGTGGATCGCGTCCAGCATCTCCTTGGGCGGCGCGCGCAGCGAGGAAATGATGACCGGCACCTGGTGCTTGACGCAGACTTCCACATCATGCGCCAGGCGGTCGTTCGACTGGTGCACGATCTGGTTCACCGCGATCGGGCCGACGCGCTTGTCGGGATGGGCGCGCTGATAGTCGGCCAGCTCCGCCTGCAAGTCGGTGAGCCAGGTATCCAGCAACTCCGCCGGACGCGCATTGAGCGCCGGGAAAGAACCGACGATGCCGGCCTTGCACTGCGCCGCCACCAGGGCCGGGCCGCTGGCGATAAACATCGGCGAAGCGATGACGGGAAGAGACAGATTTTGCAGCACTGGAGGCAAGGCCATGGCACGCTCGCTAAAAAAAGGTTAATCGGACCCAGCCGATTATAGCCCCGAAATAGTACGATCGTGCTGAATCTAGACCAAAGCCTCTACCGCCACAGCCGAGTCCGTGTCCACCCTGGTGCCTGGCACCAGGGTGGACACGGACTCGGCTGCTTCAGCCGTCGTTGAGGAGGTAGTCGCCGTCGAGGCGGGCGGCGCAGGCGCGGGTGAGCTGTTTGATGGCCCAGGCGGCCAACTCGTCGTCGCTGCGGTGCAGGTAGCGCGCGTTGGCGGTGGCGAGGGCGGACATGCCGGCCAGGATGCCGGCGACGTCGCCCAGCGGGATGCGCTGGCGTTCGAGCAGCACGAATTTGAGCATGACCTTGACCGCGTATTCGGCATTGCGCACCGGATCGGCGGAGAGGAAGGCCAGGCGCTTGCGGGCGCGCCCCAGCGCGCCTTTGATGTCTTCGAACATGGCGCCGTGGCCGGGGATCACGACCCGCACGTCGAGGGTGTCGATCAGGTCGAGCGTGGCGCCGGCTTCCTCGAAGCCGTCCTCGCCTTCGAGCTCGGGGAAGATGACGCCAAAGCCGTTCCACCACAGGGCGTCGGCCGAAATCAGCACCTTCTCCTGCGGGCAGTAGTAGATCAGCGAGTGGGTGTGGTGGCCGGGTGCGCCGAGCGCCTGCCATTCCATATCGCCCAGGGTCAGCACTTCGCCCGCTTGCACCACGCCGTCGATGCGGAAACGCTCGCATTGCTGGCCGGTGGCTTTGAAAGTGAGCGCTTCCTCGTCCCAGTGGCGGACTTTTTCCGCCTCCTCGGCGGGCACGAAGGTGTCGCAACCGTAGTGGGCCTGCAGGATGGCGTTGCCGCCGCAATGGTCGGAGTGCAGGTGGGTGTTGTACAGGCGGTCCAGGCGGCGGCCCGGCAGCGCGTGGCGCACCAGCGCCAGGGTTTGCTCGGCGTGGCTGATGTAGCCGCTGTCGATCAGGGCCGCGTCATGGCGGCCAAGCAGCAGCACATTATTCGAGGAGAGCCAGCCACGTTCGAAAACGTGGATGGAGGAAGGCAAAGTAATCATTTTTTCATCTGGAAGGCCAGGGAGATCCTGGCAAATTCCACCAGCACGTCCTGCGAGCCGCCGTTGAAGGTGACGAAGGCGTTCCCGGTGCGCACCACCATGCGCGGCGGGAAGAGCCAGGACAGATACGGAATACCAATCAGTTTCGCGCCGCGCACATCGCGCCATTCGACCTTTTTGTCGTACAGCCAGGTCTGGCGGATGCCGCTGCCATCGATGGTGGTGGTGGCGCGCAAAAACCAGTAATAGCTGACGGTCAGCATCAGGCCCGCGCCGATCAGCAGGGCTTTCACGCCCAGGCCGAAGTGCAGCAGCGGGAAGCGCAGCGCCACGTTCATCGTGTAGCCGGCCAGCACGATGGTGATGAAGGTGGCGAACAGCTTGAAGCCCTTGCCATAGGCGGGGCCGGTGACCGCGCGCTCGGGTTGGTAGGTCTGCATGAATTATTCGAAATCGATCAGTTGCTCGCGGCGGCGAATTGCGGCCCATACGCCGCGTTTGAAGGCGTCGTCGGCCTGCGACCAGGCGACGATTTCGTCGATGGTGCGCAGGCAGCCTTCGCAAAAACCGCTGTCGCGGTTCATTTTGCACAGGCTGATGCAGGGCGATGGCACCGGCGTCGCCAATTCTGGGGCGCCGGGTGGCAGATCATGACTCATTGGTGCGGTGGTTGGGAAAATTAGGCGTATTTTATCCTGCGCCTGCATTTTTAGCGTGCGGCCGGAATTCGCTTGCATTGCTTCGTGCTTCTTTTACAATATTCCAAACAGATGGCGGGCCATGCCACGGACACGGAGGGGACTCGCGCCGATTCTCGTATTCACCAAGTATCCGAGGTATAGCATGAAGCTGAATTTCTCCTGGCTCGCCGGCCTGCGCAAGGCTGTGCGGCGATTATGGATGCGCCGCAGCGGCCTTCCCCCCACCGTGCCACCGGATGAGGACGCGCCCGGCCAAAGCCTGCCGCGCCACCAGCCCGGCCCGCGCTTCATCGCCGGCCTGTATCGCAATGAGTTCGGCGCGCGCCACTACAAACTCTATGTTCCGGCCAGTTTTCGCGGCCAGCCCATGCCCCTGCTGGTGATGCTGCACGGCTGCACGCAGGACCCCGACGATTTCGCCGCCGGCACGCGCATGAACCAGGTGGCGGAGGAAGAGGAATGCTTCGTGGTCTATCCCGCCCAGTCGCCCGAGGCCAACGGCTCGCGCTGCTGGAACTGGTTCAGCGCCCTCGATCAGCAGCGCGGCCAGGGCGAACCTTCCATCATCGCCGGCATCGCGCGCCTGGTGATGGAAGCTTACCCGGTGATGCCGGAGCGCGTGTACGTGGCCGGACTGTCGGCCGGCGGCGCGATGGCGGCCATCGTCGGCACCTTGTATCCCGATATCTTTGCCGCCGTCGGCGTGCATTCCGGCCTGCCCTTTGCTTCGGCCCAGGACCTGCCCTCGGCCCTGGGCGCGATGCGGCGCGGCGCGGCCAGCGCGCGCGACAGCAACCATGGCCCGCAGCCGGTGATCGTCTTCCACGGCGACCGCGACGACGTGGTGCATCCGGTGAATGGAGAGGATGTGATCGCCCAAGGCCTGCGCAGCCATCCGCTGGGACGCAGCGCGCGCTATTCCACGCTGTCGGGCCAGACGCCGGGCGGCCATGGGTACACGCATACGCGGCACTGGCTGAAAGGCGGCACGCCGCTCGGCGAGCATTGGGTGATCCATGGCGCGGGCCACGCCTGGTCGGGCGGCAGCGCCGACGGCAGCTATACCGACGCCAAAGGGCCGGACGCCAGCCGCGAGATGATGCGCTTTTTCAGCACCGTGGGCGCGCGCGCCCACAATCCCATTTCATCGCCGGCGCATCCGGCTCCGGTCGCAGCTTAAGAGATCAAGCGCCTTCGCCATTGCCCATGGGGTCGGCGAACATGGCGAGGCGCTTGCGCTTTTCGCCGATATCGTCTTCGCTGTCGGCGTAGTGCTGGGCGATGGCGCGCATCTCGTCCTGGATGGCGAGGAAGGCGTCCACCATGTCCGGATCGAAGTGGCTGCCGCGCCCCTTGGCGATGGTGGCCACCGCTTCGGAATGCGGGATGGGTTCCTTGTACACGCGGCGGCTGATCAGGGCGTCGTAGACGTCGGCCACCGCCATCAGGCGCGCCGAAATGGGAATGGCTTCGCCGGCCAAACCTTCGGGATAGCCGCTGCCGTCCCATTTCTCCTGGTGGCTGTAGGCGATCTCCTTGGCGAAGTGCAGGAAGTCCACGCTCAGTCCCAGCTCGCGTTCAGCGGCGATGATGGCGTCGCGCCCCAGCGTGGTGTGGGTCTTCATGATTTCCATCTCGTGCGGCTCGAAGCGGCCCGGCTTGAGCAGGATGCGGTCGGGGATGCCGACCTTGCCGATATCGTGCAGCGGCGCCGATTTGTACAGCAGCTGGATGGTCTTCTCCGTCAGGAAGGCGGAAAAGCGCGGATGGTGGCGCAGCTTGTGCGCCAGCGCTTTCACGTACAGCGAGGTGCGGCGGATATGGTTGCCGGTTTCGCTGTCGCGCGTTTCGGCCAGCGAAGCCATGGCGTGGATGGTCACGTCCTGCAGGGCCGTGACTTCGCGCGTGCGCTCTTCCACTTCATGTTCCAGGAATTTGTTCTGGTCGCGCAGGAAGTCGTGCATGCGCTTCATCGAGAGCTGGGTCTTGATGCGGGCCAGCACGATGGGCGCGGACAGGGGCTTGGTCAGGTAGTCGGCCGCGCCCATGGAGAAGCCGAGCTGCTCGTCCAGTTCCTCGCTCATGGCGGTGACGAAGATGACCGGGATGTCGCGCGTGGCGGGATTTTCCTTGAGCGCCTTGCACACATCGTAGCCGCTCATGCCCGGCATCATGATGTCGAGCAGGATCAGGTCGGGCTTGGCCTCGCCGTTGGCGATCTTCAAGGCACGTTCGCCGTTGACGGCGATCTTGGTGCGGTAATCGTCTTCCAGCAACGCGCACAGCACATCGATATTGTCGGGCGTATCGTCCACGACCAGAATAGTGGGTTTGCCCTGCGTATTCATGCCGTTCTTTCGTTGATCTTCAGGTGCAGCGCGGAGGCCGCCTCGTTCAGTTGCGCCAGCGCGCCATCAAAATCGTATTGGCCGATCTGACGCTGCAGCTGGCGCGCGTGCTCGCCCTGCCCTGCCGCCGCCAGCTGCGGACAGAGTTTTTCGGCCAGCTTGAGGGCCGCCGAATCGTCCTGCTCCAGCAGCGATGCCAGTTCCTGCAGGCCGGCGGCCAGGGCCACCAGATCCTGCTGGCCCTCGGCGGCGGGAGCGCCGGCCTCGCTGGCCTGCGCCTTGGCGCGCGCCGCGCCGCCTTGCAGCGCCGCCGGGTCGATGACGCTGCCCGCGCCCAAGCGCAGCGTCATGGTGATGCTGACCACCACGTCGCGCAATTCCGCTTGCATAGCTGCAGTCACTTCGTCGCGCCCTTCTTCCACGCCATGACTGAGCATGGATTCGAGCTGCGCCGCGCTGTCGGCCACACCGGCCGCGCCGATATTGCCGGCCAGGCCTTTGACGGTATGCGCTTCGCGCGTGGCGGACGCCAGGTCGTTATTGTCGACGGCGGCGGCGATGCGATTCATCACGTCAGCCTGGGTTTCCGCAAAGCGTATCAGCAGCTTGCGCATCAGCTTAGCATTTCCGCCGACGCGCTGCAGGGCCGCTTCCATTTGCAGGCCAGGAATTTGCGGCAGGTTTTCCGCTTCCTCCTCGCGCGCCGCCGCCATGCTGGCGGCCGGACGGCGCGGCTTGATCCAGCGCGCCAGGGTGGCGAACAGCTGGCTCACGTCGACCGGCTTGGCGATGAAATCGTTCATGCCGGCGGTCAGGCACTTCTCCTTGTCGCCCACCATGGCGTTGGCCGTCATGGCGATCACGGGCAGCTCGGCATAGCGCGGGTTTTCACGCAGCTTGCGGGTGGCGTCGTAGCCGTCCATGATCGGCATCTGGCAGTCCATCAGCACGCCGTCGTAATGCGTGACGGCGATCTTGGCCAGGGCCATGGCGCCGTTAGTGGCCACGTCGACGCGCACGCCGGCGTCGCCGAGCAGCTGCTGCGCCACTTCGCGGTTGACCTCATTGTCCTCCACCAGCAGCAGGTGGGCGCCGCGCATGGACTGGGCCGCAGACTGGTAATCGGCTTCGCGGCGGCGCGTGCGGCAGCGGTTCAGATCCTTGCCATAGGCGGTGGAGATGGAATCCATCAGGGTCGAGGCGCTGACCGGTTTATTGAGCACGCTGTCGACATGGACTTCGCGCGCCTCGTCCATCAGCACATCGCGGTTATAGGCGGTGACGACGATGAAGCGCGGCAGCGCGTCCGGCGCAAAGCCGGCATCGGCGCGGATGGCCTGGATCGCTTCGATGCCGTTCATGTCCGGCATCTGCCAGTCCATCAGCACCACGCCGAAGGGCTGGCCGGCCTGGCGCGCCTGGGACACGGCCAGCACGGCTTCGGGACCGCTGCCCACGCCCACCGCGTCGAACTGCAGGGAAGTGAGCATGGCGACGAAGATTTCGCGCGCGGCGGCATTGTCGTCCACCACCAGCACGCGTTCGCCGGCGATGTCGGAATCGGGCGCCACGTCGGGCGTGTGCGTGCTGGGCAGGCCGAAGCGGGCGCTGAAGAAGAAGTTGCTGCCCACGCCGGCTTCGCTTTCCAGGCCGATCTCGCCTTCCATCATTTCCACCAGGCGCTTGCTGATGGTCAGGCCCAGGCCCGTGCCGCCGTGGTGGCGGGTGGTCGAGGTGTCGCCCTGGGTGAAGGCCTGGAACAGCTTGGTGCGCTGGGCCGGGGTCAGGCCGATGCCGGTGTCGCGCACGTCGACGCGCAGGCTGACCTGGTCGTCGCTCTTGTCCAGCACGCGGATGGTGACGACGATCTCGCCCTGCTCGGTGAACTTGATGGCGTTATTGGTCAGGTTGATCAGCACCTGGCCGAAGCGCAGCGGGTCGCCCACCAGGGCCACCGGCACGTCGGGCGCGATGTCGAACAGCAGCTCCAGGCCCTTGTCCTGGGCGCGCATCACCGACAGGTCGGCGATATGGGCCATCACGTCTTCCAGATAGAAGTCGACGTTCTCGAAGGCCAGCTTGCCCGCCTCGATCTTGGAGAAGTCCAGGATATCGTTGACGATGCCGAGCAGATTGCGCGCCGCCGACTCCACCTTCTCCAGGTAGTTGCGCTGTTTCGGCGTCAGTTCGGTCTGCAGGGCCAGATGCGTCATGCCGATGATGCCGTTCATCGGCGTGCGGATCTCGTGCGACATATTGGCCAGGAAGTCGGACTTCATCTTGGTGGCGTCTTCCGCCACTTCGACCGCGTGGCGCAACTGCTGTTCGGCCGCCAGCGCCGCCGTCATGTCCTTCAGCGCCAGCAGCAGTTCACCCGTTTCATCCTTCGACGTGACTTCAATAACGGAACTCAAGTCGCCCTTGGCGACGCGGGTGGCGATGGCCACGGCTTCGGCCAGCGGCCGCGTGATCGAACGCGCCGAAATGGCGAAGGCCACGCCCACCAGCACGGCGGCCAGGCCGATGGCGCTCATCCACACCAGCGAGGCGTTGATGTCGGCGCGCGCCTCGGCGCCGGCCGCCAGCACGGTGCGCTTTTGCAGCGCGCTCAGTTCGCGGATGGCGCCTTGCAGGCGGTTCAGCGCGGGCGTGGCCAGGTTATCGAGACGGTCTTCGGCGCTGGCGCGTTCGCCCGCTTCCACCATATCGGCCACGGCGGCGAAGCTGTCGAAGTATTCGCTGCGCGCCGACTTGATGCGCTCGATCAGGTGCTGGGCTTCCGGCGCTTTCTGCAATTCAGCCAGTTGCTCCAGTTCGCGCTCGATGCCGCGCTTGATTTCCTCGATGCGGGCGTAACTGTGGGCGCGCTGCGCCAGATTGCTCTGCATGATGAGCGTCACCATGCGGGTGGACGCGTCGCGCGAATGGATGTCGATATTGTTGATGGCGGTGTAGGCGGCCCAATCCTGGCTCAGGATGCGGTCGCCCTCGGCGCGGATGGCGTAGATGCGGCAGACGCCGACCAGGATCACGCTCATCATCAGAAAGATCAGGATCGCATAACCCGCGTTGATGCGAACACTGATCCGTATGTCCCTAAAACGCATAAAACTTCCTTAAAACTCTGTCTGGCCGGCGCGGGTCGCCTCGGCTCCACCCTCCATGTTAACCTGCTTTTGGGCAATATGGTCTTTCAGGCAGGCCGCGCACCAGCAGCCCACGGCCGCATCGGCGGCGCCGGCGGCAGCGTCCAGCGCCGCCGCCGGCAACTCCGGCACCGGCACGGCGGGCGGAAAATAGGTGCACCAGCAGGGTTCCGTGGGCAGCTTGCCGTCCGGTCCCGCGTCGACCATGGCGCAGGAAAAGCTGGCGCCGCAGCGTGTGCATGTGCTCATCGCTTCTCCTCGTCGTCAAAGGGAAAACGCCGCATGGCCTGGCGCAGCAGGGACATCTGCCCGCTGAAGCGGGTGCAGGCGTCGCATACGCTCAGGTGCAGGCGCAGGCGGATGCGCTCGACCAGCGAGAGCTGGCGGTCCATGCCTTCGGAGACAAGGCGGTGTACTTCGCGGCAGGTGGGCTTGAGGCCGGGCTTTTCCATAGGGTCTAATGAGCGTGGTGGCCGAACCAGTTCAGATCGAGGCATTCGCGCAGGCGCATGCGGGCACGATACAGCAGCACCCAGGCATTAGACGCGCTAATGGCCAATTCCTTACAAATTTCCTCGGTTTCCAGTTCCAGCCATTCGCGCATCATGAAAATGCGCGCGGTCTTGGCCGGCAACTGGTCGAGGCAGACTTCGAGCACGCGGAAGAAGTCCTTCTGTTCCAGGCTGCGGTCAGGATCGCCCCACTGGCGCGGCAGCTCGCGCGCATGGCCGTCACGCGCGAACAGGGCGTCGATGGCCTCGTCCTCGCTCTGGCCCTCGTCCGGTTCGATCTGGCGTTCGCGCGTGGCACTGCGCAGGGCGTCGATGATCTTGTATTTAAGGATGCCGGTCACATAGGTGCGCAAGGAGGACTGGCCGGCATAGCGCCCGGGCTGTTCCAGCACGGCGATCAGGGCATCCTGTACGGCGTCTTCGGCCAAGGCTTGGTTTCGTATTTGCAACTGTGCAAAACGGACAAGCAGGGGCCGCATGGCTTCAAGCTGGCTATGGAGTTCTTCGTTGGCAGGCATATGCGGCCAGCCTAGCGGAAGCGTGCCGGATTGACAATCCAATTGGACCGAAAATTCACACTTGCAAGCGGCGATTGGCTGTAAAATCGCACAAATTTCTAACCGGACCCGCCATGACCTCTTTGCCTAATCTGAGCCTGGACATGAATCAAAACGACCTGACTGCGGTCTCGCCGCAGATCAAGGCTCAGATTCTGGCCGAAGCGCTGCCCTACATCCGTAATTTCCACGGCAAGACCATCGTCATCAAATACGGTGGCAATGCCATGACCGACGAGCGCCTGAAGCACGGCTTCGCGCGCGATGTGATCCTGCTGAAACTGGTAGGCATGAATCCGGTCGTGGTGCACGGTGGCGGTCCGCAGATCGACAACGCGCTGAAAAAAATCGGCAAGCAAGGCACCTTCGTGCAGGGCATGCGCATCACCGACGAAGAAACCATGGAAGTGGTGGAGTGGGTGCTGGGCGGCGAAGTGCAGCAGGATATCGTGATGCTGATTAACCACTACGGCGGCCAAGCCGTGGGCCTGACCGGCAAGGACGGCGGCTTGATCCGCGCCCGCAAGATGGCCATGCCGGACCGCGAAAACCCAGGCCAATTCCTCGACATCGGCTTCGTCGGCGAGATCGACGCGATCAATCCGGCCGTGGTCAAGGCGCTGCAGGACGACGCCTTCATCCCCATCATTTCGCCGATCGGTTTCGGCCAGGACGGCCAGGCCTACAACATCAATGCCGACGTCGTCGCAGGCAAGATCGCGGAAATCCTGAAGGCCGAAAAGCTGATCATGATGACCAATATCGCCGGCGTTCAGGACAAGAACGGCAATCTGGTGACCGACCTGTCGGCGCGCGAGATCGACGAGATGTTCGCCGACGGCACGATTTCGGGCGGCATGCTGCCTAAAATTTCATCGGCACTGGACGCGGCCAAGTCCGGCGTGAACACCGTGCACATCATCGATGGGCGAATTGAGCACAGTTTATTGCTTGAGGTGTTGACCGAACAGGCATTTGGCACTATGATCCGGTCTCACTAAATTTTTTAGCGGCGCAAGAACACCACAGCGCCGCTGAAATGTGAATGCCCTTGTAGCTCAGTGGTAGAGCACTCCCTTGGTAAGGGAGAGGCCACGTGTTCAATCCACGTCAAGGGCACCATTCCTCTTCAGTAGATCCGCTCCACCGCAATACCCCGCCGACGCAGCAAGTCCGGCACATTCTCCCAACCGATCAGATGCAACGCCCCGATCGCGGCCACGCTGAGTTTTTCGCGCGCCAGCAGTTTGGCAATGCCGTCGGCCAGTTGCGGATTGCGCTCTTCCAGCAATACCTTTTTCATAAATTTGCCGGAAAAAGTAGCATCATTGGACAGCTTGCGCGCCACCGCGTCCAAGGCAGCCGGATTGGCGCTGCTCCAGGCATCCATCAGTTCGCGCGCCTCGCCCGCGTATTTCTCGTCTTCGATCGATTGCAGGTCTTCTTCCAGCATGCGCAGCTGCTCGGCGTCGCTCAGGCGGCCGAACAGGGACATCTGGCCTTCCACCGATTCCAGCTCCTCCACCTTGAGACGGCGCGCGCGCGCCTGCTTGGACAGCCAGGCGTCGACCGCCAGGATGGGTTGATAACCCTGGGAGCCGAATTCCGCGATGGTCAGGGCGCTGGTCAGCATCCATGGCTTCAGCGGCGCGGCCGCTTCGGGCGGAATGCCGTATTTGCGCAATGCGCGTTCCAGGCGCGCGCGCGCGGCCGGCGAGAGCTGGGCCGAAGCCGGGCCGCTGCCGGGCGCGTAGACGCCGTATTTGCGCACGGCGTTGAGCATGCGCTTCTGGTCCGCCAGCGGATCGATTTCCAGCGCCAGCACGCTGGCCTGGGTCAGCGCTTCGGTGATGCGCGGCTCCAGCGGATAGAAATCGGGCGAGCCGACGTGGATGGTGCCGAACAGGTAAAGCGTATTGCCGCCCTGCTCCGCCTTGAATAAGACGCCGCGGTTCGGGATGGCCGGGGCGGTAGCCTGCGCCTGCTGCGCCCAGGCGGGCTGCAAGGTCAGGCAGAACAGACTGTAAAAGATCACTATAATCAGGCGTCGCATGTTTTCCTTTGCTGCTTACTCTCTGGTTAATCTCCCGTGAATATTAAACGCTCCGATCCGGTCTGGCTATTCGACCTGGATAACACCCTGCACAACGCTTCGCACGCCATCTTCCCGGCTATCAAGACGAATATGAACGCCTATATGGCGCGCGTGCTGGGCGACGGCGACACGCCGGCGGATATGGAGACGGTGAACGCTGCGCGCACCCTGTATTGGCAGCGCTATGGCGCAACGCTACTGGGACTGGTGCGCCACCATGGCGTAAACGCCAGCCATTTTCTGGACGAGACGCACACGATGGAAGACCTGCGCGCCATGATGCGCCATGAAAAAGGCCTGGGCCGCCTGCTCAAGCGTCTGCCCGGCCGCAAAATCCTGCTGACCAACGCGCCGCACCGCTATTCGACGGCGGTGCTGCGGCATATGGGCTTGCAGCGCCAGTTCTCCCACCATATCTCGATCGAATCGATGCGGGTGCACCGCGAGCTGCGGCCCAAGCCCTCGAAACTGATGCTGCGCTCCCTGATGCGCAAGCAGGGCGTGACGGCGCGCCGCTGCATCCTGGTGGAGGACACCTTGGCCAATCTGCGCACGGCGCATATGCTGGGCATGCGCACCGTCTGGGTCACGCAATACCTGATCGTGGGCGATCCGATCGGCTCGGCGCATCCGCCGAAAAGGCTGAACCGGCCCGCTTGGGTCGATGTCAAAGTAAAATCTGTCAAACATTTGCCGGCGCGGCTGTCGCGCCTGCGCTGATCCCCTCTTTTCAATCTTAGGTCGAACTCACATGGCTAGTACACCGCCAGGCCAACGCCGGCTGCAAATCCTCCAGGCCTTGGCCGAGATGCTGGAGCACCCGAAAGGCGAGAAAATCACCACCGCCGCGCTGGCGCGCAAGCTGGAATTCTCGGAAGCGGCCCTGTACCGCCATTTCGCCAGCAAGGCGCAGATGTTCGAGGGGCTGATCGAGTTCATCGAGTCCTCGGTCTTCGGCCTGATCAACCAGATCGCCGAAAAACAGCAGGACGGCCTGGCCCAGGCGCGCGACATTCTGGCCATGCTGCTGCATTTCGCCAGCAGCAATCCGGGCATGACCCGGGTGCTGATCGGCGACGCGCTGGTGAACGAGGATGAGCGACTGCAAGCGCGCATGAACCAGTTTTACGACCGCGTGGAACTCTCGCTGAAACAGGCGCTACGCCTGGCCGCCAGCGAAGGCCTGGCGCACGAAGCCGACGTGCCGGCGCGCGCCGCCATGCTGGTCAACTATGTTTTGGGCTGCTGGCAGCGTTACGCCAAGAGCGGCTTCAAGCAAAACCCCTCACAAGATGCCCCGATCCAGATCGCACTACTGCTGCAATGAACGACACTAGCTTCACCGGTTTTCCCTGCTTTGCCCTGCTGGATGACGCCAGCCCTGGCGATATCCAGGCGCCGCGCTCGCGCCTGTACACCGGCCACGCCGCCACCCTGAGCTGCAGCGACAGCGCGCACTGGCCGCAATTGCTGGACCAGATGCAGGCGGCGCTGGCGCGCGGCCAGTACGCCGTGAGCCTGTGCAGCTATGAACTGGGCGGCCACCTGCATGGCCTGCCGCCGCGCGCGGCGCAAGCCGGCCAGCCGCCGCTGGCGCAGATCCTGCTGTTCGAACGCTGCGAGCTGCTCGAACAGGGCCAGGTCGCGGCCTGGCTGGCAGAACGCTCCGGCGAGGAAGCCGCTGATGCCGCCGGACTGGCCGATATCCGCGCCAATGTGACGGAAGCGGAGTTCAGCGATGCGATCGAACGCATCCGCGCCTATATTGCGGCGGGCGACACCTATCAGGTGAACTATACCTACCGCCTGCGCTTCGACGCCTTCGGTTCGATTTACGCCCTGTACGAGCGTCTGCGCGCGCGCCAGCCGGTGCCATACGGCGCCCTGATCGGGCTGGAAGACGGCACGGCGGTGGTCTCGCTATCACCCGAGCTGTTCGTCCAGCATCAGGACGGCGTGTTGACGGCGCGCCCGATGAAAGGCACGGCGCCGGCCGCCCTGCCCTCGCCTGCCATGCAGGATGCGGAGGCCCTGGCCGAAGAAAACCGGCGCCGCGCCCAGGTGCTGGCCAGCGACAGCAAGAATCGTGCTGAAAACCTGATGATCGTGGATTTGCTGCGCAACGATATCGGCCGCGTGGCCGTCACCGGTAGCGTGCAGGCGCCCGATCTGTTTGAAGTGCGACGCTACAGCAGCGTGCTGCAAATGACCTCCACCGTGCGCGCCGAACTGCGCGCCGACGCCAGCCTGGTCGAAATTTTTGAGGCGCTGTATCCCTGCGGTTCGATCACGGGCGCGCCCAAGCGTCGCACCATGGAAATCATCGCCGAGCTGGAAGCGGCGCCGCGCGGCATCTACACCGGCGCGATCGGCTGGTTCGATCCGCCCGCGCAAGCGCAAGGCGCCCGCCGCTTCGGCAATTTCTGCCTGTCGGTGCCGATCCGCACCCTGTATCTGCAAGCACCTGAAAACGGCGTGCGGCGCGGCGAGATGGGCGTGGGCGCGGGCATCGTCTACGACAGCAATCCGCAGGACGAATTCGCCGAGTGCAAATTGAAGGCACGCTTCCTCACCGGCCTGTCCAACGATTTCGAACTATTCGAAACCATGTACGCCACGCGCGAAAGCGGCGCGCGCCATCTCGAGCGCCATTTGCAGCGGCTGCAAGCCTCGGCGCGCTATTTCGGCTTTGCCTGGGACGAGGCGGCGGCGCACGCCTATATCCAGATGGCCTGCAATGCGCTGCCGCCCGCCACGCCACACCGCCTGCGCCTGGCGATGAACCAGGCCGGCGCCTTCGCCGTGCAGACCGGCGCGCTGACGCCGCTGGCGGAACCGGTGCGCGTGCTGCTGGCGCCCGAGGCCACCAGCGCCAGCGAGCTTTTCCTGCGCCACAAATCGACGCTGCGCACGCGCTACGACGCGGCCTGGAAGGCGGCCGAAGCGCAAGGCGCTTTCGACCAGCTCTTCTTCAACGAGCGTGGAGAATTGACCGAGGGCGGGCGGTCCAGCGTCTTCCTGCGCCTGAACGGCCGCTGGGTCACGCCGCCGCTGGCTTGCGGGCTGCTGCCCGGCGTGATGCGCGCGGTGATCCTCGACGCCTGGCAGGCCGAGGAAGCGGTGGTCACGCGCGACATGCTGGCGCAGGCGGAGGAAGTCGTCGTCTGCAACGCCCTGCGCGGAGCGCTGCGGGCGACGCTGTAGGCATTACAAGTCCACGATCATCTTGAAGCCGCCGAAGATCATGCGCTTGCCGTCGAAGGGGAAAGTGGCGGGGTCCATCATCTCCTTCATGCGCGGGTCGTTCATCACTTTCTCGTTGATGATGTCGCGCTCCTCGCGCGATTCGTAGACGATCCACGAGAACATCACCAACTCGCCCTCTTCCTGCTTCACCGCCTGCGGGAAGGAGGTGTGCACGCCCGGCTTCACGTCGTCGGCCATGCATTCGCGGAACTGCAGCGCGCCATGCTCGCGCCAGATGGCGCCCGCCTTTTGCGCCATTTCGCGGTAGGCATCGATATTTTTCTGTGGAACGGGAATCAGAAAGCCGTCAACATAAGGCATCGCATTCTCCTTGCTCAAGCAGGCGCAGCCGGGGTGCCGCGCACCGTGGCATCAGCTTAGTCACGTTCGATTGAAATTACAATCATTGCAATTCGGCTACAAGGCAGGGGGGGGCGAAGCGGCGCCGGTAAGCGCCCGGCGTGGTCGCGGCCAAACGGCGGAAGTGGTGGCGCAACGATTCTTCGGAGCCGAAGCCGGCGCGCTCGGCCACCTGGGCCAGCGGCAGCTCAGGCGTTTCCAGCAGATCCTTGGCGATGGCAACGCGCTCGCGGGTCAGCCATTCCATCGCGCCCATGCCGGTCGCTTCCTGGAACTGGCGCTGCAAGGTGCGCGCGCTCATGGCCGCGCGTTCGGCCATGCTGGCCACCGTGTGGCGGCGCGCCGGATATTCGCGCAGCCAGTCCATCAGGCGCGACAAGCGACCCTGCTCGTCATGCGCCATGGGGCGCGGCAGGAACTGCGCCTGGCCGCCCTCGCGGTGCGGCGCCACCACCAGGCGCTGGGCCACCAGATTGCCGACGCGGGCGCCGTAATCGCGCCGCACCAGATGCAGCAGCATGTCCAGCCCTGCGGCGGAACCGGCCGAGGTGATGATCTGCCCTGCATCCACATACAGATCGTCTTCCCTGACCTCGATGCGCGGATAGCGGCGCGCCAGCCGCTCGGTATAGCGCCAGTGCGTGGTGGCGCGGCGGCCATCGAGCACGCCGGCTGCCGCCAGCACGAAGACGCCGGAACAGATGCTGCACAGGCGCGCGCCCCGCGCATGCGCGGCGCGGATCTGTTCCAGCAGCGCGGCGGGCGGCTCTTCATCGGCATTGCGCCAGCCGGGAATCACGATGGTGTCGGCGCGCGCCAGCAGCTCGGGCGCATACGGCGCCTGCAGCGTGATGCCGCCGGCGGCGCGAATCGGCCCCGGCTCGGCGGCGCAGACGGCAAAGTCATACCAGTCCACGCCCAGTTCGGGGCGGTCGAGCGCAAACAGCTCGACGGTGCAACCGAATTCAAAGGTGCACAAGCCGTCATAGGCCAGAGCCACGACCAGATGCTTTTTCGCCTGGGAGTCCATGGCGCAATCTTAACGCAGAATGGCATTTGCGCCACTGCCGGCTTAAGCCAGCCGCTTCGATAATGGAGGCCATCTACAGAGCGCCCGCCATCCCGGCGGGACCAAACACGGAGAATGTCCATGTCCATCGTTACCGAAGCCACCGCCCCCAGCACCCTTGCGCTAGCCCATTTCGAAGCCTCGCTGCAATTCGAAACCGACTGCTGGGATGTGCAGAGCGTGATGGGAACGCCGCAACAGGACTTCGTGCTGCTCGACGTGCGCGGCACGGAAAAATACGCGGCCGGCCACGTGCCAGGCGCCATCGACCTGGCCCAGCGCAAGATCATCGGCTCGCGCCTGGCGGCCTACCCGGCCGATACCGTCTTCATCACCTACTGCGCCGGCCCCCACTGCAACGGCGCCGCCCGCGCCGCCATCCGCCTGGCGCAGCTGGGCCGTCCGGTCAAGATCATGACCGGCGGCATCACCGGCTGGCTCGACGAAGGCTTCGCCCTCGCCACCACCTCCGCCAGCGAAGCCGCTTAAGCTCACTACTCTGGCGCAACCACATTCAGCCAGCGCAGGATAAGTTGAGGAGGATTCGGCCTGCGCCGGATATCGAACGCGACTTCCGGCCCTTTACGGATGTGCGCAATAGTGAACGCATCTCGCTGAACAGTGCTGTCATCGCACAGGATAGCCGCATCTGCCACATGGAGCGCGGAACGAATCGCTTGCTGCGTGCGCGTAAAGCGTTCGCGCAGGCGCTTTGCGGGAACAGAATGACCTCCTTGCGCGATGCGAGAGTACACGCGACCGATCGACAGGTTGACACTTGCCAGCCCAACAAAAATCAGCAGAACATAGTACCCGGCCTCCTGCAAGCTACGTATTGAAACTCGTCATCCACAAACCGACCGCGCGCCTCGCGGCCACGCCATTGCTGAATCACGAGTTCTGGATGCTCCGGATCGCCAAAATACACAGGCGTGTCCTGATCAAACTCCAAGTCGATACCGGGTTTGCCTAAGGCGGCAAGCAGTCCTTGCTTCGCCTGCTCGCTAGCTTGCAAAGCTGCCTGTACCTCATCCTTTTCCGCTTGCCCTGATCGTACGGATACCAAACCGATCGTAAGTTCTACCGTTGGATGATTTCTCTTTTCGCCGTTGCGTGCCATGATTTCCTCCTGCGCCATTCGATCTCTCTTCACATTCTTTCGACAAACGGCGCGGCAGGAAGTTCCTTACATGGCCAGCGCTTTTTCGACCGCGCCGACCAGTTGCTTGTCACCCGGCGTGATCTTGCTGGGGAAGCTTTCGATCACATTGCCATTGCGGTCGATCAGGTATTTGTGGAAGTTCCAGGCGGGGGCTTTGCCGGTGGCTTTGATCAGGCTGGCGTAGAAGGGATTCGGCGCGCTGCCCGACACCACCGATTTGGCGAACATGGGGAATTTCACGCCGTAGGTGTTGTAACAGAAGTCGGCGATCTCCTTGCTCGATCCCGGTTCCTGCTTGCCGAAGTCGTTGGACGGGAAGCCCAGCACCACCAGCCCCTTGGACGCGTATTTGGCGTGCAGCGCTTCCAGGCCTTCGTATTGGTTGGTGTAGCCGCAGTAGCTGGCGGTGTTCACCACCAGCAGCA
This sequence comes from Pseudoduganella violacea, assembly GCF_014191875.1. GTDB lineage: Bacteria > Pseudomonadota > Gammaproteobacteria > Burkholderiales > Burkholderiaceae_D > Rugamonas > Rugamonas violacea_A. Next base: position 276,297 of record NZ_JACHXD010000001.1, read on the forward strand.
CCTTGCCGGCGTACTGGCACAGATCCTGCGGCGCATCGTCCTGCAGGCGCTTGAAGTTCTGCTTGAGGATGGCCGGGCAGCTGGCGGCTGGGGCGGCGGTGGAAGCGGCCGGCGCGGCGGGCGCGGATTGCGGCTGGGCGAGGACGCTGGCGGCGCTCATCAGGCCCAGCGCGGACAGCACGGAAAATTTGATCAAGGTAGGGGACATGGCTATTCCTGCACAAGTAAGAAAAGTGGGAAAAAACCATTCTATGTCAAAGCCATCCGCACCGCTGAACGACCCCGCAGCACGGTAAGCGTTCCTGCTGTACGATTGAGCGGCTTTAAATACCGCTCCAGAAGTTCTCGCAGAATTGCAGCTCCATTATCAACCGGGAGATTGCCATGCCACGCTGCCGTCCCTTCTTTGCACGCCGTATCGCAAGCCGCTTTATAGCCAGCCTGGTTTTGCTGGCCACCGCCCTGTCCCTGTCCGTATCACAGGTGCAGGCCGCTCCACTGCCCGCCATGAAGGCGAAGCAGGTTTCCGTTTCCGGACTCAGCTCCGGCGCGTATATGGCGGTGCAGTTCGGCGTCGCTTACTCGGCTATTGTGGATGGCGCGGGCGTGATCGCGGGCGGCCCCTACTACTGCGCGCGCGGCAACCTGAGCACCGCCACTACCGTATGCAGCTGCACCACCTTGCCCGCCATGTGCCATGTGAGCGCTGGCGGCACCAATGTGCCGGGCCTGTTCGACATCACCAACCAGAACGCCAGCAATGGCAGCATCGATCCCGTGGCGGGCATGAACCGCCAGCGCATCTGGCTGTTCTCGGGCAGCGCCGATACGCTGGTGCCGACGCCGGTGATGGACGACCTGGCCAGCTACTACCAGAACTATGTGCCGGCCGCGAATATCCGCTACAAAAAGGACCTGGCGGCCCAGCATGCGGTGCCGACCGACTTCTTCGGCAATGGCTGCTCGACATTGGCTTCGCCCTATATCAGCAACTGCGGCTACGATGCGGCGGGCGAACTGCTGCAATGGATTTACGGCCCGCTGGTTCAGAAGTCCAGCAACAACCCGGCCGGACGCTTTATCGGTTTCGATCAGGCCGAGTTTCTGAGCGATCCGCAGTCGCACGGCATGGCCGCCACCGGTGTGCTGTATGTGCCGCCGGGCTGCGACGCCAATAACGCCCAATCCTGCAAGCTGCACGTGGCATTCCACGGCTGCAAGCAGAATCAGGCCAACGTCAGCGACGCCTTTGTCCGCAACGCCGGCTATAACGGCTGGGCCGACGCCAACAATATCCTGGTGCTGTATCCGCAGGCTGCGGCGGTGACGATGGCAAATCCGAATGCGTGCTGGGACTGGTTCAGCTACGACGATCCCAACTACGCCAAACAGTCGGGCCGCCAGATGAAAGCCGTGAAGCGCATGGTCGACCGTCTGACCGGCGCCAGCGATCCCGGCCCGGGTCCAGGTCCGGCCACCTGCTTCAACGCCAGCAATTATGCCCATGTGCAGGAAGGGCGCGCCCATACGAACGGCTTCTACGTCTATGCCAACGGTTCGGATCAGCTGATGGGGCTGAACAATATCTTCGCCCGCACCACGCTCAAACGCACCGCGCCGGACTACTACGAAATCGGCACCTGCCCCTAAACTCTCAGCGAGGTATGCATGTATCCATGGCTCTGGTTCTGGAATCCGCAACTCAATCTTCCCCTCAGCGGCCATGTGGCCCAGCAGTTCGATTTAAGGCAGTTGCTGCGCACCCTGCCCAGCAATGCGGGCGATGGCGTGGTGGAAGGCGATGTGGTCCACGAGGTCGCCTCCTACGGCAAGCAGATCGGCTGGCTGACCGATGTGCTGCTGGACGAAGTGCAGGAAATACGGGAGAAGACGGCCGCGAAAAACAGTGCACTGGAGAGCTTGCGCATCACCCGGGAGAAAATCGAAGAGATCAAAAAGCGCTACAACCCGACGGCGGCCAGCATCTACAAGGATGTGCAAGACCTGCAGCGCCGCGACGGCGAGGAATTCCAGCAATTGCGCAAGCAATTGCTGGAGATTCTGCAACAGCCTCCGGCTGGCTAAGCCGAATCAGATCCCGCCCAGGCAGATGTATTTGACGACCAGGTAATCGTCCATGCCATAGCTGGAACCTTCACGCCCCAGGCCCGACTGCTTGACGCCGCCGAAGGGCGCGACCTCGTTGGAAATCAGCCCGGTGTTCACACCCACCATGCCGCTCTCCAGCCCTTCCGCCACGCGCCAGATGCGGCCGATATCGCGCGAATAGAAATAGCTGGCCAGGCCGAATTCGGTATTGTTGGCCAGCGCCAGCGCTTCCTCGTCGGTCTTGAAGCGGAACAGCGGCGCCAGCGGGCCGAAGGTCTCTTCGCCGGCCACCTGCATCTGATCGTTGGCGTCCGCAATCACGGTCGGTTCGAAGAAGCTATGGCCCAGCGCGTGGCGCTTGCCGCCCAAGAGCAGGCGGCCGCCTTTGGACAAGGCGTCGGCCACATGCTGCTCGACCTTCTGCACGGCTTTCTCGTCGATCAGCGGCCCCTGGGTCACGCCCTGCTCCACGCCATTGCCGACTTTCAGCTTGCCGACGGCAGCCGCGAATTTTTCGGCGAAGGCTTCGTATACGCCATCCTGCACATACAGGCGGTTGGCGCAGACGCAGGTCTGTCCGGCGTTGCGGTACTTGGAGGCGATGGCCCCTTCCACCGCCGCATCCAGGTCCGCGTCGTCGAACACGATGAAGGGCGCGTTGCCGCCCAGTTCCAGCGACAGCTTCTTGATCGTCGGCGCGCACTGCTGCATCAGGATGCGGCCCACGCCGGTGGAACCGGTGAAGGTCAGCTTGCGCACGATGGGGTTGCGGCACATCTCCTCGCCGATCTCGCGCGGCGAGCCGGTGATCACGCTGAACACGCCAGGCGGAATGCCAGCGCGCTCGGCCAGCGCGGCCAGCGCCAGCGCGGAGAACGGCGTGGCTTCGGCCGGTTTCAGCACCATGGGGCAGCCGGCGGCCAGCGCGGGGCCGGCTTTGCGCGTAATCATCGCAATCGGGAAGTTCCATGGCGTGATCGCGGCGCAGACGCCGATCGGTTCCTTGGTCACGACCAGGCGGCGGTCTGGCCAGGGCGACGCCAGGGTTTCGCCGGCAACGCGCTTGCCCTCTTCCGCGAACCATTCGATGAAGGAAGCGCCGTACTGGACTTCGCCTTTCGATTCGGCCAGCGGCTTGCCCTGCTCCGTGGTCATCAGCAGGGCCAGATCATCGGCGTTTTCCAGGATCAGCTCATACCATTTGCGCAGCACGACGGCGCGCTCCTTGGCGGATTTCTTGCGCCACGCGGGCCAGGCGGCATTCGCGGCTTCGATGGCGCGGCGGGTTTCGGCCGTGCCCATATTCGGAATGGTGCCGATCTGCTCGCCCGTGGCGGGATTGGTGACGGCATGGGTTTCGCCATTATCGGCATCGCTCCACGCGCCGTTGAGATACGCTTGCTGACGCAGCAGGCTTGGGTCCTTGAGTTGCATGATGGCCTCCAGCTGTGTTGATCCCGCCACTATGCCATATGGCGCCAGGGCTTGCAGCGCGCCTGCCACCTTGCCCCTTTTTTCAGCGCACTTGCAATTTCAGCAGCTCCGGCGCGGGCTCCGGCCATTTCAACTTCATGCTCTCCAGCGTTTCCAGCAGCAGCGAGGCGACGGCGACATTGCGGTGCGGCTTGGAATTGGCGGGCACCACATACCAGGGCGCATGGTCGGCGTCAGTGGCGGCGATGGCATCCTCATAGGCTTTCTGGTACTGGTTCCACAGCTCGCGCTCCTTTAAATCCTGGGGATCGAACTTCCAGCGTTTTTCCGGCTCATCGAGGCGCGCCTGCAAACGTTCGCGCTGCTCGTCGCGCGAAATGTGCAGGAAGATTTTGACGATGACGGTGCCGGTTTCCGCCAGCAGGCGTTCGAAATCGCGGATCTGGGCATAGCGGCGCTTGCATTCGGCCGGCTTGATCGTGCCATGCACCAGCGGCACCAGCACTTCCTCATAGTGGCTGCGGTTAAAGATGGCGATTTCACCCGCCTTCGGCACCTCGCGGTGCACGCGCCACAGATAGTCGCGCTCCAGCTCAGCCTCGGTCGGCGCCTTGAAGGCGACAGGACGCAGGCCGATGGGATTGATGCCTTTGAACAGGGCGCGCATGGCACCATCCTTGCCCGCCGTGTCTATGCCCTGCAGCACCACCAGCACCTTGCGCTTGCGCTCCGCCAGCAGCATGGTCTGCAGCGTGGCGATGCGTTCGCTGAGCGCCTCCATGCGCGCCTTTTCCTCATCCTTGCCCGGCTCCAGCGGGGCGCGGTCGGCATCCTTGTCGCGCAGCTTGAGTTTAGCGGGTGCCCGGAAATGGTCGCGTGCTTTCATGATGGTTCCTGTTTGCTTGCGGTAATGTCCTTGCAGACTAACAGAAATTCCGGCTGCAGCTTTTTAACGCCAAGTGGGTGCGTTACAATATTTGGGAGATGGTTGATCTATTGCGCAGGAGAGTTGGAATGTTAACAACTGAAATGAAGCGCCAGATTTTCCTGCGACTGCGCGACGAAAATTATCAAGCCAGTCTGCGGCTTGAAGGACTGGTGCCCGATAAGACCGACGCGAATCAGTCCACCGTCAAGCCGACCGTGGCTACGCCCAAAACCACGTATGTCCGATAAGTATGGCAGGAGCCAAGATGCGCTCTATTGCTATCCACACTCCAATGTCCTAATCAATAAACTCGGTCTAACCGAAGCGGATGCCCTCCAAGCGGCGGAAATTGAGCTCACGCAGACACGCATCAGTCAATATGAGCCCGACTTTAACAATATTTCCTTCTCGGCCTTACGCGCCATCCATTTCCACCTCTTTCAAGATCTCTATAACTGGGCCGGCGAGTTACGGACAATAGACATTAGCAAAGGCAGCACACGGTTTGCGAACGTCAATCGGATCGAACCAGAAGCGAACAATCTCTTTCGTCAACTTAAACAGGAAGCTTATCTCATCGGTTTACCGCGCGAGCAATTTGTCGCGCGCCTAGCCCATTATTACGGCGAACTGAACGTGATCCATCCATTCCGTGACGGCAATGGGCGCGCCCAGCGTTTGTTATTTGAAGTGCTCAGCATCAATGCCGGGTATGCACTTCGCTGGGAACCGATTCGCCGCGAAGAATGGGTAGGCGCCAACATTGCCGCCTACAACTGCCAGCTTGCGGCACTGACCGCTCTTCTCGACCGCGCATTCATGCCCATTTAACAGCTCGGGTTTATGCTATTCGAATTCGATAGTGCGTTTAGTTCAACGCCAGCCGCGCGGCGCGGTAGCCCCACCACGAGGCTTCCTCAAACACGGAGAAGCCACTGAGGTCGGAGTGGGCGAAAAGGATGGGACCATCCAGCTCGCGCAGGGCGCGCAGGCCGGCGTCGCTGCGGAAGCCCGGGGACGGGGAAGCCATGGCATGGCCGCGCAGTGTGATGTCGACGCGCTCGACGCAGGAGGCGAAGTTGGCGCCGTAAGCGGCTTTGAGGTCGGCGCCGGCCAGCGCCAGCAGCTCTTGCGGGCTGGCCGAGATCATCCAGCGCCGCGCGCCGGAAGGGGTGCGATCGGATAGCGCCACGTAGGAACTGAATACGGTCTTTTCCGGCGGACGCACGCGAATGTCCTGGTGGGTGGAGACAACATAGCCCAGCCCTGGTTCGCCGTACACCACATTGTCCCAGGAGAGCGGCGTCTGCCCCCTCTCTTCGGGGAAGCGCTTGAGCAGAAAGTTCGCCACCATCCACGGCGCGTACACGGGAATATGCTGGGCGGGGTTGAAGCCGTAGCTGGCGATGTTCTCCACCACGCGCGCCGCCACGTACAGCGGCATGGCGCAGATGGCTTTGCGCGCGCGCACCAGGAAGCTGCGCGGCTGGCCGCCTTCGAGCGCGAAGCAGAGCGCTTCCACGCCCTTGTCCGCACGCTTCAGTGATACGGCTGTGCCCTTCAGGCGCTGCGCGCCGGCGCGCCGTTCCAGGCCGGAAGCCAGGGTCTGCAAGCCGCCCGGCCAGGTGAGCCAGGCGCCCTGCCCGGCATTGGCTGCTTCGCCGCCACGGCCGCAGAAGTAGTGCAGGCCGGCCCAGGCGGATACCTTGTCGTAGCGCGCGCCGTAGTCGTCGCGGCAGCAGTAATTCAAGTACCAATGCAGGCTGGGCGAGCGGTAGCCTTTCTGTTCTATCCATTGCTTGAAGCTGATGGCGTCGAGCTTGAGCCAAGCCGCATCGTCCGAGGAATTCACGGTGGGGAAGGCGAAGACGCGCTTGCCGTCGCTGCCGCGCACCTGGCGCAGTTGCTCGACTTCGGCGAAGAAGCGTTTGTGCTCTTCCAGCTCCTGCGCTGGAACGCCTTCGTGCGGTACCAGCCCTTCCTGCCATTGGCCATTGAACAGCAGGCGCTCTTCCGGCGCGTGCAGCACGGCGCGTTCGTCGTAATACGGTCTTTGCGCCATGGCGTCGCGCTGGATCACGCCCAGATCGGTCAGAATCTCGCGCACGTGGAAGCATTCCTGCGTCGGCAGCGGCAGATAGTGGGCACCGGTCGGAAAAGCCAGCTCGCCGAAGCTGCCGCCCGCCGCGTTGCCATAGGGCTGGGGGCCGTCGAGCATGAGGAAATCTCGCTTGCCTTCCTTCGCCATCTTCCACGCCGCCGTCAGTCCGGCGATACCGGAACCAAGAATCATCACATCGGTTTCCAGCGTTTGCGATGGCGGCGGCAGGGCTTTGCGGTCGCGCAGGAGGTGACCTTCGTCGCGGCCCGGCATATTGACGTTGGGCGTGATTTCCTGCCAGCGTAGAAAGCCCGCCACGCCGGCGGCGGCGGTCGCGCCGCTGGCGCCGGCCCACAGCAGAAAGGAGCGGCGCAGCATCAGCGTATGCTCCGCCGCCAGTCGCGCTCGAATTCATTCACGAGGGACTGGGTGTTGAGGCGGTTGGGTTCCATCGGCAGCGGCTTCATATCGGGCGGGAAGCTGAACATGGCGCGCGTGGTTTCCGCATTCAGGTAGCGCATCGGCAGGCGATACGACTCGGGCGGCTTGTACTCCTGCTGCGGCGAGGCGAGGATAAAGCCCCATTCGCCGAACGAAGGAACGTAAGCGTGGTAAGGACTGGTGCGCAGGCCCACTTCGCGCAGCGTGGCGTCGATGGTCCAGAAAGCATGGGGCGCGAAGAAGGGCGAGGTCGATTGCACCACCAGCAGGCCGTTCGCCGCCATATGCTGCTTCACCATGCCGTAGAAAGGCACGGAGTACAGCTTGCCCAGCGCGAAGCTGGAGGGATCGGGGAAGTCGATGATGACGGCGTCGAACATCTCTTCCGTGTTTTGCAGCCAGATTGCCGCGTCGGCATTGATGACGCGCACGCGCTTGTCGGCAAAGGCGCCGTGGTTCAGTTTCACCAATTCTTCGCGCCGGGCGAAAGCCTGGGTCATGGCCGGATCGAGATCGACCAATGTGACCTGCTCCACCTGTGGATAACGCAGCACTTCGCGCAGGGCCAGACCATCGCCGCCGCCCAGCACCAGCACGCGGCGCGCCCAAGGCAGCGCTTCCATGGCCGGATGCACCAGCGCTTCGTGGTAGCGGTATTCGTCGCGCGAGGAGAACTGCAGATTGCCGTTGATGTAGAGCCGCAGGTCGTCCTTCCAGCGCGTGATGACCAGGCGCTGATACGGCGTGGTGGTGGAGTACACGATCTCGTCGCCGAACAGGCCATGCTCGCCGAACTGCGTCATGCGGTCGGCGCCGATGAAGCCGAACACCAGCGCCACCAGCACGGCGCTGGCGCGCAGCAGGCGTCCCGTCAGATTTTCCAATTCGCGGCGGAAGACGTAGATGGTCCACAACGCCACGCCCACGTTCAGCATGCCGAACATGAAGCCGGTGCGCACCAGGCCCAGATGCGGCGCCAGCACCAACGGGAACAGCAGGGACACGGCCAGGGCGCCCAGATAGTCGAAGGTCAGCACCCGGCTTACCAGTTCGCTAAAGCCGGTCTGGCGCACGTTCAGGGCGCGCATCACCAGCGGCACTTCCATGCCGACCATGGCGCCGACCATGAACACCATCGCATACAGCATGGTGCGGAAGGGCGCCCCCATCCACGAGAAGGTCAGGAACAGCAGGGCCGCCGAGACGCCGCCGATCAGGCCCACGGCCAGTTCGATGTCGACGAAGCGGGCCAGCACGTCCTCGTCCTTCACGTATTTGGACAGGTGGGCGCCGACGCCCATGGCGAACAGGTAGCAGCCGATGATGGTGGAGAACTGGAGGATGGAATCGCCCAGCAGATAGCTGGCGAGCGCCCCGGCGATCAATTCGTAGGCCAGCCCGCAGGATGCGACCACGAAGACGGACAGGATCAGAATCTTTTTGGTCATTTACGTGCTTTTGCTCTAATATGTTTCTATGCAAGCAAGTTTGACACATACTCAGCCACGGGGAAAGACGTGTACGCCATCCTGAATTATCTGATCCACCTGTTTCTGGCTGCCTTTTTATTGGGCGTGTTCTTCAAAGCGTACACCTGGATGACGCCCTACGATGAAGTTCTGCTGATCCGCCAAGGCAATCACGCCGCGGCCCTGTCGCTGGGCGGCGCCCTGATCGGCTTCTCGCTGACGATCGCTTCCAGCCTGCTGCACACCGCGAATTACCAGCAGTTCTTTGCCTGGGCCGGCGGCGCCATGGTGGTGCAGGCCTTGGCCTATGCCGTGACCACGCGCCTGCTGCGCATGGCCAAGGACCAGATCGAGGCCGACAACAGCGCCTTCGGCGGCCTGCTGGGCGCGATTTCGCTCTCCATCGGTGGCATCAACGCCGCCTGCATTTCCTGACACAGAGTATTCAAGCGAGGACCACATCATGGGTATCGGCAGCTTTATCAAGAAGCAGTTTATCGACGTCCTGCAATGGAACGAGGAGACGGAAGGCGTGCTGGCCTGGCGCTATCCGATGCAGGACGCGGAAATCCAGAACGGCGGCGTGCTCGTGGTGCGCGAATCGCAGGTGGCGGTCTTCGTCAACGAAGGCCAGATCGCCGACGTCTTCGGCCCCGGCACCCACAAGCTGAGCACCCAGACCTTGCCCGTGCTGACCAACCTGAAAAACTGGGACAAGCTGTTCGACTCCCCGTTCAAGTCGGACGTGTACTTCTTCAGCACCCGCGTGCAGACCGGCCGCAAATGGGGCACGCAGCAGCCGATCACCATCCGCGACAAGGATTTCGACATGATCCGCGTGCGAGCCTTCGGCATGTATTCCTACCGCGTGACGGATGCGCGCAAGTTTTTCACGGAAGTGAGCGGCACACGCGAAGCCTATACCCGCGACGAGGTGGAAGACCAGCTGCGCGGCATCCTGATGGCGACCATGGCCGGTTCGCTGGGCGGCTCGAATATCGCCTTCCTCGACATGGCGGCCAACCAGGCCTTGATGGCGCAGGAAGTCAAAGGCGACCTGGCCGATGCCTTCGCCCGTTACGGCATCGGCCTCGATGAATTCAATGTGGCCAGCGTCAGCCTGCCGGAAGAGCTGCAGGCGGCGCTGGACGAGCGCATCTCGGCCGGCATGAAGGGCGGCCTCTCGGCCGATAAGCTGGGAGGCTTCACCAAATACCAGGTGGCCAGCGCCATTCCGCTGGCGGCGCAGAACGAAGGCGGCATCGCCGGCATCGGCGCGGGACTGGGCGCGGGCGTGACCATCGGCCAGGCCATGGGCCAGGCGGTGGGCGCCAGCATGACCCAGGTGGGGGCGCCTACCGCAGCGGCGCCTGCGGTGGCGGACGACTCGATCGAAGCCCGTCTGGGCAAGTTGAAAGCCCTGCTCGACAAAGGCCTGATCTCGGCGGCCGACTACGACAGCACCAAGGCCGAGCTGCTGAAAAAACTGATAGGTTAAGCGCGTCTGATGCAAGTAGTTTCCTGCCCCAGCTGCGGCGCCGAAGTCAGCTTCCGCTCGCACGCCTCGGTCATGGCCGTGTGCGAGTACTGCAATACCCGTGTGCTCAAGGATGCCGACGCGGTCCAGAACCTGGGCAAGATCGGGTCCGTGCTGGAGGATTATTCCCCGCTCTGCCTGAACGCCAGCGGCGTGCTGGGTGGCCGCGCCTTCACCGTGATCGGCCGCATCCAGCTGCGTTATGCGGCGGGCATGTGGAACGAGTGGTATCTGCAATTCGCCGATGGCGGCAACGGCTGGCTGGGCGACGCCTCCGGCCAGTACACCGTGACCACGCTGCGCAAGCCGGAGGGCGAGCTGCCGGCGTTCGAGCAGCTGGCGCCGGGCCAGCAATACACCGTCGGCAAGGAGCGCTATACGGCGGCCGACATCCGCAGCGCCGAGTGCAGCGGCGGCCAAGGCGAGCTGCCGTTCAAGGTGGGCGACGGCTGGCAGGCGCGCGTGGCCGACCTGCGCCTGGGCGAGAGCTTTGTCACACTCGATTATTCGGACGGCGCGCAGCCGCAGCTTTATCACGGCATCGCCGTCACGCTGGGCAGCATGCAAATGCAGCTGCTGCGCGACGACGAGCAAATCCGCCGCACGGCGGGTCGCTATCGCGGCAAGCTCGATACGCTGAACTGCCCGTCCTGCGGCAGCGCCATCCAATACCTGCCCGGCCTGACCGCGAATCTGGTTTGCCAATCCTGCCGGACCAGCATCGATGCGGCCAGCCCGCAAGCGCAGGTACTGGCTGCCGGCGCAAAGCTGGAGCAGGTGAGCACTTCGCTGGCACTGGGCGCCAGCGGCAAGCTGGGAAACCAGGACTACACGGTGCTCGGCATCCTGCGCCGCCAGGACTATGAAGGCAGCAGCTGGACCGAGTATCTGCTGTACAGCGGCCGCAAAGGCTTTACCTGGCTGGTGGAGACGGACGAGGGCTGGTTCCGCTCCAACGTGATGGACAAGTGGCCCAGCTGGGACGGCCCGGCCTCCAGCGCCTGCACTTTCGACAAGATCCGATACGCCAAGCTATACGACTACGAAGCCAAGGTCACGTTCGCGGCGGGCGCCTTCAACTGGCGCGTCAGCGTGGGCGACGAGGCCAAGGTCTACGAATTCAAACAGGGCGTGGTGCAGCTGGCGGCCGAGCTGACGGGCGAGGAATTGAGCTGGTCGCGCGCCACGCCGATGTCGCGCGACCAGGTGAAGGCCTGGTTCGGCAAAGCCTATCGCGGCCCGGAACCGGGCGCACCGCTGCTCGACTCGGCGGCGGGCAAGCGCTATACCTCGGTCGCCAAGGGCATGATCATGATGCTGCTCGCGATCAATGCGATACCGCTGCTGGCGTCTTTCACCAGCACCTTCATGTACAGCGTGATCGCCGCGCTGGCGATCTATATTCCCGCCAAAATTCTGGATGCGATGGATAAGTAAGATGGGTAAATTCCTGGTGTATGCGATGGTTGTGACCATCTTCAGCATGTCGGCAAGCTGGATCCGCATGTTTTCCGGCGACGAAGGCACGCACGGCGGCAGCGGCAGCAGCTGGTCTTCGCGCACCGGCGGCGGCAGCTGGGGCGGCGGTGGCGGCGGAGGTCACAAGTGAGCGCATACTCACGCACGGACGACCGCCATCTGCCCAGCGGTACGCATTTGCTGGCCGATATGTCGGGCATCGCCGCGCAGCGCCTGGGCGACTGCAGCGCCATCGAAAAGCTGCTGCGCACCGCCGCCGAGGCGGCCGGCGCCTGCGTGCTGCACAGCCATTTCCACGGCTTCGGCCCCGGCCAGGGCGTGACCGGCGTGGTGCTGCTGGCCGAATCGCATATCTCCATCCACACCTGGCCGGAGGATGGCTTTGCCGCCGCCGACATCTTCATGTGCGGCGCGGCCCAGCCTCAGCTGGCCCTGGACCTGCTGCGCGCCGCCCTGCAGCCGGCCCATTGCGAGCTGCACACGGTGCGCCGCGCGCCGCCCCAGCTGCTGGCGCGCGCCGGTTGACTTCCTGGCAAGGCGGTGCCACACTGGCGCCTCCATCAACGACCACCACAGGAGACGACAAAATGCGTAAATTGGACATTGCCCTCCTGTCGGCAGCCTGATCCCCCGCGTTTCGCAAGCTCTCGCAACACCATCTGTTTGAGCCGGTAACGAGCCGCGCCTGATCGCGCGCCGACCTTCCCATTGCACTTCGTGCCTCCGCCTTGCGCGGATGCGTATGCTCGCGCGCGTCGCGAGCGAACTGAATCCGGGAACACCGCTCAATCATGATCGAATTCGATTTCGCAGTACTGCGCCGTATCGGCCTGAACAACTCCATCCTCGCCCAACTCTCCATGGCCGAGGCCGCCCCCGGCGCCCAACTGATGCGCCTGACCGAAGTCCAGCGCGACTGGCAAACCGTGCATGACGGCCAGGCCGAACACCGTGCGCGCGCCCTGCCCCGCCTGCTCAGCAGCTTGCAGGAACAAGGCAGCGGCCTGGCCGTGGGCGACTGGGTCGTGGTGGAAAGCCATGCCCATGGCGAGCTGTGGATAAGCCGGCGCTTATCCCCATTCACCCATATCGCGCGCCGCGCCAATGACGGCCGCCGCCAGCCCTTGGCCAGCAATATCGACACCGCCCTCTTAGTCATGGGATTGGATAATGATTTCAATCCACGCCGGGTGGAACGTTATATTGCCCTGGTCCAGGCCGCGGAAGTGGCGCCGGTCGTGGTACTCAGCAAAACCGATCTCGGCATCGATGTCGATAATCGCATCGCCGAATTACGCCAGCGCCTGCCTTCTTATATTCCAATCGTGGCAATTAATAGTCTCAGTATGATGGCCAATACGGAATTAAAACCCTGGCTGGGCAATGGGCAAACCATCTGCCTATTAGGCGCATCCGGCACCGGTAAATCCACGCTGACCAATACCCTGACTTCGGCGCATCAGGAAACCGGCGGCAACCGCAAAAGCGATGGCCGCGGCCGGCATACGACAACGGCACGTTCGCTGCATATCTGTCCGGATGGCGGCTGCATTATCGACACGCCCGGGCTGCGCACCTGGCGTCCCGATGCTGATGGGGAAACCCTGGCTGCCACCTTCGACGATATCGAAAGCTTGGCCGCCCATTGCCAATTCCACGATTGCCGCCACGAGGCAGAACCCGGTTGCGCGGTGCGCGAACAAATCGATCCGGATCGCCTATTGAATTACCACAAGCTATTGCGCGATGTGCAGCGCAGCCAGCAAACGCCGCTGGACAAAATCTCCGCGCGCGCCAAGTGGAAAGTCATCATCAAGGCCGCCCGCACGCGTGGCCGCGACAAGCGCAGTGTGTAGGCACTAACACGCATACACAGGTGCACGAGCTGGCGGCTGTTTCAGCAGCTTGTTTTTGCACCAATATTTAGCTTATACAAGCTGCAATCTTGCACAAAACTCTAATCCAGTTCCTCCCAGCCCGGACTTTGGCCCGTGCTGGGAGTACACTATGGTTTCCGGCTACTCCAGCCTCACTCAGACTGCATACCTATCATGCGCCGCTTTGCGCCCCTCGCTTTCGTTTTCCTCGTCGCCGGCTGCAGCGACAATTACACCGCCCCCAGCCTGTATATGGCGACCACGCCCGAGTGCAAGACCTGGGCCGAAGGTTCGACTTTCCAGCTGCCGCGCGGCATTACCGTCTCCGCCACGGCGCCCACCACCCTGCCCGAGGGCGGCGTGGAATTCAGCATGATTTATATGGTCCCGCGCGGCAATGAAGTCCAATTCACCAGCCGCGCTTTTAAAATCAGCCAGCCCAAAGGCGAAGTCATTGCGCCGGCCGAAGTCGTCAGCATTTACCAGCGCGGCACCAATCAGCGCGCCGATCTGGTGGAAGTGATTAAAGAAGTGCCATTAATGATGATTTCCGTCGGTACTTCCGACGAAACCCAATTCCGCTATTCCTTCCGCTATACGGGCAAATTGCCGGAACGTTTTGATGTCACCCCGCCCACGACGATTATTCGCGGCAATCGTTACCCGGTGCGGACTTTCACTTACCGCTATTTCGCCGACCGCAAAGCCTACGGTTTATGCACCTAATCAGAACCACGGAGATTTGTGCATGGAGCTCGATGTTATTCACTGTGCCCCGCAAATTCTCGGAGGCATTGACGACTTCCCATCGGTAAGCCGCGCCAGTGCCTTAGCCTAAAAAGCTTAAGACAAAGAAAAAGGCAGCCGAGGCTGCCTTTTTTGCTGTGCTGCGCGGACCGATCAGTGCTTGGTCTGGCGCAGTTTGGCGATCGCTGCCAGCTGGCCGATGGCGGCTGCCAGTTCAGCTTGCGCTTTCGCGTAGTCGATGCCGGTCTTGTTGTTGGCCAGGGATTCTTCCGCCAGTTTCTTGGCGGCCTGGGCCTTGGCTTCGTCCAGATCGTGACCACGGATCGCGGTGTCGGCCAGTACCGTCACGGCGTTCGGCTGCACTTCCAGCAGGCCGCCGGCGACGAAGACGAACTCTTCTTCAGCCTTGCCTGGGATCTGGATGCGCACCGCGCCCGGACGGATACGGGTAATCAGCGGCGTGTGCTTCGGGTAGATACCCAGCTCGCCCTGTTCGCCCGGCAACGCGATGAAGGTGGCTTCGCCGGAGAAGATTTCTTCTTCGGCCGAAACCACGTCAACGTGAATAGTGTTTGCCATGTGTGTCCTATCGGGTGTAAGCGGCGCCGCCCACGGGGCCGCGCCGCGCCAAACTCAACGATTAGTTGAGTTTCTTGGCTTTCTCGATTGCTTCTTCGATCGTGCCAACCATGTAGAACGCTTGCTCTGGCAGGTGATCGAGTTCGCCGGAGGAGATCATCTTGAAGCCTTTGATCGTGTCCTTGAGCGAAACGTATTTACCTGGGGAACCGGTAAACACTTCAGCAACGTGGAAAGGCTGCGACAGGAAACGCTGCATCTTACGGGCGCGAGCCACCAGCAGTTTGTCTTCCGGCGCCAGCTCGTCCATACCCAGAATCGCGATGATGTCACGCAGTTCTTTGTAGCGCTGCAGGGTGCCCTGCACGGAGCGCGCGGTGTCGTAGTGTTCCTGGCCAACCACCAGCGGATCCAGCTGACGGGAGGTCGAATCCAGCGGGTCCACGGCTGGGTAGATACCCAGGGCGGCGATGTCACGCGACAGAACCACGGTGGAGTCCAAGTGGCCGAAGGTGGTCGCAGGCGACGGGTCGGTCAAGTCATCCGCTGGCACGTACACGGCCTGGATCGAGGTGATCGAACCGGTCTTGGTCGAGGTGATACGCTCTTGCAGACGGCCCATTTCTTCGGCCAGGGTCGGTTGGTAACCCACGGCGGAAGGCATACGGCCCAGCAGTGCGGACACTTCGGTACCGGCCAGGGTGAAGCGGTAGATGTTGTCCACGAAGAACAGCACGTCACGGCCTTCGTCACGGAAGGATTCCGCGATGGTCAGACCGGTCAGCGCCACGCGCAGACGGTTGCCTGGTGGTTCATTCATCTGACCGTAAACCATCGCCACTTTCGAGTTGGCTGGGTTTTCCAGGTCCACCACTTTGGCGTCGGCCATTTCGTGGTAGAAGTCGTTACCTTCACGGGTACGCTCACCCACGCCGGCGAACACGGACAGACCCGAGTGCGCTTTAGCGATGTTGTTGATCAGTTCCATCATGTTCACGGTCTTGCCGACACCGGCGCCGCCGAACAGACCCACTTTACCGCCTTTGGCGAACGGGCAGACCAGGTCGATAACCTTGATGCCAGTTTCCAGCAGGTCTTGCGATGGCGACAGTTCGTCGTACGCAGGCGCCACGCGGTGGATCGAAGCCACTTGGTCGTGAGCAACTGGACCGCACTCGTCGATCGGGTTGCCCAGCACGTCCATAATACGGCCCAGGGTTGCTTTGCCCACTGGCACCATGATTGGTTTGCCAGTGTTCTGGATGCTCATGCCGCGACGCAGACCGTCGGAGGAGCCCAGTGCAATGGTACGGACAATGCCGTCACCCAACTGCTGTTGCACTTCCAGGGTCAGCTCGGAGCCTTCCATTTTCAGCGCGTCAAAAACTTTAGGCATCGCATTGCGTGGGAACTCAACGTCCACCACAGCGCCGATACACTGAACGATTTTGCCATCAGCCATGTTCGTTCCTTCAAATATAGTTAAATTCGTTTAAACCGCTGCCGCACCGGCGACGATTTCAGACAGTTCTTTGGTAATTGCAGCCTGGCGGGTCTTGTTGTAGACCAGCTTCAGTTCACCGATGACGTTACCGGCGTTGTCGCTGGCGGCTTTCATCGCCACCATACGGGCCGATTGCTCGGACGCCAGGTTTTCCGCCACCGACTGGTACACCAGCGCTTCTACATAGCGCTCCAGCAGTTCGTCGATCACGGTCGCAGCGTCCGGCTCATAGATGTAATCCCAGTTGTGATTACCCTTGTCAGCCTGCACTTTGTCTGCCGTCAGCGGCAGCAATTGCTCGACCATCGGTTCCTGCTTCATCGTGTTGATGAACTTGGTGTAGCACAGGTAAACAGCGTCCAGCTTGCCTTCCTGGAATTTCTCCAGCATGACTTTGACCGGGCCGATCAGCTTTTCCAGGTGCGGCGTATCGCCGATCTGGGTAGCTTGGGCGACCACGGGCACGCCAACGCGGTTCAGGAAGCCCAAACCTTTATTACCAATTGCGACTGCCTCAATCTTGTTACCAGCGCCTTCCAGCTCGCGGGTCTTGGCCGTCACCATACGCAGCACGTTGGTGTTCAGGCCGCCGCACAGACCTTTATCGGTCGTGACGACGATGAAACCCACTGCCTTCGCTTCCGTGCCCTTGGCGTCCGCCAGGAACGGGTGCGTATATTCCGGGTTGGCATTTGCCAGGTTCGCAGCGATGTTCCGAATCTTGTCACTGTAGGGACGGGCGGCGCGCATGCGATCCTGCGCCTTGCGCATTTTCGATGCGGCGACCATTTCCATCGCCTTGGTGATCTTCTTCGTATTCTCTACGCTCTTGATCTTGCCACGTATCTCTTTGCCTACTGCCATGAGTCCTTACTCCTTTGCGCGTGAAGGCGGCCTGTCGCCAGGCCGCCGTGCATCTTAGAATGCGCCGGATTTCTTGAAATCAGCAATGGCGGCCGACAGCGCAGCTTCGGCGTCTTTGTCCAGTTGCTTGGTTTCTTCGATCTTGGTCAGCAGAGCAGCGTGCTTGGCTTTCAGGAACGAATGCAGACCAGCTTCAAAGGCCAGCACTTGCTTCACAGCGATATCGTCCAGGAAGCCCTTGTTCACGGCGAACAGCGATGCACCCATCAGGGAGATCGACAGCGGCGAGTACTGGGACTGCTTCAGCAGTTCGGTCACGCGGGCACCGCGGTCCAGCTGCTTACGGGTCGATTCGTCCAGGTCGGAAGCGAACTGCGCGAACGCAGCCAGTTCACGGTACTGTGCCAAGTCGGTACGGATACCGCCGGACAGGCCCTTGATGACCTTGGTCTGGGCAGCACCACCCACGCGCGACACCGAGATACCGGCGTTAATCGCAGGACGGATACCGGAGTTGAACAGCGAGGTTTCCAGGAAGATCTGGCCGTCGGTAATCGAAATCACGTTGGTCGGCACGAAGGCGGACACGTCGCCAGCCTGGGTTTCGATGATCGGCAGCGCGGTCAGGGAACCGGTCTTGCCTTTGACTTCACCCTTGGTGAAGGCTTCGACGTAGTCGGCGTTCACGCGGGCTGCGCGTTCCAGCAGACGCGAGTGCAGGTAGAACACGTCGCCTGGGTAAGCTTCGCGGCCTGGTGGGCGGCGCAGCAGCAGGGAGATCTGACGGTAGGCAACAGCTTGCTTGGACAGGTCATCGTACACGATCAGGGCGTCTTCGCCGCGGTCGCGGAAGTATTCGCCCATGGTGCAGCCGGAGTAGGCCGAGATGTACTGCATGGCAGCGGACTCGGATGCCGAAGCGGCCACCACGATGGTGTATTCCAGCGCGCCGTGCTGTTCCAGCGAACGCACGATGTTCTTGATGGTCGAGGCTTTTTGGCCGATCGCCACGTAGATACAGGTCATGCCCTGACCTTTTTGGTTGATGATGGCATCAACCGCAACGGCGGACTTACCGGTCTGGCGGTCGCCAATGATCAGCTCACGCTGGCCACGGCCGATCGGCACCATGGCGTCGATCGATTTCAGGCCGGTCTGCATTGGCTGCGACACCGACTCACGGGCGATCACGCCGGGGGCGATTTTTTCGATAGGGGAGGTCAGCTTGGCGTCGACCGGACCTTTGCCGTCGATCGGCTGGCCCAGGGCGTTGACCACGCGGCCGCGCAGTTCAGGACCGACTGGCACTTCCAGAATACGGCCGGTGCACTTGACGGTGTCGCCTTCCGAGATGTGCTCGTAAGCACCCAGAATCACGGCGCCGACGGAGTCGCGCTCCAGATTCATGGCCAGACCAAAGGTGTTGCCTGGGAATTCCAGCATCTCGCCTTGCATCACTTCGGACAGACCGTGGATGCGGCAGATACCGTCGGCAACGGAAATTACGGTGCCTTGGTTGCGCACTTCAGCGCCGCCATCAATGCCTTGAATCCGGCTCTTGATCAGCTCGCTGATTTCAGATGGGTTGAGTTGCATACTAACTCCTAAATGTTTTCTCTCAGCTTGCGCGAGGGTATATGGGTCTGCCGAAGCGGGTGCGAATTACGCTACCAGCGCAACACGCATCTGTTGCAGCTTGGCGCGCACCGAAGTGTCCAGCACTTCATCACCTACCACCACGCGCACGCCACCGATCAGCGATGGGTCGACCGTGACGCTTGGGTTGAGCTTGCGGCTGAATTTCTTTTCCAGCGTGTTGACCAGCTCAGCCGTTTGGGCTGCGCTCATATCGAATGCGCTCGTGATCTCGGCATCGGCCGCGCCTTCCGCGCTGTTTTTCAACAGCTGGAATTGGGCGCCGATTTCCGGCAGCAATTCAATACGGCCATTTTCGATCAGCATCGACAGGAAGTTCTGCGCTTCCGCGTTCAGCGGAGCCTTCACCAATGCTTGAATGGTCGCGGCAACATCGCTATCCGACACTTTCGGATTGCGTGCATACGACAGCACCTCGGGGTGGCTGCCGACCTGGGCCAGTTCGGACACCAGATCGGACCACACCGCGAGGTTGCCGGCTTGGGCTACGCGGAAGAGGGCTTCCGCGTATGGACGAGCGACGGTTGCGAGCTCTGCCATAATTACAGCTCGGTCGCAAGGCGCGACAGCAGGTCGGCGTGGGCCGACGCGGTCACTTCGCGCTTCAGGATTTGCTCGGCGCCCTTGACGGCCAGATCGGCGACCTGGGCGCGCAGTGCTTCGCGGGCCTGGGTGATTTGCTGGTCGGCTTCGGCCTTGGCTTGCGCAATGATGCGGGCCGCTTCGGCTTGAGCGTTGGCTTTGATTTCTTCAGCGATCAGCTGAGCGCGTTTTTCAGCGTCCGCAACGCGCTGCGAAGCTTCGTCGCGGGCCGAAGCCAGGGCTTCATTGGCGCGCTTTTCAGCGAGCACCATGGAAGCCTGGCCCTGGTCGGCAGCTGCCAGACCGTCGGCAATACGCTTGGCACGCTCATCCAGCGCATTGTTCAGCGCTGGGAATACGAATTTCATCGAGAACCATACGAGCACCGCGAAGGTGATCATCTGGCCGATGAGAGACATATTGATGTTCATACCTTGCTCCTAAAAAGAGTTTCCCCGGTTGGAGCGTGGATTACTGAGCTGCTGCGGTGGCCAGGGCGGTCAGGAATGGGTTGTTGAAGGTGAACAGCAGAGCAACACCAACGCCAATCATCGAGATCGCATCCAGCAGACCAGCGATAACGAACAGCTTGGTTTGCAGTTGTGGCATCAGTTCTGGTTGACGTGCCGAAGCTTCCAGGAACTTGCCGCCCAGGATAGCGAAGCCGAGTGCGGTACCGATGGCGCCCAGGCCGATGATGATGGCAACTGCCAGAACGGTCATGCTTTGTACTTGTGCGATCAGAGCTTGCATTAGATTTCTCCTAATTTAAAAAACGAAAGATACTAAAAAAACAAAATATAAAGTTGCTGATTAATGCTTCTCAACCGCGAGGCTAAGGTACACAACCGTCAACGCCATAAACACAAAAGCTTGCAGAGTTACAATCAAGATGTGGAAGATTGCCCATGGACCACCCAGCAGCCACTGTGCCCACCATGGCAACAACGCGATCAGGATGAAAATCAGTTCGCCGGCATACATATTGCCGAACAGTCGCAGCGACAGCGAAATTGGTTTGGCCAGCAATTCCAGCATCTGGAACAGGAAGTTGATCGGGGCCAGCAGGATGGCTGCCGGACCGTGCGCGTGGAACGGCGCAGTGAACAGTTCTTTACCCCAGCCGCCGATGCCCTTGGCCTTGATGGAGAAGCCGATAATGCACAGCAGGACGCCGATCGACATGCCGAAGGTGTGGTTCACGTCGGCGGTCGGCACGACGCGCAGCTTGTGCACGCCGAACAGTTCCAGCACGCGCGGCAGGGCGTCAACCGGCAGGAAGTCCATTGCGTTCATCAGCCAGACCCAGACGAAAATGGTGATGGCGAGAGGAGCGATCACGGCGCTTTTCGCGTGGAAGGCGCTGTTGACGGTGTCATTGACCAGCTCCATGACCCATTCAACGAAGTTTTGCAGCTTGCCCGGCACGCCAGCGGTGGCGCGGCGCGAAGCCATGGAGAAAATGCCCAGGAAAACCAGGCCGAGAATGGCGGAAACCCAGAACGTATCCAGATTGATGGTGCCGTCCGCGCTTTGCAGGTGCGAAAGGTGGTGTTGGATGTATTCCGTGGCATTTGCCGGGCCTGCGTGGCCAGTAGCGTGTTCAGTGGTCATAAGTTGAAATTAAGATGATTAAACCGCGAGTAATGACAACCAATACGCCATGGTCGCCACCACAAAACCCAAGATCAGCCATAACCAGGCGGCCGACTGAAACAGCACCAGTGCCAAAATAAACAGCACTGCTGTGATAAAAATTTTTATCAATTCGGCACGAAAATGCGTCCGAAAAGCTTGCTTGGCGTCAGGGTTCCCCTTGGCCACCATCAGCGCGTACACCAGACTCCCGGCGACTGCGATTGCGCCGCCCATGGCGGCGGACCACCCTTTGCTTTCGCTCGCAAAATACGCGGTGGCGGCGGCAAACAGGACGGCGATGGCGAATTGCAGGGCAACTACTCGGTACACTGGTTTGGCAATGCTTTGCGAAGAATCACTCACTTGCCACGTTCCCAGAGATAGCCTATTGACCCAAAGACACGGGATTATAGGTTGGTTTCGGGAGCTGCGTCAAACATGCTGCGGCGCAGCATGGCACCGCAAGCAACATTGCTCGCTTTTGGGGGATGCGAAGGCTGGGACATGCACCAGTTTGGTGCATGTGACCTTGCTTAAATTGTAGGCTCAGCCGCGCAGGCGGGCGAGCACGCCGTCCAGAATTTCCAGATCGGCGAAATCGATAATCATTTGACCACGGCCCTTATTCCCCATCTTGAACACGACCGGGGTGGCCAGGGCGTCGGACAACTCTTCCTCCAGGCGCAGGATGTCGCCCGATTTCTCGCGCGGCTTGGCCTGCTCCTTGGCCGACTGCTCTTCCTGGCTGCGCTGGACCAGTTTTTCGGTCTCGCGCACCGACAGCCGTTTCGCCACCACCAGATTGGCCAGCGTGATCTGGGTGGCGGCATCGACCGCCAGCAGCGCGCGCGCATGGCCCATATCGATGTCGCCCGCCATCAGCATGGTTTGGACCGGCGCGGCCAAGTTCATCAGCCGCAGCAGATTCGACACCGCGCTGCGCGAACGGCCCACCGCATGGGCGGCCTGTTCATGGGTGAAGCTGAAGTCCGTGATCAGACGATGGATACCTTGGGCTTCTTCCAGGGGATTCAAGTCCTCGCGCTGGATATTTTCGATCAGGGCCATGGCGGCGGCCGTGGTGTCGTCCACATCGCGCACCAGCACCGGCACGTTTTCCAGGCCGGCCAGTTGCGCGGCGCGGAAGCGGCGCTCGCCGGCGATGATCTCGTACTTGGTCTTGCCGTTGGCCTGACCCACCGGGCGCACCAGGATAGGCTGCATGATGCCCTGGGTTTTGATGGAGGCGGCCAGCTCGGTCAGGCTGCCCTCGTCCATGCGGGTGCGCGGCTGGTATTTACCGGCCTGCAGCTGCTCGATCGCCAGTTCGTGCGGCTTCGCATCGGAAGCCGGGTTGGATGGATCGCCGTCGCCGCCAAGCAGCGCATCGAGGCCGCGTCCGAGGCCTTTGAGTTTTTTCGTTGCCATTGAGGGGAATTCCGTAATTACATTTTCTTGATGCGTTTGACCATCTCGGCGCCGAAGGCGATATACGCCTGGGCGCCCTTCGAAGCCGGATCGAAGGTCACGCCCGGCATGCCGTAGGACGGCGCTTCGGCCAGGCGCACATTGCGCGGGATGATGGTCTTGAAGACCTTGTCGCCGAAGTGCTGCTCCAGCTGGGCCGAAACCTGCTGCGACAGCGTCATGCGCGGATCGAACATCACGCGCAGCAGACCGATGATCTTCAGATCCTGGTTCAGGTTGGCGTGCACCTTCTTGATGGTGTTGACCAGATCGGACAGGCCTTCCAGCGCATAGTACTCGCACTGCATCGGGATGATCACGCCATGGGCGGCGCACAGGCCGTTCAGCGTCAGCATGGACAAAGCGGGCGGGCAGTCGATCAGGACGAAGTCGTACTCCTTGTCCACCGCGGCCAGCGCATCCTTCAGGCGGCGCTCGCGGTTATCCAGCTGCACCATCTCCACCTCGGCGCCGGCCAGCTCGCGGTTGGCGGGCAGCACATCGAAGCGCCCCGCCTCCGAACGCTGGCGCGCCGTGACCACATCGGAGTTGCCCAGCATGACTTCATAAGTGGAAGCCTGCAGGCCGGCCTTGTTGATGCCGGCGCCCATGGTGGCATTGCCTTGCGGGTCCAGGTCGACCAGCAGTACGCGCTGGTTCAGTTTGGCCAGGCCGGCGGCCAGGTTCACCGTGGTGGTGGTTTTGCCCACGCCGCCTTTTTGATTCGCTACGCAGAATATTTTCGCCATGTATCTTCTTGTTCTGTTTATACCGTTTATACGATATAAATCATTTATACAGTTTATTCAATTTATACCGTATAAACGATTTATACTGTTTATATAGTTAAGCCTTGCCAATGAAAACCAGGTGGCGTTCCGCGTCCAGTCCCGGCACCTGCAAAGCCCGCAATTCCCGCACCTGCCACGGCTCCGGCAAGCGTTCCCTTTCCTCCGCTGGCGCCGTGCCTTTCAAGGCGATAAAGCGTCCGCCCTCGCCCAGCAGGTGGCCGGACCAGTTGACGAAGTCCGACAAGTCGGCAAAGGCGCGCGAGGTGATCACGTCGAAGGCTTGCTTGACCTCCAGCTCCTGCACTTTCTTGGTGTACACCGTGACATTGGCCAGCTTCAGCTCCGCCTTGACCTGGGTCAGGAAGGCGGTTTTCTTGTGCACCGTATCGATCATCGACACCTTCATATCCGGGCGGGCGATGGCCAGCACGATGCCCGGCAAGCCGCCTCCCGCTCCCACGTCCAGCACGTTCTGCGCGCCCTCGAAGGCGGCCACGGCCGCCAGGGAATCGAGCAGATGCAGGGTCAGCATCTGCATCGGATCGCGCACGGAAGTCAGGTTATAGACTGCATTCCACTTGTTCAGCAGAGCCAGGTAATCCAGCAATTGCTCCTGCTGGGCCTGGTTTAAATCGAGTTGCAGGCCGTCCAGGCCATTCTTCAGCATCTGCGCCAGCGCGGCGCGGTCGAACAACCTCATTGGACCGCCTCGTCTTTCAGCGTGACGAAGCCGCCATAGCCGGCTTTCTTCAGGTGCACCAGCAGCAGCGAGATCGCCGCCGGGGTCACGCCCGAGATGCGCGAAGCCTGGCCCAGGGTTTCCGGACGGTGTTTCGCCAGCTTTTGCCGCACTTCGATCGACAGCGCGGCGATGTCCAGATAGTTGAAACCTTCGGGCAATTTCAGGTTTTCGTAGTGCTCGTGGCGCTCCACTTCCTTGATCTGGCGCTCGATATAACCGGCATATTTGAGCTGGATTTCCACCTGTTCCTGCACCGCCGCGTCCTCCACGCCGGGGCCGCCGAGGTTCTGGCCTTCGGCGCCGGTCAGCGTCACCAGGGTATCGTAATCCACGTTCGGACGGCGCAGCAGGTCGGCCAGCGAGTATTCGCGCTCGATGGCCTGGCCGATCACGCGCTCGGATTCGGCCGCCGCCACGATGCGCGGATTGACCCAGGTGGAACGCAGACGCTCCAGTTCGCGCGCCACGGCCTCGCGTTTGCGCTCGAACGCTTCCCATTGCGCATCGCCGACGCAGCCCAGCTGGCGGCCGATTTCGGTCAGGCGCATATCGGCATTGTCCTCGCGCAGGCTGAGGCGGTACTCGGCGCGGCTGGTGAACATGCGGTACGGCTCCTGCACGCCCTGGGTGACGAGATCGTCCACGAGCACGCCCAGATAGGCTTCCGAACGGGCCGGGGTCCAGGCGTCCTTGCCCTGGGTTTGCAGCGCGGCATTAATGCCCGCCAGCATGCCCTGCGCCGCCGCCTCTTCGTAGCCGGTGGTGCCGTTGATTTGGCCGGCGAAATACAGGCCGGAAATGGCCTTGGTTTCCAGCGATGCTTTCAAGCCGCGCGGGTCGAAATAATCGTATTCGATGGCGTAGCCGGGGCGCAGGATATGGGCGTTTTCCAGGCCTTTCATCGAGCGTACCAGGGCGATTTGCACATCGAACGGCAGGCTGGTGGAGATGCCGTTTGGATAGAATTCGTGCGTGGTCAAGCCCTCGGGTTCGAGGAAAATCTGGTGCGATTCCTTGGCCGAAAAGCGGTGGATCTTGTCCTCGATCGAAGGGCAATAACGGGGGCCGACACCCTCGATCACGCCGGTATACATGGGGCTGCGATCCAGGCCGCCACGGATGATATCGTGGGTTTGCTGGTTGGTATGCGTGACCCAGCACGGCAGCTGCTGCGGGTGCATGGCGGCATTGCCCATGACCGAAAACACCGGCACCGGATCGAGGTCGCCAGGCTGTTCCGTCATCTGCGCGAAGTCGATGCTGCGGCCGTCGATGCGCGGCGGCGTGCCGGTTTTCAAGCGGCCCTGCGGCAGTTTCAGCTCTTTCAGGCGGGCCGACAGCGACAGCGCGGGCGGATCGCCGGCACGGCCGGCCGAATAGTTTTGCAGGCCGACGTGGATCTTCCCGTCGAGGAAAGTACCGGCCGTCAGCACCACGGCGCGGCCCAGGAACTTCAGGCCGATCTGGGTGACGGCGCCGACCACGCGGTCGCCCTCCACCATCAGATCGTCCACGGCCTGCTGGAACAGCCACAGGTTCGGCTGGTTTTCCAGGCGGGAACGGATGGCCTGCTTGTACAGGATGCGGTCGGCCTGGGCGCGCGTGGCGCGGACTGCCGGGCCTTTCGAGGAATTCAGGATACGGAACTGAATGCCGGCTTCGTCGGTGGCAATCGCCATCGCACCGCCCATGGCATCGACTTCTTTGACCAGATGGCCCTTGCCGATGCCGCCGATGGAGGGATTGCACGACATCTGGCCCAGGGTCTCAATATTATGCGTCAGCAAGAGCGTCTTCTGCCCCATACGGGCCGAAGCAAGGGCCGCTTCGGTGCCGGCATGGCCGCCGCCGACAACGATAACGTCGAATTCAGTAGGAAATAACATGGTGGAAAAATTGGGTAAATCGGGGAGTTAAGACCAGATTATAGAGTCTTTTTGCGGCTGCGAATTTTTTAGGCAGAAATTTTCCTCGCGATTGTTCCACGTGAAACATAAAAAAAGCGCCGGCGAAGCGGCGCTTGCTTGGTCGCCGAGTCCCCTACTCGGCTGTTCCACGTGAAACAATCACCAACGTTGCCAGGCATCGAAGCCCGTCTTCACGATCAGGATGGTCACCACCACCAGGAAGATACGGCGCACGAAACCGCTGCCATGCTTGAGTGCAAGCTTGGTCCCCAGCAAAGAACCGAGGACCTGGCACACCGCCATCATCAGACCCAACTGCCACAGCAGATGGCCGCTATAGCCGAACCACATCAGCGCCGCCAGATTGCAGGCCACGTTGACCACCTTGGCCGCCGCCGACGCGCCGAGGAAATCGAAGCCGAAGCAGCGCACAAACAGGAAGACCAGGAAGCTGCCCGTGCCCGGGCCAAAAAACCCGTCATAAAAACCGATCAGCGCGCCAACACCGATAGCCATCACCCGCTCCTTGGTGCCGGTATGCAGCGGCGCGTGCACGCTGCCCAAGTCTTTCTTGCGGAAGGTATAGATCGCCACCGCGATCAGCACGAAGGGCAAGAGGATGCGCATGAAATCGGCCGGAATCTTGGTCACCGTCACCGCACCGAGGAAGGCAAAGATAAACGCCGTAACCGCCGCCGGCGCCGCGGCCGACCATGCCACCCTGACCCGGCGCGAATAATTCACGGCTGCAGCGGCTGTGCCAAAAATCCCCGCCAGCTTACTGGTCCCGAACAGCGTCGCCGGCGCCGTCGAACTGAACGCCGAAAACAGCACCGGAATCTGGATCAATCCCCCGCCCCCGACCACCGCATCCACCAAACCCGCAGCAAACGCCGCCACCGCCAACATCGCAAACTCAAGCATGACACCCCGCACAACATCGTTATAAGAGGTCTCACATTGTACGGAATAAACGAAATCCGTTTGCGCTAGATCAAAGAATGTCCCACCCTGGTGTCAGGCACCAGAGGCGGACATTGTTTGCGCCAAATCAAAGAATGTCCGACCTTGGTGCCTGACACCAGGGTTGGACATTTGTTGAGGAAGATCAATGCGCCTTAGTCGGGGATGTCGATGCGGGTACCGGTGGTGGTGATGGCGTTGGCGCCGGGGGCGCTGCTGAAAGCCGGCAGGTTCGCGCTGGTGATGGGGACGCTGGCGTCCGCCCGCGTTGTGGTGCGGATCAGCTGGGACGGCGGTAGTGCGCTGCTGTTCTTGAGGTTGGCGTACACCGCGTCCAGCGCCCGGGCCAGGTAGACGTGCAGCGGGACGATGTTCTTCGGATAGACGGAGCTGAAGGAGTCGAAGTGGTTGGCGTTGGTGACTTCGATGTAGCGCAGCTTGCTGCCGCTGCCTTCGGTGGCGGCGTTCAATCCGACATAAGCGCGGGCGGCGTGATTGACGGGGATCAGGGCGTCGCTGCGGCCGGAGACGATGATGGCCGGTTTGCCTTTCAGATTGCCGCTGGCCTGCACTTCGCCAATGCCGTTGCGGACCTTGGTACTGAGCGCGGCCATCTCGGGCGACAGTGCCAAGCCGCTGATGGCGTCAACGCCCAGGACCAGGGAGCGCATGCAGAGGAAGGCGTCCAGCGACAGGTCGGCTTCTCCCGTCGAGGGCGATGTGCCGAAGGCATAGGACTTCGCGCCGCCCACCGAGTTCTCATACACGGGCGTGCCGATGATGCCGTTCTGCCCCGCGAAGCTGGCCGCCCTTTGCGCCGCCGTGAAAGGGATCAGGGCGCCGCCAGCGTCCACGGACGAGAAACTGATGCCGCATACCTTGTCGATCACGGAGAAGCGTCCGTAGGCGTTCAAATAGGTGGTGGCGACGAGGATATTGGTCAGCGCATGCGCGCCTTGTATGACGTCGGTATCGGCCTGCCAGCCATAGGCTTTCAGCCGCGCCATGGCGTCGGCCTGCTGGCTGGTCAGGTCGACGCCGTTCAGCAGCCCCCTCTTCACCAGCGCCGAGCAGCGCGCCGCACTGCCGGCGATGCAGTGCTGGTATAGCGCCGCGTAGGTGGTGTAGTCGAACAGCGGCTTGCCTTGCGCCGACACCGCCGCCCCACCCTGCCGTATCGTGTAGCTGCCGGACTTGGGTTGGATCTGCGGCTCGGTCACGGCCACGGCGTCGATCAGGCCTTTGCTGTCCTGCTCCGCCGCCAGCAAGGCTGAGCCGCCGCCATTCGAAATGCTGGAGGCGATGGTCGCCGTATTCTCCGGCTTCAGGCGCACCTCGTGGCTCTTGCCGTCATCGGACAGGGCGCCGTATTTCTCGTTCAGGACATAGAAGGCAAACTCGATGGCCTGCAGCGTGACCTTGCCCCAATCCTTCTCCGGATTCTGCTGCGAGTGCGCATGCTTGAAGGCGACGCGGTTGGGATAGTCGCGCAGGAAAGCGGCGCGTTCCGCATCGCTCAGCGCCGGCGCGAAGTGGGCATCCTTGCCTGCCGCCGTGCGCGTGGCGCGCACGCCGTTCTGCAGGTTCACGCTATCGTCGTCGAAGGTGTACATGCCATTGCCGCTGCCCTTGTCGGCATAGGCCACGGCGCAGTTGTTCTTCAGCCCCCATTCGCCCGAGCTGCCGATGGCGCCATAGATCCCGCGCGAACCGCTCGACGTGCCGGTGACGATGCAGGGATTGACCGGATCGAAGCTGGCCGGCACCTGCACCAGTAAAGTCACATTCTGCTTGCCGCTGCCATCGTCGGTGTACGCCATGTACTCGGCGCCGGCGATCTTGCCCTCGCCCGGCGTCACCACGCCGGCGGCATTCACGTTCGGCCCGTACATGGTGCCGTAGCCGCTGTTGGCGGCGATATCGAGCACGGCGCGGTAATTGGCCCAGATCGCGTTGCGGCGCAATTCAGCGGCGGTGGGATTGGTCGGATCAGCGTAGGCCGGCTGGGCGCCGGCCAATCCGGTCTTGCCCAGGCCTGCGGTCAGCAGGTCGTCGCTATTGCCGTCGTAGTTCTTGACGGTGACCGCGCCGAGAAAGGATGGCTTGGTGTTGACGCTATCGGAAAAAGTGCTGCTGCAGGATGTCAGCGCCAGCATGGCGGCGCTGGCCATGGCCAGTTTTTGGATTTGCATATCGTGTCCTCATTCTTCGGTCATGAAAAAGTGGAACCAGCAACTTGCTTGCTACAAGTACCTCTGAAAAGAAAAACGCCGGACATCGTCCGGCGCTTTCGGGTCTTGCTTCAGGCAGATCTTCTTCTGCCTGTGAGGGCGACAATTTCGCCCACGATGCCTTTCCTGAACAGCAGCACGCAGGTGACGAAGATCAGACCCGTCACCATATTCACCGCCTCGCCCAGGGTATTGAACCATTCCACGCCGGTGTGCGATGCGACGAAGGTGCCGAAGTCACCCAGCTTGTTTTCCAGCGCGATGATGATGATGGCGCCGATAATCGGGCCGACCAGGGTGCCCATGCCGCCCACGAGCGTCATCAGGATCACCAGGCCGGACATGGCCCAGTGCACATCGGTCAAGGTCTCAAATCCCAGCACCACGGTCTTGGTGGCGCCGGCCAACGCGGCCAGTGAAGCCGACAGCACGAAGGCCATCAGCTTGTACTTGTCCACGTCGTAGCCGAGCGAGATGGCGCGCGGCTCGTTTTCCTTGATCGCCTTCAGGGTTTGGCCGAAAGGCGAATGCACGGTGCGCATGATGAGGGCAAAGCCGGCCACCGCGATCGCCAGCACCACGTAGTACATGGTCAGATCGTCGTGCAGATCGATCATGCCGAGCAGCTTGCCGCGCGGGACGCCTTGCAAGCCATCTTCGCCGCCCGTGAAATCGGTGAAGCGCAGGCCGGCGAAATACACCATCTGCGCCAGCGCCAGCGTGATCATGGAGAAGTAAATGCCTTGGCGGCGGATCGCCAGCGATCCCATGACAAAGCCGATCAGCGCGCCCGCCGCCACGCCGGCCAGCAGCGCCATCTCGAACGGCAAGCCCCAGTTGCGCAGCGCATTGCCGGTGGCATAGCCGGCCGCGCCGAAGAAGGCCGCGTGGCCGAAGGACAGCAGGCCGGTAAAGCCAATCAGCAGATTGAAGGCGCAGGCAAACAGCGCGAAGCACAGAAGCTTCATCAGGAAGACCGGATAGCCGACAAAGGGCGCGGCCAGGGTCAAGGCAAAGGCAATCGCATAGCCGATTTTCTTGTTCATTCCAGACTCCCTTATTTCTCTTTGCCGAACAGGCCGGCGGGACGCAGCAGCAGCACGATCACCATCACCACGAAGACCACGGTGGACGAACCTTCGGGATAAAAGACCTTGGTCAAACCTTCGATCACACCCAGTCCGAGGCCGGTCAGGATCGATCCCATGATGGAGCCCATGCCGCCGATCACCACCACGGCGAACACCACGATTATCAGGTTGGAGCCCATCAGCGGCGTCACCTGGATGATGGGCGCCGCCAGCACGCCGGCGAAGCCCGCCAGCGCCACGCCGAAGCCATAGGTCAGCGTCACCATCAGCGGCACATTGATGCCGAAAGCCTCCACCATCTTGGGATTCTCGGTGCCGGCGCGCAGATAAGAACCGAGCTTGGTTTTCTCGATCACATACCAGGTGCTGATGCAGACGACGAGGGACGCCACCACCACCCAGGCGCGGTAATTCGGCATCACCATAAAGCCCAAGTCCGTCGCGCCCTGCAGCTGGGACGGCGTTTCGAACGGCTGACCGGAAACGCCGTAGAAGGAACGGAATAGGCCTTCGATCAGCAGCGTGATGCCGAAGGTCAGCAGCAGCCCATACAGATGATCGAGCTTGTACAGCCAGCGCAGCATGGTCTTCTCGATGACCACACCGAGCACACCGACGATCAGCGGCGCGGCCACCAGCATCACCCAGTAGCTCAGGCCGAAATAGCTCATGCCCATCCACGCCAGGAAAGCACCCATCATATACAGGGCGCCATGGGAAAAATTAATCACGTTCAGCAGGCCGAAGATGACCGCCAAGCCAAGGGATAACATCGCATAGAAGGAGCCGTTGACGAGACCCAGCAACAACTGGCTCATCAAGGCTGGCAGGGGGACACCGAAAATATCCATGGCTGCACACAGGAGAGGGAGTGAAAAAAACGGCGCAGCAAAACCGGGACGAGGGCGCTGCGCCGGGGCTAAACGACAGGCGCCGCGCACTATCGCGGCGCCCTCTTCCGACTACATCATTTCCAGAGCGGGCACTTGGTTTCGGCCTTGGTCAGATAGGCCTGGTCGCCCGGCACGGTGGCCACGACCTTGTAGTAATCCCAGGGATATTTCGATTCCGCGGGCTTCTTCACTTCCATCAGGTACATATCGTGCACCATGCGGCCGTCGGGACGGATCACGCCGTTCTTGGTGAACATATCGTTGATCGGCGTTTTCTTCAGATGGGCCATGACCTTCTCCGAATCGTCGCTGCCGACCGCCTTCACCGCTTTCAGATAGTTGGCCGCCGCCGAGTAATCGGCCGCCTGCAGCATGGACGGCTCTTTCTTCATCTTGGCGAAATAGCGTTTGGACCAGGCGCGCGTGTCGTCGTTCATATCCCAGTACCAGCCGTCGGTCAGGTACATGCCCTGAGTGGTGTTCAGGCCCAGCGAGTGAATGTCGTTGATGAAGATCAGCAGGCCCGCCATCTTCATCTTCTTGCTGATGCCGAATTCATTGGCGGCCTTGATCGAGTTAATGGCGTCGCCGCCGGCATTCGCCAGGCCCAGGATCTGCGCATTCGAGGATTGCGCCTGCAGCAGGAAGGAAGAGAAGTCCGATGCCGACAGCGGATGCTTGACGCCGCCCAGCACCTTGCCGCCCGCCGTTTTCACCACGTCCGCCGTATCTTTTTCCAGCGAGTGGCCGAAGGCATAGTCGGCGGTCAGGAAGTACCAGTTCTTGCCGCCCTGCTTGACGATGGCGCCGCCGGTGCCGCGCGCCAAGGCCACGGTGTCGTAAGCGTAGTGCACGGTGAAGGGCGTGCATTCCTCATTGGTCAGGCGCGAGGAACCGGCGCCGATGGAGATGAACACGCGCTTCTTTTCGGACGCGATCTTGGCCATGGCCAGGTTGGCACCGGAATTGGTGCCTCCGATCAGCATGTCCACGCCCTGCTGGTCGAACCATTCGCGCGCCTTGGAGGCGGCGATATCGGCCTTGTTCTGGTGGTCGGCCGAAATGAATTCGACTTTCTTGCCGGCGATGACCACGCCCGCATCGGCAATCGCCATCTTGATCGCTTCCGCCCCGCCTAAGCCGTCGATGTCGGAATAGAGGCCTGACATATCGGTGATGAAACCGATCTTGATGGTGTCACCCGACACCTGCGCCTGGGCGGCGCCGGAAATGCCAAATGCACAGGCGGCAGCGGCCACAGTGGCGAGAGCTTTGCGTTTCATTTTGTCTCCGTTTTAGGATTGTAGTAATCGATTTTGTACAGCTATGTACTACTTACACATACTTAGACTTGGTATTACACGCCCAACAACTCAGTCAACACCGGCATCTTGGCGTCCAACTGGGATGCAGCAAAAGTCTCGACAATCTGACCGTGCTCCATCACATAGAACCGGTCCGCCAGCGGCGCGGCGAAACGGAAATTCTGCTCCACCATGACGATGGTGTAGCCCTTGGCTTTGAGGGTGGTGATCATGCGCGCCAGCCCCTGCACGATGACGGGCGCCAGGCCTTCGGAGATCTCGTCCAGCAGCAGCAGCTTGGCGCCGGTGCGCAGGATGCGCGCCACGGCCAGCATCTGCTGCTCGCCGCCGGAAAGCCGCGTGCCCTGGCTGTTGCGGCGCTCTTTCAGATTCGGGAACATGGAGTAGATCTCATCCACCTCCATGCCCTTGCCGTTGGTCTTCAGCGTGGGCGGCAGCATCAGGTTTTCTTCGGTGGAGAGCGAAGAAAAAATCGCGCGCTCTTCCGGGCAGTAGCCGACGCCGAGGTGGGCCACCTTATGCGTCGGCATGCCGACCGCTTCCGTGCCATTGATCTTGATCGAGCCTTTGCGCGCGCCGGTCAGGCCCATGATGGCGCGCAGCGTGGTGGTGCGGCCGGCGCCGTTGCGGCCCAGCAGGGTCACGACTTCACCCGGTTTTACCGTGATGTTCACGTCATGCAGGATGTGGGATTCGCCATACCAGGCTTGCAGATTGCTGATTTCGAGTGCGCTCGTCATCTCAATGGGCTCCCGCCAGCTCGGTGGCTTCGGTGCCCATATACGCTTCCATCACCTGGGCGTTCTTCGATACTTCGGCGTAGCTGCCTTCGGCCAGCATGGCGCCGCGCTGCAGCACCGAGATCTTGTTGCAGATACCGGACACCACATTCATATTGTGTTCGACCATGAGGATGGTGCGTCCCGCCGAAACCTTCTTGATCAGCTCCGTCACGCGGTGCACGTCTTCGTGGCCCATGCCCTGGGTCGGTTCGTCGAGCAGCATCAGCTCCGGTTCCATCGCCAGGGTGGTGGCGATTTCCAGCGCGCGCTTACGGCCGTAGGGCATATCGACGGTGATGGTGTCGGCGAAGCTGCCCAGGTCCACCTCTTCCAGCAGTTCCATGGCGCGGCCATTCAGCTGGTCCAGACTGCGCTCGCTCTGCCAGAAATGAAAGGTCGTACCGAGCTTGCGCTGCAAGCCGATGCGGACATTTTGCAACACTGTGAGGTGGGGGAAGACGGCGGAAATCTGAAAAGAGCGGATCACGCCCATGCGCGCGATCTGCGCCGGCCTGGCGGCGGTGATGTCTTTTCCATTGAATAGAATCTGTCCCGAGGTGGGAACCAGGAACTTGGTCAGCAGGTTGAAGCAGGTGGTTTTGCCGGCCCCGTTAGGGCCGATCAGTGCGTGGATATGGCCGCGCTGCACCTTCAGGTTCACTCCGTTTACAGCAGTGAATCCCCTGAACTCCTTGGTCAAATCTCTTGTTTCCAAGATAAAGTTTGACATTGTGTCTCCTGGTTATTCTTTGCATAAAGCTAAAGTTTTTTAGATCATACACAGAATAAATTTTCGTCACA
The DNA here is from genome assembly GCF_014191875.1 of Pseudoduganella violacea. Classification (GTDB taxonomy): domain Bacteria; phylum Pseudomonadota; class Gammaproteobacteria; order Burkholderiales; family Burkholderiaceae_D; genus Rugamonas; species Rugamonas violacea_A. The sequence goes on from NZ_JACHXD010000001.1 coordinate 310,235, forward strand.
ATACGGTATAACTACCATGATCTTCAGCAGTTTACGCCTGGCTTCCTCTTGTGCTGCTTGAGATTCCGTAAAGCGCCTGTCGCTTCATTCCCACATCGAATGAATCAGTTGCGCGGCTTTTTCCGCGATCATGATCACCGGCGAATTCGTATTGCCGGAGGTGATGGTGGGCATGATGGAAGCGTCGACCACGCGCAAGCCGGCCACGCCGCGCACGCGCAACTGGCTGTCCACCACGGCCGATGCATCACCGTCCCGCCCCATCTTGCAGGTGCCGACCGGATGGAAGATCGTGGTGCCGATCGCGCCCGCCGCCTGCGCCAATTCCTCGTCGCTGCGGTAATGGATGCCCGGCTTGTATTCTTCCGGCGCATAGCGCGCCAGCGCCGGCGCCGCCACGATGCGGCGCGTCAGATTCAGCGCCGCGGCGGCCACGCGCCGATCCTCTTCCGTACTCAAATACATGGGCAGGATTTTCGGCGGCGCATACGAATCGGCCGAAGCGATGCGCACATGACCGCGCGAGGTGGGACGCAGATTGCACACGCTGGCCGTAAAGGCTGGGAAAGCGTGCAGCGGATCGCCGAATTTTTCCAGCGACAGCGGCTGCACATGGTATTGCAGATTCGGCGTCGCTTCCGCCGCATGCGATTTGGCGAAAGCGCCCAGCTGCGAAGGCGCCATCGACATCGGCCCGCTCTGCAGCAAGGCATATTCGAGGCCGATGCGCAGCTTGCCCAGCCAGTTGCTGGTCATGACGTTCAGCGTCTTCGCGCCCTGCACCTTGAACACCATGCGCAGCTGCAGATGGTCCTGCAGATTGCCGCCCACGCCGGCCAGATCGGCCAGCGGCTGCACGCCAGCTTCCTGCAGCACGGCGGCCGGGCCGATGCCCGACAACTGAAGTATCTGCGGCGAACCGATGGAACCGGCCGCCAGCAGGGTTTCGCGGCGCGCATCGGCGCGGTAGAGCGTGCCGCCGCCGCTGAACACCACGCCCTTGCACACCAGCCCCTGCTCGCCTTTTTCAATCAGCAGCTTTTCCACGTGACAGCCAGTCATGATGGTCAGGTTCGGCCTGTGCGCCGCCGGCTTGAGAAACGCCTTGGCCGTATTCCAGCGTATGCCGCGCCGCTGGTTCACCTCGAAGTAGGAACAGCCCTCGTTGTCGCCGCGGTTGAAGTCCTCCACTTTCGGAATGCCGCTTTGCGCCGCCGCCTCGCGGAAAGCATCGAGGATCTGCCACGACAGGCGCTGCTTCTCGACCCGCCACTCGCCGCCCGCGCCGTGAAAATCGGAAGCGCCGGCATGATGATCTTCGCTGCGCATGAACAGCGGCAAAACCGCCTTCCAGCGCCAGCTGTCGTCGCCGCACAAATCGGCCCACTGCTCATAATCGCGCGCTTGGCCGCGCATATAAATCATGCCGTTGATCGAGGAGCTGCCGCCCAGCACCTTGCCGCGCGGGTACAGCAGGCTGCGTCCGCCCAGGCCTTCATCGGGTTCGGTGCGGAACAGCCAATCGGTGCGCGGATTATCGATGCAATGCAAATAGCCGACCGGGATGTGGATCCACACATAATCATCCTTCCCTCCTGCCTCGATCAGCAGCACTTCCGCCTTCGCATTGCGCGTCAGACGGTTGGCGAGCACGCAGCCGGCCGTGCCGGCGCCGATGATGATGTAGTCGAACTGTCCAGCTGATTCCAAAGACCGCTCCTTCATGTGAGTGTTATGCGGCCTGCATTTCCGCCACCAGGGTTTCGACCAGCTTTGCCGCCGGCATGGCGCGCGCTTTGGCCACCCCCGTGCCGCACCACAGCGACATCCATTCCGCATCGCCGCGCCTGGCCGCCTCGGCGCGAATGCTGCCGGTCAGCGCATTCTGTACGGGATAAGCCGGCACTTGCGTTTCCACCGCGGCCATCTCGCGCATGAAACGGTTTTCCAGGCCGCGCGCATAGCGGCCGGAGAAAGCGCGCGTGAGCCGGGTCGGCGTCTCGCCCGGATTCAATAGGCGCGCCTTGTAAGCCGGATGGATCGCCGATTCATCGGCCACCAGGAAGGCGGTCCCCATCTGCACCGCCTTGGCGCCCAGCGCCAGCCGCCGTTTGATGTCGGCGCCGTTCATGATATTGCCGGCCGAGATGACGGGAATGCCCACCGCCGCCACCGTCGCCAGCAGCAAATCCTCGGCGCCGAGCGTGGCTTCCGTCTGCGGCACGAGGAAGGTGCCGCGATGGCCGCCCGCCTCCACTCCCGATGCAATCACCGCGTCGGCGCCGATCTCTTGCCAGGCCAGCGCTTCTTCCGCCGTGGTGATGGTGCCGACCACGGCAATGCCAGCCTCGTGCAGACGCTGTACTTGCGCGCGCTGCAAGATGCCGAAAGTAAAGCTGACAACGGCCGGTTTCAGCTCCAGCAAGGTTTCAAACTGGGCAGCAAAATCTTCGCACCATTTCGCCGGCAGCGGCAATTCCTGCCAACCCAGCGCCGTCCACACGGGCTTGAGCAGCCCGGCAGCCCGTTCCAGCTCGGCTTTATCGGGCGCCGGCGTGCCTTGAACGAAAAAATTCAGCGCAAAAGGCTTGCTCGTCAGACGGCGGATCTCAGCCACCTGGGCGCGCAGCGCATCCGGCGTCAGCAGGGAAGCGGCCAAGGAACCGAGTCCGCCGGCATTCGACACGGCCGCAATCTGGGCTGGCGTATTCGAACCGCCGGCAGTCGGCCCCTGGATGATGGGATGGGGAAAAAGGGACAGCAGTTCCATCGGCATTACTCCTGAGCATGCAGAAAGATTGTCAGGATACGCCTAAAAACCTCCTCTTGGAGCTGTTGATAAGTGATTGGATATCCACAGGTATCGTTTGTGAGTAAACAAAACTTTTTTCGGAGCCGTCATTTTTGTCCAAAAACAGTTCCTGGCCCATACAAGGTTTACGCGCCGCCTTATACAAGAGCCAAATCCCTGATTTTTCGCTGGTTTACCTGGTTATCCACAAAAACCGGCACTTGTTAACAACCATTACTATCTTGTATACACACTATTCATATGTAAACGAAGCCAGCTTTTTCCTTCACGCAGTCAAAAATCCAACACCCGCTACGCTGCGCGTCCAGCATCCCCTATACTGACTCGACCCAAAAACCCAAACTGCACAGCTGAGGATAGCCTTGTCCAAACAGCGCTCAGGCAAGCCAACCGTCCAATCGAACGCTTACCTGCGCTTTCGACAGCGCCTGATCGCCGGTCTGCTGACTATGGCGGTACTCGCTACAGCGATCGTTGTCTGGGAAATCCACACTGCAGCGCAAGAACGCGAGCAAGCCATCGCGCGCCAGACTCAGCACTACACGCGAGCGATCGAAGCCCAGGTTCTATCGACCATCGAATTTGTCGACCTCTCCCTCACAGGTTTCAGCAATGCACTCAAGCTGCTGCCTGCCGACCACAACAACGTGAACAACCGTATCGCCGCCCTGCTCTCTTCCCGCGGCAGTTCCTTTCAAGGCGTCTACTGGCTGGCTTTCATCGATGCGCAAGGCCAAGGCGTTGCCGCCTCCAACGATTTGCCAATTGCTGGCACGGATTTTTCGCAACGCGACTATTTCCAAGCCCATTTACAAAACAAGGTGGGCAACAAGCTGTTCATCGGCGAACCCATACTTAGCCATATCACCAAAAGCCGGCTCTTCGTCATCAGCCGTCGCGTGGAAAATGCTGAAGGCAAGTTTCTTGGCGTGATCGCCGCCCCCCTGGATGCGCGCCGTTTTGCCGAAGTGTTCGAAAAATCGCGGCTAGGCAAGGATGTTTCGATTTCCCTGGTGCATATGGGTGGCCATCTGATCGCACGCGCACCGCAATTCGAACGCACTTTCCGCTGGGATCTGCGCAACAACGAATTGTTCAAACGCGTTCCTCAAAGTAAAAACGGAACCTTCACCACCATCAGTCCCATCGATCACGTTTCCCGCGTGTTCAGCTATGCGGTGTTGCAAGACTTTCCGCTGATCGTGGTGTCGGGCAGTTCCGATACCGCCATCGGCCTGGCCATGGACCGGCATATCTTCGCCGGCGTACTCGGCTTGACCCTGTTGCTGGGCATCATGCTCGCTGGCGGCCACTTCGCCTTGCGCTCCTACGCCAAAGTCGAAGAAAGAGAAAGCCGCTACCGCCAGCTCTACGTGCGCAGCCGGGACACCGAAGCCAAACTGACGGCCAGCGAACAACGCCTGCGCTTGATTGCCGACAACTTGCCGATCATGATCGCCTACGTTACCCGTGATGGCCGCTATAGCTTCACCAACCGCCGCTTCGAGGAAAGATTCGGCCAGATAGGACAAAGCCTGATCGGCAAATCCGCCGCCCAGACGGTCGGCCAAGAGCTGTACCAGATTGTCCTGCCGCATCTCGACAAGGCGTTCGGCGGCCAGAACACCCGATACGAACGCAAAGTGCTCACTTCCCATGGCGAACGCTGGGATAGCGTCTGCTATGTGCCCGATTTCGACGATAAAGGCCAGGTTGTCGGCCTGTTTTCCATGGTCGAAGACATCACCAACCGCAAAAAGCACGAAGAATCGATGAAACTGGCCGCCCTGATGTACCAAAACAGCTCGGAAGGCATGTTGGTGACGGATGAAGAAGGCACGATCCTCTCCGTCAACCCCGCGTTCTCGCGCATCAGCGGCTATGAAGAACGGGAAGTAGTTGGCCGTCCCGCGTATCAGCTGACTGCCGGGCTGCAGGATCGGGAGTTTTTCAGCCGCATGCGCCAGTCCATCCTGCATACGGGTCGCTGGGAAGGCGAGATCTGGCACCAGCACAAAAACGGCGAACACTACTTGGTCGCCCTGCGCTTCGACAGCGTTTGTGATGAAAACGCTGCGGCCTACCGCCGTGTCGCCCTGTTCTCCGACGTCACCAAGCGCAAAGCCTCGGAAGAGCTGATTTGGAAGCAAGCCAATTTCGACGCCCTGACCGGCCTGCCCAACCGCCGCATGTTCAACGAGCGCCTGAACCAGGAATTGAAGAAATCGCAGCGCCACCGCCTATCCATGGCCCTGCTCTTCATCGACCTGGACGGCTTCAAGGGCGTCAACGACACCCTGGGCCACGCCATGGGTGACGTGCTGCTGCAAAAAGTGGCGCAAAGGCTGGGCCAATGCGTGCGCAGCAGCGATACCGTGGCCCGGCTCGGCGGCGACGAGTTCACCATCATCCTCAGCGAGGTGCACCAAGCCTCCGCTGTCCTGCGCGTGGTGCGCGATGTGCTGGCCGGCACGGCCGATAGCTTCGATCTGGGCAAGGATCAAGTCCAGATTTCGGCCAGCATCGGCATCACCAGTTATCCGGACGATGGCGAAGACGCCGAAACCCTGCTGAAAAACGCCGATCAAGCCATGTACGCGGCCAAACAGCAGGGCCGCAACGGTTACCACTACTTCGCCCCAGCCATGCAGGAAGGCGCCACGCTCAAGCACGAGCTGCGGCAAGCCTTGGAAAACAATGAGTTACGTCTGGTCTATCAACCCGTGATTGCGCTGGCCAGCGGCCGCATGCAAAAGGTGGAAGCCCTGCTGCGTTGGCAGCACCCATCGCGCGGCCTGCTGACGCCGGCTGAATTCCTCGCCGCGGCCGAGCATTCCGGCGCCATCGTCGGTATCGGCGACTGGATCTTCCGCCAAGCCGTGCTGCTGGCCCAACGTCTGCAAGCCGAATATGGCCCGAATTTCCAGGTGTGCGTGAACAAGTCGGCCCTGCAATTCCGCAGCGAAGACTGCAATGTGGAAAGCTGGCTGGCATTTCTGCGGCAAAGACAGGTTGACGCGCGCAGCATTGTCATCGAAGTCACGGAAAAGCTGCTGATGGATGCGAATAGCCAGACCACCGGCAAGCTCAAACGGCTGCAGGAAGCCGGCATGCAGCTGGCGCTGGATGACTTTGGCACCGGTTACTGCTCGGTCAGCTTCCTGCGGCGCTTCCAGATCGACTACCTGAAGATCGATCCGGCTTTCATCGCCAATCTGGACGATGGCATCCATGGCCAGGAGCTGTGCCGGGCGATTATTGCCATGGCGCACACGCTCGGCATCCAGGTGATCGCGGAAGGCATCGAACATCCGGGCCAGTTGGCGATATTGAAGGCTGCCGGTAGTGATTTTGGCCAGGGCAATCTGCTGTCCGAGCCGGTTTCGGAGGACAAACTGGAGAAAATCAGCCTTGTCTGTTGATAAGTGCCTGAATATCCACAGGATCGAATGTGCGTAAACGCCTCAGTTAGCCCCAGCTGAAAAATTTGTCCCAAACTCGTCCTTTGCAGACGCAAGGTTTTTCCAGCCAGTTTACAAGACCGTAAACTTCTGATTTTGTGGATGTTAACAGACTTATCCACAGTAGACCTCGCGTTTACTATCTACTACCATCTTTATATATCTACTTTTATCTATATTAAAAGGAAAAGTCGCGATTCACGCGAGCAAAGTCCAAATCCTGGAAAAACTATGAACTCAGCACAAAAAATGCGTCTTGGAATCATCTCAGCCTTAGCTGAAGAACAACACGGCCTCATAGAAGCCATGAAAAGCCCCTACAAGCTCATCCACGGCATGCGTGAGTACACAGCCGGAAAACTCTGGGAAATCGATTCTGTGTGTGTTTTATCGCGAATTGGCAAGGTTGCTGCTGCGATGACCGCTGCAATCCTTGTGGAGAAGTTTCAAGTTACCCACATCGTCTTTACTGGCGTAGCTGGTAGTGCCGATTCTGGGGTACGTGTAGGTGATGTCGTGGTGGCCGAATCGCTGATTCAGCACGATATGGATGCCAGTCCCCTGTTTCCCCGTTTTGAAGTCCCGCTGACAGGGATTTCGCACCTGATGTCCGATCGCGAACTTAGCCGGCGACTGCATGCCGCCACGCGCCAATACCTGGAAACCGAAAAACTGCCGAGCAACATCCACCGCGGCCTGATCGGCAGTGGCGATCAATTCATGGAAAACCCGGCCAAGCTCGCCGAGCTAAAAAGACGACTGCCTGACCTGCTCGCAGTCGAAATGGAAGGAGCAGCCGTCGCCCAAGTCTGTTTCGAGCTAGGCGTCCCCTTCGCGGTGATACGCACGATTTCAGACGACGCCAACGAATATGCCGCCACCGACTTCATGCACTTCGTCAAAACCGTCGCCTCCCGCTACGCCTACGGCATCCTCAAAAACTTCTGCCACAGCTAAGCCGTTTGATTTTTCTCAACAAATGTCCAACCCTGGTGTCAGGCACCAGAACCGGACATTCTTTGATTTTGCGCAAAAAAAGTCCACCTCTGGTGCCTGACACCAGGGTGGACATTTGTTGATTCAGCTCAAACGGCTGGTTTAGGCACCGAGCGTCATCAGACTGGCGTTGCCGCCGGCTGCGGTGGTGTTGACGCACAGGGCGCGTTCGGCAACCAGACGCCACAGCGGGATTTCGCTGTCGTCGCTGCTGTCGATGACGGAGACCAGGGCGCCGTCACGGGCTGCCAGCTCAGGACGCAAGCTGGCGCTGAGCGACGATTCGACCAGGGCGATCTGGAAGCCGGCGTTGACGTCGTTCAGCTTGCTGAAGACCTGGATACGGTCTTTGACGGCTGCCGGCAGGTCGGCTGGCAGCAAAGCCGGGCTGCTTTCCAGCACCAGGGCCTGGTTGCCGGTCGCCATGGCGGCGGCAATTTGGTTCAGCAGGGCTGGCTGGGTGCTGGCTGCGCACAATACGGCGCCGCGGGAGGTGAAGCTCAGCGTATTGCGTTCACCCGTCGGACCAGGCAGGACGGTGGTGCTGCCGAGCAGGCTGCTGTGGGCGTATTTGTCGCTGAGCTTGCTCACCGTGTCCAGGCCTTTGGCTTTGGACCAGGCTGCCAAGGCGTCGAAAGCGGCGGTGGTGCGGCGTTCCGGCGTCGATGCGAGCACGGCGTTGCGTTGCAGACGTTTCAGATACAGCGGACCGCCGGCTTTCGGCCCCGTGCCCGATTTGCCTTCGCCACCGAACGGTTGCACGCCCACCACGGCGCCCACGATATTGCGGTTGACGTAGATATTGCCCACGTGCGCGCGCGACGTGATGAAATCGATGGTTTCATCGATGCGCGAGTGCACGCCCAGGGTCAGGCCAAAGCCACTGGCATTGATTTCGCCAATAACTTTGGGCAGTTCCGAGCGCTTGTAGCGGATCACGTGCATCACCGGCCCGAAAACTTCCTTGCTCAGCTCGTTCAGCGAGCGGATTTCGAGTACGGTCGGCGGCACGAACGTACCGTTCACATCGCTTGGCAGGCCCAGGGAGAAGCTGTTGACGGCCGTTTTGCGCGTGGTTTCGATGTGGGCCAGCAGGTTTTGCTGTGCTTCGGCATCGATCACCGGGCCGATATCGGTCACCAGGCGGTCGGGGCTGCCGATTTTCAGCTCGGCCATGGCGCCTTTGAGCGTGCGAATGGTCTTGTCGGCGATATCTTCCTGCAGGAACAGCACGCGCAGCGCCGAGCAGCGCTGGCCGGCGCTGTCGAAAGCCGAGGAAATCGCATCCTGCACCACCTGCTCCGGCAGCGAGGAGGAGTCGACGATCATGGCGTTCTGGCCGCCGGTTTCGGCGATCAGCGGGATATCGGCATGCTCGGCCGCCGCGCGTTTGGCCAGCGAACGGTTGATCAGCTGGGCCACTTCGGTCGAGCCGGTGAAGATCACACCCTTGACGCGGGCATCGTTGCACAGGCCGGCGCCGACGACTTCGCCGCGGCCCGGCAGGAATTGCAGGGCGGCACGCGGAATGCCGGCTTCATGCAGCAGTTCCACGGCGCGGAAAGCGATCAGCGGGGTCTGCTCGGCCGGTTTGGCCAGCACCACATTGCCGGCGGCCAGTGCGGCCGCGACCTGGCCGGTGAAAATGGCCAGCGGGAAATTCCAGGGGCTGATGCAGGTGACCGGGCCCAGGGCCAGGGTATTCGGCGCGCTGCCCACCTCGGCGGCGTAATAGCGCAGGAAGTCGACCGCTTCGCGGATCTCGGCGATCGCATTCGGCAGCGATTTGCCGGCTTCGCGAATCGCCAGCGTCATCAATTCCAGCATATGGGTTTCGAACAGCTCGGCGGCGCGCACCAGGGCGGCGGCGCGCTGCGACGGTTCCACCGTCTGCCAGTCCATGGCGAAATGGCTGGCGCTGGCCAGCGCGTTTTCCACGTCGGCGGCATTGGCTTCCGTCACCTGGCCCACCACATCGCTCTTCTGCGCCGGGTTGACGACCGGCTGGGCGGGCTGGCCCTCGCTGGCGGCCACGGCCAGCAGCGGCACGGCGCTCCAGCTGCGCTGTTCGGCCAGCACGGCCGAGATATGGCGCAGCACGTCTTCGTTCGCCAAGTCCAGGCCGGCCGAGTTCAGACGCTCGGCGCCGAACAGATGCAGCGGCTGTGGAATGGCCGGGTGCGGCAGGCCGCCTTGTTCGCGCGCAATGTCCAGCGGGTTTTTCACCAGCGATTCGACCGGAATGCTCTCATCCACGATCTGGTTCACGAAGGACGAGTTGGCGCCGTTTTCCAGCAGGCGGCGCACCAGGTAGGCCAGCAGCGTCTCGTGCGAACCGACCGGCGCGTAAATGCGGCAGGCCTTGCCCAGCTTGTCGGCGCCGACCACCTGGTCGTACAGCGTTTCGCCCATGCCGTGCAGGCACTGGAACTCGTAGTCTTCGATGCCGTCGCGCTTGGCCCAGGTGTAGATGGTGGACACGGTGTGCGCATTATGGGTGGCGAACTGCGGATAAATCACGTCGGTCGCGGCCAACAGCTTCTGCGCGCACACCAGGTAGGACACATCGGTGTACACCTTGCGCGTGTAGACCGGGTAGCCGGGCATGCCCTCGACCTGGGCACGCTTGATCTCGGCATCCCAATACGCGCCCTTGACCAGACGCACCATGAATTTGCGACCGCTGCGCTTGGCCAGGTCGATCAGGAAGTCGATAGCGAAGGGGCAACGTTTCTGGTAAGCCTGCACCACGAAGCCGATGCCGTCGAAACCGGCCAGGGCCGGGTCGAACGCCATCGCCTCCATCAGGTCCAGCGACAGTTCCAGGCGGTCGGCCTCCTCCGCGTCGATATTCAGGCCGATGTCATAGCCTTTGGCCAGCAGCACCAGTTGGCGCAGGCGCGGCAGCAGCTCATTCATCACGCGCTCGCGCTGGGCGCGGCTGTAGCGCGGGTGCAGGGCCGACAGCTTGACCGAAATGCCCGGGCCTTCCTTGATGCCGCGGCCGTTCGACGCGCGGCCGATGGCGTGGATCGCGGTTTCATAGGCGGCGTAGTAGTTGGCCGCATCCGCCTCGGTCAGCGCCGCTTCGCCCAGCATGTCGTAGGAATACCGGTAGCCGCTCGATTCGTTCTCGCGGCCGTTCTTGATCGCTTCATCGATGGTCTGGCCGGTCACGAACTGGTTGCCCAGCATGCGCATCGCCAGGTCCACGCCCTTGCGGATCAGCGGTTCGCCGCCCTTGGCGATCAGGCGGGTCAGGGCCGACCCCAGGCCCTGCTCGCTGCTCGAGCTGACCAGCTTGCCCGTCACCAGCAGACCCCAGGTCGCCGCATTGACGAACAGCGAAGGCGACTCGCCCAGGTGCTTGCGCCAGTCGCCCTTGCTGATTTTGTCGGCAATCAGGCGGTCGGCGGTGGCGCTGTCTGGAATACGCAACAGTGCTTCGGCCAGGCACATCAGCGCCACGCCCTCTTCCGACGACAGCGAAAACTCATGCATCAGCGCATCCACGCCCGACGAGCGGGTACGTTTTTCACGTACCGAATTCACCAGACGCTGGGCCAGCGTCTGCGCCTGTTGCGTGGTTTCCGCGCCGCCCTCGCGGATTTGCGACAGCAGCCATTGCACGGCGCCCTGCTCATCGCGGCGATATGCAGCGGTAACGGCGGCGCGCAGCGGGCTGGGATCGCGCAGGATTTCGGCTTGCAAAGTAGCAAACGGGACGAGGGAAGGAGGGGCTGCTGGGTGCATGAAGGGGCTCTTTTATCGAAGAAATAATGAGGTTGAGCACATAAGAAAACACGCCCGACAAACCCTGTTTGCGGAGCGTGTTCTACGGTGCTGCTGATGATTTGATTGTATGCGGGATTCTTCTGGATTAATTCTGGTATTGCTTAGGACTAGCAATACATAGTTTTTAGTGAGAGAATTTGACCAAATAAAATTAATTAGGGGATGAATCCATGCTGGACAAGATCAGTAAGAAGATTCTGATGGAGCTGCAAAGCGACGGCCGCATCAGCAATGTAGAACTGGCGGCACGCGTCAATCTCTCGCCGGCCGCCTGTCTGGAGCGCGTGCGCAAGCTGCATGAATCCGGCTACATCATGGGCTACACCGCCCAGCTTAATCCACAATTGCTGGACGTGTCGCTGCTCGTCTTCATCGAAGTCGTGCTCGACCGCACCACGCCCGAAGTTTTCGACGCCTTCAAGCAAAGTGTGCAAGTCATCCCCGAAGTGCTCGAATGCCATATGGTGGCCGGCGGCTTCGACTACCTGGTGAAAGCACGCGTCAAGGACATGGCCGCCTACCGTGAATTCCTCGGCAAGACCCTGCTGCAGAAAGGCGTACGCGAAACCCACACCTACGCCGTGATGGAAGAAGTCAAAAACACCAGCAAGCTCCCCATCAAATAAGCCCGTTTGCGCCAAATCAAACAATGTCCCACCCTGGTGTCAGGCACCACGGTCGGACATTCTTTGAGAAAAATCAAGCAATGTCCTGCTCTGGTGCCTGACACCAGGGTGGGACATTTGCTGATTTAGATCAAAGGTTTAGTAGGTGTCGTTCTTGGGCGCGGTGCCGGGCGCGGTGCGCTGGGTGACGCTGTTCATGCTTTCGAGGTGGCTGCGCAGCCATTTGTGCACGGGACTGCGGGCGTCGCGTTCGTGCCAGAGCATGTCGAGGTGGACGGCGGGGAGCTGGAACGGCAGCTCTTTCGAGATCAGGGCGTCGGTCATGCCGGTGGAGGCGATCAGGTGCTTGGGCAGCACCGTCACCAGGTCGGAGTTGGCGACGACGCGGCCGGCGGTGAAGAATTGGTTCACCGTCAGCAGGATGCGCCGTTCGCGGCCGATCTGGGCCAGGGCTTCGTCCACCAGGCCGTGGGCGCGGCCGGAGAAGCTCACCAGCAGGTGGTTGACGGCGCAGTAGTTGTCCAGCGTGAGCTCGCTTTTGGCCAGCGGATGGTCGCGCCGCATCACGCAGACATAGGTTCCCGAATACAGGCGCTCGTGGCGGATCGGCGAACTCGGTTCGCTCATCAGCTGGGCCGCCACGCCGGGGAAGAAGCCGACCGCCAGGTCGATGTCGCCGCGCAGCAGCATGGGACGCGGCTCGCGCGTCGTCAGCGGCACCATCCGCACATTCACGCCGGGCGCTTCGCGCTCGATCGAACGCATCAGCGAAGGCAGCCAGAAGGCGGCCGTGGCGTCGGCCATGGCCATGCGGAAGGTGGCGTGGGCGCGCGACACGTCAAACGTGCCGGGCGCCACCGCCGCTTCCAGCGAGGCCAGGGCGCTGCGCACGGCCGGCCACAGCGCTTCGGCGCGCGGGGTCGGCTTGACGCCGTAGGCGGTGCGGATCAGCAAGTCGTCGCCCAGGCTTTCGCGCAGGCGCTTGATGGCGTTCGAGACCGCCGGCTGGGTCATGGCCAGGTGGCCGGCCGCGCGCGTCAGGTTCTGCTCGGTCATCACGGCGTCGAAGACGCGCAACAGGTTCAGGTCCAGCGTCAGAAAGCTCATGGTGTTTGGCGGTCAGGTTGGGGGCGGCTCGAATGATTATTCACAATAATTATAATTATTATTGGGAAACAAAATTAGATTTATATGTTGCGCTGCACTATAGTTACGCTAGATTCTAAATGCAACTGAAACATCATGTCTACCTTCATTTCCGCGTCGCAACTTTTCCTGCAAGACCTCTCCTTCATGGACGCCGTCCTGGTGCTGCTGGGCGTGGCCCTGGTATTCGGCACCGTGATGCTGTTCCAGCCGCTGCTGCGCGGTGTGGCACGCGCGGCAATGATGGTCGTGAAGCCAAAAATGAGTAAAGAGGAGCAGCTGAACCGCCGCAAGATGCATGACGCGATGCTCTTGAAAAGCATGCTGAACTCGCCCGATGGCTCGCCCAGCCATGCCGCCGAGCTGTATGCTCTGGCATCGCGTTCGTAAGAAATGAACGTGGCGGCAGCGGGTCCCCCCGTCTGCCGCATTGCAGCATCGAAGCTTACTTCACTTCACCGAGCAGTTTCGGCTTGAGCGAGCTGTCCACGGCCTTGTCACCAATCCAGATGCGGGTAATGGCGTTGTAGAACGCGACATCCGGCACGGTTTCCCCGATTTTCTTCCCATTCAGCTGGCATTGCGTGCCGACGCCGGGAACCCAGTCCACCAGCAGCACATCGCCCTTCTTCAGGCCGGGGATGGCGGCGAACATTTCACCGAAGGTTTTGGTTTGCGGCAGGATCTTGGTGCGTTCGGCTTGGTCGGTATTGGCGTTCAAGCCATCCATGAAGGCTTTGCCGAAGTCTTCCGAGCTCAGGTCGCGCATGCTGACGATCTGGATGCGGCGCGCGCCCGGCACGGCCAGGATGTCGGCCATGGTGGTCTTTTTCTCGCTCAGATACAGGCCCAGGGCATAGACCTTGAAGATGACCTTGGTGCGCAGGCCGGCGCCGTTCAGCTTGAGCTGTTGGCCGGCGACGGTGGCGGTTTCCTCGAATTTCACGCCGGCCACGTCGGTGCTGGCGAAAACCGGGGCGGCAGAGAGCATCAGGGCAGCGGCGGCTGCCTGGATCAGGGTGCGGCGGGTGATGGACATGCGGTCTCCAATTAGTGTGGTTGCCGGTGAAATATACCACCGGCCGCGCCTAATTGTGCACGCCCATGCTATTTTGCGACGTTTAAGCCTTGGCGGCTTGCAGGCGCTCGAACTTCTCGTACAGCTGGTCCTGGGTTTCGCGGCGTTCCGGATTGAAGGGAATGCAGCTCACCGGGCACACTTGCTGGCACTGCGGCTCGCTGAAGTGTCCCACGCATTCGGTGCATTTATCCGGGTCGATTTCGTAAATTTCCGGCCCCATATAAATCGCGTCGTTCGGGCACTCGGGCTCGCACACATCGCAATTAATGCAGTCGTCGGTAATCATTAAGGCCATGGCAGTACTCGCAATACAGGTAAAACGTTAAGGCTAGGCTTGGGACTCGGCCTTCAGCGCGGCAATCTTCTTTTGCAGCCAGCGGTCGACCGAGGGGAAAACGAATTTGGACACGTCGCCGCCCAGCTGGGCGATCTCGCGCACGATGGTGCCGGAGATGAACTGGTACTGGTCGGACGGGGTCAGGAACAGGGTTTCGACGTCCGGCAGCAGGTAGCGGTTCATGCCGGCCATCTGGAATTCATATTCAAAGTCGGACACGGCGCGCAGGCCGCGCACGATCACGCGCGCATCGTGCTGGCGCACGAAATCCTTGAGCAGGCCGGAGAAACTCTCCACTTTGACGTTGGGATAATGCCCCAGCACCTCGTTGGCGATGGTCAGGCGTTCTTCCAGCGAGAAGAAAGGCTTTTTATTCTGGCTATCGGCCACCCCGACCACGAGCGTGTCGAACAGGCCGGAGGCACGGCGTACCAGATCCTCGTGACCACGGGTCAGGGGATCGAACGTTCCCGGATAAACTGCTACAACCATTGCGGCTCCCTGCGATATGCACCAAAACGCGCATTATGCCTGAAATCGCTGCTGCTAATTTTTTAGGCGCAATTTCAATAAATGATAGTACACCATGCCAGCCTTGTCCGCCCGGACCACCTCCCAAGCCGCCATCCACTCGGGCACTTCTTCGCCTTCGAACGTGAGCGGCAGGCCGGATTCGGCATACACCAGGCCATCTTCTTTCAATAGGCCGGCGCACAGCGGCAGGGCCTTGCTCAGAAAGTCTTGCTGGTAAGGCGGATCGAGGAAGACCAGGTCGAAGCGCTGGCCGCGCAGCGCCAGCGACTGGGCGCTGGCCACGGCGTCGCCGCGCTGCACCGTCACATTGGCGGCGTTCAGCTTGGCCTTGATGCTGTCCAGCTGGCGTACCACGGCGCTATTGCTGTCGATCATGAGCACGTTCTGCGCGCCACGGCTGGCCGCTTCGAAACCGAGCGCGCCGCTGCCGGAGAACAGGTCCAGCACCTGGGCCGCGGCCCATTCGCCGTCGCGCAGGTGGTTGATCCAGTTGAACACCGTTTCGCGCACGCGGTCCGGCGTGGGACGCAGGCCCAGCGCTTCGAGCACGGGCAGCGTCGAACGTTTCCATTGCCCGCCGATGATGCGCACCTGCTTGGCGTGCTGGGGACCGTGGACGGGGACTTTGGCGGGCTTCTTCTTTTGCATGGGACAACGGAGAGGATGGTTCAACGGCGGCCACTATACCATGCAGCCGCCCTCGGGCCGCCCCGCCAGCCCTTATTTGGCCTGGGCCGCCAGCGTGTTGAAATCGTCGATCCAGCCCTGTATGCGCTTGTGGGCATGGGCTTTCTGCGCCGGCGTGGCCAGCTGGACCACGGTGTAGACCAGGTCGATGGTGCTATTGGTATACGCGTCCATGAAAGGCTTGCGTTCGGAATTGTCCATGCGCGCGAAGCTTTCGCGGATCAGGCTCTGCACCCAGGCAATGGCTTGTTCGCGGCTGGGCTGCTCGCGCGCGATGCGCTGCGCCAGTTCCAGGATGCTGCGCTGGCGGCGCATGCGCTCGTCGAGCCAGATTTCATTGTCGAGCGGACGGGCGTCGGAGGCGCGGCGGATCGCCGCCTCCTGCTCGGCACTGAAATTGCCGAACCATAGCTCGAACTGGTCCATCGACTTCTTATAGCGGAACTTGTTCTGCTGCTCGCGGTCCCCTTTCATATTCTTTTTGCGGAAATCGGCATTGTTCTTGGCGAATTTCTTTTCCATCTGGGCCAGTTGCTCGGGATGGAGAGTCAGCGCCATATCGGCGATATCGGGCGCCGCCTTGAGCAGCAGGGCCTGGGTGCGGTTGCGCGCATCGTGATAGCTAGCCAGCAGGTCGGCGCGGCTGATCTTGCCTTGCTGCAGCTGGGCCTGGGCCTTCTGCAGCACCTGCACATAGTCTTGCAACTGGGTTTTGCGGTGCCAGCGGAACAGCTCGTCGATATCGTGTTTGGCCTCGCCCTTCTGCTCGCCGTCGAAATCGATATAGCCGTCCAACCACCAGTAAAGCAAGGTATCGCCATTGTTGTACGCCAGACGCAGCGAGCTGCAAGCCGTGACCAGCAAGGCCAGGGCCAGCACGATATACAGGCTGGCGCGACGGGAAAAAGAGTGCTGCGTGTTAAACTTTTGCATATTTTTAACTCTCTCGAATTTTCGGCCTATGAACGTTGTTATTCTCGCCGCCGGCATGGGCAAACGCATGCAATCCGCCCTGCCGAAAGTTTTGCATCCCCTGGCCGGTAAGCCGCTCCTGTGGCACGTGATCGATACCGCGCGCACCTTGTCTCCCGCCAAATTATGCGTGATCTACGGTCACGGCGGCGCAGCCGTGCTGGAGTCGCTGGAAAAGCAGAAAAAGCCGGACGGCATGCAGATCAGCGCCGCCCTGCAGGAACCGCAGTTGGGCACCGGCCACGCCGTGATGCAGGCGCTGCCGGAACTCGATGACAGCGTGCCGACCCTGATCCTGTACGGCGACGTGCCACTGACCAGCGCCGCCTCGCTGCAGCGCCTGGCCGAAGCGGCCGGTAAGGACAAGCTCGGCATCCTGACCGTGGTGCAGGACAATCCCTTCGGCCTGGGCCGCATCGTGCGCGTCGGCGGCCAGATCATGCGCATCGTCGAAGAGAAGGATGCCAACGAATTCGAGCGCGCCATCAAGGAAATCAATAGCGGCATCATGGTGGCGCCGACCGCCCACCTGAAGCAGTGGCTGACCGCGCTGAAGAACGACAATGCCCAGGGCGAGTACTACCTGACCGATATCGTGGCCCAGGCCGTGGCCCAGGGCGTGGACGTGGTCTCCGCCCATCCGGAGGCCGAGTGGGAAGTGCTGGGCGTCAACAGCAAGGTGCAGCTGGCCGAGCTGGAAGGCATCCACCAGAACAATATCGCCAAGGCCTTGCTGGAAAAAGGCGTGACCGTGATCGACCCGCACCGCATCGATGTGCGCGGCGAGCTGATCTGCGGCCGCGATGTCACCATCGACGTCGGCTGCGTCTTCGAAGGCCGCGTCGAGCTGGCCGACGGCGTCACTGTCGGCCCTTACAATGTGCTGGTCAATGCGCACGTGGCTGCCGGCGCCACCATCAAGCCCTTCTGCCATATCGAAGAGGCGGTAGTGGGTCCGGCCTCCATCATCGGCCCGTATGCCCGCCTGCGTCCCGGCACCGAGTTGGGCGAGGACGTGCATGTGGGTAACTTCGTCGAGATCAAGAACAGCCAGGTGGCCGCGCACAGCAAGGCCAACCACCTGGCCTATATCGGCGACGCCACCATCGGCTCGCGCGTGAATATCGGCGCCGGCACCATCACCTGCAATTACGACGGCGCCAACAAGTTCCGCACCGTGATCGAGGACGACGCCTTCATCGGCAGCGACAGCCAGCTGGTGGCCCCCGTCACCGTCGGCGCGGGCGCGACCCTGGGCGCCGGCACCACCCTGACCAAGGATGCGCCGGCCGGTAAGCTGACCATTTCCCGTCCCAAGCAATTGACCATCGAAGGCTGGAAGCGTCCGGTCAAGGTCAAGAAGTAAAACTGTTCCTAGTAGGAACGACGGCGCCTTCGGGCGCCGTTTTACGTTTACGCGGGCTTGTGGATAAATATGTGTATATGTCTGCGGAAAAACCGGGCATAAGCCCATGGATAAACAAGGGGATAAGCTGGGGAATGTGGCGGGATAACTTTCTTTCCACGCTGAATAGTTTGGTTTTTGCAACTATTTGCCGCCAATGTGGATAAGGCTGTGGTTAAGCCCTTGGGTAAGTATTGGAAAACTGCTGAACAAGCCTGTATAGCACCAATTCCGCCTATTTTTCTTGCAAGCGTCATGTGGATAAGCTTGTGGAAATGCGGGGAAAATTCCGTGGATAAAGTTGTTAACAACAATTTTTGACCCCTTTTTTGCGCTGGCCTGTCATAGCAGATGAAGAGTGGGCGCTCCTGCCCGCTTTGCCCGAATAAGGTTTGCGCATGGCTTTCCCGAAACAGCTTCTCACCCGCCGCCGGCTGGCTGCGGCCCTTCTGCTCGTCCTTGGCGCGGGCGGCATCCTCTGGTGGCAGCAGCAGCGCAAAGCGCCCAAGATCGAAACCGCCCGCCTGGCCAAGTCCAGCATCGAAGCGAACGTGATGGCGGTTGGCACCTTGCAGCCGCGCAGCTATGTGGATATCGGCGCCCAGGTCTCGGGCCAGATCCTGCGCCTGCACGTCACGCCCGGCGCCACCGTCAGCAAGGGGCAATTGCTGGTCGAAATCGATCCCAGCGTGCAGCAGGCCACCGTGGACGCCGGCCGGGCCGCTCTGGCGGGCCTGAACGCGCAATTGTCCGAACAGCGCGCCCAGCACCGCTTGGCGGGCCAGCAGCATAGCCGCCAGCAGCAACTGGCGCGCGACGGCGCCACCCGCGAGGAGGACATGCAGTTGGCCGTGGCCGCGCTGGAAACGGCGGCCGCCCGCATCGCCAACCTGCAGGCCCAGATCCAGCAGACGCAAGCTACCTTGAAGGCCGACGAAGCGCGCCTGGGCTATACCCGCATCTATGCGCCCATGAGCGGCACCGTGGTCTCGGTCGAGGCGCGCGAAGGCCAGACCTTGAACGCCACCTACCAGACGCCGAATGTGCTGCGCGTGGCTGACCTGTCGGGCATGACGGTGTGGACCGAAGTCTCCGAAGCCGATGTGCGGCGCGTGAAACCCGGCATGCCGGTGTATTTCAGCACCCTGGGCGGCAACCAGCGGCGCTGGCATGGCAAGGTGCGCCAGCTCTTGCCCGCCCCGCCCCAGGCCGAGGCGCGCAATAACGGCACGGCCATCACGCCCTCCTCGGGCAAGGTGGTGCTGTACACCGCGCTGTTCGATGTGGATAACAGCGATGGCGAATTGATGCCGCAAATGACGGCCCAGGTGCATTTTGTCACCGCTTCGGTCAAGAACGTGCTGGTGGCGCCGCTGCCCGCGCTGACGGCGCTGGAAGGCAAGCCGGGCCAGTTTTCCGCCCGTGTCATGAACAGGGATGGCGCCATCGAACAGCGCGTGGTGCAGGTCGGCGTGCGCAACCGCCTCTCGGCCGAGGTGCTCGGCGGCCTGCGCGAAGGCGAGCTGCTGGTGACGGGTGAAATGCCATCCGATAGCGCCAGCAGGTTCCAGCTGTGAGCGCGCCACCACTGATTTCCCTGCAGGGCATAAGAAAACGTTATGGCGGCGGCCATGGTACGCCGCCGGTCGAAGTGCTGCGCGGGATTTCGCTCGATATCCACGCCGGCGAATTCGTCGCCATCGTCGGCGCCTCCGGCTCGGGCAAATCGACCTTGATGAATATGCTGGGTTGCCTCGACCGCCCGAGCGAAGGCGTTTACAGCTTTGCCGGCGAAGACGTCGCCACGCTCGATGCCGACCAGCTGGCATGGCTGCGGCGCGAAGCGTTCGGCTTCGTGTTCCAGGGCTATCACTTGATCGCCACCGAGTCGGCGCGCGAAAACGTCGAGCTGCCCGCCGTGTATGCGGGCATGGCGCCAGCGCAGCGCGCCGAAAGGGCGCAGGCGCTGCTGCGGCGCCTGGGCATGGACAGCCGCATGGAGCATCGTCCCAACCAGCTATCGGGCGGCCAGCAACAGCGCGTCTCCATCGCGCGCGCCCTGATGAACGGCGGCCGCATCCTGCTGGCCGACGAGCCGACCGGCGCCCTGGATTCCACCAGCGGCGCCGAAGTCATGGCGTTGCTGCACGAACTGGCCGACGCCGGCCACACCATTATCCTGATCACCCACGACCGCAACGTGGCGGCGCAGGCGCGCCGCGTGATCGAAGTGCGCGACGGCCAAGTCGTCAGCGACTCGGCGCATGCCAGCCGCACGGCCAGCGGGCATGGCCTGCCGCCGCCCGATATGCGCCAGGTGGTGCGGCAGAACGGCCATGGCGGCGGGGCTTCCTTCTGGACCGATATCCGCGAGGCGGCGCGCGCCGCCTGGCGCGTGATGTGGGTGAACCGCTTCCGCACCGGCCTGACTTTGCTCGGCATCGTGATCGGCGTGGCCTCGGTGATCGTCATGCTGGCGATCGGCATGGGCGCGCGGCAGAAGGTGGTGGCCCAACTGGGCGCCTTCGGGTTCAACCTGATGTATATGTCCTCCATCGGCAACAGTTCGCGCCTGCCGGGACGCAGCATCACCCTGGCCGACCTGGAAGCGGTGGCCGAGCTGCCCAATATCAGCCATGTGCTGCCCAACGTCACCGGCAACCAGGTGGTGCGCTTCCGCAACCGCGATGTGCAGACCTATGTGCGCGGCAGCGGCGCGGCGCTGCCGCGCATCCAGACTTGGCCCTTGGCGCGCGGCGGCTTCTTCACCGAGCAGGATGACCGCGAGCTGGCCAACGTCGCGGTGCTGGGCCACAAGCTGGCGCAGGAACTGATGCCCGACGTGGCCGACCCGATCGGCCAGATCATCCTGATCGGCAATCTGCCGCTGCAGGTGGTCGGCGTCATGAGCGAAAAAGGCGCGCTGACCGGCGACCGCGACGAGGACAATGTGTTGCTGCTGCCCTTCAGCACCGCCGGCCTGAAAGTCTTCGGCCAGCGCGAGCCGACCTACACCGTGATCGCCGTCGACGACGTCAGCCGCGTTGCCCAGACCCAGGCCGCGATGGAAGCGCTGATGCTGGAACGTCACGGCCTGCGCGACTTCGACGTCGGCAACGCCGCCGCCTCGATTGCGGCCGAAGCGAAAACCAGCGACACCATGACCCTGATGCTCAGCCTTATCGCCGCCGTGTCCCTGGTGGTGGGCGGCATCGGCGTCATGAACGTGATGCTGATGACGGTGCGCGAACGCACGCGCGAAATCGGCATCCGCATGGCGACCGGCGCCCGCCAGCGCGACATCCTGCGCCAGTTCATGACCGAAGCGGTGCTGGTCTCGCTGACCGGCGGCCTGATTGGCGTTGTCGCCGGGCTGGCGCTGGGCGCCGCCCTGCTGTGGTGGGACGTGGCGCTGATCTTCTCGCTGCGCGCCATTGGCGGCGCCTTCGCCTGCGCCCTGATCACCGGGCTGGTATTCGGCTATATGCCCGCCCGCACCGCCTCCCGCCTCGACCCGGTGCAGGCTCTCGCCTCCGAATGAATGGAATACCGATGAAACACAAGACCGTGCCGCTCTGCCTGACCATCCTGCCGCTGCTGGCCGCCTGCGCCGGCGCGCCCGCGAGCAAAAGCACGCCGGACATCGCCGCGCCGGCCGCATGGCGCAATGCCGCTGCGCAGGCTGGCGATACCCCCCACGCCGCAACGCAAACCGACTGGTGGCGCGCCTTCGGCAGCCGCGAACTGGATGAGCTGCTGGCGCGCGCCCTGCAAGGTAACCACGATCTCGCCGCCGCCGCCGCGCGCGTCGACCAGGCTTATGCCGCCCTGCGCATGGCCGACGCCAACCGCCTCCCCAGCCTGAACGCGCAAGCCGGCGCCGGTGGCGACGGCCGCCTCGGCGCGCGCCGGACCAGCAGCGCCAGCGGCGCCTCCTACACCGCCGCCCTGCGCGCCAGCTACGAAATCGACCTGCGCGGCCGCAACCGCGCCCTGAGCGACAGCGCCGCCGCCCAGCTGCAAGCGAGCCGGTATGAACGCGAAGCCAGCCGCCTGAGCGTCACCGGCGCCGTCGTCAACGCCTGGCTGCAAAGAGGCGCGCTGGCCGAACGCCTCGCCAT
Organism: Pseudoduganella violacea; assembly: GCF_014191875.1. GTDB lineage: Bacteria > Pseudomonadota > Gammaproteobacteria > Burkholderiales > Burkholderiaceae_D > Rugamonas > Rugamonas violacea_A. The sequence continues at coordinate 332,208 of NZ_JACHXD010000001.1, forward strand.
CGCCGACGCCAACATCGCCAGCGCCGAACGCATGCTGGCGCTGGTCGCCGCCCGCGTCCGCGCGGGCGCCGCCCACCCGCTCGAACTGGCCCAGCAACGCGGCCTGCTCGCCGCCCAGCAGCGCCAGCGCGCCGAACTGCGCCAGCAGCACGAAGACAGCCACCTCGCCCTCGCCCTTCTGCTCGGCCAACCCGCCGCCGATGTCCACCTTGGGGTCAGACCCCAATCGGACACGGGCTCAGCGGTGCCGCTGCAGCGCTTGATACTGCCGGCGGCGGAGGCGGGATTGCCGTCGGCCCTGCTGGCGCGGCGGCCGGATATCGCCGGCGCGGAGGCGCAACTGGCGGCGGCCGAGGCGGATGTCGCCGCAGCCCGCGCCGCGCTGTTCCCGAGCCTGACGCTGGATGGCGCGCTGGCTTCTTCTGCCAAAGGTTTTTCCGGCCTGTTCGACAATCCTATCTACAGCCTGGCCGCCGCCATCGGCGCGCCGCTGTTCGATGGCGGCCGCCTGGCGGCAGGGCGCGATCTGGCCGGCGCGCGCCGCCAGGAGCTGCTGGCCGCCTACCGCCGCACCGTGATGACGGCGTTTGCCGACGTCGAGCGCGCCTTGAACGCCATCGGTTCGCTGGCCATCCAGCGCAGCGCCCAGGACGAGGAATTGCGCGAAGCCGGACGCGCCCTGGCCCTGGCCGAAGCGCGCTACCGCGCCGGCGCCGAGAACGCCCTGACCCTGCTCGATGCCCAGCGCACCTTGTACGCGGCACAGGACGCATCCCTGCAACTGCAATTGGCGCGCCTGCAGGCCGCGGTCGCGCTGCACCAGGCTTTGGGCGGCGGCTGGCAGCAAGGTTCCTAAAATGAAGCTAATTGTGTATAATGAGAATCATTCGCATTTAAATGCCGTCCGGCCCGACCGGCGATTCTCTAGGACCTTCACGCCGTGTCAGCCCACGATCTTGCGCCGCGCAGTGACTTTGCCGCCCTGTACATGGAACACCATGGCTGGCTGGTGGCTTGGCTGCGCCGCAAGCTCAATGGCGCCGACCACGCCGTCGATCTGGCGCACGACACCTTCGTGCGCATCCTCTGCCAGCCGGACCAGAAGCGCGCCCCGCTGCAGGAGCCGCGCGCCTACCTCACCACGGTCGCGCGCAACTTGCTGATCAATTACGTGCGCCGCCAGTCGCTGGAACAGGCTTACCTCGACGTGCTGGCCCAGTTGCCGGAGGCGCAGACGCCTTCGCCCGAAACGCGCCTGATGCTGCTGGAAACCCTGCATGAAATCGACGCCATGCTGGACGGCCTGCCCAGCAAGGCGCGCGAAGCCTTCCTGCTGTCGCAGCTGGAAGGCCTGACCTACGCCGAAGTCGGCGAGCGCCTCGACGTCACCGTGCGCACCGTCAAACGCTATATGGCGGCGGCCTTCGAGCAGTGCATCCTGCTGCTGGACGACGCCGCATGAGCAGCCAGAACGCGCCGGCCGTCGATCCGCGCGCCGCGCGTGAAGCGGCGCGCTGGATGATGCGCATGCACTCCGGCGAAATGAGCGCGGCCGACCAGCGCCGCTGTGCCCAATGGCGCGCCAGCGATCCCGAAAACGAAAAAGCCTGGCAGCGCGCCGAGAGAGTGGCGCACAAGCTGGGCATGGTGCCGCCCGCCCTGGGCGCTCCGGCCCTGCGCAACGCCGCCGGCGACAGCCAGCGCCGCACCGCGCTCAAGACCTTGGCGCTGGCGCTGGGCGCCGTTCCCTTGGGCTGGGCCGTCTGGCGCGCCACGCCCTGGAACGAGTGGAATGCCGACCAGCAGACCGCCGCCGGCGAGCGCCGCGAAATCAAGCTGCCCGACGGCGGCAGCGTGGTGCTGAATACCGCCACCGCCCTTGACGTCCAATACGACAGCGCCACGCGCCGCCTGCGCCTTTACAAAGGCGAGATCCTGGTGCAGACCGCCGCCGACGCGCTGGGCCGCCACTTCATCGTGGAAAGCCCGCAAGGCGCCATGCGCGCCATCGGCACCCGTTTCGTGGTGCGCCTGGATGGCGAGCATACCCGCCTCGGCGTGCTGGAAGGCGCGGTCGAAGTGCGCCCCGCCGGCCATCCGGACGCGCCCTATGTGGTGCGCGCCGGCCGTCAAAGCCGCTTCAACGCGGCTGGCGGCGCGACCGAAGTGCTCGATCCGAACGCAGAGGCCTGGAACGGCGGCGTGCTGTACGCCGAAAAGATGCCGCTGGCCGACTTCGTGGCCGAACTGGCGCGCTACCGTCCCGGCCTGCTGCGCTGCGACCCATCCGCCGCCCGCCTGCGCGTTTCCGGCGCCTTCCAGCTGCGCGATACCGACAGCATCCTGCAGGCCTTGGCCGCCTCTCTCCCCGTGCGCGTGCAGACGCGCACCCGCTACTGGGTCACCCTGACCCACGCCTGAAAATATTTTTGGGACGGCATGTCCCTTTTTGCAATCTCGCGGGTCATAGAGGGGAGAAGCATATCGACCACTATCCACGCAGAAGGACAGTTTCATGAATCAACACGCATCCTCTTCCAAACGCCTGCCCGTGCTGAAACCGGCCGCCCTGATGGTCGCCGCCGCGCTGGCCCTGGCCGCCGCGCCGCTGCAGGCCTATGCCGCCGAAGCGCCGGCTGCCGCCAGCGCCGCCAAGAGCTACAGCATTCCCGCCGGCCCGCTTAGCCCGGCCCTGTCCCAATTCGCCGGCCAGAGCGGCGTCACCCTGTCCTCCGATGCGGCCCTGACCGAAGGCCTGAGCACCAAAGGCCTGCAAGGCAGCTTCAATATCGCCGATGGCTTTGCCCGCCTGCTGCAAGGCAGCGGCCTGGAAGTGGCGCAACGCAGCGCCGGCGTCTACGTGCTGCGCAAGCTGCCCGGCGCCGACAAGAACGCCTCCGTCATGCCGCAAATTACCGTGACTGGCCAAGGCCTGGGCGCGAACACCGAAAACAGCGGTTCCTACACCGGCGGCTCGATGAAAACCGCCACCCGCATGGATATGTCGATCCGCGACACCCCGCAATCGGTCAGTGTCATCACCCGCGAACGCCTGAACGACCTGGGCGTGACCCGCCTAGACCAGGCCCTGGCCCAGACCACCGGCATCATGATCGGCCAGCAGGACAGCGAACGCACCCGCTACTACTCGCGCGGCTTCGGCATCAACAATGTGCAGGTGGATGGCCTGCCGCAGGGCGTGAATTCGCCACTGACCGACACCGTGCTGTACGATCGCATTGAAGTGGTGCGTGGCGCCACCGGCCTGATGGGCGGCACCGGCGATCCGTCCGCCACCGTCAATATGGTCCGCAAGCGTCCGACCCGCGACCTCCAGGCCAGCACCTCGCTGCAGTACGGCCGCTGGAACAACCGCCGCGCCGAAGCCGATATCTCCACCCCGCTGACCGCCAGCGGCAATGTGCGCGGCCGCGTCGCCCTCGCCTGGCAGGACCGCGATTCCTATATGGACCGCTACGGCGAGCGCAAGACCATCGGCATGGCCATCGTCGAAGCCGACATCACGCCGGATACCCTGCTGACCGTCGGCGCCGACTTCCAGCACAACAAGCCGCGCGGCTCGACCTGGGGCGCCATCCCTTACTGGAACAAGGATGGCAGCCTGGCCAACCTGCCGCGCAACTTCAGCCTGAGCGCGAAGTGGAACAGCTGGGCCAATGAACAGGAAACCTACTTCACCACCGTCGACCACAATTTCGGCAGCGGCTGGAAGCTGCATGCCGGCTATGCCCGCACCAATAGCCGCAACAACACCTCCCTGGCCTATGGCGGCGCCGGTTATCCCGACCCGGCCACCGGCAAAGGCATGACGCTGTGGACCGGCGTCTGGGGCGAAGGCTATGGCGTGAACCAGAATTACGAAGCGTATCTGACCGGTCCCTTCCAGCTGTTCGGCCGCCGCCACACCGTGATCGCCGGCTTCAATGGCGGTAACCAGAACAGCCGTTCGCAGGGCGGCGACGCGCCGAAGCAGTACCCGGACGAGATTCCGGACTACCGCAACTGGACCGGCGATCTGCCGCGCCCGATCTTCCAGCCTGACGGCACCCATACCGAAGAACTCACCCGCCTGTCCGGCGCCTATCTGGCTGGCCGTTTCAGCCTGGCCGATCCGCTCACCATGATCGTCGGCGCGCGCATCAGCAACTACAGCACCGAAACCCGCGAGTTCGATAACAAGAACAAGCACACCGGCACCAACGGCTTTGCCGAAACCAAGGAAGAGGTCACGCCGTATGTGGGCCTGGTATATGACCTGAACGAACAGATTTCGACCTACGCCAGCTACACCACCCTGTTCAACCCGCAGAGCCAGCGCGACAAGTTCAACAACTTCCTCGCGCCGGAAACCGGCACCAATATGGAAGCGGGCGTGAAGGGCGAATTCTTCAGCGGTAAGCTGAACGCCTCGGCCGCCGTCTTCCAGACCCGCAAGAAAAACCTGGCGGAGCTGGATAAAACCGTGCCGCAAGGCTTCAAGCTGCCGCAAGGCGGCGACGCCTACGTGGCGAATGGCGACGGCATCAAGGCGCGCGGCGTGGAGTTCGATGTGTCCGGCCAGATCAGCCAGGCCTGGAATGTCAGCGGCGGCTACACCCTGCTGAAGGCGGAAGAAAAAGACGGCCGCCGCGCCGTACCAAGCCAGCCGCGCCACCTGCTGCGCTTCAGCACCGCGTACAGCTTCGGCGGCCAGCTGCAAGGCCTGAAAGTCGGCGTGAACATGACTGCGCAAAGCGGTATCTATGGCGAAACCTGGTATGGCCGTCCGACCTATCCACGTTCGCAGAAAGAGCGCCTGGTGCAGGGTTCCTATGCCCTGGTCGGTGCGATGGCGTCCTACCAGATCGACAAGCACATGAGCGCCCAGCTCAACATCAGCAACCTGCTGGACAAGAAGTACTACCGCAACGTGGGCTTCTACGACAGCGTGTTCTGGGGCGAGCCGCGCAACGTCACCGCGACGCTGACCTACAAGTTCTGAGGACGACATGAAGCCCACGCACGCCGCCGCGAGCCAGAGCCGCTCCTTGTTGCAAGCCTTGCGCCAGCCGCATCCCACGCTGTCGCGTACTTTGGCCGCGCTGGTGGGAGGCTATCTGTTCGCCTCCGCCGCCGGCGTGCTGCTGACGGCGCTCAGCCTGGTGCCGCATGAATCGCCGGAGCACGCCATGCTGGGCGGCGGCCTGCTGGGCCTCGCCATGTATGCGATCGACATCACCTGGGCTTTCGGCACGCGCAGCGTGCGCCGTGCCTGGGCCGGGCTGTTGCTCGGTTCCGTGCTGCTGGCCGTTCCCGGCCTGCTGCTGACCATGCGTGGAGGTGCGGCATGAAGGCGGCCAAGGACGAAATCCAGGGCGGCCTGCGCCAGCGCATGTCCTGGCTGCATACCTGGGGCGGACTGTGGGTGTGCTGGCTGGCTTTCATCATCTTCCTGCCTGGTACGCTGAGCGTGTTTTCCGGCCCCATCACGCATTGGATGGAGCCGGAACACCGGCCGGAGAAAGAAGTGCCGGCCTTCGTCGCGCCATCCAGCCATGCGGCCGCGCTGGAACATGGCCTGCGCTATCTGCGCGAACATGCGCCCAACAGCAATCTGTGGGAGATGTGGCCGCGCGCCGGTGAAGATAGCTTCATGGTCTACTGGCTCGACGAGAAGAACCGCTTCGCCGACGTGCGTCTGTCCACCGCTACCGGTCAGCCGGTGACGGAAGCCGAACACGCCGACGTGCGCGAAACCGCGGGCGGCAACCACTTCATCCTTTTCCACTACCGCCTGCATGCGGGAACGGCGGGCGTGTGGATCGTGGGCGCGGCGTCCATCGCCATGCTGGTGGCGCTGATTTCCGGCGTTATCACGCACAAGCGCATCTTCAAGGACTTTTTCACCTTCCGTCCCGCCAAGGGCCAGCGCTCCTGGCTCGACGCGCACAATCTGATGGGCGTGCTGACCCTGCCCTTCCTGTTCATCATCGTGTTCAGCGGCGTGGCGATCAGCTGGGACACCCTGGTGCCCGCCGTACGCTGGGCCCAGGTGGTCCGCACCGGCGAAGCGGCTGAAGTGCGCGACTTTGGTCCGCAAGGCCAAGCCACCGGCAAGAAGGGTGAGCTGACCGCGCTGGCGCCGCTGGTGCAGCAGGCCGAGGCTACGCTGCAAAGCCACACCTTCGCCGTGGTGGTCAATCACCCAGGCGACGCGGGCATGAAGGTGCAGGTATATGGCATGGCCAATCCCGACATCCAGCAAAAACACCTGCTTAGTTCGCGCGGCATGCTGGAATTCGACGGTGTCAGCGGCGCGCTGACGAAGACCAAGCTGGCGCATGCCGTCGATCCGCATCCGGCCCGCGCCACCATGCAGGCGCTGGACGATATGCACCGCCTGCATTTCGCCGGCACCACGATACGCTGGCTCTACTTCGTCTCCGGCCTGGCCGGCACGGCGTTGATGGCGACCGGCGCCATTCTCTTCATGGTCAAACGCCGCCAGAAATCGCTGCGCGAGTTCGGCGACAGCACGCAGCGCTTCTACCGCATCTGCGAGGTGTTGAACCTGGCCGCCATCGCTGGCCTGGTACTGGCCTGCATCGGCTACCTGTGGGGCAACCGCCTGCTGCCGGTCAAGCTGCATGAACGCCACGACTGGGAAATCGCCGTCTTCTTCAGCGTCTGGCTGGTGGCGCTGCTGCATGCGCTGTTGCGTCCTTCGGCCCAGGGCTGGCGCGAACAGCTGCTGTTGGGCGGGGCGATGTGCGTTGCCCTGCCGCTGCTGAACTGGATCACGGCGGGCCAGCACCTGTTCGGCTACTGGCTCAATGGCGATCTGGAACGCGGCAGCGTGGAACTGGTGACGGTGGCCCTGGGCCTGGGCCTGCTGTATGCCGCCCGCAAGGTGGGCAGCCGCATTGCGGCGGCATCGGCCAAAGCGCAGGCCAAGGCCAGCGCCGTACTGCAAACGGAAAGGGCGGGAGCATGATGGGATTTACAGCAATGGCATTGGCCGCCCTGGCACTGTCCTTTTCCGGCATGAGCGCTTTGGCGCTCGCCATGGACCGCCACCACCAGCAGCTGCGCCAGCGCGACGTGGCGCCCCGATTGCGCAATATCCTGCGCGTGCTGGGCGGCATACTGCTGCTGATGGCGCTTTTACCCTGCATCGATTTATGGGGTGGCGGCGCCGGCATCGTCGCCTGGGCAGGCTTCCTGACGGCCGGCACCCTGCTGCTGGCTATCCTGCTGCCCTACGCCCCCGGGCTGGCTGCGGGTTTGGCGGCATTTTCCCTGGTTTATGGCTTGTGGATAAGCTTGTTGGTAAGTGTTGGAATAAGCGCGGCATAAGTATGGGATAAGTGGCGCATAAGTCCGCTTATCCCGTGTATAACTCAGTGTATAAATCTGTGAAGAACGTGTGATTAGCCTGTGATAGACGGTGGAAAAGCCAGTGGATAAAGCTTGGATACTGCGTGAATAAATTGGGATAACTCACACGGCAATGCACGTTTCGAACTTGCTGCGGAAAGTGGAAAAGTAGGTTTTCACATTGCGCACATTGGTCTGGGTGGCGAACAGACGATGCGCCAGCGCGTGATAGGCCGGCATATCCGCCACCTGCAGCACCAGCACAAAGTCCGGCCCCGGCGACACGCGATAGCATTGCAGCACCGCCTCCTCCTTCGCCACATGGGCCTCGAATTCCTCCATGCGTTCCGCCGCCTGCACATCCAGCGTGATCTCCACGATGGCCGTCAGGCGCGCGCCCACCTTATCCGGCGCCACGATGGCCACCTGACGCTCGATAATCCCGCTCTCGGTCAGCTGCTTGACCCGCCGCAGACAGGTGGGCGGTGACACGTGCACGGCCTGCGCCAGCTCGCTATTGGTCAGTGACGCGTCATTTTGCAATGCGTTGAGGATGCGGCGGTCGATTTCGTCGAGGTTAGGTAATGAATTCATTAAAAATTGCCTATGAAATGAAATAATATTTCATGCATGATGGTGTGTGAAATATTATTTCATAAAATGCGAAACTCTGAACGCATATTTCATCGCAACTCAACTACGATGGCTCCATTGTCAATTTCTTACGAACAGAGGCCATCATGTGCGGAATCGTCGGCGCAGTCGCGCAACGCAATATCACCCCAATTCTGGTTGAAGGCCTGAAACGCCTCGAATACCGCGGCTACGACTCCTGCGGCGTCGCCCTGCATGTGGACGGCCAATTGCAACGTTCGCGCAGCACCTCGCGCGTGGCCGACCTGGAAAAGCAGATCGACGAAGTGGGCCTGAAAGGCTTCACCGGCATCGCCCACACCCGCTGGGCCACCCACGGTGCGCCAGCGTCGCACAACGCCCACCCGCACTTCTCGCCCAGCTCCGAGAACGCCCGCATCGCCCTGGTCCACAATGGCATCATCGAAAACCACGATGAACTGCGCGCCGAACTGACGGCCCTCGGCTATGTCTTCCAGAGCCAGACCGACACCGAAGTGATCGCCCACCTGGTCGACCATATGTACAACGGCGACCTGTTCGAAACCCTGCAGCAAGCCGTCAAACGCCTGCACGGCGCCTACGCCATCGCCGTCTTCAGCCGCGAAGAACCGCACCGCGTGGTCGCCGCGCGCCAAGGCTCCCCGCTGATCGTGGGCCTGGGCCAAGGCGAAAACTTCGTCGCCTCCGACGCCATGGCGCTGGCCGGTACCACCGACCAGATCATCTACCTGGAAGAAGGCGACGTGGTCGACCTGCAGCTGGGCCGCACCTGGATCGTCGACGTCAATGGCAAACAAGTGCAGCGCGAAGTGAAAACCGTGCACGCCCACACCGGCGCCGCCGAACTGGGTCCATACCGCCACTACATGCAGAAGGAAATCTTCGAACAGCCGCGCGTCGTTGGCGACACGCTGGAAGGCGTCACCGGCATCATGCCCGAGCTGTTCGGCGACGGCGCCTACAAAGTCTTCAAGGAAGTGGACCGCGTGCTGATCCTGGCCTGCGGCACCAGCTACTACGCCGGCCTGACCGCCAAATACTGGATCGAATCCATCGCCCAGCTGCCGGTCAATGTGGAAATCGCCAGCGAATACCGCTACCGCGACAGCGTGCCGCATCCGAAAACCCTGGTCGTCACCATCTCGCAAAGCGGCGAAACGGCCGACACCATCGCCGCCCTGAAACACGCGCGCGAACTGGGCATGGAGCACACGCTCACCATCTGCAACGTCTCCACCAGCGCCATGGTGCGCGAATGCAAACTGGCCTACATCACCCGCGCCGGCGTTGAAGTGGGCGTCGCCTCGACCAAGGCCTTCACCACCCAGCTGGCCGCCTTGTTCCTGCTGACCCTGAGCCTGGCCCAGGTCAACGACCGCCTCAGCGAAGAACAGGAAGCCCAGCACCTGAAAGCTATGCGCCACCTGCCAGCCGCCATCTCGTCGGTACTCGCGCTGGAGCCACAGATCATCGCCTGGGCCGAAGAATTCGCGCGCAAAGAAAACGCCCTGTTCCTCGGCCGCGGCATGCACTACCCGATCGCCCTGGAAGGCGCGCTGAAGCTCAAAGAGATTTCCTACATCCACGCCGAAGCCTATCCTGCGGGCGAACTGAAACACGGCCCACTGGCCCTGGTGACGGAAGAAATGCCGGTCGTGACCATCGCCCCGAACGACGCGCTGATCGAAAAGCTGAAATCGAATATGCAGGAAGTGCGCGCCCGTGGCGGCCAGCTGTATGTGTTCGCCGACGTCGACTCGCGCATCACCTCCGGCGACGGCGTGCACGTGATCCGCCTGCCGGAACACTACGGCCACCTGTCGCCGATCCTGCACGTGGTATCCCTGCAGCTGCTGGCCTACCACTCCGCCCTGGCGCGCGGCACCGATGTGGATAAGCCACGCAATTTGGCGAAGTCGGTGACGGTGGAGTAAGCCCGCCCTCAAGGCATTATTGTTGTAGAAAGATAAAAAATCTGACAAAAAGCAAAGTCTGACAAATGGCTTTGGGGCGAGAAGGGGACACCGATTTGAAGCGGCGTCCCCTTCGCACAAGAGCCTATAGCTGCTGAAATCCAAACATATTGTGCTTCTTAGGAACAGGTAATAACAAATGCAAGTGCTGGATTACGAACATCAATGTTGGTTTCTTTTGGAGGATGAGGGAACTCTTTACGTTGATGTAAACTGTAATCACAGCTTCGTAGGCTATGATTTCCTACTCCGGCTCGACCCTGGGGAGATTGGAAAATTTCGGGTGGAAGGGCACGAGTACATTTCCTGGCTAGCTAGGGACATCCAAAACTCTGCACCTATTCTCGCGGCAAGCAATTCGAAGTACAAAGGTCGCGATCTTTCAACGGAGTATTCAGAACGGATCACAGCCGCAATACATGAATGGTGGAGCAGAAAATGACACATGCACCGCCAGAAATCCCAGGGGCCTACTTAGGCGCTCCAGCCTTCTACGTTGGGGCGTAGCAAATCACATGAAACCCATTGAACGATTCTCACTGCAGTCGCTACCCGCTGGGTACCCTTCCAAGGAGTTCAAGCGCCGCCTGGTTTGCGATGGGCTTCCGACTTGGGTAGTGGTTGATGGTGATGAAATCGCTGCTCAATTTCTGTGCGATGGTTTTATAGTTCTTGTGACGAACTACGACTACTTCGACGGTGTGAATACTTGGATTCATCTCCTCGATGAGGACGGAAAAATCCGAGACATCGTTACGACTCCTGACTATTTCGGCTTCCTTCAAGAAGTCGAAATCCAATCCGAACGTGAATTGAATTTTGGGTTTTACGGTACAAATGATCGATGGAGCTTGCGTTTGCGCGAAAAGCCCGTTTGGTCTTTCCGAATCGAGGAATTGCGATCTCGTGCAAACCGTTTTCTGTTTTCTAAGAGGCGTCTCATGTTGGCCTGTACAAAAGGCAAACCATGGTTTTTCCAACCAGACCAATTGGGCGTTCCAGAGAATGCCGCTGAGCTTGACGATTAGCATTCCATGCGCTTACCTCTAACATTAAGCTTGCTCGCTTCTATGGCGGCGATTACTTTCGCGCCCCTTCCAGTATGAAGCCGCTTTTTGTGGAAGAGTTATTTTAAGGTTCGGTCTAGCGTATGCCGAGGTACCACTATGACTTTCTCGTCATTCCCCTTGCCGCGTGCCCTTACGATATTCGGTAGGACTACTGCCAGTCCAATGTTTAAACGCGCGGCAAAAGCCGGTGGCGTCGGCGAAGCCCAGATCAAACGCCAGCTTCGCCACGCCCGTGTTGGAGTTGGTCAGCCGATGGACGGCGATATCTCTTCGCAGTCCGTCTTTCACCAGTTGGAAATGCGTTCCCTCCTCGGCAAACCGCCGGTTGAGCGTGCGCACGGAGGTGTGCAATGCCTGCGCCAGATCCTGGATGGTGACCGGCAGCGCGATGTTCTGTTCCAGATACTCGCGCGTTTTCGCGGTAATGGAACCGGGATGGAAGGCGCTGAAGGTCCAGTCTTCCGGCGCGCGTTTCAGGAACGCCCATAGCTCGTGCTTCTCGCGTTTGAACAGCTCCGCGCAATCCTCGTACAAGAAGTAAATGCTCGTCGCGCTTGCCTTGAAGTGCACCTCGCCGGGGTAGAGGAAGGCATAGTCTTCCGCATGCCTGGGCTTGGTGAAACTGAACTCGATGCGGTGCAGGCTGATCTCCCTGCCAAGCAGCCAGGACGCGATGCCGTGAATCAGCTTCATCATCAACTCATGCCCAAGCGGCGTGACCTGGGTGCCGGGCGACCTTTCCACCAGCGCCAATCGCACCAGCTGGTTTTTCGTGGAGATCTGCAGCCGGTAATCATCCAGCAGCAGATTCCAGAAGCGGACAAAACGGTTCAAGGCCACCAGCACCGTCGGCGCGTCCAGCAGGCTGAGCATCAAGTACTTCAAGGTGCCGGTGCGGATGGGGCGGGACCACAGTCCCAGCATCTCGTCATCGAGTGTTGCCGCGACCGTTCTGTAGAGCGCGACATATTGTTGGCGTGTCAGCCGCGCATCGGGCTGGACAAGAAGGGACGGCGGGATGGCGGCGCCGGCCAGCACTTGGGCCGCCGCGTCCTCTCCATGCCGGCTGCGGATGAAGTGCAGCATCCCATGCAGAAAGTGGGCTGAAACGGTGAGAGAGCTTTGCCAGGACGGTTTCATGGTTCTTCAATTATGGCGCATTATGCATATACATTGGCGTGATGCGCCAATCTTTCCCCCAGCGTCTGCCTATACTGAGGTGCGATTTCTACGGTGCCTGAAGATTCCGATGGCTGCCGTGTGGCGTATTTTGCCAATCGCTTGCTGCATATCTTCATTGCTCAACAAAGGGAGCGGAGTTTGAATACAAGACGCGTTGTGGTCACTGGCATGGGTTTGGTGTCGCCTTTGGGATGTGGCGTGGAGGCCGCCTGGCGGCATCTCTTGAACGGCCAATCGGGATTGGCCAGTTTGGATGACGAGATCACGGAAGGGATTGCCGCAAAGGTCGCGGGCATGGTGCCGGCGTTGACGGCGGATCGCCCTTGGGGCTTCGATGCGAACCTCGCCGTGGAACCCAAGGACCAGAAGAAGATGGACCGCTTCAGCATGTTTGCGCTGGCGGCGGCGCAGGAGGCTTTAGCACAGGCCCGCTGGCAGCCTGAAACCGACAGCGAGCGTGAGAGGACGGCAACCATCGTCGCGTCCGGCATAGGCGGTTTTGCGGCCATTGTGGAGGCTGTCAGAGTCACGGATGGCCGTGGGCCAAAGCGGCTCTCGCCTTTCACCGTTCCCAGTTTCCTGGCGAATATGGCAGCCGGACACATTTCCATCCGCCACGGCTTCCACGGCCCCCTTGGCGCCCCCGTGACCGCCTGCGCCGCCAGCGCCCAGGCCATTGGCGACGCGGCGCGCCTGATCCGCGCTGGTGAAGCCGATATCGCCGTGTGCGGTGGCGCCGAGGCTTGCATCGATCGCGTCAGCTTTGGCGCATTCGCCGCCGCAAGAACCATGTCCACCGGCTTCAATGACAGCCCCACGCAGGCATCCCGCCCCTTTGATGTTGAACGCGATGGCTTTGTCATGGGCGAAGGCGCCGGCATACTGGTCATCGAGGAATTGGAGCACGCATTGCGGCGCGGCGCGGTGCCGATTGCGGAACTGCTTGGCTATGGCACGAGCGCCGACGCCTATCACATGACGTCGCCGCCCGAAGACGGCGCCGGCGGACGGCGCGCCATGGAGCTGGCCATCCGGCAGGCGAACATCGCGCCGGAACTGATCGGGCATTTGAACGCGCATGCGACGTCCACGCCGGTGGGCGACGCCAGCGAGCTGGCGGCCATCAAGGCCATATTCGGCGCCGGCCGTGGTCCCGCCGTGTCGGCCACCAAGTCCGCGACAGGGCATTTGCTGGGCGCGGCTGGCGGTGTGGAAGCCATCTTCACCGTGCTTGCGCTGCGCGACCAGATGGCGCCTCCCACGCTGAACCTGACGCAGCCGGATGCGGCGGCCGAGGGCATCGACATTGTCAGCGGAGCGGCGCGCAAGATCGCGACGGACTATGCCCTCTCCAATGGCTTTGGTTTTGGCGGCGTCAACGCCAGCCTGCTGTTCCGCCGGCTTTGATCCTGGACCGCGCGATGGCCGTGCTCAGGGGTGTTCCCTGTCCTTGGCCCCACACGCGGGGACGGCCCGGCGCTGCTCCGTCACGTCGCGCGCGACGCCCGACAGCCGCACCGGCTGCCGGGGTTCTCCCCCGAATTCGACTTTGCCGTTGAACGCCAGCCAGCGTTCGACGCCATCGGCGCCACGGACGCGGATCTCGTCGCGGAAAATGCCATCGCTGCCGGGATCGAGCGCCCGTCTCAAGACCGCCTCATGGCGTTCGAGGTCGTCGGGATGGATCATCGCCGCCGCGCTGGCATGCGTCAGCGCCGCGTCGGCAGGCAGGCCGAATAAGGCCAGCAGCATTGCGTCCGCCTCGGTCCGGTCCTCGGCCGGATACCAGGCATAGCAACCCATCTCGGCGGCATCGAGCGCCAGGCGCAGCCGGCTTTCCTCGGCGCGCAAGGCATCGTCGCTGCGTTTGCGCGTGCTGATATCGTTGAACAGGATGCCGACGCGCCGCAACTTCGGATCGCCAACGCGGAAGGCATACACATCAAAGAAGCGTCCCAGTTCCTTGGCCTCGCTTTCAAAGCGCACCGGTTCGCCGGTCTGGACGACGCGGCCATAGGTTTCGAACCAGTATTGTTCGTGCCGTGGTGCGATCTCGCGCATCCAGCGCCCAGTGGGCTCCTTGATCCCAGCCTGCCGTTCGACGGCCGGGTTGATCTGCAGAAAACGGTAGTCGACCGGCTTGTCATCGCCATCGAACAAGACTTCGATGATGCAAAAGCCTTCATCAATGGCGTCGAACAGCTTGCGGTACTGTTCCTCCGAATCGTGCAGCGCCTCTTCGGTGCATTTTCTTTCGGTGATATCGCTGGCCGTGCCAAACCATTTGGCAATATGGCCCTGCTGGTCGAAAAGCGGGATGGCGCGCGAGAAAACCCAACCAGTGCTGCCATCGATGCGGACGACGCGGTGTTCCAGTTCGAAATAGCCATGCTCCGCGGTCGCCTGTTTGATGGCGGCCCAGACGCGCGGCTTTTCATCTTCGGGAATATATTCCTCGATCCAGTCCTTGCGCGGAATCTCGGTCGTGGCAATGAAGTTCTTGCCATCGAGCGAGCGCATTTCGAGCCAGTCCGCGCTCATTTCATAAACGATCTCAGAAGTTGCGCTGATGAAGGTTCTGAGCTTTTCCTCGGAGGCTTGCAGCGCCGCCTCCGACTGCTTGCGTTCGGTGATGTCGAAAAAGGTGAGCACCACGCCCACAATGCGCTTCTGCTGCGCATGATAGGGCAGCACGCGGGCGAAATAGCAGGTCCCGGCTTGCCCGCGGATTTCGCGCTCGATCGGATCGCCGCCGTTCAGGACATGCTCGGCATCGCTCGGCAGGGCCGGATAGTCCAGGTCATTGCGCAGGTCGCTCAGCATGCGGCCGATATCGGCTGGAATCAGGCGGAACAGGTCCAGTGCGCGCGGCGTGTAGCGCATGATGCGCAATTCGCGGTTCAGAAAGACCATCGGAATCGCCGCCGCGTTCATGTGATTGTTGAGATCGCTATTGATCTGTTCCAGCTCGTCGAGCTTGGTGCTCAGCACCAGATTGACGGCGGTCAACTCGGCGTTCATCGAGCGTAGCTCCTGGCGGTGGATGTCCAGCTCTTCCAGGGTGGCGTGCAGTTCCTGCGTGATGACTTGCAACTGCTGCTGGGCTGTTGCGCCGGCGGTCTCCGGCCGGACGCTGCCGAGCAAACGCTGCTGCAATAATTTGAGCTGATCCTGAAGCTGGTTCAGGGTGGGGCCTTCCCTTTCCTTTCTCGGCAATGCGGCTTGTCCATAGGCGCTCTGTTCCATTGTCAGCGAGCGTTGAATCGAGCCGCCGCCGCTGGTTTTGCGCTGCGGGTCGGTGCTGCGGCGATAGATGCGGTACCGCGATTCCAGCGGATAAAACGCCGTGTTGAAGTTCAACAGTCCCTCGGCGGCCCCGAGAAATAGCATGCCGTGCGGATCGAGGGCAAAGTCGAACACATCCATCATCCGCTTTTGTCCCTCCGGATTCAGGTAAATCAGCAGATTGCGGCAGCTGACCAGGTCGATACAGGTGAAGGCGGGGTCGCCGACCACGTCGTTTTCCGCGAACAGCATGATTTGGCGCAATTCCCGCCGCACGCGGTAGCCGCCGGCCTCCCGCAGGAAAAAGCGCTCCAGGCGCTCCTCGCCCACCGACGCCGCCACCACCGGCCGATACAGCCCGGCGCGGGCTTTTTCGATGGCGGAACGGTCCAGGTCGCAGCCAAACACCCGGATGCCGGGTGGATGCAGGAGCGTTTCCGCATATTCCTGCAACAGCATGGCGATGGAATAGGCTTCCTCGCCGGTTGCGCAGGCGGGCACCCAGACCCGTACAAAATCGGCTTCGCCCTTGCCTTTGAACAGTTCGGGGATATGCCGGCGCAAGGCGTCGAACGCTTCCGGGTCGCGGAAAAAGCCGGTGACGGAAATCAGCAGTTCGCGCAGCAGCGCCTCCGGTTCGGCGGCGTCCGTATCGAGCAAGGCCAGATAGTCGGCCGCCTTCCCCTGAACCGTTATCTCCATGCGCCGGCGCAAGTGCCGCAGCACCACGATCTGGCGGAAGTAGGAAAAATCACGGCCGGTTCGCCGTCGCAGGCTCTGCACCGCCTTGTGCACCAGCTCCGCTTCCTTGTCCGTCGGTTTCAGGAGGTGCTTGGTTTTCAGGGCTTGCAGGGCGGGCGGCCGGCGCAGCGTGGCGTTGATGCCAAAGCTGGACAGCAGCAGCGCGGGCATCTGCCCGGCGGACAAAACGGCATCGACGCAGCCGCTGTCGATCGCCGCGCGGGGCATGATTTCCTGGGCGGCGTCGGCGGGATTTTGTACCAGCGTCAAGCCGCCCGCTTGCTTGATCCGTCGCAAGCCGGCCGTGCCGTCGGAATCGGCGCCCGACAGCAAAATGCCGGCCAGGGGAGGATGGTCCGGCACGGCCAGCGATTCGAACAGCACATCGATCACGGCGACCCTGCCATGCTGCAGGTCCAGCGGCGCGACTTGCAAGCTGTCCTGCTGCCGGGTCAGGATGCGCCCGGGCGGAATCACATACACATGATTGGCAAAAATATGCTGATTGTTTCGTGCATGAATCACCTTCAAGGCGCAGCGCCGCTGCAACAATTCCGGCAGCAGGCTTTCCTCGTTGGGGGAGAGATGGACGACGACGATAAAGGCGATGCCGCAGTCTTCCGGCAAGACCTCGAAGAATTGGATGAGAGCGTCCAGGCTGCCGGCGGACCCGCCAATCGCGACCAGCGGCGCTTGTTTCGAGACGATGTCACGCGAGTGGCCAGGCATACGTTTCCGCCCCACTGCCGGGAATGAGAGGGCTTCATCATAGCACCAAGGTTCCGGCGCGATTGTGCGCTACACCGCCTTATGTCCCAGTGCGATCACGCCGGCGCCCAGCAGTGCCATGCCCGCGCCGATATAGTCATGCAAGTTCAAGGAAAGGCCAGGCCCAGCGTGCGGCCCAGCAGTATTCCATCCATAGTGGTGGTTCCGGTGGGGGTGGCCGTTCAGGCCTGCTCGGAGATTTCGATCAGGTTCAGGTCCGGATCGCGCACGTACACGGAACGGATCGGCCAGTTGGCGCCGGTGCGCATCAGCGGGCCTTCTTCGATCGCCACGTCCGCGGCGTGCAAACGCGCGATGACCTGATCCAGCGGCAGCGAGGCGATGAAGCAGAGGTCGAGCGAGCCGGGCGTCGGCGCCTGCGCCTTGGGCAGGAATTCCTTGCCGTACTCATGCAGATTGATCTTCTGCGCGCCGAACTTGAAAGCCACCCGGCCGGCGCCGAAGGTTTCCAGCTGCATGCCCAGCACGCGCGTGTAGAAATCGATGCAGCGTTCCTTGTCGCGCGTGGTCAGGACGAGGTGGTCAAGATGGTCGATCATATCCGCGGTCTTCAGCAGAGTTTGCCTGGCGCCATGATACCGCAGGGGCCAGTTCCGCGTCCCGGCGCAACCCTGCCCGGACTCAATCGACGCCGGCCGGATAGGCGGCGGAACCCGCGTCGTGCGGCTTGTGACCGAGGTAGGGCAGCAGGCTGACCAGGCCGAGGAAGGCCAGCGCGACGCCGACCCACAGCGGCGAGCGCAGGCCGTAGCCGGCGGCAATGCCGGCGCCGCCGGCCCAGGAGCCGACGCTCAGGCCGATATTGATGACCGAGGTGTGCACGGTATTGACCAGCGGCCCGGGATGCGCGGTGCGCATGACGCGGGCGATGATGGCCGGATTCATCGACATGCCGACCAGGCCGGTCACGATCAGCAGCGCGACGCTGATGTTCTGGTGGTGCGCGAAGACGGCGAACAGCGCCAGGCTCGAACCGAGCACGATCATGCCGCCCACCATGATGGGGATGGTGTACTGGTCCGCAAAACGCCCCACCACGCCGTTGCCCACGACGTTGGCGATGCCATAGACGCCGAGCAGCCAGGGAATCGAGGACGGTGGGAAACCGCTGACCTCGGTCAGGATCGGCGTGAAATAGCTGAAGGCGGCGAAGATGGCGCCGATGATCAGCGCGCTGCTGGCATAGGCCGCCCACAGGTGGCGGTTGCGGAATTCGCCCAGCTCATCGCCAAGGCTGACCTTGTCGGAAGCCTTGGCCGGCGGCACCAGCAGCGCGATGAGTCCGAGGCACAGGAGCGCCAGCGCCACCACCAGCCAGAAGCTGGCGCGCCAGCCGAAGTGCTGGTCGATGAGCGTGCTGACCGGCACGCCGACCACGCCGGCCAGCATCAGGCCGCCGATCACCACCGCCGCGGCGCGCCCGCGCATTTGCGGCTTGACGGCCTCGGCGCAGATTGCCAGCGACAGGCCAAAGCAGACCGAGCCGGCCACCCCCGTGGCCAGCCGGGCGATGGCCATGACTTCGTAGTTGTTGGCCGAGGCCGCGGCGGATTGGGCCAGCGCGTACAGGCCCAGCAGCCACAGCAGTCCCTTCTTATTGGGAATGCGCAGCCGCAGCAGGCCAATGGTGAACAGCGGCCCGCCAATCACCATGCCCATGGCATAGAGCGAGATCAGATAACCGATCTGCGTCACGGGCTGGCCCAGGGCCTGGGCCAGCGATGGCATCATGCCCGCCACCATGAACTCGGACGTGGTGATCGAAAAGATCGTCAACCCTAAAATATAGACAAGCAATGGCATATACGGCTCCTGGCTGGGCTGCTGTGTACTGTTAGCGGGAAAGAACGGTGCTGGTTCCCGGCATGAAAACGCTGTCCGCAATTTCGCCGGCAAAGAAGTTCGGGAAATCGCGCACCGACTGGTGCAGCGGGTCGCTGCCCGTCACCATGCGCAGCAAGTGGTTGCCGCCGGCCTGCAGGTAGAAGACCGAAGGCGCCTTGCCCGGCCGTTCCACCACCCAGGCGTCGGCCTCCTGGCCCAGCACGCTGTGGCGGCCGTCGTGGCGCGCCTCGCCGTCGACCAGGATGGCCTGCGGCAGGAACAGCTCATGAAACGGCGTCACCTCATCGGGCAAGGCCGTGTCGTACAGCTGCACGCCCGCCGCCGCCGTTTCCCTGGCGTAGGCCACTTTCTGCTTGCGGCTTTGCTCGCGCCGGGCGTCGCCGATTTCCGACATCCAGAGCCGGTGGCCGGTTTCCTTTTCCGACCAGGGATTGAACAAGCCGTCGATGCGGCAGATATTGCGGCCGTAATCGAACCAGCAATAGCCGGAGGTGGTCTGGTCTTCCTCCAGCATCGGCGTCCAATACGAGATATAGGCGCTGCTCCATTGCAGCGGCAGCAGCGGCGGCGTGGCGTGTGCGGGCATGGCTTCTCCTTAGCGGCCGAGGGCGTAGCCGAGGCTGGCCATCAGCGCGTCCTGCAGCGGCGGCAAGTCCTTGCGGCGGGCGTCGAAGCTGGCGGTCAGCTCCTCATTGCTCAGCGCAATGCGCTCGCCCACGGTTTCGAACCACAGACGGCTGCTGTTGGCGTGTTCCTTGAACAGCTGTACCAGCGGCACGGCGCGCGCGTTGAAGTTCTCCAGCGCGGCGGGGACGCCGGCATCGGTATTCAGGGTCTTCGCCAGCAGCAGCGCGACCACCACCGCCATCGTCGTGCCGTGGCCGATCGAGAAGTGGCCGGTTTGCAGCGCGTCGCCGATCAGCACGAACTTGCCGTCATAGGCCAGGTCGTGGCTCAGGGTCATGAAATTGCGCCAGCCCTGGCCCGGCTGGCTGATCAGCTCATGCCCGCCCAGTTCGGCCTGGAAGACTTTCGCGACGTAGGCGGCGGCATCGCGCTCGGGCCGCGCTTCCAGCTCGGCGCGGGCGAACGTCTGCTCGCTGCACTCGACCACGAAGGTGCTCATCTTGTCCGAGTACTTGTAGGAGTGGCCGACGAAAATGCCGTGGTCGCTGCTGCGGAACACCAGGTTCATCTGGTCGAACAGCTGGGTGGTGCCGTACCACATGTATTTATTGCTGCCGAAGTCCACATGCGGCGCCAGCGCCGGCGGCAGTTCCAGGGTTTTGTAGTTCAGGCCGTTGGCCACGACCACCAGGTCGTACTCGGCTTCCAGTTCCTCCTTGCTGGCCGGCGGCGTTTCGTAGCTGATCGGGATGCCGGCCGCCACGCATTTGGCGCGCAGCGCATGCACCAGGCCGCGCCGTTCGGCGCCGCACAGCGTAACGCCAGTGCTCATCAGGTTCGGCTGGTTATTGTGCACCAGCTTGAATTCTTCGAGGAACTGCGGATGCAGGCGCTCCGGCTCGTCGATATACGAGAGCGGATTGGCCGGATGGTGCGGCGGCCGTCCCGGCAGCACCACGCCCCAGCCCAGCACTTCATCCGGCGTGTTTTTTTCCACGATGCTGATGTCCCAGCCAGGTTGCGACTTCTTCAGTTGGTTGGCAAAAATCAGTCCTGCTGGTCCAGCGCCGATAACGAGAATCTTCATTAATTTACCCTTCCAAGTTTGTACCAAACGTTTTGCTTCTTCTGGATTTGCTGCAGCTCATCGTAGGGAACCGATGTGAAATACAGTTTCTCCGCCATATCGGGCGGATAAACGCGGGGGAATTTCTTGTGCATATAGCGGGTGTACCGGGTCTGCAGGAAGAAAATCAGATTCGGGTTGCTCAGCGTTTCGTAGTTGGCGATCGCCATATCCTGCATGGCGTCGGCTTCCACCTTGCGCAGGCGGGTGAAGTCGGACAGGGCCAGGTCCAGCGCGTTGCCGTGTTTTTCCAGCAGCTTGACGAAGACGTGCACATCTTCCAGCGCCATATTCATGCCCTGGCCCAGGAAGGGCGCGGTGGCGTGCGCCGCGTCGCCGATCAGCACCACATTGCCCTTGTAGTGGAAGGTGCTGGAACGGACATTGATCAGATCGTTGCTCGGCAGCGCGATGTACTGCTCCATCAATTCCTTGCGGCTGGCCGGCGGCAGCATGCTGAAATAGCGGTCGAAGAACTCGGCCATGGCCTCCGGGTTTTGCGTCGCCAGGCTGGGCGTGCCGGTGTAGGGCAGGCAGATGGCGAAGCTGATGCTGCCGTCCGGAATGGTGGCGGCGCGGCCGGCGAACAGGCCGCGCGAATCCATGCCGAAGAAATACAGCAGATCCTTGCGGAAGCCGAGCGCCTCGGCATTCGGCAGCACCACTGTCTTGTAGCCGTGGCGGAAGAAGGTCTGCTTGAACTCGAAGCGCCGCATATTGCTTTGCATGATGCGCCGCACGGCCGAGTGGGCGCCGTCGGCGCCGATGATCAGGTCGCCATGCAGATGCTGCAGGGCGCCATCCGGCCCCTGGATCAGCACGGTTTTCCGGTCCAGGTCGACGTCCAGGCATTTATGCTCGAAATGGTATTTCACCTTGTGCAGGGCGGCGTATTTGTTGAGCAGGCGCTGGAAGGCGTTCCGGTTCAGCGACAGCGGGAACAAGCCTTCGAGCGGCGTCAGCTCGCGCACCTTGTATTGGCCGCGCACGCAAAACGCCATGCCGACCACGGGTTCGCCGCACTGGTCCAGATCCTCTTTGCTGATGCCGGCCCCGAGCACCGCCTTGATGCCGCGCACCGTCATGCTGACGCCGATGGCGCGCGAGTTGATCGGATCGGCCTTGGGATTTTCCTGCAGCGGATCGCTGCGCTTTTCCACAACCTGGACGTGGTGTCCGCGTTGCGCCAGATAGATGGCGGTGAGGCTACCTGCCAAGCCGCCGCCGACGATGATGATTTTGTGCATTCAGGCCTCTCTTGACATCTTTCCCCGAGATAAATCGGTCAGTTGCTGATTAAAGAACTCCAACATTTCGATCGGCGCCAAGCCGACCACGCCCGCTTCCAGACTGCGGGCGTATTGCGCCAGCGCCAGGCATTTCTGCGCCAGCTGCTCGCAGCCCGTGCTGTAGTCGCTGCTGATCTGGCTGCTCAGCGGCATGGGCACGGGCGGTCCGGCATTGCGTCCGGGCAGGCCGGACGGCATATTCATCAGGGCGGCCGACAGCGGCCGCAACAAGCCGGTCATGATGTCGATGGCCGCGTTCATCAGGCGCGAGCGGCGCAGGCTGCCCAGTGGCTGCTGCGCGAAATGGTGGGCCATCAGCGCGAAGGTCAGCTCATTGCAGCCCTGGTACAGCTGCATCAGCGACCGCGTCTTCGGATCGGTCACGATATTGCAGTCCGGGCGCGCCTCCAGCACCGGATTTTTCAGCGCCGGAATGGCCGGTTCGAAGGGCTTGGCGCAAGCGGCGAACTGGCCGGCCAGGGTGCGCAGGCGCTGGAAATGCGAGGAGGCGAAATGCGGTGAATCGACCGCCACGCCCTCGCCCTGTTCGGTGACGAAGTCGATGGCGAACAGCGCGCTGTCGCGGTCGCCCACTTCCAGCTGGTAGCCGGGATAGGCGCGGTTGGTCAGTTCCTTGAGGAACAGGTGGTGCTCGCCGCCGCTCTTGCCGCGGCCGCTCTGGAACAGGTCCGGCAGCTCGCTCAGCGCCTGGCGGATGGCGATATAGAAGCTGGCGATGGACTTGCCCGGCGTCGGAATATAGTCGGGCCATTCGAAGCGCACGAACCGGGCCAGCACATGCTCGGAGAACGGTTCGAAGGCGAATTCGGTGTCGAGGCCGAAGCGTTGCCGCGCCTGCTCTCCCACTAAGGGCACGCCGGCATAGAACGGTTCGCCGAGCGCCATCAGCACATTGTTCACCAGCAGGTAGTGGATCATTTCCTCATGGGCGATTTCCAGCAGGGCGCCGCGCGCACCGCTGTTGCGGCGCCGGTCTGCGCCGCCGCACGCCAGTTCCAGCTCGGCGGGCAGCCAGCGTCCCGCTTTCACCTGCTGCAGCCCCTGCTCGTAATTCGGGATCGAATACGCGGCATACAGGTACTGCAGCATGAGCGACAGTTCGAGGTCGATCGCCTTCTTCAATTCCTCGACCAGCTCGCCTTTGCAGCGGATCACGTGGGCCGCGCCCGCGTCCGGCTGCCCCGTCTTGGCGGCGGCCTCGACCTGGGTCAGGTATTTCAGGAACAGGCGCGATTTCGGCAGCGACAGCTCGCGCGTGCTCGGCATGTAATAGCTTTTGTCGCGGTTCTGCGGATCGCACATCTGCCACATCAGGCGCGAATAGGTTTCACACTTGCACTGGTCCGCCAGGCTGAACACCTTGTCCGACATGAAGGGATAGATCAGCTCGTAATAGCCCATCACATGCTGGTAGAGGAAGGCATAGTCGACCTGCTCGGCCGGCACCTCGTCCAGATGCCAGTCGTCGGGCAGCACGCGCACGCCGATGGCTTGCGCCTCCCTGCCCTCGCCCAGCATGATGCGCGTGGCGCCCGCACGGCGGCCCGTGATGCGCAGATCGGCGTAGCCCGTTCCTTGCGCCGAGGCTTCCAGCGCCAGGGCCAGCATGTCGCCGTCCCGCGCCTGCACCGCCAGCGCCGGATGGTCCGCCAGCGCGCCGCGGAAGCGGCTTTGCAGCCTGATCGTCTGCGGGAAGTCCTGCTGCTTGTGCCGGTTCGGCGCTTCCAGATACAGCAGGTTGCTGTCGGATTGCAGCACCCAGTCGGCCTCGTCCCACTGCGCTTGCGCGCTGCTCAGGCTGAGCGAGCCGGACGCCGCCCCGGCGTGCTGCAGCGGCACATCGATGACGCCATGGTGGCGCCAGTAATCCAGATACGCCTGCTCCGGGATGCGCGCCAGCAGCGCGCCATCGGCGCCATGCAGCAGCAGCTCGCCCAGCGCCTGCTTGCCGCCCAGGGCATGGGTCGGATGCTGTTCCGACACGGCGCCGGGCGCGCGCGTGGTGAAGGGAATGGCGGTCGGCATATTCAGCGAGACGCGGTCGGCGTGCACCTTGACCAGCACCGGTCCCAGGCGGCTCTGGCGCGGCAGCAGCAGGCGGCCGGCCGGATAGGTGGCCAGCTCGCCGCGCCGCCACAGCCCGATGCTGCCGGCCAGGTCGTAAAACACTTGCGAATCGGGCTTCGGCGGCGTCGACATATTGAACAAGGCATACTGCACCGTCAGTCCCAGCACATCCTCGTCGGCCAGCGCCTCTTGCAAGGCGCGCAGGCTGGCCGGCAGCGCCGCCTCCTGGTTGAAGAGGAAATTGGCGTCCTGCTTGGACACGGAAAACTGGAATACCCTGGAACGGCCGAATTCCTCGTCCAGGAAGTGCCCGCTGCGCTCGGTGATATGGCCATGGCCCAGCATGCGCACCGAATGCGCCTGCGCCAGGTCGGCGCTGAACAGGCTGGGCGTATTCGCCGTGGCCTGCTTGCCGCTCAGCGTGAACTGGCCGGCGTAAATCAGCGTGCTGTCCGGCTCGGCGGGATTCTGGTCGACCCACCGGGCGCGGTTGAACGTCGTGCGCAGGTAGTCGTTGTAATGTCCCCATAAGGCCAGCTTGGCGCCGACCAGATTGTCTGCGGTATCGACGGCGCCTTCCTGCAGCTGCACGCCGGTGATTTGGACGTTTTCCCAAGCAAAATGATTATTGCCGCAAGCATTGTAGCCCGCCGCCTGGCTGAAAATGCCTTCCGGGTCCGGCTTGCCTTCGGCGTTGAAGCGCGGCGCCAGCTGTTTCAGGTGCTCATGGAATTCCGACGGCGGCCGGCCCAGATCGAAAGGCTCGCCCGCGATCGATACCGTATTGCTGGCGATATCGATATGGCCGTGCGTATTGCGGTTGGCAGTCGGCACATTGGCGCGGGCAAAGCCCCGGAAATGGAAGCGCGGAAAATCAAGAATGCTCATAGGCGCTCAGTTCGAGGAAGTGGCGAGCTTGTCCTTCGTTCCGGACTCTTCCGTTACCTCGCTGAGCCGTTCCAGCAGCAGGTCGGTGGCTTGCCGCGCGCTGATCAGGCTGCCCTCCATCCAGCCGCAATGCTGGGTATAGGCGTCCGAGCAGGAGATGATGCCGTCCGGGTGCAGCAGGACCGGCGGATGTTCCGCTTCCGGCTCCAGGTAAAACTCGACGCCGTGTGGCCAGTGCTTGTAGAAATGCGTCTTGATCGGCGGCAGCGGCTGTCCGTTCAGCGGCAAGACTTCTTCCAGGTGGCTGCGCACCCGCTCCAGATACACTTCCTCGCCCTGCTCCAGACTGTCCCGCCAATACGTGGCGCTTTTGCTGTCGACGTAGAACACCATGTACTTGTCGCTCTTGAAGTAGATTTTCCGCAGAGGATTGTTAGCCATCAGTACTTTGTCGGTCAGGCCCAGACCCTGGAACCAGGACTTGTCGAACGTCAGGAAGCCTTTGAACAAAGGCAGGGAATCGTACTTGAACGGGCTCCACGTGGCGGGGAAATCCAGGTCCAGGCCGGCCATGGCGGAGGGCGGAATGGCCATGATCAGGTGGCGGGTGCGGTGCACCAGGGTATCGCCCATATGGCTGAAGGAGAGCACATACTCGGCGCCGGTTTTTTTGACCGACAGCAGGCGGTGCTCCAGCTGGAACTCCACGCCGCCGGACTGGGCCTGGCGTTGCAGC
Organism: Pseudoduganella violacea; assembly: GCF_014191875.1. Lineage (GTDB taxonomy): Bacteria > Pseudomonadota > Gammaproteobacteria > Burkholderiales > Burkholderiaceae_D > Rugamonas > Rugamonas violacea_A. The sequence goes on from NZ_JACHXD010000001.1 coordinate 357,860, forward strand.
TGGCCCAGCAGTTCGCTGTAGCCGTCGGTGGCATAGCGCCACTGGTTGGCGGCATTCTCGGTAAAGTTTTGCGTTTCCGGGTGCTTCTTGATGATGTCGTACGCCATGGCGGCCGTCACGATCGGCAACAGCAGGGCGTCATAGCCGGTGGCCTTGATGATGCGGGTGGCTTCCTCGGCGCCCAGGTAGTGGCTGACGAAATCCAGGAAGGAATCATCCGGATGTTCCTTCACCATCGGGCTCAGGCTCAGCAGGGTTTCTTTCAGCTGCTCCTGCTCGCGCTCGCGAAACACCGCTTCGGTGAAAGGATAGATGGCATGGGCCAGACCGCTTTCCTGCATGAGCTGCTGGAAGTTCGGATGCAGTTGCGGCGAGTAGCGCGCGGCGCCGAGTTCGGCGATTTCCTCCTCGTCGATTTCGCGCGACTGGATACGGCCGCCTACCGACGTATTCAGATCGAATACGCGGATGCGTAAATTTTTCCCGGCCGTGGCGTTGATCAGTTGGGTTGCGCAAGTCAGTCCACCAATGCCAGCGCCAACTATGCAAATGTCAGAATAATTCGTCATCCGGAAATTCCTTTTCGTTAATCAAGAACGGTCGATTTGGGTGGCACTTGTTCTATTCCGGGCAACGGCCCGCCACTTGCGCTTAGCGGGTGAGGCTCAAGAAAAAGTGTCGTCTACGAATTCACCTATGCGCATCTCGTTACCTCTCCCGAACCGGCGCGAGAAGGGGCCGTGGTAATCAATGTCCGGGGATCTTGCTTTCCTGAAAAAAGGCAGCGTGACTTTACATTCCCAAGTTGCGGGATGCTACTGCCAGGTTTTGCAGGGGGCGGCCAAGTCGTGCGGCGCAGCGGACTCCTTCCTCTGCGCAGCTGCTCAAGCTCGGATTGGATTTCTTGATGAAAATCAAAAGTTGGCTAGACAATAACCTAAGGGTTTGCTAGCCCGTTTGATAAATATCAAAGGTGCGTCGGACGCAAGAAACTATTTTTGACGTATGCTTTACGGTTACTTAAGAAAAGGCGCGCTGAATTAGCGTGGCGGTTGCTTTGCTAGTTACTACCTTCAGTTGCGCTGCAATGGATTGGCTTACAGGCCCCGCGCGATCAGCGTCAACTGATCGCGCAACTCCGGCTTGAGGCGGTACAGCTGTGCGGGCCGGTGCGCGCCAGCGGCGGAAAATTCGCCGGCGATGGCTTCGAGCATATCCATTTCCACCATCTTGCGGCGGAAGCTCACCTTGTTGAGCGCCTCACCCATCAGCGCCTCGTAAATCCGCTGCAGCTGCGGCAGCGTGAACGCCTCGCCCGCCAGGTAGCAGGGCAGTGAGGAATACTGGCTTTTGCCGCGCAGGCGCTGCACAGCCGTGTTGACGATCGCGCGGTGGTCGAAGGACAGCCGGGGCAGCTTGTCGACGCTGGCCAGCGTCACGTCCGCCTGGCCAGCCTGCCCGATCACATCGAATGGCACCAGCGCGTAATACACCACCGAGATCGACCAGCCGCGCGGATCGCGCGCCGGACCGGAGAAGGTCGCCAACTGCTCCAGATACGGCGGCTGGATCGCCGTCTTCTGCGCCAGCATGCGCAGCGCGGCATCCCGCGTATCGGCGTCCGTATCGGGATGAATATAGCCGCCCGGCAGCGCTTGCACGTCCTTGAATGGCGCGCGGCCGCGCTTCAGCAGCGCCACCTTCAGCGCGCTGTCCTGCAGCGTCAGCAGAACCACATCGACGGTACAAACCACTTGCTGCATCATTTTCTGCATACCGGCTCCATTTTCATCGGCAAGGGAACTATAGCATAGTTAGTTTACGTTTTAAACTAAGTGGGCTACACTGTTTCCATGAGCCGAAATAATGGCGCTAGCAGCAAAGGTTGAATATGCACGACAGAGATATCATTCCGATCCAGCCCTTGACCGGGGAGCGGGCCGCGCAGCTGGTCGCGGCGCCGGTGCTGGCGCAACTGCCCGCAAGCGTGCCGACAGTCGCCTACCGCGCGCCCGCCGCGATGGACGACAAGCGCTGGCGCGCGCATACCATCGGCGGACGCAGCTACCGGATCGCGCAGCCGGTCACGTTCACGCCCTATGCCTCGGCCAAGCCATGCTCGGCGCGCTGCCGCTTTTGTTCGGAAAGCCTGATCGAGAAAGCTTCGGCGAAGCCATCCAGTTCGCTGCGGCCCGGCAGCGCCTACTTTGACAATTTGCGCGCCGCGCTGCGCGAGCTGGCGGGCCTGCCTATCTCCTACTCCCTGTCCGGGCTCGAAACGACGGACGATCCCGAATGGATGTATCAAATGCTCGACGCGCTGCAGCGGCATGCCGCGTCTTCGCCGGTCAACGACCGGGTGCTGTATACCAACGGTTCAGGGCTGGCGCATGCGGCGCATGGCGCGGCGCTGATCGAACGCCTTGCCGTCTTTGGTCTGGATTGGGTCGAGCTGTCGCGGCATCACCATCATGAAAACATCAATCAGTCCATCATGCGTTTTCGGCCCGGCGTGGAGGTACGGCAGCAGGGGCGTTTTTTGACCATGCTGCAGCGCCTGACCAGCCGCATTCCGGTGAAGCTGGTTTGCATCGTGCAGGCTGGCGGCGTCGCCACTGCCGGCGACGTGCTGGACTACCTCGGCTGGGCGCGCGAGCTTGGCGTGGAGGCGGTCGTGTTCCGTGAATTCTCGCAGCTTGACGACAGCTATAAGGACAACGTGACTTCGCGCTACATCGCCGGCACGCGCATCCCCATGGCGGACCTGCTGGAGCAATGCCTGAACCAGCCCGAATTTGCGGGCCGGTTCGGGTTTGAGCAAGTTACCGAAGGCTACTACTTCTGGAATCTGGTTGGCCACTACCGGGGCATGCGCGTTACGTTCGAAGCATCGGACTACGCCCTCATGCATCGCCAGCATGGCTCCGGTAATGTATACAAGCTGGTATTCCACGCCAACGGCAATCTGTGCGCCGGCTGGAATCCCGAGCGGCATATCCTGTTTTCATCCGCGCGCGAGGAGGCACTGATTGGATAACAATAGTTGGCTGCTGCTGCAAGAGCAGGAGGCCGGGCACCGCCTGGCGCCAGACCTGGCCGCCCGCGATCCCTTCGGCGCGCGCGATTGCGGCTGGGTCGAGCAGATGCGTCCCTTCATCCGCCAGTTCTGCCCTGAGGGCGGGGTGCTGCTCGATCCCTTCTGCGGTTTCGGCACGACCTTGATGGCGGCCCATCTCGAAGGACGGCGCGGCATTGGCGTCGAGCTTGAACCGGCGCGCGCCGGCATCGCGCAGGAGCGCATGGACCGTGCCGGCGCCGTGCGCCAGACCGTATTGGCAGGCGATATCATAAAAGCCGCCGCCCAGCTGCCGCCCATCGATCTGTTGCTGACGAATATCCCCTACTTCGGCTGCCGCTGGCCCGAGGAGGGCGAAGCGCAGCTATATAACTCCACTACCTACGCGGAATTCCTGGAACAGATTTACCTGGTATTCAAGGGTTTGAAGCCGCTCGTGCGCGAAGGCGGCTATGTGATTGTCATGGCCGAGAATCTGCGCATAGGCCAGCACTTTGTGCCGATGGCCTGGGACGTTGCGCGCATTCTCTCCGAACGCTACGACCTCGTTGACGAACGCATCCTGCTGTACGAGCGCGCAAGACAGCCGCTGCCTGCCTTGCAGGTACAAAGCAACCGCGCCCACGAATACGCCCTGATCGCGCGCAAGCAGGCCCGCGCCATCGACCTGCAGGAGTCGCTGAGCTGCGTCCGCGCGCTGGCGGCCGCCTTTCCTGACATCGTGGTGTATGGCAGTTACGCGCACTGGCTGCACGGCGAAGCGCTTGAGCGCCTGCCATCGGACGTCGACCTGCTGGTGCCTGACGATCTTGAACAGCTTAAGAAACTCGTTTGCTGGTTCGAAGCGCAAGGCTTCCAGATCGCTCGCTGGGGCGCCCCATTGGCCAGCCACGCGGTGCCGCTGGCCGCCAACGCCGCCCACTACTTCCGCGCCCAGCGCCTGCGCGCCAGCGGCGAGCTATGCGTGATCGACGTCTGCTTTGAGGACGCCCAGCTCAGTTACCCCGCCGCGCTAAGCCAGGCAATTACGTTTGGCGGCATCAAAGTTATGCCTTTCCGCTAGATTGAAAAAACTGGTGTTGATCCAGCACCTGGCGCAGAAGGCGCGCGAACGCCTGCGCTTTTTCTTCGGTGATCGTTGAGATGGTGATGCGCAAGCCGTGTGCCGGCGTTTGCAGGCCGAAGGATTCGCCGCCGCGCACCAGCCACCCGTGCTGCGCCAGCGCCAATACCAGCGCCTGGGAACTTTGCTGCAATGGCAGCCATAGATTCAAGCCGTCGGCGGGCGACGCGACGGCGATGCCTTGCCGCGCGAGCGCCTGGGCCATGATGCCGCGATGTCGTGCGTAGCCGTCCCTGGCGTGGGCGATCTGTTCCGATACTTCCGGCGAAGAGAGGCAGGCTGCAACGGCATCCTGCAAAAGATGGCTGACCCAGTTCGTGCCTGGAGCAAGGCGCAGGCGCAGGCGCTGCGAGGTCTGCGCGTCGCTTGCCACGAAGGCCAGACGCAGGTCCGGGCCGAACATCTTGGAGACGGAACGGATCAGCGCCCAGCGGTGGGCGGCGGGTGGAATCACATCCTGATAAGCCGTTACCGACAGCAGGGAAAAATGGTCGTCGACGATGACCAGCACATGCGGATGCTTTGCCAGCACAGCGCGCAGCTTGCGCGCGCGGGCCGTACTCAGGCTGCAGCCGCTTGGATTGTGGGCGCGCGGCGTGATAATGACGGCCTGCGCGCCCTGCGTCAGCGCTTCTTCCAGCGCCTCGTCCTGCATGCCCTGCGCATCAATTGCCACGCCCACGGTTTGCAGTCCGGCGGCGCGCAGCGCGTTGACGCTGCTGATGAAGCAGGGATCTTCCACCGCCACCTTGTCGCCCGCCACCAGATGCGCCGCCAGCAGCCTTTCGATCGCATCCACCGAGCCATGCGTCAGATTGATGTCCAGATGCTCCGGGCAATCCTTGGCCAGCCAGTGGCGCGCCGCGGCTTCCAGTTCAGGATCGACCGGTGGCTCGCCATACAGGCGCGCGCGGTAGGGCTTGCGCACCAGGGCGGCGCCGATATCCGGCAGCCAGGCCGCATTCGGGTTGCCGCTGCCCAGGTCGGCCAGCGGTGAACCGGGCAACGCACCTTCCTGCTCGCCAGGACCGGACTGGCTGCGGATCACCGTGCCTAGCCGTCCTTGCGTGGCGGCGATTCCTGCTGCGGCCAGGCGCTTATAGGCCATCGAGACCGTATTGCGGTTGACGCCCAGCGTGGCGGCCAGGTCGCGTACCGTGGGCAGCTCCTGGCCGGCGGTCAAGGCGCCTGTCTGGGTCAGCATGCGGATGCTGTCGAATATGTCTGCCGCGGTTTTTCCTGTAATACGCATAATAATCTAGGACGTGATAGCATTTGGCCTAGGACAAATTGTACACCATGGCTTTCTGATATCGAGGTGAATGCAATGAATGCGGAAAATGTCAGCCTATCTTTGGAAACCCCTACCTTGCATGACCAGCATGGACGCTGGCCGCAAGCCGCTTCCGTGGCCGATTTCCGGCGCAATCTCGCCGCAGTCCATGAGCGCATCGCTGCGGCTTGCCGGCGCTCCGGACGCGAGCCCGCCAGCGTGCGCCTGCTCCCGGTGAGCAAGACCGTGGACGAAGCGCGCATCCGCCTGGCCTACGCCGCCGGTTGCCGCCTGCTCGGCGAGAACAAGGTACAGGAAGCGCATGGCAAATGGGAGGCGATGGCCGATCTGTCCGGTCTGCATTGGTCGGTGATCGGCCATTTGCAGACGAACAAGGCCAAGCAGGTGGCGCGCTTCGCCACCGAGTTCCAGGCATTGGACAGCCTGCGCCTGGCCGAGGAGCTGGACCGGCGCCTGCAGGCCGAAGGCCGGGCATTGGATGTTTTCGTGCAGGTGAATACATCGGGCGAGGCCAGCAAGTACGGTCTGCCGCCTGAGGACGTGGCTCCCTTCCTGCGCGCGCTGCCCGCCTTCCCCGCCTTGCGCGTGCGCGGCTTGATGACGCTGGCCGTGCTGTCGGCCGAGGCTTCGCGCGTGCGCCAATGTTTCGCCCTGCTGCGCGGCTTGCGCGATCGTCTGCGCCAGGAGGCGCCGGATGGCATCGGCCTCGATGAACTATCCATGGGCATGTCCGGCGACTACGAGATCGCCATCGAGGAGGGCGCAACGGTCGTGCGCGTGGGCCAGGCCATCTTTGGCGCCCGCTCCACGCCGGACGCATATTACTGGCCTGCCGCGCAGGCTTGAGGAGCTACCATGCATATTCATTTTGTCGTTCACGAATCCTTCGAAGCGCCCGGCGCTTATGAAACCTGGGTCGAGACACGCGCTTACACGGCCAGCTATTCGCGCGTCTATGCCGCAGAGCCGTTGCCGCAGACGGTGGATGCCATCGACCTGCTGGTCGTGCTGGGTGGTCCGCAGTCGCCCACCACTACCAGGCAAGAGTGTCCGCATTTCGACTCCGCCGCCGAACAGGCGCTCATCGTCCAATGCGCGGATGCTGGAAAGGCCGTGGTGGGCGTCTGCCTCGGCGCCCAGTTGATCGGCGCGGCGCTGGGGGCGCCAAGCGAGCCTAGTCCTGAAAAGGAGATCGGCAATTTCCCCATCGCGCTCACCGCCGCAGGCAAGGCCAATCCGAAATTCGCCCACTTCGGCGACACGCTGGTAACAGGACACTGGCATAGCGATATGCCCGGCCTGACCCCGGCTGCGACGGTGATGGCCTCCAGCGAGGCTTGCCCGCGCCAGATCATCGCCTACCGCGACCTGGTCTACGGCTTCCAATGCCATATGGAGTTCACGCCCGAGGCGGTGGAACTGCTCATCGCCGCCTCCGAGGCGGAACTGGCGACGCTGAGCGCGCATCGATTCGTGCAGCAGCCAGCCGCATTGCGCGCCAACAGCTACGCCGCCATGAACCAAAAGCTGTTTGCGTTCCTGGATCGCCTGATGCTGGAGTATTCAAACTAAACCAGTCAGATTGATCGGTTTTGTGGGGTTTATTGATCGGATATGTAGGTTTGTGAAGACATGCGTGAAATATAATTTCGGCATGGACTTCTACCTTCCCCCACGCACGCCGACCAAGCGCGCCACCCGGCAGCCGCTCCCGCCAGACACGCTCGCCGTGCGCGATGGCGTCGGCATGATGGCCCAACCGCTGTTGCGCCGGGAGCAGGTCGTTCGCGGCTTCCAGTTTTTCGACGCGACGCTCTTGCTGGTCCGCTCGGGAACGCTGACGCTCGATATCGGCGCAAGCCAGCAGCGCCTGGACGCGCCATTGACGCTGCTCGCCGTGGCCCAGCACACCCGCGCCGACGTCCGCAAAACGCCCGGTGGGGAGGAGCGCATCTTCCGTTCCACTTTCCTGGCCTTCCCGCCGGAAGTGATCCTGGAGTTCTACAAACAATACGAGAGCGAAGCCGCGCTTTCTTCGCCTCTCGACCGCACTCACCGGCTCGACCTCGATACCCTACTGGCTGATACGCTGGACTACTGCGTGCGCGGCATGTTGGCGGCCCAGGTCAGCGACCGTGAGCAGAAGCATAGGCTGATCGGGCTCCTGCTCGCGCTGGCGGAACGGGGCTGCATCTTCCCCCGTCCCTCCGTCCTGCAGATCGGCGACAAGCTGAAAGGCTTGCTCAGCCCCGCGCCGCAGCGCCGCTGGACAACGGCCATGGCGGCGCATGAACTGGCGATGAGCGAAGCGACGCTGCGGCGCCGGCTGGCCAGCGAAAACCTGCGCTTTGAAACCCTCCTGTTGGATATCCGCATGCACCACGCCATGACGCTGTTGCAGACCACGGCGTGGAGCATTCCCCAGATTGCCGAAGCGTCCGGATATCAGGCCAGTTCCCGTTTTGCTTCGCGCTTCCGCGAACGCTTTGGCTGCCCGCCGTCGCGCGCGCGCTGAATCTCCCGCAGTAACCACTCAATCCGAAATAAGGAAGACCATGATGTTCGATACCCTATTCAAATCGTCCCAACCCATCGCCGTAGCCGCAGCCGTGGCAGCCGCTTTCGCCTTCGTTCCGGCGCAGGCAGCCGCGCCGATGGCCAAGTTCCAGGCGCCGGGCTTCTACCGCACCATGCTGGGCGATTTCGAGGTGACGGTGCTGAGCGATGGCACCACCGAGCTGCCGGTCGATAAGCTGCTAAAGCAGCCGGCCGGGAAAACCGATCAAGCCTTGCGCAAGGCGTTTACGAAAAGCCCGCTGGAGACCTCCTTCAATGGCTTCCTGATCAATACCGGCAGCAAGCTGGTTCTGATCGACACCGGCGCCGCCAGCCTGTTCGGCCCCACGCTGGGCAAGCTGGCCGCCAACCTGAAAGCCGCCGGCTACCAGCCGGAGCAGGTCGATGAAATCTACATCACCCATATGCACTTCGATCATGTGGGTGGCCTGGCCGCCGGCAAAGAGGCCGCCTTCCCCAATGCCGTGGTCCGCGCCGGCAAGGCCGATGCCGACTATTGGCTCAGCCAGGCGAATATGGACAAGGCGCCAGCGGATACGAAAGGCTTCTTCCAAGGCGCGATCAGCTCCATGGCGCCATATATCAGCGCCAACAAGTTCCAGCCGATCACGCAAAACGGCGAGCTGACCCCCGGCATCAAGTCTTACGCCAGCGCCGGCCATACCCCAGGCCACATCAGCTACATTGTCGAGAGCAAGGGTGAAAAGCTGATGCTGCTGGGCGACTTGATCCACGTCGCGGCGGTGCAGTTCGAGAACCCCGACGTCGGCATCGCGTTCGACAGCGAAGGCAAGGCCGCCGTGTCGGAACGCAAAGCCGCATTTGCGGCAGCCGCCAAGGACGGCTATCTGGTCGGCGCCGCGCATCTCCCCTTCCCGGCGCTGGGCCACCTGAAAGCCAGCGGCAAAGGCTATACCTTCATTCCGGTCAACTACACCGTGCCACGCTAAGCGGCATCCAACATTACATCTGCCGGAAGTGATGCAGGTAGCTGCGGCTGACCGGCAAAACCTCCTTGCGTCCGCGCAGATGCAGTTCGGCGGTTTCGTTCACGCCTCGCACGACTTCAGTGACATAGCCGAGGTTCACGATGGCGGAACGGTGGACTTGCACGAAGCGTTCGGGGTCGAGCTCCTCCACCAGCTCGCGGATGCTCTTGCGTATCAGCGCTTCCCCTTCGTCCCAAGCCACCAGGGTGTATTTTTCCTCGGCGCGCAGAAAGCTGATTTGCTCGACCGGAATCAGCCGCACGCTATTGCCGATGGATGCCTTGATCCATTGCAGCCAGCGCCGGGGCGGGATGCGTTGTTCCAGCCGGCCCGCCAACAGGTCCAGCGCCGCATCCAGCGCCTGCTTGGCCTGGAACGGCGCCGACAACTGGCGCTGCAGGCGCTGCACCGTATCGGCGAGACGTTCCGCATCGATGGGCTTGACGAGATAGTCGATGGCGCCTTGCTCGAATGCCTGCAGCGCATATTGCTCGTAAGCCGTCACGAAGACCAGGTGCGCGCGGCGCGCCAGTGCCTTTGCCGTCTCAATGCCGTTCAGTCCGGGCATATGGATATCGAGGAAGACGATTTGCGGCTGGTGTTGTTCGAACAGCTCCAGCGCCTCGGCGCCGTTGCGCGCATCACCGGTCAGGCGCAGTTCCGGCCATAGCTGCGCCAGATGGCTGCGCAGGCGCTCGCGCAGCAGCGGCTCGTCGTCGGCAATGAGGGCGGTGATGGGCGTCATGGCTTCGGTTCCGGATAAAAGTGTAGTTCCACGCGCAGGCCGTGCGGCGCTTGCTCGTGCAGTTCGATATGCGCGTCGCCGCCGTAGAAGGCTTGCAGGCGGGTGCGCAGATTGCTCAAGCCCGTCCCCGGCTGTGCCGTTTCGGACATGCCCACGCCGCTGTCGCTCACCCATACGAGCGCCTTGCCGCCCGCGGGATCGCGATGGCCGCCGACTTCGATGCGGCCGCCATCCACACTGGGGTCGATGCCGTGGCGTACCGCGTTTTCCACCAGCGTCAGCAAGGCCATGGCCGGAAAGCGAAACTGGGCCAGCGCGGGCAGCTCCGCCACTGCAAATTGCAGGCGATCCGGCATCCGTAGACGCTTCAATTCCAGGTAGTTGCGCACCAGCTGCAATTCCGTGTCCAGCGTGGCGTCGGCATCGCCCAGGCGCGGCATGGCGGCGCGCAGATAGGCGATCAGGTGGCGCAACACCGGGCCCGCGTTGTTGGAGCCTGCGGCGACCAGGGCTTCCACATTCGCCAGGGTATTGAACAGGAAATGCGGCTCGATCTGGGCCTGCAGCAGGCGCATGCGCGCATCGAGCAGTTCGCGTTCCAGCGTATTCCTTTCCAACTCGGCCTGCAGCCGGTCGGCGCGTTCATTCGCCCTACGCTCGTTGCGCATCGCCAGCAAGGAGAACAGCAGGCCAAAGGCCAGCGCCAGAATCACCATCAGAATGTGGCCGACCAGCGTCTCGGTCTTGCGCAGATAGGCGAGCGCATTGCCGCCCTGGCTCAGCACCGCCGTACCGAGCGAGGCCAGGGGCGCCGTCAGCACAATGGCGAGCAGCCGGGCCGCTCCTGGCGCCAGCCAGCGCGGATGCCATTTGCCGGCCGCCGAATAGGCCATCAGCAGGCAGCCGCCCACAAAACCCACGCGGGAAAATACCGTGGCAAAGGGCGTGCTGGTGAGCGAATGCAGCAGCCATGACAGCAGCAAGGTGGCTGTCGTGACGATCGCCGCCTGCCGCAAGGTAGGCAGGGCGCTGCGGGACGAACGGGCGGTGGAGGGCGCGGGAGTCATCGCGCCACAATAACCGTAAGCCAACCGTCGTTCAAGCCCCTAAAACCGTCGCCGGTCGCATGGATTCCACTTTGGCGCACAGGTTGCGCGTATGGCTGTCTATTCTGGCTTATGTCCAACCAACCAGGAGACAGCGCCATGCCAGTCAGTTCCGCATCCTTCTACTCCAAGCCTATGCATGCGGTGCGCGGAGCCACGTGGCCAGCGGCTGCGCTGAACGCGGCCGCAACACTGTGGTTCCTGCTCACGCTGGCGGGCCAGCTGATCTTCGTGACCTATATTGTCGCCCTCTATGGCGGCGCCGTGGTGCGCGGCGATCTGCAGGGCTGGAACCAGGTCATGAGCCACGGCTATGTGGTGGGCGACCGCGCCGGCAATATGGCCATCGGCGCGCATTTGCTGCTGGCGGCTGTCATCATGCTGGGCGGTGCGCTGCAGCTGATTCCGCGTGTGCGCACCATCGCTCCCACTTTCCACCGCTGGAATGGCCGCGTCTATCTCGCGGGTGCCGTGGCGGGCAGTTTGAGCGGCCTGTATATATTGTGGTTTCGCGGCGCGGTGGGCGACACGGTCCAGCACATCGGCACCAGCCTGAATGCCGCGCTGATCCTGCTGTGCAGCGGCATAGCCCTGCGCACCGCCTTGGCGCGTGATTTCGGCGCGCACCGGCGCTGGGCGCTGCGCCTGTTTTTATGCGTCAGCGGCGTCTGGTTCTTCCGCATTGGGCTGATGTTTTGGCTGGCTCTCAATGGCGGCCCCGCCGGTTTCGACCCCAAGACCTTCACTGGGCCTTTCCTGAGTTTTCTTGCCTATGCCCAGTACCTGCTGCCGTTGGCCGTGCTGGAGCTCTATCTGCGCTGCCGCGAGCATGCCAATGCGGCGGCCCGCTGCGCCATGGCTGCTGTGCTGTTGGTCTTGAGCGCAGCCACCGCTTTAGGCGTGGCCGTGGCGACCATGGGCATGTGGTTGCCCCGCATGTAGCGGCTGAGGGAATTTCTGCAACTGTGCTAAGTTAGCAAAAATCCGTTTTCTGTTCTTAGCCATGAAATTACTTTTAGCCGCCCTGCTCCTTCCCTCCTGCGCCTTTGCCAACGACGGCATCGGCGCCGTCAGTACCGGCGGCATCGTCTTCCGCAAGACCGATGCCATCGCCATGAAGAAGGAAGTGCTCAACGTCAGCCACGATATGATCAGCGTGGACTATGAGTTTCTGAACGAATCGCCGCGCGACGTGGAGGAAACCATCATCTTCCCGCTGCCGGAGTATCCGGTGGCGATCCAGATGGGGAATACCTACTACGGCCAGCCCAGCGGCTTTTCCATTTATGTGGATGGCAAGCCGGTTGGTTTTACCACCCGCATCAAGGCTACGCTTGAAGAGCGCGACGTTACCGCCCAGTTGAAGAAGGCCGGCTTGAGCGACGCGCAGATTGCTTTCAGTGCCGCCTTCAGGGACGGCGCCAAAGTACCGGAGCTGAATCCCCGGCAGCGGCAGCAGTTGATGGATCTCGGGCTGATAGGCGAGCTGGCGGATGGCGAAATCGGCTCGCGCTGGTCGGTGCAGGTGAACTACATATGGCGGCAGAAATTCCCCGCCCACAAAGTGCTGCGCGTGCATCACGAATACCGTCCCTTCGTCTCCGCCGGTACCGGCGCATCGTGGACCGGTGACGACTTCGCAAAGCGCTACTGCGCCGACAATGCCTTCTCCAAAGCCTATGAAAAAGCAGCGGCGCGCACTGAGGGCGGTTACCCCAACGCTCGAGGTGTCTCCTACATCCTCAAGACCGGCAACACCTGGAAGCGCGGCATCGAAGACTTCACCCTGAACATCGTCAAGCGCAACCCGGCGGAACTGGTCAGTCTATGCTTCCCCGGCGATTTCAAAAAGATCGACGCCAAAACCCTGCAAGTCCGCCTGAAAAACTTCCAGCCCTCGGACGACCTGGCTGTCTACTTCGCCAACGTGGAGCGCAGCGAAGATGACGGCGCCGGTGTCATGCCAGCAGCGGCGCGGTAAATGCTCGTGGCGAGGAAGTCGATGATCTAGCGCCTTCCGCGCCTTTTCAGTTTTGCATCCGCCGCCTGTTTGGATAAGTCCAGTATCAGCTGGCCGAAAGCCTGCGTCGCCGCTGTCTTCCCCTCGTCGTTGCAGATCAGCGCGAAGCTGGCTTTCGGCAGGGCGGGCAGGCCATAGCAGCCGTCGACGATGCGCATGCCCTCCTTCACATCTTCGCGCGGCAGCACCGAAACGGCCAGGCCCGAGAGGATGGCTGCGCTGATGCCCTGCTGGCTGGGCGAGGTGAAAACGGTTTGCCACTTCACGCCAATCTCGTCCAGGGCGCTGATGCCCACCCGGCGGTTGATGCAGGGCGTGGGAAAGAAGGCCAGCGGCAGCGGGCTGCCTTTCGGCAGGTCGAACGATTCGCCCGCCACCCACACCAATTGCGTCTGCCGGATGCGCGTGCCTTCCTGGCTGTCGCCGGGCGTCATGATGACGGCCAGGTCCAGTTCTCCATCGCGTATCAGCGCGCGCAGGTCGAGCTGCATATTGACGCGCACATCGAGGCGCACCGATGGGAAGGAGCGCGCGAACTGGCACAGCAAAGTCGGCAAGCGATCGCCGACAAAATTCTCCGGCGCGCCAAAGCGCACCTCGCCCGAAATAGGCGAGGGCCGGAAACGCTGGCCCAGGCTATCCAGGGCGTCCAGAATCTGCCGGGCGTAGGGCAGGAGGTCTTCGCCATCGTCGGTGATGGTCAGGCTGCGCGTGGTCCGCTGCAGCAGGGGGCGGCCCAGCTGCTCTTCCAGGCGGCGGATCTGGTGGCTGATGGCCGATTGCGTCAGGTGCAGGCGCTCGGCGGCGCGCGTAAAGCTGCCAGCTTCGTGAACGGCGACAAAGGTGCGCAGCAGGGAAGGGTCCAGATTCATGGCGTTCAGTCGGCTGGTTTATTAATGAAAACTGTTAATGAATTATACGAAATCAAATCATTTGTGGCATAAGTGAATCTCACCCAGAATCGGTTTCTCCTTCCAGCTGCCGCTGCGGTCTGGGGGCAATGCAACCTATTTTGGAATATCTAATGACACTTTCAACTTCTCGAAGAAACGCCCTGGCGCTGGCATCGGTGTGTCTTGCTTCGCTCATGTTTGGACTGGAAATATCCAGCGTACCGGTCATCCTGCCGACACTGGAGCGCCTGATGCACGGCGACCTCAAAGACCTGCAATGGATCATGAACGCCTACACCATCGCCTGTACCACGGTGCTGATGGCGGCTGGCACGCTGGCCGACCGTTACGGACGCAAGCGCCTGTTCATCATCACCCTGACCGGCTTCGGCCTGACTTCGCTCATTTGCGGCCTGGCGACCAGCATGCCGGTGCTCATCGTTAGCCGCTTCATGCAAGGCATGAGCGGCGGCGCCATGATGATTTGCCTGTTTGCGATCCTGTCGCACCAGTTCCGCGAGGAGCGCGAGCGCAGCCGCGCCTTTGGCGCTTTCGGCATCATTTTTGGCGCGGGCCTGGGTTTTGGACCGCTGATCGGCGGCGCCATCGTGGCGCTATCAAGCTGGGAATGGGTGTTCCTGGTGCACGTTCCGCTGACCCTTCTGACCCTGTTCCTGGCGATCACCGGCGTAACGGAGTCGCGCGATCCGGAGGAGAAGAAGCTGGATATCGCCGGCATCGTCACACTGTCCCTGGCTGTATTTGGATTGACCTACTTCATCACGCAAGGCTCCGATATGGGCTTTGTCAGTCCTGCCGGCATGGCCATCATCGGCGCGACGGTGTTCTGTTTTGCGGTCTTTATGTATGTGGAAAAAACCGTCCGCCATCCGATGTTCGATTTCTCCGTCTTCAGGATTCGTGACTTTTCCGGTGCCATGCTCGGCTCCATCGGCATGAATTTCAGCTTCTGGCCGTTGATGATTTATCTGCCGCTGTATTTCCAGTCGGTGCTGGGATATGGCGCCGTCGATGCCGGCCTCGCCCTGCTGGCCTATACGCTGCCGACCCTGGTCGTTCCACCGTTTGCCGAGCGCCTCTCCTTGCGCTATCGGCCCGGCGTGGTGATCCCGGTCGGTATGTTCACGCTCGGCCTGGGCTTTATCCTGATGTGGTGCGGCAGCGGCGTCGAACACGCCAACTGGCTTGGCCTGCTGCCAGGATGCGTGATCGCCGGCGTTGGCGTAGGCATGAGCAATACGCCAGTAACCAATACCGCCACGGGATCGGTATCGGCCAACCGGGCCGGCATGGCCTCGGGCATCGATATGAGCGCGCGCCTGATCACGCTGGCGGTGAATATCGCGCTCATGGGCTTCCTGCTGCTGGAATGCGTGCTCGCCTATCTGCGAGAACATGCGCCGGCCAACATCGCCCCCGCGCAGCTGCGTGGCATCGGCGAGGCGATTGCGGCGGGCAATCTGCGACCGGCCTTCTTGACTGGGCTGGACGCAAATCTGGCGCAGGCGGCGCTGGCGCATGGACTCGGCGCCTTGATGTTGTATGGCGGCGTCGGCGTCTGGATATTGGCTGCGCTCAGCTATCTGATCTTCAATTCCGGTAAAACCAGCCGTGACAGGCGGGGTGCAGCGACAGTATTTCTTCCGCCAGCTTCTGAATAGGCGGCTAATACTTGCTGTATGCAAGTATTAGCCGCATCTTCTCCGCCCCGGCAGCTCAGGCTATGATGGCAGCACATCAATGCTGCTTAAGGCAAAGGCGGGTCCATGAAACGTTCGCGCTTGGTTGTCGTGCTGCTGCTGCTGATTGCCGCTGCCGTGTGGTTTCTCGGCGGCGGAAAAACGGTTTACCACTTTCCCGGTCTGAGCGGTCCTGCGCAGACCGACAGCCTGCGGCCGCCGCGTAACGCGCAGCTGGAGGACTTCAACAAAGGCGGCAAGAGCCGTCTCGCCATCCTTGTCACCGATCCGGAGTCCGACTGGTTGGGACTGGCCCATGGATTGCGTACCATCGGCATTCCCTTTGTGCTCACGCGCGACTACCAGGCTGCGTTGGCGCATAAGCTGGTGCTGGTCTATCCCACCATTTCCGGCAAGGTCTTGAGCACGGAAGCCTTGCAGGCGCTGGATGCCTTTCCTCGCAAGGGCGGCACCCTGCTTGGCTTCCAGGTGCTAGGCGGCGGCATGAACGACGCTTTCGGCATCAGCGCGGCGGCCGGCTATCGCACGCATAAGTCCCTCAGTATCGAAGCGGAGCAGGCGAGCGCCTGGGATTTGCGGCAGGAGGAGGAGCGTCACATTCCGCTGGCCGGCAAGGAAACCGGCATGGCGACTTACGCTTTTGAAGCCAGCAGCGGCAAGGTGCTGGCGCGCTATGACGACGGCCGCGCCGCCATCGTCGGCCGCGACTTCGGCGCGGGACGCACGCTCGCCATCGGCCTTGATTTCGGCGCCTATCTGGCCAAGATCTACAACGGACGGCAGGAAGTCGATGGCGCCTATATCAACGTCTACCGGCCCGCCGTCGACACCGTGCTGCGCGCCTTGCTGGCGCTGTACCGCAAGGCCGAGCCGCTGGCCGTGACGCTGTCCACCGTCCCCGACGGCAAGCCGCTATCCCTCATCGTCACCCACGATATCGACTACGGCAAATCCATCGTCAACGCCCAGCGCTATGCCGAGGTGGAAAAGCAGAGCGGCGTCAGCGCTACCTACTTCATCCAGACCAAGTACGTGCGCGACTGGAACGACGATATCTTCTACAACCAGGCAGGCGCCGCCATCGCGGGCAAGCTGCACGGACAAGGCATGGAAATCGCCAGCCATTCAGTGGCGCACTCGCGCGTGTTCTCCACCGTTCCCATGGGCGACGGCAAGGAGCGCTATCCGGACTACGCCCCTTTCGTTAAGACCCGCACCGACACGCGCGACGCCAGCATCCTGGGCGAGCTGCGCGTCAGCCGCTTCCTGCTCGAAAGCCAGGTGCCCGAGCTGCGCGTGCTCAGTTTCCGTCCCGGCCACCTGGAATATCCCTTCGGCCTGCCGCAGGCGCTGGACGCCACCGGCTACCGTTACAGCTCCTCGGTTGCCAGCGGCACCGCCGCCACCCACCTGCCCTTCCGCCTGAACTACAACCGCGAGAACAAGGCTGAAACGCCCATCTACGAATTCCCCATCACCATCGAGGATGAGCGCGAGCGGCCCATGACCGGCCGCCTGCCCGCCGCGCAGACCATCCTGCAAAAGCTGGCTGCCTACGGCGGCATGTGCGTGGTCTTGATCCACCCCGACGTGTTCGACGACAAGCTGGCGTTCCTGCAGGCGCTGCTGCCCGCAGCGAAGAAGATGGACGCCTGGATCGGCAATCTGCGCACGTTCGGCGCCTGGTGGCAGGCGCGCGATGCGGTGGAGGTGGATGTGGCGCGCGAAGACGGAAACATCGTCGCTGATATCTCCGCCCCCGCTCCTTTCAGCCAGCTGGCTTTTGAGGTGCCGGCCGGCTGGACCCTGGATACCGCCGCATCAAACGGCAAGGCGGCGCAGCAGGGCGCCAAGGTCGTGGTGAGCCAGCCCGCCCAAAAGATCAAACTGGTCTTTCGCCCCTGACTTAGCGCAGCAGGAACTTCACGATCAAGTGCGCCAGCTTGCCGAACGGCGGCCGTAGCAGGCCACTGAAATTGATGCGGCTCTGCTGGAAGATGCCTTTGGCGTGGCTGAGCGAGCGGAAACCTTCGATGCCGTGGTAGGCGCCGATGCCGCTTGGCCCCACGCCGCCGAAAGGCAGGTCGTCCTGGGCAAAGTGCAGGAGCGTGTCGTTGAGCGTGACATTGCCCGAGGTGGTGCGGTTCAACACTTGGCGCTGGCTGGCGCGGTCGAAGCCGAAGTAATACAGGGCCAGCGGACGCGGATGGGCGTTGATATAGGCAATCGCCTCGTCCAGCGTGCGGTAGCTAATCACCGGCAGCACCGGGCCGAAAATCTCGTCCTGCATGACGCGCATTTCATTGGTCGCGCCCAGCACCAGCGTCGGCGCCAGCGTATGCGGACGCTGGTGCGCATCGCCCGGCTGCACGCCCACCTCGCTGACGCGCGCGCCCTGGGCGCGGGCATCGTCCAGCAGCGCGCAGATGCGGCCGTAGTGGCGCTCGTTGACAATGGAGGTGTAGTTCGCGCTCGACGGGCCTTCCGGATACAGCGCGCGTACCGCCCCGTCATACGCCTGCACAAAGCCCTCCACCTCCGCCTCGTGCACTAACACATAATCGGGCGCGATGCAGGTCTGCCCCGCGTTCGCCAGCTTGCCATAGGCGATGCTGCCGGCGGCGCGTTCCAGGTCATGGCCTTGCTCCACGATGGCGGGCGATTTGCCGCCCAGTTCCAGCGTGACCGGCACCAGATGCTCGCTGGCCGCGCGCATCACCGCCTTGCCCACCGCCGTGCTGCCGGTGAAGACCAGATGGTCGAAAGCCAGGCCGGAAAACGCCTCGCCCACGCTGGCGTCGCCCGTCACCACCGCCACCTGCTCCGGCGCGAACAGCTCGGCCATCATGGCTTGCAGCAGGCGCGTGGTGGCCGGCGTGTATTCGGACGGCTTGATCATGGCGCGGTTGCCGGCGGCGATGGCGGTGGCCAGCGGCATCAGGGCCAGCGACATCGGGTAGTTCCACGGCACCATGATGCCGATCACGCCCAGCGGCTGGTACTCGATGCGCGCGCTGGCCGGCTGGAAGTGCAGCGGCACCTGGCGTTTTTGCGGGCGCATCCAGCGCCGCAGATTGCGCAGCAGGTAGTTAATGCCGTGCACCAGCGGCACCAGCTCCATGATCGTTGTCTCATGCGTGGAGCGGTGGCCGAAGTCGGCTTTCAGCGCCTGTTCGATCTCGCTCCGGCGCGCCAGGATCGCCGCTTTCAGCCGGCGCAGGTCGGCGCAGCGCTGGGCCAGCGAGGGCGCGCCCTCGTGCAGGAAGGCGCTGCGCTGGCGCGCCAGCAGGAAATTGGGATGCACGCTGGCTGGATTGGCATGAGGAGAGTTCATAGCGTCTTGAAATGTAGACAGTGGTAACTTGTGAGTTCAGGCTACGCCTCAATGTAGGCACTGTCAACAATATTTTTATGAAGCGTGGTGCTCCGCTATACTGCGTTTTTACCCGGATATAGCCATGCAGCCATGCAGGAAAAGGAACGGCCCTACCACCACGGCGACCTGAAACGGGTCATCATCGAAACGGCGCTGGACATGCTGCGCGAGGAGCGCGGCTGGCAGTTCACGCTGCGTGAAGTCGCGCGCCGCGCGGGCGTCAGCCACGCCGCGCCGTACAAGCACTTCCCAGACAAGGGCGCCCTGCTGACCGAGCTGGCGCTGCTCGGCTTCGCCCAGATGCGCCAGGAGCTGGCCGCCGCCATCGACACCGCGCCGCAGCACGAGGTGCGGCGCGTCTTCTTCGCCATGGCCGACGCCTATGTGCGCTTCGGCGCCGCCAATCCCGCCCTCTACCGCCTGATGTTCAGCGCCGACGCGGGCAAGATCCACGATCTGTATCTGAGCGAAATCCCGATGGCCACCTTCGGCCTGCTGCTGGCCATCCTGGAACGCGGCCAGCAGCAGGGCGTGCTGCGCCAGCGTCCCGTGCAGGGCCAGGCGGCCGCCTGCTGGGCCCAGGTGCATGGCTTCACCCTGCTCTCCATCGACGGCTTGCTGCTGCCGGAAAAAGTCGGCGATAACGCCTTCGAAGCGGCCCTGACTACTTTGCTGGAGGGGCTGGAGGGCTGACCATATTCGTCAGCGTCACCCCGGCCGCCACCAGCACGCCGCCCGCCACCATCGACGCCAGCACCGGCTCGCCCAGCACCAGCGCCGCCAGCGAAACGCCGAACACCGGCACCAGATTATTGAAGACGGCGGCGCGCGAGGCGCCGATCGCCTTCACGCCCTCATACCACCAGATAAAGCCGAACACGGTGCCGAACGCGCCCAGATAGAACAGCGCAGCCCAGACCTGCCAGCCGACCGCCGTCCACTCGATGCCGCCCAGCTGCCTGGCCGAGGAGAGGGTCAGGAAGAACAGACCCCACAGCGCCGCATAGGTGGTGGCGGCAATCGGCGACAAGCCTTTCAGCGCCGCCTTGCCGATCAGGGTATACGCCGCCCAGCAGCTGATCGCGCCCAGCATCAGCAGCTCGCCCACGCCCAGCGACTGGCTGATGTCATGCAGGGCGCCCAGCGGATCGCCGCGCGTGATGACGATGGCTGCGCCGATGAAGGCCAGCCCGATGCCGCCCCAGCGCAGCGCCGTCAGCCGCTCGCGCAGCACCACGGCGGCGGCCAGCGCGGTCACGATGGGATTGAGGGCAATGAAGAGCGCCGCCCGCCCTGCCGGTATATGCGTCATCGCGCCGAAAAAGCACAGGTTGTAAAGGAAGATGCCGCTCAGGCCCAGCAGGGCCGTGGCCAGCAATTGCGCGCGGCTCAGGCGCGGCAGGCCGCCTTCCAGGCGCCAGGCCACCAGCAGGAGCAGGATGGCGGCGATGGCGAAGCGCACGGTGGCGGCCACCGTCACCGGCAGCGCCGCCGAGGCGATGCGGCCGGCGATGAAGGTGCCGCCCCAGAGAAAGGTGCAGGCCACCAGCTTGGCGTACACCGCCATCGGCGCGGCGGCCTTGGTTGGCGTGGCCTGCGCCTTGGGCGCGCTGGGCAGGGCGCTGACGGCGGGACATTTGGCGGAAGCGGTAGTCATGATCTTGCCTTGCGCGGGAGTTGGAATGTGCATACATTAATACTTATCCATATTCATCTCAAAATGAGCGATTACTCATCATGACCTTCACCCAGCTGGAGATTTTCGCCCTGGTGGCCGAGCTGCAAGGCTTCACCGCCGCCGCCATGCGCCTGGGCATCAGCCAATCCGCCGTCTCGCATGCGATCAAGTCGCTGGAGCAGGAACTGGGCGCGCCGCTGATCCTGCGCCAGCAAGCGACGGCCGAGGTGACGGAAGTGGGCCAGCGCCTGCTGACGCGGGCGCGCGAAATCCTCGGCCTGGCCGAAGCCATGCGCCAGGAAGTGGCCGCCGCGCGCGGCTTGAACCAAGGCTTGCTGCGCATCGGCTCCTTCGGCCCCACCGCCTCGCTCAAGCTGATGCCGGCGATCCTGGCGGTCTTCCACAAGCGCTATCCCGGCATCGAGGTGCAGATCGACGAAGGCGGCGACCATGATGTGCTGCAATGGCTGCTGGACCGCCGCGTCGACGTCGGCTTCGTCGTGCTGCCCGACGAACGCTTCGACACCGTGCCGCTGGTGGAGGACCAATTGGTGGCCCTGCTGCCCGCCGAGCACGCGCTGGCCGAGCGGCGCGCCATCTCGGTCAACGATCTGGCCGACGTGCCCTACATCCTGGGCGAAGCCGGATGCGCATCCCTGATGCAGCCGGTCTTCGCCGCCCATGGCATCAGTCCCAAGGTGCGCTATCGCATCTCGCAGATCATGACCATCCTCGGCATGGTCGGCAGCGGCGACGGCGTCACCGTGATGCCGGAACTGGCCCTGCCCAAGGACATGGAGCGCGCCTATCCGCAAGTGGCGCTGCGCCCTTTCCGGCCCGCCGTGCGGCGCCGCGTCGGCCTGGCCCTGCGCGACCTGCGCCAGGCTTCGCCGGCCGCCAAAGCCTTCATCGATACCGCCCGCGAAGTGGTCAAAACCCTGGCCTGATGCGGCCTGGCGCGGCGCGGATATATTTTCCGCAAGCATAAGCCATATCAAATTTCACCGACAAAAACGCTATATAGTCATGTATATTGCGCTGTCGGCCGCATTGGGCGGCCATTTTTTCGGCAGGCGTTATATACGTCTGGATATAGCGATAAGGAGCAGCAAGTGAATCAGCGTGGCAAGCAGCCGCAACTGCGCAAAGCAGGACAAGGCATCCTGGCCGCCGCCATCCTGGCGGCATTCGGTTCCAGCCCGGCGTGGGCGCATGGCGAGGACGATGGCTCCGCCTTCGAACTGGGCACCATCACCATCATGGGCAAGCGCCCGCAGGCCGGCGAAGTGGGCGAAGACCAGGTGGCATCCGTGGTCAGCCGCCAGGAAATGCAGCGCTTTAACCGCGACAATGTGGGCGACGCATTGAACCTGCTGTCCGGCGTCACGCTCTCCAACAACTCGCGCAACGAGAAGACCATCTCCGTGCGCGGCTTCGACGCGCGCCAGGTGCCGCTCTTCATCGACGGTATTCCCGTGTATGTGCCGTATGACGGCTATGTGGACTTCAACCGCTTCAGCACCGCCGACCTGGCCGCGATCCAGGTGGCGAAAGGCTTCAGCTCCGTCGCCTACGGCGCCAACACCATGGGCGGCGCCATCAACCTGATCTCGCGCAAGCCGACCAAGGCGCTCGAAGGCGATGCCAGCATCGGCTTCGCCGAAGGCAGCGAGCGCCAGGCTTCGGCCAACGTCGGCACGCGCCAGGGCCGCTGGTATCTGCAGGCCGGCGTGTCCTGGCTGCGCAGCGACAGCTTCCCGCTGTCCTCCGACTTCCGCCCCACCGCCAGCGAGGATGGCGGCGAGCGCAATAACGCCTACCGCAAGGACAGCAAGGTTTCGCTCAAAGTCGGCTTCATACCCAACGCCAGCGACGAATACGCCGTCAGCTACTACAAGCAGGACGGCAAGAAAGGCCAGCCGCCATCGACCGATCCAACGGCGGCGCGCTACTGGAAATGGCCGTACTGGGACAAGGAAAGCCTGTACTTTATCTCCAACACGGCGCTGGGCCGCAGCGAGCTGCTGCAAGTGCGCCTCTACCACGACCGCTACGGCAATGAGGTGGACAGCTACACCAACGGCAGCTACGCCACGCTCAAGCCCTCCGGTTCGGGCAGCGTCGGCACCGGCCGCAGCATCTACAAGGACAAGACCAACGGCGGCTCCATCACCCTGGAATCCTCGCGCTGGGACGCGCACAGCCTGCGCCTGGTGGCCCACTTCAAATCCGACGACCACCGCGAGACGGATGCCAACGCCACCCTGAACTCCAACTTCAAGGACGAATTCCTGTCCTACGCGGTGGAAGACAATATCCAGCTCTCGCCGTCCTTCATGCTGGCGCTGGGCGCCGGCCGCCACGAGCAGCGCGCCAAGACCGTCTACAGCCTGGGCAACCCCTACTCCGTCCCAGGCCGCAAGAGCGCCAACAATCTGCAGGCGGGCCTCTACTACGACTGGAGCGGCATCGGCCGCCTGTACGCCACCGCCGCCAAGAAAACCCGCCTGCCGAAGCTGAAGGACCGCTATTCCCAGCGCCTGGGCAGCTTCATCGAAAATCCGAACCTGCAGGCGGAAGAAGCGCTCAACTACGAGATCGGCTACCAGGGCCGCGCATGGAGCGGCGCCAAGGCCGAAGCCGCGCTGTTCTACAGCGATGTGAGCGACAAGATCCAGAGCCAGCCCAATGTGGTGGGCAACAAGTCGCAGATGCGCAATATCGGCAAGGTGCACCTGTCCGGACTGGAGCTGGGCGTCAGCGGCCAATACGCGTCGTGGCTGGAATACGGCGCCAACTTCACCTACACGGAGCTGAAAAACGTCAGCAATCCGGCCGTGAAGCTGACCGATATCCCGCGCCGCAAACTCACCGCCCACGCCCTGCTGCGTCCCATGGACCGGCTGGAGCTGATCGCCTTCATCGAGAACAATAGCGGACGCTGGGCCAACAACGCGCTGGAGCTGTCCGGTTTCACTACCGCCAACCTGAAAGCGAACTACCACTTCACGCGCCAGCTGGCGCTGGAAGCGGGCGTCAACAACGTGGCCGACCGCAATTACGCCCTGGCTGACGGCTTCCCCAGCGCGGGCCGCAACTGGTTCGCCAATATCCGCTACCAATACTAAGGAGAGAAAACATGATCCAGATCCTGCGCCGCCGCGCCCTCGTCTTCGCCTTCGCCTTTGCCGCCACGGGCGCCCTGCTGCTGCCCGCCGCCGCGCTGGCCGAACACAAACCGGCCGATCCATCCAAGTACGTGACGGAGCGCGTCAGCGTCAGCGGCGCCGTGCAGCATGCGCTCACGCTGAAAGTGGACGACCTGCGCAAATTCCCGCCGCAGCAGGTCGGCGAAATGCCGCTGATCTGCCAGTCCGGCGCGAATATGGGCAAGCTGGAAAACTTCAAGGGCGTGCTGCTGCGCGATATTCTCAACAAGGCCGAACTGGTGTCGCGCGAGCATAACGACTTCAAGAAGCTGGTCATCATCGCCACCGCCAGCGATGGCTACAAAGCCGTCTTCTCCTGGAATGAGCTGTTCAATTCCAAGCTGGGCGACGGCGTGCTAGTCTTCTTCGAGAAGGACGGCAAGCTGCTGGGCGATGACGAAGGCCGCATCGCCATGGTTTCCAGCCAGGACACGCGCAGCGGCCCGCGCCACGTGAAATGGCTGCAATCGATCGAAGTGCGCCGCATCACGGAATGAGCGCCTCCACCGGCCATGGCGCTGGCCTGCCCGTCGGCGCGGGTGGATCGTCTGCCGCGCCAGCGCCGCGCGATCCCGCCGCCTTGATGGCGGCGGCCGTCGCGGGCGTGCTGCGCCACGCCGCCCAGGGCGAACTGCCGCCGTTCGCCCGCACCCTGGGGCTGCCGCAGGCGGAGCTGGCGGCCATGGTAGCCAGCTGCCTGCCGCCGCCGGCCAAGGAGGAAGCCCATCCATGGCCCGGCGCCGTGTCATCCGCCAAATACCGGGCCATCGCCGACAGCACGCCGGCCGTGTTCCGGGATCTCAGCGCCCTGCTGCTGGCAAACCGCAGTGCCGCAGTGAATGAGCGCCACACCGCCTGGGCCGCGCGCGCCATCGCCGCCGCCAGTCTTGGCGGCCGCCACCTATGGCAGGATCTGGGACTGAATGGACGACAGGAAGTCTCCGCCCTGCTGCGCCACTACTTCGATCCCCTCTTCCAGCGCAATACGCGCGACCTCAAATGGAAGCGCTTCCTCTACCTGGAGCTGGGCGCGGCGCAAGGCATTCCCGAACTGCGTCCGCCCAAATGCCTGAACTGCGACCAGTACCGCGCCTGCTTCCCGCTCTAGCACAGCGTTAACAGACTAGCGATGGACAGCACATTCTCCGGCCGCAGCATGGTCAGCACCGCCCAGCCGCATAAGGCGCACAGCAGACCGATAAAACACAGCAGGGCAGCGCGCGCCTTCATGCCGGCTGCACGCGCGCCACGGCGCGGTCATCGATAGGCCAATGCAGCGCCGCCGCCACGAGGCCTAGCACGATGGCGCCGATCCACACCGCGTCATAGGAACGCGTCGCCTCGAACACCACGCCACCCAGCCACACCCCGAGGAAGCTGCCGATCTGGTGGCCCACAAAGACCAGGCCAAACAGCGTCGAAATATACTGCACGCCGAATACCTGTGACACCAGCCCGTTCGTCAGCGGCACGGTCCCCAGCCACAGCGCGCCCATGATGAAGGCAAACAGATAGATGCTGGCGTGGCTGACCGGCAGCACGAAGAACAGCAACATGGCCGCGGAGCGCAGCAGATACAGATACGCCAGAAGATGCTTGCGCCGGTAGCTATTCCCCAGCAAGCCGCACAGATAGGTGCCGCCCACAT
This sequence comes from Pseudoduganella violacea, assembly GCF_014191875.1. Lineage (GTDB taxonomy): Bacteria > Pseudomonadota > Gammaproteobacteria > Burkholderiales > Burkholderiaceae_D > Rugamonas > Rugamonas violacea_A. Next base: position 383,315 of record NZ_JACHXD010000001.1, read on the forward strand.
TCGCCAGCGCCACGATGGCCAGCGCCGCCACGCCGGTGTGCGCGTTGAAACCCTTATCCAGCAAATACGCCGGAAAATGGCTGGCGATAAAAGCCAGCTGGAAGCCGCAGGCCAGGAAGCCCAGATTCAGCAGCCAGAAACCGCGATGCGACAGCGCCTCGCGTATCGCCTGCCCCATGCGCTGCCCCTTCTGCTGCACTGCCGCCAGCGCGCCGCCATCGTTCAAGCCCGCCGCCAGCGGCGCAGCCATCGCCAGCAGCACGGCAATGGCCAGCAAGGCGCCCATCCAGCCCAGCGTATCGATCAGGCCCTGCGCCCCCGGCACCATCAAGAACTGCCCTACCCCGCCCGCCGCGCCGGCCAGTCCCAGCGCCCAACCGCGTTTTTGCGGCGCCACGATGCGGCTCAAGGCGCCATACACCGTGCCGAAGGTCGTCCCCGACAGCGCCAGCCCGATCAGCAAGCCGCCGCTCAGCGCCAATTCCGTGCTGCTGCGCGCATACGCCATCAAACACAGTCCCAAGGCATACAGCAGACAGCCCGCCAGCAGCACGCGCAGCGAGCCGAAACGGTCGGCCAATATGCCCGTCAAAGGCTGGGCCAGTCCCCAGACCAGGTTTTGCAGAGCCAGGGCGAGCGCGAACTGCTCCCGGCTCCAACCTCGCGCACCGGTCATCGGCAGCATGAACAGGCCCTGGACATGGCGCATCCCCAGCGCCAGGCCGATGATGACCCCACCGCAGATCACGGCGGCCAAAGGCGATTTCAATATCTTCACAAGCGACTCCCAAAGAGCAACAAAGCATGCCCCAGTATAGGAATTTCAGACGCCGGCGCGAGCGCTGATTTCGCATGCCATCCATGCGCTGTACGCATGGATGGCATGAACCGAAAACGCTTGAACGGATGCGCCGGCCGCAGCAGAATGGAAACATCGCCAACAGCAGGAGAGGATGTCATGAAGATAGCCGCGATGCTGCGACACTGGCCGCGCGCGCAACTGGAAGTCGGCGGCCGCCTGACGCTCGAAATGGCGCAGGAAAGCGTGCCGGGAAAAAGCACGCCCGGCATGGCGCTGGGGCTGCGTCCACGCGAAAGCGCCCGGCTGGCGCTGGACGGCGCCCTGCGCGTACGCTGCGTCGCCGGCATCCTCTGGATCGTCGGCGCCGACTGCGAAGACCACATCCTGCAAGCCGGCCAAGCCGCCCTGCTCAGCAAGCACGGCCTGCACCACCTCAGCAGCCTCACCCGCGATGCCCCCGTCACCTTCGAACTGCGCCTCGAACCCGCTTGATTTGATCCACATCAAACAATGTCCACCCTGGTGTCAGGCACCAGAGTAGGACATTCTTTGATTTAAATCAGTAAATGTCCCACCCTGGTGCCTCGGCGGCCCCGCCTGACACCAGGGTGGGACATTGTTTGATTTAGCGCAAACTGTGGAGGAGCCAGTCGCGGAAGTGGCGGACTTCTTCGCGCGGTTCGGGGACGGCTTGCAGCAGCCAGTAGGCGTAGTCGGGCACGCCCTGGGGGACGGAGGCCAGGGCTTGCAGCCGCCCATCCTTGAGCATGTTCTGGATCAGCGGCAGCCGGCCGAGCGCGACGCCGTGCCCTTCCAGCGCGGCCTGGATGATCTGGTCGTATTGGTGGAAGTAGAGGAAGCCTTTGGCGCGCAGGCCGGGCGCCTTGCGTTCCAGCCAGTAGGACCAGCGCAGCCACGGCCGGCTATTCCTTTCCAGGTCGAGCAGCACTTCGCTGAGCAGGCCGCGCGGGTGGGCCAGCACGCGCTGGGCGACGGCGGGACTGGCCACCGGCACGATCTGTTCATCGAACAGGTGCCGCGCATTGGGGCCGGCCTGGGCGGCGGCGCTGTAGCGGATGGCCAGGTCGATGTCTTCCTGCGCCAGGTCTTCGACGCGGTTGTTGGCCGCCAGCCTGACGTCGATATCGGGATGGGCGGCCTGGAAGGCGCCCAGGCGCGGCAGGATCCAGAGCGAGGCCACGCCGATGCTGGCCGATATCGTCACCGTGCGCGGACGGATTTCCTCGCGCAGCGATTCGCTCAGCTCGGCCAGCTTGTCCATCCACGGCGAGCAGAGACGGAACAGCTGTTCGCCCGCCATGGTCAGCGTGATGCTGCGGTTGCTGCGCGTGAACAGCTGGGCGCCGAGGCGCTCTTCCAGCGTCTGGATCTGGCGGCTCACTGCCGATTGCGTCAGGCATAAATCGTCGGCTGCCTGTGTGATGCTGAGGCGGCGCGCGGCGGCGACAAAGCCGCGCAGCGCATCGAGCGGCGGCAGGGCGATCAGGGGATGGCGCATGATGCGTTCTGGCTGGCGGTAAAGTCCGCATTGTATGCGCAAACCAGGCAGCGGTCATCCATGCGTTTGGCGCATGGATAAAATCACCTCTTCAAAGTAGGGAGCGAGCCTGCCGCCCGCGCTCGGCCAGCGCCGCCAGCGTCTCGCCCTGCTCGGCGGCCTTGCTTTCCATTTGCCGCAGTTCGCTTTCCAGCGCCGCCACCCGCAGCGCATGCAGGTCCAGCCCGATCTGATGGGCCGTGTAGTGCAGCACTTCGCATTCGTCGGGGCGGTAAGCCAGGCCGTCGGCCTTGGCGCCGACCACGATAAAGCCGTTCAGCGCGCCGCGATGGCCCATGGGCAGGGCGATTTCGCCGCGCATGGCGGTGCCGACCTGCTTGAACAGCAGCGCATCCATCTCGGCGCGCAGGGCGGGCAGCATGGCGTCGCTTTCGGCCACCGCCAAGGGCACGCCGGCCAGGGTGCTGGTGGCCAGCGTGTATTCGCCGCCGGCCTGGCGCAGGTAGATGGCGCAGCCGGCCTGGCCGGTGAAGTTGTCCACCGCCGCGCGGCAGGAGGCCAGCAGCGCATCCATGGCCGTGATGTGTTCCGCTTCCTCGACGTAGTGACGCAACTGGTTTTCCTTTGCATGCCACTTGCTGAAGAAGATGCGCCGCATCCAGCGTTCGATATGCCGGTGCAGCTGGTGCAGCAGCAGGTAGCCGACCAGCACCGTGGCCGTGAACAAGGCCATGCTGTGCTGCGGTCCGCCGCCTTTGAGCAGCGTCTTGGCCAGCCATTCCATGCAGCCCACCAGCGCGAGCAGCAGGATGGACAGCACGGTGTACACCAGCATGCGGTGCACCGCGAAGTCGAAGCTGAACACGCGCACGCGCAGCACCGCATAGGCCAGCCCCATATACATCAGCAACTGGCCGCTGACGGCGGCGAAGGCCGTGATGCGCATGCCGTTGTAGCTCGCGTCCAGCGCGGGGATGAAGGCCAGCATGCCCGGCACGGCGCCCGTCAGGAAGGAGGCCATCAGCCAGACGTGGCGCTGCCGTATCTCGCCATGCGTGGCCTGCCAGCCGTGATACAGGCTGGTGATGGTCAGTCCCAGGCCGCCGCTAATCGAGAGGAAGATCATGAGCCACAGCAGCGGCGCCTCGTGGCCCAGCGCGAACCAGCAGGAATAGGCGGCGGTGCCGACAGCCAGCGTGCCGTACACGGGCCGGCTGCGCGTCAGCCAGCGCCGCAAGCCTTGCTGGGCGTAGGGCTGGTAGAGCAGGGCGAAGCACACGCACCAGTACCACACCAGCGGATAGGTGGTGAGGTTGGCGGCCTTGCTGAAGCGGTAGAAGAAGCTCGGCGGCGAGTAGTTGAAGGTGAAGAAGTACATCAGGCTCAATGCCGCGAAGACGGCCGCCAGGTAGCGGTAGCAGCGCACCTCGGCGCGCTTGAAGCCGATCAGGAGGCTGAACAGGATGGAGGTCGCGCCCACCAGGAAGCGTCCCCAGTAATCGAATTGTTCAGCGAAGGTGGGCCGCGCGGCCTGCGCCGCCAGCCGCAGATGGCGTTCGCTGTCGCCGCGGTACAGGGTCAGGCCGACCGGCTCGCCGACCAGGAATTTGCGCCAGCGGTCCAGCGGGCGGTCGAATTTGAGCTTGTCGCCGGGCTGGGCGCCGGCCGCCCGCAGCGGCGAATCGGGCGCCAGTTCCAGGATGGTCAGGTAGTGGCTGGATTGCGCTTCTTCGCTTTCGCCCAGCTGGTCGTTCAGGCGCGCGCCCAAGCTGCCCTGGCGGCCATCGATCAGCAGGGCAGGGATGCCGGCGCTCAATTCAAATACCAGGAGTAGGGCCGAGCTTAAGGCCAGGGCCGCGATCAGCCATTTCCACAGGCTGGAAGCAAGGCGTGTGCGCGTCATGAGGTCCTCGCTTTTGTTCTTGTTATGGGATGCCATTAACTTATAAGCAAGGCCGAAAAGCCTGTCAAATCAAGGTGATAGCCGGCATGCATGCTTTGTGCTGATTATAGGAGATGGCTTGCGGCAGGGCGAGGGGTTGCTGCATGGAATCATACTTTTCGTTGTAAAAGAAAAGCATTGCTTGATGAAATATAAATCTTTATTAACCGCCAGACTACTCGCCCATGGTGGCGCGGCTGTCGCTCGGCGCGTTTGCGCCGCGGCTTGGCGCGCCAGCAAGGCCGCCCGCCTCCTCGCGCTCCAGCCAGCTGCGACCGCACTCCAGCACCCGCTGCAGCTCGCGCCGCACGGCGGCAAAGGCGGCCGGCAAATCCGCCTCGGCGCCGGAGCCGATCGCCGTTTCCGCTTCCAGCGTGGCGCGGATCAGACGCTTGGCGCCCAGCGTGCCGACCGCGCCGCGCAGGCCGTGGAAGATGCGCGCCGCGTCGGCGGCGCGTCCCTCGCTCAGGGCTTTGTCGGCATCGTCGGCCGGCTGCATGCCGCCGTTCAGCGCGCCGCGCACCATCTTGAACATCACCGCGCGGCCCTTGGCGTCCTTGCCCATCACGCGCATCAGGCTATCCATGCTGAAGACCTGTTCGCTGGCCGCATCGGCCGGCGCCGCAGCTGCCGCCTGCTCCGTCGGCGCCGCCGGCGGCAGCGCCGCCGCCAGGGCCGTGGCGGTGGAAACGGTCGAGGTGACGGCGGCGGCCAGGGGCAGGGGAGAGGCCGGCGCCAGCACCGTGCCGCCCGCGCCGCTGCCGTCGCCGGCGCGCGGCAGGCGGCGCCGCTCTGGCAGGTGGCGCGCGATCACGGCCATCATTTCCTCCACCACCACGGGCTTGGCGATAAAGTCGCTGATGCCGGCCCGCATGCAGCGGTCGCGCTCCGAGGCCAGCACGCCCGCCGTCATGGCGATCACCGGCAGCTCCAGCCGCAATTCGCGGCGGATGATTTCCGTCGCCGTGAAGCCGTCCAGCACCGGCATCTGCATATCCATCAGCACCACGTCGTAATTGTCCGACTCCGCGCGCAACACATCGACCGCCTGCTGGCCGTCGCCCACCACGTCCAGTGTGGCGCCGGCGTGCTCCAGGATGCCGCGCGCCACCGCCTGGTTCAGCAGATTGTCTTCCACCAGCAGGAAGTGCACGCCCACCAGGAGGTTGCGCGCGCCGTTCTGTGCGCTGCGTTCATCGCCGCCGTTCTTCGCCACCACCGCCTGGTGCAGCGCTTCGAACAGGCTGGAGCTGGTGATCGGCTTGACCAGCACCACGTCCGCCTCCGGCGTGCCCGAAATGTCCTCCAGCTGGTCGCGCGCGAAGGCGTTCACCATCACCACGATGGGTTGGCTGCGCGTGCCGGCCTGCAGTCGGATCGCCTTGGCCGCCGCCAGGCCGTCCATGCCCGGCATATGCCAGTCGGCCATCACCACATCGTAGGGATGCGGCACCTGCAGCGCGGCCTGGTACTGGCGGATCGCCGCCTCGCCGCAATCGACTTCGTCGGCCTCCCAGCCCCAGGCCGTGATCAGGCGGCTCACCATTTCGCGGCTGGTGCGGTTGTCGTCGGCCACCAGCACGCGCAGCGGGCCGATGGAAGGGCGGCGCGTTTCCTCGGTGCGATTGGACAGCGCATAGAACGTCAGCTCGAACCAGAAATGGCTGCCGCTGCCGGGCGCGCTGCGCAGGAAGATTTCGCCGCCCATCAATTCGATCAGGCTCTTGGTGATCGCCAGTCCCAGGCCGGTGCCGCCGAAGCGCCGCGTGATGCTTTCGTCGCCCTGCGAGAAGGCGGTGAACAGCTGCGCCTGCCTTTCCTCGCTGATGCCGATGCCGGTATCGCGCACGTCGAAGCGCAGGCTGACCTGATCCTCTTGCTGCGGCTGGCGTTCGCTGCGCCGCACGCTGACCACCACCTCGCCCTGTTCGGTGAACTTGATCGCGTTGCCGGCCAGGTTGACCAGGATCTGCTGCAGGCGCAGCGCATCGCCGTACAGCAGCTTGGGCACGTCCGGCTCCACCACCACCGCCAGCTCCAGTTCCTTTTCGCTGGCGTTCATCGTCATCGTCGTCGCCAGCGTGCCCATGGCCTCGTCCAGGTCGAACTCCACCGGCGCCAGTTCCATGCGGCGCGCCTCGATCTTGGAGAAGTCGAGCACATCGTTGAGGATGCCCATCAGCGAATGGCCGGCCGTCTTCACCATCGACAGGTATTTGCGCTGCTGCGGCGTGAGCGGCGTGTTCCCCAGCAGGTAGACCATGCCCAGCACCGCATTCATCGGCGTGCGGATTTCATGGCTCATGTTCGCCACGAAATCGCTCTTGGCGCGGTTGGCCGCCTCGGCGCGGTCGCGTTCATGCTCCAGATGCGCGTCGGCCTGCAGGCGTTCGTGCATCAGGTCATTGAAGGCCTGGGTCAGTTCGCCGATTTCGTCCTGGTGGCTGAGCGGAAGCGGCGTAAAGCGCGAAGGGGTGGAGCGCAAGGCCATGATGGCGTTGCGCAGCCGGCCCACGGGCGCCAGCAGGCGCAGCGTGAGCCAGCTCAGGACCGCCGCCGCGCCCAGCGCCGCCACCAGCGTGATGGCGCCCAGCCGGTACAGCGCGCCCTCGAACGGCGCGAAGGCTTCGTCCACCGGCAGCGACGCGCCCAGCACCCAGTTCACCGTCTGCAACGCCTTATAGCTGTTCAGGGCTTGCAACTGGCTGGAACCGGTGCTGATGACCGTGCCTTCGAAGTTTTCGTTTAAAGCCTGGCTGGTGGACGGATTGGCGTTGGGCGGCCGCGGCTGGAGCATGCGCGCCGGATCGGGATGCAGCACATACACGGGGTTCTCGCCGCGCGTCAGCGCGTAGTAGAAGCCGGTCTTGCCCACCTTGGCCGTGCGCAGATTGCCCAGCATATTGTTCTGGTACAGCTGCAAGGCGCCCATCAGCACGCAGACGATTTCGCCGTTGGCGTCGAAGACCGGCGCCATCACCTGGATCAGCGGCTTGCCATGGGTGCGGCCCAGCACCGGATCGCCAATCATCGGCTTGCGCCCGGCCATCACCTGCTGGAAGTAGGCGCGATCGGCCACATTGCGGCCCGCGCGGCCCTGCATGCGCGGCAGGTCGGCCACCACCAGGCCGTCGCGGTTGACGATGATGATATCGTCGAATAAGGTCAGCATGGCGCGCTGGCCATAGTAGGCGCGCAGCGCCGCCTCGTCATTGGCGATGGCCGGCGGTTGCATGCGCGCCGATTCGGCGATGATGTCGAGCAGCATCTGCAGCTTGCCGTCGAGTTCTTCGGCCGTGTGCTGGATCAGGGCATTCTGCTGGGCGAACAGCACGCGCGTGAAGTCTTGCTTCATGCGCTGGATCTGCAAGGCGGATACCAGCGCGATAATCACTATCGACGTGATACTCGTTGCGAGGGCGACCTTGACTTTGATACCGAGGGGTTTCATACAGGCCTTTGTGCAGGGAGCGCTGGGAAATTCTCCTATCAAAGGCCGGGCTTGGCAAGGCTGGCACGCCACACGCTACAAACGGCCGCGCGCGGCGGCCCTTGCGTACCGCGCGCGCTGGCGATTACGGCTGCTGCAGCGCGGCCAGGATCACCTCCGCCACCTGCTTCGGCTGCGACAGCATCGGCACATGGCTGCTCGCCAGCGTCGTCACTTTCGCCTGCATGCGCTTGGCGAAGTCCTGCTGCAGGGCGGGCTGGATCATGCGGTCCTTGCTTGCCACGATGTAGTAGCTTGGCTTGGCGGTCCAGGCGGCGGTGCTGAGCGGCTCGCCGAAAGCCTTGCTATTGATCGGCCCCTGGGTGGCGGCGATCAGGCGCTGCTCGGCCGCGCTCACGTCCTGGGCGAAATTGGCGGCCACCGAGGCGGCGGGCAGGCTCAGATAGCCGGCGCTATCGGCTTGCAAGGTGGCGACGCCGACCGACACGCCATGCTCCTTGCCCAGCGCACCCACGGCTTCGCCCACCTGCGGCGCAAAGGCCGCCACATACACCAGGGCTTTCACCTTGTCGCTGGCGCCGGCTTCGCTGATCACGGCGCCGCCCCAGGAATGGCCCACCAGCACCACCTTGCCGCTCTGCGCTTCGATGACGCGGCGGGTCACGGCCGCATCGTCGGCCAGCGAACTCAAGGGGTTCTGCACCGCGACCACCTTCACGCCCTTGGCCTGCAGCAGGGGGATCACTTTCTGCCAGCTGGAGCCGTCGGCGAAGGCGCCATGCACCAGCACCACGGTGGTGTCGCTGGCGGCGGCGTGGGCCGGAATCAGGCTGGCGCCGGCCAGCAGGGTGGAGGCGAACAGGGCGGTACGGATGGAGCGGTTCATGGTGCTTCCTTTCAGTTAAATTGATCGCTATTGCTTAGTGCGCTAAGCATGACGTAAATGTAGTGTATTAATCGTTAGCGCGCAAGTTGTTTTTGAAAATTGGCGAAAATTCAACCGAGTTACCAATGAACCGGTTTTTGGATAGGCTTTTTTCTCGTCGGAACGATAGGTGGAAGCTGCGCCTGCAGAAGCTGATCGTCCGAAAGGCTCGGCGCGATCCAGTCTGAGAATTTCGCAAGCGAGCCACTTGTCCTTCGATAAACAGGCCCGCCAGATATGGAAGGGCGAATCGGCACTACCAAGCCGATCATGATGTCGGGGAAGTCCTCCCGGATGGCAACCAAGGCAGGTTCGGCGTCACTATCATTGGAGACTAGAATCACACGGGAAACCGTGCGTTTGCAGACATCCCGATACATGTGTAGTGCTAGATTGACGTCCGTTTTCTTTTCTTCCAGTTTCCAGACTCTGGTCCGGTTTGTACGGTCATACGGCAGGCCAGCAACAAAGCACGGTAACAAGGTGCCACTCTTGTCATAAGCATGGGTGCCATAAACCAGATCAAAACGATCGGGATAGCTGGCCTTCAGAGCGCGATGGTAAGCGGATTGCGCTTCGACAGATGCCTTGCCATGGCTGGCGAAGTTGGCTAAAGCAGGAGCGGTGAAAAAACGCACCATTGCCAGGCTTTCATTCTGGTCGCGTTGTGCCAGCATGGCATCGAAAAGCCGTACCAGATCAAGCCATTTGTAAGACGTGCCGCGCAGTCTGCCATAGTAGAGATTGTAGCCATCGACGTACACGGCTGTCTTTCTCGGGCTTTTTGCACTGGCAGGCATGACTTTTGTCTTCCTCCAAATGTGAAAAAGCCGCCCAACTGAGCGGCTTTTCCTTCTCAAGCAAAGCCAAGCGAATGACAGCGCAAGAGATGAGTGGTATTTCCAGTGTGAGTTGTAGCGCGGGGATTGTCAACTACCTCCCTTGCCGCGCGCGTCGAGATTGGCGCTCAACTGGTCCAGGCCGCTCATCAGGGCCAGGGCTTCGTCCAGGCTGATGCCGCAGCCGTCGACGATGGCTTGCGCCACCTCCACGCCCTGGGCGCGCAGGGCGCGGCCGGCCTCGGTCAGGGTCAGCACGCGGTTGCGCTCGTCGCGCGGGTCGCGTTCGCGCAACAGATAGCCTTCGGCTTCCAGGCGCTTGACCAGCGGCGTCACCGAGCCGGAATCCTGCTGCAGGCGTTGGGCCAGATCCTTGATGCCCAAGCCTTCCTCCTCCCACAGCAAGACCATCACCAGATACTGGGGATAGGTCAGGTTCAGCGCGCTCAGCAGGGGCTTGTAGAGCTGCGTCATCTTCAGCGATGTCGAATACAGCTTGTAGCACAGGTGCTGGGCCAGGGTGGGTGGGTTTTTCTTCGGCATGGGGCTAGCGTGGGTTTCAGGACAATATGGGGCGTAGCCTAGCAAAAAAATGTCGCCGCCGCGACCCGCGCCGGCCCCCGCCGCCTCCCAGAACTTGCCAAATGCACATTTTCGATAGGGAATAGTTGATCATCTGACTCCAGCTTTCATATCATTCGCGGCGCGTTGTCTCACGATGCAGTAAACTGGCAGCTACGCCCAGTTGCGCTACTGCAATCAAATCATGACACAAGAGCATCAAATCCTAGCCATGCCAGGCATGACCGTCGAAAACCTGCGGGCCAAATGCGCCACCTGCAGCATGCACCAGCTCTGTCTGCCGATGGGCCTGGACATGGGGGATATGGACAAACTGGACCAGATCATCGGCCGCCGCCGCAAGGTCGTACGCGGCGGTACCCTGTTCCGCATCGGCGATCCCTTCACCAACCTGTATGCGATCCGTCTGGGCCATTTCAAGACCTACCAGATCAATGCCAACGGTTCGGAGCAGGTGACGGGCTTCCAGATGGCCGGCGAGCTGCTCGGCATGGACGCCATCAGCGCCGACCGCCACCACTGCAGCGCCGAGGCGCTGGAAGACAGCGAAGTCTGCGAGATCCCGTTCTCCAGCCTGGAGCAGCTGCTGCGCGATATGCCGACTTTGCTGCGCCACTTCCACCGCATGATGAGCCAGGAAATCACGCGCGAGCAGAGCGTGATGCTCCTGCTCGGCAATATGCAGGCGACCCAGCGCTTCGCCGCCTTCCTGGTCAACCTGGCCTCGCGCTACGAGGCGCGCGGCTATTCCGCGACCGCCTTCCAGCTGCGCATGTCGCGCGAGGAAATCGGCAACTACCTGGGCCTGACCATCGAGAGCATCAGCCGCCTGCTGGCCAAGTTCAAGAAGGAAGGCCTGATCCGTGTCAGCAACCGCGAGATCGAAGTGCTCAATCCGACCAAGTTGAAAGCGATCACCGCCGGCACCGAAGTCTGCAACTGAGGTCCGCGCGCTGCGGCGCCCACCCAAAAAACAAAGCCCGGCAATGCCGGGCTTTTTGCTGTGCCGCCTGAAGCGGCTTAGTTGGCCGGCGCTGGCGCGTCGGCGCGGATTTCGATCTCGTGCTGGGCCGGCCATTGCCACACGCCTTCCAGGCGCCAGTCGCGCTTCTCGCCTTCCACCAGCACTTGCCAGCGGCTGCGTTCGAGCAGGGCCAGGGGCGTGCCGAACACGCCGTCGGCGTCCGGCGCCACCGTCAGCACCACGTCTTTGGCGGGCTGGGTGGCGTGCGCCAGATGGATTTGCACGCTGCGCTCCTGGTGGCCGGCCGGCAGTTCCAGCTTGCCGGTCAGGACGCCGCGCGCGGCGTCATAACGCAGGCCCACGGCCACGCCCAACGCCGTCGCGGCCTGGTCGCGCCGCAAGTCCTGGTTGATAGCCTTGCCCTTTTTGTAGTAGTCGCCCACCACCAGCGCGTCGGGCTGGGAGAAGGCCAGGTAGCCCAGGTACAGGCCACCCATGATGACGATGAAGGGGCCGAGCATCAGCAGCCATGGCCAGCGGTGGCGGTACCAGGGGAGGTTCGCGCCTTGCGGCGTATTCAGGCTCATTGCATTGCTCACTTTCTGCTCCTTCATTCCGGCATTCTACTGCTTATCTGCCACTTAACGGCGCGGCACGATAAAGACCGCGTTTTCCTTCACATGCAGGCTCGGATCGTCCACGGCCGTCACTTCCACCTGGATCTTGTTCGAGCCTTTGACGCCGGCGCCGTGGGCGGCGCGCATGCGGATCGGCACGGCGCGCGTTTCGGTGGCCTGCAGCGTCACTTCCGGCGCCGTGGTCAGGGTCAGGCTATCCATGCCCGACACCTTGATGCGGAAGGTATGCGCCTGTTCGGTCGTATTCATCACTTGCAGACGGTAGACGTTTTCGATCATGCCGTCCTCCACCTCGCGGCCCATGGAGCCGCGGTCGCGGATCACGTCCACCTTGAGCGGCGTGCGCACATACAGCGTCAGACAGACGGCGGCGACGATCAGGCCCAGGATCGAGGTGTAAATCAGCACGCGTGGACGCAGGGTGCGCTTGCGGATCTGTGCCGCGTCGTAACCCTTCTCCATCGCCATTTCGGTGCTGTAGCGGATCAGGCCGCGTGGCTGCTTGATCTTGTCCATCACGGTGTTGCAGGCGTCGACGCAGGCGGCGCAGCCGATGCACTCATACTGCAGGCCGTTGCGGATATCGATGCCGGTAGGGCAGACCTGCACGCACAGGCTGCAGTCGATGCAGGAGCCGCTGTCGGCTTTTTTGCCCAATGGAGCGCGTGGTTCGCCGCGTTTGGCATCGTAGGTGATGATCAGCGAGTCGCGGTCGAACATCGAGCTCTGGAAACGGGCGTAAGGGCACATGTATTTGCACACCTGTTCGCGCAGCCAGCCGGCGTTGCCGTAGGTGGCGAAGCTGTAGAACAGCACCCAGAACCATTCCCATGGACCAAAGTCCAGGGTCTGCACGGCCGTGACCAGGCTCTTGATCGGGGTGAAGTAGCCGACGAAGGTGAAACCGGTCCACAGCGCCACGGCGCCCCAGATCAGATGCTTCGTGGTCTTCTTCGAGAATTTCTTGAGCGACGGGCCTTGCCTGTCGAGCGCCATGCGGGCGCTGCGCGGTCCTTCGATCTTCCTTTCGATCCACAGGAAGATTTCGGTATACACGGTTTGCGGACAAGAGAAGCCGCACCAGACCCGCCCCGCTATCGCCGTCGCCAGGAATAGCAGATAGGCGCAGATGATGAGCAGGGCGGCCAGATAGATAAAGTCCTGCGGCCACAACACCAGGCCGAAGATGTAGAACTTGCGCGCGCCCAGGTCGAACAACAGGGCCTGGCGGTCGTTCCACACCAGCCATGGCAGGCCGTAGAAAGCGAGCTGGGTGAGCCAGACGCACAGCCAGCGGATCGTGGCGTAGCGTCCCTTGGCCTCGCGCGGATAGATTTCCTCGCGAGGGGCGTACATCTTGATGACTTTAACTTCTGGCGCGTTCATTGCAGCTTCTCTCGATTACTTCTTACTTTGTTTCTGGATTGTTCGACAGGCTCCAGACATAAGCCGACAGCAGGTGGACTTTACCTTCACCGAGGAACTCGCCGAACGCAGGCATGGTGTTGGTACGGCCTTTGCGGATGGTTTCCATCACGGTTTCCACGCTGCCGCCATACAGCCAGACCTTGTCGCTCAGGTTAGGCGCGCCCAGTGCCTGATTGCCGACGCCGCCCGCGCTGTGGCAAGCCATACAGGCGCCGAATTTTTCCTTGCCGAAGGAGGTCTTGATCGGATCGGAAGTGCTGCCCGAGAGGCTCAGAACATAGTGTGCCACGTTCTCGACGTCCTTGTCGGAGCCGAGCACCGCGCCCATCGGCGGCATCATGCCGGTGCGGCCGTTCATGATGGTGGTCTTGATGGTGTCCGGTTCGCCGCCATGCAGCCAGTCCTTGTCGGTCAGGTTCGGGAAGCCCTTGTTGCCGCGGGCGTCGGAACCGTGGCACTGCGCGCAGTAGGTCAGGAACAGGCGCTCGCCGATGGCGCGCGCTTGCGGATCGGCCGCCACGGCCTTCAGATCCTGTTTCTGATACTTGGCGAACAGCGGGCCGTATTCCTTCTCGGCCTTGCCCAGTTCTTCCTTGTACTGGCCGGTCGATTCCCAACCCAGCTTGCCGGCGTAGGTGCCCAGGCCTGGATACAGGAACAGGTAGCCGACGCTGAAGAAGATGGTGATGTAGAACAGCCACATCCACCAGCGCGGCATCGGCGTATTCAGCTCCGTCAGGTTCTCGTCCCAGATATGGCCGGTGGTGCCTACCGGCGCGTCCGGATTGGCGTTCGGGTCCACTTCATGGGTCGATTGCATGTACAGCAGCAGACCGCAGCCGACCACGCCCAGCACCGTCAGGGCGATGATGTAGAAATTCCAGAAATCGCTGGTGAATTCAACCATTTTGCTTCTCCTCGTCGGCGAAAGGCAGTTGCGCTGCCTGCGCAAAGCCCGCCTGGTTGCGGCCAGCCCAGGCCCACCAGACGATGCCGATGAAGGTGATGAATGACACCACCGTCATGATGCTGCTGGCGCTGTCAAACAGTTTTTCGATAGCCATGTCAGTTCCTTGTCTTGATCTGGGTGCCCAGGCCTTGCAGATAGGCGATCAGGGCGTCTTCTTCCGTCTTGTCCTTCAGCTCGTCCGGAGCCTTGACCACATCCTCTTCGGAATATGGCGTGCCCAGGCGCTGCAGGGCGCGCAGTTTCGGAATCACGTCTTGCGGCACCAGCTTGGTCTGCGACAGCCAAGGGTAGTTCGGCATATTCGATTCCGGCACCACGTCGCGCGGATTGTTCAAGTGGGTGCGGTGCCATTCATCGCTGTAGCGGCCGCCCACGCGGGCCAGATCCGGACCGGTGCGCTTGGAACCCCACTGGAAGGGACGGTCGTAGACGAATTCGCCGGCCACGGAGTAGTGGCCATAGCGTTCGGTCTCGGCGCGGAAAGGACGCACCATCTGCGAGTGGCAGGCGTAGCAGCCTTCACGCACGTAGATGTCGCGGCCCACCAGGCGCAGCGGGGAGTAAGGCTTCAGGCCCGCCACCGGTTCCGTGGTCGATTTCTGGAAGAACAGGGGCACGATTTCGACGGCGCCGCCGACCGACACCACCACCGTCACCAGGGCGATCATCAGCCAGGGGTTCTTCTCGATCCATTCATGTGAAAATTTCATTCTTTGCTCCAAATCAGGCGTGTGCCGCGGTTTTCAGCTCAGGGATGCGGGCGGTGACGGTTTCACGGCCGCGCAGCGTCATCCAAGTGTTGTAGCCCATCATGATCATGCCGCCCAGGTACAGGGCACCACCGGCGAAGCGCACCACGTAGTAGGGGTAGGTCGCTTTCACGCTTTCCACGAAGGTGTAGGTCAGGGTGCCGTCCGGGTTCACCGCGCGCCACATCAGGCCTTGCATCACGCCGGCGATCCACATCGCGGCGATGTACAGAACGATGCCGATGGTGGCGACCCAGAAGTGCAGGTCGACCAGACGCATGCTGTACATCTGTTCGCGGCCGGCCAGGCGTGGCAGCAGGTAGTAGATCGAGCCCATGGTGATGAAGCCAACCCAGCCCAGTGCGCCGCCGTGGACGTGGGCGATGCCCCAGTCGGTGTAGTGCG
Source organism: Pseudoduganella violacea (assembly GCF_014191875.1). Taxonomy (GTDB): domain Bacteria; phylum Pseudomonadota; class Gammaproteobacteria; order Burkholderiales; family Burkholderiaceae_D; genus Rugamonas; species Rugamonas violacea_A. The sequence continues at coordinate 398,529 of NZ_JACHXD010000001.1, forward strand.
ACAGTGCGTTCACGGTTTTGATCGACATCATCGGACCTTCGAAGGTGGCGATGCCGTAGAAGGACAGCGACACGATCATGAACTTCAGCAGCGGGTCGGTGCGCAGTTTGTGCCAGGCGCCGGACAGGGTCATGATGCCGTTGATCATGCCGCCCCACGATGGTGCCAGCAGAATCAGCGAGAACACCATGCCGAGCGACTGGGTCCAGTCAGGCAGGGCGGTGTAGTGCAGGTGGTGCGGACCGGCCCACATATAGGTGAAGATCAGCGCCCAGAAGTGCACGATCGACAGGCGGTAGGAATACACCGGACGCTCGGCCTGCTTCGGAATGAAGTAGTAGACCATGCCCAGGTAGCCGGCGGTCAGGATGAAGCCCACCGCATTGTGGCCGTACCACCATTGCACCATGGCGTCTTGCACGCCGCTGTACATGGAGTAGGACTTGAACAGGCTGGCCGGCATGCTCATGCCGTTGACCACGTGCAGGATGGTCACGGCCAGGATGTAGGAGCCGAAGAACCAGTTCGCCACGTAGATGTGCTTGACCTTGCGCTTGACGATGGTGCCGAAGAACACCACCGCGTAGGCAATCCACACCACCGCGATCAGGATCGAAATCGGCCATTCCAGCTCCGCGTATTCCTTGCCGCGGGTCAGGCCCATTGGCAAGGTGACAACGGCGCTCAGAATCACGGCCTGCCAGCCCCAGAAGGTGAAGCTGGCCAGTTTGTCGGAGAACAGGCGGACCTGGCAGGTGCGCTGGACGACGTAGTAAGAGGTGGCGAACAAGCCCGAGATGCCGAAGGCGAAAATCACGGCATTGGTGTGTAAGGGACGCAGGCGCCCGTACGTCAGCCAGGGGATGTCGAGGTTCAGTGCGGGCCAGGCGAGCTGTGCGGCGATGATGACGCCGACCAGCATGCCAATAATGCCCCACACCACCGTGGCGATCGCGAATTGCTTCACGATCTTGTAGTTGTAGTTCAGTGATTGATCCACTTTGATGTTCTCCCGAGAACGCTTTGATGATGTATATCAAAGAGTAGCGGGATGAACGTCAAAAAACTTTGATGTGGATCAAAATTGCCCGAACGAATTACTGCTGGGGGGTTTTCGGTTCGCTGCGGTCATCGTCCTGTAATACGCGCAGGCCGGGGCCGACCAGGTCGTCGAACTGGCCGCTGTCGGAGGCTTTGAAGAACAGCCAGATCGCCAGGAAGACAATGGCGATGCTGAGCGGAACGAGGATATACAGGACTTCCATCTTGTCGATTCACTATGTTTGCTAGCGGCGCAGGCGCAGCGCGTTGCAGATGACCACGGCCGAGCTGAGCGCCATGCCCACCCCGGACAACCAGGGATTGAGCCAGCCGAAGGCGGCGGCCGGGATCGCCACCAGATTGTACAACGTCGACCAGGCCAGGTTCTGCCGGATCACGCCCATCGTGCGCGCCGCCGTGCGCGCCGTGTCGGCCACGGCGCCCAGTTGTCCATTCAATAAGACCGTGTCGGCGTGGGCCTGGGCCAGGGCCGCGCCCGAACCCATGGCGAAGGACACGTCGGCCGCGCTCAGCACGGCCGCGTCGTTGATGCCGTCGCCCACCATCGCCACCACGGCGCCCTCGGCTTGCAGTTTTTGCACGTAATCGAGTTTTTGCTGGGGCAGGAATTCGCCGTGGGCGCTGCCGATGCCCAGGTCCAGCGCCACGCTGCGCGTCAGCGCGTGCTGGTCGCCGGAGAGCAGCACCAGCTGCTTGCCGTGGCTGCGGAAGTAGTCGACCGTGGCCTGGGCGTCCGGCCGCAGCGCGTCGCTGAGCAGGAAGCAGGCCAGCCAGCGCCCGTCCGTGCCCAGGTAGACGGCGGTGGCGCCGTCGCCGTCGAAGGCCGGCGCGCTGCCGGTCAGGCCGGTGACGAAGGCTTGGTTGCCGAGGCGGTAGCGCTGGCCCTGCACCCGGCCCTCCAGGCCCTGGCCCGGCAGTTCCTGCACCTCCTCGGCCTCCCAGCCGGCGCCGGCGCCCGCCGCGTCGGCCGCGGCCACAATGGCGCGCCCGATCGGGTGCGCGCTGCCCGCTTCCAGCGCGGCGGCGATCTGCAGGCTGACGGCCTCGCGGTTGTCGCCGAAGCTGTGCACCTGCTGCACCACCGGCTTGCCCATGGTCAGCGTGCCGGTCTTGTCGAACACGATATGGGTGGCGCGGTGCAGGGTTTCCATCACATGCGGCCGCACGATCAGCACGCCCCTGCCCAGTAAATAGTCGGTGGCCGCCGCCAGCGCCGAGGGCGTGGCCAGCGACAGCGCGCAGGGGCAGGACACCACCAGCACCGCGATCGCCACCGGCCAGGCGCGCGCCGCGTCGTGCCACCACCAGAAGGCGAAGGTGGCCAGGGCGAACAGCAAGAGGGCGCTGACGAACCAGGAGGCGACGCGGTCGGCCCATTGCGCGATCCGCGGCTTGGCGCCGCCGGCGCGCTCGATCAGTTTCAGGAGATCGGCCAGGGTGCTCTCGCGCGCCGGGCGCAGCACGCGCAGCAGCACGGCGGCGCTGGCGTTGATGGCGCCGCCCGGCACTTCCTCACCCAGGCCGCGCGACTGCGGCGCGCTTTCGCCGGTCAGCAGCGACATATCGACCGCGGTGCGGCCTTCGACGATGGCGCTGTCGGCGGCGATCGCCTCGCCCGGCTTGACCAGGATGATGTCGCCCTGCTGCAGGGCGGCGGCCGGCACCACGGTGCTGTCGCGGCTGCGCGGCCAATCGTTCAGGCGCGCGGCCGACGCGGGCAGGGCTTGCTGCATGCGTTCCAGCGCGCTGGCCGCCTTGCGCCGCGCCACCATCTCCAGGTAGCGGCTGCACAGCAGCAGGAAGATGAACATCGTCACCGAGTCGTAATACACCTCGCCCGCGCCGCGCCAGGTGGCCGCCACGCTGCCGAGGAAGGCGGCGGCGATGCCGATGGCCACCGGCACGTCCATGCCCAGCACGCGCGCGCGCAGGCTGGCCAGCGCGCCCTGGAAGAAGGGCAGGGCGGAATACGCCACGGCGGGCAGGGTCAGCAGCAGGCTGGCCCACTGCATCAGCGCCGCCATGCTGGCGTCCAGCGTGCCGTCGTCGCCTGCCATATACGAGGGCGCCACATACATCATCACCTGCATCATCGACAGGCCGGCCACGAACAGCTGGCGGCCCAGGGTGCGGCTGGCGCGCTGCAGCTGGGCGCCATGGCGCTCGGCGTCGTAGGGGAAGGCGGCGTAACCGATATCGCGTACCGCCTGCAGGATGGCGCTGGCCTGCAGCTTGTCTTTTTGCCAGCGCACCTGCAGCTTCTCGGTCGAGACGTTCAGGCTGGCGCTGGCCACCCCTTCCACGCACTGCAGGCGGTGTTCGATCAGCCAGACGCAGGCGGCGCAGCGGATGCCTTCCACCAGCAGGGTCGCTTCGCAATACTCGCCGTCGGCGGTAAAGCGCGGGTCGTCGTTGTCGTACAGCGCCAGTTCCGGCGGCACCAGGCTGGCCTGGTCGGCGGTGGCGGCAAAGCCGGTGCGCTTGCGGTAGTAGTCGGTCTGGCCGATGTCGACGATGGTCTGGGCCACGGCGGCGCAGCCCGGGCAGCACATGCTGCGCGGCGCGCCGTCGATCGTCACCTGCCATGGCGCCGTGCGCGGCAGCGGCAGGCCGCAGTGGAAGCAGATCTCTTCCGTATCGGCGAAGGCGGCGGCCGTGTCGTCGGGACGCGCCGCGCGTGAGCTGGCGTGGTTCATGGGCGAGGGGTGACGCAGAAGGTGTCGAGCCAGCCATGGCCGGCGCCGTGGGTCAGGCCGAGCGCATCGAGCAGGGGCATGGACAGGCCGCTGGCGCGCAGCAGGCCGAGCAGGCCGAAGCCCAGCACCAGCAGGCCGCAGGCAATGCGCACCTTGCGCTGCTGCAGATACTGGCGCACGCGCGCGCCGGCCAGGCCCAGTCCCAGCAGCATGGGCAGGGTGCCCAGGCCGAAGGCGAACATCACGGCCGCGCCGCCGGCGGCCGACCCGCTCAGCATGGCCGTCAGCAGCACGCTGTACACCATGCCGCAGGGCAGCCAGCCCCACAAGCCGCCCAGCGCCAGGGCCTTGAGCGGCGTATCCATCGGCAGCAGGGGCTTCATCAGCGGCTGCACATGGCGCCACAGCAGGCCGCCGGCCGCTTCCAGCCGCGCCAGGCCGCGCCAGGCGTCCATCAGGTAAAGGCCGAGGGCGGCCAGCATCAGGTTGGCGGCCCACAGGCCGGCCGTCTGGATCGAGGTCAGGCGCGCTAGGCTGACGGCGCCGCCGGCCAGGCCGCCGGCGATGGCGCCGGCCAGCATATAACTGCCGATGCGGCCGGCGTTATAGGCGAACACGCGCGCCAGGCTGTCGATGGCTTGCGGCAGGGCCACGGTGGCCGGTCCGGCGGCGGGCGCGATGGGAATCACGCGGCGCGCCGGTCCCTGGGCCGCGCTCAGCGCGCCCACGATGCCGCCGCACATGCCGACGCAATGCACGCTGCCGGCCAGGCCCACGGCAAACACCGGCAACAGATTCAAACCGCTCATCAAACGCCTCAGATGGTCTTCGAATAGCGCAGTGGCTGGACTTCAGGACTGCGCGCCGCTTCGGCGCGCGCCGCGTTCAGATAGCGGTCGAACACCATGCAGATATTGCGGATCAGCAGGCGGCCTTTCGGCGTTACCGAGATCCACTCCGCGTCGATCGTCACCAGGCCGTCCTGGGCCAGTTCCGCGAGCCTTTTCAGCTCGTCCGCGAAATAGCCTTTAAAGACGATAGGATACGCCTGTTCCAGCGACACGATGGACAGCTCGAAATTGCACATCAGGCGCTGGATGATGATGCGGCGCAGCAGGTCGTCGGTGCCGAGCTGGATGCCGCGCGCGATCGGCAGCTTGCCCTGATCCAGCTTGGCGTAGTACTCGTCCAGCGTTTTCTCGTTCTGGCTGTAGGTCGCGTTCACCGAGCTGATGGCCGACACGCCGCAGGCCACCAGGTCCATCTCGGCGTGCGTCGAATAGCCCTGGAAGTTGCGGTGCAGGCGGCCCTGCTGCTGGGCCACGGCCAGGTCGTCGGTCGGCTTGGCGAAATGGTCCATGCCGATATACACATAGCCGGCGGCCGTCAGGCGGCCGATGCACTCGGCCAGCATGCCCAGCTTGACCGAGGGCGACGGCAGGTCTTCATCGAGAATGCGGCGTTGCGGCTTGAACAGGTGCGGCATGTGCGCATAGTTGTACAGTGCGATGCGGTCCGGGTTGGAGGCGATCACCTTGCTCAGCGTCTGCGACATGGTCGTCAGGTTCTGCTTCGGCAGGCCGTAAATCAGGTCGATGCTGATCGAGCGGAAGCCGGCGTCGCGCGCCGCTTCCATCACGCCCAGCGTCTCTTCCATCGGCTGGATGCGGTTGACCGCCTTCTGCACCTCGGGATCGAAATCCTGCACGCCCAGGCTGACGCGGTTGAAGCCCTGCGCGCGCAGCGAGTGCACGCGTTCCGGCGTCACGGTGCGCGGGTCGATCTCGATCGAGTACTCGCCTTCGCTGTCCGGCGCGAACTCGAATTGGCGGTGCAGGTGGGCCATCAGCTCGCCCATCTGCTTGTCGCTGAAATAGGTCGGCGTGCCGCCGCCGAAGTGCAGCTGCTCGACCCGGTTCAAGCCGGCGAACAGCTTGCCCTGCATCTCGATTTCCTGCTTCAGATAGCTCAGGTAGGTGGCCGCCTTGCTGCGGTCCTTGGTCACGATCTTGTTGCAGGCGCAGTAGTAGCACACCGTGTCGCAGAAGGGCACGTGCACGTACAGCGAGAGGGCGCGGCGGCCGCCGCGCAGTTTCAGGCTGGCCAGCGCCTCAAGGAAATTCCCGTAGCCGAAGTCCGCGCTGAAGCGGTCGGCCGTCGGGTAGGAGGTATAGCGCGGGCCGGACTGGCTCATTTTCCCGATGATCTCGGGATCGAACTCGATCGTGGGCTCGGCTGCGGAGGCGATGGTGTGCATAAGGCTTCTTTACGTATAAGGTGTCAGGCGGCCAGGCGTTTGGGACTGGCCGCGGGGCGGGCGGCGCTGCCGCGGCGCGCGGCACCCACGGGCTTGCCGAACTTGAACAGGCTGACGGCTTGCGACACGCTGCTGGCTTCCTCGGCCAGGCTGTTGGCGGCGGCGGCGGCTTGCTCGACCAGGGCGGCGTTCTGCTGCGTCACCTGGTCCATATGGGCGATGGCCTGGTTCACCTGGTCGACGCCGATGCTTTGCTCGCGCGAGGCGACCGAGATTTCGCTCATGATGGCCGTCACCTGCTTGACCGAGTTCACCACCTGTTCCATGGTGGCGCCGGCGCGCTGGGCGCGTTCCATGCCGTCGCTGACTTTGCCGACCGAGATGCTGATCAGGTTCTTGATGTCTTTCGCCGCCACCGAGGAACGCTGCGCCAGGTTGCGCACCTCGCCGGCCACCACGGCGAAGCCGCGGCCTTGTTCGCCGGCGCGCGCCGCTTCCACCGCCGCGTTGAGCGCCAGGATATTGGTCTGGAAGGCGATGCCCTCGATCAGGCCGATGATGTCGACAATCTTCTTCGACGAGCTGTTGATCTCGTCCATGGTGGCGATCACGTCGGAAACGATCTCGCCGCCCTGTTCCGCCACGTTCGAGGCCGCTTGCGCCAGGTCGTTGGCCTGCAGCGAGTTGTCGGCGTTGGCTTTGACGGTGGACGAGAACTCGTCGATGCTCGACGCGGTTTTCTCCAGGCTGGCGGCCTGCGCCTCGGTGCGGCCCGACAGATCGTTATTGCCGGCGGCGATCTGGCGTGTGGCCACGGCCATGGTTTCCACGTTCACCCGCACATCGCGGATGGTGGCGATCAGATTGCTGTTCATCTGCTGCAGGGCGCGCAGCAGCTGGCCCACCTCGTCGGTGCTGTCGGTGTCGAAGCTGCCGGACAGGTCGCCCGCCGCGATCTGGCGCGCGCCGTCCAGGGCGCGGCCCAGCGGCTGCAGCACGCCCACGCGCAGCGTCCACCACAGGAAGACGTTGATCAGCAGGCCGATGAAGGTGGCGCCGAAGATGCCGTAGCGGATCCAGGACGAGGAGCCGTCGCCGAACAGGCTGGCCGCGCAGACGATCATCAACAGGGTGTTGACCACGCTGGTCGAGAACCAGATGCGCATGCCGAGCGAAACATGGCTCAGGCGCGACAACAGATTGCCTATGCCGGAGCGGATGATCTGGCCGTTCTTGATGGTGATGCCATGGGCGCCGTTCTGGCGGATGGCGCGGTAGGCGGCGGCGGCGCTGGCGATCTGCTCGCGCTCGGGCCGGGTGCGCACCGACATATAACCGATGGTGCGGCCGTTTTCCTTGATCGGGGTGATATTGGCTTTGACCCAGTAGAAGTCGCCATTTTTGCAGCGGTTCTTGACCAGGCCGGTCCAGGGCGTGCCGGCTTTGATGGAACGCCACAGGTCGGCGAAGGCCTCCGGCGGCATATCGGGGTGGCGCACGATATTCTGTGGTGAACCGATCAGCTCTTCTTCCGAAAAGCCGCTCACTTGCATGAAGTAGGGGTTCACATAGACGATGTTACCGTCCAGATCCGTTTTGGAGACGATGGCCTGATCTTCCGACAGTTCCACTTCTTGATTCGTTACGGGCAGGTTGTTGCGCATTTGAATACTCTCCTCCGAGCCACTGGCTTTTGTCTCCATTCTTGCTTTATCGCAAGTTACAGGTCAAAGTTTACGCAGTTGGGCCATTAGTTTTATTGATGTAGATCAAAATTAAGGGAATTTCGGCAAAGCCGGTCTTGCCTTATTGCGAATAATGCAATAAGCGGAACACCATGCCGTGAAGGCAGGAGGCTGGTCTCTACAGCCCCCTGGAGGCGCGCGCTGCGGATGGGCGCGCCCGTTTGGTATCAGCCGCGGCCGCGCACTGCGCCCCACAGCTTGCCGGCCACGGTCACCAGGGCCAGCACGATGGCGCCGGCCACCACCCCGGCCACGCCATTCAAGACGCTCGGCGTCAGCGCGCCCAGCACGGGGCCGATGCCGGCCACGCCGTGGGCCAGCTCGCCGGCATGCTCGATGGCATGGTGGGCGGCCGGCAGGCCGTGGGTCAGGATGCCGCCGCCGACCATGAACATGGCGGCGGTGCCGACCACGGACAGCAATTTCATCAGCACCGGCGCCGCCGCCAGCAGAAAGCGGCCGAAGGCGCGCACGCCGGCCGCGGCCGCGCCGGCGCGCTGGCTCAGGTAGAGACCGGCGTCATCCATTTTGACGATGCCGGCCACGATGCCGTACACGCCCACCGTCATCACGACGGCGATGCCGGCCAGCACCGTCACCTGCTGGGCGAAAGTGGCTTCGGCCACGGTGCCCAGCGCGATCACGATGATTTCGGCCGACAGGATGAAGTCGGTGCGGATGGCGCCCTTGATCTTGTCTTTTTCCAGCGCCACCAGGTCGACGGCCGGATCGGCCACGGCGGCCGCCAGCTCGGCGTGGTGCGCGGCGTCCTCCTCGGCGCTGTGCAGGAATTTATGGGCGATCTTTTCGAAGCCTTCGAAGCACAGGTAAGCGCCGCCCAGCATCAGCAGCGGGATGATGGCCCAGGGCGCGAAGGCGCTGATGGCCAGCGCGGCCGGCACCAGGATGGCCTTGTTCTTCATCGAGCCGACGGCCACCGCCCACACCACGGGCAGCTCGCGCTCGGCCTGCACGCCGGACACCTGCTGCGCGTTCAGCGCCAGGTCGTCGCCCAGCACGCCGGCGGTCTTCTGCGCCGCCACTTTGCTCATGGCGCCGACGTCGTCGAGGATGGTGGCGATATCGTCGATCAGTGCCAGCAGGCTGGTTCCGGCCATCAGTGGCCTCCCTGGAAGGTGGTGCGCATAGACATAGAAAATAAGAAAGCTGATTCAAAGAGCAATCTTACCCCAGACCAAGATCGGCGAATACCGCCGCCAAGCGCTAGAATGAAATATTTAAGTTGGGAGCCACGATGAGTTTCGCCGCCTGGATCACTTTTGTCATTGCCGCCTGCATCATCTCCGTCTCGCCCGGGTCCGGCGCGGTGTTGTCGATGTCGCATGGCCTGTCCTACGGCGTGCGCAAGGCCAGCGCCACCATCATGGGCTTGATCGCCGGCCTGCTGCTGCTGATCGGCATTGCCGGCGCGGGTGTCGGTTCCCTGCTGCTGGCCTCGGAGTTCGCCTTCAGCGTGGTCAAGACCGTGGGCGCGCTTTACCTGATCTATCTGGGCCTGTGCCAGTGGCGCGCCAAGACGGCCGCCGGCCTCGGCGTGGATGCGGCGTCCGGACGGCCGCAAACGCCCTCGCTGCGGCGCCGCTTCATGACCGGCTTCCTGACCAATGCCACCAATCCCAAGGGCATCATCTTCATGGTGGCCGTGCTGCCTCAGTTCATCACCCAGGGCCGGCCCGTGCTGCCCCAGCTGCTGATCCTGGCCGCCACCATGGTCACCATCGACTGCATCGTGATGCACGGCTACGCCTTCCTGGCCTCGTCCATGCAGCGCTTTTTCCGCGACGCGGGCGCCGTGAAAAAACAAAACCGCGTATTCGGCGGTTTGCTGATGGCGGTCGGCGCCGCCCTGTTCTTTGTTAAACGCGGCAACCACGCTTGAGGAAAAGGCGCATACTGTAGCCAGGCGGCGCAAAAAAGCGCGCCTTATCTTGCGGAATAAATAAAACAGAACTCCGCGGGATATGAAAAAAACTGTAACGCTGGTCGCCATGCGTGGCGCTTCCGGCGTTTAATATATGGCTATACAAGGAGACACTTCATGCAACGTAAATTTCTTCACTTCATATTACTGGTGGCCTTCATCACCGCCTCGGCCCTGGCCCTGGCGGCGTAAACCCCGCCTCCCGCGGCGGAGATATTGCAGTTCATCCGCCTTTTTTTGTCTTTCAAGCGCCGAATTGAACAGTCTGTCACAATACCGTGGTTTCGCTCTGCAATACTCCGTAGAGTGCCGACAGTGGAATATGCAAAACAGTGCCGACGACAGGACTTTAATGTCCGCACCGCCTGCTTTTGCGTTTTTGTTTTCCGACCCGGTTTTGTCCCGACTATTTTCATTCCGCACGAACGAGAATAGTTTTTACCAGCCCCTTGGGGCTGGTTTTTTTTATTCCGACGCCTATTCCACCTCCCGCGCGCGCTGGCGGATACGCTCGCGCCATTCGCCCAAGGCCGACAGGGCGCCATGGAATTCTTTTTCGATCAGATCGGCTTCGGCCACCGATACCTTGCCGTCTAGCAGGGCGCTGGACACCGCCTCGGCCACCGCGCCGACCTGGCTCATCACCTTGCACACCGTCTGCGACAGATCGTCCTTGCTGACCTGCTCGGGCAGCGGCACGACGAAGGCCGCCATGCCGTGCCGCGTCAGCAGCGCGTGCAGCGGCCGCATGGCGTCGGCCACGCCGGCCTGGTGGCATAGCTCGACGATGGCCGAAACCTCCTCGAACGAGGGGTAATGCGAGGCGATCGTCGGCGCCAGCTTATTGCGCAGCACATTGACCGAGATGTCCATGGCCTGGGCCAGGGCGTCGATGCCGCCGGGGTAGCCGCGCGCCACGGTGTACAGGGCGTCGTGCTGGTTCATAGCGAGATACTTGCGAGTCATGGTGAAGCTGATCCTTTTTTACCGTTGCAATGACTTGGGCTGGACAGTATGCTGTCTTTCATTCAACTAGCAATTTAACCATTTTTCCGGGAAGCCAAGATGAAGTTATTCCGCACCGCCCTCATCGCCGCCCTGCTGCTGCCGCTGGCCAGCATGGGCGCGGCCGATGCGCGGCCCAGCTCCTCGTATAAAAGCGGATTTTCGTCGCAAAAGAGCGGCCCATCAAGGAGCGCGCCCTCCAAGGCCGCGCCGGATTATTCGAGCCGTCGCTCCAGCTATGGTTCCTTCAGCGGCAGTGGCAGCCGCAGTGCCGACGCCGAGCCGGCGCGCAAATCGGGTTTCGGCAGCTTTGGCGGCCGCCCGGCGCGCGACAACCCGGCCGAGGCGCCCAGCCGCCCGTCCGGCTACGGCAGTATCGGCAGCCGCGCCGCCAACGACAGCGCGGCCGAGGCGCCGAGCCGCCAGTCCAGTTTCGGCTCCTTCGGCCGCCGCAGCGGTGACGAGGGCGCGCAGAACGGCGGCAGCGCCGGTTCGCGCAGCGGCTCCGCCCTGTCGCGCGACCTGGGCCAGCGCACGGCCGAGGACCGCGCCCTGCGCAGCCTCGACGCGCGCAAGGCGGCCGGCGCCGGTCTGGCCGGTGCGGCCATCGGCGGCGCGGCCGGTGCCGCCGCCACCCATGGCGATGCCCTGCCGCCCCTGCATGATCCGGTGATGGCGCGCCAGGCCAACTCCGGGCAAGGCAATGGCGGTGGCCAGTACAACCAGGGCCAGTACGGCCAGCCCGCGCCACCGCCGCCGGTCGCGGCGCCGCAGCAGAAGGACAACAGCCTGTTGTACGGCCTGGGCGGGTATATGCTGGGCCGCTCGATGAATAACCATGGCGGCGGCCATAACGGCGCCAGCGGCAATCACAGCCAGGGCAGCGAAGTCGGCGGCAGCAGCAGCGGCGGCAGCGCGATGGAAGCGGCGGCCCAGGCGCCGGTCAAGGAATCCTCCTTCGGCGGCGCGGTACTGCGCACCTTCCTCTGGCTGGTGGTGCTGGGCACGCTGGGCTGGCTGATTTACTTTGGCGTCAAACGCCTGCGCGGCCAAGCCGAACGCAAGGCTAACTATTCGTTTGAAAGGAATTGATATGGGCTGGAAAGATGCACTCGGCTACCTGCGCGCTGGCGCCGCCAAGCGCGGCGTGGGCGAGGAGCAGCGCGAAGACGGGGATCTGCCGCTGGGCGCCCGCATCGGCAGCCTGGTGAATGTGCAGCAGTCGCCGCTGATCCGCGCCAGTGCCGCCGGCTCCCTGCTGGCGCTGCCGGACGAGGGCGGCCCGCGCATCGTCGCCATCTCCCAGCTCAAGCTGAACCTGTCGGGCAAGCTGTACCGCTATTACCTGGCCAAGGGCGATGACGATGCGCAGGAGCGCTTCCTCCAGCTCTACCAGAACGAGCAGGGCGAGGTGGCCGAAGTCCTGTACTGCACCCAGCTGGCGCGCGTGATCCCGGAAACGGAAGAGGACCAGGACGCGTACACGGGCAGCCAGGGCTACGGCCTGGGCGACCCCAGCTACACGCTGTGGCGCGAACAGCTGGCCGAACAAGGCTATGCCGCCAGCGTGCTGGACGCCGCCTTCGGCGCGAACGAGGGCGCGGAATACCAGCGCGATGTCGGCAGCGGCGACTTCGTGCCGCCGTTCACCGGCACGGAAACGCGCATCGACGACGCGGGCGGCATGCAGGGCTTGCGCCAGGAGCTGTACTTCATGCCCTATGCGCGCAGCCTGAACGATGGCGGCAAGGAATATCTGCTGATCACGACGGAGATTCTCCAGAGCGTGAACGGCGCAGGGAAACGCGGTATCCACGTCGACTTCGTGGTCGGGATACCGGTGGAGCAGGAACGGCTCGTCATCCAGTGATGACACCGGTGTGGTGTAGTAATTCAAATCAACGAAAGGAAAGATGACATGAGCAATTCGAATGGCTGGGGCTTGACCGCGCGCCTGATTTCCAAGCACTTTGGCGCCCTGGGCGACCGTTTTGCCGAAGCTATCGCCAGTTTTGATCCGGAAACGGCCACCGAAGCCGACCGCGACCGCCTGGCCGACACCCTGCGCAATGCCGCGCAAAAGCTGGCGTCGGCCCGTTCCGCCTTCAATAAGGAGCGCGAGGACGTGGTCAAGCTGCGCGAACTGATCGCCACCGACGAGAAAGCCACCGAAACCCTGGCTGAGCGCCTGGCGGCCGGCCAGATTTCCGAAGCGACCATCAACCTGTTCTGCGATGAGCTGGAAGCGAACAAGGCGCGCCTGCCGCAAGAGCTGCGCGAAGAGGCCGACGCCCAGGAATACATGAGCGAGCTGCAGAAAATCGTCGACGCCCTGTCGCAGCAGCTGGCCGATTTCGACGCCGCCGCCAAGAAAGCCATGCAAGCCCTGGCCACGGCCAAGGCCCAGCGCGAGCTGCAGGAAGTGCGCGCCGAGCGCCAGAGCGAGCTGGCCAGCCTGTCGGGCATGCGCGGCAACACCAGCGCCCTGAACGCGCTGACCCGCCGCGCCCAGCAGATCAGCAACGAGGCCGAAGGCATGAAGATCGTTTCCGACATCGGTCAGCGTCCTTACGACCAGGCGGCCGAAATCGACGCCATCCGCAAATCGGTGAACCAGCCGGCCAGCGAATCGGCGCTGGATCGTCTGAAACGCCTGTCGAGCAAAGCGGCGGCAGCCTAAGTCCGCTGCATGGTTCCGGCCGGAAACCGGAGCCATGCGCGGAATTTGGCTAAAATAGGAAGCGGCGCGCAAACGCGTGCCGCTTCTTTTTATTTGTTAAACGATTGGAAATTTTATGGCAGCGATCCCCCCGTCCGAGTCCCTCATCGAATACCCGAGCGACTTCCCGATCAAGGTGATGGGACCGACGCATGAGGAATTTGCGGCCACCATCCTGGCCGTGGTGCTCAAGCACGACCCCAGCTTCCACGAAGGCAAGATGGAAACCCGGCCTTCGGCCAAGGGCAATTTCACCGGCCTGACCGTGACCGTGCGCGCCACCAGCCGCGAGCAGCTGGACGCCCTGTACACCGAGCTGTCCGGCCACCCGATGGTGAAAATCGTCATGTAAGCCGCAGCTGCGGCGCGAATTGCGCGATCTCGGCCAGCAGCCAGGCACGGAAAGCTTGCACCTGCGGCTTGGCCGCCGCGCCGGGCGGCGTCACGAAGTAATAATCGTCCGGGCTGGGCGTGGCGAGCTCGAACAGCCGCCGCAACTGCCCGGACGCCAGCTCCTGCATCGCCACCACATGGCGCACCAGCGCCACCCCGTCCCCATCCACGGCGGAACGGATCAGCATCGATAAATCCTCGAACATCACGCCGCCGGCCGGCTCGGCCAGGTGCAGCCCGGCCGCGCGGAACCAGGGCAGCCAGGGTTCGTTCGAACGCAGCAGCGTGGCCTGGGCCAATGCCGCCGGCGTGGCGGGCAGGTCGCCGCCACGATAGCGGGGACTCACTACCGGGTAATAGATATCGCCCATCAGGCGTTCCGACAGCAAGCCCGGATACTGGCCGCGGCCGAAGCGGATGCCGACGTCGATGCCTTCCAGATGCAGATCCTGCAGGGTGCTGCTGGCCTGCAGCACCACCTCCACCTCGGGATGCCGCTCGATAAAGCGGCCCAGGCGCGGCGCCAGCCAGCGCGCCGCGAACGAGGGAATCGAGGAAATCGTCAGGCGCTGGCAATTCCGCCCCGGCCGCAGCGCCTCGGCCGCCGCCGCGATCTCGCCCAGGGCGCGGCCCACCGTCAGCGCGAAGCGCCGGCCTTCCGGCGTCACCTTCACCTGCCGTCCCTTGCGCGCGAACAGGGCCAGGCCGAGGTCGTTTTCCAGGCCGCGCACCTGATGGCTGATCGCGCCATGGGTCAGGTGCAATTCTTCCGCCGCGCGCGAAAAATTCTCGTGGCGGGCCGCCGCCTCGAAGGCGCGCAGGGCGGACAGATTGGGCAGGCGGCGCAGGTCGGACATGGCGGCTATGTGAGGGAAACTAACAACGATAAAGAAAATATATCGTTATGCGGCCCGTGCTGCAAGCCCGTAGCATGTGAATAGAATTCAACAACCGGAGCCGCCATGAGCCTCAAACTGTATGCCGACAGTGCGTTCACCAGCCCTTACGCCCTATCCGTTTTTGTCGCCCTGAAGGAAAAAGGCCTGTCCTTCGAGCTGGAAACCCTCGATCTCGACGCCGCCGCCAACAAGAACCCGGCCTACCGCAGCCAGGCCATCACCGGCCGCGTGCCCTGCCTGGTGCATGACGGCTTCGCCCTGACCGAATCGAGCGCCATCAGCGAGTATCTAGATCAAATCTTCCCCGCCCCGGCCCAGCGCGCCCTCTACCCGACCGCGCCGCAGGACCGCGCCGTCGCGCGCCAGATCCAGGCCTGGCTGCGCAGCGACCTGGCGGCCCTGCGCACCGAGCGCAGCACCCATACCGTGTTCTACCAGCGCGCCGAGCGGCCCCTGTCCGCCGCCGCGCAAGAGGACGCCGAGCGCCTGCTGGCCGCCGCCGAGCGCTGGATACAGGGAAGCCACCTGTTCGAAGACTGGAGCATTGCGGACACCGATCTGGCCGTCATGCTCAGCCGCCTGGTCATGAACGGCGATCCGGTGCCGCAAAAGCTCAAGGATTACGTGGCCCGCCAATGGCAGCGCGATTCCGTGCAGGAATGGCTGAAGCGCATCAACCGCTGAGCAGTTGCGTCCATCCCGGATGCAGCCGCTCCGGGCTTGCGCTGAAGCGCGTTGCAGGCGTTCGTGACATCATATGAGTCTTGAAGAAGTACCTGAAATCGTGAGGGCTATATGAGCCAAGTTACCGCAGAAGCTGTCTATGAAAGTTTCACGCAGCTAGCCATTCCCGAGCGTGCAAAATTTTTTGCATTGCTGGCCGAATCAAGTGTTCAAGGGCAAAATTTTTCTCATGAGCAGGTATTTGGCCATTTGGCTGAAGACGAGTTTACCGCGATGGAAGCGGCGGAATATCTGGACGTATCGATTTCGACATTCCGCCGATATGTTGCTCAAGGGAAGATCAAATCCTCCAATGAGGTAGGGCGAAATCAGCTTTTCGCAACGAAGGATCTGAAAGCATTTAAGCGATCTCTCCATGCCGTAAAAGCTCGTGCTGCTGCGATTGCTGCTTGAATTGTTGTCAAGAATACTGACCACTGGCAAGTAAATCTGCCTTCTAGGGTGGCATAATTGCCGCATGCAACTACCCGCCATTTTCCGCTCCCTGCCCCAGCACGAAGCGCTGGGCCGCCTGGTCTGGATGCGCGCCATCGCGTTGTCGTTCGAAACCTGCGGCGTGCTGGCGGCGGCGCTCTGGCTCGACGTCTTCCTGCCGATCGAAGCCGCGCTCGTCGTCATGGCCCTGCTGGCCAGCTTCAATATGTGGTCCTGGTGGCGCATGCAGAATCCGCGGCCGGTGGGCGAACTCGGCCTGTTTTACCAGTTGCTGGTCGACGTGCTGGCCCTGTCGGCCCTGCTGTACCTGACGGGCGGCGCCACCAATCCCTTCGTCTCGCTCTACCTGCCGGCGCTGGCCGTGGCCGCTGCCATCCTGCCGCTGGCCCTGGCCCTGGTGCTCGCCATCGCCGCGCTGGCCGCCTACTCGGCCATGATCACCCACTATGTGCCGCTGCATGTGATGGACCACCACATGGCCATGAACTACCACCTGGTTGGCATGTGGATCAATTTCGCGCTGTCGGCCGGCCTGATCACCTGGTTTGTCGGACGCCGCTCGCGCACCCTGCGCGAGCGCGACGCCCAGCTGGCGCTGGCGCGCGAGCAGCACCTGAAAAGCGCGCAGATGATCGCGCTCGGCACCCAGGCCGCCAGCGCCGCGCACGAAATGGGCACGCCGCTCTCGACCATCGCCCTGATTGCCGACGACCTCAAACACGATTTTGCGCGGGACGCCGCCTTCGCCGCCTACCGCGCCGACATCGCCACCATCGAAACCCAGATTGCGCTGTGCAAGGCATCGCTGCAGCGCCTGGGCGCCACGGCGCCGGGCGCGGTGGTGCCGGTGGCCGACTGGCTGGCCCAGTTCATCGAAAAATGGCGGCTGCGTTGCCCCGCGACCAAGCTCAAGCTGGCGCTGCCGCCCAGCGCGGCGCGCATCGGCAACGCCCAGGATCTGGCGCAGATCTTGCTCATCCTGCTCGACAACGCGGCCTTCGCCGCCAGCCGCGCCGATACCGAACTGGCCATTACACTGAGCGTGGCCGGCGCCAACGCCTGGATCCGCATCGAAGACCACGGCCCCGGCATTGCGCGCGAGTTGCTGAAGCGGCTGGGCGGCGAACCGGTCAAGAGCACCTCGGGCGGCCAGGGCATCGGCCTCATGCTGGCCTTCGCCACCGCCAGCCAGATCGGCGGCCGCATCGACCTCACTTCCACCCCCGGCACCGGCACCACGGCCACCGTCACCATCCCGCTGCATGAAGCCTAAACTCCTCATCCTCGACGATAACGAAGTCTTTGCCGCCACCCTGGCGCGCTCGCTGGGCCGGCGCGGCCTCGACGTCACGGTCGCCCACAGCGGCGAAGCGGCGCTGCAGGCCGCCGCCCAAACGGTCTTCGA
Organism: Pseudoduganella violacea; assembly: GCF_014191875.1. Classification (GTDB taxonomy): domain Bacteria; phylum Pseudomonadota; class Gammaproteobacteria; order Burkholderiales; family Burkholderiaceae_D; genus Rugamonas; species Rugamonas violacea_A. The sequence goes on from NZ_JACHXD010000001.1 coordinate 415,831, forward strand.
CTACGCCACCATCGACCTGCACTTGGCCAGCGATTCGGGCCTGCAATGGATCGCGCCGCTGCGCCAGGCCTTGCCGCAGGCGCGACTGCTGGTGCTGACCGGCTACGCCAGCATCGCCACCACGGTGCACGCCATCAAGCTCGGCGCCGACGACTACCTGGCGAAGCCAGCCAATGTCGACTCCATCCTGGCCGCCCTGCAGTTCGAGGTGGAGGACAGCCCCGAATTGCCCGAGCCGGAGCAGTTGATACCGATGACGGTCGAGCGGCTGGAATGGGAACACATCCAGCGAATTCTTATCGAAAATCAAGGAAATATCTCTTCGACGGCGCGCGCCCTGAACATGCACCGGCGCACCCTGCAACGCAAGCTCGGGAAAAAACCCGTTGCAAAATAAGGGCTTAGCGCAAGCGACGCGCTGCCCCTGACGCGCAAAACGGCCTTGCCGCAGGCAAAGTGCGACAATTGGTCGCATTCCCAACTGCTAGCGACCTCCCCATAATTCGTATTGCAAATTAGAAATAAGTTAAGTGCCAAGCAATACTACAAGGGGAATTTCATGCAATATCCAGTCCGTCCTAGCGCCATGGCCCTGGCTGTCGCCGCGCTGATTTCGGGAACCGCACCAGCCGCCTACGCCGACGAAGCCCAGCAGATGCCGACCGTGCTGGTCACCGCATCCAAATTCGTTCCCGTGCCGGTGACCGCCGGCAGCCTGGACGCCGAGCAGATGGCCGGCAAGCGCTCCGCGCTCAACGATACCGCCCAGCTGCTCAGCGACGTGCCCGGCATGTCCCTGGCCGCCGGCGGCGCCGTCTCCAGCCTGCCTGTGATCCACGGCCTGGCCGACGACCGCAACCGCATCAAGATCGACGGCATGGACCTGATCTCGGCCTGCGCCAACCACATGAATCCACCCCTGTCCTATATCGACCCTGCGAATGTGGGCAATATCAAGGTCTACACCAGCCTGATTCCGGTCAGCCTGGGCGGCGACAGCATCGGCGGCGCCATCGTGGTCGCCTCGCAGAATCCGCGCTTCGCCAAAGCGGGCGAAGGCTTGCTGACCACGGGCGAACTGGGCACCTTCTACCGCTCCAACGGCCATGCCCGTGGCGTGCAGGCCGCCGCCACCATCGCCAGCGAGAACCTGAGCTTCAGCTATAACGGTTCCACCGCGCGTTCGGACAATTACGAAGCGGCGCGCGACTTCAAGCCGGGCGTCAACGCCGTCGCCACCAAGATCGGCGATCACTGGATCGCCGGCGATGAAGTGGCGTCCTCCAGCTACAAAACGGAAAACCACGCCCTCAACCTGGCCATGCGCAGCGGCCAGCACTTGTTCGAATTCAAGGCCGGTTTCCAGGACATGCCTTACCAGGGCTTCCCCAACCAGCATATGGACATGACGAAGAACCGCAGCACCCAGCTGAACTTCGTCTACACCGGCCAGTTCGACTGGGGCACTTTGGTGACGCGCCTGTACCAGGAAAAAACCCGCCACCAGATGGACTTCTCGAACGACAAACTGTTCTGGTACGGCGCTGCGCGCAATGTGGCCGGCATGCCGATGGAAACCAAGGGCAAGAACAATGGCGTGTCGGTCAAGGCCGATATCGCACTGAGTCCGATCGACCAGCTGCGCGTGGGCGGCGAACTGCAGCGCTACCGCCTCGACGACTGGTGGCCGCCCGTGGCGAATTCCATGATGATGTCGCCCAACACCTTCATGAACATCAATAACGGCAAGCGCGACCGCTTCGACCTCTACGGCGAATGGGAACGCGAGTGGACCTCGAAATGGACCTCGCTGATTGGCTTGCGCGCCGACCGCGTCAGCATGAATGCCGGCAATGTGCAGGGCTATAACACCATGCCCATGGGTTACGGCAACGACGCGGCCCGCTTCAACGCGGCCGACCGCAAAAAGACCGACAACAACTACAACCTGACGGCCCTGGCCCGCTACACCGCCAACGCCAACCAGAGCTTCGAAGGCGGCATCTCGCGCAAAGCGCGTTCGCCCAGCCTGTACGAGCGCTATACCTGGTCCACCAATGGCATGGGCATGACCATGAATAACTGGATCAATGACGGCAATGGCTATGTCGGCGATATCAACCTGAAGCCGGAAGTGGCGCATACCCTGAGCCTTTCCATGGACCTGCACGACGGCGCCGGCAAGCAGTGGGATCTGAAAGTCGCACCCTACTTCACCCGCGTCAACAACTACATCGACGCGGCCTGCCTGACGAAGTGCAGCCCGAACCGCTTCAATTACCTGAAAGTGGTGAACCGCGACGCCAAGCTGTATGGCTTCGACCTGTCCGGTTCGGCCAAGCTGGGCAAGATCGAGGGCTTCGGCAGCTTCACCGGCAAGGGCGTGCTGAGCTATGTGCGCGGCAAGACCACCGATGGCGATAACCTCTACAACATCATGCCGCTCAATGCGCGCCTGAGCGTGGAGCACCGCATGGGCAATTGGACCACCACCGTGGAAGAAGTGCTGGTGCGCTCCAAGTCCAAGCTGTCCCAGGTGCGCAACGAGATGGAAACCGGCGGTTATGGCCTGCTCAATCTGCGCACCAGCTATGAGGCCAAGGCTTACCGCATCGACATCGGCCTGGATAATGCGTTCAACAAGTTCTACTCGCAGCCCCTGGGCGGCGCCTATATCGGCCAGGGTGTGACCATGTCGCTGAACGGCGGCGGCGCGCCTTACGGCATCACGGTGCCGGGCATGGGGCGCTCGCTGTACGCGGCGCTCAAACTCAAGTTCTAAGTTGGCAGCAAAAGGCGCCCGCCCTGCCGTCCTGGCAGGGCGGGCGCCTGTTTTTTGGGCAGTGACGGCCCCCCAGCCGGGGCCGAATCGGCAGGCCTCGGCCAAGCTGACTTATAATGGTGGGGCATTTGCCAACCCGACCAGCCCTTCAATGTCCACGATCCGACCCGAACCGGCGCTCATCCGCCATCTCGGACACGCCGAATACGAGCCGATTTTCGCCGCCATGCGCGCCTTTACCGACGCGCGCACGCCCGATACGCCCGATGAGCTGTGGATCGTCGAACATCCCCCGGTGTTCACCTTGGGCCTGGGCGCCGACCGTGGCCACCTGCTGGCCGGCGCCAGCGCCATTCCCGTGGTGCAGACCGACCGGGGCGGCGAGGTGACTTACCATGGCCCGGGCCAGGTCGTGATCTATTTGCTAATGGACCTGCGCCGCAACAAGCCGGGAGGCAAGCTGTATGCCCGCCAATTCGTGCATAAAATCGAGCAGGCGATCATCAATGTGCTGGCGGCGTATAATCTCGCTGGCGAGCGCGTTGAAGGCGCGCCCGGCATCTATATGGCCGGCGGCCCGAAAAAAGGCGCCAAGATCGCCGCGCTGGGATTGAAAGTGCGCGGCAACGGCTGCACCTACCACGGGGTGTCGCTGAATGTGGGCATAGATCTGGCGCCGTTCGGCTGGATCAATCCCTGCGGCTACGCCGGTCTGGAAACCGTGGACATGCGCAGCATGGGCGTCGAGGCGCCCCTGGCCGACGTGCAGAACGCGCTGGCCGAAGAACTGACCCAGTTGCTGGGCGCCGCTGTACCTGAACCCGAACCCGTCGCGCAGGACTAACCGAATCAACTACTTAGGCCCATTGGGCCACGCAGCTTATGACCACCGAGACCACTTCCAGCCCAGCCCCAGCTTACAACCCCAGCGAAAAGCAAAAAGGCGCCAGCAAGACCTCGCGCATCCCGATCAAGATCGTGCCGATCGAGCAGGTGGAGCGCCTGAAAAAGCCGGAGTGGATTCGCGTCAAAGGCGCCTCCGTTTCCAGCCGCTTCTACGAAATCAAGGACATCCTGCGCGAGAACAAGCTGGTGACCGTGTGCGAAGAGGCGAGCTGCCCGAACATCGGCGAATGCTTCGGCAAAGGCACCGCCACCTTCATGATCATGGGCGACAAGTGCACCCGCCGCTGCCCCTTCTGCGACGTGGGCCACGGCCGCCCCGATCCGCTCGACGTGAACGAGCCGGGCAACCTGGCCAACACCATCGCCAAGCTGCGCCTGAGCTATGTGGTGATAACCTCCGTTGACCGCGACGACCTGCGCGACGGCGGCGCCGGCCACTTCGTCGAGTGCATCACCAAGACGCGCGACCTGTCGCCGAAAACCCAGATCGAAGTACTGGTGCCCGACTTCCGCGGCCGCCTGGAAAAAGCCCTGGACATCTTCGCCAGCGGCCTGCCGGACGTGATGAACCACAACCTGGAAACCGTGCCGCGCCTGTACAAGGAAGCCCGTCCCGGCGCCGACTACCTGCATTCGCTCAAGCTGCTGAAGGACTTCAAGGCCCTGTACCCGGACGTGAAGACCAAGTCCGGCCTGATGGTCGGCCTGGGCGAAACCGACGAGGAAATCCTCGAAGTGATGCGCGATATGCGCGCCCACGACATCGACATGCTGACCATCGGCCAGTACCTGGCGCCGTCCAACAGCCACCTGCCGGTGCGCCGTTACGTGCACCCGGACGTGTTCAAGATGTTCGAGGACGAAGCGTACAAGATGGGCTTCGCCCACGCCGCCGTCGGCGCCATGGTGCGCAGCTCCTACCACGCCGACGTGCAGGCGCATAACGTGCTGGCAGCCGGCTAAGGATACCCGCGCCAATGACGGTGCGCATCGAGGCCTCCTGGAAGGAACAGCTCCAGGAGGAATTCAGCAAGCCCTATTGGGAAAGCCTGACTTCCTTCGTGCGCGCCGAGTATGCGGCCGGGCAGTGCTGCCCGGCCGGCAAAAACATCTTCCGCGCCTTCGACCTGACGCCTTTCGATGAGGTGAAGGTCGTCATCCTCGGCCAGGATCCGTACCACACGCCCGGCGCCGCCATGGGCTTCTGCTTCTCCGTCCCGGACGGCAACCGCCCCCAGCCCAGCCTGCAAAACATCTTCCAGGAGATCGGCACGGACCTGGGCGTGGCGCGCAGCAGCACCGACCTCTCGGACTGGGCGCAGCAGGGCGTCTTCCTGCTCAACGCCGTGCTCACGGTGCGCGCCCACCAGGCCGGCTCGCATGCCAAGCGTGGCTGGGAAAATTTCACCGACAGCGCCATCAGCCGCCTCTCGTCCGAACGCGAGAACCTCGTGTTCATCCTGTGGGGCAGCTACGCCATCGCCAAGCGCGCCCTGATCGACGCCCGCAAGCACCACATTATCACCTCGCCCCATCCCTCGCCGCTGTCAGCCCATCGCGGCTTCTTCGGCAGCAAACCCTTTTCCCGCGCCAACGGCTACCTGGCAGCCAAGGGCAAAACGCCCATCGCCTGGGCCTGAGCGGCGCAAGAAGAAAATTTCCACGTGGAAACTTTATAATAAATACTTTTCCGGTGACGGGCGTGCGCCAGCGTACAAGACGCCGCCGTGTTCCCGTCCAAGCGAGGAGTTTCGTATGCGTTTGCTGTCTGCGTTTGCGCGCGTCGCCCTGGTGGCCACGCTGTCCGGCTGTGCCAGTATCCCGTTCATGAACGATATACCGCTCTGGCACAACGATCCCGATAAGATCGCCGCCCTCGGCAAGGGCGCGTCAGTTGCCGATATCGACAAGGCTCTCGGCCGCACCCGCCTCCTGTGGAGTATGAGCGTCGACGTCAACGGTACTCCCTACCAGTTCCGCCTGTATGACTGGGTGGAGCGGGCGGCTGTGACTGGGCATAGCACGAACTGCTCCACCAACGGCTGTACGACGACCCAGAACATGAAGTACGACAAGCTGCCCTATGCACTCGTATACACCGGCGCCGAACCGCGTTTGCATGCGTGGGGCACCTTGGCCGAACTGCGTGCCAGCACCGATCCCGCCGTTGTGGCGGCATTGCCGCAGCTGACCCGGCGCTACAACGAATACAAGTACCCACGGCGGCAAAGCTGGTTATGATCGGGCCTGGTTTGATTTTTTCACCGCGAAAGGCAGCATGGAACTCGATTACTTCAACAACTTCGGCAAGGGCACGCTGCCCGACCACCTTGGCATCAAAGTCACCGGCACCGGCAAGCATGAGCTGAGCGCCGAATTCACCGTCGCGCCGCACCACCTGGCGCCGAACGGCTATCTGCACGCGGGCAGCATCGTGACCCTGGCCGATACGGCCTGCGGCTACGCCTGCTACACCAATCTGCCCGAGGGCGCGAACAACTTCACCACGATCGAGCTGAAATCCAATCACCTCGGCACGGCGCGTGAAGGCGTGGTGGCGGTGACGGCGCGCGCCGCGCATATGGGCCGCACCACCCAGGTGTGGGACGCCACTGTGGTCGATAAAGCGACAGGCCGCACGATTGCCTTGTTCCGCTGTACACAAATGATCTTGTATCCGAAATAATAGGAGCCTTGAATATCCACCCGGCCGCGCCGGAGAAAGGATGGTCATGGTTCTGCATCGCCTTGCGGGCGCCAGCCTGCTGCTCGCCACCACGCTGGCTTGCGCGCAAACGCCGTATGCCGAGGACTCCACTTATCGGGGCCTCGGCGGCCAGGAAGGCATCAGGAAGATAGTCGATACCTTCATCCCTCTGATCCTGGCCGATGAACGCATCAAGGCCACATTCGAAGACACCGATATGAAGCAGCTGGCCGAACGCCTGGCCGAGCAGTTCTGCGAATTATCCGGCGGTCCCTGCAAATACACCGGCAAGTACAAGGGCAAGGACATGGCTTCGGTCCACATTGACCTGAAGATCAGCAACGCCCAGTTCAACGCCCTGGCTGAAGACTTGCAGATCGCCATGGAGCGCAATCATGTGCCGAACAGCGTGGCCAATAAGCTGATTGCCAAGCTGGCGCCGATGCAGCGCGATATCGTGACCAGCGGCGCCGCGCTGTCCCACTCCCGCCCCGATATGGGCAACTTCCTCGCCACCGGCGGCGTCAGCCAGCTGGAAGGCGCGGGTGGCGGCGGCATCACGCCCTGGGCGCTGATCAGCGGCTACGGCACGCGCGACAGTTGGGGCGGCAATGTCCACTATACCCATGTGAAAACGCAGGACTATTCGCTCGGCACGTATGGCGTGGCGGTCGGCCTCGCGGACCGGCTGGAAATCTCGCTGGCGCGCCAGGAATTCAAGGGCGAGCTGGCGCCGCTCGACCAGTTGCGGATCAAGCAGGACATCATCGGCCTCAAGCTGCGCGTGGCGGGCGACGCCGTGTACGCGCAGGACCGCTGGCTGCCGCAGATCGCCGTCGGCATCCTGTACAAGAAGAACAAGGGCGTGGACGGCCTGGGCGCGCTGGGCGTCAGTAACGTGACCCAGCTTGGCGCGAAGGACGACAGCGGCTACGACTACTATGTCTCGGCCACCAAGATCCTGTTCGAGCAAAGCCTGCTCCTGAACGGCACCCTGCGCGCCACGCGCGCCAACCAGATGGGCATCCTCGGCTTCGGCGGCGACCGCAACGACAGCACGCGCCTGATGCCGGAAGTCTCGCTGGCCTATCTGGTGAACCGCAAGCTGGCGCTGGGCGCCGAATACCGCCGCAAGCCGCACAATCTGACGCTGGACGACGAGAAGGCGTATTACGACGCCTTCATCGCCTGGTTCCCCAACAAGAACCTGTCGCTGACGGCCGCCTATGCCCACCTGGGCGACATCACGGTGCTCAACAAGAAGAAGCAGAAGGGCTGGTATCTGTCGCTGCAGGCCGGCTTCTGAGCCTGGGCATGAAAAAAGGACGCCGCGGCGTCCTTAGTCTTATCCCTTGAGGTGCTCTTCGAGCAGCTTATGCAGGGCCGGGAATTCCGGCTGACCCACATAGCGCTTGATGATCTTGCCGTCCTTGTCGATGACGAAGGTGGTGGGCGTCATCGCCACATCGCCATAAGCCTTGGCCGCTTCGCCCGTCACGTCCAGCGCCACCTTGAAGGGCAGCTGGCGCGTTTCGGTGAAGTTCACCACGTAGTTGGGCGCATCGTATTTCATGGCGACGGCCACGAATTCCAGGCCTTTGTCCTTGTACTTATTGTAAGTGTCGACCATCTGCGGCATCTCGGCCACGCAGGTGGTGCAGGACGTCGCCCAGAAATTCACCATCACCACCTTGCCGCGCAGGCTCTCGGGCGTGATCTTCTCGCCCTTGATACCGACGAAGGTCACGGCGGGCGCGCTGTTCTTGCTGTTCAGGGTGGAATAGGCGGCCAGGCCGGCGGCGGCCAGCAGGACGGCGGCGATGGCGGGTTTGACCCAGGCTTTGGAGGAGCTTGTCATGGTGCGAAGGCGGTTGGACGCGGGATGCGGCCATTATAGTCCGGCCGCGCCCCGCTTGTCTGAAGCGAGCCTGAAAGCCGGAGGGCTTCCAGGCGCCGCGGCGGCATCAGCGTGCCGCTGCCGGTTGCTGCTGTTGTTGAGGCGTGGGCTGGTACTGCTTCCACTCCTCTTCGGTGATGTACTCGAAGACTTTCACCACCTTGCTCACGCCGCTCACGCCGCGCGCGATTTCAGCCGCGATATTGCCTTCGCGCTGGGTCACGCGGCCCATCAGGAAGACGGCGCCGCGCTCGGTCACGATCTTAAAGCTGTTGGCCGAGATATCGCGCGAGTCGATCAGGCTGGCCTTGACCTTGGTGGTGATCAGGGCGTCGTTCGAGCGCGAGGTGAAGCTGGCCGGGCCGGCGATTTCCAGCTCGTTGACCACCGATTCCACGTTCTCGATCGCCTTCACTTCGCGTTCGACGCTGGCTTTCATCGCCTCGTCGGCGACTTCGCCGGTGATCAGTACTTTGCGGTTGAATGCGTTGACATTCACGTGGCCTGCATTGCCCAGCACATTCGGCAGCCGCACGTCGGCTTTCAGGCCGATGGCCTTGTCCTCGGTCTGCGCGCCGAAGGTGCGACGGTCGGAAGCGGCCACGGTACCGGCCACGGCGCCCGCCGCAACCAGGCCCACGCAGCCGGACAAAGTGCTCAGCAGCGCGCCGCCGATCAGGACCAGCGCCACAGGGCGCGCCAAACGGGCATGCAGGCTCCGCGATTTACTCATTCACATCTCCTCCGAACAGGGCGACGTCGATGCCGTCGCAAATACAGTGGATGGTTACCAGGTGGACTTCCTGGATGCGCGCCGTGCGTTCCGCCGGCACGCAGATATGCACATCGGCGTCGGTCAGCATCTTGCCCATGGCGCCGCCGCCTTTGCCGGTCAGGGCCACCACGCGCATCTCGCGCTCCAGCGCCGCCTCGACGGCCGCCATCACATTGCCCGAGTTACCCGAAGTGGAAATCGCCAGCAGAATGTCGCCGGCCTGGCCGAAGGCCTGCACCTGCTTGGAGAAGATTTCGCGGTAGCTGTAATCGTTCGCCACCGCCGTCAGGATCGAGGTGTCCGTGGTCAGCGCGATGGCCGGCAGCGGGAAGCGTTCGCGCTCAAAGCGGCCTACCAGTTCGGCGGCGAAGTGCTGGGCATCGGCAGCCGAACCGCCATTGCCGCAGACGAGGATCTTGTTCCCGTTCGAGAGAGCGGAGAACATCAGTTCGATCGCCTGCGCGATGGGCTGCGCGAGAGCGGTGGCGGACTGGATCTTGATTTCGGCACTTTCGTGGAAGTGCGAGAGGATGCGTTGATTATTCATAGTGTGCATGATTATAGTGCAGGCGTAGGGTGGGTCGGACAAGCCCTGTAAAAAATGCTTACATTTCGAGTACGTGGCGCAGCCAGACCAGTTGTCCGCCATCGATGGCGATGACGTCGAAGCGGCAGGGCGGCAGCGGCTGATAGCGCAGCAGGTAGAACTGGGCGGCGCGTATCAGGCGCCGCTGCTTGGCCGGCGTAATGCTGGCGGCGGCCCCGCCGAAACGCTTGCTGGCGCGCCGCCGCACCTCGACAAAGACCAGGACGGCGCCGTCGCGCATGATCAGATCGAGCTCGCCCACCTTGCAGCGGAAATTGCGTTCGACCAGCTGCAGGCCCTGGCCCAGCAGATGCTCCAGGGCCGCGTCTTCGCTGGCCTGGCCCGTCAGCTGCTGGCTGGTGCGGGCCATGGCTTCTTCGGCTCAGGGCTGGGTGGACAGCGGCACCGGAATGCCGTTGCGGTACACCGCCGGCAGTTCGCTGCGTTCGAAGTAAGCCGCGCCCTGGCCGAAACTGACCGAGAGCTGGCCGGTCACGCCGTCCAGCGTGAAGCGGGCGCCCGGACGCAGGGCGATCTCGCGCGCCACGCGGAAGGCGTCGATGCCGAGCGCGTACAGGCGCTCCATATCGGCGCTCAGGCGCGCATCGTCGCGCGGTATCGGCTGCGGATAGACCATCACCGCCGGATGGTCGCGCTGCAGCTGCCACGGCAGGTCGAGCAGGCGCACGCCATCCAGCTCAGGGCCGGGCAGCAGGCGGCTGCGGCCGGGATTCAGGGCGGACGTGCCGTAGATCGGCATCTCGCCCAACGGCGGCGCCGACAGGGCCACGCGCAATTGGCGCGCCTGGTCGGTGTCGAGGGCTGCGAACAGCACGGTGGGGCCGGCCGTCTGCAGGCGCGCGCGCAGCGCCACCAGTTCCGGATCGCTCAGATAGCCGTTGATGGCGCTCATTTCCTGCGTCTGCGCGGTTTGGCCCTGGCGCTGCCACTGGCTGGAAAAAGCGCTGGCGATGCGGCGTTGCCAAGCGGCGTTGCCGCTCAGGATCAGGGCCGTGGCGCCGGGATGCTCCTGCGCCGCCCAGCGCGCCGCCTGGCGCGCCTCGTCCTCGATCGACAGACCCATGACCAGCATCTTCTCGGGCAGCGCCGTATCGCCGCGGCCATCCGGATGATTCAGCGCGATGGTCGGCTTGTTCACCAGCGCGCTGCCCGCCACGGCGGTGACGGCGGAACGGGCCAGCGGGCCGACCACGATATCCTGCTGTTCCAGGCTGGCGGCGTAGCTGGACAGGACATCTTGCGCCGCATCGCCGGTTTCCACCACGGTGACGACGAAGCCGTCGCGGTCGCGCTCCCACGCCGCCAGGAAGCCCGCGCGCAAGGCGTCGGCGGCCTGGCCCAGGGCCTCGGAACGCAGCGGCAGCAGCAGGGCGATGCGCACCGGCTGGCCCGCCTTCGGCTGGGCGGCGGCCGGCGGCGCGCGCTCCTCGCTGGCCGCACCGGGCATGGCGACGGCGTAAGTCTGGGCCGGCGGCGGCGGCTCCTCGGCCTTGGCCGGCGGTGGCGCGGGCGCCGGTTTCGGCGGTGGACTTGTCACCGACACGATTGGCGCGCACAATCGGCCGGGCGCGCCGCAAGGCGCGCTGCATGCGCCGACAAGCGCCGCAACGAGGCCCAGTAACAGTATTCTTATTTTCCTAGCCAGCATCCATACCCCCAATGACAGTTCAAGATTCCAGCCCGATCGCCAACCTGCCCATCATGGGCGAAGCTGCGCACCAGACCTATCCTAGCGCAACATTGTATGTAGTGGCGACCCCCATCGGCAATGTCACCGACATCAGCCTGCGCGCGCTGCACGTCCTGAGCCTGGTCGATGCCGTGGCTTGCGAAGATACGCGCAACACCGCCCAGCTGATGAACCGCTTCGGCATCAGCAAGCCGCTGCTGGCTGCGCACATGCACAACGAAAGGGAGGCGGCGCAGATGCTGATCGCGCGCCTGCAAGCCGGCGAGCGCATCGCCCTCGTCTCGGACGCTGGCACGCCCGCCGTGTCCGACCCCGGCGCCCGCATCGTCGACGCCGTGCGCAAAGCCGGCCTGAATGTGGTGCCGCTGCCGGGCGCCTCGGCCGCCGTCACGGCCATTTCGGCCAGTGGCCTGGTCAACGACGAATTCCACTTCGTCGGCTTCCTGCCCGCCAAAGCCAAGCAGCGCGAAAGCGTGCTGCAAAGCCTGGCCGCCGCCAAGCCGATACTTGTCTTCTACGAAGCGCCGCACCGCATTCTTGAATGCGCCGCCGCGCTGAAAGAAGCGTTCGGGCCCGAACGCCAGGTCGTGTTCGCGCGCGAGCTGACCAAGTTGTTCGAAGAAATCCACCGCTGCCCGCTGGCCGACGCCGAAGCCTGGCTGCGCGCCGATGCCCACCGTGAAAAAGGCGAGTACGTCGTCCTGGTCGACGGCGCCCCCGCCGCCGATGAAGAAGGCGACGCCGAAGCCGAGCGCGTGCTGGGCATCCTGCTGGCCGAACTGCCGCTCAAGCAAGCCGCCGGATTGGCCGCCCAGATCACCGGCCGCAAGAAAAACGCCCTCTACGACCGCGCCCTCCAGCTCAAAAACGCCTGACCACCGTCCAGCCCGTGTCCACCTTGGGGTCAGACCCCATTCGGACACGAGCACAACCATACTTCCATGGTGGCATTACTGTTGAGTCTGTGTCTGATTGGGGTCTGACCCCACGGTGGACACGGGCTCAGCTGTGGGAACTACCACTTGCAGCCGTGGTCTTTTTTGTCCATCAGCAGGAAGAGGGGGGCGAGCAGGCCGCCGGGCAGGCCGTCTTTGCAGTCGGGGCGGGCGGCTTTGGTCATCTCGCGCGCGAGCTTGCCTTCCTGGATGTCGCGCTGGCGCTGCTGGGCTTTGAGGCGGGATAGCGGGGCGTCGTCCGGCAGTTCGGGTTCGGAGGCAAGCTGGCGCGCCGATTTGCGCGCGGCGTCGAGGTCGAATTTGCCATTGCTGGCCGGCTGGGCGAAGGGATCGGCCGGCAGGGCCGGAGCGGCGACGATGGCTTCGTCCGCCGGTTTTTCGCGGATGGGCTGCGCTGCCCGTTTTTCGGTACGCGGCCGGATGGCCAGCTCCTGCCGGCGTGTGACCGGTTTGGCGGCCGGCCCGGATTTGGTCTGGGCCACGGGCGGCGGCGCTTCCGGCGCCACGGGCGCGGCGGCCGGCTTGGGCGGTGCGGGACGCAGCAGCCACACCGTGGTCGTGCGCCGCGCCTCGTCCGGCGGCAGGACCTTGAGCGGGGGCGTACTGCCGCGGTACATAAGGATCAGCAGCGCATGCACCAGCAGCGAAACCACGATCCCGGCCAGCATGCCGCCCGGCCGCTGGGCGCTGGAGCGGAATGCGGGTGCTGCCTCATATGCGGTGCTGCTCTGATCCATGATTGCTTACCTCGGTGCCAACATAATCAATTTAGCACGCCCAGAATGAAGGTCGGATGAAGTTTTTTCGCGCAGGCGCTTGACGACCGGCTGAGCTGCTTGTATTATCTTGCTTCTTCGGAGTGTAGCGCAGCCCGGTAGCGCACCTGGTTTGGGACCAGGGGGTCCAAGGTTCGAATCCTTGTACTCCGACCAAAATTTAAAATCCCGTGTGATGGCAACGTCACACGGGATTTTTCCATTCCCGGGGGCAGACCACGCTTTTCGGAAAGTCTTTCCCGAAAAACGTGGTCTGTCCCCGGTTTTATTAGCCCGCGCGCTTGGCCGCGATGGCGTTGCCGGCGCGGCTGGCGCCTTTGCGGCCCAGGAATTGCGAGATGAACTGGCCGGCGTCGACCACGATGTCCAGGTCCACGCCGGTTTCAATGCCCAGCCCCTGCATCATGTACAGCACGTCCTCGGTCGCCACATTGCCGGTGGCGCCCTTGGCATACGGGCAGCCGCCCAGGCCCGACACCGAGGAGTGGAAGATGGCGATGCCCGCCTCCATGCTGGCGTAGATATTCGCCAGCGCCTGGCCGTACGTGTCGTGGAAGTGGCCGGACAGGCCTTCGATGCGGAATTCGCGCGCCGCCGCCGCCATCACCGCCTGCGTCTTGCGCGGGGTGGAGACGCCGATGGTGTCGGCGATGTCGATCTCGTCGCAGCCCAGGTCGCGCATGCGGCCCACCACGTCGGCCACGGCTTCCAGCGGCACCTCGCCCTGGTAGGGGCAGCCGAAGGCGCAGCTGATGCTGCCGCGCAGTCGCAAGCCATGATCCTTGGCCGCTTTCGCCACGTCGACGAAGCGCGCGATCGATTCGGCGATCGAGCAGTTGATATTGCGCTGCGAGAACGCTTCCGAGGCCGAGCCGAAGATCACCACCTCATCCGCGCGCGCCGCCAGCGCCGCCTCGAAGCCCTGCATATTCGGCGTCAGCGCGGAATAGACCACGCCCGGCTTGCGCGCGATGGCCGTCATCACTTCCTTGCTGGTGGCCATCTGCGGCACCCACTTGGGCGAGACGAAGGAAGCTGCTTCGATATTGGCGAAACCGGCCGAGGTCAGACGGTCCACCAGCTCGATCTTCACTTCGGCCGGCACGTTTTCCTTCTCGTTCTGCAGGCCGTCGCGCGGCCCCACTTCGACGATTTTGACTTGCTTAGGCAAACTCATATCAATACCCCTGCTCGCGGTTGATCACATCGGCCACCGGCTCGCCCTTCGCCAGCAGACGCATTTTGTGGGCGATCTGCTGCACGCTTTCGCGGCGCAGCGTCAGCGCCGAGATATGCGGCGTGATGGTGATGCGCGGCTCTTCCCAGAACGGATGCTGCATCGGCAGCGGTTCGTTGCGGAACACGTCCAGCGTGGCGGCCGCGATATGGCCGGTCTTCACCAGCGTCAGCAGATCGGGCTCGGACACATGGCCGCCGCGCGCCACATTGATCAGGTAAGCGCCTTGCGGCAGCTTGAGCATATTCGTGCGGTTCAGCAGATTATTGGTCTCGGAGGTCAGCGGCAGCATGCACACCACCACGCGCGAGCCGGCGAGGAAGGCGTCCAGCCCCTCGCTGCCGTGGAAGCATTGCACGCCGTCGACGCGCTTCTCGCTACGGCTCCAGCCGCGCAGCGGGAAGCCGAATTCCTTGAGCGCCTGCAGCACGCGGCTGCCCAGCATGCCCATGCCCAGCACGCCGACGGAGAATTCCTCCTTCTCGTGCTGCGGCAGCTGCAGCCACTGGCCATTGCGCGCCTGGACTTCGTATTCGTCCAGGCGGCGGTAATAGCGCAGCACGGCATGCGCCACATATTCGGCCATCTGCACGCCCATGCCGGCATCGCCCAGGCGCACGATGGGAATCTCGCGCGGGATCATATGCTCGTGCTTCATGATCGCGTCCGCGCCGGCGCCGGTCAGGAAGATGGCCTTCACTTCCGACAGCTCGCGCAGCATGGCTTCCGGCGGCGACCACACCACCGCATAGTCGCAGGGCGGCGCTTTCACGCCATCCTGCCAGAGCACGACTTCCGCCTCAGGCAGGAACTCGGCAAAATCCTTGATCCACGGGCCGGTCTGGCCGTCCGCGCGGTACAGCAATATACGCATGGTGTCCTCTCCTCAAGCTGTTTTGAACGCGAGCAGCGGTGCGCCATCGGTGACCTGGTCGCCGATGGCATACAGGATCTCGTCCACCAGGCCGTCATGCGGAGCGGTGATGGTGTGCTCCATCTTCATCGCCTCCATGATGACCAGTGCCTCGCCCTTTTTCACTTGCTGGCCTGCTTTGGCCAGCACCGCCACCACCTTGCCCGGCATCGGCGCGGTGAGGCGGCCGCCTTCGGCTTCCGCTTCGCCCGCATGTGCCATCGGGTCGTTATAGGCCAGCGCATAGTGGCCGCCGCCGGTGAACACATGGAATAGTTCACCGTCGCGGCGCACCGTACCATGCACCGAGGTTTCACCCAGCTTGATGCTTAAATCCACGCCATCCTGCGACATCAGGCCCACATGCGCCTCGATGCCTTCCATCGCCAGCAGCCAGCCCTGATGCAGATAGCTGAACTGCGGCTGATAGTTCTTGCCATGCTCGTCGCTGAAGGACAGCTTGCGCGCATAGGCCGTATTCATGCGCCAGCCCAGGGCTTGGCCCCAGGGATCGGCGCGGTTGGCGCCCGACTGGGCGGCCGATTGCTCTTTTTCCTGTTCCACCAGGGCCACGGCGGCCAGGGCCACGGCGGCAGCCGGCACCGAGCGGGCCGGCGGGAACAGGGCTTCCTGATTGCGTTCGATCAGGCCCGTATCCAGGTCGGCGTTGGCGAAGGCATCGCCTTCCACCAGGCGCTTGAGGAAGGCGATATTGGTGGCCAGGCCGACGATCTGGTATTGCGACAGCGCTTGCGCCATGCGCGCCAAGGCTTGTTTGCGGTCGGCGCCCCAGACGATCAATTTGGCGATCATCGGATCATAGAAGGGCGAAATCGCATCGCCTTCGCGCACGCCGGAATCGATGCGCACAGCCGAGGGCAGGTTCGGAATGCCGCCCAGTTCGAAATTCGCCGCCTCCGGCGTTTCCAGATGGCGCAGCGTGCCGATCGAAGGCAGGAAGCCTTTCTCCGGATTCTCCGCATAGATGCGCGCCTCGATAGCGTGGCCGGTGATTTTCAGCTCATCCTGTTTTTTCGGCAGCGGCTCGCCGGCCGCCACGCGCAGCTGCCATTCCACCAGATCGGTGCCGGTCACCATTTCCGTGACCGGGTGTTCCACCTGCAGGCGGGTGTTCATCTCCATGAAGTAGAAGCTGCCGTCCTGGTTGGCGATGAATTCCACCGTACCGGCGCCCACATAGCCTACCGCCTTGGCTGCCGCCACGGCGGCGTCGCCCATGGCGGCGCGGCGTTCGGCCGTCATATTCGGCGCAGGCGCTTCCTCCAGCACTTTCTGGTGGCGGCGCTGCACCGAGCAATCGCGCTCGAACAGATAGATGCAGTTGCCCAGCGTGTCGGCAAACACCTGGATCTCGATATGGCGCGGACGCTGCAGATACTTCTCGGCCAGCACCTTGTCGTCGCCGAAGGAGCTGATCGCTTCGCGTTTGCACGAGGCCAGCGCGTCCTTGAACGCCGCCGTGTTCTCCACCACGCGCATGCCCTTGCCGCCGCCGCCGGCCGAAGCTTTCAGCAGCACCGGATAGCCGATGCGGTCCGCTTCCTTGTGCAGGAAGTCGGGGTCCTGCTCGTCGCCGTGGTAGCCCGGCACCAGCGGCACCTTGGCTTTTTCCATCAGCGATTTGGCGGCCGACTTGGAACCCATGGCGCGCATGGCCGAAGCCGGCGGGCCAATGAACACCAAGCCCGCTTCGGCACAGGCATCCGCGAACTCGGCGTTCTCGGACAGGAAGCCGTAACCGGGGTGGATGGCCTGCGCTCCCGTTGCCAACGCCACGGCGATGATCTTGTCGCCGCGCAGATAGCTTTCCTTGGCGGGCGCAGGACCGATCAGCACCGCTTCGTCGCACACCGCCACATGTTTGGCGTTCGCATCCGCTTCCGAGTACACGGCAACGGTTTTGATGCCCATGCGGCGAGCGGTGGCGGCGACGCGGCAAGCGATTTCACCGCGGTTGGCAATCAGGATTTTTTTGAACATGGTCTCTTTCTTTACAGCTCAAAGGGCTGGAAGTTTTTTTGTCGAGGGTTTCAAAGGACGGAAATCAGCAGCCGCAACTTTCCTTCTGCACCGATTCCAGGGTGGCGGCGCGCGTCGGCAAGCCCAATTTGGCCAGCAGGGCGCGGTCGTCGTTCGCTTCCGGGTTATCGGTGGTCAGCAGCTTGTCGCCATAGAAGATGGAGTTGGCGCCGGCCATGAAGCACATCGCCTGCACCGCTTCGCCCAGCTCGCGGCGGCCGGCCGACAGGCGCACGCGCGCTTTCGGCATGGTGATGCGGGCCACGGCGATGGTGCGCACGAATTCCAGCGGGTCGAGACGGTCCATGCCGTACAGCGGCGTGCCTTCCACCTGCACCAGGTGGTTGATCGGCACCGATTCAGGGTAGGGATTCAGGTTCGCCAGCTGGGCGATCAGGCCGGCGCGCTGGTCGCGCGTTTCGCCCATGCCCACGATGCCGCCGCAGCAGATTTTCAGGCCGGCGTTGCGCACGTGGCCCAGGGTGTCCAGGCGGTCCTGGTATTCGCGGGTGGAGATCACGTTATCGTAGAACTCGGGCGCGGTGTCCAGATTGTGGTTGTAGTAATCCAGGCCGGCGGCCTTCAGGCGCTCGGCCTGGTCTTCTTCCAGCATGCCCAGGGTGGCGCAAGTTTCCAGGCCCAGCGCCTTCACTTCGCGCACCATCTCTTCGACCTTGTCCATATCGCGCTCTTTCGGGCTGCGCCACGCGGCGCCCATGCAGAAGCGGGTGGCGCCGTTTTCCTTGGCCTGGCGCGCCGCTTCCAGCACGGTGTCGATGCCCAGGATCTTCTTGGCCTCGACGCCGGTGTCGTAGCGCGCCGCCTGCGGACAATAGCCGCAATCCTCTTCGCAGCCGCCGGTCTTGATCGACAGCAGGGTGGCCAGTTCCACATCGCCTTCCGGGAAGTTGGCGCGCTGGATTTGCTGGGCGCGGAACATCAGTTCAGGGAAGGGCAGTTCGAACAGGGCCAGCACCTCTTCGCGCGGCCAGGTCGCCGCTTCCGGCAGCTTGATTGCCGCGGTAGGGCGGTGCAGGGCGACGGTTTTTGGTTCTTGCAGGGTTTGCGGCATTTTCTTTCCTTACACGTTCAATTGTTATGACGGACCGGCCAGTTGGGCAGGCTCGTAAAGTTCAGGTATTCGGCGGCGGCGGCGGCCGTGGGCTGTTCCAGGCGCGGCACGCGGCCCAGCAGCGGCGCGCCGAGGCGTGCTTCCAGCGCTGCGATATTTTCGTCGAAGAAGCGCATTTCCGCTTCCAGCGTATTGGCCACCCAGCCCACCAGCTTCAGGCCGCGCGCGGCGATCGCTTCGGCGGTCAGCAAGGCCTGGCTGATGCAGCCCAGGCGCATGCCCACCACCATCACCACCGGCAGGTTCAGTTGCTGGGCCAGGTCGGCGCTGTCGTATTCGTCGTTGAGCGGCACGCGGAAGCCGCCCACGCCTTCCACCACGGTAGCGTCGGTGGCGGCGGCGATTTCCAGGTAGGCCGCCAGAATCGGCACCGGGTCGATCACCACGCCTTCCAGCGCGGCGGCGATATGCGGCGCGGCCGGCTCTTTCAGCATGAAAGGCGTAGTCAGTTCGGGCAGCATGGCGACATTGCCGGCGGCGGCCAGCATATCGGCATCGTCGTTATGCAGGCGGCCGTCGCGCAGTTCGGCGCCGGCGGCGATCGGCTTCATGCCGCAGGCGCGCGCGCCGCTGCGCGCCAGCGCATACAGCATGGCGGCCGAGGTCAGGGTCTTGCCGATTTCGGTATCGGTGCCCGTGACGAAGCAGGAGAAGCGGGGCGGCATGCCGCTGGCGGCAGGCGCCGTTTCGGTTTGAGGTGCGATCACCGGATCTTCCAGGGCCATCTTAAGTCCTTTCCAGTTCATTGAGCGCGGCGATCAGTTGCGCCACGTCGCGCGTGCTATGACCGGCCGACAGCGTGATGCGCAAGCGCGCCGTATCCGCCGGCACCGTGGGCGGGCGGATGCCGCCGACCCAGATACCTTGCTCGTACAAGGCGGCGGCCGCGCGCATGGTTTCCGCATTGTCGCCGATAACGATGGGCTGAATGGCTGTGCGCGAGGGCAGCAGGCGCCAGCGCCGCAGGCGCAAGCCATCCTGCAATTGTGCCACCAAAGCCTGCAGGTGCGCGCGGCGCTCCCGGCCTTCGGCGCCGCCCAGGATATCCAGGCTGGTCAGCAGGGCGTGGGCCAGCGCCGGCGGCGCGGCCGTGGTGAAGATATAGGGCCGGGCGCGCTGCACCAGGGTTTCGATCACGCTGCGGTGGGCGGCCACGAAGGCACCGCCGACGCCGGCGGCCTTGCCCAGCGTGCCGACATACACGATATGCGGCGATTGCAGGCCGAAATGCTCCAGCGCGCCGCGTCCGCGGCTGCCCAGCGTGCCGAAGCCGTGGGCGTCGTCCACCACCAGCCAGGCGCCATGGCGCTCGCACAGGGCCAGCAATTGCGGCAGCGGCGCCAGATTGCCGTCCATGCTGAACACGGCGTCGGTGACGACGATCTTGTTGCTGGCGGTGCTGGCTTGCAGCATGCCCTCCAGCGCCGCCACATCGGCGTGCGGATAGACTTTCAAGCTGGTGCGCGCCAGGCGCGCGCCATCGATCAGGGAGGCGTGGTTGAGCGACTCGGAGAAGATTTCCGTGTTCTTGTCGCCCACCGCGAGTCCGGTCAGCACGGCCAGATTGGCCATATAGCCGGTGCAGAAGTAGAGCGCGCGCGGCTCGACCAGATTCGGGCCGACATATTCGGCCAGCTTTTCTTCCAGCTGCACGTGGGCGCGGCTATGGCCGCTGATCAGGTGCGAAGCGCCGCTGCCGGTGCCGTACAGGTCCACGCCTTCGCGCAGCGCTTCCGCGATCAGCGGGTGGCTGGCCAGGCCCAGGTAATCGTTGCTGCAGAAGGCCAGCAGTTCGCGCCCACCCACCTTCATGCGCGGGCCGCAGGGCGTTTCTACCGCGCGGCGCTTGCGGATCAGGTTTTTCTCTTGCAAGCCTTGCAGCTCGCTTTCCAGTTTTTCCAGCAATTCCATCGTCATCCCGCCAGGCTTTGTTCGAACACGGCCAGCGTGCGCTGGGCCAGGATGCCGATTTCCTCATCGTTGAGGATATACGGCGGCATCAGATACACGGTGGAACCGATGGGACGCAGCAGCAATTCCTGCCGCGTGGCGTTGGCGAAGAAGCGGCGCGAGAAGCCCGGCGCGGCGTCGATGGCGTCGAAGGCCCAGATCATGCCGCGCTGGCGGAAATGCGCGGTGCGTTCATGCTGGGCCAGCGGCGCCAGCGCCGCCGTGATGCGGGCGGCGCGCGCCCGGTTCGCTTCCAGCACATGGTCTTCGGCGAAGATGTCGAGCGTGGCCAGCGCGGCGCGGCAGGCCAGCGGATTGCCGGTGTAGGAATGTGAATGCAGGAAGCCGCGCGTCACGTCTTCGCTGTAGAAAGCCTGGTAAATCTCTTCGCGCGAGAGCACGATGGAGAGCGGCAGGTAGCCGCCGCTGATGCCCTTCGACAGGCACAGGAAGTCCGGCCAGATCCCCGCCTGTTCGCAGGCGAAGAAGGTGCCGGTGCGGCCGCAGCCGACGGCGATTTCGTCCAGGATCATGTGCACCTGGTAGCGGTCGCACAGCGCGCGCACCAGTTGCAGATACAGGGGATCGTGCATGGCGAAGCCGGTGGCGCACTGCACCAGCGGCTCGATGATGATGGCGGCGATGCGGCCTTCGGCCTGCTGGAAGGCGCGCTCCACGTCGGCGGCGGCGCGGCGCGCCACATCCTGCGCCGTTTCGCCTTCCTCGGCCTGGCGCGCATCGGGCGACATCACGGTCTGCGCGGCGCGCAGCAGTGGGCCGTAGGCATCCTTGAACAGGGCGACATCGGTGACGGCCAGCGCGCCGATGGTTTCGCCGTGATAGCTGCCTTTGAGGCAGAGGAATTCCTGCTTATCAGCCTTACCGCCATTGCGCCAGGCGTGGAAGCTCATCTTCAGCGCGATCTCGACGGCGGAAGCGCCATCCGAGGCGTAGAAGGCATGACCCAGGGTATTGCTGGTCAGGTCCGACAGGCGCTCCGACAGCTGGATCACCGGTTCATGGGTGAAGCCGGCCAGCATCGCGTGTTCCAGCATGTCCAGCTGCTCGCGCAGCGCCGCGTTGATGCGCGGATTGGCGTGGCCGAACAGGTTCACCCACCAGGAGCTGATCGCGTCCAGATAACGATTGCCCTGGTGGTCGTACAGCCATGCGCCGCGCCCATGGCTGACCGGAATCAGCGGCGTGCTTTCATGATGCTGCATCTGGGTGCAGGGATGCCATACGCTGCGCAGGCTGCGCGCTACCCAGTCGGTTTGTCGATTCGCTTCCAAAAATTACTGCTCCATTCTTTAATTCAGCCAGTTCGGCTTGCGCTTCTCCAGGAAGGATTGCACGCCTTCGCGGCCCTGCTCCGACGCCCGGATCTGCGCGATGCGCAGCGCGGTGTCGGCCAGCAGCGCATCGCTCACCGGCTGGTTCACCACCTCGCGCACCAGCACCTTGGCCTCTTTCACGGCGTTCGGGCTGTTCGTAAGCAGCGCTTTGACGATTTCATTGACTTTCGCATCCAGCGCGTCGGCGCCCACCGTTTCGTGCACGAAGCCGATGCGGTGCGCCTCGCGCGCGGAAAAGCGTTCGGCCGTGAGGAAGTAGCGGCGCGCCGCGTTTTCGCCCATGGCCTTGATCACATAAGGCGAAATAGTAGCCGGAATCAGTCCCAGCTTCGCTTCGCTCAGGCAGAAGTTGGCCTCTTCCACGGCCACCGCGATATCGCAGGCGGCCACCAGGCCCATGCCGCCCGCATAGCAGTCGCCCTGGACCTTGGCCACCACGGGCTTGGGGCAGAGGTAGATGGCGCGCAGCATCTGCGCCAGCTGCATGGCGTCGGCATTGTTTTCGGCGTGCGTGTAGCCCGCCATTTTCTTCATCCAGTTCAGGTCCGCGCCGGCGCAGAAGGCCGGACCGTTCGCCGCCAGCACGATGGCGCGCACCACGTCGTCGCGGCCCAGCTCATTGAAGGCCACGGTCAGCTCATTGATGGTCTGCTCGTTGAAGGCGTTGCGCACATCGGGACGGTTCAAGGTCACGGTGGCCAGCTTGTCGGCGATGGAAATGCTCAGGGTTTGATAGTCCATATTCATCTCCTTACATGCGGAACACGCCGAACTTGGTGTCTTCGATTTCGGCGTTCAATGCCGCCGACAGGCCCAGGCCCAGCACCATGCGCGTATCGGCCGGATCGATCACGCCATCGTCCCACAGGCGCGCTGTGGCGTAGTAGGGGTGGCCCTGGTGCTCGTACTGCTCCTTGATCGGCTGCTTGAAGGCCGCTTCCTCTTCGGCCGACCACTGGCCGCCCTTGCCCTCGATGCCGTCGCGCTTGACCGTCGCCAGCACCGACGCCGCCTGGTCGCCGCCCATCACCGAGATGCGCGCGTTGGGCCACATCCACAGGAAGCGCGGCGAGAAGGCGCGGCCGCACATGCCGTAATTGCCGGCGCCGAAGCTGCCGCCGATGATGACGGTGAATTTCGGCACCGACGCCGTGGCCACCGCCGTCACCATCTTGGCGCCGTTGCGGGCGATGCCCTCGTTCTCGTATTTGCGGCCGACCATGAAGCCGGTGATGTTTTGCAGGAAGACCAGCGGAATCTTGCGCTGGCAGCACAGTTCGATGAAGTGGGTGCCTTTCAGCGCCGACTCCGAGAACAGGATGCCGTTATTGGCGATGATGCCGACCTTCATGCCGTAGATATGGGCGAAGCCGCATACCAGGGTGGTGCCGTAGCGCGCCTTGAACTCGTCGAATTCGCTGCCGTCGACGATGCGGGCGATCACTTCGCGGATGTCGAAAGGCTTGCGCGTATCGACCGGGATCACGCCATACAGTTCTTGCGGCGCGTATTTCGGCTCCACCGACTCGCGCAGCGCGCCCTGCTGCGGCTTTTGCCGGTTCAGGTTGGAGACGATGGTGCGCGCCATGGACAGCGCATGCATATCGTTCTGCGCCAGGTGGTCGGCCACGCCCGACAGGCGGGTATGCACGTCGCCGCCGCCCAGGTCTTCGGCCGACACCACCTCGCCGGTGGCCGCCTTCACCAGCGGCGGGCCGCCGAGGAAGATGGTGCCCTGTTCCTTGACGATGATGGATTCATCGCTCATGGCCGGCACGTAGGCGCCGCCGGCCGTGCAAGAACCCATCACCACCGCGATCTGCGGAATGCCCTTGGCCGAGAGGTTGGCCTGGTTGAAGAAGATGCGGCCGAAATGGTCGCGGTCGGGGAAGACATCGTCCTGGTTGGGCAGGTTGGCGCCGCCCGAGTCGACCAGGTAGATGCAGGGCAGATTGTTCTGGTCGGCGATTTCCTGGGCGCGCAGGTGCTTCTTCACCGTCATCGGATAGTAGGTGCCGCCCTTCACGGTGGCGTCATTGCAGACGATGACGCATTCCTGGCCGGCCACGCGGCCGATGCCGGTGATGATGCCGGCCGCCGGCGCCGCGTCGGCGCCCTTGTCGGGGTACATGCCGTAGGCGGCCAGTTGCGAGAATTCGAGGAAGGGCGTGCCGGGATCGAGCAGCATCTGCACGCGGTCGCGCGGCAGCAGTTTGCCGCGCGCCACATGCTTGGCGCAGGCCGCCTCGCCGCCGCCCTCGGCCACCTTGGCGACTTTGGCGCGCAAGTCGTCCACGATGGCCTGCATGGCGGCCGCATTGGCCTTGAAATCTTCGCTGCGCGGATTGAGTTTGCTTTCGATGTGCGGCATTCGGGTTCCTCTTATTAGATCGCGTTGTCTCCGACGCGGTTTGGCCGGGAGGCCGGCAACAGCCTCCTATGCAGGAAATTCACCGTCAACGTAGAACCAGCGCGGCGTGCCCGCCGCATCCGGCTCGCGCAGGAAGCGGCTGATCTCATGCAGGCGCTGGCCGCGGCCCCCGATGCGGCAGCGGGCCACGAATTCCACGAAATCCTCATCCGGCTGCACTTCTGCTTTACGTTGACGTAAACGTAAACCGGATTTTACCTCAAGTCCCAGCCACTGCAATTGCTCCTTGGGGTCGATAATTTGCTCGCCGGGGCGGGTGCTGGCATGCCAGGTTGACAACAGATACGGTTCATTGCGCAGGGCGTAGGCCGTATAGCGTGAGCGCATCAGCTGTTCGGCGCTGGGCGGCACGGCGGCGCCATCGAGGAAAGGGCCGCAGCACGCGGCCAGCGCGGGGCCGCCGCAGGGACAGCCGACCGGGGTCTTGGACTTGGTCATTGAATAAGACGGACAGCGGAAAATCCCGCCATTATCCGCCATATCGGCGACCGGGGTGCGGCCGCCGGCATGGCGGCTCAGGCCAGATCGGGTGAAACAGGTCCTTCCAGAGCGATGCTTATTTAAACTTCAGGCCAAAACTGAAATAAGCGGCGTGCTTGTTTTAAGTTTGCTTAATCAGGCCTGCTTAACGCAGCAGCAGGCCGTCGAGGGGAATGGCGGGGGCTTTGCCGCGCATCAGGTCAGCCAGGATGGCGGCCGAGCCACAGGCGAAGGTGAAGCCGAGCGGACCGTGGCCGACGTTGAGCCATAGGTTGGGGTAGGGGCTGGGGCCGAGGATGGGCGCGCTGTCCGGCGTGGCGGGGCGCAGTCCGGCCCAGCCTTCCACGCGCCCGTAGTCGGCGGCATCGGGCATGGTGCGGCGCGCCAGGCGCAATAACTGGTCGGCGCGCTTGGGATCGTAACTGGCGTCCTCGCCCACCAGGTCGACCATGGCCGCCACGCGCAGATTCCAGCCGATGCGCGCATATAGCACCTTGCGTTCGAAATCGGTGACGCTGATTTCCGGCGCCTGGTCGCCGGGGCGGATCGGCGCATTCAGGCTGTAGCCCTTGAGCGGATACAGGGGCAGGTCGATGTCAGCCGTCGCCGCCAGGCCGCGGCTCTGGATGCCGGCCGCCAGTACATAGTGCTCGGCCTCCAGCCGTCCCGCGCTGCTTTCCACCCCCGCCACGCTGCCGTCCTCGATGACGATGGCGCGCGCCTTGGCCTGCACCCGGCCCTCGAAGCGCGGATGGGCCAGCAGGCGCTTTTCCAGCGCCACGCAGAAGGCATGGCAGTCGGCGACCGCTTCGCCCGCGTTGAAGACGCCGCCCGCCAGCCTTGGCGCCAGCGCGGCCAGCGCCGGCTCCAGCTGGGCGCACTCGGCGCCGGACAGGATCTGGCGCCGTCCATCCGCATCGCGCTTGGCGACGGCCGCCTCGAACGCGCCGCGCGTGCGGTAGACCACCAGCTTGCCCGCCTCGCGCCAGCCGAATTCCGCCAGCGGCAGTTGCAGCGCCAGTTCGGACATCATGCAGCGGCTCAGTTCTCCCAGCAGCAGCAGGCGTTGCGTGGTGCGCGCGTTGCTGGCGGCATTGCAGTGGGCGAGAAATTGCGCCAGCCAGCGCCACTGGCGCCAGTCGGCTTCGGGACGGAAGCGCAGCGGCCCGGCATC
The DNA here is from genome assembly GCF_014191875.1 of Pseudoduganella violacea. GTDB lineage: Bacteria > Pseudomonadota > Gammaproteobacteria > Burkholderiales > Burkholderiaceae_D > Rugamonas > Rugamonas violacea_A. Next base: position 441,639 of record NZ_JACHXD010000001.1, read on the forward strand.
CTGCAGCAGCCAGCGCAGCGCCTTGAGCGGCACGCCCGCATCGGCCAGCGGCGACACATAGCGGTAGCTGAGCTGCCCGCCATTGCGCAAGCTGGCGCCGCAACCCACCGCCGCCTCGCGCTCCAGCAGGGTGACGCGGAAACCGGCTTCCAGCAGCCACCAGGCTGTTGCCAGGCCGACCACGCCGCCGCCGATCACCAGGACTTGCGAAGAATTGCGCTGCATTGGACCCCACCATGAATTTTCCGAGGGTTGAGCTTAGGCCCGCGTCCGCGCCGGGGCTAATGAAAGCTCGTGCGGCCGCCATAACCGCGCGTCATGTGCTACCCCGTTTGCGCCTGCCGGCCGTCGCGGATTGCCAACACCGGCGGGCTTTTCCGCCGCGCCGGCCACCCATAACCGGCCTGCATGCGGCTTTGGCATTTTTTCATGTCTTTAAAAATCAGCGCAAATTCTCCGTCCCTATTAAACTAATAGAAATTGGAGAAAGTGTAATGAGCCAGACCAGCGTTGAATTCAAAGCGGACAGTTCGCCGCTGTATATGCAAATTGCCCGCAAACTGAGCGACGAAGTGCGCAACGGCCGCTACCAGGTGGACCAGGCCCTGCCCTCGGAGCGCACGCTGTCCGAACAGCTCAATGTCTCGCGCGTGACGGCCCGCAAAGCCATCGACCAGCTGGTGGAGCAGGGATTGGTGGTGCGCCGCCGCGGTTCCGGCAACTATATCGCGCCGCGCATCGAACAGCCACTATCACATTTGACGAGTTTTTCCGAACAGCTGCAGCAGCGCGGCTACACGCCCGGCTCGCGCTGGCTCAAGCGCAGCGTGGTGGTGGCCAGCGCCGACGAGCAGCTCAGCCTCGCGCTCTCCCCCGGCAGCAAGGTGGCGCGCCTGGAGCGCCTGCGCCTGGCCGACGACGTGGTGATGGCGTACGAGGTCAGCGTGCTGCCTGAAGCCGTGCTGCCGCGGCCGGACGCGGTGGGCGACTCGCTGTACGAATATCTGGACTCGGTCGGCAAGTTGCCGGCGCGCGCGCTGCAGCATGTGCGCGCCATGAACGCTTCGCCCGAATTGGCGCGCCAGCTCGAAGTGGCGGAAGGCCGCGCCGTCCTGTTCATCACCCGCATCGCCTACCTGGAATCGGGCGAGGCGGTCGAGCTGACCCATTCCTACTGCCATAGCGATCACTATGATTTCGTGGCCGAGATGCGGCGCACGGGCTGAGGACCGCGCATAACTTTTCGGAATGCTGATACTGCCAGCTTTCATGGCAAAAGCGCGCTGTGGTCCCGGCGGTTTGGTATTACACTGGTTTTCATCGTATCCCTTCCCCGCAGATGACGATGCTCAAAACCGAAACACCCAGTCCCCGGCATACCGAACTGGATCAGTACTCCGTGCTCGACCTGGTGGCCGCCTTTGTGGATGACCAGTTCCAGGCGGTGCAGGCCGTGCGCGACGCCGCGCCGCGCATCGCCGCCGCCATCGCCATGGCGGTGCCGCGCGTCGAAGCGGGCGGACGCCTGATCTATGTCGGCGCCGGCACCTCCGGCCGGCTCGGGGTGCTGGACAGCGTCGAACTGTATCCCACCTTTTCCTGGCCCACCGAACGCGCCCAGGCCCTGCTGGCCGGCGGCATGGGCGCCATGTTCCAGGCCGTGGAGGGCGCGGAGGACGACCGCGAACAGGGCGGCCGCGATCTGCTGGCGCTGGCGCCCACGCCCAACGACGTGGTTTTCCTGCTGGCCGCATCGGGCGGCACGCCCTATGTGCTGGGCGCCCTGCACGCGGCGCGCGGCGCCGGCGCGCTCACCATCGGCATCGCCAACAACGACCACGCGCCGGTGGCGCTGCAGGCCGAAGTCGGCATCACCCTCGACACCGGCGTCGAAGTCATCTCCGGCAGCACGCGCCTGAAAGCGGGCACTTCGCAGAAAATCGTCCTCAACACCATTTCCAGCGCGCTGATGGTGCGTTTGCATAAAGTCTATGGAAACTTGATGGTAGACTTGAAGCCCACCAACGCCAAGCTGGTACGGCGCGCGGTGCGCCTGACCATGCACGCCACCGGTGCCGACGAAGCGGCGGCGCGGCGCACGCTGGAACAATGCCGCTTCCACGTGAAGGTGGCGATCGTGGCCCTGCTCCGGCAGGCCACGGTGGAGCAGGCGGAGACCCTGCTGGAACAGGCGAAAGGAAGCGTGCGCGCGGCGCTGGCCCTCTAGAGACGGGCCGCGTTCCCGCTTCCTCCAACGGATGACAAAGGAAGTGATGGAACAAGCAGCGCAACAGCGAAACCCCTGGTGGTGGATTCCCACCCTGTATTTCGGCCAGGGCATCCCTTATGTGGTCGTGATGACCCTGTCGGTGGTGATGTACAAGAACACCGGCATCTCGAATACCGATATCGCGCTGTACACCGGCTGGCTCTACCTGCCCTGGGTGATCAAGCCCCTGTGGTCGCCCGTGGTCGAAATGTTCCGCACCAAGCGGCTGTGGATCGTCGCCCTGCAATTGCTGATCGGCGCCGCGCTGGCGCTGGTGGCCTTCACCACCCATTTGCCCAGCTTCTTCCAGATGAGCCTTGCGGTGCTGTGGCTGATGGCCTTCAGCTCCGCCACCCACGACATCGCGGCCGACGGCTTCTATATGCTGGCGCTGCGCAAGCCGCAGCAAGCGGCCTTCGTCGGCGTGCGCAGCACCTTCTACCGCCTGGCCATGATCGCCGGGCAGGGCGGCCTGGTGGCGCTAGCCGGGCTGCTGATCAAGCGCCTGGGCGATCCGCACGCCGCGTGGTCGGTGGTGTTCTTCGTGCTGGCCGCCGTCTTCCTGGCGCTGTTCGCCTACCACCAGTGGATGCTGCCGCGTCCCGCGGCCGACCAGCCGGCGCCCGAAAGCGGCAATCTGCTGCGCGAATTCGTCCAGACCTTCGCCGCCTTCTTTCGCAAGGACGGCATCCTCGTCATCCTCGGTTTCCTGCTGCTGTTCCGCCTGGGCGAGGCCCAGCTGCTGAAAATGGCCATGCCCTTCCTGCTCGATCCCGCCAGCGCGGGCGGCCTGGGATTGAGCAATGAGGCGGTCGGCCTGGCCTACGGCACCATCGGCGTGGTGGCATTGACGCTGGGCGGGCTGCTGGGCGGCGTCACCATCGCCCGCTTCGGCCTGAAACGCTGCCTGTGGCCCATGGCCTTCGCCGTGCACGTGCCGGACCTGGTCTTCGTCTACCTGTCCAGCGCCCTGCCCGAGAACCTGCTGCTGATCTCCGCCACCATCGCCGCCGAGCAGTTCGGCTACGGCTTCGGCTTCACCTCCTACATGATGTACATGATCATGGTGGCCGACGGCGAGCACAAAACCGCGCACTACGCCATCTGCACCGGCTTCATGGCGCTCGGCATGATGCTGCCGCAGATGGCCAGCGGCTGGATCCAGAATATGCTGGGCTACCAGCACTTCTTCATCTGGGTCTGCTTCGCCACCGTACCCGCCTTCATCATGACGGCCCTGGTCAAAATCGACCCCGCATTCGGACGCGAATAGCGCGCCCCAGCGATTACAATAATGGGCTTCAAAGAATCGGGGGAATGTTTTGGGTTTCAATGCGAAAAAGCGGCTTAGCCTGAGCGCTGGCGCGGCCGGCGTGCTGGCCGCCTTGCTCTCGGCCTGTTCCAGCACGCCGATGGCCGACCGCAGCGGCGCGCCGTCCACGCCGGGCGGACCCGTGCCGCAGCCGTCAACGCCCCAGCCGCCGCGCTTCACCGGCGAGCAGCCGCCGCCCGCCCCGCGCGAATTCCGCGCCGTCTGGGTTTCCACCGTCGCCAATATCGACTGGCCCAGCCGCAGCAATCTGAGCGTGGCCAAGCAGCAGGCCGAAGCCCTGGCCATCCTCGACCGCGCCAAGGCCATCAACCTGAACGCCATCGTGCTGCAGGTGCGCCCCAGCGCCGACGCCATCTACCCGTCCAAGCTGGAACCCTGGTCGGAATACCTGACCGGCCTGCAGGGCAAGGAACCGCAGCCGGCCTACGATCCGCTGCAGTTCTGGATCGCCGAAGCGCATGCGCGCGGCCTCGAACTGCACGCCTGGTTCAACCCCTACCGCGTGCGCAACGCCGGCGCGCGCTCGCCGCTGGCGCGCGAACACATCGCCAACAGCAAGCCGCAGCTGGTCAAACAGTACGGCAAATACTTGTGGATGGACCCGGGCGAGCCAGCCGCCGTCCAGCACACCCTGGACGTGATCCTGGACGTGGTGCGCCGCTACGACATCGACGGCGTCCACATCGACGACTACTTCTATCCCTACCCGGTCGAAGCCACCAGCGCGAACGGCGCCGAAGCCGCCGCGCTGGATGCCCTGCCGTCCAATGGCCCGCGCGCCGAACTCGAATTCCCCGACCAGGCCTCATGGCAGCGCTATGCGCAGGGTGGCGGACAGCTCGACCGCGCCTCCTGGCGGCGGCAGAACGTCAACCAGATGATCGAAGCGATATACACCGGCGTGCACAAGGAGAAGACCTGGGTACGTTTCGGCATCAGTCCCTTTGGCATTGGTCGTCCGGACCGCCGCCCGCCCGGCATCGTCGGCTTCAGCCAATACGACAAGCTGTATGCTGACGCCGAGTTATGGCTGCAAAACGGCTGGCTCGACTACTTCGCGCCCCAGCTCTACTGGCCGATCGCGCAAGCGCCGCAAGCCTTCCCCGTGCTGCTCGATTACTGGCAGGCGCAAAACCGTCGCGGCCGCCACTTGTGGCCCGGCCTGTACACCAGCCGCATCGACGACAGCGCCCGCTCGTTCACGGCCGAAGAAATCGTCCAGCAGATCGAAGTCACGCGCAGCCGCGCCGGCGTCGCAGGCCACATCCACTTCAGCATGGCCCCGCTGATGCAGAACCGCAAAGGCATCTACGAACGTCTGCGCAGCAGCAGCTACCAGAGCGCCGCGCTGATCCCCGCCTCCCCCTGGCTCGGCGGGACAGCCCCTACCGCCCCGCAGCTAAGCGCCCGCCGCGCCGCGAACGGCCTGTCGCTGAAGCTGGGCGCCGACAAAAATAGCGTCCAATACGCCATCTGGGCTAAATACGGCGACGAATGGCGCTTCACCACCGCCCCCGCCGCCCTGACCGAAATCCTGCTACCCGACGCCGCCGGCGCCCCCGTCAGCGCGGTCGTCGTCACCGCCGTCGACCGCCTCGGCAACGAAAGCCCCCGCGTCACCGCCCCCGCCCTTTGATCTGCCTCAAAAAATGTCCACCCTGGTGTCAGGCACCACGGTCGGACATTGGCTGATCCAGATCAAAGAATGTCCGGTGCTGGTGCCTGACACCAGGGTGGGACATTTGTTGAGATAGATCAAAGAGGGTATAACTGATGGACATGGGGGAATGGCAAGGTTTCATGGTGATATGCTAGATGATTCGCTTTACACTCGTCGCATTATGTTGAAATCCGCTTCTGATGGCGTGCTGGGCCTGGGCATCGATGCCGGCGGCACGCAAACTCGTTGGGCGCTGGCCGATCCGGCCGGCGCGGTGGTGGCCGAGGGCCGGGTTGAGGGGTTGTCGGCGCTGCAGCTGTCCAGCGCGGCGGGCCGGGAGTCGGTGCGCGCGGCCTTTGCGGCGCTGGCGGCCGAGGTGCTGGAGATCGGCCATCCGGGCCGGGTCTGCGCCGGGCTGACCGGCTTTGGCGGCGATAGCCATCTGCCGGCCGGCTGGCTGGCCGATTTGCTGGCGTTGCCGGCGGAATCGGTTAGTCTATGTAATGATATCGAGATCGCTTACCTGGATTGTTTCGATCCGGGCCAGGGCTATCTGGTATACGCGGGCACGGGTTCGATCGCGGCTTTCATCGATGAAGAAGGCGCCTTCCACCGCGCCGGCGGCCGTGGCGTGGTGCTGGACGATGGCGGCGGCGGTTTCTGGATCGCGCGCGAAGCCATGCGCCGCATCTGGCGCCGCGAGGACGAGCAGCCCGGCGCCTGGCAGGATTCGCCGCTGGCGCAAGCCGTGTTCCGCCACGTGGGCGGCAGCGATTGGACGTTCTCGCGCCAGTTCATCTATGGCCTGGAGCGCGGCGAGGTCGGCAAGCTGGCCTTGGCCGTCGCCGCCAGCGCCGATGCCGATGCCGCCGCGCGCAATATCCTGCAGCAGGCGGGCCGCGAACTGGCGCGCCTGGCGCTGGCCCTGGTGGCGCGTTTCGGCGAGCGTCCGGTGCTGCTGTCGGGACGCGCGTCCGAGCTGCATCCGCTGATCGCCGAATCGATGCGCGCCGCCCTGCCCGGGGACCAGGCTTTCGAACATCGCCCGGTGCGGCCGCATGTCGCCGCCGCCCGCATGGCCGCCAGGCCAAGGAATTGAAGAACAAGGATGATTGAATGAAGAAACTGCTGCTGATTCTCTTGATGGCCGTGCTTTCCGGCTGCGCCACCCAGCTTCCCCGCATCGACAACAGCTACACCGCGCGCGGCCAATCCAGCCGCGTCAAATTCATCGTACTGCATTACACGGTGGCCGATACGCCGCGCTCCATCAAGATTTTGACCGAGCAGGAAGTCAGCGCCCACTATCTGCTGACCGATGCCGACCAGCCGGTGCTCTACGGCTTGGTGGATGAGTCGCGCCAGGCCTGGCATGCCGGGAACAGCAGCTGGAAGGCTTTCACCCAGCTGAATACCAGCTCGGTTGGCATCGAGATCGTCAACGCCGGCTTCAAGGATACGCCGGAGGGCCGTGTCTGGTATCCCTTCAAGCAAGCCCAGATCGACCAGCTGATCCCTCTGCTCAAGCAGATCGTGGCGCGGCATGAGGTGCGTCCCGAATTCATCCTCGGCCATAACGAGATCGCGCCCCAGCGCAAGCAGGATCCCGGTCCGCTCTTCCCCTGGAAGCAGCTGGCCGACGCGGGCCTGATCACCTGGCCGGATGCGAACCAGGTGGCCCAGCGCCGCGCCGTCTTCGAACAGCTGCCGCCGGAAATCTCCTGGTATCAGAAGAAGCTGGCCGAGCATGGCTATGCCACGCCGCAAACGGGCGTGCTCGATGAGGCCACGCGCAATGTGCTGGGCGTGTTCCAGTCCAAATACCGCCAAAGCAAATTCGATGGCGTGCCCGATGCGGAAACCGCCGCCATCCTCGATACGCTGACGGCGCCCGCCGCCGCCGCGCAGTAAGGAACTCGGCATGCGTCTGCGTCATATCGAAGTTTTCCACGCCATTATGCAGGTCGGGACCATCAGCGGCGCGGCGCAAGTGCTGCATATCTCGCAGCCGGCCGTGACCAAGGTCTTGCAGCACTGCGAACTGCAACTGGGCATGCCGCTGTTCGAGCGCGTGCGCGGCAAGCTCTATCCCAAGCCGGAAGCGCACCGCCTGTTCGCCGAAACCGAAAAACTGCACCGCGACCTGCAAGGCATACGCCGCCTGGCTGCCAGCCTGAAAGGGCATGCGGTGGAAACCGTGCGCCTGGTGTCCACGCCGACCGTGGCCCTGAGCGTGCTGCCGCAGGCGATGAGCGAGTGGCGCAAGGACTTTCCCGGCACGCGCTGCGAGCTGGCCAGCCATCACACCAGCGAAATCGTCAACGCCCTGCGCCTGGGCGAGGCCGATCTGGCTTTGTCGCTGCAGGACCCGCGCCATCCCGGCATCGTGGCCGAGCCGCTGGCGCAAGGCTTGATGACGGTGATCGCTCCCGCCGGAACCTGGGACGAGTCGGAACTGGATACGCCGCTGTCGGCCGCCGGCCTGCAGGGAGAATTGATCGGCTATGCCGACAACGATCCGCTGGGCGAGATGGTGGTGGCGGCCTGCGAGGCGCAGGGCATCCAGCCGGTGTTCCGCACCGTGGTGCAGACTTACCAGATCGCGCGCACGCTGGTCGAGGCGGGCGCCGGCATGGCGGTGGTCGATCCGTTTACCGCCGCATCGGCTTCGGCGGTGCGCGTGCAGCGCCGTCCGTGGGCGCCGGCCATTCCGATCCAACTGTATCTGCTGACGGCCGGCCATTCGCCGCTGTCGCACGGCTGCCGCCAACTGGCCGACAGCATCGCCGCCTCGGCGCGCGCCTGCCTGTTCCGGGGCCTGGAATGAACACCTTGCCCAGCGAGCGGATTGCCTCCGATCCGGCTTACCGGCATCTGAGCAGCATCGCGGGCATCGGCGTCGATCTGCGCTACGCCACGCCGGACAATTTTGTCGGCCGCGATCTGTACACGCCGCTGGATTGCGCCTGGCTGCACCGCGATGCCGCCGCCGCGCTGGAAAGCGCCGTCGCCTGGCTGGCGGCGCGGCGTCCTGGCTATTGCCTGCTGGTGCTGGATGCCTTGCGCCCGCAGCGCGTGCAGGAGCAGCTGTGGCAAGCCTTGCAGGGTACGGAGCTGCTGGGCTATATCGCCGAACCGTCGCGCGGCTCCCTCCATTCCTTCGGCATGGCGGTGGACATCACCATCGTCGATGAGCAGGGCCGCGAACTGGATATGGGCACCGGCTTCGATGATCTGAGCGAACTATCCCATCCCGCGCTGGAAGATGAGCTGCTGGCGCGCGGCGCCATCCTTCCCGGGCACGTCGCCAATCGCCAATTGCTGCGCGACGCCATGTTCCAGGCGGGCTGGCATGGCATCAAGAGCGAGTGGTGGCACTTCGACTGCGGCGACCGCGTGCAGGTGCGAGCCACCTATACCCGCGTTCTCTGATTTCAGGGCAGGACTTTTAGCGCCGCCGCGTTGCGCGCCACCCAATCGATCAGCGCGTCGGTGATGTTGCGGCCGGCGCCGTTGCCCGTGCGCTCGTGGTTGACCATGCCGACCACGATGCATTGCTCATCATTGGCATCCCTCACATAGCCGGCGATGGCGACCACGCCGTTCAGCGTGCCGGTCTTGATGCGGGCATGGGTCGCGGCGGGGCTGTCGCGCAGGCGGCGGCGCATGGTGCCGTCGGTGGCGGCGATGGGCAGGCTGGCCTGGAATTCGGGCGCCCACGGCGATTTCTGCGCGGCCGACAAAAAGCCCGCCAACTGCTCGGGACTCAGGCGCTCCGTGCGCGACAGGCCGGAACCGTTATCGATCACCATGCCGCTGTCGTTGATGCGGTGCTGGCGCATCCATTCGCGCACGGCCTGCTCGGCGCGCGCGGCGCTGGGCAGGGGGGCGACCACGCTGCCGTCCGGACCCAGCACCGGCAGCGGCTCCAGCGGACGGCTGCCCAGCGCTGCATCGGCCTGCAGGCTACCCAGGCTCAGATATAGAGTGCGCGCCAGCGCGTTGTCGGACCACTTGTTGATGTCTCGCAGCAGCTCGGGCAGAGGCCGCGACACATGTTCGGCCAGCAGGCGCATGGCCGGCGCATTCTCCATCGCGGTTCCGGCCGGGGCCAGCGCGCTGGCGGGCGCTTCGCGCACCTCGCCGCTGAATTCACCGCCCAGGCGCGACCACGCGGCGCGGAACAGGCGCTCCAGATAATCCTGCCGCTCCAGCACATTGATCGCATAGGTCTTGCTGCAATTGCGCGGGAAGGTGCCGCGCAGGACCACGGTCAGCTGCTCGCCATTGCGTTCATAGCCGGGCAGGCGCCAGCCGTCTTCCCATCTGGCGCAAGGCGCGTCGACCAGCTTCATATCGGCGCGCACCGCCACCTTGTGCAGCATGGGCAGGGCTTGCGCCCGCACGCTCTTGGCGTCCGACACCATCTCCACCTGCAGCATATTGTTATTCAACAGCAGCGCATCGGGAATCACGTTGTAGTAAGCCTCGGGCGATTCGTCGAAAGGCGGCACGCCGACGTCCATGCGCGCCGGCTGGAACAACTGGCGGTCCAGCAGCAGGTCGCCGCGGATGCGCCGCACGCCCTTCAGGCGCAGCTTCTCCAGCATATGCACCAGCGCGTCCTCGTTGAAGTCCATGTCCGCACCGCCACGCAGCAGCAGATCGCCCTGCAGCACCCCATCCACCACCTCGCCGCTGCCCAGCAGCTCGGTGCGGCCACGGAAGACGGGACCAAGCTGCTCCAGCGCCACCACCGTGGTGGCGATCTTCATCACCGAAGCGGGCGCCATCACGCGCTCCGCGTGGTGCGCCAGCAGCACCGCATCGCCGCGTATGACCATGATGCCGATGGCATTCTCGGGAATGCCGTGCGCGGCGGCGGCCTTGGCCACAGGCTCCGGCAATTCAGCATGAACCAGGCCGCAGGCGGCAAGAAGGCCGGCAAGTACAAGGCGTTTCAGCATATTGCGGCCTTCCTTAGCCGAAGAAGACATAGGCCACGCCGATCGCCGTGATCACGCCGGCCAGGTCGGCGATCAGGCCGCAGGAAATGGCGTAGCGCGTCTTGCGGATGCCGACCGAGCCGAAATACAGGGCCACGATGTAGAAGGTGGTATCGGCCGAACCCTGGAAGATGCAGGACAGGCGTCCCACGAAGGAATCCGGTCCGTAGGTCTTCATCGCGTCGATCATCATGGCCTTCGAACCGCTGCCGCTCAAAGGTTTCATCAGCGCGGTCGGCAAGGCCGGCACGAAATCGGTATTGAAGCCCAGGGCGCTGAAGATCCAGTTGAAGCCATCGACCACGAAGGTGAATACGCCCGCGTTGCGGATCACGCTGATCGCGACCAGCATGCCGACCAGGTAGGGAATTACGGTCAGCGAAGTCTGGATGCCCCCTTTCGCGCCTTCGATAAAGGCTTCATACACATTCACCTTCTTGCGCAGTGCGCCGACGATGAACACCGTGATCACGCCGATCAGCACCAGGTTGCTGACTACCTTGGACACGGTCTCGATCTGTTCCTTCGTCAGGTACTGGGTGAAGTACCAGATCAGCGCCACGATGGCGGCCGTCATGCCGCCCAGCCAGGACAGCACCACGGAGTTGATCAGATTGATGCGCTGCCGGATCGACACCGCGATAATGCCCGTCACCGTCGCCACATAGGTCGCGATCATGCAGGGGATGAAGATGTCTGACGGGTCGGCCGCGCCCAGGATCGCGCGCTGCGCCATGATCGCCAGCGGAATCAGGGTCAGGCCCGAGGTGTGCAGCACCAGGAACATGATCTGCGCGTTGCTCGCCTCGTCCTTGTTGGGATTGAGCGTTTGCAGGCTTTCCATCGCCTTCAGGCCGAAGGGCGTGGCCGCGTTGTCGAGGCCCAGCAGGTTGGCGGAGAAGTTCATCACCATATGGCCGGTGGCCGGATGGTCCTTCGGCACTTCGGGGAAGATGCGCGAGAAGAAGGGCGAGATCACCTTGGCCAGCCAGCCCACCACGCCGGCCTTCTCGCCGATATTCATGATGCCCAGCCACAGCGTCATCACGCCGGCCAGCGGCAGGGCGATGTCCATCACCCCCATGCGCGCCGACTCGAAGGTGCCGTCGATGATGCGTTTGAAAATCTCGTTATCCCCCAGGAAGAGCCACTGTGCCAGGGCGGCCGCGAAGCCCACCAGAAAGAAGCCAGACCAGATGTAATTGAGAGACATAAAAGCGCGATTTCCGAAAGAACGTAGACGATTGGGCGATTTTGCAGCGAAAGTATAGGCCCAGCACGGCCTTTCGGGATGAAAGAATGCGAATCGGGCATGAGAAAAACTCATAAGAGCGCTGGCGCGTCCGCTCATGCTGGCGTATTCTCTTGCGGCTGACACCCTCCAAGCGACTATGAAGATTCTCTGGAAAACCGGGCTGGCCGCCGCGTCGCTCATCCTGTTCGCGGCCCATGCCGCGCCCTCCGCCACCGCAGCCCAGGCTAACGGCGCCCCCAAGGTCTTGCACGCCTTCCTCTCCACCGGCGAAACGGGGCTGGACCCGGCCGTGGCCTCCGACGTGGCCAGCCTGACCCTGCTGGAAAACCTGTTCGACCCCATGCTGCGCTACGACTACCTGGCGCGCCCGGTCAAGCTCCAGCCCAACACCCTGCGCGCCATGCCCGAGGTGGATGCGGCCGGCCTCACCTACACCTTCCACCTGCAGCCCGGCATCCATTTCACGCCCGATGCGGCCTTCAAGGACCAGCCGCGCGAGGTCACGGCGCAGGACTATGTGTATAGCCTGAAGCGCCTGTACGACCCGGCCCTGAAATCGCCCTGGGTCTTCCTGTTCGAGGACAAGATCGTCGGCGACGAAGCGCTGCGCCGCGATTTCAGCTACGACAGCCATATCCCCGGCCTGCAGGCGCTGGACAAGTACACCCTGCGCATCCGCCTCAAGGCGCCCGATGCGAGCTTCCTGTTCTATCTCGCTCTGCCGGCCAGCGGCGTGGTGGCGCGCGAAGTGGCCGAGGCTTACGGCAGCCAGGTCGGCAATCATCCGGTCGGCAGCGGACCGTTCCTGATCGGCGAATGGAAGCGCAGCGACAAGATCACCCTGCTGGCCAATCCCGGCTTCCGTCCCACCGTCTTCCACGCCAGCCCCGACGCCGATCCTGCCAGCCGCGCCGTCGCCGCCGGGCTGGAAGGCAAGCGCCTGCCGCTGCTGGACAAGATCGAAGTAAAGATCATGGAGGAATACCAGTCGCGCGTGCTGGGCTTCCTGAACGGCGAATTCGACTTCATCGAGCAGGTGCCCGAATCCCTGCGCGATATGGTGCTCGACCCGAACGTGTCGCAGCCGGTGCTGAAGCCTGAACTGGCGCGGCGCGGCATGCAACTGATGCCCTTCCCGGTGCTGCAGACCTATTACATGTGGATGAATATGGACGATCCGGTGATCGGCGGCTATGGCAAGGCGCAGGTCGCGCTGCGCCGCGCCATCGCCCTGGGTTACAACAGCGGCGAGGATATCGCCCTGCTGAAAAAAGGCCTGGCGCTGCCGGCCCAGACCCCGCTGCCGCCGAATGTGCTGGGCTACGATCCGACTTACCGCAGTCCGGTCAGCTACAACCCGGTGCTGGCGCGCGCCCTGCTGGACCGCTTCGGCTACCGCAAGGGCAAGGACGGCTTCCGCAGCCGTCCCGACGGCAGCCCCCTGACTTTGGTGATGCACACCGAGCCGTCCATGGTGGGGCGCCTGCGCGATGAGCTGTGGCGCAAAAACCTGAACGCCATCGGCCTGCGCGTGGAATTCAAGAGCGACAAGAAGACCGAGATCATCAAGGCTTCGCGCCTGGGCAAGGTGATGATGTTCGAGACCAACTGGGTGGCCGACTTCCCCGATGGCGACAACTTCTACCAGCTGTTGTATGGCCCGAACAGCGGCCGCGCCAACTACGCCAATTTCAAACTGCCCGATTACGACCGCCGCTACGAGCAGGCGCGCCAGCTGGGCGATACGCCGCAGCGGCGCGTGCTGTACCGCGAACTGGCCCAGCTGATCCACGCCTACAACCCCTGGGTCTTGCTGACCCATCCGATTTCGGCCGATATCCGCCAGCCGTGGCTAAAAAACTACATGCGCCACCCGGTCGAATTCAGCAACTGGCGCTATCTGGACCTGGACCCGCAGCAGCGCTCAGAGGCGGGCAGGGCGCGCCAAAGCGCCAAATGAATTGAAATTTACTCATACATTACTAAAAGTTATAGTTGCAGTAGAGAATTTCATTGGAAACCGGGAGTTGCTGCGCGCTACTCTGGGTTTCATAAGAATTTAGTAACAATAAATATGCAATCGGCATAAGGGAGAGGCTTGTGAAGGTAAAGCAGCTGGCGCAGATGATGGCGCTGATTGGGGTAGTGGGTCCGTCCATGGCCCAGGTGGCGCCGCCGCAGACCATGCAGCGCGTGGAAATCACCGGCAGCAGCATCAAGCGCGTGGCGCGCGAAGGCGCCTTGCCGGTGCAGACCATCAGCTTCGACGCCATCGAAAAGGCCGGCATCACCAGCACCGACCAGCTGATGCGCACCATCGCCGCCAACGGCGTGGGCGCCGACAATATGACCTCGGGGAATAACGTCTTCGGCGCCGATGCCGACCGCGTTTCCGGCGGCGCGGCCTTCGCTTCGCTGCGCGGCCTGGGGCCGAACGCCACCCTGGTGCTGCTGAATGGCCGCCGCGTCGGCAACCACGGCGCCAGCGGCAAGGCGGTGGACTTGAACTCGATCCCGCTGGGCGCCATCTCCCGCATCGAAATTCTGAAGGATGGCGCTTCCGCCATCTACGGCACGGACGCCATCGGCGGCGTGATCAACTTCATCCTGAAGACCGATTACCAGGGGCTGGAACTGTCCACCACCCTGAACGGCACGGAGGCGGGCGGCGGCATGGAGCGCCGCGTGTCCCTGCTGGCCGGCTATGGCTCGCTGCTGGACCAGGGCTTCAACATCATGGCCAGCATCACCCACGACAAGAACGACAAGCTCGATTCGCGCCAGCGCGGCTTCTCCAACGGCTACCAGCCCTGGCGCGGCCTCTCGCCCGACAGCACCGGCACGCCTTACGCCACGCAGCTGGCCGACACCGGCTCGGCCCTCGGCACCGGCTTCAATATGCCGGGCGATCCGACCAAGTATCTGCAAGCGAACCTGCTCAGCTTCCAGGGCAAGTGCGACTCCATTCCCGGCATGTCGCAATACGCTTCCGAGCTGTGGCCGAACGTCACGCCCATCACCCGCACCAAGTATTCCTGCGCCTACGACTATGGTTCGGACTACCAGATGTCCTTCCCGGTCGAGCGCACCAATGGCGTGTCGCGCGCCACCTGGCAGATCAGCCCTGACCACAAGCTGTTTGCCGAAGTCCTGGCCTCGCGCACCAAGGCCACCGGCGAGCTGACGCCGGTCCAGGTGCAGGCTTCGTTCAAGGCCGGCAATGCCTATCCGGTCAACGGCCCTTACTATCAGGACTTGACCGGCATCGTGCCGGGCTTCGACCGCAGCAAGCCGATTCTCTACAAATGGCGCGCTTCCGATCTGGGCCGCCGCACGCAGCAGATCGTCGGCGAGAATGCGCGCGTGCTGGTCGGCGCCGAGGGCGTGCTGTGGGATAAATACGATTACAAGCTGGGCCTGTCGCGCGCCGAAAGCACCACCAAGGTCGCGCTGCTGGACGGCTATGCCTATACCGACAAGCTGAATGCCCTGCTGGGCAGCGGCAAGGTCAATCTGTGGGCCGCCCCCGGCCAGGGCCAGACGCCGGAAACCGCGGCCCTGCTGGAAGCGGCCAAGTTCCGCGGCGCCCTGCAGCACGGCAAAACCACCATGACCCAGCTTGACGGCTCCATCTCGGGCGAGGTGTATCAACTGCCGGCCGGCGCGTTGTCGATGGCGGCCGGTTTCGACCTGCGCCGCGAAACCTATAACTTCGAGCAGGACATCGATGCCACGACCGTCTTCCTCTCGCCCGGCAACGGCGCGCTGCGCGATGCCGGCCGCAATGTGAAGGCCGTCTACGCCGAGTTGCTGGTGCCGGTGCTGAAGGACCTGGAAGTGCAGCTGGCCGTGCGCCGCGACCATTACAGCGTGATCGGCGCCACCACCAATCCCAAGGTCTCCTTCCGCTATCAGCCTACCGCCAGCCTGCTGTTCCGCGGCTCGGCCAACAAAGGCTTCCTTGCGCCCAGCTTCGTGCAGCTCAATTCGGCCCGCCTGTCGCAGGAGCTGCCGAACGGCGTGATCGACCAGGAAGGCTGCGCCAAGCATCCGGGCGACCCGGCTTACTGCGCCATTCCGCGCCTGGCCTACAACACCGGCGGCAATTCCTCGCTGGTGCCCGAAACGTCCAAGCAAGGCACGCTGGGCATGGTGCTGGCACCCATCGACGGTTTCTCCGCCTCCTTCGACTTCTGGGCCATCAATATCGAGAACCGCATCCTGAACCGCACGCCGCAAGTGGTGCTGAACAACTGGCAGTACCTGCCGCAGTACATCGTGCGCGATGCCGCCGGCGTGATCGATCACGTGGAAGCCGGCTGGATCAATGCCGCCGGCCTGAAAACGCGCGGCCTGGACATCGGCCTGAACGCCGACGGCAAATTTGATGGCGGCTATAAATGGAGCGCCAAGCTCGATGGCACCTGGCTGAAAAGCTTCAAGTTCGCCGAATTCGAAGGCCAGCCTTACAAGGAACTGGTCGGCAAATTCTCCACGCGCGACGTCTACCTGCGCTGGCGTCACAACGCCAATATCCGCCTCTCCAAAGGCGACTGGAGCGCCATGCTGACGCAGAATTATTCGTCCGGCTATGCCGACCAGCTGCCGAACGGTGGCAAGACATCGCCGCCGGCGGGCTTCGAGCCGCATGTGAAGCACTACGCCAAATACGATCTGTCGGCCACCTACACCGGCTTCCGCAACACCACGCTGACGGTCGGCATCCAGAACCTGTTCGACAAGGAGCCGCCGTTCACGGCCCACAATGTGGATGAAGTGGTGGGCGCCGGCTGGGATCCCCGCGTCGCCGATCCGCGCGGCCGCGCCCTGTCCTTTATGCTGAAGTACAAGTTCATGTAGTCTGAGACCAGCCCCTGTACGCTGGTTCTGCCCTTTACGGCGGCACTCCCTGACGGTGCCGCCGTTTTTTTATGCGCGCTCCGCCTGAATGCCGGCGGCGGTAGAATGGCCGCATGGCCATCTTCAACCGCAAGGCCGTCGCCTATGTGGCCAGCCATCCCTTGCATTTTGTGCTGCAATGCCTGCGCGGCTTCCGCGCCAATCAGGGGCTGCTGCTGGCGGGCGCCGTCGCCTATTATTCGCTGCTGTCCCTGGTGCCGCTGCTGATGCTGGTGGTGGTGGCCCTGTCCCATGTGATCGACCAGGCCGAGTTGCTGACTACCCTGGGCCGCTACCTGGAATGGCTGCTGCCCGGCCAGTCGCGCGCCATCGTCACGGAGATCGCCCACTTCCTGCAGCACCGCGACCTGATTGGCGGCGTGCTGGTGCTGACCATGCTGTTTTTCAGTTCGCTGGCCTTCTCCGTGCTGGAAAGCGCCATGTGCGTGATCTTCATCCACCGCGCCGAAGTGCGGCGGCGCCATTACCTGATTTCCGCCATCCTGCCCTACTGCTACATCCTCTCGCTCGGCATCGGCGCCCTGGTCGTCACGCTGGTGGCGGGCAGCCTGCAAGTGATCGGCGAGGAAAGCGTGCGCCTGTTCGGCCATGAATGGTCGCTCAACGGCCTGTCCGGCGTGCTGCTGTATTTGCTCGGCATGGCGGGTGAGGTGCTGCTGCTCAGCTCCATCTATATGGTGATGCCGGTCGGACGCCTGTCGTGGCAGCACGCCTTGCTGGGCGGCGCCACGGCGGCCCTGCTGT
The DNA here is from genome assembly GCF_014191875.1 of Pseudoduganella violacea. Classification (GTDB taxonomy): domain Bacteria; phylum Pseudomonadota; class Gammaproteobacteria; order Burkholderiales; family Burkholderiaceae_D; genus Rugamonas; species Rugamonas violacea_A. The sequence continues at coordinate 458,826 of NZ_JACHXD010000001.1, forward strand.
GGGAGATCGCGCGCCATCTGCTGGTCTGGTACTTCAGCACCCTGTCGCAGGTGAATGTGGTGTATGGCTCGCTGACCACGGCCATCGTCGTCATGTTCAGCCTGGAGATCGGCGCCACCCTGCTGCTGTTCGGCGCCCAGGTCATCGCCGAATACGAATGCGTGGCGGGCGATAGCGGCCGGCTGGCGGCGCTGGAACAGGCTTAGTCGATCGGCAGGCGGATGGTGAAGCGCGCGCCGCCCATGGGCGAACTATCCACCGAGATGGCGCCGCCATGCAGTTCGATGGCCTTGCGCGCGATCGACAGACCCAGGCCGAAACCGCCCGTGCTGCGGTCGCGGCTGCGGTCCAGGCGGTAGAAGGGATCGAAGATTTTCTCGCGCTCCGCTTCCGGAATGCCGGGACCATCGTCTTCCACCACGATGCGCACGCCGTCCAGTCGCCGCGCCGCCGACAGCGCCACCCGTGTTGCCGCATACTTCTGCGCATTGCGCATCAGATTGCAGACGGCGCGCAGCAGCAGGCGGCGGTCGCCGCGATAGCTGTCCACATTGTCGGCCACCAGCACGTCGAGGGCCGGGGCGGCCGGCGGCAGCGAATCGGCCACGCTGCGCAGGGTCTCGGCCAGGTTGAAGCGTTCGCGCTTGAGCGGCTGGTCGCCCATGCGGATCATGCCCAGCAGCTCGCTGACCAGCTGGTTCAGTTCATGCAGGTCGCCCTCCATGGCGGCGATGCGCTCTTCCAGCGCCGGCGACTGGGCCGCGTCGCGCAGCAGTTCCAGCGCGAATTCCAGGCGCGCGATCGGCGTGCGGATTTCATGCGAGACCGAATGCAGCAAGCTGCTTTGCGCGTCGAGCAGGCGCTCGATGCGGTCGGCCATATTGTTGAAGCGTTCCGCCAGCGGATGGATCGCCTCGCTGGCCGGCAGGTGCACGCGCGCCGCCAACTGGCCCTGGCCGAATTCATCGGCCATCTGTGCCAGCTTCTGCAGCGAGCGCCAGTGCGCGCGCGACCAGACGGCAATCGGCACCAGCACCACCAGCGCCACGATCAGATAGCGCACCGCCTCCATCTTCAGCGCCAGGCCGACATCGATCGGCAAATCCTGGGCATGGATGGCTTCCTCGTTGCTGCCGATATAGCGGTCGCCGCTCAGATCGACGCGGCGCAGGAAGGCTTTGTTGCGCACGTCGATCACCACCTCGCCGCGCTCGAAGGCAGCGCGGCTGCCGGCCGGCAGATGCTGGCGCGCCGCCGCCAGCGGCAGCAGGTCGAAGCGCACCTCGGACACTTCGCGCACCTTGTTCAGGCGTCCCAGCCACTCGTCGGCCGGCGCCTGGTCGACATACTGTTCGAGCAGGAAAATCTGGCCCGCCGCCTGGCGCCGCGCGATGCTTTCCTGCGGGTCGCCGAACAGCCAGCTCATGGCGAAATAGGCGATAACGGCCGCCACGCTGATCGACAGCGTCACCAGTACGGCAAAGCGGCGGAACAGGCGGTTCATGGGCGGATTGTATAAGAGTTAAGCTTCCGCCAAACGTTTCACTTACAAATTTATGACAATTCGCCCGCATTTGCAGGACGAATCTCTACCGTGCGGGCACTACGATGAATTCATTGATAACAAGGAGTCCCTATGAGCAAACCACCCACCGCCGTGGCTGTAATGCGCATCTGGCAGCTCAGCTAGAATAGCGGGCATGCCTGCCCACAGCCCATGCCATGCGCCCCCAACTCCACCACGCTCCCGCTGCCTTGCCCAGCGCCGCGCGGCTGTACTGAACGCGATCCTTGCGCCGGCCTCCCAGCGTTCATCATGAAGCCCTTGCGACTTCTTCTGGCCTGGTTGTTCCTGCTGGCGGCGGGGGCGGCGCTCGCCCAGGGCGAGTGGATCAGCTACCGCGACGCCTACCGCGCCATGGTGCAGTTCGAGAAGTACGGCAAGCCCAAGCACTTCCTGCAAAACCACTACCAGGTGAGCGCGCGCGACGGCCAGCTGCCCGACGGCTTGCGCCTGACCCTGAACGTCAAGGCCAGCCAGCTCAATCTGCCGTTGGACGCCACCGGCCGCACCACCTTCCCGCTGCTGAAAAGCGCGTATGACGAGAACGCGGCTCTGGTTTTGAACCGCAAGATCAGCCAATACACTTTCCAGCCGCGCCTGTCGATCATCGTGCGCCTGGACGGCTTGTATGAGGGCGTGGACCTGCGCAGCGCCTGCGAGCAGGCCTTGCAGTACCAGCGCTACCTGGATGCGGCCACCTATGGCGGCAAGCGCTGCGGCGGCGTGCGTTTCGGCTTCCTGCGCAAGGCCGAGGCCCAGGTGCGCGTGCGCGACGGCGAGAAAGAACATGGGCTGCCGGTGGCCGAGGGCGCCATCTTCGATGGCGACCCGAACACCGGCTTTCGCATCGTGGTCTACCGCTTCCAGGACTGGCCGGAAAAGGTGCAACTGATCAGCCAGAACGCGCCGCTCGCCATCGTGCCCGTGATCGAGTAATCAGTTCCAGGCCGAGGGCGAGAACAGATAGCCTTCGCCCCACACCGTCTTGATCTTTTCCGATTCGCCGTCGTCGAATTTGCGGCGCAGCTTGGAGATGCTGTTGTCGATGCTGCGGTCCAGGCCATCGAACTCGATGCCGCGCATCTTCTTCAGCAGCGCGTCGCGCGACAGCACGCGGCCGGCCGATTCGGCCAGCACCAGCAGCAGCTTGTATTCCGTATTGCTGAGCACCGCCGGCTCGCCGCGCCAGGTCACGGTGCGGTCGCTGGTGGCGATGTTCAGGGCGCCGAACACCATGCCATGGCCGGCCTGCTTGTCCTGGGCGCGGCGCAGCAGCGCGCGCAGGCGCGCCAGCAGCACGCGCGGCTGCACCGGCTTGTTGACGAAATCGTCGGCGCCCTGCTCCAGCAGGGATACTTCATCATAGGAATCTTCGCGCGCCGTCATCACCAGGATCGGCACCTTGCTGATATCGCGCAGCTGGCGCGACACTTGCATGCCGTCCAGGCCGGGCAGCATCAGGTCCAGGATCACCGCATCGGCCGGACTGGCCTTGAAGCTGGCCAGCGCCTGGTCGCCGCGGCCCACCACCGTCACCTTGAATTCATAGGCGCCCAGGTATTCCGTTACCAGTTCGGCCAGGCGCGCATCGTCCTCCACCAGCAATACTTGGTACATGGCCATCCTCCCTCGAAGATGGTTATTTTATAAGAGCGAAAAAGGAAAAGACACAAGCTGCCAGGCTTGAGGACAAATGAATACACTTTCATGACAAATGCCGCCACCTGTTGGCGGTGGCGGCATCCGTCTTACAGCGCGCGCGCGATCAGCAGCTTCTGGATATCGCTGGTGCCCTCGTAAATCTGGCACACGCGCGCATCGCGGTAGATGCGCTCGACCGGGAAGTCGCTGACATAACCGTAGCCGCCGTGGATCTGGATCGCGTCCGAGCAGACGCGCTCCGCCATTTCGGAAGCGAACAGCTTGGCCATGGCCGCCTCCTTCAGGCAGGGCAGGCCGGCATCCTTCATCGCCGCCGCGTGCAGGATCAGCTGGCGCGCCGCTTCGAGCTGGGTCGCCATATCGGACAGCTTGAACTGCACCGACTGGTGTTCGAAGATCGGCTTGCCGAAGGTTTCGCGCTCGCGCGCGTATTTGAGCGCGGCCTCGTAGGCCGAACGCGCCATGCCCACCGACTGCGAAGCGATGCCGATGCGGCCGCCTTCCAGGCCCGACAGCGCGATCTTATAGCCCATGCCTTCTTCGCCGATCAGGTTCGCGGCCGGGATGCGGCAATTCTCGAACACGATCTGGGCCGTGTCGGAGGAATGCTGGCCCATCTTCTGTTCCAGGCCGGCCACGATATAACCCGGCGTCGAGGTCGGCACCCAGAAAGCTGAAATGCCCTTCTTGCCGGCCGCCTTGTCGGTGACGGCCATGACGATGGCGACGTCGGCGTACTTGCCGCTGGTGATGAACTGCTTCACGCCGTTCAGCACATAATGGTCGCCATCGCGCGTGGCCGTGGTACGCAGGGCGGCCGCGTCGCTGCCCGTGTGCGGCTCGGTCAGGCAGAAAGCGCCCAGCAGCGCGCCCTGGGCCAGCGGCCGCAGCCACTGCTCCTTTTGCTGCGCGTTGGCATACATCATGGCGATGCTGCACACCGGGCAGTTATTGACCGAGATGATGGTCGAGGTGCCGCCATCGCCGGCCGCGATCTCCTCCAGCACCAAGGCCAGCGACACATAGTCGAGACCGGCGCCGCCCAATTCTTCCGGCACGGCCACGCCGAAAGCGCCCAGGGCCGCCAGCTCCTTCAACTCCGCCTGCGGAAAATAGTGTTCCTTATCCCAGCGCGCCGCGTTGGGCGCCAACCGCTCCTGCGCGAAGGTGCGCAGCGCGTCCCGAATCATCTGATGCTCTTCACTCAAAATCATTGCAATCCTTCTTACTGTTCAGCCCGTGTCCACCCTGGTGCCAGGCACTGATCGGACACGAGCTCGACCGTTATATAGCTGAGCTCGTGTCCACCGTGGTGCCTGGCACCAGGGTGGACACGGGCTCGGCGGTGGGGCGGCTTACCAGGCGATGGGGCTGCCGTCGTAGTTGAGGTAGGCGGGCTTGTCGCTGGCGGGCAGGCGGGCCAGCGTGGCGCGCATGCCGGCCGCGCTTTCTTCGGCGGAAATGTCGGCGCCGGCGCCGCCCATCTCGGTCCGGACCCAGCCCGGGTGGAAGGCGACGCAGGTCACGCCTTTGCCGCCATACAGCAGGGCGGTGTCGATCAGCACCGAGTTCAGCGCCGCCTTGCTGGCGCGGTAGAGCGAGCCGCTGGCATGGCTGCGCTCGCTGAGCGAACCCATGCGCGAGGACAGCACGGCCAGCTTGCCGCGCGCCAGGCTCACCAGCGGCGCCAGGATCGGCAACAGCCGCATCGCCGCCAGCACATTGGTGTGCATCACCTGGTCGAAGTCGCCCTGGGTCGGGAAGCCGTCGTGGCGCGGGCCGTACACGCCCGCGTTCAGGATGGCCACGTCCAGGTGCTCGCCGTCGAGCTTCCAGCCCAGCGCGGCGACCGCTTCCACATTGTTGACGTCGAGTTCATGCGTGTCGGCCCCCATGGCCTCCAGCGCATCGCAGTCTTGCGCCTTGCGCGCGGTGGCGATCACGCGCCAGCCGTCGGCCAGGTACTGGCGCACCAGTTCGTGGCCGATGCCGCGCGAGGCGCCAATGATGAGTGCGGTCGCCATCGGCTTCGCTTACGCCAGTTCGATGCCGACCGCGGTCGCTTCGCCGCCGCCGATGCACAGGGCGGCCACGCCGCGCTTGCCGCCGGTTTTGCGCAGCGCGCCGAGCAGGGTGATGATGATGCGCGCGCCGGAAGCGCCGATCGGGTGGCCCAGGGCACAGGCGCCGCCGTGGATATTGATCTTGCTGTGCGGGATGTCCAGATCGTGCATGACGGCCATCGGCACGGCGGCGAACGCTTCGTTCACTTCGAACAGGTCGACGTCGCTGGCTTTCCAGCCGTTCTTGGCGAACAGTTTCTGGATCGCGCCGACCGGCGCCGTGGTGAACAGGTTCGGCGCCTGCGCCTGGGTGGCGTGGCCGACCACCTTGGCCAGCACGGTCAGGCCCAGTTTCTTGGCGGTCGATTCGCGCATCATGACCAGGGCGGCGGCGCCGTCATTGATCGAGGACGAGGAGGCGGCCGTGATCGTGCCGTCTTTCTTGAAGGCCGGCTTCAGGGCCGGAATCTTGTCCAGCTTGGCCTTGCCCGGACCTTCATCCTTGTCGATCACCACCTCGCCGGCGCGGCCGGACACGGTCACCGGCGCGATTTCCCAGGCGAAGCTGCCGTCGGCCGTGGCGGCCTGGGCGCGCTTGACGGAGTCGATGGCGAACGCGTCCTGCGCCTCGCGCGTGAATTTGTACTGGGTGGCGCATTCCTCGGCGAAGGTGCCCATCGAGCGGCCGCCGCCTTTTTCATCGCGGTTGTAGGCGTCTTCCAGGCCGTCCAGCATCATGTGGTCGAACATCATGGCATGGCCGATGCGGTAGCCGCCGCGCGCTTTCGGGATCAGGTAGGGCGCGTTGGTCATCGATTCCATGCCGCCCGCGACCACCACCTCGGCGCTGCCGGCGGCCAGGGTGTCGTGCGCGAAGATGGCCGCTTGCATGGCCGAACCACACATCTTGGACAGGGTCACGGCGCCGGTCGAGGTCGGCAGGCCGGCCTTGATCAGGGCTTGGCGCGCCGGGGCCTGGCCCTGGCCCGCCATCAGGCAGTTGCCGAAATAAACGTGTTCCACGGCGTCCGGCTTGACGCCGGCGCGCTCGACGGCGGCCTTGATCGCCACGGCGCCCAAGTCGTTGGCGCTCAGGCTGGAAAAGTCGCCCTGGAAGGCGCCCATCGGGGTGCGCGCGGCGCCGACGATAACGATAGGATCATTCATTTTCAACAGTCTCCAAAAGTGGTGGCGTCACAGGCGCCAGGGTTTGTGCGGAAGTTTGATTGCAGAAACGGATGTGCTGAGGATAGGGGAAGACATCCTCGATAATGTTGGCTTCGATGCGTTCCTTGTGCGCTTGCCACCAGGCTTGCGTCAGCAGGTCGGCATGGTGTTTCAGGAAATACTTGCGGATGTGCGTGTTCCCCAGCAGGAATTTGCCGAACTGCTCGGGAAACACGTCGTGGCGTCCCACGGGATACCAGGGTTCGGAGGCCATTTCGTCCTCCTCGTTGCGCGGCTGCGGAATGTGGCGGAAGACGCAGTCGGTGATGTATTCGATTTCATCATAGTCATAAAAGACGACGCGCTTATGACGGGTGACGCCGAAATTCTTGTACAGCATATCGCCGGGGAAGATATTCGCCGCCACCAAGTCCTTGATGGCGTTGCCGTACTCCAGCACGCCATGTTCGATGGCGGCCTCGTCGCCCGCCTGCTCGGCCTGGGTCAGCCAGATATTCAGCGGCACCATGCGCCGCTCGATATACAGGTGCTTGATGACGATCTGCTCTTCTTCGATCTCGATCAGCGAGGGCGCGAACTGCTGGAGCTCGGCCACCAGTTCCTCGGCGAAGCGGGCGCGCGGAAACGCCACATTGGAATACTCGAGCGTGTCGGCCATGCGGCCCACGCGGTCGTGGTTTTTCACCAGCAGGTACTTTTCCTTGATCTGGGCGCGCGAGGTTTCCTTCGGCGGCGGATAGAAATCCTTGATCACCTTGAACACATAGGGGAAGGAGGGCAGGGCGAACACCAGCATCACCAGGCCGCGGATGCCGGGCGCGGTCTCGAACAGGTCGGAGGAATGCTTGAGGTGTTGCAGGTAGTCGCGGTAGAACAGGGTCTTGCCCTGCTTCTGCAGGCCGAGGATGGTGTAGATCTCGCTGCGCGGCTTGCGCGGCAGTAGGCTGCGCAGGAATTGCACATAGGCCGAAGGCACTTCCATATCGACCAGGAAGTAGGCGCGCGTGAACGAGAACAGGATGACGATCTGCTCCAGGTCGAGCAGTACCGTGTCGAGCACCAATTGCCCGGCGCGGTTGTGCAGGATCGGCACCACAAAGGGGAATTCGCGGTTGCCGTTGATGGCCTTGCCGACGATGTAAGCGCCCTTGTTGCGGAAGAACAGGCTGGACAGCACCTGCACCTGGGCATTCGGTTCTAGCTTGGCATGGCCGAACACCTGGTTCAGGCGCGCCTCGACCTGGTCCACATCGCGGTCCAGGTTGGCGAACTTGGCATTGAGCTGGAAATTGGTAATGATGCGCTTCAACATGAAGTGCATGCCATCGTTGGACGGGTAATAGACGCGGTAGGTGGGCGCCAGCTCCTCGGTCTCGATGTATTCGGTGGACACCACCGGCCGCACGAAGATGAATTCGTTATGGAAGTAACTGCGGTGCAGGATATTGCAGCACACCGAGTTGAAGAAGGTTTCGGCCAGCTCCGGCCGCTTATGCTCGGCCAGCATGCCGATATAGTGCAGCTTGCATTCGCGCCAGACTTCGTCGGTCAGCTCGGCCGAATCGTACTCGTCTTCGAGCATCTGCACGCATTCCTGCACGCGTTTGTCGTAGAAGCCGATGCGCTCGCGCGCGGCCTGCTGCGCCACCGCCCAGTCGCCGCGCTCGAAATGCTGCTTGGCGGCCTGGCTGGTCTGGCGGAACAGGCGGTAATGCTTGTCGAAGCCTTCGCGGATGGTGCGCGCGATATCGAAGGCGATCTGGGAAGACAGCAATTTGGGGAACGCAGCCTGGCTCATACCTTTTCTCATCGAATGGAGTGCCTCTGCCGGTTCCCCGCAGCCGCGCTTACTTCGTTTCCGCGAACAGTTCGCGGCCGATCAGCATGCGGCGGATCTCGCTGGTCCCGGCGCCGATTTCATACAGCTTGGCATCGCGCCACAGGCGGCCGACCGGATATTCATTGATATAGCCGTTGCCGCCCAGGGTCTGGATCGCCTCGCCGGCCATCCAGGTGGCCTTCTCAGCACTATACAGAATTGCGCCGGCCGCATCTTTACGCAGCGCGCGCACCTGTTCCGGCGTCGTCGCCCGGTCGCAAGCCTGGCCCACGGCGTAGACGTAGGCTTTGCAAGCCATCATGGTCGAATACATATCCGCAATCTTACCCTGCATCAGCTGGAACTCGCCGATGGGCTGGCCAAACTGCTGGCGGTCATGAATATAGGGCACGACGGCGTCCATACAGGCTTGCATGATGCCCAGCGGGCCACCGGACAGCACGGTGCGTTCGAAGTCCAGGCCCGACATCAGCACATTGACGCCCTTGCCCAGGCCGCCCAGCACGTTCTCGGCCGGCACTTCGCAATCTTCGAACACCAGCTCGCCCGTGTGCGAGCCGCGCATGCCCAGCTTGTCGAGTTTTTGCGCGATGGAGAAGCCCTTGAAGCCTTTTTCGATGAGGAAGGCGGTCATGCCGCGCGGGCCGGCTTCCAGGTCGCTCTTGGCGTAGACCACCAGGGTGTCGGCGTCGGGGCCGTTGGTGATCCACATCTTGGTGCCGTTCAGCACCCAGCGGTCGCCCTTGAAGTCGGCGCGCAGCTTCATGCTGACCACGTCGGAACCGGCGTTCGGCTCGGACATGGCGAGCGCGCCGATGTGTTCGCCCGAAATGAGCTTGGGCAGGTATTTGCGTTTTTGCTCTTCCGTGCCATTGCGCTTGATCTGGTTCACGCACAGATTCGAGTGGGCGCCATAGGACAGGCCGACCGAGGCCGAGGCGCGCGAAATCTCTTCCATCGCGACGATGTGGGCCAGGTAGCCCATATTCGCGCCGCCATACTCCTCGCCGACGGTGATGCCGAGCAAGCCCAACTCGCCCATCTTGCGCCACAGGTCCATCGGGAACTGGTCGCTGCGGTCGATCTCGGCGGCGCGCGGGGCGATTTCGGCGGCGGCGAACTGCTGCACCGCTGCGCGCAGGGCGGCGATGTCTTCGCCGTGGTCAAAAGTCAGGCCTGGGAGATGGAGCATGTCATCCTCATTCTTCTAAGTTAAGGTATGGAAGCGCAAATCATACGCCGATGTGACGTTAACGTAAACGTAAAGTAACTGCTGCAAATGGTCCCTGGCGGCCGCTGTCTTGCTGCGGGCAGCGGGCCGTGGCGGGCCGGCTTACGCGGCCGGCGCTGCCTGGCCGACGGCGGCCAGCAAACGCTTGCATTCCTCTTCATGGGCGCTGATTTCCGCCAGCGACATTTCGATATCCTCGCGCTGCTGCTCCAGGGTTTCGCGGTGCTGGGCCAGCACGCCGAGGAAGCGGTTCATCTGGGCCGCCGTGTCCTTGGGCGACTCATACATATCGACCAGGCTCTTGATCTCGGACAGCGACAGGCCCAGGCGCTTGCCGCGCAGGGTCAGTTTCAGGCGGGTGCGGTCGCGCGGCGTGTAGACACGGTTGCGCCCGCCCGCGCCCTCGCGCGAAGGGCTGAGCAGGCCCTGGTCTTCATAAAAGCGGATGGCGCGGGCGGTGATGTCGAACTCGCGCGCCAGTTCGGTAATGGTATAGGTCGGCATGGCTTACAATGGATCTTCCGTTTACGTAACGTCAAGCACATTGTAGCGCGCCCGCCGACAGTAAGCCATGTCCGCTTGGGCGGGCGTGAGCGCTGCGAGACAGAGCGGCCTATAATGAACCGTCCCCGCGATTCCAGGTTACTTGTGATTCGCCACAAATTGTTCATTTGGACTAATGGTCGCTGAACGAGCGTGCTTTTGCGTCCGTCTCCGCGTTGACGCAAACGGCTCCCGTTTTAATACCAGCGGAGTTTTAACAGCCGGATTACACTGCCGTTTGTCCCGCCCATTTTTTCGTCAAGATTGTTCTAAAGTTAATTCATTTCTTTCTAGAAATGACTAGTAAAATTTGCTACGCAACGGGGTTTCGGCAATATTTTATTTGGTAGGACAGGTGGGGCAAAGGTGGTCGCCAAGCGTAAAATGTTAATTGTTAAGTTTTTGTTTGTCACAATTGGTCTGACCTTTCCAGAGACTGACATTCATGCCGTGTCATGAAATAGTGCAACTATGAATTCTTCAAATGAACGCGAAAGCTTTAGCCAGCGCCTGCAGCAAGCTTTGAAAAACGCCCATTATTCCCCCGACAGTCCGACCCGGCTGGCCAGGGAATTCAATATCCGCTTCGACGGCCGTCCCATCACCGTCCACGCCGCCCGTAAATGGCTGGTAGGCGAGGCTATTCCCACCCAGGAAAAGCTGCGCATGATCGCGCAGTGGCTGGGCGTGCCCGCCGAATGGCTGCGTTTTGGCGGCGCGGAAAATGCCGCGGCCAATGGCGAAGGCGCCAATGGTTTGTCGCGCTTTGAGTCCGCCGATGTCAAATTGATAGCCGATTTACAGCGTCTGGACGAGCATCACCGCCAAATTGCGCGAGAATTTATTCGCATGCTGGTCCGCGTCAACTACCAAAAGTAACAAGAAATCACGGCTTAGTCCCGCGCAGGCTCGCCGTTTTTGCAGTCCGCTTTCGCTTCCCGCCTCCTCCTCCGCGCGTCCCCCTCCGACACCCGCGTTGCCCTTCTGCACCCGATTTTCAGCCCGTCTTGCCGCATTTTTGCGCAGCCTTGTGCCGTCCGCATGGCGTCGGCGGCGGCCGGTTTGCGACCATACCACTTTGTATCTTCATGTAATGAAATGGTTCAAAATGCGAAATGTCACCGATCTGACATCATTTTGATGCAGAATAGCGCCAAGGCGCCCCGCCCCCGCGCGAATTGCAAGGAGTAGCATGAGTCCTCTGTTCAAAAGCAATTACAGCAATGCAGCACAGCTGAAAGACCTGATGACCGCCCCGCCGATGACGGCGGCCCAGCACGCCGAAGTCCTGCGCAAGCGCAATGCGCAGCGCCGCATGGTCGAAGAAGCCAAGGAGTTGAAGCGCGCCACCTACTCGCCGTACGAGGGACGCTAGTCCCGGCGCTGGTGGATTTAGGGCGGGCCGTTCAAGCCGCTCCAGCGCGGCGCCAGCTGATGCTCCAGTCCCAGCAGATCGATGACGCGGGCCACCGTGTGGTCGACCATGTCGGCAATGCTTTGCGGCCGGTGATAGAAGCTGGGCAGGGGAGGGAAGATGATGCCGCCCATCTCGGTGACGGCGGTCATATTGCGCAGGTGCGCCAGGTTGAAGGGGGTTTCGCGCACCATCAGGATCAGGCGGCGGCGCTCCTTCAGCATCACGTCGGCGGCGCGCGCGATCAGATTGTCCGACAAGCCATGCGCCACGGCGGCCAAGGTCTTCATCGAACAGGGCGCGATTACCATGCCATCGCTCTGGAACGAGCCGCTGGCGATCGAAGCGCCGATATTCTGCGGCTTATGCACGACGTGGGCCAAAGCCTCCACCTCGCGCCGCTGCCAGCCGGTTTCCTCGTGCAGCGTGAGCACGGCCGCTTCCGAGACCACCAGATGGGTCTCGACGGCCGGCATGTCTTTCAAGATTTGCAGCAGACGCACCCCATACACGGCGCCGGTGGCGCCGGTGATGGCAATGACGATCCGCTGCGGGCGATCAGGCATTCAGCAGCGCTTTCAGTTCGCCCGACTCGAACATCTCGCTCATGATATCGGAGCCGCCGACGAATTCGCCGCGCACATACAGCTGCGGAATGGTTGGCCAGTTCGAGTATTCCTTGATGCCCTGACGCACTTCCGGATCATCCAGCACGTTCACGGTGGCGATATTCTCGACGCCGCAAGCCTTCAGAATCTGGATGGCGCGGCCGGAAAAACCGCACTGCGGGAACTGGGCGGTGCCCTTCATGAACAGCACCACAGGGGTATTGCTCACGGTTTCCTTGATCCACTTTTGCACATCGTCGCTCATTGCTGCCTCTAAGAAAAAGAAAAGATGCTTCTATTTTATAAGAAAACGCCGGCCAAGGCCGAAAAGCCGCCCAAGCCCCGCCACTTTGCGCCAAATCAAACAATGTCCCACCCTGGTGTCAGGCACCGCAGCTAGACATTCTTTGATCTGGCGCAAACAATGTCCGACTCCAGTGCCTGGCACCAGGGTGGACATTGTTTGACGAAGATCAAACGGTGGGGCTTAGCCGCGCAGTTTGGCGAAGGCGGCGGCCATGGAGTTTTGCACTTGCGGCTCGCGTGCCTGCTGTTTTTGCTGCTGGCCCATGGCGCGGCGGTCGTTGCGGTCGCCGCGCTGTTCGGGACGGGAACCGGCCGCCGGCGCGCTGTCCGTCAGGCGCATGGTGAGGGCGATGCGCTTGCGCTTTTCGTCCACTTCGAGCACCTTGACCTTAACCACCTGGCCGGCTTTCACCACGCTGTGCGGGTCTTTGACGAAGTTGTTGGAGAGGGCGGAAATGTGCACCAGCCCATCCTGGTGCACACCGATGTCGACGAAGGCGCCAAAGGCCGCCACATTGGTCACCACGCCTTCCAGGATCATGTCGGGACGCAGATCCTTGATCTCTTCCACGCCTTCCTTGAAGGTGGCGGTGGTGAATTCGGGACGCGGGTCGCGGCCCGGTTTTTCGAGTTCGCGGATGATGTCGCTGACGGTCGGCACGCCGAATTTTTCGTCGGCATACTTGGCCGGGCTCAGGCTTTTCAGCAAGCCGGCGTCGCCGATCACGGCCTTGATCTCCTTCTTGATGTCGCCGAGGATTTTTTCCACCAGCGGATACGATTCCGGGTGCACCGCCGAAGCGTCGAGCGGATTGTCGCCGCCCAGCACGCGCAGGAAGCCGGCCGCCTGCTCGAAAGTTTTGTCGCCCAGGCGCGGCACGGCTTTCAGGCCGGCGCGCGAACTGAACGCGCCTTTCTGGTCGCGGTAGCTGACGATGCTCTGCGCCACGCTGGCCGACAAGCCGGACACGCGCGCCAGCAGCGGCGCCGAAGCGGTGTTCACATCCACGCCGACGGCGTTGACGCAATCCTCGACCACGGCGTCCAGGGTGCGCGCCAGCTGGGTCTGGCTGACATCGTGCTGGTATTGGCCGACGCCGATCGATTTCGGGTCGATTTTCACCAGCTCGGCCAGCGGGTCTTGCAGGCGGCGCGCGATCGAGACGGCGCCGCGCAAGGAAACGTCGAGTTCCGGCAGTTCGCGCGAGGCGAATTCCGAGGCCGAATACACCGAGGCGCCCGCTTCCGACACCACGATCTTGTTCATCTTCAATTCGGGCTGCTGCTTGATCAGATCCTGGGCCAGCTTGTCGGTCTCGCGCGAGGCGGTGCCGTTGCCGATCGAAATCAGCGCCACATTGTGCTTGGCCGCCAGTTGGGCCAGGGTGTGCAGGGAACCGTGCCAGTCGTTGCGCGGCTGGTGCGGATAAATCGTGGCGGTGTCGACCACCTTGCCGGTGGCGTCCACCACCGCCACCTTGACGCCGGTACGCAGGCCCGGATCCAGGCCCATGGTGGCGCGCTGGCCGGCCGGGGCCGCCAGCAGCAAGGCTTTCAGATTGGTAGCGAAAACATTGATCGCGTCGAGTTCGGCGCGTTCGCGCAGCGCGCTCATCAATTCGGTTTCCAGGTGCATGAAGCTTTTCACGCGCCAAGTCCAGCGCACCGTGTCGCCCAGCCATTTATCGGCTGCGCGGCCTTGCTGGCGGATGCCGAAGCGCGCCGCGATGCGGCCTTCGCAGGGATTGTGCGGCGCGTCCCATTTCGGTTTTTCCGCTTCCGTATCCAGGCGCAGGGTGACGTCCAGCATGCCTTCGCGCCGGCCGCGCAGCAGGGCCAGCGCGCGGTGCGAGGGAATCGCGTGGATCGCTTCCGAATAGTCGAAGTAGTCGGCGAATTTCTCGCCTTCTTCCTGCTTGCCCTCGACCACCTTGGAATCGACCACGCCGTGTTCCTGCACGTATTCGCGCAAGGATTGCAAGAGCGTAGCATCTTCGGCGAAGCGCTCCATCAGGATTTGGCGCGCGCCGTCCAGCGCCGCCTTGGCGTCGGCCACGCCGGGATTCTTGCTGCCGTCGGCCGTGGTGAAGGCGTCGCGCAGGTAGTTGGCCGCTTCGGCGTCCGGATTCAGGGCGGGATTGTCCAGCAGGGCCTCGGCCAGCGGGCTCAGGCCGGCTTCGATGGCGATCTGGGCCTTGGTGCGGCGTTTCTGCTTGTACGGCAGGTACAGGTCTTCCAGCCGGGTCTTGTCCTCGGCCAGCATGACCGCTTGCAGCAGTTCGGGCGTCATCTTGCCCTGTTCGGTGATCGAGGCCACGATGGCGGCGCGCCGCTCTTCGAGCTCGCGCAGATAGCGCAGGCGCTCTTCGAGCAGGCGCAGCTGGATATCGTCCAAGCCGCCCGTGGCTTCCTTGCGGTAGCGGGCGATGAAGGGGACGGTGGCGCCTTCGTCCAGCAGGGCGATGGCGGCGGCGACCTGGGCCGGCTTGGCGGCCAGTTCCAGGGCGAGACGTTGTTCGATAGCAGGCAGCATGTGATAGTCCTAATAGGCCAAGGCCGGAATCATAACCAATTCAAGGGATAGATAGGGGGAAAACGGGTGTGCGGTAACACTAAGTTAGAACTTTCACAAACACAGAACCATACTTGGCGGATAATATTGCGTGTTGTTGTTTTTGAACCTTCCAAACGTACATGCGCCCAATGGATTTAACCCGCGACGAAACCCGCGAAGCTCCTGCCGCTCCCACCCCTGTTCCGGCCGGCGCGCCGGGGACGCAACTGCCCTATGCCGTCGCCACCTGGTTGCAGCGGGTGGATGCGGCCGCCCATCCAAAAGCGAAGCTGACGCCGGTCGAAGCGGACCCGAAACAAAGCAGCCACCGCCTGATCTATGTGCTGGCGCCCACTAGCGGCGGCCGCCATGTGGCGCTCTGCCTGTACAAGGCGCGCCTGCGGCCGAATGGCGATGTGGCGGCCGCCACGCCGATCAGCGAAGTGTTTTCCCTGCTCTCGGCCCCGCCCACCTTCCTGGAAGCCGGCGACGATGACTTGATCCGCTTTTTTGTCGCCATGCGCAGCGGCCCGAATTCCCAGACCGGCACGGCCACCGAGCCGCGCGGCAAGATCGGCGCCGCCCTGCTGACCATGCTGTCGACCCAGGGCAAGCTGCTGTGGGCCAATTCCTGGGCCGATGTCGGCAACGGCATGGTGTATCCGATGAAAGCGGGCCCGCTGCGCGAAGCCAATCTGGCCTGGCGCGAAGAGGGCAAGGGCTTGCGCCTGGGCTGGCAGGTCGAGCCGCCCGAGGGCGCGCGCCACCCGGGCGCCGACCAGATCGACTATATGCTGCCGACCGATCCGCCCTGGTATATCGACAACCTCTCGTGCGGCGAGCTGTACCTGAACCAGGGCGGCAGCAATATCGCCCTGGCCGAGTTGCAGGCCCTGGTGGCCCAGGCGCCGCTCTTGATGCCCAACGACAAGATGCGCGTCTCCCAGCTGCTGCTGGCGCATGGCTTGCAGCACCTGATGCCGCTGCCGCAGCAGTTGCCGCAGCGCCTGCGCAAAGACGTGCAGCCGCGCCCCATTCTGCTGCTCGACAGCGCCCAACTGGCCGACGGCTCGGTGCAGCGCTGGAACGATTACGCCGTGCTGTCATACGATTACGACGGCGAGCGCGTCTCCTTCGATCCGGCGCAGCGCGTGGTGCGCCAGCGCGGCGACGTGACCGAGATCATCCAGCGCAACGAGGAGGCCGAGGCGGCCGCCCTGCACACGCTGACCGAGCTCGGTTTCCGCAAGCCGAACGCGCTGCCGCTGTCCAGCGTGCGTGGCGGCTTGCTGCTTGCTAGCCAAGCGGACTGGATCCGCTTTGCCGAAGCCGGCATCGAGACGCTGCGCGCGGCCGGCTGGCAGGTCGAGAAATCCGTCAAATACCGCTACGACTTGAGCGCCGTCGGCGACTGGTATGCTGAGGTCGAGGAAGAGGGGCCGGACAGCGGCAATGCCTGGTTCGAGCTGGAACTGGGCATCACCGTCGGCGCCGAACGCGTGCCGCTGCTGCCGGTGCTGGTGCAGATGATCCGCACGGTGCCGCAAGACTTCAACATCAAGGCCCTGGCGGCCCACGCCGACGCCGACCAGATGCTGGCCACCCTGCCCGACGGCAGCCGCGTGGCCCTGCCCTGGAAACGCGTGAAGCCGATCCTGGCGACGCTGGGCGAGCTGTATTTCAGCGAAAAAGTGCGCCATGCCGTGCGCATGGCCACGCTCGACGCGGCCCGTCTCGATGAGTTGGCGCGCAATATCGACTTCGTCTGGACCGGCGGCGAGGAATTGCGCGCCATGGGCCGCCGCCTCAACCAGTTCGCCTCGGTGCAGCGCATCGCCACCCCGGCCGGCCTGCAGGCCACGCTGCGCGACTATCAGACCGAAGGCCTGTCCTGGATGCAGTTCCTGCGCGAATACGGCCTGGCCGGCATCCTGGCCGACGATATGGGCCTGGGCAAGACGGTGCAAACCCTGGCCCACATCCTGGTGGAAAAAGAGGCGGGCCGCCTGACTCACCCGGCCCTGGTCATCGCGCCCACCAGCCTGATGGGCAACTGGCAGGACGAGGCCGCCCGCTTCGCGCCCGGCCTCAAGGTGCTGCTGCTGCAAGGCAAGGACCGGGCCCAGATGTTCGACCAGATCCCCGAAGCCGACCTGGTGCTGACCACCTATGCGCTCTTGCCGCGCGACGAGGAAAAACTGCGCGAGCACGACTTCCATCTGGTCATCCTCGACGAATCGCACTACATCAAGAACACCCGTTCCAAGGCGGCCCAGAGCGCCGGGCTGTTGCGCGCCAAGCACCGGCTCTGCCTGTCCGGCACGCCGCTGGAAAACCACCTGGGCGAGCTGTGGTCGCAATTCCACTTCCTGCTGCCCGGCCTGCTGGGCGACGAGAAGACCTTCAACACCCAGTTCCGCCATCCGATCGAGCGCCAGGACGATCCGCTGCGGCGCGCGCTCCTGAACCGCCGCATCAAGCCCTTCCTGCTGCGCCGGACCAAGGACAGCGTGGCCAAAGAGCTGCCGCCGAAAACCGAGATGGTGCGCAAGGTCGAACTGAGCGGCGGCCAGCGCGACCTGTACGAAACCGTGCGCCTGGCCATGGACCAGAAGGTGCGCGAGGAAATCGACCGCAAGGGCGTGGCGCGCAGCCAGATCGTGATCCTGGAAGCGCTGCTCAAGCTGCGCCAGGTATGCTGCGACCCGCGCCTGGTCAAATCGCTGCCGGCGCGCAAGCAGCAGGCGGCCGGGTCGGCCAAACTGGCCGACTTGATGCAGATGGTCGAGGACCTGCTCGAAGAAAACCGCAAGATCCTGGTGTTCTCGCAATTCACGTCCATGCTGGAATTGATCGAGGAAGAACTCGATGCGCGCGACATTCCGTATGCCATCCTCACCGGCGAGACCAAGGACCGCGGCGCGCAAGTGGCGGCTTTCCAGCAGGGCGCGGTGCCGATTTTCCTGATCAGTTTGAAAGCCGGCGGCGTCGGCCTCAATCTGACGGCGGCCGATACGGTAATCCACTATGATCCGTGGTGGAACCCGGCCGCTGAAAACCAGGCCACCGACCGCGCCTGGCGCATCGGTCAGGACAAACCCGTGTTTGTCTACAAGCTGATCGCCAAGGGTACGCTGGAAGAGAAGATCCAAGTCCTGCAGCAAAAGAAAGCGGATCTGGCGCAATCGGTCCTGGCGGAAGGCGAATCGCAAAAACTGGCGCTGACGCAGGAAGACCTGCAGCAGATCTTCGCCCCACTGGTGGACTGATATGAGCGAACTTGCCCAACTCCGGCTGCTGCTCGACAGCAGCAGCGATGTGCATTGGCTGATCGACTGCGCCAGCGGACGCCTGCTGTATCTGAGCGCGGCCCATGCCGCCTTCGGCTTCAGCGCCGAAGAAGCCCAGCGGCATGCCGACCAGCTGCTGGCGCAATTGCCGGCGCGGCTGGCGCGTTTCAAGGATGGCGACGCCAGCCGCCTGCGCCTGCGGCGCGAACTGGTGTTCGAGCGCGCCGACGGCAGCAGCCTGACGGTGGAAATCGAATCGCTCCTGGTGCTCGACAAGAAGGGCCAGCCGCTGCAGCTGGCCGGCGTGGTGCGCGACCTGAGCCGCCAATTGGCCGAGCGCGCCGAATGGGAAACGCAGCAGAAGCGTTTCGCCTCCATGCTGTCGCACGAATTCCGTACCCCGCTGTCGACCATCGACGGCTGCCGTGCAGCGCCTGGAAATGACGTCGGCCAATGCCGACGAAGCCACGCGCAAGCGTTACCGCAAGATCCAGGTGGCGGTGGACCGCCTGATCGCCATGATCGACGATTATCTGTCGCCCGAGCGTCTGGCCAGCATCGGCCGCAAGCGCCAGGCCAATGAAATTTCGCCCGCCGCCCTGCTCGAAACGGTGGGCGAAGCGGCGCGTATACGGCGTAACGCTATCAAGGTGGAAGTCGTTGGCTTGCCGCCATGGCTGCGTTGCGACCCGCAAGGAATGCGGCTTTGCCTGGATATTTTGCTCGATAATGCAATTAAGTACACGGCACCCGATACCGCGATAGAATTAGTAGGTAAAAAAGCAAGCGAAGGCGGGGTCGAGTTCTCGGTGATCGACCATGGTTCCGCGCTTCCCGACGAGGAAATCGCCCGTCTCGGCGAGCGCGGCTTCCGTGGCCGCGCGGCCGAAGGTATTGCCGGGTCCGGACTGGGCCTGTATATGGCGCGCGCGGTGGCGGAAGCGCACGGCGGCAGCCTGACGGCGGAAAACCTTTCTGAAAGCGGCAAAAAGTTTCGGATTTGGTTGCCGATTGCCGTTTGAGCGGGGAAATATCTTGCATAGGGCAGAACCAACCGTGATAATTCTTTGACGCAAGCCATGGGCTTGCTGAACCTATTGGAAAAACGGCGCATCAATGACGCAAATACTGATCGTGGAAGACAATCTGGAGTACGCCGAGGAGATGGCGGAATTCCTGACTGAGCTTGAACACGAAGTCCATATCACCAATAACGCCAGCGAAATGTGGTCCGCACTCAGCCAGGGCAATGTCGGCGTGGTCGTGCTCGACCTCGGCTTGCCGGACGAGGACGGGTTCAATGTCATCCCGCGCATGCGCCAGCTGTATCCGCAGATCGGTCTGCTGGTGCTGACCGGCCGCGTCGCTTTCGACAACCGCATCCTCGGCCTGCGCCTGGGCGCCGACCATTATCTGACCAAGCCCATCAAGTTCCCCGAGCTGGCCGCCCATATCGAGGCGCTCGACCGCCGCGTCGGCCCGCAGGAAGCCTTGCCCCTGCCCAGCAAGTGGACCTTGAAGGTCAGCGCGCGCCAGCTCGAATTGCAGGGCCAGGCCATCACGCTGACCGAGAAAGAGTGCAATTTCCTGCACCTGCTGACCATCAACACCCGTCCCGTGCCGCGCCAGGTCATCGTGGCCGGCATCGGCGGCGACGATCCCGATGCGGGCCGCCGCGTCGACATGCTGGTCTACCGCCTGCGCAAGAAGGCGCGCAGCGGTCTGGGCCAGGATCTGCCCCTGCGCAGCGCTTATGGCGAGGGCTATAGCCTGTCGGCCAGCTTCAATCTCTCGTAATTAGGGACAGAGTCGCCGCGATTTTTCCTTGCGCGGAATTAATTGGGGACAGAGTCAAGCAAACTGGGTAGAATCGGGCTTCCGATCTACCCTTTTTGCATTGTATGGCCCGTTTACCGCGCCTGGTCGTGCCCGGCCAGCCCCATTACCTGGTCCAGCACGGCTTGAATGGCCAGCTGGTGTGCCAGGATGCCGACGATTACCAAGCCCTGTTGGGCTGGCTGCGCAGCGCCGCGCGCAGCTATCAAGTCGCCTTGCACGCTTATGTGCTGCTGCCCGGCCAGCTCCACCTGCTGGCGACCCCGGCCACCACGGACGGCCTGGGCCAGATGATGCAGTGGGTCGGGCGCTACTATGTGCCTTACTTCAACCAGAAATACCGCCGGGCCGGCACCTTATGGCAGGGCCGCTACAAGACGGCCGTGATCGACGCCGAACACTATCTGCTGGCCTGCTGCCGCTATATCGAGTTCGCGCCGGTGCGCGCCGGGCAGGCGGCTTGGCCGCAAGACTATCCCTGGTCCAGCTACGCCCACCACGCCGGCATCAAGCCGGACGGCATGATCACCGACCATCCGTTCTATTGGGCGCTGGGCAATACGCCCTTCCAGCGCGAGGCGGCGTATAGCGAACTGGCGGGACGGGGATTGGGCAGCGCCGAGACGGCGGCCATCGAAGCGGCCGTGCTCAAAGGCTGGCCCTTGGGATCGGAGCGCTTCAAGGCGGAATTGCAGCACCGCATGAAGCGCCAGGTCTTGCCGGCGAAACGCGGCCGGCCTTTCAAGGTGAAAGACGCGGCGGCGGAATAAAAACGGCGCGCCGTTCAAGGCGCGCCGCGGATAAGCCGGCCCTGCCGGGTGGCAGGGCGTCAAAACCGGATTACCAGCCGATATCCTTCAGCAGCGGCAGGGTCAGGTCTTTCGGTGGCGTCAGCACGGTGCCCAGATCGGTGTTGATGTTGGGTTCCATCAGCAGGTTCGGGCTGGCCGTCACGTCCCAGTGCGATACCGAGGAACCGCGCGCCAGCGTGGCCGGGGTGTACAGCAGCGGACGGCCTTGGCCGTCGGCACCCGAGATACGGGTGTTGTCGATGCCGAAGGTGGCCGCCACCGTGCCCGGCTTCAGGCGCGAACCATAGGGCACGGCCGCTTTGATCGCCGCTTTCAGCGCATCGCCGGCGGCTTGGCTGACGCCGGCCGAAGGGATGGTGACGCTGCTGTCGGTGCCGCCTGGCGTGAAGGCGCCGGCCACATTATTGGCCAGCAACACGCCGACGGCGCCCGCATCCTGGGCATTTTTCACCTTGATGGCGAAGGCGCAGCCGCCGCGGCTGATGACCGGTACTTTGCCGAAGGCCGCAGCGCGGTTGGCGGCATTGAACGGGTCGCAGCCTGGACCGGCTTCACCGGCTTGCGCCGCGATATTGGCGAGCACGCCCAGGTTGCCGCTGTTAGGCACGGCTGGACCGAACAGCGAAGGGCTGAGGTCATAGACGCCGCTGCCGCCGACGGCCGGCGAGCTGGTTTTCACTTGCTGGGTCGCTTTCAGCATGGTGGCGCCGGCCACGGCGTTGGCGCCGGTCCAGGCCAGTTGCAGCGGGTTGATGGCCGATGCCTTGCGCTCGGCATTGCTCATTTGCAGCCAGCTCTTCTGCTTGGTGTTGTCGAACATGAAGCTTTCCCACACGCTCGGCAGGCCGCCGGTCGGGAAGAAGCCGCTGCCGTCGGCGGCGTAGCGGTAGCCGGTGCCGGTGTCCACGGTGGAGACGGCGAAGCCGAGGCCGTGGCCCAGCTCATGCAGCAGGGTTTCGACGAAGTTGACCTTGGTGCCGGCATTGCCGTCCAGGCCGAGGTAGAAGGGCGAGCCGTCCAGGCAGCCTGGGTTGCCCAGGTTCACATTGAACTGGGTCTTGATGTCCACATTATTGTATTCGCCTGGGGCTTCGGGTTCGTTGCCGGACAGGTTCACGCCGGCGATCTTGTTGGCCAGCGCCTGTGGATACCAGGTGCCTGGCTTGCCGCCCGGGAAGTCATGCCACAAGTTCCACGCACCGGCGCTGCCCAGCACGGCGGAGCTGGAGGTGCAAGTGAGCGCTTCCCAACCCGCGCTGACGGTGATGTCGACATTGCTTTGCAGGTTCTTTTCCCAAATATCGGCCACATAGCGGTAGACATTCAGGCGCTGCTGGCCCAGGGTGGTGCCGGTATTGCCGCCCACCGGGGCAACCGGGGTCGGGTCGTTGAAGCCCACGCCCGGCGCATCGCGGCTGGTGATGACGATTTTTGCGGCTTCGGCGCTGAAGCAGGCCAGCGCGCAAGCGGCGGCGATCAGCGAACGGGTCAGGTGACGGTTGGTCTTGGTCCGCATAAGTGTTTACTCCGTTGCAATCTGAGGGGTGACGTGGACGTGGCCGGCCTGTGCTGCGTTGTCGGCGGCGCCGTGCGAATCGAAGCATTGCTTCTGCATGCTGCCGTCCGGCAGGCGGGTCACAACGGACGAGCTCAGGAACTCATCGGTCACGCGCGCGCCGCGGGCGCCGCTGGCGTGGAATTTTTGCTGTGCCTGTGGCGCGGCGGACTGGCGCAGGCGTTTGCCGGCGTTGGCTTTCTGTTGCAGGGCGGCTTGCTCTTCGCCGGTGGCGGCGCGCAGTTCGCCGGTGACGGGATCACGCACCACGGTCAGGGCGTCGGCGCTTTGCACGGTGGATGCTTGGGCGGATTCCGCCTGGGCCGGCAGGGCGCTCAGGCCCAGCACGGCGATGCCGAGGCCAGCCAGCAGGCTGGATTTGATGGTTTTCATATGGTTCTCCTGGTATGGCGAAGCGCTCAGCCGCGCTGACGGCGGCGCAGGGCGCCAATTGCGAACAGGCCGGCGCCCAGCATCAGGAAGGACGCTGGCTCGGGAACGGCGGCGATGGACAGGTTGTCGATGCCGACATAGGTGGAGCTGTCGGCCAGGCCGTTGTAGTTGATGGCAAAGCGGCCGACCGTACCCGCGCCCAGGGCGCCGATATTGAAGGTGTACTTGGTCCAGTCGCCGGCGGCTTCAAACGAAGGCTGCAGCACGAAGTCGTTGGCGGCGCTGCCGCCTTTGCTCAGGCCGAAAGAGATGTGGTCGCTGAAGCCCGCTTCATTGGCGCCGCGCACCCACAGCGAGATCGACACGTTCTTGGCGGTCGAGAATTCTGGGGTGATCAGCCAGTTGTTCAGGACGCCACCTTCGGCTGCGCTGCCAAAGCTGGCGGCAGCGTAAGAATTGGCCGCGCCCGATTGGGCGTGGAAGACCTTGCTATTGCCTTGGAACCAGCTATTCGAGCCAACAGGCGAGCTGGCATTGTTGAAGACCCAGCCGGACGCGCCGAGGGCGTCGACATTGTTGAAGTTTTCTTGCAGTAACACGTCGGCCTGAGCCGAGGCAGCCGCGCCCAGTAACACCAGGGCACTGAGAGTAGTTTTAATCATTGCGCTATAGCCTCCAAAAGTTGTGCGGGACGCCGTTGGGCAGCGTCCCAGGGACGGGTACTGTAGAAACATCTTTCAAGAAATCCGGGGTTCCCTTTAGAAATTTTCTACATAATTTCCACCAAGCAAAAAATATGCCAAATTTAACAAGTCCTTGATTTAACACAAAGACTATTGAAATATTTTGGTAATTTTTACAAAAGTGTAATTTTTCCCGACAGTTGACGCAATGCTAAATGTAACAAGACGTTTCAATTACACAACAACGCCTTTGCTGCATAGCGCCATGAGTCAGCTGCCGCGCCAAAGTGGCGCTTGCGCGCTGCAAGCTGGTGCACGGGAGGTGTGAGGAGGACGATTTGGCCGGGCATTTAACCCACGCTTCAGAGGAAGGCGAGGGAATTCCAGCGGTTCACTCATCACTCTGTCCCTAATTAATTATTTATCTCATCTCCTGCAATTTAATTCGACTCCGACCCTAATTGTTTTTGTTGAGTTTTTTGTTGCGTTGCACTACTCTGAATTTTCAATATTCCAAATAAGCTTCGGAGAAACGCATGAAAGCGCAAGGTTTGTACGACCCAGCCAATGAACATGACGCCTGCGGTGTCGGATTCGTTGCTCATATAAAGGGCAGCAAAAGCCACTCCATCATCGAGCAGGGCCTGCTGATCCTGAAAAATCTCGACCACAGGGGCGCGGTGGGCGCGGACAAACTGATGGGCGACGGCGCCGGCATCCTGATCCAGATTCCGGACCAGTTCTACCGCGATGAAATGGCGAAGCAGGGCGTGGAACTGCCGCCGCCGGGCGAATATGGGGTCGGCATGGTCTTCCTGCCCAAGGAAAACGCCTCGCGCATCGCTTGCGAACAGGAAATCGAGCGCGCCGTGCGCATCGAAGGCCAGGTGGTGCTGGGCTGGCGCAATGTGCCGATCGACACCGAAATGCCGATGTCGCCCCTGGTGCGCGCCAAGGAGCCGGTGATCCGCCAGATATTCATCGGCCGCGGCCCGGACATCATGGTGACCGACGCGCTGGAGCGCAAGCTGTATGTGATCCGGAAATCCTCGGGCCACGCCATCCAGGCTTTGAAGCTGATCCACGGCAAGGAATTCTTCGTGCCCTCGATGTCGGCCCGCACCGTGGTCTACAAGGGCTTGCTGCTGGCCGACCAGGTCGGCGTGTATTACAAGGACTTGCAGGATGCGCGCTGCATTTCGGCGCTGGCGCTGGTGCACCAGCGCTTCTCCACCAATACCTTCCCGGAATGGCCGCTGTCCCACCCCTACCGCCTGATCGCCCACAACGGCGAAATCAATACGGTGAAGGGCAATTTCAACTGGATGCGCGCGCGCGAAGGCGTGATGAAGTCGGCCGTGCTGGGCGAAGATCTGGGCAAGCTGTTCCCACTGATCTATGAAGGCCAATCCGACACCGCCTGCTTCGACAATGCGCTGGAACTGCTGCTGATGGCGGGCTACCCGATCGCCCAGGCCATGATGATGATGATTCCCGAAGCCTGGGAAAACCACGGCCTGATGGACGATAACCGCCGCGCTTTCTACGAATACCACGCCGCCATGATGGAGCCATGGGACGGCCCGGCCGCCATGGCCTTCACCGACGGCCGCTATATCGGCGGCACCCTGGACCGCAACGGCCTGCGCCCGGCGCGCTACATCGTCACCGACGACGATCTGGTGGTGATGGCTTCCGAATCGGGCGTGCTGCCGATTCCCGAATCCAAGATCATCCAGAAATGGCGCCTGCAGCCGGGCAAGATGTTCCTGATCGACCTCGAAGCGGGCCGCATCATCGACGATAAAGAGCTGAAAGATACTTACGCCAACGCCAAGCCCTACAAAGCCTGGATCAACGCCGTACGCATCAAGCTCGACGAACTCAAGCTCAGCGAAAGCCAGCTCCAGCATAATGTCGCCAAATATGGCACGGCCCCCGGCGAGAAGCAGGTGGCTTCCGTGCTGGACCGCCAGCAAGCCTTCGGCTACACCCAGGAAGACCTGCGCTTCCTGATGGCGCCGATGGCCGCCGCCGGCGAGGAAGCCGTGGGTTCCATGGGCAACGACTCGCCGCTGGCCGTCATGTCCAACAAGCTGAAACCGCTGTATAACTATTTCAAGCAGCTGTTCGCCCAGGTCACCAACCCGCCGATCGACCCGATCCGCGAAGCGATGGTGATGTCCCTGGTGTCCTTCATCGGCCCGAAACCGAACCTGCTCGACACCAATAACGTCAACCCGCCGATGCGCCTGGAAGTGGCGCAGCCGGTGCTCGGCTTCGACGATATGGCGCGCCTGCGCAATATCAGCCAGCACACGGGCGGCAAGTTCAAGTCGTATGAGCTGAGCATTTGCTACCCGCTGGCCTGGGGCAAGGAAGGGGTGGAAGCCTGTCTCGCCTCGCTGTGCGCTGAGGCGGTCGATGCCGTCAAATCCGGCCACAACATCCTGATCGTGTCCGACCGCTCGATCTGCGCCGACCGCGTCGCCATCCCGGCCCTGCTGGCCACCTCGGCTATCCACCAGCATCTGGTGAGCAAGGGCTTGCGCGCTTCCACCGGCCTGGTGGTGGAAACCGGCTCGGCCCGCGAAACCCACCACTTCGCCCTGCTGGCCGGCTATGGCGCGGAAGCGGTCCACCCCTATCTGGCGCTGGAAACCCTGATGGAACTGGCGCACGGCATGCCGGGCGACCTGTCGGGCGAGCAGGCGGTGTACAACTACACCAAGGCCATCGGCAAAGGGCTGATGAAGGTGATGTCGAAGATGGGCATCTCCACCTATATGTCGTATTGCGGCGCGCAGATTTTCGAAGCGATCGGCTTGAATAAATCCCTGGTCGACAAATACTTCAAGGGCACGGCCTCGAATGTGGAAGGCATCGGCCTGTTCGAAGTGGCCGAAGAAGGCTTGCGCCTGCACAACCTGGCTTTCGGCAACGATCCGCTGCTAGCCGACGCCCTCGACGCGGGCGGCGAATACGCCTACCGCGTGCGCGGCGAAGACCATCTGTGGACGCCGGACGCCATCGCCAAGCTGCAGCACTCGACGCGCGCCAACAACTACTCCACCTATAAAGAATATGCCCAGATCATCAACGACCAGAGCCGCCGCCACCTGACCCTGCGCGGCCTGTTCGAATTCAAGCTCGACCCGTCCAAAGCCATTCCGCTCGACGAGGTGGAGCCGGCGAAAGAGATCGTCAAGCGCTTCGCCACCGGCGCCATGTCGCTCGGCTCGATCAGTACCGAAGCCCACGCCACGCTGGCGATTGCCATGAACCGCATCGGCGGCAAGTCGAACACGGGCGAGGGCGGCGAAGATCCGGCACGCTACCTCAATGAACTGAAGGGCATCCCGATCAAGGTCGGCGAAACCATGGCCTCCGTGCTGGGCAAGGACCGCGTGGCGGCCGATATCCCCTTGCAAGAGGGCGACTCGCTGCGTTCGCGCATCAAGCAGGTGGCCTCGGGCCGCTTCGGCGTGACGGCGGCTTACCTGAATTCGGCCGACCAGATCCAGATCAAGATGGCCCAGGGCGCCAAGCCGGGCGAGGGCGGCCAGTTGCCGGGCCACAAGGTGTCGGAATACATCGCCACCCTGCGCTTCTCGGTGCCGGGCGTGGGCCTGATTTCGCCGCCGCCGCACCACGATATCTACTCGATCGAAGATTTGGCCCAGCTTATCCACGACCTCAAGAACGCCAATCCGAGCGCCTCGATCTCGGTCAAGCTGGTGTCGGAAGTGGGCATCGGCACGGTGGCGGCCGGCGTCACCAAGGCCAAGGCCGACCACGTGGTGGTGGCCGGTCATGACGGCGGCACCGGCGCCTCGCCGTTGTCCTCGGTCAAGCATGCCGGCACGCCCTGGGAACTGGGCCTGGCGGAAACCCAGCAGACCCTGGTGCTCAACGGCTTGCGCAGCCGCATCCGCGTCCAGGCCGACGGCCAGATGCGCACCGGCCGCGACGTCGTCATCGCCGCCATGCTGGGCGCCGACGAGATCGGTTTCGCCACGGCGCCCCTGGTGGTCGAAGGCTGCATCATGATGCGCAAATGCCATCTGAACACCTGCCCGGTCGGCGTCGCCACGCAAGACCCGGAACTGCGCGCCAAATTCCAGGGCAAGCCCGAGTATGTGGTGAATTACTTCTTCTTCGTGGCCGAAGAGGCGCGCCAGTTGATGGCCCAGCTCGGCATCCGCACGTTCGACGCATTGATCGGCCGCGCCGACCTGCTCGACAAATCGAAAGCCATCGCGCACTGGAAGGCGCAAGGCCTGGACTTCACGAATATCTTCTACCAGCCCAAGGCCAAGGAAGGCATGAGCATCTTCCACACGGAAGAGCAGGACCACGGCCTCGACCGTGCCCTCGACCATAAGCTGGTGGCCCAGGCCAAGGCCGCGCTGGAAAAAGGCGAACGCGTCTCCTTCATCTCGCCGGTGCGCAACGTCAACCGCACGGTCGGCACCATGCTGTCGGGCGAGGTGGTGAAGCGCTACGGCCATGCCGGCCTGCCAGACGACACCATCCACATCCAGTTGCAGGGCACGGCCGGCCAGTCCGCCGCCGCCTTCCTGGCGCACGGCATCACGCTCGATCTGGTGGGCGAGGGCAACGACTATGTGGGCAAGGGCTTGTCGGGCGGGCGCATCATCGTGCGCCCGAACACCGAGTTCCGCGGCTGGGCCGTAAACAACATCATCATCGGCAATACCGTGCTGTACGGCGCGATTGCCGGCGAAGCCTTCTTCAACGGCGTGGCCGGCGAACGTTTTGCCGTGCGCAATTCCGGCGCCACCACCGTGGTCGAAGGCTTGGGCGACCATGGCTGCGAATACATGACGGGCGGCACCGTGGTGGTGCTGGGCGCCACCGGCCGCAACTTCGCGGCCGGCATGTCGGGCGGCATCGCCTATGTCTACGACCCCGATGGTGAGTTCGGCCGCAAATGCAATCTGTCCATGGTCAGCCTGGAAGAGGTGCTGCCTGCCGCCGAGCAGATGGTCGACAAGTCCACCTGGCACAGCCAGCGCCGCGATGGCGAGCCGGAGGCCGACGAGACCATCCTCAAGCGCTTGATCGAGCGCCACTTCAAGTACACCGGCAGCACGCGCGCCCGCCTGTTGCTCGACAACTGGGCCGAGAGCCGGGGCAAGTTCATCAAGGTCTTCCCCAGCGAATACAAGCGCGCCCTGGTGGAGCTGGCCGACAACGCCGCCATCGAAGCGGAAACCCAGGCCATCGCCGCCTAATCAGGCCGACCCAGGAATTGAAAGGATAGCAAAGTGGGAAAAATCACCGGTTTCATGGAATTCCAGCGCCAGGAAGAGGGCTATCTGCCCGTCGCGGCGCGCGTCAAAAACTATAAAGAGTTCGTGCTGCACCTGAACCACGAGCAGGCCAAGCTGCAGGGCGCGCGCTGCATGGATTGCGGCATCCCTTTCTGCAACTCGGGTTGCCCGGTCAATAACATCATCCCGGACTGGAATGACCTGGTGTACCGCGGCCACTACCGCGAAGCGCTGAATGTGCTGCACTCGACCAATAACTTCCCCGAGTTCACGGGCCGCATCTGCCCGGCGCCCTGCGAAACGGCGTGCACGCTTGGCATCAACAACGATCCGGTCGGCATCAAGTCGATCGAGCACAAGATCATCGACGAAGGCTGGGAACACGGCTGGGTCGTGCCGCAGCCGCCGGCCCACAAAACCGGCAAGAAAGTGGCCGTGGTCGGTTCCGGCCCGGCCGGCCTGGCGGCGGCCCAGCAACTGGCGCGCGCCGGCCACGCCGTCACCGTGTTCGAGAAGAGCGACCGCATCGGCGGCCTGCTGCGCTACGGCATCCCCGACTTCAAGCTCGAAAAAGCGCATATCGACCGCCGCGTCGAACAGATGGAAGCCGAAGGCGTGACTTTCCGCACCTCGGTGCTGATCGGCAAGGATTTCCCGGCCACGGTGAACAACTGGGCCAAGGAAACTATCTTCCCCGAAGACCTCGACAAGGAATTCGACGCCGTGGTGCTGGCCGGCGGCGCCGAACAGCCGCGCGACCTGCCGGTGCCGGGCCGCGAGCTCAAGGGCATCCACTTCGCCATGGACTTCCTGCCGCAGCAGAACAAGGTCAACGCGGGCGACAAGGTCAAGGACCAGATTAAGGCCGCCGGCAAGCACGTGGTCGTGATCGGTGGCGGCGACACCGGTTCCGACTGCGTCGGCACCTCGAACCGCCACGGCGCGGCCGGCGTCACCCAGTTCGAACTGCTGCCCATGCCGCCCGAGCAGGAAAACAAGCCCCTGGTCTGGCCCTACTGGCCAACCAAGCTGCGCAGCTCCTCCTCGCACGAGGAAGGCTGCGAGCGCGACTGGGCCGTCGCCACCAAGCGCTTCGAAGGCAAGGGCGGCAAGGTCGAGAAGCTGATCGCCTGCCGCGTCGAATGGAAAGACGGTAAGATGAGCGAAGTGCCCAACTCCGAATTCGAGGTGAAAGCCGACCTGGTGCTGCTGGCCATGGGTTTTGTATCCCCTGTGCAACAAGTTCTCGATGCCTTCCAGGTCGACAAGGATGCCCGCGGCAACGCCCGCGCCACGACCGACGGCGCCGGCTGCTACCAAACTTCGGTAAAAGGCGTGTTTGCCGCCGGCGACATGCGCCGCGGCCAATCCCTGGTGGTCTGGGCCATCCGCGAAGGCCGCCAATGCGC
This sequence comes from Pseudoduganella violacea, assembly GCF_014191875.1. Classification (GTDB taxonomy): domain Bacteria; phylum Pseudomonadota; class Gammaproteobacteria; order Burkholderiales; family Burkholderiaceae_D; genus Rugamonas; species Rugamonas violacea_A. Next base: position 489,074 of record NZ_JACHXD010000001.1, read on the forward strand.
GCGCGAAGTCGACGCCTACCTCATGGGCCATAGCCAGCTCCCCCGCTAAGTCCCCACCCACAGTCCAGCCCGTGTCCACCTTGGTGCCAGGCACCAAAGTGGACACGGGCTCGGCAGCACTATCGCAAGTTTCTGCCCTGGCCGTATTGCTGAACTCGTGTCCACCTGGTGCCTGGCACCAAGGTGGACATTGTGCTATGCAGCAATGGAAAACTGTTTTCCAGATGTAACTTGCTGACTTTACGGTTAGTAATGTTGTATCATGTACATTCTGTCGTGCTGGCGCTTGCCCACTTTTGGGGAGTCTTAAGCAGAGGATAGCGTTTCTGCACTACAATATGGCCTTAAAAATAAAGAGCTAGCCTGTGCCTAATCTTGTCGAAATCCGTGATTTACACTTCTCCTATGGGAAGCGGAGCATTCTCTCCGGCCTCCATATGGACTTTCCACGTGGAAAGGTTGTGGCCGTCATGGGCGGTTCCGGCAGCGGTAAGACCACGGTGCTGCGCCTGATCGGCGGCCAGTTGCGCCCGCAAAAAGGGGCGGTGAATGTGGACGGCCAGATCGTCCACAAGCTGAAAACCAGCGATCTGTATCTGTTGCGCCGCAAAATGGGCATGCTGTTCCAGCATGGCGCCCTGTTTACCGACCTGACCGTCTACGATAACGTCGCCTTCCCGCTGCGCGAGCATACTGATTTGCCGGAAGAGCTGATCCGCGACCTGGTGCTGATGAAGCTGCACGCCGTCGGCCTGCGCAATGCCGCCAAGCTCAAGCCGGGCGAGATTTCCGGCGGCATGGCGCGCCGCGTCGCGCTGGCGCGCTCCATCGCGCTCGATCCGCAACTGATTATGTATGACGAGCCGTTTGCCGGCCTCGACCCGATCTCGATGGGCGTGACCGCCAACCTGATCCGCAACCTGAACGATGCGCTCGGCTCGACCTCGATCCTGGTGTCGCACGATGTGAAGGAATCCTTCCTGATCGCCGACTATGTGTATTTCCTGTCGCAGGGCAAGATCGTGGCCCACGGCACGCCGCAAGAGATGACGGTGTCCACCGACCCCTATGTAAAACAGTTCGTGCACGCCGAGGCCGATGGCCCCGTGCCCTTCCACTACCCGGGCAAGACCCTGGCGGAAGACCTGGGCCTGGGAGGCCGTCCATGATTACCCGCGTCCTCGGCAATATGGGCGCCACCCTGCGCGACTACGTGGAAAGCCTGGGTTACGCCACCCGCACCTTCTTCGCCATGCTGGGCCTGTCGGTCGGCCTGCTGCGCCGTCCGCGCCTGGTGGTCGAGCAACTGCACTTCATCGGCAATTATTCGATGCTCATCATCACCCTGTCCGGCCTCTTCGTCGGCATGGTGCTGGGGCTGCAAGGCTATTACACGCTGAATAAATACGGCGCGTCCGAGTCGCTGGGCCTGCTGGTCGCCCTCGGCCTGACGCGCGAGCTGGGTCCGGTCATCACGGCCCTGTTGTTCGCCGGCCGCGCCGGCACCTCGCTGACGGCCGAAATCGGCCTGATGAAGGCGGGCGAGCAGTTGTCGGCCATGGAAATGATGGCCGTCAACCCGATCGCGCGCGTGCTGGCGCCGCGCTTCTGGGCCGGCGTGCTGGCCGTGCCGCTGCTGGCCTCGATCTTCAGCGCCGTGGGCGTGCTGGGCGGCTATCTGGTCGGCGTGCAGCTGATTGGCGTCGACGACGGCGCTTTCTGGTCGCAGATGCAGGGCGGGGTGGATATCTGGAAAGACGTGTTCAATGGCTTCGTCAAGAGCGTGGTCTTCGGCGTCGCCATCACCTTCATCGCGCTGTACCAGGGTTATGAAGCGAAACCGACGCCGGAAGACGTGGCCGGCGCCACGACGCGTAGCGTGGTGGTGTCCTCGCTGATGATCTGGTGGCTCGATTTCATGCTGACGGCCTTGATGTTCAGCAAGTAAGTTAATAAATTTAAGCAATAAGTTGACGCAATAAGCTGGCGGGCGCGCTGCGCCGCCATAAAACGATAGGATTGTTCTATGCAACGTAAATCTCTGGATATCTGGGTGGGCCTGTTCGTCGCGATCGGCGTGGCCGCACTGATGTTCCTGGCGCTCAAGGCGGGCAATATGAGCTCGATGTCCTTCGCCCAGACTTATGACATCACCGCCAAGTTCGACAATATCGGCAGCCTGCGCCGCCAGGCGGCCGTCAAGGCCTCGGGGGTGGTTGTGGGCCGCGTGGCCGACATCACTTTCGACGACAAGACGTATAAGGCGCTGGTTACGCTGCGCATGGAAGCGGGCTACAAATTCCCGAAAGACAGCTCGGCCAAGATCCTGACCTCCGGTTTGCTGGGCGAGCAATACATCGGCATCGAAGCGGGCGGCGACCTGGCCAATCTGGCTGGCGGCGACAAGATTGCCCGCACCCAATCGGCCGCCGTGCTGGAAGACTTGATCAATCAATTTATCTACAGCAAGGCCGCCGAAGGAAAGGATAGCAAATAATGCAAAAAGCCACTCCCTTCAAGCTGCGCCAGCTGGCGCTGGTGCTCGCCGCGAGCGCCGCGCTGACCGGCTGCGCCAGCACCAATCCGCGCGACCCGTATGAAGGCTTCAACCGCGCCGTCTTCAAATTCAACGACGCCGTCGACCAGGCCGCGCTGAAACCGGCCGCCACGGTCTACAAGAACGTGTTGCCGGGCTTCGTGCAGACCGGCGTCGGCAATTTCTTCGGCAATCTGGCCGATGTGTGGACCGCCGCCAATAACCTGATGCAGGGTAAGGGCGAGGAAGGCATGTCGGACGTGATGCGCGTGGCCATCAACTCGACTTTCGGCCTGCTGGGCGTGCTCGACATCGCGTCCGAAGCCGGCCTGAAAAAGCATAAGGAAGACTTCGGCCAGACCCTGGGCGCCTGGGGCGTGCCGTCCGGTCCTTACGTGATGCTGCCGCTGCTGGGCCCGTCCACCGTGCGCGACACGGTCGGCTTGCCGCTCGACATCGCCGCCGACCCCTGGGTCCACAACCGGAATATGCGCGTGCGCAATGTCGGCACCGCCGTGCGCGTGGTCGACCAGCGCGCCGCCCTGCTCGACGCCTCCACCTTGCTGGAAGACGCCGCGCTGGACCGCTATGAATTCATCCGCGACGGCTTCCTGCAAGCGCGCGAAAACCGGGTCAACGATGGCGAAGACCAGCCGCGCCACAATGTGTGGCCGCTGAAGGCCAAGCCGGCGGCCGAGGACAAGCCGGCCGGCTCCAGCCCGGAAGCCAAGCCGGAAAGCAAGTCCGACGCCGCGCCGGCCGAAGGCAAGCCGGCGACGGCCCAAGCTGACAGCGAAGCGATGGCGCCTCAGGCTATAATGCCGCCACAGGCTGCCAATACGGCCAGCCTGTAATTGCCGCACAACCAATATAGGTAAAAAGCCCATGAAACTGATTAAGCAACTCATCGCCCTGGCCACCGTGGCCTTCGCCGTCAGCGCGACGGCCGCCCCGGCCCCGGCCAACGAAGCGCCGGACGCTCTGGTGAAACGCATCAGCCAGGAAGTGCTGGACACCGCCAAAGCCGACAAGGAAATCCAGGCCGGCAACCAGAAACGCGTGATGGACCTGGTGGAAACCAAGATCCTGCCCTACGTCGACTTCCAGCGCATGACCTCGCTGGCCGCCGGCCGCTATTGGCGCGAAGCCACGCCGGACCAGCAAAAACAGCTGTCCACCGAGTTCCGCACCCTGCTGATCTTCACCTACTCGGGCGCCCTGTCCCAGGTGAAAAATGAAACCATCGAGTTCAAGCCGCTGCGCGCCGACCCGAGCGACACCGAAGTGGAAGTGCGTTCGCAAGTGAACGTGGCCCGTGGCGAGCCGGTGCCGCTGAACTACCGCGTCGCCAAATCGGCGGCCGGCTGGAAGATTTACGACATCAATGTGCTGGGCGCCTGGCTGGTGGAAACCTATAAAGGCACGTTCGCTTCCGAAATCAGCAAGGGCGGCATCGACGGCCTGATCAAGGCGCTGGCCAACAAGAACAAGCAGCTGGCCAACAAGCCCCTGAAAACCGTCCAGAAATAAGCCGGATACCAAGACCGATGTCTGCTGCCAACAACAATCCGCTGTCCCTGACCTCGCTGACCGTGGCCAATGCCACGGTGGCGCTGGAGCAGGGTCTGGCCGCCATCCGCGCCGGCCAGACCACGTTCGACCTGGGCCAAGTGACGGCGGTGGATTCGGCGGCCGTCTCCGTGATGCTGGCCTGGCAGCGCGCCGCTGCCCAGGCTGGCGTCCGTCTCGACCTGCAAAACCTGCCCGATGCGCTGAAAAGCCTGACCAAGCTGTATGGCGTTTGCCCGCTGATCGCAAGCGCCCCGGCCCCCGTGGCCGAAGAGCCGGCCCTGAGCCCGGCCAATCTGCATCATCATTGACCCCCGCCTCACCCCCCCGCCCCAGCTTTACCCGGTCCGGCGATGCCGAACCAAAATTCCAATATAATTGACCGTTGCCGTTGCCCTAGAGAGCCGCGGCGCTCGCATCCCCCGGCCTGCTGGGCCGTCCGAGCAACGGTCGCCGTTGCACCAAAAACCTAACTAAGCAAGCATGACAGCAATCCAAATCAGCAATGTCGAGAAGCGTTACCAATCGCTGCAGGCGCTGGGCGGCGTGTCTCTCTCCATCGAGGAGGGTGAGTTCTTCGGGCTGCTGGGGCCGAACGGCGCCGGCAAAACCACCCTGATCTCCATCATCGCCGGCTTGATCCGCGCCGATAAGGGCACGGTCAAAATCCACGGCCACGACGTGGTCAGCGATTTCCGCGCCGCGCGCCGCAAGCTCGGCGTGGTGCCGCAGGAACTGGTGTTCGATCCTTTCTTCACCGTGCGCGAAACCCTGCGCCTGCAATCGGGCTATTTCGGCCTGGGCAAGAACGACGCCTGGATCGATGAGGTCATGCACAATCTGGACTTGACGCCCAAGGCCGACACCAATATGCGCGCCCTGTCCGGCGGCATGAAGCGGCGCGTGCTGGTGGCCCAGGCCCTGGTGCACAAGCCGCCCGTCATCGTGCTCGACGAGCCGACCGCCGGCGTCGACGTGGAGCTGCGCCAGACCCTGTGGAAGTTCATTTCGCGCCTGAACCGCGAAGGCCACACCGTGGTGCTGACCACCCACTATCTGGAAGAGGCGCAAGCCATGTGCAAGCGCGTGGCCATGCTCAAGACCGGCCAGGTGGTGGCGGCCGACACCATGGCGGCCCTGATCCGCCGCATCTCCGGCTCCCAGCTGATCGTGCATATGCAGAGCGGCGACCTGCCGGAAGGCTTGCGCCATCTGATCACGCATCCGCTGGAGGCCGACAGCGGCCGCAAATACAGCCTGCGCATCAACGACTACGCGGAGGTGGAGGGCATCCTGGCGCGCCTGCGCGAAAGCGGCGCCGTCATCGACGAAATGCAGTTGCAGCAGGCCGACCTGGAAGACATCTTCCTGCAAATCATGAATGGAGGCGAATGATGCTGTCCACCGGCTTCCGCACCCTGGTATATAAAGAAACGCTGCGCTTCTACAAGGTCGCCACCCAGACCATCGCCGCGCCCATCCTGACCGCCATGCTGTACCTGCTGATCTTCGGCCACGTGCTGGGCGGGCAGAAGGTGTACGAGGGCGTCAGCTACACCGCCTTCCTGATTCCGGGCCTGGTGATGATGAGCGTCTTGCAGAATTCCTTCGCCAATTCCTCGTCCTCGCTGATCCAGTCCAAGATCACGGGCAATCTGGTGTTCGTGCTGCTCACGCCCCTGTCGCACTGGGAGATTTTCTCGGCTTACGTGCTGGCGGCCATGGTGCGCGGCATCACGGTCGGTTTCGGCGTGTTCCTCGTCACCGCCTGGTTCGCGCAGCTGAGCTTTACCGCGCCGCTGTGGATTCTGGCGTTCGCCCTGCTGGGCGCGGCCATCCTCGGCACCGTGGGCCTGATCGCCGGCATCTGGGCCGAGAAATTCGACCAGCTGGCCGCTTTCCAGAACTTCCTGATCGTGCCGCTGACCTTCCTCGCGGGCGTCTTTTATTCGATCCATTCGCTGCCGCCGTTCTGGCTCGCCGTTTCGCACCTGAACCCGTTCTTCTACATGATCGACGGCTTCCGCTACGGCTTCTTCGGCCAGTCCGACGTCAATCCCTGGACCAGTTTCGCCATCGTCGCCGGCTTCCTCGCGGTGCTGTCGCTGGTGGCCATCCGTCTTCTGCGCAGCGGCTACCGTCTGCGCCACTAAAACACTCTGCACAAGGAAAAATCGTGAGCACCACACCAGAAGCAATCCACAGCTATATCGCCGCCGGCCTCGAATGCACCCACCTGCAAGTGGAAGGCGACGGCCAGCATTTCCAGGCTGTTATCGTGTCCTCGGCCTTCGCCGGCAAGCGCCTGATCCAGCGCCACCAGCTGGTGTACGCGGCGCTGGGCGACCGCATGCGCGAAGAGATCCACGCGCTGTCGATGAAAACCCTGACCCCTGAAGAATTCCAAGGATAAGCCGACATGGACAAACTGATTATCCAGGGCGGCAAACGCCTGATGGGCGATGTCACCATTTCCGGCGCCAAGAACGCGGCCCTGCCCATTCTGTGCGCCGGCCTGCTGACTTCGGGCGACGTGAAGCTGTCGAACGTGCCGAAGCTGCACGACGTGTCCACCATCCTGAAACTGCTGGGCCAGACCGGCCTGCAAGTGAACCAGGACGGCGACAAGGTCACGCTCAACGGTTCGAAAATCACCAAGCTGGAAGCGCCGTATGAGCTGGTGAAGACCATGCGCGCCTCGATCCTGGTGCTCGGTCCCCTGCTGGCGCGCTTCGGCCAGGCCAAGGTCTCGCTGCCGGGCGGCTGCGCCATCGGTTCGCGTCCGGTCGACCAGCACATCAAGGGTCTGCAGGCGATGGGCGCCGATATCAGCATCGACGGCGGCTATATCTACGCCAAGTGCAAAAAACTGAAAGGCACCCGCATCGTCACCGATATGATCACGGTGACCGGCACGGAAAACCTGCTGATGGCCGCCACCCTGGCCGAAGGCGAAACCATCCTGGAAAACGCCGCGCGCGAACCGGAAGTGACCGACCTGGCCAATCTGCTGGTGGCCATGGGCGCGAAAATCGAAGGCATCGGCACCGACCGCCTGGTGATCCAGGGCGTGTCCGAGCTGCACGGCGCCAGCCACGACGTGATTCCCGACCGTATCGAAGCGGCCACCTTCCTGTGCGCCGTGGCGGCGGCGGGCGGCGACATCACCCTGCGCAATACCCGCGTCGACATCATGGACGCGGCGCTCGACAAGCTGCGCGAAATGGGCCTGCGCATGACCATCGGCAAGGACAGCATCCGCGCCCAGATGGACAGCCGCCCGAATCCGGTCAGCTTCCGCACCACCGAGTACCCCGGCTTCCCGACCGATATGCAGGCCCAGTTCATGGCGGTAAACACCATCGCCAACGGCGCCAGCAAGGTGACGGAAACCATTTTCGAAAACCGCTTCATGCACGTGCAGGAAATGAACCGCCTGGGCGCGGCCATCGAGACCGACGGCAACACCGCCTTCATCAAGGGCGTGGAGCAGCTGATCGGCGCGCCCGTGATGGCGACCGACCTGCGCGCTTCCGCCTCGCTGGTGATCGCCGCCCTGGCCGCCAAAGGCGAAACCCTGGTCGACCGCATCTACCACCTCGACCGCGGCTACGACCGCATGGAAGTGAAGCTGCAGGCGCTGGGCGCCAATATCAGCCGCATCAAGTAACGCAATCGAAAGCCCATCATGAACGCAATCACCAGCCAGGCCGGGAACGATTCCCAGTTGATTCTGGCACTCTCCAAAGGCCGAATCTTCGAGGACACCCTGCCGCTGCTGGCGGCTGCGGGCATCACCGTCACCGAGAATCCGGAGACGTCGCGCAAGCTGATCCTGCCAACCAACGATCCGCACGTGCGCGTGCTGATCGTGCGCGCCACCGACGTGCCGACCTATGTGCAGCATGGGGCGGCCGACTTCGGCGTGGCCGGCAAGGACGTGCTGTTCGAGCACGGCGGCGAAGGCCTGTACCAGCCGGTCGACCTGAATATCGCGCGCTGCCGCATGTCGGTGGCGGTGAAGGCGGGCTTCGATTATGAAACCGCCGTGCGCCAGGGCGCCCGCCTGCGCGTGGCGACCAAGTTCACGCAGATGGCGCGCGAGCACTTTGCCGCCAAGGGCGTGCACGTTGACCTGATCAAGCTGTATGGCTCGATGGAGCTGGCGCCGCTGATCGGCCTGTCCGACGCCATCGTCGACCTGGTCAGCACCGGCAGCACCCTGCGCGCCAATAATCTGGTGGAAGTGGAAGAGATCATGGACATCTCTTCGCGCCTGGTGGTGAACCAGGCCGCGCTGAAACTCAAGCGCGCGCGCCTGCAACCCATCATCGAAGCTTTCGAACGCGCCTCGCAGGCGCAAGCCCAACAAGCGTAACCATCATGACCATCCAGATCCGCAAGCTCGATTCCCGCCAGCCCGATTTCCAGGAAACGCTGGACGCGCTGCTGGCCTTTGAAGCCTCCACCGACGAAGCGATCGAGCAGGCCGTCACCGGCATCATCGCCCAGGTGCGCGCGCGCGGCGACGAAGCCGTGCTGGAATACACCAACCGTTTCGACCGCATTCCCAACGGTGGCGCGCAGAGCATGGCCGCCTTCGACATTCCGCAGCAGGAGCTGGACGCGGCGCTGGCCGCGCTGCCGGAGAAGCAGCGCTTGGCCCTGCAGACGGCGGCCGAACGCATCCGCCTGTTCCACGAACGCCAGAAGCAGGAGCTGCAAGGCTTCAGCTATACCGAGGCCGATGGCACGGTGCTGGGCCAGCGCGTGACGCCGCTCGACCGCGTGGGCATCTATGTCCCCGGCGGCAAGGCGGCCTATCCTTCCTCCGTGTTGATGAACGCCGTGCCGGCCCGCGTGGCCGGCGTGCAGGAAATCATCATGGTGGTGCCGACGCCGGACGGCGTGAAAAACCAGATGGTGCTGGCCGCCGCCGCCATTGCCGGCGTCACGCGCGTGATCAGCATCGGCGGCGCGCAAGCCGTCGCGGCCCTGGCTTACGGCACCGAAACCATCCAGCCGGTGGACAAGATCGTCGGCCCCGGCAACGCCTATGTGGCTTCGGCCAAGCGCCGCGTCTTCGGCACCGTGGGCATCGACATGATCGCCGGTCCGTCCGAAATCCTCGTGATCTGCGACGGCAGCACCGATCCGGACTGGGTGGCCATGGACCTGTTTTCCCAGGCCGAGCACGACGAGCTGGCGCAGGCCATCCTGCTGTGCCCCGACGCGGACTATATCGCCAAGGTGGAAGCGAGCATCGCCAAGCTGCTGCCGGCCATGCCGCGCCAGGACGTGATCCGCACGTCGCTGACCGATCGCGGCGCCCTGATCCAGGTGCGCGATATGGCCGAAGCCTGCGCCATCGCCAACAGCATCGCCGCCGAACACTTGGAAATCTCGGCCGAGAATCCGCAGCAGTGGGCCGAGCAGATCCGCCACGCCGGCGCCATGTTCCTGGGCCGCTTCTCTTCCGAATCGCTGGGCGACTATTGCTGCGGCCCGAACCACGTGCTGCCGACCTCGCGCACGGCGCGCTTTTCCTCGCCGCTGGGCGTGTACGATTTCCAGAAGCGCTCTTCCGTAATCCAGGTCAGCGAGGCCGGCGCCCAGACCCTGGGCAAGGTCGCCGCCGAACTGGCGTATGGCGAAGGCTTGCAGGCCCACGCCCGCAGCGCCGAGTTGCGCCTGAAGCAGGGCGTATGAGCGGCTGGCTCAATCAGCTGTATTGCGAGGATGCGCTGGCCGGACTGGCGCGCATCCCGGACGGCGCCATCGACTTGATCCTGACCGATCCGCCCTACAACCTGGGCAAGGATTACGGCAATGCCTCGGACCAGCAAAGCGTGGAAGACTATCTGCGCTGGACCGAGCAGTGGATCGACGCCGCCCTGCCCAAGCTCAAGCCGAACGGCAGCCTGTACATCTTCCTCACCTGGCGCTTTTCGCCGGAGATTTTCGTCATGCTCAAAAAGCGCATGACGATGATGAACGAAATCATCTGGGACCGCCGCGTGCCCTCGATGGGCGGCAGCGTGCGCAGTTTCTCTTCCGTGCACGATACGATCGGCTTCTTCGTGCGCCGCAAGGATTACTACTTCGACCTGGACGCGGTGCGCATCCCCTACGATGCCGAAACCAAGAAAGCCCGCTCGCGCTCGATCTTCGTCGGCGCCAAGTGGCTGGAAGTGGGCTACAACCCCAAGGATTTGTGGAGCGTATCGCGTCTGCACCGCGAGCATGCCGAACGCGTCGACCATCCGACCCAGAAGCCGCTGGAAATCATCGAGCGCATGGTGAAAGCATCCTGCCCGCCGGACGGCGTGGTGCTTGACCTGTTCATGGGCAGCGGCACCACCGCCGTGGCGGCGCGCCGCTGCGGCCGCAACTTCGTCGGCTTCGAGCTTAATCCCGAATACTGCGCAGTCGCCCAAGCCCGTCTGGCAGAGCTGGAACTGGCGGCGCGGGAAACGGCCGAAGTGCTGGCCGCCGCCGCCGCGCCCGACGCACCGCCCGATGTGCCGGCCAAGCCGCGCCGCGCCCGCGCCGCCAAACCGGCGGCCGCAAAAAAGACCGCCGCGAAAAAGAAGAAGTCTCCCCTTAAAGAAGTCACTGTCTAGCCAACCACAGGAGTGCAGCAAAGATGTCTTCCCTCGACGATTTGATCAGCAAAACCATCCGTTCCGACGTGCGCGCCATTGGCAGCTACCATGTGCCGGATGCGAGCGGTTTTATCAAACTGGACGCGATGGAAAACCCGTATGAGCTGCCGCAGCATCTGCACCATGAATTGAGCCGGCGCCTGGCCGATGTGGCGCTGAACCGCTACCCGGTCGCTTCCTACGCCACGCTCAAGCAGCGCCTGTGCGCCAAGCTGGGCGTGCCGGCCGGTTACGACGTCATCCTCGGCAACGGTTCCGACGAACTGATTTCCATCATGGCCACGGCCTGCGCCAACCAGGAAAAACGCGCCGTGCTGCTGGCTCCCGTGCCCGGCTTCGTCATGTTCCAGCGTTCGGCCCAATTCGCCGGCATGGAGTTCGTCGGCGTGCCGCTGCGCGCCGACCTGACGCTGGACAAGGACGCCATGCTGGCCGCCATCGCCGAGCACCGTCCGGCGCTGACCTTCCTGGCCTATCCGAACAACCCGACCGGCAATCTGTACGATGCCGACGAGATGGTCGAGATCATCCGCGCCCTCGACGGCGTGGGCCTGGTGGTGGTGGACGAAGCCTACGAGCCGTTCGCGCGCCAGAGCTTCATGGGCCGCCTGCCCGAGTTCCCGAACCTGATCGTGATGCGCACCCTGTCCAAGCTCGGACTGGCCGGCATCCGCCTCGGCTATATGTCGGCGGCGCCCGCGCTGCTGACGGAATTCGATAAAGTGCGGCCTCCATACAACATCAATGTGCTGAGCCAGACGGCCGCCGAATTCGCGCTCGACCACATCGAAGTGCTGGACGAGCAGGCCGCCCTGCTGCGCGAGCAGCGCGGCCTGCTGGCAGAGGCGCTGGCGGCCTTGCCCGGGGTCGCGGTCTTCCCCTCGGCGGCGAATTTTATTCTGATTCGGGTGCCCAATTCCGACGATGCCTACGCGAAACTCCTTACGCACAAGGTATTGATCAAAAATGTGGGTAGAATGCATACTGTGCTGTCCAATTGCCTGCGCGTGACTGTCAGCACGCCGGACGAGAATGCAGCCCTCCTCGGCGCTTTGAAAGCATCGCTGGCAGACTAAGAGATGAGCCTTTCCATGAACCGCACCGCAGAAATCACGCGCAACACCAACGAGACCCAGATTCGCGTTGCCATCAATCTGGATGGCACCGGCGTACAGAAACTGAACACCGGCGTTCCCTTCCTCGACCATATGCTGGACCAGATCGCGCGCCATGGCCTGTTCGATCTCGATATCGAAGCGACCGGCGACATCCATATCGATAACCACCATACGGTGGAAGACGTCGGCATCACCCTGGGCATGGCGGTGGCGAAAGCCATCGGCGACCGCAAAGGCATCCGCCGCTACGGCCATGCTTATGTGCCGCTGGATGAAGCGCTGTCGCGCGTGGTCATCGATTTTTCGGGCCGTCCCGGCATCGAATACCATATTCCTTTCACGCGCGCGATGATCGGCGGCTTTGACGTTGACCTGACGCTGGAATTCTTCCGCGGCTTCGTCAACCACGCCCTGGTCACGCTGCACATCGACAATCTGCGCGGCACCAATGCCCACCACCAGTGCGAAACCGTGTTCAAGGCTTTCGGCCGCGCCCTGCGCATGGCCGTCGAACATGACGAACGCGCGGCAGGCACCATCCCTTCGACCAAAGGAAGCCTGTAATTTCCCTCCGGCTTTGAACGGCATATGAAAAAAATTGTTGTAGTGGACTACGGCATGGGCAATCTGCGCTCGGTGGCGCAGGCTTTGCGCGCCGTAGCGCCGGAAGCCGAGATCCTGATCTCGGGCGCCGCCGCCGATATCGATAGCGCCGAGCGCATCGTCCTGCCCGGCCAGGGCGCCATGCCGGACTGCATGCGCAGCCTGCGCGAATCGGGCGTGCAGGAAGCGCTGTTGCGCGCCGCCGCCAGCAAGCCGATGCTCGGCGTGTGCATCGGCGAGCAGATGCTGTTCGAGCGCAGCGAGGAGGGCGACGCCGCCGGCCTCGGTCTGTTGCCCGGCAAGGTGGTGCGCTTCCAGCTCGACGGCCAGTTGCAGGAAGACGGCTCGCGCTTCAAGGTGCCGCAGATGGGCTGGAACCAGGTGAAACAGACCGCCGCCCATCCGCTGTGGCAGGGCATCGCCGACAACGCTTACTTCTATTTCGTGCACAGCTATTACGTCCAGCCCGGAGAGGCGGCGCACCGCGTCGGCGAAACGGTCTACGGTGCGCCCTTCTGCTGCGCCGTAGCGCACGATAATATCTTCGCTACCCAGTTCCACCCGGAGAAAAGCGCAGCTGCCGGCCTGCAGCTGTTCAAGAATTTCGTTCATTGGCAACCTTAAACTCCCACCTTTTTTTCTTTGACACTTTAGATACCATGCTGCTCATTCCTGCCATCGACCTCAAAGACGGTCACTGCGTTCGCCTGAAACAAGGCGATATGGAACTTGCTACTGTTTTCTCCGAAGACCCGGCCGAAATGGCGCGTCATTGGCTGCAACAGGGCGCGCGCCGTTTGCATCTGGTTGACCTGAACGGCGCCTTCGCCGGCAAGCCAAAGAACGAAGGCGCGGTGAAAGCCATTCTGAAAACCGTGCAGGATTTCGCGCTGGAACACGATATCGACGAAATCCCCGTGCAGCTGGGCGGCGGCATCCGCGACCTCGACACCATCGAGCGCTATCTGGACGATGGCATCAGCTACATCATCATCGGCACCGCCGCCGTGAAAAGCCCGGGCTTCCTGCATGACGCCTGCGGCGCCTTCCCCGGCCACATCATCGTCGGCCTGGATGCCAAGGACGGCAAGGTGGCGACCGACGGCTGGAGCAAGATGTCCGGCCACGAGGTGATCGACCTGGCGCAGAAATTCGAAACCTATGGCGTCGAATCCATCGTCTACACCGACATCGGCCGCGACGGCATGATGGGTGGCGTGAATATCGAAGCCACCGTGCGCCTGGCGCAGGCGGTGCGCATTCCCATCATCGCTTCCGGCGGCCTGCACAATCTGAGCGATGTGGAAGCCCTGTGCGCGGTGCAGGACGAGGGCATCGAGGGCGTGATCTGCGGCCGTTCGATTTACGAAGGCACGCTGGACCTGAACGCGGCCCAGCTGCGCGCCGACGAATTGTCGGGCGAGATCGAAGAAGAAGAGTAAACCATGCTAGCCAAGCGCATCATCCCCTGCCTCGACGTGACCAATGGCCGCGTCGTCAAAGGCGTCAATTTCACCGAGCTGCGCGACGCGGGCGACCCGGTGGAAATCGCGCGCCGCTACGACGAGCAGGGCGCCGACGAGCTGACCTTCCTCGACATCACCGCCTCCAGCGATAACCGCGGCCTGATCCTCGACATCATCGAGGCGGTGGCGTCCCAGGTCTTCATCCCGCTGACCGTGGGCGGCGGCGTGCGCCAGGTGGACGATGTGCGCCGCCTGCTGAACGCGGGCGCCGACAAGGTCAGCCTGAACACCTCGGCCGTGAGCAATCCGCAACTGGTGTACGAAGCGTCGCAGAAGCACGGCGCGCAGTGCATCGTGGTGGCGATCGACGCCAAGCAGGTGGCGCCCGGCAAATGGGAAGTGTTTACCCACGGCGGCCGCAACGCCACCGGCCTCGATGCCATCGAGTGGGCGCGCAAGATGGAGGGACTGGGCGCGGGCGAGCTGCTGCTGACCAGCATGGACCGCGACGGCACCAAGTCCGGCTTCGACCTGGGACTGACGCGCGCCGTGTCGGACGCGGTGCAGGTGCCGGTGATCGCCTCGGGCGGCGTGGGCGGCCTGCAGGATCTGGCCGACGGCATCAAGCTGGGGCGCGCCGATGCGGTGCTGGCCGCCAGCATTTTCCACTATGGCCAGCACACCGTGCAGGAAGCCAAGCGCTTCATGGCCGAGCAGGGCATTCCCATGCGCCTGGTCTGAGAAAGAGGACGAATATGGCAACCGGAACCGCGGCGAGCGTCGCCAAGGCGAAATGGCTGAACAAGGTGAAGTGGGACGAACACGGCCTGGTGCCGGTGATCGCCCAGGAGGCGGGCAGCAACGATGTGCTGATGTTCGCCTGGATGAACCGCGATGCCTTGTACAAGACAGTGGAGCTGGGCGAGGCCGTGTACTGGAGCCGTTCGCGCAAGAAGCTGTGGCACAAGGGCGAGGAATCGGGCCATGTGCAGAAGGTGCTGGAAATCCGCCTCGATTGCGACGAGGACGTGGTGCTGCTGAAGATCGAGCAGGCCGGCGGCATCGCCTGCCATACCGGCCGCCATTCCTGCTTTTTCAACAAATTCTTGGGCGATCCGAAAGATGGCGACTGGCAGAACGTGGAGCCGGTGCTGAAAGACCCGGAAACGATTTATACGGAAACCAAGAAATGACGACAGTGCTGGACCGCCTGGCAGCGGTCATCGAATCGCGCAAGCCGGCCAATGGCGGCGACCCGGCCGCCTCCTATGTGGCGCGCCTGTTTGCCAAGGGCGACGACGCCATCCTCAAGAAAATCGGCGAGGAAGCGGTGGAAACCGTGATGGCCGCCAAGGACGCGCGCCACGGCGGCGATCCGGACAAGCTGCTGTACGAGTGCGCCGACCTGTGGTTCCATTCGCTGGTGCTGCTGTCCCAGTTCGGCCTGAGCCCGCAGCAGGTGCTGGACGAGCTGGCGCGGCGCGAAGGACTGTCCGGCCTGGACGAAAAGGCCGCGCGCCCGGATCAACATTAATCTCAAGACATAAGGACTGAACGTGGACAACTGCCTGTTCTGCAAGATTGCCGCTAAGACCATTCCCTCCTCGGTGGTGTACGAGGATGAGGAGCTGCTGGCCTTCAAGGATATCAACCCGGCCGCGCCGGTGCACCTGCTGGTGATCCCGAAGAAGCACTACAGCACCCTGTCCGATTGCGGCAGCGACGACGCGCCGCTGCTGGGCCGTATGCTGGCGCTGGCGCCGCGCCTGGCCGAGGAACATGGGGTTTCCGTGGTCTACGACACCGACGGCCAACCGACACGAGGTTATAAAACCTTGATAAACAGTGGTCCCGACGGCGGGCAAGAAGTGTACCATCTGCACTTGCATATGGTCGGCGGTCCGCGCCCTTGGCGTGCGATGCGCTAAAGGGTATTGCCTCTGGTAAATATGACAAGCACATGACGGGCGCGCTTCGCGTATACTGTGCGTATTACCGGTTTATTTTTGGGCGCTGAGCGTCCTGCAAGGGGAAAATGATGGGTTCGATGAGTATTTGGCACTGGCTGATCGTGCTGGTGGTGGTAATGCTGGTGTTCGGTACCAAGAAACTGGGCAATATGGGTTCGGATATCGGCAAGGCCGTGAAGGGCTTTAAAGACGGCGTGAAGGGCGAGGAAGACAAGCCCGCGACGCCGGCGGCGCCGCAAGCGGTGGCCGACAAGAGCACCATCGACGTCGACGCCAAAGAGAAAAGCAAGCATTAATGCCATGCCGGCCGCGGCCGGCGGCATGCGCCGATAGCCTATGATCGATCTCGGTCTCTCTAAACTCGCCATCATCGGGGTCGTTGCCCTCGTCGTGATCGGCCCGGAAAAACTGCCCAAGGTGGCCCGCATGGCGGGTACCTTGTATGGCCGCGCCCAGCGTTATCTGCATGATGTGAAGGCGGAAGTCAGCCGCGAAATCGAACTGGAAGAGCTGAAAAACCTGCACAAGGAAGTGCAGGAAACGGCCCAGTCGATCAAAAGCGGCGTGGAAGACAGCATCGCGCAGAATATGTCGGAAGTGGAAAGCGCCTTGCGCGTCGACGATGCGGCGCACTCGCCGCCGATCACCGCCACCAACGAGGACCTGTCGCGCAAGGCCAAGGAATTCCGCCGCAAGCGCCTGGTCCGCACCTCGGCCGTACCGCTCTGGTATAAGCAGCGCAACGGCGGTCGCAGCCATGTGGTCTCGGGCGCGGCGCGCGTGGCGCGCTTCCGTCCGCGCAGCGGCAAATCTGCATCGTTCTATTAAATGAGCAATCCACAACCTGTCGAAGAAACCTTCATCTCCCACCTGATTGAGCTGCGCGACCGTCTGGTCAAGGCCTCGATCGGCGTGCTGCTGGTGACGGCGGCCCTGATGTTCTGGCCCGGTCCTTCGCATATCTACGACATCATCGCCCAGCCCATGGTGAATGCTTTGCCGGCCGGTTCGAAGATGATCGCCACCGGCGTCATCGCGCCCTTCCTGGTGCCGATGAAGGTCACGCTGGTGATCGGCCTGATCCTGTCACTGCCCTGGGTGCTGTACCAGATGTGGGCCTTTGTCGCGCCCGGCCTGTACGCCCATGAAAAGCGCTTGATCGCGCCGCTGGTGATTTCCTCTTCGCTGCTGTTCATGGCGGGCGTGGCCTTCTGCTACTTCCTCGTGTTCGGGCGGGTGTTCGCTTTTATCTCGGAATTTTCGCCGACGTCGATTTCGGTCACGCCCGATATCGAGAATTATCTCGATTTCGTGATGTCGATGTGCCTGGCCTTCGGCTGCGCTTTCGAAGTGCCGGTGGTGGTGGTGATCCTGGTGCGTATGGGCCTGGTGTCGGTGGCCAAGCTGAAGGAGTGGCGCGGTTATGTGATTGTGGCCGCCTTCGTGATCGCCGCCATCGTCACGCCGCCGGACGTGGTCAGCCAGTTCTCGCTGGCGATTCCGATGTGGCTGCTGTTTGAGGTCGGTGTGCTGCTTTCGCCGATCTTCGTCAAAGTCACGCAGGCGCCCAGCGAACAGCAGGAATAAGCCTAGAGAAAAAGCTTGGTCAGGACAATGGCGTGCATCAGCAGCGATGCCGCCAGCATCCAATAGATAGGTCTGAGCTTTTTATCCACCTCCGCCAGAATTTCTGCTTTGAATTTCACGAACATTTCGCTGACCTGGGCGAGAATTTCCGCTTTCAGGATGGCCAGGTCGGAGGAGAGGCAAACCGGTTCGCTCAGCGCGTAGGAGAGGGCGTCGGCATGGGCTTCCGCCTGCGCCGGCGGCACGCCGCTGGCTTGCAGGATGCGGGAATATTCGAGCTTGTCGAAAGGCAGGGGCATGGGCATCGCAACTCCTTGGAATCAGGATAGCAGATCGGACGCCGCCAGGGCGTCCGCACCACATGCCATGCTAAGCGCCCGCTCGCTGACGCCGCTTGCGCGGCCGCAAAGGCGGGCGGGATAGGACGGGCTTACTGCATCAGCTCGCGGATCACGCGCACCGGGGCGCTGCCGTAGCTGAGGAACTGCTCGTGGAAGTCCTTCAGCACGAAGCGGCTGCCCAGGGTCTGGCGGCGCTGCTCGCGCAATTCCATGATCTCGCTGAAGCCGCTGAAATAGCTGGTCAGCTGCACCGAGGTCAGTTGCACGCGGCGCCATTTCTCGGCCGCTTCGCGCGGCGTCTGGAAGGCCTGGCGCGTCAGCAGGTCGATGGCCTGCTCCTTCTCCATGCCCAATACGTGCACGCTGTAATCGAGGATGGTATTGGTCACGCTGCGCAGATTCCACTTCG
Organism: Pseudoduganella violacea; assembly: GCF_014191875.1. GTDB lineage: Bacteria > Pseudomonadota > Gammaproteobacteria > Burkholderiales > Burkholderiaceae_D > Rugamonas > Rugamonas violacea_A. The sequence goes on from NZ_JACHXD010000001.1 coordinate 507,338, forward strand.
AATACATCAGCCACATCTCGGGCGCGTTGTCGCCATAACCCGATTCCAGCATCATGCGTTCGCTGTAGACCGCCCAGCCTTCCACCATGGCGCCATTGCCGAAGATGGACTTGATCACGGAAGGCGATTTGTTGGCGTACACCAGCTGGGCGTAATGGCCCGGAATCGCTTCGTGCATGTTCAGGATCTGCAGGATCCAGTGGTTGTACTCGCGCAGGCTGCTCTCGGCTTGTTCCGGCGTTTCCTTGTCGAGCGGCGTCACATTGTAGTAAGTGCGGTCCTGCGGACGGAAGGGGCCTGGCGCCTCGATGCTGGCGCCGGCCACGCCGCGCTGGTACTCGGGCGTTTCGCGCACCACCAAAGGCTTCTTCGGATCGAGGGTCAGCAGATTGTGCTTGACCACCCAGTCCTGCAGTTGCGGAATCTGGCGGCGGATCTCGGGGAAGAAGTTCTCGCGCGCGACGTGGTTGGAGGAGAGCTTGTCGATCATCATGCCGATCTTGGCATAGCGCTCGGCCGGTTTCGGCGTATCGCCCAGATACTTGGGCCACAGCTCGTCGGCGATGCGGTCCATATTCGCCAGCAGCTGCTCGCGCGCCGCCAAGGCTTTCTGGTAAGTCTGCTCGCCGGTGCTGCCGGCCTGGATGTCGAAGCCGAACTTGGCCTCGTACAGCTCCTTGCCGATGCGGAAGGAGCGCGCGCCGGTTTTTTCCAGCGTCTTATCCAGCTCGCCGAGCCAGGCGGCGTAGGATTCCACGGCCTTCTTCGCCTCCGCCACGCGCAGCGCGAACAACTGCTTCTCGTCGCTGGTCAGAATCGAGGCTTGCGCCTCTTTCTGGATATCGTTCAGCACCGCCACCACGCCGGGCGCCTGCGCCACGGCCAGCTGGGTGTGTTCGCGCGTCGGATTGCTGATGCTGGCGCGCGCCGCGTCGTAATAGGCCGGCACGCTGGCGATGCGCTTGAGCAGGGTGCGCAGGCGCTGCGGCTTGGCCGCGTATTCGGTGTTGAGGATGAAGTCGAGTGGGCTGGCGATATTGTAGGACGCCGGATTCCACTCGAACTCGCGGAAGGTGGTCAGATACCAGCGGTCGCTATTCAGCTTGTTCTGCAGCAGGCCCAGGTCGGTGCGCTGGCGCGGCGACAACTGGCGCGCATCGAGCTTGCCGAAGCGTTCCAGCCAGTCGTCGATAAAGGCCAGCTGGCGCTGGCGGCTGGCCGCGTCGGGAATAGTCAAGGTGGCGGCGGTATCGTATTTGCCGACCGAGATGGCCAGCTCGGGATCGGCGCGCCACAGGGCGCTGAGGAACTGGTTGCTCACATTGCCGAACGTGCGGTCCTGGCGGCGCTCCTGCGCCACCGGCGCGGCAACGGCGGCCGCGGCGGCGCCCGCGCCCGCTGCGGCGGCAGCTTTGCCCTTGCCTTTGCTGGATTTTTTGGCTGGCGCGCTGCTTGTCTTGGCGGGCTTGCCGGATTTTTGCGGCTTCTTCGCCGCGCTGGCCGGGGACAGCGCCAGGCAGGCCATTACGGCGGCCAGCGCAATCTTGGTCTTGATCATGGGGGAACCTCTTGAATTGGAGCGTGCAGCGTGCGAGATTATCATTATTCCGCCCGCTTGAGCGCCCCGTGTTACATGACGCTACAAACGCGTTTTCAGTTCAGCGTATTGCCGCGGATAAGCTGCTGGTGACGCTCATTGATCTGCGCCACCACCTGCTTGCCGCGCGCCATATGGCTTAGCAGGATCTCGCTCGATTTGGTGAAGCGGTGGCCGATGCGGATCGAATAGGAGCGAAACATCCAGCTCCAGAACGATTGGACGAAGGTGGCTTCATCCAGGTCGCGCCACTTCACGCCCTGCACGCCGCGCGCCCAGGGCAGAATGCCGGCATACATCCACACGCCCACATCGTCGCAATACAGCTGCACGCTGCGGATCAGCAGCACGCGGTAGCCGATCACCACGGTGGACAGGAACAGCACGCCGGCCGCCAGCCACTCGGAATAGGTGAAGGACAGGCGCAGCACGAAGAGCATGACGAAAGCCATGAGCAGCGGGCCGATATAGGCGGTCCAGGCTTTGACGCTGAGCAGGGTGGCGCCCGGCGCGATGCGGGCATTGTTATCTTCTTCCATGGTCTTGCATATCTTGAATCGGAATGGCGCATGATGGCATGAATGCCCCCGCCGAACAAGCTGGCCGTCCGCTCAACGGCGCAGGCCTTCGGTCAGCATGGCCAGCATATCCTCGGCCGACATGCGGGCCGCGCCGTCGCTGCCGTCGAGCAGGCTGTCGGCCAGCTCGCGCTTGTGCTGGTGCAGGTCGACGATGCCTTCCTCGATCGTATGCCGCGCCACCAGGCGGTAAATGGTTACGGGGCGCTGCTGGCCCATGCGGTGGGCGCGGTCGGAAGCCTGGTCTTCCACCGCCGGATTCCACCACGGGTCCATATGGATCACATAGTCGGCCGCCGTCAGGTTGATGCCGACCCCGCCCGCTTTCAGGCTGATGAGGAAGACATCGCCTTCGCCCGCCTGGAAGGCGTCCACGCGCTGCTTGCGCGCCGCCATCGGCGTCGCGCCATCGAGGTATTGGTAGCGCACGCCCTGGGCATCGAGCAGTTGCCGGATCAGGCTCAGATGGTCGACGAACTGGCTGAACACCAGCACCTTGTGGCGGTTCTCCAGCAAGCCTTGCAGCAACTGGTCGAAGGCCGCCAGCTTGCTGCTGGCCAGCTTCAGCGAAGGCGACACCAGGTTCGGATTGCAGCAGGCGCGGCGCAGCTTCATGATCTCGGCCAGGATCTGCATCGACTTCTTGTCGGCCGGGCCTTCGATCGACGCCAGATGCTCCAGCGCCTCGCGCCGCAGCGATTCGTAGAGCGCCGTTTCCTCCGCCGACAGGTCGACTTCGAGCACGATCTCGGTGCGCGCCGGCAGCTCGCGCAGCACCTGGGCCTTGGTGCGGCGCAGGATGAAGGGCTGGATCAGGCGGCGCAGGCGATTGCGCGCGCCGACTTCGGCGCGGTGGTCCTGCTGGCGTTCGATGGGGCCGGCGAAGCGCAGATTGAATTGCTCCAGGCTGCCCAGCAGGCCGGGATTGATGAAGCGGAACAGGTTCCACAGCTCGCCCAGATGGTTCTCCAGCGGCGTGCCGGTGGCGGCGATGCGGAAATCGCCTTGCAGCGCCATCACGGCCTGCGAACGCTTGGTGGCGGCATTCTTGATCGCCTGCGCCTCGTCCAGCACGATGGTGTGCCATTGCTGTTTGGTGAAGCGTTCCGATTCCAATTGCAGCAAGCCGTAGCTGACGATGAGCAGGTCGAAAGGCCCGGCGTTGGCCACGCTCTCCTCGCGGTCGCCCTCGCCGAAAATCTTCACGCGCAGCGTGGGCGCGAAGCGCGCCGCCTCGCTGGCCCAGTTCAGGCAGACCGAGGTCGGCGCCACCACCAGGGCCGGGCCTTGCGGCGCGCGCAGCAGGATCAAAGCCAGGGCTTGCAGCGTCTTGCCCAGGCCCATATCGTCGGCCAGGCAGGCGCCTACGCCCCAGTGGGCCAGGCGCGCCAGCCATTCGAAGCCGGCCAGCTGGTAGTCGCGCAACTCGGCCTGCAAGGTGCTGGGCAGCTGCGGCATATAGGCGGCCTGCGCCTCGATGCGCTGCAGGTGCTCGCGCCATAGGCGGTCGGCCTCGACGCCGCTCACTTCGGCGGCCAGCTCCTCCAGCACGAAGGCGGCCAGGCGGTGCACGCGCACGCCGCCATCGTCGTCCATGCCATAGTCGTTCAGTTCCGACAGGCGGCGGTGCAATTCCTCCGACAGCGCCAGGAACTGCTTGTCGCCCAGTTCGATGAAGCGGCTCTTGCTGGCCTTGATCAGCTCCAGCAGCGAGCGCAGGTCCATCACCTTGTTCTCGTCGATCTGCAACTGGCCGCTGGCGGCGAACCAGTCCTTCTTGCTCTTGATCGCCAGGCGCAGCTGCTTGGTTTCGACCTGCTGCGTGACGCGGAACGCTTCGCCGTCGGGCCAGCCGATGACGATTTTGTCCGGATCGATGGCCTGTAATTCGGCCAGCAGCTGCAGGCAGAGCGCGGGCTGGCCCAGCAGCCATTCGCCGTGATCGAGTTCGGCCTGCTCCAGCACCGGGCATTTCAGAACCAGCTGGCGTTCGGCGTCACGCTCGCCGGCCAGGCTGCGCCGCGCCTGCACCGTGCTGCCATTGACGTCGGCGATCACGCTCTCGGCGCCGGAGCCGGGCGCGTAATAGGCCCCGGTGGGCAGGGGGCGCACCTGGATCTGCATCTTCAAGCCCTGCTGATAGGGCAGCAGGTGGATGTGCAGGCGCGCGTCGGCGTCTTCCTGCTGCGAGCTGGCGGCGGCGCCGCCGATATCCGACTGCACCGTCACCATGGAGGACACGGCGCCGATGGCTTCCAGCACCTGTTCTTCCGCATGCAGCGGCACGTTCAAGCCTTCGCCGACGATGGCGGCGATGCGGTGGTGCTCGTCCTGCACGCTGACCACGCGCAGGCGGCCCGGTGTTTCCTTGACCACCACCACATGGCTGTTCGGGTCCGTGATGGCGGGCTGCATGGTGAGCAGCAGCTGGCCGCTGCGGCGCTGGATCAGCAGCTCGGGCTGGCCGGCCAGCAGTTCCACCCGCATGTCCGGCGCATCCATCCAGTAGGCGAACGGATGGCCGACCAGGGCCAGCGCCGCCTGCTCGGTATCGATGTCGTAGCGCAGGCCGGAAGAATAGGCCTGGCGCGAAGGGGCGATGGTGCTGCTGATGCGGATATCCTGCGGCGTCAGATAGTCCAGCTGCGCCGCCTCCTCGCGCAGGCGCTTGAGCGCCACCGGACGTCCCTTGCCCCACTGGCCGCGCGCATCGCGCTTCTGCTCGCGCGGTTCGACCTCGGTGATGCCATGGCGCGGCGAGTAGGACACCATCCACACCAGCCGCGTTTCGCTGCCGCTGTCGCTGCCGCCGCCGTGCTGCAATTTGATCAGGGCTGAGAGCTGGCGCTGCCAGGCTTCCTGCCGTTCGAACCAGAGCGCCATATCGGCAAAGCCATGCTGTTCGCGCAGGGCGGCGGCGCGCTCGCCGTAATGTTCCTCGCCCAGATGGCCGAGCAGCCCGGCGGCTTGTCCCGCGATCAGCAGATAGCCCGCGCTTTCGGCCTGCTGCACCACGTCCTGCAATTCAGCGCGGCGTTGCTTGAGCGCTGGCAGTGAGAGCCAGAAATACAGAAGCCCCTGGAACACTTGCGCCTGCATCGCGGATTCCCAGCCGCGCGCGAGCACGATATCGGTGCTCATGGTGCCGGCGCGCACTTGGCGCAGGGCGCTCAATTGCTGGTAGACGGCGCTATCCGGATTGTGCTGGGCACGCACCGCCAATTCCAGATAGCTTTCCGCCGCCTTCAAGGCCTTGCTGTCGCCCTGGCGCAGCAGGGCCAGCACATACAGGTGGCCGCCGATGCCCTGGAACAGGTGCTTGCGCTTGCCCGACTCGCGCCGGATCGATTTCAGCGCCGCTTCGAAGCCGGCCAGCGCGCCCGCCACGTCGTTGCGCAGCATCAGGATCACGCTGGCGAAGAACTGGGCCAGCGCGCCTTCCACGCCTTGCAGATAGCGGCCCGCTTCGGCCAAGCGGCCGCACAGGATGGCATCCTCGGCCAGCGCCAGGCGCAGCGCGTCGCTGACGTTGTCCTTGGCCGCCAGGCGGCGCTGGAAGTGGCGTTCGGCATAGGCGCGCACCGGCTGCGCCAGCGCCAGTTCGCGCTGGCCGTGCTGCAGGAGCAGCATCAGCACATCGTCCTGCAAGAGCGGATGCACCAGCAGCAGCATGCCTGCCTCGAAAGGACGGGTGAAGATGTCCACCACCGGATGCAGCTGGGCCGCCTCGTAGCACACCATGCAGGCTGTGAGCAGGGGCGCGATCTGCTGCGGACCCTGGCCGCGCAGCAGGGCCATGCGCAGGCGCGCCACGCCATGGCGGTAGCTGCGCGGTTCATAACTGCCGTTCCAGCTCTGGCGCATCGGCGTCAGCGCCTCGTGCGCCTTGCACAAGTCGTCCAGCAGATGGGCGCCGATGGCGGCGCGGATGGCGGGCCAGCGCAGCTTGGCGTTGCAGATAAAGCCGCGCCCTATCACCACGCTGACGAATTCCAGTCGCTCCAAATGCACGATGGAATCGTTCAGCGTGTTGGCGCTGAGCGCCTTGCCGTCCTCGCGCTGCACACCGGCCTTGACCAGATGGTCGAGGATGGCGGTTTTGCCCACCGGATCGCCCATCAGCGATAGCAGGGCCAGGATCATCTTCTCGGCGCGGTGCAGCGCGTCGAATTCGGCAAGCAGGGACTGGTCGGACATGCGGTGACGCTTTACTGGGGCAGGTTATCGATATGCAGCGGCGCTGGCGCGGCCGCGTCGTGCAGGCCGAACATGCGCTGGTAGAAGTACAGCTCCGCCTCCAGCGTGCGGATGATGTTTTCGGCCTTGCGGAAGCCATGGCCTTCGCCTTCCAGCGGCACATAGGCCACCGGCACGCCGCGCTGCTTGAGCGCTTCGACCATGGCCACCGATTGCTGCGGCGGCACCACCTTGTCGTCCAGACCCTGGAAGAAGATCATGGGGCGCGACAGGCGCGCCGTGTGGTGGCTGGGCGAGCGCTGGGCATATACCGCGTCCGCCTCGGCCTTGGGCGCGATCAGGTATTCGTTGTAATGCGATTCGAATTTATGCGAATCCTGGTCCAGCCCTTTCAGGTCGGACACGCCGTAATAGCTGGCGCCGAGCTTGAACACATCGTGGAAGGTGAGGGCGCACAAGGTGGTCAGGCCGCCCGCGCTGCCGCCGCGGATGATCAGGCGCTCGCCGTCGGCCAGGCCGCGCTCGACCAGGTAGCGCGCGCCGGCGATGCAGTCCTCGACATCGACGATGCCCCACTGGCCCTTGAGCGCATCGCGGTAGGCGCGGCCAAAGCCGGTGCTGCCGCCATAGTTCACGTCCAGCACGCCGAAGCCGCGGCTGGTCCAGAACTGCGTGGCCAGCTTCAGGGTATTGGCCGCCATGCCGGTCGGGCCGCCATGGCTGATGACGATGACGGGCGGCTTGCTGCCGGCCGGCGCTTGCACGTCGCGGTTCTGCGGCGGGTAGAAGAAGGCGTAGGAAGTGCGGCCATTGGCGCTCGGGTAGCTCAGGTTGCGGGGCACCGACAGGTAGCCGGCGTCGGGCAGGGTCTCGATCGAGCGCGCCAGCACTTCCACCTCCTCGCTGGTGAAATCGATGCAGGCCACTTCGGCCGGAATGGTCGGGCTGCCGCCCAAGAGCACGACGAAGCCGGGGCCGACGCGCAGCTCGCGGATTTCCTGGTAAGGGTTGGCGATGGCTTCCAGCTTGCCGCTATTCAGCAGCAGGCGCGCCAGGCGGCTCACGCCCTGTTCGATATAGGTGCAGATGATTTCGCCGGCCGAGCGGAAGCCGTACATGGAGACGCCGAAGACCCAGTGCGGGCCGGCGAATTCGGCCTGCATCGGGCAGACGCCTTCGATGCGTTCGGCGCTGAAGCGGTACAGATTCCACCAGCCGCTGCGGTCGGACACGAAATACAGCGTGCCGTCGGGCGACCACTCGGGCTGGCAGATCGATTCTTCGGCGCCGCCGGCAATCAGGCGCGGTGCATCCAGCGTGCCGTCGGCAAGGAAGTCGGCCAGCCACAATTTGCTGCCCTGCCAGGGCATGCGCGGATGGTCCCAGCTGATCCAGGCCAGGCTGCGGCCGTCGGGCGAGAGGCGCGGCGCGGCATAGAAATCGGCGCCCGTGGCCAGCACAGTCTCGCTGCCGTCCATGGCTACCGCGCACAGGGTGTTCACCGGCTCCGCATGCGCGGCCGGATCGGCATCGTGCAGCTCGCGCACGGCGATCAGGCGGTTGCGCGCGCGGTCGGCGACGAAATCGGCGAAGCGCTGGTTGCCCGGCGCGGTGAAGGGCTGGGCGGCATCTTCGCCGCTTTGGCGGTACAGGCGGTTGTCGGCGAAATGCGAGAAATACACGGTGTCGCCGTCGACGGCGTAGGCGCCGCCGCCGTATTCGTGCACCCGGCTGCGCACATTCAGCGGCAGCGGCGTGAGCTCATCCACCCGCGCGCCGTGGCGGCGCAGCAGGGTGGTGCGGCCCGCCTCGCTGGCGCGGCCGGCCAGCCAGAAGATGTCGCGTCCATCCGCCCCGCCCAGGGCCAACTGGCTCAGGGGCGTGGCGCCGGCAGCCACCGTGGCGGCGCTGATGGGCGAAGGCCAGGCGCCATGCGGCGCGGAGAAGGTGCTCGAGGTCATAGATTTGCTCCGATTCTTGATTTGTCCGCTCTGGTATGGGCTTGGCTTGCGCGTAAACGGCCTGCGGGATGCGATAATAGCGCCTTTCTTCCAGCTTTTGATTGTCTGCCATGCCATCTTTTGCTCCGCTCAAGAACGATACCTTCCTGCGCGCGCTGCTGCGCCAGCCGACCGAGTACACCCCGGTGTGGCTCATGCGCCAGGCCGGCCGCTACCTGCCTGAGTACCGCGCCACGCGCGCGCGCGCCGGATCGTTCATGGGCCTGGCGACCAATCCCGACCTGGCCACCGAAGTGACCTTGCAGCCGATCGACCGCTATCCGCTGGACGCGGCCATCCTGTTCTCTGACATCCTGACCGTGCCGGACGCCATGGGCCTGGGCCTGTACTTCGTCGAAGGCGAAGGCCCGAAATTCCAGCGCCCGCTGAAAACCGAGGACGACGTCAAGGCGCTGCGCCTGCCGGAAGCCGGCTCGCTCGACTATGTGTTCAAGGCTGTGACCCAGATCCGCACCGAACTCAATGGCCGCGTGCCGCTGATCGGCTTCTCGGGCAGCCCGTGGACCTTGGCTTGCTATATGGTGGAAGGCCAGGGCTCGCGCGAATTCCACACCATCAAAAAGATGCTGTACAGCCGTCCGGACCTGATGCACCACATCCTGGACACCAATGCGCGCGCCGTGGCCGAGTACCTGAACGCCCAGATCGATGCCGGCGCCCAGGCCGTGATGATTTTCGACTCCTGGGGCGGCGCGCTGGCCGACGGCGCCTACCAGCAGTTCTCGCTGCACTATATGCAGAAAGTGGTGGCGCAGCTGCAGCGCGAAAAAGACGGCGTGAAGATTCCCGCCATCGTCTTCACCAAGGGCGGCGGCCACTGGGCCGAGGACATCGCCGCCATCGGCGCCGACGCCATGGGCCTGGATTGGACCGCCGATATCGGCAAGGTGCGCGCCCTGGTGGGCGACAAGATGGCGCTGCAGGGCAATCTCGATCCGGCCATCCTGTTCGCCAGCCCGGAGCAGATCCGCGCCGAGGTGGTGCGCGTGCTGGACGCGTTCGGCAAGCACAATACCGGCCACGTGTTCAATCTGGGCCATGGCATTTCCCAATTTACGCCCCCGGAATCGGTGTCCGCCATGGTGGAGGCCGTGCACAGCCATAGCCGCAGCCTGCGCGCGGCCTGATTTTCTCTGGCGAAAGGGCGCGTTTCCCACGGAAACGCGCCCTTTTTCATTCTGACAGCAGCGCGGCAAGACCGACTTATGCACAATTTTTTTTGCTGCGGAAATAACAGGCAGTGATTCCGCTCCTGCCCGGGGGGACTCTCTAAGTGCTTGATTTATAAGGGTTGAAAAAACGGCCTACGAGGCTGGGTCTGGTGATAACTAAAGCTTATCCCAAGGCGTCTGAAAGCTTTTTAGCCCATTCTCCACAAAGTTATCCACAAAAACTGTGGAAAAAAGAGAAAAGCCCTTAGTAAACCGTTACTTAGTCATAATGTTGAAGTTTTTGCCGAGGATTCTGTTGCGCCGCATGAATTTTCGGTAAGCTTTCTAATGCGGAAAGTGCTTGCCTGGGCGTAAACCTTGCTGGACCAGCAGGCGGTGCGGCTGCTGTGGCGCAGCATGCGGGATTTTTGGCGGTTTGATGACAAAAAATGCTTGATTTCAGGCGAAAACTTGTCCCTAAATACTTCACTTATGCACAGAGCGCGGAAAAATATGTGGTTTTGGCCTGCCCTGGGCTGTTTTTTGTAAGTATTTGATTATTAAAGAGAAAAAATGCCGTTTTGGGGGCTGCCCGGGGCGAATGCGGGAAGGGCGACGAGCAGGACGCTAGACAGCCTGCTCATTGTCCACAAAGTTATCCCCAGAATCTGTGGATAGTTCAAAACGGCGGGAAAAACAGGTCCGAATGGCGCATTGCATCCTTAGAATTGCCCTCGATACGCCGCTGAATGCGGTCTTCGATTACCGCTGGGCGTGCGAGCCGGGCCAGGAGCCGCTGGTCGGCCAACTGGCCCTGGTGCCGTTCGCGCGGCGCGAGGTGGTCGGGCTGATCGTGGCCATCGCGCAAGAGAGCGAGGTGGCCGAGGACAAGCTCAAGGATGCGCTCGCCGTGCGCAGCCAGCTGGCGCCGCTGTCGGCCCAGTGGCTGGCGCTGGCCGGTTTCGCCGCCGACTATTACCAGCGTCCGCTGGGCGAGGTGGCCTTGCCCGGCCTGCCGAAGAACCTGCGCGTGCTGACCACGGTGGCGCTCGACCGCGCCATCAAGAAGCTGGGCAAGCTGGAGGCGCCGCATGACCCGACGCCGGCCGGCATGCCCGTGCTCAATCCGGCCCAGCAGGCGGCCGCCGACTGCATCGGCAGCGCCACGGGTTTCCAGCCGGCCCTGCTGTACGGCGTGACGGGCAGCGGCAAGACCGAAGTCTATCTGCAAGCTTGCGCCCAGGTGCTGGCGCGCGATCCGGCGGCGCAGATCCTGATCCTGGTGCCGGAAATCAATCTGACGCCCCAGCTCGAAGGCAATATCCGCGCCCGCTTCCCGGGCCTGATGCTGGCCACCCTGCACAGCAGCCTGTCGGAGGGCGAACGCATGCTGCACTGGCTGGCGGCGCACGAGGGCAAGGCGCGCATCGTGCTGGGCACGCGGCTGTCCATCCTGGCGTCGCTGCCGCGCCTGCAACTGATCGTGATCGACGAGGAACACGACCCGTCGTACAAGCAGCAGGAAGGCTTGCGCTATTCGGCGCGCGACCTGGCCGTGTGGCGCGCCTGGCAGTTGCGCATCCCCATCGTGCTGGGGTCGGCCACGCCCTCGCTGGAAAGCTGGCACCATGCCCAGTCCGGCCGCTACCGCCTGCTTGAGCTGCGCGAGCGCGCCGTGCAGCAGGCCGTGCTGCCGACCGTCAAGCTGATCGATTTGGAGCGCGACAAGCCGCGCGACGGCCTCAGCGCCAACCTGCTGGCGGCCCTGCGCCAGCGCATGGCGCGCGGCGAGCAGTCGCTGCTGTTCCTCAACCGGCGCGGCTATGCGCCCGTGATCTGCTGCGAATCCTGCGGCTGGGTCAGCGAGTGCAAGCGCTGCACGGCGCATATGGTGCTGCACCGGCCCGAACACCGGCTGCGCTGCCACCATTGCAGCCTGGAGCTGCGCATCCCGCGCCACTGCCCCGACTGCGGCAATGTGGACTTGCAGCCGGTCGGACGCGGCACCCAGCGCATCGAAGAAGCTTTGCAGCAGATGTTCCCCGAAGCGCGCATTTTGCGCATCGATGCCGACTCCACGCGGCGCAAGGGCAGCGCCCAGCAAGCCTTCGACACGGTGCACCGGGGCGAGGTCGACATCCTGATCGGCACGCAGATGGTGGCCAAGGGACATGACTTCAAGAAGCTGACTTTAGTCGGCATTTTGAACCCCGATGCGGCCCTGTTCTCGCAGGATTACCGCGCCAGCGAGCGCCTGTTCGCGCAGCTGATGCAGGTGGCGGGCCGTGCCGGCCGCGCCGCGCAGAAAGAGGGCGGCAGTCCCAGCGAGGTGCTGATCCAGACCCGCTATGCGCGCCATCCGCTGTATGGGGCCGTGGTGGCCCATGATTTCGACCATTTCGCCAGCGCCCTGCTGGCCGAGCGCGCCCAGGCCGATCTGCCGCCCTATCTGTTCCAGGCGCTGCTGCGCGCCGAAGCGGCCGAGCTGGCCGTCGCGCTCGACTTCCTGCGCGCGGCGCGCGCGTGCACGGCGCATGAGGGCATCACCGTCAACGAGCCGATTCCGATGAGTATGACGCGCGTGCACAATGTCGAGCGCGCCCAATTGCTGGTGGAATCGGCCTCGCGGCCGGCGCTGCAAGCCTTCCTCAAGGAATGGACGGCGGCCCTGCGCGCCCTCAAAACCCGGGTCAAATGGTCGCTTGAAGTCGATCCGCTCGATATCTAAGGCTGGACCAGGTAGCGCCGGGCCGTGGTGAGCACTTGCTCCGACAGCGCGCGCGTAAATGGCGTGTCGAGCTGCCAGCTGTGCCAGTTGAGTTCGACATCGAGGTAGGCGCCCGGCGCCAGGTCGATCAGCGTGCCTTGCGCCAAGCCATGCGCCGCCTGCAGATACGGTAGTAAACCATAGGCCAGGCCGCCGTACAGGCAGTCGGTCAGCGCGGTCGCAAGCGGCACCTTGTGGTGGGGGAAGGCGCGCTTGACCTCCAGGTGCTGGGCCAGGAAGCGCGCCGTCAATTCCAGCGCGTGGGTCACGGCCGGGGCCAGTTGCACGGCCTCGGCGCTGAGGCCGTCGCCGAACCAGCGCTTGGCAAAGGCCGGCGTGGCGACGCAGACATGGCGCATGCCGCCCAGGGCCGTGACGGCCGCGCCGTTCAAGTCGGCCGGCGGCAGGGCGCCGGCGGCGGCCACGCAGCCGAATACGCTGCCTTCGCGCAGCAGGTGCAGGGCGGCGTCGCGTTCGAGTTGCCGCACGTCGAGCTGGCAGCGCGGCGGCGCCAGCAGCGGCCCCAGGCTCAGCGGGAACCAGGTCGCCAGGCTGGCGGCGTCCACCGCGACGGCGATTTCCGGCATGCTGACCGTGTTGCCGAGGTCGATGTCCAGGGCCGCTTCCATCAGCTTGACGTTGCGGTAATGCGAGATCAGGCGCTGGCCGAGGCCGGTGGGCAGGGCGGGCGCCCCGCGCACGATGAGCAGGCGGCCTGCCGCATCTTCCAGCGCCTTGATACGCTGGGATACGGCGGGCTGGGAAATGCCCAGCGCCAGGGCCGCCTTCTCGAAACTGCCGTGGCTGGCCACGGCATCCAGCACCGCCAGCGCGCGGTAGTCCAGATTTTCCATAAGTTGTACTTATATATTTCGACGAAGATAAGCAATACTAATACACCCTGTGTCGCTTGTCAGCAGGCGCGCGTGTGACAGTGTAGTATCGGCAGACGAATTCCCCATGAGGCGGCGCATGAAGACGATAACTTGCGATGTGGCAGTCATTGGCGCCGGCACGGCCGGCTTGAGCGCTTACCGCCAGGCGCGCGCCGCCGGTAAGCATGCCGTGCTGATCGAGGACGGTCCCTATGGCACCACCTGCGCCCGCGTCGGCTGCATGCCGAGCAAGCTCTTGATCGCCGCCGCCGAGGCGGCCCACGCGGTGGCGGCCGCGCCCGCGTTCGGCGTCCATCCTGGGCCGCTGCGCATCGATGGCGCCGCCGTCATGGCGCGCGTGCGGCGCGAACGCGACCGTTTTGTCGGCTTTGTGCTGGAGAATATGGCCCAGCTGCCGGCCGCGGATTTGTTGCGCGGCCGGGCGCGCTTCAGCGGCCCGCGCACTCTGCTGGTGGATGGGCATACCACGGTCGAAGCGAACGCCATCGTGCTCGCCACCGGTTCCCGCCCCATCGTGCCGGCCGCCTGGCGCGCGGCGGGCGCGCGCGTGCTCAGCAGCGACGCCGTGTTCGAGTGGACGGACTTGCCGGCCGCCGTGGCCGTGGTGGGCAGCGGCGTGATCGGGCTGGAGCTGGGCCAGGCGCTGCACCGGCTCGGCGTGCGCGTGGCCCTGTATGCGCGCGGCGACAGCGTGGCCCAGCTCGGCGATCCGCTGGTGCTGGCGGCGGCGCGCGCGGTGCTGGCCGAGGAACTCGATCTGCGTTTCCACACCCAGGTGGCGGCCATTGAGGCCACGGCCGAGGGCGACGGCGTGCTGCTGCGCAGCCAGGGGCCGGACGGCGCCGCGCGCAGCGAGCGCTACGACTATGTGCTGGCCGCCATCGGCCGCGCGCCGAATATCGAGGACTTGAATCTGGCGGCGGCCGGCATCGCGCTCGACGGCGACGGCGTGCCCGTCTACGACCGCCACACCATGCAATGCGGCAATAGCGCCATCTTCATCGCGGGCGACGCCAGCGACGAGCTGCCGCTGCTGGGCGAGGCGGCCGACCAGGGCAAGATCGCCGGCCGCAATGCCGCCGCCTTCCCGGCCGTGGCGCCGGGCCTGCGCCGCACGCCCTTGACCATCGCCTTCAGCGAACCGCAGATCGTGACCCTGGGCGCCGGCTACGAGGCGTTGTGCCGCAGCCACGAGGGCCGCTTCGCCGCCGGCAAGGTGGACTTCGGCGACCAGGGCCGCAGCCGCGTCATGTTGCAAAACAAGGGCTTGCTGCGCGTGTACGGGGAATACGGCAGCGGCCGCTTCCTGGGCGCCGAACTGATCGGGCCGCGCGCCGAGCACCTGGGCCATCTGCTGGCCTGGGCCTGCCAGGCCGGCCTCACGGTGCGCGCCATGCTCGACATGCCGTTTTACCATCCCGTCATTGAGGAGGGCGTGCGCACCGCCTTGCGCGAGCTGGCCGAGCACCTGGCCACGACGCCGCCGCCCGCCCAGCCCTGCCCCGACTGCACGCCCGGCACCTGAGGCCGGCCAGTGCTGGCGGGCGCGCATACAACAGTGGCGCCCCGCCGTCCCTCCGGTAACACTTTCCTGCTTGAGAATTTTACATTCTGATATAAACTATTGATCCTAGGAAATGGGATCGGAATGGCGATACGGCGCATCACACATGGCGATATCCGGCTGGGGCAGACCCTGGCCTGGAATGTTTATGGCGAAAACGGCGCCCTGCTGGTACGCCAGGGCTTTGTGCTGGCCAGCGAGGCCCAGCTCGACAATCTGGTCGAGCGCGGCTTCATCGAAGACAATAGCCTGGACGCGCTCAAGGAATACCAGGACCCGCCCTCGGTGCTGCGCATGCTGAACGAAGCCGCCCAGCGCCTGCAAGCGGTCCTGGCGCCGCTGGCGGCCGGCAGCACCGGCTTGCGCGGCGAATTGGAGGCCATCGCCGCCCTGGTCGACGCGGCCGTCGCCACCAATGCCGACGTGGCCGTGGCCTGCATCCTGCACAACCAGCAAGCCGTGGCCTACGAGGGGCGCCACTGCATCGATGCCGCTGTGGTGGCGCAAGTCGTGGCGCTGGCGCTCAAGAAAAGCGCCGACCAGATGCGCACCCTGACTCTGGCCGCGCTGACCATGAATTTAGGCATGCTCGGTCATCAACAGCGCCTGCATGGCGACCCGGCGCCGCTGTCCGAGGCCGATAAGCGCATCGTGCGCGAGCATCCCCAGGTCAGCGCCGTGCTGCTGCGCCGCGCCGGCATCGAAGACAACGACTGGATCGCCTGCGTGCTGGCGCACCACGAAAACGAGGATGGCAGCGGCTACCCGCTGGGCAAGGCCGGCGCCGCGATTCCCGAACTGGCCAAGCTGCTGGCGCTGGCCGACCGCTACTGCGCCCGCGTCGCCGAGCGGCGTTACCGCAAGCCCATGCTGCCCAACCAAGCCTTGCGCGACATCCTGCTCGAGGCGCGCAGCACGCTCGACGCGCAGATCGCCTCGGTGCTGATCCGCGAACTGGGGATTTACCCGATCGGCAGCTATGTGCGCCTGCTGAACGGCGAAGTGGGCGTGGTGGCGCGCAAGGGCTTGAACTCGACCGCGCCCTGGGTCGAATCGATCATCGGCCCGCGCGGCGCGCCGCTCGACGTCTTCCTGCAGCGCGACACGCGCGGCGACTTGAACGGCATCCGCGAGGTGCTGAGCGCGGCCCAGGTCGGCCTCGCGCTGCGCATGGACCGCATCTGGGGCCGCGCCGCCGCGCTGTAAGGCCGTCTCAGTTGAGGGTGGCGTCCAGGCGGCCGTCGGCGATCAGCTCGCGCAGCACGCGGATGGTGTCGATATCCGATGCCACATAGGCCGAGCGGCGGAAATCGTCGTACATGGCGTTGGCCGCGTCGGTGGCGGCGTCGTGGCCGTCGTCGTACTGGAAACGCACGAACAGCACTTCGGGCTGCGGCGACTCGATCGACATCACCAGGCTGGAGGCGCTGATGTCGCCCTGGGCCGGCACCTCGTAGCGGATGCGGTCGGGCTGTTCGAGCCGCACGCGGTCGACGATCACCACCTGGCCGTAGCGCAGGCGGCGGCGGAACCCGCCGGCCGTGCGCTCGTCGATCTGGCATTCGTCCAGGTGCGGCACGAACAGCTTGGGCGACTCGGCGCGCAGCACCAGGCCGCGCCACAGCTGCGCCGCGCTGATGGTGTCGACCAGCGGGTTAAGCGGATCGTTGATTTCGATGAGGTGTTCAAATTTCATAATGCTGTCCGGCGGAATGGCTGGCCATCGTTGGCCCTGGCACCACTATATTCCGGCGCGCGCCCAATAATCAATGGGCAAGGCGGTACAATGCTCCGCTGTACCGCCCATCCCGTCTGGAAATCATGTCCAATGCACCACAGTTTGGCCTGAACGGCCCGCAAAGCGAAGCCGTGCTCTATCTCGACGGTCCCGCCCTCGTGCTGGCCGGGGCCGGCTCGGGCAAGACGCGCGTCATCACGCAGAAAATCACCCACCTGATCGAAGACCGGGGCTACGACCCGCGCACCATCGCCGCCCTGACCTTCACCAACAAGGCCGCGCTGGAAATGCAGGAACGCGTCGGCAAGCTGCTGAAACAGCCGCGCCAGGCCAAGCTGCTGACGGTGTCGACCTTCCACTCGCTGGGCGTGAAAATCCTGCGCCAGGAAGCCAACCACCTGGGCTTGAAGGACCGCTTCTCCATCATGGACAGCGACGACTGCTATTCCCTGGTGCAGGACTTGGCCATCACCACCGACAAGCAGCTCATCCGCGGCATCCAGAACGATATCTCGCTGTGGAAGAACGGCCTGGTGACGCCCGAGGACGCGCTGCGCCACGCCAAGGACGAGGACGAGGCGCAGTCGGCGCGCATCTACGGCAGTTATGTGGCGACGCTGAGCGCCTACCAGGCCGTCGACTTCGACGACTTGATCCGCCTGCCGGTGGAACTGTTCCGCAACAACGGCCAGGTGCGCGACAAATGGCAGCGCCGCCTGCGCTACCTGCTGGTTGACGAATACCAGGACACCAATACCTGCCAGTACGAGCTGGTCAAGCTGATGGTCACGGGCCTGGGCAAGAAACCCATGTTTACCGCCGTCGGCGACGACGACCAAGCCATCTACGCCTGGCGCGGCGCGACCATCGAAAACCTGAGCAATCTGCAAGTCGATTTTCCCGACCTGCGCCTGATCAAGCTGGAACAGAACTACCGCTCCACCACGCGCATCCTGCAGGCCGCCAACGCGGTGATCAGCAACAATCCCAAGCTGTTCGAGAAGGCGCTGTGGTCGGAGCACGGCCTCGGTGAGCCGATCAAGGTGCACGCCATGCCCAATGAGGAGCAGGAAGCCGACCAGGTGGCCATCATGATTTCGGCCGACCACTTCGAGCGCAAGAACAAGTGGTCGGACTACGCCATCCTGTATCGCGGCAACCACCAGGCGCGCGTGATCGAACAGGCGCTGCGCAACCAGCGCATTCCCTACACGATTTCCGGCGGCCAGAGCTTCTTCGACAAGGCCGAAATCAAGGACATCATCGCCTACCTGCGCCTGCTGGTCAACCAGGACGACGACCCCGCCTTCATCCGCGCCGTCACCACGCCGCGGCGCGGCATCGGCCAGTCCACCTTGGAGGCGCTGGGCTCCTTCTCGGGCCAGTGGCAATGCTCGCTGTTCGAAGCCGTGTTCAAGGGCGGCATCGAAGCCAAGCTGACCGACCGCCAGCTCAAGCCCCTGCGCGATTTCTGCAATTTCATCAGCGACCTGGAAGCGCGCGCCACGCGTCCCGGCCCGTCCGGCAGCGGCGACAACGCGGCCCAGGTGCTGGACGACATGATGGAAGCCATCCACTACGAGCACTATCTGTACGACTCGTTCGAGGAGCGCGCGGCGCAGAGCAAGTACCAGAACGTGCTCGATTTCGTCAACTGGCTCAAGGACCGCGGGCGCGGCGGCAAGGACCGCGACGGCGAGGAAAAGAATGTGCTGGAGCTGACGCAGATGGTGGCCCTGATGTCGATGCTGGACGGGAAGGACGAGGAACCGGACGCGATCCGCATGTCCACCCTGCACGCCTCGAAAGGCCTGGAGTATCCGCACGTCTTCCTGGTCGGCGTGGAAGAGGGCATCTTGCCGCACAAGGGCGACCCGGACGCGCCAGTGGAAACCCTGGCCCAGCGCATCGAGGAAGAGCGACGCCTGATGTACGTCGGCATCACGCGCGCCCAGCGCACCTTGCAGATCACCTGGTGCAAGAAGCGCAAGCGCGGCGGCGAGCACGTGCACTGCGACGTCTCGCGCTTCATCGCCGAAATGCAGCTCGATGTGGGCGACGCTCCGCCCAAGGAAAGCGAGGTGCTGACCCCGCGCGAACGGCTGGCGCGCATGAAGGAGCTGCTGGCCACGCCGAAGGATGTCAAGCCGGCGTAAGGCGAACCGCTCAATCGGCCTTGCAATAATCGATCATCTCGTCTTCCCGGCGCCGTGATTTGGGTGTGCGGCGCTCCACCTGTTGTTGCGTATTGCGCTGGATATGCTCCACCAGGGTCAGGGCCGCCTGCAGCGCCTCGCGCATGCCTTTGGCGGCCAGCTCCATGGTTTCGGCAGGGGAGGCGGGGCGCGCCTGCACATTTTTTTGCTGGGTGCCGCGCAATTTCGCGGCTTGGATCCAGGTCTTTTCGCAGGGTAGTTGAACCCATAAATCCTGCCAGGCATTGCGGCCTGCGCCGGCAATTTCGATGGTCATCTGCCGTGGCGAAACCGGCCGGCCTCGGAAGCGCAATTCGTCTACAGTGACCTGAGCGTGGAAGCACTGGCCGTCGTAATGCATGCGCAAGCGGCTGCCGGCGGGCAGGAAGAGGCATTTCCATTGATAGCCCTGGCCGGCGTTAGCGGTTTGCTGTTGCGCCTTGATCCATTGCCGGATGGCGTGGCTTGCCGCCTGCTCCAGCGGCAAGGGATTGCCAGACTGGACCAAAAACTCATCCAGTTCGGTCAATGCCGATGGGGGGACTTCTTTGCGGGATGCTCGATCATTCATTCTCGTTCTCCTTCCGCGTTTTATCGCATTTGTCCTCGTTTCTTCTCGTTTGACCGGGAGGCGCACTGCAAGTTCAAACGAGATGAAACGCGATAAAACGAGAAGGGTAAACGAGAGCGTTTGATCGAGGCAGGCGATAAGGACTGCCCCACACACGCTCCGCCGCGTCAGGCTGGGGCCGCTGTTACAATGCCGGTTTTTGCCGCAAGGAGTACGCCGTGAGCGACGAAGACCGCTTCATCGATATCGAAATCAAGCTCGCGCACCAGGAGGATCTGGTGGAATCGCTCAATACCCGCATCTACGAGCAGCAAAAGCAGATCGACAAGCTGGAAGCCATGCTCAATGCCCTGGCCGAGCATCTGCGCAATAACGCCCAGCACGGGCAGACGCCGCTCAACGAGCGTCCGCCGCACTATTGAGCGCATGCGCCGCCGGGCCGCCGTCTGAAGACTGCGGCCGATTCTGTTAAGGTAGCCGTATCCTTCCGCCGCGACCGGTCATGAACTACCTTGCCCACATCTTCCTTGCCCGCCATAGCGACGACGCCATGGTCGGCGCCCTGCTGGGGGATTTCGTCAAGGCTGGCGGGCAGACGCTGTTTCCGCCCGAGGTGGCGCGGGAAATCCAGCTGCACCGCTATATCGACAGCTATACCGACAGCCATCCCACCGTGCGCGCTGGTGTGCAGCTGTTCGGCGAAGGACGGCGCCGCTATGCCGGCATCGTGCTCGATGTGTTCTACGACCATCTGCTGTCGCGCCGCTGGGCCGACTACAGCGGCAGTCCCAAAGCGGAATTGATCCAGCGCTTCTACCAGGCCGTGGCGCAATACGAGCCGCTGCTGCCCGAGCGCCTGCGCGCCATCCTGCCGCGCATGGTGGCGCAGGACTGGCTGGGCAGCTACGAGGATCTGGTCAGCGTCGAACTGGCCGTCAACCGCATCTCCCAGCGCCTGAGCCGCAACGGCCACCTGATGCGCGAAGGCCTGCTCGACTTGCGCCAGCACCAGGACGCCCTGGCCGCCGGTTTCGACCAGTTCTTCCCCGAGCTGATCCGGTTTGTGGAGCTAAAGCGTGGTGAGATGCGCGTCCTGCCGTGGATTGCAGAAGCCTCAGAATAGGATCACAATGCATCGTAATTGCAACGCACGAGGTCGATGATGAAAACCGCGACATTTCCATCTTTACGAGTGGAGCCGGAATTGAGAGAGGCCGCAGAACAGAGCTTGCACGAAGGAGAAACCCTTTCCAGCTTTGTCGAGCAGTCGATCCGGGAAAGCATTGAGCGTCGTCGCTATCAGCGTGAGTTTCTCGCGCGGGGTCTGGCGTCGCGTGAAGACGCAAAGCGTACGGGCAATTATGTGAGCTCGGAAGCTGTCGTGCAGCGCCTTGAGGATATGCTGGCCGCCGCCAGGTCGAAAAAATGAGTTTTTCTGTCCGCTTCAGCGAGCATGCGGAGGCAGATCTGATAAGGCTTTATCAGTTTATTCTTGACCGGGATGCCAGCGATCTGGTGTTGGCCGAGCGTGCACTGGATGCGATCAAAAATGCGATCCGCAGCCTGGAAACATCACCGTTCAGCTGCCGTAAGGCCCAGGCGGATACCCCTTTTTTTCGCGAGTTAATCATTCCTTTTGGCGCATCAGGCTATGTGGCCTTGTTTGAAATAGAGGACGCCAATACCGTGACTGTTCTCGCCTTGCGCCATCAGCGCGAGGACGACTATCACTAAGATCGCCAGTCCATATGATGGGCCAATGGGGCGAGGAGTGAGGCATAAGGCCAGCTATTCCAGTTTTTGCTGAAGCTAAGGCCCATGTAAAATCGCTTCAATTTCCAAATTGATAATTCAACGGCTTGCCACTGGCGGGCCATAGCGGCCGTGCGCGGCCACAATTCCGGACGTAATCCGACCGACAGGACGACCATGGGCAAGAGCCGCCTTGAAGCCTTCAGCGATGGCGTGATCGCCATCATCATCACCATCATGGTGCTGGAACTTAAAGTCCCGCACGGCACGAGCTGGGAGACTTTGGGGCCGCTGCTGCCCATTTTCCTCAGCTATGTGCTGAGCTTCATTTATGTCGGCATCTACTGGAACAACCACCACCATCTGCTGCACGCGGCCAGCAAGGTCGATGGCCGCGTCATGTGGGCCAATCTGCACCTGCTGTTTTGGCTCTCGCTGATTCCTTTCGTCACCGGCTGGATGGGCGAAAACCATTACGCTTCGCTGCCCGTCACCATGTATGGCGTAGTGCTGCTGATGTGCGCCATCGCCTATATGGTTCTGGCCTGCGCGCTGAGCGCCCTGCATGGCAAGCAGTCGCCGCTGGCCGAGGCCATGGGCCGGCAGGGCAAGGAAGTGTATTCCATCGTGCTGTACCTGCTGGCGATTGTCGCCTCGGCCTGGTATCCCTGGCTGGGTGTGGGCCTGTACGCGCTGGTGGCGGTGCTGTGGTTCATTCCGGATCGGCGCATCGCCCGGCGGCTGGAGCATTGAGCGCCGTTTTTCCTCCCTCCGCTTAGCCCTTGCAATCACCCACTACTAAAGGACCAGCATGGCAATCTCCTCGATCGGCGCGCGCGACAGCCAGATAATGTCGCCCAGCTTCAGTGCTTCCAGCGGCGGCAAGACGGCGGGCGCCTCGGCCAGCGGCAGCAAGGGACTCAATGCGGAGCTGGACGATTACCTGAAAATGAGTCCGGCCCAGCGCTTCCGCGAGGCGCTGCTGAAAAAACTCGGTCTCAGCGAAGATGACCTGGCGAAAATGAGTCCGGAGGAACGCAAGAAGGTCGATCAGCAAATGAGCGATCTGGCCAAGCAGGAAATGCAGAAGACGAGCGGGAAGGCCAAGGGCAATATGGTCGATGTCAGCGCCTGAGGCGCGCGCGGGACGGGCCGTGACGCGGCCACGGCGGCCTGCTATCATCTGACGCTTACGTGCTGTCCGCAGAGGCGGCATTTTCCTTGGCGTTGATAAGAAAGATGATATGTCCCATCCTCGAATGCTCGTTCTCGCCGCCAGCCTTGGCCTGGCACTGACCACCATGACCCACGTCGCCACCGCCGCCAAGCCTGCCGTCGCCGCCGCCGCTGCGGCCAATCCCCTGTTCAAGGCCAGCACGCTGCCGCTGCAGTATCCGGCCTTCGACCAGATCAAGGACGAGCATTTCGCGCCCGCCTTCAAGGCCGCCATGGCCGAGAACCTGAAGGAAATCGCCGCCATCGCCAACAACCCGCAGCCCGCCACCTTCGACAACACCATCGTGGCGATGGAGCGCTCGGGCGAGATGCTGCACCGGGTGCAGACCATCTTCGGCAATCTGCAGGGCGCCAACACCAACGACAAGCTCGATGAAATCAGCCGCACCATGTCGCCCAAGCTGGCCGCCCACAGCGACGCCATCTTCCTGAACGCCAAACTGTTCCAGCGCGTGCAGTCGCTGTACGCGCAGCGCGACAAGCTGGGCCTGGACGCCGAAGCGGCCCATCTGCTGGAGCGCTACCACACCGATTTCCTGCGCGCCGGCGCCCAGCTGTCGGCCGCGCAAAAAGCCAAGCTGAAAACCCTGAACGCGCAGATCGCCAGCCTGCAAACGACCTTCGACCAGAACGTGCTGAAGGAAACCAACGCCTCGGCCCTGGTGCTGGACAGCCGCGCCGACCTGGCCGGCCTGAGCGAGGCCGCCATCGAGGCCGCCGCCGCCGAAGCCAAGTCGCGCAAGCTGCCCGGCAAATTCGTGCTGCCGCTGATGAACACCACCAGCCAGCCGGCGCTCGGCGAGCTGACCAATCCGGCCGTTCGCGCCCGCCTGCTGCAGGCGTCGATGGCGCGCGGCAGCCATGGCGGCAAATACGATAACCGCGAAGTGGTGCGCAAGCTGGTCAAGCTGCGCGCCGAACAGGCGGTCCTGCTGGGCTATGCCGATTTCGCCTCCTACTCGCTGGAAGAGGAAACGGCGAAGAACCCGGCCGCCGTCAACCAGCTGCTGTCCGAGCTGGCCAAGCCGGCCGCCGACAACGCGCGCCGCGAAGCGGCCGACCTGCAGGCCGTCGCCGGCGGCAAGATCGCCGCCTCCGACTGGGACTTCTACACCGACAAGGTGCGCGCCCAGCGCTTCGCCTTCGACGAGAAGCAGCTCAAGCCGTATTTCGAACTCGATAGCGTGCTGATTAACGGCGTGTTCTTCGCGGCCGGCAAGCTGTATGGCCTGAGCTTCAAGGAGCGCAAGGATCTGCCGGTGTACAACCCGGACGTGCGCGTCTTCGACGTGTTCGACGCCGACGGCAAGCAGCTCGCCATCTTCCTGGCCGATATGTACGCCCGCAGCAATAAGCAGGGCGGCGCCTGGATGAACGAATACGTGTCGCAGTCCAAGCTGAACGGCACGCTGCCGGTGGTGGCCAACCACCTGAATATTCCCAAGCCGCCGGCCGGCGAGCCGACCCTGCTGACGGTGGATGAAGTCAAGACCGCCTTCCATGAATTCGGCCACGCTCTGCACGGCATGTTCTCGAACGTGACCTATCCGCGCTTCTCCGGCACCAGCGTGCCGCGCGACTTCGTCGAATACCCGTCGCAGGTCAACGAGATGTGGATGGACTGGCCGGAAGTGCTGGCTAACTACGCCAAGCATTACAAGACCGGCGAGCCGATGCCGAAAGAGCTGCTCGACAAAGTGCGCGCCGCGAAGAAATTCAACCAGGGCTTCGCCACCACCGAATACCTGGCCGCCTCGCTGCTGGACCAGCGCTGGCACCAGATGAAACCGGCGCAAGTGCCGGCCGACGTACTGGGTTTTGAAGCGGCCGCGCTGAAAGAGGCCGGCGTCGACCTGGCCGAAGTGCCGCCGCGCTACCGCACCACCTACTTCAACCACAGCTTCGCCGGCGGCTACTCGGCCGGCTACTACGCCTATCTGTGGAGCGAAAAGCTCGACGCCGACACCGTCGAATGGTTCAAGGAAAACGGCGGCCTGCAGCGCCAGAACGGCGACTGGTTCCGCAAGACGCTGCTCTCGCGCGGCGGCACCGCCGACGCCCTGCAACTGTTCCGCGACTTCCGCGGCCGCGACGCCAAGATCGAACCCCTGCTCGAACGCCGCGGCCTGAACGCCAAGTAAGCCCACCGCCCAGCCCGCCGGATGGCCGTCCCGTCCGATTTTGGGGCCAGACCCCAAAATCGGACGGGACGGCCATCCGGCGGGCTCAGGTGTCGTCTGTCCTTTTCTTTTAGAGTTACGTATTCATGAAACACCCACAATTGCTTTTGATCGCTGCCGGCCTGGCGCTGGCCGGTTTGACTTGCGCCCATGCGGCACCGCTGGCGGAATCGAACCCATTCGCCAAACCGAGCGCGCTGCCTTTCCAATATCCTGCTTTCGACAAGATCCACAATGAGGACTATGCCCCGGCTTACGAGGCGGGCATCCGCGAGCAGGCGGCTGAAGTGGCGGCCATCGCCAACAATCCGCAGCCGGCCACGTTCGAGAACACCATCGTGGCCATGGAGCGTTCGGGCCAGCTGCTGGCGCGCGTGTCGTCCGTGTTCGGCAATCTGTCGGGCGCCAACACCAACGACAGCATGGAGGCGCTGGACCGCGAGCTGGCGCCGAAACTGGCGGCGCACAGCGATGCGATCCGCTTGAACGGCAAGCTGTACCAGCGCATCAAGTCGCTGTACGAGAAGCGCAATAAGCTGGGCCTGGACGCCGAGTCGAAGTTCCTGCTGGAGCGTTACCACACCGATTTCGTGCGCGCCGGCGCCAAGCTGTCGGCTGCCAACAAGGACAAGCTGAAAGCCTATAACACCGAGCTGGCGGGCCTGCAGACCACCTTCAGCCAGAACGTGCTGAAGGAAGCCAATGCCTCGGCCCTGATTGTCGACACGCGCGAAGAGCTGGCCGGCATGAGCGAGAAGGCGATCGACGCCGCCGCAGCGGCGGCCAAGGCGCGCGGCCTGGAGGGCAAATTCGCCATCGCCGTCAGCAATACCACCGGCCAGGCGCCGCTGGCGGTGCTGAGCAACCGCAGCACGCGCCAGCGCCTGCTGGAAGCGTCGCTGGTGCGCGGCAGCCATGGCGGCGAGTTCGACAACCGCGCCATCGTGACCCGCATCGCCAAGCTGCGCGCCGAACGCGCCGCCCTGCTGGGCTACCGCAACCACGCCAGCTACGCGCTGGAAGACCAGACCGCGCACGACACGGGCGCCGTCAACCGGCTGCTGGCCGAATTCGCCAAACCGGCGGTCGCCAATGCGCGCCGCGAAGCGGCCGATATCCAGCAGGCGATCGATGCCGAGAAGGGCGGCTTTGCCGTCGGCGCCCACGACTGGGCCTTCTACAGCGACAAGGTGCGCCAGGCGCGCTATGCCTTCGACCAGAACCAGCTGCGGCCTTATTTCGAGCTCGATAATGTGCTCAGTAACGGCCTGTTCTTCGCCGCCAACAAGGTGTATGGCCTGAGCTTCAAGGAGCGCAAGGATCTGCCGGTGTACCACCCGGACGTGCGCGTGTTCGACGTGTTCGACGCCGACGGCAAGCCGCTCGCCATCTTCCTGGCCGACTTTTACGCGCGCGGCAATAAGCGCGGCGGGGCCTGGATGAACGCCTATGTGTCCCAGTCCAAACTGATGGGCACCCAGCCGGTGATCGCCAACCACCTAAACATTCCGAAGCCCTCGGCCGGCGAGCCGACCCTGCTCACCTACGACGAGTTGCGCACCCTGTTCCATGAATTCGGCCATGCGCTGCACGGCATGTTCTCCGACGTGAACTACCCGCGCTTTGCCGGCACCCGCGTGCCGCGCGACTTCGTCGAGTTCCCGTCCCAGGTCAACGAGATGTGGGCCACCTGGCCGGAAGTGCTGGCTAACTACGCCAAGCACTACCAGACCGGCGCGCCGATGCCGCAAGAGCTGCTCGACAAGGTGCAGGCCGCGAAGAAGTTCAATGAAGGCTACCGCACCACCGAATACCTGGCCGCCGCCATCATCGACCAGCGCTGGCACCAGCTGGGCGCCAAGCAGGTGCCGAGCGATGTGCTGGGCTTCGAAGCGGCCGCGCTGAAGGACGCCGGGGTCGACTTCACGCCGGTGCCGCCGCGCTACCGCACCACCTACTTCTCGCACGTCTTCGCCGGTGGTTACGCGGCCGGCTACTACGGCTATCTGTGGAGCGAAAAGCTCGACGCCGAGAGCGTCGAATGGTTCAAGGAAAACGGCGGCATGCTGCGCAAGAACGGCGACTGGTTCCGCAAGATGCTGCTCTCGCGCGGCGGCACCATGGACGCCATGCAAATGTTCCGCGCCTTCCGCGGCCGCGACGCCCGGATCGAACCCCTGCTCGAACGCCGCGGCCTGACGGCCAAGTAAAGGCCGGGCCCGTGTCCACTCTGGTGCCTGGCACCAAGGTGGACACGGGCTGGGCGGTAGGATGCTGCTTAGGTCATGGCTGGATGGGCGATTTCGGTGTATAAATTCATTGTGGTCATTTCATTTGGATTGGGATATGAATAAGCTGAAAGAGCAATTGAAAACCCTGCATGAACAGCTGCACCAGACGGGGCCGATCGATGAGGAATTGCTGGATCTGCTGCAGCAGCTCGACGGCGATATCAAGTCGCTGCTGGAGCAGGGCGCGGCGGCGGCGCCGGAAAGCACCACCACCTATGGCCTGGCCGAGCGCACCCAGGAGCTGACGGCGCGCTTCGCGGCCCAGCACCCGTCGCTGGAGCCGACCTTGCGCGAGCTGGGCCGCATCCTCGGCAATATGGGTATTTGAGCCGCGCCTAAAAAAACGGGACAGTCCGCAGACTGTCCCGCCTGGAAGAGGACCCGGGGCAAGCACCACCCCGGGCGGCTAGCGTTACGGAAACGCCAGCATGGGCGGTTCTTCACCGCCAAAGTCGAAATCGGGATGGCGCCGCGCGATCATCGCTTCGATGTCTTTCATGCGCCGCACCGGCACATCGACCATCATCAGCACCTGGCCCTGATCGAGGCGGGGCGCGTATTGCTCCAGTTTCTTGTTCGGGATGGCGGCCGCGTTCATGCCGGACGCCCAGCCGCCGAACAGGGCGCCGCCCAGGGCCACCAGCAGGATGCTGGCGGTGCGCAGGGTCACGCCTTCGGGCGGGAACAGCGACAGGAAGATGCCGGCGCCCAGGCCGACAATGCCGCCGATGATGGTGCCCCACTGGGCGCCGTGGATCAGGTCGGTTTTCACCATGAAGCTGCAGCCCGGCATATCGTCCGGCAGCGGCGCGCGCGCCAGGAAGCGGATATGGCGTTCTTCGATGCGCGCCAGCAGCATCTCGTCGAGCATGGCGCGGGCGCTGGGCAGGTCGGGCAGCAGATAGTACAGGCGGCGTCGCATGATGGTGTCTCCCGGGGGTGGTTTTTCTCGTTATAGCAAAAATGCTACGCAAAGCAATGTGCTTTTGCTATTTTCCCGTTGCGCCGGGCCTTGCGCTTTGCATACAAGTTGTTGAAAATTAAGAGTTTTTCAGCGGCAAAAACGGTGGCCGCCGTGCTCAGCCCCGGGCATTTCCGGTACAATGCCGCCAATGAACTCCCCCGCCAATCTTTTTGCGACCGTCCCGAAGCGGTCTGCGCGCGCTGCCGTCGCGCCTTTTCTTCCCATGTCCCGCGCCGAAATGGATACCCTGGGCTGGGACGCGTGCGACGTCATCCTGATCACCGGCGACGCCTATATCGACCATCCGAGTTTCGGCATGGCCCTGGTCGGCCGCCTGCTCGAAGCGCAAGGCTTCCGCGTCGGCATCATCAGCCAGCCGGACTGGCATTCGGCCGACGCCTTCCGCGCGCTGGGCAAGCCGCGCCTGTATTTCGGCGTCACCGCCGGCAATATGGATTCCATGGTCAACCGCTACACGGCCGACCGCAAGATCCGCTCCGACGACGCCTACACCGCCAACGCCGAGCCGAACAAGCGGCCCGACCGCGCCGTCACCGTCTACGCCCAGCGCGCGCGCGAAGCCTATGCCGACGTGCCGGTCATCATCGGCAGCATCGAAGCCTCGCTGCGCCGCATCGCCCACTACGATTACTGGTCAGACAAGGTGCGCCGCTCGGTGCTGCCCGATTCCAAGGCCGACCTGCTGATCTTCGGCAATGCCGAACGCGCCCTGGTCGACCTGACCCACCGCCTGGCGGCGGGCGAGGACATCAAGGACATCAAGAACCTGCGCGGCACGGCCTTCATGGTGCCGCAGGGCTGGCTGCCCGGCGCCGACTGGGCCGTGCACAACTCGACCCGCGTCGACGTGCCGGGCAAGGTCGATGTGCATCCGAATCCGTATGCGATGGCGCCGGAAGACAAGCAGGCTTGCGCCACCGATAATGCCGCCACGGCGCCGGAAGTGGTGAAACCCATCGTCATCATGACGCGCGAAGAGCGCGCGGCGCTGGCCAAGGAGCAGCACCACAAGACCGTGGTGCGCCTGCCGTCCTACGAGACGGTGAAAGCCGATCCGGTGATGTACGCCCATACCTCGCGCGTATTCCACCTGGAATCGAACCCCGGCAATGCGCGCGCCCTGGTGCAGGGCCACGGCGAGCGCGATGTGTGGATCAATCCGCCCCCGCTGCCGCTGCAGATGGACGAGATGGATGGCGTCTACGATATGAATTATGCGCGCGCGCCGCACCCAAGCTATGGCAATGCGCGCATCCCGGCCTGGGAAATGATCCGCTTCTCGATCAATATCATGCGCGGCTGCTTCGGCGGCTGCACCTTCTGCTCGATCACCGAGCACGAAGGGCGCATCATCCAGAGCCGTTCCGAGCCGTCCATCCTGCGCGAGATCGAGCACGTGCGCGACAAGACCAAGGGCTTCACCGGCACCATTTCCGACCTCGGCGGGCCGACCGCGAATATGTACCGGCTGGCGTGCAAGGACAAGAAGATCGAGGAAACCTGCCGCCGCCTGTCCTGCGTTTACCCTTCGATCTGCGTCAACCTGGGCACCGACCACAGCAAGCTGATTTCGCTCTACCGCAAGGCGCGCGCGATTCCCGGCGTGAAGAAGATCCTGATCGGTTCCGGCCTGCGCTACGACCTGGCCGTGCGTTCGCCCGAGTATGTGAAAGAGCTGGTGACCCACCACGTCGGCGGCCTCTTGAAGATCGCGCCCGAGCACACCGAGCCGAATGTGCTGAACAAGATGATGAAGCCCGGCATCGGCGCTTACGACGAGTTCAAGGCCATGTTCGAGAAGTATTCGCTGGAAGCGGGCAAGAAGCAGTACCTGATTCCCTACTTCATCGCGGCCCACCCGGGCGCCACCGACGAGGACATGCTGAACCTGGCGCTGTGGCTCAAGAAGAACAACTTCCGCCTGGACCAGGTGCAAGCGTTCATGCCGACGCCGATGGCGATGGCGACCACCATGTACCACTCGCGCAAGAACCCGCTGCACAAGGTGACGGCCGATTCGGAAGTGGTGGAAACGGCGCGCAGCGGCAAGGTGCGCAAGGCGCACAAGGCCTTCCTGCGCTATTACGATCCGGAGAACTGGCCGATCCTGCGCGAAACGCTGCAGCGCATGGGGCGCGCCGACCTGATCGGCAATGGCGAGCGCCACCTGATCCCGGCCTGGACGGCGGGCGAGGAAAACCTGAAGGCCGCGCCCGAAGGCAAGCGCGCCATGCCGACGCTGGCGCCGGGCGCCAAGCCGCGCAGCGCGCCAGGCCAGGGGCCGGCGGCCGCGCCGCGCGGCGCCGGGCGTGGTCCGGCGGCGGCCTCGGCGGCCGGCGCCCGCGGCGGCCAGCGCGCCAACGCCCTGACCGGCTCGCTGACGGCGCGCGCCACCGTCGAGACCAAGGTGCGCGCTTCGATCCTCGACACCATCAAGGTCAAGCCCAAGGCGGCCCCGGCCAAAGCGGGCGGCGCCAAGCCGGCGCGCGGCGGCCGCAAATAAGCGCGCGGCGGTAAAAAGGGGCACAAAGGGGAGCTGCGGCTCCCCTTTGGCATTGGATTTCTGGTTAGCAACGTTGTATGATCGCCATTCCGCACAATAGCAAGGCAAATGCCGGCTTGCTCGCGCGACGGCGCCGGCCATTTCGCCCTTACACTAGACGGCAAGCTGCTCTACCTTAACCAGATCATGATGACTACCATGCCTAAGTTCAAAACCCTGTTCCTGGTGCCCCTGCTGGCGCTGCTGGCCGCCTGTGGCGGTGGTGGCGGCGGCGGCTCGTCCACCCCGACCACGCCGGACGTCACGCTGAAATCGATCGTCGTCACTCCGGCCAATTTCACCGTGGCGGTCGGCGGCACGCAAACCTTGACGGCGACCGGCACCTATTCCGACGGCAAGGTGGCCGCCATCACCAGCGGCGTGACCTGGACCTTGAAAACCGGGACGGCGGCCGAAGTGTTCAGCAATGGCAGCGTGCGCGGCAAGCTGATCGGTAACGACACGGTGACGGCCACGGTCGGCAGCGTGGCCGGCAGCACCAGTTTCACCATCAAGCCCCCGTATTCCAGCCTGGTCGCTGGCGGCAACCAGACCCTGGCCGTGAAAGCCGACGGCAGTACCGTGGCCTGGGGCGCCAATAACTGGGGCCAGTTGGGCGACGGCAGCCTGGCCGACCGCAACACCCCGGTCCAGGTCAAGAACCCGCAGGCCCTGCCATGGAAGGTGGTGTCCACCGGCGAATTCCACACCCTGGCCATCCGCGAGAACGGCACGCTGTGGGCTTGGGGGCTGAACCAGAACGGCCAGCTCGGCACGAATAACACCAGCAACCGCGCCGATCCGGTGCAGGTGGGCTCGGCCACGGACTGGGTCTTCATTTCGGCCGGCAAAGGCCATTCGCTGGCCATCAATAAGGGCGGCGTCCTGTTCGGCTGGGGCCGCAACAACAATGGCCAGCTGGGCGACAACACCACCATCGACCGCCTGGTGCCGACCAAGATCGGCACCTTCACCAACTGGCGCACCGTGTCCGCCGGCGCCACCCACACGGTGGGCATCCGCGCCGACAACAGCCTGTACACCTGGGGCGGCAATGCCAGCGGCCAGCTGGGCAATGGCGGCACCACCGACGTGCTGCTGCCAACCAAGGTGGGCACGGCCAGCTGGCTGAGCGCGTCCGCGGGCGGCGCCCATACCCTGGCGATCCAGACCGGCGGCTCGCTGTGGGCCTGGGGCGCCAACGGCGCCGGCCAGCTCGGCAACGACAGCTCGACCAATGCCTCGGCCCCGGTGCAGGTGGGCAGCGACGACAATTGGTTCATGGCCGTGGCCGGCAATACCCACTCGGTGGGCATCCGCACCAACAACACCCTGTGGGCCTGGGGTTCGAACGTCGAAGGCCAGCTCGGCGACGGCACCCTGAACGATGTGGGCGGCCCGCGCCAGATCGGCACCGACAATAATTGGTATGCCGTGGCGGCCGGCCTGCAACACAGCTTCGGCCTGCGCCTGGACGGCACGCTGTGGGGCTGGGGCTTGAACAAGCAGGGCCAGCTGGGCAATGGCAGCAATAACAGCGCGCTGATCCCGACCCAGCTGCCCTGAGCCTGGGGCAGCAGCGGCGGGCGGCATGCCCCGCCGCCGGCATGACCGGAAAGGAATAAAAGCGTGCCGGCAGCCAGAGCGGATACAATCTGCTCAGGCTGCTGTTCCGCTAACCCGTTTCCGGACAATTCAGTGCACGCAAGCCCTCACCCTTCCTTCCTCCTTCTGCGCGCCAGCCTTGCTGGCCGTTTTGCTTTTCTGCTGGCCCTTGCGCTGGTCCTTGTGCTGGCGCTGCCGGCCGTCCCGGCCCAGGCCCAGCAGAAAGTCGTGCTCCAGCTCAAGCACACCCACCAATTCCAGTTTGCCGGCTATTACGCCGCGCTCGAAAAAGGCTATTACCGCGAGGCCGGCCTCGAGGTGCAATTGGTCGAAGGCCATGGCGGGCTGGAGCCGGAAAAAGCCGTCCTGGCGGGCAAGGCCCAGTACGGCGTGGGCGATAGCGGCTTGCTGCTGTCGCGCCTCTCCGGCAAGCCGCTGGTGGCGCTGGCCGTGGTGTTCCAGCACTCGCCCTATGCGCTGGCCATGCGCCAGGAAGGGCCGGGCAACGATATCCGCCGCATCGCCGGCAAGCGCGTCATGGTCGGCTCGCTGCAGGACGCCCAGCCGCAGATCGACGAGCTGATGGCCTATCTGAAGAAGGAGGGCGTGAACACCAGCGATATCGTGCGCCTGGAACACAGCTTCGACCCCAACGACCTGATCGTCGGCCGCACCGACGCCATGGCCGTGTTCGTCACCAACGAGCCCGATTACCTGGACCGCGCCGGCTTCCCCTACGAGATCTTCAGCCCGCGCTCGGCCGGCATCGATTTTTACGGCGACAATCTGTTTACCAGCGAACAGGAACTGAACGCCCATCCGGAACGCGTGAAAGCCTTCCGCGCCGCCAGCATGCGCGGCTGGCAGTACGCCATGAGCCACCAGGAAGAAATCGCCGACCTGATCCTGAACAAATACTCGCGCCGCCACGACCGCCTGCACCTGCTGTACGAGGCGCGCCAGATGGTGCCGCTGGTGCAGCCGGTGCTGGTCGAAATCGGCTATATGAACCCGGAGCGCTGGCAGCACATCGCCGACATCTACGCCGAGCAGGGCATGCTGCCCAAGGGCGCCTCCTTCGACGGCTTCCTGTACAACATGGAGAGCGGCGCCAACCTGGTCTGGCTGTACCGCGTGCTGGGTGCGGCGGCCACCCTGCTGGTGCTGGGCGCCGGCGTGCACTTCACCCTGCTGGCGCGCGAGCGCAGCCGCACCGACGAAGCCATCCGCAAGGGCGAGCAGCGCTTCCGCACCATGTTCGAAGCGGCGCCCATGGGCATCGCCCTGATCGATTCGGTCAGCGGCCAGTTCCGCGACGTCAATCCGCGCTTCCTCGAAATCGCCGGGCGCACGCCGATGGAGATGAAGGCCAGCCGCTGGATGGACATCAGCCATCCCGACGATGTCGCGCCCGAGCAGGACAAGATGGCCCAGCTCAACGCCCAGCAAGTGAGCGGCTTCAAGCTCACCAAGCGCATGCTGCGCCCCGACGGCGGCGTGGTCTGGGTCGACGCCTCGATCAACGCCATCGAAACCGAGAGCCACCCGCACCACCTGTGCATGATCGAGGATGTGACCGAGAAAAAGGAAACCGAAGCCCTGATCTGGCAGCAGGCCAATTTCGACACCCTGACCCAGCTGCCCAACCGGCGTATGTTCCTCGACCGCCTGCAGCATGACATCCTGAAGAGCCGGCGCGACGGCACCCGCATCGCCATCCTGTTCATCGACCTCGACCACTTCAAGGAAGTCAACGACACGCTCGGCCACCACCAGGGCGATGTGCTGCTGATCGACGCCGCGCGCCGCATCAGCGCCTGCGTGCGCCAGTCCGACACCGTGGCCCGCCTCGGCGGCGACGAATTCACCGTCATCGTGCCCGAGCTGCACGACGTCGAGCGCGTCGACAGCATCGCCCAGAACATCATCGACAGCCTGCTGGCGCCCTTCCCGCTGGGGCAGGAGCAAGCCTTCGTCTCGGCCAGCATCGGCATCACGCTGTACCCGGACGACGCGGCCAGCGTGGACGATCTGCTCAAGCACGCCGACCAGGCCATGTACGCCGCCAAGGGCGCGGGCCGCAACCGCTTCAGCTACTTCACGCCGGCGCTGCAGGTGGCGGCCCTGAACCGCATGCGCCTGACCAACGACTTGCGCGGCGCGCTGAAGGGCAACCAGTTCAAGCTCTACTTCCAGCCCATCGTGCACCTGGCCACGGGCCGCATCCACAAGGCCGAGGCGCTGATCCGCTGGGAGCATCCGCAGCGCGGCCTGGTCAGTCCGCTGGAATTCATCCCGCTGGCCGAGGCGAGCGGCCTGGTGGTGGCGATCGGCGAATGGGTGTTCCATGAATCGGCGCGCTGGGTGCAGCACTGGCGGCGCGAAGTGGATCCCGACTTCCAGGTCAGCATCAACCAGTCGCCGCTCGAATTCCAGCGCGAAGGCGCCAGCTACGCCAACTGGCTGCGCACGCTGCAGCAACTGGGCCTGCCGGGCCAGTCGCTGGTGGTGGAAATCACCGAAGGCTTGCTGCTCGACGCCAGCAGCACCGTTACCGACAAGCTGCTGCAGCTGCGCGACGCCGGCATCCAGGTCGCGCTCGACGATTTCGGCACCGGCTATTCCTCGCTGTCCTACCTGAAGAAATTCGACATCGACTACCTCAAGATCGACCGCAGCTTCACGCGCAACCTGGCGCCCGAATCGAGCGATATGGCCCTGTCCGACGCCATCATCGTCATGGCCCACAAGCTCGACCTGAAGGTTATCGCCGAAGGCGTGGAAACGGCCGAGCAGCGCGACCTGCTGGCCGCCGCCGGCTGCGACTACGGCCAGGGCTACCTCTTCGCCCGCCCCCTGCCCGCGGCCGATTTCGACACCCTGCTCAAAACCCAGGCTTGAGCCGGCGCAGCACCGGCGCTGGCCAAGCGGCTAGTGTGATTGTTCAGACAGTCACGCCGGAATAAAGCGATGGGAACTGGGACTACAATGAGCCATGTTCGTGTCGGCCGCTGGATGTCAATGGCGGAATACGCCTTGATGCGTGCCCGATTCCGCAGATGCCCGCCGCTGCCAATATCGTATTATTCGCTTGTAACTGGCGAAGGAGTTAAGAATGCTGAGCAGGTTTCATGCCTGGGCCACGGCGCTGTTGGCGACCTTGCCTCAGGACGTGGAGGCGGGATTGAATGTGTGCCCGCCTTCGGCCAATCCGGCGCTGCGGCTTGAGCTGGACACGCCGGCGGCCCTGGCCTCCCTTGTCTGCTGGGAAAGCGGCAACTATGCCGCCGAAGTGCTGGACGTCAGGACGGAACAATACCGTTGCCAGCGCCTGGGCGAGTTTTCGCCCGACTTTCCCTTATCCGAACAATTGAGCGATTTCCTCGCCGCTTTGCAATTGGACTTGGCGCCGCCCCCCGCCCCCTGAGCAAAAGCGCAACCCTGGCAGGCCGGCAACCCGATCGCCGCCGACAGGCGATAATACGCGCTGGCTAGATGTTGCGATAGTTAAATTCAATTGAGTTTATTGCGACAATCAATTTTTCAAATAGCCGAGAAAGCCTTAGACTGGCAACTCATTGATCCACAACCCTTCACGAGGAAACCACAATGTCCCTGATTAACACCCAAGTCAAACCGTTCAAAGCCACCGCTTACCACAACGGCAAGTTCATCGATCTGAACGAAGAGTCCCTGAAAGGCAAGTGGTCGGTCTTCGTGTTCTACCCAGCCGACTTCACCTTCGTCTGCCCAACCGAACTGGAAGACCTGGCGGACCACCACGCCGAATTCGCCAAACTGGGCGTGGAAATCTACGGCATCTCGACCGATACCCACTTCGCCCACAAAGCCTGGCACGACACCTCCGACGCCATCAAGAAAGTGCAATATCCGCTGATCGGCGACCCGACCGGCCACCTGGCCCGCAACTTCCAGGTGATGATCGAAGAAGAAGGCCTGGCCCTGCGCGGCACCTTCGTCATCAATCCTGACGGCTTCATCAAAGTGCTGGAAGTGCACGACAACGGCATCGGCCGCGACGCTTCCGAGCTGCTGCGCAAAGTGAAAGCGGCCCAGTACGTGGCTTCCCACCCAGGCGAAGTGTGCCCGGCCAAGTGGACCGAAGGCGCCGCCACCCTGACCCCGTCGCTGGACCTGGTCGGCAAGATCTAAGCTGTAGCAAGCCCCGCATACCGGCCGGCGGGGTATCGCCCCCCGGCCGGGATGTCGCAAACGAATAAAGGAAAACGTCATGTTGGATGCCAATCTCAAAACCCAGTTGAAAGCCTATTTGGAAAAGGTGGTGCAGCCGATTGAGATCGTTGCATCGCTCGACGGTTCCGCCAAATCGCAGGAATTGCAAGGTCTGCTGCAGGACATCGAATCCCTGAGCGACAAGATTACCGTGGTCGAGCGTCCGGAAGCGCATAGCCGCAAGCCCGCGTTCTCGATCAACCGCCCTGGCAGCGATATCGGCGTGACCTTCGCCGGCATCCCCATGGGCCATGAATTCACCTCCCTGGTGCTGGCCCTGCTGCAAGTGGGCGGCCACACCATCAAGCTGGACGAGGCCGTGATCGAACAGATCCGCAACCTCGACGGCGACTACAACTTCGAGACGTATATCTCGCTGAGCTGCCATAACTGCCCGGAAGTGGTGCAGGCGCTCAACACCATGTCGGTGATCAATCCGCGCATCAAGGTGACCACGGTCGACGGCGGCGTCTTCCCGCAGGAAGTGGAAGCGCGCCAGATCATGGCCGTGCCGATGATGTTCCTGAACGGCGAGCACTTCGGCCAGGGCCGCAGCAGCGTGGAAGAGATCCTGTCCAAGCTCGACACCGGCGCCGGCGAACGCCAGGCCGCTGAGCTGAACAAGAAAGACGTGTTTGACGTGCTGATCGTCGGCGGCGGTCCGGCCGGCGCGGCCGCGGCGATCTACGCCGCCCGCAAAGGCATCAAGACCGGCGTCGTGGCCGACCGCTTCGGCGGCCAGGTGCTGGACACCCTCGCCATCGAAAACTTCGTCTCGGTGAAGGAAACCGACGGCCCGAAATTCGCCGTGGCCCTGGAACAGCACGTCAAGGATTACGAAGTCGACATCATGAATACCCAGCGCGCCGTGAAACTGGTGCCGGGCAAGGTCAGCGAAATCCACACCGCCAGCGGCGCGGTGCTGAAAGGCAAATCGGTGATCATTTCGACCGGCGCGCGCTGGCGCGAAATCAATGTGCCGGGCGAGAAGGAATACCGCAACCATGGCGTGGCCTACTGCCCGCACTGCGACGGCCCCCTGTTCAAGGGCAAGCGCGTGGCCGTGATCGGCGGCGGCAACTCCGGCGTGGAAGCGGCGATCGACCTGGCTGGCCTGGTCGAGCATGTGACGCTGATCGAATTCGGCGCCGAACTGCGCGCCGACGCCGTACTGCAACGCAAGCTGCACTCGCTGAAAAACGTCAAGGTGATCGTCTCGGCGCAAACCACCGAGATCCACGGCGATGGTAAAAAGGTCAACGCCCTGAGCTACACCGACCGCAATAGCGGCGAGTCGCGCAAGGTCGAGCTGGAAGGCGTGTTCGTGCAGATCGGCCTGGTGCCGAATACCGAATGGCTGAAAGGCGCGATCGAGTTGTCGCGCCATGGCGAAATCGTGGTCGACGCCCGTGGCCAGACCTCGGTGCCTGGCGTCTTCGCCGCCGGCGACGTCACCACCGTGCCCTACAAGCAGATCGTCATTGCCGTCGGCGAAGGCGCCAAAGCCTCCCTGGCTGCCTTCGACCACCTGATCCGCAGCAGCGACGACGTCATCGCCGCCTAAGCCCAGCGGCGCCTTTGCGCCAAATCAAACAATGTCCCACCCTGGTGTCAGGCACCAGAGTGGGACATTTTTTGTTTTAGATCAAAGAATGTCCGACCTTGGTGCCTGACACCAGGGTGGGACATTTTTTGCGCTGGATCAAAGGGAGCTTCGAGGTGGGGGCGAAGTGCGGGTCGAGCATTGCGCTTTCGGTGAGCCGGGGGAGTTGGGGCGTGTCGCCGTCGCAAGCAATGCCGTGAGGAAAACGGCGGCGGAAATGAAAGAAGCCCGGCGAACCGGGCTTCTTTCGGAATATTGGCGGAGCGGACGGGGCTCGAACCCGCGACCCCCGGCGTGACAGGCCGGTATTCTAACCAACTGAACTACCGCTCCAATTCTTCATGTCCATTTCGTTGCTGGTGGGCGCTGAGAGGCTCGAACTCCCGACCTAATCCTTGTAAGGGATCCGCTCTACCAACTGAGCTAAGCGCCCTTCATCCTGCTTCGAAACTTTCAAACGTTTGTCACAACGTTCAGAAGAGGCCGTATTGTAATGCGGCGTTTCGCAGTTCCGCAAGGGTTTTCTCAAAAATATTTCAATTTCTTTGAAAACCCTGTTTTGCGGTTTGCGCGCTTACTCGGCGATGCCCCACAGCGACAGCATCCAGGCGCGCTGGAAAGCCTGCTCGTGCAGCGCGTCGTAGCGGCCCGAGGCGCCGCCGTGGCCGGCGCCCATATTCACCTTCAGCAGCAGCGGCTGCTTGTCGGTCTTATGGGCGCGCAGCTTGGCCACGTACTTGGCCGGTTCCCAGTACATCACCTGGCTGTCGTTCAAGCCGGTCGTCACCAGCATGGCCGGGTAGGCTTTGCGCTCGATATTGTCGTAAGGCGAGTAGCTGCGCATATAGTCGTAGGCCGCCTTCTCGTTCGGATTGCCCCATTCCAGGTACTCGCCTGTGGTCAGCGGCAGCGACGCATCCATCATGGTGTTCATCACGTCGACGAAGGGCACGGCCGCGTGCACGCCGCGGAACAGCTCGGGACGCATATTGGTCACCGCGCCCATCAGCAGGCCGCCGGCGCTGCCGCCTTCGGCGATCAGGCGCTCCGGGCTGGTCCATTTTTCCTTGACCAGGTAGTCGGCCACGTCGATGAAGTCGGTGAAGGTGTTTTTCTTCTTCATCAGCATGCCGTCGTCGTGCCAGGCTTCGCCCAGCTCGTTGCCGCCGCGGATATAGGCCATCACGTACACGGCGCCGCGGTCGATCAGGCTCAGGTTGCGCGCCGAGAAGGTGGCGTTCATGCCCATGCCATAGGAACCGTAGGCGTACAGCAGCAACGGCGCCTTGCCGTCGCGCGCCACGCCTTTTTTCGCCAGGGTCCACAGCGGCACCTGTACGCCGTCGCGCGCCGAGGCCCACAGCATGCGCGTTTCGTATTGGCCGGCGTCATAGCCGGGCACGGTCTTGCGCCAGATTTCGCGGCGCTGGCCGCTGGCCATATCGACGCCCAGCACGGTGGGCGGCGCCACCGGCGATTCATAGCTCAGCACCAGCTCGCGCGCGTCGAAGTCGGCCGGCACGCTGCCTGGACTGGAGCCTGGGGTGCGGGTGGCGTAGACCTCGTCCGGGAACTGCACGGTTTTCCAGCCGCGCGTAGCGAAGTCGTAGATGCGGGTGCGCGGCAGGGCGCGGCTCTTTTCGTGCACCGCGAGGAAGCCTTGGTACAGGCCAAAGCCTTGCAGCAGCACGTCCTTGTCGTGCGCCACCACCTCGGTCCAGTGCTGCGGCTGCGGCGTCGCCAGCGGTGCGCTGACGATGCGGAAGTTCTTGGCATCCTTATTCGTCATCAGGTAGACCTGGCCGTCGCGGGTATCGGCAAAGTAGCGGTGGCCTTTTTCGCGCGGCAGCAGCACCTTGAACTCGCCCTTGGGCTGGTCGGCCGGCAGCAGGCGCGTTTCATTGGTGTCCGTGCTTTGCGCGCTGAGCTGCAGGAACTTGCCGTCCGAGCTGGTATCGACGCCGATATTGAACAGCTCGTCGACTTCATGGTAAAGCTGAGTGGGCTTGCCGCCCAGCGGCAGGCGGAACAGGCGGTCGGAACGCTTGGTGGTGGCGTCTTCCTGCACCACGAACAGGGTCTTGTTGTCGCTGGCCCAGGCCAGCGCGGTGATGCGCGGCATGGTGGTGCTGAGCACTTTGCCGGTTTTCAGATCCTTGACGTGCAGCTGGTATTGGCGGAAACCGGTGGTGTCGGTGGTGTAAGCGAGCAGGCGCGAGTCGGGGCTGACGGCAAAGCCTTCGACCGCGAAGAATTTCTTGCCCTTGGCCAGCTTGTTGCGGTCGAGCAGAAGCTCTTCGGGTGCCTTGGGGTCGTAGGCATCGTTGGCGCCGGCGCGGCGGCGGTAGTTGGAGCCGTATTGCTGGCCCGCCTCGATGCGCGTGTAATAGTAATAGCCCTTGCTGCGCAGCGGCGCGCCTTGTTCGGCTTCCAGCATGCGGCCCTTCATCTCGCCGAAGACCTTGTCGGCCAGCGGCTTGATCTTGGCGGTCATCGCCTCGGTATAGGCATTTTCCGCTTTCAGATAGTCGATGACGGCGGGCGTGCTTTTTTCGCGCAACCAATAATAATCGTCCGTCACGACTTCGCCGTGGCGGGTTTCCTGCCAGGCGCGCTTGGCGGCGACCGGCGCCTCGAGCGCCAGGGCCGGTGCTGCCATAATGGCCAAGGCGGAGGCCAGGGCGCTTGCTTTGACTATCTTCACTACGACTCCCTTGGGTTATTTTTTGTGCAATGATGATACATTGAAAAATCAGAAAGTGATACAGATGGGAAACTACTCGGGGGAGGCATCGCAGGACGAGGCGCTATACGGCCGCATCGGGCGGCGCCTGGTGCCGTTCCTGTTCCTGTGCTACGTGGTGGCCTATCTCGACCGCGTGAACGTCGGCTTCGCCAAATTGCAGATGCAGGCCGATCTGGCGCTGTCGGATACCGTCTATGGCCTGGGCGCGGGCATTTTCTTCCTCGGTTACTTCCTGTTCGAGCTGCCCTCCAATCTGCTGCTGGCCCGCGTCGGCGCGCGGCGCTGGATCGCGCGCATCATGGTCAGCTGGGGACTGGTGTCGGCCGCCACCATGTTCGCCACCGGGCCGGCCAGCTTTTACCTGCTGCGCTTCCTGCTGGGCGTGGCGGAAGCGGGCTTCTTCCCCGGCATCATCCTGTATCTGACCTATTGGTATCCCGAACGCCGCCGCGCCCGCATCGTGGCCCTGTTCATGAGCGGGGTGGCGGTGGCCGGCGTGCTCGGCGGACCGCTGTCGGGCTGGATCATGAAAGCTTTTGCCGGCGCGGGCGGCCTACATGGCTGGCAGTGGTTGTTCCTGCTGGAAGCCTTGCCAGCCATCGTGCTGGGCCTGTGGACCCTGGTCTATCTGGACGATGGCCCGGCGGCCGCGCGCTGGCTGTCGGCGTCGGACCAAGCCGCCGTGCTGGCCGCGCTGGCGGCCGACGGCGGCCGGCGCGAGCACATGCCGCTGCTGGCGGTGCTGTCCAGCGCGCGCGTCTGGCTGCTGGCGCTGATCTACTTCCTGTTCGTGATGGGCTTGTATGGCGTGAGCTTCTGGCTGCCGCAGCTGATCCGCAATACCGGCGTCAGCGATGTGTTCGAGATCGGCCTGCTGACGGCGATTCCGTATGGCGTGGCGGCGCTGGCGATGATTGTGGCGGCGCGCCATTCCGACCGCACGGGCGAGCGGCGCTGGCATGCGGCGCTGGCCGCGTTCGCGGGGGCGGCGGGCTTGCTGGCCTCGGTCCACTACGGCCAGCATACGATGCTGGCGATGGCGGCGCTGAGCCTGGCCACGGCGGGCATCTTGAGCACCTTCCCGATTTTCTGGAGCCTGCCCACGGCCATGCTGGGCGGCACGGCGGCCGCCGCCGGGATTGCGATGATCAATTCGATCGGCAACCTGGCCGGTTTCCTCAGTCCCTACCTGGTGGGCGCCATCAAGGACGCCACCGCCAGCACCGCCAACGGCATGCTGATGCTCGCTCTGAGCCTGCTGCTGGGCGGCGTGCTGGTGCTGCTCTCCACCACGGCGAGCGGAGAGATGCGATGACGCGCGCGCACCACGTGACGGCGGGCGGCGAACGCGCGCTGCTGCGGCAGCTGTTTGAAGCCGCCGTGCAGGCGGTCGATCCGCTCCACCTCATCGCGCGCCGACGCTGCGGATCGAAGTGGTGGAAGCGGGCCATCCAGTGCCGGACGATGCGGCCCACGACGCGGCCTTGCGCATGCTGGCGCTGGTGCGCGGCCTGACAGCGGACGATCTGGTGCTATGCCTGATGTCGGGCGGCGGCTCGGCCCTGCTGTCGCTGCCCGCGCCCGGCCTGAGCGTGCAGGAAAAGCGCGCGGTGCATCGCGCCCTGCTGCAATGCGGCGCCCCCATCGACGAGATGAATTGCGTGCGCAAGCACCTGTCGGCCATCAAGGGCGGGCGGCTGGCGCTGGCCTGCGCGCCGGCACGCGTCTTCACCCTGGTGCTGTCCGACGTGCCGGGCGACGACCCCGCCGTGGTGGCGTCCGGTCCCACGTTGGCCGACGCCAGCACGGCGGCCGATGCGCTGCGCATCCTGCAAAAATACGCGATCCCGATAGCGCCCGCCGTGCAAGCCCTGCTGAATGACCCGGCCCAGGAAACGCCCAAGCCCGGCGACGCGCGCCTGGCCGGCCATGGCGCCGTGGTCATTGCCACCGCCCAGCAAGCGCTGGAAGCGGCGGCGCAGGCGGCGCGCGCGGCAGGCTACGCGC
Source organism: Pseudoduganella violacea (assembly GCF_014191875.1). GTDB lineage: Bacteria > Pseudomonadota > Gammaproteobacteria > Burkholderiales > Burkholderiaceae_D > Rugamonas > Rugamonas violacea_A. The sequence goes on from NZ_JACHXD010000001.1 coordinate 549,814, forward strand.
CGCTCATCCTCAGCAACAGCATGGAAGGCGAGGCGCGCGAGGTCGCCATCGTCCACGCCAGCTTGGCGCGCCAGGCGAGGCTGCACGGCCAGCCGCTGGCGCCGCCCTGCGTGATTCTGTCCGGCGGCGAAACCAGTGTCACGGTGCGCGGCCAAGGTCGGGGAGGGCGCAATGCCGAATTCCTGCTGGCGCTGGCCATCGCGCTGAAAGATCTGCCCGGCGTGCACGCCATCGCCTGCGACACGGACGGCATCGACGGCACCGAAGACAATGCCGGCGCCCTGCTCGCGCCCGACACCCTGGCGCGCGCCGCCGCCCTCGGCCTCGATCCCGCCGCCCTGCTGGCCGACAATGACGGCTACAGCTTCTTCGCCGCGCTGGGCGACCTGCTGCTGACCGGACCCACCCGCACCAACGTCAACGACTTCCGCGCCATCCTGGTCAACGCGTCATGAGCAATTGTCTGAGCATCGCCAAATCGAAAAACGAGGACGTGCTGCTGACGGTTAGCCTGGAGCTCGACGGTCAGCGGCACGAGGTGACGCTGTGGGGCGATGACGACACCCTGCCGTGTTTCGCCCACACCCTGGGCAAAATCGTGCACCAGGGCGCGGCGTTGGCCTTGCAGCTCGGCCACTTCGGCCCCGGCTTTGCCGGCGACGCCGTGAACCTGCGTTTCAGCCACGCCGCGCCGCAGCAGCTAGGCATCGACGCCACATTGCTGGCCGAAGAAGACAAGGGCCGGATGCCGCCCCGGCAGTTCAATATCCGCTGCGAAGCGCATGCCGCCGCCGCCTTCCTGCAAGCCCTGACCCAGCTCGACGGCGAAGCCCGCGGCCAGGCACAGCTCAGCCTGCTGCCCCCAAACCAAGCCCCCCTTTGATCCAGATCAACAAATGTCCCACCCTGGTGTCAGGCGGGGCCGCCGAGGCACCAAGGTCGGACATTTGCTGATTTAGATCAAGGAATGTCCTGCTCTGGTGCCTGACACCAGGGTGGGACATTTGTTGATGTAGATCAGATGGCGGTGATTACCTGGGAGGTAATCGCTGTTATACGGCTTTATCCGGAGAATGGCTTCTGTCGATTGCGACATTAACCAACCGGAGATCGTCATGAACAAGGCTTTTGAAATCGCTGAGCAATACCTGGCTGTCTGGAATGAGCGCGATGCCGCGGCGCGCCGCAGCAAAGTGGCGTCCACCTTTACGCTGGATGCGGATTACGTGGATCCGATGATGAAGGGCGCGGGCCACGCCGGCATCGACGCGCTGATCGCGGGCGCGCAGAGCCATTTTCCCGGCCACCGCTTTGCGCTGTCGGGCACGCCCGATGGCCATAATGACGTGGTGCGCTTTTCCTGGGCGCTGAATGGCCCGGAAGGCCAGCCGGTGGCGCATGGCACCGATGTCGCCGTGGTCGCCGCCGATGGGCGCTTGAGCCGCGTCACCGGCTTTTTGAATAGCGTGGCGTGAGCCGCTGCTTGAGCCGGGCGCCGATCCGCGCTAGATTGTGCCATCCCATTTGAACGAGGCGAGCATGAATACCGCAGCATCCGGCGTGCCGGACCAGTATTTCAGCGATTTTCCGGCGTCCCTGCGCTATTGGCGCGGCAAGCGTGGCTATAGCCAGCTGCGCTTGTCCACCGATAGCGGCATCTCGCAGCGCCATATCAGCTTTCTGGAAAGCGGTCGTTCGCAGCCGAGCCGGGAGCTGATTCTGAAGCTGGGCATGGTGCTGGATATTCCGCTGCGCCAGCGCAATGTGATGCTGCTGGCGGCCGGCTATGCGCCAGCCTACCAGGAGCGCAAGCTGTCCGATCCGGAAATGCAGGCGGTGAAGCAGGCGCTGGATTTCATGCTGGCGCAGCAGGCGCCCTATCCGGCACTGGTGGTGGACCGCCTGTGGAATCTGGTGATGTGCAACGAGCCGGCCGGCGCCATGGTGCGCTGGCTGCTCGATATGCCGCCGCATGCGCCGATTCCGCGCGACGGCTCGGTGAATGTGCTGAAGCTGATGCTGGACCCGAACGCGATGCGCCAGCATATCGCCAACTGGGAGGAGGTCTGCGCCGACCAACTGCTGTGGATTCAGCGCGAGGCGATGGGCGATGGCCCCGGCAGCGAGGCGAGCGCGCTGCTGGCGGAGCTGCTTGCCTATCCCGGCATCGGCATGGCGACGCAGGCGCCCAATCTGGACCGGCGCGCCTTGCCCTTCTTGCCGGTCATGCTGCGCAAGGATGGCGTGGCGCTGAACCTGTTCACCACCATCACCACGCTCGGCACGCCGCATGATGTGACGGTGCATGAGCTGCGCCTGGAAGCGTTCTTTCCGGCCGATGAGGCCAGCGCCGCCTGGTTCAAGGCGCGCCATCAGGGTGGAGGACCAGCCGTGTAATTATTGCGGCCGCGCGTAGAAATCGAGGATTTCGCGCATGCCGCCGGCATACAGGCGGCGCGTGGCGGCCGCACCGATATTGCGTTCGTAGATGCGCAGGATGGTGCCGTCCTCCAGCATGGCGCGGATGGTCTGGGCATAGGCGTTGCGCACATCGGAGGAGAGGTTGTGCTGCGACAGATACAGTCCGGCCAGCTGGCGCGGCGATTCGGGCATGGTCAGCGCGCGCACCTGGGCGGCGATGCCGAGCCGGCTCAGATGCCACATAGAGATGACGGGTGGCGCCAGCGTGCCGTCGGCGCGGTTGGCGGCGATCTTGCGGAACACCACGTCGAAGTCGGGCACGTATTCGATGCGGCCGGCCTGCGCCAGCTTGTCGAGCAGGATGGCGACGTCGGCGCTGTAGACCATGCCGCGCACCACGTTCAGGCGCGCATCGCTGCGTTCGACAAAGTCGCTCAGGCTGGTGAAGCTGCCGGCCACGCGTGTCGACAGCAGCAGCTCGAACTGGGTGTAGACATAGGGGACGAACTGGCCGGTGCGGTCGCGCTCGGACGAACGTACCGAGCTGACAGTCATGTCGATGCGGTCGTTTTCAAGCTGGGCAAACAGGCGGCTGCGCGGGAACCAGGCGAACTTCATGGTGCAGCGGGTGCGGCGGCCGACTTCGCGCATCACTTCCACGCCGGCGCCGCGCAATTCGCCGTCCTGCTGGTAGGAGGAATAGCCTAAATCGCTGATGCCGACCACCGTGCGTTCGGGGCAAAGAATTGGAGCCGCGCCTGCGGTGCAGGTGATGCTGGCAGCCAGTAATCCGATGAGGAAGGAACGCAAGCCCATGTAACGGAAGTTGGTGGTCGAAACACTGCGCGCAGTGTACCACCGCCTTCCGTGCCGGGCTAGCGGCTTGGGCGCTGCGCGTTTAGAACTCTTCCCATTCGTCGTTGGCCGTGCTGGCGGGAGCTTTGGCCGGCTTGGATGCGGTAGCCGTGCGCGCCGGCGCTGCGGCGGCATCCCGGGCTGGCGCCGGCGTAGGCCTGGCCGCGGCCGGGCGCGTGCCGCGGCCGGGCAGGCTGACCGGCTTGGCGGCGGGGCGGATCGGCGGCCGGTCCATGGCGCGCTGCACGGGCACGATGGTGCGGCTGTCGCTGAGGCGGAATACCGCCACCGCTTCCGACAGGCGCACCGCCTGCTCCTGCATGCTGCCCGCCGCCGCCGCCGCCTGTTCCACCAGGGCGGCGTTCTGCTGGGTGGTGGTGTCCATCTCGGTGATGGCGACGTTGACCTGTTCGATGCCCTGGCTTTGCTCCTGGCTGGCCATGGTGATCTCGTTCATGATGTCGGCCACCTGCTGCACCGAATTGACGATCTGCTGCATGGTGGCGCCGGCATCGTCCACCAGGCGGCCGCCCGCGTCCACCTTCTGCACCGAATCGTCGATCAGCGCCTTGATTTCCTTGGCGGCGCTGGCCGAACGCTGCGCCAGGTTGCGTACTTCGGACGCCACCACGGCGAAGCCGCGTCCCTGCTCGCCGGCGCGCGCCGCTTCCACCGCCGCGTTCAGGGCCAGGATATTGGTCTGGAAGGCGATGCCGTCGATGACGCCGATGATGTCCACGATCTTGCTGGAGCTTTCCTTGATCGAACCCATGGTGTTGACCACTTCGCCCACCACCTGGCCGCCGCGCTGGGCGAATTCGGCGGCGGATACCACCAGCTGGTTGGCCTGGCGCGCGTTGTCGGCATTCTGCTTGACGGTCGATGTCAGTTGCTCCATCGAGGAGGCGGTTTCCTCCAGGCTGGAGGCTTGCTGTTCGGTGCGCGAGGACAGATCCAGATTGCCGGCCGCGATCTCGGCCGAGGCGGTGGTGATGGTGTCGCTGCTGCTGCGCACCGCGCCCACGGTGCGGGTCAGCGAGTCGACCATCTCCTTCAGGGCGTTCAGCAGGCGGCCCGTTTCATCCTTGCGCGTGACGGAGATATGCGCGCTCAGGTCGCCGCGCGCCACGGTTTCGGCCAGGTCCACCGCCTCGTTGATCGGCACCGTCACCGAGCGCGTGATCAGATAGCCGCCAACGGCCGAGAGCAGGGTGGCCAGCACCAGCATGCTGATCATCATGACGGTGGCATCATGGGCCGCCGCAGCTGCGGCCTGGCCGTCCTCCGCCATCAACTGGCTCTGGTATTTGAGGATGGTGTCCAGGCGCTGGAAATACGCCGTCTGCGCCGGTATCACTTCCTTGAACAGATACTGGATGGCGCCATCGCGGTTGCCGTCCGTATGCAGCTTGGTCGCCTGGTCGCGTTTTTCCGCATACACGGCGTAGTCGGCGCGCTGCTCCGCGAACAGCTTTTTGGCTTCCGGCCGCACCAGGAGTTTTTCCAGCTTGTTGGCCGCTTCCGCGCCGACGCGTTCGGCCTCCGTCATGCTCTCGAGGAAGCTGCGCGAGCTGCCGTTATCGTGGGCCAGCATGGCGTTGCGCAGCGCCTGCGCGCCACGGTTGGAATAGCTGCGCATATCGTTGGTCAGCGTGACCTTGACGTAGCGGTCGTTGACGATGCGGTCGGTGAGCGAACTGGTATGGTAGATGCTGGTCAGACCGCTGAAGGACATGATCAGCATGATCACGATGGTCAGCGCGAAGCCGATCGCGAGGCGGGCGCCGATTTTCATATTGGACAGGTTCACAAAACCTCCCGTTTGCAGTGGTGGTGATTAAAAACTGTGACGGATGCCGGTTGCCGCACTGGTTGCGCGCGGCTTGCCGCTCACCCTGTCGGTCATGGCCAGCACATACAGCTCGCTGCGTTTCGAGGCTGGATACAGATAGCCGAGGGTGGCCGTGGCGCGCGTGCGTTCGGGACCGAACAGGCTGCCGTCGCGGCGCGTATTGGCATAGCCGAACAGCACCGATCCCGGCCCCTGGCGCGAACTCAGTCCAACGCTGGCGACGCGGTCGTTCATGTGCAGGCCGGTGGGCGTGTTGTTGAAGGTGCGCTGGAACGTGGCGTACAGCTTGACGGCCGCGAAGTCATAGGCGATGCCGCCGAAATAGGCGCGCTGGTTGTCGACGGCCGCGTAGTTGATGGGCGCGCGCATGGCGTCGATGATGGGATTGCCCTGGTTCGGATTGCTCTCCCGCACGCGGTGCACGAAAGCGGTCAAGGCCAGCGGCCCGCGCGCATAAAAGACATTGGCCGCGATATTGTTCATGCCCGCCAGCCCCTGGCGCTCGCCGGGCTGGAAATGCACGCTGGCCTTCAAGCCGTTCACTTCCGGCGTGGTGTAGGCGATCTGGTTGCTCCAGCCGCTGTCGCCGGCGCTGCTGGGCGTCCAGTTGCGCGCGCCCGCCGGGCCGGACGGGATGTACGAGTGCAGCATCAGCGGCGAAAACGTGAAGGAATTGCCGAAGGGGTTGAACTGCACATTCGACAGGAAGTTGGGGGCGGCGGCGCGGCCGAACATCAGGCGGCCGAACGGCCCGGCCAGGGCCACATTGGCGTCGCGCGAAAACATGGGGTCGCCGGCGAAGCGTCCCGAGGCGCCGGTATCGACCAGGAAGGAGCCGGTCAGCGCGAATTCGGCGCGCAGGCCGCCACCCAGCTCTTCGCGGCCCTTGAAGCCGAAGTAGGACGTCGTCATGCCGCCGCTGCCGACCACGTTGCGGCGGGTAGCGTCGCCGCTATTGCGCAGCGTGCCGACATACGCATCGATCACGCCCATCACCGTGACCTGGGTCTGGCCCAGAGCCGGAACAGCGAGGGTGCAAAACGAGCATACGGCCAGCAGGAAAAGACGCGTCATAGCTGCTCCGGGAGGAGTGGGCGAGTTACGATAGTAACCCTGTTTGCCGCCGATCCAACGCCAAAACCGGCGCTTGTTGCACAAATGTGCAATCGGCCACATCCTTGATATACTGTATGCATTCACAGTGTCCGGATTCCGCCTTTGACCATGCCCGCCGCGCGCCGCATTGCCCATCTCGACATGGACGCTTTCTACGCGTCGGTGGAGCTGTTGCGCTATCCCGAGCTGCGCGGCCGGCCGGTGGTGATCGGCGGCGGCTCCACGGCGCAGCCGCGCCAACTGGCCGACGGCACGCGCCAGTTCGCCCTGCTGCGCGATTATGTGGGACGCGGCGTGGTCACCACCTCGACCTACGAGGCGCGCGCCCTCGGCGTGTTTTCCGCGATGGGCATGATGAAGGCGGCGGCGCTGGCGCCCGAGGCGGTGCTGCTGCCCACCGACTTCGATTCCTACCGCCGCCTGTCGCGCCAGTTCAAGGCTGCCGTGGCCAGCATCGCGCCGCAGATCGAAGACCGCGGCATCGATGAAATCTATCTCGATCTGAGCGAGGTGGCGGGCGAAACGCGGGCGCTGGCACAGCGCATCAAGCAGGCGGTGAAGGATGCCACCGGCCTATCCTGCTCCATCGGCATCGCGCCCAACAAGCTGCTGGCGAAAATCTGCTCGGACCTGGAAAAGCCGAACGGGCTGACCATCGTTTCGCATGACGATGTGCCGGCCCGCATCTGGCCTCTGCCGGTACGCAAGATCAATGGCATCGGCCCCAAGGCCAGCGAAAGGCTGGCCATGCTGGGCATCGAAACCGTGGCCCAGCTGGCCGCCGCCGAGGCGCATCTGCTGCAGGAGCATTTCGGCCTGAATTACGCCGAGTGGCTGCGGCGCGTCGCCCATGGGTTGGACGAGCGTCCGGTCGTCACCAGTTCGGAGCCGAAGACCATCAGCCGCGAAACCACCTTCGAACGCGATCTGCATGCGAAGCAGGACCGTGCCGCGCTGTCCGGGATTTTCACCGACCTGTGCACGCGGCTGGCCGCCGACCTGCTGCGCAAGCGCTGCATCGGCCGCACGGTGGGCATCAAGCTGCGCTACGCCGATTTCCGCACCGTGACGCGCGATGTGACGCTGCCGCATGCCACCGCCGATGCCGCCGCGATCCGGCGCGCCGCCGGCGAGTGTCTGCGCCGGGTGCCGCTGGAGCAGCGCCTGCGTCTGCTGGGCGTGCGCGTGAGCGCCTTGAGCAGCATGGACGAGGCGGCGGCGCAGCGCGCCGCCGTGCAGGGCGAGCTGTTCGCCAGCCTGTAAAAATCGGTAACAAATACTTGCTATTTTGGCTTGCAAATCATGCATAATGCCTGCGCGAGCCGGCGTGGACCGGCTGCACCACGGGAAGACGAATGCACTGGAATACTGACGACGCCAGGACCGCGCGCAATTGGCCCTGGCTGGGCGCGATCGCCCTGTTGCACCTCGCGGCCTTGCTGGCCTGGCGCCCCGCCATGCGGCTGCGCGCGCCGGATACGGTGGTCTGGGCCCAGCCCCTGACCCTGCGCTGGTTGACGCCGCCCGCCCATCCGCCCGAGCGTCCGCGCCCGTCGCCAGCACCGTCGCCGGCGCGGCCGGCCGCCGCGCCGCGCATGCCCTCCGCCGCCCCTGCCGAGGCGGCGCCGGCCGCCCATCCGCCGCCGCAAGCGATCACCCAACCCGCGCCGCAGGAAGAGCCGGCCGTGGCGCTGCCCGCCGATCCCTTCGCCCAGCCCGCGCCGCCGGCCGCCACCCTGGCCGAACGCGCGCGCCGCGCCGCCGCCGGCATCGACAAGCAACTGCGCAAGGAAAGCTTGAACGAGGCCGACCGCGCGCCACCGCAGGAGCCGGAATTGGCGCGCAAGATCGCCGAAGCGTACAAGGAGCGCAGCTTCGGCATCGTGTGGGAAAAGCGCTTTCCGAACGGCGAGGTGCTGGCCAAGATACGCACGCCGATCTACAGCTACTGCATCCGTCTGAAGCGACGCTACGACGGCACCGAGCAGACATTTATCGTGACGTGCCCAAACTAGGCCATGTAAAATGTCGATCCCCAAGGATTAAGATCAACAAGGCAAGCAAAACTTATGTGGTTTAAGAATCTACAGATTTATCGTCTGCCCGCTCCGTGGGCTTACACTCCCGAACAACTCGAAGAAGCACTCCGTCCGCATGCGTTCACGCCGGCCAGCAGCAATGAGCTGATGCGCCAGGGCTGGGATACGCCGCGTCCGAACGGCGGCCTGGTTCACGTGGTCAACAAGCAGATGCTGATCCTGCTCGGCACCGAGAAGAAGCTGCTGCCGTCCACCGTGATCAACCAGGTGGCCAAGGCGCGCGCCGCCGAGATGGAAGAACAACAAGGTTTCGCTCCTGGCAAGAAAGCCATGAAGGAACTGAAAGAACGCGTGGCCGACGAATTGCTGCCGCGCGCCTTCACCATCCGCAGCAATGTGTGGACCTGGATCGACCCGGTCAACGGCTGGCTGGTGGTCGATGCTGCCAGCCCGGCCAAGGCCGATGACGTCATCAAGCTGCTGCTCAAAGCCGTCGACCGCATGCCGCTGGAAAGCCTGCGCGTGCAGCGTTCCCCGGTGGGCGTGATGACCGCCTGGCTGCAGGACGACGAGGCGCCGGCCGGCTTCACCATCGATATGGATACCGAACTGCGCGCCACCGGCGAGAGCAAGGCGGCGGTGCGCTATGTGCGCCACTCGCTGGAACCGGAAGAGGTGCGCCGCCACATCGCGGCCGGCAAGCAGTGCACCCGCCTGGCCATGACCTGGGACAGCAAGATTTCCTTCGTGCTCACCGAGTCGCTGGCGATCAAGGGCGTGAAACCGCTCGACGTCATCAAGGAAAACGAATCGTCCACCCGCAACGACGAAGAACGCTTCGACGGCGACTTCATGCTGATGACCGGTGAGCTGAGCAAGCTGATGGCCGACGTGGTCGAAGCGCTGGGCGGCGAAGCGACGGCCTGATTCCGGCCGCCGGCTTTCCCTGAGCAGGCCCGCCATGCGGGCCTGTTTGCTTATCGGGCCACGCCCAGCGCCTTGAAGATGGGCAGCAGGAATTCGCCGAACTTGCCGGCGCGCCGTTCCAGCTCCGCCAACTGCTCCTGGTCGGAATCGATCACCTTGCCCTCGATGATGATGCGCTGCCCCAGGCTTTGCAGAATGCCGTTGGCGAAACGCGCCCAGTCTTGCGGCAGGCGCTGGCCATCCTGGCGCGCCAGCAGGAAGAGCTGGTGGAAGCGATCGGCCGTGACGGCGCTGCCGGTAACCGGCGAAGCCAGGGCGCCCTGTTCCAGGCCTTCCGCAGACAGCTGGCAGAGCTTGCGGTTCAGCTTATCGGTCAGCGGCTGGGCGCGCGCGATGGTTTCCTCGTCCTGCACCGGCTGCACCTGCAAGGTCCCGGCCAGAATGAACAACGCCTGGATGACTTCACCCTGCGTCACGCCCTGCGCTTCGCAGTTGCGCGCGATCTGCTCCACGCTCTTGGGCTGGTAGTCGGCCAGGCAATCGATCACCGGACGGTAGACCCGCTCGTGCAGTTCGACTTCGCCGCGCGCGGTGCTGGCCTTCAGCGTCAGAAGATGGCGCGGAATAGTCAGGATCATGCGCTGCGCCAGCCATTTTTCACGGCGCGCCTGCAGGCTGAGGCGGCGTGCGCCGTGCACCCAGTAGTCGCGGCGGAAAGTCTGGTTGACAAGGAAATCGCGCACGGTTTGCCGTAATGAGGGGTCTTCGATTTCATCCAGAATTTTGGACTGCTCGGGGCTGAAATTGGCGACGTCGATATGGTCCAGATAGTGGGCGGAGCAGGCGAAATTCAGCTTGGCCGGTTCCAGCCATTTCGTCATCGACGAGAAAGACATGGGCAGCCAGTCGCGGTTGAAATACTCATGCGCCAGATAACTGCGATCCAATTTTTTCATGCTCTCGATCTTGGCTGCGATCTGCGGATTGGCGCTGAGGAAGCCCGGTCCGCTGGCCAGCAGGCGTTCGGCAAACTGCAGCGCATCGTTGATGCGTGGCGCAATGCCCTTGCCGGGCGCGCCCATCACCTGGCTGTACTCGGTCAGCAGATCGCGCATGGGCACCATGGCGGCCCAGCCGGGCTGGGTGTTGTAGCTGATGTAGAGCACACCGCCCAGCTTCAGCTTGCGGCGGATGAAGTCCACGATGACAGCGCGGTTCTCGTCCGAAATCCAGCTCCAGATGCCGTGCAGGCCGATGCTGTCGAAGTCGGGCAGGTCGTCGCGGCGGCAGAATTCGGCGAAGGCCTGGTCGTACAACTGGGCCTGGGCGCCCGAGGCGCTGGCCAGCTCCTGCGCGAAGCCGGCCTGGGAAGGGTTGAAATCGGTGCCATACCAGGTGTGGCCGGAACTGGCGGCATGGATATTGATGCTCATGCCCTAGCCGAAGCCCAGTTCGCAGCAGTTTCTCACTTCAGGAAACACCAGGCCGGCGTGAAGGAAGGCCAGCCGCGCGCGCATCTGGCTCAGCTCGGAATACGTACCATAGGTATAGGTGATATCGGCGATATAGCCGGCAGACCAATCGGGCATGACAACTCCTGTTCAAAGTGGTTGATGCAAGGACCGGTGTTTAAATTGGTTGTCGAATATATATCGGATTGCATGGGTCTGGCGTACGGTAGGCGAAAAAAAGCACCGGCCGCGTGCTGGCGGCCGGTGCCCCGTTTACTGCTGGCTTGCTAGTGTCTTACAGCGGCTGGAACACGCCGGCCGCCTTATTCTTCTGCACATTGTCCCAGGCGAAAATCTGGCCGTTCATCGCCACGTAGACGCCGGCCGGCAAGGTTTGCGCCACGGCGCAGGCGAAGCCCAGATTGAAGAAGGCGTCCGAGTTGTCGATCTCGTAGGGGATCATGGCGCCGGTCAGCACGATGGTCTTGCCCAGGTCGGCCGGGCCGAGCACGGCCGCGGTTTCCTTCATGGTGTCGGTGCCGTGCACGATGACGATGGCTTTCTCCGAGGCGGCGCGGCAGGAGGCCAGCACGCGTGCCCGGTCGCTGTCCTGCATATCGAGCGAATCGAGCAGGGGCAGCTGTTCCAGCTGCACGCCGATGGTGATGCGCGCGCGCGCGATGGCGGCAGGCAGGTGGCTGTCGGAGAAGCCCAGGGTGCCGTTCAGTTCATTGTAATGCTTGTCGAAAGTGCCGCCGGTGGCGATGATGCGCAAGGTCATGGTTCTGTCATCTAAAGGTTGCAAAATAGGACAATGATAACGTGAAGCCCGCCGCCTGTGCGGTCCGTCCGCCGCAAAAAAACTTTGCCGCCGTGCTCTGGCAAAGTGAGGCATCGTTGAGTACACTGGATTTTTTGCCAAGCTCCCGTCCCATGAAAGCGCTCGCACCCGGCACCGTGATTTTCCACCGCCATCGCGGTTATGGCGTGATCACGGCCGTCAACCTGCTGACCGGCTGGATCGCCGCCCGCTTCGGCAGCGAGTCGCGCACGCTCGACCTGAACTTATCGACGGACGAAGTGCAATTCGCCGACGGCGAAGCGATCCTGTTCCGGCGCGCGCCGCCCGACCGCATGCCGCACGCGCGGCTCATGGCCATGGTGCGCGAACTGCACCGCGCCGGCTATCAAAAGCTCTACCTGTATGCCTGGCCCAAGCCCTCCGGCCTGCACTGGCGCTGGCATCTGTTCAGCGGTCCACGCGACTGGATGCAGCGTTCTTGGCGCGAAGGCTGGTACGGTTCCGGCGCCGACTACAACGTCAATCCCGTCATGGGCTGGGGCGACAAGCCCGGTGCCAGCACGCACGAACTGATCGACGCCCTGGCCCGTTTCGATCCGCAAGGCCTGGCCCAAGCCCTCGGTCGCGACGAAGACCACAGCGCCTGGTTCGAGCAAGTGTGCGAGGCCCTGCTGCCCGGCTATATGTACAGCCTCGACATGCAGCGTCCCGACGGCGGCCCGCTGCTGGACGCGCCGGCGGTGCCCGTCATTCCCGTGCGCGCCACCCTGCCGCCGTACAGCGGTCCCGACATCGGCTGGCCGCCCGGCTGGCACGGCCTGTGGAGCAAAGTCCACGTTCTGCCCGCTCGCCGGCCCGACTTCAGCGGCATCCCCGAAACCTGAATGCCGCAGCTTTGATCTGCCTCAACAAATGTCCCACCCTGGTGTCAGGCACGGGAGTCGGACATTCCTTGATTTTGCGCAAACAATGTCCCACCCTGGTGCCTGACACCAGGGTGGGACATTGTTTGCGCTGGATCAAACGGGCGGGCGCTGGTAGCCGGGGTTGAGGATGGTCTGGCAGCGGCCGGCTTCGAAGTCGAGCAGGTTTTGGAAGGCGTGCTGGAAGTAGAGCTCGTAACTGTCTTTTTCGACGTAGCCGAGGTGGGGCGTGGCGAGCACATTCGGCATGCGCAGCAGCGGCGAGTCGGGCGGCAGCGGTTCGGTGGTGAAGACGTCGAGTGCGGCCGCGCCGGGATGGCCGGCTTGCAAGGCGGCCTCGAGCGCGTCGTCGGCGACCAGCTCGGCGCGGCTGGTGTTGACGAACAGGGCGTCCGGTTTCATGCGCGCCAGGTCGGCGGCGGTGACGATGCCGCGCGTGGCCTCGTTCAGGCGCAAGTGCAGGGTCAGCACGTCGGCTTCGGCGAAGAAGGCTTCGCGCGTGGCGGCGGCGCGCAGGCCGTCGGCGACGGCGGCCTGGCGGCTGTTCTCGCTGCCCCAGACCAGCACGTCCATGCCAAAGGCGCGCGCATAGCCGGCAATCATCTTGCCGATCTTGCCGTAGCCCCAGATCGCCAGGGTGCGGCCCTTGAGCACCGTGCCGATGGTGTTGAAGTGTTCGTTGGTGGAGACGGTCTGCCACTGGCCTTCCTTGAGCCGCGCGGCGTACGGCACCAGCTTGCGCTGGGCCGCCATGATCAGCGCCCAGGTCAGCTCGGCCGGGGCGGTGGGCGAGCCGATGCCTTCGGCGATGGCGATGCCCAGCTCGGTGGCGGCGTCGACGTCGATGTGGCCGCTGACCTTGCCGGTCTGCGAAATCAGCTTGAGGTTGGGCAGCTTGCTGAGCAGGGCGCGGTTGAAGCTGCTGCGCTCGCGGATCAGCACCAGGGCGTCGAACGGGGCCAGGCGGGCGGCCAACTGGCCCAGGCCGCGGCTGGAGTTGGTGAAGACTTTGACTTCGTGTTCATTTAGCAACTGAAAACAGTCGAGTTTCCGAACAGAATCTTGATAATCGTCAAGTATCGCAATTTTCATGGCTTTTAGCGCCTTTTTGGCGGTGGGAAGTAGCGAATTAACGGGTTTGCGAAAAACGGAAATAGCCTACTACAATGGTCAACAACTATTCCTACATTTTTGTCTGTGTGGGCCATGGACGGGTGTACAATCGGCCCACCTTTGGAACTCAGCATTGGGTTCCCGCAACAGATGTTCCATCAGCCCGGCTATCCTGACCGGGTTGCGCGCCCTCGAGAAATCGGGCGCTATCGACATGACCGCCGTATCGCCGAAGCATTTCGAATGACTTTCCGAGCGCAAGCTATCAGCTGACGACGATCCTGCCGTGCCGGGACAAGACCAGAATTCTTTATTGGCATTGGAGGTACTATGAATCAGCCCGTTATGGGAGGCGTTGCAACAGTGAACGCGCCAGCTTACATCAAACAGCAAAAGCTGATCAATTGGGTCGCGGAAATCGCCGCCCTGACCAAACCGGACCGCATCTACTGGTGCGATGGCTCGCAGGAAGAGTATGACCGCCTGTGCGCCGAAATGGTGGCCGCCGGCACCATGAAAAAGCTGAACCAGGAAAAGCGTCCGAATTCCTACCTGGCTTGCTCCGATCCGACCGATGTGGCGCGCGTGGAAGACCGCACCTTCATCTGCTCGAAAACCAAAGAGGAAGCCGGTCCAACCAATAACTGGATGGACCCGACCGAAATGCGCGGCACCCTGAACGGCCTGTTCGACGGCTGCATGGCCGGCCGCACCATGTATGTGGTGCCGTTCTCGATGGGCCCACTGGGTTCGCCGATCGCCCACATCGGCGTGGAACTGTCCGACTCCCCTTACGTTGCCGTCAACATGCGCACCATGACCCGCATGGGTAAGGCTGTGTACGACGTGCTGGGCACCGACGGCGAGTTCGTGCCTTGCGTGCACACCGTGGGCGCGCCGCTGAAAGCCGGCCAGAAAGACGTGGCATGGCCATGCAATCCGACCAAGTACATCGTGCACTATCCTGAAACGCGCGAAATCTGGTCCTTCGGTTCCGGCTACGGCGGCAACGCGCTGCTGGGCAAGAAGTGCTTCGCGCTGCGCATCGCTTCGAATATGGGCCACCAGGACGCGCAGAACGGCGGCGCCGGCTGGCTGGCAGAACACATGCTGATCCTGGGCGTGGAATCGCCGGAAGGCAAAAAGCACTATGTTGCGGCGGCCTTCCCATCGGCCTGCGGCAAGACCAACTTCGCCATGCTGATTCCGCCCGCATCGTTCAAGGGCTGGAAAGTCACCACCATCGGCGACGACATCGCCTGGATCAAACCGGGCAAGGATGGCCGTCTGTACGCCATCAATCCGGAAGCGGGCTACTTCGGCGTGGCACCTGGCACCAACACCAAGACCAACTCGAACTGCATGTCCTGCCTGGGCGAGAACACCATCTTCACCAACGTCGCCCTGACCGACGACGGCGACGTGTGGTGGGAAGGCCTGACCAAGGAAGTGCCTGAGCACCTGATCGACTGGCAAGGCAAGGACTGGACGCCAGCCTCCGGCACCAAGGCAGCGCACCCGAATGCGCGCTTCACCGTGGCCGCGACCCAGAATCCAGTGATCGATCCGGCCTGGGACGATCCAGCCGGCGTGCCGATCTCCGCCTTCATTTTCGGCGGCCGTCGCTCGACCACCGTGCCGCTGGTGACCGAAGCGCGCAACTGGATCGAAGGCGTGTACATGGCCGCGACCATGGGTTCGGAAACCACCGCGGCCGCTGCCGGCCAGATGGGCATTGTGCGCCGCGATCCGTTCGCCATGCTGCCCTTCATCGGCTACAACATGAGCGACTACTTCCAGCACTGGCTGAATCTGGGCAAGAAGCTGGGCGACGCCGGTGCGAACCTGCCGAAGATCTTCTGCGTCAACTGGTTCCGCACCGACGAGAACGGCCACTTCGTATGGCCGGGCTTCGGCGACAATATGCGCGTGCTGAAGTGGATGCTGGAACGCGTGGAAGGCCAGGCTGGCGGCGTGGAAAACGTCTTCGGCACCACCCCGCGCTACGGCGACCTGAATTGGGATGGCATCCCGTTCACCGCGGAAGAATTCGAAACCATCACCTCGATCGACAAGGAAGCGTGGCGCGAAGAACTGAAGCTGCACGCCGAACTGTTCGAGAAGCTGGCTTACCACCTGCCGCAGGAACTGAAGGACACCAAGGCCGCCATCGAGCAGCGCCTGAACGCCTGATTATCCAAGCCGTCCCGGTTCGATGAGATGCCCCGCCAAGTGCGGGGCATTTTTCTATTGGCCGTTGTAGAATTCTTCGGGTGAAAAATATTCCGAAGATGCCAGCATGGCTGACCTGACACTGGACCGCGCCCTGGTCGATAGCGCCGATGGCCCTTTCCTGTTCGTGGTGGCGGGCCGCAGCCAGGACACCGAGTTTGCCCAGGGGCCGCACCGGCACGCGCGCGGCCAGCTATTCGGCTCGCTGCAGGGTTTGCTATCGGTCGGCATCGAGAGCGGCGTGTGGGTGGTGCCGGCCATTCATGCCGTGTGGCTGCCGCCCCAGTATGAGCATTCGGTGCGTTCCCACGGCCCTTTCAACGGCTGGAGCGCCTTCATCACCGAGGCGGCGTGCGAGAACCTGCCCAAGCAGCCCTGCACCCTGCGCGTATCCGGCCTGCTGCGCGAAGCGGTGCTGCGTGCCAGCACCTGGCCCTACGAAGCGCTGGACAGCGTGCGCGAACATGTGGCGGCCGTCATCGTCGATGAAATCCGCCATTTGCCGGCTGAGACTTTCGGCTTGCCGCTGCCGAAGGATGCGCGCCTGCTGCGCATTGCGCGCGCCCTGATCGACAACCCGGCCGACGAGCGCGATCGGGAGCAGTGGGCAAGCTGGGGCGCGGTCAGCACGCGCACGCTGAGCCGCCGTTTTGTCGACGAGACAGGATTCAGCTTCACGGCCTGGCGCCAGCGCGCCCGCTTGCTGCGCGCGCTCGAACTATTGGCGGCGGGCGAGCCGGTGACGCGCATCGCCATCGACCTCGGTTATTCCTCGGCCACGGCCTTCATCAACCTGTTCCGGCGCACCTTCGGGGCAACGCCGGCGGTCTATCGCGAACGTTTGCAGCGCGGCGCTGCCGGCGAGTGAACGCCGCATCGCATCTCATTGCATCGCGTCGCTCATAGATCCCCGGCCAGCAATTCCCGGCCTTGCTGTATGGCCTGCTCTTCGGTGGCGGCGAATTTCACCGCGAAGCCGAAAGCCTTGCTGGCCGTTGCCGCCACCAGGCGCATCGCTGCCGGAATAGGCTTCTCTCCTTCGACGACAATCATCCCGCGGCATAGCTCACGCATGCGCTCCTTGACCTTCTTGAAGAAGAGCGCCTTCTCCTTGCGCTCCTCTTGCGTTTCATCCGCATGATCCTCGTGCCTATGATTGGTAATCAGGACGAAGGGCTGGTCTTGCGCCAGGAGCTGCTGGATTTGCTCCGTAACGGGAATGCTGGATTCCACTTCTTCCCTGATGTAGACGAAGGGCGCTTGTGAGATATCGATGAACATGCTGGTTTCCTGAAAAAGAGAACGTTGAAAAAGGCGTACAAGGCAGGCTTGTGCGCCATTGCCAGCATGTCAGTTGTCCCGATCCGGCGCTCCTACGGATGCGCCAATGCGTAGCGCGTAGCTGCCATTTCGCAGGCGCATGGATCAAAAAACGCTTGACACCTGATTCGGGACGGGTGCAGAATCCGCTCCACTGATTTTTTGTTCAACCCAATTCTTAGAAAGGACGACCATGCCACGTACGGCTATCACATCGCAGCACACTCGATAGCCCTGAGTAGCGCGCTCGGGGCCAGGCAATCTTGCCGCCCTGAGCCGGTCGTTCTTTTGACATGAACCCCGGTGAGGAAACTTGCTGGGGTTTTTTGTTTTCCAAAACCCCGGCGTAACGAAAGACGTTATGCCAATCAAACAAAGCCTGCACAAAGGCCTGGTGCCTGTGCACATCTATACGGATGACATCGATCATTCGGCCATCCAGCAACTGCTGAATATTTCAAACCTGCCCATCGTGCATCCGCACGTGGCGGCCATGCCCGACGTGCATGCCGGTATCGGCGCCACCGTCGGCAGCGTGATCCCGACGCGCGGCGCCATCATTCCGGCCGCCGTCGGCGTCGACATCGGCTGCGGCATGAATGCCGTGCGCACCACGCTGACCGCCAGCCAACTGCCCGACAGCCTGGCCCGCGTGCGCAGCGCGATCGAAACGCTGGTGCCGGTCGGTTTCGAGCAGCACGCCTTCGACAAGGTGCGCGGCTCGGCCCATGCCCGCGTCGGCCGTCCGCTGAACGACCGCCTGGACCGCATCGTGGCGCGCCACAAAGGCATCATGAAGATGCAGCACAAGTTCGCGCAGACCTGGATCTGCCAGATTGGCACGCTGGGCGGCGGCAACCACTTCATCGAGTTGTGCATCGATGAGGCGCAGCGCGTGTGGATCATGCTGCATTCGGGATCGCGCGGCATCGGCAATGTCATCGGCCGCTACTTCATCTCCGCCGCGCGCAAGGAAATGATGCGGCACAAGGTGAACCTGCCGGACCGCGACCTGTCCTACTTCAGCGAAGGTTCGGAACTGTTCGACGATTACGTGGAAGCGGTGGACTGGGCCCAGGACTACGCCATGCTGAACCGGCGCGAAATGATGCGCCGCGTGGTGGCTGCACTGGAGCCGCATGTTCCGCCGTTCAAGCTCGATGGCGAGGCGATCAACTGCCACCACAACTACGTGGCGCAGGAATCGCACTTCGGCCACAAGCTGTACGTCACCCGCAAGGGCGCTATTTCGGCGCGCGAAGGCGAGCTGGGAATCATCCCCGGCAGCATGGGCGCCCGCAGCTACATCGTGCGCGGCAAGGGCAACGAGGAATCGTTCTGCTCCTGCTCGCACGGCGCGGGCCGCCGCATGAGCCGCAGCGAGGCGAAACGCAAATTCAACCGTTTCGACCTGGCCGAACAGACCGAAGGCATCGAATGCCGCAAGGATGGCGGCGTGGTGGATGAAATCCCCGCCGCCTACAAAGACATCGACCAGGTCATGGCGCACCAGTCCGACCTCGTCGAAATCGTGCACACGCTGAAGCAAGTCGTGTGCGTGAAAGGGTAAGTCATGAAAGTAACCATCAAACTGCCGAAACCGCGCAACCCGCTGGCCGTCCTGGCACGCCAGCGCAAGGCGGGAGGCCACCAGCGCAACGAGCAATCGCGGCGCGAATTGAAACAGCAACTGCGCCGCCAACTGGCGCGAGAGGAATAAGTACATGCAATCTGCAATCATGTTGAACCAGGAGCAGGCGATCGACTTCCTGCTGCACGTAGCGATCACGCGTCCGGTATTCATGTGGGGTCCGCCGGGCATCGGCAAGAGCGCGCTGGTGCGCCGCTTTGCCGACGCGGTGGGCATGGAGTGTGTGTCACTGCTGGGCAGCCAGCTGGCACCGGAAGACTTGCTGGGCATTCCGCAGATCGACGGCAAATGCTCGCGCTTCTTCCCGCCGGCGAACATCGTGCGCGACGAACCGTTCGTGCTGTTCCTGGACGAGCTGAATGCGTCCTCGCATGAGATTCAGAAGGCGTTCTATTCGCTGATCCTGGACCAGCGCATCGGCGAATACAGCCTGCCGAAAGGAACGGTCGTCATCGGTGCCGGCAACCGCGCCAAGGATGCGGCCATCGTCAAGCCTATGCCGTCGGCGCTGGTGAACCGCATGGTGCATATTCACCTGCGTTCGGACCACCGCCAATGGCTGGCGTGGGCGGCCACGGAGGGCGGCATCCATCCATGGGTGCTGGAGTACATCCAGCTGCGTCCCGACCACCTGTGGAGCGAGCCGCCGAAGCATGAGGAACCGTTTTCCACGCCGCGCAGCTGGCATATGCTGTCCGATGCGCTGAATTCCTTCGGCGAGGAGGCCAGCGACGATATGCTGGACGCACTCGCCTACGGCCTGCTGTCGCCGAACCATGCCGGCAACTTCAAAGGCTTCCTCAAGCAGCTGCGCCACAAGCACGGCCTGCACGCCATCCTGAAAGGCGAGCAGCATTGGCCGGATGCGCCGGGGGACCGCGACGTGTTGTACTTCCTGGCGCAATCGTTCCGCGCGCATCTGCTGAAGGAATTGCCGGCGGAAGAAGCGTCGGTGCGCAGCACCCACCATGCGCTGTCGATGCGCGCCAAGGACATGCTGCGCGACCTGGCGCGCATCAGCGTCGAAATCGCGCAGTCGATCCTGGGCGAGGATGGCGAAGGCCGCCGCCTGCCAGCCTGGTTCCTGGTCGAAGTGGCGCGCGACTTGCCGCGCCTGGCCGGGCGCGGCAAGAAAGAGAGCGCATGAGCAAGGACCAAAAGCAGGATTCGGCGACGCTGGCGCGGCAGGCCGGCATCGTGATGGTGCAGGCCCACCTGGTGCTGGGGGCTGTCGCCAAGGGCGCCCGAATCTGCATCGACGAAGGGCAACACCATGTGCGCGCGAAAGGCTGGGTCGCCGTTGCGCTCAATGGCACCATATGGCTGCATCCAAAGCGGCGCGCACGGCCGGAGGAGTGGGCCAGCGTCATCGGCATCGTGTTGTCTTGCCTGGGCCTCGGGATGGTGCGCCAGCGTGAGCCCGCCGCGCTGTGGGAAGTGGCCAGCCTGGTGACGGCCTTGCGCTTTTGCGCGGAGCTGAAGCTGGGCGAGCTGCCGGAAGAGTGGCGCTTGCCCGAATGCGAGGACGCCAGCGTGGAAAGCCTGTTCCAGCGCTTCTGCATTGAGGGTTGTCCGGAACCCTTGCAGGCGTGGTATGCCGATATCGGCGGCGGCGAGCCCTTGTTCGTCGCACTCGATGAGAAGCTGTTGCCATGGCAGCGCAAGATACTGTGGCATGAGCTGCTGGCGGATGGCATTGCGCGCGGCGTCGGCAGGGCGATTGCCATCGCTGGCGGCGCGCCGGCGGACCAGGCGATCAAACCGCAAAGCCGCGAGTACCGCGCGCGTCGCCGCATGATGGATTGCTATCCCCTGCTTGGCGCGCTGGCGGCCAGCTTCGACCTGGAGAACGATATCCGCATCTGCCAGCAATACGATATCCGCGTTGCCGCCATCGATGTTGGCGCGCGCCGCATCTGGATCAATCCGGCGGCTGGGCTGAACGACGATGAAACCCTGTTCGTGCTGGCCCACGAACTGCTGCATGCGGGCCTGAACCACGCGTCGCGGCGGCGCGGACGCGATCATGTGCTGTGGAACGTCGCCTGCGATTTCGCCATCAATAGCTGGCTGATCGAAATGCAGGTCGGCGTGCCGCCCGCCATCGGCCTGCTGTACGACGCCGCGCTGGCGGGACAGTCCGCCGACGAAATCTACGATGGCCTGGCAAGCGATATGCGCCGCGCGCGCAAGCTGGCCACGCTGCGCGGCGCCGGCGCGCCCGATTTGATCGGCGAAGACAGCGGTGGCCAGTTCGCCGATGCCGAGGAATACTGCCGCCGCGCGCTGGCGCAAGGCATGGACCGCTGGGAGCACGATGGCCGCCGCGGCACGGTGCCGGCCGGCCTGCTGGAGGAGATCCGCAGCCTGGCGCAGCCGCCGATCCCCTGGGATGCCCGGCTGGCGCACTGGTTCGACGAGCGCTTCCCGCCGCTCGAAATGCGCCGCAGCTATGCGCGGCCATCGCGCCGGCAAGGCGCAACACCGGATATTCCGCGTCCCTCGCTGAGCAAGCCGCCCGAGGAGGAACGCAAGAGCCGCGTCTTCGCTGTGCTGCTCGACACCTCCGGTTCGATGGAGCCGGCCATGCTGGGAAAAGCGCTGGGCGCGATCGCCAGCTATGCCATGGCGCGCGACGTCATCGCCGTGCGCCTGGTGTGCTGCGATGCGGCGGCCTACGACTGCGGCTGGGTCGAGCCGGAAAACCTGCTGCACCGTTTCACCCTGCGCGGACGCGGCGGCACCGTGCTGCAACCGGGCTTCGACCGCCTGCGGGAGCTGGCGAACCAAGGCGAGCTGCCCGCGCATGGCCCGGTGCTGGTCATCACCGACGGCTGGTGCGAAGACAGGCTCGAAACCCGCATGGACCACGCCTACCTGATGGCCGACGGACGCCGCCTACCCTTCACACCACGCGGCGAAGTGTTCCACATCACCCCATAGCTGCCGACCGTAAGCGCACCGAATGGCCGAGTTCGTGTCCGGTCGGTGCCAGGCACCAAGGTGGACACGGGCTGAGCTGTATGTGGTTTAGGCGGCGTGGGAGAGGGCGCGTTCGAGTTCGGCCATGCCGGCGGGGAGGTCGAGGCGGGCGCCAGCGCTTTGCATGCTGGAGCCGAGGGCGTGCAGGGTGCGGAACAGGTTGTGGGCGCGGCTTTGCTCGCCCATCTGGCCGATGCGCAAAATATTCAATCCGAACGCGCCCGAAATCTCGACCTTGTGCACGCGCGACATGTGCGCGCGCACGGCGTCGGCCGAGACCTGCTCCGGCGTGACGATGCCGACCACGGAATTGAGCCGGTGCTGCTTGGGTACGAGCAGTTCCAAGCCCATGGCTTCGATGCCGGCCTGCAGCGCTTCCGAGCATTGCAGGTGGCGGCGGAAGCGCTGTGGCAGGCTCTCGCTGCAGACCAGGCGCAGCGCCTCGTGCAGGGCCAGGATGCCGGAAACGGGCGCTGTGTAGTGGTAGGATTTTTGGTTCCAGAATTTGTCGGCCAGTTGGGCGTCCAGACACCAGTGGAAGGGCAGGGCTGTGCGCTTGGCGATCTTCTTCTGCCACGCGTGTTCGGAGAAGGCCAGCAGCGAGACGCCGGGAATCGAGGACAGGCCTTTCTGCCCGCCCGTGATCACGGCGTCGATCTGCCAGTTGTCCATCTCCAGCGGCATGGTGCTCAGCGTGCAGACCGCGTCGACGATGACCAGGCAGCCATGCTCTTTGGCCAGGCGCGCGATGCGATCCAGGCTGCGGTTGCAGACCGTGTTCGAGGTTTCGCCCTGCACCATGGTGATGGCGTCGAAGCGGCCGTTGCGCAGCGCGGCCTCCACCTGTTCCACGCTGGCGCTTTCATTGCTGCCCGCTTCCAGCAGCACCGGTTCGCCGCGCACCCGGCCCACCATCTCGGCCATGCGCCGGCTGAAGTAGCCGTTGCAGATGCAGAGCACGCGGTCGCCCTCGTGCACCAGGTTGGCGACCGCCATTTCCATCGCCGCCGAGCCGGGACCGCTCACGCCCATCACATAGGGGGAGTTGGTTTGGAACACATAGCGCCCCATCTCCTGCACCTGCCCGATCACCTTGTTCATGGTCTCGCCCAGATGGTTGATGACGATGGAGTTGGCCGCCGCCACGCGCTGCGGAATCGGCACCGGGCCGGCGCCCATCATCAGCAGGGGCTCGTCGGGCAGAATCTGCTCCAGCGGGACGATATGCGGAATGCTCACGGCTTCGATCATCGGACTTCCCTTTCCATTGGTTGAGATTGTCGAATTATCATAAGCCATTTAGTACGGTCATGCTTTTTTCCTCCAAAAAGAAAGCTTTGGCATGTTTCGCACACCTGTGCTAAAGTAATTCGCATGGATGCCCTGACCGCAAAAAGTGAAGCCACATATACCGCCATCATTGCCGCCGGCTGTGAGATGGCGGCGGCCGAGGGCATCGGCAAGCTGTCGCTGGGCGAGATTGCCAAGCGCACCGGCATCAGCAAGAGCGGGGTGTTTTCCCGCGTCGGTTCGCTGGAAGCCTTGCAGATCGCGGTGCTGGACGAGTACGACCGGCGCTTTGCCGAGCAGGTTTTCCTGCCCACCTTGCAGCTGCCGCGCGGCTTGCCGCGCCTGACGGCCCAGGTCAGCAACTGGATCCGGCGCGCTTGCGACGAGGCGCTGAGCAGCGCCTGTCTCTACACGGCGGGCGCCTTCGAGTTCGACGACCAGGACGGCGGCGTGCTGCGCGACCGTTTGCAGGACGGCGCCCTGCGCTGGCGCGCTTCCATGCGCAAGACCATCCTGCAGGCGATGGAAGCCGGCCAGTTGCGTCCCGATACCGAGCCGGAACAACTGGTGTTCGAGATTTACAGCCTGATCGTGGGCCTGGTGCACGATGTGCGCTTCCTGCGCGACGCGGACGCTCCGCGCCATATGCAGCGCGCTTTCAACCGTTTGATTTCGACGTACAAAAGCTTCAACGATATGGCGTAAGAAGGCGGCCGCGGCCTGTTTGCGGCTTTTTCTTTAATTAAATTTCGCACACCTGTGCGAAACGGAGATTGAAAATGAGCATCCTGCTGCTGTTAGTCCCCCTGGCCCTATACTTGGCCTATCCGCGCGGCCTGGTTTCCGTGCTGCGTTCCCTCCCCAACAGTAACGAAGACTTCGTTTTATGAGGACCGCCATGCAAGAACCCATCGAGTTTTACTTCGACTTCATTTCGCCCTACGCCTATCTGGCCACCACCCGCATCGACCAGCTGGCGGCGGCGCATGGGCGCAAGGTGCGCTGGCGCCCGGTGCTGCTGGTGACGCTGTTCCAGGCCATGGGCAACCAGCCGGCGCCGCTGGTGCCGCTGAAGTGGCGCTATGTGCAGCATGATCTGGAGCGCAGCGCGCGCGCCGCCGGCATTCCCTACCGCTTGCCGCCCGGCTTTCCCAAGCTGATGGTCGATCCCGGCCGCGCCATGCTGTGGATCGAGGAGCATTACGGCAGCGACAAGGCGGCCGCCTTCGCCCGCAACAGCATGAAGGCGTACTTCGCCGACGGCGTCGACATCGACGACAAGGACGTCCTGGCCGGCATTGCCGCCGCGCTGGGCGTTGAACGCGAGGCGCTGCTGGCGGGCATGGCCGACAGCGCCATCAAGGCGCGCTTCAAGCAGGCCAGCGAGCAGGCGATGGAGCTGGGCGTCTGCGGTGTCCCCTTCGTGATTGCCGATGGCGAGCCATTCTGGGGCAATGACCGCTTCGACCAGCTGGAAGCCTGGCTGGCCGGACAGCGCCAGGCGGCATAAGGGGCGCTTCAGCGCGCCGCGGCGGCCAGCAGTTGCGCGCGCATCCAGGCATGCGCCGCCGTGCCGCTGTGGCGCATGTGGTGGTAAACCTTGAGCGTGTATGGCGGCAGCTCGAACGGCGCCGGATAGATGGTCACCGGCGCCGCCGCCTGCAAGGTCTGCGCCGCATGGCGCGGCACCGTCATGATCAGCGGCGAGCGCGCGATGATGAAGGGTGCGGCCAGCACCGATGGCAGCTGCACCGCCACATCGCGCTGCAGGCCTTGGCGCTGCAAGGCCTTGTCGATGGTGCCGCTGGCATCGTTCCACGGCGTGACCACCACATGGCGCGCCGTCAGATACTGTTTCAGATCCAGACTGCCCTGGATCGTGGGATGCTCGCGGCAAGCGATCACCACATACTCGTCGCTGAGCCAATCGAAGCTTTCGATGCCGGGCAGGGGCTGCATCGGATCGTTCTCGTAGCCGAGCGCGAAATCGATGCGCCCCGCCGCCAGGTCCTCGGCCGGTTCGCCGCCGCGCGAATACACCACCTTGATGCGCAAGCGCGGCGCGGCGTGCTGCACGGCCGCGAGCAGCTGCGGCAGGATGGCAAACGCCGTGTAATCGGTGGCGGCGAAGACGAAGGTGCGCTCGCTGCTGGCGGCATCGAAGGAGGACGCATCGGACAGGCCGCGCGCCAGCAGCTCCAGCGCCGCCGCCAGCGGCTCGGCCATACGCTCGGCAAAGGCCGTGGCCTGCATGCCGCTGCCGGCGCGGACCAGCAGCTCGTCGCCCAGCGTGGCGCGCAGCCGCGCCAGCGCGTGGCTCAAGGCCGAGGGACTCATCGCCAGCTCGTCGGCCGCCGCGCTCACTGAGCGGTGGCGCAGCAGGGCGTCAAAGGCCAGCAGCAGGTTCAGGTCGAGGCGGCGCAGGATCGGATGCTGCATGATGTTCACAGTCGGCTGAAATAAATGCAGCGCATGCATGGTTGGAATGCCCTAGTATAGGCACTTTCAGCCCAAGAGTTAAAGAGTCCCGAGCATGACTATCCATATCCGCGCCGCCGGCGAACAAGATTCCGCCCTGATCCTGCGTTTCATCACCGAATTGGCTGTCTACGAGAAAGCCGGCGATCAAGTGGCCGCCACCGTCGACACCATCCGTTCCAGCCTGTTCGGCACCGGCAGCCCGGCGCGCGCCCTGATCTGCGAAGTCGATGGCGAAGCGGTCGGTTATGCCGTTTACTTCTTCAGCTATTCGACCTGGCAGGCGAAGAAAGGCTTGTACCTGGAAGACCTGTACATCTCGCCCTCGGCGCGCGGCGTGGGCGCGGGCAAAGGCATGCTGCGCCATCTGGCGCAAGTGGCGGTGCAGCAGGGTTGCGGACGTTTTGAATGGAGTGTGCTCGACTGGAACCAGCCGGCCATCGATTTCTACCTGTCGATCGGCGCGCAGCCGCAGGCTGAGTGGGTGCGCTACCGGATGGCCGATAGCGCCTTGCGCGATTTCGCGGCTGGCGCTTGAAAGCGCGCCAGCCGGCATAAGGCTTACTTCTTCTTCAGCAGCGGGCCGAGATACTTGCCGGTAACGCTGGCCGGATTGGCCGCCACGTCTTCCGGCGAACCGGCGGCGATGATCTGGCCGCCGCCCGCACCGCCTTCCGGACCCAGGTCGACGATCCAGTCGGCCGTCTTGATCACGTCCAGATTGTGCTCGATGATGACCAGCGTATTGCCCTGGTCGCGCAGGCGGTGGATCACCTTCAGCAGCAGGTCGATATCGTGGAAGTGCAGACCGGTGGTCGGCTCGTCCAGGATATACAGGGTGCGGCCCGTATCGCGCTTGGACAGTTCCAGCGACAGCTTGACGCGCTGCGCCTCGCCGCCCGACAGTGTGGTGGCGCTCTGCCCCAGCTTGATATAGCCCAGGCCCACGTCGAGCAGGGTTTGCAGCTTGCGCGCGATGACCGGCACCGGCTTGAAGAACTCGTGCGCGTCTTCCACCGTCATGTCCAGCACTTCGGTGATGCTCTTGCCCTTGTAGTGCACTTCCAGGGTTTCGCGGTTATAGCGCTTGCCGTGGCAGACGTCGCAAGGCACGTACACGTCCGGCAGAAAGTGCATCTCCACTTTCAGCACGCCGTCGCCCTGGCAGGCTTCGCAGCGGCCACCCTTGACGTTGAAGGAGAAACGGCCGGCGCTGTAGCCGCGCTCCTTGGCCGCCGGTACGGTGGCGAACAGGTCGCGGATCGGCGTGAACAGGCCGGTGTAGGTGGCCGGATTCGAACGCGGCGTGCGGCCGATCGGCGCCTGGTCGACCGAGATCACCTTGTCGAAGTGTTCCAGGCCGCTGATGCTGTCGTGCGGCGCCGGTTCCGTCTGCGAGCCATACAGGTGGCGCGACAGGGCGGGATACAACGTGTCGTTGACCAGGGTTGATTTGCCGGAACCGGAAACGCCGGTGACGCAGGTCAGCAGGCCGACCGGCAGGTCCAGCGACACCTTCTTCAGATTATTGCCGGTGGCGCCGCTGATGCTCAGCTGGCGGTCCGGGTCGGGCTGGTGGCGCTTCTTCGGCACTTCGATTTTCAACGCGCCGCTCAGATACTGGGCCGTCAGCGATTGCTTGTTCTTCAGGATGTCCTTCAGCGAGCCGGACGCGATCACGTCGCCGCCATGCACGCCCGCGCCTTTGCCCATATCGACGATGTAGTCGGCAGTGCGGATCGCATCTTCGTCATGCTCCACCACCAGCACGCTGTTGCCGATGTCGCGCAGATGGCGCAGGGTGTCGATCAGGCGGTCGTTGTCGCGCTGGTGCAGACCGATGGATGGCTCGTCCAGCACGTACATCACGCCGGTCAGGCCGGAGCCGATCTGCGAAGCGAGGCGGATGCGCTGCGCCTCGCCGCCCGACAGGGTGTCGGCGCTGCGGTCGAGCGACAGGTAGTCCAGGCCCACATTGTTGAGGAAGGTCAGGCGCGACACGATCTCCTTGATCACGCGGTCGGCGATATCCTTTTTCGCGCCTTTCAGCTTGAGCTGCTCGAAGAAGCTCAGCGTATCGCGCAGCGGCTTCTCGGCGATCTCGTAGATGGCCTTTTCCTGCTTGCCGCTGCCGACTTTCACGTAGCGCGCTTCCACGCGCAGGCGCGCACCCGAGCAGGAAGGGCACTTCTTCTCGTTGATGAACTTCGCCAGTTCCTCTTTCACCGCCATCGAATCGGTTTCGCGGTAGCGGCGCTGCAGATTGTTCACCACGCCCTCGAAAGTGTGCTCCTTGATGACGGTCTTGCCGCGCTCATTCACATACGAGAATGGAATCGTGTTCTTGCCCGAACCGTGCAGCACCACGTTCTGCGCATTGGCCGGCAGCTTCTCGAAAGGCTCGTCGATATCGAAGCCATAGTGATCGGCCAGGCTGGTCAGCATCTGGAAGTAGAACTGGTTGCGCCGGTCCCAACCCTTTACCGCGCCGGAAGCCAGCGACAGATTGGGGAAGGCGACGATGCGTTTGGGATCGAAGAACTCGATATGGCCCAGGCCATCGCATTCCGGGCAGGCGCCCATCGGATTATTGAAGGAGAACAGGCGCGGCTCCAGCTCCTGCAGCGAATAGCCGCAGGTGTTGCAGGCGAATTTATTGGAATACACATGCTCCACACCGGTATCCATCTCATACGCCATGGCGCGGCCATCGGCCAGGCGCAGCGCGGTCTCGAAGCTTTCGGCCAGGCGCTGTTTCAGCTCGGCGTTGACCTTGATGCGGTCGATCACCACGTCGATGGTGTGCTTCTCGGTTTTCTTCAGCTTGGGCAGCTCGTCCACTTCATAAATCTTGGCATCGTGGGTGCCGCTCTGCACGCGGAAGCGCACGAAGCCCTGGGCCTGCATCTGCTCGAACAGGTCGACGTGCTCGCCCTTGCGGTTGGCCACCACCGGCGCCATGATCATCAGCTTGGTGCCCTCGGGCATGGCCAGCACGGCGTCGACCATTTGCGACACCGATTGCGCCGCCAGCGGATTGTCCGGATGGTCGGGGCAGTAAGGCGTGCCCACGCGCGCATACAGCAGACGCAGATAATCGTGGATCTCGGTCACGGTGCCCACGGTCGAACGCGGATTGTGCGAGGTGGCTTTCTGCTCGATCGAGATAGCGGGTGACAAGCCCTCGATCAGGTCCACGTCCGGCTTTTCCATCAGCTGCAGGAACTGGCGGGCATAGGCCGACAGCGACTCCACATAGCGGCGCTGGCCTTCGGCATACAGGGTGTCGAAAGCCAGCGAGGATTTGCCGGAACCCGACAAGCCGGTGATGACGATCAGCTTGTTGCGGGGGAGGTCGAGATTGATGTTTTTCAGGTTATGCGTGCGCGCGCCGCGGATGCGGATCTGTTCCATTGTCTGTGCCTTGGTAGCGGTGGGCCAAAAACGGTGAACCTTGTACTATAGCCGGGTTTGCCAAACAGCGCTGTGGGCAGCTTGCGCTGGATCAGCTGGCCGCTGGCAAATACTGTATATAATACCAGTATTCAAAACCGCATGCTGGCGTCCGCCACAAATTTTCCGCAGGTCAGCCAGCGGCGCTGACATATAATTCTTGTTTGCTTAATTTCACCGCAGGAGTAATACATGGCATCTGTCAACAAAGTCATCATCGTCGGCAATCTGGGCCGTGACCCGGAGATTCGCTACATGCCTAGCGGTGATGCCATCGCCAATATCGCGGTCGCCACCTCCTACAAGAGCAAGGACCGCAATACCGGTGAGCAGAAAGAGCTGACCGAATGGCACCGCATCTCCTTCTTCGGCCGCCTGGCTGAAATCGTGGGCCAGTACCTGAAAAAAGGCTCCTCCGTCTACGTCGAAGGCCGTCTGCAGACCCGCAAGTACACCGACAAGGACGGCGTCGAGAAATACGCGACCGACATCATCGCTGAAAACATGCAGATGCTCGGTGGCCGTCAAGGTATGGGTGGCGGCGACTCGATGGACGATGGCATGGGCTATGACGCCGCTCCAGTGAGCCGTCCAGCATCGCGCCCGGCGCCAGCCCCGGCCCCGGCGCCACGTCCGGCAGCGCGGCCAGCGCCGAACTTCTCGGATATGGATGACGATATTCCGTTCTGAGGAACACCCCATCCAAGGGTATAAAAAAACCCTGCAACTCATTGAAGTTGCAGGGATTTTTGTTTTTGGATGTGTGTGAATGCCGTTGAGGTCGTATTAGTGCGGGCTGCCTGTCGATAGCAACAGTGATAGGTCGCACGATTTTGGGCCAGACGGCAGGGTGAAAACGCGAGCGCAGCGCCTTGCCAAGCTGCGCTCGCGATGTAGAAGCATGTAGCTTTAGTGGTTAGCGACGATATCGGCGATCGTGGCGTCGATGGTTGGAATGAAGGCCTGCACCTGGGTGGCGGACGTCACGGTTTTCAGCAGATTGCGACCCTTGCTCAGACCCACGGGTGTAATGTACGAAGAAATCTCCGCTGGTTCATTGACATGTTCCGTGAAACGCAGGGACACGCCAACTTTCTTCCCGACTGTCAAAGCATCGTTTTTGCGCTCGGCATAAGGACTGGCCAAAGCGTCCGCCATGATTTTCATCGGTGCCGACTGGCGGGTACTTTCTCCGGAGTTGATCCGATGATTCCAGATACCGTTATTGGACGAGTCGATCCCGCGGCCAAATTCATTCTGGAAGACCGCGCCGATCAGTTGGTAGTGGCTGCCTGCCGGGTCGCTTGGTAAGAAAGCTTGCGCTTCCGTGCTCAGGGCAATGCCATCGACAATCGATTTGACGCTGGGATTGCTGCTGTAGGCGGCCGCGAATTCCACCAGGGTTTTCGGTACGCCGGCCGCCGCCATATTGTCGGTCCAGTATTTGAGTCCGCCGGGGTCGCCAGGACGGCCGGTGTAGGCCAGATACAGCTGTTCCGCCAGCCATTTATAGTTATCGCAATTGACGCCCACGGCATTAAAGGCGGTGCTGACCTGGCTCACATTGTAGCCGCGGTTGCTGGCCGCTTGTTCCACGCCGCAAGCGCCTTCATTGAAAGTACTCAGCTCAGTCCAGTACAAACGATTGGCATCGAACATCACCTCGAATGCTTTACGGGTATTCCAGCCGGGCGAGGTCGCCAGCAAATAAAAC
This sequence comes from Pseudoduganella violacea, assembly GCF_014191875.1. Taxonomy (GTDB): domain Bacteria; phylum Pseudomonadota; class Gammaproteobacteria; order Burkholderiales; family Burkholderiaceae_D; genus Rugamonas; species Rugamonas violacea_A. The sequence goes on from NZ_JACHXD010000001.1 coordinate 580,433, forward strand.
GCCTTATTGTAGACACCGCTGCTGTAATGCACATTGTCGAACGGCGAGACATTGGCGGCATTGTCCTTGGAATTGCCATCCAGCGGAGGGTTGTACATATAGCGCAAGGCGTCGGTGGTCTTCGTTATAGCGGCGCCGGATTTGAAATCATTCGTACCCTTCAAATAATATTCCAGCGCCTCGCCGGCCATATCGGAAAATGCTTCATTCATCCCGCCCGAATGCGCAAAGTAGAGCAGCTTGGAATTTTGCTCGGTAAAGCCGTGGCTCACCTCATGCGCGATCACATCGGCCGATACCAGCGGATAGAACTGGTTGAGGCCATCGCCAAAGATCGTGGTGCCGCCGGTCCATCCCGCGCCTTCGTAGTTTTGGCCATAATGCACGCGCATGACCAACTGTTGCTGGATCGGACCGACGCCGAACCAGTCGCGGTACATCTTGACCGTGGCATTGCCGAAGAAATGCGCATCGTTCATGGGAGCGAAGGCGCCGTTCACCGCCCTGTAGGTATTGCGCGGGCAATTGAACTGGAAGGCGGTGCTGACATTTGCCGTGCCATTGTTTTGATCGACGGTCTTGATCGTGCCGTTGTCCATGGCGCAGTTGCTGCTGACGTCGAGCGGGCCGTAATTGACGCCAAATTCGTACTGGCCGGTCTTGCTGTTGCCGCCAGGCCCGGTGGCGTTGACGCGGGCCAGGCCATCCCACTGTTTGACGACCTCTCCCGTATTGGCATCCATTAAGAAGAATGGCCGGCTCGGCTGGTTGCCATTGGGCGCGAAGAACGACACCAGGTAGACCAGGCGGGCGGACTTGCTCTTCTCGTCCAGGTGTACATATAACTGAACCTGTTCTTCCTCAAATTTTGCTTTTGGCACTTTGCTCTTGGCCAGATTCAAGATGGCGGACGAAGACAGCTGCGGCGTTGCGGTCGGCACATCGCTGGCCAGACCCTGGATGATGGCGCCAGTCAGCGATGGTGCCGCTTTGCTGTTGTCGCGATGCTCAACCACATTGCTATTTAAAACAGGAATCCCACGATATAACTGCTGATAACGGGTCAGTACCTTGCCATTCGGAAGGGTCTGGCTATAAAGCGCTTTCAAATCGCTATTGCCGAGTCCCAGTTTTTCCGCCGTTGTGGCGGAGCTCTTCGCCAGTGCGGCGGAATATTTGGGGGCAATCGTATCGATATCGACACGGCTTGCAGCCTGCACTCCAGTAGTACCAAATGCGAGTGCTACCCATACTGCCCCTTTTTTTAAAGTCGCTTGCATGAAACTCCCCATAAATGATTATTGTTGGCACTTGATCCCAAGTGCTGGCAGGGAAAATGAATTATTCATTTTCTAATTTAATTTATCACATAATTGTATAAATATAAATTGTTCGAGGGTTGCATTTGGCATCTGTTGTCTCAACGATGGAAATGTTGACTGTTGTGTAAATTGGCGAGAATCCATGCAAACGGGCTGCGACAGAATGGCATGGCGGAGTTCCAAAAAAGCATATGAGTGGACGGGAAACTCATAAGACGGAGCTCGCGCATCAAAGTACTGTGCATCCGCGCGTATTGCGGCGGTCAACCAAGTGGCATAGATAAAAGGACTTTTACGATGAAAGGTTTAAGCGCTTTTATATCGCAATTTACGATGGCCAGTGCCTTGCTTATTCCCGCAGCGGGATGGGCGCAAACCGTGGACTTCTTTACCGCCATACCGGCCGGCCAAGCCGGCAAAATGGATGCGGTCCAATCCCGGCACCTGGGCCAGATCCAGGGCCGCGCCACCACCAAGGAAGTGACGCTGATCCGCCTGAACGCTGCGGCATTCCAGGCCAGCAGCCTGCGCATGGCCATGCCCGGTAGCAAACCCTTGGACTTCAACAAGACCCAGCTGGAAACGCGCAGTCCCACCGACGCCACCTGGTATGGCAAGCTGGCCGGCATTCCCGGCACGGCGATCCTGGTCATCCGCGACGGCAATGTGACGGGCAGCGTGCGCGATAACGGCAATCTGTACAGTATCGAACCGCTGGGCCAGGGCGTGCATGCCCTGATCAAGGTCGACCAGAGCAAATTCCCCGAGGACGAGCCGCCATCGTTCCGGGAAAAGCAAAGCCAAAAGCCGGCCCCGCTGCCGGAGACAAAACAGTCCGCCGCCCAGGCTGACGGGCCGACCGTCATCAATGTGCTGGTGGCGTACACGGCGTCGGCGCGCACCTCGGTGGGCGATATCAACGCCACCATCGACCTGGCCGTGGCTGAGGCCAACCAGTCCTACATCAACAGCAATATCAATATCCGCCTGGCCAAGGTCAACACCTTCGAGGTCGGCTATTCCGAAAGCGGCAAAAGCTACGAGCAGATCGTGCAGGACTTCAAGGGCTTGAACGATGTGGTGAATAACCGCAATATCACGGCAGCGGATATGTCGGTCCTGATCGTCAACCAGTCCGATTACTGCGGCATGGCCGATGCGATCATGGCCAATGCTTCCACCGCCTTCGCGGCGGTGCATATCGGTTGCGCGACGGGCTACTACTCCTTCGCCCACGAACTGGGCCATCTGCAGGGTGCGCGCCACGACATCGCCAACGATTCGAGCCAGCAGCCCTTCCCGTATGGGCATGGCTTCCAGCACACGGCGCCCGCTCCGGCATGGCGCACGATCATGGCTTATAACTGCGCCGGCAATTGCAACCGTCTGCAGTACTGGTCGAATCCATCGGTGACGTATAACGGCTACGCGATGGGCAATACCGGCACCGCAAACAATGCGCGCGTGCTCAACGAAACGGCGGCCACCATCGCCAGCTTCCGCAACACGCAGGCCTATACGCGCTGCGCCGCCGAGCATGAAACCTGCACGGTCAGCGGCACGCGCAATATCGCCTACGGGGCAAACGGGAAGTTCGTGTACCGTACCGTGACCGGCAGTTTTGTCTGCGATAACGGCACCTTCGGCGACCCGCTGCCAGGCACGCCGAAAGCCTGCTATGCCGGCAAGATCGGCTATGCCTACTGCACCGCCGAACATCAGAACTGCAGCTTCGCCGGCACGCAGTCGATCGCCTATGGTGCGGGCACCAAGTTCGCGCACCAGCTGGCCACCAATAACATCATGTGCGATAACGGCACTTTCGGCGACCCGAATCCTGGCGTGGTGAAAGCCTGCTATTCAGGGCCATCCGGTTATGCCTACTGCTCGGCCCAGAACGGCCAATGCGCCGTCAGCGGCACCAAGACTGTCGCCTATGGCGCCAACGGCCAGTTTTACTACCGCACCGTGAGCGGGCCGATCGCCTGTACCGACGCGGCTTTTGGCGATCCCGCCTTTGGCATCGGCAAGGCCTGCTTCGTCGGCCCGGCACTGTAGGGCGCATCCCCCATTTCCGATTAAGTTGGACTGATAGGAGATACTCATGAAGAGATGCTCAAACTCTTTATTAGCATTGCTCGCCTTGGTCTTCACGCTGTTGATGCCTGTGCCAGGGTGGGCGCAGGCATTGGAGTTCTTCACGCCCGTATTGACCGGCAAGGCCGATGACCTGGATGCCGTCCAGGAACGCAAGCTCGATCAGATCGCAAAGCGTCCGACCAGCGCCAGTGTGACGCTGGTGCGTTTGAACGAGGCGGCATCAAAAGCGGGTAGCCTGCGTATGACCATCCCCGACCGCAAACCGCTCGACTTCGCGCGGGTGCAACTGGAAAGCCACAGCGCCAGTAACGTCATCTGGTCCGGCAAGCTGTCCGCCCGGAATGGCACGGCGACCCTGGTCTTCCGAAACGGGAATGTTACGGGCACGGTGACGGAAGAGGGCAATCTGTACGGAATCGAACCGATCGGCAATGGTCTGCATGCGCTGATCAAGGTCGATACGGCAAAGTTCCCGCCCGACGAATCGCCTTCGTTCCTGGAGAGGGAGCGGCGTGCCGCGCCTTTGCCGAAGGCGGCATCGTCCTCGCCTGCCACGGACGGGCCAATCACCATCAATCTGCTGGTGGCCTATACGCGGAGCGCGAGCGGTGCCGTCGGCGATATCGATGCGACAATTCAGCTGGCAATGGCGGAAGCCAATCAAAGCTATATCAACAGCAACGTCAATTTGCGGCTGAAAATGGTGAGCACATTCGAGGTCACTTACTCCGAGAGCGGTAAGGACTACGACCAGATTCTCGTCGATCTCAAAAAGATGAACGATGTTCTGAACAGCCGCAATATCACGGGCGCGGACATCGCCATGCTGGTGGTAAACCAGGATGAATCCTGCGGCCAGGCGGATGAGATCCTGGCGACGGCTCCCACCGCCTTCGCCGCCGTGCATATTGGCTGTGCCACCGGCTATTACTCGTTTGCGCACGAGCTGGGGCATTTGCAGGGCGCGCGCCATAATATGGGCAACGATCCCACCCAGACCCCCTTCGCTTACGGGCATGGCCACCAGCATACATCGTCGGCACCGGCCTGGCGGACGATTATGGCTTACGAATGCAAGGGCGAGTGCGCCCGTCTGCAATACTGGTCCAATCCTGATGTGAATTACAACGGCTTCCCGATGGGAACGGCCGACACCAGCAACAATGCCAGGGTGTTGAATGAAACCGCCGCCACCATCGCCGCTTTCCGCAACACGCAAGCCTATACCCGTTGCGCCGCCGAGCACGAAAACTGCAGCTTCAGCGGAACGCGGACGGTTGCCTATGGCGCCAATGATAAATTCGTGTACCGTACCGCCAGCAACGGCATCGCCTGCGATAACGGCGCGTTCGGCGATCCCCTTCCGGGCGTGCCGAAAGCCTGCTATGTGGCGAGGATAGGCTACGAGAAGTGCGCGAACGAATGGGGGAACTGCGTCTTTAACGGAACGCAATTCGTCGCTTTCGGCGCCGGCAGCAAGTTCGCCTTCAAGCTGGCCAGCGGCAGCATAGGCTGCAATTACGACGTCTTTGGCGATCCGGCTTTCGGCACGCCGAAAGCCTGCTATATCGGACCGGCCGGCTTCACATACTGCGCCGCAGAGAATGGCCAATGCGCCGTCTCAGGCACCAAGACTGTCGCCTATGGCGCCAACGGCCAGTTCTTCTACCGCACAGTGAGCGGGCCGATCGCCTGCAGTGACGACGCCTTTGGCAATCCTGCCGTTGGCATCGGCAAGGCCTGCTTCGTCGGCCCGGCGCTGTAAATATGGAAGGCGGTCGCTAACGTCGCCATGGCATCTGAAAAATCAGGAAATCAGGTCGCTGGCGGCGATGGTGGCCGCCGTTTCGCCTGGCTGCAGCACGTAGGCCTGGCTGCCGGCAGGTAGTGCCAGATCGCCTTTCAGCAGGGCGGCGAAGATGGGGGCGGCGCCGCCATCTTCCGTGGACGCGGCGGCGCTTGCGCCGTCGTCTGCCCGCAGCCGCGCCAGGAAGTCCGCGCTGGATTCGCCGGCAAGCCGCGTGACGATACACTCTTCGCCGCCGCGCAGCCTGACCCGCTGGCCGCGCGCGGCCGCATGCAGCAGGGCCAGCTCGTACATGGAGGGCCGCACGCCGCTGGCGAAGTACGCGATCAGCGCCGGGCAGATCGCCGTGATGGCCGCATGCGAGGAGGCGGCGTTGTTGAATTCGAACTCGCCTTTGGAATAGACGTCGAGCCAGTGCAGACGCTGTTGTTCCAGGTCGAGCACCAGCGGCAGGAAAATGCCGTTCTCGCCTTGCAGATCGAATTTCAGCTGGACCGTGCGCGGATCGAAGTGCGCGCCATGCTTGTCGTCGCGCAGCATCAGGCCGGCAAAGGCATGCTCCAGCTCCTCAAAAGGCATGCCGCCATAATTATTCACCACGGCGACGGCGTAGCGGATGCCTTCCTGGCGCGCCTGGCCGCAGTCGATATCGACAAATTCGGTCGCTCCGTCCGGATGCCGCGCGCTGCGCAGGTCGCCCGCGCTGCGCGCGATGCCGGCGCCGCTCTTGCCGGTCAGCGTCAATTGGTAGTAGGAGCAGACGCCGAGATACGCCCAGGCCTCATCGTAAAAGGCGACCGACAGGTCAAGGTCGGTGGTATGGCCGCCGCGTTGCGGCTCGCACCAATGCAGGAACAGGCGCAGCGTTTTCGGAAATTCGAGATCGATATCGATGGCTGAACCGCGCGGCAGCTGGATCGCCGAACGGCTGGCCGTTCTTTCGTTGAACGGCGCCATAACCGTATCCAGCGTCCTGTCGATGACGAAATCGTTGTAGTGCTCTTTTTGCGCGAAGCGGCGCAGCAGTTCGCCTTCCACCAGCGCCAGGGCGCGGCTGATGGCCGCCGGCGTCAGGGAGGGGCGCTGGTCCGGGCCGAATACGCCCTTGGCCGCTTTGCCCTTGGGCCAGTAGACGCGCGCGGCCGCCGGCGCGCCGCGCGTGGGCAGCAGCGCCGCCAGCGTCAGCAACACAGGCGTCGCAAAGCGCTCCACCATGCTGGCGAAGGTGGTCAGCAGCTGTTCTTCCGCGCCAGCGTCGCCGCCGGCGATGCGCAGGGCATGGTCGAAGCGGCGCGCCAGTTCGCCGGGACGTTGCGACAAGAGGCGCAGCATGCCGCTGCTGTCCTTTTGCTGGGCGCTTTGCTCCAGGCGCGCGTAGTAGCTGCGGAAAAGCGGCGCGGGCGTGCCGTCAGGCGCCTTCTTGCGTACGATGGCGAAGGAGTGCGCCACGCCCGGATAGCGCTTCTGGTATTCGTGCGGATGCAGGAATTCCCCCAGCCATACCCAATAGGAGCGATGGCGCAGCATGTCTTCCGTGCGCGATTCGGGGGAAAGGCTTTCCAGATAGGCGAGCAGGGCGCGCCGCAGCGGACGGCCAAGCTTGGCCAGTTTGAAGCGCTTGTTCAGCTGCGCTATGGGTATGGTCTGGCGCTGCAGCCAGTAAGACCCTGGGGCGAAGAAGGCCTGATATTTTGGCATTGCGCGCAGCGTCGCGGTATCTCGTTCGCGGAAAATCGTATCGCCTTGCAGCGCGGGGTCCGCACCGGAATAGGCGGCCAGCAGGCGCAGGGCATCGGTGGCGCTGTTGAAATAGGGCGCCGCCGCCGCCATCACGGCATCGGGCGCGAGGTGCCGCAGCAGGCTGCCGAACAGCAGGGCCACGTTTTCGCGCACCGGAATGGCAGCCGGCATCCAGTCCAGGATGGCGGCGCCGCGTTCGCGTATCAAGGCTTGGAAATCATCCTTGTCCACCGGCGACAAGGCTTGCTTGCGTTCGCAGAAGGAGACGAAGAGCGCCTGCGCGCTGGCTTCGAGCGACTCGCCCAGCGTCAGCAGCTTGAGCGGCGTTGCCGCCGCTGGCGGCGCCGTGGCGCGCTCCGGGGCGGGCAGGAAGAAGGGCGAGCCGGGATCGACCTGCCGCTCGCACACCGGGCAGGCCGAGTAATTGCTGCCGTCGAAACAGGCGCTGCACACCACATGGCGGCAAGGATTCAGCACATGGGTGGTATGCGTCTGGCCGCAGTGCAGGCAGGCTTGTCCTTCGGCTTGCATGAAGTGGCTCAGCACCTTGCGGCACCACAGGTCGAAGGTATTGTCCGGCACGTCCTCGGGGAAGCGGCGGAACAGGGGCTGGTGGCGGCGCTGGCCGCCGAACGCGGTCAGCAGCGTGGCCAGTATGTTTTGCTGCAAGGCGCCCAGTTGCGCTGCCGTGCCGGTGGCCAGGCGCGCGCGCAAGCGCGTCGAGATGGCATAGCCGATGCCCGCCAGATTGATTTCAAACGCTTCCAGATGCGACGCTGGCAGCTGGCCGTCCCCCGCCGCGGCGAAGACCTGGGACTGGCGTCGCAGCAGTATCGCTGCGCTGGCGGGAAAGCTTGTTTGCATGGGGCCATCCTGGCTGGGCAAAAAGAAAAGCGGAGGATGGCATGGCCATCGTCCGCGCATGGGGTGAGAAGGAAAGCGGCCAGACTGAATTGGAGTAGAAGGAAGTCCGGCCTAAGCCTTCTCGAATGCAATCGTAACCCATCTTGCCCGGATCGCTCAAGCCGTTTTCATTTTTTGACAAGTACTTTTATGTAGATGAGATGCCGACAATTTCGCGACAAACTTGCCGTCCTTGCATCCTATAGTGGTTGAGCGCCTCCGGCCCAAACCAGGGGCGTGAAGATCCACTTAAAAAGGAAGACCTATGCAGATCGTCGTGCAGCTCGAAGCCGGGACGGCGCGTCTTTTCCAGCAGCAGCGAAGGGAGGCGGCGGCGGCAAACGAGCTGGCGCAGGTGCTGGCGCAGTCGGGCCTGGCCCTGCAAGCGCTGCATCCGGACAGCGGCGACCCTGCGCTTTCAGGCTTTTTCCACATCGATGTTCAGGATCAGGACATCGCCGCGCGCGTAATCGAACGCCTCCTGCAGGTACCGGGCGTGGAGGCAGCATACCTCAAGCCGCGCGACGAAGCGCCCTGAAAGAAAGAGACCACAGCAAGCAATCCAAGGAGGATGTGCGATGCAAAAGAACCGTGTATTTCCCGCCGGGCAGCGTTCTGCCGGGCAGCGGCCGGGCGATCCGCCCGGCGGCGGCGGCGCTTTCCCGCCGGGACCGAGCAGCGAATGGGAGCTGATCGTCGTGGCGGAGCCGGGCTATGGCCTGCGGGCCAAGCGCGATGGCGTCGAATCGGCGTCGGGCGCCGACGTGGCGCCGCTGGCGCGTCTGCTGGAGGCCGAGCAGATCGTGCTGGAGCCGCTGTTCGGCAATGAGGACCGGCTGCGCCGCGAGAAGCAGGCTGCGCCGGCCGTCGATGGCGCCGAGCTGCCGGACCTGTCGGTGTTCTACCGCGTGGAAGCGGCGCCCGAGCGCATGGCGGAACTGGCCAAGCAGCTGGCGCAGCAGCCCATGGTCAGCGCCGCTTATGTAAAGCCGCCCGCCGAACTGGCGCACGCGGCGCGCGACGTGGAGTGGGAAGCGCTCAATTCCATGACGCCCGATATCCAGGACGCGCCGCCTGTCACCGCCGACTTCACCAGCCGCCAGGGCTATCTGGATGCGGCGCCTGGCGGCATCGATGCGCGCTATGCCTGGACCCAGAGTGGCGGCGGCGGCAGCGGCGTGCGCGTCATCGACCTGGAGTGGGGCTGGCGCTTCAGCCATGAAGACCTGATCCAGAACCAGGGCGGCATCGTCGGTGGCACCGGCTCCAGCGACACCAACCACGGCACCGCCGTGCTGGGCGAGATCAGCGGCGACCGCAATGGCATCGGCATCACCGGCATCGCGCCGGAGGCCGTGATCAGTGCCGTGGCCTTCTCCATGCCGACGGCAACGGCCATCCGCGACGCGGCCGACCGCCTGCGACCGGGCGACATCATGCTGCTGGAAATCCACCGGCCCGGCCCGCGCTACAACTTCGCCGGGCGCGACGACCAGCTGGGCTATATCGCCGTCGAATGGTGGCCCGACGATTTCGCCGCCATCCGCTATGCCAGCAGCAAGGGCATCATCGTGGTGGAGGCGGCCGGCAACGGTGCCGAGAATCTGGACGACGGCTTGTACAACGCGCGTCCCGCCGGCTTCCCCGCCACCTGGACCAACCCCTTCAACCGCGCCAATCCGCAGTGCGGCGCCGTGGTGGTGGGGGCGGGCGCGCCGCCGCCGGGCACGCACGACCACGATCACGGTCCGGACCGTTCGCGCCTGGGCTTCTCCAACTTCGGCGCGTGCATCGACGCCCAGGGCTGGGGCCGCGAAGTGACCACCACCGGCTATGGCGACCTGCAGGGCGGCACCAACGCGGACCTGTGGTACACCGACCGTTTCAGCGGCACTTCAAGCGCATCGCCCATCGTGGTGGGCGCGCTGGCCTGCACCCAGGGCGTGCTGCGCGCGCGCGGGCGCATTCCGCTGTCGCCGGCAAGGGCGCGCGATGTGCTGCGCAGCACCGGCTCGCCGCAGCAAGACGCGCCGGGCCGCCCGGCCACCCAGCGCATCGGCAACCGCCCCAATCTGCGCCAGATCCTGGCGGCCGTCACGGCGCCCGTTGCGCCCTGGGTCGGCGTGCAGTTCCACGGCACGGTGCCGGCGGGCGCCAGCCGCCGCTGGTTCACTTACAACTGGCCGGCGCACTGGCATGTGCTGTGGACGGTGATTCCGACCACGCCGCGACCCGGCGCGCCGCAGATCAAGTGGCAGGTGCAGGTGGAACGCGCCTCCGATGCTTACATCACCTATTGGATCACCATCACCAACGTCAGCGCCGCGCCCTGCGATATCGAAGCGCGTTATGCGGTGCTGGGCTGGTAAAACGTCAAGGAGAACAGATCATGAGAGTTGGAGTGCAATTTACCGGTTCGGTCCCCGCAGGCGCCACCCGCCGCTGGTTTACGTTCAACTGGCCGCAGGGCTGGCATGTGGCGTGGAATGTGGTCTCCACGTCGCCGCGCCCCGGTTCGCCCCAGGTGGACTGGGATGTGGAGGTCGAACGGGCCGACGCCAACAACCTGACGTACTGGATCAGCGTGCGCAATGTCACGCCTGACCCGGTGAATATCGAAGCGCGTTACGCGGTGCTGAACTGAAAGGGGGAGATATGCGTATCGTGATCGAAACCGACGAGCAGTCCGGCGCCGCCGGAAGCCGCGCCGCGCCGCGTGTGGTGGCGGATGACGCCGCCACCCTGGGCGCCGCCGGCAACGAGCCAGGGCGCGCCGCAACGGCCACCGATGCCGGTCCGCCATCGGCCCAATTGCTGCGGGCGATTGGCGAAGCCGGCGCCCTGCCGCCGGCGCCGGGCGGCGCGCGCGACGGCATGGATGGCGGCGGTCCGCCGCTGGAACTGGTGCAGGCCTTGCGCCGCGTATCATCCGACGCCGGCAGCCGGACGCCGGAGGGTGACAGCAGCGGCGGCGGCGCGCCGCAGTAAGGTCGCGCCAGAGCCATTTGCGCTAAATCAAACAATGTCCACCCTGGTGTCAGGCACCAGAGCCGGACATTCTTTGATCTAGATCAGTAAATGTCCCACCCTGGTGCCTGACACCAGGGTGGGACATTTTTTGCGCTGGATCAAACCGGCGGCGTATTGAAAATGCGAGTAGCGGAGCGGTGAGTGGGCTGCAGGCGGGGCTTGCCCTGCCTTGGCGTCTGTGCCCGCGGGATGACCCAGGACGCGAGTTTTCGGACTGAGTAATTGCTCATATTATGAACCTTCAATTTGAGCAATTACTCACGTTTACTCGTCCAAGGGAAATCCAATGTTCAAACAAAGAATTGCCGCGTCGGCCGCGCTGCTGCCGCTGGCGGCTTTGCTGTCGGCGGCGTTGACGGCTTGCGCGCCGTCGGGGAATGCCGCGTCCGGCCCGCCGCCGCTGCCCGTGGTGGGAGTGGCTCATCCAGCGAGCGCGCTGGTGGGCGAAAGCCTGGACTACACCGGCCGCGTCGAGCCGGCGCAGCGCGTGGAAGTGCGCTCGCGCGTGGCGGGCTATCTGGCGGCCATCAAATTTCGCGATGGCCAGGTGGTGAAACAGGGCGATCCCCTGTTCGTCATCGACCAGCGGCCGTTTTTGGCGGCGCGCGACCGCGCGCGCGCCGGCCTGGCCCAGGCCAAGGCGCGCCAGACCTTGGCGGCGGCCCAGTTGCAGCGCCTGACGCGCACCCAGGAAACCGGTGCCAGCAGCGCGGAGGAGCTGGACCGCGCGCGCGCCGAAGCCGACGGCGCGCAGGCGGCGGTGCTGATGGCGCAGGCCGAGTTGCGCAACGCGGAGCTTGAGCTGGAGTTCAGCACCATCACGGCGCCCATCAGCGGCAAGCTGTCCGACCGCCGCATCGACGTGGGCAATTATGTCGCGGGCGGCGCGGCCCAGGGCGCGCCGCTGACCACCATCGTCTCGCTCAGTCCCGTGCGCGTGACGGTGGACATCACCGAGGCCGACTTCCAGCGCCTGCGCCGCCAACCGCGCTTGCCGGAACAGGTGCAACTGCAGTTCGACGGCGCCGCCGCGCCGCTGCGCGCCGATATCGACTTTATCGACAATGAGGCGAGCAGCAAATCGGGCACGGTGCGCGTGCGCGCCAGCCTGCCAAATCTCGATCATGCGCTCTTGCCCGGCTATTTCGCGCGCGTCAGCATTGCGGCGGCCGAGCCGCAGCCAAGGCTGACCGTGCCCGATGCGGCGATCCAGAGCGAACCGCTGCGCAAGCTGGTGCTGGTGGTCGATGCCGAAGGCAAGGTGGCGCCGCGCGCGGTGCAGCTGGGTGGACTGGTGGGCACGCAGCGCGTGGTGCTGGCGGGGCTTGGCGCGCAGGACCAGGTGATCGTCAGCGGCGCCCAGCGCGTCAAGCCGGGCGAGCGGGTGCAATTGGCGCCGGCGGCGGCTGGGGCCAAGCCTGTGCACGGCAAGGGAGCGTAGCCCGATGCGCTTTTCCCATTTCTTTATCCAGCGTCCCGTTTTCGCGGCGGTGCTGTCGATTCTGCTGACCCTGATCGGTGGGGTGGCGGCTTTCAAGCTGCCGATTTCGGAGTTCCCCGAAATCGTGCCGCCCACCGTCACCATCAAGGCCACTTATCCGGGCGCTTCGGCGCAGGAAATCGCCGATACCGTGGCCGCCCCCATCGAGCAGGAGTTGAACGGAGTGGATGGCATGCTGTATCTGTCCTCGCAGTCGGTGGGCGACGGCAAGCTGACCATCAGCGCCGTCTTCCGTCCCGGCACCAATGTGGACGAAGCCCAGTCCCTGGTGCAGAACCGCGTGGCCATCGCCGAGCCGCACCTGCCGGAGGAAGTGCGGCGCCTTGGCGTGGTGGTGAAAAAATCCTCGCCCGATCTGATGATGGTGGTGTACTTCGTCTCGCCCAAGGGCACGCATGACCAGCAGTTCATCTCCAATTATGTCAGCGCGAACGTGAAGGACACGCTGGCGCGGCTGGACGGCATCGGCGACTTGTACACCCGTGGCGCGCGCGATTTCTCGATGCGCGTCTGGCTCGATCCGGCCAAGGTGGCGGCGGTCGGCATGACCGCGCCGGAAGTGGTGGCCGCCATCCGCCGCGCCAATGTGCAGGTGGCGGCGGGCGTGTTGAACCAGCCGCCCGGCGCCGGTGAAGGCGCTTACCAGATGCAGGTGCAGACCCAGGGCCGCTTGCGCAGCGTGGAGGAATTCCAGTCCATCGTCATCGCGCCCAGCGCCGACGGCGGCGGCGTGGTGCGCCTGCGCGATGTGGCGCGGGTGGAGGCCGGAGCGCTCGACTATACCGAGAACGGCTTTGTCGACGACCAGACCGCGGTTGCCATCGGCGTCAGCCAGAAGCCCGGTTCCAATGCGCTGGCCACGGCCGACCGCGTGATCGCCCAGCTGGAGCAGCTCAAGCAGAAGTTCCCGGAAGACTTCAACTACCACGCCTACTACAACCCGACCAAATTCATCCGCGCCTCTATCGAGAAGGTGCGCGACACCATCTTCGAGGCCGTGCTGCTGGTCTGCCTGGCGGTGCTGCTCTTCCTCGGTTCCTGGCGCGCGGCGCTGATTCCGATTCTGGCCATCCCGGTTTCGCTGGTCGGCACCTTCGCGCTGATGGCGGGTATGGGCTATACCCTCAACACGCTCTCATTATTCGGGCTGGTGCTGGCCATCGGCATTGTGGTCGACGACGCCATCGTGGTGGTGGAAAACGTGGAGCGCCATATCGAACACGGCCTCTCGCCGTTCGAGGCGGCGCGGCGCAGCATGAACGAAGTGGGCTTCGCCCTGATCGCCATCGCCCTGGTGCTGGTGGCGGTGTTCGTGCCGACCGCCTTCATCAACGGCATCTCGGGCATGTTCTACCGCCAGTTCGCGGTGACGATCGCCGCCTCCACGGTGATCTCGGCCCTGGTTTCGCTGACCTTGTCGCCGGCGCTGGCCGCCGTGCTGCTCAAGCCGCGCGACGCGGCCTATGCGGCCAGCCTGGCCGGGCGCTGGATGGCGGGCTTCGACCGCGTCTTCGGCCGCCTCTCGGCCGGCTATGAAAGCCTGACCGGTTTCACCCTGTCGCGCCGCTGGCTGATGCTGCCGCTGTACCTGCTGCTGCTGGCGCTGACGGTGTGGCGCTTCGGCGCGACGCCGACCGGCTTCGTGCCGCAGCTGGACCGTGGTTATGCCATCGTGTCGATCCAGTTGCCGCCGGGTTCCACGCTGGCGCGCACCACCGAGGTGGTGCACGACGCGGCGCAGCGCCTGCTCAAGCAGCCGGGCATCGCCCACACCTCGGCTTTTGCCGGCACCGATGGCGCGACGTTCACCTCGGCACCGAATGCGGCCGTGATCTTCGCCGTGTTCAAGGAGTTCGATGAGCGTGGCCGTGAGCATCTGGACGGTCCCGCCATGCTGGCCGCCATGCGCAAGACGCTGGCGCCGATCAGCAGCGCGCGCGTGCAGGTGATTCCGCCGCCGGCCGTGCCGGGCATCGGCACCGGCGGCGGCTTCAAGCTGCTGATCCGCGACGTCAACGGTCAGGGACCGCAAGCCTTGCAGGCGGTGGCGCGCGAGATGGTGGGCGCCGCGTCCAAGCTGCCGTCGGTGGCGAACGCCTTCACGCCGTATAACGCGCTGACGCCGCAGCTGAAGGTCGATGTGGACCGCACCCGCGCCGAGATGCTGGGCCTGACCATGGACCGCATCAATGAAACCATGCAGAGCTATCTGGGGTCGGTCTTCGTCAACGATATGAACCTGATGGGCCGCGTGTGGCGCGTGACGGCGCAGGCCGACGCACCTTACCGCCGCACGCCGCAAGACCTGGCGGCGCTGAAGACGCGGGCCTCGAACGGCGCCATGGTGCCGCTGGGCAGCGTGGCCAGCTTCAGCGAAAGCACGGCGCCATTCCGCGTGCCGCGCTACAACCTGTATGCGGTGGCCGAAATCCAGGGCGCGACCAAGCCGGGCTTCTCGTCGGGCCAGACGATTGCGGCGATGGAGGAGCTGATGCGGGCGCGCCTGCCGGCCGGTTTCGACTACGAATGGACCGAGCTGGCCTTGCAGGAAAAAGAGGCGGGCGGCTCCACCCTGGTGGCGCTGGTCCTGGCCGTGGTCTTCGTCTACCTGCTGCTGGCGGCCCTGTTCGAAAGCTGGTTGTTGCCGCTGTCGGTGGTGCTGATCGTGCCGATGTGCGTGCTGGCGGCGCTGCTGGGCGTGTCCTGGCGTGGACTGGACAACAATGTGCTGACCCAGATCGGCATCGTGGTGCTGATCGGCCTCGCCGCCAAGAACGCCATCCTGATCGTGGAGTTCGCGCGCCAGGCCCATGCCGAAGGCGCCAGCGCGGCGCAGGCGGCGATCGCCGCCGCGCGTACCCGTCTGCGGCCGATCCTGATGACGTCCCTGGCATTCCTGATGGGCGTCTTGCCGCTGGTGTTTTCCAGCGGGCCGGGGGCCGAGATGCGTCAGTCCATGGGTACGGCGGTGTTTGCCGGGATGATCGGCGTGACCGTATTCGGACTGGTGTTCACGCCGCTGTTCTTTACCTTGCTGGCGCGCCGCCGGCGCGAGCGGAACGCGGTGCAGCAGATGATGGGAGAACAAGCATGAAGAAATGGCTATTGCGCGTGAGCGCGGCGGCTTGCGCGGCGGCGGGACTGGCCGCCTGCGCCGTGGGACCGGATTACCGCAAGCCGCAGGCATCGGCAGTGCCCGAACGCCTGCCTTCGGCCGTGGCCTCAACTGCAGCCGATCAGGGCTTGCGCGAAGGTTTGCCGCAAGCCCTGTGGTGGCGCGAGTTCGGCGATGCGCGGCTGGAAGCGCTGGTGCAGCAGGCCTGGCAAGGCAACTACGACCTGCGCATTGCGCTGGCGCGGGTGCAGGCCGCCTCCGAACAGGCCAATGTGGCGCGCGCCGCGCGCTGGCCCGGCGCCAATCTGGAAGGCGCGGCCAGCCATGCGCGCCTGAACGCGGGCGAAAGCCCGGACGGCGTGGCGCGCATCGCGAATCCCGTCCAGGCGGCGCTGGTCTTCGGCTGGGAATTGGACTTGTTTGGTCGCGTGCGGCGCGGCGTGGAAGCGGCGCAGGCTTCGCTCGAAGAGCGCGAAGCCTGGCGCGAGGACATGCGGCGCCTGATCCTGGCCCAGGTGGTGGACAGTTATCTGGAGCTGCGCGGCGCGCAGATGCTGGAACTATGCCTGCAGGCGCAGATCGACAATGAGCGGCAAACCTTCGGCCTGGTGCGTGAACGCGTCGCCGCCGGCCGCG
This sequence comes from Pseudoduganella violacea, assembly GCF_014191875.1. Taxonomy (GTDB): domain Bacteria; phylum Pseudomonadota; class Gammaproteobacteria; order Burkholderiales; family Burkholderiaceae_D; genus Rugamonas; species Rugamonas violacea_A. The sequence continues at coordinate 596,587 of NZ_JACHXD010000001.1, forward strand.
CCGCGCGCGCCGAGCAGTTGCGCTACGAAGCGCAACTGAGCCTGCTGGCGGCGCGCCTGCCGCTCTACCGCGCCCAGACCCGCGCCGCGCGCAATCGCCTAGCCACTTTGAGCGGCCTGAGTCTGGATGCGGCGCCGCTGGCGGCGCTGGATCAGCCGCAGGCCTGGCGCCTGCCGGACAGCCTGCTGCTCGACGCGCCGGCCGCGCTGCTGGGACGCCGTCCCGATGTGCGCGCCGCCGAAAGGGCGCTGGCGGCGGCCACGGCGCGCGTGGGCGTGGCCCAGGCCAACCGCTTCCCGCGCATCAGTCTTGCGGCCCTGCTGGGCGGCAGCGGCGTGGCCGGCGAATGGCTGGGCGGCGAGGCATCGCGCTGGCGCGCCGGCGGCACGCTGTCATGGTCGCTGTTCGACGGCGGCGCGCTCGCCGCCAGCCAGCGCGCCGCATCGGCCGACGTCAGCGCCGCTGCGGCCGGCTTCGACAAGGCCGTCGCCATCGCGCTGGAGGAAAGCGATACCGCCATCGCCAACTGGACGCAATTGCGCCAGCGCGCGCGCCAGCTGCAAGGCGCGCAGGAACTGTCGGCCGAAAGCGCGCGGCTGGCGCGCATCCGTTACCGCGAAGGCACGGAAAGCCTGCTCGGCGTGCTGGAAGCGGAACGCACCGCGCTGGCCGCGCAAGAGCAGCTGCTCTCGGCCAGCCGCGACCTCGCCCTCGCCACCGCGCGCAGCTATGTCGCTGTCGCCGGTGGTTTCGACCAGGGCCATTGATCACTGAATAGAAAGTAGAAAGGAATTTATGTCGCATACCCCCACCCATGCCCAAGCGCGGCCCGCCGCGCAAGGACAGGCATCCATCGTGTTGAAACTGCTGCCCATCGTGCTGGCCGTCTTTGTCGGCTTTCTGACGATAGGCTTGCCGCTGCCGGTGCTGCCCCTGCATCTGCAAAACACCCTGGGCATGAACACCCTGGTGGTCGGCCTGACGGTCGGCAGCCAATTCGCTTTTGCCCTGCTGTCGCGCGCCTGGGCCGGCGGACTGGCCGACACGCGCGGCGCGCGGCGCGCCGTCCTCACCGGCTTGCTGGTGGCTGCCGCCTCGGGCATCGCCTATCTATGCTCGCTGGCCTTCACCGGGCAGCCCTCCACGGCGCTGGCCGTGCTGCTGCTGGGACGCCTGCTGCTGGGCTGCGGCGAAAGCCTGGTGGTGACGGGCGCCTTGAGCTGGGGCGTGGGCCTGGTCGGACCGCAGAACGCGGGCAAGGTCATGGCCTGGGTTGGCATCGCCATGTACGGCGCCTACGCGCTGGGCGCGCCGGCCGGCATGGCGCTGTACAGCGCCTACGGCTTTGCCGGCGTCGCCAGCGCCACCGCCCTGGTGCCGTTGCTGGCGCTGCTCATCGTGCTGCCGGTGCGCGGCATCGCGCCCGCCGCCGCGCGCCGCCTGCCGTTTTATAAAGTGCTGGGCAGCGTCTGGGTGCCGGGTCTCGGCCTGGCCCTGTGCAGCACCGGCTTCGGCGTCATCACCGCCTTCATCGCCCTGCTCTTCGCCGCCCGCCACTGGGACAACGCCGCGCTGGCCTTCACCGCCTTCGGCCTGGCCTTCATCGGCGCCCGCCTGCTGTTCGGTCACCTGCCCGACAAGATCGGCGGCGCGCGCGTGGCCCTGGTCTGCGTGCTGATCGAAGCGCTCGGCCAGTTGCTGATCTGGGGCGCCGAGCACAGCCTGGCGGCCTATGTCGGCGCCGCCCTGACCGGCTTCGGCTACTCCCTTGCCTTCCCCGGCTTCGGCGTCGAAGCGGTACGGCGCGCCCCGCCGCAAAGCCGCGGCGCCGCCATGGGCGCCTTCGTCGCCTTCCTCGACATCTCGCTCGGCCTGACCGGCCCGGCGGCCGGCGCTGTTGCCACCGCGGCCGGCGTCAATGCCGTCTACCTGTGCGGTGCCGTGCTGGTCCTGCTCTCCGCCCTGGTCGCCGCCTGGCTCTGCACCAAGAAAGTGCCTGCCTGAGCAGTTTGGGTTTGCGCCAGATCAAACAATGTCCGACCCTGGTGTCAGGCACGAAGGTCGGACATTTCTTGATTAATCTCAAAGAATGTCCGGTTCTGGTGCCTGACACCAGGGTGGACATTGTTTGTGCTAGATCAAGCGGGGGCGCTGGGGCGCAGGGCCAGGGAGGCGAGGGCGGCGGCCAGGCTGAGCACGGCGGTGGCGCTGAAGGCGGCTTGGTAGCCGGCCAGCGGGGATTGCTGGGCGGCGATGGCGTGGGCCAGGGTGCTGAGCAGGGCGATGCCGAGGGCGGCGCCGAGCTGGCGCGCGGTGTTGAACAGGCCGGAGGCGAGGCCGGCTTCGCGCCCCGGCACGCCGGCCAGCGCGGTGTGGGTGGCGGTCATCAACATCAGGCCCAGGCCGAGGCCGGTCAGCACGGTGGGGCCGAGCACGTCGTTGGCGAATACCGGCTGGGCCGGCAGATGACTCAGCCATTGCAGGCCGGCGGCGCTGCACAGGCCGCCATAGAAGGGCAGGCGGCGCAGGCCGCCATCCAACAGCGGCCGCGAGACGATGGCGGCCACGGCCAGCGCCAGACTCATGGGCAGTAGGGCGAGGCCGGTGTCGAGCACGCCATAGCCGGCCACTTGCTGCAGCACCAGCGAGCTCAGGTAGCTGGCGGCCGTCAGTGAGGCGCCCAAGCCCAAAACGACAATATTACCCATGCGGACATTGTGCAGGCGGAAGATGGCCAGGGGCAGCAGCGGCTGGGCCACGCGCCGTTCGCACTGGAGGAAGGCGGCCAGCAGCAGCGCGGCGGCGGCCAGGGCCAGCCGCACCGGCGCGCTGCTCCAGCCCAGCACGGCGCCCTGGGACAGGCCGTAGATCAGCGCGCCCATGCCCAGCGTGACGCTGGCCGCGCCGGCCAGGTCCAGCGGTGGGCGATCGCGCGCCGCCGCCGCGCCGCCGCCTTGCAGGCTGAGCGAGACGGCTGCCATCAACAGCAGGCCGGGCGGCACATTGACGAACATAACCCAGCGCCACCCGGCCTGGGCGGTCAGCACGGCGCCGATCAGCACGCCGCAGGCCGAGGCGATGGCGCTCGAGGCGGCCCAGCAGGAAATCGCGCGGCCGCGCGCCGCGCCATGCGGGTAGACGGCGACGATGACGGCCAGGGTCGAGGTGGCGAGGGCCGCGGCGCCCAAGCCTTGCACGGCGCGCGCGCCAAGCAGCAGGGTGGGGCTGGCGGCCAGTCCGCCGGCCAGGCTGGCCAGCGTGAACACGGCCAGTCCGGCTTGCAGCACGCGGCGCCGGCCGAACAGGTCGCCGGCGCGCGCGGCCAGCAACATGCAACCGCCTAGTACCAATAGATAGGCGTCGACCACCCAGGGCAGCTGGCTGGCCGACAGGCCCAACTCGGCCTGCATGCTGGGCAGGGCGACGTTGACGATGGCGCCGTCCATCACCACCATGAAGGAGGACAGGCAGGCGATGGCGACCGCCACCCAGGGCGGCAGATGGGGGCGCAAGAGCGCGGGAGGCAGGACGATAGGGCTGGACATGGGAACTCCTTGGTCATGGCGGCGGCCGGCTGGCCGCCCTGCCTCCAGTGTTAGACAAGCCCGGCCTGCGGTGATATCGTTGTTTGGACTAAAAATAGCGAAATCCAGCCATGCTGCCTCATCTGTCCCCGCCGCCTGCCGGCGCCGCGCCGTCCGCGCCGGGCGCCGATCCGCTGATCGACCCGGCCGAGCGTGCCGACGGACCGGCCCTGATCGCACTGTGGGCGGCTGACGAGCGCAACCCCGAGTTCGGCCTTGGCACCCGGGAATACGATTGGCACCGCCACCTGCGCGGCCAGCTGTTTTGCGTGGAAAGCGGTCTGATCCATGTGCGCACGCGCCACGGGTCCTGGCTGTTGCCGCCGCACCGGGCCGGCTGGATTCCACCGGGCGAGGCGCACCAGATCAGCGTCAGCGGCGCCATGAGCGGCTGGGCGGTGCTGGTGGCACCGGCCGCCAGCGCTATGCTGCCGGCCCAGCCTTGCGTCCTGGGCCATAGCGCCCTGCTGCGCGCCCTGGTGCAGCGCGCGGCGGACTGGAGCGGCCAGGCCCAGCTCAGTGCGCACCAGGAACGTTTATTGGCCGTGCTGCTGGACGAAGTGGCGCTGGCGCCGCGCGAACGCCTGCATCTGCCCCTGCCCAGCGACCGCCGGCTGCAGCGCATCGCCGCCGCCATCCTGGCCGAGCCGGGCGCGGGCCGCACCTTGGCGCAGTGGGCGGCCTGGGGCGGCTTGTCGGCGCGCAGCCTGAGCCGGCTGTTCCTGGCCGAGACCGGTTGCAGCTTCGCCCAATGGCGCCAGCAGGCCCAACTGCTGCGCGCGCTGGAGCGCCTGGCCCAGGGCGAGCCGGTGGCCGGCGTGGCCGATGCGCTCGGCTATGCCAATCCGAGCAGTTTCATCGCCATGTTCCGGCGCAGCTTCGGCGCTTCCCCCGCCCGGTATTTTGCCGGCAAGCGCGATTAAATTTCCCCCATCCCCGGTTTAGGGGAGGGGTGTGATCTTGCTGTAAACATATGTTAATGATTTCCCAACATTACCACCCGTCCCGAGGGCCGCCCCTGCCGCCCAGTCTCCAAACCATGTTTCTCTTGCATGCAAGCAAGGAAAACTTGCTTTTTCGTCGAGTTGTGGGGTCGACACATGGTGAAAATAAAGTGCCGTCTGGAAACACGTGCGGGTTATACTTGCCGCTGATCAAGAGCCCCCCTTGTGTTGGGCGCTCCCCGCTTCGCATTCTGTCGACAGCTGATCACGGCCCGGTTTTTTGTTACTTTCCGTGGCTAAAGTTCAGCTAATTGTTGACGTTAAGAATGGAAAGCGGGCTTGCTGCGACGCAATTAGTTGAGTGGCAACAAATAAAAACAGTAACACCCGGCAGCAATACAGGTAGATAGAGAGTGGAGTCGCAGGCTTGGCCGACATCTCCATTTATCCAGACAGAACTTCAGTAGCAGTACCCCAAGGAGAATGGAAAATGAGTATCGTCACCAGCATGTCCACCAAGCAGATTTCTGAGCTGACTACGGCCCAAATCGCCGGGCTGGTCACTTCGGATATCGCCGGCTTGAACTCGGACCAGTTCCGGGCCCTGACGACGACTCAGATACAGGCCTTCACCACCAACCAGGTGCCGGCGTTTACCACGGCCCAGATGGCCGCCGACATGACCACGGACCAGATCGTGGCCCTGACCGCCAACCAGGCGGGGGCGCTGACCACGCTGCAAGTTGCCAATCTCTCGACCAATAATATCGTTGCCCTGGAGACGGCCGACCTGGCCGCCCTGAAAACCGCGAATATCGCCGCCCTGAAGTCGGCGCAGGTGGCGGCCATCACCACCACCCAGATCGGCGCCCTCGGCACCGCCCAGGTTGCCTCGCTGAGCACCGCCAGCCTGGCCAGCGGCATCACGACCGACCAGATCGTAGCCCTGAGTTCGGACCAGGTCGGCGCCCTGAGCACCGGCCAGTTCGCGTCGCTGAGCACCAATTCGATCGCCGCCATCGAAACGGCCGATATCGGCGGCCTGAAAACGGCCGTGATTTCCTCGTTGAAATCGGCGCAAGTCGTGGCCTTGACCACCGGCCAGGTTGGCGCCCTGAGCACCAACCAGGTTACCGCCCTGAGCAGCGCCGCGACGGCCGGCTTGAGCACCGACCAGGTGGTGGCCCTGTCGTCCAACCAGGCTGCCGTGCTGAGCTCGAGCCAGGTGAACGCGCTGTCGACCAATGCGATTGCCGCGATTGAAACCGGCGACTTCGCCGCCCTGAAAACCAGCGTCATCGGCGCCCTGGGCAGCAACCAGACCAAGGCCCTGACCACCGACCAGATCGTGGCCCTGAGCACCAACCAGGTTGTCGCGCTGAGCAGCGCCGCCATGGTGGGCTTGAGCACCGACCACGTCGTGGCCCTGTCGTCCAACCAAGCTTCGGTCCTGAGCTCGAGCCAGGTCAACGCCCTGTCGACCAGCGGCATCGCCGCCATCGAAACCGGCGACTTCGCCGCCCTGAAAACGGCCGTGATCGGCGCCCTGTCGAGCAACCAGGCCAAGGCCCTGACCACCGACCAGATCGTGGCCCTGACTTCGAACCAGGCCGCGGCCCTGAACAGCCAGCAAGTGGCGGGTCTGGGCACCGACGCCATCGTCGCCCTGGAAACGGCCGACCTGCTCGCCTTGAAAACCTCCGTGATCGGCGCCCTGAGCACCAGCCAGTTCGCCGCCGTCACCACCAACCAGATCGGCGCCATGTCCACCGCGCAGGTTGCGTCGCTGAACACGGCCCAACTGGCAGCGGGCTTGACCACCGACCAGGTGGTGGCCCTGTCGTCCAACCAGATCGGCGCCCTGAGCACCGGCCAGTTCGCCGCCCTGGGCACCAGCTCGGTGGCCGCGATTGAAACGGCCGACATCGGCGGCCTGAAAACGGCTGTGATCGCCGCCCTGAAATCGGCGCAGATGGCTGCGTTCACCACCGACCAGATCGTGGCGCTGAGCACCAACCAGATTACCGCCCTGAGCAGCGTCGCCATGGCGGCGCTGAGCACCGACCAGGTGGTGGCCCTGTCGTCCAACCAGGCCGCGACCCTGAGCTCGAGCCAAGTCAACGCCCTGTCGACCAACGCGGTTGCCGCCATCGAAACCGGCGACTTCGCCGCCCTGAAAACAGCCGTGATCGGCGCCCTGTCGAGCAGCCAGGCCAAGGCCTTGACCACCGACCAGATCGTGGCCCTGACTTCGAACCAGGCTGCGGCCCTGAACAGCCAGCAAGTGGTGGCGCTGGGTACCGACGCCATCGTCGCCCTGGAAACGGCCGACCTGGCCGCGCTGAAAACCTCGGTGATCGCCTCCCTGAGCACCAGCCAGTTCGCCGCCGTCACGACCAACCAGATCGGCGCCATGTCCACCGCCCAGGTTGCGTCGCTGAACACGGCCCAGCTGGCAGCGGGCTTGACCACCGACCAGGTGGTGGCCCTGTCGTCCAACCAGATCGGCGCTCTGAGCACCGGTCAGTTCGCCGCCCTGAGCAGCAACTCGGTGGCCGCGATTGAAACGGCCGACATCGGCGGCCTGAAAACCAATGTGATCGCCGCCCTGAAATCGGCGCAGATGGCCGCTTTCACCACCGACCAGATCGTGGCGCTGAGCACCAACCAGATTACCGCCCTGAGCAGCGTCGCCATGGCGGGCTTGACCACCGACCAGGTGGTGGCCCTGTCGTCCAACCAGGCCGCGACCCTGAGCTCGAGCCAAGTCAACGCCCTGTCGACCAACGCGGTTGCCGCCATCGAAACCGGCGATTTCGCCGCCCTGAAAACGGCCGTGATCGGCGCCCTGTCGAGCAACCAGACCAAGGCCCTGACCACCGACCAGATCGTGGCCCTGACTTCGAACCAGGCCGCGGCCCTGAACAGCCAGCAAGTGGTGGGTCTGGGCACCGACGCCATCGTCGCCCTGGAAACGGCCGATCTGGCCGCGCTGAAAACCTCGGTGATCGCTTCCCTGAGCACCAGCCAGTTCGCCGCCGTCACCACCAACCAGATCGGCGCCATGTCCACCGCGCAGATTGCGTCGCTGAACACGGCCCAGCTGGCAGCGGGCTTGACCACCGACCAGGTGGTGGCCCTGTCGTCCAACCAGATCGGCGCTCTGAGCACCGGTCAGTTCGCCGCCCTGAGCAGCAACTCGGTGGCCGCGATTGAAACGGCCGACATCGGCGGCCTGAAAACCAATGTGATCGCCGCCCTGAAATCGGCGCAGATGGCCGCTTTCACCACCGACCAGATCGTGGCGCTGAGCACCAACCAGATTACCGCCCTGAGCAGCGTCGCCATGGCGGCGCTGAGCACCGACCAGGTGGTGGCCCTGTCGTCCAACCAGGCCGCGACCCTGAGCTCGAGCCAGGTCAACGCCTTGTCGACCAACGCGGTTGCCGCCATCGAAACCGGCGACTTCGCCGCCCTGAAAACGGCCGTGATCGGCGCCCTGTCGAGCAACCAGGCCAAGGCCCTGACCACCGACCAGATCGTGGCCCTGACTTCGAACCAGGCCGCGGCCCTGAACAGCCAGCAAGTGGCGGGTCTGGGCACCGACGCCATCGTCGCCCTGGAAACGGCCGACCTGCTCGCCTTGAAAACCTCCGTGATCGGCGCCCTGAGCACCAGCCAGTTCGCCGCCGTCACCACCAACCAGATCGGCGCCATGTCCACCGCGCAGATTGCGTCGCTGAACACGGCCCAACTGGCAGCGGGCTTGACCACCGACCAGGTGGTGGCCCTGTCGTCCAACCAGATCGGCGCCCTGAGCACCGGCCAGTTCGCCGCCCTGGGCACCAGCTCGGTGGCTGCGATTGAAACGGCCGACATCGGCGGCCTGAAAACCGCGGTGATCGCCGCCCTGAAATCGGCGCAGATGGCCGCTTTCACTACCGACCAGATCGTGGCGCTGAGCACCAACCAGATTTCGGCCCTGAGCAGCGTCGCCATGGGGGGCTTGAGCACCGACCAGGTGGTGGCGCTGTCGTCCAACCAGGCCGCGACCCTGAGCTCGAGCCAAGTCAACGCCCTGTCGACCAACGCGGTTGCCGCCATCGAAACCGGCGACTTCGCCGCCCTGAAAACGGCCGTGATCGGCGCCCTGTCGAGCAACCAGACCAAGGCCCTGACCACCGACCAGATCGTGGCCCTGACTTCGAACCAGGCCGCGGCCCTGAACAGCCAGCAAGTGGTGGCGCTGGGTACCGACGCCGTCGTCGCCCTGGAAACGGCCGACCTGGCCGCGCTGAAAACCTCGGTGATCGCCTCCCTGAGCACCAGCCAGTTCGCCGCCGTCACCACCAACCAGATCGGCGCCATGTCCACCGCGCAGATTGCGTCGCTGAACACGGCCCAGCTGGCAGCGGGCTTGAGCACCGACCAGGTGGTGGCCTTGTCGTCCAACCAAGTAGGCGCCCTGAGCACCGGCCAGTTCGCTGCCCTGGGTACTAGTGCTGTCGCCGCGATTGAAACGGCCGACATCGGCGGTCTGAAAACCAATGTGATCGCCGCCCTGAAATCGGCGCAGATGGCCGCTTTCACCACCGATCAGATCGTGGCGCTGAGCACCAACCAGGTTGCCGCGTTGAGCAGCGTCGCCATGGCGGCCTTGAGCACCGACCAGGTGGTGGCGCTGTCGTCCAACCAGGCCGCGACCCTGAGTTCGGGCCAGGTCAACGCCCTGTCGACCAACGCGATTGCCGCCATCGAAACCGGCGATCTGACCGCGCTGAAAACCGCGGTGATCGCCGCCCTGGGCAGCAACCAGGCCAAGGCGCTGACCACCGACCAGATCGTGGCCCTGAGCACCAACCAGGTGATCGCCCTGAGCAGCGCCGCCATGGTGGGCCTGAACTCCGACCAGATCGTGGCCTTGTCGTCCAACCAGGCCGCGACCCTGAGCTCGAGCCAAGTCAACGCCTTGTCGACCAGCTCGGTGGCAGCCATCGAAACCGGCGATTTCGCCGCCCTGAAAACGGCCGTGATCGGCGCCCTGTCGAGTAACCAGGCCAAGGCCCTGACCACCGACCAGATCGTGGCCTTGACCTCGAACCAGGCTGCGGCCCTGAACAGCCAGCAAGTGGTGGCGCTGGGCACCGACGCCATCGTCGCCCTGGAAACGGCCGACCTGGCGGCGCTGAAAACCTCGGTGATCGCTTCCCTGAGCACCAGCCAGTTCGCCGCCGTCACGACCAACCAGATCGGCGCCATGTCCACCGCCCAGGTTGCGTCGCTGAACACGGCCCAGCTGGCAGCGGGCTTGACCACCGACCAAGTGGTGGCCCTGTCGTCCAACCAGGTGGGTACGCTGAGCACCGCCCAGGTGGCCGCTCTGGGTACCAGCGCCGTGGCTGCGATTGAAACGGCCGATATCGGCGCCCTGAAAACGGCCGCCATCACGGCCCTGAAATCGGCCCAGGTCGCTGCCCTGACCACCGACCAGTTTGCCGCCCTGGGTTCCGCCCAAGTCGCCGCCCTGAGCACGGCCAATATCGCCAGCGGCCTGACCACCGACCAGGTGGTGGCCCTGACCACGACCCAGGCTTCGGCCCTGAGCTCGTCCCAGCTGGCTGCCTTCAGCACCGCCGCGGTCGCCGCGCTGGAAACAGCCGATATCGTGGCCCTGAAGTCGAGCGCCATCAGCGCCCTGAGCAGCAACCAGGTTGCGGCCCTGGGCACCAACCAGCTGATGGCCATCGAGACCGCCGACATCGGCGCGCTGAAAACTGCGGCCATCCGCGGCCTGAGCACCGACCAGATCCAGGCGATCACGACCAGCCAGATCAAGGCGCTGACCTCGAGCCAGGTGTGCGCCTTGACCTCGACCCAGGTGCAAGCCCTGACCTCGGACCAGATCAACGCCTTCACCTCGCCGTTCTACACCCCGGTGGTGCTGGACTTGAACGGCAACGGCATCGAGACCCTGTCGACCGAGGCCGGCGTGAACTTCGACCTGCTGGCCAACGGCAGCAAGCTCAACACCGGCTGGGTGGGCGGCGGCGACGGCCTGCTGGCCCTGGACCGCAACGGCGACGGCATCATCAACGATGGTTCCGAACTGTTCGGCTCCGGCACCACCCTGGTCAATGGCCAGAAAGCCGGCAATGGCTATCAGGCCATGGCTGAGCTGGACAGCAACGGCGACGGCGTCCTGAGCGCTGCCGACAGCGCCTTCAGCCAGCTGCGCGTCTGGGTCGACGGCAATGCCGACGGCGTGAGCCAGGCGGCCGAGCTGAAATCGCTGGCCGAGCTGAACATCGCCAAGCTGGACCTGAAGGCACAGCAGAACGTGTCCTGGAACAACGGTAACCTGGTGGGTCTGACCTCGACCTACGAGACCACCGATGGCCAGACCCACGCCGCCGCCGACGTCTGGTTCGCCGCCAAACCGGCTGCCGCCACCAGCAGCGTCAGCAGCCTGGTGCAAGCGATCGGTTCCTTCAGCAACGAAGCGGCCGCCGTGGCAGCGCCGAAGCTGGATGCCGCCCAGGCGCTGAACGGCAGCAGCGTGGCCGCCAACGCCGCCTCTATGGCCGGTGCGATCCGCAGCTTCGAAGCGGCCAACAAGCCGAACGGGGCGGAAAACATGGCTTCCAGCGAAGAAACCTTGCGTCTGAAAGCCCTGAACAGCGCTGCCGGCCACGGTTTCCTGGCTGCTCCGCAGAAGTAAGCAATGCCCCATCCGGGGGCAAAACCGGGCAGGGGACGGGGGACCGTCCCCCTGTTTCCTGGAATCAAAAGCGGCAAGACGACCAGTCTTGCCGCTTTTTTCATGCATTTGCTTTTGACGGCCTAGAGTAGAATCCTTGAGCGATAACACTGCGCCAAGCTCACTAATGTCCGAAAAATTTCCACATACCGCAATCCAGTGCCTGACGGCCGTCGCCCAGCATCACGGCTTGCAGATCAATCCGGAGCGCTTGATCGACGACTATGCCCTGGGTGCGGTGGAACCCGCTCCCGGCGTGCTGCTGCGCATTGCTAACGACATTGGCCTGAAAGCCAAATCGGACAATCTGAGCTGGGAAAAGCTGCTGGCCCAGGGCGGCGTCTTTCCGCTGCTGGCCCGCCTGAAAAACCAGAATATGGTGATCGTGGTCGGCGCCACCGGCGCCGGCGCCGGCGCCAAGGTGGCCGTGCTCAATCCGGCCGCCCGCAATGCCGAAGTGGTGATGCTGGACCGCGCCCAGTTCACCGAATACTGGACCGGCGAAGTGCTGTTCCTGAAACGCCAGCACAAGCTGACCGACCCCAACCAGCCCTTCGGCCTGCGCTGGTTCATTCCCGAAATCCTCAAGCAGAAGGCGGCCTTCCGCGACATCCTGATCGCCGCCATCGCCATGCACCTGCTGTCCTTGGCCTCGCCCATGTTCTTCCAGTTGGTGATCGACAAGGTGCTGACCCACCAGAGCATCAGCACCTTATGGGTGCTGGCCGCCGGCATCGTCATGGCGCTCTGCTTCGACGCCCTGTTCGGCTTCCTGCGCCAGATGCTGACCCTGGCCGCCAGCAACAAGATCGATATGCGGCTGACGCGGCGCACCTTCGGCCACCTGCTGTCACTGCCCATCGACTACTTCGAGACGACGACGGCCGGCATCATCACCCGCCATATGCAGCAGCTGGAGAAAATCCGCAGCTTCCTCACCGGCCGCCTGTTCTTCACCGGCCTCGACTTGCTGGCGCTGCTGGTCTTCCTGCCCATCCTGTTCTCCTACTCCTTCAAGCTGACCATGGTGGTGCTGCTGTTCGCCGCCATGATCGCCGGGGTGGTGATGGCCATGGTGCCGACCTTCCAGCGCCGCCTCAACGCCCTGTACACGGCCGAAGGCATGCGCCAGGCCATGCTGGTGGAAACCATCCACGGCATGCGCACGGTCAAAGCCCTGGCCATCGAGCCGGCCCAGCGCCGCGACTGGGACCAGCGCTCGGCCGAGGCGATCAATATGCACTTCCGCGTCGGCCAGATCTCGATCACCGGCAACGCCGTCACCGACTTCCTGGGCAAGATGATGCCCGTGACCCTGATCGTCATCGGCGCCCAGGACGTGTTCGACCAGACCCTCTCGATCGGCGCCCTGATCGCCTTCCAGATGCTGTCGCAGCGCGTGACCCAGCCCCTGATCTCCATCGTCGGCCTGGTCAACGAATACCAGGAAACCGCGCTCTCGGTGCGCATGCTGGGCGAGGTGATGAACCGCGCGCCCGAAGGCCGCGCCGGCGCCGGCGGCCTGCGTCCGGTGCTGACCGGCCAGATCAAGTTCGAGGACGTGACTTTCCGCTACCCCGGCTCGCAGACCAATGCGCTGGACCGCACCAGCCTGACCATCGAACCGAACACCGTAGTCGGCATCGTCGGCCGCAGTGGCTCGGGCAAGACCACGCTGACCAAGGTGATCCAGGGTCTTTACAATATCCAGGAAGGCATCGTGCGCTTCGACGGCTTCGACGCGCGCGAGATCGAGCTGGCCCACTTGCGGCGCCAGATCGGCGTCGTCCTGCAGGAGAACTTCCTGTTCCGCGGCACCGTGCGCGAAAACCTGGTGGTCACCAAGCCCGACGCCACTTTCGAGGAAATCGCCGAAGCGGCGGCGGCGGCCGGCGCCGACGAATTCATCGAGCGCCTGCCGCAGGGCTACGACACCCTGCTCGAAGAGAATGCATCGAACCTCTCGGGCGGCCAGAAACAGCGCCTCTCGATCGCCCGCACCCTGCTGGCCAAGCCGCGCATCCTGATCCTGGACGAAGCGGCCAGCGCGCTCGACCCGGAAAGTGAAGCCATCTTTATCCGCAACCTGTCGCGCATCGCCGTGGGCCGCACCGTGGTGATGATCTCGCACCGGCTGTCGACCCTGGTCAACGCCGACTCCATCCTCGTGATGCAGCGCGGCCGCCTGGTCGACGCCGGCCGCCACGAAGAACTGCTCACCCGCAGCGACACTTATCAGCACTTATGGAACCAGCAAACAAGCCACCTGTGAAATCGCGCGAGGCCGGCACCGAAATCGAGTTCCTGCCCGACGCCGACGCCATCGAGCGCTCGCCGCTGCCGCGCTATGTGCGTTTGACGCTGCACCTGCTGACGGCCGCCTTTGTCACCTTTATCGTCTGGGCCAGCCTGTCCCAGGTCGAAAAGGTGGTGAGCGCGCACGGCCGCCTGGTCAATCCGCTGCCGAACATCATTGTGCAGCCGCTGGAAACCTCGATCGTGCAGCGCATCGAAGTGCGCGTCGGCCAGGTCGTGAAAAAAGGCCAGGTGCTGGCCACGCTCGACCCCACCTTCACCCAGGCCGACGAGCAGCAGCTGCGCAACCGCCTGGCCAGCCTCGACACCCAGACCGACAGCCTGCGCGCCGAACTGGAAGGCAAACCGGTGGCCGCCACCGCCACGGGCAGCGCCGACCAGGTGCTGCAAGGCCAGCTGGCCTCCGAACGCCAGGGCAATTTCCAGGCCCAGCGCACCAGGATGGACCAGAACATCGAGCGCCTCAAAGCCAGCATCGAGACCAGCCGCCGCGACCAGCAAGTGCTGGCCCAGCGCGTCAAATCGCTGACCGAGATCGAAGCCATGCAGGAAAAGCTGCTGTCCGAGAATTTCGGCGCCAAGATGCACCTGCTGGAAGCGCGCGACCGCCGTCTCGAGGTCGAGCGCACCATGGTCATGGGCCGCAACCGCGAAATTGAGCTGGGCCGCGAACTGGCCGCCGCCGAAGCCGAACGCGCCGCCTTCAACAAAAGCTGGCGCCAGAAAGCCATGGAAGACCTGCTGGCCGCCACGCGCGACCGCGACGGCATCAACGAGCAGCTGGCCAAGGCCGACAAGCGCCACCAGCTGGTCCAGCTGACCGCCCCGGCCGAAGCCGTCGTGCTGGAAGTCGGCAAGCTCTCGCAAGGCTCGGTGGTGCGCGAAGCCGAGCAGATGTTCGTGCTGGTGCCGCTCGGCGCCCAGCTCGAAGCCGAAGTGCAGATCGACTCCGCCGACATCGGCTACATCAAGCGCGGCGACCCGGTGCATTTGAAACTGGACGCCTTCCCCTTCCAGCAGCACGGCGCGCTCGACGGCAAGGTCCGCACCGTCAGCGAAGACTCCTTCAAGCGCGAGCAAGCCACGCCCGGCCAAGGCACCGACGCCTACTATGTGAGCCGCATCGACTACGGCAACAACCGTCTGAAAAAGATGGAAGGCAAAAGCCGCCTGCTGCCCGGCATGACGGTCACGGCCGAGATCGTCGTCGGCAAGCGCAGCGTCATGTCCTACCTGCTGTGGCCGCTCACCAAAGCCCTCGACGAATCCATCCGCGAACCCTAAGGTTTGATCTGCCGCAAACAATGTCCCACCCTGGTGTCAGGCACCGGAGTAGGACATTCTTTGATTTAGATCAGCAAATGTCCCACCTTGGTGCCTGACACCAGGGTGGGACATTTTTTGATTTGGCGCAAAGGGTTGTGGCGGGCTTAGCCGGCGAGGGTGCGGGTGATGCCTTCGGCCAGGCTGATTTTGGGGTGCCAGCCGGGGAGTTGCGGGTAGCTAGTCCAGGGGACCATCACTTCGCGCGGACGGTAGGCACGTCCGCCCCATTCGATGTCGAGCGGGAGGCCGCTGACTTTGGCATACAGGGCGGCCAGCTCTTTCAAGGGCAGGGGGGCGCCGCTCGAGATGCCGTAGGCGGCCATGGCTTCTTCCTGGGCGCCGCTTTGCAGGCGATCGAAGGCCTGCAGGAAGGCGTCCAGCACATCGTCGATGTAGACCAGGTCGATCAGTTGGCCGCCGGGGGACATGGCCAGCGCCGTTCCGGCTTGCGCGGTCTTTTTCAGCAGGTGCAGCAGCTTGGGGCGCTGGTCGCCGGGACCATAGGTGTCGAATAGCTTGAGCGTGCAGACGCGCAGCCCGGCGCATTCGGCGTAGTAGCGCAGGATGGCTTCGAAGGCCTGCTTGGTGGCGGCGTACAGGCAGACCGGGTTGTAGTCGCCGTCCTCATAGTGCTGCCATGAGGTGCCGGCATTCACCAGCAACTTGACGCCGTTGGCGGCCATGGCTTCGGCCAGCTGGGTGGAGAACAACACATTGGACTGGATCAGGCGCTCGACATCGGCCGCCGTGTGCTGGGCCAGGAACAGCGAGGCCAGATGGAATACGCCTTGCGGCGCGGCCTGGCGCACGATTTCGATCAGCCCCGCCGTGCTGCCGTCATGTTCATGGATGTGCAGGGCCGGATGCTCCAGCCCTTCTCGCGCGGAGCCGGGACGCAGCAGCAGATGCACCTGCCAGCCTTCGCGCGCCAGCCGCTGCGCCAGCGCCGCGCCGATAAAGCCGCTGGCGCCGGTCAGCAGGACGGAGCGCGTAGTCATGCCGCGCTCCCGCGATAGACGAAGGGGGAGGCGAAATCGGCCAGCGCGGCAAAGCCCTGGTCGCGCTGCGACAGCACCGGATTGTCGCCCGGCCAGGCGATGCCGGCCGAGTTCCACAGGATGCCGCTGTCGTGCGCCGGCGCGTAGACGGTGCTGACCTTGTACATCATCAGCGCCTGTGCGCTCAGGGTGTAGAAGCCGTGCGCCACGCCCGGTGCCAGATACAGCATATGGCCGTTCTCGCCGCTCAGTTCCATGGTCAGGTGCTGGCCATAGGTGGGCGAGCCGACGCGCAGGTCGACAGCCGCATCGAGCACCGCGCCTTGCACGCAATAGACCAGTTTCGTATGGTCTTGCGGCGGGGTCTGGAAATGCAGGCCGCGCAGCACGCCGCGCTGCGAGGCGGAGTAGTACTCTTCGCGGAACACGGTTTCCAGTCCGTGCTCGCGGAACAGCTCTTCGTGGAAGGTTTTCACGAAGTGGCCGCGTTCATCGCGCAGGATGTTGGGAATGATCTGGAAGCAGCCTTCCAGCTTGGTAGGCAGGATGATCATGGGTGGCTTCTTCATTTAGCTGCGCGCTCCTTGCTCGCTCAGCAGGACCAGGGGATTCGATACCAGCTTGTCCCAGCCCCAGGCGTCGGCCTTCTTGGCCAGCAGCAGGGCTTGCAGACGTTCGCAGCAGAAGGCCATGCTGCGTTCCAGATAGCCTTCGCGCTCGATGTAATGATAGCGGTAGAAGCGCGCCATGACCTTTTCCAGCGCGCCGACGATCTCGATAAACCACGCGATTGGAATATATGCGACAGTCGGCGCCGTGATGAAGGCGTTCTGACTGAGAAAGTCGCTGGCTTCCTGGTCGGTGATGACGCCGCAGTCGATTGCAGCGCCGAAGTAAAGCAGCAGGTCGCGCGCGATGCCGTTGGCGGCGTACTGGCGCAGCACCGAACCCTGGAAGGTCACCATGGCCGGGATGATGGGCGTCTTGCCGTCGCCGTAGAAATGCTCGGGCAGCACGCGCGCCAGCAGGTCGGGATGGGCATGGTAGTTGAAGCCGCGCAGTTCGCCGATGGGCTGGGTCAGCGCGAAGCGGCGGTAGTGGCAGAAGCCGACGAAGCCTTCGGCCTGCGATTCGATCAGCATGCGGCGGATCGCGTACAGGGCCACGTATTCGCCCAGGTAGCGGTTCTTCATCGCCAGCTCGGGATAGCTCTGGCTCATGGCGATGCCTTTTTCTGGCACGTGGCTGCCGGTGCCGATCATGGTCATGAAATCGGGCAGTTGCCAGGCGGAGGGCGCGTGGGCGATGCAGTAGAAGTGGATATTCTGTTCCATGGTGCAGGGCTTAGACGGGAACGGCTTTGATCAGGAAATGGGAAGGCAGGGCGTCGGCCAGTGTGTGCGCGGGATCGGCGCCCAGCAGCTGCGCCATCTGGTGCAGCGCGGCGCTGACCGCTGCGGAAGGCGGCTGCGCGTCGTCCAGCGTGCGTCCGCCCACCACCTGGAAGCCGCATTCGGCAAACAGCGTCATCAGCGAGGCGCGCGTGTACAGGCGCTGCTGATGCTTGGACAGCGTGCCTTGTTCGCCGTACAGCATGGCGCCCCGGTTCAGCGCGAGCTGGGTCATCCAGTGTTGGCTGTTGCGCACATGGACCACGACGCTGCAGTCGGCCGCAATCACCTTGCGGATATTGGCCAGCACGCGCCAGGGATCGCGCAGGCTTTCCAGCGTGCCGTCGAAGATCCAACAGTCGGCCTGGGCGAAATAGCTGTAGAAGGCCGGCCCGACATGGTCCAGGTTCGCCTGGTGCACCATATCGTAGTGCGCGCGCGCGGCGCCGGCTTCCTGCGCCGTGGCCGCCAAGCCTTGGTAGAAGGTGGCGGGATAGCTTTGCTTGTAGCGCTGCGCCAGCGCGCCGCCGTTATGGCCGAATTCGAGCAGCTGGCGCGCGTTCGGCGGCAGCAGCGCGAACAGCGGCGCGATGTGGGAAGGTACTTGGTCGCTCATATCGTTTGGGATGCGGGAATATCGTCCAGCAGCAAAGTCTGATAGCCGAGGCGCAGAATTTGCTGGATGCGTTCAACAGGATAGCGGGCGGCGCGCAGCGCCAGGTAATGCTCCGCAGTGTAGCTGGAAAAGGCGGCCAGCCGCGCCGCCAGCAGGGCATGGAAGGCCGCGCCGTCGTGCAGGAAGCATTGCTTGCGGTGGGCGTCGAGCAGTAGCTGCAGCCATTCGATGGCGGCGTCCATGGCCGGCAGCTGGTCCGCGCGCGGCGCCGGCGCGGCTTGCGCGCTCAGGGCTTCGTGCAGGTAGACGCAGCCGCGCTGCGAGAGCAGGGCGAGCCAGGTGGCCGCCGCTTCCAGCGCGCCGTAGCGCCGCCCTTCGAAGCGGCCCAGGGTGGCGTCGGCGTCGGCACGGCGCAGCAGGGCGGCGCTCAGGCTGCCCAGCGGATTGCTTTGGCTGTTCAGCATCAGCTGGCCCATCGAGGGGCCGGTGACCAGGGTGTCGACCGGCAGCAGAGGCGCGGCGAGCAGGGGCTGGCCGGCGGCATCGAGGCCGTCCTGGCTGGAAGTGACCAGGGCGATGTCCGGATTGTCGGCGAAGCAGGCCAGCATGCGCAGCAGCTTGTGCGGATGCAGGCGGCTGTCGGCCGTCAGCACATTGACGAACTGGCCGCCGCACAGCGCCAGGCAGCGCTGCAGATTGTCGGCCGCGTCCACCCCCGGCTTGCGCCGGTATTTGATGCGGGCATCGGCTTGCAGGCGCGGCGCCAGCACGGCTTCGTGGCGCGTGTCGGCGCTGCTGTCGGCGATCACCACCTCGATATGGGCGTAGGTCTGCGCCAGCGCGCTGTCCAGCGCCGCCAGCGGCGAGGGACTGGCTTCGTCCAGCGGCAGCAGGATGCTGACCAGCGGGCCGGTCGGGCGCGCCGTGGCGGCAGCGGCGCCGGCGTCGGCGCGCAGCTCGCCGCGCGCCACGCGCAGATAGGCCGCTTCCAGGTCGCGCACGAATTGCGGGCTGTTGAACAGATCCGATTCCATCCGGTTCTCGGCCAGGCGCTGGCGCAAGGCGGCCAGCTCCTGCGGCGACTGGGCCAGGGCCACGGCTTTTTCCTCGTATTCCTCGGCACTGAACGTGACGAGTTCCGGCAGGCCGGCGGCGCGCAGCAGGCTGCCCGCCATGCGGCCCGCGAAGCAGCGCCCGACCTGGGTCAGCAGCGGCAAGCCCGCCCATAGCGCGTCGCTGGCCGTGGTGCCGGCGTTGAAGGGCAGGGTGTCGAGGAAGAGGTCGGCCACGCGGAAGCGCGCAAGATACTGGGCCGGCACCACGCGTCCGGCGAAGATCAGGCGCTCGGCGCCGATGCCGGCCTTGACGGCTTCCTGCGTCAGATTGCGCTTGGCTTCCTCGCCATCGGCCAGCAGCCACAGGACCGCGTTCGGCACGCGCCGCAGGATGCGCATCCAGAGCGCGAAATCTTGCGGCGTGAATTTGTGGTTGTTGTTAAAGGAGCAGAAGACGAAAGCGTCTTCCGGCAAGCCGCATTCGGCGCGGCTGGGTGCGACGCCGATGGCGCGCTGGCGGTCGTTGATCTGGAAGCAGCGCGGCAGGTAGAGCGGCTTTTCGCTGA
Organism: Pseudoduganella violacea; assembly: GCF_014191875.1. Taxonomy (GTDB): domain Bacteria; phylum Pseudomonadota; class Gammaproteobacteria; order Burkholderiales; family Burkholderiaceae_D; genus Rugamonas; species Rugamonas violacea_A. The sequence continues at coordinate 616,140 of NZ_JACHXD010000001.1, forward strand.
AGTGCGGCGCCAGTTCCGGCGGCAGCACGAATTCGTCGGCGATCACATAATCGATTTCGGGCAAGCCGGTGCTGCCGGGGAAGCCGAGCCAGGTCATCTGCACCGGGGCCGGACGGTAGGACAGGATGTCGGGTCGCGCACCGAGGGTCAGGCCGTGCAGGTCGACCAGGATATCGATTTCGTGCGAGCGTATAAATTCGGCCGCCTGCTCGTCCGTCAGGCCGCCGATGCGCACATAGTGGTCCATCGCATTCACCACGCGCGCGCGCAGCGGCGAGCCGTCCTCGCGGCTCCAGCTGAAGGCGAACACCTCCACCAGCTGGCGGTCGTGCAGTTCGAACAGCTCGGCGGTCAGGATCGAGACCGCGTGCGAACACAGGTCGGAAGAGAGGTAGCCGATGCGCAGGCGCGGATGCACATAGCCGGCGGCTGGCGCCAGCGGCGCCACACCATGCAGCACCTTCTCCTGCACGAAGCGGCGCGCGGCGGCCAGCTGCACCACCGGGTCGCCGCAGGCGCTGAGCGTGGCCAGGGCCGAGGTGGCGCCCAGCAGATCGTCGGCACTGAGGCCGGCAATCGGCTGCAGGGCCGGCCAGCGGCACTGCTTCTGGCGCAGGTGCACCCAGTGCGTGATCACGCTGGGCTGCTGCGGATTGAGTTCCAGGCTCAGGGTCAGCATGGCTTCCGCTTCGCCGTAGCGGTCGAGGATTTCCAGCAGGCGGCCCAGATTGTTCAGCGCCTGGATGCGCAAGGCATTGCCGTCCGGCCGCGCCGGATCGACCAGCTGCAGCGCGGTGCGCCAGCTGTCGAGCGCCAGTTCCTGCTGCTGCAGGCGCTCCTGCAAGGTGCCCAGGTTCAGGCGCGCTTCGGCAAAATCGGGACGCAGGGTCAGCGCGCTGCGGTAAGCGTCTTCCGCGCCGGACAGATCCTCGGTCTGCACCAGCAGCACGGCCAGGTTGAACCAGGCCGCGTGCATCAGTGGCGAGACGGTGTGCGCGATCCAGCTGCGGTACAGGGCGATGGCTTGCGCCGGCTGGCCGCTGGCGCCCAATTGGGCCGCCACGCCGAACAGCTCGGGCAGCGGCAGGGCGCCGTCGGCGGCCAGCGCGAACGCCAGGGTGGCCGCCTGCGCCTGCCGCCCTTCGGCCAGCGCCCGCCCCAGTTCCGCCAGTCCCAGCGGACCTTCCGTGGCAGTGTGGGTGGAGGACGGGGCGGCGGACGTCATCGCATGGCGCGGCTTGCGGCAGCCGCCATCAGAAGTTGACGCCGAAGAAGGCTTCCAGCTTGTCCACCACGTAGTCCAGCATTTCGCGCGTCAGGCCGGGGTAGACGCCGACCCAGAAGGTGTCGTTCATCACGCGGTCGGTGTTGGTCAGCTCGCCCGAGACGCGGTAATTGCGGCCGATCATATACGGCTGGCGCGTCAGGTTACCGGCGAACAGCAGACGGGTGCCGATCTTGTGCTGGTCCAGATAGGTCAGCAGGTCGACCCGCGCCACATTCGCTTCCGGCTTCAGCGTCATCGGGAAACCGAACCAGGACGGATCGGAGTGCTCGGTCGCTTCCGGCAGGATCAGGAATTCGGCGCAGGATTGCAGGCGTTCCTTGAGGTAGGCGAAGTTGTCCTTGCGCGCCTGGATGAAGCCTTCCGCGCGGTCGATCTGGGCCAGGCCGCAAGCCGCCTGCATATCGGTGATCTTCAGGTTGTAGCCCAGGTGGCTGTAGGTGTACTTGTGGTCGTAGCCTTCCGGCAGGGTGCCCAGCTTCCAGCAGAAGCGCTTGCCGCAGGTATTGTCCTTGCCCGGCGGGCAGTAGCAGTCGCGGCCCCAGTCGCGGAAGGATTCGGCGATCTGCTTCAGCTCATGGTTGTTGGTGAAGACGGCGCCGCCCTCGCCCATGGTGATGTGGTGGGCCGGATAGAAGGACATGGTGCCGATGTCGCCGAAGGTGCCCACCATCTTGCCGTGGTAGGTCGAGCCGAGGGCGTCGCAGCAATCCTCGATCAGCCACAGATTGTACTTTTTGCACAGCGCGACGATCACGTCCAGATTGTAGGGGTTGCCCAGGGTGTGGGCCAGCATGATGGCCTTGGTCTTGGGCGAAATTGCCGCCTCGATCTTGGTCGGATCGATATTGTAGTTGCCCAGTTCCACGTCGACGAAAACCGGCACCGCGCCGAATTGCAGGATGGGGTTGACGGTGGTGGGGAAGCCCGCGGCCACGCCGATCACCTCGTCGCCCGGCTGGATGGCGCGCGCGCCCAGCTTGGGCGAGGTCAGGGTATTGAAGGCCACCAGATTGGCCGAGGAGCCGGAGTTCACCGTGATCAGGTGCTGCACGCCGATCAGTTTCGCCAGCTTGGCTTCGAACTGGTCGTTGAAGCGGCCGGTGGTCAGCCAGGCGTCGAGCGAGGCGTCGACCATCAGCGCCATTTCGGGCGCGCCCACCACCTTGCCGGCGGGCGGAATCACGGTCACGCCGGGTTCGAAGGCGCGCGGCTGGCTGGCCAGGGCGCCGTACTGGCCCACCAGTTGCAGGATCTGTTCGCGCAGTTGTTCTTTGCTTTGGCTCATGGCTTTACTTGTTGTCGCTGTGTTGCTGTTGATAGTCGTGGATCTGCGCCAGCGTGAAGGCGCGCATATCCTCTTGCCGGGCATGGGCCTTATGCCATGCCACGATATGGTCGATGGTCTGGCCCAGGTGCCAGCGCGGCTGCCAGTGCAGGCGGCCGCGCGCCTTGGAGCAGTCCAGTTTCAGATAGGTCGCCTCGTGCGGCTGCGGCGCGCCGTCCAGTTCCCAGGACGCGCCCTCGCCCCAGCTCGCGCACAGGCGGCTGATGATCCACTCCACCGGCCGCGCGTCGGTATCGTGCGGGCCGAAGTTGAAACCTTCGGCGTATTCCGCGCCGTGCAAGTAGAGGTGCTCGGCCAGGCTCAGATAGCCCGACAGCGGCTCCAGCACATGCTGCCAGGGCCGGATCGCATGCGGGCTGCGGATGCGTACCGCCTGCCCGGCGGCGATGGCGCGCATCATGTCGGGGATCAGGCGGTCTTCCGCCCAGTCGCCGCCGCCGATCACATTGCCGGCGCGGCCCGAGCCGAGCGCCACGCCATGCTGGGCGTACTGCGCCGGATTGAAATAGGAATTGCGGTAGGCCGAGGTCACCAGCTCGGCGCATGCCTTGCTATTGCTGTAAGGGTCGTAGCCGCCCATTGCCTCGTTTTCGCGGTAGCCCCAGGGCCATTCCTTGTTCTCGTAGCACTTGTCGCTGGTGACGTTGACCACGGCCTTGATGCCGGGCGTGGCGCGCACCGCCTCGAACAGATTGACCAGCCCCATCACATTGGTGGCATAGGTTTCCACCGGATGCGCATACGAGTAGCGCACCAGCGCCTGGGCCGCCATATGGATGACGATCTGCGGCCGCGCCGCCTGCAGCGCCGCGCGCAGCGCCTCGGCATCGCGGATATCGCCGATGGCCGACTGCATGCCCTGGCCCACGCGCGCCGCCTCGAACAGGCTCGGTTGCGAGGGTGGGGCGAGGGCGAAGCCGCTTACCTCGGCGCCCAGCGCCTGCAGCCAGAGGCTGAGCCAACTGCCTTTAAAGCCGGTATGGCCGGTCAGGAAAACCCGCTTGCCTTGCCAGAACGATGGGTTCATGTCCAGATCTTCCACGGCGCCTTGCCGCTCTGCCACAAGTCCTCCAGGTGGAATTTGTCGCGCAGCGTGTCCATCGGCTGCCAGAAACCGTTGTGGCGGTAGGCCGCGATCTGCTTGTCGCGCGCCAGGTTTTCCATCGGTTCCTTTTCCCAGATGGTGGCGTCGTCGGCGATATAGTCGATGACTTTCGGCGAGAGCACGAAATAGCCGCCGTTGATCCAGCTGCCGTCGCCCTGCGGCTTCTCGCGGAAGCTGTCGATGACGTCGCCGTGCATTTCCACCGCGCCGAAACGGCCGGGCGGCTGCACCGCCGTCATGGTGCCGAGCAGGCCATGCTGCCGATGGAAGGCGATGCTGGCGCCGATATCGATGTCGGCCACGCCGTCGCCGTAGGTGAAGCAGAACGCTTCCTCGTTCTCGACGAAGCGCTGTACGCGTTTCAGGCGGCCGCCGGTCATGCTGCTGTCGCCGGTGTCGACCAGGGTCACGCGCCACGGTTCGGCGTGGCGCTCATGCACTTCCATCGCATTTTTTTGCAGGTCGAAGGTCACGTCCGAGGTGTGAAGGAAGTAGTTGGCGAAGAATTCCTTGATGACGTAACCCTTGTAGCCGCAGCAGATCACGAAATCGTTGATGCCGTGGGCCGAATAGGATTTCAGGATATGCCAGAGGATCGGCTTGCCGCCGATCTCCACCATCGGCTTCGGTTTGACGGTGGTCTCTTCGCTCAGCCGTGTACCCAATCCGCCGGCCAGAATGACTGCTTTCATATTATTCTCGATCAGTTAGGTGGTTGCAGTCGCCAGGGTCGCCCTGCAAGCTATTGTAACCCCGCCGTTGTGGGAGAAGAAGCCGATTTGCGCCCCCTTGTCCGGGTATTTCCGCCTTTTGCCACAGCCGTTTCAGGCGGCGGGGGCACCCTCGAGGTAGCGCACCACGCGCGCCGGATTGCCGGTGACCAGGGCATAGGGCGGCACCGAACGGGTGACCACCGCCCCCGCGCCGACCATCGCATGATGGCCGATGGTGACACCGGGCAGGATCACGGCGGCGGCGCCGAGAGAGGCGTGGTCCTCGATGACGGTGGCCGGAAACTGCTCGGGATAGCACTTCGAACGTGGGAATTTATCATTGGTAAACGTCACGTTTGGGCCGATGAAGACATTATTGCCCACGCGCAGGCCATCCCACAGATAGACTCCGCACTTGACGGTGACGTTGTCGCCGACGACCACATCGTTTTCGATGAAGCAGTGGGCGTTGATATTGCAATTATCGCCAATCACGGCGCCGGCCAGCACCACGCTGAACTGCCACACCTGGCTGCTGGCGCCGATCTGCGTGCTGTGCACGTCCGACAGGGGATGGATTCTGGCCATTGGCGCGCCTCCTCAATCCTGCAGGGCGTGGCGCACCGCGGCCGCCACAGCGTCCACCTGCTCCATGCCCAGGTGCGGGCCGACCGGCAGGCTCAGAACCTCGCGGTGGATCGCTTCGGCGATCGGGAAATCGCCTTCCTTGTAACCCAGTTCGGCATAGGCCTGCTGCAGATGCGGGGCGATCGGGTAGTGCACGATGGTGCCGATGCCCTGCTCGGCCAGGCGCTGGGCCAGCAGGTCGCGCCGCGCGTGGCGCACCACGTACAGGTGCCACACCGGTTCGGCCCAGGCCGGGACGTGCGGCAGGACCAGGCCGGGAATGCCGGCCAGCAGCTCGCTGTAGCGCGCGGCCTGGGCGCGGCGCAGGGCGTTGCCCTCGTCCAGCGCGTCCAGCTTCACATTCAGCACGGCGGCCTGCATTTCGTCCAGGCGCGAGTTAAAGCCCTGCACCAGGTTGTGGTACTTCTTCTGCGAGCCGTAATTGCGGTAGGTGCGCAGCAGCTCGGCCAGGGCCGCGTCGTCGGTGACGATGCCGCCGGCGTCGCCCAGGGCGCCCAGGTTCTTGCCAGGATAGAAGCTGAAGGCGGCGGCGTCGCCCAGCTGGCCGCTGCGCTTGCCGTGGCACAGGGCGCCATGGGCCTGGGCCGCGTCTTCCACCACTTTCAGCTTGTGCTTGCGCGCGATGGCGGTGATGGCCGGCATATCGGCCGGCTGACCGTACAGGTGGACGGCGACGATGGCCTTGGTGCGCGGCGTGATGGCCGCTTCGATGCGGGCCGGGTCGATGTTATAGGTCGCCTCCACCGGCTCTACCGGGATCGGCGTGGCGCCGCACTGGCTGACCGCCAGCCAGGTGGCGATGAAGGTGTTGCTGGGCACGATGACCTCGTCGCCCGGGCCGATGCCGTAGGCGCGCAGGATCAGCATGATGGCGTCCAGTCCATTGGCCACGCCGATGCCGTGCTGCACGCCGCAATAGGCGGCGAAGCGCCGTTCGAAGTTCTCCACTTCCTGGCCCAGGATGTACCAGCCGGAATGCAGCACGCGCTGCAGGGCCGCTTCGAGTTCGGCCTGCTGGCTCAGGTTGATGGCTTTCAGATCGAGAAAGGGAACGCTCATGGATGGCTTTCAGCGGGGAGGATGATCGGGATGCTGGCCGCGCGCGACGGCCTGGAATTCATCGTAGTCGTGGAAATAGTCTTTGGGATCGTAGTTGGTCGAGGCCAGCACCAGGCACACCCCGCCCGACGAAAAATTTTCCACTTCGCGCCACATCATCTTGGGGATGTAGAGGCCGTAGTAGGAACGGTTCAGGTGGATCTTCTTGCGCCCGAAGCCGTCGTCGACGATCACGTCGAAGCTGCCGGACATGGCGATCATGAACTGCTGCAGTTCGATGTGGCCATGGCCGGCGCGCGTCGAGCCGCCCGGCACGTCGTACAGGTAGTAGACGCGCTTGATGTCGAAGGGGATCTGCTGCCCGCCTTCGATCACCGACAGATTGCCGCGCGGGTCGGAATGCTTGGGCAGCTGAATGATCTTGCATTCGTCGAGCAGGGACATGCTTATCCTTTCAGCGGCTGGAGATAGGCCAGGTAGCGCTCGTATGAGCGGCCGATCTGCTCGAACACGCCGCGCAGCGACAGGTAGACCGCGTGCACCTGTTCCTGCGTGGCCAGCAATTCCTCGGTCGTGACCAGGCCGATTTCATGCGAAGCGTACAGCAGGTCGATATAGTCCGAGAAGCAGTAGCCGAAGTTCGGGTTGGCGTTCGGATTGGAATTCGATTGCAGCACCGGATCGCGCCGGAAATAGCTCAGTTCCTCGTCGATATAGAAGGCCGAGCCGCCCGCCACCAGGTTGAAGTAGGCCGCCACGTCGGCCAGGCCGATGGTGCAGTCGTGCGAGCCGACCTTGAACAGATTATGCCAGCCAATCTGCCACAGCTTACTGCGACGGAACATGATGGTGGTGAACTCGCCGATGAAGTTGCGCATGCCCAGGGTCATGCTGCGGTGCAGGTCGAGGCCGCTCACCATGCCGCTGGCCTCATAGGGGCGGCGCGTTTCCACGCGCTGGTTGCCGGCATCGATGACCTGGGATGCGGAGAACAGCAGCTGCACCTCGTCGCGGCCGGCGGCCGCGGCCACCATGCGCTCGACGCAGAAGGGATGCAGCAGGTCGTCGTCGAACAGCGGCTTGATGAAGACACCCTTGGCACCATACAGGGCGCCGAGCACATTCGCCTCGCGCAGCACGCTGCTGCGCTGGTAGATCACGCCGGGGAAGCGGGCGCAGATCTCGCGGATTTCCTCGGTCGGGCAATTGTCGCTGACCAGGATTTCGATATTCGGATACGTCTGGCCGATGGCCGAGCGCAGGCATTGCTCAAAATGGCCTGGCTTGTAGGACGGGATCACGATGCTGACTAAGGGTAAGGCCATATACCATCCTATGTTTGAAGGCGCGGGGCGCCGGTTGCAGGGCCGCTGGCGGAACTCAGGCCGCTTGCGCGAGGATGATGTACTGCCACGGCAGCGCGTCCTGCACCGCGGTGTCGGGATCGCTGCCGCTGGCTTCGGCCAGGGCGCGCAGCGCCGGCAGGAAGGCTTCGCGGCCCGCTTCTTCGCGGATCACCGGCGTGCCGCCCGCGATGCGAAAGCCTGCCTGCTGGAACATATCAAGAATTGTTCCACGCGTAAACACCCGCACATCAGGTAAATCGAGCACCGTGCCGGGCTGGTAGCGCAGGTCGCCCACGGCTAGGCGCGCCTGCATGCTCCAGTGCTGGAAATTGCGCAGCGAAGCGACCACCGTGCCGCCCGGCTTGAGCTGGCGGCGGATGCGCGCCAGCATGGCCCAGGGGTCGCGCAGGCTGCTCAGCACATCGCCCAGGATCCAGCAGTCGGCGCCGGCCACGTGGGCGTAGAACTTCTCGTCGGCCTGCTCGATATCGAGGTTGAACACGTAATCGCAGTGCGGGCGCGCCAGATTGGCCTGGACAGGATCGGCTTCCACCCCGGTGTAGTTGCAGATCGGGTGGGCGGCGCGGTAAGCCTTGGCGAACACGCCGTTGTGGCAGCCCACTTCCACCAGCTTTTGCGCGTCGGCCGGCACGAAGGCCAGCAGGTGCTGGTCCAGTGTGCTGTCGGCGGCCGGCAGATCGTAATGGTAGCCGCCGGTGCGGATCACCGTGCCCTGCCAGGTGTGGCGGATGTAATGGCGGCCGGTCTCGGGGCCGAAATCGTCCTTGACCCAGTCCATATGCTTGAGCAGGTGGGCCTTGCCCGCCTGGTGCAGGGCTAGCATGGTTTGCACCAGTGGCGCGCCGTGCTTGATCGGCAGCGGCCATTGGCGCACCACATCGATATTGACCAGCATGCAGGCGGGGTGCAGATAGGCCACGGCGCCGTCTTCGGGCCGGTCGTAACCCTGTTCATTGACCTGCTGGATGCCGCCGGCGCCCCACATCTCGGGCGTCAGCCCGCTCTGCAGCGATTCGATCATGCCGCCGTTGACGATCTCCACGTCCGAATCGAGGAACAGCACCTGGCCTTCCAGTCCCAGATTCTGGATAGCCCAGGACATGCCGGGGCCGTGGTGGATGTTGTAGCCGAAGGCGATGAATTCCACGTTGGGGAAGGACACGGCGATGGCCTTGATCTGCAGCGCGATGTCGGGATTGGAGCCGTCGATCACATACACCTTGTTGGCATAGAACTGGCGGAAAGTGCGCAGCAGCCTTTCGATCAGGTCGGGCGAATTGTAGGACACCGTGATGACTGGGATGTGGGCGGTACTCATGGGCGAGGTTTCCTTTGGATGTCCTGGGTTCAGGCGGCGACGGCGCGCACCAGATATTGATAGGGCAGGGCGTCCTGCACCGCCAGTTCCGGATCGGCGCCGCTGGCGATGGCCATCTGGCGGATCGCCGTCAGCATCGCTTCCGGCGGCGCGTGCAGGGTGACGGTATTCATGTCCACCACATTGAAGCCGCATTCGCGCAGCATCAGGGCCAGGGTGCTGCGCGTGAACCAGTGCAGGTTGGCGCGGTTGAGCAGGCCGTTGTCCTGGTATTGCAGGTTGCCGCTGGCCAGGCAGGATTGCAGCGCCCAGTTCTGCGCGTTCGAGACGCAGGCCACCACTTCCACCGGGCCGGTGGCGTGCCGGCGCAGATTGCGCAGCATGGTCCACGGGTCGCGCAGGCGTTCCAGCGTGTCGGGGAAGACCCAGAACTGGGTCGCGCCCAGCTGGCGCCAGGCGGCATCGTCGAGCTGCTCGGCGTCGGCCGCCAGCACTTCGCTGCTCCATGGCGTGTCCGGCGCGGCCAGGCTGACGCTGGTGTAGCGCGCCTGCGGATTGGCCGAGCGGTAGGCTTGCGCCAGTACGCCGTTGCCGATTTCGGCCACGCTGTGCAGGCCGTTGCGCAGCATGCGCAGCATGCCTGCGTGCTGTACCGGCATGTTTTCCGGGGCCGGCACGGCGCCGGGCGCCGCTTCGTCCTGCAGCGGCACGCCGGCCGGGCGCGGAATCACGCTGGCGTACAGGTCTTCCAGGTCGCGCACGAAGCGCGGCGTGTCGAACAGCGGGCTGCTGGCGCGCGTGGCCAGCAGGCGCTGGCGCAGCGCCGCCAGTTCGGCGCGGTTGCCGGCCAGGGCCACGGCGCGCTCTTCGTAGTCATGCAGTTCGTGCGTCACCAGTTCCGGCAGGCCCATGGCATGCAGCAGGCTGCCGGCCATGCGCGCGCTGAAGGTGCGCCCGGCGCAGGTCAGCACCGGCAGGCCGGCCCACAGCGCGTCGCTGGCGGTGGTGCCGGCGTTGAACGGCGCGGTGTCGAGGAAGAGGTCGGCCAGCTGGAAGCGTGCCAGGTAATCGGCCGGCGCCACGCGGCCGGCGAACAGCAGGCGCTCGCGCGCCACGCCGCGGCTTTCCGCTTCGCGCAGCAGGTTGGCGCGGGTTTCCTCGGTATCGGCCACCATCCACAGCACGCTATCGGGCACGCGCTGCAGGATGCGCATCCAGGCCGAGAACACGTCCGGCGTGAATTTGTAGTTGTTGTTGAAGGAGCAGAAGATGAACTGGTCTTCCGGCAGGCCGTTGGCGGCCTTGGTCGGCGTGGCGCCAATGGCGCGCTGGCGGTCGTTGATCTGGAAGGTGTGCGGCATGTGCAGCGGCTTTTCCGTGAAATACGGTTCCAGCTCGGGCGGCAGCACAAAGGGATCGGCGATCACGTAATCGACGCCGGGAATCGCGGTCGGGCCGGGGAAGCCGAGCCAGGTGGCTTGCACCGGGGCCGGACGGTAGGCCAGGATGCCGGGGCGCGCGCCCAGGGTCAGGCCGTGCAGGTCGACCAGCAGGTCGATCTCGTGGCGGCGGATGCAGTGCGCCGCTTCCTCGTCGGTCATGGCGTCGATGCGGATGTAGTGGTCCATGGCGCCGACCACGCGCGCGCGCAGCGGGCTGCCGTCCTCGCGGCTCCAGCTGAAGGCGTAGACTTCGACGCGGCTGCGGTCGTGCAGCTCGTACAGCTCGGCGGTCAGGATCGACACCGCGTGCGAGCAGAAGTCCGAGGACAGGTAGCCGATGCGCATGCGCTTGTGCGGATAGCCGGTGCCGTCGGTCAGCGGCGCCACATTGCTTTTGACTTTTTCGTCGATGAAGCGGCGCGCGGCGGCCAGCTGTTCGGCCGGATCGGGCGAAGCGCTGAGCATGGCCAGGGCCGAGGTGGAGCGTTTCAATTCGTCCGGTCCCAGGTTCGGCAGGCCCGCGTACACCGGCCATTCGCATAGCTTCTGGCGCAGATGGACCCAGTGCGTGATGACGTTGGGCTGCTGCGGATTGAGTTCCAGGCTGCGGCGCAGCATCTGCTCGGCTTCCGGCAGCAGCTTGCGGATTTCCAGCAGGCGGCCCAGATTGTTCAGGGTCTGCTGGTGCAGGGCGGGCTGGGTGGCGATGTCGGGCTGCACTTCGCGCAGGATGGCGCGCCAGACGTCGAGCGATTCGTCGGGGCGGCCCAGGCGTTCGAGCAGGGAACCCAGGTTCAGGCGCGCTTCGACGAAGTTGGGATTGAGGGCGATGGCCTGGCGGTAAGCCTGTTCGGCGCCGGCCTCGTCGCGCTGGTCGCCCAGGGTCACGGCCAGGTTGAAACAGACCGCGTAGGACAGTGGCGAGCGGGTCTTGTCCAGCCACAGGCGGTACAGGGCGCTCGCCTCCTGCGGCGCGCCGCGCGCCACCAGTTCCTGGGCCGCCTGGAACAGTTCGCCGATCGGCAGCACGCCCCGGCTTGCCTGCTTCAGCACGGCTTGGTGGGAAGCGGGAAGAGAGGCGGAGCTGGCTGAAACGGTCATCTTGTTCTTTCGCTGAAAACGGCCCGGCGGCCGACGGGCGTAGAAGGCGTAATCATACCCTGTTGCGAGGGGGGAAACGGGGGATATTGTGGCCTTGAAGCAACTGATCGGCGCCGCCGCCAACCCGGCCCGCGCGCGGACGGACCGCGCGCGGTGGGCGGGGATGGACTTACTTGGTGGCGGCCAGCCAGCCTTGCGTCTTCTGGCTGTCGTGCAGGGCTTCCAGTTGCTTGTGGCCGCCGTCCGGCGCCGCTTGCAGCGCCGCCATCTGGCCGTCGGCCGCGAAACGCTCCAGCGCATGGGTCAGGGCCTGCACCTGCAGCGAGAGCGGCGAGGCCGGCGCCGGCAAGCGGGCCGGCGCCGGGTTGGCGCTGCCCGGCTGGCTGGCCGTTTGCTGCGCCGCCGCGGCGGCGGGCGGTGCGGCGGCCGGGCCGGTGGCGAACCAGACGTCGGCGGCGGCATGCTGGCGGCCCTGGGTGTCGGTCCAGCTCGACGTCAGGCCGATGCGGTTGCCGTTCTGGCGCGCTTCCGACGCTTGCGCCTGCAGCCCGAGCGAGGCCACGCCCAGCGCGGCCAGGGTATGCAGCTCGCCGGACTGGCTCACGCCGTCGCCGTCGGCATCGACCCAGACGCGCAACTGGCCATAGGCCTGGTCGGCGCCGTCGATGCGGCCATCGCCATTGCTGTCGAGTTCGCGCAGCGCGGCATAGGCGTCGCGCGCCTTGCTGCCGTCGGCCAGCGTGACGGCGCTGCCGAACAGCTCGCCGCCATCGTTGATCTGGCCGTCGCCGTTGCGGTCCAGGGCCAGCAGGCCGTCGCGCGGGCCGGCCCAGCCGGTCCGCACTTTCTGGCCGCGGCCATCGATGTCGAACTGCACGCCGGCCTCGCGGCCCAGGGTGCTGACGCCGTCGCCGTCCAGGTCGAGCACCAGCGGCGTGGCGTAGCGCGTCGAGGCCGGATTGAGCGCCATGGTTTGCGCCACCGTCATGGCTGCGATTTGGGCATTGGTGAAGCCGTGGTCGATCTGGATCACGCTGAGCGCGGCCAGGTCGGCCGTTTCCATGGCCGCGATCTGGGCCGTGGTGAAGGCGGCGATCTGGGCCGTCCCCAGCGCCGCCGCCTGCACCGTGGTCAGGGCGGCGATCTGGGCCGGTTTCAGCGCCGCGATCTGGGCCGGACTCAAGGCCGCGTATTGCACGGCGCTCAGGGCGCCCAGCTGCTGGCTGTTCAGCGCGCCGAGCTGGACGCCGTTGAAGCTGGCCAGCTGGGTGGTGGAAAACGCTTGCATCTGGGCCGTGCTCAAGCCCGCCAACTGGCTGACTTTGAGGCCGGCCAATTGGACATTGCTGAGGTTGACGAGCTGGTCATCCGAGAAATAGCCGATTTGCAGCGCGCTGAAGGCGCCGATCTGGGCCGCGCTGAGCACCGACAACTGGACCGTCGAGAGGGCGCCGATCTGGTCGATATTCAGGGCTGCCAGTTGCGAATTCTTCAGCGCCTTGAGCTGGTTGGCGCTGAGCACGGCAGCCTGTTCGGCCGTCAGCGCGCCGATCTGGGTGGGCGTCAACGTGGCGACCTGGGCTGTACCGAGGCTGCCGATCTGGGCGGTCGTCAGGGCGGCCACCTGGTCGGCCGTGAGCGCCGTCAACTGGGCCAGGCGGATGGCGGCCAGCTGGGCCGTGCTGAGCGCCTGGATTTGCTCATTGTTCAGCACCGGCAACTGGGTCGCGCTCAGGTAGCCGATCTGGGTCACGGTGAGGGCCGCGATCTGGGCCGTGCTGAGCACGGTCAGGTGGTCGGCGTTGAGCACCGCGATCTGGGCGCTGCTCAGGGTGGCGATCTGGCCCGTGCCGAGCACGCCCATCAGGGCCGGCGGCAGGGCATTGATCTGGGCGCCGCTGAGCGCCGCCACTTGCGCGTTCGACAGCGCCGCCAATTGCTCGCTGCCCAGACCGGACAGGGCCGTTTCGCTCAGGGCGCGGATCTGCGCCGTGTACAGCGCCTGCAACTGGTCCGTGGCCAGCGTAGCCAGTTGCTGGGCGTCGAAGGCGGCGATCTGCTGGGTGCCGAGGGCGCGCAACTGGGCCGTGGCGAGCGCGGCGATCTGGCCCGTCGCCAGCGCCTGGATCTGCTGGCTGCTGAAGGCTTGGATCTGGCGCGTGCTGAGCGCGGCCAGGTCCACGGTTTCCAGCGCGCGCACCTGTTCGCTGGCCAGGGCCGCCAACTGCAGCGCCGTCATGGCCTGCATCTGCGCCGTGTTGAGGGCGACGATGTGGGCGGTGTTCAAGCCCAGGCCGAACTGGTCGGCCGTCAGCGCGGCAATCGCGGCCGTGTTCAGGGCGGCCAGCTGCGCCGTGCCGAGCATGGCCATTTGGGCCGTGCCGAAGCCGCCCACCTGGCCGGCCCGCAGCGCGGCGGCCTGGTCGGTGCTGAGGACGGCGATCTGGTCGCTGCGCAGGGCCGCCAACTGGCCCGGTTTCAGCGCCGCCACGGCCGCCGTGTTGAGGGCGGCGAATTGGCTGCTGCCGAGGCCATAGCTGAGCTGGCTGGTGCTCAGGGCGCTGGCGGCGGCCGTGCCGAGCGCGGCCGCTTGCCCCACGGTCAGCGCTGCGATCTGCTCGGTGTTCAGGGCGCCGATCTGCAGGCTGCCGAAACCGGCGATCTGGGCGCTGCCCAGGGACTGGATCTGGGCCGTCGTCAGCGCAGCGATCTGGGCCGTGTTCATGACGGCCAGCGCGGCCGTGTTCAGGGCGCGCAACTGGTCACTGCTGAGCCAGCGGAACTGGGCCGAGCTGAAGGCGGCCAACTGGTCGCCGCGCAGCACGGCCAGGTCTTCCGTTTCCAGCGCCGCCATCTGGGCGCTGTTGAGCAGGGCCAGTTGGCTGGTGCGCAAGGCCAGGATCTGGGCCGTGTTGAAGGCGGCGATCTGGGCCGTGCTGAGGCCGCTGCTGATCTGGCTGTTGCTCAGGCCGCCGATGGCGCTGCTGCCGAGCGCGTTGAACTGGGCCGTGGACAGGGCCGCCAGTTGCAAGCTGGTCAGGGCGCCCAGCTGGTTGGCGCCGAATGCGGCCAATTGGCTGGTGGCCAGCGCCGCCACCTGTTCGGTGCTCAAGCCCAGGCCGATCTGCGCGGCCGTCAGCGCGCGCACGGCGCTGCTGGACAGGGCGTTCAGCTGGTCGGGGCGCAGGCCGCGGATCTGGCTGCTGTTCAGGGCCACGATCTGACTGCTGCGCAGGGCGTTCAAGTCCTGGGTTTCGAGCACGCTGATCTGGAAGCTGTTGAGCGCGGCCAGCAGGGTGTTGCTCAAGCCCGCGTACTGGGTGGTGGTCATGGCGATCAGCTGGGTGCTGCTCAGGGCGCCCAGCTGGGCCGTGGTCAGGCCGGCGATGCCGGCGCTGCTGATATTGCTCAGGATTTCCGTGCTGAGGCCGGCGATCGTGGCCGTCGCCAGCGCCGCCACCTGGTGGCTGCGCAGCGCGGCGAAGTCCTGCGATTCCATGGCCGCCAGCTGGGTGCTGCTCAGGGCGGCGATCTGGGCCGTGGTCAGGGCGCTGGCCTGGTCGGTGGTCAGGGCGACGATCTGGTCGGTGGACAGGGCCGCGATCTGGGCCGTGCGGAAGGCCGTGATCTGGTTGCTGCGCAGGGCGGCGAAATCGGCCGTTTCCAGGGCCGCCAGCATGGCCGTGTTGAAAGAGGCCAGCTGGTTGCCGTTCAGCGCGGCGGCCTGGGCGGTGGTGAAGGCGGCGATGCGCGCCATGCTCAAGCCGTTCAACTGGCGCGTGCTCAAGGAGCCGATCTGCAGGCTGCCGAGGGCGGTGTACTGCTCGTCGCGCAGGGCGGCCAACTGGCTATCCTTGAGCGCCTGCACCTGGCTGTAGCGCAAGGCGTTGAGGTCGGCCGTTTCCATGGCGCGCATTTGCGCGTCGCCCAGGGCGGCGATCTGAGCCGTGCTGAGGCCGACGATCTGGGCCGTGCTGAAGGCGGCCATGGCGGCGGCGTCCAGGTCGGCCAGCGCGGCCGTGCCGATGCCGCCGATCTGCGGCGCCTTGATGCTGGCGAAGTCCTGGCTTTCCATCGCGTTCAACTGCGCGCCGCTGAGACCGGCCAACTGGCGCTGGGTCAGCGCGCCGGCCTGGGCGGTGCTGAGCGCGACCAGCTGGGCCGCGCTGAGACTGCCCATCTGGCTGCTGCTCAGGTAGCCGATCTGGGCGGTGCTGAGCAGGGCCAACTGGCTTTCGCTCAGATTGGCCAGGGCCTGGGTCGACAGGCTGGCGATCTGCTGCTGGCGCAGCGCGCGCAAGTCTTCCGAGGCCAGCGCGTTCAATTGCTCGCTGGTCAGGTAGCTGAGCTGGCGCGTGCCGAGGTTGGCCAGCTGGGCCGTGGTCAGCGCCGTGATGTGCTGACTGCCGAGGCTGGCGATCTGCTGCGAATTCAAGCCGTTCAGCGCCTGCCACTTGATGGCGGCGAAGTCGGCCGTTTCGAGGGCGGCCAACTGCTCGGGACGCATGCCGCTGAGCTGCTGGGTATTCAGCGCCGCCATCTGGGCCGTGGTCATGGCCACGATCTGGGCCGTGTTGAGCGAGGCCATCTGGCCAGGCGTCAGGCCGGCGATCTGCCTGGTGCTCAGCGCGGCGATCTGGGCCGTGCTGAGGTCGGAAAAGCGCAGGGCGCCCAGGGCCGCCAGTTGGGCCGGGGTGAGCACGGCAAAATCTTGCGGCTCGAACGCGGCCAGCTGGGCCGTGCTGAGCGAAGCCATCTGGGCGGTGGTCAGGGCCATGGTCTGGGCCGTCGTGAGCGCCGCGATCAGGGCCGGCGACAGCGTGGCGACCAGGTCGATATTGAGGGAGGCGATCGTGCGCGTGCCGAGCGCGGCCCAGTCCTGGGTTTCCAGCGCATTCAGTTGCGCGCTGCTCAAGGCCGACAATTGGCGCGTGCTGAGCGCGGCCGCCTGGGCCGTGCTGAGCGCGGCCACCTGGCCCAGGCTCAGGGCGCGGATTTGCGCCGTGCTCAGGCCGCCGATCTGGCGGCTGCCCAGGGCCGCCAGCTGGCCCGCGTCGAGGCCGGCGATCAGGGCCGTGGCCAGCGCGCCGATCTGCTGCGAAGCCAGCTGGCCCAGCTTCTCGGTGCCGAGCGCGGCCAGTTGTTCCGCGCTGAACAGGTTCAGCGTGCGCGTGCTCAAGCCGGCCAACTGGGCGCTGCGCAGGGCCGCTAACTGGGCGCTCTGTAAGGCGGCGATCTGGTCGGTTTGCAAGCCCAGCAACTGGCTGCTCTTGAGGGCCGCGAAATCTTCCGTCTCGATGGCCGCCAATTGCTCATTGCTTAGCAGACCGATCTGGCGCAGGCTGAGCGCGGCCGCCTGCTGGGTGGTCAGGGCGGCGATCTGCGCCGTGTTGAGGCCGGCCAGCTGCTTGCTGTCGAAGGCCATCAATTGGCGCGTTTTCAGGGCCGCCACATCCTGGGTTTCCATGGCGCCGATCTGGACACTGCTCAGCGCTTGCAACTGGCTATTGCTGAGCTGACTCACCTGCTCCGTGCCGAGGCCGGCGATCTGGTCGGCGCGCAGCACGGCCAGTTGCCGGCTGGTCAGCGCGATCAGCTGGGCGCTGCGCAAGGCCGCCAGGTTTTCCGTTTCCAGCGCCGCCACCTGGTGGGTGCTCAGGGCGGCGATCTGCTGGCTGCCGAGCTGGGTGAACTGGGTGGTGCTGAAGCCGTCGGCGAGCTGGTCGTTGGTGAGGGCGGCGATTTGCTGCGAGCTCAAGCCATGCAACTGGGGCGCGCCGAAGCCCGCGTGCAGCTGGGCCGTGGTCATCGCTTGCAGGCTGCGCGTGGTGATGGCGCGGATTTGCTGCGAGCTCATCACCTGCAACTGGGTGCTGCTGAAGGCGACGATCTGTTCCGGCCGCAGGCTGGCCATATCGGCCGTCTTGAGCAGCGTGATCTGATAAGTGCTGAGGCCGGCGATCTGCGCCGTGTTCAGGTCGGGTACGATAGAGGGCATAGTAGGTTCTCCTATGCCCAATATATCCCGAATGCAACAGCCGCCATGTTGAGAATAGGCGGGGAAATAACGTTTAAATCACTGTACTGAAATAATAACTTCCGCTTCGATAGTTTTTATTTTTGCATTAAATCCCGTATTATCGTGATACACGGTAGCTCGAATAAATTTAAATCTAGTCGATAATGTTACAAACTCCGCCAGCCTTTATTCCGCTGATTAGCTCCGAAATGGCGGCCGCCGCGCCGCGCCGCGCCGCGTCTTTCTCTTCCACCAGGGCCAATTGCTTTTGCGCAGCGCCGACCTGGCCCTGCCCGCGCAGCTGGACGCCTTTGGCCTGAGTCCTGAACAACTGCACCCGGTCGGCCTCTGGCAGGATTGCTATTACCAGGCGGCCTGGACCGACAGCCCGGCCCTGCCCGATGCCGAACACGGCTGGCACGGCTTGCGCGCCCTGTTCGGCAGCATGGACGAGGGCTTGCTGGGCCTGGCCAGCCGCGCCAGCCAGCTGGCCGAATGGGCGCGCACCCACCGCTTCTGCGGCGCTTGCGCCACGCCGATGCGGCGCGCGGCGGGCGAACGCAGCTTCCAATGTCCCGCCTGCGGCATGACGGCTTACCCGCGCATTTCGCCGGCCATGATGGTGCTGATCCGTAAGGGCGAAGCGGCGTTGCTGGCCGTGCATGCGCAAGCGCCGTATAAGCGTTTTACCGCGCTGGCCGGCTTCCTGGAAGCGGGCGAATCGATCGAGGAAGCCGTGCACCGCGAGGTGTATGAGGAAGTCGGCCTGCGCGTGCAGAACCTGCGCTATTTCGGCAGCCAGTCCTGGCCTTTTCCGCATTCGCTGATGATCGCGTTTACCGCCGATTATCTGGACGGCGAAATCCGCGTCGACCCGAATGAAATCAGCGAGGCGCGCTGGTTCGGTCCCGGGGATGAATGGCCGGAGATGAGCGCCACCGTTTCCATCGCCGCCGCCCTGATCAACGCCCACCGTCCGCGCTGAGTCCGGCGCGCGCCCAGGCGGCCCCGGCTTTGAGTCAGCGGCCGGTGCAAGCGCGCCAAAGCCTGTATACTGATGGGTCAACCGCAATTTTCAGGCCTTTATCATCATGTCAAACGCAGAATTCTCCGAACACGACTGGCGCCGCCTGCTGCAGAGCTTTGGCGAAGACCCGGACCGTCCGGGCTTGATCGAAACCCCGCACCGCGTAAGCAAGGCGTGGAAACACTGGACCTCGGGCTATGGCCAGGATCCCGTGGAGCTGCTGAAGGCCTTTGAAGATGGCGCCGAGCAGTACAACGAGCTGATCGTGGTGAAAGGCATTCCCGTCTACAGCCACTGCGAACACCACCTGGCGCCGTTCTTCGGCAAGGCCACCGTCGGCTATGTGCCGAACGGCAAAATCGTCGGCCTGTCCAAACTGACCCGCCTGGTGGACTGCTTCTCCAAGCGCCTGCAGGTGCAGGAACGCATGACCATGCAGATCGCCGAAGCGCTGATGGAAGTGCTGGAGCCGAAGGCCGTGGGCGTGGTGGTCAAGTGCCGCCACCTGTGCATGGAAAGCCGCGGCATCCGCACCCCGGGCGAAGAGACCGTGACCTCGGCCATGCTGGGCGAGTTGCAACCGAACCTGGCCATGCGCACCGAATTCCTGGCCCTAGCGCGCGAGCCTTAAACGATGGCGGGCGCGATCGAGTGGCAGAGCGGCGACTTCAGCGCCGCGCAGGCGCTGGCCAGAACGGCCGGCCGTCCCCTGTTCCTGTACTGGGGCGCGGGCTGGTGTCCGCCCTGCAACCGGGTCAAGTCGGAAATCTTCAGCCGCGACGAGTTCGCCGTCCGCCTGCGTGGCCTGGTGCCGTTCTGGCTCGACGGCGACGCGCCCGGCGCGCAAGCGCTGGCCGCCCAGCTCAAGCTGCGCAGCTATCCGACCCTGGTGCTGTTCGCGCCCGATGGCAGCGAAATCACGCGTCTGCCCTGCGAACTGGACGGCGAGCTGTTCATCGCCGCCCTCGATGCGGCGCTGGCCGCCACGCATAGCGCCGCGCAATCGCTGCAAGCGGCGCTGGACGGCAGCCGCATTCTGGACGCCGCCGAATGGACGCTGCTCAGCCACTATTCCTGGGATACCGATGAAGGCGTGCTGCTGGCCGGCCGCGCGCCGGGCGCCACGCTGACCGCGCTGGCCCAGGCCGCCGCGCCGGTCGCGCCCGACGCCGCCATCCGCCTGCGGCTGCTGTCCCTGCTGTTCCCGGCGGCCGAAGCGGCTCCCGCCGCTGCCGGCACCGCTACCACCGCGCACGCTGGCGCCGCCGCGCTGGCGACGGCGGCAAGCGTCGCCGAATTGCTGCTCGGCGTCTGCCGCGACGCCCGGCTGGCCCGCGCCAATATGGACATCTTCGGCAACAGCGGTGCCCAACTGCTGAAGCTGGCTGGCGCCGCCCAGCCCGGGCTGGCTGGTGCCCTGGCGCAAGCGGCCCAAGCCTGGGCCGACGATATGTGGTTGTCCGTGCCCGACCGCCTGACCGCCGTGCGGCTGCAAATGCGTATGGCCCGCTTCGGCCACGCCGCCGCCGGCCTGCCCGAGCTAGTGCGCGCCCGCGTCGCCGAGGCGCTGGCCGCCGTAGACGACGCCTACGAGCGCCACACCCTGGTCAACACCGCCGTCAGCGCCCTGAACGACGCCGGTCTGCCGGCTGAAGCCGACGCCCTGCTGCAAGCCGAGCTGGCGCATTCGCACTCGCCCTACTACTTCATGCTGAGCCTGGCTTCCAGCGCCAAGCGCCGTGGTGACGCGGCCGGCATGCTGTCCTGGTATGAGCAAGCCTGGCGCGCCGCCGCCGGCAGCGCCACCCGCCTGCAATGGGGCGTCACCTACCTGATCTCCCTGCTCGACAACAGCCCCGGCGACAGTCCCCGCATCGAGGATGCCGCCGCTGGCCTGCTGGCCGACCTGAGCGCCACCGCCGACGCCTTCCGCCAGCGCAACCTGGCCCAAGTCCGTCGTCTGGCCGCCAAGCTCAGCGGCACCCCCCACGCCCCCGCCCTCCAGCAAGCCCTGCACCCCGCCCTCTGACCCACTGACCACTGCCCAGCCCGTGTCCACCTTGGGGGCAGACGGGGACGCCGAGACCCCAATCGGACACAGACTGGACGGCTATCCGGCAGGCTCGGCTTGATGAACTATTCACAGTCAATCTGCTGCACGCTGGCATAGTTGGTCGCGTGGTCGAGGATGAATGTGCAGCGCTGAATATTGGCGGGCAAGCTGCGGCTTAGCGTGAGGGACGTGTCGGTATACAAGCAAATGAGCCATGGCTGACGAATGTTTCCAAGCTCATAAACCAAGGCTTTGTTCTTGCCTTTTTTGATCTCGCGCGTAGGCATCAGCAGAATCCGGCGTTGTGGCGCCCCTTCGCTAATTTCAGCGGTCTGGAGAGGATGCTCCCGTTCGGCGGCAGCATCAAAACCGACCCATCCGCCGGGAGCCTCGGCTGTCTGTCGCACGACTAAGCCAGCAGGGCATGCGAGTTCGGCGCTCTGTGCCGCAAGTGCCGTAGCCGCAAGAGAGAAAATTGCCAGCGATGCTGTCTTCATTCGATCACCGCATAAGCATCGCCATCGTCGGAAGGGCTGCCCTTGCCGCCGCGAAAAGCGATGAAGCGTTTTCGGATCAATCCCTTGGGTACTCTGCGGAATTGCTCAATGACCCAAATCCCGAACTGTTCCTGTCCTAAATAGAAGGCGGCATGGTTGCCGGTGCGCCGGTTCTGGTATCGCCTCTCCTTGAAGGTAGCGATGGCGGTGCCGGCTGGTAGTGTCATATTGCCTCTGACCCCGCTTCCCATTTTCCAATGCATGGTTGTGGGAAGGCCTGCGTAGTGCTGGACCAAAGCGACACATTCATGTGAGCCGACCCATTCCTTGCCCTCCAGCTTGGCTGCTTGTTCGTATCTGTATGCCACGACGTCCTCCCCTTTCAGAAATTGACGCTTCAGCTTAGTCCGTCTAAACAAGATTGCTTTGGGGTAAAGCAAGCCCCTTGTTCTGCGACTACGCCCATCAAGTTGGATGGACGCCGGTCCGTTGTGCATCGGATAAGCCAACAGGCAATCTACAGTTCAGTCCGTGTCCGATTGGGGACTTGGCGTCCCCGTCTGACCCCAAGGTGGACGGGACTGCCATCCGGCGGGCTTGGCGCTAGCGCAGCTGCAGGGTGGCGGCCAGCCAGTCGACGAAGACGCGCACGCGGGCCGAGAGGTGGCGGCTGTGGGCGTAGACGATGGAGACGGGCAGCGGCGCGGCGCGCCAGGCGGGCAGGACTTCTTCCAGCTCGCCGCTGGCGAGCAGCGCTTCCATGCCGAGCCGCGGCGCCTGCATCAGGCCGAGGCCGGCGCGGCAGCTGGCGACATAGGCTTCGGCGCTGCCGACCGAGACGCGGCTGCGCATGGTCACGGTGTGGCTCTGGCCGTCGGCGTCGAGGTATTCCCAATCCAGGTCCCGCCCGCTTTGGCTGGAGAAGAAATTCACCGCGTAGTGCTGCTTCAGATCGGCCAGCGTCTGCGGCCGTCCGTATTGCGCCAGATAGCTGGGCGCGGCGCAGTTGACCTGCTCCATGGCGCCGACGCGGCGCGCGATCAGGCTGGAGTCGCGCAGGGTGCCCACGCGCAGCGCGCAGTCGATGCCTTCGCCCACCAGATCGGCAAAGCGGTCGCTGGCGCCCAGCCGCACCTGGATCTCGGGATAGGCGGCAAAAAACGCGGGCAGGGCCGGAATCACGATCAGGTGCGCAATGCGCTCGGGCAGGTCGACGCGCACCACGCCGGCCGGCCGCTTGCCGCTGCCGAGGAAGAGGGCGTTCATATCCTCCAGTTCATTGAGCAGGGCGCGGCAGCGCTCCAGATACACCACCCCTTCCACCGTCAGGCTGACCTTGCGCGTGGTCCGCTGCAGCAGGCGCACGCCGAGCTGTTGCTCGATGGCCTGCACCGCATTGGTCACGGTGGGACGCGGCAGGCCGAGCTGCTCGGCGGCCTGGGTGAAGCTCTTGCTGTCGGCCACGGCCTGGAAAATCTGCATGCTGCGGAATTGGTCCATTGTTATGTTTGGCCGAATAAAGATGTAGGAATTCGTGTATTTATTACGCGAATCCAGAATAGCACAATGGCTGCACCTCAACGCTTCTGGAGATTCGCACATGCAAACCCGCCAACTCGGCCGCACCGGCCCGCGCACCGCCCAACTCGGCCTGGGCCTGATGGGCATGTCCGACCTGTACGGCCCGGCCGACCGCGCCGAAAGCCTGGCCACCATCCACGCCGCGCTGGAAGCCGGCGTGACCCTGCTCGATACCGGCGATTTTTATGGCATGGGCCATAACGAAATCTTATTGGGCGAAGCCTTGCGCGGCCAAAAACGCGAGCAAGCCCTGGTCAGCGTCAAATTCGGCGCCCTGCGCGATCCGGCCGGCGGCTGGAGCGGCTACGACGCCCGTCCCGCCGCGGTGAAGAATTTCGCCGCCTATTCGCTGCAGCGCCTGGGCCTGGAGCACATCGATATTTACCGTCCCGCCCGCCTTGATCCGAACGTGCCGATCGAAGACACCGTGGGCGCCATCGCCGACCTCGTCAAGCAAGGCTATGTGCAGCATATCGGCTTGTCCGAAGTGGGTGCCGATACGCTGCGCCGCGCCCATGCCGTGCACCCCATCAGCGACTTGCAGATCGAATATTCGATGATTTCGCGCGGCATCGAAAACGGCGTGCTGCAGACGGCGCGCGAGCTGGGCATCGGCATCACGGCCTATGGCGTGCTGTCGCGCGGCCTGATCTCGGGCCACTGGAGCGCACAGCGCGCGGGCGAGGCCGATTTCCGCGGCCAGTACAGCCCGCGTTTCCAGGGCGAGAACCTGGCGCATAACCTGGCCCTGGTCGAGCGCGTGCGCCAGGTGGCCGACAGCCTCGGCATCTCGGTGGCGCAGCTGGCGATCGCCTGGGTGCTGGCGCAAGGACAGGACATCGTGGCCCTGGTCGGCGCGCGCCGCCGCCAGCGCCTGCAGGAAGCGCTGGGCGCGGACCAGGTGGTGCTGGGGGCGGCCGATCTGGCCCGCCTGGAGGAAGTGCTGCCGGCCGGCGCGGCGGCGGGCGAGCGCTACAACGCCTACCTGACCGTTGACCTGGACAGCGAAAAGCAATAAACAATATAGCCGCTTAAACCACGATTTGCCTTATTGTTTTTAAGCAATTTACACACATTGTTGCATCCAGGCCGCATGGCGTTTGCCCTGCGGCCATTTTATTTCCGTTCGGAATCGAACGCGGTTATTCTTGGCCTCCAGTACCAAAACAAATTCTTTCTGGTATCAGGAGACTCAGGTGAACAATTTGTCATTCAAGCAGAAGTTGTGGATTCCCTTGCTTTGCAGCCTGCTCTGCATCTCGGCCGTGTTTATTTACGATGCGCTGCAAATGCGCAATGTGCGCATCGAAGAGCGCAAGAACGATCTGGCCGACGTGGCCGATGTGGGCTTGAGCGTGCTCAAGCTGTACGGCGAGAAGGCCCAGTCCGGCGCCATGAGCAAGGAAGAGGCCCAGGCCCAGGCGCGCGCCAGCATCAAGGCCATGCGCTTCGGCAAGGATGGCTATTTGTCCATCGTCGGCACCGACGGCATCGCCCTGATGAATCCCTTCAAGCCGGAAAACGACGGCAAGAATCTGCTGGACTTCAAAGACCCCAAGGGCACCTATCTGTACCGCGACATCACCAATGTCGCCAAGAACGAGGGCTCCGGCTTCGTCAGCTACTGGTGGGCGCGTCCCAACGCCACCGAGCCTTCACCCAAGCTGAGCCGCGTCGCCACCTACAAACCCTGGGAGTGGTCGCTGGTGACGGGCGTGTATATGGATGATATCGACGCCGCCTTCTATTCCCAGCTGATGAAGTCGGGTGTGCTGCTGCTGGTGGTGTGCCTGATCCTGGCCGCCATTGTGGGCGCCATCAACCGCAGCCTGCACCGCGCCATCGGCGGCGAACCCGAGTATGCGGAAAAAGTCGCCTCGCTGATCGCCGCCGGCGACCTCAGCGTGACGGTGGACACGGCCAGCGGCGACCGCAGCAGCATGCTCTACGCCATGAAGACCATGCAAGCCAATCTGGCCAACACGATAGGCGAAATCCGCCGTGCCGCCGACACCATCGCCATCGCCTCGGCCGAAATCGCCAGCGGCAATATGGATCTGTCGGCGCGCACCGAATCCCAGGCCAGCTCGCTGGAAGAAACCGCCGCCTCGATGGAAGAGCTGACCTCGACCGTGAACCAGAACGCCGCCAACGCCGTGCAGGCCAACCAGCTGGTGCAATCGGCCGCCCAGGTCGCGCAGCAGGGCGGCACCGTGGTCTCGCAGGTGGTGCAGACCATGGACACCATCAACGCCTCCTCGCGCCGGATTGTCGACATCATCGCCGTGATTGACGGCATCGCCTTCCAGACCAATATCCTGGCCCTGAATGCCGCCGTCGAAGCGGCGCGTGCCGGCGAGCAAGGCCGTGGCTTCGCCGTGGTCGCCTCCGAAGTGCGCAACCTGGCCCACCGCAGCGCCGCCGCCGCCAAGGAAATCAAGGAGTTGATCAACGATTCCGTCGGCACCATCGAAAGCGGCAGCACCCTGGTGGCGCAAGCCGGCAGCACCATGGACCAGGTGGTGGAAAGCGTTTCGCGCGTGACCCAGATCATGGCCTCGATCACCGACGCCTCGAGCGAGCAAAGCACCGGCATCGGCCACGTCAACCAAGCCATCACCGAGATGGACTCCGTCACCCAGCAAAATGCCGCCCTGGTGGAAGAAGCGGCGGCCGCCGCCGGCGCCATGCAGGAGCAGGCCGCCACCCTGGCCCAGCTGGTCAGCCGTTTCCGTCTGACGGCCGGCGAAGCCAGCGCCGCCGCCCAGCCCGCCCAGCGTAGCCAACGCGCCCCGGCAAGACAGCGCGCCCTGAGCCACGCCTGACCCGACTGCGTGAAGCAATAGTTCAGCCTAACGGCTCAGCCCGTGTCCACCATGGGGTCAGACCCCAATCGGACACGGGCTCGGCCGTTAGGTGGGGCTTATTCGGTGGTTTCGGCGACGGCGGGGGCGTCGGCGGGGACTGCGGCTTTGGGCGCGGGGGCGGGTTCGAAGACGAGCTTGTCGGCGTCGCCGCGGAAGACGCCCAGCTTCTGGCCGCTCGCTTCGCCGCCTTCCTGCAGTGCGCAGCTCTCGGTTTCCACTTGCCAGACTTGCTTGCCGGCGCGCAGGCTCCAGTGGCGCTCGCCGCTGCCGAACAGCTCCACTTCCGTGTCCAGGATCGGCAGTTCGGTCAGCTGTAGCTGGCGCTGGCAGTCGGGCAGGCGCGCCGCCATCAGCGTGATGCGCGCATCGTCGCTCCAGAAATAATCCTGCTGGCGGCGCACGCTGAGCGTGTGCTCCTGGGTGCTGTCCGCGTAATAGGTGGCCGTATCATTGATGCAGCCGGCCAGCAGCAGCGGGAGCAGGGCGGTCAGGATCTTGCGCATGGTGGTCTTCGCTTGTTATTCACGTAACGAAATTCATTATAGCGGTGCGCGCATGGGCCTGCATCATCGGTGCGGGGTCTTCCATGAAATTGCTATAAGATAAAGCCCATTTCTTACTGAACTACAGGCTCGTGCGCCATGAATGGACAGTCCTCTCTCGACGACCAGAGTTTTCGCCGTGTTCTCTCCCGCAATATCACGCTGCCGCTGGCGGCCGGCGTGGTCAGCGCCGGGGTGTTTGTGGCGGTGCTGGCCTATCTGCTGAGCGCCCTCAACTGGGTCGAGCATAGCGAGCGCGTGATCGGCAATGCCCAGGAGGCGCGCAAGCTGACGGTGGATATGGAAACCGGCATGCGCGGCTTCCTGCTGACGGGCGATGAAAGCTTCCTCTCTCCCTACAAGCTGGCGCGGCCCAAGATCGATGCCGCGCTCGACGTGCTGGCCGGCCTGGTCAAGGACAACAGCCAGCAGGTCGACCGCATCCGCAATATCCAGGCCCAGCAAAAGCAGTGGGAGGGCGTGGCCGAGCATATGATCGCCACGCGCCGCGCCAACGGCGATTATCTGTCCCTGGTGCGCAGCGGCCGCGGCAAGGTCGAGTTCGACGAGGTGCGCGCCCAGTTCCAGAGTTTCGTCGCCACCGAGGAAAGGCTGCGCGGCGAACGCACGCGCCAGTCGCGCAATGTGACTTTTTTCACCACCATCACCTACCTGACGCTGAGCCTGATGCTCAGCGGCGCCCTGGCCTATTTCGGGCGGCGCGACCTGATGCGCCTGTCCAGCGCCTTCGGCAAGGCGCTGCAGGCGCAAACCGAGCAGTCGGCCAAGCTGGAGCAGCAAGCCTGGATGCGTTCCGGCCAGGGCCAATTGGCGGAGCAGGGCATCGGTCAGATGGCTTTGCCGCTGCTGTCTTCCACGCTGCTGCAATTCCTGGCGCGCTATCTCGACGTGGCGGTGGCCGCCCTGTATGTGCGCGAAGCCGACGGCAGCCTGCGCCGCGTGGCCGCCTATGGCTTCAGCCATGAGGATATGGAACACGGCCAGCAACTGCTGCCGGGCGAGGGTATCGTCGGCCAGGCGGCGCAGGGACGGCGCCTGGTGCATCTGCAAGACCTGCCGCCCGCTTATCTGAAGGTCAGTTCCGCGCTGGGCAGCGGCCAGCCGCTGCAGGTGGCGGTGCTGCCGGTGGACAGCGACGGCAGCGTGAACGGCGTGGTGGAACTGGGCTTCCTGCGCGCGGTGGGCGAGCGCGAACTCGATTTCCTGCGTTTGGTGGCGGGCAATATCGGCACGGCCATCGAGACCACCCAGGCGCGTCAGCGCCTGCAGGAAGTGCTGGCCGAAACCCAGCAGCTGAACGAGGAATTGCAGGTGCAGCAGGAAGAGCTACGCACCGCGAACGAAGAGCTGGAAGAGCAGTCGCGCGTGTTGGAGCTGTCGCAAGCCAGCCTGGAAAACCAGAAGGCGGAGCTGGAACAGAGCAATGAGCAACTGGCCGAACAGGCCGTCGCGCTTGACCAGAAAAACGCCGCGCTGGGCGATGTGCAGCAGCAGCTCGAAGAGCGGGCGCGCGATTTGGAGCGCGCCAGCCAGTACAAATCGCAGTTCCTGGCGAATATGTCGCACGAGCTGCGCACGCCGCTGAACAGTTCCCTGATCCTGGCCAAGCTCTTGTCCGATAACGAGGCGGGTAATCTGAGCGAGGAACAGGTGCGTTATGCGCAAACGATTTACGGCGCGGGCAATGACTTGCTTAATCTGATCAATGACATCCTCGATATCTCCAAGGTCGAAGCGGGCAAACTGGAACTGGCGCCGGAAGAGCTGCAGCTGGAACCGCTGGCCGAACGCCTGGCGCGCGCCTTCGAACCGCTGGCGCTGCAAAAGGGATTGGACCTGGTGGTGGACCTGGAACCCGGCCTGCCGCCCACCATCTTCAGCGACGGCCAGCGCCTGGAGCAGATTCTGAAAAACCTGCTGTCGAACGCGATCAAGTTCACCGACCAGGGCAAGGTGATTCTGCGCCTGTCGCCGGGCGAGCAGGGCCAGGTCAGCTTCGCGGTCAAGGATTCCGGCGTCGGCATTCCGCGCGAGCAGCACGAAAACATCTTCGGCGCTTTCCAGCAGGCCGACGGCAGCAGCAGCCGGCGCCATGGCGGCACGGGATTGGGCCTGTCGATCTCGCGCGATCTGGCGCGCCTGCTGGGCGGCACGATTGCGTTGAGCAGCACGCCGGGACGCGGCAGCACTTTTACCCTGACCCTGCCGGCGCAATGGGCCGTGCCGCCGCTCGCGCCCGCAGCGTCGGCGCTGGCCGCCGGCGCGCAACTACCGGTGGCCGGCATTGCCGCGCCGCCGCTGGCCACCTCGCCGCCGCGCTCCATCTCTCTGGCGCCGGCCGGCATCGCTTCGGCATCCAGCGCCAACGGCGCCCATGTCCCCTTGCCCGCCGTGCCGCGCGCCTTCAGCGATGATCGCGACAACGCGCCGCCGCCCGAACGCAGCGTGCTGGTGATCGAGGATGAAGCGGCGTTCGCCCGCATCCTGTTCGACCTGGCGCACGAGATGGGCTACCGCTGCCTGGTCGCCTTCTCCGCCGAGGAGGGCTTGCAACTGGCCGCGCAGTACCGGCCCGACGCCATCCTGCTCGACATCCGCCTGCCTGACCGTTCCGGCCTCTCGGTGCTGCAGCTGCTGAAGGACAATCCGCTGACCCGCCACATTCCCGTGCACGTGGTCTCGGCCGCCGAGAATGCCGAAGCGGCCCTGCATATGGGCGCGGTCGGCTATGCGCTCAAGCCGGCCACGCGCGAGCAACTGACCGAGGTATTCAGCTGCCTGGAACGCAAGTTCACGCAGGAGATCAAACGCATCCTGCTGGTGGAAGACGATGCGCGCCAGCGCGACAGCATGGTGGAGCTGATCGCCGACGACGATATTGAAATCCGTGCCGTGGAATCGGGCGAGGCGGCGCTGGAGCTGCTGCGCAGCACCGTCTTCGACTGCATGATCATCGACCTCAAGCTGCCGGACATGCAGGGCAACGAGCTGCTGCAGCGCATGTCGCGCGAGCCGATCGCCTCCTTCCCGCCGGTGATCGTCTACACCGGCCGCAATCTGACGCGCGCCGAGGAAGCCGACCTGCACAAATATTCGCGCTCCATCATCATCAAGGGCGCGCGTTCGCCGGAACGCCTGCTCGACGAAGTGACCCTGTTCCTGCACAAGGTGGAGTCCGAACTGTCCAGCGAGCGCCAGAGCATGCTGAAAACGGTGCGCAGCCGCGACCGCGTCTTCGAAGGCCGCCGCATCCTGCTGGTGGACGACGATGTGCGTAATATCTTCGCCCTCACCAGCGCGCTGGAACAGAAGGGGGCCGTGGTGGAAATCGGCCGCAACGGCCAGGAAGCCCTGGACAAGCTGGACGCCGTGCCCGAGATCGACCTGGTGCTGATGGACGTGATGATGCCCGGCATGGACGGCCTGGAAGCCACGCGCCGCATCCGTGCCGACGCGCGCTTCCCGCGCCTGCCCATCATCACCGTCACGGCCAAGGCCATGAAGGACGACCACGAACAATGCCTGGCGGCCGGCGCCAATGACTACCTGGCCAAACCCATCGACCTGTCGCGCCTGTATTCGCTGCTGCGCGTGTGGATGCCGGTCACCGACTGAGGATGGAGCACGCGATGTCCGGCCACCATCACCACCAAAGCGATATCGAAATCGAGCTGGCCATGCTGATGCAGGCCATCTATATGAAGTACAGCTACGATTTCCGCGACTACACGGGCGCTTCGCAAAAGCGGCGCGTGCTGTATGCGATGGGCCAGATGGAGTGCCGCACCATCTCGGAACTGCAGTCGCGCGTGATGCACGAGGCCGAGGCTTTTAGCGCGCTGCTGCAATACCTGACCATTCCCGTCACCGAGATGTTTCGCGATCCGGCATATTTCGCGGGCCTGCGCGAGCATGTGCTGCCGGTGCTGAGCACCTATCCCTCGCTGAAGATCTGGGTGGCCGGCTGCAGTACCGGCGAGGAGGTGTATTCCCTGGCCATCCTGCTCAAGGAAGAAGGCCTGCTGGAACGCAGCATCATCTACGCCACCGACATCAATCCGCAATCGCTGGAAAAGGCCAAGAAAGGCGTGTTCCCGTTGGAGAGCATGCGCCAGTACACCGAGAACTACCAGGCTTCGGGCGGCCGGCGCGCCTTCTCCGACTACTACACCGCCGCCTACAACGCGGCCCTGTTCGACCGCGGGCTGTGCGAGAACGTGACCTTCGCCGACCACAGTCTGGCGACCGACAGCGTGTTCGCCGAAACCCAGTTCATCAGCTGCCGCAATGTGATGATCTACTTCAAGCGCAAGCTGCAGGAAAGGGCGCTGGGCCTGTTCCACGAGTCGCTATGCCATCGCGGCTTCCTCGGCTTGGGCAGCAAGGAGAGCATCGATTTTTCCAGCTACGGCCCGCGCTTCGAGGCGGTGGCCAAGCGCGAACGCCTGTTCCGGAAACTTTGATGGACACGCGCGCCGCCATCGCCCAAGTCCTGCGGGGACGCCAGATTGACGCCGTCGCCATCGGCGGCTCGGCCGGCGGAGTGAATGCCCTGCTGCAGATCCTGCCCGGCCTGCCGCCGCATTTTTCGCGCCCGGTGATTGTGGTGCTGCATGTGCAAGGCGGCCGCCAAAGCCAGCTGGCCGAAGTCTTCCAGCGCCAGTTGTCCTTGCCGGTGCGCGAAGCGGGCGACAAGGAAATCATCGTTCCGGGTACGCTCTACTTTGCGCCTTCGGATTACCATCTGTCGGTGGAGACGGATGGCAGTTTTTCCCTGAGCTGCGAGCCGCCCGTGAACTTTGCCCGCCCCGCCATCGACCTGATGATGGCGTCGGCCGCCGATACCTATGGCGCCGGCCTGCTCGGCATCCTGCTGACCGGCGCCAACCATGACGGCGCGGCCGGCCTGGCGGCGATCGGCGAGGCGGGCGGCGTGACGGTGGCGCAGAACCCGGACGACGCCATGGTCGGCACCATGCCGGAAGAAGCCATACGCCTGCGCATGCCGGACCTGATCTTGCCGCTGTCGGATATCCGCAGCCTGTTGTCGATGCTGGAGAACACTTGATGGAAATGGAAAGTACCAAGCTGCTGATTGTGGATGACCTGCCGGAGAATCTGCGCGCCCTGAATGCCTTGATCCGCGGCGAAGGGCGCGCGGTGTTCCAGGCCGCCAGCGGCGAAGAGGCGCTGGCCCTGCTGCTGGAACACGATTTCGCGCTCGCCATTCTCGACGTGCAGATGCCGGACATGGACGGCTTCGAGCTGGCGGAGCTGATGCGCGGCACCGACAAGACCCGCCACATCCCGATCGTCTTCGTCAGCGCGGCGGGCAAGGAGCTGAATTACGCCTTCAAGGGTTATGAGACGGGCGCCGTCGATTTCCTCTACAAGCCGCTGGACGCCGACGCCGTGCGCAGCAAGGTGAACGTCTTCGTCGACCTGTATTGCCAGCGGCGCGAGATCCGCCGCCGCGTCGAGCAGCAGGAGGCGACCATGCGCGAGCTGCATGCGGCGCAGGATGAGTTGCGGCGCGCCCTGCATATGCGCGACGATTTCATGTCCATGGTGGCGCACGAGCTGCGCACGCCGTTGAATACCCTGTACCTGGAATCGCAGATGCGCAAGATGCAGCTCGAACGCGGCACCCTGCCTGCTCTCGACAGCGCGCAGACGCGCCGCATGGTGGAGCGCGACGAGCGCCAGATCCGCAGCATGATACGGCTGATCGACGATATGCTGGACGTGTCGCGCATCCGCAGCGGCACCATGTCGATCCGTCCCTGCGATACCGAACTGCTGCCGCTGCTGGAACGCGTGGTGGCCGACCTGGAAACCCAGGCCGCCAATGCCGGCAGCGTCATCAGCCTGAACGCCAGCCATAACGTCAGCGGCTGCTGGGACGAGTTCCGCATCGAACAGGTGATTATCAACCTGCTGACCAATGCGCTGCGCTATGGCGGCGGCCAGCCGGTGGCCGTCACCTTGAGTTCGACACCCAGCCAGGCAATGATCGAAGTGGCGGACCATGGCCCCGGCATCGCGCCTGAGCAACAGGTGCGCATCTTCGAGCCGTTCGAGCGCGTGGGCGGCAAGGAAGCCCCGGCGGGGCTTGGCCTCGGCCTGTATATTTCGCGCCAGCTGGCGGAAGCGCATGGTGGCAAACTGGCGGTCAGCAGCCGCGTTGGCGAAGGCGCGGTGTTCAGCCTGATCTTGCCGCGCCAGGCCGCGCAATCGGCGTGACGGCGGGCGTCATGGGCACGAGGGGTACGATGGGCAAGCCGCGGCCACGGGCGGGCAAGCTGGCAAGCGCCGTGCAAGGCGACGTGCTGCGCGCCGCCGCGCTGCTGCCGTCGATCACCCGCTTGCAGGCGCTGGCCGGCGATTTCTGCGGCGCCGTGACGGAGAACCCGAGCCTGCCCGAACAGCGCCAGATCCTGCGCCGCGTGCATAGCCTGCTGAATCTCTCCGTATGGCTGGACGGGCCGGACATCGCCCTGAAACCGGGCAGTCCGCGCGTCACCGCCGCGCATGTGAACGGCGCGGTCGATTACTGCCTGCACGCTTACCGCCACCTCACGCTGTTGGCGCAGAAGCTGGCCTTTGTCGATCTGCTGCTGGACTTCTTCCAGACGGCGCTGGGCGGCGACGGCCAGGCCATCGTTGCCGCCGCCGAACGCTTGCGCGCCGCCGCTGATGCGGTGCGGGCGGCCGAAACGCAGCCCCGAACCAGTGCCGGCGCTATGCCGCCCTACCGTCTGTCCGACTTCCGCGCGCGCGACTGGGAAGCCGCGGAATACGTGCTGCTGCCGATACGCGGCCTGCGCTCGCCCGCGCTGGCGGAGCTGCAGCAGGCGCCATCCGCTGATGCTCCCTTGTCAGCATCGGTGGCATCCCTGTCCGCCGAGCAGGCGGCGCATCTGGCGACGCCCAATATCCTGCATTCCTCGCATGAAGATGGCCCCAAGCTGGCCGCGTTGACGCAAAGCGATGTGCTGCGCCTGAAGATCAGCGCACCGGGCGTACGCGTGCTGCCGCAGGTGTTTTACGAACCGGCGCGCAGTCCCATGCTGGAACTGGCCCCCGCCTTGCGTGGCGAGACGGCGGTCGCCGCGCAGCTGCGCGTGGGCGTGGTGGATGCCGCCACGCGGCAGCCGGTGATGGGCGCGCGCCTGGTCGCCTTCACCGATTTCGCCGCACGTCTGGGCGCGGAAGGCGTCAGCGATGCGGCGGGAGAGATCCAGCTTGCTTTGTCGGCGGAGCGGAAGATCGAGGTCCTGGTGGTGTATGGACCGGCCGGCTACTGGGGCCTACACCGCGCCGCCACGACGCTGGAAGAGGGCGCGCGCCTGCCGCTGCAAGCCGTCGACCTGAATATCCCCGACCATCTGCAACTGCTGTATGGCGCGAACAGCCCAAGCGCAGGCGAGGGCGTGACGGTGGGCGTGATCGACACCGGCATCGACGCCAGCCACCCGCATCTTATGTTGGCCGGCGGCGCTGCCTTTGTGGTGGCGGAAAGCGATGCCGGCGGTCCCGGCCCCGCCGCCGTCGAAGGCGGGCATGGCAGCCATGTCGCCGGCATCCTGGCCGGACGCGGCGCGGCGCCCGGCGGCAGGCGCGGCGTCGCGCCCGGCGTCAAGCTGATGAGCTACCGCGTCTTCCCGAATGCCGGCGGTGGCGCCTCCAACTACGACATCATCCGCGCCATCGACCGCGGCGTGGCCGATGGCTGCGACCTGCTCAACCTGAGCTTCGGCGGCGAGGTGCGCGACGAGGCCGTGCGCGAAGCGATCAAGGACGCTTTCGACAAAGGCGCGCTATGCCTGGCCGCCAGCGGCAACGACCGGCGCGGCGGCGTCAGTTACCCCGCGCGCTGGCCCGAAGCGCTGGCCGTGGCCGCCGTGGGCCGTCTTGGCGGCTTCCCGGCCGGCTCGTCGGAAGAACTCGATGCCCAGGCGCCGTTTTCGCCGCTCGACGCCAGCCTGTTCGCGGCGGGTTTCAGCAATATCGGCAAGGAAATCGACCTGGCCGGGCCGGGTGTGGGCATCGTCTCCACCGTGCCCGGGGGCGGCTATGGCGTGATGAGCGGCACCTCGATGGCCTGTCCGGCGGTGGCGGGAGCGGCGGCGGCCCTGCTGGCGCACCACCCCGCAGTCCTGGCCATGCCGCGCGACAGCCGGCGCGCCATCGAGATGCTACGCCTGCTCAATACGGCGGCGCGCAGCATGGGGTTCGCGCGCGAGTATGAAGGACTGGGCCTGCTGCCCTGACGCTGGGCCCGGCCATGGAGTAGACTGGAATCATGCGCCACCTGCTCTTACGCCCAACCCGCCACGCCAGCCTGAGTGCCGACGAGGCCGAGCATATTGTGCGCGGCTTCGCCGCAGCGCGCATCCTGGGCCGGGACGGCAAGACCATGCTGGTCGATTTCGACCCCTGCGAGCTGGACGCGCTGCGCCAGCGCCTGCCCGGCTGGCTGGTGAGCGAACAGGGACCAGCGGTCCCCGTGCCGGACAGCTGCCTGCATATCAAGCCCTGAGACGCATCGCGCCAGCGGCCGAAGCGCCGGTCTTGAAGAAGCCCACCACTTCGGCCAGACGCGCCGCCTGCTCCTGCATGCTTTGCGAGGCGGCCGCTGCCTGCTCCACCAGCGCGGCATTCTGCTGCGTTACCTCGTCCATTTGCGAGATGGCGACATTGACCTGCTCGATGCCGATGGTCTGCTCCTGGCTGGCCGAGGTGATTTCGCCCATGATGTCGGTCACGCGCTGGATGCTGGTGACGATATCGTCCATGGTCTGGCCCGCATCGTTGACCAGGCGCGAACCGGCATCCACATTCGCTACCGATGCCGAGATCAATTCCTTGATCTCCTTCGCGGCGGCGGCCGAGCGCTGGGCCAGATTGCGCACCTCGGAAGCCACCACGGCGAAGCCGCGCCCCTGCTCGCCGGCGCGCGCCGCTTCCACGGCGGCATTCAGCGCCAGGATATTGGTCTGGAAGGCGATGCTGTCGATGACCGAGATGATATCCACGATGCGGCGCGACGATTCGTTGATCGTACCCATGGTATCGACCACTTGCGAAACGATGGCGCCGCCCTTCATCGCCACCTCCGACGCGCTCTTGGCCAGCTGGTTGGCCTGGCGCGCATTGTCGGCATTCTGTTTGACGGTGGAGGTCAGTTCTTCCATCGAGGACGCCGTTTCCTCGAGCGAGCTGGCCTGCTCCTCGGTGCGCGAAGACAGGTCCAGATTGCCCGCGGCGATTTGCGACGAGGCCGTGCCGATGGTATCCGTACCGCTGCGCACCTGGCTCACCACATTCAGCAGGGAGTCATTCATGGCCCGCAGCGCGTTCAGCAGGCGGCCCGTTTCATCGCCGCGCCGGCTGTCGATGCGCGAGGACAGATCGCCCGACGCCACCGTTTCAGCCACCGTCACCGCCTCGTTCAGCGGCAGCGTGATCGAGCGTGTGATGAACAGGGCAATGGCCGCGCCCAGCAGCACGGCCAGGGTGCCGATGCCGATCATGGTGGCCTGCGAGCTGGCGTAGACATGCTCGACATCCTGCCCGGCATCGCTGACCTGCTGCGCCTCGTAGCGGATCAGCGCATCGAGCGCGCCCAGCACGCGCGCCAGATTCGGTCCCGACTCGCGCAGCAGGAACTCGGTGGCGTCCTGGATCTCGCCCTCCTTGCGCAGCGCGATCAGCTTATTGTTCTTGGCGCCGCCATCCTTGAGCGCCTGGTCGACGGCGGCCATCAGTTCGCGCTCCTTGTCCGAACTCAGTTTCTTGAGCAGGACTTCTTTTGCCGCCCCATACTTCTTGCGCGCTGCCGCGACTTTTTCCAGCTCCGCCTCCATTGCAGGCGTGCCCGGCACCACGATCATCGTCGTCAGCGCCTGCGAGATATTGCGCACATGGTCCACCATCTCATTGGCCGCTGCCATCTTCACGTTCTTATCGCTGACGATATCGTGGGTCCGGCTCCCGATACTCGACATCGACCGCAATCCCAGCAACAGCACAGCAACCAGCAGCACCAGCACCGCGGCAAAACCCAGGCCGAGGCGGGTGCCAATTTTCATATTGGCAAGCGACATACAAGATCCCCATAGCGGTTAGCGAAGGCAAACACCATTGTTCCCCTAAACCAGTGCGCGCAGCGCTAAAAAGCTGAGGTTGTCGCAAGGAAACAACGCCATCTGATGCCGGCCGTGACGCGGTCGTTGTCGCCGAGTTTGCTGCTGCTGACGAGGGCGGCGCCAGCGCATTGGCCACGGCTGGCCGTACAATATTCGTGTCGATGTATCAAGGAGAGGATGTGCCGCCGGATCCGTCCATCGGCCAGCGCGAATGGCTGCTGCGCCGTAATTGCTCGCTGACGCCGCGCCAGATGGGGGCGGCGTTTGCCGTGCTCTGCCTGATGTCGCTGGCGGTGGCGGCCATCTTCATCGCGCAGGGCGTGTGGCAGATCCTGCTGTTTACGGCGCTGGAGCTGACGGCGGTGGCCGTGGCCTTCCTCTGCTACGCGCGCCATGCGGCCGATTACGAACAGATTGTGCTGAGCCAGGGTAGCTTGCTGGTGCGCAAGGTGGTGGGTGGGCGCGAAGCGCTGGTCCGGCTCGATCCGGACTTTATCCGCATCGAGATGCCGCGCCAGCCGGGCGACCTGATCCATCTGTGCACGCGCGAGGCGAACGTGGCGGTCGGCTATTTTGCGACCGAAAAAAAACGCCGCGAGCTCGCGAACGAGCTGCGGCGGGAACTCCAGGGTGGAATTTTTAATTAGAAGCGGTAGCCCACGCCCACGCCGATCAGCACTGGGTCAACTTTGACCTTGCTGGCTTTTACGCCGCCGATCATCACGTCGCTGCGGATCTGGATTTTTTTGATGTCCAGGTTGAGCGACCAGTTTTTGTCCAGTTTGTAGTCCACGCCGGCTTGCACGGCCAGACCAAAGCTGTCGTGCTCCAGGCTGGCAGCGCCGTCCAGGATCTTGTTCTTGGAGAAGGTGGTCCAGTTGATACCGGCGCCGACGTATGGGCTGAATTGCGCGTCAGGCATGAAGTGGTACTGTACCAGCAGGCTTGGTGGCAGGTGCTTGAAGGTACCGATGGTTTTGCCATCCAGACGCACATCATGTTTTTGCGGGTAGGTCAGCACCAGTTCCGCAGCGATGTTTTTGGTGAAGAAGTAGGAGATGTCCACTTCAGGGATGGTCTTCTTGCTGACGGACAGGCGGTCGGAGGCGCCAACGCCACCCAGCGGGTCGGATTTGTCGGCCGGATCGATGTGCACGGCGCGCGCGCGCACTTGCCATGGAGTGGTTTGGGCCGACGCGTTGACTGCCATCATGCCTGCCGTTACTGCCAATACTGCCAGGATTGCTTTCTTCATTTCACTTCCTCTTTCACGTTGTTATCAAGTAACGGTTGAGAGTGTAGTGATGCGATGCAGCAATTTCTTTGATCTAAGTCAAAATTGTCGGAAACGTTTGAATGCGGTCGATTGCGCATCCAGCGGCGCGGGATACTGGGCAATTTGCCCCTTTCAAAAGAGAAATTGTTGCAGTATGTCAATCTCATTGAAATTCGGCCTGTCATCATGGAAGTGGGATCAGCGCAGGCGGAGGGCATATGGAGGCATGGCGGCCGTATTATGAGCAGGAGTTGGTCATGCTGCGCCAGCACTGCCAGCGCTTGGCCGGCGAGTATCCCGGACTCGCCGCCGCGCTGGCGCTGGCAGCGGAGGCGGGCGTCGATACCAGCCTGGAGTGGCTATTGCAAGCCAGTGCCTTCCTCAATGCCCGCCTGGCGCAGCGGCTTGACCGCAGCCATGATGGTTTCGCCGCCGCGCTGCTGGAGCAGCAGCAAGCCCACTATTTGCGCCCCCTGCCGTCCGGCGCGATCGCC
This sequence comes from Pseudoduganella violacea, assembly GCF_014191875.1. GTDB lineage: Bacteria > Pseudomonadota > Gammaproteobacteria > Burkholderiales > Burkholderiaceae_D > Rugamonas > Rugamonas violacea_A. The sequence continues at coordinate 654,054 of NZ_JACHXD010000001.1, forward strand.
CAGTTCGACTGGAGCGGTCTCGGCCCCGGCAGCCTGAGCACAGTGAGCACCGTCGCCCGCGGCAGCGAGCTGAAAGCGCTGCAGGGCGGCGTGGCTGGCGCCTGCCGGCTGCGTACCGTGCAGGACGTCCACATTGCGCCGCTGCACATCGGCGCGCTGCGCTTTCAGCCCGTGTTCGATGCGCCGGCCACCCTGCGGCTGCCGCCGGATGCGCACTCGGCCATTAGCCTGCGCCTGGACAGCCTGGCATCCACGCCGGCAGCGATGCCGCAGAGCTTGCCCATGCTGCGTCTCTTCCCCGATGGCGAAGCGGCTCTGCGCGCGGCCCTGCGCGACAGCCTGTTGCTGCAAACCGTCGTCTGCTACGTCGAATGCGATGGGCGCTGGCAGCGGCTGGCGCAGAATCCGCTGACGCCCGTCGTGCCGGAAGCCGTGCACCTGCCGCCGGCGCCGGGCGACGATCCAGCCTGCCGTCTGCTGAGCGAATATTTCGCCTATCCCGACAGCTTCGATTTCTGCGACCTGGACCTGGCCGCCGTGGCGGCCGCTGCCGGACAACCCACCAGCCGCAGCCTGCATGTGCACTGGGTGCTGCGTGATCTGCGCCAGCGGCCTGCCTTTCGCTTGCTGCATCAGTTGGCACCCCGGCATCTGCGACTGGGCTGCACCCCGGTGATCAATTTGTTCGCGGCGGCGGCTGAGCCGCTGCGCCTGGCGCCAGGCGAGACCAGCGCGCCATTGCGCCCAAGCCGGGCACGGCAGGAATCTTGCGAGATGTATTGTGTTGAACGGGTAGGCCTGCTGCGCAAGGGGGGGGAAGCGTCGGCCACCGTCTTCCAGGCCGGCCGCGCATTGCTGGCGGCTAGCGGTCCCTATTGGCAGCTGCAGCGCGAAGACGCCATGCTGGCCGCCGTCGAGGGCCATGCCTTCCGGCTGGCGCTGCTGGACCGCGACCGGCGTCCCCTGGCGCTGGCGGGCGCAACCCTGTCCATCCAGCTGAGCTGCAGCAACGGCGAGTTGCCGTCGACACTAATGCCGGGGCAGGCGTCGGGCGACCTGGCCAGCGAAGCGGGCGTCGGCAATTTCCCGATCCGGCTGCTGCGGCGGCCCTCGGCAGCAAGGCCCGCCGCACTCGACCCAAGCGCCTACCGCGAAGCCATCGCCGGCCTGGCGCCGCGCCCATCGCTGCTGGGGCGGGAAGGCTGGCCCGCCTTGCTTTCCCTGCTGCGCTGCCACGTGGCGGCGGACGATGTGCAGGGACTGCGCCTGCTGTCCGGTCTCGGCAGCCTGGCAACCCAGCCGGCCATGCTGTGGCGTAGCGGCCAGCCCTGGCATGGCCGGGCGCTGTATTTGAGCATCGATGAGCAGGCCTTTACTGAACGGAGCCTGTACGCCTTTGCCCTGGTGCTGAACCGCTTTCTCGCGCGCTATATCCACACGCACAGCTTCGTCCGCTTGCATCTGCTGGCCCAGGCTTCCGGCGTCGAGTTGCTGCGCTGTCCGCCTTGCGCAGGCAGTTTGCCCCTGGTCTGACACGGAATTGCTTATCGTCAATGCGCCGAACTTGCCGTGTGTAAAGATGAAGCTAGCCTTCATCGCAAGCAAGAGGAGCCGGACGTGGATCACAACAATGCCCTGTTCAGTTTTCTGGCCCAGGAAAAAGAGCTGGTCACCAGCAACCGCCCTTTGCGGCTGCGGCTCGCCCATCCATCCGGCCTGATGGAAGACGTGCTGCTGCCGCAGCGCATCAGCGGCAGTGAAGCGGTCTGCGGCGGCGTCGAGTACCGCGTGCTGTGCGTCTCGCTGAACGCCCACCTGCCGCTGAAGGAACTGATTGCGCTGCCGGCCGCCATCGACATCGTCACCGACCGTGGCGACGTGCGCAGCGTGTGCGGCATTGTCAGCGAAGCCAGCGCGGGCGACAGCGACGGCGGTCTGGCCAGCTACCAGCTGGTGGTGCGCGACGCGCTCGGCATCCTGGAAAAGCGCATCAACACCCGCGTCTTCCGCCAGAAGAGCGAGGTGCAGATCATCCGCCGGATCGTGGACGAGTGGCGGCAGACCAATGCCGTGCTGGCGCACGCCTTCCGCTGCGAAAGCGGCGAAGGCTTCGACGACGAGCGTTACCCGCCGCGTGAATTCACCATGCAGTACAACGAGTCGGACGCCGCCTTCATCCGGCGGCTGATGCAGCGGCGCGGCATCGCCTGGCATTTCCGCTCTTTGCCGGACGTGCAACCGGCCCATGCCATGGTGATGTTCGATACGCCGCACGCACCGCAAAAAAATGCTGCAGGCGCCGTGCGCTACCACCGCGATGCCGCCACTGAAGAACGCGACAGCATTACCGCCTGGTGCGCGGTGCGCGCCATCCAGCCGGGTTCCGTAACGCGCCACAGCTGGGACTATCGCAATCCGCAGTCCGCCTTCATGCAGGGAGCCGCGTCCAGCAGCGTGGAGCAGGGAAGCAATGGCGGCACGCTGTGTGCCAGCCTGGACGACTACCAGATCCTGCCGCCGCATGTGGGCGACAGCCACGACGATCTATGCCGCCTGGGACTGCTGCGCATGCGCCGCCACGACTACGAATCGAAATGCTTCCATGGCCAGGGCAGTGTGCGTGATTTATGCGCCGGCGAGTACTTCACCTTGACCGAGCATCCCGAGATCGACACGCATGCCGAATCCGAACGCGACTTCGTGGTGACGGCACTGCATCTGCGTGCGGAGAACAATCTGCCGCAAGGCTTGTCCGAGCGCGTGGCCAAGCTGTTCGCGCATCAGCCCTGGCATGCGGACAAAGAAGGCGATGTTTTGCGTGCAGACCGCGGCGCAGGCAGCGATGCGGCCGGTCCCACGCGCACGCGCATCCACTTCACGGCGGTGCGGCTGGGTACCGAGATCGTGCCGGCCTACGATCCGCGCAGCGACCTGCCGCAAGTCCGGCTGCAAAGCGCCATCGTCACCGGCCCCGAAGGTGAGGAAGTACATTGCGATGCGCTGGGACGGGTCAAGATCCGCTTCCCCGGCATGCGTCCGCAAGATCATGCGAGCGGCCCCGGCGCCAGCGGCACCGATACCGATTCCGCCTGGGTGCGCGTGGTCAGCAGCTGGGCGGGCGATGGCATGGGCAGCATCGGCCAGTGCGGCAGTCTGAGTTTGCCGCGCGTGGGCAGCGAAGTACTGGTCGATTTTTTGGGAGGCGACCCCGATAAACCGGTGATCGTCGGACAGCTCTACAACGAAAATGCGCGCCCGCCAGCCTTGAGTAAAGGTGGCGGCCTGCCCGGCAACCGCTACCAGTCCGGCATCAAAAGCCGCGAAATCCGCCAAGGCCGCGCCAACCAGCTGCGCTTCGACGACACCGAAGGCCAGATCAGCGCGCAACTGGCCAGCGACCACGGCGACACCCAGCTCAATCTCGGCTATCTGAGCGGCCCGCGGGAAAATGGACGTGCCAAGCCGAGAGGCGAGGGCGCGGAATTGCGCAGCGCCGAAGCGATTGCACTGCGTGCCGGCAAAGGCTTGCTGCTCTCGACCTGGCCGCTGCCTTCGGCGGACGCCAGCCACCTGCAGCGCCAGGATTATCTGGCCCTGCTGGCGGACAGCATGGAACTGAGCCAAAGTCTCGCCGCCGCCGCAGCGCAAAGACAGGCCATGGCAGCCGATGGCAAGGCGCAGCAGGAACTGGGCGAAATCTTCAAGGCTTGGGAAAACGGCAGCAACAGCGCGCCGCAGGGTGATGGCGGCCGCAAACCCGTCATCGGCATGACGGCGCCAGAAGGCATCTGCTTCGCCACAGCGAAAACGATCGTCACCTACGCCGCTGCCAATATCGACAGCTGCTCGCAGAAGAACACGCAGCTCAGCGCCGGGCAAAGCCTGATCGCAAATGCCGGCAAGGGCATCTCGCTGTTCAGCCATAGCGAAGGCATCAAGGCCATCGCCCAGCGCGGCAAGCTGCTGCTGCAAAGCCAGCATGACGACACGGAGCTGAATTCCGCCAAGGATGTGAAGTTCACCTCCACCGAAGGGAAGATCATTGGCATGGCGAAAGAAATTGTGCTGATCGCGGAAGACGGTTCTTTCATCAAGATTGGCGGCGGCATCACGCTCGGTACGCAGGGCACGATCACGCATCACGGCGCCAACTTCCCCTTTAAAGGCCCATCGGCCATGGCGGCATCCTTGCCCAGCTTAATAGAAGGAGATGCTGACTCTTATCCCAATATTGAAGAAAACAGTCGAGAGAGAGCTATCAACAAGGCCAAGTTGGCTTGGATGGATAAGAAGGTCGACGAAATTACGCGTAATAGTCCGGCTGCCAATCTTTATGCCTCGGGGAGTATCGGGAGTTTGTTAAGCCACAATCCAATGGGAGAAGGTGCAATATGGGATGAAGGTGGGCCTCAGGATTCGCCTAGAGGATGGGGCGCTGACGATCGCAACTCCTATCTCGCGTTGGGTGCTACATCTGGGAGTGCTGGGAGTTTGCGGAATAACAAAGAAATAAATCTAAATGAGGCTGAGTCGTCCAATGGTGATGGGTTGAAGCTGGGAGTGAACGAGCTTTATGCTGATGCAATCAATTTCGCCAGCCGCCGAACTGATGTGCCAGGATCGTCTATTGCCGCAATTATTGGTGCTGAAGCAGGTAAGATTTCCAAGGCTCAGATTAAGGTTGCTGCTGATAAGGAATTTTATAGTACTCATCCAGGCTTAAATCCGGGAGGCAAGTTAACGAAATCTCAGGAAGTTGAATGGAATAATTTGAGGCGGTACTATTCTGAGCAATGGGACCCTGATTCCTATAACTCTAGTACAGGAGCTAGCGGCCTGACTCAATTCATGCCGGATGCTTGGAATGATATGGCCAGAAAAGAGGGTAGCTACCTGAATGAATATGCTGCCAAGGTTGGCTATGTTGACGGTAAGGGCGTCATTCTTGATTCTGAAAAGTTATTGAAGCTGCGCTTCGATCCAACTCTTTCTATTGTTACTGCTGCTGAATATGATCAAGATATATTCAAAAGACTCGAGAAGACGAAAAATCATGATGATGAGCCCATTGTTCCCGAAAATTTGAGTGCAGATGAGCGTGCAAAATACATTTATATTGGCCATCACGAAGGCTATAAGGGGGCTGTGTCTTTCATTCAGAAAACATTGAGCGAGAGCCGGGCAAATACTTTGCTGACAGCGAATGTGTCAGATCAAACCGTTCGCCAAAATATGATCGATGCAGCGAATGGAAGCAAGGCAGATGCGTACCAAAAATTTCTATGGGATTACGTTGACAATAAGATTCAACCAGCGAGATATCGATGAAAAAAAATTGTAAGGCCAAAGCTTTCGTTGTTCTTGCCATGTTTTTTGCAAATGGCCTGGGACATACGCAGGTATCTGGGAAAATTGGCGGCACATGGGAAGGTTTCGTGGGGCAGAAAATCCTACGTATGGATGTAGTAACGCTAAAACCAGAGGATGGCTACGTGGCCGCTGAATTTGCAGTGGCCGAGCCCGGATGCAGCGGTGGAATTGCAGGTATCGGAAAAGTTAAAGGTAATTCAATGGTTCTCACTCAGTACATGGCGAATAAGGATGAGCGTTCTTGCATGGTGACAATGCAGTTCGATGAGAAGGGCGAGACCGTTAAAGTCAGCGAATCATCATGTTCTGATTTTCATGGTGCCAGTTGCAATTTTTCCGGTGAAATGCGCCGGGTGCGACCGAACTAGCTAATTAGAATGCATATTCTATTCCGTCGGCTCACATTTGCTTAATGTGTCTAGTTTCGTGCGATCATGTCCCTCGTCAAGCACGGCCTTGGCGCGGAACAAAGGCATGCTGCGACGAGGGATATGATCGCACGAAACTAGACAGTTAGTACCTCATTCCAAGCTTGGGACAGTCTAACAATGCAGCAAGTAGATGATAGGTTCGAATTTTATACAAAAGAAGGAGCGGATTTGAACCTTCCTTTTGCTTCTCCACGCTTTTCAGATACAGCAAGAGGGGAAAGCGTCAGTAATTACTCAAGAAAGATACTTGACACAATAGCGACAGCCTCTAATGTTGATGTGACCACTCTTCTAATTACAAGTACGACGAGGACGCCAGAAGATCAAGCAAGGATCATGTACGAGCAGTTAGGGAATGGAACCATCTCAAGATATGGTTCGACAGGGAGAGCAGTAATCGATATCTACCATGATTCAATAAAGAATGGAAATGATGCGCGGCAAACGAGAAATGCAATGCGCGACACCATTCAGAAATACCTGGATAATGGACAAAGAGTTTCGAATCATCTAGGTGATCCTAAAGTATTAAACGTATTTAATATTAGTCCAACTAGTATTTCAAAAGATAACATAAAAACCTGGGAGGAAACACTCTCACAAGCATTGGATGGTAATGTGATTAGCACATACCTAGGGCCAAGAACTAGAGTTTATGATTCGGCGTATCATATTGAAATAAATCAGCCAAAGAATCATTAAAGGTTATCTATGAAATCATTCTCGCCACTTATGTTTTGTTTTGTTGCCAAGCTTGATGGCTGGCTGTAACGCATTTGGCAAAGATGGAGAGACGGTTAAAGAAATATTTTCAGAAATCTCTAAGAGAAATTTGGAGGCGCTGAAAATAATATCAGGAATTGAATTTGAGGAATTGAGGATTGGGATAAATAAAAACTACCCTGCTAGCTATCTTGTTGGTTCTTGCAGAGGGATCTTGAGATCTCCAGCAGAGAATGGTTATGGGTTGGCGCTTGTGCAATTAAAGTCGAATACAGCAATCTATGTTTCTGTATTGAAAGGAGATACTGAGTCATTCAGTTTTCAAAACCTGTCTTTTTTTAATATAGCTTTTAGTCAAAGTGGAAATATTATTGGACGTGGAATAGAGGTGGCTTGCGAGTCCTGGGCTAGTTTGATGGAAATAGATAGGGACTGCAAGAAGAACGTAAAAGGTATTGTGAGGGGGAGCACTTTAATGCCGGAAACGCGTCTTGATTCGATTTGTGGAACGTCAAATGAAGGTGATATGGAATTCCTGTGCTTCCAATATGATCCAAGCAGACGGCGATTTGTAGAAATTGGAGGATGGTACAACGAGTGATGACGACATCACGAGGCTGGTCCGGTACGCAATGTCATGAGCAGGATTGTGTCTTATACGTGGGTCAGTTTCGTGTGCAAATTATGCGGTGAAGTGGGTCAGATTTGGCTGCAAATCAACAAACAGACACTAAAAAGCCCACGAATCGAAATTCGCGGGCTTTTTAATTAACTTTAGCGGTTTGTACAGACCTGAGTTATCGAAATGCCTTTTTTGATTAAAATCTCAAAAGATGCTTCGCGAAATCTCAGGTTATGGCTCCTGCTACACACATCAAACGTCAATATTCCCCGCCCGCAGGGCGTTCGACTCGATGAAGTTACGGCGCGGTTCCACATCATCGCCCATCAGCGTGGTGAAGATCTGGTCGGCGGCAATCGCGTCTTCGATCTGCACTTTGAGCAGGCGGCGCACGGTCGGGTCCATGGTGGTTTCCCACAGCTGTTCAGGATTCATCTCGCCCAGACCTTTATAGCGCTGCTTGGAGACGGTGCGTTCGGCTTCGTCGCGCAGCCACTGCATGGCGTGGTGGAAGTCCTCCACGGCGGAGTCCTTGGTGCGTTCGCCTTCGCCGCGGCGGATCACGGCGCCTTCGCCGATCAGGCCAGTGAAGGTGGCGGCGGCTTTCGCCAGCACGGCGTAATCCGCGCCCTGCACGAAGTCGGCGTCGATGGTCGACACCTTCACGTTGCCGTGGTGCAGACGTTCGATCCACAGCATATGCTTCTCGCTCAGCTCATCGGAACGCACCGACACGGTGACGCTCGCGTCGCTGATATTGTCCGACAGCGCCTGGGCCGATGCCTTGGCTGCCTCAATGCTCGACAGGTCCAGCGTCACGCCGGTCATGATGCCGGTCAGCGCGGCGCGGTCGATGACGCGGGTCAGGCGGGTCATCACGGCATTCGCCAGGTTGTACTGGCGCGCCAGTTCGGCCAGTGGTTCGCCGGTGATCGGATCGGCGCCTTCGCGCGGGGTCAGCACGGCGGTGTTCAGGGCCACGGTCATCATATAGCCCGCTTCTTCCACGTCGTCCTTCAGATAGCGCTCGTCGCGGCCAGCCTTGACCTTGTACAGCGGCGGCTGGGCGATATACACGTGGCCGCGTTCCACCAGCTGCGGCATCTGGCGGTAGAACAGCGTCAGCAGCAGGGTGCGGATGTGGGCGCCGTCGACGTCCGCGTCGGTCATGATGATGATGCGGTGGTAGCGCAGCTTCTCGACGTTGAATTCGTCCGGGCCGATCGAGGTGCCCAGGGTGGCGATCAGGGTGGTGATCTGCTCCGAGGACAGCATCTTCTCGAAGCGCGCCTTCTCCACGTTCAGCACCTTGCCGCGCAGCGGCAGGATGGCCTGGAATTTACGGTCGCGGCCTTGCTTGGCCGAGCCGCCCGCGGAGTCACCCTCGACGATATACAGTTCGCACAGGGCCGGGTCTTTTTCCTGGCAGTCGGCCAGCTTGGCCGACAGGCCCAGGCCGTCCATGATGCCTTTGCGGCGGGTCAGGTCGCGCGCCTTGCGCGCCGCTTCGCGCGCGCGCGCCGCTTCCACGATCTTGCCGCAGATGATCTTGGCGTCGTTCGGCTTCTCCATCAGGAAGTCGGTCAGGGTCTTGGCGACGATCTCTTCGACCGGGCCGCGCACCTCGGACGACACCAGCTTGTCCTTGGTCTGGGACGAGAACTTCGGCTCCGGCACTTTCACGCTCAGCACGCAGGTCAGGCCTTCGCGCATATCGTCGCCGCTGATTTCGACCTTGGCCTTCTTGGCGAAGTCGTTCTCGTCGATGTATTTGTTGATGACGCGGGTCATCGCCGCGCGCAGGCCGGTCAGGTGGCTGCCGCCGTCGCGCTGCGGAATATTATTGGTGAAGCACAGCACCTGCTCGTTGAAGGCGTCGTTCCACTGCATCGACACGTCCACCGAAATGGTGGTGTTCTGGTCCGACTGGCGCTCGCCGGTGGCCTGGAACACGGTCGGGTGCAGCACGGTCTTGGCCTTGTTGATGTACTCGACGAAGCCGCGCGTGCCGCCTTCGAAGGCGAACACTTCTTCCTTGCCGTTGCGCTGGTCGCTCAGCTTGATGTTCACGCCATTGTTCAGGAAGGACAGTTCGCGGATACGCTTGGCCAGGATCTCGTAGTGGAATTCCACGTGGGTGAAGATCTCTTCGTCGGCCCAGAAGTGGACGTCGGTGCCGCGCTTGTCGGTTTCGCCGATCACCTTGATGGGCGAGCATGGGAAGCCGTCGACGATTTCGATTTCGCGGTTCTGCGCCACGCCTTTGATGAATTCCATCTGGTGCACTTTGCCGTCGCGGCGGATGGTCACGCGCAGCAGTTTGGACAGCGCGTTCACGCACGATACGCCCACGCCGTGCAGGCCGCCCGACACCTTGTAGGCGTTCTGGTCGAACTTGCCGCCGGCGTGCAGTTCGGTCAGCACGATTTCGGCGGCCGAGCGCTTCGGTTCGTGCTTGTCGTCCATCTTCAGACCGACCGGGATGCCGCGGCCGTTGTCGGTAATCGAGATCGAGTTGTCCGAGTGGATGGTCACATGGATTTCCGAGCAGTGGCCGGCCAGCGCTTCGTCGATCGAGTTGTCCAGCACTTCGAACACCAGGTGGTGCAGGCCGGTGCCATCCGAGGTATCGCCAATATACATGCCTGGACGTTTGCGGACTGCTTCCAGGCCTTCCAGGATCTGAATCGATGCGGCGCCGTATTCTTCCAGCTTGGCCTGGAGTTGGGGTTCGTTTTGGCTTTCGGGCATGGACTGCTTTCTCAAATAACGATTACTGATTGACTCGGTAAAAACTTACTGCATGCGCCGCGTTAAATACGCATTGGCATCACAACGTACTTGAAGTCTGGATTGTCGGGGATCGAGATCAGGGCCGAGGAATTGGAGTCGCCCAGCGACACATTGATCTGATCGCACTTCAGGTTATTCAGCACGTCGAGCAGATAGGTGACGTTGAAGCCGATGTCGATATTGTCGCCGCCGTAGTCGATTTCCAGCTCTTCCACCGCCTCTTCCTGGTCGGCGTTGGTGGACGAGATTTTCAGGCTGCCCGGGCTGATGATGCAGCGCACGCCCTTGAATTTATCGCTGGTCATGATGGCCGCGCGCTGCAGGGAGCGCAGCAGCTCGTCGCGGCCGATGGTGAAGTCGTTGTTGTAGCCCTTCGGGATCACGCGCGTGTAGTCGGGGAATTTGCCCTCGACCAGCTTGGAGATCAGTTCGATGTCGGCGAAGGTCAGCTTGACCTGGTTGGCCGCGATGTCCAGCTGCACGGCGTCGTCGCTTTCTTCCAGCAGGCGTTGCAGCTCGATGATGGTCTTGCGCGGGATGATCACTTCCTGGCGCTCGAAAGCCTGTTCGGTTTCAACCTGGCAGAAGGCCAGGCGGTGGCCGTCGGTGGCCACGGCGATCACGTTCTTGCCGTCCAGGACCAGCAGCAGGCCGTTCAGGTAGTAGCGGATGTCCTGCTGCGCCATCGAGAAGTGCACCATATTGAACAGGTGCTTCAGGGTTTTTTGCGGCAGCGTGAAGGAGGCGTTGTAGCTGTCGGCTTCCTGCACGGTCGGGAACTCTTCGGCGGCCAGCGTTTGCAGGGCGAAGCGCGATTTACCGCTTTGCACCGCCAGGCGCTTGTTGGCCAGGGTCAGCGACACGTCGCCCGCTTCCGGCAGGGCGCGCAGAATGTCCAGCAGCTTGCGCGCGGCCACGGTGGTGCCGGTCACTTCGGCGCCGGAGCCGATATTGGCGTGCGTGGTGATCTGCACTTCGGTGTCGGTGGACAGGAATGAAACGCTTTCGCCTTCCTTGCGGATGAGGATATTGGCCAGAATCGGCATAGTGTGCCGACGCTCGACAATACCGCTCACGATTTGCAGTGGCCGAAGCAGCGTATCTCGGGTGGTTTTGACCAGTTGCATAAATATCCTCAGTTAAAAGTTAAACGTTAATTCTTTTGCATCGCTTGTCGCGACGCGTCTGCTGCTTGCCTTGGCGGCTCAAACCCAGCAGTGTAATAGCAAATCTTCAGCCCCGGCCAGCATCAGCCTTTGAGGGTTTGTTCCAGAACGTGCAGCTCGTGGTTGCACTCCGGGTTCTTGGTGCGGTCCAGCGCGATCTTGCGCACCGCGTGCAGCACGGTGGTGTGATCGCGGCCGCCAAACAGCTCGCCGATTTCGGGCAGGCTCTTTTGCGTCAGTTCCTTGGCCAGATACATAGCGATCTGGCGCGGACGCGCAATATTGGCGGGGCGGCGCTTGGAATACATGTCCGCCACCTTGATGTTGAAGAAGTCCGCCACCGTCTTCTGGATGTTTTCCACCGAGATCTGGCGGTTCTGCACCGAGAGCAGGTCTTTCAGTGCTTCCTTCACGATGTCGATGCTGATGTCCTTGCCGTGGAAGCGCGAGTAGGCCAGGATCTTGCGCAGCGCGCCTTCCAGCTCGCGCACGTTCGAGCGCAGATGCTTGGCCACGAAGAAGGCCACGTCGTCGGACAGCGTGACGCCTTCCGACTTGGCTTTCTTGAGCAGGATCGCCACCCGCATTTCCAGCTCCGGCGGCTCGATCGCCACCGTCAGGCCGGAGTCGAAGCGCGAGATCAGGCGGTCGTCCATGCCGGTGATCTCTTTGGGATAGGTGTCGCTGGTGATGATGATCTGCTTCTTGGCCGCGATCAGCGCTTCGAAAGCATAGAAGAACTCTTCCTGCGTGCGGCTTTTGCCGCCGAAGAACTGGATATCGTCGATCAGCAGCATGTCCAGCGAGTGGTAGTAATGCTTGAAGTCGTCGAAGCCCTTGCGCTGGTAAGCGGTCACTACGTCGCGCACATACTGTTCGGCGTGGATGTAGCGGATGCGCGAGCCCGGCTGGTCGGCCATCACTTGGTTGCCGATGGCGTGGATCAAGTGGGTCTTGCCCAGGCCGACGCCGCCGTAGAAGAACAGCGGGTTGTACGACACGCCCGGATTGTTCGCCACCTGGATCGCGGCGGCGCGCGCCAGCTGGTTGGCCTTACCGGTCACGAAGCTGTCGAACGTCAGGTCGGTATTGATGCGGCTTTGCTCGCGCCCGCGCGCATTGGCGAATTCCGGCGTGGACACGATGGCCGCGGCGGCAGGCTGCTCGGCGCTGCGCGCCGTGTCGGCGGCGTGGTTGACTGGCGCGGCGCTGCTGCTGGCGGTCGGTGCGGCCGGCTTTTTCGCGGCATTCAGGCGCGGGTCGAGCACGAACAGCACTTCGATCGGCCCTTCCCAGTATTGCGCTGCCAGGGCCGTGATGCGGCTGGCGAATTGCGTCTTCACCCAATCCAGCTTGAAGCGGTTGGGGGCGGCAATACGCAGCTTGCCCTCCTCGTAATCGAGGGGGATCAGCGGCTTAATCCAGGCACTGAATTGTTGCGGCGTCAGCTCCAGTTCCAACTGAGCGGAACAGGTCTGCCAAAAATTTTCCATGAATCTTCTATCTGAAAAGCTGTGGGAGGGCGTCTGGGCGAACTCCAAACGCCACACGTAACACGCTATTCTACCCCCGAAGTTCCAAGTTATCCACAGGCATCACGCGAAAAATGTGCAAAAGCCGATGGCCCGCGGGGGCGGGTGGGCGCGCTTCAAGGTTGACAAGCGGTGTCGAAATGCTGATAATTCAGGGTTCCCCGCCCGTACTCCGTGTTTTTTCAGTTTACGACCAGCGCGGATTAAGCGGGCGATGAGATTGGCCAGCTTGTGCCGGTATGTTGGCATGGGTGCGCGAAATGTCATTGGCACCAATAACTGACGGGACGTCAGACCCGATTTTGCATTTTTTTGCTTCTTTAGCGAGACCAACATGAAACGTACTTACCAACCTTCCGTTGTGCGTCGTAAGCGCACCCACGGCTTCCGCGCTCGTATGGCTACCCGTGGCGGCCGTCAAGTTCTGAATGCACGCCGTGGCAAAGGCCGCAAGCGTCTGGCTGTATAAGCCACAGCTTGCAGGCTGATCGCGTGGACAGCTGTTCAAACGGCTCGACAGGCGAAGGTTCCCACGACTTCGCGCGCGCTCGGCGCATCATTAAAACGGATGAATTTTCATCCGTTTTTCGTTTGCGCCCGGCCCAGAAAAGCGCGCATTTCGTGCTCTATACCCGCCAGAATCAGCTGCCACATGCGCGGCTGGGCATCGTCGTTGCCAAACGCTTTGCGCCGCGCGCGGTTACGCGCAACACCATCAAGCGCGTGACCCGCGAATTATTCCGCGTTACCGGACTGCCGCCCATCGACTGCGTCGTGCGGCTGGCGAAACCGGTCAACCGCAAGGATGGTCCGGCCACCACGGCCAAACTGAAGCTGGAACTGCGCCAGGAGCTGACGCGCCTGTTCGCTTCCCAGACCAAGAACCGTCCTGCGCGATGAAAACGCTGCTCTCCTTCCTGCTGCGCGCCTACCAGCTGACCATCAGTCCCATGCTGGGGCCGCGCTGCCGCTTTTACCCAAGCTGCTCGAACTACGCGCTGGAAGCCCTGCGCGTGCACGGCGCGGGAAAAGGGAGCTGGCTGGCGCTGCGGCGTGTATGCCGCTGCCATCCATGGAATAATGGCGGGCTTGATCCGGTTCCGCCGGCATCAGACAAGGATTCCCAAACAACCGCTTGCGGTTGCAACCACTCTTGATACTTACCGTAATGGATATCAATAAACGTACCATCCTGTGGATCGTATTCTCCGTATCGCTCGTCTTCCTGTGGAACGAGTGGATGATCTCCACCGGCAAGCCATCCATGTTCGCACCGGCGCCGACCCAGACCGCGAAAGCGCCTGCGGCCAAAGCGGCCGGCCTGCCGGCCCCTAGCGCCAGCGCGACCGCCGCCACGCCAGGCGCCGCCGCCGTTGACGGCGCCGCGCCGTTCAAGAGCGAAATCATCACCATCACCACCGACGTGATGAAGGTCGATATCGACACCCTGGGCGGCCAGATCAAGCGTCTGGAACTGTTGAACTACAAAGCAGCCGGCAATCCGGGCTGGTTCGGCGGTTGCTTCGGCCTGTCCGAAGCCTGCAAGAGCAATCTGGATGCGCGCGCTAACGAAGTGCTGTTCCAGCAGAACGCCGCCAAAACCTATCTGGGCCAGACCGGCCTGGTCGGCGCGCCTGGTCTGCCGAACCACAACACCGGCTTCGTCGCCAAGCCTGGCGTGCGCACGCTGGCCAACGGCAACCAAGTGCAGCTGGTGCTGGAAGCGGAGCAGGGCGGCGTCAAACTGACCAAGACCCTGACCTTCAAGCGCGGCGACTATGTGGTCGACGTGCGCCACGACGTGACCAATACCGGCGCGGCGCCGCTGACGCCGGAGCTGTACCTGCAGCTGGTCCACGACGGCAACAAGCCGCCTGAATCGTCCTGGTTTAACAGCAGCTTCACCGGCCCGACCCTGTACACCGACGCCGACAAGTACAAGAAGCTGAGCTTCGAGAAGATCGAGAAGGAAGACAAGACCCAGAAGGAAAATCCGGGCAAGCCTTTCACGCCGGATCATCCGACCAAGGCTGACAGCGGCTGGATCGCGATCTCGCAGCACTTCTTCGTGTCGGCCTTCGTGCCGCAAGCGAAAGCCGCGCGCGACATCTTCACCAAGAAAGTGGACACCAATCTGTACGCCATTGGCGTGGTGCAGCCGCTGGGCACTCTGGCGCCAGGCGCCACCGTGTCCAACACGGCCCAGCTCTACTCCGGTCCGCAGAACGAAAAAGCGCTGGAAAAAGTCTCGCCCGGCCTGGAGCTGGTGAAGGACTACGGCATGCTGACCATCATCGCCAAGCCGATGTACTGGGTGATGGAACACCTGCATAGCGCGCTGGGTAACTGGGGCTGGACCATCATCGCCTTCACCATCCTGATCAAGCTGGTGTTCTTCCCGCTGTCGGCCGCCAGCTACCGCAGCATGGCCAAGATGAAGGTGGTCACGCCGAAGATGACGGAAATCCGCGAGCGCTACAAAGGCGATCCGCAGAAGATGAACCAGGCCATGATGGAGCTGTACAAAACCGAGAAGATCAATCCTCTCGGCGGCTGCCTGCCGATCCTGGTGCAGATGCCGGTCTTCATCGCCCTGTACTGGGTGCTGAACGCCTCGGTCGAAATGCGCGGCGCGCCCTGGGTGGGCTGGATCACCGACCTGACCCAGCACGATCCATGGGCCATTCTGCCGGTGCTGTACGCGATCTCCATGTTCATCACCACCAAATTGAACCCGCAGCCGGCCGATCCGGTGCAGGCCAAGATGATGCTGTTCATGCCGCTGGCCTTCTCGCTGATGTTCTTCTTCTTCCCATCCGGCCTGGTGCTGTACTGGGTTGTGAACAACGTGCTCTCGATCGCCCAGCAATGGGTCATCACCCGCAAATACGGCGCCGCCAAGTAAGCCTGGCCGGTGTGTTGCAGAAAAACCCGTGCCAGGCACGGGTTTTTTTTATCATCTAGAATTCCGCTATGAATCTCGACACTTCCCCCATCGCGGCAATCGCCACGGCCCCCGGACGCGGCGGCATCGGCGTGGTGCGCGCCTCCGGCAAAAACCTCAACGGCCTGGCCCAGGCCCTGTTTGGCGCCACCGCCCTGCAGCCGCGCCACGCTACCTACATCCCCTTCAAGAACGCCGACGGCAGCATCATCGACCAGGGCATCGCCATCTATTTCAAGGGGCCGCACTCCTATACCGGCGAAGACGTGCTGGAATTGCAAGGCCACGGCGGCCCGGTCGTGCTGCAGATGCTGCTGGCGCGCGTGCTGGAGGCGGGGCAGGAATACGGCCTGCGCCTGGCCGAGCCGGGCGAATTCACGCGCCGGGCTTATATGAACGACAAGCTTGACCTGGCCCAGGCCGAGGCGGTGGCCGATCTGATCGACGCCTCCACCGAAGCGGCGGCCAAGTCGGCCTCGCAATCGCTGTCCGGCGCGTTCTCGCAGACCATCCACGCCCTGGTGGAGCGCGTCACCCACCTGCGCATGCTGGTGGAGGCCACGCTCGACTTTCCGGAAGAGGAAATCGACTTCCTCGAAAAATCCGACGCGCGCGGCCAGCTCAAAGGCATCGTGGAAGCGCTCGACCAGGTGTTCCGCCAGGCTTCGCAAGGCGCGCTGCTGCGCGAAGGCTTGAACGTGGTGCTGGTGGGCCAGCCGAATGTGGGCAAGTCCTCGCTGCTGAACGCCTTGGCCGGCGCCGACGTCGCCATCGTCACGCCGATCGCCGGCACCACGCGCGACAAGGTCAGCGAAACCATCCAGATCGAAGGCATCCCGCTCAACATCATCGACACCGCCGGCATCCGCAGCCATGACGAAGCGGTGGACGTGGTCGAGCGCATCGGCATCGAACGCACCTGGGGCGAAGTGGGCAAGGCCGACGTCATCCTGCACCTGCTGGACGCCGATCACGGCCCGACCCGCGCCGACGAGGCCATGGTCGAAGCCTTCCCGGCCGGCGTGCCGGTGCTGCGCGTGTGGAACAAGATCGACCTGTCCGGCCACAAGCCGTCGGTGGATGAAATGTCCGACGCCACCCATGTGTATTTGTCGGCCAACGAGAAGCTCGGCATCGACCTGCTGCGCGGCGAACTGCTGCGCATCGCCGGTTGGCAGCAGACCGGCGAATCGCTCTATTTGGCGCGCGAACGCCACCTGATCGCCCTGCGCTCGGCCTCGCGCCACCTCGACCTGGCCGGCCAGCATGCCGCCCAGACCGACCAGTCGCTCGACCTCTTTGCCGAGGAGCTGCGCCTGGCCCAGGTCCAGCTCTCCAGCATCACCGGCGCCTTCTCCTCCGACGACCTGCTCGGCGTGATCTTCAGCCGCTTCTGCATCGGAAAATAGAATCCGTTCCGGGGTGTTCCGAGGGATACCCAAAACGGGCGCTCCGCCCTTGTAATTACTGAGTTTTGGTTCTGATGGGTTCCGGGATTTTCCGACCAGTTCCTGGCTTTTTTGGTACACAGGTTGGCACACTGTTGAGGTATACTTAGACAACTGTGTACCTAAAGGAGCCCGATGCCACGCCAAGCCACACCACTGACCGATACCAAGATCAAAGCCCTCCGGCCTAAGCTTGCGCGTTTCCGCGTGAGTGACACAGGCGGCCTTCTCTTGGAGGTGATGCCTAGTGGCTCAAAGGTTTGGCGGTATCGCTATCAACTGCACAGCGTCCGCTATCCGGCGCTGACCATTGGCAACTACCCTGAAATTAGCCTTGCAGACGCCCGTAAGCAGAGGGACGAGTGGGCCGCGCTGGTGGCTCGCGGTGAGTCCCCAAGGAAGGCCGTAGCGGCCTCTAAGGTGGAGAAGCTGAACACCATTCAAGCATTTGCAGCTGAATGGTTCCGCGAACAGATCAGCGACAAGTCCGATAGCTACAGCCGTAATGTAGAACGGGTACTCAACAAGGACATATTTCCAAAATTGGGCCGTGTGCCGCTTACGGAATTGACGCCGGGTGACGTGATGGCACTTTGCGACCATATCAAATCTCGGGGCTCGCCTAAGATGGCGCTGTTCTCCCGCAACGTGTTGAAGCGCATGTACGACTTTGCGATAGCGCGACAGCTTGCGACCAGCAACCCCGCAGCAGCTCTTGTGGCTCGCTTCATCGCGACGGAGGAGAGCAGAACTCGTGTGCTGACTCCAAGCGAAATAGGCTTCGTTTTACGCTCCATATACGCGTCGGACATTCGACGCCCTTTGAAGCTGGCATTACACCTATTGTTGATAACGATGGTACGCAAGGCCGAGCTTACGGAGGCCCGTTGGCAGGAATTCAATCTGGAGCAGGGCACGTGGGACGTACCTGCCGAGCGTATGAAGAAAGACCTGCCCCACCGCGTGTATCTCTCCGCCCAAGCAGTGGAACTGCTTCAAGAGCTTCAGAAGCTCTCAGGGCGATCAGAATTCCTTTTCCCGAGCTCTCGAGGTAGCGATGATCGTCCAATCAGTAAGAGCACCTTAAATCAAGCGGTAAGAGCGCTGTCGTTGGATGTACAGCATTTCGTGTTGCATGACTTTCGGCGCACCGCCTCTACGCACCTTCACGAAATGGGGCACTCGTCTGATGCAATTGAGAAGGCTCTTGCACACAAGGTCAGCGGTATTAAAGGGGTCTACAACCGTGCTGAATATGCCGAGCAGCGTAAACAAATTCTGCAAGCATGGGCTGATTTCGTGCAGGCTCAGGTGGCAGGGGCAAACGTCACCCCACTTTTAAAACGTGCCTAAGTACGCACAAGAATCAAAGGAAGATAGCATTGGGTAAAGTTATATCTCGTTTGCGAGATGCTCTCGAGCGGACGAGTAAGGATGCACAGTCAGCGCTCGAGGAGTCCATTGCAGGAAGGCTCGTTCTCTACGTTAGCGTACCGGAGGGGATGGAAGTTTTCAGTGTAGATGCAAGCCATCTCAACCCGTTCACTTTACCTTCGTTTATCAAACGTTCTCGCATCCTTCCACAATCGGCCTTCGCTATGCGTGGATTACAATTTCTGGCCCTCCGACCTGATAGTGTACGCATGTTGCTGAACACGGAGATCGCTACGGCGCGTACGTTTGACGTGGGCATTCGAATCGATGCCAATGCTAATGTTCACCCGCAGAGCGCGTCAACTCAGCTTTTAATCGAAGACGCGTTCACAGTAACCACAATTGAACTGCCTAATCGCAGTTATGCAATCTACCATGCGAGCCTGAACCCCATCCATGCCCCTGAGCATCTGCAATTTCCCCAAGTCTTACGCATAACGCTCGACGACATTTATGTTGAGAATGATAGTCTCAACGAGACCACTCACGTAATTTCACCTTTCAGAGCGGAGCTGATAACGCGGCTTCAATCGTTCCAAGGCCCGCACATCTCGTTCAGTCTGAACATGCTACGGTCGATTTTTCTGATGGAGCTAGCTGGACTTAGCACATCTTCCGCTAAAGCTCCCCAGGCTGATAGCCTCAGGCCCAAGCTCCAGTCCCATATCAAATCCGGTAATCAGGTGAATGCAGCCGCTAAGGTATTGGCGAACTCCATACAGAGCGTGCTTGAGGCCGAAGCAAATTTCGATAAACGTATACCTGAGATCGTGCATCTCTTTGATTGTGCTGAACAATTTTGGGGCGGTGAATATGACCAATATAAATCGCGGGTCAAAGTTCCGGAAATTTCGCGCTGGCTTCAAAGAAGATTCTTGCTAGATGATCATCCAGCCAAGGCTTGTGTCGCGCTGATTAGGCCGACGCGACAGGTAGGCAGAGTGAAAAAAGCATAGTCCCCAATTGCTCGAATTGTTCGCGAGCTATCTTTATCTATTCTTGCCACGTCATTGTCCCCAAGATACGGTCATTCCTAACCAAGCCATACGAGGCCTAGAATGACCGTAACCTACCCTGCACTTCCGAAACTCACCGTACTGCGCCGTAAGCAAGTAGAAGACCGCACCGGGCTATCTCGCTCCACCATCTACGAGAAGATCAATAGCAGATCCCCTCGCTACGACCCCCATTTCCCCAAACCTATTCGTCTAAGCAGTGATGCCGTCGGTTGGATCGAGGCCGAAGTTAACGCGTGGATAGCGCTGCGCGTACGGCATAGCCGGTGCTAACTTCCTACTAGCGCCAGCGATAGATACCTGATTGGCGGCACAAGTTACTTGATCTGAGCACAAGTTAGGTGATTGCAACCACTTCCCTTGCTTCCTGGCTAACAACATCCTTTCGTAAACCGGTTTTTTTGAGGTGATATGTGGTCGTAAATTTCTGGAATCAAATAAGTCCGTATATCTGAAAATCCAAAATTTCGCCCAATAGCGGCCTCAGCGCTATAAAAAATCCGTCATATTGGCTGGCGCTAGGGATCGGCAATTTTGGTTTTTAATATTATTTAAGAGAGACGACCCAACACGATTTAAACATGAACATCCAACAGAATGATAACAGCTTTAGAGCTCATGCAGGCGATGATATATCCGTCAAGGCAATGTATCAACAGATCACTTTTGATCTAGATCTTGACCTTCTAACAGGAAATCCCGAAATTATGGAAATCACAGAAGGATTTCTAAATCCATTAGTAAAGATAGAAGAATTTGTGCACAGAGCAATTGAATCAAACGATCCTATCTATAACTTCGGAATCATAGATCCCTACGATCCTGAGGTTGGTCTAAGCGAGTTGGGACAAGCTATCATTCCATTCTTTTCTTCTATGGCCGAGTGTTACGATACCAGATTTGATTACAGCGAATACGTTAACGCGTTCTTTCAATCGCTAACGACTCAATATAAAAATTTCAATTTGAGTTATGGAGGCTTGCTTCTTGATATCCCTGGCGAAGTAAGAACGGAATTCTTTAACGGATTGGTTACAAAAATCCGAGAGACATGTTCCACAAAAGACTTTGCAAGAAAAATCGTGTTACGTAGATTTAAGTCAAAAGAAAATTACAACCGTGCTTTAGATTTTATTGAGGCGCTGTTTAAAAAGACGTCAAGAATACTAGTGCTACGAGTCGATTTTGGATATAGAGCTGCTGTGCGTGGCGAAATTAACGAGATATCCGCCGCGAAGCATAGGGACGATTTTCTTAACAATACTCGCTCTAATGCGGTTTTCAAAAACCTACTTGGATATATTTGGAAATTTGAGTATGGCAAAACGAAAGGCCATCATTATCATTTTGCCTTTTTCTACGACGGAGCTCGGGTTTGGAAGGACTCATTTAGAGCTGACCAGATAGGTAAGTGTTGGGAAAAGATCACGCGAGGATGGGGAACTTACTACAACTGCAATCGCAGTAAATGCAAGTATAAATACATCGGCATCGGAATGATAAACCACGACGATATCGAAATGCGAGAAAATTTAAAAAAGGCCGTTAGCTATTTAACGAAGAAAGACCAGTACCTAAGGAAGAGACTCTCAAAAAAAATGAAGACTTTTCAGACCAGTAATTTTCCAAAATTTTCTGACAGTCGTGTCGGACGGCCCAGGAGAAGCATTGATAGCGCTTCTCCTGATGTGGGAATTAAGTATTAGGCTTCTTGCCTTGATCACACCATGTTTTCCATTCATCAGTTTGCTCGGATGAAATAGGTGCGTCGCTGCCTTTTTCTTTGTGGAATGCCGCTATCCAAGCACCTAGGCAATCTACTGAGTTCGTTTCAGTTTGTGCTGGTTTATCTTGATAATCTTGCGCTACGCCGTTATTCCACATAGTTTTTTCTGCAACTGAACCATTCGCGTTATAGCGAATGGTCTCACCTTGATATTTCCCATTAACGAGATTTCCTTCAAAAATAGCCTTGCCGCTATTTTCATCCAACGCGGTCTCGCTGCCATTTAGCACACCATTTTCGAACTTGACTTTGTAGATTGGATTTCCCGTGGTGAAACCATAAATGATGAGCAGGCCGCTGGCTTTGCCGTCCAGGTAGTCTACATCAGCGAGGCGAACGTCTTTTCTGAAAGCATAGTAAAAAGTTGCTTTGCCGTCGATTACCCCATTTTTAAAATTCATTTTGATAATGCGGTTTCCAGAGGGAACCGATTTACAAGATGTTTCTCCATTGAGAACTCCATCAACGCTAGAAGTGTCGCAAAGAACGGTGTCATGCCCAACGGAAAGTGATTCCGTATAGATTAGATTGTTTATGTCTTTGTTACCGGTAGCCTTTGCAATTAAATTTACGACCGGTACGATTTCACTATAAGGCAGCTTGCCCAGAGGGATATTCGTTATTTTCCCGCTGAAGCCTTCGTTTTTTCCAATTTGATAAATTTTGTTATTTGCGATTTCCGAATTTCGCGAATCTAGAGTGTCGTTACATGCACTCAGCGCAAAGCTCAAGAGGATCAGGGGGAGTGCAGCCAGCTTCCGCATTTGCTTCCTTTCCGGGCAGTTATAAAGACGGCAGCGCCAAATGGGTCGTAAATGCCGTGGTCGTTCTTGCATCATAGCGACACCATTGCGTAATGGCAAGAGTCTCCGCAAAACAAGATAAAGATGGGCAGCTAGTCCTGCTAGGGGCTGCCATTCGTGGCCGTCGAGTGTCGCTAACGCTCTCCCAAGAGGCACTTGCGGACTACGCCGAGATAGACCGCTCTCACATGGGCAAGATCGAACGTGGCGAACGGAACGTCACAATTCTGAACATCATCAAAATCGCTACCGCACTGGGTTGTTCTCCATCAGAGCTACTGCGCAGTGCAGGCCTGTGAGGATTGCTTGTGGTTGCAATAGTTGCTATCCAGTCCTGAAAAATCTGTTGCAAGCCGTGTATAATCACGAGCAACTTGGTGTCCCTCGAACGGCATGAGAAGTGCATCGATTTTTCAAAGCCCAGAGCCACCCCCTCCCTAAGCAAAACATATTTCCATTCGATTAATTCGGTGGCGAATTTAATGATGTAAATAAATGACGACCATAAATACCGAAACCGAAACCGTTGTAAAGAAAATTTTGCCGTATCTGGAACGTCGCGGATATGACATTTCTAGTGACCTAGATTTCGAGACTGCAATTAATACGACAGATCGATATTCCAAAGGCTATATCGATATTTTGGTTACTTTGGGTAAGTCAAAGCCTACGTTCTTGATCGAAGCAAAGAAAATTTCAAAGACCCTGACTACGAAAGATCGTGACCAGGCTTTGAGCTATGCAAACTCAGCAGGTATCAATGTGCCTTTTGTTGTTGTAACAAACGGCGTAGACATTCACTGCTATAACGCAAAGACCAAGACAAAAATACAGTGGGACGGCGAGACCACAGAAAAGATTCCGACTAAGGAACAACTAAAGCTGGTTATCCGTACATTAAAAGCAAATTCAGCCGAGACAAACATCGGCATCTCCAACGACCCAAGTTTGCCTTACCGACCCGGCTTGCCGCTTCGTCAGTTAAATGCACTTTTTTACAAGTGCCACAGTGCTATTCGAAAAATCGAAAAGAATGAAGAGAACGCTTTTTCTGACTTTTCAAAGCTGCTTTTTTTAAAATTACTTGAAGAAAAAGCTGATATTGAAGACGATTTTTCGCTTCCCTATTCATACCGCTTCCATGAGTTGGCTGAAAAACCTGCCAGCGAGTCAGATCAAGTTAAGGATTCTATTCTCAGCATGATCGCGTCCATTGTGGACAAACGCGCATACGGCGAGGTATTGCAAGATAAAGTTAAGTTAAAAAACCCTAAGGCGTTTCACTATATCGTGAAAGAGCTTTCTGGTGTCTCTTTCTACGATTGTAGCTTAGACTCTAAAGGGGCCGCATTTGAATATTTTGTTCGGGCTACTTTGAAAGGTAAAAAGCTGGGACAATATTTCACTCCTCGTGAATTAGTTCAGACCATGCTAGCCTTAGTCGGTAGAAAGAAGATCGTTAATTCTGTAAATTCTGGTGCCACTCCGAAGATTTTAGATCCTGCCTGTGGAACCGGGGGCTTCCTCGTCTTTTTGATGCAAGAGTCAATTGCTCAGCTGACGGAAATGTTTAGAAATCGGGAAATTACAAAAGCGACTTTTGAGCTTTCCAAGAAGAAGATTAAAGAAAAGGTGTTTTTTGGCTCCGACGCCAACGAAGGTGTAGCTGCGTCAGCAAAAATGAATATGATTATCGCTGGGGATGGTCACACAAATATTCAGCATGAGGATAGTCTTGCTCGAGGTGCAAAAAACTGGAGTGTTACCCAGCCGGATTGTGACCTCATCCTGACGAATCCTCCGTTTGGTACTTCTGAGACTGACTCCCTTTCCAATGATGACTGGGCTCAATTTGATATCCGTAGCGGCAAGGGACAATATCTGTTCTTGCAAAAGATGGTCAAATCCCTCACGCCGGGATCAGGCGAAATTTGCACCGTTATCGATGAAGGTGTATTAAACACTGAAAGCGGCGGAGCTTTGCGCAGGTGGATATTACAGCAGTGCAGGTTGAAGGCAGTTGTCAGCTTACCGAACGAAACTTTTAAACCGAATAAAATCAATGTCAAGTCTAGCTTGCTCTATTTGGAAAAGCGAGAGACCCCAGATCTCGATTTGGAAGATGTTTATAAGGTTGTGGTATGTAAAATCGATTCGCTAGGCTATATCGGTTCGGGTGAAAAGATTCGCGGTTTCGACTTCACGCGATTTTTTGATGAGGTGTCTCGAGACGTACTTAATCAAGATGGGTCGTCGCACCGGAAGGGCTATAACTGGGAAGCGTTTGACGTCGATGCAGCGCTATTGCATGCTGACAAAACCAATCGGTTCGACTTTAAATATTGGGATACAGATACTCGCTCAAAGATTCAGGCACTAAAAGATGCGGGCGGCATCCTGCTGAAAGAACTCAACACACTGCCGACCGTACGAGGAAGCAGTCCTCCAGCAGAGAACTATGTTGATGAAGAGGATGGTTTTGCTATCGTTATCAAGTCAGGTAGTAACATTAGCCGTCAGGGGAAAATTCTCGAAGAAGGAGCGGACTATATCGAAAAATCGATCTATGACGAGTTTTTGGAAAAGGCGAAAACATCCGGCGAAAACTTGAACTTGGTGCAACGTGGTGACGTTCTACTGTCCTCTACTGGTGACGGGACTCTTGGGAAATGTGCAGTGTACGACTCTGATAAACCTGCGATTGCCGATGGTCACATAACGATCATCCGTCCCGATACTTCGAAGGTTGATCCTTACTATCTCTGCGACTATTTGCGGGCAGGGTTTGGGGCGGTACAGGTAACACGTTCGTTCACCGGCTCTACTGGCATGATTGAGTTGACCCCGGATCAGGTGGATAACATTGTGGTTGATCTCCGTGACAGTAAGTCCGCCCAGGCCAAGCTATCGAGGAAAATTCGGACGCTTGAAGACCGTTATCTAAAAACACTAGACGACGCGGAGGAAATTCAGGTTGAGGTTGCTCGTGTTTTGAACGATCTCTGATCGACCCGGTTGCGTGGCGTTCAATGCCAGGCAGCCTAACTTTTCAAAGTCACGTTGGCTCTTTGGTACACGCTTAGGTACACATCGGCCATCGTGACTGAGTAAAGTCTAGCATTTATGCGATGTTTGAGCGCATTCAATAGCTTCTGCATCGAAATAAGCCGCGGCGCGGGACCGGCGCTCACGCCAGCGGCAGCTCCTTGCGCGCCACCTCCGGCGCCGCCGTTTCCGGCGCGCCGCCAGGCGCGGCGTGCGCCTGCTGGAAGTAGCGGCGCGCGCGCCTTCCCCAGGTATCCAGATAGCTGTAGGCGACCGGCACCACCACCAGGGTCAGCAAGGTGGAGGTGAGCACGCCGCCGATCACGGCGCGCCCCATCGGCGCCTGGATCTCGCCGCCTTCACCGGCGCCGATGGCCATCGGCAGCATGCCGAAGATCATGGCCAGCGTCGTCATCAGGATCGGCCGCAGCCGCACCTGGCCGGCGTGCAGCAGCGCTTCATGCTGGCCCATGCCTTCGCGCTGCGCCTGGTTGCTGAAGTCCACCAGCAGAATCGCATTCTTGGTGACCAGGCCCATGAGCATGATGAAGCCGATCACCGAAAACACATTCAGCGTGCTGCCCGTCGCCAGCAGGGCCAGTACCACCCCGATCAGCGACAGCGAGAGGGAGCTCATGATCGCCAGCGGCTGCAGGAAGCTGGCGAACTGCGAGGCCAGCACCAGGTAGATGAAGATCACGGCGATCGCCAAGGCCACGCTGGCCGCCTGCTGCATTTCGCGCATCTGCTTCATGCCGCCACCGAGGTCGAACTGCACGCCGGGCGGCAGGGCGATGGCGCGCGTCATCGCCTGGACTTCCTGCCCCACGTCGCCGGCCGGCCGCCCCTGCACATTGGCGTAGATGCCGACCCGGCGCTGCATGAACTGGCGGCCGATCACCTGCGGGCTGTAGGCCGGCCGGAAATCGGCGATCTGGCGCAGCGGCACCATCACCGGCGCGCTTTGCGAGATGCCGAGCGGCGTGCCCAATGGGCCAGGCAAGCCGGCCGCCAGCGCCAGATCGGCCAGGTCGCCGGCATCCTGGCGCAGGTGCTTGGGCAGCTGCACGCTGATGTCGTAGTTCTGGCCATCGGGACCCAGCCAGCGGCCGATCGGGTCGCCCGACAGCAGGGGGCGCAGCGTGGCGCCGATCTGCTCGGGCGAGAGGCCCAGGTCGCTGGCCACTTCCTGCTTGATATGGATGCCGATGGCCGGATTCTCGGCGGTCTGGCTGTATTCCAGGTCGGTGATGCCCTTGATGGCGGCCATCTTCGCCATCACCTGGCGCGCGGTGGCCTCCAGCGTGTCGGCGTCCTGGCCCAGGATGTCGACCCGGATCGGCTTGCCCCAGCCGAGCGAGATATCGATGCCGGCAATCTCCTGCAGCTTGGCGCGGATCTGTTGTTCCAGCACCTGCTGCGAGGGCCGCGCGGCGACCTGGCGCGGCACCAGGGTCAGGGTCAGCAAGGCGCTGTTGACGCCATTCTCGCCGCCGGCCGTCGCCACCACCCGCTCGATGGCCGGGATTTCCTTCAGCGCCTGCTCGACCTGGCGCAGCTTGCCGTCGGTGTAGACCAGGCTGGAACCGACCGGCGTCTTGAAGCCCAGCGTGATATAGCCTTGATCGGTCTGCGGCTGCATCTCGCTGCCCACCGTCGGCAGCAGCAGCAGGGCGCCGATGAACAGGGCCAGCGCCAGTCCCAGCGTGCTCTTGCGCCAGGCCAGCGCGCGCCGCAGCAGGCGGTCGTAGGCGCGGTGCAGCGCATCGAGGCCGCGCTCGAAGGCGGCCAGCCAGCGGCCCAGCCAGGGCAGGCGCGCGAAGCGGTCCTGTTCCGGATCGGGCCAGACCGAGGACAGCATGGGGTCGAGGGTAAAGCTGACGAACAGCGAAATCAGCACGGCCACGCTGACGGTCAGGCCGAACTGCAGGAAGTAGCGCCCGATCATGCCGTCCATGAAGGCGACCGGCACGAAGACGGCGACAATGGCGAAGGTGGTGGCCATCACCGCCAGCCCGATCTCCTGGGTGCCGTCCAGCGCGGCGCGCACATGGCTCTTGCCCATGGCGAGGTGGCGCACGATGTTTTCGCGCACCACGATGGCGTCGTCGATCAGCAGGCCGATGCACAGGGCCAGCGCCATCAGCGTCATCGAATTGAGCGTGAAGCCGAACAGGCGCATGGCGATGAAGGTGGCCAGCACGGCGATCGGCAGGGTGAGGGCGGTGATCACCGTGCTGCGCCACGATTGCAGGAACAGGAAAACGATCAGCACCGTCAGCGCGGCGCCTTCGATAATCATGTGCTTGACGTTGTCGAGCTGGCGTTCCACCGCCTCAGAACTGGAGCGCACGATGGCCAGTTCGACGCCTGGGGGCAGTCCCGCTTTCAGCTTGTCGACGGCGGCGGCGATGCCCTTGCCGGTTTCGACGATGTTGGCGTCCTGGGTTTTGGTCAGGCTCAGGCTGATGGCCGGCTGGCCGTTGCTGCGCGCCACAGAGCGCGCTTCCTGCTCGCCGTCAACCACGTCGGCCACCTGCTCCAGGTAGACCGGGGCATTGGCGCGCCGCGCCACGATGATCTTGCCGAAGGCCGATGGCTCCTTGACCTTGCCTTCCACCCGCACCAGTTGTTCCGTCACCGCGCCGCTGACGGCGCCGGCCGGCACGTCCTGGTTGCGGTTCTGCACCGCGCGGATGACTTCATTGACGCCGACCGCCTGCGCCTTCATGCGCTCCGGCCGCAGCTGGATCTGGATGCGGCGGCTGGTCTGTCCGCTGACCTCGATTGTGCCGACCCCGGCGACGCCGCGCAGGCGCTTGACGATGAGTTGCTCGGTCAGCGTCGACAGCTGGCGCGGATCGACGCTGGCCGAACTGACCGTCAATGTGGCCACCGGCTCGGCGTTTTCCTGCTGGCGCAGGATTTGCGGGTCTTTCGCTTCGCGCGGGAATTGCGGGCGCAGCTGCGCCATCTTGTCGCGCAATTCCTGCATGGCGCGGTCGACGTCGGCCTGCAGGGTCAGGCCGATCCAGGTCACGCTGCGCCCCTCGTAGGAGCTGGAAGCGAGAAAGTCGATGCCGCTGATCGTGTTGACCGCTTCTTCGATGGGCTTGGTGATGTCGTTTTCGACGATCTCGGGCGAGGCGCCGGGATAGGCGACCTGGATCGTCATCATCGGCATCTGCACGTCGGGCATGGGTTCCACGCCCAGGCGCTGATAGGAGAACAGGCCGAGCACCATCAGGCCGACCATGACCATGGTGGCAAAGACCGGCTGCGCAATGCTGGTACGGGTCAGCCACATATCAGCCTTGCTCCGGCGCGCGGGATGCCGCTGGCGCGGGCGGTGGCACCGGCACGGCCGCCGCGGCGGCGCCGTCGTCGGCCAGACGCACGCGGCGGCCCGTTTTCAGTCCATCCAGCCGGACGCCGACGATGCGCGCGCCCGGCGCCAGACCGGCCGTGATGGCGGTCCAGCCCTGGCTCGTGCCGTCCAGACGCGTTTGCACGGTTTGCGCCAGCAGCCGTCCCTGTTCGATGCGGTAGACCACCGTGGCGTTGCCCTGGCGGCGCAGGGCGGCGCTGGGGACCAGCAGGCTGGGCGTATCGGGCGCCAGCGCGATGCTGCCTTGGGCGAACATGCCGGCGCTGAGCGCGCGGTCGCGGTTGTGCACTTCGATATACACCAGCATGGCGCGCGCCCCCGCTTCCGTCTCGGGATTGACGCGCGCCACCGTGCCGCTGAAGCGCCGGCCCGCATGGCCGTCCACCGTGAAGTCCACCTGCTGGCCGGCGCGCACGCGCGCGATATCGCTGGCCGGCACCGCGGCCTCCAGCACCAGATGTTCCAGGTCGACGATGGCGAACAAGGGCGTGTCGGGCGCCACCTTGTCGCCTGCCTGCACAAAGCGCTTGCTGACAATGCCGGCATAGGGTGCGCGCACGGTGGCGTCGTCCAGCGCGCGCTGGGCGATTTCCAGCCGGGCGTCGGCGGCGCCCAGGGCGGCGCGGGCCAGTTCCTCGTTGCTGTGGGTGGTGTCGTAAGCGTGCTGGGAAATGAATTGCTGGGCTTGCAGCTGCGTGCTGGACGCATGCTGGCGCTGCGCCAACGCCAGCCGGGCCTGCGCTTCCTGGCGCAGGGCCCGCTGCATGGCCAGTTGGGCGCGCAGATCGGCGGTGTCCAGCTGCAGCAGGACCTGGCCGGCGCGGACGGCCACGCCCTCGGCCAGCAGGCTGCCGCGCACCTCGGCATTGACCTTGGCGCGTACGGTGGCGCGCTGGCGCGCCACCAGGCTGCCCGAGATCGGCAGCAGCGCCGGCAGCGGCCGCAGCGTGGCCGTCGCCACCTCGGCCGCGGCCAGGGTCAGCACGGCCTCGGCGGGGGCGGCGGCGGGCGCGGTCTTGATGGGCTGGCCCGGCCTGCCCAGCCAAGCCCCGACTGCCGCCACGCCCACGCCCACGCACAGCAGGGCAGGCCAGATCATGCGCGACAGTTTGCCCATCAGATCAGCGCCTGCTGGATTTGCTCGTCGCTGGCCAGGCCCATGGCCAGCGCGGCATGGACCTGGTACACCGACTGGCTGGTAAAGGTGGCGTGGGTCAGGCCGGCGTTGGCGTCGCGCCAGAAGCGGTGCAGCGGCGAGCTGGTATGCAGGGCGCCGCCGCCGCAGCGGCAGAACACCTCGTTGATCGCGCGCACCGCGCGCCCGGCGCCGCGCACCTGTTCGGCGCGGTTGGCGGCGCGCCGCGCCAGCGATACCTCGGCGCCATCGGCCACCAGCGCATAGGTGGCGGCCACATTGGCCAGCATCGCCGCCTGGGCCGCGTGGACTTCGCTGGCCGCCTCGCCCAGCACCGTCAGCATGAACGGTTCCGGCGCCGCCTTGGTTTGCAGGATGCGCTCGCGGATCTGGCGCTGCGCCGTCGCCACCAGGCCCTGGCACATGCCCAGCACCGCCGCCGTGATGGCGTTCGGGAACAGCGACGACCAGGGCATATGGTAGAGCGTGCCGCTGCGCCGGCTGGCGGCTGCCGCCTCGCCCGACATCACGGCCGTGGTCCACAGGCAGCGGTAGGCGGGAATGAAGGCATTGCTGACACGCACATCCTTGCTGCCGGTGCCTTGCAAGCCCACCACATTCCACGTGTCTTCCAGGATCTCGTAATCGGCGCGCGGCAGCATCACATGCATGCCCTGGCGCGGTTGCGCCGGCTTGCCGTGTTCATCGCCCAGTACCGCGCCCAGCACCAGCCACTGGCAGTGGTCGGTGCCGGACGAGAAGGTCCAGCGTCCGCTCAGCAGATAGCCGCCGGCCACCGGCGTCGCCACGCCCATCGGCGAATATGGCGAGGCGATCCAGGTGTCGGGCCGTTCGCCCCAGATCTCGTGCAGCAGGCGGTCGTCGTTCAAGCCCGCCTCCCAATTGTGCACGCCGACCACGCCGGCGATCCAGCCGGCGCTCGGATTGCGCGCCGCGATCGCCATCACCGCCTGCAGGAAGTCGTTGGGATGCGTCTCCAGGCCGCCGAATTCGCGCGGCTGCAGCATGCGGATCACATTCGATTCTTTCAGCAGCGCCACCGTGCTGGCCGGCAGCTTGCCCAGTTGTTCCGCTTCGGCCGCCTGCTCCTGCAGCAGCGTCAGCATGTCTTCATTCAGATTCAGCACGGATGCCATCCTTGAAATGGTTGCGGGTTAAGGCTTACTCGGCGCGGCGGCCCAGCATGCGCGACAGGGTGTGGTCCTTGTCGAGGATATGGTGTTTGAGCGCGCCGGCGACGTGCAGCACGATCAGGGCCAGCAGCAGATAACCCAGGTAGCCATGCAGGGCCTGGCCCAGGTCGGACCAGGCGGCGCTGAGCGGAATGGCCTGGCCGGGTTTGTCCGGCGCGTAGTTGGCGGGGAAGATCTCCCAGCTGAAGATGCCGAAGCCATGTCCGCTGGCGCCCGAGAACAGCATGCCGGTCAGCGGCATGGCCAGGGTGCCCAGCAACAGCAGCCAGTGCACGGTCTTGGCGGCCAGATGTTCGAAGCGGGAAAACTCGCGCACCGGTTTCGGCAGGCCATTGAGCAGGCGCCAGGCCACGCGCGCGATGATTAGCGCGAAGATCAGCAGGCCGATCGATTTATGGATGTGGTACAGCGGCCAGGCCTCGCTCTGCACCATGTAGATGCCCACGCCGCACAGGGTCAAGATGCTGAGGGCGACCAGCCAGTGCAGGGCGATGGTCAGGCCGCTGAGTTTTTTTTCGGTATCCATATCTTCTCCTTGTTATCGTTAAGACGCCGCCCTCAGGACAGCAAAATGGTTTCCAGCTGCGCGACGACGCCGTCGAGCAGGGCTTCGATGGTGGAAGGCGCGTACATGCAGGGACTGAAGCCCATGCTCAGCTTCAGTTGCTGGCCCGCCAGCAGGACGTTCATGAAAGGCTTGATCTCGGGACTGAACCATTTCTCGCCCTCGCCGCACGGTTCGCTGGCGCGCGCGAAAATGAATTCTTCCGTGCTGGCGCTGGCGAAGGGAATGAAGTTGAAGCCGATGTGGTACAGCGGCAGGCGGGCCATGGCCGCGCGCACGGCCGCATCCTGGTTCATGTATTTCAGGCAGGTCAGCGACAGCGCGTCGTCCTGCACCGCCTTGGCCTGGCGCACGATGGATTCCACCAGGGCGATGCCCTGCAACTGTTCCGGATTGCGCAGGTAGAGGGTGGCGTAATTGATCATCCAGCCCACCGTCTGCAAGACATTGGCGTCGGGGATGGTCTGATAGATGCGGCCGTTATGCACCATGGCCAGCGCCAGGATCTCGCTGCCCGACCAGTCGCGGAAAGCCTGCTGCAACGCCGCCATCACCACATAGCTGGGATCGACGGCTTGCAGGCGCTGCAGCTCGATCAGGCGGGCGGTGGCTGCGCTGCTCAGCGAACGCGCGGCGAAGCCCAGCGCCGCCATGGCGCCGTCGGCCACGGGCAGACTGGCCGGATCGGGATCGGCCGGCAGCGGCCGGTAGCCGTCCCAGTTCTGCGCCTGCCAGTAGGGGTAATGCGCCAGCGCCGGGCCTTGCGCATAGTCGTGCAGCAGCCGGGCCCAGTCGCCCACGCGGCGGCCGGCGGCCGTCAGGCGCACCGGCTGGCCGGCGCGCAGGGCGCGGTAGGCGCTGGCGATGTCGTTGAAGAGAATCTTCTCCGAGATATTGTCGATCAGGATATGGTGCAGCAGCACGAACAGGCGTGCGCCGCGTTCGCCGCCGAGGTCGAAATACACGGCGCTGAAGGCCCGCTCTTCGACGCGGATGCGGGCCTGGTAGCCGTCGCAGAGGCGGTTGATTTCCTGCGCCAGCAAATGGTCCGGCGTGGCGCGCAGATCCTCTTCATGCCACCATGGCGCCATGGCGTCGGGCGCCTGCAGCTGCTGCTGCCACTGGCCGGCCGCGTCGCGCCGCAGCAGGATGCGCAGGCCGTCGTGCTGGCGCAGCACGGCGTCGATGGCGGCGCGCACCTGCTGCGGCTGGTCTTGCGCCGTCAGCCGGTACAAGTGGCCGACATTGTAGTGATTGACGTCGATGCGCTCGAACAGCCAGTAGTGCACCGGCAGCAGCGGGAAGGTATCGGCGTCCGGCGCGGCGGTGGCGGGCGCGCCATCCGTGGCGGCCTGCTGCTGGCGCACGCAGTGTTCCAGGCGCGCCAGCGTCGGTTCGCCGATCAAGTCGTCGATGGCGATTTCGACCTGGTAGGCGTTCCCCACATGCAGCAGCATGGCGATCAGCTGGATGGAGGAGCCGCCGATGTCGGTAAAGCTGGCGCCGGCCGGAATCTCGTCCAGATCCAGCACCTTGCACCAGATGGCGCGCAAATTCTCTTGCATGTCCATAGTGTTCTCCTGTGTGTCAGCGTCAGGCGGCGTTGGTGGCCGCTGCTTCGGGGGCGGGCGCGCTCAGGCTGTCGATCAGCTTGATGCGCCAGGCGCCATGCAGCCAGCGCCAGATGTTGTAGCCGCACTTCAGCGTCTCGTCGAGCACCAGCAGCCAGAGCAGGGCGAAGAAGCCGGCCGACGGCCCGAAGAAATACACCAGCGGCGCCGAGATGGCCCAGGTGATCAGAATCCCCGCCACGGTCGGCCGCATGCCGTCGCCGGCCGTTTTCAGGTTGGAGCCGATCACCATATTCACGGCCTTGACCGGTTCGGCCAGGGCCAGCGGCAGCAGGCTGGCGACGGCGATCGCCAGCACGGCGGCGTCGGTGGTGAACAAGGCCAGCAGCTGCTGGCCGAACAGCACGATGGGCAGGATCATGGCGATGACGATCAGGACGCTGTAGCGCAGCGCCTTGTAGATCAGCGTTTCGACCGTCTGATAGCTGTTGGCGCCGATGTAGTTGCCGGCCAGGATTTGCGAGGTCACGGTGAAGGCCAGGCTCGGCACGATGCACAGCAGCAGGATATTCCCGCCCAGGACGCGCATGGTCAGCTCCGCCGGTCCGATGGCCGACACCATGCTGAGCACGAACATCAGGAACAGCTGCACCGACAGCGGTTCCAGCAGCGAGGGCACGGCCACCACTGTGCTGAGGCGGGCGATCTTGCCGAAATCGGCCGATGGCCAGCTCAGGCGGATGGTGAAGCCCAGTTTGATCTTCTGCACCACGACCAGGAAGACCAGCGCCGAGAACACGGCCAGGATGCTGACGCAAGCCACGCCCGTGACGCCGAAGCGGCCCAGGCCCCACAGGTTGTAGACCACGGCCGCATCGCCCGCGATGTTCACCAGCAGGATGATGGCGGCGGCGCCGATATTGAATTTGACGATGCCGTACAGCGCATTCATCACCTGGAACAGATAGCGCGAGCCGAGAATGCCGTAGCCGCAGCCCATCAGCAGCAGGAACTGCTTGGCGATGGGCGCCACATTCTCCGGCAGGCCGATCAGGTCCACCATATAGGCGCTGCCGAAGTAGAACAGCAGGAATTGCAGCGCCGAGATCAGCAGCACCAGCAACAGGGTGCTGTTGAAAATGCGCTTGGCCAGCGCGCTGTCGCCGCTGCCCAGGGCCTGGGCGGCCAGGGCCTTGGCGCTGGAATTCAGACTGCCGTAGAAGACGTCGCAGAACACCAGGATCGGCAGCACCGCGCCCACCGCCAGCGCCGCCTCCAGCGAGATCTTGGAAAGGAAGAAGGCGTCCACCGCGGGCACCGAAAATCCGACCAGAAACTCGATCATGATGGGGATCGACAGGCCCCAGAATTCCTTCGTCATTTTGCTGTCGGTTTTGCTATTCATGCTGTATCGGACTCGCTTGGAAAAAGTGATGAATGGCGCGGCGCCATATCAGGCGGCCTGTCCCAGACTGCGGAACAGGAAGGCGCGGGAAAACGCGGCCAGCGGCAGCGAGTAGTGTTCGATGATGCGGTCGAACCACTGCATCGAATGCAGCGCCTGCTGCTGGATGCTGTCGACCGCCTCGCTGCGCTGGCGCTGGTAGCGCGCCAGCGCCTCGGGCAATGCGCCGCCCTGGTGCAGGCTGTCGGCCAGGGCGATCGCATCTTCCACGGCCAGGCGGGTGCCGGAACCGATCGAGAAATGCGCCGTGTGGGCGGCGTCGCCGATCAGCACCATCTGTTCGTGGTGCAGCGCGTCGCAGCGGATCTGCTCGAACTGGCGCCACTCATGCGGCGCGTCCGACAGGCTGGTCAGGCTGGCGTCGCCCAGCAGGCTGGCGAAGATGCCCTCCAGCCGCGCCAGATCGGCAGACAGCGCGCGGCGGCCGAAGCCGAAGCCGTCGAAAGTCTGCTGCGCGCACTCCACCACGAAGGTCGACTTGTCGGCGCTGAACGGGTAGGCGTGCACCCACACCGGTCCGTGCGTGGTTTGCTGGAAGTCGAACACCATGCGGTCGAACGCCTTGTCGCAACCGAGCCAGATAAAGCGGTTGGCCGACTGCACCCGCACGATGGGCGCCGCGGCGCCGATCTGTTCGCGGCAGCCGCTCTTGATGCCGTCCGAGCCGACCAGCAGCTGGTAGCCGCCGGCCAGGTCGGCGGCGCTGGCCGGCGACGAGTAGTGGATGCGGCAGCCCAGTTCCACGGCGCGCGCGCGCAGCACTTCCACCAGCGCGTGGCGGCCGGTGCTGCGGCCGAACTGGTTGGACAGCAGATTGACCTCGCCTTTGTGGCGGATTTCGATCTGGTCCCAGCTCACGGCGCGCGCCAGGATGGCCGCATGGCTGGCCTCGTCCATCCGGCGCATGGCCTCCAGCATGGGTTCGCGCAGGATGATGCCCCAGCCCGAGTTGCGGTCCGCGCTGTCGCGTTCGAAGATATCGATCGCGGCAGCGGGCTGGCGCCGCTTCATGGCGATGGCGAAGTAGAGGGCGGCCACGCCGCCGCCGATGCAGGCGATCTTCATCAGGCGGCGACCGCCGGGGTCAGATCGAACTTGCTCAGCGCCGCGCGCGACACCTTGCCGTTGTCGTTGCGCGGCAGGGCGTCGAGCGCGAGCAGCTGTTTCGGCAGGCTGTGTTTTTCGCAGACCTCGCCGAGGATGGCTTGCACGGCGGTGATGCCCTCCTCCTGCCCGCACTGTTTCGCGTCGATCACGCAGAACAGCACCGGCTCGGCCAGTTCACCGTCGCCCTGGTGCGGCACCAGGGCGCATTCCAGCACCTGGGGCAGGCGGCGCTGGATTTCGCTTTCGATCGCCAGCGGCGTGACCCAGATGCCGTTCGACTTGAACAGGTCGTCGCTGCGGCCGCGATAGGTATAGAAGCCTTCCGCGTCGCGCGAGAACAGGTCGCCGGTGCAGCACCAGCCATCGACGAATTTCTCGCCGCTCGCTTGCGGCTTGTTCCAGTAGCCCAGGTTCGGATGGCGCCCTTTGACCCACAGGATGCCGTCGCCGTCCTGGCCCTGCGCGCTGGCTTCCAGCCGGACCTGGTAGCCGACCACCGGGCGGCCGGTGGCGCCTGCCTTGAGCGAAGAGGGCGCATTGGAGAGGAAGATATGGCCCATCTCGGTGCTGCCGATGCCGTCATAGATCGGCAGGCCGAAGGCTTCCTGCCAACGCTCGAAAATCGATTGCGGCAGGCCGGAGCCGGCCGAGATGAAGACGGTGTCCTCGCTCAGATAGGGCTTCAGGCGCGCCGCATGCGGCAGCAGCGCCGCGTACAGGGCCGGCGCGCAGAAGATCGCGCTGGGGCGGTGCGCTGCGATATTGCGCAGCACCGCATAGTCGTTGCTGGGCATGGCGGAATCGAGCACCGCCGTCGCGCCGAGCAGCAGGGGGAAGAAGAAGCTGGCGCCGAAGCCGTAGCCGAAGAACATCTTGGCGGCCGAGTAAAACACGTCGTCGGATGTGAAGCCGTGGGTGCAGACCGCGAAGGCCTGGGTGTTTTCCAGCATGGTGACGCTGCAATGCTGCACGGCCTTGGGGCGGCCCGTGGTGCCGGACGTGTATTGCCAGAACGCGGCCTCGTTTTCGCCGATGTAGGTGAACTCGAAGGCGCATTGCTGCTGCGTCAGCGCGCTCAGATGCAGCAGATCGGCGGCCTTGTCGCCGGTTTTGGCCGGGACCACGGTGGCGTAGCTGTCCTGCAGCAGCAGGCGGGGCGGGGTGGCGGCGTCCGCGCACACGGCGCGCACCGTGTCCAGATTGTCGGTTTCGCAGGCCAGCAGGCTGGCGCCGCTGTCGGCGATGATATGACTCAGCGAGTCGCGCGACAGCTTCGGATTGATCACCACCGGAATGGCGCCGATCGACAGCGCCGCCAGGAAGATTTCGCTGACGGCGGGGGAGTCGTACAGGCTGATCACGATGCGCTGGCGCGAGACCAGGCCCAGTCCGCGCAGGGCCTGGGCCAAGCTGGCCGAGCGCTGGAACAGGCTGGAGTAGCTCAGGCCGGTATTATTGTACAGATAAGCGTTTTTGCGTAAATCCCTTTGACGGGAAACGATTTCCCGGGCCAGATTGGCTTGCGTCATGGTATTTCTCCTTATGGCAATTCAGCGGTAGCGAAGAAATTCTTGCGAATCAAATTCACGGTTCGCAAGTTATCCATGGAAAGCTCTTCCAATTCGATGGCCCGATTGCGGATTTTTTCGATCACAATCACCAGCGCCATGATTTTCAGCGAATCGAGCACGCCCGTTTCGACCAGATCCAGGTCGTCTTCGATGACAATATCCGGAAATTTATTTTGTTCGCGCAAATAATCGCGTACTTGCGCGATGGAGTTTTCGATAGTCATAGGTCAGCCCAGCGGTTAGATGGAAGTCAGCAGCAGGCAGGCGCAATGGCCATTGCCGTCGGATTGCAGGAGCAGCAGCTCTGAAGTGGCCGTAGCGTGCTGGCTTGAATAATCGATCAGATTAATCATGCTGTCGCATACATGACAATGGCCGATGCGGGCCACATTGCCGGTATAGAGCTGTGCGGCTTTAAATCCGCTGCGGGCATCCCGTATTTTTTTAATAGGAAGGAAGATATTGTTGTTGAATACGCGGCTGATATCGCTTCTGCCCAGCTGATTTCTTTCCAGCAGAGCGTCCAGTGTCTGCGTTTGCAGCTGGCTCTTGTCGTTCAGCGTGATGCCGCTGGCGAGCTCATCCAGATCGAGGCGCTGTATCGCATCCACCACCCGATACTGCGCATTGGCGCCGTCGGCGCGCAGCACGACGGCGCAGGCGGCGTCGCCGAACAGGGCAAAGGGGGAAAAGCGCTGCATGCCTGGCGTCATGCTGCCCAGGCCGACCACGAGGACATTCTCCAGTTCGCCGGACGCGATGCGCGCCGCCGCCAGCCGCACGGCCGACAGATAGGATGCGCAGCCGTTCAGCGTAGCGCTTTCCAGCAAGGCATTGCGGCAGCCCAGGGTTTGCAGCACCTGGCCAAGCCGTGGCGCCAGCTCGTTGGGATTTTCAGGAAAGGAGGCGGCGGCAAAGACCACCAGTTGGATGTCGCCGGCCGGCACGGCGCTGGCCGCCAGGGCTGTTTGCGCGGCTTGCAGACTGAGTTGATAAATATCGGCGGTTTCATAATAGCTGCCCCAACCCCACAATTCGGGGAAATTGGCGCCGCCCAGAGCGGTCAAAGCCTGTTCGAAACCGTCGGCTTGTTTGAATGTTTTTTCTGCCTCACCCAGCACGTAGGAGGCGCCCGAAAGATACGCGTCTCTTTTCATTTTTTATTTTCCCTGATGTCACGATGGAATATCAGGCAAGCGACGCGTAATCGATTTCAAGGAATTCGCTGACTTCGGGGATCCAGCGTTCCTTTACCAGCGTCTGATGCACTGGGTGGTGGGTATAGCGGTCGTAATCCTCCTGCGATGCGAATTCCATTGAAATGCCGAAATCATAGGTATTTTGCTTGCTGGTTTGGCGCAGGCATTTGAAATTCTGCACGCCGGGAATATCGGAAAACTTGAAAGTGTCGGCCAGAAACTCTTTTTCCTCCGGCGACCCCGGTGAATGCTTGAGTTTGAAAACAATGGTGTGTTGAATCATTTCGTTCCTCTAGGAAGTTTTGGAAAGAATGAGCTAATGAGCAGATGGAATTGTCATAAACAAATTCGCAAAAACTTCTGCTGCAGTTACTAAGTGTTTCAAATTCGGCAACGAGAGTAAGTGGCAAAAGATTAGGCGTCAACTGGTTTCATGATTCGCACTTTTGCAACAGTACCAATAAAATGGATCGCCATAACTCCCATAAAGATAGTTATTTTGATAACGGGCGGAATGGGTAATTTCGGGGGCTGGACGGCCGATGGTGGTTTGATACCAATTTGATGCCGGTAGGTAAGTGGTATTAGGTGGCCTTGCGCTGCAGCGATTTCATGCAGGGGCTAAAATTCGCTGCACCTTTATCATCACGCTAGGTTTGGTTTATGTTTGAGATTCGCAAATCGCAGCCGGGCGATGCGCCCGCGCTGGCCGAAGTCTGGCGCCGCTCCGTCCACGCCACCCATCACTTCCTGTCGGATGAGGATTTTCGCCAGATCGACCTTCTCGTCAGCCAGCAGTATCTGCCGCAGGCCGATTTATGGCTGGCGGTGGACGACGCCGGCGCGCCTGTGGCTTTCCTCGGCTTGAGCGGCACGCACGTGGACAGCCTGTTTGTC
Source organism: Pseudoduganella violacea (assembly GCF_014191875.1). Lineage (GTDB taxonomy): Bacteria > Pseudomonadota > Gammaproteobacteria > Burkholderiales > Burkholderiaceae_D > Rugamonas > Rugamonas violacea_A. The sequence goes on from NZ_JACHXD010000001.1 coordinate 693,279, forward strand.
GATCCCGCCGTGCGTGGCCAAGGCATCGGCAAGCTGCTGCTGGCCCACGTCGGCCAGATGCCGGCAGCGCTGACGGTCGACGTCAATGAGCAGAACGCGCAGGCGGTGGGCTTCTATCTCCAGCAGGGCTTTGTGCAGACCGGCCGCTCGGCCACCGATGGCGAAGGCCGTCCCTATCCCCTATTGCACCTGCGCCGCGCGGCGCCGCCCGCGCTGCCGCCAGTGAGGGACATCCGCGTGCGCCTTGCCACGCCGGCCGATATTCCTGTCCTCTTCGATGTGCGCACCAGCGTGCTGCAAAACCATCTGTCGCGCGGCCAGATGGTGGAATGGGGCGTCACGCCTGAGACGACCCTGCAATTGATGCGGCAGTCTCCCTGTATCTGGGTGGGCGAAGTAAATGGCGAGGTGGTGGCTTTCGCCACGGCCGATGTCGAAGGCGGCTCGGTGTTTGCGATGTTTATCCGTCCCGGCTTTGAAGGACTGGGCCTGGGACGGCGGCTGATGGCGGAAGTGGAAGCCTTGCTGTTCCGCCACCATGAATTGATCTGGCTGGAAACCGATGGCCGCGACCCGGTGCGCGCCAACGGTTTCTACCTCAAGCTGGGCTGGACCCTGGCGGCCCAGCTGGAAGAGGGCGACGTGCGCTACGAGAAGCGCCGTCCCGCTTAAAAGTCCGTCGTCACCGAGAGATTGACGGTGCGCGGCGCGCCCAGCGCCGCCATGCCGGAGAAGTAGGCGCTGCCCCAGTAGTTCTTGTTGAAGACGTTCTGCACGCCGCCGAGCACAAAGCGCCAGCGCGGCACGCCGAAAGCCGCATGGCCGTCGTACAAGCCGTCTTCCGTTTTCAGCAGCTTGGCCTGGGTGTAGGCCAGCCCGCCCAGCAGGCGCAGGCCGGGCTGCAGCTGTCCAAAGGTATTCCATTCGGCGCCGCGGTTGCGCTGGCGGCCATCGTCGCCATAGATGGCGGTGGCGGGATTGCGCAGCAAGGTCGGCTGGGTGATCTGGTAGAAGCTCAGGGTCTGCGCGATCCGGCCCTGCACGCGCTGGCTGCGGGCGCCGACGGTCAGGCGCAGGCGTTCGTCCAGCATGGACAGGGTGTCGGCCAGTACCACGCTGGATAAGGTGGACGCGGTATCGCGCGGCGGCTTGGCCGGCGCAGCGGGAATCAGGGCTGGGCCGGGCGCATAGATATTCGAGCTGAATTCCTCGCCAAAGCCGACGGCGGTGCCGCCTTCGCTATACAGGCGCGCCACGCCGAAAGTCCACTGGTGCTTGATCGTACCGGTGGCGAACCTGCCGCGCAGGCCGGCATCCGCCGACACCGTATTCTCGTAACCGCTGACCGAGCGCGCCGCATCGGTGAAATTGCCGCCCGTTTCGGCCACCGGACCGAAGCCCAGATGGCCGGAGCGGCGGTTCTGCCGCCGTCCCAGGCTGGCGTAAGCGGCCGCGCTGTCGCCGATCTCGTATTCACCGCGCAGCACTAGGCCATTGTCGCGGAAGCGCGAGTAAGCGCCGGGCAGCAGATTGGTTTTGGCGTCGGGCGCTGGCAGCACGTCGCCGGCGAAGCGGGCGAACAGGCCGGAGCCGCCGCGCATATCCTGTCCGGCATGAAAGGCGTCGAGCGAGAGCGACAACTTCTCGCCCCGGTAATCGAGCGCCACGGAAGCCATCTGCTCGCGCTGGCTGCGGCCGTCCAGGCTGGCATCGCCCTGCGAATGCAGGCCGTTGACGCGCACGCCCCAGGCATTGTTCGCGCCGAAGCGGCGGCCGATATCGGCGCGCAGGCCGAATTGCGCGTCCGATTCATAGCTCAGGCCCAGGCGCGTCAGCGGCGCATCGGCCGCCCGCTTGGGCACCACATTGATGCCGCCGCCCACGCTGCCGGTGGGCGACATGCCGTTCACCAGCGCATTCGGCCCTTTCAGCACTTCGATGCGCTCATACATCTCCACCGGAATCTGCTGCGGCGGCAGCACGCCATACAGGCCGTTCAGCGAGACGTCGCCGCTGTCGATGGCGAAGCCCCGTATCATCATATTCTCGTAAGGGAAACCCGGCGGCACGATGACGCGCACCGAAGGATCGTTGGACACCACATCGCCGATGGTGCGCGCCTGCTGGTCCTGCGCCAATTGCGCTGTATAGCTGACCTGGCTGAAGGGCGCATCGAGCACCCGCCGTCAGCTCGGTGGAGAAGGCGAGGATGATCCCTGCCTCGCGGCCCAGGCGCTGCAGGGCCGCTGTCAAGGAACCGGCCGGGATGCTGTAGTTGCGCGTCGCCTCGGCCTGTTGCTGCGTATTGGCGACGGCATGCGCCATGGCGCCGCCGGGCAGGGCGCCCATGCCAAGCAGGGCGAGCGCCACGGCGCGGGCGAGAAGGGCATGGCGGGGACGCGCGTTTGCCGCGCCAGGATGAAGGCGGAGCTGGATGCCGGACTGGCTCATTCGGGATTCCTTTCAATGCGGTTAGATGGCTTCTATCCTGTATGCCCCGCGAGATTGGAAAAGGGATCAGTGCCGACGAATTATTTTTCAGCCGCGCGCGGAGCGCGGCGCCAGCGTGACCCAGTAGCGCGTCATGTAGCGAACCTGCAGCGGCAGCGTCTTGCCCAGCATATCGAGCACCTTATCGGTATCGGCCAGCGGATAGGTGCCTGAGACCTTGAGCGCGGCGATAGCTGGATCGACCGCCAGCCGGCCATGGCGATAGCGCGCCAGCGCCGCCACAAAGCGTTCCAGCGGCATATCCGTCGCCACCAGCATGCCTTGCAGCCACACGCTGGCGTTTTCGTCGGCGGCTTGCAGCGGGCCGACGGCGGCGTCGCTGAAATGCAGCATCTGCCCGGCCTGCAAGCGCTGCGGCGACGCGTCCAGCGGCCGCACTTCCACCGCGCCATCGTAGACGGCGACCTCGGTCTGCCGGCAGCCGGCCCGGCTCACGCTGAAGCGGGTGCCCAGCGCCTGCAGGCGGCCATGGCCGGTGTAGACGTAGAAGGGACGCTCGGCCACGTCCTTGGCCGTCGTCACCATGATTTCGCCGTCGATCAGGCGCAGCACGCGCTCGCTGCCGCTGTAATCAATATCGATGGCCGAACTGGCGTTCATTTCCACGATGGTGCCGTCGGCCAAGGCCAGGCTGCTGCGCTGGCCGGTGCCGGTGCGGCGATCCGCGCTCCATTGCCGCCACGACGCCTGCTCTTCCAGCATCCACGCCGCGCCGCCGGCAAACAGGGCCACCGCCAGCGCCTGCACGGCGCGCCGCCGCGCGGCCGAGCGCGGAGCGGCCAACGTCGCCTGCGCCAGGGCGGGCGGCAGCTGGTCCAGGCGGGCGCTGAAAGCCGCCACTTTCTGCCAGGCGCGTTCATGATCCTGATGCGCCGCGCGCCAGGCCTGCCATGCGCTGCGCGTGGCGTCGTTGGCCTGCTCCGATTGCAGCTCCACCAGCCAGCTGGCGGCCTGCAGGCGTACTTCCGCGGGAATGGTCGAGGAAAGAACGGTATCCATGGTTGCGCGGCTCACTCGGCGAAGCAGCACTGGGCCAGCGCCCGCGCGATATAGCGTTTCACGGTCGGCAGCGAAACGCCGAGCCTGGCGGCGATTTCGCCCTGGCGCAGGCCATCGAGCTGGGACAGCAGGAAGGCTTCGCGCACCTTGCCCGGCAGGCCGTCCAGCAGGCGGTCGATTTCGCACAGCGTCTCCAGCACGATGGCGCGGCATTCGGGCGAGGGCGCCAACGGTTCGGGCAGGGCGGCCAAAGCCTGCAGATACGCCTGTTCCAGCTGGCGGCGGCGCTGCAGATTGGCGACCATGCCCTGGGCGATGGTCGTCAGCAGGGCGCGCGGCTCCTGGATCGGTGGCGGCGCATCCTTGCTGAGCAGGCGGATGAAGGTGTCCTGGGCCAGGTCGGCGGCATCGACGGAATCGCGCAGGCGCCGGCGCAGCCAGCCGAGCAGCCAGCCATGGTGGTCGGCATACAGGGCCGCGATGCCGGCGCCGGATGCGCAACTGAGTGGTGACACGAACACATCCTTTCCCGGCCAGGCCGCTTTGAATTATGTAAATAAGAATCACTCGCAATTATACGGTGAAACTGCCTAAATAAATGCAAGTTGCATGCTTGCTTTTCAGTCAATTGTTACAATTGGTGAATATCGTGCGCCCCCAATGCGTATACAATCCACACCTTTCTCTAGAGCAATACTACTAATATTCATAAGGGGTTCGCTGATGTTTTTGAAGCGCGTGGCCATGGTGTTCGTGGCAGTAGTGGCAGTAGTAACAGTAACTGGCCTGTTTCCGCAAACCGCATCAGCCTCCAATATCGCCGTAGCCGGTTTTGCCTTCGCTGGTGATGCCGGCACCGCCAAAACCCGTTTCCCGCAGAGTTATGCCGTGTATGAGCGCATGCGCGCCACGCCGGGCCAAAGCTTCTCGCGCCTGTTGGTGGACCGCAGCGCCGCCGTCAAGAATCCCGCCTTCGAGCTGATGGCGCCGGACAAGATGATGAACCTGAAGGCGTCCGACCAGGCGCTGATGACGGTGCTGGTGCTCAGCGGCGAGACCATCCTCACCGAAAATTTCGGCAGCTACTACAAGACCTTCGTCAATCTGCGCGGTGAAGCGCTGATTTTCGACTTCAAGAGCAAAACCGTGGTGCGCAGCTACCCGATCAACGCCGCCCTGTTCGACGCCACCCCGGTCCCGCCCTCGGAGGCGCGCATCGGCCGCTTCGTGGAAGAACTGCTGACCAAGGAAGAGGGCAAGGGCCTGTTCACCCAATACCTGAACCGCCTGGCCAGCGCCACGCTGCCGGCGCCGGGCACCCGCACCATCCAGGTGCGCAAGGCCGAGATGGCGCCTGAAGCGCTGGCGCTGATGCCGGAAGCCCTGCGCAGCCAGCCCAAGATCATCGAATCGATGCTGGCCGACTCCTTCGGCTCCGTGCTGTCGGCCAAGGCCGGCGTGCCGGTGCTGCCGTCCGGCGCCGGCCACGCCATGGGCACCATGGCCATGCGCCTGGAAAACGGCGACGATGTGCAGCTGAAGATCGGCGAAGGCGACTATTTGTTCGATATCAAGATCAACAAGTTCGCCAAGATCAAAACGGCCGAAACCCGCGTCGGCACCTCGTATGTATACGGCGCCTACGCCAATATCCACTTCTTCGAGCCGACCCTGAACACCGACTACATCAACACCGACCTGAAAAACGGCGAATCCGCCGTGGTACCGGCTGGCCTGGTGTCGACCGACGATTTCGCCGCCTACCAGGACGCCATCCGCGGCATGTTCCTGAAGCTGGCCGATGCCTTTGAAGGCGCCGATCCGAAATGGGTCACCACCGCCGCTTCCGCCAAAGACATCACGAAACAGATTGAAGCAACCCGGACTATCCTGAAAGCGAGTAAATAAATGAAGAAATTCCTCCTGCTGTGCGCAGCCCTGCTGCTGTCGGCGCAAGCCGTCGCGCAAATCGTGCAAGTCAAAGGCGTAGCGACCATCAGCTACCCGACCACCCTGAGCCCGATGGACAAGGAAAAAGCCTACCGCAACGCGCAGCTGGCCTCCGTCGAGCGCTACTTCGCCGAAAGCGGCGAAGCCGAATCGCAGAACTTTGAAGCGATCCAGGACAAGATCGAAGCGAACCTGGACAAATTCCTGCTCAGCACCACCGTGCTGAACGAAATGGACCAGCCCAACCTGCGCAAGTACTCCGTGTCCGTGCGCACCGAGCTGAATGTCGCCAAGCTGAAAAACACCCTGAAGAGCGCCAGCGCCGCCGGCAAGACCGCCGTCGGCGAGAAGTCGCAGATGGTCTACGTCTTCGTCGGCCGCGAAGTGGCCAGCGTGAAGAGCTTCGACGACCGCGTTGTGCAGCGCGCCGAAATGAGCGTCGAGCGCGACGTCAAGCGCAACGGCAGCACCAAGGGCAGCGAAGGCGAATCCCTGCGCGGCGGTTCCATCTCCACCAACGCTTCCGTGCGCAAGAACGACAGCCTGTCGGCCAAGCAGTCCGTGACCGTGGAAACCGGCGGCAGCACCACCCGCAAAGCCGACCAGACCGAATTCCGCGTGTTCTCGCTGGCGAACCAGAAAACCGCCATCACCAGCGTGTTCTCGCAAGCCGGCTTCGCCGTTGCCGATCCTGAATTCGTGCTGGGCGACAAAGACATCCCATCGGTCAACCAGGACTTCTCCAAAGGTAACGACCTGGCGCCGGCCACTCTGCGTTCCATCGTCGCCTCCCTGCGCAAGAACGGCGTGCCGCTGCTGGCGCTGGCCACCTTCGACGTGAACCCTGCCGCCGTGGACGAAGCCACCGGCATGCAGCGCGTTGTCGTTTCAGTGACCGGCCGCGTGCTGGACCTGCGCGGCAACCTGCCGCGTGAAGTGGCTTCCGTGCCGCCGGTGCAGTACTTCGGCCTGGGCGCCGACAGCGCCACCGCGCAGACCAAAGCCCTGAAAGAAGCCTCGGGCCTGGCCGCCAAGGAAGTGGTTAGCCGCCTGAACGCCGCCGGCGTGTATTGATTGCCTCACCCTCGTTTCATGACAACTTAAAAGAAAGAAGACCGCACTATGAATAAGATTCGCATGTCCGTTCTGCTGGGCGCCCTGATGATGGCAGCCTCCGGTATCGCTTCCGCCCAATTCGGCGGCCTGACCAGCGCCCTGGGTGGCGGCAAGTCGAGCGGCGGCGCCAGCGCCGAGCAGATCGTGAAACGCTACGTGACCGGCACCCAGAGCGTGATGAACGCCGACGCCAATATGCTGGCCGCCCTGGGCCTGAAAGACGAATCCGAAAAAGCCGCCCTGCACGCCAAGAACCTGACCGAAGGCGCGACCAAGGATGCGCTGGAAGGCGCCGCCAAAGTGCAGACCGACAGCAGCAAAGTGCTGGAAGAGCGCATGAAGGGCCAGAAAGTGGTGATGGATGAAGAGAGCAAAAAACGCTTCGCCAACGGCCTGGCCGACCTGGCGCGCGGCGTGATCCAGTACGTGGGCGTGAGCAAGGACATGTCCGGCTTCAAGCCAAGCGTGACTTCGCTGGGCGCGACTGCCAATTCGGCTGTCTACATCGTGCAAAGCCTGCCAGGCTCGCTGAAGTCCGTGGGCAGCACCCTGAAAACCGCGATCGATTTCGCCAAGAGCAACAACATCCCTCTGCCTAAAGAGGCCAACGACGCTACCGCGCTGCTGTAATCGACCATGAAATACGCCATTACCTCCGCGCTGCTGGCTGGCCTGATCCTGGCTGGTTGCGGCGAGAAGAAAGATGCGCCGGCCGCACCTGCTGGCCAGGCCGCACCGGCCGGTCCTAACCTGACCCAGACGCCGGACGTGGGCAAGGTCGAGCAGGTGGCGACCACCGCCATCGGCTCCGGCATGTCGCCCGGTGCCGCCGTCAACGATGCGCTGAAAACGGCCATCATGCAGGTCAACGGCACCACGGTGGACGCCACCTCGGCCAACATCAACGTGCTGAAACAGGTCACGGAAACGCTGGACGCCGAAGTCACCGACGGCGTCGATACCGCCAAGCTGGCGGCGACCGCCACCACGACCATGCAGGGCCAGGCCTTCATCGACCAGATCGTGACCCAGTCCAAGGGCGCGGTATCCTCCTTCAAAGTCGTGAAGCTGACGCCTCCGGCCAATAAGGGCGGCATGTTCCAGGTCGAGATCGAAGCGAAGATCGCCAAGTTCAAGGCGCCGGCGGACAGCGGCAAGATCAAGATCGTGGTCGCGCCGCTGCGTTCGGACAAGGCCAGCTTCAATATCGGCGGGCGCAACGTGCCGGCGCAGGAAGTGCTGTCGGCCATCCGCCAGCAGATCATCGATTCGCTGTCGCAGACCGGCCGCTTCACGGTGCTGGACCGCCAGTTCGAGGGCGAGCTGCAAAATGAGCTGAACATGATCGAGTCCGGCCAGACCGCCAACACCGACTTCGCCAAACTGGGCCAAGCCTTGAGCGCGGATCTGGTCTGGGTCGGCGTGGTCAACGAGCTGGCGTACAACCGCAACGCGCGCAAGCTGCAGACTTCGGACCGCGAGCTGGTGTCGTATGCCGGCGCCTGGTCGGTATCGCAGCGCATGATCAATCTGGCCACGCGCCAGATCCTGCAGTCGACCACCCTGCGTGGCGAACCGCCGGCGATCGCGCCAACCACCCTGGGCACCAACTTCAACGAAGCCGGTCTGCTGAAAGACATGCAGGCTGAAATCGTGAAGAAGGCCACCGACGCCATCCTGCTGCGCACCTTCCCGATCTCGATCGTGGAACGCGACGGCAATAACGTCGTGCTGAGCCAGGGCGGCAGCGCCGTGACGGAGAACGGCCGTTACCGCGTCTACCTGCAAGGCAAGGAGATCAAGGATCCGCAGACCGGCCAATCCCTGGGCAATATGGAAAGCCAGTGCTGCGAGGTGGTGATCAACCGCGTGACGCCGAACCTGTCCTACGGCACGCTGGAAAACGTGCAGGTCAAGCTGGATGGCGTAGCCGCCGGCGCCCTGCAGCTGCGCGAAGCCGTGGCGGCGCCGAAGCATGCCGCAGCCAAACCAGCCGGCGGCGACGCCAGCCAGGAAGCGCCGGCCAAGCCGCAGAAGGCGGCCGCCGTTGCCAAGAAGGCTGCCGCGCCTGCGGCCGATGCGCCGAAGAAGGACGACTGGTAAGCCGTCCGGATCGCAGCATGCAAGCCCGCCCGCAGCAATGCCGGCGGGCTTTTTTCATGGCGGCGCGGCCCTGTCTATCGGGGCATATCTTTCCATTGAAAAAAACAGCGCCCATATGTGCGAAAACGCACAAAGGCTGGCCGAGCCTCCTGTTCTAATCCTGCTATCATTTGCGCAGGCAAAGGAAACTTTGTCTGGCGCATGGCCCCAGGCGATACCTGTATTGGATAGGGCATTTGATGCCGCTCATGCCCAGCTTCTTCCAGTGGAGTAATCTTGCCTTGAGGCTTGATGTGCTGTTTGGAAAGGGAAAACTGTGGAAACGATCGAGACCAAGCTGTCCCCGGAGGGCGTAACGCCCCCGCTGCCTTCCGTGCCCGCCGCCAGGACGCGGCAATCCTTGCCACCAAAAGGTTCGTGCTGGTATTGCGAAAAGCCCTTGGATAGCGTGCGCCGTTTCTGCGGCAAGGAATGCGCCGAATCCTTCGACGAAGAAGCGGAGTTCACCCGCTGAACTGATTTACAGCTGATTCACAGCTGATTCACAGCAGCGGCAGCAGCGCCGCCAGCGCGAGTTCGAAGTCGAATTCGTGGGCCGCTTCCGCGATCTCCTGATACGTGACGATGCCCAGCGCGGCGATCAGCGGCGCCGCCGACTGTTCCAGCAAATCGATGGCCGCGCCATTGCCCTCGTCGAGCAGCAAGGCCAATCGATTGAGTAGGGCGCGCTGCGCTATCGGATCGGCCGGACCAGGCGCGGGCAGGGGCGGCGTGCTGGCCGGCGGCGGCAAGACCCCATCCAGCTTATGCAGCAGGCGCCGCATGGCTTCATCCAGGCGATGCAAGGCCGGCGCGTCGAGCTGCTGTTCGATCTGCCGCGCCAGGTCATGCACCTCATGCGCGCCCACCATGCCGGCCGCGCCCTTCAGCGTGTGCACCTTGCGCCGCGCCGCCTCGGCCGCGCCGGCCTCCAACAGGGCGCCGGCTTCCTGCGCCGCATCGCGGTAATCGTGGCGGAAGCGCTGCAACAGGCGCTGCAGCAAGGGACGGTCCCCCATCAGGCGCTGTAGTCCATCATCCAGATCGAGAGCGGAGCGCGGCGTCGCGGGAGCGGAATCGTTCATAAGCCTCAGCGGGTAGTAAAGGACCAGTTGCGGGTGACGGCCATGCCGCCCACCGTGCCTTGGAAGCTGACATCGTAAATGGCATTGGCGCGCAGCGGGGCCAAAGGAATGATGGCGGCCGCCGATTTGGGCGTGTGCGCATCGCCGGACGGCGCCAGCAGGCGCACCGCCAGATCGCTGCCGCCGCGCGCGCGAAGGCTGAAATTCTGCACCGTCAGCGGATTATCCAGATCGGTGTGCACGCTGACCGGATAACCCACCTCGTTCAGGTTGGGCACCGGATCGGGCGATTCGCTATCGCTCATGAAATTGAGCGGTACCATGGTCTGGGCGTTGGCCGGATACATGACCAGGCCATTGCGGCCCACGCCCGCGCCGTAACCGCTGATGGTGGCGAAATCGGCCGTGAAATACGTGTAGTTGTTATTGCCGCTGGCCGCCCCTGTGCCCATTTCGCGGAATATCGGCTCGAAGATCACGAAGCGGTGATAAATCGCGGTGATCAGCTCCTCCGCATGATAAAAGCCGGAACGGTTGGACGCGGCTGAAATCACTTCGCCATAAGCAAAGCCGGTCTGCGGCAGGATATAGTGGGCCGCGGTCAGGCGGTCGAACAGCGTCACGCCGGTAAAGCCGGGCAGGCCCATGACCTGGTCATGCGTGACGGTACTGTTCAGGAACTGGTAATTCGAATGCCCCTGCGCCGCCGCATCGATATTGCCATTGCGCGTCAGCACCGACAGGCCGATCTGGCCGCGCCGGTAATTGAACCAGTTGAAGCCATCGAGCGCCGTATTGCCGCTCAGCGCGGGAGCGCCAGGCGGCTGCACCACCGTCGGCGTGGGCGCCGGCGCCATCCCGCTCGTGCCGCCACCTCCGCCCCCACCGCAGGCCGTCAGTAGGGCGGCGAGCAGCAAGGCGGCGGATGGCGCGGGCCAGAGTCGAAGAGGGCGCATGATAGGCTCCTAGGGCGGAGAAGGCGAAGCAAGATCGATTCTATGCCTATTTCTGCCGATCTGAATGAGCCGTGACTGGTTGGCAACAAAACTTCGCGCCCAGGAAGCGCCGTGCTGCGCGGTAAAATAGGCAATATTGGCAGCCATGCCCAACCCGAAACCGGCCGTCCCATTTGAAGACCTCGCACCATCCCCGTTTGCAGCGCGCCAAGTTCGCCCTGCCCAGTTCGGTCACCCTGCTCTCGATCGCCTGCGGCTTCGCCAGCATCGTGATCTCGGTCGACAATGCCCACGTCGGCTATGCGGCCGACTACCAGCTGTCGGCCGCGCTGCTGGTCCTGGCCGGCATCTTCGACGCCCTGGACGGTTTTGTCGCGCGCGCCACCGGCACCAGTTCCGAGTTCGGCGTCCAGCTCGACTCCATCGCTGACGTCATGAACTTCGGCTGCGCCCCCGCCATGCTGCTGTACTGTTATGGCTTTGTGCAGATCGGCCCGGCCGACCCCACGCTGTTGCGCGCCGGCGGCATTGCCGCCTTCTTCTTCGTCGCCTGCGGCGCCCTGCGCCTGGCGCGCTTCAATGTCAATGTCGGCCGCACCGACCCGCGCTACTTCGTCGGCATGCCCATCACCGCCGGCGCCGCCTGTGTCGCCGCTTTCGTGGTCGCCTGGCCCGAACCGCCCGACGACCTGCTGCACGGCTACGCCGTCGTGCTGCTGCTGTTTGCGGTAGGCAGCCTGATGGTCTCCACCATCCGCTTCCCCAGCTCCAAGCAAAAGAAAAGTACGATGGCCCTGGTCCTGCTGGCCGTGAATATAGGACTGCTGATCTGGCTCAAAGCCTACTACTTCGTCCTCTTCTTCGCCGTCTACATCGCCGGTACGGTAGCGTTAAACCTCGCCTGGCGCGCCGGCTGGAAGCGCATCCCCCCACCCCTCACCTACGACGATTGATAAATCTCAAACAATGTCCCACCCTGGTGTCAGGCACCAGAGTAGGACATTCTTTGATCTAGATCAGCAAATGTCCGACCTTGGTGCCTGACACCAGGGTGGGACATTGTTTGATTTAGCGCAAAGGAGAGGGCGTCAGGCGACTTCGTGGCCGCGGGCGGCGCGCAGGATTTCGAACCATTGGGCGCGGCTCAGGCTGAATTGGGTGGCTTCGACCGCTACCTGCACGGCTTCGATGCGGCCGCTGCCGGTCAAGGGGATGGGGCGGCTCGGGTGCTGCATGATCCAGGCGAAGACGATGCTGGCGAAGGGCCGCTGCAATTGGTCGGCGATGTCCTTGATCACCAGCCGCAGGCGTTCGCTCTGCGCATCGCTGGCGCTGAACAGGCGGCCACCGCCCAGGGGCGACCAGACCATCGGCGCGATTCCTTTGTCGTGCAGGCCGTCCAGCGTTTCGTCGAACAGCGGCGCCACGTGCAACGGCGAGAATTCGATCTGGTTGGTGGCCAGCGCAATGCGCCGGTGCAGCATCTCGAACTGGTGGCGGCTGAAGTTGGAAACGCCAAAGTGCCGCACCTTGCCGTCCTGCCGCAGACGTTCGAAGGTGCGCGCCACCTCGTCGTAATCCATCAGCGGGTCGGGACGGTGGATCAGCAGCAGGTCCAAGTGATCGGTCTGCAAGGCCCGCAGCGAGTTTTCCACCGAGGCGAGAATATGCGCCGGACTGGTGTCGTAATGCTGGATGCTGTGCGCCGGCCGCCGTTCTGACAGCAGCTTGATGCCGCATTTGCTGACCAGCTGGATGCGCTGGCGCAGCTCGGGCTTGAGGGCCAGCGCTTCGCCGAACAATTGTTCCACGCCATAGCTGCCGTAAATATCGGCATGGTCAAAGCTGCTCACGCCCAGCGCCAGGCATTCTTCGATAAAGGCCAGGCGCTGCTGCGCCGTCATATTCCATTCGTTCATACGCCACATGCCGGCCACGATGCGCGATAAGTGCGGGCCGTTGCCGCTGGTCTGGAGCGAAGGTGCGAGTGCCTGTGCCATCTTGTGCGCTTTCAATAAACGTTGCCGATATCTTGATTATATGTCGGCCGAAAAATAAAAAAGCCCGCGCAAGGCGGGCTTGGGGAAAGCCGGGTCAGCTTATTTCAGCCAGAGACGGATCGAGTCCCATGCGCGGCCAAAGATCGATGCCTGGTTCACGGTTTCCAGCGCCACCACCGGCAGTTCCAGCAGCGGTTTGCCGTCCACCATCATCTTCAGCGAGCCGACGCGGGCGTTTTCCGCCACCGGGGCCACCAGCGGGTCTTTGCGTTCCAGCACCGGCTTCATCTTGGCGGCCACGCCCTTCGGCACGGTTACCAGCACGTCCTGCTTGAAGCCGATCTTCAGATTGCTCTTCGAGCCTTTCCAGATTTCCGGCGTATCCACGGCCTGGCCTTTGGAGTACAGCTTGACGGTGTCGAAGTTCTGGAAGCCCCAGTTCAGCAGCTTCTGGCTTTCCTGGGTACGGGCCTGGTCGGAGGAGGTGCCCATTACCACCGAGATCAGACGGCGCTCATTGGCGCCGTTCGGACGGCGCGCCGAAGCCACCATGCAGTAGCCGGCCGCTTCGGTGTGGCCGGTCTTCATGCCGTCCACGGTCGGATCGAGCCACAGCAGACGGTTGCGGTTAGGCTGGGTGATCTTGTTGTAGGTGAAGCTCTTCACAGAGTCGATCTTGTAGAACTCGGGGAAGTCCTGGATCACATGCTTGGCCAGCACCGACAGGTCTTGCGCGGTGGTGTAGTTTTCCGGGCTGGGCAGACCGTGCGGATTGGCGAAGCGGGTATTGGTCAGGCCCATGCGCTGGGCTTCGCGGTTCATCAGGGTGACGAAGGTGCCTTCGTCGCCGGCCACGGCTTCGGCCAGGGCGACGGCGGCGTCATTGCCGGATTGGACCATCAGGCCGTGCAGCAGGTCGCTGATCGATACCGGGGTGGCCGGGTCGATGAACATCTTCGAGCTGCTGGAATCGACTTTCCAGGCGCGCACCGAGACATTGACCTTCTGGTTCAGGTCCAGCTTCTTGTCGCGCAGGGCGCCGAAGGTGACGTAGGCCGTCATGATCTTCGTCAGCGAAGCCGGTTCGACGCGCGCATTCGGATCTTGCGAAGCAATGATCTGGCCGCTGGTGGCGTCCAGCAGCAGCCAGGACTTGGCGGCGATGGTCGGAGGAGGCAAGGATTGCGCCGAGGCGGCGGAGAAGAACAGCACACTGGTGGCCAGTGCCGCGAGGAATTTTTTCATGGGGCGATGATCCAAGTAATTGATACAGAAGCGCATGCCGGCAGGGGTTCTGGCGGCATGGGCAAATATTATAGGCGCTTAATCGGCCTCGGCGGTGTCCTTTTGGCCCTGCCACAGGGCGATCACCCAATTCTTGATGTGGCCCAGCTTGCGGTGGAAGAAGTGGTCGGCGCCCGGAATCACGATCACCGGAATGTCTTGCGGACGCGCCCAGTCCAGCACTGCCTGCAGGGTGATGGTGTCGTCATGCTCGCCATGGATCAGGATGGTGTCGGCCGGCACATCGGCCAGCTGCCATTTGCCGGCGGCCGTGCCGACCAGCACCAGGCGCTCGGCCGGCGTGCCGGCGGCGCTCAGACGTTCCTGCAGTTTCGACTGCACGAAAGTGCCGAAGGAGAAGCCCGACAGTGCCACCGGCAGGTCCGGGAAGCGCTCGCGCATATGGTGGTAGAGGATTTCCATATCGTCGGTTTCGCCGTGGCCGTGGTCATGCACGCCTTCCGAGGCGCCGACGCCGCGGAAGTTGATGCGCGCCGCCACATAGCCCAGCGCCACGAAGGTGCGGGCCAGGGTCTGCGCGACCTTGTTGTCCATGGTGCCGCCGTACAGCGGATGCGGGTGGGCCACCAGCGCGATGCCGCGCGGCGTGCCGGCTGGCCAATCCAGCAGGCCTTCCATCTGGCCGGCGCCGCCGGCCAGGGTAAATTTTTCCGAGTTCTTGTTCAGCATATAAATTAAATCTTCAAACGTTCCACGACTTTGCCGCCGACCAGGTGGCTCTCGATGATTTCATCGATATCGCTGTTGTCGACGAAGGTATACCAGGTGCCTTCCGGGTAGACCACCAGCACCGGGCCTTCCTCGCAGCGGTCCAGGCAACCTGCCTTGTTGATGCGGACCTTGCCTTCGCCATTGATGCCCAGTTCCTTGCAGCGTTTCTTGGCGTATTGCTGGGCCGCTTCCGCATTGTGGTCGGTGCAGCAAGGACGGCCATCGTCGCGCGTGTTCAGGCAAAAGAAGACGTGGTGTTTATAGTAAGAGGTGTCGCTCATGGTGGTTTTCCTACAGTGTCTGGCGCAAGGCTGAATGCGTAATGATACCTGCGATCAGGGTTTGTTGAGTTTATGTGAGGGCAGCCACAGGAACCACAATGCAAAGAAGGGCCAGAGCAGGGACAGGAATTGGGCCGCGCCGTTAAAGTTGAGGAACTTGCCCTGCACCCAGGTTTGCAGGGTGACGGCGAAGTAGGGATTGACCGGCGTGGTGTTGATCATTACGAGGCTGAGCAGCAGCGTGGCCGCCGCCAGCCGCCGCTGCGCCAGATGCGGCGCGAACGCCAGGCCGGCCAGCATGATGGCACCGATCAGGAAGCCGCCCTGCGCGCCCGGCGTGACCCAGACGAAGGCATTTTCGGGCGAGAACAGCAGGGCCATGGCCAGCGATTTGACCAGCAGGGCGGCCGCGACCAGGCCGATGATCAGCAGGGGGCGCGGAGCCGGCTTGCGCAGCAGGCAAAGCAGGGTCAGGGCGGCACCCGTCATGCCGCAGGCGGTGACGATGGTTTCGGACAGCCAGTATTGCTCCACCGTCAGTTCCAGATCCTGGCGCACATAGGCGGTCAGGTCGATATCCATCTCCAGCAGCTCGGACAGCCATTCGGACAGAATGGGCAGCAGCTGCCCATGGCCGAACAGGAAGCTTTGCGGATAAATCTGCGCCAGCGGCCAGAGTCCCAGCAGCACCAGGCCTTGGCTGGCGTGCGGCGCGAACCAGCTTTGGCGCAGGCGGTAGAGCGGACTGCCTTCCAGCAGCTTGCTTGCCGTGAGCACGCCGACCAGCGCGCCGAAGGCGCAGCCGGCGGCATTGGTATAGAAGTCCAGGTTGGACGAGACGCGGCTGGGCAGGTAGGTCTGCACGCCCTCCATCAATCCCGAGACGAGGCAGCCGCAAACGGCCGCCAGCAGGAAGGCCCACACGCCGCGCAAGCGCGGATACATGGCATACACCAGCAGCACGCCGAAGGGGATGTAGCCGACCACATTGATCACCGCGTCGAACATGGTCCAATAGCGCGGCATCGAGGTCGACTCGAGGAAGATCAGCGGCGACAGTCCCTGGTTATGCCAGCCGGAGAAGGGGAACCAGCTGGCATAGACGATCAGGAATAGATAGGCCAGCAGCGATGCGCGCGCTACCGGCGAGCCTTTGCGCGGCGCGACGGTGGTTTCGGTCATGCCTTACTGCTGCGGAAGCGTGGCGAGCCAGGCCAGGATATCGGCGGCGATGGCGTCGGTGCCGCCGGCCAGCGCCTGCGCCCCGCCAGGCGCGTCGGCGCTCGGCGCCGGCATGCTGCGGCTGAAGGTGCGCTGGTCCACCAGGCGGTGGGCGCGGAACAGCGAGGCGCGCACCGAGATGCTGGCCGTGCTTTGCTGCGGGCTGCTGAAGTTCTGCGAGAACTCGTCGGCCTCGATGCGCAGCAGCGGCAGGCCGGCCGCCGCGTCCTGCGTGCCCAGCACCTTGACGCCGGACTGCGCGATGCGCGCCTTCACGCGCTGCGTCATCAACTGCAGCGGCGTCACGCTCCAGCTATTGTAGGCATAGGGGCGCGGCTGCTGGGCGTCCTCATACAGCAGGCGGTAGTGCATGCGTTGGCTGTCCAGCGAGGCGGGGCCGGCAATGTCGGCCACCACCAGCGCCGGCAGGACCGGCGCGGCGGGCGCGCCAGCCATGGCCGGCAGCGGGCCGAAGTCGAAGGCGGTCGGATGGACGGCCTTGCTGCCGGCGCAGCCGGACAGGATGGCGGCGCAGGCCAGAAGCGGAAGCAGGCGTGTATGCATGGTGGTCCTCATTTTTTCGGCGCCACGAAGCCGTCTTCGCCGGGGCCAGGCGGAGTGCCGGGCGCGCCGAACAAGATGCTTTGCGGGCGGTCGTTCAGGGTGTTCATGGTACGGCGCACCGCGCGCATCGAGGAACGCGTTTCATCGGTCAGGCCGGTGATGCCGGGCAGGGCTTCCAGCTCGATGCCGGTGGTGACGGCGTCGAGCGAATTGCCGACGCGGTCCACCGTGCCGGTGATGCGGGTGATGGCGCCGTCCGGCCCCTGCAGGCTGGTGGTCAGCTTGTTCACATCGGTGGCCAGGCGGTTTACCGAAGCCAGCGTGCTGTGCGCCTGGTCGGCCAGCGCCGGCAGCTTGTCGACGGTGGGCGCGAGCTGTTGCGACAGTTCGCGGTAGGACTTGGCCGTGGCGCTGACGTCGGCGAAAGCGGCCAGGATGGTTTTTTGGTTCTCGGGACTGAGCAGGGTATTCAGCTTGGCCGCCGCCGCTTCCGATTGCGAGAGAATGGCTTTGCCGCGCTTTTCCAGCTGGTCGAACAGGCCTGGCTGCAGCGGAATGCGGCTGGGATTGGCCTTGCTGGTGCCCAGGCGTGGCGAACCCACCGATTCGTCATCGAGCTGGATATAGGCGATGCCGGTCACGCCCTGGTAGCCCAGGGTGGCGTAGGTGGTGCGGGTGATGGGTGTTTCCGGGTCCACGCTCAGGTGCACGATGATCTGGCCGGCGTTGTTTGGATCGAAGTCGATATCGTCCACCTTGCCCACTTCCAAGCCGCGGTAGCGCACCGCCGCCTGCGGGTTCAGGCCGGGGATCGAGAGCGTGGTCGCCAGCAGATAGGGATTGCGCTCGATGCGGTCGCGGTTGAACCAGATGCCGAACAGCACCGCCGCCGTCAGCAGGGCGAGGGTGAAGAAGCCTGTCATTAAAGCGTGCGATTTGTTTTCCATGCCTGCTCCTTGTCTGCTGCGCTATTCCAGCGCTTCCAGGGCGCGCTTGCCGCGGTCGCCCAGGAAAAAATCCTTGATAAACGGGTGGTCGAACTGGATCACCTCGCGCGTCGGCCCCACCGCGATCACATGCTTTTCCGCCAGCACCGCGATGCGGGTGGAGAGGGCGAACAGCGTATCCAGATCGTGCGTCACCATCACCACCGTCAGTCCCAGCTCGCGGTGCAGGGACTTGATCAGGGCCACGAAGCTTTCCGACAGGTCGGGATCGAGGCCGGCCGTCGGCTCGTCCAGGAACAGCAACTGCGGTTCCAGCGCCAGGGCGCGTGCCAAGGCCACGCGCTTGATCATGCCGCCCGAGAGATCGGACGGCATCTTGTTCGCATGCTCCGGGCCCAGGCCCACCATATTCATTTTCAGCAGCACCGCCGCGCGTATCAATTCCGGCGACAGGGCGTGCAGCTCGCGCATCGGTTGGGCGACATTGTCGAATACCGTCAGCGCCGAATACAGTGCGCCTTGCTGGAACAGCATGCCCCAGTGATTGCGCAACTGCTGCAGGTGCTCGGCCGACGCTTGCGAGATATCCTCGCCGAAGATGCGCACGCAGCCGCGCGAAGGCCGTTCCAGTCCCAGCATCTGGCGCAGCAGCACGGTCTTGCCGGTGCCGGAGCCGCCCACCAGCGACAGGATTTCGCCCTGCTCGATCGTCAGGTTCAGCTCATTGTGGATGACGGTGCGGCCGAACTTCGTCTGCAGATTGGTGATCTCGACCACCGGCACGCTGCCGTCCAGCGTCAGCTGGCTGCCGCCGTTCGGGCAACTGCTTTCTTCCGTGGACGTTTCGCTCATCAGTAACCCACTCCATTGAAGACGATGGCGAACACCGCGTCGGCCAGGATCACTACCGTAATCGCCGTCACCACCGAAGTGGTTGTGCCGCGTCCCAGGCTTTCCGTATTCGGCTTGATGCGCAGGCCGAAATGGCAGGATACCAGCGCGATCAGCACGCCGAAGACCGCGCCTTTGCCCAGGCCAATCATATAGTTCGCCAGCGGCACCGCATCCGGCAGCTTCTGGATGAAGTAGCGCGCCGACAGGTTCAGCTCAATCTTGGCCGAGACCATGCCGCCGATCAGCGCCGCGCAATCGGTCCAGATCACCAGCAGCGGCATCGAAATCGCCAGCGCCACCACTTTTGGCAGGATCAGGCGGAAGCCATGCGAGATGCCCATCACCAGCATGGCGTCCAATTCCTCCGTCACGCGCATCACGCCCAGCTGCGCCGTAATCGATGAGCCGGAGCGGCCCGCCACCAGGATCGCCGCCAGCAGCGGCCCCAGTTCGCGGATCACGCTCATGCCCAGCAGGTTGACCAGATAGATGTCGCCGCCGAAGGTGCGCAACTGCTGGGCCGACAGATAAGACAGCACCACGCCGATCAGAAAGCCTACCAAGGCCGTGATGGCCAGCGCCTGGAAGCCGGCATGGAAAATATTCGCCGAGATTTCGCGCCAGGGACCGCGGATCGGGTGGCGCGCGAAGCGGCCTAGATCCAGCGTCACCTGGCCGATCAGGCGCACAAAGCCGCGCAGATGCTCGAAGAAATCGAGCATGCCGAAGCCCAGCGTCTGTATCCAGCCCAGATGCGTGCGGCGCTCGCGCGGCAGTTCTAGTGGCCCGGTGCTTTCCAGGCGTTTGAAAAATTCATCCTGGCCATCCGCCAGTTTTAGGGATGCGGGGCGTTTATTGCCCCAGGCGCTCCAGAAAACCTGGGCGCCGATATGGTCCATGCTGCCGATACCGCTCAGATCCCATTGCAAGCCGGCGTCATTGCGCAATTGATCCAGCTTGCCGCTGATGTCGCGCATGCGCTTGCCCTGGGCCAGTGCGTGCACCTGCCATACGCCGCTGGCTGTCACGGTGCGTCCCGACGCGTCGCCGGGGCTGAAGGTCAATATTGGCTCTTGTGCAATGGGCATGCCGCCAGTGTAAGTGAGTTTCGTTTCCGCCGCTACCGCCTTGCGAGCGAGGCGGCTGGCGGAAGGGGCTGGAAATCAGGCCGCCAGATGGCGCGCTTGCCGCAGCGGGGCGGCCGAATCGGCGCGCTGCACCTTGTCCTTGCCGCCGGATTTGGCGCGCACCGCATGGCCATCGCGCGCCAGCAGCTCGCCGGCCTCCGCTTCGCCGAGGAGTTGCGCCAGGTAGCGCTGCACCAGCCCTGCCAGGCGATCCAGGGCGATGCGGTGGGTGGCGTCGGTATTCTTATAGAGCCAGTCCGAGAATGCCATGAAATTATAGAAAGGCCGGTCGCCCAGCAATACCGGCGTGGTCTGCGTGAAGCGTCCCGAGTTCGCCACCAGGTCCCAGTAGCGCGCGAAACGCACCAGCTTTTGCATGGTGGGAAAGTCGATATCGCGGTTGGCCAGGATCGTATAGGGTGGATGCGGATCGAAGACCAGGCCGAATTCCTCGGTATGGCGGATGATGGGCGTGCCGCGCAGGCGCTTGAGAATGCCGAACTGGATTTCGTGCGGGCCGAGCGCCCACAGCTTGTCGAAACCCTCGGCAAAGCTTTCCACCGTTTCGCCGGGCAGGCCGGCAATCAGGTCCACGTGCATGTGGACGTGCGAATGCTCGCACAGCCAACGGATATTGTCGGCCGCTTTCTGGTTGTCCTGCTTGCGGCTGATATTCGACTGCACCACCGGATTGAAACTCTGGATGCCGATCTCGAACTGCAGCGCGCCAGGCGGGAATTTGGCGATGCCTTCCTTCAGCGCGTCGGGCAAGTGGTCTGGCACCAGTTCGAAGTGGGCGTACACCGGGTCTTCCGGATTCGCTGCCAGCTTGTCGAGGAAGAACTGCATGATCTTCAAACTGGTCTTGATATTCAGGTTGAAAGTACGGTCGACGAACTTGAACAGGCGGGCGCCGCGCGCATGCAGGCTTTCCATCTCGGCCAGGAAGCTATCGATATTGAAGGGCCAGGCTGTCTTGTCCAGCGCCGACAGGCAGAACTCGCACTTGAAGGGGCAGCCGCGCGATGCCTCCACATACAAGGTACGGTGGGCGATGTCCTCATCCGCGTATAAAGAATAGGGCAGGGCGATTTCCGCCATCGGCGGCTGCACGCCCGCATGCACCTTCATCAGCGGCTTTGGTCCGTTCAGGATTTCATTGCACAGCTTGGGGAAGGTGACATCGCCCCAGCCGGTCACCACATAATCGGCCAGCTGGACGATATGCTGCTCATTGGTCTCGTGCGAGACTTCCGGGCCGCCCAGCACGATCACCAGCTTGGGCGCGACCCGTTTCAGCATCGCCACCAGCTTGGCCGTCTCCTCGACATTCCATATATAGACGCCGAAGCCGACGATCTTCGGTTCCGCCGCCAGGATGCGCTCCACCATTTCCGTGGTCTTGGCGCCGCTCACGAACTCCTGGATGCGGGTCTGCTCTTTCAGCGCCCCCATATTCGCAAGCAGGTAGCGCAGCCCAAGGGAAGCATGGGTGTAGCGGGCATTGAGGGTGGAAAGCAGGATAGTCATGAGGCGGGATGAAGATGAGGCGCGAAAAGTCACATTTTACCCTTGCGCGCCGGCCGCAGGTTCGCTATAGTTCTGTCCCTCGCAACGCAGCGCAAGCAGCGAAGCGAAGATGGGAAAACAGGAAGCTTGACGGTTCATCGGAAATACTAGATAATCTCGCTTCTCTGCTGCTGACAAACACAACGCTTTGTCGATAAGTGCAGCGATCAGGATCTTTAAAAATTAACAGTCGATAAGTGTGGGCGTTTGATGATGTGCCCGGGACTTTGGTCCTGAAGCTCAAATAATAGATTCAAACGCTCATACAAATATATTAAACGTGACCTTCGCAAGAAGGGATCGTCAGTATTTTGAGTGAGTGACCCCGGCAGCAATGCCGGACAACAGAGATTAAACTGAAGAGTTTGATCCTGGCTCAGATTGAACGCTGGCGGCATGCTTTACACATGCAAGTCGAACGGTAACAGGGAGCTTGCTCCGCTGACGAGTGGCGAACGGGTGAGTAATATATCGGAACGTACCCAAGAGTGGGGGATAACGTAGCGAAAGTTACGCTAATACCGCATACGATCTAAGGATGAAAGTGGGGGCTCGCAAGACCTCATGCTCCTGGAGCGGCCGATATCTGATTAGCTAGTTGGTGAGGTAAAGGCTCACCAAGGCAACGATCAGTAGCTGGTCTGAGA
>NZ_JACHXD010000002.1 GCF_014191875.1 Pseudoduganella violacea
AATTCAGCATTGGGCAATCTGTCGCCCGCCGTCTATGAACGGAAAATGGCAGTGCGTGAACCTATTGTTGTGTCCGAAATTTCTTGACCACCGCAGTCTTTCCCTGTTGATTTTTTCAACGCCATGGCGGGAGGCCACAAGTGCAGATTCAAAGGCGAGTTTTTCGACCTGATCATCCACCTCGACGAAGGACGGTTGGAGTTCTCATCCAATCTCGGGACTAAGCAATTTCCGTTGCACCATCTGCAAGCCGCGCTGAGATTTCAAGCGCTCTTATGCTCGGAGACGAGAATTCTCTTCGAATTTAACACGCCGGACAATGTCCACTACAGCATCGCTGGCTTTTCGCAAGGTCGCACCTTCGCATTCCAAAACGAGCTGGACGCGACTGAGGCCACCCTGCGAGTTCTTCAGCGCATGGGTATATTCGACCACGTCAGGGCCTCCTTTCCCGAGATATCGCGCCATGCGGAACAGATCATGCAATTTGAAAAAATCACTGATGAGGACAACCTCGCAATGCGCCTAGAGATGGATATAGGGCCTCATGATCCGCGATTGGACCCCGCCAAGGAGTTTGCATGCGTTCGTTTTGAATGGGCGCGGTTCGGAGCCTGGAGCATCGGCGTCTTCATCACTTTGATCGGGCGGCCATTTCCCTCTGACGGCGGCGGCTTCACACTGCTTCCCGCTCAAAAGATCATCGAAAAAGTGATCTCGCGTAGCCCAAGCAAGCCAATGGGCGCCTCCAACCTCGCCACGACAGTGGAGGAAATCGAGGCCAAGTATGACGCCCATTACAACCTTGTGCTGTTCTTCGACAAAGACAGACTTTGAAATGAGCCTGGCCAGCGCGCGGCGCCTGTGCCAAGCCCAAATCGAATCGTCGGGACGGCTATATCTCGCTGGCTGCGCTTCCGCGTTGCTCCGGCTCTTCCCAATGATAGGCAAAAAAGGCGATTCCCATCAACGCGCACGCCGTCACCAATCGCCCCTGCTCGACGGCGCGAGACAAGCTTTCTCCGCCGCCCCAATACACCGAAGCGCACAGGGCCGCGCCCGCGTGCGCAGACGCCGATGAAACCTCGTCCCACAACTGGTGGGGAAACCTCTCCACCTTCGCTCGATTGATGGAGCGCCGGTTGACGTTTAGATCGATCATCGACACGACGCCCATGGCCGCCAACGCGCACACGCTTAGGAGCAGCACCACGCGCCCATCTCCAAACGCGGACAAGTTCACTAAATGCAAACGCGTCGGCGCTCCGCCTTCCGATAAATATCCAACCATCCAGGCCGCTGATTCAAAGATCGCGAGCGCGAACAACCAGAGCGCCGCCACCGGGAACAACCTGTTTTCGACAAAGGGCTTCACCTTTCTATACAACTTGGTTTGTTTCATCGCAGCCTCCATTGAGTGATATCAGCCTGTCGTTCGCCTTCGCAGCGCACTCCCATCCACCACGCGCTTCGATCGCGAGCCAGCGGAGCTCGGCGCCTTCGCCACAGCCCGCCCAGCGCTCAAAGTCTGGAGCATAATATTGATATCAGTCAACTCAAGGAGGACGCCTATGAATGAGAACCTAGCCCGCCCAGCCGCTCTTTCTTACCTCAACCAATGGGAGCGAACCGACAAGCCTCTGGCCACGATCCTGAGAAGCGACGCAGGGCCGAAGGAGCTGGCGATCGCCTTCCGAGAACTGGCGACAAAATACAATGTGGTTCGCAACTTCTCCACCAAGGAGGCGAAGAAAGCTGGCCCCCGGCAGGTTGAGCTCTTGTGGCGCAAGGTCGCCAACGCCGTTCGGAAAGTGGAGTTGACCTCCACCGATTCGCCAGCCGACGAGGTTCATCGACTGGCCAAGAAGCTTGGGAAGATTTTCCCGTTGGCAGACGACGCGGGCGCGCAACCGATCTTGCTTTCAGCTGCGACCAAATTCCTCTGGTTTCGCGGGCATACGAGCGTCCGAATTTACGACAAACGCGCTGTCGCGGCTCTTAACGCGTTGAGCAAGCTTCGCGATGATAGCAAAGGGCAAAAAGTGGATGGCGATTACGAGCTGTTCGCCGCCGCGTGGGAGCTTGAATATCAGGCGCTGCGGAGCGAGCTCAAAGAGGCGATCAAGGGCCTGCCCGGCGTCGCTCACTGGTCCATGGTCCCGGAAGCGAATCAAAAATCAGCGCTGAAAGACTCCAAGGCCGACTGGTTTCAGGATCGCGTCTTCGACAAGATCCTCTGGATCAATGGCGAAAAGAAGAACGTCATATAGCTTCGCGACAATCTGTTCCCGCGCTGCCGTTCACCTGTGGTTGCCCTGCGGATTGCGCGGCGGCGACAGGGTTTGGAACCATGCAGGCCATGGCGAGAGTCCGCCCCGCCAAGTCATTTCGCGCCCCGATAAGTCTGCATGCGCAAATATAATCATGGCTTGGCGCCGCCGGGGGGCGCAGAAACGACAACGCCAGCGGCATTTTCACGCTTACTAGCATGTTTATGATGATTTCCGATTTTCGCTCGGGCGAATCCTCTTTGGGAAAAATGCGCTGCCGGTTTTTCTTTGTCCGGCGATAGCGAACGGCCTGGGCCAACATTCCCAGAACATCCAAATCTGGGCGGCTGAAATAAACGTTGTCGTAACACGAGGCGCACTGCAATTTATTCAGCGCGAAGACATCGGCCTCTTCCGATTGGATCATCGCGGCGTCATCAGCATGCCCATGAAGGCGATACACGTCGCTGTCAAACAGGATTAGTGCCAGCGTAGGGACAGGGAACATTCTCTGGACATCCCCACCCTCACTGCTAGCTTGCTTCGAGGAGGTGCCGATCATGCTCGACTTCAAAGACCAAACACCTGCCCAGCCCGATTACGAAGATGACTTCGTGCTGTGGCTGGACGCCCAGGCTGCGCTGCTGCGCAGCGGCCAGCTGGAACAACTGGATATCGAGAACCTGATCGAGGAATTGAACGGCATGTCCCGGCAAGAACGTCACGCCCTGACAAGCAGACTGGCAGTTTGATTCAGCATCTGCTGAAATGCCCGTTTCAGCCCGAGCGAAAAACGCCGAGCTGGACTGCCACGACCATCGAACAACGCGCAAGCATTCAAACGATATTGGACGACAGCCCAAGCCTGCGGCCAAAAATTATGCAGTTTGCAAACAATACCTATCCGGTAGCCGCCAGGCAGGCATCCATAGAAACAGGCTTGGCTTCCATCGTTTTTCCGTCCCCCTCCCGTATATGGTCGAGCAACTGCTGGATGAGGATTTTCCACCTTGAAGGGACCGCATCCTGCTGCGAATTTTGCAAAAGAGGTAAAATGTCAGGTTTACGACGCGCTCCGTGCGCTGCACTACCGACATACCGACATGACCACCGTTCCCAAAGAAATCAACGCCGCCGCCATCAAAAACAGCCCTGCCGAAAAAGTCACGCCGATGATGCAGCAGTACCTGCGCATCAAGGCCGAACACCCCACGATGCTGGTCTTCTACCGCATGGGCGACTTCTATGAGCTGTTCTTCGACGACGCGGAAAAGGCCTCGCGCATCCTCGGCATCACGCTGACGGCGCGCGGAACGCAGAACGGCATGCCGATCAAGATGGCGGGCGTGCCTTTCCATTCGCTGGACGGTTATCTGGCCAAGCTGGTCAAGCTGGGCGAATCCTGCGCCATCTGCGAACAGATCGGCGATCCGGCCACCAGCAAAGGGCCGGTGGAGCGCAAGGTGATGCGCGTGGTCACGCCGGGCACCTTGACCGATTCGGACCTGCTGCCGGAGAAATCCGAACGTCCACTGCTGGCCATGTGCGTGATCGCCAACCGCAAGGTGTACACGGCCGGCCTGGCCTGGCTCTCGCTGGCCAGCGGTTCGCTACGTCTGATGGAGTTCTCGGGCGAGCAGCGCGCCGTCACCGCGCGCATCCAGCAGGAGCTGGAACGCATCGTGCCGGCCGAAATCCTGCGCGGCGATAACGGCGAGCTGTTCGAGGATAGCACCCTGTGCCACGTCAACCGCGTGCCGGACTGGCACTTCGATGTAGTGCACGGCCACAAGGCGCTGCTCGACCAGCTCGGCGTCGCCACCCTGACCGGCTTCGGCGCCGACGGCCTGGGCGCGGCTTTCGGCGCGGCCGGCGCCCTGCTGCGCTACGCGCAATCGACCCAGGGCCGCGGCTTGCAGCACGTGCGCAGCCTCGCCTGCGAAACCGAATCGGAATTCATCGGCCTGGATTCGGCCACGCGCCGCAATCTGGAGCTGACCGAAACCATCCGCGGCCAGGAATCGCCGACTCTGTTCTCGCTGCTCGACCACTGCCGCACGCCCATGGGTTCGCGCCTGCTGCGCCACTGGCTGCACCATGCGCGCCGCGCGCAATCGGTGGCGCGCGCGCGCCACGACGCCATCGCGGCGCTGATGCAGAACGATGTCACCGGCTCGCTGTCCCACCATCTGGCCCAGGTGCCGGATATCGAACGCATCACCACCCGCGTGGCCCTGCTGACGGCGCGTCCGCGCGACCTGGCCAGCCTGCGCGACGGCCTGCGCCAGTTGCCCAATCTGCGTCACGCCATGGAGCGCAGCCTGAGCCACGATAACGACGCCAGCCTGCTGTCGCACATCCACGCCGCCATCGACACGCCGCAAGCCTGCCTCGATCTGCTGCAAAGCGCGGTGATGGAGGAGCCGGCGAATATGGTGCGCGACGGCGGCGTCATCGCGCGCGGCTTCGACGCGGAGCTCGACGAGCTGCGCGGCCTGTCGGAAAACGCGGGCCAATTCCTGATCGACCTGGAAACGCGCGAACGCGCCCGCACCGGCATCGCCAATCTGCGCGTGGAATACAACAAGGTGCATGGCTTCTATATTGAAGTCACCAACGGCCAGGCCGACAAGGTGCCGGATGACTACCGCCGCCGCCAGACGCTGAAGAACGCCGAGCGCTATATCACGCCCGAACTCAAGGCCTTCGAGGACAAGGCCCTGTCGGCGCAGGACCGCGCCCTGGCGCGCGAGAAAGTGCTGTACGACCAGCTGCTGGCCGACCTGGCGCCGCATATCGGCACCTTGCAGACCATCGCCCAGAACATCGCCCAGCTGGACACGCTGACCGCGCTGGCCGAGCATGCGCTGCGCCATAACTGGTGCGCGCCGGAGCTGGTGGCCGAGTCCTGCATCCATATCGTTGAAGGCCGCCATCCGGTGGTGGAAAACCAGATCGAGCGCTTCATCGCCAACGACTGCAAGCTGCTCGACGAACGCCGCCTGCTGCTGATCACCGGCCCGAACATGGGCGGTAAATCGACCTTCATGCGCCAGGTCGCCCTGATTACCCTGCTCGCTTACGTGGGCAGCTACGTGCCGGCGGCCAGCGCCACCATCGGCCCGATCGACCGCATCTTCACCCGTATCGGCGCCACCGACGACCTGGCCGGCGGCCGCTCCACCTTCATGGTGGAGATGACCGAAGCGGCCACCATCCTGAACGGCGCCACCGAGCATTCGCTGGTGCTGATGGATGAAATCGGGCGCGGCACCTCGACCTTCGACGGCCTGGCCCTGGCCTGGGCCATCGCGCGCCACCTGATCGACGCCAGCCGCAGCTTCACGCTGTTCGCCACCCACTACTTCGAACTGACCCAGTTGCCGGAAGCGCATCCGACGGCGGCCAATGTGCACCTGTCGGCGGTGGAGCACAAGGACAGCATCGTCTTCCTGCACGCGGTGCAGGCCGGACCGGCCTCGCAAAGCTATGGTCTGCAAGTGGCCCAGCTGGCGGGCGTGCCGCAGCCGGTGATCAAGGCGGCGCGCAAGCATCTGGCCCGCCTCGAATCGCAGGCGCTCGACGCCACGCCGCAGCTCGACCTGTTCGCCGCGCCGACGGCCGACGCCAACGACGAGGAAGCGGCTGCGCCGGTCGCCGCCGCGCCGGCCGATGCCAATCCCGCGCTGCAGGAACTGCTGGGCGCATTGGACGAACTCGATCCGGACGCCCTGTCCCCGCGCGAAGCGCTGGAACAGCTCTACCAGCTCAAGCGCCTGGCGCAACCCGCGCTGGCATGAGCATGCGGCGCGCCGCCGTGCCGCCCTTGAGCGCCGCCGCGCTGCTGGCGCTCGCGCTGGCGGCGCTGGCTCCGGCGGCCGCCGCACCAGCCAAGAAATCCTTCCAGTTTGCCGTCGCGGCCCAGGTGTTGAAGGGCGAGTCCGACGAAGCCGAACTGCAACGCACCCTGGAGGACGCGGAGCAAAAGCGCGCCGCCTTCCTGCTCGTCACCGGCATCAAGTCGGCCAGCGAAGCCTGCAGCGACAAGCTGTACGCCCAGCGCCGCGCCCTGCTCGACAAGTCGCCCCGTCCGCTGGTGCTGTCGCTGGCCGGCAGCGACTGGACCGCCTGCCGCAACTCGGCCGGCCGTTCGAATGCGATCGAGCGCCTGAACCGCATCCGCGAACTGTTCTTCGACCAGGACGAGTCGCTGGGCGAGAAAAAGCTCGCGCTGAACCGCCTGTCGAACTCCAGCCAGTTCCGCAGCTACGCCGAAAACGCCTACTGGGAATATGGCAATGTGCTGTTCGCCACCATCAACCTGCCGGCGAAGAACAACCACTTCCTGACCGAAGCCGGGCGCAATAGCGAATATGAAGACCGCACCGTGGCCAACCGCAACTGGCTGCAGCGCCTGTTCGCGCTGGCCAAGCGCAAGAAACTCGATGGCATCGTGCTGGTATCGGACGGCGATATCGGCGCCCACCAGGAGGAAAGCTTCTCGCTGCTAAGCGGCTTCTCCTCCAAACAGGACGGCTTCGCCCAGACACGCA
Source organism: Pseudoduganella violacea (assembly GCF_014191875.1). Lineage (GTDB taxonomy): Bacteria > Pseudomonadota > Gammaproteobacteria > Burkholderiales > Burkholderiaceae_D > Rugamonas > Rugamonas violacea_A. The sequence goes on from NZ_JACHXD010000002.1 coordinate 6,824, forward strand.
AGCAGGTGCGCGCGCTGGCCGAGAAATTCAAAGGCAAGGTGCTGCTGATCGACAGCGCGCAAAAAACCGCCAAAGCGCCGGCCGCCCAGAACGGCACGGCCAGCGCATCGGCCAACGCCGCCGCATCCGCGCCGGACGCCGAAGCCGTCCTGCAATGGCGCGGCAACCTCGCCCACCTGAGCCTGAGCCCCGGCTGGACCACCATCCGCGTCGCCCCCGGCAGCCCCACCCTGTTCACCCGCCCCAAAGCCGAGCCCGTGTCCACCTTGGGGTCAGACCCCAATCGGACACGAACCCGACCGTAGCGGTGCAATAAAAAAGGCGAACCGGGGTTCGCCTTTTTTTGCTTGCGGGACGCGATCAGTGGATCGGGTGGGTACGGAAGTGGTCGCCCTCTTCGCCTTCGTCGTCCTCGTCGTCGTGGTGGTGGCCGTGGGCGCCGTGCACGTGGCCGTGGGCGATTTCTTCTTCGCTGGCGGCGCGCACTTCAACCACTTTCAGTTCGAAACGCAGGGCCATGCCGGCCAGCGGGTGGTTGCCGTCAAGTACGACCTTGTCGTCGGCGATTTCGGTCACGGTGAAGATCATGGCTTCTTCTTCGCCATCTTCGCCATCCGGCATGCCTTCGAATTGCATGCCGATTTCCAGCGGCTCGGGCAGGCGGGCGCGGTCTTCGACCTTGACCAGATTGGCATCGTAATCGCCGAAGGCATCTTCAGGTTCGATCTGGATCGTGTTGCTGTAACCGACTTCCTTGCCGTCCAGCTCTTCTTCGATCTTCGGCAGGGTATTCTCGTAGCCACCGTGCAGGTAGACCATGGGTTGACGGCCGTCTTCGATCAGATTGTTCTGTGCGTCGGACAGTTTGTAGTTCACCGTCACGACGGTATTCTTGGCGATCTTCATTATGGCTTCCTTTCGTTTTTAAGCGCAGGCAGATTATACCTCCTGGGCTGTCCCGCCGCCGCCGTCCGGCGGCCGGTTGCTATAATGGCGCCATGAAAAAACTCACTCTTCTCGGCGACATCACGCCGGCTCAATTCCTGAGCGAATACTGGCATAAAAAACCCCTGCTGATCCGTCAGGCCGTGCCGGGCTTTCAGCCCCTGCTGCCGGTCGAGGCGCTGGCCGAGCTGGCGACCAAGGATTACGTCGAGTCGCGCCTGGTCACGCTGACCGGCGGCCAATGGGATCTGCAGCACGGCCCGCTGACCGGGCTGCCGCCGCGCAGCCAGAAGGAATGGACCATGCTGGTGCAGGGCGTGAACCTGCACGACGCGCGCGCCGACGCGCTGCTGCGCCAATTCCGCTTCATCCCCGATGCGCGCCTGGACGACCTGATGGTCAGCTTCGCCACCGATGGCGGCGGCGTCGGCCCGCATTTCGACTCGTATGACGTGTTCCTGCTGCAAGCCCAGGGCCAGCGCCGCTGGCGCATCGGCCCGCAGAAGAACCTCGACCTGGTCGAAGGCTTGCCGCTGAAGATCCTGAGCAAGTTCAAGCCCACCGAGGAATTCGTGCTGGAGCCGGGCGATATGCTCTACCTGCCGCCCCACTACGCCCACGACGGCATCGCCATCGGCGATTGCCAGACGTATTCGATCGGTTTCCGCGCGCCGGCCTACCAGGAGCTGGGCGAGGCTTTCCTGCAATTCATGTGCGATTCCATCGACCTGCCGGGCATCTACGGCGATCCGGAGCTGGAGCCGACCACCAAACCGGCCGAAATCCCGAAACACATGCTGGCCACCGTGGCCGAGGAATTGAACAAGGTGCGCTTCACCGAGGACGATGTGACTATCTTCCTGGGCGAATACCTGTCCGAGCCGAAGCACAATGTCTTCTTCAAGGGGCCGGAAAAGCCGCTGACGACCGAGCGCTTCGCCCAGACGGCGGCGAAAAAGGGCGTGCAACTGTCGCTCAAGAGCCAGATGTTCTACCGCGGCAAGAATGTCTTCATCAATGGCGAGTCCTTCGCCATCGGCAAGGCCGACAAGGTGACGCTGGAAACGCTGGCCAATAGCCGCGCCCTCGATGGCGCCGCCGTGGCCGCCGCCTCGGAAGACGTGCTGGAAGCGCTGTACGCCTGGTACCACGACGGCTGGCTGGAGCTGGCCCAGTAAAGGAGAACGCGATGGAGAAGCAGCCTTTTTCGAGCCGGGCCGAGTTTGAAAGCCTGCTGCACACCTGCTTCTCCCGCGCCCGCCTGACGCTGGACCTGTTCGATCCCGACTTCGGCTGGTGGCAGCTGGGCAGTTCACAGATGGACGCGCTGCTGCGCCAATTCCTGCACGGCCAGGGCCGGCTACGCCTGGTGGCCCACAGCAATGCCCGCCTGGAGCGCGACGCGCCGCGCTTTCTGCACCTGCTGCGGGATTACAGCCACCTGATCGAGTGCCGCCTCACCATCCCGGCCCTGCGCCAGCTCACCGACTCCTTCGTCATCGCCGACGGCCGCGACATCGTGCGCCGTTTCCACGCCGACCATCTGCGCGGCGAAGCGGCGTTTGACGCGCCCGCCGAGACGCAAATCAGCGCCGAACGTTTTGTTGCTGTCTGGAATGACACAAATCCTGGCCTGCATGCAAACATTGCTGGATTATGATCCAGAAATATGTAAAATGCGGCTGTTCGACAGGTAAGCCGGCGATGCCGTCCAAAGCAGGCAGATCGGGGCAGAAAATTATATTGCATTACCGCAAAATAGTTATGAAATCGGCTCCCACCGCTATTGCGACGCGTCAAAATTCGCTATAATATTAGGTTAGGAAGTTTACGTTGTCCGGGAAACCATACGGTACACAAGGCTTCGAAGACACCCTAAAGAGCGATAATTACCGGTAATTATTCATCGCAACATCGTTGTTTACTTTTTGTGAATTAATTAAGGAAAACCCATGAAAAAATCCCTGCTGATCGCCTCCCTGCTGGCTGTTGCCCTGGCTGCTTGCTCCAAAAAAGAAGAAGCCGCTCCTGCTGCTCCAGTAGCCGCTCCTGAAGCTTCGGCTCCAGCCGCTGCTCCAGCCGCTCCAGCTGCTGACGCTGCTGCTCCAGCCGCTGCTCCAGCCGCTGACGCTGCTGCTCCAGCTGCCGCTCCAGCCGCTGACGCTGCTGCTCCAGCCGCTTCCGCTGCCGCTTCGGCTGCTTCCGCTGCCAAGTAATTCGGCACGCAGGGAAAAAAACCGGCCTTTGGCCGGTTTTTTTTCGTCTAGCGTTTGCCCCAGCTGCCCACTTCCCCTTTTCTTCCCCGCCCCGGTCTTACAGGCCGCCCTCCCGGCGCAGCAGCGCCAGCAGCGCGCGCCAGCCCCGGCCTAACAGGCTGTGCCGTTCTCCTTGCAAGCGCGCCACCCCGGCCATTTCACGCAGCGGCGCCGCCCCGCTCGCGCACTCGTCCAGGCGCACGCGGAACACGGCCGCCAGCGGCACCAGGCCGCGCTCGCGCGCCTCCACCGGGATCGGGCCGCCATGGGTCGATGCCAGCAGGGGCTGGTCGAGCAGGGGCAGATTCAGATCGTCGATGGCCCCCACCCGGCATTGCACGGCCCAGTGCTCGCCGCCATCGGCCACGAAGCGCGCCGGCGCGCCGGCTTGCAGCTCAGCCAGCTGGGCTTCGCCGACGAAGGCTTCGCCGCGCGCGCCCCGCGGCCCCAGCACGTCGAGCAGGTGTTCGCCTTCGGCGATCACGGTACCGGGCCGCAGCGCTTCGCTGACATCGGCCACGCGGCCGGCGAACGGGGCGCGCACGCGCAAGCGGGCCTGCTGCTGGCGCAGGCTGGCCACCTGTTCCTGCGCCGCCGCCCATTGCCGGCGCAAGACGGCGCCTTGCTGCTGCAGCTCGCTGTGGAAGGCTTGCTGGGCCGCCAGCCAGCCCAGCTGGCGCTCGCGCGCCTCGGCCTGGGCCAGCTGCATGTGCAGCAGGGGCGAGCGCAGGTGGGCCAGCACTTGCCCGGCCTGCACCAGTTGGCCCGGCCGCACCGCCACCGCCGCCACCTCGGCCGCGGCGGGCGCGTACAAGCCTTGCGACTGGCGCGCGCCGAGCACCGCGGGCGCGCCCACCTCGGCCTGCCAGGGCAGAACCAGCCCGGCCACGAGCAGCCCCAGCAGCACGGCGCTGCGGCGGCTGGCGCGGCACCAGCGCAGTTCGGCGCGGCGCTGCCACCACAGCCCCAGCTCGCCCGCGATGGGGCGCACGATGAACCAGCCCAGCTCAACGAACAGCAGGAACAGGCCGAGCGCCTTGAAGAACAGGTGGTAGACCAACAGGGCGATCGACAGGAACAGCACCAGCCGGTACAGCCAGGTGGCCCAGGCGAACACGATCAGCTTGCGCCGCGTCGCAGCCGGGAAGTGCTCCGGCGCGGGATCGTCCAGGCCCAGCAGCCACTGGCGCAGCCGCCACAGGGCCTGGGCGAAGGCGCGCTGGTGCAGATTGGGCAAGCCCACATAGTCGGCCAGCAGGAAGTAGCCGTCGAAGCGCATGAAGGGGCTGGCGTTCACGGCCAGCGTCGCCAGCCAGGTGGTGGAGGCGAGCAGGAAGGCGCCGGCGCGCAGCGGCCCGTCCGGCAGCACGCACCACAGCAGGGTGGCGGCCACGGCCAGCAAGAGCTCGGCCAGCATGCCGGCGCCGCCGATCAAGAGGCGCTGGCGGCGCGAGCGCAGCTTCCACGCCTCATTGGTGTCGGTGTAGAGCACCGGCATCATAACCAGGAAGGCCACGCCCATGGCCGGCACGCGGCAGCCGAAGCGGCGCGCCGTCAACGCGTGGCCCAGTTCGTGCAAGACCTTGGCCAGGCTCAGGGCCGCGCCGATGCCGAGCGCCGCCGTCCAGCCGCCATAGCCGGAAAAAGTGTGGGTGAACTCGTCCCAGCGCCGCGCCAGCAAGCCCAGGGCCAGCAGCAGCGCCCCGCCCGCCGCCCACCAGAAGCGCGGATGGAACAGCCAGGCGCAATAGGGCAGCAGGCGCAGCAGGAGCGCCTCGGGCCGCAGCAGCGGGACGCGGAAGAACAGGTAGTTTTTCAGCAGCCACATGGCGCGGCTCGGGCGGCTGGCCTGGCGCGCCTGCCACAGGCGCGCGCTCTGCTCGGCCGTGGCCGCCACCAGCAGCTGGTGGCGGGACAGGAAGGCCAGCATGGCCGCCACCTCGTCACGCCCCAGCTGCAAGGTGGTTTCGGCGCGCAGGGCCGCCAGCAGGCGCTCGGCGCTGCCCAGCTGCCAGCGCTGCAGGATCTCAAAACTGGCCCAGCCCAGTTGGTAAAAGCGGTTGCTGCTGGGGTCGTGCAAGGTCCAGCTGGGCGCGCCGTCGGCCTGCACCGGCCCCGCGTGCAGGCTCAGCTCCTGGCGCAGCGGCGGCAGCGCGTAGTCGGCCGCTCCCGGCCCCGTACCGGCCGGCGCGCCGGCCGCCGCCGCGTCCGCACCGGCGCCCCCGCGCCCGCCCTGCCCGTCCGCCCGGCGCATGCCTACCATCCCAGCCACTGGCGCGCCGCCGTCAGCGGCCGGCGCAGCACGTAATAGGCCAGCGGCACCCAGCCGCCATACACCTTGGCCGTGCCCATCTGCCCCAGGCGCGGCGCGCCGCCGTCGGTGAAGCGGGCCTGGATGCGGTAGGCCAGCAGGCCGCCTTCGGCCGCCTCGGCCTTGTAGGCCACGCGCAGCACTTCGGCCGCATGCGAGGCGGTCGGCGCGCCGTTCGGATACAGCACGATGCGCGCGCCGGGCGCCACGTCCATCGCCTCGGCTGCCGGCAGCCAGGCCGCCAGTTCGACCTGGGCCGGGTCGGCCAGGGTCATCACCTTCTCGCCCACCACCACGGCCTTGCCCTGCCAGTCGCTGCGGTCGGAAAACACCACCACGCCGGCCTGGGGCGCCGTCACCTGCAGGCGCTGCAATTCGCGCCCGCTGTAATCGGCGGCAATGCTTTTCTCTTCCAGCCGGGCGCGTTCCTGGGCCATGGCCAGCTTGCCCTTGTCGTCGGTGACGGCGAGCTGGGCGCTGACGCGGTAGCTTTCCTGGGCCGCCTCGCGCTCGCGGCTGGCCAGCGCATACTGGCCCGCGAGCGCGGTGGCGTCGAGGGAAAACAGGGGCGCGCCGCGGGCCACGCGCTGGTTGGGTTGCACGGCGATGCTGGCGATCACGCCCGACAGCGGGGCGCGCAGCAGGAAGGGATCGCGCGCCACCACCTCGCCGCGCGCCAGCACGCTCAGGCGTACCGGCACGCAGGCCGCCAGCAGCAGGGCCAGCAAGAGCCGGCGCTGGCGCGGCCCCGGCTTGAGCCAGGCCCAGGCCAGCTCGCGCAGATTGCGGCGCGGCGCGAACAGGGCCAAGGCGTGGCCGTAGCAGTGCGCCAATTCCTGCGCCAGTTTCCGTTCATAGGCGGTCCAGGCCTCGGCGCGCGCCAGCAGCAGCGCGCCCTGCCCGCCCAGGCGCAGCCACAGCACCTCGGCCGGCAGCCAGGAGGCCCAGTCGGCCGCCAGCGCCGGCGGCAAGTCCGCGGCCTGGAGCGGCCGGCAGTCCGGCCCCGGCTGCGCCGCCAGATGGCGGAACAGCGCGGCCAGCCACTGCACATAGGGCGCCGTGGGGTCCAGCTCCGACAGGCCGGACAGCGCGCCCACCTGGCGCCGCGTGCCTTCGCGCCACAGCGCGGCCTGGCGGTAGGCCAGCAGCTGCTGGCTCTCATTGACGATCACGAAGCCCAGCTCGGCGGCATCGCCGGCGGCGCGGGCGCGGTGCATCAGGGCGACCAGGGCGGCCAGGTCGCGGCGGGCGTCGGCGGCACTCATCGCGCCGCCCTATTTGAAGCTGGCCCAGCCGCTCATGCCCGGCAACAGCGTGGCGGCGGCGCCCTCAATCACGCCGACCGCCGGAATCGACTGGCTGACCGGGTCGATCTGGGCGCCCAGGCGCGCGATCCGGGCCGGGAAGCTCGTGCCCAGCTCATCGACGGCCACCGTGAAGCGGCTGCCCGGCTTCATGCTGCCCAGCCATTTGGACGGCAGGAGCATGCGCAATTCCAGCGGCCCGGCATCGACGATGTCGAGCACGGGATTGCCGGGACTGACGTACTGGTGCACGGCCGCCGCACGCCGCGCCACCCGTCCCGCGAAGGGGGCGGCGATACTGCACTTGGCCACCACGCTCTGCATATAGTTGGCCTCGGCCGCCGCCTCCTTGGCGCGGCCCTGGGCCTGGGCCACTTCCAGGCTGCCGGCCGCATTGAGCTTGGCCAGCTGGGCATTGACCTCGGCCAGGCGGTTGGCCGCCTCCAGCGCGGCCTGGGCCTTGTGCAGCTGGGCGCGGTAAGTGCCGCAATCGAATTCGACCAGGGTCTGGCCGCGCTTGAAGCTGCCGCCCTCGGCCACCGGCAGCGCGGCGATGCGCGCCGCCACCTCGCCCGACAAGGTCACGGCCTGGCGCGCCATCAGTTGCACGCGCACGCGGCCATCGCCAGCGGGCACGGCACTGGCGGCCACGGGCGCGGGCGGCACCGGCGCGGCGGCGGGAACGGCGGCCGGGGCCACGCCGGCCAGACAGGAAGCCAGCACCATCACGACCGCGGGCTTCACTGCTTGTCCTCCACCGCCTTGGCCGCGGCCACCTTGGCCTGCCATTGCGTTTCGGCGCCGGCGAAGGCGGCCGTCAATGCCGGCAGCTCGTGGCTGGCGGCGCTGTCGGGCAGCGGGTCGATGCCCAGGCTGGCGCCCAGTTGGCCATAGGCGTTCTGCACGTCGCCATAGCTCTGGTACAGGCGCAGCGAAGAGAACACGGCATTGGCGTCGGCCAGGATGGCCGGCAGGCGGCCCTGGGCGCCGCTGGCGCTGGCGTTGCGGTTCTGCTCGAAGATGCCCTGCTCCACTTCGCTCAATTCCCGCTCGAGCGCGAACTGGCGGCTGCGGCCCTGCAGGTCGAGGTAAGCCACGTGCACCTGGGTCAGCACCGCCATGCTCACGGCCAGGCGCTGGGCCTTGGCCAGGTCGAGCTGGGCCTGGGCCGAACCCTTGATGCTGGCGGCGTTGAACAGGTTGAGCAGGTTCCAGCTCACGCGCAGGCCGGCGTCGCTCCAGGAATGGTTGACCAGAAATTTATTGCTGTCGTAGCGCTGGCCCACGCTGAACTCCAGGCCCGGCAGCAGCTTGGCCACGGCCTTGCGCGTTTCCAGCGCGCCGATGCGTTCCAGATAGCGCGCCTCGCCCAGTTCCGGACGGTTGAGCAGGGCCATCTCTTCCATGCGCTCCAGGTTCAGGCCCAGGGTGGGCACCGGCATGCCGGCTGGTACCGCTACCTGGAAGTCCTGGCCGGCGGGCAGGTTCATCAGGGCGGCCAAGCGCGGCTTGGCCTGGGCCAGGTTGTTGCGGATGATGCCCATCTGGCGGATCACGTCCAGCAGTTGGCGGCGGTAGGTCAGCGCCTCGAGCGGCGAGCGCAGCTTTTGCTGCTCGACCTGGCGCGCGTCGGCCAGCCCCGCCTCGGCCTCCTGCAGCAGGGCATCGATGCGCCCTTGCAGCTGCTGGGCGCCGACGGCTTGCCACCACACTTCGCGCACCTGCTGCATCAGCTGCTGGGCCACCTTGCGCTGGCGCTGCTGCAGGATCAGCACGCGGTCGGATTGCTGCTGGGCGTTGTAATAGCTGACGCCGAAATCGAGCACGTTCCAGCTCAGGCTCAGGTCGGCCGTGTGCGCCTGCTTCTCGGTCGAGACCGACGGTACCAGGGACTGGGTGCCGGTGGCCGCGTTCTGCGAGGACGAGGCCAGGTCGCGGCTGCGCGCCGTGAAGCCGGCGCCGGCGGCCAGCTTGGGCAGCATGTCCAGGCGCGACAGGTCGAGCTGGCGCTGGGCCAGGGCCTCTTCCATCAGCTTGACGCGGAAGTCGAGGTTGTACTTGAGGGCGCGCGCCATCGCTTCCTGCAGGCTGACCGGGCCGGCCAGCGCCGCCTGGCCGCCGACCATGGCCTGGCGGTCGGCGCCCAGGGTGGCCTGGCGCTCGGCCTCGGTGAGCGGCGCCGGGGTGACGGCGCAGCCGCTCAGCGCGAGGGCGGCGGCGAGGGCGGTCCAACGGTAGCGGCCGGCGGCCGGGGCTTGCGGTTTCTGATTGTTCATGCGGGTGTTCCGGATTTTCATCTGTTCGTTAGTCATGCTTGCCTCATACCGCCTCGTCCGCGGCCAGCCAGGCGGCCAGCTGTTGGTCGAAAGCGTCCTTGCCGTACTGGCGCAGCTGCTCGTTGAGCGCGGCCTTGGCCGGCACCGCCTTGCCCTCCTGCGGCCCGTGGGCCTCCTTGCCGGGCGCCGGCTTGCCGCCGTCGGCCTTCGCCTCCACCGCACCGCCGCTGCGCAATTGCAGACGGGTGACGTGCTCGTGCCCGGCCTCGTCCTGGACCCGCACTTCCAGCAGCAAGTCCTCTTCCCAGCCGGGCGGGAAAGTGCCAAGGAAGCGGCCGGTCTTGGCATCGAAGCGTATCCAGAGCGGCAAAGGACGGCCATCGCCGAGCTGGACGTGGATGGTCGGCGCCAGCTCGGCGCTGCGCGCGCCGAGCGTGCCGGCCGGTAGGCGGATCTCGAAAGCCTGGCCGGGCGCCAGCGTGCGCGTCCCCAGGTCCTGGACCTCGCGCGCCACCAAGCCGCGCGTACCGCCGGCAAAACGGTCGCCGCCCCAGGCCGGGCGCGGCGACAGCGTGGGCAGCCGGCCCATCTCGGCCAGCGCCGGCTCCAGAACCAAGGCTGGCTTACCGCTCACGATGACTGGCACGGCAGGCGCCAGCGGCGCTATCGTCTGGGCTGGACCGCCAGTCTCCCCTGGCGGCGGCCTGCCAGCGCCGGGCCGGGTCTCGGTCAGCGGTGCTTGCGGCTCCGGCCGCACTGGCGCCGACAACTGGTAGGCGGTGCCGCCTCCTCCCTGGGCCAGCGCATTGCCGGCCAGGTCGCTGGCCCCGCCCGCGCGCAGCGTCAGGGCCACGCTGCCTTCGCCGCTGGCGCTGAGCTGGACGATATAGCGCCCTTCCCCGCTGGGGGTGATGGACGCGATGCCGGCCTGGGCCTGGCCGCCGAGCAGCAGGCCGAAGGCGTCGGCCGCCAGCGCCACCGCCTCCGAGAATTGCACCTCATAGCGCAGCAGGCCGGCGCTGGTGGCCGTGGCGTCGAGCGGCGTGATGGCCAGCAGGCGCGGCGCGCCGGTATCGATGGTCAGCAACAGCGGCGCCGAAGCCGCGCTGACCGCGCCCGCCGCGTTCGCCGCCACCGCCGTGACGCGATGCGCGCCCTCGGCCAGGGCCGCACCGGGACGGAAGCGCCAAGCGCCCTGGGCGTCGGCCACCACGCTGCCGAGCGCCACGCCATCGATGCTGACGGTGACGCGGCTGCCGGCGGCCGCCGTGCCGACGATGGCCGGCTGGCGCTCGCGGGTGATGCCATCGCTGGCGCTGCCGCCCGTGTCCGCGCCGGCGGCCAGGGCCAGACCGGCCGGGATGGCGGGCGGCGCGCTATCGACGCTCCAGCCGCGCGCCGCCGAGCCGGCGCCGCTGTTGCCCGCCGCATCCGTGGCCACGGCGCGCACCGTGTGCGCGCCCTCGCCCAGCAGGCCGGAGGGACGGTAGCTCCAGCGCCCGCCGGCGTCGGCCTGGACCGTGCCGGCCAGGGCATGGTCGACGTAGATGGCGACCATGCTGTTGGCCTCGGCGCTGCCGCTGAATTCCGGCTGGGCCGGATTGGCGCCCAGGCCGGCGATGGCCGGCGCGCCCGGCGCGGCGGTATCGATGGTCAGCGCCAGCGCCGCCGACGGCGCGCTCTTGCCGCCCGCATTCTCGGCCACGGCGGCAATGCTGTGCGCGCCGTCGGCCAGGGCGCTGCCCAGGGTGTAGCGCCAGGCGCCATTGGCGTCCGCGCGCACCGAGCCGGCCGCCGCGCCGTCCACCAGCACGGTGACGGTGCTGCCCGCCTGCGCCGTGCCGCTGAGGGTGGGCCGGTTCTGGCTGGTCAAGCCGTCGCTGGCGCTGCTGCCCGTGTCCGAGCCGGGCGCCAGGTCCAGGGCCGGCGGCGGCGCCGGCGGCGGCGGCACGCGGGTATCGACCGTGAATTTCAGTTCGGCCGTGGCCGCGCTGGCATTGCCGGCCGGGTCGGTCGCCACGGCGCGCACGCTGTGCGCGCCGTCGGCCAGGGCGCTGCCGCCCTGCCAGGCCCAGGCGCCGGCGCCATCGGCCTGCACCTTGCCCACCACCACCCCGTCGATCTGGATGCTCACGCTGCTGCCCGCCTCGGCCTTGCCGCTGAGGGCGGGGCGCGCAGCCGTGCCGCTGGTGAGCTTGAGGTCGGCCGGGCTGGCCGGGGCCATGGTGTCGATCACCAGGGCCAGGGCGCTGGACACCGGGCTGTCGCTCCCGCCGCTGCGGGCCTTGACGGTGACGCTATGGCTGCCGTCGAGCAGATCGGCCGGGAAGGCATAGGCCCAGGCGCCGCTGCCGTCGGCCGTGGCGGTGCCGTTCAGCACCCCATCGACATACACGGACACGGTGGCGCTGGCCAGGGCGCTGCCCGTCAGGATCGGCCGCGCATTGGCGGTCACGCCATCGCTGGCGCTGGCGCCGGTGTCGCTGCCCGCCGCCAGGCCGCCGATCTGCGGCGTGGGCAGGTTCAGCGCCACCGCGCGCGTCACCACCTGGCTGGTGCGGCCGCCGTCATTGATGCTGAAGGCCACGGTGCGCGTGGCCATGTGCGGCGTCGCGGCACTGTCGAAGTATTTGACGGCGCGCAAGGCCGCCTGCCACTGCGCCAGGCTGGCGCTGGCCCCGCTCGAGGTCAGGGTCAGCTCGCCGCCGCCGGCGTGGTAGCTGGCCGTGATGTTGCCGTACAGCGTGGCGTTGGTATTGCTGAAGGACAGCGTATCCTCGCCCGCCCGGAAATTGCCGGTGATGGCCACCTTGGCGCTGGCCAGGGTGGCGCTGTCGCGGTCCAAAACTTGCAAACCGCTATCAACCACCACCGGCGCGGCCGCCGCGCCGACCACGAAGCTGGCCTGGCCGCCGCTGGCACCCAGCACGGGGGTGTAATCGGGCAGCGCCAGGGTGACGCTGCGCGTGGCCTCGGCGCTGGTCTTGCTGCCGTCCGACACCGCAAAGCTCACCGTGCGCGTGGCCAGGGCCGGCGTGCCGGCGCTATCGGTATAGGTCACGGCGCGTAAGGCCGCCTGCCACTGCGCCAACGTGGCCGTGGCGCCGCTGGAGGTGAGACTCAGCACGCCGCTGGCGCCGTCATAGCTGGCCACGATATTGCCGAAGCTGGCCGCGCTGGTATTGCTGAAGGCCAGCACGTCCTCACCGCTGCGGAAGTTGCCGGTGATGGCCACGCGGGCGCTGGCCAGGGTCGTACTGTCGCGGTCGGACAGGGTCAAGCCCGTATCCACCGCCACCGGGGCGGCGGGCATGCCATCGCCCGCCGTGAAAGCCGCACTGCCGGCCGAGCCGGTCAGCAGCGGGGTCTGGGCCGTGGCCGCCAGCGTCAGGCCGCGGCTGACGGCGGCGCTTTCCTTGCCGCCGTCATTGACGCGGAAGCTGATGCTGCGGCTGGCCGTGTCCGGCGTCACCGCGCTATTGCTGTAGCTCACGGCGCGCAAGGCGGCCTGCCATTGCGCCAGCGTGGCCGTGGCCCCGCTCGACGTCAGGCTCAGCACGCCCGTACCGCTATTGTAGCTGGCCGTGATATTGCCGAAGCTGGCCGCGCTGGTGTGGCTCAAGGCCAGCACATCCTGGCCGCTGCGGAAGTTGCCGCTGATGCTCACGCTGGCGCTGGCCAGGGTCGCGCTGTCCAGATCGGACAGGCTCAGCCCCCCATCCACCAGCACCGGCGTGGACGCCGCATTGTCGCCGGCGACGAAGGCGGCGCTGCCGCCGCTGACGCTGACGATGGGACTCTGGTCGGTGCGGCTGATGCTGATTGCCTTGCTCACGCTGGCGCTGGTCTTGCCGCCGTCATCGACGCTGAAGCTGACCGTGCGCGCGGCCGTATTCGGCGTGGCGGCGCTGTCGGTATAGCTGACCGCGCGCAGCGCCGCCTGCCATTGCGCCAGCGTGGCCGTGGCGCCGCTGGACGCCATGCTCAAGACGCCGGTGGCGGCGTCGTAGCTGGCGCTGATATTGCCGTACAGGGCGGCGTTGCCATTACTGAAGGCCAGCACATCCTCGCCGCCGTGGAAATTGCCGGTGATGGCCACGGTGGCGCTGGCCAGGGTCGCGCTGTCCAGGTCCGACAGGTTCAGGCCACCATCCACCGCCACCGGCATGGCCGGTCCGTTGTCGCCGCTGGCGAAGGCCGTGCTGCCCGCGCTGGCCGTGAGCAGCGGGGTCTGGGCGGCGGCGGCCAGCGTGACCTGGCGGCTGGCGGCGGCGCTGGTCTTGCCGCCATCGTTGACGCTGAAGCTCACCGTGCGCGTGGCCATATGCGGCATGGCCTGGCTATCGCCATAGCTGACGGCGCGCAGCGCCGCCTGCCATTGCGCCAGCGTGGCCGTGGCGCCGCTCGAGGCCAGCGTCAGCACGCCCGTGCCACCGTTATAGCTGGCGGCGATATTGCCGTACAGCGCCGCGCTGGTATTGCTGAAGGCCAGCACATCCTCCCCGGACTGGAAATTGCCCGTGATCGCCACCGTGGCGCTGGCCAGGGTCGTGCTGTCCAGATCAGACAAGGTGATGCCGCCATCGACCGCCACCGGGCTGCCGGCGGCGCCGTCGGCGCTGGTGAAGGCCGCGCTGCCGCCGCTGGTGGTGGCGATCGGGCTCTGGCTGGTGAGGCTTACCGTCACCGCCTTGGCGGCGCTGGCGCTGGTCTTGCCGCCATCGTTGACGCTGAAACTGACCGTACGCGTGGCGGTGTCCGGCGTTGCGGCGCTGTCGATATAGCTCACCGCGCGCAAGGCCGCCTGCCATTGCGCCAGCGTGGCCGTGGCGCCCGCCGAGGTCAGGGTCAGCACGCCCGTGCCGCTGGCATAGCTGGCCGCGATGTTGCCATACAGCGCGGCGCTGGTATTGCTGAAAGCCAGCACATCCTGGCCGCCGCGGAAATTGCCGGTGATGGCCACGGTGGCGCTGGCCAGGGTGGCGCTGTCCAGGTCGGACAGGCTCAGGCCGCTATCCACCGCCACGGGCGTGGCCGGCCCGTTGTCGCCGCTGGCAAAAGCCGTGCTGCCGCCGCTGGCGCTCAGGACCGGACTCTGGGCGACGCTGGCCAGCGTCACCTGGCGGCTGACGGCGGCGCTGGTCTTGCCGCCGTCGCTGACGGTGAAGCTCACGGTGCGCGTGGCCGTATCCGGCATGGCGGCGCTAGCGCGGTAGCTCACCGCGCGCAGCGCCGCCTGCCATTGCGCCAGCGTGGCCGTGGCGCCCGCCGACGTCAGCGTCAGCACGCCGCTGGCGCCGTTGTAACTGGCGACGATATTGCCGTACAACGCGGCGCTGGTATTGCTGAAGGCCAGCGAGTCCTCGCCGCTGCGGAAATTGCCCGTGATCGCTGCCGTGGCGCTGGCCAGGGTGCTGTTATCGAGGTCGGACAGGGTGATGCCGCCATCGACCACCACCGGCGCGCCGGCCGTGTTGTCGCCGCCGGTGAAGGCGGCGCTGCCGCCGCTGGCGGTGGCGATCGGGGTCTGGCCGGTGGCCGTCACCGTGAGCGTGCGCGTGACGACGGCGCTGGCATTGCCGCTGCCGTCGGTGGCCTGGAAGCTCAGGGTGCGGGTGGCGGTGTGCGGCGTCACCTGGGTGTCGGTATAGGTCACCGCCCGCAGCGCCGCCTGCCATTGCGCCAGCGTGGCCGTGGCCCCCGCCGAGCTCAAGCTCAGCACGCCGGTGGCGGCGTGGTAGCTGCCCACGATATTGCCCATGCCAGCGCCGTCGTTGGCGAACGCCAGCACATCCTCGCCGCTGCGGAAATTGCCGGTAATGGCCACCGTGGCGCTGGCCAGGGTGCTGCTGCCCGGATCGCTGACGGTCAGGCCGCCATCGAGCAGCACCGGGGTCGAGACGCTGTTGTCGCCGGCGACAAAGGCCGCGCTGCCGCCGCTGAGGCCGAGCAGCGGGGCGTTAATCACCGCCACCGTCACGCTGGCGGCGGCGCTGCTCTGGCCGCGGCCATCGTTGAGCACCACCTGCACGGTGCGCGTGGCGCTGTTGGGCGAGCCGGCCGTGTCCTTGTAGGTCAGGGCGCCGGCCAGGGCGCTCACCCGCGCCGTGCTGGCATGGCCGTTGAGCGTGACGATCAGGTCGTGGCCGCCCACGCCGTCGCCGTTGCTGGCGATGCTGCCGATGGCGACGCCGCCCACCGAGACGATGCTGCCCGCGCTGGTGCCGTTGCTGAGCGAAACCGCGCCGCTGGCGTCGAGCCCCAGCACGTCCTCGCCGCTGCGCAGATTGCCCGTGATGCGCGCCATCAGGCTGCCACCGTTGAAATTGGGGGTGTCGCTGTCGCTCACGGTGAGGGCCGTGCCGCTGTCCAGGCGCACCGGCCCGCCGCCGGCGGTGTAGCTGACGCTGTCGCCGTGCAGATTGCCGATCACGGGGGCGGCATTGGGGGCCACGGCGACGCCCTTGCTCACCACGGTGCTGGTGTGGCTGCCATCGTCCACGGTGAAGCCGACGGTGCGCGTGCCGGTGATCGGCGACAGCGAGGTGTTCTGGTAGGTGATGGCGCGCAGCGCCGCCTGCCATTGCGCCAGCGTGGCCGTGCCGCCGCTGGAACTCAGCATCAACACGCCGGTGCCGCCCGTGTAGCTGGCGCTGATGTTGCCATACAGCGTGGGATTGTCGTTGTTGAACGCCAGCACATCCTGGCCGGCGTGGAAGTTGCCGGTGATGCTGACCATGGCGCTGGACAGGGTGCTGCTGCTGCTGTCGCTCACATTGATCCCGCTGTCGACCGCGACCGCGTTGCCGGTGCCGGCGCTGAAGGCGGAGTCGCCGCCGCTGGGCGTGAGCACCGGGCCGGGCGGAATGAAATCGATGGCGGTGAGATTGTCGACGCCGAAAGCGCCGGTGACCTGGAAACTGCCGTCGGTTTGCACGCGGAAGGCGTCGATGCCCTGGAAGGCGCTATTGTTGGAAACATTGAACGTGACCAGTTGGCCACCCATATACACGTCCGTTACCGACAAGGCCAGGATCGCGCCCGAGACGGCCACGCCGTTGCGATAGCCGATCAATCTCAGCGTGCCGCCCGCACCGGTCGAAAGTCCGCTCATCGCCAGGTCGACCGAAGTCAGGGTAAACAATGCGCCGTTATTGGCCTTCACCTGCAGATACAGAAGAGGGCTGCCATCCAAACTCACCCCGGTGATCATGGGGGTCTGGTTGGTGAGGGCTTCGGCGCCGATGTAGCAATTGGTGGCGGACGAGCTCTTCAAGGTGAAGTCCCAGCCGTCGACATCGGAGGCCGACAGGCCGTCGTCGGTGGCGCTGCCCGAGACAATGACCTGGCCATGGCCCATATTGAAATCGCTGACGCCGTTGCGCGGTTGCGCCAGCAAACCCGGGTAATCGAGCCGCAACGCCGCCGCCTCGACCGGCCCGCTGTGCCGCTCCAGCGTCCAGTTGCCGCCCAGGCGGGCGGCGCCGGTGGCGTCGGTGGAGGCGGCCACGTCGGCATGGCTGAAGCTGGCCAGGCGGGACACGAAGGCGGCGCCGGCGGCGCCGGCACCGATATCGCAGCCGTACAGCAGGATGTCGCCGCCGGGCCGCAGCGCGCCGCCGATGGCCGCCAGCTCGCCCTGGCGCGCGTCCAGCGCCGCCGTGTTCAAGGCCGTGCCGCCCAGCACCAGGCCGGCGCGCTGGCCGTGCGACACGATGTGCATGGCGCCATACCCGTGGTGCCGACCAGCCCATTGCGCGATCTGCGCCAAGCCATCCTGGCCCGCCTCGAGCAGCACCACCTCGGCGCCCGGCGGCAGCTGGCCCAGCAGGGCCTGGGAATTGGCGAGCGCGGCGTCGACGAACACCACCTGTTTTTCCGGCGCCGGCGCGGCCGGCGGCGCCGCCCGTTCCGCCAGGCGCTCGGCCGCCGCCGGCGCCATGCCGTGCTCGGGCGCCAGGTGCGGCGCCTCGGCATGCAGGGCGGCGATCGCCGTCTGCACGGCCGCGCCATCGAACATCAGGCGCGGTTCCAGCGCCTGCAGCAAGAGCCGCGAAGTTTTGTTGGGGCGCGCCGATGCCGGCGCAGTCGTTCGGGATGTAAACCAACCCATGCTGCTCCTCCTCCAAAGAATGCCAGCGCCCCGGCCTGGACAGGACCGAAGGCGCATGTATCAGATTCGTGAAGGTCCTGGATGGGCGAAAATCGAAGGGGGGAGCCGGCGGTCTGTCGCCGCGGTCTCGTGATGGTGCGGGCAGCCTTCACCACCTCGCCAGAGGTTCACGACGGGCGCATCGTACCACTATTTAATAAAAAGTTAAACGTTGCAACTTTTCACCTGAGAAATTTTGTCAGGTATTCCCCTGCGGCGGGCGAAAAAAAACCGGCCAGCGGCCGGTTTTTCGAGCAAGGCTGCTTATTTCAGCTGTTCGTGCAGCAGGCCCAGGATCTTCTCGGCCGTGGGCGAGGTGTCGGCCTGGTTGTCGGCGTTGAGCACGCTGACCTTGCTGGTGCTGCCATTGCCGGCCTTGACCGCGATGCGGTAGCGCTGAGCTTCCTTCTCCTTGTCGGACGAACCCCAGCTGAACAGCTTGCTGAAGAAGCCCTTGGTCTGGGCCGCATCGTCCACATAGCGCACGAAGTACAGGCCTTGCACGCGGTCGCGGTCTTCCACGGTGAAGCCGGCGCGGTCCAGCGCCAGGCCGACGCGGCGCCAGGAGCGGTCGAAGCCTTCATCGGTTTCCACATGGCGCTCGGCGCCGGCGCCCTGCAGGCTGGCGTGCAGCGGCTGCATGATGGCGTTGTCGACGGCGGTGCGCGCCGCGACCTTGTCGTCGGTGTTGCCGAGCTTGTTCATCAGGCGCGCCAGGAACAGCGCTTCCAGGGCTGGATCGTTGGGACGCGCGGTCCAGGTGGTGCTTTCCTTCTGGGCGCCGACGAACACTTCCTGGGCGCCGCGGTGGCTGATGTAAATCTCGGTGGAACCGTCGGCCAGGCGCTCGACGCGGGTGCGGTACTTGTCGCGCTCGCCGCTCGAATACAGCGGGTCGAGCACCTTGCCCAGGGTGTTGCGGATGAAGTCCTGCGGAATCTTGGCGCGGTTTTCATTCCACTCGGTTTCCAGCACGCCGGCCGTGGCGTTGTCCAGGGCCAGGGTGAAGCCCGAGTCTTCCCAGAACGATTTCAGTTGCGGCCACAGCGCTTCCGGGGTCTGCCTGACCACCAGCCAGCGCTGGTTGCCGGCGCGCTCGACGCGGATGCTGCCGACGCCGGTGCTGGCCACTTCATTCGTGCTGGCCACGGCGGCGGTCGGCTGGGCGCCGCCGCGCTGGGCGATATAGCCCGAGGCGGTGGCCACGCCGCGGCTGGTGTCCGGCAGCGCGTAGCGGTTGTCTTTTTGCAGCTGGGTCAGATCCGGCGGCACGTCCAGGGTGCTGGCTTTCTTGGCCGATTTGTAGTCCACCTTGTCGTTACCGACGACCGATTGAATCATGCCGCAGCCCGTCAGGCTGATGGCCAGGGCACCGAGTACGAGGCCGCGCTGGGGGGTAAAAGCGTTCTTGCGAATAGTCATGTGGATAAAAAATAGATGCTGAAAACCAGCTGGGCTGGAGTTGAACCCGGCCCTCGCGGGCCGGACGTGTTTACGGTTAGTTGAGCAGGCCCGCTTCGAACAGGGCGTCGCGCACGGCGCCCTGGCACTCGTTGGCCAGCGGCACCAGCGGCAGACGGATGCCGCTCGGGATCTTGCCCATCTCGGCCAGCGCCCATTTGACCGGCACCGGGTTCGGCTCGATGAACAGCTTCTGGTGCAGCGGGAAAACTTTATTGTTCAGCTCAATGGCCTTGGCGATCTCGCCGGCCATGGCGGCCTTGCACATCTCGGCCATGATGCGCGGCGCCACATTGGCCGTCACCGAAATATTGCCTTTGCCGCCGGCCAGCATCAGGGCCATGGCGGAAGGGTCGTCGCCCGAATAGACGGCGAATTCTTTCGGTGCCAGGCGCAGCAGGTCGAGGCCGCGGCCGATATTGCCGGTCGCATCCTTGATGCCGACGATGTTCGGAATCTCGGTCAGGCGCAGCACGGTTTCATTGCTCATATCGGCCACGGTACGGCCCGGCACGTTGTACAGAATGATGGGCAGATCGACCGCCTCGGCCACGGCGCGGAAGTGCTGGTACATGCCTTCCTGGGTCGGGCGGTTGTAGTAAGGCACGACCAGCAGGGCCGCGTCGGCGCCCGCTTCCTTGGCGTAGCGGGTCAGCTCGATCGCTTCGGCGGTCGAGTTGCCGCCGGTGCCGGCGATGATAGGGATGCGCTTGGCCGCGTGGTCGACCGCCGCCTTGATCAGGGCGCAGTGCTCTTCCACGTTCACGGTAGCCGATTCGCCGGTGGTGCCGACGATCACGATGCCATTGGTCCCCTCGGCGATATGCCAGTCGATCAGCTTGTTCAAGCCCGGGAAGTCCAGGCTGCCGTCCACCTGCATCGGGGTGACGATTGCTACTATGCTGCCATTAATCATAGGAAACCACTTGCAAAAAGAATTAAAACACGATTGTAGACGATAGGCCGGGGCTGTGGTGCATTCCCACGCTAGAATCGTCGCTCAAAATGACGGCAACAGGGCCGCTTCCCTGGGGAAGTCCGGTTTCACGGCGCAAATCCGCTGCACCATGGCCGGCTTCGGGCTGTTAACGACGCCATCCTCGAATGCGATGACACGCAAGCCGTGCTCGGCCGCCAATTGCAGCAATTCGCCGGGCGCCAGCAGGAAGGCCGGGTTCGACGGTTTGCCGAAAGCGGCATTGCCTTCGGCGAAGGTTTCATAGATTAACAGGCCGTTCGGCGCCAGGCTGCCCAGCATGGCGGCCAGCAGCGGCCGGTGCAGATAGTTGGCGACGATGATGCCGGCAAAGCGCGCCGGACCGAAAGGCCAGCCGGCGCCCTCCTCTTCCAGGTCGATCTGGCTGGTGACGATGCCCAGGCCGGCCGCCGCCGCCAGCGCCTCGGCGTCGCGGTCCACCGCGACCACGGCGTGGCCCAGGGCCGCCGCGTGGCGCGCGTGGCGGCCGCTGCCGCAGGCCAGGTCCAGCACTTCGCCGCCGGGAATCAGGGGCGCAAAACGCTGCACCCAGGGCGAGGCTTGGGCGTCGCCGGGCAGAATCAGGGGTTCTTTGAGTTCAGTCATGCAGGTCTCGTCG
This sequence comes from Pseudoduganella violacea, assembly GCF_014191875.1. Classification (GTDB taxonomy): domain Bacteria; phylum Pseudomonadota; class Gammaproteobacteria; order Burkholderiales; family Burkholderiaceae_D; genus Rugamonas; species Rugamonas violacea_A. Next base: position 27,123 of record NZ_JACHXD010000002.1, read on the forward strand.
TTCGGAAAAGGCGGGGCGGCGCCTCAGGTATAGGCCAGGCCCATGGCTTCGCGCACATCGCGCATGGTTTCCTGGGCCAGCTTGCGCGCCACGTCGTTGCCGTCGGCCACGATGGCGCGCACCAGGGTCGGGTCGTCCAGATAGGGCTGGGCGCGTTCGTGCATCGGCTCCTGTGCGCGGATGATGGCGTCGATCACCGGCTGCTTACATTCGAGGCAGCCGATGCCGGCCGAACGGCAACCCTGCTGCACCCATTGCTGGGTGGGCGCGTCGGAATACACCTGGTGGAATTGCCACACCGGGCAGCGCTCCGGCTCGCCCGCATCGCTGCGGCGCACGCGCGCCGGATCGGTCGGCATGGTGCGCACTTTCTTCGTCACCACATCCTTGCCCTCGCGCAGCGCGATGGCATTGCCATAGCTCTTGGACATCTTGCGCCCATCCAGGCCCGGCAGGCGCGGCGCCGCCGTCAGCCTGGCCTGTGGTTCGACCAGGATCAGCTTGCGGCTGCCTTCCAGGTAGCCGAACAGGCGCTCGCGGTCGATCATCGACAGGCTTTGGGCGCTGTCGAGCATGGCCTTGGCCTGCTCCAGCGCCTCGTCCTTGCCGTCCTGCTGGTAAGCCGTGCGCAGCTCGTTGTACAGCTTGGCGCGTTTGCTGCCGAGCTTTTTGACGGCATCCTGCGCCTTTTCCTCGAAGCCTTTTTCCTTGCCGTAGAGATGGTTAAAGCGGCGCGCGATCTCGCGCATCATCTCGATATGCGGCACCTGGTCCTCGCCCACCGGCACATCGGAGGCGCGGTAGATCAATACATCGGCCGCCTGCAGCAGCGGATAGCCGAGGAAGCCGTAGGTGGCCAGGTCACGGTGGGCCAGGTTGTCGATCTGGTCCTTGTAAGTGGGCACCCGCTCCAGCCAGCCGAGCGGCGTGGCCATCGACAGCAGCAGGTGCAATTCGGCGTGCTCGGGCACGCGCGACTGGATAAACAGCGTGGCCTGGGACGGGTCGACCCCGGCCGCCAGCCAGTCCACCAGCATGTCCCAGGTGCTGCGCTCGATGAGCGAGGGATCGTCGTAATGCGTGGTCAGCGCATGCCAGTCGGCCACGAAGAACAGACAGGGCAGTTCGGACTGCATGCCGATCCAGTTGCGCAGGGCGCCGTGGTAGTGGCCCAGGTGCATCGGCCCCGTGGGACGCATGCCGGAAACGACGCGGTCGGGATACATGGTCAGCCCAGCAGCATACTCAAAGGCGTCATCAGCGTCGCGTACAGATTCAGCACCAGGCGCACCATGCCGCTCAGCAGCGGGCTCAGCATGCCGGTATACATCAGCAGAATCAGGCCGATGAAGATGTACGGGGTATAGCGCTCGACGCTGGCGAAACGGCGCGCCAGGTCCAGCGGCAGCAGGGCCGTCAGGATGCGGCCGCCATCGAGCGGCGGCACCGGCAGCAGGTTGAAGACGCACATCACCGCGTTCACGGTAACGCCGGCCGTCGCCATGCCGAGCAGGAAGGGCTCGCTCACATGCAGCGCATACAGCAGCACGTATACCGCGCTCCAGCCCAGGCCCATGACGAAGTTGGCGGCCGGTCCGGCCGCCGCCACGAAGCCCATCTGCTTTTTCGGATTGCGCAGGCGGTTGAAATCGACTGGCACCGGCTTGGCGTAGCCGAAGGGCATGCCGAGCGGCGACAGGTACAGCATCAGCGGCAGCAGGATGGTGCCGAACAGGTCGATATGGTGGATCGGATTCAAGCTCAGGCGTCCCTGCTGGGAAGCCGTGGGGTCGCCGAAATAGCGCGCCACATAGCCGTGGGCCGCTTCGTGCAGGGAAATCGCAAACAGGACGGGAATCGCGTAAATGGCGATGGTCTGGATGGCGTGACTGAAATCGTTCATGGGCAAAATTCTACCAGACCGTCCACGACGGTCCGGATCAGGTGGATGGGTGGGCCGCGCCGGCTTACAGGCCCAGGATGGCCGGATCGCCCCGGCCTTGGCGCACCAGCGCGGCTTCCTCGCCGCTCAGGTCGATCACGGTGGTCGGCTCGAAACTGCAGGCGCCGCCGTCGATGATCAGATCGACCTGCTTGTCGAGGCGCTCGCGCACCAGGTCGGGTTCGGTCAGCGGCTCCTCGTCGCCGGGCAGGATCAGGGTGGTGCCCAGCAGCGGCTGGTCCAGTTCGGCCAGCAGCATTTCGATGATGGCATTTTCCGGCACGCGCAGGCCAATGGTCTTGCGCGAAGGATGGCTGAGCCGGCGCGGCACGCAGCGCGTCGCTTCGAGGATGAAGGTGAAGGGGCCCGGCGTGGCCGCCTTGAGCAGACGGAACTGGCGGTTATCGACGCGCGCATACACGCCGATCTCGCTGAGGTCGCGGCACAGCAGGGTCAGGTGGTGCTTCTCGTCGATGCCGCGGATGCGGCGCAGGCGCTCCACCGCCTGCTTGTCGTCCAGGTGGCAGACCAGGGCGTAGCAGGAATCGGTGGGCACGGCGACGATGCCGCCGCCGTGGATGATCTGGGCCGCCTGCTTGATCAGGCGGGCCTGCGGATTGACGGGGTGGATCTGGAAGAACTGGGTCATGGTTCAGCGCAGCGCCTGCAGGGCCGCGATCCGCTCCTCGAACGGCGGGTGGGTCGAAAACAGGGCCGACCAGCCGCCGCCGCCGGAAATGCCGGAAGCGGCCATATTCTGCGGCAGCGCGCCCGGCTCCATGCCGCCCAGGCGGGCCAGCGCATGCTGCATCGGCACGGTGCTGCCCAAGAGCTTGGCGGACCCGGCGTCGGCGCGGAATTCGCGCTGGCGCGAGAACCAGGCCACGATCATCGAAGCGACCAGGCCGAACAGCAGTTCGCAGACGAAGACGGTGATGGTGTAGCCGATGCCGGGACCGCGGCGCTCCTCATTGCCGCTCAGCGCCTTGTCGACGATGGAGCCGACGATGCGGGCGAAGAAGACCACGAAGGTATTCACCACGCCCTGGATCAGGGTCATGGTCACCATATCGCCGTTGGCGATGTGCGCCACCTCGTGGCCCAGCACCGCTTCCACCTCGTCGCGGTTCATATTCTGCAGCAGGCCGGTGGACACGGCCACCAGCGCGGAGTTCTTGAAGGCGCCGGTGGCGAAGGCGTTCGGCTCACCGTCGTAGACCGCCACTTCGGGCATGCCGATGCCGGCGCGCTGGGCCAGGGTCTGCACGGTCGAGACCAGCCACTGCTCGGTCGAATTGGACGGGGCGTCGATCACGCGCGCGCCGGTGCTCCATTTCGCCATCGGCTTGGACATCAGCAGCGAAATGATGGAACCGGTGAAGCCCACCACGGCGGCGAAGGCCAGCAAGCTGCCCATCTGCATATTGCCCGGACCCGGACGGCCAATGCCGAGCAGGGACAGCACGATGGACAACACCAGCATCACAGCGAGGTTGGTGGCGATAAACAGGATAATTCTTTTCATAATATCAATACTCCGGTCGGATTGGCCGGCCTCTAAGATAAGGTCGAGCAGCCGGAAATACAAGAGCCGCGAGTAGGGGTATTCAGAACCAGTCGTGCCAGATCGGCGTGACATTACCCGGCAGCGGCGCCAGCAGGCCGAAATCGACGCGCGCCTCGCCCGGCGCGTGGAAGTCGGTGCCGCGCGAGGCCAGGAAGCCATAGGCATTGGCCAACTGGGCGTAAATCGGGTATTGCTCGGGCGTGTGGCTGCCCGTCACCACCTCGATGGCGCGACCACCCAGCTGCTTGAACTCGTCGAACAGCACGCCCTGCTGCAATGCCGTGAATTTATAGCGGCCCGGATGGGCGATCACGGCGATGCCGCCGGCGCCGCGAATCCAGCCCACGGCCTGCTCCAGCGTGGCCCAGCGGTGCGGCACATAGCCCGGTTTGCCATCCGACAGGTATTTGCGGAACACTTCCGGCACATTGGCGCAGGCGCCGCACTCCACCAGATAGCGCGCGAAATGGGTGCGCGACATCAGGGCCGGGTTGTCCACGTACTTGAGCGCGCCCTCGTAGGCGTTGGGGATGCCGGCCTTGGCCAGTTGGGCGCCGATCTCGCGGCCGCGCGCATCGCGCCCGGAGCGGGTTTCGGCCAAGCCCTGCAACAGGGCCGGATTGTTCTCATCGAACTGCAGGCCGACGATGTGCACGGTTTCGCCGGCCCAGGTGATCGAAATCTCCACGCCCGGGACGAAGCGCATGCCCTGCTCCTGCGCCGCGGCGCGCGCGGCGGCCACGCCGCCCACCTCATCGTGGTCGGTCAGCGCCCACACATCGACGCCGCCCTGGCGCGCGTACGCGGCCACGGCAGCCGGCGCCAGCACGCCGTCGGAAACATTGGAATGGCAATGAAGATCGACTTTCAACATAAGGCTTGCATCTTTAACATGTGCTAAGGCCTTATTGTACGCCGAGCGGAGCCGCGCCGGGTTGATGCCGCCTCAGGCGAGAAATTCCTCCAGCATGCGCGCCAGCGCTTCGGGCTGGTCGTGATGCAGCATATGGCCGGCGTCGGGCATCATCCTGGCCGTGACATTGGCCAGGTGGCCCAGGCGGCGGTCGACTTCGACGCGCGCCTCTTCCTTCGGCCCCATCCACAGCCACATATTGGTGTGTTCGGCCTCGACCCACAGCACGGGGGCGGTGATGGCCTTCCAGCACGCCATCACCTCTTCCGTATGATAGAGCAGCGGCGTGGTGCGCTTGTGCACGGCGTCGCCGAGGATGCGCCACTCGCCGTCGGCGCCCTGGGCCGACCAGTACTGCGCCAGGAAGGCGGCGCGTTCGTCGCTCAGGCGTGGGTTGGTCTTTTGCAGGCGGCCGGCGACGGCGGCCAGGCTTGGGTAGCCCTTCATTTCCGGCTCGACCAGCAGCTCGTCCATCCACCTGCGGTAACGGCCGGGCGCCTGCTCGGGCAGGGCCGACTTCAGGCCGAAGCCTTCCAAGTTGACCAGGCGGCGGATGCGCTCGGGCCGCGCGCCGGCATAGATGCCGACCACATTGCCGCCCATGCTGTGACCGAGCAGATTGACCTGCCCCTCGGGCTGGTAATGGCGCAGGAGGGCGTCCAAGTCGGCCACATAGTCGGGGAACCAGTAAGTGTCCACGGCCGGATAGTCGCTCAGGCCGAAGCCGCGCCAATCGGGCGCGATCACATGCCAGTCGCCCTGCAGCGCGTCGACCACGAACTGGAAGGAGGCGCTGGCGTCCATCCAGCCATGCACCATGAACAGCTTGGGCGCGCCGTCCCGGCCCCAGTGGCGCACATGGGTGCGCACGCCGCGCACGGTGATGAATTCGGATCGGAAGGGTTTCATATTCGCTTTGCCTTGAAAAGTAAGCCGCCATCACTATATCGGAGCCTTGCCGGCCGGGAAAAACGATATTAGCACGACCGTGCGAAAATTTCAGGCGAGATACAAATTCCCGGCGGCCGCCTGCCACAGCGTAAAATAGCGCCACCCCACGTCTAGCGAAGGCCACCATGAGTATCTACCAATTGGGCGAGATTGCGCCCGAGATCGACGCCTCGGCCTTTGTGGCCGATTCCGCCACGGTGATCGGCAAGGTCACGCTCGAAGCCAACAGCTCGGTGTGGTTCGGCGCCACCCTGCGCGGCGACAATGAGCGCATCGTCATCGGCGAGAATAGCAATGTACAGGAAGGCGCGGTGATGCATACCGATATGGGCTATCCGCTGAACGTGGGCAAGAACGTGACCATCGGCCACCAAGCCATGCTGCATGGCTGCAGCATCGGCGACGGCGCCCTGATCGGCATCCAGGCCGTGGTGCTGAACGGCGCCAGGATCGGCAAGGGCTGCCTGGTCGGCGCCGGCGCCCTGGTCACGGAAGGCAAGGAATTCCCCGACAATATGCTGATCGTCGGCGCGCCGGCCAAGGCCATCCGCGCACTGACGGCCGAGGACGTGGCGCGCCTGCAAGCGAGCGCCGACAGCTATGTGCAGCGCAGCGCGCTGTTCAAGACGCAACTAAAAAAGATTGGATAAAACATGAGCACCACCCAGGATACCCAAGCGCCGCAGGACACCCTGCAAAAATTCATTTTCGAGAACGCGGCCGTGCGCGGCGAGTTCGTCGACATCTCGGCCACCTGGCGCGAAGTGCAGGCGCGCCACGCCTACCCGGCACCGGTCAAGCGCCTGCTGGGCCAGATGGTGTCGGCCGCCGCCCTGCTCTCGGCCAACCTGAAATTCAACGGCTCCATCATCATGCAGATCCACGGCGACGGTCCGGTGCGCCTGCTGGTGGTGGAATGCGATTCCGAGCTGCGCCTGCGCGCCACGGCCAAGCTCGATCCCGCGCTGCCGGTCGCCGACGACGCCAGCCTGAGCGCCCTGCTCAATGCGCAGGGCAAGGGCCGCTTCATCATCACGCTCGACCCGGCCGAGAAAGTGCCGGGCCAGCAACCCTACCAGGGCATCGTGCCACTGGACGGCGACGATGTGGCGAGCGTGATCGAAAACTATATGCTGCGCTCGGAACAGCTGGACACCAAGCTGTGGCTGGCAGCCGATGACGAGGTCTCGCGCGGCCTGCTGCTGCAAAAGCTGCCGCTGCACGGCGGCAAGGCCGAAGCCAATCCACTCAGCCACGAACAGGCGCTGGAAACCTGGACCCACGCGGTGACGCTGGCCTCGACCCTGAAACAGGAAGAGATGCTGACGGTCGGCATCGATGAACTGATGCGCCGCCTGTTCTGGGAAGACACGCTGCGCCTGTTCGACCCGGTGCACCCGCAATTCCACTGCAGCTGCACGCGCGACAAGGTCGGCAATATGCTCAAGATGCTGGGCCAGGAAGAAGTCGAAGCGGCCCTGGCCGAACAGGGCAAGCTGGGCATCAACTGCGATTTCTGCGGCAAGCACTACGATTACGATCCGGTCGATTGCGCCCAGTTGTTCGCCAGCGACGCGCCGGCCGAAACGCTGATGCACGCCAGCGGCGCCAAGCACTAAACAGCGGCGCGGCCGTGCTGGCCGCGCCCTGCCCTCACTCCGTTGCCGCCGGCTGCGCCTGGCGCGCCGGATTCTTCACCAGGCGGATCGCATCTTCCGGACAGGCCGTCACGCACAGACCGCAGGCGCGGCAAGCGTCGGCGGCCGGCGTGTAAGCCGTCATCCGTCCATGCAGCACGGCCTTCACCTTGCCCTTGAAACTCAGCTCGGAAAAGTCCTCCGCGTCCATGCGCCGCACCTCGAACACCTGATAGGGACAGACGCGCACGCAATCGTCCTTGCCCTCGCAGCGGTTGCGATCGATCTGCGGCATCACCTTGCCCGGCTCGCCGCAGCGGGCCGCGGCCTGCAGGGCCGCGATCTCGGCCGCGCTGTGCGGCGCGCCGCGTCCCCCTTCGTGGCCATGGCGGCCGCGCTGTCGATGTTGTCTCATCACGCTTCTCCTCATTCCATGACCGGCACGCCGGTGCGGAACTGCCACGACGACAGCTGGAAGATGGCATCGCCGCGCGCGCCGTCCAGCATATCGAGCACTTCGAAATAACGGCCCCAGAACGGGGTCTTCTGCAAGTCCACCATCAGCTGATTGTAAGCGGCGCGGTCGGTCGACTCCCACACCCAGATATCGGTAGCGGCCGAGGTCAGCGCTTTTTCCACGTCATACATCAGCAGGCGCACCTGCTCGTGGTAACGCTGCAGCACCGGCTCCACGTGGGCTTGCAGCAGCACCAGCTGCTCGCCGAAGCCCAGCGAAGTCCAGGCCGGCAAGGCCTTGACCACGATGAAGCCGGTCAGCGCCGGCAGGGTTTCCTGATTTGCCAAAGTCATTTTAAGCTCCTTCACATTGGTTCAGCGGCGCGCCGGCGCCGGCTGGCCCGGCGCGGCGACCGGCTGCAACTGGTAATTGGACGGCAGCAGCAAGGCCAGCAGCGCGCACACGACGAAGACCGGTCCCAGCACCGAAAACACGCTGCGCAGGGAATCGTTCGACAGGTGCTGCGACTCCAGCGCGTACTGGATCGCCGCCAGCGCATTGATGCCCAGCGCCGCGCCCACATTGCGCAGCAGCTGGATGGTCGAGGTGTAGGTCGCCACCGAATCGGCCGGCGCCGCGTTCTGCGCCAGCACCACCGCGCCTACGGCCACGCAACCCATGCCCAGACCGATCAGCAGCTCGGCGCCGGCGATCGCCTGCCACGGCAGGCTGGTGCTGCCCATGGCCAGCACGAAGGCGCCCGCCACCAGCGCCAGCGCCCCGGCCAGCATGCTGCTGCGATAGCCGACGCGCTGGATCTGCATGCCGCACACGGCCGAGCTGACCACGAAGCCCAGTGCCGCCAGCAGCACGATAACGCCGGTCTGCGCGGTACTGATGGCATGGCGCGCATGCAGCGCGATCGGCACCAGGGTGATCGAGGCGTACAGGCCGATGCTGCCGCAGATGACGATGACCATGGCCACCGCCAGGCTGCGCTGCCGGAAGAAAGCCAGCGGCACCGGGCTGGCCTGCGGCCGTCCCATCACGCGCAGCACCAACAGCAGCGCGCCCGCCGCGGCCAGCACCAGCATCGACCAGAAGCTGTCGCGAGACAGCCCCACCTGGGCCGCCGACAGCGCCACCATCACGCCCAGCAGCATCAGCGCAAAGAAGCCCTGGGCCAGATAGTCCACCGCCACGCCGCGCCGCACATGGGCGCTGAGGGCTTTGGAACGCAGCACCAGCAGGCACACCAGGCCGACCGGCATATTGATCAGGAAAGCCGCGCGCCAGCCGAAGGCGTGGGTAAACGCCAGGCCGGCCAGCGGCCCGACGATGGCCGCCACGCCCCACACGATGCTGACCATGCTCTGCACCCGGCCGCGCTGCGCCGCGCCATAGATGATGGCCAGCGAAGCATAGGACAGCACGATGATCATGCCGGCGCCCGCGCCCTGCACCACGCGCGCTAGCACCAGCATCAGCATATCGCCGGCCAGGGCGGCGCCGGCGGACCCGGCCAGGAAGACCAGGATGGCCCAGCTCAACACCGAACGCACGCCATAGCGGTCGGCCAGCGCCCCGGTCAGCGGGCCGGCCAGCGCCATCGCCACCATAAAGCCCGACATCAGCCAGGGAAACAGCGCCTGTCCGCCGCCGACCGATCCGGCGATCACCGGCAGCAGCGTGCCGATGATGGTGGTATCGGTCGCGGCCAGGAACAACACGGCCAGGATCGCGAAAGCGACCCACCGGTTCGGCGGAGTCGCGGGCGCAGCTTGTAACGGTTTATCACTCATTTTTAGACTCCTTATTAAACGGAAGCCATTGCGCGGCAAGAGCGGCAAAGCCGCGGCCCACAAGGCGAAGCCAGTATTCCACCCCGCTTCCCGCCTGGCTTGTATATAAGTGACAAGCTCCGTTTGCGCCAAATCAAACAATGTCCCACCCTGGTGTCAGGCACCAGGGTGGGACATTGTTTGAGGTAGATCAAACGGTGGGGCGGGCTCAGGCGCTGAGCAGGCGGTATTCGGAGGGGCTGAGGCCGGAGGACAGTTTCATGGCGCGGCTGAAGTGGGCGGAGTCGTAGAAGCCGGCCGCCAGGGCGACTTCGGTGAGCGAGGCGGCGCCGTTGCGCAGCAGCGCGGCGGACATGCAGATGCGCACGGCCTGCTTGACCTGGCCGAAGGTGACGGCATTGTGCGTGAGCTGACGCTGCAGGGTGCGCGCCGAGCAGCCCAGGGCGCCGGCGCAGTCGAACAGCTCGGCGCCTGGCATATCGTACAGGGCTTCGGTCAGTTCGATCATGGCGCTGCCGGCACCGACATGGCGCGCCACCGCTTCCAGCCGCCGTTCGCCGCGCCCCAGCCCGGGCGAATGGCTGCCCGGTTTGAGCTGGTCGACAAAGGCGTGCATCACGCGCTGGCGCAGCGGGCTATCGTGGCCCTGCTGCGGCTGGCGGCTCAGGCCCGGTCCTTCGACCAGGGTGGCGACGCCGAGCGATACCTTGCGGTTGATGCCGTTCCAGCGTTCGGCAAATTGTTCGCCGTTGGCCGCGCATTGCACCAGCTCGGACAGCGGATTGGCGTCGCAGGCCAGCAGCAGGCCGACCTGCTCTTCCAGCGCCTGGTCGCTGGGCGGCGCCCGTTCGGCGTCGGCGGCCAGGCGCACATAGTCCTCATGCGGCACGAAGCCGTTCACGGCGCTCATGACCGCATACGAAAACAGCCGCGGCGACGAGGCGTCGCGCGGCTCCAATGCCTGGGTCAGTAAATGATAGCTGTTCATGCTACTCCCGCATTCCGCAATCAAGCGGATCAAGCAGCCCCTGCGCGGCCAGCCGGCGCCGCGCAAGGGATGCGTCTTGCTCAGGCGGCGAAATCGGCCGCCAGCGCCAGCGGTTCCCAGCGTGCATACTCATTGCTGACTTGCTCGATCTTGGCTTTCGCGCGCTCGGTCGCGATCTTGCCCGTCAACAGACGCAGGGGTGGCTGCTCGGCTTCCACCACCTCGACCATGGCGCGCGCCACGCCGAGTGGGTCGCCCGGCTGCTTGAGGTGGTTGGCCGCGCGCGCTTCACCGAGGCCATTCATCAGATTAGCATACGCATCGAGCTTGCGTTCTGCCAGTTGCAGGCCCGTGCCAAGGAAGTCGGTCTTGTAGGGGCCGGGTTGCAGGATGGTGAGCCGGATGCCGAAGCCTTCGATCTCCTTCGCCATGGTTTCCGAGGCGCCTTCCAGCGCGCACTTGCTGGCGCTGTACATGCCCAGTCCGGGCGGCGCGCCCCAGGCATGGCTGGAGGATAGCTGGATGATATGGCCTTGATGCCGGTCGCGCATATGCGGCAGCACGGCGCGCGTCATGTTCAAGGTGCCGAAGAAGTTGGTGTCGAAGATGGCGCGCGTCTGCGCATCCGATACCGCCTCGATCGGCCCGGCCACGCCGTAGCCGGCATTATTGACCAGCACATCGATGCGGCCGAAGGCTGCGATGCAGTCCGCCACCGCGCGCTCGATGGCGGCCATATCGGTGATGTCCAGCGCGGCCGTGCGGATGCGTTCCGGCGCCAGCCCGCGCAGATCGTCGAGTGTGGACGCGACGCGGGCGGTAGCAAAAATATAGTCGCCGCGCCGGGCCAGCGTCTCGACGAAGACGCGGCCAAAGCCCTTGGAGCAGCCGGTGATGAACCACACGCGTTGTTTGGTATCAGTCATGGTCTTTCCTTTCCAGAGAATAGTGGTTTACCAGGGCAGAACCTGGCCTTTGTGCATATAGCTGCCGCTCGGCCCATCGTCGCCCAGCAGCGCCAATTGCACGCTGGTAGCCGCGCCCTCTTCGATGCTCATTTCGGCATGGGGTCCGCCCATATCCGTGCGCACCCAGCCTGGATGGGCGGCATTCACCTTAACGCTGCTCCCGGCCAGCTCCTTGGCCAGGTGGATGGTGAAGGCGTTCACCGCCGTCTTCGAGGCGTTGTAGGCAAACTGGCGGTGGTTCGGCAGGCGCGGGTCGTCGCTGGTGGCGTGGATATTGAGCGAGGCCAGCACGCTCGATACATTGACGATGCGCCCGGCCGGTGCGCGCTTGATCAGCGGCAGCAGGGTCTGGGTCAGCCCCACCAGGCCGAAGAAGTTCACTTCGAAGGTGCCGCGCAGCGCATCGCCCGACACCACGCTGGTGGTGTTCTTCTGGTTGAATTCCGTTTCCGGTGTTTCCAGCATGATGCCGGCGTTGTTCACCAGGATATCGAGCTTGCCGTATTTCTGCTCGATGAAGTCGTAGGCGCGCTGGTGGTCGGCCGCGTTGGCGACATTGAATTCCAGCCATTCGGCCTGCACGTCCTGCTCCGCCAGTTCTGCCAGGGCTTTGCGGCCCGATGCCTCGTCGCGCGCGCCGAGGATCACGTGGACGCCCTGGCGTCCCAGTTCCAGCGCCGTGCCGAAGCCGATGCCGCGATTGGCGCCGGTGACGAAAGCCACTTTGCGGCTATTTTGCTCTCTCGTGTTCATAATGGTCCTTGATCGGTAAAGGTTCTTGCGGCGGTGCTTACAACAGCGCCTGCTGCTGTTTGTATTCGTTGTTGATGCCGATGATGACGTTGGAGATCGTCACATAGCCCTTGGTCAGCATGGGGCTGGCGCGCAGCTCTTCCATCATGAAGTAGTAGGCGCTCAGGTCTTCCGTCTCCATGATCATGAAATCGGAGAAGCTGGTGGTGAACGCTTCCGCGTCGAAGGAAGCGCGCTTGATGCGGTCGCCGTAGCGGATCAGGATGGGGAAGATGTGCTGCCCCTCGTAGTCCCGCCTTTCCCCCGGCGGCTTGTGCAGCCATTCGTTGGAAAAGGTGTAGCACATGACGATGTTGTAGACGATTTTCGGCGTACTCATGATCTCTCCTTGTCTCGCATATCAAAATCAATGGAAGTGCACGCGCTCGGACTGGGAAAAGTCCTTGAGCAGGGCGCGCGTATCGCTGTCGAGGAAGTCGTCCACCTTGCGGAACGAGTCGCCGGCCAGGATGGCGCGGCGGAAGGCCAGCGTGATGGCCAATTGCACCTCGGCGCTGCGGTTCTGCGTCTGGAAGTCAACCCCGAACTGGCGCTTGAGCTGGGCCGCGCTGGTCAGGGCCAGGGTGGTGTTGAGTTCCTCCGTGGCGTTGATCAGCTCTTCCATCTGGCGCCGCTCCAGCGGCGTCAGGCTGGGCAGCACATGGTCGATCACGAAGTGGTCGGTGCGGATGTGGCGCGCCTCGTCCAGTCCATGCAGATGCAGCAGGCGCGTGAACGGCGACTTCATTTCCGGGTCCATATTGCGCATGCGCGTCTCGAACACGGTGATCACCGACTCGCCCACATAGGCCGTGGCGCACAGCGCCGCCAGCTTGACCAGCGGCGAATGATCGCCTTGGAACAGGGTGATGCGCTCCTGGAAGTAATTGTTTTCCAGCTTATAGTCGCAGCCGGTCAGCGTGCGCACGTAGCGGTAGAAGGTGTTCGCATGCTGCACCTCTTCCGAGGCGAAGCAGCCGAGGGCGTGCACCAGATCGCTGCCTTCCCACAGCTCGCCCTTGCCGCGCATCTGGCTTTCGGCGATCACGCGCACCATCACCGAGGCGACGTGGAATTCGATCTCGGCCAGCTGCGCCAGTTCCTTGTACAGATAGGCGGTGGCGCGCAGTTGCTCGTCCTTGCGGCCGCAGACCTGCTGCGAGAGGAAATCCAGTTCTTCCTCGGCGCGCACCGCATGCCAGGGCATGTGGTTGGGATGCAGGAAGTGCTGATGGGCGCTCAGATTGATGTTATGCAGCAACGGATTCATGTTCCACCTCCTTGGCAAGATCTTCTTCGAATTGGTGATAGCCGTCCTCGATGCCGATGAAGACCTTGTCGATGCTGCACAGGCCATCGGACAGCAGGCGCGAATCGCGCAGCTCTTCCACCATGTAGTAGTAATAGGCCAGGTCCGTGGTTTCGATGATCATGAAATCGGTGAACTCCGTACAGAAGCCTTCGGCATCGTAGGCGCGGCGGCGCAGCAGCTTGTCGTAGCGCGCGAAGATGGGCACGACGTGTTCCATTTCGAAGGCCTTGCGCTGGTCGCGCGACATGCCCAGCCAGGTGTTCGAAAAGTTGTAGCACATGATGACGGTGTAGGTCAGCTTGGGTTTCATGGACAATCCCTTCTCAGTAGTAGCTCAGTGCGTTGTAGATGGTGCGCTGCGTATCCTCGATCCGCCGGCGGCCGTGCATGACGCGGGCGTTGTCGATCACCACGATGTCCCGGCTCTTCCAGCCCACGTCGAAAGTGTGGCGCTGGCAGACTTCGTCGAGCACGCGGCGGATGGCGGCGTTCAGCGGCCGGCCGTCGGCGAAGGTGATGCTGGGCCGTTCGTAGTTGAAGGACGGACCGAAAATGCTGTTGGCGAAGGCATACCGTCCAGGGCTGAACAGCGAGCGGTCCAGGATGGCCGGGGTGCGGAAGCTGTAAGTGACGGAACCATCCTCATTCAACTCGATCTTGGTGCTGTCGTTGTCGTTGACCAGGGCCAGCAGGCGGTCAAAGCAGGACTTGGTATCGGCCGCCTCGGGGCCGCCGGCAAAGGCGTGGCGCACATAGTTCTTCCACAGTTCCTCGCCAACGCGGCGGGTGTAGACGATGTCCTGGTCCTGCAGCGCATTGCGCATCTGCGGCGACAGGTCGCGGTAGACGGCGGCACCGTCGCACACCGTGGTCTGCGATCCGACGCGCGGCGCCTGCTCGCAGTAGAACCAGCACAGGTCGGGCCAGAACGGGCTGTTGCCGTTCTCGCAGTGCAGGCCGATGGCGTCGACGCCGGCATCGACCTTCTGCGCCAGCACCTTGCCGTCCTTGTCGTGGAACTGGCGGGCCGGGTCGAGACTGATGCGGCTGGAATGGAAACGCACCAGATCGGAAAAAGCCTGCACCTCGCAGTCGAAGCCGCGCAGGACGATGTAGCCGTGCCGGCCCAGCCAATTGGCCAGCGTCGGCTTGTCGATGGAAGCCAGGGTGTCCCCGGCGGAAGCCTTGACCACCAGGCCGGCTTGTTTGGTATGAGCTTCAGTTTGCACCATGTTCTCCTTGCTGATATTGCTCTTGCGCGTGGCGGCGGCTGCGCACATAGCTTTCAATGTCCTGCCGGCGCGGCCGCCCGGTGACGGTGAATAGGCGCTGGCGCAGGGCCGGCGCGTCGGTTTCGAATACAAAGTCGGCTGCGCGTTCCACGCCGGACAGCCAGCGTTCGCCATGCGCCTGCAGGCGCGCGCGCAGCGAGATCGGATCGGCGCCCGCCGCCGTCAGCACGAAGGCGCTCAGGCTTTCCGCGCCCTCGCCTAGCAGCACGATGTCGGCCACGCCCGGCACGCTGCGGTAGGACGCTTCAGCCGGTTCCGGCGACACGTTACGGCCATGGGCGGTGATGATCAGGTTCTTCTTGCGGCCCACGATGCTGATATAGCCGTCGGCGTCGATGCTGGCCAGGTCGCCGGTCCACAGCCAGCCGTCGGCGTCCGTGTGGCAAGCGCTGGGATCGCTGCCGCTGTAGCCGGCGAACAGCGAGGCGCTGCGGATCGCCAGCTCGCCGTCCGAACCGAGGCGGCATTCCACGTGGGAGAGCGGCTTGCCCACCGTGCCGATGCGGTTCTCGCGCGGCGTATTCCAGGACACCACCGAACTGTTCTCGCTCAAGCCATAGCCTTGCAGCACCGGGATGCCGTGGCGCGCCAGGCGCTCGATGGTGGCCGCCGCCACCGGCGCCCCGCCGGCCGCGATCAGCGGCGGCGTGGCGCGGCCGAACAGGGCGCGGCATAGATGCTCGCCGCGGCAACCCGCCACGGCGGCGGCAGCCAGCGCGGCCTGCTGCGGCGGCGCGGCCTCCGCTTCGGCCAGCGCCGCATCGACGCCGGCATGCGCCACCGCACCCGCCACGACGCGGTCGGCGGCGGCGGCCAAGGCTTCCACCAGCGAGGGCGGCAAGGTCATGGCGCTGGGCGCGGCGCGCTGCATCAGGGCCAGCTTGTCGGCCGCCACGGCGCCCGGATCGCCAAGCGGCGCCTGGCCCACCGGCGGCAGCACCACGCAGCCGCCTGCCATGAAGGGCATGTACAGCGCGGTGACCTGTTCGATCAGCAGGCTGAATGGCACCAGGTTCAGGTAGCGCGTGTAGTCGCTCGGCTTGGCGCGCTGCCATAGCGAGGCAAGCAAGGCGTCCAGTCCATGTTCGCGGATGCGCACGCCCTTCGGCTTGCTGGTGGTGCCCGAGGTGTGGATCACCTTGCACACGCGGTCTTCGCGCGACAGACGGCGCAGCGGCCCGCCCGAGGCGCCCAGCAACTGGTCGATGCGCAGGCAGGGAACGGCGGCAAAAGCTTGCGGCGCGGCCGCGCGCCAGGCGTCGAAGCGTTGCTGGCCTTCCTCGTCGGTGAGCACGGCGCTGCAGGCCGACAGCAGATGCGCCGCCTGCTCGGCCGAGAAGGCCAGCGGCACCGGCACTTCCACATAGCCGCCCAGCAGCAGGGCCAGATCGGCTTCGATCCAGCGCACCGAGTTGGCCGCCACCAGGCCGAGGGTGGCGCCCGGCGCGCAGTGGCCGCCCAGCGCGCGCTGGATGGCGCGGCAGGCATGATCCAGGGCGCCATAGCTGACGGTGTACTGCGCCGTCCCCGCGCCGCCCAGCTGGACGATGGCCGGCGCTTGCGGCGCCTTCTGCAGCGTGGCGAGGATGGCGTCGATGAAATGGCTCATAGCGCCACCCCCGTCATCTGCCGCGCCGCCACCAGATGCGGCAGGCCGCGCGCGATGCTGCCCATGTCCTCCAGTTCTTCCGGCGCCTCGATATCGAGCAGTTGCTGGTTGTAGCGGCAACTGACGGTGTCGAAGAAGCTGCCCAGCGCATCCAGGCGCACCAGGCCCGTGACGGGACGGGTGTCGTAATAAGTGCCCCAGTCCACACCCTCCACCTTGTCCAGGCGGTTGACGTCGGCCACGGCCACTTCCTGGAACGGCAGCTTCATATACTGGAAGGAGCGGCGCAGCTTGGTGGTGGCGGTGCACAGCACGCCGCGCAGGCCAAGATACCAGCAGATCAGGGCCATGCCCCGCATCAGTTCCGTGCCGATGCTCGGCTCCAGCGTGGCCAGGGCCGAGACTTCGGCCACGTCGCGCCGTGGCACGTCGCGCTGGAAGATATCGGCCAGCACCTGGGTCAGCGGCTGCTCCAGATACTGCTCGGAGAACAGCGTGCCGCTGCCGGCGAAAGTCAGGCCGGCGCAGGCCAGGGCCTGGCTCTTGCCGACGTCGATGCATACCACGAAGCGGTGCGGACGCGGCGCGATGCGCGCGCCATAGCACTGCTGGTACACATGCTGCGCCAGGTGAACCGCCTGGGCATAGTAAGGGTCGGCGGGGCCGACCAGTTTGAACGCGAGACTGCGCCCGCTTAAGTTGAGATGAAACATTTTTTGTACTCCTGGCTGAGGATTTGACGCACCCTGTTTATGACAAAGTTACGGCTTGGCGCAGGCTTGCTTAAAGCGCTGACCTACTCTTCCATCCGCCGTTTTAGTTGTCACATTGTCATTCCCGCAGTGCGGCAGCGGCTTGTATAAACGCGCCAGTTTTTACAAATTCTTAAGCTGGCCAGCCTGGCAAAAAAACCGCCGCGTCATCACGCTGTAACAACTGGCCGTTACCCTGCGCGTCGTTGCAATTCCCTCTAACACGACGACAGGCAAGAACAATGAACAAGCATTTCAAGGCGGCCGTTACCGCATGCGCGGCGATGACCCTGGCTCCGCTGGCGATGGCGGAAAATGTGGCGGCGGCGGTGGCCGAGATGGCGGCGAACGGCGACGCGCCCGCGAACGCGAGCGGCAGCGAGCACGCCGCCGCCGCGGCCGGCCCGATCGCTTCGGTGGAAGTGGTGTCGCGCAAGACCCGCTCCTCGGTCGACCTGAAACGCGACGAAATCCAGAAAATCCTGCCCGGCACCAATCCGCTGAAGGCCTTGCAAACCCTGCCCGGCGTCAGCTTCCAGACCGCCGACCCATGGGGCAATAATGAGCAGAACCTCTCACTCTTCATCCACGGCTTCAGCGGCCAGCAACTGGGCTACACCATGGACGGCGTGCCGCTGGGCGACCAGCAGTACGGCAACTACAACGGCCTGTCGCCGCAGCGCGCCGTCACCAGCGAGAACGTGCGCAGCGTGATCCTCTCGTCCGGCGCCGGCGACCTGGCGACCGCCTCGACCAGCAATCTGGGCGGCACCATCGAAACCTTCAGCAGCGACCCATCGAGCAAGCAAGGCTTCTCGGCGCAGCAGACGGTGGGCAGCCACCGCACCTCGCGCACCTTCCTGCGCTACGACACCGGCAGCTTCGGCGACGGCAGCAGCGCCTATGTCTCGGCCCTGCACCACGAGGCGCGCGCCTGGGACTTCAAGGGCCGCCAGGGCGGCGACCAGATCAACGCCAAGTATGTGAACCTGAACAGCAAGGGCAAGCTGACGCTCTACTTCAACTACAACGACAAGATCGAACCGAACGAGGACAGCACGGTGCACGTGGCCGGCGAAACCAGCGCGCCTTATACCCGTCCCTTCCTGTACCCGGACTTCAACGCCGCCCTGTCCTACCTGTCGCCCACCGGCGCCACGCCTGCGGCCGAAGGCAACAACTACCGCAACTACTACAGCGACGCCCAGCGCAAGGACTATCTGGCCTACGCCAAATACGACTGGCACCTGAACGACAACACCAGCTGGTCGAACCAGGTCTACTACCACTACGACGACGGCGTGGGCGTGGTGGCCGGCCCGATCGGCGTGGCCGGCCTGCCGGCGTTGTTCGCGGTCTACTATCCGAACCAGAACCTGAAGCAGGTGTTCGGCAATTTCGGCTACGCCACCCGCACCACGGAATACAAGATCAAGCGCGGCGGCCTGCTGTCCACGCTGCGCACCGAAATCGGCGAGCACAAGCTGCAGGCCGGCGTCTGGGTCGAGCGCAATGAGTCGGAAGCCTACCGCCGCTGGTACGCGCTGGATGTGAACAATCCAAGCAGCCCATACGACCGTCCAGCGAATCCGCTGATCATCCAGTACGGCAGCGAAATCCGCAACACCGTGGTGCAGCTGCATGCGCAGGACGAATGGCGCGTGCATCCCGACGTCTCGCTGCTGGCCGGCTTCAAATCGAGCCTGCAGTTCGCCAAGGGCGACTTCCCGGTACAGCCGCGCAAGGGCGCGATTGCCGGCGGCTCGAGCGCCCTGCCGGTGGGCGAGATCGACACCAAGAAATGGTTCCTGCCGCAGATCGGCGCGCGCTGGGACGTGACCCCGCAAGACCAGGTCTTCGTCAACCTGCAAAAGAATATGCGCCAGTTCGTGACCTATGGCGGTGGCGGCGCCTCGCCATGGAGCTTGGCCAGCCAGTCCGCTTTCGATCTGTTCAAGCAGACCGCCAAACCGGAAACCTCCGTTACCTTTGAAACCGGCCTGCGCACCAGCCGCCAGCTGAACTGGGGACCGCTGCAAGCCTTCGACGGCCAGGTCAACTTCTACCATGTGAGCTTCAAGGACCGCCTGCTGCAAATCAGCCCGACCCCGGTGATCTCCGCCATCATCGGCGGCAATCCGGTGCTTGCCAACGTCGGCAATGTACGTACCGATGGCGTCGACCTGTCCGGCACCTTCCACTTCGGCCGCCAGTTCTCCTTCTACAACGCGCTGTCCTACAACCGCTCCAAGTACGAGGACAACTACAATAACGGCGCAGCGCTGGTGCCGACCTCCGGCAAGAAAGTGCCGGGCAGCCCGGAATGGATGAACAAATTCGTCGCCACCGTCAATGTGGCCGACACCGAGTTCCAGCTGATCGGCGACTACGTGGGCAAGCGCTACGCCACCTACACCAATGACCTCAGCGTGCCGAGCTACTTCCTGATGAGCCTTGGCGTATCGGGCAAGCTGCCCTTCATGAACGGCGGCTGGCTGAAGAACGCGCGTTATCGCCTGAACATCAGCAACCTGGCCGACCGCCGCGGCAGCCTGAATGTGGTGGTGGGCGCGGCCGACAAGACCTACAACACCTTCCCGATCGCGCCGCGCCAGGGCTTCCTGACCCTGATGGCGGACTTCTGATGGACGGCCTGTTCGCTTCTGGCGGCACAGGCCGCGTGCTGTCGCGCCGTGGCTTCATCACGGCCGCGGCGGCGGTGGGCGGCGC
The DNA here is from genome assembly GCF_014191875.1 of Pseudoduganella violacea. GTDB lineage: Bacteria > Pseudomonadota > Gammaproteobacteria > Burkholderiales > Burkholderiaceae_D > Rugamonas > Rugamonas violacea_A. The sequence goes on from NZ_JACHXD010000002.1 coordinate 46,835, forward strand.
CCTCGCCGCCTCGCCCTTGGCCGCATCGCCGCTGCTGGCCGCGCCAAGCGGCGCCGCGCGGCCGCTGGTCTTCGCCCACCGCGGGGCCAGCGCCCTGCGTCCCGAACACACCCTGGCCGCTTACGCCAAAGCCATCGCCGACGGCGCCGACTACATCGAACCGGACCTGGTGTGCACCAAGGACGGCGTGCTGGTGGCTCGCCACGAAGCCAATCTGAGCGAAACCACCGACGTTGCGCGGCGTCCCGAATTCGCCGGCCGCCGCGCCAAAAAGACCATCGACGGCGAGACCCACGAAGGCTGGTTCGTCGACGACTTCACCCTGGCCGAGCTGAAAAAACTGCGCGCCATCGAACGCATTCCGCAATCGCGTCCCGGCAGCGCGGAATTCGACGGCATGTTCCAGGTGGTGAGTTTTGAGGAAGTAATCGATTTCGTCGCGGCGCAAGCAGCCATCGCCGGCCGCGTGATCGGCCTGGTGCCCGAGCTGAAAAGCTCGACCTACTTCGCCGGCGTCGGATTGAAATTGGAAGACCGTTTCATCGCCACCCTGGCCGAGCACGAATACACGCGCCGCAATCCAGTGGAAATCCAATCGTTTGAAGTGGCGAACCTGAAATATGTGCGCGACAAACTGGGGCGGCGCGCCAATCTGCGCCTGATGCAGCTGGTCGGCGTCGGGCCGCGCAAGCCCAGCGACATCGCCGCATCCGGCGGCAGCCTGACGTATGAAAAAATGTGCACGCCCGCCGGCCTGCGCGAAATCGCCACCTACGCCGACGTCTTCGCCCCGCCGACGCGCGCCCTGATCCCGCTCAAGGCCGACGGCAAGCTGGCCGAACCGACCGCGCTGAGCGCCGACGCCAAAGCCGCCGGCCTGCGCGTGGAAACCTGGACCTTCCGCCCCGAAAACCGCTTCCTCGCCGCCGACTTCCGCGACGGCGGCAGCGAGCACGCCCGCAACCCCGCCGGCTCGGTCGCCGAGATGCGCCGCTACCTCAAGCTCGGCCTCGACGGCTTCTTCACCGACGACCCCGCCCTCGGCCGCCTCGCCGCCGACAGCTAAACCGCCTTTGATCCAACGCAAAAAATGTCCACCCTGGTGTCAGGCACCAGAGGTGGACATTCTTTGATATTTCTCAAGAAATGTCCGACCCTGGTGCCTGACACCAGGGTGGACATTGTTTGATTTAGCGCAAATGGGGCTTAGGCCTTTGGCAGGCTGCGGGTCAGGTCGACCCAGCTTTGCGGCTGCGGTTTGGCGCGTTCGCGCACGCCGAAGAAGGTGACGACCAGCTCGCCGTCCTTGTCGAAGAATTCGACCGAGGTGACGCCGGCGCGCTGTACGATGTAGCCGGTCTTCAAAGCGCTTTCGCGGACGTGCAGGTTGAAGTTGGGGTCGAGCACGTTGTACCACTCGCCGCTGGCGGCGGTCTTTTCGATCTTGCCGCTGAAGATTTGCGTCACCGCGTCATTGCCGAGGAAGGCCATGATGGACAGCTGCTGCTTGGCCGAGTCGTCCAGCAGCTTGCGCATGGCTTGCGGCGAGATGCGCTGCACCACGCCAGCCGGTGCCAGACGCATGGCTTGTTCGCGCGTCAGGCCGAATTCGCGCACGATGCGGTTGAATTGGTGCACGTCGGTCATCTCTTGCCAGGCCAGCTGGAACTCTTTCACGTCGACGGCGCTGTCGGCTTTTTCCGCGGCTTTCGGCGCGGCGCCGGCGATTTTCAGTTCGCCGGTTTGCTGCGGATGACGGAAATCGGCCACGATCTTGTCGAAGGCGGCGATGCCGGCTTCGTTCTTCAGGTAGACCTTGTGCGCGGCATTGCCTTGCGCGTCGAAGAACTGCAGGCTGCGCGTGATGGCGCCGTCGCGGCCGGGCTGCACCACGGCGAAGGCGTGCTTCCAGTTGGCGAAGTGGAAACGCAGGTCGATGTCGCCGCCCAGGTAGCCGCCGGCCACGCTGCGCAGGCGCGCTTCGCTTTCCTTGTCCTTTTCCTTATCGCCGGTCGGCGCTTCCTGCTTGACGCGCATGGCCACGCCGGTGCGTTCCAGCACGGCGTTTTCATTGCGGGTCAGGGCCATCACCGTGCCCAGGTCGAGGGCGCGGCGCATGATGTCGCTGGCGGCATGCTCGCTGTCGCTCAGGCGGGTCGCGGTCTTGCCAATGCCGGTGGCCAGCAGTTCTGCCTCGGATACGTTCAGCGCGCGCGCCGCATCGCGGATCTGCAGCTTTGGCTGCTCCGCTTTGAGCGTGGCCCAACGCTCGCCCAGCGCGGGCGCGGCGCTCACGCAGGCTGCGCTCAGCAGCATGGAAGCGGCTAGCGCGAGCGCGTAACGATGTTTGGTTTTCATATCACTCTCCTTGGGTGGATTAGTACATCAGCTTGAAACTTACAGCAGCCGTGCGGCCTGGGCGCGCATAGCGTTCGATATCGGCCTTGGCGCTCGCCGCCAGGGCACGCGCCTGGGCGTAGTCCCAGTATTTGCGGTCGCCCAGGTTGTAGATGCCGGCGTTGATGGTGGCGTTCTTGCCGATATTCCAGTAGCCGGTCAGGTCCAGCACCGTCGATGCCGGCACGTCGAACATCTGCAGGATCTTGCCGCTGCGCGGGTCGGTGATGCTCGATTCGGCCTGGCGGCCACGCGCATGCACCGCGCTCAGGGCCGCGCCGCCGCGCTTGGCGGGATCATCCCAGGCCAGCGTGGTGGTGAATTTGGCCGGCAGGGCCGAGGCCAGGTCCGACTTCTTGCCGGTTTCCTTATCCTGCGAGCGGCCCTTGGCGACACCGGCCGCCAGATCCACGCTGAAGCCGTTCAGCGGCGCCGAGAAGGCGCCCAGGTCCAGGCGTACCGAGGCTTCCGCGCCCCAGGTGCGCGCCTTGCCCATGTTCTCCGGACGGTACAGGCCAGAGGTCAGCGTTGGGTAGTTAACCGGATCATCCGCCTGCGGCGCATACTCGATGAAGTTCTTGTAGCGCGTGTTGAACACGGATGCGCTCAGCTGCACGCCCTTGGCCGCCTCGCCCTTCAGGCCCAGTTCAAAGGCGTCGCTCGTTTCTTTTTTCAGATTGCTGTTGCCCAGCACCGCGTAGCCCTGGCCTGCACCGGTATAGCTGAAGGAGTCGAAGGTGCCGGTTTGCTCGATAGCGGTCGGAATGCGCGTGCCGCGATGGTATTGCAGGTAGACGCTCAGTTCCGGTTTCAGGTAGACGCTCAGGTTCAGGCTCGGCGTCAGATAGCTGTAGTCTTGCTTGCCCAGCTCCTTGGCGGCGTTGGGCACGGCGATCGCGTAATTCTGCAGATTCTTCGGCTTCATCTGCTGATGCTCGGCGCGCAGGCCAGGGGTCAGCGCGCTCTTGTAGCCGCCCAGCTCAAAGCCCAACTCGGCGCGCACATAGGCGGCCAGCTTGCGCGTGTCCACATCGGCCATGCGGTTCTTCCTGGTGATCTGGTGCGCGCCGGTGGCGAGGATGGTGCGGTCTTCGCGCCATGGGCGGCGGCTCTCGGTATTTTCGAAGCTCAGGCCATAGTTCAGCAGCAGCTGGGCGTTGAGCTGCTTGCTTGCATTGCTGGCCAGGCCGACGCTCTTGTTGTAGTAGCCCGTATCGATGCTGCGATCGGCCGGCGAGCCGAAGGTATAGCGCGCGTTGGTGTGATCGTCCACCTTCGAATCCTGCACATAGATGCGGCTTTCCAGCGTGTCGAACCAGCTGCGGCCGCGCATCTCATGGTCGGCGCTCAGACGGTTGCGGCGGGTCTTCGAGGTTTGCAGCGCGCCTTGCGGATAGTTGGTGCTGAGCTTATTGATGAAGCGGCGCTCATGCTCGTTGCGGTAGCCGTCGAAGGTGAAGCCCAGCTTGTGGCCGGCCAGCGGCGTCCAGCTGAATTTCGCCAGCAGTGCGTCGGACGACCAGTCGTCCGGATTCTGCGCCACATCGCCTTCGCTGCGCTGCTGTTCGCCCTTGCGGTGGACGTACAATGCCATCGCCTTCACCGCGCCCGACTGCACGGCGCCGGTCAGCGCGTGCATCTTGGCCTTGTCCACGCCGGTATAGCCGAATTTGTATTCGGCGTAGGTGGGACGCTGCGCGCTCACAAAGTCTTCCGGCGACTTGGTGACGAAGGAGACGGAGCCGCCCAGGCCCGGCGTGCCGGCACCGGCCGCCGAGGTACCGGAGCCGATGCGCACTTCGCGGAAGGTCTCAGGATCGAAATAATCGCGGCCGATGCCGAAGCTGCCCAGCGTGGTCGCATCGGGCTTCGGCGCCGCATCCGGCAGCGCGATGCCATCCAGATCCAGGCTGACGCGGTTGCCCTCGACGCCGCGGATATTGAAGCCGGTATTGCCGGCGCCATCCCAGATATTGCCCGAGCCGCTGGCGGCCAACGGCACGCTGATCAAAGGCTCATAGCGCGCCATGCCCGCCATATCGGTGACGGCACGCTTGGTCAGGTCCTCAGCGGTAAGCTTGGTATTGGTGCCGGTACGGGCCGATGCCGCCTCATCGCGCTTGGCGGTGACGAGGATTTCGCCCAATTGGGAAGCGGGAGCAGCGGTCTGGGCCAGCGCCACAGGGCTGAAAGCGGTCAGCAGCAGCACCGCCAAACGGTGCGGACGAGGGAAAGCAGGCATATCGTTCCAGGGAAAAGAGGTCAGTAGAAAGCTGGCTCCTCAACCCGGCGCGACAGGCGCGTTACAACGGCGGAATGGCTGGCAAAGACGTCATCTTATCAAGAATGATTCTCATTCGCAAGATGGCATCGCTTTGATGTATCACAAACAATGTCCAACCGTGGTGTCAGGCGGGGCCGCCGAGGCACCACGGTCGGACATTGTTTGCGCAAAATCAAAGAATGTCCGACTCCAGTGCCTGACACCAGGGTTGGACATTGTTTGATGAAAGTCAAATCAGGGGGTGGGGTTGGCGGCGTCGGGGGCGGGACGGGTTTGGCCTTTGCCGAGGATCTGCACGTAGATCTCGTTTTGCTTGATCATGCTGAGCTCGTAGCGGGCGCGTTCTTCGACGGCGCCGGTGCCATCCTTGAGGTCGCGCACTTCGGAGTCGAGCTTGGCGTTGCGGCGTTCCAGTTCGTCGTTTTTCTTGTGGGCCGCGGCGACCTGCTCTTCGAGTTCGCCGACGCGCAGCCAGCCGCCTTTGCCCAGCCACAGGGGGTACTGGATCAGCACGAGCAATAAGGCGAGGGACAGGGTGATCAGGCGCATGGATGTTCTAATACCGCGGCCGGAATCGCTTCCGGCCGCAGGGTCTTGCTATTACTTCAGGTTGTAGAAGGCGTCACGGCCTGGGTAGGAGGCGATGTCGCCCAGATCTTCTTCGATGCGCAGCAGCTGGTTGTACTTGGCCATGCGGTCGGAGCGGGACATGGAGCCGGTCTTGATCTGCAGTGCGTTCAGACCGACGGCGATGTCGGCAATGGTCGAATCTTCGGTTTCACCGGAACGGTGCGAGATCACGGCGGTGTAGCCGGCGCGCTTGGCCATTTCGATGGCGGCGAAGGTTTCGGTCAGGGTGCCGATCTGGTTGATCTTGATCAGGATCGAGTTGGCGATGCCTTTCTGGATGCCTTCTTTCAGGATCTTGGTGTTGGTCACGAACAGGTCGTCGCCCACCAGCTGCACTTTCTTGCCCAGCGCTTCGGTCAGGGTGGCCCAGCCTTCCCAGTCGCCTTCGGCCATGGCGTCTTCGATCGAGATGATCGGATACTTGTCGCACCAGGTGGCCAGCAGGTTGGTGAATTCGGCGGCGGTCAGGCTCATGCCCTCGCCTTCCAGCACGTATTTGCCGTCCTTGTGGAACTCGGAAGCGGCGCAGTCCAGGCCCAGGGCGATCTGGGTGCCTGGCTCGTAGCCGGCTTCTTCGATCGCCTGGATGATCAGCTTGATGGCTTCTTCGTGGCTGGCCACGGAAGGAGCAAAGCCTCCTTCATCGCCTACGGCGGTGGTCAGGCCTTTTTTATGCAGGATCTTTTTCAGGGTGTGGAACACTTCGGCGCCATAACGCATGGCTTCCTTGAAGGTCGGCGCGCCCACTGGAATGATCATGAATTCCTGGATGTCCAGGTTGTTGTCGGCGTGCGCGCCGCCGTTGATGACGTTCATCATCGGCACCGGCATCTGCATGGCGCCCGAACCGCCGAAGTAGCGGTACAACGGCAGGCCGGCTTCTTCGGCGGCGGCCTTGGCCACGGCCATGGACACGGCCAGCATCGCGTTCGCGCCCAGGCGCGATTTGTTTTCGGTGCCGTCCAGATCGATCAGGGTGCGGTCCAGGAAGGCTTGCTCATTGGCGTCCAGGCCCATGATCGCTTCCGAGATTTCGGTGTTGATGTTCTCGCAGGCTTGCAGCACGCCCTTGCCGAAGTAGCGCTTCGGATCGCCGTCGCGCAGCTCGATGGCTTCGCGCGAACCGGTGGAGGCGCCCGACGGCACCGCCGCGCGGCCCATCACGCCCGATTCCAGCAGCACGTCGCATTCCACGGTGGGATTGCCGCGCGAGTCGATGATTTCGCGGCCGATAATATCAACGATAGCACTCATGTAATTCTCCAAAGTTAAGCGAAACTGGTCTGCGTGCCGGCATTGTCTGCCTGTTCACACGCCAAAATTGCTGCAAGGGTAACAGAGGACCGCCAGATGTGGAAGCGGGCCTGGCGTATGGAACGCGAGGCCCGCCCTTATGACAGATCAGTTAAAGCCGTTTTCGAGGAAACCGGCTTTCTTGGTGACGCGGTCCAATTCGATCAGCACGGACAGCAATTCCTTCATGCGGCCCAGCGGCACGGCGTTGGGACCGTCCGACAGCGCGGTGGCCGGCGTCGGGTGGGTTTCCATGAACAGACCGGCCACGCCCACCGCCACCGCGGCGCGCGACAGCACCGGCACCATCTCGCGCATGCCGCCCGAGGAAGTGCCGTTCCCGCCCGGCAGCTGCACCGAGTGGGTGGCGTCGAACACGACCGGCGCGCCGGTGTCGCGCATGATCGCCAGCGAGCGCATATCGGACACCAGGTTGTTGTAGCCGAAGGAGGCGCCGCGTTCGCAGGCCATGAAGTTGTCTTCGTTCAGACCCTTGGCGCGCGCGGCGGCGCGGGCTTTCTCGATCACGTTCTTCATGTCGCCGGGGGCCAGGAACTGGCCCTTCTTGATGTTCACCGGCTTGCCCGATTCGGCGCAAGCGTTGATGAAATCGGTCTGGCGGCACAGGAAAGCCGGGGTTTGCAGCACGTCGACCACGGAGGAGACGGCGGCGATTTCTTCGATCGAGTGCACGTCGGTCAGCACCGGCACGCCCAGCTCGCGCTTGACGTCGCCCAGGATTTCCAGGCCCTTGTCCATGCCGGGACCGCGGTAGGAAGTGCCGGAGGAGCGGTTGGCCTTGTCGAAGGACGATTTGTAGATGAAGGGGATGCCCAGTTCAGTCGTCATTTCCTTCAGCGCGCCGGCCGTGTCGAAGGCCATCTGGCGCGATTCGATCACGCAGGTGCCGGCGATCAGGAAAAACGGCTGATCGAGACCGATCTCGAAGCCACACAGTTTCATGCTGCGTCTCCTTGCAGATCACCCACGGCGTGCAGACGGGCGTTGCCGCCGGCCGCCTTGTGCGCCAGCGCCGCCTTGATATAGGACGTAAACAGCGGATGGCCGTCGCGCGGGGTGGATTTGAATTCAGGGTGGTACTGCACGCCCACATACCATGGGTGGGCATTGTCGCCGCTGCGCGGCAGTTCCATGATTTCGCACAGGTCTTCGGTCGGGGTGCGCGCGGCCACAATCAGGCCCGCTTCTTCCACGCGGCCCAGATAGTGGTTATTCGCCTCATAGCGGTGGCGGTGGCGTTCGGTCACCACGCTGCCGTAGATTTCGGCGGCCAGGGTGCCCGGTTTCACGGCGCAGGCTTGCGCGCCCAGGCGCATGGTGCCGCCCAGGTCGGAGTTCTCGTCGCGCTTCTCGACCTTGCCGTCGCGGTTCTGCCATTCGTCGATCAGGGCCACGACCGGCTGGTCGGTGTTCGGCTCGAACTCGGTGGAGTTGGCGTTGGTGAGGCCGGCCTTGTGGCGCGCGTATTCGATCAGCGCCACTTGCATGCCCAGGCAGATGCCCAGGTAAGGGATCTTGTTTTCGCGGGCGAATTGGGCGGCCATGATCTTGCCTTCCACGCCGCGCTTGCCGAAGCCGCCCGGCACGAGGATGGCGTCAAATTTGGCCAGATCCGCGCAGCCCTTGGTCTCGATCTCTTCGGAGTCGATGTATTCGATGTTGACGCGGCTCTCGGTGTGGATGCCGGCGTGGCGCAGCGCTTCAGTCAGCGACTTGTACGACTCGGTCAGCTCCACGTACTTGCCGACCATGCCGATCGACACTTCCGCTTTCGGGTGCTCCAGCGTGTGAATCAGCTTGCTCCACACGGACAGGTCGGCCGGCGCCGGGGTCAAGTCCAGCGCTTCGCAGATGATCGCGTCCAGGCCTTGGTCGTGCAGCATCTGCGGCACTTTGTAGATGGTGTCCACGTCCCATACCGAGATCACGCCGCGTTCTTCGATGTTCGAGAACAAGGAGATCTTGGCGCGTTCGTCTTCCGGAATGGCGCGGTCGGCGCGGCACAGCAGCGCGTTTGGCGAGATGCCGATTTCGCGCAGTTTCTGCACCGAGTGCTGGGTCGGTTTGGTTTTCAGCTCGCCAGCCGACGCGATGTACGGCACCAGGGTCAGGTGCACGAAGGCGGCGTTCTTGCGGCCGGCGCGCAGGCTCAGTTGACGCGCCGCTTCCAGGAATGGCAGCGATTCGATATCGCCCACGGTGCCGCCGATTTCGCACAGCGCCACGTCGTAGCCTTCCGCGCCACGACGGATGTAGTCCTGGATTTCATTGGTGATGTGCGGGATCACCTGCACGGTCTTGCCCAGGTATTCGCCACGGCGTTCCTTGCGGATCACGGATTCGTAAATCTGGCCGGTGGTGAAGTTGTTCACCTTGCGCATGCGGGTGGTGATGAAGCGCTCGTAGTGGCCGAGATCGAGGTCGGTTTCGGCGCCGTCGTCGGTAACGAACACTTCACCATGCTGCATGGGGCTCATGGTACCCGGATCGACGTTGATGTACGGGTCGAGCTTGAGCATGGTGACTTTGAGGCCGCGCGATTCGAGGATCGCGGCGAGGGAGGCGGCGGCAATCCCTTTACCAAGGGAAGACACAACGCCACCGGTGACGAAGACAAATTTGGTCATTGCGAGATCGGGTGCCGAACGGCACATGCGGGAAATTGAAATTATAGCTCAAACTGGCCGCTTCTTCATCACAACGCCCCGAAAAAATCCGCCAACCGCGTTCTTTGCTGGGCAAACTGCCAAGATTGCCAATGTGCGCGTCCGAACAGAAGCGCCCGCCGCCAGCGTGGAAAATAGCATTATTTCAACACGCAACAGGAGGCGAGAATGAGCACCGAACGCGACGCTTATGGTAATTATGTGGATACCGGCCATACCGGCCCCGGTCCACGCCTGATGGGGGCCGATACGCTGATCGGCGACCATATCCATAATTTGAAGAACGAGCATCTGGGGACAGTCAAGGAAATCATGCTCGATATGCAAAGCGGGCATGTGGCCTATGTGGTGATGGCCAGCGGCGGCGTGCTGACCATCGGCGAGAAGCTGTTCGCCGTGCCCTGGGAGGCGCTGACCCTCGATGCCGCCAACAAGCGCCTGACCCTGAATATCGACAAGGAGCGCATCGAGAGCGCGCCCGGTTTCGACAAGGACAACTGGCCCGATATGGCGAACCAGACCTGGGCGGCCGAGGTGCATACCTATTACGGCACCACTTATAGCGGCGACAATCTGCGCTAAGACCGTATTTTCCTGTGGGTTTGGGGCGCGCATAGCAAGGGACGCGCCCCTTTTTTCGCCCTCTTAAATGGTTTCGCTTTCGCGCAGGGTGAGCGGGCTATTCAGGGCATAGCGCGCGATATCGTCCTTGCGCATGAAGACCACGCCCGGCTTGCTCCTGGCATAGGCCAGGAACTGGTCCCAGGCGCGCACCATCTGCGGCGTGCCGCTGATGCGATCATGGGCGCTGATCGACATCATGCGGCGGCGCGTGCCCGCTTCCTCATAGAGCTGGTCGAAATCGGCCGTGATCTGCTCGCGGAACTGCTGCGGCGTGTAGTTGCGGCCTTCGATCAGGAGGATGTCGTTATTGCGCAGGGTGTAGGGCACGACCACGAAGTCCTTGCCGTTGACCTGCTCGATGAAGGGTTCGTCGCGGCTCAGATCATCGATGTGATAGAGGAAGCCCATTTCCTGCAGCAGCGACAGGGTATTCGGGCCGCGCCGCAGCCAGTTGCAGTTATACCCTTGCGGACGCTGTCCGCTGCCCTCCTCCACCATATCGCGCGCCGCCTGCAGGAAGGCTTTCTCTTCGCCGCGGCTCATCTGGAATTGCGAACTCCAGCGCGGGCCGTGGCCGGACGCCTCGTGGCCGCGCGCCACGATCTCGCGCGCCAGCTTGGGGTTCTTCCGCACCGCCTCGCCGATCATATGCGAGGTGACTTTGACGCCATGCTTGTCCCACAGGTCCAGCATGCGCGGCACGCCTTCGCGGTAGCCATAGGCAAACCATGTATTCGCGGCCGGGTCGGATTTCATCGAAGCGGGGAAGTCGGCTTTGGGGAAAGGGCTGTCGGCGCCTTTCGGCGGCTGGCCGCCCGCCTCAAACTGCATCGAGATCGAGATGACGAGGCGCGCGCCATCGGGCCAGAAGCCGCCCGCCAGCGTGGGCGATGCGGCGACTGCGGCAGTTGGCGTGCCGGACAGCGCGGCGCCGGCTGCCAGCAGCGTGGCGCCAGTGCCGGCTTGAGCGAGGAAGCGGCGGCGCGAGGTGGTTTGGTTTGACACGGGATGCTCCTTGGCTATGAATCAGGCAAATGATTCTGCCAAGGCTGGGAGCCTGCGATAAGTGGTCTGGCGCTTGAAGCGCTTTCAAGCGCCGTAAGAAGATGGCCTTATTGGCTGGAGCCGAGGCTAAGACGCATGGGCTGGTAGCGCAAGCCATCCTTTTCCATCACTGGGCCTTCGGACTGGAATCCCAGGCGCTCATACATGGGCAGGCCGTAGATGGAGGAATTCAGCGTGAAGCTGCCGGGGTTGCCGCGCGCCAGCGCATCGTCGCGTCCCGCTTCCCACAACAGGCGGCCCAGACCCTGGCCATGGCACTGGCGCGCCACGTACAGGTTGTACAGATGCGAATTGCCGCGCAGGGCGACCACGCCAACCAGGGCGCCATCCCGTTCCGCCAGCTGATAGCGGAAGTTGGCGTCGGCCAGATTGCGCGCGATGGCCTCGGGACGGATCGTGGCGAGGAAGTTATCCGCGCCGCTGGCGTCGCCGCTGATGGTGAGAAAAGGCAGCAAGTCGATGACCAGGGCGCTGATCGCATCCGCATCGGCGGCTTGGGCAAAACGCAGCTTCATCCGCACTCCTTAAACGCCGGGCACCAGATTGGCGCCGTCCACCAATTTGTAGGCGCCGTCGCGGTAGCTATAGCGCGCGCTACCCTTGACTGCGCGCTTCACGCGCTTGCCGCCTTCCACGCCTTGCGGCAGGGCTTCGCGTTCGCCGGAAAAGTCGATCAGCACATCGCCATAGCGCTGCCCATCGGCGGGAGCGGCAATGCGCCAGTTGCCATCCACCCGCCAGCACTCGGAAGTCTCGGGACCGCAAGCGCCCTCGCTGTCCGATTCAACCTGCTCGCCCAGCATATGGCGCATATTCTCGTCGCTCAGATCGAACAGGGAAAGGAAGCGGATGCTGTAACCCTGCCACGTCCCGCCATGCAGCATGGCCAGGCCAGGCTTGCCCGGCGCCAGCGTAACCCATTGCGCGGAACCCGACTGGCCCATCGACCCCAGTTCGGCCACATTCTCGTGGCGGCGCTGCACCACCCACTTGCCCTGCTCCTGGCGCAGCAGATAGACGCTCAAACGGCCTGGCGTGACGTGGGCCGTGCTGGTGACACCCTGCTCATCGGCCATCTCGCCATTCACCACCAGCGCGGCGAGACCGTTCTCCAGCACTTTGGCTCCGGTCGGCGTAATCAGATGCAGACTGCGCACGCTGCGCTCATCCGGTTCAGGCAATTCGGCCAGCGCATCCTTGCTGGCGGGACGATAAGCGTCCGCGAAGACCGCCTGCATCAGCTGCGGCAGCAGCACCTTTTCATCCACAGCGGCCGGTGCAGGCAGCGGCGCTGAAGCGGCAGCCGCCGCATCAGCGCTGGCAGTGGCCTGCGGCACAGGCGCCGCAGGCGCCTCATCGCGCGAGCAGCCGCTCAAAATCAGGGGAAGGCAAATCAGACCAACAGAAAAACGCATCATTAAATCAGTCACTCGTTACAATCCTTGCAATCATACAGGAGAGCACAATAATGCGCTTTTCAACTGAGTCAATAATTTGCAGGATCAATACAGGCGCTCAGCAGAAATCGCGGCTGATGGTGGGAAGGCGGCCGATCAGGTGCGACATGTCGACCAGGCGCTTGGCGACCAGATGGCGCACGATGCCTTGTTGCTGCCAGACGCCATAGACGCCCAACAGCGGCGCAGTCAGTACTTCGGCGCGCTGCTTTTCCAGCAGGGCGGGCCAGATGATGACATTCACATTGCCCGTTTCGTCTTCAATGGTGATGAAGAGAACACCCTTGGCCGTGCCGGGACGCTGGCGCACGGTGACAATGCCGCAGGCGCGGGCGAGCTGGCCGTCGGTAAAAGTGTTCAGCACTTCGGCGGGCAGGAAGCGTTTGGCGTGCAGTTGCGGGCGAATCAGCGCGACGGGATGGCGGCGCAGGGTCAGTCCTTGAGCGCGATAGTCGCCGATGATGTCCTCGCCCTCGCTGGGCGCCGTCAGTACCGGCGCGGCTTCCTGTGGCACTGTGGGGCGCAGCAAATCCTTATCCGGCACAGCACCCACAGCGTCCCACAGCGCCTGGCGGCGGTGGCCTGCGAGGCCGTGCAAAGCGTTACCGCCAGCCAGTATCTGCAAATCATGACGATCCAGATCGGCGCGCCGCGCCAGGTCCGCCACGCTGGCAAAGGGACGCTGCGCGCGCGCCGCCACGATGCGCGCCGCCGCTTCGGGGCGCATGCCGCGCAACATGGAAAAGCCCAGCCGCACCGCAGGCTGGTCTGCACGGCGCGCGCGGCTGCCTTCCTGCTCCTCCAATGTAGAGTCCCAATCGCTGACGATCAGATCAACCGGCCGCACTTCCACCCCATGGCGCTTCGCATCCTGTACCAGCTGCGAGGGCTGGTAGAAGCCCAACGGCTGGCTGTTCAATAACGCGCACAGGAAGACAGCTGGCTCATGGCACTTGACCCATGAACTCACATACGTCAACAGCGCAAAGCTGGCCGCATGCGATTCGGGAAAGCCATATTCGCCAAAACCTTGAATCTGCAGGCAAATACGCTTGGCGAATTCCTCGCCATAACCACGCTCCACCATCCCGGCGACAATGCGTTCCTCGTATTTCTTCACATCGCCCTTGCGCTTCCATGCCGCCATATCGCGCCGCAGCTGATCGGCCTCCCCCGGCTTGAAACCGGCGGCGATAACCGCCACCTGCATCACCTGCTCCTGGAAGATCGGCACACCCAAGGTACGCCCTAACGCCTCTTCCAGTCCTGGCGGATAATCAATCTTACTTTTGTCCATGCGCCGCTGCAGATACGGATGCACCATACCGCCCTGGATCGGCCCCGGGCGCACCAGCGCCACCTCCACCACCAGATCATAGAACTCGCGTGGGCGCAAACGTGGCAGCATGCTCATTTGCGCGCGCGACTCGATCTGGAACACGCCCATGGTGTCGGCCTCGCACATCATGTCGTAGGTGGCCTCGTCTTCTTTCGGCACGTCCTGCATGCGGAACTCGCAACCGCGCCGCTGACCGATCAGATCGAAAGCGCGGTGCAAGGCCGATAGCATGCCCAGCGCCAGCACATCGACTTTGAGCAGGCCCAGTTCTTCCAGATCGTCCTTGTCCCATTGGATGACGCTGCGGTCTTCCATGGTCGCGTTCTCGATCGGCACCAGACGCGAAAGCTTGTCGCGGGCGATGACGAAACCACCCACATGCTGCGACAGATGGCGCGGAAACTTGAGCAGCTTCTCGGCCATCGACGCCCATTGCCGCGCCAGCAGCGATTCCGGATCGAGGCCGCATTCAGCCAAGCGCGCCAGCAGATCGTGCTTGCTGTCGAACCAGCGGTGCGCCTTCGCCACTTTTTCCACGATATCCAAATCGACGCCGAGCGCCTTGCCGCTGTCGCGCAGTGCGCTGCGGGGCCGGTAGCAGATCACGGTGGCGGCCAGCGCGGCGCGGTGGCGGCCGTATTTTTTGTAGATGTACTGGATCACTTCCTCGCGCCGCTGATGCTCGAAATCGACGTCGATATCAGGCGGCTCTGCGCGCTCCAGCGAAATGAAGCGCTCGACCAGCAGCTTGCTGCGCGAAGGATCGACTTCGGTAATCCCCAGGCAGAAGCAGACGGCCGAATTGGCCGCCGAACCACGTCCCTGGCACAGGATATTGATCGAACGCGCATAGCGCACGATGTCGTACACGGTGAGGAAGTAATGTTCGTACTCCAGCTTGGCGATCAGGTCCAGCTCATGCTCAATCTGTTCTTTCACCTTTTGCGGCAAGCCATCGGGATAGCGGACCTTCACCCCGGCATAGGTCTCCTGGCGCAGATAGCTGGTGGCCGTATAGCCGGACGGGATCAGCTCATCGGGATATTCATAGCGCAGCTCATCGAGCGAAAACTCGCACTGCTGCGCGATGCGTATGGTTTCGGCCAGCGCTTGTGCCGGATAAACGTTCGCCAGACGAAAACGCGAACGCAGGCGCTGCTCGGCGTTCTGTCCCAGCTCATAGCCGCACTCCCCCACCGGCTTGCCCAGACGGATCGCATTCAGCGTATCGTGCAGCGGCTTGCGCGAACGCACGTGCATGCAGACATGGCCCGCCGCGACCACCGGCAAGCCATGCTGCAGCGCCACCTCCTCGACACCGGTGCGGTGCGTTTCATCGAAGGCGCGCTGCAGCAGGGTCAAGCCGATCCAGCAGCGGCCGGGGAAAGTGGACGCCATCCACGCCGCCTGCGCATGCAGACGGTCGACCTCCTGCGCTTCCTGGGCGGGATAGGCAGGCAACAGGATCAGCAAGCAGTCCGGCATGCCTTTCAGGTGGGCGTGCTCCGGCGCTGGATTGGCAAAATCGTCGGGATGCAGCAGATATGTACCTTTATCGGCGCGCGTGCGTCCCACGGTGATCATTTCCGACAGATTGCCGTAGCCATTGCGGTTCTGCGCGATGGCGACCAGCGACAGCGCCGGGCTGCCGTCCGGATTCTTCAAGTGGAAAAAACTGCCGATCAGCAGTTGCTTGAGGCCCGCCCGCTTTGCCTCACCGTGAGCGCGTACTACGCCGGCCAGCGAGCACTCGTCGGTGATCGCCAGCGCCTCGTAGTCCAGTTGCACGGCGCGCGCCGCCAACTCCTCGGCATGCGAAGCGCCTTCGAGGAAGGAGAAGTTCGTCAGGCAGAACAGTTCCGCATAGGCGGGCAGTCCGATTTTTGGCGGCGTCGCGGACATGGAGGGTCAAGAAAAACTGTATATAAATACAGTATTTTAGCAGTGCCTCCTAGACTCGCAAGTCTCGCAGCGGACTCCCAACTCAAGAATTGTTCGCCACTCTCTTCTTCAGTCTGATGGCATTTCAACTACTTCGTGAAGATCAGAAAAGCCACTTCTCAGCTGGGCTGGAGTAACTGAAAGGGTTTGATCCGTTTGGCAACTATAAATTTTTACCAACTGCAAACTTACCAATAGAGCCTTCCCTAATGAGACGCGATGCCCCTTAGGTATGCACTGGCATTCTTCGTTGAACGTGTTGTATTAGGTCTAGTAATGCTCCTGCTGCTTGCTAAGCACTATTGCCAATGTGCTACAAAACCGCTATGCTAGATCTACCTTACGCGTGGGACAGATTTATTTTTTGTCCTTGTCGGGCGTTTAGCCAGACACGAATTTATTGAGGATATTTAGGTTGCGTTAAAGGCTTGCCTAACGCTCCCTCGATACCCCACCTCGCGATCGTTAGTCAAGCCTTTAACGCATCCTTTAGGTAAGGAAAATCTGGGCGGCCTCCTTGTGGAGGCCGTTTTTTTAAGGGCGAGATGAAGAAGTTTGAGGATAAGTTAATTGCAGAGTTCCAAGACTTCGAGCATGAAAAATTTCATGTTTCATTCATGCCGCCTAAAGTCTTCCTCTGCGGAGGCGAGGTTGACATTAAAGCAACTATCCCTAAAAGCCTCCGAGACAGATTAATTACTCATTTCTCTGCTCATGAAGATGAGCTTCATGATTCCCGAATTCAAGCAGAGGATTTCAAAGATTATTTTAAAGAAGGTGCATATTCCGATCTACTGGAGTTTGAGACGGACATCGCAAACATTGCAACTTTAATAGTTATTTGTTTGGAAAGCGCTGGCTCACTTGTCGAGCTTGGCCTTTTCTGCATGGCCCCTACTACAGCATCGAAGCTTCTAATAATTGCGCCACAGGCAGAACTCGCAGGTGAAGATTCCTTCATCTTTCTCGGGCCACTAGATCACATTAAGCGTAACAATCCAGATGCTGTTGTGGCGTATCCTTGGCCATCTTCTGACGTACTCGAATATGAGCATATTGAGCTCGTGGTTGGCGACATCAAGCAGAAGTTAGAAAAAATGAAGAAAACTCAGAAGTTTTCCGAAAATAATTCTGCTCACATTGCTTTTCTTATTTACGACGTAATTATACTTGCTGAATCCATTACAATCACGGAAATCGAATATACCCTCTTGGCATTTAAATTAGAGATCGATGGAAAAACAGTAAGCAGACTTCTATACCTACTCGAAAAGATTGGCCTGATTGCGCATACTGTATATAGCAACGTAATCTACTACTTTGACACACCGGGTTCTACGAGAAGAATTAAGTTTGGCACGGATACCAAGGGGCGGACACGAGACTCGCAGGCATTGACAATGGCGCTAAGATCCGCTTACACCGCAGATAATGATGAATCATCTAAGAGACGTGTACTAGTACTTAAGTCAATAAAGCAGATCAAGTCGGAGATGAAATGAGCTTAGCTTCCATATTAGCGAATAAACTCGTCATGTCTAACGCTGACTTATTTGGCTTTGTTCTGACAATGCCTCGCCGCTATAAGCAGTATAAGATTTTCAAAAGAAATGGTATTGAAACTCGACACATTGCGCAGCCTTCGAAGGAGGCGAAGTTCATCCAACGAATAATAGTTGAAGAGCTCAGAAAGCTATTGCCTCCCATCCATAAAGCGGCTACGGCATACGAGCCCGGGACGGGGATTAAAGCAAATGCGCTCCGCCATCTTAATAGTAGATATCTACTTAAGATGGATTTTAAAAATTTCTTCCCAAGCATTACCCCCGAATTTTTGTTTTTGGCAGCAGAATCATCAGGAATAAAATTTGATGAGCTCGATAAAATTTTACTGGAAAATGCGTTGTTTTATAAGTCAACGAGACGAGCCAGGTTGCGGATGAGTATTGGCGCCCCGAGTTCGCCCTTTATATCAAATTTCGTAATGAGTGGATTTGACAATGATATGTTTGACTATTGCGCGAAAAGAAATATATCATACACAAGGTATGCGGACGATTTGACGTTCACCACCAATGAAAAGGATGTACTGTTTGAGATTCCGAAAATTGTGGAATCCACTTTAATTAATGCATGTTTTAGAAAAATTAGAATAAATAGTAAAAAGACTATATTCTCATCAAAGAAATACAATCGGCATGTAACTGGGGTGGTGTTAACCAGCGATGGGCAGTTATCCGTAGGGCGTGCGCGCAAGCGCGAAGTGTCATCACTAATTAACTCGTTCAAGTATGGAAAACTTGATGAAAAGGAGCGATTGCACTTAAAAGGTTTAATCGCTCACGTCCACCATATCGAACCAGATTTCATTTTTAAAATGAGGAAAAAGTATTCCGACGAAGTTGTTAATTCACTAATGAAGCCTCCTACCGCAGGCTGAATCAATTCATATATCCCTGCAATCATGATAGGCTGCGAAGATATGCCCTCTACTACTACTTTATCCCTAGCCATTGCACGGAAGCCATACGTTCCTCAGAAGTCCAATGTCATCTTAGCGAAGCAGAAGTGACTGGGGGTATTTTTGGGGTTATGTTCAGAAGTGAGCTGCATATTTTCCACTTAAGCTATTGATTAAATATGATTTTTTATGTTGGGTTCGATAGGCGCCGTTGCAACTCAAGAAACCTACATATGCAAGAGTAGTAGATGGCAGTGATTTATGAGCTGAAATGTTTTGGTGCGCAGGCGGGCGAAGGCAATCCGGCGCTGGTGGTGCTGGAGGGCGCGCAGGATATCGCGGAAAGACAGGCGTTTGCGGCGCGGAGTGGCGTCAGCGCCTGCGTTTTTGTGGATCGCGACGATGAGCAGGCGGTTTATGTGCTGGACTATTTCTATCCGCATGCGCGCAGTCCGCTTTGTCTGCATGCCACGCTGGCGGCGGCGCGGGTGCTGCTGGAACAGCGGAAGCAAGCGCTCACCGTGCGCACTGCCATGCGTGGGCAGTTGCTGGAGTTGTCTCAAACTGGGAACGATGTCTTTATCAGCCTGACGCGCCAGCCCGCGCCCTCCCCTGAGCTGACGCCCGGCCTGGTGCAGCAACTGCTGAACGATGAAACGCTGGAACTGGCATCCGCACCCGTAGTCGCATCGGTCGGCAGCCCCAAACTGCTGCTGGAGGTGGGCGATAGCGCCACGCTGTTCGGCCTGCGCCCCGACCTGGCGCGCATTACTCAGTGGAGCAAGGAGCATGGAGTGAACGGCTGCTATGTGTGGTGCCGCCGCGCGGATGGCCACTTGGAGGGCCGCAACTTCAACCACCTCGATCCGGCGGCGGAAGATGCGGCGACCGGCGTGGCGGCGGGCGCGCTCACGGCGCACTTGCAAAGTGCACTTCTCATCTACCAAGGGTCACATTTAGGGCAGCCCTGCTTGATACGCACCAGACTGGCGCAAGACACAATCCAGATCGGCGGCGCTGCGGAATTTACGCACCACAATAGAGCATATCTCTAGGAAATACAGCCTTTATACACGATTTCCTCACGCGCACAATTAGTAAAATCCAAGCTGTGCGAAATTGTCACAGTGCTGAAATAAGTAATAGTTAGGCATAGAAACTATCGCTTAGAATCGATCAATCTTTCCATGGGAGATTGTTAAGTGTTTCCGATTCCTAAGCTCCGCAAAGCCGTATTGTTCAGCCTGTACGGCGCCGCCTCGCTGGCTGCCGCGCCTCACGTCCTGGCCCAGACGACCGACACCGCAGCCAAATCCGGCGAAATCCAGACCGTGAGCGTGGTGGGTTCGCGCCGCGCCACCAGCTCCACCACCGACACCGTGGTGCCGATCGATGTGATCCCGATGAACAAGGTGGCCGAGCAAGGCGGCCAGTTCGATCTGGCGCAGACGCTGACTTACATCTCCCCTTCCTTCAACTCGACCCGCCAAACCGGCGCCGATGGCGCCGACCTGGTGGATTCGGCTGCGCTGCGCGGCCTGGGGTCGGACCAGACCCTGGTGCTGGTGAACGGCAAGCGCCGCCACACCTCGGCCCTGGTCAACCTGTTCGGCGCGCGCAATCGCGGCAATACCGGCACCGATATGAACGCCATCCCGCTGCTGGCGATCAAAGATGTGCAAGTGCTGCGCGACGGCGCCGCCGCCCAATACGGCTCGGACGCGATTGCCGGCGTGATCGACGTCGGCCTGAAGAAAAGCCTGGGCTGCGAATCGGTGGCCGGCTACAGCCAGTACTCGGCGGGCGACGGCAAGAACTATATGGCCTCGGCCTATTGCGGCGTGGCCCTGGGCAGCGGGGTGGTCGGCATCACCGGCGAATACCTGGACCGTGGCCGCTCCAACCGCGCCGAGCCGGGCAATCCGCGCACCATCGGCGACACCAAGGCCAAGAACAAGACCGTCTACCTGAACGGTGAATTCCCCACCGGTGGCGCGGGCAAGCTGTACTTCACTGCGGGCGTGCAGAAGCGCGACGCTTCCAGCGGCGCCTGGGCGCGCGGCACGCCGGAAGAGGATGACCGCAATATCGGCCCGATGTATCCGAACGGCTTTGTGCCCTTCATCAACGGCGATCTGGACGACCGCTACGCCATCGTCGGCTTCCGCAGCAAGATCGGCGAGTGGAATGCCGACCTGTCGCAGACCTATGGCTATAACCGCTTCAAGTACAACATCAGCAATACGCTGAACGCTTCCATCGCCAATGCCGACATCCTCAAAGGCGGCAAGGGCATCAGCCCAAGCAGCTTCGATGCGGGCGGCTTCTCCTTCCAGCAATCGACCACCAATTTCGACATCAACCGCTACTTCGACGGCTTGATCGGACAAGGCTTGAACGTGGCCTTCGGCGCCGAGTACCGCGCCGAGAAGTACAAGATTTTCGCCGGCGAACCCGGCTCCTACGTCGACGCCGACGGCGTGGGTGTGGGCGGCGCGGCCGGCAGCCAGGGCTTCCCCGGCTTCCAGCCCGGCGACGTGACCAACGCCAAGCGCCACAGCAGCGCCGCCTACATCGACCTGGAAGCGGACCTGAATGCGCAGGCCAAGCTGCAAGGCGCGCTGCGCTGGGAGAAGTTCAGCGACTTCGGCTCCACCATCACCGGCAAGCTGGCCGGCAGCTACCGCGTGGCCGATCCCGTGCTGCTGCGTGCCTCGGTGAGCAGCGGCTTCCGCGCACCGTCGCTGCAGCAGAAGTATTTCTCGTCCACCTTCACCGACTTCATCTCCGGCGTGCCGACCGATGTGGTGCTGGCGCCGAACGGCGGCGCGGTGGCGGAACTGGCGGGCATTCCCAAGCTGAAGGAAGAGAAATCGCGCTCCTACACCCTGGGCGCGACGTGGACGCCGACGCAAGCCACCTCGGTCACGGCTGACCTCTACCACATCAAGATCAAGGACCGCATCGTGCTGTCGGGCCGCTTCACCGCCGACAACTACCCCGATCTGGCGGCCCGTCTGGCCACGCTGGGCGTAGGCCAGGCCCAGTTCTTCGTCAACTCGGTCGACACCAAGACCCAAGGCCTGGACCTGACCGCCTCGCATCGCGGCAGCTTCCTCGACAACAAGCTGACCACCTTCCTCGCGCTGAACGTCAGCAAGACCGAGGTGAAAGGCATCCACGCGCCACCATCGCTGAAAGGCTATGAGGACGTGCTGCTGTCCGAACGCGAGCGCCTGTTCATCGAGCAGGGCGGCCCGCGCCGCAAGGCCACGCTGGGCTTCGACTATGTGACCGGCAAGCTGGAGACCGACTTCAAGATCATCCACTTCGGCCCGCAGACCCTGGGCACTTTCAGCGGCACCGCCGCCGGCGTGCCGAACGCGCACTACGAGGCCAAGACCTCGGCCGACCTGGCCTTCACCTACACCATCAACAAAACGTGGAAGGCCACCTTCGGCGGCAACAATATCTTCAACGTGAAGCCCTCGCCGCAGAACCGCGACGAAACCGACAATGGCTTCAAGTACGACAGCGTGCAATTCGGCCTGAACGGCGCCTCCTACTTCGCTCGTCTGTACGCCAAGTTCTGAGCGCACTTCGCCGCATCTGAACGCCCCGCCGGCAACGTGCGGGGCGTTTTTTCTTTCTATACCAGCGGTGCTAGAATCGAACCATCTCCAAGAGAGGCCGGCATGACTAACACTACCATTCAGCTCAGCGCCGAACTGCAAGCCGCTATCACCAAAGCCGCCGAACGCGCCGGCATCACGGAACACGACTATGTCTTGGCCGCCATCAGCGAAAAACTCATCTGGGATAGCCCTGATCCCGATGTGCATGACGAAGCCGAGCGCCGCTGGCAACAGTTCCTGCAAACCGGCATGGCTATCCCTCATGAAGAGGTAATTGAATATTGGGAGCGCCGCCTGGCGGGGGAGCAGGTTCCTAGACCGGTAGCACGCAAAATCAAGGCCTGATATGGCCAGCCTGGTATGGCTGGAATCGGCGACAGAGGATACTGAGAACATCTTCGATTTCCTGGCGCAGAGTTCTCCTGCTATGGCCACAACAAAGCTGAAAACCATCCACGATGCAGTGGACATCCTCAAGCATGCTCCCAAGCTGGGACATCCGGCTACATTGGGACGCCGCGAGCTTCTGATAGGGAAGCATCATGGCGGCTACGTCGCCGTCTACAGATACGATCCGATCACCGACACCGTCTTCGTTCTGGAAATCCGCAGCCAGCGCCAGCTACCGTCTTCATAATCCCTTCATGCCCTGTCATACCCCTGTCACGAATGACAATTAAAGTCGCGGCTTTGATTTTCTTCTGACAGGGAACGGCATGAAAACGAATTGGGTGATGGTGGCGGCGCTGGCCGCGGCGGGTCTGGTCGGTTGCGGCAGCAGCAGCAACGACAACACTACCTTGGTGACCAAGCCGGAAACGCCGAAGATCCCGGAAGGCACCACCGTCAGCTTCGCGCTGATGGAAACCACCGACCTGCACGCCAATGTGCTGAGCTACAACTACTATTCGCTGTCCGAAGACACCAGCCTCGGTCTGGAGCGTACTTCCACCCTGATCCAGGCCGCCCGCGCCGAGAATCCGAACAATGTGCTGCTGGACGACGGCGACACCATCCAGGGCACCCTCCTGGGCGACCTGCAAGCCCTGACTTCGCCGGTGCCCTGCTCCGGCACCCTGGCCATCCACAAAGCCATGAACGCGCTGAAGTTCGACGGCGGCGGCATGGGCAACCATGAATTCAACTACGGCCTGCCCTATCTGAGCCAAGTCACCAACACCGAATTCAACATCCCCGGCGTGAGCAAGCCGGCCGGCACCTGCGGCGCGCCGACCTTCCCCCTGGTGCTGAGCAACGTCACCGGCGTCGCCAGCCAGAAGCCGATCTTCCAGCCTTACGCCGTGCTGCCGCGCGATTTCGCGGCCACCGCGCCGGACGGCAGCAAGCTGACCGTCAAGCTGAATATCGGCATCATGAGCTTCGTGCCGCCGCAAATCCTGGATTGGGACCAGAAGAATCTGGCCGGCAAAGTGGCCGTCACCGGTTCCGTGGAAGCAGCCAAGCAGTATGTGCCTGAGCTGCGCAGCAAGGGCGCGGACGTGGTCGTGGCGCTGTCGCACGGTGGCCTGGACCCAAGCCCGTACAGCCCGAAAATGGAAAACCAGAGCTACCACCTGACCAGCACCGGCATCGACGCGCTGATGATCGGCCACTCGCATCTGGTCTTCCCGAAAGGTAAAGAGGCCAACGCGCCGGCTCTCGACCCATCCTTCGCGGCCCTGCCGGCCAACGCCAAGATCGACGCAATCAACGGCTTCGTCAACAATGTGCCGACCGTGATGGCGCAGAGCTGGGGCCGCCGTCTGGGCATCATCAAGATGACCATGGTGTATCAAGGCGGCAAATGGGTGACGCAGCCAGCCAAGACCAATGTGGAATCGCGCGGCTTCAAATACACCGACGGCAGCACCCTGGTGAAGGCCGATCCGGAACTGTCGAAACTGATCAAGGACGAACACGAAGCCACCGTGGCCTATGCCAAGCAGCCGCTGGGCGTATCGACCGACTTTGAAATGTCGTCCTATTTCTCGCTGGTGGGCGACGTGAGCGCGATCCAGCTGGTGAACCAGGCGCAGCTCGACTACGTGAAGAACTTCATCGCCAGCAGCACCGATCCTGTGCTGTCGACCTACAAGAACATTCCGGTGATCTCCTGCAGCGCGCCGTTCAAGGCGGGCCGCAACGGCGCTTCCGACTTTACCGACGTGGCGCCGGACGCCAGCGCCAGCAAGCCGGTGGGCCTGCAGATCCGCAATCCGGGCGACCTTTACCTGTACGGCAACAACAATCTGCAAGCCGTGAAGATCAAGGGTTCCGACCTGAAGGCCTGGCTGGAAATGTCGGCCAAGCAGTTCGGCCAGATCGATCCAGCCAAGACCACCGAGCAGGATCTGGTGCCGTCCTACGGTACGATCTTCAACTTCGACGTGTTCTACGCCGAGGGCAATGCGCTGAAATACCAGATCGACGTCAGCAAGCCGGCCGGCAGCCGCATCGTCAACCTTAGCTTCCAAGGCAAGCCGGTAGCCGATGGCGACGACTTCATCGTGGCCACCAACGACTACCGTGCCGGCGGCGGCGGCAATGTGCCGGGCATCGACGGCAGCAAGACCATCATCAAGTCGCCGGATGCCAACCAGGCCGTGGTCAGCAACTACCTGCAAAAACTGGGCAAGACCACCGGCAAGGTGACGCTGGCCGATAACGGCAGCGCGCAAAGCTGGAGCTTCGTGAAAGTGAAGACGGCCGGCCCGGTCTTCCTGCGTTCGGCGCCAGGCCATCTGCCGCTGGCGAAGAGTGCCGGCCTGGCCCAGGTCGCGGCGGAAGGCGGATTGGATGCCTCCGGCTTCGCTAAGTACAGCATTGACCTGAGCAAGTAAGCACCTTGGCGCAAAAGGAAGCACGCGGTATGAAACGCTGGAGCATCACCCTGCTGGCCTGCCTGTCGCTGGCCGCACTGACGGCCTGCCGCGAAGGCGGGCCGCATATGGCGGCAGGCGCCGATGGCGCCGGGCCGGACGCCGCCCGCATCGAGTCGGTCGCGATGACGGCGTCGCAGCAGGGCAATGCCGAGGCGGAGCAGCGCCTGCGCAGCTGGGCCGCGCGCGGCATGCCGGTGGCCCAGCGCGAGCTGGGCATCCTGTACCGCGCTCGTCCCGGCCAGCAGGAGGAAGCCATGCGCCTGCTGGAGCAGGCGGCGCGCAGCGGCGATGCGCAGGCCGCCTTCCACCTGGCGGAGGCGTATCGCGGCATCGCCAACGGCACGAGCGGCAGCAGCGCGGCGGCCAGCAGCGGCACCTCCCCTGGCGCGCTGGCTTGGCGCTGGTATCTGGCGGCGGCCGAGAAGAAGCATGCGAAAGCGGCGCTGATGCTTGGCCTGCTGGCGCGCAATGGCGAAGGCGTGCCGCGCGATGCAGCGCGCAGCGCGCGCTGGCTGGAAGCGGCCAGTGAGCTGGGCAACGCGCATGCGATGTTCCTGCTCGCCTATGCCTATCGTGAAGGACAGGGCGTACCGCGCGACGCGGCCCGCGCCCAGCACTGGCTGGAAGAATCGGCCGAACATGAATATCCGCCGGCCCTGCAGGAGCTGGCCATGGCGGTGGCCGACAGCGATGCCGAACGCGCCGGCCATCTGCTGAAGGAAGCCCACGAGCACCGTCGCAATAACTGGAACCGCTTCTGAATCAAAGCCGGGAGTGAAAATTCCCGGCCATCTTATGGTTTCCAAAATTTATATTGCAGCAATATTTCTAATTGATTACCATTGCGAATAATTCGCATTCGCATCACGTCTGACGAATTGCATTCAAATCGTTCAGGCACCCGCCGGCCCTCAAACGTTCGTTCACCATTTATTTTTGAGGATTTCCCATGTCTGGCATGCACTCCCCCCGTTTGCGCCCGCTCAGCGCCGCCGTCCTGATGACTCTCTCCGCCGCCGCCCACGCGCAGCAGGAAGCCGGTCCGCCAACGCCCGCGCGCCACGCCACGGTGGAGCAGATCATGCCGGAAACCACGGTCAGCGGCACCGGCATCGGCGTCTCGCGCGCCGCCTATCCCGGCTCGGTGACGGTGCTGGATCGCGACAACCTGTCCATCAGCAGCGGCGTGATCGACGCGCTGTCCCAGGTGCCAGGTTTCAGCGCCGGCGGCGGCAGCGGCCGCGAGATCGGCCAGCACTTCAACATTCGCGGCTTCGGCTACCAGAGCGAGGAGCGGGTCATCGTCAAGCAGGATGGCATCCGCCGCTCCGCTTCGCTGTTCTCCAACCATATCTCCAGCTTCCGCATGGATGGCGACCTGCTCAAGCGGGTCGAGGTGGTCAAGGGTTCGTCCTCGGTGGCGCACGGCAGCGGCGCGATCGGCGGCGTGGTATCCAGCACCACGGCCGACGCCAACGACTTCCTGGCGACGGGCGCGGAAACCGGCATCGCCACCAAGCTGCGCTACGACCATAACAACCACCGCGAAGGCTATGTGGCCCTGGCCAGCGCCCCTACCGGCAGCGCCTTCGACGTGCTGGCCTACGTGAAGAAAACCCACGACGGCGACATCAAGCTGGCGCGCATGGTGGGCACGCCGCCGAACCAGTTCCAGCACACCGACAACGATGAAAACGGCAGCAATTACTTCTTCAAGGCGGGCTGGAACCTGGCGCCGCGCCAGCGTCTGAGCCTGTCGTATTTCGATATGGGTGAGCGCGTCGAAACGGCCTGGCAAACGCTATGGCATGCGCAAACGCCGGCCACAGGGCCGATCAGCGGCAAACTGCGCCAGCGCGACTGGTCGCTGCGCTACACGGCCAACCCGGCCGGCCTGCCCTGGCTGAACCTGGAGGCGTCGGTATACACCGCCGAAGCCAGCTACCAGCGCGGCTACGACTATGTGAGCAGCGGCAAGCGCAACACCATGGACTACCTGAACCAGGACAAGCGCACCGGCATCGATATCCAGAACCGCTTCGCCTTCTCCGCGCTGGGCGCGAAACACCGGCTGGTGCTGGGCCTGAGCTATGAACGCCGCCACGAGGACGCGCGCATGGTGTCGAACGGTGAGCTGAGCGACTTCGGCTCCATGCCCAACACCTACCAGGACAGCGGCCTCTTCGTGCAGGAAGAAATGAGCCTGCTGGACGACAAGCTGGTGCTGCATATGGGCGGGCGTTACGACAGCTTCCGGCGCAAGGTCAAAAACAAGAATGCCGATTACAGCGATTCGAACTTCTCCCCGCGCCTGGGCGCCAGCTACGCCGTGGGTGGCGGCCTTATCCTGCTCGGCAACGTGTCGCGCACCTACCGCGCGCCGACGCCGCACGAAACCTCGTCCAGTGGCGCGCTCAATCCCTTCTACTGGTATCTGCCCAATCCCGACCTGAAGCCGGAGCACTCGAAAGAGCGCGAGCTGGGCGCCTCGCTCAGCCGCAACGCCCTGTTTGCGGAGAAGGACCGGCTGTTCGCCAAGGCGATGTACTTCAACGGCAAAATCTCGCAGATGATCGGTCTGACGGCGCTGCCGGAAATGGGACCGCCGCCGTCAAGCGAAAACTACGCGCGCTACACCAATGCCGATCTGGTGAAGCGGCGCGGCTATGAGATCGAAGTGGAATACCGCCAGCCACTGTGGCAGCTGGACGCCAGCTACGAGCATCTGAAACAGGTCAATCAGAGCACCGGCAAGAACTACCCAAATGCCTTCGCCGACAAGCTGCGCCTGAGCGCGGGCTACTGGCTGACGCCGGAAGCGAGCATCGGCCTGGCGGTGTCGCACTGGCGCAAGCCGGACCAGAACCCCGCCACCTATGTCAGCGGCAAAAAGACTGAGTACTATGTGCGCGACAGCTACACCATCGCCGACCTGAACCTGCGCTGGCAGCCCGCCGCCTCGCCCTGGAAAGCGCTGGGCCGCCAGGTGGAAGTGCTGGCCGGCGTACGCAATCTGTTCAACCGCCCGTATCTGAACGCGATGAAGGCGGAAAACACGGCCCAGGTGGGCAAGGCGCGCAATATCTATATAAGCATGTCGAACCGCTTCTAAGCATCCCTCCGGAGGCTGCGCCCGCAGCCTCCACGTTCCTGCGCTAAACCCGAGCAAGACACTACATTATTGCAAGTAAATTATTGCTCTAAAGCAAATTTCGCGCTATAGTGCGGCCATATTACTTAAGCAATAGTTACACTCATTTAAGTGGACGGCCGCCCAAGCCCCGCGGCCCCCGACTTCCTCCCCAGGCCCTAACCCTGCCTATGCCATGCCGTCCGCGGCAGGCCGACACACATCTGAAGAAGCGGAGCAGCAACCTATGAACAAACTGAAAGTAGGCACCACATTAACGTTGGGTTTTGCCGCAGTCCTGTTGATGCTGGCATTTGCAACCCTGTTAAGCATTAGCCGCATGGCCGATATGAACGAGAATATGGACATCATCGTGCGCGAACAGTACCCCAAGGTGCTGGAAGCACAGAGCATTCTCGACCTGAATAACAAGATCGCCCGTTCACTGCGCAACTCCCTGCTGATCTCCGACACCACGCTGGCCGCCAAGGAAATCACCACCGTGCGGGCCAAGCTCAAGGAAATCGAAGAAGCCTATGGCCGTCTGACGCCGCTGATCAAATCCGACCAGGGCAAGGCCTTGCTGGCCACCATGCAGTCGTCCCGCAAAACCTATGACACCGCGCTGGCTGAAGTGATCCGTCTGCAGGAAGCCAGCCAGCGCGACGACGCCGTGAAATCGATGCTGGAAAATATGCGCGCCTCGCAGCTCGCATATATGGACGCCATCGGCGCCCTGATCAAACACCAGAGCGGCGTGATCGAACATGGCCGCCAGAACGCGGAAGACGCGTATACCAGTGGCCGCCTGACCATGATCATCATGGGTGCGCTGGCCTTGGTAGCCGGCATCGCCGCCGCCTGGATCATCACGCGCAGCCTGCTCAAGCAGCTCGGCGGTGAGCCGGAATACGCCAGCGGGATCGCGCGCCAGATCGCGGCCGGTGACCTGGCCGTGCGCATCGACATCAAGGACGGCGACAAGAGCAGCCTGCTGTATGCCATCCGCGGCATGCGCGACAGCCTGGCCCAAATCGTGGGCGAGGTACGCCTCGGCACCGACTCCATCGCCACCGCATCGGCCCAGATCGCAGCCGGCAACCTGGACCTGTCGGCGCGCACCGAGCAGCAAGCCGGTTCGCTGGAGGAAACCGCATCGTCGATGGAAGAACTGACCTCCACCGTCAAGCAGAACACCGACTCGGCGCGCCAGGCCAATGAGCTGGCGCAATCGGCATCGAGCGTGGCCGTACGCGGCGGCGCCGTGGTGTCGCAGGTGGTCGATACCATGAGCGCGATCAACGAATCCTCGCGCAAGATTTCCGACATCATCGGCGTGATCGACGGCATCGCTTTCCAAACCAATATCCTGGCGCTGAACGCGGCGGTGGAAGCGGCACGCGCCGGTGAACAGGGCCGTGGCTTCGCTGTGGTGGCCTCCGAAGTACGCAATCTGGCGCAGCGCTCGGCCGGCGCTGCCAAGGAAATCAAGGAATTGATCGGCGACTCGGTGGAGAAAGTCAACGCCGGCGCGCAACTGGTCGACCAGGCCGGCGCCACCATGGGCGAAATCGTGGACAGCGTGAAGCGCGTGACCAACATCATGGGCGAAATCACCAACGCCAGCCACGAGCAGGAAGCGGGCATCGAACAGATCAACGGCGCCGTGGCGGAGATGGATTCCGTCACCCAGCAGAATGCCGCGCTGGTGGAGGAAGCCGCCGCCGCCGCAACCTCGCTGCAGGAACAGGCGTCGCGCCTGGCCGAGCTGGTAGGCGTGTTCCGCCTGGACGCCAGCGTGGGCGCTGCGCGGCGCCCGGCCGCCGCTGCCGCCGCGCCGAAAAGCGCCGCCTCGGTGGTGCTGAAACCGGCCGAACCGCTGCTGCGCCCGCAGCTCTCGCGCAAGGCTGCTGCCCAGTCGAAGGCCACCGCCAAGGCCAGCGCCGATGAATGGGAAGAGTTCTGATCCCTAACCGAACAGCCCGCGCAATGCGGGCAGATAGCGTTCGCTGACTGCCACCTGCGCGCCACAGCGCAGGTGCAGTACTCCCCCGCCCTCCCCCGTTGCGCTGAAGCGCGCACATTCCTCCCTGCGCACGATTGCGCCGCGATGCACGCGCAGGAACTGCGCCGGGTCGAGCATCTGCTCCAGACGGCTCAAGGGCATGCGGTGCAGCACTTGGCGCTGCGCCAGATGCAACTGGACGTAGTTGCCCGCCGCCTCCAGCCACCTCACCTCATTCAGCTCGACACGCTCGATGCGTCCCACCGAGCGTATGTTCAGATGATACGCATACCCGCCGTTTGGCTGTCCCTGCGTGCCGCCCAGGCAGGAACGCACGGCCTGCGCATAGCCGGCTTGCTGCTTTTGCTCCAGCATGGCCTGCGCCCGCATTAGTGTCTGCGCAAAACGCTGGTCATCGAAAGGCTTCAGCAAATAGTCCAGTGCATGTACGTCGAACGCTTCGATGGCGTAACGGTCGTATGCCGTGACGAAGACGATCAGCGGCGGCGCCGCCGTCTCGCACAGCTCGCGCGCCAGCGCCAGGCCGGAAGAACCGGGCATCTGAATATCGAGGAAGACCAGCTCGATGCCGCCCGCTGCCAGAGCGCCGCGCGCCGCCTCGGCGCTGTCGCATTCGCCCGCCACTTGCCATTGCGCATGCTCGGCCAGCGCCAGCCGCACATTGCTGCGTCCCGGCGCTTCGTCGTCGACGATCAGGGCGCGCATCACGCCGCCTCTAGATAAAACAGCATCTCAATCTCCACCTGGAAGCGCTGGCCGTCGTGATGGGTGCGTAAGCTGGCAGCCTCGCCGTATGCCAGCTGCAGGCGCGCCGCCGTATTGCGCAAGCCTATGCCAAGGCCGGCTGCCGACGCGTCGCCGCCATCCCCGGATACGCGATTGCTGAGGCGGATGCGCATCCGTTCTCCCATGCGTTCGAAATCCAGCACGATGTCGCCGCTGCCGCCGTGGCGTTCCAGTCCGTGTTTCACGGCGTTCTCCACCAGCGGCTGCAGCAGCAGCGGCGGGCAATCGCCATCCCTTACCTGCGTCTCGCCGCCAATACTCCATTGCAGTTTTTCGCCATAGCGCAGTTCCTGCAGGGCCAGATAGCCGCGAATGAAGTCCAGCTCCTGTGCCACGCTTACGCTATCGCGCTCGCTGGAGGCCAGGGCATAGCGCAGCAACTCACTGAGGCGGCTGATGCCGCTCAAGGCCACCGGCTTGTCGTCGGCGCGCACCAGCGCGCTGATCGCATTGAGCGCATTGAAAATGAAATGCGGCTCCAACTGACCGCGCAAGGCTTGCAGTCGTTGCTCCTGCAGGTCGAGCCGCAACATGGTGCTCTGCCGCCAGGAACAGATGGCGACAATCGTCACGTATGCTCCGCTCATCCACGCCATTTGGAAAAACCAGCTGTAGTTATTCGAAGCCAGCAGGACTTCCCAGAAGCGCGCCGAGGAAAACACTCCGTCCACACGCAATACGTAGGCCGTCGCGTAATAGAGGCATTCGAGCGGCAGGTAGGCCAGCGCCAGCAGCAGATAGACGGTGACGAGGTGGCGCGCCTGCCCCAGCCAGCGCGGGTGGCGCGCGAAAAAAGCGTATACGCCGGTGCTGTACAGGGCGATGGGAATATGGCCGATCACCCAGCGCGACAGATAGGAAAGGTAAGGACGCGGCTTACCCTGCAGCGCTGCATCAAGGTAGGAACTCTGGGCGCCGAATAGGCAAATCAGCCCCCAGATCAGCGCATTCGCCAGAACGATGCGCAGCAGGGCATGCGCCCAATGGCGCTGCTGGACAAGGAAGGTAATCATTGGCAGCGAGTATAGCAGCGGCATTCCGCCTTTTCCGCTGGGCGCAGGGGCATTCGTCCCATGCCGCCGCCCGTTCGTCACACAGCGATTTTCAGGCGCCATGGCGCTTCCGATAATGCGGCCGTCACCACCACTTCCGGTCTACCCATGCGCCCTACCCTGACTCTGCTTTCCACCGCCTTGGCCTGCTGTCTGCCGCCCGCGCGCGCCGCCGATGAACCGCTGCAGCAGGTGCGCATTGCCGCGCCGCTTGAACTGGCGCAGCGCCAGAGCGAAACCCAATCCAAACTGCTGATCGGCCGCAGCGAGCTGCTGCAATTCGGCGACGGCAATCTGAGCGAGGCTCTGAAGCGCCAGCCCGGCATCTCCGTGGTGAATGGTGAAGTGCGGATGCGCGGATTGGGCGCCGGCTATACCCAGGTACTGGTCAACGGCGATCCGATGCCGCAAGGTTTCAGCATCGACTCCATCGCGCCGGAACTGATCGAACGCGTGGAACTGCTGCGCGGCGGTTCGGCAGAATACGGCGCGCAGGGTGTGGCCGGCACGCTGAACGTCATCCTCAAGCGCCGCGTCAGCGAACGCCAGAGCGAGCTGACATCCAGCCTTGAACGCAGCGGCGCTTTCTGGAATCCATCGGTCACCCTGCAAGGCGCCGATCAGATGGGGCGCTTCTCGTATTCGCTGGCAGCCACGGTGTCGCGCAGCGCCGGCCATGAGTACAACGCCAGCGAGCAGCGCATCACGGAGGACGGCGGCATCGGCGCGCACCGGCGGCGGCTGGCCGAGGACCATTTCGATCTCCATCGATTCAGTCTCGCGCCGCGCCTGAACTGGAAGCTTGATAACAGCAGCTTGAGCTGGCAAAGCCTGCTGAATTTTTCGCGGCGGCGCATGGGCGGCGAAGCGCGGACCACGGTGTTCTCCGGTTCCGGCGGCAGCTATCCGGACAGCCGATGGCAAGCTTTCGGCCGCAGCAACAGCCTGAAGTCCGACCTGGCATGGACCTTGAACCTCGGCAGCGATACCAGCCTGCTGCTCAAGTTCGGCCTCGGGCGCGACCACTACAACAGCGACTTCCTGTTCCGCGGCGAAGCCACCGCCGCCGCTCCCGGCCTGCTGCGCGCCGTGCGCGGCTGGGTTTATGAGGACAATGCCAGCAGCGGCGGCAAATTCGCCAGCCGTCTGGCCCGCGACCATAGCCTGGCCATCGGCTGGGACGCCGCGCATACCCGGCGCCAGGACGCGCGCCTGCAAACGGACGGCCCCCTGCAAGGCGCGGCGCAAAGCTGGCTTGACCAGCAATACCAGGCCAGCATACGGCGCATGGCGCTGTACGCGCAGGACGAATGGGAGGTCGCCAGCGGCTGGCAGTTGTATGGCGGCGTGCGCTGGGAAGGATTGCAGACGCGGGTCGATGGCTTTGGCGCGCGCCATCGAACCTCGGTCTGGAGTCCTGTCGCGCAAACGGTCTGGAAGCTGCCAGGCGATGGCAAGGACCAGCTGCGCCTGGGCTTCTCGCGCAGCTACAAGGCGCCGCCCACGCGCGACATCGTGCCGCGCCGCGCCACCGTCAACAGCGGCAACAGCCCCACCACGCCCGATGTGCAGGGCAATCCGCAATTGGCGCCGGAACTGGCGAAAGGCGCTGACATCGCCTACGAAAGCTATTTCGGCGGCGGCAAGGGCGTCTTCAGCCTGTCGGCCTATGCGCGCCGCATCGATGGCGTGACGCTGCGCCGCCTCTATCTGGAAAACGGCAACTGGATTTCGGAACCCTTCAATGGCGGCAAGGCGCGCACGCACGGCATCGAATTCGACACCCGTCTGCCGCTGCGCGAGCTGTTCCCGGCCGCGCCGCCGCTGGATCTGCGCCTGAACGCGGCGCGCAACTGGTCGCGCCTGGATGCGCTGCCCGGCCCGGACAACCATCTGGCCGCGCAAACGCCGCTGACGGCGAACGTGGGCGTGGACTACCGGCCCAGCGCGGCGCTGAGCCTGGGCGCCAGCCTGAATCTGCAAAAGGCCGGCAACTCGCGCCTGAGCGCTGAGCTAAGCCGCAGCGGCGATATCCGGCACACGCTCGATGTCTACATCCTGTGGAAATTGGACGGCAAAACCCAGCTGCGCATCGCGGCGGTCAATCTGCTGCATCCCGACCGGCGCGAAACGGAACGCTACAGCAGCGCGGCACTGAGCGACAGGCGCGACAGCGTTGCCAGCAGCCGCACCACTCTGCGCCTGGAACTCACGTTGCCGCTGGCGCCCTGAATGGCATCAGCCCTGCAGCCAGGCCAGCTCGCCGTTCATATTGGCGATGGCCTGCTCGCTGTACTGCTCGGCGAAATAGGCGTCGCCGAACAGGCTGCCCGTCTCCGCCTTGCCGCGCAGGTAGGCTAGCACTTGTCCGCGCTGGCTGCGGTAATGGTCTTCTTCCACATGGGCGTATTCGGCGCGGATGCCGCGCGCATAGCTGCGGTACACCTCATCGTCCTGGCCCAGGATGGCCAGATCGGCGCTGAGCATGGTGTCCTTCAGCGGATGGCTGATGGACGCGCCCTGGAAATGGTCGGTGGCGCGTATCAGCAGCGCCACCGTATCGGCCATCGCCGCATCGCCGGCCAGGCCGCTGCCCAGCCACAGCTGGGCGCTCGCCTCCTCGTTCGAGACGGTGCTTCCCGCCTCGTGTTCATAGACGGCGTCATGGAACCAGAAGGCCGCGCGCACCGCGTCGGCATCGGCGCGTGCCGGCTGCACATTGGCGTTCCAGGCGCGGATTTCGGCCAGGCCATGCACCAGATGATCGAGGTTGTGGTAGTGGCGATTGGCGCCGCCGTAGGCCGCCACGCCGGTCAGGAGCTCGAACCACTGGTCGATATGCGCCTGGCGCGCCGCATCGGCGGCGCAGCGCTGCCACAGCCCGTCCCACTCCTTGCGCAGCCAGCTCAAAATCCAGGCGCGATAGGCGGGACCGGGAACGAATTTCTTCATGGTCCAATTCCAGCCCACCGGCCCTTCCAGCGCCTTGACGAAGCTGGAGCTGACCGACCCCAGGTCGCGCGGCGGCATCACGAAGATGGTCTTGGCGCCGCCGATCACTTCCACATTGGTTTGCTGGATCAGATTCTCGTAGTCGAAATCGGCGGTGGTGCGGATGCCGCGGATCAGATACTCGGCGCCGTGCTTGCGCGCCACGCGCGCCGTGTAATCGCTTTTCACGATCTGCACCTGCACATCGTCCCAGCCGCGTTCCCGGCAGCTTTCCAGCACGATGGCACGGCGCTCCTCGGCCGAGAACTTGGGCTGCTTGGTCGAGTTCTCGGACAGGAAGACCACCACTTCATCCGCAATGGAACGGGCTTCGCCGATCACCCACATATGGCCGTTGGTGATCGGATCGAGGGTGCCCGAAAAACCGATTTTCTTCATTCGCCGCTCCGACGCGTTGTCAAAAGCGATATTTTAGCTGGCGGCGGCTTTGCGGGCTTCGGGAAAGTCGATTTTCACGCGCAAGCCGCCCAGACGCGGCGACTGCTCCAGCGTCAAGGTGGCGCCATGGCGTTCGGCGATGGCCTTGATGATGGCCAGTCCCAGCCCGCTGCCGCTGGCCGTGCTGCCCGGCACGCGGTAGAAACGGCTGAAGACGCGTTCGCGCTCTTCCGGCGAAATACCGGGACCGCTGTCGTCCACGGCCAGCGTGACGCTCTTCTCATTCTTGCGCACTTCCACGTCCACCGTGCCGCCGGACGGCGTATACTTGATGGCGTTGTCCACCAAGTTGCGCAGCATGATCAGCAGCGCATCGGACTGACCGGCAACGCTGGCCTCATCGGCATGGAACAGGCCCAGGTCGATGTTGCGCTGCGCCGCCGCGCCGGCCATATCGCCCAGGGTGCGTTTTGCCAGCTCACCCAGTTCGACCGGCTGCAACTTCGCTTCGGCCGCCTCCTGGCGCGCCAGGACCAGCAACTGTTCCACCAGTCGAGTGGCGCGTTCGATGCCGGCGCTTAGGCGCGATACCGCCACCTTGCGCGCTGCTTCATCCTCCGCACGCTCCAGGCTCAGCACCTGCAGTTTCAAAGCCGCCAGCGGCGAACGCAGCTCGT
This sequence comes from Pseudoduganella violacea, assembly GCF_014191875.1. Classification (GTDB taxonomy): domain Bacteria; phylum Pseudomonadota; class Gammaproteobacteria; order Burkholderiales; family Burkholderiaceae_D; genus Rugamonas; species Rugamonas violacea_A. The sequence continues at coordinate 82,591 of NZ_JACHXD010000002.1, forward strand.
GCGCCGCATCGGCCACAAAGTGCTGCTGGGCGTCGAAGGCGGTGCGCACGCGGCTGAACAGCAGGTTCAATTCCTGCACCAGCGGCCGCACCTCGTCCGGTAGATCGGCCTCGGACACGGGTGACAGCTCGTCGGCCTGGCGTGCCGCGACCTGGCGGCGCACGCGCGCCACCGGCGCCAGCGAGCCGCTGACCACCCACCACACAATCAGCATCAGCACCGGCGCCATCAAGGCGATCGGCCCCACGGTGCGCAGGGCCAGGCTGCCCGCCATGCGCTTGCGCACGGCCATATCCTGGGCGATCTGGACCGTCTGATTGCTGGTCTGCACCGAGAACACGCGGTAAGTCGTGCCGTTGGCGCGCACATTCGAGAAACCCAATACGGCGCGCTGCGGCAGCTCGGCGCGCGAGATGGAGCGGAAGACCTGGATGCCGTCCGGCGTCCACACCTGCACCACCATCTCATCGTTGCCTGGATCGGCGCTCGGGGCACCGGCATTCGCCAGCGGCGCGCTGGAACGCAGCGAGAGCGCCATCTGCTGCATGTGATAGTCGAAGATCTGGTCGGCGTCGTTTAGGGCGCTGCGGTAGGCGATCATGGCCTGGGCGATGGCCGCCATGGTGATGGCGGCCAACAGGAACCACAGCAGACGGCCACGCAGCGAGTGCGTCACCGAAACCCGAGGCACACCCTTCATAGCTTGGGCACCATATAGCCGAGGCCGCGCACGTTTTGAATCAGCTCGCTGCCCAGCTTTTTGCGCAGGCCGTGGATATACACTTCCACGGCATTGCTGTTGACCTCATCCTTCCAACTGTACAGCTTTTCCTCCAGCTGGGCACGCGACAGCACGATGCCGGGACGCGCGATCAGCGCCTCCAGCACGGCCCACTCTCGCGCCGACAAGCTGACCGGCTGGCCGTTGGCGATCACTTCCCGCGTCTGCGGATTGATCGACACGCCCTTGTGCTCGAACACCGGCTCGGCGCGGCCAGCGGCGCGGCGCAACAAGGCGCGGATGCGCGCCAACAGTTCGTCCAGATCGTAGGGCTTAAGCACATAATCGTCGGCGCCCGCATCCAGGCCGGCGATGCGCTGGTCGACCGCGTCGCGCGCGGTCGCCACCAGCACCGGGGTCAGCTCCTTGCGCGCGCGCATGGAGCGCAGCACTTCCAGGCCGTCCTTGCGCGGCAGGCCCAGGTCGAGCAGCACCAGATCGTAGGTCTGGGTTTGCAGGGCCGTGTCGGCCATATCGCCATCCTTGACCCAGTCCACAGCGTAGTGCTCGGCGCGCAGCAGGTCGAGCACCACCTCACCGATCATCGTATCGTCTTCAACCAGAAGAAGCCGCATTGTTTTGTCCTTTCTTTTTTATACTGCCTCTTACCGGCATCAATCTTAACCCAGGCGCACCGGGATGAAGATACGGTCGCCGCCGCGCTGAATCAGCAGCGCCACCGACTTGTCCGATTTGGACACCACATCGCGCACCTGTTCGATGCTGTTTACCGCCCGGCCATTCACCGACAGCAGCACATCGCCCGGCTGCACGCCGGCGTTGGCCGCCGCGCCGCCCGCGTCCTCGATCAAGAGACCGGAAGGCAGGCCGGATTGACGGCGCTCCAGCGGATCGAGCTGGCGCAGGGCCAGGCCCAGACGCAGCTTGCCGCTATCGTCGCCATTTTCGCGCGAGGCGACGCTATTGCGCTCGGAAGCGTTGCCCAATGCGCCGTTCAGTTCCACCGCCTTGCCTTGACGCCAGACTTCCAGTTTGATCTTGTCGCCAGGCGCGGCCAGCGACACCATGGCCGGCAGGTCGCCCGAAGAAACGATCTTCTGGCCATTCATCTTGCGGATCACGTCACCGGCTTTCAGGCCGGCTTTCTCGGCTGCGCTGCCCGACTCCACGTTCGACACCAGCGCGCCTTCGGGCGTCGCCAGATTGAAGGAATCGGCAAAGCTCTGGTTCACTTCCTGCACGGTCACGCCCAGTTTGGCGTGCACCACCTTGCCGGTGGCGACAATCTGGTCCTTGATCTTGTTCGCCACGTCGATAGGAATGGCGAAGGACAGACCCTGGTAGCCGCCGCTCTGGCTGTAAATCTGCGAGTTGATGCCGACCACCTCGCCGCGCGTATTGAACAGCGGACCGCCCGAGTTGCCGGGGTTGATCGCCACGTCGGTCTGGATGAAGGGCACATTGCTGTCGTCCGGCAGCGAGCGGCCCTTGGCGCTGACCACGCCGGCGGTCACGGTGCTTTCCAGGCCGAACGGCGAACCGATGGCCAGCACCCACTCGCCCACTTTCAATTCGGTGGAGCGGCCCAGCGGCACCACCGGCAGGTTTTTCGCGTCGATCTTCAGCACGGCCACATCGGTTTTCGGATCGGAGCCAAGCACCTTGGCGCGGAATTCGCGGCGGTCGGTCAGCTTGACCGTCACCTCGCGCGCGTCGCGCACCACGTGGGCATTGGTCAGAATGGTGCCGTCGGCGCTGACGATGAAACCGGAGCCGACGCCATGGCTGGGCACATCGCGCTGGCCGCGCTGCTGCGGACCCTGGAAGCGGCGGAAGAATTCGAAGAACGGGTCGTCGGTGAACGGTTCGCCGCGTCCCTCATACGATGCCTTGGTGCTGCCGGTGACGCTGATGTTCACCACGGCCGGGCCGTTGCGCGAAGCGATCACGCTGAAGTCCGGCAGCGCGATCATGGGCGCAGGCACGGGGGCGGGAGCGCCGGCGGCGGCATTCACGGCGGGCACGGGCGCGGGCGCCTGGTGCGCCGCGTTCTGTTGTACGGCAATGGCGGCGCCCGCGCCGAGGATGCCGGCGGCGGTCAGGGCCAGAATCAGTCGTTTGGTAGTCATCGATCCGAGAAGAGTTTTGCGCATTTCCGCACTCCTTGGTGATTGAAGTTTAGATGTTACCAATATGGGCCATCAGTCTTAGGCGCTGCTTAATAACATCCAGCGCAAGAAACCCCGCAGCTAAAGCCCAAACGGCGGCACGCAACGCAGAAAGGCCGGAAGTCCGGCCTTTGCTTGCTGCTAAGGGCTGTTAAGCCTTACGCTGCCTGGCGTTGCTCCAGGACTTCCACGTTGGCGTTCACGCCGTCGATGGCGATTTTGCGCGGTTTCAGCGCCTCCGGAATTTCGCGCACCAGTTCGATGGTGAGCATGCCGTCCTTGAAGGAGGCGCCGGTGACTTTCACGTGGTTGGCCAGCTGGAAGCGCTGCTCGAAATCGCGGGCGGCGATGCCGCGGTGCAGATAGGTGCGCTCCACGCCGTCGCGCTGTTTGCGGCCGACGATTTGCAGCGATTCGCGCTCGGTGGTGATGTCGATTTCGCTGCGGTCGAAGCCGGCCAGCGCCATCACGATCCGGTACTGGTCTTCCGTCACCAGTTCGATATTGTAGGGCGGGTAGCTGGGCTGCGAGTCGGTGCGCTGGGCGTCGTTCAGCATTTGGGCCAGGCGGTCGAAACCGATAGCGCTGCGATACAGGGGAGTCAGGTCGAAGTTGCGCATGATGTATATCCTTTCAAAGTTAAGCGATATGTCCCGCGGTCCCCATCTGGGCAACCGCTGATTCCGATATACGGATGCGGTCCAGGGTTTTCAAGAGTGCGTCAAATAGAAAAATTCAGCGTTACGTTTTGTAACATTCCGAAGCGGGGTGCATGTTACACTCGGCCGCTTGTATTTCCTTTAGGAATGAAATGATTTCTCCTTCCATCAAGCGCGCCCTGCTCGCCACGCTGCTGGCGACAGCTCTGCAGGCGCAGGCTGATCCCATCCCCACCCCAATCGACCAGGCCTACCCCGGCACCATCGTGATGAAGGTCGATGCTTCCGACACCGCGCAGAATATCTTCCGCGTCCGTCAAAGCATCCCCGTCGCGCCGGGTAAATTGACGCTGCTGTATCCGCAATGGGTGCCGGCCAACCATGGCCCGAGCGGTGCGCTGAACCAGTTCGCCGGCCTGAAGATCACGGCGGGCGGCAAGCACGTGGCATGGCGCCGCGACAACGTCCATGTGCATGCCTTCCACCTGGAAGTGCCGCAGGGCGCGTCGCAGCTGGAAGTCGAGTATCAATACCTGTCGCCGACCGATGCGAGCCAGGGCCGCACCACGATGACCCAGGACATCCTCGGCGTGCAATGGCAATCGATGACGCTCTACCCGGCCGGCTATTTCACGCGCCGCATTCCGATCCAGCCCACGCTGTCCTTGCCGAAGGACTGGCAGTACGGCAGCGCGCTGGAACTGGCCGAGCGCAAAGGCGACGACCTGGTATTCAAGACCACCGACCTGGAAACCTTCATCGACTCGCCGCTGTTCGCGGGCCGCTACTTCAAGCGCTTCGACCTCGATCCGGGCGCCAAGCTGCCGGTGCACCTGAACGTGGTGGCAGACAATGCCGAGGCGCTGGAAACCAAGCCTGAGCAGATCGAGGCGCACCGCAACCTGATCAAGCAGGCCTACAAGCTGTTCAACTCCCAGCACTACCGCCACTACGACTTCCTGCTCGCGCTGAGCGAGGAATTCGGCGGCGTCGGACGCGAGCACCACGAGTCCAGCGAGAACGGCGTCAAGCTCGATTACTTCAGCGACTGGACCAAGAGCGAAGCCGGACGCGCCCTGCTGCCGCATGAATTCACACACTCGTGGAACGGCAAATTCCGCCGTCCCGCCGGCCAGGACGTCCCGAATTTCAACACGCCGCTGCAGAACGACCTGCTGTGGGTGTACGAAGGTCAGACCCAGTACTGGGGCAATGTGCTGGCCTCGCGTTCCGGCCTGGTGAAGCTGGCCCACGTGCGTGACGTGCTGGCTTCGATGGCCGCGCGCTACGACAATATGGCCGGCCGCAGCTGGCGTCCGGTGCAGGACACCACCAACGACCCGATCGTCAACGCACGCCGTCCGCAAGGCTGGAACAGCTGGCAGCGCAGCGAGGACTACTACACCGAGGGTGCGCTGATCTGGCTCGACGTCGACACCAAGATCCGCGAACTGTCGGGTGACAAGCGCTCGCTCGACAACTTCGCGCGCGACTTCTTCGGCATCGCCGACGGCAAGCGCTTCGCCGACTTCTACCAGTTCGACGACGTGGTCAAGACGCTCAACGCCATCCAGCCTTACGACTGGGCGCCCTTCCTGCGCAGCCGCCTCGACGAAAACGGCCCGGCGCCGCTGGACGGCTTCAAGCGCGCCGGCTGGAAGCTCGCCTACAGCGAGAAGCCGACCGACTTCCTGAAGATGGTCGAAGAGCGCAGCCGCAGCGCCGACTTCCAGTACTCGCTGGGCTTCTCGGTGGGCGCCGAAGGCAAGATCGAAGCGATCCAATGGGATGGCGTCGGCTTCAAAGCCGGCTTGGCCGGCGGCACCGTGCTGCTGGCCGTCAATGGCCGCAGCTACAAACCCGACGTGCTGCGCAAAGCCGTCACCGCCGCCAAGACCGACAGCAAGCCGATCGAACTGCTGCTCAAGCGCGGCAGCCACTACCGCACCGTCAGCCTCGACTACCACGGCGGCCTCAAGTACCCGCGTCTCGAACGCATCGAAGGCACGCCCGACCGCCTCGAAGCCATCCTCCAACCCCGCAAATAAGCTCCCTCAGCTTTGCGCCAAATCAAACAATGTCCCACCCTGGTGTCAGGCGGGGCCGCCGAGGCACCAGAGTAGGACATTCTTTGATCTAGATCAGTAAATGTCCGACCTTGGTGCCTGACACCAGGGTGGACATTGTTTGATGCAGATCAAACGTTGGTGGGCTTAGCCGAACATGCCGTGCAGGTACCAGCGCGGGGTGGCGGTGCCGCCCAGGCGTTCGCGGTAGATCCAGTAGTAGGCGTGGTCCTGGCCTTCGGCGACGAAGTAGTCGCGCGCTTCGGTGCCGTTCCACCAGCCGCCTTCGATGCGTTCGGGGGGCGAGACCATGCGCAGCGGGGAGCTGTAATACGGGCGATGTTCGCGCAGGATCAGCTCGATCGGCTTGGCTAACAACCAGGCGGGACGCGGCAGGCGCTGGGGCGGCATCTGCGCCTGCACGTGGCTGGAACGCAGCTTTTCGTGCACCGGCACCCAGGCGTTGGCATGCTCGGGGCGGTAGTCGGCGCGCGGCGAGGGTTGCAGCACATTCTCCGTCCCCAGCCGCGCTACCAGCAGTTCGAACAGGCGTTGACGGTCTTCCTTGCTGCCGCCTGGTTCGGGAAACAAGGTGTCGCTAAGCGGCGCCATCGGTTTGACTTCGGGCGCTTCCAGGGTCAGGCCGATGACGTGGGCGTCGAGCTGGGTTTTGGCCAGCCGCTCTTTCAACAGACGCAGCGGATGCTCGTCGCGCCACACGGGGTCGGCCAGGGCGATTTCAATCACGGTCGGCGGCCGTGCCACTCTTCCCCGTTCATGTTCCAGCGACAGGCGGATGCGTTCGACGGCAAAGTGGCGCGCGCACAGCCAGCCGCACAACTGCTGCAACAGGCGGCAGGCGCCGGACAGCAGCAAGGCCGCGTCGTCGATGCGATCGAACAGTTCGAGGCGGGCGCGGAAGCTGGCCGGGGCTGCAATCCATTCAAACATTTCGGGACGTTCGCCGCGCGCGGCATCCTGCATCTCCAGCACGGCGGCGCCGCAGCGGCGTTGCAGGCCGGGACGCGGCAGCCGTCCCAGCTCGCCCAGGGTCAGGCAACCGATGCCTTCCAGCCAGTTCAGATAGGGCCGCAGCGGCGGCAACAGGCTCACGGGCAGGCCGTCCAACTTACGTTCCAGCGTGGACAGTTTCAGCGCGCGCCCGGCCCCGCTGCGCGCCAGCAGCCAGGCGCCGCGCGCGGTGGGCGCGGTGCTGAGACGGGCGCTGTAGCCGAGCGCGCGCAGGCTGTGGCGCAGCTTGCGGCATAAGCTGCGGATGCCGCCAAACAGTCGCAGGCTGGCGCCCACGTCCAGCAGCAGGGTCGCTTCCTCGCCTTGCGCCACCTGGGGCGTAAATTGCAGCAGGGCCATGGCGACGGCTTGCAGCGCTTCGGCTTCCAGCAGGGGCGCGCGCTCGTAAAGCTGGGCCTCGGGCGCCATCATCAGCGCGCCGGCGCGGCGCATGCCGGGGCGCACGCCGGCCGCGCGCGCCAGCGGCGAGGCGGCCAGCACGGCCTCCTGCTCCAGCACGACGATGCCGGTATCAACCGACCAGCGCGGGCTGAATACTTCGAGCGGGAGCCGGGGTAGATGCAGGCCGATCCAGAGGTGCATGGCGTTGTAGCAGTGACGGTAATAAAGGTAGGAACAAGGGCGCGTCGCGCCGCGGCCCGCGCCGCTTGACAAAGCCGATATCGATGCCGCCGGCCGCCGTGCGCAAGGACAGGCGCAGCGGCGCGGGCGAGGCTTCGCGTTCGGCGGCCAGCGGACGCATCAGGCAAAACAGCGTGTCCCCGCTTTGCGCCGCCAGATGCAGGCGGCGCAGGTTTTCGCCGCGTATCTGCGCTTGCCACAACAGCAAGGCGCCGCAGCAGCCGCTGCGCAGGATCTGCTCGGCGGCCCACAGGCTGTCGGCGCCCTTGCTGCGTATCCAGATCAGTTGCGAAGGCGGCAGCCCCAGCTCCGACAGGCCCAGCGTCTGCGGCACCTGGGGCGGCTGCAGAAATACCACCGGCCGCTGCAGGCTGGCCAGGGCCGGATGCAGCAGGCGGATTTCGCCCATGCCCGTCTGTTGCAGCAGCAGCTCGATCAGTTGCCCGGCCGGCCAGCCGCCGCCCGGCAACTGTGCCGACAGGGCCGCGTAGCCGGTATCCACGCAGCGCGTGGCCGCCTGCGCCAGCTGCGAAGCCAGCCACAACGAGGGATGCAGTTCCTCGGGCGCGGGCACTGAAGATTGGTCGGATCGGGCCATGGTCGATAAAAGCGATAAATACTGTATAAATACACAGTACTAGCTGGCGCTGATTTTAGCAAGGTTTACTTGCGGACGAAGCGTGCGCACCACCTGATAGAATCATCAATATTGCTACCCGCCTAAAGGACCGCCCCCTTGAAAACCATGCAACTGATCGGCGCCATCCTGTTTGCCCTGGCCTTGCTGCACACTTTCAGCGCCAAATCCTTCGAAAAACTCTCGCACCGCTATCCGCGCCACGCGGGCCTGCTGCATCTGCTGGGCGAGGTCGAGGTGGTCTTCGGTTTCTGGGCCTTTATCCTGATCGTGCTGATGGCCTTCGTGGCCGGCGGCGAAAACGCCATCGCCTACGCCGAAACGCGACAGTACACGGAGCCGCTGTTCGTCTTCGTGGTGATGGTGGTGGCGGCCTCGCGCCCGGTGCTGGACATCGTGCAGCGCATGTTGAGCGGCCTGGCCCGTCTGGCCCCGGCGCGCACCGAAGTGGCCTTGGTCTGGCTGGGACTGGCCCTGGTGCCGCTGGCCGGCTCCCTGATCACCGAACCGGCCGCCATGACGCTGGCCGCGCTGATGCTGGCGCCGCAGGTGTTCCGCGCCGGCGTGCCCGAGTGGCTGAAATACGGCGCGCTGGGCGTCCTCTTCGTCAATGTCTCGATCGGCGGCACGCTGACCTCCTATGCCGCGCCGCCGGTCCTGATGGTGGCCGCGACCTGGCAGTGGGACAGCGCCTTCATGGCGTCCCAATTCGGCTGGAAGGCCGCGCTGGCCGTGCTGCTCAACGCCAGCGTCGTCACCTTCATGCTGAGCAAACACCTGCGCGCCGCCGGCGACCAACCGGATGCGCTGAGCAAGCCGGAACCGGTGCCGCTGCCAGTCTGCCTGCTGCATCTGGGCGTGCTCGCCGCCGTGGTGCTGCTGGCCCACCATCCCGTGCTCTTCCTCGGCATCTTCCTGTTCTTCCTCGGCTTCACCCAGGCTTACCAGCGCTACCAAAGCCCGCTGATCCTGAAGGAAGGCTTGCTGGTCGGCTTCTTCCTGGCCGGCCTCGTGGTCCTGGGCGGCATGCAGCAATGGTGGCTGCAACCCATCGTCTCGCAACTGCAGCCGGTGGCGCTGTTCTTCGGCGCGCTCGGCCTGACCGCCATCACCGACAATGCCGCCCTCACCTATCTCGGTTCGCTGATCGAAGGCATGGCGCCGCAGGCGCAATACATGCTGGTGGCGGGCGCGGTGGCGGGCGGCGGTCTGACGGTGATCGCCAACGCGCCCAATCCGGCCGGCGTGGCCCTGCTGCGGCGCGGCTTCCGCGATGAATCGATCAGCGCCATCGGCCTGCTGCTGGGCGCACTGGCGCCGACCGTCGTGGCGGCGGCCGCCTTCTTCCTGTAAGCGCTTTTTGTAGGAGACTAGTCGCGCCGGTGGCGGCCGAAGAAGTCCAGCATCATCTTGCTGGCGTCCGGCCCGGCGGCGGCGTTGAAGGCGAGGCTGGCGTCGCCGCCGCTCCAGGCATGGTCCAGCGCATCAACGCTGGCCACGCGCAGCAGCAGCTTGCGGCCCACGTAGAAATCCTGGATGCGGTGGGCATTGTGGCGATTGCCTCGTCCTGCCTTCAACACCGTTTTGACGGGCGTCTGCAGCGGCAAGCCATTCAGCAGCAGGCTTTGCTGCACCAGCTGCTGCTGGTTCACCGGCCGCACCACATTGTCGCCCTCGCCCTGGATCAGGATGGCGGGCATGCGCGGAAACGCCGGACGGCGCGCCAGAAGCTCGCGGATCGCCAGCTCGCCGCGCGGTCCCGCGCCATGCTGCATCACGCCCAGCGCGCCGATCCGGCTATGGCCGCCGCCAAACACGGGACCGGAATGCAGGCCCACCGCCGCGAACAATTCGGGATGGTTGAGCGCCAGGATATTCGCCATGCCAGCACCAGCCGAGATGCCGCAGACATAAACGCGGCGACGGTCAATGGGATGCTGCGCCACTATCCGCTCCACGATATCGGCCAGCAGCGCGGTATCGCCGCCGCCTTCCTGCGTGGCCTTGTCATACCATTTCCAGCAGCGCTGCGAGTGGGAACTGAGCAACTGCTGCGGATACAGCACCGCGTAGCCCTTCTGCTCTGCCAGCCAATTCATGCGCGTGCCCTGCGCGAACTGCGTTGCGGTCTGGTGGCAGCCATGCAGCATCACCAGCAGCGGCAGGCGCGCATCGGGCGGCGCGCGGTGCGGCAGGTACAGCCAGTAGCTCATGCGCCGCGGCGGCAGCCCGGCCTGGGCGGGAATCGGATGGTAGGCGGTCAGCCACCTGCCCGGTGCGACCGGTTCGGCACGTAGCGGCAAAGGCGCGGCCGCCAGGCCAGGAATGGCATGCACGGCAGCGCCGGGATGGCGCTTCGGCGTTCCCGCTTGCGCGACCGCCTTGCTGCGCTTGGGCGCCGTCTTTGCTGCCGCCTCGGCCGTCTTGACGGCCTTGGCCGATGCTTTCAATACCGACTTCACCATCTTGTCCGCCGCGCGCTGCTGGGCCTTCCCTGCCTTCATCAGACTACGCAACAGACGCGTTCCCGCCGTCAGCTTTGCCACAAAGTCCTCCCGCACGAATCCCTAATGTACGCAGTCTACGCCTGCCGTGCTGACGCATCGGTGCGCTGGCACACCATTGAATCCGGTCAAGTACACGCAAAAATAATTTGGACTATGCTGATTTTCAGCCGTCCACCCGGACGGACTTCCATCCGATTCAAGGAGAAGCAGATGAGCTATCTAGACCGAGATCCATTTGGGATTTACCGCGACCGCGATGAACAAGGCCCAGGCCCGCGCCTGATGGGCGCCGACACGCTGGTCGGCGAAGACGTGTACAACCGCCAGGAAGAAGACCTGGGCGACATCAAGGAAATCATGCTCGACATGCAGACCGGCCAGATCGCCTACGCCGTGCTGTCCTTCGGCGGCTGGCTGGGCATGGGCGACAAGCTGTTCGCCGTGCCGTGGCAAAGCCTGCAGCTCGACACTGTGAACAAACGCTTCCTGCTCGACGTCAGCAAGGAGCAGCTGCGCAACGCGCCGGGCTTCGACAAAGACCGCTGGCCCGATATGGCCAGCTCCGAATTCAGCAGCCAAGTGCATAGCTTCTACGGCACCCAGGAAGCACTGCCCGGGCAGCGCACGTCCAGCGGCAGCGTGATGGGCCAGAGCACGAGCAGCCTGCAAAGCGGCAGCGGCTATAGCCAAGGCAGCAGCGTGGGCAGCGAATCCGGCAATCTGAGCGGCGACAAAACCGGTCGCAACTACTAAACCGTAAGCGCTGCACAGCCGAGCCTGTGTCCGATTGGGGTCTGACGGGGACGCCGAGTTCCCAAGGTGGACACGGGCTCAGCTATTTAGCGCTGCATCGATTCCCACACTTTGGCGAGGCGTTTGACGGAAACGGGCATCGGTGTGCGCAGCTCTTGCGCGAACAGGGAGACGCGCAACTCTTCCAACAGCCAGCGGTATTCGGCCATCTTCGGGTCGGTGTTCTTGCCGGCCGATTTGTCGCGCGCCACGCGCAGATACGGGGCGGCGGCTTGCTGCCACTCGGACATGGCCTTGGCGTCGCGCGCGGGATCGGCGCGCAGCTTTTCGATGCGCACATTCATCGCCTTCAGATAGCGTGGGAAGTGGGCCAGCTGGCTGAAATCGCTGTCCTGCAGGAAGCGCTTGTGCACCAGGCCTTGCAACTGGCCTTGCATATCCTGCGCGGCTTGCGGGTTCAGGCCTTGCAGGCGCTTGGGCAGGCCGTGGAATTCGGTCAACACTTGCGAGACCAGGCGCGCAATCTCGTTCACCAGCAGCACCAGGCGCGATTTGCCTTCGTCCTTGCGCTTGAGGAAGCTCGCTTCATCAGCCGGCAGCGGGTCCTGCAGGCAGGCGATGTCGAGCGCCTTGGCGATGATCTGGTCGCGCAGCTCTTCCTGCGTGCCCATGGCCATGAACTGCATGCCCATCTGCTGCAGATTGGGGATGCTCTTTTCGACGAACTTGATCTGGTCCTTCATCTGCAGGGCGAACAGGCGGCGCAAACCGACGCGGTGGGTACGCGCGGCCACGTTCGGGTCGTCGAACACTTCCAGATCGCAGTGCGTGCCTTTGTCCACCAGCGCCGGGAAGCCGATCAAGCTCAGCTTGCCTTGGGTGATTTCCAGCAGCTCGGGCAGTTCGCCGAAGCTCCAGCCGGTGATGTTGCTGTGGGCCGACGACGCTGCCGGCGAGGACGCGGGAGCGCTCGACGGCGCGGCCTTGTCGCGCTGTCCCGCGGTGATGCCGCCATGCGCCTTGCCTGGCGTCGGCGCGGCGGCCGATGCCGGAGCCGCGCCGCCGGTCAGCTGCGCCAGTTGCGCCGGTGTGGCTTCGGCCATCTTCTGGAAGCTCTGGCGCGCCTGGCTGCCGTATTCGGCTTGCAGGGTAGCCAGGTTGCGGCCCATGTCGAGCTGGCGGCCATGCTCGTCCACCACCTTGAAGTTCATGAAGTGGTGGGCGGGCAGCTGCTCCGGCTTGAAGTCGGTACTCAGCACATTGATCGTGATCTGGGCGCGGATGTCGGCGATGATGGCGTCGACCAGATCGCCGCGGCCGAAGGCGTTGGCGTCCTGCACCCGTTCGCAGAACTTGGCGGCGTAATCGGGCAGCGGCACCATATGGCGGCGCTGCTTCTGCGGCAGGGATTTCAACAGCAGATGGACTTTTTCCTTGAGCATGCCCGGCACCAGCCACTCGCAACGCTCGCGCGGCAACTGGTTCAACGCGTACAGCGGCACGGTCAGGGTCACGCCATCGCGCAGGCTGCCCGGTTCGAAGTGGTAGCTGAGCTGCATTTCCAGGCCCGTCTCCATCATCTTTTTCGGGAACAGTTCCGTGGTCACGCCTGCCGCCTCATGGCGCATCAAGTCGTCGCGGTTCAGGAACAGCAGTTTCGGGTCGCCGGCCGTGGCGTCCTTGTGCCATTTCTCGAAACCGGCGCCATTCACCACATCGGCCGGAATCAGCTTGTCGTAGAAGGCTTCGATCAGCTGGTCGTCCACCAGCACGTCCTGGCGGCGCGACTTGTGTTCGAGGTTCTCGATTTCCTTGACCAGCTTGTGGTTGTGGACGAAGAACGGCGCGCGGGTATCGAAGTCGCCGCCCACCAGGGCGTCGCGGATGAAGATTTCGCGCGCTTCCACCGGATTGCGCAAGCCGTAGTTGATGCGGCGCTGGCTGTACACGGTCAGGCCGTACAGCGTGGCTTTTTCGGCCGCCGTCACCTGGGCCGGACGTTTTTCCCAGCGCGGCTCGCCCCAGGATTTTTTCAGCAAATGGCCGCCGATCTTTTCCACCCACTCGGGCTGGATCTGGGCCACGCAGCGCGCATACAGGCGCGTGGTTTCCACCAGTTCGGCGGCGACGATCCACTTGCCGGGCTTTTTCGACAGCGAGGAGCCGGGCCAGACGTGGAACTTGATGCCACGCGCGCCAAGGTAGCCGGCGCCCGGCTCGTCGTCCTGCTTGAAGCCGAGATTGCCGAGCAGGCCGGTCAACAGGGCCAGGTGCAGTTGTTCGTAGGTCGCGGGCGCCTCGTTCATGCGCCAGCCCTGCTCCTTGACGATGGTGAGCAATTGCGAGTGCACGTCGCGCCATTCGCGCAGGCGCAGCTGGGACAGGAACTGACTGCGGCAATTGTCCTGCAATTGGCGGTTGGTTTTCTTGTGCTCGATGGCTTGCTCGAACCAGCGCCAGATTTTCAGGTAGCTGAGGAATTCGGATTTCTCGTCGGCGAATTTCTTGTGCGCCTCGTCGGCCGCCTGCTGGTGCTCGATGGGGCGGTCGCGCGGGTCTTGCACCGACAGCGCGGCGGCCACGATCAGCACCTCGGTCAGGCAGGCGTTTTCCTGCGCGGCCAGGATCATGCGGCCCACGCGCGGATCGAGCGGCAGCTTGGCCAGCTTGCGGCCCAGCGGCGTCAGGCGGTTGTTCTCGTCCACCGCGCCCAGTTCCTGCAGCAGCTGGTAGCCGTCGGCGATCGCGCGCGCCAGCGGCGGCTCGATGAAGGGGAAGGTCTCGACATCGGTCAGATGCAGGGACTTCATGCGCAGGATGACGGAAGCGAGCGAGGAGCGCAGGATTTCCGGATCGGTGAATTTGGGGCGCTGCAGGTAGTCCTGCTCGTCGTACAGGCGGATGCACACGCCGTCGGCGACACGACCGCAACGGCCGGCGCGCTGGTTGGCGGCCGATTGCGCCACCGGCTCGATCTGCAACTGCTCGACCTTGTTGCGGTAGCTGTAGCGCTTGACGCGCGCCAGGCCGGCATCGACCACGTAGCGGATGCCGGGCACGGTCAGCGAAGTCTCGGCCACGTTGGTGGCCAGCACGATGCGGCGCGCATTGGTGGTGCGGAAGACGCGGTCCTGCTCTTCCACCGAGAGGCGGGCGAACAGGGGCAGGATTTCCACATGCGGCGGATGGTGCTTGCGCAGCGCTTCGGCGGCGTCGCGGATTTCGCGCTCGCCGGGCAGGAAGACCAGCACGTCGCCGGAACCGATGCGGCACACCTCGTCCACGCCATCGACCACGGCGTCCATCAGGTCGCGCTTGTCGCGCGCGGCGGCCGCTTTCGACGGCGGCTTGCCGCTGTCGGCGCCGGGCAGGGCCACGGGGTCGCGTTCCACCGGACGGTAGCGCACTTCCACCGCGTACAGGCGGCCCGACACTTCGATCACCGGCACCGGCGGCTTGCCCTCCATGCCGAAGTGGCGCGCGAAGCGCTCGGCGTCGATGGTGGCCGAGGTGATGATGATCTTCAGGTCCGGACGGCGCGGCAGCAACTGCTTCAGGTAGCCGAGCAGGAAGTCGATGTTCAGGCTGCGTTCGTGCGCCTCGTCGATGATGAGGGTGTCGTAGGCCTTGAGCAGCGGGTCGGTCTGGGTTTCGGCCAGCAGGATGCCGTCGGTCATCAGCTTGACGGACGCGCCCTTGCTCAGGGTGTCGTTGAAGCGCACCTTGTAGCCGACGTTCTCGCCCAGCGGCGTGCCCAGTTCCTGGGCGATGCGCTTGGCGGTGGACGAGGCGGCGATACGGCGCGGCTGGGTGTGGCCGATCAGGCCTTTCTGGCCGCGTCCCAGTTCCAGGCAGATTTTCGGCAGCTGGGTGGTCTTGCCCGAACCCGTTTCGCCGGACACGATCACCACCTGGTACTTGCGCAGCGCCTGCGCGATTTCCTCGCGGCGGCCGGACACCGGCAGCTCTTCGGGGAAGCTAATCGGCGGCATCGGATTGCGGAAAGCGTTTTCCGGCGCGGACGCGCGCTGTGGGCGGGCGCCGGGCTGGCGGGCGGACGGGGTAACGGCCTGCGACGCGCCCTTTTCGGCTGGCGCAGGACGGGATGGGGACTTATTGCTTGCTTCTGACATTGTTTTTTACATGTATTTGCTGCGAAAACCGCGCAGCGAATTATAATGCGGCCAATGGAAAACCCTATCGAATTCGTCCACTGGCTGCGCTCCGTCGCGCCCTATGTCCACGCCTTCCGCGGCAAGACCTTCGTCGTCGCCTTTCCGGGCGAGTTGGTCGCCGCCGGCGCCCTGCCCGTGCTGGCGCACGACCTGTCCCTGCTGCACGCCCTCGGCATCAAGGTCGTGGTGGTGCACGGCTCGCGCCCGCAGGTGGCCGAGCAGCTGGCCCTGCGCAATGTGGAAGGCCGCTTCCACAATGGCGTGCGCGTCACCGACACCGCCGCCATGGAATGCGCCAAGGAGGCGGCCGGCGAGCTGCGCCTGGACATCGAGGCCGCGTTCAGCCAGGGTTTGCCGAATACGCCCATGGCCCACGCGGCCATCCGTATCATTTCCGCCAACTTCGTCACCGCCCGTCCGCTCGGCGTGATCGATGGCGTGGACCTGGAACTGACCGGCGTCACGCGCAAGGTGGACGGCGAAACCATCCACTCCATCCTCGGCGCGGGCGGCCTGGTGCTGCTCTCGCCGCTGGGCTTCTCGCCCACCGGCGAAACCTTCAACCTGACCATGGAGGACGTGGCCGTCACGGCCGCCGTCACCCTGCACGCCGACAAGCTGATCTTCATCACCGAAACGGCGATGATGCAAGATGCCGGCGGCGCCGAGATCCGCGAACTGTCCTCGCACCAGGCCGAAGCCGTGCTGCAGGCCGGTTTCCTGCCGGCCGATAGCGCATTCTATCTGCAACACGCCGTCAAGGCTTGCAATAACGGCGTGCCGCGCGCCCACATCGTGCCGTTCGCGATGGATGGCTCGGCCCTGCTGGAACTGTTCACCCACGATGGCGTGGGCACCATGATCAGCCACGAGAACCTGGAAAGCCTGCGCCAGGCCACCATCGAGGACGTGGGCGGCATCATCAAGCTGATCGAACCGCTGGAGGCCGACGGCACCCTGGTCAAGCGCGGCCGCGAGCTGATCGAGCGCGAGATCGACCTGTTCTCCGTGATCGAGCACGATGGCGTGATCTTCGGCTGCGCCGCGCTGTATCCTTTCCCGGAGCAGAAGATGGCCGAAATGGCATGCCTGACCGTCAACCCCGAAGTCCAGGCCCAGGGCGACGGCGAGCGTATCCTCAAGCATATGGAGAACCGCGCGCGCGCCATCGGCATCAACAAGCTGTTCGTGCTGACCACGCGCACGGCGCACTGGTTCCTCAAGCGCGGCTTCGTCGCCGCCTCGGTCGACGCGCTGCCGCCGGACCGCCAGCGCATGTATAACTGGCAGCGAAAATCCCAGGTTCTGATTAAAACCTTATAATCTGGATTTCAGACACTTGTTTTAGGAGCTTCACAGATGGCCCGTACCGTCCATTGCATTAAACTCAACAAGGAAGCCGAAGGCATGGATTTCCCGCCCGTTCCCGGTGAACTGGGCAAGAAGATCTATGAGTCGGTGTCGAAGGAAGCCTGGGCGGCCTGGCTCAAGCACCAGACCATGCTGGTCAACGAGAACCGCCTGAACCTGGCCGACCTGCGCGCCCGCAAATACCTGATGGCGCAGATGGAGAAGCATTTCTTCGGCGATGGCGCCGATGCCGCCGCCGGCTATGTGCCGCCCCCGGCGTAAGCCACCGGCCTAAGCCCTGCCCCTCCTGAACAAACGGCGCCGCGGCGCCGTTTGTTATTTTGACATCGGCCGGCACTGGCGCAGCTCGCAGCGCGCCAGGAACACGCGCCCATCGTCGCAGGCCATGCGGTAAATCTCGACCGGGCCCGGTTCCGTCACCAGGCCGGCGCCCCAGCCGCCCGTGCAGGCGGCCTTGCCGGCCAGATGCTCCACCGTGGCCGAGGACACGCCGGGCCGGAACTCGACCTTCTGGATCGTCACGCCATTGCTCTGCACCTGCGGCGTGCCGTCGGCGGCCAGCGCCAATGGCGGCGGGCGGTCGATGGCGCCCGGCTCGGACGGCGGGAGCGGGCGTGAAAACGGCAGATAGGAACAGGCGCTCAGCAAGCCTGCCAATATCGGGCAGGCCAGCCGCAGCAGGCTTGGGGAATGGTGCGTCATCGTCAGCCTCCGCGCAGCCGGGGTGGCATTACAGAATATGGCTGGCGCGCGCCAAATGCAAGCGCGGACGGGCCGCGCGGCGGCGGCCCCGGTTTGCTGGCGGCTTAGAACTTCAGCGTGCGCACGCCGTCGGCGGTGCCCAGCAGGCAGACATTGGCGCCGCGCGCGGCGAACAGGCCGACCGCGACCACGCCGACGATCTGGTTGATCTGCGTTTCCAGCGCCACCGGATCGGCGATCGCCAGGCCGGCCACGTCGATGATATTGCCGCCGTTATCGGTGACGAAGGCTTCGTCCGAACCGGGCTTGGTGCGCACCTTCGGCTGGCCGCCCAGGGCCGCCAGCTGGCGCAGCACGGCGTTGCGCGCCATCGGCAGCACTTCCACCGGCAGCGCGAACTTGCCCAGGGTGTCGACCAGCTTGGAGCCGTCGGCGATGCAGACGAACTGGCCCGACACGGAGGCGACGATCTTCTCGCGCGTCAGCGCCGCGCCGCCGCCCTTGATCATGGCGCCGGCATGGGTGATCTCGTCGGCGCCATCGATGTAGACGGCGATGCGCTCGACCTCGTTCAGGTCGAACACGGGAATGCCGTGGCCGGCCAGGCGCGCGGCCGTCGCTTCCGACGAGGCCACGGCGCCCTGGATGCGGTGCTTGATCAGGCCCAGTTCATCGATGAAGAAATTGGCGGTCGAGCCGGTGCCGACGCCGATGATTTCGCCATCCACCACATAGTCGATGGCGGCGCGGGCAACAGCTTGTTTCAGTTCGTCTTGAGTCATGATGGGTGCGGAATGGATAGGAAAGATAAAAGAAGGAGTGCGGGCAATAAGCGACGCCGGCGTGCGGCGCAATCCCGCTATTTTAACGGATCGCCCGCCCGCCCCGCCCACTCTGTGCGAAAATGGACCACTCCGACCGTTCAACACAGGGTGCGATATGGAAGTGACTCCAACCGTACTGATCGTCGACGATAGCCGCGTCTCGCGTCTGGTGGCGCGCCAGCACATCCTCAGCAAGCACGCCGACTGGGTAGTGGAAGAGGCGGCAAATGGCGAGGAAGCGCTGGAAAAAGCGCGCCTGAGCCGGCCGCACCTGGTGCTGCTGGACGTGAACATGCCCGGCATGGGCGGCGTGGCCACCGCCGAAAAGCTGCGCGCCCTGCTGCCGCAAGCCTACATCTCCCTGCTGACCGCCAATGTGCAAAGCGCCACGCGCAACCGCGCCAGCGAAATCGGCGTCGGCTTCATGGAAAAACCGATCACCGACGAACGCATCGCCCAGCTGATCGCTCCGCTGGAGCATTGAGCGATGCTGCCGCTCAGCGAAATCGAACACGATGCGCTGGTGGAAATCTTCAATATCGGCGTGGGCCGGGCCGCGGCGGCCATGAGCGCCATCGTCAACGAAGCCGTCAGCATGTCGGTGCCCTCGATCAGCTTCCTCAACCGCTCCAACGCGGCACGCCTGCTCGGGCCGGGCGGACGCAACGCCAGCCGCGTCTGCGGCGTCAGCCAGCATTACGAAGGCGCTTTTCGCACCGAAGCGATCCTGATGTTCCCCGAAGAGAAAAGCCTGGACCTGGTGCGCCTGATGGTGGGCGGCAGCGTGCCGCTGCTGGAGCTGACCGAGATGGAGCAGGAAGCGCTCAGCGAGATCGGCAACATCATCCTCAACTCCTGCGTCGGCACGCTGGCCAATATCTTCGAGCACGAGCTGCATGGTTCGCTGCCAGCCTACCACGTCGGCAGTTGCGACGAGATCCTGAGCGCCTCGGGCGGCCCGGCCGACACCGTGGTGCTGATGCTGCACATCGATTTTGCGCTGGAGGTGCACGAGATCAAGGGCTATGTCGCCTTCATCCTCGACCTCAGCGCCCTGCAGGATCTGCAGGAACAGATCCGGCGCTACCTGGCGCGCATCATGGGGCAGGCCGAGCGATGAACGGGACGGGCCGACTCCCCCTGCTGGAAGGCGTGCTGGCCGCCGTCGACCTGGGCATCATCGTGCTCGATGGCGCGCGCCGCGTGGTGTTGTGGAACCAGTGGATGAGCCGCCACTCCGGCACCGCCGCCGCCGCCGTGCTGGGGCAGGATTTCGCCACCCTGTTTCCCGAACTGCGCGGACGGCGCGTCGACGCCGCCATCACCCAGGCGCTGGAGCACAACTTTCCGTCCCTGCTGTCGCAGACGCTGAACCGCTCGCCGTTCGCGCTGTTCGCCAATGCGTCGGCGGCCCAGCGCGAAGAACGGCTGCAGCAGGCGCTCGCCGTCACGCCGCTGGCGGTGGACGGCGCGCCGCGCCATTGCATGATCGAAATCCACGACGTCAGCATCGCGGTCGGGCGCGAAAAGCTGCTGCGCCAGCAGGCGCTGGAATTGCGCTCGCAAAGCTTCTCCGACGGCCTGACCGGTGTCGCCAACCGCCGCCACTTCGACGTCGCCATCGACAAGGAGCTGCGGCGCGCCAAGCGCAACGGCAGCGCCCTGTCGCTGCTGATGATCGATATCGACCACTTCAAGAACTTCAACGACCACTACGGCCACCAGCGCGGCGACGAATGCCTGGTGCGCGTGGCCTCGGCCCTGAGCGGCATGCTGCAGCGCGCCGCCGACCTGATCGCGCGCTACGGCGGCGAAGAGTTCGTGCTGATCCTGCCCGACACCAATGCCGAACAGGCGGCGCATATGGCCGAGGCGCTGCGCGCGCGCGTCATCGCGCTGCACATTCCGCATGCGGCCAGCGGCGTGGAGCTGAAGCAGGTCACGGTCAGCATCGGCGTGGCCACGCGCACGCTGGCGCATCCGGCCGAAGCGCAGGAACTGATCGGCGCCGCCGACCGCGCCCTGTACGAGGCCAAGCGCGGCGGCCGCAACCGCATTGCCACGCAGGCGCCGGCATGAAAGCCAGCGTCTTCGTCGGCTGCAGCCTGGACGGCTTCATCGCCCGCCCCGACGGGGCGCTCGACTGGCTGATGGGCGAGCCGGAAGCGGGCAGCGCGCCGCCGGAACATGGCTACGATGCCTTCATGGCCGGCATCGATACGGTGCTGATGGGACGCAAGACCTTCGAAACCGTGCAGGCCATGGGCATCTGGCCCTACACCGGCAAGCGCGTGGTGGTGCTGAGCACGACCCTGGCGACGCTGCCGGGGAGCGTGGCGGGCAAGGCCGAGCTGCAGCGCGGGCCGATGGCAGCGCTGGTGGCGCAGCTGGCCGCCGATGGCTGCCAAGGCCTGTACGTCGATGGCGGCGCGACCATCCAGGCCTGCTTGCGCGCCGGCCTGATCGACGAAATCACCATCTCGCGCCTGCCGGTGCTGATCGGCAGCGGCATCGCCCTGTTCTGCGCCCTGCCACATGATGTCAAGCTGGAACACCTGCGCAGCAAAATCTACGAAGGCGGCATGGTGCAGAGCGTTTACCGGGTATTGAGGGTTACCTAGTCCTTTCCAACTGCCTCTCGGAACCTGCCTGAAATGACTGCCTGATTTTGTCTGGATTTGTCTGAAAATGTCTGGAATTGCACTCAAGCACGCCACTCAGAGCAACTCAGGCAAATTCAAACAAATGCAGACAAATGCAGACAAATTCAGGCGGAATCAGGCAGTCATTTTCAGACAGATTCCGCTACGCAGCTGCACAGACATCCCCCCCATCATGGTGCGGCTCATAGCGCTAATCAAAAGCGACATCATCCAGTGCCGTAAAATTGCGCCGACGCTCCCGCGCCGGCCATGCATTTTCCTGCAAGCCGCTTGTATTCAAAGGTGGCGTGGCGGCACTCGCCGCCCCCGCAGCAGCCTGCTGGCCCAAGCGCACAAGTTCATCGCGCCGCACACAGGCCAGCTTCCATGTTTTCTCGCCAGGAAAATTTACTGACACATCACGCCAAGCATTGCGCGTGCCACCAGAGCAGGCGGCAACAAATTGATTGGGCGTGAGCGCCCGCCCGTGATACATCAATTGATCGCCGACAACCCGAGCGTAGCCATATTCGTGCTGGCAATACATGCGCAGCCTGCTCCCATCCGGTAGAAACAGGGACTTCCATTGATAACCGCGCAAGGCCGGCGCATCCGGGGACGGTGCTTGCTTACGTACCTCCGCCAGCCAATACCGTAAGGCGTGGACCGCCGCCTCCGCCGGTTCCTGCCCACTCGCGGTTTCCTCCAGATACGCAAGCAAATCCTGCAAAGTGGCGGTATCGATATTCAAAGTCAGTTGAATCGGCATGACTGTCTCCCCAAATAAATTCATTCAGTTCGACAGGCAAGCTCGGCAAACGTTCCTGACGCAGAAACGACAATGGCGCCCACAGGCGCCATTGCGAAACGAAGCGAACCGGGATCAGCCGCGCAGGCTGCTGGCGGCTTTGGCCAGTTCGGTGATCTTGTCCCAGTCGCCGGCCTGCATGGCGTCTTTCGGGGTCAGCCAGGAGCCGCCGACGCAGGCCACGTTCTTGCAGGCCAGGAAGGAGGACGCCGTCACTTGCGAGATGCCGCCCGTGGGGCAGAAGGTGATGTCGGGCAGCGGGCCGTTGATGGCGTTCAGCATGCCGACGCCGCCGGCCGGCACGGCCGGGAACAGCTTCAGTTGCTGGAAGCCCTGCTCGCGCGCCGCCATCACTTCGGACGGGGTCATCACGCCCGGCAGCAGCGGCAGGCCGCTGGACTTGGCGGCGGCGATCAGGGCCGGCGTCAAGCCGGGCGAGACGCCGAACACGGCGCCGGCATCGCGCGCGGCGGCGAATTCCTCGGGCTGGGTCAGGGTGCCGACGCCGACGATGGCGCCTTCCACGGCGCTCATGGCGCGGATCGCGCCCAGGCCGTGCCGGGTGCGCAGCGTCACTTCCAGCACGCGGATGCCGCCCGCCACCAGCGCTTTGGCCAGCGGTACGGCATGCTCGGGATCGTCAATCGCAATCACGGGGATCACGGCCGAAGTACGCATGATTTCAAGTAGGGTCATCTCAGGCTTTCTTGTTGATCAGGAAGTCTTCATCGGAACCGGGCACGGTGTTGCCGACCACCTCGGCATCGTGCAGGCCCACGGTGGTCTGGATCGGCGACGGCAGCGGGAAGGTGGTGGCGCCCTGCTCGGCCTCGCTCACGCTGTTGCGGAACATGGAGAACAGCTCGCGCCCCATGCCGATCTGGTTCGGCGTCAGGTCGGCCGTGGCCAGCGCGCGCGCATGCCAGACGTCGGAGGCGACCAGCGCTTCCAGCGTGCCGCTCTCCGCATCGAGGCGGATGATGTCGCCGTCGCGCACCAGACCCAGCGGACCGCCGGCCAGAATCTCGGGCGAGACGTGGATCGCCGCCGGCACCTTGCCCGAAGCGCCCGACATGCGGCCGTCGGTCACCAGCGCCACGCGCCGTCCCGCGTCCTGCAGATTGGCCAGGGCCGGGGTCAGGGCGTGCAGCTCGGGCATGCCGTTGGCGCGCGGCCCCTGGAAGCGGATCACGGCCACGAAGTCGCGGTCCAGCTTGCCGGCCTTGTATTCGGCCATGAAGGCTTCCTGCGAATCGAAGACCAGGGCCGGCGCCTCCACCGAACGGTGCTCCGGTTTCACGGCCGAGACCTTCATCACGGCGCGCCCCAGATTGCCCTTGACCAGCACCATGCCGCCGTCCGGCGAGAAGGGATCGGCGGCGCCGCGCAGCACCTTGGTGTCGCCGCTGGCGGCCGGGGCGTCCTTGAACACCACGCCGCCCTCGCCCGCCGTGGCCAGGAACGGTTCGACGCAGTGCTTGCGCAAGCCCTTGCCCAGGATGGTGGTGACGTCGTCGTGCAGCAGGCCGGCGTCGAGCAGCTCGCGGATCACGAAGCCGGTGCCGCCCGCCGCGTGGAAGTGGTTGACGTCGGCGTCGCCGTTCGGGTAGATGCGCGCCAGCAGCGGCACCACGGCCGACAGCTCGTCGAAATCGTCCCAGTCGATCACGATACCGGCCGCCTTGGCGATCGCCACCAGGTGCAGGGTGTGGTTGGTGGAACCGCCCGTGGTGAGCAGGCCGACCACGGCGTTGATGATGGACTTTTCATCGACCACATGGCCGACCGGAATGTATTCCTGGCCCTGCTCGGTGATCAGCGCCGCGCGCTGGGCGGCGGCGGCGGTCAGCGCGTCGCGCAGCGGCGTGCCGGGGGTGATGAAGGCGGCGCCCGGCAAGTGCAGGCCCATGACTTCCATCAGCATCTGGTTGCTGTTGGCGGTGCCGTAGAAGGTGCAGGTGCCGGCGCCGTGATAGGACTGGGACTCGCCTTCCAGCAGCTCTTCGCGCGTGGCCAGGCCTTTCGCGTAGCGCTGGCGGATGGCCGCCTTATCCTTGTTCGACAAGCCGGAGGTCATCGGGCCGGCCGGCACGAAGACGGCGGGCAGGTGGCCGAAATGCAGGGCGCCGATCAAGAGCCCCGGCACGATCTTGTCGCACACGCCCAGGTACAGCGCGGCGTCGAACATATTGTGCGACAGGGCTACGGCGGTGGACATGGCGATGGCGTCGCGCGAGAACAGCGACAGTTCCATGCCGGGCTGGCCCTGGGTCACGCCGTCGCACATGGCGGGCACGCCGCCGGCGAACTGGGCCACGGCGCCGACCTGGCGCACCGCCTCCTTGATAATGGCCGGGAAGTGCTCGAAGGGCTGGTGCGCCGACAACATATCGTTATAGGCCGACACAATCGCCACCGAAGGCTTCTTCACTTCCTTCAGCACCAGCTTGTCGTTGGCGGGGAAGGCGGCGAAACCGTGCGCCAGATTGGTGCAGGACAGGGTGCCGCGCTGCGGTCCTTTGACGCGGGCTGCCTCCAGGTGAGCCAGGTAGGCGCCACGCGAGGGGCGGCTGCGCTGGATCACCCGTGCGGTGACTTTTTCCAGAACCGGATGCAAGGCCATAATCATTCCTTATCAATGAATTTACTGAAATTTTACTACACTTTTCAGCAAACCGCGCATCTGCGCGCCACGGGATTGAATAGATTAGCCAAAATGACAATCTAAATTGCCGCAGAGACTCATTCTATCCAGGGCGAAAAACCCATGGCGCACTGGCGTGCAATTGAATTGTAGTGAATTTACCTATTTTTATTGTATAGTTAGGCAAATTCCATTTCTTCCATACGGATATTATGCGCCAGCCTCCCCTGACCTCCACCGCCAGCTTCCGGGCCCTCGCATCCCACGCCGCCGAGGCCAAGGACTGGCAGCTGCGCCAGCTGTTCGCCGCCGACGCCGAGCGCTTTCCGGCCATGACGACCGACGCGGCCGGCCTCTTTCTCGACTATTCGAAGAACCGTGCCGACGCCCGCACCATCGCCCTGCTGCTCGACCTGGCGCGCGAACGCGGCGTGGAAGCCCAGCGCGACGCCATGTTCGCCGGCGAGAAAATCAATCTTACCGAAGGCCGCAGCGTGCTGCACACGGCGCTGCGTATGCCGCGCGGCAAGCAGTTGCTCGTCGACGGCCAGGACGTGGGCGCCGAGGTGCACGCCGTGCTGGAGCGCATCAAGGCCTTCACCGACCGCGTGCGCGCCGGCGCCTGGCTCGGCCATAGCGGCAAGCCCATCACCGACATCGTCAATATCGGCATCGGCGGCTCCGACCTGGGGCCGAAGATGGCTTGCCTGGCGCTGCGCTCCTATGCCCATCCGCGCCTGAAGATGCACTTCGTCTCCAATGTCGACGGCCACGATATGGACGCCGCGCTGGAACAGGTCCATCCCGAGACCACCCTCTTCATCGTCGCCTCGAAAACCTTCACCACGGCCGAGACCATGCTCAACGCGCACACGGCGCGGCGCTGGTTCCTGGCCTCGGCCAAGGAAGAACACCTGGCGCGCCACTTCGTCGCCGTCTCCACCAACACCGCCGCGGTGCAAGCCTTCGGCATCGATCCCGAGAATATGTTCCCGTTCTGGGACTGGGTCGGCGGCCGCTATTCGCTGTGGTCGGCCATCGGCCTGCCGGTGGCGCTGAGCGTGGGCTTCGGCTACTTCAGCACCCTGCTGGAAGGCGCTTACGCCATGGACGAGCATTTCCGCACCGCGCCGCTGGAGCAGAACATGCCCGTGCTACTGGCCCTGACCGGCTTCTGGAACCGCCAATTCCTCGGCGCCGCCTCGCTCACCATCGCGCCCTACCACCAGGATCTGAACCGTTTCCCGGCCTATCTGCAGCAGCTCGAGATGGAAAGCAACGGCAAGCGCGTCACGCGCGGCGGCCAGCCGGTCGACACGCCGACCTGCCCGGTGGTGTGGGGCGAATGCGGCACCAACGCCCAGCATGCCTACTTCCAGCTGCTGCACCAGGGCACGGACATCATCCCGATCGACTTCATCGCCGCGCTGCGCCCGACCCACGACCTGGACGGCCACCACGACGCCCTGCTGGCCAACTGCTTCGCCCAGTCGGAAGCCTTCATGAAGGGCAAGAGCGCGGACGAGGTGCGCGCCGAACTGGCAGCGCAGCAGCTGCCGCCGGCGCAGATCGACGCCCTGGTGCCGCACAAGACCTTCCCCGGCAACCGCCCCAGCAACACCATCCTGATGGACCAGCTGACCCCCGCCACCCTGGGCGCCCTGGTCGCGCTCTACGAGCACAAGACCTTCGTGCAGGGCGTGCTGTGGGATATCGCCAGCTTCGACCAGTGGGGCGTGGAGCTGGGCAAGGTGCTGGCCAAGAAGATCGAGTCCGAGCTGACCGGCGAAATCGACCCGGCGCGCCACGACAGCTCGACCAATGGCCTGATCCTGATGGCGAAAGCCGCCAAAGTACAGTAACGGTATACACGATATGAACGAATACAGCATCCGCGCCGTTTGCGACGACACCATGGTGGTGGGCGAGTGCCCGCTGTGGCATGCGGCCGAACAAGCCCTGTACTGGGTCGACATCGAAGGCTTCGCCATCCACCGCCTGCACCCGGCCAGCGGCGCGCGCCGCAGCTGGCCGATGGCGACGGAACCTTCAGCCATCGCGCGCGCCGAACGCGGCGGTCTGCTGGTGGCCCTGCGCAGCGGCTTCGCCCACCTCGACACGGAGAGCGGCGCGCTGAGCGAAGTGGCGCCCGCGCCTTTCGATATGGCCACCACCCGCTTCAACGACGGCAAGACCGACGCCGCCGGCCGCTTCTGGTGCGGCACCATCTACGAGCCGCGCGACAAGCCGGCCGCCGAGATGTACTGCCTGGAGCGCGGCCAGCTGCGCAAGGTCTGGTCGGGCGGCATGACGGTGTCCAACGGCCTCGGTTTCAGCCCGGACGGGCGCACCATGTACCACGCCGACACCACCAGCCACCGCGTCACCCGCTTCGATTTCGATCCGCTCACGGGCCAGGTCTGGAACGAGCGCGATGTGCGCCGCTTCGCCACCGACAAGGCCAGCAGCGGCTATGGCGGCCGCCCCGACGGCGCGGCCGTCGACAGCGAAGGCAATTACTGGGTGGCGATGTTCGAGGGCGGACGCGTGCTGAAGCTCTCGCCGGCCGGCGACCAGCTCGACGAGATCCGCCTGCCCGTGCGCTGCCCGACCATGGTGGCCTTCGGCGGCCCGGCGCTGCGCACGCTGTACATCACCAGCGCCGGCAAGCGCCCGGCCGCCGAACTGGCCGAGCTGCCGCTGAGCGGCCGCGTGCTGGCGGTGGACGTCGGCGTCGCCGGTCGCGAAGAAGCGGCTTACCGCGATTGAGGCGGCGCGACCGCCTCAGCGCCGCTTAAGCCAGCCCTGGCATGCTGGCGCGCTGCGTGGGGCGCGGCGCCGGCAAGCTCGTATCTTGCCAGTCACAATGTAGTAATTTTTCTTGCAAAAGCGGAATTTACGTAGTAAATTTTCAAAACAATCCACCGGCACTCACACATTATGGCACTTACCGATTTTGATCTGGTTCTGTTTGGCGGCAGCGGCGACCTGGCAATGCGCAAATTGCTGCCCGCGATGTTCAGCCGCGACGTCTGCGGCGACCTGCCGCCCTTGGCCCGCATCATCTGCGTCGGCCGCCAGGACTGCTGCCAGGAAGACTTCCTGAACACCGTCAGCACCACCTCCAAACCCCATATCAAATCGCCCGCCGTCACGGCCGAAAACTGGGAGCGCTTCACCAAGCGCATCGTCTACGTGTCGCTCAACGCGACCGAATCGGGCACCTACGCGCCCCTGGTCGAAGCGCTGCGCGCCGACCCGGCCATCACCCGCGTCTACTACCTGGCCACGCCGCCCCACCTGTTCGCCCAGATCTGCGACAACCTCAAGGAAAACGGCCTGGCCACGCCGAACTCGCGCGTGGTGCTGGAAAAACCGCTGGGGCGCGACCTCGCGTCGGCCAAGCAGATCAACGCCGAAGTGGGCGAAGTCTTCTCCGAATCGCAGATCTACCGCATCGACCACTACCTCGGCAAGGAAACCGTGCAGAACCTGTTGGCCCTGCGCTTCGGCAATATCCTGTTCGAGCCGCTGTGGCGCCGCGAATGGATTTCCGACGTGCAGATCACCATCGCCGAAAAACTCGGCGTGGGCAACCGCATCGGCTACTACGACACCTCGGGCGCCCTGCGCGATATGCTGCAAAACCACCTGCTGCAGCTGCTGTGTATCGTGGCCATGGAGCCGCCCACCTCGATCGCGCCGGACGCCGTGCGCGACGCCAAGCTGCAGGTCTTGCGCTCGCTGAAACGCTTCACCCCGACCACGCTGGCGCAGAACATCGTGCGCGGCCAGTACCGCGCCGGCCATGTGGACGGCAAACCCGTGCCGAGCTACCGCGACGAGCCGGACGCGCCGCAGCACTCGCGCACCGAAACCTTCGTCGCCATGAAGGCCGAAATCGACACCTGGCGCTGGGCCGGCGTGCCCTTCTATCTGCGCACCGGCAAGCGCATGGCCGACTCGCTGGCCGAGATCGTGGTGCGCTTCAAGCAGATTCCGCACTCGATCTTCAACCAGCCGACGTCGAGCTTCCAGCCCAACTCCCTGGTGATCCGCCTGCAGCCCGACGAAGGCCTGCGCATGAACCTGATGGCGAAAACACCGGGCGAAGGCATGCGCCTGAAACCGGCCGAGCTGGAACTGGACTTCCGCGAAACCTTCAAGATGCCGCGCATGGACGCTTACGAGCGCCTGCTGCTCGACGTGCTGCGCGGCCAGCTGACCCTGTTCATGCGCGGCGACGAATTGGAAGCGGCCTGGGAATGGGTGGAGCCGATCCTGAACAACTGGGAACAGGACGATAGCGCCCCCCTGCCCTACTCCTCCGGCACCTGGGGGCCGGCGGCGGCCAGCGCCCTGATCGGCCGCGACGGTTTGCAGTGGCGCGAAGAAGCGCTGCCGGAAGACTGATGCTGCTCGATTCCATCCGCACCCAGCTCGATTCGCTGTCGAAGTCCGAGCGCAAAGTCGCCTTGTCGGTGCTCGACAACCCTTCACGCACGGTGAACGAAAACATCACCTGCCTGGCCAAGCACGCCCAGGTGTCGGAGCCGACCGTGGTGCGCTTCTGCCGCACCCTGGGCTATGACGGCTGGCATGAGTTCAAGCTGAAACTGGCGCAGGGCTTGGCCCTGGCCCTGCCCGGCCTGAACGAGCAGCCGGCCCAGGACGATCTGGCGGCCGATCTCGTGAACAAGATCTGCAGCCGCTCGATCAACACCCTGCTCGACCTGCGCAACAATCTGCAGGCCGAACCGATCCAGCAAGCGCTCGACATCCTGTCGCGCGCCAGCAAGATCGAGTTCTACGGCCAGGGCACGTCCGGCATCGTGGCGGCCGACGCCCAGCATAAATTCTTCCGCTCCGGCGTGCCCACCGTGGCCTATGCCGACCCGGCCATCCACAGCATCGCCGCCGCGCTCCTGCGCACCGGCGACGCCGTGGTGGCGATTTCGCAGCGCGGCAACAGCCCGGCCCTGGTGCGCTCGGTCAAGCTGGCGCGGCGCGGCGGCGCCGACGTCATCGTGCTGGCGCCGTCCGGCACGCCGCTGGCCGAGATGGCGACGGTGCTCATTCCGATCGACCTGATCTTCAACACCGACCCTTACACGCCGATTTCGGCGCGCCTCGCCTATCTGGTGGTGATCGACGTGCTGGCGGTGGGACTGGCGCTGCAGCGCGGCCCCGAGTTCCGCAAGAAGATGCAGAACGCGCAAAAAGCCTTGCAGGAATTCGACCTGCAATTCGATTCCTTCATCGGCTGAGCCTCGGCACAGCTGCACGGCACCTCGTCCCGCCACATGGCGAGGAACTGCTTGTGATCCATACGGCCACCCTTTTCACGCCGCCACGGCCACCGGCCGCGGCGCGGCGAAACTGGGGGGCATCACGCCAATCTGCTGCAGCACGCCGAGCCGGTCGACCTGCAGCCAGGCGCGGATGATCTGGCCGTCGCGCAACTGGTAAATCACATTGCCCTGCTGCGTCACGTGCACATTGCTGGGCGGAACGCCGGCAAACGGGCCGCCATGGGCCGCGTGGAAGGTCCAGCGCACGGCCACGCGGTCGCCTTCGCCGAACAAATCCTCGATGCGGAACTGCACGCCGGGAAAACCGGTCTGCACCGACGTCACGGTGGCGGCGAATTCGCGCGGCCCCAGCTCGCCCTTGCTGCCGACGAAATCCGGCGCGATCAGCTCATTCAGCAAGGCCAGATTTGCTTGGTTGAAACACTCCTCATACAGCTTGCGCACCACGGCCTTATTGCGCGCCACATTGTCGATAGCCCTCATGCTGTTCTCCTGTGCTTGCGTTGAATTGCAAAGCAGTGTAAAACCTCAACTTAACTTGAGGTCAAGGACTTTCTGATGAGCACATGCGATCCGGCCGGCTGCGGCCGGCAACTGACAGTGGGTGAGGTGGCGCAACGCAGCGGCGTGGCCGTCTCGGCAATTCATTTCTACGAGGACAAAGGGCTGATCAGCAGCCAGCGCAATGCCGGCAACCAACGCCGCTATACCCGCGACGTGCTGCGCCGCGTGGCCGTGATCAAGGTGGCGCAGCGGGTCGGCATCTCGCTCGCTTCCATCCAGCAAGCCCTGGCCGCCCTGCCGGCCGGGCGCGCGCCCAACGCGGCCGACTGGGCCCAGCTGTCGCGCCGCTGGCAAGCCGAACTCGACGAAAAGATCGCCACCCTCAGCAAGCTACGCGACCAGCTCGGCGACTGCATCGGCTGCGGCTGCCTCTCGGTGGAAAATTGCCGTTTGCGCAATCCCTACGATGCGCTGGGGGCGCAAGGCGCGGGCGCAAGGCTGCTGTAAAATTTTTTGTCACGTTTTCAGCGCGCCGGCGATATAGCTAGGTACTCCGGAAAAACGGAGGCAACCCGCTTCGATAGGAGGGATCCATCATGCAAATCCATAGCTTGAAAGGCCAACGAGATGAAACGCAATTACATTCCTGAGGGCATGAGCTCCACGCCGGCTCAAATTACCGAGCGGAACTCTTGGGTAACAGCCTTAAGCGCCGACCTTTCCCCCGAAACCTACACCCTGTTCAAGACCACCGTCCATTATCTGACCGCGACGGAGAGCGCCGACGCGCTGGCCGAAGAGGCCAACGACATCCTGCGCGACCTGCTCGAGGAGCTGGGCGACGAGGCCGAACTCGACGCCGAATTGCGCCAGTTGGGCTGCCAGCTCAACCAGCAGCTGCAGACGGCCGACGCCAGCGATGAGCCGCTCAACGACGATCCCTGGCTCCAGGCACGCGGCCAGGATCTGGCCCATACCGTGGCCGCGTTCTGGACCGACCTGGCCGACACCTACAGCGGGCGGCAGGCGGCCTGCCAGCGCCTGCTCGAAGACTTCGCCGACGATAGCCACAGTAGCCGGCGCCATGCGCTGGAACTGGCGTGCTCGCGCTTCTATCTGGACACCCACCAGGCCCACCGCCTGCTGGCGCGCGCGCACGAACTGGCGCAGCAGCGTCACCAGGGCCGTGCCGCCGCGTCGGTCAACCAGCAGAGCCAGCGCGCGGCGCGCCAAGCCTTTTCCGCCCGTTCGGCCGGACTGGCCCACCACGGCAACCGCTAGCCTCAATAGCTCAGGGTGATCGCCTCGACCTCGCCGTCACCCGATTTCATCAAATCGTAAGGCCCATTATTATTCGTGCGGCGCACCACGCGCCGCTCGATGACCAATTGCCGATGCGCACTGCGCGGCGCGGCGAAGAAGGTCAGGATCTGGAATTCCTGCGGCAAGGCTTGCTCGCGCTTTTTCAGCTTGCCGCCTTCGGTATAGGTGGCCTGCGCCTGCGAACCCGCCACCAGCTGCACCTGGCCGGCCGTCAGTGGCGAATAGACATGGGCCGCGACCTGGGCCGGCAGCTCGCCCCAGGCCGGATACGTCTCATGCGTATGCCCGCTCAACACCAGCTGGGCCAGCTTGCCCCGGCCCTTCTGGCTGAACGCTGCCAAGGCGTCGGCCACATCGGCATCGTTTTTCATGTGCATGGTCCAGGTCGGCCGCGGCGGCGGATAGTGGATTGGATGGTGCACGGCCAGAATGCGGAAATCGCGCGTGCTGCCATCGGCATGCCAATGCTGCTCGGCATCGGCCGCGAGCTTGCGCAACTGGTGCACGCCTTCACGCGCCGGCAGCCAGTTGGGATCGATGCCCACGCGTCCCAGTGCACGCGCATTCAGCCAGCGATCGTCGATCACGCTGCTCACGCCCTGCAACAGCACGCGCGACTGGCAATGGGGAATCGCTATGCTCAGCGGCATCATCGGCCAGCTCGGCGGGAACAATTTGGTCGAGCGCATCTGGGTGCGGTGCGCATGCAGCTCCTTGCGGCTGGCGCGCAGCGGAAACTTGCCGGGCCAGGCATCGTGATTGCCGTACAAGGTCAACAGCTTGCTCGCGCCCAGAATGTCCTGGTATTCCTTCAGGCAGGCCACCGCGTTTTGCAGCGAACCGAGATCGCCCAGGGAACTCAGATCGCCCGTATCGAGCAGCCAGGTTTCCACCCCGGCGAACTGGGGATTGTCGGCAAACTTCGTCAGGAAGGTGCACAGCCGTTCATGGGCCGTGCTGTCCTGCCCCGCCGTCCCCTGGTGCCATTTGCGCAGCATCCATTCGCTTAAGCCCTGTGCGCCGCAGCGCTGGAAATAGCCCGCGATCTTGCGCGCGCCGCGCTCCATGCGCAAATCACTGGCGCCGCTTTCATCCCGATAGTGCATATCCGAGAGATGGACGATATGCAAAAAGGCTTCATAGTCGCTCTCATCGTCCTGTTCCCCGCCGGAGATAGCCATGATCCATCCTTTCTAAAAATCGCTGCGCAGCAATTGCCGCGCATCCTCCCCCAAATCGCGCCGGATCGCCTCGGCCAGCGCCTGCCGCAAACGGCGCAAGCGCTGGCGCTCGCGCGCCGACATGGCGCCCATGCCGCGCGGCGGCGCCGCTTCATCGTCGCGCCCCAATCCCGCCGCCCGCGTCAGCAGCAAGCGGTCCTCGCGGCTGGCCTCGGCCAACTGGCGCAGGCAGACGCGCAACATGCGCTGGTACAACAGGGCACGGCTGCGCTCGGGCACGGCGCCATCGAACTGCTCCACCTCGGGCAAGTCTTCCAGGCTGAACACATCCTGGCGCGCCTTGCGGCGAAACAGGTCGGCGGCGCGGCGCCGGAACACCGTGTGCGCCAGCTTGCGCAAGGCCGCCTCCGGTTCGCTTGCTTCCTGCATGCTGCCCTCCTGCCGGTATTGCCAGACATCGGCCAGGGTCTGCGCCACCAGGTCATCGACCTCCTCGCGCAAGGCGGGAAAGCGGCGCCGGCCATAGCTGCGCAACATCTCGCGCAAGTCCTCCACCAGCTTGCCGTTCAAGCTCTGGGACAACATGTTTTCCCCTTACTGAGCAGATAGGCTCAATTTAGACGGGCGCCGCGCGAAAATGTTCACACATAATCACCGCACCGCAGATGCTGGTAGTACCGGCCGTGGCCGCCAATTGGGTACAATAAGTCTTTCGCCCTTGACCCTCAACCTTGCCGCAGCCATGAACCAACTCGAACAGCTCAAACAATTCACCACCGTTGTTGCCGACACCGGCGATTTCCAGTCGATCAAGGCCTACACCCCGCGCGACGCCACCACCAACCCCTCGCTGATCCTGAAAGCGGTGCAGAAGGACGAATACAAGCCGCTGCTGCAAAAAGCCGTGCGCGACAACCCGAACGCCTCCACCGGCGACATCATCGACCGCCTCTTGATTGCATTCGGCAAGGAAATCCTGGACGTGATTCCGGGCCGCGTCTCGACCGAAATCGACGCCCGCCTCTCCTTCGACGTCGAAGGCAATATCGCCAAAGGCCGCGAGCTGATCGCCCTGTACGAACAGGCCGGCATCCCGCGCGAACGCGTGCTGATCAAGATCGCCTCCACCTGGGAAGGCATCCGCGCCGCCGAAGTGCTGGAAAAAGAAGGCATCCGCTGCAATATGACGCTGCTGTTCTCGCTGGCCCAGGCCATCGCCTGCGCCGAAGCGGGCGCCCAGCTGATTTCGCCGTTCGTCGGCCGCATCTACGACTGGTACAAGAAATCCACCGCCATCGACTACCAGGGCGCCGAAGACCCGGGCGTGCAATCGGTCAAGCGCATCTACAACTACTACCGCAAGTTCGGCTACAAGACCGAAGTGATGGGCGCCAGCTTCCGCAACACCAGCCAGATCCTGGAACTGGCCGGCTGCGACCTGTTGACCATCAGCCCCGACCTGCTGCAAAAGCTGGCCGACGACAGCGCCCCGGTCGCGCGCAAGCTCAGCGCCGACAACCTGCCGGCGGCCGGCATCATCAAGCTCAGCGTCGACGAAAAGACCTTCCGCTTCATGCTCAATGAAGACGCCATGGCCACCGAAAAACTGGCCGAAGGCATTCGCGCCTTCTGCGCCGACTCCGGCAAGCTCAAGCAAATGATCACCGCCCTGCGCTAAGCCGCCCCCGCCGCTCCCACAGCCGAGCCCGTGTCCACCTTGGTGCCTGGCACCAAGGTGGACACGGGCTCGGCTGTTTTTGTTTGCTGCGGATCAAGTTGTTACCTGTGATGCGGACTAGAGTGAAGTTTCCTAAACGCAAAAGGAGACTGCCATGGCCCGCGCTGTCATCTGCCAAGGCGATGCCACCTCCCATGGCGGCAAGGTCTTAGAAGGCAATCCGGACGCCACCATCGATGGCCGTCCCATCGCCTTGCGTGGACATCTCACCTACTGTCCCTTATGCAAAGGCCAATACCCGATCAGCGAGGGTCTTGATTTTCATACCTTCGGCGGTATTGGCACCGCCGTGGAAGGGATGAAGACCGCCTGCGGTGCGACTCTGATCGCAAGCCAGCACCTGATGACCGTGGACGATCAGCCCGAAGCAAGCAGTACGCAAGGCGCTCGTGAACGGGAACGCGGCACAAACAAAACCGCACCCACTGCGCCGCGTCATGCCACGAATCAGGCGCCACATGATACGAGCGCCGTGCAAAGAGTGGTCATTACTGGAAAAAGGCTCTCTCCATCGGATCAGGAAGCCTGGTACAAGCAGCAGATGCGGGCCTCGATGCCAGACTACGGGCGCAGCTCGCCATCGGAGGCTAAGGGATCAAGGCCCGGAGTACTAACCGGTGCTCTATCCATGAAATATGAAACCGGCATGCCCCCTGCTCGCTACAGGGAGGCCGCTGGCGTCGTTTCCAGCGGAAAGAAAGACAAAGGCGGAATTTCCTACGGCGCCTATCAGCTGGCCTCCAAAAGCGGTCAAGTTCAGCGGTTCTTAAAAGCCGAAGGAAGGCCATGGTCTGACCAGTTTAAGGATATGGATCCAAGCAAGCCCGGTGAGTTCGGTGAACGGTGGAAAGCCATCGCAACATCAGCCGGCGACGATTTCTTCAATGCCCAGCACCAGTATATTGAGCGCACACACTTCGATCCCCTGGTTGCGAAGCTGACGAAGAAAAGCGGTCTTGACATCAACGCGCAGCCGCAGGCGGTGAAGGATGCTGCGTGGTCCGCAAGCGTACAACATGCCAAAGCATTTGATTTCCTTGAGTCGGCAATCAGCCATGCCGACAAAGCACTGCAGCGCAACAGTCCGCAATATCCAGAGAAGTTGATCAATGACATATATGACGCCCGAATTGACTATGTCGAGAGCCTCGATATCGAGAATAAGAAGTCGCTTTACAGGCGTTATGACGATGAACGCAACCGGGCAATGCAAATGCTCAGGCAGGGCAAGGAATGATGAGAATGCGACCAGAAAATGCGATCGTTGTGGCAATGCTTGGGCTGGCAGCTGCCGTCTCCGCATTTGCGCAAAGCACACGGGATGCGGAACTCCGCAGCGCAGACAAAAAGTTAAATGAAGTCTATGCCAAGGTGTCAGGACGTATGGAGGCAGGCGAGCGAGCCAAACTGCAAAAAGCTCAAAGGGTTTGGCTTCAATTCAGAGACATGGATTGTAAATGGGCATTCCCTGCTGAGCCTGTCGATTGTCTGGTCAACCGCACCAACAATCGAAAAAAAGAACTGGAACAATCGCTGTTTTTTGATACGCAAGGCAAGTACACATCATTGGAAATTCAAGACTAGTGGTCTGACCTGAAAATTTAGGACCACTCGGCGGTGACTGAATCGCCATATGCTGCAAAGTCTGACGTAGGCAATCTGCGTCTGCCTTCTGCTCGTTAATCGCAGACGAGGCATGCAGACAAAGCGAACTCGGCATCATAGGTGAAATAGTCCATGATGAAAAATCATCTACTTCCAGCCTTATTGTTCATTTCGATTAACGCGCATGCGCAATTCATGCAAGCGGAAGCAGTGTTTTCATCCAAATCCGTTCGCCTCAAAACTCTCCTACTTGATCCCGAAAAAGGAATTGTGGCCGCATCGGCAACCGTCACTCAAGGGGCATGCTCGGGCCACATTGCGGGCATCGGGAAAATTAATGGCAGAACACTGCTGCTTGAGCCGTACGTAAAAGCTGAAAGCCATGAACAATGTGTGCTGCAAGTCTCCTTCGACCAGAAATGGACGAAAGGCAAGGTTGAAGGTAAAAACTGTGCGGCCTATCTTGGCACCTCCTGCGGCTGGGAGGGCCAGGAGGTGTATCGCAAGACTCCTTAGCCCCCACGCATCATCTCCCACTGGTAGTTGTGAAGCCCGTCTAGCCAGCCCGCCCTCCACAACCAGGTCTACCCGGCATGCCGTACTACGCCCTCTCAGGCGCAAAATTTTCCCACCGGCATGTACAAAACGTTACATTTAACACTGTTATACAATGTCCCGCACCTCCCTTGCTTCAAGTCAAGGGAAGCATTATTTGTTTAACTTCACCTCACGAGACATCCATGAGATCTGTCCCTCGTTACACGCCCCTAGCTGCCGCCATTGTTTCCCTCACCCTGCTGGCAGCTTGCGGCGACAAGAAAAACGCCAGTAACGCGCCGCCACCTCCTCCCACCGTTTCGGTCGTCACCGTAGCAGCCGCCAGCGTCGCCATCAGCGACGAGCTGCCGGGCCGCGTCGAAGCGTCGCGCATTGCCCAGGTGCGCGCCCGTACGCCCGGCATCGTGCTGCAGCGCGTCTTCAAGGAGGGCGGCGATGTGAAGGCGGGCGAAACCCTGTTCCGCATCGATCCGGCCCAGACCCAGGCCACTTTCGACAGCGCCAGCGCCGCCGTCGCCAAGGCCGAGGCCAACCTAGCCCAGGCCGACCTGAAAGTAAAACGCTACAAGCCGCTGCTGGCCGCGCAAGCCGTCAGCCAGCAGGAGTACGACGATGCGCTGACCGCGCAGAAGCAGGCCAGCGCCGACCTGGCAACCGCGCGCGCCACGCGCCAGACCGCCAACCTGAACCTAGGCTACACCACCGTGACCGCGCCGATTTCCGGCCGCGTCGGCCGCGCCCTCGTCACCGAAGGCGCGCTGGTAGGCCAGGGCGAAGCGACGCCGCTGGCCGTGGTGCAGCAGCTCGATCCGATCTATGTCACCGTGACCCAGTCCTCCACCGAGCTGCTGCGCCTGAAGCAGGCGCTGGCCGACGGCAAATTGAAAAGCGCGGGCAAGGACCAGGCGCGCGTGACCCTCGTGACCGAGGACGGCCGCGAATATCCGCAGCCCGGCAAGCTGTTGTTCTCGGATGTGGCGGTGGATGAAAGCTCAGGCTCCGTCTCGATGCGCGCCGAGTTCCCGAACCCG
This sequence comes from Pseudoduganella violacea, assembly GCF_014191875.1. Lineage (GTDB taxonomy): Bacteria > Pseudomonadota > Gammaproteobacteria > Burkholderiales > Burkholderiaceae_D > Rugamonas > Rugamonas violacea_A. Next base: position 120,194 of record NZ_JACHXD010000002.1, read on the forward strand.
AACCGCAATCTGCTGCCCGGCATGTATGTGCGCGCCCACCTGGAACAGGGCGTGAACGAGGCGGCCATCACCGTGCCGCAGCAGGCCGTGGTGCGCGGCGCGGAAGGCGCGACCGTGATGATCGTGGGCGCCGACAACAAGGTGACGGCGCAGCCGGTAAAGGCCGATGCGGCCCAGGATAACCGCTGGATCATCAGCTCCGGCCTGAAAGGCGGCGAGCGCGTCATCGTGGAAGGCTTCCAGAAGGCCAAGCCGGGCGGCACCGTCAATCCAGTGCCATGGCAAGGCCCGGGCGCGGCCAAAGGCGGCGCGCCGGCGGCAGGCGGCAATGGCGCGGGCGCTCCCGCCGCAGCGCCGGCTAACGGCAACGCCGCGGGCGCACCAGCGGCCGCGCCGGCCGCCGCTTCCGCTCCCGCGGCCAGCGCCAAGTAAGGGGACGCAATGGCAAAATTCTTTATCGATCGCCCGGTATTCGCCTGGGTGATCGCCCTCTTTATCCTGCTTGGCGGCGCGCTCGCCATCACCATGCTGCCGGTGGCGCAATATCCGACCATCGCGCCGCCGTCCATCGTCATCAACGCCACCTATCCCGGCGCCACCGCCCAGGTGCTTGACGACGCCGTCACCAGCGTCATCGAACAGGAGATGAACGGGGCCGACGGCCTGCAATACGTCGAGTCGCAGAGCGAGGCCAATGGCCAGGTCACAATCACCGTGACCTTCCAGCCCGGCACCAATCCCGACCTGGCCGCGGTGGACGTGCAGAACCGCATCAAGCGCGTGGAATCGCGCCTGCCGCAAGCGGTGACCCAGCAGGGCGTGCAGGTGAACAAGGCGCGCTCCAACATCCTGATGTTCGTCGGCCTGACTTCGACCGACGGCAAAATGGACCCGACCGCCATCGGCGACTATATGGCGCGCAATGTGGTCAACGAGATCAAGCGTCTGCCCGGCGTCGGCCAGGCCCAGCTCTTCGGCACCGAGCGCGCCATGCGCGTCTGGGTCGATCCCAACAAGCTGGTTGGCTACAAGCTCAATATGGCCGACGTCACCGCCGCCATCCGCCAGCAAAATGCCCAGGTGGCCTCGGGCACCATCGGCGACCTGCCGAATCCCGCCTCGCAGACCTATAACGCGCCGGTAGTGGTGACGGGCCAGCTCAGCTCCATCGAGGAATTCGGCAAGATCGTGCTGCGCGCCAATCCAAACGGCGCCACCGTGCGCCTGTCCGACGTGGCCCGCATCGAACTGGGCGGCGCCACCTACAATATCAGCGCGCGCCTGAACGGCAAGCCCTTCGTCGCCATCGCCGTGCAGCAGTCGCTGACCGGCAACGCGCTGGCCACCGCCAATCTGGTGCGCGCCAAGATGGACGAGCTGTCCAAATTCTTCCCGCCCGGCCTGAAGTACGAAGTGCCTTACGATACCTCGCTCTTCGTCAAGATCTCCATCGAGGAAGTGGTGAAGACCCTGTTCGAGGCGGTGCTGCTGGTGTTCCTGGTGATGTATCTGTTCCTGCAGAACTTCCGCTATACGCTGATTCCGACCATCGTGGTGCCGGTCGCCCTGATGGGTACTTTCGCCGCCATGCAGGTGTTCGGCTTCTCGATCAACGTGCTGACCATGTTCGGCATGGTGCTGGCCATCGGCATCCTGGTGGACGATGCCATCGTGGTGGTGGAGAACGTGGAACGCATCATGAGCGAGGAAGGCTTGTCGCCGCGCGACGCGACGCGCAAAGCCATGTCGCAGATCACCGGCGCCATCATCGGCATTACCCTGGTGCTGATCGCCGTGTTCATCCCGATGGCCTTCTTCGGCGGCGCGGTGGGCGCGATCTATCGGCAGTTCTCGCTGTCCATGGTATCGGCCATGGTGTTCTCAGCCCTGATGGCGCTGACCCTGACCCCGGCCTTGTGCGCCACCATGCTGAAACCGGTGCAAGCGGGCCACCATGTCGAGAAGCGCGGCTTCTTCGGCTGGTTCAACCGCCGCTTCGCCGTCACGGCCACCGGCTACCAGGGCATGGTCGCCAAGATGCTGACGCGCACCGGCCGCTTCATGCTGGTCTTCCTCGCCATTCTCGGCATCGTCGGCTACCTGTTCGCGCGCCTGCCCTCCTCCTTCCTGCCGAACGAGGACCAGGGCTATATCGTGACCAACGTGCAGCTGCCGCCAGGCGCTTCGCGCAGCCGCGCCGAAGCCGTGCTGGCCAAGGTGGACGAGTACTTCCGCGCCCAACCCGGTGTGGCGCGCACCATCGCGGTGGCCGGTTTCAGCTTCTCGGGCAACGGCCAGAACGCTGGTCTGGTGTTCGTGCCGCTCAAGGATTGGAGCGAGCGCGGTCCCGACCAATCGGCATCGGCCATCGCCGGCAAGGCCTTCGGCGCCCTGTCCGGCATCGCCGACGCCATCGTCTTCCCGCTCAGCCCTCCGCCGATCCGCGAACTGGGCAACGCCACCGGCATCACGGCCCGTCTGCAGGACCGCAGCTCGCAGGGTCACGCCGCGCTGATCGCCGCGCGCAACCAGCTGCTGGGCATGGCCGGCAAGAGCGCAGTGCTGAAAGGCCTGCGTCCCGAAGGCCTGGAAGACGCGCCGCAGTTGCAGCTCGATATCGACCGCGAGAAAGCCAACGCCCTGGGCGTGAACTTCGCCGACATCAACAGCACCATGTCCAGCGCGCTCGGCTCGTCCTACGTCAACGACTTCACCAACAGCGGCCGCCAGCAGCGCGTCATCGTGCAGGCCGACGAAACGCGCCGCCTGCAACCGGAAGACTTGCTGCGCCTGCAGGTGCGCAGCAGCAGCGGCACCATGGTGCCCTTCTCTTCCTTCGCCAGCACGCGCTGGATCAACGGCGCGGTGCAGCTGGTGCGCTATAACGGATATCCGGCCGTGAAGCTGACCGGCGACGCCGCCCCAGGCCACAGTACCGGCGAGGCAATGGAAGAGCTGCTGCGCCTGGCCGAGCAACTGCCGCCCGGCTTCGGCATCGAATGGACCGGCCAATCGCTGGAAGAACGCATCTCCGGCTCGCAGGCGCCGGCGCTGTTCGCCCTGTCGCTGCTGGCGGTGTTCCTGGTGCTGGCCGCGCTGTACGAGAGCGAATCGATTCCGGTGGCCGTGCTGCTGGTGGTGCCGCTCGGCGTTCTCGGCGCCCTGCTCGGCGCCCACCTGCGCGATCTGCCCAACGACGTCTACTTCAAGGTCGGCCTGATCGCCATCATCGGCCTGTCGGCCAAGAACGCGATCCTGATCATCGAGTTCGCCAAGGACTTGCAGGCGCAGGGCATGGGCCTGGTGGAAGCCACGCTGGAGGCGGTGCACCTGCGCTTCCGCCCCATCATCATGACCTCGCTCGCCTTCATCCTCGGCGTGCTGCCGCTGGTGGTCGCCTCCGGCGCCGGTTCCGCCAGCCAGCGCGCCATCGGCACCGGCGTGATGGGCGGCATGATCACCGCCACGGTGCTGGCGGTGTTCCTGGTGCCGGTCTTCTTCGTCGTGGTGCGCAAGATATTCAAGGGAAGCGAACGCCAGCGCCGTCTGGCCGCGCATGAACTGGACCTGCCGGAGAACAAAGCATGATGAAACGTAGTCCCCTGAAACCGGCGCTGGCCCTGATGCTGGCGGCGGGCCTGCTGTCGGCCTGCTCGCTGGCACCAACCTACCAGCGCCCCGCCGCGCCGGTGGCGGCCGAATTCCCGGCCGTGCCGCCGGCCGGCGGCGCCAAAGCGCAGCCGGCGCGGGCTGCCGACGCCAAGACCGCCGTCGATACTGGCTGGCGCGAATACTTCGCCGACGCGCGGCTGCAGCAGCTGATCGCCGCCGCGCTGGACAACAACCGCGACCTGCGCGTGGCCGTGCTGCGCATGGAAGAGGCGCGCGCCGCCTACAACATCCAGTCGGCCGACCGGCTACCGAACCTGAACGTGGGCCTGTCCGAATCGCGCGGCAAAACCCCGGCCTCGGTATCGAACAACGGCCAGATCAGCCGCAACCAGCGCTATGACGCCAACCTGTCGCTGGCCGCTTTCGAACTGGACTTCTTCGGCCGCGTGAAAAGCCTGAGCGACGCCGCCCTGGCCAGCTATCTGGCCACCGACGAAGCGCGCCAGTCGGCGCAGATCGGCATCGTGGCCGAGGTGGCGAAAGCCTACTTCACCGAGCGCGCCTACGCCGAGCAGTACACGCTGGCGCAACGCACCTATGAAGCCCGCAAGCGCACCTTCGACCTGACACAGCAGCGGGTCGAAGTGGGCGCCTCCTCGCGCCTCGACCTGCGCTCCAACGAAACGCTGATGGAAACGGCGCGCGCCTCGGCCCTGGCGCTGGCGCGCCAACGCGCCCAGGCCGCCAATGCCCTGACCCTGCTGGTGGGCCAGGGCGTGACGGCCGACGGCGCCATGGCCAGCGATGCGCAGATCGACGCCATGAGCGCCCTGCCGGAAGGTCTGCCGTCCGAGCTGCTGGCGCGCCGTCCCGACATCCGCGCCGCCGAGCAGCGCCTGCAGGCAGCCAACGCCAATATCGGCGCGGCGCGCGCGGCCTTCTTCCCGCGCGTCTCGCTGACGGCGGCGATCGGCAGCGCCAGCCCGAGCTTCTCCGGTCTGTTCGACGGCGGCACCGGCAGCTGGTCATTCGTGCCCCAGCTCACGCTGCCGATTTTCGATGCCGGCCGCAATAAGGCGAATCTGAACCTCAGCGAAGTGCGCAAGAACATCGCCGTGGCGGACTACGAGAAGTCGATCCAGGTCGCCTTCCGCGAAGTCGCCGACGCACTGGCCGCGCGAACTTATCTGGGCGAGCAGGTGGCCGCGCAGCGCGCCATCCAGGAAGCCCAGGCGGAGCGTCTGCGCCTGCTGCAGCTGCGCTTCGAAAACGGCGTCGCCAGCTCGCTCGATGTGCTGGACGCGCAGCGCGAACTGTTCAGCGCCGAACAGTCGCTGGTACAGGCCCGCCTGCTGCGCGCCACCAGCGCCATCGACCTGTACCGCGCCCTTGGCGGCGGTTTGAAGTAAATCCCAGGCAGGCAGCGGGCCTACAAGCGCCGCTTGCCTGCCCGTCCCTCAAGCTGAAGCCTTCCGCTCAACGAGTCCGCGCCATCACCGGCCGGATGACTGCTCACGCGCGCGGAGCTTCTCGTCCTGCTCGATAGCGTCGCGCCGCAAGGCATCGCACGCACCTTTGCCTGCTTCGCACAGGATGCCCATTTTCATCTGTATTTCGCCATCCTCTGCGACGAACGCCCGCTTAATCACGGCCGGATAGGCAGGGTGCTCCTCAGGCACGAAAGACCAAAGCACATATAGCGTCAGCTCATGCGCGATAATCCAAGTCCCTTGCATGCCAATTCTGGTGTCCGGCTTGCCGCGCAGGCCAGCCAATGCCTCGGCGACGGACCGGTATTCAATCGCTGAGCGCTGAGCCTCAGGCAAGGGTTCCGCCGTGGCCCAAGCCAAGACGCCCACGGCCAAGATCATTGCGGTCAACAGTTTCACAAACTCTCCTTCTTCCAATTTCGCGGCTGCCTGCAGCCAATTGCCACTCAACAGAACTTTAAACCATCCGGCACGATGCCAGGCCGAATCCCTGCCATTACAATCGAAGCTTCCTCACCCCGGAGCCGCAAATGAGCGCCAACGCCAACCACGAGTCCGACCACTACCGCTTCCACCACCAGCACGAACATCTGAGCAAGGCCTTCGGCAGCAGCAGCTTTGGCCTGCGCGCCGAAGCGTTTGCGCGCTTTTTCGGCACCCCGCTCTTTCTCGGCGTGCAGACTATCGGCGTGATTCTGTGGATCGCCGCCAATCTGCTGGGCTTTGCCCACTTCGACCAGTACCCCTTCATCCTGCTCAACCTGGCCTTCAGCGTGCAGGCCGCGTATGCCGCGCCGCTGATCCTGCTGGCGCAGACGCGCCAGGCCGAGCGCGACAAAGCGCATGCCGACGCCGACGCGCGCCACCGTGAAGCGCTGGCCCTGGCCGCCGCGCGCCATTCCACGCAGATGATGGAACTGCTCAAGCAGAACACCGCGCTGACCGAAGCGACCAGGCAAATGGCCGAGCGCATCGACCACCTGACGGCCGAGCTGCACCAGCGTCTGCTGCCGCAATCCTGATTTCTGGCGCCCTGGTACAAGCGCGGCACGGCGCGCGCCGCTACAATGGCGTCTTGTATGAACGAGTAAACGCCATGGACTCCCCGATCACCATCCGCCTCGGCGCGCGGGCGCGCCAGCGCATCGCCAGCGACGGCTTGCAGGCCGCCGACATCGCCCTCATCCCCGCCGCCGCCGGCGGGCCGAAAGGCTTGATCCTGCACGGCATCGACTGCTGGCTGTTCGGCGATTGGCTGAAGCAGGCGCCGCGCGAACGGCGCCTGGTCGGCGCGTCCATCGGCGCCTGGCGCATGGCGGCATCGGCCTTTGCCGACCCGCTGGCCGCGCACCGCCGCCTGGCCTACCACTACATCCACCAGACCTATCCAGCCAAGGTGGATGCGGCCTACGTCAGCCGCAATTGCCGCGCCCTGCTCGACAATGTGCTCGACGGACGCGGCCTGGAGATGCTGGCCAATCCCCACTACCTGCTGACGGTGCTGGCGATCCGCGGCACCGGCGCGCTGGCGCAGACGGGCGGCAGCCGCTGGCGCGAAACGGCGGGCTTCCTGCGCGCGGCGGCCGGCAATTTCGTCTCGCGCAACAAGCTGGCCGGCCTGATGGACCGCGTGGTCTTCCACAATGCGCGCGACGACGCGGCCTGGCTGCGCGCCGAATTCGACGCCTTCCCCTCGCACTTCGTCGGCCTCGACGCCGCCAATCTGCAGGACGCCCTGCTCGCCTCCGGCTCCATTCCCCTGGTGCTACAGGCGGTGCGCGATATCGCCGGCGCGCCGCCCGGCAATTACTGGGATGGCGGCTTGATCGACTACCACCTGCACCTGCCCTACCAGCGCGATCCGGGCCTGGTGCTGTATCCGCACTTCTCCGACTACATCGTGCCCGGCTGGCTCGACAAGTCCCTGCCCTGGCGCCGCGCGCGCGACGCCGCGCTGGAAAACGTGATCCTGGTCTCGCCCTCACCCGCCTTCCAGGCGCGCCTGCCGAATGGCCGCCAGCCCGACCGCAAGGACTTCCAGCACTATGGCCAGGACCACGCGGCGCGCATCCGCGACTGGAGCCAGGCCGTGGGCGAGAGCGAGCGCATGGCCGAAGCCCTGGCGCGCTGGGTCGAAAAGCCCGACCTCAAGCAGACCGCCACCTTCTGAGCCACGGCACCATTCGTTGCGAAATGGCAACGACTCACGCACAAGGCCTCGCCTCCCAAAACAGTATCGGCGCATACTAAGTAGCTAGTTTTTCGGTCCCGGCGCTGGTCTGGGCCGTGCCGATTCCTGAATGGGGGCTTCCATGAGTTTTCTGTCGAATATGCGCATTGCCGCGCGGCTCGCCGCCGGCTTCGCCATCGTCCTGCTGTTGGCGGCTTGCGCCACCGGCTATGCCCTGATCCATGCGCGCGACACGGCCGCCGCCACGCGCGAAATGATGGCCAAGCCCCTGACCAAGGAACGCATCGTCTCCGACTGGTATGTGCTGATTTATTCGGCCGTGGCGCGCACCGCCCTGATCGCGCGCAGCAGCGACGAAACACTGGGCACCACCTTCGCCGACGTGATCGCCGCCAGCACCAAGAAAGGCGGCGAGCTGCTGAAAACCGTGGAAGGCATGCTCGAAAGCGAAGAGGAAAAAGCCATCTTCAAGGACGCCTTGAAGCTGCGCGTGGTCTACCAGGATGCCAAGACCAAGATCACCGAGGCGCGCAAAGGGGGCGATGCGGCCGCGGCGGAGCGCATGTACAAGGACGTCTTCTCGCCCGCCGCCGACGCCTACCAGAACAAGGTGCAAGCCTTGCTGGCCTTCCAGCGCAAGGCCATCGACGATACCGCCCACGCCATCGACGACGCGAACACCCGCAGCACGCGGCTGGTGCTGATCCTCGGCGTGCTGCTGCTGGCGGCCGGCGCCGCTGGTGCCTATGCCATCTCGCGCAGCATCACCGTGCCGCTTTCCTCGGCCCTGAATATCGCCAACACCGTGGCCGACGGCGACCTCACGCTGAGCTTCCCCGACAAGCATGCGCGCGATGAAATCGGCGACCTGATGGTGGCGTTGAAGACCATGAACGACTCGCTGCGGCGCGTGGTCAGCGAAGTGCAGACCGGCACCCATACCATCGCCACCGCCTCCAGCGAAATCGCCTCGGGCAATCTGGACCTGTCCTCGCGCACCGAAGAGCAAGCCAGCTCGCTGGAAGAAACCGCTTCCTCGATGGAGGAGTTGACCTCCACCGTGCGTCAGAACGCCGACAACGCCCAGCAAGCCAACCAGCTGGCGCAAGCCGCCTCCGACGTGGCCGCGCGCGGCGGCGACATCGTGGGCCAGGTGGTCAGCACCATGGGTTCCATCGACGCCTCGGCGCGCAAGATCGTGGACATCATCGGCACCATCGACGGCATCGCCTTCCAGACCAATATCCTGGCGCTGAATGCGGCGGTGGAAGCGGCGCGCGCCGGCGAACAGGGACGCGGCTTCGCCGTGGTCGCCTCCGAAGTGCGCAATCTGGCGGCGCGCAGCGCGGCCGCTGCCAAGGAAATCAAGGAGCTGATCGGCAACTCGGTGGAACAGGTGGACATCGGCGCGCGCCTGGTGCAGCAGGCCGGATCGACCATGGGCGAAGTGGTGGACAGCGTGCGCCGCGTGAGCGACGTGATCGCCGAGATCACGGCCGCCAGCCGCGAGCAAAGCATCGGCATCGACCAGGTCAACGAAGCCATCACGCAAATGGACCAGGTCACGCAGCAGAACGCCGCCCTGGTGGAAGAAGCGGCGGCAGCGGCGGCCAGCATGCAGGAACAAGCCGCCAATCTGGCCGCCGTGGCCTCCTCCTTCAAGCTTGGCTCGGATGGCGCGCCGTATCGCGCATCCGCTCCCGCAGCCGTCGTCAGCAAGCCCGCCAAGCCGGTGGCGCCAGCGCGCCCCACCATCGCCGCGCCGGCACGCAGCAAGCCCAAACCCGCCGCCGCCAGCAATGCCGGCGGCAGCGCCAAGCCGGCCACGCGCAGCGCCGCGAAAGCAGCGCCCGTCAATACCGCCGACGGGGAATGGGAAGAGTTCTAAACACATTGCGTGAACGCTCATTGCCTGCATGGCAATGCTGCGCTACCATCCATGTATGGAACGCATTCACGCGATCAATCCTGAGAGGATCGTATGGTGCTGCGCAGACTTTGGCATCACCGTGGACAAGCTCGCCGCTGAAAATGCGATTCCAGTCGCAAGCCTTGAACGCGTGCTGTCCAGGGAAGACGAAAGTGGCCTTACTTTCAAACAACTAAGCAAAATCGCGGCCTACTTTGGTCGAGGCGTGCTTTTCTTTTTGGAAGAAGGCTCCATACATTTCGAGCAAGTACACACCCCGGCATTCCGCACGCTCGCCAATCAGAAACCGGAATTATCGGCGAAGCTAAAGCTGTTCATCGAGCGCGTTGAGCAACAAAGGTCTGTGTTTCTCTCACTGCGTGAAGAGATGGAGAGCGGCGATCTACCCCGCTTCGAACATCCCGCACTCGTTGCTGACGACATCCCCACCGCTGCGCGCCTTGCCCGCAAATGGCTGGAACTGCCCCCCCATAACTCCTTTGACAGCTATCGCTTAGCCATTGAAAAGAAAGGAATCCTGGTATTCCGCAGCAACGGCTATAGCGGAAAATGGCAGATTGCCAGCGAAAGCCCGATTCAAGGTTTTACCCTGTATGAAGAGAGCTGTCCGGTCATCGTCGTAAGGAAAATGCGCAGCGAGGCCAGGCAATCATTCACTTTGATGCACGAGCTTGGCCATATCCTTCTGCATCGCACCAGCTCGATTGACGATGAGTCCGATATGCTCTCGCATCAGGGCGAAGAGCGCGATGCAAACGCCTTTGCAGGACATTTGCTGGTTCCGGATGAGTTCCTGTGCGAGATTTCCGATCATGCGCGGCCAGGCAATGCCGCTTCGTTTGATGCATGGCTTCACCCCCAATGCAAGGCATGGGGCGTCAGTGCCGAAGTCATTTTGCGCCGCCTGATGGACGCGCGGCGCCTGTCGCAAAGCCAGTATGCCGCCTATCGCGCCTGGAGCAAAAATCTCCCGGCCCCGGATACGGATCAGGCCGCTAGAACCTATCGCCATAGAGAGCCCAAGCACATTTTTGGAGAAACCTTCGTACGCGCCGTTTTGGATGCCCTGGGCGAACGCCGTATCTCGCTTTCAAAAGCAAGCAGCTATCTGGACGGTCTGAAACTCAATGACCTGAATGAGCTGGAAAAGCATTATGCAGGTCTTTGATACGTCCTCCATCATTTACGCCTGGGACAATTATCCTATCGAACAATTTCCAAATCTCTGGGGCTGGCTTGCTCAGGAGCTGAATGCCAGCCGCATCTGTCTATCCGAAGTAGTCTCAAGCGAAATTCTCGGCGTTTCTTCCGAATGCAGCCAGTGGTTGCACTCCTTGGCAATAAGCTATTTGCCGGTGAACGATGCGATCTTACAAGAAGCATTGCGCATTAAGGCACTTCTGCAGATTGGCGCGCATTATCAAGGTGGCGTTGGCGAAAACGATCTGCTCGTGATCGCCACAGCCAAACAGCATACTGCGGAATTGATCACCAACGAAGCCATACAAAGAACCCTGCCGAAGTTAAAAGCGAACTATAAGATCCCCGCCGTCTGCAAGCTGCCCACGGTCGCAGTCAACTGCTGCAGTTTTCTTGACTTCATGCGCCGCTCAAAAGTGGTCTTCGGCTGAGCTCAATCGGCCAGGAACATCTGCTGCAGGTCGTTGAGGAAACGCTGGCCCAGCTCCGTGGGCTTGATCAGCAGGTGGTCGCGGTAGAGCAGGCCTTTGGCTTCGGCCTCGTTGAGCGCCTTCTCGATCGTGTTCATGGCCGTGCCGGTGCGCTCGGCGAACAGATTGGGCGAGAAGCCGTCCTGTAGGCGCAGGGCGTTGAGCATGAACTCGAAGCCCATCTCGCCGCGTCCGATCTCGTGCTCCTCCTGCACCGCGGAGCCGGCCGCCATCTGTTCCATATAGGTCTTGGGCTGCTTGTAGCGCGCCTGGCGCAACACGCGGTGCGGGAAGGACAGCTTGGAGTGCGCGCCCGCGCCAATGCCCAGGTAATCGCCGAACTGCCAGTAATTCAGATTGTGGCGCGCCTGGTGGCCCGGCTGGGCGTAGGCCGACACCTCGTAATGGCCGTAGCCGGCGGCGGCCGTCATCTCGGCCACCAGATCCTGCATGTCGGCGCTCAGGTCGTCGTCCGGCAGCTGCGGCGGGTATTTGGCGAACAGGGTATTCGGCTCCATCGTCAGGTGGTATAGCGACAGATGGGGCGGACGGAAGGACAGCGCCGTTTCCAGATCGCGGCGCGCCTCGTCCAGCGTCTGCGCAGGCAGCGCGTACATCAGGTCCAGATTGAAGTTGTCGAAGTTCGCTTGCGCGATTTCCACCGCGCGCCGCGCTTCGCCATCGTCATGGATGCGGCCCAGCGCCTTCAAATGCTGGGCATTGAAGCTCTGGATGCCGATCGACAGGCGGTTGATGCCGCTGGCGCGATAGGACTTGAACTTCTCGGCCTCGAAGGTGCCCGGATTCGCCTCCATCGTGATTTCGCAGGCGCCGTCCAGCGGCAGCAAGGTGCGCAGGTCCGACAGCAGCCGGTCCAGGCCCGCCGCCGACATCAGGCTGGGCGTGCCGCCGCCGATGAAAACGGTATAAATCTTTCTGCCCCAGATCAGGGGCAGCGACATTTCCAGGTCGGCGCGCAGGGCCGCCAAATAGGCTTCCTCCGGATTTTCGCCGGCCTTGGCCTCGTGCGAGTTGAAGTCGCAATACGGGCATTTGCGCACGCACCAGGGCCAGTGGATGTAGAGCGACAGCGGCGGCAGCGCGCTCAGGTTCAGCGCGCCGGGCTGCAGATACTGCAGGGCGACGCCGGCGGCGCCGCTCACGCCACTGGCACCACTAGGACTGGAGGGGGTGGACACCGGCTTGCTGCCCACCGGCTTAATCGGGATCATTTCTTCAGCTTCTCAACCAACAGACGCAAAGCCTGACCACGGTGGGACAGGCGGTTCTTCTCGTCGGCCGCCAGTTCGGCGGCGCATTTGCCCAGTTCCGCGATATAGAAATGCGGATCGTAGCCGAAGCCGCCGTTGCCGCGCGCCTCGGCGATGATCTCGCCGTTCCAGCGCGCATCGGCGATCACCGGCTGCGGGTCGTCGGCATGGCGCACGAAGACCAGCACGCAGTAGTAGTAAGCCGACTTGTCGGCATGCGCGGCCAGGTCGGCGATCAGCTTTTCGCTGTTGCGCGCGTCCGATTTCGGCTCGCCCGCAAAGCGCGCCGAGAACACGCCGGGCGCGCCGCCCAGGGCATTGACGCAGACGCCGGAATCGTCGGCCAGCGCCGGCAGGCCGGTCAGGCGCGCGGCATGGCGCGCCTTGGTCAGTGCATTTTCGACAAAGGTGAAATACGGCTCCTCCGCCTCCGGCACATCGTACTCGCCCTGGGCGTGCACGCTGAAACCGACGGTGGACAGCAGTTCATTGAATTCTTTGAGTTTGCCCGGATTGTTCGAGGCGAGGATAAGCTTTTGCATGCCGCTATTTTACTCCGCCAGTCCGAGTGCCTGCTTTTGCAGCTTGACCAGATCGCGGATGCCGCCGTCAGCCAGGTCGAGCAGGCGGTTCATCACGGCGCGGTCGAAAGCCGCGCCCTCGGCCGTGCCCTGCACTTCGATGAAGTGGCCGCTTTCGGTCATGATAATGTTCATATCGGTGTCGCAGCCCGAGTCTTCCACATAATCCAGGTCCAGCACCGGCATGCCCTGATACACGCCGACCGAAATGGCGGCCACGAAGTGGCGCAGCGGCACGGCGGCCAGCGCGCCGGAGGCCACCAGCTTGCCGAAAGCGTCATAGGCGGCGACCATGGCGCCGGTGATGGAGGCGGTGCGGGTGCCGCCGTCGGCCTGGATCACGTCGCAGTCCAGATGCAGGGTGCGCTCACCGAAGGCTTCCAGGTCGAAGGCGGCGCGCAGCGAGCGCCCGATCAGACGCTGGATTTCCTGGGTGCGGCCGCTTTGCTTGCCCTTGGCCGCTTCGCGGTCCATGCGCGAGTGGGTCGAGCGCGGCAGCATGCCGTATTCGGCCGTCAGCCAGCCCTGGCCTTTGCCCTTCAGGAAGCCGGGCACTTTCTCTTCGATGCTGGCGGTGCAGATCACCTTGGTGTCGCCGCATTCGATCAGCACCGAACCTTCGGCGTGCTTGGTGTAGTTGCGGGTCAGGCGCACGGCGCGCAGGGCATCGACGGCGCGGCCGCTGGGACGGGATTCAAAACTCATTCTTTGCTGTCTTTCCGTAGTATTTGCGAGGATTTCTCGATTGCCCCGCGGATTTCCGCGATGGCGCGTTCTATTTCGGCTTCGTCGAAGGCGTCGGCGGCGGTCTTCCCGGAGGCTGGCGGCGCCCCGGCTTCCGGGCCGTGGATCGTGGTGCTGAGCAGGTCGGCCGGCAGCGTTTCGGTCGAAATCACGGTGGAGGCGTCGCCCGCCAGGGTCGGCACGCTGTCCGCCACGCTGCTGCCCTGCCACATGATGGCCAGCGCGGTCGCATTATCGCTGGCGGCGCCGCCGCGCGACAAGGCCGTTTGCAGCATCTCGGGCACGGCGCGCACCACGGTCTGGGCGAACAGGCGCTGCGCCAGCTCCTCGTCCGTCAGCATGGACCACAAGCCATCCGAGCATAATAACACCACGTCGCCGGGCAGCAGGCTGGCGCGGCGCGACACTTCCACCTTGGGCGGCATGGACGCGCCCAGGCAGTTATACAGCTTGTTGCGGTCGGGATGGGTGGCGCGCGCCGAGGGCGGCACCAGGCCTTTGTCGATCAGGCTTTCCACATGCGAGTGGTCGCGCGTGCGCCCCAGCAGCTGGCCGCCGCGCAACCAGTACAGGCGCGAATCGCCGCAGTGCGCCCAGGTCGCCATATTGTGCTGAATCAGGCAAGCCACCACCGTGGTGCGCGGCGTATCGGCCAATTGGTGCACATTGCAGTAGCGGTGGATTTCGCGGTGGGCGGCGTGCAGCGCGTCCTCCAGGAAGCGCTCCGGCCCTTTCACATACGGCAAGGCCTGCTGCTGGAAGATGGCGGACAGGGTTTGCAGCGTGACGCTGGCGGCGATCTCCCCATGCAGGTGGCCGCCCATGCCGTCGGCCAGCACCAGCAGCAAGGCATCGCGCGTGAAGCTGTAGCCCATGCGGTCCTGATTCAGCTTGCGGCCGCCGATGTGGCTTTCCTGATACACCGAAAACTGCATGCGCCCCTCCCTCGCGCTCAGCGCGTCTCGCCATCCCCGGACTTGTCCTGCGGCGCATCGGCGCGGCGTCCGGCCACGCGTCCGAACAGACCGCGCAACTGGCTGCCCAGGCGCTCCAGCGTACCCGGTTCGTCGGCGGCCGGCGCGGCGGCGGGAGTGCCGGGCTGCTGCAAAATCTTCTGCATCTCGAACAGGCTTTGCGGCCGCGCCAGCGGATCGACGCACAAGGCCCATCGTACCAGCTTCACCAGCTCGGGCGAATAGCGGCCGTGGAGGCGGGCGAAATGGCTTTCCATGCGGTCGTCCTGGCGGCGCTGGTCGGCCGGCTGCGGCGGCGAGCCGACCATGCAGGCGAAGATGGAAGCGCCGATGCTGTATATATCAGTCCAGGGGCCGAGCGCCTCGTTTTTGACATACAGCTCGGGCGCGGCAAAGCCCGGCGTGTACATCGGCATCAGCTTCGGGCTATCGTTATTGATAGTCTGGCGCGCCGCGCCGAAATCGAGCAGCATGGGCGTGCCGTCGGTGCGCAGATAGATATTGGCCGGCTTCAGGTCCAGATGCAGCAGCTGGTTGGCATGCACTTCGCGCAGTCCTTTCAGCACCTGGATAAAAATCTGGCGGATAAAAGCCTCGCCCAATTGCCGCCCTTTGGCGCGCTGGCGCTGGATCTGATCCTGCAAGGAATGGCCCGATTCATAAGCCATCACCATATACACGGTATCGTTCGCGCGGAAGAAATTCAACACTCTTACAACATTTGGATGCGAAATCCGCGCCAGCGCCCGACCCTCCTCAAAAAAGCATTTCAGCCCGATTCTAAAGACCGGAAGGTTGGATTTCGAGATGGTGGGCAGTAGTTCCCCCTCTTGACGAAGTACGAGGGCGCTTGGTAAATACTCCTTGATGGCTACCGCATTGTCTTCGGCATCGTAGGCGAGATACACAATACTGAACCCGCCCGAGGCAATTTTCTTTACAATGCGGTATCCAGCTATATCCAGCCCATCCGGCAACGGGGCGTTGTTTTGAGCAGCCATGGTGGTGTTCCTCGCCTCAACGACCGGATTGTGTGGGATAAAAGAACGCATTGTAAAGATAAAATATTCCGGGGATATACATTGAGCATTTCCAGCATGACAGGCTACGCGGTTGCCACCAGCGAGAGCGCGGCGGGAACCTTGACGATCGAAATCAAGAGCGTAAATTCGCGTTTCCTTGACCTTCAATTCCGCATCAACGACGATTTACGCGCGCTTGAACCCGATTTACGGTCTGCCATCATGGCCGCCATCACCCGCGGCAAAGTCGAACTGCGTCTGAGCTTTGGCCGCAAGGCCGCCGGCGCCGGCACCCAGGCCTTGAACATCCCCTTATTGAACGAACTGGCCCGCCTGCAAGGCGAGGTCGGCAAGCACTTCTCCGGCGCCGCCCAGATGAGCGTGGCCGAGCTGCTGCGCTGGCCCGGCGTGGTGGAAGAAGCCCAGATCGGCCAGGAATCGCTGCAGGCCGACGTCGCCGCCCTGATGGGCCGCACGCTGCAAGCCTTCGTCACCAGCCGCCAGCGCGAAGGCGCGGCGCTGGAAGCGATGCTGGTGTCGCGCATCGAAGCGATGGAAGGCATCGTCAAGCGCATCACCCCGCTAATCCCCCAGGTGGTGGCGCAATTCCAGCAGAAAGCCGTGGAGCGCATGCAGGAAGCGCTGGGCCTGGCCTGCCAGGGTTCCAACAACTCCCCCTCGCGCCAGGACGCCATGGAACGCATCCGCCAGGAAGTGATCCTGTACGGCATCCGCATCGACGTGGCTGAAGAGCTGGGTCGCCTGTCGGCCCACCTGAGCGAAACCCGCCACATCCTGAAAAAAGGCGGCCAGGTCGGCAAGCGCCTCGACTTCATGATGCAGGAGCTCAACCGCGAAGCCAACACCCTCGGCGCCAAAGCCTCGGTCAAAGAACTGGCCGACGCCTCGATGGAACTGAAACTGCTGATCGAACAGATGCGCGAGCAAGTGCAAAACCTCGAATAAGCCCCCTGCTGTTTGATCTGCCTCAACAAATGTCCCACCCTGGTGTCAGGCACCACGGTGGGACATTTTTTGTTTTAGATCAAACAATGTCCTACCGCGGTGCCTGACACCAGGGTGGACATTCTTTGATTTGGATCAAAGGGGTGGCTTTCAGGGTTTGGCGGGGAGGCCGTCGAACCAGTGGAGGGCGGCTTCCCACAGCGGCTGGGCGGGGGCGCGGAAATAGCCCATGTGGCCGATCGGGCCGAGGCCGCTACCCTGGCCGTGCACGTCGATGCCGGACCAGGCGGCGTTGCGGTAGCCGCGCATGAAGGCGTCGCGCGAACGCGGCGGCGCCCAGGCGTCGTCGGTGGCGTTGACGGCGACGATGGGGGCGCGCACGCGGCTGAAGCCTTCGGCCGTATCACGCATCTTGGGGTCGTCGAAGAAGTAGTGGGGGAAGCGGCACCAGTGCTTCCATTGGCGGTAGACGCCGAGCGGCAGGTCTTCGCCCATGCCGAGCTTGCTCCAGGCCAGAAAGCCTTTCCAACGCACCAGCACGGGGCCGGCTACCCGCCACATCAGCAGCACGCGGATGCGCTCCAGGCGCGGCATCCAGCCGTGCCAGCCGGCGCCGGTGCCGAACACATACATGCCGTCGACCTTGTGCGGTTCGGGCAATAGACCGAGGGCGTGGCCGCCATAGGAGTGGCCGACCAGATAGAGCGGCGCGGCGCCATCGGCCATATAGGCCACGGCCGCCGCCAAGTCCTGGCGGCCCCAGACCAGGAAGTCGCCCTCGAAGCCGCGCAGCGAAGCCGGCGCCGAACGGCCGACGCCACGGTAGTCGAAGGTCAGCACGGTGTAGCCGCGCGCCGCGGCGAATTCGGCGAAGCGGCGGTAGAAGCCCTGCGGCACGCCGGTGGCGCCGGCCACGATCAGGCGGCCGCGTTCCGTGCCGGCGGCGCGGTAGCGCACGGCGGCCAGCGCATAACCGTCGGCCGCGCGCAAGGTCAACGCCTCGCCCGCAGGCTGCGATGCGGCGGCGGCGATGGCGGGCTTGGCGGCCCGTTCGGTCTGACTCATTTCGGCTCCTTTTCCTTGAGCAGCGCCAGCAGCGCTGCGGTGGCCTGCGCCATGGGCGCGGTGTCGTTGGCGACGCGGGCTTGCAGCAGCCCGCCTTCATAGGTGGCGACGATCAGCGCCGCCAAGCCCTGGGCCGCCGCCGGCGTCCGGCCGTTGCGCTCCAAGGCCTGGGCCAGACGCGCGCGGATGGCCTGGAAGCCGGCGGCCAGGGCGGCGCGCAATTCGGTGTCGGCGGCCGTGCTTTCGAGCGCCACCGCCGCCAGCGGGCAGCCGCGCTCGAAGCCGCTGCCGTGCAGGCCGCGCTGGGCCCGCTCGATCCAGCTGCCCAGGGCTTGGCCGACGTCGTTGCCGCTGCCGAGATACTCGTCGAGCTTGTTGCAGCTCCAGCTGATGGTCGCTTCCACGGCGGCCACGGCCAGCGCCGTCTTGCCACCAGGGAAATGGTGGTAGAGCACGCCCTTCGGTGCTTGCGCCAGCGCCAGCAGCTCGCTCAGGCCGGCGCCGTGCAGGCCGCGCGTCTGCAGCAGGTGGATCATGGTCTGGATCAGGCGCTCGCGGGTCTGGGGCGCGGCTTCGGTCGAATAATCGGGCGTAATCATGCGATTGATTCTATAGACCAGTCGGTCCAGCGGTCAAGCAAAGTTTGCGCGGCGCCGCAAAAACCCGGTGCAAAAACGGTTGCTCTTGGTAAAATACGTCTTTGGGCGCTCGCTTAGCGCGCCTGCTCCGTTTTTTGAAAGTCCGAAACATGAGCCAACACTTCTCCGGCAGCCTGTTCATGGTGGCCGCCCCCTCCGGCGCCGGCAAATCGACCCTGGTCAATGCCCTGCTGGCCCAGGAACCCGGCATCAAGCTGTCGATCTCGACCACCACGCGCCAGCCGCGTCCGGGCGAAGAGCATGGCCGCGAGTACTTCTTCACCACCGCCGAGGATTTCGTGGCGCGCGCCCAGGCCGGCGAATTCCTCGAATGGGCTGAAGTGCACGGCAATTACTACGGCACCTCGCGCATCTTCGTCGAAGAACAGATGAAGACCGGCACCGACATCCTGCTGGAAATCGATTGGCAGGGCGCGCGCCAGGTCAAGAAGCAATTTCCGCAGGCGGCCGGCATCTTCATCCTGCCGCCCTCGATCGCGGCGCTGGAGGAACGGCTGCATAAACGCGGCCAGGACGAACCGCATGTGATCACGCGGCGCCTGCTGGCGGCGGGCGGCGAAATCGCCCACGCGCCCGACTTCGAGTATGTTATTATCAATGAAGAGTTTTCGGTCGCACTGTCCCAACTGGGTGCGATCGTCCGATCGGCCCGTTGCCGGTTTGCGCAACAAGCGGCCCGCAATGTCGAGCTGTTTGCCCAACTGGGTATCCACGCCGAGCACGCTGAATAAATACCGTATCTGAGGAGTTAAGATGGCCCGTATTACGATTGAAGATTGCCTGAAGAATGTACCGAACCGCTTCCAGCTGACCCTGGCCGCGACCTACCGCGCACGCCAGCTGCTGCAAGGCCATACGCCGAAAGTCGAAGCCAAGGACAAGCCGACCGTGGTCGCCCTGCGCGAAATCGCCGCCGGCAAAGTTGGCCTGGAAATGCTGAAAAAGGTGCCAATGTAATTGTGGGAACCCCGGTTCCCCGCACTGTGCTGTCTCAGGTTCTCCCAGTCTGACCGATACTGCGACACCGTATGAACCTGTCCGAAACCAGCATTAGCGATCAGCCCGCCAGCCGGGCCAAACGCCCGGCCAAGCCTGCGCCGGGCGTTGATCCTTCTGCCGCCTCCCCCATCCCCACTTCCCCGCTGGCCGCGCCCGTCGTTGCCGCCGGTGTCGCCACCATCAGCCACCTGAGCGAAAAACTGGCCGAGTACATGACGCCGGCCGACCTGAAAAAGGTGCGCGAGGCTTACCGTTTCTCGGACGAGATGCATCTGGGCCAGGTGCGCAAATCGGGCGAGCCGTATATCTCGCACCCGATCGCCGTGGCCGAGATCTGCGCCGACTGGAAGCTCGACGCGCAAGCCATCATGGCGGCCCTGCTGCACGATGTGATGGAAGACCAGGACGTCAAGAAGGAGGAGCTGATCGAGCGCTTCGGCGCCCCCGTCGCCCACCTAGTCGACGGCCTGTCCAAGCTGGAGAAGATCGAGTTCCAGAGCCAGATCGAAGCGCAGGCGGAAAACTTCCGCAAGATGCTGCTGGCCATGGCCTCGGACGTGCGCGTGATCCTGATCAAGCTGGCCGACCGCCTGCACAATATGCGCACGCTGGAAGTGATGGCGCCGGCCAAGAAGCGCCGCATCGCCGGCGAGACGATGGAAGTGTATGTGCCGATCGCCCACCGTCTTGGCCTGAACAATATCTACCGCGAACTGCAGGACCTGGCCTTCTCCCACCTGTATCCGCTGCGCTACCACGTGCTGTCGAAGGCGGTGAAGGCGGCGCGCGGCAACCGGCGCGAAGTGGTCAAGAAAATCCTCGAATCGGTCAAGAACACGCTGGGCCTGGCCGGCATCTCGGCCGAAGTCTACGGGCGCGAAAAGACCCTGTACGGCATCTACAAGAAGATGCGCGCCAAGCACCTGAGCTTTTCCCAGGTGCTCGACGTGTACGGCTTCCGCGTGGTGGTGGACAACTTCGCCAACTGTTATGTGGCGCTGGGCACCTTGCACAGCCTGTACAAGCCCATGCCGGGCAAGTTCAAGGACTATATCGCCATCCGCAAGCTGAACGGCTACCAGTCGCTGCACACCACCCTGATCGGCCCGTACGGCACGCCGGTCGAATTCCAGATCCGCACCCAGGAAATGCACCGCACCGCCGAATCGGGCGTGGCGGCGCACTGGCTGTACAAGAACAGCGACGCGAATATGTCGGACCTGCAGCAGCGTACCCACGCCTGGCTGCAATCGCTGCTCGACATCCAGCAGCAGACCGGCGACTCGGCCGAGTTCCTGGAACACGTCAAGGTCGACCTGTTCCCCGATTCGGTCTACGTCTTCACGCCCAAATCGAAGATCATCGCGCTGCCGCGCGGCGCCACGCCGATCGACTTCGCCTACGCCATCCACACCGGCATTGGCGACCACACGGTGGGCGTCAACATCAATGGCGAGGCGGCGCCGCTGCGCACCGAGCTGCGCAACGGCGACATCATCGAGATCGTCACCGACAACAGCTCGCGGCCCAGCCCGACCTGGCTCTCCTTCGTACGCACCGGCAAGGCGCGCTCGGCGATCCGCCACCACCTGCGCACCATCAACCTGCCGGAATCGATCCGCCTCGGCCAGCAGTTGCTGAACCAGGCCTTGAACGCGATCAATATCGATCCGCAATTGCCGGACCATCTGACCGAGCGTCTGCTCAATGAATCGAGCGCCAAATCGCTCGACGAGCTGTATGCCGACATCGGCATCGGCAAGCGCATGGCGGCCCTGGTGGCGCGCCACATCTTCGGCATGCTCGGCGGCGAAGCGGCCAGCGCGCCGGTCGACCATACCAGCGCGGCCGAGCTCGACCCGGTGACGATTTACGGCAGCGAAGGCGTGTCGGTGCAATTGGCGCCGTGCTGCCTGCCGATTCCGGGCGACCAGATCGTCGGCCAGCTGCGGCGCGACCAGGGCTTGCAGGTGCACACCGGCGACTGCACGGTGGCCAAGCGCCAGCGCCAGAAAGAGCCGGACCGCTGGATCGCCGTCAAATGGGCGCCCGAGCTCAACCGCCGCTTCGACACCCGCATCAAGCTGCTCATCAATAACGAGAAGGGCATCCTGGCGCGCGTGGCGGCCGAGATCAGCGAGTCCGACGGCAACATCACCTTCGTCGGCATGGACGAGGACAAAGAGCATATCCTGCACCAGCTGCGCTTCACCATCCAGGTCAAGGACCGCGTGCACCTGGCCGGCCTGCTGCGCAATGTGCGCCGCGTCGCCGGCGTCAACCGCGTCTCGCGCGAACGCGCCTGAGTCCTGGCATCTGATACGCCGCGCGGCCACGCGCGGCGTAGTCATGTGAGATTCGGTTAGAATCTGCCGCCACGGCAAGGACTACACTACGACAACGCTATCGTTCACGCACGCGAAAGGTCATCATGTACCTCGAGAATGCGCAAGACCTGCTTGTCATCGACGCCGATATTGCCCTGGACCGATCCACTTGGCGCCGCCTCGGCCGCCATGCCGACTTGCTGCGGCTGCGGCCGGATCAAAACGGACTGGAACAGATCGCCCACCATCTGGAGAGCCGGCCGCCAGTGCGTGCCCTGCACCTGCTGTCGCATGGCGCACCCGGCCGCTTCCACGCCGGCGCCACGGCGCTCGACCTGCCCGCGCTGGAGCGCCAGGCCGCCACCCTGCGGCGCATTGCCGGCCGCCTGGCCGGCGGCGCCAGCGTCCTGCTGTACGGCTGCTGCACGGGCGCCGGGCGCTGCGGCCAGACGCTGGTGCGGCGCCTGGCCGACCTGTTGCAGGCGCCGGTTGCGGCCGCGACCGGGCTGACGGGCGCCGCGCAACGGGGCGGCACGTGGCGGCTGGACCGGCGCAGCGGCCCGATCGCGGCGCGCGTGCTCGATGCCGGCCTGATGGCCGGCTTCGACGGCGTGCTGGCCGCCCCGGCCGACCAGAACTACGACGCCAACGGCGGCTACAGCGCCACCGCCGACACCTTCACCCTGAATGGCGTCAAATACACGGTGACCGGCACCAATCCCGGCTCGTACACCAATATCGTGTCCAATAATTCGGCCATGTCGTTGTTGGGCAACAATGCCGGCGATTATTTTTTATTCTTCGACCTGGCCGGCGCCTTCGGCATCAGCAGCATCAAGATCGAGGCGGCCGACGGCAGCGCTTTCGATCTCGACGGCCTGAGTTTCGACGCCGCCGCCGATGTGAATATTTCCATTACGCCCCAAGGCGGCAGCGCCGTCTCCTACAGCAGCAACGGCGCCCTGATCCTGCAGCAGAATGTCAGCTTCGCGGGCAATAACGCCTTCAAGAACATCACCAGCTTCACTTTCAGCGGCGGCAATCTGGCGCTGGCCCTGGACGATCTGAATTTCTCGCCGGCCTCGGTGGCCGTGGCTGCCCCCACCGGCCTGACCCTGGCGGTGGCCAGCGACAGCGGCACCCTGGGCGATAACCTCACCAATGACACCACGCCCACCATCACCGGCTCGGCGCCCGCCAATTCCACCGTCACGCTGTACGACAGCGACGGCACCACGGTACTGGGCAGCACCACATCGAACGGCAGCGGCGCCTGGAGCATCACCAGCACGGCCCTGACTGGCGCGCACACGCTGACGGCCAAAACCACCGACGGCTCCAGCAATGTCTCGGCCGCCAGCGTCGCCCTGAACATCACCATCGATGCCAGCGCGCCCAGTGCCGCCACGGCCCTGGCCCTGGCCAGCGCCAGCGACAGCGGCACCCTGGGCGACAATATCACCAGCGACAACACGCCCACCATCAGCGGCAGCGCCGAGGCCAATGCCGCGGTGACCCTGTATGACAGCGACGGCACCACGGTGCTGGGCAGCACCACCGCCAATGGCAGCGGCGCCTGGAACATCACCAGCAGCGCCCTGAGCAATGGCACGCACACAGTCACGGTCAAGCAGACCGACGCCGCCGGCAACACCTCGCCGGCCAGCGCCGGCTTGAGCTTGAGCATCGACACCAGCACGCCGGCCGCCCCGCCCCTGCCGGCGCTGGCCACGGCCAGCGACAGCGGCACGCTGGGCGACCTGATCACCAACGACAGCACGCCCACCGTGACGGGCACGGGCACCGCGGGCCATACCGTGACACTCTACGATTCGGACGGCAGCACCGTGCTCGGCACTGCCACGGTGGCGGGCAATGGCAGTTGGAGCATCACCAGCAGCGCCCTGGGCGACGGCACGCATAATCTGACGGTCAAGCAAGCCACGCCGGCCGGCACGGCCTCGGCGGCCAGCGCCGCGCTTAGCCTGCTCATCGATACCACGGCCCCGGCGGCGCCGGCCGCCCTGGCGCTGGCCGGCGCCAGCGACAGCGGCACCGTGGGCGACAACATCACCAACGACACCACGCCCACCATCAACGGCACGGCCGCCGCCCATGCCGCCGTGACGCTCTACGATAGCGACGGCACCACCGTGCTCGGCACCGCCACCGCCGACGGCAGCGGCAACTGGAGCATCACCAGCAGCGCCTTGAGCGATGGTAGCCATACGCTGCGCGCCAAGCAGACCGACAGCGCCGGCAATGTCTCGGCCGCCAGCACCGGCCTGAGCTTGGGGATTTACGGCAGCATCGGCAGCGTCACCGGACTGGCGCTGGCCAGCGGCAGCGATAGCGGCACGGCCGGCGACAATATCACCAACGTCACCACGCCCACGCTCAGCGGCAACGCCGCCGCCAACGCCACCGTCACGCTGTATGACAGCGACGGCACCACGGTGCTGGGCAGCACCACCGCCAATGGTAGCGGCGCCTGGAGCATCACCAGCGCGGCGCTCGGCAATGGCACGCATACGCTGACCGTCAAGCAAAGCGATGCGGCGGGCAATGTCTCGGCCGCGGCCACGCTGCCGGTGAAGATCGATACGCTGGCGCCGAGCGCGCTCTCGCTGTCGGCCAGCAGCGTCAGCACGGCGGCCGGTCTGAACGGCACGGTCGGCACCCTGGGCGCCACCGATGCCACGAGCGGCGACCTGTTCACCTATGCGCTGGTGGCCGGCAGCGGCGATAGCGGCAACAGCCTATTCAATATTGCCGGCGGCAGCTTGCGCATCAACGATGCGGCCGCCACCGCCTTGGGCAGCCAGTCGGTGCGCATCAAGGTTACCGATAGCGCCGGCAATACCTATGAACAAGTGTTCGCGATCCAGGTCGTCGCGCCATCGACACCGCCGCCGACCAACCCGCCCACCACGGTCGACGGGGTGGAAGTGAGCAGCGCGCCGGTGGTCCTGCCGGGCGGCGGCATGGGGACGGCGGTCACCATCCCCATCGTGCCCGCCACGCGCACCGACAGCAATAACGCCAGCACCATGGCCGACATCCCCCTGGTTAGCGCCAACAGCACGGCACTGCTGACCGCGCACCTGCCGGCAGGCGTGGGACTGGTGGCCAGCGGCGGCCCCAGCAAGCCGGCCGGCAACTCGCTGGATGAACTGATTGCCGCCATCCTCGCCACCACGCCCAATAATGCGCCGGCCGACCGCAGCCACCTGACCGGTAATGGCAGCCAATTTCTCGATCTGTTGGCCGACAACGTCCCGCTGCAAGTCGAGCGCATGGTCTTTTCCCGCGCCACGGACGCCAGCGCCACCACGCTGGCCATCTCGGGCGCGGCCAATGCCGCCCAACACACCGCCTTGGTGATCGACGCCACCAGCCTGCCCAGCGGCAGCACCATCAATTTGCAGGACGTGCATTTCGCGGCCTTGATCGGCGCCGTCCGGGCCACCGGCAGTACCGCTGGACAGATCCTGACTGGCGACGCTGCCAGCCAACAATTCAGCGTGTCCGCCAGCAACGGCGTCAAGGTGTATGGCGGCGGCGGCGACGATATGATGCAATTCGCGGTTCCGGCGCCGGCCACGCCTCAGACTCAGGCCCAAAGCAGGGCGCCGCAGGGCGCCGACGAGCCGCGCGCGCCAACCCTGCTGAATGGGGGACTTGGCACCGACACGGCAAGTTTCCTGGGCAAGCAAGCCGATTATCTGGTCCGGCAATATGACGGCTATGTCTCGGTCAGCAGCCTGGCCGCGCCGGCACAGCGGGTCGACCTGCTCAATGTCGAGAAATTGCAGTTCGCCGATGCCACGCTCACGCTCGAACACCGTCCAGCGCTGGACCTGCTGGCCGCCCTCTATGCCAATGTGCTGGGACGGCAAAGCGATGTGGGCGGCTTCAATTTCTGGGGCGCCGTCCAGTCGGAGGGCCGCCTCGACTTGGGCGGGATTGCACTGCAGATGATTACCTCGCCCGAAGGACTGACGCACGGCTACACGCTGAATGGCACGGCCCAGCATGACCTGGACACGCTCTACCAAGCCATTTTCAAGCGCGCACCCGATGCCGGCGGCCTCGCCTTCTGGCTCGACAAAATGGAACATGGCATATCGTTGGCCGTGGTCGCCGAACATTTCCTGCAATCGACGGAAATGAGCGGCCATGCCCGCGCGGAAGCGGCCTGGGACTTCTATTTTTAGCCCGTCCTGAACCGGCTCAGGCCGCGCCGGGCGCCGGGTAGCTCACTGCGAGAATTTCCAGTTCCTCCACGCCGGTGGGCGTGCGCAGGGTGACGGTGTCGCCTTCGCGCGCCTTGGTGATAGCGCGCGCGACCGGGGCGATCCAGCTGATCTTGCCATGCAACGGATCGAATTCATCGATGCCGACGATGGTGATGGTGTGTTCCTCGCCATCCGGCTTGCTATACGTGACGGTGGCGCCGAAAAAGATCTGGTCGCTGCCGTGGTGCACGCTGGGGTCGACCACGGCGGCCAGGTCGAGGCGCTTGGTCAGGAAGCGGATGCGGCGGTCGATTTCGCGCAGGCGGCGCTTGCCGTAAATGTAGTCGCCGTTTTCCGAGCGGTCGCCATTCGAGGCGGCCCAGTGCACCACTTTCACCACTTCGGGCCGCTCCACGTCGATCAGTTGCAGCAGCTCGTCCTTGATGCGCTGGTAGCCGGCTGGCGTGATGTAATTCTTGGAGCCGGGCGGGATCGGCGGCGCCTGCGGGGCGCCGTCTTCATCGTCATCGTTGTCTGTTTCTTTTACGAAAGCTTTATTCATGGGGCTATGTTTCACGTATCATCAGGCATGCTTCCCGATTGTACACATATATGACCCCCGCTTCCTCCTGCCTGGACATCCTGCTGACCGCGAGCCAGGCGGAAATCTACCTGCTCGACCCGGCCAGCCTGCGCATCGTGCAGGTCAGCGCCACCGCCTGCCGCAATAGCCGCTATGAGGCGGCGGCGCTGCGCCAACTGACGCTGCCGGCACTGGCGCCGCAGCTGGAGCGGACCGCATTCGAGGCGGCGCTGGCGCGCCGGCAGCCGCTGGCCGCGCGCCTGCGCCGCGCCGACGGCAGCGAGTACGCCGTGCAGCTTTGCCTGCAAGCGGTGCGGCATGAGGGCCAGGCCCTGATCCTGGCCATGGCCGAGGACCAATGCGCCGGCTGCACCGCCGACGATGCGCTGCGCCAGGTGCAGTCGCGCTTCGACGCCATCGTGACGCACACGCCCGGCCTGGTCTACCAGTTCGTGCTGGCGGCCGACGGCAGCGTGGCCTTCCCCTATCTGAGCGATGGCTGCCAGGCCTTGCTGGGCTTGCCGGCCGCGGCCCTGCACGCGGCGCCGCAGCGCTTTCTGGAATTGATTCTGGAAGAAGACCGCGACTCTTACCTGGACGCGATGCACGCCTCGGCCAACAGCCTGTGGAGCTGGAACTGGGAGGGCCGCATCTGGGTCGACGCCTGGAAGGACGTGAAGTGGATCAATCTGCGCTCCACGCCGCGCCTCCTGCCCGGCGGCGGCGTACAGTGGGAAGGCATCATGACGAATATCACGGAGAGCAAGCTGGAGCAGCTGGAAGTACGCCAGAGCCGCGCCCGCCTGGCCGAGCTGACCGCCCACATCGAAAAGGTCAAGGAGCAGGAGCGCACCCGCATCGCGCGCGAAATCCATGACGACCTGGGCGGCAACCTGACCGCCATCAAGATGGCCCTGGCCATGCTGGCGGCGCGCCTGCCCGAGGCGCCCGGCCCGCTGCACGAGAAGGCGGCCTATGTGGACAGCCTGGTCGACCGCACCATCGACGCCGTGCACCGCATCACGCTCGACCTGCGCCCCTCGATCCTGGACTTCGGCCTGGTGGCGGCGCTCGACTGGCAGGCGCGCGACTTCACCACCCAGGCCGGCATCGCCTGCAGCTTCCATTCGAATGTGAAGGAGCTCGACCTCGACCCCGACCAGGCCGCCGCCCTGTTCCGCATCGGCCAGGAAGCGCTGACCAATATTGCCAAACATGCCAATGCGCGCCAGGTCAGCGTCAAGCTGACGCGCACGCGCCACCAGATCAGCCTGAAAATCAGCGACGACGGCGACGGCATCCGCCAGGCCGACCGCAGCAAGCCGCAATCGTTCGGCCTGCGCGGCATGGCCGAGCGCGCCAATGCGCTGGGCGGAACGTTGACACTAAGCCACGCTCCGGGCGGCGGCACCGTGGTCGCCATTAAAATAAAACGGGAAATGGACGATGCGGCGCCCCCGGCGGGCGGCAGCGGGGCTACAATAGCAACTGTTGCCGTACCGAAATATCAAGCAAGCTGAACGATATGAGTGAAAAAGCCGTCATCAAGGTCTTCATCGCCGACGACCATGCGATCGTGCGCGAGGGGTTGAAACAGATCCTGGCCGATACCAAGGACATCGTCGTCGCCGGCGAGGCCGAGAATGGGCTGGACGCCGTCAAGCTGTTCCGCAAATCGGGCTGCCAGGTGCTGCTGCTCGACATCTCCATGCCCGACCGCAGCGGCATCGAAGTGCTGAAGCAGGTCAAGAAGGAAAAGCCGGAGCTGGCGGTGCTGATGCTGTCCATGCACCGCGAAGACCAGTACGCGATCCGTTCGCTGAAAGCCGGCGCCGCCGGCTATCTGACCAAGCAGAGCGCGCCGAAAGAGTTGGTGACGGCTATCCGCCAGGTCGCTAGCGGATTAAAATACATTAGTCCGGCACTGGCGCAAGAGCTCGCCAACCACGTGGGCGAAGACCACGAGGCGGCGCTGCACGAAAGCCTGTCCGACCGCGAATACCAGACCCTGACCATGATCGCCTCCGGCAAGACGGTGGGCACCATCGCCAAGGAACTGTCGCTGTCGGTGAAGACGGTGAGCGAATACCGCGCCCGCCTGCTGGTCAAGATGAAACTGAAAAACAGCGCCGAACTGACCCATTACGCCATCAAGAACCAGCTGATCGAATAAGCGCTGCCTTTGATTTTTGCTTAAGGTTAGATGCCCCAAAGTAAGGCCACTTCCACCCGCTAATTCCCGCATTGACGGGCGCGGCCGTGGCATATGATGCAGGCTATCGGTAAACCTTTTTGGAAGAGGCTGTACGTCAGATGTCAAAATCCCCGAATCCTGCCGGAGCGGAACAAAACCCGGCCGATATCGCGCGCGAGGCCTTCCGCCGCCTCGCCACCCGCCGGATTGCCCCGACGCCGGAAGCTTACCGCAGCATCTATAACGAGATTGCCGGCTTGCCGGACACGCCCGAGGCGCCCGCCGCCCCGCTCGGCACGGCCGCGCCGGCCGCCGACAGCGGCGCGGAAAGCATGCTCGACACCTTCGCCAGCAATCTCAGTGCCCAGGCCGGCGAGCTGGCCGACTTCGGCCGCCGCATGAACCGCGCCGTCAAGGCGCGCGACTGGGATGCCTATGCGCGCACCCTGTCGGCGCTGGCCGACCGCCCCGTCAAGCGCGGCGGCGGCATCGAAGTGGCGCCCGCGCCCGACGGCGAACAGACGCGCGTGCTGCGCGACCTCCTGAGCCGCACCCTGACCTTCGCCGTCGCCTCGCTATTGACCGGCACCCCGGCCCTGGTGGCCGAGGCCGAATCGCTGGGCGCGGCCACCAAGGAAGCGCATACCGAGGCGGCGCTGTCGGAAATCGCCGTGCGCCTCAAACAGCTGTGCTACCAGATCGAACTCAAGAGCGGCGACACGGCCGAGCAGCAGGAATTGTTGCTGCGCCTGTTCCGCCTGCTGCTGGAAAACGTCAGCGAGTTGCTGGATGACGATTCCTGGCTGCGTGGCCAGATCGACGCCGTGCAAAACCTGATCGCCGGCCCGATCGACCAGCGCGCGCTGGAAGAAGCCACGCGCAGCCTGAAGGATGTAATCTACAAGCAAAGCCAGCTCAAGCACAGCATCTCGGACGTCAAGCTGACGGTCAAGAATATGATGATGACCTTCATCGACCGCCTGGGCCAAGTGGCCGCCAGCACCGGCGACTTCCACACCAAGATCGGTGGCTATTCGGAAAAGATCAGCAAGGCCGAGAACATCACCGAGCTGAACCAGATTCTCGACGAAGTGCTGAAAGAAACGCGCATCGTGCAGAGTGAGGCGCTCAAGGCGCGCGACAATATGGTGACGGCGCGCCAGGAAGTGCAGGACGCCGAAGCGCGCATCCACGCGCTGGAGGCGAAACTGCAGCATATGAGCGAGCTGGTGCGCGAAGACCAGTTGACGGGCAGCCTGAACCGCCGCGGCCTGGACGATGTGTTCGAGCGCGAAGTGGCGCGTTCCGAGCGGCGCGGCACGCCGCTGTGCATCGCCATCCTCGACCTGGACGACTTCAAGCGCCTGAACGACACTTACGGCCACATCGCCGGCGACGGCGCGCTCAAGCACTTGGTCAAGATCGTCAAGGAAACCCTGCGCTCGATGGATGTGATCGCCCGCTTCGGCGGCGAGGAATTCCTCATCCTGCTACCGGAAACCGCGGTCGAGGCGGCCACCGCGACCATGACCCGCCTGCAGCGCGAACTGACGCGCCACTTCTTCATGCACGAGAACGAGAAACTGTTGATCACCTTCTCGGCCGGCGTCGCCCTGCGCCGCCCGAACGAGGCGCAGACCGATCTGGTCAAACGCGCCGACCAGGCCATGTACACGGCCAAGAAGACCGGCAAGAACCGGGTGGTGGTGGCGGATTAAGTGGTTCGAAAAATATGAAAGCCCGGTTTTGAACTAAACCGGGCTTTTTTTATTTCTTGCCACGATTACGGTAGCGGACGTATGCCAGTAACCCCATCCCCAGCAGCATAACGGACATCGTGGATGGCTCTGGAATCCGCGTCGACGGATTTTCCGGTTTCACATCCGGGTCGGTTGTAACGTATGTTGAGAATGCGATAGATAAATTGTTCCACGCTGTAGGCGGGTAAAAGATAGGTGTTGATCCCCGTGAAACCCGCTGATTCAGCAGCGACACGAGTGGGCGTTCAACTAAGTACACACCTGAATTTATGTAGTAGCTCTGATGTCCAAGTTCAAACGTCACCAGATCCCCAGCATTGATATGGAGATTGTATGAGGTCAAATCAAACATGGAACCCGAGGTTGGTGCGTATAGTTCAACATCCCAGGAGCCGGAATACCATCCATTAGCATTTCCAATCTTGATTTTAAGCTGGTTCGTATAGCTGCCAAACGTACCGCGCTCCCCATATATGCTCATACCCGAGAGCAATCCTGATTTCCCTACGGTGAATGTTTGTTGAAAAATATTATACGCGGTTCCTGAACCTACACCTCGGTAGGGGTTATTCGGACCAGGCGGCGCATAGGGGCTATACGGACTATGTATATCGACGACCTGAATAGGAGTAGCAAGAGCACTCACCGCAGTCAGAACAACGAATGCAGTGGTCAAAATTTGAAGCAAGCTTGATAATTTCATACCAATCTCTTTCATCATAAATAAAAATAATTCTATTTAGAAAATAAAATTTCGTCAACGAAATAAATCTACCTCTTCGTATGCCCCGTCCACCGGCACATAAAAAATAACGTATCGATGGAACTGCTTGGCCCAGCCTACTCTGCATCTCATAAACTATCATCTTGCAAGTAATTTATTTTTTGAAGTCAAAGGGCTTTCTTATTTCAAAACTATATATTGGAATGTTTAGCAATTTTAATTTCCTCAATGTAATATTTTTAATGTTTTTCAAAAAACATTGATGGAAAAACTATTACCTTCAAAAGGAATCGAAATATGCAAGCTCTGAATGCACTGGGCAGTACTCTTCCAACCGATGGCGACGACCTGCTGGAAGGCGGCGACGGCAACGACACCCTGAATGGCGGCCTGGGCAATGACACCTTGAACGGCGGCGCTGGCAATGACGTCTACGTCTTCCAACGCGGCAGCGGCCACGACACCATCCTCGAAAGTGCGGGCAGCAAGACCCTGCGCTTTACCGACCTAAGTGTGGACGAGCTCCCTGCCCTGACCCGCGTCGGCGACGATCTGATCGTCTCTTACGGCAATGGCGACAGCATCACTGTTCTCAAGCACTTCAACGGCAACCCGGTCCACCACTTTGAGTTTGCCGATGGCAAAAGCTTCACTACCGAAGAAATCCTGGCCGTCACGCCCATCCGCCTGGGCAGCGGTGACGACACGGCCGATTTCACGACCTCCTACAGCATCCAAGTGCTGGGCGGCGAAGGCAATGACAGCATCAGCGTGGTCAATGGCCACAACCGCCTGTCCGGCGAAGGCGGCAACGACCTGCTGCGTGGTGGCGAAGGCCACGACACCCTCGATGGCGGCAGCGGCAACGATACTCTGATCGGCGGCAATGGCAGCGATGTGCTGCGCGGTGGCGAAGGCCACGACAGCCTGGACGGCGGCGCCGGCAACGACCTGCTGCAAGGCGATGCCGGCAACGATACCCTGGTCGGCGACAATGGCTCCGATACGCTGGTAGGTGGCACAGGCAACGACAGTTACATCATCGGCGCCAATTCGCTGAACACGGTGATCGATAACCGCGACGGCGGCGCGGGCCATATCGATACCCTGGTCTTCCGCGACATCGACCTGTCCGCCCTGACCGACGTGAAGCGTGTGGGCGACGATATGGTCATCAACTGGGGACCGACCTGGGGGGCGCAGCACGATGTGACGGTGAAAAACATGTTCATTAATGCCGGCTATGAAATCACCCACCTGCAATTCCGCAAATCGGCCACCTCGAATGAGCTGGTGACATACACGCTCAACGATTTCCTGGCCACGCGCAAGTATGTGATGAGCACAGGGAATGACAAACCGATCTTCACTGACGCCAACGATACCATCTTAGGACAGACCGGCAACGACATCCTGACCGGGCGCGGCGGCAATGACATTCTTAACGGCGAAGGCGGCAACGATACATTGGACGGTGGCACCGGCAACGACACACTGGTTGGCGGCACCGGCAATGACACTTACGTTTTCCGTGTAGGTTCCGGCCAGGACTTGATCAATACCGCCGATCAAACCGTAGGACGGATTAAAACTATCCGCTTCACCGACGTAGCCTCAAACGAACTCACGTCTTTGGAGCGCGATGTGAATAACTTGATCATTCGCTACGGCAACAATGACAAGATTACTGTAAGTGGCCATTTCGCCTCAATCAATCAGATCGACCAGGTAAATTTCTCCGATGGTGTCAGCTTTAACCTGAGCCAACTCTATGCAAAGTATCCCATTCACCTGCTTAATTCGACGACAGGTGAAAACAAATTAAGTTTCGGGGCGACAGACGATCGCGTTTATGGCACGGATTATGCTGACATACTGTCCATGGGGGCCGGCAACGACCAAGCCTACGGCGGCGGTGGCAACGATGACTTGAAAGGTGATGACGGCAACGACACCTTGGATGGGGGAGCGGGGAAAGATACCCTCACCGGCGGAAACGGAGATGATTTGCTAATCGGCGGCGACGGCGACGACCGTATCATAGGAGACGATGGTGACGATACGATCATTGGTGGCGCCGGTAACGACGCAATATACGGCGGAAAGGGAAACAATACATTCATCACCCAGCTCGGCGCTGGCCGGGATCTAATATATACGGACGTTACTGATCACGACCATATTTCAACCATCAAATTCCTGGATGTTGCCTCCAGCGACATCAGCAAGATCACCCGAATATCATACGATGCTATTACGATTGAATATGGCATGGGAGATAGCATTACAACATCCATCTACTACAGTTCCGCCCCAGTGGGCCTCTATGAATTTACTGATAAGACCTTAACGCTGGGAGAACTTTATAAGACCTATCCAATTCATCTAAGCAAGGTGGCTGATAAATACGTAAATTTTTTCAAGTATAGCTATCATGTCCTAGCCGGCGACGGTGACGACGAAGTGAACATGGGAGCTGGCGACGACACGCTTCTGGGTGAAGACGGCAACGATACCCTGAACACATACGATGGCAATGACAGCGTTCTAGGCGGCGAAGGCAACGACTATATCAAGGCGGGCAACGGCAACGACACCATTTGCGGCGGTGCCGACAACGACACAATATTCGGAGAAGCCGGCGACGATTTGATAGTTGGCGGTGCAGGTAATGATCAGCTACGAGGCGACGGCGGCAACGATACCCTCGATGGTGGCACTGGTAACGACACGCTGGACGGCGCCGAGAGCGGCAATGACACCTATATTTTCCGCCACGGCGACGGTCAAGACCTTATCAAGCAAAACGGTGCTGCAACAGCGGCAACCATTAAGACAATTCAGTTTGAAGACGTAAAATTCAGTGACGTCACTTTGGCACGGAAGGTGGGCAACGATCTCGTCCTGACCTATGGAGACAGCGATCAACTGACACTACTGGAACACTTTACCAACGTCAACAGCCAGGTCGACGTCTTCAAGTTTGCCGACATAACGCTGACCATGGATGACTTCATCGCTCGCAGCCCCGTACTGCTAAGCGAAAAGCCAGACCAGTTCACAGGGACAGCCCGCAATGAAATTATCCGTGCGGGCTTGGGCAACGACACCATCGACGGAGGAAGCGGCGATGACATACTCTTTGGCGATGCAGGCGACGATGTCCTACTCGGAGGGCTGGGCAACGACAAAATATATGGTGGAGACAACTCCGATGGCATAGAGGGGCGCGAAGGTAATGACACCTTGTACGGCGAAAACGGCAATGACCGTCTAGATGGCGGCGCGGGGGACGATCTGGAATACGGCGGTTCCGGCAACGACAACGTTGTCGGCGGGCTGGGAAATGATCTCTTGTTCGGTGACGCGGGCAACGATACCTTGCGAGGTTCAGCTGGCAACGATACGCTGGATGGCGGCGTAGGAGATGACGTGCTGGAGGTCGGTACTGGCCTTGATCTGGTTCTGCTGCGAGCCGGTTCCGGTAAAGACACCCTGGTGCTTGGCATTCACGACAAGGCCAACATGGCCACCGTCCAGTTTGAAGGCATCCTGGCCAATGGCCTGACATCCGTGGTACGCACAGGCGATGATTTGGTCATCAGTTACGGCTCAGGGGATCAGCTCACTGCTCAAAAAGTCTTCCTGCAGCCGACCACAAACCCTTCGCAAATGCTGTTTGCGGACGGGCAGGTGCTGACACCAGCGCAGTTGCTGGCCATGTACTCCTCGCCAGCCAAAACCGCTCCCGCCAGCATCACTAATATTGTTGATATAGAAAGCGCGGGGGTAGAACTTGTGGGAATACCCGCTCTTGAAGCTGCCTAAAATATTTCCGTAGTGATAAACACGCGCGAGGAATAAGTGTCAAATAAATAAACAATTGGGGCGCTGCTACGGTAGCGCCCTCTTTCATATACAGGAAGAAAAAATATTTTTTGGGGCTAAAGTTCCCCAAAAACAGGTCGTCTAAGCGGTTATCCCTCTCGCCACTTTAGAGGGATAACAGCAGATTTTCCTCTCCAAAACACCTAAAGCTTCCCGTACGGCAACCGTTACCCAAAATAACAGCGGCTTGATCGTCTCGGAACAGCGGGGCGGGCCAAAGTGAATGAGCAGATTGCCCAACCAGTAGTACCAAGTTTTGGAGAAATACCATGGCCTCAGTTATTAACAGCAACATCGCCTCCCTGAACTCGCAACGCAACCTGACCGGTTCGCAAAACGCGCTGAACACCTCGCTGCAACGCCTGTCCTCGGGTATGCGTATCAACAGCGCTCGTGACGATGCAGCAGGCCTGGCGATTTCCGACCGGATGACCTCGCAAATTCGCGGCATGACCCAGGCAGGCCGTAACGCCAACGACGGCGTGTCCCTGGCGCAAACCGCTGAAGGCGCGCTGTCCAGCTCCGGCGACATTCTGCAACGTATCCGCGAATTGGCAGTGCAGTCGTCCACCTCTACCAACTCCGGCTCCGACCGCGCTGCACTGCAGACCGAGGTGACGCAGATGGCTGCCGAATTGAATCGTATCGCTAACACCACTGCATTCAACGGCCAAAATCTGCTGGACGGCACCATGGGTACTGCGCAGTTCCAGGTCGGCGCAGATGCTGGTCAGTTGATCTCGGCCACCGGCGCGAACTTCCAGACCAATATCTACGGCAATAACCAGATCGCCAACAACACGATGACCGCGTTTGATGGCACAAACGTTGCTAACGATACTCGTACCGGCAACTTTACGATTAATGGTCCACGTGGTTCTTCTGCCGCCATTACCGTAGCGCAGGGCGATTCGGCCAAAGCAATTGCCTCCAAAGCCAACGCCGAATCCGGCAAAACCGGTGTCTCAGCGAGTGCGATTACCGAAGTCAATCTGAAGCTGGGGCCTAGCGAGTCCTTTACTTTCGATCTGATTGGCGACAACACCACCGCCGTCAAAGTGTCCTTCGCCGTAGGCGCAGGCGCTAACGAAGCCTCGGATTTTGCAGCTGCGCTGACGGCAATCAATGCCCAGACCGCTAAAACCGGTATTACGGCAGAGTTTGACGCTAGTGCGGCCACCCCCAGCCTGAAACTGACCCATTCGGGTGGTGCCGACATCAAAGTTCAGAACACTGCTCTCCCCGCCACCCCCAACCTCGTAGCCGCCGTACAAACCTACGCTGCCGATGGCGTCACCCTGGCTGGCGCCGCGGTAAACTTGCTGGATAACGCAGCCCAAGGTGTCGGTGTTGGCCGCGTCACCTTCGACTCCAGCAGCAGCTTCTCCGTGACCGAAGGCACTGCAACCACGATGAATCTGGGTGGCACCTCGAACCTGAACTCGGTGTCGCAGCTGGATGTGAGCACCTTCAAAGGCGCGCAGCTGGCTATCAAGATTGCCGATGCAGCCCTGGCCACGGTGAATACCCAGCGCGCTTCCTTCGGTGCTCTGCAAGCGCGTTTCGCTTCGACCATCTCGAACCTGAGCGCCACGACCGAGAACTTGTCTGCTTCGCGTAGCCGTATTCAAGATACCGACTTCGCAGCGGAAACGGCCAGCCTGACCCGCGGCCAGATCCTGCAACAAGCTGGTACCGCGATGCTGGCCCAGGCGAACTCGCTGCCGAATGGCGTGTTGAGCCTGCTGCGTGGCTAATCGCTAGCGCAACAACTTAGCTAAAAGCCGGTTCCCCGCCTGGATTTCCAGTCGGGGAACTTTTCACTAGGAGGCATCATGACTATCGATTCGATCGTCCCGGCCGCCCCTGCAAGAAATGACAGACCCGTGAGCGGCGCCGAAACGGCCGCTACCCCAGCCGTCAATGGGCGCCAGCCCGCTGCGGCCGTGGAAACCGTGCAGGCCGTTAAGGCCAAAGAAGCCCCTCCTTCACAAAAGGAACTGGAAAGCGCGGTTGCGGAACTGAACAAATCAGTGCAGGCCAGTGCACAGAGCCTGGAATTTTCCATCGATACCGACAGCAAGCGGACTGTGGTTAAGATCATCGACCAGAGTACCAAGGAAATACTGCGCCAAATCCCCAGCAAGGAGGCGCTGCAGCTTGCAAAGTCGTTGGGCAGTACCAAGGGTTTGCTGATTCAGCAAGAAGCCTGAGGACTGCCGCTCCCGGCCCCGGCCGCCGTCCCTATCCGGGCGGCTGCCGGGGCTTTTTTGCATTATGCTAAAGGGGATTGCAAGCCAAACCAAACCTGTCTTGCACCTTGCAAACAAAACGGGAAAAACCCTTCTCAAGTCGCGTTTGATTCTGCCGATAATCATCTATATTATCGTTTTCTCAGGAGCAAGCTGTGGCCTCAACTTCAGGTATTAGTGCAGGTGGTGGCGCATTGGACGTCAATGCCATCGTCGACAAGCTGATGCAGTCGGAAATGCGGCCGCTGGCAAGCTACGACAAGAAAACTGCTTCGTTCCAAGCCAAGCTCAGCGCGTATGGCGCACTCAGTGGTGCTATCGGCAAATTCCAAAGCTCGCTTGGCAATCTGACTTCCGTCAGCAGTTTCAAGTCCCTCTCGACTAAGGTCGGCGATGAGACGGTTCTGACAGCCAGCGCCAGTGGCAAAGCCTCGGCCGGCAACTACAATATCAATGTCTCCCAAATGGCCCAGGCTCAGTCGCTAACCAGCAAGGGCATGGCCAGCACCACTTCGTCAGTCGGTCTGGGCGGCAAGACCACACTATTCTTCCAGTTCGGCAGCACCAGCGGCAGCTTTGGCGTCAATGCCACCAAGCTAAGCAGCACTGTGCTTTCGGGTGGCATTGGCAATGGCTCGCTGATTCTCAACGGCACAGCCATCCCCACCGACGGCAGCACCAATAGCGCACGTGCCCTAGCCGACGCCATCAATGGAAAGAGCGTC
Source organism: Pseudoduganella violacea (assembly GCF_014191875.1). Taxonomy (GTDB): domain Bacteria; phylum Pseudomonadota; class Gammaproteobacteria; order Burkholderiales; family Burkholderiaceae_D; genus Rugamonas; species Rugamonas violacea_A. The sequence continues at coordinate 158,059 of NZ_JACHXD010000002.1, forward strand.
ACCACCGGCGTGACCGCCACGGCCACGGCCACCACCACAGCCGACAATCTGTTCGCCGGCACAGGCGATGTTGCCACCGGCGCTGACGGTACGTATGCCCTGACCGTGGGAGGTATTCAGATCGCGGCCCAGGGCGCCAACGTGGCGGCAGGCGCCGGCGTGACGGCCGCCTCGATCGATGCGGCCCTGGCTGGCCCTGGCGCCGTAGCCACAGCCTTGGCCGATGCCAACATCACCTTTACCGGAACAGCCGCCAGCGGCGATCTGAAATTTACCCGCGCTGATGGCTCGAATATCGCCGTGACCGAAACCGTGAGCGGCAGTGTTGGTGCGGTCACAGGCGGTATCGGCAAGGCGGCCGGTAGTATCAACGGCGGCTTCCATGTGGTAGCTGGCAGCAACGTTGTGCTCTCTTCCAGCGGCGGCCAAATCAAGGTGGGGGGCACCAATCCAGCATTGGCCGGGCTGACCGCTGGTTCGAGTGGCAGCTATAACGGCGCTAGCTTTACGATGGATGCGACCCAACCGGCAATGTCGGTAGTGATCGACAACACCAACAACACCCTGCAAGGCATTCGCGACGCCATCAACAAGGCGGGCGGGGGTGTCACCGCCAGCATTATTTCGGATGGCAGCGCGGTTCCGAACCGCCTCGTACTCACGTCGACCAAGACCGGCGAAAAGTCATCGATGCGCATCACGCTGAGTGGGGAAAATGGCGACCCGCCCGATGCCGCGCTTAACGATCTGCTGGGCTATGATCCGGGTGCAGCGCAGAATATGACCCAGACAGCGGCCGCGCAGAATACCAAGCTGACGGTAAACGGGATCGACATCGCCAGCGCTAGCAATAATATTAGCGATGCAATTCAAGGCGTATCGCTGACCGTAACCAAGACCGGCACGACCAGCCTGTCTGTGAACAAAGATACGTCTACACTGAAGACCAATATCGAGGGTTTCGTCAAGGCATATAACGAGCTGAACAAGAATATCAAGGAGATGATCTCCTACGACCCGGAAACCAAGAAGGCTGGAGCCCTGCAGGCCGATGCCACGGCACAAGGGGTGCAATCGCAGCTGCGCCGTCTGCTCGGCAGTACGCTCACCGGCCAGAGCAGCGATATGAACACCCTGTCGGCGCTCGGCCTGAGCATTGATAAAACCGGCAATATGTCCCTCGACAACACCAAGCTGCAAAAAGCCATCGATCAGAACTTCAATGCCATTGTCGGCATGTTCGCGGCTATCGGCTCGGCCAGCGATTCCCAAGTGAATTTCGTCAGCTCGACGGCAGCAACCAAGCCAGGCACCTATAACCTTGATGTGACGGCCATGGCAACGCAGGGCGCCCTGACCAGCGATGCCGCACTGCCTGCCAATGTCACCATTGCAAGCAATACCATGTGGTCTGTGGCCCTGAACGACACCACACCCAGTAACACCAAAAACATTGCTAGCGTCAATATCCCCGCCGGCACCTACAGCCGCGAGGATTTGGCTAAAGTCTTGCAATCAGCCATTAATGGTATTTCATCTTTCTCGGCAGCCGGGTCGACGGTGGCGGCAAGCATCAACGCCGACGGCAAACTGGTGCTCTCCTCCGCCAAATATGGCTCGGACTCGAATATCAGCATCAGCGATGGTAGCGGTACAACGTTCAGCAGTCTGTTTGGTAGTGCCACGCCGGTCAAGGGTACGGACATCGCCGGCACCATCAACGGCCAGCCTGTTATCGGCAAGGGACAGACCATGACCGGTTCACCTGGCAGCACCATCGAAGGCCTGAAAATCGAGGTTACAGGTGGTTCAGCTGGCAGCCGCGGCACAGTCAGTTTCACTCAGGGTTATGCCTATCAATTGAATAACCTCGCCACCTCTTTCCTCGATAGCAAGGGTTTACTCGGCAGCAAGACCGAAAGCATCAATAACAGCATCAAGGACGTGGCCAAGCAGCGCCAGCGATTTGCCGATGGCTTGGAGGTAATCGAAAAACGCTACCGCGCCCAGTACTCGCGTCTCGACGCCTCACTGGCGCGGATGGCGAGCACCCAGAATTACCTGAACCAGCAGCTGGCGCAAATCGCCGCCAACCGCTGATCACAGCAACAAGAGGAGGACCATAATGTTCGGATCAACCCCACGCGGCGTCGGCGCTTATGCCAAGGTCGGACTGGAAACCAGCGTCGCCGCCGCATCGCCGCACAAGCTGATCGTGATGCTCTACGACGGCGCCCTGGTAGCCGTGATGAGCGCCCTGGCGCATATGAAATCGGGCAACCCGGCCGAGAAGGGCAAGGCGATTTCAAAGGCGATCCAGATCATCGACAATGGCTTGCGCGCCAGCCTGGACAAGGAAGCCGGCGGCCAGATCGCCGAAAGCCTGGACGCGCTGTACGAATACATGAGCGCGCGCCTGCTGACGGCCAATATCGAGAACAAGCCCGAGATCCTGGAGGAAGTGCGCGGCCTGCTGGCCGACCTGCGCGACACCTGGAACCAGATCGGCAGCAGCCCTGCGGCCCAGCCGCAGGCCCAGAACAAACCTGCTTTTGCGAGCGTGTAATCCATGACGATGACGAATCACGATGTGCTGTCGGCCTACGAGGCCATGGGCGACTTGACCGGCCGCATGCTGGCCGCCGCCGGCGCTTCCGACTGGGACGAGCTGGAGGCGCTGGAAGCGCGCGTCTCGGCCCAGGTGGCCCTGCTCAAAGCGAATGAGGCGGCCATCCAGCTGGAAGCCGAGGCGCGCGCGCGCAAGGCCGAGCTGATCAAGAAGATGCTGGACGACGACCGCCAGATCCGCGATCTGGTCATGCCCTGGATGGCCCAGTTGTCCAAGCTGATCAATAGCACCGGCACCGAGCGCCGCCTGGTCAACGCCTACGGCAGCGTCTGACCGTCGCTGTGGCCATTCCGCCGCGCATCGATGTTCCCGGCGTCCGGCCGGTCGAGACGCGGCTGCCGGCCGCGCCCGTCGGCGATGCGCGCCAGGAAGCCTTCCAGCGCTCGCTGCAGTCGCTGGTCGGGCAAACCATCAAGGGCGAGGTGCTGTCCAAGTTCAACGACGGCAGTTTCCTGGTGCGCGTGGCCAACACCAATGCGCGCATGATGTTGCCGGCCGGCGTAGAACTGGGCGCCGAACTGCCGCTGACGGTGATGTCAGCCAATCCCCGCCCCACCTTCCAGGTCGGCACGCAAAGCGGCCAACAGGCCGTGCTCTACAGCGAAAGCGGCCAGTTGCCGGCCGATGCCGATGCCCTGCCCTCGCAAACCAATCCAGCGCTGAGCGGCCGCTTGCCCTCCCAGCCGGGCACGGGCGGCGCCCAGCCTGGCGCCACGCCGACACCGGGCAACGCCGGGGCTACCACACCGCAGACGGCCGTCAATACGCCACCCAATCCGGCCACGGGACAAGCTACCCTGCCCAATGCGGCGGCCAGCCTGGCGCAAACGGCGGCCGGCGCGGCAGCCAATGCAGCGGCCGGCGTCCCGGGCCAGATCGCCGGTGCCGCGCCTGGCGCGGCCGCCCCGGCCGAAGGCGCGCGGCCACAAAGCCTGGCTGCCACGCTGCTCAGCAAGGCCCCGCTGACGCCGGCCGAGCAGTTGCCGGCGCTGGACCGCAATACCCTGCCCGCCACCCTCAGCCCTGCCGCGCGCGCCATCGCCAATGTCCTGGTGAATGCCTACACGGCGCCGGGCGTGCCCGCCACCATCAATGGCAAGGTGCCGCTGGTGCCAGGCGGCGCGCCCGACACGGCCCAGCTCAGCAAGCAGTTGCAGGACGCGCTCGGCAAGAGCGGCTTGTTCTATGAATCCCATGTGGCCGAGTGGGCCGAAGGCAAGCGCAGCCTGCAAGACTTGGCGCGCGAGCCGCAGATGCAACGCTTCACCCAGGCCGCCGCGCAATCGGCGGCCGAGACGGCGGCGCGCGCGCTGAACGGCCCCGACCTGTCAGCCGCGCAGATGATCAACCAGCAACTACATGCCCACGAGCAGCAGCGCGTGCTGTGGCAGGGCGAAGCCTGGCCGGGCCAGGCCATGCAATGGGAGGTGCGGCGCGACGAGCGTGAAGGCCGCCAGCAACAAGGCGGGCGCGACGAGGACTCACGCGAGCCGGTGTGGCGCAGCGGCGTGCGCTTCCGCTTCCCGCGCCTGGGCGCGCTGGCGGCCAGCGTCACCATCGTCGGCGAGCAGGTGCATATCGCCGTGCAATCCGATTCGGACGGCACGGTCAGCACCTTGCGCGCCTGGGCCGGCCAGTTGCAGCAGGCGATGGAGGCGGCCGGCGCGCCGCTGGCCTCGCTGACCATCGGCGGCGAGGGTGGAGGCGGCGATGGCCAATGAGAACAAGCCGCGCCTGCCCTTGCCGGTCAATGCCGTGGACAAGAGCGCCCGCCCCACCCTGCCCACGGCCAGCGCCGAGCAGGATGGCCGCCGCCCACTGCAAAGCGCGGTGGCCCTGGCTTACCGCGAAGGCGAGTCCGCGCCCAAGGTGGTGGCCAAGGGCCGCGGCCTGGTGGCCGAGCAGATTATCGCCGTGGCCGCCGAGCACGGCGTCTTCGTGCACGAATCGAAGGAGCTGGTGTCGCTGCTGATGGACGTCGACCTCGACGGCCAGATCCCGCCCCTGCTCTACCGGACAATTGCGGAACTTTTGGCCTGGCTTTATCATATTGAAGAGGCGCAAAAAGCGGGCCAGCCACTTCCACCGGCGCCCGACACCAGCGCTCCCCTTACCGAACCCACTGGTGGACATTGATGCACTCATACCTTCAGGACGCCGACCTGGAAAACTGGCACGATTTCGAAGTGGAATCGCGCAAGGAGATCCTCAACCTGCTGCGCGGCATCGGCGAGAAAAATCAGCTGATCCGCATGCTGGTGCGCGGCGAAGCCGACGTCTGCGTGACCTCGATCCTGGAAGTCGATGCCGACAACAATGCCGTCATCCTCGACTGCTCGGTCAATCCCGAGCAAAACGCGCGCATCCTGGCCGCGCCCGCCATCTCGTATGAAACCACGCTGGACAAGATCCGCATCCTGTTCCGCAGCGAACGCGCGGAAAGCTGCGTGTATGAAGGCAGTCCGGCGTTCAAGATCGCCCTGCCGGCCAGCCTGATCCGCCTGCAGCGGCGCGAGTTCTACCGCATGAATACGCCGGTCGGCAATCCGGTGCGCGTGCTGATCCCCTTCCCGGCCGAATTCGGTGGCGGCGCCAACAGCTTCCCGCTGGCCGACATCAGCTGCGGCGGTATTGCCATCCTCGACAACAAGCTCTTGCTGGGCGAAGCCATCGGCCGCGAGTATGCCGACTGCCGCATCGAGCTGCCCGAAATCGGCCAGATCACCACCGGCCTGCAGGTGCGCAACTGCACCGACCTCACCCTGCTCAACAACAAAACCAACCGCCGCCTCGGCTGCCAATTCACCGACATCCCGCGCAGCGCGCTCAACGCCGTGCAGCGCTACATCACCAAGCTCGAGCGCGAACGCAACGCCCGCATCGCCGGCCTGGCCTAACGCAAACAGCCGAGCGCGTGTCCGCTTGGGGTCAGCCCCCAAGCGGACACGCGCTCGGCTGTAGCGCCTTAGCTGTCGCGCCTTAGACTTGCATATTCATGATGTCGTGGTAGGCGGAGACGAGCTTGTTGCGCACCTGGACCGTGGCCTGGAAGTTGATGCTGGCTTTCTGCATCGAAACCATGACGTCGGACAGGTTGACGCTGTCGTCGCCCATCTGGAAGCGCTTGCTGAGCGCTTCGGATTTATTTTGGCTGGTGGCGACCGCGTCCAAGGCGCCTTTCAGCGCGTCGGAGAAGTCGACCTTGGTGGCCGGCTTTTCGGTCTGGATGGCCGGCGGGGTGGCTTGCGGCCGCGTGGCCGCCGCCTTCAATTGGGCGATCATGGCCTGGATCTGGCTGCTGTCGATGCCGCCTGTTCTCATTTTGCTGGACTCCTTGTGTTGTTGCTATAGCCAAACAACCGGGGACAGTCCCGTGTTGCCGCGCTACAATATGTCCCTGGATGCAGGGTCAGGGTGCCAGAATACCAACAGCCCCAGCGGCGCGCCGCCTGGAGCAGCAGGGGAAACGGCCTTCTGTTCCCGCGATTGAAGCGCGCCCGCGTGGCCAATAATGTGCACACTGCCCTTTCTCCCGTGACGGGGCGCCCACCAACCAGACGCTTTCCAAGCCTTCGGAACCTAATATGGCCGCAGCCGCCGAACAACTTGATATCGATGCCCCGGCAGACGCCCCTCCGCCCGAGGAGAAGCCGCCGTTTCTGCAGACGCCCATGGGCAGGAACCTGGTGCGCGGCGGCGCCGTGGCCGGTTTCCTGGCCCTGCTGCTGATCCTCTACCTGTGGAACAAGGCGCCCGAGTACAAGGTGCTGTTCTCCAATTTCACCGACCGCGACGGCGGCGCCATCACGGCCGCGCTCGACCAGATGAACGTCAAGCACAAGTTCTCGGAAAACGGCCAGGCCATCCTGGTGCCGACCGAGCAGGTGCATGATGTGCGCCTGAAGCTGGCGGCCCAGGGCTTGCCCAAGGGCGGCAATGTCGGCTTTGAGCTGATGGAAAACCAGAAGCTGGGCGTGTCGCAATTCCTGGAACAGGTCAATTACCAGCGCGCGCTGGAAGGCGAGCTGGCGCGTTCGATCCAGTCGCTGGCCGCCGTCGACGCGGCGCGCGTGCACCTGGCCCTGCCCAAGCCTTCCGTCTTCGTGCGCGAGCAGCAGAAGCCAACCGCCTCGGTGCTGCTCAACCTGCACCCCAACCGCATGATCGATCCGCAGCAGGTGAGCGCCATCGTGCACCTGGTCGCGTCCAGCGTGCCCGAACTGCAGCCGGCGAATGTGACCGTGGTCGACCAGGCCGGCAATCTGGTGTCCGATACCAATAAGAACGGCAACGCGGCCGGCAACGCCAAGAACCTCGACGCGTCCCAGCTCAAGTATGTGCAGGAATTACAGCGCCAGATCACCAAGCAGGTCGAATCGATCGTCTTGCCCATCGTGGGCGAAGGCAATGTGCGCGCCGAGGCCGTGGCCGACGTCGATTTCGCCCAAATCGAGCAGGCCGCCGAAAGCTATAAGCCGAACTCGCCGCCGGCCGCTTCGGCCATCCGCAGCCAACAGAGCAGCGAGACCAATGGCAACGGCAATGCCAATCCGAACGGCATTCCCGGCGCGCTGTCGAACCAACCGCCCGGCACGGCCACCGCGCCCCTGACCCAGAACCCGCCCGGCACCGCGCCGGCGCCCGGCCAGGTGCCCAGCGGCGCGGCCGGCGCCAACAGCCCCTCGCACAAGGAATCGACCACCAATTACGAGGTCGACAAGACGGTGCGCTATGAGCAAAAGAATATGGCGGGCCTGAAGCGCATGACCGTGGCCGTGGTCGTCAACTACCGCCGCCTCGTCGACGCCAAGACCGGCAAGGTCACGATCAAGCCCTACACGCCCGAGGAAATGGCCAAGATCAACAGCCTGGTGCGCGAAGCCATGGGCTTCAGCCAGGAGCGCGGCGACTCGGTCAGCGTGGCCAACGCCCCGTTCGACGGCGTGGACAAGGATGCGCCGCCGGCACTAGACTGGTGGCGCGATCCGGCCAATCTGCCGCTGCTGGGCGATCTGGTCAAATTCCTGATCGTGGCCCTGGTGCTGCTCTACATCCTGTTGCGCATCGTGCGCCCGATGATGCGCCCCGTGTTCAAGAAGATCGACGAAATCAACAAGCCCGAGCCGGAACCGGAAGAGCCGGTGGTCGAGGAGCCGACCGGCCCGTCGCCGGACGAAATCCTGGCCGCCGAACTGGCGGCCCTGGAAGAGAATACCGCGCGGACTTACCGCGACAACCTGGCCCTGGCCAAGAAACTGGCCAACGACGATCCGCGCATCGTCGCCAACGTCATCAAGGATTGGATAGGCGCAAATGACTGAGAATACCGGCTTGCAAAAGGCCGCCATCCTGATGCTGGCGATGGGCGAGGCCGAGGCCGCCGAGGTGATGAAATTCCTCGGCCCGCGCGAAGTGCTCAAGCTGGGCGCGGCCATGGCCACCATGAAAAACGTGCCGCATGAGCAGGTGGTGGCCACGCTCGACGATTTCCGCGACCATGTGGCGGCCGCCTCCACCGTGGGCCTCGATTCGGACGAGTACATCCGCCAGGTGCTGACCAAGGCGCTGGGCGACGACAAGGCCTCGGTGCTGCTGTCGCGCATCCTGGGCGGCAAGGACGCGTCCGGCATCGAAAGCTTGAAGTGGATGGATTCGCAGTCGGTGGCCGAACTGATCCGCAACGAGCACCCGCAGATCATCGCCACCATCCTGGTCCACCTGGAACGCGACCAGGCTTGCGAGATTCTCGGCCATTTCACCGACCGCCTGCGCAACGACGCCGTGCTGCGCATCGCCACCCTGGACGGCGTGCAGCCGGCCGCGCTGCGCGAACTGAACGATGTGCTGACCAAGCTGCTGTCGGGTAATGAAAACATCAAGAAATCGACGCTGGGCGGCATCCGCACGGCGGCTGAGATCCTGAACTTCATGAGCGGCGAGCAGGAAAGCTCGGTCATGGACAATATCAAGAACTACGACAACGATATGGCGCAGAAGATCATGGACGAGATGTTCGTGTTCGACAACCTGATCGATGTCGAGGACCGCGGCATCCAGCTGCTGCTGCGCGAAGTGCAGTCGGAAATGCTGATCATCGCGCTGAAGGGCGCGTCGCAGGAGCTGCGCGACAAGGTGTTCCGCAATATGTCGGCGCGCGCCTCGGAAATGATGCGCGAAGACCTCGAATCGAAAGGCCCGGTGCGCCTGTCGGAAGTGGAAACCCAGCAGAAGCAGATTCTGCAGATTGTGCGGCGCCTGGCCGACGAAGGCCAGATCGTCCTAGGCGGCAAAGGCGAGGATTCGTTTGTCTGATATTTTTTCCAAACAGCCCCAGCCGGCGTTCCAGCGCTGGGAAATGAAATCCTTCGGCGACAACCGCCCCAGCACGCTGGCGGCGCGGCAAGCCCAGCAGGAGGAAGAGGAGCGCCTGGCGCGCGAGCAGGCGGCCCTGGCCGAAGCCCAGGCGGCCGAGGAAGCGGCCATGTATGCCGAGCCGGAGCAGCATCCCGACTACCCCACCGAGGAAGAACTCGACGCCATCCGCGAGGAAGCGCGCCAGCAGGGTTATGAGGCCGGTTACGCGGCCGGCCATGCCGACGGCCAGGCCCAGGCCTTGGACGAGGCGCGCGAGGCCACCGCCAAGACCTTGGAGCCGGTGGCCGAGATCGCCGGCAATTTCAGCACCGCGCTGCGCGAGGCCGACCAGCTGATCGCCAACGAGGTGCTGGAACTGGCCCTGCATCTGGCCAAGGGCATGCTCAAAACCGCCCTGCCGGCCAAGCCGGAACTGATCCTGCCCATCGTGCGCGACGCCATCCAGTACCTGCCGGTGCTGCAGCCGCCCGCCATCCTGGCCCTCAATCCCGAGGACGCGCAAGTGGTGCGCGACGGTTTGGGCGAGGAGCTGGAAAAAGATGGCTGGAGCGTGATCGAAGACCCGAGCATCGGCCGCGGCGGTTGCAAGATCGATACCGCCAGCAACCAGATCGACGCCCAGGCGGCCTCGCGCTGGCAGCGCTTGACCCATGCGCTGGGCAAGGATCTGAACTGGCTGGACTGAGATGGACTTGCCCGCCTCTTCCCCCGCCAAACCCGGCGATCCGGCCGGCCTGTCCCAGGCCAATGCCGACGCCATGGCCGACCTGGCCGCCGCCATGGCCGAACTCGACGCCGAATTCGACGAACCGGCGGCACGGCACGCCGACGCCGCTGACGGCGCGCTGGCCGAGGACAGCGATCTGGACGGCGACAGCGGCCTGGACGGCGACACGAACAGCGGCGCGGACGGGATCGACGACGCGGCCCCGGCCCGCGCGCCGCGCGCCCCGGTCGATACCGGCAGCGCCCAGGGCCACGCCGGCCGCTGGCGCGCCTACCTCAACGATTGCGCCGTGCTCAGCGATTTCGTCGAACCGATGCAGGTCTCGGGCCGCGTCACGCGCGTGGCCGGCCTGGTGATGGAAGCGGTCGGCCTGCGCCTGGCCGTGGGCGCGGCCTGCACCGTGCCCCTGCCCAGCGGCGGCAAGGTCGAAGCCGAAGTGGTCGGTTTCGAGGGCGAACGCCTGTTCCTGATGCCGCAAAGCGATGTCGAAGGCATCGTGCCGGGCACCCGCGTCTTCCCGGTCGAGCAGACCATTCCGCGTCCGGGCAGCGTCAGCCACCCGCGCCGCCGCCCGAGCGACCGCGCGCGCCACCTGCCGGTGGGACCGGAACTGCTGGGCCGCGTGCTCGACGGCGCCGGCCGCCCGCTCGACAATCTCGGTCCCATCCAGACCACCGACAGCGCGCCCATCAATGTGCGCCCGGCCAATCCGCTGGGCCGCGCGCCCATCGTGGAAACCCTGGATGTGGGCGTGCGCTGCATCAACGCCATGCTGACCGTGGGCCGCGGCCAGCGCATGGGCCTGTTCGCCGGTTCCGGCGTCGGCAAGTCCGTGCTGCTGGGCATGATGGCGCGCTATACCGAGGCCGACATCATCGTGGTCGGCCTGATCGGCGAACGGGGCCGCGAGGTCAAGGAATTCATCGAACAGATCCTGGGCGAGGAAGGCTTGGCGCGCTCGGTGGTGGTGGCGGCCCCGGCCGACACGCCGCCGCTGATGCGCATGCAGGGCGCGGCCTATGCCACCGCCATTGCCGAGCATTTCCGCGACAAGGGCCAGAACGTGCTGCTGATCATGGATTCGCTGACGCGCTACGCCATGGCCCAGCGCGAAATCGCGCTGGCCATCGGCGAGCCGCCGGCCACCAAGGGCTATCCGCCCTCGGTCTTCGCCAAGCTGCCGGTGCTGGTCGAACGCGCCGGCAACGGCCAGCTCGGCGGCGGCTCGATCACCGCCTTCTACACCGTGCTGACCGAGGGCGACGACCAGCAAGACCCGATCGCCGACTCGGCGCGCGCCATTCTCGACGGCCACATCGTGCTCAACCGCCGTCTGGCCGAGGCCGGCCACTACCCGGCCATCGATATCGAACAGTCGATCAGCCGCGCCATGCACTCGATCACCTCGCACGAGCACCAGAACGAGGCGCGCCACCTGAAGCAGCTGTTCTCGCGCTATGAACGCAGCCGCGACCTGATCGCCGTCGGCGCTTACACGCCCGGCACCGACCCGGTGCTGGACCAGGCCATCGGCTTGCATGACAAGATCGAGCATTTTTTACAACAGCAGATCACCGAGCGCGTCGATATGGGCCAGAGCTTGGGGCAACTTACCGCTCTATTCGATTGATTGCCGCGACCGCCAGAAGCCTATAATTGACGATCATGGCCTCGCAAACCCAATTGGAAACCCTGATCGATCTGGCGCGCCGCGAAACCGACGACGCGGCCAAGCGCCTGGGCGCGGCCTTGAAAGCGGCCAGCGAGGCCGAGGAAAAGCTGAACATGCTGCTCGGCTACCGCGACGAATACGGCAAGCGTTTCGATGAAACCCAGCAGCTAGGCATCACGCCCATGGCTTACCGCAATTTCCAGGCTTTCATGGCGAAACTGGATACCGCGATCCAGGGCCAGCGCGACATCGTTGTGCATATGCAGCAGCGCGGCGCGCAGGAGAAAAGCAGTTGGCAGGCGGCCGAACGCAAACGCATGTCCTACTCCACCTTGCGCGACCGGGCCGTGGCCCAGCAGCAGAAGGTGGACGCCAAGCGCGACCAGAAGGCCATGGACGAACACGCGTCCCGGCAAGCATATTTCAAGCGCTGAGATGAGCTCGGCGCCCAACCGGCGGCATTAACCAGACGGCTTTATCATGCAGACACCGATCACCACCAATCCCTTCCTGGCCCCGGCTTCCGGCATGACGCCGCCCAAGCAGCCGCCCGGCGGCAGCTCCGATGATCTGTTCCGCAGCACGCTGGCGCGCCAGATGGAGCAGCGCCAGCCGGCGCCCATGACGCCCGCCCCGGCCACGCCGACGGCACGCCCGGCCCAGGTCCAGCCGCCGCGTCCGGCGCCCACCGCGAACAGCACCGCGCCAGCCAAACCGGCCCAGCCAGCGCCAAACGCGCAGAACAGCCCGAATACGCAAAACGCCCAAGCCACCCAGGACAGCGCGCCCGCCAAGCCGCAGAACCAGGGCAACAGCGCCAGCCAGGCCGACGCCGGTCCGGCCAGCACTCCGGCGTCGACGGCCGGCAGCGCCGCCGGCGCCAAAGAGAGCACGGAAGACGGCACGAAGGTCGTCAGCGCCGAAGATGCCGCCGCCCAACTGCTGGCCATGATGGCCAGCCTGAACGGCCAGAGCGCCGCGCCGGCCGCCGATAGCGCCGCGACCGCAGCGGCGGCAGCGGCCCAGGCGGCTGCGGCGGAAGCGGCCGCCAAAGCGGCCCAAAACGGTAACGCCAGCGCCGTCGCCAGCTCGGACGGCAGCGCCCAGGCGGCGGCCGGCGCGGACGCCGCGACGCTGGCCGCCCTCAGCGCCAGCGCCGCCGATGCCGCAGCCGACAAAGCCGGCGCGCTCGCCATCGACCCCGCCTTGGCACGCAGCGCCGCCGCAGGCAAGGCCGACAGCGCGGAGCAAGCCCTGCCAGCGGATTTCAGCGCCAGCCTGGCCCAGGCCAAGGCCGCGCCCGCCCCGCAGGGCGGCGCCCACGCCGCCAGCGGCGGCGAACTGGCCGAAGCCATGGCCAGCCTGAACCAGGCCAGCACGCCGGAAGCCAAGGCGGGCGATGCCGCCGCCGACGCCACGACCGAACTCAGCGATACGGCTGGCGAACCGGCCGTGCGCGCCCGTCCGGGCAGCGAAGCGCCGCAGGGCGCCGCCGCCCCGGCCCTGGGCGCGGCCCAGGCCAAGGTCGACGACATCAGCCGTGGCGTGCGCAGCCAGAATACCCAGGGCGAAGTGATGACGGTGCAGCGCGAGAGCGCGCCCGCGCCCCAAGCCATGCCCGCCATGGCCCAGACCGGCCAAGCCACGCTGCAGGCGGCCAATGCCGTCGCCAGCAACCAGCTGCAGGCGCGTGTCGGCAGTCAGGCCTGGGACCAGCAACTGGGCCAGAAAGTGGTGTGGATGGCGGCCGGCGGCGAGCAAAGCGCTTCGCTGACCTTGAATCCGCCCGATCTGGGACCGCTGCAAGTGGTGCTGAGCATTTCCAACGACCAGGCCAGCGCCAGCTTCACGGCGGCCCAGCCGGAAGTGCGCCAGGCGCTGGAAAACGCCCTGCCCAAGCTGCGCGATATGATGAATGAAGCGGGCATCCAGCTCGGCAACGCCACCGTCTCGGCCGGCAGCCAGGAACAGCAGGAAGCCTTCGCCCGCCAGGCCGGCGGCAACCGGGGTCAGGGCGGCCGCGGCGCCGGTGCGGGCACGGCTGGCGACGATGGCGCAGCGGTCGCGGCGGCCCCGCAGCGCGTGCGCAGTGGCCTTGGTGTGGTCGATACCTTTGCTTAAATCGGACGGCGGCGCGCGCCGCCGCCCTATTCGCTTGCCCTCAAGTTACAATACCGCAAAGAAACACCCAGATTCGCCCTCTGTTCCGCCGATCCCGGTGGACTGCGATTGCGGATAATGGGACATAATGTCGGCATAGCCGATAGACAGCAGCAAGGCAGACTTGAAAGCGAATCCCAAGATGAAAGCGGAAGCCAAGGCCGATGCGCCGCCAGCGGGTGGCAAGAAAAAAATGATGATCATCATCCTCGCCGCCGTGCTGGTGCTGGGCGCCGGCGGTGGTGGCGCGGCCTGGTTCCTGAGCAAGGGCGCCAGCGCCGACCATGAAGAGGAAGCGCCCAAGGCCAAGAAGGGCAAGAAAGCGCACAAGGCGGCCGGTCCGCCCGTGTATGTGCCGGTCGAGCCGTTCACCGTCAATCTGCAGCCCGAGACCGAAGGCTCGGAGCAGTATCTGCAGCTGGCCTTCACGCTGCAAGTGGGCAGCCTGGAAGAGGTCGAAATCGTCAAGCAGAATATGCCCAAGGTGCGCAGCCGCGTGCTGCTGCTGCTGTCGAGCAAACACGCGTCGGAAATCAATACGCCGGAAGGCAAGCAGCAGCTCAGCAGCGAAATCATCGAGCAGATGAAGCTGCCGTTCGAAGAGCGGGGCGATGCGCAGGATGTCAGCGAAGTCCTGTTCACCTCCTTTATCATTCAGTAACCCGTAGCGAGTCGTAGCGAGTCATGGCTGATAATTTTCTCTCCCAGGAAGAAGTCGATGCCCTTTTAAAGGGCGTCAACGGCGACCAGGACGACGCCCAGGCGCCGGAGGAAGTCGCGGGTGTCCGGACCTATAATCTGGCCACCCAGGAGCGCATCGTCCGGGGCCGCATGCCGACCCTGGAAATTATCAATGAACGCTTTGCCCGTCTGCTGCGTGTCGGCCTGTTCAACTTCCTGCGCCGCAGCGCCGAAGTGTCGGTCGGTTCGGTGCGCGTTTCCAAGTACAGCGAATTCATCCGCAACCTGGTGGTGCCGACCAACCTGAACCTGGTGCACATGAAGCCGCTGCGCGGCACGGCGCTGATGGTCTTCGATCCGGGCCTGGTCTTCCTGCTGGTGGACAATCTGTTCGGCGGCGACGGCCGCTTCCACACCCGGGTCGAGGGCCGCGACTTTACCCAGACCGAGCAGCGCATCATCCTGCGCATCCTCGATATCGTGTTCGAGGCCTATACCAAGTCCTGGGAACCGGTGTACCCGGTCGAATTCGAATACATCCGTTCCGAGATGAACACCCAGTTCGCCAATATCGCCACGCCCAACGAGGTGGTGGTGGCGTCCACCTTCACCGTGGAACTGGGCTCGGTCTCGGGCCAGATCCACTTCTGCATGCCCTACTCGATGATCGAGCCGATCCGCGATGCCCTGACGTCCTCGCTGCAGGGCGAGGCGCTGGAAGTGGACAAGCGCTGGATCCGCCTGATGACGCAGCAGATCCAGATCGCCGAAGTGGAGCTGGTGGCGCGCCTGGGCACGGCCCGCGTCAGCTTCGACGAGATCCTGAATATGCGCGTGGGCGACATCATTCCGCTGACCATCCCGGAAAGCATCGAGGCCACCGTGGACGGCGTGCCGGTGCTCGATTGCACCTATGGGGTCATGAATGGACAATATGCGCTGAAGGTGGAGAAATTGCTGGCCAATGCCGATAACCTCAAATAAGAGACCTCTAAGCGGCGGCGCGCCGGGAACTGCAACACAGGAGAGTAAGAATGTCGGACAATCAAGACGATCAAAGCATAGAAGACGATTGGGGCGCGGCCATTGCCGAGCAGGCCAAGGCGGAAGCGGACGCCCTGCAAAGCCAGGCCGCCACGGCCGCCGTCTTCAAGGACTTTTCGAAAACCGCCGCGAAATCGGAAACCCATAACGATATCGACTTCATCCTCGATATTCCCGTCCAGCTGACGGTGGAACTGGGCCGCACCAAGATCGCCATCAAGAACCTGCTGCAACTGGCCCAGGGTTCGGTGGTGGAACTGGATGGCCTGGCCGGCGAGCCGATGGACGTGCTGGTCAACGGCTGCCTGATCGCCCAGGGCGAGGTGGTGGTGGTCAACGACAAGTTCGGCATCCGCCTGACCGATATCATCACGCCTTCCGAACGCATCCGAAAACTCAATAAATGAAGCCTGGTTTCCCTCGCGCCGCCCTGCTGGCGGCTTGCTGCACCCTCCTCCTCGCCGCCGGCCCCGCGCCGGCCCAGCACAGCGCCTCCGGCACCATCGCCGCCCCAACCAGCCCCGCTCCGGCGGCGGCCGGCACGGGTGCGACTGCCGCGCCAACGGGCGCAACGGTGCAGGCGGCTGAGGCTGGCCCCGCCACTGGCGCGGCAGCCGATAGCGCGCCCGCCGCCACGCCGGAACAGCAGGCGGCGCTGGCCGGCGCGCGTCCGGCCCATCCGGCCGGTCTGGCGCCGGCCGGTCCTTCGGCCGCCGGTTCGCTGCTGCAAACCACGCTGGCCCTGGCCGTTGTGCTGGGCCTGCTGGTCGGCCTGGCCTGGCTGCTCAAGCGCTTCGGTCCGCGCAGCATCGCCAGCGGCCATACCGTCAAGCTCGTGGGCGCGCTCAGCGTCGGCGCGCGCGAACGCATCCTGGTGGTGGAAGTGGGCGAACAATGGATCGTGGTGGGCGCTTCGCCCGGCCGCATGAACGCGCTGGCCACCATGCCGCGCCAGGAAGGCGTGGCCGACGCGCTGCCGCAGCAGAACCTGCCGGGCGCCAATTTCGCCGAGTGGTTCAAACAGACGATCGAAAAACGCAATGACAAATAAGCAGTCTGCGACGAAGCGGTCCGCGCGCACGCTCCTGCTGGCCGGCGCCGCGCTGGCCTTGCCGCTGTGGGCGGCGGCGGAACCGACGATTCCCGCCTTCACCAGCACGCCGGCGTCCGGCGGCGGCACCAATTACGGCCTGTCGCTGCAAACGCTGATCCTGATGACGGCGCTGACCTTCATCCCGGCGGCGCTGCTGATGATGACCGGCTTCACGCGCATCGTGATTGTGCTCTCGCTGCTGCGCCAGGCGCTCGGCACCCAGTCGGCGCCACCCAACCAGGTGATGATCGGCCTGGCCCTGTTCCTGACCTTCTTCACCATGGGACCGGTGTTCGACCGCATCTATACCGAGGCTTACCAGCCTTTACAGGAAAATAAGATCAGCATGCTGCAGGCGCTGGACAAGGGCGCCGCCCCGCTCAAGACCTTCATGATGAAGCAGACGCGCCAATCGGACCTGGCCCTGTTCGTCAAGATTTCGCGCTCGCCGGCGCTGCAGGGGCCGGAAGACGTGCCGCTGCGCATCCTGGTGCCGGCCTTTATCACGAGCGAACTGAAGACCGCCTTCCAGATCGGCTTCGCCATCTTCATCCCCTTCCTCATCATCGATATGGTGGTGGCCTCGGTCTTGATGTCGATGGGCATGATGATGATGTCGCCGGCCGTCATTTCGCTGCCGTTCAAGCTCATGCTGTTCGTGCTGGTCGATGGCTGGCAGCTGCTGCTGGGTTCCTTGGCCCAGAGCTTCTACTAAGGAGGAAGCCGCGATGACGCCCGAAACCGTCATGACCATGGGCCGCCAGGCCATGGAAGTCACGCTGATGGTGGCCGCGCCGCTGCTGCTGGTGGCCCTGGTCATCGGCCTGGTGGTCAGCATCTTCCAGGCCGCGACCCAGATCAATGAATCGACACTGTCCTTCATCCCCAAGCTGGTGGGCGTGTTCGTGGCCCTGGTGGTGGCCGGGCCGTGGATGCTGTCGGTCATGCTCGACTATATGCGCCAGGTGCTGACGGGCATACCCGCCCTCGTCAGCTGACCGGCCCTCATGCTTTTCCTCTCCGCTGCCGATATCAACACATGGATCGCCGGCCTCCTGTGGCCGCTGACCCGTGTCCTGGGCTTGATCACGGCCGCCCCGGTCTTCGGCAATCCGCGCATCCCGATGACGGTCAAGCTGTGCCTGGGCGTGATGGTAGCCATGGTGATCGCGCCCAATGTGCCGGCGCTGCCGGCCGCCGATCCGCTCTCGTACGCGGGTTTGCTGATCCTGGTCAAGGAAATGATTATCGGACTGGCAATGGGGATGGCCATGCGCATCGTGTTCGCGGCAGTGGAAATGGCGGGGGAGATCAGCAGCCTGACCATGGGTCTGGGCTTCGCCACGTTTTTCGACCCGATGTCGGCGGGGCGCTCCTCGGCCATCGCCCAGTTCCTGGCCCTGGTGGCGACCATGGCTTTCCTGGCCGTCAACGCCCACCTGGTGCTGATCGAGGTGCTGGCCGAAAGCTTCATCACGCTGCCGGTGTCGGCCCAGCCCTTCGTCGGCGGGCCGTTCAAGCAGCTGGCCGACTGGGGCGGCAAGATTTTCAGCGCCGGCCTGCAACTGTCGCTGCCGGTGGTGGCGGCGTTGTTAATTACCAACGTCGCGCTCGGCATCCTGACGCGCGCGGCGCCGCAGCTGAACCTCTTCGGCATCGGCTTTCCCGTCACGCTGGGCGTGGGTTTGCTGGTGCTGGCACTGTCCCTGCCTTACCTGTCGGGACCGTTGCAGAACATCTTCCTGCAGGGCGTGGAGACGGCGCGCAAACTACCGCGCGACTGGGGTCAGCCAGCCAAGCCGCCCGGGGCGGCGCCGCGCCCGGCGCCCTGAGCGGCTGACGGCCGGTTACAAATGTTTGATTTCCATGTGGCAATAATTAGCTTATCATGGTCAAGCTGCCCGGAGAGCGTATAAATGTCTATCGTATTTGAAACCCAACAGATTGCCGGCCTGACGACCTATCAGATCAGTCTTCTGACATCGGACGATATCAAGGCCCTGACGCCTGAACTGATGCCGCTGTTTAGCAGCGCGCAGCTGAACGCGCTGTCGACCAGCCAAATCAAATACCTGGAAAACGCCGACCTTGCCACTTTGACATCGGACCAGATCGGCTGGCTGGGCAGCCGCCTGATCGGCGCCTTCAGCAGCAGCCAGATCGCCGCCCTCGACACGGCGCAGATCCGCGGCATCGACAGCCAGGACATGCCGGCCCTCTCCAGCAGCCAATTGGCCGCGCTCAGCGCGGTGCAGCTCGGCGCGCTCACTACCCAGGAACTGGCCGGGCTGCGCAGCCAGCAAATCGCCGTGCTCAACAGCGACCAGGTGCCCGGCTTCGGCAGCGACCAGCTGGCCGCCCTGAGTTCGGGCCAGTTGCGCGCCTTCAGCACCCAGGCATTGCGCGCGCTCGACCCGACGCGCCTGGTGTCGAGCAGTATTCCCTATCTGACGAGCAGCCAGTTGAACAGCCTCGACGCGGCCCAGTTGCAAGTGCTGAACAGCGACCAGATCATCGCCCTCGGCAGTGCCCAGTTGAACGGCTTGAGCAGCGCCGCCTTGATCGTGCTGTTGAGCGAACAGATCGCCGCCATCGAAACGCGCGATATCGCGGCGCTGGCCTGCCAGCAGATCGCCGCCTTGCAGCCGGGCCAGATCACGGCCCTCACGACCGACCAGATGCGCGCCCTCGGCACGCGCGGCCTGGCCGCGCTGAGCACCGACCAGATCCCGGTCCTGAGCACCGACCAGCTCGGCGCCCTGCCCTCGCTGGCCAGCCTGTCCACGGCCCAGATCGCCGCGCTGGCGCCCGAGCAATTGGCCGTGCTCGCCACCCAGGCCATTGCCGGCCTGGGCAGCCAGCAGCTGGGCGCGCTCAAGGATTACCAGTGGCAGGCGCTGAACAGCGACCAAATCATCGCGCTCAGCACTGTCCAATTCGCCAACCTGTCGACGCAAGCCCTGAACCTGCTCGGCAGCGACCAGTTGGCCTTCATCGAAACGCGCGACATCGCCGCCTTGCGCACGGCCCAGATCGCGGCCCTGCAACCGGGCCAGCTCAGCGCCCTGAACACCGCCCAGTTCGCCAGCCTGAACAGCAACGATATCGCGGTGCTGACGACCGACCAGTTACCCGTGCTGTCCACCGACCAGCTGGCTGCACTGAAGACCTTGTCGACCTGGGGCAGCAAGCAAGTGGCGGCGCTGGGCAGCGATCAGGTCGCCAGCCTGTCGACGCGCAATCTGGCCAGTCTGGCCAGTGGCCAGTTGGCGGGCCTGAACCCCGAGCAGGCGGCCGCCCTCAATACGGCCCAGCTCATCGCCCTGAGCACGGGCCAGGTGCAAGCCTTGAACACCGTGGCGCTGCAGGCGCTCAGCACCAACCAGTTGCGGGCGATGGAAAGCCAGGATGTGGGGGCGCTGCTGACGCGCCAGATCGCCAGCCTGAGCACCGATCAGCTCAGCAATCTGCAAGTCCAGCAAGTCGCCGCCCTCGGCAGCGCCGCCACCCAGGCCTTGACGCTCGACCAGGTGGCCGCGCTCACCACGGCCCAGCTGGCCGCGCTGAAGGCGCTCGACGCCCTCAAAAGCGCGCAGATCGCCGCCCTCACCACCGACCAGATCAAGGCGCTGAGCACGGCCAGCATCACCGCCCTGCGCAGCAACCAGGTGGCGGCCCTATCGCCGCTGCAGGCCGGCGTGCTGAACTCGGCCCAGATCAAGGCCTTGAGCGCCAGCCAATTGGCCGCACTGAGCAGCGCCGCCCTGGCCGCCTTGCAGAGCAGCCAGTTGGGCGGCATCGAAACGCGCGATGTGCCGGGCTTGCGCAGCCAGCAGATCGCCGCCATGACCACCGACCAGATCATGGCCCTGGGCACGGACCAGATCCGCGCCCTCAGCACGGCCGGCGTGCGCGCCCTGAACAGCGACCAGATCGCCGTGCTCAACGCGGCCCAGCTCGATGCCTTCGCCAGCTTTGCCGGCTTCAGCACGCGCCAGATCCAGGCCTTCGGCAGCGCCCAGCTGGCCAGCCTGACGACCCAGGATTGGGCCAGCCTGAGCAGCGCCCAGATCGGCGCCGTGCAGGCCGGCCAGGTGGCCGGCCTGTCGGCCAACCATATCGCCGCGCTCAGCACGGCCCAGGTGCGCGCGCTGAACACCGATGCCCTGGCCGCGCTCAACGCCACCCAGGTCGCCGCCATCGAGCTGGCCGACCTGGCCGCCATGGGCACGCGCCAGATCGCCGCCTTCTCGACCGACCAGTTGGCCGCCCTGCAAACGGCCCAGTTGGCCGCGCTGACCTCGGCCGAGGTGGCCGCCCTGACCAGTGAGCAACTGGCCAGCCTGACGGCGGGCCAGCTCGACGCGCTGACCCTGACCTCGCTGAGCACGCGCCAGATCGGCCAGCTCAGCAATGCCCAGTTGCAAAGCTTGAACACGGCCGACCTGAGCGGCTTGCGCACGGCCCAGATCGCCGTGCTCAACACGGCCCAGATCGGCGCGCTGAGCACCACCCAGATCGTCGGCCTCAACACGGCCCAGTTCCGCGCCCTCGGCAGCGACGCCCTGCGCGCCTTGAGCAGCGGCCAACTGGCCGCCATCGCCTTCGACGACTTGCAGGCGCTGCGCACCAACCAGTTGAGCCTGCTCACCACGGCCCAGATTCCAGCCTTGCGCACAGCCCAGATCGCACAACTCACGACGGCCCAGATCGCCTCGCTCACGCCCGAGCAGAAAGCCGCGCTCAGCAGCGACCAACTGGGCGCCCTGGTCAGCCTGGCCTCGTTCTCGACGGCGGCCATTGCCGCCCTCACCACCGACCAGATCGCCTCGCTGAGCCTGGCTGTGCTGGCCGCGCTGCGCAGCAACCAGGTGGCGGCGCTGACCACGGCCCAGGTGCAAGCCATCAGCACGGCCGGCATCGTCGCCCTGCAGAGCAGCCAGTGGCGCGCCCTGGGGTCGGCCGCCCTGAATGCCTTGGACTCGGACCAGGTGGCGGCCATCGAGATCGCCGACCTGCAAGCGCTGCGCACGGCCCAGATCGCGGGCCTGGCGACGCAGCAGATCGCCGCCCTCACCAGCGACCAGTTCGGCGCCTTGAGCACGGCCATGATCGCCTCGCTGAGCACGCAGCAGATCGCTTCCTTGTCCCTGCTCCAGGTGGCCAGCTTCGCTTCCTTGGCCCCGCTGCGCAGCGCCCAGATCGCCGCGCTCACCACCAACCAGATCGGCGCGCTGGCGCCGGACCGCATCACGACCTTGCGCACCAACCAGCTCGCCGGCTTGAGCAGCGCCCAGATCGGTGCCCTCAGCAGCGACCAAATCGTGGCCTTGAACACGGCCCAGGTGCGCAGCCTGAGTCCGGCCACGCTGGGCGGCATGAGCACGACCCAGATCGCCGCCATCGAGGCCATCGACATCGCCGCCCTGAGCACGGGCCAGGTGCAGGCGCTGAAGACCCAGCAGATGGCCGCGCTCACGCTGGGCCAGCTCGGCGCCCTGAGTTCGACCCAGATCGCGGCATTGACCTCGCGCCAGATGGGCGCCCTGAGCACCACCCAGCTCGGCGCGCTCGGCCTGACCGGCTTGAGCACCGTGCAAATCCAGGGCTTGAACAGCGACCAGATCGGCGCGCTGACGCCGGACCAGGTGGCCAGCCTGAAAACGGCGCAGATCGCCGCCTTCACCACCAGCCAGTTCACCTTCTTCAATACCGACCAGATCCAGGCGCTGAGCAGCGCCCAGATGCGCGCCCTGTCCACCGACGTGCTGCGCGCGCTCAGCCCGGCCCAGATCCAGGCCATCGACCTGACCGATATCCGCAACCTGGCCACGGGCCAGATCGCCGGCCTGGGCAGCAACCAGTTGCAGGCGCTGAGCCTGGCCCAGATCATGTCGCTGACGACGGGCGAGATCGCGGCCATCGCCACCGCCCAGATCGGCGCGCTCAGCACGGCCCAGATCGACGCCATGGTCAGCCTGGTCAGCCTGACCACGGCCCAGATGGCGGCCCTGAATACCGCGCAGTTGAGCAATCTGAGCATGGGCGATTTCGCCGCGCTCAAGACCAGCCAGGTGGCGGCCCTGACCAGCTACCAGGCGGCCCACCTGACCGTGGGCCAGATCGCCGCCTTCTCCACCGCCCAGATCCGCGCGCTTACTCTGCGCGCCCTGGGCAATCTGGACGCCACCCAGTTGCAGGCGCTCGAAGCGGAAGACGTGCGCGCCCTGCTCACCACCCAGATCGCCGCGCTGGCCCCGGCCCAGCTGGCCGCGCTGTCGACCGGCCAGTTGCATGCGCTGAGCAGCCAGGCCATCGCCGTGCTGTCGCCGGCCCAACTGGCGGCGCTGTCGGCCGACCAGCTGGCCGCCCTGGGCGAATTGCGCGATTACAGCACGGCCCAGATCGCCGCCATGTCGACCGACCGCATCGTCGTCATGAGCGTGGACGACCTGGCCAGCTTGAGCACGCGCCAGGTGGCCGCCTTCAACTCGGCCCAGCTCTCGGTCTTCAGCGCCGGCCAGTTGCAGGTGCTGAGCACGGCGCAATTCGCCTCCCTTTCGACCGCGGCCCTGAACGGCCTGAGCGCCGCCCAGATTCCGCAGATCGAGCTGGAAGACATCGCTGCCTTAACGAGCAGGCAACTGGCCGCGCTCGGCTCGGACCAGTTGCAAGCCTTGAACGCGGACCAGTTGGGCGTGCTCAGCAGTGGCGATGTGGCCGCCCTGCGCACCCTGCAGATCAGCGTGCTGACCCCGGCCCAGATCGCGGCCCTGAACAGCCGCGGCTTGACCACGGCCCAGATCCGTTCCCTCAGCGACGCCCAGCTCACGGCCCTGCCGCTGGACAAGATCGCCGCCCTCACCAGCACCCAGTTGGCGGCCCTCGGCGACAGCCAGGTGCAGGCGCTGACGCCGGACCAGATCCTGGCGCTGGAAACGCGCCAGTTCGCCAGCCTGTCGAGCCGCGCCATCGCGGCCCTGACCCCGGCCCAGGTGGCCGGCATCGAGCTGGCCGATATCGCCGCGCTGCGCTCGACCCAGGTGGCGGCGTTCTCGGCCGCCCAGCTCGGCGCGCTGAACACCGACCAGATCAGCGTCATCAACACGGCCGCCATCAGCGTGCTCGGCATTCCGCAAATCCAGGCCATCTCGGTCGACCAGTTGCGCGCGCTGAGCACGGCCCAGGTGCGCGCCCTGAGCACGCGCGCCATCCGCGCCCTTGATGTGAGCCAAGTGGCGGCCATCGAACTGGACGATATCGCCGCCCTGCGCAGCGAACAGATCCGCGCCCTGTATTCCGACCAGCTGACGGCGCTGACCTCGGACCAGATCATCGCGCTGACCGACGCCCAGGTCGCGGCCCTGAGCACGGCCCAGCTGGCCGCGCTCACGCCCGACCAGTTCGCCCAACTGGGCGCCCTGATCGCCTTCACCAGCGACCAGATCGCCGCCCTGCCGACGGCGCGCATCGCCGGCCTCGACGCGACCCAGCTGGCCCTGCTCAAAACCAGCCAGATCGCGGCCTTGACCAGCCGCCAGATGCCGGCCCTGTCGAGCAGCCAGTTGGCCGACCTCAGCACCGCGCAGTGGCGCGCCTTCAACACGGCCGCGCTGCGCGCGCTGAGCACCGAGCAGATCGCCGCCATCCAGGGCGATGACCTGGCCGCGCTGCGCACCGACCAGGTCGCGGCGCTCAAAACCGAACAGATCGCCGCCCTCAACAGCGACCAGTTGCAAGTGCTGACCACGGCCGAACTGGGCGCCCTGACCAGCGCCCAGGTGCGCGCCCTCAGCAATGCCCAGCTGGCCAGCCTGCCCGGCCTGGGCGGCTTCGGCAGCAACCAGGTGGCCGCCCTGTCCAGCAGCCAATTGTCCAGCCTGGATGAAGCCCATCTGTCGACCCTGAGCACGCGCCAGATCGACGCGCTGAGCAGCCGCCAACTGAGCTGGCTGACCACGGACCAGATCGTGGCTCTGACCACGGCCCAGGTGCGCGCCCTCGACCCGACCGCCCTGGCCGGCCTCAGCACGGACCAGGTGGCCGCCATCGCCCTCGACGATATCGCCGCCCTCGGCACGGCGCAGATCGCCGCGCTGCGCACGGCCCAGTTCGTTGTGCTCAGCACCGACCAGCTCGGCGCACTGAACACGCGCGACATCGCCGCCCTGAGCACGGGCCAGGTCGCCAGCCTGAGCACGGCCCAGCTGGCCGCGCTGAGCACCCTGGCCGCCCTGGGCACCCTACAGTTTGCCGCGCTCAACTCGGTGCAACTGCCTTCGCTCAGCGCCGACAAGATCGCCACCTTGAAGACGGCCCAGATCGCCGCCCTCAGCACGCGCCAGATCGGCAGCTTGAGCACGGAGCAGATCGCCGCCCTGAGCACCAGTCAAGTGCGCTCCTTGAGCGTGGCCGCGCTGGGTGCCCTCGGCAGCGACCAGGTCGCCGCCATCGAGCTGCCCGACCTGGCCGCCCTGAGCAGCCTGCAATTGACGGCCTTGAAATCGGCCCAGATTGCCGGCCTGACGACCGACCAGATGGCCTCGCTGACCACGCGCGCCCTGCAAGTGCTGGGCACGGCCCAGATCCGCGCGTTGAGCGCCGACCAGCTCACCGCGCTCGGCACGCTCAACAACCTGAACACGGTACAGATCGCCGCGCTCGGCTCGGCCCAGATCGGCGCCCTGGCGGCTGAGCTCGTGGGCGCCATGCGCAGCAACCAGTTCGCGGCCCTGGGCGCCCAGGGCGCAAGCGGCCTGACCACGCTGCAACTGGCCACGCTCGGCACCACCCTGATCGCCGCCATGTCGACCAAGGCCCTGGGCGCGCTCAATTCCGACCAGTTGCAGGCGCTCGACGTCAATGAATTGCAGGCGCTCAGCACCGGCCAGTTCGCCGCGCTCGGCACCAGCCAGATCGCGGGCCTGAGCACGGTGCAGATCAGCGCCCTGACCACCAGCCAGGTGCGCGCCCTGAAAGCCGGCCAGATCCGCGCGTTGACCGCGGACCAGCTGGCCGCCATGACGGTCAGCGAATTCCAGGCCTTCAGCGCGGCCCAGGCCGCGGCCCTGACCACCGACCAGCTGGCCGTCATGCTGCCCGAGCAGCGCGACGCGGCCGGTCTGGAAAGCCCGCTCGTGCTCGACCTCGACGGCAACGGCATCCGCACCCTCGCGCTCGACCAGGGCGTGCGCTTCGACCTCGACGCCGACGGCCGCCTGCAACACACCGGCTGGGTCGGCCAAGGCGACGGCTTGCTGGCCCTGGACCGCAACGGCAATGGCCAGATCGACGATGGCAGCGAACTGTTCGGCACGGCCACGCGCACGGCCGGCGGCCGGGCGGCCCATGGCTTCGCCGCGCTGGCCGAACTCGACAGCAATGCCGACGGCGTCATCGACAGCCAGGACGCCGCCTACAGCCAGTTGCGCGTCTGGCAGGACAGCAATGCCGACGGCGTCAGCCAGGCCGGCGAGCTGCAAGGCTTGGCCGCATTGGGCATCGCCCGCCTCGGCACGGGCGCCCGCGCCACCAGCGAACTCGAGCAAGGGAACTGGATCGGCCTGCGCGGCAGTTACGAGCGCAGCGACGGCAGCCAGGGCCAGGTGGCCGACGTCTGGTTCCTGACTGCGCGCGATGGCGATCCGGCCAGCCTGAGCGGCAAAGTGGGCGCCCTGACCGACGCCCTCTCCGGCTACCGTTACGGCAACGCCACCCAGCCCGGCCTGCCCACGCTGACGCCGATGGCGGCGCAATCGCTGAGCGCGGCCGACGGCGCCAGCCTGAGCGCCAGCGTCGCCGCGCTGACGCGCCAGTTGCAGCACTTCGGCGCCGGCACCCTACCGGGCGCCGGCCTGCCCGCCGCCGACGCCCTCAACCAGGCCGCGCGCCAGGCGCAAGCGGCCGGCCTGACAGGCGCCGCCGCCCTCGGCGGCAACGGCAACAGCGAGGACTGGCAGCGCCGCGCCCAGCCCCAAGCGCTGCTGCTGGCCGCCAAATAGGCCTCACGCTGCCGAGTCCGTGTCCGATTGGGGTCAGACCCCAATCGGACACGGACTCGGCATTTATGCGCTGGCTGCGCGCGCTGGATTGAATGCGCAAAAAAAAACGGGAACCGAAGTTCCCGTTTTTGCTTTGCGGCGCGCGCGTTCAGATGTAGTTGAACAGCGACAGGCCGGAAATGTTCTTGTAGGATTTCTGCGCCGCCTCCAGCGTCATCTGCTGCTGGGTGAACATCGAAATCACCGCGATGGGATCGATTTCGGTCAGCTTGGACAGCGTGGTCTGGTACTGGATGTCGACATCGGAACCCGCGTCGTCCAAGTAATCGAGTTCCTTCAGCCCCGCGCCCATCTTGGCGCGCACCGAGAGCACATTGTCGAGCGCATTATTGATGTTCTGGTTGGCCACGCTGAGCTTGTTGGTCAGGTCGGTGCGCGCATTCGGGCCGTCGCCGGCCGTCTTTAGCGCCGTGATCAGGTCGCGCACCGTGGTAAACAGCGATTGCCGCTTGCTCGGATCGACCGTAAACACATCCTGGTCCGCCACCTCGCCCTTGACGTCGAACTGGATGCCGTCGAAGCTGATCGCTTCCCCGCTCTTGTAGGGCACGGGCGCCGGCGTCACCGGCGTATTGGTGGTGGTATCCATCACCATATAGCTGGTCTGGGCCGGCACGCCGGGCGTGGCCGGGGTCACGCTGAAGGTCAGCGCATACTGGTGGCCGGTCAGCTGGCTCGGGTCGATGACCGAGCCGGGCGAGATGATGCCGCTGCCGTTGCGGGTCTTGTTGCTGGGATCAGCCCCGGTCTGGAAGCTGCCGTTGCCAGTGATCGCGCCTTCGAACACGGAGGCGCCCGAATCGCTGATGGTGAGCTGGCGGCCCGAAGCCACCTGCAAGTCGCGCGCGCCCTGGTCGCCGTTGTACATGGCGCCGCCCGGCGTCTGGGTGAAGGGCTGGGTATTGAGGCGGTAGCCGCCGAACAGGAAATTGCCGGCCCCGTCGGCCGTATTGGCCTGGCCCAGCAGGTCGGTAAAGCGGCCTTCCAGCTCGATCACGAGGGCGTCGCGGTCCTTCTGCGTCTGGCCGGAATTGCCGGCGTTAACGATCAGGGTCTTGATATCCTTGATCAGATCGCCCGTCGAACCGAGCGCCAGATCGACGTGGGACATCGAGGCGCGCGCATTCTGCCGGTTGATCTTGAACTGGTCGTTCATTTCCTTCGACTGCGTCACCTCCAGCGCGCGCGCCGAGGCCACCGGATCGTCGGCGGCGGTCAGCACGCGGCGCCCGGTGGCAAGCTGCTGCTGGGTACGCGACAACTGGCTTTGCAAGCTGGTCAGCTGGTTCAGCCCAGTCTCGAAAATAGTGCGGGAACTGACACGCATATTCATGATGCTCTTCCTTAAAATCCTCAGCGGCCCAGCGACAGCAGCACGTCGAACAGCTGGCTGGCCGTTTGCATCACTTTACCCGAGGCTTGGTAAGCCTGCTGGTAGCGCAGCAGATTGGCCGCCTCCTCGTCCAAATTCACGCCCGAGAGCTGCTGCTGGGCCTTCATGGCCTGTTCCACGGCGCCATCGGACGCATCCATGCTGATCTGCGATTCGCGCGTCTTATTGCCCACATAGTTGACCATCTGCGCGTAGCCGCTCTGGAAGGTGGCCGTGCCGCCCACCACATTCTTCGATTGCAGGCCGGCCAGGGCCACGCCGTTGCGGTTATCGCCCACGCCATTGACGTTCGGGCCGATGACGAACTGGTCGCCATTGGCCGGCTTGCCCGTGATGCTGACGCTGATGCCGCCAAAGCTGATCTTGGCGCCGTCGGTGAACGGCACCGGCGTGCCGGCCGGGTAGGTGGTCGGGGTGCCGCCACCGGGCGGGGTCACGGTCACGTCCTGGCCGGCCGGGAAGCCGCTCAGGGTATTGGCCGTGCTGTCATAGGTCAGCGGCAGCGGCGCCGTCAGCGCATTGCCCGGCAGCAGATAGGCGGCATCGACGCTGCCTGGATCGATCTTGCCCGTGCCGGTATTGGTGGTCGGCATGCTGGTGGCGATCGGGGCGGCGAGCGCGATCTTGCTGGCATCCTTCAGGGCGACCGACAGGGAGCTGGCGGCCTGGGCCACCGGCCGGATTTCCGCGTGGTCGCCATTGGCCGGCACACCCGTAATGGTGTACTCCACGCCATCGATCATCTGCGGCCCGGTCTGCGGGAACGGCGTGATCGTGGTCTGCTTGCCATCCGAGGCGCGCGTCAGCACCAGATTGGTGCCGTCGAAATTCATATCGTAGTTGCTGGCCGTGACCTGGGTGCCATCCTTGATGACCGCCTGGATATCCAGGGTGCTGCTGATGGAATTGCGCTTGTCGTAGCCGACCACCGCCTTGATATCGTTGAAGAAATTGCCGCCTGGCGCGCCTTTCAGGTCAATACCGAGCTGGTGCTGGGAATTGAAGGTGGCGGCCAGGCTGGCGGCGATCTGGCCCAGACGGTTTCCGGCCTGGTCCAGGGCCGTGTTGCGGAACTCCATCAGCCCGCCCAGGCTGCCGCCGGTGAAAGTGCTTTCCGGCAGCGCGGCGATCTGGTTGGCCGTCTTGTAGCCGATGGCCAGGCGGCTGACATCGGTCGGCGAGGTGGTGACGGTCAGTTCGAAGGGCTTATTGCCCACCACCATGGGCTGGCCGGTGCCGATCGACACATTGAGCATACTGTTATCGCCCGGCATCACCGTGACCTTGACCCGCTTGTTCAGTTCGGAAATCAGCTGGTCGCGCTGGTCCAGCAAATCATTGGGCAGGCGCAGCTTGTCGATGGAGAGGCCGGCGATCTCGTTGTTCAAGTCGGCAATCCGGCTGGCATAGGTATTGATCTCGTTGACGATGGAGGTGGTCTTGCTGTTGAAGCCATCGCGCAGCTCGTTGAGCCGGCCGGCCATGCCCTGGAAGCGCGAGGCCAGCGACTCGGCCGAGGACAGCATGGCTTGGCGCGACGCCACCGAGGAGGGGTTCGAGTTGGCGTCCTGCACGCCCTTGAAGAAATCCTGCAAGGCCGGCGACAGGCCGGTCGTGGTATCGGCCAGCATATTGTCGATCTGGCTGATCTGGGTGTAGTACTCGGTATAGGCCGACTGCGAGGATTCGGCGTTGAGCACGCGTTTGTTCAGGAAATCGTCGTAATAGCGCTTGATCTGCGCCACTTCAGTGCCGGTGCCGATGAAGCCCACGCCCGTGTTTTCGCCCGGCGTCGTGCTCTGCACGGCCACCTGGCGGTGATAGCCCGGTACATTGGCATTGGTAATGTTGTGGCTGGTCGTGGCGAGACCCACCTGGGCCGCCAGCAAACCACTTTGACCGATGCTGAGAAGACTGGACATAATCGTAACTTTCGCTTGTTAATCAGTTTACGGCAGAACACGCCGAAACTTGAAATGCCGGGCGGCTACAGTGTCCGCCCCTGGGAAGAACTTGCCCACAGGCTCAAGCTAATGTGCGTTTGATAATACTGGTCAATTTGGCAGCGTAGTTCGGGTCGGTGGCGTAGCCGGCGCGCTGCAAGCCCTGGGCGAACTTGCTGGCGTCGCCCGCGCTGGCCAGCACTTTTTCATAGCGCGGGTTGCCGGTGATGAGCTTGGCGTAATCCTTGAAGCTGTCGGCATAGCTATCGTAGGCGCGGAAGCGCTCGACCCGGGTCTGGGCCTTGCCGTTGACGTATTCGGTGGTGGTGGCCGTCACCACCTTGCCCTTCCAGTCCGGGCCGGCCTTGATGCCGAACAGATTATGGCTGGTCGAGCCGTCGCGCTGCTTGATTTCGCGCCGGCCCCAGCCGCTTTCCAGCGCGGCCTGGCCCAGCATGAACTTGGCCGGGATGCCGGTGGCGCGGCTGGCCTCGTCGGCATGGGCGCCCAGCTTGTCCTGGAAGGCGCGCACATGCGGCAGGGCCGCGCCCTTGCCGCTGGCGACGGCGCTGCCGCCCACGGCCTCGATCGATTTCTGCAGGCGCGCGCTGCTGTCCACGCCGCTCTGCAGCTCGGCGCCGCCCGGGAAGGCTGGCGTCCCGCCCTGCGACAATTGGCGGATCAGCATATCGGCCAGGCCCACGCCCTTCTTGGCGATATTCTGGCTGGTCTGCTGGTCGAGCATGGTGGTAAACATCTTCGTTTGCTGGCTATCCAGCGGGCCGTCCTGCGGCGTCGCCTCGCGCATGCTCTTCAACATCATATTGACGAACATCGCTTCGAATTGGGTAGCGGCGGTTTTCAGCGCGTCCGGCGAACCGGCGCGGGCCGACTGGCGCAACTCGCCCATGCCCTTGGTATCGAGGGCAAACTGGCTGGACAGGTCGGCAGTGCTACTTTGGCGGATCATGGCAGCCTCTTGTTAAATGATTTCCAGTTCGGCGCGCAGCGAACCCGCGGCCTTCATTGCTTGCAGGATGGCCAGCAAGTCCTGCGGCGACGCGCCGATCGCGTTCAGCGCCTTGACCACCTCGGCCAGCGAGGCGCCGCCTTTCAGCATCAGCACCTTGCCGCCATCTTTCTTCACATCGACCTGGCTGGTCTGGGTCACCACGGTCTGGCCGCCCGACAGCGGATTGGGCTGGCTCACCTGCGGCTCGGACGACACCGACACCGTCAGATTGCCGTGCGAGATGGCGCAGGTTTCCAGGGTCACGGCCTGGTTCATCACCACCGAGCCGGTGCGCGCATTCATGATGACCTTGGCCGCGCCCTGGGCCGGTTTCACGTCCAGGCTCTCCAGCGTGCCGATGAAGGCCACGCGCAGATCGCTGCTGGACGGCGCCTGCACGCGGATCACGCGGCCGTCGAGCGCATACGCGATGCCGCTGCCGTATTTATCGTTAATCGCTTGCACCACGCGGCTGGCCGTGGCGAAGTCGGTGGTGTTCAACTCCAGGCGGATCATATTGTCCTGGCCCAGCGAAGTTGGCACGGCGCGCTCGACCGTGGCGCCGCCCGAGATGCGGCCCACCGACAGGTGATTCACCACCACCGAGCTGCCGCCGGCCTGGGCGCCGACGCCACCGACCAGCACATTGCCCTGGGCCATGCCATACACCTGGCCGTCCGCGCCTTTGAGCGGGGTCATCAGCAGCGTGCCGCCGCGCAGGCTTTTCGCATTGCCCATGGACGAGACCGTCACGTCGAGCAGCTGGCCAGGCTGGGCGAAAGCGGGCAGCGAAGTCGTCACCATCACCGCCGCCACATTCTTCAATTGCAGATTGGTGCCGGGCGGCAGGGCCACGCCCATCTGCTGCAGCATCGAGGCCACGCTCTGCACCGTGAACGGGGTTTGCGTGGTCTGGTCGCCACTGCCGTCCAGCCCCACCACCAGGCCATAGCCCAGCAACTGGTTCTGGCGCACGCCGGCGATGCTGGCCAAGTCTTTCAGGCGTTCCGCCTGCGCGCCCGGCGCCAGCAGCAGCGCCGCGCACAGGCCGAGGATTTTGAGCGTGGTCTTCATGGTCAGAAGGGAAGCAGGCTGAGGAAGAAGCGCGACATCATCGCCGACACTTCGGCGCGGTCGATCTGGCTATTCGTGCGGTATTCGACGCGGGCGTCGGCCACGGCGGTCGACTGCACGGTATTGCCGGCGCCGATCGAGTCAGGATTGACCATGCCCGAGAAGCGGATGAATTCCGTGCCCTTGTTCATGCCGATCTGCTTTTCGCCGGCCACGATCAGATTGCCGTTCGGCAGCACCTCGACCACGGTGGCGCCGATATTACCGGTGAAGGTATTGTTGGCGGTCTGGTTGTCGCCATCGGCATACTTGGTGGCGCCGCTGGCCGTGGCGGTGGCGCCGAAGCGGTCCTGCAGCGGGCCGGGCACGCCGAAATTGACGCTGCCCGATTTATTGCCGGTGCTGCTGCCGTTTTTCACCGCCGAGGTGCGCTCGGTGATGACAATATTGATCAGATCGCCAACCTGGCGCGCGCGCCGGTCTTCGAAGTGGGGACGGTAGCCGTTGACCTGGAAGATGGCGCCGTTGGCCGGGGCCGGCATCTGGGCCGCCGTCAGCGGCCGCGCCGTGGTCGGCCCCTGCACGATGGAAGTGGGGGCGACGCTGCAGCCGGCCAGCAGGGCCGCGGCGGCAAGGACGGTGTACGCGGTTTTCATGCAAACTCCTTTACAGCTGGGACAGTTTTTGCAGCATCTGGTCCGAGGTCGTGATGGCCTTGCTGTTGATCTCGTAGGCGCGCTGGGTCTGGATCATATTCACCATCTCCTCCACCACGTTCACATTCGACACCTCGACATAGCCCTGCAGGATCAGGCCGGTGCCATTGGTGCCTGGCTGGTTGCTCTGGGCCGCGCCCGAGGCGCCCGTTTCCACGTACAGGTTCTCGCCGCGCGACTCCAGGCCCGTGGGATTGATGAAGGTGGCCAGCTGGATGCTGCCGATCTGCTGCGCCGCGATCTGGCCCTCGATCTTGGCCGACACGGTGCCGTCGCGGCCGACCGTGATTTCCTTGGCATTGATGGGGATGGTGATGGCCGGCTGCAGGGGGAAACCGCTGGACGTGACCATCTGGCCATTATTGTCGCGCTGGAAGGAACCGTCGCGGGTGTACGCCGTGGTGCCGTCGGGCAGCAGCACATTGAAAAAGCCCGGGCCGTTCACCATCAAGTCCTTGTCGTTGCCAGTGGACTGGGGATTGCCCTGGGTGTGGATGCGCTCGATGGCCACCGGACGCACGCCCGTGCCTTGCTGCATGCCCGAAGGCAGTTGGGTCTGCTGCGACGATTGGCCGCCGGGCTGGCGGATATTCTGGTACAGCAAGTCTTCGAAGACGGCGCGCGATTTCTTGAAGCCGTTGGTGCTGACGTTGGCCAGGTTGTTGGACACCACGTCCATCTGCGTCTGCATGGCCTCCATGCCGGTCTTGGCAATCCATAAGGAACGGATCATGTGCTTTCTCCTTGAGGCCGGCGGTGCGCGCCAAGCCAGTTTTCATGGAGACATTATGCCGCTGCCAAGGTCAATTCAAAGCGAGGATCTGGGTAGCTTTCGCCGCGTTATTCTCGGCATTCTTCAACAAGCTCATTTGCGTCTCGAACGAGCGCGCCAGCGCGATCATGCTCACCATGGCGTCGACCGGGTTGACATTGCTGCCCTCGACCGCACCGTCGACCAGGCGCACATTCTGGTCGACATCGGCCGGCTGGCCCGACTGCAGGCGGAACAGGCCGTCATCGCCGCGCAGCAGCTCGGCCGGCGGCGGATTGACCAGCTTGATGCGCCCCAGCACATTCGAGGGGCCGGGCTGGGTCTGCACGGTGCTGATGGCCGACACCGTGCCGTCCGAGGCGATGGAAATTTCGCTGTCGGGCGGAATCGCGATCGGCCCGTTTTCGCCAATCAGATTATGCCCGGCACGTGTCTGCAGCAAGCCATTGGTGCTGACTTTCAGGCTGCCGCTGCGCGTATACGCTTCCGAACCATCGGGCGACTGCACCGCCAGCCAGCCTTCGCCGCGCATGGCCACGTCGAGCGGGTTGGCCGTGGTCTGGATCGGGCCGGGGCGGAAATCCGTGCCCACTGTGGAATCGACTACGAAGGTGCGCGTCGGCAGGCCTTCCGACACCACGGGCACGGCGCGGAAGGAATCGAGCTGGGCGCGAAAGCCGGTGGTGGTGGCGTTGGCCAGATTGTTCGAGGTGGTGGCCTGCTGGTCCAGGATGTGCCTGGCGCCGGTCATGGCGGTGTAAATCAGTCGGTCCATAAAAAGCTCCGAAAGCGGCGCGCGGCCCGGGGAAGGCGCCGCCCTCCCCTACCGCGCCGACGCCGGGTTTAACGCAGGTTGACCAGGGTCTGCATGATCGAGTCCTGGGTCTTGATGGTCTGCGCATTGGCCTGGTAGACGCGCTGGGCGGTGATCATATTCACCAGCTCCCTGGTCAGATCCACGTTCGACACTTCGACCGAGGACGAGCGCAGCTTGCCCATCTTGCCGTCGCCCGGCACGCCGACCTGGGGGGCGCCCGAGGCCGAGCTTTCGGCCCAGGCATTGTTACCGAGTGGAACCAGGCCATCCGGGCTGGCGAAATTAGCCAGCACGATCTGCGCCAGCGGGCGCGACTTGCCGTTGCTGTACTGGCCGATAATGACGCCCTTCTCATCCGCGGCAAAGCGCTCCAGGCTGCCCGCGGAATACCCGTCCTGGGTACTGGCTTTCTCGCTGGTGGGCGCGCCGTATTGCGTGGTGCCGGCAAAGTCGACCTTGATCGTCATCGGCTGCACCGAGCCGAGGTCGGGGAAGATGGGCAGGCTCACCGTCAGCGGCAGTTTTTGCGGCGGCGTCAGCGCCGCCATTGCCGTCAAGTCCATGGCGCCAGAGCGGTCAAACACCAAGGTGCTCTGCTTCACCGCCGGCACCATGAAGGCCGTGGCCATGGTGGCGCCGATTTCATCCGGATTGGTATTGCCACGGTTGCCGATATTGGTCGCAGGGTCTTTCCACATCGCATTCAGCTTGGTGACATCGGCCCCGGGATCAATGGCCAGTATGGCGGCTTCCAATGCCTCCCCCAGAGCGTTAGCATAGCCAATATTTGCCGCCAGAATATCACCTTGGGGCACGGCGACGACGGCGTCATAATATGCCTGACGGGCCAATTTAACCGGGTCAGTAGCGGCAGCATCGGCCAGCACCTTCTGCGTCTGCAACTCCACCCCATCGTTGGACATATACACGTCCCAGGTATTGGGTGCCGTCTTCACATAATAGACGCCCATCACGTGGGCGTTACCCAGACTATCGTACACATTCAGCGAGGTCTGCTTGTTGAAGCTTGTCGGATCGGTCGGACTAAAAGGGGTCTTGACGGGCAGCTCGTCCCTCGAATTCAGGTTGATGGAGAAGTTGGCGTTATCCGTCGGCTTCGGTTTCAAGTCGGAGCTGTCGATCACCAGCGGCACCGGCGCGCCGGACAGGATCACCCCATCCTTATTGGCCAGATAGCCCGTCACCTGGGCGCCCTGGGCATTGATGATGCCGCCGTTTTTGTCGAGCAGGAACTGGCCATTGCGCGAGTACTGGACGGCGCCGTTGACCACGGTGCGGAAGAAGCCGCCGCCATTGATGGAAATATCGAGCGGATTATTGGTCGTTTCAATACCGCCCTGGGTGAATTGCTGCGCCAGCCGCGCGACCGACACGCCGATGCCGGGATTGTTGCCGCTCACCCCATTCAGCGAGTTCGCGTACAGGTCGGCGAACTGGGCCACCGACCCTTTGAAGCCGACGGTGCTGGCATTGGCGATATTGTTGCCGATCGTTTTGAGCGATATATCTGCGGCGTTCAGACCGCTGAGACCTTGTTGAAACATGCTATTCCCCTCTTCAGTATGGGCTGGCTTACAACACTTGCTTGATATCGTCCATCGTCAGCGTGCCGACGTTGGGGATGTTTAATTTGATGCCGGCGGCGCCGGTCGAGACGCTGGCCACCGTGCCGAAGGTCAGCGCGGCGGCATCCTTGAGCTTGGCGCCGCCGGTGGTGGCGGTGACGGCGATGCGGTAGGCGCCGTCGGGCGCTTTCTTGCCGTCGGCCAAGGTGCCGTCCCACACCAGAGGCATGGTGCCCGCCTTGACACTCTTCATGTCGATGACGTGGATGGCCTTGCCGCTGCTGTCCTTGATCTCGATCTGCACCTGATCGGCGGCCGTGCCCATATCGATGCCAAAGACCGCCTTGCCGCCCGCCAGTTGCAGGGCCGAGCCGGGCACCAGCACACCGTGGTTGATCATATTCGTGGCCGCCAGCGAGGCCGACGCCTTGTAATCGCCGCGCAGCGAATCGAGGGTGGCGTTGAGCTTGTTCACGCCACTCACCGTTTGCAGCTGTGCCAGCTGGCTGGTGATCTGGGCATTGTCCATCGGGTTCAGCGGATCCTGGTTTTTCAGCTGGGTCAGCAGCAGGGTCATGAACTTGTCCTGGTCTGCCTTGGTGCTGTCGGTCGCCGTCGCCTTTTTTGGGTTGACGGCGTTCATCAGCGTGCCCGACGGGCCGCCCTGCATGGTGTTGGAGGTATCGACTGCCATGATGGTCTTCCGGTTACTGACCGATGGTCAGGGTTTTCAAGAGCAGCGACTTGGCTGCGTTCATCGTTTCGACATTGGTCTGGTAAGAGCGCGAGGCCGACAGCATATTCACCATCTCGTCGACCACGTTCACATTCGGCATGGTCACATAGCCCTTCTCGTCGGCCAGCGGGTGCTTGGGGTCGTACACCTGCTTCATCGGCCCCGGATCTTCCACCACGCGCTGCACCTTGACACCGGTCGAGGCGTTATTCGCCGACGGTGTCGCTTCGAACACCACCTGCTTGGCGCGGTAGGCTTCGCCCGTGGCGCTGGTGGAACTGTCGGCATTGGCCAGATTGGAGGCGACCACGTTCAGGCGCTGGGCCTGGGCGCTCATGGCCGAACCGGAAACATTAAAAATACTGAACAGCGACATGATTATTGCCCTCCCTGGATGGCCGCCAGCAAGCCTTTGATCTGGGAATTGATGAAGGTGACGCCGGCCTCGTAGCGCAGCGCATTGTCGGCGAACTGGTTGCGCTCGACATCCATATCGACGGTATTGCCGTCGACCGCCCCCTGCACCACGCCGCGGTAGAGCAGCGGGGTGCCGTCCGCCAGCGCCTGGCCCGGCTGCAGCGGATTCGGATAATGTTTTTTTGCCGTCGTGTTCAGCGCGGCCTTGTTGTCCATGGCGCCCTGCAGGGCGCTGGCAAAGTCGATGTCGCGCGCCTTGTAATTCGGCGTATCGGCATTGGCGATATTCGACGCGAGCACGGTCTGGCGCTGCGAGCGCAAGCTCAGCACGGTCTCGTTAAAGCGCAAATGTTCGTCAAGTTTCCCTAGCATGGTGGCTCCACTGAAAATCCGGTGATGACAGCATCGATCTTACGTTCACGGCCGGCAAATGGATCGCCAGAGAAAGGCCGGCTTTCCCATCCTATTCCCCGTTTTCGCGGCGCGCGGGCCCACCTATCATGGCAGCATTCTCATCTTGTCCTTGCCCGCCATGAAACTGCTGACTCTCTCTGCCCTGTTCCTGTCGGCCGGCGCCGCGCTGGCGCAGCCCGCCGCGCGCACCGACGCCGCCGTGCTGCAACAGACGGTCGAGCAATTCCTGCAAGTGCAGACGGGTGGGCTGCCGGGCAAGGTCAGCCTCAGCGTCGGCCCCATCGAGCCGCGTCTGAGTCTGGGCGCCTGCGCCGCGCCGGAAGCGTTCATGATGCCGGGCGCGCGCGCCTGGGGCCGCACCACGGTGGGCGTGCGCTGTGCGGCGCCCTCAGTATGGACGGTGTATATTCAAGCCAGGGTGACGGTGGAAGGCGATTACATCGCCAGCGCCGTGCCCTTGGCCCAGGGCCAGCCCATCGTGGCGGCCCAGCTGACGACGCTGAAAGGCGATCTGACGGCGCTGCCGCCGGGCGTGGCCACCGATGCCAGCCAGGTGGTCGGCCGCAGCAGCAATCTCTCGCTGCCGGCCGGCGTGCCGCTGCGCCTCGATACCCTGCGCAGCAGGCAAGTGGTCTTGCAGGGGCAACTGGTGCGCCTGGTCAGCAGCGGCAATGGCTTCAGCATCTCGTCGGAGGGCAAGGCCGCGGCCAATGCCGCCGAAGGCCAGACTGTCCAGGTCAGGACGGCCAGCGGGCAGTCGGTGTCCGGCGTGGCGCGGGCCGGCGGACTGGTCGAGGTAGCTTTCTGACAAGAAAAGTGGTCTGGTGGGTCTAAAGTTTGGCGAATAGCTGCCGATATAAGACTCGTATCCCGGAGTAAAGACTCCAACCAGACGAGGATAAAGCTGTGAAGATCAATAATTCAGTTAACACCACACCGGGCCTGCAGAACACGCCGGCGCCCGCCAATACCACCGCGCGCGGCGCGGAGAAGGCGGCCGCCCCGGCACCCCAGGCCGGGGCAGACAATGTACGCCTGTCGGCACAAGGACAGGCCATGGCGGCCGGAGCAGCCAGCAGCAGCAACGCCGTGTTCGACAGCAAAAAAGTCGAACGCATCAAATTGGCGATTGCCGATGGCCAGTTCCAGGTCAATTCAGAAAAAGTAGCGGACGGCTTGCTGGAAACGGTCAAGGATCTGCTGCACTCGCGTAAACGTTAGGATCCAGCATGAACACCGTGTCCCCGATGGCCAGCCTGCATGAAGAGCAGAGCCTGATTTCCGCCCTGCTGGAAATCCTGAAGCTGGAGCAAAAACATCTGGTGGCCGCGGACATCGACAGCCTGACCGCCCTCACCCCGCAGAAAACCGCGCTGGTGAACCAGATGGCGGTGCTGGCCAGCCAGCGTCACAGCGCCCTCGGCGCCGCCGGCTACGCCGCCCAGGAAAGCGGCATGGAAGCCTGGCTGGCCGCGAGCGGCGACGCGAATGCCCACAGCCTGTGGCAGCAAGTGCTGGAACTGACGCGCGAAGCCAAGGAAATGAACCGCCTGAATGGCGTGCTGATCAACAAACACCTGAACCACACGCAAGGCGCGCTGAACGCGCTGCGCCCCCAGACCCAAAGCCAGGTCTACGGCCCCAGCGGCCACGCCACGGCCGGCCGCAGCAGCCGCGGCTTCCTCGCCCGCTAAGTTTTTTTCGCGGAAATGAACAAGCCGGCGCTGCCGGCTTTTTGCATTGGGTCATCCGGCTTGTTTTTTTCGTCGTGGACAGCGCTCGGTCGCCATGCCTAAGGCTGGGTCGCTGGGGCAGCGGCCTCGGTGGGGATTTCCGTGCTCGGATCGGGAATGCCGGACAGAATGGTGACGGCGACGCGGCGGTTGCGTGCCCGGCCTTCCGGCGTCTCGTTGGGCGCCACCGGGAAGTTCGACGCATGGCCGACCGCCGTCATGCGCTCGGGCGGCACGCCCGCTTCAATGAACAGGCGCACCACGCTGCCGGCGCGCATGGCCGACAATTCCCAGTTGGAGGGGAAGATGGCGTTGCGGATCGGCACATTGTCGCTATGCCCCTCCACCTGCACCGCATGGCTGTCGTCCTTGAGCAGGGTGGCCACCGCCTGCAGCGCCTCGCGCGACTCGGCCGTCAAGCGCGCGTCGCCCGGATCGAACAGCACGCTGGCATTGATTTCGACGCTGACGCCGCGGCTGTTCTGCGTCACGCGCACCTTGCCCTCCTTCACCAACGGCGCCAGGGTCGACAGCAGATCCTGGGCCAGCTTGGTCATCTGCTCCTTTTCCTTGCGGATCAGTTCGGTGCGCCGCTTCAGGCCGGGATTGGGAATCGGCAGGTTCTGCACCTGGGTATTGATCGGCTCGGCCGAACCCTGGCCGCCGAAAGCATCGCCGAGGGCGTCGGAAAACACCTTGTACTTGCCGATATTGACCGAGGAGATCGCATACATCACGACGAAGAAGGCGAACAACAGCGTGATAAAGTCAGCGTAGGAGATCAGCCAGCGCTCGTGGTTTTCCGGCTCATCGTCGAACTTGCGGCGCGCGCGGCGTTCCATCAGTGTTCCCGCAGCAGCGTGGCGACGCGCTCGTCGATGATGCGCGTGAAGTCGCCGGTGGCGATGTCGTAGAACACGGCGGCGGCGATTTCCTGCTGGTGCACCTGCTGCGTGACGATATTCTTGAGCTTGTTGGCGATCGGGTAGAAGAATAGATTGGCCAGGCCCACGCCGTAAATGGTGGAGACGAAGGCCACGGCGATGCCTGGTCCCAGTTTGCTCGGGTCGCTCAGGTTTTCCATCACGCTGATCAAGCCCAGTACCGCGCCCAGAATACCGATGGTGGGCGAGTAGCCGGCCGCCGACTCCCAGATGCGCACGGCCTGGCGCTCGGCCATTTCAAAGGCCGTGATCTCGGTGTCGAGCAGCTGGCGCAGCTTGTCCGGGGCGACGCCATCGACGATCATGCGCAAGCCCTTGGCATTGAATTTGTCCTTCGACGAGAGCATGAAGCGCTCCAGCGACAGCAGGCCGTCGCGGCGCGCC
This sequence comes from Pseudoduganella violacea, assembly GCF_014191875.1. GTDB lineage: Bacteria > Pseudomonadota > Gammaproteobacteria > Burkholderiales > Burkholderiaceae_D > Rugamonas > Rugamonas violacea_A. Next base: position 198,442 of record NZ_JACHXD010000002.1, read on the forward strand.
GCCAGGTTCCAGGCATTGATGTCGCGCGCCAGCGCGGCGCGGCTGTCGGCCGGCGGCGCGAACACCCAGCGCAGCATCCACACGCCGCGGCGCAGGGTGGACGGGCGGGTTTGCAGCAGCACGGCGCCGAAGGTGCCGACCACCACGATGGCAAAAGCGGCCGGCTGCACCAGGGACGACCATTTGCCGCCCTCCAGGCCCTGGCCGACCAAGACCCCGGCCAGTCCCAGCAAGACACCGATTACGCTGGCCCAGTCCATGCCTGCTCCCTCAAAGTCGCCCGCAGCCGTGCCACGGCCTGGGTATGCAGTTGCGATACGCGCGATTCGGAGACCCCCATCACCGCGCCGATTTCCTTCAGATTCAATTCTTCCTCGTAATACAGGCCCATCAAGATCTTCTCGCGCGGCGGCAAGGCATCGATGGCATCGATCACGGCCTGGCGGAAGTCGGTGTCGAGCAAGGCGCGCAGCGGATCGGCCTCCTCGTCGTGGGCATAACGGTCGAGGAAGCTGTCATTGCCATCCTCGTCGTGGAAATCCTCGTAGTACACCAGTTGGTGGCCGCCGCCTTCGGACAGCATTTCCTGGTAATCGGCCAGCGAGAGCTTGAGCATCTTCGCCACTTCCGATTCGCTCGGCGGCCGGCCCAGGCGCTGCTGCAGCGTGGACATGGCGCTTTCGATCTTGCGCATGTCTTGGCGCATGCTGCGCGGCATCCAGTCGCTGCTGCGCAATTCATCGAGCATGGCGCCGCGGATGCGCATCACCGCATAGGTTTCAAACTGGGCACCATGGGTTTCTTCGTAGCGGTTGATTGCATCGAGCAAGCCGATCATTCCCGCTTGTACCAGGTCATCCACTTCTACGCTGGGCGGCAGTTTTGCCTTCATATGGTGGGCCAGGCGCTTGACCAAGGGCATATGCTCCGTCAGCAGCGAATCCTTGTCCACCTTCCCTTTGACCGTGTACATAAATTCTAGTTTTGTTCTTGAACACTAAAAATGGCTGTTGCTCCCCGTGGATAAGGACGGCGCAGCAGCCAGCGCAAAGCGGCCAGCCAGCTGACGAAACGCGACCGAAGCACCGGCCAGCGGGAATGCGTCAACCACCGCGCGCCCCAGGCGCGCTGCGCGGTGCAGATACTCGTCGGCCGGCACGGAACCCATGGACACCAGGTTCACGGCCAGGTAACGGCTTGCCGCCTGCGCCATATTATCGTAAACCAACCTCGCTTCGGCCTCTGTCGCACCGGTTACCAGGATGCCGAAGGGGCGGCGGCCTAGTTCATGGCTCAAACGCTTAATCATTAGATAAGCATTTTTGATGGATTCGGCGCTGTTCGACACCTGCACCACGATCTCGGAACTGGCCATGATCGGCACCGGGAAGGCGTCGCCATCGAACTCGCCGTCGACCACCACGATGCCCGTCTGCTTGGCCAGCACATCGAAGGCCTTGGCCAGGCGGCGGCCTTCGTCCGGACCGCGGCGCGCTTCGCCGCCCGTCATCGACACCACGCCGAAGCCTTGCGGCGCGGGTTGGATCACCTCATTGAGCGCGCATTGCTGGCGCGCCACGTCGAGCAGGCGCGCGCCGCCGTCCAGGCCGAGGCGCGACGCCACCCCATGCTCGCTGTCGCAGGCGTCGACCAGCACCACATCGTTGCCGGCGCGCGCCAGCGAGGCGCCCAGATTGACCAGCATGGAACCCTTGTCGTCGCGTGGCGTGGCCGAGAGGAAGGTGATGATGCGCGGCTGCGGCCCCGCCAGCATGCGGCGCAGGCCTTCGGCCTGGTCGAAATTGAAGTTAGCCAAGGTGCACCTCGCGCGCCAGGGTATCGCCGCCGGCTGCGGCCATCAGCAGGGGCAGGTCGGCCTCGGCCACTTGGCGGCTGGCCGCTTCGCGGCGGAAGGCGCGCTCGACCAGTTGGGCCGGGTCGGCCAGGTGCAGGTCTTCCGGCACGCGCTGGCCGTTGGAGACGTAGAACAGATTGAGCTTCTGGCGGATCAGCACGTCGAGCACATTGCCCAGCGAGGCCGCTTCGTCGAGCTTGGTCATGATGCAGCCGGCCAGGCCGCTGCCCTGGTAGGCGCGCACCACTTCGCTCAGGGTTTCCTGGGTCGCCGTCGCGTTCAGGCACAGCAGGCGCTTCACATTCGCGTCCACGCCCTGCAGCATGGCGACCTGCTCGGTCACCATCTGGTCGCGCTGGCTGACGCCGACGGTGTCGATCAGCACGGTGTGCTTGTTCTTGAGTTCTTTCAAGGCGATGCGCAGGTCGGCTTCGTCCTTGACCGAGTGCACCATCACGCCGAGGATCTTGCCGTAGATGCGCAACTGCTCGTGGGCGCCGATACGGTAGGCGTCGGTGGTGATCAGGGCCAGTTTTTCCGGGCCGTGGCGCATCACGCAGCGCGCCGCCAGCTTGGCGGTGCTGGTGGTCTTGCCGACGCCGGTGGGGCCGACCAGGGCGAACACGCCGCCCTGCTCGATCAGCGCCTGCTCATTGGCCATGGCGCTGATATTGCGCGCCAGGACCGTCTTGATCCATTGCAGGCTGGCGGCGCCGTCGCGGCCGGCCGGCAGCTTGTCGATCAGGTAGCGCGCCAGCGTGGCCGAAAAACCGGCGGCCAGCATTTCGCGCAGCACCGCCGTCTTCTGCGGCTCGCGCTGCTGGGTGGCGCCCCAGGACAGCTCGGCCAACTGGGTTTCCATCATGCCGCGCATGGCGCGGATCTCGTTCATCATGCCGCTCATCTCGGCGGCCGCATTGGCCTTGGCCGAGGCCACGGCGTCCGCCACCAGGGCGGAAATGCGGTCCATATCCAGGGTCGGTGCGGCCGGCGCCGGCGGCGCCGCATTGGCTGGTGCGCGCGGCGCGCTGCGCTGCGGCGCGGCAGGACGGGCCGCCGTGGCGGCAGGCGCTTGCGGACGCGGCTGTGGGCGCGGCGCGGCGGCGGCTGGCGCGGCAGTGGCAATGGCTGGCGTCGCGGCGCCAAAAGCGGCCGTGGCGGCGGACAGCAGGCTGCTGGCACGCGCCGCGAGGGCAGGTTCCAGTTCGGCGGCAAAGTCCTGCGCGGCCGGCAACTCCAGACGCGGCGCCGGTGCGGCCATCGGCGAATCGCCCGGCGGCATCGCGAGAGAGGCGGCATCGTCATTGGCCAGCGCGAGGATTTCGACCACGCCATCGGCTTGACGGTTGGACAAAATCACCGCGTCGGGGCCGAGGGCCTCACGCACCTTGCGCAAAGCCTCACGCGATGTGGGTGCGGTAAATTTTTTGACGTTCATTGCAGCTCCTGTGTCACGATGCGCCGCCAATTAGCGACTCAATTCTCATGGTGAAATTATTCACGATGCACAGGAGAAACCATCACTCGAACAAGTGCCGAAACACCTCGCATTTCAGGGGGTCGTTCTGCCCTCTTCCGCCCCCCACACCTCCTCCAGCGTTGCCGCATCGAGCAAGCGCTCGCCCCAGTGCAGCAATTGCGCGGCGCTGGCTTGTCGCAGACGGTTTTGCACCGCCGCCGGCAAGGCGCCGAAACGCCGCGTTAACTGCCGGTCCAGCAACTCGGCCTGCCCTCGCTGCAATCCTTGCTGCAGTCCTTCCCGCAATCCTTCCTGAAGTCCCTCTTGAAGTCCCTCTTGAAGCCCAATTTGCCGTCCTATTCTTTCAAATGACGATACGTATGGCATGGCACCTTCTCCTTCCATTTCCCGAATATCGCTGCGCAACTCAAGCTCCAGCTCGGTTGGCAGGCACAAAATCCAGTCGATCACCAGCAGCAGATCCATGATACGCCGCCGGTCCCACTGGCGCCGGAACAACAGGCGAATCAGATAGCGCTTGCCGGCATAGGCCACCAGCGGCTGCCGGCGGCAGCGCTGCGCCATCAAGTGGGCCGCCGTCACCAGGGCAAAGGGATTATCCTCCCCCAGCAAGTCCGGCAGGCGCGGCGCGTAATCGAGCAGCTTGGCCAGCGCGAACTGCAGGCGCATCTCACTGCCGAGCAGGCGATAGGAAAACTGGTGCGGCCGCCAGCTCGGGCTATGGTCGGCCAGCAGCACCAGGCTGGCTACCGGCCGCCGGTAGCGCTCATAGCTGCGGTAATTGCAGGTGAAGACGCGCTCGGCCAGGCTGCAGTCGCGGGCCGCCTGCACTTCGAGATGCAGCAGCACCCATTGCTCACTCCCGGTGCGCAGATGAACACGCACCAGCTTGTCGGCCAGGCGTCGGCCCTGGGCGCTGTCGTGGCAGATTTGCGCCAGCTCCTGGTCGAGAAAGACATGGGGCCGCGTCCAGTCGATGGCGGCATGGGCGGCCGGAAAATAGAAGGCGAGAAAATCCAGCAGATAGCGCGTCAGCGCATCCTTCCAGGGCGTGTCGTAATCATGGCGGGACGGGGCAGGCATGGCCCCAGTCTAGCCCTGCCGCTGTCGCGGCAAGGCCGACTGGCGCAAACCCGGGGCGCTTGCGCGCCCTCAATTGGCGCCGACCAGGGCCGTGACGCGAATGGTCTTGGTCTCCGGAATCTCCGCATGCGACAGTACCTTCAGCTGCGGCAGCGCGCGGCGCAGGAAGCGCGACAGCAAGGCGCGCAGCGGTCCCGGCACCAGCAGCACCGGCGTCAAGCCCAGCGCTTCCTGCTGCTGGGCGGCGGCATTGGCTTGCTGGGCGATGGTGTCGGCCAGGCCCGGTTCGATGCCGGCTTCGCCGCCGGTCGACAAGGCTTGCATCAGCAGGCGCTCCAGGCGGTTATCCAAGGTCATCACCGACAGCTCGCCGCCGTTCGGGAACAGCTGCTGCACGATGGCGCGGCCGAGCGCGATGCGCACCAGGGCGGTCAGCTCGTTCGGATCCTGGCTCTGCGCCGTATGCTCGGCCAGGGTTTCGATGATGGTGCGCATATCGCGGATGTGCACGCCTTCGGCCAGCAGGTTCTGCAACACCTTCTGCAAGCCCGACAGCGAGATCATTTTCGGCACCAGGTCTTCCACCAGCTTGGGCGAATCCTTGCCCAGGTGGTCGAGCAGGGATTGCACCTCGGCCCGGCCCAGCAGCTCGGAAGCGTGGGTGGTGATCAGGTGGTTCAGGTGGGTCGCCACCACGGTGCCGGCGTCGACCACGGTATAGCCCATGCTCTGCGCCTCGTCGCGCTGGGCGGCGTCGATCCAGACGGCGGGCAGGCCGAACGCCGGGTCGGTGGTTTCCATGCCCTGCAGGGTGCCCGAGGCCATGCCCGGATTGATGGCCAGGAACTGGCCGTTGAACGCTTCGCCCGCGCCCACTTCCACGCCTTTCAGCGCGATGCGGTAGGCCGAAGGCTTGAGTTCCAGATTGTCGCGGATGTGCACTGGCGGCGCCAGGAAGCCCACTTCCTGCGCGAACTTCTTGCGGATGCCCTTGATGCGCTTGAGCAGCTCGCCGCCCTGGGCCTTGTCCACCAGCGGGATCAGGCGGTAGCCCACTTCCAGGCCGAGCGTATCGACCGGCAGGATGTCCTGCCAGCTCGCCTCTTCCTGCTCCGGCGCCGCCGTCTGGCCGCCGGCTGCCGCTGCGGCGGCCGCTTCGGCTTCCGGCGCTTCGGCCTGCTCCTTGGCGCGCTTGGCCATCAGATAGGCGGAACCGCCCAGGGCCGCCGCCAGCAGCAGGAAGACCAGGTTCGGCATGCCTGGAATCAGGCCCATGCCGCCGATGATGGCGGCCGTGATGTACAGCACCTGGGGCTTGGCGAACAGCTGGCCGATGACCTGGGTGCCGATATCGCTATCGCTGGCCACGCGCGAGACCACGATACCGGCCGCGATCGAAATGATCAGCGAAGGAATCTGCGCCACCAGGCCGTCGCCGATGGCCAGCAAGGTGTAGTTCTTGAGCGCGTCGCCGAAGGCCATATCGTGCTGGATCAGGCCGACCAGCAGGCCGCCGACGATATTGATCACCGTGACCATGATGCCGGCGATCGCATCGCCGCGCACGTATTTGGAGGCGCCGTCCATGGCGCCATAGAACTCGGCTTCCTGCGACACCTCGTTGCGGCGGCGGCGCGCCTCGGGCTCGCCGATCAGGCCGGCGTTCAGGTCGGCGTCGATCGCCATCTGCTTGCCCGGCATCGCATCCAGGGCGAAGCGCGCGCCCACTTCGGCGATCCGGCCGGCGCCCTTGGTCACGACCACGAAGTTGATGATGGTCAGGATCACGAAGACCACGATACCGACCGTGTAATTGCCGCCGATCAGGAAGTGGCCGAAGGCTTCGATCACCTTGCCGGCCGCGTCGGCGCCGGTATGGCCTTCGGTCAAGACGACGCGGGTCGAGGCCACGTTCAGGGACAGGCGCAGCATGGTCGACACCAGCAGCACCGTCGGGAAGGCCATGAAGTCGAGCGGCTTGACCGTGTACAGGCTGGTCAGCAGCACGATGACCGACAGCGCGATATTGAAGCTGAAGAACAGGTCGAGCACAAAGGCCGGCAGCGGCAGGATCATCATCGCCAGCAGCATGATGATCAGGATCGGCGCGGCCAGGCTCTTGCCGGCCGCGCCGGACAGGTTCATGCCGCTCAGCCAGGCGGGTAGTTTCAGGCTGTTCATGGATTAGCTCCCGTATTGTTTTGTGCTTGCGTTGGCGCCTGTTGCGAGGCTGGATGCAGCGGGTCCATATCGTCCGGCACCTCGAGTTTGCCGGGACGGTCTGGATAATGGCCGCCCGGACGGTAGGCGCGCAGCTGGAAGACATAGGCCAGCACTTCGGCCACGGCGGCATACAGGCGCGGCGAAATCTCGTCGCCGATCTCGGTATGCTTGTGCAGCGCGCGGGCCAGGGCCGGCGCTTCCAGGATCGCCACCTTGTGTTCCTTGGCCAGTTCGCGGATCTTGGCCGCCACCGCGTCGGTGCCCTTGGCCACCACCTTCGGCGCGCTGCCGGCGCCATCGACGTATTTCAGCGCGACGGCAAAATGGGTCGGGTTGGTCACCACCACGTCGGCGGTCGGCACCTCGGCCATCATGCGGCGCTTGGCCATTTCGCGCTGCAGCTGGCGGATCTTGCCCTTGATCTGGGGATTGCCGTCCGATTCCTTGGATTCCTGGATCAGCTCCTGGCGCGTCATCTTCAGCTTGTTGGCGTAATGCCACATCTGGTAAGGCGCATCGATGGCGGCGATAAAGCCGAGCGCGCCGACAATGAACAGGAAACTCATGGCCAGCATATCGAGCAGGTGGGCGCTGCCCAGCTTGAGCGGCTCGTTGACCAGGCCGAACACGGCTTCCTTCTGCTTGAGCACCACGAGCCAGGCGACGGCGGCCACGATCAGGGTTTTCAGGATGGCCTTGACCAGCTCCACCAGCGCATTTTTGGACACCAGATTGCTCAAGCCGTTGATCGGGTTGAGCTTCATGAAATTCGGGGTGATGGCCTTGCCGCTGAACAGCCAGCCGCCCACCAGCAAGGGCGAAGCGAGGGCCACGATCATCACCGCCACCGCCAGCGGCAGGCAGGCGACGATGACCTGCACCACATCGACCAGGATGCGGGTGAGCAAGACATCGGGATTGAAGACTTGCTCGCGCGTCAGCGACAGGCCGGACACCAGCGCCGCGCTCAATTGCCGTACCAGGCCGGAACCGGTCATCCACAAGCCAGCACCGGCCGCCATCAGCACGGTAAAGGTCGCCACTTCGCGCGACCGGGGAACGTCGCCTTCTTCCCGCGCCTGCTCGAGGCGCCTCTGTGACGCCGGTTCGGTCTTTTCGGCTTCGCTGTCTTCAGCCATCTACTGCTCCTGGTAAGGCCGGCGCGGACACCCGGCGGCCTGGCAGGAGACATTATTGCTTCTAGACCATGACGGCCATCGGCGGAACAGGCGGACTTTCCCCGGCTTGTTCCGTTTTATTGCAAATTAGAAAATATCTCAGGACGCCGCGCACACGCGCTGCTCGATGGCGCCGAACAGCGATTTGCCGTCGGCATCGAGCATGTCGATGCGGATGGTGTCGCCGAAGCCCATGAAGGGCATGCTCGGCTTGCCGTCGGCGATCGTTTCCAGGCAGCGCTTCTCGGCGATGCAGGAATAGCCCTTCTTCGCATCCTGGTTCGACACCGTCCCGGAGCCGACGATGGTGCCGGCGCGCGCATGGCGCGTCTTGCACAGGTGGGCGATCAACTGGGCGAAGTTGAATACCATGTCGACGCCGGCATTGGGCTGGCCCACGAGCTTGCCGTTCCAGGCCGAGCGCAGCGGCAGGTGCAGCTTGCTCTCCTGCCAAGCGTCGCCCAGCTCGTCCGGCGTCAGCGCCACGGGCGCGAAGCTGGTGGCGGGCTTGGACTGGAGGAAGCCGAAGCCCTTGGCCAGTTCGTCGGGCATCAGATTGCGCAGCGAAACATCGTTGACCAGGGTCAGCAGGCGGATTTGCTGCTGGGCCTGGTCGGGCGTGGCGCCCATCGGCACATCGCCGGTGATGACGGCCACCTCGGCTTCGAAGTCCAGGCCCCATTCCTCATGGCGCAGCACGATATCGTCGCAGGGGCCGAGGAAATCGTCGCTGCCGCCCTGGTACATCAGCGGATCGTCCCAGAAGGCGGCCGGCATCTCGGCCTTGCGCGCCTTGCGCACCAGTTCCACATGGTTGACATAGGCCGAGCCGTCAACCCACTGGTAGGCGCGCGGCAACGGCGCCATGCAGCGCTGCGGGTCGAAATCGAAGCTGCGGCGCGCCCGGCCCTCGTTGAGCTGGCGCGACAGCTCGTCGAGCTGGGGCGCGAGGAAGGCCCAGTCGTCGAGCGCGCGCTGCAGGGTGGCGGCGATGCCATCGGCCACCACGGCCGTTTTGAGGTCGCGCGCGACGATGGCCAGCTGGCCGTCGCGCGTGCCGTCTTTCAGGGTTGCCAGTTTCATGGGCGAAAGCGGAAAGTTGCGAAGAGCAAAACTGTAGCAGATGCCCGCCCGGTGCGGCGGACCGAGAGGCTCAGACCGGTGCCAGCAGGGCCAGCTGTTCCGGCGTCAGATAGCACCACTCGCCCTCTTGCAGGCCGAGCGACGCCAATTCCAGGCCGCCGATGGCGGAGCGGTGCAGCGCGCTGCAATGGTTGCCGGCCGCCGCCAGCATGCGCTTGACCTGGTGGTATTTGCCCTGCTCCAGCACGATTTCCAGCTGGTGCTCGCCGCGCTGTTCGCAGACCAGGGCCGCCAGCGGCGCCGGCTCGTCGTGCAGTTGCACGCCGGCGCGCAGTTGCGCGATCAGTTCCGGCGTCACCGGATCGTGGGTGGTGGCCTGGTAGACCTTGGGCACGTGGCGCTTGGGCGAGGACTGGGCATGGATGAAGGGGCCGTCGTCCGACATCAGCAGCATGCCCGTGGTGTCGTGGTCGAGGCGGCCGACCGGCTGCACTTCGCGCCAGCTGAATTGCTCGGGCAGCAAGGTCAGCACGCCGGGATGGTGGCTGGGCTTGCGCGAGCATTCATAGTCGGCCGGCTTGTACAGGGCCAGGTACAGGTGTTCGCGGTAGACCCACTCTTCCTCGAAGACTTGCAGCACCAGGCCCTCGGTGTCGAAGCTGGTCTTGTAATTGTCCTGCACGACGCCACCGATCAGGACATCGCCGTCCTCGATCAGGGCGCGGCAGTATTTGCGGGTGCCGAAACCCTGCGATTGCAGGATGCGGTCTAGGGATATTTTACTCATGGGGCGGAATTTTACCGGATTTGCCCTGGCACCCGCCAAGCGATTGATATAAATCAAACTGCTGACCGATCCCATCGATACACTGGAAACAAATGTAGGAATCTACTTAACGTGCCTTAGGATTCCATCGAGCACGATCAGAATTTACGGGAGAGCCAGATCATGCAAATCCACGACAGCGATATCCGTGCCACCGCCGAACAGGCGGCCCAACATGAAACCGAAGCCGCCCTGGCGCGCTGGCGCGGTGGCGCCCCATTCGGCGGCCATACGGTGCAATGGCGCTGGCATGCGCACCTGCAGCAGCATTATCAGGATTGGCTGCAGGCTGGCGGCTTCCATGCCGAAGAAACCGGGCTGAAATGAAAACAGCGGCCAGAGGCCGCCGTTCTCTTGTTCCATCCCGGAACACATTCGAGGAAGTGAGTTCACTCGGTGGGCGCATGCACGATGCGCCGGGAGTAGTTCCATCGCAATGTCAGCTTACGCCAACCTTCAACTTCTTGTATAAGCCCTCCCTTGGAACGAACTACATCACCACTATAGCCCACGACCGGGAATATACAAGGGGTAACAAGAGCAAACTGCCAATCTTGTCTGTTGCTCTCTTAACGCAATTTAGCGCAGGGCGGGACGGGCGGCCTCGGCGGCCGCCTTGATCGCGCCGGAACCCACGGCGGCGCCGAATTTCTTCAGCACGCGCTCCTGCAGTCCCTCGTGCTGGGTGTAGTCGATGATGTCGGGCGCGTCGATCACATCGCGCGCCACGCTGTCCACGCTGCCCAGGCCATCGGCCAGGCCCATGTCGATGGCGCGCGCGCCGGTCCAGAACAGGCCCGAGAACATCTCCGGCGTTTCCTTCAGACGCTTGCCGCGGCCCGTGCGCACCACGTCGATGAACTGCTGGTGGATTTCATTGAGCATGCTCTGGGCGTGCTGCTTTTGCTTGTCCGACTGCGGGCTGAACGGGTCGAGGAAACCTTTGTTGGCGCCGGCCGTCAGCAGGCGGCGCTCGACGCCCAGCTTGTCCATGGTGCCGGTGAAGCCGAAACCGTCCATCAGCACGCCGATCGAGCCGATCAGGCTGGCCTTGTCGACATAGATCTTGTCGGCCGAGGCGGCGATGTAATAGCCGCCCGAAGCGCAGATCTCGTCGACCACCACGTACAGCGGCTTGGCCGGATAGCCCTTGCGCAGGCGGTGCACCTCGTCGACGATCATGCCGGCCTGCACCGCGCTGCCGCCCGGGCTGTTAATGTGCAGCACCACGGCCACCGAGCCGCTGTCGGAAAACGCCTTGTTGAGGGCCGGGATCACCACCGAGGCGGCGCCGCTACCCTCCGCCTCGATATTGCCTTCGATCTCGATCAGGGCCGTATGTCGCCCTAAAGACTCGGCATCTCCGCCCATCAGGTCGATATCGAAATAGCTGACCACAGCCAGGAAGACGATCACCAGCATGAAAACCTTGAAGAAGATGCTCCAGCGGCGGTTGGCGCGCTGTTCCTTCAGGGTGGCGAACACCAGCTTCTCCAGCACCTCCCTCTCCCACTTGATGGGCGGCGCGCCCTCGTCGGTGGGCGCGGCCGGCGGCGCCGGTGGCGGGGTCGGCGGCAAGCCAGCGGCGTTGCCGGGATGTTCAGTGTTCTCGTTCATGCTCTACTTTTCGTGAAAGACGGCGCCTCAGGCGCGCGCCGGACGGACGTAATCGTCCGGTTGCCAGAAAATCTGCTGATCGCGCTCGCTCACCGTGATCGGCCGCAGGCGGCCGCCCTTGCACGGGCCGCCGGCACAGTGGCCGCTTTCCGGCACATACACGGCGCCATGGGTCGAGCACATGATGTACAGGCCGCTCGACTCGAAAAATTCGCCGGGCGCCCAGTCCAGTTCGATGGGCACGTGGGCGCAGCGGTTCAGATAGCCATACGCCTGGCCGCCATAGCGCACCACGAAGCCGGTGCCGTCCTCGCCGCCGGCCGTGACGGGAAAGCGCACGCCCTTGCCGCCCTCGGCCAATTCGTCGGAGGCGCAGATCAGGATCTCAGGGTTCTCGCTCATCAGGCGTTCTCATTCAGCCATTGGTGCAGCTCGGCCACGGAACGCGCGGAGAACAGCGGATTACAGGCTTGCAGCTGGTGGATCGGGTGGGCGCCGTATTCGACGGCGATGCCGGCCGCGCCCGCGTTCTGCGCCATCAGCAAGTCATGGGTGGTGTCGCCGATCATCACGGTGCGCTTGAGGTCCTGGCCCAGTTCGCGCGTCAGTTCTTGCAGCATGGCCGGATGGGGCTTGGAGAATGTTTCATCAGCGCAACGCGTGGCGTCGAAGGCCGACAGCAGACCCACATCGTTGAGCGCGCGGTTCAGGCCGACCCGGCTCTTGCCGGTGGCCACGGCCAGGAAATAGCCTTCCTGCGCCAATTCCTGCAACATTTCGCGCGCGCCCTGGAACAGGGTCAGCTCATGGTCGCGGCTCAGGAAGTGGTAGCGGTAGCGCTCCACCATGCGCGCATGGTATTTCGGGTCGGCGTCGGGCAGCACGGCCTGCATGGCCTCATGCAGGCCGAGGCCGATCACATGGGCGGCGGCAGCCTCGCCCGGCACCGGCAACCCCAAGTCCTTGGCGGCGGCCTGGATGCACTTGACGATGGCCGCCGTGCTATCCATCAACGTGCCATCCCAATCGAAGACGATCAGATCAAATTGCTTTCTTGACATTTTCCCCAGCCGGCGCGCGGCTGGCTCCTCTATATAATATTAGTGCGGCAACGCCGGACCCAGGCTTTGCAGGAAGCGATCGCACTCGGCGGCCAGCGGCGCATTCAGCGTCATGCGTTTCCCCGATTCCGGGTGGGTAAACGTGATCTGATGGGCATGCAGAAACATGCGTTTCAGCGCGCCACGCGTGGCATCGGCTTTTTGCAAAGCTTTGTTCAGGGCGAAATCGCCGTATTTATCGTCACCAGCAATCGGGAAGCCCGACGATGCCAGATGAACGCGAATCTGGTGCGTGCGGCCGGTTTTCAGCTCGGCTTCCAGCAAGGCAAATTTTTCAAACTTGCGCAGCAGGGAGAATACCGTATGTGAAGGCTGGCCGTCGGCCGCCACCGTCACCCGGCGTTCGCCATCGGCCGTCGTATATTTGTGCAATGACAATTTTACATGCTGGCGCTTATTCTTCCAGTCCCCCACCGCCAGCACCAGGTAGCGCTTGTCGGTATGGCCGTCGCGCATCTGCTCATGCAGGCTGGTCAAGGCGGAACGTTTCTTGGCGAGCAAGAGCAAACCCGAGGTTTCGCGGTCGAGGCGGTGCACCAACTCGAGGAATTTGGCGTCCGGACGCGAGGCGCGCAATTGCTCGATGACGCCGAACGAGACGCCCGAGCCGCCGTGCACAGCCACGCCGGCCGGCTTGTCGATGACCAGCAGGTGGCTGTCCTCGAAAATAATGCTGAATTCGGCGGCCGGCACGCTGACTTCATTCTTTTCGGCAACACGAATCGGCGGAATGCGCACCAGATCGCCCTGTACCAGACGGTACAATTGGTCGATGCGGCCCTTGTTGACGCGCACTTCACCCGAGCGCAGGATGCGGTAGATATGGCTTTTCGGCACGCCTTTGCAAACACGCAACAGATAATTATCGATGCGCTGCCCGGCCTCTTCTTCGGTGATTGTGACGAATTGTGCTTGCGGCAGGACCGGTGCGGGGGAAGCCGGCTGGGCCTGGGAGGCCTTGTTTTGCCCTGTCTTCCCAGAAAATCTCTCTAAGTCCTTCATTTTGAATATATAATCGTTTTGCCGCGGTTTAAGCTGCTGCACGTGTAAGAATAAAAGCACATTTTACACAGGGGCGTATCCACTGGCCTCGCTAAATGCAAATTCGGTGGAAAAAAATGTATACGCACACCCATGCGCGAATCAAGGTGGTCACCACTGTGGCCATCGGATAGCGCGCAAGAGTGCTGGGATTAGATTGGCTGGATTGTTAGGATAAGTCCGGCGAGCAAGCCCCCTAGTCGTTGCTCGCTGGTTGATGAAGCTGATAACGCTTGCCGTTTCGCCGGGATCCTGGAGAGGCCCGGCCCGACGCTTTGCGCACGCCCGCATACTCCCGCCCCCGACCCTGTCGGGCCGCATGGATGAGTTGCCCGCGGTGCGTGCACTCGGCATGACGATCAGCCTCATGCGCCCTTTGCGGCGGCAGCGCTTGGCGTTGCTGCGCCGCATGACGAGGCATTTCCCCGCAGCCTCCTTAACTCCCGCGTATATCCGTGTACGTTTGCCGCTCTTATGGAGCGGCCTGGAGACGGCCTTCGGGTCGCGGAGTTTATAAAAATGAAACGCATGTTGTTTAATGCTACGCAGCAAGAGGAGCTGCGCGTAGCAATTGTCGACGGTCAGAAACTGATCGATATCGACATCGAAACTGCTGGACGCGAGCAGCGCAAGTCAAATATCTACAAAGGCGTCATCACCCGTATCGAACCCTCCCTGGAAGCCTGTTTCGTCAGCTATGGCGAAGACCGTCATGGTTTCCTGCCGTTCAAGGAAGTGGCGCGCAGCTATTTCCGCGAAGGCGTGGACGTGCGCAATGCCTCCGTCAAGGAAGCGCTGCGCGAGGGCCAGGAAATCGTGGTGCAGGTGGAAAAGGAAGAGCGCGGCAATAAAGGCGCGGCCCTGACCTCCTTCATCTCGCTGGCCGGGCGCTACCTGGTCTTGATGCCGAACAACCCGCGCGGCGGCGGCGTGTCGCGCCGCGTCGAAGGCGAGGAACGCCAGGAACTGCGCGAAACCATGGACAAGCTGGACCTGCCGCAAGGCATGTCCGTGATCGCCCGCACCGCCGGCATCGGCCGCACCGTGGAAGAGCTGCAGTGGGACTTGAACTACCTGATGCAGCTGTGGCGCGCGATTGAAGGCGCGTCCAAGGCCGGCTCCGGCGCCTTCCTGATCTACCAGGAATCGTCTCTGGTGATCCGCGCCATTCGCGACTACTTCCAGCCTGATATCGGCGAGATCCTGATCGATACCGACGAGATCTACGACCAGGCGCACCAGTTCATGAGCCATGTGATGCCCGATATGGTGCATCGCGTGAAGCGCTACAGCGACGACGTGCCGCTGTTCTCGCGCTTCCAGATCGAACACCAGATCGAAACGGCCTACTCGCGCACCGTGCCCCTGCCTTCGGGCGGCGCCATCGTGATCGACCACACCGAAGCGCTGGTGTCGGTGGACGTCAACTCGGCGCGCGCCACGCGCGGCTCCGACATCGAAACCACCGCCTTCAACACCAACTTGGAAGCGGCCGAAGAAGTGGCGCGCCAGTTGCGCCTGCGCGACCTGGGCGGCCTGATCGTGATCGACTTCATCGACATGGAAGTGGCCAAGAACCAACGCGAAGTCGAGCAGCGCCTGAAAGACGCCCTGCACCATGACCGCGCCCGCGTTCAGATGGGCAAGATTTCGCGCTTCGGCCTGATGGAACTGTCGCGCCAGCGCCTGCGCCCTTCGCTGTCCGAAGGCTCGCACGTGACCTGCCCGCGCTGCTCGGGCACCGGCCATATCCGCGATACCGAATCGTCCGCCCTGCAGGTGCTGCGCATCATCCAGGAAGAGGCGATGAAGGAAAACTCGGCCGCCATCCACGTGCAGGTGCCGGTCGACGTGGCCGCCTTCCTGCTCAACGAGAAGCGCGGCGAAGTGCTGAAGATCGAGAACCGCCACCGCATCACCGTGATCCTGATCCCGAACAAGCATCTGGACACCCCGCACTACAAGCTCGAACGCATCAAGCACGACGATCCGCGCCTGGAAGACAGCGCCGCCAGCTACACCATGGCGGAGCAGGCCGAAACCGATATGGCTTTCAGCAAGCGCCAGAAGGAAGAAGCCAAGCCGCGCCAGGAAGCCGTGGTCAAGACCATCACCCCGGCCCAGCCGGCGCCGATGGTGGACCGCAAGCCGGCCGCCGAAGCCGTCAAACCGGCCGCGCCAGCCGCCGCCGCACCGGCCGAGCAAGGTTTCTTCGCCAAGCTGATTTCCTTCTTCACCGGCAAGAAAGAAGAAGCGGCAGCGCCGGCCGCTCCGGCCATCGTCAGCAAACCATCGAGCAGCGAGCGCGGCGACCGCAACGCCCGCGGTCCACGCGGCCGCAACCGTAACGCCAAGGGCCGTGAGCGCGACGAGCGCGAAGGCGGCGCCCGCGCCGCCGGCACGGACGAAGCGCCGAAAGCGGCCGAAGGCCGTCCAGCCCGCCCACCGCGTCCACCACGCGAGCCACGCGAAGCGCGTGAAGGCCAGCCGGCCGAAGCGCCACGCGCCGAACGCGCGGAGCGCGGCGAACGTGCCGAGCGTCCGGAACGCGCCGAACGCCCTGAACGTGCCGAGCGCCCACCACGTCCACCGCGCGAGCCGCGCGGCGAGAAAGCTGCCGCCACGGAAGTGAAAGCGGAAGAACTGGCATTGGCCGCCGCCGGCGTTGGCCCGGCCGGTGCCACGCCTGCCGTGGAAGTGCCAGACCTGGTCAAAGTACCGGCCAATGCCGGTCCGGAAGGCGAGGACGCGGACGGCGCCGAAGGTGGCGATGAACCGCGCCGTCGCCGTCGTCGTGGTGGCCGCAACCGCAACCGCCGCGAGCGCGACGGTGAAGGCCAGGATGGTGCATTCGCCGCCGATGGCGAAGCCGGTGACAGCGGTGAAGCCGCGATCCAGGCCGTGGCGCCCGCCATCGCCGCCGTCGAGGCAGCCGAAGCTGTGGCCCCAACCGTGGCCGCGACCGCCGCGCCAGTCGTGAGCACCGCCGTGGAAACGGCCGTGCCCGCCGCACCTGTCGCTGCTGAAACCGCTGCCGCGCCAGTGCAGACTGAAGCTGCCGTTGCCGTTGCGCCAGTCAGCGCCGCCGTGGAAGCTGTCGCCGCGCCAGCCGAAGCTGTTGTCGAGGCCACCGTTGCCCCGGCCGCGGCCGAAGCGCCGGCCCCGGTAGCGGCGGAAGCAGTGCCAGCAAGCGCTCCCGCGGTTGCCGTGGCCGCGCCGATCGCCGCACCGGTAGTCACTGCGCCGGCCGTCGCAGCCGAAGCTGTCGCTGCGCCAGCCGCAGAGGAAGCCGTTGCCGCGCCAGCGCCTGCAGAAGCCCCGGCTTCGGAAGCCAGTGCTCCAGCCGTCGCCGCAGTGGAAACCGTAGCCGCGCCAGTCAGCGCACCGGCAGTTGCCGTGGCCGCACCTGCACCTGTGCCAGTGGCTCCGGCCGCCGCGCCAGTGGCAAGCGCAGCAGCGCCAGCCGCTGCCCAGCCTGCTGCTCCGGCAGCCGACCTGAACGCCCTGCTGGGTTCGGTTGGCCTGACCATGGCAGCGACCGACCCGGCCAAGCTGCGCGCCGCCCAGGAAGCCGCCGCCCAGGTGGTGGCCCCCGTGCGCGTGCCGCGCGAGCGCAAGCCGCAGCCGCCGGTATCGGACGAGCCGCTGGTGCAGGTTGACACCCGCCGCTGATCGGCATGGGCTTGGCCCTTGCTAATCTGAACAAAGGGAAGCCGCTGGCTTCCCTTTTTTTCCGCCCCACCCCTGCCCACCAAGGCTAAGCCATGTCCCCAGCTCCCGTCAGCCTGCGCAGCGCTTTTCTTTACTGGCTAAAGCTCGGCTTCATCAGTTTTGGCGGCCCGGCCGGCCAGATCGCCATGATGCACAGCGAACTGGTGGAAAAACGGCGCTGGATCTCGGAACAACGTTTCCTGCATGCGCTCAATTACTGCATGCTATTGCCCGGCCCGGAAGCCACCCAGCTCGCCGTCTATATCGGCTGGCTGATGCACAAAACACGCGGCGGCATCATCGCCGGCACCCTCTTCATCCTGCCATCTTTGCTCATCATGATGGCTTTGTCCTGGATTTACCTCGCTTACGGCAGCCTGCCGCTGATCGCCAGCATCCTCTACGGCATCAAGCCGGCCGTGGTCGCCATCGTGCTGGCCGCCGCTTGGCGCGTGGGCCGCCGCACCCTGCGCAATGGCGCGCTGGCGGGCATCGCCCTCCTTGCTTTTGTCGCGATCACCCTGCTTCAACTGCCTTTCCCCGCCATCGTCGCGGCGGCCGCCCTGGCCGGCTGGCTCGGCGGCCGCTGGCGCCCCACCTGGTTCCAACTGGCCTCCGCCCGGGCCGCCGGCCCGCAGCACTACGGCCCCGCCCTGATCGACGACGCCACGCCAACGCCGCCCCATGCCCGCTTCAGCGCCCGCCGCTTGCTGCGCACCGGCTTGGCCGGCCTGCTGCTGGCCGGCGCCGTCTGGCTGCTGCTCGCCGCCCTCTTCGGCTGGCGCGCGCCACTGGCCCAGATGGGCTGGTTCTTCGGCAAAGCCGCCCTCCTGACCTTCGGCGGCGCCTACGCGGTGCTGCCCTATGTCTACCAGGGCGGCGTGGAAACCTTCCACTGGCTGACCCCGGCGCAGATGATGGATGGCCTGGCCCTGGGCGAAACCACGCCCGGCCCGCTGATCATGATCGTGGCCTTCGTCGGCTTCGTCGGCGGCTGGACCCATGCCGTCTGCGGCCCCTGGCTGGCGGCGGGCGGGCTGGCCGGGGCGGCGGTGGCGGCCTGGTTCACCTTCCTGCCCTCCTTCATCTTCATCCTGGCCGGCGGACCGCTGGTGGAAGCCACGCGCGGCAATATCCGCATGACGGCGCCGCTGACCGCCATTTCGGCCGCCGTGGTGGGCGTCATCCTCAGCCTGGCCGTATTTTTCGGACAACATGTTTTCCGCCCCGACGGGCGGTGGGACGGGCCGGCCATCGCCATCAGCGCCCTCGCCTGCCTGGCCCTCGTCCGTTTTAAGATGGACACCATAGTCCTTTTAGCCACCTGTGCAATCGCTGGCGTCGTGCTATCGTATCCGGGTTGAACGCTTTTCCCCTTGCAACACCCATGACCGAGAAAATCATCCTTGTGTCGGACGGCCGTAGTACGGTCCCGGCCATTCCCGCCAGCCTGGCGCCAGCGACAGGAAGCGTGCTGGACAGTCTTGCCCGCCCCCTGCACGATCTGCGCATCTCGGTGACCGACCGCTGCAACTTCCGCTGCGTGTACTGCATGCCCAAGGAAGTATTCGACAAGAACTACGAGTACCTGCCGCATGGCTCCCTCTTGAGCTTCGAGGAAATCGCGCGTGTGGCCCGCCTCTTCATCGCGCACGGCGTGGAAAAGATCCGCCTGACCGGCGGCGAGCCGCTGCTGCGGCGCCATCTCGAACGCCTGGTCGAGATGCTGGCCAAGCTGCCCACGGCCAGCGGCAAGCCGCTCGACCTGACCCTGACCACCAATGGTTCCCTGCTGGCGCGCAAGGCGCAGTCGCTCAAGGATGCCGGCCTCACCCGCGTCAGCGTCTCGCTCGACGCCCTGGACGACGCCACCTTCAAGCGCATGAACGATGTCGACTTCGCCGTCGCCGATGTGCTCAAAGGCATCGACGCCGCCCAGCAAGCCGGACTGGGGCCGATCAAGGTCAATATGGTGGTCAAGGGCGGCCTGAACGAGCAGGAAATCCTGCCCATGGCGCGCCATTTCAAAGACACGCCCACCATCCTGCGCTTCATCGAATTCATGGACGTGGGCGCCTCGAACGGCTGGAATATGCGCGATGTGATCCCCTCCGACGAGCTGCGCCGCCGCATCCACGCCGAAATGCCGCTGCTGCCGGCCGATCCGAACTACAACGGCGAAACGGCACAGCGCTGGCGCTATGCCGATGGCGGCGGCGAAATCGGCTTCATCTCCAGCGTCACCCACGCCTTCTGCCACGACTGCTCGCGCGCGCGCCTATCCACCGAAGGCCAGCTCTACACCTGCCTGTTCGCCAGCCGCGGCCACGACCTGCGCGCCCTGCTGCGCGGCGGCCGCAGCGATGCCGAAATCAGCGCCGCCATCGGCGCGCTGTGGCGCGTCCGCGCCGACCGCTACTCCGAGCTGCGCACCATCAACACCGACGGCCTGTCGCGCTCCGGCAGCGAACGGCGCGTCGAAATGTCCTATATTGGGGGTTAGTTTGACCGATAAGAACCAGATCAGCGCCCTGATCCTCGCCGGTGGCCGCGCCACGCGCATGGGCCGCGTCGACAAAGGGCTGCAGCCGTTCCGCGGCGCCACCCTCGTCGCCCATGTGCTGGAAAAGCTCAAGCCGCAAGCGACCCACATCGCCATCAACGCCAACCGCAACGCCGACGCCTATGCCGCCTATGGCCTGCCCGTGCTGGCCGATTCGCTGGACGGCTTTGCCGGCCCGCTCGCAGGCCTGCAAGTCGGCCTGCAACAGTGCGCCACCGCGCTGCTGCTCACGGTGCCGTGCGACTCGCCCTTCCTGCCGGACGACCTGGCGGCGCGCCTGCACACTGCCCTGCTGGCCGAGGACGCCGATCTGGCCGTGGCCGTCACCCTGGAGCCGGACGAGCACGGCGTGCCGCAGCGCCAGCGCCATCCCGTGTTCAGTCTGGTCAAGCGCAGCGCCCTGCCCCAGTTGCAAGCTTATCTCGACAGCGGCATGCGGCGCATGGGCGGCTGGCATGGCGCGCTGCGCGTGGCCGAAGTACTGTTCAGCGATGCCGCCGCCTTCCGCAATATCAACACGCTGGAGCAGCTGCAACAAGAGGAGCGCGGCCACGCGCCCAGCCTGCAGCAAGTGATCGGCTGCCTGTCGGATTACGATCCCGGCGCGCTGCCCGTGCGCCATGCCCAGCACATCATCCAACGTTTCATCCAACCGGTGCGCGCCGTCGAAAAAGTCGCGCTGCGCAGCGCCCTCGACCGCGTGCTGGCAGCTGACCTGATCTCGCCCATAGATGTGCCGGCCCACGACAATTCCGCCATGGACGGCTACGCCTTCGACGGCGCCCAATTGCAAGGCCGGGAACAGCTCACGCTGCGCACCATCGGCATCGCCTACGCCGGCCAGCCATCGGGGCTGCGTCCCGGTCCCGGCGAATGCGTGCGCATCATGACCGGCGGCGTCATGCCCGAAGGCTGCGACACCGTGCTGCCGCAGGAACTGGCCAGCGCCAGCGACGCCGCCAGCGTCACCTTCGCCGGCAACAGCGTGCGCAGCGGCGACAACCGGCGCCGCCAGGGCGAAGACTTGCAAGCCGGCCAGCCCGCCCTGCGCACCGGCAAGCTGATCCGCCCGGCCGACCTCGGCCTGATCGCCTCGCTCGGCATCGCCGAAGTCCCGGTGCGGCGCCGCCTGCGCGTCGCCTTCTTCTCCACCGGCGACGAGCTGCGCTCCATCGGCGAGCCGCTCGAGCAAGGCTGCATCTACGACAGCAACCGCTACACCTTGTACGGCATGCTGCGCCGCCTCGGCTGCGACATCATCGACATGGGCGTCACGCGCGACGACCCGGCCGCGCTCGAAGCGGCCCTGCGCGAAGCCTGCGAAAGCGCCGACGCCATCATCACCTCCGGCGGCGTCTCGGTGGGCGACGCCGACTACACGCGCGCAGTGATGGACAAGCTGGGCGAAGTCAGTTTCTGGAAAATCGGCATGCGCCCGGGCCGGCCGATGGCCTTTGGCCAGATCCGCTCCAACGGCCACTCCGCCTTCCTGTTCGGTCTGCCCGGCAACCCGGTCGCCGTCATGGTCACCTTCTACTTCTTCGCCCGCAACGCCCTGCAGCGCATGATGGGCGTCGACGGCGGCAACGACATGCCGCTGCTGCGCGCCCGCGCGGCCGACGCCATCCGCAAAAAAGCCGGCCGCACCGAATACCAGCGCGGCATCGTCAGCCTGGGCGCCGACGGCCAGGCCGAAGTGCGTCTGACGGGCGCGCAAGGCAGCGGCATCCTGCGCTCCATGACCGAAGCCAACTGCATCATCATCCTCCCCGACGAGCAAGGCAACGTCGCCCCCGGCGAGTCCGTCGCCATCCTCCCCTTCGAAGGTCTGATCTAAATCAACAAATGTCCCACCCGGTGTCAGGCACCAGAGTAGGACATTGTTTGCGCTGGATCAAAGAATGTCCGACCTTGGTGCCTGACACCAGGGTGGGACATTGTTTGATGCAGATCAAAGGTGGAACAGGTGGGCGGGCATGGGCTGCAGCTTGGCGCTGATGGCGGGACGGAAGTCCATGTGGGCGAGGATGTCGCGCTCGAGGTCGATGCCGGGGGCGATTTCGATCAGTTCGGGGCCGTGCGCGCCCAGACGGAAGACGCAGCGCTCGGTGACGTACAGGGCTTGCTGGCCGCGCGCGAGGGCGTGGGCGGCGCTGTAGCTGCGGTGTTCGACCACGTCGACGAATTTGCGGGCGCTGCCTTCGCTCACAATGCTGAGACGCCCCGTATCCACAGCAACGCAGGCCGCCGGTGGTGAAGGTGCCGGCGAAGATCACCTTGCGCGCGTTCTGGCTGATGTTGATGAAGCCGCCCGCGCCGGCCAGCTTGCGGCCGAATTTGCTGACGTTCAGATTGCCTTCGCGATCGGCTTGCGCCAGTCCCAGTACGGCAACATCGAGGCCGCCGCCATCGTAAAAGTCGAATTGGTAGGGCTGGTCGATGACGGCGTCGGGATTGGCGGCGGCGCCGAAACTCAGGCCGCCCACCGGCAGGCCGCCGATCACGCCCGCTTCGGTAGTCAGGGTCAGTTGTTCGAGCAGACCGGCTTCGGCGGCGACGTCGGCCACGCCTTCGGGCATGCCGATGCCGAGGTTGACCACATCGCCGGCCTGCAATTCCATCAGCGCGCGGCGCGCGATGATCTTGCGTTCGTTGAGGTGCAACGGCGCGCGCTCGCCCAGTTCGATCCGTTCCAGGCCGGCATAGGCGGCGCTGAAGGCTTCGGCAAAGGTTTGCATATGGTGGGATGGGTCTTCCGCCAGCACCACGCAGTCGACCAGGATGCCGGGCACCTTGACCTGGCGCGGATTGAGCGTGCCGCGCGGCGCCAGCGCTTCGACCTGGGCGATCACCAGGCCGCCGCTATTGTGCGCGGCCATGGCGATGGCCAGCACCTCCAGCGTCAGCGCCTCGCGTTCCATGGTGATATTGCCGGCGCTGTCGGCCGTGCTGCCGCGGATGATGGCCACCTGCACCGGCAGCGTCTTGTAGAACAGGCTTTCGCGCCCGCCCAGCATGCTCAGCTCGACCAGATCCTCGCTGGCGCGCGCATTGATCTTGCCGCCGCCATGGCGCGGGTCGACGAAGGTGCCGAGGCCGACGTGGGTCAGCATGCCGGGCTTGCCGGCCGCCGTGTCGCGGAACAGCTGGCTGATCACGCCCTGCGGCAGATTGTAGGCTTCGATCAGATTGTCGATGGCGAGCTGCTGCAGCTTGGGCACCAGTCCCCAGTGGCCGCCGATCACGCGCCGCAGCAAGCCTTCATGGGCCAGGTGGTTCAGGCCACGCTCGCCGCCATCGCCCTGGCCCGCCGCGTACAGCAGGGTCAGGCCGCGCGGCCCGCCTTCGCGCAGGAAGCGCTGCTCCAGCGCCACGGCGATATTCTCGGCAAAGCCGATGCCGACAAAGCCGCCGGTGGCGACCGTATCGCCATCGCGGATGCGCGCCACGGCGTCGGCGGCGCTGACGATCTTGCTGCGCGGGCTGCTGGACATCTCCCCTCCTCCTGCCCCGCCGCGCCGCCGGCCCCTTGCCGACGCCCCGTTCAGAGGCTGTCGAGTTCTTCCGAATCCTGTTCCTGGCTTGCCCCCAGCAGGAGCTGGGCCGCTTCAGCAGGTAAAGCTTCCACCGACTTCAGCTTGCGCGCCATCTGCCGGCTGCGCACTTCGGCCGATTCGATATTGCGGGCGGCGCGTTCCAGCGTGCTCCTGGTGGCGGCCAGCACGTCGCCGAACTTGGCGAACTCCGTCTTCACCGCGCCCAGCACCTGCCACACCTCCGACGAGCGCTTCTCCAGCGCCAGCGTGCGGAAGCCCATCTGCAGGCTGTTCAGCAGCGCGGTCAAGGTCGAGGGACCGGCAATGCTGATGCGGTGCTGCCTTTGCAGCTCGTCCGCCAGACCGGGACGGCGCATGACTTCCGCATACAGGCCTTCGGTCGGCAGGAAGAGGATGGCGAAATCGGTGGTGGCCGGCGGTGCCAGGTATTTCTCGGCGATGGTGCGCGCCTCGTTGCGCACCGCCCGCTCCAGTTCGCGCCCGGCCACGGCCACGCCGTCGGCGTCGGCCCGTTCTGCCGCTTCCAACAGCCTTTCGTACTGCTCTTTCGGGAATTTGGCGTCGATCGGCATCCACACCGGCGCTCCGCCTTCCTGCTGGCCCGGCAGTTTGAGCGCGAACTCCACGCGCGCATTGCTGCCGATGACCGTTTCCACATTCTTGGCATACTGCTCCGGCGTCAGCACCTGTTCCAGCAGCATTTCCAGCTGTACCTCGCCCCAGGTGCCGCGCGTCTTCACATTGGTCAGCACGCGTTTCAAATCGCCCACGCCGAGCGCCAATTGCTGCATCTCGCCCAGGCCCTGGTGCACGCGCTCCAGCCGCTCCGACACCTGGCGGAACGATTCGCTCAGACGCGTTTCCAACGTCGCATGCAGCTTCTCGTCCACCGTCTTGCGCATTTCTTCCAGCCGCGCGCCGTTATCGGTTTGCAGCTCGCGCATCTTGTTCTCCAGCGTCAGCCGCACTTCCAGCAGACGGCGCGCATTCGATTCCGTCAGCGCCTCGATCTGGCGCCGCATGCCATCGAGCTGCTGCACCGTGGCGGCATGGGCCTGGGTCAGCGTGCTGCCCATCTCCTGGCGCTGGGCCTGGGCCGTGGCCTGCAATTGCAGGCGCACTTCGCGCTCGACGCGGTCCAGGCGCTCGGCCAGGTCGGCGTCCACGCCGCCGCTGCGCCCGCGCAGCAGCAGCACGATCTGCAGGCCGATAATCAGGGCGCAGGCGGCCAGCAGGAGCCAGAGCAGGGTCGCCTCCATCAGCCGGCCTTGTTCCGCATCCAGTCGGCGGTCTGGAAGAAGGAATTCATCAGCCGCACGCGCAAATCGTCCGCGATGCCGACGTCTTCCATGGCCCAGGCCATGCAGCGCAGCCACTGGTCACGCTCATCGCTGGCGATGGCGAACGGCAGGTGGCGCGCGCGCAGGCGCGGATGGCCGAAGCGTTCCACGAACATATCGGGACCGCCCATCCAGCCACTGAGAAACCAGAACAGCTTGTCGCGCGAACCTTCGGTGGAAGGCGGGTGCATGGTGCGGATGCCGGCAAATTCCGGTTCCAGCTCCATCAAATCGTAAAAACGGTCGACCATCTCGCGCAGCTTGCTTTCGCCGCCGATCACGTCGTACAAAGTAGGGGATGCGGTTTCATTCTGATTCATAGTGCAATGATAGCGCAGGCAGTGAAAGCATATTGATCTGGATCAATCATCGATTGGATTTTAATCAAATCCGCCGCATTCCCCGGCATCATGCAGATTCAACCATTTTTCGAGGCGTATGCCGGGTAAGCCATGAAACTGTCCGTCTACTCTCACCCGTCGACCATCGTGCTGGTCGACGACAGCCCGACCTTCCTGCGCAGCTTGGGCTACCACCTTGGGTCGCAGCCCTGCCGCAGCTTCAGCGACACCACCGAAGCCCTGGTCTGGCTGCATGCCAGCCCGCGCCGTACCGGCCTGCCGCTGCGCGTCAGCTTCGACATGCATGGCCAGCAAGCGGACCAGCGCAATATCGCGATCGACGTGGAGCGCATCCACCGCATCGCCAGCCAGCAGCAGCGCTTCGCCATTCCGTCCGTGCTGGTGGTCGATTATTCCATGCCGCAGATGAGCGGCATCGATTTCTTCAAGGCCGTGCAGCATCTGCCCTGCAAGAAGATCCTGTTTACCGGCACCGGCGACGAGAAGATCGCCGTCGACGCCTTCAACCGCGGCCTGATCGACCGCTACATCCGCAAGAATGACCGCAGCGCGCTGGACCTGCTGGAACGCGAAATCCACGTCCTGCAGCAAGCCTTCTTCCTGGACCGCTCGGAAACCCTGCGCGATATGCTGGCCTTGCACGACTACGGCTTCCTGCGCTGCCCGCAGCTGGCGGCCGTGGTGCGCGAACTGTACGAGATGCGCGGCTTTGTCGAACACTATGTCTTCCCCAAGCCGGCCGGCATCATGTTCTGCGAGCGCAACGGCAAGGCCACGCTGATGATTATCGAAACGGCCGACAGCCTGCAAGCCCAGTACGAAATGGCGCGCGACAGCGGCGCCCCGGTCTCGCTGCTACAAGCCCTGCAGGACAAGCGCATCGTGCCCTTTTTCAGCCAGATCCCGGGCAACGACGGCATGTACTCGGCCGAGGTGGGCGAGCGCTGGCACCGTTACTGCAACGCGCCGCAGATTTGCCGCGGCGCCGAAACCTATTACTGGGCGTTGTTCGACGTGCCGCCCCACCTGCTGGACAGTCCCGTCTTCGCTTTCGAGCGGCATGGCAAGGATGCCGCGCCGCAGCCCAGCATGGCGTGAAGCGTTCCGCCGCCGCGCTTACGCTTCGCGCAGGGTTTGCAGCGGCGGCTTGCTCAGCACCGAACGCAGCCCCAGCCAGCCGCCGATGATGGCGCACAGCGCGCCCGCCGCGAGACCGGCCGCCCACACCGTCGGCGAGAAGGACCAGGCGAATTTGAACTGGTAGGTCGCCAGCGCCCAGCCCAGGGCCGCCGCGCCGCTGGCCGCCAACAGGCCGGACAAGCCGCCCACCAGAGTGAATTCGATCAGCTGCGCCTGCGCCAGCTGCTTGCGCGTGGCGCCCAGGGCGCGCAGCAGGCCCGCTTCGCGCGTGCGCTCGTCCTGCGATCCCATCAGCGCCGCGTACAGCACCAGCACGCCCGAGGCCAGCGTGAAGACGAACAGGAATTCCACCGCCACGATGACCTGGTCCAGCACCGTCTGGATTTCGCGCAGCACGCCGCCGATATCGATGATGGTCAGGTTGGGGAATTCGCGCGCCAGCGTATTGCCCAGGGCAAGCGCCTGCTTCGGCAGGTGGAAGGAAGTGATCCAGGTCTGCGGCGTCTCGGCCATCGCGGCAGGATTGATGATGACGAAGAAGTTCACGCGCATCGAACCCCATTCCAGCTTGCGCAAGCTGGTGATCTTTGCATCGACGAAGGAACCGGCGATGTCGAAGCGCATGGTGTCGCCCAGCTTGAGCTTGAGCGTCTTGGCCAGCTCCTTTTCCACCGAAGCTTCGGCCGGCGCGCCGGCGCGGTCGGCGTACCACTGGCCGGAGGATATCTCATTGCCCTGCGGGATATCGGCCATCGTCGACAGATTGAATTCGCGGTCGGCCAGATTGCGCGCGCGCTCCTCCTCGTAGGTCTCCTGGGTGATGGCCTTGTCGTTCACCGCCACCAGGCGGCCCCGTACCATCGGATACATGGGTGCGCGCTGCACGCCGGCCTGGGCCAGCTTGGCGGCAATCGCGTCCTTCTGGTCCGGCTGGATATTGATGATGAAGCGGTTCGGCGCATCCGGCGGCAAGGTATTGCGCCAGGCCGTCATCAGGTCGCCGCGCACCACAGTCAGCAGCAGCAAGGCCATCAGGCCGAGCGACAGTGCGACGATCTGCACCACGGTGGCACCGGGACGGCGCTGCAGCGAGGTGATGGCGAAGCGCCAGCTCTGGGTATCGACCACGCCGCGCAAGGGCTTGAGCGCCTTCAGTCCCAGCCAGCCGACCAGGGCAAAGACGGCGAAGGCGCCGAGGAAGCCCAGGCCCGTGTAGGCAGCCAATTGCAGATCGCCCGCCTGCCACAACAGCAGCACAAAGAAACTGGCCAGACCCAGGCCATACGTCGCCAGCGCCATGGGACGCGGCGGCGCCTGTTCGCGCCGGATCACGCGGTTATGCGGCACATTGCGCAGTTGCAGGATGGGCGGTAGGGCGAAGCCGGCCAGCAGCAGCATGCCGGTCGCCACGCCATGCAGCAGCGGCGTGACGGTCGGCGGCGGCAGGTCGGCCGTCACCAGCTTGCCCAGCATCTCCAGCAGCAGGAAGTGGCTGGCGAAACCGAGCAAGGCGCCGAGCAGGCTGCCCGCCAGGCCGACCATCAGGAATTCGGTCAGGTAAATGCCCGTCACCTGGTTTTGCGTCAGGCCCAGGCAGCGCAGCATGGCGCAGGAATCCAGGTGGCGCGTCATGAAGCGGCGCGCCGCCATCGCCACGGCCACCGCCGCCAGCATGGCCGACAACAGCCCCACCAGCGACAGGAAGCGGTCGGCCCGCTCCAGCGTGGCGCGCATCTCGCCACGTCCTTCGGCCAGCGTTTCGATCGACACGCCCTTCAGCTTTTCATCCTTGATCTTGGCCTTGAGCCAGTCGCCATAGCCATCCACCGCAGCCATCTGGCGCGTGGACGGCGCCGCCAGCAGCAGGCGGTAGCCGATGCGCGCGCCCGGCTGCTCCAGACCGGTGGCGGCCAGGTCGGCCAGCGGCAGCATCACGCGCGGCGCGAAGTTGATGAAGCCGCCGCCGCGGTCCGGTTCGGAGGCGATCAGCCGGGCCACGGTAAAGCTCTTGTCGCCCAGGCGCAGCGTGCCGCCCACCTCTACCTGCAAGCCGGCCAGGATATTCGGATCGATCCACACCGTGCCCGGCGCCGGGATGCCTTCCGCAAAGGCGCCGATGCTTTCATGCGCCTGCGCCGCCTGCGCCGTCACCTTCAGCCGGCCGCGCAGCGGATAGCCGGGACTGACCGCCTTCAGCGCCACCAGCAGCGACTGGGTGGCGTCGCCCTCGCCCGCCTGGGCCATGCTGGGGAAAGCCACCGTTTCGGCCAGCAGCAGGCCGCGCTGGCGCGCTTCGGCGCGCCAGGCCTCGGGAATGGGCTTATCGGAAAACACCAGCAGGTCCGCGCCCAGCAACTGGTGCGCGTCGCGGTTCAACGCCGTGCGCAGACGGTCGATGAAGAAGCCGGTGGCCGACAGCGCGGCCACCGCAACGATCAACGCCAGCAGCAGAAAGCGCAACTGGCCGGCGCGCCAGTCGCGCGCCGTCATTCTCAGGGCTTGCAGGAACATGTATCTCCTTGCAGGACAGGCGGCGCGGGCCGTCCGCCGTCGACTTCGATCAGGTCAAATTAAAGGCGGCGAAATAGGCATCCACATCATCCAGATGTTTTTGCTTGTCCGCCTCGCTCAGGAAGGATGCCACAAAACTATTGCGCGCCAGCTGGTAAGCATGCTGCAGGCCCAAAGGCAGCGAGTCGAAAGCGGCCAGCAGATTTTCGTTCAGATAGCCGCCGAAATAGGCCGGATCGTCCGAATTGACGGTGGCGACCAGGCCAGCGTCCAGCAGCTGCAGCAGATTGTGCTGCTTCATATCCCTGAACACGCACAGCTTGATGTTCGACAGCGGGCATACCGTCAGCGGCATGCCCTCTTCGGCCAGGCGCCTGGTCAGGGCATGGTCTTCCAGGCAGCGCACGCCGTGGTCGATGCGCTCAACGTGCAGCACATCGAGGGCCGCGTAAATATAGGCTGGCGGGCCTTCCTCGCCGGCGTGGGCCACCAGGCGCAAGCCCAGGTCCTTGCAGCGCGAGAAGACGCGCGCAAACTTCTCTGGCGGGTTGCCGACCTCGGATGAATCCAGTCCCACGCCGATGAATTTATCGCGGTAAGGCAGGGCCGCTTCCAGCGTGGCGATGGCGTCGTCCTCGCTCAGGTGGCGCAGGAAGCACAGGATCAGGGTGGCGCTGACCGGGCTGTCCTGGCAGGCGCGGTGGATGCCGTTGATGACGGTGGCCATCGGCACGCCGCGCGCGGTATGGGTCTGCGGGTCGAAGAAGATTTCGGTATGGCGCACATGGTCCGCTTCGGCGCGGCGCAGATAGGCCGCCGTCATATCGTAGAAATCCTGCTCCTGCAGCAATACGCTGGCGCCGGCATAGTAGATGTCGAGGAAAGATTGCAGGTCCTTGAAGGCATAGGCGGCGCGCAGCGCCTCCACGGAAGCGTAAGGCAGGCTGACGCCATTGCGTTCGGCCAGCGCGAAAATCAGTTCGGGTTCGAGCGAACCTTCGATATGGATATGCAGCTCGGCCTTGGGCATGTTCTGCACGATGGAGCGCAGCGATGTATGCATTTTATTGTTCCCCTGGGTGTGTGGCGTGAAGACCAGCCATCTTAACCGATGCGCGCCGCCTTGTTTTTCGGCCCGCCATGCCGCACGTTTTACACGCTGGCCTGCACGGCTCAGGCAAGCATGTTACTGTGGCAGAAATGCGTGCAAAACCACACACAAAAGCCATGAAATATTTCAAAAAATATTTAATATTCCCTTTTTAAATCAATTATTTAGAATGCGCTATTAACGATATTGCGACATATGTTTTGACTTCCTGGGGCAACGGAGCAATAATAAATTTCATAGACGTAAGATGCGTTACGGCGAACACACAAACATCCGGCACCACGCTGCCGCACCAACAAGAAGGCCAGCTCCAAGGTATGGGCAATCCATACTGGCACAGGAAGCTGGCAGCATATAAAACAAGAAGAATCAGGAGAACCAGCACATACCAGAATCAGGCCAGCAGCTCCCTTTTTTCATGACTGCCGACCGCGTGACAAGCTAGCAGGTTTACATTAAAGGACATTCAAATGACCATTTTTGACAACTACGCAGCACGGTACGAGCGCACCAGGGAAGAGGAAATGTCGCTTTCCGAATATCTGGCCCTATGCAAGAAAGACCGGCTGACCTACGCTTCGGCGGCCGAACGCATGCTGGCCGCCATCGGCGAGCCGACCCTGGTCGATACGCGCAACGACACCCGCCTGTCGCGCATCTTCGCCAACAAGGTCATCAAGATTTATCCCGCCTTCCGCGAGTTCTACGGCATGGAGGAAGTGATCGAACAGGTCGTTTCCTATTTCCGCCACGCCGCGCAAGGCCTGGAAGAACGCAAGCAAATCCTCTATCTGCTGGGCCCGGTCGGCGGCGGCAAGTCCTCGATCGCGGAAAAGCTCAAGTCCCTGATGGAGCAAGTGCCTTTCTACTGCCTGAAAGGTTCGCCGGTCAACGAATCGCCGCTGGGCCTGTTCAGCGAGCAGGAAGACGGCACCATCCTGGAAGAGGACTACGGCATCCCGCGCCGCTATCTGCGCAATATCCCCAGCCCCTGGGCCGTCAAGCGCCTGCATGAATTCAACGGCGACATCAACCAGTTCCGCGTGGTCAAGCGCTATCCCTCGGTGCTGAAGCAGGTCGCCATTTCGAAAACCGAGCCGGGCGACGAGAACAACCAGGACATTTCCTCGCTGGTGGGCAAGGTCGACATCCGCAAGCTGGAAGACTATGCCCAGGACGATCCCGACGCCTACAGCTATTCCGGCGGCCTGTGCCTGGCCAACCAGGGCTTGATGGAATTCGTCGAGATGTTCAAGGCGCCGATCAAGGTGCTGCACCCGCTGCTGACGGCCACCCAGGAAGGCAATTACAAGGGCACGGAAGGCTTCGGCGC
Organism: Pseudoduganella violacea; assembly: GCF_014191875.1. Classification (GTDB taxonomy): domain Bacteria; phylum Pseudomonadota; class Gammaproteobacteria; order Burkholderiales; family Burkholderiaceae_D; genus Rugamonas; species Rugamonas violacea_A. The sequence goes on from NZ_JACHXD010000002.1 coordinate 229,577, forward strand.
CATCCCCTTCGACGGCATCATCCTGGCCCACTCGAATGAATCGGAATGGAAGAGCTTCAAGAACAACCGCAATAACGAAGCCTTCCTCGACCGGATTTACATCGTCAAGGTGCCGTACTGCCTGCGCGTGACGGACGAGATCAAGATTTACGACAAGCTCATGGCCAACTCCTCGCTGGACAAGGCGCCCTGCGCGCCCGGCACCCTGCGCATGATGGCCCAGTTCGCCATCTTGTCGCGCCTGAAGGAGCCGGAAAATTCGAGCGTGTTCAGCAAGATGCTGGTCTACGATGGCGAGAACCTCAAGGACACCGACCCGAAAGCCAAGTCGCTGCACGAGTATGTCGACTACGCCGGCGTGGACGAGGGCATGAACGGCCTGTCGACCCGCTTCGCCTTCAAGATCCTGTCCAAGGTCTTCAACTTCGATTCGACCGAGGTGGCGGCCAATCCGGTGCACCTGCTGTATGTGCTGGAGCAGCAGGTCGAACGCGAGCAGTTCCCGCCCGAGACCGAGCAGAAATACTTCTCCTATATAAAAGAGCACCTGGCGCAGCGCTATGTCGAATTCATCGGCAAGGAAATCCAGACCGCCTATCTGGAAAGCTATTCCGAATACGGCCAGAACATCTTCGACCGCTATGTGACCTTTGCCGACTTCTGGATCCAGGACCAGGAATACCGCGATCCCGACACCGGCGAAAGCTTCGACCGCGAAGCGCTCAACAACGAGCTGGAAAAAATCGAGAAGCCGGCCGGGATTTCCAATCCCAAGGACTTCCGCAACGAGATCGTCAACTTCGGCCTGCGCGCACGGGCCAATAACGGCGGCAAGAATCCGGCCTGGACCAGCTACGAAAAATTCCGCACCGTGATCGAGAAGAAAATGTTCTCGAACACCGAGGAATTGCTGCCGGTGATTTCCTTCAACGCCAAGGCCAGCGCCGAGGACGCCAACAAGCACGCCGATTTCGTCGCGCGCATGGTGGAAAAGGGCTATACGGCCAAGCAGGTCCGCCTGCTGTGCGAATGGTATCTGCGCGTGAGGAAGTCATCCTAAGCCGACGGTGCGATAATACGTGGCGGGAGCTGCCTGGCTCCCGCCGCCCGCCGGTCCCAATGCAGCAGCAGGAGGCATGTTTTGACCTACCTCATCGATCGTCGCTTGCAAGGCAAGAACAAGTCCGCCGTCAACCGCGAACGCTTCTTGCGCCGTTACAAAGGCCAGATCAAGGATGCCGTGGGCCGCGCCATCAAGGGCCGCTCGATCACGGATATTGAGAATGGCGAGAAAGTCTCGATTCCCGTCAAGGACGTGAACGAGCCCACCTTCGGCCATGCCCATGGCGGCGTGTGGGAAGTGATCAACCCCGGCAACCAGGAATACCAGAAAGGCGACCAGATCACCCGCCCCAAAGGCGGCGGCGGTGCCGGGCGCGGCCGCGCCGGCAATAGCGACCAGCTCACCGAAGACGATTTCATCTTCGAACTGTCGCGCGAAGAATTCATGAATTATTTCTTCGAGGACTTGGAGCTGCCGCATATGGTGAAGACCCAGCTCACCGCGACCACCGAGTTCAAGCAGCAGCGCGCCGGGTACACGGTGTCGGGCACGCCGTCCAATATCCATGTGCTGCGTTCCCTGCGCGGCGCCCTCGGGCGGCGCATCGCCGTCGGCGGCAATTCGCGCAAGCGCCTGATCGAGGCCGAACGCGAGCTCGAGGAATTGCTGCTGGCCGGCGCGCCGCTGGAAGATCCCGACGTGGTCGAGCTGAAAAAGCTGATCCACCACCTGCACACGCGGCTGCTGGCCATCCCCTTCATCGACCCGTTCGACCTGCGCTACAGCAACCGGATCAAGGTGCCCAAGCCCATGACCCAGGCCGTGATGTTCTGCATCATGGACGTCTCCGGTTCGATGGACGAGCAGCGCAAGGATACGGCCAAGCGCTTCTTCATCCTGCTTTACCTCTTCCTCAAGCGCGTCTACGACAAGATCGAGGTGGTCTTCATCCGCCACCATACGGCCGCTTCCGAAGTCAGCGAAGATGAATTCTTCCACTCGCGCGAGTCGGGCGGCACCGTGGTCTCCTCGGCCCTGCACCTGCTCAACAAGATCATCGACGAGCGTTTCGCGCCGGGCCAGTGGAACAGCTATGTGGCCCAGGCCTCGGACGGCGACAACTGGGACAACGATTCCGTGCTGTGCCGCCAGCTGCTCATCAATACCATCATGCCCAAGGTGCAGTACTACACCTATGTCGAGATCACCGACGGGCCGCCGCAGAATCTGTGGGAACAGTACGCCCAGGTGCCGGACCACCATCCGAACTTTGCCATGCAAAAAATCGTCACGCCGGCCGATATCTATCCGGTGTTCCGCGAACTGTTCAAGAAGCAGCCGAAATAATCATGAACCAGATGATCAAACGCCAGCCGCATCCGCGCGCCCTGCCCGAACAATCGGAGTGGACCTTCGAACTGATCGAGCAGGCCCATGAGGAAATCCGCCGCGTGGCGGAAAACTTCGGCCTCGATACCTATCCGAACCAGCTGGAAATCATCACGGCCGAGCAGATGATGGACGCGTATACCTCGGTCGGCATGCCGGTCTCGTATAACCACTGGTCTTTCGGCAAGCATTTCCTGTCCACGGAAAAAGGCTATAAGCGCGGCCAGATGGGACTGGCGTATGAGATCGTCATCAACTCCAATCCCTGCATCGCCTATTTAATGGAAGAGAACAGCCTGACCATGCAGGCGCTGGTGATCGCCCACGCCGCCTATGGGCACAACTCTTTCTTTAAAGGCAACTACCTGTTCCGCACCTGGACCGACGCCGACGCCATCGTCGACTATATGGTGTTTGCCAAGAACTATATCGCCGAGTGCGAGCAGCGCCACGGCATCGACGCGGTCGAGCTGCTGCTCGATTCCTGCCACGCCATCCAGAATTACGGAGTGGACCGCTACAAGCGCCCGGCCAAGCTGTCGCTAGCCCAAGAGCAGGCGCGCCAGAAAGAGCGCGAAGCCTATCTGCAATCCCAGATCAACGAGCTGTGGCGCACCGTGCCGCGCCGTGAAGAAGCCGAAGTCGACAAGCCGGCGCCGCGCTTCCCGCAGGAGCCCGAAGAAAACCTGCTCTACTTTATAGAGAAGTACGCGCCGCTGCTCGAACCGTGGCAGCGCGAGATGGTGCGCATCGTGCGCAAGATTTCCCAGTATTTCTATCCGCAGCGCCAGACCCAGGTCATGAACGAGGGCTGGGCCACCTTCTGGCATTACACCATCCTCAACCAGCTGTATGCCGAAGGCGTGATCGGCGACGGCTTCATGATGGAATTCCTGAAAAGCCATACCAATGTGGTGTACCAGCCGCCGGTGCACAGCCCTTACTATAATGGCATCAACCCCTACGCCCTGGGCTTTGCCATGATGAGCGATATCCGCCGCATCTGCGAGAACCCGACCAGCGAAGACCGCGAATGGTTCCCCGATATTGCCGGCAGCGATTGGCGCAAGACCCTGGACTTCGCCATGCGCAACTTCAAGGATGAGAGCTTCATCGCCCAATTCCTGTCGCCGCGCCTGATCCGCGAGTTCCACTTCTTCGCCGTGCTCGACGACGACAAGAACGAGAAGCTGTCGGTGTCGGCCATCCATGACGAGCTGGGCTACCGCTATGTGCGCCAGCAACTGGCCGAGCAATACAATCTGGGCAACCGCGAGCCTAATATACAAGTGTGGTCGGTGAATACGCGCGACGACCGCGCACTGACGCTACGCCATACCCAGTTCCAGCGCCGCCCCTTGAATCAGCAAGCCGCCGAAGTGCTCAAGCATGTGGCCCGGCTGTGGGGCTTCGATGTGCACCTCGATACCGTCGCCCCGGACGGCCAGGTGGTCAGCACGCTGGAAGTCAAACGTGAAAAGCGCGCCCGCAATAGTTAAATCTGCACCCGGGGGCCGCCCGCCCCCTTCTCATCTGCTGTGCTAAACCGGCCGCCACCCCTGGTCCGGCCGGCCTAGTCCATTCATACCCCCACTCCCGTATGTAGTATTTTTTCATGTTAGCTAATTTACCATTCGTTTGAGCGCCGTTTGCCCTGGAAATTGCATATACTGAGGCAGAGGAGACATCGAGCAATGGTTGCAACAAAGCAACATCGAATACCAAATAAATCATTGCCGATCCACGGTTATCTGCGCAGAATATTCCGTTTTTTCCCGGATCGGAAAACTTCCCCATAGTGGCCGGCACCCCTCCCCAAAGTTGGGCCGATTTGTCTTGCGTTTTGTATCAGAACGGTGCAGTGCACCATGTTTCACGGGCCTTCCAGGGCCCGCTAAGAGCATGAAATTTAACCGGTTTTAGGGATCAAAATTCTATGTAAAATCAAGAATTCGTATGTATAATTCGCCGACGTCCCGGATGCGGCTGGAGCTTTTTGTCGCCTTAGGGGTTTAAGTTGCAGCAAAGAGTAGGTATTGGAGAAAGCAGGCATGAATTTCACGCATAACGGTAAGAGCCAGAAGAACTACACCGGCATTACCATCGTAATCTTGTTGCACATCCTGATTGGCTACGGTGTCGTGTCTGGCTTGGGCAAGCGCCTGGTCAGCAAGATGACCGAGCCAGTGGAGACCAAGATCATCGAGGAGGTTGCCCCTCCTCCGCCAAAGGAGCTGCCACCGCCACCGCCGCCGCCTGAAATGAAAGCGCCACCACCGCCCTTCATTCCACCGGTTGAAGTGAACGTGCAGCAAACCCCGCCGCCACAGAACGTGATCGCCAACGCGACCAACGTGAAGCCGGCGACTAACGAACTGCAGAAGCCGGCCCCGGCTGCACCGCCAGCACCGCCTGCACCGCCAGCCCAATCGGTTCGCGTCGAAGCAGTGGCTGATTTCAGCACCTGCGCGAAACCGGAATGGCCGAAGTCGTCTCTGCGTAACGAGGAAACGGGCACGGTAACCTTATCGTTCCTGATTGGAGCCGACGGCCGCGTCGTCGAATCCAAATTAGTGAAATCCAGTGGCTTTAGGGACTTGGACAAGGCCGCTCAAGTGGGCATCAGCAAGTGTAAATTCAAGCCTGCGATGATCGACGGCAAGCCGGAACAAGCGTGGAAGCAAATGCAATACGTCTGGACGCTGGAGTAAACCGGGACAGCAGCACCGTCTCACAACTTAGTAATTTCGTTGTCATTTAAGCCAGCGAACTGATTATTTTATCAATTTGGAGGAAGCATGTTTAAGAATACCCGTTTGTCCGCTGTACTGGCCGCTGTGCTGTTCTCGGTGACCGCAGCATCCGCCCTGGTGAGCGCCCCAGCTTTCGCTGACGCGCCGGCCTCGGCCGCCGCTGCCGCCCCTGCAGCCGCCCCAGCGGATACGGCCGCTGCACCAGCTGCTGACGCTGCTGCCGCTCCTGCAGCCAGCGCTCCAGCTGCCGGCAAACATGGCAATATGGAAGAAGTGGAAAACCCATTCGGTCTGCAAGCCGTGTGGAATGGCGGTTTCGTGCCACGCGCAACCCTGATCATCATGATCATCATGTCCATGGGTTCCTGGTACATCATCATCACCAAACTGATCGACCAGATGAAGATCATGCGTCAAGCCAAGGAAACTTCGGCTAAATTCTGGAAAGCTTCCTCGATCGCCGCTGGCTCCGCCACCCTGACCGAAGGCTCCCCATTCCGCTTCATCGCTGAATCGGGCACCAAGGCGACCGCCCACCACGACGGCGCCCTGCTGGAACAGATCGACCTGTCGACCTGGGTGACCATGTCCATCCAACGCGCTGTGGACAAAGTACAGTCCCGCCTGCAAGACGGCCTGTCCTTCCTGGCAACCGTGGGTTCGACCGCACCGTTCATCGGTCTGTTCGGTACCGTGTGGGGTATTTACGGCGCGCTGACCAACATCGGCATGACCGGTAACGCCTCGATCGACAAAGTCGCCGGCCCTGTGGGTGAAGCGCTGATCATGACCGCTTTCGGTCTGCTGGTCGCCGTTCCTGCCGTTCTGGGTTACAACTGGCTGGTACGTCGTAACAAGTCCGCGATGGAAGAAGTGCGTTCCTTCTCCGCTGACGTGCACTCCGTGCTGATTTCCGGCGCCATGTCCACCAGCGAAGCTGCTGGCCGCGCTGCCGGCGCTAAAAAGATTGGGTAATTAACCATGTCGATGTCCGTTGGCTCCGAGAGCGGAGAAGATACCGTAATGTCAGAGATCAACACGACGCCCCTCGTGGACATCATGTTGGTTCTTCTGATCATCTTCCTGATCACCAGCCCGGTCGTGCTCAAACTGCAGAAAATCACTCTGCCGGAAGAGACCAACCAGGCTATCCAGACTAAGCCAGAGAACGTCAACATCGTTATCAATAAAGATGGTGACATTTACTGGAACCAGAAGAAAATGGCGGACACCAATGAGTTGTTCGATTTTCTGAAGGTAGAGGCGGTAAAGCTGCCCCAGCCGGAAGTGCATGTGCGCGGCGACCAAGACGCGCGCTATGAATTCGTCGGCAAGGTCATCTACACTGCCCAGCGTGCTGGCATCCAGAAGGTCGGTTTCATCACCGAACCACCTGACAAGATGTAAAGCCCTGGACGTCCCGTCCGCCCCGCTGGCGGGACGTCTATCTTAAAAGGAACACACCCATGAGTATGAATGTCGGTTCGGGTAGCGCTGCTGGCGCGGATCCGGAACCAATGATGGAAGTGAACATGACGCCGCTGATCGACGTCATGCTGGTGCTGATCATCATGCTGATTATCACGATTCCGAAAGCGAATCACTCGGTGAACTTGAATATGCCGGTCGGCACCCCGCCGCCGCCCACCAAGGAACCCGTGGTTGTGACGATCGACGTGGACTTTGACGGCACCATTCTGTGGGACAACGCGGTTATTCCTGACCGCTCGACCCTGGAAGCGAAGTTGATGACCGTGGCAGCGCAAGCTGACCAGCCTGAGGTGCATCTGCGCCCCAACAAGCTGGTGTCGTATAAAGTGGTAGCAGGCGTGATGGCTTCGGCCCAGCGTCTGGGCGTAACCAAGATTGGCCTGGTCGGTAACGAACAGTTCCAATAAAGCTACGTTTGATCCCCGGATAGGCAGGCCTCCCCTGCCTATTTCGCTTTTTGATGAAAGAACTTTTTCCCATGCCTAAGTTTCGTCTCGCTCATCTCGGCCTGGTGATGGCCGCTATTGGTTTTAACGCAGCTGCCCCCCTGGTCGGCCTGAGCTCGGTAGCCCACGCCGCCGACGCCATCCGCGCCGAAGTCGGCAAGCCCCTGCAAGAAGCACAGAAACTGGCACAGGCCGGCAAGAACAAGGAAGCCCTGGCCAAGCTGAAGGAAGCCGATGCGGTCGGCGGCAAATCCGACAACGAAAAATACATGATCGAGCGTACCCGCGTGTCGGCCGCCATGGCTGCCGGCGACAACGATACCGCCGTCAAAGCGCTCGAAACGGTGCTCAATTCCGGCCGCCTGTCCGCCGCCGAAACGCCGAAATTCACCCAGGCCCTGGCCAGCATCTATTACCGCGCCAAGGACTATCCGAAAGCCATCACCTGGATTCAGCGTTCGCTGAAGGACAGCAACGACGGCCAGATGCGCCAGCTGCTGATCCAGTCCTACTACCAGAGCGGCAAGTACGCCGAAGCGGCCAAGGAACTGCAAGCCCAGGGCGGCCGCGCCAGCGAAGAAAGCCTGCAAATGCTGGCCAATATCCAGCTCAAGCAGAACGACAAGGCTGGTTATGTGAACACCCTGGAAAAACTGGCCGCCAGTTATCCGAAAACCAGCTACTGGGCTGACCTGCTGAACCGCGTGGTCGGCAAGCCGGGCTTCTCGACCAGCACCCTGAACCTCGACGTGCTGCGCCTGAAACTGGCGCTGGGCCTGCTGGCCAAGCCGGGCGAGTACATGGAAATGTCGCAGCTGTCCCTGCAGTCGGGCAATCCGGCCGAAGCGCTCAAGGTCGTCGAGCAAGGCTACAAGAAAGGCGCGCTGGGCACCGGCGCCGATGCCGGCCGTCACCAGCGTCTGAAAGACCTGGCGCTGAAAACCCAGGCCGACAACGCCAAGGGCCAAGCCGCCCAGGAAGCTGAGCTGATCAAGAACAAGGATGCCGACGGCCTGGCCAATATGGGCTTCGCGCTGGTCTCAGAAGGCAAGGGCGACCAGGGTCTGAAACTGATCGAGCAAGCCATCAAGTTCGGCAGCGCCAAGCGTCCTGAAGAAATGAAGCTGCACTTCGGCCTGGCCCAGTTCAACGCCGGCAAGAAAGCGGCCGCCCTGAGCACCCTGAAAAGTGTGAAAGGCGAGCATGGCGAAGCCGAGCTGGCACGCTACTGGACCATGTACATCAACCATCCGATGTAATAGCGCGGACCCGGTAACGGGCCGGGCGCGTCCCGCAAAGCGCTGTCTGCCCCGCAGGCAGCGCTTTTTCTTTGCCTGGCCGCCGGTCCGGGAATGTTGCACTGCGAGGTTCTTAGTTGAATCTGTATAATCCACCATTCCGGACCCGTTTTTTAAGTACAGAATCCCCATGAAGGTATTTCGCGGACTTCCCAATGCTGCGGCGCGCGCGCCCTGCGCCCTGACCATAGGCAATTTCGATGGCGTCCATCTGGGCCACCAGGCCTTGCTGGCACAGGTGCGTTCAGCCGCCGACCGTCTTGGCCTGGAAGCGGCCGTGATGACCTTCGAGCCGCATCCGCGCGAATTCTTTGCGCGCAAGGCGCGCGATATGTCGAAAGCGCCGCCGCGCATCGCCAATCTGCGCGACAAGCTCAAATCGCTGGACGACCACGGCATCGACCGCGTCATCGTCGAGCATTTCTCCGAACCTTTCGCCGCCCTGACGCCGGAACAATTCACGCGCGACGTGCTGGTGGAAGGCTTGCACGTCAAATGGCTGATGGTGGGCGACGACTTCTGCTACGGCGCGCGCCGCGCCGGCAATGTGCAGATGCTGATGGAAGCGGGCCGCGAGTACGGCTTCCACGTCGAAGCCCTGCCCACGGTGATGAACGGCGCCAGCCGCATCTCGTCCTCCGCCGTGCGCGCCGCGCTGGCCGATGGCGATTTCGCCCACGCCGAACAGCTGCTGGGCCACCCCTATTCGATTTCCGGCCATGTGATCCATGGCCAGAAGCTGGGCCGCACGCTCGGCTTCCCCACGCTGAACCTGCGCGTGCCGCACCGCCCCGCGCTGTCCGGCATCTTCATCGTGCAGGTGCACGGCCTGGCCGGGACGCCCTTGCCCGCCGTGGCCAGCCTCGGCGTGCGCCCCACCGTGGAAGACAGCGGCCGCGTGCTGCTGGAAGTGCATATCTTCGACTTCGCCCGCCAGTGCTACGGCGAGGCGGTGCGCGTGGAATTCCTGCACAAAATCCGCGACGAAGAAAAATTCATCGATCTGCCCACCCTGACGGCCGCCATCCAGCGCGATTCCGACCAGGCGCGCGCCTTCTTCATGGAGCGCAGCGGCGCCGTCAACGCAACCGACCGAATTTGACCCTGGCCCGCCTTCATCGAGCGCCCAGCGCATCCCTTATACGAACACCATAAAGATCCGATATGTCCGACAACAAAGCAAAGAAGGCCGAGAGCAAATACCCGGTCAATATGACCGAAACCCCATTCCCGATGCGCGGCGACCTGTCCAAGCGCGAACCGAACTGGGTCAAGCAGTGGCAGGACAAGAAAATCTACCAGCGCATCCGCAAGGCTGCCGCCGGCCGTCCGAAATTCATCCTGCACGACGGTCCTCCTTACGCCAACGGCGACATCCACCTGGGCCACGCCGTCAACAAGATCCTGAAGGACATCGTGGTCAAGTCGCGCACCCTGGCCGGCTTCGACGCACCTTACGTGCCGGGCTGGGACTGCCACGGCATGCCGATCGAGATCCAGATCGAAAAACTGTATGGCAAGAACCTGCCGACCGCCGAGGTGCTGAGCAAGGCGCGCGCCTATGCTTCGGAGCAGGTGGAACGCCAGAAGCAGGGCTTCGTGCGCCTGGGCGTGCTGGGCGAATGGGACAACCCTTACCTGACCATGGCCCACGGCAATGAAGCGGACGAACTGCGCTCGCTCGGCAAGCTGCTGGAAAAAGGCTATGTCTACCGCGGCCTGAAACCGGTCAACTGGTGCTTCGACTGCGGCTCGGCCCTGGCCGAGGCGGAAGTGGAATACCAGGACAAGAAAGATCCGGCCATCGACGTCGGCTTCGCCTTCGCCGAGCACGACAAGCTGGCCAAGGCCTTCGACCTGCCTGCCCTGCCTGCCGCCGATGGCTTCATCGTCATCTGGACCACCACGCCATGGACCATTCCGTCCAACCAGGCGCTGAACGTGCACCCCGAGCTGAAATACGCCCTGGTGCAGACCGAGCGCGATGGCAAGCCCCTGCTGCTGATCCTGGGACAGGATCTGGTGGAAAACTGCCTGACGCGCTACAAGCTCGAAGGCGTCACCCTCGGCACCTGCGACGGCGCAGCGCTGGCCGGCATCCGCTTCAAGCACCCGCTGCACGCGCGCGACGCCTTCTACGACCGCACTTCGCCGGTCTACCTGGCCGATTACGTGACCACCGACAGCGGCACCGGCGTGGTGCACTCGGCCCCGGCCTACGGCTTGGACGACTTCGTGTCCTGCAAATCGCACGGCATGAAGGACGACGAGATCCTGAAACCGGTGATGGGCGACGGCAAATACGTCGACAGCCTGCCGCTGTTCGGCGGCATGACCATTTGGGAAGCCTCCAAGCCGATCTGCGGCGCGCTGCGCGAAGCGGGCGCCCTGTTCGAACTGAAGATGTTCGACCACAGCTATATGCACTGCTGGCGCCACAAGACCCCGATCGTCTACCGCGCCACCTCGCAGTGGTTCGCCGGCATGGACGCCCATCCGAAAGACGGCGGCCCGACCCTGCGCCAGACCGCGCTCAAAGGCATCGAGCAGACCCGCTTCTTCCCCGACTGGGGCCAGGCGCGCCTGCACGGCATGATCGCCAACCGTCCGGACTGGACCCTGTCGCGCCAGCGCCAGTGGGGCGTGCCGATGGCCTTCTTCCTACACAAGGAAACGGGCGATCTGCATCCGCGCACCCCTGAACTGCTGGAGCAAGTGGCGCAGCTGATCGAGAAGAGCGGCATCGAAGCCTGGCTCACGCTCGACCCGGCCACCCTGCTGGGCGAGGAAGCGGCCATGTACGTCAAGAACAAGGACACGCTGGACGTGTGGTTCGATTCCGGCACCACCCACCAGACCGTGTTGCGCGGCTCACACGCCGAGCAGAGCGCCTTCCCGGCCGACCTGTATCTGGAAGGTTCGGACCAGCACCGCGGCTGGTTCCACTCCTCGCTGCTGACCTCCTCCATGCTGAACGGCCAGCCGCCCTACAAGGCGCTGCTGACGCACGGCTTCACCGTGGACGGCGAAGGCAAGAAGATGTCCAAGTCGCTGGGCAACACGCTGGCGCCGCAGAAGATCTCCGACACCCTGGGCGCCGACATCCTGCGCCTGTGGATCGCCGCCACCGACTACACCGGCGAGCTGTCGATCTCGGACGAGATCCTCAAGCGCGTCACCGAGTCCTACCGCCGCATCCGCAACACCCTGCGCTTCCTGCTGGCCAACACCTCGGACTTCGACCCGGCCAAGAACGCCGTGCCGCTGGCCGAACTGGCTGAAATCGACCGCTATGCGATCGCCAATATGGCCGCCCTGCAGGCCACGCTGGAGAAGCATTACGAGAACTACGAGTTCCACCCGGTGGTGTCGAAGCTGCAGAACTTCTGCTCGGAAGACCTGGGCGGCTTCTACCTGGACATCCTGAAGGACCGTCTGTACACCACGGCCGTCGATTCCAAGGCGCGCCGCTCGGCCCAGACCGCGCTGTGGCACATCACGCAAAGCCTGCTGCGCCTGATGGCGCCGGTGCTGTCCTTCACGGCCGAGGAAGCCTGGGCCATCTTCGCCGGTTCGGAAGCCTTCCAGGCCAGCGACGAAACCATCTACACCCAGACCTGGTGGCAGCTGCCGCAACTGGCCGATGGCGCCGCCCTGCTGGAGAAGTACGCCGCCATCCGCGCCGTGCGCAACGACGTGACCAAGCAGCTGGAAGACCTGCGCGCTTCGGGCGCCATCGGCTCCTCGCTGCAGGCGGAACTGGAGATCAAGGCATCCGGCGACAAGTACAAAGTGCTGGCCAGCCTGGACGACGAGCTGAAATTCGTCTTCATCACTTCGCTGGCCAAGGCCGTCGAAGTGGCGGCCGAAGCGGATGAAGCGGTGAACGTGGCCGCCTCCAGCGCCGAGAAGTGCGAGCGCTGCTGGCACTACCGCGCCGACGTGGGCAGCCATGCGGAGCACCCAAGCCTGTGCGGCCGCTGCCACAGCAATCTGTTCGGCGCCGGCGAACAGCGCCAGTACGCATAAGTCATCACCACCGTCCCGTCAGCGCGTCGCGGCGCGCTGACGGCCACGCAATCCTGGCACATATCCATGGCAACCAACAAGAAAACCTTCTCGACTTCTTCCCCCAGCATGAATCCCTGGCTGGGCATCGCTGCCATCGTCATCCTGTTCGACCAGCTCAGCAAGATCACCATCACCAAGATGTTCCGCTTGGGCGATGAACTGGTCGTCACCAAATTCTTCAACCTGGTGCTGGCCTACAACCGCGGCGCCGCGTTCAGCTTCCTCTCCAATGAGAGCGGCTGGCAGCGCTACTTCTTCACCGCCATCGGCATCGCCGCCGCCCTGTTCATCGTCTACCTGCTGCGCAAGCACGCCGGCCAACGTCTGTTCTGCTGGGCGCTGGCCCTGATTCTGGGCGGCGCGGTGGGCAATGTGATCGACCGCATGGTGTACGGCCATGTGATCGATTTCCTCGACTTCCACTGGCGCGGCCTGGGCCACTTCCCGGCCTTCAATATCGCCGATTCGGCCATCTGCGTCGGCGTCGGCCTGTTCATACTCGACGAACTGCGCCGGGTGAATAAGTAATCCGAGGGAGAAGCATGATGGAACTCGCTGGCAAAAAAATCGTTCTCGGCCTGTCGGGCGGCGTAGCGTGCTACAAGGCCGCTGAGCTGTGCCGCGCCCTGAGCAAGGAAGGCGCTTCGGTGCAGGTGGTGATGACCGATGCGGCCACCCACTTCATCACCGCCGTCACCATGCAGGCGCTGTCGGGCAAGCCGGTGTTCAGCAGCCAGTGGGATCCGCGCGTGAACAATAATATGGCCCATATCGACGTCACGCGCGACGCCGACGCCATCATCATCGCGCCCTGCTCGGCCGACTTCATGGTCAAGCTGGCGCACGGCGTGTGCGACGACCTGCTCTCGACCATGTGCCTGGCGCGTCCACGCCATGTGCCGCTGCTGGTGGCGCCGGCCATGAATGTGGAAATGTGGACCAATCCGGCCACCCAGCGCAACGCCGCCCAGCTGCGCGAGGACGGCATCGCCATCCTCGGCCCGGCCGCCGGCGACCAGGCTTGCGGCGAAACCGGCATGGGCCGCATGCTCGAACCAGAACAGCTGCTGGCCGAAATCATCGCCGCCTTCCAGCCCAAATCCCTGGCCGGCCGCCGCATCCTGATCACGGCCGGCCCCACCTTCGAGCCGATCGATCCGGTGCGCGGCATCACCAATCTTTCCTCCGGCAAGATGGGGTATGCCGTGGCGCGCGCCGCGCGCGAAGCCGGCGCCGAAGTGCTGCTGGTGTCCGGCCCCACGGCCTTGGAAACGCCTTTCGGCGTGCAGCGCGTGAACGTGCAAAGCGCCCAGCAGATGCACGACGCCGTGATGGATGCGCTGGGCGGCCAGCACGTCTTCGTCTCGGTGGCCGCCGTGGCCGACTGGCGCGTGGCCAATCCCAGCACGCAGAAGGTCAAGAAAAGCGCCGACGGCAGCGTGCCGCAGCTGCAGTTCGAGCAAAACCCCGACATCCTCGCCGCCGTTGCCGCGCGCACCAGCCTGGCCGGTTATCCCTACTGCGTCGGCTTTGCCGCCGAATCGGAAAACCTGCTGGAATACGGCGCCGCCAAGCGCGAACGCAAGGGCATCCCTCTGCTGGTGGGCAATATCGGCCACCAGACTTTCGGCCAGGACGACAACACCATCATCCTGTTCGATGAAAACGGCCATACCATCCTGCCGCGCGCCGACAAACTGACCTTGGCGCGCCAGCTGGTATCGGAAATCTCCAAACGCATTGAAAAGAACTCGCTGTTCCAGTAATCCCATGAAATCCATCGACGTCAAAATCCTCGACCCGCGCATGAAAGAACAGATGCCGGCCTACGCGACGCCTGGCAGCGCCGGTCTCGATCTGCGCGCCTGCATCGACGCGCCCCTGGTCATCGAACCCGGCCAGACGGTGCTGGTGCCGACCGGCCTGGCCATCCATATCGGCGATCCCGGCTACGCTGCCATGATCCTGCCGCGCAGCGGCATGGGCCATAAGAACGGCATCGTTCTGGGGAATCTGGTAGGCTTGATCGACTCCGACTACCAGGGCCAGCTCATGGTCTCCACCTGGAACCGCGGCCATAGCACGTTCACCTTGAACCCCATGGAACGCCTGGCGCAGCTGATTATTGTGCCGGTCCTGCAAGTCGGCTTTAATATCGTGGACGACTTCGACGCCAGCGAACGCGGTGTCGGAGGTTTCGGCAGCACCGGCAAACACTAAGGACAGGTTTATGGCAGCAGGGATGATCAAGCTTGAAGGGATGGCACGAGCCGCAAGGCCGTTTATTTCACTCGCAGCGGCCTCCCTGCTCTTATCGGCCTGCTCCACCTTCCAGCCCCAGGCTCCTGTCAGCCAGGCGCCCACGCCCGCTACGCCGCCGGCCGAAACCGCGCCAGTGCTTACGCCACGCATGCTGGCCGCCCAGGACACCCTGAAAACCATGGTGGCGCTGCAGGACCGCCTGTACCGCGTCGCCGCCCCCCTGCTGATTAACAACGCCGACCTGTGCAAGACCCAGGCGCGCAATCTGCTCGGCTTCACGGCCAAGAACAAATACTCCTATCCTGGCGAATACGCCGACGCCGCGCGCGCGGTGCTGGGCTATAACGACCGCCTGCAAGTTTCCGGCGTACTGGCCGGCAGTGGCGCCGCCAGCGCCGGCCTGCGCAAGGGCGACGGCCTGGTCGCCGCCAACGGCAAGACCCTGCCCACCGGACGCGACGCCGAAACCGAAGCGGCCGGCGTGCTTGGCCCGCTGGTCTCCAGCCGCGCCTCGCTCAGCATGACCATCTCGCGCAACGGCCGCGAACAGGTGCTGAACATGCCCGTCACCCGCGCCTGCGCCTACCGCGTCGACCTGGGCAACGCCGACAATATCAACTCTTACGCCGACGGCTCGCGCGTGCTGCTCACGCGCGGCATGATCAACTTCGCCCAAAGCGACGAAGCCATCGCCTTCGTGCTGGCCAAGGACATCGCCCACAATGTGCTGGGCCACGCCGGCACCTTGCGCCAGAACGCCGCGCTGGCCAGCATGATCGACAACCTCGCCAGCGTGCGGCCCGACCTCTCGCTGCTGATCGGCAGCGGCGGCATCAAGCCGATGCCGCAAGAAATGGACGTGGCGGCCGACCAGCTCGCGCTGTACATGCTGGCGCGCGCCGGCTACAACATCGACCGCGCCAAAGCTTTCTGGCAGCGCCTCGCGGCCCAGTATCCGTCCTCGGTGCTGAACGGCTATATGGCGGTCCATCCCGCCACCACGGCGCGCTACGCCGCCATCGACCGGACCGTGGGCGAGATCAAGGCCAGGCAGGCCGGCAAGCGCCCGCTCGTTCCATAAGACCATGAAGACCTCCGGCCAGCTCGCGTGTTCCATCCTGCTGCTGGCCGCCTTGCTGCCCGCCGCCGTCCAAGCCGCGCCGCTGCGCAAGCTGCGCAGCGACAAGGACAGCACGCTCTATCTGGAGCGCGGCAGCATCCAGCGTGGCAAGGATGGACGCAAAGCCTGGCTGCTGCAATCGTTCCGCCAGCCCCAGACCGCGCCCGACGGCAAAATCTACCGTTCGCTCAAGCAGCAGCACCTGTATTCCTGCGAAGAGCGCAGCATCACCCTGGTGTCGCAGCTTTACTACGCCGAGCCGATGGCACGCGGCGAAGCCCTCGCCACCTACAAATACGAATCCTACGACGCCGAGCCGGTGGAAAAAGGCAGCCAATACGAGCGCGCCCTGAAAGCAGTCTGCGCCCGCAAACGCTAAGTTGATACAAGCCCGATCGGCATCCCGCCCGGCCGCGTAGTATAGTGCGGTGATGGACAGCATCGACCTCGAAGTGCTCAAAACCAGCGCCGCCTGGCTCGCCCAAGGCCTGCGCTGCGAACTGATAACCGTGGTGCGGACCTGGGGTTCCAGCCCCCGCCCCATCGGCGCCATGCTGGCCATCTGCGAGGACGGCCGCGTGGTCGGTTCCGTTTCCGGCGGCTGCATCGAGGACGACCTGATCGAACGCGTTCGGCGCGAAGGCATCGCCCGCAGCACGCCGGAGCTGGTCAGCTACGGCATCAGCGCCGACGAAGCGCACCGCTTCGGCCTGCCCTGCGGCGGCACCATCGAACTGGCGCTCGAACCGCTGGGCGCCCATAGCCGCATCGACGAACTGCTGGACCAACTGGCCCAGCACCGCCTGGTGCAGCGCCGCCTGCATCTGCCGACCGGCGCCGTGACGCTGGCCCCCGCCACCGCCGGCCCCGTGCTGGAACGGCACGGCGACGAACTGTGGACCCAGCACGGCCCGCGCTGGCGCCTGCTCATCATCGGCGCCGGCCAGCTCTCGCGCTTCCTGGCGCAGATCGCCAGCGCCATGGACTACCACGTCACCGTCTGCGACCCGCGCGAAGACTACCGCGCCGGCTGGCAATTGCCCGGCGTGCCCCTGGTCCACGCCATGCCCGACGACCTCGTGCTCGACATGCAGCCCGACTCGCGCAGCGCCATTGTCGCCCTGACGCACGATCCCAAGCTCGACGACCTGGCCTTGATGGAAGCGCTGAAATCGCCCGCCTTCTACGTCGGCGCCATCGGCTCGCGCGCCAACAACGCCAAGCGGCGCGAACGCCTGCGCCAATTCGACCTCACGCCCGAACAACTGGACCGCCTGCACGGCCCCGTAGGACTCTACATCGGCAGCAAAACCCCGGCCGAAATCGCCATCTCGATCCTGGCCGAAATCACCGCCGTCAAAAATGGCGTCCCCGCCGTCCTGCAAGTTCCCCCACGCCGCGATATCGGCGCAAGAAACAGCTAGCGCGTCCCCGCCCCCTGCGCCACAATACCAGCCCAATGGCTGAGTCTGTGTCCACCTTGGGGTCTGACCCCAGGGTGGACACGGGCTCGGCGGTTCGTATTTGTTGGAGATGAGAATGCGCTTTACGATTTCACTGCCCGCGAATTACCGTTTGCAGGATGTGCAGGCCTTTCATAGCCGCGATGCCGAGAGCGTGGCGGAAGAAGTGCGGCCGGAGCGCATCCGCAAGGGCATGCTGCTCGACGACGTGGCCGTGGCGCTGACGCTGCACCTGTCGCCTGCCGCCGCCGAATGCGAGGCCGATGCGGATTGTCCGCAGCCTTTGCCGGCGTCGCTGCAGCAGCGCATCCGCGATGCGGCGCTGAATATGCTGGGGCTGCGCATCGATCCGCAAGCCTTCCTCGACTTCGCGCGCGACGATGCTATGCTTGGCCCGCTGGTGCTGGCCAATCCCGGCCTGCGCATCGTGCAGTCGGCCACCGTGTTCGAAGCCCTGACCTGGGCCATCATCGGCCAGCAAATCAACCTGCCCTTCGCCATCGCCCTGCGCCGCACCTTCATCCTGCAGGCGGGGCGCCAGCATTCCAGCGGCTTGTGGTGCTATCCCGAAGCCGCCGGCGCGGCCCGCCTCAGCGCCGAGGATCTGACCAGCCGCAAATTCTCGCGCGCCAAGGCGGAGACGCTGCTGCGCTTCGCCGCCCTCGTCGCCAGCGGCGAGCTGCGCCTGGAGCAAGCGGCGGACAACAGCATCGACGAGATCAGCAAAGCCCTGCTGGCCGTGAAAGGCATCGGCCCCTGGACCGTCAACTACGGCCTGCTGCGCGGCTACGGCTACGCCGACTGCTCGCTGCATGGCGATGTCGCCATCCGCGCCGCCCTGCAACGCCTGCTGGGCGAGGACAGCAAGCCGGATATGGCGCGCACCGAACGCATTCTGCAGCAATACCAGCCGCACCGCACCATGGCCGCCGCCCACCTGTGGGCCAGCCTGCACGGCCGCCCCAACGAGAGCGCCTGATCCACACGCTACCCGGGGGCTAAAAACGCCTAGCGCTTGCCGCGCAATTCGCGGATCTTCCAGCCCTCGTCGCGCTTGCGCAGGAAGGCGGTGATGGAATCGACCGTCGCCGCGTTGATGCGGTCGGAAAAGCGCAGCGCGCTTGGATGGTCGTCAAACGCGATATTGGCCTTGACGATGCGCCCGCCCAAACGCGTCAGCGGCCCGATATTCAACTCGGTCGGCTGGTAGCCCGCCAGTTTCAGCCAGCTCTGCGCCTGCTCGCGGTTCTGTACCTTCACATCGCTCGCCATCGCCGCCGCCACCACTTCCAGCACCCATTGGTTCGAGTTCTGGTATTTGGTGGAGAAGGGGTAGGCCACCATATTGTATTTAGGCTCGTGCAAGCCATGCAGCAGCGCCGGCGAGCGCAGATATTCGGCCAGGCGGGCCGCCACGCGCGGCGGCGGCACCAGCATGATGGAGTCGAGGGTGAACGGATCGTCGAGGAAGAAGTTGGCCAGGCCGTCCATCCACAGCTCGGAACGGGCCGTGCCGCATTCGTTCAGCAGCTCGTAGACACGCCAAGGCTGATTCGGCGCGGCGCGAAAGGCGATGCCCAGGTGCGTGTACTTCACGCGGTACTTGGACAAGTCCTGTCCTTGCCGTCCGATCAGCACCACATCGCTGCCGGAATCGTTCAACTCGCCCATCAGCATGCGGCCCGTTCCCATCGCCTCGTTCAGCGCGGCGGGCGTCATGGGCCGGTCTTCGCAGGACTGTCCCGCCTGGGCCGGCGCGGCAAACGCCGCGGCGATCAGCGCGCAGGCGGCGACACGGGTAGCGAATTTCATGGCTCAGCCTCAGTTGGCCGGCAGGCGGCTCTGATTCAGCAGCGCCTGGCCGATCTCGTTAGGAATAAAAGCCAGCACCTTGCCCGACGCCACCAGCACCGTGCCCGTCGTCTCCGACAGCACCTGCACCGAAGTGCCGACCGACACACCGATCGCGCCCAGCGTCTTGCCCGTGACCTTCACCGACAGCTTGCCGGCCGAACCCACGGCCGACAGAATAATCTCCACCGTATCGCCCACGCCCTGCGCGATGCCCGAGACCACATAAGCGCTGCCCACGCCCACCGCCGCCACGCCGACCGAGGCGCCCTCGCTGCCCTGCGCGCTGCCCGCCACGCTGGCCACCGGCGCCGCGATGATCGACATGGTCCCGATCGAAATCTTTTCCGATGCCGTCACATTGCGCGACATTTGCGCCATCGCGGAGCCGGCGCCCAGCACCAACACAGCACCGAGGGTCGCACGAATCACGTTTGCAGCAATACTCATTACATCTCCCACTATGAAAGGTTTGCCTGTTATAAATGATTTTCTGGAAACCTGCTACATGTTTCCTTGTAACAATTTGTCAGAAAAACCAGGCAAACAAGGAAGCGCAGCGCCGCTCAAGGCTCTCAAGACCGGCGCTTCAAGCGCTCCCTTCTGAGTCGGATTCGTAGACGAGCCGCATAACCTCGTCCTTTGCGCCAAAGATTGAGTTGGCATACACAATGCGAATCTTTTCGCTGGCGCTTTCGCCAATGGTATCTCCGTCCTGGATGACCGGGCCATTTTCCAGGAGGTATTCAGCGATCGCGTCGAATCGTTTCTTTAGCTCGGCCGGAGACTCTGTCGCTCCGTGCGCCTCCAATTCCATTAGCCCAAGTTCTGCCAAGCCGGTGGTAAAGCCGGCACTGAGGGATGTTCCCTCAAGCCACCCCACACGGCAGTCGATCCAAATGGCCAATGGCAGGGCCAATGGCATGACTTCGACCGCGAAGTCGGCAAAGAGGCTTGGCGGCACAAGCAGGGCGGCATTGGTCCAGAAGACCCCAATCGATGCTGGCGTCGAGGCCATCAGCGCTGCCGTGACTTGCGTGAGCAGCGTGGAAAGCGGCACCGGGAGCAGTTCCCCGCTGACAGTGACGATCGCGTGACTCTTGTGCTCCCGTATGGCAGATGCGGCATCAGGCCAAAGCCGACTGCTTGCACATGGCCCCTCCA
Organism: Pseudoduganella violacea; assembly: GCF_014191875.1. Lineage (GTDB taxonomy): Bacteria > Pseudomonadota > Gammaproteobacteria > Burkholderiales > Burkholderiaceae_D > Rugamonas > Rugamonas violacea_A. Next base: position 249,948 of record NZ_JACHXD010000002.1, read on the forward strand.
AGTCCGACCAGGGAATGGGCGCTGGCATCACTCCAATCACGATATCTGCCATATCTAAACGAAACGACAGAGTACCCGCCTGCTCGGAAATATCGGAGATATGTGCAAGCTCGGGCCAATTGGCTGACAGACTGGCTTGCAAAGCTTCAATAGAAAATACAGGCGTCTCATTGAAGAGAATCATGGACATTTGCAGTGGCATCGACGGTTCCGTAGTCCTTAACTTGTAAATCGGGCTGAGTGAAGTCATCTTACATTGATGAGTGTCAACTGCATGGCCGCAGCCGCCCAGGCAGCTTCAAGGTTTTTTACTTCCTCAATAGAAATAGTGCCACAAACGCAAAAAAGCCGCTGATTCCTTAAGAGAATCAACGGCTTTTTCAAGAATTCTGGTTGCGGGGACAGGATTTGAACCTGTGACCTTCGGGTTATGAGCCCGACGAGCTGCCAGACTGCTCCACCCCGCGTCTGATGAACGTATTATAGGGCAAGCGGCGGCTTTAGGCAATATTTATGCCACTTCTTCTCACGATAGATGGCATTTATGCACACCCCGGCCGCAAAAAGCTGCGGCGCGCAGCGCAAAGGATGTACGCGATCCGGCCGCAATCAGTGTAAAGTAAGCATGAGACATGACTCACATCAAAGACTTACACCACAGCCATCCATGAAATTCTGCTCCGAATGCGCCCATCCCGTCGAACTGATGGTGCCGGCCGGCGATAACCGGCCGCGTTATGTTTGCGTCAAATGCGAAACCATCCACTATCAGAATCCGAAGATGGTGATCGGCTCCATCCCCGTCTGGGAGCGGGATGGCGAACTGAAAGTGCTGCTGTGCCGCCGCGCCATCGAGCCGCGCTACGGCTTCTGGACCCTGCCCGCCGGCTTCATGGAAAACAATGAAACCACCTCGGCCGCCGCCATCCGCGAAACGGAGGAGGAAGCCGGCGCGAATATCGAACTGGGTAACCTGTTCACCCTGCTCAACGTGGCCCAGGTGCACCAGGTGCATATGTTCTACCTGGCCACCCTGCGCGACCTGAACTTTGCGCCCGGCGAGGAAAGCCTGGAGGTGCAGCTGTTTACCGAGGCGGAGATTCCCTGGGACGAGCTGGCCTTCCCCACCGTTCACAACACCCTGGAATTCTTCTTTGCCGACCGTGCGCGCATGCGCGCCGGCGGCAGTTATGGTTTCCACACCCAGGACATCAACCGCCCGATGCGCAGTCCGACCGGCACATGATTCCCTGGCTCGACGCCCACACGCCCTTTCCCGATGTTTCCGAAGCGCTGACGGCCGACGCGCCCGGCCTGCTCGCGGCCGGCGCCGACCTCTCGCCCCGTCGCCTGCTGGCCGCTTACCAGCGCGGCATCTTCCCCTGGTTTTCCGAGGGCCAGCCGATTCTGTGGTGGAGCACCGATCCGCGCATGGTGCTGCTGACGGAGCATTTCCGCATCTCGGACAGCCTGAAAAAAACCCTGAAGAAGATCGAGAAAAGCAGCCGCACCGATGGCCGCTGGCAGGTGCGCTTCGACACCGCTTTCGAGGACGTGATGCGCGCCTGCGCCGCACCGCGCCGCGACGGCCCCGGCACCTGGATCTCGGAAGACATCATCGAAGGCTATACCGGCTTGCATAAGCTGGGCTACGCCCACTCGTCCGAACTGTGGCTGGACGGGGAGCTGGTGGGCGGCGCTTATGGCGTCTCGATCGGCACCATGTTCTACGGTGAATCGATGTTCGCCCGCGTCACCGACGCCTCCAAGATCGCCCTGGCCTACCTGGTGCATTTCCTGCGCCGGCATGGCGTGGCGATGATTGACTGCCAGCAGGAAACCGGCCACCTGGCCTCGCTCGGCGCCAGGCCCATTCCACGCAGCGCATTCCTGGAACATGTACAAAAGAATATCGCAGCGCCACAGATCATCGACTGGACGCCCCTCCCGCCATATTTTTCCGCGGCCTGAACGGCGCATGCGTTCACTCTTGCGCGCAGAACGCGTTATGATATGTCCAGACGGCTATCAACAAGGACGGGCATGACGCACTTAAACGACCTTCCCTTTGCCACGCTGCAGTTCTATACCACTGCGCCCTATCCGTGCAGCTACCTCGACACGCGGCAAGCCCGCTCGCAGGTGGCTACGCCTTCGCACCTGATCAATGCCGACGTCTATTCCGAGCTGGTGAAAAGCGGCTTCCGCCGCAGCGGCATCTTCACCTACCGGCCCTACTGCGACGGCTGCCAGGCTTGCATCCCGGTACGCGTGGTCGTCAACGAATTCCAGCCGACGCGCGGCCAGCGCCGCGCCTGGGTGCGCCATGCGAATCTGACGGCGGGCGTGGCCACGCTGTCCTTCTCCGACGAACATTACGATCTGTATCTGCGCTACCAGAGCACGCGCCACGCCGGCGGCGGCATGGACCAGGACAGCCGCGACCAGTACGCCCAGTTCCTGCTGCAAAGCCGGGTCAATACGCGCCTGGTCGAGTTCCGCGAGCCGGACGGCACGCTGCGCATGGTCAGCATCATCGACGTGCTGTCGGACGGCCTGTCCTCGGTCTACACCTTCTTCGATCCCGACGTGCCGAGCGCCTCCTTCGGCACCTATAACGTGCTGTGGCAGATCGCCCAGGCGCAGGAACTGGGCCTGCCCTATATCTATCTCGGCTACTGGATCGAGGAGAGTCCGAAGATGAATTACAAGATCAAGTTCCAGCCGCTGGAAGCGCGCATCAAAGGCGTATGGAGCGTGCTGCAGCGCTAAAACCGGCTTGGGACCAAGGCTGGCGCGGTAAAATACGCGCAAATTCTCACTTTTGGCCCTCCATGTCCGACAAATTCCTGTACTCCCTCGCCCGTCCGATGCTGTTCTCGATGGACGCTGAATCCGCCCACCATTTCACCCTGCCCGCCTTGAAGCGCAGCTCCGCGCTTGGCCTGACGCGCGCCTTCGTGCGCCAGCCCAAGCCCGATCCGCGCACCGTCATGGGCCTGCTGTTCAAGAATCCGGTGGGCCTGGCGGCAGGTCTGGACAAGGATGGCGCCTACATCGACGCGCTGGCCGACCTGGGCTTCGGCTCCATCGAAGTGGGCACCGTCACGCCGCGCGCCCAGCCCGGCAACCCCAAGCCGCGCATGTTCCGCCTGCCGGCGGCGCACGCCATCATCAACCGCATGGGCTTCAATAACGGCGGTGTGGACGCCTTCGTATCGAATGTGCAATCCTCGCGCTTTTACCAGAAGCGCGAAGGCGTGCTGGGTCTGAACATCGGCAAGAATGCCGATACGCCGATCGAACGCGCGGCCGACGATTATCTGCACTGCCTGGAGAAGGTCTACCCTTACGCCAGCTATGTGACGGTGAACATCTCCTCGCCCAACACCAAGAACCTGCGCCAATTGCAGGGCGGCTCCGAACTCGATGGCCTGCTCGGCCAATTGAAGGACGCCCAGCAACGCCTGGCCGACCAGCATAAGCGCTACGTGCCGCTGGCCCTGAAAATCGCGCCGGACATGGATGGTGAGCAGGTGAAAAATATCGCCGACGCCCTGGTCCGCCACAAGATCGACGGCGTGATCGCCACCAACACCACCTTGAGCCGCACGGCCGTCGAAGGCATGCAGCATGGCGCGGAAGCGGGCGGCCTGTCCGGCGCGCCGGTGTTCGAGCTGTCGAACCAGGTGATCCGCCTGCTGAAGGCGGAACTGGGCGACGCCCTGCCGATCATCGGCGTGGGCGGCATCATGCGCGGCAGCGACGCCAAGGCCAAGATCGACGCCGGCGCCCAGCTGGTGCAGCTGTACAGCGGCCTGATTTACGCCGGCCCGGCCCTGGTGCGCGACTGCGCCGACGCGCTGCGCCGCTGATCACCGCAGTTAAGCCCTTTACCGGAGCCGCGCATGGACCACATCACCCTCGGTCGCAGCGATCTGCGCGTCAGCCGCATCTGCCTCGGCAGCATGACGTTCGGCGAGCAGAATGCGGAAGCCGATGCCCACTCCCAGCTCGACTACGCGCTGGAACGCGGCATTAACTTCATCGACACGGCCGAGATGTATCCCGTGATGCCGCGCGCGGAAACCCAGGGCAGCACCGAACGCCATATCGGCAGCTGGCTGAAGAAATCCGGCCAGCGTGACAAGGTGGTGCTGGCGACCAAGGTGGCGGGGCCGAATCCGCATATGCACTGGATACGCGGCGGCCAGCACAATCTGGACGAGGCGAATATCCGCGCCGCCGTCGAAGCCAGTCTGCGCCGCCTGCAAACGGACCATATCGATTTATACCAATTGCACTGGCCCAGCCGCAATCTGCCGATTTTCGGCGCCAGCGTCTTCGATCCGCAGAAAGAACGGCCCTCGGTGGCCATCGAAGACACACTGGCGGCGCTCGGTAAATTGCAGGAAGAAGGCAAAATCCGCCACATCGGCGTCTCCAACGAATCCTGCTGGGGCGTGACGGAATTCATCAAGCAGGCCGAGATGAAAGGCTTGCCGCGCATCGCCACCATCCAGAACCTGTACAACCTGACGGCCCGCCATTTCGAAACCAGCCTGCTGGACGAAACCTGCTACCGCGCCGAAGTGAGCCTGCTGGCGTATAGCCCGCTGGCTTTCGGCCAGCTCACGGCCAAGTACCACGACAATCCCAAGGCGCATGGCCGCCTGACCATCTTCCCGCCCAACTGGAGCCCGCGCTATGTGCGTCCCGGCGTGCTGGAGGCGGTGGGCCACTATGCCAAGCTGGCGCGCGCCAACGGCATGACGCCGGCCCAGTTGGCACTGGCCTGGTGCTACACGCGCTGGTTCGTCGCCTCCACCATCATCGGCGCGACCACCCTAGCCCAGCTCAAGGAAAACATCGACGCCTACAGCCTGCGCCTGCCGCCGGACATGGTGGCCGCCGTCGACGCCATCCACGCCCGCCTGATGAACCCCGGCCAGTAAGCCACCTGGCGGCAGCAGAACCACGGCCTCGCTCAACGGCCGCAGTCCTTCGCTCCTTCACTACGCTACCAAAGCCAGTTTTGGCCCCTGCCCGCCGCGCGGCGCCTGGTGCCCGCCCTGCTGCCCGCCGATCTTGAACACGGCGACCGCCTCGGCCAGCATCTCCGCCTGCTCGCGCATCGATTGCGCCGCCGCTGCGGCTTCCTCCACCAGGGCGGCGTTGCGCTGCGTGACGTCATCGATCTGCACGATGGCCTGATTGACCTGGGAAATTCCGCTGCTTTGCTCCTGGCTAGCGGCGCTGATCTGGCGCATGATATCGGCCACCTGCTGCACCGAGCTGACGATGCCGTCCATCGTGCTGCCCGCTTCCGCCACCAGGCGCGAACCCGCGTCCACGGTTTCCACCGAGTGGCCGATCAGCTCCTTGATCTCCTTGGCCGCTGCCGCCGAACGGTGCGCCAGATTGCGCACCTCCGACGCCACCACCGCGAAACCCCTGCCCTGCTCTCCTGCGCGCGCCGCTTCCACGGCCGCATTCAGGGCCAGGATATTGGTCTGGAAGGCGATGCTGTCGATCACCGAAATGATGTCCACGATGCGGCCCGAGCTTTCCTTGATGGCGCCCATGGTGGAGACCACCTCGCCCACCACCTGCCCGCCCTTGACCGCGAACTCGGACGCCGCCACCACCAGCTGCGTGGCCTGGCGCGCATTCTCGGCATTTTGCGTCACGGTCGACGTCAGCTCCTCCATCGACGACGCGGTTTCTTCCAGGCTGGAAGCCTGCTGCTCCGTGCGGCTGGACAGATCGAGATTGCCGCTGGCGATTTCATTCGATGCGGTCGTGATGGTATCGCTGCCCGAGCGCACCTTGCCAACGGTGTGCGCCAGGCTGTCGTTCATATGGGCCAGGGCGCGCAGCAGCTGCCCCGTTTCGTCCCGCGTATGGCATTCCACGCGCATGGTCAAGTCGCCGCTGGCTACCGCCTGCGCCATGCCTACCGCCCGGTTGAGCGGGCTGGTGATGCTGCGCGTGACCAGCCACAGCACCGATGCCGCCAGCAGCGTCGCCACCAGGGTCAGCGCCACCATCATATTGCGCGCGCCGGCATAGGCTTCACCGGCTGCCGTTCGAGCCTGCGCCACAGCGGCCGTCTGGTACTTCACCAGGTCGGTCAGGGCATTCAGGTAGGCGGTCTGCTCCTTGCGCACGGCGCTCAGCAGATAGGCCACGCTCTCATCGCGCTTGCCGCCGTCGGCGGATTTCTGCAGGAAGCTGGCCTGCACCACCAGATAGCGGTCGCGCGCCTCCAGCACGGCTTTCAACTTGGCCTTGCTCTCGGCATCGGTATCGTCTTCAATCAGCTTGGCCAGCTTATCCAGGTGGCCGGCGATTTCGGTCTTCTTGTCCTCGACGCGCTTGAGTTCCTTTTTCACAGTCTCGGCATCGCTGCTCAGCATCGCATTGCGCATGGCGCGGGCGATATCGTTGACGCCGCCGATGGCCTCATAGGCTTCGATCACCTTGGGAACCTTGTCGGCGGCCAGATCGTCGGTGCCTTCATCGAGCTTGCCCAGATTCAGAATGCCGATGGCGGAGATGCCGATCATGAACAGCAGCGCCAGCCCCAGTCCCGCCGCCAGGCGCACGCCTATCTTCCAGTTCCCAATATTCATTTGTCGCTCCCATATCGATGCTTCGTGTGGGGGACGCTGCGCGCCGCGCAGCGGCTGATTGGTACTGCCGATATCAAGGAGTATAGGCGGTCCGCTTCCGCGAAAAAAGCCTCAGGCCAAACAAAAGGCGTGCCGCAGCACGCCTCTTGCCATCACAGAAAGATTGAAATCAAGCCGCTTCGGCGCCGTTCAAGGCGAGGTCGATATCGGAGCGGCGCAGCTCCGGCGCGAACTGCTGGATGAATTCATAGGCATAGGCGCGCAGATAGGCGCCGCGGCGCACCGCCAGCCGCGTGGTGTTGGCGGCGAACAGGTGGGACGCCTCGATGGCGCGCAAGCCCTTGTCGCGGCCATGGTCGAAAGCCATGGAAGCCACAATGCCCACGCCCAGGCCCAGCGTCACATACTGCTTGATGACGTCCGAATCCATCGCCGTCAGCACAATGTCGGGACGCACTTCGGCGCGCGCGAATGCGGCGTCGATGTGGCCACGGCCGGTAAAGCCGACGTCATAGGTAATCAGCGGGAACTCGGCCAGGTCTTCCAGCTTGACCGGGGTGCGCGCCAGCAGCGGATGGCCGTCCGGCACCACCACCAGGTGGCTCCAGCGGTAGCAAGGGAAGGATACCAGGTCCGGGAACTGCGACAGGCCTTCGGTGGCGATGCCGATATCGGCCTTGCCCGACAAGACCCACTCCGCGATATGGTCCGGCGCGCTTTGCTGCAAGGCGATGCGCACGTCCGGGAAGGATGTGCGGAAGCTCTGCACCGCCTTCGGCAGCGCATAGCGCGCCTGGGTGTGGGTGGCGGCGATGGTTAGCGTGCCGCTGTTCTGGCCCGTGTATTCCATGCTGGCCTGCTGCAGGTTTTCCGCTTCCACCAGCAGGCGGTCGATGATCTTGAGGATGCCCTTGCCCGGTTCGGTCAAGCCGGTCAGGCGCTTGCCGTTGCGCTCGAAGATGACCACGCCCAGTTCGTCCTCCAGTTCGCGGATCTGGCGGCTCACGCCAGGCTGGGAGGTGAACAAGGCGTTCGCCACTTCGGTCAGGTTGTAATTGCGGCGGGCCGCTTCGCGTATCGAACGCAGTTGTTGGAAATTCATAGGGTCGCACCTCCGTCGACAAAGACGTGCAGGCGCTTGGGCCGCACGACCAGGGTTTCACCATCCTTCAAGCCCAAATGGCTGAAGCGTTCATTGGACATCACGGCCTCGATCAATTCGGCGTTATCGGCGCGCTCCAGGTCCAGCTGGGCCAGCGGGCCGATGGCGTGGGCGCGGCGCAGCTTGACGATGATGCCTTCGGCGCCGCTGGTGTAGCGGTCGATCTCCAGATCGTGCGGGCGCACATACGCCGTGCCTTGCGAATCGCGCACGCCGCCGTGGTCCGGCACATTGAAGCTGATGTCGCCGCTGGCCAGCACGCCTTCGTGCACGCGGCCGTGGAACACGTTCACATTGCCGAGGAAGCCGTAGACGAAGGGCGAAGCCGGATGGTTGTAGACCTGCTCCGGCGCGCCCAGCTGCTCCACCGTGCCCTTGTTCATCAGCACCACCTGGTCGGCCACTTCCAGCGCCTCCTCCTGGTCGTGGGTGACGAAGATCGAGGTGACATGCAGCTCGTCGTGCAGGCGGCGCAGCCAGCGGCGCAGCTCCTTGCGCACCTTGGCGTCCAGCGCGCCGAATGGCTCGTCCAGCAGCAGCACGCGCGGCTCCACCGCCAGCGCGCGCGCCAAGGCGATACGCTGACGCTGGCCACCGGAAAGCTGGGGTGGATAGCGGTCGGCCAGCCAGTCCAGCTGCACCAGCTCCAGCAGATCCTTGACCTTGCGCCGGATCTGGTCTTCGGACGGACGCTCGCCGCGCGGCTTCACGCGCAGGCCGAAAGCCACGTTCTCGAACACCGTCATATGCTTGAACAGCGCGTAGTGCTGGAACACGAAGCCCACCTGGCGCTCGCGCACATGGCGGTCGGAGGCATCCTCGCCATCCAGCAGCACCTGGCCCGAATCGGGATGTTCCAGGCCGGCGATGCAGCGCAGCAGCGTGGTCTTGCCACAGCCCGATGGGCCGAGCAGCGCGGTCAGCTCGCCCTGCGGGAAGTCGAGCGAGACGTTGTTGAGGGCGACGAAATCGCCGAAACGCTTGTTGATGTTCTTGACTGCGATGGTCATATCAATGCTCCGTAGCTTCGTCGGCGCGGTTCTCGTGCAAGCGCCATTCGATAAAGGTTTTCAGCGCCAGCGTCACCAGGGCCAGCAGGGCCAGCAGGGACGCCACGGCAAAGGCGGCGGCGAAGTTGTACTCGTTGTAGAGAATCTCCACCTGCAGCGGCATGGTGTTGGTCTCGCCGCGGATATGGCCGGATACCACCGACACCGCACCGAACTCGCCCATGGCCCGCGCATTACACAGGATCACGCCGTACAGCAGACCCCATTTGATATTCGGCAGCGTCACGCGGAAGAAGGTCTGCCAGCCGGACGCGCCCAGCACCACGGCCGCCTCCTCTTCCTCATTGCCCTGCGCCTGCATGAGCGGAATCAGCTCGCGCGCCACAAACGGGAAAGTGACGAAGATGGTCGCCAGCACGATGCCCGGCACGGCGAACAGGATCTTGATGTCGTGTTCCTGCAGCCAGGGGCCGAACCAGCCCTGGGCGCCGAACAGCAGCACATAGATCAGGCCCGAAATCACCGGCGACACCGAGAACGGCAGGTCGATCAGCGTCAGCAGCAGGCTCTTGCCGCGGAATTCGAACTTGGCGATGCACCACGACGCCGCCACGCCGAAGATCAGGTTCAAGGGCACGGCGATGGCCGCCGTCAGCAAAGTCAGTTTGATGGCCGAGATGGCGTCGTCTTCCACGATGGCGTGGACATAGGTTTCCCAGCCTTTTTTCAGCGCCTCGGCGAACACCGCCACCAGCGGCACGAACAGGAACAGCGTGAGGAAGGTCAGCGCCACGGCGATCAATACGCCGCGCACCCAGACCGGTTCCAGCACATCGGGTGCCGAAGGCAGCTCGCCACGGCGTGGCGTCGATACAGGTGCGCCGCTCATTTCTTGCCTCCCTTGCCGCGCGCCCAGGCTTGCAGCAGATTGATCGCCAGCAGCAGGAAGAAGGACACCACCAGCATCACCACCGCGATCGCGGTCGCGCCGGCATAGTCGTATTGTTCCAGCTTGGTGATGATGAACAGGGGCGTAATCTCCGACACCATCGGCATATTCCCGGCGATGAAGATCACCGAACCGTATTCGCCGGTGGCGCGCGCGAAGGCCAGCGCGAAGCCGGTCATCAGCGACGGCAGGATGGTGGGGAAGACCACGCGGATAAAGGTTTGCAGCGCGCTGGCGCCCAGGCTGGCCGCCGCTTCTTCGAGCTCGCGCTCCGCGTCCTCCAGCACCGGCTGCACCGTGCGCACCACGAAAGGCAGGCCGATGAAGGTCAGCGCGATCACCACGCCGATCGGCGTGAACGCCACCTTGATGCCCAGCACGCCCTCGATGAAGCGGCCGAACCAGCCATTGGAGGAATACAGGGCCGTCAGCGTGATGCCGGCAACGGCGGTCGGCAGCGCGAAAGGCAGGTCGACCAGCGCATCGATCAGGCGCTTGCCGGGGAAGTGATAGCGCACCAGCACCCAGGCCACGATGCCGCCGAAAATCACATTGACGAAGGCGCCGATCAGGGCCGCGCCGAAGGTCAGGCGGTAGGAGGCCACCACGCGCTCGGACGAGACGGCGCTCCAGAAACCCTCCCAGCTCATGGTAAACGTTTTCAGGAACACGGCCGACAGCGGGATCAGGACGATCAGCGTCAGGTAAAAGATGGTGAAGCCAAGCGAGAGATTAAAGCCCGGCATCACCCGATACGGTGCGCTCCTGGCTGGGGCTGGCGCCGGCACTGAAGCCGGCAAAGCGACTGCTGACATAGGGCTCCCTCTTATTACATTTCCAGATAATAGGGCCGCATAATCGCATTGCCGCGTTATAAAACAAACTAACCTTTTGTCATTTGCTTAGATGCCAAAACCGGGGTTGCCACAAAAAACCCACCCCATACCGCCGAGCCCGTGTCCACCTTGGTGCCTGGCACCAAGGTGGACACGGGCTCGGCCGCAAAAAAAAAAAGACGCCCCGCGGGGCGTCCAAGCTGAACCCACTCAGCAAAGCCTTATTTGTTCGGTTGCGGGGTCACGCGCAGGTAGGGGCGGGCCGCGGTATAGCCTTTCGGGTATTTTTGCTTGATCACTTCCGGGTCTTGCACGGTCAGCGGGATGATGACATCGTCGCCGTCTTTCCAGTTGCCGGGCGTGGCCACGGTGTGGGCATCGGTCAGTTGCAGGGCGTCGATCACGCGCAGCACTTCGTCGAAGTTGCGGCCGGTGCTCATCGGGTAGGTGATGGACAGGCGCACTTTCTTGTTCGGGTCGATCACGAACAGGGAGCGCACGGTGGCGGTCACGGATTGTTCGGGGTGGATCATGTCGTACAGCACCGAAACCTTCTTGTCGGAATCGGCGATGATGGGGAAGCCGACCACGGTTTTCTGAGTTTCTTCGATGTCCTTGATCCATTCCTTGTGGGCTTCGGCCGGATCGACCGACAGGGCAATCGCTTTCACATTGCGCTTGTCGAATTCCGGTTTCAGCTTGGCGGTCAGGCCCAACTCGGTGGTGCAGACCGGGGTGAAGTCGGCCGGGTGCGAGAACAGCACAACCCAGGAATTGCCTGCCCATTCGTGGAACTTGATTGGTCCGATCGAGGAGTCTTGTTCGAAATCCGGCGCGGTGTCGCCAAGGCGTAAAGTCATAATGGTCTCCTAAGATGATTAAACAGACAACAGCCGCTCATTGTGCACACGTTCCGCCAATATTTGCAATTGGCGCTGGCCGAAAATCCAGTCGCCCAAGCCGGATTCGGAGTTGATATGCCCTAGAGCGCCGCCGTCGATAAATTCGCTGCCCCAGCGTTTGGCCCACAGCGCGGCGCGCGCGGCCGACATCCAGGGATCGTTGGTGCTGGCGATCATGATGGAGGGACAGGGCAGCTTTTCATGCGGCAGCAAATGCGTGACGCCGAATTTTTCGGGATCGGCCGGCGCCACCAGCAGCACGCCGGCCACCAGGTGCGGATCGCGCGCCAGGCTGTAGGCCGTGGTCAGGCTGCCGAAGCTGTGCGCCACGATCAGCGTGGGGCGCGACTGTTCGGCGCGCACCGTGTCCAGGCGCGCGCCCCAGGTCGGCAAGTGGGGATCGTCCCAATTCTCCTGCTCGACGCGGCGAAAGCTCGGATACAGGCGCAGCCAGCGGCTCTGCCAATGATCCGGCCCGCTATTGTTCAAGCCCGGCGCCACCAGAACCCGATAGTGCGAAAGCAAGCTGGCTGCCATATGCCCTCCCCTGGTGGATTACTTGCTTGGCTGGTAGATCTGGTCGAACACGCCGCCATCGGCGAAGTGGGTCTTCTGCGCCTTGTCCCAGTCGCCCGCCACCTGCGAGATCGTGAACAGCTTCACATTCGGGAATTGGGCGGCGTATTTCTTCGCTTCCTTCTCCACGGTCGGACGGTAGTAGTTCTTGGCGATCAGCTCCTGCGCCGCATCGGTGTAGAGGAAGCTCAGATACGCTTCGGCCACCTTGCGCGTGCCGCGCTTGTCGACCACCTTGTCGACGATGGCGACCGGCGGTTCGGCCAGGATGCTGACGGAAGGCGCGACGATTTCCACCTTGTCCGGACCCAACTCCTTGATCGCCAGCAGGGCTTCGTTTTCCCAGGCCAGCAGCACGTCGCCGATGCCGCGCTCGACGAAGGTGGTGGTGGCGCCGCGCGCACCGGAATCGAGCACCGGCACGTTCTTGTACAGTTTTTTCAGGTAGTCGCGCGCCGAGGCTTCATTGCCGCCCGGCTGGCGCAGGGCGTAGCCGTAGGCGGCCAGGTGGTTCCAGCGCGCGCCGCCGGAAGTTTTAGGATTCGGAGTGATGACGGCGATGCCCGGTTTCACCAGGTCGCCCCAGTCCTTGATGCCTTTTGGATTGCCCTTGCGCACCAGGAAAACGATGGTCGAGCTGTAAGGCGTGGAGTTATGGCCCAGGCGTTTTTGCCACTCTTTGTTGAGCAATCCTTTTTCGGCGATGGCATCGATATCGTAGGCCAGCGCCAGCGTCACCACATCGGCTTCCAGGCCGTCGATCACGGCACGGCCCTGCTTGCCCGAGCCGCCATGCGACTGCTTGATCTTCACATTGTCGCCGGTGCGCGCTTTCCAGTCTTTGGCAAAGGCGGCGTTCACATCCTGGTACAGTTCCCGCGTCGGGTCGTAGGACACATTGAGCAGGTTCACATCGGCGGCGAACGCAGGCAGAACAGCGGAAGCAAAGGCAGCAGCAGCAAAGATTTTCTTGGACAGCATCAGGATTCCCCTTTGAATTGGAAGCCTCAGGATACTGTCACCGTTTATAAAAGCGAACTAAGGATTTGGAAGTTTTATATACCCCAAACTTATATAGCCGGCCTGGCGCTCAATAAAAGCGGTTGAACAGCACCACCGCCCAGGTGGCGCCGGCCAGCAGGCAGGCCAGCAGCACTGCTGCACTGCCAAAATCCTTGGCATTCTTCGACAGCGGGTGACGATCCAGCGAAATGCGGTCGACCACGGCTTCAATGGCCGAGTTGATCAGTTCCACGATGAGCACCAGCACCAGCACGCCGATCAGCACCAGTTTCTGGAAGGCCGAGACCGGCAGGAACATGGCGATAATGCCGCCGAAAACAAACAGCATCAACTCCTGGCGGAAGGCGTGCTCGTGGCGCCAGGCCGATTTCAAGCCGTCCACGGAATAAAAGAAGGCGGAGAGGATGCGCTTCAAACCGCTTTTGCTTTTGAATTCGCTGACGGGCTGTTCCATGTTGCTATGCTCGCTGATCTCGGATGGTTCGGTGCGCCATTATGCCTGGGCGTGAGTATTTATTCACACTTTCCAGACACCAATATGACACAGAATTCCCATTTTTTTCACATCATGGTATAAAGGCAGTACCGAATACTGCACTGCACCAACCGCATCATGAAAATTGAATCCGTCCCGGAACAAAAGACCACCATTCAGGTAATCGAGCGCATGGTGGCCTTGCTGGACGCCTTGGCCAAATATCCCGACCCGGTGAGCTTGAAGGAATTATCCAAGGTTTCCGGCTTGCATCCCTCGACCGCCCACCGCATTCTCAACGATATGGTACTGACCCGCTTCGTCGACCGCGTCGAACCGGGCACTTACCGCCTCGGCATGCGCCTGCTGGAACTGGGCAATGTGGTCAAGAGCCGGCTTTCCGTGCGCGAAGCGGCGCTCGATTTCATGCGCTCCCTGCACAAGAAAACCCAGCAGACCATCAATCTGTCGGTGCGCCAGGGCGACGAGATCGTCTACATCGACCGCGCATTTTCCGAGCGTTCCGGCATGCAGGTGGTGCGCGCCATCGGCGGCCGCGGTCCGCTGCACCTGACTTCGACCGGCAAGCTGTTCCTGTCGGTGGACGAGCCGAAAGCCATCCGCGCCTATGCCACGCGCACCGGCCTGGCCGGGCACAACAAGAATTCGATCACGGATTTGAGCAAACTGGAGCGGGAACTGAGCCTGGTGCGCGCGCGCGGCTATGCGCGCGACAATGAGGAGCTGGAGCTGGGCGTGCGCTGCATGGCGGCCGGCATCCGCGACGATTCGGGCAAGTTGGTGGCGGGCCTGTCGATCTCGGCCCCGGCCGACCGTCTGCAGGAAGAGTGGCTGGAAGACCTGGTGCAAACCGCCAACCAGATCTCCGCCACGCTCGGTTACATGCCTGCTGCCGAGTAAGAAGTATTGACGGCCGGGCTGGCCGCCGTGGAGGTGGAGAAGCCCGGTGGTTTCAAGGCGCTCAGCCATTTGCGCATGCGCAGCGCATCGGCCGCGCGCGCGGCCGAACCCTTGGCGTCGAGCAGTACCATGATCACTGCACGCCCTTCCACCACGGCCTGCATCATCAGGCAACGGCCCGCTTCATTGATGAAGCCGGTTTTCTGCAAGCCGATTTCCCAGCCCGAATTGGGCGCCACCAGACGGTTGGTGGTGCCGAACAGCATGGGACGGCCATTCGCTTCCACCACCGCTTTCGGCGCCGTCGAATATTCGCGCAGCAGCGGATGCTCGTAAGCGGCCTGGGCCAACTTGGCCAGGTCGCGCGCGCTCGCCACATTGTTTTTCGACAAGCCGCTGGAATCGACGTAATGGGTTTCGCTCATGCCCAGCTGGCGCGCCTTGGCGTTCATCGCCTCGACGAAGGCCGGCAAGCCGCCCGGGTAATTGTGGCCCAGCGCCGAGGCGGCGCGGTTTTCCGAACTCATCAGGGCGATATGCAGCATATCGCGCCGGCTCAGCTGGGAACCGACTTTCAGGCGCGAGCTGCTGAACTTGGCGCGGTCGACGTCGTCCTCGCTCACGGTCAGCATTTCATCCATGTCCTGGTTGGCTTCCACCACGACCAGCCCGGTCATCATCTTGGTGATGGAGGCGATCGGCAGGGCCACATTGGCATTCTTTTCGAACAACACTTCGGAATTGGCCTGGTCCAGCACCAGGGCCACATTCGATTTCAGGTCGAGCGGATCGCGCGTCAGGTTCAGGCCGGCAAGATCGCCGACGGTGGGACGGGCGGGAATGGCATCGCCCACACTCACCACGCGCTGGTAGACAACCTTGCGCTTGCCGCGCACCATCACCACGCGCTTGACCATACGTGGTTCATCGGCGGCGGCCTGGCGGCGCACGCTGGCCTTGTTCTTCTTGACGCTGACAGCCTTCGCCCCGTGCTTGGCCGGAGCGGCCGCCACGGGCAGGGAAATGAAGAGCGCGGAAATCAAGGCGCTGATTGCAAGTTTATACATTCGATTTTCCCCAGTACGGAAGAGAAGGTCCTACGTTGCAGTGTAACAAAACACTGCTCCAGCGCAAGCAAAATTAAGGTTGGCGGCACTAGAATTTGCCAAAGAGCAAGACACAATGTTCATTCTTTGACGTTGGCGCGCAACGGCTTATTTACTCCGCAAATTTAACAAATTCAGCAACGGGGACTCTCTCGGTCACTAGCGTATTTTCAATCTTGCTTAGATCAGCATATCCCAGCGCCATGCCGCAGACTACTGTTTCGTTGTCGGGCAGCCGCAAATATTCGCTGATAATCCGGTGATATTGGGTGAACGCCGCTTGCGGGCAGGTGTCCAGCCCCCGGCCGCGCGCCGCCACCATGATGTTCTGCAAGAACATGCCGTAGTCCAGCCAGGAACCCTGCTCCATGATGTTATCGATGGTAAAGATCAGCCCCACCGGCGCATCGAAGAAAGCGTAGTTGCGGCCGTGCTGGGCCGCCATGCCGGCCTTGTCCTCGCGCGTCAGGCCCAGCAGCGCGTACAGATCCCAACCCACCTTGCGGCGCCGGTCGATATACGGCGACACCCATTGGCGCGGGTAATAGGCATATGGCTCGGTATGGGTGGCGGCCTGGAGTGGGTCATGGTAAGCCTCCAGGATGCGGCTACTCAGCTCTTCCTTGGCCGCGCCCGTCAGCACATGCACGCGCCAGGGCTGGACATTGGTGCCGGACGGCGCGCGCGCCGCCACTTGCAGGATTTGTTCGATGTCTTCGCGCGCCAGCGGCGTCGGCAGGAAGGCGCGGATCGAGCGGCGCGAGGTGATGGCGGCGTCGACCGCCTGCTGTTCGGGACTGGAAATCATGCTTGCATTCTCTTTAGTTTTTGGATGGACGCACAACGAAGACCACGCCCAGCACGGCCAACGCCATGCCGGCCAGGCCCAGCAGATTGAAAACCTCGCCGAACAGCAGCCAGGCCATCAGGGCGGTGGTGGGCGGGGTCAGATACATCAAGCTCGTGACCTGGGTGGCGTCGCTGCGGCTGATCAGGGCGAACAGCAGGAAGATGGCGCCGATCGACAGCGCCAGCACCGACCAGGCCCAGGCGCCGAGGAATTGCGGCGTCCACTGCACCATGGCGAAATCCCAGCCCAGGCCTTCGAGCGCCACGGCAAAGGGCAGCAGCACCAGGACGGAGGCCGAGAACTGGATCACCGTGCCGCTGCGCAAATCAAAGCGCGGACAGAAATGTTTTTGATACAGCGTGCCAATTGTCATCGCCAGCAACGCGCCCACGCACAGTGCCACGCTCTGCCAGCTCAAGCCGACCAGCGTGATCTTGGCCGCCACCACCAGCCCCACGCCCGCCAAGCCGCACACCAGGCCTAGCCACTGGCGTGGCCGCACCTTCTCGCCCAGCAGGGGCGCGGCAAAAGCCGTCAAGATCGGTTGCATGCCGACGATCAGGGCCGACAAGCCGGCCGGCATGCCCAGCTTGATCGCGCACCACACCCCGCTCAGATAACCGGCCTGGACCAGGATGCCGGCCACGGCGATATGGCCCACCCTCCCCCTCGGCCACGGCGCTTTCAGCAGCACAATGGCGGGCACCAGGATCGCCAGCACGCCGAGAAAACGCAGCAGCAGGAAGGTCAGCGGTGGCGCGTAGGGCAAACCATACTTGGCCACAATGAAACCCGTACTCCACAGAAAGACGAAAAACAGCGGCACCGGCGAGAGCAAAGCCGAGGCGGGGCTGGCTGTAGAGGTGTCGGACATGGCGGCTAGCAAGCTGGAAACAGGACAGGCAGTCTAACACGGCAGCGTCCAGCCTCCTCCGCTTCGCTGCAGCGCTGCATTTTTGCCTGACTCAAACCTTGCCCTAGCAAGAAAAAACCCTGTAACAACAAGTATTTAATGCCTTTGTGCAACGCACAAAATATTCCTTGACATCTTTTCCCAGTTCCGTAAAATTGGGTTTGTTGCGTTGCACAATTTGTTGTTCGGCCCTGAAAAACCGTTTTACGCTTCATTGCAGGTAGCAAACAGCGTATTCAATCAACGACTATTTACTTACTGGAGAGTTAAATGTTTTCGATTCCTGAGCAATTTTCCAATGCGACCAAGGCCAATTTCGAGAGCCAGTTCGCCATCTTTTCCTCGCTGACCAACAAAGCCTTCGAAGGCGTTGAGAAGTTTGTCGACCTGAACCTGACCGCCGCCAAAGCCTCGCTGGAAGAGTCCGCCGTCACCGCCAAGCAACTGCTGGCTGCCAAAGACCCGCAAGAATTCTTCTCGCTGACCGCTGCTCAGGCCCAGCCGACCGCTGAAAAAGCCATCGCCTATGGCCGTCACCTGGCCTCGATCGCTTCCGGCACCCAAGCCGAGTTCAGCAAAGCCGCTGAAACCCAGATCGCCGAAACCAACCGCAAAGTAATCTCGCTGGTGGAAGAAGTGAGCAAAAACGCCCCAGCCGGCACCGAAAACGCCGTGGCTCTGTTCAAATCGGCCCTGGGCAGCGCCCATGCCGGCTACGAGCAATTCACCAAAACCGCCAAGCAAGCCGCAGAAACCGTGGAAGCCAACCTGAGCGCCGCCGTGAACCAATTCACCGCCGCCGCCGCCAAGGCTGCCCCAGCTGCCGCCGTCAAAAAGCAAGCTTAAACGGAAGGCCTTCGGGCCTCCCCGCTGTCCAAAGGTCTCCTCGGCATCCGTGGTTTCCTCTCCAGCGGATGCTTTCTTCTGCCCCGGGTTCCATCCCGGGGCTTTTTTTCGCCCCTCCTTTACGCCAAATCAACCAATGTCCCACCCTGGTGTCAGGCACCAAGGTGGGACATTTGCTGATTTAGATCAAAGAATGTCCGACTCTGGTGCCTGACACCAGGGTGGGACATTGTTTGCGCTAGATCAAACGGTGCGCCGTCTATTTTTTCAGGCCGGCTTGCACGGCTTGCCAGAAGCTGGCGTCTTCCATGCCCAGCGCGTAGACCGAGGTGCCGCCTAGGCCGTAGGCGTTGACGAGGCTGGCTTTCAGCGTGATGCTCTGGGCGTTTTCGGTCCAAACCGTGCGCTGCAGGCCGTCGCTGGCGGTGTAGCTGAAGGTCAGGGAATTGCTGCCGATGTCGTAGCGCGGTGTGATGCCGTGCTGCTTCAACATGCCGGGAATGGCATTCCAGAACACTTGCCTGCCATTGCCGGCCGCAACCCAGTCATAGCCATAGGCCGGCAGACCGTTCAAGATGCGCTCGGCGGGTACTTTGGCGACCGCATAGTCGAGCGCATCTTCCATCCATCCCGAACTGGCAACCGGTGCGGGATCCCAGGCCGGAATAGCCTGGTCGTATGTCATGATCTGGAGGTAGTCGACGGCGCGGCCGAGGGCGGCCAGATCGAAAGCCTGGTTGTACTCGTGGTTCTCGTCCACGGCCGAGAACGCCGGCACGCTGATGATCAGCTTCAGGCCGTTCGCATGCAGCACCGTGCCCAGTTCGGCCATGAAGGCGCTGAGGTTGGCACGGTCATCCTTGTTGACGTTTTCGAAGTCGATATTGATGCCGGCAAAGCCGTTCTTCTTGGCGAAAGCCAGCAGATTGGCAATGGCCGTCTTGCGGAAGGTGCCGGTCACGCCGTGCGCGATGGCTTGGCTCCAATCGCCGTCCACGTTCGAGATGCAGCCGTAAATCGGGATCTTTTTCGACTTCAGGAAGGCAATCGCGTTCGACGGCGCCGGATCGCCATTGCCCACCACCACGCCCTCGGCCGTGATATTCCAGTAGTCGATCGCGACGGCATTGAAGTTGGCGTAGTGCGTGGTCAGCGCCTTGTAGTTATTGGCATAGCCGGAGTAATAGGCCAGCACCATCTTGGCCGGCGCTGCGCGCTGCGGGGCGGCAGCACTGCGCGTGCCTTCCACACCCGTCTTGCCGCCGGCCGGCGCATTGTCGCCGCCGCAGCCGGCCAGCAGCGCAGCCAGCACCGTGGCCGAAAAGATCATCTTGCTTTGCATAGTCATCCCTTGAATGGCAAAACATCACCTTAGCAACATTTCCTTACAGCAATATTAAATCGCGCCGCATTGGACTCCAGTTTACATTTAATCCAAAACGAGATAATCTGTAAAAATGCAAAGCAAAGACCACGACCACCTGATCGAGCAACTGCAGCACATCGCCGCCGGCCTGGGCCAGACCCTGGCCCCGTTCTGCGAAGTGGTGCTGCACGATCTGCGCGACCCGCACAGCACGGTGCTGGCCATCCACAACAATCTGTCGGGCCGCCAGCCCGGCGACCCGGCCACCGAATTGGGCCTGGC
Source organism: Pseudoduganella violacea (assembly GCF_014191875.1). Classification (GTDB taxonomy): domain Bacteria; phylum Pseudomonadota; class Gammaproteobacteria; order Burkholderiales; family Burkholderiaceae_D; genus Rugamonas; species Rugamonas violacea_A. The sequence continues at coordinate 269,800 of NZ_JACHXD010000002.1, forward strand.
GCGCATCGCCGACCCGGCCTATCCGCAAGTGCTGGCCAACTACCCCAACCACTTCCCCGATGGACGGCAAGCCAAGAGCACCTCGATCGGCATCAAGGACGACGAAGGCAACTACGTCGCCGCCCTGTGCATGAACGTCGACCTGAGCCTGTTCCGCAGCCTGCATAGCCTGCTCGGCCAGTTCGGCAGCGTGGACGCCAACGCCGCTATCCAGGAAAGCCTGGACCCAGCCGGCGCCGACGCCATCCGCGCCCGCATCGACCAGTTTGCCGCGCGCCTGGCCACCACGCCGCGCGCGCTCAAAGCCGACGAGCGCCGCAACCTGCTGCGCGAACTGAAAAGCGCGGGCCTGCTCGATCTGCGGCGCGCCATGGAAATCACCGCCCAGCATCTGGGCGTCTCACGTGCCACGGTGTACAACTATGCGAAGTAACGCCCGCCTGCTCCTGCTCGACCGCGACCAGGTCGCCGCCCTGCTGCATCCCGACGCCGTGCTGGACGCGGTGCGCGAAGCCTTCCTGCTGCACCAGCAGCGCGCCGGCCGCATCTTCCCCTTGGTGCGCGAAGCGCTGCCGGGCGGCGCCGTCTTCGGCATCAAGGCCGGCGATGTGCCGACCCAAGGCCTGCTCGGCTACAAGGCGGCCGGCTTCTGGCCCGCCAACCGCAATGCGGGCGGCGACGCGCACCAGGCCACCATCCTGCTGCACGATCCCGCCACGGGCCGGCCGCAATGCCTCATCGACGGCAACGCCGTCACCACCGAGCGTACCGCTGCGGCGGGCGCCTTGGGCCTGCAGGCGCTGGCCCGCGCCGATGCCAGCCGCCTGTGCGTCTTCGGCACCGGCGTGCAGGCGCGCGCCCAGCTCGACTACGCGCTGCGCGCCCTGCCCGGCCTGCGCCAGGTGCGCTACCTCGCTTCCGATGCGCGCCGCGACAGCGCCTTCGAAGCCGCGTTCGCGCAGCGCTGCGATATCGCGCCCGGCGTCAGCGCCGATGCCGCCGTGGCAGACAGCGACATCGTCATCACCACCACGCCAAGCAAAACGCCTTTATTTGCAGCCGATGCGGTGCAGCCAGGCACCCACCTGAACGCTGTCGGCGCCGACACGCGCGGCAAGCGCGAGCTGCCGCCTCGCTTGCTGGAACGCGCCCATCTCTGGGCCGACGATCTGGCGCAAGCGCGGCAAGTGGGCGAGCTGCAATGGGCGCCCGCGTTGCCCGCCGAGGAAATCGGCGCGCTGCTGGCGCAAGCTGGCCAGCGTCCGGCGCACGACAGCATCACGATTTTTGATATGACAGGCCTTGCCCTGCAAGACTTGACGGTGGCGCGCATGCTGTACCGGCGCGCCGTAACGGAAGGCGCGGGCAGCAGCATCGCCTGGCCCTGGTAAATACGAAAGGAAAGCAATGAGCGAACTGATACTGCCCACTTACGAAGATGTCGCAGCGGCCGCGCGCCGCATCGAAGGCCATGCCCACCGCACGCCGGTACTGACCTCGCGCACCGTCAACGAAGAACTGGGCGCCGAAGTCTTCTTCAAATGCGAAAACCTGCAGCGCATGGGCGCCTTCAAATTCCGCGGCGGCTTCAACGCCCTGTCGAAATTCGACGCGCAGCAGCGCAAGGCCGGCGTCGTGGCTTTCTCGTCCGGCAACCACGCGCAGGCGATTGCCCTGGCGGCGCGGATACTGGACATCCCTGCCACCATCATCATGCCGCACGACGCGCCCGAATCCAAGGTCGCCGCCACGCGCGGCTACGGCGCCAGCGTCATCATCTACGACCGCTACAAGGAAGACCGCGAGCAGATCGGCCGCGACTTGGCGCAGAAACATGGCATGACCCTGATTCCGCCCTACGACCATCCCGACGTCATCGCCGGCCAAGGCACCGCCGCCAAGGAATTGTTCGAGGAAGTGGGCCAGCTCGACGCCCTGTTCGCGCCGATGGGCGGTGGCGGCCTGACGTCCGGCAGCCTGCTCTCGGCACGCGCGCTGTCGCCGCAATGCAAGGTTTACGGCGTCGAACCCGAAGCCGGCAACGATGGACAGCAATCCTTCCGCAGCGGGAAGATCGTCCACATCGACACGCCGCAAACGATCGCCGACGGCGCCCAGACCCAGCACCTGGGCAACTACACCTTCCCCATCGTGCTGCGCGAAGCGACCGATATCCTGACCGCCAGCGATGCAGAGCTGGTCGACGCCATGCGCTTCTTCGCCGCCCGCATGAAGCTGGTGGTCGAGCCCACCGGCTGCCTCGGCTACGCCGCCGCGCGCAAGATGAAAGAACAGTTAAAAGGCCAGCGCATCGGCATCATCCTCAGCGGCGGCAACATCGACCTGCCCCGCCTCGCCGCCCTGCTCGCCACCAACGTTTGATCAAAATCAAAAAATGTCCCACCCTGGTGTCAGGCACCAGGGTGGGACATTTGCTGATCTAGATCAAAGAATGTCCTACTCCAGTGCCTGACACCAGGGTGGACATTTTTTGCGCTGGATCAAAGGGCTATTCGCCGAGGTAGGCGGCTTTGACGCGGGGGTCGTGCAGCATGTCGTCGGCGTTGCCGGTCATGGTGATCTGGCCGGAATCCATCACGTAACCGCGGTCGGCGGCTTCCAAGGCGAGCTTGGCGTTCTGCTCGACCAGCAGGATGGTGATGCCTTCTTTCGATACATTCCGGATCACTTCGAAGATCTTGTCGACCATGATCGGCGACAGGCCCATCGACGGCTCGTCGAGCAGCAGCAGCTCTGGATGGCACATCAGCGCGCGCGCCATCGCCAGCATCTGCTGCTCGCCGCCGGACAGGGTGCCGGCCAGCTGCGCCGAGCGCTCTTTCAGGCGCGGGAAAATGTCGTACCACTTGGCGATGTCGGCTTCCACGCCGGCCTTGTCGTCGCGCGTGTAGGCGCCCATCATCAGGTTTTCGTGGATGGTCATGCGGGTGAACACGCCGCGTCCTTCCGGCACCATGGCCAGCTTTTTTTCGACCAGGTGGAAGGACTTGCTGCCTTTCAGCGACTGGCCCATATAGCTGATCGTGCCTTCGACCTTGCAGTCGGGCAGCGTGCCGGTGATGGCTTTCAGCGTGGTGGTCTTGCCGGCGCCGTTGGCGCCGATCAGCGTCACCAGCTCGCCCTTGTTCACTTCCAGATCGATGCCTTTGACTGCCTTGATGCCGCCATACGCGACCTTCAGTCCCGCTACTTTCAGAACATTGGCACCCATTAGTGCGATCCTCCCAGATAGGCGTCGATGACGGCCTGATTGCTTTGTATTTCCGCCGGCAGCCCTTCGGCGATCGGCTTGCCGTATTCGAGCACGGTGATGCGGTCGCACAGGCCCATCATCAGCTTGACGTCGTGCTCGATCAGCAGCACGGTCTTGCCTTCGGCCTTGATCTTGACCAGCAGCTCGCGCAAGGCCAGCTTTTCGGTGGCGTTCATGCCGGCCGCCGGTTCGTCCAGCGCCAACAGCTGCGGATCGGTGGCCAGGGCGCGCGCGATTTCCAGGCGGCGCTGGTCGCCGTACGAGAGGTATTTGGCGGTGCGGCTGGCGAACTGGCCGATGCCGACGAAGTCCAGCAGTTCTTGCGCGCGGCGGCGGATCGAGGCCTCCTCTTCGCGCGCGGCCTTGTGGCGGAAGATGGCGCCGAACACGCCCTGGTGCGAGCGCACATGGCGGCCCACCATCACGTTTTCCAGCGCCGTCATCTCGCCGAACAGGCGGATGTTCTGGAAGGTGCGCGCGATGCCGGCCTTGGCCACGGCATGCGGGGCGGAAGGCGAATAAGGCTTGCCCGCCAGTTCGAAGGTGCCGGTATCCGGCTGGTACAAGCCGGTGATCACATTGAAGAAAGTGGTCTTGCCCGCGCCGTTGGGACCGATCAGGCCATAGATCTGGCCGCGCATGATCTTGATGCCGACATCTGTCAGCGCCTGCAGGCCGCCGAAGCGCTTATTGACGCCGGCGATATTCAAAAGGACTTCATTGCTCATGTCTACTATCCTCACGCCGCGATCACGCCGCTCGATTGCTGTTTGGTGTCGGAGTCCGCGTCGGGACGGTCTTCATGCTTGGGCGCGGGCCAGATGCCGGCCGGACGGTACAGCATGATGCACACCAGGGCCAGGCCGTACAGCAGCTGGCGCAGCACTTCGGCTTCGATCAGCACATGGCCGAACATGGCTTCCTGCGCCGGCTCCACCACATGGCGCAGCACTTCAGGCAAGGCCGCCAGCAGCGCGCCGCCCAGCACCACGCCGGGGATGTGGCCGATGCCGCCCAGGACTACCATGGCCAGCACGGCGATCGATTCATTGAGCGCGAACGATTCGGGCGAGACGAAGCCCTGGAAGGAGGCGAACATGGCGCCGGCCACGCCGCCGAAGCTGGCGCCCATGGAGAAGGCCAGCAGCTTGACGTTGCGGGTATTGATGCCCATGGCCTTGGCGGCGATTTCGTCTTCGCGGATGGCGACCCAGGCGCGGCCCAGGCGCGAGTGCTTGAGGCGCGCGGTGACGAAGATGGTGACGATGGTCAGCAGCAGGAACAGGAAGTAGTAGGCGTTCACCGAGGGCATGGAGAAGCCGCCCAGCACCACCGTCGCGCGCGAACCCGGCTCGCCCGCCAGCGACAGGCCGAACACGCGGATCGGGTCGATCAAGTTGATGCCCTGCGGGCCGTTGGTGAAGTTGATCGGCTCGTTCAGATTGTTCATGAAGATGCGGATGATCTCGCCGAAGCCCAGGGTCACGATGGCCAGGTAGTCGCCGCGCAGCTTCAGGGTCGGCGCGCCCAGGATGGCGCCGAACAGGCCCGCCAGCGCCGCCGCCAGCGGCACGATGAACCAGACCGAGAGGTGGATGCCGCTGGTGCGGATCTCTTCGCCCAGCATGACGGCCAGCGCCTCGCCGAAGGCCGGGTGCATATTGATCAGCGATTCGAGCAAGGTGGCGAATTGCGGCGAAGCCAGGATACCGGTCATGTAGGCGCCCACCGCGTAGAAGGCGATATAGCCCAGGTCGAGCAGGCCGGCAAAGCCGACCACGATGTTCAGGCCCAGGGCCAGCATGATGTAGAGCAGGGCCAGGTCCACGATGCGGACCCAGGAATTGCCGAAGGGGGCCGCCGCGAACGGGAAGATAATCATCAGCGCCAGCACCACGGCCATGCTGGTGTAGGCCTTGGTGCGGTTCTTTTGCAGGTCGAAATTCAGGAGTGCCATTTGTGTCCTCTTGTCTTTCTGCGCTCAGGCGCGGTCGGCGACGCGCTCGCCCATGATGCCGGAAGGACGCACGGTGAGCACCAGGATCAGCACCACGAAGGCGAAGATGTCCTGGTAGTGGCTGCCGAGGAAGCCGCCCGTCAATTCGCCGATATAACCGGCGCCCAGGCTTTCGATCACGCCCAGTACCAGGCCGCCGATCATGGCGCCGTAGATATTGCCGATGCCGCCCAGGACCGCCGCCGAGAAAGCTTTCAGGCCCGGCACCGTGCCCATGGTGTATTGGATGGTGGCGTAATTGGCGCCCCACATCACGCCGGCCACGCCGGCCAGCGCCGCGCCGATGGCGAAGGTGGCGACGATGACCTTGTTCGAATCCACGCCCATCAGACCGGCCACGCGCGGGTTTTCGGCCACGGCGCGCATGGCGCGGCCCATGCGGGTTTTCTCGACCAGCAGCACGAGGCCGACCATGGACAGGGTGGCCAGCACCAGCAACAGCACCTGGGTCTGGCTGATGACGGCGCCGCCGATCATGATCGGTTCGGTCGGCAGCACTTGCGGGAAGGGCAGCGGATTGCGCTTCCAGATCATCATGGCGAAGGTTTGCAGCAGGATCGACACGCCGATGGCGGTGATCAGGGGCGCCAGGCGCGGTGCATTGCGCAGGCGGCGGTAGGCGATGCGTTCGATCAGGATGTTGACCAGCATACAGGCCGGGATGGCGCCGATGATGGCGATGGCCAGCTGGACATAGCCAGGCAGGCCGGGCGCGTACACGCCGAGTAAATGCAGGATGGACATGCCGATCATGGCGCCGATCATCAGCACGTCGCCATGGGCGAAGTTGATCAGGTTCAGGACGCCATACACCATCGTGTAACCGAGGGCGACCAGCGCATACATGCTGCCCAGCACCAGGCCGTTGAGAATTTGTTGGATAAAGGTATCCATCGTGAGATTGCCCCTTCAGTTCGCGTTGTGTGAAACACTGCTGCGGCTGCGTAAGAAAAACGGCACCAGGGGATGAACCCCATGGTGCCGCCGTTTGACGCCGCCTGTCCGGCCAGATGCCGCTGGCCGGTCCTGCATCCATCTACTGCGATATCCCTACTGCACCTTGGCCGCGCCGGCTTTTTTCCGCATTTGGCAGAAAAAGGTCGAAACGACAATCTTCCATGACTTCGCCAATCATAGCGAGGTTCACAAAAAACTAATACTTAAAATACGGGGACACCGCCAAATTATATTCACACAACCGAAGCGGACCGCAACACGATTCAGGCCGAGGCGCTCTTGTTTCCTTCCAGACCCTTAGGCAGCGGGAACGTCACCGCTTCCTGCACCCCGTCCAGCGGCCGCACGCTTTTCGCGCCCAGCTCCTTGAGACGGTCGATCACGGCCTGCACCAGCACTTCGGGCGCCGAGGCGCCGGCGGTGACGCCGACGCGCTGGCGGCCTTCGAGCCAGGCGGCGTCGATCTGGGCCGCGTTGTCCACCATATAGGCGGGCGTACCCTTCTTCTCGGCCACTTCGCGCAGGCGGTTGGAATTCGAGCTATTCGGACTGCCGACCACAATGACCACTTCCACTTGCGGCGCCATGAACTTCACGGCTTCCTGGCGGTTGGTGGTGGCGTAGCAGATGTCCCCTTTTTTCGGCTCGATGATATGCGGGAATCGCTGTTTCAGGGCCGAAATGATGTCAATAGTGTCGTCTACTGACAACGTTGTCTGGGAGACATACGCCAACTGCTCGGGATTCTGCACGTTCAAGGTGGCCACATCGGCCACCGTTTCCACCAGATACATGCCCGCTTCGGTCTGGCCCATAGTGCCTTCCACCTCGGGATGGCCGTCGTGGCCGATCATGATGATCTCGCAACCCTGCTTGCGCATCTTGGCCACTTCCACGTGCACCTTGGTGACCAGCGGGCAGGTGGCGTCGAAGATGCTCAGGCCGCGCGCCTCGGCTTCCGCGCGCACCGCCTTGGACACGCCGTGGGCCGAGAACACCAGGGTGTTGCCGGCCGGGACATCGTCCAGCTCCTCGATGAAGATGGCGCCCTTGGCGCGCAGGTCGGCCACCACATAGGCGTTGTGCACGATCTCGTGACGCACATAGATCGGCGCGCCGAACTGCTGCAGCGCGCGCTCCACGATTTCGATGGCGCGGTCCACGCCGGCGCAAAAGCCGCGCGGCTGGGCCAGGAGGATTTCTTTTTCCATAGTGTTTTACAGCACCGAGATAAGGTTCACTTCAAAACGCAGCGGCTGGCCGGCCAGCGGGTGGTTGAAGTCGAAGAGGCATTCCGTCTCGCCCAACTCGCGCAGCACGCCGGCAAAGCGGCCGCCACCCGGCGCGTTGAACTCGACCAGGTCGCCGACCTTGTAATCGGCGTCGGCGGCCGAGTTTTCATCCAGGGTGGCACGCGAAACGACGCGCACCAGCTCCGGATTGCGTTCGCCGAAGCCTTGGCCGGCGACCAGGTCGAAAGTCTGGTGCGTGCCTTCCGGCAGGCCCAGCAGGAGTTCTTCCAGCACCGGCGCCAGTTGGCCCTGGCCCAGCATCAGCGTGGCCGGGGTGCCGTTAAAGGTGGTGACAATGTCCTGGCCGTCCAGCGTGGCCAGACGGTAATGGAGAGTGAGGTAAGCCGATTTGGTGACGACTGCAGTTTGCGCGTTAGACATGGCGTTTCAGTGAGCTTGCAAACCAGTATTGTAAGCCAGCTTGCGCGCCAAGAGCGCAGCCGGCTGCCATCCAGGCTGCGCTTCTTTAATTTCCATTCAGAAATAGCGACCACCAATTTGATTATAATGGCAAGTTTCACCCGTCTCCGGTTGTCGAAATTGCAGAACTCTTCCCCGCGCTCCCATCTGCCCCGTTTGCAAGGCTTGCCCCTGCTCGCCCTGATTGGCGGCTTTGCCGCCCTGGCCCTGGCCCTGATGTGGTGGCGCTGGGGCGGCACGGTGGAGGATTCGCTGGCGTATTACGACACGGCGCGCTACCTGCGCGGCGACATTCCGGTGGGCGAGCTGCGCGCGCCCTTCCCTTACCGCCTGCTGGTACCGGCGCTGGCGGCGCTGGCGCCGGGCGAGCTGCATAACAGCTTTGCCACGCTCAACTGGTTGTTCATCACGGCCGCCGCCGTGATGACCGCGCTCACCGTGCAGCGCCTGCAATTGGGCCGCCAGCGCGCCATCGTGGGCGGCCTGCTGCTCATCGTATCGGTGCCGACCATCTGGTACGCGCCCTATCTGCTGGTCGACCCGGGCGCCATCTGCGCCCGCGCCGCCTTTGTGCTGGCCGTGGTTTCGGGCCAACCCTGGCTGGCGGCGGGCGCCGGCATCCTGGCCACCGCCGTGCGCGAGGAAAATATCGTGTTGCTGTTCTGGCTGCTGGCGGCGCGCCAGATTTCACTCGGCGCCGGCCTGCTCGCGCTGGCGACGGCGGGCGGCTGGCTGCTGGCCGTGCGCTGGTGGCTGATTCCCGGCCTGCCCAGCTATGTGTGGACGCCCAGCGTGCAAACGCTGCTCAATGCCCTGCTCGACGTGCGCTCACTGGCCTCGATCGCCGCCGCCATCAGCGTGGTGCTGCCGCTCGCCCTGCTCGGCATGCGCCAGGCGCCGCCCGCCCTGCGTCCCTTGAAAAGCCTGCTCCTGCTGCTGGCCTTGCCGCCACTGTACGCGGCGCTGTCGGTGCGCGTGGATGGGCGCGCGGTGTGGAGCTTGTATCCGCTGCTGATCCCCTTCGCCATGTGCTGGCGGCAAGCGCCAGCCAGCCCTCCGGCCTGAACGGCGGTCTTGGAGGTATACTGCTGCCCGGCCCGCCGGCCGCCCCTTCTTTTTCACGTACAAACCCATGACACCTATTCTGAGCGGTTATTTTTGGAGCGTCCTGGCCTCCCTGGCCAGCGCCATGGCCACCCTATTAATCAAACTATCACACCAGGAAGATGCCGGCTGGACGCTGAGCCGCCTGGCCTATCTGGGCGGCGCCTGCGGCACCTATGGCCTGGGTTTCATCTGCTATAGCATCGCCCTGCAGCGCTTGCAGATCAGCCTGGCCTACCCGCTGATGACGGCCTTCACCATGCTGCTGGTGATGCTGATCGGCTTTGTCATGCTGGGCGAAAACCTGAGCCCGACCCGCCTGGCCGGCGCCGGCCTGATCGTTGTCGGCGCCTTCGTGCTGTCGCGTTCCTGAAGTCTTTGCAAGCCCAGGCTTGCGCCGCTTCAAAACCCCTTCCCTGAGGGGCCGCCATAATTGCCTTCTTCCACCAAGCAGGAGGCGATATGGGTATTGCAGACTGGCCGGAACAGCAACGGCCGCGCGAACGCTTGATCCGGCACGGCGCGCAAGCACTGTCCGATGCCGAGTTGTTGGCCGTCTTCCTGCGCGTGGGCGTGCGCGGCAAGAACGCGGTGGAACTGGGGGCCGACACCCTGCGCCATTTCGGCTCCCTGCGCGCCCTGTGCGGCGCCGGACTCCAGGAGTTTTGCCGCATCCCCGGCCTGGGCGGCGCCAAGTTCGCCCAGCTGCAGGCCGTGATGGAATTGGCGCGGCGCGCCATCAATGAAGAATTGCAAAGCGGCCATGCCCTGGCCTCGCCCCAGGCGGTCAAGGAATATCTGCGCCTGGCCATGGCCAGCCAGCCCCACGAATCCTTCCACGTGCTCTTTCTTGACGTCAAGAACCGCCTGATCGCGGCGCGCGAAATGTTTCGCGGCACCTTGACCCATACCAGCGTCTATCCGCGTGAAGTGGTGCGCGAGGCGCTCAACCAGAACGCCGCCAGCGTCATGCTGGCGCACAACCATCCTTCGGGCACGGCCGATCCCAGTGAGTCCGATCTGCGGCTGACGCGGGCGCTGGCCCAGGCGCTGGCCCTGGTCGATATCCGCGTGCTCGACCATTTCGTGGTGGCCGGCCCGGCCGTGCATTCCTTCGCCGAACATGGGCAGATTTGACGGTTTACCGTTATGAAACAAGGCGTTGGCGCAGGCAAGGATAAATGTTAAATTTTTTCATTGTTGCGAGACACATTTGTTTTTCGCAAGTGATTGAAAAAGCAGAGTTTTTTCTATATACTCTTGTTTTTTCCAATTTCGGAAGTTACCAAAGGAGTGCACCATGGCACGTGTTTGCCAAGTCACTGGGAAGAAGCCGATGGTCGGCAACAATGTTTCCCATGCAAACAACAAAACCAAACGTCGTTTCCTGCCTAACCTGCAGAACCGTCGCATTTTTGTTGAATCTGAAAACCGCTGGGTCTCCCTGCGTCTGTCCAACGCCGGTCTGCGCGTGATCGACAAAGTCGGCATCGACGCCGTGCTGGCCGACATGCGCGCTCGTGGCGAAAAAGTCTAAATAGGGAGCTATCATGGCAAAAACTGGCCGCGACAAAATCAAGCTGGAATCGACCGCAGGTACCGGTCACTTCTACACCACCACCAAAAACAAGCGCACCATGCCGAGCAAAATGGAGATCATGAAGTTCGATCCTAAAGCTCGCAAGCACGTGACGTACAAAGAAACCAAGATCAAATAATCGATCTGCGTTCCGCAAAAACCGCTCTCTGGAGCGGTTTTTTTATGCCCGGCATATTAAGTCCGAAGGCGCATCGATATAGTTATCGAACTAGAAATGAGTTCGTTCAAACCATTTGCTGACGCGATTTTCACCCGCGCTCAGAGGTAACCCACCGCGCCCGGCCCTTGCGCTGGCCAAGTGCCCATTCAGCCGAGATCAATCAAACGCCGAATCTTCGGGTCAAATAAAAACGGCCCCGAAGGGCCGTTAGCTTTAAGCGACGCGATTATCAAGCGTAGCTGCGCAGGCGCAGGGAGAATTCCTGCAGCGATTTAATGCCGGAGGCTTCGGCGCGTTCGCACCAATCCTGCAGTTTCTGCAGCAGCTGGTCGCGGGTGAAATGGGAACGCTCCCAGATCACGCCCAATTCGACGCGCATATTGTGCATGGTTTCCAGCGCCTTACTATGCTGGAACAATTCGATTAATTGTTCCTTCTGCGGCGCTTCCAGCTTGCCCGGTTCGCGCTGCAGCAGCTTGCGCGAGGATTTCAGGAAGCGGTTTTCCAGCTGCGCCTTTTCCTTCAGGTGCTCCAGTTCTTCCTTCCAGGCATGCTTGATGGACTTGGCATATTTCGCCATCACATCGTAGCGGTTGGAGATCACCGACTGCAGGGTGTCGAAGTCGGCCTGCACCTTGCCGGGAGCAAACTTCGGCACGGGCGGCAGTTTCTTGACCTTGGCCAGGCCCACCATTTCCATCATGCGGATATAGCCCCAGCCGATATCGAATTCATACCATTTCGACGACAGCTTGGCCGAGGTCGCATACGTATGGTGATTATTGTGCAACTCCTCGCCGCCGATGATCAAGCCCAGCGGGATGATATTGGTGGCCGCATCCGAGCAATCGAAATTGCGGTAGCCCCAGTAGTGGCCGATGCCATTGATGATGCCGGCGGCGGTCACGGGAATCCACAGCATCTGCACGCCCCAGACGGACACGCCTTTCACGCCGAACAGCAGCAGGTCGACGATCAGCATCAGGGCCACGCCCTGCCAGCTGAAGCGGGTGTACAGATTGCGCTCGATCCAGTCGTCGGGCGTGCCGTGGCCGTATTTGTCCAGGGTTTCCTGGTTCTTGCTTTCCGCACGGTACAGCTCGGCGCCTTCCCAGAAGACTTTCTTGATGCCGCGCGTGACCGGGCTGTGCGGATCTTCCTCGGTATCGCATTTGGCGTGGTGCTTGCGGTGGATCGCGGCCCACTGCTTGGTCACCTGGCCGGTGGTCAGCCACAGCCAGAAGCGGAAGAAGTGGCTGGGGATCGCATGCAGCTCCAGCGCGCGGTGCGCCTGGTGGCGGTGCAGATAGATCGTGACGGCGGCGATGGTGATGTGGGTGACGATCAGCGTAAAGGCGACGGTCTGCCAGCCGGAAAAGCCGGTCAGGCCTTGATCGATGAATTGAAGTACTGCGTGTAAGCTGAAATCCATTACTGCTCCAGAGTGAAGTCCCATCCCAGCCTTGGGCGGCCGGTGTTCTCAGTGTTTCTTGGCGCAATTGTACGCTGATTCAGCCCCTCCCAGAGAGGGGATTTCCCTGAATCACTGATTATTTCTTAGGCAGATTGGCCCGGCAGAGGGCCGATGATACGCATCTCGCGTTGCGGGAAAGGTACAGAGATTTTGTTTTCTTTCAAGGCTTTCCAGATTGCCCGATTGACATCCGAAGTCACGCCGCCACGCCCGTTTTCCGGATCGGCGATCCAGAACACCACGGCCAGATCGAGGCCGTCGGCGCCGAAAGTCTGCAGCATGGCCGAGGGTGGCTTCTCCTTCATCACGCGCGGAATGGAAGCGGCGGCCTCTTCCAGCAACCGGAGCGCCAGGTCGAGGTCGGTATCGTAGGCCACCGAGACCTTGGCGGTCAGCGCCAGGTTCTTGTTCGACAGCGAGGAATTCTGCACCGCACCCGACACCAGCATCTCGTTCGGCACAATCGATTCCACCCCATCCAGGCCTTGCAGCACGGTGTAGCGGGTATTGATGCGCGTGACCTGGCCGCTGTACTTATCGACCGTGATGGTGTCGCCGATGGTCAGGCTGCGGTCGAGCAGGATGACGAAGCCCGACACATAGTTGCTGGCGATCTTCTGCAAGCCCAGGCCGAGACCGACGCCAAGCGCGCCGCCGAACACCGACAGCACGGTCAGATCGATGCCCACCATCGACAGGCTGGCCAGCACCGCCACCAGGATCAGCACGGCGCGGCCCATGCGCGCCAACACCACGCGCAAATTCGAATGCATGCCTTCCACGTGCATCAGGCGCTCTTCCAGCGCCGCGCCGGCCCACAGCGCCAGCACCAGCGTCACCGCCACCGACACGATGCCCTGCAGGATGGCGGCGATCGTCACCTTGTATTTGCCGAGCGGGACGACGGTATGGTCGAGGAAGTAGAAGATATCGTCCCACATGCCGGTGATGTAGAGCGCGAAGGCCAGCCACACCAGCAGCTGGAACAGCTTCTCGAAGGTCAGCATGGTGGCGCCGATCTGGCCCTGGCGCGCGAACACGCGGCGCAGCAGGTAGAAAGTAAAGCGGATCACCGCCAGCGAGCCGAAGATCGGCAGCGCCACCTTGATCAGGTTCACATGCTGCCAGCGCGCCAGCACCGCCTGCGACAGCGCCAGCAAGCTGACGATCGCCAGCGGCCCCACCACGCGCGCAAAGCTCTCGACGCCGAAGCGTCCCACATTCGTCTGCGCCCGCTGCTGTTCGACGCGCGCGCGCAGCCAGCGCGACAGCCCCCAACCCAGCAAGATCGACGCGGCCACGGCGAGCAACTGCCACAACAGGCCGGGATTATGCAAATCCTCCACCAGATCGTTCAGTAAATTCGTCAATGGCACTTGTTTCATAGGTTTAGATTCCATTCACTGCCGAGTCCGTGTCCACCCTGGGGTCAGACCCCAATCGGACACGAACCCAGCAGAAGCCTATGGCGGAGCTCGTGTCCGATTTTTTTGGGGCGACAGCCCCCAATCGAACATGATCCCAACCGTAAGCCCCGGTCGAGCTCGTGTCCGATTGGGGTCTGACCCCATGGTGGACACGAGCGCGGCGGTAGATTAGTCGTCGGAGGCGTCTTCTTCCTTCGCTTTCTTCGGCATCGGTTTGCGCTCGAAGACGGCGGCGAAGAAGCCGTCGGTCTGGTGCTTGTGCGGCAGCAGCTTCAGGTAGTCGCCCATCTCGAGCTCAATCTTCTGCTCGGCCAGCACCTGGTGCATCGGGATCAGCACGAAGTCGGGATGGCTTTCGATGAACTTGGCGGCCACCATATCGTTCTCTTCATCGAGCAGGCTGCAAGTGGCGTAGACCAGACGGCCGCCGCTCTTCACCAGGCGGGCGGCGCCGTCCAGGATTGCAGTCTGTTTTTCCTGCAGTTCGGCGATCGCTTCCTGCTGCTGGCGCCATTTGACGTCGGGATTGCGGCGCAGCGTGCCCATGCCCGAGCATGGCGCGTCGACCAGCACGCGGTCGATCTTGCCGGCCAGGCGCTTGATCTTGGCATCTTTTTCGTGGGCGATGGCAACCGGGTGCACATTCGACAGGCCGCTGCGCGCCAGGCGCGGCTTCAGCTTCGCCAGACGCTTTTCCGACACGTCGAAAGCGTACAGGCGGCCGGTATTGCGCATCTGCGCGCCCAGGGCCAGGGTCTTGCCGCCGGCGCCGGCGCAGAAGTCGACCACCATCTCGCCGCGCTTGGCGCCGAGGATCTGGGCCAGCACCTGGCTGCCTTCGTCCTGCACCTCGATCGCGCCGGATTTGAACAGCGGCAGATTTTGCAGGGCCGGCTTCTTCAGCACGCGCAGGCCGAGGGCCGAGTAAGGCGTCGGCGTGGCGACGATCGGCGCGGCCGCCAGTTCAGCCACCACGTCGTCGCGGTTGGCTTTCAGCGCATTGACGCGCAGGTCCAGCGGCGCCGGGGTGTTCAGGGCGTCAGCCAGCACCAGGGTTTCTTCCTCGCCGTACTGCGCGACCAGCTTGTCGAACAGCCACTTCGGCATATTCGTGCGCATCGATTTATGCAGCAGCTTGCGGTCAATCTGGGTCACGCGCTCCAGCCACTCGCGCTCGTCCTGGGTCAGGCCGCCCAAGGCGTCGATGCCGACGGCGTCGCTCATGCCGAGCAGGGCCAGACGGCGCATGGTGGCGCCGCCGCCCGCTTCCGAGAAGTCGGTGAAGAAGGCTTTGTTGCGCAACACCGCGTAAATGCATTCGGCGATGGCGCCGCGCTCGCGGCCGCCCAAACGCGGATGGTCTTTGAAGTAACGGGACAGGGTGGTGTCGGCGGGCGCCGCAAAGCGCAGAATCTCGCGCAGCACTTCTTCGGCGCTGGCGAGAATTGCTGGAGGCAATCTCATGTAAATCCTTGGTTAATGGGTTGTGTGGTCCACATGGACCTTGCCGTCCTCAACCGTCAGTCTACCTTCGATAAACCAGCGGATGGCGCGCGGATAGAGCTTGTGCTCCTGTTCCAGCACGCGGGCGGCGAGCGTGTCGGCTGTGTCGCCCGGCAAAATCGGCACCGCCACCTGGTCGACCATAGGACCGTGGTCCAGCTCGGCGGTGACGAAGTGCACGGTGGCGCCATGCTGGGCCAGGCCCGAGGCGAGCGCCTGCTCGTGCGTGTGCAGGCCGGGGAA
The DNA here is from genome assembly GCF_014191875.1 of Pseudoduganella violacea. Taxonomy (GTDB): domain Bacteria; phylum Pseudomonadota; class Gammaproteobacteria; order Burkholderiales; family Burkholderiaceae_D; genus Rugamonas; species Rugamonas violacea_A. The sequence goes on from NZ_JACHXD010000002.1 coordinate 285,271, forward strand.
CAGCGGCAGCAGCGAGGGATGAATATTCAGCATGCGGCCGGCGTAATGGGCGGTAAAGCCCGGCGTCAGGATACGCATGAAGCCGGCCAGCACCACCAGGTCGGGCGCGTAGCCGTCGATCACGCTTTGCAGCGCGGCATCGAACGCTTCCCGGCTCGGATAATCCTTGTTGGCGACGACGGCGGTCGCAATCCCATGGCTGGCGGCGAACGCGAGGCCTTTGGCATCGGCCTTGTTGCTGATGACGGCGGCGATGCGGGCGGGCCACTGCTCGGCCTGGGCGGCGCGCACCACGGCTTCCATATTGCTGCCGCGGCCAGAAATGAGGATGACGATATTTTTCATGGCCGCCATTGTACCCGCTACGGCTGAGCGAACCAAGAAAGACGCTGATTTTGCTGCGGCGCAGCAGGAGGCAAAGCTAGGCGGGCCGGGCTATTCGAAGGAATAGAACACGCGGAACGGCACTTTTTTCTCGGCCCAGTAGTCGGCGGCGTCGCGGAAGACATCGAGCAGGGTTTCGCGCGCTTCGCGGTCGAATTTTTGCGTATTTGGCAATTGCTCCAGCACCGTCAGAAAACCCGGCTGGGGGCCGGCCGCGTGCAAGGTGTCGGTCAGCGTGGTGCGCAGGGCATCGAAATTTTTACCGCAGGGCTTCGGAAAGTGAAACGATTCGGCGATGATGCCCAGTACTTGCTGCTTGGTCAGGCCGGCATTGCAATGCGCGTACAAAAAATGCTGCCCCAGACGCGCCGCTTCCTCTTGCAATTCAAGCACCCGGAAGGCGCGAATCGACTGGACAAGATTGGGCGGCACAGTTATCAACAAACTCATTTTTCCCTCAAATCGACCTGTTATGTACGGTTTCTGCTTTTTGCTATAGTGATTACACCTATACACTTTGGCACTACTCGCGGGTCAAGGCGCGAACAGTACTGGAAGTCGCATTTCTCTCTGTCAATCTGATCCCATACGGCTATTAGGGTAGCGTGTTGTACACTATGAATCAACACGTATATGATGTCTTACGCAAGTTTTGTTAAAAACAGAACATATTAAAGCCATTTTAAGATGGCCCCGGCTGACACAGCGCCCGCCTCGCCGCCCACCGCCAGAAGGTTACAATTTGTTGCCATGCGGCTCGTTTTTTGTCGCTTGCGGGCGTTACCATAAGCGTGTGCAATTCCAAATACCCAGAGAACTGCCGCCAATGCAGCATCCAACACACAAACCAGAACGAGGTACCCTATGAACTTGCAAGCGAAACTGATGCTGTCCGCCCTGTGCCTGAGCGCCCTGCCGCTGGCACAAGCCACCGACTTCGAAGATTTCGGCCGCGTAATCCGCGTGACCCCGCAAATGGAACAAGTGAACCGTCCGCGCCAGGAATGCCGCACCGAATACGTCCAAGTCCAACAGCCGCAGCAGCGTAGCGTTGGCGGCTCCATCATCGGCGGCGTCGCCGGCGCCCTGCTGGGCAGCCAGGTCGGCGGCGGCAGCGGCCGCACCGCCGCTACCGCAGCGGGCGCGATTGCCGGCGCCGTGGTCGGCGACCGCATCGACAACCAGAACGCCCAGCCTGCCGGCGTGACCGAACAAGCCGTGAAACAGTGCCGCACCGTCGACCACTGGGAATCGCGCGCCAACGGCTACGAAGTCGTCTACGACTACCGCGGCCGCAACTACACCAGCGTCATGTCCTACGACCCCGGCCAGCGCGTGCGCCTGCGCGTGTCCGTGGAACCGATGCAGCAGTAAGCCAGCGCCCCGCGCTGTACCAAAGCCGGCTTCAGGCCGGCTTTTTTGCGTCATCAGCTTGCTTTGCGGTAAGCCGGCGCGGGATAATTGACCGATCAATTCAGGCTTCTCTTATGCTTATCAAACGCAAATCCATCGAAAAAGAAGAATCTTCGCGTCCGGCGACGCGCAAGCCGAAGTACGCTCCTGTCACGCTGTCGGAACAGGATGGCGTGCGCTATCTGCATTTCGGCACCGAGTGGGTGCAGGGCGCCATGCGCATCCGCAAACCGGACTGGCCGGAGCTGGAATACGCCCAGCAAATGATGGCGTGGATGCTGTGGATCGCAGCGCCGCAGCGCATCGCCCAGCTGGGCCTGGGCACGGCGGCGCTGACCAAGTTCTGCTACAAGCAGTTCCCGCAGGCCGAGGTGACGGCGGTGGAATTGAATCCATCGGTGATCGCGATCTGCGCTTCGATGTTCAAGCTGCCGGAGAACGATGCGCGCCTGCAGGTGCTGGAAATGGATGCCCTCGATTTCGTCGGCGACGCCGAGCGCCACGGTACGCTCGATGCCTTGCAGGTCGATCTGTACGACGCCACCGCGCGCGGTCCCGTGCTCGATACGCCCGACTTCTACAAGGCTTGCGCCGCCTGCCTGAACGACGATGGCATCATGACGGTGAATCTGTTCGGCGATCATCCGAGCTATGCGAAGAATCTGAAAGCGATGAAGTTCGCCTTCGATGAGGTCCTGTGTCTGCCCCAGGTCCATGACGGCAATGTGGTGGCCATCGCCTTCAAGCGCGGCCGCCAGGTCGATTACGAGGCATTGACGGCGCGCGCCGCGCAGATCGTGGCCGAAACCAAGCTGCCGGCCAAGTCCTGGGTCAAAGGATTGAAACAGCAGCAAAGCTAGTTCCGCCGCCATCGCAAGCCGCTGAAAACGCCAGAGGAAAACGCCATGAGCAAAGCGCTTGATCTGCAACAGATTTTCAGCTGGCTGCTGGCGGACGGCATGGTGGAGAAATCCCAGGCCAAATCCTATTACGCGCAGGCCCAGGCCATCCTCAAAAACACGGCCGGCTCCATGCACCCTCTGTGCGCCGTGGCGCACTGCAAGCTGCTCTCGCACCAGCCGCCACACAAGCTGCTCACGCTCGACCTGCTCACCGAGTGGCTGGCCAACCGCGTCCACCTGCCCTTCTACCGCATCGATCCGCTGAAGATCGACTTCACCCGTGTGGCCGACGTGATGTCGGCCAGTTACGCGGCGCGCTTCAATATCCTGCCGGTCGAAATGAATATGGATACGCTGGTGGTGGCCACCGCCGATCCTTTCGCGCTGGAGTGGGAGGCGGAAATCGCCAAGGTGGCGCGCCGCGTGATCCGCCGCGTGATCGCCAATCCGCTCGACATCGCCCAGTACACGGCGCAGTTCTTCAGCCTCGCCAAGTCGATCAAGAAGGCGAACAAATCCACCGGCCAGGATCTGGCGCTGCGCAACAACTTCGAGCAGTTGGTGGAGATGGGCAAGACCAACAAGCAAGTCGACGCCAACGACCAGCATGTAATCAATATCGTGGACTGGCTGTGGCAGTACGCCTTCGAGCAGCGCGCCTCGGACATCCACCTTGAACCGAAGCGCGAGATCGGCGCCATCCGTTTCCGCATCGACGGCGTGCTGCACCAGGTCTACCAGGTGCCGGCCGTGGTGATGATCGCCATGACGGCGCGCATCAAGCTGCTGGGCCGCATGGACGTGATCGAGAAGCGCCGTCCGCAGGATGGCCGCATCAAGACGCGTACGGCGGGCGGCCAGGAGATCGAGCTGCGCCTGTCCACCCTGCCCACCGCCTTCGGCGAGAAGCTGGTGATGCGCATCTTCGATCCCGATGTGGTGGTGAAGACCTTGCCGGAACTGGGCTTCCCGCCTGACGACGCGGCGCGCTGGGATGCGCTGACCAACCGTCCGCACGGCATCATCCTCGTCACCGGCCCTACCGGTTCAGGCAAAACCACCACGCTGTACACCACGCTGAAGGCGCTGGCGACGTCGGAGGTCAATGTCTGCACGGTGGAAGACCCGATCGAGATGGTGGAAGCCTCCTTCAACCAGATGCAGGTCCAGCCGGGCATCGACCTCTCTTTTGCCGACGGCGTGCGCGCCCTGATGCGGCAAGACCCGGACATCATCATGGTGGGCGAGATCCGCGACCTGGCGACGGCCGAAATGGCGATCCAGGCCGCACTGACGGGCCATCTGGTGCTCTCGACCCTGCACACCAACGACGCGCCATCGGCCGTGATGCGCCTGCTGGAACTGGGCGTGCCCTACTACCTGCTGGAAGCGACGCTGATCGGCATCATGGCCCAGCGCCTGGTGCGCACGCTGTGCGTGGACTGCAAGAGCGACGACGGCGAAATCGCCGACGATCTGTGGCGCGGCCTGGGCGGCGCATGGCATATCGCCAAGCCGGACAAGGTCTACCGTCCCGTGGGCTGTCCCGAATGCCGCCAGACCGGCTATCGCGGCCGCACCGGCATCTATGAACTGCTGACCGTGACGGAGAGCTTCAACCAGCTGGTGCAGGAAGAAACCGAGCTGGCCGCCCTGCGCAAGCAAGCCATCGCTGACGGCATGAAACCGCTGCGCGTGGCCGGCGCCTACAAGGTGCACGAAGGCGTGACCACGGTGGACGAGGTGCTGAAGGTGACCGCCGCCCTGGTGTGAGGCGGCATATGACATTTTTATGAAAAGCCTCTTGGCAGACGGCCCTGGGCCTGTATATAATACGGCCTCTTTCGGGTCGTTAGCTCAGCTGGTAGAGCAGCGGACTTTTAATCCGTTGGTCGCAGGTTCGAATCCCGCACGGCCTACCACGAATACAACAGAGACGCCAACCTTCGGGTTGGCGTTTTTGTTTCGCCCCTCTCAAGCCGCTTGAGGCTTCGCAATACCTTCCTCGCTTGCCGGACAAAAATGAGTGTTCAACTCATTTCTCCGGAGGTATCGCTATGTCATTCGTCTATCCGCAGGTTTCAGCCCTCGAGGGCAAGCCCAAGGTTGGTACGACGCAGTGTGTCGCCTTGCTCCAATCTTACGCCGGAGTCCCGAATCACCGGGCATGGAGAGCTGGCACGGAGGTACTTGGAAACAAAAACATCAGGACTGGCACCGCAATCGCAACCTTCGTGAAAGGCCACTACCCAAGCAAGCCATCCGGCAACCACGCCGCACTCTTTCTCAGGCATGGAGTGAATGGATTTTGGGTAATGGATCAATGGAAGGATGACCGCCCTCCTGGCATCAATAAGAAGCCCCGCATCTCCTCACGCATTCGATCTCGCGGCCTGGCGCAATCGCGTAATGGCAGTTGGCCCGATGCCAGCAACAATGCCGATGCCTACCAAATCATCGAATAAGCCGGAGACTCGGGATGAAACTGAAGCCAACCATCTTTGTCTTTGCAATCTGGGCTACAGGCCTTTGCCATGCTTATGCATCCACTTCGCATGAGATCGAATGTCCTACTGAAATTTCAGCAGCTGCTTTGGCAATCAATGCGCCGGAAGGATGGTCTGCCTACGCGCAAGAAGGACTCAGATTACGATCCGCTGAACCGGCGCTTGGTCCTCCCGAAGAAAAGGCCTTTCTCAAACCTGGCAGCACAAAATCGATAAAAGGAGGCTCTATTGATAGCTGGCTGGAGCTAAGCGGATCCGGACCTACCGGCAAGTGGATCGTATGCCGCTACGGCGAGCGCGGTGAAATTACGCTATCAAAAAAACTGCACGACAATACCTCCGCCTGCACCGTTAGCAGCAGAAGGGAGCAAGTGCAAGTCAGCTGCACATGGTAGCTCAAACGCCATCTCAGCCGCGGTGTATCGATTCCAGATAACGCATATCAAGCGACATGGCACGGAAGTCCTGCGGCGAGCTGCCGTAGGCGCGGCGGAAGGCGCGGGTGAAGTCGGAGGCGCTGTTGAAGCATAGGCCATAGGCGATCGCCGCCACCGGCAGATGCGGGAAACTGGTCAGCTCATGCGCCGCTTCGCGCAGACGCAGATTGCGGATATACGTACCCAGTCCCCCCTCCGCCTCGAACATGCGGTAGAGCGTGGGACGCGGCAAGCGAAACGCCTGCAGCACGCTGTCCGGCGTCAGTTCCTTCATATGCAGATTGGCTTGCACATGGCTGCGCACCTGCGCCAGCAGCACGGACTTGGCGGCGGCGCGCGCCTGTCCATTCAGGCGCTGCTGCTTGCCGAATGCGGCCAGGATCAGGTGGGCGCAGTTGCGGATGGTCTGTTCCACTTCGCGTTCGTCCAGCGTGGGCAGGCTGCGGCACAGCGCCAGCAGATGGTCGAAGATCAGGCGCGTGAGCGGCGAGCTGTAGCTGATGACGCGGCCGTGGATCGCCTCCGCATCGGGAAGCGCCGCTTCCACCATGGCGCGCGGCAGGAAGAAGGCCAGCAGGTGGGCATACGTTGGACGCTCCATGTGAAAGGGCTGGCCCATATCCAATGCCAGGATGCCGGGAATGAACTGGGTCGCCTTGCCGCTGCCGCCTGCCGTCGTCGCGGTTTCGATGATGCCTTCCACCGCCACATGGAAGACGTAGTCGCGGATATTGTCGGTGGAGATGCGCGCCGCCGTGCGGATCTGCGAGACAGGATCGGTGCGGCAATCCATATACACCATATCCTTCAGCACATAGCTGTCCACCTGGGCTTGAAAACCGGCGGCCAGATGGGTGCGCGACAGCGGCGCGTCCATGCTGCGGCCAACGTAGTCGCGCCAGGCCAGTCTTTGCAGTTCGGTCTTTTCCTTGGCGACGGAAAAACGCCGATGGACGAAGGGCGGTGCGGACGGCGCAGGGCCGGGATAGAGATAGCGTCCGTGTTGGTTGGAGATTGCAGCTTTAACAATCTCGGAGTAGCCGTTGACCATGGTGCGAGCAGCGCAAAAACAAGCAGGAATGCGCCTTGGCGCGGCGCGGCGTGGAGTGCGCCACTTTAGTGAAAAAATTGAACCATGTAAAGTTAAATTAATAATTTAACACTGGAAAATGTCGCATTTTTTGCGGCTTTTCGCAAAAAGTGAGACATACGGTCAAGTCCCGTTTTCCGCCTTGGGGATAATCGCGGCGCCTCCACCCCATAAGGAAACCGCAATGCACCTCCGCTCCCTGACCATGGCCGCGCAGCCGCGCCCCATGTACGCGCTGCTGGCCGCGCTGGCCGCCACCTCCCTGCTGGGCTGCTCCGGCAGCAGCAGCCATGTCGAACAGCCGCCTCCTGTCGTGGAACAGCCGAAATCGGCGCAGCTGCTGCGCGGCGAAGTGACGTTGGGCGCGCCGGTCGCCGGCGCCAAGGTCCGCATCCTGAGCGGCGCCAGCGAAGTGGGCGCCGACACCACCATCGACAACGGCAGCTTTGCGCTGACCACCATTCCGCTGACCGAGCAGGCGCTGAAGGCGCTGCGCGTGGAGCAGCAAGCCTGCATCGACGCGGCCAATATCCTGAGCTGCGCCACCTTGTCGGCGTCGCTGGAAGGCGCGCCGCTGTCCGGCATCGCCCACGTCGGCGTGCGCAGCACCCTGGTGGACCGCCTGGTGCGTAATAAGCAGATGAAACGCGCCGATGCGGAGAAGCGCGTCACCAGCTACCTGGGCCTGGACGAGGGCATCCTGGCCCAGGACATGGTCGATCCGAACCTGTTCAACCCGGCCCGCTTTGTGAGCGAGACCTTCAAGGAAGCGCAAGCCAGCGGCATCAGCCTGGATAAGCAGATCGATGCGCTGGTCGACAAGCTGGCCGCCGATCCCACCCTGCAGCGCAAATACACGCCCCTGCTGGCGCTCAATCCAATCGTGAAAACGGTCGGCGTCGAGCTGGCCAAGGGTGCGATCGGCGCCATTGGCGGCGAGCTGGCCGGCAAGGCGATGAGCCTGCTGGGCATGAGCGACGATTCCATGAGCCGCGATCTGCAGGAGATCAAAGGCCAGTTGGCCGACGTCAACCGTCGCCTGGACAACATGAGCCGCCAGCTCGATGTGATCGAGACCGGCATGAAGCAAACCCTGCGCCGCCTGGAACAGATCGACATCAAACTGGACGATCTGGCACGCCGCCAGCTGGCCCAACGCGTGCTGACGCAGACCACGGCCCTGGTCTCCTACGTGGAGGAAGTAAAGAACATCACCATGGACCTGCGCCGCGCCGGCACGCAGCCGCTGGCCATCCAGGCCAGTGAGCGCAAGCGCTTGAAGACGGCCATCGAAAACCTGATCAGCAAACGCTCCCTGATCTCGGCCACGCTCGCCGGCACCGCCGGCAATCCATCCCTGATCGCCAGCGTGGTCGATTCCGAGTTCCCGAAACCGGCCATCCTCGATATGTCCAAGGATGTCTTCTTCGGTCCCAAAGTCATCGACTCGATTCAGAACTTCGTGCGCTATTACGATGACATCAATATTCTGTCCTACTACCTGCTGATCGAGTACTACAACGCGCTGGATCAGGAAAACGGCATCCGCTTCGCCTCCTGTCCACTGACGCCGGTCGCAGGCGTCAATTACAAGACGCAGTGCACGCTGTTCTATGAGCTGCAAACGGCGCGCGAAGCCTATCTGCAGAACGGCCCGCAAGAAAGCCTGCCGGTGGACGGCATGTTCCTGGTGGTGAACCAGAGCTATGCGGTACTGCCGAACGTGATCTATCCAAGCCAGGATTTCAACTACCAGATCTTCGGCGAGTACACGGGACGCGGCGGCCAGGGCGCGGTAAATTCAACCATGGATATGAAGGTCTACCCATCTCTGAGCAAGGCACAGCAGGATGAGGTGCGCGGCCTGGCAAAATGGTACTTCATGGAGCCGGCAGCCTGGTTCGGCCTGTTCATCCGTTACACGCCTTCCGGCGGCAATGTGCGCAAGATCGCAGTCGACCGCGGCGCGCCGGAATCGGCCTTCGTCACGGTTACCGGCGACTATGCGATCTGGTCGCTCGATACCAGCCGCAATAATCCGTGGGTGCGCGTTTCCACCAATACCGGTTCGGCCGACGCCCGCGAACGCGCTTTCGACAACGCGAAGCTGGTCCTGTGGGGCCAGTTCAACCGCAAGTCCGATATCGAAAAATACATGGGCAAGGTCATGGCCGCGCGCTTCCAGATTCCGTAAGGGCGGCAGCGCAGATTGAAAAAGCCGGACAGCCGTCCGGCTTTTTCTTTTTTGCTGGGTCAGCCTGATGATGGCCTTTGCCCATTTTGGGCCACTACCCGCCGTACTGCGGCGGGTACGAAGCGCGGCGCTTGGATTATTCCAGGTTCAGGTACATATTCGCCGCGAAGTACGTGATGCCGTTGGTGGCGTGATAGAACTGGTAGCGCAAGGTCTTGGTATTGGCCATGATCTGAATCGGTGCGCTGGCAAAAGGCCTATACGTCGTATCGGGCAGCGTCAGCGCGACCGTATCCGAACGCAGTACGGCAAAATTCGCGTCGAGCTGGAATACCACCAGACTTGGCGTGCCGCCATTGCCGCCGGCGGTTGCAAATTTTCCGCCAAACCTGAAGCTGCGGCCAACATACGCGCTGGCGTCCACATCCTGGAAGAAGGATGAACCAGGGATGCAAGGGGCCGTGAAGCTGCCGCAGTTCGTGGCCAGGAATTGCGTGCCATCGGGCGACATGTCCGGATAGCGGTAGGCCACCAAATTCGGTGTGCCGGCGCCGCTTGGCAAACGCTGCCAGCCGGTGGTGTCGGCCATCCACAGATTGCCGTTCTTCAGCACATTGCTGCTCTTGTTCAGCCGATAGAGATAATTGCCGGCGTATTGCGGGTCGCCGCTCTCGCGTCCGAACTTCAGGTAGATTACATTCGGCGTCACGCTAGTGTCGCGGAAAATATCGCCATACGCGAGATTGCAGATCCGCGGCTTGCCGTTTTCAAGCGCCAGGCTGGAATAGACGATGGGATTCCCCTGCGGCAGTTGCGACCACTGGTTGCCGGCGATATTGGAAGTGCGGAACAGGCCGTGGTCCCAACGCTGGTTATCGGTGCAAGCCAGATTGCGGTCGGTGAACTCGGTCAGCTCGTAGCTGTAGCCGCCCTCTTCCAGCATGCTGCCGTTGCCGGGGCCGATCGTGCCGCCGTTCCAGCTCTCGCGCCAATTGGCGCCATCGCGCGCACTCAGCGTGGCGTCGGCCGGCACGCCATAAGCTGGATTGCCCGCTATCCAGGTCTTGAAGTCGGTGGTCTTGGCGATGCCGCGGTAACCGTACTTTCCGTCGAAGCCATGGAAGCTTACCCAGAAGTAGCCTGCAGCGTCCTGGCGGAAGATATTGAACGTGCCTTCATCGACCACGTTCTTGCCATAGCAAACATCTGAACCCGTATTGCAGATTTGCCGCCACAGGGAACCCCGCGTAATCACGGCGCGGCTGCGCGCTGCGGACGTGTAGTCGAAAGCGCCCATGGGATCGGCGCCACTGCGTTCCGCATAGCAGCCTTGCCTGGTTCCGGCATCGTTCAGGCATTGGAACAGGATGCGCCATTTGTTATTGGCCGCGTCATAAACGGCATCGCCGTCGGTGGCCTCGCAGGAGAAATCGCTGCCCGCGAGCGGTTGCACGCTCAGCTCAGGAGCAGCAGTCCAAGTCTCGCCCTGGTTGGTGGATTTATAGACGCGGATACCGAGCTTCCATGGCGCGTTGGCGCCGCCGACCGCGCACTGGCCTCCGGAAAATTCGCGTTGGAACAGATACCAATTCCCGTTGACCACCTTGATGCGCGAAGAGGTGTTGGCAAGCTTGTCGCCCACCGTGGCCGTAGTCCATTTGCGGACGAAGTCCCATTGCGCATTGCCGTTCCAATAGTCGGCCAGCGTGGCCGGCGTTTGCGCCGCCGCCGGCAAGGCAAACGATATCAATATCCCGGCCAGCGCCAGGACAGTAAGTCGCACTGCTTTCCCTATCATGCAAACATCCCTTCGAAGATGGCCTTGCGGACCATGGTTATCGCCAAATGGCCCCATCATGCTAGCCGCAAGCCTCATTTGAACAACAAAACAAAGGGACGCCTTTGCCGGCAAGGCGGCATTCAGTATCGTATTGCTAGTATGAGAATGCAGCCATCCCCCTTCAGCGTCAGCGGAAGAACAGCAGCTTGCCGTTGGCGGTGGCGGCGATCAGTTGTCCCGCATGCCATAGCGGCGTGGCGAGGAAAGCGCCGAGGCGCTTGATATGCTCCAGCGCCGTATGGTTGCTCATGCTGCCGGCGAGGAGGCGCTTTTCATCCAGTTTGCCGCTGGCGAAGTCCAGCACACCATAGCTGTCTGCCAGGCTTTCCGGCGTGCGCCAGGACCAGAGCGGCTTACCGCTGGCCGCATGCAGCGCAAACAGCTCGCCGCGCATGCTGGCCCCGAGCACGGCATCGCCCAGCAGCACGGGCGTGGCGTAGACCCAGACCTTGCTGTCGTGCTGATACGCCGGCTTGCCGCTGTCGCGCTCCAACGCTACCAGTCGGTTGGTATCCGAGGTGCCGAAGTAGACGCGCTGCGCATCCACCGCCGCCCCCGACACCACCCAGGAACCGCCCACATTGTGACGCCACAGCATGCTGCCGTCGGCCAGGTTCAGCGCATAGAAATAGCCGTCGCGCGAACCGATATACACGGTGCCGCCCTCGATCAGGGGTGAAGCCTGCACGCCCAGCATGGTGCTGGTGCCGTGCTCCATCCGCGTTTGATAGCGCCACTGCTGCTTGCCGCTGACGGCGTCGACGGCGTACACCGCGCCGTCCCAGCTGCCGAAGACCAGGCTGCGGCCTGAAAGCGCGGGTGAAGAATGCACGATGCCACCCGTCTTGAACGCCCATTGCAGGGCGCCGCTGAGGGCATCCAGCGCATACAGACGTTCGTCGCTGCTGCCGAAATACACCCTGCCTTCATGTACCAGCGGGGAGGACAAGTAGAAATCCCAGGCATCGCGGCTTGGCGTGGCGGTCTTGGGGCTGCCGTACAGGCCGAACGCGGAATACAGCGATTCGCCCATGGTGGCGAACTCCCAAAGCTGCACGCCGTTTTGCGCATCGAGCGCGTGAAAGCGCCCGTCGCGGCTCAGAAAGTACACCCTGCCATCCGCCACGGCAGGCGTGGAGGCGATGCCGCCATGGCAGTGGAAAAGCCACAGCAGCTTGCGGCTGGCCAGATCGATGACATACAGATTACCGTCTTCCGCACCCACATACAGGATGCCTTGCGCAATCGCAGGCGTTGCGACAATTTGCGCATGCAAGTCGATCTGTCCATCCAGCTTCAGGCGGCTCACATCGGGGACGGCAGCGGCACGACAGGGCAGCGTCAGCGCAAAGCAAAAGACCAGCACCAGGCAGGGCAGGATTCGGAAGTAAAACATGGCGTCCTTTCGTCGGTTGGGAAAGAGAGACGTCGATTCTAGGCAGCCACGCTTCCGCCAAGCTTCACGCTTCCTTCAGCATGGATTCAGAAAATATTCAGCCGCTCCGGCAAGGGGCTGCTACACTCTTCGGCATGAAAATCCTGCTGGTGGAAGACGATCTGGAACTGGGACGCGCCCTTCAGTCCGTGCTACAGGACGAAGGCTTCGCCGTGGTATGGGTGCGCATGGCGGCCGATGCGCGCCGCCTGCTGGCCGAGGCGCAACCGGACGCCATGCTGCTCGATCTCGGCCTTCCCGACGGCGACGGCATCGACCTGCTGCACCATGCGCGCGCCAGCGGCGTGGAGCGGCCCATTCTGCTGATTACCTCGCGCGACAGCCTGGAAGACCGTTTGAACGGCTTCGACCTGGGCGCCGACGACTACCTGATCAAGCCCTTCGACATCCCCGAGCTGCTTGCCCGCCTGCGCGCCGTGCTGCGCCGCGTGCAGGGCGGCAGCAGCACCGGCGTCTGGCATTGCGGCGAACTGCAGCTGGACGAGAAGCGCATGGCGATCAACTGCGCCGGCCGCGCGGTGATGGTGTCGCGCACCGAATTCACCATCTTGCTCGCGCTGCTGCAGAAATCCGACCGCGTGGTCACGCGCGGCGAGCTGGAAGACCGCGCCCTCAGCTGCAGCGAGAGCCAGACGCTCGACGTGCACATCTCCAACCTGCGCAAGAAGATCGGCGAGCGCCGCATTCGCACCGTGCGCGGCGTCGGCTACATGATCCAGCAATGAAAGCGCCCAAGTCCCTCTTCCAACGCCTGCTGGGCGGCCTGCTGCTGGTGATGCTGGCGATCTGGCTGGTCATCGTCGCCATGGCGATTTACGACAATACCGTGGTTCAGGCGCGCAATACGGATGCCGAAAACAAGGGACTGGCCAAACAGATGCTGCTGAACATGGTGGCGCTCTCCGGCAAGCCGGATGAAATGGCGCGCGCCGCCGAGGGTATCGAGGAGCTGCGCCGCGCCACCATCAAGGAGATGGACCGCATGCCGCGGCCAGCGCTGCTGCAGGTCTGGCAGGGCGAGCAGCGCATCCATCTCTCGCAATACTACCTGCCGGCCGGCGTGGCGGTGCCGCAGCAGAACGGTGGCACGCTGGGCGATCACTGGGTCAGTTTCAGCGCCAGCGATCCGGCCACCGGCATCACCGTGCGGCGCGACGCCATGCATGATAGCCGCTGGCTGTTTACCGGCGCGGGCGCCAGCTACTATCTGGCGCCTCTGCTTTACAGCCTGCCCTTCCTGATTCTGCCCGCATGGATTATCGTGCGGCGCGGCTTGCAGCCGGTGAGCCGCATCGTCAACGCCATCGAAGAGCGCTCGGCCAGCGATCTGTCGCCGCTGCCGCCCTCGCCCTACCGCGAGCTGTCCCCGCTGGTGGCCTCGGTCAACAGCCTGATGGAACGCCTGATCGCCCGCGTCGAGCGCGACAAGGAATTTCTCACCGATGCCGCGCACGAGCTGAAAACACCGCTCTCGGTAATCCAGCTGAACGCCCACCTCCTGCTGAATCAGCAGGACGACTTGCAGCGCCTGCAGCAAGCCGACGCCGGACTGCGCCAGGGAGTGGCGCGCGCCACGCATACCGTGCACCAGCTCCTGGCGCTGGAGCGCGCCCGCAGCGACCAGGAAGACGGCGCCATGCTCGAAATGGACCTGACCCGCTTCCTGCGCGACCGCCTGGCCCAGGCCGCGCCGGTCGCGATGCAGCGCGGCATCGAGATCGAACTCGATGCCAGCACGCCCTGCCCCTTGCTGCTGCACCGCGAATCGGCGGCCTCGCTGCTGGACAATATCATCGACAACGCCATCAAGTACTCGCCCGACAAGGCGCGCGTCACCCTCAGCCTGCAGAACGATGGACAGCATATCCGCCTGACCGTCAGCGATCAGGGCGCGGGCATACCGGCCGCCCTGCGCGACAAGGTCTTCGAACGCTTCTTCCGCCTGCCGGGCCAGCAGCAGCCGGGCAGCGGCCTGGGCCTGGCCATCGCCCGCCAGGCCGCCGCGCGCAACGGCGCCACCATCACCCTCACCGATGGCTTGCAGGGACAGGGCTTGACCGTCATGGTCGAATTCAGCGTGCTGCAACCGGCTTAGGACCAGATGCGGTACATCCAGTAGCTTTCTTCCTCCCGGATGCGGCGCAGCAGCTCGCTGGGGCTGATGCCGGTGATTTCGCGCGCCTCGCGGCTCATATGCGCCTGGTCGGCATAACCGCCGCGCGCCGCCACGTCGCTGAGCGATACCCGTCCCTCCAGGAAGTCGCTGCGCGCCTCCAGAAAAGACTGCTCGGCGCGCCGCATGCGGCGCAAGGAGCGCAAGGGCCGCCCGGCCCATTCGCGCACGCGGCGTTCCACCATGCGCATGCTGCGGCCGATACCGGCGGCTGCCGCCTGTGAGCCTAGACGGTTCACCCAATCCGTCATCAAGCCGTCCCCGCTGCCGCTGCGCGCCGCGCGCCAGCGCGGCTCCAGGAAGGCTTCGATCAGGGCGATGCGCGCTTCGTCGCCGGGCGCCGCCAGCACCTGGCGCGACAGTTCCTGCCAATCCTCCCCCAGCGCCTCGTTCAGATCCGCCAGGCGGTTCATCTGATCGTTCATATCCATGCCCGTCAGCCGGTGCCAGGCATCGGGGAAGAACAAGACCGTCATGAAGTGCACCGGCCCGGAATTGAAGCTGACCGTGGGCTGCTGCTGTGGGCCGCAGAAAATCGCCGAACCGGCGGCGGCCACCGGACTCGGATCGAGCGCCGGCTCAAGAATCCGCGCATCGCCGTCGAACAGCCAATAGATGCTGCAGAACGGCGTGGCAGGATGGTGGTTCATCCGGTCGCGCTCGGCCATCGGCGGGCGCCGTAAGGTATCGCGCAGCACAATGGCGCGGATGCAGGAGGCCAGCGCAAGGCTGGGCGCCACTAGGCGGGTATCGGGACTGGCTGCCGGCATCGGAAACTCCAGGTGGAATGCTCCGGATTGTAGCGCAGCGGACAAACGGCCATGTCGCAAATCTTCAAGACCGGCCGTGCGTTCCGGCGCGAGAATGGCCGTGACAATCGCAAGCAATGAGGAAGCCATGACCGAATCAATACTGAATCCCGTCGCCCATACATCTACCCAGACCCTGCGCCGTATCGGCGAGCTGCCCCACCCGCGCGGACTGCCGCTGCTGGGCAACGCCCTGCAGGTACGCGCCGAACGCATCCACCGCGATGTGGAGGCCTGGGCCGCCATCCATGGTCCGCTGTTTACCATCCGCCTGGGCCGCACCACGGCGCTGGTGGTAGCGGACCATGAACTCATCAACGCCATTCTGCGCGACCGCCCGGACGGCTTCCGCCGCCCTTCCGTGATGGCGCGCGTCAGCGATGAGATGGGTGGTGAGCGCGGCATCTTCCTGGCCGAGGGCGCGGACTGGAAAAACCAGCGGCGCATGGTAATGCAGGCCTTGGCGCCGCACGCGGTCAAAGCTTACTTTCCGCTGCTGGCGCGCGTCGGCGCGCGTTTGCAGGCGCGCTGGCTGCGCGCCGCGCAAGCCGGCCAGCCCATAGAGCTGAACAGCGATCTGAAACGCTATACGGTGGACGTGATCGCCGGCCTGGCTTTCGGCACCGAAGTGAACACCATCGAGAACGGCGACGACCTGATTCAACAGCATATCGAGCGGGTATTGAACGCGGCTTCATGGCGCTCCATGTTCCCCGTTCCATACTGGCGCTATGTGAAGCTGCCCGCAGACCATCGCCTCGACCGCAGCATGAAGGAGCTGCGCGCCGCGGTGGACGGCTTCATCGCCGGTTCGCGCCGGCGCCTGCGCGAAAACCCGGCGCTGGCGGAACGGCCCAGCAATATGCTGGAAGCCATGCTGGCGGCAGCCGACCAGGAAGGCAGCGGCATCGACGACAACACGGTGGTCGGCAATGTCTCGACCATGCTGATGGCGGGCGAGGACACCACCTCGAGCGCGCTGGCATGGCTGGTCTGGCTGTTCGGCCGCCATCCCGAGGCGCTGCGCAAGGCGCAGGAAGAGGTGAGGCGCATCGCCCCCGATCCCGCCGCCTTCAGCATCGAGCAGATGGACGCGCTGGACTATGTGGAAGCCTGCGCCCACGAAGCCATTCGCCTCAAACCGCCCGCCCCCTTCATGCCTTTGGAAACCATCCGCGACACCGTCATCGGCGACGTGCAGGTGCCGGCCGATACCGTGGTCTGGTGCGTGCTGCGACGCGAAAGCATGGATGACGAGTACGTGCGCAAAGCCGGCGAATTCCTGCCGGAGCGCTGGCTGCGGCCGGATGCGCCCAAGCAGCTCGGCATGCCCTTCGGCGGCGGCCCGCGCCTATGCCCCGGCCGCTACCTCTCGCTGCTGGAGATCAAGGTTGCCATCGCATCCTTGCTGGGCCGCTTCGATATCCTGTCGGTCGATGCGGTAAAGCCGGACGAGCGAGGTGAGGTCAGCGAGATCCTCGGCTTCGTGATGGGACCGGGCCAGCTGCGCATGCGGCTCAAGGAGCGCGGCTAGCCAGCGCAACGGCCCATGTATTGAAATGTAAATTGGCGGGCGGGCCGATTGACAGTAACAAGGCTTTTGGCCACTATCATGCGCTTCGAGACACCATCAGAACCGCATAATGAAACCATCCCGCCTGCCGCATCCCCTCACTGCCTTGCTGATCCTGGGCGCCGCCCTGCCGGCCGCCCAAGCCGCCGACATCGCGCCGGCTCAAGCCATCGCCAAACACGCCATCACCCACGAAGATGTGTGGCTGATGAAGCGCGTCGGCGCGCCGCAACCCAGCCCGGACGGCAAGTGGGCGGTCTTCTCCGTCACCGACAGCGCCTACGACAGCAAGGAACAATGGTCCGACCTGTGGATCAAATCCCTGACCGACGACACGCCGGCGCGCCGCCTGACCTTCAGCAAAGGCGGCGAAGGCGCCTTGAACTGGTCGCCCGACAGCAAGCACCTGATCTTCGTCGCCAAGCGCGATGGCGACGACGCTGGCCAGATCTACCGCATCGACATCGCCGCCGGCGGCGAAGCGCAGCGCCTGACCACCCTGACCCTGGGTGCGCGCCAGCCCAAGTACAGCCCGGACGGCAAACAGATCCTCTTCATCAGCGACGTCTATCCCGACACTGCCGACGAGGAAGCGGTCAAGAAGGCGGCCAAGGAACGCAAGGACCGCAAATACAGCGCCCGCGCCTACGAATCCTTCCCGCCGCGCTTCTTCGACAAATGGCTGGACGACAAAAAGGCCCGCCTGTTCGTGATGAACGCGGAGGCCGGTGCCAAGCCGCGCGACCTGCTCAGCGGCAGCAAGCTGGTCGACCTGCCGGGCTTCGGCGGCGCGCAGGGCGACGAAGGACAGTCGCTGGATGCGGTCTGGGCGCCGGACGGCAAGTCCATCGTCTTTGCCGCTTCCACCAACCGCCACGAAGCGGCGCGCGCCTCCAGCTTCACGCAGATCTACGCGCTGCCGCTGGGCGGCGGCGAGCCGCAACAACTGACCAAGGATGCGCGCAGCTACCACGGCCTGAAATTCTCCCCCGACGGCAAAACCCTGCTCACGCTGACGGAAGAAGAAGCGCCAGGCAAGGTCTATGACCTGAGCCGCCTCGCCAGCTTCGCCTGGCCGATGACGAACGCCCAGCCGAAAATCCTCACCGCCACGCTGGACCGCTCCATCTCGCGCATCGCCCTGCCCTCGGACAGCAAGCGCATCTACTTCACTTACGAGCACGCGGGTTTGGAACAGCTGCATTCGATGAATTACGCGGGCGGCGACCAGCGCCAGGAAACCTCGCTGCCCACGGGCGTCATCAACTCGCTCAACGCGGGCGGCAAGGCCATGGTCGGCGTATGGGAGTCCTCGGTCAATCCGCCGGAAATCTACGCCTTCAACGGCACGCCAAAACGCCTGACCTCCTTCAATGTGGAGAAAGCCGGCGCCATCGACTGGCAAGCACCCGAGCACTTCTGGTTCAAGGCCGCCGACGGACGCCAGGTCCACAATATGCTCATCAAGCCGGCCAACTTCGACCCGAGCAAGAAGTACCCGCTGTTCTCCGTGATCCACGGCGGTGCCCACAATATGTGGCGCGACGGCTTTGTGCTGCGCTGGAACTACCACCTGCTGGCCAAGCCAGGCTATGTCGTTCTGCTGACCGATTACAAAGGCTCCACCGGCTACGGCGAGGAATTCGCGCGCGCCATCCAGTTCGACCCGCTCAAAGGTCCGGGCGACGATGTGAACCAGGCGGTGGATGAAGCGGTCAAAAAATATACCTTCATCGACGGCGACAAACTGGCCGCCGGCGGCGCCAGCTACGGCGGCCACCTGGCCAACTGGCTGCAAGCTACCACCACGCGCTACAAGGCCATCGTCTCGCATGCCGGCGAGATGGACTTGATCATGCAGTGGGGCACCAGCGACAGCGTGTATGGCCGCGAAGTAAACAGCGGCGGCCCGGTATGGAGCAATCTGCCGGTATGGCGCGAGCAAAGCCCCATCATGCAGGGCGGGAACCACGAGAAAGGCACCGGCTTCAAGACGCCGATCCTGATCACCATCGGCGAACTCGATTACCGCGTCCCCATCAACAACGCGCTGATGAACTTCGCCGCCCAGCAGCGCCTTAACGTGCCGAGCAAGCTGGTGGTCTTCCCCGACGAGAACCACTGGATTCTCAAGGGCGAAAACAGCCGCTACTTCTATAACGAAGTGCACGGCTGGCTGGCCAAGTACCTGAAGTAAACCAGCCCGTCCCTACTAAAACGGCCCCGGATGCGCAAGCTTCCGGGGCCGTTTTACCAAATAACAACAAAACTTTCTTTTATCTACCAAGTGTTTATAGTTTATTAGCACATGTTAAAATTTGGTTCATGAATGCACTGTTGGCCTGCGAAAAGGTCAACGAAAATAATGAAACTCTTCACCATCTGCGCCCTGGGCTTGGCGCTGCTGTCCGGATGCGTCGGCAAAAGCTATGAATACCATCCCGAGCAAGGGACGCCAACCGCCACCATCCGCGTGGGCGAAGGCAAACCGGCTTTCGTGTATCTGACCAGCGAAGCGCGCTGTCCCAAAACATCGGTCGACCACAACGGCAACGCGACCACGATCCCGGCCAACACCCGGCTCTGGGTCGAGGCCGGCGCCTCCTCGCTGGGACTCGGTTACGGCCGCAAATGCACCATCCCGCTCAGCTTCGTGGCGGAGCCGGGCAAGGACTACTACATCCTTTTCCAGGACAGCGGGAATGGCTGCGCGGCGACCATCGTCAGCCGCGGCGAGCAGGGCCGCTTCGATAGCGAACCCTCCGCGCGCAGAGAGAAAGCCGAGCAATGCCCATCGTGATGGACGAATGAAAACGGCCCGCGCAAGGCGGGCCGCGTTTATCGCATCACAGCGGCATTACTTCTTGATCTGAATCGAGCTTTTCACTTCGTTCACGCCTTTCACGCCGCGTGCCAGCTGCACGGCGCGGTCGGCTTCCGCTTTGCTCGGCACGAAGCCGCTCAGCATCACCACGCCTTTTTGCGTTTCAACGTGAACGTCCATTGCCTTCACTTGCGAATCGGCCGCCATATCGGCTTTGACTTTGGCGGTGATCATCGAATCCGACATCACCTCGCCGGCGCCGGCGGTTTTATCGCGCATGGTGTCGGCGGCAGCGGCGGTTTTCTCGCGCACGGTATCGGTCGCGGCGGCGGTGGTGCTATAGCTGCCGGATTTGATCGACGCCAGCGAGGTATCCCTCACGCTTTTCGCCTGGCTGACGCAGGCGGATTTGGCGTCGCCGCTCAAGTCGTCGCATTTTTCCTTGGCCAGGTCGTACTCGGCCTCCGCAACT
This sequence comes from Pseudoduganella violacea, assembly GCF_014191875.1. Taxonomy (GTDB): domain Bacteria; phylum Pseudomonadota; class Gammaproteobacteria; order Burkholderiales; family Burkholderiaceae_D; genus Rugamonas; species Rugamonas violacea_A. The sequence goes on from NZ_JACHXD010000002.1 coordinate 305,345, forward strand.
TTTTTATGGGCTTTTTCCAGATCGCGCTTATTGTTTTTGTGCTGAGCCACGGCATCGGATTCAGCACGGGCGCGAGCCACTTTCGCCTCTTCCTGGCAAACGTCCTTGGCGTTGCCGCTCAAGGTGTCACTGCATCTATCCTTGGCGGCCTTATAGTCGCTGGTGGCTTTATCGTGCGCGGCCTTGTAGGCGGAGCTATCGGCATTCTGAGCAACTGCAATACTTGCGCTGGCCATCATGGCCACGGTGATCAATGCGAGTTTTTTCATGATGTGTCCCCTTTCGGTTGATAGGCAAGAGCGATTAAACGCTGTCGCGTTGAATCGCTCTGTGCGCGACCGTACATATACGGGGGAATCAATCGCTCAGCAGTCCCAAGCTCCACAAGGCACGCGCCTGTTCGAAGGGCATTTGGCCGGCCGCAAAAGCCTGGCCATCGGCGGCCAGCTTCAGCCATGCACGCGTATCGTGCGAGCCATATTCGGTGGGTTGTTCGCTGCGCAGCCGCAGCAGCCAGGAGTGCACGACGGCGTATTGCGCCGGATGCTGGCGTTGCGTCCAGGCCAGCGCCAGCAGGTCGGAGAAGCCCTCTTCGCGGCGCGTATCGCGCAGCTCGCGCGCCAGCTTGCGCAGCTCAGGCGTGGAAGCATCGTCGGGCGCCTCCACAAAGCCGGCCGGCAGCGCATGCCAGACACCCTCCGCATAACGCCAGCAATGGCCGATTTCATGCGCCGCCATCGCCTCGATCAGCAAGGCTTGCTGATCGGATGGCACGCCCGCCAGCACAGCCTCGGCCTGCGGGTTGCCACGCATCGACAAAACCAGCTTGCAGCGGCCGTCCGCAAAGCCCATCGCCAGCGGCACATCGTTCGGCCCGGCCTCCGGCTGCACCACAATATCGACCGGCAGCTTGAGCTGCTTCGCATACGACAGCACCGATGCCGAAGCGCTGAGCCAGCGCGTCTCCACCTCGGTAAGCTGAGCCGCCCCGGCAGAAGCAGCCGCAAGGGAAAGTAAGAGGGGCAAGGCAAGCTTCAGCATGGCGGACTCCAATAACGAAATCCAACTATACATGCCTTGCATCAATTAACGGTTGCTATCCCGCAGGTGTTACAAAATATTTCCGTGAGACAAGCACCAACTTTGATCTTCCGCAAACAATGTCCCACCTTGGTGTCAGGCACCAGGGTGGGACATTTGTTGAGGAAGATCAAAGGCTCAGTGGGCGAGCAGGGCTTTGGCGGTGGGGAAGCTCGGGCGGATGTCGTTGGGGACGGTCTTCATCTTGTCCAACGCCTTTTGCACGTCGGGACGGATGACGACATATTTGTCCATCATCTGCTTGGCGCGGGCGTAGTCGCCGGTGGCTTCGATCGTGAGGAATTCACGGTCGAGGTCGATCACGGCTTGGCGAATCTTCTTGAAGTCGACCGAGAAGGTGCCGTCGCCGTGCGAGACGAAGCCGCCTTGGTCGAGCAGGTAGTTGACCTGGATCGCCATGCCGCGCGCGTGCGAGTCGGTCAGGCCGAAGTGCAGGGTGCGGAAGGCGGAGGCGAGGAAGGTGGTGTGCAGCTTGCGCTCGGCCGCTTCGCCCTCTCCCAGCACGCCTTTCAACTGGCCCTTCTCCATCATGTACATCAGGGCGAACAGGCCGGTGACGTCGGCTTTCGCTTCTTCAATCGTGGAGTAGGCTTCCTTCAGATCCTGGCGCGGCGTCGATTCCTGGCCGTTCACCTTGGTGATGTGCGGGCCCAGGCCGTGGGTGATTTCATGCGCGAGAATATGCGTGAAGAAGGAGTTGAAGTCGAGATCCTTCTGGTCGGCGGGACGCAGCACCAGCTTGGCGATCGGCGTCAGCGTGGACTTGAATTTCGCTTCCTGCACATTCTTCAGCATCACGCGCTTGGAGCCGCGTTGGCTGATGATGCGCTCATCGTTCGGCAGATTGTAGGCGGCGGTCTGCACGCCCATATTGCCGTCGCCCGCGCCATACACTTGGTTTACCACCACCATCGGCGCCACCGCGCCGACTTTCGGATTGCGGTATTGCGCGTCGAGCGGTAGATTGTCTTCCAGCTCCTGCATATGCTTGGCGAAGAAATCGAGCTTGCTGGTCTCCTTCTGGTCGCGGATGCTCACATACGCCTCAAAGGCGGCCTTGTAGCCAAACAGCTCGTCGTTATAGGTTTCGTATGGGCCGATGGTGACGTCGACCGGCGAATCCAGATCCATCCACGCAAAGTCGGAGGCCAGGTAGTCGTTGGACAGGAAGGCTTCCGCGCGCAGGCTGAGGAATTTTTTCAGCGAGGCGTTATCGGTGGCTGCCGCCGCTTCCTTCAGCAAGGAGGACAGCTTCTGCATCTCGGCCGCGTATTCCTCCGAATACTTCACGGTCTTGAATTTTCCGTCGGCGCCCGCGCGGATGGTGGTGAAGAACCACTGCGCATCCTTCTTCGCTTCGGCGGACTGGGAATTGATCCACGCTTCCACCGTCTCTTTCGACGCGCCAGCGGGATAGAAATTGCCCGCCTCCGGCTTCTTGGCCGGGATGCTGATGCCCGCGTATTCGGCCGGCAGGAAGGACTGGTGGCCGTCGATGATGGACCACGGCCCCTTGTTGAGCCAGAAGTAATCCAGACGCGCCTTGCCCAGCGCCGACTTGTCCTTTTGCAGCGCGGCCCACAGCGCCTCGTTGCCGGACCAGCGCTGGCGCAGCTGCAGCACATCGACGATCTTGGCAGCTTCGATCAGCTTGGCGATGGCCTTCTTGTCGCCTGGCGACAGCTTCGACGCGTCGGCCTTCAGTTCGACCGGCGCGAAGCGCTTGCTCATCTTGTTCAAGTCGGCGACGCTGGCGGGAGCGGCGGATGCGGTGCTGCCGGCCATGGCCAGCAGCAGCGGGATCAGGAGTTTTTTCATGTGGCCTTCGATTGAGATGAAAAAGAGGCCACATTGTAATCCCAGAACGGCTTACCAGATGCGGTAAGTCTTGCCCGTTTCCGCACCCTCAACACTGCGGCTGTAAGCCAGTGCGACGCGGGCGGCAGGTACGGTTTCGAAGCCGTAGAAATAAGGGCCGTATTTCGGCTGCGACTCGGTCAGCAGGGTCGGGCTGATGGAGTTGATGCGCAGGCCGCGTTTCAGTTCGATCGCCGCGCCGCGCGCGAAGCCGTCCACCGCCGCATTCACCGCGCTGGCATTGGCGCCGTTGCGGATCGGATTCTCGCCGACGATGCCGCTGGTCAGCGTGATGGAGCCGCCATCGTTCAGGTATTCCTGGGCGACCAAGGCCACGTTCACCTGGCCCATCAACTTGCTGTTCAAGCCAATGTGGAACTGCTCGGGCGTCATTTCCGACAGCGGGCCGAAATGCAGGGCGCCGGCGGTGACAACCACCGCATCCACCTTGCCGATCTTGTCGAACAGCTCCCGCACCTGGGCGATGTCCGTGATATCGGCCTGATACTGGCCGCTGCTGCTGCCGACGCTGACGATCTCATGGCGCTGTCCCAGCTCTTTTGCCACGGCCTTGCCGACTTCCCCATTTGCCCCAATGATGACGACTTTCATTCCTGCTCTCCTGTTCGGTTGTGAAGTGCAGCCAGTATCGGCCAGCGCGCGCGAGGAATAAATACGCTAAGATGAATAACATTACTAACCAGCAGTTAGCAATCGATGGACAAGTTACGCAGCATGGAGATTTTCGTCGCCGTGGTCGATGCCGGCAGTTTCACGGCGGCGGCGGAGCGCTTCGAGATCTCGCCGGTCATGGTGGGCAAGCATATCCGCGCGCTGGAGCAGCGCCTCGGCGCCGCCCTGCTCTCGCGCACCACGCGGCGCCAGTCGCTGACCGAGATCGGGCGCCAGTACGCCGAGCAATGCCGGCTTATCCTGGCGCAGATCCAGAGCGCCGAATCGGTGGCCGAAGCCATGCGCGCCGTGCCGCGCGGGCGGCTGAAGGTCACGGCGCCGGTTTCATTCGGCGCCGAGTGGCTCAGTCCCGCGCTGACCGAGTATCTCGACCTGTATCCCGAAGTGAGCGTCGACCTGAATCTGAGCGACCGCGTGGTCGACCTGGTCGATGAAGGCTTCGACATCGGCCTGCGCATCGGCACCCTGCAGGATTCGAGCATGGTGGCGCGGCCGCTGCGGCCCTATGGCGTGGTGATCTGCGCCGCACCGGAATATCTGGCGCAGCGCGGCACGCCGCAGACACCCGAAGACCTGGTGCAGCACGAATGCCTCGACTTCCTCAACTGGAATCCCCAGGCGCGCTGGCGGCTGCGCGGACAAAAGAACGGTAACGCCGTGCCGCCGAGCCGCTTCCGTTCCAACAACAGCCAATCGCTGCGCATGGCCGCGCTGAGCGGCTTCGGCATCATCATGCAGGCCGACCTGATGCTCGCAAGGGATATCGCCGCCGGCCGCCTCGTGCCGCTGCTGCAGGAGCACATTCCCCAGCCGCGCCCCATGCACCTGCTGTACTCACGCGACCGCCAGCCCACACCCAAGCTCACCACCCTGATCGAGTTCCTGCTCGAACGCTTCGGCCCCAACGCACCCTGGCCCCCCACCGCCCACTGCCTTTGATCTGCATCAAAGAATGTCCCACCCTGGTGTCAGGCACCAGACCCGGACATTTTTTGAGAAAAATCAAACAATGTCCGACCTTAGTGCCTGACACCAGGGTGGGACATTCTTTGATTTGGCGCAAAGGCCTTGCGGGTTAGTGCCAGACTTTGTAGGTTTGGCCGGTTTCGATGCCTTCGGCGCTACGCATATAGGCGAGCGCGACGCGCTTGACGGGGACGGTTTCGAAGCCGGGGAACAGATGGCCGTATTTGGATGCGGATTCGGTGAGGAGCGTAGGATTGACCACGTTGATGCGTAGGCCGCGCTTCAGTTCAGCCGCAGCGGCGCGAACGAAGCCTTCTACGGCGGAATTCGAGGTGCTGGCGTTGGCGCCATGGCGGATCGGCTGGTGCGCATCGACGCCGCTGGTCAGGGTGATGGAACCGCCATCGTTCAGATAGTGCTGGGCGACCAGGGCCACATTGACCTGGCCCATCAGCTTGCTGTTCAGGCCAATGTGGAACTGCTCGGGTGTCATCTCGTCCAGCGGGCCGATATGCAGGATGCCGGCCGCCACCAGCACCGCATCCACCTTGCCGATTTGCGCGAACAGGGCGCGCACTTGGGCGATGTCCTTCAAGTCCGCCTGGTATTGGCCGCTATGGCTGCCCACGGTGATGATTTCATGGCGCTGGCCCAAAGCCTCCACAATGGCTTGCCCGATGGTACCGCTGGCGCCGATTACTACTGCTTTCATTTGGTTCTCCTATACAGGTTGCAAAGTGCAGCCAGTATCGATTACCAAGCAAAAGGAATAAACGCGGTGGGGCGAACAAGACTCCTAAGCAACGATTAGGAATCTACGCTTCGGGCCGGCAAGTCCCATGACTGCCGGCCTCTTCCGCGTAAGGTGCAACGTTTGATTTTTCTCAAAAAAATGTCCCGTTCTGGTGCCTCGGCGGCCCCGCCTGACACCAGGGTGGACATTGTTTGATCTGGTGCAAACGTTATTGGGTGACGGTGGCGAGGCGGGCGTCGGCTTGCCAGCCGGCGCCGAGGGCGCGGGCAACGGCGACCGCTGCCAGCAGACGCTGGGTGCCGATCTGGGCGGCGGCGCGCTCGGCGGACAAGGCACTGCGCTGGGCGTCGGTTACGTCCAGATAGGTGGAGATGCCGCGCTCGTAGCGGGCCAGCGCGACCTGGTAGGCGCGGGCGGCGGCGTCGCGCGAGACGGTCTGCAACTCGCCTTGCTGTTTGCGCTGCTGGGCGTCGGACAGGGCGTCTTCCACTTCGCGCAGGGCGGTCAGGAGCTTGCCTTGGTGGTTGGCGATGGCTTCTTCGTAGCGGGCTTTGGCAAAGGCCAGATTGGCCTTGTTGCGGCCGCCGTCGAAGATGGGCAGGGACAGGCCGAGCGGACCGGCGCTGAAGACGCGCGAACCACTCTTCAGCGTATCGCTGAGTTTTTCAGAGGCGAAGCCGAAGTTGCCGGTCAGCGTCAGTGCAGGATAGAACGCGCCTTCGGCCACGCCGATCTGCGCGTTGGCGGCGCGCAGGGTGGCGACGCTGCCTGCCAAATCAGGACGCTGGCCCAGCAGGCTCGCCGGCAGGCCGGCCGGGATCACGGGCGGCTGCGGCATCGTGCTGCCGGCAACGGCAGGCAGCACGCTGGCCGAGGGCGAGGCGCCGAGCAGCACGGCCAGGCCGTGTTCGATCTGGTTGCGCTGCCGCTGCACTTCCTGCAGGTCGGCTTCGGCGTTGGCGCGTTCGATGCGGGCGCGCGAGGTGTCCAGCTCATTCGACAGGCCGGCGTTGAAGCGGGCGTTGACCAGTTCTTCGCTTTCGCGGCGGGTGCCCAGCGCATTGTTCAGGATGGCCAGTTCGGCGTCCAGGCCGCGCAATTGCCAGTAGCTGCTGGCCACTTGCGAGGACAGGAGCAGCAGCACGCCGTCGCGGTCGGCCTGGGCGGCCAGGGCTTGCGCGTCGGCCGCTTCGACAGCGCGGCGCACGCGGCCCAGCAGGTCCAGCTCATAGGACATCGCGGCGCCCAGCGCGTACTGGTTGCCGCTGATGGAGCGGTGGCCCAGCGCGATGCCTTGCGACGTATTGGCCGAGGTGCGCGAGTTCGACACCGAGGTGTTCACGCTCAGCGACGGTTGCTGGTTGGCGCGCGCCACGCCCAGCTGGGCTTCCGCCTGCAGCAGGCGCTGGGCGGCGGCCTGCACCGAGGGGTTGTCGCGCAGGGCTTGCTGTTCCAAGCGGTTCAGGGTCTCGTCGCCGAAGACGGTCCACCATTGCTGCGGCAGGCGCGCTTCGGCGGCGCTGCCTTGCGGCGCATGGCGGAAGGCGCTGTCACCGACATTTTTCGGCGCCTTGAAATCGCTGCCGACCGTGCCGCAGGCCGACAGGGCCAGGCCTACGGCGGCGGCCAGCGCCAGGCGTTTGGTGCTTTGGAGCGTAATTGCGAACATATTCTTTTCCTCTTTCTAGTTTGCGCGCCGCTTAGTGCGCGCCACCGCCGCCGCCTGAAGGCGACTTGACTTTGTCGGACAGCCACAGGATGGGGATACAGGCCAGCAGGATCCAGCCGACCAGCAGGAAGCCGTCGTTGTAGCCCATCACAAAGGCTTCGCGCCGCACCAGGTTGTCGATGGCCTTCATCGCCATATTCGACGCCGTGCCGGGGTCCATGCCGCGGTTGATGAACGATTGCGTGAGCACGTCCAGGCGCTGCACCACTTCGCTGGAAAACGCCGTGATCGATTCGCCCAGCCGCGCGGAGTGGAATTGCTCGCGCTTGGTCAGCGCGGTGGCCAGTAGCGCGATGCCGATGGAGCCGCCCAGGTTGCGGGTCATATTGAACAGGCTCGATGCCGACGGCATGTCTTTCGGGCCGATGCCGTTCATGGCGAAGTTCGACAGGGTCAGCATGATGAAGGGCTGGCCCAGGGCGCGCAGCACCTGGGACCACAGCAGCTGGTCGTAGCCGGTGGTGGCGTCCATATACGCGTTCATCAGGCAAGAGCCGCCGAACAGCAGCAGGCCGAAGGAACACAGCAGGCGGTTGTCGATCTTCGACGAGAGCTTGGCCACAAAGGGCATGATGAACAACTGCGGCAAGCCCACCCACATGATCACTTCGCCGATCTGCATCGGCGAGTAGCCGGCGATCTGGCCCAGGAACAGCGGCAGCAGGAAGGACGAGCCGTACAAACCCATGCCCATCACGGCCGACAGCGTGGTCGCCACCAGGAAGTTGCGGTGGCTGTACAGGCCCAGGTTGACGAAGGGCTGGGCGCGCGTATTGCTGGTGATGACCCAACCCAGGATGCCGATTACCGCCATCGTGGCGAAGGCAATGATGAAGAGCGAGTCGAACCAGTCCTTGCTATTGCCTTCTTCCAGGAAGATGGTCAGGCAGCCCAGGCCCATGGCCATGAAACCGATGCCTAGCCAGTCGGCGTTGAACAGTTGATCGAGCTTGGCCTTTTCCTTGTCCAGGCCGTAGGCCATGCCCATCATCAGCAGGATGCCGGGCGCCCAGTTGATGTAGAAGATCGACGGCCAGCCGTAGATTTCGCTCAAGTAGCCGCCAAAGGTCGGCCCCATGGCCGGCGCCAGCGTGGCGGTCAGGCCGAAGATGGCCATGCCGGTGGCGCGCTTGGACGGCGGCAGCTTGGCCATCACCAGGGTCATCGCCATCGGAATCAGGGCGCCGCCGGTGAAACCTTGCAGCATGCGGAACACGATCATGCTCTCCAGGTTCCAGGCCATGCCGCACATGGTGGAGAACACCAGGAACAGGGCGGTGGTGCCCATCATATAGGCGCGCAGGCCGAAGACGCGGGTCAACAGGCCGGTCAGCGGAATGACGATGATCTCGGCCACCAGATAGGCGGTGGAGATCCACGAACCCTCTTCCTGGGTGGCCGACAGCGAACCGAGGATGTCCTTCAGCGAGCTGTTGGTGATCTGGATGTCCAGCACCGCCATGAAGGCGCCCAGCATGCCGGCGGCGACGGCGATCCAGGTACGGGCATCGACCTTGCCGAGTGCATGCGGGTCCGCCGCGGACAGGGTTTGCGTAGCGCTCATTGCTGCTCTCCTTAGTGGGCCGCGACTTTCAGGCCGCCCTCTTTCAGGTCGCCTTCTTTCAGCGCCACTTCGGCGATGGCCGACATGCCGGGCGCCAGACGGCCGCCCATGGCTTTGATGTCTTCGGCCTTGAGCGTGATCTTGACCGGCACGCGCTGCACGATCTTGGTGAAGTTGCCGGTGGCGTTATCGGCCGGCAGCAGCGCGAATTGGGCGCCGGAGGCGGGCGCGAAGCTGTCCACGCGGCCGACCAGTTCCTTGCCGGGGAAGGCATCCACCGTCACGTGCACCTGCTGGCCCACATGCATTTCGGCGAGCTGGGTTTCCTTGAAGTTGGCGGTGACCCAGACATTGTCCTGCACGATGGCGGTCAACTGCTGGCCGGCCTGCACGCGCTGGCCCACTTCGATGGTGCGCTTGCCGATACGGCCGGTGACCGGCGCCAGCACCTGGTTGTAGGCCAGTTGCTGCTGGGCGTCCTTGAGCTGCACGCGCAGCACCTTGATCTGGGCTTTCTGCACTTCGCGCGCCGAGGTGGCGGCGGTGATCTGGGCCTTGGCGGCGGCGGCGCTGTCCTTACGCGCGGCCAGGTCGGCGGCGGCGCTGGTGCGGGCGGCGGTGGCGGCATCGAGTTCGGCTTTCGACACGGCCTTCATCTGGCTGGTGTACAGCTGGCCATAGCGCTCGGCGTCCTGCTTGGCGCGCAGCAGTTGGGCTTCGGACTGGGCCACTTGGGCGGCGGCGGCGCTGGCCTGGGCGTTGACCTGGGCGATCTGCGCTTCCGATTGCAGCACCTGCTGTTCGGCCGTTTCGATCTGGGCCTGGATCTGCTCCACTTTCACATGCTGGTCGAAAGGATCGAGTTCGGCGATGACCTGGCCTTCCTTGACCAGCTGGTTATCTTCGATCAGCACCTTGCTCACCACGCCGGCGATGCGCGAGGACACCGGATGGACGTGGCCGGCCACATAGGCGTTCTCGGTCTCGACGAAGTAATGGCTGCGATACCACATGCGGCCGCCGGCGCCAATGGCGGCCAGGGCGATCAGGCCGGCCACGACCATGACGCGCGGGTTCGGCGGGTTCTTGCCGGCCGGCGCGGCCGCTGCGGCCGGCGCCGGGGAATGGGGGACGGCGCTTAGCACTTTTTGTTCTGCCTGATTGGACATGGTGAGGCTCCAAAATGAAATTGTGTCTGTGCATTATTCGACAAAGCGCTGTTGAAGTCAAGAAATGAAACGATTGCATTTCATTTGAATTTGGAATAAAGTGCCGGCTTCTGATAGGCTTCGCGTATACTTCTTGCCATGTCATCAACAATGCCCGACCTCCCCACCACCGCCCAGCCACCAACCGACAGCGAGCCTTGCATCCAATGCAAGGCCGGCCGCCCGCGCGCCAGCGAAGCCGAGGCGCGCCAGCTCGAATTGATGAACACGGCCGCCCGCCTGTTCATGGAAAAAGGCTATAGCAAGGTCAGCCTGGAAATGATTGCGCGCGAGGCCCATGTGGCGGTGCGCACGATTTACGTGAAGTTTGGCGGCAAGGCCGGCCTGTTCCACGCCATCCTGACCTATAAGCGCGAAGACTTCATGGCCTCGCTCGACGATCTGGACACGACGGTGCAACCGCTGCGCGACATCCTGCTCGACTTCAGCCAGCGCTTTACGGAGCTGATCACCTCCTCCGCCGCGCTGCGTCTGCACCGCATGGTGATCGCCGAAGCGCGCTCCAATCCCGAGCTGGCCGAAGCGTTTTTCGAGGGCGGCCCGAAACAGACGCGCGAAATGCTGACGCGCTTCTTTTCGCGCCCCGACATCCGCAGCCAGATGCGCGACGATATCCCGCCCCATATGCTGACCATTTACCTGCTGAACCTGGTGATGGGCGACCATATGAAGCGTTACCTCTTCGATGTGGAAACCCATGACACGCTGGAGCAGGTGCGGCAGCATCTGGAAGCGGCCATCGATCTCTTCCTGCGCGGCACCCTGCGCTAAGCTGGAGCGTGCGCCAACGCACAGAGCCACCGTCGCGCCTGTCCGATACTGGCTGTCCAAGAACAGCTTTAATAGGTAGGGAGGCATCATGAGTAACTGGGAAAGGCTCGAATGGAGCAAACAAGTCACCGCGCTGAATGAGCGCATCCGCGATTTCCAGGGCGACCCCAGCCCGGACCGGCTGGAGCAGGCGATCACGCAGCTGCGCGCCTATGCGGAAGCGGCCAGCAGCGGCGGCATCGAAATTCCCGCGCATTTCATCGCCATCTAGGCGATCTCCTCTAAAGCCAGCGGGCGGGCCTGACATCCCCCTGCTGCGCGCCCCACCAGCGCAGTGGCCTGGGCGGCCACCCTTGCAGGCCACAAGCATTCATGGCAGCATAGCCGCCTAGTCTTTGCTCCGGCGCCGGCCGGACGGACTCCACCGAGAATTCACCATGACCGACAAGCCAAGCGCAGAGCAGCAAACCGAAGACCAGCAATTCTGGAAGTTCATCGACGCCCACATCCTGCTGGCCAACGAGCAGCTGCAAAACGATCCAGCGCGCGCCAATATCGTCGGCGCGGCCATGCTGTTTGCCGCCGCCCGTTTCAATTCCTACCTGCTGGCCGCCGGCAGCGGCACGCGCGAAGTCTTCGCCGGGCGCAAGGAAGAAGCCGGGCACTATCTGCGCGAGCAATTCAATAAAATGTTGAGCGATAACCTCGACGATTTCGACACCAACTTCGAGCAGCACCAGAAAGGCAATTAAGCATGAGCACTCCAGAAGCAAACGACAACGACAAGCAATTCTCCGAGATCATCGACGCCTTCGTCGTGCTGGCCAACGACAAGGCCAAGACCACGCCGCCGCAAATGGTGAGCGCGGGCCTGCAATTCGCCTCCTCGCGTTTCTGCGCCTATCTGCTGGCCGGCACCAGCACCTCGAAAGAGCATTTCATGGAACAGAAGGAAGAGGCCATCAAGTACTTCATGGGCCAGTTCGAGCAAATGCTGCGCGATAACGTCGCCGACTACGAACAGAATTACGAGCAGTACCAGACCGGCGGCCAATAAGCGGGGCAGCGCCAAAGAAAAAGGGCCAGTTCGATGAACTGGCCCTTTTTTATTGCACCTTCGTACTTGCGGCTTAGCGCTTGCGCGGTGGCGGCAGGTCGGTGCAGACGCCTTCGTAGACTTCCGCGGCCATGCCGATCGATTCGCCCAGGGTCGGGTGCGGGTGGATGGTCTTGCCGATATCCACGCCGTCCGCGCCCATTTCGATCGCCAGGGCGATCTCGCCGATCATATCGCCGGCATGGGTGCCGACGATGGCGCCACCCACGATGCGGTGGGTTTCAGCGTCGAACAGCAGCTTGGTGAAGCCTTCCTCGCGGCCATTGGCCACGGCGCGGCCGCTCGCGGCCCATGGGAAGACGCCCTTCTCCAGCTTGATGCCCTTGGCTTTCGCCTCGTCCTCGGTCAGACCGACCCAAGCCACTTCCGGATCGGTGTAGGCCACCGATGGAATCACCTTGACGTCGAAGTGCGACTTCTGGCCGGCAGCGGCTTCCGCCGCCACGTGGGCTTCGTGCACGGCCTTGTGCGCCAGCATCGGCTGGCCCACCAGGTCGCCGATGGCGAAGATGTGCGGCACATTGGTGCGCATCTGGCTGTCGACCGGAATGAAGCCGCGATCGCCAACAATCACGCCAGCCTTATCGGCGGCGATCTTCTTGCCGTTCGGGCTGCGGCCCACGGCCACCAGCACCATATCGTAGAGCTGCGGTTCCGGCGCGGTGGCGCCGGCTTCGGCGGCTTCGAACGTGACCTTGATGCCTTCCGGCAGGGCTTCCACGCCCACCGTCTTGGTCTTGGTCATGATGCGGTCGAAGCGCTTCTCGTTGTGCTTCTGCCAGACCTTGACGGTGTCGCGGTCCGCCCCCTGCATCAGGCCATCCATCATTTCGACCACGTCGATGCGCGCGCCGAAAGTGGAGTACACGGTGGCCATTTCCAGGCCGATGATGCCGCCGCCGATCACCAGCATGCGCTTCGGCATGAAGCGCAGTTCCAGCGCGCCGGTGGAATCGACAATGCGCGGATCTTCCGGCACGAACGGCAGTTTCACCACGGCCGAACCGGCGGCGATGATGGCCTGCTTGAACTGCACGACTTTCTTCGTGCCGTCGGCGGCCGTCACCTCGATGTGGTTCGGGCTGACGAACTGGCCCACGCCCTGCACCACGCTGACTTTGCGCGCCTTGGCCATGCCGGCCAGGCCGCCGGTCATCTTGCCGATCACGCCTTCCTTGTACTTGCGCACTTCGTCGATATCGATCTGCGGCTTGGCGAAGGTGACGCCATGCTTGGACATGGTGGCCGTCTCGTCGATCACGGCCGCCAGGTGCAGCAGCGCTTTCGATGGGATGCAGCCCACGTTCAGGCAGACGCCGCCCAGGGTAGCGTAGCGTTCCACGATCACGGTGTTCATGCCCAGGTCGGCGGCGCGGAAGGCGGCCGAGTAGCCGCCAGGACCGCCACCCAGCACCATCATGTCGCACTGCACGTCGACTTGGCCGCTGTAGCCACCGGCGGCCGGAGCCGCGGCAGGCGCAGCGGGTGTAGCGACTGCGGCCGGTGCAGGGGCGGCAGCGGCTGCCGGTGCTGGAGCGGCTGCCGGAGCAGCAGCGCCAGCGGACGCGCCTTCTTCCACCATCAGCAGCAGCGAGCCTTCGCCCACTTTGTCGCCGACCTTGATTTTCAGTTCCTTGACGACGCCGGCATGGGTCGATGGGATTTCCATCGAGGCCTTGTCCGACTCCACCGTGACCAGGGACTGGTCGACCTTGATGGTGTCGCCCACCTTGACCATCACTTCGATGACTTCCACTTCCTTGAAGTCGCCGATATTCGGTACTTTCACTTCGATCATAGCGCGGCCTCCTTACAGCAGGATCTTGCGCATATCGGCCAGAACCTCGGCCAGATACACGGCAAAGCGCGCACCGGAAGCGCCGTCGATCACGCGGTGATCGTAGGACAGCGACAGCGGCAGCATCAGGCGCGGCTGGAAGGCCTTGCCATCCCAGACAGGCTTGATCGACGATTTGGACAGGCCCAGGATCGCCACCTCAGGCGCGTTGACGATCGGCGTGAAGGCCGTACCGCCGATGCCGCCCAGCGAGGAGATGGTGAAGCAGGCGCCCTGCATATCGGTCGGCTTCAGCTTGCCGTCGCGCGCGGCCAGCGACAGCTCCCCCATTTCCTGCGCGATCTGCGCCACGCCCTTCTTGTCGGCGTCCTTGATCACCGGTACTACCAAGCCGTTCGGCGTGTCGGCGGCAAAGCCGATGTTGTAGTACTTCTTCAGGATCAGGTTCTCGCCCTTCTCGTCCAGGGAAGCGTTGAAAGCCGGGTACTTCTTCAGCGCGGCCACGGAGGCCTTGATGACGAAGGCCAGCATGGTCAGCTTGACCGCGTCCTTGTTCTTGGCGTTGGCGGCGTTGGAGGCGACGCGGAAGTCTTCCAGGTCGGTCACGTCGGCGTCTTCGAACTGCGTCACGTGCGGGATCATCACCCAGTTGCGGTGCAGGTTCGGACCGCTGATCTTCTTGATGCGCGGCAGCGCCTGCAGTTCGGTTTCGCCGAACTTGCTGAAGTCCAGCGACGGCCATGGCAGCAGGTTCAGACCCGCGCCACCACCAGCGGCGGCGGCAGCGGCGTTCGGTGCGGCAACCGCGCCGGACATCACGCCCTTGACGAAGTTCTGCACGTCCAGCTGGGTGACGCGGCCTTTTGGACCGGAACCCGGCACGCGGCCGACATCCACGCCCAGTTCGCGGGCGAACTTGCGTACGGATGGCGAAGCGTGCGCCAGGGCGCCGCTGACGGCTGGCGCTGAGGCTTGGGCTACGGCGGCCACTGGCGCGGCGGCGGCCGGCGCCGGAGCGGCAGCGGGTGCGGCGGCGGCAGGCACTGGCGCGGCGGCTGGAGCCGCTGCGCCGCCGGTCGCTTCCACGATCAGCACCAGGGTGCCTTCAGCCACCTTGTCGCCAACCTTGACCTTCAGTTCCTTCACCACGCCGGCGTGCGACGATGGGATTTCCATCGAAGCCTTATCCGACTCCACGGTGATCAGGGACTGGTCCTTGGCGACGGTATCGCCGACCTTGACCAGCAGCTCGATCACTTCCACTTCCTTGAAGTCGCCGATGTCCGGCACCTTCACTTCGACCGGGCCAGCCAATGCCGCAGGGGCGGCAACCGGCGCAGGCGCTGCCGCGGCAGGCGCCGGGGCAGCGGCGGCCGGGGCGGCGGCTGGCGCCGCAGCTGGAGCGGCGGCAGCGCCATCCGCTTCGATCAGCAGCAGCAGCGAACCTTCCGCCACCTTGTCGCCCACCTTGATCTTCAATTCTTTCACCACGCCAGCGTGCGAGGACGGGATCTCCATCGAAGCCTTGTCCGACTCCACCGTGACCAGGGACTGGTCCACCTTGATCGTGTCGCCCACTTTCACCATCAGCTCGATGACTTCAACTTCCTTGAAGTCGCCAATATCCGGGACTTTTACTTCCACAATGCTCATAGCGTTCGCTCCGTATTCGTTATTGGGTCACCGGATTCGGCTTGTTCGGGTTGATACCGTACTTGGCAACCGCCTTCTCGACCACGGAAGCGTCGATCTTGCCTTCGTCGGCCAGCGCTTTCAGCGCGGCGACGGTCACGTAGTAGCGGTTCACTTCAAAGAACTCGCGCAGCTTGGCGCGGCTGTCCGAACGGCCGAAGCCATCGGTGCCCAGCACTTTATAGGTGCGGCCTTTCGGCATGAAGGCACGGATCTGTTCAGCGAAGGTACGCATGTAGTCGGTGGTCGCCACGATCGGGCCGCTGGTGTTCTGCAGCAGGCCGGTCACGTATGGCACGCGCTGTTCCTTGGTCGGGTTGACCATGTTCCAGCGGTCGGCGTCCTGGCCTTCGCGCGCCACCAGGGTCAGCGACGGAGCGGACCAGATGTCGGCGGCGATATTCCAATCGTTCTTCAGCAGTTCGGCGGCGAAGATCGATTCGCGCAGAATGGTGCCGGAGCCGATCAGCTGAACGCGCTGCTTGGCGTCCTTGTCGCCTTCCTGCAGCAGGTACATGCCCTTCAGGATGCCCTCTTCCTGGCCGGCTTTCAGGCCTGGGTGGGCGTAGTTCTCGTTCATCAGGGTGATGTAGTAGAACACGTCTTCCTGTTCGCCCACCATGCGGCGCAGGCCGTCCTGCACGATCACGGCCAGTTCGTGGCCGAAGGTCGGGTCGTAAGGCACGCAGTTCGGGATGGTGGCGGCCATGATGTGGCTGTGGCCATCTTCGTGCTGCAGGCCTTCGCCGTTCAGCGTGGTACGGCCGGCGGTGCCGCCCATCAGGAAGCCGCGTGCGCGCATGTCGCCGGCCGCCCAGGCCAGGTCGCCGATACGCTGCATGCCGAACATCGAGTAGAAGGTGTAGAACGGAATCATCACGCGGTTGTTGGTCGAGTACGAGGTCGCCGCAGCGATCCACGAGCTCATGCCGCCGGCTTCGTTGATGCCTTCCTGCAGGATCTGGCCGGCCTTGTCTTCGCGGTAGTACATCACCTGGTCTTTATCGACCGGCTCATACAACTGGCCTTGCTGGTTGAAGATGCCGATCTGGCGGAACAGGCCTTCCATACCGAAGGTACGCGACTCGTCGACCAGGATAGGCACCAGGCGCTGGCCCAGGCTCGGGTCGCGCAGCAGCGCGGTGATGATGCGCACAAAGGACTGGGTGGTGGAGATTTCACGGCCTTCGGCGGTCGGCTCCAGCACGGCCTTGAAGGCGTCCAGGCCCGGCACGGTCAGTTGCTCGTCGGCTTTCACGCGGCGCTGCGGCAGGTAGCCGCCCAGGGCCTTACGGCGCTCGTGCAGGTACTTGATCTCAGGCGCGTCGTCGGACGGCTTGAAGAACGGGATCTCGGCCAGTTTGTCGTCAGGAATAGGAATATTGAAGCGGTCGCGCATTTCGCGGATCGCCTCGTCGTCCAGCTTCTTGGTCTGGTGGGCGGTGTTGCGCGCCTCACCGGATTTGCCCATGCCGAAGCCCTTGATGGTTTTCACCAGCAGCACGGTCGGCTGGCCTTTGTGTTCCTGGGCGATCTTGAAGGCCGCGTAAATCTTGTGCGGATCGTGGCCGCCGCGGGTCAGGCGCCAGATGTCGTCGTCGCTCATATTGGCGACCATTTCCAGCAGCTTCGGATGCTTGCCGAAGAAGTGCTTGCGCACGTAGGCGCCGTCCTTGGCCTTGTAGTTCTGGTATTCGCCGTCGACGGTTTCCATCATCACGCGCTGCAGGATGCCTTCCTTGTCCTGGGCCAGCAGGTTGTCCCAGCCCGGACCCCAGATGACTTTGACCACGTTCCAGCCGGCGCCGCGGAAATCGGCTTCCAGTTCCTGGATGATCTTGCCGTTGCCGCGCACAGGGCCATCCAGGCGCTGCAGGTTGCAGTTGACCACGATGACCAGATTGTCCAGCTTCTCGCGCGCGGCCATGCCGATGGCGCCCATCGATTCCGGTTCATCCATCTCGCCGTCGCCGCAGAAGGCCCACACTTTACGGCCGTCGGTCTTGGCGATGGAACGCGCGTGCAGATACTTCAGGAAGCGCGCCTGATAGATCGCCATCAGCGGACCCAAGCCCATGGACACGGTCGGGAACTGCCAGAAGTCCGGCATCAGTTTCGGGTGCGGATAGGAGGACAGGCCTTTGCCGTCCACTTCGCGGCGGAAGTTCACCAATTGTTCTTCGGTGAGGCGGCCTTCGAGGAAGGCGCGCGCGTACACGCCGGGCGAAGAGTGGCCCTGGATGTACAGCAGATCGCCGCCGTGTTCTTCGGTCGGCGCTTTCCAGAAGTGGTTGAAGCCGATGCCCAGCATATTCGCCAGCGAGGCGAAGGAGGACAGGTGGCCACCCAGGTCGCCGTCGGCGCGGTTGGCTTTCACCACCATGGCCATGGCGTTCCAGCGCATCCAGGAGCGCAGGCGCTCTTCATATTCCAGATTGCCGGGGCAGTGGGCTTCGAGGTGGGCGGGGATGGTGTTGACGTAGGCGGTATTGGCGGAGAACGGGATTTGCGCGCCACGGCGGCGGGCCAGATCGACCAGGCGTTCCATCAGATAGTGGGCGCGGGCCGGGCCTTCTTTTTCCAGCACCGCCTCCAGCGCCTCCAGCCATTCTTTGGTTTCCTGGGCGTCAGGATCGTTGGCGGTTTGGGCCGTGACCTGGTCTAGTTGAGCTGACATGTATCTAGTCTCCTATGTAAGTGGATGCCCCGCCCGAAACCGTCGCTGTGTCGCACTGTCGGAAGGCGCTGTGATTATTTACTAAGACTTTGGCTAAGTGTGAGGATTCTAGCAGTGAATTTACGCTTTTTCAAATTACGGAAGTGAATTCCGTATTATGAAACAAATGCTGCAATGCCGCATGGCGCCAGGCTTGCGCCGGGGTTGATGGCCGCCGCCTGTGCGTCAATGGATTAAACTGAAGCCTGCACTCACCACGAGGAGCAAGCCATGGGCAAAAAGTCAAGGAAACATGCATCGCAGAAGCCTGAGGAAGCGCTTCCGGAGCTGATGTCGGTTAACCATCCGCCGGGCAAAGGAGTGAACAGCCCGGAGTTCAAAGCCTTTTTCGGTCTGTATAAGAAGCGCAAGGACTATGTCGACGGCCTGGAGTATCAAATAAAAATCCGCAACGAATGGGGCTGATCCTTTTCGATACCTGAGCTGGCCTACTACCCATCCTCGGACTGGGCCATCAGCAGCATTGGCTGGATTGAAATGGTGGTCGGGGCACAAACTGGAGAGGAAGAGGAAACCACCAAGTTCCTGCAAACCTTCCAGATATTGGAACTGGATCGGGCCATTGCAACCGAGGCAGCAAAGATTCGCCGCCGCAGCGTGCGGTCCACACCCAAAATCGCCCTGGCCGATGCCATCATCATGGCTACCGCCAAGGTGCATGACCTAACCGTCGCCACCCGCAACACACGCGACTTCAAGGGCAGGAATGTGCGCATCCCCTACGAGCTGCGGCCTAGCACGACGTTTTCAGTCGTGAATATCGCACCGCCGCCGTAAAAATTCGCCCATGCGACCCTCTCGCGCCCTCTGCCCGGCATACGGTTCAGAGGGCGGCGGCTTTATAATGGCGTTTTTACTTCCCACCCACCATAAATCATGTCTGCACAACTGATCGACGGAATTGCCCTCTCCCAAAAACTGCGCGCTGAAATCGCTGAACGCGCCGCCGCCCTCACCGCCCAAGGCCGCCAGCCCGGCCTGGCCGTGATCCTGGTCGGCGAAGACCCGGCCAGCCAGGTCTATGTGCGCAACAAGGTCAAGGCTTGCGGCGACGTCGGCATCCATTCCGTGATGGAAAAGTATGATGCCGACCTGAGCGAAGCGGCCCTGCTGGAGCGCATCGCCGCCCTGAACGCCGATCCGAGCATCCATGGCATCCTGGTGCAGATGCCGCTGCCCAAGCACATCAACCCGCACAAGGTGATCGAAGCCATCGCCGCCAGCAAGGACGTGGACGGCTACTCGGTGCTGAGCGCCGGCGAACTGATGACCGGCCTGGAAGGCTTCCGTCCCTGCACGCCGTATGGCTGCATGAAGCTGATCGAAGCGACCGGCACCGATCTGCGCGGCAAGCACGCCGTGGTGATCGGCCGCAGCAATACCGTGGGCAAGCCGATGGCCCTGCTGCTCTTGCAGGCGAACGCGACCGTCACCATCTGTCATAGTGCAACGCCGGACCTGGGCCTGTACACCCGCCAGGCCGACGTGATCGTGGCCGCCGTCGGCCGCCGCAACACGCTGACCGCCGACATGGTCAAGCCGGGCGCGCTGGTGATTGACGTCGGCATGAACCGCGACGAGAACGGCAAGCTGTGCGGCGACGTGGACTTTGCCAATATCAAGGAAGTGGCTTCGCACATCACGCCGGTGCCGGGTGGCGTGGGTCCGATGACCATTACCATGCTGCTGATGAACACCATCGAGTCGGCCGAGCGCGGCTAAGCAGCCCGCGCGCAGCCGGCCATATAAAAGGATAACCATGACTAACGACGCCCTGAACAATCCCCTGCTGGACTTCTCCGGCCTGCCCCGCTTCGATGCGATCACGCCGGCACACGTCACCCCTGCCGTCGAGCACCTGCTGGAGC
Organism: Pseudoduganella violacea; assembly: GCF_014191875.1. GTDB lineage: Bacteria > Pseudomonadota > Gammaproteobacteria > Burkholderiales > Burkholderiaceae_D > Rugamonas > Rugamonas violacea_A. The sequence goes on from NZ_JACHXD010000002.1 coordinate 325,221, forward strand.
TGAACCGGGCCGCCGTCGCGCGCCTGGAAGCGCCGGCCGAGCAAGTCACGTGGGAGAACTTCGTGGCCCCGCTGGAGAACGCGACCGAGCAGCTGGGCCGCGCCTGGGGCATCGTCAGTCACCTCAACAATGTGGTCGACACGCCCGAGCTGCGCGCCGCCTATAACGACAATCTGCCGAAAGTGACCGAGTTCTGGACCGCCCTGGCCCAGAACGAGGCGCTGTTTGCCAAATACAAGGCGATCAAGGCCAGCGCCGCGTTTGCCGGCCTGTCGCCGGCGCGCCAGCGCATCATCGAGAATGCGATCCGCGATTTCCGCATGGGCGGCGCCGAGCTGCCGGCCGACAAGAAAGAACGTTTCGCCGCCATCCAGGAAGAACATGCGGCGACCTCGACGCGCTTTTCGGAAAACGTGCTGGACGCCACCAATGACTGGAAATTGCTGGTCGCCGACGAGGCCGAGCTGTCCGGCGTGCCCGACGATGTGAAGGCCGCCGCCAAGGCGCTGGCCGAGAAAGACGGCAAGCAAGGCTTCCAGTTCACCCTGCATTTCCCGTCCTACTACCCGCTGCTGCAATTTGCCGACAGCCGCGCGCTGCGCGAGCAGGTCTACCGCGCCAACGCCACCAAGGCGTCCGAGCTGGCCGAAGCGTTCAGCGAGCGCGAGAAGTGGGATAACAGCCAAAACATCGTCACCCTGCTCAAGCTGCGCGCCGAGGAAGCGCAGCTGCTGGGCTATGCCAATTTCGCCGAAGTGTCCCTGGTGCCGAAGATGGCGCAAAGCCCGGAACAGGTGATCGGCTTCCTGGAAGACCTGGCCAAGCGCGCCCGCCCTTACGCGGAACAAGATCTGGCCGAGCTGCGCCAGTTCGCCAAGGAAGAGCTGGGCATCGCCGACCTGCAAGCCTGGGATCTGCCGTATGCCTCCGAAAAGCTGCAGGAACGCCGCTACGCCTTCTCGGCCCAGGAAGTGAAGCAGTACTTCCCCGAGCACAAGGTCATCGACGGCCTGTTCCGTCTCGTCCAGTCCCTGTTCGCGGTGAGCATTGTGCGCGACGAAGCGAGCACCTGGCACCAGGATGTGCGCTTTTACCGCATCGAACGCGATGGCAAGCTGGTCGGCCAGTTCTACCTCGACCTGTATGCGCGCGCCGGCAAGAGCGGCGGCGCCTGGATGGACGACGCCCGCGGCCGCCGCGTCGAGCAGGGCAAGCTGCAGACGCCAGTCGCTTATCTGACCTGTAATTTCACCGAACCGGCCGTCATCGACGGTCAAACCCAGCCTTCGCTGTTTACCCACGACGAAGTCATCACGCTCTTCCACGAGTTCGGCCACGGCCTGCACCATATGCTGACCCTGGTCGATGAACTCGGCGTGTCCGGCATTTCCGGCGTCGAATGGGATGCGGTGGAACTACCTTCCCAGTTCATGGAAAACTTCTGCTGGGAATGGGACGTGCTGAGCCATATGACGGCCCATGTGCGGACCGGCGAGGCACTGCCGCGCAGCCTGTACGAAAAAATGCTGGCGGCGAAGAACTTCCAGTCCGGCTTGCAAACCTTGCGCCAGGTTGAGTTCTCCCTGCTCGATATGCACTTGCACTACGATTACGATCCGGCCGGCGGCAAGGCCGTGCAGGACGTGATCGATGCCGTGCGGCGCCAGTTCTCCATCGTGGTGCCGCCGGCCTTCAACCGCTTCCAGAATTCCTTCGGCCACATCTTCGCCGGCGGTTACGCGGCCGGCTATTACAGCTATAAATGGGCCGAGGTGCTGTCGGCCGACGCCTACGCCGCTTTCGAGGAGGCGGCGGCCCTGGGCGGCGGCGCGCTGACCACGGAAACCGGACGCCGCTTCCAGAAGGAGATCCTGGCCGTGGGCGGCTCGCGTCCGGCGCTGGAATCGTTCACCGCCTTCCGCGGCCGCGAACCGAGCATCGACGCGCTGCTGCGCCACAGCGGCATGGCGGCCTGAGGCATGTGATGCGCGCCGCCCTCGCCCTTCTGCTGCTTGTGGCCGCCGGCACCGCCGGCGCCCAGATGTATAAGTGGAAGGATGCCAAGGGCCTCACCCATTACAGCGACACGCCGCCGCCCGCCTCGGCCAGGCAGGCCGAGGTCAAGAACTTCAATAGCGCGCCGGGCGCGGACCTGCCGGCCCTGCTGGCCGAGGTCGCGCGCAGCCATCCGGTGGTGCTGTACACGGCGGCCGATTGCGCCGCCTGCGCCGAAGGGCGCGCGCTGCTGCAGGCGCGCGGCATTCCCTACAGCGAAAAAACCGTCAGCACGGCGGACGACCACGCCGTGCTGAAGAAGGCCGGCAGCCCCGGCCAGCTGCCGCTGCTGCTGGTCGGGCAGAACAAGCAGATCGGCTTTGAGACGGCGACCTGGGATGGACTGCTGAGTTCAGCAGGTTATCCCGCCAGTTCGGCCCTGCCGCCCGGCTACCGTCATCCGCCCGTGGGCAGCGCCGCGCCGCGCCGCCCCTCAGCTGCCGAGCGCGAGCGGCAAGCGCAGGAAGCGGCCCGCGCCGCCGCCGAAGAAGCCGCACGCGGCAAGCGCCCTCCGCCGCCCGCCAACGCGCCCCCGGATTTCCAGTTTTAAGATGAGCACCATGACCCGTATCGATTTTCACAGCAATGTCCACGACAAGATCGCCTACGCCTGCCGCCTGCTGCGCAAAGCCAGCGCGGCGCGCAACCGCGTGGTGGTGATGACCGAAGATGCAGCCCAGATGGCGGAACTTGACGCCGCCCTATGGACGTTTTCGGCCACCGACTTCCTGCCCCATGTGAGCGTGGACAATCCGCTGGCGCCGGACACGCCCATCGTGCTGGCCTGCCGCGATGAAAGCGAGCTGCCGGCGGCCAACCTGCTGGTCAATCTGGCGCGGCGCGCTCCGGCCCAGTTCGAGAATTTTCCGCGCCTGATCGAAGTCGTCGCCAGCGACGAGGCCGACACGGCTGCCGGCCGCCAGCGTTTCGTGGCGTATAAACGACAGGACTTCCAGCCCAGCCACCTGACCATCGGCGCCCAAACATGAGCAGTCCATTCGATTCCAGCATCCCGGTCCTGACCGAAGTTCTGCGCGATACGGCGCCTACCGCCACCGAGAGCGGCAGCCACGCCGCACCGGCGCACGGCCCTGATCGTGCCCCGGCGCCAGGCGCTTTCAACCCTGCCGCCTTCTCCCCTGCCGGCAGCGTTAGCAGCGCTGCCGGGGACGCCATCCCCCCTCCAGCCAGCGCCAGCGGCCACGGCACCGATCCCGCCGCCGCGCAGGACGCGGCGCTGGACAAGCTGGACGCCGCCGGCTGGGAACAGCTGGAACGCCGCATCGCCGAACGCATCTTGCAGCAGCTGCAATCGCGCGTCGATTTCGTGCTGGAACAGCGCATCAAGGACAGCATGGCCGAGGTGCTCAACCATGCCCTGCACGGCCTGACCCAGGAAATCCACAGCGGCCTGCAAAGCACGCTGAACCAGGTGGTCAGCCGCGCCGTCGCGCAGGAACTGACCCATCTGCAAGCGCGCAAAAAATAGCCGCGTTCCACACGCCAGAGTTGGCTATTGGCACGGCTTCAAGAATGAAATAAGCTCAAGTTCCCGCTTTGCGACGGCGGGGATTTGATGTACCTTGTTGCCTGTACAATTTTTACAAGCTGTCCACGAGACGCTGCCGATTTCATAACACTGGAGAATGTTTATGTCGTTCAAAACCAAGCTCATTCCGTTTGCCATTGCGATGGCGTTTGCCGGCGGCGCCGGCGCGCAGGAAGTTGTGAAGATCGGCCATGTGGGCCCGGTATCCGGCCCCTCCTCCCACCTCGGCAAAGACAATGAAAACGCCGCCAAAATGGCCGTCGAGGATTTGAACGCCAAAGGCTTCAAGATCAACGGCAAAGCCGTTAAATTTGTGCTGCAACTGGAAGACGACGGCGCAGACCCAAAACAGGGCACCTCGGTCGCGCAGAAACTGGTCGACGCCAAGGTCAACGGCGTGATCGGCCACCTGAACTCCGGCACCACCGTCCCGGCCTCCAAGATTTACTTCGACGCCGGCATCCCGCAGATTTCGCCGGCCGCCACCTCGCCGCAATACACCAAGCAAAACTTCAACACCGCCTTCCGCGTGGTGGCGAATGACAACAAGCTGGGCGGCACCCTGGGCGCCTACGCCGTGCAAAAGCTGAACGCCAAGAAAATCGCCGTGGTCGACGACCGCACCGCCTACGGCCAGGGCGTGGCCGACGAGTTCGTCAAAGGCGCGAAAAAAGCCCTGCCCGGCGTGCAGATCGTCGATAAGCAGTTCACCACCGACAAAGCCAGCGATTTCACCGCCATCCTGACCAGTATCAAGGCGAAAAACCCCGATCTGATCTTCTTCGGCGGCATGGACTCGGTCGGCGGCCCGATGCTGCGCCAGATCAAGGCGCTCGGCATCAAAGCCAAATTTATGGCCGGCGACGGCGTCTGTACCGAACCGCTGGCGCGCCTGGCCGGCGCCGAGGCCGTCAACGGCATCGTCACCTGCGCCGAAGCCGGCGGCGTGATGCCCGACCAGCAGAAAGCCATGGATGACTTCCGCGCCCGCTATAAGCAAAAATACGGCCAGGAAGTGCAGCTGTACGCGCCCTATGTCTACGACGCCGTCATGACCATGGCCACCGCCATGGCCGATGCCAAATCGGCCGAGCCGGCCAAATACCTGCCCTATCTGGCCAAGGTCAAATACCAGGGCGTCACCGGGACGATCACCTTCGATCCGAAAGGCGACATCAAGGATGGCGCCCTGACCCTGTTCCACTATGTGGACGGCAAGAAGACCAAGATGGAAGTCGTGAAGTAAATAGCGGCCGTAAAAAGCAAAAGCCGGGGAAACCCGGCTTTTTTCATGCAGTTAGAACTGACTGGATCATTTTTGAGTCAGAATCCATTTCACCAGCGTGCGCGCCTCGGCCTCGCTCACTTGCGGATTGGCAGGCATCGGGATCGCGCCCCAGGTACCGGAACCGCCCTTCAACACTTTCTGCACCAGCTTGGTTTCAGCGTCCTTCTGGCCCGCGTACTTCGCCGCCACGTCCTTGTAAGCAGGACCGACCAGCTTGTTCGCAACCGCGTGGCAAGCCATACAGTTCTTAGCCTTGGCCAGATCGGCGTTAGCCAGAGCTGCCTGGGAAGCGAATGCAGAAACCACAACAGCACCAACCATCAGAATACGTTTCATCTTTCTCTCCAAAATAAAACCCACGCCATTCTACCGTGTTTTGCAGAATCCGAAGGATGCTCCGACAACGGGTTCTGATAGTGCGCGGTTGACGGCAGCCAGCGCTTTCCTCCCCGAAAAATCGTAATGTTTTGTAAGATGGAAGCAGGAGGAAAGCTGCCATGCCCATCATCATTATGATTGCCGCGCTGTGCGCGCTGCGCTACTTCGAAGTCTGGCGCTTTGCCGAGCTCTCCTGGTGGTGGATCGTTGGGCTGATGGCGCTCGCCTTCCTCTGGTTCGAATTCCTCGAACCCATGCTCGGCCTCGACAAGCGCAAAGCCCACAATATCGACGAACAGCGCCGCAAAGACCGCGTCAAAAAGAACTTCGACAAAACCCGCAAATAGTCCCTTTGCGCCAAATCAAACAATGTCCCACCCTGGTGTCAGGCACTGGAATAGGACATTCTTTGATTTAGATCAGCAAATGTCCGACCTTGGTGCCTGACACCAGGGTGGGACATTTGTTGATTTAGATCAAAGGGCTTAGCGCTTGAGCTGGCTGAGGTCGCGGACGGCGCCGCGGTCGGCGGAGGTGGTCAGGGCGGCGTAGGCTTGCAGGGCTTGCGATACGAAGCGTTCGCGATTCACGGGCTGCCAGGCGTCTTTGCCGCGCGCTTCCATGGCAGCGCGGCGGGCAGCCAGCTCGGTGTCGCTGATGCGCAGGCTGATTTTGCGGGCGGGGATGTCGATATCGATCATGTCGCCCTCTTCCACCAGGCCGATGGCACCGCCTTCGGCCGCTTCGGGGGAGGCGTGGCCGATCACCAGGCCAGAGGAGCCGCCGGAGAAGCGTCCGTCCGTCAGCAGGGCGCAGGCTTTGCCCAGGCCTTTGGATTTGATGTAGGAGGTGGGATACAGCATTTCCTGCATGCCTGGCCCTCCTTTCGGGCCTTCGTAGCGGATGATGACGACGTCGCCGGCCTGCACGGTGTCGCCCAGGATGCCTTCCACCGCCGCGTCCTGGCTTTCGAACACGCGCGCCTTGCCGCTGAATTTGAGGATGCTTTCGTCGACGCCGGCCGTCTTCACGATGCAGCCGTTTTCGGCCAGATTACCGTACAGGACAGCCAGGCCGCCATCCTGCGAATAGGCGTGGGCCTTGTCGCGGATGCAGCCGGCGCTGCGGTCGGCGTCGTGCGAGGCGTAGCGCTCCGACTGCGAGAAAGCGACCTGGGTCGGCACGCCGCCCGGCGCGGCGCGGAACAACTGGTGCACGGCCGCGTCGTCGCTGCGCTTGATATCGTATCTCTCGATGGCCTCGCCCAGACTCTTGCTGTGCACCGTGGGCAGCGAGGTGTCGAGCAGGCCGGCGCGCGCCAGTTCGCCGAGGATGGCAATGATGCCGCCCGCGCGGTGCACGTCTTCGATATGGTATTTGTCGGTCATCGGCGCGACCTTGCACAGGCAGGGCACTTTGCGCGAGATGCTGTCGATATCCGCCATGCTGAATGCCACCTGCGCTTCATGCGCGGCAGCCAGCAGGTGCAGCACGGTATTGGTGGAGCCGCCCATCGACACATCGAGCGCCATGGCGTTTTCAAACGCGGCCTTGGTGGCGATGCTGCGCGGCAGGACGGAAGCATCGTCCTGTTCGTAGTAGCGGCGCGCCAGGTCGACCACCAGGCGGCCGGCTTGCAGGAACAGTTCCTTGCGGTCGGCATGGGTGGCGACGATGGTGCCGTTGCCCGGCAGGGACAGGCCAAGCGCCTCGGTCAGGCAATTCATCGAATTGGCGGTGAACATGCCGGAACAGGAACCGCAGGTGGGACAGGCGGAACGCTCCACCTCCGCCACATCGGCATCGGACACGCTGGCGTCGCCCGCCTTGATCATGGCGTCGATCAGATCGAGCTTGATGACTTGCTGGCCGCCGTTGACAACCTTGACCACCTTGCCCGCCTCCATCGGCCCGCCCGAGACGAAGACCACGGGAATGTTCAGGCGCATGGCGGCCATCAGCATGCCCGGCGTGATCTTGTCGCAGTTGGAGATGCAGACCATGGCGTCGGCGCAGTGGGCATTCACCATGTATTCCACCGAGTCGGCGATCAGGTCGCGCGAAGGCAGCGAGTACAGCATGCCGCCGTGGCCCATGGCGATGCCGTCGTCGACGGCGATGGTATTGAATTCTTTCGCCACGCCGCCGGACGCTTCGATCTCGCGCGCGACCAGCTGGCCCAGATCCTTCAGGTGGACGTGACCAGGCACGAACTGGGTGAAGGAATTGACCACGGCGATGATGGGCTTATCGAAGTCGCCATCTTTCATGCCGGTGGCGCGCCACAGGGCGCGGGCGCCGGCCATATTGCGGCCGTGGGTGGTGGTGCGTGAACGGTATTGGGGCATGCCAGTCTCCTCGGTAAGACCATCAGATTGCCTTGCGCCGGACCCAGTGTCAAATATATCATTTCAACATCAGTGATTCATCATACATATCACAGAATGAATATCGAGCTGCGCCAACTACGCTATTTTCTTACCGTGGCCGAGGAATTGCACTTCGGCCGTGCCGCCAAGCGTCTGCACATGACGCAGCCGCCGCTTTCGCAAGCCATCCAGGGTTTGGAGGAATTGCTGGGCGCCCGCCTGTTTGAGCGCAACCGGCGCGGCGTGGCCTTGACCCCGGCCGGTGATGCCCTGCTGCCCGAGGCGCGCCGCCTGCTCGACCAGGCGCAGGAGCTGCCCGCCATCGTGCAGCGCGCGGCGGCCGGCGAGGCGGGGCGGCTGTCGCTGGCCTTCGTCTCGTCGGCCGATTACAGCGTGCTGCCGCCCTTCCTGCGCGCCTACCGCAGCGCCTATCCCCAGGTGCAGATCCGCCTGCAGGAAGCGACTTCCGATCTGCAGCTGGATGAGCTGCTGCATGGCCGCATCGACGCCGGTCTGCTGATTCCGCCCCTGCCGGAGAAAGCCAAGGCCGAGCTGGAATACCTGCCGGTGCTCAGCGAGCCGCTGATCCTGGCCGCGCCGGCCGACCTGGCGGGCCTGCCGTCCGAGGGCGCGGTCGATCTGGCGGCCCTGCCGCCGCTGCCGCTGATCGTCTTCCCGCGCGCCATTTCGCCCGGCTTGCACGACGCAATCCTGGCGGTGTTCCGCGCCGCCGGCATCACGCCCGCCATCGGCCAGGAAGCGATCCAGATGCAGACCATTGTCAGCCTGGTATCGGCTGGCATGGGTATCGCACTTGTGCCACAATCGGTCTCGAACCTGCGCCGCCCCGGGGTAGAATACCGCCCGCTGACGCAGTCCACGCCGCTGGTCGAAACCGGCCTGGCCTGGCGCCGCGACAATGCCTCGCCCGTGCTGCGCGGCTTTTTGGAATTACTGAGAAAGAGAGTCTAGATGCTGATCCACCCGATGCCCGATCCGGTTGCCTTTTCGCTCGGCCCCGTCCAGATCCACTGGTATGGCCTGATGTATGTGCTGGCCTTTGCCATGTTCCTGGCGCTGGGCCGCGTGCGCGTGAAGCAGCCGCATATCGCCGCCCAGGGCTGGAAGCCCGAGGATCTGGACGATATGCTGTTCTACGGCATGCTGGGCGTGGTGGTCGGCGGCCGCCTGGGCGAAGTGATTTTCTACCGCCCCGAATTTTTCCTGGCCAATCCGATCGAAATTTTCAAGGTCTGGCATGGCGGCATGAGCTTCCACGGCGGCTTCCTCGGCGTGCTGCTGGCCATGTGGCTCTGGTCGCGCAAGGCCAAGCGCAATCTGCTCGACGTGTATGACTTCATCGCGCCGCTGGTGCCGCTCGGCTACGCCGCCGGCCGCATCGGCAATTTCATCAATGCCGAACTGCCCGGCCGCGTTACCGACCCCTCCCTGCCCTGGGCCATGATCTGGCCGAATGTGGATGCGCTGCCGCGCCACCCTTCGCCGCTCTACCAGGCTCTGATCGACGGCCTGCTGGTCTTCGCCATCCTGTGGCCGTTCGCGCGCAAGGCGCGTCCGCGCCTGGCCGTAGGCGCCATGTTCACTCTACTGTATGGCTGCGCGCGTTTCTTCACCGAGTACTTCCGCACACCGGACTACGAGGTGCATTTCGCCGGTTTCACCATCACCTCTGGCCAGCTGCTGTCGTTGCCGATGATTGCCGCGGCGCTGTTGATGCTGCTGTGGTCCTATAAATATAGCGCCGGCGCCAAGCCCGCCCACGCCTGAGACAATGAGCAAGAAGACTATTCCCATCCGCGCCTATGACAAGCCGGCCGGCGGTTTCGGCTCGCTGCACGGCACGGCCAAGGCCCTGACCAGCAACGGACCGTATCCGGCGCTGGCGACCTTGCCGCGCCTGAACCAGCCGCAGGGCGTGGATTGCCCCGGCTGCGCCTATCCCGATTCGCCCAGCAGCAAATCGGTGGACTTTTGCGAGCAGGGTGCCTGGGCCATCGCCCATGAAGGCAGCAAGGCGCGCGCCACGCCGGCCTGGTTCGCCGAGCATACGCTGGACGTCCTGCGCGGCAAGGAAAACTGGGAACTGGAAGCGGCCGGCCGCCTGACCGCGCCCATGCTGTACGACGCGGCCAGCGACACCTACCGCGAAACCAGCTGGGAACAGGCTTTCGCGCTGGCCGGCGAACGCCTGCGCGCGCTCGGCCCGCAGCGCACCGTGTTCTATACCTCGGGACGCAGCAGCAATGAAGCAGCCTTCCCTTACCAATTGTTCGCGCGCGCCTTCGGCACCAATAATCTGCCCGATTCGTCCAACTACTGCCACGAATCGTCGGGCCAGGCGCTGACCATGTCCATCGGCGTGGGCAAGTCCACCGTCACGCGCGAGGACTTCGAACATGCCGAGGCGATTTTCAGCTTCGGCCACAATCCGGCCTCGAACCACCCGCGCATGCTGGGCGATCTGCGCGAAGCGAAAAAACGCGGCTGCAAGATCGTCATCTTCAATCCCATGTTCGAGCGCGGGCTGGAGGAATTCGCCGATCCGCAATCGCCCACCGAACTGCTGAGCGGCCACGGCACCAAATTGGCCGACGCCTACTTCCAGGTGCGCGTGGGCGGCGATCTGGCGGCCATTACCGGCATCGCCAAGGCCGTGCTGGAACGCGATGCGCTGGACCGCGCTTTTATCGAAGAGCATACCGACGGTTTCGATGCTTTCGTCGCCGTCATGCAGCAGCAGTCCTGGAGCGATATCGAACAGGCCAGCGGCCTGACGCGCACCCAATTGAACGAGGCGGCGGATTACTACATCGCTTCCAACGCCACCATCTCGGCCTGGTGCATGGGGCTGACGCAGAACGAATTTGCCATCGAAACCTTGCAGATGCTGGTCAATCTGACGCTCCTGCGCGGCAATGTGGGCAAGCCCGGCGCCGGCCTGATGCCGGTGCGCGGCCACTCGAATGTGCAGGGCGACCGCACGGTGGGCATCACCAACAAGCCCAAGGCCGAATGGCTGGCCGGCCTGGAGCGCGTGTTCGGCTTTACGCCGCCGGCCCAGCCGGGATTGGACGCGGTGGGCGCCATCAAGGGCCTGCTCGATGGCTCGGTGCAGGGCTTCGTCGGCCTGGGCGGCAACTTCGCCGTGGCGGGACCGGACAGCCCGCGCGTACTGGATGCGCTGGGCAAAACCGAACTGACCGTGCATATCGCCACCAAATTGAACCGCACCCACCTGTATCCCGGGCGCCTTGGCCTGCTGCTGCCCTGCCTGGGCCGCACGGAGCTGGACGACCAATCGGGCGACGCGCAATTCGTGAGCGTGGAAGACACGGCCAGCGTGGTGCACTCCTCCACCGGCCGCAACCGCCCCGCCAGCGATCAGTTGCGCTCCGAGCCGTATATCGTCAGCGAACTGGCGCGCCACACCCTGCCCGCCTCCTCCATCGACTGGCAAGGCATGGGCGGCAATTACGACCTGACGCGCAAGCTGATCGAGCAGGTGGCGCAAGGCGCCGTCAGCGGCTTCGAAAACTACAACGAGAAAATCCGCCAGCAGCGCGGCTTCCGCCTGCCGAATACGGCCGGTGAGCGTATCTGGAAAACCGCCACCGGCAAGGCGCGCTTCATCGCCCACGCCCTGCCGGCGGAAACCATCATGTCGCGCGCCCGCGCCCAGTACGGCGATAAGGTGCTCTGCCTGGCGACGATTCGCGCCCACCGCCAGTACAACACCACCGTCTACCGCGACCCGAAGGGGGAAGTGGACCGCTACCGCGGCGTGCACGGCTCGCGCAAGGTACTATTCGTCGGCCCTGAGGTGCTGCGCCGCCTCGGCTTCAGCGACGGCGAACTGGTGACGGTGCGCGCCGCCGCGCCGGACGGCATCGAACGCAAGGTGGAAGGCATACGCCTGATCGAATACGCGCTGCAGGGCGACGATGTGATCGGCTACTTCCCGGAACTGACGCCGCTGATCTCGCCCGAACTGGTGGCGCGCGGCTCGAATACGCCGGCCTTCAAGCAGGTGCCGGTGCTGCTGGAGAAAGCATAAATAAAGGCCGCTTCAAGCGGCCTTTTTTCACCTTAGTGGAATGCCTTCCACAACATATACGCCGCCAGAAAGTAGAGGATGATGGCGAAGACCTTGCGCAGCGTGGCCACCGGCAGGCGGTGCGCGGTGCGCGCGCCGAGCGGCGCCATGCTCATGCTGGCGGCAACGATCACCAGCAGGGCCGGCACATAGATGAAACCCAGCGAATGCTCCGGCAATCCCGGCTCGCCCCAGCCAAAGTAGATATTCGACAGCGTGCCGGCCAGCGCGATCGGGAAGCCCAGCGCCGCGCTGGTGGCCACCGCATTGTGGATCTTCACATTGCACCAGCTCATAAACGGCACCGAGAGGAAACCGCCGCCCGCGCCCACCAATCCGGCCACCACGCCGATCGCGCCGCCGGCGGCGAACATGCCGCCCGTGCCGGGCAGCTCGCGCGCGGCGGAAGGCTTTTTACCCAGCAGCATCTGGGTTGCTGAGACCGTAATGAAGATGCCGAAGAACAGCGCCAGCGCCGAGGAATTCATCTGCTTGGCGATCCATGGCCCCAGCCAGGAACCGAGCAAAATCCCCGGCGTCAGCAGGGCTACAATACGCCACTGCACCGCCTTCATCTTGTGATGGGCGCGCACCGAGGATACGGAGGTAAACAGGATCGTCGCCAGCGACGTGGCAATCGCCATATGCACCACCAGCTCGGGCGCGAAGCCGCGCGCGGTGAAGATCATCGTGATGAAAGGCACCAGCACCATGCCACCGCCTATGCCCAGCAGCCCCGCTGCAAAACCGCCTGCCGCGCCCATGGCGAGCAGGATCAAGACCAGTGCCCAATCCATCGGCTTTATTTACTCCTTGAGCAGCGTGGCGATCGTCTTCCACTGTCCCGGCGTGACGGGCGTGATCGACAGGCGGCTGCCTTTCTGCAGCACGACCATATCCTCCAGCTGGGCGATGGTGCGCAGCTCGGACAGCGGCAGCAGGCGGGTTTTGCGCAGCGCTTTCACGTCCACGCAAATCCAGCGCGGCTCTTCGCGCTTGGCCTTGGCGTCGTAGTAGTGGCTTTGGGGGTCGAACTGCGTATCGTCGGGATAGGGAGCGCTCACCACCTCGGCGATACCGGCGATGCCCGGCTGCGGGCAACTCGAATGGTAGAACAGCACGCCGTCGCCCGGCTGCATGCCGTCGCGCATGAAGTTGCGCGCCTGGTAGTTGCGCACGCCGAACCAGGGTATGGTCTGTTTTGGCGCGGCCAGCACATCGTCGATGCTGATTTCGTCCGGCTCGGACTTCATCAACCAATATCGCATAAGCCTTCCTCCCGCAACGGTGGACGTAAAAAAACGGTTGCGCATCGCAAGATGCAGGCAACCGTTTTTCGGAATAAGTGCCCCGCCTGTGCCGCTATGCCGGCATCCCGAACCTTACGGTTCAAGGTGGTTGCAGTTAGTTCAGCTTCGGGTTCATCGGACTAGCGACGCTCACGCCCGCCGAGCAAATTCCCGCAACCGATGCATGTAAATGGTTCAAGGAATATATGACAATCGCGAACACTGCAGGGTGACAGCAGTTTACTCCTCCCGCTTCCGCAAAGGAAGCCCTTTCGGCCAATTAGAAGAGATTTTCTTGCGGGGTCAGGGCGCCGTCCAGCACCTTCTGCATGGCTGCGATCTTCTGCTGCACTTCCAGCAGCGACATATCGGACAGCGGGCCTTGCGGCGATTTCGCCGTCAGGAATTCGGCCGCCATGCCGAGGGCCGCCATCACCGCGATGCGGTCGTTGCCCTTGACCTTGCCGGCATCGCGGATGCCCGACATTTTCTTGTCCAGCAGGCTGGCCGCTTCGCGCAGCGCGCGCTCCTCGCCTTCCTTGCAGGCCAGGCGATAGGGCTGGCCCATGATGCTGACATCCAGCTGTATCATTGCTCACCTTTCGGGGCAGCGTCCACCTCGGCAACGGTGTCGTGCGCTGGGATTTTCGCCAGCAACGTGGACACGCGCTCATGCGCCTCGCTCAGACGACGCATATAGCCCACATTATCCGCGACCAAGGCGGCATTGGCCTGACGCAGCTGCGAATTCTCGCGGCGCAGCGTCTGGGTCAACTCGGCCAACTGGTCGATTTTATCGGAAAGTTCTTGGAAATCTGAAATCATCCCGCAACTATAGGGCGGCAAGTTAAGGCGCGTCAACCGAATCCCGCGCCTGTCAACAATTTTTTTCTTATGACGGCCCGGGAGGCGCAAGCCGGTACGGCGCCGGTCAAAAGAGACCGACATTGTACCAGCTTGCCCATGCCGCTTATGCCGTTTGCGCCGCGTCAGGCATGCTGCACGCCCACCAGCTGCACGGCGCTGCTGCCGCCCGTGATGGCAGCTTGCAGCAGGTCGGCGAAGTCGTGCATGCGGTCGGCGGTCCAGACGGACGCCATCTCATACGCGCCGCCGCCCTGCTGCGCCTGCGCCACCAGCTGCGCCATGGTGAGCGCGGCCACGATCTTGCCGCTGGCGTCCACCAGGTCCAGCTCCTGCACATTGACCTTGGCGTAATCGGCCACGGTCAGGCGAGCGTAGGACTTGCCGCCGTCGACGTAGTTGATGACCAGGTCGGAACCGTCGATATTGGTCTTCACCTTGTCGGCGCTCATCGCCACCTTCGAGAACAGCTTGTTGGCGCTGAACTGGAGAATGTCGTTGCCGCCGGCCGTTTCGTGGATGGTGTCCTTGCCGTCGCCCATGGACATCACGTACACGTCCTTGCCGTCGCCGCCGTACAGGTCATCGTTGCCCATGCCGCTGTAGAAGGTGTCATCGCCGGCGCCGCCGAACAGGCGGTTGCTGCCTGCATACTTATAGCCCAGGGTGTAGGCCAGCAGGCCCGCGATAAAGAAGTCCGCTCCTTTGAATTCACTCAGGTGCAGGTTCACGCCCAGGGTCTTGCCCAGCCAGTCGACGCCGTCGCCGCTGGCGTTGGAGGCGGTCTTCACCGCGTCGCCCAGCCAGGACGCCGCATCCGACAGCGCCGTGCCCACATCGGCGTCGGCCACCGCGTCCACGCCGCTGCCGATGCCGTTGATGGCCGAGTTCAAGCCGCCCTTGGCCGTGTTCAGCGCGTTCTTCAGCGGATTGGCGATATCGAAATCGGCCGAGGACAGGCCCGCCGCGTTGGTGATGCCCGCCACGGCGTCATTGCCCGCCTTGTTCAGGCCATCGGCCAGCGAGCCGGCATTGGCGGCGGCCTTGTTCAGCTCCGCCTTCATATTGGTGGCGATACTGTTCCAGCCCTTGGTCAATTCCTCGCCCAGCGCCGTGTTCAGGTACTTGGTCACGGCGTCGAAGCCGGCGCCCGCGTCCTTCCACACGCCGTTCAGGGTATTCGCCTTGCCCACCAGCAGATGGTCGATCACGCCCCAGCCCAGTCCCATCATGGTGTCGTTGCCTTTGCCGCCGCCCACATAGCTGCCGGCGTTGGTGGCGAAGATGGTGTCGTCGCCGTCGCCGCCGACGATCACATTGCCGACCAGGTTCAGCTTGCCCAGCTCGCCCTTGGACAGCGCGCCGTACTGCGAGCGGATAAAGTTGGCGTTCATGGCCGCGCCCACCCAGTCGCCCGCCGACTCGTAATCGTTTTCCACGATGGCTTCGGCGGCGTTGAACACGGTGATTTCGGCCAGGCCGATGATGGTGTCGTTGCCGGCGCCGCCCACGGCCACATTGTTCTGGCCGGAGGAGACGATCAGGTCGTTGCCGTTGCCACCCATGCCGATGGTGGTGGTGCCGGCCAGGATCATGGTGTCGTTGCCGTCGCCGGCGTGGACGAAGTTCATGCCGGTGTCGATGCTGACCTTCGTGTCCTTGGTGGTCTGCACCTTGTCCGAACCCTCGATGGCTTCGGTGGTCTTGCTGGCGTAGCTCAGGGTGCTGCCAGCGTTCACCACCAGCAGGAAATCGTTGCCGGAGTCGGCCAGCACCACATTATGGTCGCCATATACGACGGCGGTGTCGTCGCCCGCGCCGGTCCAGCCCAGGTTGAACTGGGTGCTGCCCTTGGTGGTGCTGGTGGTGGTCTGCTGCGAGCCTTCCGGCTGGGTGGTGCTGGTTTTCTCGTTGCCGCCGCCGTAGCTGACCATCACCAGCGTATCCTTGCCGCTGCCGGTGATAACGGCGTTGTCCTTGCCGACCACGGTGGCGACGTTATTGCCATCGCCCGCCGCCAGCAGATTGCCGTTGACGTTGACCGACTTGGCCGCCGTGCCGAAAGCCAGCGCGGTCAGCACATCGTCGCCGCTGCCGCCTTCGATCAGATTGCCCTTGCCCAGCGCGGTGACGACGTTGCGGCCTTCGCCTGCCGCCACCACATCGTACTGGCCGATCACCGTCACCACGTCATTCCCGGCGCCGGTGGCGATGCCGGACTTGCTGCCGACGGACGTCACCACATCATTGCCCGCGCCGGTCACGGCCAGGTTGTTCACGCCCACCGCCGTCACGGTACTGTCGGCGCTGCCGCCCACCAGCACATTGTTCTTGCCGAAGGCGGTGATCACGTCGCGGCCCGACTGGCCGGAAGCGGCGCCGGACAGGCCAGCCTTGCCGACCAGATTGGTGGCCGCCACGCCGGCGGTGATGGAATCGATCAGTCCAACGGCGGTGGCCGCCGTCTCGGCGTAATTGCCGGCCACGATCAGATTGTTGGCGCCAGCCGCCGTCACGGTATCCGCGCCGGCATCGGCCCAGACCACGTTGCGCGCGCCGATCACGGTGGCCGTATCGTTGCCGGTGCCGCTCCACACCACGTTGTTGGCGCCGATGGCGGTCGCCACGTCGTTGCCGCCGCCGGTGTAGATCACATTGGTGGAACCGACCGAGGTCACCACATCGTTGCCGGCGCTGTTGGCCAGGCTGTTGCCGATGAAGGTGGTGACGGCCTTGGTCACGCCGCCAGCGGCGCTGCCCAGTTTCGCGCCCACATCGGCCACCCCTTCGCCCAAGCCGGTCACGATCACGTTCACGGAACCGGCCGCCGTCACCACATTGTTGCCGGCCGTGTTGACCACGATATTATTGCTGCCGATGGCGGTGGTGATATTGTCGCCGCCGTTCGCCAGCAGGATATTGTTGCCGCCCACAGCCGTCACCACGTCCTTGCCGCCGCCGGTGTAAACCACATTGGTGCCGCCCAGCGCCACCACGGCGTCGTTGCCCGCGCCGCTGTTGATGGCGGCGGTCAGCTTGCCGGTGGCATTGCTCACGGCCTTGGCCGCGTCCTTGCTCGGCATGACGTCGGCCAGCACCTTGCCCAAGCCGCCGCTGGCCGCCTTGACCATGCCGCCCAGTTCCGTCAGCACCACATTCGCACCGCCGATGGCAACGGCGGTATTGCCGCCCACGGTGCTCGCCACCAGATTGCCGCTGCCCACGCCCAGCAGGGTATTGCCGCTGCCGTTGGCCAGCATGACGTTGTTCAGGCCCACGGCCGCCTCGATATTGCCGCCCTGGTTGCTGACCAGGGCATTGGTGTCGCCCAGCGCGCCGACCTTGTTATTGGCGCCTCCGGTATACACCACGTTCAGCAGGCCGCCCAGCACGATGCTGCTGTTGCCGCCCTCTTCCACCACCACGTTGGCGCCGCCGCCAGCGACCACGCTGTCATTGCCGTCGCTGGCGGTGATCACATTGGCGCCGCCCAGGCCGACGATGGTGTCGCGGCCACTACCTGCGGTGATGACGTTGGCGCCGCCGACGGCCTGCACATTGTCGTCGCCGCCGCCGGTGCTGATGATGTTGGCGCCGCCGGCCGCCGTCACCTTGTCGTTGCCGCTGCCGCTATTGAGCTTATTGGCCGCGCCGTTCAGCGTGACGGTATTGCCGCCGTCGCCCGCATCGATGATGTTGGCGCCACCGTTGGCGGTGATGCTGTCGTTGCCTCGGCCGGCGTTGACGGTGTTGGAGGCGCCGTTGACGGTGATATTGTTGTTGCCGTCGCCCGCCTTCACCTGGTTGGCCGCGCCATCAGCGCGGATGGTGTCGTCGCCGCCGCCCGCCGTGATGTTGTTATTGCCGCCCGCGGCGCTGACATTGTTGTTGCCATCGCCCGCGTTGATCACATTGCTGGCTGCCTTCACCGTGATGCGGTCGTCGCCGCCATTGGTGTTGATGACGTTGCTGGCGCCATCAGCCGTCACCACGTCGTTGTTGTTGCCGGTGTTGATGACGTTCGACGCGCCGCCGGTGTTGACGGTGTTGTTGCCGTCGCCCGCGTCCACCTTGTTCGAGCCGCCGGCCACGCTGATATTGTCAGCGCCATTGCCGGTGCTGACGATATTCGCGCCGCCATTGGCGGTGACGGTGTTGTTGCCGTTATCCAGATCGATATCGTTCCAGCCGCCGTTGGCCGTCACGCGGTCGTCGCCGTCGCCGGCGTCGATCTCG
This sequence comes from Pseudoduganella violacea, assembly GCF_014191875.1. Lineage (GTDB taxonomy): Bacteria > Pseudomonadota > Gammaproteobacteria > Burkholderiales > Burkholderiaceae_D > Rugamonas > Rugamonas violacea_A. The sequence continues at coordinate 343,363 of NZ_JACHXD010000002.1, forward strand.
TTGTAGGCGCTGTTGACGGTCAGCGTATTGTTGCCCTGGCCCAGGTCCACATCGGCCGCCGCGCCGGCCGCCACGGTCACCGTGTCGTTGCCGTTACCGCCGCTGATCTTGTTGTAGGCGCCCACGTCGACGCGGATGGTGTCGTCGCCATTGCCGCCGTCAATGCGGTTGTAGCCGCCGACCTTGACCACCAGCGTGTCGTTGCCGTCGTCGCCGTAGATATTGTTGTAAGCGCCGGCCGTCACCGTGATCGTATCGTTGCCGTTTTCGCCGTGGATGATGTTGGCGCCCAGCGAGCTGGCGGTGTAATTATCATTGCCGCCGCCGAGATTCTTTTTCGTGTAGCCCAGCTCCGCCACTTTCTTGGCCACACCTTCGATATCCTTGCCAACCGACTCGAACGCATCGCCGATGCCATTCAGGTCGCCGCCGATATCTTTCATGGTGTCGCCTACCTTATCGACCACTTTCACGATCGGCTTGACGACGTTTTTCTTGAACCAGCTTCCAATGCTCATGGGCTTTTTCTCTTTCTGAGGGTTTTAGTACTCTTGCATTAAATCAACAAAAGATGACAGAACGGCCCACAGATTGATTACAATCCTGTAATCGAAGGTCGCGTTGACGCCCTACGACCCATCAGCAACAATCCCCCCTATGAAAGCCTTACTGGTAGAAGATGAACAGCGCATCGCCAGCTTTGTGTGCGCCGGCCTGCGCGAGCAAGGCTTCCTTGTCGATCATTGCGAAGATGGTAATCTCGGTTACGACTACGCCCTGTCGCGCGAATACGACGTGATCCTGCTCGACGTGATGGTGCCGGGCCGCGATGGCCTGTCCATCCTCAAGGGCTTGCGGCGCGAAGGCCGCAACACGCCCGTGATCCTGCTCACCGCGCGCAATGAGCTGGACGACCGCCTGCAGGGCCTGAACCTGGGCGCCGACGATTACCTGGCCAAACCCTTTTTCGTGGAAGAGCTGGTGGCGCGCATCCACGCCCTGCTGCGGCGCGTGAGCGGCGAGCGCCAGAATGTGCTCAGCGTGGGGCCGCTCAAGCTGGACCGCCTGAGCCGCGTGGCCGAAGTCGATGGCCGGCCGGTGGAGCTGACCAGCCGCGAATTCAACCTGATGGAATACCTGATGCGCTCCCCGGGGCGCGTGTATGCGCGCACCCAGATCCTGGAGCATGTGTGGGGCTACGATTTCGAGCCGCAGACGAATATGGTCGACGTCTGCATCCAGCGCCTGCGCAAGAAGCTGAACCTGCCCGACAGTGTGGCCATTGAGGCGGTGCGCGGCGTCGGCTACCGCCTGCGCAAGCCGGACAGCGAAGCGTGAAGCGCGCCGCGCAGCCAGGGCCGGACAAGAGCGGCGCGGGCCGCTTCCGCCTGCGCTCCTTCCGTCTGCGCATCACGCTGATGTCCACCGCCACCGCGCTGGCGGCCATCCTGATATTGTTCGTCGCCGCCAGCACCACCATCGTGGCGCGGCGCGCGCAGATTCTCGACCATATTCTCTCGGCCCATTTATCCGGCCCCGGTTTCGGCGTCGCCACGCCGGCGCTGTGGCCCGCCATCGACGCCCATCTGAACGCCAGCTTCAGCGCCTTCGCGCCGCAAGGCTCACAGGGCGGCTATGCGATCCTGCGCGCCAGCCGCGCCGACGGCAGCCTGGTTTACCGCAGCACTTCGTGGCCGGCGGCACTGGATACGGCCGCCTTGCCGCGTGGCCCTGGACTGCATACGGTGGCCGATGGGGCGCTGGAATGGCGGCTGGGACAGGTGCGCCATGGCGATATGACGGTGTGGGTCGGCGTCAATCGCAGCCTGTCGAACGCCCAGTTGCGCGTGACCCTGTGGCGCTTTGGCGCAGCGGCGGGCGTGCTGGGGGCGCTGATCGCGCTGCTGGCCTGGTATCTGTCGGCACGGGCCATGCGGCCGGTCGAGCATCTGACCGGCGTGATGCTGGGCCTGAACGCGAGCGACCTCGATCAGCGCGTAGCAGCCGACGAGGAAGACGTCGAATTCGCCCAGCTGGTCACGGTGTTCAACGCCATGCTGGACCGCCTGCAGCGCAGCTTCCTGCAAGCGATCCGCTTTTCCGGCGACGCCGCGCACGAGCTGAAAACACCGCTCACCATCCTGCAAGGCCAGCTCGAACACGCTTTCACCCACGCCGCCAAGCCGGAACAGGAGGAGGCCTTGATCGAGATGCTGGAGGAAGTGCGCCGTCTCGACAGCATCGTGCGCAAGCTGCTCATGCTCTCGCGCGCCGATGCGGGCCAATTGCAGGTTCCACTCAGCCCCTTCGACCTGCGCCCCGTGCTGGACGAGCTGGCCGAAGACATCGAATTGCTCGATCCCGGGCGCGCGGTGCGGCTGGACCTGCCGCCGCTGCTGATGGTCAAGGGCGACACCGATCTGCTGCGCCAGGTGTTGCAAAATCTGGTCAGCAATGCCGTCAAATACGGTTTGCCGGGCGGTTGGATTGCGCTCTCGGCGCGCCAGCACGGCGGCCAGTGGCAGATCGACGTGTCGAACGCCTCGTCGGGCATCGCGGCCGAACACCGCGAGCGCCTGTTCGACCGCTTCTACCGCGCCGACCACGCCCACAACCGGCGCATCCCCGGCGTGGGCCTCGGCCTGTCGCTGGCGCGGGAAATCGCCCGCGCCCATGGCGGCGAACTGCTGCTGGTAGAAGCGGCGCAGGAATGCACCTGCTTCCGCCTCTGCCTCCCCGCCGGGCTCTGACAGCGGGCATTCCTGGCGCCCATCAATGCGTCCTGGACAAATCCACCCCAAATACAAGGTCGAATACTGGGCAAAAGTTGCTAACTCCCTAGACAAGACTATTTCTTTTATAAGCCCGTCTTGAAATCGCATATAAGCGTCCCTATAATTGGCACTCGTTAGTAGAGAGTGCTAACAAAGACTTTTCTTACCCGTTTAGCAACAAACCATTGAAAAAAGGAGTTTTGTATGAACCTTCGCCCTTTGCACGATCGCGTTATCGTCAAACGTCTCGACCAGGAAACCAAAACTGCGTCTGGCCTGATCATCCCTGATGCCGCTGCTGAGAAGCCGGATCAAGGCGAAGTACTGGCCGTGGGCAATGGCAAAGTGCTGGAAGACGGCAAAGTGCGCCCACTGGAAGTCAAAGTCGGCGACCGCGTACTGTTCGGCAAATACTCCGGCCAGGCTGTCAAAGTTGACGGCGATGAGCTGCTGGTGATGCGCGAAGAAGACATCATGGCCGTGGTCAACAAGTAATCACGCCCAACCGTATTTGACTGAATTCAGGAGAAATAAACATGGCAGCTAAAGAAGTAGTGTTCGGCGACGCAGCGCGCGCCAAAATGGTTGAAGGCGTCAACATCCTCGCCAACGCAGTGAAAGTCACCCTGGGTCCAAAGGGCCGCAACGTCGTGCTGGAGCGCTCCTTCGGCGCCCCGACCGTGACCAAGGACGGCGTGTCGGTCGCTAAAGAGATCGAACTGAAAGACAAGCTCATGAACATGGGCGCGCAGATGGTCAAAGAAGTCGCTTCCAAAACCAGCGACAACGCCGGCGACGGCACCACCACCGCAACCGTGCTGGCCCAAGCCATCGTGCGCGAAGGCATGAAATTCGTGGCCGCCGGCATGAACCCGATGGACCTGAAACGCGGCATCGACAAAGCTGTCGCCGCCACCGTGGAAGAGCTGAAAAACATCGCCAAGCCATGCACCACCTCCAAGGAAATCGCCCAGGTTGGCGCCATCTCCGCCAACTCCGACGCCTCGATCGGCGAGCGCATCGCTGAAGCGATGGAAAAAGTCGGCAAGGAAGGCGTGATCACCGTGGAAGACGGCAAGTCGCTGAACGACGAGCTGGACATCGTGGAAGGCATGCAGTTCGACCGCGGCTACCTGTCCCCATACTTCATCAACAACCAGGAAAAACAGGTTGCCGTTCTGGACAACCCATTCGTCCTGCTGTGCGACAAGAAAATCTCCAACATCCGCGACCTGCTGCCGGTACTGGAGCAAGTAGCCAAAGCCGGCCGTCCGCTGCTGATCATCGCTGAAGACATCGAAGGCGAAGCGCTGGCGACCCTGGTGGTCAACAATATCCGCGGCATTCTGAAAACCTGCGCCGTGAAAGCGCCAGGCTTCGGCGACCGTCGTAAAGCCATGCTGGAAGACATCGCCATCCTGACCGGCGGCCAAGTGGTGGCAGAAGAAGTCGGCCTGACCCTGGAAAAAGTGTCCCTGGCCGAACTGGGCCAAGCCAAGCGCATCGAAGTGGGCAAGGAAAACACCATCGTGATCGACGGTGCTGGCGAAGCGTCGGCCATCGAAGGCCGCGTGAAACAGATCCGCGTTCAGATCGAAGAAGCGACCTCGGACTACGACCGTGAAAAACTGCAAGAGCGCGTGGCCAAACTGGCTGGCGGCGTTGCCGTGATCAAGGTTGGCGCTGCCACCGAAGTCGAAATGAAAGAGAAGAAAGCCCGCGTGGAAGACGCGCTGCACGCTACCCGCGCTGCCGTGGAAGAAGGCATTGTGCCAGGCGGCGGCGTTGCCCTGCTGCGCGCCCGCGCTGCCCTGACCCTGAAAGGCGACAACCCAGACCAGGACGCCGGCATCAAGATCGTGCTGCGCGCCATGGAAGAGCCTCTGCGCATGATCGTGCAGAACGCCGGCGAAGAATCGTCGGTGGTGGTGAACGCTGTGCTGGCCGGCAAAGGCAACTACGGCTACAACGCCGCCAACGGCACCTACGGCGACATGGTTGAAATGGGCGTGCTGGATCCAGCCAAAGTGACCCGTTCGGCTCTGCAAAATGCCGCATCGATCGCTGGCCTGATGCTGACCACCGACTGCATGGTTGCTGAAATCGTCGAAGACAAAGCTGCCGGCGGCATGGGCGGTATGGGTGGCATGGGCGGTATGGGCGGCATGGACGGCATGATGTAATAGCCGCCGCGCTGAACCTTTCCGGTTCGCCGCAAAAAAGCCTGCAAGGTTCGCGCCTTGCAGGCTTTTTTCATTTTGCTGCGCCTAAAAAACAGGCATTTCACCTTACTGCTGATATAATGACTCTTAATTAAAAGAAATATATCTTTCCTTTCATTAACTATAAGAGTTCAATAAGATGAAAAAACTGTCGGTCGCCCTGCTGGGCGCTACTACCCTGCTGGCGGCTGCCAGTACCTTCGCCGCACCGATCCAACTGGTCAAAAATGGCGGCTTCGAAAGCGATATCGTCGGCAATTCCAACTGGACACAGGGCAATACGCTGAGCGGCTGGACCGTGGGCGCCAATGGCATCGAGATCCGCAACGACGTGGCCGGCAAGGCCTTCGGCGGCAATAATTTCGTGGAACTGGACACGTACGGCAACAGCTCGATCAGCCAGAACCTGGCCACCACGGCCGGCGGCAAGTACACGCTGAGCTTCTACTACTCGCCGCGCGAATTCACCAGCAGCGCCACCAACGGCATCGAAGTGCTGTGGAATGGCGTGTCGAAAGGCATCTTCAGCGCCAACGGCGGCGGCAGCGGCAATCTGTGGCAGCAGTATTCCTTGAATGTGACGGGCTTCGGCCCCTCGACGGCATTGGAATTCCGCGCCGTCGGCGCCAGCGACAGCTTCGGCGGCGGTCTGGACAATGTGTCCGTGACGTCGGCCGTGCCGGAACCGGGCAGCATGGCCTTGATGGCTCTGGGTCTGGGTGTGCTGGGCTTCTGCGTGCGCCGCAAACGTCCCGCTTAAGCTGGGCGCCAGGGCTCTACCCCGGGCGGCGTCTTGCCGCCCCGGGGCCTTTGGTTTAGTATGCAGGCAACTTTTCTTTCTTTGCCAAAGGCCGCCCCTTCCATGTTTTCCCTCCCGCGCTGCACCCTTGCCGTGCTGAGCGCCGTCCTGGCTACGGGCCTGGCCGCCTGTTCCCCGCGCAGCGCCGAAGCGCTAGCGGCAGGCACATCGGCATCCGCCTCCGCTTCGGTACCAGCGCAAACTGCGACGCCATCGGCGCCGCCGGCCGCCGCACCGGTCCCGGCCAAAAAACTCAGCAAAGACCAGGCCATCGGCGTGCTGATGGACCTGCCCGAGCTGAAAGCCTGGTCGGACAGGATCGAAAAGAACTCCAAGGGCCAATCCCATGGCGCCCTGATCGAATTCGACGCCGCGCCGTTCGAGCACAAAGGCAAAACCTACTACCAGTTCAGCTTCGTCGAAAACACGCCCGAAGCCGTGCAGCGCTGGGAAAACTTCCTGATCGCCCCCGACGACGGCGAAATCCTGATCGAAGACCAGATCAGCGGCGAGCTGCTGTCCCTGGCCCGCTGGCGCAAGGAAAAGCAGCCGCTGCGGCGCATTCGTTAATCCTGTCCGCCTTCAAATCAGCCGCAGCGTCCTGGCCTTGAGCGCCGCCGCCGCGCGGGTGGTGCAACCCAACTTGCGAAAGGCGCTTTCCACGTGGGTGCCGACGGTGCGCGGACTGATCGCCAATTGACGCGCCACTTGCTTATTGGTCTGGCCTTGGCTGATGGCGCGCAGGACTTCGCTCTCGCGCTCACTCAGGCTGATGCTGGCTGCGGCACTTGCGGATGGCGCCGCGCCGTCCTGCGCGCCGCGCAATACCTCGACCACGACGGGATGAAAGCGCCCGGCGGCCGCTTCCTGAGCAAGCAGCGCTCCAGACAACTCGCTTGAATACGCGGGACGCCAGGGACGCGCCGCTTGCAGTGCGATCCAGGCCGATGCGGCGGCCAGCACCTGGCCCTCAAGCGGCGTGACGGCGCCGATGGCGCCGCGAAAATTGCCGGAACCATCCAGCCGCTCGCCCGCGTAGGAGGCGATCTCCGCGTCCTGCGCCAAACCTTCCACTTCACGCAGCGCGCGCCAGGTCCAATACGGCGCCAGGCGCAATTGCTCGCGCACGGCCGAGGACAGTGGTCCGGCCACGCTCCAAATTTCGCTGGGGATGGCGCCACGGCCGATACCGTGTACCAGGCCGGCACGGTAGCAACGCTGCCGCACTTGTTCATCAAGCCCCATTTGGCTGGCGGCCCGTTGCGCCGCCATGGCAACGCGGCGGGAATGACCGCATAGCCAAGGCTGCTGCAGGTCGATCAGATCGGCCATCTCTTCCAGCGACAGCATGCCGTTGGGCCGCTCGCCGCATGCCGGCGGAGAGTGGTTCAAGGCCGCCACCAACCAGGATGGATGCCGTGGGATAGACAACCGCGCAGCGGCCAGGTCGCCGACAAAGGCCAGCGCCCGCAGGCATTCGGAAGTGCTGACCCAGGCCGGAGGGCATGCGGCGGTGGAGATGTTCATTGGCGGCCGACTCAATCCATAAATACATATCACAGCAATATATATCGCGATACATGTTAACAATATATGCTTTGAATATCGATGTCCAGTAAAATATGTCACGATAAGTATTTTCCATCCCAGACCTATGCGAACGCCGCCCACCACCCCGCTGGAAGACCAGTTGTGTTTCTCGCTCTACCGCGCCAACCTGGAAATCGGCCGCGCCTACCAGCCCTTGTTCGACACCCTTGGCATCACGTATCCGCAATTCCTCGTGCTTAACTCGCTGTGGGAAAAGGATGGCCGCACCGTCGGCGAGATCGCTGAGCGCCTGTCGCTCGAATCCAGCAATATCACGCCGCTGATCAAACGCCTGGAAGCGGCTGGCTTGCTGACGCGCCAGCGCAATCCCCTGGACGACCGCCAGGTACTGGTCACGCTGAGCGAAGCAGGCCGCGCGCTGCGGCAGCGCTGCTCGCTGACCGAGGTTCTGCTTGGCGCGACCGGGATGAAGCCGGAGCAGTTGACGGCGCTGAACGCCGCCGTGCAGCGCCTGTTACGCGCCATCGACAGCACAAAAGAAAAAAACTGACGCATCGGGCGAATGCCCGAGGCAGGCCCGGATTCCTTGACAGTGCATGGGGCGACGATTCAACCTGACGTCCATTAGCAACCGCCATCAAGGAAAAACAATGATCTTGGAACGACAACAGGACCGCCAATGGGCGGAAACCGCCATTCCCGGCATGCGGGTCGCCGCCGTCTGGAGCGAGAACGCCGACGGCAGCTACTTCGTCCGCTTCGACGAGGGTGCGCGCTTCCCCCTGCATGACCACGACGGCTGGGAGCAGATCCTGATGCTGAGCGGCCGCATCCGCTTCGGCGAGATCGAACTGTCCGCCGGGGACACCCTGCTGCTCAAAGAGGGCGAGCAGCATGACGCCCAGGCGCTGAGCGACGCCACCTTCTTTGTGGCCCATCGCGGCAATATCACGCTGCTGGATTGAAAGGCCGCGGGCGGCGAATCGCCGCTGTCCGGCCGCGATGCCGTATCATGGCGGCATTGATGAAGCCAGCGGCAGATATGTTCGACAAACTGAAATCCCTGTTCGGCGCCAAGGCGGCGCCCGCCCCGACCAGCTTTGATCCCGCGGCCTACCAGCCGTATCGGCAGGATGAGCTGAACCTCGTCTACAAGCTGATGTTCTGCGACGAAGCCGCGCTGTTCGCGCCAAAGGCCAGCACCCTGCCCCTGTTCGGCGACAATCCCGACCCGCAGGTGATCCGCGCCATCGCGCAGGACAGTAATGAAGAGAGCCGCGTGCGCCTGCTCGCCTTCAACTGGCTGCGCGAACGCACCTACGCCGTGCCGCCCAAGGAAGCGCTGGGCGTGGTGGTCGAAGTGCCGCTGGAAAATGGCCTGGATGTGCTGGCCGCCTATGCCGACGGCCAGGTTCAATACATCAACCAGACCGGCCGCCTGGCCGTGTTTGAAGGCAGCCCGGCCGAAGTGGTGCAGCAGGCCAAGGCACTGGTGCAAAGCGCCGCGCGCGGCCTGGCGAAAAACGCCGGCCAGGAAGGCGGCAAACTGCGCCGCCCTCCTCCCGCCGCCGGATCGCTGCGCGTCACGGTGCTGGCAGCGGACGGCCTGCATCTCAGCGAAGGCAGCTTCGCCGAACTGCATGGCAAGTCGGCCAGCGGCGCCGTGCTGAAACAGGCGCAGGCGCTGCTCGACCTGGTAGTCAGGCAGGCGAACGGATAACTTCCTGCGAAGGCGCGCTGCGCACATTGCTCACCCACCAGCTGGTGAACAGGGTCAGGCCGACGGCGATCCAGCCTGCCGTGCCGTAGCCGTAGATATGGCCATCGGCGCCGTTGACCAGGCACATGCCGCCCACCAGCGCGCCGATCCCGGTACCCATCTGCACCACCGCCATATTCGCGCTGAGGAAGGCGCCGCGCCGCGCAGGATCGGGCACCGTCGTCATCAAGGCTTGCAAGGGGATGTTCCGTCCCGACAGCAGCACCATGAAGATGGGGAAGAGACAAATAATCACCGTCAGCGACATTGGCGGCATATGCGTGATCGTCAGCATGGGAATCATGGAAGCCAGCGCCACGATGCGGTAGACCTTATGCTTGCCCGCGCTGTCCGACCAATTGCCCAGCCGGCGCGCGGTGAACAGGGTCGCAATGCCGCCCGCCAGATAAATCCAGGTGATCTCGGCCGGCTTGATGCCGAGGTTACTCACCAATACGGGCGAGATGAAGGGAATCACCATCATGCCCGCCATCGCATTCAAGCCGCTCAGCAGGAAAGCGCGCAGGTGGGCGCCGACGGTAAACAGCGCCAGCAGATTCGGCACAATCGCCGCCAGCGGCACAGGCTTGCCCAGGTGGCCGCGCAGCGAGGGCAGGAGGCTGACGCCCGCCAGCCACACCACCATCGACAGCAGCACCAGCAGATAGAAGGTGGAAGCCCAGCCATAGTGTGCCGACAGCATGACGCCCGTCGGCACGCCGGCAATCGCGGCGATGCTGAAGGAAGTCATCACGATGCCCGTGGCGTAGCCGCGCCGCTGGGGCGGAATAAGGTCGCCGATGATGGCCATGCCGATCGCGCCCATCACGCCGCCGGTCAAGCCGGCCATGGCGCGCGACAGCACCAGCACCTCGAAGTTGGGCGCCAGGGCGCAGGCCAGGTTCGATACATTAAACAGCAGGAAGACTGTCAGCAGCAGGCGCTTGCGGTCGAAGCGATCGATATAAGTGGCGGCCAGAATGCCGGACAGGCCGGCGCACCAGGCGTAGACCGAAACTGCGCTCGATACCTTGGCGGCGCTGATCGAGAAGGCGTGCATCAGCTGCGGCGCCAGCGGCATCATGACCATGAAGTCCATGATGACGGTGAATTGCGTGAAGGCCAGCAGCCAGAGAATGGCGCGCTCGCGCGCCGGGGTAAGGTGTAAGTTAGTACTCATCTTGTTCCTTCAAATCGGGCAAAGCTCAGTCGAGAGCTTCGATCTCGGCCCGCACCCGTTTCAGAATAGCGCGGATCTGCGCCAGGCGCGTTTCGGTGGTTGTGTAGTCGCGCGCCCGCAGGATGATGACCTCTTTCAAGGCATGCATCAGTGAACGCAGGTCTTCGTTTTCGTCGACCGGCTGCGAGATGCGCGCCATCACGGCGTCGACCATCTGCCGGTTCTCCGCCAGGAAGGCCTCGCCTTCGGGCGTGATCGTGTGCAGTTTCTTGTTGCCGTCGGCGCTGGCCGACACGTGGCCCATGTCCAGCAGCATGGACAGCAGGGGGTAAATGGCGCCGGGGCTGGGCGTGTAAGCCCCACCCGCGCGCTGCGCCAGTTCCTTGATGATTTCGTAACCGTGGCGCGGCTTTTCGGCGATCAGCTGCAGCACCACATAGCGCATGGCGCCGGCATCGAACATTTTGGGACCGCGTCCGCCGCCGCCGCGATGGTAGTGGCCGTGGCCGTGCATGTGGCGATGCTGTCCGCGAAAGAAATGATGCATGGTCTTACTCCTTAAGATATGTCGAATTGAGATATATCTTAAACGCTTTTTTACAGAACTCAAGCAGTTTTTTCGAACGCGAGTGGTATTATCGCCAGAGCAATATTGCCCCTACCCCATAAGTCAAACATGAAAAATCTGATCCGCTATATCGCAATGTTATCGATGGCTGCCCTGCTGGCCGCCTGCGTCTATGTCGACCAACCGGCCGGCAAGCGCCTGCCCCTGCCGCAGGAAATGGCTGGAAAATGGAATGTGGCCCTGAAGCTGGGCGGGAGAGGCAAAGACCGCCCGATCCAGGCCCGCATCGAGGGCGAAACCCTGGTGCTGCGCTGGTATGACGACGACAAGGAAGGCAAGGCCGAGCTGTATGAGCACGCCGGCCAGCGCTATCTGGCCCTGGTCAATGATGGCCGTTCCGGCGGTTATATGATGCTGCGCATCGCCGCCGCCGATGCGAGCCATATGACGCTGCAGATGATCGACCCAACGCGGGCGGAAGCGCTGCTGAAGGAAATGCAGCTGCCGGCCGAATCCAGGAACCGCTCGATGTACCGCGAGCTCATTATGGGTAAGGCCAGCATGGAAGCCCTGCTCACGCAGCATGCCGACGCCGTCTTCGACAAGACGGAGCCCATCCAGCTGACCAGGCTCGATTAAACCGCGCCGGCAGCCTTATCAGCTGTCGAGGTGGGAAATCAGCAGGCGGCGGCTTTCCTGGCTGCCGCCATTGCCTTTATGTTCCAGCACCAGGGCGGCGTTCTGCTCGTCGAGCGAAATGCCGACCGAAAGAATATCGATCAGCAGCAATTGCAGGATGCGCGAGATCATCGAGAGGAAGGTGGTGCTGTCCTCGGCGTGATCGACGGTCAGGCAGACCGTGGCCTTCTTCGCCAGCGGCGACTGGCTACTGGTAATCGCAATCACATCGGCGCCCGCCGCGCGCGCCGCCTCCACCGCCTGCAGCAGTTCCGGCAATTTGCCCGAATTGGAAATGGCGATCACCACATCGCCCGCCTGCAGCAGCTCGGCCGCCAGCGTGAACAGATGCGCGTCGCCATACAGCGAGGTAGGAATGCGGAAGCGGAAGAACTTGTGCTGGCCGTCCAGCGCCACCACGCGCGAATTGCCCATCGCGTAGAACTCCACCTTTTTCGCCTTGCTAATCAGCGCAATCGCGCGGTCCAGCGAACGCACGTCGAGCTGGTCGCGGAATTTGAGGATGGCCGACACGGTGTTGTCGATCACCTTGGCGCTCAGATCGTGGGTGCTGTCGCTGACGCGCACCTGGCTGTGGCGCACCGGAATAGCGCCGGTCAGGCTGCTGGCGAATTTCAGTTTGAAGTCGGCCAAGCCCTGGAAGCCGAGCGAGCGGCAGAAGCGGATCACGGTCGGCTGGCTCACTTCGGCCAGGCGCGCGATATCGGCAATCGGCTCATTGAGCACCAGGCGCGGCTGCTCGATCACCAGCTGCGCCACACGCTGTTCGGCCGGCGTCAGCTCGCTTTGCAGGCTTTGCACGCGGTCCATCAGCGTGTTCGCGCCGCTGCGGCCGCGCAGATGTTCGGACAGGATGGTGGCCACGCCGTAGAAGGCCGGATTCGGCGTGGTGATCACATACGTCGGGATCTCCGCCAGATAGGACGAGAAGCGGCCCTTGGCTTCAAAGCGGGCGCGGAAAGGCGACTCCAGGAACCACTCGCCCATGCGCGGCACGATGCCGCCGCCGATGAAGATACCGCCGAAGGCGCCCAGCGTCACCGCCAGGTTGGCGGCCGCGCCGCCCAGCATGGCGCAGAAGCATTCCAACACTTCCTGGCACAGCGCGTCCTGGTCTTTCAGGGCGCCGGCGATGATCTGCTGCGAAGTCAGGTCGCGCACCGCCAGGCCGTTGCGCTTGGCCAGCGCGCGGTAAATGATCTCCATGCCGGGGCCGGAAATCAGGCGCTCGTTCGATACATGGGACCAGGTCTGCCAGGCGTATTGCAGGATGAAGTATTCGCGCTCGTCGGCCGGCGCGAAGTTGGTATGGCCGCCCTCCGAGCCGAGCGTGATGAAACCGTCCACCGTGGGAATCACGCCCGAGCAGCCCAGGCCCGTGCCGGGACCGAGCACGCCGATCACCGAGTTCGCCGCCGCCGTGCCGCTGCCCACCTGCATCAGATCGGCCGGTTTCAGGCCGGGGATGGACATGGCCAGCGCCGTGAAGTCGTTCACCACCAGCAGCGTATGCAGGCCCAGTTCGCGCCGCACCTCGTCGGTGGAAAACTGCCAGTCGCGGTTGGTCATGCTGACGTAATCGCCATGCACCGGGTTGGCCAGCGCCAGCGCCGCATGGTTCAGGTTCAGGCCGGGATGGTCTTCCAGATAGCTGCGCACCAGGGGCACGATGCCGCTGAAGTCGTCGCATTGCAGCACGCGCACGGAGCGGAATTCGTCAGGCGCGGTTTGCAGCGCAAAGCGGGCATGCGTGGCGCCGATGTCGGCCAGCAGACGGGGGCCGTCGGCAAAGGCGGTGCGGCTCAGTTTAAGATCAGCGTCGGCTTGTTTCATCGTCGATTCTCTGGACAATCAATCACGGCAGAAGGCGGCAGCATACCTGAAATGCACGATGTTAAAAAGAACAAGAGCCTGCCTGGCGTCGGACTTTTAGCACGATAGTGCCAAAAAGACCTTGCTTCGCCGGAAAAACCGTCGGGGAGGGAAAGCACGCCGACTGGTGCTGGGCGCGGGCAGCGCCGCGCCGCCGGTCGCCTGAGACAGATGAGGCGTTCAGGCGGAATGGGCCGCCGGAACCGGCGCGGCGCGCTGCCGGGCATAGCTCAGGGCATCGGCCAGGTGCTCATAGCGGTAGCCGTCCAACAAATAGTAGCCGGCGGCAAAACCGATGCCCCAGCGCGCCATCTGTTCTTGCTGGGCGGGATCGGGCTGCCAGGGCGCGTCCCAGCGCGCCACGAAGGCCGGGTCAGGCCGGCAGCCCGGCCGCGCCTGGTCGAGGCGGGCATAGCTGAGCGCATCGGCAAAGTGTTCGTAACGGTATTCACGGTACAGATAGTGCCGGCCGTCGTAGCCGATTTCATGGCGCGCCGCGAGCGCCGCGTCCGGCGCGTCGGCGGACGGGATGGGAACGTTGGAGGGGCACATATACTCTCCTGGCAGGGCTTAGCGGGCACAACGCACGTGCCGGTGTTTTTGCCGATACATCTCAGCGTCGGCCATTTGCAGATAGTCAGCCAGGGAAGCGCTGGAAAAGGTGTCGCAGCTGACCACGCCCACGCTCAGCGAGACCGCCTGCGGAAAGCGGCCAGCACGGTTGAATGCGGTAACGCGGGCATGGAGGCGGGCGCGGATGGCTTCCGGCGCCGCGTCACCGAAGGCAAAGGCGGCAAATTCGTCGCCGCCGAGCCGGGCCACGACGTCGGCGTCCTGAAACGCGCTCTGAAACACGGCGGCCCCGTGGCGGATCAGCTCATCGCCGCGTTCATGGCCCAGCTCATCGTTCACCACCTTCAGCCCATCCACGTCGGCAAACACCACCGTGCAGGCCAAGGCCTGCTGCCGCGCCTGCATGAAGCCGTGTTCGGCCTGCGCAAAAAAGCCGCGCCGGTTCAGTAGACCGGTCATGCTATCCTGGCTGGCTTGATCGCGCGCTTCGGCCGTCTGCGCTACGCTGCGCCGCATTTCCGCGGCATGGTGGCGGCCGGCCTCGCGCAGCGTGGCGACGCGGGCGCTGAGACGGTCTTCCCGCCCCTGCTTGCTGTTCAAGCCGGCCAGGCAAGCCCCCGCCAGTTGCGCGATCTGCAGCAGCAACTGGCGCGTCTGCTCCAGGCAAGCGGCCGGCTGGCGGCTCTGCCAGTTCAGCAAAAGCACGCCCTCGCACGCCGCCGACGGCAACGTCACCAACAGCGTACTGCCGCCAGCCCGCTGCAGCACGGTCCCGTGGCAGTCCGGATGCCGGTCCCCATAGCCAACGCGCGACGGCGAGCCATGGGTGTGTATCAGCGCGTGCAAGGCCAGCTGGTACAGGGCGGAGTCCAACTCGGCGGGCGCCGCCCGCGCGGCGCCGGCAAAACGCAGATTTTGCGTGCTCCCCCTCTGGCGCAACATAATCATGGCTTCGTCCGCGTTGAGGCCGGCCAGGGCGGCTCCCGTGACCTCAAGGGCGGCGCGCACCGTGCTCGCCATCAGCAAATGGCGGGCCAGGGCCAGCAAATCCGGCCGGCCGGTGGGGGCGGCGCAGTCATCAGGCTCATCCATGCTGCGTTTCCGTGGCGCGCGGCGCCCCATCCTCGCCCGGCGCGATGCCGCGCAACTGCAAGGCAAGGCGCGGGTGACGGCCGGCCGCGCGCCGGTGGCGCAGATCGAACAACACCCGCATGATGGTGGGCGTATCGACCGAATAAATGCGCAACAGCGCCTCGGCGTAGTGGCGGTTGCGCACCGCCATCAGCTGGATGGCATGGTCGATCAGACCGGCCAGCTCGTGGTTGGTACGGGGCAAGGGAAAGGGCCGCGCCACCATGCGCGCCGCCTCTCTTTGGGTGGGAGCCGCAGCGATGGGCGACGGCGCCAGCCGGCTGTCACGCACGGCGGGATGCTCCTCATCCGCAGCGCGCCGCGGTCCCGCTTTCGACAGCACGCGCAAGGCCACTGGACGCGGAACATTCCGGCTGCGCATATACGCCCAGGCATTCACGCAGCCCCACAGAATATCGAGATTGAGGCCGGCATTGACGACCAGGGTCATTTGCTCATCCTTGCGTTTGCTTGCTTCCATGGTGGCGCATCTCCGCTGAGGCAGCCGCAGGGTGGCAATAGCCGGACAGCGCAGGCCGGCGGCTGAGGCCTGCGGCATAGGCAAGAATGGCGCCGGAACGGGGTTGACGACCAGACTGGAAGGGCATGCAAAAACAAACTTTGCTGGCCAGCTGCGAGGCAAAAACGTCAGGCTTTCTTTCTGGTGTAAGGGAATACCACCAGTTACCGACAATAGCATGAATGGCGGCAGGCCGGCGCTCTTTCCCGTACCGTACGCCCGCCCGTCCGCATGGGCCGCCCGCCTCCGGCGTCAGGTGGACCCGGCCCTAGGCGGCTCCGCCGGAAAGGCCATCGGCCATCCTAGCGGGCGTAGCCGAACCAGGCGCCATGCGGCGGCAGGCTGACCTGGCCGTCCACCACTTCGCCCGGCAAACCGGGATTCTCCAGCTTCTCGGCGCCGGCCGCCTCGGGCAAGGCGAAGCCGGCCGGCTGCGCGCCCAGGTTGAAGATGGCGATCACGCTGCGCTCCCCTTCCAGGTCGCGGCGCAGCGCCAGCACCGGTTCCGGTGCATCGAAGAAGACGATCTCGCCGCGCGTCAGCTGCGGCATGCTGCGGCGCCAGGCGATCATGCGGCGCGCGAAGGACAGCATGGAATCCACGTCCGCCTCCTGCACCGAGGCGGCCGCCGCGATATGCTCCGGCGCGACGGGCAGCCAAGGCTGGCCGCTGCTAAAGCCGCCGTTGGCCGCTTCGGTCCAGGCGATTGGCGTGCGGCAGCCATCGCGGCCTTTGAACTCGGGCCAGAAGGTTTTGCCGTAAGGGTCCTGGATCAACTCATAGGGCACATCGGCTTCGGTGAAGGCCAGCTCGTCGCCCTGATACAGGCAAGGCGTGCCTTTCAGCGAAAGCTGCATCGCCAGCACCAGCTTGCCGAAAGCCGGCGTTGGATGCGCGCCGCCCCAGCGCGTCATCACGCGCTGGGCATCGTGGTTGCCGACCGACCAGGAGGCCCAGCCATCCTTGACGCGCGCCTTGAAGTCCTCGACCTGGGTGCGGATATGCTTGGCGGTGCAAACGGCGGTCAGCAGATTGAAGCTGTAAGCCATGTGCAGCTTGTTGCCACCCGCCGTGTACTCGGCCATCACGGCCAGCGAATCGTCGGCCCCCACTTCGCCGATGGCGACCGCGCCGAATTCGTCCAGCAGCACGCGCAGGCGTTCGAGGAAGGCCACGTTCTCGGGCTGGCTCTTATCGTGGATATGGGCCTGCATGCCGTACGGGTTCACGTCGCTGACGGTGGCGGTGTCGCGCACCAGCGCCGGCGGATTGCTTTGCAGCGAGCGGTCGTGGAAGTGGAAGTTGCACGCATCCAGGCGCACCCCATCCACGCCGCGCTCCAGCCAGAAGCGCAGGCAATCGAGGTGGGCTTGCTGCACCTCAGGATGGTGGAAGTTCAGGTCCGGCTGGCTGACCAGGAAGTTGTGCAGGTAATACTGCTTGCGGCGTGAATCCCATTGCCACGACGAGCCGCCGAACACCGACAGCCAGTTGTTGGGCGGATTGCCGTCCGGCAGAGGATCGGCCCAGACATACCAGTCGGACTTGGCGTTGTCGCGGCTCTTGCGGCTCTCCACGAACCACGGATGCTCCTCGGCCGTATGCGACATCACCTGGTCGATCATGATCTTCAAGCCCAGGCTATGCGCCTTGGCGATCAGCTTATCGAAATCGTCCAGGGTGCCGAACAGCGGATCAACGTCGCAGTAGTCGGACACGTCGTAGCCGAAGTCGCGCATCGGCGATTTGAAGAAAGGCGAAATCCAGACGATATCCACGCCCAGTTTCGCAATGTATTCCAGGCGATCGGTGATGCCGGGCAGGTCGCCCACGCCGTCGCCGTTGGTATCGAGATAACTGCGCGGATAGACCTGATAGATGATCGCTTCGCGCCACCAGGTCGGGGACAATGCTTTGCTCACGTTAGCTTCCTTAGGAATGGGAGTGGATTTGTAGACAATATACATGATGAATACCCGATACTCAATCACCCATCAAGACTCGAAATTCAGAGTAATACATATATATTTCAAATACTTATGAATTTTCACGCCATCAATATAGGTAGCTAAACTACATAATTATCGGTATTTTTTGCCTGGTGAGCATTCATGCATACCAGTTGCCAAGCCCAAGTGCTTCGCATAGCATCCCGATCTGACAAAATCAGGAGACTTCTACATGTCACAAGCTGACCAGCACGCAGGCAACGGGCCGCTACCGCGCCAGATCCCGTACATCATCGCAAACGAAGGTTGCGAACGTTTTAGTTTTTACGGGATGCGCAATATCCTGACGCCCTTCCTGATCAGCACCCTGCTGCTGTTCATCCCACTGGAAGACCGCGCCAGCGAAGCCAAACACGTATTCCACACCTTCGTCATCGGCGTCTACTTCTTCCCGCTGCTGGGCGGCTGGCTGGCCGACCGCTTCTTCGGCAAGTACAACACCATCTTCTGGCTCAGCCTCGTGTACGTGGCCGGGCATGCCTGTCTCGCCATCTTTGAAGACAATCTGAAAGGCTTCTATTTCGGCCTGTTCCTGATTGCGCTTGGATCGGGCGGCATCAAGCCGCTGGTTTCCGCCTTCGTCGGCGACCAGTTCGACCAGACCAACAAGAAGCGCGCCAAAGTCGTGTACGACGCCTTCTACTGGATGATCAACTTCGGCTCCTTCTTCGCCTCGCTGCTGATGCCTCTGTTCCTGAAGAACTACGGCCCAGCCGTCGCCTTCGGCATTCCCGGCATCCTGATGGCCGTCGCCACCATGATCTTCTGGCTCGGGAACAAGAAGTACGTGCACGTGCAGCCGCAAAAGCACAACCCCGACTCCTTCACCAACGTCGCGCGCACTGCCCTGCTGGCGCGCAAACCGGGCCAATCGCGCCCCGGCCTGACCGTGGCGCTGATCGGCGCGGCGGCAGCCGTGGCATCGCTGTGCATGTCCTTCTCCTGGGGCTTCGTGATCGCCGCCTGTACCGCGCTGGTGCTGCTGCTGGCCTTCGGCGGCATCGGCACCGCCATGCAGCTGGAACGCGCGCGCGGCGCGCACCCGGATGAAGCCGTGGAAGGCGTGCGCGCCGTCCTGCGCATTCTGGTGGTGTTCGCGCTGGTGACGCCATTCTGGTCCCTGTTCGACCAGAAGGCATCGACCTGGATCCTTCAGGCGAACAATATGCAAAGCCCGATGCTGTCGCTGTTCGGCTGGGAATTCAAAGTGCTGCCGGCGCAGATGCAGGCCGTGAACCCACTGCTGGTGATGCTGCTGATCCCCTTCAACAACTTCGCCATCTTCCCGCTGCTGCGCAAGATCGGCATCGAACCGACCCCGCTGCGCCGTATGACCGCCGGCATCGCACTGAGCGGCCTGGCATGGATCATCATCGGCTGGATCCAGCTCTCGATGGATGCCGGCACGCCGATGTCGATCCTGTGGCAACTGCTGCCGTATGCCGTACTGACCATGGGCGAAGTGCTGGTCTCCGCCACCGGCCTCGAATTCGCCTACAGCCAGGCGCCGGCGCCGATGAAAGGCTCGATCATGAGCTTCTGGACGCTCGCCGTCACGGTTGGCAACCTGTGGGTACTGATCGTCAACTCCAGCGTCAAGAACGAAGCCGTATTGGGCCACATCGCCACCAGCGGCATGAGCGTCATCGCCTTCCAGATGTTCTTCTTCGCCGGCTTCGCCCTGCTGACCGCGCTGGCCTTCGGCCTCTACGCCACCCGCTACCGCATGGTCGACAACTACCGCAGCGACGACGGCCAGACCCAAACCTGCTACGGCACCGTCCCCACCAAATCCTGATCCTTTGATCTCCCTCAACGAATGTCCCACCCTGGTGTCAGGCACCAGAGTCGGACATTCCTTGATCTTTCTCAAAGAATGTCCGACCGTGGTGCCTGACACCAGGGTGAGACATTTTTTGATTTTGCTCAAACATTCGAGGCGGAAATCCGCACGACGGGCGTGCCGATTCCGGGAATCCGCACGGCGTATCTGATACGGTTTTTCTTGCGGCATCGCAGTAAGTGAAATAAATCAAGGACTTAGCTAATACACAAGTACTGGCATGAAAGCTGCTCTCTGGCTGGGAACAATAACCCTGCTTTGGAGACCAGCATGAACAAGCTTCACCTTTTGACCCTATCCCTCGCCACCGCTTTCTGCACCACCGCCGGTGCGCAGGAAGTGGTGCGTCTCGGTAATCTGAAATTCGCGCATTACGGCGCCGTCTCGTATATCAAGGAAATCGCACCGAAGTGCGGCATCAAGGTCGAGGAGCATGTCTTCGCCAAGGGGCCGGATGTGATGCAGGCCATCCTCGCGGGCGAACTGGATGTGGGCGCGACGGCATCCGAAGCGGCGATCGCGGGCCGCGCCAACGGCGCGCCGATTTATGTGGTGGCCGGTTTCGCCAAGGGCGGCGCGCGGCTGGTGGCGCGTCCCGATGCGGGCATCAAGTCGATCAAGGATCTGAAGGGCAAAAAAGTCGGCGTGACGCGCGGCGGTATCCATGAGGTGCTGCTGGTGGCGGAACTGGCGCAGCACGGCCTGACCGCTTCCGACCAGCCGGGCAAGGACGTGCAACTGATCTTCCTGGCTTTCGCCGACCTGAATCAGGCGCTGCTGGGCAAGAACCTGGATGCCATCATGCAGTCGGAGCCGCAATCTTCGCAAGCGATCAACAAGGGCTTCGGCGTGGAGGTGATGAAGCCTTACGACACGCCGATCGGCGAGCCGGTACGCACCATGGTGATGAGCGAAAAATTCTACAAGGAGCGCCGCGCCACCGCCGTCAAGTTCATGAACTGCTTCATGCAGGCGACCAAGACCTTCATCGACCAGAAACCGGTCGCTGAAAAATACGTGCGCGAAGTGATCTTCAAAGGCCAGATCACCAAGGACGATTTCGAAGACGCGATCAGCAATTCGCCCTACACCTACGATATCTCGGCCCAGCATATCCAGATCACCACCGACGTCATGGCCAAACACGGCATCGGCAAAATGCGCAAGCCGCCGGTCGCCACGGAATTCGTCAAGACCGATCTGCTGGACGAAGCCAAGAAAAGCCTGAACATCAAATAAGACGGAGACATCATGGCAAAGCAGAACTGGCGTGAAATCGCCGCGGGCGCCGTGGTGCCCGTTGTCGTCATCGCCCTGTGGCAGGCCAGCGCGCAGCTGGGCTGGATCAATCCGCAGGTATTGCCATCGCCGCTGGCGGTGGTGCAGAAGTGGGTGGAATACCTGCTGCCGCTGACGCCTTACGATCCAGCGGCCGGCATGTCCTGGCTGGGCTGGGCGCTGTCGGGCGAGCTGCTGACCGATACGCTGAGCAGCATGTACCGCGTGGTGGTCGGTTTCGCGGTCGGCGCCGGCCTGGCCCTGCCCTTTGGCCTGCTGATGGGTTCCAGCCCGCGCATGTATGCCTGGCTAAATCCACTGATGCAGGTGCTGCGTCCGATCCCGCCGATCGCCTATATTCCGCTGGCGATCCTGTGGTTCGGCCTGGGTAACGCGCCGGCCGTGTTCCTGATTGCGCTGGGCGCCTTCTTCCCGGTGCTGATGAACACCATCGCCGGCGTGCGCCAGGTCGACGGCATCTACATCCGCGCCGCGCGCAATCTGGGCGTCAGCCAGCGCACCATGTTCGTGCGCGTGATGCTGCCGGCGGCCGTGCCTTACATCCTGTCCGGCGTGCGCATCGGCATCGGCACCGCGTTTATCGTGGTGATCGTGTCCGAGATGATCGCCGTGAACAATGGCCTGGGCTTCCGCATCCTCGAAGCGCGCGAATACTTCTGGTCCGACAAGATCATCGCCGGCATGATTTCGATCGGCCTGCTTGGCCTGATCATCGACGTGGGCATGAACAAACTGAATAACCATCTGCTGCGCTGGCACCGCGGCCTGGAGAACTGAGATGAGCCATATCACCGTTAAAGGCGTCAACAAAGTATTCAAGACCGACAGCCGCGAAGTGGTCGCGCTGAAGGACATCAATCTGCATATCCCGCAGGGACAATTCGTCTGCCTGCTCGGCCCATCGGGCTGCGGCAAGTCGACGCTGCTGAATGCGATTGCCGGCTTCTCGCTGCCTTCGAGCGGCGAAATCACGGCCGATGCGCAACTGATCACCGGGCCAGGGCCGGAGCGCGGCATGGTGTTCCAGGAATACGCGCTGTTCCCATGGATGACCGTGGAGAAGAACATCGCCTTCGGCCTGGAAGTCAAAGGCATGGCCAAGGACAAGATCGAGCAGACGGTATCGCAGTTATTAAGCATGCTGTCGCTGAGCGACTTCCGCCACCGCTATCCGAAAGACCTGTCAGGCGGCATGCGCCAGCGTGTAGCGATTGCCCGCGTGCTGGCCCTGGACTCGCCGATCATGCTGATGGACGAACCTTTCGGCGCGCTGGATGCGCTGACCCGCCGCAATCTGCAGGACGAGCTGCTGCGCATCTGGTCCGAGCTGAAAAAGACCATCATCTTCGTCACCCATAGTATCGAAGAAGCGATCTACCTGGCCGACCGCATCATCGTCATGACCTACCGTCCCGGCACGGTCAAGCGCGACATTCTGGTCGACCTGCCCCGCCTGCGCGACCCCGCCTCAGCCGAATTCAACGCCCTCAAGCGCGAACTCGGCCAGCTCGTGATGGAAGAGCAGCAGCGCCACCACAACGACGAAATGCGCCTCGCCGCCGTTGATTAATATCAAACAATGTCCCACCCTGGTGTCAGGCACGGGGGTAGGACATTTTTTGCGAAAAATCAAAGAATGTCCGACTCTGGTGCCTGACACCAGGGTGGGACATTTGTTGAGGCAGATCAAACTGTGGGGTGGCGTTGTAGAATTCGGGATGCGCGCGAGAAACTCATTTTTATTGGTGGTGGGGCTGTTTGGGGTCGTGGCGGCCGTGGCGGCGGCGTTCTGGTTTGGGACGCTGCGGGCGCGTGAGGAATCGCTGCTGCAGGGCCATCGCCAGCTGCAGTTGATGGCGCCGGATTTGCAGTCGGTGCTGCAGCGTTTTGAAACGCTGCCCTTTGTGTTGGCGCGGCAGCCGGATCTGGCGAATGCGCTGGCCCATCCCAACGATCCGGCGGCGATCGCGCGCTTGAACGGTACGCTGCAAACTATTCAGCAGCAGGCCAAGGTTGGCGCGCTGTATCTGATGGACCGTAATGGTCTGACTTTGGGTGCGAGCAATTGGGATCAGCCGCTCGGCTTCGTCGGGAAGAATTTCTCTTATCGTCCTTATTTTCATGCGGCGCTGCGCGGACACGCGGGGCTGTTTTATGGCATCGGCACCAGCACGTCGGAGGCGGGTTACTTTATCGCGCAGCCGGTGTATGCGAACGGCAGCGCGGGCGGCCCGGTGGCAGGCGTCATCGCGGTCAAAATCAGTCTGGCGGAGTTTGAACGTACCTGGAGCAGCAGCGATGATCCAATCGCGCTGGCTGACCGCCATGGCGTGGTCTTCCTCAGCAACCGCGAGGATTGGAAGTATCACAGCCTGCATCCCTTGCGCGAGGCCACGCTGGCCGAGTTGAATCACACGCAGCAGTACACCGGCAAGAACCTCACGCCCTTGCAGCAGACGCCCGGCCCCTTCGTCACCCTGCCGGTGGGACGCCTGGGTTGGCAGCTGATGTTGTTCCCAAACCAGTCGCGCGTCACGCGCGTGGGTACGCTGTGGGCGCTGGCGACGGCCTTGCTGCTGGCGTTTGCCGCGGCTTCGCTGTGGGCGCTGCATCAACGCCGCCGCCGCATGGAGGAGCGCCTGGCTTCGCGCGAAGCGCTGCAGCAGGCGGCGCAGGAGCTGGAGAGCCGCATCGCGCAACGCACGCAGCAGCTGAGCGAGACGAATCAGCATTTGGAAACCAAGTACCACACGCTGCAACAGACGGAGCATATGCTGCGTTCGACGCAAAATGAGCTGGTGCAGGCGGGGAAGCTAGCGATGCTGGGCCAGATGGCGGCCGGGATCACGCATGAATTGAACCAGCCTTTGGCGGCGATCCGCGCTTTCGCCGACAATGCGCGCACTTATCTTGAACGCGGCCAGCCGGAGCAGGCGGCCAGTAATCTGGTGCACATCGGCGCGGCCAGTGCGCGCATGGGCGCCATCATCGGCCAGTTGAAGGGCTTTGCGCGCAAGGACCAGAATGTGGCGGCGGTCGATCTGGCGCATTCGGTGCGCGCTTCGGCCTTCCTACTGGAGAGCGAGTTCCAGCGCCGCGAGGCGCTGCTCGACATCGATACCGGCGCGGGCGCGATGATCGTGGCTGGCGATGCGGTGCGTATCGAGCAGGTGCTGATTAATCTGCTGCGCAATGCGCTCGATGCGGTGGAGACGTCGCCGCTGCGGCGCGTCCACCTGATTTTGAGCCGCGAGGACGGTCAGGCCGTGGTGCGCATCAGCGATAGCGGCGAAGGCATTCCCGAGCAGGTGGCGGCCCATCTGTTCGAACCGTTTTTCACAACCAAACCGTCCGGCAAGGGGCTGGGGCTTGGCCTGGCAATTTCATCGTCTATCGTGCAGGCGATGAATGGACAATTGAGGGCGTATAACCGCCCCGAAGGCGGCGCCGAATTCGAGATGCGCCTGCCGCTGCAAACCGAAGGAGGCACGATTTGAGTGCGCTGCAAGCGATCCTGGTAGAGGATGAAGCCACCCTGCGCATGGCAACCGCGCAGACACTGGAGCTAGGCGGCTTTGCCGTGCAAGCCTGCGCCAGCGCGGAGGAGGCCTTGTCCCTGCTGCGCGCCGATTATGCTGGCGTGATCGTGACCGATGTGCGCCTGCCGGGACGTTCCGGCCTGGAGCTGCTGGCTCAGGTGGTGGCGCTGGATGCGGAGTTGCCGGTGATCGTCGTGACCGGCCATGGCGATGTGAGCATGGCGGTGATGGCGATGCGCGGCGGCGCTTACGATTTCATCGAGAAGCCTTTCGCTTCCGAGCGGCTGATGGATGCGGTCGGCCGCGCCCAGGAGCGCCGCCGCCTGGTGCTGGAGAACCGCCAACTGCGCGCGGCGCGCGCCCTGCATCCCGATACGCCGGATCTGATCGGCCGCTCCGAGGCCATCGAACGTCTCAAGCTCCTGATCCGCAATATCGGGCCAGCCGGCGTCGATGTGCTGATAAACGGGCAGACCGGCACCGGCAAGGAAGTGGCGGCGCGGCTGCTGCACGCGGCCAGTGGGCGCAGGGGCAATTTCGTAGCGATCAATTGCGGCGCGCTGCCCGAGTCGGTATTCGAGAGCGAAATCTTCGGACATGAGCCGGGCGCTTTCACCGGCGCTCAGAAGCGCCGCATCGGCAAGCTGGAATACGCCAACGGCGGCACGGTCTTCCTCGACGAAATCGAGACCATGCCCATAGCCTTGCAGGTCAAGTTATTGCGCGTACTGCAGGAGCGCCGCCTTGAACGCCTGGGCGCAAACGAAGGGGTGGAGCTGGATTGCCGCATCGTCGCCGCCTCCAAGGCCGATCTGCTGCAACTAAGCGCGCAGGGGCTGTTCCGCGAAGACCTGTATTACCGCATCGGCGTAGTCAACATAGATCTGCCGCGCCTGCGCGAGCGGCGCGAGGATATTCCACTGCTGCTGGCCCACTTCGTGCAGGAGGCAGCGCTGCGCTATCAGCGCCCCTTGCCAACATGGACGACGCAGGAGATGGAAGGCTGGCAGGCCGCCGACTGGCCGGGCAATGTGCGCGAACTACGCAATTTCGCGGAACGCCTGACGCTGGGCCTCGCGCCGATGCTGCTCGCCCCCACACCACGCGTAGTCACCGCCGAACCATCAGCGCAAAGCGCAGCCACCCTGTCCGAAAACGACGCCGCCTGCAATGATGCCGCCCTGCCCATGCAGGTCGATGCGTTCGAGCGCAAGCTGATTTTGCGCGCCATCGACGCCGCCGAAGGCAACGTCGCCCTCGCCGCCGACAACCTGATGATCCCCCGCAAAACCCTCTACGACAAACTCAAGAAGTACCAGATCGGCACCGGCCGGAAATAGCCCTGTTGCGACGAATTAGTAGTGCGGCTACATAAATTGGATTACCATACAGGTGATTCAGGCCTCATCGGAGCGCCAATATGTAGCTAAACTACCAAATTCGCTGGAGACAAGGTTTATGGCAGAGAAGGTACTGCGCGGGCGTCGGCACGCTCTGAAATGGTCGTTGGGAGCATCACTGGTGCTGGCCGCTTTTGGCGCGCAGGCGCAGACACATGGCATGCAGCTGGCCAGCTGCGATGCGCCATTCCAGCAGATGCTGCAGGCCTCGCAGACTTTCGATGCGCGCGCCGTCTGGCTCGACCGCCATCTGATTAAATGGCCTGGCGCGGACAGCAAGGCGCAGTTCAAGCTATACCACTCGGCGCAAGGCCTGCTGAATGCGAAGCCTGGCGCCAAGGTCGGCGGCGCCGACGGCGCGCTGACGCTGAAGGCGCACGATGCGGCGCTATCCGCCGAACTTCAGCAGCGCTTTAAATATCTGGGCCACGCGCCGGTTCTAAGCCTGCAAGCGGCCGATGCCGCCAAACTGCCGGAACTGCTCAAGCAGCAGGTACTGATCGTGCAGGAGAACGCGGACGGCACGGTGCGCGACGTCACCGGCCTGCAAACGGCCAGCGCGCTGGACGACCTGTACGCCGCAGCCCAACAGGCGCAAGACCTCGGCGCGACCGTCCATAAGACCAGCACCAGCTTCCGCCTGTGGGCGCCGAGCGCGCGCCAGGTCGCCGTGTGCAGCTACGACACCGGCTACGGCAAGGCCGCTCGCATTGAACCGATGCGCTTCGACGCCAAGACCGGCATCTGGTCAATCAGCAAACGTGGACGCCATGCCGGCAAGTACTACAGCTATCTGGTGGATGTGCACGCGCCGAGCGCTGGCCTGGTGCGCAATCTCGTCACCGATCCTTACTCCGTCAGCCTGACCACGGATTCCAAGCGCAGCTATATCGCCGATCTGGATGATCCGAAGCTGAAACCGAGAGGCTGGGACCAGCACCGCTCCCCCGCCCGCGTGCAGGCGCAGCCCGATATGTCGATCTACGAGCTGCATGTGCGCGACTTCTCGATCAACGACGCCAGCGTGAGCACGCCGAATCGCGGCAAGTATGCAGCCTTCAAGGAAAGCAGCTCGAACGGCATGCGCCATCTGGCAGCGCTGAGCAAGGCCGGTATGACCGATATCCACCTGCTGCCCGTGTACGACATCGGCAGCGTGCCGGAGAAGGGCTGCGCCGTCCCTGCCCCGCAAGGTGTGCCGGACAGCGATACCCAGCAAGCCACGGTCATGGCGGCGCACAAAAGCGACTGCTACAACTGGGGCTACGACCCCTACCACTACAACGCGCCGGAAGGCAGCTACAGCAGCGACCCGGCCGATGGCGCACGCCGCATCAGCGAGTTCCGCGACATGGTGATGGCGCTGCATAAGACCGGCCTGCGCGTGGGCATGGACGTGGTGTACAACCACACCTATATCGCGGGCCAGGATGAAAAATCGGTGCTGGACCGCATCGTGCCCGGCTACTACCACCGCCTGAACCTCAAAGGCGAAATCGAACGTTCCACCTGCTGCTACAACACGGCCACCGAGAACCGCATGATGGGCAAGCTGATGGTGGATTCGGCCGAGCTGTGGACGCGCCATTACCGCATCGATTCCTTCCGCTTCGACCTGATGGGCCACCAGCCGCGCTCCGTGATGGAAACACTGCAGGCGCGCGTCAACAAGGCGGCCGGTCATCACATCAATCTGATCGGCGAAGGCTGGAATTTCGGCGAGGTGGAAAATGGCGCGCGCTTCGTGCAGGCATCGCAGCTGTCGTTGAACGGCAGCGGTATCGGCACCTTCAGCGACCGTGCGCGCGATGCCGTGCGCGGCGGTGGCGCGGGCGATTCCGGCGAGCGCATGTTCTCGCAGCAGGGCTATATCAATGGCCTGGTGTATGACGCCAATGCCATGGCCGGCCCGCGTCCGCTGGCCGACCTGCTGAAAGCATCCGATCTGGTGAAGGTGGGGCTGGCCGGCTCGATCCGCAGCTATCCGCTGCAAACCCATACCGGCGAGGTACGCGAGCTGCAAGCCATCGATTATGCAGGCCAGCCGGCCGGTTACGTCAGCCAGCCCGGCGAAGTGGTCAACTATGTGGAAAACCACGACAACCAGACCCTGTACGACGCCAACACCATGAAGCTGCCGCTGAACACCAGCAGCGCCGACCGCGCCCGCGTGCAGGTTCTGGCTGCAGCCATCAATGCCTTCAGCCAGGGCGTGGCCTATTATCACGCGGGCTTTGACGTGCTGCGCTCCAAATCGCTGGACCGCAACAGCTTCGAATCGGGCGACTGGTTCAACCGCCTGGACTGGACTTACCGCGACAACTACTTCGGCACCGGCCTGCCGCCCGCCGCCGACAATGGCAAGGACTATGCGCTACTGCGTCCGCTGCTGGCGAATGCCGCGCTCAAACCAAGTCCCGAGGATATCGCGTTCACCCGCGACGCCTTCCGCGACTTGCTGAAAATCCGCGCCAGCAGCACCCTGTTCCGCCTGCGCACAGCGGAAGACATCAAGCAGCGCCTGCACTTCCTGAACACTGGCCCTTCGCAGGCACCAACCGTGATCGCCGCCCATATCGATGGCAATGGCTACGCGGGCGCGGGCTTCAAGTCCGTGACTTATCTGATCAACGTTGGCAAGTCCGAGCAAAGCATCGCGGACCAGGCTGGCAAGTCCTTCCGCCTGCATCCGGTGCACAGCAGCGCCAGCGCGGCCGACAAGCGCGCAGCGCAAGCCCGCTACGATGCCGCCAGCGGCCGTTTTACCGTTCCCGCCCGCGCGGCGGTTGTTTTCGTCGAATAAAACACCATGAAGAAGAATCCGATTGCCCTTGCCGCCCTGTGCCTGCTGGCCAGCAGCGCCTTCGCCCAGAACGCAGAACGCCGCCTGGAAAGCTTCGCGCAGAACCAGAACACGCTGGAGATCAACACCAGCGACGGTAAATACCTGATCCGCCCCTACTCCGCCACCGTGGTGGAAACCGCCTTCATTCCGAAGGGCGAGCAGTACGACACGAACTCGCATGCCGTGGTGTTGGCGCCCGAGGCGCTAGCCACCACGCTAAAGGACAGCGTGACCAGCATTGAATTCGCCACGCCGGGCATCGTGGTCACGGTGCAGAAGTCGCCCTTCCGCATCAGCTATGCCTACAGGGGCCAGCCCCTGGTGTCGGAAAAGCTGGGCTATACCCGCAAGGATGGCATGCAGGCCATCGAATTCAATCTGGACCAGGACGAAGCGCTGTACGGCGCCGGCGCGCGCGCCGTGGGCATGAACCGGCGCGGCAACCGCTTCCAGTTGTATAACAAGGCGCACTATGGCTACGGCAATCGCTCGGAGCTGATGAACTTCACGATCCCGATGGCGCTGTCGTCCAAGCGCTACGCCATCCACTTCGACAATCCGCAGATCGGCTATCTGGACTTCGACAGCAAAAAGGACAATACGCTGAGCTACGAAACCATCGGCGGCCGCAAGACCTATCAGGTAATCGCAGGCGACAAGTGGGAAGACGTGATGGCCAGCTACACCAGCCTGACCGGCCGCCAGCCGCTGCCGCCGCGCTGGGCCTTCGGCAATTTCGCCAGCCGCTTCGGTTACCACACCGAGGCCGAAACCCGCGCCACGGTGGACAAGTTCATCGAAGAGAAAATCCCTCTCGACGCCATCGTGCTTGACCTCTACTGGTTCGGCAAAACGGTGAAAGGCACGATGGGCAATCTGGCCTGGGACAAGGACAGCTTCCCCAATCCGCAAAAGATGATGGCCGATCTGACGGCCAAGGGGGTGAAAACGGTCGTCATCACCGAACCGTTCGTGCTGACCACTTCTTCGCGCTGGGAGGAAGCCGTGCAGCGCAAGGTACTGGCCACCACCAAGGACGGCGCGCCTTACACCTACGATTTCTACTTCGGGAATACCGGTCTGATCGACCTGTATAGCCCACAGGGCCGCGAATGGTTCTGGAATATCTACAAGGATCTGAAGCGCGACGGCGTCACGGGCTGGTGGGGCGATCTGGGCGAGCCGGAAGTGCATCCATCGGCCCTGCAGCACGCCACCGGCTCGGCCGACCAGGTGCACAATATCTACGGCCACGATTGGGCGCGCCTGATCGCGGAAGGCTACCGCAAGGACTTCCCCAACGAGCGCCCCTTCATCCTGATGCGCGCCGGCTATTCCGGCTCCCAGCGTTTCGGCCTGATTCCATGGTCGGGCGATGTGGGCCGCAGCTGGGGTGGACTGCAATCGCAAATGGAAATCGCGCTGCAGATGGGCATGCAGGGTCTAGGCTATATGCACTCCGACCTGGGCGGCTTCGCTTCCGCCGTGCTGGATGACGAGCTATATACGCGCTGGCTGCAGTACGGCGTATTCCAGCCCGTGTTCCGTCCGCATGCCCAGGAGGAAGTGCCGGCCGAACCGGTGTTCCGCAGCGAGCGCGCCAAGTCGCTGGCGCGCGAAGCGATCCGCCTGCGCTACGCCATGCTGCCGTATAACTACACCACGGCTTTCGAGAACAGCCAGAGCGGCATGCCGCTGATGCGCCCCATGCTGTTCGAAGAACCGCAGAACGACGCGGCGCGTTCCATCTCGGGCGCCTACCTGTGGGGCAAGGACTTCCTCGTCGCGCCGATCGTGGAGCCGGGCGCCACGCGCAAGGAGCTGTACTTCCCGGCCGGCAGCGCGTGGTTCGACTTCTATAACGACCAGCGCCATGGCGGCGGCATCACCGAGGCGCTGGGCGTGGTGCCCGAGCATATCCCGGTCTTCGTGCGCGCCGGCGCTTTCGTGCCGCTGGCAAAGCCGGCGCAGAGCACCAACGATTATTCCGCGCGCCAGATCGATCTGCACTACTACCACGACCAGTCGGTGAGCGCATCGAGCGGCAAGCTGTATGACGACGACGGCGCCACCGCGCAAGCCTATGAGCAGGGCAAGTATGAGTTGGTGCGCTTCGCCAGCAGCCTGCAGGGCCGCGAGCTGCTGCTGTCGCTGGAGACGGAAACCGGCCGCGCCGCACAAGTCGCCGAACGCGGTTACAACGTCAGCGTGCACAATGTGGCAGCCAGGCCGCAGCGCGTACTGCTCGATGGCCGCGCCGTGAAATTCAGCTGGAACGCGGCGCGCAAGCTGCTGCAGGTGAGTGTGCCGGCGCGCCGCCAACTGTCCGCCAAATTGGCTGTAAGCCTGTAATTCAATCGTCAAATTATTTGTTGTTTGACTACATTTCACTCCACTGCAGCCCGTAATTGCGGTGAAATGTTCGATTGACAGGCAAAATCCATCATGTTATTTTGCTACAAATTTACGCATACATACTTATAACGGGGACAGGCAGGCATGAATCCTTCAACCACCAAGGCGCGGCTGTCGTTCTGGCAGCTGTGGAATATGAGCTTCGGCTTTTTCGGCATCCAGTTCGGCTTTGCCCTGCAAAATGCGAACACCAGCCGCATCTTCTCCACGCTCGGCGCCAACCCGGATGAACTGCCTTTGCTGTGGCTTGCCGCCCCCGTCACCGGCCTGCTGGTGCAGCCCATCATCGGCTACCTGAGCGACAATACCTGGCACCCGAAATGGGGCCGCCGCCGTCCCTTCTTCTTCATCGGCGCCCTGCTCGCCTCCATCGCCCTGTTCCTGATGCCGAATTCCTCCGCGCTGTGGATGGCGGTGGCCGTGCTGTGGATGATGGACGCCGCCATCAATGTATCGATGGAGCCTTTCCGCGCCTTCGTCGGCGACAAGCTGAATGCGTCGCAGCAGACGGCCGGCTTCGCGATGCAGACCTTCTTCATCGGCTGCGGCGCGGTGATCGCTTCGCTGCTGCCTACGCTGTTCGGCGATGTGCTGGGCGTGAGCAATGTGCCCGTCAACGGCGGCATTCCCGATACCGTGCGCTATTCCTTCTATGCCGGCGGCGCGGTGTTCTTTTTCGCCGTGCTGTGGACCGTGCTGACGGCCGACGAGCTGCCGCCCGAGAATCTGGAACAATTCCGCGCCGAGCGCCAGCGCAGCAAAGGCATGGGCCACGCGATGAGCGAAATTTTCGGCGGCCTGCTGCGCATGCCCAAAACCATGGCGCAATTGGCCGTGGTGCAGTTCTTTACCTGGATCGGCCTGTTCGCCATGTGGATCTACAGCACCTCGGCGGTGGCCGACAATGTGTTCGGCACCACCGACGCGCAATCGGCCGCCTTCCAGGATGCGGGCAACTGGGTCGGCACCATGTTCGCGGTGTATAACGGCGTGTCCGCGCTGGCGGCCTTTATCCTGCCGGTGTTCGCGCGCGCCACCAGCCGCAAGGTCGTGCACATGAGCTGCCTGGTGATCGGCGGCCTTAGCCTGGTCAGCATCTTCTTCATTCAGGACAAGCAGCTGCTACTGGCGCCGATGGTCGGCGTGGGCGTGGCCTGGGCCAGCATCCTGACCATGCCGTATGCGATCCTGGCGGGCGCTTTGCCGGCCCGCCGCATGGGCTACTATATGGGCGTGTTCAACTTCTTCGTGGTGATTCCGCAGATCGTCAGCGGCCTGCTGCTGGGTTACGTCACCACCCACTTCTTCGGCGGCCACACGATCAGCACCCTGGCGCTGGGCGGCGCCTCGATGGCATTGGCGGGCCTGCTGACCATGATCGTCAAGGACACGGCGGCGCCCGCAGCCTGATTGCGCGGCGTTTTGCGCCGCCCGTATTGCGCTACACCGATGTTGCAATTGTGCCACCATCCGGCATATTTTGAGCAAACGCGGAGCGATCATGGCAATCCACACGGTAGCAACCTCCCCCTACCCCGGCCAGCGTCCGGGGACTTCCGGCCTGCGCAAGAAAGTGGCCGTGTTCAGCCAACCCAACTATCTGGAAAACTTCGTGCAGAGCGTGTTCGACACGCTGGGCGACGCATCGGGCAAGACGCTGGTGCTGGGCGGCGATGGCCGTTTTCACAACCGCGCGGCGGTGCGCGTGATCCTGCGCATGGCGGCGGCGCATGGCTTTGCGCGCGTGCTGGTGGGACAAGGCGGCATTCTCTCCACGCCGGCCGTCAGCTGCGTGATCCGCAAGCACGGCGCGCTGGGCGGCATCGTGCTCTCGGCCAGCCATAATCCGGGTGGACCGGAGGGCGACTTCGGCATCAAGTACAACATCGCCAACGGCGGCCCAGCGCCGGAAAGCTATACCGAGGAATTCTTCCACCGCAGCGAATCCATCGCCCAGTACCGCATCAGCGACGCGCCGGAAATCGACATCGACCGCGTCGGCAAAACGCGCATCGAAGAGATGGATGTGGAGGTGATCGATCCCGTCGGCGACTACGCGGAACTGATGCAGCAGCTCTTCGATTTCGCCATCATCCGCCAACTGTTCGGCAGCGGCTTCCGCATGTGCTTCGATGCGATGAGCGCCGTCTCCGGCCCGTATGCCAAGGCGATCCTGGAAGGCATGCTGGGCGCGCCGGCCGGCACCGTCATCAATGCCGTGCCGCTGGAAGATTTTGGCGGCCACCATCCCGATCCGAATCCCGTCAACGCCGCCCAGCTGATTGAGCTGATGGCCGCTCCCGACGCGCCGCATTTCGGCGCCGCTTCGGACGGCGATGCCGACCGCAATATGATCGTGGGTCGCAAGTTCGAAGTCACGCCTTCCGACAGCCTGGCGATCCTGGCGGCGAACGCCGATGTGGCGCCCGGCTACAAGGACGGCTTGAAAGGCATCGCCCGCTCCATGCCCACTTCGCGCGCCGCCGACCGCGTGGCTGAAAGCCTGGGCATTCCCTGCTACGAAACGCCAACCGGCTGGAAGTACTTCGGCAATCTGCTCGATGCGGGCAAGGCCACGCTGTGCGGCGAGGAGAGCTATGGCACCGGTTCCTCCCATATCCGCGAAAAGGATGGGCTCTGGGCGGTGCTGTTCTGGCTGAATCTGCTGGCCGTACAGCGCCAACCGGTCGAACAGATCGTGGCCGAACACTGGGTACGCTTCGGCCGCCACTACTACTCCCGCCACGATTACGAGAACATCGTCGCCGACAACGCCCACATGCTGATGGAAGACCTGCGCATCAAGCTGCCCTATCTGCCGGGGCAGCAGCTCGGCCACTACACCGTCGCCAGCGCCGACGATTTCGAGTACACCGATCCGGTCGACGGCTCGCTGGCGCGCCAGCAGGGCATCCGCATCATCATGACGGATGGGTCGCGCATCATCTACCGCTTGTCCGGCACCGGCACCGAAGGCGCGACCCTGCGCGTCTACCTGGAACGCTACGAAGCCGACACCACGCAGCACCGCATCCCCACCCAGCAGGCGCTGGCCGGCCTGATCGCCATTGCCGACAGCGTGGCCAGCATCGTTATGCACACGGGGCGGAGCAATCCCTCCGTCATCACTTAATCTCAACAAGGAAACCATGAAACTGCACGCACTCGCCTTCTCCCTTCTGCTGGCCGCCATTGGCAATCCGGCGCTGGCCGCTCCCAAGCCCTTCTTGTGGGAGAACGCGACCGTGTACTTCATGATCACCGACCGTTTCCACAACGGAGACCGCAGCAACGACCTGGCCTACGACCGCAAAGCCGACGCCGCACCGCTGCGCGGCATGATGGGCGGCGACCTGAAAGGCGTCACCGCCAAGATCAAGGAAGGCTATTTCGACAGCCTAGGTGTGAATGTGCTGTGGCTGACGCCGCCGGTCGAACAAATCCATGCCGGCACCGATGAAGGAACGGGCAAGACTTACGGCTTCCACGGCTACTGGGCGCGCGACTGGACGGTGGTGGACGCCAACCTCGGCACGGAACAGGACTTCCGCGCAATGGTGGACGCGGCCCACGCGCGCGGCATCCGCGTGCTGCTGGATGTTGTGATGAACCATACCGGCCCCGTGACGGATAGCGACACCGTCTGGCCTCCCGGCTGGGTGCGCACCGGGCCCACCTGCACCTACAAGGACGCGCCGACCACCACGCTGTGCACCCTCGTTCCCAACCTGCCCGACGTTCGCACAGAAAGCGATACGCCGGTCGAATTGCCCGACTTCCTGGCCGCCAAGTGGAAGACCGAAGGCCGCTACGAGCGCGAAGTCAAGGAGCTGGACGAATTCTTCGCCCGTACCGGCTATCCGCGCGCGCCGCGCTACTACCTGATGAAGTGGCACGCCGACTGGGTGCGCAAATTCGGCATCGACGGCTTCCGTGGCGACACCGTCAAACACACCCAGCCCGGCGTATGGAAGGAACTGCGCGCGGTCGCGGAAGCGGCCCATAACGACTGGAAGCGCGCCAACCCTGCCCGCGTGCTCGGCGACGGTAAATTCTTCATGGTGGCGGAGGTCTATAACTACAATATCGCGCATGCGCAGAAGTTCGATATGGGCGGCGGAGAGTACTGGAATTTCTACGACAACGGCTTCGACAGCCTGATCAACTTCGGCCTGGTGCACGACGCCAAGCAGGATTACGAAAGCCTGTTCAGCAAATATTCGGCCCAGCTGCATGGTCCGCTGAAAGGCTACTCCGTACTGAACTACATCGACTCCCACGACGACGGCAATCCGCTCGACCCATCGCGCAGCAAGCCTTTTGAAACGGCCAGCAAACTGCTGCTGGCGCCCGGCGCGGCGCAAATTTACTACGGCGACGAAACCGCGCGCCGGCTCGATTGGCCGCAAGCCGGGGGCGACGCCAAGCTGCGCTCGGACATGAACTGGCAGGAGCTGGCGCAAAACGCCCAGCGCGACGGCTATCGCATCGCCGAGGTGCGCCGGCACTGGAGCAAGCTGGGACTGTTCCGCCAACGGCATCCCGCCGTCGGCGCCGGCGAACATGCCAAGCTGGCCGACCAGCCCTATACCTTCAAGCGCACGCTGAAGCGCGGCGCCATCGACGACAAGGTGGTGATCGCCCTTGAAGCGCCAACCGGCAAGCAGCTGCCAGTCAGCGTCGCGGGCGTCTTCAAGGACGGCTCAAAGCTGCGCGACCACTACTCGGATGCCAGCTACACCGTCAAAGGCGGCAAGGTGCTGACCACGGGCCGCTACGCCACCATTCTGCTGGCGCCCGCGGCAAAGGAGGCGCGGCGCGACAACTGAGTTATATTAGCGGGCATTTTCACGCAAAAAGGGAGACAGAAGTGCCAAAACAAATCCTGAAAAAGCCCGCCGTCATCGCCGTGATGCTGGCCCTGGCCGCAGCCGGCGCGCAAGCCGCCACGCCAGCCAAGAAAGGCAAAGCCACCGTGGCGGAAGCTGAACGCTTCTTGGCCGACACCGAGGCCAAGTTCGACAAGCTCAATCTGGAGCAGTCGCAAGCCCAGTGGATCGCTGCCAACTTCATCACCGACGACACCGAAGCCCTCGCCACCTACTTCGGCGAAAAGACGCTGAACGCCACCGGTGAAGCCGCCGTGGCCGCGCGCCGCTTCAACGGCCTGCGCCTGTCGGCCGACGCCGAGCGCAAACTCAAGCTGCTGCAACTGAATTTGGTGCTGTCCGATCCGAAGGAGCGCGAAGCCTACGCCAGCGCGCAGGCCGCGCTGCAAGGCGCCTACGGCAAGGCCAAATACTGCCCGCCCGGAACCGGCGACGGCAAGGAAGGCTGCCTCGCACTGGGCGATATGGAAAGCGTGCTGGCCACCAGCCGCGACCCGGCCAAGCTGAAGGAAATGTGGGTGGGCTGGCACAAGCAGTCGCCATCGTACAAACAGCGCTATGCCGACTACGTGGTCCTGTCCAACAAGGGCGCGCGCGAAATGGGCTTCGCCGATACCGGCGCCATGTGGCGCTCGCAGTACGATATGCCGGCCGATGCCTTCGCCGCCGAAATGGAACGCCTGTGGCAGCAGGTCAAGCCGCTGTACGACTCGCTGCACACCTACACCCGCTACAAACTGTATGAAACCTATGGCAAGGACGTGGTGCCGCTGACCGGCCCCGTGCCCGCCCACCTGTTCGGCAATATGTGGAGCCAGACCTGGGACAATCTGTACCCGATCCTGAAACCAGCCAGCGGCGCCAGCAGCTTCGACCTGGGCAATGTGCTGGAAAGCCGCAAGACCAGCGCGAAGGAGATGACCGAATACGCGGAACGCTTCTATACCTCGCTCGGCATGCAGAAGCTGCCGGCCACCTTCTGGGAACGCTCGCTGCTGACCAAGCCGCGCGACCGCGAAGTGGTGTGCCACGCGTCGGCCTGGCCGATCGACGCCAAGGAAGACGTGCGCATCAAGATGTGCATCAAGCCGACCACCGAAGAGTTCACCGTGATCCACCATGAGCTGGGCCACATCTACTACTTCCTCGCTTACCAGAAGCAGCCCAACCTGTTCCGCAACGGCGCCAACGACGGCTTCCACGAAGCCATCGGCGACACCGTGGCCCTGTCGATCACGCCCGACTACCTGAAAAAAGTCGGCCTGATGGACCAGGCGCCGGACGCCAATGCCGACGTCGGCGAACTGCTCAAGCGCGCCCTGGGCAAAGTCGCCTTCCTGCCCTTCGCCTACTCGGTCGACAAATGGCGCTGGGATGTTTACTCCGGCAAAACCAAGCCCGCCGACTACGACAAGAGTTGGTGGCAGCTGCGCGAGCAGTATATGGGCGTGAAGCGTCCGGCCCCGATCGAAGCAAGCGGCTTTGACGCCGGCGCTAAATACCACGTCGCCGCCGACGTGCCATACGCGCGCTACTTCCTGGCCAATATGCTGCAGTTCCAGTTCCACCGCGCCCTGTGCCGCGAAGCCGGCTACACCGGCCCGCTGCACCGCTGCTCCGTGTACGGCAACGAGAAGGCGGGCAAGAAGCTGCAGGCGATGCTGGAAATGGGCCAGAGCAAGCCATGGCCGGAAGCGCTGAAAGCCATCAGCGGCGAAGACCGCATCGACGGCGGCGCGCTGCTGGACTATTTCGCCCCGCTGAAAACCTGGCTCGATGAGCAGAACCGCCAACTGGCGGCGAAGTATCAGAAGAGCTGATTCTTGAGTAAGCAGACTCTGTCCGGCACTGGGTGCCGGACAGAGTCATAACCTTTACCCATGATCAGTGGAACGGCAAAAATACATTTCTTTCTTTATCGTGCTGCTGACAAACTGCGTTTCTAATACTTCAGGCGGCAGCGTAGGTTCTTGCCAATTAACCTCGAAAGCAGCCCAGAAAGTACGGCATGTATCATCTGGGCCTTGCCGTATATGAAGCTTTGAACAGTAAATCATGGGCACGTTTTCGACGGTGAAACGGTCTATGCTCCCCTTTGCCAAGGTAGGAAGCATTTTGTATTTTAAGGAACACTCGAATCCCTCGCCGCTTAGCTGGCGCACTGCCGTCTGCGTGATTTCCCCATTAAAGTGATGCGTTTTTTCAAATTCCCTCTGAATCGAAAGCAAGGTATCTGCCTGTCTGACCGTCTCCTCCCATAACTGCGCGTATGTTTTTGACGTCCGTCCTGCAGTTGAACCGCATCCAGCAATAAAGCAAATAAGGCAGTACAGAGTAACCATTTTCATGTATAAGCATGACATTCCGGCATCTCCTTCGAAAAAGCAAAACAATCCATCAAAATTTAGCACTGGAGGAAGGCGTGCTAGTCCGATACCCAGGTATGACGCCTCGTAGGGACCAGACCTTTGAGTCATAGATTTGATCGATTTTCACGTTCTTGTATTTGGAAAACGCAGCGGACGTTTGGGAGAAATCCTGCATAATGTCTTGCGCTGCCTGCATTCCTCTTTTTGCAAAGATATGCGCTTCTTCTTCGCTACCACCAATAAAAAGTCTGGTCTCTGCCAAGGTTCCTTCATGAGTAATTTTGTCGCGCCAAAGTGGGGTTGGCAGATCTTCAGGTGGCGATAGAACCTTCATTTCCGACCCCAGCATTTCCTTTACCACCTTACGAAAATTCAGTTCCATACGTTCATTGGGTTTTGGCGGGAAGTCCGAGGCACCAAATCCGTACATCTCCTCTATTCGATTGAATCCTTCAACTTCTTCGTTGGTAACTGCGCGGGCACGATAAAGTGCCGCGTTCACAGAAGCCATAGCTTGCGCTCTCTGGGCATCACTCAGCTTTACGCCCCCCACAGTTTCGAATGCGCTCATCAACTGGCCAGCAACCGTTCGCGCTTGGTCTTCCGAAATGTAATCCGGGTCACTGCCGTGTAGGCCATGACCAAGGGGCGCGTCATAAGCAACGTTTACACCGTTAATTGAGCGAGAATGGAAAATCGAATCAACCAGGCCGTGCATCGCAATGCCAACTCGCGCATCGTCGTCTTTATAGATAGCAATTTCGTTATGATAGAAGGCTAGGTTGTCCCCTGTCGTCCGGCCATTCAAGGCATGAATTGCGCGCTCCGAGTATTCTCCAATCTGGGCAGGCTCATAATCCTGTTTCGACATCAGGCGTCGAACTCCATTCGTGTAGCCATCCAGGGCGGATACCTGATCGGGGAACTGCGAATAAGCAGCAATAGCGCTGACACGCTCATCTGGAAGCCCAACCATTTTTCCGAGCATTAAAGGAAGATAGTAATGCCCTCCCGCTTGGGCCGTATGAAGCATTTGGGGAGCACTGCCGGATGCCGCATAATTCAGGCCATCGATCACTGAGGATGCGCCGGGAAGAACGTTCGCATCCCATTCCGACAATGCAGCCGAAGTTTCCTGCCCCTCGGGCTCGTCCAGACTCTTTGCAGAGACGTCATTTGCGACGCTGCCTGTGCCGGACTGATCCTCGATGCTCATCTGACGCTGAGTGGCGATCAAGATCGCACCGCAAGCCGTCTTCATACCTTCAACGGCTGTACCTATCCCTGCAAATGTATGGAAGTCCAGTCCATCCTTGATCGGGAATTTCCCTTTGCATTGCGGGCACCATGTTTGATGTCCCCGCTGCGCAATAGGACGGCCGTCGATCGTGGCATCCTCATTCCCTTCAAGAACATTGCCCCCATGCGAGGTGGGATCACCTTTGCAGATCACCGCACGCGCCATAGCAGTCTCCTTTGCGTCCTGAAAACTTCACTCTAGCTGCTGCGCAGATTGGAATTTTGACCAAGGGCAATCTTCCGTACACGACGAAGTCGATGATACATCCTTGCCAGCCCAACAATTCCAAGCTACAATTGAGAATAATTCTCATTCACGAATAGCCAGCCGCACTCCGCATCGCCAGCCTTTTCGCATCACAGGACTTCAAGGCAATGGCGTACCCGCATCAGATCAAACTCACTCCCCTGGCAACCGCTTGCGCGCTGTTGCTGGCCGCTGGCGGCGGCATTGCCCATGCACGCGGCGCGGATAACGCCGCGCCAAACGGCGAAGCCGCCGAAGCCACCATGGCCGTAATCAAGGTCGAGGGACGCCGCGAGGAAGGCGATGTGGGCTTCAACGCGAAACGCGCCGGCGCCGCCACCAAGACCGATACGCCGCTGATCGAAACGCCGCAGGCCATCAGCGTGGTGCTGCGCGAGCAGTTCGAGGTGCAGGGCGCGCAGACGCTGCGCCAGACCGTTGGCTATAGCGCCGGCATGGTGTCGAGCTATTTCGACAGCCGGGGCGACAGCATCAGCGCGCGCGGCGGCTCCTCGACGCAGATGCTGAACGGCCTGCAAACCAACTTCGGCTTCTACAACAATGCCCGTCCCGATCCGTTCACGCTGGAGCGCGTGGAAGTGTTGCGCGGTCCTTC
This sequence comes from Pseudoduganella violacea, assembly GCF_014191875.1. Lineage (GTDB taxonomy): Bacteria > Pseudomonadota > Gammaproteobacteria > Burkholderiales > Burkholderiaceae_D > Rugamonas > Rugamonas violacea_A. The sequence continues at coordinate 383,781 of NZ_JACHXD010000002.1, forward strand.
GTCCGTGCTGTATGGCCAGGGCGGCATTGGCGGCATCGTGAATATGGTGTCGAAAACCCCGCTGGCGCAGGATCGCCGCGAAGTGCAGGTGCAGATCGGCAGCCATAACCGCAAGCAGATTTCTGCCGACGTCAATCAGGTGCTGGACCAGCAAGGACATTGGACGGCGCGCATCGTGGCCGTGGGCCGCGACAGCGATACCCAGGTCAAGCACGTTGCCGACGACCGCAAGGTGCTGGCCCCTTCTCTGACCTGGGCGCCGGATGCGAATACCTCGCTGACCGTGATGGGCCAGTATCAGAAGGATGAAAGCGGCTCCATGATCGGCTTCTTCCCGCATCAAGGCACGCTGTTGCCATCCAAGTACGGCCAGATCCCGACCGACACCTTCATCAGCGAACCGGGTTGGGACGCCTACAACACCAAGCAGAAAATGCTGGCCTATATGTTCAGCCACAAATTCAACGACAACATCACGCTGCGCCAGAACCTGCGCCGCAGCGAGAGCGAGGTCGATTACCGCAGCATTTACACCAGCTTCGCCGCCGACAAGAAAACCGGCCGGCCGGCGCGTCCTGTCTTCAATGACGACCAGCGCACCGTGAACCGCGATCTGGTCCAGCAGCTCAACGAGCTGGACTCGACGCTGATCGATACCCAGCTGGAATCGCATTTCAAGACCGGCCCTGTCGAACACACCCTGCTGGTGGGCTTCGATGTGCAGCGCGCGGAAACGCGCCAGGCTGCGGCACGCGCCCTGGCTCCGGCCATCGACGTGTATGCGCCGGTGTACGGCAACTTCACCCGTCCCGGTCCGATGCTGCATCAGCCGACCACCAATCTGCATCAGAAAGGCCTGTACCTGCAGGACCAGATGAAGATCGCGCAGAAGTGGGTGGCGCAGCTGGGCTGGCGCCACGACTCGGTGCAGAACGATATCGAGGGCCGCCCCACCGCGCGTACCGACGACAAGGCCAATACGCGCCGTGCCGGCCTGCTCTACATCGCAGACAGCGGCTGGTCGCCATATATCAGCTACGCGGAATCCTTCCAGCCGCTGGGCGGCGTGGACCTGAACAACAAGCCCTTCGTGCCGCAGCGCGGCAAGCAATGGGAAGCGGGCCTGAAATGGCAGCCGGCCGGCCGCAATATGACGACCACGCTGGCCGTCTACGATCTGCGCGACCAGAACCGCAAGACCACCGATCCGGCCAATCCGAACAACAGCATCCAGGTGGGCGAAGTGAAGGTGCGCGGCCTGGAGCTGGAAAGCACGGGCGCCATCAACCATAGCTGGGACTGGATCGCATCGTATGCCTATACCGATGCCACCGTTTCGCGCAGCAATGGCCCGGATCTGGGCAAGCGCGTAAGCGGCACGCCAAAGCACAGCGCCTCCGCCTGGGTGACGCACAAGTTCGCGCTGGCCGGACGCTCCGGCTTCAGCACCGGCGGCGGCGTGCGCTATGTGGGCACGTCGTGGGACGGCATGGATACGCTGGCAACGCCGTCGGCCACCCTACTCGACGCCATGCTGTCGTATGAATCCGGCCCATGGCGCCTGGCGCTGAACGTAACGAATTTGACGGACAAGGTGCAGATCACCACCTGTCTGAACCGCGGCGACTGCTTCTACGGACAGCGCCGCACCGCCGCCCTTACCGCCCGCTACATCTGGTAAGGCATGTAAAGACCACCCTTTCGGGACAGGGAGTACTCCCCAATCAGCTCTCTGTCCTTTTTTTATTCCAAGCCAAGGAGTTCCCCATGCGTCTGCCGACACTTTCGGAAAACGCCAGCTACCGCGCCGGCATCGCCTCGCGCACGCTGGCGGCGGTGCTGGGGGGCTACCTGGCCACCTCCGCCGCCGCATCGCTGCTGGCGCTCGCGCTGCCCGCCATGGGCGCCTCGCGCGCCGACGCCGTCATCAATTCCACCCTGCTGTCCTTTGCCCTGCTGACCTGCGCCGTGCTGTGGGCCTTTGCCGCCCGCAGCGCGGCGCGCGCCTGGCTCGGACTGCTGCTGCCGTCTGCCGTCATGGGCGGCATCGCCTACGCACTGTATCGGAGCCTGCCATGAAAGAAGGATTCCGCCAGTCGATGGCATGGCTGCATACCTGGACCGGTCTGCTGGTCTGCTGGGTGCTGTTTCTTGTTTTCAGCGCCGGCACGGCGACCTACTTCCGCGACGAAATCACGCTGTGGATGAAGCCCGAGCTGCACGCATCGGCCATGACGCCAGTACCGGTGGCACAGGCCACCGAAACGGCCATCCAGGCCTTGCAGCAAAGGGCACCGGACGCATCGCGCTGGTTCATCACGCTGCCGACCGAACGCGCGCCGGCCACCCGCATCGGCTGGTCGCCCAAGGAGATGGAAGGCGGCGGCGAAAAGAAAGGCCGGCGCCGCTTCAAGAATGTGCTGATCGACCCGGCCACCGGCGCGGAAGCGGCCGAAGCGCGCGAAACGCGCGGCGGCGAATTCCTCTACCGCCTGCACTTCGACCTGCACTATATGTCGCCGCTGACGGCGCGCTGGATCGTTGGCGTATGCGCCATGTTCATGCTGGTGGCGATCATCAGCGGCGTCATCACGCACCGCCGCATCTTCCAGGACTTCTTCACTTTCCGTCCCGGCAAAGGTCAGCGCTCCTGGCTCGATGCGCACAACGCCACCGCCGTGCTGGCCCTGCCCTATCACCTGATGATTACCTATACCGGGCTGGTGACGCTGATGTTCATGTTCATGCCCGCCGCCTCCACGGTTGCATACAAGGGCGACCACGACACCTTCAGCGCCGAAGTCTTCCCCAGCGCCGGCAAGCCGCGCAAGGCTTCCGGCGAAGCCGCGCCGCTGGCGCCCCTGCGCCCGATGCTGGAGCAGGCCGAGAAGCATTGGCAAGGCCAGCATGCCGGTTCGATCTCCATCACCGCGCCGAACGACGCCAACGCCACCGTGTCGATCACCCGCGCGGCCGGCAAGAACCTGTCGCACAAACAGCCGGCCATGCAGTTCGACGGCAAGACCGGCGCCCTGCTCTCGACTTCCGGCGATGAGCTGATTGACGGCGGCAGCACGCATGGCGTGATGTATGGCCTGCACTTGGCGCGCTTTGCCGGGCCGCTGCTGCGCGCCCTGTTCTTCATCTCCGGCCTGGCCGGGTGCGCGATGGTGGCGACGGGCGCGCTGCTGTGGGCAGTCAAGAGCCGCCAGCGCCAGGCCAAGACGCTGAAAGCGGGAGGCCGCATCGGCTTCGGCACGCGTCTGGTGGAAGCGCTGAATATCGGCGCCATCGCCGGCCTGCCGATCGCTTACGCCGCCTACTTCTGGGCCAACCGTCTGCTGCCGGTGGGGATGGAGGAACGCGCCGAGAGCGAGATCACCGTCTTCTTCGCCGTGTGGGGCATTGCGGCCTTGCTGGCGCAGGTGATGCCGAACCGCGCCATGTGGCGCATCCAGCTCGGCGCCGGCGCCTTTGCCTTCATGGCGCTGCCGCTGGTGAACCTCTTCACCAGCCAGGCCCACCTTGGCGTCACGCTGCCGCAAGGCGCCTGGGCGCTGGCCGGCTTCGACTTAACCGTACTGCTGCTTGGCGCGGGACTTGGCTACGCCGCATGGCGTCTGGGACGCGGCCAGGCAAAAGCCGCCCGCCCGGCCGCCGCTGCCGCCGCGAATACCAAAGCGATGCAGGAGGCGGCATGAACGGCATCCTGAATATGGCGGCCATGTTCGCCTTCTGCTTCGCCGGCCTGGCCGCCCTCTCGCTGGTGATGGAACGGCATTACGCCGACATCCACGGCCGCGGCGCCACACCGCCCGCCGCCGTCTGCCGCAGCCTCCGCATGGGCGGTGGACTGGCGCTGCTGCTCGCCTTCTCCGCAGCCCTGCGCGGCGAGAGCATCGGCCACGGCATCGTGCTCTGGCTGGGCGGACTGACGGCTGCCGCCATCGCCCTCGTCCTCCTGCTCTCCTACGCTCCCCGCTTGACCGGCCGCAGCACCCTCCTCTCCGCCGCGTTCGCCATGCTCACCTTCCTCGCCGCCTAAGCTCAGCAGCCGAGCCCGTGTCCACCCTGGTGCCTGGCACCAGGGTGGACACGGGCTCGGCTGTGGGTGAAAAAAAAACCTCGCCGGGGCGAGGTTTTGAAGCGTTGCGGGAGAGTTTTTAGAATTTGTAGTTGGCGCCCAGCAGGATGGTGCGACCGTATTTCTGGTACTCAAGCGGCTGGTTGCGGCTGCCGGCGTAGGTTTCGTAGGCGGCGTTGCGCAGGTTGTTCACCTGCAGCAGCAGGCCCAGGCCTTTGAGGCTGCCGGTGTTGAAGGTGTAGCCGACCTGGAAGTCGATGATGTTTTCGCCGACCACGTAACGCAGGGTGCGGTTGTTGGCGAAGTTGCCGATCTCACCGACGAAGTCGGAGCGCTTGCGCTGGCTGACGCGCGTCTCGAAACCATTCTTCTCGTAGTACACCGTCAGGTTCGAGGAGTGCTTGGACAGGCCTGGCAGCGGGATGTTCTTGCCGATGCTGCTGTCCGGATCTTCGATCTTGATCGAGGAGTCGGCATAGCTCCAGCTGCCGCTCACGCCGAAGCCGTCCAGCATTGGGGTCAGCATGTTCAGCGGCAGGGAACCGGACAGCTCGACGCCTTTCAGCGAACCGCCCTGACCATTGCGCGGCGCCTTGTAGTCGCCGAAGTTGGTGATCGCCGGCGTGCCTGGCGTGAACTTCGAGAAGTCGTAGTTCTGCGTCATCGTGTAGATGTAGGTCTTCAGCTTCTTGTGGTAGGCCGCTGCCGCCACATAGGCTTTCTTGCCGAAGTACTTCTCGTACGACAGGTCGAGCGCCGTTGCGCGCCATGGGTCGAGCTGGGCATTGCCGCCTTCGCCGCCCGGTTTGAAAGTGTTGGTGGCGACGTTGAAGTCGAGCGCGGAACGCAGCTGGTCGACGCGCGGGCGGGCCAGCTGTTTCGCGGCGGCGAAGCGCACGGTCTGGTCGTGGGCCAGGCCGAAGGACAGGTTCAGGCTAGGCAGATAATCGGTGTAGGTCTTGCCGTCGTGGACAGGCTTGACCTGCTGGCCGGCCGGCGCAGTACCGTCCCAGAACTTGGCGTCCGATTCCTGCTTGGTATGCTGGGCTTGGATGCCGACGTTGCCGCGCACGCTGATGTCGCCGATTTCGGCTTCGATATTGGCTTTGGCGTAGGCGGTGGTGATCTTCTCGCTCACGTCCCAGCCCTTGGAAATCAGATAGCTCTGGGTATCGTTCGGGGCGAAGATCATGTATTTGGAGACCACGCCCGGCACATTCCACGCCGGGATCACGCCGGTGCCGGAGAAGCCCAGGTCCACGGAGTTGTACAGGAATTCGGATGGGATGATGAAAGGCTTATCCTTCAGCAGCATGGCGCCTTCCGGTTGGCGCTTGGCCTTGCTGCGGTCGGCGTAGTTCACGCCCACGTCCACGCCGGAGAAGACTTTTTCCAGCGCGTCGAACATCGGCAGGCTGGCGACCAGCTTGAAGCCTTTCAGCTCGTCTTCCACGCGCGGCACCTTACCGTAGCCGGAACCGTAGATGGTCGGGCCGACATACAGCTTGCTGGCGTCGCTGTAGTTGCGGGTGCCGGACAGGGTCGGGAAACCGCCCTGGCGCAGGGTCAAGTTGACGGTGTCGAGGAAGGGATCGAGGGCGGCGTTGGTCAGCTGGGTATTGGCTTCCAGGTTCAGTTCATCGCGCGTAGCCTTGGACCAGTTCACGTCGGCGAACAACGACCATTTTTCGAACTTGATGTTGTTGCTCCAGCCGACCGCCTTGATATCGTCCTTGCGCTTGTTGTACATGCCGCGCACCAGCGGATACACGCCGCTGGCGCTGCCGCCGGCGAAGGTGCCGTTATCCAGCACCACGTTCTGGAAGTTCAGGCCTGGCTTGTTATTGCCATTGAAGCCGCCGACATGCACTTCGAACTGGTTGGCGGTTTCCTCGCGCTTGAAGCGCGAGGCGTAGACGTCGAGCATGCTGGTCCACTGCTTGTTCGGACGGTACTGCAGCACGCCCATGATGCCGTCGCGCTCATTCTTGCCGCTGCGGCCCAGGGACTTGATGCCGTCGGTGATGTAGGTGCCGCTCGGGATACCGGAACGGTCTTCCTTCTTCCATGGCTCATACAGGCCGGTTTCCTGCTGCAGGATGGGCGATTCGAAGTGGGCATAGCCGATCGCCACGCCGATGGTGCGGTTGGCGAATTGGTCGATGTAGCTGGCGCTGAAGCGGTTGCCGCGCGCGGAGGCGTTGGCGATGCGGCCCAGCGAATTCTTTTCGCCGCGCACATTCATGGCCACGGTGCGGCCGCCGAAGGAGAGCGGACGCACGGTCTGCATATCCAGCGTGCCGGACAGGCCTTGGCCTACCAGGCCGGCGTCCGGCGTTTTGTAGACGGTCACGCCGCTCAGCAGCTCGGAGGGGTACTGGTCGAATTCCACGCTGCGGTTGTCGCCGGTGCTGACCTGTTCGCGGCCATTCAGCAGCGTGGTCGCGAAGTCGGGCGACAGGCCGCGCACGCTGATCACCTGGGCGCGGCCGGCGACGCGCTGGGCGGCCAGGCCGGGCAGGCGGGCGATGGATTCGGCGATGGAGGCATCGGGCAGCTTGCCGATGTCCTCAGCGGAAATGGCTTCGACGATCGAGGTGGAATCTTTTTTCACGGAGATCGCGTCTTCGATGCCGCGGCGGATGCCCGACACCTTGACCGACGTGATCGGCTCCTGGACCGCCGCCTGGCCGCTGCTCTGGGCAAATGCCGGCACCGTCGCCATGGCCGTCACGAACAGCGCGCAGCCGGCCGCGACCGGACTCAGTGGGAAGGCGCGCTGGCGGCGCTCAGTTGCGAATTTATCCATTTTCAAAAAGTCCCCTCTCAACAGTACGAAATTTTCCCGCAACTCAAGCCTAGGTCATTTGAATTCGACTACACGGGATCCAAGGAAGAAAACGTTCTTATAGACGTTACGCAAGAATTTTGTACTAAAACTAGATACCATGTCAATTGAAGCTCAGTAGAACGACGCAATATCAAGGATTTACTCATCAGCCCACTCTGAGCACTTGGCATGCGCGTTGTATTTGAGCTACATGAAATACGAGGCAAATATGTAGTGATACTACAATTAACCTATTAATACCACTTTAGCGTCACAAGCCCAGTACGGCGGCCTACAATCGGGCGGCCGCATCACCGATGGAGATCACATGCGATTGCACGCCCTTGCCTTCTTAAGCACCCTGTCCTTGCTGGCCGGCGCCGCGCCGGATTACCGCATCCAGCATCTGGAGCCGATGTTCTGGTGGACGGGCATGACGCATAAGCGGTTGCAGTTGATGGTGCACGGGCCGCGCATCGCCGAACTGGAACCGGCGCTCAGCTATCCCGGCGTGCGCCTGAAAGGCGTGCAGCGCAGCGACAATCCCAATTACCTGTTCCTTGACCTGGAACTGGCCGACAGCGTGCAACCGGGCAGCTTCGACCTGGCGTTCCAGCACGCCGGCAAAACAGCGCTGACATACAGCTACCGCCTGCTGCCGCGCCAGCCCGGATCGGCCCAGCGCCAGGGCTTCAGCAACGCCGACACGATTTATCAGCTGATGCCCGACCGCTTCGCCAACGGCAATCCCGCCAACGACAGCCTGCCCGGCATGGGCGACAAGGCCAATCGGCGCGACGGCTCCGGGCGCCATGGCGGCGATCTGCAAGGCATGGGCGAGCACCTGGGCTATATCGCCGATATGGGCTTCACCCAGATCTGGCCCACGCCCCTACTCGAAAGCGATATGCCGCAGCACAGCTATCACGGCTACGCCGCCACCAACCATTACCGTATCGATCCGCGCTACGGCAGCAATGAGGACTACCGCCGCTACGTCGCGCAGGCGCGCGCGCAAGGCATGGGCGTGATCCAGGACGTGGTGCTGAACCACATCGGCAGCCGCCACTGGTGGATGCAGGATATGCCGGCAAGCGACTGGATCACCCACCAGGGTAAGTACGCCCCCACCGCCCACCACCGCGCCGCCGTGCAAGACCCTTACGGCTCGCAAGAGGATGCGCGCAACTTCACCAGCGGCTGGTTTGTCGACACCATGCCGGACCTGAACCAGGCCAATCCGCTGGTGGCGGCGTACCTGATCCAGAACAGCATCTGGTGGATCGAATATGCGGGCCTGTCCGGCCTGCGCGTGGACACTTTCGGCTACTCCGACAATGCCTTCCTCAGCCAATGGTCGCAGCGCGTGATGCTGGAATACCCCAAGCTCAATCTGGTCGGCGAAGAGTGGAGCGCGCACATCCCCTTTGTCGCGCGCTGGCAGGAAGGCAAGCAAAATCCCGACGGCTACCGCTCCCACATGCCCAGCATGATGGACTTCCCCCTCAACGACGTCCTGCGCAAAGCGCTCGCCGCGGGACCTGAAGATGAAAAGGGACTAAAAGATTTATACGAAACCCTGGCGCAGGACCACTTGTATCCCAATCCCGGCCAGCTGGTGCTATTCGAAGGCAACCACGACCTCTCGCGCCTATACAGTGCGCTGAACAGCGATCCGGCCCTGTTCCGCATGGCGATCGCCTATGTACTGACCGTCCCGCGCATTCCCCAGTTCTACTACGGCACCGAGATCCTCATGCCCAGCACCGTCAAAGGCCGCGACGACCCCTCCTACCGCCAGGACTTCCCCGGCGGCTGGCCCGGCGACAAAGTGAACGCCTTCACGGGTGACGGTTTAAGCGGCGACCAGCGCGCCGCCCAGGCCTATGTCAAGAAGCTGGTCAACTGGCGCAAAACCCAGTCCCTGGTCCACCATGGCAAGATGATGCACTACGGCCCCGAGGATGAGGTCTACGTCTACTTCCGCTACGATGGCCAGAAAAGGCTCATGATCGTCCTCAACAAAAACGCCAAAGAGGTCGAGCTCAAGCTAAGCCGCTTCCACGAAATGCTGGCCAACAAGACCCGCGCCACCGACATCATCAGCGGCAAAGACTACACGCTGAACAGCACCCTGCCCCTCTCCGCCCGCAGCCCCCTCATCCTCGAGCTCCACTAACCCTCTTTGATAAATATCAAAAAATGTCCACCCTGGTGTCAGGCACCACGGTTGGACATTTTTTGCGAAAAATCAAAGAATGTCCGACTCTGGTGCCTGACACCAGGGTGGGACATTTTTTGAGCTAGATCAAGCCGGGAGGGCGCGCAGGGTGCGGATGCCGGGGAGGCTGGGGGCGTCGTGGAGCTTGAAGATGGAGACGGCTTCGGCCAGGCTGCTGGCTTGCTGTTGCAGGGCGTCGGCAGCGGCGGCGGCTTGCTCGACCAGCGCGGCGTTCTGCTGGGTGACGCTGTCCATCTGGCTGATGGCGTTGCTGATCTGCTCGATGCCTTCCTGCTGCTCGCTGCTGGCGACGGCGATTTCGCCAATGATGGCGGTCACCCTTTCGACGCTGGCGACCACTTCTTCCATCGTGACGCCGGCTTGTCCCACCAGGCGGCTGCCGGCTTCGACGCGTTCGACGGAGTCGCCGATCAATTCCTTGATTTCCTTGGCGGCGGCGGCGGAGCGGTGCGCCAGGTTGCGCACTTCGCCGGCCACGACGGCGAAGCCGCGCCCCTGTTCACCGGCGCGCGCCGCTTCCACCGCGGCGTTCAGCGCCAGGATATTGGTCTGGAAGGCGATGCCGTCAATGACGCCAATGATGTCGACGATCTTGCGCGAGGATTCATTGATGGCGCCCATGGTCTGCACCACTTCCGATACCGTGGCGCCGCCTTTGACAGCCACTTCGGAGGCCACGCTGGCCAGCTTGCAGGCCTGACCGGCGTTCTCGTTATTCTGGCGCACGGTGCTGGTCAGCTCGACCATCGAGGAAGCGGTTTCCTCTAGCGAGCTGGCCTGCTCTTCGGTGCGCGAGGACAGGTCCATATTGCCGGTGGCGATTTCGCTGCTGGCGCCAGCGATGGTTTCGGTGCCGCTGCGCACGCGGCCGACGATATCCGCCAGGTTCTGGCTCATTTGCTTGAGCGCCTGCAGCAGGTCGCCTATTTCGTCCTTGCTTTTCACGTCGACGTCGCAGCGCAGATCGCCCGCCGCCACCGTCTTGGCGATGTCGATGGCCTGCGTCAGCGGTATGGTGATGCCGCGCACCAGCCATACCACGATCACGCTGCCCAGCACCACCGTCACCAGCAGCATGACCAGCAGCGAGATGGTGGCGCTGCGATTGGCCTTCTCGCTGTCGGCCGCCACTTCGGCCATCATGCGGCGCGATTGCTCGTCGATGAAGGCGACGATATCATCAATCAGCTTGGTCGGCGCGCGGTCCTGGCCCTTCACCAAACCATCGACCACCTTGGCGCTGTCGGGATTGGCCGAGTCGTATTTCTGCAAGGCGGCCAGATATTTTTTGCCCAGTTCATCGTGGGCGCGCGTGGCTTCGTCGACCAGCGGTGTACTGAGCTTCAGCTCATTGAGCAGGGCGCCAAGCTTTTGCAGCTCGCCCGCGGTTTGCTTGCCGCTCTTGACGAAGGCCTTGGTGTAGCGGTCCAGCAGCTCCGGATCGCCGCCGCGCAGCAGGATGTTCTTCCACTCCTGCACCTGGATCTTGAACTCGACCTGCGAACTGCGCGCGGTGTCGACCGCCTTGGTCAGCAGCACCGAGCGCTGCATGCCTTCGGCATTGCGTTCCTTGATGAAGTTCAGCGCGCTCCAACCCTCGAAGCCCACCGCCAGAATAGCGAGCAGGAAGAAGCCGCCGAGCAACCCCAGACGCACGCCGATTTTCAGATTGGCGAGTTTCATGATGTATCCCTTGTGTGAGCAAAATGTCTCTATTGGACAGACTGCAACGCCGCCTTTCTCCTTATGGATACGCGGTCTCTGTGTAATACATCATGCGCCGCAGATGGGCAAAAGCCAAGGAGGAACTAGCATTCAAGTATCAAGCGTGGCGTGAAGGAAACTCCAGGCTATACAAATTGGTGTCGCTGCCGTCATCCTTGAAGCGCACCACTCTCACAAAGCTCAGGCCCAGCTTTTTCAGCAGATTATTCGATCGTAAATTTTGCGGAGAAGTTATGCCCAGCAGGCGCACCAGGCCGACGCTGTCGCGCGCATGCAGCACCACAGCGGCCGCCGCCTCGTAGGCATAGCCCTCGCCCCAGTATGCGGGCCAGATGGCGTAGCCGATATCGGCATCGGGCAGCGCATCGCGCTTGATCAAGCCGCACAGGCCGACCGGCACGCCGTCGCTGCTGCGCTCGACCAGATACAGCGAATAGCCCAGCCGGCGCTGCATCAGCACCGGTCCCTGCTCGATATTCTTTTCCGCCTCCGCCACGGTGCGGATGCCTTTGTCGCCGATATTCTCGATCCAGGAAGGATCGTTGATCATCTGAAGAAAGAAAGGCGCGTCGCTGGTTTCCAGCGTGCGCAGCGTGAGGCGCGCGGTGGCAAGGATCTTCATTGTTCCGGCCACTCGCTGGGGTCGGACAGGAATTTATACATGACGTAGACATCGACAAAACCCAGCTGCTGATGGCGGTAAGCCTTGGGCAGCGTGCCGATCACGGCGAAGCCGAGCCGCTTCCACAGCAGCACGGCCGAGACATTGGTGCTCACCACATAATTGAACTGCATGGCGAGGAAGCCGCCGGCGCGCGCCTGGCCCAGGCAGTGGCGTCCCAGCAGCTTGCCGATGCCCACGCCCTGCGCCGCCGGCGAAACCATCAACGAGGCCGTCGCCACATGGCCGCCGCGGTCACGCTGGTTGGACAGGATGCGGTACATGCCGAGCAGGCGCTCTTCGCCATCGATGCCGCTGCTGCGCGTGGCGGCCCAGGTCTGCACGCCGGGGCCGAACCAGAAGTCGTGGCAGTCCTCGCGGCTGGTGTCGGCGGCGAAGTAATAGGTGTCGCCGCTGGCGATCAATTCCTGGAAGATGGTCCAGATGGACTCGGAGTCGGCCGGCGTGGCCGGGCGGATCTGAATATCGTTCAAGGTCGCTCCATGGCTCGGGGAGATAATAAATTCTCAGGTATTTTCCGGCGCAAGTCCAGCACTGTGCCGCAGACGAAAGTCGCTGTAGGCCGGACGTCCCGGCAGATTCAGCCGCGCTTGCGCGCGCGGCGACTCGGCCACCACTTTGCCGCGCCGCAGCACCAGACGCCGCGCCGCGCGCAGGCGGATCGCCTCCACCGCATCGCCCGCGTCGAGCAGCACCAGATCGGCATGGCAGCCCGGCTCCAGGCCATAGCCCTCCAGGCCGAGGATGCGCGCCGGCGTCTCGGTGACGGCGGCGAAGCAGGCGCGCATGGCATCCTGTCCCGTCATCTGGGCCACATGCAGCCCCATATGCGCTACCTCCAGCATATCGCCCGAGCCCAGGCTGTACCAGGGGTCCATCACGCAGTCGTGGCCGAAAGCGACATCGATGCCGGCCGCCAGCAATTCCGGCACGCGCGTCATGCCGCGCCGTTTCGGATAGCTGTCGTGGCGGCCCTGCAGGGTGATGTTGATGAGCGGATTGGCGATGGCGGCCACGCCCGCCTCGCGCATCAACGGTAGCAGCTTGCTGACGTAATAGTTATCCATCGAATGCATGGAGGTCAGGTGGGAACCGGCGACGCGGCCTTGCAGGCCAAGGCGCTGCGTTTCGTAGGCCAGGGTTTCGATATGGCGCGACAGCGGATCGTCCGACTCGTCGCAATGCATATCGACGCGCAAGCCCTTGGCGGCGGCAAACTCGCACAGGATGCGCACCGACTCCGCACCCTCGGCCATGGTGCGTTCGAAGTGCGGGATGCCGCCCACCACGTCCACGCCCATGACGATGGAGCGCTGCAGATTGGCCAGCGCGCTGGGGCTGCGCAGCAAGCCGTCCTGCGGAAAGGCCACCAGTTGCAGGTCGAGATAAGGCGCAACGCGGCGCTTGACGTCGAGCAGCGCCTCCACCGCCAGCAGGCGCTCGTCGCAGATATCGACATGGCTGCGGATGGCGAGCAGACCGCGCGCCACGGCCCAGTCGCAGTATTGCAGCGCGCGCTCGACCAGCGCCTCCTGTGTCAGCTGCGGCTTCAACTCGCCCCACAGCGCGATGCCCTCCAGCAGCGTGCCGGACGCGTTCACGCGCGGCAGGCCGTAACTGAGCGTCGCATCCATATGGAAGTGGGCATCGACGAACGGCGGCGCCAGCAGATCGCCGCCGGCATCGATTTCCTGCGCACCGCGCACCTGCAAAGCCGGCCCCACGGCGGCGATGCGGCCATCGGCGATGGCGAGATCGATCTGACGGCGACCGTCGGGCAAGCTGGCGTTGCGGATGACCAGATCCATGGCTGTTCCCTGTAAATGAATGATGGGGCGATTGTTTCAGAGACTGTCGGTCCCGGCAATCGGCAGCCGAATTTCCGAGCGCCAAGAACCTATGCTGCATTGCATAAATTAAGCTACTAATGATGAGAAAAATAACTTCCCAGCACCGAAAATCACCGCTAAAATCAGTTTATTGCAGCGCACCATTCCAATCGTCTCAGGAGAGCTTATGTCTTCGATTACTGAACAGTTGTCTGCAGCAACCAAAACGCAGCTGGAATCCCAGCTCAATATTCTGAACCATATCGCCAGCACCACCTTCGACGGCGCCCAGCAGGTGATCGCGCTCAATCTGAGCACCACCAAAGCCTCGGTCGAAAACTCCGCCGCCGCCGCCAGGCAATTGCTCGAAGCCAAAGATAGCGGCGACTTGCTGAGCCTGGTGCAAGCCCCCGGCTTTGACCGTCTTTTCGCCTACGGTCGCGAACTGTTCGCCATCGTCAGCAAGACCCAGGCCGGCCTGCTGCAAGCGGCCAAGGACCAGTTCCAGGACGCCAGCGCCGCCGTCACCGCCGCCGTCCCCCAGTTGAGCGAAGTCATCAGTGAACCGGTCGCGCAAGTAGCCCAGGCCGTGCAAGCGGCCGCCCCGGTTGTCACGCCCGAACCGCTGGTCGTCGCCCAGCCGGAACAAGAGACCGGCGAGCAAGACGAGCCCAGCGACATTGCCGCCGCCGTCAAGAGCGCCATCAAAGCCAAGCCCGCCGCCTCCAAACCATCGCTCGAAGCCGCCCCCATCGAGCCGGAAGACATCAGCCCAGCCAAACCCGCTGCCGCCTCCTTCCCCGAAGTCAAACCGGCCGTCAACCTGAAATCCGTCAGCACCAAGCCGAAGAAATAAGCCGGCTGCCTTTTGATCTAACGCAAACAATGTCCACCCTGGTGTCAGGCACCGGGGTAGGACATTCTTTGATTTTGCGCAAACAATGTCCGACCGTGGTGCCTGACACCAGGGTTGGACATTGTTTGATTTTGCGCAAACGTTGGGCGGTCTGCGGGATTTTGTGGGGTGAGGTATGCTAGCGGGCTTGTTCCCGGGGATACTTCATGAGTTTATCGAGGCTTATTGGCGGCTTCGTGCGTGTGCAATGGCGCGCGTACGCGGCGGCCGGCGCTATGCTGGCGGGCGTGGCGGTGCTGACTATTTTGGTGCCGCGCAAAATCGGTATGATGATCGACCGCCTGGCGGCGCATGAGCTGTCCGGTTCGGCCTTGCTGCTGGAAATCGGTGAGCTGCTGCTGATCGGCGCGCTGATCTACTTTTTGCGCGTGGGCTGGCGTTTGAAGCTGTTCGCGGCGGCTTATCAGCTGGGCGTGGAATTGCGCACGCGCTTTTACCGGCGTCTTTCGCTGCAGGGTCCGGGCTTTTATCAGAAGCAGCGTACCGGCGACCTGATGGCGCTGGCGACCAATGATATCGATGCGATCGAGATGGCGGCCGGCGAGGCAATGCTGGCCGGTTTCGACGGCAGCCTGTCGCTGCTGATGGTGCTGGGCGTGATGCTGCTGGGCGTGGATTGGCGCCTGGCGTTGATCGCCCTGCTGCCCTTCCCGTTGATGGGATTGGCGTTCTGGCGCATCTCCAGCCATATCCATACCGCGTCCACCGATTCCCTCAAGCGCTTTAGCGCGCTAAACGATCATGTGCAGGAAACGCTGTCCGGCGTGCGCACCTTGCGCGCCTTGGGACTGGAACAGCGCAGCAGCGCCCAGTTCTCGGACCTGGCCGGCCATGCCGCCGCCGCCAGCCTGACGGCGCAGCGCTGGGAGGCCGCTTATGAACCGGCAGTCGGCCTGACCTTGACGGCGGCCACCGGCCTGACCCTGGGTCTGGGCAGCTATTTGGTGTGGAATGGCGAGCTGACCATCGGCGCGCTGACCAGTTTCAGCATGTATCTGGGGCAGTTGATCTGGCCGATGTTCGCGGCCGGCTGGGTGCTGTCGCTGATCGAGCGTGGCCGCGCGGCGTTCGCCCGCCTGCAACCGATGCTGGACGAACCGCTGGCGATCGACGATCACGGCACGCTGAACCAGCGCGTGCCCGGCGCGCTGGAATTGCGCGATGTCGGTTATGCCTATTCCGGCCAGCTGGAGCCGGCGCTGTCGAGCATTACCCTGACCTTGCGCCCGGGCCAGACGCTTGGCCTGGTGGGACCGACCGGCAGCGGCAAATCGACCTTGCTGCGCCTGATCCTGCGCCAGCTGGCGCCGCAGCATGGCGCCTTGCGCTGGGGCGGCCATGGCCTCGACGAGTACCAGCTCAAGACCCTGCGCGCGGCGATCAGCTGGGTGCCGCAGGAATCGTTCCTGTTCTCGGCTTCGATTGCCGACAATATCGCGCTGGCGCGTCCCGAGGCCAGCCGCGCCGAGGTCAAACGGGCCGCGCGCCTGGCCGCGATCCACGACGATATCCTGCTTTTCCCGCAGGGCTATGAGACCGAGGTCGGCGAGAAGGGCATCACGCTCTCAGGCGGCCAGCGCCAGCGCGTGGCGATCGCGCG
Source organism: Pseudoduganella violacea (assembly GCF_014191875.1). Taxonomy (GTDB): domain Bacteria; phylum Pseudomonadota; class Gammaproteobacteria; order Burkholderiales; family Burkholderiaceae_D; genus Rugamonas; species Rugamonas violacea_A. The sequence continues at coordinate 399,689 of NZ_JACHXD010000002.1, forward strand.
CGCCCTGCTGGCCGATAACGACCTGCTGCTGCTGGACGATGCGCTGTCGGCCGTCGATACCGGCACCGAAACGTCCATCCTGGAACACCTGGAAGAACTGCGCGCCCAGCGTCCCGGACGCAGCGCCGTCATCGCCAGCCACCGCCTGAGCGCCGTGGTCAACGCCGACCTGATCGTGGTGCTGCACCATGGCCGCATCGTCGAGCAAGGCAGCCATGACGCGCTGCTGGCCCTGGATGGCTGGTATGCCAGCCAGTGGCGCTATCAACAACTGGAGGCCAGCCTCGATGCTCTCTAAACCGCAAGACGCTTCGCTGAAGCGCCAGGCCGCCAAGGCCACCGCCCTGCTGCGCGAGGCGGCGCGGCCCGACCAGCACCATCTTTACTGGGCCGTGTTGTGGCTGATCCTGGCCGCCGCGCTGGAAGTGGTCGGCCCGCTGCTGGGCAAGCACTTGATCGACGAACATCTGCTGCCCAAGCATCTGGACTGGCCGCGCATGTCCCTGCTGCTGGCCGGCGTGCTGCTGACGGGCTGGATTTCGACCGGCCTGCGCTATCTGCAGCTGGTGCGCCTGTCCGGCCTGGCCATGCGCTCGGTGCAGCGCCTGCGCGAGCAGGTCTACAGCCATGTGCTGCGCCTGCCGATGGCCTTCTTCGACCGCGCCATCACCGGCCAGCTGGTGTCGCGCGTGACCAACGATACCGAGGCGGTCAAGAGCCTGTATGTGCAGGTGCTGTTCGTGATCCTCGACAGCAGCATCGTGCTGGTCGGCACGGTGGCGGCCATGGCCTTCCTCGACTGGCGCCTGATGCTGATCGTGCTGGCCCTGCTGCCCTGCGTGCTGGCCATCGTCTGGCTGTATCAGCGCATGAGCGCTCCGGCCGTCAGCAAGGCGCGCCAGCTGCGCAGCGAGATCAATGGCCAGATGGCCGAATCCATCGGCGGCATGAGCGTGCTCCAGGCCAGCAATGCCGAGGCGCGCTTCGCCGCCCGCTTCGGCAAGACCAACGCCGAGCACTATACGCAGCGCATGGCCGAGATCCGCGCCAACGCCTGGCTGCTGCGGCCCGCGCTCGACCTGCTCAACGTGCTGCTGCTGGCCGGCGTGATCTTCGCCTTCGGCCAGCGCGACATCAGCGCGGCCGAGGTGGGCGTGCTGTATGCCTTCATTAACTATATCGCGCGCGTAATCGAGCCGCTGATCCAGATCACCATGCAGTTCAGCCAGTTGCAGCAGTCGGTGGTGGCCAGCTCGCGCGTGGCGGCGCTGCTGGACGAGGAAGGCGCGCCGGAACACCGCGACGGCGCCAGAGCGGCCGGCGCCGACGCGCGCGCCGCGAACGACGCCGCCACGCCGGCCGTCTCGATCCGCGCCCTGGACTTCGAATACAACGCCGGCCAGCGCGTGCTGCACAATCTGTCGCTGGATATTCCGCAAGGCGCCTTCTTCGGCATCGTCGGCCATACCGGCAGCGGCAAGTCCACCCTGCTCTCGCTGCTGCTGCGCTTCTATCCCGCGCCGCACGGCAGCATCCTGATGAACGGCCAGCCGCTCGATGATCTGGGCAACGAGCAGTTCCGCGCCGACGTCGGCCTGGTGCCGCAAGACCCCTTCCTGCTGGCCGCGTCGGCGCGCGAGAACATCGATATGGGACGCGGCCTGACGCAGGCCCAGATCGAGGCCGCCGCGCGCGCCGCCCACGCCCACGACTTCATCCTGGCCATGGAAGACGGCTACGAAACCGTGTTGGGCGAAGGCGGTTCGCGCCTGTCGAGTGGGCAGAAGCAGTTGATCGCCATCGCCCGCGCGCTGGCCGGCCAGCCGCGCATCCTGCTGCTGGACGAGGCGACCTCGCATATCGACAGTCAAACCGAGCAAATCGTGCAGACCGCGCTCAGCGAGCTGCATGGCAAGGTGACGGTGATCGCCATCGCCCACCGCCTGTCCACCATCCGCGACGCCGACCGCATCATCGTGCTCAATCACGGCCGCATCGCCGAAGCCGGCCCGCACGATGCGCTGATGCAGATCGAGGGCGGCTTGTACCAGCGCCTCTACTTGCTGCAGCAGCTTGCCGCCTGATTAAAACGTCAATAAACTTGCCAACGAGACCACGAAAACTGTGCGGTTTTGAGGAAAATCTGCAAGGCTATTGACGTTTCCCACTTGCAACGCGCATATAATTGTCCGGACACTTAGCGCCTCAACTCCGCGCAGTGCAGCACAAGGACTCCCACGTTGTCAGGTCTACAGGAACAGCCGATTTCGCATCGCATTCGTCTGCTGGCGGCGGCTTGGCTGCTGGCGCCGGCGTTGGCCTTCGGCCAGTCGCTCGATGCGGAAATCGCCACCATCCGCGAACAGGTCCGCTTCACGCCCGACAAGGCGTTGATGCAGCTGCAGCAGATGGAAGCGTCGGCGCGCGCCGCGCCGCCTGCCACCAAGGGCGAATTCCTGTCCCAGCTTAGCCTGGCCTGGCGCTACCTGGGCCAGTACGAAACGGCCATGGTGCTGGCCGACGAACTGCAGGCCTTCGGCAAATCCCAGAACGATCCAGCGTTGAACGCCAAGGCGGTGCTGACGCGCGCCTACGTGTATTCGGCCATGGCCGACGCCAAGGCGGCGCACGCCCTCGCCTTCGAGGCCGAAAGGCTGGCCAACGCCACCAATGACATGAAACTGCGCGTGCAGGCCACCATCACGGCCGGCCAATGCTACGCCGAGCAGGGCAACTTCCCTGCCGCGCTGGCGCGCCTGCAGACGGCCACCGACCAGGCGCGCCAGATCAAGGACGACCTGATTCCCCTGGCCAGCGCGCTGAACGCCCTGACCCAGCTCTACACGCAGATGAAGGAATTCGGCAAGGGCTGGGAAACCCTGGCCGAATCGGTGGAGGTGGCCGAGAAAATGAACTCGCCCGGCCGCCTCGCCTCCGCCATGAACACCGAATACGGCCTGGCCATCGACTCCATGCAGCCGCGCCGCGCGCTGCAAGCCCTGCTGCGCGCCCTCGACCTGGCGCGCCGGCTCGGCGCGCGCGGCATGGTGGCCGACCTCCTGGTCAACCTCTCGGACAGCTACCTGAAAGAGCACGATTACCAACGCGCCATGCGCTACGGCCAGGAATCGATCATCGCCGCGCGCGAGATCAACAACGCCGCCACCGAAGCCACCGCCCGCGTCAACATCGGCCAGGCCTATCTGGGCATGGGCCGCGTGGCCGAAGGCAAGAAGAGCTTCGAAGCGGGGCTGGCGCATTTCGAGAAAACCGGCGGCAAGGTCGAACTGCAGGTGATCCTGCAGGAATACGGCTCGGCGCTGGAACGCGCTGGCGACTTTGCCGGCGCCATCGCCGCCTACCACCGCGAGCGCACCCTCTCCAACGAGCTGTTCGAACGCCAGCGCCAGAAAACCATGCTGGAGCTGCAGGAAAAGTACGACACCGAAAAGAAGCAGCGCCGCATCGAAGCGCTCAGCCAGGAGAACCGCGTCAAGAGCGCGGAGATCGACAACCGCCGCCTGCAGCAGCGCGTATGGTGGCTGCTGGCCGTGGTGCTGGCGTTGACCGCCATCATCGTCGGCCTGTTGTACCGCAAGGTGCGCCATGCCAACGCCAAGCTGGAAGAGAAGAACCAGGAGCTCAAGCAGCAAAGCGCGCTCGATCCCCTGACCCTGCTCTACAACCGCCGCCACTTCCAGGAATTCATGCGCAGCCACAAGCCGGAACGGCGCGGCATGGGCAACGAGGATATCGTCGGCGCCCTGTTCCTGCTCGACGTCGACCACTTCAAGCACGTCAACGACAGCTACGGCCACGCGGCGGGCGACGCGGTGCTGAAGATGATCTCCGAACAGCTGCGCATCGCGCTGCGCGAAACCGATATGATCGTGCGCTGGGGCGGCGAAGAGTTCCTCGCCTTCCTGCCGGCGATTCCGCGCAATGGCGTGGAGGAAGTGGCGCGGCGGATCCTGAACACCATCTCGGCGCAAAAACTCGACTACCAGGGCGTGCCGATCAGCGTCAACGTCTCGGTCGGCTTCGCGCCCTTCCCGTTGATCCCGGGCGACACGCCGCTGCCGTGGGAGCGCGCGGTGAACCTGGTGGACATGGCGCTGTACCTGGCCAAGGCCCACGGCCGCAACCGCGCCTACGGCGTGCGCGGCTTCGACAACTTCAGCCAGACCTCGATGGAAGACATCGAACAGGATCTGGAACGCGCCTGGCGCGCCGGCTTCGTCGACATGAGCGTAGTGCTGGGCGGCTCGCCCGAAGCGCCACCGCCGGCAGCCGGGGAACATAGCAATGTGGTGCCTTTGAAGCCGGGCTTCAAAACCAACCCCGGATGATCGATTGATCGAAGGCCGGCACTTGCCTCACGCCTAATGAGCAGCGCCCTCTTTGCGCTCTTCACGCCGTTCGCGGGCGGTTTCCTGCATCTTCTCGCCCGCACGCTCGACCTTGCGGCCTAGCTCTTCGGTCGCCTGATTCAGCTTCTGTCCCGCCTCTCCGGCGGCCTTGTTCAACTGCTCGCCGGTTTCCTTGGCCGCGCCGCTGAGCTGTTCATTCGCCTTCTCCAGCTCCGTCGCCGCCTTGGCGGTCGCCTTGTCGATCTCGCGACCGGCCCGTTCCGCCGGCCCCACTTTCGGCGTCGCCGGCTCCTCGCGTTTGCACCCCGCCAGCGCCGCCGCCAGCATCATCCCCATCACCCAGTACTTGGCTTGCATCACAGTCTCCTGAAAACAGTTCTTGTCATTCAGATTAGCAAAAAACTGCGCGTTGCTGCGCACAGCTCCAGCAACTTTTATTCAAAAAATATTTTGTTGCTACGTGTATTATTGTAGTGATACACTAATTCGCATGAACTTCGATATCGCCCCCACTTCACCCGTCCCGATCTACAAGCAGATCGTGGAACAGGTGCGCCGCATGGTAGCGAGCGGACAGCTGGCGCCGGGCGAGGATTTGCCTTCGGTGCGGGCGGTCGCGCAGCACCATGCGATCAATCCTATGACCGTCAGCAAGGCCTACAGCATGCTGGAAAGCGAGGGCTTGCTGGAACGCCGGCGCGGCGTGGGCATGGCCGTGGCGGGCCAGCGCGGCAAAACCTCCACGCAGGACAAGGCGGCCATGCTGCGTCCCGCGCTGGAGGCGGCGGCCCGCATGGCCCACCAGCTGGCGCTCAGCGACAAGGAAGCCCTGGTCCTGTTCCAAACCTGCCTGCAAGAACAACACAACAAGGAATCCGCATGACTTACATCGCGATCGAAGCGCAGCACCTGTCGCTGCGCCAGGAAGGCAAGACCATCCTCGACGATATTTCGCTGGCGATTCCAGCCGGCGCCGTGGTTGGCCTGGTGGGACGCAACGGCGCCGGCAAATCGACGCTGCTGCGCTGCCTGGCAGGCCTGAACGAGCCGACTGGCGGCAAGGCCAGCCTGCTCGACTGCCCATCGCTCGACTTGAGCGACGCGGTGCGCGAACGCCTGGGCTATGTGGCACAGACGCCCGACCTGTTCGAGTGGATGGGCGTGGCCGAGCATCTGGAACTGGTGGGCAAGGCCTATCCGAAATGGGATCTGCACCGCTGCCTGGCGCTGGCGGCGCGCCTCGACCTGCCCATCGGCAAACGCATCCCGCACCTGTCAGCCGGCGAGAAGCAGACGCTGTCGGTAGTGCTGGCGATGGCGCATCATCCCGATGTGCTGCTGCTGGACGAACCGGTATCGAATCTGGACCCGCTGGCGCGCCGCCAGTTCATGCGCTCGCTATTCGACGACGAAGATGGCGAACGCACGGTGCTGATCTCCAGCCATATCCTGAGCGACCTGGAACGCGTGGTCTCGCACCTGGCCTTTATCCGCGAAGGCAAGCTGCAGCTGTTCGATACCTGGGATGCGATCCTGGAGCACTACCGCCTGATGACGTTCACTACGGAGCTGCCGCCGCAGGCCATCGTCTGCGCCCGCAAGACGGAACGCATCTGCGTGGTCGATACCCGCCGCGCTCCGCAGCACGCGGCGCAAGGCCGTCCGCTGACGCTGGATGAATTGTTCGTGGAGCTGAACGCATGATTGCCGAGAACAAGGATTATGCAAGCCCCTTGCAGCAGAACTTGAGCAAGGCGGGACTGGCCGCCATCGGCGTCGCCTGGATCGCCACCATCCTGCTGGTGCAAGCGCCGGTGGACGATGCAACCGCCGGCTCGGCGCTGCTGCTGATGGTGATCGCATTGGGGAGCTTCGTCTATGCCTTCCTGCGCGCCGCTGCGTTGGCGCGCGCCTTCGCCGTACTGGGTGGCCTGCGCGCCCCTTCCGGACTGTGGCGCAAGGCCGCGGCGCGCTTCATCCGGCAACTGACGCTTGCCTGGTTCGGCATCGGACTGGCCGGCGCGGCGCAGATCGTGCTGTGCTCCGCACGGGCGGAATGGAGCACGGCCTTTGCGCTGTCTGCGCTGGCGCTGTGCGCCGGCATTGCCCTTCCACTGAGTAAGCAGAATCTACTGCCCTTCCACCAGCATAAGTCCGTGTTGTATGGCTTGGCGGCGCTGTTGGGACTTGTGCTCTGGTTTGGACCGGTGACGATGCTCCAGCCGTTCTTGATCCTGCCTGCCCCGTTGCTGCTGGCCATTGCCCTGGCTTGGCCAGCTGCCGCATGGATCTTGCACCAACGCTGGCAAACGGCGTCCCTGCGCGAAAAATCAGGCAATGCGGAAGGCATGAAGCTCTGGCAGCCGCTCAAAAGCTATTTGCAGCGCTTTCATCCCCTACTATGGAATTCGGCCGTGGAAAACAGCGCGCCAGGCGCGGAGCGCAGTATCACGACCATGAATTTCATTGCCGGCTTCAATGCGATCCTGCTAGCCCATATGGTGCCCAATTGGCTGGGCAAGCCATGGGGAGCACCGTTGTCGATGATGAACCTCTTCGTCCTGGCCGTCCTGTGCGCCAATGCCGCAAGTGCGCTGACCATCCGCGACCTGCACTGGCGCTCTTTTGTGATGCCAGGTGGATTGAAACGCGGGCGCATCGGCACCAGCATTCTGCTGGCGACCATGCAGATCATGACACTGTGCTGGCTGCTCGGATACACGATAGTTTTCTTCTTCTCGTACACGTTCCTGGATAAGGCGCCGCTTACGATTCTGCAGTCCTTTGCCGGACACCTCATCGCACTGCCCGAAATGATCTTCGTCGTGTCGTGCGCCATCGCCATACGTGCCAGCTCATTCATTATTTTCGGCTGGATTTTCGCGCTCGTCGCCCTGGGCGGATGGACATCCTATCTCTACCTGAAAGATCTGCCGCCAACGCCTTTTGAGGCGCTGGCCGTAGGACCAGCTTACCTGGCCTGCCTGCTGGGCGGCAGCGCCGCGCTGCTGGCCTTTGCCAACCGGCGCTGGACGCCGCAGCGCCTGCTCGACAATACGCGCTTTGGCATGGCGTTCCGGGCAACTACAGACAGCGGCCGTTAAACCAGCTCATGCCGCCCATGATGCAGCGCTGGTACTCGCGTTCCAGCCGCTCGGCCTTCTCGTGCAACTGCTGGCATTCGCGGTTGCCGGGATCGGTCTGGGTCATGCACTGGCTGGCGCGGCCGATGGCGGCGCGGTAATTCCCCTGTCCGATCTCGCGCTGGGCGTCCGCTTGCAAGCGCTGCGCCTCGCGCGCCGTGGCGCTGGCCGCCTCACTCTGCGGCGCCGGGCTTGACGCCTGGTCCAGCAAGGTCGATTCCAGCAGGTGCGATAGCCGCTCCCTCAACTGACGGATGCGCTCCTCGGCCTCGGGACGCTTCAACTTTTCAGCCGCCTTGATGCGGGCCTCCAGGCATGGACGGTCATTCTTGCGCAGGCAGGCGTCGGCTTCGTCGAGCAGGTTTTCGGCGCGCTTGGCATCGATGCGCCCCGCCAGCTCCTTCGTCTCCGTGCTTTCGCCCCATTTTCGCGTGAAGCCGGACAGGCGCTCGGCGGCGCGTTCCGCCGCGCCGGACTTGGTGGCGCTTTCCAGGATCGGCGCCAGCTCCTTCCATGCCTTGTCGCGGCGGACTTTCTTCTCGCAACCGGGAGCAGCACCGGCGATGGCATCCTGCAAGCGCTTGGTCTGCGCCTTGGGAGCCTTGGCTTCCGTCAGCGCCGCCAGCTCGGCGCGCGCATCGGCAAGGCGGCACTCGGGCAGCATGGCGATGGCGTCATCGACGCGGTACGCGGCTTTCTTGGCCGCGCTCTCGGGACGCATCAGTATCCAGACCGCCAGCAGAAACAGCGCCACCATGAACCAGGTGGTTTTGCTGATCGGCTTGCGCAGCGGTGCGCCGGAACGCGGCGCCTCGGCGCGCGGCGCGGCGGCCGGCTTGCCGCCGCCGGCATTGGCCTGCTGGGCGGAATGGATGCCCTGGGCCGGTGGCGCGAGGATTTCGTCCGGCGCCAGCTTGCGCGCTGGCGGCGCGGGAGATGCCCACTCGGGCATGTCGGACGATAATGCCGGCCCCTGAGCCACAGGCGGCTTGTTCGGCGCTCCGCCCTGCCCGGAATTCCAGGCCAGGTTGCCGCCGCGCGACGCCCCCTCGGCATCGCCATCCCCACGCGATACTTCGGCCTGCGCCGAGGCGATGGTTTTCGCCAGCGACGGCGGCGCCAGATCGCGGATCGCGGCGTTTGCATGCGTCAGCGATGGCGGCTCGAAATCGAGTTCGTTTTGCGCGGTGCCTGAATTGGCGCCGATCGCCGTGGCGCCGCCACTGGCGGCAGGACGCGGCGGCTGCGCGGCGGCCGGCGCGGCGGGACTCGGCTCAACCGGCGCTTCGCTTGCCGCCTCCTGTTGCGTACCGCAATAGGGACAGAAGGCCACCTGCCTTGGCCATCCCCTGCCGCAAGCATCGTTGGTACAACGGTAGATCAACTCTTGAGTCACTGGCCGGTTTCCTTACTCCGGATCGGGAATGTCGTCATACGGATCGGGAATCGCGGGCGAGAACAGCGCCGCGATCTCCGCAATATCGACCGCCGCCTTCCACTGGTCGACATGCGGCGTCCACGCCATATTCCACACCTTGGTGGCGCGTTCCACCTCGCCGCGCGCAATGCGCTGCGCCAGCTCCGCCAGTGAATACGGCCCGTGCTGCGCCTTGTTCAGGAATATCTTGTATAGCGCGCCTGCGGCGGCGGCCGGCGCGGCAGGCGTCGCGTGCTCGGCGCGCTGCTGCGGCCCGCGCAGCACGGCCGCTGCGGCATTCTCGCTTGTCAGATACTCGGGACGCAGCACGCGCTTCTCGACGCGGTTCTGCACTTCCCATCCATAGGCATCGCTGGCCGAACCATCCACCGCCTCGCTCCACTGCGCCAGCGCGGCCAGCGCCTGCTCCACCGAAGCGGGCGACACCGATGCCTCCAGCGACTGCGCGCGGCGCAGCCATTCGTCGTGCAGGCGCTTGGCCGTGATATTCGGCAGCGATGGCGAAGGCAGCTCGGCCCCGGTCTCGTCCACCTCCAGCTTGGGCTGGTACACGCGCAGCTGGTAGTGGCGCATCAAGGCCGCCAGCAGCACTAGTTGATAAGCGCCGACATGGGCCAGACGCTGGCGCACCGCGGCGATCACCTGTTCGCGGTAATACGGCGGCAGGCCGTTGGAACGGATGGCGAATTCATTCCCGATCTGCAGCCACTCGCCGGAACCCTGCTCCACCTCGAACAGATACTGGCCCTTGGGCTGGAACAGCGCCTCGCGGTCGGCCAGGTCGGCCTTGCGCTTGATAACGCCCAGCGCAATCGCCTGCAGGAACCATTCGTAGTCGTCGGCCAGCCGGTTCAGTTCATCCATATTCGGCGCGATCGGATGGCGGAAGCGGGTGGCATCGAAATGCAGATGGGTGGGAATCTTGGGATTCTCGATCTGGTAGGAGGTGCGCCAGGTCGGCAAGCCGCGCAGCACCGTCATTGGGAAGCCGGACAGCTCGATATAGCAGACCGCCTTGCCCGATATGCCCGTGTTCACGATATTCACCAGCTCACCGTGGAAGAAACCGGTCGGCACGGCGGCCTTGATCTCGGCCTCCAGCTTGCGCCAGGCGTTGACGTCGCCCACGCCGATAAAGCATTTGAACTGGTCGGCGTTGGGTGTGAATTCGGCGCTGAAGCGCGCGTTCATCCAGGGCATGGCGCTGCGTATCCATTCGCCGAAGATGCGCTGGCGCTCCTGCGGCGACAGGGCCGTGAGCCTTTCCAGCAGCGGATCGGGCGGGGCGGCATCGCCCAGTTGCTCGGTACTGAGCTGGGTCTGGGCGCGGCGGAACAACTGCAGCAGCAGCGAGGCGCGCAGCTTCTCGTCGCCCAGTTGCGGGAACAGGCGCTCGGAGCCGCCGAATTCGGTCAGCACTTCCTCGCTCCAGGCGCTGACATCGCCCGTCAGCTTGACCGGCTCCGGCAGGGTTTCCGGCGCCAACTTCATATACGTCGCATGCTCGTGCTGGGCATCGGCGCGCAATTGGGCGATGCGCTGGTCGATGGCGATCAGCATCGCATCCACGCAGCGGCGGCCTTCCTGGAATTCGCCGGCGACGCCGCTCCATACCGGCTGGCCTTTCTCGTCCACCGTTTCGATATCGCCCAGCCAGGACGACATATAGCGCAGCACTTCCATCGCCTGTCCCGCCGCCACCGCCAGCAGGTGGAAGCGCAGATAGTCGGAGATGTCGCGCTTCAAATGCCCCATCACTTCGCGCGCCTGCGCCTCGCGGCCAAACAGCTTGCTCGCCGCCTGCGACAGATTGTTGAGCGATTCCTCGACCTGGCGCGTGCGCAGGGCATCGCGCATATCGCGGTAGCGGCGCGCATTGCGCTCCACATGGGCCAGGTCGCGCAGCGAAATGCGGCCCTTGATCTGCTCCAGCAGCGAGAGCACGAATTCCAGGCCGCTCTGCTTGCGGTCATCCAGCAGCTGATAGAGCTTTTCGCGCACGCGGCCCTTCAGGCTTTGCAGCAGCTCGGCGGTGTGGCGTTTCAGCCTGTCCTCGCTGGTTTCGGCGGTGGCGCCGGCCTCGCGGATGGCGTCGCGTTCCAGGTGCGGCAGCAGTTCCGCCACTTTCTCGCGCCAGGCTTTAAGCTCGTAGGAACCCGTGATGCGGTCGATTTCCAGCTGCACCTTGCTTTCCACCCGCTCCAGCAGGGAGCGCTGGTCCTTGTCCAGCAGCAGCTGGTCGGTCAGGGCGTAATCGTAGAACGGCGTCACGTCCACCGTGCCCTTGCGGAAGTCGGGGAACTCGTCGAAGGGGCGCTCGCTCATGCCCATCTGCTCGCGCATGAAGACATCGCGTTCCTGGTCGCCCGCGCGCCGCGCCGGCACGCCGTCGCTGCCCATGATGCCGAAGAAGGCCTTCACCATCAAGGCCGACAACTCGTAGGCGCGGATATCGTCGCGCAGGCTTTGCTGGGTGTCGAGCACCGCCTGGCCGAAGGCCGAATACACCTTGGAATAGGACAGGCGCATATCGCCGAAGCGCTGCTCCGGCACGCGCGGATTGAAGGGGCCGAGCTTGTGCTGCTGCTGGTTGACCGCCACCGAGCGCTTGCGGTTGGCGAAATCGGCGGAAGCGAAATCCTCGAACAGGGAATCGGCCACCATCTGGTACACGTCCTTGACGTCCATCGTGGCCTTGTTGGCCAGGTTGGCGGTGTCGACGAAATACACATCGTCGAAAGGCGCGCCGCGTCCCACCAGGCTGTCGGGATCGGCCCAGCGCACTTGCGCGTTCATATCGCGCATCGCCGTTTCCAGCTCCATCAAGGTGGCGTAGGCATTCGCCTCGGTGCGCTCCTTGTTCGCCTTGGCGTAACCGGAGGGCATCAGCATCACCAGATCGACCTGGCTGTCCGCCACCTCCTGGCGCGCCACGGCCTTGGCGATCCAGCCCAGATCGAGCGCGCTGCCCGCACCGGTGCCGCCCGCGTTCGAGGCGATCACCACGATGCGGAACTTGGAGGTATCGACCTGCAGGCCAAGCCGCTGGTAATTCTCCTTGCGCTCATTGCCGGCATTACTGCTCAGGAAATTCAGCGCGCCCTTGATGCGGCCGCGCAGCTTGGGATATTTGTCGAACAGGTAGAGCCGCGCCAGCGCGCGGATCTGGCCAGCGCCCTTGGACGGATCGATGCCCAGCGAGCGCAGTTTCTTGGGCCGCAGCGGCATCCAGTTTTCGATCAGCGGGAAACGCGCCAGGCTATCGTCCGACTCGTGGTACTGCGGCAGGTCGATATGCTCGACCAGGCGCTCTTCCTCGCTCAGCTTGACCAGCTCATACCAGGGATCGGTGCGTTGCGACTTGCCCTCGTCGATCAGGGCGCCGCTGTCGAGGTCAACATGCAGGAAGCGCGCCACCGGGAACTGGCCGATGGAATCGACGCGCACCGGATGATGGCGGTTCCACACTTCGGACAGGATGCGGCGGCGGATGCGCATCATCACTTCCATGCCGGTGCCGCCCGCGCCGATGAACAGCGTGGGCCGCAGATCGACCTTCAGCTCGGCCTTTTTCTCGATGCTGGGATTGGGGAATTCAGCCATGGCGATATTCTTTCTTTCAGCGGCGGCCGGTCAGCGCGGCACCCACCAGCGAGGCGATGCCGAACACCAGCAAGGTGCCGGTGATCGCCACGCTCAGGAAACGGTCGGAATTGATGATGCCCAGCACGGCGGCCGCGCTGAGGAAGGACAGGCCGCAGAACAGCAGCCAACCCGCCGTGTCGGCCGAGGATGGCGCCACGCGGCGCTTGACCAGATGATTGGCGAAGGCGTTGCGCACGAAGACGAAGACAATCAGCAGCACCACGACGATGCCGCCGCCGATGATCAGGTCGCGCGAGCTGGTGTCGGTGGCGGGCGCGCCGGCCACCGGCGCCACTTCGATGCCGCTGGCCGGCGGCGTGCCGCTCAAGCCGCCGCTGCTGCCGTCCGGCGCTGGCGCTGCCTGCGTGTCGGCGGGCGCGCTGGCCGCTGGCTGGCTGCCCGGCTGTGCCGGCTTGTCGCCGCCCGGAATCTTGAAGCCGGGATCGGTGTTGGCCTGGGCCAGCTGGATGTCGTGTGATTTCTGCATCGGGTTTCCTCTGAATGTCATTTTTCCAGGCGGACCTGCGCGCCTTCGCGCAGATCGTTCAATGTGCTTGCAAACAGCGTGGTATGCAGTTCGGCCACCTTATTGCCCGCCTTGTCGTGGATCGGCGTGCGCATGCCAGGCTTGGTGTGGATGGTGCGCGGCTCGCCCTCGACCACCAGGCGCACCTTGCGGCCGCGCGTCAGGGCGATCACCAGGCCGGCGGCCAGCGCCAGCAGCGCGCCCACCAGGCCCAGGGCGGCCAGCAGCGGCGCGATGCCGTAGTTGACGCGCACCTCGACCGGCAGCACGGCGCGCGAACCTTGAATCCGCTCCGGCGGCGTGAAGATGTCCGGCAGCGGATCGCCGGGAAAGAGCGCCGCCATGCGCTGGCGGAAGGCTTGCGACAGTTCCAGCTTTTGTTCGCTGAGGCGCACTTCGACGCGGCCCGGCAGCAACTGCGCCGAGCCGGCCGCCTTCACCGCCGCCAGCGACCATTTGCCGGGCAGTTGCGCCACCGGCAGTTGCAGCGACGAGGATAGCGGCTGCGGCTTGCCCGGTACCAGCGCGCGCACGCTGTCGCTGCCCAGCGCGATGGCTTTCCGCTCGCCCGCCAACGCCGAGGCGGCGTCCAGATGCGCGCTGACGATGGTGTAAGGGTAGATGGCGTTTTCCAGCTGCCAGCCGATGCGGGCGGCCGGCGCGCTGCCGCCTTGCGCGGCGGCCGTGGCGCCCGCGTCCACGTCGGCGCGCAGCATGCCGTTCGGCAGCGTGGAGAAAGCCACGCCCGGCACATTCTCCACCCGCACCGGGCGCAGACGCACCGTGTCCTGGTCCAGCGGCTTGAGGCGGGCCGGCGTTTCGGTAATCACCTGCCGCAAGCGGCCGGAGCGCAGCAGCGCATCCAGCTGGGCCGCCCCCGCGCCGTGAATGGCGAAGACATACACCATCAGGCCATTCGCGCTGTAAGTCTTGCCCTTCACCGGCATATGCAGCGGAAAGGCCAGCGCCTTGCGGATCGCGCCGCCGTGGTGGATCAGCTCATAGAATTCGCGGTTGCGCGCCGCCGTCGCCTGGTCGTTGTTCGGACTGTTCTTGTTGTTGGTGAAGAGCCAGACCAGGCCTGGTTTATTCTCCAGCGCCGTGCCGATGGCAGCGCTGACCGCCTCGCCCAGATCGGTGTCGGCCAGCGCGCCGCTGCCGGGCTTTTTGGCCACGCCCAGCGGCGACAACGCCGCCGCCACATGCTGGCGCAATTGCGCGCCGTCGGCGCGTTCCGACAGCAGCGCCTTGGGCGATGGCGCGCCGGGCTGGCTCTGATTGAAGGAAGCCAGCACCACGGCATCGCCCTGCTCCGTCGCCGCCAGCATCACCTCCGTCACCAGCGCCTTGTACTGCGACGAGGGATCGCTGAAGAAAGGCTCCATCCAGCCCGAATTCTGCACCAGGAAAACCTGCGGCACGGCCAGCGCCGCCCCTGGCAGCAGCAAGGCCGCCGCTGCGCTCATGAGCAGGCGCTTCATGCCAGCGCCTTCAGTTGCCAGCCCCGGATCTCGTTCCAGGTGGGATGGTGCAGCCACAGGCAATTGTCGTACACGAAGGGCACGCAATCGCCGGGACGGCTCAGGCGCACCGCCTCGTCCAGGATCACATTGCGCTGGCCGATCCACTCGATCAGGGTGCGCGGCAGGGTCGCGCTTTCCAGCGCCGCTTCGGCCTTGCCGGTGAATTTCTCGAAGCGCAGCACCAGGCCCGTGGGCTGGCTGCGCGTGCTGCTCAGGTTTTCCAGCAGCGGCAGCACCAGCGCGTCGCTATGGCGCTGGTCTTCCACATCCTCGATGGCCCAGGGTTCATCCTTCACCTGGTGGCCACGGCGGAACAGCAAGGTGCCGAAGCCCAGGCGCGCGCCGTCGATGGCTTCCACCTGGGCCTGGGCCACGCCCAGCTCGCGGAAGGAATAGCCCTGTCCATCATGGCCGATCAGCCACAGGCGGCCGTCGCGGCTGCGCACCGGGCCGCCCAGGATCAGGCGCGGCGTCCAGGGGAAGGGCCAGGCCAGCCATTGCGGCGCGGCGCCGGGACGCCAGACCAGATGGCCCTGTTCGTGCAGCCAGATCAAGCTGCCGTCATAGCTGAGGGGACGCGACCAGCCGCCGCTGGGCGCGGCGCCGCCCGCCACTGAGAGCGCTGCGGGATTGGCGCCGTCGGCATCGGCCGCCCACAGGTGGACGCCGTCGTCGTCGGCAAACAGGCAGGCGATATGCTTGCCCACCGCGCCCGGCGCGCTGGCCAGGCGAGCCAGGAACACCGCCTCGGTGCGGTAGCTTTCGCTGACCGGGTTGATACGCAGGCGGAACAGCCCCTGCGCCGCCGGCACCAGCGCCACATCGCCGCGCCGCCCCGCCGCCGCGTCGAGCGGCAGCCAGGCATAGTCGGACGCGGTGAAGCGCAGGTCGGATTCATAGTCTTCGGCCGCCATCACCTGCCAATGCTGGGCCAGCGGATCCCAGTACTGCAGCACATTGCGGGTATAGGCCAGCGCCAACAGACGCTGGGCGCGGAAGCCGAAGCTGGACGCGGCGAACACGCAGACGGCATTCGGCGGCGCGGGCAGGCGGCGTTCGGCCTGCCCCACATGCGGTTCGGGCGGACGGCTTTCCAGCGCGGTGGCCAGCGGCAAGGCGGTCAGCGGCAGGCCATGCGGCGCATGCTTGGGCAAGGGGTAGGAGCTGTCCGGCAAGGGCGCGCTGCTGGCGCCCCACCACTCCGGCGCATCGGCGGCGGCGGCCGGATGGCGCAACGCCGCGCCGCATTCGGGACAGAACCGGAAGTCTTCGGGGTAGATGGAACCATGTTCGCAAGCCTGCGGCAGCGCCGCGCCGAGCAGGCTGGCCACATCCGGCAGCCGGCTGCGCGCCTGGGCGGGCCACTCGGTGCGGCCCAGTCCATTGCTTTCCGCAAGTTGAAACTGGCCGCTCTCTTGCTCCAGCCAGACGCTATTCTCGGATTCCCATCTATAAGCCATGCTTCATCAACTATATTGCCCCCTTGGGTGTGAGGGCAATCATAGCGCATTTGCCACATTGCACCAGACAAAAAACGCTCCTGGTGGCCTGCCGCTGTCTCGTATAGAGGCCGTCCTCAAACAGTACAATACGCCGCATCCAGTCCAGCCAACGAGTAAGGAAATCCATGAAGGTCTATTTCATCAACACCGATGCCGCGAGCAATGGCGGTGCCAGCTACCACGATAAGTGGCTAAGCCAACAGATTGCCGTCACCAGCGGCGAAGGGAAGTACTATTCCACGCTGGCGAAAGTGAAACGGGGCGACATCCTGCTCATGTATGTCAACGCCACAGGCATCGTCGCCGCCGGCACTGTTCTGGACGACGAGAACCAAACGGTTCGCGGCAACGCAACCGTCAGCCCGCTGGAAAGTGAGGAATACCACCGGCAAATGAACTGGTTCGCCGACCTGCGCGAGCAGCCTATCAGCCCCGGCGCAATCAAGGCCATCCGTAATCAGTACCCGCTGGCGGCCATTACTGAATTACAGACCGGGCTGGACAAAATCATGGGTTTGATCGAGCTGCGCGCACCGGCATCTCTCGGCAACGATATTGAAACAATTCAAAACGAGTTTGCCGACAGGCCGACGGAGTGCCTGCGCATGGTGGAAACCAGGCTGGGACAAGGAGAATTCCGGACCAAGGTGCTGGCCCAATGGGGAGACCAGTGCGCCGTGACCGCCTGCCACATTGCCACGGCCATCCGGGCCTCGCACATCAAACCCTGGAGAATTTCAACGCCCGAGGAAAAGCTTTCCGTCGACAACGGGCTGCCTTTGATCGCGACCTTGGATTGCCTGTTCGACCGTGGCTTGATCGGCTTCCAGGATGATGGAACCATGCTTGTCTCTGCGCATATCCCGCCGGAGCAGCATCAAGTACTGGGCATCCCCATGAATCTGCGCCGGCCGCCGACGGCCACGCAAATTGCGTTCTTGCGCATTCACCGCCAGCTGTTCGATCTGAATTAAGTGCGCTCCCCCGCCGGCAAAAATCTACTTGTAGATGCCGACGCCGATCAGGACATCGCCGTACTTCTCGATATAGGTGGACTTGTCTTCCATATTCTTGCTGATGGAATTCGGCCATTTATAGGACACCCACCCCTTGCCCGCCGGAGTGCCGGCCAGCTTGAGGAATTCCTTGATCGGATACACGCCGCCGGCATTCAGCTCGGTCAGGTTCTTGTTGACCATCTTGGCATTCTGCCCGTGGGCCAGGGCCACGCCGCGCTCCTCGCCATTCATGCCGAACATGAAGACGTACAGGTCGCCCTTGATGAATTCGCCCTTGGAATCGTTGAAGGCGGCAATCGCCTTCTCGCGGCCATTCTTTTCAAGGAAGGCGCCGGCGCGCTTGACCATGGCCACCGCCTCGTCGGCCGTGCCACGCTGGGCGTCCTGGGCCAGGGCTTGTCCCATGGCGAGTGCGAACAGGGTCGCGAGCAGGGTCTGGAATACTCGTTTCATCTTGCATTGTCTCCTCTGGAATCCGGTCTGCGACCGTGTTGTGACGGGCCGCGCGACAGCCCGAAACCAGAGTAGCACATGCAATTAAGCAATAAATCGTGCCACATGAAAAAATCCATACAGCAACAACAATGCCAAGCTTAGACCAGGCTTAGTCGCCCGCCACGATCTTTTTCGGCGGCGGCGGCGGCGCCCAGGTCACATGGGCCTCGGCCGGCGCCGATTCCGGAATGCCGGAATTTTCCAGCCAGCGCACCAGGCTGTCCATGCGGCGGATATTGATGCCCTTGCTGCTGATATAGCCGATCTGCTCGAAACTCTCAATCTTCACCACCATTTTCGAGGTCGTGGGCAGATTGTCGAGCAGGCGGTCATAGGCCTTGCGTGCCTTCTGCTCCCATTTCGCCATTTCCGGTTCGTTGAAGCGGTTGCACTCGTAATAAATCGTCAGCGTGCGGTCATGGTTCCCGAAGCCGACGATGGCCGCGCCATTGCGCAGCGCCTGCAACACCTCTTCCTTGATATTCGTCGTGGGGACGAACAGGGCGGCCCGGCTGTCTTCCTTGTCCGGCCGCTGCAAGGGCAAATCTTGTCCAAACTGTATGCTCATTCTTGCCCCGCTCCATGTGAGGCCGGCTCAAAGGGATGTTTCCCACCGGCTATATTTGGTTGATTCTACAACGCCCCCCGGGCGGGGACAAGCGGGCTGTCGCGGCATTGCCGCGTCGTATAATGCGCAACGCCCATCCCTTCTAACGTTATAGTGCAAAATGATGTCCTTTTCACCTGATGTCCAGGACCAGGCGGCGCGCCATGTGCGCGACCTGCTGGCCATGGCCATCGAATACGCCCCGCCCCAGCGCGCCCTGATCGTGCACGACCGCCGCAGCGAATTGAATGCGGTGCTGACCGAAGCCTATCGCCGCGCCGTTCCCGATGCCCGCTTCATCGACTTCGACGCCGTCGAACCGCAGGAAGTGCTGGACGCCTTCGCCGCCATGCAGTCCGGCGACCTGGTGGCGCTGATCCAGACCACCAGCTTCCGCCTGGAAGCCTTCCGCATCCGCATCGAACTGTTCAAGCGCGGGCTGAAGGTAATCGAACACCTGCACCTGTCGCGCATGCCCGGCGCGCAAGGCCTGGCCTATATCGAAGCGCTGGCCTACGACCCGGCCTACTACCGCGGCGTCGGCCACGCGCTCAAAGCGCGCATCGACCGCGCCCAGGGCGGCGTGGTCGACAGCGGCGAAGGCGCGCAGCTGGTCTTCGGCAGCCCGTTTGAAGGCGCCAAACTGAATATCGGCGACTACAGCGCCATGAACAATGTCGGCGGCCTGTTCCCGATCGGCGAAGTCTTCACCGAAGCCCAGGATCTGGAAGCGGTGAACGGGCGCGTGCGCGTCTTCGTCTTTGGCGACACCACCTTCCACGTCAACCGTCCCGACGTGCCGATCACCATGATCATCGAAAAGGGACGCGTGGTCGGCGCCGAAAACAGCACGCCCGCGTTCGACGAAATGCTGTCCATCATCCGCGCCCACGAAGGCGAAGTGTGGGTGCGCGAACTCGGCTTCGGCATGAACCGCGCCTTCTCGCGCGACAAGATGGTCGACGACATCGGCACCTATGAACGCATGTGCGGCATCCACCTTTCGCTGGGCGCCAAGCACGGCCAATACCAGAAGCCCCAATTCAAGCGCAAGGACACCCGCTACCACGTCGACGTCTTCGCCGTCACCGAAGCCGTCTACCTCGACGGCGAGCGCATCTACGCCGACGGCGCCTGGCAAGTTTGACCAATATCAAACAATGTCTAACCCTGGTGTCAGGCACCAGGGTTAGACATTTGCTGATTTAAATCAAAGAATGTCCGACTCTGGTGCCTGACACCAGGGTGGGACATTTGCTGATATAGATCAAAGGATGGGGGCGAGGGCGCGGTCCCAGGGGGGGATGGGGTGGTATTCGGCCAGCAGGAAGTCGATCAGGGCGCGCACCTTGGGGGATGGCTGGCGGCTGGCTGGATACAGGGCGCTGAGGTGGTTCAGGGGCAGCTCCCAATCGCCCAGGACGGGAACCAGGCTGCCTTCGAGCAGCTGGCGCCACGCCAGGAAGGTGGTGCTGTAGACGATGCCTAGCCCTCTTAGCGCGGCGTGCTGCAGTACCAGGCCATTGTTGGCGGTGAAGCTGGCTTCGACCCGTACGATTTCCTCCTCTTCGCCGCGGCGGAAGTGCCAGGCGGTGCCGTCGGTCAGATGGCTGAAGTGCAGGCATTTGTGGCCGTGCAGCTCGCTGGGGTGCTGGGGCTGGCCCCATTTTTCCAGGTATGCGGGGGCGGCGCATAGCACGCCTCTACACGGCGCCAGCGGCCGGATCGACAGGGCGTGGCTGTCGGGGATGCCGCCTACCCGTATCGTCAGGTCGAAGCCGTGTTCGATCGGGTCGAGCAGGGCGTCGTCGACATGCAGCAGGGGCTTGAGCTGGGGATGCGGCTGGGCGAAGCGTGCCAGGGCGTCGGCCAGCCATTCGCTGCCGAAGCTCGATGGCGCCTGGATGCGCAGCGGCCCGGCCAAACCTTCGCCGGCATGGGTGACGATGCGCGCCGCTTCCTGCGCTTGCCGCACGGCGGCGGTGCACGGTTCCAGATAGGCGCTGCCGACATCGGTCAGGCTCACTTCGCGCGTGGAGCGGTGCAGCAGGCGCGCATTCAGCTTGTCTTCGAGCTGCATGATGTGCTTGCTGACCATGGCGCGCGTCAGCCCCAGCCGCCGCGCCGCCGCGCTGAAGCTGCGCAGGCGCGCCACTTCGACAAATATCTCCATTGCCCTTAACTGGTCCATGCCTTGAATTGTCTCCATTTTGAAGACAATGTGTCAACCGTTCGCGCATTGTTTGATACAGCGCCCCTCCGTACAATGCGGGTATTGAATCAATCCAGGAGCCACGAGCCATGCTGAACGAGGTGCAGAAAGCGCAATATCTGCGCGACGGTTTCATCGTCATCCCCGATTTCAAATCGTCTGAAGAAATCGCCGCCCTGCGCGCCCGCGCTGGCCAGATTGTCAACGATTTCGATCCAGCCGTGGCCCAAGGCATCTTCACCACCAAGGAGCAGGAAAAGAAGGCCGATGACTATTTCCTGGCCTCCGACAACACCATCCGCTGCTTCTTCGAGGAAGAGGCTTTCGGCCCGGACGGCGCGCTGAAACAGGCCAAGGAACTGTCGATCAACAAGATCGGCCACGCCATGCACGATCTCGACCCGGTCTTCCGCGCCTTCACCGCCGATCCGCGCCTGGTGCGGCTGGCGGCCGACGTCGGCCTGGCCCAGCCCCAGGTCTGGCAATCCATGTATATCTTCAAGCAGCCCGGCATCGGCGGCGAGGTGCGCTGGCACCAGGACGCCACCTATTTCGACACCACGCCGATCAGCGTCACCACCTTCTGGTTCGCGCTGGAAGACGCGACCCTGGACAACGGCTGCCTGTGGGCCGAACCGGGCGGCCACCGCGGCCCGCTGCGCGAGCGCTTCCTGCGCCACGGCGACAAGATCAGCGTGGAAAAACTCGACAGCACGCCATGGCCGGACGATTCGACAGCCGTGCCGCTCGAATGCAAGGCCGGCAGCCTGGTATGTTTCCACGGCCTGCTGCCGCATTACAGCGCGCCGAACCGCTCGCCCGTCTCGCGCCACGCCTACACCCTGCACGTGACCGACGCCAACACCGTCTACTCGCCGCAGAACTGGATTCAGCGCGACGCGTCCTTCCCCGTGCGCGGCTTCATCTAAGGCGCGCCATGGATATCCGTATCTTCGCGCCCCACTGGGGCAGCAATGAGCTGGCGCCGCAGGCGTTCATCGAGCGCGTGCTGGCGGCCGGTTTCGACGGCATCGAAATGTCGCTGCCGCTGGACGCGGCCGAGCGCGACCAGTGGGTGCGGCTGATCGCCGACGCCGGCCTGGGCCTGATCGTGGCCCAGTGGGAAACCGTTTTCCATCCTCAGTTCGAGGCGCACAAGCATGCGCTGGCCCAGTTGCTGAACAATGCCTGCGCGGCCCGTCCGCTGCTGGTCAATTCGCACACGGGCAAGGATTACTACACGCCCGAACAGAACGAGGAACTGATCGCTCTGGCCGACGCCATTTCGCAGGAACACGGCGTGGCTATCGTCCATGAGATCCACCGCAGCCGTTTCAGCGGCCACCCGATGCTGCTGCTGCCGTATTTGCAGCGCCTGCCGGGCCTGCACCTGACGGCGGATCTGTCGCACTGGTGCTGCGCCTGCGAGTCGCTACTGGAAGACCAGCCGCAGACGCTGGCCGCCACCCTGCCGCGCGTGCGCCATATCCACGCCCGCGTCGGCCATGCGCAAGGGCCGCAGGTGGCCGATTTCCGCGCGCCGGAAGCGGCGGCCGAACTGGAAGCGCATCTGGGCTGGTGGGACCGCATCATCGCGCTGCGCAAGTCGGAAGGCGCGCAGCGCATGACGCTGACGCCGGAATTCGGCCCGGCGCCTTACACCTTCCAGCTGCCTTACAGCCAGCGCCCGGTCAGCAATGCCTGGGAATTGAATGTGGCGATGCTCAATCTGCTGCGTTCCCGCTACGGACGCCGCCGCTGATTCAAGCCGCGCAGGGAGCCTCTCAGGCCGCCTGTTCCATTTCCCGCGCCGGCACGCGGCGCGGCAAGGTCAGCGCCACCGTGGTGCCCTGCTCCGGTTCGGAGCGGATATCGATGCGGCCTTTGAGCACGCCGGTGACAATGTTATAAACGATATTCATGCCGAGTCCCGAACCGCCCTGCCCCATCTTGGTCGTGAAGAAGGGATCGTAAATCTGGCGCAAGGTCTTGGCACTCATGCCAATGCCATCGTCGCTGAATTCCAGTACCGCCTCCTCCTCGCCTTCGGCGCGCGCGGCGATCGTGATCAGCCCTTGCGCCCGGCCCTCGAAGGCGTGCAGGATGGCGTTATTAATCAGATTGCTCAGCACCTGGCTCAAGCTGCCCGGATAGGACAGGAAGTCCAGCGCCTCCGGCACGTCCACCTTCACTTCGCAATTGGCGCGTCGCAGCTGGGCCGAATAGGTGGCCAGCGTATCGTGCAGCACGCTGGCCAGATGGAAGCGGCGGCGCTGGTCGGAGGTCTGGTCCACCGCCACCTGCTTGAAGGAGGTGATCAGATCGGCCGCCCGCCCCAGCGAGCCGGCGATGATGGTGCAGGCGGCCTTGGCGTCGGCCAGGTGGACGTCCAGCGTCGAGCGCTTGATGCCGCCTTCGGCCAGCTTGCGCTCGAAGTCCGCCACCATATCGCTCAGCGCCGACACCGTCAGCAGGCTATTGCCGATCGGCGTATTCAGCTCGTGCGCGATGCCGGCCACCAGCGCGCCCAGCGAGGCCATTTTTTCCGAGGTGATCAAGGTGGACTGGGCCTGCTTCAGCGCGGCCAGCGCCGAGGACAGCTCCTTGTGCGCTTCGTCCACCCGCGCCTTCTCGCGCGCCAGCTCGGCCAGGCTGCGCTCCAGTCCCAGCTTGGTCTCCACCAGCGCCGCCTCGGCCGCCTTGCGGTCGCTGATGTCGGCGATCACCCACACGCAGCCCTTGGCCGGCTCCTCGGGATCGAGCCGGCGCCCGTTCACCATGCACCACAGAGGACTGCCGTCACGCCGCAGCAGCTCCAGCTCCAGGTGGGCCGGTTCGCCGCAGGGGCCGCAGGCAAAGGGGTCGATGGCGCCGCCGGCGCGCAGCAGTACGCTGCTGCGCATGCCCACCAGGCCGCCGCCAGGATAGCCGGTCATTTCTTCCAGCCCGCGGTTGCAGCGCAGGATCAGGCCATTGCTGAACAAGCCGATGCCCACCACCGCCGTATCCTGGAAGGCGCGCTGCTCATTGAGCGCATTGCGCAGCTGGCGCGCCAGCGCGCGGCGGCGCTGCCAGGCCACCAGCAGGGCCGCGATCAGGGCGCTGATGATGACGCCCGCCGCGCCGGTCACGCCGATCACCATCCAGTTGCGGCCATAGCGCTGGCCGGCGTGGCCTTCGAATTGCAGCCGCCAGCGGCGCTGGCCCACATTCAGGCTGACGTTGCGCGACAGGCCGGGCAAGGCCGGCAGGCGCGCCTCGCCGGCCTTGCCGGCGCTGTCGAACAGCAGGTTGTCGAGACTGGGCGCGGCCGTGCCGCCGTCGCGCAAATAACCGCCGTCGTTGATGCGCACATACAGATGGCCCAGCAGCGGGCTGTCGATCACTTCGCGCATCAGATTATTGACGCGGAAGACGATGGCGACAAAGCCGATCAGGGCGGCGCGCCGGCTGGCCAGCGAGTCGAGCGCCACGCCGGGCTTGTATACCGGCAGGCGCGCCACGAAGCCCGGCTGGCCGCTGGCGTCCTGCACCAGGGTGATGCGTTCGGTGGCGATCACGCCGCCATTGTCGCGCCCCATGCGCAGCGCTTCGTAATGCGGCGGCAACGCCGCCAGGTCGAGGCCGAAAGCGTTTTCGTTGCCACGCATCGGCTCGTTGTACTCGATGATGAAATGCTCATCCTGCTTGCTTGCGGGATGAATTTTAAATTCTGGGTAGCCGCCCGCCTGCAAGGCCGCGTCACGGCGGATGGCGTCGGCATAGGCGCCGAGCTGCTCGCGCGGCACGCGCCGCACAAACTGGATCGCCTGGAAGCCGGGATAGCGCTCCGTCAAATTCAACTCGCGCACATAGCGGTGGAAGGCGGCGCGGTCGAGGTCCTGGCTGACCGCGAACACGCCCTTGATGCTGAGCAGCATGTCGAAATAGGTTTGCAGGCGCAGCGTGGTGTCGCGCGCCACCTTCTCGGTGTCGCGCTGGAAGCCGTTGCGGATCTGCTGATCCTGCACCTCCATCACGAACAGGCAGACCCAGACGGTTACGCAAACCCCGACAAGAAAAGCCAGGTATCCATGTATCCGCATTCCAGGCGCCCCTCAGCTGATCGTGAATTGACTATATCAAGGGCAATGGCCCATTCACAAGGGAAATTTCTTACTCTGTCGCATCGGCGTAGCGCGCCGCGATGTCCTGGAATTGTTGCTCCACGGCCAGCAGCGCATCGACCACGTCCGGGTCGAATTGCTGGCCGCTGGACTGGCGGATCAGCTCCAGCGCCGTTTCGTGGGTGAAGGCCGGCTTGTAGACGCGGCGCGAAATCATGGCGTCGTACACATCGGCCACCGCCAGCAGGCGCGCCGAGACCGGGATCGCATCGCCCGCCAAGCCTTGCGGATAGCCGCTGCCGTCGAATTTTTCCTGGTGCGAGTAAGTCACTTCCTTGGCGAAGCGCAGGAAGGTATTGCTGAAGCCCAGGCGCTCTTCGACGCCGACGATGGCGTCGCGGCCATACACGGTGTGCATCTTCATGATGGCGAATTCGGCCTCGGTCAGGCGGCCCGGCTTGAGCAGGATGGCATCGGGAATGCTGACCTTGCCGATATCGTGCAGCGGCGCGGCCTTGTACAGATAAGCGATATTCTCGTCGCTCAGCTCATGGGCGAAGCGCGCATGCTGCTGCAGGCGCTGGGCCAGGGCGCGCACATAGTACTGCATGCGGCGCAGGTGGTTGGCCGTTTCGTAATTACGCGTTTCGGCCAGCGAGGCCAGCGCCCAGATCACGGCGTCGACCATCTGGCGCAGCTCGCCGGTGCGTTCTTCCACCAGATGCGCCAGACGGTGGCTTTCGTGCTTGAGCAGGCCGCGCGCCTGGCCCAGCTCGATTTGCAGCGCGCTGCGCGCCAGCACCGCTTCGGCCACCAGCGGGCGCAGCAGCACGTCGGCCGCGCCTTCGGCAAAGCCGCGCTGCTCGGCGCCGGCGCCGGTGGCGATCAGCATCAGGGGAATGCCGGCCGTGTCGGGATCGCGCTTGAGCTGCTGGCAGACGGCGAAACCGTCCGGCTGCGGCAGGTCAGCGGCGAGCAGGATCAGGTCGGGACGGGGCAGTTGCTGGGCGATGCGCAGGGCTTGGGCGCCGCTGTCGGCCAGCTTGA
Source organism: Pseudoduganella violacea (assembly GCF_014191875.1). Lineage (GTDB taxonomy): Bacteria > Pseudomonadota > Gammaproteobacteria > Burkholderiales > Burkholderiaceae_D > Rugamonas > Rugamonas violacea_A. The sequence continues at coordinate 425,322 of NZ_JACHXD010000002.1, forward strand.
TTTCGTAACGCTCTTGCAGCAGGCTGTTCATCCAGATCAGGTTGCTGGCCACCGCGTCGGCGACCAGCACCACTGGCTTTGCTTTCACATTCATCTAACACATCTCCCCTGGCCCGGATGGCCGTACTGCCAGCATGATACCCGAGGCGGGCCACGCCGGGTCAGTCGGCCAGGGCGGGCGTGCCGTCCGGCAAAAAGGCGCCGAAACAGCGGGTGCAGTGGAGACAGAAGAGATGGGCAACGCGCACGCTGCGCTGGCGTAACACCAGCTGCAGGTGACCTTCTTCGCAAATCGGGCACATTTCGCGCATGGAACCGCAGGCGTAGACATCGTCTGCGAGATAGTTATCGTCGTAGCGGGTGCCATCGACGATAGCCACTGGGTCCAATTCCACCAGATTAAGCTGCAGCAAACCCAGTCGTTGTTCCGGCAACGGCGAACCAGCCGCGCGGCGGTGCACTGTCAAATCCATTGTCATCCCCCTGCCGCATTGTGAACGGAGCTACGCTTGAACGATAGCCAAATTGCCATCGCCTGACAAGAAAAAAATGGACTAGCAAGCTACAAACCAGGCGGCCCGCCGGCCCCCTCGCCGTCGTACAGCAGACGCAGGCGGTGGCCCCCGTCCAGCGCCTGGCCGGACTGCGCTGGCCCGGGCCGCGCCACATGGCGGCGCACTTGTTCGAACAGCGCGCGGAAATGCTCGTCGCGGCAATGCGTGGCCGCGGCCAGGCCGCCACTGCCGCAGAGGAAATGTTCGGGACGGCGGTCGAACAGGCTGCGCGTATTCGCATCCGAGCAGACCTGGCTATCGGACTCAAGATATACATAGCGCTCGTCGATCAAATACAGGCGCAGGCGCGGCGCGCAGCCGCCCTGCTGTTCCAGCGCCAGAAACGGCGCCAGCGCGGGAGCGGGCGCCGCCGCGCAGGCGCCGAGCAGCGCGCCCAGGCTAAGCCAAAGAGGAAAAAACGTCATGATTGCCGCTTTTGCATAGCAACTCCCGGGCGCGCTGTCCTGCCGTTGCTATTTGATGGCGATGGTGTACGGCACCGGGCCATAGAACGGCGCAATGCTATTCCAATTGCGGTACACCTGGAGCACGATGTCCTGCGCCGCCCCGGTGGTATTGGTATAGCTTTGCTGCAGACGGGTCGCATGGTAGGACGAGGTGGCCGAACTCAGTTGCGCATTCGCGCTGTTGAAGACGGTCACGGTAAAGTCGCTGCCGCGTTTCGGGATCCAGCCGCCCACAAAGTCGGCCGTCACCGTCTTGCCCGGCGCCACGCTGAGGCGGAAGTACTGGCTGGCCGCCACATCGACCGCGCCGCGCACGCCGGCCGCGCCAGCCTGCACCACATCGGCGCTGCCGAAGGCGGTATTGCCGCCCGAGGCCGCTTGCACCGGACCGACGCCAGCCGGCGCCGTCACGAACCAGACCGGCAAGCCGTTCGGGCTGGTGATGATCATATTGCCGTCGTCGCGCACGGTCAGCTGGGCGCCTGGCGAGTGATAGGTGTTGGCATTCCACAGCGGGGTACGGCTGGCGCTCTGGTAGACCACCAGATTGCCATCTTGCTGGAAGATGCTGTAGGCGCCCGGATTGCCATAGGTCAGGGCATTCCAGACCGGCACATTGCCGCTGCGGTACAGCACCAGATTGCCGTCGCCTTGCTGAATCAGCGTGTACTGGCCATTGCAGGACTTGACGCTCTCGCCGGCGGCCAGCTCGCGCCCGGCATCCAGGCGGCCGCAAGCTTGGGCATTCCAGGCCGCCCCCACATTGATGGCGCGGAAGGCATTCCACACGGCGATTTCCTCGGCCGAACCGGCGCCGTACAACTCCTTGGCGGCGGCGATGGCAGCCTGACGCGCGGCCACATAATCGCTGGTCGCGGTCAGGTAGGTCGACACGGCCCGGTACCAGATGCGCGCCGCGCGGTCGATGCCGATGCCGCTCATGCCGCCCGGCAGATGGGGGCTGGAAGTGTCGCCCGAGGTGGTGGCGCCCTTGCTCATGAAATAGAAGGCGCGGTTCATCGGACCGCTGGAATAATGCACATCGCTTTCGCCCAGGGTCAGGCTCCAGGCGTCGTGGCTGACGCCATCGCGGCTGGGCTTGTCCATATAGCGGGTCAGCGTCTGCATCACGCCCTCACCGATGCTCCAGTTGCCGCCGCTGGCCGGAATGCCGTACGAACCGGCGGCCAGGCCGCCGCCGCGCACATAGAATTCCAGCGCCGTGCCGAGGATGTCCGAGGTGGCTTCGTTCAGGCCGCCGGATTCGTCCATATAGACCAGTTGGGCCGTGCTGCCGGTCAAGCCGTGCGCCATCTCATGGCCAACCAGGTCCAGGCTGGTCAGATTCTTGTAGTAGCCGGAACTGTCGCCATCGCCGAAGCGCATGCAGAAGCAGGCGTCGCTCCAGCTGGCATTCACGCCGCCCGACTTCAGCTGCGGATCGTGCACCACGGCAAAGGTGGCCTTGCCGCTGCCGTCGATGCCATTGCGGTTGAAGATTTTTTTGTAGAAATCCCAAGTGGCGCCCATGCCATAGGCCACGTCCACCGCGGCGGTCTGGTAGGTGTCGCTCGTGGTGGGCGAACCGGGCAGGTAGTTCTGGCCATCGCCCCAGGTGTTGGTGGCATCGGTGAAGATATCGCCGATGGCCGGGGTGGCCGAGACATAGCGCAGCACCACATTGTTGCCATAGCTGCCGCCCGTGCCGCGCAGCATATCGCGCAGCTCGTAGCCGCCGTTGGCGCTATTGGTGTTGAGCGACACTGTGCCGTTGTATTGGGAGCGCGCGCCGCTGGCCACGGTGTGCGCGGTCTGCAGGCTGGACCACTGCTTCAGGATGGCGCCGTCGTGCGCATCGATCATGAAGTCGCGCGCCTGGGCGCCGTCGTCCGCGTTGTGCACTTCCACATGCACGTGATAGGCCAGCGCGTAGCGCAGTACATCGCGCCGCACCTGGGTGGCGTCCAGCTGGCCGTTCTTGCTGTCGACGGTCGGCGTCTTGACGACGATGGGGTAAATCAGCAGCTCCAGCTTGGGCTGGTAAGCATACGGGCCTTTCACGCCCATCTGGGCGGCCACCAGAGCCAGGGCATCCTCCGCGCTCAGCGTGGGAGTGGGGTCGAGCGAAATATTTTTTTCCAGCGCGTTGGTGGGAGCGGCCTGTTTTTCCTCGGCATCCAGGTGGGTGATGATTTCGCCGCCCCAAACCTTGAGGCCGGCGTAATGCTGCTGGAAGCGGGTGTGGCTCTGTCCGAAGGAATCGGTGATGGTTTTAATGGGCTTGAACTCCGTGCGGGCATCCAGTCCCAGTTCGCTTTTCAGGCCATCGAGTTGCTGGGCCGCCTTCAGCTCGCGGCTCTTTTCGGCCGCCTGCAGGCGGACCAGCACCTCGTCCGCCAAGGCACGCACCTGCGCTTGAGAGGGGGCTGCTGAAAGCAGCAGAGCCAAGAGTACTCCAGAACCATATACCGACTTCTTATGAGATTTGATCATAGTATTTGCGTCGCTATTAGTACCGCTAATCGTCAATGCCATGGATGCCCATGGCGCCCACCCCGGCCCGCTACCTGCTGAGCAGGGGAACCCTGACCATAAGCAATAATTATAAAAACATCAATTGTTCCGATATTTTATGTACCCCTGCATGGCTGCAATTGTTGTTTTTTTATTAGCAAGCTGCTGTTGTTCGCATCCAAAATAGCTTGCAAGTAGATAGCGCACTATCTATACTGCCTGCATGGCTACCCCTTCTTCCAATCCCCTGCACCAGGTACCGCGCCTGGACGCCCAGCTCTGCTTTGCGCTGTACTCGACTTCGCTGGCGATGAACAAGCTGTACCGCAAGCTGCTGCGCAAGTTAGGACTGACTTACTCGCAATACCTGGTCATGATGGTGTTGTGGGAACAGAACGAACAAACCGTGTCGGCCCTGGGCGAGCGCCTCTTCCTCGATTCGGCCACCCTGACCCCGCTGCTCAAGCGCATGGAACAGGCGGCGCTGATCCACCGCAACCGCTGCCCCAACGACGAACGCCAGGTCATCATTTCGCTGACCGAGCAGGGCGACCGCTTGCGCGAGGAAGCCGCCAAGCTGCCCGAGCAGGTGCTGTGCGCCAGCGGCTGCGATGTGGCGCAGATTGTCGACATGAAGGAAACCTTGAATACCCTGCGGGCCAGCCTGATGAAAAACGCCTGAACAGCGATGGAGGCCGCTGCAAACTGGCTGTGGCTAGGCGCCGCGCCGAAGACAGTGCGCCTGCACGGCAAGGAGCGGTAACGACGCCACAGCCAGTTTGCAGCGGTCTCCTATATTCGTTTTTGTTTCATGGTTGTTACAAATCAGTCGAACCATGACACATTTTCTGCGCTTAGAATACCCTGCAATATTTCCTAAAACTAAAATATTTCAGGGGATTCAATGAAGCGTTTGCCTTTCGGCCTGGCTGTGTTCAGCCTGGCGTTCTCGGCTTTTGCCGCCGAACCGTTCGACGACAAATTCCGCCAGCTCGACGAGCTGCTGCCCACCGCCACGCCCTACCGCACCGCTTCCGGCGCGCCCGGCCACGCCTACTGGCAACAGCGCGCCGACTACACCATCCGCGCCACGCTCGACGAGGCCAAGCGGGCCATCAGCGGCAGCGGCCAGATCACCTACCACAACAACTCGCCCGACACGCTGCGCTATCTGTGGCTGCAGCTGGACCAGAATATCTACAAGCCCGACTCCGACGCGCGCCGCATGCTGACCGCGCCGTCGCGCGAAGCGTGGACCCGCGCCCGCAACGAAGAAGAAGGCATGAAGTTCGAGGGCTTGCGCGGCATCCTGGCCGGGCGCGAGTTCGACGGCGGCTTCAAGATCGCCGCCGTGAAAGCGGCCGGCGGCCAGGCGCTGAAATACACCATCAACCAGACCATGATGCGCGTCGACCTGCCCACGCCGCTGAAGCCGGGCGAGCGTTTCAGCTTCGGCGTGGACTGGGAATACAAGATCAACGAACAGAAGGTGCTGGGCGGCCGCTCCGGCTACGAGTACTTCGAAGCGGACAAGAACGCCCTGTTCGAAATCGCCCAGTGGTTCCCGCGCATGGCGGCCTACTACGATGTGGCGGGCTGGCAGCACAAGCAGTTCATCGGTTCCGGCGAATTCACGCTGGAATTCGGCGACTACGACGTGAAGCTGACCGTGCCGGCCGACCACGTGGTGGCCTCCACCGGCGAGCTGCAAAATCCGAACGAGGTGCTGAGCGCGGCCCAGCGCGAGCGCCTGCAGCGCGCGCGCAGCAGCGGCAAGCCGGTAGTGATCGTGACCCAGGCCGAAGCCGAAGCGGCCGAAAAGTCGGTCAGCAAGGCCAGCAAGACCTGGCACTTCAAAGCGAAGAACGTGCGCGATTTCGCCTGGGCTTCGAGCCGCAAATTCATCTGGGACGCCCAGGGCTACAAGAAGGACGGCACGGACGTGATGGCCATGTCCTACTATCCGAAGGAAGGCAATCCGCTGTGGGAGAAGTATTCGACCCCGGCCATCATCCACACCATCGAGCAATACAACAAGTACAGCTTCGACTATCCCTATCCGACCGCGATCTCGGTCAACGGCCCGGTGGGCGGCATGGAATATCCGATGATCTCCTTCAATGGTCCGCGTCCGGTCAAGGACAAGAAGACCGGCGAGATCACCTATTCCAAGCGCAGCAAGTACGGCCTGATCGGCGTCATCATCCATGAAGTGGGCCACAACTACTTCCCGATGATCGTCAATTCCGACGAGCGCCAGTGGACCTGGATGGACGAGGGCCTCAACACCTTCGTGCAGTACCTGGCCGAACAGGCGTGGGAAGAGCACTATCCGCAGTCGCGCGGCGAACCGCGCGCCATTGCCGACTATATGCGCTCGAAAAACCAGGTGCCGATCATGACCAACTCGGAGTCGCTGCTCCAGTTCGGCAATAACGCCTACGCCAAGCCGGCGGCGGGCCTGAACATCCTGCGCGAAACCATCCTGGGCCGCGAGCTGTTCGACTATGCCTTCCGCGAATACGCGCGGCGCTGGAAGTTCAAGCATCCCACCCCGGCCGACTTCTTCCGCACCATGGAAGACGCCTCCGGCACGGACCTGGACTGGTTCTGGCGCGGCTGGTTCTACACCACCGACCCGGTCGACATCAGCGTCGACGGCATCAGCGAAGTGGGCGTGAGCAGCAAGAATCCGGAGACTGAAAAGGCCTGGAAGAAGGCGCGCCGCGACGCCGAGCCGGAATCGGTCACCGACCAGCGCAACAAAGGCATGGCGCGCCGCCTTGACGCCCATCCCGAGCTGAAGGACTTCTACAACGAGCATGACGACTTCACGGTCACCAACAAGGACCGCAACAAGTACCAGGAAGACGTCGAGAAGCTGGAGCCATGGGAGAAGGAGCTGCTGGCCCAGGGCAAGCATATCTATCTGGTGGACTTCAGCAATCTGGGCGGCATGGTCATGCCCCTGATCCTGGAGCTGGAACTGAAGTCGGGCAAAAAATACATCGAGCGCGTGCCGGCCGAAGTGTGGCGCTACTCGCCGAAGAAGATCACCAAATTGATCGTCACCGACGAGCCGCTGGTGGGCCTGACCCACGATCCTTACTGGGAGACGGCCGACATCGACAACAGCAATAATGCCTGGCCGCGCAAGCTCACGCCCTCGCGCCTGGAGCTGTACAAGATGGAACAGGGCCGCGATAACCTGATGAAGGACTTCGCCACCCCGCTCAAGACCAAGGAACCGGAAGAAGACAAGAAGCCCGCCAACGGCAAGGATGCCAAGGCGGACGCGGAGATCGGCAAGCGCTGATGCCCATGCCAGTCTCCCGTCTTCTGCGCGCGACCGTGGCCGCCGCCCTGCTCTGCCTGGGCGCGGCCGGCCATGCCCATAACTACCATATGGGCATCGCCGACATCAGCCTCAATGCGCGCACCGGCAGCACCGAAGTGGTGCATACCTACACGGCGCACGATGTGGAGGCGCTGCTGACCAATCTCTATCAGCGCCAGTTCGACCTGGGACGGGAAGAGGACCAGCAAGCCTTCCGCCGCTATCTGGACCAGCAATTCCACCTGAGCGTGAACGGCCGCCGCCTGCCGCTGCAATGGGTGGGCATGCAACTGCGTTCGGACACCGTGACCGTGTTCCAGGAAATCGAAAAGACCGCCCTGCCCGCCGGCGCCGTGCTGCACAACGCCGTGCTCAGCGACTTCCTGCCCACGCAGACCAATACCGTCAATATCGGCGCCGCCAGCGACGGCCGCGCCGCCCTGACCCTCATCTTCAACTCGCAAAAGAACGAACAGACGCTGCCCTGAGCGCGGCCTGTTCGCAGACCGCTTTCATGACACGCCATTCCTCCGTACTCTCTCGCTGTTCCGCCACCTTCCTGCTGCTGTGCGCCCCGCTCGCGGCGCTGGCCGACGATCCCTTCGTGCAGCGCGTGCTGGTCGACGGCTCGCGCATCAGCCAGCTCGGCCTGGCCGATGCGGCGGGCATGGGCAGCATCAGCCAGCGCCAGCTCGAAGCGCGCACCAACTACCGTCCCGGCGAACTGCTGGAAGCGACGCCCGGCCTGATCGTCAGCCAGCATAGCGGCGAGGGCAAGGCCAACCAGTTCTACCTGCGCGGCTTCAACCTGGACCACGGCACCGACCTGCGCACCACGGTCGACGACATGCCGGTGAATCAGCGCAGCCATGGCCACGGCCAGGGCTGGACCGACCTGAATTTCCTGATTCCCGAACTGTCGGCCCGCCTCGATTACAAGAAAGGCCCGTATTCGGCAGCGGAAGGCGACTTCGCCTCGGCCGGCGCGGCGTCGATCACCTACGCCAACCGCCTGCTGCGCGGCGTGGCCAGCGTCACCGGTGGCCAGAACGGCTATGCGCGCGCCCTGCTGGCCGACTCGCCGCAACTGGGCAAAGGCGCCCTGCTGTATGCCATCGAAGCCCTGCACAACGACGGCCCCTTCACGCGCGGCGACAACTACCGCAAGGTCAACGGCGTGCTGCGCTACAGCGAAGGCTATGCCAACAACGGCTTCAATCTCACGGCCATGGCCTACCGCGCCAACTGGAACGCCACCGACCAGATTCCGCAGCGCGCCGTCGCCAGCGGCGAATTGGGCCGCTTCGACGCCATCGACAACACTGACGGCGGCGCGGCGCGCCGTTTCAGCCTGTCCGGCCAGTGGCGGCGCACGGCGGAAGACAGTTCGTCCAAGGTCAGCGCCTATCTGATCGCCAACCGCCTGCAGCTGTTCTCCAACTTCACCTACTTCATGGACGATCCGGTCAACGGCGACCAGTTCGCCCAGCCCGACCGCCGCGTCACCAGCGGCGTGAACGCCAGCCATAGCTGGCACCGGCACGACGGCGACCTGGCGTCCACCACCACCATCGGCCTGCAGGCGCAGAATGACAATATCCATAATGGCCTGTACCACACCAAGGCGCGCCAGACGCTGGACGTGACGCGCGAAGACCATATCGTCGAATCGAGCCTGGGCCTGTATGTGGAAAACCAGACGCGCTGGACGCCCACCTTCCGCACCGTGGCCGGCGTGCGCGCCGACCATTACCGCTTCAAGGTCGGCAGCGACCACGCGGAAAATTCGGGCAAGGCCAACGACACCCTGCTCAGCCCCAGCCTGAACCTGATTTTCGGCCCCTGGGCGCAGACGGAGTTCTACGTCAACGCCGGCAATGGCTTCCACAGCAATGACGCGCGCGGCACCACGATCACGGTCGATCCGAAGAGCAAGGAGGCGGTGGACAAGGTGACGCCGCTGGCCCGTTCGCGCGGCCTGGAAGTCGGCGTGCGCAGCGAATGGGTGCCGCGCCTGCAAAGCGCCCTTTCGCTATACCGCCTGGACTTTGACTCGGAGCTGGTCTTCATCGGCGACGCCGGCAATACCGAGGCGGGCCGCCCGAGCCGCCGCTACGGCGTGGAATTCTCCAACTACTACAAACCCCTGCCCTGGCTCAGCATCGACGCCGACATCGCCTTCGCCAAGGCGCGCTACCGCAACGACGATGCGGCCGGCCGCCGCATTCCCGGCGCGGTGGAAGGCGTGGGCCAGCTGGCCGTCACAGTGGACAATCTCGGCCCCTGGTCCGGCGCCCTGCGCCTGCGCTACTTCGGCCCGCGCCCGCTGGCCGAGAACAATGCAGTGCGCTCGAAAGCCAGCACCACGCTAAATGGCCGCATCGGCTACCGCTTCAACAAGGATACCCACCTGGAGCTGGAAGCCTTCAACCTGGCCAACCGCCGCGTCTCGGCCATCGACTACTACTATGCTTCCCGCCTGCGCGGCGAAGCCGAGGCGGTCGAGGATGTGCACTTCCACCCGGTCGAATCGCGTTCGCTGCGCCTGACCCTGAGCCGAACTTTCTAGTTAGTAATACAATAGACTCATCATCCACCGCTACCGCTGCCGCCCATGAGTTCTGCCGCCCCCACCTTCACCCATCCCGCCCAGGTCAGCGAGGCGCTGCGCGCCCATGGTTATGCCCTGCTGCCGCCGCAGGACGTGGCGGCGCTGGCTGGCTGCACGGTGGCGCAGCTGGCCAGCCTGCTGCCCAGCTGGGACCAGCTGGAACTCGACAATTACCTGAAGGATGGCGGCCGCTATCGGCGCCGCCGCCACGCCTGCTTCGTGCAGACGCCGCAGGAACTGAACCAGGCGCCGCACCGCGCCCACTGGCAGCCGGTGGAATACAACGCTCTGCACGGCGGCATGCACCGCCTGTTCGAGCCGGTGCTGCCGGAAACCGTCGCCAACCCGGCCTGGCAGGGCCTGGTGAACGGCATCGGGCGCCTGTGCTTCGCCGCGCGCCCGCAGCCGGCATGGTATGTGGAAGCCCACCAGTTCCGCATCGACACCGCCGACGGCATCGGCCGTCCGACGCCCGAAGGCGCGCACCGCGACGGCGTCGACTTCGTCGCCGTGCTGCTGGTGGCGCGCCACGAGATCAAAGGCGGCGAGACGCGCATCTTCGAAGCCGATGGCCCGAACGGCAAACGCTTCACGCTGAACGAGCCCTGGTCGCTGCTGCTGATGGACGACGCCGTGGTGATACACGAATCGACGCCGATCCAGCCGCTGACGGATCACGGCCACCGCGACACCCTGGTGCTGACCTACCGTGCCGGTGGCTTCCAGGGCGAAAGCAACTAGGCTGGGGCTGTGGCGCACGAAAGTACAAGGCCTTGGGAGCAAAATCCTATATAGTCACAACAGCTGTGCATCCTCATAGGGAGGTAGTTCGTGGACTCAAGCTATGAAATCCAGCCTGATGAGATCGAGATTCTCATCGTCGAAGACAGCCCGACCCAGGCCGAACGCCTGCGCCGCCTGATCCAGTCGATGCGTTACGGCGCCCGCGTGGCCGCCAACGGCAAGCTGGCGCTGGAATCGATCCGCGAACGCAAACCGCACCTGGTGCTGTCCGATATCGTGATGCCGGAGATGGACGGCTACACGCTATGCCGCACCATCAAGAACAATCCCGAGCTGCGCGACATCCCCGTCATCCTGGTCACCTCGCTGACCGATCCCAAGGACATCATCCGCGGCATCGAATGCGGCGCCGATAACTTCATCCGCAAGCCCTATGCGGAAGACTATCTGCTCAACCGCATCGGCCATATGCTGGTCAACCAGAAGCTGCGCAAGGACCAGAATATGGAGGTCGGCATCGCCCTCTATCTGGGCGACCAGAAGCACTTCATCAACGCCGAACGGCAGCAGATCCTCGACCTGCTGATCTCCACCTATGAACAGGCGGTGCAGGTCAACAGCGAGCTGCAGGCGCGCGAACGCCAGGTGATCGAACTGAATATGCGCCTGGCCCACCACGCCGGCGAGCTGGAAACCATCAACCGCGAAATCGCGCTGAAAAATCTGGAACTGGCCGAAGCGAGCCGCATGAAATCGGCCTTCATCGCCAATATGTCGCACGAGCTGCGCACGCCGCTGAACGCCATCATCGGCTTTACCGGCGCCCTCTTGATGAAGCTTCCCGGCCCGCTGACCGATGAACAGGACCGCCAGCTCAACACCATCCGCAACAGCGCGCGCCACCTGCTCTCGCTGATCAACGATATTCTCGACGTGGCCAAGATCGAAGCGGGCAAGGTCACGCTCTCGGTCGAACATGTGCAGTGCCAGGACCTGATCCGCGAAGTGGCCGACACCCTGCGCCCGCTGGCCGTGCAAAAGGGCCTGGAGCTGGAGATCGAGCTGGCGCCGGAACCGGCGGACCTCGACACCGACCGGCGCGCCCTGACCCAGATCCTGATCAACCTGGCCAACAACGCCATCAAGTTCACCGAGAAGGGCCGGGTGAAGATCAGCCTGAGCCAGCGCAGCGAAGGCGGCCACCGCATCACCGAATTCGCCGTGGCCGACAGCGGCGCCGGCATCCGTGAAGAGGACCAGGCCAAGCTGTTCCAGGCCTTCTCCCAGCTCGATTCGACCTCGACGCGCCATGCCGAAGGCGCCGGTCTGGGCCTCTACCTGTGCCAGAACCTGGCCAATCTGCTGGGCGGCGCCCTCTTCTTCACCAGCGATTTCGGCAAGGGCAGCGTGTTTACATTGGCGATGAAAAGCAAGCTGCATTAGGGGCTTGGCAAACCTGGGGAGGCGGCGATGGCGGCACGCGTACTGATCATCGAGGACAACCAGGCCAATATGGATTTGCTGGTCTACCTGCTGGACGCCGTCGGCCACCAGCCGCTGTCGGCCTTCGACGGCGAAGAAGGCGTGGCGCTGGCGCAAAGCGAACGGCCCGACCTGATCGTCTGCGACCTGCACCTGCCCAAGCTCGATGGCTACGGCGTGCTGCAGGCGCTGCGCGGCCAGCCCGCCACGCGCGGCATTCCCGTGGTCGCCGCCAGCGCCCTGCCGGTCAACGACAACGGCGCCGCGCTGCGCCGCGCCGGCTTTACCGGCTGCGTGCCCAAGTCGCTGGAGCCCGACGTGCTGGTGCCGGCGCTGGAAGCCTACCTGCCGCCGGCGCTGCGCATCGGCCGTCTGCCGGCCGGGCATGAAGAGAACGTGGCGGCGCCCGCCGCGCCAACCAGCGACCACGCCGCCATCCACATCCTGCTGCTGGACGCCGCGCCCGAGTACGCGGGCCTGAGCCGCAGCCTGCTGTCCCACTTTGGCTACCGCCTGACGGTGGTCTCGGAAGCGGCCCAGATCGCGGCCTGCACGGTCGAACATTTCGATTTGCTGCTGTGCGACATCGGCCTGCCCGACGCCGGCCGCCAAGCCCTGGTCGCGCAAGCGCTGCGCAGCTTCGCGCAATTGCCCGCCATCCTGATCCAGCCCGACGATGCCGCGCCGCCGGCCGGCCGCATCCCGCCGCCGCGCCTGCTGTCGCACCCGCTCGAGCCGGCCCAGCTCGCCGCCGCCATCGACGCACAGCTCACCGCAGCCCAGTCTGACGCAAGCGACATGATGGACATTTCGTCATCGTAGTTCTACGGTATTGCAGCGCAACATCTAGAAGCCTATATTGGAACTGTCTCCTCCAAGCGTTCAAAGAACATTGGAACTTGCCCGCTCCCGCAGCGGGCTTTTTTTCGTCCCCGTTTGATCCCCCTCAACAAATGTCCGACACTGGTGCCTGACACCAGGGTCGGACATTTGTTGAGGCAGATCAAACAACTTTCGGTATTTTGCTTAGTCTTTTCTTAAGATTGGCGACGGCTTCCGATGCTAGGCTTAGACTGCGTATTACATAAGTAAATCAAATGACTGATTTACTTATATCAAATGTTTTAATTGTATGCTTTAATGCTGCATGATTGACAAAACTCCCACCCGAAAACCCCGCTCCGATGGCGAGCAGTCGCGCGAACGCTTGCTGTTGGCGGCCATGCGCCTGTTCGCGGAACAGGGCTATGCGCGTACCTCGACACGCGAGATTGCCTTGGCGGCGGGCGCCAATGTGGCGGCGATCAGCTACTACTTTGGCGATAAGGCAGGCTTGTACCGCGCCAGCCTGACCGATTTGATGCCGCTGCCGGAGTCGAATATCGAGATGTTCAACCAGCCGCATTTCACGCTGCGCCAGGCGCTGGAGGGCTTCTACGCCCAGCTGCTGGCGCCCGTGATGCAGGGCGAATTGGCCCAGCTGTGCATGCGCATGTGGATGCGCGAAATGCTGGAGCCGACCGGCTTGTGGACCGAGGAAATCGTCAACGGCATCAAGCCTGAGCATCTGGCGATGACGGAGGTGCTGGCGCGCCATCTCGGCGTGCCGCTGCCCAGCGACGATGTGCAAAGGCTGGTGCATGCGATCGCCGCCATGGCGGTGCAGCTGATGATCGGCCGCGACGTCATCCATATCTGCTCGCCGCGCCTGATGCAGGGGCCGGATCCGATCGGTCACTGGATTCAACACCTGGTCCGTTATGCCGAAGCCCTGGTGGCGGCGGAGAGGATCAGACTACAAGAAGAAGGGAAAGCATGAAGATTCGTTCAAGCGCGCTGGCCGTGTCGGCAGCGCTGGCGCTGGCCGCTTGCGGCACGTCCGGGCCGGCCGGCAAGGTCGCGGCCGGAACGCCGCCGCAGTGGCAGGCGCCTTTGCCGCATAACGGCAGCATTACCGACCTGGCCGGCTGGTGGCAGCACCAGGGCGATCCACTGCTGGTGGAGCTGATCGAAGCGGCGCAGCAGGCCAGTCCGAGCATCGCCAGCGCCCAGTCGCGCATTGCGCAGTCGCGCGCCGCGCGCGTGGCCTCGGGCGCGGCGCTGGCGCCGCAAGTGAACGCGGTGGCGACATCCACCCGCATGAGCAAGCAGTCGGAGGCGCCGGTGAACACCACCTCGCAAGCCATGCTGCAGGCTTCGTGGGAGATCGATCTGTTCGGCGCCAACCGCGCCACGCGCGACGCGGCCCAGGCGCGCTACGAGAGCGCGCAGGCGGGCTGGCATGAGGCGCGCGTCTCGGTGGCGGCGGAAACGGCCAACCAGTATTACAGCCTGCGCGCCTGCGAACGCCTGCTGGCGGTGGCGCATGAGGACAGCGTGTCGCGCCAGCAGACGGCGAACTTGACGCAGCTGAGCGCCAAGGCCGGCTTCCAGTCGCCCGCCAACGCGGCTTTGGCCAGCGCCAGCGCGGCCGATGGCCGCAGCCGCGAGGTGGCGCAGCGCGCCGCCTGCGATATCGACGTCAAGGCCTTGGTGGCGCTGACCGCGCTGGGCGAGCCGGAGCTGCGCCAGAAGCTGGGCGCGAACGCGGCCCAGGCGGCGCTGGTGCCGGCGCAAGGCGTGGGCATCGCCAGCTTGCCGGCGCACACCCTGAGCCAGCGTCCCGACGTGTTCACCGCCGAACGCGAAGTGGCGGCCAGCAGCTTTGAAGTGGCGGGCGCGCAGGCGGAACGCTTCCCCAGCCTGTCCATCAGCGGTTCGGTGGGCCGCGGCCGCATCCACGCCAATGGCGCCAACGTGACCGCCAACACCTGGACGGTCGGCCCGCTGCAAATGACCCTGCCCATCTTCGACGCCGGCACGCGCCGCGCGAATGTGGATGCGGCCAAGGCGCGCTACGAAGCGGCCGTGAGCGGCTATCGCGGCAGCGTGCGCCAGGCGGTGCGCGAAGTGGAGGAGGCGCTGGTGAACCTGGACAGCACGGCGCAGCGCGGCAACGACGCGCAGACGGCGCTCGATGGCTACCGCCTCAATTTCACGGCCACCGAGGACCGCTACAAAAACGGCCTGGCCAGCCTGTTCGAGCTGGAAGACGCGCGCCGCACGCGCCTGGCGGCCGAAACCACGGTAGTCGGCCTGCAGCGCGAGCGCAGCGCCGCCTGGATCGCCCTCTACCGCGCCGCCGGCGGCGGCTGGCAAGCACAATCGACTGATACGGAAAAACCATGAAGAACATCAAGATGAAACCGGCCGCCCTGGCCACATTGGCCGCCCTGGCGGTCGCCGCCGCGGGCAGCGCGCTGTACGCGCCGGCCTCGGTGGCCGCCGACGAGAAGAAGGCCGAGGCGCAGAAGCCGGCGCTGACCGTGACCACCGCCCGCCCGCAGAACGCCACCCTGCCCAACCGCCTGACCGCCAACGGCAACGTGGCCGCCTGGCAGGAAGCGAGCATCGGCAGCGAATCGAACGGCCTGCGCCTGACCGAGGTGCGCGTGAACGTGGGCGATGTGGTGAAGAAGGGCGAAGTGCTGGCCGTGTTCTCGGCCGATACCGTCAACGCCGAACTGGCCCAGGCGCGCGCAGCCGTGCTGGAAGCCGAAGCCAATGCCGCCGAAGCGAAAGGCAATGCCGAACGGGCGCGCACGCTGGAAAGCAGCGGCGCCCTGAGCGCCCAGCAGATCAGCCAATACCTGACCGCCGAGCAGACCGCCAACGCGCGCATCGCTTCCGCCAAGGCGGTGCTGGCGACGCAGCAACTGCGCCTGAAGTACACGCAGGTGGTGGCGCCTGACGCCGGCGTGATCTCGGCGCGCAGCGCCACCGTGGGCGCCGTGGTCGGCGCGGGCACGGAGCTGTTCCGCATGATCCGCCAGGGCCGTCTGGAATGGCGCGCCGAAATCACCGCGTCCGAACTGCGCCGCATCAAGGTCGGCGCCAGCGCGCTGGTGAAAGCCGCCAACGGCAGCGAACTGACGGGCAAGGTCCGCATGATCGCGCCGACTGTGGACGCGCAGACGCGCTCCGCCCTGGTCTACGTGGACCTGCCGCCGAACAGCAGCCAGGACGCGCCGTTCAAGGCCGGCATGTTCGCCAGCGGCCAGTTTGAGCTGGGCAGCAGCGACGCCATGACCGTGCCGCAGCAGGCCATTGCCGTGCGCGATGGCTTCAGCTATGTGTTCCGCCTGAACGGCGACCAGCGCGTGAGCCAGATCAAGGTGCAGACTGGCCGCCGCCTGGGCGACCGCATCGAGGTGCTGAACGGAATCAAGGGCGATACCCCGGTAGTGGTGAGCGGCGCCGGCTTCCTCAACGACGGCGATCTGGTGCGCAATGTGGCCCCAGCGGCCGCCACCGCCTCGGCCAAGCCGGTCAAGGCCGGCAACTAAGGAGCGTCCGTGAACTTTTCCGCCTTATCGATCAAGAATCCGATCCCGGCCATCATGCTGTTCGTGCTGCTGACCCTTGCCGGTCTGCTGGCATACAAGGCCAATCCGGTGCAGGACTTCCCCGATATCGAACTGCCCATCGTCACCGTCAGCGCTTCGCTGCCGGGTGCCGCCCCGGCCCAGCTGGAAACCGAGGTGGCGCGCAAGATCGAGGATTCGGTGGCGACCCTGCAGGGGATCAAGAATATCTACACCAAGGTGCTGGACGGCACCGCCACCATCACCGTCGAATTCATCCTGGAGAAGAATATCTCCGACGCGGTGAACGATGTGCGCGACGCTGTGGCGCGCGTGAAAGCCGATATGCCGGCCGAGCTGCGCGACCCGGTGGTGAGCAAGGTGTCCACCGCCGGCCGCGTGGTGCTGACCTTCGTCGTCACCAATAAGAAGGATAGCGGCACGCGCATGGACGACCAGGAACTGAGCTGGTTCGTCGACAACGCCGTCGCCAAGCGCCTGCTGTCGGTGCATGGCGTGGGCGCGGTCAAGCGCGTGGGCGGCGCCAGCCGTGAAATCCGCGTCGAGCTGGATGACGAGCGCATGGCCGCGCTGCGCGTCTCGGCGCTCGACGTGTCGCGCCAGTTGCGCCAGGTGCAGAAGGAAGCGCCGGGCGGACGCGGCGACGTCAGCGGCGCCGAGCAATCGGTGCGCACCATCGCCACCGTGCAGACGGCGGCCGACCTGGCGCGCATGGATATCCCGCTGGGCGATGGCCGCCATGTGCGCCTCGACCAGGTTGCCACCGTGAGCGATACCGTGGCCGAATCGCGCGCCGTCGCCACCCAGGACGGCAAGCCGGTGGTCGGCTTCGAGATTTTCCGCACCAAGGGCGCCAGCGAAACCGATGTGGCGCGCGATGCGCGCGCCGCCGTGGAAGAGCTGCAGAAGGGCAACCCGAATATCGAGATCAAGCAGTCGATCGACAATGCCCAGCCGGTGGAGGAAAACTTCGAAGGCTCGATGGAGTTGCTGTACGAAGGCGCGCTGCTGGCGGTGCTGGTGGTGTGGTGGTTCCTGCGCGACTGGCGCGCCACCCTGGTGGCCACGGCCGCCCTGCCCCTGTCGGTGCTGCCGGCCTTCCTCGGCATCTTCTGGTTCGGCTACACGCTCAACACCGTGACCCTGCTTTCGCTGGCCCTGGTGGTGGGCGTGCTGGTGGACGACGCCATCGTGGAAATCGAGAACATCGAGCGCCACCTGCATATGGGTAAGTCGCCGATGCAGGCCGCGATGGAAGCGGCCGATGAAATCGGCATGGCGGTGATCGCCACCACCTTCGCCCTGGTGGCCGTGTTCCTGCCGACCGCCTTCATGGGCGGCGTGCCGGGCCTATTCTTCAAGCAGTTCGGCTGGACCGCCGTGCTGGCTGTGCTGGCGTCGCTGGTGGTGGCGCGTCTGCTGACGCCGATGATGGCGGCCTATATGCTGAAACCGGCCAAGCCCAAGGCGCACCAGGGCGACGGCTGGCTGATGCAGCGCTATATGAAGACCATGCGCTGGTGCCTGACCCACCGCCACATCACGGCGATCGCCTCGATGGCCTTCTTCGTCGGCTCCATCATGCTGGTGGGCCTGCTGCCGACCGGCTTCGTGCCGGCGGCCGACCGCGCCCAGACCCAGATCAATCTGGAACTGCCGCCCGGCTCCACGCTGGCGGAAACCAAGGCGGTGGCCGAGCAGGCGCGCCTGGCCGCCATGCGCGTCAAGGGCGTAACCGAGGTGTTCAGCTCCATCGGCGGCGGCTCCAGCGGCGACGCTTTCGCACCGGGCGCCGCGGCCGAGGCGCGCCGCGCCGTGCTGACCATCACCACCACGCACCGCAACGACCGCAAGGAATCGATGACCGACATCGACAACGGCCTGCGCGAACAGCTGGCGCATATTCCCGGCGCGCGTTTCAACGTCGGCCCGCCCGACACCGGCGTGAAGATGCAGCTGGTGCTGCGCAGCGAAGATCCGCTGGCGCTGACGGAAGCGGCGAAGAAGGTGGAGCGCGAGCTGCGCACCCTGAAAGGCATCGGCAACGTCACCTCCAGCGCCTCGCTGGTGCGTCCGGAAATCATCGTGCGTCCCGATTTCGCCAAGGCCGCCGACCTGGGCGTGACCGCCGCCGCCATCGGCGAAACGGTGCGCGTGGCCACGGCCGGCGACTACGACTTCGACCTGACCAAAATGAACCTGCCGGAACGCCAGGTGCCGATCCGCGTCAAGCTGCCGGACGCCGTGCGCGCCGACCTCGATTCCATCGGCCGCCTGACGGTGCCGGGCAAGAACGGCCCGGTCATGCTGGCGAACCTGGCTTCCATCACGATGGAAAGCGGTCCGGCCCAGATAGACCGCCTGAACCGCAGCCGCAACGTGACGCTGGACGTGGAACTGGGCAGCCGCTCGCTCGGTGAGCTGAACGAGGAAGCGCGCGCCCTGCCGTCGATGAAGAACCTGCCGCCGTCGGTGAAGATCGCGGAACTGGGCGACGCCCAGGAGATGGCGGCGCTGTTCGCCAGCTTCGGCCTGGCCATGCTGATCGGCGTGCTGTGCATCTATGGCGTGCTGGTGCTGCTGTTCAAGGACTTCATGCAGCCGGTGACGATTCTGGCGGCGCTGCCGCTGTCGATCGGCGGCGCCTTCGTGGCCCTGCTGATCACGCGCAGCGCGCTGTCGATGCCATCCATGATCGGCCTGATCATGCTGATGGGGATCGTGACCAAGAATTCGATCCTGCTGGTGGACTATGCGATCCTGGCGCGCCAGGCCGGCATGGGCCGCTTCGAAGCCCTGGTCGATGCCTGCCACAAACGTAGCCGTCCGATTCTGATGACCACCATCGCCATGGGCGCCGGCATGATGCCGCTGGCCCTGGGCTGGGGTGCCGACCCCAGCTTCCGTTCGCCGATGGCGATCACGGTGATCGGCGGCCTGATTACCTCGACCCTGCTCAGCCTTCTGGTGGTGCCGGCCGTGTTCACCTATATCGACGACGCCGAACACCTGTTGGGACGCATCATGCGCAAGCTGCGCCGCCATAAACACGAAACCCCGCCTGTCCATCAGGCCTCACCATCCAAATAAAGGAGATAGTCAGTGGATGTGAAAATTGTCGACTTCCCGCCCACCACGGTGGCTTACCAGCGCTATACCGGCCCATTCGGCCCGGCCATCGCCGACTTCTGGGACAAGGTGTTCAACCCATGGCGCGAGCAGCATGGCCTGGGCAAGCGCGTCACCTACGGCATCGGCCTGGACGATCCGCACAGCACCCCGCCCGAGCAGTGCCGTTACGACGCCTGCGTGGAAGTGGCGGCCGGCTACCTGGCGCCGGCGCCGGCCAGCGTCACCACGCTGCCGGGCGGCCGCTATGCCGTGGCCCGCTTCCGGGGCCAGCCGCAGGAGATCGTCAAGGCGTGGCAGGAGTTCTACAGCAAGGTGCTGCCGGCCATGGGCCTGGAATCGCGCCAAGCGGCCTGCTTCGAGCGCTATGACGCCGAATACGTCGAGGAGGAAGGCGGCGTGTTCGAGTGCGATCTGTTCGCGCCAGTGAAGTAATCGCTCAGGGCTGGACGGGGGCGGCGCTCCAGCCGCCTCCCATGGCCCGGTACAAGTCCACCGACGCGGCCAGGAGCCGCGTTCTCAATTGCAGGCGCAGCACGTCGGCGCTGTACAGGGTGCGCTGCGCATCCAGCTCCTCCAGATACGAAGCATAGCCATTGCGGTAGCGGTTGCGCGCGATGCGCAGGGTTTCGGCCGCCGTATCGCGCCGCGCGTCATTCTGCACCGCCTGTTCGCGCAGGCGGACAATGGCATCGATGCCGTTCTCGGTTTCCGCCAGCGCGGTGCGCACCGTGTTTTCGTAAACGTAAATGGCCTGGTCGCGCTGGGCGGCGGCCGAATCGGTCTGGGCCTGCACCCGGCCGCCATCGAACAGCGGCGCGCTGACGCCGGCGGCCAGGCGCCACAGCTTGATGGGCGAATGCAGGAAGTCGCTGAAATCGCTGGACTGGATGCCGCCCGCCGCCGTCAGGCGGAAAGACGGCAGCAGCTGGTCGCGCGTGGCGGCCAGCGCGGCGTTGGCGGCGACCACATTCTGCTCGGCGCGCGCGATATCGGGGCGGCGCCGCAGCAGCTCCGACGGCAGGCCCGCCGGCACGGGCGGCGGCGCCAGCTCGGCCAGGGGCTTGCCGCGCCGGACCGCTCCCGGATTGCCGCCCGCCAGCAGGGACAGGGCATTCTCCTGTTCGAAGATCTGGCGCTGCAATTGCGGTATCTGCTCGGCCGCGGCCTGGTATTCCGCCTGCGCCTGCAGCCATTCGAGGCGCGAGCTGTAGCCGACCTCGAACTGGCGCCGCGCCAGATCGCGCGAGGTGGCGCGCAGCTTGAGCGTGGCCTCGGCCAATTCCAGCTGGGCGTCCAGGCCGCGCAGATTCAGGTAGCCGCTGGCGGCGGTGGCGGCGATGGACAGCGCCGCGGCATCGGCGCTGGCCTGTTCGGCGCGGTAGGACGCGGCGGCGGCCTGCGTCAGGCTGGCAAGACGGCCCCAGACATCGATCTCATACGCCGCCTGTGCCTCGGCCTGGAACACATTGCCCACGCGCGGCAAGCCATTCGGCGCCAGCGCGCGCGCCCGTCCCGGACCGGCGCTGACGCTCAGCGTGGGCTGCTGCGCCGCGCCGGCGGCGGCCAGGCGGGCGCGGTAGTCGGCCACGCGCGCCTGGGCGATGCGCAAATCGCCATTGTGCTCCAGCACCTGCGCCACCAGGGCCGTCAGCGCGGCATCGTCAAACGCTTGCCACCATTGGCGCTCCACCGCCTGCCCTTGATTTGCGGAGCCAATGCCCATGCGCCATTGCGCCGGCATTTCCAGCGTCGCCACGGGCGGCGCGCCGACCTTTGCGGCGCAGCCGCCCAGCAGGAAGGCCCATGCCAGCAGCGCAACCGGCGCGGCTCCTCGCGCTGGCGTCATGGCCGCGCTCCCTGCGCCTTGCCGCGCGGCGCCGGCGGCGGATTGCGGTCCACATCGTTCAGCACCGCCGAGGTGTCGATGCTGACAATCACCGACATGCCGGGCCGCAGGCGCGCCGCCAGTTTCTGGCCCGGATCGATGCGGATGCGCACCGGAATGCGCTGCGCGATCTTCACGTAATTGCCGGTGGCGTTATCGGCCGGCAGCACGCTGAATTCCGAACCGGTGGCGGGCGAAATGCGTTCAACCTGGCCAGTCAAGGTGGCGCCATCCAGCGCATCGACCTTGAAGGTGGCGCCCTGCCCCACCTGCACATTGCTCATCTGGGTTTCCTTGAGATTGGCGATCACCCACATCTGCTGCGGCACGAGTCCCATCAGCTGCGTTCCCGCGTTCACGTATGCACCCTGGCGCACCGTGACCTGCCCCAGTTGCCCGTCGGCCGGTGCGGTGACGCGGGTATTGTCCAGATCCACCCTGGCCGCCTTCAGCGCCGCCTGCGCGTTGGCAACGGCCGCTTCCAGCGCAGCCTTGTTCACCGTGACGGACTGCGCCTGTTGTTTCGATATCTCCAGGCTGGCGCGCGCCTGCGACACGGCGGCCACGGTCTGCGCCCGCGCCGCCTTCTGCGAATCCTGCTCGCGCACCGAGAGCGAGCCGTCGGCCACCAACTGGTCCACGCGCCCCAAGTCGGCTTTCGAACGCGCCGCCTGCGCCTCGGCATTGGCCAGCGCCGCCTGGTTCAGCAAGATGCTGGCCTGGGCGCTGCGGTGCGACTGTTCCCAATTCGCCAGCGCCGCCTGCTGCGCCGCCAATTGCGCCTGCGCCTGTTCGAAGCGCTGCTCGTAGATGCGCGCATCGATGCGCGCCAGCAGATCGCCCGCCTTCACATGCTGGAAGTCCTGCACTTTCACCTCCACCACATAACCCGGCAGCTGGGTGCCGATCAGCGTGACCTGGCCGCGCACCAGCGCATTTTCGGTGGAGACGATGGGACTGGTGAACGGCGGCAGCCGCCACGCGTACAGCACCACCAGCACGCCGATCAGCGCCACCAGTCCAAAGCCCGCCGCCGAATACCACTGGTGGCGGCGATCCGGCTGTTCGGGCATGGTGGCAGTTGCGGACGCGGGCACGGCGCCGTCCTTGTTCTCCGGCGTGGCCGGTGTGGTCGGTGTACTCATTGCGATCCCGAGTTATTGAGTGAGACTTGGGCCATGCCGGTCTGCGCATTCTGCGCCATGGGGCGGGCCTTGCTTGCAGTGAAAAGATTCCAGAAGTAGTGCAGCAGCATCCAGGCGATGGTGCCGATGGCCACCAGCGCGATCATCAGGAACACGTCGTTATACGCCAGGATATTCGCTTCGCGCGTAGCGGCCGCGCCCAGCGAGGCCACGCCTTGCGCGCCGCGCAGGCCGGGATCGGCCAACGTGCCGCCCAGCGCGGCGCCGCCGGACTGGATGCGCGCCGCCACTTGCGGATCGAGCAGGGTCAGATGCTCGACCAGCTGGCTCGAATGATATTTTTCGCGCAGCACCTGGAAAGTGCCGACCATGGCCGATCCGAGCAGGCCGCCCAGATTCTGGGTCATGGAAAACATCAGTGAAAAACTGATCAGGTTGCGTGGCTCGGCAATCACCGCGCCGAAGCCGGAAATGAAGACTGGCCCCAGTATGAAGACGCCGCTGAAAGCCAGCAGAAACTGGCTTACATACATTTGCGCGGGCCGCGTCAGATTGCTGGCGTGGGCGTCCATCAGCGCACCCGCGGCCATCATCGCCAGCGCCGCCACCATCGATGCGGGAATACGCGCCGGCGTGATCGTCAGCGCGCTGCACAGCATGCCCAGCACGCTGGCCGCCAGCGTCACCAACCACAGCACCTGCATCTGATCGTTGTTCAGGCCCAGCGCCTGCAGGAAACCCACCGTGCCGCTGGCTTCGGACTGCACGATGCGGATCAGCACCACGGCCAGCGCCAGCCGCGCAATGGTGGACGTGGCCAGCCAACGCGTGTTCAGCAGCGGCCGCGCGCGATTGTGTTCGACCAGCAGCGCGCCGCTCACCAGCACGATGGACGCGGCCAGGCAATAGCCCAGCCAGGGCGCCTCCAGCCACCAGACCGTGCGGCCTAGCGCCAGCACGGCGCACAGCAGGGCCACACCCGGCGCAAACAGGGCGAAGGTCAGGAAGTCCAGTTTTTCGAAAGCCTTGACGCGGTCGCCCGGCGGCAATTTCAGCAAGAGCACGCAACCCAGGGACAGCAGGGCCATGCCCAGTTCGAAGAAGTACAGGCCGCGCCATTCTCCGATCTCCAGCAAGTCGGTGGAAAACAGGCGCGCCAGCGGCAGGGCCAGTTGCGCGAAGCCGACTCCGATCACCACGCCCTTCAGCCGGTGCTCCTTGGGGAAGGCCTGCAGCACATAGTACAGACCCAGCACCGTCAGTGCCGCGCCGGACATGCCATGCGCCGCGCGCACCGCGATGGCCGAGGCCAGGCCGTGCACGAACAGGTGGGCCAGCGTGGCGACCGCGTACAGCAGCAGGAATAATTCGGTGAACAGGCGCAGGCCATACTGCTGGCGGAACTTCACCAGCAGCAGATTCATGGACACATTCGCCATCACATACACGGCCGGCAGCCACTGAATCTCGAAGGGATAAACGCCCAGCGCGCCTTGCAGATAAGGCAGATTGACGGTGACCAGCGCGTTGCCCAAGCCGCCCGTCAGCGCGACGATGAAACCGACCAGCAGATACGCTACACGCCGCCGCGCCGAATGATGGGGCGTGGACGGGGATCCCGGCAGCATCGGCCGTTCATGCGGCAACCACGTTTGAGGGGCATAGACATCCATGCAGGCGCTCAGGGCTTATTGCTCATCAGCCCTGAGCATACCACCAACTTGCACGTTTTTGCCTCACACGGCCGGCGGATCGCTTTCACGCTGCCAGACGCGGTGGCCGGCCAGCACTTCGATGAACTCTTCCAGCGCCGCCTCCTGGGTCGCCCGCTCGGTGCCGATCAGGCCTGGGTCGGGCGTGCCGTCGGGCAGCGCCGCCGGAATGCCGGCGCGCGACAGCAGCAGGGCGCCCGTTCCCACCACCATCAGCGGCTTGCAGTGACGGTATTGCAGACGCACGAATTCGAGCGCGTTGGCGTCCTCGCTCAGCGTCTGCGCCGCCTGCGCGCCGTCCGGCACCACCACCGCATCGAACAGCACCGCCGGCGCCGCCTCCAGCGTCACCTCCACATCGAGGGCGCCGGCCTCGCCATTCTCGCCGCCGACCCGGCCCATGCCGCTGCCCACCAGGCGCGGTACCGCGCCCTGCGCCAACAGGGCGGTATAGATGGCGCGTACGCCGGCCGCATCGCTGCCATGGGCGACCAGCAGCGCCACGCGCCGCGTCTGGATTCCCGCTTCGCCGGGACGCGCCGTCAGCGACAGCGCCGGCGATGGCGCCAGCTTGGGCAAGGGCCGCTCCGTCGCCAGCGGCTGCGGCGGCGGCACCGCCATGCCCAATCCGGCGGCCACCGCGCCCACCAGCGTCTCGTCCACATTGGCCAGCATCGACAGCATGCGTTCGCGGATGGCCGGCACCTGCACCCGCGTCAGCTCGAAACGGAAACCGCCGATGATGTGGGCCTGCTCGACTGGCGTCTGGCTTTGCCAGAACAAGCGCGCCTGCGAATAATGGTCGGCGAACAGTTCCGGCTTGCCGCGCACCTTGTCCTCCGCGCCAGAGCGGGGGAAGCTGGTGAAGCCCATGCGCCCGGCCTGGAAGGGGCAGCCGCCGCCCAGCGAATTGGGTTCGTAGGCAACCCGGCCACGGTGGATGGCTTGCCGGTGCATGCCGTCGCGCTGGTTGTTATGCACCTGGGCCAGCGGCGCGTTGATGGGAATCTCGTGGAAATTGGGGCCGCCCAGGCGGCTGATCTGCGTATCGACATAGGAATGGATGCGTCCCTGCAGCAGCGGATCGTTGCTGAAGTCAATGCCGGGAATGATATGCGCGGCGCAGAACGCCACCTGCTCGGTCTCGGCGAAGAAGTTGTCGGGATTGCGGTTCAAGACCATGCGGCCGACCGGCGTGAGCGGCACCAGCTCCTCGGGAATCAGCTTGGTCGCGTCCAGTACGTCGAAGGGGAATTGTTCCGCCTCCTCTTCGGTAAAGAGTTGCAGGCTCAATTCGTATTCGGGGAAAGCCCCCGCTTCGATGGCCTCCCACAAGTCGCGCCGGTGGAAATCGGAATCGGCGCCGCTGATGCGTACCGCCTCGTCCCACACCAGCGAATGCGTGCCGGCCAATGGCGACCAGTGGAACTTGGCGAACACGCTCTCGCCGGCCTCGTTCACCAGGCGGAAGGTATGCACGCCGAAGCCCTGCATCATGCGGTAGCTGCGCGGGATGGCGCGGTCCGACATGGCCCACATCAGCATGTGCATCGATTCCGGCATCAGCGAGGCGAAGTCCCAGAAAGTATCGTGGGCGCTGGCTGCCTGCGGCATGCCGTTGTGCGGTTCCGGCTTGACGGCGTGGATCAGGTCGGGAAACTTCATGGCATCCTGGATGAAGAAAACGGGAATATTGTTCCCCACCAGATCCCAGTTGCCTTCGTCGCTATAGAACTTGACGGCGAAACCGCGCACGTCGCGCGCCGTATCGGTGGAGCCGCGCTCGCCGGCCACCGTGGAAAAGCGCACGAAGACCGGCGTGCGCTTGCCTGCGTGGGAAAAGGGCGCGGCACGCGTAACGGTGCTTAAGTCCTTGTAGCATTCGAAGTAGCCGTGCGCCGCCGAGCCACGCGCATGCACCACGCGTTCGGGAATGCGCTCGTGGTCGAAATGCGTGATTTTCTCGCGCAGGATAAAGTCTTCCATCAGCGTCGGACCGCGCAGCCCGGCCTTGAGTGAATTCTGGTTGTCGGCCACCGGCACGCCCTGATTGGTGCTGAGGGCGCGCCCGCCGGAGTCGGCGCGCACGCGGTCGAGCGCGCCGCGCACCAGGCTTTCGCCCAGCGGCGGCAAGCCGTCGCCCACCTTGGGTGAGGCCGTGCCTTCGCTGGCCGTGCTGGCCGTGGCCAAGGCGCTGACGGGATTGGCCATTGCACCGGCCTGCGGTGCGCGGGCCGCCTCGCCATACTCGCGTGCCTTGTTGGCATTGCTGGTTTGCTGCTCGGCCAGCGTACCCGCGCTGCGGACCTTTTCCAGCAGCGCCGCGCCTTGCGGCGTGTTGCTGCCCAGGGTATCGGGCGGTGCGGAGCCGGCGGGACCGGCGATGGTGCTCAACACGGAGCCGGCACCATCGGTGGGCGAAACGTTCTGCTTGCGTGTAACCATGGTTGACCTCAAATCGGGAGAACAAAACAAAAAGGACAGCCGCCTCCTGAGAGGCGAACCGTCCCCAAACCATTTACCGCGGTAGGGCCGCGGCCATCAATGCTTGCGCGAACCGATCAGCTTCGACACGGCGTAGCCGGCGGCCATGGCCACCAGCACCGATATGGCCGGGCTTTTGCGCACATAGCCGCGGCCCGTTTCGGCCATGCGGTGGCTCGAATCAGCCAGACGCTTATAGCTTGCGCTCAGCTGCTCACCCTTGCTGCTCAGCCTTTCGGACAGGGAGCTGACCTTGTCGGCCACCTTGTCCACGCTATTGTGGGCGCCGGTGCTGAGACGGTCGGTGGCGGCCGGCACCTTGTCGGCCACCTTGTCGATGACGCTATGCAGTTCGTTGCGGGTGTTGTTGCTCGCATTGGCGAGATTGGCGGCCTGCTTCTCAATTTGCTTCTCGATATTGTCTTCCATGGTGGAGTCCTCGCGTGATGGTCATTTGGAATAGCCGGGATCAACAATATGCCTGTGCCGCCGCGCCTACCGTGCGGCAGCTAACCAAACATGCGGATCGCCGCCATCTGTTAGCCAGCACACACAAGGCGGCGGCCAAATCTGGCATGCTGGTTTTTCTTGCCCAAGCAGGTGCGTCCATGCTCTCCGTTCCCTCCGTTGCCGAGCCAGGCGCCGTGTACCGCGCGCCCGATATCAATCCCCTGCAGGCGGCCAGTGTCCCCGCCCCCGCCCTTGCGACGCCAGCCGCAGCCAGCGCCGAGCTGTCGCCGCTCGGGCACTACCTCTCGCTGGTGGCGCTGTCGCAGAAGCGTTTAAGCGAGCTGCAACAAAATGCGGGGGCAAGCGGCGCACTTGATCTCAGTGCGCTGAACGATACCGCCTTCGCGCTGGCACAAGCGTATGAAGGCCTGCAAGGCATGAATGCGGCGCAAGGCAATGCACCGATTGCGCTGCCGCTCCAGTTGACGCAACTGGGCTTCGCCATGCAGCCCTCGCAACTGAACGAGGAGCTGGAGACGCTGCACGTCGATAGTCCGCGCCTGCGCGCCGCCTTTGAAACGGATCGCGCCGGCACACTGGAACAACTGGCTTCCGCCGCGCAGCAGCTGGACCAGATCGGAGCCAATCTCAATCCCGCCGCCGTAGCGCAAAACGCGCCGCTCGACGCCAGCCGCAACGTGGGCGCCTTCGGCACACCCACTGCCACACCCGGCATTACCGCCGCCACCGCTGGTGTGCAGGCCGCCGCCCCGCCACCCTTTGCGCAGCAGGCCGAGGCAAGCGCACCGCAGAATCAGGATGCCGATCAACCCATCAACGCCGCCCAACTGCTAGCCGCCCGCGCGGAGCAGGAGGCCGCTTTGCAGGCCGAGGCGCAGGCGAGAGCGCAAGGCAGTGCAGCCGCGCAAAGCGCGCAGGATGCGCGCCGCAACGCCGAACAGCGCGCCCTGCAAGCCCGCATCGACGCCACGCAGCAAGCCGGCGCACAACGGCAAGCGCAAAGGCTGGAGGCCGCCCAGCAGGACGTGGCACGGGTCAATGCCGACAGAAACGCCGCACAGACAGCCGCCGCACAGCAGGAGGCGCAAGGCCTTGACGCCGCGCGGCAGGAAGGGGCGCGCACCAGCGGCAATGCCACCGCAGCGCAATTGAGCACGGCCCAGTTGCGTGCCGCGCAGCTCGAGGCCGAACGACTGGAAACGGCGCGGCTTGCCGCAAACGCCGCCAATCCCGCAGCGCTGACACAAGAAGCACGGCAGGCAGCAGGGCGCCTGGCCTTTACGCGCGAAGTCGCCAATGTCGAGCTGCAGAACCGCCAGCTCGACGAAACCCAGCAAACGCGCGTCGCGGAGGCCCAGGCCACCGCCGTGCGCCAGCTCACCAGCACGCGCGAGGAAGACGCGGCCGCCACGGCGCTGGCGGACCGTCTCGCGGCTGAACGCCGGGCCGCGGTCCGGGCCACGATCGAGGAACAGCTCAATCTGGAGCGTGTGCAACGGCAGGCACTTGAGCAAGCAACGCAACTGCAGCAGGCCGCAGCCATCGGCTCTGCGCAGCAACAGCAATTACGCGAGATGCAGGGCCAGGCCCGCCAAGCGCAGCAACGCGACCAGCAACAGCAA
The DNA here is from genome assembly GCF_014191875.1 of Pseudoduganella violacea. GTDB lineage: Bacteria > Pseudomonadota > Gammaproteobacteria > Burkholderiales > Burkholderiaceae_D > Rugamonas > Rugamonas violacea_A. The sequence goes on from NZ_JACHXD010000002.1 coordinate 453,906, forward strand.
TCCCGGCGCGATGCCGGCACCGTCCTGCAGCGCCAGCAGGATACGCAAGCCATGCTTGAACGCCTGCGCGCCCAGTCCGAGGCTGATGACGAGGCGGCAATCCGCCGCGCCAGCCAAACGCGCCAAACCCAGGTCCAGGCTCAGGAACAGACGGTAGCCAGCACCGCGCGCAACCAGGGCGTGCCCACCACCAGTCCGAACCGCCAGGCTGCCGTGGGTGGCGCTGCCGACGCGCAGATCATCGCCCGCAACGCGGCCAACGCCGATGCCGCCGCCGAAGCGGCCGCGCGCGCCCAGGCCTCGCTGGCAAGCGCTCAGCCCTCCAGCGTTGCCGGGCCCCCCGCCGCACCGCCTACCGGAACGACGGGGGCAGCGGCAACGGCAAGCGCAGCCGCACAGCCGACGCCCAATCTGCAACGTTCCGCCCGCGACATCGCCAGCGACCCGGCCACTGCCGCCGCCGTCGCCGCCTATCGCTTGAACGAGTCTGGCGCCTCTGCCGGCCGGCAGACGGCGCAAGCGGGTCCGAGACCTGAACCGGTGGCGCCAGTGGGGCCAGTCAGAGGATCCGCCCGGGCCAGCGCCGTCGGTGAAGGAAATCCGAATCCCACTCCCGCGTCACCGGGGCCAGGCGCCGGCAGACGGCCCCGCTGACGTTGCCATTGCTTCGCACCTGCTTGCGCAGCGCCTGGATACCGCTTCGATACGCGCCGCCTTTCTGTAAATTCAAGTTCATGTTCATACCCCGATTCATTTCCATACACTCTCCTGTTCTCGAATGAAGCGGTCCGCCCCGCTATGCGGACCGCCACTCTTCGACTACAGATATCGATCAAATTGGCAGCGCGTCCATAACGCGCACGCAGCCCGCGCCCTGGACACCCGCTTGGTTGTTCCACAAGAGATCGGCTGTCACCAGACCGTGTATGGTCGGCACCCGGTGTAGCATCGGGAGCAGTCTACCGGGGCGAAGCGAGCCGCCGTTTGCATTCACAAGTTCGTGGAACTGAGCCGCAGCGCCACTATCCACGCGACTCCAGATCTGGGTATGGCTGCCGGCGGTGTTGATCTGCTGACTCAAACCATCGCAGTTAAAGGCGTAGGAAGTCGGAGTTGCTTTATTCGCTGGCAGGAGACGAACCGATTCAGGCCACAAATTCATGCCAGCGGATGGCACCAGCTGAATGTTGACGTATTCGCCTGCGGCACGAATGCGGCCGAAATTGTTGCTCACGGCACTAGCGCAGTGGTCAAGACAGATCTCGATGCCAAATTCCAAACGCCTTCCATCGCGGTCGCCCACCGAGCCAAAATTGAAGAGAGCACTTCCTTCGCTCATGTCATTGGTGTCAGTCACACGCTTTGTACGCGGATCGAAATGTTCCACATTCCCGCCGTGCTGCAGCGCAGCCCCAATCCAATTGAAGAAATCGATGGGGGACTTAAAGTGTTTGCGCGCGATATGAGTATCCTCGCGCTCCTCTTTCGTGGCCCCGCCGCGCTGGACCAATGCACAATTGTAGACCACACTTGCCTTGGCCAGATCCAGCTGGCGTATCCCGTTGGAGTCGACGGTGTCAAACGATGCGCCGACAGCTGTGCCGAAGACAACGATCCAATGCTCGTAGTCCTTCTTGGCGATCAGATTACGAAGTTTTACAAACAAGCCGGGCCAGGGACCGTTATACGGAGGCGGCAGACCAAGATCTGCAGGCGCCGATTTCCAGCCGTCGAGCAAATCGAACAGATAGGCACCACCTGCACCGCGGTACAGAAATTCCGGTGCCATGAAGACTTTAAGCGTCTTGGGACTAGGATCGCTACCTGCAAAGGCCAGCTTAAGAGCCTCATCCGTGAAAGCGACGCGCGCATCAATATCCTTACACTGCCCCAAGGCGTCGGTACGTAAATCATTTGTCTCGCTTCTCAAACCAGTATACAAGCCCACTCCCTGTCCATGAATGTAGGGACCGGTATGAACTTCCCAGGAAATAAATTGCACTTTTTCGTATTTGTTCTTGGTCGGAACATGCTCTATTTCCATCGCGTTGGTATTTTTTCCCATGATTTCACCTTTCAAAGTCAATTGTTTTCTAGCGCCAGCGCCAGCTTAGGTCGCGTCGACATCGAACACCCGCTTGGCTCGCCGCCATAGGGCGCGGCGTTCGTCCTTCGCGGTTGTACCGCCGTTGATACGGTGCGTAATGAGGTCGAACTGCTCGTCCGCTTTGGCGCCTAGCGCCAGGTCGGCCAGCTCGTTCAGTCCATTCGCCTGCCAGAACCAGGCCGCGGACAGCGCCGCGCCCACGGGGTGCTGCAAAAAGTCGGGATTGTTGAGCGCGTCGAAGCCGGTGGCGGCGGAGAAGCGGGCATAGTTCTCGCGCCCCGTCAGCTGGATCAGGCCACGCCCGCGGTACTTCCAGCCATCGCCGCTGGCCGCATCGCCATTACCCATGCGGTTCGCGTAGACGAGATTGGCCAGTGCCTGCTCGTTGTTACAAAACGGAATGGCCGCCACCTCGCTGGCAAAGCGCCTGGGCCAGACGGCGCACAGCTGGGCGGGATGCTTGTACACCAGGTCTTCTTCCAGATGCTTGAGTTGCCCCGACTCCAGCAAGATCTGGGACAGAAAGGCCGCCTGCCGCCTTGCCGTCGTAATCGAACCTGCATGCATGCACTGCTTGAGCGGTTCCAGCCAGACTTCGGCACGCGTCTCGGCATCGCTCGCGGTCAGCAGCGCGCGCAGCTGCTCCTGCGTGATGATGTTCGTCGTCATAAAACTCCTATGGGATATGCGGGAGGCAAATGGACCCGCAGGTCCATTTGCGGCATCGCCGGCTTACGCGGATCAGTGCGTGGCCGGAGCGGCCGGAGCGGCCACACGCGGCTGGATCGAGGTTTGCAGGATGTCGAGCACGCGCGCCAGGCCTTCCGGCATGCCGTTGTCCTCGGCCAGCACCTGGACGTGGTATTTCGCCGAATTGTCCGAGCTGCGGGTATTTTCCTTATGGGTGGCGACCGAACCTTCCAGGTGCACCGAAACGCTGACCGGCCCCCAACCCGCCTTGACGTCGGCGGAGAATTTTCCGGACTTGTCTTCCGTTTCCTTGGAGGCGAAGGAAGACTTCACCTCCATGTCGAAGGTGATGTCGACCTTGGTGACCGACAGGCTCGGGATCTTGACGATCGCCAGCAGCGGCACATCCAGCGAAACCGCCTGGTCGATTTGCTTGCTTGGATCGTTGGGATCGGCGACCGGGCGGGTGAATGCAAAGTGCGCCAGGCGGGTCGCGCCGACACCGCCTTTGTCGCCATCGGTCGGCGGCAGGAAGCCGACGTGCTTGATGAAGTCCGCCGTCGCCGTCGCCAGCTTGACCTGCGCATCGCAGGCTGCCGACAGCGGACCACCAATCAGATCACCCATGGGCAGGCCCTTGAACTGCGAAGCCATATCGATAATTTCAGCCATTTTCTACTCCTGTTAAATGAAGCTCTTGCGAGCCGAAAGAAGCCACATTGCTGTGGACCGTTATCGGCAACCGCGCTTGCTGTTTGCGGTTGCGATATGGCTAGATTAGGTTCTTGGCAGAGGCTTTATATGCCGGTTTCTGACCGTGCCTGCCGGCAGCCGTCATCGATCTGGCTGATTTGCCACTGCAGTTCCGGCGTCAAACGCCAGATGCAATTCGCCCGGCTCCGGCTGGTGCCGGGCCGGGTGGCGCCGATGGCGATGCTGCATCCATCCCGATTGACGCAGACGCGCAATTCCAGCAGCGGCGCGCGCTGAAAAAGGCGTTGCCAGAAAGGCGGTGGGCGGGTGCTGAACGCCGCTTCCTTGATACGCTCCCAACCGAACTGCCGGTAGATGCAGTAGCCATGAATGCTGAACTCCAGCGTCTGCAGGTGCAGGCCTGGCTGGCCGACACTGCCCACGCCATATGCCTGCTGCAGCAGCTGTTGCAGCAGCTCGACCCGGTACTGGGTCACTGGATTAAGCCGCAACATGGTCGTCAAGGTAAAGCGGCTTGCGCTCGAAGCCGATGTGATAGACCGCATACTGCAGCACGATCTGGTGTTCGCCGATATTGTATAAACCGAAGCTCTTTTCAACATTCAGCAAATACCCACGCGGCGTCGAAGAAAGGCAGCGGTTTACCAAGTCCATCGCTTCCTGGACTTCCGCTTCGGTCCTCATGTTTTGCGGATTGTCGTTGCCGACCACGATGCGCTTGATGAAGCGGATATTGGTCATCTGAAAATTATTGCTGCTCATAGCACCCTCCTGTAGCAAGAAAAAGGTCAGCGGCGGGCCGCCTTCGGTACCGGCACCAGGGTCGGACCTTGCGCCTTGACCACGTCGTTGAGCAGACGGGCCAATCCCTCCGATTTTTCCGTAGCAACCAGCTTCAGCTTGATGTGCGCCACATTCCCACTTTTGTTGGCCACACCGCCATTGCCCGGATTGACCAGCAAGCCAGCCTTTTTCTCCGCGGGCGCGGCGCGTCCCAGCTGGTCGAGAATGCCTTCGTGCACGCCGCTGCGTTCATGTTCTTCGAGTGGACCGAGTTCCACATCCAGTTCGATTTCGGCCTCGCCGATGATCAGCGAGCTGTGCGGCACCAGCGACAGCACGGGCACTTCGTAGCGATAGCGCGCGCCGGGTTCGGCGCTGCTGTGAATGGCGGGCAGCTCGACCTCGATGGCCGTGGGGCGGTGCTGATCGTCAAAAAACGAGGCGATGTTCGCCAATTGCGCTTTTTCCACCATGTGCTGCGCATTCATGATGGAGCCGGCAATGGCGCGCACCATGTCTTCCAGAGTCGTCAGGATAGCCATAGATTTTCCAGTAAAAGGGTTGAGGATTCGCCACCGGGGTCCGACGGCCAAGCAAGCTTAGTGGCGGCGACGACCGCCTGACTGACCAATTCTGGCAAGGCGCGTTGCCAGAGAGCGTCAGCCGCACCGGCTACAGCGCTGCCTAGCATGAGCAGATCCCCGCAGCCGCGGGTTCCCTTTCTCAACCAGCCAGGTGCACACATGAAACAATGGTTTTGTATTTTTGCTTGCGGTCTGTCCCTCATCCCCGCCGCTGCCGCCGGTCTGCCGCCGGCCGAGATCTGCTCCCCCCTGCATGCCGGCGGCCTGCCGGCGCCAGAGCGGGTGCAAGCGATGCGCGCGCCCATCGCGGCCGCCATCGCCACGCTGGACAATGCCAAGATCGAATTGCCCTCACCGAGTCTGGCCAGCGGCAACGTCAGCTATCTCAGCATCACGCCCAATTTTGCCGAGCAACTCGACAAGGTCTGCGTGCTCGGTTACTTCGAACTGGAACGCCAAGGCGAGATCCAGGCCATCCCGCTGCTGGTCGAGCATGTTGAGGTGGCCCAACGTCCCCACCCGGGCGACCCGAATCAGGCCATTGCCAGCACCCGCATTTACTTCCGCACACCGCGCATCGAGGAATTCGCCAATGCGCGGGAGATGCGCGGCAATTGGCGCTTCTGGCAGCGCCATCAGACCGTGCAGCTGAAAATCGCGGCCTTCCATTACGACGAGGGCCAGCGCGGCGAAGTGTATTTCGGGCGCAAACTGGCGCTGACGATTTCCAATAAGAGTTCCAGCGTGTTGGCCGCCCTTTTGTTCGCGGCGGCGTTCTACCTGATTGCCGCCGCCGTCGCCCCCGCGCCACAGCTGCCTGGCTGGCGGCGCGCCTGTACCCGGCTGCTGCCATGGAAAATCAGCGGTGCCAGCGGCCAGGCCAGCTTGTCTCAATTACAGATGCTGGTCTTCACCCTGATTGTGGCAACCCTGTTGTTCTACCAGTGGCTGCGAACCGGCTTGTTGCAGGAAATTTCCAGCGATCTGCTCTATCTGATCGGCATCTCGACCGCCGGCGCCGCCAGTACCCAGATCACCACATCGTTCAAAAAGACCCTGGAAACGGAGAGCTACGCCTATGCGCAGCAACTGGGCTGGTTCAACGCCCCGCCGGCAGGACCGGCGCGCCGCGCGCGCGCGCGGGAAATGCTGATGACCGAACAGCGCTTCGATATCTATAAATTCCAGATGCTGGTGTTTACGTTTGTGATTGCCGCCTATGTGATTGCCAGCGGCGCCGACCAGCTGGGGCATCTGCAGATCTCGGCCACCTTGCTGGCCTTGATGGGAATGAGCCAGGGTGCCTATGTCGGTGGCCATGCGACTGCGGACCACCTGCGGCCTTTGCAGGAGCAGTTGCAAGGCATGCTGAGCCTGCAACAGCGCTACCAGGCCAGCACGGATGCCCAGATTCGGGCCGCGCTGCAATTGCGCTTCCGTCAGGCGGCCACACAGGCGGCCACCTTATTCGGCAGTATCTATGGCCGTCTCCTGCCGCCTGAAATGCTGGAACTCCCACTGGAGGTGCAAGCCCCATCCGCGCCGGATTAAGCGTGGCGGGGAGCGAAAAAAACGAGTCCTGCGCGAAGCAGGACCCGGTCTATGCGCCAGGGCGGGCTGGCGGCGCAGCATCCGCCGCCAGCCCGCCCGATCTTACTCGCCGCGAGGCGTCTCGGCCGACGCCGGCGCCACCCGGCCGATCAGCTGGTCCAACACCTTGGTGCTCAGGATACCGGCAGCGGCGCTTGCCGAATTCAGCAGAGTGAACGCCTGCTCCGCATCTTCCTTCAGTCGCGCGCCCATATCCGTCAAGGCGCCGCCCAGGACCATCGTGGCCTCGTCCTGGGTCTGGGTCTTGCGCAGATCAGCGCAATACATGGCGCCGCGTTCGGAAAATGCCTGCCAGCTCTCTTCTTGCTGTGCCGACCATCCCGCCTGGAATTCGGCCCACTGGCGCGGACCGTAGCCACTCAACAGCGGCTGCAGCAAACCTGCCTGCAGGTGCAGCCAGCTGGTCACGGCCTCGGCCTGCAACTGCTGCCGCTGTTTATCGGCATCCAGCAGCGTTTTAAGGAAGTGGGCGCACTGTGCTTGGCCCGCCGGCAGCTGCTGGCGGGCCTCATTCAGCATGGACAGGGCTGATGTGCAGCAAGCCAGCCATGGGGTAAACAGATTCTGGGACATCATGAGGATCACTCCATAGGAAAAAATCAGGGTTTGGACGAGCGTGGCTGGCCCAGACGGCGGACCATGGCCACCACGGCGGCCATCTGCGGCGCTTTACGGGTGTAGAAGGCGGGCCGCGTCGCGTCCTCATCCGAATAGCCCCAGAAGTCCCAGCAACCTTTCGGATTGAACGGAATGCCGTTGCTGGCTTTGGCCTGGGGATACAGCACGATCATATTGTTCTTGTCAGCGAACTCGTTATAGCCCGTACCCTTATAGAAACGGTCACCGATCCTGCCGGCACCCTGCAGGCAGCCATGGAAGGCGACATGGACAACGCAGGCATTTTGCTCGCAGGATTGCGGAATATAAGCGTAGGCCTCATCGTCCATGCTGCTGCGCGTACCGGTAATGAATTCGCTTTGTTTGAACCGGATAAACCTGCCGTCCAAGGGAGCGCTGCTCGCCGGCGCGCTGCGCTCGCCATAAATATGGCGCAGCAACACTTCCGCCTGCTTCACACCGCAGTTGTTGATGAAAGGCTCGCGGGTTTCGCTGCAAGGGACATCCCCTTCCCGATCCGTGACAATCGAGTGGCCCGCATTGATATTATTGGCATACAGGATTTGCGCCTTGCCGGCCCCCGCCAAGGCGTAATACTTGGCGACCTCATTGACCACCACGGGTTTGACCGTGCGGTCGTTTGCACCACTGAAGATATAGACGCGCTGGCGGGCCAGGTTACTGACCGCATCGATATCACCGGCGGCGGCAAAACGCTGGGCGTTGCGCCACGACACCGCGGCATTGGCGGCTACGGTCGAGTCCAACGGCGACATGCAGGCCGCCGTCGCGTTTTCCAGCAGAGACTGCTCCCCATATGTGCCGGCGCAGTAGTACGGGCCGGCCGCAATGACGCCGGCCCCCATGAACAGGCCGGAGTAGGCCGTTGCCAGCTGGGATGTCATGAAACCACCGGAGGAAATGCCGGACACCGAAGTGCGCGTCAAATCCGCTCCCATTGCGGGAAGAGAATCAGATTGGGCACAGGCCAATGCCGGCCATGCCATTAAGCAGATGCTGCGCCCTAGCAGCAGAAAAGCGCTCTCTTTCATTGAATATCCTTTCTATCGTCGGAAAAACTGGCCGGATTGGCCGCTTTTGACTATAGAAGAGATAAGTCCCGCGCTTATGACATTTGCTGACCGAGGCCGCCTTGCTTAATTTACGGGTCGATGATAAGCACATCATCGAAAGAAAAACCGCGCACCCGCACGGTATTGAGCGGAAGTTTAATTCCCAGATGGCTTTCTATTTTCTGGCGCAAACGGCGCACCATGGTATCCAGACGATTCTGGTCATAGCTTAGATAATCCTCGCCAAATGTCTGCACAATTTTTTTGCGCGAAACCGTCTCGCCAACTTCTACCATGGTAAAGATTTTCATGAAATCAAACTCCAGGCTTGTCAGTTCGACACCTGCGCCATTTGGCGCCTCCAGGCGGCGATGGCGCAGGCCGAGACGCCAGCCGGGAGCCAGCTGCCGCGCCAGATCCATGATGCAACTAAGCAGCTGTGGCTGACCGGAACTGGCACTGAGCATCGCGGTATCCAGGATCGTGACGCCCTTCGGCGGCGCGGACGGGACGGCATGGTCTATCTGGTCTGAAGAGATATGGCCGGACTGCCGAAATTCGGCTTGCAAGCGCCGGCAACAGGCGCCCACATTATCAACTTCAATCACATGATAGCCAGCTTGCCGAAAAATCGAGCGCAATTCATGGGTGCGTTGTGGACCGCATCCCAGTAAAAGTAAATCTGTCATGAACCTCTTCGCCTTATTATATTCACAAGGAAATGTTATGGCAAAGATTATTTTTCATTCTGACAATAACTGACCGATAATGGCAAAACCTGACCATTATAAAGTTGCGTTTCAGTCTTTTTTCTGGCTAAGGCAATTATTACCTGGCAAATCAACGACGCACGGCCAGCATCTGCGGCGAAGCTCGGAATCGACTGCATTTTCCTTGCCCTCTCCACTGGATCGTGGATAATTCAGCGCAAGCCAACCAATCAGAAGGAGACCTAATGAACTTAAAGCACACCGTGGGCGCGATTGCGCTGCTGGGCATGGCCGCTGGCGCCGGCGCGCAGGACATGCTGGTCAAAATCGGCCACACCGGCCCCCTGTCCGGCCCCCAAGCCTTCTCCGGCAAGGACAATGAAAACGGCGCGCGCCTGGCGGTCGAGGAATTGAACGCCAAGCCCATCACGGTGGCGGGCAAGAAGCTCAAGTTCGAACTGCTCTCCGAGGACGATCAGGGCGATCCGAAAGCCGGCGTCACCGTGGCCCAGAAGCTGGCCGACAATGGCGTGAAGTTCGTCGTCGGCCCGTACAACTCGGGCGTCGCCATGCCCGCCTCGCGCGTCTACAGCGACGCCGGCATGGTGGTCTCCACCGTCGCCACCAATCCCAAGATCACCCAGCAGGGCTACAAGAACCTGTTCCGCGTGAACGCCAGCGACACCCAGCTGGGCGCCAAGATGGCCCTGTACACGGCCAATGAGCTGAAACTGAAAACCGTGGCCGTGATCGACGACCGCACCGCCTTCGGCCAAGGCCTGGCCGAGGAATTCAAGAAGCAGGCGCGCCAATCCGGCCTGGCGGTGGCCGGACACGAATTCACCACCGACAAGTCCTTCGACTTCACCTCGATCCTGACCAAGCTGAAAACCAAGAAGGTGGACGCCATCTTCTTCGGCGGCTACGCACCGCAAGGCGCGCCAATGGCGCGCCAGATGAAGCAATTGGGCATCAACGCCAAGCTGCTCGGTGGCGACACCATCTGCACCCCGGAGATGGGCAAGCTGGGCGGCCCGGCCGTCGGCGACAATGTGCTGTGCGTGCAGGGCGGCGCCCTGCTGGAAAAAGCCGCCGCCGGTCCCGCTTTCAAGGCCAAGTTCAAGAAACGCTTCAACGCCGATCCCGACGTCTACGCCGCCGCCTACTATGACGCGGTGCAGATGTACGCCGCCTCGATGCAGAAAACCAGTTCGGTCGATCCGGCCAAGGTCGGCGCCGATATTTCGGCCAACAGCTACAAGGGCGTGACCGGTACCTATGCCTTCGACGGCAAGGGCGATATGAAGCAATCGCCCGTCACCATCTACACCTTCAAGAACGGCCAGCCGGCGGCCATCGCCAGCTTCTAAGCCTCGGCATCAATCAGGCTCTGGCCCTGGCTGCCCGGAGCGGCACCAGGGCCGTCGCAGCGCTGCGCTGTAACGCGCCGCCCTTCAGGCGGAAGATGCTGACCGCCTTGCCCAGCGCCTGCGCCTGCTCTTGCAGGCTCTCGGCGGCGGCGGCGGCCTGTTCGACCAGGGCCGCGTTCTGCTGGGTGATGGAGTCCATCTGGCTGATGGCCACATTGACTTCGCCGATGCCGCTGCTCTGTTCCTGGCTCGCGCTGGTAATGTCGCCCATGATGCCCGCCACCTTATGCACCGAGGCCACGACGCGTTGCATCGTCTCGCCCGCCGCATCGACCAGCCGGCCGCCCTCCTCGACCCGCGCCACCGAAGCGCCGATCAGCTCCTTGATTTCCCGCGCCGCCGCCGCGCTGCGCTGCGCCAGATTGCGCACCTCCGAAGCGACGACGGCAAAGCCGCGTCCCTGCTCCCCGGCGCGCGCCGCCTCCACCGCCGCGTTCAACGCCAGAATATTGGTCTGGAACGCGATGCCGTCGATGACGCCGATGATGTCGCTGATGCGCGCCGAGGAATCGCGGATCGCGCCCATGGTCGACACCACCTGCGACACCACGCTGCCGCCTTGCTCGGCGACGCTGGCCGCATCGGCCGCCAGCCGGTTGGCCTGCTGGGCATTGCTGGCGTTCTGCTGCACTGTGTCAGTCAGGGTTTCCATCGCGCTCGCGGTCTGCTCCAGCGAACTGGCCTGCGATTCCGTGCGCGCCGACAGGTCGGCGTTGCCGCTGGCGATTTCGCTGGTGGCGACCGTCATCTGGTCGGTGCTGCTGCGGATATTGCCGATCATCTCGGCCAGGCTGCGGTTGATGTGCTGCATGGCCTGCAGCAGCTGGCCGATTTCATCATTGCGGCTGGCGTCGATATCGTGGCTCAAATCGCCGGCCGCGATGCACTTGGCCGTGTCCACCGCCTGCTGCAAGCCGCTGCGGATATAGCGGTAGGCGAACAGCAGGCAAGCCACCGACGCCAGCACGGACAAGCCTTGCAGCCACTCCGCCAGCGCCTGCGCGCTCTCGAAGGCCGCCGTGGCCGTCGCCACCTCAGCACTGGTGCGCTCATCCAGCAGGGAGAGAAAGTCGTTCACCGGCCGCATGATCTTGGCCTTGTTCTGGTGGTAGGCCTGGTCGTGCATGATGCGGCGCGCCATTTCCGGATCGGGATCGCCGCTGCGCGTGAAGCCGCCCTTGCCATCGTCGAAGCGGCCCTTGATCGCGTTCATGGCGATCACCTCGGTGCGCACCAGCTCATTGGAATTCGCCTCCGCCTCCTTCAGCTTGGCGAACTCCTTGTCGCTGAAGCCCGCGCGCTTCATCAGCTCCTGCAGCGACACGGTCTGGCCGGAAGACGGCGGCAAAGGCGCATTGGCCGCCGCAAAGTCCCAGTAAATGCGCTCGTAATGCTCGGGGCGCGGCTTCTGGCCATTGCGGATGGCCAGAATATCCAGATACTGCCGCTCGTAGCGCTCCTCTCCCGACACCACGTAGGTGCGCGCCAGCCGGGTCAGATCGTCAGAACTCTGCCTCAGCTCATCGGCCAGGAGATAGGATTGGTAGCGCGAATCGGCCGCCTGCCGGGCTTCCGCCTGTTTGGCCGAGACCCGCAGCAGGGATAGCATCGTGAGCGCCGCCAGCACAACGGTGATGATGAAGAGCGCAATGAAGATGCGCTTGATGGAGAGATTCGAGTACATGGTGCATCTCCTCTGGGGTCAGGAAAGGACACTATCGGTACGGCTATCTCATATTAAACTACAAGTCTTGCTTTTCGTGCGCCCGCCAGTTGTGCTCCCCATTGCGGGTGAAATAGATATCTTGCCAACAGTCCCGAAGGCCGGCTGCTCTTCGTTTTGTCGAACAAAGCCGCGTTCCCGATCACCAGGAAGCTGTCCTTGGCGCGCGACACCGCCACGTTCAGCATATTCGGCTTCTGGTCGTAAAAAGCGCTGCCCGTAAAGGATGGGCCATACGTGGGCGAGAAGATGACGATGCTGCGCTCCGCCCCCTGTAAGGCATGCACGGTGCCCACCGTCAGGCGCGCAGACTTGTGCAGCAGATCGGGCGTCTCCTTGCGCAGCAGCCTTTGTATGGCTGCCGCCTGGGCGGCAAAGGGCGTCACGATGCCCAGCAGCTTCCACAAAGGCGTGGGCTGGCCCGATTCATCGGCATAGTGCCGTTCGATATCGGCGCGGTTGGCCTTGATCCAGTCCACAATCGCCTGCGCCTCCTCGGGATTCTGGCGGCTGGCGCCGGCCTTGCGGTCCTGGCCCGCCACATTCAGCCAGCCGAACGGCGGCAGCAGGCGCTGCTCCGGCGGAATGCGCGAGCGCAGCGCCTGCAAGCGTCCCGCGTAAATCAGCTCATTGCAATAGCCGATCAGCTCCGGCACGCAGCGCCGGTGTTCGGTCAGCATCAGGCCGCGCATATCGCGATATTTCCGCACGCGGCAAGCCTGGTTCGCCACGCGCATCAGGCTACCGCTGGCCGGCGTGTAGCCGCCCTGCTCCATCGCATCGTAGCGCGCGTCCGCCACATCGGACAGCAGGCCGAATTTCACCGCATTGGCGCGGTCGCAACCTTCGCCATTGTTCCACACCGGCTCGATCTGATAGGTGTCGCCCACCACCATCGCCTTGCGCGCCAGCGCGAACATGGACGCGCCGACGTCCGGCGCAACCTGGCCCGCCTCGTCCACGATCAGCAGATCGATGGTATTCCAGAACGGCATATCGCGGCCCTGCCAGGCCGTGAAGAAGGCTGGCGCCATGTGGAAGTTCGACACCAGGCATGGCGCGAGCTTGGCAAAGCGGCGGTATTTGGCCTCCAGCCTGACGCGCCCCTTGGAATCGCTTTCGCCGGCAATCAGGCGCTGGCGCATTTCCAGCAGCCACTGGCCCGACCAGTAGCGGTCGGCCAGTCCGAACATCACCGCGCGGATCATGATGTCGATGGCGTCGTTCAAGTCCTTCAGCGCCATATCGCGCATGGCTTCGTAGCCGTCCTGCAGCGCCTCCAGCCAGCGCTGGAAGATGCCGTCGATTTTCACCTGCGCCTGCTGGGCCGCTGCGCGCCGCTGCGTTTGCGCGGCCAGCCCATGTTCCACTTCCGCGCGGCGCTCCTTGAGCGCAAGCAGGGCTTGGGATCGGTGGCGCGCCGCCCTTTCGCGCAGCGCCTTGAAGTGCTGCTCCAGGCCATCGTCGCGATGCCGCAGATCGGCCGTCAGCGCATTCGACAGCAGGAAATGGCGGTCGCGCGCCTGGCGGCGGCGCAGCACCGGCGGCAGAAAACTCAGTAAATCCATCCACCACGGCGTGCTTTCCAGATAGGCCAGCCAGGCCTTCTCGGCGCGGTCGATCTCCTCGCGCATGCGCTGATGGCTGCCTTCCAGCACGCGCGCCTGCTGCTCTTGCGCATGCAGTTCGCGCTGCGCCGCTTCGATGGCTGCCTGGGCCGCGTCGATCAGCGCCTGCTGTTCCGCCAGCAGGCGCTTGCAGGAGACTTCCGCGCCTTCGCCGGGATCTTCTCCCGCCGCCCTGAACACGGCGTAGCGCGCCGCCACGATGTCCTGCATTTTGCGCTGGAGGTACTGCAAGGTCCGGCGCAGGGCCGCGCTCACGCCCTCCACCGTATCTTCTTGTGGGAACAGGGCCGTGGCCTTGCCCAGGTAATACTGCTCGGCGCGGGCGACCGCTTCCGGCGTCTCGTGATCGGTGAAGGAATGGTTCCATGCCGTGCAGGTCGGATGGTGGCTTTCGCGCGATTCGGAAGCGAGGAAGAGGCCAAAGCCGCCCTGATACGGCAGCCAGCGTTCATGGCCGTTCTCCGCGCCGATCTTGGCAAAGCTGTCGAGCACATTCTCCACCGCCTTGACGTTGGTGGACGCCACCAGGATCAAGGGGCAGTCGGCGCCATATTCAGTGCGGCATCCACCCACAGCTGGGCCACCACGCTTTGCAGCAGCGTGGTCTTGCCGGTGCCGGGCGGGCCATTCACGGCCAGGATGGCGCCGTCTTTCAACCGCGCCAGCTCCACCATCGCTTCGCGCTGCGAGGGCGAAAGCGGATGTTCACGGTTGATATGGCCAACGGTATTGGCGTGCCACGGCTCCGCCTCGGCGATGGTGGGCGGCGGCGCAGCCGGACGTTCGCCCACGGTACGCAGGCAATCCAGCAGCGGCAGCGCCGGCTGGTCGCCGATGATCTGGTCATACAGCCGGATCAGGTGGCGTGCCACGACGGGCGGCTCATACGGCAAGCCATGCCACTCCGACACCAGCTCATGGCCTTCCAGCGCGAACTTCGGCAGCGGCGCGCCATCTTCGGCAGCCGGCAACAGCGGCAAGGCGGCGCCCGTCACCTGCATAAACAATTCCGAGGCGATCTTCAGCGCGTCGCCCAGCGAGGCCGCTTTGAGCGGCAAGCTACCGATGAAACGGTCCTGGCTGGCCAGCTCGCCGACAACGACCGGTTTCATGGTCGGCGCCAGCAGGTCGCGCGGAATCCAGGGTTGGCGTTCGGGATCGGGCCGCAGCACGCCGGAACGCTCCAGCAGGCAGGGAATGCAGACCAGCGTGCGGCCAAGGTGGATATCGCCCGCGCCCCATTTCACGCCATGGCGCACCTGCTCGGAGAGCCGGGCCGGAATCAGCAGAAATGGAATGGCCCGCGCTTCCTTGCCATCGGCGCGCGCCTTGCTGGCGGCGAACTGCGCGGCGGTCCAGGCGGCAACGCTGGGCGCGGCCTGCCGCACCCGCCACTCCCCATCCTCAAAGCCAACCGCCAGCGGCTTGCTGGCCGCCGGGATTTCGGGATGCAGCAGGCTGACCTCCGCCAGCGCGGCGCGCCAATACGGCAAGGGAATGCGATCGATAGTGCTGGCTCGGTTCATGCGCAAGCGGTTTTATTATTGGTTGAGGTGGTACGGCGCCGCATGATAGCGCATCGGTGGAGAAGGCGAGGCCAAATCCCCCTCACCGCTTATCTGCGCCAGCGCCGGAGCGCAGGCATGCAAGTCGCTTTCTGCGCCTTCGGCGACAGACGCCTTGCGCCGGGTCAGTGGGCGTATCGCAGCACCGCCAGCACCACGCCCGTCTGTATCGAACATACCGTGCTGACGATGGCGAGCGTCCAGCGGATGTTCGACCATTTGGCCGCCTCGATCTTTTCGCCGAGTTCCTGCCTCAACTCGGCCGCTACACAATCGATCTTTGCATTCAGCTCTGCAGCCACCCGGTCGATCTTCGCATCCAGCTCCGCCGCCACCTGCTCGATCTTTGCATTCAGCTCCGCGGCAATCCGGTCGATCTTTGCATCCAGCTCAGTCGCAACGCAGTCGATCTTCGCATCCAGTTCCGCCGCAACGCGGTCGATCTTCGCATCCAGCTCCGCCGCAACGCGGTCGATCTTTGCATTCAGCTCCGATGCAACCCGGTCGATTTTCACGTTGAGTTCACTGGCAACCCGATCAATCTTGTCATTCAAGATCCGGACGGCTTGATTGACCGTCGCCTCCAGCCATTGCCGCTGGTCCCTTCCTTTATCCTGCTGGGCTTCCACGGCTTGGCTAAGCACAGCCACTTCCTTCATGACTTCTCCCGTCACCTCGGCTTGCAGATTGGCCTGTTCTGCGGAAAAGCCGACTGCGACCAGGCGCTTGGAATAGTTGTGGCTATCAAAGTCTGCGGCACTCATGATGTGCTCCATGATATTGGATTGCCTCTTCACCAATCGTTAGACCACGGACGAAAAAAAAGGTTGCAAGCCGAAGCCTGCAACCTTTTTCTTTACTGCCAAATTCTGGTGCCGGAGATAGGAGTCGAACCTACGACCTTCGCATTACGAATGCGCTGCTCTACCAACTGAGCTACACCGGCAAAGGCGCTCATTCTAGCAAACAATTCTGCTGTTTTGCTAGTGTTGCGCGCAAATATTGTTGCTTAGATTGCAAATTCAGCGTTTATTCGTGGTGATAGCCCGTCACCACGGCCACTTCATCGCGCGAACCGAGGAAGACCGGCACGCGCTGGTGCAGCTTCTCGGGCTGGATGTCGAGGATGCGGTGCTTGCCGTCGGTGGCCATGCCGCCCGCCTGCTCCACGATGAAGGCCATCGGATTGGCTTCATACATCAGGCGCAGCTTGCCCGGCTTGGACGTATCGCGCAGGTCGGCCGGATACATGAAGATGCCGCCGCGGTTCAGGATGCGGTGCACGTCGGCCACCATCGAGGCGATCCAGCGCATATTGAAATCGGTGCCGCGCGGGCCGGTGGCGCCGGCCAGCAGCTCGTCCACATAGCGCTTGACCGGCGGATGCCAGTGGCGCTGGTTCGACATATTGATGGCGAATTCCTTGGTCTTGGCCGGGATCTGCATATTGCGCTGGGTCAGCACCCAGGAACCCATCTCGCGGTCCAGCGTGAAGCAGTTCACGCCATTGCCGGTGGTGAGCACCAGCATGGTCTGCGGGCCGTACACGGCGTAGCCGGCGGCGACCTGCTTGCTGCCGGCCTGCATGAAGTCCTGCTCGCTCGGATCGGCCATGCCTTCCGGCGCGCGCAGCACCGAGAAGATGGTGCCGATCGAGACGTTGACGTCGATATTGGAGGAGCCGTCCAGTGGATCGAACAGCAGCATGTATTCGCCCTTCGGATAGCGGTTCGGGATCGGGTGGATCGATTCCATCTCCTCCGACGCCATGGCCGCCAGGTGGCCGCCCCACTCATTCGCTTCCAGCAGGATCTCGTTGGAGATCACGTCGAGCTTTTTCTGCACCTCGCCTTGCACGTTTTCCGATTCCAGCGCGCCGAGCACGTCGCCCAGGGCGCCCTTGCCCACCGAGTGGCTGATGGTCTTGCAGGCGCGCGCCACCACTTCGATCAGCAGCCGCAGTTCGGCCGGAATGCTGTGGTGCTGGCGCTGTTCTTCGACCAGATATTGAGTAAGGCTGATACGTTTCATGAAACTTCCTTTTGGTTTTAAATTCTTGATATGGCGCTCTCTTAATTCGCCAAGGCCTTGCTGACCACTTCCATCACATCGTTCGACAGGGGCGACGTGCCGGCCACCTGTTCCAGCGCGCGCCGCATATGCACTTGCAGCTCGGGCGCGTAGCGGCGCCAGCGGTCCATGCTGCGCGCCAGACGCGCCGCCACCTGCGGGTTGAGCGCATCGAGCTTGATCACATGCTCGGCCCAGAAATCGTAGGCGCTGCCGTCGGCCGCGTGGAACTGGCTCGGATTGCCGTTGCAGAAGCTGAAAATCAGGCTGCGCGCGCGGTTCGGATTTTTCAGCGTGAAGGCCGGATGCTTCATCAGCTCGCGCACGGCCGCCACGTCGGCATGCGGCGCGGTGGCCTGCATGCCGAACCATTTGTCCACCACCAGGGCTTCGTTGAGGAAGTCCTGATAGAAGCGGTCCAGGTACTTGCCGGCGTCGGCGCCGCTGTGGATCAGCGCACTCAGTGCGGCGGCGCGGTCGGTCATATTGCCGGCGGCGTCGAACTGCTGCTGCGCCAGGCGCAGCGCGGTCTGGTCGGGCGCCACCATCAGGTAAGACAGCGCCAGATTCTTCAGCGCGCGCTTGCCGGCCGAGGCGGCGTCGGGGCTGTAGGCGCCCGGCGTCTGGTTGGCCGCGTACACGGCCAGCAGCTCGTTGCGCAGCACGGTGCCGAGGGTGCGGCGCATGAACTGGCGCGCGGTGTGGATGGCTTGCGGGTCGACCACCTCCATATGCTCGGCGATCACCGTTTCCGACGGCAGGATCAGGGCCTGCTCGCGGAAGGCGGCGTCCAGCGCGGTATCCGTCAGCACGGCGCGCTGGGCGGCGATGAAGGTATCGTCCAGTTCCAGGCGCTGGCCGGCGGCTGCCGCCGGCACCAGCTTCAGCAGGCGCTCCAGCGCCAGGCGCTGGCCCGCTTCCCAGCGGTTCACCGGATCGCTGTCGAATTTGAACAGGTGCAGCAGCTGGTCGTCGCTGTAATCGCATTCCAGCACCACCGGCGCCGAGAAATCGCGCAGGATGGACGGCGTCGGCGCTTCTTTCACACCGGTGAAACGGAAGGTCTGCTCCGCCTCCGTCAACTCCAGCACCAGCGTCGTCACTGCCGAGTCCGTCGGGTCGGCCGTCCCGCCCACCGTGGGGTCAGACCCCGTTCGGACACGAACTCGGCTCGTATTTCCAGTCGAGCTTGTGTCCGATTGGGGTCTGACCCCATGGTGGACACGGGCTCGACTGGAAGGGGCTTCCAGCGTCAGCGGCAGGTCTTTGCCGTGGGCGTCGAGCAGGCCGACGGCGACGGGGATGTGGAAGGGCAGCTTGTCGGCCTGGCCGGGCGTGGCGGGGCAGCGCTGGCTCAGGGTGATTTCGTAGGCATGGGCGGCGGCATCGTAACGCGTGCGCGCCGTCACAACGGGCGTGCCGGCCTGGCTATACCAGCGTTCGAACTGCTTCAGATCGCGGCCGTTGGCGTCGGCCATGGCGGCGCGGAAGTCGTCGCATTGCACCGCCTGGCCGTCGTGGCGCTGGAAGTAAAGGTCCATGCCTTTGCGGAAGCCGTCGCGGCCCAGCAGGGTCTGGTACATGCGCACCACTTCGGCGCCCTTTTCATACACGGTGACGGTGTAGAAATTATTGATCTCGACGAAGGAGTCGGGCCGCACCGGGTGCGCCATCGGCCCCGCGTCTTCCGGGAACTGGGCCTGGCGCAGCGTGCGCACCTGGTCGATGCGGGTCACGGCGCGGCCGGTGTCGGTGCCGATCATATCGGCCGAGAATTCCTGGTCGCGGAAGACGGTCAAGCCTTCCTTCAGCGACAGCTGGAACCAGTCGCGGCAGGTGACGCGGTTGCCGGTCCAGTTGTGGAAGTATTCGTGGCCCACCACCGCTTCGATGCCGGCATAGTCGATATCGGTCGCCACGCGCGGATTGGCCAGCACATACTTGGTGTTGAAGATGTTCAGACCCTTGTTTTCCATCGCGCCCATATTGAAGTCGCTCACCGCCACGATCATGAAGCGGTCCAGGTCCAGCTCCAGGTTCCAGCGTTCCTCGTCCCAGCGGATCGAGTTCTTCAGCGACTGCATGGCGTAGTCGGTCTTGTCCAGATTGCCCTCTTCCACCCACACCTGCAGCAGCACTTCGCGGCCCGACTGCAGGGTGTAGCGCTCTTCCTGGCAGACCAGGCGCGCCGCCACCAGGGCAAACAGATAGGACGGTTTCTTGAACGGGTCTTCCCATTTGGCGTAATGGCGGCCGTCGCCCAGCTCGCCCTCTTCCACCAGATTGCCGTTGGAGAGCAGCACCGGGAACTGTTCCTTGTTCGCGCGCAGCATCACCGTGTATTTGGCCATCACGTCGGGACGGTCGGGGAAATAGGTGATGCGGCGGAAGCCTTCCGCCTCGCACTGGGTATAGAAGCTGCCGTTCGACACGTACAGGCCGGACAGCGTGGTGTTCTGGTCCGGCGCGCACAGGGTTTCGATTTCCAGCACCACATTGAGCGGCGCCTTGCGGATGGTCAGCGTATTGGCGCCCAACAGGTACTGGCCCGGCGCCAGCAGCGTGCCGTTCATGCGCAGCGCCACCAGCTCGATTTCCTCGCCGTGCAGGACCAGGTCGCGGCTCTTGCTGTCGGGGTTGTGACGCAAGGTGACGCGGTTGGCCACGATGGTGCGGGCCGGATCGAGGTCGAAACCTAGTTCAACAGTTTCTACCAAGTAACTAGGAGGGGTATAGTCTTTACGGAAGATCGTCTGAGGGCTGTCGGTGCGCATAGGGTTTCGAGAGACTGAGACAAAAAGCTATTTTACCAACACCGGGCGCAGGGGACGCCCGATTCTTTTCCGGTTTCCCGGCCTCCGTAACATTCTGTAATAATGAAGCGGAGAGCCTCCCTTAGTTCTAAACTAATCGGTAGGAAAGAAATCTTTTTATCAGGGGAGCAAGATCATGAAAGCCTTGGCCATCGTGGTTGCAGCAGCCAGTCTGTTGCTGAGCGGCTGCGCCACTACCATCCGCAGCAATGTCACCGTGTTCCACGAGTGGCCTGCGGACACCCAGGACAAAACCTATGTCTTCGAGACCCCGGCCCCGGCCGAGGACACGCTGGAATACCGCAGCTATCTGAACCTGGTCAGCGGCCAGCTGGCCAAACTCGGCTTCGCCCAGGTCGGCGCGCCGGAACAGGCCAAGCTCAAGGTCGGCATGCAGTTCAGCACCATCGACCGTCCGACCAAGGTCTTGCAGAGCACCGATCCCTTCCTGGCCTCGCGCTACTACTCGCCCTGGGGCTATCCGCGCTTCGGCTGGGGCCCGTACTACCGCTACCGCTATTACGGCTACTACCGTCCCTACTACGACCCCTGGTTCTACGGCCCGACGGAGTTCCGCGAAGTCATCCAGCACAACTACGACCGCAATCTGCGCGTCACCATCAACAGCATGAACGGCAAGAAGCTGTTTGACGTCACCGTGCAAAACACCAGCCGCAAGCAATCGACGCCCGCCGTCATGCCGGCCCTGGTGCAAAGCGCCTTCACCGGCTTCCCCGGCGAAAGCGGCAAAGCCCGGCGCGTCGACCTCGACATCGAATAAAGCCGCCGCCACGCATCAGAAAGCGCCTCTATCGAGGCGCTTTTTTTCGCCCATGAAAATAACGGCGCAACTGCAAATCTGCCAGCCATTCAAAATACCTCATTTAAATTTCCAAAAATACACAGCAATTTACCAAGAAACATATGTTAATAAAAATAGACAAAATCCCTTAATTTGTTTTATTTTTAACAAACACAAAAACACAACAATAAAATATTCGCAATGTGACAATCCGATAGAATCATCACAAAGTGTTTACGTATAATTTGTCCAACCCAGCCAAATAAGTAAGGTTGCTTTTAAATATATAGGAGGAACCATGAAAAGTCCGCAGCAGGCGCTCGCGCCTACGCTACTTTTTCTTGCACCATCCCCTTCTTCTTGCAGCCCCGCCTATCGGTTGGTTCTCGCATCACTTAGACCCTCGTTGTAAAGTCAATGGTTCACCTTGCAGCGCAAGTAATAATCATGGCTGATCGATTTTCCTTGCGCCAATAAAATACAGCTAGATAAAAAGCGGCCATAAACAGGTTTGCTTTCAGCAAAACGAAGTCGCTGATTTAAAAATCAGTCTTCGTTCGCTGGCAATGTATTGCCTTAATATTTTTATTAATATTTTACCGGGGCATGGCGCGCACCAGGCCAAGCGCTTGCGTTATGCCGTTCAAAAGCAATATCAACCATGTGCTGAAGGTCTTTTGGAAAATCATGACAAACAATACCGTTATTAATGTAGACAGCTCGGCGCAAGAGCTGAGCAGCCAGGGTAAATTCGATGCGCAAATCGCCGACTGCATCGCGCGCGCCGGTTTGCTGCGGGAAGACAACGCCTTCTTCGTCCGCGCCAAACGGGTGCAGGAAATCGACGCGCTGTCGTCCCTGCGCATCGCCCACGGCTGGCGCGAAATGACCAAGGCCTTCATGTTCACGTCGGTTGCCGGTCTCGGCGTGATGGCGCGCCAGGCCGATCTGGAGGATTACCCTGCGGTCGATATGCTGGAAGCCATGCAGACCATCTTTACCGTGATCGGCGACGACTTCAGCAACATCATGCCGGCCTTCCAGAAGGTCGCGCCGCCGGGTCCGGCCGGCATGCACTACGCCTGGTGGGAAACCGATATCGTGGTGCCGCTCAAGGAGCGCCTCGGCGCGCCGCACAATGACACCACCCATATGCTCGGTTTGGCCGCCCAAAAACTGATCGCCAATATGCGCGCCCTCATCGACGAACCGCTGGGCGCGGCAGTCCAGCTGCGCGTGGTCGAAGCGATTGCGCTCGACATCACGGTGGCCTTCAAGCGCGTCCTCACCAAGACCCAGGTCGACGGCGAGCATGTGTTTACCAAGGGTCCGCAATTCGCCTGGATGGATTCGCATATCGAAGCCGAAGTGGCTCACCACAAGGCCGTCAGCGATCACGACACCGGCACCACCGGCCTGGCCGACACCGACGCCCAGCGCGCCGAGATGCTGCGCCTGACCGAAGAGTATGCCGCGAACTGGAACGCTGCCCTGACGGAGTTCGCCGACTATCTGGACACGGCCAAGCTGGCGCCCGCCGCCGATCTGGAAAACGTCTCCTGAACCGTACTGCCTGCCCAGCGGGCGCCAGGCGCCCCGCTGCCATCACATCAGAGAGGATTCTGTGGAATACCGAAAATACACCTGCGTCATTGTGGATGCCTATTCGACGGCCCGTCTGCTCGCGCCGGCATTTGCAACCCTAGGTTATGCCAGCGTCCATATCCAGACGCTGCCAACCTTGAGCGCGGCGCAGCAGGAGGTGTTCCGTCCCGACGATTTTCGCGAGTCGATCAAGTACGACGGCGATTTCGCGCAGCTGTGCCGCCATCTGAGCCAACGCTACCCGCATATCAAATGCATCGTCGCGGGCATCGAATCGGGCGTCAGCCTGGCCGACCGGCTGTCGGAGCGCTTTGAGGTGGCCAGCAACGGGGTGGAATTCAGCGCCGCCCGGCGCGACAAATACATCATGGCCGAAACCGCGCGCCAGGCCGGCATTGAAGTCATCCCCGTTCTCAAGTCGGGCGATGCGGACGCGGTCTGCGCCTGGGTCCGCGAACGGCAGCTGGAGACGGTGGTGCTCAAGCCGAAGTCCAGTTCCGGCACCTTCGGCTTCAATATCTGCAGCGGCGAGGCGGAAATCCGCAGCACGTTCGCGCGCCTGCACAACTCGAAGGACATCTTTCAGGACGTCATCGACGAGGTCTTGGTACAACCGCTGATCGAAGGCCAGGAATTCGCGGTCAACTGCGTCAGCGCGGCCGGCCGCCACTATGTGAGCGACATCTGGCGCACCGACAAGCGGCGCTGCGGCCAGTCCAAGGTGTACGAGAAAGAAGTGCTGGTCTACGCCGAAGACCCCAGCTTCGAACTGCTGACCGACTACGTCAAGCGCGTGCTGACGGCGCTGCGCATCGCGCACGGCCCGACGCACACCGAAGTCATGCTGACGCCGGAGGGCAAGGTGCTGCTGATCGAAAGCGCGGCGCGCATGATGGGGGCGCTGGACGTCTCGATGGTCACGGCGGCACTCGGCCACAACACGGTGCAACTGACGGCGGAGGCCTATCTGGCGCCGCAGCGCCTGCTGCAGCGCCTGGAGGCGCCCTACCCGCCGCTGCGGCGCCAGGCCAATATGATCCAGATGCTGTCCAGCGCCAGGGGCCAACTGAAGCGGATCGATCTCGCCAGCCTGCAGGCACTGCCGTCCTTCCACGGCGCCGATGTGTTTTGGCAGCCCGGCGATGCCGTGGTGCCGACCATCGATTCGTATTCCAGTCCCGGCCTGCTGTTCCTGAGCCATAGCGACCCGGCCGTCATGGCGGCCGACTATGCGGCGGTGCGCGACATGGAAAGCCGCAACACCCTCTACGTTCTCGAATAAGCACCGCTCTTTAACCCAATATAAAGGAATCCGCGCAATGCTGACAACAGAGCATCTAAAACAATTTGCCGAAGATGGCTATTTTGTCTACCCCGGCTGCCTGAGCGAACGCGCCGTGCGCAATCTGCGCGCCGAAACCGACATCTGCGCCGCCGACCGCGAAGACCCGGGCCTGGTGCGGGAAAAGGATGGCGATACCGTGCGCGGCATGCACGGCATCCACCTGCGCAACGAGATGATGTCCAAGCTGTGCCGCCACCCCACCCTGTTGGCCCTGGCCAAAGGCGTGCTCGGCGAAGACGTGTATGTGCACCAGTTCAAACTCAATATCAAGGCCGCCTTCGTCGGCGATGTGTGGGAATGGCACCAGGACATGACCTTCTACCACCGCGAGGACGAGGTCCCGCATCCGCACTTCCTGACCATCGCCGTGCTGCTGGACGACGTCACCGAATTCAATGGCCCGCTGCTGCTCATTCCCGGCTCGCACAAGGAAGGCTTCAAGGATTCGAACAAGCACACCATCGAAGCCTATGACGCCGAAAGCTCCTGGCTCAGCAACACCACCGCCAAGCTGCGCTACACCGTCGAGCATGATACGCTGCGCCGCCTGGTCCATACCCATGGCCTGGCCGCGCCCAAAGGCAAGGCCGGCGACATCATCGTCTTCCACGCCAATGTCTTCCATGGCTCGGGCGTGAACATGTCGCCGTTCGACCGCCGCGTGGCCTTCATTTCCTATAACAGCGTCAAGAACCCGCCGCAGCCGACCCGCGCACAGCGCCCGGAATTCCTGTGCGCGCGCAATTGCGCAGCCTTGCAGCCTTGCCATGACGAAGTCTTGATGTAAGCGCGGCAGAAACGGGGCGGCCCCGGCGGCCACCCGCTTTGCCGGCGCGACAGGCCCCAACAACCTTCGCCACCGGCGCCCTGCGACGCGGCGCCGTGGCGGTAACGCTATATAGCTGGAATCATGGAAGATACTCAGATCGCCACGTCCGACGCGGCCACGGGAACCTTGGTCCGCCAGTCCTACCTGCGCTTCGGCCGCTGGAGCCAGCCGTTCTGGTCCTGGCTGACCGGCAAGCCCCTGCCCGGCGAAGCGCCCTGGCTGAGCGTGGCGCCGGCCTATATGGTGCTATGGACGATTGCGGCGCTTGTCTTGTTCAGCGCGCTGCACCTGGCCCTGCTCGGCGCGGCCGCGCCGCAGCTGGTCCTGCTGGGCTATCTGCTGACGCCGGTCTTCGCCGTCGGCCTCGGTGGCGGCTGGCGCATGGTGCAGGTGGTGTATGCCCACCATGCCATCCACAGCACCCTGCTCGGCGCGCAAGCCCCGGCCAATCTCGTCGCGGCCAAGCTGCTGACCGTGTTCGCGCTGGCGCAGAACCAGGACGAGTATGAGCGCGAACACCTGGACCACCACCGCCGCAATATCTTCACCACGCTCGACGACGCCGACGCCGCCCTGCTGTACAAATTCGGCATCCGGCCCGGCATCCCCTTGCCGCGCCTGCGCTACCGCCTGTTCACGACGCTGTGTTCGCCGCGTTACCACCTGTGGTTCCTGAAGGCGCGCCTGCTCTCGAACCTGCGCCGGCCGCTGGGCTGGAAGTGCCTCGCGCTGGCCTGGATGGCCACCGTCTTCGTTGGCCTGCCCCTGGCGTTCGGCCTGCTGCCCGTGCTGCTGGCGCTCTGGCTGCCGCTGATCCTGGTCTACCAGATGAGCGCCCTGCTGCAGTTTTCCACCGAACACATGTGGCTGCTCAGCGCCCGCGCGCCCTATGGCACGCAGGGCTACGCGCAACGCTGCCTGGGACGCTTTTGCGGCGAAATGGTGCCCGGCTGCGGCGGCAAGCCGGGCGGCCTGGCGGCATGGCTGGGCTGGAGCAGCCGCCTGCTGCTGCTGCACCTGCCAACCCGCCTGTGCGTGCTGGTGGGCGATCTGCCGGCCCATGATTGGCACCATCTGTGCGGCCAGGTGCGGCACAGCCCGGAGGCTTGGCCATCCGCCATCTATGAACGCCAGCGCGCCATCGATAGCGGCCTCTCGGCCGGCATGGAGTTGCGCGAGCTCTGGGGGCTGCCGCAGATGATCGCGCATGTGCTGGCGGCGATGGCGCGCGCGCCGGCCCTGGAACTGGCGGCCCAGCCGTGGGCGCGCGAGGCCTGAGGCGCATGCAGTAAGACAGTAGCACCCTGCGGGGCGTGCGCCGGCCTGGCACGCCATAGTCGAGAACCGATGAATGAGATCACCATGAGCGACGACCAGTTTTATCCCCAGCACGTGTTCTTTTGCACCAACCAGCGCGAGGAAGGCCGCAGCTGCTGCGGCGGCTTCGGCGCCCAGGCGGCCCAGGAGCATGCCAAACGCCGCATCAAGGAGCTCGGCCTGAGCGGGCCGGGCAAGGTCCGCATCAACAAGGCCGGCTGCCTCGACCGTTGCCAGGAAGGCCCGCTGCTGGTGGTCTATCCGGCAGGCGTCTGGTACACCTATGTGGACGACAACGATATTGACGACATCATCGACGGCCACCTGCTGGGCGGCCAGATCGTCGAACGGCTGCGCGTGTAAAGCGCGGCACCGCCACTTTTGACAAAGGATGGTATGGCATACGAGAACACCCCATGCAAATTTGTGGCCGTGGTCAATCGCAAGCACCCGCTGCCGGTGCTGATGAATGCCCTGGCCCATGCTTCGAACGGCTTGACGGCCAAGACCGCCGGCCGCGACAAGCTGCTCGACTACCCGAACCCAGCCAGCGGCTTCGCGGCCAAGATCAGCGAATACCCGTTCATCATTCTCGAAGCCAAGAACGGCAACCAAATCCGCAACCTGCTGCCGCAGGTGATGGCCGACGACAGCCTGGACTACAACGTGTTCACCACCTCGATGATCGGCGCCTCGGCCGCGCTGCAAATCGAGGCGACACAGGCGGCCGGCGGCGAGCAGCTCGATTTCGTGGTGCTGCTCATGTTCGGCGAGCGCGACAAGGTCGAACCGTTGGCCAAGAAATTCTCGCTGCTCAAAGCCGCGCCACCCCAACCGGAAACGCCATGATCCAGATCGAACAAATCTATGAAGCCTATAAGGCCCAGTTGGGCGCCCAGGCCTGGCCCGAGTACACCGTGCCCGGCGGCAAAAGCGCGGTCAGCCCGGACGGCTTGCGCTGCCTGGTCTTGACCGATGGCCGCTATCCCGCCGCCGCCGAGGGTTACCACGTCAACGACACCATTACCGAAACCGAAGAAGTGCTGTGGGGGGCCGCCGTGGTCGAACTGGTCGAGCCCTTCGAGCTGTTCACGCTGCAGGCCGGCGAGCGCGCGGTGCTGGCGCCGGGCCGGCCGTATTCGGTCAGCGGCAAATGCTGCAGCCTGATTCATATGGACCGCCGCTGGGACAGCCAGCAAAAGCGCTATGTCAGCGTCAGCCCGGAACGGGCCGAAGTGGTGCGCGCCCTGCTCGCGGCGCTGCCCGGCTGAACCGGTATCCGCCCGCGCGCCACGGCCGCGTTTTTCCTCCAACTTTTTCCGCTCCCATGCCTTCCGACTCCCCTCGCAACTTCCACGCCATCCGCCAGGAAATCCGCGCCCTGTGGCAATTGGCCTGGCCGATTCTCATTGCCCAGCTGGCCGCCGCCGGCATGGGCGCCTCCGACGTCGCCATGACCGGCCACGTCAATCCGGCCGAACTGGCCGCGGTCGCCCTCGGCGCCTCGCTGTGGATCGTTGTCTTCGGCACCCTGGTCGGCCTGATGATGCCGGTCAACGCCCTGGTGGCGCACCAGTACGGCGCCGGCGCCCTCGACCAGATTCCGCGGGTGGTGCGGCAAGCGCTGTGGATGGCGCTGGGCATCGGTCTGCTGGCCGTGGCCGTGGTCAATCTGGCCACCGCCGCCTTCTACCATATCGGCTTGCCCGATGACGTGGCCGCCCACGCCGCGCGCTTCGTGCAGGTGATCAGTCTCGGCCTGCCGGCGCTGACCGCTTACCGCACGCTGTACGGCTATAGCGCCAGCATCAACCAGACCAAGCCGATGATGATCATCGCGCTCGGCGCCCTGGCCCACAATATCGTCGTCAACTGGCTGCTGGTGTATGGCCATTGGGGCTTGCCGCGGCTGGGCGCCATCGGCTGCGCCATCGGCACGGCCAGCGGCCTGTGGCTGATGCTGGGCGGCATGCTGTGGTGGTTGCGGCACGCGCCGGCCTACCGCGCCAGCTACCCGCTGTCGCACTGGGAAGGACCGGACTGGACGGAAATCCGCGCCATGCTCAAGCTGGGCGTGCCCATGGGCGTGACCTATTTCGCCGAAATGAGCGCGTTTTCCGCCGTCTGCCTGTTGGTGGCACGCTTCGGCGTTGATGCGGTGGCGGCCAACCAGATCACCTTCAACTTCACCTCCCTCATGTATGTCGTGCCGTTCAGCTTCGGCGTCGCCATGGTGACGCGCGTCGGCCACGCGCTGGGCGAGGGCAATCCGCGCCGCGCCCGCTTCGTCTCGCTGACCGGGGTCGGCGTGTCGGTCGGCTTCGCCCTGCTGTCGGCCGCGCTGATGGCCTTGTTCCGCCATGAGATCGCGGCAGCCTATGTGGCCGATCCCCGGGTGATCGACATGACGGCCGCCCTGCTGCTGCTGGGCGCATTCTTCCAGCTCTCCGACGCGACCCAGGTTGCGGCCTCGTGGGCGCTGCGCGGCTACAAGGTCAGCCAGCTGCCGATGATCATCCACCTGACCTCGTTCTGGGGCGTGGCCCTGCCCCTGGGCTGCCTGCTGGGCCTGGGCTGGCTGCCAGCCTGGTTCCCCTGGCAGCCACAGCCGCTGGCGGCGACCGGCTTCTGGATCGGCCTGGCCGCGGGGCTGACGGTGGCGGCCGTGCTGCTGATCGTCCTGCTGCAGCGCCTGACCCTGCGCCGCATAGCCGAGGCCGAGGCCAAGACCGGGGGCGTGCCGCTACCGGCGGAGCGGACGGCACGGGCCGAAGCCACGCTGGAACAAACCTGACCGCCACTCACGGAGACCTGCCATGGATGTGCTGCACAGCAGTGGACGCAATGCGTATCGCAACAATAGCAAGATGATCGAGGTCGGCAACCGCTTCTGGTCCGATTCGGCGGCGCACGGCCTGATGGGCATCGTGGCCAACCGCCGCGGCGACAACCGCCTGCTCAGCGAGGACGGCCACGCCTTCATCAATTTCGGCTGCTGCTCCTATCTGGACCTCGACTGCCATCCGGCCATCCTCGCCGGCGCCCATGCCGCCCTGGACCGCTATGGCGCGCTCGATCACTGCACCTCGCGCGTGCGCGTCCAATTGCCGGCGCTACTGGAACTCGAAGCGGCGCTGGGCGAACTGTTCCAGGCGCCCATCGTCACCGCCATTTCCGCCTCGGCCGCCACCACCGGCTTGCTGCCCTTGCTGGCCTCGGGCCATCTGACGCAAGGCCAGCGGCCACTCATGGTGTTCGACAAGCACGCCCACTTCGGCATGAATCTGATGAAGCCGGTTTGCGCCGATGAAACCGAGGTGCTCACCTGCCCGCACAACGACCTGAATTTCATCGAGGACGCCTGCAAGCGGCATGCCAAAGTCGCCTACGTGGCCGACGGCACGTACAGCATGGGCGGCCATGCGCCCTTGCGCGAGCTGTTGGACCTGCAGCAGCGCTACGGTCTGTTCCTGTACTTCGACGACTCGCACGGACTCAGCATTTACGGCGAGCAGGGCCAGGGCTTTGTGCGCTCGCAGATGCCGGAGCTGAACGCCGATACCATCATCCTGACCACCCTCAACAAGGCTTTCGGCACCAGCGGCGCCGCCATCATGTTCGGCCCGCGCGGCGATGCCGCCGCCCAGCTGCTGGCGCGTTTCGGCGGGCCGCTGACCTGGTCGCAGCCGATGAACACGGCCGCCATCGGCGCTTCGCTGGCCTCCGCCGCCCTGCACCGCACGCCCGAGCTGCAGCAGCGCCAGGCCGCCCTGCTCCGCAATATCGCGCTGTTCGACGCCCAGGTGCAGACCGAACAGCGCGGCAACCGCTTCCCGATCAAGCTCGTCACCGTTGCCAACGACCGCGTGGCGCGCTGCGCCCAAGCCCTGTACGCGGCGGGCTTTTACGTGCCGCCGGTGTTCTTCCCCATCGTGGCGCGGGAGGCGGCCGGCCTGCGCGTCATGCTGCACGCCAACAATACGCCGGAAGAGATTCTGCGCCTGACGGCCGCCATCCACGCTTGCCTGCAGGAGGAGTGAGCATGCACCGCCCTCTCGACCGGACGCCCGCCGCCCCGCCGCGCGCCGTCATGTTCCTGTCCGCCCTGAAGGCCGAGCATTTCGACAAGGTCAAGCGCTCCGGCGCGGACATTTGCCTGATCGATCTGGAAGACGCCGTCCCTTGCGCGCACAAGGCGCTGGCGCGCGCGCGCTGCCTGGAGGCGCTGCAGCTGCATGGCGCCAGCTGCCGCTTCGCGGTCCGCATCAACGAGCTGCGCAGCCGCGAATTCTTAAGCGATATGCAAGCCCTGCTCGATTGCGCCATGACGCCGCATATGGTGCTGCTGCCGATGGTCGAAACGGCGGCGGAAATCGACATCGTGCGCGCCCTGTTCGGCGCGCAGGACAAGTTTCCGCTGCTGTTCGCCCTGATCGAAACCCTCAACGGCCTGCACCAGGTCGATGCCATCGCCGCCCGCGCCGACGGCCTGCTGTTCGGCGCGGCCGATTTCGCCGCCTTGCTGGGCACCGACATCAGCTGGGAAAACATGCTGCATGCCCGGCAACAAATCGGCCTCGCCGCCGCCCGCCATGGCATCGTGGCCATCGACACGCCCTGCTTCGACCTGGCCGGCCCGGAGTTGCTGCAGCGCGAATGCCGCGGCGCCCGCGCTCTGGGCTTTCACGGCAAGGCGGCGGTCCATCCGCAGCAGGTGGAAATCATCCGCGCCCTGTTCACGCCCAGCCAGGAAGAGCAGGCGCGGGCGCGCGCCATCGTGGCGGCCGACGCGCTCCATGGCGGCGCGATCGCGACGGTCGACGGGCAGATGATCGGCCCGCCCTTCGTCAAGCGGGCCAAGCGTCTGCTGCGCGAACTGGGGCCGCTGGAGGAGGCCGCCGGCGCTGCGGATCCGGCGGCGTTCGCTCAGGAATAGAACGCTTCGCTGGCGAAGGTGATCAGGCCGATCAGGCCGACCACCAGCAGCAGCACGATGAGCAGGCGGCCAAACTTGGGATTGCCGTCATCGCCGGCGGAGTTGCGGTGATCAGTCATGAGGCGTGGGGTAAGAGGATGGAAGAACCGCTGGTCTGGCGCGACTCCAGGTCGCGGTGCGCCTGCGCCGCGTCGGCCAGATTATAGCGCTGATTGATGGCGATCTTGACCTCGCCGCTGCCCACCACGCCGAACAGGGCGCGCGCGGCCGCCTCCAGCGCCGCGCGCTCGGCCACATAGTGCCACAGCGTGGGCCGGGTCACGAACAGCGAGCCGCGCGCGGCCAGCTCCAGCAGCGAGAACGGCGGCACCGGCCCCGAGGAATTGCCGAAACTGACCAGCATGCCCAGCGGCGCCAGGCAATCCAGCGAAGCGAGGAAGGTATCCTTGCCGACCGAGTCGTACACCACCGACACGCCGCGCCCGTCCGTCAGCTCGCGCACGCGCTCGGCCACCGGCTCCCGGTTGTAGTTGATGACATGGGCCGCGCCATTCTCGATGGCCAGCGCCGCCTTTTCTTCGGAACCGACAGTGCCGATCAGCGTCACGCCCAGCACGCGCGCCCACTGGCAGGCGATCAGGCCGACCCCGCCCGCCGCCGCATGGAAGAGCACCGTGTCGCCGGCCTTCAGCTGGACCGTGCGGTGCATCAGATAGTGCACCGTCAAGCCCTGCAGCATCATGGCCGCCGCCGTGTCGAAGCCGATTTTTTCCGGCAGCGCCAGCAGCAGCGCGGCCGGCAGATTGCGCAACTGGGCATAAGCGCCAATCGGATGGCCGGCATACGCGACGCGGTCGCCCACTTTCAGCGTCGTCACGCCCTCGCCCACGGCCACGACCACGCCGGCGCCCTCCAGGCCCAGGCCGCCCGGCAGCGGTTGCGGGTACAAGCCGGTGCGGAAATAGACGTCGATGAAATTGACGCCGATCGCTTCCTGCCGTATCTGCACTTCGCCGGCCGCGGGCGGGCCGACCTCGACCTCCAGATACTCCATCACTTCCGGACCGCCGGTCCGGGACATGCGTATCGCCTTGCTCATCAAACCTCCTTGCGGTTGGGATTGTTAAAGCACGCCGCCGGTCTGGCGCTCGCGCAAATGCGACAGCAGCATATGGCCGCTGGCCGGATTGGTGGCGCACGCCACATTATGGACGTCGCAGGCGCGCACCAGGGCATTAATATCCGGTTCGTGCGGCTGCGGCGTCATCGGGTCGCGCAGGAAGATCACGGCGTCGATCTGGCCCTCGACCAGCATGGCGCCGATCTGCAAGTCGCCGCCGAAGGGGCCGGAATGCTTGCGCTCCACCGTCAGGCCCAGCTCATTGACCAGGCGGCCGCCCGTGGTGCCGGTGGCGCACAGGGTGCACCCGCGCAAAAACTCCACATACTGGCCGGCCAGGGCGATCATCTCGTCTTTTTTCTTGTCGTGGGCAATCAGGGCAATGCGCGCTTTCATATCGGCTTCCATTCAGGGTTGAGGTTCAGTGCTTCACTTTCGACAACAGATAAATGCCCGCCAGCACCAGGGCCGTGCCCGCCAACTGCCAGCCGGTGACGGCCTCGCCCAGGATCAGGGCGCCGAGAAACAGCGTGGACACCGGCCCGATCATACCGGCTTGCGAGGCGGCGCTGGCGCCGATGCGTTGCACCGCCACCATGGTCATGAACACCGGCATCACGGTGCACAGCAAGCCATTCACCAGCGACAAGCCATATACCGGCAGCGGCTGCAGCAACAGCGACGCCGGGCGCAGCAGGAAAAACTGGGCGATGCAGGCCGCGCTCGACACGCACATCGCATACGACACCAGGCGCAGCGAACCCAGGCGTTTGACCATCTCGCCCGAGGCCAGCAGGTACACGGCATAGCTGGTGGCCGAACCGAGCACCAGGGTCGAACCCAGCGCCACATGGCTGCCGCCATCCTTCAAATCATGCAGGAAGACCAGCACGATGCCGCCATAGGAAGCAAGCAGCGCCAGCCACTGCTTGCGGCTGATGTGCTGCTGGAGCCAGGTGGCCGAGATCAGCAGGACGAAGGTCGGGGTCAGAAAGAGGATCAGCCGTTCCAGGCCAACCGAAATGTACTGCAGGCCGAGGAAATCGAGAAAGCTAGACAGGTAATAGCCGATCAGGCCCAGGCCCAGCAAGCGCCAGCGGTCGCCCGTGCTGAGGGGCGGCGCCGTGCGCATCTGCCACAGCGCGATGGCGGCGAAAACGGGCAGCGAAAACAGCATGCGGAACGCGATCAGCGTCACCGCATCGATGTGATAGCGGTACAGCAGCTTGGCCACCACCGCCTTGGTCGAAAACAAAACGGCCCCGCCGATAGCGATGGCCAGTCCGCCCAGATAGGCGGTACGCGCGCCGCCGCTGGCGGCCGGGTCCGGCAAATTCTTCATCATGCCAGGATTGTAAAGGCAAACGCCAGCGCCTGCCGGCCAGCCCCATCCGCCGCCGCCTTTGATCTCGCGCAAACAATGTCCCACCCTGGTGTCAGGCACTGGAATCGGACATTCTTTGATCTTGCGCAAACAATGTCCCACCCTGGTGCCTGACACCAGGGTGGGACATTTGCTGATCTAGATCAAAGGAAGGGCTTAGCTGATCGTCACGGCGGGGGTGCCGGCGGCGACCGTGGCGGTGGTGATGCGGGCGATCACGTTGGCCGGAGCGGTGGCGCCGACCAGCTTGTTGACCTGCTTGAACTGGGCGACCAGCTTGCCGGGGGTGAGCGTGACCACGGTGTAGCCTTGGGCATCGGTGTTCAGATGCTTGAGCCAGGGGTTGCTGTTCAGGCTGGCCAACTGCTGGGCCAGGCCAAGCAGGGTGGTGCTGAAACCGCTGTTGGCTTTGAGGCCGGCCAGCAGACCCAGGGTGATGGTGTCGAGCTGGGTTTCTAGTACGCCTTTGGCCGCCAGCGCGCCGCGCAGCTGGACCTTGACTTGTTCCAGCAGGGTGTCGAGGGTGGGCGCGGCCTTGCCCATGGTGTAGTCGAGCAGGTTGACCGAGAGGCTGACGGAACCCAGGTCCGGCACCGGCAGGGTCAGCGGGTAGGCCACCAGCGCGCCCAACTCGCCCAGCGCGGCCGAGGCGTCGCGCAGATAGCTGAAGAAGGAGTCCGAGCTGATGCCGGCCGAGACCAGGTCCACCATCACCGGCGTGCCGCCGCCAGCGGCGTCGTAATCGTCGCTGACGGTGCCGGCGAAGAAGGCGTGGATGTCGCCGGTCAGCGCTACCACATTGCCGATGGCATTCGTTTTCAGGTGCGCCATCAGGGCCTTGCGCTCGGCGTTATAACCATCCCACTGGTCGCAGTTGAGCAGGAAGCGGCGGAAGTACGGCGCCAGCGCCGCCTGCAGGCCGGAGGCCGCGACGAAGGGCGATTCGACTTTCTTGGCTTGCACATCGGGCTTGATATAGCCGACGGCGATGGCCTGGGCCGCCGCCGTGGCCTGGGCGGCCGCGCCGCCGGCCGCCACCGACTGGGCCATGCCGAACGCCAACACGGCAACGCCGGCCTGGATCTGGCTCAGCCCTACGCCCAGGGCGGCCGTGGTGCGCGCCACGGTGTCGCCATTGGCGGCGGCCGAGGCGGCGATCGCGCCGGCGGCGGCCTGGGCCTTCTCGGGCGCGGCGCCGGCCGTGACGGCGCCGACGATGGCGCCGGCCACGGCCACATTGCCGCCGGCCTGCGCCGCCGTAGCACCGATCTTGCTGGCCACATCGGGCAGCGCTTTCAGCGCCAGCAGCGTGGCGATGGCGTCCACGCCGCTCAAGCCCATGCGCAACAGCGACACTTCATTGCCCCACAGCTTCCAGGTGGCCGTGGCGGACTTCATCGTGCCCTTCCACCAGTCGCGCTGGGTGGCGCCGAGCATGGTGGTGGCGGCCAGCGCATCGCCGGCGGCGCCGGCGGCGGCCATTTTCTGCGCCTCGGCGGCGTTGAACACGTCCTGCGCCACCATATAGCGCGTGCCGATGCTGCCCAGCGGCTTGCCGCTGGCCGGATTCGGCGTCGCTTCCGGAATCACGTGGTCGGCGCGGTACAGGCGCTGGTCGGTCATCACCAGCTGGGCCAGCTTGCCGAACTGGAAATCGCGGTAGATCTTGATGTTCTGGAAGCCGCTGGCGGCCGTGTCCAGGCTGACGTCGGCCGGCATGTATTCGAACCAGGCCTGATTGGCGCTGCGGCGGCGCTGCGGCTGGCGCACATGGCTGCCGTCGGCGGCCAGGCTGCCCTCGTAGGTCTGGGCGTCCTGCCAGGCATCGTCGGTAAACTCGTGGTCGTCCCACACGGCGATGAAGGGGAAGCGCTCATGCACGGCCTGCAGACGGGTGTCGCTGCGGTATTTCTTGTACAGATAGCGGTAGTCGGCCAGCGTGGACGCGTATTTGGCGCCCGCGCTGCCACTCTTGAAGGTGCCGTCGGGCAGCTTGAGCGCGTCGTGGCGCGACTCCACCAGGCCGGTCTGGAAGCTTTCGCCCACCGTCTCGTAAATGTAGTCGCCCAGGTGGACGATGAAGTCGAGCTTTTCGTTGGCGGCGATATGGCCCAGCGCGCCCCAGTGGTTGATGCTCCAGTCCTGGCAGGTCAGGTAGGCGAACTGCAGCTGGTCGACGTCGGCCGTGGCGGCCGGCGCGGTCTTGCAGCGGCCCACATTCGAGCGCACGTCGCCGGCCACGAACTGGTAGTAGTAAGTCTGGCCCGGCTGCAGGCCCGTGACCTTGTGGCGGATGGTGTTGTCGAATTCGGGATTGAGCGGCAGGCGCACATCGCTGAGCATGCTGCCGCCCAGGGCCGCATTGCTGCCCAGCAGGGCGCTGTTGTCGCTGGCCGTGAGCAGCAGGCGCAGCGTGACTTCGGCCTTGCCGCCGACGGCGGCCACGCCATCGCTGGCGGCCGGCACGGCGCGCGTCCACAGCAGGATGCTGTCCGGACGCGGATCGCCCGAGGCCACGCTCTGCGGGAATTTCCAGTCGCTGCCGCTGGCCGGCGGCAGGCCGCCCGCCGTGCTGTCGCCGCTATTGCTGCTGCCGCCGCAGCCGACCAGACCCACACTGGCTACCGATACCGTGATGAAGCCGCCGAGCTTCATAAACTGCCGTCTATCCATCGCTACCACTCTCAGAGTTGTTATTGAGAAAGAAATCCTAGCAGTTCTTTATGTCAGGGCAATGACGCGGCGAGCCAAAATTGCACGATCGTGCGTATCTGTTGCGCACGATTGGCCCGGCGGTCGACAGTAGCGGGCTTTCAGTGCAATATTGACTATATTTTTTTATAATATTTACAATCCAGGAGGCAATCATGGCTGAAGAAAAACCCATTTTTCTCAATGGCACTACCGGCAATGACGATCTGCGCGGCGGCGCCGGCGACGACGTTCTGGAAGGCAATGGCGGCTACGACAAGCTGAGCGGCGGCGATGGTAACGATACGCTCAAAAGCGGCGATTTCTATAACGAGGCCAGCGGCTTGCGCCTGCCCGATAAACTGGGCGATGTGCTCGATGGCGGCGCCGGCAACGACCATCTGTTCGGCGCCAGCGGCCGCGACCTTTTGCTGGGCGACACGGGCGACGATGAGCTGCGCGGCGGCGGCGGCGACGACCTGCTGCTCGGTGGCGCCGGCAACGACCTGCTCGATGGCGGGGCCGGCCTCGACCGCGCCCAGTTCGGCGGCCAGCGCGCCGACTATAGCCTGGCCAAAAATGGCGAAGGGTATACCGTCAGTCACAGCGGCGAGAGCGACGTCACGCTGGGGATCGAGCGCCTGCTGTTCGCCGACCGCGCCGTCGCATTCGATTTAGAAGGCAACGCCGGCCAGATTTACCGCATTTATCAGGCAGCCCTGAACCGCACCCCGGACTTGGGCGGCCTGGGTTTTTGGATCGATGCCGCCGACCGCGGCCTTGCCATCCTCGACATCACCGCCGGCTTCACCCAGAGCAGCGAATTTGCGCGCCTGTACGGCAGCGCCCTGAGCAACGAAGCCTTCCTCTCCCAGCTCTACCTGAACGCCCTGCACCGCCCAGCCGACCAGGGCGGCCTGGCGTTCTGGATCGATATGCTGGACAAGGGGGTTGCGCGCGAGGCGGTTCTGCTGGCTTTCGCCGAGAGTCCGGAGAACCACGCCCAGGTCATCGGCAGCATCCAGAACGGCATCGACTACATCGCTGTATAAGCGCCCGCCAAGCCCCCCGGGACGGCGCAATTCCAGGGGGGCGGTATGCTAGAATATCGCCCTCGATTGCATACCGTCTAAGGAAGATTGAACATGGCAGGACACAGCAAATGGGCCAATATTAAGCACAAAAAAGCTGCAACGGACGCCAAGCGCGGCAAAATCTGGACGCGCCTGATCAAGGAAATCACCGTGGCCGCGCGCATGGGCGGCGGCGACGTCAACGCCAACCCGCGTCTGCGCCTGGCCATGGACAAGGCGGCCGACGCCAATATGCCCAAGGATAATGTGCAGCGCGCCATCACGCGCGGCACCGGCGGCGACGAAGGCTCCAGCTACGAGGAAGTGCGCTACGAAGGCTACGGCATCGGCGGCGCCGCCATCATCGTCGACTGCATGACCGACAACCGCGTGCGCACCGTGGCTGAAGTGCGCCACGCCTTCAGCAAATTCGGCGGCAATATGGGCACCGAGAATTCCGTGTCCTTCATGTTCAAGCACTGCGGCCAGTTCCTGTTCGCCCCCGGCGCCGACGAAGCGAGCCTGATGGACGCCGCGCTCGAAGCGGGCGCCGAAGACGTGGTGGCGGACGAGGAAGGCGGCTTTGAAGTGCTGTGCGCGCCGAACGATTTCGCCGGCGTCAAGGACGCCCTGGAAAAAGCCGGCTTCAAGGCCGAAGTGGCCGAGATCATCATGAAGCCCGCCACCGAAACTGTGTTCACCGGTGAAGAAGCGCTCAAGATGCAGAAGCTGCTGGACGCCCTGGAAAATCTGGACGACACCCAGGAAGTCTATACCAACGCCGTGATCGAAGACTGATCCGCATTCCACCCGCGGCCGCAGGGCCGCTCTTCCGCTCTTACCAAACGAACGAACGGTCCTTATGAAAATTCTGGTAGTCGGCTCCGGCGGCCGCGAACATGCACTGGCCTGGAAACTGGCCCAATCCGAGCGCGTACAGATGGTCTACGTCGCGCCCGGCAACGGCGGCACGGCGCGCGATGCGCGCCTGCAGAACGTCCCCATCACCGATCTGCACGCGCTGGCCGATTTCGTCGAGCAGGAGCATATCGGCCTGACCGTGGTCGGCCCGGAAACCCCGCTGGCCGGCGGCATCGTCAACCTGTTCCGCGCGCGCGGCCTGAAGGTCTTCGGCCCGAGCAAGGAAGCGGCCCAGCTGGAGTCCTCCAAGGATTTCGCCAAGGCCTTCATGCAGCGCCACGGCATCCCGACCGCCGAATACCAGACCTTCTCCGAACTGGCCCCGGCCCACGCCTATATCGACGCCAAGGGCGCGCCCATCGTCATCAAGGCCGACGGCCTGGCCGCCGGCAAGGGCGTGGTGGTGGCCATGACGCTGGAAGAAGCGCACCAGGCGGTCGACCATATGCTGGCCGATAACCGCTTCGGCGACGCCGGCGCGCGCATCGTCATCGAGGAATTCCTGGCCGGCGAAGAAGCCTCCTTCATCGTCATGTGCGACGGCAAAAACGTGCTGCCGCTGGCCACCAGCCAGGACCACAAGCGCCTGCAGGACAACGACCAGGGCCCGAACACCGGCGGCATGGGCGCCTACTCGCCGGCCCCCATCGTGACCCCGGCCATGCATGCGCGCGTGATGCGCGAGATCATCAACCCGACCATCCAGGGCATGGCGAAAGACGGCATCGTCTTCACCGGCTTCCTGTACGCGGGCCTGATGATCGATGCCGCCGGCAATCCGAAAACCCTGGAATTCAACTGCCGCATGGGCGACCCGGAAACCCAGCCCATCATGTCGCGCCTGAAGACCGACCTGCTGGGCGTGATGGAACACGCCGTCAACGGCACGCTGGACGCCGTGGAACTGGAGTGGGACCGCCGCACCGCCGTCGGCGTGGTGCTGGCCGCCGCCGGCTATCCGGACAACCCCACCAAGGGCGACGCCATCAACGGCATTCCGGCCGAAAGCGCCGAAGCCGTGACCTTCCATGCCGGCACCACCGACGTCGACGGCAAGCTCGTGACCAGCGGCGGCCGCGTGCTGTGCGTGGTCGGCCTGGGCGACAACGTCAAGATGGCGCAGAAGCAGGCTTACGAAGTGGCCGACAAGATCCACTTCGAAGGCATGCAGTTCCGCCGCGATATCGGCTGGCGCGGCCTGAAACACTAAGCACACGCTGTACGCAAGCCGGGCGCGGGACGCCCGGCCTCCCCACCGAGAACAAGCACAAAAATGAACACAGCTGCCGCCATGCCCTCCCCCGCCGCCGTCAAGGCCTATCTGCTGGATCTGCAAGAACGCATCGTGCAAGGCCTGGAGCAGGCCGACGGCCGTCCCTTCCTGCGCGACGAGTGGCAGCGCGAGGAAGGCGGCGGCGGCATCACGCGCCTGATCGAAGAAGGCCATGCGCTGGAACGCGGCGGCTGCAATTTCTCCCACGTGATGGGCGAGAAGCTGCCGCCGTCGGCCGCCGCCCACCGTCCTGAATTGAACGGGCGCGCTTGGGAGGCGATGGGCGTGTCGCTGGTGCTGCATCCGCGCAATCCGTACGCGCCGACGGTGCACTTCAATGTGCGCTTTTTCACCACCAGCACCACCGAAGGCAAGCCGGTATGGTGGTTCGGCGGCGGCATGGACCTGACGCCCTTCTACGGCAATGCCGGCGATGCGCGCCACTTCCACCAGAGCTGCCATGACGCGCTGGCGCCGTTCGGCGAGACGCTTTACCCGCGCTTCAAGAAGTGGTGCGACGATTACTTCTACCTCAAGCACCGCAAGGAAGCGCGCGGCGTGGGCGGCATTTTCTTCGACGACTTCAACGAACTCGGTTTCGAGCAGAGCTTCGCCATGGTGCGTAGCGTGGGCGACGCCTTCCTCGCCGCCTACCTGCCGGTGCTGAACGCGCGCAAGGATACGCCTTACGGCGAGCGCGAACGCGGCTTCCAGGCTTACCGGCGCGGGCGCTACGTCGAATTCAACCTGGTGTTCGACCGCGGCACCCTGTTCGGCCTGCAGTCGGGCGGCCGCACCGAAGCGATTCTGATGTCGATGCCGCCGCAGGCGCAATGGCGCTACGACTGGCATCCGGCGGACGGCTCGCCGGAGGCCGCGCTGTACACCGACTTCCTGCCGCACCGCGACTGGCTGGCTGAGTGAACGCCTGCATCGCCCTGCTGGGAGGTACCTTCGATCCGGTGCACAAGGGCCATCTGGCCCTCGGCGCCCATTTCATGCAGCTGCTGGGCGCCGACCAGTTGCGCGTGATCCCCAGCCTGCCCTGGCAGAAGGCGGCGCTGCAGGCGACACCCGAGCAGCGGGCGGAAATGGTGGCACTGGCGTTTGCCGGACTGCCCTTCCCGGTGCTGATCGACCGCCAGGAAATCGCCCGTGGCAAGGCGACGTACACCATCGACACCCTGCGCGCGATCCGGGCCGAAGTCGGCGCCGACGTGTCGCTGTGCTTCCTGATGGGAGCGGACCAGCTGCAAAACCTGGACAGCTGGCAGGAATGGTCCACCCTGTTTGAACTGGCCCACTTCTGCGTGGCGGCGCGGCCCGGCTTTGCGCTGGACGATGCCAGCGTGCCGACCGCCGTCGCAGAGCAATTCCAGCGCCGCCTGGCCAGCCCTTCCCGGCTGCGCGGCGCAGCGGCCGGCCTGACTTGTCTGGCCGCCGATCTGGCCGAGGATATCTCGGCCACCGCCATTCGTGCTGCATTACAACGGGGGGAGAGGGCGGCCTCGCTTATCCCGCCGGTAGTGCTAGACTATATTGAACAACATAATCTTTATAAGAATTAAATGGATATCAAAAAACTGCAAACCACCGTCGTTGATGCTCTGGAAGACGTGAAAGCCCAGGACATCGTCATGTTCGACACGACGGGTCTCACCAGCCTATTCGACCGCATCTGCATCGCCTCCGGTACCTCCAACCGCCAGACCAAAGCGCTGGCCGCGTCCGTGCGCGACAAGGTCAAGGAAGCCGGCGGCGACGTGATCGGCGTCGAGGGTGAAGACACCGGTGAATGGGTGCTGGTCGACCTGGGCGATATGATCGTCCACATCATGCAGGCGCCGATCCGCGCCTACTACCGTCTGGAAGAAATCTGGGGCGAGAAGCCGGTCAAGCTGGGCGCCGCCAAGCGCAAGTCCTCGGCCGAAGGCAAGGCCGCCACCGAAGCCGAAGCCGCGCCGAAAAAGAAATCGGGCCACCTGGCCGCGTCCAAAGCGGCCAAGTCGGCCGAAGCCGTGATCGAGAAAAAGGCCGCGCCGGCGCGCAAGCCTGGCACCGTGAAGGCCGCCGCCGCTGCCGGCGCCGCCGCCAAGAAAGCCGCGAAGAAAGCCACGCCGGCCGTCGAGGCGCCGGAAGGCAAGAAGGTGAAGGTTGCCGCCTCCAAGACTTCCGTGGCCTCGGCCAAGGCAGCCAAGGAAGCCAAGGCCAAATCCGCCGCCAAGGCAGCCGAGGCGCCGGCCAAGACCGTCATCAAGCGCATCAAAAAGCCCGCAGCCGAGTAAGGCGTGCAGCTGATTATCGCCGCGGTCGGCCACAAAATGCCGGCCTGGATCGAAAGCGGTTTTGCCGAGTACACGAAGCGCATGCCCCCCGAGCTGCGCATCGTGCTCAAGGAAATCAAGCCGGTCGAGCGTTCCGGCAGCAAGACGGCCGCCACGGCCATGGCGCTGGAACGCGAGCGCATCGAGGCGGCCCTGCCGAAATCGGTGCGCATCATCGCGCTCGATGAACGCGGCAAGGATTTGACCAGCGTCGGCCTGTCGCAGCAATTGCAGCAATGGCAGCAGGATGGGCGCGATACCGCCTTCCTGATCGGCGGCGCCGACGGCCTCGATCCCGAATTGAAAGCCAGGGCCGAAGGCTTGATCCGCATCTCCAGCATGACCCTGCCGCACGGCATGGTGCGCGTGATGCTGGCCGAGCAGCTGTATCGGGCGTGGACAATTACGCAGAATCACCCGTATCATCGCGTGTAATTCGAATAAAAAGACTCCGATGAAACCGGTCGACAAGAAAATCTATCTCGCTTCCAAAAGCCCGCGCCGGCGCGAACTGCTGCGCCAGATCGGCGTGGACTTCGAGCTGCTGCTGCTGCGCAGCGACGGCCCGCGCGGCGCCGACGTGACCGAGGAAGTCATTCCCAACGAGGACGCCTACGCCTATGTGGGCCGGGTCGCCATGGAAAAAGCCGATTTCGCCTGGAACCTGGTGCAGCGCCGCCATCTGGTGCACCGCCCGGTGCTGTCGGCCGACACCACCGTGTCCATCGACGGCGCCATCCTCGGCAAACCGGCCAATACGGCCGAAGCCATCGCCATGCTGCAGCAGCTCTCCGGCCGCACCCACCAGGTGCTGACGGCGGTCGCCGTGCGCCATCGCGATTTCGCCGGCCAGATCACCCAGGTGTCGGACGTGCGCTTCGGCGCGCTCTCGCCGGCCTCGATCCAGGCTTACTGCGCCACCAGCGAACCTTACGACAAGGCCGGCGCCTACGGCATCCAGGGCTTGGCCGCCCTGTTCGTTGAACATATCGAAGGCAGCCATTCCGGCATCATGGGTCTGCCCCTGTTTGAAACGGCGCAGCTGCTGCGCCAGGCCGGCCTGCCCCTGCCCTGAAGGCGCCCATGACTGAAGACATCCTCATTAATATCACGCCGCAGGAAACGCGGGTTGCCCTGATCCTGCAAGGCGCCGTGCAGGAACTGCATATCGAACGCACCCTGACGCGCGGCTTGGCCGGCAACGTCTATTCCGGCAAGGTGGTGCGCGTGCTGCCGGGGATGCAGTCCGCCTTCATCGACATCGGCCTGGAACGCGCCGCCTTCCTGCACGTGGCCGACATCTGGGAAGCCCGTCCGCACGACGGCCAGAACGCCGCGCCCACGCCGATCGAAAAACTGCTGTACGACGGCCAGGTGCTGACGGTACAGGTCATCAAGGACCCCATCGGCACCAAGGGCGCGCGCCTGTCGACCCAGATCTCGATCGCCGGCCGCATGCTGGTGTATCTGCCGCAGGACTCGCACATCGGCATCTCGCAGAAAATCGAGAAGGAAACCGAGCGCGAATCGCTGCGCGCGCGCATGCAAAGCCTGGTGCCGGCCGAGGAAAAAGGCGGCTACATCGTGCGCACCCAGGCCGAAGACGCCAGCGACACCGACCTGCAGGCCGACATCGAATACCTGCGCAAGACCTGGGCCGCCATCACGCACGGCGCGCGCACCCGCCCGCCCACCAGCCTGCTGCACCAGGACTTGAACCTGGCCCAGCGCGTGCTGCGCGACTTCGTGCACGACGAGACCGCGACCATCCAGGTCGACTCGCGCGAAAACTACCTGGCCCTGTCCGAATTCGGCGCCACCTACACCCCGAGCGTGCTGCCGCGCCTGCAGCACTACACCGGCGAGCGTCCGCTGTTCGACCTGTATGGCGTGGAAGAGGAAATCCAGCGCGCCCTGGGCCGCCGCGTCGACCTGAAGTCGGGCGGCTACCTGATCGTCGACCAGACCGAGGCCATGACCACCATCGACGTCAACACCGGCGGCTATGTGGGCGGGCGCAATTTCGCCGACACCATCTTCAAGACCAATCTGGAAGCGGCGCACGCCATCGCGCGCCAGCTGCGCCTGCGCAATCTGGGCGGCATCATCATCCTCGATTTCATCGATATGGAGAACGCCGAGCACCGCAACGCCGTGCTGGCCGAATTGAAGAAAGCCC
The DNA here is from genome assembly GCF_014191875.1 of Pseudoduganella violacea. Classification (GTDB taxonomy): domain Bacteria; phylum Pseudomonadota; class Gammaproteobacteria; order Burkholderiales; family Burkholderiaceae_D; genus Rugamonas; species Rugamonas violacea_A. The sequence goes on from NZ_JACHXD010000002.1 coordinate 497,824, forward strand.
TGTCGCGCGACCGCACCAAGGTCTCGATCAGCGGCTTCTCGGCGCTCGGCCTGGTCGAGATGACGCGCAAGCGCACGCGCGAATCGCTGGCCCATATCCTGTGCGAACCCTGCCCCGCCTGCACCGGCAAGGGCCAGGTCAAGACCTCGCGCACCATCTGCTACGAAATCCTGCGCGAACTGCTGCGCGAAGCAAAGCAGTTCAATCCGCGCGAATTCCGCATCCTCGCCTCGCAGGAAGTGGTCGATATGTTCCTCGAAGAGGAATCGCAACACCTGGCCATGCTGGGCGATTTCATCGGCAAGAAGATTTCGCTGCAGGTCGAAACGGCCTACCACCAGGAACAGTACGACGTCATCTTAATGTGATGATTTTCCCACGATAGTCATCCATCCCCCGTCAATGCTTCACAGACGGCATATGCCTGCTGATGCAGGAATAAGCGGTATTCGCTGTATTGCTGCGCAATGAGCAAAATATCCACGAACAGATTAGCTATCGTTCTTCGATCAAGAACTGAGGCCAGGTCATCGAAGTGCGCTTGTTCCGTTTTTTCATCAACGAAATCGAAGTGCACCAGATGCCGGTCAACCCAGCTCTTTATGACTTCACGCAAAGTCAGACCACCGGATGTCAAGCCATCAAAATGCGCATCAATGGCTTGCGCAAAGTCCGGCTGCTGCGTCACTTTGTAGAAATTCTGAATCGTGCAGTTATGCTTGTACCGGATATTCTCGATGAATAAAGCCCGGCAATCTATCAAAATCGAGTTGACATAAATATCGTAAGACTGTTCATCCAGATTATTCTCCAGGACTCGATGAACCTTCTTTCTCAGCTTCGTGAATTTCTCGTCAAATCTTCGAAGCAACACTGAGAAGTCGTCTAAATGATCAAAATCCGGCATTAACTTTCCTCGAACCAGGCTCAAACATCATTGCGCGCATCGGCTTGGATGGGCAATCCATTTTAGCAGCCCAGCAAAATGCCAGCGCGCGGCGGCTTAGAACTCTTCCCAGTCGTCGGCAGCGGGTTTGGCCGCGGCAGCGGTTTTAGCCCGCGCCCCGGCTTCGGGATGCGCCGCGCGGCGGGCGCCGGTACCGGCCAGCGCCTTGCGCGCCGGCGCTTTACGTCCGGCAATCGCGGCGGCGGGACGCGGCGCGGACGGGCGGTGCACGGCGGCGTGCGCCAGCAAGGCCTCGTCGAGGCGGAACACACTGACCACCTGCGACTGATTGGACGCCTGCTCCTGCAAGGCCTCCGCCGCGGCCGCCGCCTGCTCCACCAGCGCCGCGTTCTGCTGCGTCACCGTATCCATCTGCGTGATGGCGGCGTTGATCTGCTCGATGCCGCCGATCTGCTGGCTGCTGGCGCTGGCGATATCCTCGATGATGGTGGTGACCCGCTCCACGCTGGCCACCAGCTCCGCCATCGTTTCGCCGGCCTGGTTCACCAGGCGGCTGCCGTCCTCCACCTTGCTCACCGAGTCGTCGATCAGCGCCTTGATCTCCTTGGCCGCCGTGGCCGAGCGCTGCGCCAGATTGCGCACCTCGGTCGCCACCACGGCAAAGCCCCGCCCCTGCTCGCCGGCGCGCGCCGCTTCCACCGCCGCGTTGAGCGCCAGGATATTGGTCTGGAAGGCGATGCTGTCGATCACGCCAATGATGTCCACCACATTGCTGGACGAGGCCTTGATCGCATCCATGGTGCCCACCACCTGGTTCACCACCGCGCCGCCCTTGCGCGCCACGTCGGATGCGGCCGAGGCCAGCTGGTTGGCGGCGCGCGCATTGTCGGCGTTCTGGCGCACGGTGCCGGTCAGTTCCTCCATCGAGGATGCGGTTTCCTCCAGCGAGCTGGCTTGCTGCTCGGTGCGCGCCGACAGGTCCTGGTTGCCGCGCGCGATTTCGCCGGTGGCGGTGGCGATGGTGTCGGTGCCCTTGCGCACCTCGCCCACAATGTTCAGCAGGCTTTGCTTCATCTCGGCCAGCGCCAGCATCATCTGCCCCGTCTCGTCGCGCGACTCGGCGCGGATGGTGCCGCTCAAATCGCCCGCCGCCACCTGGCGCGCAATGGCCACCGCCTGCTCCAGCGGCGGCACGATGGCGCGGCTCAGCATGCGCGCCAGCAGCATGGCCAGGCCGACGGCCAGCAGGCCGCCGAACAGCAAGGTATTGTTGGTCAAGCGCTGCAAGGCCAACGCATCGCGGGCGCGCTGCTCGAGCAGGCCTTGTTCGGCGCCGCCGATATCGCTGAGCAGGGCGCGCATGCCATCCATGCCGGCGCGGCCCTTGCCCGCCTTCTCGAACGCCAGCACGGCCTCCAGGCCGGCCTGGTCGGTGGCGGCGCGGCGCAGCGTCAACACCGGCTGCACGGCATTGGCGAACCATTCGGCCTGCGCCTGCTCCAGCCGCCCCAGGCGTTCCTGCTGCTGCGCATTATCGGCGGTCAGCGAACGTGTTTTGGCGAGATGGGTTTTAAAGGCCGCCTGGCCGGCGCTCAGCGGCGCCAGCGCAGCTTCGTCGCCAGTGAGCGCGAAACCGCGTTCGCCGGTTTCCATATTCAGCAGGCTTTCAAGCAGAAACTGGGTTTCCGCGATGACTTCATGCGTGTGGTTATTCCAGCCGTTGGCCTCGTCCAGGCGCGACAGATTGGTGTAGGCGCTGCCCAGCAGCAGCGCCAGGATCAGTCCAACGGCGCCAAAGCCGAAGTAGAGTTTTTGCCGGATACCGAAATCGCTCAGCCGCATTTCCCGTCCTCCTCATTGCAAGATGAAAGAAAACCTGCCTGCCCGCAGAGAGAAAAATGTAGCACCAAAGCGCGCGCCAATAAAGGCGGACGATATGCCGCGACGGGAATACGACGAATTACGCGGCGCTGCCGATGCGATTGCGGCCGGCGGATTTGGCCGCGTACAAGGCGCGGTCGGCCGCTTCGATCAAGGCGGTGGCGTGGTCCACGCCGCGCCGCGGTTTGAGCGCGGCCACGCCGGCGCTCACCGTCACGACCTGGAACAGGCTGCCCGGATGGGGAATCTGCAGCGCCTCGACGGCGGCGCGGATGCGCTCGGCCACGGCGCGCGCGCCTTCGGCATCGGTATTCGGCAGCAGCACGCCGATTTCCTCGCCGCCGTAGCGCGCGGCCAGGTCGCCGGGACGCTTGGGCGTCTGCATGCGGATGCTGCGGCTCAGCGCGCGCAGGCAATCGTCGCCGGCGCTGTGGCCCTGCAAATCGTTGTACTGCTTGAAGTAGTCGACGTCGATCATGATGAAGGCCAGCTCGCTGCCCTGGCGCATGGCGCGGCTGAACTCATTGCCGAGGGTGACGTCGAACTGGCGCCGGTTCGCCAGGCCGGTCAAGCCATCCTGCAAGGCCATCTTCTCGAGTTGGCGGTTCAGGCTTTCCAGCGCGTCGCGCGCCTGCAGCAGCTCCTGCTCGGCCTGCAGGCGCAGATGGATCTGGCGCACCAGGCGCCGGCCGAAAAAGCCCAGCAGCACGGCCAGCATGCCCACGCCCAGCGTATGCAGGAAGGTGTCGCGCCGCCAGTGTTCCAGCACCTCGTCCTTGGACAGCGCGGCCGAGACGAACAGGGGATAGTTGTCCAGCGCGCGGAAACTGTTCAGGCGCACCTCGCCGTCGAGCGTGGAACGCCAGATGCCGGTGCCGGCCTTGCCCTGCATATACGCCTGGTACAGCGGCGAGGTCCGCAGATCGCGTCCCATCAGCTCGGGGCTGAACGGCCGCCGCAGCAGCGTCGTGCCGCCGTTCGACACCAGGATCACGGCGCCATGCTTGCCGATGTCCAGGCTTTGCTGGAAGCGCTTCAGGTACTCGACATCGATGGTGGCCAGGGCCACGCCGGCAAAGCTGCCGTCGGCATGGCTTACGCGGCGCGATACGGGCAGCACCCATTTGCCGGTGGAGCGGCTGATCACGGGCACGCCGATATACGGCCCCCGGCCCGGATTGGCGCGGTGGTATTTGAAGTACTCGCGGTCGGCGTTATTGAAACGCGTTTCCAGCACGGGACGCGAGTTGACCAGCCAGCGGCCCTCCTCGTCATAGGCATACAAGCCATTGAGCTGGGACAGGTTGCCGACCTGGCTCGTCATCACGCGGTGCAGGCGCGCCAGCGCGGCCGCACCGCGGCCATCGGCTTCGAGACGCTCGACCACATCGGCCAGGCTGGTGTCGGCCGCCTTGATCGTATCGTCGGCCTGCTGCGCCATGGCGCGCGCCAGATTGGCGGCGGCGCGCTCGGTGTCGGCCAGCAGCACCTCGCGCGCATTCCAGCTGCGCCAGGCATCGCTGGCCAGCAGCGAGACACAGACCACGGTGACGAAGAGCGTCGCCCAGAACGTAATGGGTAAGCGTTTGTACATGAAGCCTTGCTACCCGTTTAGCGCGCTGCCGCCAGCATCGGTTCCAGCGTCTGCCACACTTGTTGCGGCGCCAGCTTGCGCATGCAGTCCTGGTGGCCGAGCGGGCATTCACGCTGGCGGCAGGGCGAACACTCCAGGCGCAGGGACAGCGCGGCCGCCAGATCGGAGAATGGCGGCGCGTGGTCCGGATCGGTCGGCCCGTAAAGCGCCACCACCGGCCGGTTCAGGGCCGAGGCGATATGCAGCAGGCCGGAATCGTTGCTGACCACGGCCGCGGCGTGGCCGATCAGGGCGATCGCTTCGGCCAGCGAGGTCTGGCCCGCCAGATTGTGGATGGACGCGGCAGCGCCGGCGGCGGCCAGCACGGCGTCGCAGGTTGCGCGGTCCTTGGGCGAGCCGAGCAGCGCCACCTGGGCCGAGGCGTCGCGCGCCAGGATCGCTTGCGCCAGCGCGGCGAAATGCTCGGGCGGCCAGCGCTTGGCGGCGCCGAATTCGGCGCCCGGCGCAAACACCAGCAGCGGGCGTTGCGCATCGAGGCCGGTCTTGGCGCAGGCGGCCGCCGCCTGCTGCGGCGTGACCGCCATGCGCGGACGCGGCACGTCGGCGCGCAGCGGCGCGCGCGGCGCACCGGCCAAGGCGGCGTAGAACGGCACCATGGGACGCGGCGGCACATCGTCGTAATGCATCACATTGATCAAGCCATAACGGCTCTCGCCCTTGTAGCCGACGCGGCGCGCAATGCCCGCCAGCCAGGGAATCAAGGCGTATTTCAGCGTATTCGGCAGCACATAGGCGGCCGCATAGCCGCGCTGGCGCAGCAGGCGCGCATACTTCCAGCGCTCCTTGAGCTGCAGCGCGCCGTGGCGGAACGGGGTCTCCAGCACCTCGGCCACCTCCGTCATCTGGCGCCAGGCCGGCGTGACGGCGGGCGGCGCCAGCACGTCGATGGGCGCGCCGGGGTGGGCGGCGCGCAGCAATTGCAGCAACGGCTGGGCCATCACCGCGTCGCCGATCCAGTTGGGCGAGATGACCAGGATGCGCGCGGGTTCAGTCATGGCCATCCTTCGCGTTCAGGCACAGGCCCATGATCAGGAACAGCATCAGGGCGTAGAACAGGCTGCTGCGCATGGTCCAGAAAATCACCTCGGTCAGGCCGAAGCTGAAATAGCCGACCACCAGCAGCAGGCCCGCCAGCGCCAGCGGCGTCACGCCGGGACGGTCGGCCTCGCGGCTGCGCAGCAGGTGCAGGAAGTACAGCAAGGGCAGCAGCAGGGTCGCGGCCCAGATCAGCAGACCGGGCAAGCCGCCATACACGGCCGCCTGCAAGGCATCGTTATGCACGTGCTCGAATTGCAAGACGAAGGGATCGAGGCGCTGCTCGGCCACGGCCTGCTCGAAGCCCTGGCGCATCTGCTGCGGACTCGACACGCTCCAGGGATGGCGGCTGATCAGCATGCCCGCCCCCTTCCACAGCTCCAGGCGCACGCCGACATTGGTAAAGGCATTGCCGCCGTTATAGTAGCTGCTGACATCGTTGACGCCCTCGGCCACGCGCTCGCGCAAGCCGGTCTGCGGAATCAGGTAGACGGCCGTGAGCAGCGTCAGCACGGCGGCGCCGATGGCCAGCACCTTGCTGCCGCGCATATGCCGGCCGTAGTACAGCAGCAGCGGCAAGGCCAGCAGCGCGCCCAGCCAGCCGCCGCGCGTGCCCGTCGCCACCGAGCCGACCAGGCCGGCCAGCACGCCCAGCGCCGGCCACCACAGGGCGCGGCCGCGGAAATCCAGCATGCCGGCCAGGCACATCAGGCCAACGGCGAGCATCAGGTCGCCATACGTGATGGCATTGATCAGGCCGCCGGGACGCTCCATGCCCAGGCCCCAGCGCTGGTAGCCGATGAACGCGGCGCCGGCGATGGCGCCCAGGATCACGCCATGCCAGAACAGGCGGCGGCTGGGCCGCAGCGCCAGCACCACCAGCAGCACGCTGGCGGCGGCCAGCATGCGGCTGGGCTTTTCCAGCCAGCGCAGCTGCAATTCCGGATGCAGCAGCAGGCTGCTCAGGGCAAACAGGAAGGCCAGGCCGAAGGCTGTCAAAACCCAGCGAATCTCGCTAAGATGGCGGCCCAGGGCCGCGCCGCCCGCCTTGTGGTATACAAGGGCTAGCAGCAGGAAGGCAAAACTGCAAAAACCCGTGCCGGAGTTGCTGAGCAGGGTCAGGGCGGGGAAACACAACAGCAGGCAATGGAGAAAGATGACGGCGGGTGACTTCGCTTGACTCTTGGTTAAGGTATTATTCATTAAATAGGCAGGCTGTACTTGCATAAAATCAACACGGGCACAATCGACTTCATGCAGCAAGCGTCAACAATCTCCGTCATTATCACCACATATAACCGGCCCGATGCGCTGACTGCCGTGGTGGAAGCGTGTTTTGCGCAGGACGACCGGAATTTCGAAATCATTATCGCTGATGACGGCTCCACGAACAACACGCGAGAGCGGGTCGCGGCCCTGAAAGCGCGCGCGCCCGTGCCTTTGACCCATGTCTGGCAACCGGACGAAGGCTTCCGCGCGGCGCGCGTGCGCAACCTGGGCACGCTGGCGGCGCGCGGCGACTATATCGTGTTTTTGGATGGCGATTGCATTCCGCCGCGGCATTTCGTGGCCCAGCACCGCAAGCTGGCCGAGCCCGGCTATCTGGTGTCCGGCAGCCGCGTGCTGCTGAGCCAGGATTACACGGCCCGGCTGCTGGCCGAGCATCTCGACCTGCCGCGCCTGGGCCTGTGGGGCCGCCTGCGCCTGCGTCTGGCCGGCCACAGCAACAAATTCCTGCAAACGGCGATTACCTGGCCCGACCTGGGGCGGCGCCGCAAGCGCTTCAGCTGGCGCCGCATCAAAAGCTGCAATCTGGCCGTCTGGCGCCGCGACCTCGACCTGGTGAACGGCTTCGACGAAAGCTTCCTCGGCTGGGGGCATGAAGACTCCGACCTCGTGGTCCGCCTGTTCAACGCCGGCGTGCTGCGCAAGGATGGCGCCTGCGCCACCGAAGTCTTCCACCTCTGGCACAAGGAAAACCAGCGCGACCAGGAGAGCAGCAACCGCGCCGTCGTCCTGCAGCGCGCCGCCGACCGCACCACCCAGGCCACCGTCGGCCTGCGCGACATGGCCTGACTCCTTTGATCTTCCTCAACAAATGTCCCACCCTGGTGTCAGGCACTGGAGTCGGACATTTGCTGATCTAGATCAAAAAATGTCCGACTCCAGTGCCTCGGCGGCCCCGCCTGACACCAGGGTGGACATTGTTTGATGCGGATCAATCGCCGGTGAGCAGGGAGAGGCGGACCAGGTCGGCCACGTTGTCGACGCCGAGCTTGCTCATCAGGCGGCCTTTGTGCACTTCGACGGTGCGCACGCTGATGCCGAGCTGGGGGGCGATTTCGCGGTTGTGGTGGCCGCCCACGACCAGGCGCATGACTTCGCGTTCGCGCGGGGTCAGGTCGTTCAGGCGCTCGCGGCTGGCGGCGCTGTGCAGCTGGGCGCTGCGGTGCCGGCTTTCGTGGGCGAACGCTTCTTCGATGGCGGGCATCAGCTTGGCGGCGTCGCAGGGGTCGTCGATGAAGTCGAGCGCGCCGGCGCGGAAGGCGGCGCGCGCCATGCCGACGTCGCCGCCGCAGGCGACCAGCACCATCGGAATCTCGCAGCCGAGTTCGACCAGGCGGCGCTGCAGGGCCAAGCCGTCCAGCTCGGCCATATGGACGTCGATCAGCAGACACCCGCTCCAGTCCGGCCGCCACGCTTGCAGGAAGGCGGCGCCGCTGGCGAAGACGGCGATGCGGTAACCGGCCGCGCCCAGTTGCAGGCCCAACGCGTCGCGCACCGCGGGATCGTCGTCAACAATAAAAACGGTCAAGTTGGTGGACAAATTTGCACTCCCGGCTCTCCCAGCCATGCCACTACGTGTTTTACTTATTTATCCCAGGAAAACGCTTGAGGGCGCCTTCCCAGCCTTATCCTGTCCAGAACATCCATCTAGTCAAAACCCGTAAGGATTTTTTCTAATTGCCAACTTTCATTCCTAGCGATAACATCACGCGCATTGTAACGTAATGTATCGGCTTGTGGCTATCATGTAACGACACCCCTGAGCCGCGCAACCGGATAAGCCGGATTGGAAGTAGCCATGTCGTCGATTACCCTACAGACCTGCCTCAGCGGCACCCCCCTCAATCTGAACTATGTGCGCGATGCGCTCAAGCTGCGCCTGCGCGCCTGGCGCAACCGCCGCCCGACCGCCGAGTGGCTGGCCATGCTCAACTCGCATCCGGCGCTGCGCGAACTGGCCCTGGCCCATCCGCGCCTGATCCTGAAGATTTACCGCCCTTATCTGAGCCACCACCTCGATTGCGCCCAGCGCGCCAGCCTGCTGGCCAGCCATTACCGTTTCATGCTGGAACAGGGCTGGGGCAGCCTGGCGCTGCAAGCCTCGCGCGGCGCCGTGCCCTTAGTCCAGTTTGCCGGCAAATCCGGCGCGCCCTATGCGATCGAGCTGCAGACCGTGTGGCCGATGGAGCGTGAAGGCGAACTGGTGCTGCAACTGCGCGCCGGCCAGGATCTGGTGTATTCGGTGGCGTTCAGCTTTTTCCAGTCAAACGGACAGATGGCGGTGGGCATCGGCTGCATCCAGGGACCACAAGGCGAACGCGGCCTGGAATTGAACCGCGAAGCGACGCGCGAGCTGCATGGACTGCGTCCGAAGAGCTTGATGGTGCGCCTGGTGCGCCAGCTCGGCCATCTCTACGGCTGCCAGGAAATGGTCCTGGTCAGCAATGCCAACCGCGCCGTGCGCCATTCCATGAGCAAGGGACTGGTGCTGGCCGATTACGATGGCCTGTGGCAAGAAATGGAAGCGCGCCTGCGCCCGGACGGCGATTTCGCGCTCGACTGCATCCCCCTGCCCGCCCCCAATATGGAAGAGATTCCATCGAAGAAGCGTTCGGAAGCGCGCAAGCGCCATGAAATGCAGGAAGACGTGTTCGCCGCCCTCGGCGCCGCGCTGCAAGCGGCAAGCAATGCGCCCAAGCCGGCGCGAGCGGAGTAAAATTTAGGCGGCGCCTCCGCCAGGAGGCCGCTTTGTCAGAGTTCTGCCGATCAATCCATTCTGGGAGGAAACGCAATGCGTCTGGACATTTACCGCCGCCACGAACACAACGGCCATTTCTCATACCTGGCCGTGCCCGAAGGCAAACCCATCCCCCAGGAAGCAATCAATACCGATTGGCAACCCGAAACCCGGGCGCTGGAAGTCGACGACAGCGCCGCCACCCTGCCCCAATTCCATATCGAACAGCTGGTGCAGCAAATCGGCCTGAAAGGCTATGCGATCACCGGCTTGAAAGATATGGGCTGAGCCGCATCGGACTCGGGCGCGCGCAACCGGCGCGCCTGGTCCAGCACCTCGTCCACCGAGAAGCAAGCGATATCGTCGGGACTGTCCGACAGCACGATGGCGCTGCGGCATGAGCGCGGCCCCCATTGCACCGGCTTGATCTGGTTGTTCTGGTAGATGCCGATCACCGGCGTGTCGAAAGCCGAGGCCAGGTGGATCAGCGCGGTATCCGGGCTGATCAGCAGATGGGCGCGGCTGCACAGGTCGAACAGGCGGCCCAGGTGGCCGTCGCAATTGACGGCGCAGCCGTCCACACCGGCCTGGGCCAGCACCGCGCGCGCCGCCGCCTCGCTGCCATTGGTGCAGACCAGCACCAACTGGGCTTGCGGCGCCTGGGCGCGCAAGCCTTGCAGCATGGCCGCCGCCGCCGCCGCCGGCACATTGCGCTCGGCATCGGCGGCAAACAGGTTCAACACGATCAGTTCGCCACCGGCGGCGAGCTGGCGGTCAAGTTCGGGGCAAGGTGCGACCGGCGCCAGATCGTAGCGCAGCTCGGCCACGTCCCGGCCCGTGATGGCGCGCACGGCGCTGCGGCTGGTTTCGATCTGGTGCTGCAAGCCGTCTTCATAAAAACCGCGCAGGTCGACCACCTTGCCGGGCCGCGCCAGCCACAGCAGGACCTTGTTCTTTTCGCTGCGCATGCGGCGCCAGGTCACGATGTAGTCGAAGCGCTCGCGCCGCATGGCCAGCCCGGTGCGCCAGATGGCGCGCCAGGAACGTAGCGCCAGCGGCCAGCGCTTGGCGATGCGCCCATCCAGGGTCCAGAAGGCGTCGGTCACGCCGGCCACCGTGGCGTGGATCTCGCAATCCGGATGGTGGCTCAGCAGGCCGTTCACAAACGCGGTGTTGACCACCGCGTCCCCCAGCTTGCCGTCGTGCGAAAAGAACAGGACCTTCATGGCTTAGTACTCGATGGCCACGTCGGAGGCGCCGAGCTGCTGCTGCAGCGCCAGATTCAGCTCGTCGGACGGCGCCACGCGCCACTCATCGCCCAGCTGCAGCACGCAGCTCACGCCCTGCGGCTGGATGCGCGCGGCCACCGGCAGACCGGCCGGGTTGCGGTGCGGCGCCAGCACTTCGGCGATCTTCTTGCTGTCGAGCGTGGCCGGCAGGGCCATGCCGAGTTGGCGGCCGTACTGCACGCGCGCCGTGACGATGTCGAACACCTTCTCGGCCGAGATGCGCAAGCCGCCCGAGAAACGGTCTTCCGACACCTTGCCCACCACGGCCAGGAACTCGTCTTCCTTGAACATGCGCTTGTTCGGCTCGAACACCTCGTTGTAGACGGTGACTTCGACCACGCCGCTCTTGTCGTCCAGCGTGACGATCAGCAGCTTGCCGCGCTGGGTCATCTGGGGACGGATGCCGGTGATCACGCCGCATAGCATGCGCGGCTCGCGCGACGGTTCCAACTCCGACAATTTGGTGCGCGCAAAGCGGCGCGCCTCGCCGGCGAAGGAATCGAACATATGGCCGGACAGGTAGAAGCCCAGCGCCAGCTTCTCTTCGGCCAGCTTCTGGCGGTCGCTCCAGGGCTGGGCCTTGACATATTCGGGCGGAGCCACCAGGTCGCTGTCCTCGCCGCCGAACAGGCTGACCTGGTTGGCCGCTTTCGCGTCCTGGTCGGCGCACTCCATGGCGAAGCTGACCGAGGCAAACAGCACGGCGCGGTCGACGCCGAAGCTGTCGAAGGCGCCGCTGCGGATCAAGGCTTCGATGGTGCGGCGGTTGATCTGCTTCTTGTCCACGCGCTTGCAGAAGTCAAAGAGGCTGGTGAACGGGCCGCCCGACTCGCGCGCGGCGATCACCGCCTCGATGGCGTTCTGGCCCGAGCCTTTCACCGCGCCGAGGCCGTAGCGGATCTGCGTCACCTTCTTGCCCGTGACCGATGGCGGCGGACCGTCGGGACGGAAGCGGTAGTCGGACAGGTTGATGTCCGGCGGCAGCATGGTCAGGCCGCACACCTCGATCGAATCCTCGACCAGGATTTTCACCTTGTCGGTGTCGTCCATGGCCAGCGACATATTGGCTGCCATGAAGGCGGCGGTATGGTGCTGCTTGAGGTAGGCCGTGTGGTAGGACAGCAGCGCGTAAGCGGCGGCGTGCGATTTATTGAAGCCGTAGCCCGCGAACTTCTCCATCAAGTCGAAGATCTCGTCGGCCTTTTCCATGGTCAGGCCGCCCTTGGCCGCGCCCTCGCGGAAGATCTGGCGGTGCTCGGCCATTTCCTCGGCCTTCTTCTTGCCCATCGCGCGGCGCAGCATGTCGGCGCCGCCCAGCGAGTAGCCGCCGATGATCTGCGCCATCTGCATCACCTGCTCCTGGTACACCATGATACCGTAGGTTTCGGACAGGATGCCCTCGGTGCGCGGATCGGGATAGTCGAATTTCTCGCCGTGCTTGCGTTTGCAGAAGTCGGGAATCAGGTCCATCGGACCGGGGCGGTACAGCGCCACCAGCGCGATAATGTCCTCGAAGCGGTCGGGGCGCGCGTCTTTCAGCATGCCCTGCATGCCGCGCGACTCCAGCTGGAAGACGGCGACCGTCTTGGCCTTGGTCAGCAGATCGTAGGAAGCGCGGTCGGTCAGCGTCACCTTGGCCAGGTCGAAGTCGGCCATGGCGGGATCGAGATCGCGGATGTAGCGCACCGCCCGGTCCAGAATGGTCAGCGTGGTCAAGCCCAGGAAGTCGAACTTCACCAGGCCGACGGCCTCCACATCGTCCTTATCGTATTGCGACACCACGCCGCCGTCGCCGCCCTGGGTGTAGAGCGGACAGAAGTCGGTCAGCTTGCCCGGGGCGATCAGCACGCCACCGGCGTGCATGCCGATATTGCGGGTGATGCCTTCCACCTGCTGCGCCAGGTCGAGCAGCTGGCGCACCTCTTCTTCGCCCTCCAGGCGCTCCTTGAGCATCGGCTCTTCCTCGATCGCTTCGGCGATCGTCACCGGCTTGCCGGGCTTGAAGGGAATCAGCTTGGAGACGCCGTCGCAGAAGGTGTAGCCGAAGTCCAGCACCCGGCCCACGTCACGGATCGCGCCCTTGGCCGCCATGGTGCCGAAGGTGGCGATCTGCGAGACCGCCTCCTTGCCGTACAAGTCCTTGACGTGCTGGATGACGCGGTCGCGCCCTTCCTGGCAGAAGTCGATATCGAAGTCGGGCATGGAAACCCGCTCGGGATTCAGGAAACGCTCGAACAGCAGATTGTATTGCAGCGGATCGAGGTCGGTGATCAAGAGGCAGTACGCCACCAGCGAACCGGCGCCCGAGCCCCGGCCCGGCCCCACCGGCACGCCATTCTCCTTGGCCCACTGGATAAACTCGGCCACGATCAGGAAGTAGCCCGGGAACTTCATCTTGCAGATGGTATCGGTCTCGAACTTCAGGCGCTCCTCGTAGCGCGGCCGCTTGGCTTCGCGCACCACCGGATCGGGGAACAGGTGTTCCAGGCGCTTTTCCAGGCCGGCTTTCGATTCCGAGACCAGGTACTCGTCGATGGTCACGCCCGGCGGCGTCGGGAAGTTCGGCAGCTGCGGCTTGCCCAGCGTGAGCGTGAGGTTGCAGCGCTTGGCGATTTCCACCGAGTTTTGCAGGGCGCCCGGCAGGTCGGCGAACAGCTCGCGCATCTCGGCCTGGGACAGGAAACGCATCTGTTCATTGAAGCGCTTGACGCGCTTGGCGTTGGCCATCATCTCGCCTTCGGCGATACAGATGCGCGCCTCGTGGGCGATGAACTCGTCCTGCGACAGGAACTGCACCGGATGGGTGGCCACCACCGGCAAGCCCAGTTTCGAGGCCAGCGCCACCGAGTGGCGCACCTGGGCTTCCTGGTTGGGCTGGCCGGCGCGCTGGATCTCGAGATAGAAATGGCCGGGGAAGATGGCCGCCCACTTCTGCGCATTGCGCTCGGCCAGTTCCAGATTGCCGTTGTCGATGGCCATGCCGATATCGCCGAACTGGGCGCCGGACAGGGCGATCAAGCCGCCCGCCCCGCTCTCGCCGGGCAGCAGCTCATAGCTATTGGTGGCCAGCGCCTGCAACCACTCCAGGCGGATTTCGGCGCGGCCCTTGTACTGGTTGGTCAGCCAGGCGGTCGACAGCAGCTCGCACAGCTGCAGATAACCCATGCGGTTTTTCGCCAGCAGCAGCAGGCGCGAAGGCTTGTCGCGGTTATCGTCGTTGGTGATCCAGGCGTCGACCCCGACCACCGGCTTGATGCCCTTGCCGCGCGCCGCCTTGTAGAAGCGCACCATGCAGAACAGATTGGCCAGGTCGGTCACGGCCAGCGCCGCCTGCTTGTCCTTGACGGCCGACTTGACCAGGTCGTCGATGCGCACCAGGCCGTCCACAATCGAATATTCCGAGTGCACCCGCAGGTGGACGAAATCCGGGCCAGTTGGGGCCGCCGCTTCCACCACGTCCGCCACGCCTTCTTGTTCGATTGTTGCCATATTCATAAGTACTGCCAGTCAAGACTCAGGAAGCCGGTATTGTAACGCCTGGCCGCCCCGCATCGCCTTTGATCTACCACAAACAATGTCCACCCTGGTGTCAGGCACCACGGTCGGACATTTGCTGATCTGGATCAAAGAATGTCTGACTCCAGTGCCTGACACCAGGGTGGACATTGTTTGCGGTAGATCAAAGGTGGGGGTGGGATGATTTATAATGTCGCAACTTTTATCCAAAGAAACAAAGTGGTTCAATGAAGAGCGACAAGGCAAGAATATTCATTGTTTGGCTGATCCTGGCTGGCACGGCTTCCCTGCTTCGCTTTAAGACGGCTATCCAGACCGATGCGCTTTTCCTCGATGCCTTGGCCAGCGATCTGTTGACGCACCATGGGGTGTGGACGGAGTGGAAATTCGCGCGCGCGCCCTCCTTCTTCCCCGATATGCTCTTGTATCTGGCCGCGTATTTCGTGCTGCCCGACGCGCCGGCGCGCATCTTCTGGGTGTCCGCCATCCAGGTGCTGCTGCTGGGCTGGACCATCGTCTGGACGGCGCGCCAACTGGCGCCGGGACTGAGCCGGCGCGCCCAGTCCTGGCTGCTGCTGCTGCTGGCCCTGGTCACGCTGACGGCGGCGCGATCGAATATGTGGCTGTATTTTTACAGCACCAATAACCATATCGCGGCCGTGATCCTGGGCTTGCTCGGCCTGGTGCTGTATCAGCGCTACCTGGTCCAGGGCGGCCGCCTGCTGGCCCTGCAATTGCTGTTGCTGGGCACGCTTGCCAGCCTGTCCACCGGCCTGTTCACGCTCAGCTTCACCGTGCCCGCCTTGCTGCTGTGCGGCCTGGCTTGGCTGCTGCTGCGCCTGCAAGGCAGCGAGCGCCTGGCGCGGCGGCGCCTGCTGCTCATGGGCGCCCTGCTGGCTGCCGCCGAAGTGCTGGCCGGCGCGCTGGGCAAGGTGCTGCTGCCCAACCGTCCGATCGAGGGCGAGGTCGAGGCCAACCCGGACACCGCCGCCAACGCGCTGAAGCTGTTCATGCGCGCCACCAAGGCCGCCTTCGCCGCCGACAACCGCCTGACCCAGGCGCTGGCCGTGCTGCTGCTGCTGGCCTTCGCCTACCTGGGCTGGCGCCTGCTGCGCCAGGTGAAGCTCGACGCCAAGGGCTTGCGCATCGACTTTGGCGCCGCCGCCGACTGGCGCCTGGGCGCCAGCGCCGCCTTCCTGCTGCTGCTGCTGCCGATCAATCTGCTCGGCGTCATCCTCTCGGGCGCCTTCGTCGATCCGGCCTGCTACCGCTACTTCGTGTTCCCGCTGACGCTGGGGCTGATGCTGGCGGTGATCCTGCTCGAATGCGGCGGCCCGCGCCTGCGCTGGACGCTGGAGGGGCTGGCCCTGCTGCTGGCGCTGTTCCTGCTGGCTTCGACCGTGCGCGTCAACCGCCACCCGCCCGTGCGCACCGACCTGGCCCAGACCGTGGCCGACTGCCTGGCCGCGGCGGAACAACAGGGCGTGCCGCTGAAAGCCGGCGTCGCCGATTACTGGAACAGCCGCGCCGTCAGCCACTATCTGCCGCGCCATAATCCCATCCTGGCCACCTGGAACACGCTGCAGCCGTTCTTCTGGGTGTCGACCATCGGCCCGGTCCGCCGGCCCCAGGCCTATCCGGAATACCAGTATAATTTCGCGATTTTGAACAACCCCGGCCATAACGACCAGTTCACCTACACGCCGGACACGCTGGGCAAGCTGCTGCCGCCGCCGAGCCGCATCCATGCCTGCCCGGCCGCCAAGGTGCAACTCTGGCTCTACGACGGCAATGAACTCGATGCGGCCATGCGGCAGATCCTGCTCAATTACCGGCGCCAGCCGCCCCCTTGATACCGCCATGCACAAGCCCCGCATCCTCGTTTTCATCCCGGCCTACCGCTGCGAACAGCAGATCACCCGGGTCATCGACCAGTTCGACGCTAGGGTGCAAGCCTGGGTCGACACTGTCATGGTGGTGGACAACCGCTCGCCCGACCGCACCCTGGACGCGGCCATCGAGCGCGCCGGCCAGCGCCTCCAGCGGTGCCGCTTCCTGGCCTGGACCAATGACGACAACTATGGCCTGGGCGGCTCGCACAAAGCCGCTTTCGCCTACGCGCTGGAACAGGGCTTCGACTACCTGGTGGTGCTGCATGGCGACGACCAGGCCGATATCCGCGACCTGCTGCCGCAACTCGAAAACGGCAGCTACCAGACGGCCGACTGCCTGCTCGGCGCGCGCTTCATGCGCGGCAGCCGCCTGCTCGGCTACTCGCTGCTGCGCACCGTCGGCAACCACGTCTACAACGTCCTGTTCTCGCTGGTGGCCGGCCGCGCCATCCACGACCTCGGCTCGGGCCTGAACCTGTACCGGCTGGCCGCCCTGCGCGAAGGCTATTACCGCGCCTTCCCGGACGACCTGACCTTCAACTACGTGATGCTGCTGGCCAGCTACCACCGGCGCCAGACGGTGCGCTTCTTCCCCATCAGCTGGCGCGAGGAAGACCAGGTATCGAATGTGCGCCTGTTCCGCCAAGCCTTCAAGGTGCTGCGCCTGCTGGCCAGTTACGGCCTGCGGCGCGGCGCCTTCCTGGCCAGCGAAATGCGCGGCAAGGCGTTTGCCGCGTATGGCGGGCGCATCGTGCAGCAGCATGGGCCGCGCGGCTGAAGCGGCCATGAACCGGACCCTGCGCATTTACCTGCTGCTGCTGGCGGCCCTGGTGCTGCTCTGGGCTGGACGGCACTGGTCCGACCTGGGCGACATGGCGCGCGGCGCCGACCTGCTGCTGCTCAGCGCCACCGCCCTCTACGGCCTGTCCCACCTGTTCCGCATGCTGCGCCTGGTGCTGCTCACGCTGGACCAGCGCGACAAGGCTTTCGCGCTCAGCGCGGCGCATGCGCTGACCGCCTTCCCCAGCAGCTTCCTGCCCTTCAAGATCGGCGAAATCCTGCGTCTGGCGGCCCTGTTCCACGTCTTTGACTTCCGCCGCAAGGCTGGCGCCGTCTGGCTGGCCGAACGCTTTGGCGACGTGGTCGTGATCGCCCTGTTCATCCTCGGCCTGTACCTGTTCGACGTGCGCGTGCCGGCAGCGATGCGCACCGTGTTCTTCTTCTTCGTGCTGGCCAGCCTGTTCGGCCTGCTGGCCATGTTCGCCGTGGCCAAAACCTTCGTCTACCTGAACCGCCACCTGGTGCTGGTCAGCCATAGCCGCCACGGCTTGTGGCTGCTGCGCGTGAGCCATGCGCTGCGCCAGCTCGAACTCGACATCTACCGCTCGGTCGAAGGCCGCTTGACCGGCCTGCTGCTGCTGTCGGTGCTGATCTGGTCGCTCGAAATCGCCGCCCTGTCGCTGTTCCTGAACCGGCTCGGCGCCGCCGAAACCGATTTCAGCGCCATGTTCGCCGCCGGCCTGCTGGCCAGCCTGCCCGGCGGCGGCGCCGGCGCTTTCGGCCAATACCAGTCGCTGGCGCTGGTGGCCCTGACCCTGCTTTTCCTGGCCGCCCTGAGCCTGGCGGCCCGCATGCGCCTTACGAGGTCTTGATATGTCCGAACCGCATCCGAACCTGTTTTTGGTCGTCGACGACCGCGAATTCAGCACCGAGGAAGTGCGCAGCCTGGTCGGCCAGCGCCGCTTCGGCGACATCATCTTCCAGCGCCGCACGCTGTTCGAGCATTTCCGCGCCAGCTTGCCGCAATGGGCGCAGCAGCGCCTGCTGCGCCTGCGCAGCGCCGAGGACTTGCCGCCGCTGCGCGCCGCGCTGGCGGCCAGCGGCGAAGACTGCGCCATCTGCATCATTGCCGGGCGCGCCGGCTTCGCCCAGCCCGAACGCCTGCGCCAGCTGATCGAGCGCCTGCCCTACGCCGAGGAAGACTTTACGGACCGCTTGTACCAGCCGCTGCTGGCCTTTCTGCACAATGGCCACGCGCTGGTGGCCGACTGGGCCGCCTTCGAGGCGGCGCCGCTGCATCGCTGGGAGCGCGCCTGGCACGGCAGCCAGCGCGTGCAGGCGCTCGAGGCGCTCGACCTGGGCCTGATCCGCGACCTGCTCTCCTTCACCACCGGCGCCACAGCGGCGCGCCACTTCAACCAGGTGCAGGCGGACAACTACTACTACACCAAGAGTTCGGCCGACTGCCGCAAGCTCGAAGCCGAATACCGCTTCTACCAGCTGGTGCCCGAAGCGATGCAGCCTTGGCTGGTGCAGCCCTTCGACTACCGCGAGCAGGCCGGCCGCGCCTCCTACCGCATGCAGCGTTTCTATCTGGCCGACGCTGCCCTGCAATGGGTGCATGACGCCTTCGACGCCGCCAGCTTCACCGCCTTCATCGAACGCCTGCTGTTCTTCCTGGCCCAGCGTCCGCGGCGCGACTGCGGCAAGGCGCAATCAGCGGCCGCCGCGCGCGCCCTGTTCGTCGACAAGCTGGAGCAGCGCGCCAGCCAGTTCCTGGCCATGGACGAGGGCCGCCGCATCAATGCCCTGGTGCAGAGCTCCACGCCGGAACTGGCGCTGGAACGCCAGCTGGAACGCTTCCGCCGCCTGTACGCGCGCCACGAAGCCGGCTTTGCCCTGGAGCAGATGGCGATCGGTCATGGCGATCCCTGCTTCTCCAATGTGCTGTACGACCAGAGCCGTTATCTGCTCAAGCTGATCGATCCCAAGGGCGCGCTCAGCGAGGAAGAATTGTGGACCCATCCGTTCTACGATCTGTGCAAGGTGTCGCACAGCGTGCTGGGCGATTACGACTTCATCAACAACGGCTTGTACCAGGTCAGCTTTGCCGACGACAACCGGCTGGTGCTGCAGCTGCGCCAGGGCCAGCACGCGCCGCTCAAGGCGCTGTTCCGGCAGCAACTGCGCGCCCAGGGCTATGACGCGCGCCTGCTGCGCCTGGGCGAAGCGTCGCTGTTCCTGTCGATGCTGCCGCTGCACATCGACATTCCCAACAAGATCGTCGCCTTCCTGCTGAAGGCGCACGCCATACTCGACGAGGTAGAAAGTGATTAAGGACGAAGCGGACGGCATGCTGGTGGTCGATATCGACGGCACGCTGTGCGACATCAAAACCCCGCAGCAAAGCTATGCCGACCTGGTGCCGCGCCCGGCCATGGTCGAGCGCCTGCGCGAATACCAGCAGCGCGGCTACCGCATTCTGCTGTACACCTCGCGCAATATGCGCACCCACAACCACAATCTGGGCTTGATCAACAAGCACACGGCGCCGGTGCTGCTGGAATGGCTGGCGCGCTGGGACATTCCCTATGACGAGCTGCTGTTCGGCAAACCCTGGCCGCGCAACAAGGGCTTTTACATCGACGACCGCGCCGTGCGGCCCGACGAGTTCCTGCGCCTGTCCGAAGCGGAAATCCACCAGCTGCTGGGCGGCCACGAATGAGCGCCAATATCGTCATCACCATGGCCGGGCGCGGCTCGCGCTTTTATGAGGCCGGTTACACCGTGCCGAAATACGAGATCGAAGTGCATGGACGCAGCCTGTTCCACTGGTCCATGCTGTCGCTGCGGCATTTCCTCGACGCCGACAGCCGCCTGATCTTCGTCTGCCTCGCGGAAAACCATTCCGGGCCCTATGTGCGCGCGCAATGCGCCGCCCTCGGCCTGCACGACGTGCACATCGTCGAACTGGACAGCCTGACCGACGGCCAAGCCACCAGCGCCCTGCTGTCGCGCGCGCTGTGGCGGCCCGCGGCGCCGCTGCTGGTCTATAACATCGACACCTATGTGCAGCCCGACGCCCTGCGCCCGGAACACATCCGGCCCGGCGCGGACGGCTGGGTGCCCTGCTTTCAGGTGCCAGGCGAGCACTGGAGCTTCGTGCGCCTGGGCCAGGATGGCTGGGCCTGCGATCTGGCTGAAAAGCAGCGCATTTCGGACTACGCGTCCATCGGCCTGTACTGGTTCGCGCGCGCCGCCGACTATGCCGACGCCTATGCGCGCTTTTTCGCCGACCCGGCCAATCTGGTGCGCGGCGAACGCTATATCGCGCCGCTTTACCGCCAATTGCTGCAAGATGGGAAAAAGATCGCGATCAGCGACTTGGCGCCCGAGACGGTCCATGTGCTCGGCACGCCGGCCGAACTGGACCGCTTCCGCGCCCGGCCGCCGGCCTGAGCTCCGGCGCCCGGCGCGGCGGGCGTTTTTGCCGCTTTTTCGGGCATGATACAAACCTGCATGGCGATAAGGCTTATAATGTCGCCTGTCCCGCGTTTACCGATATTTACCATGCAAGCAACTGTTTCGAGCGCGCCCGCCCAGGCCGGCGCGGCACCTGCCGTTTACGTCAATATTGCCGCTTACAAATTCATCACCCTGGACAATCTGGACGCGCTGCGCCTCCAGTACCAGGACATCGCCGCCCGCCTCAGCCTGAAAGGCACCATTCTGTTGACGCCGGAAGGCATCAATATGTTCCTCTCCGGCACCCGCGCCCATATCGACGACTACCTGGCCTGGGTCCGCAGCGACGCCCGCCTGGCCGATCTGGAATGGAAGGAAAGCCTGTCGGCCGAACAATCGCACAAGCGCATGCTGGTCAAGATCAAGCAGGAAATCATCACCATGCGCATGCCGCTGATCAAGCCCGAAGACGGCCGCGCGCCCTTCGTCGCAGCGCACACGCTCAAGCGCTGGCTGGACCAGGGACATGACGATGAGGGCAAGCCGGTCGTCATGGTCGACACCCGCAACGACTTTGAAGTCGACGTCGGCACCTTCGACAACACGGTCGACTACCGCATCAAAAAATTCACCGAATTCCCCGCCGTGATCGAAGAGCACAAGGCCGACTTCGACGGCAAGACCGTGGTCACCTTCTGCACCGGTGGCATCCGCTGCGAAAAAGCCGCCATCCACATGCAGAACATCGGTTACGACAACGTCTACCAGCTCGAAGGCGGCATTCTCAAGTATTTCGAAGAAGTCGGCGGCGCCCACTACAGCGGCGACTGCTTCGTCTTCGACTAC
Organism: Pseudoduganella violacea; assembly: GCF_014191875.1. Taxonomy (GTDB): domain Bacteria; phylum Pseudomonadota; class Gammaproteobacteria; order Burkholderiales; family Burkholderiaceae_D; genus Rugamonas; species Rugamonas violacea_A. Next base: position 519,113 of record NZ_JACHXD010000002.1, read on the forward strand.
CGCACCGCGCTCAATCCCAAGCTCGAACCCACCGAAACCGTGCAATGCTTCGCCTGCCGCGCCGTCGTCACGCCGCGCCAGCAGCTCGCGCCCGAATACGTGCTCGGCGTCTCCTGCCCCCACTGCCACGGCCAGCCGGCGCTAAAGCCTGCGGTTTGATCTTCCGCAAACAATGTCCCACCCTGGTGTCAGGCACCAAAACCGGACATTTACTGATCTAAGTCAAACAATGTCCTACCCTGGTGCCTGACACCACGGTAGGACATTGTTTGCGCTGGATCAAAGGGGGCTTAGGCTTGCTTGCCCAGCAGCTTGCGGAAGGGGCGGAAGAGGAATTCGGAGAGGGTCTTGGCTTCGTCGTGCGCGTCGATGCCGGTGTCGGGCCACTCGTGCTTGGCCGGAAAATAGGCGGTGCCGAAAACTTGGTCCCATACCGAGGTGAAGGAGCCATAGTTCTTGTCAAAGTGCCGCGCTTCGACCGAGTGGTGGATGCGGTGGAAGCGGTTGTCGGCAATGATATGGCGTAATGGCCCGAGATGCAGGCGGGTATGCGAGTGTTCGTACTGGCCTTGCAGCCCAATCAGGAAAATCAGCAGAAACGGCACATAGCCGGTGTCGACCTGTAATAAGAGCGTCAGCGGCAAGGTGATGAAGGGAATGCGCAGGATCTCTTCGGTGAAGTGGTGATTGCTGTTCCACGCGCTCATTTCGCGCAGCGCATGGTGCTCGCTGTGGAAGGCCCAAAGCCAACTGAAGCGGTGCTGGGCGCGGTGAAACCAGTAGTAGAAGAACTCGCCAAGAATGGCTGCCAGCACGGAGACGAGTATCCACCCTGCCACATTCAGCATGGGATACGGCGTGCTGGCCAGCCAACCCAACTGCAGCTTGAACAGGGGCTGGATACCCAAACCGCGCCAGAGCTGATTGAACCAGGTGAAAAACAGCACCGTGATGACGATGTAGCTGAGCCAGAACACGGCGCTGCGCAGCCGCGACCATAGCGTGTAGCGATTGCGCCCCCATAGCATCTCGGCCGCAAAAAATATCATCGACGCATAGAAGATGCGCCAGCCATAATCGAGAATCCCGTCAACAGCCTGACTCAGATAAGTGACCATATGGTTGCCTGGAGGGTGCGGTATTTTGTTATATATAACACAATACCGCACCCTATCGCGCATTTTCGGGCGCCGATAAAACAAAAGCCAGCAGAGCTGGCTTTTGCGGCAAGGTCGACTACCTACTGCGTCGTGCGCGGCAGCAATAGCTGCAGGGCGTTTTCGTAGGCCGAGCGGGCCGTGGTGTAGACCGCGAGCTTGGACTTCAGGTCGGCAATCTGGGCGTCGACGTATTGCAGATTGGTAACCTGCTCCTGCGCCTCGGCACTCAGCTGGCTGAAGCGGTAGCTGACGCCCCCGACCGTGACTTCGACTTCATCGTGCAACATGACTCACCTCAACGGAAATAGGCGGCCATGGCGCGCAAGTCTTCGCCGCTCAGGATGCCGGCGGCGGCGCGCAGGCGCAGCGAGGACAGCAGATAGTTGTAGCGCGCCTGGGCCAGGTCGCGCTTGCTGCTGACGAGCTGCTGCTGGGCGTTGAGCAAGTCTAGATTGATGCGCACGCCGCCCTTGATGCTTTGCTGCGTCGCCTGCGTCAACAATTCGCCTGAGGACACGGCTTTTTCCAGCGCCGCGATGCGGGTGACGCTGCTGGCCACCAGATTGTATTGGCGGCGCAACTCGGTGCTGACCTTGTCGACCTGGGTCTGCAGGTCGGCCTTGGCTTTTTCCTGGTTGGCCACGGCTTGGCGCGTCAGCGCGCTCACGGCGCCGCCGTTGTACAGCGGAATATTGAGCTGGATGCCCAGGCTGCGCACCGTCGTATCCTGGTTGTACAGATTGATCGTTTCCGAAGCGCTCTTCTGGTACACAGCAACAAAATCGAGCCGCGGCGCGTGGCCGGAGCGCTGCTTGTTCACTTCCTGGCGCGCGATCTCGACGGCATTGGTGAGGGCGCGCACGTCCGGATTCTGTTCCAGCGCCAGCGTCTTCCAGTCGGTAAAGCTGCGCTGGTCGGCAGCCTGGACGCGGAAGCCCGGTGCCAGCGGGTCGAGTTCATCCACTTCGCCGCCGATGATGCCGGACAGGGCGCTGGTGGCGTTGGCGACCTCATCCTGGGCTTCGAGCAGCTGGGCTTCGGACAGGTCCAGACGGGCCTGGGTTTCCAGCATATCGGTACGCGTGCCCTCGCCTTTGGTGAACAGGCGGTTGTTGACCTGGCGCTGCTCGGCATACATATCGCGCTGGGCACGCGCCAGTGCCAGCTGGTCCTTGCGGTAGAGCACGTCGAGATAGGCGTTCACCACGCGCACGATCACTTCCTGCGACTGGCTGGCGTACTGCATCTGGGCGTAGTCGCTCTGCGCCACGCCCTGCTTGTAGCGCGCCAGCGCTTCCAAACTGAAGAGCGGCTGGCGCAGCTGGACCGTGGAGGACCGCGAGATATAGTCGCGCGGGCTTTCCTTGCCGTCGAAGCCAATGGTGCTGTTGTTCTTGCTGCCGTTGAAGCTGCCCGACAAGGAGGGCAGCAAGGTGGAGCGGCCGACGATGCGGTTTTCCGCCCCGGCGTCGCGCGCGTAGCGGGCGGCGCGGTAGGCGGGATCGTTCTGCAGGGCCGCCTCGTAAGCTTGCAGCAGGCCGAGGGCTGCCGCGCCGCTGCCGTGCAGCATCAGGGCAGCGCCCACGGCCATGGGCAGCAAGCGGGGCAGGTGACGTTTCAAAGTCTGGCGCACGCTTAGTCCTCCGACATGGCCGAGTGGGCACGGTCGGCGACCGGCTTGAACAGATAGCTCATCATGGTGCGTTCGCCCGTCTTCACGAACATTTCCACCGGCATGCCGGGCAGGATGTCGAGTTTCTTCTGGGCGATCAGGGCCGCGCCTTCCGGGCTGACCTTGGCGCGTACCTTGTAGTAAGGCATGCCCGATTTGTCATCCACCGTGCGGTCCGCTGCCACGTTCAGCACCACGCCCGGAATATGTGGAGTCTTGTTAGTGTTAAAAGCCGAGAAGATCAATTCCACCGGCAAGCCGGAATGCACCTTGTCTACCAGATTGACCATCAACTGGCCTTCCACCACCAGGCCGTCGTCGCTCGGTACGATTTCCATCATGTGCACACCGGGAGCTACCACACCACCACGGGTGAAAACACTGGAACCGACCACAATGCCATCCACTGGTGCTTTCACTTCCACGTTCGACAGCTCCCATTGCTGGCCCTGGATGCGGCTATGCAGGGCTTCGGCTTCCTTCTGTACTTCGGCCAGCTGGTTGCGTACATCGCGCTGGTATTCCTGGCTACGCTGGCTCTTGCGCAGGCTCAGTTCCATAATCTGGCGCTGCGAACGACCGATATTGCCCAGGTCTTCAGACAGGGAGCCCGTGATCTGAGCATAAGTGCGCTCCAGTTCCAGCAGACGGTTGCGAGCAATATAGCCTTCTTTGGCCAGGTCGCGGGTATTGTCCAGCTGTTCTTTCAAAAAGGCTTGCTGGGCTTTCTTGCTATCGCGCGATTCCTGCAAGCCCTTGATTTGAACAGTCAAGCCAGCAATGTTTTCATCCGCCACCCCTAATTCGCTGCGCAAAGCTGACTGACGCGAAGCTAGCAGCTCATTTTGCAAGGCAATATTGGCGGCCGTACGCGGATCGTTTTTATAGGCTTGCAGCGTTTCCGGTACCGCCACGCTGCTTTTGCCTGCTTGTTCTGCCAGCAGGCGAGCCTCGGTCGAACGCGCCACCAAGTATTGGGCCACGGTCGTTTCTAGTGAGGACTTCGGCTGGGCGTCATTCATACGTACCAGAAGCTGGCCCGCCTTCACGTGGTCGCCATCCTTGACCAGAATGTCCTCCACCACGCCGGCCACAGGATATTGCACGGCTTTGCGGTTACCTTCCTTGGCCACAGTGCCAGACATAGGCACGCCCTTGTCTAGAGGAGCAAACGAGGCCCACAACAAAAAGCCGAGGACGCCGACCAGAACGATGATCCAACCCAGACGCGCGTAGCTGCGGGCGTCTGTATTCACTTCCAACGGCGTCACCATATGAGAAATGACGTCCGCAGCGGACTGCTGTTTTTTTACGATATCAGACATGCTTACTCCTGTTCCGCTGCGGCGCCTGCGGCCTTGTCGGCAACTGCCTGAGCCTGCTCCTGCAAGGCACGGTCAGCCGCCATTTGCGCAGCTTGTTGCTGGGCGGTGGCTTGTTGCTGGGCAGCCTGCTGGCGCGCGGCTACTTGCTGGGCTTCCAGCTGTTTCTGGTTGGCTTCCTGCAAGGCGGCTAACACCTGGTTGGTCGGACCAAAGGCGCCTACCATGCCATCGCGCAGCAGCAGCAGTTTCGTGGTGGCGGCAATCGCGCTGGTGCGGTGGGTGATCAACACAATGGTTTTGCCGCGTGCGCGCAGATCGCTGACCGCCTGCACCAGGGCGGCCTCGCCCACGTCGTCGAGATTCGAATTCGGCTCGTCCAGCACGATGATGGAGGGGTCGCCATACATGGCGCGCGCCAGCCCGAGGCGCTGCTTTTGACCGCCGGACAGACCGGCGCCGCCATCGCCCAATTGAGTATCGTAGCCTCTGGGCAAGTGCAGAATCATGTCATGCACCCCCGCACGCTTAGCAGCCAGTACGACTTTCTCCGAATCCACGTCGCCAAAGCGTGCAATATTTTCACCGATGGTGCCGCCGAACAATTCGATATCCTGTGGCAAATAGCCCACGTTCGGCCCCAGTTCGGCCTTGTTCCACTGATAAATATCAGCACCGTCCAGACGCACCTTGCCTACGGCGGACGGCCATACGCCCACCAGTAGACGAGCCAGCGTCGATTTTCCCGAACCGCTCGGGCCAATCACACCCAGCACATCGCCAGACTGGATCGCAAAGCTCACGCCTTTCAGGATCGGCACGTTCATGCCTGGCGGCGAAGCGGTCACGCCTTCGACCGACAAATTACCTTGCGGCTTAGGCAGCTCCATGCCGGCATCGCGGGCCGGATTCGTCTCCAGCAGCTTGGTCAGACGCTCGTAGGCGCTGCGGGTGCTGCTCCAGCTCTTCCACACGCCAATCACTTGCTGCACCGGCGCCAGCGCGCGGCCAACCAGGATGGAAGCGGCAATCATCATGCCGGGGGTGATTTTATTTTCCAGCACCAGCAAGGCGCCAAAACCCAGCACCAGCGATTGCAGGGAAACCTGCACGAACTTGGTAATGGCACCGACAGTGCCCGCCTTTTCACTCGCCTCGGCCTGCAGCTGCAGGAAGCGGCCGTGCAGCTTGAACCAGCGGCCCTGCAGATTGGGCAGCATGCCCATGGATTCGATCACTTCGGCATTGCGCAGATTGTTCGTCGCCAGGGTGCCGGAGGCGATAGCCATGGCATTGGCTTCGGCCAGTGGCTTGTGCGACACGCGCTCATTAACATAAGCCAGGATCACCAGCACCACGGTGCCGCACAGCGCGAACACGCCCAGCGATGGCTGGAAGAAGAAGATCACGATCAGGTAAATCGGGAACCAAGGGGCATCAAAGAAGGCAAACAGCGCATTCCCGGTCAGGAACTGGCGCAGATTGGTCAGATCGCTCAGAGCTTGGCCGGCATTGCCGCCGGCGGACTTGAGATTTTGTTCGAAGGCGGCCGTATAAACGCGCTTGTTCAGCTCCATATCGAACTTGGCGCCCACACGCACCAGCACGAAGCTGCGGATCAATTCCAGCGCGCCCATGAACATATATGCGCCCAGCATAATCAGGGTCAGCATCAACAAAGTGATTTCGTTGCGGCTGGCCAGAACACGGTCATACACCTGCAACATATACAGGGAAGGCACCAGCATCAGCAGGTTGCTGATCGCACTGAAAGTGCCGACCGTGACGAAGGTGCTCTTGAACTTGAGCAGCACCTGTTCGATTTCGTTCTTCGGTTGGATGAGTTTTTTCATTTGGGTGACAGAGAGAACACTTCAGCTACACGCAGGCCTACCCCTTGCGCAGACGTGACATTATCGCCCAACTACAACAAAAAATGTGACGGATATCACAAATTATTTTGAAGCAACACCGAAACCGCAACGTCAATAGAGGAAAAGCCGTTCATGAAAAAAGCTCGGAATGCGTCCCACTACGAACAAACACGACCATGCCGTGCTTGCCGCTGTCGTCCAGCGCGTAGATCAACAGGAAGTCTCCTCCGATATGGCATTCCCGGTAACCGGCCCAGTCTCCGATCAGTTGGTGATCCAACCACTCAGGCGGCAGTGGACCATAATTGGACATCAGCAACATCATCGCCCCTTTAAGCCGGGCCATATCATACCGGCCAGAGTGCGACAAGCGCTGCCAATCCTTGAGAAATTCCTTGGTGTAATCCGAAGCCCGCGGCAGGCGTGCCCGCTTACTCGGGGCTGGCTTTTTCGAGCTCATCGATCAAGGCCTCGGCATTGGTGAAGCGAGCATTGTGACTCTTGATGAGCTCGCTGGCTTCAGCCATTGCAGCGCGGCTATCGGCATTTGGCGCCCTGATTGCGAATGGCAGTTCCTTGTCGGCGACGACGCGGGTCAGGAAAACGCGAATCGCATCGGAAAGGGATAGCCCCATCGAGGCCAGCGTTTCCGCAGCCTGCGCTTTAACGTTCTCGTCTACCCGGACGTGAATCATGGTGGTAGTGGCGGCCATAAAGATCTCCATAGCGACTAATTGAGATACATTGTATCGCGCACCTCCCTTTCCTCGCAATGGGCTGGGCCATATGTCACATCGGCTCAAGCTCTATCCAACAGATCCAATAAAAAAGGCCAAACCCGAAGGTTTGGCCTTTAAGCGATCAGGCAGCGATGTTTTGCTACCCGATTTGCAACCTCATTGCTGAGGCTTGGCTATCGCAGATTACAGGAACTGCAGGGTGCCTTGACCAACGTCGTTGATGGACGAGTTGCTCAGGTCAACAGTACCGGTCAGCTTGACGATGATGTCGGTAGCGTTGTCGAACACGCCAGCCGAACCACCATTGTCCTGAACGATGAAGGTGTTACTACCGAACTGGAACCAAGCGATACCGTGCAGGGCTGGGGTCGCAGGAGTGCCAGTGTGGGTAGCAGCAGCCAGACCAGCAGCCTTGGCAGCTTCGGTCACGTAGTTGTCGAAGGTAGCTTCTGGGATCAGAGCAACTTTCGAGCTAGCGAAGTTCAGGTTGACGTCGCTGACGAACTTGATGGTTTCGCCTTTAGCCAGGTCGGTGATGGTGACAGCTGCACCCGCGTTAGCAGCCAGGAAGCCGCTCACGTCGAAGGAGTCAACGCCGTCGCCGCCGGTCAGGGTCACTGCGCTAGCAGCCAGACCAACCACTTTCAGGGTGTCGGTGCCTGCGCCGCCGATCAGCACGTCGTTCGCGCCTTGTGCGGTCAGAACGTCGGCACCAGCACCACCTTTAACGGTAGTAGCAGCAGCGTCGCCAGCCAGGGTGGTAACGGTCAGCTTGCCGGTAGCGGTGCTGCCATCGATCAGGGTAACAGCGGTGCTGCTTGCATCCAGCTTCAGAACCACGTTGCCAGCGCCCGACACGTTGATGGTGGCAGCCTTGTCAGCAGCCAGCGTCAGGGTGTTGGTGGACACTTTGGCGGCGCCGGAAGCGGAGGTGGTGACATCGGTGTCGTTGGCGGACACGTTGATGGTTTCCACTTTGTTGGCGGTCACGGTGCCCAGATTTGCGCCGGTAGCGGCATTGGTCACGATGTTCAGCACATCGGCGGTACCGGTAGCGGCGTCGAGGATCTTCACTTCAACACCAGCGCCAGCGGCGGTCAGCTCCAGAGTGCCTTTATTGGCCAGCTTGTCGATGATCAGACCAGCCGTACCAGCCGTACCTGGGGTCGCTTCGGTAACAGCACCGATGGCCACACCAGAGGTGGTAGCACCCAGCGTGATGTTAGCCTGGTTGCCGTTGGCAGCGTACTTGACGGTCACAGCAGCACCGGCGTTGCTGGTGCCAGCGGCGTCGTAGGTAGCGGTTGCAGCGTCCAGGGCGGAAACGATCTTGGTTGCTACTTCGGCAGCGGTGTCGTCGCCGGAACCGGCAACAGCAGCACCAGTAGCGTCAATGTCACCAGCAACCAGATTTACGGCAACACCACCGATGGTGATGGTCTGAGCATTGGCGTTGAAAGCGATGCCGGCGGTAGCCGTTGCAGGCAGGCCAGTGGCGGTTGCAGTGGTAGCAACAACTGGCAGCGACGCCAGTGCACCGTCACGGGTGTCGATGGTGAAGGTCACAGTGCTACCAACCGCAGCCGCTTTCACAGCATTGGCCGAGCCGCCTGCGAGCTGGCCGTTCAGCGCGGTCACGACTTTGGTTGCGATATCGCTAGCGGTGTCGGTAGTAACCACAGCCACGGTCACACCACCTACAGTGATGTTGCCGTTGACGGTGATTGCGGTGCCAGCGAAGTTCAGGGTCTGGGTTGCGTTGGTCTTGACAGCGGCCACGCCACTGGTCACGCTGAAAGTCTGGACTTCCGGAGTAGCACCAACGGTCGAATTAGCGCTGACCACGTAGTTGATATCGTCCATATTGGTCATATCAACGGTGTAGTTGCTCGTTGCAGCGGTGATGCCCAGTTTTTCGAAGCCGGTGATCTTGGTTTCGAAAGTGGATGCAGCGGAGCGGGCGGCGGCAGCAGCAGCCGACAGGATGATGGTGTCAACACCGTCGCCACCGTTCAGTTCAACGGTTGGGTCAACAGTCAGGTCTTGCGACAGATCCAGGGTGTCGTTGCCGGCGCCCAGGTTGATTGCCTTGGAGATAGCAACGTCAGAGTTGGTCACAGTCACGTTGTCCACACCAGCGCCGCCGGTGTAGGTTGCGCGGTTGCCTTCGATGCTGACGGACACGGTGCCGGTGGTGCCGGTGGTGTCAACCGATTCAACGGTGTCAGCTACGGCAGCGTTCAGAACCAGGCCAGCTTTCTCGGTCACTTTGACGGATTTCAGGCCAGCCAGATCGTTTGCGCTCACGTCCAGAGTGCCAGTGCCAGAGACATTCAGAGTCTCGGTAGCCGCAGCGGTCAGGGCAACGTAGTTGTCGCCAACGGAGTTCACGTTCAGGGTGGTTGGTGCGGCGGTGAACGACAGGCCAGCTTTCACTACGGTGTTAGCAGCTTGGCCATCGTAGTACACCGAGGTGCCCACTTTTTCCAGTTTCAGTGCCAGGGTAGCAGCAGTGTCACCAACGGTAATGCCTGCAGCGGCGTCCAGAATGCCGTCCGCGCCGGCAGCGTCTTTCAGCTCAGCGTTGGACAGGTTCAGGGTTGCCAGGGAAGCGGTCGCACCGGTCGTGCCGATCACGGAAGTGTCAGCGTAGCCATCAACGGTGATGGTTTTGATCGAGGCGGCAGCGGAATCCTGGATGTCAACGATACCGTTTGCCACGCCCAGCACGCCAGCTGCAGCGCCTGCACCAGTTGCGCCGGCCACGCGGTTTTGGGCAACAGCGATAGCGCCGCCGGTAGCGATCGTCAGGTCAGCAGCAGCTACGGCGCTGCTGAATACAACCTTAGCATGGGTAGCGTCAACCGTTTGAACGGCGCCCGAAGTCCAGCCATCGCTCACGCCGGTAGAAACACCACCACTCAGGTCGCTGTAAATACCCAGAGCGGCCGAAGCGCTACCCTGCTTAACATTCTTAGCCAGGTTGGCGAAGGCGGATGCCACTTCAGCGGCGGTCAGGGCTTTGTTTGCCTGGAAGCTCAGCGCGCCGTCACCGAAGTCAATGGTAACGATGTCGCCTTTAGCAGCCGCAGTGAATACCACTTCTTTGGTGGTGGCCTTGGCGGTAGTAGCTGCAGTAGCGGCCGACGCTTGAACTGCCGTATCTTGCTTCACAACAACGGTGGCGGTCGACGCATCGCCAACGATGGTGACTTTACCTTGGGTGATGGTGGCGCCAGTGCCATCGGTTGCGGCAGCGCTAGCGTCGCTGGTGGCTTTCTGGGTTACGGTGATGGTCGAACCACCGGTCACATTGACGGCAGCCAAGGTTGCAGCAGTACCAGCCACGCTTGCAGCACCGGTATTGCTTACGGTTACGGCAGCTTTGGCACCAGTGACAGTCACAACGTCAGCGGTAGCAACATTGTTCAGCGAGACGTTTACGTTTTTGCCGCCGTCAACTTTAATGGTGTCGCCAACAGCGCTTACTTTTACGTTTACGTCGGTGGTGGCAGCAGCCTTCAGTTTCAGTGCATCAGCCAGAGCAGACTTGGCGATCTGGCTCACGTTCACGGTGTTAACGCCGTTCCAGGTCGAAACATCACCATCCACGCCAACAGCGGCGCGCAGGTTGACGGTTTCAACGCTCGACAGGGTCACGGTTGGCAGGGTGGCTGCCGAACCTGCGACACCAGCAGCGCTCAGAACGTTGATAACCAGGGTATCGTTACCAGCACCGCCGTTGATGGTGTCGAGTGCGCTCAGGGTGGTGGTCGATGGAGTGCTGCCAGCGTCCAGCGTGCCGGTGAACACGTCGTTGCCAGCGGTACCATTCAGGGTATCAACACCAGCGGTCAGGTTGGCGTTTTGGCCTGGGTTGTTCTGACCAGCGATAGCTTCGGTCAGGCTAGGCAGGCCAGCCGTAGCGGCAGCCAGGGAAGCGTCGTCGGTTACATTGGCAATGAAGGCTTTGACCATGGCCAGGATGACTGGGTCGCCGGAGCCGTAGGCGATTTTCGCCAGAGCGTTGCCTTCTTGCAGCAGAGAATCGCTGAAGGCGATAGCAGCAGCGGTTTTGTTAGTGAATACTTTAGCGTCGGCGTTCGGGGTGCCGTCAGTGTTAACAGCACCAGCAACCACGTATTTCACTACGTCGGCAACGGTAACGATTTTTTTGTCCAGCTTATCAGCCCAGAAGGCCAGACCTTTTTGGTCTGGAGCGCGGCCGAACAGGTTCTGGTACACGATGCCCACGATTTGTTCGGAGTTTTTGCCTGCGAACAGACCGGTGTACTCTGGGGACTGGTTGAAAGCAGCGCTGAGCTGATCGATCGTAGCAGCGCCACGGTTCAGCACGTCAACGTAGAAGTCGATGCCTTTCTGATCACCAGGACGGTTGAAGTAAGCAACGTACAGATTTTGTACCAGTTCGAGATTAGTAGCCATTGAGATTAACTCCTAGGGTTAAAAAAGTAGCGCTTCGGCCACGCAAGACTTGCGCCCGCAAGACGGCGTGACGAGATAATCGCAGAAGCCCTCAGCATGGAATGTGATGACCATCACATTTCACCAAAGAATTCCACTTTTTTTGCGCTTATTTGCGACAGTAAATTTACCGCGCGGCCATTATGAAAGAAGCCTATGGATAAAGCAATATTTTGGCATCTGACTCATTTCAAACTGGGTTTATCTACTCAATTTGACAACTACGGCTTCGTCTGGAGAACCTTTCGGCTAAATACTCACCAATAATTGCATCGACCAAATGCGCGCGATATAGAAGACAAGTTGAGCCGCACAAAAAAGAAGCCCGCAAGCGGGCTTCTTTTTCATAAGCAATTGATCTGGAAACTTATTTCTTCCACACTACAACACCACCGGCCGACCGTTTTGCATCCAGGCTGCTTTTGAAAAGATAGGTGGCGCCATTCAGGTCGGTCATAGCGCCCGTTACGGTCATATTTGAATTTGGTGAATAGCGATTTTGTCCGAAAAAGTCACCCGTCGAATTGACCCCGCCTTCGCTGGCCATCTTGCGAGTTTCATCTCCAGTCACCAAATCAAAACTGGTGGTGAAACTGCGTTTATCGAAATTAAACAGGAGCTGCCCATTTTCAAGAGTGGCCGCCTGTGGACCAGTGTAAATATCGCGCACATAGGCTTCGCTGGAGGCAATAACCATGCCAATGCTACCGCGCTCTGGAGCGATGAATTGGGATCCTGAGCGGCTACGGAACAGCACGAAATCATCGCCTAGAGCGATCCGCTCCGCACCATCTTTGGACAGGCCGCTGTTGGCCGGCATATTGAGCACCGTATTCCAGCGCCCCCAGCTTACTTCGCGCACTGGCGGCGGCGGCACCACCGGCACCACCGGCACCGGATCGGGATCCGGGCGCACGACCAGCGGCGGCACATTGCCACCGGCGTTCGGTTCATTCTTGACCGCCGGTTGCTGCGCCGCCTTTTCCTGCAGCGAGACATTCTTTTTCGCGTCCAGGTTCGGCTCGCCGGCGGTGCCGCCCGTGCCATTCTTGCCCACCGGCTCGTCGCCGCGCGGTGGCGCCACCACATCCGGCGCCAGCAGGCTGTTGCCCTGCATCAGTTGCGGCGCCGCCTGGCCGCGCTGGATCTGCAGCAGCACACCTTTCTGTGCCGCCGCCAGTTCGCGCGCGGTCTGGCCCTCGCAGGGGCCGGCGCCTTCGGGACGGCAGGCGCCGTCGAAGCCGCTGACCGTGACGCGGCCGGAAATCACGGCCACGCGCGAGGTGTTCTGGTCGGTAAACACGGTGAAATCGGTGCCGCGCACGCCGATGGCGGCCACCGGCGTATTGAAGCGGAAATTCTGGCGCGCCAGTTTCACGGCCTCGCCGGACTGACTGCGCGCCACGCCGCTGATCAGCTCAAGCTTGACCATGGTGTTGGCTGGATTGGCCTTGTCCACATGATATGTGGCGATGCGGGCCTGGGTCTTGGGCCGCAGGATGAACAAGCCGTTGTCGACGGTCTTGACATACAGATAACCGTCGTTACCGGTGCTGAGCAGCTGTCCTTCCTGGACCATGGTGCCGAGCGCGGCCGGCTGACCGGCGACTTGGGCAGAGCCGGCGACGAAAATAATCTTGCCCGCCTCCTCCGCCTGCACGGCCTGGGCCGCCAGCACCAAGCCGACTGTGAATGCAAGTTGTTTCATCATATTATTCCCCTTCTGCCCGATTATGCGGTGAACCTGCCACAGCTTTCCGTGACCGAGGTCACATTCTACCTGAAGCCGTTTTCGCGTTTCCCGGCGTTACACTTTGTAGCAAAAAGTTCTTATCGTTTGGCAACACGATATACTGATGGTTTCCCGCCGCCACCCGTCAGCCAAGCCACCACCGATGAGCCTGCAACCGGCCCTGCGCCGTCCTCTTCTGCCCCGCCCGCGCCAGCTCAGCTGGCTATTGGCGCTGATGGCGCTGCTGCTGACCGTGGGGCTGGAGTGGCTGCCGCCGGCCGGCAGCAGCCTGGTGGGCGACGAGTGGCTGCGCGACCGCTATCTGCGCTTGCAGGTGAGCACGGCGCCCGAACCGCGCATCCTGGTGGTCGATATCGACGAGGCCAGCCTGGCCCAGATCGGCCCCTGGCCCTGGCCCAGCGCCCGCCTGGCCGACTTGGTGGAGCTGCTGCTTTCAAACTACAGCGCGCGTGGCGTGGCCCTGGACATCGTGCTGCCCAAGCCCGGCGATACCCTGGGCGACGCGCGCCTGGCCATGCTGGCCCAGCATGGCCCCTTGGTGCTGGCGCAAGCCTTCGACTACAGCCTGACCCGGCCCGAGCCGCTGCGCGAGGGCGTGCCGGGCGGCGCCATCGCCGCTGCCGGCCCGGCCCAGCCGGCCAGCGGTCACATCGCCAACCATGCGCTACTGGCGCGCGCGCCCCATATCGGCAATATCGGCTTTCTGCCCGATCCGGACGGCGCGCTGCGCCGCCTGCCGCTGCTGACCAGCTACCAGGGCAAGGTCTATCCGGCCCTGTCGCTGGCCCTGCTGCAGTGTTGCGGCGATGGCACGCGGCCGGCGCCCGCCGACAGCCGCGCCGCGCGCATCGCCTATGAACGCGACTGGGATGCGTACACCGTGGTCAGCGCGGCCGATATTCTTAACGGCAGTCTGGCGCCGCAGGGCGCCAGCGGGCGCCTGGTACTGGTCGGCTCGTCCTCGCTGACCCTGGGCGACCGCGTGACCACGCCGCTGGCGGCCAACCGGCCCGGCCTGGGCGTGCAGGCGACCATGCTCTCCACCCTGCTCGACCGGCAAGATGGCCGGGCGCCGGCGCCCTGGCCGGGACGCTGGCTGGCCTGTCTGTATACCGCCTTGCTGGCGTTCAGCCTGGGCTATACCTTGCCGCGCCTGTCGGCCACGCGCAATGTGCTGCTGCTGGGCCTGGGCGCCGGACTGTGGCTGGCCCTGGCCTTGCCGCTGTGCCGGCATGATCCCGACTTTTCGCCGGCCGCGCCGCTGGCCGCCGTCTTCTTCCTGCTCACCTTCGCCGTACCCTTCCAGTGGCAGCAGGCGCAGCACAAGTCGCGCCACCTGCTCGACACCTTGCGCCAGTATGTGGCGCCGGCCGTGGTGGCCGAGCTGCTGCGGCGCGACCTGCAAGACCCGCTGGCGCCGCGCCAGCTCGACGTGACCACCCTGGTGGCCGATATGGAGGGCTATACCAGCCAGGTCGAAGCCTTGCCGGTGGAAGAGGCGGCCCAGCTCACGCGCGATTTTCTCGAATGCCTGACCGGCCCCGTCATCGCCTGCCACGGCACGCTGGACAAGTACACCGGTGACGGCCTGGTGGCATTCTGGGGCGCGCCCCTGCCCCAGCCCGAGCATGCCGATTTGGCAATAGACGCCGCCCGTGCTATTGTGCGGCGCGTGGCGGAATTGAGCGCCCAGCGCCAGGCACTCGGACGGCCGGCGCTGCGCGTGCGCATCGGCATCGAGAGCGGCACGGCGATGGCGGGCGATTTTGGCACCCGCTTCCGCAGCATCTACACCGCCGTGGGCGATAGCGTGAACACGGCGGCCCGGTTGGAACAGGCGGCGCGCGACTATCCCTCGCGCGTGATCGTCGGCGCCGGCGCCATGGCGCGGGCGCGCCGCCATACGCTGTTGTGCCTGGGCGAGCGCTTGTTGCGCGGCAAGGAAAAGCCGACTACCCTCTATACTTTTGACCCAAGCAATATGGTTTTACCCGAGAATTCCAGCCCTGCCCCCGATACCGCCCTGGAGAGCCGCGCGTGATGCCCTGCTGGCCGCCGCGCCGCCATCTTGCCGCCCTGGCCCTGAGCCTGCCGGCGGCCTTGGCGCTGGCCGAGGCGCCGCCGGCAGGCAGCGACGAGGCGCCACCGGAAAGCCAGCAGCTTTACCAGGAGGCGCTGCAATCGATCGCCGAAGGCCGCAAGAACGACGCCAGCGCCACCTTGCAGCGCGTGATCGAAAACGAGCCGCTGCACGCGGGCGCCTGGCTCGACCTGGCCCTGATCCAGTGCGCCCTGGGCCACACGGCCGAGGCTGAGCGCCTGTTCGCCGCCGTCGAGGTGCGCTTCGATCCGCCCGAGGATATCCTGAAACTGATCGCCGAGGCGCGCGAAAAAGGCTGCGCCGGCTGGCAGCCGCACAGCCAGTCCTCGTTCAGCGTGGGCCGCGGCATCGACCAGAACGTGAACCAGGGCGCGCGCGAAGCCGAGCTGCTGCTGCCCGACTTCCTGCCCAAGCACGACCAATACAGCACGCTCTCGGCCGACCATGTGCGCGACCTGACGCCCAATGGCAGCATCGGCTTCGTCCAATACCAGGCGCGCCGCTACGACCAGCTGCACCAGTACGATTCGGCCTCGCTGTACGCCGGGGTCGAGTCGCCGTGGCGCTTCGGGCGCTGGACCTTGCGCGCCAACGCCATGCTCGGTTTGATTACCCTGGGCGGCCAGCTGTACCAGCGCCTGAGCCAAGTGCAGCTGCGCGTCGGTCCGCCGCTGCCGCTGCCGGGCAGCTGGCAATTCAGCGTGACCGGCGGCCTGACCCATGTCGCCTACACCACGCTGGAGAATTTCGACGCCAATACCGTGGAACTGCGCAGCCAGCTCAGCTACCGCGGCGGCGACAGCTATGCCAGCCTGAGTCTGGCGGCCCAGCGCGACCATGCCCTAGCCGCGCGGCCCGGCGGCGACCGCCACGGCTGGCAAGTGGCGGCGCAGTGGCGGCGCCGCCTGTACGGCGAATTGATCGGTGAACTCGGCTATAACCGCCAGCAATGGAATAATGAGCGCGTGTATGCGCCCGGCTTCCTCGACCAGGTGCGCCGGCAGGCCAGCCATCTGTGGCGCGCCACGCTGAGCTACCCGCTGACGCGCACCCAATCGCTGATAGTCGAAGGCCGCGCCGTGCGCAACAAGGAAAATATCTCGATCTTTCAGTACAATGACCGCCAATTGCAAATCAGCTGGCAGTGGCAAACCCCTTAAGGCTGGGCGTTGGAGCTTGTACAATGGGAATGGATTGGGGATTGTTTTTGGCCGCGGGCCTGCTGTTGGTCGCCGGTTGTCTGGTGCCGAACCGCTGGCTGCCGGTGCGCATGCCGAACGATAAGCTGCTGCATTTCGGCGCTTTCGCGGTGCTCGGCCTGCTCGCGCTGCGCCTGGCCCAGGGGCCGGCGCAAGCCTTGATGGGGCTGGCCGGCTTGCTGGTGCTGGGCTGGGCCATCGAATGCCTGCAGCAATTGCTGCCCGACCGCAGCTTTTGCTGGCGCGATATGGCCGCCAATGCGGCCGGGCTGGCGTTCGCGGGCTTGTTCGCCCTGGCCTACGTCTCCATCTGATACGCAATCGCAAGCAACCGATAACCCGAGCCAAGCAGGAACGCCATGTCAAGCAGTCAGGATCCCTCCGCCGCCCCTTCCGCGGCCCCGCCGCCGGCCGAAGAGCGCCAGGTGCAGATCCACCTGCGCAAGATTCCGCTGCTGGCCGGCCTGTCCGACGAGGAAATGCTCAAGATCAAGGGCGAATTACGCATCCGCCAGTACGCCAAGCGCGAGGTGGTGCTGCACAAGGGCGGCATCGGCGACGGCCTGCTATTCCTGCTCTCGGGCCAGTTGCAGGTGATCGACGTGACCGAGGATGGCCGCGCCATCGGCCTGCGCATGCTGGCGCCGGGCGACTTTTTCGGCGAAATCGCCCTGATCAACAATTCCACGCGCTCGGCCTCGGTGGTAGCGATGACCGAGGTGCTGGTGGCCTTCCTGCCCGCGCCCACGGCCATGCACCTGTTCGCCCACTCGCCCTCGGTGGCCTCGCAGATGCTGCGCCACCTGGCGCAAAAGATCCAGCGCGACTCGGAATTCCGCTCCCTGCTCAGCATCAACAACACGGCCAAGCGCATCTACACCTATCTGGTGCTGATGAAGCGCGAAGCGCCCGACGGCACGGTGGTGGAAAACCTGCCGACCCACCAGGATATTGCCAATATGATCAATACCAGCCGCGAAACCGTGACACGCGCCCTGCTCGCGCTGGCCCAGCAGGGCATCGTGCAGAAGGAACCGCACCGCCTGGTCATCAAAAACCCGGAAGCGCTGCAGAAACTGGTGCAGGGCTGACTATTCCTTCGTTGCAACCTGTTACAACTGTGGCAAGGACGGGCGGTATATAATCTGGCTCTTGTAAATTTCCGGACCCGGCCCCTCGCCGTGTCCCGCACGACTCCCAATGAACGAGCTTATCCTGGCCTTGCCGTCCGGCCCGCGAGGCGGCGCATGATTTCCGCCGCCATGCTGCGCGGGGTCTGGGCTTACCGCGGCTTTATCAGCGGCAGCGTCAAGCGCGAATTCCAGTCCAAGTACCGCAACACCATGCTGGGCGCCGTCTGGAACGTGCTGAGTCCGCTCGCCATGATCCTGGTGTATACCCTGATCTTTTCCCAGGTCATGCGCAGCAAGCTGCCCGGCTCGAATTCCGAATTCGCCTACAGCATCTATCTGTGCGCCGGCGTGCTGACCTGGGGCTTGTTCGCCGAAATCACGGCGCGCGGCCAGGCCATGTTTCTCGAGAACGGCAACCTGATCAAGAAGATCAGCTTCCCGCGCATCTGCCTGCCGCTGATCGTGGTCGCCAACGCCCTGCTCAATTTCGCCATCATCTTCGGCCTGTTCGTCGCCTTCCTGCTGCTCTCGGGCCAGTTCCCGGGCGCCGTCTTCCTGGCCGTCTTCCCGGTGCTGCTGATCGAGGTGCTGCTGGCCATCGGCCTGGCCATGGTGCTGGGCGTGCTGAATGTCTTCTTCCGCGACGTCGGCCAGTTCTTCACCATCGCGCTGCAATTCTGGTTCTGGCTGACACCGGTGGTCTACCCGGCCTCGATCATCCCGGCCAGCGTGCGGCCCTACCTGGACGCCAATCCCATGCTGGCCGTGATCCAGGCGTACCAGCAGATCCTGGTCAACGGCCAGGCGCCGCACTGGGGCAGCCTGACGCTGCCGGCCATCCTGGCCCTGCTGCTGTGCGCGCTGGGCCTGCAATTGTTCCGCAAGCGCGCCGGCGAAATGGTGGATGAACTGTAATGGGCACGATTACCGTCAGCAATCTGGGCAAGGCCTATAAGCAGTATCCGACGCGCTGGTCGCGCCTGCGCGAATGGCTGCTGCCCTTCCGCGGCCCGCAGCACAAGCTGAAATGGATCTTGCAGGAGATCAGTTTCGAGATCGCCAGCGGCGAGGCCGTGGGCCTGATCGGCATCAACGGCGCCGGCAAGAGCACCCTGCTCAAACTGATCACCGGCACCACCCAGCCCACCACGGGCGGCGTGCACCTGCAGGGCCGCGTGGCGGCACTGCTGGAACTGGGCATGGGCTTCCATCCCGATTTCACGGGCCGCCAGAACGTGTACATGGCGGGCCAGCTGCTGGGCCTGGGCATGGACGAGATCACGGCCCTGATGCCGCAGATCGAGGAATTCGCCGAGATCGGCGAGTATATGGACCAGCCGGTGCGCGTGTATTCGAGCGGCATGCAGATGCGCGTGGCCTTCAGCGTGGCCACCGCGCGCCGTCCCGACATCCTGATCGTGGACGAGGCGCTGTCGGTGGGCGACACCTATTTCCAGCACAAGAGCTTCGAGCGCATCCGCCAGTTCCGCCGCGCCGGCACCACCCTGCTGCTGGTGTCGCACGACAAGCAAGCCATCCAGTCGGTGTGCGACCGCGCCATCATGCTCGACGGCGGGCGCCTGAGCAAGCAGGGCGCGCCGGAAGAGGTGATGGACTATTACAACGCCATGATCGCCGACCGCGAAAACAGCATGCTGCAGCTGAACGCGCGCGACGACGGCAAGGTGCAGACCGTGTCCGGCACGGGCGAGGCCACGGTGGCCGACATCGCCCTGCTCGACGCCGACGGCCAGCGCGTCGAGGTGATCGACGTCGGCGCTGAGGTGACTTTGCAGGTGACGGTGCGCGCGCGCGCGGCGATTCCACGCATGGTGCTCGGCTATATGATCAAGGACCGCCTGGGCCAGGCCATGTACGGCACCAACACCGATTTGAAGGAGCTGCCGCTGGACGCGGTGCAGGCCGGCGAGGAGGTGGTGTACCGCTTCCGCTTCCACGCCAACCTGGGCGCCGGCACGTATTCGGTGGCCACCGCCATCGTCAGCACCGACACCCATCTGGTGAACAATTACGAGTGGCGCGACCTGGCCCTGGTGTTTACCGTGATTAATATGCGCCGTCCCCATTTCGAAGGGTCGGCCTGGATCGATCCGGCCATCGAGATCATCCGCCCATGAGCCAAGCGCCTATGACCCTGATTTCCTACTCGCAGAACTTCGAGGATGTGCTGCTGTGGCGCGCCCTCAAGCATGTGCCGCAAGGCTTTTACATCGACGTCGGCGCCAACGACCCGGTGCTGCACTCGGTCACCAAGACCTTCTACGATGCCGGCTGGCACGGCATCAATATCGAGCCGATGCCGTCCTACCACGCGCCTTTCTTGGAACAGCGCCCGCGCGACATCAATCTGGGCTGCGCGGCCGGCGCCGCGGCCGGCGAGATCACGCTGTTCGAAGTGCCGTCGATGAACGGTTGGGCCTCCACCGACGCCGATGTGGCGGCCCAGCACCGCGCCGACGGCTATGAAGTGACCCAGGCCACCGTGCCCCTGCGCACCCTGGCCGAGATCTGCGCCAGCCATGTGGCCGGCGAGATCCACTTCCTCAAGATCGATGTCGAGGGCTTCGAGGGCGAGGTGCTGAAGGGCATGGACTTCGCGCGCTGGCGCCCCTGGGTGCTGGTGGTGGAAGCCACCCTGCCCGGCAGCACGGTGAGCAACCACGCCAGCTGGGAAGGCCTGGTGCTGCCGCACGATTACCACTTCGCCTATTTCGACGGCTTGAACCGCTATTACGTGGCGGGCGAGCACCGCGAGCTGCTGGCCGCGCTGCAAGTGCAGGCCAATGTCTTCGACGCCTTCACGCCCTACCATCTGGACAAGGCGCTGCGCGAAAACCACGACCTCGCGCAGCAGGTGAACGCCAACTGGCAGCGCGTGGAAGAACTGGCGGCCGCCGTCGAAGCGGTGCAGCAGGACAAGCTGAAGCTGGGCCAGGAATTGCAGGCGGCGCTGGCCGCCCGGCAGGCCGCCGCCAGCGAGGCGGCGCAGGCGCAGGCGCGCCTGCTGCAGGCCGACGCCTGGGGCCAGGACGTGGAACAGCGCCTGCTGGCGGTGTATGCCAGCAGCTCCTGGCGCATCACGGCGCCGCTGCGCGCCATTCTGCGGCGCGGCCCGAACAGCCTGCCCAATCTGGCGCGGCGCAAGGCGCGTGGCGCGCTGCGCCGCAGCCTGCGCTGGCTCACCTCGCGCGAAGTCCTGCGCCGCAGCATCCTGCCGCTGATGGACCGCATTCCCGTGCTCAACACCCTGGTCGGCAAGCTGCTGCGCGCCGCCAAGCGCGCCACGGCCGACACCGTGTCCGACGCGCCGGACGTGCCGGCCCTGCTGCGCGAACTGCCGCAGTCGGCGCGCGGCGCCCTGGCCGATCTGCAGCGCGCCTTTGACCAACAAGCGAAACACTGATTATGCGCATCGTTCTTGATTTCCAGTCCTGGCAGGAGGGCACGGCGCCCGGACGCGCCGCCGTCCTGGCCCTGGTCCGCGCCCTGCTCCCGCTGCTGGCGCCGCACACCGTGCTGCTGGCCTGCGACCGCCGCCACGCCGACAGCGTGGACGAGCTGCGCGCCGCCTTCGACGGCCTGCTGCCGCGCGCGCAACTGCTGGCCTACGGCACGCCGGCGCCGCGCGGCGCCTGGCAGGAGCACGCCGCGCGCGAGCTGCGCGCCGGCTTCCTGGCCGCGCTCAACGCCGACCTGCTGCTGGAAGCGGGCCGCCACGCGCCGGGCCTGGTGCGCGCCAGCGCCGACGGCCTGCGCCTGCCGAGCGCCGCCGAACAGCAACTGGCCGCCGCCGGCGCCACGCCGGAAGCGGCCGCCGCCGCCCTGCTGGCGGCGCTGCCGGAAGCGCCCCCGCACGACGACGCCGCCGCGCCAGCGGGCGCGCGGCCGCGCCTGGCCTTCATTTCGCCGCTGCCGCCGGAACACTCGGGCATCGCCGACTACAGCGCCGAGCTGATCGCCGAGCTGGAGGCGTACTATGAACTGAGCCTGGTGCTCACGCCCGGCGCCACGCCGGACGCCGCGCTGCAACGCTTCCCCCAGCTCAGCGTGGCCGACTTCGAACAACAGGCACACCAGTTCGCGCGCCGCCTCTACCACTTCGGCAATTCGAATATGCACAAGCATATGTTCGGCCTGCTGCAACGCCATCCGGGCGTGGTGGTGCTGCACGATTTCTATCTGAGCGGAGTGCTCGACAATATGGAGCGCGACGGCGACCAGCCGGGCGCCTTCATGCAGGCGCTGTACGGCGCGCACGGCTATGGCGCCCTCGGCCACCACCGCGAGCATGGCCGCAACCCGACCATCTGGGCCTATCCCTGCAATAAGGCCGTGCTCGACCAGGCCGACGGCGTGATCGTGCACAGCGCCTTCTCCTGCCGCCTGGCCGAGCAGTGGTATGGCCCGGGCAGCGCCGACGCCTGGCGCACCCTGCCGCTGCTGCGCGGCCAGGTCGGCGCGGCCGAGCCGGCCGCCGCGCGCCAAGCCGCGCGCGCCGCCCTCGGCCTGGCCGACGACGCCTTCCTGGTGTGCAGCTTCGGCATGCTGGGCGCGACCAAGCTCAACGCGCGCCTGCTGGACGCCTTCCTGGCCTCGCCCCTGGCCCAGGACGCCAAGGCGCAACTGGTCTTCGTCGGCGAGAACGATGCCGGCCCCTATGGCCGCGAATTGCAGCGCCAGATCGCGGCCAGCCCGGCCGCCGGCCGCATCCGCATCACCGGCTTCGTCTCGGGCGCCGATTACGCCCACTGGCTGGCCGCCAGCGACGCCGCCGTCCAGCTGCGCGCCCAGACGCGCGGCGAAACCTCGGCCGCCGTGCTCGACTGCCTGCTGCACGGGGTGCCCACCATCATCAACGCCCACGGCGCCGCGGCCGACCTGCCGCCGGCCGTGCTGCGCATGCTGCCCGACGAGTTCAGCACCGCGGCCTTGGCCGCCGCGCTGCAGGAACTGGCCGCCGATCCAGCCCTGCGCGCCACGCTGGCGGCGGCCGGCCGCGACTATATCCGCAGCGCGCACGCGCCGGCCGCCGTCGGCCGTCAATACCACGCAGCCATCGAACATTTCGCGCGCCACAGCCCGGCCGCCCACTACCGCCGCCAGCTGGCCGCGCTGGCCCGTCCCGGCACGCCGCGTCCGAACCAGGCGGCGCTGCTGGAAACGGCGACCCTGCTGGCGGCCAACCGGCCGGCGCCGGCCCAGCGCCAACTGCTGATCGATATCTCGGCCCTGGTGCAGACCGACCACAAGACCGGCATCCAGCGCGTGGTGCGCAGCATCCTGCTGGCCCTGATCGCCGAACCGCCGCCGGGCTACCGCGTGGAACCGGTGTACAGCGAGGGCGGCGGCCACAATTACCGCTACGCGCGCCACTTCATGCTGTCCATGCTCGGCGAAGCCGGCCTGGGCCTGGAGGACGCGCCGATCGAAGCGCGGGCCGGTGACCACTTCCTCGGCCTCGACCTGGCGTCGAACATCACGACCCAGAATGAAGAGCTGCTGCTGGCACTGCGCCGGCGTGGCGTGCGCGTGCAATTCGTGGTGTACGATCTGCTGCCGCTGCTGCGGCCGGACAGCTTCCCTTACGGCACGCAGAAATACTATGGCGACTATCTGCACACCGTGGCCATGGTGGCCGACGGCCTGGTCGCCATTTCGCGCGCCGTGGCCGATGAACTCGAACAGTGGTTGGCGGCCCAACCGAACCGCCGCCGCGCGCCGCTCGACCTGGCCTGGTTCCACCTCGGCGCCGACCTCGCCGCCAGCGCGCCCAGCCGCGGCATGCCGCCCGAGGCCGATGCCGTGCTGGCCGCCACCGCCCGCGCGCCGACGCTGCTGATGGTGGGCACGGTCGAGCCGCGCAAGGGCCAAGCCCAGGCGCTGGCCGCCTGCGAACAGCTGTGGGCCCAGGGCGTGGCCGTCAACCTCGTCATCGTCGGCAAGAACGGCTGGCTGATGGAGCAATTCGCCAAGCGCATGGACCAGCATCCCGAGCAAGGCAAGCGCCTGTTCTGGCTGCCCGGCGTGTCGGACGAGATGCTCGAACAACTGTACCAGCGCTGCGCCGCCCTGCTCGCCGCGTCCGAGGGCGAGGGCTTCGGCCTGCCGCTGATCGAGGCGGCCCAGCACGGCCTGCCGATCCTGGCGCGCGACATTCCCGTGTTCCGCGAAGTGGCGGGCGCGCATGCCAGCTTCTTCACGGCCGCCGACGCGGCCGAACTGGCGGCCGCCGTGGCCCATTGGCTGGCCTTGCACGCGGCCGGCCAGGCGCCGGCCTCGGCCAACCTGCCCTGGCTCACCTGGCGCGCCAGCGCGCGCCAACTGCTGGCCGCCACCGTCGACGGCCAGGTCTACCGCCGCTTCGTGCCGGCCGGCGTCGCGCCGCAATTGCTGGTCGACGTCTCGGCCATCGTGCGCGACGACCTGAAAACCGGCATCCAGCGCGTGGTGCGCGCCCAGCTCTCGGAGCTGCTGCGCACCGCCACCACGCGCTACCGCGTGCTGCCGGTGTATCTGACCGACGAGGGCGGCCACTGGCATTACCGCTACGGCCGCCGCTACACCCACCAACTGCTGGGCACCGATGACAGCGGCGTGGTCGACGAGGACGTCCAGGTCACCAGTGGCGACGTGTTCTACAGCCCCGACTTCTTCCCCGGCGCCGTGTGCGAAGCGGCACGCATCGGCCTGTACCAGGAATGGCGGGCGCGCGGCGTCAGCATCAACTTCCTGATCCACGACCTGCTGCCGGTGCTGCGCCCCGACTTCTTCCCGCCCAAGGTCGACCAGGTGTTCGAGAAATGGCTGCGCACCGTGAGCGGCGTGGCCGACCGCCTGATCTGCATCAGCGGCGCCGTGGCCGAGGAAACACGCGCCTGGCTGCAGCGCCACGGCGACGGCGCGCCGCCGCAACTGGCCGTGGTGCACCACGGCGCCGACATCGACGCCTCGCGCCCGAGCACCGGCCTGGCCGACGACGCGCCGGCCGTGCTGGCCGACCTGGGCGCCGCGCCCGGCTTCCTGATGGTGGGCACGATCGAGCCGCGCAAAGGCCATCTGCAGGCGCTCGACGCGTTCGAGCAGCTGTGGGCCGAGGGCGCCGACGTGCGCCTGGTGGTGGTCGGCGGCGAAGGCTGGAAAGGCGTGCCGGACGCGCAGCGCCGTTCCATCCCGGCCATCATGCAGCGCCTGTCCAGCCATCCGGAACTGGGACGCCGCCTGCACTGGCTGCGCGGCATCAGCGACGAATACCTGGAACAGGTGTACCGCGCCAGCGCCTGCCTGCTGGCGCCCAGCGAGGGCGAAGGCTTCGGCCTGCCGCTGATCGAGGCGGCGCGCCATGCGCTGCCGGTGATCGCGCGCGACCTGCCGGTGTTCCGCGAGGTGGCGCAAGAACATGCCCACTACTTCAGCGGCATGGCCGGCGCCGACCTGGCCGCCGCCGTGCGCGACTGGTTGCAGCTCAAGGCGCAAGGCCGCGCCGCCAGCTCGGCCGGCATGCCGTGGCAGACCTGGGCGCAGAATGTGCAGGTGCTGACGGCCACCCTGTTTGGCCCCGCATACGAGGAAACCGCAAGCCATGTCTGAAGCCCTGACCATGAAGCTGGCCGCCGAGCGCGGCCATAGTCGTGCTGCCGAGCCGCCGCTGGTGGTGGACCTGGACGGCACCCTGATTTATTCCGACCTGCTGTGGGAATCGCTGCTGCTCTTCCTCAAGACCCAGTTCTGGCAACTGTGGCGCCTGCCGCTCTGGCTGTTGCGCGGCAAGGCCGGCTTCAAGCACCAGATCGCCCAGTACGTGCAGCCCGATCCGGCCACCCTGCCCTATGACCGCGCCCTGCTCGACGAGCTGGCGCGCGAACACGGCGCCGGCCGCCGCATCGTGCTGGCCACGGGCAGCCAGCGCCAGTTGGCCGAGCGCATCGCGGCCCATTTGCAAGTGTTCGACCAGGTGCTGGCCACCGAGGACGTCAACCTGACCGCGCACAACAAGGCCGCCGCCCTGGTGCAGCATTATGGCGCGCAAGGCTTCGACTATATCGGCAATGCCACGGTCGACATCCCGGTCTGGCAGGCCAGCCGCGCGGCCTATGCCGTCACGCGCCGTCCCTTCCAGCTGGCCGCAGGGCGCCAGACCGCGCCCATGGGCAGCATCCGCCAGTCGGCCTGGCCGGCCCTGTTCAAGGGCTTGCGGCCGCGCCAATGGCTGAAGAACCTGCTGGTCTTCGTGCCGATGCTGGCCGGCCATGTGCTGCAGCCGGCCACCCTGCTGCAATCGCTGCTGGCCTTCGTCGCCTTCTCGATGTGCGCCTCGAGCGCCTATCTGCTCAACGACGCGCTCGACGCCCACGACGACCGCCAGCATCCGACCAAGCGCCTGCGCCCGATCGCCGCCGGCCGCCTGCCACTGCCGCTGGCCCTGGGCGCCAGCGCGCTGCTGGCCGTCAGCGCCATCGCCCTGTGCGCCGCCACCAATGGCTTCCTGCTGCTGATGCTGCTGGTGTATTTCGCCAGCACCCTGGCGTATTCCTTCGTGCTCAAGCGCCTGCTGATGGTCGACATCGTCACCCTGGCCCTGCTGTATACCCTGCGCATCCTGGGCGGCAGCGCGGCCACGGCCATCCTGCCCTCGTTCTGGCTGCTGACCTTCTCCTTCTTCCTGTTCCTGAGCTTGGCGCTGCTCAAGCGCTACAGCGAGCTGTACAACCTGAAACGCCAGGGCAAGGAAAGGACGCACGGGCGCGGCTACAGCATCGGCGACAAGGCGACCATCGCCATGATGGGCGTCAACAGCGCCTTCCTCTCGGTACTGGTATTTGTGCTCTATTTCAATTCCGAAAATGTGCTGGTGCAGTACCACACGCCGGCCTATCTGCTGGGCGCCGTGCCGCTGCTGGTGTTCTGGCTGGGCCGCCTGTGGACCCTGGCCAGCCGCGGCGAAATCAATGAAGACCCGGTACTCTACGTCAGCAAGGACAAGGTCAGCCTGAGCGTGTTCGCGCTGTGCGCGGCCCTGCTGCTGGCCGCCGCCCTGTGAGGCCTTCCCTTCTCATCCCCCGCTTATGAATTCTACTGCCAAGATTGCCGTCGTCATCCCCAGTTACCGCGTCACCCGCCACATCCTCGGCGTGCTGGCCGCCATCGGTCCCCAGGTGCAGCGCATCTATGTGGTCGACGACCGCTGCCCGGACGGTTCCGGCGACCTGGTCGAGCGCGAATGCCGCGACCCGCGCGTGCGCGTGCTGCGCCATGCCGAAAACCAGGGCGTCGGCGGCGCCGTGATGAGCGGCTACCGCGCCGCCATCGAGGAAAACCTCGACATCGTCGTCAAGATCGACGGCGACGGCCAGATGGACCCGAGCCTGCTCGACCGCTTCGTCCAACCGATTCTGCGCGGCGAGGCCGACTACACCAAGGGCAACCGCTTCTTCGACCTCGAACACATCCGCCAGATGCCGGCCCTGCGCCTGTTCGGCAACGCCGTGCTGTCGCTGATGACCAAGGTATCGTCCGGCTACTGGGACCTGTTCGATCCGACCAACGGCTATACGGCGCTGCAGGTGGACGTGGCGCGCCATCTGCCGCTGGACAAGATCAGCCGCCGCTACTTCTTTGAAACCGATATGCTGTTCCGCCTGAACACCGTCAACGCCGCCGTGATCGACGTGCCGATGGACGCCAGTTATGGCGATGAGATCAGCAATCTGAAGATTTCCAAGATCGTCAGCGAATTCCTGTACAAGCATGTGCGCAATTTCGGCAAGCGCCTGTTCTACAACTACTATCTGCGCAATATGTCGCTGGCTTCGCTGGAACTGCCGCTGGGTTTGGGCTTGCTGGTGATGGGCGCCAGCTATGGCGGCTGGCATTGGATCGAGTCGGCGCGCGCCGGCGTGGCCACCTCGGCCGGCACCGTCATGCTGTCGGCCCTGCCGGTGCTGATGGGCATGCAGCTGATCCTGGCTTTCCTGGCCTACGATATCG
Organism: Pseudoduganella violacea; assembly: GCF_014191875.1. Lineage (GTDB taxonomy): Bacteria > Pseudomonadota > Gammaproteobacteria > Burkholderiales > Burkholderiaceae_D > Rugamonas > Rugamonas violacea_A. The sequence continues at coordinate 546,557 of NZ_JACHXD010000002.1, forward strand.
CCGCCGTGCCGCGCCGCGCCATCCACCTGGCGCTGCGCCCGGAGCGCCAGTGAAGCGCCTGGGCGCGCTGCTGCAGCCGCAGTTTCTCATCTACCTGGCGGGCGGCGTGCTGAGCGCCGCGGCCGACATCGGCCTGTTCCAGCTGCTGCTGAACGGCGGCATGGCGCCGCTGGCGGCGGCCAGCGCCGGCTTCCTGGCCGGCCTGCTGCTGAACTACGCCTTCCACGCCCGCTTCACTTTCCGCCAGGGCGCCAGCGCGGCCAGCCTGCTGCGCTATCTGAGCCTGGTGGCCGTGAATTATCTGCTGACCCTGGCCCTGGTGGCGCTCTCGGTGCGCCTGCTGGGCCAAGCCTTGCCGGGCAAGCTGCTGGCCCTGCCCGTGGTGGCGGCCAGCGGTTTCCTGGCCGGCAAATACTGGATCTTCCGCTAAAAAAAAGCCCGCGCGGGGCGGGCCGGTGGTACGCCCTGGCTGGCGCCTAGGGCTTGCCCAGCTCGATGCTGGTCAGCGCCAGCCCGAGCTTGCGGTCATCATTGCCCTGACCGAGTTCGAGCGGCGAGGCCGGCTGCGGCACCTCGATCACCACGCTGCGCGTGGCGCCATCGGTATTGAATTCGAACAGGCGGTCCTGCACCTTGCCCTGCAGGCGGAAGCGCTGGCTCTGGCCGCCCACGATGATCTGGAAATCTTGCTCCAGATTCGGGCCGAAGGTGCTGGCGCGCAGGATCAGGCGGGCTTGTTTCGGCAGCGGTTGGGCGAACTCGAGCTTGACCTGCTTGGCGACCGACCAGGCGCCCCAGTGTTCCGGATTGGCCAAGCCCTCGGCCGCGCTCAGCAAGCCGCTGTCCAGCGGCTCGTTGAAATCGGCGCGCAGCAAGCTTTGCGGGATGGCGCGCACACGCAGCAGCGCAAAGTCGGGGGTGCGCACCACCGGCTGCAATTCCGGCGCCAGCTCGTGCTGGCCGACCACCAGCAGCCAGCGGCGGCGCGGCGGCACTTCATTGGCGGCCAGCGGCGCGCCCGGCTTGAGCTCGATGAAGTCGGCGCCCGGCGTGTCGAGGTGGAACAGGGCGCGCAGCAGGCCGGCGCCCTCGCCGGCCACGGTCAGCTGGGCCAGCTCTTCGCGCGGCAGGTAGTTGCGTGCCAGCAGGGCGGCGCGGTCATACACTTCGGGCACGCGTTGGCGCTGCAAGATGGTGCGGATGCCCGATTCCGAATACAGCGAGAGCACGGGCAGCAGCAAGCCCACCAGCAGCAGCGCGCTCCAGCGCGGCCGCCACACCCACAGTCCCAGCATCAGCAATTGCAGCGCCACGCCGGCGGCGAACTGGCCACGCTTGCGCGTCATCATCATCAGCTCCGGGCTGTCGATATACGACACCAGATACGCCGGCTGCAGGTGGAAGTAGGCATACACGATGCCGGCGCCGACCACGGCCACGGCCAGCAGGCGCGGCCAGCGCGCCGCGCTCACGGCTTCGGCCGGCTTGGCCAGCGGCGCGGCGGCCACGATCAAGAGCAGCGGGAAGACGAAGTTGTAGTAGCGCATATGCAGGCGCCACCCCTCGGTCGGTCCCTGCTCGGCGATGCTGGCCGTATACAGCACCGCCATGCCCAGCGCCGCGCCCAGCGCCAGCAAGGCGAACACTTGCAGGTCGCGCAGCGCCGGCGTGGCCTGGGCCCGGCCCTGGCGGCTGGCCAGCTGCCACAACAGCATGCCCAAGGGCAGACCCAGCAGCAATACCAGGCCCATCAGATGGCCGCGCAGATTGAGCCAACCCGGCGCCAGCAAGCGGGCCAGGCCGCGCGGATCGCCGCCATGGTTGTTGCCGTAGAAACTGCCGAACAATTGCACGCCGTCGGCGCCGGCCAGCAGGTAGCCGAGGCTCGCCTTGACGGCCAGCATGACCAGCGGCGCCACCAGCGCCATGCGCAGCAGGCGCGTCCAGCGCCCGGCGGCCGGGCCGCTGGCACACAGATACAGCATATAGGCCAGCAAGGCCGGCAACAGGAACAGGGCATGCACCTTGACCACGCTGAGCACGCCCAGCACGGCGCCGGTCAGCACGCCATAGCGCAGCGGCGGCAGGTCGCGGCCGCGCAGCGCGGCCCAGGCGAAGATGCAGAAGCCGAGGAAGTACATGGCTTCCGGCATGAAGTAGACGGTATAGCTGTTGATCGGACCGAACAGGCACAGCACGGCCAGCACGGCCGCCAGCCGCGCGCCGCACACGGGGCGCGCCAGCAGGTAGAGGATGGGGGCGGCGCCGACGAAAAGCAGCGCATTGAGCATGCGCGCGCATTCGAGGAAGCCGGGGCCGCACATATTGGTCTGGCCGAACAGGGCCAGGTAGAGATAGGAAGGCAGAGTGCTCTTGGCCAGCGGCTGCAGGCGCGCCGAGCTGCTGTACAGCCACTCGTCAGCAAACACCATCGGGTACACGCCGCCATTGCGCAGCAGCAGATAAATAAAGGCCAAGGCCAAGGCCGCGACAAAGCCGTAACGATAGGTCGACGGCAAGGTCGGCGCAACGCGCTCCTGCATAGTTCTCCTTCCCAGGGACTGGAACAAAGCCGCCATTCTATACCAATTTGCTAAGCCTTCCCGCGCATGGCCCAGGCCCGGCAATTGCAATATACTGCCGGTTTTCCCTGCCATTGGAGTGCGCTGTTGAATCCACATATGCCCCTGCCGCCACCGCGCCGCCTGGCGCTGCTGCTGGTCCTGATCATGGGCTTGCTACTGCTCCTGTTCAAGGCCGACCACATGAAGGGCGATTCCGTCGAATACACCCTGGCCACCATCGCCATGGCCAACCATGGCACGCCGGCCATCCGCATGAGCGATATCGAGCAAGCCAAGCAGCTGGCGCCGGAGCGCGCCGAGATCTATGAGATCCTGGCCGCCGATCTGCGCGCCAACAAGCAGGTGGTGTACGCCGCCTATGTGCGCGGGCGCGGCGGCGATGTCTATACCGTGCACTTCTTCGGCTACTCGGCGCTGGCCGTGCTGCCCTACAAGCTGCTGCAGGCGGCCGGCCTGCCGCCGCTCAAATGCTTCCAGGTGCTGAACCTGACCATGGTGCTGGTGCTGGCGTTGTGCCTGTACCGCCTGTTCCGCAACACCGCGCGCGCGGCCTGGGGCACGGCCCTGTTCATGCTGTGCGGCGGCGCGCTGTACTGGAACTGGAGCAGTCCCGAATGCCTGAGCGCGGCGGCCCTGCTGGGCGCCTTGGCCCTGTATGCGAGCGGCGCGCCGCTGCGCGCCGGCCTGCTGGCCGGCCTGGCCGCCTGGCAGAATCCGACCATCCTGGCCTTCCTCGGCTTTGCCCCGCTGATCAAGCTCTGCCTCGACTACCAGCCCGGACGCGGCCTGGCGGCCGCGCTGCGCCAGGCGCTGGCGCCGCGCCAGCTGCTCGGCCTGGGCCTGGCTCTGGTCTTGATCGCCCTGCCGCCGCTGTTCAATCTGTGGCAGTACGGCGTGCCCAATATCATCGTCAAGCTGTTCTCCAACCGCGAGCTGGTCACCGTGACCCGCCTGGTATCCTTCTTCTTCGATTTGAACCAGGGTCTGCTGATCGGCATTCCAGCCGTGCTGGCGCTGCTCGCGCTGTGGATGTGGCGCGGCGCGCCGCAACGGGTCCTGCTGCTGGGCGCCTGCGCCAGCTTCACCCTGGCCCTGATCCTGCCGGCGCTGGCCGTGCTGAACTGGAACTCGGGCGCGGCCGGCATGATGCGCTATGCCTTCTGGTCCAGCATGCCGCTGCTGTTCGCCCTGCTCTGGCGCCTGCAGCAGCAGGCGCGCTGGCCGCGCCGCCTGGCCGTCGGCCTGCTGCTGGCGCAAGGCCTGTGCATGGTCAACGCGCTGAGCTACAGCTATGTGCAATTCAGTCCGCTGGCGCGCCTGGTGCTGCGCTACGCGCCCAACTGGTACCACCCGGAGCCGGAGATTTTCGCCGAGCGTTCCGGCAATAATGACGACTACATCAATCCCGAGCGCATCTATGCCTATCCGCGCGACGGCGCGCCGATCAAGCACCTGTACAACGCGCGCCACCCGGGCATTGAAGACCATCTGTGCGGCCAAGGCATGAAGCTGGCGCCGGGCAATGCCGCCCACGACAGCGTGCACGGCTGGCGCTATCTGGACGGCGCGCTGGCCTGCGTCGCGGCCGATCCGGCCCGCGGCCAGCGCCTGCGCGTCGAGCAATTCCGCCTGCATAACACGCTGCAGCTGGGCCAGGGCTGGTCCGGATTGGAGTATGGCGGCGGCGCCTGGGACGGCGTCTGGTCGCTCGGCGCCCGCTCCCAGTTGCGCCTGCAAATCCCGGCCGCGCTGAGCGCGCCCAGCGTGACCTTGCACGGCAACTACTTCAACGGCAATACGCGCACCCGCGTGCTACTGGACGGCAAGGACATGGGGTGGGTGCAGCTGGAACAGCCCCAGCCGCTGCCGCTGCCGGCCGAGGCGGTGGCGCGCGGCAGCGTGCTGATCGAGCTGCGCCATGAGCAGCCGCAACGCCCCAGCCCGCAGGATACCCGCCTGCTGGCGGTCTTCCTGAATGAGGTGACGCTGCGCTGACGGCGCGGGCGCGGCAGCGCGCCTGGACCGCCCAGCAAAAAAGCCCCCAGGCCAGCACGGCCTGGGGGCTTTTTCTTTGCGCCTGGCGGCGGCCGCTCTTAACGGCCCGCCGCCGCCCGCGCCGCTTGCTGCTGGGCGAAACGCTCGCCCATCCACAGATCGCCGCGATAGCTCAGATGATTGGTATCGCGGTACATCAGCATGCCGTCGATCATCGCATGGCAGCGCTGGGCGTCGCACAGCTGGGCCGCGGCGTCGAACAGCTGCACCTGGGGGAACTCGCGCATGATGGTGGCCACGGCCGCGTCATGGCCGGCCACGGCCTTGCGGAACTCGGCCGCCGGCAAGGAACAGTCGAGCTGGAGCTTGGTGACGGCGACGGCGCCGCGGCGGATGCAGGCGCGCCCCTCGAAGTTCAGGAAGGGCACGTCGTTGACGAAGACCACCTGGCGGCCATGGGCCAGCAATTGGCGCAGTGTGGCGCGCAAATGGTCCATGGTGGCGCGGCCCGGGTCCGAGTTCGGGTCGAGCTTGAGCGCGGTCGACAGGATGACGGTCTTGATGCCCGGGGTCTTGAGCGCCAGTTCCATCATCTGCGGCGTGGCCTGCTGGAAGGGATCGTCGAGCGGCGGCATGTCGAGGAAGGGCACGCGGGTACCGAGGAACCACAGGTTCTCGCCCTGGGCGCGGTAATAGCGCGTCAAGCCGGCGATCAGGTGGTAGCCATGGCTGTCGCCCATCAGCAGCACGCTCGGATCGCGCGCCGGGTCATCGAGCAGGCAGTACTGGTACTTGGTGGTGAAGCCGTAGCGCTTCTTGCACGCCTCGACATTGGCCACGTCTTCCACCATGATCAAGTCTTTCTGCAGCAGCGCATTGTCGACCACGGCGGCGCGCTTGGGCCGGCCGTCGTGCTTGTAGAGCCAGGCGCCGGCCAAGGCCAAGGCCAGCATCAGCAGCACCAGGCCCGTGACCTTGGCGCGGCCGTGGGCCGGACCGCGCAGCGGCCGTTCCACCCAGCGGTAGGTGAGCCAGGCCAGCAGCACGGCCAGCGCCAGCAGCACGCCGCGCACGCGCGCCGACGGCAAGCCCGATTCCATGATCTGGGCAAACGATAACAGCGGCCAGTGCCACAGATACAGGGGATAGCTGATCAGGCCGAACCAGACCAGGGGACGGCGCGCCAACAGGTGGCGGTTGACCCAGGCGCGCGGGCCGGCGGCAATCAGCAGCAGCGCGCCGCCGGTCGGCAGCAGCGCCCACCAGCCGGGGAAGGCCTTGTCCTTGCGCAGCGCGAGGAAGGCCGTCAACAGCAGCAACAGGCCGAGCACGGACAGCCAGTTGCGCGCGCGCGGGCTGCCCAGCTCATAGCGGGTGTCGCCGCCGCCGCTCTGGCGCGCGCCGAAGTACAGGCTGAGTTTATTGACCGAGAAGTAGGCGAGCATGGCGCCCAGCAGCAATTCCCAGGCGCGGCTGGCCGGCGAGTAAAAGGTGGCGCTGGGGAATTTGGCGATGCCGGCCACGTTCACGAGAAACGAGGCCAGCGCCAGCAGCAGGGCCACGCCGAACAGGCGCTGGCGCAGCTTCCAGGCCGCGCACAGGATCAGCGGCCAGAAGATGTAGAACTGTTCCTCGATACCGAGCGACCACAGGTGCAGCAGCGGCTTGGTTTCGGCCGCCGTGTCGAAATAGCCGACCTCGTTCCACAGGAAGAAGTTCGACAGGAAGCCGGCGCCGCCCACCACATGCTTGCCCAGCATCTTGTACTCGTCGGCGAACAGGCCGAACCAGCCGAAGGTCAGGCTGGCCGCGAGCACCAGGCTCAGGGCCGGGAAGATGCGGCGGATGCGGCGCGCATAAAAGTCGGCGAAGCTGAAGCTATGGCTTTGCAGGCCGCCGATGATGATGCTGCCGATCAGGTAGCCGGAGATGACAAAGAAGATGTCGACGCCGGCGAAACCACCCTTGAGCCGCGCCGGAAAAGCGTGGAACAGCACCACCGACAGCACGGCGATGGCGCGCAGGCCGTCGATGTCGGCGCGGTAGGCGGGGTGGGCCTGTGCCGCGGCCGCGGGCGCCGCGTCAACGCTGGAAAGACTGGCCAGTTTCATGGTCGGAGGTTTCATGGAAGGAAGCGAGAATGGATGGTGCCGGTTGCACCAGATAGGCAAAGCGTTTTTGTTCGATGCGGCCCTTGGTCACGGTATCGCGGATCAGGCCGCAGCACAGCAGCACACTGAACAGGCCGATGCCGGTGCACAGCACGGCCGTCGGCAGGCGCGGCACCAGGCCCGTGGCCAGATAGGTTTGCGGCAGCGGCGCCGCCATCGGCGAACATGCGCGGGATCACATTGCCCTTGCCCTGCCAGGGGATGCGGCGCACGATGGCGCCGGCAGCCACGGCCACGGCCACGGTGGCGTCAGTGGCATTATTGTCGAAGACATAGACGGGCGCCTGCGGCAAGCAAGCCTGGAAGTCGCGCACGATGGCCGCGATGGTCAGCGCCTCGTTATAACAGGGAACGATGACGGCGATGCGTTGTTGGTCGAGAATGGACACAGTAGTTAAGCCGGGGCCGCGAAGCGACCCCAGTTGGGCACAATAAGAGAAAGCTGCCGATTATATAAGAAGCCGGCGCATCGCCGGCCGGCTTCTGGCGGCAGCCCCGGCTTACGCCTTGGGCAGGCCGCCCAGCAGCGCGGCCAGCTTGGCCTTGGGCTTGGCGGCCGGCAGCGGCGCGCTGGCGGCCGGCGCCGCGCTGCGGCTCGGCTCATACGGTTTCAGGAACCACGGGTCGACCTTCTCGCGGCGCGGGCCGGGGCCGCCCGGACCACGGCTGCGTTCGCGTTCGCCGCCCGGCGCGCGCTCGGCGCCGCCGCGTTCAGCGCGTTCACCACGGCTGCGGTCGGCTTCCGAACCGCGGCGCGCGCGGCGCTCGCCATGGCGCTCGTCGCCGCTGTGGTTGCCGGGCGCGAAGCCCTGCAGCTCGCCGCGGCGGATGGTCTGCTTGATGAGCTTCTCGATGTCGGCCAGCAGGCGCTCGTCCTTGTCCGAATAGATCGAGATGGCGTCGCCCGAGGCGCCGGCGCGGCCGGTGCGGCCGATGCGGTGCACATAGTCTTCGGCGTTGTACGGCAGGTCGTAGTTGACCACGCAAGGCAGGTCGGAGATGTCGAGGCCGCGCGCGGCCACGTCGGTGGCCACCAGCACGTCGATCTCGCCCTTCTTGAACGCGTCGAGCGCGGCCATGCGTTCCTGCTGGCTCTTGTCGCCGTGGATGGCGGTCGCTTTCATGCCCTCTTGTTCCAGGCCGCGCGCCAGGCGCGAGGCGCCGATCTTGGTATTGGAGAACACGATCACCTGCTTCAGCTCGCGCTGGCGCAGGATGTGGGCGACGGCGTCGCGCTTGTGCTCTTCGGCCACCTTGTACACCACCTGGGTGACCTTGTCGGCCGTGGCATTGCTGCGCGCCACTTCGATCGAGACCGGGTTGTTGAGGAAGCTGTTGGCCAGCTTCTTGATCTCGGGCGAGAAGGTGGCCGAGAACATCAGGTTCTGGCGCTGCTTGGGCAGCAGGTTGATGATGCGCTGCAGGTCGGGCAGGAAGCCCATATCGAGCATGCGGTCGGCCTCGTCCATGACCAGCATCTGCACCTGGCCCAGGCTCACGGTCTTTTGTTCGACGTGGTCGAGCAGGCGGCCCGGCGTGGCGATGACGATTTCGATGCCGCTGCGCAGCGCCGCCGTCTGCGGCTTCATGTCCATGCCGCCGAACACCACGGTCGAGCGCAGCGGCGTATGCTTGCAATAGGCTTTGACATTGTCGGCCACCTGCACCGCCAGTTCGCGGGTCGGGGTCAGCACCAGGGCGCGCACCGGATGGCGCGCCGGCGACATGCTGCTATTGGCATGGGCCAGCAAGAGCTGGATAATCGGCAGCGAGAAGCTGGCGGTCTTGCCGGTGCCGGTCTGGGCCGCGCCCATGACGTCGCGGCCTTGCAGCACGACCGGGATGGCCTGGGCCTGGATCGGCGTCGGATGGGTGTAGCCCTGCTCGGTCAGCGCGCGCTGGATATCCGGCGACAGGCCGAAGTCGGCAAAGCGGACTTGCGCCGGGGCGGCAACGGCGCCCTCCGGCGCCAGGGTGATCTCGGTGTCAGACATATTCGTGGTGGGCCATGCAGTGATGGCCATCTTTCTTCAGGAAAACAACAATTTGCGCGAGCAAAGGCCGCGGCGGCCAACCCTGGATGATACCTGTTTCAGCAGCCCTTCGCACAAAAACGAGGGATTTTGCTGGAAAATCTTGCAAATTAAGACAATATAAGCGTTCCATGCCCGCCAAATCCCCCCCGCCCGCGCCCGCCGATCCGGCTCCCGCCCCCACCGCCCCACCCCGGCCGGCGGCCGATGAATGCTGCCGCGGCGGCTGCGACTGGTGCGTGCTCGACGAATACGATGCCCAGCTCGAGCGCTACCGGCGCGCGCTGGCCGAGTGGCAGGCGCGCCAGGCATCCTGAAGTCCGGCCGGGGGGCCGAGCACTTAACCGCGCCGGCGCAGCGCCGCGTCGATTTTCTTGTCGGTGTTGTACTGGCTCAGCGAATACACCGCCCAGATGGCGGCCGGAATCCAGCCCAGCACGGTCAATTGCAGCAGCAGGCAGATGATGCCGGCGACAGGGCGGCCGATGGTGAAAAAAGCCAGCCAGGGCAGGAACAGGGCAATCAGAAGGCGCATAAAGTAATCCAGAAAATCCCGTGACGCGGGAACGTCTTAAGCGGTTGCTCGCGGAAATTGTACAAACAGAATTGCCAGAAGGGAAATTTTGTTTGATGCGCCACGGCGGCGGCGCCACACGGTACGCCAGCGTACCGACGCGGCGGCGCGGCGGCCCCATGCTGGATGGCCATGAGCACCACCCCACCCGTCCCTTCCGCTACCGGCGCCCCCAAGGGCGGCGCCGGCCTGCTCGACCAGCTTGGCCCCGGCCTGGTCACCGGCGCGGCCGACGACGATCCCAGCGGCATCGCCACCTATTCCCAGGCCGGCGCCCAGTTCGGCTTCGGCCTGCTGTGGACCATGCTGCTGACCTATCCGCTGATGGTGGGCATCCAGATGGCCAGCGCCAGCATCGGCCGGGTCAGCGGGCGCGGCCTGGCCGGCAATATGCGGCGCCACTGCCCGCCCTGGCTGTTGCACGCCATCGTGCTGCTGCTCCTGACCGCCAACACCATCAATATCGCGGCCGACATCGCCGCCATGGGCGAGGCGGCGCGCCTGGTGCTGGGCGGGCGCGCCCAGTGGTACGCCCTCGGTTTCGGCCTGCTTTCGCTGCTGCTGCAATTGCTGCTGCCCTACCAGCGCTATGCGCGTCTGCTCAAATGGCTGACGCTGGCCCTGCTGGCGTATATGGCGACGGTGCTGGTGGTGCACGTGCCGTGGGGCGCGGCGCTGCGCGCGGCCCTGCTGCCCCAGCTGGCCTGGGAGCGCGGCTACCTGACCACGGTGGTGGCCCTGTTCGGCACCACGATCAGCCCCTACCTGTTCTTCTGGCAAGCGGCGCAGGAAGTCGAAGAGCTGCGCGCCGACCCGGCCGCCGCCCCGCTGCGCCGGGCGCCCCAGCACGGCGCGGCCGAGCTGCGCCGCATCCGCCTCGACACCCTGGTCGGCATGGGCTTTTCCAATCTGGTCGCGCTGTCCATCATGCTGACCACGGCCGTGACCCTGCATGCCCAGGGCGTGCGCGAGATCAGTTCCTCGGCCCAGGCCGCCGCCGCGCTGCGGCCGCTGGCCGGCGAGCTGGCGTTCGCCCTGTTCAGCCTGGGCATCATCGGCACCGGCCTGCTCGCTATTCCCGTGCTGGCCGGCTCGGCCGCCTACGCGGTGGCGGGCGCCTTCAACTGGCGCAGCAGCCTGGGACTGCGGCCGCGCGCGGCGCGCAAGTTCTACGCCATCATCGCCGCCGCCACGCTGGCCGGGGTCGCCATCGGCTTCCTGCCCGTCGACCCGCTCCAGGCCCTGTACTGGAGCGCCGTCATCAATGGCGTGATCGCCGTCCCCATCATGGCGGTGACCATGCTGCTGGCGACCCGGCCCGCCGTCATGGGGCCGCTGCCGCTGGCGCCCTGGTTGCGCGTGCTGGGCTGGTTGTGCACGGCGGCCATGGCGCTGGCAGTACTGGCGATGCTGCTCACATCCGGCTAAGCTGTAGCCATCCCATCCGCCGGAGCCGACCATGCCGAACCGCCTTGCCTGCGCGCTTGCCGCCTGTCTGCTGCTGCTGCCGGCCGCGCGGGCCGAAGAGCGCGGCTTCCCGCTCGAGGCGCGCAAGGGCGTGCTGACGCCGGGTTATTTCCCGGAAGTGGAAATCGATGGCCGCCCGCGCCGCCTGGCGCCGGCCGGGCGCATCTTCAACCAGGACAATCTGAGCGAAACCCCGGCCACGCTGCGCGGCCGCCAATTGCCCATCGCCTACATCGAAGACCGCGACGGCCTGATCGAACGCATCTGGCTGCTCAGCCGCGAGGAAGCGGCAGGCAAGCTGAAAGTGAATGCGCCGCCGCGCTAGCGGCTGCCGGGCGCGCCGTCCTCCTGCTCGCGCAGTTGCAGGCCGGGCAGGCGGGCGATGAAAGCATCCACGCCGGCGGTGTAGGCCCCGGGCTTGCCCAGCAACAGATTTAAGTCGCGGTGGCTGAGCTTTTGCTCCAGTACGTCGGCGATGATGCCCAACGCGCGGGCGCGGCCGGCGAAAGCCTGGGCCTGGGCGCAAGCCTGCTCGCGCAGCTGCGAGCACACCAGCAGCAGCGGCCGCACCTCATGCGCCCCGTCCAGCGCATGGTAGGGCGACAGGCTGCGCCAGGTGGCCGCATGCTTGCCGAAGGCCTGGTCATACAGGCGCGCATGGCGCTGCTCCATCAACGCCACCAGATCGTAGGCCGCGCTGTCGAGCGCGATGGTGCCGAGCCAGGGCGCGCAACCGGCCTCCGACACCAGGGCCGGGCGCGCCGCCAGCAGCGTCGCCAGGTGCGCGCCGGCCGAATGGCCCATCAGCACAAACTGCTTGCGGTCCGCGCCCCAGGACGCCGCCATGCCCTGGGCCGCCGCCAGCGCGCGCGCCACGTCGCGCACCTGTTCCAGCGGCTCGGCCTGCGGCAACAGGCGGTAATCGGCCGCCACCACCACATAACCGCGGGCCGTGAAATGCGGCACCTTGTTTTCCAGCACCGCCGCCTCGCTCTTGCTGCCGCTGCGCCAGGCGCCGCCATGCACCATGAACAGCACCGGGCCGCGCGGCTGGGCCGGCAGATAAACGTCGAAACGCTGGCGCGGCAGCTCGCCATACGCGATATCGCGCAGCACGCGACCGCCGCCGTCCTCCTCCTGGCCGTGCGCGGGCGCGCCATGGCGCGCCGCTTGCGCAAGCCCGCTGCTCAAGCCCAGCGCCAAAAACAGCGCAAACAGGCGCACGACGTTGCTGATGAGCGACATTTATTTCCTCCAATTCCGGCGCCCGCAACGCGGCAAAATACACACATTTTCACTCTGCGGCGCTGGTGATTTTTCGATAGTTTCCATAGAGAAATCGCAAGTTCTTCGTTGCAATGACAGATGCTCTCGCGCTAGGATCATTCCAACGGCCTTCCAGACGCCGGCCACCTCTGCGCAGCCCTCGACCCCGCCTGCAACCACCACACGAATGGGTGCTCTATGAACAAACATACTCGCAAGGCAAGACTCTTGGCAACTGCCGCCGCATTCGTGCTGGCCGGCGCAGCGCAGGCCGGCACGATCGGCGCCGCCTCTTTGGACGACGTCACCCTGGGCGGCACGGCGACCGCCTACTGGTCCGACGCCCTGAACTACTACGGCAGCAATCCCGGCAGCGACGCCAGCAGCTTCGCCGCCGCCTTCGCCAGCTATGGCAATGGCGGCGCCTGGAGCCTGATGGGCACGGCCCAAGGCAGCTCCTTCACCACCGTCAACAGCGCCTTCAGCTACAGCTTCAGCAAGGATGCCGGCAACCAGAGCGGCACCTGGGCCATCACCAATCTGAGCGCCGCCCAGGTTGTGCTCGACCTCGCCTTCTCCATGCACACCGGCGACGCCGGCACCGCCTTCCTGTTTGACAACCAAGTCTTTGGCGCCGGCCAGACCCTGCAAGGCAACTGGAAGATCGAATGGCTCAACAACGCCGACAATGTCCCGAACTTCTCCAATATGAACCTGTTCAGCCGCGACCTGAGCGGCGGTGCTGGCGCCGGCGGTGGCGTCACGGCAGCCGCCGTCCCCGAACCGACGACCTGGGCCATGTTCCTGGTCGGCCTGTGCAGCATCGGCCTGACCCTGAAGCGCCGCCAACCGGCGCGCGTCAAGAAAAAAGCATAGCAACAACAATAGCCGGCAGTACGCTCGCCCGGATACCCATCCGGGCTTTTTTTCATTCAGAAGTTTGCGCCAGATCAAACAATGTCCACCCTAGTGTCAGGCACCAGGGTGGACATTTTTTGCGCTAGATCAAGCAATGTCCCACTCTGGTGCCTGACACCAGGGTGGGACATTGTTTGCGGAAGATCAAAGGAAGATGATGAGGGCGGCGATGCCGACGATCAGACCGAGCTTGGTGAGCTTGTAGGCGGTCTTGTTCCAGGCTTTGAAGCGGCGACGATATTTGCCGGCGTAGAAGGAGACGCGGAACAGCTTGCTGACCAGGCCGACCTGGTCGCCGCTTTCGTTGGGCGAGGCGGCCGCCGTCATCAGGGTGCGGCCGAGGAAGCGGTTGACCGCTTGCGCCCAGCCGAAGCGCATCGGCCGTTCGACGTCGCAGAACAGGATGATGCGGTCGCTCTCGCTGCCGTTGATGGCCCAGTGGATATAGGTTTCGTCGAACATCACGCCGACGCCGTCGCGCCAGCTGTGGCGCTCGCCGTCGACATCGATGAAGCAGCGGTCGTCGTTGGGCGTGGCCAGGCCGAGGTGGTAGCGCAGCGAGCCGGCGAAGGGGTCGCGGTGCGGATTGAGCTTGCCGCCCGGCGGCAGCTCGGCAAACATGGCCGCCTTCACGCTCGGAATGCTTTGCAGCAGGGCAAAGGTTTGCGGGCACAGTTGTTCGGCCGAGGGATGGCTAGCGTCGTACCACTTCAGGTAAAAGCGCTTCCAGCCGTTCTTGAAGAAGGAGTTGAAGCCGGCGTCGTCGTTCTGTTCGGAGGCCTTGATCTTTTGCAGGCGCAGCAGGTTCTCGGCTTCGGCCCGGATCACTTGCCAGTTCTGCTGCAGCGGTTCAAGTTCCTTGAAGTCGGCCACCGGCAACCAGGGCGTGGACGGTACTTTGGAGAACCAGTGCATGAAGATATTGATCGGCGCCATGAACGACGAGTGGTCGAACAGTTGGCGGCCGAACGGCAGGCGCACCTTGCCGCGGAAGTGGATGTGCAGGACGGAGAGCGCGTAAAAAGCAACAATTGCCCATTTCATGGTGCAACCTCGTTTCAGATTCCAAACCGGGCATTTTATCTCAGCTCGGCCGAAGCGGGGCTGGCGGCTGTCTCATGGCAAAGAAAACCCTAATAAAATAACAAGTATGATAGCCTTTCTAACAGGAAAAGACTTTCCATCATTCAAAGGAGGTTGCCACGATGCCCCACTCTATCCGTAATTCCGTGATGGATGCGATAGGCAATACGCCTCTCGTCCGTTTGTCGCGCCTGTTCGGCGAGCGTGCCGAAATCGTGGCCAAGCTGGAATACATGAATCCAGGCGGCAGCATCAAGGACCGCATGGTGCGCCATATGCTCGCGCGCATGCCGGCCGGCCGCCAGCGCGTGGTCGAAAGCTCGTCCGGCAACACCGGCGCGGCGCTGGCGATGGCCAGCGCCGTGCATGGCCTGCAATGCGATGTGACCGTGCCGGGCAAGACCAGCGTGGAAAAAGTCAAGCGCATCCAGGCTTACGGCGCCCAGGTGCACGTCTGCGCCACCGATGTGCCGGAGCAGGATGTGCGCAGCTACTACGCGGTGGCCGAGGCGCTGGCGGCCGAACATGGCGCCTACCACCTGGACCAGTACCGCTCCGAATTGAACCGCCAGGCCCACTATGCCGACACCGCGCCCGAGCTGTGGCAGCAACTCGACGGACAGCTCGACTACTTCGTCTGCGGCATCGGCTCGGGCGGCACCATCTCCGGCATCGGCCGCTATCTGAAGGAGCGCAATCCACGCATCACCGTGATCGGGGTCGAGCCGCGCCATTCGGCCTACCGCAAGCTGGTGACGGACGCGCCGCAAACCGGCGAGTTCCGCAGCGCCATCGAGGGCGTGGGCAAGGGCGCGCCCTCGCTCGCCTTCGATCCGGCCGTGGTGGACGATGTGGTGCAAGTGAGCGACGAGGAAGCGCTGGAATACTGCCAGTTGCTGGCGCGCCGTGAAGGCATCCTGGCCGGCGGCTCCAGCGGCTGCGTCAGCGCCGGCATCGCCCAACTGCTGCCGCGCCTGGGCAGCGCGCGCGTCGCCACCATCTTCCCCGATTCGGGCGTGTACTACCTGTCCAAATACTTCTGACGCGCAGCAGGCCAGGCGTGCCGCTCAGGCCAGGCGCCACAGCGCCCGGGCCTCGGCCGCCAGCAGCGCGGGCTGCTCCTCCGGCCAGAACAGCTTGCTGCCCGGCAGGCGGCGCAGGCCACGCCCATTGCCGAAAGCCTGCTCGAAATAGCGCGCACTGGCGGCGGTGAAAATATCGTCGGCTTCGCCCCACAGCACGCGCACCGGCACCCGGCTGGCCTTCAGCGCGGCGCTGATGCCCTGCAGCGAGTTGCGTTCCAGCGCCACGGCATACGCATGCATCTGCGCCTTGCGCTGCGGGCTGCTCACCAGCGGGCCGAGATAGCACTCCAGCGCCTCGTCGCTGGGATGGGCCGGATCGGCGTAGCACATGCCGCCGATGCCCCGCGCGCTGCGCGCCAGCGCCTTGTCGGCCAGCCAGGGCTGGAACCATTGGTCGGCGAAGGTGCCGGCCTTGGCCAGCTCGATCACCGGCGCCAGCGCGGCGGGTGGGCATTCCGGTTCGCTGTCGCAATTGGTCAGCAGCAGGCTGCGCACGCGCTGCGGATAGCGCACCATGAAGAGCTGGGCGACGGCGCCGCCACTGTCGTTGGCGATCAGGTCGACACGCCCGATCCGCAAGCGGTCGAGCAGCGCGGCCAGCATCGCCACCTGGTCTTGCGGCGCCATGCCCTGGCCCGGCGCTACCTCGGTATAACCCAGGCCGAGAAAGTCTGGCGCGACGCAGCGCCGGTAAGGCGCCAGCAGCGGCAGCGCGCCGCGCCACTGGAAGCTGTTCAGCGGGAAGCCATGCAGGAACAGGGCCGCCGGGCCGCTGCCTTGCTCGATATAGGCGATGCGGCCGAAGCGGGTCGGCTGGAAACGGCGCGCCGTGTGAAAGGCGGCGGCGTTCAGCGCGGCGGCGGGCGTCGCCGCCGATGCCAGACCGGCCAGGGCGGCGGCGGCGGCCGCGCCGCCGGCCAGTGTCAGGAAATGTCTGCGGTCCATGCTGTGCTCCTTGTGGGGAATCGGTGAACACAGTATTGGCGCGCCAGGTCATGCGCTCAATAACCTCGGAGGTCATGGCGGCCCGCACCCGGCCGCGCTAAGATAAGCCGCATGCAAACCCATGACGCCCCCCTCGCCCCGGCCCGTATCGGCATCCTGCTGCGCGAATGGCGCGCGGCGCGGCGTCTGAGCCAGCTCGATCTGGCGCTCGACGCCGAACTCTCGGCCCGCCACCTGAGCTATATCGAAACCGGCAAGGCCCAGCCCAGCCGCGAGGTGCTGGGACGGCTGGCCCAAGCCCTCGACATGCCGCTGCGCGAACGCAATGCCCTGCTGGTGGCGGCCGGCTACGCGCCGCACTATCCCGAGTCGGCGCTCGGCGCGCCGGATATGGCGCGCATCGAGCAAGCCATCGCCCTGATGCTGCGGCAGCAGGAACCCTACCCCGCCTTCCTCCTGAACCGCTATTGGGACATCGTGGCGGCCAACGGCGCCGCGCTGCGCCTGAACCGCTTCCTGCTCGATGGGCGCGACAGCCCGCACCGCAATATGCTGCGCCACGTTTTCGATCCGCAGGATTTGCGCGCCGTGCTGGTCAATCATGAGGAAGTGGCGAGCGACCTGCTCGGCCATCTGCACGCGCTGGTCGCCTCGTCGCCGGGCGATGCCAAGGCGCGCGCCCTGCTCGACGAGGTGCTGGCCTATCCCGGCGTGCCGCCGCACTGGCGCCGGCGCCAGCCGGGCGCCGCGCCGGCGCCTTTGCTGAGCACCGTCTTCCGCAACAACGGCCAGGAGCTGCGCTTCTTCTCCACCATCACCACCTTCGGCACCCCGCGCGACGTCACCCTCGACGAGCTGCACATCGAATCCTGCTTCCCGCTGGACGAAGCCACGGCCGCTTTCTGCCAGGCGCTGGCGCGCCCCGAATAAATGCCGGTTTGCCGCGAGCGGCCGCGTGGATAAATCGTTTTTTCTTGCAGTCGCTGCAAATTTGCAACTAAATTAAATAAATTCGTTGCGAATATATTTTCACCCATGAGAAATTAATGGCTCCCGAAAAAGGGAGGCAGATTTCGTCAATTGCATAATAATAGTAAATGACCACTCTGCCGATTTAATTAGATGTACTTTTGCATTTCTTCGCACCACAACACTATTAATATGAAAGCGATAGTAATGATGAAGACTCTGAAAAAAGCCAGTCTATTTCTGCTGTTTGGCCTAGGGATGGGACTGTCCTATTCCGCTGCCGCCCTCCCCAGCGCCGCCTGGTGCGAAATCATGGCCCCGATTTGCGACGAAAATCCCAAAGCCCACGGCTGCCCGGTCTATTTCCGTTATTGCCCATAACCATAAACGAAAGGTGATACCAATATGAAAAGCCTGAAAAAAATGGCCTTTGTGGCTGCATTAGGACTGGGACTGGGCGCATCGCTGTCGGCCTATGCCATTCCAAGCGAACAGGCCTGCCGCTCCGCATGCGCCAAGTGTGCCCAAGGTATTCAAATGTCCTGCGATTTTCTGCGCGGCCCATGCGATGCCTACCGTCCGTTCCTGTGCGAAGACTAAGCGAAGCATCGATATTTAAATCCATAACGTTAAAGGTAAAACTATTATGAAAAGCCTCAAAAAAATGATGTTCATCGCCGCGCTGGGTATGGGTCTGGGTGTTTCGCTGTCCGCGACGGCACTGCCACCGATCGACGATTGCCGCGACGCCTGCGTCGCTTGCAAAGAGGGCGATCAAGCCTCCTGCAAACTGTATCGCGGCCCATGCCGCTCCTATGGCCCACTGTGCTGATACAAAGGAGAACGCCATGAAAAAGATGAAACTGGTTTTGCTGGCAGTGAGCATGGGCCTGGGTATCGGCATGTCGCAGAGCGCCTTCGCTCTGCCTGACCCGGATTGGTGCCTGGAGCTGATGAGCTCCTGCCGCGATGGCGACCCGATCGCCTGCAACCTGTTCCGCACCTACTGCCACGGCTAACCACCGGCAACACCATATCCCTGAAGCCCCTGCGGCGTGAATGCAGGGGCTTTTTATTTGCGCAGACAGCCATCGCCATTCTTTGTCGGACGTTCTACAATACAGCCTGCATTCAATTCAATGAAAAGGCGGGCAGCATGGCAGGCAGACCAAGGGAATTCGACCGCGACAACGCGCTGAAACAGGCGCGCGATGTGTTCTGGACGCACGGGTATGAAGGTACGGCCTTGTCCGACCTGGTGGAAGCCCTGGGCATCGCCTCGGCCCGCATCTACGCCGCCTTCGGTTCCAAGGAAGCGCTGTTCCGCGAAGCGGTCGAACTCTATGAGGCGGAGGAAGGCAGTTTCGCCCAGCGCGCGCTGGCGAAGCAAGACGGCAGCGCGCGCGAAGCCATCGAGCGCATGCTGACCGACGCCGCCGAACTGTATACCCGGCGCGGCAAGCCCAAAGGCTGCATGGTGGTCAGCGCCGCCACCAATTACAGCAGCGGCAACGAGTCGGTGATGTCCTGGCTGGCCGAACACCGGCAGCAGCGCACGGCATCGATCGTGGAACGCATCCGCCAGGCCGTGTCCAGCGGCGAACTGCGCACCGACACCGACGCCGAAGCGCTGGGCGATTTTTATGCCGCCCTGCTGCACGGCCTGTCGGTGCAGGCGCGCGACGGCGTGCCGCGCAACCGCCTGCTGGCCCTGATCCCGCCCGCCATGAGCGTGCTGGCCGCCAGCGCCAAGCACTAAGCACTAAGCCCTGCCGGCATGAAAAAAGGCTCTTCGCAGGAAGAGCCTTTTTGTTTTTATGCGGCTTTATTCGCCGCGCAGGAAAGGCAGCAGCTCGGCCAGGAAGTCGAGCGGGCTTTCTTCCGTGACGAAGTGGCCGCAGTCGGGCAGGATGGCGCCGCGCAGATCCGGTGCCAGCTTCTGCATCGTCAGCAGCGGCGCGTCCTGGGTCGCATGCTCGGCGCCCAGCGCCAGCACGGGCATGGGCAGCGGTGTTTCGGCGCGGCGCAGATTCTGCTCGATGGTCTGCGGGATGGCGCGGTAGTAGGCGAAGCCGGCGCGCAGCGCGCCCGGCGCGGCATAGGCTTCGGCATACACCTCGAACGCCACGGCATCGCGCCGGTAGGACCACTTGTCAAACATGAACGACAGGTATTCGCGCTCGCGGCCCTGGATCAGCGCCTCGGGCAAGTCGCGCACCTGGTTGAACATGAAGTGCCACAAGAAGATATTGTGCTCGGGCGGCACGAAGATCGTGGGCGCCGGCGCCAGGCCGGGAATCACGGCCTCGGTCAGCGCCATCCGCTCCACCGCCTGCGGGTAGTCGCTGGCCAGCGCATAGCCTATCCACATGCCGATATCGTGGCCCACCACGGCGTAGCGTTCGTGGCCCAGCTGCCGCATCACCTCATGCAGGTCGGCGGCGACGGTGCCGGTATCGTAGCCGTCCAGCGGACGGTCGGAGTGGCCGATGCCGCGCGGATCGACGGCGATGGCGCGGAAGCCCGATGCGGCCAGCGTGCGCATCACATGGCGCCAGGTGTACCAGGTCTGCGGCCAGCCCGGAATCAGCAGCACCGGCTTGCCTTCGCCGACGCTGACGTGGTGGATGCGGCCAGCCGCCGTGCGCGCATAGCCGTGGGTGAATTCAGTTGTCATGTCTTGTTCCATTTTCAGTTGCTGCTGCGGGAGAGTCATGCGATCCCCAGCAGGCGGTTGATTTCTTGCTGCGTGATGCCGGCGCCGGCGAAGTCGTCGAACACCTTGTCCGTCACCTGGATGATGTGCTGGTTGATGAAGTCCACGCCTTCGCGCGCGCCGTCTTCCGGCTGCTTCAGGCAGCACTCCCATTCCAGCACGGCCCAACCCGAGTAGCGGTACTGCGCCAGCTTGGAGAAGATGCCCTTAAAGTCCACCTGGCCGTCGCCCAGCGAGCGGAAACGGCCGGCGCGCTCGGTCCAGTTCTGGTAGCCGCCATAGATGCCTTGCCGGCCGCTCGGATTGAACTCGGCATCCTTCACATGGAACATGCGGATGCGCTCGTGGTAGATGTCGATATAGTCCAGGTACTTCAGTTGCTGCAGCACGAAGTGGCTGGGATCGAACAGGATGTTGCAGCGTTCATGGCCGCCCACGCGATCCAGGAACATTTCAAAGGTGGCGCCGTCGTGCAGGTCCTCGCTCGGGTGGATTTCGTAGCACAGGTTCACGCCCTGCTCGTCGCAAACGTCGAGGATGGGCTTCCAGCGCCGCGCCAGTTCGTCGAAGGCCGTGTCCACCAGCCCCTGCGGACGCTGCGGGAAGGGGAAGAAATACGGCCAGGCCAGCGCGCCGGAGAACGTGCCCATCTCGCTCAGGCCGAGACGGCGCGACGCCTTGGCCGCGAGCTTGACCTGCTCGATCGCCCAGACGCTGCGCTGCGCCGGTTTGCCGCGCAGCTCGGGCGGCGCGAAGCCGTCGACCAGCGCATCGTAGGCCGGGTGCACCGCCACCATCTGGCCCAGCAAGTGGGTCGACAGCTCGCTGATTTCCAGTCCTTTTTCGGCCAGCATGCCTTTTACGTCATCGCAGTAGGCCTGGCTCTCGGCCGCCGTTTTCAGGTCGAACAGGCGGCTGTCCCAGGCTGGCACCTGCAAGCCCTTGAAGCCCAGGTCGCCGGCCCAGGCGGCAATGCCGGACAGGCTGTTGAACGGTGCCGCATCGCCGGCAAACTGCGCCAGATGCAGGCCCGGGCCCTTCATGGTTCCAATCGCAGACATCAGTTTTCTCCTTCATTGTTTGTCGAGCGACAAATAATACATCAGAGCGCGGCAAGGTCAAAGAATTTTTTAACGATCGACAAATAATCAAGGAGGACTGGGGCGGCGGCAGAGGGCCGCGAATGGGTCGGCCAAGGGCCGGCGGCGCTGGAATTTTCCTCGGGAAAAGTGAAAATAATTGGTATTTTGTATTGCTTAAATAAAAATAAATAATGTTATGATAGTTACGGCGCATCAAGGTGGGACCATCCCCTTGATCGCCGCATCAGTTTCATTTTGCAATTAAATAATCCACAAAGGCGACAAATGAATAAACTGAAAAAAGCCCTGCTCGTCCTCAGCGTAGGAACGGGTCTGGGCCTGGGTGTTTCGTATGCAGCGTGGGCGGTAACCCCGGAAGCGTGTGAGAGCTACAACCAGGAGTGCCAGGAAGGCAATCTGCAATCCTGCCAAAACTATCGCAAGTACCATTGCGACCGTTATCTTCCGCCGCCAGGCAACTAAGCCCCGACCCAGCGCAAGCTGATCCGTAAGCCCTTGTTTGCGCACAAGGGCTTTTCTTGGGCTGTCCAAGGCGCCCGGTTATTTGGGTTATAATTAGACTTAACTAACCACCCTCACCCAAGGAGGCCGCCATGACCAGCGCCCTCAAGCATCTGGATAGCGCCAATATGCAAACCCTGAGCGGTACGCCGGCCAATGTGCGCAGCCAGCTGAACCAGGTCCGCGCCCCGTATGTGGTGGCCGTCACCTTGCCCGAGACCACCGATAGCGAAGCGAGCCGCCTGAGCGAGCTGTTTTCCAAGGTCGCGCTGCTGGCCCGGCAAATCATGGCCAGCCGTCACGAAGAACGGCTGGAAACCCTGGTCGAGGCCTTGCTGCCCGACACCGTGCCGACCCCGAATGAATTGAAGGAAGTGACGATGCGGGTCCAGGCCCGCTCGGCCGTGCTGACCAGCGGCGATTGGATGAGCGCCAGCGACATCGCCCAGGCGGCCGGCTTCAGCGCCAGCAATCCCAGCGCCCAACCCAATAAATGGAAACGCGCTGGCAGCATCTTCGCGCTGCACCACCAGGGCAATGATTATTTCCCCAGCTATGGGCTGGGACCGGACCACCGTCCGCTGAAACCGCTGGCCAAGGTCCTGGCCGTGTTCGGCGCGGCCAAGGATAGCTGGGGGCTGGCCTACTGGTTCATGTCGGCCAACAGTTTTCTCGGCGGCCGGCGGCCGCAAGACTTGCTGGCCAGCGCCCCCGAACGCGTGATCGCCGCCGCCCACGACGAAATGACAGCCGTGGCCCATGCCTGAGGCCGGCCTGATCGGCGCCCCGCCCACACAGCTGCATCTGGCCGTGACGATCTGGAAAAAGGGCGAGCTGCTGCATCGCGTGCACCAGGACAAGTACGCGGCCGCTCAGTTCAATCCCGGCCTGGCCGGCAACGCGCGCTTCAGTCCGATCCAGGATGCCCAGGGCCAGCCGATTCCCACCCTGTACGGCGGCGCCAGCTTTACCTGCGCGGCCATGGAAACCGTTTTTCACGACATTCCCTTTACCGCCGGGCTGAAAACCTTCGACAAGGCCAAACTGGCCGGCCAGCGGCATTCCCAGCTGCGGCCCCAGGGCGACCTGCTGCTGGCCGATTTAAGCAGCAAGGCGCTGCGCCACCTCGGCATCGCGCGCAAGCAATTGATCGACACCGAAAAAGACCAGTACCCGCTCACGCGCCCATGGGCGGCCGCCATCCACGCCCAGCGCCGCGACATCCAGGGCCTATGCTGGACCTCGCGCCAGGACGATGAAGCCAAGGCCGTCATGTTGTTCGGCGACCGCATCGCGCCCGGCCTGCTGCAAGCGGCCGCGCCCTCGCGCAGCCTGAACAGCGACGAACAAGCCTATGGCGAACTGCTCGACCTGGCGGCCCTGGTCGGCGTGCTGATCGTGCCGGGCCGGCAAGGCAAGGACGCCGGCTAGCCCGGCGCGGGCAGCCTGGGCGCTATTTATTGGCGGGGGTGGTGGGCAGGCGCAGCAGGTAAATCGTGACCCCGATGGCAATCAGCGCCAGCAGCACTTGCAAGGCCAGGAAACGCACCCGGTACATCGAATACAACATCGAAGGCCACATCATGCCGATCGCCAGGATCTTGCCGCGCAGAGGAATACCGCGTCCATCCTCGTAGTCGCGCAGGAATTTGCCGAACGTCGGATCGTTGCGCAGCCGGTGGTGCAGGCGCGTGGAACTGCGCGCAAAGCAGGCCGAGGCCAGCAGCAGGAATGGCGTGGTCGGCAGCAAAGGCAGGAACGCGCCCAGGATGCCGAGCGCGACCGAGATACAACCGATGGTGATGAGCAGGATTCGCATGAGATAGCGCTAGTGTAACCGCCCGCGCGGCGGCTGGCACGATTCCCATGGCGGCGCCAGGTGATTGACGAAAAGATAAATTCCCGGCAAACCGCCCCTGCTCCCGGCCCGGCCCTGTCCGGGCCGCAGGCCGGCTGGCGCGACGGAAGGAGGCGAACCGTCCAGCCGGCATCGGAAGACTTGCCGCCGGCGCTTCAGAAATACGTGGCGATATTGAACCAGGCGCGCGCGGGACGAGCTGCCGTCGGCATCGTTGCCCTTGAGGTTGCGCCCCGGATTGCTGCCCACTTTCGCCGCCACCTGCAGCTGCACCACGGTGCGCGCCAGGGGCCGCCAGCTCCAGCCCACGCCTACGCCTTTCAAGCTATAGCTGTTGCCGGGGCCGCCGGCCGCCAGCGCGCCCGGATAAACCCGGTGGTTCAGCGTGATATGGCCCAGCCGCGCGTAGCGGAAATCGGAACCCGTGGTCGATCCCAGCACCGAGGCCTGCCCGCCCAGACCGGCGATATCGTTGAAGTTCAAGCCGCCCTGCACGCGCACCCGGCCCGTGTAGCGGTTGGAGGCATTGTCGACGCCCAGATTGCCGCTCACCAGCGGCGCCTCCGTCAGGCCGATGGCCAGCTCGGTTTCGCCGACGCGCGCACCCGGCCCCAGTTCTATTTATCCGACGATAAGACCGCACGAACGGCGCGCAGATCGGGTTCGGCATCAAACAAAGTAGCGGCCCAGGCGGCAAAAGCCCCCAGCTTAGGCGTAAGGGGACGGCCTTGCGGGTAGACCAGGGAAATGGGCAGCGCGGTGGGCGGGAAAGCAGGCAGCAGCGGCACCAATTCCCCGCGCGCCAGATGGCCGCGCACCAGGTAGGCGCCGGGCTGGATCAGGCCCAGGCCCTGCAAGCCGCAGCTCAGATAGGCGTCGGCATCGTTGACGGCGACGGCGCCGCGCATCTCGACGCGCTGCACGGCGCCCTCGACCACAAATTCCCAGGGGAAGGGACGGCCGGTGCGGCCGGAATAGTGCAGCACCGCATTATGGCGGGCCAGCTCATCGAGTGTGGCGGGGGTGCCGTGCGCCGCCAGATACACCGGCGCGGCGCACGTCAGGAAGCGCATGCTGCCGATGCGGCGCGCCACCATGGCCGAGTCCTGCAGCTCGCCCACGCGGATGGCGCAGTCGATGCCCTCGCGCGTCAAATCCACCAGGCGGTCGCCCAGGCCCAGCACCAGCTCGATCTCGGGATAGGCACGGTGGAACGCGCCCAGGCGCGGCACCACCCAGTTGCGGCCCAGGGTGCCGGGCAGTTCGACGCGCAGCTTGCCGCGCGGGCGTTCGGCACTGGCGCGGAAAGGCGCCTCGGCTTCGTCCACCGCCGCCAGGATGACCTGGCACTGGCGTAGATACTCGGCGCCGTCGCTGGTCAGGGCCAGGGTGCGCGTGGTGCGCTGGAGCAGCCGCGTGCCGAGATAGGCCTCCAGCTGCTGGATGGTGGCCGTCAGCGAGGCGCGCGGCAAGTCCAGCGTGGCCGCCGCCTTGGTGAAGCTATTGGCTTCGACGATGCGGACAAAAGTGTGCATGGCTTTGAGCCGGTCCATAGATGCCCCATTGTTCATCAACAATGAAAAATTAGAGCAGCATTATGCGGTAAATACATCTGGACACGAAGAGAACCGGCCGGAACTTTCAGCGCATGCAGCACACTCATCAGCGTGACCAACAGCAAAGAAGCTATTCATGCATGCAATCCGCGCAGGTTTAAACGCCCTCTCGATCCAGGCATCCACCAATACCAGCTCTTCCTCAACCACGTCCGTGCCGCAACAAGCGCAGCAGACGAACAGCGCAGGCAATGCCACACAAGCCCGCTTTCCGCCCGGTCAGGCCCGCTCCGAACAGCTGCGCACTGAACTGGCGGTAACTCAGCTCCAGGAAGATCCACGCGACTTCGCGCTGAACCATGCACTCAGTGGCGATGGCATCATCAAGGACGGCGCGTTGCCAGCGGAAGGCCGTGCGAAGCTGCAGCATCTCGGCAATGGCACCTATGAATTCCGGCTGGCGCAAGATACCGACCCGCATACCATTCCCGCCCATTTCCTCGCCTATAACTCGATCTCCCAACAGGGCATCAGTCCGGCGTATGTCGATATCCCCAAAACAGCGGGCGACAGCAAGTTCGTGTTTACTGGCTCGCTCAGCGGATGTTCGGTCATCGTGACGGAGCTCACCCCCGATACCTACCGCGTATTTCACGATGCCAGGACGAATAGCTCCACACTGCATGAGAATGCGGTAATGGCAACCGACTTCAAGGATTACCAGGTGCATGGCACGCAGGAAGGCCTCGCCAATGTTTTTCTGCATTTCAAAGACGGTCAGTGGGAAATGCTCGCTCAGCGCCAGGAGTATGAAAAGGATGGAAATGGCGGTACCCGGCCGAAGCTGAGAGACGATGCCAAGATACTCTCTGTGCAATACGCCAGCCCAGACTTGACGGTCCGGACACAGCAACAGTTGGCCGATATTCGCACGCGTTCGCAAACCGCCTTACTGGAGAGCGCCCAGCTGTTAGGCATTACATTCAATCGAGAAAATATCAGCGACCGCGCGTATACCGCAGGGAATGAAGTCTCGGAAAACCATCCGAGCATTGCGGCCTGGCAGGGCTTACGCAATCAGATCAATGATGAATGCAGGATACGAAAGCAGGAGATCACTCAAAAAAAATGGGATTTGCCCATCACCAGAAATGCGAGCCAACAACAGCAGTTCGACGCGCTTGAGGCCGATCGCAGCTACTACGAGCAGCATGTCGACGTTACCAAAGAGTCGCTGACCGCGGATCTGAGCTGGCTGCGAGAACAGAAGAAAGATGTGGAAGGCGCCGCGTCCGTTGTGGCGGTACCGGCATCGGCATCTTGACGCGCCACACCTCGCCCCCCCTCCACATTCTTGGGGGCAGGGACGGCCGGGGCGGCCCGAATAGCACGGCGCGGCGCGGTGCGCTCAGCGCGTGCATGAACGGTGCCTCGGCTTGGTCCAGCGCGGCCCTGGCGACGCTATGCGCTTCGACGCTACGGGCAACAGTGTGCATGGCTTCAGCCGGTCCATAACGGCATCCTCAATTGTTCATAAATTATGAAAAGTAGAGAGGCATTATGCGGTAATTATCTTTGACCCAGGCTTTTTTAGAATGGCTCCATCGCATCTTTTTCCGGAGCCCTTATGAAACACGATATCTCGCGCGGCATGGTCTGGCTGCTGGCCACGGCCTGCGGCCTGATCGTCGCCAGCCTCTACTACGCGCAAACCCTGGTCGGCCCGATCAGCGCCGCTACCGGCCTGTCGCTGCAAGCGGCCGGCCTGATCGTCACCCTGACCCAGGCTGGCTACGCGCTCGGCCTGCTGTTCATCGTGCCGCTCGGCGATCTGGTGGAAAACCGCCGCCTGGTCTTTATCGCCCTGCTGGCCGCCGCTGCCGCCCTGGCGCTGGCCGCCGCCAGCCATAGCGGCGCCCTGTTCCTCGCGGCCTCGCTCGGCATCGGCCTCGGCTCTGTCGCGGCCCAGGTGCTGGTGCCGTTCGCCGCCCACCTCGCGCACGAGGCGACGCGCGGCGCGACGGTGGGCAAGGTGGTCAGCGGCCTGCTGCTGGGCATCATGCTGGCCCGTCCCGCCGCCAGCCTGATCGCCGACCACGGCAGCTGGCGCCTGGTGTTCGGCATCGCCGCCGTGCTGGTGGCGGGCCTGGCCTTCCTGCTGCGCGCCACGCTGCCGCAGCGCGTACCGAAT
Source organism: Pseudoduganella violacea (assembly GCF_014191875.1). Classification (GTDB taxonomy): domain Bacteria; phylum Pseudomonadota; class Gammaproteobacteria; order Burkholderiales; family Burkholderiaceae_D; genus Rugamonas; species Rugamonas violacea_A. The sequence goes on from NZ_JACHXD010000002.1 coordinate 573,573, forward strand.
GCCGCCCTGCCCTACGGCCGCCTGATCGGCTCGCTCTGGCAACTGCTGCGCGACACGCCTGTACTGCGCCGCCGCGCCGCCTACCACGCCGGCCTGTTCGGCGCCTTCAGCCTGTTCTGGACCGTGGCGCCGCTGATGCTGGCCGACGCGCCCTTCCACCTGTCGCAAAGCGGCATCGCGCTGTTCGCCATTGTCGGCATGGCCGGCGCCATCGCCTCGCCCATCGCGGGCCGCCTGGCCGACGCCGGCCACACCCTGCCCGCGACGGCTGCCGCCCTGCTGCTGGGTGTGGCCAGCTTCGCGCTGCCGCTGCTGGCGCCTGTCTCGCGCACGGCCTCGCTGGCCTTGCTGGTGCTGGCGTCCATCGCGCTGGATATGGCGGTGGCGGCCAATCTGGTGCTGGGCCAGCGCGCCATCTTCAATCTGGGCGCTGAAGTGCGCAGCCGCCTGAACGGCATCTACTTCGCGCTGTTCTTCAGCGGCGGCGCCTTCGGTTCGGCCGTCGGCGGCTGGATGCTGGCCACCCACGGCTGGCGCGCCGCCCTGCTGACCGGGATGGCCTTGCCGACGCTGGCTTTGCTTTACTGGATCGGCGAAGCGGTGGGTGGCGAAGCGGCAACGTCATCCGCGCAACAGCCGGAAGCCTAAGCATCGCTTTCTTGTGCAATGGCAAATTTCCGCGGAGTACTTCGGCCCAGAATAGAGACTCCATTACTGCACTGAGGAGCCGCGTCATGGCAATCGACACCTACCTGCTAATCGACGGCATCCGAGGCGAATCCGCCGACACCGCACATCCGGGCTGGATCGAAATCACTTCGGCCCATTGGGGCGTGACGCAACCGCGCAGCGCTACCGCCTCCACGGCCGGCGGCCACACCGCTGAGCGCTGCGAGCACCGCACGCTGTCGCTGTCCAAGCTGGCCGACCTCGCCTCGCCAGTGCTGATGCAAGCCTGCTCCATGGGCAAGACAATTCCACGCGCCAGACTGGAATTCATGCGGGCCGATGGCGAGGGCATCCGCGTGAAGTATTACGAGATCGAGCTGGAAAACGTTCTGATCGCCAATATGGAGCAATTGGTAAGCGAAGGCAGCATCCTGCATGACGCCATCGGCCTTCGCTTTTCAAAAGTGAAATGGAAATACACCCGGCAAAGAATTGATGGCGGTGCAGGAGGCAATTCTGCAGGCGGCTGGAATCTGACAAGCAATCGAGTCGCCTGAACCGGAGCTTGCCATGGCCGACCAATACCAATGCCCCGCCCTCCTGCAGCGTGCACGTCTGCCGAATGACTCCCGCGGCTTCTTCATGCTCCCCCAGGCCCCCATGGATGCAGGCTATTACGTCTATGGCGATCTTTGCAAAAAGCCGGCAGAAGGGGCTTACCAGTATGCGCATCCAGCCATGATAAGCATTATCCTGCGCGTAGCGTTCGAGTGGCAAGCTATAGACAAACGCAGAATAGGCATCGGCGATATCAGTTTGGCCGGCGGCATCAAGACTCCCGACCACGCCGGACATTTAGGCGGGCTGGACCTGGACGTCCGCCCATTACGAAAGGATGGTCTTGAAGAGGCTGTACGGTGGTGGGAAGCAGAGTACGACAAGGTCGGAACTGTAAAGCTGATGGAGCTATTCCGCAGTCATGCTCCGATCAGCGTGATGTACTTCAACGGTCCCGACATACCCTTTGTGAAGAAAATGAAGGGACACGACCACCATTTCCACCTGACGCTGCGAGGCTGATCATGCGCCCAATCAACTGGATGAGTTTGGGCGCAATCACAGCAATGCTCTCGCTGGCCCACGCGGCCGATCCATCAAGTGATCCTTATGGCCTGTGGAAGCCCTTCCGAAACGCCATCTACAAAATCCATTCAGGCGTGGTGGCGGATCGCGCTCCCCCAACATCTAAAGACCGCATGCTCACCATTCTCGTCGATGGCGCGATAGCCAAGGATATCTTCAGCTCCATCGGCCCTGATCTGCCGGACAAATGCAGCATGCAAAGCGGTGACCGGGAGCGCGCTAAGAAGGGAATCATGTGCACTTATACGGTACAGCTGGATGGCCCCAAAGACAGCCATTATCGTTGCTGGATCGGACTGGATCTGCGCACCGGCAATAGCGCCAGAACCATAAGCTGCTAATGACTAAATTGATGACACTATTTCGAACCATCGCTCCAGTGACTCATATTTTCCTCAACCGCCATGAAATTCTGTTTGTTAGCGCCACTAATCCTTTCCGTAAGCACCGTCATGCTGTCACTACCGGTCTGCGCAGATGACGATAGCCTGGAGGCGGCGTGGATTCAACTCCGGGCGAGGTACATCATCCACTCCGGATCCGCCACTTATCCTGAGGCGCCGACAAACATGGACCGGGCACTCACCGTCGTTATCGAAGGGAAGACAGCGAAGGAAATTTTCGACCTCACCGGTCCCAACGCTTCCCCGCAATGCAGCCCTGATAAGCGCGACAAGGAACGCCGCAAGAAGGGCGTCGAGTGCATTTTTACGGCACAGTTGGACAGTCCCACGGACTTTCACTATCGCTGCTGGATTGGGATTAACCTTCGCACTGGCGATGGCGATGCTCGAATAGCATGCTAAAAATGCGGAACAATTCCGAGCGCTATCTATACAATCCATTCGGGCGTGGTGGCAAATCGAACATCCCCCACTTCCGAATAATTTACATCAACGACGATAAGGTTCTGTAGACATACAGGGCCGACCGCTTGCAATTCATGGCCGGGCCACGACGACCACATTCCACATCGAAGTCCGGGAACATCCATGATTACTCGATCAATGATATTCGTTGGTGTATTGGTGATCAGTCCTTTTGCGCAGGCCACGGATTTGCATGAACCAGAACGATACTTGGCCAAACCACTCAAGGGTGACTACTACGTGTATGGCGGCAGCATCGGAGACAAGACTCCTCCAACGCAAAAAGAACGGAAACTATCGCTCATGCTGATAGGGCCGCTTGCCAAGGACTTGTTCGACCATATTGGGCCAGATGCGAAAGGCGCTTGCGATGTCAGCCCCGGATACCGGGAAAGAATCAGGGGCGACCTTTCCTGCATACATACGAAGGATCACGGCTACGCCTGCTATTTCGGACTGAACGTGGTAACTGGGAAAAGCACGCGCGACTCAATCTGCTAATAGCTCGCCAGCGAAAGATCGTAAGAATGCATCTGAAGCGAGCACGGCATCATCTGGAATCGGAACCCATCCCCCTCGCGTCATTTCAGTATCACCGCCACATTGACGATGTCCACGCCCTGTAACTGGCCGAGCCAGTCATCGAACCAAGGTTTATGCGTGGCGCCGACAATGGTCAGGACGCGGGCGCCGGGACGTTCGCGGAAAGTTTCGCGGATATTGGCGACCATGCGCAGATTGCGGATTTCCCAGCCCGCCACCCAGATCTGCGGATAGCCTTCCGCCGATTGGGCGCGCATGGCGGCGGCAACGTTGCCCTCGGCCGCTGCCCGCAAGCGTTCCGGTTCGTTGATGAAACGGTATAGCGGCAGCAGGTCGGCAGCCTGCATCAGTGCCTCCTCCTGCTTGCGATACGCTTTCATCTGCGCGCCGCCGGCGGCCCAGGCCGCTTCAATGGAGCGCACGAAGGCTTTGATGTCGGGCACATCGATGCGGTCGCCGGTATGGTTGTCCACGGCATGCACGCGCGGCAAGCCCAAGCGCGCCGCCAACCGCGCGGCCAGCTGGTAGTTCTCGTTGTTGCATTGGGCGATCTTGTCGAGCTGCGCCACCAGCGCCGGGTCCAGGCTGTCGCCCACGCGGCGCTCCGCTTCAGGCAGCTGCAGCCATTGCACATAGGCCGAGGCACTGTCATTCGCTGCCAGGAACAGGGCCGCGAGACGGCGGCGCTGGGCCGCCGTTGCTTGCGCCGGCCAATCCTTGAGCGTCTTGTCGACCTCGACCATGGCGGCCGGCACATCCAGGCCGGTGGCCGCCTTCGCCGCAGCGGTCGAAGGACAGTAATCGGCGCCGTATTTGACCGGGTGGCGCGCGGCAAGATCGCACTCCTCGCCGGATTCGGTTTCGATGGTGATGATCTCCGGCTTGTAGGCCGCCAGCCGGTCGAGCAGGCCATTCAACGCAGCGGGCTGGAAGCCTGGCACGCCATTCAGGTGCACCGTACCGAGCACCAGTATCTGTGCGCGCGGACCAGCCATATCGCGGTCAAGATCGCTCAGCTTGACCTGGGAAAACGCCGGAATGGAAATCAGTACACTCAGCAACAGCCCATATTTACGCATGGAGCCTCCGGATAATAAGAAGCTGCATGCTAGGGCAAGTCGCGGCTCCGGACACCGGCGATGCGACGGGCTGCAAGATTGCTGAGCTGGATTGCAAAACCATCAGCATGTCATAAAAACTAGCGCGCCTTCGGCAAGCGGAAAAGGGCCGGGCCGGCAGGCGCCTGCCAACGCGCACCGAGCTTGAACACGCTCACCATATGGGACAAATTGCCGGCCTGGTCCTGCATGGCTTGCGCCGCCGCCGAAGCCTCTTCCACCAAGGCCGCGTTTTGCTGGGTGACGGTGTCCATCTCCGTCACCGCGCGGTTGATTTGCTCAATCCCCTGGGCCTGCTCCGTGCTGGCCGCCGTGATATCGCTCATGATGTCCGTTACGCGCTGAATGCTCTGCACAATGTCCTGCATGGTGGCGCCGGCTTCGCCCACCAGCTTGCTGCCGCTTTCGACTCGGCCAACCGAGTCGTCGATCAGTTCCTTGATCTCCTTGGCGGCGGCAGCCGAACGCTGCGCCAGATTCCGGACCTCGGATGCGACCACCGCAAAGCCGCGTCCTTGTTCGCCGGCACGCGCGGCTTCCACCGCCGCATTCAAGGCCAGAATATTGGTTTGGAAGGCAATGCTGTCGATCACGCCGATGATGTCCACGATCTTCTTGGACGAGGCATTGATGCTGTCCATCGTGGCCACCACCTGGGAGACGACCTCGCCGCCCTTGCCCGCCGCCAGCGCGGCCGATGCGGCCAGTTGATTGGCCTGCTTGGCATGGTCCGCGTTCTGCCAGACCGTCGAGGTCAACTGCTCCATAGACGAGGCCGTTTCTTCGAGCGAACTGGCTTGCTGTTCGGTGCGCGAGGACAGGTCCAGATTGCCGGCGGCGATCTGGCTCGACGCCGTGGCAATCGTGTCGGTGCCGCTGCGCACATCGCTGACAATCCTGACCAGGCTCTCGTTCATATTTTTCAGCGCCTGCAGCAACTGCGCTGTTTCATCGCTGCCGCTCACTTCAATGTGGCTGCTCAAATCGCCAGCCGCGACGACTTCCGCAATTTGGACGGCCCGGCCCAGGGGCCGGGTGATGGAGCGCGTGATCCCATACGCGGAAGCGGCGCCAATCAGGACGACGGCCAGCCCCATGCCGATCATCAAGCGGTCGGCAAACGCAATATCGGCCTCGGTCTTTGCGCCCGCCTCGTCGGCAATCTGCTTTTGCAAGGCGGACAAGGCGGAGATCGGCGCCAGCGCGGCATCCAAAGCCGGCATGGTTTCCGTCATCACCAGCCGCGCGGCCTCTTCCCGTTTGCCTTCCTTGACCAATTGTCCGGCCTGGGTAAACGAGGCGACATAGCGCTGGCGCTTTTCCTTGAAGTCCGCCAGCAGCCGCTTGCCTTGGTCGACGCGGACAAATTTGTCCAGCGTTTGGATGCTGGCGTCGATGGTCTTCTTATTCTCCGCGATATTCGCGAACACCTGGTCCAGCTGCTGGTGGTCGGCCACGATAATCAACTCCATCGTACGGCGCGCATTGGTGCGCATGGACGAGGTGATCACATTGGTCTTGTCGGCCTTGACCCAATCCTCATTGATGAGCGTGTGGGTGGTTTGCCCGATCTCCGCGAAACGTAATAAAACTACTACGATCAAGACCAGTACCAAGGACAGGATCAGTCCAAAACCAAAAGCCAGGCGCGATCCAATTTTAAAGCTCGATATATTCATTACTTTCAATTCAGAAGTGGCGAATAATCATGCGTAAAAATTAAAATCTTCAGCATGAAATAGCGTAGCCAGCTCCCAGCCTTCCTCATTAAAATTTCCATAACGCAATAAACTTTCCAATATGAAACAATACCACTTCCGCATCGCACGATGTTGCGTAACGCAAAAGTTTGACATTGACAAACCCACTCCCGCGCCGAGCGGGCAGAAAAACCAGGAGGAATATGGTTAACGAAAACCGGAGCATCCAGTCCGTAGAACGGGCAATGAAGGTGCTGGAAGCGCTGGCTGGGGCCGGCGGAGAAATGCGCTTGATCGACCTAGCCCACAAGCTCGCCCTACATAAAAGCACCTTGCACGGCTTGCTCAATACCTTGGCCGCGCTGGGCTATGTGACGCGCACCGACCATGGCTATGCCTTAGGACTCAGGCTGCACAAACTGGTGCTACCGCTGGCCAACGCCGATCAGCAGCTGCGCACGCACTTCGCGCCCTCATTATTGGCCTTGGCAGGACTGACCAGGGAGACTTGCTATCTGGCCGTTCCCGGCGGCACCCGCAACTTCCTCTGCATTGACGCCATCAACGGCGATGGGACGCCGGCCACGCACCCTGGCATACGCCGCTGGAAATTAACCACGTCGGCCTTGGGCCAGATATTTTTGGCCCACGATTGCTCCCTGGTGCGGGCCTTGCGCCGCTCCGCCCAGATTTCGCCGGAACTCGAACGCAAATTGCAGGAAATCGCCGGGCAAGGCTATGCGCTCGATCTGGAAGAGTCCGAAGCCAACCTCAACTGCCTGGCCTTCCCGCTGCGAAAAGATGGCCGCGTTGTGGCCGCGATGGCCGCCGCCGGGCCGGTGGAACGCATGAGCCTGTCCACGATGCAGGACTTTGCCATGCGCGCTATGCAGTGGAATCTGTAAATAAGGCAGCACGAACAATTTGGGGCATCGAACAGTCAACTCACTGTTGACACTCACAAAACCGAGGATTAACCTATTAACAAATTCGTTAATAGGTTAATGGCATGCTCCTCGACCTCGTCTTTGAAGCGCTCGCCTCCGCCCCACGCAGGCAAATCCTGGCTTATCTGTCGGAAGCAAGGCTATCCACCACCGATCTCACTCAGCGCTTTTCCATGAGCGCGCCGGCAATCTCGCGCCATCTATCGATCCTTGAAAACGCCGGTCTCGTCACGCGTGAACGAGAGGGGCAATTTGTCTACTACCAGATCAATCGCGATAGCCTGGTCAATACCTTGACCGGCTATGCCTTCGAAATCTGCCCCGTGGCCAGGCCTTTGAAACGCGAGTCGCGCGCCCTCAAAAAACGTAGCACTTAATTTGCTGGGAGTGACCATGGCAGAACGGGCTGCGAGTCTCCAGGCGCACCGGGCGCGCTGCGCAGACCATAACAGCGTGCTCGACGGCGAGGTCAGGTACGCGCCGATCAAATCCCTCTGGTTCATTGCCATGGCGTGCGCAGCGGTTATCGGCGGTACGATCCAGTTTAGCGCCGGAGCATTCGGCGTCTTCGTCGGCTCGACCGGGGCTGCCTTGCTTCTGGGACACTCACTCGGAAGCCACCGCAAACTGATCCACAATAGTTATCAGTGCCCTCAGTGGCTTGAATACCTGCTGGTCTATCTCGGTGTGCAAGTGGGCTTGGCCGGCCCGTTTGGCCTGTTGCGCCAGCACGAACTGCGCGACTACGCGCAACGCCTGCCGACTTGCCACGACTACCTTCGCCATGGCCGCGGCGTGTGGACCGACGCCTGGTGGCAACTCCATTGCGAGCTGCACCTGGTTTCGCCGCCACATATCGAACTTGAATCCCGCATTGCCGGCGACCGTTTCTACCACTTCCTTGAACGCACGTGGATGCTTCAACAAGTCCCACCCGCGCTGCTGCTCTATTGGTGGGGCGGTTGGGGATTCGTGTTCTGGGGCGTTTGCGCACGCGTGACGGCCGGCGTATTCGGACATTGGTTGATCGGCTACTTCGCCCATAACCATGGCAGCATGAACTATGAAGTCGCGGGCGCGGCAGTGCAAGGCCGCAACATCCACCTGACATCGCTCATGACCATGGGCGAATGCTGGCACAACAACCACCATGCTTATCCGGGATCGGCACGCCTTGGGCTTGCTGAAGGTGAATGGGATCCGGGATGGTGGGTCCTGCAGTGCATGCAATGGGCCGGCTTGGCCTGGGATCTTAAACTACCGGCCGACCTTCCCATCCGGCCCGAAGTGCGAGCGATCGGCAATGAAGCTTCGCCCGTCGCACTCGACTAAGCGCCCAGAAGAGAATATGAATCATTCTGACGAAAAAAAAGCCCCGGCGATTTCTCGTCAGGGTTGATTTCATCACATAAAATTCTGAACTTCTAGCCTTACGCTTTGACAAGCCGCTGGCGTATCCAGTCAGCGACCTGTTGCTCCGTCATCTTACCGGCTGCGGCGGCCAGCATGAAGTTGATGGCATCGACCTCGCTAAAGGCAATCTTTTCGCCATTGATCGCCAGGAACAGACGGCCAATCACCCAAGCAGTACGCTTATTGCCGTCACTGAAGCCCTTATTTGTAGCAATGCCATAGATGTAGGCTGCGGCAAGGTCTGCCACATCAGGAGGAGGATCACCGTAAACGTCGACGTTCGAGGGACGATTGATAGCCGACTCAACCGCATTTAGGTCGCGTATCCCGGACAAGCCACCGTGTACTGCAAGCTCCTTGTCATGAACGGCGAATACGATTTCTCGCTGTACCCATCGCCAGCTCATTTAGCCAGCACGCGTAGAATCTCACGGTCGTCGTGCATGATCGACTCAGCCAACGCCATCTGACGCTCAAACTCAGGGTTGTAGGACGTGATACGCATAGCCCCATCCGGAGCCTCAGTGAGGTACAAGGTATCGCCCTTCTGGACGTTCAAAATACGCTTTGCCTCCTTGTTAAGGATCAGCCCTTCAGATGCGCCAACAGTAGTTACTTTGACTGTGAGCATGATGCTCTCCTTGAGCTATATAAGTTTTATTATATCCGTGTAAAGGTGCGTCAAGCAGAGCGCTCAAGACACATCAGCGCTTCGCGGAGTTGGAGCGCAAGTTAGCCAGCAATTGTAGATTCAGGGGTACCAACTCTTATATGCGCTGACGGGCAACTGCGCGCTAGCATGAAGATCAGGGCGCAGGTCAGGATGGCCACGATCATCCATTCAAACATGCGGAGCATGATTATTCAGCTAGCGCGTGCGACCTGGGCCAGGCGGTAAGTAGGGAAGACGATGCCAGCGGCGATCAGCGCAACCGACAACCAAAGGGAAATTTTCATTGCCCCTCCAAGCTGTAGGTAAAGGGCGAAAGGTTCATTGCAGAAATCGGCCGCAGCTTATACGCACCGGACGGAAATAAGGCTGAGCTGGTTCGGGCGGGCCTTGCCACTTGGCCGGACAGCAAAACAGATCAAAGAGGTAAGTTCCATGCGCCCTTAACCAGTTCAATCTTGGAAGATCCCAATTCGCCCCCATTTAAAATTGCACTAAAGTTAATTAATATTTGGCAATTTCATTGAATTTCCAGCTACTGAATGTTACTGTGGGCAATCTGATTCACGTTGACTTCGACTTATGACGATTGACATTCAAACCATCCTGGACAGCAAATTAGCGGTCGCCGTTATTTCTGCTATCGGTGGCGGCATCGCAGGCCGACTTGCTGGAATGCTGAAAAACCGCATTCAAGAATTGGAATACACGGTTACCCATGATCGAGTTGGCATCTCGGCAAATGACCCTGTATTCGGGTCTGTCAAAGCCGTTTGGAATGGTACGGAGCTGTCTAACTTGTTTAACAGTACTGTAACCATCACGAACACGACGACCAAGGATCTAAAAGATGTAGTCGTCAAAGTGTATACGGGCAGCACCAAGCTGCTGACCCAACACGTGTCCATCAAAGGTTCCACATACGTTCCGCAATTTACGGAAGCTTTTAACCAAGCGACGCAAGCGCCGCCAGGAGGACAAGCCAGTGCGGCGCAGCTGGAGCAATACCTCTCAAGCCGTGAATACAAAATAGGAACGTTGAACCGGGGTCAGCAGGCGATTTTCCAGTTTTTGACCACTGAGCCGAACCTTGGGAATTCACCACTGATTCTTGCAGAGATCCAGCAAGAAGGGCGTCGTGCGGTCTTTAAGCAAACCGGCCCGGAATATCATGGCGTCCCTGCGCGTCGCGCCTTAGCAGTCGGCCTTGGCGCCAGCCTGGGTATTCTTATTGGACTTAACTACTTGGATATTCCGATGTGGCTATCTTCTACAGTTGCCATGTGCGCGGGCTTGGTAGCCGCAAGCATTGGCGCGTGGCTCTATAAGCTGGCGAAGGGCGCGGTTCGCTTTCTGGTTAGCTAGTCTGGGTCGGCCAGTTCAGCCTGGACTAGTGCATTCAATGGAAGTTCAAAATACAAATAGCGATTGGGGAAAAACGTGGGCGACGGAAAAATGAGCGAGCAGGAGCAGGAATCTGTTCAAGACTTGGTGATGGTCATTAACCGTGCGGGACATATCGAGAACTTGTTCAACCAGATTATTTCGGACTATGTTGGACCACGGGAGCACGCATGGTACTTCATGTGGAGTGTGGTGTTGGACACATCAGTCATGCCGCTTGGCGCTAAGCTCAAAGTGGTGGCGGCAATTGCTCACGAACTGAACTACAAATTCCCGTGGAAAGAATCGAACGACGTAATCCAGTATCGCAATTCGTTTGCGCATAACACCTCCGACGCCCATCCGGTTCTCTCAATTGGCACGACGGACGAAGAGACCACATCCTACAATTTACTATACACGCTCAACGCTCAAGGCGTGCTTAGAAAAGTTAAGCGGCACGAGGCGTTTACGTTGTTCAATGAAAGCTACAAGACATCAAAAGCCGCACTGGTCGAGCTGAAGGACTTGGTGCAAAAGCAAATCGCTGAACATAATGCGTTTGCGGCGGCTTCTAAGGCCCAGGAAGGAGATGTCCGGCTCAGTCAGGTAGCTAGAAAAGCGCGGTCTGGCGGTCTTCTTGAGACTCGCCGCAATCGGCAATACGATTGAATGTAGTGGCTTGGACTTGACCTAACACATAGTGTCAGATGAGTTAGGATTCGTTTGGGCCGTTTCCGGCAGATGGCAGACAGATACGATGGCGAAAGCAATCAGTCTGGCATTCCCCCGTTTAAACGGACACTTCCGAAAGGTATGATGTCATCTACGGAGGTTTTGTATGAAGCGGGAACGCAGGAATTTCACAGAAGAGTTTAAGCGAGAAGCGGTCAAATTGGTCGGCCAGCCTGGCGCCACCAGGGCTGGCATTGCTCGGGACCTTGGCATTGGTCCGAATCTACTGGGCCGATGGTGCCGTGACGCGGCTGGTACGAGTAGGTCGGGTGCTGCTGGCTCTGAGAAGGTATCGTTGGACGAATACGAGCGCATGCGCCGCGAACTAGCCAAGGTAAAGACGGAGCGAGACATATTAAAAAAAGCGCTCGGGTACTTCGCTGCCGAGCCCAAGTGAAGTATGCCTTTATCGCCCGCCACCGGGCAGTCTGGCCCACTCGAATCATGTGCCGTCTTCTGGGCGTTTCACCTAGTGGCTTCTACGATTGGCTTGAACGGCCGCCCAGCAAACGTGAAGTCGAGAATCAACGGCTATTGCAAGCGATCCGCGTCAGCCATGAAGCAAGCGATGGCACCTATGGTTCGCCGCGAATTGTGCGAGACCTTTGGGACGAAGGAGAGAAGTGCAGCGAAAACCGTGTGGCCCGACTAATGCATAAGGCTGGCATTAAAGCTCGCCATCGACGCCGCCGGCATCCGGGTCAAGTTGTCGGAGAAGTGCACGCAATCGCCCCGAATCTGCTGGATCGCCAGTTTGAAGCTAGTGCGCCAGACCAGAAGTGGGCAGCAGATTTTACCTATGTGTGGACTGGCGAAGGATGGCTGTTTGTGGCTGTCGTCCTTGACCTCTTTTCGCGCCGCGTAGTCGGTTGGTCGATGCAGCCGACCATGACTTCGCAGCTGGTTATGGATGCCTTGTTGATGGCGGTGTTTAGACGTGGACGACCAAGGGAGGTGCTACATCACTCCGACCAAGGTGCGGTGGTCAAGAAATTTCGGACACAACAATAGGTTCACGCACTGCCATTTTCCGTTCATAGACGGCGGGCGACAGATTGCCCAATGCTGAATT
>NZ_JACHXD010000003.1 GCF_014191875.1 Pseudoduganella violacea
ATCAAATGTTTTACGTTTTCTTGTCGTCATGCTTTAACTCCTCAGATAGTGGATTTTCCACCTATTGAGGTGTCCGGGCAAATTAGACCACGGCAGTACTGCTCAACGGATACGACTTTGATTAATTCCATACCCTCTATCTCAACAGGTTGCTCGAAGGTCCGTTGATGGCCGATAACAGGCTATCGGAACTTCATCATACTCACGGATGAGCTGCGAAAGCTTATATTTCATATTTATCCTTCAGCTCAAGATAAACGCGCCGGCAATGTTCGAAGTATTCCTTTTCGTCGCGCTTTCTCTCCGCCGCAGCTTCTCCGCTAATAGGCGCATCTACTGCTGAGGTTTCGATCAGCTGGACGGTGATCGTGTCGCCAACCTGGAGCGGCTGCATCTTAAGCCATCCAAGATGCTCGTCCGATGCACCATCTCGCCGTCCAGTCAGACCACCAATACTCACATGCAGATCCACGGCTTGCTCGGTCCCATTTGGCATCGTTGCCGGTCCAAGCTGTCCCACGCAATTGATAATCGTGTTCAAAACCGCCAAATCATCGGCGCCTGCCACGATCGGCGCACCATCGTTGATGCTGACTTTTAAAGCATACATTCCTGGCTTCTCCATTCCATTTTCTGCACTTTGATGTGCGGATGGCTCTCCAATGTTTCCCATTCCGGCAAGAAGGAAAAACCCTGCTTTTGATAGAGCGCTACCGCCCGGCTGTTTTCGGGCGAGACGGTCAACACGATCCGCTGATGTCCTTTCGCACCGGCGCCGGTCTTCACGGCTTCCACCAAGCCAGCGGCAATTTCCTTGCCTCGAAATTCCGGATGCACCCACATGGCGATCAGATTGCATTCCGATGCGGCGCTTAGACCATAACCGATCAGTCCCACAGCCTTATCGCCGGCAAACGCCAGCAGATATGTTCGTGGCGTGCGGCCAGCAGCGTTGTCGCGCCACAGCTCTTCACCGCTGGCAGCGGCGGCCTCGTAATTCCATCCAAATGCGGTGGGCGATTCGAGCAAGGAGGCAAGCCGCAGTTCTTTCAAGGCTTCCCAATCGGATTCAGTAGTGGAGCGGATAACTATGGTGGACATAAAAGCTTTACTTAAACAGGTTGGTGCCGAATATCGCATCCAATGCTTTCGCATCAAGGCTTATTTCAGGGCTATCGGGTTAGCATAACATTTCAACAGCGCATCGTTGACACAGGCATGGGAAGCAATGGACTCCGCGTTCGGCGTTCGCATGAAACAAAGCTCCTTACAAAATCACCGAGGCCCGAGGCCATCGTTTTTCATACTGCTTTTGCTCGATCCGCTGGCGGTAAGTCTCCAGGCTGACGCGCGCCGGATTACGCCGTATCACCATGGCGAAGAGATCATCCAGGCCATGCGGCGCAATGACTTTCACCGCGCTGCTGGCGTCCAGAAAAACGCCAACCGAGGTGGCATATTCAGGCCAGGACGCCACCGCATCGTCCAGCGAGGCCAAAGCGCCTACAGCATGACCAAAGTGCTGTTCGAACCAGAGGTGAACGCGAGCCTGGTTGGAGACTTCCCATCTTTGCGATGGCATCAACTGCGACAGCCGCCGCTGCAAACCGGCCTCACGCTCGCCATCCAGATCATCGGCATCGAAGTAAGCCAGATCGATATCGGCAAGCTGGCTTGGCGCGGCGTAGCCGTGCAGATGGTCCCACACCAGATTGCGTACAGCTCCCGCGCCGATACACCACGACGCCAAGCCAAGGCTGGCGGCGCTGCGCAGACAGTCCATAAACCATGGCGTGGCGGCCGCGATGCCGGCCAGGCGCTGCTCCAGAAGCAAATTCGTTTCGTCTCTCATTCCAGCATGATATCGGGACGAAGCGCTTAAAGGTCCACCAACTGTCACAAAAGACAAAGGGCGCCGCAGCGCCCTTTGTTCAACAAGGAAAACGTATTACCGTCCCAGGCGCAGCGTATGTTTGCCGCCCGTCTGGCCGACGTTGAACACGCTGACCACTTGCGCCAGGCTGTGCGCCTGGTGCTGCATGGATTCGGCCGCCGCAGCCGATTCCTCGACCAGGGCCGCATTCTGCTGCGTGACCTGATCCATCTGACCGATAGCGCGCGAGACCTCTTCGATGCCCACGCTCTGTTCCGAGCTGGCCGCCGTGATTTCGGAAATGATGTCGCTGACGCGGTGCACGCTGGCGACGATTTCTTCCATCGTGCTGCCGGCTTCGGCCACCAGTTTGCTGCCCTGGTTGACCTTCTCCACGGAGTCGCCGATCAGTTCCTTGATCTCTTTCGCCGCCGACGCCGAGCGCTGCGCCAGATTGCGCACTTCCGACGCCACCACCGCGAAGCCGCGGCCCTGCTCACCGGCGCGCGCCGCTTCCACCGCCGCGTTCAGCGCCAGGATATTGGTCTGGAAGGCGATGCCGTCGATGACCGAGATGATGTCCACGATCTTGCGCGAGGATTCGTTGATCGACTCCATCGTGCCCACCACATTCGTCACCACACTGCCGCCGCGCACCGCCACCGAGGCGGCAGCGCTGGCCAGTTGATTGGCCTGGCGCGCATTGTCGGCGTTCTGACGCACGGTCGAAGTCAGCTCCTCCATCGAGGATGCGGTTTCTTCCAGCGCGCTGGCCTGTTCCTCGGTACGCGAGGAAAGATCCTGGTTGCCGGCCGCGATTTCGGAGGATGAGGTATTGATGCTGTCGGTGCCGTTGCGCACTTCGGTCACGATATTCAACAGCGATTGGTTCATATCCTTCAGTGCTTGCAGCAGTTGGCCGGTTTCATCACTGCCCGCCACGTCGATATGGCCGCTCAAATCGCCCGAGGCGACGCGGCGCGCGGCGTCCACGGCGCGGCCCAGCGGTGCGGTGATGCCCACGGTCAGCAGCCAGGCGCAGACGGCGCCAAAGCCGAGCACCAGCACCGACAGCACCAGCAGCAAGGTGCGGCTGTTGATGGCGATGCCTTCGATGTGGCGCGCGGTGGCGTCGATCTTCTCGCGCTGCATTTTCAGCAGATCCTGCACCAGCGATTGGTATTTGGCCGCGCCGGGCACGAAGGTTTTCTCGAACACTTCCTGCGCCGGTTCCAGTTCGCCCGCCGATTTCAGCTTGGCCACCTGGTCGCGCGAACTCAAATAAATCTTGCGCTGCTCCATGGACTTGGCGAACAGCGCCTTCTCATCCTCGTCCTGCAACAGGTCTTCGATTTTCTTTTGCAGTTCGGCCGACGCGGCGCTGGACGATTTTGATTCTTCGGCGAAATAGGCGCCCAGGCTCTGGTCGCTGCTGCGCGCGATGGCCGTGGTGCGGCGGATGGCGCTGTCGATGCGGCTGTGCCAGTCGCTGATCATGCGTTCCTTGGCCAGCGGGGTTTCCATCATGTCCTTGGTCGCTTGCGCTACTTGCTGCAGGCGCCACATGCCAATGCCGGTGATCAGCATGCAGAAAGCAAGAATGATGGCGAAGCCGATCGCCAGGCGTTTACCGATGCTGATGTGGTTCAATGCGTTCATGGCGGCAGCCTCCTCAGGCGACAGCGCTTTCGATCAGACCCATGTCTTCGCTGGACATCAGCTTGTCGATGTCCACCAGGATCAGCATGCGCTCTTCCAGCGTGCCCAGACCCACGATATGTTCGGTATTGATGGTCGAACCCATTTCCGGGGCCGCTTTGATCTGCTCGGGTTCGAGCGTGGTCACGTCGGACACGCTGTCCACCACCATGCCGACTACGCGCGAGCCGATGTTGAGGATGATGACGACGGTGAACTGGTTGTAATTCGGCGTGCCCAGGTTGAATTTGATGCGCATGTCCACGATCGGCACGATCAGACCGCGCAGATTGACCACGCCCTTGACGAATTCCGGCGCATTGGCAATACGGGTCGGCGTTTCGTAGCTGCGGATTTCGCTGACTTTCTGGATGTCGATGCCGTATTCTTCCTGGCCCAGGGTGAAGGCCAGGTATTCGGCTGCCGCGCCGGTCGATTGCACTTGTGCGTCTTGGGACATGATGATTCCTTATCGTGGGCGATTTACCGCGCCGCTGTATCACTTGCAGCACGAAAGTTCATTGGTAAATATCAGCCCTCAATGTTACCCCAAGCCAAGTCTTTTAGCAGCAAATTTAATGCCACGCAGCAACTAAAACTAGCGTTCGTGCGTCAATTCGGCCCTAAACAGGAAATTTTGCTGGCAAGGTTTCCCGCCACACAAGGCCGGCTTAAATTTGGTGGACATCAATACCAAAGCCATTGTTTCGCTGGCTCGCGCATCAGGCGTTTTATACACCAGCACATTTAACGGCTTGCCATCTCGGTCCACCACCACTTCCATATCGATCGCGCCATCCTCATAGATATACCCGTGAATTGTGTGCATCGCCTTGTAGATGCTGGCCAGACCTTTTTCCGGGAAGGGAGGCTCGTCGCCCTCACCCATACTGGCGTAGGGGGCTTTTACGATCAGCTGCTGCTCCGGCGTCAAGTCCCCATAGCTCTTATTCAAAGGCAGCCGGCCAATCGCGGCGTCACGTTTGATATTGCTGCCAATCGGCGGGTCGTCCCGCTTCAGCGTATAGCGCTCCTGAGCAAGCGCCCCCATGCTCGCTGCCAGTAAAGTGCCAATCAAGGCCACCATCAAACTTGCAATACGCATACCGCCCCCGGGGTTATCGAAAAAATATTATTATCCCAGAACAATAAATTAACAACTACGAGTTACAACGAGGCTGCTGCATTCATGCCACAATGGCGTGCTTCCCCGAACCCGAAACAGAAGAGCAAGAATGAATGAACTGTTGAACAGCTGGCAGCCGCGTCTGATCGCGCTGGCCAACGCGGCGAGCGACAGCGATGGCGCGCACGACACCAGTCATTTGCATCGCGTCTGGCGCAACGCCTCCCTGCTGCTGAACGATTATCCCGAGGCCGATGCGCTGGTCGTGCTGGCGGCCTGCTATCTGCACGATCTCGTAAACCTGCCCAAGAATCACCCGGAACGCCATCTGGCTTCGCGCCAGGCCGCGGTGCTGGCGCAGCAGCAGCTGGCCGCGCTGGACTTCCCGCCCGAACGCCTGGCCGCCGTGGCGCATGCGATCGAAACGCACAGCTTCTCGGCCGCCCTGCCGCCGCACACCATCGAAGCCAAGATCGTGCAGGACGCCGACCGCCTCGACGCCCTCGGCGCCGTCGGCCTGGCACGCCTGTTCTACACCGCCGGCCGCATGGGCTCAGCCCTGGCACACGCCGATGATCCGCTGGCCGAGCGCCGCGCGCGCGACGACAAGGCCTATTCCCTCGACCATATCGAAGTCAAGCTGGCCACCCTGCCCGGCATGATGCAGACCGCCGCCGGCAAACGCCTCGGCATGGAACGCATGCAGCAGCTCTACGCCTTCCGCGACAATTTCGTGGCCGAGTGGACCGCGCTGCCAGCCACAGAGGCGCCATGAGCCAGCCTGAAATGCAGACCTCCGCCAGCGGCAGCCAAAGCACGGCCGACGCCAATGGCGCGGTCAATGGCGGCCGTCTCGGCTTCGTACTGGTCTCCATCTTTATCGACATGCTGGGCCTGGGCCTGGTGGTACCGGTGCTGCCACTGCTGGTGGGCGAATTCGTCCCGGTGCGCGACCAGCAGGCGCTGTGGTACGGCATCATGGGCGCCATCTTCGGCCTGATGCAGTTCTTCTGCATGCCGATACTGGGCGCGCTCAGCGACCGCGTGGGCCGCCGCCCGGTGCTGCTGTATTCGATGGCCGGCATGGGCCTGAGCTTCCTCATCACCGCCTGGGCGCCCAGCCTGGCCTGGCTGCTGCTGGCGCGCGTGGTAGGCGGGATGTCCTCGGCCAGCATGGCGGTGGCGTCGGCTTACGCCTCCGATATCTCGACGCCGGAAAACCGCGCCAAGAGCTTCGGCAAGATCGGCGCCTCCTTCGGCCTGGGTTTCATCTGCGGCCCGATGCTGGGCGGCCTGCTGGGCGATATGAGCCTGCACCTGCCCTTCGTCATCGCCGCCGCGCTGTCGGCCGCCAACTTCATCTACGGCTGGTTCTTCGTGCCGGAATCGCTGCCAGCCGAACGGCGCGGCAAATTCAATCTGTCGAAGCTCAATCCTCTGGCCGGCCTGGCGCGCCTGGGCCGCCGCCGCGACATTCGTGGCCTGCTGGTCGCCTACGGCTTCATGGTCCTGGCCCAGGTCGGACTGCACAGCACCTGGGTGCTGTACAACCACTTCCGCTTCGGCTGGAATCCAACCCAGAACGGCATTTCCCTGTTCTGCGTGGGCCTGATGG
Organism: Pseudoduganella violacea; assembly: GCF_014191875.1. GTDB lineage: Bacteria > Pseudomonadota > Gammaproteobacteria > Burkholderiales > Burkholderiaceae_D > Rugamonas > Rugamonas violacea_A. Next base: position 6,313 of record NZ_JACHXD010000003.1, read on the forward strand.
CGGCCGTGGTGCAGGCCGGTCTGCTCGGCATGCTGATCAAACGCTTCGGCGAAGTGAAGCTGGCCCTCATGGGCCTGGGTTCGGGCTTCGTCGTGTATATGCTGTATGGCATGGCGACGCAGGGCTGGATGATGTATGTCTTCATCTTCTGCAACCTGCTGGCCTTTACCACGGGGCCGGCTATGCAGGCCATCTTCTCCAAATCCACGCCGCCGGCCGAACAGGGCGAGTTGATGGGCTCCCTGCAATCGATCAACGCGGTCGGCATCATCTGCATGCCCCTGATCGGCAGCGCGATCCTGGGCGAGGTGAGCCACCTGCCCGCCGGCGACTGGCGCATGGGGGCCAGCTTCTTCATGTGCGCCATCCTGCAGGGCCTGGCGATTGTCGTGGCAAGGCGCTATTTCACCCGCAGCAGCTTGGCTTTTCAGGCAAATTCATAGAGAATGAAGTCAGCCAGGACGCCAGCCTGCGGGGGCGGGCAGCGTCCGGCGTCTTGAGCGAGATGCCATGAAGAGCAGACTTTCCCATCGCTGGCCTGCCTGGAGCCGGACTGCGGCGCTGACGCTGTGGCTGGCCTGCGCCGCCGCCCCAGCCATGGCCAGCGGCTGCTCGCGCGACATCATCGTCCCCGTCGCCCCCATCGGCGTCAGCGTGGTCGTCAACGGCAGCAGCGTGGAAGGCATTTACGCCGACATGCTGCGCAGCCTGGGCGCCAAGGCCGGCTGCAATTTCGTCTTTTCGGTGGTGCCGCGCGCGCGCCTGGAAGTCATGTTCGAAAGCGGCAAGGCCGACCTGCTGCTGCCCGCCAACCGCACCCCGGCGCGCGACCTGCTGGGCCACTTCATCCCCATGATCGGCCACCGCGCCACCCTGATCACCCTGCCCAGCGAACGTCCGCCCATCCGCAATGCCCAGGAGCTGCTGGAAAAGCACGAGCTGCGCGTGGCCGTGGTGCGCGGCTTCGACTACGGCGAGCAATACCAGTCCATCGTGCGCGAGCTGACGCGCCAGGGACGCCTGTTTCTCGAAGTCGACGCCAACGCCGTGGCGCGTCTGATGAATGTCGGTTCGGTCGACGTCACCATCATGGGGCCGACCATCCTGGCCGCCGCCATCCGCCGCGAGCCGCGCGTGCAGGGATTGATGGAGAAGCTGCGCATCGAACCGATCCCCGAGCTGCCCTGGGGCCATAGTGGAGTGTACTACTCGCGCCGCTCGCTGAACGCGGAAGACCAGGCCGTCCTGCGCGAGCTGCTGGAAAAGGCCGCCAAATCTGGAGCCGTGTACGAAGGCTTCCAGCGCTACCACCGTCCCGACGTGATGTCAGAAAGCGTACGCCCCCGTTGAATCCCACTGTTGTCGCGATTGTCCTGCTGGCGGCTTTTCTCCACGCAGGCTGGAACGCCCTTGTCAAAGCCGGCAAGGATGCCTTTCTGACCAGCGTGCTGGTTGCATCGGGCGCGGCCCTGATCTCGCTGGCCGCCCTGCCCTTCCTGCCTGCCCCCGCGCCGGCCAGCCTGCCCTATGTACTGGCATCGACGCTGATCCACTTCTTTTACTACGGCCTGCTGTCCGCGGCCTACCGCCATGGCGACATGAGCCTGGCTTACCCTTTGATGCGCGGCAGCGCCCCGCTGCTGGTCGCCGTCGCCAGCCGGCCCCTGCTCGGCGAAGTCCTGAATCCGCAACAATACCTCGCCATCGCCTACATCTGCAGCGGCATTTTCGGCCTCTACCTCGCCACCCGCCGCCCCACTCCAGCCGAGGCCGCCGGATCGGCCGTCCCGTCCACCTTGGGGGCAGACCCCAATCGGACACGAGCACGGCTAAAGGACGCACAAGCTACAGCCGCCCCCACGGGTTCGGCTCGGCGGGCGACGCTGTTTGCGCTGCTGAATGCGGTGGCGATTGCGGCGTATACGCTGGTCGATGGGATCGGGGCGCGCAAGTCGGGCGCGCCGGCGGCCTATACGATGTATCTGTTTGTGCTGACAGCCATTGGCCTGCTGGCGTGGACGCTGGCGCGGCGGCCGGCCGCTTTGCGCGCCTACGCCCGCCAGCATTGGCGCGTGGCTTTGCTGGGCGGCCTGGGTACGCTGGCTTCCTACGGCCTGGCGCTGTGGGCGATGACGGTGGCGCCGGTGGCCGCCGTGGCGGCGCTGCGCGAGACCGCCATCCTGTTTGCGGCGGCCATCGCGGCGCTCTTCCTGCGCGAGAAGATCGGCTGGCGCCGCGCCGCCGCGATCGGCTTCATCGCCGGCGGCGCGGCCTTGATGCGCTTCGCCTAGCCGGAACCGGTCTGCGGGCCTGCTCCGTCGCCGCTGGCATCGGCGCTTTCGGGTAGCACGATGGCACTGCGGATGGCGTGGGCCAGCGCGCCGGCGCTATCGTCCTGGCCGCAGGACGACACCAGGCTGACGCGAATCTCGCCGCCCACTTCCTGCCGCAGCCCTGCCGAAATCGCCGCCACCGCCGAACGGGTGGCGCAGTAGACGGCGGCTTCGGCGCCGACCTGCTGCCCATAACCGCCGCCGATATTGACGATCTGGCCCGCGCGCGCCACCTGCATCAGCGGCAGCACCGCCGCGATGCTGTGCAAAACGCCGCGCACATTCACGTCGATCATGCGGTCCCATTCGCGGATCTTCATCGCATCCAGCCGCGAAAGCGGCATCTCGGCATGGCTATTTACCAGCACATCGACGCGGCCATGCTTGCGGTGCGCGGCCAGCGCGAAGCTTTGCGCGTCGTCGGCGTCGGTCACGTCCAGCAGGTGCAGGTCGGCCTGGCCGCCGGCGCTGCGGATTTCTTCGCCCAGCCGCTCCAGGCTGCGGCGGCAGGAACCGCCCAGCACCAGGCGGTGGCGGTCGCGCGCCAGCAGGCGGGCCGCCGCCGCGCCCACTTCGCCGCAGGCGCCGGTAATCAGGATCACTTTGGATGAATGACGCTTTTTCATGCTTGCCTCCATACTGTTGGTCGATAACAGAAAGTCTAGGCGGCGCAGCGCGCGCGGGCATGCACGAAAATACGCAATTCTTGCCTAATCCTCTTTCCGCTCTCGCGCGAACGGTAAAATGGCGCAAAATAGCTGCCTGAATCTATTGCCAACCGCCGATGGAGCCGTATGAGCGCATCCCCCGATCCCAACCTGGCGCGCCAGGTCCGCATGGCGCAGCTGATCGACCGCCTTGCGCCGGACGAGGGCTATACCCTGTGCACCCTGCCCGGCCTGCGCTTCATGCGCGCCAACCGCTCGGTGGCGCGCACGCCAGTGCTCTATGAGCCGAGCATCGTGGTGGTCTGTTCGGGGCGCAAGCGCGGTTATATGGGTGGACGGGTATACCACTACAACGCCCAGCAGTTCCTGGTGCTGTCGGTGCCGCTGCCGTTTGAAGGCGAGACCGACGCCAGCGAGGCGGAACCGATGCTGGCGATGTCCATCCCCATCGATCTGCAGGTGGCGGCGGAAATAGCGATGGAGCTCGATAATGCGGGTGTGCGCATCGCCGAAGCGCCGCTCGGCATCATGTCCTCGCCGCTGGACGAGCGCTTCGGCAATACCCTGCTGCGCCTTCTGGAAGCCCTGCTCTCGCCGGTGGAAGCGCGCCTGCTCGGCCCCGGCATCCTGCGCGAAATCCTGTATTGCGTGATGACCGGCAGCCAGGGCGGCGCCCTGCGCGCGGCGCTGGCCCACCGCAGCCAGTTCGGCAAGATCAGCAAAGCCCTGCTGCGCATCCACCGCGACTACGCCGGGCCTATCGACGTCGCCACGCTGGCGCAGGAAGCCGGCATGAGCCTGGCCGCGTTCCACGCCGGCTTCAAGGCCGTGACGCTGACTTCGCCCATCCAGTATTTGAAGACGACCCGCCTGCACAAGGCGCGCCTGCTGATGGCGCAAAGCGGGCTGAATGCGGCCACCGCCTCCAGCCGCGTGGGCTACGAAAGCAGCTCGCAGTTCAGCCGCGAATTCAAGCGCTACTTCGGCCGCACGCCGCTGGAAGAGGCGCGCCAGATGCGCGGCCTGCTGACGCAGGCGCCCGGCGCCGCCGAATCGCCCTTCGTCAGCGCGCAGTAGGACTCACCACCGGCAGCTCGATGAAGCTGTCGTGGTAGATGCGCTGCGTGGCCTTCTTATAGTCCCCCGGCTTGGCGTAAAAGATGTTCGGCACATAGCTCTGGGGATTGCGGTCGTACAGCGGGAACCAGCTCGATTGCACCTGCACCATCAGGCGGTGGCCGGGCTGGATCACGTGGTTCACATTGGGCAGCGCAAAGCGGTAAGTCTGCACCTCGTTGGCCGGAATGGCGGATGGCTTTTCCAGGCTGTCGCGGTAGCGCCCACGGAAAATATCCATGGACAGCGCCAGCTGATAGCCGCCCAGCTCCGGCTGCGAAGGCACTTCGTCGGGATAGACGTCGATCACCTTGACCACCCAGTCGGCGTCGCTGCCGCTGGTCGACGCCGCCAAGTGCACCTGCGGCGCGCCGGACAGCGTGAGGGGCGCCTTCAGCGGCTCTGAGACATAGGTCAGTACGTCCGGCCGGTCGGAGGCGAAGCGCTGGTCGCTCACCAGCCATGGCCGCCACACATTGGCGTCGCCCATGCGCACCGGGCGCGGCACGAAAGGCACGGGCTTGGCCGGATCGGCCACATATTCGTCGTAGCCGGGAGCCGCGCCGGCCTTGGGCGCCTCGAAGCCCAATTTGAAGCCTTCCTTCAGATACACCAGGCGCGCCGCCGATGGGCAGCCTTCGGCGCAGGACAGCGGCCAGCGCGGCAGGCGCTGCCAGCGGTTGCTGCCGGTCTGGTAGAACCACACGGGCGGCGTGTCGGCGGCCGGCGCGCCGTCCTTCAGATACTGGTTAAGGAAGGGCTGCATCACGTCGCGCCTGAACTGGTAGGCCGTATCGCCATTGAATTTGAGCGCGCCCAGGCTGGAGCCTTCGTAATTGACGCCGCTGTGGCGCCATGGGCCGACCACCAGGAAGTTCATGCGGTTGTCCTTGTCCTGCGGTTCCAGCGCGGCATAGGTGGCGTAGGGGCCATAGATATCCTCCTGATCCCACTGGCCCACCACGTGCATGGTCGGCACGCTCAGCTTGCGCGCGCCGAGAATGCGGTCGAGCGCCTGCTCCTGCCAGAAGCTGTCGTAAGCCGGATGTTCGAACAGCTTCTTGGTGAAGTTCAGGCGCTCCAGGCCAAAGCGCTTGGCGTAGCCGTAGGCGGAACCGGCGCGCAGCATGCTCTCGTATTCGTCGAAAATGCCGGTCGCCAGCTGCTCGCCGCCGCCGCGCGCCGCGGTCTGGCTGGCGATATAGGACATGGTGGGCATGCGGAAGGCGCCGTTGTGGAACCAGTCGTCGCCGCGCCAGCCATCGACCATGGCGCTCATTGGCACCGCCACTTTCAGCGCCGGATGCGGATCAGCCAAGGCCATCAGCACGGTAAAGCCTTCGTAGGAGGAACCCAGCATGCCTACCTTGCCATTGCTCTCGGCGACATTCTTCACCAGCCAGTCGATGGTGTCCCAGGCGTCGGTGCCGTTATCGGTCTTGCTCTTATTGAGCGGGCCGCGCAAAGGTCGCGTCATCACATACTCACCTTCCGAACCATGCTTGCCGCGCACGTCCTGGAACACGCGGATATAGCCCTCGCCGGCAAACACCTCGTCGCCCTGCGGCAGGGTGGCCAGCATGCTGGGACTGACGCTGCGCTGGGCGCGCTTGGCGGCGTTGTAAGGCGTGCGCGTCAAGATCATGGGCGCTTTGAGCGCGCCCTTGGGAATCACGATCACGGTATGCAGCTTGACGCCGTCGCGCATCGGGATCATGACCACGCGCTTGATATAGTCGGCGTTGTCGTCCGGCGCTTCCAGACGCGGCCCGATATCGGGCGTCATCGGCGAAGTCTGGGCCAGCGCGGCGCTGCCGGCGAAAGCGGAAAGCAGAATCAGTCCGGACAGCCGGACGGATGGGGAAAGGCGCATGCGAAGTCTCCTGAATAATCTGTTCTTCTGCGGCCCGGGACTGGATGCCTGGACTCAGGGCGATACTAGCATGCCCGATAGTAAGAGCGTGCGCGCACAGATGGCCTTGCCTGTTGCGGCGACACTGGAGCGGCAAAATCAAAGAGGAGCTAATCATGAACAAGCTACTGATCGCAGCCCTGCTGGCGTTTGGCGGGGCCGTGGGGATGCTGCCGCAACCGGTCGCCGCGGCCGATATCATCGTGGTGCGCACCGAACCGCCGCCGCCGCGCAGCGAGCCGGTGCCGGAGGCGCGCCGCGGCTATGTATGGGCGCCCGGTTACTGGCGCTGGAGCGGCAACCATTATGTCTGGGTGCGCGGCAAATGGATGCGCGCGCGCCATGGCTACCACTGGCGCCCGTCGACCTGGGAGTCGCGCGGCGACCGCTGGCAGATGCAGCACGGCGGCTGGGTGCGCGGCGATGGCGACCGCGATGGCGATGGCATCCCCAACCGGATGGACCGCGACCGCGACAACGACGGCGTGCCGAACCGCTACGACGCGCGCCCCAACAACCCTGAACGGCGCTGAACGGCCGTGGCGGCGCTGCGACTTGACAGCGGGCCGCCAAACTGCAACCATAACGGCATGAAAGCAATTCAATCACATCCGTCTAGTCTGTCCTGGTGGCGCCGCTGACAGCGAGCGGCCACTGCAAAGTGATGTGATTTTAATATCAACGCCGCCTCAGCCAGGTGGCGTTTCTTATGGCGCAGCTGACGGGGGCAAGTACAAGGAACCCCGATGAGCAAGCCCTCCACCCCTGACGTGATCCTGACCGGCGACCGCCCAACCGGTCCGCTGCACCTCGGCCATTACGTCGGCAGCCTGCGCAACCGCGTCACGTACCAGAACCAGTACAAGCAGTTCATCATGCTGGCCGACTCGCAAGCGCTGACTGACAATATGGATGACACCAACAAGGTGCACCGTAATGTGGTCGAAGTGGCGCTGGACTATCTGGCCGTGGGCATCGACCCGGCCAAGTCCACCATCCTGATCCAGTCGCAGATTCCGGAACTGGCCGAACTGACCTTCTACTACCTGAATATGGTGACGGTGGCGCGCCTGGAGCGCAATCCGACCGTGAAGGCGGAAATCGTGCTGCGCGGCTTCGAACGCGATATCCCGGCCGGCTTCCTTACCTACCCGGCGTCGCAGGCGGCCGACATCTCGGCCTTCAAGGCCTCCCTGGTACCGGTGGGCGAAGACCAGATTCCGATGATCGAGCAGACCAACGAAATCGTGCGCCGCTTCAACCGCATTGCCAACCGCGACCTCCTGGTCGAATGCAAGGCGCTGGTGCCGGAAATCGGCCGCCTGCCAGGCATCGACGGCAAGGCCAAGATGTCCAAATCGCTGGGCAACACCATCAATCTGGGCGCCACGGCCGAGGAGATCACCGCCGCCGTGAAAAAGGTGTATACCGATCCGCTGCACCTGCGCGTGCAGGACCCCGGCCACCTGGAAGGCAATGTGGCCTTCATCTACCTGGACGCCTTCGACACCGACAAGGCGGCGCTGGAAGAAATGAAAGCCCACTATGTGCGCGGTGGCCTGGGCGACTCGATCGTGAAGAAGCGCCTGGAAGTGGTGCTGCAAGAGATGCTGGCGCCGATCCGCGCCCGCCGCGAAGAGTACGCGAAGGACAAGGGCTATGTGATGCAGGTGCTGAAGGAAGGCACGGCGCACGCGCGCGAAGTGGCGGCCCGCACCGCCGACGAAGTCAAAGCGGCCCTCGGCCTGAGCTACTTCTAAACCGTGGCCGCAGCCAGCAAGGAAGGCCGCGACGGCGGCAGGGCCAAGGTCTCCACTGCCGGCGCATCCGGCCGTGGCAAGGCTGCTGGCGGCGGCTCGGCGCGCGCCACACCAGCGCGTAGCGGCACGAACAAAGGTGACGGCGCTGGCCGCGGCGGCGCCAAAACCACTGGCCGCGGCACGGCGGCCAAAGGCGATTTCGTCAAGCGCGGCGGACGCGCCGATGCCGGCCAGGGCGGCGGCGCGGCTGGCGCCTGGAGCTATCTCGCCCTGCCCGTCTTCGCCCTGCTCTATCTGGTGGCCGTCCTCAAATGGAAGCTGGACCAATGGCCAGCCGCCGTCTACGGCGTGGCCAGCGTGCTGGCGTTCATCTTCTACGCCATCGACAAATCGGCGGCGCGCTCCGAACGCTGGCGCACGCCCGAATCCACCCTGCTGCTGCTTGGCCTGGCCTGCGGCTGGCCCGGCGCCCTGCTGGCCCAGCAATGGCTGCGCCACAAAACCGTCAAAACCTCCTTCCAACTGATGTTCTGGACCACGGTGCTGCTGAACATGGCCGCTTTCGCCGCCTACGCCCGCTTACAGGCCGGAGGGGTAAGTCTCGGGCGTCTCCTCGCGCTGCCATAGGGCGGAAGACTCCATCGGCGGCAGCGCCGTGCTGTGGTCGATATGGATCAGGGCATCGAACTGGCGCGCCGTGTCGGCATAAAAATAGTGGCTCTGGCGCTCCGTCTCCGGCCGGTAGATGACGCCGATGGCGCGCTGCAGATAGCGCCCCGGCAAACGTTCCAGCGCGCTGTCATGGCCGCGTAGCGGCAGCAGGAAATTGCCCTGACCCGTGGCGTGCAGCAGGTGCTCGATACTGCCCGGCAGCGAAGGCACGATGTGCATCAGCTGCGCCGGGCCATCCCATTCCGAAGCCGCCGTCACCGCCCCAGTGTGCGTGGTAAAGCCAAGCAGGAAGGAATCTTCGCGCCGGTAACGCTCGCGCACCAGCTGCCCCAGATTCAATTGCCCCTGCTCGCCCGGCTCGGTGGCGCGCGCATCGCCCAGATGCGAGTTGTGCGCCCACACTACCAGCCGCGCCGGTTTACCGTTGCGCAGGGTGAGATGTTCGCGCAAGGCTTCCAGCGTGTCGGCCATATGCGTGTCGCGCACATTCCACGACGCTTCGCGGCCCAGGAACATGGCGCGGTAATAGGCTTCGGCATTGCGCGCCACGCGCGCGTTCTGCTGGGCGTAAAACAATTCATCCGGCACGCCGCCGGCCGGCGCGGCCGACAATTGCCGCGCCGCCTGCCGGCCCAGCTCATTCAGCTGCTGCAGCAGCTCCTGCGCGCAGTTCTCGCGCAAGCCATAGGCGGCGGCATAGCCGTACAACTGGGGATCGCCGCCCACATGGTCCATGCAGGCATAGCGCTGGCGCGCCCGCCGCGCCGCTGCCGGATCAGCCAGGTCCAGATAGGCCAGCACCGCTGCCATTGAAGCGTGCAGGCTATACAGGTCCAGGCCATAGAAGCCCGCGCGGCGCGCCGGACTGACGGCATGGGTGTTGTGCACGCGCAGCCAGTTCACCAGCTGCAGCACTTCCTCGTTACGCCACATCCACTGCGGGAAGCGCTTGAAATTGGCCAGGGCCTGCTCGGCGCTTAGATCGCCGCCGCCATGCTGCACAAAGCGGCTGACGCGCAACGCGTCCGGCCAGTCGGCTTCGACGGCGATGGCGTCGAAGCCCTTTTCCACGATCAGGCGGCGGCTGATCTCCGCGCGCAGCCGGTAGAATTCGCGGCTGCCATGGGTCGCTTCGCCCAGCAGCACCAGCGCGGCGCCGCCGATGCAGTCGAGCAGATAATCGACATCGTCGCTGTGGGCGATGGCTCTGGCCTCGCCGGCCAGCGCGTCAATACAGGCTTGCTCGCTCATGGCTCACCTCCTTGCTGCAAGATCTATCTGCACGATAGTCCAAGCTGTGAGAAACTGTCGCAGCCTTAAAATCAGGAAAGAAACAGGAAGAAGTATGTGGAATGGGGTTCTGTGCGGCCTGCTGGCCGGCGCCATGTGGGGCATGGTCTTTATCGTGCCGGAGCTGCTGGCCGCTTTCTCGCCGCTGGAACTGGCCGTGGGCCGCTATGTGGCCTATGGCGTCATCGCGCTCGGCCTGATGGCGCCGCGCCTGTCCGGCCTGCTGCGCCGCTTGGAGCGCAGCGATTGCAGCGCGCTGCTGCGCCATGCGCTGTCCGGCAATATCGTCTACTACATGTTCGTCGCGCTGGGCGTGAAGCTGGCCGGCGTGGCGCCGACCTCGCTCATCGTCGGCGTACTGCCGATCTCCGTCACCCTGATGGGACGCAAGGACCACGGCGCCCTGCCCCTGCGCCAACTGGCCCTGCCGCTGCTGGTGGCGGCCGCCGGCATCGCCTGCATCAATATCGATGTGTTCGCGCATACGCAGAGCACGGGCGGCCAGCTTGGCCGCACCATCGTCGGCCTGCTGTGCGCCACCGGCGCCCTGCTGTGCTGGAGCTGGTACACCCTGGACAATGCACGCTACCTGAAACGCCACCACCATTTCAGCAGCGCCGAATGGTCGGCCCTGTATGGCCTGGCGACCGGCCTGATCGCCCTGCTGATCGGCGCCGTGGCCTTCGCCATCTGGCACCAGGATGTGACGGGCGCGGCCGGCGCGGCCAGCGGCCGCGATTGGACACGGTTCTGGATCTGCAACAGCCTGCTCGCCCTGGGCGCCTCCGTCATCGGCAACCATTTGTGGAATGTGGCCAGCCGCCGCGTGCCGGTCACGCTCTCGGGCCAGCTGATTCTGTTCGAAACCCTGTTTGCCCTGCTGTATGGCTTTATCTATAAGCAACAATTCCCGCGGCCGCTGGAAATCGCCGCCATCGTGCTGCTGGTCGCGGGCGTGCTGTGGTCGGTTCATGCCCACGCCCAGGAAGAAAAAGCCGTCAGCCCGGCCTGAAAACAGTTCGGCCCGCGCAAGGCGGGCCGATTCCTGAACTGCCGCGCCCAGCCGGGCCGGCTTTCCTGAGACTTACTTGATCAGGAACTGGTTTTTGTCTTTGCCTTCCAGCCACTTTGGTGCGCGGCCGCGGCCGGTCCAGGTTTGGCCGGTGACATCGTCGCGGTATTTCATCGGCACTGGGGCGCGTGGCTTTACCGGTTTATTGCTGCGTGCGGCTGGGCCCAGATCGGCCAGGGTCAGACCATATTCGCGCATAAGGCTGGCGATTTTCTCTTTAGCCTGGGTCAGTTCGTTTTTGCGCGCGTTATCGGCCAGATTTTGCAGCTCGGCGATCTTTGCCTGATATTCCTGGTAGGTGGTCATCTCGGTTTCCTTTATGGGTTACGGGGCGAATTTCGTGATCTGGGCTTGCTTTAAACGGCAACAAAAACCCGTGGTGTGACAATCGGTGAGAATTCTAAGCGAAATTTACCACAAGTGCGACAGGATATTCTAGTTATATGTGTAATAAATTCGGCGGTGGAATGCAAGGTGATTTGATTCCACAACACTTTACGATGAATATAAGCGACAAAATGGCGGCGGGCGGTGGAAAAAACCACCGCCCGCCGGGAAGAATAATTCAGAAATGAAAGGTGTTTAGAAAGCGGCGCGCAGTTGTACAAATACCATGCGCGAGGCACCCGGCAGCTTGCCCAGATTGGTATCGGTGGTACGGGTGAATGTGCGCTTATTGCCGAGATTATTCACGCCCAGCTGCACCTCATAGCCTTTATAGCCCGGCACCAGCCAGCTGACATTCGCATTCCACAGGCGGTAGCCGGGAATCAGTCCCAGCGCCCCATTCGCGCTTTCGGCCACGGTATTGGCATCGTCGGCATATTGTTTCGACTGGTGCGTGGTATTCAAGTCGAAGCGCCAGGCGCCGCGCTGGTAGAGCAGACCCTCGGTATCGGTATGGCGCGAATAGAATGGCACGTCATTGCCGGAATATACCCCTTGTTTCTGCGTGGCCTTGGTATACGCATACGTGGCATAGGCGCTCAGGCCAGCCAGGGCGCCGCTGCGGTCGAAAGCATAGTCGGCGCGCGTTTCCACGCCGCGATGGCTGGTTTTGCCCAGGTTTTTATAGTAAACCGGCGGTGTATTGACATATACAATCTGGTTCGAGAAATTCAGATTGAAGGCGGTGGCTTCCAGTTTCCATTGCTTTCCGGCATAACGCGCGCCCAGCTCGGCCGTTTTCGCGGTTTCCGGTTTCAGGCTGTCGGCCGAGTTTTGCAGATTCAGTTGCAAATGCTGGATACTGCCGAACGAGGTGTTGTAATTGGCAAACAGCGTCAATTCCCGGTTCAGCAAATAGGCCAGGTTCAGCGAAGGCAAGGCCTTGGTATTTTTGATCGCTTCATGGAACGCGGCCAGGCGATTATCGCGGCCCATTTCAATGTTCTCGTAGCGCAGGCCCGGCGTCACGCGCCATTTGCCGTAGGCGATCTGGTCGTCGATATACAGGGAATGGGCGTCGGTGGTATTCGCCGAGGAACGCGCCAGGGTCGCCGCGCCATTGCTGATGCGGGTATTGATATTCCTTTCGTCGGCGCGTTCGCGCAGGAAGCGGTAACCGACCGTGACGTCGTTGCGCAGCGCGCCCAGTTCAAAGCGCTGGGTATAGCGCGGCTCGATGCCGAGTACACGGTAATTGCGCGGCTGATTGCTGATCGAGGTGGCCACGCCATCGATGCCATTCGCCAGACCGCTTTGGCGCGCGCTGTCGTTGTAATAAGCGCGGATTTCCAGTTCCTGGGTCGCCGACAGCGTATGCAGATAGCCGATATCGAAGCTGCTGCGATGGCCGCTCCAGAAATCGGATTTACGGTAAGACTTGGACGGATCGAGATTGTATTGCGCCACCGTCAAACCACCGGGAATGCTGGAACGCGCGCTGTAATAGGCCAGCTTGGCCGTCAGCTCGGCATTCGGACCCAGCGGATAACTGAATTTCAGCGCCAGATCGTCCACCTTGTCGGTGCTGTGCTCGCGGTAACCCGAGCCGTCGACGCCCGAATACAGCAGGGCCATGCCCAGGCCGCCTTCGGCGCGGCCGCCGATGAAGGCGTTGTACAGGGTGCTGGAATTGCCGCCCTCGAATTTGTTATAGCGCACCGAGGCGTCACCGACGAAATCGGCGTTCGGGAGGGGGCGCGTCTTGAAGTTGATGATGCCGCCCACGTTCTGTGGGCCGTAGCGCACCGCGCCGCCGCCACGCACCACGTCGACCGACTCGATATTGGCCAGCGAGACGGGGGCGAAGGACAGCTGGGGCTGGCCATACGGCGCCACGGACAGCGGAATGCCGTCCAGCAGCACGGTGGAGCGCGGCGAATAGCGTCCCTCCAGGCCGCGCACGCCGATATTCAGCGAAATGGCGCTGCCGCCGCTGGACGAGTTGTCCGTCACCTGCACGCCGGGAATGGCGCGCATCACATCGCTGATGCTGGTGGCGCCCGAGGCCTGGATGTCCTCGCGCTTGACCACGGTGCGCGCGCCGGCGAAGTTCTTTACGCTCTGCTGGCCGGAACCAAGCCAGTTGCCCACCACTTGCACGGTTTCCATCGCCGTCTCGCCCTGGGGCGCGTTTTGCGCGGCGGCGCTGTGGGAAATAAGGATCAGGCAGGCGGCGCCGATGGCGCTCAGACGGAAGGAGTGAACTTTAGACATGGTGGCGGCGGCAGCGGACAACGGCGGAATAAAAAGCAGGTAGTGTAGCAATAATGCGAATAATTCTCAATTGCACATTGCTAGCCGCCTGCCCTTCCCCCGCCGTGGCGCGCCGCGCGCCGGTCCGCCTTAGAACTTCATTTCCAGGGTCAGGCGTACCGCCGCGCTGCCCGCCATGACGCTGCTCTGGCGCATGACGCCATTCTGGTCGCTGAAGCTGCTTTCGCTGCGATAATCCTGGTCCAGGATATTCGACAGCGCCAGGCGCAGCTGCTGCTTGGGATCGAACTTCCACAGCGCGTACACATCCAGTTCGCGGCGCGCCGTCTGGTAGGAACTCTGGGTTTCGGTGATACGCACCGGGCCGCCGGCGCGGAAGCTGAAGCTGCCGCCCGTGCTGAACTTGCCGTCCTGGGTCTTATAGTCCATGCCCAGCGTGGCCGACAGCGGCACCTGCTGGTCGAGGCGGTTGTGCGGCCCCGGCACGGCCTTCACGCGCGACCAGTTGCGGCTGACGCTGGCGCGCAGGTCGAGCTGGGGCGCGTCCTTCATCACGGCCTTGAGCGGGAACTTCGCTTCCAGCTCAAGGTTGCGCACGATGGCGCTGCCGTCGTTGACCGGCATCGACACCCAGCGCTCGCCTTCCAGCACCAGTCCCTGGCGCGTATAGCCATTGATACGGCGTACCGAGGCGGCGGCGCTGAGCAGCGCGCTCTCGGCCCAGTAATGCTCGAAGGAGAGGTCAAGACCGGTCGCCAGTTCCGGCTTCAGGTTCGGGTTGCCGTGATAGTCGGGCGAGGTCTGCTTATTATCGGTCGAAGTGAAGCGGCGCGGCGACAGCATGGACGTCGGCGGCGCCTTGTAGGTGCGGGTCAAGGCGAAGCGCAACTGGTCCTGGCTATTCGGCAGCTTCCACAAGGTTTGCAGCAGCGGGCTGAAGACGCTGGTGCGCGATTTCACGTCATCGATGCCGCTGCCGCTGACGCTGGTCTGCACGCCTTCCCAGCGCAAGCCCACATACACCGACCATTGCGGCGTGATATTCCACTCGTCCTGGGCGAAGGCGGCCAGGCGCGTGACTTCGGCGCGGAAGCCTTCCTCGCAATTGATCGGTGCCGGCACCGGGATGCTGCTATCCGCCGGACGCAGCGGCCGCAGATCGGCGTCGCGCTGGTGGCGCTCATCGTTGCGGCGGCTGATGCCGCCATCCCAGCCCATGGACAAGGCGTGGCCGGGAATCAGCGGCGTGGAATACTTGCCGGTACTGCTGAAGCCATGCTCGCGCGATTCGCGTTCCACCCGGCGCGCCAGCTGCTGCACCGGGCCGTTCGAACCATACTGGATCAGCGTGCTTTCATTCCGATTACCGTTATACCCCAGCTTGGTATCCAGCTTGGCGCCCTCGGCCAGCTTGTGCACCCAGTTCAGGTCGCTGCGCAGGAAGGCGTTGCGGCCGTCGGAGCGGAGGAACATGCGCGGCGACAGGCTGCTGCGGCCGATTTTCGCGCGCTCGTCGGCATCGCCGGTGTTGCGGAAGCGGTTGGCGCTGATGAAGCTCTGCCAGGTCACGGTGTCGCCATTGGCCAGCGTCCAGTTCAGGCGCGGACCGAGGTTGATGCTGTCCGAGCGGCCGATATCGAGCTGATTGCCATGCACCTCGCGGGTCACTGTGCCGTCGGGTGCGGTATCGAGCGCGTCCGAAGGCGACTGGCGGTGGTAGTTATAGCGGCCCATATTGCCGTTCAGGGAATAGGAGAAATTGCCGTCGCGGTCGGACATGGTCAGGTTCAGCCAGGGCGAGGAAAAATCTTCTCCCTTGCCCTGGCTGAACTTGAATTCGCGCGCGGCCGTCTTGACCGCCTTCTTCAGCACGATATTGATGGTGCCGGCAATCGACTGGGTACTGTACTCGGCGCTGGCCGCGCGCAAGATTTCGATGCGCTCGATCGAGTCCGGCGTCAGCGAATCGATGGAAAAGCCGGCCGGCGCCTTCTCGCCGTTCAGCAGGATCTGGGTATAGCCATTGCCCAGGCCGCGCATGCGGATATCGGCCCCGCCGCGTCCACCGCCGCCGACCGTGATGCCGGGCAGGCGCTTCAGCACATCGTTGATCGAGGTGTCGCCATAGCGCAGGATTTCCTCATTGCTGACGATGATCTTGCTGGCCGTATCGTCGCGGCGCGGGTCGTAGGCCGCGGCCGAACCCTTGATCTCGACCTGCTGGATCTTCTTGCCCTCAGCCGCCCGGGCTGGTTCTTGCTTGGCCTCCTGCTTCGGCTCTTCCGCGGCGGATAGGGGCTTCTCCTCGGCATAAGCGTGGCAAGCGGCTAAAATGGCGGCGGACAGCGTAAGGCGGACAGGCAAGCGATGGCGGAGCATGTTGGCTTTTGCAAAATTATTAAAAGAGCGCTATTGTCCATCAAATTCCACAGAATTTGGTTTAGCTTTAAAGAAATATTTCTCATCGATTTGACGCCTTTGGCGCCGATCACGCCGCTATAATGCGGCATCGTAAACAAGGAAGACTTGCACCGTGTCCGACCGACTTGCCGTATTGCCGCAATATCTGCTGCCCAAGACCGCCCTCACCAACTTCGCCGGCCGCGTGGCGGGCGCCAAGGGCGGCGCCATGACCACCCGCCTGATCCGCTGGTTCGTGGGCAAATACGATGTGAATATGGCCGAGGCGGCCAATCCGGATATCGCCAGCTACCACAGCTTCAACGATTTCTTCACGCGCGCGCTGAAGCCGGGCGCGCGTCCGCTGGCCGAGGCCGACCTGGTGTGCCCGGTCGATGGCCGCATCAGCCAGTTCGGCGCCATCGAGGATGACCAGATCTTCCAGGCCAAGGGCCATCAATTCAGCACCACGGCCCTGGTCGGCGGCGACCGCGCGCTGGCGGCCCACTTCCAGCACGGCAGCTTCGCCAACCTCTACCTGAGCCCGCGCGACTACCACCGCATCCACATGCCTTGCGACGGCAAGCTGACGCGCATGATCTATGTGCCGGGCGAGCTGTTCTCGGTGAACCCGACCACGGCGCGCGGCATTCCCGGCCTGTTCGCCCGCAACGAGCGCGTGGTGTGCGTATTCGAGACGGCCTTCGGCCCCTTCGTCATGACCCTGGTCGGCGCCACCATCGTGGGCAGTATGGCCACCGTCTGGCATGGCGTGGTCAATCCGCCGCGCCAGCCCGATGTCTGCGAGTGGACTTATGCCGACCAGCATATCGTGCTGAAAAAAGGCGAGGAACTGGGCCGCTTCCTGCTCGGCTCGACCGTGGTGATGCTGTTCCCGAAAGACACCCTGCATTTCAACGCGCAATGGCAGCCGGCCGGTCCGGTGCGCCTGGGCGAGTGCATGGCAAACCTGAAGTAAGCGCACTCTTGTGCGATATCAGCGGCCGGCCCGGAGGCTTTCGCCTAAACTGGGAAATACCCCGGAGGCCGATATGACGATTTCTGATAAAGAGTATTTCGACGCACGATCTGAGACCGTAGACACCAAGTTGCTTGCCATCGATGCAAAGTTCGACGCCAAGTTCGATCAGCAGCGCGCGGAATTGCACGCCCTGATCGCGCAAACAATCAAATGGGTGGCGGCGGTCTCGGCCTCAGGCCTGGTGATTTTCACCACCGTGATCGCCTTTCTGTTCAATGTCACCACGCCGAAAGCGGCACTGCCGGCCGCTGCGGCGCTGCCCGCCCCCACGCCGGTCGTGATCGTGGTGCCGGGCAGTGGCGGCGAAGCGGTCAAGGTATTGCCGCGCTAAGCCGGCCTCAGGTCGGAATCATTTCGCCACGGTAGTGGCACTCCAGCATATCGAGAAACGCCCGGGTCTTGGCCGGCATCAGGCGCCGGCCCGGGAACACCGCCCAGCCCGTCACGGAAGGAAAGGCCCATTCGGGCAGCACACGCACCAGCTCGCCCGTCTTCACCAATTGCGCGGCAAAGCGGTCGGTGCAGGTGGCGATGCCCAGACCGGCGCTGGCCAGCTTGGTCAGCAGCTCGGGCGAATTGCCCGTCATGCGCGTCGGCACGTCGCGCTCCCAGCTGGTTTTACCGCGCAGCAGCGTCCAGTGCGCCAAGCCGTTGTGGGCGCGCGGCAGACTCAACAGCGAATGGCGGAACAACTCGTCCGGGTGCTCGGGCAGGCCGTGCACCGCCGTGTACGAGGGCGCCGCGTATAAACCCCAGGTGCTGAGCACCACCGGCCGCGCCGCCAAAGTCGCATCGTCGGGCAGCGTGCCCATGCGCAGGGCCAGATCGAAGCCCTCGGCCACCAGATCCACGCGGCGCGGCGACAAGTCGAATTCCAGCGAGATGCCGGGATAGCGCGCCATGAAACCGGGCAGCATATCGCTCATATGCACATTGGCGAAATCGGCCGGCATCGATACCCGCAGCAAGCCGCTGGGCGCCTGCTGGCGGTGCTGCGCCAGCGCACCGGCCGCCTCCGTCTCCTCCACCACCTTGCGCGCATGCTCCAGCAGGCTGGCGCCAAACTCGGTCAGCACCAGGCGCCGCGTGGTGCGCTGCAACAGGCGCTCGCCGAGCCGGGCTTCCAGCTGCGACAGGCGGCGCGATACCGTCGACTTCGGCAATTGCACGCGCTGCGCCGCCTCGCTGAAGCTGCCGCACTCGACGATGCGGGCAAAGAGCAGCAAGTCGCTCGGGTCCAGATCCATTCAATTCTCCTGCTTAAAGATCGATTGTTCCATCAGCGGATCAATGTTATCCATTTTACCGGCTTTTTCTTCGATTTTGGAATTGTTAAAGTTCACCCATCGCAGCAAACGCTGCAAAACCAAAACGAAAAGGAGCAACAAATGAACATCCTGCAAATCAACTCCAGCGCCCGCAGCACCGGTTCCGAATCCACCCGCGTGGCCGACGCCATCGTCGCCCGCCTGCGCGCCAGCAATCCCGATGCCAGCCTGAGCCGCCGCGACCTGGCCGCCCAACCCCATCCGGTACTGGACGAAACCACGCTGCAGGCGCTGTTCACCCCGGCCGACCAGCGCAACGCCGCACAAGCCGCCCGCGTCGCCCTGGACGACGCCCTGATCGCCCAGGCGCAAGCGGCCGACGTGATCGTGATCGGCGCCCCGATGTACAACTTCGGCATCACCGTGCAACTGAAAAGCTGGTTCGACGCGCTGGCCCGCGCCGGCGTCACCTTCAAATACACGGAAAACGGCCCGGTCGGCCTGCTGAAAGGCAAAAAAGTGTATGTGGCGATTTCGCGCGGCGGCTTCCACAAAGACGGCCCGACCGACGCCCAACTGCCGCAGCTGAAAGCCTTCTTCAGCTTCGTCGGCCTCGACGATGTGCAATTCGTCTTCGCCGAAGGCATGGGCATGGGCCCGGATTCGGTGGCCCGCGCCCGCGCCTCGGCCGACGAACAAGTGAACGCAGTCCTGGTTTAATCAAGCAGTCCCGCAAAAGGAGAATGATATGGAAACCACGATCAACACCGTTGCCGGCGAGCGCGTGCAGCAGGCGCGCAGCGTGGAGCGCATCGTCCACGGCCAGGCCGTGATGGATGGCGCCGGCGTCAAGATCAACCGCGTGCTGACCCAGGCACTGCAGCGCCGCCTCGATCCCTTCCTGATGCTGGACAATTTCGGTTCGGACCAAGCCAACGACTACATCGCCGGCTTCCCGTCCCACCCGCACCGCGGCTTCGAAACCGTGACCTATATGCTCAGCGGGCGCATGCGCCACCGCGACAGCGCCGGCAACGAAGGCCTGCTCAGCAACGGCGGCGTGCAATGGATGACGGCCGGGCGCGGCGTGATCCACTCCGAAATGCCGGAACAGGAAGAAGGCTTGATGGAAGGCTTCCAGCTGTGGCTCAACCTGCCGGCCAAGGACAAGATGCGCGCCCCCTGGTACCAGGACTTCGCCGCCGCCGACATCCCGCGGCTGCGCACGGAAACCGGCGCCAGCGTGCGCGTGATCGCCGGCAGCAGCCACGGCACAGCCGGCGCGGTGCAGCGCGAAGGCACGGAACCGCTGTATCTGGACGTGGAACTGCCGGCCGGCGCCAGCTTCAGCCAGCAGATCCCGGCCGGGCACAACGCCTTCCTCTACGTCTACCGCGGCAGCGTCAGCCTCGGCGGCAAGGCCGTGGCGCGCGGCGCGATGGCCATCTTCGCCAACGCCGCCGACGCCGACGGCGTGACGGTCGAGGCCAGCGAAGACGCCCGCTTCATCCTGATCGCCGGCCGCCCGCTGAACGAGCCGATCGCCCAGTACGGCCCCTTCGTGATGAACACGCAGGCCGAGATCTTCCAAGCCGTCGCCGACTTCCGCGCCGGCCTGATCGGCGAAGCGGCCCCGGCCAGCCCCACCGCCGTTTGATCTGCCGCAAACAATGTCCAACCCTGGTGTCAGGCACTGGGGTCGGACATTTGCTGATCTAAATCAAAGAATGTCCTACCTTGGTGCCTGACACCAGGGTGGGACATTGTTTGATTTGGCGCAAAGAGCTGGCGGTGGAGGGCTGCGGGCTCGGCTACAATGCGGGGATGCCTATTCCTTTTTCTGATCTATTTGCGCGTTTGAGCCGGGCGCTGGGGTTTGAGACGGCGGAGAGTTTTCCGCCCGGCCATCCGCATGCGCGCACGCGCTGGAACGGCGCGTATTTCGATATCGCCTCGGATGTGAAGCCGGATGAGATCGAGCGCCGCATCTGCGCGGCGATCGCGAATACGCCGCTGGTGTTTGCGCATATCGTGAATCCGACGCCGGCCATGCAGCGCGCGCTGTTCGGCGTGATCGAGCAGCGTCTGCGCCACCGCCACGAGCGCGAGGCGGCGCAGTGCGCGGCGCTGCTGATCGCCGCTTACCGCAGCCCGGATGTGCCGGAGGCCATGCCCGGCCTGCGCCAGTTGATCGACGGCACCAGCGAGGCCGAGGCGCCAGCCCGCATCCGCGCCGTGCTGTCTTTCCTGAGCGACGTGCAGTCGCCTTTCGATGTCATCGATATGCCTTAAGCCGGCATTTCCGGCTGCTCCATGGCGGCGGCCAGCGCGGACTCGGACAAAAACCCGCTGACGCGCATGCGCGGCGGATAGCCCGCCCCCTCTTCCGGCCGCGCCCTCTCCCCTGCCGCTTCCATCACCTGCCGCCAGCGCTGCCAACGCACCCGGCCCGTATCGATCTCCGGCGACCATCCAGGTAGCGGTACATGGCTGCCGACAAAGGCCGCCCGCTTCCTGCGTCCATCTCCGTTCGCGCCAGCGCGATCATGGCCAGCTGCACGGCGGGCGCGTGCAGGGGCGCCAGCAAATACAGGCCGCGTTCCGGCGCCATGACGACCTGCTCAAGGCCGTCGCCGGCGCGGTAGGCCATATCCGGCAGCAGGATGCGCGAACTGTCGTAGGCGTCGCCCCAAGCGCCGGCGATCACGCCATTATCCAGCCGCGAAAACCTGTCCGGGCTGCGCTCGCGCAGATTGTCCAGCGCCACGGCCAACGCCTGCTCAAAGGATACGCCCCAGTCTTGCAAGACCTTCTCGCCGATCATGCTGATCGAATGCTCGCTGTCCGCTGCCGATGACGATGACGATGCGGAAGTTGTCGGCGTCATAGCGCATCGCATCGCTGACGCCCTGCTCCCGAATCCAGGCCATCAGCATTTGGGCAAAGTCGGCCTGGCTGTCGCCGGGATGTTTTTTACGCCGGGAAAAATCGAGCAGTCCCATGGCGGATCAGGGCCGCCACAAAAAACGATTCAGCTGCATACCACCTCCACGCTCTTGAAGATGGCACACAGCATAGCAATAAACCGCGGCAGCCGGCAGCTGCTTCTTTTCAGATGCAGGCGCCGTAGCGGCCGCTGGCCACCGCCGGCACCTGTTCCAGCCAGCGTTGTTCCGGTTGCGGTGGACGCGGTTGCGGCACCTCGGGCAGCTGGTAGCTGCGGATATGGCGTTCGACAATGGGCAATTCGCCCACCTCGCTCAGACGGCTGTAATCGCCCAGCGCCGCAATCGCGTCCTGCTCGCCGCGGTTCTCGGTGTACTGGGCCAGCGCCAGCATGCGCAGGCTGTCGACATTTTGCAGCACCCCGCCCGGCGTATGGGGCTTGACCGCCTGCACCGGGCCACCCGCGATGCCGCGTCCATCCTCGCCGGGAAGGCGCGGGGCGCTGCGCGTCAGGGAGCTGGTTTGACCCACTGCACGGCTGTACCAGGCGGCGGCCTGGGCGAAGTCCCGCGTCACGCCATGGCCGGTTTCGTAGCAGTAGGCGAGGCTGATCTGGCCGGCCAGATCGCCCTGCTCCGCCGCGCGCCGGTACCAGTAGACGGCCAACTCGCGGTCTGCCTCGCTTTGCACATACTCCATCAGCATATCGCCCAGGCGCACCTGGGCGCGCGTGAAGCCTTGGGCGGCGGCGCGTTCGAGCCAGTGGCGCGCCTGCTTGCGGTCGGCCGCCACGCCCAGACCGCGCTCATAGGCGACCGACAGGTTTTGCTGGGCCCAGGCATTGCCTTGGGTGGCGGCCTTGCGATACCACTCGACGGCGACAGCCGGATTCTGTTCCAGGCCTTGTCCGCGCCAATACATATAACCCAGATTATTCTGCGCCACGTCATAACCCTGCAGGGCCGCCAACAGATACATGCGGGCCGCTTCGTCGAAGTCCTTGGGCACGCCGTCGCCGCGCTGGTACATCAAGCCCAGGGCGTTCTGCGCCTGGGCGTTGCCATCGTCGGCCGCCGCCTGATACCAGCGCAAGGCTTCCACCTTATCCTTGGGCAGCAACACGCCGTTGAAGTAGCAGTTGCCCAGCCAAAGCTGGGCTTCGGCGCTGCCGCTTTGCGCCGCCTGGCGATACCAGCGCAGCGCGTCGTCGGGATTGGGCGCCACGCCGCGCCCCTGCTCCAGCAGGCGCGCCAGCAGCAGTTGTTCGGCGGCGCCGCCCTTCTCGGCCGCGGCGCGCGCCTGCAGATATTCGCGCACCAGCGACGGATCGGACACCAGATCGGTCGGCGTATGCACGTAGCGGAATTGCAGCCAGGCGGCGACGGGCTTGCCATCCACCGCGGCGGGCTGGAAACGGCAGGCGCGGCCAGCGGCCAGCGCGGCCTGATCGAAAGCGGTCGAGCCGCTCGATTGCAGCAGGCGGGCGGCCAGCAGCTTGCCGTCCACGCCAACTTGGTATGCCAGGGTCGCCGCCGTCTGCATTTCGACGTCGCCCACGAGCTGGGGCCACTCCGGCTTGAAGCAGTGTGCGAAATCGATGATGGCGGGGGTAGCCGCGCTGGCGGCGGGGGGCTGCTGGGCTGAGACGGAAGCCGCCATGACACAGAGAACTGGCAAAAGCGAAAGCTTGTTCTTCATGAGAGTAAGCCTGATAAACAGTCGGGGTAAAACCGTTTTTTTGCACCATGAACGCCAATGCAATCCTCCACTATAGTCCATGGCAGCTTTGAAAACTTACACGGATTATCACTATGTGTCAGACTTGCCACTCGGCGGCAGGCGCCGGACGCGCCGCGCGCGCGCCGGCTTCGTTGCTGGGCACATAGCGCTCGCGCAGTTTCATGAAGGGCGTCTCGACCAGCAGGTACAGCAGCCAGCCCGCCAGGCCGCTGGCAAGCAGCATGATAGCGATGCCGCCCGCCGACTCCGGCCCCATTCCGTGCTTGAGCAGCTCGGGCTTGAGCAGGATGCAGAGCTGCTTATGCGTGAGGTAGATGGCGTAGGACCAGATGGCGATGGCCGAGGCGCCCGGCACGCGCAGGCGGCACAGCCAGGAGGCCGGACTCAGGGCCGACAGCAACAGCAAGGAGAAGCCCAGTCCCAGCAGCGGATAGCCGGCCACGGTGATGGCCTGGCCGTAGTGGTCGTCATGGAACTGGTTTAGCGCCAGCACGGTAATGAGCAGGCCCGCCGCCAGCGTCCAGTTGCCGTACGCCGTGCAGCGCTCCCACAGCGGCCGGTGGAAATTCTTCAGCAGCGCCAGCGCCACGCCCGCCACCAATTCGTCGAAACGGCACAGGGTCGAGTAGTAGATACTGGTATAGAAGGCGGCGCTGCCGTCGGGCGGCGGCTGCACCTGCTGCCACAGCCAGCCGCGTATCAGCATGCCGGCCGCGAAGCTGGCGAAAATGGCGATCCAGGCCCAGGCCAGCGAACGGCGCCAGCCGGCGATCAGCAGCGCCAGCGCCGGCAGCAGCATATAGAACTGCTCTTCCACGCACAGCGACCAGGCATGGGAAAACAGGGTGCCGGGAATCAGCTGGAAATTCAGGGTGAAGCTGAAGTACTTCCACCACGGCGCCGGCTGCGCGGCGCCGGCGAAATACGGCCAGAAGGCATACAGCGCCAGCACCACATAGTAATTGGGCAAGGTGCGCAGCAGGCGACGCGCATAGAAATGCTTGAGCGAGAAGCCGCCGCGGCGCAGACTGCCGAAAATCTGGTTGCCGATCAGGTAGCCCGACAGCGCGAAGAACAGGTCAACCCCGGCCCAGCCTATCTCGCTGAAAAAGCCGAAGGTGGGTTTGTGGCTGACGAAGATCATGTAATGGTTCATGAACACCAGCACGATGGCGAGCGCGCGCAGGGTGTCCAGACCGTGGAGGCGGGAGCTTGGCTTCATCCCGGCATTTTACCCGCCGCGCCGGCCGCGCCGGGAATCCCGCTAGAATAGCTGCCACTTGCATAATCTTGAGGAACCGGCATGACTTCGGCAGACACGCTGCAATTCAAATCCATCAACTACACCGGCCAAGGCCCGGGGCCGCGCCTGATCGTCACCGGCGCCGTGCATGGCAACGAGGTGTGCGGCACCCAGGCCATCCTGCGCGTGCTGCGGGAACTCGACGAAGGCAGCCTGCGCATCCGCAACGGCAGCGTGACCTTTGTCCCCATCGTCAATCCGCTTGCCTACGCCAAGGGCCAGCGCGCGGGCGAGCGCAATCTGAACCGCAACCTCTTCCCCAAGGAGCCGCCGCAGGATTTTGAAGACCGCATCGGCAACTGGCTCTGTCCCCTGCTGGCCAGCCACGACGTGCTGCTCGACCTGCACTCCTTCAATGCCGCCAGCCAGCCCTTTGTGATGGTCGGGCCGCGCAATAACGATGGGCCGCTGGAACCATTCCGCCACGAGGAAAAGGAGCGCGCGCTGGCGCGCCGTCTGGGCGTCACACGCTTCGTCGACGGCTGGCTGCGCACCTACGGCGCGGGCGTACAGCGCCGCCTGCGCGGCAGCAGCGAACTGGCAACCGTGCTGCGCTACGGCATGGGCACCACCGAATACATGCGCAGCAGCGGCGGCTATGCGCTCACGCTCGAATGCGGCCAGCACGCCGATCCGCAAGCGCCGCAGGTCGCCTACCGCGCCATCCTGAACACGCTCGCCTTCCTCGGCTTGATCGAAGCGACGGCGCCGCAGCCGGTCGATCCGGCCGTGGTGGAAGCGCTCAGCATGGCCGAGGTGTACGACAAGCTGCATGCGGACGACCGCTTCAGCCGCAGTTGGTCCAGCTTCGACCGCGTGGCCCGGGGCGAAGAGATCGGCCGCCGCGCCGACGGCACGCCGGTGCTGGCCGAGTACGACGCCCTCATCCTCTTCCCCGACAGCGGCGCCGCCGCCAACAGCGAATGGTATTACCTGGCCAAGGTGAACCAAGGCTTTTGAATCGAAAGTATGTGGTTTGTACGCACACAAGCTGGCCGCGGGTATTAGGTAAGAATAAAATCTCCTTACAAGGAGACAACATGAAAACGCCGCTGCTCATCTCGTGCGCCGCTGCCGTCCTGGGCGGCCCGCTCCCTGCCGCGGCCGAGCCGGAACCGCAATACACCTTGCGCATCCTGGCGCAGGAAAGCGTACCGCCCAAATGGCTGCCGCGCGAAGGCGGCGTGCCGGCCGGAGTCTGCCCCGACATCCTGGCCGCCATCGAAAAAATCCAGCCGCGCCTGCGCTTCACGGGCATGGAGGACGCGCGCTCCGTGCCGGTGATCGAGCGGGGCCTGGAAAATGGCGGCGTGGGCGCCGCCTGCGCCCTGCTCGACACGCCGCGCCGGCGCCAGATCGCCAGCGTGGCCGGCAAGTCCCTGTACACCGTGCGCCACCGGCTGGCCTCCGCCGCCAATGACAAGGTCAATATCGAAACGCTGGAAGAGCTGGTGCGCCTGCGGCCGCTGATCAACACGCCACGCGGCGCCGCCTACTCCGAGCAATTGCGCATTCTCGGCCTCGAAGTCGACGACAGCACCGGCGACAACCTGACCAATCTGCGCAAGGTCGTCGCCGGCCATGGCCGTTTCATCTATATGAACGAACTGACACTGGCCTGGCTGATCCGCGAGCACGGTCTGCAAAACAAGGTGCGCCTGCAGCCGAATATCCTGAAAGAAGAGCCGATCTACTTCTGGATCAGCAAAAAAGCCGATCCGATCGCCACGCGCCTGGCCGACCAGGCCTTGCACCGCCTGCACAGCAGCGGCGAGCTGGCACGCATCTACCAGCGCTGGTCCAGCCAGCGCCAGCCTTGAACCGGCGCTGCAGGTAATGGGCGATGCCGGTCAAGAACTGAAGCCGGTACTGCCAGGTGCGCGGTTTTCAGCGTTCCGGCCGGCCCAGCGCGCCTTTGGCGGCGGCATTCAAGATGCGCCGGAAGGTGGGGCATTCCAGATGGCTGGCAGCGCGGCAGGCGGCGGCGTGGCGCAGGCCGTCGCGCATGGCGCTCAGCTTGCGGATGGTGCGCTCCAGCTCATCGGCCTTGGTCAGCAGCAGGGCGCGGTCCATTTGCAGGCTGCCGTCGCCGGCGAACATGTGCCCGATCTCGGCCAGCGTGAAGCCGGCGCTACGCCCGAGGGCGATCAGGGCCAGGCGCTCCAGCACCGAGGCGTCGAACAGGCGGCGCAAGCCGCGCCGGCCGGCGGCGGCGATCAGGCCTTTCTCTTCATAGTAGCGCAGCGCCGACGGCGCCAGGCCGGCGCGCCGCGCCACTTCGGCTATATCCAGTTTTTTCATGCTTGACTTCAAGTGAGCTTGAAGTTGCAGAATATCAGAATCAAGCCAAGGAGACTCTTATGACGCAGATTCATCAAGCAAACCAGGACCAGGTGCAGTTGTGGAACGGCCATACCGGCCACGCCTGGGTCGACATGCAGGGAGTGCTGGACCAGCTGTTCACGCCCATGGAGCGGCGGCTGATGCAAGAGGCGGCGGCACTGCGTCCCAGCACGGTGCTCGACGTGGGCTGCGGCACCGGCGCCGTGACGCTGGCCCTGGCGCGCGGCCTGGGCGGCCAGGCGCAATGCACGGGCGCCGATATTTCCCAGCCCATGATCGAGGCGGCCCAGGCCCGCGCCGCGCGCGCAGAGACGCCGGCCAGCTTCGTGCTGGCCGATGCGCAGACCCATGATTTCGGCCAGGCCCGTTTCGATCTGATCGTCTCGCGCCTGGGCGTGATGTTCTTCGACGATCCAGTGCGCGCCTTTGGCAATCTGCGCCAGGCCGCCGTCAAGGGCGCGGCACTGCGCTTCATCGCCTGGCGCGGTCCCGAGGAAAATCCCTTCATGACGGCGGGCGAGCGCGCCGTGGCCCACCTGCTGCCGGCGCTGGCGCCGCGCCCGGCGGACAGGCCGGGCCAGTTCGGCCTGGCCAGCCGGGAGCGCATCATCAGCCTGCTCCAGCAAAGCGGCTGGCAGGACGTCGAGGTGGCGCCGCTGGACCTGGCCTGCGCCATTCCGGAGGCGGATCTGGTGCCGTATCTGAGCATGCTCGGTCCCGTCGGCCCGATCCTGCCCAATGAAAGCGAGGCGCGCCGCCGTGAAATCGTCGGTCTGATGCGGGCCGCCTGCGAACCCTATGTGCATGGCGGCGAGGTGCGCATCAACGCGGCCTGCTGGCTGGCCAGCGCCCGTAACCCGGGCGCATAAAGCCCTCCCCTATGCCGGCCGCGCCTTCAGTGCGTGGCCAGCAGCTTCAGGCCGGCGATGCCCAGCACGATCAGGGCGATGCAGCCGACGCGCGCCGCGCTGGCCGGCTCGTTCAAGACCATGATGCCGAAGATGACGGTGCCGACGGTGCCGATGCCGGTCCACACGGCATAGGCGGTGCCCAACGGCAGTTGGCGCAGCGCGAGGCCGAGCAGGCCGACGCTGGCGGCCATGGCGCCCACGGTGAGCACGGTCGGTACGGGTTTGGTGAATCCGGCGGTATACTTGAGGCCTACTGCCCAAGCGACTTCCAACAAGCCAGCCAGAAAAAGAATGAACCAGGACATGATGTCTCTCCCAAAGTCATGGCAGGGCCGTCCCTGCCTGGCTCCCTTGCTGCGGCGGGGTCGTCCCCGCGGGAGAAGCGCCAGCAGTATACCACCTCCGCTCCCGGCATGTTTTGGAACGGCTTTCAGCAACCCTTGAAATTATATCGTAGAATACCGATATGTTAATCGGAAGTATCCGATATTCGTATCGTTAAAAACCGAATTATGGACATCGACGCAATCCACAAAGCCCTGGCCAATCCGGTCCGGCGCCAGATCCTGGCCTGGTTGAAAGAGCCGCAGCAGTACTTCAGCGAGCAGCACCTTCCGCTCGACATGGGGGTCTGCGCCGGCCAGATCGACAAGCGCGCAGGCCTGTCGCAATCGACGGTATCGGCCCACCTGACCACCCTGCAAAACGCGGGACTGGTGACGGTGCAGCGCCTGGGCCAGTGGAACTTCTTCAAACGCGACGAGGCCACGATTCAGGCTTTTCTCGACCATATGAACAAGGGGCTGTAGCCGGCCCATACACTGCAAGGACACAATATGAGCACCCTCTTCGAGCCGTTTGCCGTAGGCGATCTGACCCTGAACAACCGCATCGTCATGGCGCCGCTGACCCGCTCGCGCGCCGTCGGCGCCGGCCGCGTGCCGAATGCGCTGATGGCCGAGTACTACGCCCAGCGCGCCAGCGCCGGCCTGATTCTGAGCGAGGCTACCTCCGTAACCGCGCAAGGCGTGGGCTATGAAAACACGCCGGGCATCTGGTCCGACGAGCAGGTCGAGGGCTGGAAACTGATCACCGACGCGGTGCATGCGAAAGGCGGCAAGATCTTCCTGCAGCTGTGGCATGTGGGCCGTATTTCCGATCCCAGCCTGCTGGACGGCCAGGCGCCGGTGGGGCCGAGCGCCATCGCGGCCAACGGCAATGTAAGCCTGCTGCGTCCCGTGCGCCCTTACGCGGTGCCGCGCGCGCTGGAAACCGAGGAAGTGCGCCAGGTCGTCGCCGCCTACCGCAAAGGCGCGGAAAACGCGAAGAAAGCCGGTTTCGACGGCGTGGAAGTGCACGGCGCGAACGGCTATCTGCCCGACCAGTTCCTGCAGGACAGCACCAATCTGCGCACCGACATCTACGGCGGCTCGCTGGAAAACCGCGCCCGCTTGATGCTGGAAGTGACCGATGCCTGCATCGAGGTCTTCGGCGCCGGCCGCGTCGGCATGCACCTGGCGCCGCGCCGCGATATTCACGATATGGGCGACTCCGATCCGGCCGCCACTTTCGGCTATGTGGCGCGCGAGCTGGGCAAGCGCAAGATCGCCTTTATCTGCGCGCGCGAAGCGGTGGGCGCGGACAGCCTGGGGCCATTGCTGAAGAAGGAATTCGGCGGTGTCTACATCGCCAATGAGAAGTTCGACCGCGCCGGCGCCGAGCAGCTGATCGCATCCGGCCACGCCGACGCCGTGGCATGGGGCAAGGACTTCATCGCCAATCCCGACCTGCCGCGCCGCCTGCAACTGGACGCGCCGCTCAACCCGCAGCGCCCGGAACTGTTCTACGCGCCGGTTGCCGAGGGCTATACGGACTACCCTGCCCTAGCCTGATTGCGCAGGCCAGGAACGCGCTTCCGCCTCAGCGCGGAATCGTGTAGTTCACCGGGATGAACTGATAGCCTTTGCCATTGCCGCGCAAATGGCCCACGCCCGGGAACGGCAGGTGGGCCGCGCCGATCAGGTAACCCTGTTTGGCGGCGGCGGCAAAAGCGGCTTTGCGCTCCGCGCGCGCGGCCTTGTTGTCGATGTCGAAGGCGATCACCACATCCGGCTCGGCAAATTGCACGGCCTGCACGTGCATCAGATCGCCGATCAGGACCAGCTTCTCGCCCTTGCTCTCAACCACATAGGTCGTATGGCCCGGCGTGTGGCCGAAGCTGGAGGTGGCTTTCACGCCTGGCGCCAGATCGGTATTGCCGTCGAACGGCTGCAGCTTGCCGGCATTCGCATACGGCGACAGCACCTTCATGGCGCCGGCGAAGAAGCCCTTCATATCGGCCGGCGCTTTTTCCATCTGCACCTTGCTCAGCCAGAAGTCGGCATCGCGCTTGTCCATGCGCACCACGGCGTTCGGGAAAGCCATCTGGTCGGCGCTCATCACGCCGCCCACATGGTCGCCGTGCAGGTGGGTGATGTAGATTTCATCGACCTGCTCCGGCTTGTAGCCGGACGCTTTCAGGTTCTCCAGCATCTTGCCCAGGTTCGGGCCAAACAGGCTGCCCGCGCCGGTATCCACCAGCACCAGCTTGCCGCCCGTGTTGATCAGGAAGCTGTTGAACGAGGTTTCCAGCGGCGAGCGCAGGAAGGATTTGGCCAGGGTTTTTTCGGTCTTGCCCGGCGTGTCCTTGAGCAGCTGGTGCACCGGCAAATCCGTCGTGCCGTCGCTCAGCACCGTCACCTCGAAATCGCCCAGCATCATCCGGTAGTAGCCGGGGGCCTGGGTCTTGACCATGGGCGCGGCGGCGAAGGTGGCGCAGGAGGCGAGCGCCAGGGCGCCCAGCACGGCGGCGCGGCTGGCGGAGAACTTGAAAGCGGTCATGGTTTTCCTTCTTATATGAGAGTTGCCAGGACCGCTAAGATAGCGCAAAAATCAATGATGCGTTGACGCCCCTTCAGAAATTCATCGGCACGCGTATCGACAGCGAGACATCGGGCGTGTCGCGCGTCAGCCCGGCGCCGACCGAGATATTCACCGAGCGTTTTTCATTGAAGCGGTAGGTAAAACCCATCAGCAGTGTGCCGAGCTGGGTGCGTACCGACCCCGGCACCGCCTGCCCATTTTGCCTGGTGCGCGCCACCGACTGGTGGTCGTAGCCCAGGCTCAGCGAAGCCTTCTCGTTCAGTGCCAAGCCGATGCCGAAGTTAGCGCCGATCACCGCGCCCGGCGCCACCGTGCCCAGCGCCTCGCTCTCGCCATTGAGGATGCGCCGCGTCACGTTCTTGCGCTTGAAGTTGTGCAGATAACTGACGCTGCCGAAGAAAATGGCCGGATCGGAGGGGAAGAGCCAGGTCAGGCTAGGCTGGACGGCATAGAAGCCCGAGCCGGTGGGCAGGGTCAGCGGCAGACCGGTGCCGCTGGCGTTCTGTCCCACGCAGCGCTGGCTGCAATCGGTCACGACCTCGAACGGATCGCGCCCGGTGCGGCTCTTGACGCGCAAGCCGGCCACATAAAATGGCTTGTCCGCGCCGCCGTCGTTGAGCTGGCGGCGCAGGGCCACCTCCACATCGCCGATGGCGCGGCCGCTGGTTTCAAACACGCGTTCGACCGAGGTGCCGGTGAAGATTTCGCGGCTGACGGTGGAATCGGAACGGTAGACATAGGGCACGCGCATCTCGATCTCGGTGCGGCTATTGATGCCGTAGCGCCCCGTCAGCGCGGCGGTGAAGGTGTTGCGCTTGATCTCGCGCACATCGACCAGGCCAATCAGGATGGCGGGAATGATCGTATAGCCGACCAGGGCCACGCGGTTGCTGGACGAATAGCCGAACTGCACGGAAGGTTCCAGCACATAATGGCCTTTCGGCGTCAGCACGCCCGGCGCTTCGAAAATGGGCGCGACTTCAGGCGGACGCGAATCGCGTTCCGGCGCCTTGCCCACCGCGCCCCCCTCCTGCGCCGCGTCGCGCCGCGCGCTGGGCGCCGCCGCTATGGCTGGTGCCTGAGCGCCTTGGGTGGGAGCCTGTGCCGACGCCCCCTGTCCGGCCGACCCGGCTTGCAGATACGGGCCGCCCGCGCCACGCCGGCTTTCCAGTTCGGCCGCCGACGCTGCCGGCCGCATGGCTTGCAGCTGCTCCATCTCCGTCTTCAAGGCTTTCAGCAAGGCCCGCTGTTCGGCCAGTTGCTGCTTGACGGCCGCCAGTTCCGCCGCCAGGTCGGTGATGCTGCGTTCTTCTTGCTGGCCCTGGGCCAGGGCACTGCATAACAGGAGCGACAGGCCGGCCGATCCGGCGCGCAGGGTGTGGGCAAGCTGCATGCTTCCTCCTTCCGAAGAGTGTGGGACTTAGCGCGGCGTCAGCGCGTCAGCCAGCGCCTGCCGCATGCTGCTTTCCAAATTGATGCCTTTCAGGATTTCCAGACTATTGACGGCGGTGTTGATGGTGGTCTGGCTGCGGATCAGCTGGTCGTTGGCGCTGTTCTGGATCAGCAGGGCCGAGACGGCGGCCGAACTCATGGCCGCTGGCGCGATATTGCCGTCGCCGTTCTGCACCAGCTGGAAGGGGTTCAAGACGCTGCGCGCCATCTCCGCCTCGGCCACGCTCATGCGCGCCACATCGGCGATATTGAACTGGCTGCTCGACACCACGGCGCCATTGATCGACACCATGCGCTCGATGCCGAGCGACACCACCAGGCCGCTGCCGTTATCGAAGCCGCCGCGCGTCGCCTCGAGCGCGCTGTCGGGCAGTGCCACCCAGTCGGCATCCAGGCCGTCGGCATTGGCCAGCCATGTCACGCCGCACAGCAAGGCGGCGCTCCAGCGAAGAATGCGCATCACTCGCTCCTTAGAATTCGCCTCGTACCAGCTTGGGCAAAGTGATGCGGGCCAGACCATCGCGCTCGATGACGTCGGCCGGCAGGGCCTGCGGCGCCACGCGCCAGTCGGCCAACTCATTGAAGCGCGGCTTGCCCGGCCGGTCGTGGATCACAAATAGCAGATGGTTCTGCCATACGGCTTCGAAAGCGGCGCGGCTCATGGCGCGCGTCCCTCCGGCAGGATCGCCTAGCAGCACACGTTCGCCCTGCAGGCCTTTGACCACGACGAAATGATGGTAACCCTTCTCCGCAATCAGCACAATCGCGGGGAAGCCCGCCTTGTGCAGCTTTTCCAACGGCAGTTCAAAGCCATCGGCGATAAAGCCGCGCGCGGCCAGGAAGCGCTTCATGTCCAACAGGGAGAAACCTTCGCGCCGGATCTTCTCCTGATCGCCGTTCTGGAACATCTCCTGGAAAGCTTGCTGTTCGCTGACCGGATAATCATAGTGGTAGCTTAACAACGTCGCCACGGCCGCCGAGCCGCAGCTGAAGTCGAACTGCTGGCGCACGGTGGCGCGGTAGCGCAGTTCCTTGATGCTGGTGATTTTGAGGTGGAAAGGCGCGCCGCCGACGCTTTGCACGTCGGCGGCCAAACCTGTTGCCGCAACAGCCAGCAGCAGGATGCTACCCACACAGCGATAGAGCTGCGTTTTCATTTGAGCTGCACATTCACGATGGTGGCGTTCTGGATCAGCACATTGGCGCCGGAATTCTGAATCACCATCGGCAGGCCGGAGGCATTCGCGAACGAGCCTTCGGTGATGGTATTCGATCCGGTCAAGACCTGCACCGCCTTGTTGTTGCTGACCGCTCCGTTCAACTTCATCTCGCTCCAGGGCGCGTCGCTGCCGCCGCGCAGCTGCGACAACTGCTCCTCCCCGAGCGGCGTGGACAGGATGCCGCTTTCATCCTGCGCCAAACGCACGCCGCTTCCGCTCAGCGCGGCGGCGGCAAACGCTGCCACCACCGGCAAAACGGGCTTGTCTGCCGGTTCGGCAGGTGCCGGCACTAGCGCCGCCGGCTCGGTAAGGATGCTGGCCGCCTGCCGCGCCTGAAGATTCAGGCTAAGCAGGCAAAGCGTCAGGGCCAGTCCTTGCTTGGTGTAGATCCGCATCACAGCCTCCAAGGCCTTGTGAGCAAAGCTGTTTCCGCATGCCGGCGGCGCAAGTCGCGCCGCCGGCCCTGGCTTATTTACCCACTTGCAAATTAGCCTGCACGTTCACGCTTTGCTGCACCAGCGAGGAGAAGCCGTTGTTCTGGCTTACCACCATGATGCCGGCAGCCGACTGGCCCACCGTGTTCATGGTGTTCGACATATTGAAGTCGCCGGCGTTCACGGAAATCGTGCCACCCGCGCCGCCTGCGCCGCCCATGCCGTTGCCTGCGGTCGCAGTACCGCCCGCGGCCGCGCCGCCTGCACCGCCCGCACCGCCGTTGTTGCCGCCACCGCCAGCGCCGCCGGAACCGCCCGTGTTGCCGCCGCCACCGGCGCCGCCTGAGCCGCCCGTGTTGCTGCCGCCACCGGCACCGCCGGAGCCGCCATTACCTGCCGTGGCGCTGCCATTGGTGGCCGTGCCCGAAGTGGCGCTGCCGCCAGTAGCGTTGCCGCCTGCCGCGCCGCTGCCGCCGCTGTTCGAAGCCGAGCCGCTGCTGCCGCCACCGGCACCGGCGCCACCGCCTGCACCGGCGCCGCCGCTGCTGCTGCCGTTGCCGCCGCCGGCGCCGGCGCCGCCCATGCCTGCCGTGGCCGCAGCGCCTGCCCCACCACTATTGCTGGCCGACGCGCCCGCGCCGCCGGCGCCGGAGGTATTGCTGCCGCCGGCAGCGCCTGCGCCACCGGCATTCGACGCGCTGGAGCCGGCTCCGCCACCGCCACCGGTGCCGCCGCTAGCGCCCGCTCCGCCGCCACCTGAGGTGTTGGCGCCCGAGGTGCCCGAGTTGGTGCCGGAGCTGGCAGCGCCGCCGGTGGCGCTGCCGCCGGTACCGGTCACGCTTTGGGTCTGGTCATTGCCGATCAGCGGGGCCGGCGGCTCGCCGCCAGTGCTGCCGGTATTCGTATTCGTGCCGACCGGTGCGCCTACCCGCGCATTGCCGCCACCGCTGCTTTGGCTGGCCGAGGCATCGCCGCCGGCTGCGCGCCCGCCATTGCCGCCATAGCCGCCGTAGCCGCCGGCCCCTGCTGCGCCGCCGTCGCCGCCCGCAGCGCGCCCGGTGCTGCCGCCACGGCCGCCGGCAGAGCCTTCGGCATAGCCGGAAGCACCGCCGCTGCCGCCGCGGGCATTGCCGGTATAGCCGCCGTCGCCGCCAATGGCACGACCGCCGTTGCCGCCGTCGCCGCCGCTGCCGCCGCTGCTGCCGCCGGCCCGCCCGCCGTTGCCGCCGGCGCCGCCGGCACCGCCGGCACCGCCATCGCCAGTGCTGGCATTGCGCGCATTGCCGCCATCGCCACCGCTGCCGGCCCGCGCGTTGGCGCCCGTGGCGTCGCCGCTGGATGCGCTGCCGTTACGCGCATTGCCGCCGGCTGCCGCATCGCCGCCGCTGCCGCCCCGGGCCAGCGCGCCATCGCCACCGCTGCCGCCGCGCGCCGCAGCACCATCGCCGCCGCTGCCGCCTCGGGCCGCAGCGCCGTCGCCGCCGCTGCCTGCCCTGGCGTTGCCGCCGGTGGCATCGCCGCCATAGCCGCCCTTAGCGTTGCCGCCATTGGCATCGCCTCTATTGGTGGCGATATTGCCGATGTGCGAAATGGTATTGCCGCTGACCGAGCCACTCAGCTTGCTGATGGCACTGGCCGAGGACTTGTTGAAGGAATTGGTCATGTTCGACGTGGCCGTGGCGCCGTTGTTGGCCGCCGCCGCAGCGTCGGCGGAAGCCCTGGCTGCACCGTCGCTGTTATTGTTGTTCCTGTTGTGGGTGCTGGAATCGGTACTCGAATCGTTATCGTGGTTGCTACTGCTATCCTGAATGATCTTGGCCTTGGCCGCTGCGTTCACGCCATCGCCGGACTGCTCCACGGCCGGGTCGGTGGTTTGTGCGAATG
Organism: Pseudoduganella violacea; assembly: GCF_014191875.1. Classification (GTDB taxonomy): domain Bacteria; phylum Pseudomonadota; class Gammaproteobacteria; order Burkholderiales; family Burkholderiaceae_D; genus Rugamonas; species Rugamonas violacea_A. The sequence goes on from NZ_JACHXD010000003.1 coordinate 41,662, forward strand.
CGCCGCTAGCGAAGAGCAGCGCGATGGTTGTAGCCAGTATGCTTTTTTTCATTTTCGTGCCTCACCAAAGTTTGGTTGAACGAGACTTCACCGGGAATGCTCACTCCGGGCAGGCAAGCCATACGCAAACTTGGTGCCAGCTTGGCGCAAATGCGCTAAGTGGCTGAATTGGCGGGCTATTTGCCTGCAGGCCGGAAATGCAGGCGCAGCGCGCCGGTCACAGTGCTGTTACAAAAAGAAGACGGCGCCATAAGGCGCCGCCTGGTTACGCTGTCCGGCGTCACAGTAACAACACTGTGACGCTGCTGTTTCACCGTTCGCGCCGGCGTGACGGCAAGTCGATGCCGTGGCGCGCCATCAAGCGATATAAGGTCATGCGCGAGATGCCCAGCTCACTGGCGACCTGGGTCATGTTCTTGCCCGAGGCCAGGCGCTCTTCGAGCGCCGTGCGTTCGGCACGGTTGCGCGCACCGCCCAGCCGTTCGCACGGCGGCGCCTCATGCGCGGCGCTCGCCGGCGTCTCGCTCAATCCCAGGTCGGATGCCTGGATCAGCTTCCCTTCCGCCATCACCGAGGCACGCCGCACCCGGTTCACCAGCTCGCGCACATTGCCCGGCCAGTTGTGGTGCCGTAGCGCCTCCAGCGCCTTACTGCTGAAGCCCCGCACCTGGGCCGCGCGCTCGGTGGCGAAAGCGCTGAAGTAATGCTCGGCCAGTGCCGCCACATCGTCGCGCCGCTCGCGCAAGGGCGGCACCTCCAGCGCCAGCACATTCAGCCGGTAGTACAGGTCTTCGCGAAAGGCGCCCCGCTCCACCGCCTGCGACAACTTGACGTGCGAGGCGGCGATCACGCGCACGTCGACCGCCAGCTGGCGCGTGCCGCCCAGGCGGCAGATGGTCTTCTCCTGCAGGAAGCGCAGCAGGTTCGATTGCAGGTCGAGCGGCAGGTCGCCAATTTCGTCGAGGAAGAGCGAACCACCGGCGGCCGACTCGATCAGGCCATGCTTGTCGCGCGCGGCGCCGGTGAAGGCGCCCTTCTCGTAGCCGAACAGTTCGGACTGAATCAGGCTGGCCGGCATGGCGCCGCAATTGACGGGAACGAAGGGGGCGCCGGCGCGCGGCGAGTGCTCGTGCACGGCGCGCGCCACCAGTTCCTTGCCGGTGCCGCTCTCGCCCCAGATCAGCACCGGCGCACCGGCCTGCGCCACCTTGCGGATCTGCTGGCGTAAACTGAGTATAGCGTCGCTATTGCCGGTCAGCGGCATGCTGGCGCCGCCGCTGTCGCTAGCCGTGTGGCCGGCCAGCGCCGCCAGGCCGTGGGCATGGCCCAGGGTATGGTTCAAGCGCGTACCGTCAATGGGCCAGGTATGAAAGTCGAAACAATGATCGTGTATCAGCTGCCGCACCGGCGGCAATTGCAAGGCATGCGGGTGGAACAAGGCCACCCACTTCAGCCACCAGTGCTCGCACAAGAAGCGGTCAAGCGCCTCCAGCGGACTGCCTTCTGCATCAAGCAAGAGCATTCCCACCATATGCTGGTGCGAGTGCAGAGCATCGCGTGCCTCATTCAGGCCAGCGACTTGATTGATTTCCCAGTCCCCGAGTGCCGCGCTCAACTCCTCTCTTGCGCATCGACCTCCCACGGTCACGCATAAGAGTCGTTTGATTGTCATTTTAAGGTTTCATCTTAGAGTTCTTATAAGGGGTGGCGAATCAGACAAAGCGGCCGGCTTCTTGACCGAAAGCTTGCTGGCCCCGCGGCGCAACGGATAGAATGCGTCCGGATTTTCAGCAAGTGAAATGCCGTCTTGTCAATACTGCATAAACTGCATGGAACAAGATGCGATATGGAGAAAGTTATGAATAACTATAGGCTACAGCCTGAGAAACTGCCAACTTGGAAGCAACGAGTGTCGCTGCGCGTACTCATGTTCTTTGGCTGGCAGCTCCGGTACCGCCCCCTGCCTGGCCCGCGCGGCATCGCCGTGATCTACCCGCACACCTCGAACTGGGACTTTTTCGTGGGCCTGTTCGGCAAGTGGGCGCTGGATCTGCCGTTCCGCTGGCTGGCCAAGGACTCGCTGTTCCGCATCCCTGTCCTGGGCAGCTGGTTCCGCCGCCTCGGTGGCGAGCCGGTCGACCGCAGCGCGCCGAACGGCATGATCAAAAGCCAGGCACAGCGCATGCACGCGGCCGACTGGTACTGGGTCGGCATCACGCCGGAAGGCACGCGCGGCTACCGTCCGCACTGGAAGAGCGGCTTCTACCACCTGGCGCTGGAGGCGAAGGTGCCGCTTTGCCTGGTCTACATGGATTACCCGAACAAGATATTGAGCCTGGTCGACCATGTGTACCTGACGGGCGACAAGGAGCAGGACATGGCGGCCATCCGCGCCGGCTTTGAAGGCCATCTGGGCCTGCACCCGAAAGACATGGCGCCCATCCTGCTGGGCGAACGGCGCGAGAAACCGCGCGACTAAAGGCGGGCGGCAAAGAAAAAGCGGCGCAGGATTCTGCGCCGCTTTTGCGTTTACCGCGCCTGCTTGGGATACGGACTCTTGCCGCCGTCGGCGATGAAGCTGTCGATGCGCGCCTGCAGCACCGGCAGCGGCACCGAACCCAGATGCAGCACCGTGTCGTGGAAGGCGCGGATATCGAACTTCTTGCCCAGCGCCGCCTCGGCTTTCTTGCGCGCCTCGATGATCGCCATCTCGCCCAGATAGTAGGACAGGGCCTGGCCCGGCCAGGAGATATAGCGGTCCACCTCCGTTTCCACCTCGTGCGACGAGAGGGCCGTGTTCTGCATCAGATAGTCCTGCGCCTGCTGGCGCGTCCACCCCTTGGCGTGGATGCCGGTATCGACCACCAGGCGCGAAGCGCGCCAGGCCTGGTAACTGAGCATGCCGAAGACTTCATACGGCGTTTCATAGATGCCCATCTCCGTGCCCAGGCGTTCCGAATACAGCGCCCAGCCCTCGCCGTAAGCCGAGATATAGGCCTTGCGGAAATCCGGGCGGCCGCCCTGCTCCAGCGCCAGCGGCATCTGGAAGGCGTGGCCCGGCGCCGACTCGTGCAGGGTCAGCGCGGGCAGGCTGTAAAGCGCGCGCGAAGGCAGGTTATAGGTGTTCACCAGATACACGCCGGGACCGCCGCGCCCCGAGGTGTAGTACGGCGCCTGCTCCGGCGGCACCGGGATGATGGCGAAGCGACGGCGCGGCAGATGGCCGAAATACTGGTCGGCCTTGGCGTCGAACTTCTTGGCGATCCAGGCGGCGCGCATCAGCAGCTCGTCCGGCGTCTTGGCGTAGAAGCGCGGATCGCTGCGCAGGAATTGCAGGAAGGCCGGCAGGTCGCCCTTGAACTCGACCTGCTGCATCACCTCATGCATCTCGGCGCGGATCTTCGCCATTTCCGCCAGGCCGATCTGGTGGATCTGCTCGGCGCTCAGCGCGGTGGTGGTGTATTCGACGATCTTGGATTGGTAGTAGGCTGGTCCGTCCGGCAGGCTATGCGCGGCCAGCGCCTCGGTCGCCTGCGGCACATACTCCTTGCGCATGAAGTCGAGCAGCTCGGCGTGGGCCGGCACCACCGCTTCGCGGATGGCCTTCAGACCCGCGGCGCGCAGGCTGGCCTGCTCCTCGGCCGGAATAATGGCTGGCATGTCCTTGAACGGCTGGTAGAACGCCACGTCTTCCAGCTTGGCCGCGGTGACGGCGGTAAGCGAGGCGTCGCGGCCCTGCAGGGTCACGCGCGGCGGCGTGAAGCCGCGTTTCAGGCCGGCCCGCATATTCGCCATCTCTTCGCGGAAGTAGCGCGGCACATCGTTCAGCTGGGCCACGTAGTTGCGGTAATCCTCGGCCGTGCGGAAACTCTTGCGCGCCTCGCCCGCCAGATTCGACCAGAAGGAGGAATCCGCGTTCAGCGGCTTCTCGTATTCGCGGAAGCGCTGGTTGGCCAGCAAGGCCGCGATCTGGGCGCGGTAGACGGCGTAGTTGATGCGTTCAGCGGCGGACAGCTTGGCGGCGGGGATGGCGTCCAGGCCTTTCAGCACGCCCTCCCAATAGCGCTGGCGCGCCTGCTGGGTGGCGGGATCGACGCGCGGCAGGCGCGGGCTGATGCCGTTATCGTCGTCCTCCTCGTCTTCCAGCTGCTGGCTCTGGCGCCATTTCCACTCCTGCGTGTAGAGCGCCTTGAAGCGGGCGTCGGCATGGAGCGGGGCGCTGGCCACGCTGGAAGTGCTGGCGGCCAGCAGGATGCAGGCAAGCGCCGCGCTGAAATCTCTCATACGTCTCCCTTATTGTTTTGCAGATGATCGCAAGCCATGGCCGTACTGAGGAACACCTTGCCGTTCAACAGATCGAGCAATTGGCTGTCTCTTAAGCGGTCCATCACCGGACCTTTCACTTCCGCCAGATGCAGGCCGATGCCGCGCCGCTTCAGGCTTTGATTCAACTCCATCAGGCCGAACAAGGCCGTGGTGTCGACCGAACTCACGGCCGACATCACCAGCACCAGCGCGCGCGCCGTGGGGTGGGCGGCCAGCTCCTCTTCCACGCGGTAGGTGACCGCCTCGACATTGCCGAAGAAGAGATTGGCGTCGATGCGCAGCACCAGCATGCCGGGCTGGGTCTCGGCCGAATAGCGTTCGATATTGCGGAAATGTTCGCTGCCGGCGATACGGCCCAGCACCGCGATATGCGGACGGCTGGCGCGCCAGATCAGGGCCGCCATCGACAGCATCACGCCCACCACCACGCCCGCCTCCACGCCCAGCAGCAGCACGCCGACGCCCGTCACCAGCCAGGCCAGCGCGTCCACGCGGTCGTAGCGCCAGGCGGTGCGCAGGGTATCGAGTTCCAGCATGCCCAGCACCGCCACGATGATGGTGGCTGCCAGCACCGGCAGCGGCAGCAGCGCCAGCCAGCCGGTGGGCGCGATCAGGGCAAGGGCCAGCAGGCCGGCCGTGAGGATGCTCGCCAGCGGCGTATTCGCCCCGGCCGCGAAATTGACGGCCGACCGCGAAATGCTGCCCGTGACCGGGAAGCCGCCCGACAGCATGCTGGCCGCATTCGCCGCGCCCAGGCCGAGCAGCTCCTGGTTGCTGACCAGCTTCTCGTTGCGCTTCAAGGCCAGCGTCTGCGCCGCCGACATGCTGATAAGGAAAATGATAAAGCCGATCAGAAGGCCCGGCTTCAGCAAGGTCCCCCAATGCGCGGAGGACGTCGCCAGATTCAATTGCGGCAGGCCGGCCGGCACGCTGCCCGTGGTTGCGATGCCATGCGCGCGCAGATCGAAGAGCGCCAGCAGGACAATCGACACGATCACCAGCAGCATGGGCGCCAGTTTGGAGCCGGTATCCGCCATGCTGGCCCGCATGCCGCAGGCGCGCAGCAGCGCCGCGCCCCAGCGCCGCGCCAGCACCAGAAACAGCAGGGAAGCCAGTCCCATGGCGGCGCTAGGCCCGTGCCAATGCGGGAAATCGGCCCCCAGCAGCGGATGCACCTGCCCCATCGCGATGACGATGGCCGAACCGACGGTAAAGCCGCTCATCACCGGCCGCGAAAAGAAATTCGCCAGGAAGCCCAGGCGCAGCAAGCCGCACAAAATCAGCACCGCCCCGGCCACCAGCGCCAGTTGCGCCGCCAGCACCGCATACAAGGCCGAACCGGCCGCCGCCAAAGGCGCGATGGCCGCCGCCGTCATCAGCGACACGATCGCCATCGGCCCCACCGACTGCGTCATGCTGCTGCCGAAAAGCGCATACACGACAGGCGGCAAAATGCTCGCATAAATACCCGCCACTGGCGGCAAGCCCGCCACCAGCGCATAAGCCATCCCCTGCGGGATCATCATCATCGCCACCACCAGGCCGGCGCTCACATCCCCCGCCAGCGCCGCGCGCCGATAGCCCCTCAACCAACCCAGCATGCAATACCACCCAGCCCAAAAAGACAAAGCGCAAGCCTACCACGATCCCCACCATATTTAATTTCGATCAAATAATGTCCAACCCTGGTGTCAGGCACCAGAGTCAGACATTTGCTGATTTAGATCAAAGAATGTCCTACCTTAGTGCCTGACACCAGGGTGGGACATTGTTTGGTTTGGCGCAAAGGCGGAGCGGACTTAGCTGGCCATGGCGAGTTCGACGCAGTTGCGGCCGGCGCGCTTGGCGCGGTGCAGGGCGGCGTCCAGCCTGTCGAGGGCGGATTGGCCGCCTTCCTCCGGCGCGACCTGGGCGACGGCCAGACTGATGGTGACGGTGTCGCAGCCGGGCAGCTCGGTGCCGGCGATGGTTTCGCGCAGCTTTTCGGCCAGCTTGAGGGCGTCGATGGCGACGGTGTGGGTGGCGAGGATGAGAAATTCTTCGCCGCGCATGCGGGCCAGCACGTCGGAGCTGCGCAGGCGGGTGCGCACGGTTTGCGCGACCACGCGCAGGGCCTGGTCGCCTATCGGGTAGCCGTAAAGGTCGTTCACCGAGCGGAAGTTGTCGATGTCGAAGGAGATCAGGGCCAGCGGCAGCCCGTATCTGCGGGCGCGGCGGATTTCCTGGTCGAGCAGGGTTTCGCCCTGGCGCCGGTTGCTGGCGCCGGTCAGGGCGTCGTTGATGGCGATCTGGGTCAGCTTGCCGGCCAGGGCGTCGTTTTGCTGACGCAGCTCGCTCATGGCGAGGCCGAAGGCGATGAACTGGGCCAGGCTGGCGAAGCAGGCGAATTGTTCGCGCGAGAACTGGATCAGGCGGTCGAACATCAGGCATACGGAGCCGAGCACCGGGCCTTCCGGTTCGCTGCGCAGCGGCAGGGCCAGCACCATGCGCACGTCGCGGTCATGCAGGCTGACGGCCAGCTCCGGGTCGCCGGCTTTTTCGGGCGCGTCGAGCAGGACCAGCTCTCCCGTGCTGACAGCCAGCAGCGGCGGGAAGATCTGATTCAGCGGCGATTCGAGCAGGCGGTTGTGGCGCTGCATCAGGCGCGCCAGGTCGAGGTGGTTGCGCGCTTCCTGCGCCACCAGTTGCAGATTGCCGTGCTCCTTCATGTGCAGCAGCGCGGTGTGGCGCACGCCGGGGAAGCTGCACAGGGCCAGGCAGATTTGCGCGGCCATCGCGCTCACGTCCTCGGCGCCAGTCAGGGCGCGCTGCAGGCTGCGCTGGATGGTGAGCAGGTCGCGCAACTCGCGTTCCTTGTCCAGCAGCTGTTGCTGCATCTGGGCTTGCGGGTCGAGCGGCGGGGTCAGGGTCTGTTCGATGGTTTGCGCCAATTCCTCATTAAGGATGGGGCAGATGCGGTATTGCAGGGGTCCGCTGGCCATCAGCTCGGGAATCCAGGCGGTGTTGGTGTAGGGGCAGAGCAGCAGCACCGGCTCGCCCACGCGCCCGCGCACCAGCCCTGCGATGGCGGCCAAATCGTGGCTGTTGGCACTGTCGTAGCCGTTCAGATCGATGATCAGCAGATCGATGCGGTGGCGTTCCAGCTGTTCGCGCGCCGCATGCACGCTGTCGGCCAAAGTCAGGCGGTCGAACTGCTCGCCGCAGCAGCTCTGGAAGTCGGCCCGCCGCTCGCCGGACGGATTCAGGAACAGGCCAAATCGGGTGGGGCGTCCCGGCGTATCTGCAACCATTTTTGTCTCCCTGCGACTATGTACTTTTTGCTATTGTTCGCTTGCCTTGGTGTGGCTTGGTGTGGCTTATTTTAAGTGTGCCACAAAGTTCACGAACAACAATATTATTTGTGTCAACTACATCGGTTTTATGTGCGTGCGCGCACCGTCTGCAACGCTCGGCCTGCCAATACTGGGGTCTTGTGCGAGCAAGGAGAGCAGCATGGCCACCAGCAAGCAGCCGCCGGCCACGCAGGCCGGCAATCAGCAGCGCGACATCCAGCGGCAGCAGGATGGGCGCGACCAGGCCGGGAACGGCCAACAGCAGCAGCGCGCGCCGGTGCAGGCCGGCCACCACGATTTTCCCGCTCCGCCGCTGCCGCAACAGCATCTGGAAAAACCCGGCATCGAGGCCGGGATGGCGCTCAAGCCGCAATTCCAGGCGCCCTCTTACTGCGGCAGCGGCAAGCTGCATGGCATGGCGGCCATCATTACCGGCGGCGATTCCGGCATCGGCCGCGCGGTGGCGGTGCTGTATGCGCGCGAAGGCGCCGACGTGGCCCTGGTCTATCTGGCGGAAGAGCAGGAAGATGCCGAAACCACGCGCCGCTGCGTGGAAGCGGAAGGCCAGCGCTGCCTGCTGCTGCCGGGCGACGTGCGCGAGATGGCGTTCTGCCGCCAGGCCGTGGACAGCACGCTGCGCGAGTTCGGCCGGCTCGATATCCTGGTCAATAACGCGGCCTTCCAGGAACATGCGGCCAGGCTGGAAGAGCTGTCCGAAGAGCGCTTCGACCTGACCATGAAGACCAATATCTATGGCTACTTCCATATGGCCAAGGCCGCCCTGCCCCATCTGAAGCGCGGCAGCGCCATCATCAATACCGGTTCGGTGGTGGCCTTGCGCGGCTCGGGCCATCTGCTCGACTATTCCGCCACCAAGGGCGCGATCCATGCCTTCACCATGTCGCTCGCATCGAACCTGATGGAGCAGGGCATCCGCGTGAACGCCGTGGCGCCCGGCCCCGTATGGACGCCGCTCAATCCGGCCGACCAGACCGGGGAGAAGATCGCGCAGTTCGGCGCCGACACCGATATGCGCCGCCCGGCCCAGCCGGAAGAGCTGTCGCCGGCTTACGTCTTCCTCGCCGCGCCCTGCTGCTCCAGCTATATCAGCGGCATCGTGCTGCCGGTGACGGGCAGCGTGGGCGAGTAAGGCCATGGCGCGCGCACTGTGGAAAGGGGCCATCAGCTTTGGCCTGGTGCATATCCCGGTCGAGATGCACACGGCCGTGCGCGAGCACGACCTCGATCTGACCATGCTGGACAAGCGCGATTTTTCGCCGGTCGGCTTCAAGCGCTACAACAAGGGCAATGGCAAAGAAGTCAGCTGGGAAAACATCGTCAAAGGCTACGAGTACCAGGACGGCGAGTATGTGGTGCTGTCGGAGGAAGACCTGCGCCAGGCCAATGTGAAGGCCACGCAGACCATCGATATCCTGGCCTTCGTCGATTCCAGCGAGGTGCCGCTGATCTACTACGAGACGCCCTACTATCTCTCGCCCGGGCGCGGCGGCGACAAGGTCTATGCCCTGCTGCGCGAAACCCTGCGCAAGGCCGGCAAGATCGCCGTCGCCACGGTGGTGATCCGCGTGCGCCAGCATCTGTGCGCGCTGGTGGCGGCGGGCGACAGCATCATGATGAATACCTTGCGCTATGCCGAGGAAATCCAGGATGCCGACGATCTGAAGCTGCCCGCCAGCGGCATGAAGGCGGCCGGCATCAGCGACAAGGAATTGAAAATGGCCCTGTCGCTGGTGGAGGGCATGTGCGAGCCGTGGGCGCCCGAGCAGTATCGCGATACCTACAGGGAGGATGTGCTGGCCCTGGTGAAAAAGAAAGTCAAGGCCAAGCAGACCAAGACCATCACCATGCCGTCCAAGGAAGGCGCCGCGGCGCCTGCCAGCAATGTGGTCGATCTGGTGGCCTTGCTCAAGCAGAGCCTGAGCGCCAAAGGCGGCAAGGCGGAAGAAGATGAAGACGAGGAAGAAGCCGCGCCGCCCGTCAGTCCTCGCCGCTCGCGGCAAAGCGCTCCGCCAGAAAGTCGAGCAAGGCGCGCACGGACGGGATCAGCCCCCGCCGAGAAGGAAAGGCGGCATAAATGATTTCGCGGCTCGGCGCCCACTCGGGCAAGAGCCGCAGCAGCCGCCCGGCGTCGAGCTCGGAGCGCACCATCATCGAGGGCAGATGCACCAGACCGACGCCGGCCACGGCGAGATGGCGCAAGGTGGTCATATCGGTCGTCACGAATTTGGGGCTATGGCGCTGGATGGTCTGCGCGCCGTCCGGTCCCTGCAGACTCCACGCATGGCCGTCCATCGGCACGCCGTTGGCCAGGCTGGGCCAGTCCGCCAGATCGGCCGGCGCGGTGGGCATGCCCATGCGCTCCACCAGCTGCGGGCTGGCCACCAGGACTTGCGATGCATAAGTTAGGGTACGCATGGTCAGGCCGCTGGTATCGTTGAGCGGCAGCGGGCGCACGCGCAAGGCCAGGTCCAGGCCTTCGCCGATCACGTCGGCCACGCGGTTCATGCCATGCAGCTGAATGCTCACGCCCGGATACAGGACCGCGAATTCGGCAAGCATCCGGTCCACCTTCGCATGCAGCAGGCCGATGGGACAGGACAGCCTGACCGTGCCGCAAGGCTGGGCGTGGCTCGCTTCGATCAGCGCCTGCGCGGAATCGGCCTCCACCAGCATGGCTTTGCAGCGGCAGTAGTAAGCTTGTCCCAACTCGGTGACGGCGAAGCTGCGCGTGGAACGCTGCAGGAGCCGCACGTTCAGGCGCTCTTCCAGCAGCGCGATGCGCCGGCTCAGTTTCGACTTCGGAATGCCCAATACCCGGCCCGCCGGGGCGAAACCGCCGTTGTCCACCACCTGCACAAAGTAGTACAGGTCATTTAAATCTTGCTGCATGCCGCTTATCGTTCTAACAATGGAACACTGAAACCAAATTTTACTATCTACCGGCTACTTTCTCCCAGCCTTATTCTGTCTTGCATCGGAGCGCAGCCAGGTGGCTGCGCACGTCATACCTGGAGAATAATATGAGCAAACCCTACATCCGCCTGGACAAAAACGATGCCGCCGTCCTGCTGGTCGACCATCAAGCTGGCCTGCTGTCGCTGGTGCGCGACATCGGCCCGGACAAATTCAAGAACAATGTGCTGGCCCTGGCCGATATGGCCAAGTACTTCAAGCTGCCGACCATCCTGACCACCAGCTTCGAAAACGGCCCGAATGGCCCGCTGATGCCGGAGTTGAAAGCGATGTTCCCGGATGCGCCGTATATCGCGCGCCCCGGCAATATCAACGCCTGGGACAACGAAGCATTCGTGAAGGCCGTGAAAGCCACCGGCAAGAGGCAACTGATCATCGCCGGCGTCGTGACGGAAGTGTGCGTGGCCTTCCCTGTGCTGTCGGCGTTGGAAGCGGGCTTCGAAGTCTTCGTCATCACCGACGCCTCCGGCACCTTCGACGAGATCACCCGCCAAGCAGCGTGGGACCGCATGAGCCGCGCCGGCGCGCAGCTCATGAGCTGGTTCGGTGCGGCCGGCGAACTGCACCGCGACTGGCGCAACGATATCGAAGGCCTGGGCGCCCTGTTCGCGGCCCATATTCCGGACTACCGCAACCTGATGACCAGCTACAGCGCGCAGACGGCTAAGGCTTAAAGCCCAGCGCCTTCATGGCCGGAGCGATGCCGCGCGCGCCCTCGCCATACCCGGACCAGGGCGTGTTGCCCTGGTCCAGCCGCGTATGGACGTTATGGATGGTCCACTGGTCGGCGCCATGCAAGGCCGCCAGCTCGCCCCAGCCGCAAGGCACGGAAATGCCCAGTCCTGGACGGCTGCGCGCGGACCAGGCGCACACGGTGGTCGCGCCGCGGCCATTGCGCAGATAGTCGATGAAGATTTTGCCGACGCGGTTTTTCGGCCCGCTCTTGAGGGCGAAACGATCGGGCAGCGTCTGCGCCATATGCTCGACGATGGCTTTGCTGAAGGCCTTGACCGTATCCCAGTCGTAGTACGGCTTGATCGGCACCACCGCGTGCAAGCCCTTGCCGCCGCTGGTTTTGAGGAAGGCTTGCAGATCCAGCTCGTCGAGGAAGGCGTGCAGCAACTGTGCCGCTTCCTGCATCTGCGGCCATGCCACGCCCTTGCCGGGGTCAAGGTCGAACACCATGCGGTTGGGCTTTTCGTAGTTCCGGCCCAGCGCATTCTGGGTATGGAATTCGACCACATTCCACTGCGCCGATTCCAGCAAGCCTTGCACGGTGGCCACTTCCAGCATCGGCGCGTGCTCCGGGTCCAGCTCCTGCGGCAGCGACTTGACGCCGGACAGCTTGCCGCTTTCGACATGCTTCTGGAAGAACAGCTCCCCGCCCACGCCGGCCGGCGCGCGCACCAGGGCCACCGGACGGCCTTTCAGATGTTCCAGTATCAGCGGCGCCACCAGGGCGTAGTAGCGCACCAGGTCGATCTTGCTGCTGCCGCTGGCGGCATCGATCACGCGCTCTGGATTGCTGATCTTGAGCGACGCCGGCAGCTTGCTATGCAACGCGGCGGATGCGCCGCCCTCCCCTCGCGCGGTCTGCGCCTTGGTCTGCGGCTTGTCTTGCACGATATCCTCCGTATGCGCCGGACGCTCGCGCCGGATGGCGCTGGCCTTCTTGTCGCCGCGCAGTCCCTGGAATACGGCGTGGCGCACCGATCCGCTGCGCGTCCATTCGCCAAAGCTGACCTCAGCCACCAGCGTGGGCTTGATCCAATGCGCTTTCTTTTCGATGCTGCGGCTGGGGGCGAAGGGACTATCGGCGGCGTGCAGCTTTTTCAGCCTGGCCGTCAGTTCGCGCAGCGAGCTTTCGTTGAAGCCGCTGCCTACATTGCCGGCATAATGCAGCTTGCCTTCCTCGTCGAAGTAGCCGAGCAGCAGAGAACCGATGCCGGTGCGCGAGCCGCGCGGATCGGTATAGCCGCCGACCACGAATTCCTGGCGCTGCCCGCATTTAAGCTTGATCCAGTCGGCCGAACGGCGCGACACATAGGGCGCGTCGCGCCGCTTGCCGATCACGCCCTCCAGCCCCAGCCTGCAGGCCGCGCTCACGATGTCGTCGGCTTTCGCATCGAGTATCGCGCTCAGGCGCACCTTGTCCGAGCGGATTTTTTCCAGCACGGTTTGCAGCAGTTCGCGGCGCTGCTCAAACGGCAGATGGCGCAGGTCATAGCCATTCAAGTAGGGAACGTCGAACAGGAAGTAGACGATGCGGTCCGCGCGTTCGCCATCGAAAGCCTGCTGCAGCAGGCCGAAATCGGGCAAGCCGTTTTCGTTATGGACGACGATTTCGCCGTCATACCAGCCCGCCGGCAGTTTCATCGACGCCAGTTCCGCGCGCAGCGGCTCCAGCTTGTGCGTCCAGTCATTGCCGTTGCGGGTCATCAGCCGGATCTTGCGGCCATCGATGCGGGCCAGCAGGCGGTAGCCGTCATATTTGACTTCAAACAGCCATGGCTCCGGCTCGGCGGGCGGCGCATCCACCAGCGTCGCCAGTTGGGGACTCAGCTCGGCGGGCAGCTCGGCGGTGCGCGGCGCCGCCTTCTCCTCGGTGGGCGACGGCGGGTCCAGGTCTTTGACGCTGTCCGGCATCTCATCGACTACGCTGAATTCCGCGGCCGGCCGCGCATACTCGTCGTTTTCCTTGATGAGCAACCAGGGTTCCTGCTTCTCGCCGCGCCCCTTCATGCGCACCAGCACCCAGCGCCCATGCATCTTATGGCCGCGCAACTCGAACTTCAGATTGCCCTGGCGGTAGCCCTGCCGCGGGTCGCCGAGCGGATGCCAGCTGCCCTTGTCCCAGATGATGACCTTGCCCGCGCCATATTGTTTGGGCGGAATGGTGCCTTCAAAATCGTTGTAGGAAATCGGATGATCTTCCACATGCACGGCCATGCGCTTGTCGTGCGTGTCGTAGCTTGGACCTTTGGGGACAGCCCAGCTTTTCATGCTGCCGTCCAGCTCCAGGCGGAAGTCGTAGTGCAGACGGCTGGCCCAATGCTTCTGGATGACGAAGCTCAACGCCTCCCCTTGCGCGCCGCCTTCGGCCGGTTCCGGCGTGATGGAGAAATCGCGCTTGGCTTTATAGGTCTTCAGGGAGTCCTTCATGCTGGCACTGTAGCGGCGTGCCGCGCGCAGCACGGTACGCCAGCTAACACAGAGCGGACAAATGTAAGCAGATTAGCGGACTTGTAAGCGCTTGTAAAAGCCGTCAACTGGCTCAGCCAAGGCCGCGTTTTCAGCTCAAGGGCACACACTGGTGCACCGGATAGATAAACCCAAACATGGAGCTTCAAATGAAAAAAGTCATCGCAACCCTGATCGCTGGTCTGTTCGCTTCCGCTGCTTTCGCACAAGCTCCGGCGCCTGCCGCTTCCACCCCGGCCGCTCCCGCCGTCAAAGCTGAAGTCAAGGCCGAACCGAAAGCCGAAGGCCACGTCAAGCACGCCAAGGCGCACAAGGCCGAAAAAGGCGAGAAGGCCGCCGCTGAATCGAAGGACGTGAAAACCGAGGTGAAATCCGACTCCAAGGAACAGAAAACCGAAGTGAAGGCCGATGCCAAAGTGGCCAAGACCGAAGCCAAAGCCGATGCCAAGGTAGCCAAGGCCGACGCCAAAGCCGCCAAGCCTGAAGCCAAGGCCGAGCAGAAGCCAGCCGCCGCTCCCGCCAAGTAATCCCGTCCCGCTTCTGTCCTGAAAGCCTGCGCCGCGGCGCGGGCTTTTCCACAACATCCGGCATGCCGCAAACGCGTTGTGTATCAAGCGAAAATAATGCACTGGGCTGTCAACCGCCATGCGAGCGGCTGCGTTTTTTAAGCCGTGAGACACACCAGTGCATCACTAACATCACCTTATATAGGACTACGCCATGAAGAAAGCTATCGCAACCCTGATCGCAACCCTGTTCGCTACCGCCGCTTTCGCACAGGCTCCTGCTCCGGCAGCCGCTACGGCTCCTGAAGCGCAAGCTGCCACAGCTCCTCACGCTGCCAAGCACACCAAGGCTAAACACAAGCATGCCAAGAAAAGCAAGGCCAAAGCAGCCAAATAATCAACAATAAAAATACGCTTGTGAAAACAAAAAAACCCGCGAAGCACTTCGCGGGTTTTTGCTTCTTCGGGCTGCTTATTTGACGGGCTTGTAGATGCCGCTGGCGAAGTACAGATCGCCCACCCTTTCCACATAAGTGCTCTTCGGTTCGATCTTGCCGCTCAGGGTGTTGGGCCAGCGGTAGTCGACCCAGCCCTTGCCGTCCTTGCTGTTGGCGACATCGCGGAATTTCTGCATGAAGCCCACGCCGTCGAGATCGCGCAAATCGTATAGCCGCTTACCCACCAGCTTCGCATTACCGCCATGCGCAATCACCGGCCCTTCGTCGAGCGGCATGATGAAAACATATAAGTCCTTCTCGCGCAGCAGCGGCGTGCGCAAATTGACTTCAGCGGCGACCTTGTCGCGCCCATGCAGCTTGTAATACGCGATGGCTTTTTTCACCAGGGCCACCGCCTCATCGGCCGTGCCGCGTTCATGGTCCTGCGCGCCGGCCAACATCGTGACGCCGGCAAGCACCACAGCCAGCATCCAGGGCATTAATCTTTTCATACGCTCTCTCCCGCCAGACCATCCTAGCCCGGCACAGGCTTGCTGTGCAAGTGGGACGGAAAATACTGTTTCACATAAGCAACAACAGCCGCGCCAATCATAAAAAAACGGCGGCCTGGGGAGGCCGCCGTAAAGGGCAAATCAATTCCGGTAAGCGGCGGCCGGGGAGCCGCCGCCTTCATCTACATCAGCTACCTACTTCAGTTGCTCGCCTGCGCATTGCTTGCCGGCTTGTCCCAGCCGCCGCCCAGGGCCCGCACCAGGGCCACCGTGGTGACGGCGCGGTTGCCGCGCAATTGCACGGCGCTGCGCTCCACGGCCGCCAGGTTGCGCTGCGCGTCCAGCAGGTCCAGATAGCTGGAGCGGCCGGCGTCGTACAGCTTCTGCGCCAGGTCGGCGGAACGGCGCGCCGACACCACCGCCTCGTCCAGCTGGGCGGTCTGGCCGGACAGGATGCGCAGGCCGGCCAGATTGTCTTCCACCTCGGCGAAGGCGGTCAGCACGCTCTGGCGGTAACTGGCGACCGATTCTTCCAGCGCCGCTTCGCTGCGCACCACATTGTTGCGGTTGCGGCCACCGTCGATCAGCGGCATGGACATCAGCGCGCCCAGCACCCAGGAACGGGTGCTCCACTTGAACACGTCGGAGAAGTGCTCCGCCGCGCCGCCGCCATTGGCGCTGATGTTCAGCACCGGGAACATGGCGCTGCGCGCCACGCCGATGCGGGCGTTGGCCGCCTCCATCGCACGCTGGGCCGCGACGATGTCGGGGCGGCGCTCCAGCAGTGAGGACGGCAGGCCAGCCGGGATGGCCGGCAGCCTGACCGAATCTTGCAGCGGGCTCACGCCCGCCGAATACGCAGCCGCCGGCTTGCCCAGCAGGACCGCCAGGGCATGCTCGGTGGTCACGCGCTGGCGTTGCAGGCCGATCGCTTCGGCGCGCGTGGTGGCCAGCTCGGTCTTGGCGCGCGACAGGTCGAACTCGCCGATATCGCCCAGGTCGAAGCGGCGCTGGTTCACCTTCACGCTCTCTTCGCGCAGGCGCACGGTCTGTTCCACGGTCGCCAGCTCGGCGTCGGTGGCGCGCAGACGGAAATAGGTCTGCGCCACGTCGGCCTGCAGCGCCAGCAGCACGGAGCGGTAATTCGCTTCCACGCCGGCGGCATCGTTGCGCGCCGCCGACACATTGGCGGAAACGCGGCCGAACAGGTCGACCTCGTAGCTGGCGGTCAGCTTGGCCGAATAGCTGGTTTGCAGCGGCATATCCGTGCCTTGCGGACGGCCCGCCTCCAGCGCCGACGGGCGGCTGCGCTGGGCGCCCACGCCGACGCCGATCTGCGGAATGCGGTCGGCCTCGGCCACGCCGGCGATGGCGCGCGCCTGCTTGACGCGGGCGGCCGCCACGGCCAGGTTGGCGTTGGCCTTGGTGGCTTCGGCGATCAGCTCATTCAGGGCCGTATCGTTGAATGCCAGCCACCATTCGCCGCGCGCCTGCTGCTCGGCGGGCTGCGCCTGCTTCCAGCGCGTGCCGTCGGCCGCGGTTTTCACTTCGTTGGCCGCCGGAATCTGCGACTCCTTGAAGGCGGCTGGCGTGTCGATCTGCGGCTGCTTGAACTCAGGCGTCGCGCAAGCCGACAGCAGCAGCGCGGCCATCAGCGGCGCCACGCCTTTTGCAATCATGTGCAATTTCATTAGTGCGTTCCTTCCAGTTTGACGGCGGCGGTTTCGGCCGCCGGCGATTTTTTCTCCAGGCGCTTGGCCAGGGTACGCAGCAGGACATAGAACACAGGCGTCAGGAACAGACCGAAGAAGGTCACGCCCAGCATGCCGGCGAACACCGCCACACCCATCGCGTGGCGCATTTCGGCGCCGGCGCCGACCGAGAACACCAGCGGCACCACGCCCATGATGAAGGCGATCGACGTCATCAGAATCGGACGCAGACGCAGACGGCAGGCTTCCAGCGCGGCTTGCACCACGGTGCGGCCATGCTCTTCCAGCTCGCGGGCGAATTCCACGATCAGAATCGCATTCTTCGACGCCAGGCCCACCAGCACGAACAGCGCGATCTGGGTGAACACATTATTGTCGCCGCCGGTCAGCTTGACGCCTACCAGGGCGCACAGGATGGACATCGGCACGATCAGGATCACCGCCAGCGGCAGGGTCCAGCTCTCGTACTGCGCGGCCAGCACCAGGAACACCAGCAGCACGCACAGCGGGAACACATACTTCATCGTATTGCCGGACAAGATGTCCTGGTAGGTCAGCTCGGTCCATTCGTAAGAGATGCCTTTCGGCAGAGTCTCTTTGGCGATCTGCTCCAGCACGGCCTGGGCCTGGCCGGACGACATGCCCAGGCCTGGCGCGCCGTTCATATCGGCCGCGACGTAGTTGTTATAACGCTGCACGCGATCCGGGCCATAGCTGTCCTTGACGCGCATCAGCGAGGACAGGGGAATCATCTCGCCCTTGTCATTGCGGACTTTCAGCAGCGCGATCTGGTCGGCCTGCGAACGGTAAGGCGCATCGGCCTGCACGCGCACCTGGTAGGTACGGCCAAACTGGTTGAAATCGTTGACGTACATCGAACCCAGGTTGATCTGCAAGGTCTGGTAGATGGTCGCCAGCGGCACGCCCAGCTGCTTGGCCTTGGCGCGGTCCACATCGGCGAACAGCTGCGGCACATTGATCTGGAAGCTGGAGAACACGCCTTGCAAGCGTGGGTCTTGCCAACCCTTCATCTGCATCGCCTGCACCGCCTTATACAGCTCGTCGAAGCCCAGATTGTCGCGGTCCTCGATCATCATCTTGAAGCCGCCGATGGTGCCCAGGCCACTGACCGGCGGCGGCGGGAAGACCATCACGAAGGCGTCCTGCACGGCGCCCATGCGCTTATTGATCTCGGCCGCGATGGCCTCGCCCGACTCGCTCTTCGACTTGCGCTGATCGAATGGTTTCAGCGTGACGAAGACGATACCGGCGTTCGGCGCATTGGTGAAGCCGTTGATCGACAGGCCAGGGAAGGCCACCGAAGCGTCCACGCCGGGAATATCCTTGGCGATGTCGGACATCTTGCGGATCACGGCCTCGGTGCGTTCCAGCGAGGCGGCGTCAGGCAGCTGGGCGAAGCCCACCAGGTACTGCTTGTCCTGCGCTGGCACGAAGCCGGCCGGTACCACCTTGAACATGAAGGCTGCCGCGACAGCCAGCACCAGGTACACCAGCACCGAAGCCGATTTGCGCTTCAGCACGCCCTGCACGCCGGTTTCGTAGCTGTGCGAGGAACGGTTGAAGAAACGGTTGAACCAGGCGAAGAAGCGGCCGAAGATCTTGTTCATGAAGCGGGTCAGCGCATCCGGCGGCGCGCCGTGCGCTTTCAGCAGCGTTGCCGACAGGGCCGGCGCCAGCGTCAGGGAGCTGAAGGCCGAGATCACGGTCGAAATGGCGATGGTCAGCGCGAACTGGCGGTAGAACTGGCCGGACAGGCCGGACACGAAGGCGATCGGCACGAACACGGCGCACAGCACCAGGGCGATGGCGATAATCGGACCGCTCACCTCTTTCATGGCCTGGATCGTCGCATCGCGCGGCGACAAGCCATTCTCGATATTGCGCTCCACGTTCTCCACCACCACGATGGCGTCGTCGACCACGATACCGATGGCCAGCACCAGGCCGAACAGCGACAGCGTGTTGATCGAGAAGCCGCAGGCCATCATCACCGCGAAAGTACCGACGATGGACACCGGCACGGCCAGCAGCGGAATCACCGATGCGCGCCAGGTCTGCAGGAAGATGATCACCACGATCACCACCAGGGCGATGGCTTCGAGCAGGGTATGGATCACGGCCTTGATCGATTCGCGCACGAACTGGGTCGGGTCGTACACGATGTCGAATTTCACGCCTTCAGGGAAGTCCTTGGACAGTTCCTGCATTTTGGCGCGCACGTCGGACGACAGCTGCAGCGCATTGGCGTTCGGTGCTTCAAAGATGCCGATTGCCACGGCTGATTTGTTGTTCAGCAGTGAGCGCAGGGCGTAATTGTTGGAGCCCAGCTCGATGCGGGCCACATCCTTCAGACGCGTCAACGCGCCGTCGGCATTGGTCTTGACGATGATCTCGCCAAATTCCTCGACGGAGCTGAGACGGCCCTGGGTGTTCACGGTCAGCTGGAACTCGCTGCCCTTGGCGGGCGCCTGGCCCACGACACCGGCTGCCACCTGCACGTTCTGCTCGCGGATGGCGCCTACCACGTCGCCCGCGGTCATGCCGCGGCCGGCCACTTTCTGCGGGTCGAGCCAGATGCGCATGGCGTAGTCGCCCGAACCGAAGAAGTTGACCTCGCCCATGCCCTGGATACGGGCCAGCTGGTCCTTCACATTCAGCACGCCGTAGTTGCGCAGGTACAGGTCGTCGTAACGGCCGTCCGGCGACACCAGGTGCACCACCATGGTCAGGTTGGGCGAGCTTTTCACGGTAGTCACACCGATCTGGCGCACCTCTTCCGGCAGGCGCGGCAGCGCGCGCTGCACGCGGTTCTGCACCGCGGTTTCAGCCTGCTCCACATTGGTGCCGATCTTGAACGTCACGGTCAGCATCAGCGCACCGTCCGAGGTGTTCTGCGAGGTCATATACAGCATGTGCTCGACGCCGTTGATCTGCTCTTCCAGCGGCGCGGCCACGGTTTCAGCGATCACCTTGGGGTTGGCGCCGGGATACTGAGCGCGCACCACCACCGAAGGCGGCACCACGTCAGGGTATTCGGAGATGGGCAGCTTGAAGATCGAGATCAGCCCGGCCACGAATATGATGATGGAAAGGACAGCCGCGAAAATCGGCTTGTCCACGAAGAAGCGGGAAAAATTCATCTTTATTATTCCTTGGAAGTGCCGGACTTGGCGTCAGCGGCGGCTACTTTGGCGTCTTTCTTTTTGTCTTCCGGTTTGGCGGCCGGGGCCAGCGGGTCGTAGTCCATCGACACGATCTGCGGCGTGACCGGCGCGCCGGGACGCACGCGCTGCAGGCCGTTGACGACGATCTTCTCGCCGGCTTTCAAGCCTTCGCGCACGATGCGGTAACCTTCGATGGTCGGGCCCAGCTTCACGGCGCGGTACTCGGCCTTGTTGTCGGCGCCGACCACGTAGACGAATTTGCGGTTCTGGTCCGTGCCCACGGCGCGGTCGTTGATCAGCAGGGCTTCGCTCTGCGCCTTGCCGCTGCTCAGCTGCACGCGGGCGTACAGGCCGGGCACCAGGATATGGTCGGCGTTGGCGAAGGTGGCGCGCATGCGCACGCTGCCGGTCTGGATGTCGAGCTGGTTGTCCACGAATTCCAGCTTGCCCTCATGCGGGAAGCCGGTTTCATTGGCCAGGCCCACTTTCACCGTCACCGGTTCGCCCTTCTGCGCCTGGCTGCCCACGCGCAGGAAGGTGTCCTCGTCGCCGTCGAAGCTGGCGTAGATGCGGTCGGTGGACACCACGGAGGTCAGCACGGCCGACGCGTCGACCAGATTGCCCAGGGTGATTTCCGCTTTCGAGACGCGGCCATTGATCGGCGCCACCACCTGGGTGTAGGTCAGGTTCAGTTTCGCGGCTTCATAGGCAGCCTGCGCGGCGCGGGCATTGGCGTCCAGTTCTTTCTGGCTGGAGGCGCGTTCGTCGAATTCGCGCTGGGCGATGGCTTTATCGGCCAGCAGCTTTTCGGCGCGGCTCAGTTCCAGGCGGGCCAGGTCGGCCTTGGCGCGGGCCGAGTGGGCCGCCGCTTCGGCGCGGTTGGCTTCCGCCGCGTAAGGGCGCGGATCGATCACGAACAGCACATCGCCTTTTTTCACTTCGCTGCCCGGCTTGAAGTTGACGGCGGTGATAAAGCCGCTCACGCGGGAACGGATCTCGACGCGCTCGATCGCTTCCAGGCGGCCGGAGAATTCCTGGGTTTCGGACACGGTTTTTTGGACCACGGCCGCCGCCGAAATCGGCGGGCCGCCGGCGGCAGGGGCTTCCGCGGTTTTGCCGGTGGCGTCTTCGCAGCCGGTCAGGGTGGCTGCCGCCAGACCCGCCACTGCCAGGGCGGCGACCAGCGGTCGCGCCAAAGCCGTCAATTGATTCTTGCTTTTCATGGTTTACCCCTTTTGGTATGAAAATTGTGATGACGCAGGTAGCTCCCAGCCCGCATCGCAAAATTGAAGGAAAATACTTGCCCAGCCGTGTCGATTGACACAGTTTTTCTTGTGAAACTAATGGATATGAGTCGTTTACAAATATACTGCTGCCAGCATAATATGTAAACTATTTTGTTTATTTAAACCATTATGCGGATGGGGTTTCCATCCCATCCAGGCTCGCCATAAACCCGGCGATTTCGCTGAGTGCAAACACCTTGCATGCACATTCGTTACGGGCGCCCGGTTCTTCCAGGCGGGAGGGGGGCAAGCGTCGCACGGTGGTCTTGATACCGCAGGAAATCAGCTTGGCGCCATATTGTTCGGCCTCGTCGCGCAAGGGATCGTCTTCCGCCGACAAAATCAGGGCCGGCGGCAGATTCTTCAGCCGGCTCGATTGCAGCGGCGAAGCGTAAGGGTGGGTGCGGTCGGCCGCATTCGGCAGATAACCGCGGTAAGCGGCGGCGCAGGTATCGACCACGGAAGCCTTGTCCGGACAGGTCGGCATCTCGCGCATGGAGCAGGTGGTCAGGCCCGGATCGAGCATGGGCATGATCAGAATCTGGCCCGCCAGTGCCGGGCCGCCCCGGTCGCGCGCCATCAGGGCGCACACGGCGGCCAGATTGGCCCCTGCCTCGATGCCGGCCGACAGCAGCTTTTTGCCGCTCCAGTTCAGCTTCGTCTTGTTCTTCTTGGCCCACTGCAGCACGGCGTGGGCGTCTTCCACGGCGGCCGGGAACGGACTCACGGTCGCCAGCGTATAGTTCGAGGCCAGCACCACATGGCCGGGATTGCAGCTGACCAGGGCGCGCAGGAAGCCGTCGGCCTCCTCCAGATCGCCGCCGACGAAACCGCCGGCATGGAAGAACACGACCAGGGTGTCGCGCCGGGGACCGGGCGCGCCCGCCGCATACAGGCGGGCGGCCAGGGGGCCATGGGCGCCGCCGACTTCCAGGTCGCGGGTCTTGACGTTCAATTCTTCCACTGGCTGCTGCACGATCGCGTTCATTGCTGGACTGGCTCCACATCGGCCGCCGACAAGGTTTGCAGCGCCGCGTCATCGGCGCAGGCCAGCAGCTCATGGTTCAGGGCGTCGAAGCCGCGCGCCTCGATGCGGGCGGCGTGCGAGTACTGATCGGTGTACACCATGCCCGCCAGCGCCGCGGAGCTGAGCACCAGCGCGATCGTTGCCATGATTCCGTTCAAAGTTCTCATCATCACCTCCCGTTTTTGCTGCAATAAATTCAATAATCTTTGTGCGATGCGTCAACTATAGACTTGATCTACAATCTGATAAATATTGCAAAGACGAATTGATTGTTCAGATTTTTGAACAATGGAGCGAAAGATGAATAAACTGCAAGCCATGGAAGTTTTTGTCCAGGTGGTCGACGCGGGCGGCTTCACCAGGGCGGCGGAAAACATGCAGATTCCGAAGGCGACGGTGTCCACCTTGGTCCAGGGACTGGAAACGGCGCTCTCGGTCAAGCTGCTGCACCGCACCACGCGCCAGATCAACGTCACGGCCGACGGCGCCGCCTATTACGAACGCTGCCTGCGCATCCTGGCCGACGTGCGCGAAGCCGAGGAGTCGCTGTCGCGCACCCGGCTCAGTCCCAGCGGACGGCTGCGCGTCGATGCGCCCACCGGCCTGGCCAGCGACGTGCTGATGCCCGCCCTGCCCGCCTTTTTCGACCGCTATCCGGACATCGTGCTGGAACTCGGCTGCAGCGACCGCCCGGTCGACCTGATCGAGGAAGGCGTCGATTGCGCCGTGCGCGGCGGCGCGCTGGACGATTCCACCCTGATCGCGCGCCGCATCGGCGTCATCAACTTCGTCACCTGCGCCGCCCCGGCCTATCTGGCGCGCTTCGGCACGCCCCAGCACCCGCGCGAGCTGGAACGCCACCGCTGTGTGAATTATTTTTCGTCCAAGACCGGCAAAACCTTCGACTGGAACTTCACGCGCGACGGCGAGCGCGTGCAGCTGCCGATGCCCGGCCTGATCGCGCTCAACGATTCCAACGCCTATGTGCAAGCCGGCTTGGCGGGCCTGGGCGTGGTGCAGATGACCGATTTCGCCCTGCTGCCGCTGATACGCGACGGCCGCATGGTGCCGATTCTGGACGACTGGGCCACCGACCCGCTGCCGATCCATGTGGTATATCCGCAAAACCGCCATCTGTCCGCCAAGGTGCGAGTCTTTGTAGAATGGGTGTCGGATCTGTTTGCCAGCCATCCGGGCATGCGCGTCAAGGCGCCGCCTGGACAGGCGCTGCCATCTTTGGAGAGTGCCGCATGAAAATCGTCTTCCTCGACCGCGACAGCCTGATCGCCGATCTGCGCCGTCCCGCCTTTGCCCACGACTGGCAGGACTATCCGGCCACGGCGCCGGCCGACGCCGTGGCGCGGCTGCAGGGCGCGGCCATCGCCGTGACAAATAAAGTGCCGCTGCGCGCCGACACCCTGGCCCAGCTGCCGCAGCTGAAAATGATCGCGGTGGCCGCCACCGGCACCGACAATGTGGACCTCGCGGCGGCGCGCGAACGCGGCATCGTGGTCACGAATATCCGCAACTACGCCACGGCCGCCCTGCCCGAACATACTTTCGCCCTGATACTGGCGCTGCGCCGCAATCTCTTGGCCTACCGCGCCGACATCGAGGCGGGACTGTGGCAGCGCTCGGAGCGTTTCTGCCTGTTCCACCACCCGATCCGCGACTTGCATGGCAGCCGTCTGGGCCTGCTCGGCTACGGCGCGCTGGGCCAGGGCGTGGCGCGGCTGGGCCAGGCTTTCGGCATGGAAGTGGTGGTGCATACGCGCTCGCCGATCGAGGACGGCAGCGTGCGCAGCGTGGGCTGGGACGAGCTGTTGGAAACTGCCGATGTTCTGAGCCTGCACGCGCCCCTGACGGAACAGACGCGCAATATCATCGGCGCGGCCGAACTGGCACGCATGAAGCGCGACGCCCTTCTGATCAACACCGCGCGCGGCGGCCTGGTGGACGAGATGGCGCTGGCGCAAGCCCTGCGCGGCGGCGTGATCGCCGGCGCCGGATTCGACGTGCTGTCGAAGGAGCCGCCATTGCCCGACAATCCCCTGCTCAATCTGCGCCTGCCCAATTTCCTGCTCACGCCGCACGCGGCCTGGGCCAGCGGCCAGGCCATGCAGGCGCTGGCCGACCAGCTGATCGCCAATATCGAAGCGTATGCCGCCGGCCATCCGGCCAATGTAGTCGCCTGAGGCGATGAACAGCGCGCGCTACCGCCCCGGCATCGGCAGCTATCTGGCCATGGCCTTCTGCGCCATGGCGGTGCTGCTCAGCGTGATCCTGTCGCAGGTGCTGGGCGTGATCGCGGGCGGCCAGGTCAAGGCCGATATCGGCGGCGCGCTGGCCGAACTGGCGCTGCAAACCTCGGACAAGCTCGATCGCGGCATGTTCGAGCGTTACCGCGAAATCGAGCTGATGTCGCGCCGCCAGGATCTGCGCTCGCCCGAACTGGACCCGGCCGGCAAACGCGCCATCCTCAATGAACGCCAGGCCACCTACCAGTACTACGCCTGGATCGGTCTCACCGACGCCAGCGGCAAGGTGCTGGCCGCCTCGCAAGGCATGCTGGAAGGCGCGAATGTCGCGGCCCGGCCCTGGTTCGACAAGGCGCTGCAAGGCACCCACGTCGGCGACGTGCACGAAGCGCTACTGCTGGCCAAGCTGCTGCCCGGCGCCGGCGCGGAACCGAAACGGTTCGTCGACGTGGCCTTCCCCCTGCTGGACAAGAACGGCAAGGTGCTGGGCGTGCTGGGCGCGCACCTGTATTGGCAATGGGCGCGCGATGTGGAGCAGTCGGTGATCGCGCCGGTACGGGTGCGGCGCCATGTGGAGGCGATGATACTGGGCCGCGACGGCACCGTGCTGCTTGGCCCGCCCGCCCTGCAAGGCCGCCGCCTCGACCTGGAAAGCCAGCGCGCCGCGCACCGCCAGCGCAGCGGCCATGTGGAAGAGAACTGGCCGGACGGCGGCCGCTATCTGGTCGGCTACAGCGAGACGGCAGGCCACGGCCATTATCCCGGCCTGGGCTGGACGGTGCTGGTGCGCCAGGGTCTGGACGACGCTTACCAGCCCTTGCATCAGATGCAGAAGCGCGTGCTGTGGGTGGGACTGGGGCTGGCCTTGCTGTTTTCCCTGCTGGGTTATCTGGCGGCGTTGCTGATCGCCCAGCCACTCAGCTCTTTGGCCACGGCGGCCGAACGCATACGCCAGGGCGAGGCGCTGTCGCTGCCGCCGGCCGGGCCATATAGCGAGGTGCAAGCCTTGGTCCAGGCATTGAACGCCCTGGTGGCCAACCTGATGCAGCGCAAGAGCGAATTGAATGAGTTGAACCTGACGCTGGAACGGCGCGTGGAGCAGCGCACGCGCGAACTGGAACAGGCGCTGGCCCGCGTCAGCGCCAACGAGCAGCGCATGCAGACCATTATCGCAAGCGCGCAGGACGCGTTCATCGCCGTCGATCCGCAAGGCCGCATCATCGACTGGAATTCGGCGGCCGAACGCATGTTCGGCTGGCGCCGCGGCGAGGTGCTGGGCCAGTCCTATATCGAGGTGCTGGTGCCGCCGCGCTTCCGCGAACGGCAGGAGGAAGCCTTGCTCGGTTTCCGCGACTCGGGGGAAGCCAAGCTGCCCGAGCACCGCCTGCAGCGCCTGGTCCTGCGCCGCAACGGCGAGGAGTTGGCGGTGGAAGTGACGGTGGCCCTGGCCGGCGCGCGCGACGAGAGCTTTTTCAGCGCCTTCCTGCGCGACGTGTCGGCACAGCGCAAGGTCGAGCAGATGAAGAGCGAATTCATTTCCACCGTGTCGCATGAACTGCGCACGCCCATGACCTCGATCCAGGCCTCGCTGGCCATGCTGGCCGACGGCAGCGCGGGCGAGCTGTCGACCGACACCCGGCACCTGCTCGATATCGCGCAAAAAAGCAGCGAGCGCCTGGTGCGGCTGGTAAACGACGTGCTGGACATGGAGAAGATCGAAGCGGGCCGCATGGATTACCAGATGCGGCGCCAACCCATCCTGCCCTTGCTGGAGCAGGCGCTCGACGCGGTGCGCGGCATGGCCTCCCAACGTCCGGCGGGCTTGCAGCTGGAAGCGGCCGTCGATGGCGTCGAACTGAGCGTGGACCACGACCGCATCATCCAGGTGCTGGTCAATCTGCTGTCGAACGCCGTCAAGTTCTCGCCGCAGTTCAGCACCGTGACACTGAGCGCGGAACGCAACCTGGATTGGCTGGCCATCGCCGTCGCCGACCAGGGCGAAGGCATTCCACCGGAGTTCCAGGGCAGCGTCTTCGAGAAATTCGCCCAGGCCGATGGCTCGGACCGGCGCCGCAAGGGCGGCACGGGACTGGGACTGAGCATCTGCAAGAGCATCGTCGAAGCGCATGGCGGCCGCATCGGTTTCGACACCCATCCCGGCAAAGGGACGGTGTTCCGCGTCGAACTGCCGCTGTAAGCCAGCTATTTCAGCTCGTGCAGGGCGATGCCGTTGAAGGATGGCCAGGCGGAGAAGTCGGCCTCCAACGCGGGCAACAGGCGCAACAACGCAGCCGGATCGGCGTGGAAGGTGGTGGCGCTGCCGTCCAGCACACGTTCGCTCTGCAAGCGGAACGATGCGCCATGCGGATTGGCTTGCGCGCTTTTCAGCAAGACCAGCAGCGGCACGCCATCCAGTTGCACCAGCCAGGCCTCGCCCGCATCGGCGCGCGCGTAACGGCGCTGCAATTCGGGCGGCAAATAGCCGGCTTCGAGCGCGATCCTGACCTGCTTTTTATGCGCTACGCCCCAGTCCAGGAAGGGCTGGGCGAAGCGGCGGATCTGGGCCGGGTCGGTGCGGTAGTCCATCACCGCGACGCCGCTGGCGTATTCGGCCAGCCCCTGCAGCAGCGCGCTCTTGCCGCTCCACCAGAACGGCACGACAAACTCCAGCGCCAGGCCGTCCGCCTCGCGCCGCAAGCCGCGCAGCAGCGCCAGATAGGCGCGGTCCAGCTCCGCGGCGGCGCGCTCATAGCCGGGCAGCAGATAGTGTTCGATGTCGAACTGCACGCCGCGCAAACGTGCCGGCGCATCGGCCGCCGCGTTGTAGGCGGCATAAGCGCGCATGCGCGCCAGCGTGCCTGGCTGCTCGCTCTCCAGCACCATGCGCGGATCGCCATCGACCGGCCAGAGCGCAATACCCTGCGCGGCCGCACTGCGCGCGAAAGCGCCCAGGCGTTCGGGCTGGGCCACCGCCATGCCATCCGCCGCCGCCGTCAACGGCACCGAGATGAACAAGGTGCGCAGGCCGTGGCGCGCCGCCCATGCCAGCATGCTGTCGCCCTCCTCCATCCACTGTTTTGCCTGCCATACCCAGGCCGAGCGCCCCGGCGCCTTGCCGGGAACGGGCTGCAAACGCAGGCTGGCAAGTTCCAGCTGCGCCGCCTGCTCCGGACAGGCAATGCTGAAGTGCTGCCACGACGCGCCATCCAGCCGCGTCGGCAAGGCAAACGATGTTGCGCTTCCGAGGACGCCGATGGGCGCCGCATCTTCCCGCGCCGCGCGCGCCGCATCGGCAACGCCAAGCGCGAAGGCGGCGTCCGCTGGGGATGGCGACGAGACGGCAGCGTGCAGCCGCATCGCCGCCGCGGACAGATGCCAGGGTCCCGCCAGCAGCAAACCGGCTGGCTTGGCGCCAGCGCGGCAGTCGATCCGCAAACGGCCGTCTTTCAGTTCGGCGGCGATGCGTTCTTCCACGCCATATGGGCGCAGCGTCAGCAGCGGCAGCAGATTTTCCCGCACCGGCATGGCATGCCTGCCCTGGCGCGGCGCTTCCACGCCACTCTCCACGGAGGCGATGCGCTCGCCGCCGGCGTCCATCTGCACCAGCAGCGTGCCTGCCAGAGAGGCCGCTTGAGCGGGCGTCAAGGCATGGACGGCAGTGACGGCGGCGGGCGCCACCGGCAATGGCAGGCTGGCGCAGGACGGCAGCGCGGCGGAGGCGGCGCGCAATTGCACTTGCAGCAGCCTTCCATCGGGATGGGTCAACATCCCCTCCTGCGCAGCCGCGCCCTGCGGCGCCGGGCAAAGCTGCAAGGCGCTTCCAGAAGCGGCAGCACCGCCGGCGGCGCCGCTCAGGATGGTCAGGATCGCCATCGCGCGCCGCATCGTCAGACCTTGCGCTGCCAGCTGCCTTTGCGCGTCATCGCGCCCCAGCTGGCCTCCCCCTGCGTCGCCCAGCGGTATAGGCCCACCAGCCGCCACCAGGTATTCAGCTGGCGGTAGCCGAAATTCTCGGCGATGACGATGAGGGCCAGCATCAGCAACTGGCGCGGCTTGGGATAGATGTGGAAGGACATTTCTTCAAGCAGCAAGCCTGAAGTCGAAAGCAGGATGCCCAGGCCGATCGCCACGAACAGGAAGACGGCAAACGCCTCCCAGGACACCCAACCGAAATACCAGGCAAACACCATAAAGACATAGCCACCCAGTTCCACCAAGGGCCCCATCCACTCGAACAGCAGCATGAAGGGAAAAGCCAGCCAGCCCGGCACGCCGCCGCGCCGGCTGAACATCAGTCCCCAGTTGGCGCTCAGGCTTTCCGACAAGCCGCGCTGCCAGCGGATGCGCTGGTTGCGCAGCGTTGCCTTGTCTTCCGGCGCTTCGGTCCAGCACACGGGATCGGGAATGAAGTCGATGCGGTACGGCTGCTTTTTCTCGCGCAGCAGACGGTGCATGCGCACCACCAGCTCCATATCCTCGCCGATGGTCTTGGGCTTGTAGCCGCCCGCCGCCAGCACCGCATCCTTGCGGAACAGGCCGAACGCGCCCGAGATAATCAGCATGCCGTTGATCACCGACCAGCCCAGGCGTCCGAACAGGAAGGCACGCAGATACTCGACCACCTGGAACAGCGCCCAGACATTGCGCGGCAGCCCGACCCGCGTCAGATAGCCGCCGCGCACCTCGCAGCCATTCGCCACGCGCACCGTGCCGCCTGTGGCAACCACGGTGGAATCGGTGAGGAAGGGCTTGACCAGCCGCTGCAGGCTGTCGCGCTGCAGGATGGAGTCGGCATCCACGCCGCAAAACAGCGGATAGCGCGAGGCGTTGATACCCGCGTTCAGCGAATCGGCCTTGCCGCCATTGGCCTTGTCGATCACGCGCAGATTCGGGTAGCGCGTGGAGCGATAGAAGCCGCGCACCGCTTTGGTCTCGATCTGGACGCGGTAAGCCTCGGGAAAAGCCTGCAAGCCGAATTCCTGCTTCAGCACCTCCAGCGTGCCATCGGCCGAGCCATCGTTGATGACGATGATCTCCATCTCCGAATAGGATAGTTGCAGCATCGAGCGCACCGAAGCGGCAATCGTCGCCTCCTCGTTATACGCCGGCACCAGCACGCTGATAGGCGGTTCCAGCGCCGAATACACCTGCGGCAGGTCGTCGAGAATGATCTCCTGGCTGCGCCGCCGCAGCGAGATCATGGACAGGAAATTCAGCAGCAGATAGCCGCCGTTCAGCAGCACGAAATAGCTCAACACAAACACCGTGGTGAAATGGACGACCAGCTCATGCGTGTTCACGCTGCCTCCTGTTCCGCTCTGACCTGCTTCAACATATCGAGCGCATAGCGGTCCATGCCCTCCTGCTGGAGAGCGGCCAGATCGTCCGGCGTCAGAAACGGCAAGCCAAGCAAGGCTTGCGCCGCGCGGTAGCGCACCCACCACTGCTGGTCGCCCAGCAGGCGGCGCAAGCGCTCCACATCGCTATGGTCACCCAATTGTCCCAGCGTGCGCACCGCCTGCACGCGCACGCGCCAGTCGCCGTGATTGAGCTGGCGTCTGACTTCATCGAGCAGATCGGGCGTGGCCGCCAGCCGCAGCGCGCAGGACACCACCTCGGCCACCGGATGGTTCAACAAGCCGCGCAATTGCCGCGCCGGCAGCGACAGGCGCAGCGCGGCCAGCAAGCGCAGCGCATGCGGCAACTGTTCCTGGTTCGTTCCCGCCACCGCGTCAGCCAATACCGGCTCCCACTCGGCGCGCGCATCCTTGAGGATATTCGCCAGCTGCGACATGGCCCAATCTTCGCGCTGCAGCAGCATGGGCGCCGCGTCGCGCGCGGCGCGCGCGGCGTCGGCCTGCACCAGCGCCCAGAGCGCATGCACGGAAGCGGCGCTATCGCTGCCATGCACCACGTCCAGCAGCTCGTCCCAGGCGGCTGCGTCGCGCAAATGGCCGAGCGCCAGGATCGCCAGCAGGCGCTGGGCGCGATTCCCCGTGCTTAGCAAGCGGCGCGCATAGGCATCACAGCCGAGACGGTAAGCCACCTCATTCAGGCCGCCGCTTGCTTCGCCGCGCACCGACTGGTGCAAATGCACCCACAGCTTGAGGAAAAGGATGCGCTCGGCCGAACGCAGGCCCGGCAGCGAAATTTCGCTGACGCCGACAATGGCGGCGTTCAAGGCGGGTCGCCAGCGCGCCGTCAATGCCTGTTCGCGCCGTTTCAGGCGCCGCGCCGCCAGGCGCAGGTAGACGATCTGCGCGGCGATCAGGAGCGTAAGCAGCAGCGCGCCAACGCCGGTCCAGAAGGCGGCCAGAAGATAAATATCAGAATGCAGCCTGGAGTCCAAGACTGAACCCGTTACGGATATAGAAATCGCCCTGGCGCGTGTGGCCCAGGCTGTAGTTGAGCGCCCAGTCCTTGCCCAGCCAGTGGCGGCCGACCAGGGCCGCCGAACGCAGGCTGCTCAATTGCACGCCGCCGCCGATATTCGCCGCCTCCTTGCCGCCGGCGACGATGATGCCGACCGAATCGCGGTCGCTGTAATAGTAGCTGGCGCGCAGCTCCAGTCCATGCGCCGTGGCGCCAAAGGCGCGCGCCGGACGCCAGGCCAGGCTGGCGCCGAAATCGGAAAAATAATGCTCCAACATCAGCAAGCCCTGGTTCACGCGCACATCGTTATAGCGCGTGCTGCGGCCGCCGCCATGCAGCAGCCAGCCGCGCGCAAATTCGTATTGCAGCGCCCCGCCCAGAGCGTTCTTCGCCAGCACATGGTGGCTGCTGCTGGCATTGGCCTCCAGCGACAGCACCAGGGCGGCGCCCAGCGGCGTCACCAGGCCGGCATTGACTTGCGTATCGTTGAGGCCAAAACGGCGCGTGCGGGTCAGGCCCAGGCCGACGCTCTGGCGCGGCGCCAGGCCATAATTGAGTTGGAGGCTGGTTTCGCGCCAGTCGGGCGAGCCATTGCTCAAGTGCTCCTTGCCGCTGGCCAGGCCGATGGTGCTGCGCGGCGTTTCGTCGGCTTGGACGCTGAAGTGGGCGGCACAGGCCAGCAGCACAAAGGCAAGCCGGGCCAGCGCCGCCCGCCTCATTGCTGCTCCCGCAGATAGCGCCGCACGCGCGCCAGCAATTCGTTCGGCTGGAAGGGTTTGACCACATAATCGTTGGCGCCCGCATCAAGGGCGCGTACGATGTCCTGTTCGGTGTGTTTGGCGGTCAGCATCAGCACCGGCACATCCTTCCACTCGGGGCGGTCGCGGATCAGGCGCACCACTTCAAAGCCATCGATATAGGGCAGCATCACGTCCAGCAGCACAAGGCTGGGCAGCTCGTCCGCTTCCTCAATCGCTTTGCGCGCGGCCAAACCATCGGCCGCGAGCAGCGTGCGGTAGCCCTGCCGTTCCAGCATATAAATGAGGATCTGGCCGATATGCTCGTCGTCTTCGATTACCAGAATCAGGGTGTGCTTGGCATCCATGACAAATCGTTGAGCTGGGATAAACCCATTCTACGGATATTTGCCGATGCACGCCAAGGACTTAATGAAGCGAACGCACGCCCTGCCGCAGCGCGGCGCCGTCGCTTACTCGCCCGCGAATTCGGCGGCGGCCTTGGCCGACCACAAAGCCTTGTCGTAGCTATCAAAAGGAATGTCATAGCGCTCCGTCTCGCCATCGTCGCCGACAAAGACGGTCCACCAGCCGGCGGCGTCGCGCACGATGGCGATATCGCCGGGATTGCATTGCGCCAGCACTTGTTCGCCCTGTTCCAGCGTGATGATACGGGTACCCCGG
This sequence comes from Pseudoduganella violacea, assembly GCF_014191875.1. Lineage (GTDB taxonomy): Bacteria > Pseudomonadota > Gammaproteobacteria > Burkholderiales > Burkholderiaceae_D > Rugamonas > Rugamonas violacea_A. The sequence continues at coordinate 74,231 of NZ_JACHXD010000003.1, forward strand.
TGCAGTATTTCAGTGTTCATGTCCGGCTCCGCTCAGATGTCGTCCCCGCATTGTACCGCTGTCACGGCGCGCCACGGTCGTCGCCGAGCAGGATTTTTCGGTCCACCTGGCGTACATCGCGCAAGCCGCAAAAAGCCATGGTCAGATCCAGCTCGTTGCGGATGATCTCGAGACAGCGCGTCACGCCCTGCTCGCCCATCGCGCCCAGCCCGTAGAGGAAAGGACGGCCGATATACACGCCTTGCGCGCCCAAGGCCAGCGCGCGCAGCACGTCCTGGCCGGAACGCACGCCGCCATCCATATGCACCTCGATGTGGCCGCCCACCGCGTCCACAATGGCGGGCAAGGCAGCGATCGAGGATGGCGCACCGTCCAGCTGGCGGCCGCCGTGGTTGGACACGATCAGCGCATCGGCCCCGGAAGCGGCGGCCAGGCGCGCGTCTTCCGCGTCCATGATGCCTTTCAAAATCAGCTTGCCGCCCCAGCGCTGCTTGATCCACTCCACATCCTTCCACGACAGCGTCAGGTCGAACTGCTGGCTGGTCCACGCCGCCAGCGAGGACATATCCGAAACCGAACCGGCATGGCCGACGATATTGCCGAAGTAGCGCCGCTTCGTCCCCAGCATGCCGAGGCACCAGCGCGGCTTGCCCGCCATATTCAGCAAGTTGGCGACGGTGAGCTTGGGCGGGGCCGACAGACCATTGCGCAAATCCTTGTGGCGCTGGCCCAGCACCTGCAAGTCCAGTGTCAGCACCAGGGCCGAGCAGCGCGCCGCCTTGGCGCGCTCGATCAGGCGCTCGATAAAGCTGCGGTCCTTCATCACATACAGCTGGAACCAGAACGGCTTGCTGGTGTGGGCCGCCACATCCTCGATGGAGCAGATGCTCATGGTCGACAGGGTAAACGGCACGCCGAACTGCTCGGCGGCGCGAGCGGCCAGGATTTCGCCGTCGGCGTGCTGCATGCCGGTCAGACCGGTGGGCGCCAGCGCCACCGGCATGCTCACCGGCTGGCCGATCATGTCCGATTGCAGCGAGCGGTTTTCCAGATTGACGGCCACGCGCTGGCGGAATTTGATCCGCTCGAAATCGCTGCAGTTGGCGCGGTAGGTGGATTCGGTCCAGGAGCCGGAGTCGGCGTAGTCATAAAACATGCGCGGAACGCGCTGTTGCGCCAGTTGGCGCAGATCTTCGATACAGGTGATGAGGGACATGCTGGCTCCGCGTTTGTCTTGTTTCGACAAATCATCGGATATTTCGCAACAATTGCCAACTGCTATCTCAGAATAGCTGGTGCAACAGCAGCATATACAAGGGCAGGATGGCGGCGATATTGGCGCTGGTCGTGATCAGGGCCAGCTTGCGCATTTCCGCCTTGGTGGCCAGGTGCGGCAGCTGGGCCTCGATCGCGGCCAGGCGCTGACCATGCTCCAGGCGCATTGCCACAAACTCCGCATAGAAGCTGTCCAGGCGCGCCTCCAGCCGCGCAATATCGGCCTTGACCGCCTCCAGATCCGTCTTGGTAGCATACTCCCTGCGCATCGCGGTCAGCTCGGCCATCACATCGTTCATCTGTTTGTCCAGAAAGGAGAGGCGGACATTCTGGCTTTCATCATTGGGCATGGCATCCTCACTGTCAAGCAAGCTCTGGGCCAATTGTGCTCGCCCGCGCCGGGCGGAATGATGAGGCAGATCAGACGCCGCCAATAAAGGTATACTAGCGCCACTTATGCGATTCTTCCCGTCTTGTTGGCGGCGATCCGCGGCGAGTCTGATCGCGGTTGCCTGCCTTGTCCCAAGCGCGTTTGCGCGCGATGTCAGCATCGGCGTCTTTGCCTATCAGGGCGAATACGCGGCCGTTTCCGACTGGTCGCCGCTGATCTCTTACCTCAACCACAGCCTGCCCGAACACCGCTTCCAGATGCACAGCTACGACGCGGCGGGCATGCGCAAGGCGATCGGCGACGGCCAGATCGACCTGGTGATCACCAACCCCGGCTACTACGTCACGATGGAGGCCGAATTCGGTTTGAGCCGCATCGCCACGCTGGAGTCTATGCAAAGCGTGCGCGCCGGCCACGCCAGCGGCTCGGCCATCATCGTGCGCGCCAGGGATTCGCCGCTGCGCGAATTGACCGAACTCGATGGCAAGCGCGTGGCCGCCGTGGCGCCGGAAGCGTTCGGCGGCTATCTGGTGGCCGCGCGCGAACTGCTGCGCTTCGGCATCGATATGGAATCCGATCTGCAGGAACTGCGCTTTGTCGGCCTGCCCATGATGAATGTGGTGCAGGCGGTGCGCAGCGGCACGGTCGATGCGGGCATCGTGCGCAGCTGCTTCCTGGAGCAGATGGAGGCGCGCGGGCAGCTGCGCATGGCCGATTTTCGCGTGCTGTCGCCGCGCCGCGAAAGCGGCCTGCCCTGCGCCGTCTCGACCGCCCTGTACCCCGATTGGCCGGCCGCCGTCACGCGCCAGACTGACCCGGTTCTGGCCAAGGCGGTGGCCCAGGCGCTGCTGGCCATGCCCGCCAGCGCCAGCGGCATGAGCTGGTCGGTGCCGGCCGATTATCAACCGGTGCATGAGCTGTACCGCGAGCTGCGCGCCGGCCCCTACGCCTATCTGCGCGAAATCACGCCAGGCGGCCTGGCGCGCCGTTTCTGGCCCTGGCTGCTGGGCCTGACCGCGCTGGTGGCCGCCTGGATCGTGCATACGGTGCGCGCCGAGCAGCTGGTGCATCGCCGCACCGCCGAGCTGCGCGAATCGTTGCGCGCGCGCCAGGCGGCCGAGGCGCGCATGCGCGACAGCCAGGAACAGATGGAACACCTGTCGCGGCTTTCCGTGCTGGGCGAACTGTCCGGCAATCTGGCGCACGAAATCAACCAGCCGCTGACCACCATCGGCAACTACGCGCGCAGCGTGCTGCGGCGCCAATCCGACAGCAAGCTGACGCCGGAGGCGATCACCGAAGCCTGCTCCGAAATCGTCAGCGAAGCCGAACGCGCGGGCGGCATCGTGCAGCGCATCCGCCACTTCGCCAAGAAGCGCAGCGCGGTGCGCGAACCGCTGGCGCTGACACCGCTGGCGCATGAAGCCAAGCGCCTGGTCAGCGGCATGCTCGCCAACGCGCCCGACATCGTGATCGAGAGCCGCACGCCGGGCGGCTGCTGCGCCCTGGCTGACGGCCCGCAGATCCAGCAGGTGCTGCTGAATCTGATCAAGAACGCCATCGACGCCGGCCGCGGCCTGCCGGCCGAGCGCCAGACCATCCGGGTCGAAATCGGCGCGGCCGACAAACGCACCCTGGTGCAGGTGATCGACCAAGGCGCCGGCCTGCCGGAAGAACAGCGCGAGCAGCTGTTCCAGCCCTTCTTCACCACCAAGCCCGATGGCCTGGGCCTGGGCCTGTCGATCTGCAAGACCATCATCGAGTCGCACGGCGGCCGGCTGTGGGCTGAGGCCAATCCGGACGGCTGCGGCATGCGCTTTATCTTTACCCTACCCTGTCATGAATATTCCACCGCATCAGTGTCTTGTCCACGTTGTTGACGACGATCCCGGCCTGCGCCGTTCGCTGCGCTTCCTGCTCGAATCGGTGGGCTGGAATGTGCGCCTGCACGCCTCCGCCGAAGAATTTCTCGAAGTATGCGACACACTGGACCCGCCGCTGAACCAACAGCCTTGCTGCATGCTGCTCGACATCCGCATGGCCGCCATGAGCGGACTCGAACTGCAGCAGGTCTTGCAGGAGCGCGGCATCGGGTTGCAGATCATCTTCATGACCGGCCATGCCGATGTTTCGATGGCCGTGCAAGCCATGAAATCGGGCGCCGCCGACTTCATCGAAAAACCCTTCAAGGACCAGCTGATGCTGGACGCCGTCGCCGCCGCCGTGCGCCGCAGCGCCGAAACCCTGCAGGAGGCCCGCATCCGCCAGGAGGCGATGGACATGCTGGCCGCCCTCTCGCCGCGCGAAAGCGAAGTCGCGCGCCTGGTTGCCCTGGGCCAGCCCAACAAGCTGATCGCCGCCGCCTTGGGCATCAGCGAAAAGACCGTCCACATCCACCGCCAGCACGTCATGGAAAAAGCCGGCCTCTCCTCCGCCGCCGAGTTGGCCCGCCTCATGCTGCGCGCCGACCCCAGCGCCCTCAACTAGCCTTCATTTGCGCTAAATCAAAAAATGTCCAACCCTGGTGTCAGGCACTGGGGTAGGACATTCTTTGATCTGGCGCAAACAATGTCCACCTCTGGTGCCTGACACCAGGGTTGGACATTGTTTGATTAAGATCAAACCGCGTCAGGCGCGGCGCAGCTTGGCCGGGAGGCCGTTGCGGACTGAGGTGCCGGAGATGGCATCGACCCAGGGCGCTTTGTCGGGGCGGGTGGGGTCCATGATGCCGATGTCGTTCAGGTTGACGCCGGCCGCGAGCTTGCGGTTTTCGGGCTGGCGCTCGCCGCCGATGCGGTGCGACCGCGCGCCCAGTTCGCGGTGGCCGAAGCCGTGTTCGAAGGCGGCGACGCCAGGGGTGATGCCGGCATGGATCATGACGCGCGCTTTGAGGCTGCCGTCGGGGGTGCTGATTTCGGCCAAGTCGCCCATCCGCAGATGCATGCGCTCGGCGTCGTCGGGGTGGATCAGCACCGGATTTTCGGGATGCACCGAGAGCAGGCGCGTGGCGCCGATCGAGTAGGGATTCTGCAGCGCCGATTTGTAGCTGATCAGCTCCAGTGGCCAGTCCTTCCGCGGATACAGCTTGCGCATCGGCGTGCCGTCGGCGAAAGCCGGCTCCTTCCACGTGCCGCAGCCGGTGTTGCGCTTGCCGGACAGGCTGTTCTTCGAGCCGCCCACATTCTCGTTCCACAGATGGCACATGGCTTTCATCGGATTGCGCATCCACTCGGGATGGTCCTCGTCATACGCGTCCTTGCCGGGCTGGTAGCGTCCACCGCGGCTGTACAGGAAGCCGACCTTCGCCACCTCTTCCGGTTTCAGCGTTTTCTCCAGCAACGGGCGCAGACGCTCGACGCCCGACAGCAGCAGGTCTTCCGCCGTCGCATCGGGCACCGGCTCCTTGCCCAGCCAGGCCACGTTGGCGCCGGCGCGCAGATACCAGTCTTCCGGTCCGTCCAGCGCGTAGCTGTTGCCGTCGGCGTCGCTCAGGGCGCCGGCGCCGAAGCCGGGCAGTTTCATGGCTTTGGCCAGCGCGATGAAGAAGGTTTCCATGCCGACCGGACGGCCGTCCGGTCCTTTCTGAGCCTTCGGTTCGATCACCGGCCAGCGCGCGCCCATGGACTTGGTCGGCACGCCGTTCCAGGCGGCGACCCAGCCCCAGCTCTCGTACATCAGCGAGTCGGGAATGATGTAGTCGGCATAGGCATTGCTCTCGTTGATGAAGGGATCGATCGAGATAATCAGGGGCAGCTTCTTCGGATCGGCGATGTCGCGCGCCAGCCGCGTGCGCAGACCCGGAATGCCGTACAGCGGATTGGAGGACCACAGCACCAGCGCCTTCAGGCCATATGGATAGCCTTGCATCGCGCCCGGCAGCAGCTCGGTGGTCAGGCCCGAGGCGTTCGGGAACCATGGCGCGCTGGCCGGATAAGGTTTGCCCTTGGCTTTGCCGGCCGCGAACTCGGAGGTTTTCTCGTAGGGCACATTACGTCCCAGCGGCAGGCCGGAAGGCTTGACCTGTCCGGCGAAGGTTTCCAGGTTATAGCGCGGACCATTGCCGTCGTCCTTGAAGCCGCCGCCATTGGCGACGAAGCCGCCCTTCCAGTTCACATTGCCCAGCAGAGGGTTGATGCTCATCAGCGCATAGGCATTGTAAAAGCCGCTGCCGCTCATCATGCCACCGTGGGCGACCACCGAGGCGCGCTTGCTGTGCGCGGACAATTCCTGCGCCAGCGCCGCCAGCGTCGCAGCCGGGATGCCGCAGGCGTCGGCGTAGGCCTGCATCTCCTTGCGCATGGCCTCTTCGCGCAGCAGTTGCAGCGAGGATTTCACATGCAGCTCCTTGCCATCCACCAGCAGGCGGGTATCGACAAAGAGCTGGGCCGCCGCCTTGGCCTGGTCATGCAGCACGGTCTTGCCGTCCGCGCCGAGGCAGATGAAGGCGTCGCCTTCCTTGTAGCGCTGTTCCTCTTCCACCGCCACGCCCAGGTCGGAGGCGCGCAGCATGCGTCCCTGGCGCGCGTGGCCCGGCTCCACCACCACCAGATGGGTGGCGTTGCTGAACGATGGTTCGCCGTTCTCTTTCGCCAGCGCCGCGTTGGGGAAGCCGAGGAAGCGGCTGTCGATGCGCTCATTCTCGAACAGCCAGCGCATGATGGCCATGGCCAGCGCGCCGTCGGTGCCGGGACGAATCGGCAGCCAGCGGCCACGGTCGCCACTGGCGCGGTTGCTGGAGTGGTTCAGCACCGGATCGACCACCACATAGGACAGCTTGCCCTCGGTGCGCGCCTTGGCGATCAGCGTGCCCTGGCGCTTGAAGGGATTGCCCGCCTGTCCTGGCGCGGTGCCGACGAAGAGTACGAATTCGGCGTTGCTGAAGTCAGGCTTACAGTGCGGCATTTTCTTCAGGTCGCCGAACAGCGCGCCGGAACCGGAGCGGTAGGCGCCGCCGCAATACGAGCCGTGGCCGAAGAAGTTGATGGTGCCGTAGGCTTGTTGGAAGAAGCGGCGCGCGAAGCCTTCGCGGCCGTCGTTCACGCTGGACAGCACGGCCACCTGGTTCACGCGCGGTCCCAGTTCCGGCTTGTCGGCATTGATCGGCGTTTTCAGGTCGCGCAGGCTGCCCAGGCCTTCGACCGGTCCTTCGCCGAACAGGTCGCCGCCCTCGACCACTTCGCGCACCAGCTGTTCGAAGGAGATCGGTTCCCAGCGTCCGCTATTGCGCGGGCCGACGCGCTTCATCGGCGTCAGCACGCGGTAAGGCGAATCGATCTGCTGGGCCACGGCGTTGCCGCGGCCGCAGGCGGTCGAACGGCCGGCCAGTCCTTTGCCTTCGAAGGCGGTCAATGATTTGAAGCTGTCGCGCACACTGGCCTTCATCGGCAGGTGCGGGTCGGTGGACAAAGGGCTGTACGGATTGCCGGTCACGCGCAGCACCTTGCCCGAAGCGCGCTCGATGCGCACGCGCACGCCGCACATGGTGGTGCAGCCCAGGCAGGTGGTGTAGCTCACCTGCTGCGCCGGATTCACCGACAGATGGCCCTGCGCATCGATGCGGAATTCCGGTTCGGGCGCATCGCCGGCGACGCGGTGTTTCGGCTTGTCGTGGCCGGCCAGCTTGCCGACCATGCGGCCGGCGGTTTCGGAAAAGCCGGCGGCGAAGGCGGCCACGCCGCCCGCGGCCAGGATGGTACGACGTTTGCTGATGTTTTTCATGATGCTCTTTCTCAGGCTTTCACTGTTTCGTCCCAGCGCATAAAGCTGGTCAGCACGATGTAGATGGCGCAGCACAGGCCGGCGGTGCCGATGATGCCGAGCAGGCTGTCGGGACGCATGCTGAGCACATAGGGGTAGCCGGTGGCGCCCAGTTTGGGGATGCTCTGGCCGCCCATGAAGACGATCCAGCGCAGCAGCCAGGCGCTGTGCAGCGCCAGCACGGCGGGCAGCAGCAGGCTATGCGTGCGGTAGCGCGCCACCCACAGCAGCACCAGGATGCTGGCCAGCAGCCAGGCCAAGGTTTGCAGCCAGCCGCTCGAATCGCCTACCGCGTCGAGCATGCCGGCCGCCGCCGGCGACAGGCCGCTGATGCCGGCAGCGAACCATGCGCCCAGCAGCAGCAAGGTGGCCCATTGGCTATGCGCCAGCCAGCGGTTCAGCAGCGGCGCCGACGCGTTCTGGCGCGCCAGTCCTTCGAACAGGGCGATGATGCCCAGGCCACCGGTGAAGGCGCTGAAGGCGAACAGCAGCGGCAGCAGCGCGCTATTCCACAGCACGCGGGCCTGCACCACCATCACTTCCATGCCGGTGTAGAGCAGGATCAGGGCGGCGCCCAGTGCGGCCATCAGCGCGGCCAGGCGGATGGCGCCCGCATTGTCATGGCCGCCGTAGGCCAGCCAGCGGTACAGCGCGGCCATGCGTGGCGGCGTGTCCGCCTCGGCGGCGATATGCGCCAGCGTGGGACGCAAACAAAGCCAGGCATACAGCGCCAGGCCAAACAGATACAGGGGGATGAAGAAGGAGCCCCAGGCCATCCACGATCCCAGATTCGGATGCAGGTAGAAGTTCATGAAGCGGCCCGGCTGGTGCAGGTCGGCCAGCAGCGCGACCGGCGCGCTCAAGCCGCAGACCAGGGCCGCCAGCAAGGCGCGGCGGCCGATGCCGCGCCAGGCCGGCCGGCGCCACACCAGGCCTGGCAGCGAGAGGAAGAAGGCGGCCGTGGACAGGCCGATCAGGAAGAAGTACTGCACGGCCCAGGGCAGCCAGCCCGGTTCGCGCGCAAAGCCGAGCACTTCGACGATGGAATTCACGCTGGTACTCATGCTCATGCTCCTTGCATCTCGGGACGCCACATCATTTCGGCGGCGGAATCGCCGTCGACGCGGCCGGCCAGCTCCTTGTCCAGGCCGATGTAGAAAACGTGGGGCTTGGTGCCCGCTTCCGGTTTCAGCACGCTGACCTGGCCTTCCGCTTCTTTCAGGCGGCGGCTGATTTCGCTGTTGGGATCATTCACGTCGCCGAAGATGCGCGCGCCGCCGACGCAGGTTTCCACGCAGGCCGGCAGCAGGCCGACATCCACGCGGTGCACGCAGAAAGTGCATTTGTCGGCCTTGCCGGTGTGGTGGTTGATGAAGCGCGCCTCATACGGACAGGCTTGCACGCAGTAGGCGCAGCCGACGCAGCGGTCGCCGTCGACCAGCACGATGCCGTCCTCGCGCTTGTAGGTGGCGCTGACCGGGCAGACCGGAATGCAAGGCGGTTCTTCGCAGTGGTTGCACAGGCGCGGCAGCACAGCCAGGCCGGACTGGCCGGTTTCGGTGCGCACGGCATAGGTGGCGACAGTGGTGCGGAATTGGCCGATGGGCAGGTCGTTTTCCATCGAACAGCTGATGGTGCAGGCTTGGCAGGCGATGCAGCGGCGCGTGTCGACCAGCATGCCCCAGTGCGGCGCGCCCTGGCCGGCGGGCGCGGCGTCGGCCTGGGTGGCGGTGGCGGCCAGGCCGGCCGTCACGGCGGGCAGCGCGCTCAGGAAAAAGCGCCGGGAGAGATTGGCTTGATTGCTCATGTGAAGCTCCGTAGTTTTACGGCTTCACTTTATTCTTTTAAGCAATATTCGGAAATTGGAAGAAATATCGAGCGGGATAGGGAAAACTCCCTATTACAAGTCACGCTACTCAAGGCGGAAAAGAAAAAGGGCCAGCGCTTTCACGCTGACCCTTTTTCCTACTACTGGTGCGGCTGGCAGGAATCGAACCCACGACCCCTTGGTTCGTAGCCAAGTACTCTATCCAGCTGAGCTACAGCCGCAAAACTTTCACTTCCAACCCATCGCTCGACAGCGACAGGCCTTACTACACAATCTGGTGCGGCTGGCAGGAATCGAACCCACGACCCCTTGGTTCGTAGCCAAGTACTCTATCCAGCTGAGCTACAGCCGCAAAAACTTCTCACAATAATAACAGGCGCTTTACAATACTTCAAACCCTGCTATTTTTACTGCACCCCGCCGCTCGACAGCGGCAAGTCTTACTGCAAATTCTGGTGCGGCTGGCAGGAATCGAACCCACGACCCCTTGGTTCGTAGCCAAGTACTCTATCCAGCTGAGCTACAGCCGCTTAAGCAATACTGCAAAACTATCTGCTTCTTGCTTTCTTTCGTAACGTTGTTCGCGAAAGAAGCAAGATTATAGGGAGGCTTTGCCCTCTTGTCCAGAGTGAAGTAAAAGAATTTTTCAACGGCAGAGTCTGTGGATTGGTGTACGATTTCCCCCAGTTTGCGTTTTTATAATGATGGAAGAATGACTGGAGAAGACAAACTGGCTGCCTGCGACTGGTCGCGCAGCCCCCTCGGCCAACCGGCCCAGTGGCCCCATACCCTGCGCCTGAGCGTGGACATCATGCTCAACAGCCCCCAGCCCATGCTGCTGATGTGGGGCCGGCAGCGGGTCATGCTGTGCAACGACGCCTATATAGAACTGGCCGGCCCACCCGCGCTGCAGGCGCCGGGCGGCACCGTGCCGTCCATGCTGCCGGCCGCGTGGAGCTGGAATCCGGCGGCGCTGGAACAGGCCTGGCAGGGCCGCGCCCTGGCTTTCCGTGCCCAGGCCTTGCAGCTGTGGCGCGGCGGCAAACCGGCCAGCGCCAGTCTCGACCTGTATTACACGCCGCTGCGCAATGCCGAGGGCGGCGTCGAGGGCATCCTGTGCGCCCTGCGCGAAGCGGCGCCGCTGCCCGCCGCCGCCGCCGCGGCGCAGGCGCCGGCCGGCCTGCGCATTCTGGTGGTCGAGGACAATCTGGATGCGCAATACCTGGTGTGCGAAATGCTGCAAACCTTCGGCCACCAGGTGCAGGCCGTGGCGCGCGCCGAAGACGCGCTGCAGCGGCTGGACGCGTCCAGCTTCGACATCCTGTTCAGCGATATCAGCCTGCCCGGCATGTCGGGCGTGGAACTGGGCCGCCTGGCCTTGCAGCGCCAGCCCGGCCTGAAAATCATGTTCGCCTCGGGCTATGGCCAAGCCTTGCTGCAACAGCTGGACTTCCCCGCCCTGTCCCTGCAAAAGCCTTACGATATCGAGCAGTTGCAGGCGGCGTTGGCCCGCCTGGCGCCGCCGCCCCGCTGAAACTGCGCTGAAACCGCGCCAGCTACCGGTATTCGGCGTGTAATGGGCGCAACGGTGTGGCCGCTTTGGCAAGGCCGCAGCTACAATGCTTGCACGGCGCGGCAAGGAGGCCGCGCCGCCACCGCGTGAAACTGCATGAGCTATCGACCCCGTCCACCAGGCCCATCCACCCGCCACTCCGCGCCACCGTTGCTGCCCGCGACGGCAGGCGGCTTGCAGCTGTCCGCCGCCCAGCTGCACACGGTATTGGACAGCATTACCGATGGCCTGGCCGTGCTCGATCCGCAGTGGAATATCGTCTATCTCAACGCGCGCGCCGAAGACCTGATCCATGCGCGCACGCCGGAACGCCCCACACCGCTGGGCAAGAACCTGTGGCAGGAATTTCCCGCCCTGCGCCATACCGTGCTGGAAGAACGCTTCCGCCACGCGCTGGCCGGCCAGCAGACCGTCAGTTTCGAGCTCTACTACACGCCGCGCGCGCGCTGGCTGGAAGTGCGCGCCTTCCCTTCCAGCGAAGGGCTGACCGCCTATATCCAGGACATCACCCGCCGCAAGGACGATGAGCGCGCCCTGCGCGACAGCAGCAAGCGCCTGCAGGTGGCGCTGAGCACCGGCCAGCTCGGCGACTGGAGCGGCGATATGCACAGCCGCACCGTCATTCTCGGCCGCCGCGCCGCCGTGCTCTTCGATCTGCCGGAAGAAACGCCCCTCCCCTGGACAGCACTGCGCGACCGCGTGCTGCGCGAGGACTGGGACGCGGTCTGGCAAGCGTTCCAGCAGGCGCGCGCCAGCGCCAGCGATTTCCAGACCGAGTGCCGGGTGCAGCATGGCGGCGGCGAGCGCCTGTGGCTGCGCGTGGCGGGCCGCTTCAACTATGGCGAGGGCGGTGAGCTGCTGGGCATGACCGGCATGGTGCAGGACGTCAGCACGCGCAAGGCGGCCGAAGACACGCTGCGCCACAGCCAGGAAGAATTACGCGCCCTGGCCAACTCGATTCCGCAACTGGCCTGGATCGCCCACTTCGACGGCAATATGGTGTGGTACAACGAGCGCTGGTATGAATACACCGGCACCTCGCCCGAGCAGGCGTTGAACCATGGCTGGGAAGAAGTCTACGAGCCGGACTCCCTGCCCGCCATGAAGGCGCGCTGGCGCGAATCGCTGCGCAGCGGCACGCCCTTCGAAATGGAATTCCCGATCCGCGGCGCCGACGGCCATTACCGCTGGTTCCTGACGCGCGCCAATCCCGTGCGCGACAGCACCGGCCAGTTGCGCTGCTGGTTCGGCACCAGCACCGATGTCGACCAGGTCAAGCGCGCGCAGGAAGCGCTGCGCGAGGAAAGCAAGATGCTCGAAGTGCTGAACAGCACCGGCAATGCGCTGGCGCAGCGGCGCGAGCTGCGCCCCCTGCTGCAGGACGTGACCGCCGCCGCCGCCGACATCAGCGGCGCGCGCTTTGCCGCCTTCTATTACCGGGACGAAGGCGGCGCACCGCTCTACACGGTGGCCGGCCAGGCGCCCGACGCCTTCCGCCGCCTGCCGCTGCGCCGCGCCGCCGCGCTGCTGGCGCCGGTCTTGCGCGGCGCCGCCATCCTGCGCAGCGCGGATGCGCCGGACGACCCGGCCTTGCGCAGCTATCTGGCGCTGCCCGTGCGCTCGGGCAGCAGCGCGGTGCTGGGCGCCCTCTTCTTCGGCCATCCGGAGCCGGACATGTTCAGCGAGCGTACCGAACGCATCGTCGCCGGCTTTGCCGCCCAGGCCGGCGTGGCCCTGGACAACGCCCGTCTCAACGAGGCGATGCGCCACGCCGCCGAGGAGCGCCGCCTGCTGCTCGACAGCGAACGCGGCGCGCGCGCCGAGGCCGAGCGCACCAGCCAGATGAAGGATGAATTCCTGGCCACCCTGTCGCACGAGCTGCGCACGCCGCTGACGGCGATCCTGGGCTGGGCCCAGGTGCTGCGGCGCGGCAGCCGCGACCAGGCCGACCTCAACCGCGGCCTGGAAACCATCGAGCGCAATGCGCGCGCCCAAGCCCAGTTGATCGAGGACTTGCTCGATATGAGCCGCATCACCTCGGGCAAGGTGCAACTCGACATGCAACAGATCTCGCCGCTGACCATCCTCGACGCCGTGATCGAAACCGTGCGCCCGGCGGCCGAGGCCAAGCATATCCGCATCGAGCGCGACTACCAGGCCAAGGTGCTGGTGGCGGCCGATCCCAGCCGCCTGCAGCAGGTGATGTGGAATCTGCTCAGCAATGCGCTCAAGTTCACGCCCCATGGCGGCGCGGTCCAGCTCAGCGTCGGCCTGGTCGGCGGCCTGGTCGAGATCGTCGTCAGCGACAACGGCATCGGCATCGAACCCGCATTCTTGGCCCATGTCTTCGAGCGCTTCCGCCAGGCCGACGCCTCGACCACGCGCCGCCACGGCGGGCTGGGCCTGGGCCTGTCCATCGTCAAGCACCTGGTCGAGCAGCATGGCGGCACGGTAGCCGCGGCCAGCGCCGGCGCCGGCCGCGGCGCCAGTTTCACGGTGCGCCTGCCGCTCGCGTCCGGTCCGGCCCTGCCGCTGCGGCCGGCCCGCCCGCCGGCGCCGCCGCCGGCGGCCGCCTTCGCCTTGCCGGACCGCCGCGAACTGGGCGGCCTGCGCGTGCTGGTGGTGGACGACGAGACCGATGCGCGCGAGCTGATCCAGCGTATACTGGGGGATAACCAGGCCAGCGTGACGCTGGCCGCCAGCGCGGCCGAGGCGCTCAAGCTGGCGCGGCGCCAGCGCTTCGACCTGTTGCTGACCGATATCGGCATGCCCGGGACCGATGGCTTTGAACTGCTGGCGCGCATCCGCGCCCTCGGTGCGGCGCGTGGTGGCAATCTGCCGGCCATTGCGCTGACCGCCTTCGCCCGCTCGGAAGACCGGCTGCGCGTGCTGGAAAGCGGCTTCCTCGACCACTTGGCCAAGCCGGTCGAGCCGGCCCAGTTACTGGCCGCCGTGGCGCTGGCGGCGCGCCAGGCGGGCCGCGCGGCGCCACCCGCCCTGGCTTGAAACGCCATGGCTTTATTACACGGGTTGTTATTAAATAATTTATAATTGTTTCTGCAGCTCCTACTCAAACACGCGGCAATGTCCTACAAGCAACTTGTTCACTCTTTGCTACACTGCAAAGACTGAGGTGCGCCGTCTGGGAAACCGGCGCGCTACACTTTGAGTTTCCCACTGCGGCCCCAGCCGCGGTAGATGAAAGCGATGCGAGAACACTATGCCCAGTCCAGATGAGATCCTGAACGCCAAGATCCTGGTGGTGGACGACTGCGCCGACAATATCGAGCTGATGCTCGAAATCCTGCGCGAGGCCGGCTACACCAATGTCACGGCGACAATGCTGCCCGAGCAGGTGTGCGCCCTGCATCGCCAGCATTGCTACGACCTCATCCTGCTGGACTTGCAGATGCCGGAATTGAACGGCTTCCAGGTCATGAAGGGCTTGAAGGAAATCGAGCAGCAAGGCTATCTGCCGGTGCTGGCCCTGACGGCCCAGCCCAGCTTCAAGATCGCCGCGCTGGAAGCGGGCGCGCGCGACTTCATCAGCAAGCCTTTCGACCTGCTCGAAGTGCACAAGCGCATCCACAATATGCTCGAGGTGCGCCTCTTGTATAAGGAATTGGCCCAGTACAGCCGCCAGCAGCAGGAGCTGGCCCTGCACGACCCGCTGACGGGCCTGCCCAACCGGCGCCTGCTGGAAGACCGCATCGCCACCACCTTGCAGCACGCCGCGCGCCACCAGCGCAAGGCGGCCGTCATGTACCTGGACCTGGATGGCTTCAAGGCCATCAACGACACCCACGGCCATGCCTATGGCGACGACATCCTGAAGCAGGTGGCACAGCGCCTGGTCGGCTGCTCGCGCAAGGAAGACACCGTGGCGCGCGTGGGCGGTGATGAATTCGTGATCGTGCTGGGCGAGGTGGGCGGCCTGGGCGACGCCCAGGAACCGGCGTCCAAGCTGATCGAAGTGGTGGCCGAACCCTACCAGGTCAATGGCCTGACCTTGAGCCTGTCGACCAGCATCGGCATCGCCCTCTATCCCGAAGACGCCGGCAGCGTGGAGGAGATCATCCACGCCGCCGACAACGCCCTGTACGAAGCCAAGCGCTCCGGCAAGAACCGCTTCTGCGCCGCCGCGGCCCTGCACCAGGCCCAGGCGCATGCCCAGCCGCTGCCGGCCGCCGGCGCGCGCCACCTGACGGCGCAAGCGGCCATCGGCAGCGCCGCCTGATGCGCCCGCCTCGGCGCGGGGCGCGGCGGCGGGTCGACTTCCTGGCAAGCAGGCCTCAATGCGTGGCCGCCTTGTCCTTCTCCGCCGCCTCCTCGATCTTGCCGGCATGCTGGTGGTCGCCTTGCGCATCGACCATCTCCGGCGCCACCTCGATGCGCGTGATGCCGGCATCGACCGAGATCGGGTCGCTGGCCGGGAAGGTCATTTCCACCGCCTCGTCCAGCAGGGTTTCCTTGGCCTTGTCTTCGGGCCGGTCCTGTTCCTCGTCGGCCAGGGTGGCGATGGCGCAGGCCCATTTGACGAAGTTCAGGTTGGCCAAGTCGCGCACGGTGGTCACATTGAAGGCTTGCTGCAAGGCTTTGGCGTCCTTGCCGCTGAGGCCGCGCAGGGCGCTGACCGGCGCCGACGCCAAGTCCTTGAAACATTTGCCGACGTAATCCTGGTCTACCACGGTATCGATATTCATGATGCGTCCTTTCTCGGAGTGGGTTTCCTGTATGCACGGTGACACTATGGCATGGCCCTTGCGCGCTGTATGTGCGGAAGCGAACACCCCTTGCGCGCAATTGGAACGCCGTTTTTTTCTTTGAATCAGCCGTGCTATGATCGGCTCGATGCTTGTCCCTCAGCATCGTTGCGGCAGCAGACTAAAGTAGAACGATAAAGTGCCTAAAGCAGACAAACCCAAGATTCTGGTCGTCAACGACGACGCCAACAGCCTGTTCGCACTGACGAGCTTGCTGGCGCAATGGGCGGAACAGGAATCCTATGAAGTGGTGGCGGCCCGCTCCGGCGAGGAGGCGCTGCGCCAGGTACTCACGCATGACTTCGCCGTCATCCTGCTCGACGTGAATATGCCGGGCATGGACGGCTTTGAAACGGCCGAAGCCATCCACCAGCGGCCGCGCTCGGCCGATATCCCCATCATCTTCATCACCGCCTTCGTGGCCGACGAGCTGGACCGGCTGAAAGCTTATCAGCAGGGCGCCGTCGATTTCCTGTTCACGCCGGTGATCCCGCAAGTGCTGTTCGCCAAGATCGCCGTCTTCGTCACCTTGGCGATGAAAAACGAGGAATTGAAGAAGCAGGCGCGCCAGCTGAGCCAGCGCACCACCGACCTGATTGCCAGCAACGAGCGCTTGATGCGCGAGATCGAGGAGCGCAAGACGGCCGAACGGCAAAACCATGCCAAGGACGAGTTCCTGGCCATGCTGGGCCATGAGCTGCGCAATCCGCTCTCGGCCATCAGCAGCGCCGCCTCGCTGATCGGCCTGCCCGGCGTGTCGGTCGAGGCGGTCGGCCGCGCCAAGCAGATCATCCAGCGCCAGAGCGGCCACCTGGGCCGCATCGTCGACGACCTGCTCGACCTGAGCCGCGCCATGTCGGGCAAGATCCTGCTCAACCGCGCGCCGCTCGACCTGGCGGCGCTGGCCGCGAGCTGCCTCGACACTTACCGCACCACGGGGCGCAGCGCCGGCTACGACATCACGCTGGCGGCCGAACCCTGCTGGGTCGAGGGCGATGCCACGCGGCTCGAGCAGATCCTCAACAATCTGCTCGACAATGCGCTCAAATACACCCAGCCCGGCGGCCAGATCGAGGTCACGGCCGAGGTGGAAGACGAGGACGTGGTGCTGAGCCTGCACGATAGCGGGGTCGGCATCGCGCCCGAACTATTGCCCCATGTGTTCGACGTGTTCGTGCAGGGCACCAGCACGCTCGACCGCGCGCAAGGCGGCCTGGGCATCGGCCTGGCCCTGGTGCGGCGCCTGGTCGAACTGCATGGCGGCAGCGTGACCGCCCATAGCGACGGCGGCGGCGGCGAAGGCAGCACCTTCGTCATCCGCCTGCCGCGCACCGAACGTCTCCCTGTAGCGAAAGACTGCGATATGGACTCCCTGCAACAAGGCAAACCCGCCGTCCTGCTGATCGAGGACAATGAAGACGGCCGCGAAATGATGTCGATGATGCTGAGCTGCTACGGCTATCAGGTGCACCATGCGGCCGACGGCCTGCAAGGCCTGGCCGTGGCCGCCAGCGCGCGGCCCGATGTGGCCCTGGTCGATATCGGCCTGCCCGGCATCGACGGCTATGAAGTGGCGCGCCGCCTGCGCGCCAATCCCGCCACCCGGCAGATCCGCCTGATCGCCCTCACCGGCTACGGCCTGGCCGAAGACCAGCGCCGCGTGCTCGACGCCGGCTTCGATATGCATCTGGTGAAACCGGTCGACATCGACAACCTGATGCTGGCGATCGGCGGCGCGCCGTCCGCCGCGGAGGCTGCCCCGCCGGCGCCCGCCGCCGTGCCGGCCAGCGCCCCGGCCACGGCCAGCGCCGGCCATTAAGCCCGCGGCGCGCCGGCTAGCGGCCGCCGCCCCGGCTCAGGCATGGGGTCGGCCGCGCTGCGGGCTGGCGCCGGGCAGCGGACGCGGCGGCACGAAGTCGATTTCCTCCTTGCGTGCCGCGACCTGCTGGCCCAGCGCCTGCAAATCCAAGCCGGCCCGCTTGGCGCTGGGGAAGATCTCCCCCTCCTCTTCCTTGACGTGGTGCAGGATATATTCGCTGAGCACCTTGAGTTTGGCGTCATACAGCTCATCGTGCGGGTCGGCTTCCATGATCTGGGCAATCAGCTCCTTGGCCGAAGCATGTTCCACGGTCGCCTCGTCGATCAAGTCTTCATTCTCGCGCGCGGCGGCGCGGATGGCCGGATAGAACACCTCTTCCTCCGCCGTGGCGTGACGGGTCAGCTCCAGGCAGATTTCCTCGGCCAGCTTTTTCTTGCTGGCGAAGGCCCGGTCGCCCAGTTCTTCATATTGCTGGAACATGGCTTTCACATTGGCATGGTCTTGCTTGAGCAGGCTCAAAACGTCCTGCGACTTGGCGGCGGCGCTCATAAAAACTCCCGGAAAAGGTTGGAAAGAGCGCCAAGCATCCCAGTTCCGGCCGGCGCCGTATGTGCGCGGACTAACGATTGCGCCAGTGCGACATTGCTTGCCAACCTCGGGTATCATCGCGCCATAACAACAAACCGGACTCACCTCCACTACTCTTGCGACCTATGTCCTTACCGGTACACCCCCTTCCCCCGGAGAGCGCCGACGTGGCGGAGCTGCGCGAACTGCTGGGCCACGTCTACACTTGCTGGGATAATGAAAAGCGCTTGCTGGCGCGCCAGCTGCACGACAGCATGGGCTCCTCGCTGACGGCCCTGACCATGCACCTGGGCCTGCTGGCATCCAAGCTGCCGCAGGAACCCGCCCTGCTGGACCGGGCGGCGCAGATGAAAAATCTGCTGCACGCCATCATCGACACCAACCGCCAGATGCAGCACAAGCTGTGGAATGACAAGCTGGAATTTCTCGGCGTGCGCGTGGCGCTGAGCGAGCTGGTCGAGCAATTCGGCCAGCAGCACCGGCTGACGGCGCGCTGCAGCCTGCCCGATGACGAGCCGATGTGCCCGCGCGGCCATAGCGTGGTGCTGCTGCGCACGCTCGAAGAAGGCTTGCGCAATGTCCTGGCCCACGCCCAGGCCAGCGAAATCGATGTGATCGTGGACGATAACGATGAGCAGATCATGCTCACTGTGCGCGACAACGGCGTCGGCCCGCAGCCGGCCAAGGACAGCGACGGCGCGACCCGCTACAGCCTGCGCGCCCTGCGCGAACGCGCGCTCTACCTGGGCGGCAGCCTGAACCTGCTGGCCGCCACGCCCGGCCCCGGCGCCTGCTTGACCGTGATCCTGCCGAAACCAGCGCCGGCCGTCTGAACGCTGCTGGCGCCGTCTTGCGCCGCCGCTAGTGCAGCTTGACCAGCGGCGTGCTGCGCTTGATCAGGAAGCGTGCCAGCGCCAGCACGCCGGTGCGCACCGTGCCCAGCACCGCCTGGTGGTGCAGCAGGTGCAGGCTGACGTACATCAGGCGCGCAAACAGGCCTTCCACGAACCAGTTCAAGCCTTTGAGCGATCCCATCAGACTGCCCACCGAGGTCGACTGGCCGAACGACACCAGGGAGCCGTAATCGCGGTAGGCATACGGCGCCGTTGGCGGCGGCCGGCCCTCGGCCTGGCGCACAAACGTTTCCAGCAGATAGTCGGCCTGCTGGTGGGCGGCTTGGGCGCGCGGCGGCACCGGCTTGCCGTCGGCGCCGACGCAATGGGCGCAATCGCCCAGCGCATAGATATCGGGGAAGCCCGGCACGGCCAGGTCGCCGCCGACCTCGATCTGTCCGCCCTTGGCCAGCGGCAGGCCCAATTCGCCGAGCAAGGACGGCGCCTTGATGCCGGCGGCCCAGACCACGAGGTCGGCCGCGTACTCCTGCCCGCCCTGCACCGTCACTTTCTCATCCGTGATGGCGGTGACGCGGGTCTCCGTCGCCACCGTGATGGCCCGCTGCTGCAGCAGCTTGAGCGCGGCCGCGGACACCCGCTCCGGCAGCGGCGCCAGGATGCGCGGCGCGCCTTCGAGCAGGGTGATGCGCACATCCTGGAGCGGATCGAGCTGGCCGGAACCGTAGGTGGCGTACACGCCGCTCGCCTCGCGCAGTTCGGCCGCCAGCTCGACGCCGGTGGCGCCGCCGCCGATGATGACCACATCCACGCCGCTGCGCGCGCGGCTGGCCTTTTCCAGCTCGGCCTTGACCAGCAGCTTGAGCAGGGTCAGACGGAAGCGTTCCGCGTCTTCGGTGGCGTTCAGGGAAATCGTGTGTTCGGCCGCGCCCGGCACGCCGAAGTA
The DNA here is from genome assembly GCF_014191875.1 of Pseudoduganella violacea. GTDB lineage: Bacteria > Pseudomonadota > Gammaproteobacteria > Burkholderiales > Burkholderiaceae_D > Rugamonas > Rugamonas violacea_A. The sequence continues at coordinate 94,022 of NZ_JACHXD010000003.1, forward strand.
ATTCGAGGTGCTGCCGACGGCCAGCACCAGGGCGTCGTAGCCGATCTGGCGCTGCGGTAAGATGGTTTCGCCACGCTCGCCGTCGATGGCGCCCACGGTGAAGCTGCGGCTGGCGGCATCGAGCGCCGTCAGCGGACCGTAGACATAGGTGAAGTGGTTGTCATGCGCCAGCATCTGGTAGGACAGGCCTTCCTGGTGGATGTCCAGGGTGCCCGCCGCCACCTCGTGCAGCGAAGGTTTCCAGATATGGTAGAGCCGGCTATCCACCAGCATCACCTGGCCGGGTCCGAGCTTGCGGCCCAGCTTGCAGGCCAGTTCCAGGCCGCCCGCCCCGCCTCCAACGATCACAAACTTGCTATGCAAACCTTGCTCCTTTCGTGTGGAAGGCCATGGCGGCGGCAGCGGCCTCAGTCGCGATGCTTGCCGTGGCCCCGGTTGTGCTTATCCTCGTGCTTGTCGTGCTTGTCGTGCTTGTCGTGGCCCTTGCCATGGCCATGCCCATTGCCGTGGCCGTGCTCCGGTTCATGGCGTCGCTCTTCGCGATACTCATGGTGGTGTTCGTTGCGATGGCGCGGCGCGTAGTCGTTCAGATACCAGTCATCGCGCACGAAATAGACTTGGCGGCCGCAAGCGTTATACCGGCCGCAATGCTTGCTCCAGTGCTTGGCATGGCCGGGCGGCACGCGCAGGTACAGCGGCTCGCGGATCACGCGCACGGGGCGCTGGATGATAACGGGCTGGGCGTACAACACGGGCGGCGGCGGCATATTGCCGATATCGATGCGGCCGTAAAAACCGGGCTGGCCGATATTGATGGATACGCCCACATCGGCGGCGCTGGCGGCCGGTGCGGCGGAAACGGCGGCCAGCAGGCTGGCTGCGAGGATCAGGGTCTTCATGGCTATCTTACTAATGGCTGGTTCAGGGGGCGTTCTCATCTGCGCACCCTTGTGACATTGTAACGAAAGCGCTTTCTGTCCGTATGTTCGCCAGCGCACATAGCTTCCTTAGCGGAAATTTGCCAGCGGGAATACCACGCCCGCGAACATCGACCAGTCCGTGCTGCGCGTATTGAGCCCCTTGGCCACGCCGACATCGAAGGCCAGGCGCGAATGCGGGGTATAGGCGGCGGCCAGCAGCAGCTGGGCCGTACTGCCGGCGCCATGGCGCTGCGTGCCCGACAATTCCGCCGTCGCGCCCCAGCGCTCGGCCACGGGCAGGGAAAAGGAGGCCGACACGCCCTTCTGCAGCCGTCCCGCGCCCTCGTCCACCCGGCCCAGGCGCTGCAGGTTCAGGTTGGCATCCAGATGCAGGCGGCCGAAGTCGCGGCTGTAAATGCCGTTCACGCCGTAATCGCTTTTGCCGCTGCCCAGGCCATCGCGCGCGGTGGGCGCCTTGGCGCTCAGCTCCAGGCCCAGCACCGTGGCCTCGTCCAGGCGCAGCGCGCGCTTCAGCGTCGCCGTCAGGTCGCCGATGCCGCGCTGGCGGCCGCTGTCCGGCGCGCGGGCGCTGATCCAGGCTTCGCCGCCCAGCAGCACACCCCAGTCTTCATTGAACGCCAGCTTCAGCAGCACGGGCAGACTGGCGCGGCGCGCACCGTCGTCGCGCGCGCGCAGGCCACCCACTTCCATTTCCAGCTGGCCCGGCGCCGGCAAGGAGGCCGGACTCGAGACCGAAGGCCGGTAAGGCAGGACCGGCGGCCCGTCCTCGGCGGCCTGCGCCGGCCAGGCCAGCGCCGCGCCGGTTGCCATCAGCAGCGCGGGCGCCAGCCGCCGGAACGGCGCCGCATCCACGCCGGCGGCACGGCGCGCACCCACGGTTTTTCCCTGCGATGTCTTCTGCATGATTGTGCTTTCCGCTCGCGCCCCGGCCGAAACCGGCCGGATGGCGCAGCTCATCTTATCAGGCGCGGGCCAAGTCTGCTTGCAGCTGGCTGATGGCGGCCCGCGACTGGCTGATCACCTTGTCGGCGATGCGCTTGCGCATGCTCTGCACCCGCCCCGCCGCCTCCGCTTCGAGCAGCAGCGGCGTCAGCAACTGCACCGCCGATTCGTGGAAGCTGGCGGCAATGCGGTCGAGCTGGGCGCAGAAGACGGCGTCGGCATCGTTCAAGCGCTTGCGCAAGCCTTCCTCGAAAGCGCGGCGCTTGTCCTGGATTTCCGAACGCTTGCGCCGGCCGCCATCGTTGAGCCATTTGAAGGCGCCCGCCAGCAGCACCGCGCCGCCGACAAAGGGCGCCACCGGCGCCACAGCCGGCAACACCACCGCCATGCCGAAGATGTACAGGGCGGTGCCGGTACCGGCCGCCGCCACCGCGCCGCCCATCAGCGTGACATTGGCGGCCGTGTCGACGCGGTTGGCCAGCCGCGTGCCGATGCGCAGGCGCGGCATCAGGCGCGCCAGGGCCGCGTGGTGCTGGCGTTCCAGCGCCGTCGACTGGCCGCCGCGGATATCGGCCTGGAACAGGCGCAGATCCTGGTTCAGCAACTCCAGCGCTTCTTCCTTGCGCCGCACCACGCGGTCCAGGCGGCGCTCCATTTCCTGGCCGAACTGGTCGCGCGCGATGCTGTCCCACACATCCTCGTCCTTCCACTGGTCGGTGTGCAGGCGCTCGGTGATGGCCAGCTCGATGGCGTTGCCGGCGTCGTGCACCACGTCGTCGATGTCCTGCCACAACATGCGGCGCTCATAGGCGACACGGGAATCGACCAGCGCCAGCCGTTGCTGCACCTGGCGCTTGAGCTGGGAAGCCGCCATCAGCAGGCTCGACGCGCCCGCCTCGCAAGCCAGCACCGGGCCGGCGTTCTCCTGGTAGACGGCGATGCCCTCGCTGATGGCGGCAATCGCCTCGCGCACCAGGGCCAGCAATTGCTGCTGGTCCGGCATGCCGCCCTTGAAGCCGCGCGCGTGGTCGAGCAGCTCGGCCTGGCCGGTGCTGCGGCCGAAATCGGCCACCGCGTCAACCAGGCCGCGCCCCATGACCAGCTTGCGCGCCTGGCTGCCCAGATTGTTCAGCAGGCGGCGCTCGTCCTCGGGCGGCAGGCCGAACAGCTGGTCGGGCCGCAGCCGCAGGTTCAGGGCGCGCGCGAACTTGTGGGCCAGCGGCCGCGCCTGCCGGCCTTGCAGGGCCAGCAGGGGCTTGACCAGGGCGAAGGCGCCGTCGCGGGCGGCGGCATCGGTATCGGCGCTGGCGCGGCCCAGGGTGCCGAGCGCCCAGTCCACCGTGACGCCCGACTCGATGGCGTTGAGCACCACGGCGGTAAACAGAGCCGAGGCCTTGCCTTCGCCGGCGATATCGGTAATGGCGGCAAACTGGGCCAGGGTGAGCGTGCCATCGGCGGCGGCAACGGCGCCGACGGCGCGCGCCAGGCTGGCATGAAAGCCCAGGTCGGAACAGAGGTACTCGTCCAGCGAGCGGATGTGGACCACATGCTCGGGGACGGCGGCAACGGCGGCGGGGGCAGCGCTGGAAACGGTAGCGCCAAAGATGCTGTTCACAGCTTTCTCCTTTCGCTCCAGAATGCGTCTCTGGCATTCTAGCCGAATCGCAAAAAAGCGGAAGGCCGTACAGGACAATATTCAGCGCAGCAGATTCATGGCCGTCAGCATGAAGCCGAGTTGGGTCAGCAGCATGACGAACATCCAGCGGAACATATCGGCGCGCAGCTGGGCGATCTGGGCGCTCAGACGGCCTTCCATCTGTTCGAGCTGCAGTTTGACACTCAGGTCTTGGGCCGCCATACGGGCGTGATGGAGCTTGTCCTGCTCCGCCTTTTGCTCATTTCTTTCTTCGCGGTAGAGCCTTTCCCGCTCCTTCATGTACGCGCGAAATTCCAGGATATCGGCTTGCACGCGCTCCATGGCACTGCGGTTTTCCGCTTGCACGCGCTCCATGGCGCAGCGGTTTTCGTATTCAACACGCTCCTTCACGGCCTGGATTTCGGCGCGGGTGCGCTCATCCAGGCCTGACAGCTCGCTGCGCAGCAGCTTCATATCGGATTCGTGCATGACGGGATCGGAACGGGCGTCGGGCATGGCAGGCTTCATGTAGAAACCAGTATAGTGCGCCGCCCCCGCCCATGTCACCCTGATCCGGCGCAAGCTTCAGGGCGCCGCTTCGGTCGACAGCACCAGGGTTTCCTTGATCTCTTCCATCACCACATAGCTCTTGGACTGGGCCGCGCCCGGCAGGTTCAAGAGCATATCGCCGAGCAGCTTGCGGTACTCGGCCATCTCGTGGATGCGCGCCTTGATCAGGTAATCGAAATCGCCCGACACCAGATGGCATTCCTGCACCTCGGGAATGCGCAGCACCTCGCGCCGGAACTGCTCGAACACCTGGGCCGATTTCTGGTTCAGCGTGATTTCCACAAACACCAGCAGGGTTGCCCCCAATGCCGGCGGGCTGATGCGGGCATGGTAGCCGGTGATCACCCCGTCGCGCTCCATGCGCTTGACGCGCTCGATGGCCGGTGTGATCGACAGGCCGACCTGTTCGCTCAGGTCCTTCATCGAGATGCGCCCATCCTCTTGCAGGATGCGCAGGATCTTGCGGTCCAGCTTATCCAGGCCGCGCACGGATTCCTTTTGGGTTCTCATGATTTATTAATGAATATCACACGTTTTATGGTAACAAACACTGGCACAACCAACTTATCATAGTAAAAATCCCCGCACAAGTAATAATTAATAATTAATACATAGGAAGAGACATGCGCGTCGTCGTTCTTGGAAGTGGCGTCATCGGCGTAACCACCGCCTACTATCTGGCCAAGGCCGGCCACGAAGTCACCGTACTGGACCGCCAGCCCGGTCCCGCCCTGGAAACCAGTTTCGCCAACGCCGGCCAGATTTCCCCCGGCTACGCCTCGCCCTGGGCCGCGCCCGGCATCCCGCTGAAAGCGATGAAATGGATGCTGCAGCGCCACGCTCCGCTCTCGATCACCCCGGACGGCACCCTGTTCCAGCTGCAATGGATGTGGCAGATGCTGCGCAACTGCAATGCCGCCAGCTATGCCGTCAACAAGGAACGCATGGTACGCCTGGCCGAGTACAGCCGCGACTGCTTTAAAGTGCTGCGCGCCGCCACCGGCATCGAATACGAAGGCCGCCAGCAAGGCACGACCCAGCTGTTCCGCACCCAGAAGCAGCTCGACGACGCCGCCAAGGATATCCAGGTGCTCGAAGAAACCGGCGTGCCCTACGAGCTGCTGACGCCCCAGCAGCTGGTCAACGCCGAACCCGGCCTGGCCGCCTCGCGCCACCAGCTGGCCGGCGGCCTGCGCCTGCCCAACGATGAAACCGGCGACTGCCAGCTGTTCACCACCCGCCTGACGGCCATGGCCGAAGAACTGGGCGTCAAATTCCGCTACAACGTCGATATCGGCAACCTGGCCATGAGCGGCGACGAGGTCAAGGGCGTGCGCTGCGGCGCCGAACTGGTGACCGGCGACAGCTTCGTGGTGGCGCTGGGCGCCTACTCGACGGCCTTCCTCAAGCCCCTGGTCGAGATCCCGGTGTATCCGCTCAAAGGCTACTCGATCACCGTGCCCATCGTCGACGGCGGCAAGGCGCCCACCTCGACCATCCTGGACGAAACCTACAAGATCGCCGTTACCCGCTTCGACGACCGCATCCGCGTCGGCGGCATGGCCGAAATCGCCGGTTTCAACCTGGACCTGAACCCGCGCCGCCGCGAAACGCTGGAAATGGTGGTCAACGACCTCTTCCCCGGCGCCGGCAACACGGCCGAAGCGACCTTCTGGACCGGCCTGCGTCCGATGACCCCGGACGGCACGCCCGTGGTCGGCCGCACCGGCCTGCGCAACCTGTTTACCAACACCGGCCACGGCACGCTGGGTTGGACCATGTCCTGCGGCTCGGCCCAATTGCTGGCCGACCTGATCTCGGCCCAGCGTCCCGCCATCCGCGCCGACGACCTCTCGGTCAGCCGCTATCGTCAAGAAAGCGGCGCGGGCCGTCCCGAGCTGGTCAACGCCTGAAGCGAAGCCGGGGACAGACCACGTTTTTGCAGCAATCTTGTCTGCGACAATATTGCTGCAAAAACGTGGTCTGTCCCCGGTTTTCTTCTATAATTTTCCACATGAATAAACTGGAAGCCTTCGGGCATATAGCCGCGCTGGCAATGCGCGGCGATCTGGTGTTCCCCACCAGCGTCAACGCCGCCCTGCGCGTCCAACTCGCGCTGGACGATCCCGACTGTCCCATCGATGAGGCGATCCGCCTGGTGCTGGCCGAGCCGCAACTGGCCGCGCGCACCGTGGCGCTGGCCAATTCGGCCATGTTCAGCCGCAGCGGCGGCGCCGTCGTCACCAATGTGCGCGCCGCCATCATGCGCATCGGTTATCACAATCTGTTCGCGCTGGCCGCCGCCATGGTGGTGCGCCAGTTCGGCAGCAAGATCACCGATCCGGAATTGCGCAATATGGCCGAGCAGCTGTGGGACCACACCATCCATGTGGCCTGCCTGTCGCGCATCATCGCGCGCGAAGTGACGTATGTGAATCCGGATACCGCGCTGTTCGCGGCCATCGTGCATGAAGTGGGCGGCTTTTACCTGCTTTCGCGCGCCGACGAATTCCCCGGCCTGCTGGAACCGGACCCGGAGAACTGGCAGCCGGCCAGCGAGGAAATCATCACGCGCGAAGTGATGCACAAGCTGGGCATCCCGGAACCGGTGGCCACGGCCATCGAGGGTCTGCGCGACGGCTTCCTGCAAATCCCGCCCGACACCCTGCTCGACACACTGCTGCTGGCCAACCATCTGGCGCCCGTGGCCTCGCCACTGCCGTCCGCGCCGCGCGAGGAACCGGCCCATTCCGAATCGATCATCGATCTCTTCATCGACGAGGACAAGCTGGCGCGCATGCTGGACGAATCGAAGGCCGATGCGGCCTCGATGAACGCGGCCCTGCTGGTGTAGTTTTCAGGTCCGGGCGCGCGCCAGCGGGTTCGGCGTCGGCTCGGCCACCTTGTGCAGCAGGTTGCGGTCGATATGGTGGAAAGGCTCGTCTTCCTTGCCGCGGATGAGCATCACCGTATCCTCTTCATAGCCCCAGCTGCCATCGTCATTCTGCGTCACCTTGATGCGGTATTCCACCGTCTTGAAGCCGAATTCCAGGAAAGGATTGGAGCGGATGCCATAGGTGTCCGATTCCAGCTTCGCCACCAGTTCAAACTCCTTGGCATCGGGCGCCACGGTGCCGGCCGCCATCGCGATCTGGCCGCGCGGAATGGCCAGGGTCTGGATCACGGTCCGGGTGGCCGGCTCCCACAGCCAGTAGCCGACCTGCTCATGGTAGGTCTTCACATTGTCCGGCTTGTTGATGATGATCAGGTAGCGCAGGCCGTAGAACAGCTGCGGGCCATTGGTCACGGGATCGATCGGCTGCAGCTCGATGCGCTCGACGAAAGCCTGCTTGCGCGGGCCGTCGGCCTTGGGCTTGATATCGAGGCCGCGCTGGCCTTCCCAGATGCCGGCCATGGCCGTCAGCGGGCCAAGGTTGGCGAGGGTGTCGATGTCGACATTGCTTGGTTCAGTATAGATATCGTCGGAGAATTGTTGGCTCATGGCTTGGTCGGCTTATCGGGCTGTGAATGCAGATAGGCAATTGTAGCCTAAGCCCACTCACGCCGGTTCGCCCGCCATCACGCCCAACAGGTGCACCAGTTTGCTGGTATCGAGCGGCTTGACGAAATAGTGGTCGAAGCCGGCCGCCAGCGCGCGGTCCTGGTCTTCCTTGCGGCCATAGCCGGTGACGGCGATCAGCTGGCAGCGCCCCGTCTGCGGCAACTGGCGCAGATGCTCGGCCAGCTGGTAGCCGTCGATATCGGGCAGGCCGATGTCGAGGAAGCAGATCTGCGGCGCCGTGGCGCGCGCCAGTTCGATCGCCTCGGTGGCGCGGTGGGCGATGAAGACGCGGTGGCCGGCCGCTTCCAGGAACAGGGCCAGGGTCTGGGCCGCATCGACGTTATCGTCCACCACCAGGCAGCGCAGGCCATGCTGGGGCGGCAGGCTATGCTCGGCCGGCTGGTCCAGGCCCGGCGCCACCTCGCCCTGCGCCGCCGGCAGCTCGATGGTGAACTGGCTGCCGCGGTCCGGCCCCGCGCTCTCGGCGCGCACGCTGCCGCCATGCAGCAGCACCAGGGTGCGCACCAGGGCCAGGCCCAGTCCCAGGCCGCCCTGCGAGCGGTCGGAGGTGCGCTCGCCCTGGGTGAACAGTTCGAACACCCGCCCGCACAGCTCGCGCGTCATGCCGATGCCGTCATCCTCGACCAGCAGGCGCACGCGCTCGCCGTCGCGGCGCAGGCGCACCTCGATCTGGCCATGTTCGGGCGTGTACTTGGCGGCGTTATTGAGCAGATTGGCCACTACCTGCACCAGGCGCTTATGGTCGCCGCTGACGGCCTGCGCCTCGTCCGGCAAATCCAGGTTGAGCTGCTGGCGCTTGCTCTTGAACAGCGGGTAGGTCTGCTCCACCGCATCTTCCACCACATGGCGCAGGTCCAGCACCTGGCGGTTCAGCTTGACCAGGCCGCGCGTCACGCGCGACACGTCGAGCAGGTCGTCGATCAGGCGCGTCATATGCTCGACCTGGCGGCTGATGATGTCGGCCGTGCGCGCCACCGAAGGATTGTCGCCATGCGCCATCTTCAGCACCTGGGCGCCGGAACTGATCGGCGCCAGCGGATTGCGCAGCTCATGCGCCAGCATGGCCAGGAATTCATCCTTGCGCTTGTCGGCCGCCTGCAGCGAGGCGGCGGCGGCGTCGCGCTCCCACTCCTTCTTCTGCAGGGCCAGGGCCATATCATCCAGCGAGCGCGCCAGGTCGCTGATTTCCTCGTTCTCGTACTGCATGCCGGTGCGCGTATCGAGCGAGCCGGAGGCGATGCGGTTGGCGGTGCGCGCCAGCGCCTGCACCCGGCGCACGATCAGCACATCGCCACCGAACCAGGCCGCCAGCAGGGCCAGGGTGACGGTGGCCGCCAGGCCGATGGTGGCGATCAGCTGGTCGCGCTGGGCCGCCGCCACGATCTCTTCCTGCGGGATGCCGATCATCACGGTGTAGTCGGAGACCTCATGGCGGCCAACGCGGGCGAAGGCGTACATGCGCTCCACGCCATCGTCGTCGGCGATCAGGATCGGCGTCTTGGGCGGATGCAGCAGGCCTTTCTGCAGCGGCGCCGGCAGCTTCTTGCCGAACCAGGGGCCGGGATCGGGACGGCGCGAAATGATGGTGCCTTGCGAATCGGCGGTCCACAGCACGGCGCCCGGCGAGAGCTGCACATCGAGCACGAATTTATCGAGCTCGGTCAGGTCCATGGCGGCGAACAGCACGCCCACCACCTCGCCCTTCTTGATGACGGGATAAGTCAGGTTGATCGTATGCTTGCCGATCACGCGGCCGAACACATAATTGCTGGCGACGAAGCGGCGCTCGCTGATGGCGCGCTGGAAGTGGGCGCGGTCGCCCAGGTTGACCATGCCGATCGAGGCCACGGCGCTGCAGGTCACGTCGCCGTTCAGCCGGATCAGGCCGAAATTCACGTAATCGAGATTCTTGGACAGGATGTCCGACATCAGCACGCTGCAGTCGCGCTGGTCGCCCAGCACGTCGGGCACGCTGGACAGGTCGCGCAGGATCTGGCGCGCGCCCTCCAGCGACTGCGCCTCGTTGGCAGCGGCCAGGTTGGCCACGCGCTGCAGGTTCTCGCGCGCCACCTCGATGGCGTGTTCGCGCTCGCGCACCCCGGTCAGCACCGTCATGGCGGCCATCGGCGTAATCGCCAAGGCCACCAGCAGAATCAGGCGCCCACGCAGGCTGTTCAGGCGGAACACGTTCATCGGCATGCGGCTCCTAGGCTGCCTGGCCGGCGGCGGCCAGCTTGTTGCCCAAGGCGATGATGGCGTCCACGCCGCGCTTCAGGGTGGCCACATCGTCGGCGATATAGCCGATGCGGATAAAACCGGCGCAGCCGAGCGCCTCGCCCGGCATGATGGCGACGCGGTATTGCTCGATCAAGGTTTCGGCAAAGGCGTTGGTGTCCATGGTCAAGCCCGAGATATCGCCCCACAAATAGGGACCGGAATCGGGACGCGTCATTTTAATCCAAGGCACGGCAGAAAACATCCCCACCACCAGATCGCGCCGCGCGCGGTAGTCGGCCACCAGTTCCGGCACGTCGCCGGTGGCGAACGCCGCTTCGGCCGCCACCTGGCTCAGGGCCGGCACGGCGGCCGTGATCGGGCCTTGCAGCGCTTCCATCGCTTTCACCAGCGCGGCCGGGGCCACGGCGAAGCCGGCGCGCCAGCCCATCATGGCATAGCTTTGCGATGCCGAGAAAATGGTGACGACGCCGATATCGGCCCAATCCTTGGCCAGGGCGGCCAGGCTGTGGTGCCGGCCCTCGAAAATCAGCTTTTCATAGCTTTCATCGACGATGCAGTGGGCGCTGCGGGCGCGTAGCCAGGCGGCGATGGCGAGCAGCTCGTCGCGGGCAAACACCTTGCCGCTTGGATTGTGCGGGTTGTTGACGATCAGGACTTTGGCGCGCGGCAGCGTGTCGAGGAAGGCGGCGTCGATGCGCGCCGGCTGGTCGACCAGCACGATATTCAGGCCCAGCAGCTGGGCGGTGGCGACGTAGGCCGGCCAGTGCGGACGGAACACGATCACGGTATCGCCCGGATCGCTCATCACATACAGGGATTGGTACAGCGCCTGCTTGGCGCCATTGGTGACGATCACTTCGGCCGCGCCGGCCGTGATGCCGTTTTCGGCGCCCACCTTGGCCGCCAGTTTCTGGCGCAGCGCCGCCGCGCCGCCCACGGCCGTGTAAGGCAGCAGCGGCTGCTGCACCGCTTCGGCCACGGCGGCGCGCACATGCTCGGGCGCCGGGAAGTGGGAAATGGCGATCGAAAAGTCGATGACCTCCTCGCCTTGCAACTTCAGTACATCAACGCGTTCGTGCATGGCCGTGGTGGCCAGTGGCCGGGCGGCCGCAATCCGTTTAGATACCTGCATGTCGGGGCTTACCTTTCTTGAAAAGTTTGCCAAAACATTTTACCAAAATGCAATAAAATTGCACCCAGGTTTTTCTATCGTGCGATTGGCCGGCGCCCCTCAAACGCAGAGCGAGGCGGAGGCTGGCGTGGGGGTTTTTCCAGCTTGCGGAATGGAAGCCGTTGCTGTTCCAGCCTGCAACAAGGCGGCAATGCCCGCGGCCGCCAGCGGCGGGCTGAGCAAATAGCCCTGCAGCTCGTCGCAGCCGTTGGCGCGCAGGAATTCGCACTGTTGCGCCGTTTCCACGCCCTCGGCGATGACCCGCATCTGCAACTGGTGCGCCAGCGAGATGATGGCGCGCGCAATGGCCTGGTCGTCGGCGCTGTTGGCCAGGTCGCGCACGAAGGATTTGTCGATCTTCAGGCGGCCGATGGGGAAGGATTTCAGCGCCGCCAGGCTGGAATAACCGGTGCCGAAATCGTCGATCGACAGGGCCAGGCCCATGGCTTCGAGTTCGCGCATCTTGGCCACGGCCTGTTGCACATCGCGCATGATCAGCGACTCCGTCACCTCCAGCTCCAGCCAGCGCGGCGCCAGGCCGCTTTGCTGCAAGGCTTCGGCCACGCGCGCTTCCAGGCGCAGGTCGTCGAACTGGCGCGGCGAAACGTTGACTGAAATCGTCAGCGGCGGCAAGCCGGCGTCCTGCCAGGCGCGCGCCTGGCGGCAGGCTTCGCGCAGCACCCATTCGCCGATGGCGACGATGGCCCCGCTCTCCTCGGCCAGCGGGATGAACTGGTCGGGCCGGATCGCGCCGCGCTCGGGATGCTGCCAGCGCAGCAGCGCTTCGACGCCGAAGATGCGGCCGCTCTCCAGGTCCAGCTTGGGCTGGTATTCCAGGCGCAGCTGCTGCTCGTCGACGGCCTTGCGCAAGCCGTCCATCAAGGCCAGCTTCTCTTCCAGCGAGGCGTTCATCTCGCAGGCATAGAACTGGTAGTTGTTCTTGCCGCCATCCTTGGCGCGGTACATGGCGGCGTCGGCGTTCATCAAGAGGGTGCCGGGATCGGCGCCGTCGCGCGGGTACATGGAGACGCCGATGCTGCAGCTGACCTGCACCTCCTGCCCTTCCAGCATCACCGGCCGGATCACTTCGGCGCGGATGCGTTCCAGCAGCGGCGCGATGCCGGCCGCCTCGCCGCTGGCCTGCGGCAGCACCAGTACGAATTCGTCGCCGCCGAAGCGGCCCACGGTGTCTTCGCGGCGCAGGCACAGGGCCATGCGCTCGGCCACCTGCTTGAGCAGCTCGTCGCCGGCATTGTGGCCCAGGCCATCGTTGACCAGCTTGAAGCTGTCCAGGTCGATGAAGGCCACGGCCACGGCCTGCTTCTCGCGCCGCGCGCGCTCGATGGCCTGGCGCAGACGTTCGCCGATCAGGCTGCGGTTAGGCAGGCCGGTCAGGGTATCGTGGTGGGCCATATGGTAGATGCGCTCTTCGGTCGCCTTGCGCTCGCTGATATCGCGCACAATCGCCACCACGCCGCCCTCCACGCCCACCACCTGCCAGTGCAGCCAGCGCGCGTCCACCTGGGGCATGATGTTTTCCATCTCTTCGTGATGGGTGCCGCCCAGATTGGTGATGCGTACCAGCTTGTCGAAGATGCCGTTATTGCGCGTCTCGGGCAGCCAGGCGCACAGGGTCTGGCCTTGCAGTTCCTGCTTGCTCAGGCCCGTCATCTTTTCGGCGCGCGAGTTGGCGGTGGTGATGCGGAAATCGGCGATCGCGCCCTGCTCGTCGCGCAGGGCGCGCAGCACGAAGAAGGAATCCATATTCGCTTCGGACGCGGCGGCATAAGTTTCCTGCGCCAGGCGGATGCGGCGGCGCGCGCGCGCGCCCTGCCAGCACCACAGCCAGGTCATGGCCATGGCCAGCAGCAGCACGGCGCTGGCCACGCCGGCCTCCCACAGATGATTCAGGCGGCGCTGCTCGACGCTGGCCATCACTTCGCTTTCGGCCATGCCGGCCACCGCCGTCAGCGCGAAGCCGTGCAGCGGGCGCGCCGCCATATAGCGGCGGATGCCGTCCCAGGGACTGGCCTGGGGCTGGCCCTGGAGATGGGCCAGGGATTGCGGCGCGCGCGCCAGGCTCTGGCCCCAGGAGATTTTCTCGCCCACGCGCAGCACGCGCAATACGCCGTCCTGGCCCAGCAAGCCCTGCACGCCCAGCTCGCCCTGGCGCGAACGCTCGTAGCCGCTGGTGAAATAGGCGGGATCGACTTCGACGATGGCGATGCCGGCGAAATTGCCGCCGCCATCGTTCAGGCGGCGCGTGAAATGCAGGTGCCAATCCTGGTTCGACTGGTCGCGCATGGTCTGCGCCACATACACGCTATCGCTATTGCGCGCCTTGTGCACCTTGAAATAGTCCTGGCCGCTGACCGGGATATTGCGCGCCGCCGGGCTGCTGGCGATGGTGTTGCCGCGCGCATCGGTCAGGCTGACCACGAACACCAGGCCGGAAGGCAGCAAGCCTTGCTGCGACAATTCCTTGAGCGCCTGCTCCGGCCCCTTCTTCTCGGTCACGTATTTGAGCAGCTTGAGGGTCTGGTCGATGCCGTTCAGGTTGCGCGCCACCTGCGCCTCGTAGGTGGCGATCAGCTCCTGCACCGACTCCACGGCGGCGGCGCGCGCGGCGGCGCGCTCGGCGTCGATGAAGTGCAGGGTCACGCCCCAGATGGCAGCCAGCAGCACCAGGGTAAACAGCGGCAGGGACAGGAAAGCGTCCTGCCACCAGCGCAGCCAACGCATGCCGCGGCTTTCGCGTCGCAGTTGGCCCATCAGTGCACCACCAGCACCGGCTTGACGCTGGCGTCCAGCGCGCCGCGTTCGATATAGCCGATCATGTTCGGATTGTCCGCCACCAGCTTGCGCACGGCGGCGCTGCTGCCCATTTCACGCGGCGGCTGGCCGCGTCCCGTAAAGATCATCTTGGTCCAGTAAGCCTTCATCAGGGCCGGGCTTTTCGCCGCCACCTTGCTGTAAAACTCATTGCGCAGCGGCGTGTTGATGGCCTGGTCGATGGCGACCGCTTCTCCGCCTTCGGGAAAACGGGCCACTTCGGCCAGGAAGATGTCGGCCACCTGCTCGGCGCGCAATTGCGCCACCGGGCTGCGGCTGGAGACGATCACCACCAGCTCGGCCGCCACGGCCGGCACGCTCAGCGCAGCGCTCAGCGCAGTGATCAAGAGAGGCGCTGCCAGTTTGCTTAGTCGCATGACGGCCTCCGTCAAAATACGAAATCGACCACAACGCTGCTGACGCCGAAGGCCTGGCCGGAGCGGAAGCCCGGCTGCACATTGATCAGCGTTCCCGACGTGCCGCCATGCGGACGCACGCGGTCGTACTGCATTTTCAGCGCGACCGAAGGCGCCACATCCCAGCGCAGGCCGGCGGCCACCGTGTCCTGCACCGAAATCATGCTGAGCCAGGCATTCAGGCCGCCGTTCAGGCGGCGCGCCCGCTCGGCCGCCTGCGGACGCAGGCCGCGCATGGGAATGCCGCGCACCCAGGTCGGGGTATTCGCGTGCACCTTGCCCGCCACCAGATAAGGCGTGAAGGGGCCGATGCGGTAGCCGCCGCTCAGATACATGGCGGTCTTGTCGCCCAGGAAGGAGCGCGTGTTGATGCGGCCCGCCTCGCCCATCAGGAACCAGTTGCCCGGATCGTAGTTGAAGCCGAGGCTGACCACGCTGACGCGGCGCTCGCTGGCATCGTAGCGGTTGGCCAGGCGCTCGCCGTAGCGGCCGAAATGGCGGAAGGCGTTGAAGAAATCTTTGCCGTAATTGATGCGCAGGTCGGCGCTGAGCAGGCTGGCGCGCACGCTCAGCGCGCCGATGCTGGCCGTGTTGGACAGGCCGGACAGATCGCTGGCCTTGGCGCGGAAGGCGCGGCTCACGTCGATCTCGGTGCGGCCGTACAGCAGTTGGGTCACGTTCTTGACGCCGCCCAGCTGCCAGCGGTAGCTGGCGTCGATGCCGTCGCTGCTGCTGATGGGCAGGGTGCCGTACAGCTCGACCGGCGGCCGCACCCAGGGCAGCGCATAACCGGCCTTGCGGTAGTCGGCGGTGACGAACAGCGGCAAGGCGATGCGGCCGACGCGCAGGCTGAGGTCGGGCGTGGCCTGGTATTTGATATTGGCCCACTCGACCTTGGGCTGCCAGGAATCGAGCAGGCGGCGTTCGGACACCACCTGCACCACGGCCGACCAGTTGCGGTCGAACTGGGCGCCGAGCTGCACGCCGAAGCGGCTGTCCACCGCCGTGCTCCATTCATGGCTATGGCCGGCCTGGCCCGGGTTCAGGGGATTGGCCGTGAAGTCGGCCTGCTTTTCGCCGGAACGCACGGCGCCCAGGCTGCCGAAACCGCCAAAGGTCCAGCTCGGCAATGCGCTGGCCGGCGCGGCGCCCGCCTCCACGCCGGCGCTGCTGGTCTCGGCAGGGCTTGCCAGCGCCGGTTCGGCGCTGTCCTTGATGGTCTGGGCATGGGTTGCGGCCACGGGTAGGGCCAGGGTCAGACAAGCGAAGGGAATCAGATGACGCTGCTTCTGCATGAATATGTTTCCGATAAACTAATCGCAGCAGGAAAGCAGCACACAAGGCTGCACGCGGCCTGTTCCAGCACCGCGGACACTTCCTGCAAGTGGTAAAGGTGGCAGCGCCAACTGCGGCTGCGTGGATCAACGGAGGCGCGCACGGCGCGTCTTGAATTCTCACACTTTATAACAGCCCCTCGGGACTGTCGATAAATTTCCTTAGAGAATCACTTCTATTTTTATGGAAACATTTTCATTCTTGCCAAGGCAGGGCGCGCCGCGGCGCCTGCCGTACAATGGCGTTTTTGCATGAAGGAAGGACCGGCGGTGAGCATGCAGCTTTCTTGCGGCACCTTGATTGTCAACACGGCGGGCGAACTGCTGCTATGTCATGTGACCGGCACCGCCCATTGGGATATTCCCAAAGGCTTGCTCGACCCGGGCGAAACGCCGCTGCAGGCGGCGCGGCGCGAACTGCGCGAGGAAGCCGGCCTGGAGCTTGACGCCGCCCTGTTCCGCGACCTGGGCGAGTTCGACTACCGGCGCGACAAGCGCCTGCACCTGTTCCACGTCGCCGCCGGCGACGGCCTGTGCCGGCTCGACCAGCTGCATTGCAGCAGCTTCTTTCCCCACCACCGCACCGGCGCAGCCACGCCCGAATGCGACGGCTTCCGCTGGGCCAGCCGCGACGAAGTCCGCACCCTGTGCTGGCCGCGCATGGCCCAGCGCCTGCTGTCGCTGGACTGGTGAGCTACACCCCGCCGCCGCAGCGCAGGGTGGTCGCCGTCACATAGGAGGCGGCCGGGGACAGCATCCACGCCACCGCTTCGGCGATTTCCTCCGGCTGGGCCGGACGCTGCATGGGGATGCGCGAGGTCACGCGCTGGGCCCGGTCCGGCTCCCCCGCCGCGGCGTGGATGTCGGTCAGCGCGAAACCGGGCGCCACGCCGCAGACGCGGATGCCTTCGGTCGCCAGCTCCTTGCCCAGGCCCATGGTGAAGCCGTCCACCGCCGCCTTGCTGGAGGCATACCAGACGTATTCGTGCGGGCTGCCGCTGGCCGCCGCCGTGGACGAGACATTCACCACCACCCCGCCCTGCCCGCCGCGGCGGAAAGCGGCAATGGCGGCGCGCGTGCAATCCATCAGGCCCAGCACATTGGTGCGGAACACCGCTTCCACCATGACGGGATCGGCCTCGGGAAATTTGCCGAGGCGGCCGGTGATGCCGGCGTTATTGACCAGGGCCGTGGGCAGACCCAGCTCGCGTTCCACCGTGGCGAACAGGCGCCGCACCTGCTCCGGCACGGCGACGTCGGCCTGCACGGCCAGCGCCTTGCCGCCAGCGGCGCGGATGCCAGCCACCACCGACTCGGCCGCCGCCGCGTCGCGCTGATAGTTGACGGCCACCGCATAGCCTTCGCGCGCCACCCGCCTGGCCACTGCCGCGCCGATGCCGCGCCCTGCCCCCGTTACGATCACCACCTTGTCCATGCTCCACCCCGTGAGAAACAAACATGGCAAGACCATATCACGGCGTGGGCGGCAGCGCAGCGGGCGTCAGGCCCGTGGCCGCCGGGCCATGCAGCACCTTGCCGTCGACGCCGAAGCGCGAACCGTGGCAGGGGCAATCCCAGGACTGTTCCTGGCCGTTCCAGTGCACCGCGCAACCCATATGCGGACAAGCCGCCGACAGCGCCAGCAAGCCGCCCTGGCGCGTGCGGTGCACGGCCAGCAGGCGCACGCCGTCGCGCAGCAGCGCGCCCTGGCCCGGCGCGATCTGCGCCACCGACTCCACCTGGCCCTGGCGCGCCCAGTCGGCATATTGGGCCATGGTATTGGCCTGCTCCAGCACCAGCTCGCCCAGGCCGTGCAGCGGCGTGCGCGCCGGTTCGTACAGGCCGGCCCAGGGATTGGGGCGCTCCATGATCAGGTCCGTCACCAGCATGGCGCCGGCCGTGCAATGCGTCATGCCGTTGCCGGAATCGCCGGTGATGATGAAGACATTCTTGCCGTCCATCGGATTATGGCCCAGATACGGCAGACCGTCGGCCGGCTCCATCACCGTGCCCGACCAGCGCCACACCACTTCGCGCACCATCGGAAAGCGCAGCCGCGCCCAGGCTTCGATGGCGTCGTAGCGCGCTTCGCCGCGCGCGTCCTGGCCCACCTTGTGGTCCTGGCCGCCGACGATCAGCACGTCGTAAGCCGTGTCGGTGGCGTCGCCCGCCAGGCGCACATAGTAGTAAGGGTCGCCGGTATCCCACAGCAGCATGGAGGGCAGCTGCTGGCGCGCCACGCGCAGTCCCAGCACATGGCTGCGGTAGGCGGCCAGCTTGGTATGCATCACCAGCCGGTCGTTGAACGGCGTATTGGTCGCCACCACCACGGCGCGCGCGCCGATCTCGCCCTGTGCCGTGGCCACGCTTTGCCACACGCTGTCGCCGCGGATGTCATGCGCGCGGGTGGCGCCGTGTATGCGCCCGCCCAGGCGCAGGATGGCGTCGGCCAGGCCGTTCAGATAGCGCAGCGGATGGAATTGCGCCTGGGCCGCAAAGCGCAGGCAGGGGCCGGTATCCCACTGGCGCAGGCCGGGCACGCGCGGCAGCAGCTCCACGTCCAGGTCCAGCTGGCGCGCCGCCTGGCATTCGCGCTCGATCAGCGGCAGGTGCGCGGCGGCGGCGGCCACCAGATAGCCATCCAGACGCTGCCAGGCGCAGGCGATCTGTTCTCGCTGCACGATGGCCTCCACCAGGGCGATGGCGTTGCGGTAGCTGTGCGCCACCTGCTGCGCGGCGTGGCCACCGAAACGGCGCTGGATTTCGCAATAGCGCTCGTCGGGCGGAAAGAAATGGGCCGTGGTGCGGCCGGTCTCGCCCGCGCCCACATCCTCGGCGTCGATGACGATGACCTGCTTGCCCTCCCGGAGCAGCAGATAGGCTGCCGTCAGCCCGGCAATGCCGGCGCCAATCACGCAAACGTCGGTCTGGGCCTGGCCCGCCAGCGGCGGAAACGGCGGCGCGGGCGCGGTGGCGGTCCACAGCGAGGTGCTCGATCCTATGCCTTGCATGACAGTCTCCCTTGCGAGTGTAGGGATAGGCAGCCGTCTCCAGCGCAACCTACCATTCGTATATTGCGATAGGTAAGTTAATTCGTTTTCTTCAACCATGGAGGTTTTATGGCTGCACCTGTACTCATTATCGGCGGTTCCGGCGTTGTTGGCGCACGCGCGGCGCGCACCCTGCACCAGTTGCATCCCAAGCTGCCCATCGTGCTCGGCGCCCGCGATCGGGACAAGGCCGGCGCCGTGGCGCGCGGGATCGATCCCGCCACGGTCAGCGCCGCGCGTATCGATTTGAGCCGTCCCGACCTGGGCCTGCCCGCCGACGCGGCCTTCAGCGCCGTCGCCGTCTTCCTCAAGGACGATACCTTGAATTCGCTGAAATACGCGCAAGCCCATGGCCTGCCTTATATGAGCGTCTCCAGCGGCACCTTCGAGCTGGGACCGGAAGTGGCGCACTATATCCACCATCCCCAGGCCAGCGCCATCCTGCTGGGCAGCCAGTGGCTGGCCGGCGCGGCCACCCTGCCCATCCTGCATTTCGTGCGCGAATTCGCGCGCGTCGATGCCATCCGCATCGGCGTGCTGCTCGACGAGCAGGATATGGGCGGTCCCGCCGCCTATGCCGACTACGAGCGCATTATCGGCAAATCGCCGCATACGCTGGTGCTCAGCGGCGGCAAGTACCGCTGGATCGCCAGCGGCGACAACGGCAGCACCCTGGTCAGCGTGGACGGCGTGCCCCTGCCCGCCCAGCCTTACGCGCCCTTCGACGTCATCAGCCTCGGCGCGGCCACCGGCGCGCGCGATGTGCGGCTCGATATCGCGCTGGGCGAATCGGCCAGCCGCCGCCGCGGCGCCGCCTTCTCCACCGAAATCATCGTCGAGCTGAGCGGGCGCGATGCCGACGGCACGGCGCGCCAGGTGCGGCATGAGCTGGTGCACCCCGCGGGCCAGGCGGCGCTGACGGCGCTGGGCGTGGCGCTCGGCATCGAACGGCTGCTGGGACTGGATGGCCGCGCAGCGCCCGGCCCCGGCCTGTACTTCCCCGAGACCCTGATCGCGCCAGGCTATATGCTCGAACGCCTGCGCGAAAGCGGCGCCCTGCTGGAGCGCCTGGAACTGGCGCCAGCCTGAGTCGGCAAGTACTAAGGACCGCTTTTGGCCGGTGCATACCACTTGAAACCAGGCCAAAACTGGTCCGCACAATTTAACAGATTTGTTATTTTCTTATGCGCGAATTACTGCATTGCAGCAGATTTTCTCATAGGGAGGGCGGGAAAAATCCACTTTTCGAATTGCAAAATTAATATTATTAGCATTTCGAAACTGGTATTACAGTGGATGAATTTAATGAAACCACTTGACTACCACTTTGTGCCACCGCATTCTCGTCCCTGCTTTTCCACGCGTAGGGGTTTACTTACAATCAGGAGACAATAATGCGACACGCTATAAGGGCGAACAGCCTGGTCATTGGCATCATCGGCAGCATGCTTGCTGCCTGCGGCGGCGGCGGCGGCGGAACGGACGCCGGCATCTCGGGAAAAACGCAAGCGGCGCCCATGGCGGCGGCCGCCTGCGCGGCATGGAGTTCCAGCCAGGTCTACACCGCAGGCGACTGCGTGACCTACGGCGGCAAAACCTATAAAGCCAAGTGGTGGACCCAGAACAATGTTCCGGGCGCCGACCAGTGGGGTCCATGGCAGTTGCAGACCGACACGCCAACGCCAACTCCAACGCCGACGCCGACTCCCACGCCAACCCCAACGCCGACGCCCACGCCGACACCCACCCCTACTCCAACCCCAACACCCACCCCGACGCCGACGCCAACGCCGCCCGGCCGCGAAATCGGTTCCTACTTTGCACAGTGGGGCGTCTACGGCCGCGCCTACGAGGTGGCCGACATCCACACCACCAAGACCCCGGTCAACGGCGTGCAGACCAGCATCGCCGACCAGCTCACCTTCATCAACTACGCCTTCGGCAACGTCTACGCCAAGAACGGCGGCTATGAATGCGATATGGTCACCAAGACCGAGACCGGCAACCAGTCGCCACCACCGGCCGACGCCGGCACCGGCGGCGATGCCTGGGCCGACTACCAGCGCCAGCCGGCGCGTACCGTCAACGGCCAGACCGTGCCGTGGGACGCCAAGCTGTCGGGCAACTTCCTGCAGCTGAAACTGCTCAAGCAAGCGCACCCGAACCTGAAAGTGTTCATCTCGCTGGGCGGCTGGACCTGGTCGAAATACTTCTCGGCCGCGGCCAAGACCGACGCGCTGCGCAAGCAGCTGGCCAAATCCTGCGTCAAGCAATTCATCGCCGGCGACCTGCCGGTGCAGGATGGACGCGGCGGCCCCGGCACCGGCAAGGGTGTGTTTGACGGCATCGACATCGACTGGGAATACCCGGGCGGCGGCGGCCAGCCGTACAACACGGTGGACGCGGTGAACGACAAGCACAACTTCACGCTGCTGATGCAGGCCTTCCGTGAAGAACTGGACGCGCAAGGCACCAAGGATGGCAAGCGCTACCTGCTGACCGCCGCCGTCGGCGCCGGCGTGGACAAGATCAACAACACCGAACCGGCCCTGTACCAGCAGTACATGGACTGGGTCAACTTGATGACCTACGACTTCCACGGCGCCTGGGAAAACACCACCAACTTCCACTCGCCGCTGTACCACGACCCAGCCGATCCATCGACCGGCAATGTCGCCAAGTACAACACCCACGACGGCATCACCGCCCTGGTGGCCGCCGGCATGCCGAAGAACAAGATCCTGCTCGGCGTACCGTTCTACGGACGCGGCTGGAAGAACGTGCCGGCCGGCCCCAACGGCAACGGCCTGTACCAGACGGCAGGCGGCGGCGCCAACGGCGCCTGGGAAACCGGCATCGAGGATTACAAGGTTCTCGTAGGCAAGGCCGGCACCCGCACCTACCACCCCGTCACCAAGCAACTCTTCCTCTACACCACCACGGGTGAATGGTGGAGCTACGACGACGCCACCGTGATCGGCACGAAGATGCAATACATGCGCGATCAAGGCCTGCGCGGCGCCTTCTCCTGGGAGCTGGACGGCGACGCCAGCGGCGCCCTGACCAGCGAAGTCTGGAAAGGCCGCTAAGCCCACCGCCGAGCCCGTGTCCACCGTGGTGCCAGGCACCATGCGGACACGAGCTCGGCCTTAGCTGCCCTGTCCTAAAGATGAGACCGTGTCCAATGGGTGCCTGGCACCAATCGGACACGAGCTCGACCATTCGAGGAGGGAGTATGAAACGTCGTGCGACGGTGCATCAGTTGCGCAATATCGGAGACGATTGGCGGCGCTGGATCGGGGAGAATCTGATCCTGGGTACGCACCCGGAGGCGCTGGCCGGCATCCTGCAGCAAAACGGCATCTCAGCCATCGAGGCCGCCCATGAGATCGAGGCGGCGCTGCGCAGCCCCTATCTGCAAGGTTCGCAACGCCTGCGCAACCGGCTCGCCAAACGCGATTGGGTGATCGGCATCCAGGCGCAATTGAACCGGCTGGCGCCCATCCATATTCCGCGCCGCGAGAAGCTGTCGCGCGAAGACTTCCTGCAGCAGCACTATGCGCTGAACCGTCCCGTCATCATCACCGGCATGCTGGACGATTGCCCCGCGCGCAGCAAATGGACGCTGGATTTCTTCGCCAGCCAGTTCGGCGAACGCAGCGTCGAAGTGCAGTTCGGCCGCAACGCCGACCAGGACTATGAAATGAACAGCATCGCCCACAAGCGCCAGATTCCATTCGGCGAGTTCGTGGAGCTGGTGCGCAGCAGCGGCCATACCAACGATTTCTACATGACGGCCAATAACGATTCGCGCAACCGCCACGCGCTGCGCGAGCTGTGGGCCGACGTGCCGGCCCTGCCCGAGTACTTGAAGCCGGCCGGCGAGCAGCAGGGCTTTTTCTGGTTCGGCCCGGCCGGCACCATCACCCCCTTCCACCATGACCTGACCAATAACTTCATGGTGCAGATCATGGGCCGTAAGCGCGTGCGCCTGATCGCGCCCTGCGACACGCCGCGCTTGTACAACCAGCGCCACTGCTTTACCCCGGTCGATGGCCGCGCCATCGATGTGCAGCGCTATCCGGACATGGCGGGTGTTCCGGTACTGGACTGCGTTCTGGAACCAGGCGAGATCCTGTTCCTGCCGGTGGGCTGGTGGCATTTCGTCGAGGGTCTGGATATTTCCGTGACCATCGCCGCGACCCACTTCTTGTGGGACAACGATTTCTATAGCAATTACCCGCCTAATCACGATTTCTAAAAAACGGAGACAGAATGAAAACCTACAGCACCTTACTCATGGTCTTGCTGGGCGGCGCCCTGGCGGCATGCGGCGGTGGCGGCGGCGGCGACAATAGCGCCAGCGCGCCCACCGGCACGCGCCTGGCCGCCGCCCCTGCGCCCGCTCCGGCCGCCGCCTGCGCCGAGTGGAGCGCCAGCCAGGTCTACACGGCAGGCGCCTGCGTCACGTATCAAGGCAAGACCTATACCGCCAAATGGTGGACCCAGAACAATGCGCCGGGCGCCGACCAGTGGGGCCCATGGCAGTTGCAAACCACGCCGACGCCAACACCAACGCCAACCCCGACGCCCACACCCACGCCGACTCCAACGCCGACTCCAACCCCGACGCCCACCCCAACTCCCACCCCCACGCCAACACCGACGCCCACGCCTGTGGCCTGCCGTCCCGACGGCCTGGTTTCCGGCGTCACCAATGTGCCATATTGCGGCGTCTACGATGCCGATGGCCGCGAGAAGCTGGCCAATGGCCTGCAGCGCCGCATCGTCGGCTACTTCACCAGCTGGCGCACCGGCAAGAACGGCGCGCCGTCCTACCTGGTGACCGACATCCCGTGGGAAAAGCTGACCCACATCAATTACGCCTTCGCCGGCGTGGACAAGAGCACCTTCAAGGTCAAGCTGGGCAGCGGGCCGGATAACCCCGATACCGGCGTCACCTGGCCCGACATTCCGGCCGCCGCCATGGACCCCAGCTTGCCGTACAAGGGCCACTTCAATCTGTTCAGCCAGTACAAGAAACGCTATCCGGGCGTGAAGCTGATGCTCTCGGTGGGCGGCTGGGCCGACAGCGGCGGCTTCTATCCGGCCACCACCAATGCCGACGGCAGCATCAACACGGCCGGCATCAACACCCTGGCCGATTCGATGGTGGCCTTCCTGCGCCAGTATCCCTTCTTCGACGGCATCGACATCGACTACGAGCACCCGACCACGAACAACGAGGCCGGCAACCCGCTCGACTTCGGCCTGTCGAAACCGCGCCTGGCCGGCTTGATGAAGAGCTATAACCAGCTGCTCAAAGTGGTGCGCGACAAGCTCGACACCGCCGCCGTGGCCGACAACCGCTACTATCTGCTGACCATCGCCGGTTCCGCTTCGGGCTGGGTGCTGCGCGGCGAGGAAAACCTGTCCGGCCTGAAGCACCTGGACTACGCCAGCCTGATGTCGTATGACCTGCATGGCGGCTGGAACCAGTTCGTCGGCCCCAACGCCGCCCTGTTCGACGACGGCAACGACGGCGAACTGCGCGCCGCCAACGCCTACTCCTACGGCGGCATCGGCTACCTGAACGTGGACTGGGCTTACCGCTACTACCGCGGCGCGCTGCAGGCAGGCCGCATCAATATCGGCGTGCCTTACTACACCCGCGGCTGGCGCGACGTGAACGGCGGCAGCAACGGCCTGTGGGGCACCACCGCCCTGGTCAACGACACCGTGGTCTGCGCCGGCACCAAGTCCTGCGGCACGGGCGCCATCGGCATCGACAATGTCTGGCATGACCTCGACACCAACGGCAAGCCCCTGCCTGGCGGCGGCAACCCGCTGTGGCATGCGCTGAACCTGCAGAACGCCATCGTGCCGGACTACCTGGATGCCTACGGCGTCACCGAGAAAACCCTGACCGGCACCTACCAGGCGAACTACAACGCCACCCTGGTGGCGCCGTGGCTGTGGAACGCCACGCGCAAGGTCTTCATCTCGACCGAAACCACGCAGTCCATCGCCACCAAGGCCAAGTACATCGTCGACAACAATATCGGCGGCATCATGATCTGGGAACTGGCGGGCGACTACGATTGGCATCCGTCGAAAAACGGCGGCAAGGGCGAGTACTTCATGGGCTACACCCTGACCACCAATGTGTTCAACGCCTTCAAGGCGGCCGGCCCGTATGGCCACAAGCGCGCCGAAAGCCCGATTCCGGCCACCAGCGCCAAGGTCAGCATTGCGCTGGGCAGCTGGGCCTTGGGCGACAGCAACTACCCGATCAACCCGGTGATGACGGTGACGAACAACAGCGCCACCGCCATCCCCGGCGGCTCGGTGGTGGAGTTCGACTATCCGGTGTCGGCGCCGGCCAATATGAGCGACCAGTCGGGCTATGGACTGAAGGTGATCAAGGCCGGCTACACGGGGCCGAACAATATCGGCGGCTTCAAGGCCAACTTCAACCGCGCCCAGTTCACCATCCCGGCCTGGCAGTCGATCGCGCCGGGCGCCTCGGTGGCGCTGACCTTGAACTACCAGCTGCCGATTTCCGGTCCGCTGTCCTACACCATCACGGTGGGCGGCGTGCGCTATGCGCTGAGCAGCGAGTATCCGGAACTGCCGGTGGCCTTGCCATAAACCGCGTTTGAAAATCCGCGCACCGTGGCCCAGACCACGGGCGCGCCAGGCGGAGCACCGGGGCGATCAGCCCTGGCGCTCCGCTTCTTCCATCAAGGAGACAAACATGAAATCCCCCTTCCCGCTTGCGGCGCTGGGCCGCGCCCATCCTGCCGCTCTCGCCTCCGCCGTGCTGCCGGCCTTGCTGCTGGCCGCCTGCGGCGGCTCTTCCTCCGACAATCCCGCCGGCGCCCAGCAGCACCAGGGCTTGCGCATGGCCGCCGCGTCGGCCGCCGCATCCTGTCCGGCCTGGAACAGCGGCCAGGTCTACACCGCCGGCATGTGCGCCATCTACCAGGGCAAGCAATACGAAGCCAAATGGTGGAACCAGGGCAGCACGCCGAACCAGG
Organism: Pseudoduganella violacea; assembly: GCF_014191875.1. GTDB lineage: Bacteria > Pseudomonadota > Gammaproteobacteria > Burkholderiales > Burkholderiaceae_D > Rugamonas > Rugamonas violacea_A. Next base: position 119,775 of record NZ_JACHXD010000003.1, read on the forward strand.
CCGATACTTACGGCCCATGGAAATACGTCGCCGACGCGCCCGATCCGGACCCCGGTCCCGGCCCCGGCCCAGGACCGGGCGGCGTGCCGACCAAGGCCCAGGCCGAGGCCAAGGAAGTGGCGCTGACCGACAACGACTTCTTCCGCAAGGTGAAGGCTTCCATCCGCACCCTGGACAATGCCGGTGTGGATGCCGTGACGCCGGGCGCGGCCTCCAATCCGCTCAATGTGAAGCGGGTCGAACGCCTGCTGCCGGAAGCCAAATGGGAGTTCTACTTCTCCATCCGCGAAACCAGCTACACCTACCGCCGCTTCCTGCAGGCCATCGCCAAATTCCCCGCCATCTGCGACGACTACAGCGACGGCCGCAATGCCGACGCCATCTGCCGCCACAGCCTGGCCACCATGTTCGCCCACTTCGCCCAGGAGACCGGCGACCATAACGCCAGCATTCCGCTGCCGCAGTGGCGCCAGGGCCTGAAATATCTGCGCGAACTGGGATGCGAGGAAAACGGCCCGGGCTGCGGCTACAACACCGAATGCGCCGATCCGGTCTTCAACACCGTCTGGACCTGCGGCCGCAATGCCGATGGCAGCTACAAGAAATACTTCGGGCGCGGCGCCAAGCAGCTGTCCTACAACTACAACTACGGCCCCTTCTCGCAAGCGATGTACAAGGGCGACCAGTCGGTACTGCTGAAAGACCCGGACCTGGTGGCGTCGACCTGGCTGAATCTGGCCTCGGCCACCTTCTTCTTCGTCTTCCCGCAGCCGCCCAAACCCTCGATGCTGCATGTGCTGGATGGCACCTGGGTGCCGAACCAAGCCGACCGCACGGCCGGCGCGGGCAATAACTTCGCCACCACCATCATGATTATCAACGCCGAGTGCGGACAAGGCACGGAGAAGCCGGCGGCGCAGAACCGCATCGACTACTACAAGCAGTTCGCGGCGGACCTGGGCTGGAATATCGGCAGCGAACAGCTCTCCTGCGCCAGCATGCAGCGCTTCGGGCCATCGAGTTCGGCGGCCTACAACATCTATTGGGAGAAGAACTGGAGTTCGGGCGGCGATTACCAGTGCCAGCTGGTGAGCTACCAGACGCCGTATAGCGCCCTTATCGCGGGCAACTACGTGAAGTGCGTGGAGAAGAACTGGAATGTCGTGCTGAAGTAAGCCCCTGCGGACAGGCGGGCCATTCCACCCGCCTGTCCGCCCAGCTAAAGGCCGCCCCTGACTAGGGACGCGCACGCCTTCATCGCTGATGGGCGGCCCTATCTGCTTTCGAGCCGCGAGCCACGCACGCTCACGCGGGCATACTGGCCGGCGCGACCAGCGCGCGGCAGCGTCAGCCAGTCGGCGGGAATGCCGCTGTTCAACACGTCTAGCAGCCAGGGCAACCGCTGTTTCATCTGGTCCACCTCGGCGCGAAGGCGGCGGGCGGGCAACAAAGCCAGCCATTCATAACCGAAGTTGCAATCGTAATTGCGGTTTCCACCCTTGCACAGGCTGAAGGCGATATCGCCCTCGACCACATTGGCTTCAAGGCGGGGAATGGCTTCCGGGCCGGCTTCGCCGTAACGGTAGCAAGTCTCGGGCAACATCGCAAAGGTCAAACCCAGTAAAGGCTTGCGCCGCAAAGGGAATTCGATTTCCACCGTGGGCCAGAGCGGGCCGCTGCGCCGCTGCAAGGCAATGGTGGTGGCCGAAACACTACGGCTCAGGTTGGCGGCATAGTCGGCATGACGCCGCAAACCGGCCGCTTCCAGTTCGGGCACCACTTCGTTCAGCACCAATTGGACGAGGTGGGCCAAATGGCCTGTCTGGCGGCCACGCCAACGTTCGAATCGCTCTATCTGGCTGCCCGCCATCTGCTGCCTCCTTTTCCGACTTATCCGTTCGAGTATAGCGCGTCGGCATGCGAAACTATTTTGGATATGCCGCGCCCGCCGGAAATATGCACTCAAATTCTTGAAAGACGATGGGCATATCTGGCTGAGGATCGCGACCAATATTCAGAAGCTCATGATGGTAATAGTCCCATGCGCCTTATGCCACCCGAAAGACCACAATGACGGCGATGTTGTATATATACTTGTCGGCATGATTACCCGACAACTCTTATTTCTCTTTAGTGCACTTGGCGCCATCAATGGCATATTCTTGGCCGTCTACTTTTTCACGCGCCGGCCACGACGCCGGGCGGACATCATGCTTGGCGCCCTGCTGCTCGCGGTCGGTGTCCGTACTGCGAAGTCAACCTTCTTTTATTTCGATCCTTCAATTGCGATCGGTTTTCGGCAGTTTGGCTTATCTGCCTGCCTGCTGATCGGGCCGCTGACTTATCTGTATATAAGCTACCACCTAGCCGACCTCCAGCAGCGTTCGGAGGACGGCCGGTGGCGACTCCATCTGGGCCTGTGGTCCCTGGTGATCGGGATTGGCATCCTGTTCCCCTATGCTGATTATCGCGCCATCTGGGATTACTCCAGTTATGCAATCCACATGGTCTGGTTTGCCTACCTGGCGGCTTCGGCTCAGGCCTTGTGGCACGCGCGTCATCACCTGGCCGAGCCGGCTACACTTATCACGACGCGAACCTTGTTGCCGCTAAGCGTGTTCGCTGGCAGCTTCCTGATTCTCGCCGCCTACGTCAGCACGCCCCTGACCTCCTATATTGTCGGGGCACTGTCATTTACCTTCTTCATGCATATTGCGGTCCTCGTCTTCCTGTTGCGCAAAGAGTCGCCGGTAACGAAGGAAAAGTACCAGAACCGCCGCTTGAGTGAGGAAGACGCGGAAACGATCCTCTCTATGCTCGATAAACAAATGAACGAGCAGTCATTGCATTCGAATCCCAACCTCACGCTGGCCCAACTGGCGAAACGTACCGGAAATGTGCCAGCCGAAGTGTCCCAGGTTCTGAACGACAAGTTGAAGAAAAGCTTCAACTTGTACGTCAACGAGTTCCGTATCGCCAACGCGAAAACGCTGCTGCTTGCAGAACCCCAGCTGAACCTGGAAACCATCGCGGAGCGCTGCGGCTTCAATTCCAGTTCTACTTTCTTTGCCGTCTTCAAGAAGATCGCCGGGCAGACGCCGGCCAGCTATCGCACTTCAACCTTGCACTCGACCTGACAATATCGGTCCAGATCCCTCCGGAATCGCGTTTCCGGAGTCCGAATTCGCAGTATGCCAGTGTTTTTCTCCCTGCCATGATGGACGATGTGGTCGTACCGATCAATTTCTGTATCTGTCGAAGGTATCAATGCTGTAGACAACATAGGAGTAGCCGAATGCAAGTGGAAAGCCGAGTCACAATCTCTGCGCCGCCCGAGAAAATATTCGAGATTTACGCGGACGTCCCTAACTGGAAAACGTGGGACCCAGATACCAAAGAGTCGTCGATAGACGGGCCATTCCAGACGGGGAGCAAAGGCAGGATCACTCCACCGAAAGGAATCACTGTCCCAATGAATTTCATATCGGTGGTTCCCAACAAGTCGTTCACTGTCGAGTCGCAGATTCCACTCTTCCGTATGGTGTTTGAGCACGAACTCAACGCCACTGCCTCAGGAACCGAAGTCGTCCATAGAGTTACCTTTTCCGGTGCATTGTCCTTTCTGCTGGGGCGTATCGTCGGCAATCCCTTACGGACGGGGCTTCCAATCACCTTGGCATCGCTCAAGCGACTGGCGGAGAGTGGCAGGGTTGCTTGTCGCGCGCCGCTATCGTAAAGATATTTCCCCCGCGGCCACATGCACAGATACGCTACTTTAACCATCCAGGGAGGACCCAAGTGAAAAAATTCTTATTGCTGATTGGTTTGTTGTACTCACACGCGCTTTTCGCTCAGGAGGCGCCCAATGCTTCCACCTTCCATCGCCTGCTTTTCTTGAACGAAAAAACGAACTGATGGTCGTCAAGGTCAAGAACTCGAATCGCTGGGTAACTCCGGGCTGGTATCAGGACGATCGTTTGAGTATCACCGAGGGACTTGACGAACTGGCTGCCAGCTATGGCGTGAAAATCACCACGCCGACGCTTCGGGGAGTCTTTACGCTGAAGGGCGGCCAGATATCGACCAGACTCATCTACACTACAAGAATCAAGAGCGGTGAGTTGAAAGCTCCCGACATCATAGAAGAGATCAAGTGGCTGCCCATACCGAAAGCGGTAGAAACCATTACCTTTCCCCATATCCGGGTCCAGATTACCCAGCTCACCAATTACCCGGACGTCGTCTGGGGCGGCGCGCAGACCATGTATCTGGAGAACGGCGTGTACGGTTCCAAGATCGTGGAGGATTTTTATCCCTTGTCCGGCGCCCGGAAATGATTTCGCCATCCGTTTGAAGGTTCCAGTCCGCCGAAAAACAGCTTACTAGGCAAGCTGCAAGGGAAAACCGCCCTCGCCCATCCTTTGCAGCGCCTCTTTCACTTCCGTCGTCCAGCCAGCGGCTTCAATTGCAATCAACACCGAGCCATCGACGCTCAAGAACTTCCTACCCCTCTCATTGAGCCGGATGCAAAGCTCTCCGCCATCCCAGGCCAAGGACGCAATGCCGCCATAGCCTGAACGGGATTGGTCCTCGATCTCGATATGGGCCGTGTCCATGCCCAGCTCTTCGTCCTGCTCGTCCGGCTCCAGGGTTTTCTGCAGCAGCACATACCTGTGCGGCCCCGTGCCATCATCCAGGAAGCCGATGGTCAGGCTGTATTCGTCTTCCTCGATACTGATTTTTTGGCGGCGATCTTGTAATCCATCTGTGCTTTCCTTTCCACTTAGGACTTGAACGCCCGGTTCATGCCAAACACCACGCCGGACAGGCAGGCGGCCAGAATCGCCAGCACGGTCCAGGCGAAGGCGCCGGAGCCGGCGCGGTCGAGCAGGACGCCGCCCACCACGCCGCCAATGGCGACGGCGGTGTTCCAGCCGGTGGTGTACATGGATTGGGCCACGTCGATGCCGTCGCCGGCGAAGCGCGCCAGCGCCGTCTGCGTGATGGTCGCGAAGCCGCCCACCGCCACGCCCCAAATAGCCGCGGCCAGATACACCACCCAAGGCGTCGCGGCCCACAAGCCAAGCAGCAGCGTGGCCAGCGCAAATATCGCGATATTGATCACGCCCAGCCGGCGTACATGGCGGTCGACCAGCAGGCCGACGCACCACAGACCGGCGATGGAACCCAGGCCGAAGACGAACAGCACCAGGTCGACCTTGGCCGACAGGCCCGCCGGCTGCAACAGCGGTTCGATATAGATATAGAAAATATTGTGCGCGACCACAAAGCTGAAGACCACGAACAGCACCGCGCGGATGCCGCGCTTGAGGAAAACGCTGCCCAGCGTCTGGCGCCGTTCGCGGCTCTGGCCCGGGTAATCGGGCACGATGGCCAGCACCCAGGCCGCCAGCAGCAGCGCCAGTCCGCTCATCAGACCGAAGGCGCCCTGCCAGCCGATCAGGCGGCCCAGGACGGCGCCCAGCGGCACGCCCAGCACCAGGGCGATGGTGCCGCCGGCGCCGGTCAGCGCGATGGCTCGTCCGGCCATGTGCGAGGGCGAGATGCGCACCGCGTACCCCGCCAGCAACGACCAGACGATGCCACCGAAGACGCCGGCGCAGAAGCGGGCCACCAGCGACACGGTGTAGTTGTCCGACAGCGCGGTCACGAGATTGACCGCCGCAAAGCCGCAGATGGCGCTCAGCAGCAGCGGACGGCGGCGCAGGCCCTGGGTCAGCAGGGTCATCGGAATGGCGGCGGCAAAGGCGCCCACGGCATAGGCGGTGATGAATTGTCCGGCCAGGCTTTCGGACACCTTCAGGCCCGTCGCAATGGAAGAAAGCAGGCCGGCGGGGAGAATTTCGGTCAGCAGCGTGATGAAGGCGGCCATGGCCAGGGCCAGCAAGCCGCTGACAGGCAGGCGATCGGCATCCTGCCGCAGGATGGTGGTAGTTGCGTGATTCATAAAACAATATCCTTAGTACAACGATTGCCGCGCCATCAGAGGTGCGGGTGCGCCATAGTAACAGCTCCCGCACAAGTGAATAATCCGCTACAGTGAATAACACTTATGACTCTGGCGTCATCGGCCGGCTCTTCTGTTCATACGATATGGCTGGTGGGCTGCGCGTCCTTTGGTATGACGGTGATGGTGAACTGGGAGTTTGCCGCCAATGCGGCTCACTCAAACACCGCGGGGGTATAGCGCACATAGCCCTGTTCGTAGATGAACTGCCAATCCGCGTAGTGCGCGCGGCCGGCGAAGCGTTCGTGGCGGTCGGCGAAGCGGGCCTGCTTGAGGGGGCGCTGCGGTGAGCGGCTGTACACGCCCATGATGGCGCCGGACGGCGTGCGCACCAGCCCCCAGTCAGGCTTGCCGCTCAGCGGGTCCGCGTACAGGCGGCGCAGATGGCGCTGGGGCACGGCATGGCGGCTGTCCCACAGTAGTTGCTCCAGGCTGGCGGGAAACTGCTTCAGCTCACCCGGCGTGCTTTCGTAGTAGCGGCCGATGGCGGCGCGCAGCTGGTCGCCGGCGAACAGCAGCTCCTGCTCTTTCTCGCGCCGGCTCTCCAGCGTCCACATCGCCGCGCCCGCACCCATGGCGATGCTGACCATGGCCACCGTGAACAGGATGGCGAGGTAGGTAAAACCCTGCTGGCGCACTCGCATCACCAATCCCGGTAAGCGCTGCCGTCGCTGCTGCGCGCCGACGAGCCGCTGCGCACGTCCGCCACCACGCCCTGCTCGCGGCTGGCGGCCGGCACGATGCTCCAGCTGCTACCGCTGCCGGTCAACGGGTCGTCGGGGATCTTGCGCAGATAACGCCGGTCGACTAGTTCCTGCAGGGTTTCAGGATAGACGCCCATATCGGAGTAGTAGCGGTCCAGCGTGGTGCGGATCACATTCAGGTTCTCGCGCAGCACCGATTCCTTGGTCTTTTCCATGCTGCGGAAATAGCGCGGCGCGGCCAGCGACAGCAGGGTGCCGATGATGGCCATGACCACCAGCAGTTCCAGAATGGTGAAGCCGCGCGCGCGCCGCATCTCACCACTCCCGGTACGGCTGGCCATTGATGCCCTTGCCCGGCGCCAGCGAATAGATATCGAAGACATCCTTGCCGGGCTGGGGATTCTGCTGGCTCGACGCATAGCTGCGCAAGCCCCAGCTGCGCAAAGGCGGCAGATCGGGCCGCAGCGGATCGCGCGGAATGCGGCGCAGGAAGCGGATCATGCCGCCCTTGGGGTCTTTGACATCGCGCGCGCCCAGCAAATCTTCCAGCGTGGGCGGATAGCCGGACTCCCCCACCGAGCGCGCGATATGGCCGCTGTCGCTGGCCTGCTTGTAGTCGTCGATGGCCGCGCGCAAGGTGCGCAGGGTTTCGCGCAGTTCGCGCTCGCGCGACTTCTGCACCAGCAGCTCGGCCGTTGGAATCGCCACCGTCGCCAGCACGCTGACCATGGCCACCGTCACCAGCAGCTCGATGATGGTGAAGCCGCTGGTGCGCCTCACTGCGCCACCCGCACGGTATAAGGCGTAGCCGGCTGGCTGCCGCCGGCATTGACGATCTTCAGCTCCGTGCCGCTGTTCGCGGCCAGCGCCTTCATGCGCAGGGTCAGCACATTGCCATCCAGGCTGGCGCCGGGCAGTTTGCGCTTGCTCAGATCGATCTTGACGCGCTTGCTACCGTTATCGAACACCACACCGGCGTCCGCGCCGCCCTCCCCCGCCGCCAGCTCGCCCTGCTGCACCTCGCTCACCTCCAGCACGGCCGGGTCATACAGAATCTGCATCGGCTGCACCTGGGCATTTTCCGGCGCCCGCATGCGCAGCGAAAGTTGGAATTCCTGCCCCACATTGACCTGGTTCGGGCCGCCCCAGACCAGTTGCAATGGCTGTTCCGGCACGCCGGCCGGCGGCGCAAGTTCGGCGTTCTGCAGCGGCTTGGCATCCTTGCCTTGCTTGTCGCTGGAAAGGCGCAAAGGCCGCGTGTTCAAGCCATTTTCCGTGCCGGACCAAAATTCCAGCGGCTGCGATTCCGGCCGCTGCGCGCCGCGCACGATGCGCGGCGTGATCGACAACACAATCTCGGTCTTGGTATGACTGTCCTGCGGTGCGGAGAACAGGCGCCCCAGTAAAGGCAGCTGGCTCAGTCCCGGCACGCCGGTAGCGGACTTGCGGTCCTGATCGCTGATGAGGCCAGCCAACACCTGGGTTTCGCCATCCTTCAGGCGCAGAAAGGTATTCGCGTTGCGCGTACCAACCTGGTAGGCCGTAGTGCCGTTCGGCGTTTCCACCCGGCCCGAGACCGAACTGACTTCCAGGTTCAGGCGCAGCGACACCTCGCCCGAAGCGTGGATCAGCGGTTCCACGCCCACTTTCAGTCCCACGTCCAGATACTGCACATTCTCGGCCACGAAGCCGGTGGCGGTGGAGGTGGTGGTGACAATCGGCAGTTTGTCGCCGATCATCACTGATGCCTTTTCGCGGTTATGCACGCGGATGCGGGGATTGGCCAGCAGATTGCTCGATCCCGTGTCCTGGCGCGCGGACAGCGATGGGTTGCTGAAATTGACGCCGACACGGCGCGAATCCATGGTGCGCAGGTCGTGCAAGGTCAGATTCGCGCCGCTGGGAATCGGCACCACCGTCAGCTGGTTGGGCCATTGGATGCCGAGTTTGAGCAGGTCGTCGCGCTGCACGTCGATCACCTCGATTTCCAGCATCACCTCCGGTTCGGCCAGGTCATGCAGGGCCACCAGCTTTTCCGCCAACCGCACGGCCTCTGGCGTGTCGCGCACGGTCAGCAGGTTGAGGCGCTCGTCGATCACAATATCCTTCATGCGCAGCAGGGTTTTCAGCACAGTCTGCATCTGCGTCGCGGTGGCGTCCTGCAGGTAGAAGGCGCGCACCACCAGCTCCTGGTAATCGCGCCGCTTCTCCGGCGTGTCGGGATAGACCTGCACGGTGGTGCTGTTCAGGATCTTGCGCCGCAACTGGCTGTTGCGCAGGATCAGGTCGACCGCTTCGTCGATGCCGGCATTGCGCAGAAAGACCGTGGTGCGCAGATCGGCCGGCACATCCTTGTCGAAGATGAAGTTGATGCCGCTGGTGCGCGACAAGGCTTCCAGCGCCATGCGCACGCTGGCGTCGCGAAATTCCAGGTTGATCGGTTTGGCGTAGCCTTCGCGCAGACTGGCTTCCTGCAATTGCTCGCGCAGCAGCGGCGTCTCGATCTCGCGCTTCAAATTGCGCGCGCCGGCATGGCTACTGTCTTCGGCCAGGATCGCATTCAGCAGCGGCAAGGCGCGTTCGCCTTCGCCGGCGCTGGCGGCGCGGCGCGCGGCCGTCAGCAGTTCCTCATGCTGGCGTTCGCGGCGCAAGCGCGCCAGGCCTTCGCCCGCCTGGGTATTGGCCGGATCGATGGCCAGTACCTTGCGAAAGCCTTCCTCGGCGGCTTCCGCATTGCCTTGCGCCGCCTGGGCGCGGGCCGCCAGCAGCAGCTGATTGACGGCCGCCATCTGCTGTACCAGAAAATCCTTGCGATAGCTGGCATGACCGGGATCGGCCTGCGCCGCCTTGTTCAGCTGGGCCAAACCCTCCTCGGTCCGGCCCTGGGCCAGCGCCGCCATGCCGTCCTGGTGCAAGGCGCGGGCGCCGCAACCGGCCAGGCCCGCCACCGCCGCACATATTGTCCACATCCACAATCGCTTCATCGGCTTCCCGTGATTATCAGAGTTTGTTTGCTGGACAGCGGCAGGTAGCTGATGTGCAGCGCATCCTCGCCGACCTGGTCCAGCCGGTACTGCGCATCGATGCTGTCGCCGGCGCGCACCGAAAACATTTCGCTACCCCGGCGCAGATGAATCAGCATCGCGCCCGCCTCGCCCACCACCTCGGTGCGCCCCAGATATTCAAAAGGCAGGGCCGGCGCTTGCGGCGGCGCGGCGGCCTGCATTACCGGCGGCGGCGGTGGCGGCGCCACAGGCGCATCCCAATCGGCGGCGGCAAACAAATTGAAAATGGGAGCAAGGGCATCCGCCGGCCCGGCCTGGGAATTGACGCTTTCCGGCAGCTCCCCTTCCTCGCGCTTGGGCAAGGCGGCGCGCGGCGCCAACCTGGCTTCGGCAAGTTCAGGAACGTCGTCCTGCCGCCGCTGCAGATGGGTCCAGGCGGAAGCGGCCAGCACGAGCGCCAGCGCGCCATACAGCAACAGGCTGCGCAAGGGCGGGCGCTTCATTCCGGCTTCCTGAAGTAGGCGGCGAATTCCAGCTGGGCTTCGACCTGCGCCTCTTCCTTGCTATTGCGGGTGAAACTGACGCGTTCCAGCACGAGATTCGGTGCTTCCCCCAGCACCTGGCGGATGAAAGCGCGCAAGGCTGGGTAAGCGCCTTTCACGGGCAAGCTGATACTGTAGCGCTGCACGCCCTGCCCGCCGCCGGCCTGCAACTGATAGCTGCCCTTGTTGAGCTGCAGGCCGCCCGCTTCCGACGCCGCCTGCATCCGTTCCAGCGTCCCGTTCACGCTGGCCGACGACACCAAGGGCAGGCTCGCGCGCAGCCGTGCCGCCATCAGCGGCTCCGCGCGCGGCCCAGCCGCTGCCTGCTCCGCGCGCAAGGCAGCCACGCTTTGCGTCCGGGCCAGGCTGGCGGCGCGTTCCGTTTCAAGCCGCTGCACTCCCGGCCGAGTGAGACCGAAATGCAGCAAGCCAGCCAGCAGCAAGCCCAGCACGCCAGCGGCAGCGGCCGGGTTCAGGCCGATCAGCCAGTAGTGCACGCGCCATTTCAGTCCTGTCATGGCGCGCCTCCAGCTGCCTGCGGCTGCCGCGCCAGATTGCGCCAGCTGGCGCCGATGGAGAAGCGCAGCGAATGGCGTGGATTCTGGGCATTCACCTCGTGCGAAGCCAGGTAGGCGCCCGCCAGTCCATCGGCCTCTCCCATGCGGCGCGCATAGCCATGCATGGCCGCCGCGTCCAGTGCCTCACCCGATAGAACCAGCTCCCGGCTCTCGCCATCCAGCGACAGGTTGAGCAAGGCCACCTGCGGCGCCGGCACGCTTTCCAGCACGCCGAACAAGGCCTCCCACGGTGCTTCAAGACTCGCCTGGAGGCGCGCCGCTTCCTTCTGGCGCGCCTTGGCATTCTCGTCCACCGAAGCTGCCTGGCGTGGCTGGCCAAGCTGGCGTTCGGCCAATTCCAGCTGCTCTTGTTCCCACTCGGCCTGCCCGCTGCTGTAGGCGGCATAGGCCAGGCCTGCGGCCAGCAAGGCAGCCGCTCCCAGTCCGGCCAGCAAATAGGCGGGTACGTTGCGCCGCATGGGCTGATGCGCAAAATCGATGCCGATTCTTTTCATGCGCCGCTCCCTGCCAGCGCCATGGCCTGGCTCAGGCACGCGCCGCTCGCCGCCAGCCCCCCGTCCGGGCGCATCGGCATCAATGCCTGTCCCAGTTGCGCCAGATCGGGCCGGTGAATTGCGGCGTGCAGCCATACCGGCAAATCGGGAGCTAATCCATGCTGGATTTTTTCACGGTGGATCGCGTCGGCCAGCGTCTGCGGCGTCGGTTCGCACAGGCTGGCGCGTATGCTGCGCCAGCCCTGGCGGCCGAAACCGGCCAGCACCAGCTCTTCGCCCGCCTGCACCGCCAGCACGCCCTCCTGACCATCGACGCGGCCGCGCCAGCGGTTCCAGCAAGCGATGAAGTAGGGCTGCAGCGAGAGCAGACGGCAACCGTTTTGCGCGCACAGCGCGCGCGCGCCCTGCGCAAGCGCAGCCGGCATGGCGCAGGCAAGACGCGATTGGCCGTGGCGTTGCGCTTCGGCCTGCATCTGCCATTCCGCCATTTCGCCATACAGCTCGCCAAAGCGGGCTCCCAACAGAGCGGCATCTTCGGCGGCGCGCAAGGGAATGGCGCTGGGCGGCAGCAAGGCATAGCGCGCATGGCTGTCGGCCAGAATCAGGCGGATGCGCCGGCCGCGCACATCATTCGCACACAGCCAGCGCTCCAGCAATTCCAGCGCGGCAGTGAAGGTAGCCGCGGTGTCGGCATCGCCATGCAAGGTCTCCAGCAGTTGAGGCGCGCCACGCCGCAGCCGCAGGCCGCCGACCTGGGCCCGTCCCAGCACGACGGTCAAGGACTCACTCGGAAAACGTAACACGGTTCACCTCTTCCAGTGTGGTCATGCCGGCGCGCGCCGCATCGAGCGCGGCATCGCGTAGAAAGCGCGTTCCGCCTTTCAGCGCGACCTCCTTGATGGCGCGGATCGGCGCGCGCGCAATGATCAGCTCGCGCAGTTCGTCGTTCATGCGCAGGAATTCGCCAATGGCCTTGCGTCCCTTGTAACCGGTGCCGCGGCAGTGGGCGCAGCCACGGCCGCGCGCCAGCGTGGCGCCGGCTTCCAGCTTGCCCGCCAGACCGCACTCTTCCAGCTCCTGCCGCGAAGGCTCATACGGCGCGCTGCATGCTAGGCAGACCATGCGCATCAGGCGTTGCGCCAGCACGCCATTCAGCGCCGATACGAAACTGTAAATATCCACGCCCATATGCAGGAAACGGCCCAGCACATCGAAGACATTATTGGCGTGCACGCTGGTGAAAACCTGGTGCCCGGTCAAGGCTGACTGGATGGCGATGCGCGCCGTTTCGGGGTCGCGGATTTCGCCGACCAGTATCTTGTCCGGATCGTGGCGCAAAATGGAGCGCAGGCCAAGCGCGAAGCTCAAGCCCTTCTTCTCGTTGACGGGAATTTGCAGGATGCCCGGCAGTTGGTACTCGACCGGATCTTCGATGGTCACGATCTTGTCCTGCCCGCTGTTGATCTCGGTCAGCGCGGCATACAAGGTGGTGGTCTTGCCGCTGCCGGTCGGCCCCGTCACCAGGGTCATGCCATACGGTTCGCGCGCCAGCTGGCGCACCCGCGCCAGGATCGGCGCATCGAAACCCAGGTGGTCGAGGCGCAGGCCCACCATCTGGTCGGCCAGCGCCTCCTTGTCCAGGATGCGCACCACCACGTCCTCGCCGAACAGGCTGGGCATGATGGAGACGCGAAAATCGATCTGCTTGCCCTTGACCTGCAGCTTGAAGCGCCCATCCTGCGGGATGCGGCGCTCGGAGATATCCAGCTCGGACATCACTTTCAGGCGCGACACCACCTGATCGGCCATTTCCAGCCCCGCCACGAACAAGACCTGCGACAGCACGCCGTCGATGCGGTACTTCAGCGCCAGCCCCTTTGCCCCGACCTCGAAGTGCATATCGCTGGCGCCCAGCTTGAGCGCATCGAAGACCGATGAATTGACCAGCTTGACCACCGGGCTGGCGTCCTGCGAAATCGAGGCCAGTGAGAGGTCGCCGCCCGCGCTGGCTACCTGCAGCTCGCCACCGAAGGAAAAACTGCCGTCGATGGCGCGCAGCTTTTCCTCGGCCATGGTGAAGAAAGCGCCCAGATCGCCGGGGTGGGCCAGACACCAGTGCACCGCCCGCCGCACCCTGGCTTCAACCCAGGTCTGCAAGGCGCTGTCGAAAGGATCGGCCGTCACGCACAACAGGCGTTCGCCATCCCAGCCCGCCAGGCATTTGCGCTGCACCGCATCGGCATACGGCAACAGCGCAAAATCAGTGCGCAAGGCGCGCAAGCCGTCCAGGTCCAGGGTTCGCATGCGGAAGGCCGCCCCCAGCTCGGCCAGGCTTTGCGCCGGCGCCAGCCCAAGGCGCTCTTCCAGCAAGGTCCACAGCGTTTGTCCGCTGTCCTGGCGCTCGCGATGCAATTCCGCCAGCATGGCGGGCGTCAGTATGTCGCTTGGGCGGCTCAGGCTAGTCATTGGATGCTGTTCGCCAGTTCGAAGATGGGCAGATACATCAGGATCACGATGCCGCCGATCAGCAGGCCGATAAAGGTCATCAGCGCCGGCTCGAACAGGCGCGAAAACCAGTCCACTTCACGCGCGATTTCCTCGTCGTAAAAGGCGGCGATTCTCTCCATGGTCCCGCCCAGATCGCCGCCGCGCTCGCCCACGATCAGCAGGCGCAGCCCCACCTCGGTCGCCAGTCCATGGCGGCCAAACGCATCGGACAGCCCGCCTCCCTCGCGGATCGCCTGGCGCGCCGCATCCAGGCCGGCACGCAAGGCCGGCTGCTGCAGCAGTTCGCCCGTCATATCGAGCGCCGTCACCAGCGGCACGCCCCCCTTGACCAGCATGGCGACGGTACGCGTAAAGCGCGCCAGCTGATAGGTGCGTATCTGTTCGCCCAAGCGGGGCAAACGCCATAGGGTTCTTTGCGCCGCAGCCGTCACGGCCGGCCGCGTGCAGACATAGACCAGCAGCGCCAGCGTAGCTACCGCTCCCGCCAGCAAGGCCGAACCATGTTCCGTCACCAGCTGGCCCCAGCGCATCAGAAGACGCGACAGGGCCGGCACCTTGTCCTCGCCCAGGTCGGCGTAGACGCGGCCAAAACGCGGCACCACATACGAAAGCAGGAACACGATCACCAGCCCGCCCACAGCAAGCAGCAAGGCGGGATAAATCGAAGCCGAAACGATCTTGTCGCGCACGGCGTTAAGCTGGCGGTAATAAGCCAGGTAGCGGCGCAGCGCCTCCGGCAGCTCGCCGGTCTGCTCGCTGGCGCGCACGGTGGCGACAAACAGCGTGGAAAAGGCATGCGGCATGCTCGCCAAGGCAGCGGAAAACGTCTGCCCCTCGCCCAGCAGCAGCAGGATGCGCTGCAGGCTTTGGCGGCTGTCCGCATCGCGCGCGCGCCTGGCCAGCACCGACAAGGCTTCGATCAGGCCCATGCCCGCATCGAGCAAAGCGAGCAACTCCTGGCCGAACAGCTGGATGCGCAGGCGGCCCCGCGGCGGACGCCGCAGACTCAAGCCGGGACGGCGCAGCGACAGCACCGCATAGCCCTGCTCTCCGGCTTGGCGGCGGGCCTCGGCTTCATCCGGCGCGGCGTACTGCAGATGGCGCACGCCTTCGCGCGGATGGTAGACCTTCAGCTCGAACTGCATGGGCGTGGCACCGTCAATTCAGGATGTCGGCGGCGTCGCCGCTGCCGCCCGGTTTGCCGTCGCGGCCATAGGATTGCAGATCGTAGTCGCTGCGCTGACCCGGGTGGCGGTATACATAGGCATGCCCCCAGGGATCGGGCGGCGCCGGTTTTGAAAGATACGGGCCACTCCAGTTGGCCGCTCCGGACGGTTTGGCCGACAGCGCCGCCAGTCCCTGTTCGGTGCTCGGGTACTCGCCCACGTCCAGGCGATAGGCAATCAGGGCTTTTTGCAGGGAGTCGAGTTGGGCCTTGGCCGCCTTGCTCTCCGACTTGCCGACCGCACTGAAATAATTCGGCGCCACATAACCGACCAGCAGGCCGATGATGACCATGACCACCAGCAGCTCCAGCAAGGTGAAGCCACGCTGGAGCCGCACTGCTCTCACATGAAATCGCTCACGCATCGGAATTGCTTTTTAGACAAAGATAATCCGAGTCTGGAGCAAGGCTGTTTTTTTGCCAACTATCAGTTTTAGCAGTAGCGCAGGGCGGCTTTTATGGGCGAATCAGAATAGGCCAGCCGTCCGAATTCAGGGCTTGGCGTGCGGCTTGGGGTCCTGGTCCACTTTGCGCAGAAAGTCGAAAACGGTTCTGGTGAAAACGGCGGCCGGCGCGAATTCCACCTTATCCCAGGTATCCGTCGTCTTGTGGTAGTCGGGAATGCCCTCGGCCTTGCCGAAGACGCGGTTATTGATGCCGATCTTGCCGAAAGGGCCGGCATCGTAGGAGAAACTGCCTTCGTTCTCCGGCGGGTACTCGTGCGAATACTCGTCGTCATCGTCGTTGACGCCGTTGTAGACCTGCTTGAACCAGGTCTCGGCATAGCGGTCGCGCTGGGCCTGGGAATAGCTGCTCCAGCGCTCGAAACCCCGGCCGATCATATCGATGGAAATCATCAGCACGATATTCTTGTTGGGGAAACCAGGCAGAGGATGGGCGACGTGGTGCATGGAGCCCATCTCCCCCTGCTCTTCCGCGCCATAGGCGACGAACATCAGCGTGCGTTTGTTGCTCCCCTTATCGTGGGCAAACATGCGCGCCAGTTCCAGGGTCGCCGCCAGGCCGGACAGGTCGTCATTGGCGCCCGGGTAGTGGGCGCCGCCCGGCGTGCGGCCCAGATGGTCGCGGTGGGCGCTGACGATGATGATTTCGCGCCCCAGCAGCGGATCGTTGCCGGGAAGGATGCCGATCACATTGCTGGTCGCCATGCGCTTGCCCAGCAGCGGATTGGCCGGATTGCCGTGGCTTTCGCCATCCGGCTGGGAGATGGTGGTGTAAAAACGCTGCAGATAGCCGTCGCTGCCGACCGGCTGCAATCCTATTTCCTGGAACTCCTTGACGAGGATATCGCGCGAGCGGCTATCGCCCGCCGTGCCGGGCAGGCGGCCCTCGTATTCCTCATCGGCCAGCTCTTCGACCAGGTCGCTCATTCTTCGCACGTCCACGGCGGGCGGCGGCTCGTCACGGCGCCTGTCGGCAGCGCTCACATTCAAGGCCAATCCGGAAAGCAGGCCAGCCGCCAGCAGGCCTAGCGCCCCTTGTGGTATCGAAAATTTCATAGAACCCTTTCGTCTTTCACATATGCTGAAAATTATCCAATTGACATCCGAAGACGAACGGTGGGAGGATGAAGGCGGCGCGCCTGCGGAGCGCATCCGCTGCTTCATCCACTGCTTCATCCACATTCTGATCGCCAACCGCGCCAAGATCCTGCGGCACGGCTGCCCGCTAGGCACGTTGAGCGGCGACCTAGCCAAGCTGGACCACTTGTCGCTAGCGGAACTGCAGGCGCGTGTCGCCGACGCCCCCTTTGTGGCATTCAAGGTGGTGGAGGCGGAGATCCTGGAAATATCGCCATCCAGAGCCGACGAGCGCCTTGCCTTCCTGCTGGCCTGAGCCAGCCTCGGCGCCGGGCGCCGCTAGGCGCTCTGGTACAGCCGCCACAGATACGCCAGCAGCAGCACCGCGCCCAAGGCGGCCAGACGCACGATCCAGCCCTGGCGCTGCACGCGGCGCACCTGCTGGCGGCTTTCCACGCGCGCCGCTTCGATCAGCGGCAGATCGTCGGGATGGGCATAGGTCAGGTCGGGCGTGCGGTAGGTTTCCAGTTCGTCGCCGCGCACGCGCGCTTCCAGTTTGTTGGCCAACTCCAGCATCAGCGCCAGAAAGGCCTTGCCCGGATTCTTGGCCCACAACTCGCCGTCCTGCAGGATCATGATTTCGCTGGCACGGCCTTGCAGCGGCCGGTACAGCCGCAGCTCGCCGCCTTCCTGGTGTTCCGCCGCCAGCTTGCCGTCCATGCCCGCCACGGCGGCGTGGATCTCCTCGCGTGAGAGCGGATGCAGTTGTCCATCAATGGTGCGCAGTATGGTGACGTGGTAGCCCATTTTGATTCGCTGTGAAACGATTGAACGATGTCGGCGATTGTAATCAGATTAATATCAGGCTGCAAACGTTCATTACTGTATTACCAATATTCATCTTGCTGCGCTACCAGCCACCGATTGGAGCAAGATCAGATGGGATTGATCAGCTTCAAGTCCATGGCGCGGCTGATCGCATGGCGCGTGCCATACACCTTGAATTTGGACGCCACCTTCTTCAGGTGGAAGTAGACCGTGTGCTGCGAAATGCCGAGGATCTGGCCGATTTCCTGGCTGGTCTTGCCGCTTGCGCTCCACTGCAGGCATTGCCGCTCGCGCGCGGTCAGGCGCGGCACTTCGGCCGGCCAGCTGGCGCGCCAGACGCGGCAAGCCGCCTCGTGCAGGTAGGAGCCCAGCAGGAACAGGTCGGCGGTGGCGCCCTTGTCGGCATCCTGGTGGAAATAGAAGTCGATGCGGCTCCAGCCCAGGTCGCTGCGCGCCGCCATGCTCAGGCCGGATACGATGCCGGCGCCTCGCAGCGACTGGTATACCGGCGCGCCATCCCCGCCGGCGCACAGCGTGGCGGTATCCCATTCCAGCGGAATGCCGGAGGCACCGATGTGGCGGCTGACGGGATCGGCCTCGTCACCGAATTCGGCCATGATATGCGGCGGCAACGAGCCGATCGCTTGGCGCTGGCCAGCCACACTCATCCTGAGCATGAAGCTGCTGGCCGGGAAATGCTGCAATAAGTCCTGCGCAGCGGTCGCCAGGTCGGGCCATTGCTGCGCCCGTAAAAGCAAGGCCAGTTGCGAGCGCGAAGGCCGCAGGTGCATGTCGGTGCCCAGGATAGCTCCCCTTTCTGTATGCAGGTGTCGGAAAACTTCGATTAATTGTAAACATGACAATGCTGTATCACCAAACATTATTTCCACATTGCAAACAACTAGTCACTCTCTATAGCACGATCGTGCGGACATTGCACTGCACCAAAATTATCTTTTCGGTAATTTTGCACCGAAGAGCTTGCTGCATGCCAGTGTTTTTACCCTACGAATTCTGATAGTTCTTTCGGCCTAAATCTTTGTGTCTAAGAAAGAAAAATTGCTGAATTCGTAAATAAATGTTGCGATCGCAAATGCGAATCAGTATCATTTACTTTTTATTCAAAGTAGAAAACGGGTAGAAACTGATGTTTAATAAGAAAATTCTGGCAGTCGCTCTGGCAAGTATTGGCATGCAATCGGCATACGCGGCCGATGCGGCCGGCGTCAACGATATCGACACCGTGCTGGTCACCGCCTCGCTGCAAAAGCACACGGTCGCCTCCGCGCCCGCCTTCGCCACGGTACTGACCACCGAAGACATTGAGAAATCCCCGGTCAACAGCCTGGCCGATCTGCTGCGCGAAACCGTGGGCGTGGCCAATGTCACCGACGACAGCGGCCGCGACCAGATCTCCATCCGCGGCCTGGATGGCAAATACACGCTGATGCTGGTCAACGGCAAGCGCGTCTCCTCCACCGGCGCCCTGTGGCGCGGCAGCGATTTCGACTTCAACGCCATCCCGCTGAGCAGCATCAAGCGCGTGGAAATCGTGCGCGGCCCGATGGCCGCCCTGTACGGTTCCGACGCCATCGGCGGCGTGGTCAACATCATCACCAAAACCCCGACCAAGGATTGGAAAGGCAGCGTCACCGGCGAATACCGCCAGATCGCTTCCGGCGAAAAAGGCAATCAGCACAAACTGAGCGCGAACGTCTCGGGCGCCATCAACGACGCGCTGAGCCTGTCGCTGAACGGCGAGATCTACGACCGCGACCCATGGTTCGCGCCAGGCGCCAACCCGTCGCTCCAGTCGCCCGCGCTGGAAGAAAAGAAATCGCATAACTTCGTCGGCAGCGCCACCTGGAAACTGGCGGAGAACCAGAGCCTGGACTTCGACCTGGCCTATGCCAACGACAAGCGTCCTTACGGCGTCTATTACTACTACTTCGACCCGGCCAGCAAATACGAGGCGCGCGATCTGCGCGCGCAGGAAGCCAAGCGCACCACCTTCGGCGTGACCCATAAGGGCAGCTGGGACTGGGGCAGCACGCACGCTTACCTGAGCCGCGAAACCACCAAGATCGAGGACTTCAACACCCGCTACAACGCGCCCCAACAGCGCAACCTGAAGGAAGAGAACACCTACGCCAAGTTCTACGCCAACGTCAGCCTGGGCA
Source organism: Pseudoduganella violacea (assembly GCF_014191875.1). Taxonomy (GTDB): domain Bacteria; phylum Pseudomonadota; class Gammaproteobacteria; order Burkholderiales; family Burkholderiaceae_D; genus Rugamonas; species Rugamonas violacea_A. The sequence goes on from NZ_JACHXD010000003.1 coordinate 139,408, forward strand.
TCAATGCGCTGGCCGCCGGCGTCGACCTGCGCCGCCAGGAAATCAAGGATGCGGTCAGCTTCGTCAAGACCGGCAAGGCCAAGATCGACAGCTCGGCCCTGTTCTTGGAAGATGAAATCACCCTGAGCGACAGCCTGCGCCTGACCCTGTCCGGCCGCGCCGACCATAACGACAGCTTCGGCAACCACTTCTCGCCGAAGGGCTACCTGACCTACGCGCTGGACAAGGACATCACCATCAAGGGTGGCGTGAGCAAGGCCTTCAAGGCACCGGAAGCCTACCAGACCAATGCCGAATACGGCATCATCAGCTGCGGCGGCAACTGCATGTTGTACGGTAATCCAGCGCTGGAACCGGAAACCAGCACTAACTATGAAGGCGGCATCGAGATCCGCAAGAAAACCTGGGGCGCCAGCGCCGTGGTGTTCAAGAACGATGTCGACGACATGATCCTGGCCGCCTACGATCCGGTCGTCAAAATGCGCCGTTGGACCAATATCAACAAAGCCAAGACCAGCGGCCTGGAACTGCAAGGCGATGTGCAGCTGCATCCGCAATTCTCGGTCAGCGCCAACTACACCCACCTGAACGCCGACGCGGTCGACAACACGGGCAAGAAAACCCAGATCGACAGCCGCCCGAAAAACACGGCCCACGTCAGCTTCGATTGGAAACCGCTGCCTTGGCTGACCAGCTCCCTGTCCAGCAACTACATCGGCAAACAGTTCTATGAGCAGCACGAGCTGCCGAGCTACACCCGCACCGACCTGGCGCTGTCGGCCAAGGTGGACAAGGTGGTGCTGCGCTTTGGCGTGAAAAACCTGGGCAATGTGAACCTGGACAAGAAGGATAAAAACTTCCAAAGCAATGAACTGGGCCGCAACTACTACGCCAGCGCGACTTATAACTTCTAAGTCCCGCAGCTAGCGGTTTTTCGACCGATGCGCTCATGCCCTCTTGCGGGGCATGGGCGCTTACCGTTTCTACTATGGCTATCCTCTTTTACGTATTGACGCTGCTGGGCTGCGCCCTGCTCTATCTGAGCCACCGCCACCAGGCCTGGCTGCGCGCGCCGCTGCGCGCCCTGCCGGCCCGCCTGGGCGGCGCGGCCCTGCTCTTGCTGGCCCTGCCCTGCGGCCTGCATTTCCTCGGTGCCGCCACCACGGTCTTCGTCTGGCTGGTGCTGCAGATGCTGGCCTTCGGCCTGTTCCCGTTTATCGCCCTGCTGCTGAGGAGGACCGAAGCATGAGCGGCAAAAGCAAAAACCCGATCCGCGCCGACTGGTGGAGCAAGACGCTGGCCGGCTGCATCCTCGGTTGGACCCTGGCGCTGGCCGTGGCGGGCATCTTCGCCTGGGCCGGTCCCGGCGGTGCCGATGCGCCGAATAAGACCCAGTTCGTGATGTGGATGATCGCGCCCGTGTGGATGCTGGTCTTCAGTCTGAGCTATCTGTTCCGCAGCGGCGCGCGCGCCCTGCTCTGGCTGGGCGCGGCCAATGCGCTGGCCTATGCCCTTCTTTTCTCTCTGCGTGGAGTACCGGCCTTCTCATGAAAATCCGCAGCGATATCCTCCGTATTTATCAAAGCCTGCATACCTGGGCCGGCCTCGGCGCCGGCATGCTGCTGTTCATCGGCTTCTTCGCCGGCGCGCTCACCATGTTCAAGGAACCGCTGGACCGCTGGGCCAGCAGTCCCCCCACAGTACACAGCAGCCAGTCCGCCGCCACCGACGAAGCCAGCCTGGATAAGCTGGTGGCCCAGGTGCTGGACCAGTATCCCGCCGCGCGCAGCGAATTCACCCTGCATCTGGAACGCAACGAATACGCCAGCTCGCCCATCAGTTGGAGCGCCGGCGAAGGCGGGCGCGAACTCGATCTGTCGGCGCGGCGCTGGGACGCGGCGCTCGACGCGTCCGGCCAGATGCAGGTGCGGCAAGCCTTGCCGACGCAACTGGCGCAGCTGATCGACATGCTGCACCGGACCGGTGGCATTCCCGGCTCGGTGGGCGGCGAATACCTCGGCATTTATCTGATGGGCGTGGCCGCCGTGCTGTACTTCCTGGCCCTGGTGTCCGGCCTGATCCTGCTCTTGCCCACGCTGGTCAAGGACTTCTTCGCCCTGCGCGCGGGCAAGAACCGCAAGCGCTTCTGGCTCGACGCCCACAATATCGTCGGCATCACCAGCCTGCCCTTCCATATCGTGATCAGCGTGACGGTGATCGTGTTCGCCTTCCACGACCAGTTCTACGACAGCCTGGCGCATGTGGTGTACGAAGGCCGCCCGATGTTCGGCGCGGCGCCCGGCAAAAAACCCGTGGTGCGCCCGCTGACTGAGATGCTGCCGCCCACCACGCTGCTGCGCAAGGTGCGCGACACGGCGCCCGACGCCGAGGTGACGGAAGTCCTGTTCATGGGCCTGGACAGTCCGCGTCCCATGGTGCGCGCGGCGGTGGCCGACGCCCGCCATCTGGTGGCAGGTCCGACAACCGGCTTCGTGATGATCGATCCCTACACCGGCAAGACCGATACCGATATGCTGCCCGGTAAAGAAGATTTTTGGAGCAGCCTGGTCACGCCCTTCTTTGCCCTCCACTTCGGCAACTACGGCGGCAATCTGACGCGCTGGATCTACTTCGCGCTCGGCCTGGGCGGCGCCTTCCTCTTCTATACCGGCAATCTGCTGTGGGTGGAAAAACGGCGCAAGAATCAGTTGCGCGGCGGCGCCCTGCCGCAGCAAACGCGCGCCACCGCGCTGATGGCCAGCGCCACCCTCGGCGTCTGCCTCGGCAGCGTGGCCGGCAGCGCCTTCGCCATTGCCGCCGCCAAGTGGCTGCATGCCTGGGTGGCCAACGCGAACTCGGCTTGCGTGACGGTGTATTACACGGTCTTCCTGGCCAGCGTGGCCTGGGCCTTCTGGCGCGGTGCGGCGCTCGCTGCGCCGCAGTTGCTGCTTGTGTGCGCGCTGGCCGCTTTCGCCATTCCGCTCGCCACGCTGGCGGGCTGGCTGCTGCCGCAGGCCGGCCTGTGGACGCATGCCAGCGGCGCCGCGCTCGGCGTCGACCTGAGCGGCCTGGCGCTGGGCCTGGTGCTGCTGTATGGCGCCAGGCTGAGCGCGCGCCGCCTGCGCCATGGTCCGGCCGACAGCGTCTGGTCGGCGCCGCCGCACGCACACGCGGAGGAATTGCACAAGCTGGCACGACAAGAGTAGGATTTGACCTGGATCAAAGTTATTGTCGGCCCATCGGATCAGACTGATGCTCATCAGGAACTTACTTTGTCATCAAGGAGGGTTTTATGAGCATCAATCAAGGACTGGTCGACCGCTGCGTGCATATTCTGATGATTGCGGGACTGCTGATAGCGACCGGCATGGTGTATTTCGGCATCGCCGGCTGGATTGTGCTGATTCCGGCGCTGGCGGGCCTGACCGGCCTAGGCCGCGCGCTGCTGCCGTCCGCCGCACAGGCCCGGCGCTACGGCTGAACCCCGCGCCAAACAGGAGGAAGATCATGTTCAAGACTATCGTATTGCATGTAGACGCCTCGCCCCACTTCAATGCGCGCATGGCCCTGGCCGCGCGCATGGCGCAGGACTTCGAGGCCCACCTGGTCGGCTGCGCCGTCACCGGCCTGTCGCTGCGCGATTTCGTATTCCTGGCCTGCTCCAACCGCAGTGCCGTGCCCAGCGGCGAGTATGAACAAATGCGCGAAGCGCCGCGCATCCATCTGCAGCAATTCACCCAGCAAGCTGAAAGCCTGGGCGTCGATTCCTACGAATCGCGCATGGTCGACGAGGACGCGGTGCAAGCCTTGCAGCTGCAGGCGCGCTACGCCGACCTGCTGGTGGTGGGACGAGGCGATCCCGATTCGCGCGGCCTGCGCGGCACGGCCAGGCTGCCCGAGGAGCTGGCCCTGCACAGCACCCGCCCGGTGCTGGTGGTGCCGGACGGTTACCACCGCGAAGGCGGCATCGGCAAGATCACCATCGGCTGGAACGCCAGCATGGAAGCCACGCGCGCCGTGCAGACCGCCTTGCCGCTGCTGCGCCGCGCATCCAAGGTGCAAGTGGCCGTCATCAATCCCGACGAAATGCCGGACCGCCATGGCGAACAGCCGGGCGCGGACCTGGCCCTGTATCTGGCGCGGCATGGCGTGCAGATCGACGTGGTGCAGATCGAAACCGCGCAGACCACGGCCGGCGCCCTGCTCGACCTGGCGCGCAGCAGCGGTTCCGACCTGCTGGTGGCCGGCGCACGCGGCCATAGCCGCTACCGCGAATGGGCTTTGGGCGGCGTCACCCGCGACCTGCTCGACCAGGCCACACTACCGCTGCTGCTGGCCCACTGAGGCCGTCATGACGCGGCGCTCGCTCTCGGCCAGTTTCAGCCTGCAGCGCCAGGGCAGCGGCTGGCAGGGAGGGCGGCAGCACAGCTATCCGGAAAGCGGCAACGACAACGCCGCCGCAGCCGACCTGCTGCTGAATGCCGCGCTGGCGCGCTGGACCGCCTCGGTATCGCCTGCCGCCATGGCCGTGGCCTATGCCGACTGGCTATGCCATCTGGCGCTGTCGCCGTCCAAACAGCAGCACTTGCTGCTGCAGGCGGCCGACAGCGGCCAGCGCTGGCTGCATTATGTGGAGCAGGCGCTGCGCCCCGGCCTGCCAGGCGAGCCGCAACCGGCCATCGAACCCCTGGCCCAGGATCGGCGCTTCGAGGAGGCGGCCTGGCAGCGCTGGCCTTTCAACGCCATCTCGCAAGGCTTTCTGTTGCAGCAGCAATGGTGGCACCGCGCCACCAGCGGCGTGCGCGGCGTGTCGCGCCACCATGGCGAGGTGGTGACGTTCACCGTGCGCCAGATGCTGGACTGGCTGGCGCCCTCCAACTTCATCGCCACCAATCCCGTGGTGCTGGACGCCGTGCTGCAAAGCGGCGGCGCCTGCCTGCTGAACGGCGCGCAAAAAGCCGCGGCCGATATCTGGCGCGGCATTGTCGGCACCAACGCCGGCGCCAATGCGGATGCGCCGCCGGCTTATGCGCCGGGCCGCAATCTGGCGCTCACGCCGGGAACGGTGGTGCTGCGCAACCATCTGATCGAGTTGATACGCTATGCGCCCGCCACACCCAAGGTTCACGCGGCGCCGCTGCTGATCGTGCCGGCCTGGATCATGAAGTACTACATCCTCGACCTGTCGCCGCACAACTCGCTGGTGCGCTACCTGGTCGAGCAGGGACATACGGTTTATATCATTTCATGGCGCAATCCCGATGCCGAGGACCGCGAGCTGTCGATGGAGGATTATCGCCAGCAGGGCGTGATGGCGGCGCTGGATGCGATCACGGCGCAAAGCGGCGCGCGCCGCATCAACGCCGCCGGCTACTGCCTGGGCGGCACGCTGCTGGCGATTGCCGCGGCGGCCATGGCGCGCGACGGCGACACCCGCTTGGCCAGCGTGACCCTGCTGGCGGCCCAGGTGGACTTTACCGAGCCGGGCGAGCTGTCGCTGTTCGTCGACGAGAGCGAAGTCAGCTTCCTGGAAGCGGGCATGTGGGAGCGCGGCTACCTGGACACGCGCCAGATGGCGGGCGCCTTCCAGCTGCTGCGCTCCAACGATTTGATCTGGTCGCGCCGTCTGCGCGAGTACCTGCTCAACCTGCCCACCATCGACAGCGATCTGATGGCCTGGAACGCCGACGCCACGCGCATGCCCTACCGCATGCACAGCGAATACCTGCGCAACCTCTTCCTGCGCAACGACCTGGCCAATGGCCGCTACCAGGCCGGCGGCCGGGCCGTGGCACTGACCGATATCGAAACGCCCTTCTTCGCCGTCGGCACCTTGAGCGACCATGTAGCACCGTGGCGTTCGGTGTACAAGCTGCTGTTGCTGGCCGATGCCGACGTCACCTTCCTGCTCACCTCGGGCGGCCATAACGCGGGCGTGGTGTCGCCGCCCGGCGAAACGGGACGGGTCTACCAGATCGCCACCCACTACGAGGACACGGCGTATATCGATCCGGACAGCTGGCATGCCTGCGTCGAGCAGCACGATGGCTCGTGGTGGCCCGCCTGGGCCGAATGGCTGGCGCGCCAGGCCGGCCCGCTGGGCGATCCGCCGCCGCCCGGACCGATGCTGGGCGAAGCGCCCGGTACTTATATCTTCCAGCGTTAGCACCGGGGACAGACCCCATTTTCTCAAAATGGGGTCTGTCCCCGGTTTTCAGGCATCCTCCACCGTCACCAGCGCGCTTTGCGTCTCGGCGTAGTCGAGCGCGTAGCGCAGTTCTCCCGGCGTTTCGGCATACAGCGTGAGCAAAGGCTGTCCCGGCGTCAGCACGGTTCCCAGTGGCGCGTGGAAGCGCAGTCCCGCAGCGGCCGCGCGCGGCGCGCCCGCCAGCTTGGCCAGCGTGGACAGCTTGCGGTTGTCGATGGCCACCACCCGGCCGCCGTGGCGCGCCGTCAGCACCTGCGAGCAGCACGCTTGCGGCAGCTCGCGCATGCCGCCCTGCGCCGCGCAGATGCCCTGGAACTTACGCCAGGCCGCCCCGCTCTCCAGCGTTTGCAGCGCCAGGGCTTCACCCTGGCCTTGCGCCGCCTTGCCGCCCAGTTCCAGCAGCAGGCCCGCCAGGGTCAAGGCGCGCTGGCGCAGATCCTGCGGCGCATCGTCCTGCCCGCGCAGCACGGCCAGCACGTCGAGCGCCTCCTGCGCCGGGCCGATGCCGCTGCCGACCGGCTGGCTGCCGTCGCTCAGCACGCAGCGCACATGCAGGCCAAGCGCCTGGCCGCAGGCTTCCAGCCGGTTTGCCAGTTGGCGCGCCGCCTGTTCCGAGCGCACCTTGGCCGTGCGGCCCCAGGGAATATCGATCAGCACATGGGTGGCGCCTGCCGCCACCTTCTTCGACAGTACGGAAGCAACCAGCAGGCCATCGCTGTCCAGCTCCAGCGCGCGTTCGACGCGAATCAGGATATCGTCGGCCGGACTCAAGGCCACGCCGCCGCCCCAGGCGATGCAGCCGCCTTCGCGCCGCACCACCTGGCGCATCTGCTCCACTTCCAGGCTGACGGGCGCCAGCACTTCCATCGTATCGGCCGTGCCGGCCGGCGAGGTGATGGCGCGCGAGGACGTCTTGGGCATGATCAGACCGCAGGCGGCCACGATGGGCACCACCAGCAGCGTGGTGCGGTTGCCCGGCAGGCCGCCGACGCAATGCTTGTCCACCACCACCTCGGCCGGCCATTGCATGCGCTGGCCCACTGCCACCATGGCGCGCGTCAGGGCGATGGTTTCGGCCAGGTCGAGGTGGCTGCCGGAGCAGGCGGTGATCAGGGTGGCGAGGTGGATGTCGGAATAGCGGCCGGCCACGATATCCTGCGCCACGGCCAGCAAGGCCGCATCGTCGAAGGGTCGGCCTTGCAGCTTGGCGCGCACGGCGGCGAACGATTGCAGCGGCGCGGCATGGCGCAACTGCACCGGTGTGCCGTCGCGCACGCCGAGCGCCCGCCAGCTGGCGTCCGACAGGCCCGCCTCGTCGAGTTCCAGCAACTCGCTGTCGGCCACATTCAGCGTGGCCGTCACCGTCAGCGCGCCGCATATCAGTTCGATGCGCGACTGCGCCTCGAATCCTTCGGCGCGGCACACCGGACTATCGCGCCGCAGATACACCACCAGATGCTGGTAGGTGTCGATGCCGAGGCGGCGCGCGCGCAGCACGGAGCCGGCGGCATGGACGGCGTTGGCGGCAGGCGGCTGGTGAATACTCAATTGACTCTCCTATGGTGCTGATAATCCGCAAAGCCTACGCAGGCAGTGTGAACATGAAATTGATTCACGTCAAAATAAATGACATATTTCTTTTGGAACACGGCTGTGTATAATTGCCAAATCAGCAATCACTAGAAGAGAGATGTCCTTGAGCCAACCATGCGGCGCACTGTGCGCCATTCTGCTTGCCGCCTTTTGCTTCAACGCCCATGCCGCGCCGGCCGCCGCCGCCAACCCGGCCGGCATCGTCGCCAGCGCCACCGCCGTGGCCCGCATCGACAGCTACCTGACGCAGAATTTCGCGGCCGACCAGCCAGGCATCACGGTCATCGCCGTCAAAAACGGTCTGCCCGTGCTGCACAAGGCTTATGGGCTGGCCAATCTGGAGCAGAAAACGCCGCTGGCGCCTGCCATGAGCTTGCGCGTCGGCTCCGTCACCAAGCAATTCACGGCGGCGGCCATCATGCTGTTGGCGGAACAGGGCAAGCTCAAAGTCGGCGACAGTATCACCTCCCACCTGCAAGACTATCCGGAGCAGGGCAAAACCATCACCATCGAGCATCTGCTGACCCACACTTCCGGCATTCCAAACTATACGGCCTTGCCGGGCTTTGGCGAGATCGTGCAAAAGACGATGAGCGTCAATGAGATGATCGCCTTCTTCAAGGACAAGCCGCTACAGTTCGCGCCGGGCGAACGCTTCAGCTACAGCAATTCCGGCTACTTCCTGCTGGGCGCCATCATCGAAAAAGTGTCCGGCCAAAAGTACGCCGATTACATGCGCCAGCACATCTTCGCGCCGCTTCAGCTCAACAGCACTTTTTACGACAGCGACGAATGCCGCGCCCAGCCCTGCGTGGCGGGCTATTCGAAGCGCAGCTGGGGTGGTTTTGAAGGAACACAGGTCATCAGCATGACGCTGCCCTATGCGGCGGGCGCCCTGCGCTCAAGCGTGGACGACCTGGCGCGCTGGAACGCCGCCATCGTGGAAGGCAAGCTGCTGAAACCGGAAACCTGGCGCCGCATGCGCACCGCCTACACGCTGAACAACGGCAAGGCGGCCAACTATGGCTACGGCTGGTTTGTCGGAACATTCAAGGACCAGCCTATGTACGAACATGGCGGCGACATTCCCGGCTTCTCGGCCAGAACGCAATATCTGCCGGAGAGCGGCATCTATGTGGCCGTCATTACCAACCGCGACGGCGGCCAGCCGGATATGAAAACCGTCACCCAAAAAATCAGCACCCTGCTGCTGGATTGACGATGGTACAGGCGCTCAGCTTCCGCGAATACGAACCAAGGGGCATGCTGCGGCCGGCCTTCGGCCTCGGCCTGGTTCTGCTCATTCATATGGGTTTGCTGGCCGTGCTGAAAGAGCCCGGCCGGCCGCAAGACACGGTTGACGAAGACCGCCCGCCGCCGATGCTCTGGCTGGCGCCCATCAAGCCGCCCAAGCCAGCGCCGCGCACCGCGCCGGAAAAGAAAGCGCCGGAGTATGCTCCGCCGCCGCGCGCAAGCCGGCCGTCCGCAAAGCCGATACCGGTGCCGCCCGTCCCCACCGCGATCGCGCAGCCGGAAGCGATTACGCCGCCCGCCCCCGTCGAGGCAAGCCGCGATGCGCCTACATTCGATGTGAACGCTGCCCTAAAATCGGCGCGCGTCATCGCCACCAAACGGGCCGGCAAGGATGATATTCCGCTCGATCAGTTCAAGGACCGGCCAGTCAATGAGATCAGCACGGAAAGCAGGCTGGGTAAGGAAATCGCCAAATCGGCGCGCCCCGGCTGTGTGGATATGATCCGTGGCGCCGGTACTTTGGCGCCGCTGGTCGCTGCCTACGTCACCCTCACCGATAAGAAGGACTCCGGCTGCAAATGGTAGGCGGCTTCAGTTCAGCCGCTTGACCATCACGCAGCGCTGAGCCGGGTCGTGGCCGCAGGTGGCCTCGTAGGCGACCTTGGCGACATAGCTCTCGCCCAGTTCCGCTGGCGCCACCTCGGCATAGCCCAGGCGCGCATAGTAAGGCGCATTCCACGCCAGATGACGGTAGGTGGTCAGGGTCAGTGCATCGACGCCCAACTGGCGCGCATAGGCTTCCACCGCAGCCATCAGGCGCGTGCCGATGCCGTGACGCTGGCTTGGCCGCGCCACCGACAGTTCCACGATAAAGAGGTGGCTGTCCATCACCTGCGCGGCAAGAAAGCCGCTCACCCCGCGCTCGCCGTCCGCCACCCACAAGCGCCCTTGCGCCAGGCAGCCCTGCAGGAAGCTGGCGGGCGTCGGTTCGCTATCGGCGATCCATTCCAATCCCGGCGCGGCAAGAAAAGCGCCTGCGGCGCTGCGCTCCACATCGGCCAGCAAAGGAATATCGGCGGCCAGCGCCGGACGGATCAGAATGGACATGCGACAACCCCGCAAATGAAAGTGCGCCGAGTGTAGCACGCCCTATTTTTGCTTGCAGGGCGCCCGCCATCCATTCAGGCGATGCGCTTGAACAGCTGCGGATAGTCGGTGACGAAACCGTCGGCATCGACCTTGAGCATGGCCTCAAAATGACTGGACACGCCTTCGTAGCGGTAGCGGTCAGGCGCGCCGGCCATGGTGTAGGCCTGTTCCGCCTTTTCAACGCTCATGCCGGGAATGCGGATAAACGCGACATCGATCAGTTGGCGTTGGCGCAGACCTTCGCCCAGGCGGCGGATGGGAATGGTGTTGGTGAAGCAGCTGGCCGAGATATCGACGTCAATGCAGCCGTCCAGCGCCGGCAAAGGCTGGCCATCCACATCGAACCAGCGGCCCGCGCCGTCGGCGCTCAGCAGCAGACGCGCGCCATCCGGGCTGGCCAGGCGCACCTGGCGCACCGTCCAGTCGCGCGCCAGTTCGATTTCGTAGAACAGGCCATAACTCGATGCGTAGCGGCTGCCGATCACCATGCCGGCCGCCAGCATGCCCTGCTCCGTTTCGCGCAATTCCAGATGTTCCAGGCCCACGCCCTGCTCGGGAACCCAGCGGCAAACCTTGTTCATGACATCCCTCCAAAGACTGGGATTGTAGCCGCGTCCGCGTTTTCCCGCAGGACGCGGCTACGCGATCAAGGCGCGGCAAGCAACTGGCGGATCGCCTGCTCGGTTTCCTCATAATTGCCTTCGCCGACGTGCTTCATGCGGATGCGGCCCTGGCGGTCGATCAGGTAGACGCTGGGCCAATACTGCGTGCCGTAGGCGCGCCAGGTGGCGTAGCGGTTGTCCTGCGCCACCGGATAGCGCAGCTTGAAGCGTTGGATCGCCGCCGCCACATTGCGCGGCTCGCGTTCGAAGGCGAATTCCGGAGTGTGCACACCGACCACCACCAGTCCCTGGTCCTTATAGCGCTCATACCATTTGCTCACATGCGGCAGCGTGCGGATGCAGTTGATGCAGTCATGGGTCCAGAAATCGACCAGCACCACCTTGCCGCGCAGGGAAGCCATGCTCAGCGCGGGTCCGTTGTGCCATTGCTGGATTTGGCTGAACTCCGGCGCGGGGCCGTAATCGGAGAGCGCCGCCATATCCGTTGCGGCAAAGGCTCCACGCGAAGGGAACCACAGGAACAGAAACAAGAGCAGGAAAACGCCGGTCAGCGCGGCCATCAAACGGGTCAGAAAACGTGTCATGGCGTTCTCCTTATTGCGCGGCCAGGCCGCGGCGGCGCCAGACCTGAATCACGCCCTTGGCGGGATCGTCTTCATAAATCCTGACCTGAAGCCGGCCCTGGCCTTGCGCCACAAGCTGGCTGTTATAGGTCTTGTTGCTGCTGCGGTTATAGATGCGGCCTTGCCAGCCGCCGCTGGTCATCGGCAGCAGATCGAAGAGGATTTTCTTGCCGACCGGCGAAGGCGCGTTCGGGTCCACCGGCACCTTTTCGCCGCCAAGACCAATCATCGCGTTGTTCGCCAATACCTGGGTGACGATGCCGCAATAGCTTTCACCGCAGGCGGCGATTTCCACTTCCAGGTTGCCGTTTTCCGTCACCCAGCGGCCGGTTTCCGGCGCTTCATCGCCTGCGGCGTGGGCATAGGCGCCACTCGCCAGCAGAACGGTGACGGCAAGGCTCAGTTTCAGCGTCTGTTTCATCTGGTACTCCTTCTTGGGATGGATCGCAGCGGGGCGCTGCGGTTCCTCCATTACAAAGGAGCGATGTATCCGGCATATATCCGCGATGCTGCGTATTGTCGGCCTTGCGTATCGGATGCCGCGCCATACACACTGCGATACAAAATCCTGTCTAGGCGGCCGGCAGCAGAACGCGCGCAGCCAGCCCGCCGCCCTCGCGCTGCACCAGGCTTAAACTGCCGCCCAGCGCCAGCGTCAGTTGCTGGACGATGGCCAGTCCAAGGCCGGTGCCGCCGGTATCTCGGTTGCGTGAACTCTCGACGCGGTAAAACGGCTGTAGCACGGCCTCGCGTTCTCCGGCGGGAATGCCGGGGCCACGGTCCAGCACCGAGATCGAATAGCGTCCGTCCGCTTCGTGCGCCAAAACGATTTCCACCTCCTTGCCGAATTTGAGGGCGTTGTCGGCCAGATTGGTGACGATGCGACGCAGCGCATGCGGCCGCGTGAGCAGCACCAACTTCAATTCCCCGCTCAGGCGCACCGCCTGGCCAGCATCGATGTAGTCGTATACCAGGCTGCCCAGCAAGGCATCGAGATCGGTACGGCAGGGAGTCTCATTCAAGCCATGGGCATTGCGCGCGTAGGCGATGCCCTCCGCCACCAGCATCTGCATCGCCTGCAGGTCGCTCAGCATCTTGTCGCGCTGGGTGGCGTCATCCAGCAGCTCGGCGCGCAGGCGCATGCGCGTGATCGGGGTCTGCAGATCGTGCGATACCGCCGCCAGAATCTGCATGCGCTCGGACAGAAAGCCATCGATGCGCGCACGCATGGCGTTGAAGGCCTTGGCGGCCCGTGCCACCTCCAGCGGACCATCCTCCGGCAGCACCTGGGCGGCTCCTTGCGGTTCGGTGAGGTCGGCGGCCTGCGCCAACTGGGCCAGCGGCCGGGTCGCCAGCCGCACCGCCAGCCACAGGAAGGCGATCAGCACTGCCAGCTGGATCGCGATTACCGGCAGCAGCCAGTCCGGCAGCGGCATGAAGGATGGCGTGAGGATGACGGTCAGCGGCGTGCCGTCGGACAGCTTCAGATGCAGGTCCAGGCGCTTGCCACCTTCCGGCGCGGCCGTAATGACGACGGGATAGCTGGCTGCCAAGGCGCCGCGCAGCGACTGCCTCACCTCGTCCACCAGCGGTATCTCCAGTGGCGCGCCCATGGCCACATCCCCCAGCTGATAGCGGTAATTGCGCCGCTCCAGATTTTTCAGCCAGCCGGCGCGCTCGTCCACCGGCAGGCGCTCCAGGATGGCAACGGTGCTGGCGACATCCTTACCCAGCGAATACAGCATCATGCTTTTACCGGATTGCATGCGCTGCAGCAGGAAGACGCCGAAGGATAGCGCCTGCGCCAGCATCAGGCCAAGCACCAGGATCAGCATCAGGCGGCCGAACATGGAGCGCGGCCAGCGCGGGGCGCGCGCCTTGCTCACGCCGTGTCCCCGTCCGACAATCGCACGGGAACGCTGAACACATAACCCTCGCTGCGCACGGTCTTGATATAGCGCGGCTCACGCGCATCCTCCATCAGCCGCTGGCGCAAACGGCTTACCAGCAGGTCGATGGAGCGGTCGAAGATATCGGCCTCGCGGCCCTGCGTCAGGTTCAGCAGCTGGTCACGCGTCAGCACACGCTGTGGGTGGTCCAGGAAGACGCGCAGCAGACGGTATTCGGCGCCGCTCAGCGCGACCATGGTGCCGCTGGCGTCGAGCAGATGCCGCGCGGCAGTGTCGAGCAGCCAGTCGCCGAAAGCGATCTGATTATTGTTTTCTTCCCTCTGCATATTCGGCGGCAGCATGCGCGTGCGGCGCAGCACGGCGCGGATGCGCGCCATCAGCTCGCGCGTGGCGAAGGGCTTGGTCAGATAATCGTCGGCGCCCATTTCCAGGCCCACCACACGGTCGGTTTCATCGGCCAGCGCGGTCAGCATCAGGATCGGCACGGCCTTGTGGCGGCTGGCGCGCAGTTCCCGGCATAGGGTCAGGCCGTCTTCGCCCGGCAGCATCAGGTCGAGCACGATCAGGTCGAAGGCCGCCACTTCCAGCGCGGCGCGCATTTGCTTGCCGTTGGCCGCCACGCCGACCTGGAAGCCGTTCTTGCGCAGGTATTCGGCCAGCAGCTCGCGGATCTCGCGGTCGTCATCGACGATAAGGATGTTGTCATTTTGTTCCATACCCGCTTTATAGCCGATATTTGTAGGCTTGGCAGCGGCTTTTGTATCCCAGTGTATCCGGGGCGGCTTTTGATACAGAAGATTGCACGCGCGGAGGGCGGCAACATATGGCCGATACACGGCAAGGTTGAAATCATGGCTCAGGCAAATTCAAGAAAGGAGCCATCCAATGAAAGATCTCGTCCAATTCTCCCAACCGAAAAGCGGGGTGGCGCCATGAGCGAAATCCTGCTTGCCCTGGCGGCCGGGGTGCTGACCATCGCCGCGCCCTGCATCCTGCCCATGCTGCCGTTCCTGCTGGGCAGTTCGATCGGCGCCACCGGCCGCGCTAGACCAGTGTTCATCGTGCTGGGCTTCGTGCTGGCCTTTTCCTCCTGCGCCCTGCTGTTTGGGCTGTTCGCAGAGTCGCTGGCCCTGTCGCAGCAAAGCTTGCGCGACGCGGCGATTGTCCTGCTGCTGATATTCGGCCTGCTGATGCTGTGGAAACGGCCTTTCGAGTGGCTGGGACAAAAGCTGTCCAGCGTCGTCAACCTCGCCAACGATATCGGCAACCGCGCGCAGGCCGGCAATCTGGGTGGCCTGGTGCTGGGCGTGACGCTGGGCGTGGTCTGGACGCCTTGCGCCGGGCCGGTGCTCGGCTCCATCCTGACACTGCTCGCCACCGCGCATGACCTGGGCCGCGCCGCCCTGCTGCTGCTCTGCTATTCCCTGGGCGCCGGTCTGCCCATGCTGGCCATCGCCTACGGCGGCCAGCAGCTCAGCACCAAGGTACGCCAGGTGGCGCGCTACTCGGCGCGCATGCAGCAGGCCTTCGGCGTGCTGACCATGCTGACCGCCGTGGCCATGTACTATCAATACGATACGCTGATTACCGTGTGGCTGACGGCGTAAGCTGAATATCCGGCGGGAATCGCATGCGCTCCCGCCGGATACTTCACTGCGCCACGCGCACCACGGCCTTGCCGAAGTTCTTCCCCTCCAGCAGGCCAATCAAGCCGGCCGGCGCGGCTTCCAGGCCATCCACCACGTCCTCGCGCAGCTTGACCTTGCCCTCGGCCACCCAGCCACCCATCTCGCGCAGGAATTGCGCATAGCCTTCCGCATAGTGATCGAGGATGATGAAGCCCTGCACGCGGATGCGCTTGTACAGCAGCGCCGCCATCAAGGCCGGCAAACGATCGGGACCGGATGCCGCCGCCTTGTCGTTGTAGTGCGAGATGAAGCCGCATACCGGCACGCGCGCGTTCTCGTTCAGCAGCGGCAGCACCGCATCGAACACCGCTCCGCCCACGCTCTCGAAATAGACGTCGATGCCGTCCGGGCAAGCAATGGCCAGCTTCGCGGCGAACTGCGGATCGTAGCGGTCGATGCAGGCGTCGAAGCCCAGTTCCTCCACCACATAGCGGCACTTGTCGGCGCCGCCGGCAATGCCCACCACACGCGCGCCTTTCAGCCTGGCGATCTGCCCTACCACCGCACCCACCGCGCCGCTGGCCGCCCCCACCATTACCGTCTCCCCCGGTTTGGGCTGGCCGATATTCAGCAGGCCATGCCAGGCAGTGAAGCCCGGCATGCCCATCACGCCCAGCGCATGCGAGGGCTGCGCCAGTTCGCCCAGCACCATCAATCCCTCGCCGTCCGACAGCGAGTATTCCTGCCAACCGGAAGCGCCCAGCACCAGTTCACCTTCACGAAAATCGGGATGACGGGAAGCTGCCACCCGGCTCACCGTGCCGCCCACCATCACCTCGCCCAGCGCCAGCGGTTCGGCATAAGTGGAGCCCTCGTTCATGCGGCCGCGCATATAAGGGTCGAGCGAGAGATACAGGGTGCGCAGCAATACCTGGCCTTCGGCCGGCGCGGGCATGGCCTGCTCTTCCAGACGGAAGTCCTGGGGCACAGGCGCTCCTTGCGGACGAGCGGCGAGGACGATGCGGCGGTTGCTGCTGGCATGGCGGGACATGGCGGTTCTCCTGGCAAGATTGATGGATGAAAAATTAGACCAGTCGTCTAGATCAACAGAACTTTATCACCCAATTAGACCAGTCGTCTAGAATATTTACGTTCTCCATTCGGCGGCGTGACAATCCACGCATTTTCTTGAACGCTTTTTAATTAAGCTTATACGCACGTCCACTTGAAAGTAAGCGCAGCTGCTTTTCCTGGTTTTCCCTACAACCACCGTAGCGAATTGAAGGAGCTAGCATGAGCGACACCAGCAAAAACTGCACGATCACCAACAACACCTCGGTTGGCGCCCTGATCGTCGATGCCTATAACACCTCATCCACCAATCCCAAGCAAGTCTACGCGCAAACGCTGAGGGTGCTGCCGCTGGCCGCCGGCGGCGATATCCTGGCGGGACTGGCCAGCGGCACCGTGGTGCTGAACGACTATACCCAGGCCGGCGGCGAAACGGTCTACAACACCCTGTATGAGCTGATCATCGCGCGGGCCACCGACCTGTTCCCGCTCATGAATACCTCGGTCATGCAAAACTTCGCCACGCCGCCCGCCTATCCGCCGGTGAGCGTACCGGCCACGGGTCTGACAAACATGCAGTCGGCGCAGTCGTTTTACAAGACCATCATGGCCTTCCCAACATCCACGCTGTCGCAACAATTCCAGCAGGCGATGACGGCGGCGCTGAAAAGCTCGACGTCCACCGGTAGCATCGACAGCCAGATGAATGCCTTCTTCGCCAGCACCAAAGAGTACCAGTCGGTGACTTTCAATATGTATATGGCCGTCAGCACCTATATGGCCACCTTCGCCAATGCCTGGGCCAACTACAGCGATAGCTATACCTACTACATTTATAGCAGCGGCACGGCCGCCAGCGGCTCGGACACGGCCAACCCGGTCTATCAGGGCAGCCTGGTCTTCACCCGCAAGCCGAATGTGACGGAAGCCAGCCCCACCGACAATAACGGCGGCTACACCATCAACTTCGTGGACACCAATAACAAATCCACGGCCATGTTCTTCAACCAGGGACAGTTCGTCTCCAGCCTGAGCCTCGACGTGCCGCCCATCTGCCTGCAAGGCACTTTTGTGCTGAAAAGCCAGCTCAGTAACAAGGCCAGCGACAATCAGCTGATCCCCATCCTCTCCGGCACCATCAACGGCGCCAAGGTCATGGGCACGGACACCAAACAGGACACCTCGGACGGTCCCGGCAGCCTGTATGCCTTCTTCCATCCCAAAACCTTCAGCGGCTGGGTCACACTGTTCCTCAGCGTGTTCGGCGCGCTGATGGCGCTGGAATGGATCGGCACCAAGTTGTCCGCCATGGGCAAGGGCTTGCTCAAACTCTTCCAGCGCAACGAAGGCCAGCCGCCGCAGCAAAGCGAACTTGATGAGCTGCGCGGCCAGATCGACGACTTGCAAAGCCAGATCGCCGCCAACCAGCAGGAACTGCTCGATCGCTTTGGTCAACAGCTGGACCTGCCGCCATCGGTGGAGGATGCGCTGAGCGGTCTGAAGGCCGATTTCACCAACACCCTGAATTTGCAGAGCGCCGACGTGCAGCTGGACATCCTGGAACAGCAGGTCTCCCAGCTGGAACAGTTGGCCGAATATGGCGTGACGCCGGAAATGCAAGGCATTGCCAACGACATTCGCAGCAATATCAATGCCTTGCATGACGCGGACACGCCGGCCGATCTGCAAACCGCGCTGGATCAGGTCAAGCAAAGCATCCCTGATGTGAATACGCGCCTGGGCAATGTGGTGCAGGATCTAGGCACGGAAATCAGCCAGGAAACCCGCGCCGCCATCGACGAATCGAACCAGGCCATCCAGGACGCCCAGGAGCTCAGCGACAAGATCGACGACGCCATCGACGATATCAACGACGGCGAAATTCCCGATATCGACTTCTGAACCACAGCGCCAGACCGCCGGCGTTACCGCGCCGGCGGCGGACCGCGCCCTAACCCGGCGCGGCATCCCTGTTTTTCCCTATTTTCCAGCGAGAGCCGATCATGAGCGCTGCCGATTCCGGTAACACCGTCGCCATCACCAACCAGCTGAACCTGACGCTAACGGTATACAACACCACCTCGGCCAGCCCGCCCACCGATCCGCCATCCACCGAACAAAGCGCTTACTATCCCGTCTATACCAAGATCGCCACCATCGCCGCCAACGCCACGCAAAACGTGGACGTGCCGGATGCGCTGGCGCGGCTGGTGATCTGCCGCGGCGACAACGATTTTCCCATCACCGTCTATGTGCCGCCCATCATGGGCGGCGGCGCGCTGACCGTCGCCGGCGGCGACCTGACGGCCTGCCAGACGGCATGGAAGTTCTACCAGACCTATGTCAGCCAGCCCTATGCGCCGCTGGCCCTGCAGTTCACCGAGCTGCTGCTGGACGACGGCAATCTGCTGACGCTGAATGAGCAGATCGGCAGCTTCCTCAGCCAGAACGGCTATGCCGGCTGCGACTACTTCCATTTCTCCATCGTGGCCTACTGGGCCACCAACTCGCTGTGGGCCTGGCCCGGCAGCTACTACTGCTACCAACCGGACAACAATCCTTCGGAATTCGTGCTGCCGACCATACCGGTGGGCCAGCTGGTGATCGCCAACGGCGCCGCCAGCTATACCCCGACGGGCGGCGCGGCCGTCCCGCTGGCCTTCGCCAACAGCGTGCTCAGTTCCGGCGGCGCCACCAGCGGCAGCGGCATCCTGCTCACGGCCGTGCTGCGCAACCTGACCTGGGAAGGCAAGCCATCCGAGAACGCGATGTGCTTCACCGGCAAGAATGCGGGCGCCAGCTTCATCGCCCAGCCCTACGCCGATCCGCCCATACCCTGGTGGGCCGTGGCGTATGACATGGCGTATACCGGCTTCCTCGGCGTGCAGATCGCGATGACGGTCGATATGGCCGCGCATGTGCTGTCCGGAATCAAGAACGGCATCCAGTACCTGGCGGGCAAGGCCAGCGACTTTATCTCTTCGGTGCGCAGCAAATTCGAGGGCATGGGCGAGGACGCCGATCCCGTCGCCAGCCTTGGCGATCCGGTGGAAGCGATCAATGTGGACGTCGATGTGGATGTCGATGTGGATATCGACACCGATACGGATACCGACGAAGACACCGACGTGGACGTGGATATCGACGTGGACATCGATGTGGACGACGACGTCTTCGCCATCATCGATGTGGACGTGGATGTGGACGTGGACATCGACGTCGACAATGTGGTTGACACGGTGGACGTGACCGATGTCGATACCGACGTCGATATCGACACCGACGTCAACGTGGAACCGGGAACCATCACCAGCCTGTTGCAAAAAATGGGCAACTGGATCATGACCAAGGGCTTGCCGGCGCTGGTGGAGAACCTGACCATCATGGCGGCCTTCCAGGGCGCGCAAACCCTGCTCAATGTGTGGAAGAACGCGGCCCAGAAAGACTTGGCCAATCTCTCGCCGCAGCAAAGCACCGGCCTGGGCCTGCTGATCAATTACCTGTTGAACGAAAAGAACAGCGTGTCCACGCGCTGGACCACCGTAGCCGACTACGTGCAGCAGGCCGCACCCAGCGCCATCAACCAGCAAACCCTGCTGACTTCCGTGCTGATGACGAAAAATGCCGACGCCGATAATGCGCTGGCGGCCTGGCGCTGGTCCAGCAGCGACGAGTCGGACGCGGTGCGCGCCATGGGCAAGTACACGGCGGCCGACCAGCAATACCAGGCCTATCAGGCGTTGGCGGCTTATACCTACAAGGGCCAGGTGCTGCCGGTGAAGGTGGCTTGCGGCGTGGCGATGAAATACACCGCCCTGCTCTCCTGATATCGCCCACCATCACCACGGAAAGGAAAACGCCATGCCGGATTCCGTCAACAAGCAAGACCCAGCGCCGCGCCAGCAGGCCGAAGCGTCCTGGCAGGAGCTGGCGCGCGCCATCGCCGCAGCCGACAATGTCAGCGAAAAAGGACCGGACCATCCCCTGCCGCCGGAACAAGTAGGCGAACTGACCATCATCGGCTCCGGCATCGAAACGGTCGGCTTCTCGCTTGGCGACCAGGAGCTGATACGCGGCGCCGATCATGTTTTCTACTGCGTGGCCGATCCCGCCACCGTGGTCTGGATCAGGGACTTGCGGCCCGACGCGCATGACCTGTACGTGCTGTACGACGACAACAAGGTGCGCTATGTGACCTATATGCAGATGGCGGAGGCCATGCTCCACCACGTGCGCCAGGCGAAGAAGGTGGTGGCGATCTATTACGGGCATCCGGGTGTCTTCGTGCTCTCCACCCACCGCGCCATCCTGATCGCCCGCCGCGAAGGACACCGCGCCACCATGCGCGCCGGCGTCAGCGCGCTGGATTGCCTGTGCGCCGACCTGGGCGTCGACCCCAGCCATCCCGGCCTGCAGACCCACGAGGCCTCGGACATGCTGATCCGCCTGCGCAAGCCGGACACCAGCCTGCACCTGGTGCTGTGGCAGGTCGGCCTGATCGGCGAAATGGGCTTCCGCCGCAAGGGCTATGTGAACAGCAATTTCGCGATACTCATCGACTATCTGCAAGCGGTGTACGGCAAGGACTATCCCGTCACCCATTATGTGGCTTCGCGCTATCCAACCATCCCGCCGCTGATCGAAACCTATCCCCTCTCCCGCCTGCGCGAGCCGGACATCCAGCTGCGCGTGACCGGCATCTCCACTTTCTATCTGGCGCCGCGCGACGCGGTGGAGGCCGACCACGATATGCTGCAGCGCCTTGGCCTGCTGCAGCCGGGCGAAACGGTCAAGCCGGCGGGCAGTCCGCTGCGCGATATCGGCCGCTACGGACCGCGCGAAATGAAGGCGTTCAAGGCCTTCAAGAACTTCCGCATCCCGCGCGACTACCGCTGGCAGGAGGACACCGGCGCCAGCCGCTTCCTGCTGCGGCTCAAGCAGGATCTCGACTTCCAGGACTTGTACCGCCGGGCGCCCGGCCAGGCCGTCGCCGCCGAAGCCTTCTCCGGCCTGAGCGAGCGCGAACAGTATCTGCTGGCGACGCGCGACCCGGGCGGCATCCAGATCGCGGCCAAGGGCGCCGCCTTGCGCTCGGACGCCAACCAGGGCTTCCTGCATGCGCTGCTGAACCAGCGTCCACTGGCGCGCCAGGTATTGCAGCTGGCGCAGTCCAAAACCCAGGGCGCCCGCGACAAGCTGGTGCAACTGGCCGGCAAGCACGGTCTGCCGCCGGATATGGAGAATATGCGCAGCGATATCGACCTGCTGCTGCGCGAACATCTGGGCGCATGGACCGGCGTGTATTGCGGCGACGCGGGCCAGTTGATCGTCCTGATCGGCAACGCGGGCGGACCGCGTCACAGCGGCTTGTTCGTCAACGGCGTGCAGATACGGCCCTTCAAATTTCAGCGCGGCGTGCTGCAATGGCAGGCGCAGCGCGGCAACCGTAGCAACGGCCTGCTGCGCTTCGACGTGGACCAGAACGGCAAGCGGCGTCTGATCGGCTGCAATATCTGGCCCGCCGGGCAGGATATGCCGAAGAATGCCGCTTTCTGCGCGCGCGAACCCGAGCTGCAAAGACCGCACCCCAGCCAGCGCGTGGGCCGCTACCGGCAGGCCAGCAGCGGCGGCACGCTGGAACTGGCCGTCGCCAGCGATCCGCAGCGCGGACGCTATCTGGCGGCACGTCTCAACGGCCAAGTGCTGCCCGGCGCGCTCAAGGCCGACGGCAACAGCCTGACGGTGGGTGACAGCCGCTTCGAATTCGGCGCACCCGGCAGCGGCGCGGACGGCCTGTGGCTGCCGCAAGCCGGCCAGCTCGACCTGTTCGGCGGCCGCTATACGGTGCGCGTGGCCGGCAAGGGACAGACCGTGTCCCACACCCTGCTCCTGGGCCGGGGCGAGGCATCCCTCGACGGCGCCGTCCTCACACCAGCAGTGACGGGGCTGACAGCCTTCACCTGGTCGGATGGCCCGGAGCAAGCGCGCAGCGGCAGCCTGCAGGTACAGATCGATCCTGTGACCTTGCTTTCCCTGCTCTTCGGCACCCTGCAAACGGCGGCCGGCGAGCAGCAGCAATGTTATGGCATGGTGGCGGCCGGCCCCAACGCTGTCGCCGAGCGGCCCGAAACCGATTTCGGCCTGCCCTTGCCCGCCTGGCAATCGCTGGTGGCCCTGTGCGCCAACGCCAGCCGCACGGGCGGCCTGCTGCTTTGGCACAAATGGGAGAAGGCGCAGTTCGCTGCCAAGGTCATGAATGTGGCCCTACGGCGGCTGCTGCCCTAGGCCGGCCGCATGCTGCTGCTCGACTACGATGTCCGGCGCTACGCCTTCGCCAAGGTGGTGGCGCGCCAGGTCTACCGCGTGCCGGCGCTGGAGCGGCTGCACGTGTACTGGCTGGCGCAGAAGACCCGGCGCGGCGCGGAACCCTGTCTGACGCATGCGGACAATCTGCTGCTGCGCCAACGCATGCAGGGTTTGCCGGACGACGACCTGTTCTACGTGATCTATAACGCTTTCGTCAAAGAGGTGATCGGCGCCGCCTTCCAACGCCGTCTGTCGTATTCGATGCATCCGAAGATGCGCGTGCACCTGGCCGGCACGCCATCGGTCAGCAGTTGGCACCGCGACGCCGATGTGACCGGACGCGTGGACCAGATCAATGTCTGGCTGCCGTTCACCGACACCTTCGACAGCAACACGCTCTGGGTGGAAAGCGATTACGGCAAGGGCGACTACCGGCCCATCCCGGTGCGCTACGGCCAGGCTCTGGTTTTCGACGGCGGCTACCTGTCCCACGGCACCGTCGCCAACGACACGCGGCAGACCCGCGTGAGTATCGACTTCCGCTTCGCCCCGCGCGGAGACAGCCTGCCGCCCAAGGCAAAAGCCATCCTGGGACGGCGCCCGGCTGATTTGAACAGAGGGCAAACAATGGAGACCTCAGGATATGAGCACTGATATCAAAACCATGGCAATTGCCGGCGCCAAGACTTTCGCCGGCGTCTGGAACTTCAGCGACTTCTGGAAACGCTCGAACACCTTCCACAGTTATCTGCGCTTTGTCGATGCCGCCGAAAAGCGCTGGGGCAGGACCGATCCGGCCCTGCGGCCGATGCAGGATCTGCGAACGGTGCTGATCGGCGAGAACGCCCGCTTCTTCCAACCCTATATCGGCGGCGACCAGGTATGGGCCGACGACTACGGCTGGTGTGGCCTGGCCAGCGTGGAAGCCAGCATTTATCTGCAATCCATCGGCGACGGAGCGGGCGCGCAAGTATATGCCGACATCGCCCGCGCATGCTGGGATCAGATGATGGAAACCGGCTACGACAACAGCAATGACGCAACGCCGGTCCCGCATGGTTGCGGCAACATCTCGCCGGACCGCAAGCGCAACGGCGGCGGTTACGGCACGCGCAATACCGTCACCAATGTCAATCTGCTGCTCCTGTCCTATCGCCTGCACAAGCTCCATGGTCCCGGGCGCTACCTCGACTTCGCGCTAAGCCAGGCCGCCTGGTTTGGCCAATGGTTCACGCTCGATTATCCATCGCTCGACAACGGCCCCTATCTGCGCACGCTGCCGGCAATGCAAAGCCTGATCCACGAACGGCCCATGGCCGAGCAAACCTATGTGCGCACCGAGTATCCGAATTGGGAACGGGGCTGGGTCTGGACCGGCGACCAGGGACTGCTGCTGATGGGCCTTGCGACCATCCTTCAGGAGGGTACCCCGCCGCCCGGCTTCAGCCTGCGGCTATACCAGGACAGCTTCGTCAAACTGGCAGCTGGCGTGGAAAGCCTGCTGTTCGGCGGATCGGACAAGGTGCTGCGCGAGCCGCCCTTCAATTCCAGCTTCGGCTTCTCCTATGCCGGCGACTATATCGGCGGGCGCGGCGTCCTGCTGCGCTATGCTTCCGAGCCGCTGGTATCGCAAACGCTTGGCCGCGCCCTGTCCCCGCAAGGCATCAAGGCCACGGCGAAGGCTGTCTGGGACAGCCGCGACGCGCGCGACGTATTCGGCAGCCTATGGAACCCGGCCGGCGACCAGGCCTTCAACGCGGGCTTTGTCAAGGCATGGGGCAATGGCGAACCGTCCATCACGGGCTGGCAAGGCACGGCTTTCGACGGCGTCCTGCAGGCCTGCGGCCTGGATGCGCTGACGGCCGCAATCCGCCTGGATACCAAAGCCTAGAAGCTATTTGGGTGGTTTAAGCAGTTGCCGCGTCCCCGTCATGGCGCTTTCCAGCGGGGCGCGGCTGCGCGTGACCTTGGCCAGCAGGCTGGCGCCCAGCCACAGCTGGTACAGGGTGTTGGCCAGTTGCGCGGCATCCTTCACATGGGCCAGCGAACCGTCGGCGCGGCCCTCGGCGATACAGTGGGTCAAGCGCTGGATCACGCCTTGCGTCCCCTGCTCCAGCGTCATGCGCATGCTCTCCGACAGATCGCTGACTTCGGCGCTCAGCTTGACCGCCAGGCATTTCGCCGCCGGGTCTTCACCGCCCTGCGCATCGAGCCAGTACTGCCAGAAGCCCATCAGCCTTTGCTGCGCCTTACCCGGCCGCGCCAGCAAGTCGTCGAGAAAAGCCAGATAGCCGCCGAAGTACCAATCGAGCAGGGCCTGTCCAAAGCCTTCCTTGGAATCGAAGTAATGGTAGAAAGAGCCTTTGGGAATCCCGGCCGTCGCCAGCAGCTCGGTCAGGCCCACCGCCGTATAGCCCTTGTTCAGCAGCAATGGCTTGGCGACTGAAAGGATATGCTGACGGAGATCGGTAATTTGCGTGCTCATGCCCGCATCTTAGAACAAACTAGACCAGTCGTCTACTTTCCTCGTCCGCCCTGAATCGCATGGCAACAACGCGCCCGGCTTTTGCGCTAGCATGATGACCTATGCAGCCTGCTTGCGCGGGCCGAATTTTTGCCAAGTCATGCTTCTCTGGAGGAAAGATGATTGTCGAGTATATCCGCTACAAGCTGCATCACACGGAAACGGCTTCCGCCGAGGAAGCGGCGGAAGCCTTCGAGGCGGCCTATCGCAGCGCCTGCACCTCGCTGGATATTTCGCCGCACTGCCTGTCTTACGAGCTGTCGCGCTGCGTTGAGGAAGCCGACCATTATGTGCTGCGGATTGAATGGGATTCCGCCGAGGGGCACCTGAGCGGATTTCGCCGCGCGCCGGAATTCGCTCCGTTTCTTACGGCGATCCGTCCCTATATCAATCAGATCGAAGAGATGCGCCACTATGCGCCGGTACGCATCGGCAGCGGCGCGCACACGAAAGATGGGACGCCGGCATAATTACAGTATAAATCATTTACATGGAGATCCGGATGCGTACGAGTGAGGATGTTTGCCTGCGCGGCAGCTGCCTTTGCGGCGGCATTGCCTATCGGGCAGAAAAGCCGGTGCAGCATGCGAGCCATTGCTACTGCATCATGTGCCAGAAGCAGCATGGCGCGGCGGCCGGTTCGTATGCGAACGTGGCCAGCGCGGGCTTCACCTACGAGCGCGGCGCGGAGCTGGTAACGGAATATGCTTCGTC
Organism: Pseudoduganella violacea; assembly: GCF_014191875.1. Lineage (GTDB taxonomy): Bacteria > Pseudomonadota > Gammaproteobacteria > Burkholderiales > Burkholderiaceae_D > Rugamonas > Rugamonas violacea_A. The sequence continues at coordinate 165,011 of NZ_JACHXD010000003.1, forward strand.
CGAGCATGGCCGGCGCGGTTTCTGCCGCGTCTGCGGTTCGACTTTGTTCTGGCGCAGCACCCAGTCGCCAGACCGCATCGCCGTCACGCTGGGGACGCTGGATCAGGAATTTGACGGGCCGGTGAATCGCGAGCTGCATACGGATACCAAACCGGGCTGGCTACCACTCCGCCTGCCGGAATAAATATGGGGCTATGCGCCCTCCTCAACTCATGGCGCGGATCAAGCGGCTGCCCCCGATATCCAGAGCACGGCCGCAGCATCATCCGCCGCCTTGACCATTAAGCCCCCCTTGGCGGCGCTGGCCGCTTCGGTGGCGCGCAGTTCGGACAGCATGGCATCGAGGCCACGCGTGGTGCAGGCTTCGACCAGTTGTGCGGGCGAATACAGCTCATAAGGGTCGGACAGACGATAGAAGCCATCGGTCATGCTCAACAATGCGGTTCCAGTCTCTACCCGCAGCACGGATTTGCGCGCGGCGAATGGGCCTTGGGGCTGCAGGCACAGGATGGATGGTTCCAGCGCGATGTTCTGTTCTTCGCGGCGGCGCCTCAGCAAGGGCGTCAGCAATGCGCGGCGTTCAGCGGGGTCGCTCACGCCCTTTGCCAGCATGGCGCCGATTTCGCGCTGCAGCACGCCTTCCTGGGGATTGATCCAGGGGTCGAGGTCGCGTACCTGCCCGTCCGCGCCACGCAGCAGCGTTTTGCAGTCGCCCAAACAGTAGAGGTGCAACTCATCCAAGCCGGCGTGGTGGAAAACACGGGTCCAGCTCAGGGCAGCGATTGGGTGGGCGTAGCGCGGTATCTCGGTATTTTCGGTATGGGCCAGCCAAGCGGCGCGGGTAGCGTCCATGGCCCGCCTTACGAGCGTGTCTTGCGTGGCGTCTGGACCAAGGACTTTATGCAGCTCGGCTGCGAACCGGCGCGCGAACCAGGCGACGTCGCCTTCCTCGGTGTCGATGTAATCGCGTTCGGCGAGCGAGGTGGCGCCGTCGATGACCAGGATGTCGGTGACGCTGTCATGCTCGTGGACTGCGATCAGATCTTCGTTGCGGTGTTTTCCTGCACCTTCACATATTGCGGTCCACGGCATTGGCTTTCCCGGCTATTGAAATGGGATGATGATAATCGCTTCCCTAGGTTTGCGGTTTATTTGCTTTCTCCTTGGCGCAGCGCGCGGCCAGGACGGAGCGGGCAGTCACGTCGGGAATGGATTTGATTGCGTCTTCGCTGCAGTTGGTGGTGCTGACTTCGATTTGGTCGGGCGGCGTGCCCGTTTTAAAGCGAACAATGACCAGGACGACGCTGATGGCGCAGAGGAGGAGGAAGGGTTTGGATTTCATTTTTAGTTCTTTTATCTTATGTGCAGCGGCTCCGGCTTGATCTGGCACATCGCGTCAGCCGGCCGGTGACCGCCCAAGTTCCTGGGCAAGGCCAATGAGAATGCCTTCGGGACCGCGAATATAGCAGAGCCGGTATGCATCCTGGTACTGGGCCACGCTGCCGACGAGCGTTGCGCCGCGTTTGCTGAGCCGGGCCAGCGTATCGTCGATGTCTTCCACGGTGAACATCACGCGTAGGTATCCGAGGGCGTTGACCGGTGCGTTGCGGTGGTCGGCAGCCACGGGCGGCGCGAGGAAGCGGGATAATTCGAGGCGGCTGTGGCCGTCCGGTGTCCGCATCATGGCAATCTCGACACGCATGCCGTGCAGGCCGGTAACGCCGTCTGCCCAGTCGCCTTCGATGGGCGCGCGGCCTTCGAGCGTCAGGCCGAGTTCACTGAAAAATTCGATGGCGGCGTCGAGGTCTTCTACCACGATGCCAACGTTGTCCATGCGTTTGAGTGTCATGATGCCTCCTTGGTGGCGACGTTCGCTTCGGGCCATTTTATGCTGTTCTTTTTTCGTCCGCTTGGGCAAGGAGGTTCCTGGCAATCCATATTTCGTCACAGAGCGAATTGTTCTCGCACTTGGCGGGCTAGCATGCGGGTTTTCCGATCGGAGTCCACATGAACAAATTCATTCCTGCAGTGGTGTTGGCTATGGCAAGCGCGGTGTCGGCGCATGCCGAGGTGCTGACGACCGGCAGCCACGTGCCAGGGCTGCAACTGCGCCTGCGCCATACGACAGCCGGCGCTACGCGCGGGCTGCCGGTGCTCTTCCTGCACGGCTCATCCTTCCCATCAGCGCTGGCCTTCGATTTCCCAATGGACGGCGTGTCGTGGATGGACTCTCTTGCCGCGCGTGGACACAATGTGTATGCCTTGGACTTCCTGGGTTACGGGCTGTCCGACCGCTATCCGCCCGCACAACAGCCGCAAGGCCGGGCGCTTGATGTGGTGCAGGATGTCGACCGTGCGGTAGAGCTGGTGCTGGCACGCTCCGGTGCGCGGCAGGTAGCGCTCGTTGCGCATTCGTGGGGCGGTTCGGTGGGCGCCTTGTATGCGGAGCGGCATCCTGAGAAGGTCGGCAAGCTGGTGCTGTTCGCGGCAATCACGGCGCGCAATCAATCCACGCCGCGCGCGCAAGTGGCGCCTTATCAGGAACTGACGCCGGCGCAGCGCATTGCCGGCATGGATGGACTGCGGCCCGCAGGCGAGGCATCGCAATTGCATGCGGATGTGCATAAACGTTGGGGGGCCGATTGGCTGGCGTCCGATCGTCGGGCGGATAATGCTGCCGTGGTCCGCTTCCCATCCGGTCCATCAGCCGACGCCGATGATCTGAGCCACGGGCGGCCCTATTACGATCCTGCCCGCATCAAGGCGCCAACCCTGCTCGTGCGCGGCGAATGGGATACCTGGCCGAGCGATGCCGACTACAAGCTGCTGCGCGGCCGGATGACGGGGGCGGCGGAGCGCGAATATGCCGTCATTCCGCGCGGTACGCATGTGATGCATCTGGAACTGGCGCATGGTGCGCTGTGGCAGGCGGTGGAACGCTTTCTGGAGCGGTGATGGCGAGCCGGCGTGACTTGGCGGCGTCTTTTTTATATGGTGGGTACGGCGCGCGCCCTCGGCGCGCGGGGCTGGCGCGTTGCGCCAGCAAACGGACGATTCGAATAGCCTCGCCCCCTTTAGGGGGCTCCGTCTTCGAATCCCACCGCCTCCGTCCGGACAAAACGAAAAAGCCTCCCGCAGGGGAGGCTTTTTCGTTTTGTTCCTGGCGGAGACGGTGGGATTCGAACCCACGATACAGGTTTTGCCCGTATGCTTCCTTAGCAGGGAAGTGCCTTCGGCCACTCGGCCACGTCTCCTAGCTGATTTCTCAACTATCATCCTTTGCTTCACATTTCTGCGTCACATCAGACGAGCGCTATAGTAAAGATCCGGATCACTTTGGTCAAGGCTATCAGCGCTTTTTTTTCAGAAATATTTATTCTTTATCCAGTTCGAACGCTTTGTGCAGCGCGCGCACGGCCAATTCCATGTATTTCTCGTCGATCAGGACGGAAATCTTGATCTCGGAAGTGGAGATCATCATGATGTTGATGCCTTCTTCGGACAGGGTGCGGAACATCTGCGAGGCCACGCCAACGTGGCTGCGCATGCCGACACCGACCACGGAGATCTTCGAGACCTTGGCGTCGCCCAGGATGCTGGCGTAGCCGATCTCGGCCTGCTGGCCAGCCAGCACGTCGAGCGCCTTCTGGTAGTCGTTGCGCGAGACGGTGAAGGTGAAGTCGGTTTTACCGTCCACGGACTGATTCTGTATGATCATGTCCACTTCGATATTGGCGTCAGCCACCGGGCCCAGGATGTGGAAGGCGACGCCTGGACGGTCCGGCACGCCCAGCACGGTGATTTTGGCTTCGTCGCGGTTGAAGGCGATGCCGGAGATGACTGCTTGTTCCATGTGTGTGTCTTCCTCAAACGAGATCAGGGTGCCGGAATTGGCTTCGGTGTCGAGATCCATCATCGGATCGGTCAGCGACGACAGCACGCGCGTCGGCACGCGGTAGTTGCCGGCAAATTCGACGGAGCGCGTCTGCAGCACTTTGGAACCGAGCGAGGCCAGTTCCAGCATTTCTTCGAAGGTGATCGCTTTCAGGCGGCGCGCTTCGGACACGACGCGCGGGTCGGTGGTGTAGACGCCATCGACGTCGGTGTAGATCAGGCATTCGTCGGCTTTGAGCGCGGCGGCGATCGCCACGGCCGAGGTGTCGGAGCCGCCACGGCCCAGGGTGGCGATATTGTCGTTCTCGTCCACGCCCTGGAAGCCGGTGATGACGACGATGCGGCCCTGCTCCAGGTCTTTGCGCACGCGCTCGTCGTCGATCGACTGGATGCGGGCTTTGGTGAAGGCGGAATCGGTCTTAATCGCTACTTGCCAGCCGGCGTAGGACACCGCGTCCTTGCCCAGCGCGTGCAGCGCAATGGACAGCAGACCTACCGATACCTGTTCGCCGGTGGACGCAATCATGTCCAGTTCGCGCGGATCGGGCGGGTTGTGAATTTCCTTGGCCAGGGCGATCAGTCGGTTGGTTTCGCCGGACATGGCCGACGGCACCACCACGATCTGGTGTCCCGCATCGTGCCATTTGGCGACCCGACGCGCGACGTTCTTGATGCGGTCCGTCGAGCCCATCGACGTACCGCCGTACTTGTGAACGATTAATGCCATAACTTGTGTTTTCCGCTTAGATGAAGTAAAGGGAGCCCCTTACTGTACATGCTGCAGTGCGAAAGAACAAGTCAAAAAAGTAATGATCTCATACAGTCTTGGCATAAGATCATTCCAAAAAGCATTAGTCTGAAATTTTATTCGGCCATCCAGCGGAAGACGACTCTTTTGTTGGCTCCACCCCCTATCTTGTGGCAATCCATGCCGATTCCCGCAGCAAACAAGAGTTGGCCAGGGATGTAGACAACTGGCAGCCTTGTACGCTCCCATGCCGGGATACTTAGTGATTGATAGTGATGTTTGAGGTCGCGCGTAGGCCGGTTCGGGGCAGGTTTCAGCCGCTCGCCGCCGCGACGGAACTCAATGGTGAGCAACTGCTTTTGCAGCCATTCCGCGTCCAGGCCCTCTTCCGCCTCGTCGAAGTGCAGCACTCCGCCGTAGGCCGGGAAAGCCAGCGCGGCTTCGCCAATCCAGCGGAAGTGCTGGCCGGGCTTGTCGTCGAACCGGTCTTCGCGCGTGCCTTCCAGCTCGCGCAGCTTGGGCACCAAATACAATCGGTCGCGGTGGCGCCGCACATGGCAATCGGGATGGGTGACGAGCAATTGGGCATCTTCGCGCGCTTCCAGCAGCTGCGCCAGCATTTCCGCCAGCCAGGCGGTCGACGGCATGCCCAGCTTACGCACGCGGAACCACTGGCGCAGCATATTGCCGGCGCGGTCGGCGCTCAGCGCGCGCAGGCGGGCCAGGTCAATGCTGTCGGCGTCGAGGCAGGCTTGCAGATCCTGCTCGGCCAGTTCGCTCAGCATGCGCTGGGCCGATTGCGCGTGCTGGGCGCTGCGCGACAGGCGGGCCTGGAAGCCGGAGAAAGTTGTCGCCAGCGCGGGCATGACCTGATGGCGCAGCGCATTGCGGGCGTAGCGCGGGTCATCGTTGGATTCGTCGTTGACGTAGGCGATGCCCTGCCCTGCCACATAGACTTCGAGCTGGCTGCGCGCGGTCTGCAGCAGCGGGCGCGCCAGCAGTAGCTCCGCATTACCCAGCAGATCGGGCGCGTGGTTGCAGGCGTCCATGCCGGACAGGCCTGCCGGGCCGGAGCCGCGCAGCAATTGCAGCAACACGGTTTCGGCCTGGTCGTCGAGGTGGTGGGCGGTCAGCAGCAGGCGCACATCGTGTTCGCGGCACAAGGCGCCCAGGGCGGCGTAGCGGCTCTTGCGCGCCGCCGCTTCGGTGCCGGATTTGGCCACGTCCTGCAATTGCACGCGGCGCGCGGCGAAGCTTACGCCCAGCGCGGCACAGGCCTGCTCGCAATGGGCCAGCCAAGCGTCGGCGTTCGGACTCAGGCCGTGGTGGACGTGGAAGGCGTGCAGTGCCACGCCCCGCTGGCGCGCCCAGTCCTGCGCCAGATGCAGCAGCGCCGACGAATCGAGGCCGCCGCTCAGGGCGATGGCGACGCCCTGCCCCGCCGTGTCCGCCGGCAGCGCGGCCATGGCCTGCGCAAACATATCGGGCAAGGCGCCGCTGTGCTGCTTCTTCAATCTGAACTCCTGAAATGCAAAAAACCGGGGGCGGGCCCCGGTTTGAAAGGATGGATGCCGCCGCCAGCTTATTCGGCAGCAGGGGTTTGCTTGAATTTGCCGTAGCTCATCAGCTTTTCGTGACGGGAAGCCAGCAGATCCTTGGTCTTCACGCCTTGGAACTGGCGCAGCGAATCGGCCAGGGCGCGCTTGAGCAGAATTGCCATCTGTTTTGGGTCACGGTGCGCGCCGCCCAGCGGCTCGTTGACGATCTTGTCGATCAGGCCCATGGCTTTCAGGCGGTGGGCGGTCAGGCCTAGCGCTTCGGCCGCGTCGGAGGCGCGCTCGGAAGTCTTCCACAGGATCGAGGCGCAGCCTTCCGGCGAGATCACCGAATAGGTCGAGTATTGCAGCATCAGCACCGCGTCGCCCACGGCAATCGCCAGCGCGCCGCCGGAGCCGCCTTCGCCGATGATGGTGGCGATCAGCGGCACTTTCAGCTCGGCCATCACGTACAGATTGTGGCCGATGGCTTCGGACTGGCCGCGCTCTTCGGCGTCGATGCCGGGGAAGGCGCCCGGGGTGTCAACGAAGGTGAAGATGGGCAGGTTGAATTTTTCGGCCAGCTTCATCAGGCGCATGGCCTTGCGGTAGCCTTCCGGACGCGGCATGCCGAAGTTACGCAAGGCGCGCTCTTTGGTGTCGCGGCCTTTCTGGTGGCCGATCACCATGCAGGGCTGGCCGTTGAAACGGGCCAGGCCGCCGATGATGGACTGGTCGTCCGCATAGGTGCGGTCGCCGTGCAGTTCGTGGAAGTCGGTGAAGATTTCGTTCACATAGTCCATCGTGTATGGACGCTGCGGGTGGCGCGCGATCTGGGACACTTGCCACGGCGTGAGCTTGGCGTACACGTCTTTGGTCAGCTGCTGGCTCTTCTTGGCCAGACGTTCGATCTCTTCGGAGATGTCGACGGCGGAGTCGTCTTGCACGAAACGCAGCTCTTCAATCTTGGAATCCAGTTCCGCAATCGGTTGCTCAAAATTGAGGAAAGTCGTTTTAATCATTGTACCTCCGAGAGTATTACTGGCCGCTTGCTGGTTTCGACGCGGCACGAATTGGACTATTTTACCGGAACCGGGTCGAGACTACGCCATAAATACCAAGTGGCGACGGTGCGATACGGTTCCCAGTTGGCCGAGACTTCGCGCGCGTCGCTGCGCGAAACGGGCTCGCCCGAGAAATAATTCTGGCTGATACCTTGGATCAGACCGGGATCGTCCAAGGGCAACACATTGGGCCGGAGCAGGTTAAATATCAAAAACATCTCCGCTGTCCAGCGCGTAATGCCGCGGATTTGAACCAGCTCGGCAATCACAGCTTCGTCGTCCATTTCATGCCATTGGCTGGCGTGGACTTTTTTGGCCTTGAAATTATCGGCCAGGTCGAGGATGTATTCGGTCTTGCGCTTGGACAGGCCGCACTCGCCCAGTTGCTCGGCGCCGGCTTTCAATACCTGGGCCGGGGTGCATTTGGGACACAGGGCCAGCAGCTTTTTCCAGGCCACGTCGGCCGCTTTGGCCGTGACCTGCTGTTTGACGATGGAACGGGCCAAGGTGATGAACGGGTCGTCGTGGCCGACCAGATGCAGGTCGCCAAACTGTGGAATGAGCTTTTTCATGATGCGGTCCCGCTTCATGAGCTCGATCTTCGCCTCTTCCCAGTACGGCGGCAAAGCCACCTGCCGGGATGCGGCGCCCGTTGTCTCCTTGGCCTGAACCATTATGCGCGGCGCCAGTTGGTGCTGCCGTCAGGTTTGTCTTCGAGGATGATGCCGGCCGCCAGCAGGTCGGCGCGGATCTTGTCCGACAGCGCGAAATCGCGCACCTTCTTGGCGGCGGCGCGCTGCGCGATGGCGGCGGCGATGGCGTCTTCGCCCATCGCCTCGCCCACCGCCGCTTGCAGGAATTCCTGCGGCGCGCGTTCCAGCAGGCCGATCACGCCGGCCAGACCTTTGAGCTGGCGCGCCACGACAGGCGATTTGGTCTTGTTCAATTCCGTCACCAGGTCGAACAGCACGGCGACAGCGATCGGGGTGTTGAAGTCGTCGTCCATGGCTTCGGCGAAGCGCTGGGCGTGGGCTTCCTTCCAGTCCAGCGGCTGGCCGTCGCCGTCCACGCCGTCCAGCGCCGTGTAAAGGCGGGTCAGCGCGCCGCGCGCGTCGTCCAGATGCACATCCGAGTAATTCAGCGGGCTGCGGTAGTGGGCGCGCAGGATGAAGAAGCGCACCACTTCGGCGTCATAGGACTTCAGCACATCGCGGATGGTGAAGAAATTGCCCAGGGATTTGGACATCTTCTCGCCGTCGACGCGCACGAAGCCGTTGTGCAGCCAGTAGTTGGCCAGGGCGTGGCCACTGGCGCCTTCCGACTGGGCGATCTCGTTTTCATGGTGCGGGAACTGCAGGTCGGCGCCGCCGCCATGGATGTCGAACTGTTCGCCCAGCAGGGAGCAGGACATGGCCGAGCACTCGATATGCCAACCCGGGCGGCCGCTGCCCCATTTCGAATCCCACTTCACTTCCGCCGGTTCGGATTCCTTGGAAGCCTTCCACAGCACGAAGTCGAGCGGGTCGCGCTTGCCGGTGTTGACGTCCACACGCTCGCCGGCGCGCAGATCGTCCAGCGACTTGCCCGACAGGCGGCCGTAGCCGGGGAAATTGCGCACGGCGTAATTGACGTCGCCGTCTTCGGCTTTATACGCCAAGCCTTTTTCTTCCAGGCGCTCGATCAGGGCCAGCATCTGCGGCACGTATTCGGTGGCGCGCGGAACGAGGGTCGGCTCCAGGATGCCCAGGGCACCGGTGTCGTCGTCCATGAACTTGGTGAAGCGCGCCGTCAGCTGGCCGATGGTCTCGCCGTTTTCCACGGCGCGCTTGATGATCTTGTCGTCGATGTCCGTGATATTGCGGACATACGTCACGTCATAGCCCGATGCCTTCAGCCAGCGATACACCACGTCGAACGCCATCATCATGCGCGCATGGCCGATGTGGCAGTAATCGTAGATCGTCATGCCGCAAACGTACATGCGGACCTTGCCCGCTTCCATTGGTTTAAACGTTTGCTTTTCGCGCGCCAGCGTGTTGTAAATCTTTAAATTGCTCATCGGACCCTGCGTGATATCGGGCGCAGCTCAGGCAATACGAAAACCGGGCGCCGGCACATACTGCACCGCACCTGGTTTCATCGTTATTACCTTGGAAACTGACAGACCCTCGGTATAGTTCTTCTTTGTTAGAATGGTACGTCAACGCCAAGTATAGCATTGATAAAAACCCCGGAGCTGTTTTACCAGAACTTCAAAAGGAAGCCAAGAATGCAATTGACAAATGCGCGCAGCCTGCCGATTTTTACCAAGAGCCTGGTCCTGAGCGCCGCTCTTGGCCTGGGCGGGACCGCGCTGGCCGCCGAACCGGCCGCCATGCCGCAAGTGTCGCTGCGCACCAATGTGGGCGAAATCGTGCTGGAGCTGGACAAGGCAAAGGCGCCGAAAACGGTGGCCAATTTCCTCGCCTATGTAAAGAGCGGCCACTATAAAGGCACCATCTTCCATCGCGTGATCGACGGCTTCATGATCCAGGGCGGCGGCTATACGGCCGACCTGAAAAGCAAACCGACCAAGCCGCCCGTCAAGAGCGAGTCGAACAATGGCTTGAAAAACGATGCCTACACCGTCGCCATGGCCCGTACCGGCGACCCGAATTCGGCCACCGCACAGTTTTTCATCAATGTCGTCAATAACGATGGCCTGAATTACCCGGCGCCGGACGGCGTCGGCTATACCGTCTTCGGCAAGGTCGTCGCCGGCCAGGAGGTGGTGGACAAGATCAAGGGCGTGCTGGTGGACGACAAGCCGAACTTCCAGAATATCCCCGTGATTCCGGTGGTCGTGACCGCCGCCACGATACTGAAAACGCCAATCCAGCCGAAACAGTAAAATAGCGCTTTACCATGGCTTGCTGTATGATCGCGGCCCTCAGAGAACACTCATCACAACGTCAGGACTAACATGACTACCATCACCATCACCACCAATAAAGGCGTTATCGTCGCCGAGCTGGACGCTGAAAAAGCGCCGAAAACCGTTGCCAACTTCCTGCACTACGTCGGCACCGGCCACTTCAGCAACACCATCTTCCACCGCGTGATCGACGGTTTCATGATCCAGGGCGGCGGCTTCGAGCCAGGCATGAAGCAAAAGCCAACCGAGCAGACCGTTGAGAACGAAGCCAACAACGGCCTGAAAAACGAGCCATACACCCTGGCCATGGCCCGCACCTCGGCGCCGCACTCCGCATCGGCCCAGTTCTTCATCAACGTGAAGAACAACTCCTTCCTGGACTACCCAGGCCAGGACGGCTGGGGCTACGCCGTATTCGGCAAAGTCACCCAAGGCACCGAAGTGGTGGACGAGATCCGCAAAGCAAAAACCACCCGCAGCGGCATGTTCGCCGACGTGCCGGCGGAAGACATCATCATCGAGAAAATCGAAGCCGCGTAATTTCTTCGTGATTCTCCTCATCTCCGATCTGCACCTGCAGCCGGCCCAACCCGCGATCACGGAAGCGTTTCACCGCTTCCTGCGGGACCAGGCGCCGGCCGCCAGACAGCTCTACCTGCTCGGCGACCTGTTCGAGTACTGGGCCGGCGACGACGACTTGCAAGAGCCGTTTCACCAGCAGATCGTAGATGCCCTGCGCCGCGTCAGCGACGCGGGCACAGAAGTGTTCTGGATCGCGGGCAACCGCGATTTCCTCGTCGGCAGCGCCTTTGCCGCAGCGGCTGGCCTGACCCTGCTGCCCGAGACCTGGGTCATCGACACCGCCGGCCAGCGCATCGTGCTGGTACATGGCGACGCCCAGTGCACCGACGACATCAAATACATGGAATTCCGCGCCCAGGTGCGCCAGCCCGCTTGGCAGCAGCAATTCCTGGCCATGCCGCTGGCCCAGCGCAAAGCCATCATCGCCGGCCTGCGCGAGAACAGCCGCAAGGAACAGGGCGCCAAAACCTACGAAATCATGGATGTGACGCCGCAGGCGATCCGCGAGGTGTTCGAACAGACCGGCGCCAGCGTGATGATCCACGGCCACACCCACCGCCCTGCCCTGCACCAACTTGAAGGCGGCTTGCGCCGCTACGTGCTGCCCGATTGGGAACCGGCTTCCAACCCGCCGCGCGGCGGCTGGATCGCCATCGCCGACGACGGCGCCATCACGCGCCATGCGCTGGACGGCTCAATCCTGCATTAAGCTCAGGCGCCCAGATAGGGACCGCAAGAATCGGCCAGCGGCCGGGATGTTTGCATTGCCTGCCTGACCGCGCGTTCCTCCCTGCCGCCAAGCCGGCGCCTGCCAATCCGACAAAAGGCGCCGCCAGGATCGCTATGCGCGCAGAAGAGGCCAAACAGCTGGCCACCCACCTCTTCAACGATCAACTGCATATAGGCCTCGGCAGCCGTGCTTGCGGCGATATACGTGAGTCCATCCACCGTCGCCATGCCGCACCAGATCACTTCTTCCAGGGTCAGAAAAACATGCGGCGGATCGGTTTGCGTATCCAGAACCGTCGGCAATTGCCAACTCGCCTCATCTTCGCGCAGCGCTTTCAGCACCGGGAAAAGCGCCTCGCAGGAGACGATTTCCACGTCATGCCGACAATCGGCCTCATCGCGCACTACACGCAGCACCTTGGCGGAAACCAAAAAAGTCTGCCGCAGTTCGGAAGGCCGCTCGCTCCAGCCGTTTTCCGCGGAAAACGGCGGCTGCCATAGAAGGCGCAGCACGTCGCCGGTCTGGCCACCATCCGCCAGGGCGAAAGCGAGCGATAGCTGCTGCCCAGGCGCCGGCAAAATCGCTTTGAGGCTGACCGTCTCCGCCGCGTAATCAACCCCGTCAACCCGGGGCCAAGTTTCAAGATAGTGAATTTTCATTGGCGATGGCTGGCTGCTAGAATCGGCGTCTCGTCATCTGCTGGAGGATTACCATGAATCTGACTGCTGCTGAAATCAAGGCCTTCGTGCCAACGCGTGATCTTGACCTGTCCGTGCGCTTTTACGAGGCGCTGGGCTTCGAAGCCGCCTCCCGGATGGAAGATCTGGCCTATATGCGCCACGGCGAAACCAGCTTCCTGCTGCAGCTGTTCGACGACGCCCGCTTCTCCAGCAATTTCATGATGCATTTCCTGGTGGAGAACGTGGACGACTGGCACGCCTTTGTGCAGGGCGAAGGGATCGCGGAACATTTTGACGTGCAGGTCGGGCCGCTGGTCGATCAGCCCTGGCGCATGCGCGACTTCAAGCTGCTCGACCCGTTCGGCGTGCTCTGGATCATCGCGCAGAACACCTAGGCGCCGGCCAGCTTAGCGTTTCAGCTTGTCGTAGGCGGCGTTCATGCGGCGGATCAGTGGCATATTCATATCGCGGGTGTGGCGGTTCCAATGATCCATGATGTGCTGCAGCTCGGCTTGCAGACGGTTGGCCAGCGCGGTCTCGCCTTCGTTGGCGGCCCAGATCGCGTATTCGGCGCGCGCGTCAAAACTACCGAAGCGGGTGACGGCGGCATCGAACTCGGCGCGCGCCTCGTCCTTGCGGCCGCTTTCGGACAAGGCCTGCGCCAGCGTCAGGCTCACTTGCTCGGCACGGAAGTGGACGTCGCTGCGGCGAATCTGCTCCAGATGACTGATGGCTTGCGCCGCATGGCCGCTGGCCAGATTGGCGCGCGCCGCGCCGAGACGGATATCGAGGTCGCTCGAAAAGGCGCCTTGCAGGCAGGTCTCATACACGCTGGCCGCTTCTTGCGCCTGCCCTGCTTCCAGCAAGGCCGAGGCCAGGCGCATCTGGTTCTGCGCCGTTGGCGTGAAATCAAAGGCGGCGCGCGCCTCGCGCAGTTCGCGCGTCGGATCGAGCGACCTGGCGGCCGCCGTCACCATCTTGCGCGCGCCATGCTCCAGGCGCGAGTTCGGCATATAGATGCCAAAGAAATAGACGATGCTGCCCAGCAGAGGGAAGGAAAACAGGATCAGCAGCCAGTACATCTGCTGACGCGTGCGGATCGCGTGCACCGCAAAGAACAGCGCCACTAGCACATGCAAACCTAAACCGAGTATCGGCATTTCATTACTCCAGCAATTTTCAATAGCTGCATTATAAGCAATGCTTGCTTAGGCTGTGCTGAGCTGCCCGCAGGTCCTGGCAGTGCCGTTATTTCACGGGCTCGACACGCACCACCAGCGCCGTCGGCGTGGTGCGTATGGTGGTCGGCGTGAACTGCACGCCCGCATAGCGCAATTCGTCCGGCCGCAGGCTGTAGATCGGCACATCGCGCAGCAGTTTATCGACCAGCACATTCGCCGCCGCTGCGATCTGGCGCTGCTGGCCCTCCCCCACGCCATCGATGGCAAAGCGGTCCACCTGCGCGTCACTGAGGAAAACGGCATTGCGCTGGCGGTCCACCACCAGCCGGCCCGACAAGGCCAGTTTGCCGCTCCAGCTCTGGCGCGTGAGGATCGGCGCCACATTCAGATCGGTGGAAAGCGCGATGCGGTCGTTATCGAGCAATGTATTCAGCTGCGGATTACTGAGCTGGATCTCGAATACGCCAAGCGCGCGGTGCTGCAAGGGGAAGCGCTTGTCCAGACTCTTTTGCAGCTTCTCAATTGGCAGCTCCACATCGCGCGGGCCAACCATATTGGCGCAGGAAGTCAGCATGGCAGCGGCAAACAGCGGCAAGGCCAGCACCTTGCCAAGACGCGCCAACATGGCGCGGCGGGGATTCGTCATCGGGCTTCCTGATCGGTTTAAGCGGGCGACAGATTCGGCCTGCATGCCCTAAAGTGTACCGGTACTTGAGGAGAGAAGCCATGGGCGCAACGCGCATAGGCTGTGCCTCCTGGTCCATTCCACGCCAGGAGGCGGACGCATTTCCAGCCGCAGGAAGTCATCTGGAACGCTATGCGCGGGTATTCAACTGCGTGGAGATCAATTCGTCCTTCTACCGTCCGCATCAACGCAAGACGTATGAACGCTGGGCCGCCACGGTAGCGGACGATTTTCTCTTTTCCGTCAAACTGCCGCGCACCATCACGCATGAAGCCAGACTCGCCGGCTGCGACGAACTGCTGGCGCGCTTCGCCGATGAAGTCGACGGCCTCGGAACGAAGCTGGGTTGCCTGCTGGTGCAGATGGCGCCCAGCCACGCCTTCGACCATGCCATCGCCAGCGCCTTTTTTCACGCGCTGCGCGCCCGCTTTTCCTGTCTGCTCGCTTGCGAAGGCCGCCATCCAAGCTGGTTCGAGGCCAGTGCCGGCGATCTGCTGCGCGAACAAAACATCATCCGCGTGATCGCCGATCCGCCCGCCGGCAGCACCGGGCCATACAAGCCGACCACGGAGGCCAGCTACATCCGCCTGCATGGCAGCCCCCGGATCTACTACTCCGCATACTCGGAAGAGCGCCTAAGCAAAATCGCCGCGTTCATCCGTGAGCACGGTCAATCCTGGTGCATCTTCGACAACACCGCGGCCGGCGCGGCCGTTCCCAATGCCCTGGCTCTCCAGCACGCATTCGCCAATCGCCGCTAGGGTTGGCTTGCAGGGTCCACGTGCTCAATGGCACGCAGCTCATGGCGGTAGGTCAATGCCGGCGCTCCCGCATTCTCTTCGTCGGAAAACCAGCTCGCCTTCAAAATCACCGCATTGATGCGCCGGTTGTGCTTTCCGGACAACTCTTGCTGCAGCTTCGCGGCAAGCGCCTCCAGATCCTGCTGCGCTCGCTGATAGCCCGTTGGACATGGCACGCGAATCCAGATCACTCCCGGCCCCGATGGTGGTCTGCAGGGACTGCCTGAAAGTCGCCGCATCCAGATCCAGCGGACGCGTTGCCGATATATTCATTTTTATTTCCATTGAGAAAATTTACAACACTCTAGCCCTTCCTTTATGCGGGCGGTGCGAAAAGCGCTTGCGTCGTTTAAATTTAGTGTTATAGTCCACTACAACACCAGTCAATTAACACACTACAGGAGGAGCCAATGTATGTGGAATGACAATACGCCGATATACCGCCAGCTCAAGGAGCGGGTGGTCGGCATGATGCTGGACGGCCTGCTCAAGCCGGGCGACGCCCTGCCTTCGGTACGGCAGATCGCCGCCGACTATCAACTCAACCCGATTACCGTCTCGCGCGCGTATCAGGAGCTGGTCGATGAAACCTTGGTAGAAAAACGGAGGGGATTAGGTATGTATGTGAGCGATGGCGCTATCGACAAACTGCTGGCTTCCGAGCGCGAACGTTTTCTGCGCGAAGAATGGCCGGCCATGATGGAACGCATCCGCCGGTTGGGCCTCAACCTGGAGCAGCTGCTGACGGCGGCCAAGACGGGAGGCGCGGCATGAATACCGTGATTCAGGCCAAGAGCCTTAAAAAATTCTATGGCAAGCAGGCGGCCTTGAAGGAAGCCAGCTTCGAGGTCAAGTCCGGCCGCATCGTGGGCCTGATCGGTCCCAATGGTTCGGGCAAGACCACCACGCTGAAAGCCTTGCTGGGCCTGACCCAGTTCGAGGGTGAGCTGTCGGTATTGGGCATGGACCCGCGCACCCAGCGCGATGAGCTGATGCGCGATGTCTGCTTCATCGCCGACGTGGCGATCCTGCCGCGCTGGCTGAAGGTGCGCGACGCCATCGACTTCGTGGCCGGCGTGCATCCCCGCTTCAACCGCGAAAAGGCGGAACGCTATCTGGCGCACACCAAGCTGTCGCCCGATATGAAGGTGAAGGCCATGTCCAAGGGCATGATCGTACAACTGCACCTGGCCCTGGTGATGGCGATCGACGCCCGCCTGCTGGTGCTGGACGAGCCGACCCTGGGCCTGGATATCCTCTACCGCAAGCAGTTCTACCAGAACCTGCTGGAGGACTATTTCGACGAGAACCGCACCATCATCATCACCACCCACCAGATCGAAGAAGTTGAGCATATCCTGACCGACCTGTTGTTCATCCGCGAAGGCCAGATCACGCTGTCGGCCTCGATGGACGAGATCACCGACCGCTATACGGAGGTGATGGTGGAGCCGCAGCATATGGTGGCCGCCAACGCGCTGCAGCCGATGACGCAGCGCACCGTGTTCGGCAAGGCCGTGATGCTCTTCGACGGCGTCTCGCGCAAGCAACTGGAACTGTTTGGCGAACTGCGTACCCCCAGCGTGGCGGACCTGTTCGTGGCCAGCATGAAAGGAACCTACGAATGAATACCATGAAATGGCTGATCCGCCGCGAATACTGGGAAAACAAGGGCATGCTCTTATGGTTTCCGCTGGGCGTGGCTGGCAGCATTCTATTGCTCGCGCTGGCGGCCCTGGCCAAGGGACACCACGCCAATCTGCATCTGGACGGACAGGCCGTCTTCGATGGCTCGCTAACCTCCCTGGCGGCGGATGAGCGGATCACCCTGGTGCAGGCCACGTCCACGCTGTATCCGGCCATCGCCTTGCCGCTGTTTATCCTGACCGCATTCCTGGCGCTGTTCTATTGCCTGCATAGCCTGCACGACGAGCGCCGCGACCGCAGCATCCTGTTCTGGAAGTCGCTGCCCATATCGGATGAAATGACGGTGCTGTCCAAGGCTGCCTTGGCCCTGGTGGTGCTGCCCTTCACCATCCTGGTGATGGCGCTGGCCACTTCACTGCTGATTTTACTGCTGCTGTACACCGCGCTCGCGTTGGATGGCGTGAACCTGTTCGGCAACCTGCTCTCCACGCCGGACTTTTACCTGACGCCCCTGCGCCTGCTGTCGCTGCTGCCGGTGTACACGCTGTGGGCCTTGCCTGCGGTGGGCTGGCTGCTGCTGGTATCGAGCTGGGCGCGCACCAAGGTCTTCCTGTGGGGTGTGATCGCACCGCTGCTGACGGCTGGGGTGCTGGGCTGGGTCAGCAAGATTTTCAGCCTAGGCGTCGATATGCGCTGGATCTTCGAGCACCTGATCGCCCGCATGCTGGTCAGCATCCTGCCTGGATCGTGGTTCCTGTTCGACCGCTCGGCCCATGGCTCGATGGAAGGCGTTGGTCCGGCAACGGCGGCGCAAACCCTGTACGCCACCTCCTGGTCGTCGCTGGCCCAGCCGACCGTATGGATCGGCGCGGTGGCCGGCGTGCTGATGATCGTGGCGGCGATACGCATCCGCCGCTGGCGCGAAGAAGGTTAAGCCCGTCCTCACACGCCCAGCATGGCGCGGTACTGGCTGGGCGTGACGCCGACCGTGGCGCGGAACTGGCGGGTGAAAGCACTGTGGTCGGCATAGCCGCAAGCCTGGGCGATGTCGGCCACGCTGGTTTTACCAGCCAGCAGGCGCGAAGCGGCGTCGAGCCGGGTCTTGATGATGAACTGGCGCGGCGTCAGGTGGAAGATGCGCAGGAAGTAGCGCTCGATCTGGGCCACCGACATATTCGCCGTCTGCGCCAGGTCGGCCAGGCTCAACGGCTGGTCATAGCGCTCATGGATCAGGCGCACCGCGGCCGCCACCTTGTGATAGGCCGGATTTTTCTTGTCCTCCATCGCCAGATCGCGCGAAATGCCGGCCAGGCCCACAATCTCCCCCGACTTGCTGCGCAGCGCCGTTTTGCGCGTCAGGCACCAGCCGGGATCGCGGTTGGGATAGAGATGCAGCTCCAGCTGGTCGTCGATTTCGCTGCGGCCTGCCAGCACATCCAGATCCTGGGCCAGATAGCGCTGGCCAAAAGGCTGGGAAAACACTTCGGCCGGCGTGCGGCCAATCAGCGCGGCCTTGTCCTTCAAGCCGCAGCGCCGCACCAGCGTGTCGTTGACCACCACATAGCGGCCCACGCTGTCCTTGACGAAGAACACCACGTCGGACAAGGCGTCGAACAGGGTTTCTGCAAAAAATACATCGCCTATCACCCCGCTCAGCGCCATGCGCGCATCGTTCTTTTGCGCCGTTTCTCCTGCCGACTTCATCCGCTTCTCCATTTTCCCTTTGCCGGATTCTCGCACAGCTTGTCCCGATTGTGCCGATTTCGTCATTAAAGCCACGCAGCGCGGGCAAGACGGCGGCCCCAAACAGGCATAAGATGGCGAGCATGAAAACCATCTCGATTATCGACACCCACACCGGCGGCGAGCCGACCCGCCTGGTGACCGAGGGTGGCCCCGATCTGGGCCAAGGCCCGCTGAGCGAGCGGCTTGCGCTGCTGCGGCGCGAGCATGACAGCTTCCGCTCCGCCGTGGTCTGCGAGCCGCGCGGATCGGACGTGCTGGTGGGCGCCCTGCTGTGCCAGCCGCACGCGCCCAATTGTGCCGTAGGCGTCATCTTCTTCAACAATGTCGGCTACCTCGGCATGTGCGGCCACGGCACCATCGGCCTGATCGCGTCGCTGGCGTATATGGGCCGCATCGGCACGGGACGGCACCGCATCGATACGCCGGTGGGCGTGGTCGAGGCCGAACTGCATGCCGATGGCAGCGTGACGGTGGAAAATGTGCCGGCTTACCGCCTGCACCGCCAGGTATCGGTGCAGGTTCCCGGCCACGGCACGGTCACGGGCGACGTGGCGTGGGGCGGCAACTGGTTCTTCCTGGTGGAGGAACATGGCATGGAGCTGCATGTGGCGAATGCCCAGGCGCTCAGCTTCTTCACCGCAAATATTCGCGCGGCACTGGAAAAGGCGGGCATCACCGGCGCCGACGGCGCGCTGATCGACCATATCGAACTGTTCGCGCCTTCGCGCAGCGGCAAGGGCGACAGCCAGAATTTCGTGCTTTGCCCCGGCAATGCCTACGACCGCTCGCCTTGCGGCACCGGCACCTGCGCCAAGCTGGCCTGCCTGGCGGCCGAGGGCAAGCTGGCCGAGGGCGAGGAATGGCGGCAGGAGAGCATCGTCGGCAGCGTGTTCACCGGCTCCTATAGCTACAGCGGGGGCCAGCTGATTCCCCGCGTTCGCGGCCAGGCCTGGGTCAATGCGCTGGCAACCCTGATTCTCGATCCGTCCGATCCGCTGGCATGGGGCATTCGTTGAACGCAATGAGCCAAAGCGCGGACGTGATCGTGATCGGCGCCGGCATTATCGGCGGCGCCTGCGCCGATGCGCTGGCGGCGCGCGGCCTGCAAGTCACGGTCATCGAACAGGATGCCATCGGCAGCGGCGCGACAGCGGCCGGCATGGGGCATCTCGTGGCAATGGACGACAACGCGGAAGAACTGGCGCTGTCATCGTGGTCCATCCGCCTCTGGAACGAGTTCGTGGACGAACATCCGCACAGCCATGAATACAGCCGCTGCGGCACCATCTGGGTCGCCAGCGATGAGGAAGAGCTGGCGGCGGCCCAGGCCAAGGGCAGCAATATGCGGGCGCATGGCCTGCAATGCGAGCTGCTCGACGCGCGGGCGCTGTACGAACGGGAACCGGCGCTACGGCCCGGCCTTGCCGGCGGCCTGCTGGTGGGTGGCGACGGACTCGTATATCCACCCAAGAGCGCGCGCATCCTGCTCGACCGCGCGCGCAGCCGGGGCGCGCAGCTGGTGGCTGGCGCGGTGGCGGCAATCGAGGACCGGGCCGTGCTGCTGCGCGACGGCAGCCGCCTGCATGCGGACAGCATCGTGCTGGCGGCCGGCGCGCGCTGCACCGAACTCTTGCCCGCCCTGCCACTGCAGGCGAAGAAAGGCCATCTGGCCATCACCGACCGCTATCCCGGCTTTATCCGCCACCAATTGGTGGAGCTGGGCTATATCAAGAGCGCCCATGCGGCCAGCGGCGACTCGGTCGCCTTCAATCTGCAGCCCCGGCCCACGGGACAGATACTGATCGGCTCCTCGCGCCAGTTCAACGCCAGCCTGGATGCCGAACCGGCCATGCTCTCGCGCATGCTGCGCCATGCCGCCAGCTTTGTGCCGCAATTGGCCGGGCTGAATGTGCTGCGTTGCTGGACCGGCCTGCGCGCCGCCAGTCCCGACGGCCTGCCCCTGATCGGTCCCTGGCCGGCGCGACGCGGCCTATGGCTGGCGACCGGCCACGAAGGGCTGGGCATCACCACCTCGCTCGCCACCGCGCAACTGCTGGCGGCACAAATGACGGACGGCAGCGTGCCGATTCCCTTGCAGCCATATCTGCCGCAGCGTTTTATGCTCGCGCCATCGAACCATGTCTGAACACCTGAATATTCTGATCGACGGCGAACGCCTCGTCGTCGTTGCCGGCAGCAGCGTGGCGGCAGCCGTGGCGCTGGCAAACGGCGGCATTACGCGCCGGTCGGTGAGCGGCATGCCGCGCGCGCCTTTGTGCGGTATGGGAATCTGCCACGAATGCCGCGTCAGCATCGATGGCCGCGACCATCAGCTGGCATGCCAGACCCTGTGCACTGAAGGCATGCGGATTCGCACAGGCTGGGTGGGGAACGAAGCATGAAGCGGGACTTCGATGTGATCGTGATCGGCGCCGGCCCTGCCGGTCTGGCAGCCGCCAGTACGGCAGCGGCGTATGGTGCCAGCGTCGCCATCGTGGATGACAATCCTTACTCCGGCGGCCAGATCTGGCGTGGTGGCGCGGCGGCGCAGCAGGACGAGCGGGCGCGCCATCTCTGGACTGAGCTGCAGGCAAGGCAGGTGACCGTGCTGCAGCAGGCCCGCGTGCTGTATGCGCCTGAAGCGGGCAAGCTGCTGCTGCAAACGCCGCGACAAGCACAGGTTGTTAGCTATTGCCGCCTGGTCCTGGCCACCGGAGCGCGCGAACTGCTCCTGCCCTTCCCCGGCTGGACACTGCCCGGCGTCAGCGGCGCGGGCGGCTTGCAGGCACTGTCCAAAGGCGGCTATCCGGTGCAGGGCAAGCGCGTGGTGGTGGCGGGATCGGGACCGCTATTGCTGGCCGTTGCCGCGACCTTGCAGGACAAGGGCGCGACCGTCAGCGCCATCGTCGAGCAGGCCGGCAGCATGCAGCTGGCGCGTTTCGCCCTGGGCCTCTTCGCCACGCCAGAAAAATTGAAACAAGCCATGCAGTTGGGCCGCAAGCTCAGTAACGTGCCCTACTACCGCAACAGCTATATCAGTGCCGCCCACGGCGCCGGGACGCTGGAATCGGTCAGTGTGCGCCACGGTGGCAGCGATGAGCGCTGGCCCTGCGAGCTGCTGGCCTGCGGCTACGGCTTGCTGCCGAATACCGAACTGGCCGCATCCCTCGGCTGCACTCTGCGCGGCCAGGCCGTGCAAGTCGACGAATGGCAGCAAACCTCGCAGCCGAACATCTTCTGCGCAGGCGAAAGCACCGGCATCGGCGGTGTCGATCTGGCGCTGGTAGAAGGCCGCATTGCCGGCTTGGCTGCCGTCGAACGGCAGGACGAAGCCAGCCTCCACTTCGCCGATCGCGCGCGCTGGCAGCGTTTCGCGATGCGGCTGGAACGCGGCTTCGCGCTGCGCCCGGAGCTGCACGCGCTGGCCGACGACGGCACCATCGTCTGCCGCTGCGAGGATGTCTGCCACGGCGAGTTGAAAGAACACCGGAGTTGGCGCAGCGCCAAGCTGCATACCCGCTGCGGCATGGGGCCGTGCCAGGGACGTATTTGCGGCGGCGCCACCGGCCTGTTGTACGGCTGGCGTCCCGATTCCGTTCGCGTGCCGGTCGTGCCGGCGCGCATAGACAGCATCATCACTTCATAACCAAGGAGACAAGCATGAGCAGCACTAGCAACGCAAAATGGCAAGGCGTATTCCCGGCAGTGACCACCAAGTTCAAGCCGAACGAGGATCTGGACCACGCCGAAATGGCGAAGCACTTCGAGTTCATGATCGCCAATGGCGTGCATGGCCTGGTCACATGCGGCTCGCTGGGCGAAGCCAGCACCCTGTCGCTGGAAGAAAAGCTTGAAGTGACCAAGGTCGCGATTGAAGTCGCGAACGGCCGCGTGCCGGTGCTGGCGAATGTGAGCGAAACCCGCACCACCAATGCCTGCCGTTTCGTGGAACAGGCTGCGGCCATGGGCGTGCAAGGCTTTATGGTGATGCCGTCCGTGCTGTATGCCGCCGATGCGCGCGAAGCCAAGGATAATCTACGCACTATCGCCAAGGCCGCCCAGCTGCCCATCATGGTGTACAACAATCCAGTGTCCTACAAAGTCGATCTGACGCCGGAAGACTTCAAGGATCTAGCCGACTGCGAACAGATCGTCGCCATCAAGGAATCGACCGATAATATCCGCCGCATCACCGACCTGCGCAACGCCGTGGGCGAACGCTACCAGCTCTTCATGGGCGTGGACGACCTCTCCTTCGAGGCGCTGGCGGTGGGCGCGGACGGCCTGCTGGCTGGCCTGGTGGTGGCCTTCCCGGCCGAAACCGTGGCGCTGTACAAGCTGGCCAAGGCCAAGCGCTGGGACGAGGCGCTCAAGCTGTATCAATGGTTCATGCCCCTGCTGCATCTGGACGTATCGGCCAAGCTGGTACAGAACCTGAAGCTGGTGGAAAGCATGGCCGGAGTCGGCAACGAATATGTGCGCCGCCCACGCCAGCCGCTGCAAGGCGCAGAGCGCGAGAAGGTGGTGAGTATCGTCAAGCAGGCGCTCATCACCCGTCCCGACGTGAGCACGCTGTTCTAAGCGGATAAACTTCCGGGCCGCCTGCTGGCAGCCCGGAAAGCGGGTTTAGGCTATCAAACCAGCCACAGACCCTGGCCAGCCTGCTGAGCCTGAACCACGGCATCCTGCGCGATCCAGCTGCCCACCAGCTCGGCGCGGGTGTGATTACCCAGATACGTCACCCACGATGCTTCGCCACCGGCATCGGTCACCTTCAAGCCGCTGTTGGCGTACAGCGCATGCACGAAGGCCGCGTTATCGAGCTTGCCGTACAGCTTCTGGAACTCGTCCGACGCGGCGAAGTTGTTGACCATCTGCTTGGCATCAGCCTGGGTCGACAGCCACCAGTTGATGCCACCCACATCGGCGGCGCGGTCGAACACCGCCTGGTACAGCAGACCCGCCGTTTTCAGGCGGCCCGCATCGGCTTGCGTGAAGGCCAGGCTGATGGTGCCGTCGCTGAACTCGGCCTGCTCGATGCTGTTCAGGGTGTCGAGGTCGGCATTGGCCTTATCGGCGACCTTGATCTGGCCATCGGCGCCTAGCAGGATCTTGTAGTCGGCCTGCTTGCCGGCGTAGACGGCCGTATCCTTGCCGTCGCCGCCGACCAGCACATCGCTGCCCGCGCCGCCTTCCAGACGATCATCACCGCTGCCATTAATCCAGCCGGATTCCTTGTCCAGCGTGACCTTGGCGAAGATGCCGTCCTTGGCCTGCAGCTTGCGGTGCTCGTCGCTCAGGGCGAAGGATTGCAGCACGTCGGCGCGGCTGACCTTCACACCGTAGCCGCCACTCAACGCCTTGCTCCAGAACTCGAAGCCGCCCTTGTCCGCCGCGCGGCCCATGACTTGCTCATAGAGCTTGTTCAGGAAAGCCTCGTCGCTGATGGTGTCCATCTTGGCCGCTTTCCACTCGGCCGAGTCGGTGAAGGCACGGGCCACGCTCTCCACAGAAGCTTTGACGCCGGTATAGAAGTTCAGGCCACCGATATCGGCCGCGCGGCCGAAGGCGGCGTGGTACAGCAGGCCCAGATCGGCCAGCTTGTCCTTGCCCGCGTTGAGGAAGGCCAGTTCCGGCAGCTTGTTCAGCTCCGCCACTTGCACGGTTTCGTTCTGGCCTGGAGCGAACATGGCCTGATCGTGGGTCAGCACGATCTCGCCTTTCGCGTTCACGCCAAAGCTCCACGCACCCTTGTCGCTGCGGCCGCCCTGCAACACGTCGTTGCCGCTGCCGCCGATCAGAGTGTCGTTGCCGATGCCGCCAGCCAGGAAGTCGTTATCGGCGCCGCCATCGAGGATGTCGTTGCCGCCCGCGCTGCCCAGGATATCGTTGCCGCCGCCGCCTTTCAGCACATCGTCGTCTGCGCCGAGGAAGATGTTCTGGCTGGCGTTATCGCCCACCACATAATTGCGGCCATCGCCGCCGCGCAGCGTCGCTTCGCCTACCACTGCGGCGAAATCGACGTTATTCAGTTGCAGCACCGCGCCCTTGGCCAGCTGGCTGGTGTCGATCACCAGGCCGATGGCGGTGCTGTTCGCGCCACCGCCGGTTGGCGTGGTCGAGCTGCCGCTGATCAGGATCGGCTGCTTGATATCGCTGCCGGAAACCAGGGTCGGTGTGATGGTTTTGCTCAGCACCGTCACGTCCTTGCCCAGGCCATCGAGGAAGGAAGTCCCCTGGCCCTTCATGTCCTTTTGCGCGCTGGAAGCTGCATCGGTTTTCTGCTCAATGCGGCGCACCAGGTCCAGCAAGGCCTGGTCCTTGTTCAGCAGGGCGGTCGAACCTTCGGCACCCAGGCCGGCGCCCACCGGCAGGCTGACGGTCAGCTTGGCTTCGCGGCCGCCGCTGGCAACGTCCAGCGCGATGTCGGCCAGGCCTTTGTTCGGCGTCTTGCCGTCATCCTGGCGGCCGGCCGTTACCGTTGGCACGGTCACGGTCGAAGTGGTGGTGCCGGT
Source organism: Pseudoduganella violacea (assembly GCF_014191875.1). Taxonomy (GTDB): domain Bacteria; phylum Pseudomonadota; class Gammaproteobacteria; order Burkholderiales; family Burkholderiaceae_D; genus Rugamonas; species Rugamonas violacea_A. The sequence goes on from NZ_JACHXD010000003.1 coordinate 189,732, forward strand.
CACCGGATCGGCCTTGGTGGTCTTGGTGACAGGTACGCCGTCTTCCATCACTGGTGGCGTCACGGGGGTTGGCGGCACCGGTGTTGGCGCGGCCTTGGTGGTATCGATGGCATACACCGCCGATTCCGCCACGCCTGCGCCAGCCTTTCCGCCCACGTCCTTCACGGTATCGAGCTTCAGAACGATCTTGCCATCCTTGGCCTGCGTATCGGCATCGGGGGTAAAGGTCGCTTCCCAGGTCTTGCCATCAGCGCTGCCCTTCAGATCGGACAGTTTGCCTTTGACGGCGCTCAGATTTTCCAGCTTCAGCCCCTCCACCTTTTCCGAGAAGGTGATCTTGACTGTAGCCTTTTCGCCTTTGTTCAAGGTGGTGTCGCTCAGCGTAATAATGGCAGTCGGCGCAACAGCCTTGGTGCTTACATGCGTAGCCTTGTTGGCGCCAAGTTCAACGCCGTTGAGCGAAGGGACCAGTTCAAATTCGGTTTCGATACTGTCCGTATTGCCCGCCTGGTTTTCCTGCGGCGTGAAGACGAGTTTGCGCAATGTGGCCTGGATGCTGGCCAGGGTATCGCCTTCCACCGAATACACGCCCTTCTCGCCCGTCAAACCGCTGCCGCTCAGGGTACCGTTGCCGGCCTTGAACTTGATGTCCAGCTTGAATTTGCCTACGTCGTCGCTGCTCAACGTCACATTACTGAATGGCGTGGCGGTTTGGGTATCCTTGACCTCGACCTTGTCGCTGAGGCCATCCAGCGTTATCCGGCTCAAGGTGAAGGCTTCAACCCTTGGCCCCTCGTCCACGGTATTGCCTACGCCGTCGCTCAAGATGCCGCCCTTCCGGAACACGACGTATTCGCCATCGTCGGCCTGGCCCCACTTGCCATTTGGCGCATGGAATTTGAGGATGGCTTCCACGCTCTTGCCTGGTTTGAGTTCCGGCAGATCAGTGGTAACCGGCAGCAGCTCTTTACCCAGGCTGTTTTTCAGCCCCAACAGCTTGTAGATCTGGGATGGATCGCTGATGCCTGCACCGCTGTCGCTCATTTTCACGCGCAGAGCGATATATTCATCGCCAAAGGCGGGCTTTTTCTCCAGCTTGATGGATTCTATGGATGGCGCAAACTTGTCGACGGCGAAAGTGCCCTTGGGGAGTTCACCTTTGTTGCCTGCGATGTCCACCACGCGGACCTGATACTCGCCGCCTTTATCGGGCACATTGATATCTTTGATCGCCCACTGGCCGGCTTTAACACGTTCGCCCTTGGTCCAGGTCGCACCATTGTCCAGCGAGATTTCGCAATACTCGCCCTCGGCGCTGTCTTTCTCCAGATCGATAATGAAGTCGGCTTTTTTGCCAAGGAAGGTCGTGCCGTCGCTCACCACACCATTTTTGAAAGTGCCGATGCCTTTCCAGAGCGGAGCTTCGGTGATGATTTCGTATTTCTGAACGGTTTCCTTGCCCTGCTCGCCGTCGACGTCGACGCGGAACTTCAGTTCGCCCTTGCCTTTTAACTCAATATCCAAGCTCAGCTTCGTACCGCTGACCTTGTCGGTGACGTCTTTCCACTGGCCATCTGCCAAGATGAGCACCTTGGCGTTTTTGGGCAGTTCTTCGCTGAGTGTTGCGGTTAGCGTTTGCTTTTCCACATTGGTGATGAAGTCGTTATCTTTGCTACCGCTATCGTTGGAAAACCGGACACCCGTAATGGCGGGTTTACTGGTAAGAGTGAGGTTCAGCACATCACTGAGTTGGCTTTGCGCTTGCCCATTTCCCGTTCTGGACTGCGCATAGACTTTGTAACTGCCTTTTTCCAGCGTGCTGACATCCAAATTCTGGATCGTCCAGGCGCCATTGCTCATTTGAGCTTCTTTTACGACCTCTTTCGAATCGAGCTTGCCGTTGCCGTTGGCATCTATAAATACCCGTACGAAGCTGGTGGAGTCATCGGCATAACCTTTCCCGGTAAAAGTCAGGAGCGTCGCGGAGGTTACATTGTCATCGTTCTTTTCGCCGGTATCGCTGGAATCCACCAAGTCTAAATCCGTAGGCTTTCTGGGACGCACTTGGAGACTGAAGGTCTTTCTATGGGCAACGTCGCCGTCCGTCACATCGATCTTAAATACATCACTACCGCTGAAGCCCGCATTAGGCTTGTATTCCGCGATACCATTTTTATTGGGGGCGTATTTGTAAGCAAATGCTTTGCCATCTGGGTCAGTTATTACCGCAACATCGGTGAGAGTGACAACACCATTTTTTGGCTGGTTGAATACCGTCCACTCTATCTTATCCCCACTTTCGGTATCCTTCACGTTAAGCAAGGAATGCAGGTCGATTGTGTCACCCTGTTCAAAGATAGGGGTAATATATGACTCTTCAAACATTGGCGTACCAGGGTGCGCCACGAAGTCGATATCGTCCACATTCATTATTTTAACAATGCTTCCTGATTCATTCCTGGCAACAATACTCAGCGTTGAATCAAACAACACATCCGATACGTCAACTATCTTTTCGTTCGCATTAACATCAAAGACTTTTTTTACCCCGGAAAGCGTTCCAACTTCCAATGTCTTTATTTTTTCAGGAGAGGAAATGGAAATTCTCTTAATTTCCGCGAGGGCGCTGTGATCACCTTGTTCCTGCCGGTATTTCCACGAAATATTAAGCCAGCCATTACGGACCTCAAGATACTTTCCGTTAATAACGCCTGCACCGGTTTCATCTTCCTTAACTTCAAATACACCGCTACCACCGGCCTTAATACTTAACTCCCCCAAAGGCGTATTAGTAGGCAGTCTCAGCATATTCGCTGTCGACACGTATCCCGCCTCATTGAAATTAATTCCAAACATCGCCTTATCCATAAACAAAACCTTTCATTTAATTTTTGCAAACAACAATTCGCTGGGAGGTGGTGCCGGTGTTCTAAACACTAGCGAGAGGTATGACGCAAAAGGGGGGCTTGAGGGGGAAGTTCGCTGTGGCGAAACTGCTTGGGAGAAAACTTTGGTCCAGCACTGTGCAGCAGCAACCACTCATTACCGATTCCTAAAATTTAGATTTCAGCAATTATCGTGGTTTTAAGGCAATATTACTAGTGTTTAGGACAGATATCATCAAACTGTAACAATGCCAGGACTGCCCGCCCCTCTGGCGTTCGCGGCAGCGCATCCCATAGCCCTGCCGGGTAGAGGCGGTTTTCAGTTCGTCATGAAGCGTCAGATGCCGTGCGTGTTTCGGTAAACGGGCATATGGAAGACTTCCGGGCGGCCTGCTGGCAGCCCAAGAAGCATATATGTCTAAGACAAATTTCATCCACCTGTCACAAAATCGTGACGCCTTGGCCGGCCTTCAGCGGCCCCGCGTCCAGTAACCTGGCTCGGCGTAAACGGCCTTCAGTGCGTCGATGAAGAAGCGGATCTTGGCCGGCAGATGGCGCTGCTGGAGGTAGACGGCCATAATGTCGTAATCGGGCAGCGCGTAATCGTCCAGGACGGTGATTAGACTGCCCTCTGCCAACTGGGCCTGGATTTCCCAAGTCGAGCGCCAGGCCAAACCTAATCCCTCGCACGCCCAGCGGTGCAATAGCTCGCCGTCGTTGCAGTCCAGATTCCCCTGCGCCTTCACCGTGACGGCCTTGCCGTTCTGCTGGAAGTACCAGCCACGCTGCTGCCCACCCTGCAGATTGAAGGCCAGACAGTTGTGCGATGCCAGGTCGTCCAGCGTGCGCGGTATGCCGTGGCGCTCGAAATATTCCGGCGTGCCGCATACCACGCGGCGGTTGCTAGCCAGCTTGACCGCGACGAAGCTCGGGTCGATCACGCCGCCGATACGGATGCCCAGGTCGTAGCCCTCGCGTACCAAGTCGATCACCTGGTCGGTAAGATTGAACGATAGCTGCACCTCGGGATTGGCACGCAAAAAAGCCGGCGCATGCGGCGCCACATGCTGCCGTCCGAAAGAAGCGGGAGCGGACACGATCAGGTGGCCGGTGGCCTTGTGCCGCCCTTCCGAGATATTCCGCTCCGCCACGTCGAAGTCCGACAGCAGCTTGCGGCAGTCTTCGAGGAAGACCGAACCTTGCTCGGTCAAGGTCAGATGGCGCGTGGTGCGGTGCATCAGCTTCACGCCAAGGCGGCGTTCCAGCGCGTCGATGCGGCGGCCCAGCATCACCGGCGTGATGTTCTGCACCAGCGCGGCGCGCGCCAGGCTGCCCTTCTCCACCACGGCCACGAAGGCCTCGATCTGTTTGAGCTTGTCCATGAATTCATTATTCCATACCTGGAGTATCGAATAAAACGATTTTTTGTCGTCTTATCACGGCTGGGCAACGCCGATAGCATACAAATCATCAAGAACCGTAATTCATTACAAACAGGAGATCGATATGGCAAAGATGACGGCGGCCGAAGCGGCTGTCCACGTTCTGGAAAAGGAAGGCGTGAGCGCGGCCTTCGGCGTGCCTGGCGCGGCCATCAATCCGCTGTACGCCGCGCTGAAAAAACGCAATAGCGTGCGCCATGTGCTGGCGCGCCATGTGGAGGGCGCTTCGCATATGGCCGAAGGCTATACCCGCGCCAAGGCGGGCAATATCGGCGTCTGCATCGGCACTTCCGGCCCGGCGGGCACGGATATGATCACCGGCCTGTATTCGGCCCAGGCGGATTCGATCCCCATCCTCTGCATTACCGGCCAGGCGCCGCGCGCTCGCATGTTCAAGGAGGACTTCCAGGCAGTCGATATCGAGTCCATCGCCAAGCCAGTGACCAAGTGGGCCGTGACCGTGCGCGAACCGGCCCAGGTGCCGCGCGTGTTCCAGCAGGCCTTCCACCTGATGCGTTCCGGCCGTCCCGGCCCCGTGCTGATCGACCTGCCCTTCGACGTGCAGGTGGCGCAGATCGAGTTCGACCCGGACACCTACGAGCCGCTGCCGGTCTACAAGCCCGCCGCCAGCCGCGCCCAGATCGAAAAGGCGCTGTCCATGCTGAACGAGGCCGAGCATCCGCTCATCACAGCGGGCGGCGGCATCATCAACGCCGATGCATCGCAATTGCTGGTGGAGTTTGCGGAGATCGTCAACGTGCCGGTAATCCCAACGCTGATGGGATGGGGCAGCATTCCGGACGACCATCCGCTGATGGCGGGCATGGCGGGCCTGCAGACCAGTCACCGCTACGGCAACGCCACGGTGCTGGCTTCGGACTTCATGCTGGGCATCGGCAACCGCTGGGCCAACCGTCATACCGGTTCGATCGAGGTCTTCACCCAGGACCGCACCTTCGTCCACGTGGATATCGAACCGACCCAGATCGGGCGCGTGTTCGGGCCGGACTACGGCATCGTGTCGGATGCGGGCATCGCTCTGGCGCTGTTCGTGGAGGTGGCGCGCGAGTGGAAGGCGCAAGGCAAGCTGCGCGACCGCAGCGGCTGGGTGCATCAATGCCAGGAACGCAAGCGCACCATGCTGCGCCGTACCGACTACGAGAACGTGCCGGTCAAGCCGCTGCGCGTGTACGAGGAAATGAACAAGTTCTTTGGCCGCGACACGCGCTATGTTTCCAGCATCGGCCTGTCGCAGATCGCAGCGGCGCAGTTCCTGCATGTGTACCACCCGCGCCACTGGATCAACTGCGGCCAGGCCGGCCCGCTGGGCTGGACGATTCCTGCGGCGCTGGGCGTGCGCTCCTCCGACCCGCATGGGGACATCGTGGCTGTGTCGGGCGACTACGATTTCCAGTTCCTGATCGAAGAGCTGGCCGTGGGCGCGCAATTCAAGCTGCCCTATATCCATGTGCTGGTGAATAACTCCTACCTGGGCCTGATCCGCCAGGCGCAACGCAATTTCGATATCGACTACTGCGTGCAGCTCGCCTTCGAGAACGTGAACGCGCCGGAACTGAACGGCTATGGCGTCGATCACGTCGCCGTGGTGGAAGGATTGGGCTGCAAGGCGATCCGCGTCTTCAAGCCGGACGAGATCATTCCCGCCTTCGAGAAAGCGCGAGAACTGATCAAGCAATACAGCGTGCCCGTGGTGGTGGAAGTGATCCTGGAGCGCGTGACCAATATCGCCATGGGCACCGAGATTAACGCCATCAACGAATTCAACGACGTGCTGGACGTGGCCTGAGCGCTCGCCATCCAAGGAGACATGATATGCCCACATTCGCCGCCAATCTGACCATGCTGTTCAACGAGCTGCAATTCCTCGACCGTTTCGGCGCCGCCGCCAAGGCTGGCTTCACGGGCGTGGAATTCCTCTTCCCCTACGACTTCGAGCCGGAGCGGATTGCCGCCCAACTGGACAAGCACCAGCTGCAAATGGTGCTGCACAATCTGCCGGCCGGGAACTGGGCGGCGGGAGAGCGCGGCATCGCCTGCCATCCGGGCCGGGTGCAGGAGTTCCGCGACGGCGTGGAGCAGGCCATCCGCTATGCGAAGGTGCTGGGCACGCAGCGCATCAACTGCCTGGTCGGCATCCTGCCGCAGGGTGTGGAGCGCGCCGCCGCGCAGCAAGTCTTGGTGCAGAACCTGAAATTCGCGGCCGAGCGTCTGAAGGAAGAAGGCTTGCCGCTGCTGGTCGAACCGATCAACACCTTCGACATTCCCGGCTTCTTCCTGTCCGGTACGCGCCAGGCGCTGGAGCTGATCGACGCTGTAGCTTCGGACAACCTCTTCCTGCAATACGACATCTACCACATGCAGCGCATGGAGGGCGAGCTGGCGGCCACGATCAAGGCCAATCTGCACCTGATCCGGCATATCCAGCTGGCCGACAATCCGGGCCGTTTCGAACCCGGCACCGGCGAAATCAATTACCGCTACCTGCTCGCCCTGCTGGATGAGATCAAGTACCAGGGCTGGGTGGGCTGCGAATACAAGCCGCGCAACGGCACGGTCGATGGCCTGGGCTGGCGCGGCGCCCTCGCCGCCTGAAGCAATCCAATAACACTCAAGGAGATCAACATGGCAAAAGTAGGTTTTATCGGTCTTGGCATCATGGGCGGCCCGATGGCGGGCCATCTGCAGGCGGGCGGGCATAAGCTGTATTTGCACGACCTGAAAAATCCGCCGGCGAATTTGGTGGAGCACCACGCCACGGTCTGCACCTCCGCCGCCGAAGTGGCCAAGCGCGCCGACATCATCTTCATCATGGTGCCGGATACGCCCCACGTCGAATCCGCCCTGTTCGGCAAAGACGGCGTGGCCGCTGGCCTGAGCGCGGGCAAAATCGTGGTCGATATGAGTTCCATCTCGCCCATCGCCACCAAGGAATTCGCCAAGAAGATCAACAAGAAGAGCTGCGCCTATCTGGATGCGCCGGTATCGGGCGGCGAAGTGGGCGCGAAAGCGGCATCGCTGACCATCATGGTGGGCGGCCCGCAGGAAGCCTTCGATACCGTCAAGCCCCTGTTTGAGCTGATGGGCAAGAACATCACCCTGGTGGGCGGCAATGGCGATGGCCAGACCACCAAGGTCGCCAACCAGATCATCGTCGCCCTGAATATCCAGGCGGTGGCGGAGGCGCTGCTGTTCGCCTCCAAGGCGGGCGCCGATCCGGCCAAGGTACGCGAGGCGCTGATGGGCGGTTTCGCTTCCTCGCGCATCCTGGAAGTGCATGGCGAGCGCATGGTGAAGCGCACCTTCAATCCAGGCTTCCGCATCGAGCTGCATCAGAAGGATCTGAATCTGGCGCTGCAAGGCGCGAAGACGCTGGGCGTGTCGCTGCCGAATACGTCCACGGCGCAGGAGCTGATGAATGCCTGCGCGGCCAATGGCTTGAGCGGATTGGATCACTCGGCGCTGTGCCAGGCCATCGAGTTGATGTCCAACCACAAGATCGCGCAAGCCTGATCCTTTTATTCACGCAGAGAGGACAAAACCATGGCCGTCAACCATCCCCGCCAGTTCCTGCGGGAGCTGTACCAATCCGCCCTTGCCGCCGTCAGCGCCAGCGGGCGCCTGCCTCCCTTCCTGCCCGCCCCGCCGGACAAGGGGCGCACCCTGGTGATCGGCGCCGGCAAAGGCGCGGCGGCCATGGCGCAGGCGGTGGAGCGCAACTGGCAAGGCCCGCTTTTCGGCCTGGTGGTGACGCGCTACGGCCATGGTGCGCCCTGCGAGCGCATCGAGGTGGTCGAAGCGGCGCATCCAGTGCCCGACGAAGCGGGCCACCGCGCGGCCCAGCGCATGCTGGACATGGTGCAGGGGCTGGGCAAGGACGATCTGGTGCTCTGCCTGATTTCGGGCGGTGGCTCGGCCCTGCTCGCGCTGCCCGCCGAGGGCATCAGCCTGCAGCAGAAGCAGGCGCTGAACAAGGCTTTGCTGCACAGCGGTGCCACCATCGCCGAGATGAATTGCGTGCGCAAGCATCTTTCCGCCATCAAGGGCGGCCGCCTGGCGCTGGCCTGCGGCAAGGCCCGCGTGGTGACGCTGCTGATTTCCGATGTGCCGGGCGACGATCCGCGCATCATCGCCAGCGGCCCTACCCTGGTCGACGCCAGCACCAGCGCCGAAGCGCTGGCCATCCTGCATAAATACTGCATCGAGATTCCGGCCAATGTCTACCGCCACCTCTCTTCCGCCGTCAGCGAAACGCCCAAGCCCGGCGATGCGCGCTTCGAAGGGCATAGCCATCATGTGATCGCCAAGGCGCAGGATGCGCTGGAAGCGGCGGCCGCCACGGCGCGCACGGCCGGCATCACGCCCTACATCCTGTCCGACGGGATCGAGGGAGAGGCGCGCGACATCGGCTTGATGCACGCCGCGCTGGCGCGCCAGATCGTGGCGCGCAACCAGCCTTTCGCGCGGCCCTGCGTGCTGCTGTCGGGCGGCGAAACCACGGTCACAGTGCGCGGCAACGGCCGTGGCGGACGCAATGTGGAATTCCTGCTCAGCCTCGCCATTGCGCTGGAAGGCGCGCCCGGCGTGTATGCCCTGGCCTGCGATACCGATGGCATCGACGGTTCGGAAGACAACGCCGGCGCGCTCTACCAGCCTGACACGCTGGCGCGGGCCGAAGCGCGCGAGCTGCGGCCGCGCGCCCTGCTCGACAACAACGATGGCTATGGTTTCTTCAGCGCGCTGGACGATCTGATCGTCAGCGGGCCGACCCGCACCAATGTCAACGACTTCCGCGCCATCCTTATCCTGTGAACGAAGGAACCGCCATGCGCCGCGAACGCAAAGCCAAAATCGTCGCCACCCTCGGCCCGGCCAGCTCGGACCGGGCCACCATCCAAGCCCTGTGCGAAGCCGGAGCCGATGTCTTCCGCTTCAACTTCAGCCATGGCTCCCATGCCGACCACCAGCACCGCTACGACAGCGTGCGAGAGATCGAGACGGCTCTGGGCCGTCCCATTGCCATCCTGGCCGACCTGCAAGGACCAAAGCTGCGCGTAGGCCAGATCGCGGGCGGCGCGGCGCAGCTGATCGCAGGCTCTGAATTCGTACTGGACCAGAATCCGGCGCCCGGCAACGCAACGCGCGTCTGCCTGCCGCACCCCGAGCTGTTCGCCGCCGTGCGGGCCGGCCAGTCCCTGCTGCTGGACGACGGCAAGCTGCGCCTGGAAGTGCTGGCCCGCGATGCGGCCGGCATCCGCACCCGCGTAGTCAACGGCGGCCTGCTGTCCGACCGCAAAGGCGTGAACGTGCCGGACGCCGTGCTGCCGATTCCCGCCCTCACCGCCAAGGACCGCGCCGATCTGGACTTCGCCCTGTCGCTGGGCGTGGACTGGGTGGCGCTTTCCTTCGTCCAGCGCCCCGAGGATCTGCAGGAAGCGCATGCGCTGATCCAGGGCCGCGCCGGCCTGCTGGCCAAGCTGGAAAAGCCGGCCGCGCTGGAAAAGCTGGAGGAAATCGTCGCCCTGTCGGATGCCTTGATGGTGGCGCGCGGCGACCTGGGCGTGGAGCTGCCGCCGGAGCGTGTGCCGGGCGTGCAGAAGCGCATCGTGCGCGTGTGCCGCAAGCATGGCAAGCCGGTGGTGATCGCCACGCAGATGCTGGAATCGATGATCTCAGCCCCGGTGCCGACGCGGGCCGAAGCATCCGACGTGGCCAACGCCGTGTATGAAGGAGCGGACGCCGTAATGCTGTCGGCCGAATCGGCCAGCGGCGCCTACCCTGTGCAGGCGGTCGCCATCATGAACCGCATCCTGGCCGAAGTGGAACGCGATCCGCTCTACCCCAAGCTGATCGACGCCCAGCACGAAGCGCCCTTGCCCACGCGCGGCGACGCCATCTGTTCGGCCCTGCGCAATGCCGGCGCGGTACTCGGCGTGGCCGCCACCGTTACTTACACCACCTCCGGCCACACCAGCCTGCGCGCCGCGCGCGAACGGGCCATGGCGCCTATTCTCAGCATCACGCCGCGACGCGAAACGGCACGCCGCCTGGCGCTGGCCTGGGGCGTGCACAGCACCATCAGCCCGGACGTCAGCAATGTGGACGAGATGGTGGCGGCGGCCTGCCGCACCGCCTTGCGCGAAGGCTTCGTTCAACCCGGCGACCAGATCGCCATCGCCGCCGGTTTCCCTTTCGGCCAACCAGGCAGCACCAACCTGCTGCGCCTGGCCGAAATCTGGCCGCAGGGATAAGGGATTGGGTGCGGCCGGTGTGGTCAATCCGATACAGTGCAAGCGCCACGCCAGCTCCCGGCTCTTCAACTGCATCAAGAACATGCGCACTTAACTTGCCCATTCCGTCTCTGTCCCGTCTAATCATAATCGAAACGGCAACACCCCACATACACCATAAATCAGGAGACAAGAGCATGCAGAACCCAATGGCTATCCTCGCCGCCAGCGCTTTTTCCATGCTGGCCCTGTGCGGCCCGCAACAAGCCATGGCGGCCGACTGGAGCGACACATCGATAGGCTACCGCTACGGCACGCGCTATGCCGAGCCTTACAACAGCGCAGACATCAAGAAAAGCATCCTCAACGTAACCCACGCCAGCGGCTACAAATACGGCACGAACTTCATGAACCTGGACTTCCTGATGTCGGACGGGAAGGACGCCAATGCCAACGAAGCCTATCTGCTTTACCGCCACACGCTCGATATCGGCAAGGTCAGTGGACGCGAATTCAAATTCGGCCCGGTGCGCGGCCTGGGCTTCACCGCCGGCCTGGACCTGAACACCAAGAACGATCCCGGCTACGGCTCGAAAAAGCGCATGTTCGTGGCTGGTCCCACGCTGATGCTGGACGTGCCGGGCTTCCTGAACGTGAGCCTGGTCGCGCTATGGGAGAGCAACAAGCCGGTGGGCGTGGCGGAGCGCTACAGCTACGACACGCACGCCATGCTGAACGCGGTGTGGGGCATTCCGGTCGGCTCCCTGCCGCTCAGCTTCGAGGGCTACCTGAACTACATCGCGGCCAAGGGCAAGAATGAGTACGGCGGCCCGACTTCGGCCGAAACCAATCTGGAAATGATGCTGATGTATGACGCCAGCGGCGCCTTGAGCCTGCCGAAGAACAGCTTCCGCCTTGGCCTGCAATACCAGTACTGGCGCAATAAATTCGGCAATCCGCACAATGTTCCGGGCAGCCTGGCGAAAACGCCGATGGTGCGCGCGGAGTACCACTTCTAAAGAAGCTAAACGGCCGGCGCAACGCAGCGCTCGATCATCGCCAGCAGCACGGCAATGTCGATCGGCTTGGCGAGCCAAGCGCTGGCCCCGGCCTGCATGCACAGCTGCTCGTCCTTCACCCGCGCGTCGCCGCTCATGGCGATAATGGGCAGTTGGCGCAAACTGGGCGTGGCGCGGATGCTGCGCATGGCCTCATAGCCGTCCATCACCGGCATCGACACATCCATCAGCACCAGCGCCGTATCGGGATGATCGGCCAGCCGCTCCAGCGCGGCGCGGCCGTGCTCCGCTTCCACCACCTGCATGCCGCGCCCGGACAGCAGCGTGCCAAGTGAAAAAACATTGCGCATATCGTCATCCACCAGCAGCACCTTCTTGCCATCCAGCGTGGGATACGCGCCATACGGCGGCAACGGCGCCGCGCGCTGCGGCGATGGTTTGTAGGCCGGTGCGGCTTCCAGCGGCAGATACAGGATGAAAGTGCTGCCCGGCCCCTCGTTCGGTTGCAGGCGCAGCGCGCCGCCCATCTGGCAGGCCAGCTGGCGCGAAATAGACAGGCCCAGGCCCGCGCCGCCGTAACTGCGGCCGATGCTGCCATCGGCCTGGCGGAAAGCCTCGAAAATCAGCTCGCGCTTGGAAGGCGGCACGCCGATGCCGCTGTCGCGCACGGCGATGCTGAGCGCGGGCACGGTCAATACGCCTTCGGCCAGATCCATCCGTATCATCACGGCGCCGCGCGCGGTGAACTTGAAGGCATTCGACAGCAGGTTTTTCAGCACCTGGCGCGTGCGGTCCAGATCAATGCATACCAGTTGCGGCAAGGCGCCGGCATACTCGACGCGGAATTCCAGGCCTTTGGCTTCGGCCTCGGGCCTGAAGGCCGGCAGCAGCGTCTCGCATATCTGACGGCTGGCCACCTGCTCCAGGCTCAGCGCAACCCGGCCGCTGCCCGAGCGCGAGAGGTCGAGAATGTCGTTGATCAGGGCCAGCAAATCCTTGCCGGCCTGTTGGATGATGCCGGCGTATTCGGTCTGTTTGGCCGTCAGGTTGCCCTCGCGGTTTTCACGCAGCACGGCAGCCAGCACCAGCATGCTGTTCAAGGGCGTGCGCAATTCGTGCGAGACATTCGCCAGGAATTCGGAGCGGAAGGTGTTCACCCGCTCCAGCTCCGCATTATTCTGCCGCAGGGCTTCCTGCTGCAGGCGCAGCTCCTCGGCCTGTTGCTGGGTCTTTTCCAGGAGCACTTCGGTGCGGTGGCGCGACATGCTGACGCCGATGCTGGCGGCGATGCTGTCGCGCGCCCGCTCCAGGAATTCTCGCTCGGTGCCGCTGAAGGGCCGCAAGCAGGCCAGTTCCAAAGCACCCACCACGCTGCCCGCATGCAGCAGGGGCAGCGCCGCCAGCGCCGTGGCGTCACAGGAACCGAGGGCTGAGGCGATGCCCAGATAGCCAGGCGGCACCTGGCTCAGAAAGATGGCGCGCCGGTCGCGCGCAGCCTGGCCCAGCACGCCCTCGCCTTGCAACAGGCGACCGGGCCGGGCCAACTGGCCATTCAGCGCATAGCCCACGCTCAGGCAGAGCTGCCCGCCCCCCTCCTGCAAAAGATAGATCGCGCCAGCCCCCGCGTCCAGACGCCGCGCCAGATAGCCCAAGGCCGCCTCCGCCCCGGTCTCGGCGGAAAACTCCCCCCGCATCAAATCACCCAACTCATTGAGGCCTGTCTTCAGCCAGTCACGCGCGTTTTCATCGGCGCGATGCTGGCGCAGTGCCTGCATCATCTGGACGAAGGCGCCATCCAGGGCAGCTTGCATGCGGCCCATGCTGCGCAAGGCGCCCACCAGCCGTCCTGCTTCATTGCGGCCTACCGCCATGCCGTCCAGCGGTGGCGGCGAAGCAGGCTTCAAGGCCTGGTCCATATCGCCGCTGGCGATGGCCTCAACCGTATGCAGGCGCGCCTCGGTATCTTCGGTCATGGTCTGCGCCGCATGCATGGTCTGGGCCATGGGCACCGTGACTGACCGCACCACGCGCACGCCGAAACCCACCATCAGCACGGCCAGCGCGCCCAACGCCAAGGACAAATTGCGCCGGGTGCTTTCCAGCCCGTCCACTCTTCCGGCCAGCACCGTTTCCAACGCCGCCAGCGTATTGCCGCTCAAACGCTGCTGCGCGTCGAGCGCCCCGCTCAGGCGCACAAAATACTCCCATGGCGCCGCATCCAGGCGGTTGGGATGCACCACCGCTTGCGCCGCTTCCGCCAAGGCTGAGGCGCCGTCATCCAGGCTGGCCCGGACCAAAGGGCTTAAACTCTTTGCCAGTTCGGGGTCGGCGTCGGCGGCGTAATCCAGCAAGGCGCGGATGGCGTTCAGGTGATAGCCGGCCCGGTCGATCAACCCGTGCAAGACCAGGCGCTCTTCCTGCCCTGCCTGATGCCGCGACAGCGCCGCCGCGCCGCCGCCGCGCAGGCGGCTCATGGTGTCGGCCAGCTGAGGGGCTTCCACCAGGGCCGCATTCATCAGAAAATAGGAGCTGGCCGCAGGGTCGAGACGCAGGCCGAAATGGTCGATCAGCTTTTCATGCAGTTTGAGCAGGCGCGTCACCAGCTGGTTGTGCGCGTCGAAGCTGCCGTTGGCGGACAGCGTGCGTACGCCGCGCCGCGTCAGCAAGGCTTGCCACTGGTCGCGCACCTGCTGGAAATCGGCCAGCAAGGCCGTATCGCCAAGCGCCAGCAGCAAGGTCTCCGTGGCAAAGAAACCCTTGTCCACCGCCTGCCGGCTGGCAGCCAATCCCGCTTCGGCCTCGTTAAAGCCCAGGTCGGCCATGGTGGACAAGCCACGGTGCTGCTGCAAGCCGCGCAACAAGGCGAGCAGCGCCCGGGTCGGCGCGATGCCGCGTGCTTCCTGGCGCGCCACTTCGATGGCCTTGTTCGACTCGTGCAGGAACAGGCCGAAAGGCAAGGCGACCAGCACCGTTCCCATTGCGGCAAGCAAGAGGAAAGTTTGCCATAACAGCAAGCGGCTGAGCAGGGTTTTCATGGCGCGGCGAAAAAGACGAGCCATTTCATTCTATGGCAGCTTCGGTCACTTGCAAACTTGAATTATCGGCTTGGCTCGCTTGCATTGTTGCCGGATTCGCCAGTGCCATGGACGGCGCCGCCGCGCATGCGTATATTGCAGGAATCGCCTTTAGCTAAAGCCTTGCTATGCCAATTCTCGATCCGCGCATCGACGCCTATATCGCCAAATCGGCCGAATTCGCCCAACCCATCCTCACCCATCTGCGCGCGCTGGTGCACGCCAGCTGTCCGGAGGTGGAGGAAACCGTGAAGTGGGGCATGCCGCACTTTATGTACAAGGGCATGTTGTGCAATATGGCCGCCTTCAAGCAGCACTGCAGCTTCGGCTTCTGGAAAGCGGAGATGCTGTTGTCCCAGGCCGACACCAAGACCGAGGAAGCCATGGGCCAGTTCGGCCGCATCGCATCGCTCAAGGATCTGCCGCCGAAAAAGACCCTGGCCGGCTATATCAAGAAGGCCATGCAGCTCAATGAGGATGGTGCGAAGGCGCCAGCCAAAGCCAAAACGGCCAAGCCCGAGCTGCAAGTGCAGGACTACTTCCTCGCCGCGCTGGAAGCGCAGCCGGCCGCCCTCACGCATTTCGACGCCTTCAGCACCAGCAAAAAGCGCGACTACGTGGAGTGGCTGGACGAAGCCAAGACCGAGGCCACGCGTCTGCGCCGCCTGGAGCAGGCGGTGGAGTGGATCGCGGAAGGAAAATCGCGCAACTGGAAATACGAGAAGTGCTGAGCTAGCACGCCGTGGTGCCGCCGTCCATCAGATAAAAAGCGCCGGTGGTAAAGGAAGACTGGGGCGACAGCAGAAACGCCACGGTTTCGGCAACCTCCTCCGGCGTGCCCAGTCGCTGCATGGGCTGCGATGCGGCGAATCCATCCCGCACCTCCTGCGGCAAATCCAGCATGGAGGCGGTGGCGATATAGCCTGGGCCGATGGCGTTGATGCGTATGCCGCGATCAGCATAGTCGAGCGCCGCGGCGCGGGTCAGGCCGACAATGCCATGTTTGGAAGCGGTATAGGCGGCGCTGCCCGCCACGCCTACCGCGCCGGCTCCCGAGGACATATTCA
The DNA here is from genome assembly GCF_014191875.1 of Pseudoduganella violacea. GTDB lineage: Bacteria > Pseudomonadota > Gammaproteobacteria > Burkholderiales > Burkholderiaceae_D > Rugamonas > Rugamonas violacea_A. The sequence continues at coordinate 205,467 of NZ_JACHXD010000003.1, forward strand.
CGATGGCGCCGCCCCCGGCAGACAGCAGGGCCGGAATCTGGTACTTCATGCCGTAGAAAATACCCGATAGATTGATGCGCAGCAGCCGGTCCCACTCTTCCACCTCCACGTCCGCCAGCGCTACGCCGTGGCGGCCGATGATGCCCGCGTTGTTGACGGCAAAATGCAGCGCACCGAAACGATGCAGCGCCTGCCGCACCGCAGCCTGCGCGGCGGCAGGGTCGGCAACGTCGCAGTTCAGCGCCAGCGTCCGTTCGCCGCGATGGTCCAGCGCCTGCGCAAGCTGCTGCGCACCTTCCTGATCGGTGTCGCACAGCACCAGCCGCGCGCCGCGCTTGAACAGACACTGCGCGATGGCTTTTCCCAGGCCGTTGGCGGCCCCCGTCACAATGGCGGTCTTTTGTTCGAACATAGCGTCCTCACTGCAACGGAAACATCTGTCCGACTATATGCCGGATAAAGTATGGGAGGCGCAGCATTGAAAAAACTGTCCGCCACGCCTTTGCTTCACCACGCGCGACGGACAGCGAAACAGGCATGGACTTACTCAGTTTTCGGCAAACTTGCCGATGGCGCGCACCACGGCTTGGCGCACGGAGCCGCTGGCAACGAAGGAATACGCCGTCTGGATATCGTTGTGGAACCAGCGGTCGCCATCCAGGCTGGCTGGGATCTGGCGGCGGATTTCGTCATACGCCGCCTGCGTTCCCTGGCCGAGAGCGAAACCGGGCAGCAGATTTTCGGTCATGGTCAGCGCCTGGGCCGCCAGCAGCATTTCCACGCCGACGATATAGCGCGTGTTCTCCACCACCGTGGCGGCCTTGCGCGCGCACCAGGTGGAATTGGACACATGGTCCTCGCTATTGCCCTTGGACGGGATGCTATCCACGCTGCCCGGCATGCACAGGGTACGGTTTTCCATCACCAGTGAGCTGAGCGAGCATTGCACCACGGGATAGCCGGTATTCACGCCGCGCACGCCGCTCATCAGATTGCGCGGCAAGCCCCAGGACAAGCTTGGGTCGATCAGGCGCGCCACGCGGCGTTCGCAGATGCTGCCCAGGTCCGTTACCGCCATCGCCAACAAGTCCATGGCCTGCGCCAGATACTGGCCGTGGAAATTGCCGCCCGAAATGATCTCGAAGCCGCCGCCATCCTTGCCGAAGATGAGCGGGTTGTCGGTGGCGGAGTTGATTTCCTTGTCCACGATATTGTCGATATAGTCCAGCGCATCGAACACCGGGCCGTAGACCTGGGGCGCGCAGCGCAGCGAATACACGTCCTGGATGCGCGCGGTGTAGGGAATGTCGTTGCGGCGCAATTCATCGGGCAGTTGCACCGAGCGCGCCTCGTGCGTGGTGCGGGTCGAGCCTTTCAGCAGCGTGCGCACGATGGCGGCGGTCTTGATCTGGCCCGCATGCGGGCGGGCTTTCTGGATACGCGGATCGAATGCCGCCATCTCGGCGCGCATCGCCTCCAGCGTCAGACCTAGCGACAGACAAGCGTCGCTGAGCAGGGTGCGCGCGTCGTGGGCTGCCAGCACGGCCACGGCCAACGAAGCGGTGCAGCCATTGATCAGGGCCGAGGCATCCTTGGCCTTCAGGTCGAACTTGACGGGACCGATACCGGCTTTCGCGATGGCTTCCGGCGCGGACATGCGGCGGCCGTCATACATCACTTCCGCCTCGTCGAAACCGGCAATGGCGGCGGCCAGATAGGACAGCGGCGCCAGGTCGCCCGACGCGCCCACCGAACCTTTCTGCGGCATGATGGGGTGGATGCGCGCATTGATGAAAGCCAGCAAACGGTCCACCACCTCCACGCGCGGCGCGGAATAATTGCTGGCGAAGGCATTCGCGCGCAGCAGCATGGTGGCGCGGCTCACCTCTTCCGAAAACGGTTCGCCCATGCCGGCGCTGTGCGCCTTGATCAGCTGCGTTTGAAACAGCTCGATATGCTCGACCTTGACGCGCGTATCCTTCAGCAGGCCGACGCCGGTATTGAAGCTGTACATCATGGGCGCTTCGTCGTGCATCCAGGTCGATTCGATATAGTCGCGGCTTTCCTCCAGCGCGGCGCGCGAGGATACTGCCAGTTCCACCCGCGCATGCGGCGCGCGGACCACGGCCAGCACCTGCCCGGCGCTCAGATTGAAGCCGTCGATGATCACTTTTTCCATTTTTTCTTCCTGTTCTCAGTTGGCGCCGGACTCGAACCAGTCGCCAATCAGTTTGCGTTCGCCATCGGTCATCTGCGTCAGATTCGCCAGCGGCATGTCCTTGCTCTGCACCACGCGCTGATACACCTTGGCGGCGTGCTGGCGCGTCAACTCCGGCGTCTGCAGCATCAAGCCGCTCGGCGGCGAAGCGAAACCGGCCTGCGTCGGCTGGGCCGAGTGGCAGGAAGCGCAGCGCTGCTGGATCACTTCCTGCACCTTGGCGAAGTCGGAATGGCCGGCCGCTGCGGGGTGAACATCGGCTGCGGCAGCCGCCGCCGGCTTGCGCGGCGCGGGAGCAATCGCAATCGCCACCGCCATCAACAGAACCACACCCGCGATCGGATACGCCACCGACACCTTGCCCGCATGGCGCAGATTGAAGAAGTGGCGAATCAACACGCCGGCGGCCATGATGGCGGCCAGAATCAGCCAGCTATACGCATGGCCGTAGGTCATCGCATAGTGGTTGCTGATCATGATGAGCAGCACCGGCAGCGTGAAGTAGTTGTTATGCACGCTGCGCTGCTTGGCCTTCTTGCCATAGATCGGATCAGGCGATTTCCCTTCCTTCATGGCTTCCACCAGCTTGCGCTGGCCGGGAATGATCACGAACAGCACATTCCCCACCATCATGGTGCCGATCATCGCGCCCACATGGATATAGGCCGCGCGCCCGCTCAGCAGCTTGGTCAGGACAAAGCCCGCCGCTACGATCAGCAGGAACATCACCACGCCCAGCAAACCTTCGCGCTGGCCCAGCGGCGATTTGCACAGCAGGTCGTACACCAGCCAGCCCAGGGCCAGCGTGCCAAGGCCCACGCCCACCGCCTGCGCCGGACTCAGATCGGCCACACTGCGGTCGATCATCATGGCCGAAGCATTGAAGTAGTAGACGATGAAGAGCATGGCGAAGCCGCTCAGCCAGGTGGCATAGGCTTCCCACTTGAACCAGTGCAGCTCGGCCGGCAGCTCGGCCGGCGCCACCAGGTATTTCTGCGGGTTGTAGAAGCCGCCGCCGTGCACGGCCCACAGCTCGCCCATCACGCCTTTCCTGGCGAGCGCACTGCCCGCCTGCGGCGGCCGGATCGAGTTGTCCAGCCAGACGAAGTAAAAGGAGGCGCCGATCCAGGCAATGCCGGTGATCAGGTGCAGCCAGCGCACCAAGAGGTTCAGCCACTCCACTCCATAGGGTCCGAATAGTGCTTCCATGTCTCTTCCATTTTGTTGTCCCATCTGCCTCTGCGGGCAATTCAGATGGCTGAGGACTGCGCCTCCAACCGGTCGTTCCTCCGTCGCCGCTACGACCGTCATGACCGGCATGGCGCCGGGGTGAGTGAAAAGATAAGGGTTGAAGGCGCGCCTCGTCCTGCATGTTTTTTTATAACTGCCATATGCGCGGACATATACATGCAAGGCCCGGAAATATGCGACTCTCTTTCCGATACTTATAAAAGCGCCATCGAGCGCATAAAGAGGAGACAAACCATGTCGCGGTTGCCGGAGCATCTGGATCTGCATCTGATCCGCATTCTGTATTTGCTGTTGTGTGAAAAGAACGTCTCGCGCGTGGCGCTGAAGCTGAACCAGCCGCAGCCCTCGATCTCGGCCTCGCTGCGCCGCCTGCGCGAGCTGACCGGCGATCCCCTGCTGGTACGCGGCGGGCGCGGCATGGTGCCGACCCAGCACGGCGAAAGCCTGCTGAAGCCCGCCAAGCGCATCCTCGACGAAACCGAAAACCTGTTCATGCCGAAAACGGCCTTCGTGCCGCTTGAGGAAGCGCGCACCTTCCACATCGCCGCGCCGGACTATATGAACACGCAGTTTTTCACCGAGGTGATCGCCCGCCTGCGCCGCGAATCGCCGCGCAGCCGCATGGTGATCCATGCGCTGGGGCCGGAGTCCGATTATGTGCGCCTGCTGTCGGACGGCGAGCTGGATCTGGTGGTCGCCAACTGGGACGAGCCGCCCGCCCATCTGCATATCTCCAAGCTGTTCGACGATCCCATCGTCTGCCTGATGCGCGCGAACACGGCCTATGCGCGCCGCACCAACAAGGACGGCATGACGGTCGAAGACTATCTCTCGCTGCCCCATGCCGCGCCGACCCAGATCCTGCCCGGCTACCACGGCAACATCGACGCCTTCCTCGAACAGCAGAATATGGAGCGCAATGTGGTGGTCGAATCGGCCCACTTCCGCATGCTGCCGTATATGGTGGCGCAAACCGATCTGGTGCTGACGGCGGGCCAGCAGTTCGCCAGCTACTACGAGAACACGCTAGGCCTCAAATCCTACAAGGTGCCCATCAAATTCCCGCCGCTGCGCTTTTACCAGCTGTGGCACGAGCGCTCGCACCAGGCCACCGAGCACAAATGGCTGCGCGCCCAGGTCACGGCCGCGGCCAAGCTGCTGTCGAAATAATTGTATAGCGGCCAGCCGATACCCGGTATTCAGCTGGCGATACGAGCAAACCTGTTATTTGCACGACATTAGATAGGCTGCGGCCCTTTCCGCACAACGCCAGTTTTTCGACCGGCGCAGACCGGCGAGTTTTCCGGCGTCAAAAAACCATAAACAGAGACACGAGACATGAACTTCCTTGAAAACTTCTTCAAGCTGAGTGCTAACGGCACCACCGTGCGCACCGAGCTTCTGGCTGGCCTCACCACCTTCCTGACGATGGCCTACATCATCTTCGTCAATCCCTCGATCCTGGGCGATGCCGGCATGCCCAAGGACGCGGTCTTCGTCGCCACCTGCGTGGCGGCGGCGGTGGGCACGCTCATCATGGGCTTGTACGCGAACTATCCGATCGGCCTGGCGCCGAGCATGGGCCTGAACGCCTACTTCGCCTACGGCGTGGTGAAAGGCATGGGCTTCAGCTGGGAAGCGGCGCTGGGCGCGGTGTTCATCTCCGGCTGCCTGTTCCTCGTCGTCAGCCTGTTCAAGATTCGTGAACTCATCATCAACAGCATTCCGGCTTCGCTGCGCATCGCCATCCCGGCCGGCATCGGCCTGTTCCTGGCGCTGATCTCGCTGAAGAACGCGGGCATCGTGGTGGCCAATCCCGCCACCTTCGTCACCATGGGCGACCTGCATTCGCCGGCGCCGGTGCTGGCGATCCTCGGCTTCCTCATCATCGTGGCGCTGGATAGGCTGCGCGTGCCGGGTGCCCTGCTGATCGGCATCCTGTCGGTCACGGTGCTGAGCTTCTTCTTCGGCGGCAATCACTTCAACGGCATTGTTTCCGCCCCGCCCTCGCTGGCGCCGACCGTGATGAAGCTGGACTTGATGGGTGCCATCGCCCATGGCCTGATCAATGTGGTCCTGGTCTTCTTCCTGGTTGAGCTGTTCGACGCCACCGGCACCCTGATCGGCGTGGCGCAACGCGCCGGCCTGCTCAAGAACGGCAAGATGGACCGCATGAACCGCGCCCTGCTGGCCGACAGCGGCGCCATCGTCGTCGGCTCGGTGCTCGGCACCTCCAGCACCACCGCCTATATCGAAAGCGCGGCCGGCGTGCAGGAAGGCGGCCGCACCGGTCTGACCGCCGTCGCCATCGCCGTGCTGTTCCTGCTCTGCCTTTTCATCGCGCCGCTGGCCGGCGTGGTTCCCGCCTACGCCACCGCACCGGCCCTGTTCTTCGTGGCCTGCCTGATGCTGCGCGAACTGGCCGAGATCAACTGGCACGAAACCACCGAATGCGTGCCCGCCGTGGTCACGGCCCTGGTCATGCCCTTCACCTATTCGATTGCCAACGGCCTGGCACTGGGCTTCATCAGCTACGCCGTGCTCAAGCTGCTGACCGGCCAGCACCGCCAGGTCAGCACCGTGATCTGGGGGATCGCCGGCGTCTTCCTGTTCAAAACCATTTACCTGCCCGGCTGATTCTGGAGAAGTACGATGTCCGAACCGATTCGTTTCTACTACCAGGGCAAGGTGCGCGAAGCCGGCGCCCTGTCGCCCACGCGCACGGTCCTGCAGCATCTGCGCGAAGACCTGCACTGCACCGGCACCAAGGAAGGCTGCGCCGAAGGCGACTGCGGCGCCTGCACCGTGGTGATCGGCACGCTGAAGGATGGCGGTCTTGAACTGAAGAGCGTGAACTCCTGCATACAGTTCCTGCCCACGCTGGACGGTAAAGCCCTGTTCACCGTGGAAGACCTGAAGCAGGACAACGGCCGCCTGCATCCGGTGCAGCAAGCCCTGGTGGAATACCACGGATCGCAATGCGGCTTCTGTACGCCGGGCTTCGCCATGTCGCTATGGAGCTTGTACCTAAAGCAGGAAGGCGCCGCGCAACCGCCCTGCCGCAAGCAGATCGATGAAACCCTATCCGGCAACCTATGCCGCTGCACGGGCTACCGCCCCATCATCGACGCGGCCCAGCGCATGGGCGAGCTGCCGCATGCGGCCTTCGACCGCGCCGCCGTACAGGCCGCGCTGGAAAGCCTGCAAAGAGAGCGCATGTTCAGCTATACCCACGACAGCCAAACCTTCCACGCGCCACGTACCCTGGACGAGCTGGCGGCCCTGCGCGCCGCCAAGCCCGCAGCCACCATCCTGTCCGGCTCCACCGATGTTGGCCTATGGGTGACCAAACAGATGCGCGATCTGGGCGATGTGATCTATGTGCGCCAGGTTCCCGAACTGCTGCGCATGCGGACGTATGGCGGCATCCTCGAAATCGGCGCCGCCGTCTCGCTGGACGACGCCTACCGCGCCATTTGCGAGCACTATCCGCAGGAATTGACGGAGCTGTGGCAACGCTTCGCCTCCCAGCCCATCCGCAACACCGGCACCCTGGGCGGCAGCGTCGCCAACGGTTCGCCCATCGGAGATTCCGCGCCGTGGATGATCGCGCTCGGCGCGCGCATCGTGCTGCGCAGCGCCGAAGGCCAGCGCACCATGCCGCTGCAGGACTTCTACCTCGACTATATGAAGAAAAACTGGCAGCCCGGCGAGTTCGTGGAAGCCGTGCGCATCCCCCTGCCTCACACCGGCCTGCAATTCCGCACCTACAAACTGGCCAAGCGCTACGACCAGGATATTTCCGCCGTCTGCGCCGCCTTCGCCATGACGCTGGACAAGGCCGGCGTCGCGCGCAATGTGCATATCGCTTTCGGCGGCATGGCCGCCACTTCGCGCCGCGCACCGCTGGCCGAAGCCGCACTCGAAGGCCAGCCCTGGAACGAGGCCGCCCTAAACGCCGCCATGGCCGCGCTGGCCCAGGACTACACGCCCCTCAGCGATATGCGCGCCAGCGCGCTCTACCGCATGCGCACGGCGCAAAACCTGCTGCGCCGCTTCTGGCTTGAGACGCGCCCGGAACAGCCTTTGCCGGCCGCCGCAATCAACGCCTTCGCCTACTCAGATAACTACGCACTCGCATGAACAGCAAAACCGAAGCATTCCTGACGCCGGAGTCGGTCAAGGCATGGGCCGAAGTCGGCCTCTCGCATCCGCACGAATCGGCCATCCTGCACGTCCTGGGAGAGGCCACGTACACCGACGACATTCCCGAAGCCCAGGGCACGTTGCATGCGGCGCTGGGCCTGTCCGCCAAAGCCCACGCGCGCATCACCGCGCTGAACCTGGCGCCGGTACTGGCCGCGCCAGGCGTGGTGGCGGCCTACACCTGGCGCGACATCCCCGGCACCAATGACTGCGGCCCCATCATCCACGACGATCCGATCCTGGCCGAGGAAAAGGTCGAATATGTAGGCCAGCCCATCTTCATCGTGGTGGCGGATTCGCACGACAACGCCCGCCGCGCGGCGCGCAAGGCCGAGGTGCAATACGAGGAGCTGCCCGCCATCCTGACGCCGGAAGCGGCGCGCGACGCCCAGTCTTTCGTGGTGCCGCCCATGCGCCTGGCGCGCGGCGATGCGCAACAGGCACTGGAAGCCTCGCCGCATCGCGTAAAAGGCAAGCTGCATGTGGGCGGTCAGGAACAGTTCTACCTTGAAGGCCAGATTTCCTACGCCATTCCCAAGGAAGGCGACGGCATGCTGGTGCTGTGTTCCACCCAGCACCCCACCGAAATGCAGCATGTGGTGGCACACGCCCTGCATCGCCCATCGCACGCCATCGTGGTCGAATGCCGGCGCATGGGCGGCGGCTTTGGCGGCAAGGAATCGCAATCGGCGCTGTGGGCCGCCTGCGCCGCCATCAGCGCGGCGAAGCTGAAGCGCCCCGTCAAGCTGCGTGCCGACCGCGACGACGATATGATGGTGACGGGCAAGCGCCATTGCTTCTACTACGAATACGAGATCGGCCACGATGCGGATGGCCGCATCACCGCCGCCAAGGTCGAGATGGTGTCGCGCGCCGGTTTCTCGGCCGACCTTTCGGCGCCGGTCGCCACCCGCGCCATCTGCCACTTCGACAATACCTACTACCTGAGCGACGTCGATATCCGCGCCATGGCGGGCAAGACCAACACGCAGTCGAATACGGCCTTTCGTGGCTTCGGCGGCCCGCAAGGCGCCATCGCCATCGAATACATCGTCGATGAAATCGCGCGCAATCTGGGCAAGGACGCGCTGGACGTGCGCAAGATCAACTTCTACGGCCGCAACGATGAGGAAGGCCGCAATGTCACGCAATACGGCCAGAAGGTGGTCGACAACGTCATCCACGAACTGGTGGCCCAGCTGGAGCACGACAGCGCCTACCGCACCCGCCGCGCCGCCATCGATGAATTCAATGCGCGCAGCGCGGTGCTGAAGAAAGGCCTGGCACTGACGCCAGTGAAGTTCGGCATCGCCTTCAATGTCACCCACTTCAACCAGGCCGGCGCGCTGGTCCACATCTATACGGATGGCTCGGTGCTGGTCAATCACGGCGGTACCGAAATGGGCCAGGGCATCAACACCAAGGTCTGCCAGGTGGTGGCGCATGAACTGGGCATCCCGCTGCACCGCGTGCGCATCAGCGCCACCGATACCAGCAAGGTCGCCAACACATCGGCCACCGCCGCCTCCACCGGCGCGGACCTGAACGGCAAGGCGGCGCAGGACGCGGCCCACACCCTGCGCCAGCGCCTCGCCAACTTCGCCGCCGCGCAATTCGGCTGCGAGCTGGCCGAGGTGCAGTTCGCCGACGGCGTGGTGTATGGCGGGCCAGGCGCGGTCATGTCCTTCGCGGGTCTGGTGCAGAAGGCCTACCTGGCGCGCATCCAGCTCTGGTCGGACGGCTTCTACGCCACGCCGGGCCTGAGCTGGGACCCGAAAACCATGAGCGGCAATCCCTTCGGCTATTTCGCCTATGGCGCTTCGGTGTCGGAAGTGATCGTCGATACGCTGACGGGGGAATGGAAGCTGCTGGAAGCGAATGCGCTGTACGACGCGGGCAATTCACTGAATCCGGCCATCGATATCGGCCAGGTGGAAGGCGCCTTCATCCAGGGCATGGGTTGGCTGACGACCGAGGAGCTGTGGTGGAATGCGGGCGGCAAGCTGATGACGCACGCGCCGTCGACTTACAAGATTCCGGCAATATCGGACTGCCCGCGCAATCTGGAGGTGAAGCTGTTCAAGAACCGCAACAGCTTCGACAGCATCCACCGCTCCAAGGCGGTGGGCGAGCCGCCGCTGCTGCTGCCCTTCTCGGTATTCCTGGCGATCCGCGACGCGGTATCGGCGGTGGGCGGCCACCGCCACAATCCGCCGCTGCGCGCCCCGGCCACCTGCGAATCCATTCTCGACGCCATCGACGCCGTGCGCGCTGCCGCGGATTAAGCTTATTCGAACTGTTTTTTGAACTGTTCGAACTGCGCGGCGAGATCGGCGAAATCGGCGCGCAGTTGCTGGACTTCCTGCTCCAGCTGGGCCACGCGGTCGTTGCGCGAGCCGCTGCTGACGCTGGCGGCGTAACCGGCGGCGGTTTCCTCGCGCGCCAGCACTTCTTCGCCGCCCAGCAGTTGGCCGTAGCGCGGCTCCTTGGTGCCCGGCGCCAGCGCCAGCTTGGCCACCAGCGGCGGATATTTATCGATCAGGAATTGCAGCGCGGTTTCCACCTCGGCTACGCTCTTGAAATCGTGCATGCGGCCGGTGCGGGTGCGGATCTCGCCCGCCGTCTGCAGGCCGCGCAGCATCAGCACGGTGAGCACGGCAACCTTGTCCTGCTCCAGCGACCACTTGATGCGCATGCGGTGCTCGTACTTGCTGACGCGGGCGCCGGCCTGGCTGATCTGGTTCACCAGGCGGCGTTCGATCAGGCGCTGCAGCACATCGGACACCGTGTCTTCCGACAGCTGCATCACCGGATCGCGGCTGGAAAGCTGGTTGCAGCCATTGGTGATGGCGTTCAGCGACATCGGGTAGTTATCCGGCGTCAGCGCTTCCTTTTCGGCCAGCACCGCCAGCACACGGATTTCAAACGGGTCCAGGGTATCGGCGTTATCCGCCGCGGCTTCCATGCTCATGCTTTTCCTTTATTCGACAAGCTTGTTCAATTGCGCCGGGTCGAAGTTATCGCACTCGGCAATCTTGGGGCAATCCAGCCCCGCCGCTTTCAACACCGCCATGATGCGCTCGATCTGCTGTTCCTGGGCGTCGGCGTGGCTAATCAAGCCACGCAGGGCTTTGGACAGGGGATCGTCCCCGTTCGGCGTCACGCCATAAGCCGAGAACAGGCGCGAGGTCGCGGAGCCATGGCCCTGCTGCTCCTTCTGCACGATATGGGCCGGATTGCCGACCGCCGTCGCGCCGGCGGGCACGTTCTTCAGCAGCACGGCGTTCGAGCCGACCTTGGCATATTCGCCGATGGTAAAGCCGCCCAGCACCTTGGCGCCCGCGCCGATGATGACGCCGCGCTCCAGCGTGGGATGGCGCTTGGCCCCCGCGTGCAGCGAAGTGCCGCCCAGCGTCACGCCCTGGTAGATGGTGCAATCGTCCCCCACCTCGGCCGTTTCGCCGATCACCACGCCGAAACCGTGGTCGATGAAGACACGGTTGCCGATCTTCGCGCCGGGATGGATCTCGATGCCGGTGACGATGCGCGCCAGGTAGGAGATGAAACGCCCCAGCCATTTCAGGCCGTGCGTCCAGCACCAGTGCGCCGAGCGGTGCATGGCAATCGCCTGCAGGCCGGGATAACAGGTCAGCACCTCCCAGCCGTTGCGGGCTGCGGGATCGCGTTCGATGATGCTGCTGATGTCCTGGCGTAGTTGGCGAAACATGAAAGGGAAACAGAAAATACGCGGTGAATGCGGATACGCTCATGGTAGCGCATCCGCCGGGGGAGTGCTGGAGGGGAAACTCGACTACAACCGCGCTCAGCCCTCTTTGGCGATGCGCTGGCGGCGCGCTTCGTACAGGCAGACGCCGGAAGCGACCGACACGTTCAGGCTTTCCACCGAGCCGAACATCGGGATGCTGACCAGCATATCGCAAGTTTCGCGCGTCAGGCGGCGCATGCCCTCGCCTTCGGAACCCATCACCAGCGCGGTCGGGCCGGTGAAATCGGCTTCGTACAGGCCTTTCTCGCCGTCGTCGGAAGTGCCGATCAGCCAGATATCGCGCTCTTTCAGCTCGCGCAGGGTGCGCGCCAGATTGGTCACGGTGATGTAAGGCACGGTCTCGGCGGCGCCGCTGGCGACCTTGGCGGCGGTGGCGTTCAGGCCCACGGCGCGGTCCTTCGGCACGATCACGGCATGCGCGCCGACGCCGTCGGCCACGCGCAGGCAGGCGCCCAGATTGTGCGGATCGGTGATGCCATCCAGGACCAGCAGCAGCGGCGGGCCGTCGATGGCGTCCAGCAGCTCATCGAGGTTGCGCGCCAGCGCCAGCTGGGAGGCGAAGGCGATCACGCCCTGGTGGCGGCGGGTGCCGACGATCTTGTCGAGGCGGGCCGAATCGACCGGCATCACGCGCACGCCAAGGCCTTTGGCGGTGCCGATCAAGTCCTGCATGCGGCGATCGCTGCGGCTGGCGTCGACGAAAATCTCTTCCACCGAAGAGGCTTCGTGGCGCAGGCGGGAGGTCACGGCGTGGAAGCCGAAAATCATTTTATTCTTGGACATTTACTTCTCTTTTACTAAAGGGAATGGCCCGAGGCATTCACCGCGGGCCATCAAATCAATACAGCTTGCTATCTCTGCTTGCTATCTCTATATCAGCGCTTTTTCTTTTTCGCTGCGGCCTTGCGCGAGGTTGTGGTCTTGGCGCGCTTGGCCGGTTTCGGCGCGGCCTTCGCTTGCGGCTTGCTCTTGCTGGCCGGCGCGCTGCCAGCGCCGGCACCTGCGCTAGCCTTGGACGGATAGCGCGGCGTGATGCTTGGGCCGGGTTTCACATTGGTGCGCGCGTCAGGCTTGCGCGAGCGGCCCGCCGGTGCCTCATCGGCATCGTCGAAATCGTCGTAAGCGGCTTTGCCACGACCTTTCTTTGGCGCCGGCATACCCACCATTTCGCTGTCGGCCAGGCGCAGGTCGATCTTGCGCGACTCCAGGTCCACGCGCACCACCTGCACGTTGACGCGGTCGGTCAGCTGGTAGCGCTTGCCGGTGCGTTCGCCGCGCAGCTCATGGCGCGCATCGTCGTACTGGAAGAAGTCGGCGCCCAGGTCGGTGACGTGCACCAGGCCTTCCACGAACAGCTGGTCCAGCTGGACGAAGATGCCGAAGGTGGTCACGCCGGTGATGATGCCGCTGAACTCTTCGCCCAGCTTGTCCTGCATAAAGTAGCACTTGAGCCAGGCTTCCACGTCGCGCGACGCTTCGTCGGCGCGGCGCTCGTTGGCCGAGCAGTGGATGCCCAGCGCGTCCCAGATGGTCGGATCGGCTTTCTTCTGCTTGCCTTCCTGCTTGTCCTTCAACTGCTGCTTGCGCGTGGCGTTGGAGACATTGGTGTTCAGCACACTGGTGTCGCCCACTTTCGGCTCGTACTTCTTGCCGGCCAGGATAGCCTTGATGGCGCGGTGCGTCAGCAGGTCGGGATAGCGGCGGATCGGGCTGGTGAAGTGGGCATACGCCTCATACGCCAGGCCGAAGTGGCCGATATTGTCCGGGCTGTAGACCGCCTGCTGCATGGAGCGCAGCAGCATGGTTTGCAGCAAGGACGCGTCGGGACGCTCCTTGACCTTCTTCATCAGCTCCGCGTAATCGGCGGCCGCCGGCGTGTCGCCGCCGCCCAGATGCAGGCCGACCTGTTTCAGGAAGCTGCGCACCTGCGTCAGCTTCTCCTTGGTCGGGCCGGCGTGGATGCGGTAAGTGCCGGGATGCTTATGGCGCAGCAGCAGATCGGCCGCGCACACGTTGGCGGCCAGCATGCACTCTTCGATCAGCTTGTGCGCATCGTTGCGGGTGCGCGGAATGATCTTCTCGATCTTGCCGGCCGGGTTGCAGACGATATAGGTTTCGGTGGTTTCGAAGTCGATCGCGCCGCGTTCCAGGCGCGCTTTCAGCAGCGCGTGATAAACGTCGTACAGATTCTGCAGGTGCGGCACGATGGCCGGGCGGCGCGCCGCTTCCGGACCCTTGGTATTGCCAAGAATGGCCGCCACTTCGGTATAAGTCAGGCGCGCGGCCGAGTGGATCACGGCCGGGTAGAACTGGTAAGCCTTGATGTCGCCGGCGGCGGTGATCACCGCGTCGCACACCAGGGTCAGACGGTCCACCGCCGGATTCAGCGAGCACAGGCCGTTGGACAGCTTCTCCGGCAGCATGGGGATCACGCGGCGCGGGAAGTAGACCGAGGTGCTGCGCTCCAGCGCATCGCCGTCGAGGGAATCGTTCGGCTTCACATAGTGGCTGACGTCGGCGATGGCCACGATCAGGCGGAAGGCGTTGCTGCGGCCGATTTTCACCGGTTCGCAATACACGGCGTCATCGAAGTCGCGCGCGTCTTCGCCGTCGATGGTTACCAGCGGCACGTCGCGCAGGTCGACGCGCTCGCCCCAATCGGCTTCGTGCACCACGTCGGGCAGCTTGGCGGCCTGCTTCAGCGCGGCCGGCGAGAAGATATGCGGCACGCCGAATTTGCGCACGGCGATTTCGATCTCCATGCCGGGATCGTCCATATCACCCAGCACTTCAACGATCTTGCCGACCGGCTGTTTGAAGCGGCCCGGTTGTTCGGTCAGCTCCAGGCTGACGATCTGGCCGGACTTGGCCTTGCCGGGCGAACCCTCGAGCAGGATGTCCTGGCCGATGCGCTTGTCTTCGGGTGCGACGATCCAGACGCCGTTGTCTTTCAACAGGCGGCCGATGATATGGGTATTGCCGCGCTGGACTACTTCGACAATGGTGCCTTCTGCGCGGCCGCGGCGGTCATGGCCGGTGATGCGCGCCATGACGCGGTCGCCATGCAGCACTTTCTGCATTTCGCGCTCGGACAGGAAGAGGTCTTCGCCCGGTTCATCCGGGATCACGAAGCCGAAGCCGTCGCGGTGGCTGCTGACGCGGCCGGAAATGAATTCGGAATGGTCGGCCAATACATAGAAGCCGGAGGCGTCGGACTGAATCTGGCCGTCGCGCTCCATGGCATTCAGCCGGCGCGTTAATACAGCCTGGGAATCGGGTTTCACTTTCAGCGCCAGCGCAAGAGTACGCAGGTCGAGGGGCGCCTTGGCGCTGCGGAAAATGCCGAGAATATCCTCGCGGCTGGGAATGGTGTGGGTAGACTGGTTCAAAAGTATTTCTATGGTGTTTTTATTGATGAATAAAGCCGCATACTGCCCCCACCCGCCGCTAGACGAGGTAGTAAGCGTAGTGTACCGGAGCGCAGGCTATTTGCCTAATATGTGCGCATCGCGCGTGGGCAGCAGCGGCCTGAAAAAAAGTTTTGGCAAACACTTTGACATCCAGGAAGTTTCCTCTATAATTCTGGCTCTCGCAGCGATGCGGGGTTGCAGTAAAGAGTGGATGTGCAGTGTGGAATGAAAGTTCATCTGGCGCAAAACTCCCCAAGGCAATATAATAGCAGAAGTTGTTAAGCAGTATCAGTGCCCACGTGGCGGAATTGGTAGACGCGCATGGTTCAGGTCCATGTGCCGCAAGGTGTGGGGGTTCGAGTCCCTCCGTGGGCACCACTCTACAGAATACGCAAAAAACGCCGCAAACTTTCGAGTTTGCGGCGTTTTTTCTTTTGCGTCGCCGTTTTTGACATCGGCTGTGGCGGCCTCGCTTGTTTGCCCTTGGCGGCACGGCAGCGCATGCTTCTTGCGTCCTCAGGCTTACCTCTACTCGGGAGTCTGTCATGAACATCCTGCCCACCTCCACTCTGCTGGTCGCGCTATGCGGCGCGGCCAGCTGTTCCGCCGCGCCCCACTTCAATCTGAATTTCCTGCCCGGCACGTCCATCCAGGCGCAGCAAGGCTTTATCGAAGCCAGCCAGCGCTGGTCATCCCTGCTGCGCGACGATGTGAACATCAACCTGACGCTGGGCTTCAATCCACTCGATCCCGGCATTCTCGGCCAAGCGAGGTCGGCCGAAGATTTTTACAGCTACCACGATTACCGCGCCGCCATGCTCGGCGATATCAGCTCGGCCAGCGACCGGCTCGCCGTCAGCCATTTGCCGCTCAACAGCTTTGGCCTGCTGATCAACCGCACCGCCAACAACCCCAATGGCTACGGCAGCCCCACGCCCTATGTCGACAATAACGGCAGCGACAATAACCGCACCCTCTTCCTGACGCAGGCCCAGGCTAAGGCGCTCAAGCTGCCGGTGGCGCCGCAAACGCTGACGGGCTGCATCGGCAACTGCGACGGCTTCATCCAGTTCAGCAGCAATTTCAAATTCGACTTCAATCCGCGCAACGGCATCGATGCCGACGCCTTCGATTTTGTCGGCGTCGCCTCGCACGAGATCGGACACACGCTGGGCTTCATCAGCGGCGTCGACATCCTCGACAACAACGCGCCGCCGCACAACGGCCCCTTCGACGACAACGAATTCACCTATGTCAGCGGACTGGACATGTTCCGCTACTCCAGCCAGAGCCGCGCCGCCGGCGTGATCGACTGGACGGCCGACGCGCGCGACAAATATTTTTCGCTCGATGGCGGCGCCACGCCAGGCCCGCTCTTCTCCAACGGCGTCAACTTCGGCGACGGCCGCCAGGCCAGCCACTGGAAGGACAACCTCTACATCGGCCTGATGGACCCAACCGCCGGACGCGGCGAACTGCTGCGCATCAGCGACAACGACCGGCTGGCGATGGACGTGAACGGCTGGGACTTGCTCAACCCCGTGCCCGAACCCTCGCAAATCCTGCTGATTGGCGCCGGTTTGCCCATTCTTGCAGCAGCCCGCAATAAAAAACGAAAAATCTTTCGCAAAAGCACAAATTGCCATTGACGGAAGCCGATTCGACCTTTAAGATGCGTGCCTTCTGTTGCTGAACAACGCAACGAAGTTAAAGAAAACAAGGCCCACGTGGCGGAATTGGTAGACGCGCATGGTTCAGGTCCATGTGCCGCGAGGTGTGGGGGTTCGAGTCCCTCCGTGGGCACCAAGTCTTGTTTTCGATAACGATTGAGCAGTACCAGTGCCCACGTGGCGGAATTGGTAGACGCGCATGGTTCAGGTCCATGTGCCGCAAGGTGTGGGGGTTCGAGTCCCTCCGTGGGCACCACTCTACCGGATACGCTAAAAACGCCGCAAGCCCTCAACAGCTTGCGGCGTTTTTTCTTTTCCCCCTCCCCTTTTGATCTCCCTCAACAAATGTCCACCCTGGTGTCAGGCACTGGAGTCGGACATTCTTTGATCTAAATCAGCAAATGTCCAACCCTAGTGCCTGACACCAGGGTTGGACATTGTTTGATTTGGCGCAAAGGTTTAGGCGGTCAGGGCGGCTTTGACGGCGTCGGACAGGGTTTGGGTGGGACGGCCAATCAGCTGGCTCAGACTGCGGCTGCGGTCGTCGAGGCCGCCTTGAGAGGCGCCAATATCCGAATCGGCGATCAGCGAGGCCAGGCCTTCGGGCAAGCCCCAGCCCAGCAGCGCGGCTTTGTACTCGGCTTGCGGCAAATTCTGGTACGCGACGGGCTGGCCGGATTGACGGGCGATCTCAGCGGCTAGTTCGGCCATCGTGAAGGGGTGGTCGCCGCCCAGTTCATATATGGCTTGCGGTGGCTCCTCGGCGGTGAGGACGGCGACGGCGGCGTCGGCATAGTCGGCGCGGGCGGCGGCGGCAATGCGGCCTTCGCCGGCGCTGCCGAGCACGACGCCGTGGGCGGGGCCGCCGACGATGCTGTTGTGGTAGTTCTCGAAGTACCAGCCATTACGCAGGATGGTGTAATTCAGGCCGCTGGCGCGGATCAGCTCTTCCGTCGCTTTGTGTTCGCCGGCCAGGCCCAGCGGCGAGGTGTCGGCATGTAATACGCTGGTATAGGCCAGCAGCTTGGGCTGGGCGCGCTTGGCGGCTTCGACAGCGTTGCGGTGCTGCGGCAGGCGCTGGCCCACTTCACTGGAGGAGATCAGCAAGATCTTGTCGGCGCCCTGGAAGGCGGCGTCGAGCGAGGCGGGGTCGTTGTAGTCGGCCTGGCGCAGTTGCACGCCTTGGGCGCTGAGCGCGCCGGCCTTGGCCGGGTCGCGCACCACGGCCGCGATGCCGCTGGCGGGCAGTGTTTTGAGCAGGCTGGAAATCACGAGTTGGCCGAGCTGGCCGCTGGCGCCGGTAATGACGATCATGGCAAATCCTTTCGTTTCAGAGATTCAAAGAATGCGGTGAGGCATCACCGCGATGAACGTATAATAGCGACGGCACTAACGAATTGTAAGTACGCACTTTTTGGTAAGCACCCATGAAAACCAGCAAATCCCTGCGCGCCGCCCTGGCGGCGCAAACCGAGGCGCGGCGCGGCAAGCTGCTGGCCGCCGACTGTCCTTCGCGCGCCGTACTGAGCCACGTAACCAGCCGCTGGGGCGTGCTGGTGCTGGTGGTGCTGCTGGGCGGCACGCACCGCTTCAGCCAGTTGCGCCGCGAAGTCGGCGGCGTCAGCGAGAAGATGCTGGCCCAGACCCTGGACGGCCTGGTCGGCGACGGCTTTGTCGCGCGCCATGCGCTGCCGGTGATTCCGCCCCATGTCGAATACAGCCTGACGCCGATGGGCGAGGAAGTGGCGGCGCGCCTGGAAGTGCTGGTCGACTGGATCGAGGATAATTTCCCGCGCATCACCGCCGCTCGCGCCGAACTGGAGGCGCAGGCAGAGGCGGCTGGCAAGGCCGAAGCGAGGGTGCGCAAGGCGGCCTGAAGCAAAAAAGCCGCGCCCGCGCCGCCCGCGCTGGAAATGTTTTGTTGCCGCATCAGATGTTGTACTACACTGGCTCACACCCGGCGCCCTTGGGAAGGACTCATGAACCAGTCACATCCACCAGTGAAGCGGCAAACCATCCTGATCGTCAGTGGTTCGGAGAACGGACTGGTGGCGCTGGAACTGGCTTTGGCCGAACACGGGCTGGGCCTGGCCTATGTCAACCGCGGCGATGCCGCGCTATCGCTGGCCGAGGAGGGCCATGTGGCCCTGGTGCTGCTCGATGCGGCCCTGGCCGGCAGCGCCAGCCTGGAATTGTGCGAACGCCTGGCGCGGCGCAATGGCTTGCCGGTACTGATCATGTCCTCGGCACCCAGCGAGGAGGAGCGCGAACGGGCGCGCCAGGCCGGCGCCTCCGGCTATGTGCGCCTGCCCTTTGCCACCGCCGACGCCGTCAACAATATCCTGGTCGAACTGGGCGCGCGCGGCCTCTGGTCCGATGGCGCGCCGGCCAGCCTCGATCCGGCCAATCTGGAAATCAATTACCACACCCTGCTGGCCGGTTCGCCCGACAGCATCCTGCTGCTCAATGTGGCCGACCGCAAGCCGATCGACGCCAACGCCCAGGCCGAAACCCTGTTCGGGCGCAGCGTTGCCGAACTGCGCTACAAGGAGCTGGCCCAGCTCTGCCCGCCCCTGCAGCAGGATGGCCGCCTCTCGGCCGACGTGGTGGACGACCTGATCGAACGCGTGCTGGGCGGCGAGATCCGCGTCTTTCCGCTCTCCTTCCAGCACGCCAACGGCCGCCTGATCGATTGCGAAATCCGCCTGGTGCCGCTGGAAAAGGACAAGCACCACCTGCTGCACCTGCGCCTGCTCGACGTCACCGGCCAGCGCCTGGCCGAAGCCCTGCGCGCGGGCCAGAACAAGCTGCTGGAAATGATCGCGCGCGGCGCGCCGCTGCACGCCACGCTGGACCGCCTGGTGAAGCTGGTGGAAACCCAGTCGCCCGAGCTGCTGTGCTCGGTGCTACTGCTGGACGAGGATGGCCAGCGCATGCGCAGCGGCTCCGCGCCCAGCCTGCCCGGCGCCTATATGGCTGCGATCGACGGCATGGAGATCGGCCCCATGGTCGGCTCCTGCGGCACCGCCATGTACCGGCGCGAAGCGGTGATCGTGTCCGACATCATGCACGATCCGCTGTGGGAGCCCTACCGCGGCCTGGCCAGCGCCTATGGCCTGCGCGCCTGCTGGTCCATGCCCATCATGCTGAATGAAGGCACGGTGCTGGGCAGCTTCGCCATGTATTACCGCGAGGTGCGCCACCCCAGCACGGAAGACCAGCGCCTGATCAGCGTGGCCACCCACCTGGCCGGCATTGCCATCGAACGCACGCGGCGCGAAGCCGAGCTGCAGCAGCACCGCAAGCATCTGGAGGAATTGGTGGCCGACCGCACCGCCGCCCTGCGCCGCGCCAAGGAGCAGGCCGAGCAAGCCAGCGGCGAGCTGGCGCGCGCGCTCGAACACCTGAGCCTGACCCAGGAAGAGCTGGTGCGGCGCGACAAGCTGGCCGCCCTGGGCGCCATCGTGGCCGGCGTGGCGCACGAGCTGAATACGCCCATCGGCAACAGCCTGATGGTGGCCACCACCATGAGCGAGCGCACCAGCGGCCTGCGCGCCGATGTCAACGCCGGCCTGCGCCGCTCGGCGCTGGAACAGTATCTGCTGCAGGCCGGCGAAGCCAATGAGCTGCTGGTGCGCAATCTGACGCGCACGGCCAAGCTGGTGGCCAGCTTCAAGCAGATCGCGGTCGATACCGCCAGCTCGCAGCGGCGCCGCTTCACCCTGGACAAATTCGTGGCCGAACTGGTGCTGCCGCTGGCGGCCACGCTCAAGCATCCCGGCCTGCGCGTGGTGCAGGAGGTCGCGCCGCACCTGGAAATGGACAGCTATCCCGGCCCGCTCGGCCAGGCGCTCTCCAGCCTGTTCGAGAACAGTGTGCTGCACGGCTTCGGCGGGCGTCCGGGCGGCACCATCACCATCGCCGGCCACGCCGTGGGCCAGGACGAGGTCGAGCTGAGCCTGGCCGACGACGGCGCCGGCATCGCGCCCGAGCATCAGGACCGCGTCTTCGATCCCTTCTTCACCACCAAACTGGGCGCGGGCGGTTCCGGCCTCGGCCTGCACATCACGCACAATATCGTCACCGGCGTGCTGGGCGGACGCATCGAACTGCATAGCGCGCCGGGCGCCGGCACCCGCTTCACCCTGCACCTGCCCCTGGTGGCGCCGCGATGAAACAGGCGCTCTGGCCACCCGCCGAAAACGCCGCGGACGCCACGCTGAACCATCTATCGAGCGAATTCCGCGATCCGGCCATGGAGCAGGCTTTCCTGCGCCACCACCTGCGCCTGAGCCAGCGCCAGCTGCGCATGACCTTCTGCTTCTGCGCCTTTTTCTATCTGGCTTTCGTGCTGTCGGATGTGGCCTGGCTCGGCTACAGCGGCCTGACCCTGATGCTGTTCTGCGCCCGCATCGGCGTCGTCACCTGCGCCCTGTTCGGCCTGCTCGCCATCCGCCTGCGGCCCAATTCCGTGGCGCTGACGCGCGCCGTCGCCACCCTGGTCGAGCTGGCCGGCACCGCCGTCTTCCTGCTGATCGTCGCCTTCCGGCCCTCGGAATTCGCGGGCCACGCCATTTCCATGACCATCGTCATCATGGTGCTGTATGTGTATGTGCCGAACCGCCTGCTGCACGCGGCCGCCATCGCCCTGCCCGCCACCCTGGTCTTCGTGCTGATGGCGCGCCACCGGCAAGACATCGAGGCGCTCGGTCTGGTCACCATGGGCCTGCTCCTGCTGCTGGCCAATCTGCTCGGCTATGTGACGGCACGGCGCTACCAGCTGCTGTGGCGCGAAGAATTCCGCACCCAGACCGAACTCAAGATCCAGTCCCTGCGCGATCCCCTGACCGGCTGCTTCAACCGGCGCCACCTGCACGAGCAGCTGATGGAAAACGAAATCATGCGCGCCCAGCGCTACCGCCTAAGCCTGGCCGTCATCATGTGCGACCTTGACCATTTCAAGCGGGTCAACGACGAATACGGCCACGCGGCGGGCGACGCCGTGCTGCAAGCGTTTTCGCGCCTGCTGCTGGCCATGACGCGCGAGAATGTCGACAGCGTGGTGCGCTACGGCGGCGAGGAATTCCTGCTGATCCTGCCCGAGACGGGGCTGGAAGGCGCCACCCTGCTGGCCGAGCGCCTGCGCCGCCGCTTCGAGGAAAGCACGGTGCGCTTCGAAGGCCATAATCTGCAGGCCACCGCCAGCTTCGGCGTGGTGACGGCCGACTTTGCCGACGGCGCCCAGGCGCTGCGGCCGGAAGAGAGCAGCCAGTACAGCCTGATCGCCAAGGCCGACGAATTGCTGTACGCTGCGAAGAATGGCGGCCGCAACCAAGTGCGGGCGCAAGCCCTGTCCTGAATCCGAATTGCCAAATGATTATGCTGAACAAGACTTCCCGCTTTCTGCTGCTGGCCGTGGCCGGCCTCACCCTGAGCACCAGCCTGAGCGCCGGGCCGGCCCCCTGGTATATCTGGCGCAGCAAGATCGACGGCGCCCGCGTCTGCCACCAAACCCCGCTCGGACCGGGCTGGGAACAGGAAAGCGGGCCGTACAAAGATAGTCATTGCGAAAAGTTAGTGCGTGCTCAATAATGGGCCAACAACAAGAAGCAAACGCCTTTTCACTCACCGAGGAGTTCGTATGTTTCAAAATCCCGAGCAATTCGCCTCCGCCACCAAGACACTGTTCGAGTTTCAGCTCGATACCTTCAATAGCTTGACCAGCAAGGCCGTGCAGGCGCTGGAACAGGTGTCGGCCCTGAATCTGGCCACCGCCAGGTCGAATGTGGAAAACACCCTGGCCACCGGCCGCGAACTGAGCGAAGCCAAAGACCCGAAAGCCGTGCTGGCCGTGGCGGCCTCCAAAGTCCAGCCGGGCGTGGCCGACGCCGCCGCCTATAACCAGCAGCTGAGCCAGATCATCGCCGAAATCCAGTCCGAGTTTGCGCGCGCCGCCGAAGCCCATATGGCCGAAGCCAAGTCGAGCTTGAGCGCCCTGATCTACGACGTCACCAAGAATGTGCGTCCGGGCTCGGAAAACGCGGTGCAGATCGTCAAGCAAGCCATCGACAATGCCTTCAAGGGTTATGAGCAGGTGACCACGGCCACGCGTGAAGCCGTCAGCACCTTCGAGGAACAGCTGGCGCGCGCCTCCGCCAGCGTGGCCGAGCATTCCCAGACCCGCCACTGATCCCGCCTCAAGAGCCCTCTTAGCCCCCCCCGTCCCGCGCCTGCACAAATGCTGTGCAAGTGCGGGCGGACGCGATATACTGTATAAATACACAGTTAGGCAAGCGCGTCCGTACACATGATCCGAGTTCTGGAAAACGAATTTTATTACCTGGATAACTTCCACCAGGTGCTGCAGTGGATCGCCGAACGCTATAGCGACTTGCTGACCGACGAGGAAAGCGCCTTCCTGTCCCGTTTCCCCACCCTGCCCCAAGCCTCGCGCGCCCTGTTCGTGCGCATGGTCATGCGCAAGGGCGAACTGTTCCGCGCCTCCAAACTGGTCTATGGCGAAATCGGCTGCGCGCTGGAAGCCTGCCGCCCGCTGTGCGAGCTGGGCTGGGTCGAAGCCGATCCCGAACTTTCGCTCGACGAGCTGTTCGAGCTGCTGCAAAAGCCCGAGATCGGCAGGATTTTCCAGCTCGCGCCGCACGAGCGCCAGGCGCGCAAGGCCGAGCAGCTGGAAGCTTTGCGCGAGCGGCATGCGGGCCGCCACCGCTTCTCGGCCTGGTATGGCCATGCCGGCGACCAGGTCTACCGCATCGTCGCCCAGCCCCTGTGCGACCGTCTGCGCCTTATCTTCTTCGGCAACTTCCACCAGGGCTGGTCGGAGTTCGTGCTGTCCGACCTGGGCGTCTACCGTTACGAGAAGGTGGAGTTCGCGCCGGCCGCGCGCGGCTTCCGCAGCCGGCGCGACATCGACGCCTACCTGGCCCTGCACCAGTGCCGCGAGCGTTTCCTGGACGGTGAGCCGCCGCTGGAAGTGCTGGCCAGCCTGGCGCCGCTGGAATCGGACAATGAATGGCTGCACAGCCGCCGCCACAAGCTGCTGTTCCAGATGGGCCAGCAGCTGGAAAAACTGCGCGACTGGCCCGGCGCGCTGAGCCTCTACCGCGCCACGCCGTATCCCGGCGCCCGCGCCCGCGCCATCCGCGTGCTGGAAAAGGACGGCCAGTTCGGCGCCGCCTACGCCCTTCTGCAGCAGGCCGAGTCCGTGCCGGAAAGCGAGGCGGAACGCCAGTCGCTGCTGCGCATGGGTCCGCGCCTGCGGCGCCAGCTCGGGCATGCGCGCGGCGCCGCGCACAAGCCGGCGCCGCCATTGCGCCTGGATCTGAGCCTGCCCCCGCCACAGGAAGACGGCTGGCATGTGGAAGGCGTGGTGCGCGACCATCTGTGGCGCGCGGAGGCCCCGGTCTACTATGTGGAAAACACCCTGATCAACTCCCTGTTCGGCCTGCTGTTCTGGGACGCCATCTTCTGCGCCGTGCCGGGCGCCTTCTTCCATCCCTTCCATCGCGGCCCGGCCGACCTGCACAGCGCCGACTTCCAGCAACGCCGCGCCGCCCAGTTCGCGGCCTGCTTCGCGCGCCTGGACGACGGCAGCTACCGCGAGGCGATCCGCGCCCGCCTGGCCGAAAAACAGGGCATCCAGTCGCCTTTCGTCTACTGGGAAATCCTCGACGAGGCATTGCTGGAACTGGCCCTGCGCTGCATCCCGGCGGCCCATCTGCGCAAATGCTTCGAGCGCATGCTGCTCGACATCAAGGCCAACCGCAGCGGCTTCCCCGACCTGATCCAGTTCTGGCCCGGGGAGCGGCGCTACAACATGATCGAAGTGAAGGGGCCGGGCGACCGCCTGCAGGACAACCAGCTGCGCTGGATAGCTTACTGCACCCAGCACCAGATGCCGATCTCGGTCTGCTACCTGCAATGGACGGCATAAGCTATACCGCCGCCGTGCGCGCGCTGTGCGAGTTCACGGCCAAGGTAGGCGACCTTGATCTGCGCTTCACGCCCGCGCCCACGGCCCAGGAAGGCATCGCCGGCCATGCCGTCGTCAGCGGGCGGCGCGACGACGATTACGAGCGCGAAGTGAGCCTGTCCGGCGAATTCGGCGCGCTGCGCGTGCGCGGCCGCGCCGACGGCTACGATCCACGCCAGAACCAGCTGGAGGAAATCAAGACCTATCGCGGCGACCTGGCGAAGATGCCGGCCAACCACCGCGCCCTGCACTGGGCCCAGCTCAAAATCTATGGTCATCTGCTATGCCAGGCGCGTGGCCTGGACACGCTGCGCCTGGCCCTGGTGTATTTCGATATCGGCAGCCAGAAGGAAACCCTGCTGCGGGAAGAGATGGACGCCACCGCCCTGCGCGTCTTCTGGGAAGAGCAATGCGGCCGCTTCCTGGCCTGGGCCGAACAGGAAATGGCGCACCGCGCCCTGCGCGACGAGCAGTTGAAGGCGATGCGCTTCCCGCATGGCGAATTCCGTCCCGGCCAGCGCCAGCTGGCTGAAGCCATGTACCGCAGCAGCGCGCGCGGCTGCGCCCTGCTGGCGCAGGCGCCGACCGGCATCGGCAAATCGGTCGGCAGCCTGTTCCCGCTGCTCAAAGCCAGCGCCGAACATGGCTTGGACAAGGTCTTCTTCCTCGCCGCCAAAACCTCGGGCCGACGCATGGCGCTGGACGCCGCCGCCAGCATCACGCGCGGCGCGCCGCTGCTGCCGCTGCGCACCCTGGAGCTGGCAGCCCGGAACACGGCCTGCGAGCATCCGGACAAGGCCTGCCATGGCGAATCCTGCCCGCTGGCGGCCGGCTTTTACGACCGCCTGCCCGCCGCGCGCGCCGCCGCCGCGCGCACAACCATGCTGGAACGCGCCACCGTGCGCGAGATCGCCTTGGCCCACGGCGTCTGTCCCTACTATCTGCAAATGGAGCTGGTGCGCTGGGCCGACGTGGTGGTGGGCGACTACAACTACTATTTCGACATCAGCGCCATGCTGTACAGCCTGACGCAGTTGAACGGCTGGAAGGTGGCCGTGCTGGCCGACGAGGCCCACAATATGGTGTCGCGCGCGCGCAAGATGTATTCGGCGGAACTGGATCACACCAGCCTGCGCCTGCTGCGCAAGAGCGCGCCCGAGGCCTTGAAGAAGCCGCTGGACAAGGTGCACCGCCAATGGCTCGCGCTGGAAAAGGAACAGGATGGCGCCTACCAGGGCTACCCCACCCTGCCCGAGAAATTCATGGGCGCGCTGCAAGCGGCCAGCAACGCCATCGGCGACTATATGGCTGAGCATCCGGCCTGGTTCGACGCCGAGGTACTGGAGTTCTACTTCCTGGCCCTGCATTTCGCGCGCCTGGCGGAAAGCTTCGGCGAGCACTCGCTATTCGATATCAGCAAGGGCGAAGGCGGCCGCGCCGGATCGCTGCTGTGCATCCGCAATATCGTGCCGGCGCCCTTCCTCAAGGCGCGCTTTGAAGCGGCCCACGCCTGCGCCCTGTTCTCGGCCACGCTCAGTCCCTGGAATTATTTCAGCGACACTCTGGGCATGCCCGATAACACCGCCTGGATCGACGTCGAATCGCCGTTTGCCGCCGAGCAGTTGGCGGTGCGCGTGGCCAGCCATATCTCGACGCGCTACCAGCACCGCGAACGCTCGCTGGCGCCCATCGCCCGCCTGATGGGCGAGCAGTACGCCAGCCAGCCGGGCAATTACCTGGCCTTCTTCAGCAGCTTCGATTATATGGACAAGGCGGCCGACCTCTTTTGCGCCGAATATCCGCAGGTGCCGGTGTGGCGCCAGCCGCGCCGCATGGACGAGACGGAGCGCGAAGCCTTCCTGGCCCGCTTCCGCGAGGATGGCCGCGGCATCGGCTTCGCCGTGCTGGGCGGCTCCTTCGGCGAAGGCATCGACCTGCCCGGCGCGCGCCTGATCGGCGCCTTCATCGCCACGCTCGGCCTGCCGCAGATCAATCCCGTCAACGAGCAGATACGCCAGCGCATGGACGCCATCTTCGGCGCCGGCTACGACTACACCTATCTGTATCCGGGCCTGCAGAAAGTGGTGCAGGCGGCCGGCCGCGTGATCCGCACCACCAGCGACCGCGGCACGGTGCACCTGATCGACGACCGCTTCGCGCGGCCCGAAGTGCGCCAGTTGCTACCGGCCTGGTGGCAGGTCGCTTAGGCGGCACACCATCTCGACCTGCCCATAAAACACGCCATCGACGCAAGTCGCTTCGGGCAGCACGCCGTAACGCTGGAAGCCCAGCGATTCGTACAGGGCGATAGCCTGGGTATTGGTTTCCGTCACGTCCAAGGTCAGCAAGCGCAGGTCCGGCAGGCTGCGCGCATGGTCCACAACGGTTTGCGCCAGCCTGCGCGCCAGGCCGCGCCCGCGCTGCTCCGGCCTCACATACACGCCGATCAGGGCGGCGCGATGGCTCTCTTTCTGGCGCGGCTCGCGCAGCAGGGCCGCCGTGCCGAGCAAGGCGCCATCGGCAAACGCGCCAAAGATGGCGGCGGCGGACAGGAAGGCTTCGGTGGAAGCCTGCGGACGCTCCTGCTCCTCTTCAAGGCTGGAGCCGAAAGCCGCCGGCGACTCGCGCAAGGCGTAGACCCGCAAGTCCTGGAAGGCTGCGGCATCGGGGAGAGAAAGTCGTTTTATATCCATAGCAGCATGCTACACTGAATCTCGCGCCCCGGCTCGGGGCCAGACGAGGTGTCCGATGAAACGACTTATGCCGCCGCATCCAGGCCCGCTATCGTTTTCCGTCCTGCTCGCGGCCACCCTCCTGTGCGGCGGCGTCCATGCCGCCGAAGGCAAGACTTTCACCGTCGGCGTAGAAGACTATAAACATTTCCTGCCCTATTCCGAAGTGCGCAACGATCAGTATGGCGGCCTGGGGCGCGATATTCTCGACGCCTTCGCCCGCCACAAGGGCTATGCCTTCGTCTATAAAATCTATCCGCTCAAGCGGCGCGACCGGCTCTTTGTCGACGGCCTGGTGGACCTGGCTTTTCCCGACAATCCCAACTGGGTCGCAGATCTGAAGAAGGACGTGAATATCAGCTACGCGCCCATGCTCGAATTTACCGACGGCGTGCTGGTGCGGCCCGAGAACCTGGGCAAGGGCGTGGGCCGCCTGAAAACCCTGGGCATTCCGCTTGGCTTCACGCCCTACCCTTACCAGCAGCTGATGTCCAGCGGCGCCCTGCGCATCGAGGAAACCGGCGACTACGACAGCCTGTACGACAAGCTGCTGGCCAAGCGCGTCGATGGCGCGTATATGAACACCCGCATCGCCCGCCATTACTGGACCCGCATCCGCAAGGCCGGCCAGCCGCCCCTGGTCTACGATCCGGACCTGCCGCATGCCTCCGGCCAGTGGTACCTGTCCTCGCATAAATACCCGCAGGTGATCGAGGAATTCCGCAAATTCATGCTGAGCAATAAGGCGGAAATCGATGAGCTGAAGAAGAAGTACGAGTTCCAGGCGGCGACCGATCAGTAAGCGGGGGCCGGCATGGCGCGTTCCGCCGCCAATGCCGCCTGCACCGCGGGGCGCGCCGTCATGCGCTGCATGAAGGCCGCCAGCGCCGGCCAGTTTTCCAGGTCGATGTCGAAGAAGCGGGTCCACAGCAGCACCGCGTACAGATAGGCGTCGGCCACACCGAAGCGCGGGCCGCACAGATACTCGTGCCGTTCCAGGGCTTGCACCAGATGGCCGAAGCGTTTGAACAGCTTTTGCTTGAACATCTCCTTCACCTCCGGCGGCATGGCGGCATTGAATTGCAGGGCCAGGCCGGCATGGATTTCGCTGGTGATGAAGTTCAGCCACTCCTGCAGGCGCACGCGCTCCCAACTGCCATTCTGCGGCGCCAGGCCGGTTTCCGGCTTAAGGTCGGCCAGATATTGCAGGATGGCCGGCCCCTCGGTCAGCACCTCGCCGTTCTCCAACTGGAGCGCGGCGACATAGCCTTTGGGATTGATCGCCAGGAAGTCGGAACCGTCGGCCAGCTTTTTGCTCTGGTTGTTGACGCGTACCAGCTCGAACGGCAAACCGAGCTCGCGCAGCACGATATGCGGCGACAGGGAACAGGTGTCGGGGGCGAAATACAGCTTCATGCGAACTCCTTTGATGGAAAGAAGCGCAGTATCTTCGCCCCGGTTACTCTTGTAAAGAAGGCAGAATAATGTTATCTAGGTTCAAAAACTATACCTGGATCGAAGAATGAAAGAGAATATTTCCGGTTGTTCGGTGGAAGAAGCCATGCGTCTGATCGGCGGCCGCTGGCGCATGCTGCTGGTGTCTTTTCTGCTGGAGGGGCCGCGCCGCTTCAACCAGCTACGGCGCGACGTGCCGAATATTTCGCAGCGCATGCTGACCCTGGAATTGCGCGCGCTGGAAGAGGCGGGGCTGGTGCTGCGCACCGTCTATCCCGAAGTGCCGGTGCGCGTGGAATACAGCCTGACGCCGGACGGCCGCAGGCTGGAAAAAATCGTCGAGGTGCTGAAGGAATTCGGACTCTGGCTGAAGGCGCGGCCGGCGGCTTAGGACTGCGCGCGCAACGCATCCGGCCGCAGGCTCAGATCGCGGCGCTCCGGCTCGGGACAGGCGGCCAGCGCCGCCTGCGCGCTGCCCATGAACTCCATCAGGTTCGCCCCATCTTCCGGATACAGCGCATGGCCGAAATTCAGACTCAGGTCGAAGCTCAGCTTCTGCTGCAGCAGCAAGGGCCGCGAAGCGATCATCTGGCCGATGCGCGTGACCTGGCTTTGCACCACGCTGCGGCGGCCGGCCACGCTGAAGATCACGGCGAACTCGTTCAGCCCGATGCGCCCGATCACGTCGCTGGGCCGGCATTCAGCGCTCAGGCGGCGCACGATTTCCGCCAGCATCTGCGGGAACTCGTTGCCCAGCCGATCGCGCGTACTGCGGTCCAGGCCATCGATGCGCATCAACATGACGCCCACATGGCCGCCCTTCTTCTCCGCCTCGTCCAGGCGGGCGCGCAGTTGCTCATAAAGGAAGGACCGGGTGGCCGCGCCGCTGGCCGCGTCGCGCGTGAGCTGGCGCCGCAACTGCTCTTCCCCCTGCAGGGCGGCGTGGTGCATCAGCGCCGCGATCATATCGGCCAGGGTGCGGGCGATGGCAGCTTCATTCTGGTCGAAGGGACGCGGCGCGCTCCACAGCAGCTTGAGCACACCCGCCGCCTGCTCGCCGAACAGCAGCGGCACAATGACCATGGAACGCAGTCCGACGCGGCGGCAGGCCGCCACGTTGACGCGCGGGTCTTCTTCGGAATCGAGGCAGATGGCGGTGCTCTTGCTGGTCAGGCACAGGCCGGACAGGCTGCCTTTGACCGCCATGCGCAGGCCCAGTTGCGGCTCGGCCAGGCCATAGGCCGCGCGGTAGACGATTTCCTCGCCCTCCAGCAGCTCGATCACAGCGCCCTCGGCACCGGTAAGGCGGGCCGCCTCGGCCGACGCCGTATCCATCACAGCAGCGAAATCGGGGCCGATGCGCGCCAGGTCCCGCTGTGCGTCGATCAGCGCCAGCAAGGTGGCAGGCGAAAGGCTGTTGCGCTCAAACTCAGGGGTGGCCACGGCAGATCCTTTGATCGGAGTGGAGGCCAGTCCAGTGTACCAGAGGCCCGGCCTTTGCAATAGCTAGCGCATGATGCTGCGTATTTTCTGGTAGCCGCTGCGACTGATGGGCAGCTTGCGGCCATCCTTCAATACAGCCACATGGCTATCCTTGCTGGCCTGTTCGATACGGCTCACGCATTCGATATTCAATAAATAGGAACGGTGGATGCGTAGGAATTTATCGGCTTCGAGCTGGGTTTCCAGTTCCGACAGGCGCTGGTTCTTGAGGAAGGATTTGCCTTCCGTGTGGATCTGCACATAGTCGTCCTGGGCTTCGATGAAATCCACCTTCTCGCTCGGGATCACATGCACGCGCGCGCCGTCGCGGATCAGGATGCGCCCCAGCGGCCTTGTATGGCTGGCGGCCATTTCGCGCACCACCTCCTCCACCGCCTGCGTCTGCGGCGCGCCAAGACTGGCGCGCGCATTGGCCAGCGCCTGGTGGAAGCGCTGCTGGCTGAAAGGCTTGAGCAGATAATCGATGGCGCGCACCTCGAAAGCTTTGATCGCATACTGGTCGAAGGCGGTAGCAAAAATGAAGCGGGTCTTGCCGTTGACCAGTTCGGCCACTTCAAAGCCATCCAGCTTGGGCATCTGGATATCGAGCAGGACCAAGTCCGGTTCCAGCTCTGTGATCGCCTTCACCGCCTCGAAACCGTTGCCGCATTCGGCCACGATCTCCACGTCCCCATGTTCGGCCAGGTATTCGCGCACCACGCCGCGCGCCAGAATTTCGTCGTCCACAATGATGATGCGCATCGCTTATTCCCCGCCCGTTTCCACCGGCATGATGATCTCCACATTGAAATGCTTCTCGCGTCCGCCCCACTCCACCCGCGCCTCCTGCTGGTAGGTGGCGGCCAGGCGCTGGCGCACATTATTCAGGCCTATGCCCTTGCCGCGGCCAGGCGCCTGGTATTCGTCCATGTCGTTGACGACCGTGATGCGCAGGCGCGAACCATCGCGCCAGGCGGCAATGGTGACGCAGCCGCCTTCCGGCAACTGGCTGATGCCATGCTTGACGGCGTTTTCCACCAGGGGCTGGATGATCATCGGCGGCACCAGGCAATCCAGCGCCTCCTTGTCCAGCGCTTCTTCAACCACCAGGCGCTCGCCGAAGCGCACCTGCTCGATGGAGAGGAAATGGCGGATCAAGGCCATCTCCTCCCGCAGACTGACCTTGCGGTGCGCCTCCATGCCCAGGCTCTGGCGGAAGAAGCTGGCCAGCTGCAAGGTCATGGCGCGCGCGCCCTTGGGGTCCTGCGAAGTTAGCGCGCTGATCGAATTCAGGCTGTTGAACAGGAAGTGCGGGTCGATCTGGGTACGCAACATGCGCAGCTCCGCTTCCTGCGCCAGCAGCTTCGATTCCAGCTCGCGCTTTTCCGCATGGCGGGCGCGCACAAATTCCATGGCCAGATAATTCACCGCCGCCAACAGGCCATACAGCAAGGTGCCGAAAACGAATAGCAACGCGGTCAGGCCAGGAGAAAGCGTCACGCCGGCCCAGCCCGCGCCGGGCAGTTGGCACAGCTCATTCCACATTTCCGCCAAGGCCGTCCACAGCAAGCCCGCCAGCACCGAGGCCGTGCTCAGGCCAAATACGACGGAGAGCAGCTTGCGCTCCCCCAGCGGATTGGCGCGGCATAGATAGTAGGACGAGAAGCCGGCGCTGATGGCGTACACCAGGGTGGACGGCAAGGCAAACAGCAGCGCGTTGACGGCCTTGGCCTGGGTATACACCATGGTGAAACCCGCCAGCGCCACGCCCAGGATGATCCAGACCAGCAGGTATAGCGCCATGCCCCGCCGGCCAGCGAATGGCCCCTGCATCAGTTACGGATTTCCAGCCCGCCCATGATGGCATAGCCGCGCACGATCAGGCGCTTATTGCTGCCCTGGCCGCCGTTGGTACGCTCTTCGAAGCCGCCAAGAATGGGCGTGCCTTCCAGTACCACGGTCCAATCGGTGGGCACTTCGATGGTGATGCCGCCGAACATGCTGAAGACGTTCAGCACGGCCTCGCCTTGAATCGAAGCGTCGCGCAGATCCAGTTCGCAGCCGGCCATCAAGGCGGTTACCTCGCCGCCCCGGAAATCCTGGCTCGAAATACGGCGCTTGTAGCCACCCAGGATGGCCATGATATTCAGCGACTCTTCGCCGTTGCCGTCTTTCAGTCCATATGCCGGCGAACCATCGGCCGCGCGCGAACGCCGGACCGAACGGAATACCACCATCATGCCCGCGCCGATCAGCAGCAGCGGCGCCAGCATGCGCCAGCTCAGGTAAATCAGGCCCAAACCTTTCAGCAGCAGCAGGCCACCCGCTGCTATCAGCAGCACACCGACCAGCGATCCCGAACCGGCGCGCGATTGGGAAATCTTCAGTGCCCCGGCCACGATCAGGATTACCGGCCAGAAGTGGATGCTGGCATTAATATCCATCCAGCCCAGATTATCGAGCAGGAACAGGAAACCGATGACGATGACCGCGACACCGAGCAGGATCTGGCTCGCCGGAGCGTTATGACGGTTGCGGTGCATCTTATTCTCCTTTTTTGGACTCAATGTATTTACCCAGTATCGGCTGCAGGGCCAGAGAAACGCCGCCCATGATAACCATAAACGGCCAGCTGTTGGAGAAGCTCATGCCCCACAGATGTTCGAAGCAGGCGAAGATCCAGAAGGCGAACAGGATTTCGCACACGCCGTCGATGAACATGCGCGCCGTGGTCGGCGGCACCAGCTGGCTGAAGCCGAAGGCGGCGATCACCAGCGGCCAGTAATGCCAGAACTGCGTCACCTTTTTGAAATCGCCATCCTCCAGCCAAAACAGCACGCCGGCGCCGATGATCAAGAGTCCCCAGACCAGCTGCTTGCGGGCGACGCGTATCGAACTGTTCATCTCTGCCTCCTTATGTTTGGAATGATGCAAAGATAGCCATGCAACGCCGGCGGCGAAACAGCTTTTCGGTGAATGGCGGCTGGGACTCGGTGAATGGCGCGTTTTTCAGCGAATGGCGGAAAAGCGGGGATCAACAAAGAAAAGCCCACCGCTTGGGTGGGCTGGCCGCCGGGATGGGACGGGAATGGATTTCAGCTGCGGTTGCTGTCGATGCAGGGTTCGAACATCATCAGCCCCCAGCCTAGTTGGCGCCGGATTTCTTCCGGCGAGGGTGGCGGCGCAACTTCCTGGGTGCGGCGCTCAAGGTATTCGCGTACCACTTCCTTGGATGGATGATTTGCCTGTGTCATGATGACCTCCGCAATGGTGTCGGATCACGCCCTGCGGCTATGCGGGGCGGACCACCGGATCTGGTGCCGGTGCTTCAGGCGACCGGCTTGCCTTGCTTGAGGAGGAGGCGCCACTTTCTGCGTTTTGCTTCTTGCGGCGCTGTCTCTCAATCGCATGGCTTCATCTTAGGGCCGCAGGCCATTCAGCCACTGTTCGACAACACACAAATCCCCCCTCGCTTGCGCTCGCGTTAATGTCGGATTCGGACTACAGCTTTTGCTGCAGGAATTCAAGGAAGCAGCTGATACGCTGCGCCAGTTGGGTATTGCGGTAATAGACCGCGTTGATCTGCTGGCGGAAGCCGGTGCCGTGCTCGCGCAGGATCGGCACCAGGCGGCCGGCCTCGATATCGGCGCGCGTCATGAAATCGGCCAGGCTGACGACGCCCTGTCCCTCCAGCGCCAGCCGGCGCAGCGTCTCGCCGCTGGAGGCGGCCAGCGACGGCGTGATCGGCAGGCTATTGCCTTCGCGCGAACGCAGCGGCCACTGGTTGCCGGCCTCGTAGTGCACAAAGCCAAGCAGGGAATGGCCTTCCAGGTCCTCCGGCGTTTGCGGCGTGCCGCGCCGGCGCAGATAGTCGGGACTGGCCAGGATGTGCAGCGGGCTGGAACTGAGGGCGCGCGCATGCAGGGTCGAGTCGCCCAGCGCGCCGATGCGGATGGCGATGTCGGTGCGGTGCTCGATCAGGTCGGTGATCTGGTCGCGCGTGGTCAGTTCCAGCCGGATTTCCGGATAAAGCCGGCGGAACTCGTCCACATGCGGCACCACGCAATGCAGCATGAAGGACGACGGCGAGTCCACGCACAGCCGCCCGGCCGGCTGCTGGTGGCGGATGCGGATGCATTCTTCGACCTCTTCCATGGAGGCCAGGATCAGGCGTGCCTTGTCTAGCAGCAACTTCCCCTCTTCCGTCAACTCCATGCGGCGCGTGGTGCGCGTGAGCAGCGAAGTTTGCAGCTTTTCCTCCAACCGGCTCAGGGCGCGGCTGACGCCGGAGGTGGTCTGGCCCAGGTGGGCCGAGGCCGCGCTCAGCGTACCGCTATCGATCACGGCCACGAAGATTTTAAGGTCGTCGGAATTGATGTCCATTCTTGATTGTGTGTCAAATTTCCCAGAAGATATGACGGATTTTATCAACAAACTGCAAAAAATCTCCTTGATCTTCTATCGTCCGTATACGCCGCCCCGGCGTTTTGGCGCGGCCCGACAGGCACGCTTCAGTAATGGATTATCTTTTTGATACCGAGGCTTATATTGACAACGTTAGCGGCCGGGTAAAGTTATATTTTCAACAGGCCATTGGGGTATGACTTGCACTCCCCTGGCTGCTAGCAAGGGCTTCTGTTTCGAACAGCACAACACGAATAAGGGGTATTCAAATGAAGAAAGCTTTATTCAGCAAGCTTGCTGCCTCACTACTCTTGACCGCCGGCCTGTTCGCCGCCAGCGCCCCGGCCAGCGCCGATACCACCAGCCTGATCTTTGACGAATATAAAAACGCCGGCTTCTCCATCACCCATATTCCGGGTGCCAGCTTTGTTGACGATTTCCTGTTTTCGGTCGAAGACATTCCCCACTATCCCAGCGGGACCGTGGTTGTCGGAAAAACGTGGGTCGACGGCGCCCGACTGGCCAATTACGGCATCGACTCCATCGAATTCTTCCATGTGGACACGGGTGGCGGCTATACCATGCTGCCGACGACCATTACTTCCGGCCTGCTTGAGTTCTACCACGAGGGGGCGCTCGGCGTCGGCAGCTACGGCTTCCGGGTCACTGGCCACACCCTATTGCCGGGTATGGGCGGCGCCTACGCCGGCACGCTAAATCTGGCGCCCGTGCCGGAACCGGCCGCCTATCTGATGCTGCTGATCGGCGTAGGCTTGCTGGCCTTTACGTCCAAGGCGAAGGAGAACGATAAGCTCGGTTGAAAGCGGCGCCAGCCTCTTTGCAAAACCCGCCAACGGCGGGTTTTGTTTTATGTACACCCGTGCACAAATATTCCCCAGGGCAAAACTTTATTCGGATATTGCAAAATTAACAGTGGCTTGGTTCAAAATTTTTCACTCGAAACCGATAAAACTGTCGCATCCGCCAACATGCGCCCTTACGGTTGCGGAAAGTTTTTGTTACTATCAGTCTCCTATAAAAATCCTGAACTTAAATGGAGAACACATGCTGCGCAAAAAGTTCACGCACTACTTCATCGCCTTGTTTGGCGCCCTCTTCCTGCTTTCGGCACAAGCTGAACAGGCTGCGGTCAAGCTGGGCAATGTCACCATCCTGGCCACCGGCGGCACCATCGCCGGCAGTGGCGCCACCAGCACCACGACCGTAGGGTATACCGCCGCCACCGTCGGCGTGCAGCAGCTGATCGCCGCTGTGCCTGAGCTGGCCAAAGTCGCCAACGTCAAGGGCGAACAAGTCTTCCAGATCGCCAGCGAAAGCATGACCAATGAGCACTGGCTGACCCTGGGCAAGCGCGTGAATGCGCTGCTGGCGCAGAACGACGTGGACGGCATCGTGATCACCCACGGCACCGACACCATGGAAGAAACCGCTTACTTCCTGAACCTGGTAGTCAAGAGCAAGAAGCCCGTGGTACTGGTTGGCGCCATGCGCCCTTCCACCGCCCTGTCGGCGGACGGCCCGATCAATCTGTACAACGCCGTTCTGCTGGCCGCCAGCCAGGAAGCGGTGGGCAAAGGCGTGATGGTCGCGATGGCCGACCAGATTCATAGCGCGCGCGATGTGAGCAAAACCAATACCTCGACTCCGGACGCCTTCAAAACCTCCGAGCTGGGCATGATCGGCTACATCCAAGGCAACAAGCCATTCTTCTACCGCGTTTCGACCCGCAAGCACACCACCGAGACCGAGTTCGATATCGCCAATCTGCAATCGCTGCCGCAGGTGGATATCGTGTACGGCTACGCCAATATGAACACCGTGGCGCTGGACGCCTTCGTCGCCAATGGTGCCAAAGGCATTATCCACGCCGGCACCGGCGATGGCAGCGTAGCGGCCAAAGTAAAACCCGGTCTGGTCGCGGCACGCAAAAAAGGCACGCTGATCGTGCGTGCGAGCCGCGTCGGCCAAGGCATCCTGGCGCGTAATGGCGAAGCCAATGACGATGAATTGGACTTCGTGGTATCCGATACGCTGAATGCACAGAAAGCACGCATTCTGCTGATGCTGGCACTGACCAAAACCAATGACAGCAAAGCCATTCAGCGCATGTTCTATACCTATTAAGAACTGCCCAGGCTGAAATACAAAAAGGCTTTCCGTATATTCGGAAAGCCTTTTTCTTTTATCGGGAGAGGATTCAGAACAGATGGCCTATCTTGGCAATCAGCGCCAGCATCGCCAATAAAGATGTGATTTGAATACTGCCGAGCCAGAATATCTGTCTACGCAATTCGCGAAAACCTTCATCCATGCGACGCTCCAATACATCAATGCGACGCCCAAGAGTCTCCAAGGCCGTACTCAACATCTCCACAGCAGTACCTAAAGCTTCCACCCGTGCCTCAAGCCGCCCAATACGCACATCAAATTCCTGATCGCTCATAGCGCCTCCGCTCACTGTAGTTTAGCACCGAGCCAGCATGCCAGCGCGCGGGCATCACGTTTTACGCGACATCAAAAATCAAGGCTTTGTTACGCCTGCGCCCTGCCTTCACTCTACGTAGTTCACGCCAGGTACTGGCGTGATTACGCCAGCTCTTGATCTGCACCATCGGCGCCATCCTGGCTCAGCACGCGGCGGGCGGCGGCGATGGCTTCGGCGCTCAGCTTTTCCAGCCGCGGCGATTGCACCCGCCACGAATGCCAGTACAGATGAACGTCGAGATAACGGCCAGGCGCCAGATCGGTCAATTTGCCCGTTTCCAGATCGCTGCCGTATTGCTGGGACGGCAGCATGCCGCTGCCTAATCCCAGGCGCACGGCATTTAAAAACGCTTCGGCCGCTGGAATATACAGGCTCGGATAACTGCCAGGCGGCAAGCCTAAAACCTGCTGGATGAAATTCGCCTGCAGCATATCCTTGCGGTCGAATACCACGACCGGCGCCTTGCGTGCCGCTTCCCGTTCAAAACCGGCGCTGAAATAGCGCTCGCGATAATCAGGCGTTCCTAATAGGCTGTAGCGCATAAAACCCAAAGGCTCGACCACGCAACCACGCATCGGCAAAGGCTGGCTGGAAATACAGGCGATCGCCTGCCCCAATTCCAGCAGCGAATAAGTATGGTCCTGGTCATCCAGCGTGATATCCAATAAAAGACGCTCGCGGATTAAAAACGGGGCTAATTCCGGCAATAGCCAGGTCGCCAGCGTGTCGTTATTCACGGCCAGCGCCACGCTTAATGGACGGCCGCCATCTTCTTCCAACTCGGCGAAAAACTCCTGTTCCAGCAAACGGCTGCGGCGCAGATATTGCAGCAGCCGCTGCCCTGGCCCGGTGGCGCGGCAGGGACGGCTGCGCACCACCAGCGGCGCGCCGATGGCGGCCTCCATGGCGCTGACGCGCTGGGAGACGGCCGAGGGGGTCAGGTGCAGGCTGGCGGCGGCCTGTTCAAAGCTGCCGCTGTCGAGAACGGCAAGCAGGGCCTCGCTTTGGCGGGAATCGAGCAGCATGGATTTCTTTCTTTAGAAATTTTAAGCATTCCTGACGAATATTAATTCAGCTTCATCTATGCGTGCAAGAAAGGGACAATATGCGTTTTGCATCTAAAGAAGGGGCAAATCATGCTATTTGCACAAAGTTATTTGAACGGGCTGGGCCTCGGCGCCAGTCTCATCATGGCCATCGGCGCCCAGAACGCCCATGTGCTGCGCACCGGTATCCAACGCTCGAACGTGGGCGTGACCGTGGCGGCCTGCATCGTCATCGACGCTTTGCTGATCGGTCTTGGCGTGGCGGGCGCGGGGGCCCTGATCCAGGATTCCCCGCTGCTGCTGGGCCTGGCGCGCTGGGGCGGCGCCGCCTTCCTGATCTGGTATGGCTTGCGCAGCTGGAAATCGCTGCTGGGCAGCCACAGCCTGGACCTGGCCAGCCAGAGCGCCACGCCGACCGCGCGCAAGGCCCTGGTCAGCGTGGTCGCCCTGTCCCTGCTCAATCCCCATGTCTATCTGGACACGGTGGTCCTGCTGGGCAGCGTGGGCGGCAGCTATCCGGTCGAGCAGCGGACCAGCTTCTCGGTCGGCGCCATGACCGCTTCGGTCCTGTGGTTCTGCGCCCTCGGCTTCGGCGCCGTGCGCCTCTCCAATGTGCTGCAGCGCCCCATCGTCTGGAAAATCATCGAAGGCTTGACCGGCGCCATCATGCTGGCCCTGGCAGCCAGCCTGATTCTGCGCGGCTAATTAATGCCTTCAACCGGGAAACCAAGCGCAAGAAGCTAATGCACTGGACGGATGAATGTCCCATCCGCCGCATTTAGGATACACTTCGACGCTATTTAATTGATATTTTCTTTATGACATGAAAAAAGACTACACAAATGAAATTGACCTGCTACGTTTCCTCGCAGCCATTGCGGTAGTCTTTTTCCACTGGGGCTTCCTGGGCTATGCGGATGGCACTATCGCTATGTCCTATGATGTCCTCGGAAGAGCAAGCCAGTATGGCTACCTGGGGGTGCAGCTCTTTTTCATCATTAGTGGCTTCGTCATCATCATGAGCGCGGGCAATGCGACGGTGGCCTCGTTTACGATTGCCCGCATCATTCGCCTCTACCCGGCTTACTGGCTATGCTGCACGCTGTCCTTCATCGCCATCCTGAGCTTTGACCAGACCAAATTCAGCGCGAGTCTGTCAACTTATCTATATAACATGACCATGCTGGAGGGCTTTCTATCCAAGCCTTTCATCGATCATTCCTACTGGACACTGACGGTCGAGATCAGGTTCTACTTCCTGGTTGCCCTTGTCATTCTGCTTGGTCAAATTCGCAAGGCCGAGCTGTTTGTGCTCGGCTGGTTGGCCGCCATCATTGCGCTGGAATTTTATCCGGTAGCGTTCCTGGCCAAGCACCTGATGCAGAAGTTCGCACCGTACTTCATTGCCGGCACCCTGTTCTACTTCATCCGGGCCAATGGGCTGTCCGCGCGCCGCATCGCCGCGCTCGTCGTAAGCTGGGCAATGGCAGTGCGCGCCAGCCTTTCTCAAGCGAACGAACTTAGCGCACAGAACTCGATCAGCTATGATCCTGTGATAGTGGGCGTTGTGATAAGTATCTTCTTTGTCGTCATGTTTCTGGTTGCGATCAGGAAGACCGGCCGTCTGGGCAGCATGAAATGGACGCTGCTGGGTTCACTTACCTACCCGCTCTATTTGATTCACCAGACCGTTGGCTTCCTCATTTTCAATGCGCTCTACCCTGCCGTGAACCGGCATCTGCTGTTCTGGGGCACCCTCGCCGGCGCGCTGTGCTTCGCCTATCTCGTGACGACCTATGTTGAGCAACGCTATGCCTCACGCCTGCGCAGTGTGCTGACCATGGCCTGGGTCCCTTTCGATTCGCGCCTCCAGGCTCTTGGTCAAAAACTGCGCAACGTGGCTTGACCGCTCGCTGCATACTCAAGCCGCTTCGGCATGGGCCTCGCTGATGGTTTTGTACTGCGCCAACTGGTTTTCCATCAGATAGTGGTAGAGGCCGGCCGTGTCCTGCATCAATTCGCGGTGGCTGCCTTGCTGCGCGATGCGGCCCTGCTCCAGCACCAGGATGCGGTCGGCCTTCACGATGGTCGAATAGCGGTGGGCGATGATGATGGTGGTGCGGCCCGCCATCAGCTTGTCCAGCGCATTCTGCACCTGCACCTCGCTGGCCGAATCGAGCGCGCTGGTGGCCTCGTCCAGGATCAGGATGCGCGGATTGCGCAGCAGGGCCCGGGCGATCGCCACGCGCTGTTTCTGGCCACCCGAGAGCTGCACGCCGCGCTCGCCGACGATGGTCTCGTATCCCTGCGGGAAAGCCTGGATGAAGTCGTGCGCGTTCGCCAATCTGGCGGCGGCCATGACTTCTTCCAGCGAGGCTTCGCGCTCGGAGACGGCAAAGGCGATATTCTCGTAGATCGATCCCGAAAACAGCGAAGGCTCCTGTTCGACGATGGCGATATTGTCGCGCATGGCGCTGGCATTCGCCGGCGTCAGCACCGTGCCGTCGAAGCCGATGCTGCCCTGCTGGGCCTCGTAAAAACCGAGCAGCATGCTGGCGATGGTGGACTTGCCTGCGCCTGAGGCGCCGACCAGCGCGATCTTCTCGCCCGCCGCGATGGTGAAACTGATGCCGCGCAGGGCCAGCTTGTCCGGCCGCTCCGGATAGGCGAACACCACGTCGCGGAAGGCCACATTGCCTTGCAGCGCCAGCGCCGCCACCGGCGGCGCGATCTCTTCCTGCTCGCCGATCAGCTCAAAAATCCGCTCGGTGGCGCCGATGGTGCGCATCCACTCGCTCCAGAAGTCCGTCACCGCGCTGGCGGCGTCGGTCACCATGGTCGAGTACAGGATGAAGGCGGTCAGCTCGCCGATGGTCAGCGCATCCTCCAGAATCAGTTTTGCGCCGAACCATAAGGTCACCAGCAAACTCATATACACCAGGAAGATGGACCAGCCGCGGAAGGCCGCCATCATGCGCGTGGTGGACAGGGAGACGTTCAGCGCATCCTCGGTGGACTGGCCATAGCGCCGCGCCGCCGTCCGGCCCTGGTTGAAAGCATGCACCAGGCGGATATTGGCCAGATGCTCGTAGGCGGTCTTGCCGCAATCGGCCTGGCTTTGCTGCATATTGCGCGAATGCTTGCGGATACGCTTGCCGCCCCAGTGCGACAGCAGCAGGCTGGCCGGAATGAAGAAGGCCAGCATCAAGGTCAGCGCCGGAGAAATAATCAGCAGCATGGTCACGCCGCCAATCAGGATGCACAGGCAGCGCAGGGAAATCGCCGCGCCCATGGTCAGGGTTTCGTGCAGCACCTCGACATCGGCCGTCAAACGGTTGCTCAACTCGCCCACATTGTGACGGTCGAAGAAACTGATCTTCTTGCCGATCAGCGCTCCGAACAACTGGCGCCGGATGCGCGTGACGATCATATAGCCGGTCGATTCAAACAGATAGTAGCGCAGCGTGGTGGCGATCGCCTGCAGGATGAACACGCCCAGCATCAGCGAGCCAAGCATGATGAACCACGATTCGCTCTTCTTCTCGCTCATGCCGTCGATGAAGTAGGCGATGGCCTTGGGATAGGCCAGCTGCACCATCACCGTCAGGACCATGAACAACAGGCCCAGCGCCAGTCGGCCGGCGAAAGGACGCAGCAGCTGCAGGCGTTCCAGGTGGGGATTGGTTTTGCGCGAGGAGGACGTCATGCCGCCGCCTCCGTTTCCATCTCGGCGTCCCCTTCGGCGTCGTCCAGTTGCCCGCGGAAGCTGAGCCAATTTTCGTCGCCGATCATGCCGCCCGCTTCCAGGCTGCCGCTCTCGTTCAGGAACATATAGTAAGGCGAGGTCATGGTCGGATTCAGCACCTTGAATTCATCGGTTGAGACGCGCATGGTCACGCCAGGCAAGGCGGTGCCGCGCAGGAAGCGGCGTAAGCGCCATTTCGCTTCGCGGCTGACCAGCCACATATCGAGTCCCGCCTCGTCGGCGCGCGCCAGCATGCGGCCGATTTCGGGCAGCTTGGATTTGCATTTGGGGCAGCCGCTGGAAAGGAAAAGCAGCACCGCCGGCCGCGGTCCCGCCGTGAAGACGGCCTTCTTTCCGCCTCTCATCGGCTTGCCCCGCACCTCAGGCACCGGCTCACCCACCGGCAGCGTGAAGTCCTGGCCCTGGGCCGCCATCATATTGCGCACGGAACTGAGCAGGCTGAAGGTGAGTTTCAGGTTCAGCGCCACGCTGAGCGCCAGGATAATCAGCACGGCATACAGCACATTCGCGTCCATCACACATATCCTTTCGACGAATGCACCAGCAGCATGGCCAGATCATGGAATTCGATGGCGATGACCGTCAGGATCAAGGCCAGGGCGGCAGCCGTCAACAGCGCGGGCCAGGCCATGACGGCCGCGCCCGCGAAAGCCAGATAAAAGGCCGCGCTCAAGATCACCAGCACATTGCGCAGCAGGTCGAAACCCGATACCGAACGTTCCGACTCGCCGAAACAGCTGCACTTGACGATGCCCTCTTTCACATACTTGTAGCCGATGAAGGTGGTGAAGCAGGAGAACAGCAGCAGCGCCGCCAGCATGCCCTGGTAGCTGAAGGCGATGCCGGCCACGATCAGCAGGGCCAAACCGGATTCCAGCCCCACCAAGGCGGGCGCCAGCCAGGCGCTAAAGCCACGCCCCAGGCCCAGCGATTCCGTCAGATTGGTCTGGAACTGGGCGAAAGTGCGGTACTTGCCCAGCGCCGCGAAGAACAGCAGAAAGGCCAGGAAATAGCGGAAGACTTCCGCGATGAAGACCGCCGCCATCAGTAGGCCGCCTCGGTCCAGCGCGGGTGGTAGCCGCCTTCGGCGCGTTCGCGCAGCTTGACGCCGTCGCGCGTGGCCATCAGGGCGTCGATCCACGGCTCAGCATCGGAGTGGTTGATGCCGCGGCCCACGGTTTTCTGGATCAGGCGCGACACTTCCCAGGATAGCGCCTCCACTTCCGGTTCGCGCCGGATGTTCAGACCCATGGCGGCCAGTTCGCCGCGCGTGATCGGATAGCCGTGCGAGTGGAAGCCGTACATCAGCTGCTTGAGGATCTTGCGCCGCGCCTCCTCGCCCGCCTGCGGCAGCTGGAACGCCAGCAATTCCTCGCCGATCTGTTCCAGTTCCAGCGTGGTGCGGTAAAAGGCCGTCAGTGTCGGTGGGAAGATGCTGCCGCACAGCAGGGACAGCGCCTGCATGCGCGCCTCTTCCGAACTGACGCCGAACCAGTCTTCGCTCATGGCGCCGAACATCTTGATGTCCATGCTGGAGAACATGCTGGCCGCCTCGTCGTCCGACACGCCGCCATGCAGATGCGGATCGATGGGCGAGAAGATGGCCAGGTCGCCGGCGATGATCTCGTCGGCCGCCAGCGCCAGGATGGTGCTGGACGACTCGCAGTAATACGGCACGATGAAACTCAGGCGGTCGCAGAATTCGCGCAGCAACAAGGCGATGCGGCGCGCCGCCACCACCGCGCCGCCGCGCGACTGGATCAGTACATCGAGCCGCGGCGAGTGGCCCATTTCGCGGCATTGTTCGTACAACGCGGGCAGATGCTCCATGTCCAGGCGCGAAGCGGCAAACACCAGCACCCGGCTCTGGCGGCTTTGCTCCAACTGGCGGATCAGGGCTTGGGCGGGAAACTCTTTCAAATGCGGCATGCGGCCTCCTGGCTGAGACGGTCGGCGACGGCGTCCAGCATCTTGAATTCGGGGATCAGCTGTTCCACGTACAGGAACTGGCCGCTCGGATTGTTTTCGAGGAAGACGTATTCGCCTTCGGGCGTAACGATCAGGTCGAGCGCGCTGTAGTTCAGGCCATAGCTCTGCACGAAGACCAGGCAGCGTTCCTTGACCTCGTCGGGCAGCTCGGTCGCTTCATACAGGATTTCGGCCGACATATCGCGCGAATCGACGGCCGTGCGCGGATCGTCCTGCGAATGCAGCTTGGCGGCGAAGATGCGGCCGGCGATGATGGTCACGCGCAGCTCGTACTGCTTGTGGATGTATTCCTGGAAGTGGCAAGCCACCTCGCTGACGGCATCCAGGCTTTCCATCATCTCGTCGGTGACGATGGTGGTGGCCAGGCCGGTGGCGATACGGTCCTCGTCGGCCACGGCTTCCGCGCCCAGCATCGGCGAGGACAGGCATTTGAACACCAGGTCGCCCTGCACACTCTCCTTGAACGCCCTTACCCGCTCGGGCGAATTGGTGACGATGGAAGCGGGCACGCGGAAGCCCATCGTCATCGCGCGCTGCAACTGCTCGCCCTTCCACATGGCGCCGCGCAGCGCCACCGGGTGGCTCATCCAATAGCAATCGAGGGTGTAGAGAAGGCCGAACAAGGCATGTTCGGTTTCCATTTTGGCGTAGGCGCGCTCCTGTGCCGACAGGTCTTCGCTGGCGAAAGCGAAATCGGCGGGCTTGCGCGTCCACACGGCACCCACCTCGGCCAGATCGATGCTGGCGCCGGTCGGCAGGTGGCGGATTTCACTGCTCATCTT
The DNA here is from genome assembly GCF_014191875.1 of Pseudoduganella violacea. GTDB lineage: Bacteria > Pseudomonadota > Gammaproteobacteria > Burkholderiales > Burkholderiaceae_D > Rugamonas > Rugamonas violacea_A. The sequence goes on from NZ_JACHXD010000003.1 coordinate 250,161, forward strand.
ATTGTTGGTGAACAGCTGGCAGATTTGATAGTCGCGGGGGAAGGCATCCAGGTTGATGCGGAAAACGGCGCAGTCGCGGGCCGTCAGCAAGGGCACAACAAGATCAGCATGCAGATCAAAACTATTGGTGACGATCAAAACCTTTTTTGCCATGAATCTCTCTCGTGAAAGAAAGGGCCGGCCCCAGGCCAGTCCCTTTACTTATTCGATCAGCACCACACGCCTTGGTCGCCATCCCATGGCCACTGCATTTCACGCTCGTAAGGGCCGGAGCAGCCTGCGCGGGCGACGCCGTCGCGCTGCTTCCACTGGGCGGCAGGCGCCGCTTGTTTTTCCTTGTTTTCCGCCAGGCGGAAGGCAAACAGTTGCTGTGCTGGTTTTTTATCGCTTTGTTTCATGCTTCATCCTTAAAGTAGAACAAGAACAAGCCCCGCCCCGGCGGGGCTTGCGATCACAACTTAGGCGCAGCTAATGCCAAAGTCAGGGCTGCCGGCGCGGCTAGAAGCGCGTTCGACCGGGAAGGAGCAGCCAGCGGTGGCAACGCCATCACGGACTTTCCATTGGGCTTGCGGTTTGGCCTGGGCTTTTTTCTCGGCCAGCTTGAAAGCAAATACCTTCATTTGCGTTTTCATTAAGTCTCCTGTTAGGCGCAATACAGGCCATTGTCGTTGCCGCCAAAACGGCTACGGTCACGCTCGGAAGGGAAGGTGCAGCCAGCGGTGGCGACGCCATCGCGGACTTTCCATTGAGCTTGGGCTTTCGACTGATCCTTTTTCTCCGCCAGCTTGAAGGCGAACGATTTGACTTCTTTCTTTTGCATCTGTCTCATCCTTTCCTGTGATTAGCAATACATGCCATTGTCGGTATTCCAGGTTCCGGTATACCTTTCGGTATTCATACCGGTACAGCCCGCAGTGGCCAGACCATCGCGGGTTTTCCACTTGGCTTCAGGCTGGGTGGGTTTGGCCGGCTTCTCAGCCAATTTGAAAGCGAACGAACGAGGTGTTTTCCGCGTATTTTTCACGACTTACTCCTCCAGAGGACGATGCCATCGCAATAGCAGAAATCAGCAATACCAGCCTTCGTCGCGTATTTTGGCGTTGCCGGCTTGGACATAACGTGGGTCCACTTGGCCGGAGCACCCGGCTACCGCCACACCATCACGGACTTTCCACTGCGCCCCGGATTTGGATTCTTCCTTTTTTGCAGCCAGTTTGAATGCGAACGATTTAACGTCTTTCTTTTGCATTTCCCTCATCCTTTCGTTTAGTCGTAAATAACGAGAACTCAGCAATAAATACCGTTATCCTTGCCGCCCAGGCGCGGATAGCGCTCGGCAGGGAAAGTACAGCCGGCCACAGCCACGCTTTCGCGGGCTTGCCATTGCGGCGTGGCTTTGGCTGGATCGGCTTTTTTATTGGCCAGTTTGAATGCGAACAGTTTCGGTTGAGCAGAACGGGTTTTCATTTGCGGCCTCCAAGTTAGCAATAGACGCCACTGTCACCGCCCATGCGGTTCCTAGTGCGTTCGATCGGTGCGGAGCAGCCGGCAATGGCCACGCCTTGACGTACCTGCCACTGCGCTTGCGGCTTGGCTGGCGCGGCTTTCTGGCCGGCCAGTTTGAATGCAAACAGCTGGGGTTGAGCTGGACGGGTTTTCATCGCGGACCTCCGGCTTAGCACAGAATGCCGGTATCGCGGCCAAGGCGGCCGGTATTACGTTCGGACGGCATTGTGCAGCCAGCGGCAGCCACGCCATCGCGCGCTTTCCACTGTGCTTCCGGTTTGGTTTGCAGCGCTTTCTTTTCGGCTAATTTGAAGGCAAACAGCTTATTGCTCTTTTGTTCTTTCATTCCTACTTCTCCCATTAAAGATTTCAGAAACAAAGATTAACCACAGCCATGAATATGGCTGATTTACCCCACCCTTCCGGATCGAATAAAAAGAGGATCCCCTCCAGTATTCAAATACCGGATCAGAGCAAGCGGATGGAGATAAATTGTGGGCGGGCAGCCCGTTTCAGCGAAGCGGGCCAGCTGGCGGCGTATCAGCAGTAAATGCCGTTATCGCGGCCGCGTAGACGTTCGGCACGCGCGTCGGGGCCGGTGCAGCCGGCTTGGGCGACACCCTCGCGGGCCTTCCATTGGGATTGATGAGCCAGGGATTTCTTTTCGGCCAGTTTGAATGCAAACAGCTTAGTCTCATTATTTTGATTTTTCATTTCCATCTTTCATAGAGGATTTTGAATTAACCCAGCGTATGCCACTTATGGTGGCAAAATTAATCCTAGTCCAACATTACATTTCGGTCAAGAAGAAAATATCGTCATGCGCCAATTGCATATTCGCGGCTATTAAATACTAATTAGAAAGTTATTTAATATCTTTTTGCAAGTTAATAGGCAAAACGGAGGGAAAGATGAGAAATCAAAACTGGCCTGCCCAGCTGGGTTCGAACCAGCGACCCTCAGCTTAGAAGGCTGACCAATTTTAATTTTCCATAGTTTCCCCATCATTCCCAAAACGCCCTTCCTCATAGGGGAAATGCCGATTTTCGGCTACTTTTACCCTCGCAAACTTTCCCTTGCATTTCCCGAATTTGCTAAAATTTGCCTACATGGTGCCTACATGGTGCCTACACGGCGCCTATACAGAGAGGTGAGATGGTGGCAAAGCTCAATTTCACGGCGGACCGGGTGGCCAGCTTCCAGTGCGAAGACGGCAAGCAGCAGTCCATATTCTGGGACGCCAAGGCGCCGGGCTTGGGCCTGCGCGTGACCAGCGCCGGCGCCCGGTCCTATATCTTTGAGACACGGCTCAACGGCAAAACCATCCGCATTACTGTGGGCGATGTCCGGACCTGGACGGTAGGTAAGGCCCAGGCCGAAGCGACCAAGTACAAGGCGATGACCGACCAGGGCATTGACCCGCGCCAGCTGCGCGCAGACCAGCTCGCCCAGGCAGAAGCGGTACGCGCCGAGGCCAAACGGCAGGACTTGAAACTTGGCGACGTCTGGCCCCTCTACCTTGAGGCCCGGCGTGCGCGTTGGGGCGAGCGACATTATCAGAATCACATCAACTTGGCGGCTGAAGGCGGCCAGGAGAAGATGCGCGGCAAGGGAGAGACGGTCGCCGGCCCGCTGGCGCCATTGATGAAGCTGCTGCTGTCCGAGCTTAGCGGTGCCGAGATTGCCGAATGGCTGGAGCGCGAGGCGGCCACCAGGGCCACCAATGCGGCGCAGAGCTACCGCATCCTGCGTGCTTTCATCCGCTGGGCGGATGACCAGCCCGCATACCGTGGCCTGGTGCCGCAGCAGTCGTACAGCGCCAGCAGCGTGCGCGACGTGGTACCTAAGAGCAAAGCCAAGGATGGCGACAGTTTGCAACGCGAGCAGCTGAAGGACTGGTTTGCCGCGATGCGTAAGATACCCAATCCTACTATCAGTGCCTACCTGCAAGGCCTGCTGCTGAATGGCCCACGCCGCGAGGAACTGGCCGCACTGCGTTGGGAAGATGTCGATTTCGCGTGGCGCAGCATGACCATCCGCGATAAGGTCGAAGGCACGCGGACCATCCCTTTGACGCCCTATTTCGCCAGCCTGCTGCTGGAACTCAAGCGCATCAACAACACGCCGCCCACCGTCCGCCGAATGCGCACCCTTGAGGCTACAGGCCGGGCCTGGGCGCCCTCCCCTTGGGTCTTCAGCAGCTCCACGTCGGAGAGCGGCCATATCGCTGAGCCGCGCATAGCCCACACCGACGCACTCGCGGCCGCCGGCCTGCCGCATATATCCTTGCACGGCCTGCGCCGGTCTTTCGGTACACTATGCGAGTGGGTCGAAGTGCCAAGCGGCGTATCGGCGCAAATCATGGGCCACAAGCCTAGCGCCCTGGCAGAGAAGCACTACCGCCGCCGGCCGCTGGACCTACTGCGCAAGTTCCACGACCAGATTGAGGTCTGGATGCTTGAGCAGGCCTGCATTGAGTTCCAACCAGCGCCAGCAGGATTGCGCGTAGTCACGGCCGCCTGACCACATCAGGCACGATTTACGCTGCAACCTACCTTTAGCGGGGGAAAAGTCGGCTCCTTCACCGACCTGGTTGCAGCACCTATTTCATGAAGGCGCACACCTGAAGGGGTGCCACCGTGTCTTATCTCACGCTGCCGGAAGCGGCCGCATACATCAATCGTCGTTCCTCTCATAAAATCGAGCCAGCTGCGTTGCTCCGAGCGGGCGTGCACGGCGCGCTGCTCATATCCGCGCCATTCAGTGGTTTCATGCGAAATATGACCTATAGCAGAAATGAAGATGTCCTTGGCCTCTTGATTATTCCGCCTCGTCATCTGCTAGAAATTGAGCTTGAGGGTGAAACGCGGATTTTGGGGGCTCTCAGTCTGGACGGTGGGGCGATGTACTCGCCACAGGTGAAAAGGACGTCACAACAACTTGTCATACTCGTCTCGGAGTTGGACCGCTTCATCCCGATGTTGTGCAGCCCTCTAAGTGATGACACCGCGCAGCCGTCCGTTGAGGAACTGCCGCGTATGCAGAATGCTTGGGACACTGAGGTCTTGAGCAAGCTGCAGTATGACGCGAATCAACCCGGAATTACTCACCGGAAGTTAGCAGAAAAGCATGGCGTGAGCCGTCAAATGATAGGGAAAATGCTTGTAAGGGCGAAGGAGCAGCTTGGCCCGGTCAAGGCGACTGCCTTCGATGGTTTGAAGGTGCGCAACCGCAAATAGTGGTTGCGTTGCGTGGTTGCGCAAATAGGTCGCAACCCCGCATGAATGCTAGGTCGCAGGTTGCGGCAATCAGTTTCGCAGGTTGCCATGCGTAGATTTCTACATCGTTAAATCCGAGAAAGGGAAAACGATGCAAGCAATCCACCTGCCACCCGCCCTGGCTACTGTCGCACAAGGGCGTGACCACATCACAACCCAAGAGTTTGCTCGCGCCATGTGCTGCGCGCCGCAGACTGCGCTGAAAAACCATTGCCTCAAGGGCGAGTGCTACGGAGTGCGTCCCATCAAGCGCGGCAAGCTGCTGCTGTGGCCTGTTGCTGATGTTGCTCACGCACTGAGCGGAGCAGCGTAATGAACCGCCCGCCACCGACGCCACAAATGAAAAAGTCAGGGGATGCTGGGGAGCGCCCTGACTCTTTCGGAACTGCTGTATCTGGCTTGTATTCTACCCCAGTTGCCCAAGTTTTGGGCCAGCCCACCCCGACGATGTCGAGCCGAGAAATTGCGCTGCTGACCGAAAAGCAGCATCAGCACGTAAAGCGCGACGTCGAAAAGATGCTGACTGAGCTAGGGGAAGATGTGTCCAAATTTGGACGTATCTACATTGACGGCATGAACCGCGAACAGACCGAATACGCGCTGGACCGCGAGCTAACTGACGTGCTGCTGACGGGCTACAGCGCCGTCCTGCGCCGCAAGGTAATCGCCCGTTGGCGCGAGCTGGAGACTGCCGTGGCGCCGGCCGTGCCCACCAGCCTATCCGGTGCCCTGCGCCTGGCTGCCGAACAGGCGGAGCTTATCGAGCGACAGCAGGCCGAACTGGCCAGTGCGGCGCCGGCGGTGAAGTTCGTTGACCGGTACGTCGACAGCACGGGCCTGAAGGGGTTCCGCCAGGTCTGCAAGCTGATTGGAGCGAACGAGAGCAATTTCCGCACTTTCCTGACCAAGCGAGAAATCATGTACCGTCTTGGCGGTGAGTGGATGCCCTACGCCCAGCATATAAAGGCGGGGCGCTTTGTGGTGAAAGCTGGTACAGCTGATTCCAGCAGCCACGCTTTCAACAGTGCAAAATTCACTCCGCGCGGCGTTCAATGGGTCGCCGGCGAGTATGCCAAGTACCTGCTGACAGCAAATCAGGCGGCTGAATGATTACCGCCGCTCATAGGCTGGGCGGCGTGCTACTGCGCCCCTTGCCGCCACCACCACCGTGCGCGCTGGTGCTACTGGCGCTGGTATGTGCGGCCGTCAAAGGGTGCGCATGACCGATGCACTGTATCTGCGGCTCAAGAGCTTGAACACCCGGACCGTGCGCGGCGTGACATCACCCAAGAACATCGTCCGGCTGGCCGCCATGCACAACCTGCGCGAGATTCAGGCCGAGCTTGGCGCCACCGCCGCGAGCGGCATCAACCCTGCGCGCATGAACCTGAACTATCAGCTGCGCGGCCCGGCCTCCGCCGACGAGGTGGCCGGGCTGGCGCTCGCGCTGCTGGACAATGCCGGCGTGACCACACTCCGTCGGGACGCCAGCATGGCGCTGGAGCTGGTCGTCAGCCTGCCGGCCACCGCCGCTATCGACCACCGCGAATACTTTGCCGCCGCCGTGGCATGGGCCGATGCTTTTTTCGCCGTGCCCATCTTGAGCGCCGCCGTCCACCTGGACGAAGCCGCGCCGCATTGCCACATTCTGCTGCTACCGCTGGTTGCCGGCCGCATGCAGGGCGGCGCGCTCGCCGGCGGCCCAGCCAAGATTCGCGCCATGCTGGCCGACTTCCAGCAGCAGGTGGCGCAGCGCTTCGGCCTGACCCACCAGCCGCGCGCAAAGCGCCTCAGCAAGCCGAACAGGGATGCGGCCGGGCGCATGGTACTGGACGCACTACGCGCACGCCCTGAGCGCCTGAGCGAGCCCGCTATGCACGATGCGCTTGTCTCCGCCCTCGGCAGCCAAGCGGAGACGCTGCTGGCGCTGCTGGGCTTGAGCTCCCCCATCGCCAAGACCAAGGCCAAGAGCTTTGCTGACATCATGACGGCGCCGTGCAAGCCCGAACGCCCCACCCGCGCACCGAAGTCTATAGATGTCGGAGTGAAATCTATAGACGTTGCTGCGAGTGCGGAGAGCGACACTATCCAAAATTCGACAACGTCTATCCTGTGTATAGACGTTCCCTCTTCAATTCACTCTTTCCCTGCCGATGGGGTGCAGATTCGCCACCCCATCCCCGCCGGCGCCGATAACACCCAACACTCGGACAGCACACAGGAGGGCGTCCAACCTCTGGACACCCAGCTGCCAGGGATTGAACAGCCCAAGCAAACCGCGGCAATAGGGAAAACATCGTTTCCCAGCAAGGGAACATCGCTCCGGCAGCCACGCCACACCAACGACCATCAGCGCCATCGAGATGCTGACTATGCGGCCACCAGTTGGGACTGCGAGCGTGGCGAGTTCGTACAGGCAACAGGCCCACCACATGGCCTCTGCTACCTGTATCCATGATCCAATCCCGTCCCGGCGGCACCGGGGAATCGCAAAGAAGGCAACAAGATGAAACTGAAATTGAACAAGGATGGTTCGGCCGTCGTCCGCAATGGCGCTCCGGTCTATGTACTCGACAACGGCGCAGAACGAGAAATTGACGGCGCCGCCGCATGGAAGCTCGCTTTGGGCAAACACTTCGAAACCTCGCCGGTAATGTCCAGCCTAAAAATCCCGCATGACCTGGCCACCGCAGCTTTCTCCGATTCATTCCGCATCGAGGGCGGTAAGCTGGTCGCCGTTGACAAGCACGGCATCCAGCTCTATTCGGGCACGCGCTTTGGCGAGGTGGCAAACTTCGACGAGGCATTCGCTCAGCTGGTTGACCGCTATCCAAGCAAAGATATGATTCTGCGCCAGAGTGGTGCGTCTAGCACCGCCGTTTCTGGTGGCGAGCAAGGAACTGGCAACACCATCACACGCTCGCAGTTCGACTCCATGCCATCCGCCAGCAAAGCCAAATTCATCAAGGAAGGCGGGAAGATTGTCGATGGCGCTACGGAGCACTCCAGCAGCCCCGCTCCAGCAAGGGTCAATGGCAAGACCATCACGCGCGCCGCCTTCGACGTGATGCCGCACATGGAGCGAGCCGCGTTCTTTAAATCGGGAGGCACAATCGATGATTGACCGAAATCGGCCCGCTGAGCGGTCAGCGCTACTCGACTAAGCAACACCATTCGGCAAGGCTCGTTCGCGTCTCTATGGCACGATTTGTGGCCTTGCCAGATACACGGAGATGAATGTGAAGGACCAAGAACTAACCACTGCCGCGCTACGCTGGCACGCTGTCCACGTACGCCGCCTGGCAGCAGGAAAGGAGAAGCGAAAGCTGGATACTCAGCTCAAAGCCAACGGCATTTCGGCGTTCTCGCGTTTACACGCCCAACAGAGCGAAACCGCGCTCCAATTGACAACGCTCAAGCGCAAAGAACTGGCCGCCTTACGCGCCCTAGCCAAAGCCTGCGCAAAACAACGCGGCCACTTACTGGACGCCGACGTCATCGAACTGGATGGCACCACATTCCTGCTACCAGCCGCAGCGTAAGCGCATCTTCCTTGACCCACCTTGACGAATAGAAATCATGCCCACCCTACCCGGACACGTCTGCGCTTATATCGTTGCCGCCCTGGCCTGCTATGAGACGCCCGAACAAGTTGCCACCGCCGTAAAGCAGAAATTTGGCTTAGTGCTGACCCGCCAGCGCATTGAAGCGTGGCATCCTGAGCGGCGCGCCGGCGTCAGGCTGGGCGCGCACTGGCGAGAACTGTTCTACGACACGCGCCGCAAGCTGCTGGCCGAGGTGGAGAACATTCCGATTGCCTGCCGGTCGTACCGGCTCAAGGTGTTGCAGCGTGTGGCCGAGCAGGCCGAGGCGGCCAGCAACCTGCCGCTGGCCATGCAGGTGATGGCGCAGGCCGCGCGCGAGGTTGGCGCCGAGCGGTGTTGACGGCTTCACTCAGCATCGCCAGCACGCCTCGCGCACTATTCCAATCTGCTCAGTTTCGAAACGCGCACCAACCCGGAGAGCGAGCATTCATGCGGGTTGGGGAATGTCTAAAGCCGACCGTTTCGCAACGATAAGTACGCAATTTCACATCGCTGCGCGCCAAAACGAACTTTTCAAAAGGAGCCAATATGCCCAGGTGGACCGATGCCGCGCGCGCCAAGCAGGCCGCCATGATTGCGTGCTGGAAGCCATGGCAGGCCGCCACCGGCCCGCGTACTATCACCGGCAAGGCCAAGGCCGCACGCAATGCAGACAAGGGCGGTGACGCCGGCCGGGCGCAACGCCTGGCCGATGCTCAAGCCGAGCTGGCGGCGGCGCTGGTCAAGGTGCAGCGGCTGACCGGCCGACGCAGGAAATAGGCTCAGAATTAGAGCCTATCTTTGCAGCTGGCGCTGCTTGGCAAAACACAGACCTTTGCCGCTCAGTATCGTGCGCCGACCACTTCACAAAGAATGTTGCCATTTCGCCATCCAAAGAACGATTTGAGACGATGGCCAATTCTGACCGCCGAAAACTGCGCAGCGAAGCCTTCGCCGTGGATAACGCACTGTGGGTGGCGAAAACCGAGGGCACCACACCTGCGATGGACTACCTGCAGGAAAAGGGCGTACCACAGGATGTTGCACTGCGCGTGCTGGGTGGGCCTGAGTTCCACCGGCAGCATCGTGACCGCAGACAGGGCAAGCGCGAATAGCGCCGTGAATGCGGTAAATCCAGCATCGCTTGCAACCTGCTCCACGGAACTGTTCCCCGATGAGGTGGTGAATCGCCCCCACCGCCAAGCGTAAGCCGCCCACCTGCACGCCCGCCGCGTCATCGCCGACCAGCGCCAGCAGCAGGCCCGCGCCGCTAAGTCCGATTTCAAATCCGACTTCATGCACAGGCGCGCCGGCCCCGAAGATTCGGGCGAGGCCAGGGCGGACCGAAAGGGGGTGGCGTTTCACCATCTCCTTGCCGAGCCGGCGTCAGGCGGGAACGCAGTGCCAAGGGGGGGGCGACGCCAGCCATGCAACGCCGCGCGCCGCCAGCCCGAACCCAGCCGGTTGCAGCTAGCTCATCCTGCCAGCACCGTGCTACCCTGTTGCGAGCCGCGTGCACGCCCGGTGCACGGCGTGCGTCCGCAATGCCGACGCTATGCGGGCGCATTGCCAGGGCAGTGCTGACGCTCGTCTAAATGCGGGAAAATCCCGTATTTGCTGCGGCCACGCGGCACGGCTCCAGCCAGCTGCAAAGGGTGTCGCGAAATGCTACTCCCTTGTGCGGGCCACGCAGGCACCCACGCGTGGCTGACGCGTGATGCACGCGTTGCGGAGTCATGTCGATACCGAACGCGTGCGAACGCAACCAAACGCATGGCGGCGACAATGCGGCCACACCGCAACGAGGCAGCCGCATAACGCCAATGCAGGCCAGCGGAAACCTAGCCGGCTCCGATAGGGTTCCTGAAGGGTTCCGAAAGGGTTGCGAGGGCTCCAGCGGTTCGGCGGCAATGGCGCATTCGCACCCCTAAATGCTTACGGAGCGAGATTGGCGAGAGGTGATGCTCGTATTTCGCGTGATCGCCGCCTGCGACTACCCACCAGCATCTTCAAAGCACCATGCCCACTGCACGGACCCGAGATGGTGGATCTGGCGCGTGGCGTAAGCGCGCCCTCGTGGGGGCAAGAACTTGGGGCCGATTCGATGGATACCATCGAATAACGATGGCTGCACAGCCACGATAGCCGCGGCAGTGGTCACGCGACTTGCAAGTATTCCGTCCGTAACCGCAAGATACGTGCAGACTTCGCGCCGGTCATACTTGAAGTGAGCAAAGATACGCACGTAGGCGGCGGCCTGCGAATAGCTCGCAGCAAACTTGGCATCGTGCTCGCGCGCCGTCTCGCGCTTCAGCAGAAATTTCAAGGGGTCCGAGGTGCTGACGGCAGTCAGCTTCTCTGACCATCCCACTCCACCATCATCCGCCTCGCGTTCCTCATCAATGCGAACCGATTTCCGCATGTGCCAATCACCACGTCGCACGTTGTTTAGATTCACCGCCCGTATCACTAAATCTTGATCGGCTGGCTCTGAGAAGTCGATGGGCTTGCCGCGGCGCTCCCCGATTTCGTGCGCGACTACCCACGCATCACCTTGCAAATCGCCCTCCGATACTTCATGACGCGTCGCTCTGGCGATGCGGCAAAAGCTACTTTTCATTTTGGCGAGGAATAAGTTAAATGCAGAGTCCATACAGAGGCAGCCGCAGCGGGGTCGATATGGCACCGTATTCTGATCAAATTATTATTGGCAGAAAAGTCAACTTTCGAAAACATTGATTTGTCTACGGTTAATCTCTTCTGGGGAAAATTCCTTGACGGTTTACCTCTCGCTGGCCTATGCTAAAAAAGCACCGGACAAAGACGGTGCCGGGTTTGGCGACCTGGTAGAAGCAAAAGGCGCACTGGCCGCGCAAGCGGCTTTTTCATGTGTGCTTGCTTTCGCACGCCTTCAATGAGCGGCGGTAGCAGGGGTACCGCAAGGTACGCCGGTTTCCTTTTGCACCGGTTCGCCAACCCTGCTATTCGCTGCTCCCCCCGTTTGGCGACGGGTGGCGCGGTCTCACCGCAAAAGGAGGCAACACCATGCCAGGCACCACCACGCCCAGCGCCAGCACGGCGCAATCGCAATCCCTCACCATCCACCAGTTGACTGTACCGCCGCGTGCCGGCGTCGCCATTACCGACTACCTCACCGACGCCAAGCTCATGCGCTATGAGGTTGAAACGCTGTGTTCGTACATGCTCTGGCTTCGCGCCTGGTGGGAGCGGCGCGGCGAGGCCATCCGCACCGCTGACCAGCTCGCCGCCGCGCACGTCCACGACCACTTCATCGACGGCGCCGGCTTCGCGCGCACCATCACCCGCCGCGCTGGGTTCGAACTGGACGAGCAGCGCATGCGCGATTACAGCTGGGGCCGCAGCGTGCAGACCTTCCATGCAGCTGGAGGTGCCCAATGAGCGCTGCGACCATCACCAGCATCACGCTGGCCACCGCCATGACCGCTTACGAACTGTTCTCCGCCGCATTCAGCGTGCCGCGCGACCCGCGCAGCCCCGCATACAAACAAGGCGTGCTGGCGGCGCTGAAGTTCCGCATTGAGGGCCGCCGCATCCTCAAGCCATATGAGGCTGGCACCGCCGAGGATGACGCCTACTATGCCGGCATCGCTGAGGGCCACGCCATCTGGCGCCGCACCCAAGCAGAAAGCGCAGGTGCAGCATGAAGGCCGACAACTTCCCGCCTCTGGTGCTGGCCAGCGCCAGCGCACCGGGCGCCAACCTGATTGCAGCCGCACCCACAATGGAAGACCTGGCCGCTACCCAGCGCTACGACATCCGCACAGCGGCCGGCATCACGCTGTGGCGTGAGATTACGCTGACCGACGTGCCGCGCCTGATCAAGCTGCGCCGCGAGCTGCCGGACTTGTATCCCGAATGGCAGCAGGACTTGGTGGCGCACCCGCTACGGGAAGGGCCGCTGCAGGCTAGCAGCCAGGCGCCAAGGGACGGCCTCACCGTCGCCTCCCTGGCCGGCCAGGTCGAGCCGCTGGTGTACGCCGGCGGCAGCTTGGGCCTGAACCTGGGCACGATAGAAATTTACGTTCACACGCCCACGCGAGCGGCGGACGTATCGCTGAGCGCGGCGCTGCAGCATCTTGACCTGTTCGAACCCGTCAGCCGGACTCACCTGGTACTGCAAGTGGAATGGTGGTTCGATGTGAAGCTGAACCGAGGTGTCGCATGAGGCCGCCGACCGAGGACGAGGCCCGGCGCTCGCGCTGGTGCCCGACACGCTGACCAGCGAGGAACGGCGCATGCTGACTCGCTACCGCGCCACGGCGCTCGAATGGCGCGCCGACATCTTGGACTACGTGAACATGGTGGCCAAGATGTTCCCGCTGGAGCGGGCGCCGCGCTCAGCAACCAGGCAGCGTATCCGCCTGGCCGGCTTGGATGAGAAGGAAAAGCCGAGGTGAGCCCCAGCAAGTCGCACCGCGATTCCGCGAGGTCGCGCGCAGTAGATGCGTCCAATCTTGGACGCCTTACAACCCCTTCTAGGCCCATCGCAAACCCGTGTAAAGGAGCTGTCGCAGATAAGTCTTGCAAAAGCTGACCTTTACTTGGACGGCCCGGCTAACAATTTTGGCAGGTATTGCAATGCCTTCACGTCTCGGTCAGCAAAATATTTTGCAGCCTTTTGTGGCAACCAGACCGTATTGAAATGTGCACGGAAATCGGCCAAATACTCATTCGGATACAGCCTAGCGCTGACAACTCGTCCATCGGTGTATCTGTGCTGGTACGAGGGGAAATCAGCTGGATTGACGCCTTTTTCCTTTCGTATCCATGCCGAAAACATTTTGCCCTCCGATATGTCCGGCACCATGCCTTCAGGCAGAGTGTATCCCCCAGACTCCAAGGGGGCGATTAGCCCGAAAGTTAGTTCATTGAGAATTGAGAAGTGAGTTGCTGGAATTTCAGCGCGGTTGGCCATATAGCGCTGCAAATGCACAGGCATGGTGTTCGGCATGCCGCCGCGAATGCCCCCGGACATCCATTCATATACCCATTTCGTGACCTGGACAGCGAACTTCGCGGAGAGCCACTGACCGAGGTTGATGGCAACTTGGGGATGCACCCATGTGCCCTGCGTACGGGCATCGCCACCGGTATTGGTATGTATTAGAAGCGCAGTAGGCATTTTTAAATCGGCCTCAAGCTCAACCAAGAATGCAATCGTGTTGCTGTTGCGCCGATAGTCGCTCCAGTTCTTGCCACTCGCTTTGCACAGGGCCGTGGCGTTGATGTACCCATCCACTGCCCGTTGGTCGATTATGGAACCATCGGTTTCGTGAGGGATAAGTGCGAGCGTAAGTTGATTAGACATATCTGACCTTGGTGCTGAAAAGACACTGGAATGGAGGGCATGAGTTGCATGAATTTTCGATACGCGTCTGGCGCAGGCCGAAAATTTGGCAGTTCGACGCAATCCAATGATACAGAGGTGCAATGGGGAAATTCTAACTAATTATCACAATTTCTGTTGAGGGAGTGTGTGTTAGAAAACGAACGATTTCTAACATCCATGCAAAGCAACGAATATCCGTGTTGGAAAAATATCCATTGCACTTTCTAACAGGTGGAGATATTCTGACAGTGTTTTCCAACAGTCTAACGGAGAATCACATGGCAACCTTCGCATACGGCCGCGTCAGCACCACCGAACAGAGCGCAGACAACCAACGTATCGAAATCGAGGCGGCTGGACACCAAGTCGATTTCTGGTTTGCGGATACCATCAGCGGCAAGACGAGCGCCACCCAGCGCCCGCAGTTCTCCGCTCTGCTCCGTCAAATTCGGAATGGTGAGACGCTGGTGGTGGCGAAGCTGGACCGCCTGGGCCGTGACGCGCAGGACGTCGGCGCCACAGTCAAGCTGCTGGCCAGCCGCAAGATTGCCGTCATCGTACTCCAGCTGGGCAAACTGGACCTAACCTCGCCGGCCGGCAAGATGATGCTGACCATGCTGGCCGCCGTGGCTGAGATGGAGCGGGATTTACTGGTGGAACGGACCCAAGCCGGCCTGGCCCGTGCGAAGAGTGAAGGCAAGACGTTGGGCCGTCCGTCAAAGACTACCGCCGAGCAGCGCGCTGACATCATCGCCAAGTACGCCGCAGGCGAGAGCGTCAGCGCCTTGGCGCGTATGTACGCTGTGTCACGCGCCAATATTCTGGGCGTAGTGAAGCCAGCCTGAGGGTTTGCCGTCCCCTCGGGGCCTCTGTGCTGGTCACGGGGATGCGATGTAGCTCACCGCGTTACAAAGCATGCCGGCCCCGAGGAAAAAGAAGCCCAGGATAAATAAAAGAAATCCTAATTTATCCTGAATATTGAGCAGGACCGAGGAGGCTCCGAGCACCACTTCATGCTCTTGCCGCAATCCATCCATTCGGTTAAACAGCTCTTTAATATTGTTATCGTGGATGACCAAGCAATTGGTAACCCACTCTAAAATGTGCTTGGCGCGCCACGCAAGAATTAGTGAGCCCAAGCCAGCGAAGGCAGAACCGATTAGCTTTAAGATTGTCGGCAAATCAGATGGGAAATGCATTCATTCATCCTTTCGAAAAACCTACACAGTGCCTACACAAAAATACCAGATACAAAAAAAGGACTTGAGAATTTCTCTAAGTCCTTGATTTTATGGCCTGCCCAGCTGGGTTCGAACCAGCGACCCTCAGCTTAGAAGGCTGATGCTCTATCCAACTGAGCTATGGGCAGTGTGGAGACGGCGCGAAAACGCCGGGAGAAATGAAAAACGGGCTGTCACAGACAACCCGTTTCTTTTTGAATTTTGGTCGGAGTACAAGGATTCGAACCTTGGACCCCCTGGTCCCAAACCAGGTGCGCTACCGGGCTGCGCTACACTCCGATAAACGCATTGTACTCCTTGCCGCTATGTGGCGTCAATGTAACGGGCGAACTCAGGCAGCGAGCGGCACGCTGACCTTGTCGGCGATGCGGCGCGCCATGCTTTGCGCGTGTTCGGCGTTGCGCGCCTCCACCATCACACGGATCAGCGGCTCGGTGCCGGAGGCGCGGATCAGCACGCGGCCGCTGTCGCCCAGCTCGCGCTCGACCAGTTCCTTCTCGGCCACCATGGCGGCGTTTTTCTGCCAGTCGAAGCCGGCCGGCACGCGCACATTGATCAGGGTTTGCGGGAACAGCTCGACTTCGCCGGCGATCTGGGCCAGGGTCTTGTTGCTGCGCTTGAGCGCGCTCAGCACCTGCAGCGCCGAGATGATGCCGTCGCCCGTGGTGTGCTTGTCCAGCGCCAGCAGGTGGCCGCTGCCCTCCCCGCCCAGGATCCAGCCTTTTTCCTGCAGCACTTCGAGCACGTAGCGGTCGCCCACCTTGGCGCGCGCGAAGCCGATGCCTTTTTCCTTGAACGCCACTTCCAGCGCCATATTCGTCATCAGGGTGCCGACGGCGCCCGGCACGGGGCCGGTGGCCAGGCGGTCCATCACCATCACGTACAGCAGCTCGTCGCCGTTGTACAGGCGGCCGTTGGCGTCGCACATGATGAGGCGGTCGGCGTCGCCATCGAGCGCAATGCCGAGGTCGGCGTCATGCGCCAGCACGGCGGCGGCCATGGCTTTCGGCGCGGTGGCGCCGTGGCCGTCGTTGATATTGAAACCGTCCGGCTTGTTGCCGATCGGGACCACTTCCGCACCCAGTTCGTGGAACACGTGGGGGGCGATATCGTAGGCGGCGCCGTGGGCGCAATCGACCACGATCTTCAGGCCGCGCAGGTCCAGCTCATTGGGGAAGGTGCTCTTGCAAAATTCGATGTAGCGGCCCTTGGCGTCATCCAGGCGCTTGGCGCGGCCCAGCTTTTCCGAATTGACGCAGCCCATGGGTTGCTCCAGCAGGGCTTCGATGTCCAGCTCGACTGCGTCGGGCAACTTGGTGCCCTGGGCCGAGAAGAATTTGATGCCGTTGTCCTGGAAAGGATTGTGCGAGGCCGAAATCACCACGCCGGCCGACAGGCGCAGCGCGCGCGTCAGGTAGGCGATGGCCGGGGTCGGCATCGGGCCAGCCAGCATCACGTCCACGCCGGCGGCGGAGAAGCCCGCCTCCAGCGCCGCTTCCAGCATATAGCCGGAAATGCGCGTGTCTTTGCCGATCAGCACGGTGGGCCGCGCCATGCCGGCGGCGGCCGTCTTGGCCAGCACCTGGCCGGCCGCGTAGCCGAGGCGCATTACGAATTCAGGGGTGATCGGCGCGGCGCCGACCAAGCCACGGATACCGTCGGTACCGAAATATTTGCGTGCCATATGAAATCTCTTCTTGTGTGTTGAACTGCAAGCCCTATTCTTATTGGGCGGCTTGCCATACCTTTAAAGCATCTACCGTTTCCGCCACATCATGCACCCGCACGATCTGGGCGCCATGCGCCACCGCCGCCAGCGCCCCGCCGATGCTGCCGGCCAGACGCTGCTCGACCGGCTTGCCGGTCACGGCGCCGATCATCGACTTGCGCGAGACGCCGGCCAGCAGCGGCAGGCCGAGTTCGGCGACCAGCCGCCGTCCGGCCTTCAGTAAAGCATAGTTGTGTTCCACGGTTTTGCCAAAACCAAAACCGGGATCGATCCACAGCCGCTCGCGCTCGATGCCGGCCGCCGTCAGTGCCTCCACCCGTTCGCGCAGGAAAGCCACGACGTCGGCCACCACGTCGCCATAGGCAGGATTGTGCTGCATCGTTGCAGGATTATCAAGCATATGCATGATACACAAAGCGCAGTCGCTGCCGCGCACGGCATCGATGGCGCCCGGCGCGCGGAAGGCGTTGATGTCGTTGATCATGTCCACGCCGGCCAGAATCGCTTCGCGCATCACGGTCGGCTTATAGGTATCGACCGACACTGGCGTGCCGCTGTCGCGCAGCGCATACAGCACCGGCAGCACGCGCCGCAGCTCTTCCTCCAGCGGCAGCGCCGGGGCGCCGGGACGGCTCGATTCGCCGCCCACATCGATGATGTCGACGCCCTCGCCCACCATGCGTTCCGCATGCGACACGGCGTATTCCAGGCTGTGGTGCTGGCCGCCATCGGAGAAGGAATCGGGCGTGACATTGAGAATGCCCATGACGAGCGGGCGTGGCGGCAAATTGAAGCGGCCGAAATGGATCTGAGGCATGGATTGTGTGGGCTAAGAATGGAAAAAAGGGCGAGGATTCCTCCTCACCCTTTCTATTGGCGCGGTCCGGGCTTAAGCCGGCGCCGTCGCATTGGGCGAAATGCCGGTATCGCCGCCGCCGGGCTGCTTGCGCAGCGTGACGCCCGCTTTCGGCGGACGCGGCTCGTGGCCGGCCATGATGTCGTTGATCTGCTCGGCATCGATGGTTTCCCATTCCAACAGGGCCTTGGTCATCATTTCGACCTTGTCGCGGTTTTCTTCGAGCAGCTTGCGCGCCAGCGCATACTGCGAGTCGAGGATGTTGCGGATTTCGGCGTCGACCTTTTGCTGGGTCGCTTCCGAGATGGTCTTGTTGGTGCCGCCCAGGAAACCTTCGTTCTGGGTGTCTTCGTACACCATCACGCCCAGCGCGTCCGACATGCCGAAACGCGTCACCATCGAGCGGGCCAGCTTGGTGGCGCGCGAGAAGTCGTTGGCGGCGCCGGTCGACATCTGGCCGACGAAGATTTCTTCCGCGATACGGCCGCCGAACAGGATGGAAATTTCTTCCAGCATCTTGTCCTTGTAGCCGGACAGATTGTCGTGCTCAGGCAGCTGCCAGGTCAGGCCCAGCGCCCAGCCGCGCGGCATGATGGTGACCTTGTGCACCGGATCGGCCTTCGGCAGCAGCTTGGCAACGACGGCGTGGCCGGACTCGTGGTAAGCCGTGTTGCGGCGCTCTTCCTCGCGGATAATCATGGACTTGCGCTCCGGACCCATGAAGATCTTGTCCTTGGCGTCCTCGAAGTCCTGCATATCGACCAGGCGCTTGCTGCGGCGCGCGGCGAACAGGGCCGCTTCGTTGACCAGGTTGGCCAGGTCGGCGCCCGAGAAGCCGGGCGTGCCACGGGCCAGGATGTCGGCTTTCACGTCGGTGCCGATCGGCACTTTGCGCATATGCACGTTCAGGATCTGCTCGCGGCCGCGGATGTCCGGCAAGCCCACCGACACTTGGCGGTCGAAACGGCCGGGACGCAGCAGCGCCTTGTCCAGCACGTCGGCGCGGTTGGTGGCAGCCACCACGATCACGCCGGACGAGGCTTCGAAGCCATCCATTTCCACCAGCAACTGGTTCAGGGTCTGCTCGCGCTCATCGTTGCCGCCGCCCATGCCGGCACCGCGGTGACGGCCAACGGCGTCGATCTCGTCGATGAAGATAATGCAGGGCGAATGTTTTTTCGCGTTCTCGAACATATCGCGCACGCGGGACGCACCCACGCCGACGAACATTTCCACGAAGTCGGAACCGGAGATCGAGAAGAACGGCACCTTGGCCTCACCCGCGATGGCGCGCGCCAGCAGGGTTTTACCGGTGCCGGGAGGACCGACCATCAGCACGCCGCGCGGAATGCGGCCGCCCAGTTTCTGGAACTTGGTCGGGTCTTTCAGGAAGTCCACGATCTCGGTGACTTCTTCCTTCGCTTCGTCGCAGCCGGCGACGTCGGCGAAAGTCACGGTGTTATTGGTTTCATCGAGCATGCGCGCCTTCGATTTGCCGAAGGAGAAAGCGCCGCCCTTGCCGCCGCCCTGCATCTGGCGCATGAAGAAAATCCACACGCCGATCAAGAGCAGCATCGGGAACCAGGAGACGAAGACCTGCTGCAGGAACGATGGCTCTTCCGGCGGCTTCACATCGAAGCGCACGCCGTTTTCGCGCAGGTCGCCGATCAGGCCGCGGTCCAGATAGGTCGCGGTGGTGCGCACCTTGGATTCGTCGATCTTGGTGGCGGTAATGGTATTGCCCTCGATCGTCACATCCTTGATGCGGCGGGCTTTTACCTCATCCAGCAGATCGGAATAAGCGATGGTCTTGCTGCCGCCAGCCATGCTGTGGTTGTCAAATTGCTTAAACAGCATAAATAACAACAGGGCAACAACTACCCAGATGGCAGATTTGGAAAACATGTTATTCACGAAAACTCCTTGGATGCAGCGCGCATCTGTTACCGGTACTAGAAACTGATTTTACTCGTAATGGACAGGCCGTGCCAGAAACCTGCCCCACCGGTGCGTGATTTTGGCCGCGCACGGGCTGAAAAACGTCATGTTAACCCCAATCCAACGCCCTTCCGCAGCCGATGTGCGGTCCATGCGGCCAAATACAAGGGCTAAAACATCGGATTCGTGATTAATTTTGCACCGGATGTTTCAAACCCCGGCCCAAAAGGAAGATTTCGGACGATTTATCGCGGCTGGCTTTCGGCTTCTTTTGCTTGACGACTTTGAACTCTTGCTTAAATTTCTCGTAAATCTGGGTAAAGCCCATATCCTTGAAACACTTCACCAGCAAGGAACCGCCCGGTTTCAGATGGTGCTGGGAGAATTCGATGGCGATATCGATCAAATCTTCCATGCGCGCCGCGTCGGCGGTGGCGATGCCCGACAAATTGGGCGCCATATCCGACAAGACCAGGTCCGCTTTGCGTCCCTGCAACACTTCCGCCAATTGGTCGAGGATTTCCTGTTCGCGGAAATCGCCCTGGATGAAATGCATATCGGCGATCGGCTCCATGGGCAGGATATCCAGGCCGATAATGGTGCCATTGATGCCGCCGCCCTCCTTGCCCGCCAGCTTACGCCGCGTGTACTGGCCCCAGGAGCCGGGCGTGCAACCCAGGTCGACGATCAACTGGCCGGAGTGGATCAGCTTTTCGTCTTCGTCGATCTCTTTCAGCTTGTAGGCGGCGCGCGCGCGGTAGCCGTCCTTCTTGGCGGCCTTCACGTAAGGATCGTTAATATGGTCGTGCAACCAGTTTTTGTTTAATTTGTTCTTTGCCATATCGCGTAGAATAGCGCCTTTAAGAGAACTACCCAAAAAAATATTATGTTGAAACTAACACCCGTTGAGCGCAGTGCACTGCGCGCCGAAGCACACGCGCTGAAGCCTATCGTCCTCATTGGGGAGGCCGGCCTGACGCCTGCCGTGATGAAGGAAATCGAACTGGGCCTGGATTCCCACGGCCTGATCAAGGTACGCGTGTTCGGCGACGACCGTGACGCCCGCATCGAAATGTACGACACCATATGCGCCGAACTCAGCGCCGCTCCCGTGCAGCACATCGGCAAGCTGCTGGTGCTGTACCGCCCGAAAAAGGAAGTGGAAAAAGCCCGCAGCGCCAAAGCCGGTAAAGGCATGCGCATGGTCACCATCGTCAAGCCCAGCGCCAGCGGCACCAAGAAACCGTCCGTCAGCAAGGTTATGCTGAAAGGCAATGAACGCGTTACAGAAGGCGGCACCATCAAGCGCGCCAAGGCCCGCCAGAAGAGCACCAAGAAGACCTTGCTCAACGACTGATCTTCACAGTCCGAAATACAGCGGGGAAGACGGGACGCCAGTCCCGCTTCCCCGTTTTTTATTGCCCGTTTTTTAGCTATTTACTGTTTGACCACCAGCCATACGGCCAGCAGGCTTTGCAGCAGATAGATGCAGCTGGAAATCCCGTGCAGCATGCCGAAACGGCTCTTCGCCGCGCTTTCCATCACGCCGGACGCACCGGCGGCGGCGCGCAGCTCGGCCATCATCGGCTGCAGGCCAAAATGGCTGATGACGGTGCACAGCGCCATGGCGGCCACCAGGGCCAGCACGGTGCGGCGCCGTTTGGCGTCCCAGTCGCGCGTCGCGGTCCAGATCAACAGCACCATGGCCGCGCCGCAGCCCAGCGACAGCAAGGCCTGGGCGTGGAACATGCTGCCGGCGATACTGCCGGCCAGCACGCGGTCGCTCAGCGTGGCAAACAGGGTCGGCGCCACCAGGTAGCCGACCGTCCACAGGCTGCCCGCCCACAGGGCCGCCACCAGCAGCCTGACGCGCGGCAGCATCAGATGTAGCGCACGTCGATGATTTCGTACTCGCGCGGGCCGGACGGCGCCTGCACTTCCACCACGTCGCCGGCGGCCTTGCCGATCAGCGCGCGCGCGATCGGCGACGTCACGGAAACCTTGCTCAGTTTGATATCGGCCTCGTCGATGCCGACGATCTGATAGCTCACCTTCTGGCCCGATTCCAGGTCTTCCAGGTCGACGGTGGAGGCAAACACCACGCGGCCGTCGGCGTCGAGCTGGGTCGGGTCGATCACTTGCGCGCTGCTCAGTTTGCCTTCCAGTTCCGCAATGCGGCCTTCCACGAAGGCCTGGCGCTCCTTGGCCGCATCGTATTCGGCGTTTTCCGACAGGTCGCCATGCGAGCGCGCTTCGGCGATCGCGTCAATGACAATGCGGCGCTCCTTGGTCTTCAACTGATGCAGCTCTTCTTTCAAAAGCTCTGCGCCGAATTTGGTAAGTGGAACTGAAGTCATAATTTACCTGCTATTTACGTTATTCCCAAAGAAAAAGCACAGAGCCCGCACCTTGCTACAGCGCGGGCTCTGTGGTCGTGGTCCTGCTTAACTTCTAAAGGGCTTAGTGTAAGGTTTTATGCAGGCCTTGTAAATCGTACACGCGCAACTCGTCCAGATGGCGAATGCCCGCCACCGCCGCCTCGGCGCCGGCGATGGTGGTGTAGGTCGTCACGCGCGCCGCCAGCGAGGAAGTGCGGATCGCGCGCGAATCGGTGATGGCGCTGCGCTTCTCTTCCACGGTGTTGATCACCAGGACGATCTCGTGGTTCTTGATCATGTCGACCACGTGCGGACGGCCTTCGACCATCTTGTTGACCGGCGTGACCGGGATGCCGGCGGCGGCGATCACCGCGGCCGTGCCCTTGGTCGCCACCAGCGAGAAGCCGGCATCGACCAGGTCGCGCGCCACTTTCACGGCGCGCGGTTTGTCCGAGGCTTTCACCGACAGGAAGACCTTGCCCGACTTCGGCAGCTTGACGCCGGCGCCCAGCTGCGACTTGACGAAGGCTTCGGCGAAGGTGCTGCCCACGCCCATGACTTCACCGGTCGATTTCATCTCAGGACCGAGGATGGTATCCACGCCCGGGAATTTCACGAAGGGGAAGACGGCTTCCTTGACGCTGTAGTAGGACGGCACGACTTCCTGGGTGATGCCCTGCTCGGCCAGCTTCTGGCCCACCATGCAGCGCGCGGCGATCTTGGCCAGCTGCAGACCGGTCGCTTTCGACACGAAAGGTACGGTACGCGAAGCGCGCGGGTTCACTTCCAGCACATAGACCACGTCCTTGGTTTCGCCGTTGGCTTCCTGCTTCTGGATGGCGAACTGCACGTTCATCAGACCGACCACGTTCAGACCCTTGGCCATCAGCGCGGTCTGGCGCTTCAGCTCATCGATGGTGTCCTGCGCCAGCGAGTAAGGCGGCAGCGAGCAGGCCGAGTCGCCCGAGTGCACGCCAGCCTGTTCGATGTGTTCCATCACGCCGCCGATGAAGGTGGTTTCGCCGTCGGAGATGCAGTCCACGTCGCATTCGATGGCATCGTTCAGGAAGCGGTCCAGCAGCACCGGCGAATCGTTCGACACTTTCACCGCTTCGCGCATATAGCGCTCCAGGTCGCGCTGCTCGTGCACGATTTCCATGGCGCGGCCGCCCAGCACATAGGATGGGCGCACCACCAGCGGGTAGCCGATTTCCTGCGCCAGTTGCAGCGCCTCTTCCTCGGTGCGCGCGGTGCGGTTAGGCGGCTGGCGCAGGCCCAGGTCGTGCAGCAGCTTCTGAAAGCGCTCGCGGTCTTCGGCCGCGTCGATCATATCCGGCGAGGTGCCGATGATCGGCACGCCGTTGGCTTCCAGGTCCAGCGCCAGTTTCAGCGGGGTCTGGCCGCCGTACTGCACGATCACGCCGACCGGTTTTTCCAGCGCCACGATTTCCAGCACGTCTTCCAGCGTCAGCGACTCGAAGTACAGGCGGTCGGAGGTGTCGTAGTCGGTGGACACGGTCTCCGGATTGCAGTTGACCATGATGGTCTCGTAGCCGTCTTCGCGCATCGCCAGCGCGGCGTGCACGCAGCAGTAGTCGAATTCGATGCCCTGGCCGATGCGGTTAGGACCGCCGCCCAGCACCATGATCTTCTTCTTGTCGGTCGGATTGGACTCGCACTCTTCGTCATAGGTCGAGTACATATACGCGGTATTGGTCGCGAATTCCGCGGCGCAGGTATCGACGCGCTTGTACACCGGACGGATGTTGAGCTCATGGCGCTTCAGGCGCACGGCGGTGTCCGTGGTCTGCAGCAGGAAGCCCAGACGACGGTCGGAGAAGCCTTTTTGCTTCAGCTTGAACAGGGTGTTGCGGTCCAGATTGTCCAGCTTCTGGGTGTCGAGCCACAGCTCCAGGTCGACGATCTCCTTGATCTGGATCAGGAACCACGGATCGATCTTGGTCAGCTGGTGCACTTCCTCCAGCGTGAAGCCCTGGGCGAAAGCGTCGCCCACATACCAGATGCGCTCAGGACCAGGCTCGCCCAGCTCTTCTTCCAGCTTCTCGCGGTCCTTGGTTTTTTCGTTCATGCCGTCCACGCCCACTTCCAGGCCGCGCAGGGCTTTCTGGAACGATTCCTGGAAGCTGCGGCCGATCGCCATCACCTCACCCACGGATTTCATCTGCGTGGTCAGGTGGTGGTCGGCGGTCGGGAACTTCTCGAAGGTGAAGCGCGGCACCTTGGTCACGACGTAGTCGATCGAAGGCTCGAACGAGGCCGGGGTCTGGCCGCCGGTGATCTCGTTGCGCAGCTCGTCCAGCGTGAAGCCCACGGCCAGCTTGGCCGCCACCTTGGCGATCGGGAAGCCGGTGGCTTTCGAGGCCAGCGCCGAGGAACGCGACACGCGCGGGTTCATCTCGATGACGATCATGCGGCCGTCTTTCGGATTGATCGAGAACTGCACGTTGGAGCCGCCGGTATCGACCCCGATCTCGCGCAGCACGGCCAGCGAGGCGTTGCGCATGATCTGGTATTCCTTGTCGGTCAGGGTCTGCGCCGGCGCCACGGTGATGGAGTCGCCGGTGTGCACGCCCATCGGGTCCAGGTTTTCGATCGAGCAGATGATGATGCAGTTGTCCGCCTTGTCGCGCACCACTTCCATCTCATACTCTTTCCAGCCGATCAGCGATTCTTCGATCAGCAGTTCGGAGGTGGGCGAAGCTTCCAGGCCGCGTTTGCAGATGGCTTCGAATTCTTCTTCGTTGTAGGCGATGCCGCCGCCGGTGCCGCCCATGGTGAAGGACGGACGGATGATAACCGGGAAGCCCAGCTCGCGCTGCACGGCCCAGGATTCTTCCATCGTGTGCGACACGCCCGAGCGCGCCGAACCGAGGCCGATCTTGGTCATCGCATCCTTGAACTTGGAACGGTCTTCGGCCTTGTCGATGGCTTCCGGCGTGGCGCCGATCAGTTCCACCTTGTATTTATCCAGCACGCCGTGCTTGTGCAGGTCGAGCGCGCAGTTCAGCGCGGTCTGGCCGCCCATGGTCGGCAGGATCGCGTCCGGACGCTCCTTGGCGATGATGCGTTCCACCACCTGCCAGGTGATCGGCTCGACGTAGGTGACGTCGGCCATGTCCGGATCGGTCATGATGGTCGCCGGATTGCTGTTGACCAGAATGACTTTATAACCCTCTTCGCGCAGCGCCTTGCAGGCCTGGGCGCCGGAATAGTCGAATTCGCAGGCCTGGCCGATGATGATCGGGCCGGCGCCAATAATCAGGATGCTTTTAATATCAGAACGTTTTGGCATTTATTTCTTCTCCGCGGCTTCCATCATCGAGATGAAGCGGTCAAACAGGTAGGCGACGTCGGTCGGGCCAGGCGAGGCTTCCGGGTGGCCCTGGAAGCAGAACGCCGGCGTATCGGTGCGGGCAAAGCCCTGCAGCGAACCGTCGAACAGCGAGTTGTGCGTCACGCGGCAGTTGGCCGGCAGGGTCGCGGCGTCCACGGCGAAACCGTGGTTCTGCGAGGTGATCAGCACCTGCTTGCTGTCCAGATCCTGCACCGGGTGGTTGGCGCCGTGGTGGCCGAATTTCATCTTCAAGGTTTTCGCGCCCGAGGCCAGGGCCATGATCTGGTGGCCGAGGCAGATGCCGAAGACCGGAATGCCTTTCGCCATCAGGTCCTTGGTGGCCTTGATCGCATAATCGCATGGCTCCGGATCGCCGGGACCGTTGGACAGGAAGACGCCGTCCGGATTCAGCGCCAGCGCCTCTTCCGCCGTGGACTGGGCCGGCAGCACCGTCACCTTGCAACCGCGCGAAGCGAGCATGCGCAGGATGTTGCGCTTCACGCCATAGTCGAAGGCGACCACGTGGAAGCGTGGATTCTCCACCTTGCCGTAGCCCTCGCCCAGCGTCCACTCGGTCTCGGTCCACTCGTAGGCGGTCTTGGTCGAGACCACCTTGGCCAGGTCCATGCCGGCCAGGCCCGGGAAGGAACGCGCCAGTTCCAGCGCCTGCGCCACGGAAGGCTCATTGCCCAGCGTGCCGGTCAGGATGGCGCCGGCCTGCGCGCCTTTTTCGCGCAGCAGGCGCGTCAGCTTGCGCGTGTCGATGCCGGCGATGGCGACGATGTTCTCGGCCTTCAGGTAATCGGACAGGGATTGGGTGGAACGGAAGTTCGAGGCCAGCAGCGGCAGGTCGCGGATGATCAGGCCGGCGGCGTGGACTTTGCTCGACTCTACGTCTTCAGGATTGATGCCGTAGTTGCCGATATGCGGATAAGTCAGGGTGACGATCTGGCGGCAATAGCTGGGATCGGTCAGGATTTCCTGATAACCGGTGATAGAGGTATTAAAGACGACTTCGCCCGTCGTGTGACCGGCGGCGCCAATAGAAAAACCTTTGAAGATGGTTCCGTCAGCGAGAGCCAGGATGGCTGGAACGGCTGGGCCAGAAAAAAATGGCGGCAAGGGCAACTCCTGATAAAGTTACCGTAGCGACGCCACGTCAGACGACCGGCAAGGAACCGGGCTTGAGGGCCGGCTTGCAGGTCAGATGAAAATGGAGGATGTGGTAGGCGCTACGGTCTATGGTGATTGGCTAAACCTTTGAATTATAGCCCAATTTCACCCTTTCGGCAATGCCACCCCAAGCCACGCTGACGTGATTGCTGCTTTCGCCTACACCAAAGCGGCGATGCCCGCCTTGGCGATCTGCGCATCTTCCGAAGACTTGACGCCGGACACGCCAACCGCGCCGATGGTGTGGCCGTCGACCACGATATTCACGCCGCCTTCGAGCAAACCTTCCACTTCGGGCGCGCTCAGGAAGGAGACGCGGCCGTTATTGATCAGCTCCTCATAGATGCGCGATTCGCGCCGACCCAGGGCCGAAGTACGCGCCTTGGCCGGCGCGATGTGGGAAGAGATCGGCGCCGCGCCGTCCAGGCGCTGCAGCCACAGCATATGGCCGCCATCGTCGCAGATGGCGATGGTCACGGGCCAGTTATTGGCCTTGGCTTCCGCTTCGGCCGCGGCCGCGATTTTCTTTACGTCGTCGAGGGTCAGAAAGGGCTTGCTTTGCATCGGCTGGTTCCTTTTATCAAGTGCTTAGTTGGCGGCCGGAGCCGGGCTTTCGCGCATGGTTTTCAGCTTTTGCTTGAGCTGGGCCATGGCCGCCATGGTGGCGCGCTCGCCAGCCTGGATGGCCTGGGCGCGGTTGCTGAAGTCATTGCTGGCCATGCGGCCCAGCGGCGGCTGGATCACGATATCGGCCTTCTTCAGCTCGAACTGGTTGATGCGCTGGCCCATGATGCTGAAAGTCTGCATCAGCACTTCCAGCGACGAGATCGCCGCCTGGGCGTCGGTCTGGGTCGAAATATTGACGGCGATGATGAAGTCCGCGCCCATCTCGCGCGCGAAGCGCACCGGCACCGGCGCCACCAGGCCGCCATCGACATAGGTATGGCTGCCGATGGTCACCGGCTGGAACACGCCCGGCACGGCCGAGCTGGCGCGCACCGCCATGCCGGTATTACCGCGCTGGAAGAGGATGGGCTGGCCATTTTTCAGGTCAGCCGCCACGGCGCCGAACGGGATCTTCAGCTTTTCGATGGGGCGGTGCTGCACGGCTTTATTGACATAGCTTTGCAGCGCCTCGCCTTTCAGCACGCCCGACGACTTGCCGAACAGCGGCATGGCCCAGTCGGAGATTTCGGCCTCGTTCATATCGTAGGCCATGCGCTGCAGCTTGCTGGCCGAATTGCCGGCCGCGTACAAGGCGCCGACCACGCTGCCGGCGCTGGTGCCGACCACCAGGTCCGGCACGATGCCCTGCGATTCGAGCGCCTTGATCACGCCGATATGGGCGAAGCCGCGCGCGGCGCCGCCGCCCAGGGCCAGGCCGATCTTGATCTTGCGCTGAGCGGGCGGCGCCACCACCACCGGCTGCTGCGGCGGCGCGACAATCGGCGTTTCCGGCGTGGCAGGCGCACCCGGCACCGGGTTCAGCGGCGGCACATAGGGCTGCTTGGGTTGCGGGGACGGCGTGGTGCAGGCGGCCAGCAAGGCGGCCGCCAGAAGGGGAATCAGGCGTTTCAATAGCATTGGGATAAACAGATCTGCTCGTTTTCGGCGGACAGATTGTATCGCAAGACGCGTCGCCGGCCTTGAATTGCAGCTTAAACCGCTGCGCCAGCATGGCGACCTGGCTGCCGCACCGGCCGGCACCGCATCCGCGGCACCGGCCGGACGGCGGATGGCTTAGCCGGCCAGCAGCTCAGGCTGGGGCGCGGCGGCCGTGGACTTGGGCAGGGTGACGATGAAGGAGCTGCCCTTCCCTGCTTCGGACTTGATGGTCAGGCTGCCGCTGTGGCGCAGCAGCACGTGCTTGACGATGGCCAGGCCCAGGCCCGTGCCCTGGGTCTCGCGCGAACGGCTCTTGTCGACGCGGTAGAAGCGCTCGGTCAGGCGCGAGATGTGTTCGGGGCTGATGCCGATGCCGGTATCTTCCACCACGAACTGCACGCCCTTGGCCGTGTCGCGCCAATGCAGATGGATCTTGCCGCCGGCCGGGGTGTAACGCACCGCGTTCGAGGCCAGATTGCCGAAGGCGCTGTGCAGCTCTTCGGCGCTGCCCATCAGGTCGCCCGCTTCCACCGTCATATCGATTTCGTGCTTGCCGGCGGACAGGCCGCGCGCTTCGCGCAGCACCTGTTCCATCAGCTTGCCGATATCCACGTGCTCGGGACGCAGCGGGTGGTCGACCGATTCCAGGCGCGACAAGGTCAGCATGTCCTCGATCAGGTGTTGCATGCGGTGGCCCTGCTCCGTCATCAGCTTCAGGTGGGCGGCGCGGGTGGCGGCGTCCAAGTCTTCGGAGGCGGCGATTTCGAGGAAGCCGACAATCACCGTCAGCGGCGTGCGCAGCTCGTGCGAGGCGTTGGCGATGAAGTCGCGCCGCATCATTTCCGCGCGCTGGGTTTCCGTGATGTCGTGCGTGACCAGGATCTGGCGCCGGTTCTCGAACGGGATGATGTGCACGATCAGCTTGCGCTCGCGGAAGCTCAAGGTCAGCGGCTGGTCATAGCGGCCCAGGATCAGGTAGTCCATGAAGTCCGGACTGCGCACCAGATTGGTCACGCGCATGCCCTTGTCGCGGTCATGGCGCAGGCCCAGATGCTCTTCGGCGGCCGGATTGCACCACTCCAGGAACAGCACGTCGTCCATGATCACCACGCCGTCCGGCAGCAGGTGCATGGCCTGGCGGAAGCGCGCCAGCCATTCGGTCAGCTCGGCCTCGTTCTTTTCGTCGTCGCGGCGCAGGCGGTAGAGGCGGGAAAAGATGCTGGTCCACGCGCCCCAGCCGTCGGGCAGCTTGCCGCTTTTCGGATCGTCCAGCCAGTCGCTCAACTGGTACAGATAATTCAGCTGCACGAAGACCATCACCAGCAGCGCCACGAAGGCGGCCACCAGGGCCGGCAGCGCGCCGAACAGCCACCACAGCACGCCCACTCCCAGCAGGATCAGGCCCATGCGCAGCGCCGCCGGGACCCAGAACAGCAGTTTCGGATTCATGATTTTTCAGACAGCATGTAACCGACGCTGCGCACCGTCTTGATCAAATGTTCCGCTTCCTTGAGTGCCTTGCGCAGGCGCAGCACATGCACGTCCACCGTGCGTTCCTCGATCACCACGTGATCGCCCCAGACCTTGTCCAGCAGCTGGCTGCGCGAGAACACGCGTTCGGGATGGGCCAGGAAGAACTTGAGCAGCTTGTACTCGGCATGGCCGATGTCGATCT
The DNA here is from genome assembly GCF_014191875.1 of Pseudoduganella violacea. GTDB lineage: Bacteria > Pseudomonadota > Gammaproteobacteria > Burkholderiales > Burkholderiaceae_D > Rugamonas > Rugamonas violacea_A. Next base: position 279,850 of record NZ_JACHXD010000003.1, read on the forward strand.
TGTTCTCGCCCATGGAGACGGTGCAGCTGACCGGATCGAGCGTGATCGGACCGGCGCGCATGGTCGAATCAGCGTGCTCCGGGCTCTTGCGGCGCAACAGCGCCTTGGAGCGCGCCAGCAGCTCGCGCGGCGAGAAAGGTTTGGTGATGTAGTCGTCGGCGCCGCCGTTCAAGCCCGCCAGCTTGTCTTCTTCCATGCTCTTGGCGGTCAGCATGATGACGGGGATGTCGTTGAACTGGCGGTCGCCGCGGATGCGGGCCAGCAGGCGCAGGCCGCTCTGGTCGGGCAGCATCCAGTCCAGCAGGATCAGCTGGGGCGTGCGCTTCTGGATGAAGTCCCACGCCTCCTGGGTGCTTTGCACGGCCGCGCAATTCCAGCCGGAATCGCGCAGGGAAAATGTTACCAGTTCAACAATCGCCGGTTCGTCTTCTACAATCAGTACAGTCGTCTTGTCGGATGCCATAAATCTTTATTCTCCGCTGGCCTCTTCGCTGGGCGGCACGGTACGGGTATGGCGGATATCCCTGCCTTCCACCACGTAAATCACATACTCAGCGATGTTTTTCGCATGGTCGCCGATACGCTCGATGGCTTTCGCCACCCACATCGTATCCAGCGCCGCCGAGATTGTACGCGGATCTTCCATCATGAAGGTAATCAGGTTGCGCATGATGGAACGGAATTCGTGGTCGATGATCGCATCCTGGGCGATCAGCTGCAGCGCCTGCTTGCCATCGTTGCGGGCAAAAGCGTCCAGCGCGTCGTGCAGCATATCGCTGGTGGCGTTGGCGATGGAGCGCACCATTTCGTAATGGTTGACGGTGACGGCGCCGCGGCTGTGCAGGCTCTTGGCCGTGCGCGCGATCTTGGTCGCCTCGTCGCCGATGCGTTCCAAGTCGGTAATCACCTTGATGGTGGCCATCACGGTGCGCAGATCGTTGGCCGTGGGCTGGCGGCGCACGATCAGGTGGCTGCAGGCGTCGTCCAGCTGCACTTCGAGCTGGTTGACGGAATCGTCTTCGCGCATCACGCGCTCGGCGCGCTCCAGATTGCCGATGCGGAAGCAGGTCATCGCATCGAGGAACTGGGTTTCCACGATGCCGCCCATCAGCAGCACCTTGGAGCGGATCGCTTCAAGTTCGTTGTCGTACTGTTTGGAAGAATGCTCGCCAATCATGCTGCTCTCCGGATATGTAGTGTAATTTTATTGTGTAATCAGCCGAAGCGGCCGGTGATGTAATCCTGGGTTTCCTTGCGCGCAGGATTCATGAAGATCTGGTCGGTTTCGCCGAATTCCACCAGCTCGCCCAGGTACATATACGCCGTGTAGTCGGAGCAGCGCGCCGCCTGCTGCATATTGTGGGTGACGATGGCGATGGTGTAGTCCTGCTTCAGCTCGCTGATCAGCTCTTCCACTTTCGAGGTCGAGATCGGGTCCAGCGCCGAGGTCGGCTCGTCGAGCAGCAGCACGTCGGGCTTCACCGCCACGCCGCGCGCGATGCACAGGCGCTGCTGCTGGCCGCCGGACAGGGACAGGCCGCTCTTGCCGAGCTTGTCCTTGACTTCGGTCCACAGCGCGGCCTTGTTCAGTGCCCATTCGACGCGCTCGTCCATTTCGCCTTTCGACAGGTCTTCATACAAGCGCACGCCGAACGCGATATTGTCGTAGATCGACATCGGGAACGGGGTCGGCTTCTGGAACACCATGCCGACCTTGGCGCGCAGCATGTTCACGTCCTGGTCGGCGTCGAGGATGTTGCGGCCGCGGTAGGCGATGGTGCCTTCGGCGCGCTGGCCGGGATACAGGTCATACATGCGGTTCAGGGTGCGCAGCAGGGTCGATTTACCGCAGCCGGACGGGCCGATGAAGGCCGTCACCTGCTTTTCGTGGATGTCCAGGTTCACATTGGTCAGGCTGCGGGTCTTGCCGTAGTAAAAGTTCAGGCCCGAAATTTCAATAATCTTGCGCTTGTTGCTCATGGTCTCTTGGCTCATGTGAAATATTCTCGATTTAGTTCGGTATCTTCTGCGTGAAGACGGTGCGCGACAGCACGTTCAGGGCCAGCACGCTGAAAGTCACCAGCAGGGCGCCGCCCCAGGCCAGGGCGCGCCAGTTGTCGTAAGGGCTCATGGCGAACTGGTAAATCACCACCGGCAGATTGGCCAGCGGCTTGTTCATGTCGGCGCTGAAGAACTGGTTGTTCAGGGCGGTGAACAGCAGCGGCGCGGTTTCGCCCGAGACGCGGGCCACGGCCAGCAGCACGCCGGTCACCACGCCGGCCTTCACGGCGCGCAGGCGCACCATCATCGCCACTTTCCAGCGCGGCGCGCCGAGGGCGAAGGCCGCTTCCAGCAGGCTGTTGGGCACCAGGCGCAGCATATTGTCGGTGGTGCGCACCACCACCGGCACGGCGATCAGCGACAGCGCGATGGAGCCGGCATAGCCGGAGAAGTGCTTCACATTGGCCACATACATGGCGTACACGAACAGGCCGATCACGATGGACGGCGCCGACAGCATGATGTCGGTCACAAAACGGGTCAGCTGGGCCACCTTATTGTCCTCGCCGTATTCGGCCAGGTAGATGCCGGCCAGGATGCCGATCGGGGTCGACACCAGCGTGGCCAGGCCCACCATCAGCAGGCTGCCGACGATGGCGTTGGCCAGGCCGCCGCCTTCGCTGCCCGGGGCCGGGGTGGTTTCGGTGAACAGCGCCAGGTTCAAGCCGTGGAAACCGTTGATCAGCAGGGTCGCCAGGATCCAGATCAGGGCGATCAGGCCGACCATCATGGCGCCCACCGACAGGGCGATGCCGATGCGGTGCGCGAACAGGCGCTTGCGGTAGACGGGATTGATGGCCTGCTTCATTTCACACCTTCTTTACGGGACATGCCAGCCAGCATCAGCTTGGCGGCGGACAGCACAATAAACGTGATCGCAAACAGGATCAGGGCCAGCGCGTACAGCGAGGACACATGCAACTGCGAGGACGCTTCAGCGAATTCATTGGCCAGGGTGGAGGCGATCGAGTTCCCTGGCGAGAACAGCGTGGCCGACAGCTTGTTGGCGTTGCCGATGACGAAGGTCACGGCCATGGTCTCGCCCAGCGCGCGGCCCAGGCCCAGCATGACGCCGCCGACCACGCCGGTCTTGGTGTAAGGCAGCACCACCTTGCGCACCACTTCCCAGCGCGTGCAACCGAGGCCGTAGGCGGACTCCTTGAGCACGGCCGGCACGATTTCGAACACATCGCGCATCACCGAGGAAATGAAAGGGATGATCATGACCGCCAGGATCAGGCCGGCGGTCAGGATGCCGATGCCCATGGTCGGGCCGCGGAACAGCACGCCGACGAAGGGCAGCAGGCCCAGCGTCGATTTCAGCAGCGGTTGCACATAGTCGGCGAACAGCGGGGCGAACACGAACAAGCCCCACATGCCGTAGATAATCGACGGCACGCCGGCCAGCAGTTCGACAGCCGTGCCCATCGGGCGGCGCAGCCAGACCGGGCAGATCTCGGTCAGGAACAGGGCGATGCCGAAGCTGACCGGGAAGGCGATCAGCAGCGCGATGCCGGACGTGGCCAGGGTGCCGACGATGGCGATCAGGGCGCCGTATTCATCGTTGACCGGATCCCATTCGACGCGCGTGATAAAGCCCGGCCCGAACTGCTGCAGGGCCGGCATGGCGCCGAGGATCAGGGAAATGATGATGCCGACCAGTACGAACAGTACGGACAGGGCGAACAGCATCGTGATTTTATGAAAAATGAAGTCCTGGATGCGCTGCTTGCGCATGGTCGAATGCATGGCGGCCTGGGCGGCAGCTTCATTCACGGGAGACTCCGTAATCCGGATAGGTGGGGAAGTAAGGTCTGCACTCATGGTATCTTGTTTTAGGTGTAGGCTAGCCGGGAGCCGCAAGCGAAGCAGCGGGAAGCTGCGGCCGACGGGTCCCGGCTAGCCTCCTCGGCCGGGACCGAGGAGGCAGACTGATTAGTAGACGGCTTTGCCCGAAGCGTCTTTCAGGTTGGCTTTCCAGGAATCCTGCACCAGTTTGACCACGCTTGGTGGCAGCGGTACGTAGTCCAGTTCAGCGGCAGCGGCGCCACCGTTCTTGAAGGCCCAGTCGAAGAACTTCACGACTTCCTTGCCTTTGGCGGCATCAGCCTGGGTTTTGTGCATCAGGATGAAGGACACGCCGGTGATTGGCCAGGAAGCTTTACCAGCCTGGTCGGTCAGCACCACGCCGAAGCCTGGGGTCTTGGTCCATTCGGCGTTGGCGGCGGCAGCTTTGAAGTTGTCGTCGTCAGGCTGCACGAAGTTGCCATCCTTGTTTTTCAGCTGGGTATGCTGCAGCTTGTTTTTCTTGGCGAAAGCCCACTCTACATAACCGATCGCGCCCTTGATGCGCTGCACGTTGGCGGCCACGCCTTCGTTGCCCTTGCCGCCCACGCCGGTCACCCATTTCACAGCCGTGCCAGCGCCGATCTTGGTTTTGAACTCAGGGCTGGTTTTCGACAGGTAGTCGGTGAACAGGAAGGAGGTGCCGGAGCCGTCGGCGCGGTGCACCACGGTGATCTCGGCGGCCGGCAGTTTCACGCCTGGGTTCAGGGCGGTGATGGCGGCATCGTTCCACTGGGTGATCTTGCCCAGGTAGATGTCGGCGATCACAGGGCCGGTCAGTTTCAGCTGGCCAGGGGTCAGGCCGTCAACGTTGACCACGGTGACCACGCCGCCCATGATGGCTGGGAACTGGGTCAGGCCTTCCGCGTCCAGCTCTTCGCCTTTCAGCGGGCTGTCGGTGGCGCCGAAATCGACGGTCTTGGCTTTGATCTGTTTCACGCCAGCGCCGGAACCGACGGACTGGTAGTTCAAACCGTTGCCGGTAGCGGCTTTGTACTGCTCAGCCCATTTGGCATAGATCGGGTAAGGGAAGGTCGCGCCGGCGCCGGTCATGTCGGCCGCGGCTGCCGTGCCGAACGCCAGGGCAGCGGAAGCGCCTACTACGAAAGTGGTCAACAGTTGTTTCATACGCATATCAAAGATCCTCTTTGGGGGTTACGGTTTGAATGCTGCGCAGTCTAGCGAACCAATATGACAGCTTTATGACATAGGAAAAAAATTATGACTTTGGCGTTTCCAGAGGGGCGGCGGCGCGGTTTGTCATATTTCCCCGCCCCTATCCGGGGAAATATGACAGCAAGTCACGAAGTTGTCATATTTCACATTTACACTCTCTCGCGGGCCGCGCTGATGTGAAAAAAAGGCTAAAATTAATCATCTGTTAATGAAAAGTAATAGACAAAACCATGAAGCCTGATATGCGTATGGAAGCGAACAGGAACAGCATCCTGCTGGACCGCGAAATCTCCCAGCTGATGTTTAACCGGCGCGTGCTGGCCAACGCCGAAGATCCGGCGATTCCTTTATTAGAGCGCCTGCGCTATCTATGTATTGTCAGCAGCAATCTCGACGAATTCTTTGAAGTGCGCGTGGCCAGCCTGCTGGCGGCGGCCAGTGTTGATGGCGCCCTGTCCGAGCACCCTGCCCTGGTGGCGACGCTGAACCGGGTCAGCAACGAGTGCCACGCCCTGGTCAAGCGCCAGTACGAAGTCTTGAATACCGAAGTACTGCCGGAACTGGCGGCCAAGAATGTGCACCTGCTGCGGCATAGCGAACGCAACGAGGCGCAGCGCGCCTGGGTCAAGGAATATTTCGAACGCGAAGTGCGTCCCCTCTTGACCCCGATCGGCCTCGATCCGGCCCACCCCTTCCCGCAGGTGGTCAACAAGAGCCTGAACTTCATCGTCGCCCTGAGCGGCAAGGATGCCTTCGGCCGCGGCACCGCGATCGCCATCGTCAAGGCGCCGCGCGTGCTGCCGCGCGTGATCCGCCTGCCCGATGAATTGTCGGGCGACGGCAGCATTTCCTTCTGCCTGCTGTCCTCCATCATCCACGCCCATATCTCGGACCTGTTCGCCGGGCGCGAAGTGATCGCCTATTCCCAGTTCCGCGTGACGCGCGACTCGGACCTGTGGGTCGATGAGGACGAGGTGAAAAACCTGCGCCAGGCCCTGAAAGGCGAGCTGCAGGGCCGCCAGTTCGGCCGCTCGGTGCGGCTGGAGGTGGCCAAGAACTGCCCGCCCGAGCTGTCGCAATTCCTGCTCGACCAGTTCGGCCTCGACCAGAGCCGCCTGTACCGCGTCGACGGCCCGGTGAATATGGTGCGCCTGAACGAGATCATCGAGCACGTCAAGGACGCCTCGCTGCGCTTCCCGCCCTTCTTCCCTGGCTTGATCACGAAAGTGGCCAGCGGCGACATCTTCGCCACCTTGCGCGAGCACGACATCCTGCTGCACCACCCTTTCCAGAGCTTCCAGACCGTGATCGACTTCGTGCGCAGCGCCGCGCTCGATCCGAACGTGGTGGCGATCAAGCAGACCGTGTACCGCACCGGCATGAACTCGGACTTGATGGAAGCGCTGATCGCCGCCGCGCGCATGGGCAAGGAAGTGACGGTGATCGTGGAACTGATGGCGCGCTTCGACGAGGAAGCCAATATCAACTGGGCCGACAAGCTGGAACAGGTCGGCGCCCAGGTGGTGTACGGCGTGGTGGGCCTGAAGACCCATGCCAAAATGGCCCTGGTGATCCGCCGCGAAGAAGGCGCGCTGCGCTACTACGCCCACCTCGGCACCGGCAACTACCACCCGACCACGACCAAGTTCTATACCGACTTCGGCCTGCTGACCTGCGACCCGCAACTAGGCCGGGACGTCAACGAAGTCTTCATGCACCTGACCAGCCTGACCAAGCCGCAAAAACTGACCCACCTGTGGCTGGCGCCCTTCGCCCTGCAAAGCGAAATCATCAAGGCCATCCGCAACGAGGCCAAGATCGCGCGCGCCGGCCGGCCGGGCCGCATCATCGTCAAGGTCAATGCGCTGGTGGATGAATCGGTGATCCGCGCGCTGTACGCCGCCTCCCACGATGGCGTCAAGATCGACCTGATCGTGCGCGGCGCCTGTACGCTGAAGCCGGGCGTGCCGGGCCTGTCGGAAAATATCCGGGTGCGCTCCATCATCGGCCGCTTCCTCGAGCACAGCCGCATCTACTACTTCCGCAACGACCTAGCGCACGATGTCTACCTGGCCAGCGCGGACTGGATGAACCGCAATCTGTTCCGCCGCATCGAAGTGGCCTTCCCGGTGCTGGACAAGGCGCTCAAGCGGCGCGTGCTCACCGAGGGCTTGAATCCCTATCTGAAGGATAATACCAATGCCTGGGAGCTGGAACCGGACGGCCACTACCAGCGGCGCAAGCCGCGCGGCAAGCAAGTCCTGTTCGGCGCCCAGCAGCATCTGATGGACATCCTCGGCACGCCGGCCGACCAGGCGGGCAGCTGAACAGGGAGACAGCATGGACCTGATACTGTGGCGTCACGCGGAGGCGGAAACGGGCGGACCCGATCTGCCCGATATGGAGCGCGCCCTGACCGGCAAGGGCCAGAAGCAGGCGCGGCGCATGGGCCACTGGCTCAATTCCCAGTTGCCGGAAAACTGCCGCATCCTGGTCAGCCCCGCCGTGCGCACCCTGCAAACGGTGGAAGCGCTGGGCCGCAAGTTCAAGACCCATCCCGACCTGGCGCCGGACGCCGATCCCGAGGACGTCCTGCGCGCGGCCAATTGGCCGGCCGGCAAGGAAGCGGTGCTGATCGTCGGCCACCAGCCGACCCTGGGCCAGACCGCCGCGCTGTTAATGACGGGCGAGGTGCAGGAATGGGAGATGCGCAAGGCCGCCGCCTGGTGGTTCGTGCAGCGCGAGCCGGGCGACCCGGCCAGCCTGTATTTGAAGGCCGTGATGTCGTCCGACCTGGTCGTGAAGTAAGTCCGCAACACCGGCGCACGCCGCCCCTCGGCAGGGCTTGAAAATTGTTCTTGGCCTGCTAAAGTTTAACTGTATCAACTAAGGGGGGCAGCGGCCTGAAAGGGTGCTGCATGTATCATGATGACCCTGTTTACCATGGGTATTTTCGCCTGCATGATCGGACTGATCGTGTTTGAGATCGTGGCGGAAGGCCGGGGAAGTCACCACAAGCTGCTGGACCGCTATCACGAATAGCTCGAAGCTTCACTGAAGCTCAGGCTCCCGCTGCGGACATGCGCATGTCCGTAGCCGGAGCCTTCATCATTTTTACATGCCGGTCTTGAACTTGGTATAAGCGCGCGTGATAGTGCGGCGGATATCGGCCGGCACCGCTTCCGGCGCCTGCATGCGCTTCTTGTCCTCGTCGGACAGGAAGACGTTCTTGTTTTCAGCGATATCCTTGCGCACGAACTTGACGCTGGCCGCATTCGGATTGGCGTAGAACACCTTGTTGGTCAGGCTCGCATGCACTTGCGGACGCAGGATGTAGTTGATGAACAGGTGGGCATTGTTCGGATGCGGCGCGTCGGCCGGGATGGCCATGGTGTCGAACATCAGGGCGGCCGAGGTCTTCGGCACCAGCACCTGGATCTGCTGGCCGTTCTTGGCGTCGATGGCGCGCTGGCGCGCGATATTGATGTCGCCCGACCAGCCCAGGGCCACGCAGACGGCACCGTTGGCCATATCGTTGATATAGCCCGAGGAGCTGAACAGGGTCACATAGGGACGGATGGCGCTCAGCATCTTGCCCGCTTCCGCGTAGTCGGCGGCCGCAGTCGAGAAGGCGGGCTTGCCCAGGTAGATCAGGGCGGCCGGCAGCACTTCCGACGGCGAGTCGAGGAAGGACACGCCGCAGGACTTGAGCTTGGACGCGTATTTCGGATTGAAGATCAGCTCCCAGGCATTGTCCGGCAGCGGCATATTGCCGAGCGCGGCCTTGACCTTGCCGACGTTGATGCCGACCGTGGTATAGCCCCACAGCCAGTCCACCAGGTAGTCGTTATTGGGGTCGATCTTGGCCAGCTTGGCCTGGATATGCGGGTCCAGATTGGACAGATTGCTCAGCTTGCTCTTATCGAGCTTGCGCAGCAGCTTGGCGTCGATCTGCAGACGCGCCCATTGCGCGGTCGGCACCACGATGTCATAGCCCGACTTGCCGGCGGCCAGCTTGGAATTGAGGATTTCGTTATTATCAAAAACGTCATAGCGGACCTTGATGCCCGTCTCTTTTTCAAAGTTTTTGATCGTATCGTCGGCGATGTAATCCGACCAGTTGTAGATGTTCAGGACTTTCTCTTCCTGCTGCGCCTGAGCTTGGCCCATGATGGCCGCAGCCGCCAGCAGACCCAGACCGAAACGCTTACCCCAACCATTCACCGCCATAATTCCCGCCTCCAATGAAAAGGAACCCGCCAAAAAGGCGAGATGATCCGGCATTGTGCCACCGAATGCAAGCGCCCGCCGCACCCGGGATAAAAAAGCCCGGCCATTTTGCCTGCGCTCAAATCCGACGCGCCGCGATGGGCGTACAATTTTCTTTCGCCCTAGGCGTCCTGGCAAGCAGAGGAGGAAGATCATGGTTGAAATGACTTTTGAGATGACCGAGGAAATCGAGGATCGCCTGAACGAGATTTCCCAACGCCACCACGTACCCATAGGCGAAGCAATCCGGCTGGGACTATGCCTGCTCTCCATCGCCGACCGCGAGTTCGGCAAGGGGAACAGTCTGGCGGTAGTACATGAGGACGGGGACAAGATCGAACCTGTCTATGTGCTGGAAAGCGTCTTTTGCTGACCCTATGAGTGACAAATGGCCCAAGGAGTTAGGCGGTCGCGGCGATGTCTCCCGCATCAATGCCGCGACCCGGCTTCGCTTTGCACGCCAGATCCTGCTTTGCCTCTTCCTGCTCTGTATTCTCGTATTCAGTGCCTACTGGCTGCAGCCGGAGAGCCCGGCTGCAGCCGCAGTGTTCGAACTGGTGAAGGTGGGCGTGCTGCCGCTGGTGACCCTGGTCATCGGCTTCTACTTCCCCAGCAGCAAACGCAACTAGGCGCTCAGCAGCAGATGCTTACGCCAACATATCGAATAGCGAACGCGGCCCGGTATAGCCCGGCAGGGCGGGATTGCTGCCCATCTGTTCCTGCTGCGTGTACAGCTTGACCAGCGCATTGGCCTGGGCCGTCAGCGCTTTCGACAGCTCGGCGCGCTTGCCGTTGAGATTGGTGATTTCCTTGCCCACCGACGCGGCTTCCCGCTTGAGCGCGCTGTCGGCGCCCGTCAGGCTGTCGATACGGCCTGCCACCTGGTCGGCAATGCCCTTGCCGCCATTGGTAAACAGGGCCGACACGGCGGCGGGATCGGCGGCGATCGCGGCCTTGAGTTTTTTCTCGTCGAGCTGGGCCTTGCCCGAGCTGTCGAAGCTGATGCCGGCATCGGCCAGCGCCGTGGTCGAAATATTGCCGCCACCGGTACGCATCAGCTGGCTGAGCTGGGTGCTGGCCTGGGTCACGGCATTGCCGGATTTCAGATCGCCTTTTTGCAGCACGCCCAGGCGGGTATTCAGACTGTTGAACGCTTCCACGAACTTGCCGACATTGGACGCGATCTGACTGGCGTCCTGCGTCACCGTCACATCGGTCTTGCCCTTGCCGGTCAGGGTCAGCTTCAAGCCGTCGACGGCCTTGTCCAGGGTGTTGCTGGCGCTCTGCACCTGCTTGCCGTTCACCGTCAGCAGCGCATCCTGGGCCGCCTGGGTCTGGGTCAGCTTGGAATTGGCCGCGCCGTTGTAGGCGAGCATATCCTTGACCGCCGCATCGCCGGTGACGCTGATGCGCATGCTCTGCGCTTCGCCGTCCGCGCCCTTGATCGCCAGCGCGAAACCGCCGCCGGTCTTGACCACGCTGGCATCGATGCCGGCCGCCTTGAATGCGGATGCAATGCCGTCCAGGGTGTTATTGCTGCTGTCGATGGTGATGCTCTTGACCGCGTCCTTGCCTGGCGTAAAGCCCTTATCACCCTGCACGCCAAACTCGACTTTGATCGTGGCCGGCGCGCCGGTGCCGATCTTGGCGCTGTTCGACAGCTGCGTCTCGCTGGTCAAGACCTGGCCCTGGGCCAGACGGCTGACATCGATCGCATAGCTGCCGGCCTTGGCCGTGGCGCCGCTGCTCACATTCAGCACGCCCTTGCCGGACGAGGTGGCACTGGTGCTCAGCCCGCTGCCCGACAAACCCTTGGCCACCGCCTGGAAGTCGGCCAGCGCGCTCTGCAACTGGCCCAGGCCGGACAGCTTGGTCTGGCTGCTGGCCAGGCTGGTGTTCAGGCGCTGGGCCACGCCGGCCTGGCCGGCGAGCGCGCGCTCCACTTTGGCGTAGACGGCGGACGAGGGCGAGCCCAGGCCACCCAGGCTGCCGCTATTGCCGTACATGGAGGAAATGATGGAAGGATTGATCATGGCTGAGTGTCCGTGTATCCGTGGGAAAAGTTAGATGGTCCGAGGGATGATCTTAATTATTATCCACGTTTGGCGCTTTTTCAAAACGGCGAACAGAGGTGGAATTGCCGCCCTGCCCGCCGCCGCCCCGGCTCAGCGCATAAAGCGCGTCAAGGCCGTCAGTACGGCCTGATCCAGGTTCTGGAAAGCGAAGCCGACCTTGAATTCGTCGCCGCTGAAAATGCACTGCGTCACTTTCGAACGGCAAGTCAACAGTTGCGGCTTGCCGTCCACCAGCATCTCGAAGACCACCTGGCCCAGCTTGCCGATCTCGACTTTATGATCGCTCGTCACCGACATGCCGGTGGTGCCGAGGTCGAAGGTGCGGGCGGCCATCGGGGTGCCGCCATCCATCAAAATCATTGCCTTCACGCGCAGGATCTTGCGCGCCGCTTGTCTTTGGTCTGCTAGCACTTTAATCGCTCTTTTGAGTATCAGGACGGAAATGGCGCGGAGGGCGCCACGCCGTGGTGCCAGCGCGCCACGGTCGGAACACGCGGTATTCTACTGCGCATTCAATCGCCTAACAGTTCAAAATTGCCAAATACGAACTATTGCAGTTCCCGCAAGCGGCTGAAGGCATCGTCGATGCGCTCGACGGCGATGATGGTCATGCCTTCGACCGGCTGTTTCGGGACGTTCGCCTTGGGAATCATGGCGATGGAAAAGCCCAGCTTGGCCGCCTCGCGCAAGCGTTCCTGGCCGCGCGGCGCGGGCCGGATCTCGCCCGCCAGCCCGACTTCGCCAAAGACCACGAAACCGGCCGGCAGCGCCTTGTTGCGCATCGAGGAATTGATGGCCAGCAGCACCGCCAGGTCGGCGGCCGGCTCGGTGATCTTGACCCCGCCGACGGCGTTGATGAACACGTCCTGGTCGAAGGCGGCGATGCCGGCGTGGCGGTGCAGCACGGCCAGCAGCATGGCCAGGCGGTTCTGCTCCAGGCCGACCGACAGGCGGCGCGCGTTCGGCAGGTGGCTGGCGTCGACCAGGGCCTGGATTTCCACCAGCAGCGGCCGGGTGCCCTCCTGCGTCACCATCACGCAGGAACCGGGCACCTGGTTATCGTGCTGGGACAGGAACAGGGCCGAGGGATTGGACACGCCTTTCAAGCCCTTGTCCGTCATGGCGAACACGCCCAGCTCATTGACCGCGCCGAAGCGGTTCTTGATGGCGCGCACCAGGCGGAAGCTGGAATGGTTGTCGCCCTCGAAATACAGCACGGTGTCGACGATGTGTTCGAGCACGCGCGGCCCGGCCAGGGCGCCCTCCTTCGTCACGTGGCCGACCAGGATGATGGTCACGCCGCTCTGCTTGGCCATGCGCGTGAGCTGGGCCGCGCACTCGCGCACCTGGGCCACCGAGCCGGGGGCTGAACTCAGCGCGTCCGAATACAGGGTCTGGATGGAGTCGATCACGGCCACCTGCGGCTTCAGCTCATGCAGGGTGTTGAGGATTTTCTCCAGCTGGATTTCGGCCTGCAGCTTCAGCTCATGCGCATCGACGGCCAGGCGCTTGGCGCGCAGCGCGATCTGGGCGCCCGATTCCTCGCCGCTGACATACAGCACGCTTTTGAACTGGGCCATATTGGCCAGCGCCTGCAGCAGCAGCGTCGACTTGCCGATGCCGGGATCGCCGCCGATCAGCACCACCCCGCCCGCCACCAGGCCGCCGCCCAGCACGCGGTCGAATTCCTCGATGCCGGTGCCGAAGCGCGGCACGTCGAGCGCCTCGATATCCTTCAGCGACAGCACCGGCGCGGTCTGGGCCAGCGCCTGGTGCGCGCTTTGCGAGAAGCGGTTGGCGCCGGGCGCCTCGATCACCGTCTCCACCATCGTGTTCCATTGCTGGCAGGCGGCGCACTGGCCGGTCCATTTGCTGCTGATGCCGCCGCATTCGCTGCAGGTGTAGTTGGTCTTTGCCTTGGCCATGTTCAGCCTTCGACGACGGGCACGCGCGGCGCCAGGGCGCACATCAGCTCATAGCCGATGGTGCCGGCGGCCGTCGCCACCTCGTCGATCGGCATGCCCTCGCCCCACAGCACCACGCGGCTGCCCACCCGCGCCTGCGGCAGCGGCGTCAGGTCGACGGTCAGCATATCCATCGAAACGCGGCCGACGATGCGGGTGCGCACGCCGTCGACCAGGACCGGCGTGTCGACCGGCGCGTGGCGCGGATAGCCGTCGGCGTAGCCGCAAGCCACCACGCCGATGCGCATGCTGCCCGCAGCCTGGAAACGGCTGCCGTAGCCGACGTAGTCGCCGGCTTCGATCTGCTGGACGCCGATGATCTCGCTGGCCAGGGTCATGGTCGGGAGCAGGCCGAATTCCTCGGCGCTCTTGCCGCCCGGCGTGCCGCCGTACAGCATCACGCCGGGACGGATCCAGTCGCTGACCAGCTCGCCGTCGAGCGCGTCCATCTGGAAGATGCCGGCCGAATTGGACAGGCTCAGCGGCCCCGCCAAGCCGTCCGCGCCGAGCTTGAAGCGGCGGATCTGTTCGCGGATCGGCAGGCAGGCATGGGCCGCCTCGTCGGCGTTGGCGAAGTGGGTCATCAGGGTGATTTCGCCCACATGCGGGATGGCGCGCAGGCGCGCATAGGCGGCGCGGAACGCTTCCGGCTTGAAGCCGAGGCGGTTCATGCCGGTATTCATTTTCAGGTGCACATCGAGCTTGCGCGCGGGACGCGCCGCTTCCAGCAGCGCCAATTGCTCCTCGCAATGCACAGCGCCGTTCAGCTGGTAGTGGTCCATGGTCTGGAGATCGGCCGCGTCGAAGAAGCCTTCCAGCATCAGCATAGGCTTGCTCCAGCCCAGCTCGCGCAACCGCACCCCGTTATCGAATTCGACCAGGGCCAGGCCATCGGCCTCGGCAAAGCCGCGCATGGCGCGCTCCAGGCCATGCCCATACGCATGCGCCTTCACCACCGCCCAGGCCTTGGAATCGGGCGCGCAGGCTTTGGCGCGCGCCAAATTATGTTTCATCGAGTCAATATGAATACTTGCAAGAATCGGCCTAGGCATGGAGTTTCCGGACAAATGAGGGAGCCGGTATTTTACCCGAGCCAGGCGAAAGATATGGTTGCCTTGTCAAGCCGCTGCTCTATCGTATTCCCGCCACACTGTTACATTTTGATAGTCTTTACAAGATTTCCCAAAGGTATTATTTTCATTTTCTCAACCTTAAGGAAATCTTAATGCGTCATCTGCAAATCTGCGCTGCCGCCCTGGCGGCACTGGCTTCCCTGAGCGCCCATGCCACCGCCTACCGCGAGCTGCCGACCGGCGGCGTGCTGCGCGCCGGCGACTTCATCGAAACCGGCGGCGAATACTGCGTGGTGCAACAAGCCGACAGCAATCTGGTGGTCTACAAACGTCCGCGCAGCAATACCTGCACCGGCGGCACCCCGATCTGGGCCAGCTACTCCAGTGGCGCCACCCATACCGTGATGCAGGCCGACGGCAATCTGGTGCAGTACGACGACGCGGGCAACGCCAAATGGGCCAGCAATACCGGCGGCCGCGCACCGGGCAATTACGGCTTCAGCGTGCATGCCACCACGGGCGCGCTGAACATCACGCTGTGGGATGCCGAACACCGTTACGGCACGACCTTCTGGTCCACCCCGGCCGATCCGAATCCAACGCCACAGCCGCCCAATCCGAAACCGCCCGGCCCCACCTGCCCGAATGGCGCCCCGGTCAGCATTTACACGGTCTGCATCTCGCCCCGGCTGCAATCGCGCATGACCTACAAATTCCCCGCTTGCAGCCAGCGTGACGCGCAGATGCTGGCACTGCAAAACGGCTGGGCCTGGGGTGCCTGCAATCCCTAAGCTGCTTCTTTCGTGATTTCCTGGCTGCCGGCCGGTCCGGCCAGCAGCCAGGCATGCTGCAAACCATTTTGATGAAAAAAATTTTCGCGCTGGCCGCCATGGCCGCAGCCCTTCTCTATTTCACCTGGCCCGCCGAACAAAACACCGTGCCGGCAGCACCATCCGTGCCCATCGCCAGCGCAGCGGCGCCAGCCGGCAAAGCCGCGGCACCGGCCGCGCCGGCAGCATCGGCCAGTCCCGACACCCCATCCTGGTCCCGCTCGCCATTCGGGCGCGCAGCCCCGCTCGCGGAAAGCCAGCCACGGGCGATCGAGCGGCGCAAGGAGCAGATGAAAGAAGGCGGCTACTACACGCCGGAGGAATACTTCACGCTGCCACTGAAGGAATTGCAGAAGCGCGCCAAGGCCGGCGACATCTATGCCCTGCTGCAGCTGGGCCAGCAATACTATTACGAGGGTCCGGCCCTGCTGGAAGAAGATGGCTACCAGCTGGATGAAGATCCGCGCTTTGTCGGCAAGCGCCATTTCGCCGACGCGGCGGTAGGCGGCCACGGTCAGATGCCTGCCGTGCTGGCTCAGCTATATGCGGCGGAAGGCGATATGGTGAATGCCTACGCCTGGCGACTGTTCGGCGAGCAATTGGGCGAGCATTATGCGAAGCCGCTGGATATCAGCAAGCTCAACAATCAGCAGCAGAATCTGGCGCGGCAGCAAGCCAGCCTGCTGCTGGGCCGCTTCATGAGCCGCGCGCCGGTGGGCGCCATTCCGCCGCAATAAGCGCAGCCCGGGGCTGGAGGGCTGAAACTACTGACTGTCATTTATTTATGGTATAAAGCACGCCAAGATAAGTTTCCAGGTCCCCCCAGAATGAATCGTGGTTTTTATACCATCATGGCAGCGCAGTTTTTTTCGTCGCTGGCGGATAATGCGCTGCTCTTCGTAGCAATCGACCTGCTCATTTCGATGAAATCCCCGGCGTGGATTACGCCGCTGCTTAAGCTGTCGTTCGTACTGTTTTACGTGCTGTTGGCCGCTTTTGTCGGCGCTTTCGCCGACGCCCTGCCCAAGGGCCGGGTCATGTTCATCGCCAACCTGATCAAGATTTTCGGCTGCATGCTGCTCTTCGTGCATGTGCATCCACTGTTAGCTTACGCCATCGTAGGTTTCGGTGCGGCAATTTATTCTCCGGCCAAATACGGCATCCTGACCGAATTGCTGCCGGCCGAAAAACTGGTGGCCGCCAACGGCTGGATTGAAGGCCTGACCATTTCCTCGATTATTCTGGGCACCGTCATGGGCGGCGCCCTGGTGGCGGGCAAGACCGCCACCATGCTGCTCAATTTCGATATGCCGCTGATCGAAACCGGCATCGATACCGTGACCGAATCGGCCCTGGTGGTGCTGGGCTTCGTCTACGTGCTGGCGGCGCTGTTCAATCTGCGCATTCCCGATACCGGCTATGTGTACGAGCACCAGGAACGCAATCCGGTCAAGCTGATCGCCGACTTCTCCCGCTGCGTCAACATCCTGTGGAAAGATAAGCTGGGCCAGATTTCCCTCGCCGTCACCACCCTGTTCTGGGGCGCCGGCGCCACCCTGCAATTCATCGTCGTGGAATGGGCCAAGAAGGCGCTCGGCATGAGCTTCGACAAAGCCACTACCCTGGTCGGCGTGGTCGCCATCGGCGTGGCGGTGGGCGCGGTCATGTCGGCGCGCATCATCACCCTGCGCAACTCGCTCAGCGTGATCCCGCTCGGCATCGCCATGGGCATCATCGTGGCCTGCATGCCGCTGGTGCATTCGGTATATGTGGCCTATGCCCTGCTGATCGTGATCGGCGTGCTGTCCGGCTTCTTCGTGGTGCCGATGAACGCCCTGCTGCAGCATCGCGGCCACGTGCTGATGAGCGCCGGCCATTCGATCGCGGTGCAGAACTTCAACGAGAACCTGTCCATCCTGACCATGCTGGCGATGTATTCGCTGATGCTGCGCCTGGGTCTGGGCCTGAACGCAATCATCATCATGTTCGGCCTGTCGGTGGCCGGCCTGATGTACTACATCATGCGCCTGCATGCGGCCAATCAGCGCGAGAAGGATTCGCTCTCGCTGATCGGCGAGCACAAACACTGATCTAGCTGGGCAAGTCGCCCGCGCTGCGGCGGGCGGCGGCGCGCTCGCGCCAGTCGTCCGGCACGATAAAGGCGCGCTCGGTTTCCAGCAGCCAGCCCGCTTCCTCCCTGACCGTCGCCACCATCACCGGCGACGGGTCTTGCGCAAACTTCTCCCTCAACAGCGCCTGCAAGGCAGCCCGCTCCTGCGCGGGCGGCGTCGGCGCCGGCTCGCCATTGACCGGCGCCGCCGTGGCTTTCAGGGGCGCCAGCCATTGCAGGCGCGGCATGACGACAAAGCGCTCGCCTTGCGCCGCGCCGAATTCCTCCAGCGTGCGCCAATGACCGCGGCAGTGGCCGGGGCTCACGCCTTCGAACACGGGCGGGTTCTGCTGCGGATAGAAGAGCCAGCCCTTGATCAGCGCCTGCGCCTTGTCCACCGGCTGCGCCAGCATCGCCTGGGCGGCGGGATGCCAGGCCAGTTGCAATTGCTGGGCAAAGATCTTGCGCATTTTCAGGCCCAGGGTATCGGCCAGATTCGGACCGACCAGGCGGTTGAAGTTGCCGGGATCGGGCTGGCCATCCAGCAGATAGAACTTGGTGGCGAATTCGATATGCACCAGCTCCCCCCGCTGCCGCAGCAGGAAGTCGAACTCGCCCACGG
Source organism: Pseudoduganella violacea (assembly GCF_014191875.1). Taxonomy (GTDB): domain Bacteria; phylum Pseudomonadota; class Gammaproteobacteria; order Burkholderiales; family Burkholderiaceae_D; genus Rugamonas; species Rugamonas violacea_A. Next base: position 297,875 of record NZ_JACHXD010000003.1, read on the forward strand.
TTTCATTGCGCGCCGTACGCACTTGCAGGCCATGCGCCTGCAATACGCCGTGCTGCTCGAAATAGAAGGCCATCAGCTTTTCGGCATACAGGCCAAGGCGCGAGTAGAACTTGTTGCCCAGCGCCGCTTCCAGCGGGGCGGGATCGGCATCCAGCGCGGCCAGCCAGGTGGCGGTGGCGGCGCTGGGCGTACCCAGGGTGGCGATGCGGTCCTGCCAATGCGGTGAGGCCGGGTCGAGCAGGTCGGGAGAATCCAATAACCAGGCCAGGGCGCGCACCGCAGGCCGCGTCAGGTGGCCCCAGGCGCGGTGGAAGCGCGCCTGGTAACTCAATGGATTGGCGCTGTCAGAGTCGTCCAGCATGGGCGGAACGGGCCAGGCACAGATCGGCCCAAGCCTTGCCTTTGTCTTCAGGACGGCGCAGCAGATCGGCCGGATGGTAGGTCGCCACGGTCGGACGGCCATCGTAGCGCAGCACCTTGCCGCGCGCGGCGGCGCCCAGCAAGCCTTTGCCGGCCGGGTGGCCGATGGCCAGCAGCAGACGCGCGCCGCTCAATTCCAGTTCGCGGTCGAGGAAAGGACGGCAGGCCGCCACTTCGTCGGCGCTCGGCGCGCGCTCGCCGCCGTCGGCGCCGGACGGGCGGCATTTGACCAGGGTGCCGATGTAAGCGCCTTCGACGGTGCTCAGATCGACGGCTTTCAGCATATTGTCCAGCAGCTTGCCGGCTTCGTCACTGAGCGGGCCGGCATTGCCGCCGGCGGCGGCATCGGCTTCGTCGGCAGCGCTTGGCGCGGCGGCCAGCACCAGCCATTGCGCATGCTGATCGCCCCGGCCCGGAACGGCGGCCTTGCGGCTGTGGCATAGCTCGCAACGCGTGCAGGATTTGACGGCGGCTTGCAGCTGCGGCCAATCCATGGCGGCGATGGCGGCGTCGGAGACGGGACCGGCTGCCGGCGCCGCTGCGGCCGGCGCGCGCGCCGGGGCTGGCGCGGGCATGGGCGCGTCGTCGAACCAGGCTGTCGAATCGTCCAGCGGCGGCGCAGGCGGACGCGGTGCGGCCGGGCGCTGCGCTGCGGGCTGGGAAGGGGTTGCCGGCGCGCGCATGGGCGCGGGGGCGGCGGCTACCGGGGCCGGCGCTGGTATTGGCGCATCGTCAAACCAGGCGTTCGAGTCATCCGATGCCGCGGCAGACGGCGCGACGGCAGACGGTGCAGCCACGGGCGGCGCAGTCTGCACGGCGGGAGCGACGGTTTGCGGGGCGGATGGCGCAGGCGCGGCCTGCGCTGTTTCCACGGGATGCAGCACGGCATCCGGCGCCTCATCCTGGAACGCATCGGCGTGCTGGCGCAGCTTCCAATGCGGAGCGATGCCCATCTCCGCCAGGAAGACGGCGCTGCGTTGTGAAGTCTGACTCATAATTCGAACCGCATGACGATGGCGTCCTCGCGTTGCTGGTTGGCCGCCGGGTAGTAAGCCTTGCGCCGCCCGATTTCAATGAAGCCATAGCGCCGGTAGATATCCAGCGCCCGCTGGTTCGAGGGACGCACTTCCAGCAGTATCGATTCCATGCCCAGCCCACGCGCGCAAGCCGCGGACTGGTTCAGCAGAAAACGCCCCAATCCCTTGCCCTGCCAGCGCGCCGCCACGGCCACGTTCAGCAAATGGGCTTCATCCACCACGCCCATGATCAGGAAATACCCCAGCAGCTCGCGCGAGGCGTCGCGCAGCACCCAGGCCTGATAGCCTTGGTTTAGCGAATCGGCAAAATTGGTCCGGCTCCAGGGGTGGGGATAAACGAGCTGCTCGACCGCCACCACCTCATCCAGGTCGCTGTCCTGCATCGGCTCGTAAATCAGCTGCGCCAGATCCCATTGCTGCGTCATGCGCCCGCTCCACCGGCCTTCATTTCCTCGCGTTCGGCCTTGGTATAAGCGACCTTATTGCGCAGATACAGGGGCTGGGCGGCGGCGGCCGTGACGCCCTGCCCTGCGGCGAAAGCGATGCCGCCGAGCTGCGCGATCTGCACCGCATGCGGCATCAGCGCCGCATGGGCGCCGGCGGCGCAGGCCAGGCCGGACAAGGCCTCGGCATACGCCGTAAAACCATTGCCGCAAGCGGCCAGCGCGCCATCCACGGCGGCAGGCTGCACGCCTTCAGGCGCGGACAGCATCGGTGGCAGCATCGCCTGCGGCGCCTCACCGTCGAAACGGTACTGCGCCCAATACACCTCGTTCATGCGCGCGTCGAGCACGGCCAGCACCGCGCCGGCGCCATGCCGCTGGCGGCAAGCCAGGGCCACGGCGTCCAGCGTCACGATGGGCAGCAGCGGCTTGGCCGCGCCAAAACCGAGACCTTGGGCGATGCCGCAGGCGGTGCGCACGCCGGTAAAGGAACCGGGACCGGCGCCATAGGCGATGGCATCGACATCGGCCAGGGCAATGCCGGCTTCGGCCAGCAGCTCCTGGATCATGGGCAGCACGGACTGCGAATGGGTGCGCACGCCCGACGACTCGCGGGAATAAATCTGGTCATCGCGCAGCAGCGCGCAACTGGCCATTTCGGAGGAAGTTTCAATTGCAAGGATAATCGGCATTCCGGTATTTTAACCCGCCAAGGCGGCAACGGCCCAGCGCGGCGATGTACAATACCCACCCTATGCACGCCACCACCCTTGATACCGACAACCGCGCCGAAGTAGCCGCCGCCCTGGCCCAGGACCGCCTGATCGTCGCCTGCCTGTGCGCCGCCTGGTGCGGCACCTGCGGCAGCTACCGCGCCACGTTCGAAAGCCTGGCCGCGCGCAATCCGGACAAATACTTCCTCTGGGTCGACATCGAAGACCACGCCGACGTCGTCGGCGACCTCGATGTGGAAAACTTCCCTACCCTGCTGATCCAGCGCCACGACACCGTCGCCTTTTTCGGCACCATGCTGCCCGACGCCAATGTCGCCCAGCGCCTGATCGAAACCCAGGCCGAATCAAGCGACGAAGAAATGCAGCGCCTGGCCGCCAGCAGCGCCGAGCGCCGCCAATGGCAGCAAGACTGCAATCTGCGCACCCTGCTGCACGCCACCCTCTAAGCCCTAAGGCTCAGCCCGTGTCCACCTTGGTGCCTGGCACCAAGGTGGACACGAACTGAGCCGTGTAATCGGCATCTTTGCCTGTGTCATAGCAGAGCTTGTGTCCGATTTGGGGTCTGACCCCAAGGTGGACACGGGCTCGGCTGTAGTCAGCTTTTCCAGCGCTGCAGCAGGTCTTCCGGGCTGACGGGGCGGCTGTAGTAGTAGCCTTGCGCCTGGTTGCAGCCGTGGCGCAGCAGGAAGGCGGCTTGCTCGTCGGTTTCGACGCCTTCCGCGATCACGGACAGGTTCATGCTCTTGCCGAGCTGGATGATGGCGATGGCGATGGCTTCGTCGTTGACGTCGGTGGAGATGTCCTTGATGAAGGAGCGGTCGATCTTCAGCGTCTGCACCGGCAGCTGCTTGAGGTAGGCCAGCGAGGAGTAGCCGGTGCCGAAATCGTCGATCGCCAGGCCGACGCCGATCTTGTGCAGGTCATTGATGAAGGCCATGGCGTCGCCGGTGTTCATGATGACCGATTCCGTCACTTCCAGCTGCAGGCGCTGCGGCTCCAGCCCCGTTTCGCGCAGGATGTCGGCCACCATGCTGACGATGGAACCGCGCTCGAACTGCTTGACCGAGAGGTTGACGGCGATCTTCGGCACATGCAGGCCGGCCTCCTGCCAGCGCACCATCTGGCGGCAGGCTTCATACAGCACCCATTTGCCCAGCTGGTTGATGAAGCCCGTATCCTCGGCCAGGGGGATGAAGCGGAACGGCGGCACCAGCCCCAGTTCCGGATGGTTCCAGCGCAGCAGCGCTTCCACGCCGATCAGTTTGCCGGTATCGATTTCAACCTGGGGCTGGTAGTTGAGGAAGACCTCTTCCTTTTCGATGGAGCGGCGCAGGAAGGTTTCCAGGCGCAGGCGCTCGACGCCCTCGCCCGTCATCGACGGCGCATAGAAGCGGTAGCCGTTGCGGCCGCGCGCCTTGGCCTGGTACATGGCCACGTCGGCATTGCGGATCAGCATATTGATGTCCTGCGCATCCTCGGGGAACAGGCTGATGCCCACGCTGCAGGTGACGAACAGCTCGTGTCCCGCCACCATGAAGGGCTGCTCGAACATGCCCACCAGCTTTTCCGCCACCAGACTGGCGCTGAACTGCCCGTCCACGTTTTCCAGCAGGACGATGAATTCGTCGCCACCCAGGCGGGCCAGGGTATCGCCTTCGCGCAGCTTGTCCGACAGGGCGTGCGCCACCTGCTTCAGCAGCTCGTCGCCGATGTGGTGGCCCAAGGTATCGTTGACGTTCTTGAAGCGGTCCAGGTCGATGAACAGCAGCGCCAGCTGCTCGCCTTCGCGTCCGGCGCGCTGCAAGGCGTGCTGCAGGCGGTCGTTGAACAGCAGGCGGTTGGGCAGCGCGGTCAGCGGATCGTGGTGGGCCAGATGGTCAAGCTTTTCCTGCGACTCCTTGACCTGGGTGATGTCGCTGAACACGCCCACATAGTAGGTGGCGATGCCGCGGCTGTCGCGCACCGCGCTCAGGGTCAGCCACTCCAGATACTGCTCGCCGTTCTTGCGCAGGTTCCAAATCTCGCCGCGCCAGTAGCCGGTGGTTTCCAGCTCCTTCCACAAGCCTTCGTGGAAGGCGTCGTCCTGGCGCCCGGAGCGGGTCAGCATGCGGTCGCGCCCCAGCGCTTCTTCCTCGGTGTAACCGGTGATCTGGGTAAAGGCCGGGTTGATGGCGACGATGGTGCCGCGCGCATCGATCACCATCACGCCATCGGCAATATGTTCCAGCACGGTGGCCGACAGGCGCAGCTTGTCCTCGGCCTCCTTGCGCGCCGTGATGTCGGCATAGACCCAGATGCTGCCCTCATTCGGGCGGTTCTGGTCGATGGCGCAGCCGCTCACCATGCACCAGAACAGCGTGCCGTCCTTGCGGCGGTAATGGCGCTCCTCGCTGAAGTATTCGCCGTTGCTCAGGGTCGGGTACTGGCGCGCGCCGGCCGATTCGAAGTCGAAGGAAGTCGGGAACACGATCGAGGTCGAACTGCCCAGCATCTGGCCCGGCTCGTAGCCGAACAATTCCTCGCAGCGCCGGTTGACGGAGACGATGGCGCGGTTGCGCACGAACATCACGCCGAACATCACGTTGTCGAGAATCGCGCTCTGCTCGGCCAGCAAGGCCTCGATGCGCATCTCATTGTTCTTGCGCGGACTGATGTCGGAGATGATGCCGTCCACCCAGGGCGCGCTGCCGGCGTCGGACGGCTGCGGCTGGCCATTCTCGGCCACCCAGCGCTCGGTGCCGCTGGCATCGACGATGCGGTATTCGATTTCGTAAGGCCGCCCATCCTTGATCGCCTGGGTCACGGCGCGGCGCTGCATCTTGCGGTCTTCGGGGCAGATCAGATTGGCCCAGGAGTGGGTGGTGCTGCGCATGAACTGGGCCGCGCTGTAGCCGGAGATATCCTCGATGGCGTCGCTGACGAAATCGATAGGGCCATCGGGGCGGAAACGGAACACGGCGCCCGGCACCTGGGTCACGATGGTGCGGAAGCGCTCCTCGCGCTGGCCGATATCCTCGAACAGATGTTTGATCGCCACCCGCATCTGCTCCAGCTGGCCGGCCAGGCGGCCCAGCTCATCGCCGCTGGACAGTTCCATGCGCGTTTCGAAATCGCCATGCGAGAGGCGATCGGAAAAGCGCATCAGCTTGCGCAAAGGCTTGATCAGGCGCGCGTTCAGAAACAGCACGATCAGCACCAGCGACACCGTCAGCTGCGCCGCCAGCACGAAAACATAGGACAGCTGCTTCTCGCGCAGCTCCTGCTGGCTGCGCGCATCGTCCATTTCGACCATGATGCGGCCGATCCGTTCGCCGCGCACCATGATTTCACGCTCGGCACGATAGACATTGCCGATGGCGCGCTTGGGCGCCTCCACATGAATGAACTGGGTATCGGCCTGGCCCGTGACTTCCACCTGCAACACCGAACGGTCGCGCATCACCGATTCGACCAGGGAGTTGGCCGATTCGGCATTCATATTCCACAAGGATTCCTGCATGCCCAAGGCCAGGATGTCGGCATTGCGCTGCAGCGACTCATTCAGCGCGGTGCGTGCCGATTGCTGCTCGTGCACGCCGATCAGCAAATAACTGCCAATAATGGCGGGAATGACAAGGCCGCCAAACACGACCAGCATTAAAGCGCCGTAGATGGATAGGCCGTAGAGGGCGCTCAGTCGGAGGCGCAGGCTGCGATAAATATTACTGGCCATGCAGAAGCGGTGCCGTGGCGGCTGGTTGGAATGGCATCGGTTGGGCAATCAGACAATTATCTAACAGCAATTATGCACATAAAACGGGCGGACAGCCATCACAAAGCAACACACAGGCCAGGCGCAAGCGGCGCAAACTTGCTATGATCGCCAAACTTTTTAACAGGAGCCTGTCATGTCGTTTTCCATGTATTCCGCATCCATCCCCGTGTTCAAGCAGATCCTGGGCAGTTTGCACGCCATCCTGGTGAAAGCCGAAGCCCATGTCGAGGACAAAAAGCTCGATCCGAATGCGCTGTTGCAATTCCGCCTGTTCCCTGACATGCTGCCGTTCACGCGCCAGATCCAGATTGCCGCCGACTTCGCCAAAGGCGCCGGCGCCCGCCTGGCCGGCCAAGACGTGCCCGCCTACGAAGACACGGAAAAGACCCTCGCCGAGCTCAAGCTGCGCATCACGCGCACCCTGACCTTCCTCGACAGCCTGCCGCAGGACGCGATTGACGGCAGCGAAGAGCGCGCCATCACCACCGGCAGCGGCGAAAAGACCAAGCACTTCGTCGGCCAGACCTATCTGCTGCACTACGCCCTGCCCCACTTCTTCTTCCACGCCACCACCGCCTACGACATCCTGCGCCACAACGGCCTCGACATCGGCAAGAAAGACTTCATCGGCAGCTACTGATTTGACCTAAATCAAACAATGTCCCACCCTGGTGTCAGGCACCGGAGTAGGACATTGTTTGCGCTGGATCAAGGAATGTCCAACTCTGGTGCCTGACACCAAGGTTGGACATTGTTTGATTTGGCGCAAAGGGTGGCGGGGTCAGCCGTTGCGGCGGGGATAGCCTTGGGACAGGATGCGCACCCAGACTTTTTCTTTCTCTTCGGCGCTCATCGAGACCCAGTGGGCGACTTCGACGTAGCTGCGGCCGCAGCCGCGGCAGATTTCGTCGAAGGTGGTGGAGCAGACGGCGACACAGGGCGTGTCGGGCCGTTCGGGCAATGCGTCGTCGGCCATTACTTCACTTTCAGACCGAGCTTGGCCCAGCCTTCGTGGCCCAGCTTTTCCATCGTTTCGATGTTCTTTTCAAAGATGTCTTCGGCTTCGGGGAAGGCTTCCACGGCACGGTCGATGCTGTCTTCGCGCAGCAGGTGCAGGGTGGGATAGGGCGAACGGTTGGTGTAGTTGCCGATATCGTCTTTTTCAGTGTCGGCGAACTGGTAATCCGGATGGAAGCTCGCCACTTGCAGCTCGCCCACCAGTTGCATGTCTTCCAGCGCGGCGTCGGCCACGTCGAGGAATTCGTTGTAGTCCTCGAAATCGGTCAGCACGTGGGGATGGATCAGCAGCGTGGTGTCGACTTTCTCGGGGTCGGTGTCGGCCAGCAATTGCAGCTCGTCCATCAACTGCTCCAGCAGCTCTTCCGGGGTGGTGGCCTCGGACACCACATAGCGCACCTGCTTTTTCACGTGCACGGACTTGGCAAAAGGACACAGGTTGAGGCCGATCACGGCCTTTTCCAGCCATTCTTCGGTGGCGGCGATCACGGCGTCGCGCTCGGCGGCAGGGGTACTCATCAGCTTATTCCTTGAAGTAAATCATTGCTCTGAGCCAGCATTGTACGCACCCGGCGCCCATCGCGCCAAATACCGCTATTTAACGTAAGTTTTATGTTAATTCCCATGTATTTGCCGCCATTATTAAGCCAAATAAACTGTCATCCGGATGACATATTTCCTTGACTCGCCCCCCGCAACTTACTTACACTCCACGTTTAATGATAGTCCGTCCGATGTTTCTCTCGCGACAACAATGGAACACTATGCAAGCACGAATTAAGTACACCCCCCTGTTGGCGGCGCTCGTAATCGGCGCAGCGCCCGCGATCAGCCAGGCTGGCGACAGCGCCGCCGCGACGAATCTGATCCCGCTGTCCACGACCGCCACGGCCAAATCCTCCGCTTCCGACCTCCCTTCTTCCGCCAAGACTGCCGCCAAACCGGCCGGGGAAGAGGCTTACCGCGAAAAAGACGTCTGGGGCCGCATCCGCTCCGGTTACGCGATTCCGGACGTGGACAATTCCCTGGTGACGCGCCATGTCAATTGGTACAGCACCCGTCCCGACTATATCGACCGCACCACCCGCCGCGCTTCGCTCTATCTCTACCATGTGGTGAGCGAGCTGGAAAAGCGCGGCATGCCGACCGAACTGGCCCTGCTGCCCTTCATCGAGTCCGCCTTCAACCCGCAAGCCCTGTCGACCGCGAACGCGGCCGGCATGTGGCAGTTCGTGCCGGGCACGGGCCGCGACTTCAACCTGAAGCAGAATGCCTTCAAGGACGAGCGCCGCAGCGTGCTGGCTTCGACCGACGCCGCCCTGACCTATCTGCAGCGTCTGTACGATATGTTCGGCGATTGGCAGTTGGCCCTGGCCGCCTATAACTGGGGCGAAGGCTCGGTGCAGAAGGCGATCAAGCGCAACCAGGCCGCCGGCAAGCCGACCGATTTCGAGAGCTTGGCCGAACTCATGCCGGCCGAAACGCGCAACTACGTGCCGAAGCTGCAAGCGGTCAAGAATATCGTCGCCAATCCGGCCCAGTATGGCCTGACCCTGCCGATGATCCAGAACCAGCCTTACTTCACCGCCATCGACAAGACCAGCGATATCGACCTGGCCCTGGCCGCCCAACTGGCCGAGCTGTCGATCGACGAGTTCAAGGCGCTGAATCCGCAGTTCAACCGCCCGGTCATCACCGGCGGCGAGCAGACCCAGATCCTGCTGCCGAAGGAAAACGCGGAGAAGTTCCACCTGAATCTGGCGCAATGGGGCCGCGCGCTGTCGAGCTGGACCACGCACAAGATCACCAATGCCCGCGAGCGCATCGAAAGCCTCGCTTCACGTTTCGGCACCACGCCGGAAGTGATCCGCCAGGCGAACAATATCCCGCAGAAGACGCTGCTCAAGGCCGGCTCTACCATCCTGGTGCCGAAGACCTCGGCCAGCACCAGCGATATCGCGCCCGAAATCGCCGACAACGCCACCGTGGCGCTGGAAGCCGACCGCGGCGGCAACAAGCGCAGCAGCTATCGCCAGGCCGGCGCCGCCAAATCGAATGGCAATGCCCCGGTTTCCCTGGTCAAGGCCCGCGTCTCGCGCGCTGAAGCCGGTAAAAAAGCCAATCACCGCCGCAGCAATTGATCCGCTGATACACCGGCATGCCGCGACTGCAGCACATCTGTTGCAGTCGCGCTTCTCTCCCCCTACAATTTCACTCTTGCGGCGCCGGTTTCCGGCAGGCCGCTAGTCGTCATTCAACGTAGTTCAAATAACAATAAGCCATATCCACCGGGCCGCGCTGCGCGTACCGGTCATGGCCGCAGTTTTGTGTGGAGTAATCATGGCTTTCTTGCAAGGCAAAAAAATTCTCATCACGGGCGTTCTGTCCAACCGTTCCATCGCTTACGGCATCGCCCAAGCCTGTCACCGCGAAGGTGCGGAACTTGCCTTCACCTATGTCGGCGAACGCTTCAAGGAACGCATCACCGAATTCGCCGCCGAATTCGGCAGCACCCTGGTCTTCGACTGCGACGTCAGCAGCGATGAGCAGATCGCCGCGCTGTTCGCCGATCTGGGCCAGCAATGGGAGCATCTGGACGGCTTCGTGCACGCCATCGGTTTCGCCCCGCGCGAAGCGATCGCCGGCGAATTCCTCGATGGCCTGACGCGCGAGAACTTCCGCATCGCCCACGATATCTCGGCTTACAGCTTCCCGGCCATGGCCAAGGCCGCGCTGCCGCTGCTGCGTCCCGGCTCCTCGCTGCTGACCCTGTCCTATCTGGGGGCGATGCGCGCCATCCCCTTCTATAACACCATGGGTTTGGCGAAAGCCTCGCTGGAAGCCTCGGTGCGCTATCTGGCCGAGAACCTGGGCCAGCATGGCATCCGCTCCAACGGCATCTCGGCCGGCCCGATCAAGACCCTGGCCGCCAGCGGCATCAAGGACTTCAGCAAGCTGCTGGGCTTTGCCGCCAGCCACGCGCCGCTGCGCCGCAATGTCACCATCGAGGAAGTGGGCAATACGGCAGCCTTCCTGCTGTCCGACCTGTCCTCCGGCATCACCGGCGACATCATCTATGTGGATGGCGGCTTCTCGCATGTGATGGGCCTGAACTCCAGCGATTACCAGTAAGCGTTCGCGCCACGCTGGCCGTCCATGTCCGAGCTGCCTGACGATGAGCTGATGCTGCGCTACCGCGACGGCAATCTGGCTGCTTTCCAGGAGCTGTATCGCCGTCACAGCCGCGGCTTGTACCGCTTTATCGCCTGGCGCTCCGCGCGCCGCGAATGGGTGGACGAGGTGGCGCAGGACAGCTGGCTGGCCCTGCACCACGCGCGCGGCCGTTATCAGCCGCAGGGCAGCTTCCGCACCTGGCTCTATCAGATCGCCCGCAACCGCTTGAGCGATCTGCAGCGCCAGCAGCAGGACATGCTATTGGGCGATATGGCGCAGGAAAGCGATTTCATCGCCGATATGCTGGCTGAAGCGGCGCCGCCCGTCGCCCTGGCCGACGCCGCGCTCGATCAGCGCCAGCAGACCGGCGCGCTGCATGCGGCCATCCGCCAGCTTCCCGCCGAGCAGAAGGATGCGCTGGTGCTGCAGCATTTCAGTGGCCTGAGCATCGAAGAAATCGCGCAACTGTGCGAGGTTCCGGGCGAAACGGTGAAAAGCAGGCTACGCTATGCCATGCGCAAGCTGCGCGAACACTTCGCGCACGAAGCCAAGCCGCAAGAGGAAAAAGCATGAAGGCCGACAAGGACCAGCTGGATCAGCAGGAATTGGAGCGCAAGCTGACGGCCCTGCCGCAGCCCGCGCCTTCCGCGGCGCTGGATGCGGCCATCCTGGCGGCGGTGCAAGCCGATCTTGCCGCCACTTCCACGCCGGCGCATCGGGCCACGCCCGCCGCCAACGACGCACCGGCAACACCGCCCGCCGCGCGGCCGCCCGCGCGCAAACGCTGGACGCGCTGGCAACTGCCGCTGGGATTGGCGGCATCCTTCATACTGAGCTTGAGCGTAGTGCTGAAATTGCAGGAGCATGAGACGCAAACCACCGCGCCTCAGCCGCTGGCCGCGCCTGCGCCAGCTCCAACCAGCGCAAACATGGAGAGCACCGCGCCTGCGGCACATGATGCCCAAGCGGATAATGCGCGGGAAAAACGAGCCGCCGTTCAAGCGGCGAGGCCCGGCAGCTTCGCCACACCGGCTCCAGCTATACCGGCGCCAATCAAACCGACTCCAGTCACGCCGGTTCCAGCCGCGCCAGCGCCAGCGGCAGCTCCAACTCAAGCAGCGCCGAATGACATTGAACGCACCGCGCCGCCGCCAAGCGCGGACGCCGTGGCAACGCGGGAGTTCCAGCGCGCTCCGCAAGCCGCGCCGGAATTCAAGCTTGCTCCACCCGCAGCATTGGCGCCGCCGCCCCCTCCGGCGCCATCGTTTGGCGCGCCACCTCCGGCTGTAAGTGGCGCGATCGCGGAACGCAGGGTACAGATCACGGGGTCGAGGATCATCTCCCCGCAGCAGGACGCCGTGTCGCCCGAAACTTGGCTGGCGGCCATCGACGAGATGCTGAAAGCGGGCCTGCGGCGCGATGCGCTGGAGGAATGGCCGCGCTTCCGCCAGGCCTATCCGAACTATCCGGTACCGCAGGAGCTGTTGGAACGCCTGCAAGTGCCGAAGGACTAAAGCTTACTTCTTCGGCTTCACCTCAAACTCGCCGACCAGCACCGTGCTGCCCTGCCCCGCCAGGCGCAGCGTCACCATCTGGTCCTTGGCCGCCGCCGTGCCGAAGCCGGTACTGAACTTCAGCTGCAAGGTGGTGGCGCCGGCGACGACCTGTTGGCGGTGCCCATAGAAATGGGCCTCGACCCGGTAGACGCCAGGCTTTGCATGGCGCAACGAGAATTCTTCCGGACCATATCCGCCCGTCATATCAGGCGACATCATCCCGCCCTGGTACGTCAGGCGGTGGCCATAGAAGGAGCGCTCGCCGTTCGGGTCGGTCACCCATAAGTCCATATCGCTATTGTCCGCATCCCAGGTCAGCACCACGCGCAGATCCAGCGGCAGGTTTTTCAGCAGGCGCGAATCGATCTGGCCCACATCCACCTTGACGCCCTTGGCCTGCGCTTTCGCCAGCGTCTCATTCATCTCGGCCAGCGCAATCAGCTCGATCTCGGGGAAGCGCCCATCCCAGGGCCGCAGCACGACCTCGTACAACTGGTCCACGGCGCGCTGCCAGCGTCCGCAGTCGGCCAGCGCCAGGCCCAGGTCGCGGAAGGATTGTGGCTCCTCCTCGCCCAGCAACTGCACCTGCTCGAATACCGGAACCGCCATTTCGGGCGCACCGGCCTGCATCAGACGGTAGCCCAGCACGCGCAGCACCTGGCGGTTTTCCAGCTCCATCTCGGCCAGATTGGACAGCACGCGAAGGGCCAGCTCGCGCTGTCCCTTCTCGAACAGGATGCCGGCGGCGTCGAGGAAGAAGGCGCTGCTGTTCGGGTAGGAGGGCCGTTCGTCCAGATACACGGCATAAATCCTGTCCGGCGCGGCAGCCTTCATGCGCTGGATATAGGGCGCGTCGGCCTGCCATTTCTTCAGCGCGATCGACGCGCCGCCGTTCTGCCTGGACTCCCGTTCGACATCGCGGGAGATACTTGAACCCGTCACCGTCACCATGCGGGTATCGGCACGGGCAAAGTTCGATGCCATTCCACCAGGCGCGAGATAAGACGGCGGCGGTGGCGGCGCGGCTGGCGCCGGCGCGGGCTGCGGCATCGCTTGCGGCGATTCGCTGCGCTGGTATACGCCATCTTGCAGCACCACGGGCGGCCTCGGTTTCACCGGCAAAGGAATGTCCTTGGGGTAGCCCTTCTCCCACCATGCCACCTTGCGCTCGAAGGCGCGCACCACACTATCCAGCTGCTTCAGGCGCTTTTGCGCAAGCTGCTGGCCGCGCACCATTTTCAGCTTCTCGTATGCGGCGCGCATGGACTCCGGCGGCAGTACCTCATGACGCACATAGTCCTCCAGCCTTTCCAGCACGATCAGCGAAGTCTCGCGGGTGGGGATGCCGAATTCCGCGCCCAGGCGGCGGATTGCGCCGCGCCGCAGCTCATGCTCGCCATCCAGCTCCTGCAGCTTGCGGCTGGCCCACCACCAGGCGGCCAGGCTGCCGGACGGCGTAGCCGCGTCGATATCGAAAGCAATGGCGCGCGGCTTGCCTTGCTCCAGCACCGTCAGCTCAATGCGCGCTGTGGACGCCGACAGCTTGCCCGCAACGCGCAGCAGACCATCGCGCGCGCCAGCCACGTCGGCCAGCAGCTCGCCGGCGCCGGACGCGTTTATGGCGCGCAGTTGCGGGCCATCGCCCAGCAAAGCCTCCGCTGCCGCTTCGGGACGCTGCGGATCGATGGCGATCAGCTGGCCGCCGCTACGCTCCGCCAGCGAAGCCAGGCGAGCCGTGTCCGCGCCCAGTTGCGGTGCCAACGCATACAGGCGCTGGTTTGCCGCCAACGCCGGGAAACGCTGACCGCCGTAATTGCTCAAGCCATCGCTGAACAGCAGATATTCGCCGACATCGGCTTGCGGCTTCCAGTCGCTCAACGCACTGGCGCCGTCATACACGGTGGTGGACAGCGCTTTGCGCAGCGCCTCCCAGTTGCCCTCGGCGATGCGGAAGACTTGCGGCGCTTCGGCACGGTCGCGCAGGCGGGTCAGGCGCACCTCGGCGCGGCCCAGCGCCTTGAAGTAACGGTCCAGCGCCTGCAACTGCGCCTCATGCGGATGGCTGGCGGCGGAACCGGAGCTGTCCCACAGCAGCCCCACCACCTTCGGCAGCGGCCGCGCCACGCGCTGCGTGCCGACCGGCAGTTCGGCCATGAAATAGCGCGCGCCGCCAAACTCCTGCACATACACCCGCTGCGCCAGATCGGCGTCCAGCAGCAGCTTCAGCGCGCCATCCGCCGCTTTCAAGGGACGCGCCAGCCGCGCGCGATAACCGCCGGCGTGACGTTCAAAATTCAGCAGGCCGGACGCGTCGATCTGCGCCGGCTCTTCCCGCACACCGTTCAAATCCAGCTCCAGCCGCGTATCCTGCGGCAGCGCGCCGTAAGACAGCGGCAGCAGCCAGGCCAGGCGACCCTGCTCGCGTTTCAGCGTTTCGACATAGCGCAGCTCCACCGTGCGGCTGCCGCCGGCCGGAATCGGATACACGCGCAAACGGAACTGATTACCCACGGTCTGTTCCAGCAGGCCGGGATCGATGCCGCGCCGCTCCTCGGCCTCCAGAATCTCGCGACCGCGTTTTTTCTCCACCGGCACGGCCGGCCGCAGCGCGCCGTCGATATCGAGGGAAAAACCGGTCAACTGCTGGCCCTCGGCCAGCGGAAACTCCAGCGTCCCCTCCAGCTGGCGCAGGTTCGGATTGAAGAACACCATGCGCACCGTGGTTTCCGCCATGCTGCCGCTGACGGCGCCGCGTATCGCCAGGCTTTGCAGGCGTACCGGCTCGCTTGCCTCCGGCACCCGCATCAGCGGCCAGCGCGCGATTTGCGCCTGGGCCTGGGCCGCGAGCAGGAGCAGGAGCAGCAAAAATGTAAATATTCGCATCAACATGATTTAACCCTTATGGTCCGTTATTCGACTCACGGTATTAAACGGAGCACAAGACAAAACGGGGTTAAATTCGCAAAATTATTATTTTGCAAGGCGTGGTTGCCCGCGGCCGGCTTGCAGCCGGATACCATTAGTTAATGTTAACTTTATGCTTCATTGCAGCGGTGCCAACAAAAACCCGTGCAAAACGCTCGGAAATACGGTATAGTTACGCCTTGTGCGCTGCAACACCCCGCAGCTGCAAAGAATTACACAACTAGCAGCTTCGCGAACCTCAGCTGGCAACCCATCTGGTTGCCGCTTAAAGCCCTCCGCCTTATGTGTCGAAACCTGACACAGTCCCGGCGCAAAGCTTTTGTGCCGAAATTTCTAAAGTATTAGAGTCGTTTCGTTATTGGTTAGCGTTGCTATTCTGCGTTCTGCTTTTCCGCACGAGCGCCTGATTTTTACGAAAGATAAGAATGACGTTTGAAACCCTTGGTCTGAATCCCTCCATCCTGAAAGCCCTGACCGACGCCGGCTATACCAAGCCGACGCCGGTACAGGAGCAGGCCGTGCCTGCCGCGATTCAAGGGAAAGACCTGTTGGTGTCTTCGCAGACCGGTTCCGGCAAGACGGCAGCCTTCATGCTGCCATCGCTGCACCGTCTGGCCGACGCCGAACCTGCGGCAGGTGGCCGCACTCACAATCAAGAACTGCAAGCTGCGCGCGCGCGCGGCGAGCGTCCACGCTTCCGTCCTGCCCAGCCGAAGATGCTGGTGCTGACCCCGACCCGCGAACTGGCGCTGCAAGTCACCACGAATACCGATAAATACAGCATCAACCTGCGCCGCATCAAGGCCGTTTCCATCCTGGGCGGCATGCCTTACCCGAAACAGATGCAACTGCTGTCGCGCAATCCAGAGATTCTGGTGGCGACCCCTGGCCGTCTGATCGACCATATGGAATCGGGCAAGATCGACTTCTCCCAGCTGGAGATCCTGGTGCTGGACGAAGCCGACCGCATGCTGGACATGGGCTTCATCGACGACATCGAAAAAATCGTCGAAGCCACCCCGGCCACCCGCCAGACCATGCTGTTCTCGGCCACGCTGGACGGCGTGGTGGGCAATATGGCGCGCCGCATCACCAAGGACCCGCTGGTCATCCAGATCACCAGCACCAGCAACCGTCACGAGAACATCTCGCAGCGCGTGCACTTCGTGGACGACCTGTCGCACAAGAACCGCCTGCTGGACCATCTGCTGCGTGACGAATCGCTGGACCAGGCCGTGGTCTTCACCGCCACCAAGCGCGACGCCGACACCATCGCCGACCGCCTGAACATCGCCGGTTTCTCCGCCGCTGCCCTGCACGGCGACATGCACCAAGGCGCGCGCAACCGCACCCTGGACGGTCTGCGCCGCGGCAACGTGAAAGTGCTGGTCGCCACCGACGTCGCCGCGCGCGGCATCGACGTGCCGAACATCACCCACGTGTTCAACTACGACCTGCCCAAGTTCCCTGAGGACTACGTGCACCGCATCGGCCGCACCGGCCGCGCTGGCCGCAACGGTCTCGCCATCTCCCTGGTGAACCACGCCGAAGGCATGCACGTCAAGCGCATCGAACGCTTCACCAAGCAGACCATCCCGGTCAATGTGGTGGAAGGCTACGAGCCGAAGAAATCGGCTCCGTCGCGCGCCCCGCGTCCAGGCTGGAAACCAGGCGACAACCGCAAGCCAGGCCAGCGCAGCTTCAGCAAGCCAGGCGCCGGCCCGCGCAAGGAAAGCCACTACCGCAGCGAAAGCACGCCATTCCGTAGCGAAGGCAGCGGCCACCGTAGCGAAGGCGGCCAGCGTGAAGGCGGCTTCCGCGGCAGCGAAGGCGGCTTCCGTCGCGAAGGCAGCGGCGGCTACAAGGG
This sequence comes from Pseudoduganella violacea, assembly GCF_014191875.1. Taxonomy (GTDB): domain Bacteria; phylum Pseudomonadota; class Gammaproteobacteria; order Burkholderiales; family Burkholderiaceae_D; genus Rugamonas; species Rugamonas violacea_A. The sequence goes on from NZ_JACHXD010000003.1 coordinate 314,802, forward strand.
CAGCAACCCACGTCCCGACAGCCAGCGCCGCAGCTGGGGCGAGCGCTAATCCCCCAATAGCCTGACCCCAAGGCCGCCGTTCTGGCGGCCTTTTTCTTTGATCCAAATCAGCAAATGTCCCACCCTGGTGTCAGGCACTAAGGTCGGACATTCTTTGATCTGGCGCAAGGAATGTCCGACTCTGGTGCCTGACACCAGGGTGGGACATTTTTTGTGCTAGATCAAAGTGCGTCTTCTTGTTTTTTGATATATACTTGCTTTATCAAGTATTTTTCAAGGAGTAATCATGGATCAAGAAGAGATGTCGGGAGTGGCGCTGGAGTTTTGCTTGCGGCTGGCGCGGGCGCAGGCGCTGGTGGTGCGGCGGCTGGATACGGTGCTGGGCGGCCATCATGGTCTGAGTTTTGGCGACTTTGTGTTGCTGCACCATTTGTCGAAAGCGCCGGGCGGACGTCTGCGCCGCGTGGATCTGGCGGAGAAGCTGGGCCTGACGGCATCGGGCGTCACGCGTACCTTGCTGCCGCTGGAGAAGACGGGCTATGTGGCGCGCCAGGCCGATGCGCGCGATGCGCGCGTGAGCTACGCGGCCATCACGCCGGCCGGGCATGAGATTTTCGATAACGCGCTCTTCACGTCAAAAGAGACGTGCAATGAGCTGCTGCGCCACGCGGCGCCGGATCAGCTGGAAGCCATGTCGGCGGCGCTCGGCTACGTCGCGGGGATGAGCGCATGAGCGCCGCGCTGAAAGGCAACGCCAACTTTCGCTGGCTGATGAGCGGAGCGACCATCTCCATGCTGGGCGACCAGTTCACCTTGATCGCCCTGCCCTGGCTGGTGCTGCGCCTGACCGGCGATCCGCTCTCGCTCGGCCTGGTGATCGCGCTGATGAGCATTCCGCGCGCGGTCTTTATCTTGTTGGGCGGCGCGCTGGTGGACCGCTATTCGCCCAAACAGGTGCTGATGCTGACCAAGTACGCTAGCACCCTCCTGCTCGGCGCCCTGACCTTTGCCGTGCTGACCGACCAGGCCAGCCTGTCGCTGGTGTACGCGCTGGCCTTCGGCATCGGCTTGGCCCAGGCCTTCGCGGTGCCGGCCGGCAGCTCCATGCTGCCGCGAACCATCGAGCCGAATCTGCTGCAGGCGGCCAACGGCATCATGATGGGCCTGCGCCAGCTGACGCTCTTGGCCGGGCCCTTGCTGGCGGCGCTGATCCTGGTGCTGGAGGGCGGCAATGGCGCGGTGGCCAGCATGCGCGCGCTCGGCATCGCTTTCGGCATCGATTGCGTAAGCTATCTGGTGTCGGCGTGGACGCTGTCCCAGGTCAAGCCGCTGGATGTGGCCAAGCCGCCGCAGGACCAGCATCTGCTGCGCTCCGTGGGCGAAGGCATTACCATGGTCTGGCGCGATACGGATATGCGCAGCTGCTTCCTGTATTGGGGCCTGGTGTCCTTCTTCGTCGGCGGCGCGATGCAGGTGGCGATGCCGCTGCTGGCGCAAAATACGCTGCACGATGCGGCCTCGCTGGGCGTCCTATTGGGCGCGCACGGCATCGGTACCCTGATCGGCATGGCCGCCTCCGGCCTGCTGAAGAAGCTGCGCTGGCTCAGTTTCGGCGCCATGATCCTGAGCGTGGATGCGCTGGCGGGCTTGTTCCTGGCGCCGGTCGGGACGATCAGCGCCAGCTGGCAAGGCGTGCTGCTGATGCTACCCCTGGGCCTGATCGGCGGCTTCGTGCAGATCGCCGTGTTCACCTGGATCCAGCAGCGCGTGCCGCCGCAGATGATGGGCCGCACCATGAGCATCTTCATGTTCATCTTCATGGGGCTGGCGCCGCTGTCTGCCGCGAGTACCGGCTGGGTGCTGCAGTACCTGACGCTGACCGAGCTGTTCGCCGGCGGCGGCGCCCTGCTGGTGTGCTTCGCGCTGGGCGCCTGGCTGTTCACGCCCATGCGCCACATCCGCCACAGCGCCGCCGGGTAAAATGGAGGATTGTCAGCACGCCGGATCATGCAATGGAAACCAAATGGCTGGAAGACTTCATCTCCCTGGTCGAAACCAATAACTTCAGCCGCTCGGCCCAGCTGCGTCATGTGACGCAGCCAGCCTTCTCGCGTCGCATCCAATCGCTGGAAAACTGGCTGGGCACGGACCTGATCGACCGCACCTCCTACCCGACCCGGCTCACGCCGGCCGGGCTGGTGTTCTACGAGCAGGCGCTGGAGATGCTGGGCCAGATCAACGGCGTGCGCGAACTGCTGCGCAATAAGCGGGTGGCGGCGCTCACCAGCATCGACCTGGCCGTGCCGCATACCCTGTCGCTGACTTTCGTGCCGAAGTGGATCACGGCGCTGGAAACCGATTTCGCGCCCATCAACAGCCGCCTGATGGCGCTCAATGTGCACGACGCCGTGCTGCAGCTGGTCGAAGGCGGCTGCGACCTGCTGCTGTGCTACCACCATCCGCGCCAGCCGGTGCAGCTCGACCCGGGCCGCTACGATATGCTGGTGCTGGGCCGCGAGGCGCTGCGCGCCTACGCCCGCTGCGACAAGAACCGCCAGCCCGAATTCATGCTGCCGGGGCGCAAACAGTCGCCCCTGCCCTTCCTCTCGTATACCAATAATGCCTATCTGGGTCGCATGGTCGACCTGATACGCAGCGACACCAAACAGGCGCTGCACCTGGAACAGCATTATGAAACCGATATGGCCGAAGGCCTCAAGATGATGGCGCTGGAAGGGCGCGGCATCGCCTTCCTGCCCGAATCGGCGGTGACGCGCGAGGTCAAGCAAAAGCTGCTGGCGCGCGCCGACGGTGGCGGCACGGAATGGGAAATCGAGATGGAAATCCGGCTTTACCGCGAGCGCCCTTCGGCCGCGCGGCCCGGCAAGACCATCGTCGGCAAGCTGTGGGAGTTCCTCGCCGAGCGTCAGAAACCGGCCGCCGCGCGCCGCCGCATCCCCGCCTCGGAGCGCTGAAACGCGCCATTGGTGCGCGCCAGCGCTGCCGAAGAATTAACAATTCGACCAAACTAAACGCCGGAATCGCCCTGCCATTCCGGGCGAAAGTTCGGCCTTTTTCCGGCCGTCCGGAGGTTATGCAAAATTTGCATAGCCGGATGCTGATACGGCATTGGCCGCACTGTTGACTCAAGCCTATGATTCGCTCGCCTGCCGCCGCAGCCCATGCGCGGCGCCATAACGAACAAACACACCGCGAATCAGGAGTCACACAATGACGAATCACGCACTGCCTTCCTACCTCAATCCCGAAGACCTCGGCCCATGGGGTCAGTACCTGAAACAGATCGACCGCGTTACCCCCCACCTTGGCGGCCTGTCGCGCTGGGTGGAAACCCTGAAGCGCCCTAAGCGCATCCTGACCGTTGACGTGCCGATCGAGCGCGACGACGGCTCCATCGCCCACTTCGAAGGCTACCGCGTGCAGCACAATATGTCGCGCGGCCCAGGCAAGGGCGGCGTGCGCTTCCACCAGGACGTAACCCTGTCCGAAGTGATGGCCCTGTCGGCATGGATGACCGTGAAAAACGCGGCCGTCAACGTCCCATACGGCGGCGCCAAAGGCGGTATCCGTGTTGATCCGAAAACCCTGTCGCGTGGTGAACTGCAGCGCCTGACCCGCCGCTACACCAGCGAAATCAGCATGATCATCGGCCCAACCAAGGACATCCCGGCACCGGACGTCAACACCAACGAACAGGTGATGGCATGGATGATGGACTCCTACTCCATGATCGAAGGCAACCTGTCGACCGGCGTTGTAACCGGTAAGCCAATCTCGCTGGGTGGTTCGCTGGGCCGCCGCGAAGCGACCGGCCGTGGCGTGTTCGTGGTCGGCGTGGAAGCCGCTGCGAAACGCGGCGTGGCAATCAAGGGCGCACGTGTCGCCGTTCAAGGTTTCGGCAACGTGGGCGGCATTGCTGCTAACATGTTCGCTGAAGCTGGCGCCAAAGTGATCGCCGTTCAGGATCACACCGGCACCGTGGTGCACCAAGGCGGCCTGGATGTGGCCCTGCTGCATAAGCACGTGGCAGAAGCTGGTGGCGTTGCCGGCTTCCCGGGCGCGGAAGCACAGCTGGACCGCGACGCCTTCTGGGGCATCGAGTCCGACATCCTGATCCCGGCCGCACTGGAACAGCAGATCACCGCTGCCAACGCACCGAAGATCCGCACCAAGATCATCCTCGAAGGCGCTAACGGCCCTACCACGCCGGAAGCGGACGACATCCTGAACGACAAGGATGTGCTGATCGTACCGGACGTGCTGGCTAACGCCGGCGGCGTGACCGTGTCCTACTTCGAATGGGTGCAGGACTTCTCCAGCTTCTTCTGGACCGAAGAAGAGATCAACGCCCGTCTGACCCGCATCATGCAAGACGCATTCAAGTCGGTATGGGATGTGGCACAAGAGAAGAAGGTTTCGCTGCGTACCGCGACCTTCATCCTGGCGTGCACCCGCGTGCTGCAAGCGCGCGAAGTACGCGGCCTGTACCCTTAATACACAGCCTGACGGGCGTCCCACCGGATGCTCGCCAGAACGCGCCCGCACAGGCTTTGCGCCGTGCGGGCGTTTGTCGCATCGGAGAAAGATAAAAATTATGAGCACGCTTGAGAAAAAAGCCCTCGAATACCATAAAGCCGGCAGCCCCGGCAAAATCGCCACCGCCGTCACCAAGAGTGTGGCCAGCCAGGATGACCTGGCGCTGGCTTACTCTCCCGGCGTGGCTGTGCCATGCGTGGAGATCCAACGCGATCCCGAGCTGGCCTACGACTACACCGCCAAGGGCAATCTGGTGGCGGTCATCACCAACGGCACCGCCGTTCTGGGCCTGGGCAATATCGGCGCACTGGCCGGCAAGCCTGTGATGGAAGGCAAAGTCGTGCTGTTCAAGAAGTTCGCCGGCATCGACGCCTTCGACATCGAGATCGACGAAACCGATCCGGACAAGCTGGTGGACATCATCGCCGCCCTGCACCCGACCTTCGGCGGCATCAACCTGGAAGACATCAAGGCGCCGGAATGCTTCTACATCGAGCGCAAGCTGCGCGAACGCCTGTCGATTCCGGTCTTCCATGACGACCAGCACGGCACCGCCATCGTGGTCGGCGCCGGCATGCTGAACGCGGTGGAACTGACCGGCCGCGATATCGCCGACGTGAAAATCGTCTGCTCCGGCGCGGGCGCCGCAGCCATCGCCTGCCTGGAACTGCTGGTCGATATCGGCGCGCGCCGCGAGAACATCTTCGTCTGCGACTCCAAGGGCGTGCTGAGCACCGCGCGCGAGCTGACCGAAGAGAAGCGCGCCTGGGCCCAGGATACGCAGGCGACCACGCTGTCGCAGGTGATCGAAGGCGCCGACGTCTTCCTCGGCCTGTCCGGTCCTGGCCTGCTGTCGCAGGCGGATGTGCAGAAGATGAAGGCAAGCCCGATCGTCTTCACCCTGGCCAATCCCGACCCGGAACTGCGTCCGGAGCTGGTGCGCGAAGTGGCGCCGGATGCGGTGATCGCCACCGGCCGTTCGGACTACCCGAACCAGATCAACAACGCCCTGTGCTTCCCTTACCTGTTCCGCGCGGCGCTGGACTCCCACGCATCGACCATCAACCAGGAAATGAAGCGCGCTTGCGTGACCGCCTTGGCTGGCCTGGCCCGCGCCGACGCGCGCTTCGGCAAGGACTATGTGGTGCCTGGCTTGCTGGACGAGCGTCTGCTGAGCGAAGTGACGCCGAAGATCGCTGCCGCGGCGGCGCGCAGCGGCGTGGCGCGCAAGCCGGTCGATCCAGTTGCTTACAGCGCCCGTCTGGCCGCCCTGGCCCAAGACCTGCTGTAATCCTTCGCGGATAGCAAAAAGGGCTGGCGCAATGCCAGCCCTTTTTCGTTTACGCGAAGCCTCAGCCTTTGCGGCGCACGGCGATCCAGTCGTCCACCACGCGGTTCAGCACGATCAGCGGCAGGGCGCCGTGGCTCAATACCTCACGGTGGAACTGCTTCAGGTCGAACTTATCCCCCAGCTCCTGCTTGGCGCGTTCGCGCATACCCAGTATGGTCAGCATGCCTACCTTGTAAGCCAACGCATAGCCGGGCAGGACGAAGTAGCGCTCCACCTCCGCCGTCACCTCCTGCTCGCCCATGCCGGTATTTTCCATCATATAGGCAATCGCCTGCTCGCGCGTCCAGCGCTTGTAGTGGATGCCGCTATCGACCACCAGGCGGGTGGCGCGCATCATCTCGTCGCGCAGGCGTCCAAGGCTGTCGAGCGGATCGGGTTCCAGACCCATTTCGCCGGCCAGGCGCTCGGCGTACAAGCCCCAGCCTTCCTGATAGGCGGTGAAGGGAATCACACGGCGGAAGAAAGGCACGTCCGTCATCTCCTGCGCCACCGACATCTGCATATGGTGGCCCGGCATGGTTTCGTGATACACCACGGTACGCATGGCGAATTTCGGCACTTCGCGCGGCGCGCGCAAGTTCACGTAGAAGACGGCGGGACGGCTGCCGTCGATCGCGGCCGGCACATAGTAGGCGCCCGCGCCGCTGGCCTGGGACACCTCCGGTACCGCGCGCACTTCCAGTTTCTGCTTGGGACGCAGGTCGAAGGCCTGGCTCATATTGCGGTCCGCCTCGCTGACCAGGACGCGGAAACGCTCCAATAGCGCTTGGCGGCCTTCCGTCGTATCAGGATAGTGCTGGCGCGGGTCGCTCGCCAACTGCTGCACGCGGGCGCCGATGCTGCCCTCGCGCAGGCCATGGGCCTGCAGAATCTTGTCCATCTGCGCGCCGACCTTGGCCACTTCGGCCAGGCCCAGCTCGTGCACCTGGCGCGGCGACAGATCGGTGGTGGTGTGCGTGCGCACGGCCCAGGCGTAATAGGCGTCGCCATCGGGCATGCTCCAGGCGCCGTGGCTGCTCATCACGCGCGGCAGCAGATCGGCGTAATGGGCGATCAATTGGGCATAAGCCGGATAGACCTGGTGGCGGATGGCCGATTCGGCATCGGCCAGCAGCTTGGCGCGGGTCGCCTCGTCCATGCTTTCAGCGGGGATGGCGGCCAGCTTGTCGCGCAGATTCAGGTAAAGCTGATGTTCCTTGGCCGGTTTGCCGGTATAGGCCTGCATCTGCTCCAGCACGCGTTCGATGGCAAAGCGCGGCATGAAAATGCCCTGCTCCTCGCTCAGCCGCGTGCCTTCCAGCTTTTGCGCGAACTTCTGCGGGAACAGGCGCAGGCGCGCAATATAGGCCTTGGCCTCGGATTTGCTACGGATCTGATGCAGTTCCGTCATAAACTCGGGCAGGGCATTCTGCTCGCCAAACGCCGGATTGAATTCGAAGAAATGGCGCTGGAAGGCCTCGCCTTCGATTTCCATGCGCAGGTAGTAGTGCAGGATATCGTAGGACAGCTGGTCGGCGCGGCCGAGGGCATTGCGGTCGTACTCCTCCAGCGTGGCCATATTGGCGCGCAACTCGTCGGCCGTGGCGCGCTCCTGGGCCAGCGAAGCGTCGTCCAGGCGGCTGCTGTGAAAATCCAGCCAGCCGGACAGCATGCCCAGGCTGGTCAGCATTTCCGGGCTTTCCAGCGCCAGCGAGGCGAAGGCGCGCGTGTAAAACCACTCCAGCTTCAAGGGCTTGAAGAACCACGTCTGGGTGAACAGGATCACCACGGCAAAGAGCAGCGCCATCAGCGCCGTACGCAGCCACACCCCGAAACGCCTCATGCAATGGTCTCCACAGAACTAGATGCTCACGACATTATAGTTGCAAGCGCGAGCCGGAAATACACTTGCGGCCAGCAACCTTGGTATCATGCGCGCTCGGCCAGCCCCGCGCGCTGGTCTTTCTATAACCAGATCGGAGATACCGAATGACTTTACGCCTGCTGGTAATGGGCGCCGCCATCGCTGCGGCCACCAGTGCCGTGGCCGCGCCGCGCGGCCTGACCGTTGAAGACCTCGCCAACATGGACCGCGTGGGCAGCCCGGTGCTGTCGCCGGACGCCAGCCGCGTCGTGTACACCGTGCGCAGCACGAATATGGAAAAGAACCGCGGCGCCACGCAGCTGTGGATGATCGATCTGCGCGCCGCCAAGCCGGCGCCGCAGCAGCTGACGCAGCACGATTCCAGCAGCCGCGATCCGGAATGGTCGGCCAATGGCGATGCGATCTACTTCCTGTCGGGCCGTTCCGGCTCGTCCCAGGTCTGGCGCCTGCCGGTGGGCGGCGGCGAAGCGGCCAAGGTCACCGACCTGCCGCTGGACGTGGAAAGCTTCCGCCTCTCGCCCAAGGGCGACCGCCTGGCCCTGAGCTTTGCCGTCTTCCGCGACTGCGCCGACCTGGCCTGCAGCAAAAAGCGCGGCGACGAGCAGGCCAAGAACAAGGCCACCGGCAAGCTGTATGACCAGATGTTCGTGCGCCACTGGGACACCTGGGCCGACGGCCGCCGCAATGTGCTGTACAGCGCCCCGCTGGACATCAGCGGCCGCGTTTCCGCCGCCCCGGTCAACCTAAGCGGCGCGCTCGATGGCGACGTGCCGTCCAAGCCTTTCGGCGACCATGGCGAATATCAGTTCAGCCCGGATGGCAAGAGCATCGTGTTCTCGGTGCGCGTGGCGGGCAAGACCGAATCCTGGTCCACCAATTTCGACCTGTACGAAGTGCCGGCAGCCGGCGGCAAGGAGCCGCGCAACCTGACCGCCGACAATCCGGCCTGGGACACCAAGCCTTCCTTCTCCCCGGACGGCAAGACCCTGGCCTATGTCGCCATGAAGCGTCCCGGCTTCGAAGCCGACCGCTTCCACATGGTGCTGATGGATGTCGCCAGCGGCAAGAAGCGCGTGCTGGCCGAGAGCTGGGACCGCTCCATCGCCGACTACCGCTGGCGTCCTGACGGCAAGGCCCTGCTGGCCACCGCCGATGACGTCGGCCAGCACCGCCTGTTCTCGCTGGACGCGGCCAGCGGCAAAGTCACCGCGCTGACCGGCAAAGGCTACGCCGGCGAATTCGACGTGCGCGGCGACACCGTGGTCGTAGCCCAGGCCAGCCTGTCCTCCGGCGCCCAGCTGTTCAAGCTGAAGGCCGACGGCGGCGCCGAGCCGAAAGCGGCCCAGCTGACCAATCTGAACGCCGAACGCCTGGCCGATGTGCGCATGGGCGAGTACGAGCAGTTCTCCTTCACTGGCGCCAACGGCGAAACCGTGTACGGCCACGTGATGAAGCCATGGAACGCCCAGCCGGGCCAGAAATATCCGGTCGCCTTCCTGGTGCATGGCGGCCCGCAGGGCAGCTTCGGCAACTCCTGGAGCTACCGCTGGAATCCACAAGTTTATGCAGGCGCAGGCTACGCCACCGTCTTCATCGACTTCCACGGCTCGACCGGCTACGGCCAGCAGTTCACCGACTCGATCAGCAATGACTGGGGCGGCAAACCGCTGGAAGACCTGCAAAAAGGCCTGGCCGCGGCAGCCCAGAAATTCCCATGGCTGGACCGCGAGCGCAGCTGCGCCCTGGGCGCATCGTATGGCGGCTACATGATGAACTGGATCGCCGGCAACTGGAACGACGGCTTCCGCTGCCTGGTCAACCACGACGGCGTGTTCGACCAGCGCGGCATGGCCTACGCCACCGAAGAACTGTGGTTCACCGAACGGGAAAACGGCGGCACCTACTACGCCAACCCGAACGGCTACGAGAAATTCAACCCGGTCCACCACGTCAGCAAATGGAAAACGCCGATGCTGGTGATCCAGGGCGACCTCGATTTCCGCATCCCGACCTCGCAAGCGCTGGGCACCTTCACTGCCCTGCAACGCCAAGGCATCGAAAGCAAGCTGCTGGTCTTCCCGGATGAGAACCATTGGGTGCTGAAACCCGCCAACTCGATCATGTGGCACCACACCGTGATCAACTGGCTCGACAGCCACCTGAAGAAATAAGCCACAGTCCAGCCCGTGTCCACCTTGGTGTCAGGCACCAAGGTGGACACGGGCTCGGCCTTAGCGGCGGATGATGGCGCCGCCTTTCATGACGAAGCTGACCTTGGTGAGCTGGCTGGCATCGGCGGCGACGTCGCCGGGGGCGGCGATGATGTCGGCGTATTTGCCGACGGTGATCGTGCCGATGCGGTCTTTCCAGCCCAGCAGGTCGGCGGCGTGCACGGTGGCGGCCTGGATGGCCTGCATCGAGGTCATGCCGTATTGGGTCATGTACTTGAACTGGCGGGCGTTGTCGCCGTGCGGGTAGACGCCTGCGTCGGAGCCGAAGGCCATGCGGGCGCCGCCCTGCCAGGCCTTCTTGAAGTTATCCCTTTGCAGCTGACCCAGGGCGCACTCCTTCTCGATCGACTCGGGCAGCATGCCCGCTTTCGCGCCTTCCTGCAGGATGAAGTCGTCGTTGTAGATGTCCATCACCAGCCAGGTGCCCTTCTCTTTTGCCAGCTTGATACCTTCTTCGTCAATCAGGCTGGCATGCTCCACCGAATCGACGCCGGCACGGATGGAGTCCTTGATGCTGGTGGCGCCGTGGGCGTGGGCCGCGACCTTGCGTCCCAGTTTGTGCGCTTCGTCGACGATGGCTTGCAGCTCTTCCAGCGTGTATTGCGCGGCACCCGGCTCGTCGCCCTTGGACAGCACGCCGCCCGAGGCGCAGACCTTGATCACATCGGCGCCGAACTTCACCATCTCGCGCACCTTGGCGCGCGCCGCCCATGGGCCGTCGGCCACGCCGCGTTCGGTGTAGTTGAAGTCGTGCGCCAGCAGGTTGTTGTCGCAATGCCCGCCCTTGATGCTCAGGGCATAGGCCGAGGTGCGCATGCGCGGGCCGACGATGTCGCCGTCGTTGATGGCGTCGCGCAGAGCCACGTCGCCAAAGCCGCCCGCGCCCACATTGCGCACCGTGGTAAAGCCGGCATCGAGCGTCACGCGCGCGGCGCGCACCGCGTACAGCGCGGAGCGGATGTCGGACACGCCGAGCGAGTTGTAGCCGTTCAGATAGGCGTCGCTGGTCAGATGGGTATGCGCGTCGATCAGGCCGGGCAGCACCGTCTGCGAGGAGAGATCGACCACTTCCGCGCCCGCCGGCACTTGGACCGCGCTGCTCGGCCCTACCGAAGTAATGCGCTCGCCGGTGACGATGATGACCTGGTCGCGCAGCACCGTGCCTTTCTCCACATCGATCAATTTACCGGCGCGTATCGCCACCACTTTCTGTTCTCCCGCCGCGATGACGGAACCTGCTGCCCCTAAGGCCGCGGTCAAGGCGGCGGCAATGGCGATACGCTTGAAGATCATGCTGGTCCTTTCTTATCAAAACAGTTTGCATAAATAATAACCACGTATCGATTGTAGCGGCTTTTTCGGCAAAAGCCTCTGGCTTGGTGGATAATCCGCTGCATTCCCCTTCTTCCCGCGCGACGACCATGAGCACCGAACCAATCAAACTGACTTCCTTCTCCCACGGCGGCGGCTGCGGCTGCAAGATCGCGCCCGGCGTGCTGGCCAATATCCTGAAGAACAGCCAGGGCTTCCCGCTGCCGAAGGAACTCATGGTGGGCATCGAAACCTCGGACGATGCCGCCGTCTATAAGCTGAACGAAGAGCAGGCGCTGATCGCCACCACCGACTTCTTCATGCCCATCGTCGACGATCCCTTCGACTTCGGCCGCATCGCCGCCACCAACGCCATCTCGGACGTGTATGCCATGGGCGGCACGCCCATCATGGCCCTGGCCCTGGTCGGCATGCCGATCAACAAGCTGCCGCTGGAAACCATCGGCCAGATCATCAAGGGCGGCGAGGCTGTCTGCGCCGAGGCGGGCATTCCCATCGCGGGCGGCCACACCATCGACTCGGTGGAGCCGATCTACGGCTTGGTGGTCATGGGCCTGGTGCACCCGTCCAAGGTCAAGCGCAACGCCGATGCCAAGGACGGCGATGTGCTCATCCTCGGCAAACCGCTGGGCGTGGGCGTGCTCTCGGCCGCGCTGAAAAAGAATGTGCTGGACGCGGATGGCTACCAGGCCATGATCGCCAACACCACCAAATTGAACAAGCCGGGCAAGGCACTCTCCGAGCTGGCCGGCGTGCATGCGCTGACCGACGTCACCGGCTTCGGCCTGCTCGGCCACCTGCTGGAACTGGCGCGCGGCGCCGGCTTGGAAGCGCGCCTGGACATGGGCCGCATTCCCCTGCTGCCCGGTGTCGAACAGCTGGCCAAGGACGGCTATTTCACCGGCGCCTCCGGCCGCAACTGGGAAGCCTATGGCCAGGACGTCAGCCTGTCGCCCGCCATCAGCCCGGCCCAGCACACCCTGCTGACCGACCCGCAAACCTCGGGCGGCCTGCTGGTGTCCTGCGCGGCGGATAGCGTCGATGAAGTGCTGGCCTTGTTCGCGCGCGAAGGTTTCGCCCACGCCGCCGTCATCGGGGAAATGCGCAGCGGCGCCCCGCGCGTGCAGGTGGATGCTTAAAAATACGTCATAAGGGAAGCCCGGGTGCGGTACTAAACTGGTACTAAAAATTGTAACAATCGTTGTTCCGGTGAAAATATCATTATTTTTTTGATATAATTCGAACCTGAAATGCTGCGGTTCGTATCAAAACCGATCAACAATACCAATTTAATACCATGCCAAAATTCGCAAAACTGCTTCCCGCCCTGCTGGGCGCATCCCTGCTGCTCCCTCTGCAAGCTGGCGCAACCGCCATCGATCTGGGTGTGGCTTCCGGCTATAGCGGCTTCTTCTACGGCAACGCCAAAAACTTCACCGACATCGAAGGCCGCCTGGCCGTCGGTGGCGACGTGACCGCCAACGCCTCCATCGGCTACCGCGCGCCTTACGGCAGCAAAGGTCCAAGCCTGGTCGTGGGCGGCAACGTGAAACTGGGCACCGGCGATATCTTCAACGGCCCAACCACCAATGTGAACACCAACGCTTCGGTTGGCCCGATCACCGAATACACGAAAGCTCCTGGCTACGGCGTCTACGGCGGCAAAAACCTGTCGGCCAACGGCTACCACGATCTGCGCAAACAGACCGGCGTGGTGGACTTCGGCGCGGCCAAGACCCAGCTGACCAACCTGTCCTCCAACCTGGGCAAGCTCTCCAGCAACGGCCTGGTGGAAAACAAATGGGGCGGCACCTACCTGACCGGCGACAATAAGTCGGACATCCAGGTCTTCACCATCAACAGCAGCAACCTGTCCAACCTGTTCCTGCAGGACGTGAGGGCCGATGCCCACGTGGTGATCAACGTGGTGGGTGGCGGTAAGTTCAGCATCACCGGCGGCCAGGACGGCCAACTGAAAGACCTGCGCGACCGTCTGCTGTACAACTTCCTCGACGCCAGCAGCGTGACCGTGGGCACCTTCGCCTACGGCACCATCCTGGCGAACAAGGCCGACATCCTCGGCGGCGGCCACCTGGAAGGCAATGTCATCGCCAATTCCCTGTCCTCCGCACTGGAAATCGGCTACGAGCCATACAAAAACATCAGCGCCGTACCAGAGCCGCAAACCTGGGCCCTGCTGATGGGTGGCCTGGCCTTCGTCGGCTTCGCCGCGCGCCGCCGCAAGCAAGCCTGATCGCTGTAGTACGATCAGCACAAGCGCCGCTAGATGCGGCGCTTTTTTTATGTTCCGAAGTTTGTACGGCCTTTTTCTGCTTGACAGCTGCAAAGTTCATCACTTACATTAAAGCCCATGTTCACGCATCTGCATCTATCCGCTTTCCTGCTGCCGTTCGCTAGCGCCCTATCGCTAGCAACGCGCCTACTAGCACGCGCTTAATTCGCGTTCTCTGTTGTACCCGCGCCGGCCACGAGCCGCGCGAAGTCCCAAAACCCAGGAAAGATTGCACCGATGTTCACAACGGCCACCCCGACTCCATTCCGCGCAGGCGCTTCGATCGCCCTGACGGCTGGCGTGCGTGCGCCGCTGCGCCCTCTGCTGCCCCTACTGCTAAAACTACCGATCGGTTGCCTGGTCTAGCGCCCCGTGGCCATCAGGCAGCCATCCGCCACATGCAAGTAGTCCGACCCGTTCGGCTTTCCCGATTTGAGAGACTCCAGGAGTACACCATGATGTTGCAGAACCCAGCCGCCAAATACCGCGCCTTCCCCGCCGTTCAATTGTCCGACCGCCAGTGGCCCAACGCCATCATCAGCAAGCCGCCGATCTGGATGAGCACCGATCTGCGCGATGGCAACCAGGCGCTGATCGAGCCGATGAGCATCGAGAAAAAACTGCGCTTCTTCGACCTGCTGGTGAAGATCGGCTTGAAGGAAATCGAAGTGGGCTTCCCCTCGGCTTCGCAGACCGACTTCGATTTCGTGCGCATGCTGATCGACGAAAAGCGCATCCCGGACGACGTGACCATCATTGTGCTGACCCAGTCGCGCGAAGAACTGATCCGCCGCACCGTGGAGGCGGCAGCGGGCGCCAAGCACGCCATCGTCCACCTGTACAACTCGGTGGCGCCGGTGTTCCGCAAAGTGGTGTTCGGCATGTCGCGCGAAGAGATCACCAATATCGCCACCACCGGCGCCAAGCTGGTGAAAGAACTGCTGGCCCAACATCCTGAAACCGAATGGGGCTTCGAGTACACGCCGGAATCCTTCTCCACCACCGAGCTCGATTTCTCCAAGCATATCTGCGACGCCGTGAGCGCCATCTGGCAGCCGTCGCCGCAGAAGAAGATGATCATCAACCTGCCGTCGACCGTGGAATGCAGCACGCCGAACGTGTATGCCGACCAGATCGAATGGATGTCGCGCAAGCTGGCGCGCCGCGATTCCATCATCATCAGCGTGCATCCCCACAATGACCGCGGCACCGCCGTCGCCTCGGCCGAACTGGCCGTGATGGCGGGCGCCGACCGCGTCGAAGGCTGCCTGTTCGGCAACGGCGAGCGCACCGGCAATGTGGACCTGGTGACGCTGGCCTTGAACCTCTACACCCAGGGCGTGCATCCCGGCCTCGATTTCTCCGATATCGATTCGGTGCGCAAGCTGGTGGAAGAATGCAACCAGTTGCCCGTGCATCCACGCCACCCGTACGTGGGCGACCTGGTGTTCACCGCCTTCTCCGGCTCGCACCAGGACGCGATCAAGAAAGGCTTCGCCCAGCAGCAGCCCGACGCGATCTGGGAAATCCCCTATCTGCCGATCGATCCGGCCGACCTGGGACGCAGCTACGACGCGGTGATCCGCGTGAACAGCCAGTCCGGCAAGGGCGGCATGTCCTATCTGCTGGAACAGGATTACGGCCTGGTGCTGCCGCGCCGCCTGCAGATCGAATTCAGCCGCGCCGTGCAGAAAGTGGCCGACCAGACCGGCCTGGAAATCACCTCCGAAGGCATTCACGAGATCTTCCAGCGCGAATACCTGGAGCAGACCGCGCCTTACGCCTACACCGCGCACAAGATGGTGGAAGACAGCAGCAGCGACGAGCCGGTGCAGATCGATATCGCCCTGCTCCACCGCCAGGCGCCAATGGCCCTGCAAGGCGGCGGCAACGGTCCGATCGACGCCTTCGTCGACGCGCTCGGCCTGGATATCAAGCTGATGGACTACCACGAACACGCCATCGGCCACGGCGCCAACGCCAAGGCGGCCTGCTACGTCGAGCTGCGTCTTGAAAACGGCCCTACCCTGTTCGGCGCCGCCATCGACAGCAATATCGTCACCGCCTCCTTCAAGGCGGTGCTGAGCGCCGTCAACCGCCAGCTGAAAATGAAAGAAGCGGCGGCAGCTAGCCAACAAGTAGCGGCTTAAGCGCGGATCGACTATCATGTGACTTGCCACGGTGTGCGAACCGTAGGCGGCAGCGGAAGCCCTCCCTCCTTCCGCTGCCTTCCTCGCCTATCCTGTCTCTTATTCCCATCATCTGCGCGGCCTGCGCTGACACTGGCGAATCCCCATTGCTATACTGGTTTCTCCCCACGCATCCTGGCAAAGGAGAAGCGGCATGGTTATGGCAAACCTGAAAATCGGGACCCGGCTCGGCATCGGCTTCGGCGCTGTCTTTCTGCTGATGATCGCGCTGATTCTGGTTGGGCTGCAAAGACTGTCCAGCATTGGCGATATGAGTTCCACCATCATCGACAAGGACTGGATCAAGGCGGATGCCGCCGCCACCATTGCCACCACCACCCGATCCAATTCCGCCCTGGTGCTGGAGCTTTTCATTGCCGGTTCCGGTGAGGTCGCCGCCATCAAGACGCAGATCGCCGCCAACAGGACCACCATCACCAACGCCATGGACACGCTGGACAAGCTGGTCTACCTGCCCCAGGGGCGGGAATTGATGCAGACCATCAAGCGCGAACGGGCCGCCTACGTACAGTCCTTCGGCAAGGTGATCAAGCTGCTCGATGAGGGCCAGCGCGAGGCCGCAGGCCAGCAGATGCAGGGGGAAACCCTGCCCCAGCTGCGCCAGCTGCAAAACAGCATCAAGTCCCTCAACGATTTGCAGCGCTCCCTGGTCAGCGACCATGGCGCCCTGATCAAGTCCGATATCAGCATGGCCAGCCGGCTGATGGCTGGCCTGGGCGTGGCCGCTGTGCTGCTGGGCGTGATTCTGGCCTACCGCATCTCGCAATCGATCACCAATCCCATCGGCTACGCGCTGAAAGTGGCGCGCGCCGTGGCCGGCGGCGATTTGAGCAGCCATATCGAAGAAGCGGGCCAGGACGAAGCGGGCGAATTGCTGCATGCCTTGAAGGAGATGAACGACAACCTGGCCAATATCGTCAGCCAGGTGCGGCACGGCACCGGCGCCATCGCCAGCGCGTCGAGCCAGATCGCCAGCGGGAATATGGACCTCTCCTCGCGCACCGAGGCCCAGGCCAGTTCGCTGGAGGAAACCGCCTCGTCGATGGAACAGCTGACGTCGACCGTCAAGCAGAACGCGGACAATGCGCGCCAAGCCAACCAGCTGGCCCATTCCGCATCCGAAGTGGCGCAGCGCGGCGGCGAGGTGGTATCCCAGGTAGTGCACACCATGGGATCGATCAACGACTCTTCGCGCAAGGTGGTGGATATTATTGCCGTCATCGACAGCATCGCTTTCCAGACCAATATCCTGGCCCTGAACGCCGCGGTGGAAGCGGCGCGCGCCGGCGAGCAGGGGCGCGGCTTTGCCGTGGTGGCCTCGGAAGTGCGCAACCTGGCGCAGCGTTCGGCCACGGCCGCGCGCGAAATCAAGGAACTGATTTCCGACTCGGTCAACAAGGTCGACGATGGCGCCAAACTGGTGCAGCAGGCCGGGGAGACGATGGGCGAAGTGGTGAACGCCGTGCGCCGCGTGACCGATATCATGGGCGACATTTCGCTGGCCACCAGCGAGCAGACCGACGGCATCGAGCAGATGAACCAGGCCATTTCGCAGATGGACGATGTGACACAGCAGAACGCGGCGCTGGTGGAACAGGCGGCGGCCGCATCGGCCGCCATGCAGGATCAGGCAAACAAGCTGGAAACGCTGGTCGCCCAGTTCCAGCTCTCCGGCGAACGCCGCCTGGCGGCCAGCCGCCAGCTCAAGCTGATACGTTCAAGCTGAAGTGCGCGCCAGGCGGATGCCGCTGAACTGCCAGCGCGCGCCGGCCGGGAAGAAGTTGCGGTAGCTGGCGCGCGCATGCCCTTCCGGCGTGGCGCAGGACGAGCCGCGCAGCACATACTGGTTGACCATGAACTTGCCGTTGTATTCGCCCAGCGCGCCGGCGGCGGCGCGGTAGCCGGGGTACGGCGCGTAGCTGCTGCTGGTCCACTGCCAGCAATGGCCGAACATCTGCTGCAGGGGCCCTTGCGGCGCCGACATGGCGCCTGGATGCAGGCCGCCGCATTCGAGCGTCGCGCCGGCCGCATGCGCCGCCAGTTCCCATTCCGCCTCGCTCGGCAGGCGCGCACCCATCCAGTGGGCGCAGGCGTCGGCTTCGAACAGGGAAATATGCGTGGCGGGCCGGTTTGCGTCCAGCCGCTGCAGGCCATGCAAAGTAAATTCCCACCACTGCCCCGCCTCGTCCTGCTGCCAATACAGCGGATGGCGCAAGCCCATGCTGCCGACCCAGTCCCAGCCCTCGGCCAGCCATAACGACGGGTCGCGGTAGCCGCCCGCTTCGATAAAAGCCAGATACTCGCCATTCGTCAACAGGCGCGAGGCCAGCGCGAAAGGCGCGACATACTGGCGGTGGCGCGGCAGCTCGTTGTCGAAGCAGAAGCCCTCGCCCTGGTGGCCGATATCGCACAAGCCACCGTCCAGCGCCAGCCACTCCAGCGGCGCGGCAGCGGCTGCCGGCGCCAGCGCTTCGGCGGCATAAGCGGGATTGATTGGATTTTGCGCCAGCAGATGCTTCACATCGGTCAGCATCAGCTCCTGGTGCTGCTGCTCGTGCTCCAAGCCCAGCGTGAGCAGCATGGCCAGCCTGTCACGCGCGGCGGCATCGAGAGCGCTGCCCAGCAGGCGCGCCATGCGCTGGTCCACATTGGCGCGGTAAGCGCGCACCTCGGACAAGCCGGGCCGCGTCAGCAGGCCACGGCGTGGACGCGGATGCTTGTCGCCCACGCCGTTGTAATAGGAATTGAACAGCATGCGGAAAGCCGGATGGAAGGGCTGAAAATCCGTCTCCAACTGCTCCAGGATAAAGGTCTCGAAAAACCAGGTGGTATGGGCCAGATGCCATTTGATCGGGCTGGCGTCAGGCATCGACTGCACGCAGCAATCCTCATCGCTGAGCGGCGCGGCCAGGTCCAGCGAACGCTGACGCACGGCGGCGTAGCGCGCGGTCCACAGACCGCTGTCATACATATGCATATCCCCTCCTTCTTCTTATTCGCTGACGGCCTTGGCGTGGAAGACGGCGAACCAGCCCGCGGCATCGGTCCATACGCCATCTTCGGCAAAGCCGGCATCGCGCAGCAGCTCGGCAAAGCTGTCGCGCGTGTACTTATAACTATCCTCGGTATGAATGCGTTCGCCGCGCGCGAAATCGCGCTGGCCGCCAGGCCAATTCACCGTCAGCGCGGTGCGCGCTTCCAGGTGCATTTCGATGCGGCTTTCCTCGGCATTGAAGAAGGCGCGGTGACGCCACTGGCCCACATCGAAATCCGCGCCGACCAGATGATTCAGGTGGCGCAGCATATTCAGGTTGAAGGCCGCGGTCACGCCGATGGCGTCGTCGTAAGCCGCATCCAGCACGGCGCTGTCCTTGATCAGGTCGACGCCGATCAACAGGCCGCCGTCGGCGCAGGCCTGGCCGCGCAGGCGGCGCAGGAAGGCGATGGCTTCATGCGGGGCGAAGTTGCCGATCGAGGAACCGGGGTAAAAGAAAGTGCGGCGCTGCGCGCGCACCGCGGCGGGCAGCTCGAAATGGCCGGAGAAGTCCAGCGCCAGCGCCGTCATTTCGATGGCGGGAAAGCGCTGCCGCAAGCGGCTCACGGCCTCGTTCAGAAAATCGCGCGCGATATCGACCGGCACATACTGCGCCGGCTGCAGCAGCGGAAACAGGCTGGCCGCCTTGGCGCAATTGCCGGCGCCCAGGTCGATCAGCGTGGCGCCCGTGCCGATGCAGTCCGCCATTTCCGCGCCGTGGCTGGCGAAAATGGCCGCCTCGGTGCGCGTTGGATAGTATTCGGGCAGTTCGCAAATCGCCTCGAACAGGCGCGAGCCGAGACTGTCGTAGAGATACTTGGGCGAGGTATGCGCGGCGGGCGCCAGCAGTCCGGCACTGATCTCGGCCACGATGGCCGGTGCGGCGTGGGCTATGCCGAGCGGTATGGCTGGGATGGCCGGCGAAACAACGCGCATCGCCGCAGTACGGGACAAAGGCATATCGGGCTCTTTCTCGGAGTTGTTGGAAGCCATCGCGGCTGAGCCATGCCGGTCCAGCCGCCCCGGCGCCGATGACATTTTTGTTATCATAGCTGAATATCCAAAAACGGGCGTTCGCCACGCCGCTCAGTGCTTCCTTGCACTGTTTGACGAAATAACAAGCACCCGCAACAACCCCTCACCGAAAGGTCTATCGCACCATGAGCCACTCTGCCCTGCGTACCATGAAATCCCTGCTGTGCGCCGCCCTGGGCGCCGGCCTGATGCTGGCGTCCGCGCCCTCGCTCGCGCAGCAGGTGCTGCGCGTGTCCGCCATTCCGGACGAGGCGCCGACCGAGTTGCAGCGCAAGTTCAAGCCGCTGGGCGAGTATCTGGAAAAGAAACTGGGCATGAAGGTGGAGTTCACCCCCGTCACCGATTACGCCGCCTCGGTCGAAGGCTTGATCAACAAGAAGCTGGACATGGTCTGGTTCGGCGGCTTCACCTTCGTGCAGGCCAAGGAACGCAGCAAGGGTCAGGTGGTGCCGCTGGTGCAGCGCGCCGAGGACGAAAAATTCCGTTCGGTCTTCATCACCACCACCAAGGACATCAACAAGCTGGAAGACCTGAAAGGCCGCACGCTCAGCTTCGGCTCCGAATCTTCGACCTCGGGCCACCTGATGCCGCGCTCCTTCCTGCTGGCCGCCAAGATCGATCCGGACAGCGACCTGAAACGCGTAGCCTATTCCGGCGCGCACGACGCCACCGTGGCAGCCGTGGCAGGCGGCAAGGTCGATGCGGGCGCGCTGAATATCTCGGTGTGGGAAAAGCTGGTGGGCGAGAAAAAGGTCGATACCCATGCGGTGCGCGTGTTCTACACCACGCCCGGCTACTACGACTATAACTGGACCGTGCGCGCCGACATGGCTCCCGAGCTGAAGAAAAAAATCAGCGACGCCTTCCTCGCGCTGAGCGCCGACAATGCGGAAGGCAAGGCGATTCTGGACTTGCAGCGCGCCTCCAAATTCATTCCCACCAAGGCTGAGAACTACGCCGCCATCGAGGCCGCCGCCAAGAATGCGGGACTGTTGAAAAAGTAAGCGATGGATTCCAGCAGCAAAGAAGACGGCGCCCGCGCGGCGCCGGCAGCAAACCCGCTCCCCGCCAGCGCCCTGCCGCAGGGAGCGGCCGTGTATCGCCTGGAACGGCTCGCGGTGCGCCATATCGGCGGCACGCGCGCGCTGGCCCTGCAAGACATCAATCTGCATATCGCGCCCGGCGAGCAGGTCGCCCTGATCGGCCCTTCCGGCGCGGGCAAGACCACCCTGCTGGCCACCCTGGCCTGCGCCCATCAGCCTGACTCAGGACGTTTCGAAACGTTCGGCGGCGATCCGTGGACGCTATCCGACGGCGAGCGCCACCGCCTGCGCGCCCGCCTCTTCCTCGCGCCGCAAACGCCGCCGCTGCCGCCGCGCCAGCGCGTGGTGACGGCGGTGCTGGCCGCGCGCCTGCCGCATTGGAGCCTGTGGCGCGCGCTGCTCTCGCTGCTGCGCCCCGCCGATCCGGAAGCGGCCTTTCGCGCCCTGTCGCGCTTTAATCTGGGCGACAAGCTGTATGCCCGCGTCGACCGCCTGTCCGGCGGCGAACGCCAGCGCTGCGGCCTGGCGCGCCTGCTGCTCTCGACGGCGCAGGCGCTGCTGGTGGACGAACCCTTGTCGGCCCTCGATCCCGCCCTGTCGCAATTGACCCTCAACACCCTGCAGCAGGAAGCGGCGCAACGCCAGGCGGCGCTGGTGTGCAGCCTGCACCAGGTCGATCTGGCGCTGAGCCACTTCCCGCGCATCGTCGCCTTGAAAGAGGGCCGCATCGTCTTCGACCTGCCGCGCGCGCAAGTGACGGAAGCGATGATCGCCGAGCTGTATCTGGGCGAACAGCCGCCCGCCAATTCGCCGCATCCGCACACCTTGCAGGACAAGCTGGCCGTCGGCGCCTGCCTGTAAGCGGAACGCGCATGCAAAACATTCCCGCCGTCCCTTACGCCGAGCGCCATCCCGATCCCGCCTGGCGCGGCCGCGTCACCTATACCGCGCTTGGCTTGCTGCTGCTATGGCCCATGCTGGTGGCCAGCGAATTCAAGCCGTCCGTGCTGTTCGACCGGCAAAGCCTGAGCGCCACCGGGCGCTTTCTGGCCGGCTTCCTGCCGCCCGCGCATGGGCCGGAATTTCTCGCCATGCTGCTGCGCGAAACCTGGCAGACCATCGCCATCGCCACGGCGGGCCTGAGCCTGGCCTTGCTGGGCGCGATTCCCGCCACGCTGATCGTCACCGAGCGCCTGTCGATCTCGCGCCTGGGCCGGCGCCGCATGGGCGTGCTGCCCGCCGCCGCGCGCCAGCTGGTGCGCTGGCTGCTGGTCCTGCTGCGCAGCGTGCCGGAGCTGGTGTGGGCCCTGCTGCTGGTGCGCATCGTCGGCCTCGGTCCCACGGCCGGCGTACTGGCCATCGCCCTCACCTACTGCGGCATGCTGGGCAAGGTCTACGCCGAAATCCTCGAATCGTCGGAAGCGCATGCCAGCGACAGCCTGCTGATGAATGGCGGCGGACGGCTGGCAGCGCTGTGCTACGGCGCGCTGCCGGAGGCGGCGCCGGAACTGCTGTCCTACACCATCTACCGCTGGGAATGCGCGATCCGCGGCTCGGTGGTGATGGGTTTTGTCGGCGCCGGCGGCCTGGGCCAGCGCATGGATGAATCGATGAAGATGCTGGCCGGCGGCGAAGTGGCGTCCATGCTGCTGGTCTTCGTGTTGCTGGTGGCGGCGGCCGACCTGTTTTCGCGCCTGCTGCGCCGGAGGCTGGCATGAGCAAACAGGAAGACCAGGCCGCACCGGCGCTGCCGCCCGCGCCGCGCCGGCACTGGTCCGGTCCCGCGCTGGGCCTGGCCCTGGCGGCGCTGGTCATCGCCAGCTTCGCCAGCCTGCCGCTGAAATGGCGCGACTTCTTCAGCGCCGACGCGGTGGGCAGCGTGGCCGAATTCCTGGCCAGCTTCGCGCCGCCCGAAACGGGGAGCGGCTTCCTGCGCAAGACCGCGCTGGCGACCGGCGAAACCCTGGCCATGTCCGCCCTCGGCACCTTGCTGGCGGTGGCGGGCGGCATGCTGCTGGCCCTGCCCGGCGCGGGGCGCTTCGGCCGGGCCGCGCGCGCCATGGTGCGCGTGCTACTCAATGTATTGCGCTCGGTGCCGGAGCTGGTGTGGGCCTCCATCCTGCTGATCGCCGCCGGCCTTGGCCCCTTTGCCGGCACGCTCGCGCTGGCCGCCCACACGGCCGGCGTGCTGGGACGCCTGTTCGCCGATGCGCTGGAAAACGCCGCGCCGCTGCCGGAGCAAAGCCTGCGCGCCAACGGCGCACCGCCGTTGGCGGCCTTCTTCTACGCCACGCTGCCGCAAACACTGCCGCAGATGCTGTCCTACACCTTGTACCGCTGGGAGAACAATATCCGCGCCGCCGCCATCCTGGGCGTGGTGGGCGCGGGCGGCCTGGGTCAGATGCTGAAGTATCATCTCTCGCTGTTCCAGATGCAGAAGGCGGCGACGGTGATCCTGGCCATGCTGCTGCTGGTGGCCCTGGTCGATGCCGTCAGCTTCGCGCTGCGGCGCGTCTTGACGCGCTGACGTTCAATCCAAGGAAGACGATGCTCGAATTACGTAAACTGTATAAATCGTATGCCAACGGCCATCCCGTGCTGTCCGGCCTGTCCTACCGCTTTCGCGCCGGCGAGTTCGTCGCCATCATGGGCGAATCGGGCGTCGGCAAATCGACGCTGCTCAATCTGATCGCGGGCCTCGACCACCCGGACGCCGGACCCGGCACGCCCATCCTGGTCGATGGCGTCGCCATGGCCTCGCTGGACGACGACGCCGCCACGAAACTGCGGCGCGAGCGCATGGGTTTTATCTTCCAGGCCTTCCATGTGCTGCCGCATTTGAGCTTGCTGCAAAACGTCGCCCTGCCCTTATTGCTCAATGGCATGCCACAACAGCGCGCGGCGGACATGCTGGCGGCCGTTGGCTTGGCGGGCCGCGAACATGATTATCCGCAGCAACTTTCCGGTGGGGAAATGCAGCGCGTGGCGATCGCGCGCGCCCTGGTGCACCGGCCCGCGCTGGTGCTGGCCGACGAGCCGACCGGCAACCTCGATCCCGACACCGCCGACGCCATCCTGCGGCTGTTACAAAGGGAAATAAAGGCCAGCGGCGCCTGTGCCATCATGGTCACGCACTCGCACGCGGCGGCCGCGATGGCCGACCGCACCTTGATCCTGACGAAGGAGGGCTTACAAGAAACAACATCTGTCAACGCGCTAGCTCAATAAAACTCATAAATATCGAACAAAAACGCGCAAAAATTTTTTTGCGTAGTATAGTTTAATTAACTTGCTTGGTTATCAATGATAGTTGAGTTAGTCGCCACCCTCACCGCCTTGTGGCGGCTAGACAAGCCAGGAAGAGCCAGTCCCATTCACGTGACCTAAGGGAGGAGCAAATGAGCGTGCGGCAAAAAAAACTGGAACTGATCGAAGCGATGAACCGTGCAAGGGCGCTAGAGCCTTCAAGCTTTGTGCCCAATAAGCTGCTCGATACCCTGATCGAAAAAATGCATCTGAAGAACGATGCAGAGCTGTGCCGGGTGCTGGAAGTTCAGCCCCCCATCATCAGCAAGATCCGGCATCGCAAGCTGGCCGTTGGCGCAACGATCCTGTTGCGCATGCACGAAAAATCGGAACTCAGTATCCGTGAATTAAAAGAACTATCGACTGCTTCAGTGCACTGACAAGCCTCTTCTGTCCTTGCCATGCCAGGCGCCGGCATTGCAGTCTCCGGCGCCCACTTCCCCCCTGTACAGCCCAAACCCCGCTGTCAGCATTTTTCCCCGCATTACAACAGCTCCCCCCTCTTAAGGGAGAGGCCGCTTGCGTACCGTGCCGCTAGACTAGACGCGCGAGGCGTCCCCCATTCCCCTCCCACTTGCGAGGTCACCATGAAATTGCTGTTCGCTCTGAGCGTCCTCAGTCTGGCCCTGCTGCCGCTGACGGGCTGCGATTCGTCCCAGGACAAGACGGCGGCCAAGCCGGCCGGCATGCCGGTCTCGGCGGCGCTGGTCGTGCAAAGAGACATTGTCGAAACCCAGGAATTTCCCGGCCGGCTCGAAGCCATCGAGCGCGTCGCAATCCGGCCGCGCGTGAGCGGCTACATCACCAGCGTGCACTTCACGCCGGGCAGCCTGGTCAAGAAAGGCGATCTGCTGTTTACCATCGACGCCCGCCCCTACCAGGCCCAATTGAACAAGGCCGAAGCCGACGCCCACTCGGCCCGCGCCCGCGCCGACCTGGCCAAGGTCGAACTGGAACGCGCCGAACGGCTGCTGGCCGACCGCGCCATCGCCCAGCGCGAATTCGACGAACGCGCCTCCAGCCAGAAAGAACTGGACGCCACCGCGCGCGCCGCCCAAGCCGCCACCGAAGCGGCGCGCCTGAACATGGCGTACACCAAGGTGCTGGCACCGATCGACGGGCGCGTCAGCAAGGCCGAAATCACGGTCGGCAATCTGGTCGACGGCCATGCCGTGCTCACTTCGCTCGTCTCCACCGACAAGATCTACGCCAGCTTCGACGGCGACGAAGAGACCTATCTGCGCGTGGCCGTGCTGAAGCGGGCCGGGGCGCCGGTGCCGGTGCACATCGCCCTCAATAACGAACAAGGCTATCCGCACCAAGGCGAACTCGACTTCATCGACAACCGCCTCGACACCAATACCGGCAGCGTGCGCATGCGCGCCGTGCTGAACAATGCCGAACGCAATCTCGTGCCCGGGCTTTTCGTGCGCGTCCAAATCGCCGCCGGCAATGGCCGTCAGCACGCCACCCGCGCCCTGCTCGTCAACGAGCGCGCCATCGGCACCGACCTCGACCGCAAATACGTCTTCATCGTCAACCGCGAAGGCAAGGCCGAATACCGCGCCATCACGCTTGGCCCGCAAGCCGGCGGCGGCCTGCGCATCGTGCAAAGCGGCCTCCAGCCCGACGACAAAGTCATC
Source organism: Pseudoduganella violacea (assembly GCF_014191875.1). Lineage (GTDB taxonomy): Bacteria > Pseudomonadota > Gammaproteobacteria > Burkholderiales > Burkholderiaceae_D > Rugamonas > Rugamonas violacea_A. The sequence goes on from NZ_JACHXD010000003.1 coordinate 340,701, forward strand.
CTCAACGGCCAGCAGCGCATCCGCCCCGGCGCCACCCTGACCGTGCAAACCGTCGCCATGGATAGCCGCGACAAAAACGGCCAAGCCCTTTGACCCAAATCAAAAAATGTCCACCCTGGTGTCAGGCACTAAGGTCGGACATTTCTTGATCAGTATCAAACAATGTCCTGCTCTGGTGCCTGACACCAGGGTGGACATTTTTTGATGGTTGTCAAAGGCGGCGTTGGAGGCGCTGCAGGGCGGTGCTGAAGCTGGCCGGGCTTTGCAGGGCGCGCGATAACACCAGCGCGCCTTGGATGCCGGCGACGGTTTCTTCGGCGAGCTCGGCGGCTTCGGCGGCGGGATGGCCGCTGCGCTGCAGGGCGGCGCCGAGGGCGGCGATCCAGGCGGCGAAGTAGCCTTGCACGCGGTCGACAAAGCGGTCGCGCTCGCTGCCCAGGGCGAACACGCCAAGCAGACAGATGCGTTGGCCGGAGTCGAAGTAGCGCTCGACGTCGTCGAACATGCGGGCGATGCCGGCGCGCGGGTCGGCACTTTCCGCCAGCGGGGCGAAGATGTTGTCGCGGAACCAGGCGTCGATGTCGGCCAATACCGCGTCGGCCATTTCCTCCTTGCCGCCGGGGAAGAAGTGGTAGATGCTGCCCTTGCCCAGTCTGGTGCCTTCGCCGATGCGCGCCAAGCTGGCGCCTTCAAAGCCGTACTGGCGGAAAACTTCCGCCAGCAGCGGCACGATGTCGGCTTTTTCTGCGATGAGTCGCGCCATTCCTATCCTTTAATGCTTAAAAGCCCAGCTCGCTCAAGCCCGGATGGTCGTCCGGACGCGGGCCGCTGGCGTCCCAGAAGAACTTGCGTTCGCTGGCCTGGATCGGGTGTTCGTTGATGCTGGCATGGCGGTGGTGCATCAAGCCTTGCTCGTCGAACTCCCAGTTTTCGTTGCCGTAGGCGCGGAACCACTGGCCCGAGTCGTCATGGTATTCGTAGGCGAAGCGAACCGCAATGCGGGCGCCGTCGTATGCCCAACTCCTTGATCAGGCGGTAGTCGAGTTCGCGCGTCCACTTGCGCTTGAGCAGGCCGACGATGGCGGCTCGCCCTTGGACGAATTCGCCGCGGTTGCGCCACCAGCTGTCTTCGGTATAGGCGAGCGAGACCTTCTCGGGGTCGCGCGTGTTCCAGCCGTTTTCGGCCAGGCGGACTTTTTCGATGGCGCTCTCGCGGGTGAAGGGAGGCAGCGGAGGACGGGTAGGCATGGTTTTTCCTTTTAAATGTACCAATCGCCACACAATGTACCGATCAGTACAGTTAACTATAGGCCATGCCGCCGGCGAACGCAAGCATAAAAAACCCGCCTCGGATGAGGCGGGTTGGCAGGGAAGCCGGGAACCTTGCGTCAGGCCGCGCTGGCCAGCGCCGGCTCGCCGACGTTGTAATGGCGGGCATAGCGGGCATCCAGATTGGCCAGCGGCATCAGCAGGAACAGGTCGGCGCTTTCGAAATCAGGATCCCAGGCCGGATCGCCGCAGATCCAGGCGCCGGAGCGCATATAGCCTTTCAGCAGGGCCGGCACCTGCACCGCCGGCGCCGGATCGAGCTTCTGGTAAGGGAAAGGCAGATGCGGCGTGACGCGGTACTCGGGCGGCGCCATATGCTTTTCGCGCAGTTGCTGGTAGACGGCGACGGCATTGTGGCCGCCGTCGGCCAGGCTGATGCTGGCGCAGCCGATCAGGTAGTCGCATTGCTGGCGGCGCATATACTCGGCCAGGCCCGACCACAGCAGCATGATGACACTGCCGCCGCGGTAATCCGGGTGGATGCAGGCACGGCCCGCTTCGAGCATGCGGCCGCGCAGATTATTCAAGCGTCCCAGGTCGAATTCGCCTTCCGAATACAGGCGGCCCAGCTTGCGGGCGCGGGTGGGATTGAGCAGGCGATAGGTGCCGACCACCTTCAGGCTGTCGGATTCGCGCACGATCAGGTGATCGCAGAATTCATCGAATTCGTCGCTGTCGAGGCCATCGTCGCTGGCCAGCGAGTTAAGGCCCATTGACTCGATGAACACCTTGTAGCGCAGGCGCTGCACTTCGCGCAGTTCCTCGGGCGTGCTGGCCATGCTCAGCACCAGACGGCCAGCCGACGCCCGGGTTTCTGCTTGTACGATAGTATGTTGCATGCTTTCATCCTTTCAGTGGGGACGAAAGCAAGCGTAACGAGCTATTGCTTCAACAAAATGACAACTTTATGGCAGTTCGATGACATCAGGCTTTTTTGGGCCGTCCGGTCTTCAACTGTGGTAAAGATGCCAGTACGCTTTGCAAGGTCGCCAGGTCGATCTGGCTGATCAGGGCCACGCCCACGCGCAGCAGCTCGCTCTTTTTGATCTCGAAACCGGCTTTCAGGCAGGATTTCTTCACCTGGCCCAGCACCGCGTATTCGGCTTCGGGCATGGTGAAGCTGTCGCGCACCAACTTATCCTTGCGTGGCTTCTCCTTCGCCACCTCGGCCGCTTTCTCGGCCGGCTTGGCGGCGGCGCGCGGCTTGGCCGCTTTTGGCGCAGCGGCTTTTGGCGCGGCCTTCGGTGCGACAACCTTCGATGCGGCAGGCTTGGCGGCAGGCTTCGCAGCCGGCTTGGCGGCCGCTTTCACGGCAGGTTTGGCCGCGGCCTTGACCGGCTTGACGGCAGCCTTGGTCACAGCCTTGGCGGCCGGTTTCGCCGCGGCGGCAGCTGGTTTGGCGGCGGTGGCGGCGGTTTTCACTGCCGGCTTAGCGGCCGGTTTCACGGCCGGGGCCTTGGCGGCAACCGGCTTTTTCTCGGTTTTTACAACAGTCATGGCGACTCCATTAATTGAACAATATAAACAATATATACCATTTTTCAAGAAAATGGAGCCGTGCAGCGAGAATCTGTGAGAATTCCCCGCCCGATCAGGCGATGGCGCGGATGCTCAGATCGACGCCCACCTCGTCCCAGAACTCCTGTTCCTTTTCCATCCAATAGGCCACGGTGGGGTGTTCAGCCACCCATTCGCGCCGCAGTTCGAGCTCGATACGGTTTTTCATGCGCAGCTTGATGCCCTTGAAATCCAGCTCAATGCGCGAGTGCATGAAGAGAATCGCCAGACGCAGCGCCACTACCGCCTTGGCGAAATCGGACTCGCCCAGCAGCTCGCTGACCTTGCGCAGATTGCCCTTCTGCGCCAGCAGCAGGCGGCTCATGGCCTTCTGCTCGCGGGTGGTGAAGCCCGGCAGGTCGGCGTTCTCGACCAGGTAGGAGGCGTGTTTATGGCTGCCCGTCTGCGACACCACCACGCCGCATTCGTGCAGCAGCGCGCTCCAGAACAGGTGCTGGCTGTAATTCTCCGCGCCCGGCTTCATCTGCTCGTACAGCGTGACGGCATCGTTGGCGACACGCTCGGCGCGCGCCTGGTCGACGTGGAAGCGCTCCATGAACAGGCGCACCGACTGCTCGCGCCGGTCACGCCGGGTCGACCGCAGATACAGATCCCACATCACGCCCATGCGCAAGCCGGCCTCGATGGACTGCATCTGGTTGATGCCCAGTTCATGCACGATGGCGATCAGGATAGCCAGCCCGCCGACGATGGTGCCGGCGCGGTCGGGGCGCAGTCCCGGCATGTCGATCTTGCTGACGTGGCCGAACTCGATGAAGCGCTTTTTCAGCGCTTCCAGGCTGGGCGCCGACAGATCGCCCTTGCCCAGGCCATTTTTCTCGATGATCTCGGCGATGGCGCGGATGGTGCCCGACGAGCCGTAAGCGCGCTTCCAGAACTGCGGGTGGTAAGGCGGCGCGCCGTCCTCGAAATGGCTGCGCGCCGACAGGATGGCCGCCTCGTAGGACGCCGCGTCCACCCGCCCGCCAACGAAGAAGGACAGGCTTTGCTTGACGCTGCCCACGCTGAACGATTCCACCCGCTCGATATCCGCACCGCGGCCCAGAATCAGCTCGGTCGAGCCGCCGCCGATATCGACCACCAGGCGCCGCTCATTGGGCTGGGCCAGGGAATTGGCCACGCCCATATAGATCAGGCGCCCCTCCTCTTCCCCCGAAATGATCTCGATCGGGTAGCCGATGGCCTCCTCGGCCTGCGGCAGGAAGGAGGCCACATTGCGCGCCTGGCGCATGGTGGAGGTGGCGACCACACGCACCGCGTCCAGCTCATAGGCGGCCAGCGTCAGGCGGAAAGTCTTGAGGCAGGCGATGGCGCGCTGGATGGCGGCCTCGCTCAGATTGCCCGCCTCATCCAGTCCGGCGGCAAGGCGTATCGGTTCGCGCATGCTTTTGAGCACGCGGATGGCGTCACCATCGTGTTTGCCTATGTGCAGGCGGAAGCTGTTGGAACCAAGGTCGACGGCGGCGTACATGTAAATTCCGTTTATATCGTTTATACGAAAATGCTATCACACTAAGCGGAATTTGTTACACCCATATGACAAGACGCGCTTAAACCTCCAGCGAAGGCGTCTCGGCTTCGGCCACTTGATTGCGGCCACGCAGTTTAGCCGCTTGCAAGGCTTCGTCGGCGCGCTTGAACAGGCTCACTGTTGTATCTTCGGCACGAATGGTGGTCACGCCCAGGCTGGCCGTGAGCTGGATGATGGCCTTGTCGGCTTTCACCGGCATGCCTTCCACGGCCTTGCGGATGCGCTCCGCGACCAGGCGCGCATCCTCGAGCGAGGTGCGCGGCAGCTGGACGGCGAATTCGGCGCCGCCCAGGCGGCCCATCAAGTCGCTGTCGCGCAACTGCTTGCGGCAGACATCGACCATGGTTTTCAGCACGCTGTCGCCCACCGGATGGCCGTAGCTGTCGTTGACGCGCTTGAACTGGTCGAGATTGAGGATGATCAGGGCGGTCGGCTGGCCCGGACGGCGCGCCAGCGCCATCCACGGCTGCAAAGCCTGGTAGAAGCCGCGCCGGTTCGGCACATCGGTCAGGGCATCGATGGTTTCCAGCCGATCCAGCTCGCCCTGCAGCTTTTCACGCGACAGCAGCAGGTAGCCGAAGCCGTTCAACAGCATCAGCAGATACAGCGCGCCATAACCGACGCCGGCCATGATGGCCGGGCTGACCCAGCTCCAGCCCTCGGGCAGCAGCACGCTCAGCACCCCGCGCGCGGCCACCACCACGGCCAGCACGCTCATGGTCACGGTCAGGAAGCGGCACAACATGCTGCCGGCGCGCCAGAAGCGCAGCAGCGCGGCCACGCCGGCCAGGTAGAAACCACCGAGGATGACGGCGCCCGTGGCGACGCGCAGGCCGCCTTCGCTATCGATGAATTGGCAAGCCAGATAAGCCAGGGAGGCCAGCGCCAGGGCCGGCAGCAGCACGCGGCGCCAGGACGGCCTGTTGGCGGCGTCCCAGAACGCGCCCGCATCCAGGGCCACGCCGGCGAACAGCAGCAGATTGGCGAGCGGGCCGCCGAGGAAATCGGGCAGCACGCCGCGGAAATAGAGCAGCAGCCAGGCCACGGCCTGGCATTGCTTGGCCACCGCCCAGGTGGACAGGCTCAGCGACTTGCGCCGCTCGTAATCAAAGAAGAACAGGGCCGCGCATAGACTCAGGTTGCCCAGAGCCAGGGCTAAGGCAAGGGTGCGAATATCCATGCGCTACAGCGTTTATTAGACCTCGTGCTCGACATTCGTACTGCCGTCGCCCACCTTGCTGCCCCAGGCCTTGAGGAAGAATTCCTTCTCGTCCTCGCTCGGCGCGTCGTGCCAGAAGACGATCAGCGTGCCCTTGTGGTCGTGCAGCTGGCTGACCTTCTCGATAAAATTCTGTTTACCGGCTATATCCGCCAGGGCGGCCACGTAGCCATACACGCGGCCCAGCCGTTCCAGACGGTCAGGTTCGGTAAAGCTGTTGGTCGCGGTGATGGTCGGGTGATCTAAGAACATATTCTCTCTCCGGAGCGCTGGCCATGCTGGCAATGTACCGATTATTTGAATGTATGTAAACGCGGTCCGGCACCCGGCGCGCGCTTCGAGTACACTCTATGCGGCAAACCCGGCAGCTTATCAGAACTTCGGAGCCGGCAACAACCTTGGCATATGACTTCCTCCCTCGAACACACTTCCCTGTTGCATCGGCGCGGCAGCCGCCTGTCGCTGGAATTCCAGCCGGGCGAGGTGCAAAGCCAGATGGACCTGGACGATCCGGACCAATTGGTGCTGCGCTATGCGCGCGCCATGATGTGTTTCGTGCTGTTCAAGCCGCGCGCGCGCCACATCGTGATGGTCGGCCTGGGCGGCGGTTCGCTGGCCAAATTCTGCCACCGCTACCTGCCCTATGCCCGCATCACCGTGCTCGAATTGCGCGCCGACGTGATCGCCCTGCGCGAACGCTTCGCCGTACCGCCCGACGATGAGCGCTTCCGCATCATCCATGCCGATGCCGCCGAATATATGGCGCGCCTGCAGAACAGCGCCGACGTGCTGCTGCTCGACGGCTTCGATCACGATGGCCTGCCCTCGTCCCTGACCACGGCCCGCTTCTACGCCGATTGCCGCCGCGCCCTGCGCCCGGACGGCCTGCTGGTGGCGAATATCTTCAACTACGATCCGCGCTACCCCATCCTGCTGTCCCGCCTGCGCCAGCGCTTCCAGGGCTGCCTGTGCCAGTTCCAGGGCATCGCCGGCAATAACCGCATCGTCTTCGCCCTGAAGGCGGCGTCCGGCCGCCCCACCCCGGCCCTGAACCTGCTGCGCCGGGTGGCGCGCCATCAAGGCCTCTGGCCGGGCCTGGGTTTTGGCCTGGTCAACCGCCTGCTGGCGCGCTGGCTGGTGGCGCGGCTGCGCGGCAGCTTGTAAAAACGGCATCAAAAAGCAGAAAAAAACGATTATTTGTGGCGCTACAACTCGGAATTTCCCCGATTTTGTGACAAACTAGCGCCGCAGTAATATTGCCGCACAGCACCCCCACGCCACATCTTATTTTCCCTACAAGGAGTTTCATGGCTCGCCGCCGCCGGTCATCATCGTCCATTGCCTTTGCCGCAGCCGCCACGCTGGGCGCCGGCCTGGCCGTGACGACCGTGCTGTTCGTGGCGGTGACGGCGCTCGAATACGGCAAGATGGAACTCAGTTTCCAGCAGCGCGCCAATGTGCGCGCCGCCGCCATCCAGCGCGGCTTCGTCGACGCGGTCGAAGTGCTGTCGATCACCAACCAGTTGTTCCGCACCGTGGAACCGGTCAGCCGCGAGCAATTCCGCGAATTCACCCGCCCGCTGCTGGAGCGCTACCCCTTCGTCAGCGCCTTCAACTTCCATCGCGTGCTGACCCACCCGCAGAAGCTCGCCTATGAAGCCGAGATGCGCAAGCAGCACGAAGGCTTCGTGGTGCGCCAGATGATCGGCAGCGAGATGCGGCCGGCGCCCGAGAGCGAACTGTATAGCGTGGTCGATTATCTGGAACCGCTGCAGGGCAATGAACGCGCCTTCGGCCTGGAAGTGCTGAGCAATGGCGCCGTGCGCAAGGCCGTCGACGAGATGCTCGACAGCGGCCGCCCCGCCGCCACCGCCCTGCTGCGCCTGGCGCAGGACGCCAGCGCCGAAAGCGGCATGGTGCTGCTGATGCCCGTGTTCCGCCACGGCGCGCCCAGCGCCACGCCGGAACAGCGCCGCGCCGCCTGGATCGGCGATACCGGAGCCGTAATCCGCACCACCTCCCTGGTCTACACCATCCTGCAAGGCGCCGGCCTGCTGGACGACCAGCAGCTCGTGCTCAGCGTGTATGCGGGCGATCCGGCCCAGCCGGCCAATCTGGTATTCAGCCACGGCCTGCAACGCGGCGACACCCAGCCCGACCACCTGTTCTGGCGCTGGCTCTCGCCCGAATACCACGGCAACGAAATCAAGTCCTTCAATGTGCTGGGACGGCCCTGGCATGTGCGGGTGGAAGCCAAGCCGCGCCCCTTCCTGGCCGACCATCTGGGTTCGCTCTGCACCCTGGTCGGCGGCCTGCTGTTCAGCATCCTGGCGGCGGCCTATGTACAATCCCTGGTGCAACGCTCGCGCCGCGTGCAATTGCTGGTCGATGCGCGCACCGCCGATCTGCAGCGCAGCAACGAGCGCCTGATCGAGGACGTGGCGGCGCGCAAACGCGCCGAACGCAAGCTGCAGGAAAGCGAACAGCGCTTCCGCCGCCTGCTGGCCCTGTCCTCCGACTGGTACTGGGAGCAGGACGCCAACTTCTGCTTCACCAATGTGACCGGCGGCTTCTTCGAAAAAGGCCATATCCGCAAGGAGAGCTATATCGGCCGCACGCGCTGGGAAGCACATCCCGACATGCTGCAGACCAAATGGGGACGCGAGCACAAGGCCTTGCTGGAATCGCGCATGCCCTTCACCAATGTGGAGTACTCCATGCGCGGCGACGACGGCGTGGAGCGCTGGTTCATCACCAGCGGCGAACCGGTCTACGACGCCCAGGGCGAGTTCCGCGGCTATCGCGGCACCGGCAGCGAGATCACCGAACGCAAACTGGCCGAGCAGCGCATCCAGCACATCGCCCACCACGACGTGCTGACCGGCCTGCCCAACCGCATGCTGTTGCAGGACCGCCTGAGCCAGGCCGTGGCCTACGCCAACCGCAGCAGCCACCCGATCTGGGTCATGCTGATCGATCTGGACCGCTTCAAATTCGTCAACGACAGCCTGGGCCACAAGGCCGGCGACCAGCTGCTGGTGACGGTGGCCAGCCGCCTGCAAACCAGCCTGCGCGCCAGCGACACCGTGGCCCGCCTGTCGGGCGACGAATTCGTCGCCATCCTCAGCGAATACCCGGACGAATCGCTCTCGCCCGACATCGTGCAGCGCGTGATGAGCAATCTGGCCCAGCCCGTGCTGCTGGAGGGGAAGGAATTCTTCGTCACCTGCAGCATCGGCGTCGCCGTGTACGAGGGCGATGCCGCCGCCGCCCAGCACCTGATCGAGCATGCCGACATCGCCATGTATTCGGCCAAGAAAATGGGCCGCAACTGCTTCCAGTTCTACCAGCCGGCCATGAACGAGGAAGCGCAGGAGCGCCTGCGCATCGAGGGCGCGCTGCGCAAGGCGCTGGAGCGCGAGGAATTCGTGCTGCACTACCAGCCCCAGCTCGACCTGCAAAGCGGCGAAGTGGTGGGCATGGAAGCGCTGCTGCGCTGGCAGCATCCCGAGCTGGGCACCGTGCCGCCGCAGCGCTTTATCGGCCTGGCCGAGGAAACGGGCCTGATCCTGCCGATCGGCGCCTGGGTGCTGCACAGCGCCTGCGCCCAGGCCAAGGCCTGGCAGGACGCCGGCCTGCCGCCCCTGCGCGTGGCGGTCAACCTGTCGGCACGCCAGTTCAGCCAGCCGGGCCTGGTCGACGAAATCCGCGGCGCGCTGGCGCAGACCGGCCTGCCCGCCTCCTGCCTGGAAATCGAGCTGACCGAAAGCCTGTTCATGAACGATGTGCAGCAGGCCGTGACCCTGCTGCACGAGTTGAAGGCGCTGGGCGTGACGCTGTCCATCGACGACTTCGGCACCGGCTACTCCAGCCTGTCCTATCTGCGCAACTTCCCCATCGATGTGCTGAAAATCGACCGCTCCTTCGTCAGCGACATCGCGCATGACGCCGAGGACGCGGCCATCGTGGCTTCCATCATTGCACTCGCTCACAATCTGAAGTTGCGCGTGATCGCGGAAGGGGTAGAATCGCGGGAGCAGCTCGACTACCTGCGCCGCAACGGATGCCACGAAATGCAAGGCTATTATTTCAGCCGTCCGGTCGCGCCACGGGATTTTGAACAAATGCTGCGCGAGGGGAAAAATCTCGGCCTCGCGCCGCTCCGCACGGGGACCACAGGATGAATACACACGACCTGCGCCACCAGCAAGTGCGCGCCGACCATAACACCCGCGACATCATCAATCAGGCCATTTCCGCCCTGCCCGAAGTGGGCCTGAAACGCGCCGCCGAATTCCTGGCCGCGATGGGCGTACCCTCCAGCGTGGCGGTGCGCACGCTGATCTACCCTACCCGCCGCCGCCACTAAGGCCTCGGCTCTCCTCCGGAAATACCCGCTCGCTCAGGAAATCGATCAAGACCCTGAGCCTCGGCGCCAGCTGCTTGCTGGACGGCCAAAGTATATGAAAGCTGCCGCTATGGCGCGTATGCCGCGGCAGCACGCTTTGCAGGGCGCCATGTTCCAGATCCGCCCGCACCGCGAAATCCGGCAGGCAGGCGATGCCCATGCCTTGCCGGGCAAAGTGCATGAGGGTGTCGATGGTGCTGCATTCCAGCGCGGCCGGCAGGCCGCTGCCATACAGTTGCTCCCAATCCGCCAAAGGCCAGGCTTCCAGCTTGCCCGTGCTCGGGAATTTGTAGAACAGGCAGCGGTGGCGCTGCAGATCCTGCGGCTGCGCGGGCGCCCCGTGCTGGCGCAGATACGCCGGGGCGGCCACCAGGCGCAAATGAAAGGTGCCCAGCTTGCGGCTCATCAGGCGCGAATCGGCGCTTTCGCCCACGCGCACCACGGCGTCGAAGCCTTCCTCGATCAGGTCGACGCGGCGATCCGTGCAATCCACGTCGAGCAGAATCTCCGGATACAGGCGGGCAAACTCCACCAGCACGGGATTGAGCAGGTTGCCGACCAGCGGAAGGCTGATGCGCAGGCGGCCGCGCGGCGCGCCCATGGTGCTCGATAGCGCTTGCTCGGCCTGTTCGATCTCCAGCAGGATGCGGCGGCAGCTTTCGAGAAAGAGCTTGCCTTCGGCCGTCAGGCGGATGCTGCGCGTACTGCGGTGGAACAGGCGCACGCCGACCCGCTGCTCCAGGCGCGCAATGCTCTTGCCGATGGCCGACGGCGACACGCCCAGCACCCGCCCCGCCGCGACAAAGCTTTGCGCTTCCGCCGCCTGCACGAAGGCCGTCAGGCCGCCCAAATGATCCATATCCCACTCCATTGCGGACACATACGTCCTTTATGAAGGGAATTCTAGCCTGTTTTTCTTTAGTCGGCATGTCACTAAGCTGGACTTCCCTCTTCAATAAGGAAGTCCGATGTCCCACTTCAACTCCACCTCCGCCCCAACCGGCAATCCCGCCCTGGCGGCGCGTCTTGACGCCGTGATCGACCAGGCACTGGCAGAGCAGCGCCTGGTCGGCGCCGTGGTCCTGGCCGCGCAAGGCGGCCGCCTTGTCTACCAGCGCGCCGCCGGCATGGCCGACCGCGAACAGGCACGCGCCATGACGGCCGACACCGTATTCCGCCTGGCCTCCGTCTCCAAGCCCATCGTCTCGGCCGCCGCGCTGGTGCTGGTGGCGCAGGGGCGGCTGGAACTCGACGCGCCAGTGACGCGCTACCTGCCCTACTTCCAGCCGGCGCTGGAAAACGGCGCCGTCCCCACCATCACGATCCGTCATCTGATGACCCATACCGCCGGCCTGACCTACCGCTTCTTCCAGGAGGAGAATGCTTCCTATGCGCGCGCCCAGGTTTCGGACGGCATGGACCACAGCGGCATCAGCCTGCGCGAGAACCTGGTGCGGCTGGCATCCGCTCCGCTGCTGTACGAGCCGGGCACGCAATGGAAATATTCGATGGCGACCGATGTGCTGGGCGCCGTCATCGAGCAAGCCAGCGGCCTGCCGCTGGCGCAAGCCGTCGCCGAGCTCGTGACCGGGCCGCTGGGCATGCGCGACACGGGCTTTCTGGCCCATGATCCGGCGCGGCTGGCGGCGGCCTACGCCAACGCCGCTCCCGCGCCGCGCCGCCTTGACGAGCACGCGCAACTGCCCTTTATCGAAGGCACGGCGGGCTTCCTGCTGGCGCCGGGCCGCGCGCTGGACCCGCATGCCTACCCTTCCGGCGGCGCCGGCATGGTCGGAACGGCGGGCGACCTGCTACTGCTGCTGGAAACCCTGCGCACGGAGGGCGGCTCTCTGCTGCCGCCGGCGCTGGCGCGCGAAATGACCCGCAACCAGATCGGCGACCTGCCCATGGCCTTCTGGCCCGGCCGCGGCTTCGGCCTGGGCATCGCCGTGCTCACAGACCCCGCCGCTGCCGCCAGTCCCGAATCGCCCGGCACCTGGCGCATGGGCGGCACCTACGGCCACTCCTGGTTTGTCGACCCGCAGCGCGAACTCACGGTGGTGGCCTTCACCAACACCGCGCTCGAAGGCATGTCGGGTGCCTTCGTCGACCAGCTTTGCCACGCCGTCTACGCCGGCCTGCCGGCCGTAAGCAACGACAAGGCGGCGGCATGAAGGGGCCGCATCCCATCTTCTTCGTCGGCCTCGGCCTGTTTGGCCTGTACTGCATCGAGTTCGGCGTGGTGGGCATCCTGCCGCTCATCATGGAGCGCTTCCACGTCACGGCCACGCGCGCCGGGCTGCTGGTCGGCCTGTTCGCCCTGGTCGTGGCGGTGGGCGGGCCGCCGCTGGTACTGTTGGCTTCGCGCGTCAACCGCAAGCGCATGCTGGCCGGCGCGCTGCTGTTCTTCGCCGCCATCAGCGTCTGGTCGGCCTACGCGCCCGGCTTTGAAAGCCTGCTGGCACTGCGCCTGCTGGCGGCGCTGCTGCATCCGGTCTACTTCTCGCTGGCGATGGTGGCGGCGATCGCCATGTATCCGCCCGGGCAGGCCGCGCGCGCCAGCGCCCATGCCTTCGTCGGCACCAGCATGGGCATGGTGCTGGGCATACCCTTGACCACCTGGATCGCCGCCGCTTTCAGCTACGAGACATCGTTCTTCTTCTGCGCCGCCGCCAACGGCATCGCCGCGCTGGGCTTGATGATCTGGCTGCCGCAGGCGCCGGCCGGCGCGCAGCTCTCGTATGGCAAGCAGTTGGGCATCTTACGCAAGCCGGTGCTGTGGCTGAACATCGCCGCCGCCACCATGGTGTTTGCCGCCATGTTCTCGGTCTACGCTTATGCCGCCGAACATCTGCGCCACATTGGCATGGACGGCAAAGCGATCAGCGTAATGCTGCTGGTCTTTGGCTTAGGCGGGCTGCTGGGTAATCTGCTGGCCGGCCACCTGCTCGGCAAGCGCCTGGTGCTGACCGTGCTGCTGCAGCCGCTGCTGCTGGCCTTCGCCTACGTGATCCTGCATCTCTTCGCCACGCCGGCGGCGATGACGGGACTCGTGGTAATCATGCTGTTCTGGGGCGCGGCCCATACCAGTGGACTGGTCGTCACCCAGGTCTGGCTTAGTTCAGCGGCGCCGGAAGCGCCCGAGTTTGCGACCGGCCTGTATATCGCCTTCATCAATCTGGGCGTGACCATTGGCGCCGTGGTGGGCGGCAGCTTCATCGCCTCGTCCGGCATGCGCGGCAGCATCGCGAGCGGCTTGACCTTCGCGCTGCTGGCGGCGGCGCTGGTGGCATTCAAGACGCTGCTGTATGACGATGCTTCCAGGCGGCGCATCGGCTCAGGGATGGCGCTGCTGAAATCCGGGAAGTAGTGGATCGCGCGGAGCCGCCAAACTGGCGATGCTTCTGCGGCTTGGCCGTTTCCCCTTCGGTTGATGCCGCGGAAGCCCTAGGCTCTCCGCAGGATCGATCGCGCCAACAACTGCTGGCGCAACCGGCTTTACAGTTCAGGGGACGCTACCGCTCGCGCTTCGGATACTCGAAATTACCCGTACTCCAGCGGATGGCCTCTTCGCTCGGTTCGCCAAGCTCAAGCTCTGTCTCCATTTCGATGTCATAAGCAATCTGATGGTGCCTCGTCAAGAGATTCTCGAAGACTTCCAGACTCTCCAGGCATCCTTCTACGTAGATTTCAAATTTTGTTCGACGCGCAGCCAGTTCCTCCAGCAGATCCAGAACCCGCGCTTCATTTTCTGCCGCATCCCGGCCGAAGAGATCGCAGATCGGAAGCTGAGCGCCTTTTTTCAGCGCCTGGGTAATAGTCGACAGCGGCGCTTGCGAGGCGGATCGGAGGAGCGCAACAAGGCCACGCTCCGGGGAACATGGCCCTATGCGAAGAGCAAATGGAACGGTCATCAAGGTTTTTTCTTCGCCGCGCTGACCTGCTGGCGCGCCGCCTTGCGCGCCTTGGCCGCATCGAAGCGGGCGACCTGCTCCGGCGTTTCGGGCACCAGCGGCGGCACGGCGAGCGGCTTGCGGTCCTTGTCCACGGCGACCATCGTGAAGTAGCAGCTGTTGGCGTGGCGCACCAGGCGCTGCTGGATGTTTTCGGTCACGACGCGGATGCCCACTTCCATCGAGGTGGTACCGGTATAGTTGACCGAGGCCAGGAAGGTCACCAGCTCGCCCACATGGATCGGCTGCAGGAACATCACCTGGTCCACCGACAGTGTGACCACATAACTGCCCGAATAGCGGCTGGCGCAGGCATAGGCTACGCTGTCGAGCAGCTTGAGGATGGCGCCGCCGTGCACATTGCCGGAGAAGTTGGCCATATCGGGGGTCATCAAGACCGTCATCGTCAGCTCGTGGGCCGACCAGTGCATTGCGCTATCCATAAGTACTCCTTAAGTTGACATCCGGCATTTTACTTGCAATTATCCTATGCTTGTTTTCGAGTTATTCCTGTCATTTCACCGAAAGGGCTTAGTATGAAGTGGAAAATCCTGGCTGCCAGTATCGCTCTTGGCGCGGCAGCCTCCGCGCAGGCCGCGCTGTCGGCCGATCAGGTGAAATCGTTCACGCTGCCAAACGGCATGAAGTTCATCGTGCTAGAAAGCGGCAACATCCCCAACGCGAATATGTACACCTTCTGGAAGGTCGGTTCGCGCAACGAGGCGCCCGGCACCACCGGCCTGTCCCACTTCTTCGAACACATGATGTTCAATGGTTCGAAGAACTATGGTCCGAAAATGTTCGACCGCACCATGGAAGCCAAGGGTGGCGCCAACAACGCCTACACCAATAGCGACGTGACGGTGTACCAGGACTGGTTCCCGGCGTCTTCGCTGGAGACCGTGTTCAAGCTGGAAGGCGACCGCATCGCCCACCTGAGCATCGATCCGAAAGTGGTGGAGAGCGAACGCGGCGTGGTGCTGTCCGAGCGCAGCACGGGTCTGGAAAACTCGAATCTGCGCATGCTGATGGAGCAGTTGAACAGCGTAGCCTACACCGCCCACCCCTACTCCTGGCCGGTGATCGGCGTCGAATCGGACATCAAGGCCTGGACCCAGCAGGATCTGAAGAACTACTTCCAGACCTACTACGCGCCTAACAACGCGGTTTCCGTGATCGTGGGCGACGTCAAATTCGACGAGGTGAAAAAGCTCGCCGGCAAATACTTCGGCGCCATCCCGAAACGCGCCGCGCCGCCCGCCGTGCGCACGGTGGAGCCGGAACAGACCGGCGAGCGCCGCCTGTTCGTGACCAAGCCTTCGGCCACTTCGCCGAACCTGATGGTGGCCTACAAATCGCCGAACGCCAGCCACGCCGACGTGTATGCGCTGGAAATGCTGATGGACGTGCTCACCCAGGGCAAGACTTCGCGCCTGTACAAAGCGCTGGTGGAACAGCAGCTGGCCACCTCGGTCAGCGCCATGAGCACCGACGGTTTCGATCCCGGCCTGATTTACCTGAACGCGGTGGCCGCCGCCAATGTCGACGCGGGCAAGCTGGAACAAGCGCTACTGGCCGAGGTCGACAAGGTCGTCAAGGAAGGCGTCAGCGAGCAGGAACTGCAAAAGGTCAAGAACCGCAAGCTGCTCGACCTGTACCGCGCCCAGGAAACCATCAACGGCAAAGCCCAGCAACTGGGCAATTTCGAGGTGTTCTTCGGCGACTATCGCAAGATGTTCGACGCCCCCGCGCAGTACGAAAAGCTGAACGCGGCCGATATCCAGGCCGTCGCCGCCAAATACCTGAAGAAATCGCAGCGCACCGTGGGCGTGCTGGCCGCCAAGGAGGAATAAGAGTATGAAGAAACTGATCGTTATGAGCCTGCTGGGCGCGGCCGCCGGCGCGGCGCAGATTCCGGCCAGCGCGGCCGAATTCCGCCTGCCCGCCTTCGAGAGCGCCAAGCTGTCGAACGGCCTGACCGTCTACCTGATGGAGCGCCACGACGTGCCGCTGATCGCCGTGCGCGCCGTAGTCAAAGCCGGCGCCGTCAACGACGCGCAGCAGGCCGGGCTGTCCAACCTGACCGGCGATGCCCTGCTGCTCGGCACGCAAAAACATAAGAAGGCCGAGATCGACCAGGCCTTCGACTTCCGCGGCGCCGTGCTGGCCGGCGGCGCAGGCACCGAGCAGACCACGGTGCAAGCTAACTTCGCGCGCGCCGACGCGGCCGAGCTGCTGCCCCTGTTCGCCGAAATCGTGCAGCAGCCCAGCTTCGACGCGGCTGAATTGGAGAAGATGCGCGCCCGTAAAGTGGCGGGCTTGAAACAGCAGAAGGAAAGCCCGCGCCAGGTGGTGGGCAACTACTACCGCAGCATGTTGTTCGGCGGCGGCGCCTACGCCAACCCGGCCGCCGGCACCGTCAGCAGCGTGGCCGCGCTGAAGCAGGACGATGTGAAGAGCTTCCACCAGCGCTACTACCGTCCGGACAACGCCGCCATCGTGGTGGTGGGCGACTTCAAGGCCGGCGAGATGCGCCAGCAGCTGGAAAAGCTGTTCGGCCAATGGCAGGCCAGCGGCCCGGCGCCGCAAGCCCAGGACAATGGCAAGGTGCAGGCCGACAAGCCGCGCGTCTGGCTGGTGGACAAGGCCGACGCCATCGAAACCACCTTCCTGATCGGCGGCAAGGGTATCGCCCGCAACGATCCGGACTACGTGCCGCTGCAAGTGGTGAACACGGTGCTGGGCGGCCGCTTCACTTCCTGGCTCAACGACGAGCTGCGCGTGAACTCGGGCCTGACCTATGGCGCCAACAGCGCCTTCGCGCCGCTGTCGCAGGCCGGCACCTTCCAGATCTCCAGCTTCACCGCCACGCCGAAAACCGAGGCGGCGCTGGACCTGGCGCTGAAAACCTATCAGCGCCTGTGGGATAAGGGCATCGACAAGACCACGCTGGAATCGGCCAAGGCCTATGTCAAAGGCCAGTTCCCGCCACGCTTCGAAACCAGCGAGCAGCTGGCCGGCCTGCTGGGCGATATGTACGCCCTGAACGTGGGCCGCGAGCAGATCGACAACTTCATGCAGGATGTCGACAGCCTGACGCCGGAACGCGCCAAGCAGCTGGTGGACAAGCACTTCCCGCGCAATAATCTGCAAATGGTGCTGGTCGGGAAAGCGGAAGCGATCCGCAAGCTGGCCGCCAAATACGGCGAGGTGACGGAACTGCCGATCACCGCCGACGGCTTCAAGCCTGCGGCCCAGTAAGACCGGGTAGAATGACAAAAAGCGCTCCACGGAGCGCTTTTTTCATTGCCGGAGGAAGCAAAAACTCAGATGCCCTGGGCTTCGATGTCCGCCAGCGAGGCGCGGCCTTTATCGGTGATGGCGAAGCCGCCTTCCACCTGTTCGATATGGGATTTTTTGCCGAGGAAGAGCGCCACATCGGCGTCCAGCGTGACCGCCTGGCTTTCCGTCAGCGCGCGCAGGGCCATGATGCAGCGGCGCAGGAACAGCGCTTCGCGGCCCTTGTCGGTCAGGGTGATGGCGCCGCTGCGCGCGATGCTGATCATTTTCAGACCGGACAGACGCTTGGTGTTGCGGCCGACGCAGGCGCTGGGCCGGCCCTTGATGCCGCGGGCCACCTCGTCCAGCGCATTGTATTCGTCGGTGGAGAATTTCTCGTTTTTCATTGCCTTGTTTCCATGATGAGCTTGCGGCCGTCATGGTACGCGCCTCCCCGCCTCAGGGCAAGGCCGGCGCTCAGGCGGCAGCCTTTAAGTGCGCAAAACCAACCACAACGCGCTCAGGCCAGCCACCAGTCCCAAGCCGATCAACAGCTGGGCGCGCTTGCTGGCCCAAGGGCTGGCGCGTCGTCCGAGATAGATCTTGTTGTGCAGGGAATTGCCCATTTTGGCCTCCACATGATGAAAAACCTGTCGATGGTCAAATTATATGAATACTTTGATGACAGGCTGGTGACGACGGACACAAAAATCAAAATATATAGCCATGAAGCAACATCAATTACGAACAAGCAAAATGCAAGCGAGCGCTCCGCCTCGCGCCGCCCTGCTAGCATGGCGGAAAAGGAGGTGTGGCATGAATCCGACAGAGAACACCCGCGCCGATGAACACGGCCGCGGACACTTGATGGACGAACCCGATATTGGCAGCGGCGAGAAAACACCGGGCGAGCTGGAGACCGAAGAGCATATCCGGCAAATCCGGCCCCAGCCGGCAGCGGAGACGGCAACAAAGGCCGAGCCGCCGCCCAAGACCTGAATCAGGCCGGCCTCAGGCCTTGATCGGCGGCGCGGCCGGCACCGGCTCCTCGATCGGCGGTTCTTCCGGCAGCGGCGTCTCGTCCGGCGGCGGATCTTTTTCCGGCACCGGCGGCGGCGTTTCCGGATCGGGCGTGATGTGGGCGCGCTGCGGGCGCGGCGGTTGCTCGATGGCTGGCATGATAGGTCTCCCTCAACATTAGCAAAATAGTAGCGCTAACTGGCAGATCGGGGGCTTTCTCCAGATATCAAGACTTGGCCGGCGGCGCGCGCCGCGTGCGCGGCCAGCGCCACTTCCTCGCTGTACAGGGCGCTGGCGCTCTGCAAGACCGCCGCGTCGACGTGGCGCGGGTGGCCGGGGCCGAAAGGCGGTTGCGGATCGTATTCGATCAGCAGTTGCAGGATGCGTGCGAACGGTTCGTCGTACAAGCGCGCGGCCAGGGTCAGCGCAAAGTCCATGCCGGCCGTGACGCCGCCGCCCGTCAAGCGGTTGCGGTCTTCCACCACGCGCGCGTCGCAGGGCATGGCGCCCATTTCCGCCAGCAGCTCGCGCACGCCCCAGTGCGAGGTGGCGCAATAGCCTTGCAGCAGACCGGCCGCCGCCAGCAACAGGGAGCCGGTGCATACGCTCGTGACCCAGTCGGCCGCGGCGCCGCAGCGGCGCAGGAAGGCCAGCACTTCCTGATCCTGCATCAAGGCCCAGGTTGCACCCTTGCTGCCGGGGACGAACAGCACGGTGGGACGCTGTGGACAGCCGGCCAGCGTGGCCGTGGGCAAAATGGCAAAGCCGGTGTCGCACGCCACCGCCTCCAGATTTTTCCAGACCAGGTGCACGCGGGCGTTGGGCAGATTGGAAAAGACCAGCTGCGGCGCCACCATGTCCAGCGCCGTCATGCCGGGGTAGATCAGCATCACGATATCGGTGGATGCGCCAGCCTGCACCTTTGCTTCGCTACTCATTCTTGCTGCTCCTTCTCTACGGTGAAGGCCTTACTTTACAGATGCAAGCAATGGCAGGAATGACGCAAAACAGGCGTTTTCTGCCATAATCGGCCGATGAGCAAACGCCTCGCCGCGCCCCGCCGCATCGTCTTCGTCGCCACCGACCTCACGGAAGAATTGGACCTGTTCGGTTCCGTATCGGCCTTCTGCGCCGCCAACCGCAGTCCGGCCCTGGATGCGCCGGCCTACCGCATCGAAATCGTCTCCGGCGCGAGGACGGCGGCAATCGCCGGCAATTGCGGCATCACCCTGCTCAGCAACGGTTCCTGCTTCGACCTGCGCGGCGCCATCGACACCCTGATCGTGGTCAGCGGCGAACACGCCCACCAGCCGCAAAGCAAGGAGCTACGGCCTGGCTGGCGGCGCATGGGCCGAAGGCGCGCCGCCTGGTCTCGATCTGCACCGGCGCCTTCGTGCTGGCCCAGGCCGGGCTGCTGGACGGGCGGCGCGTCACCACGCACTGGAGCCGCGCCGCTATGCTGGCCGAGCGCTTTCCCGCCGCCGACGTGTCGGCCAATGAGCTATGGGTCAAGGATGGCCCGCTCTACACCTCGGCCGGCGTGACGGCGGGCATCGACCTGACCCTGGCCCTGATCGAGGACGATATCGGCGCGCCGGCCGCGCTGGAGGTGGCGCGCGGCCTGGTGGTCTTCCTGCGCCGCCCGGGCGGCCAGGCGCAATTCAGCGTCACGCTGGCGGCGCAGCAGGCAAAGACGCCCGCCATCCGCGCCCTGCAAGCCTGGCTGCCCGAACATCTGGCCGAGGATTTGAATGTGCAGCGCCTGGCCGACCGCGCCGCCATGAGCGCGCGCCACTTTGCGCGCGTGTTCCGGCGCGAGCTGGGCGACACGCCGGCCGCCTATGTGCAACGCCTGCGGCTGGAGCAAGCGCGCTGGATGCTGGAGGATGGCAGCTGGAGCATCGAGCGCATCGCCGCCTTAAGCGGCTTCTCCGATGCGCAGCTGATGCGGCGCGCGCTGAAACGGGCGCTCGGCGTCTCGCCCGGCCAGTACCGCAGCCTGCACCACGCGCCGCCCGCCTAGTGCTGGGTCAGCGCCTGCTCCTGGCGCTCGCCGGCCAGGATGGCCTGGATGCGCTCGAAGCTGATCGGCTTCACCACATGCAGGTCGAAGCCGGCGTCGAAGGCTTGCTGGCGGTCCTTCTGCTGGCCCCAGCCCGTCACCGCCACCAGCAGCGCCTTGCGCAGCGCCGGCAGGCGGCGCAGCGCGCGCGCCAGGTCGTAGCCGTTCAGTTGCGGCAAGCCGATGTCGAGGAAGGCGATATCGGGCGCGAAGGCCTCGGCCGCCGCCAGCGCCTGCACACCGTCATGGCTGATATGCACGGTATGGCCCATGGAGCGCAGCAGCGTGCCGATGCCGTTGACGAAGTCGGTATTGTCGTCGGCCAGCAGGACGCGCAGCAGGCGCCGGGTACGCGGTGGCGCGGCCGTGCGCGGCGCTTCCGCCGCCGGCGCCCCGGCCAGCGGCAGCAGGATCACGAATTCGCTGCCCTGCCCCAGCCCCTTGCTGAAGGCCTGGATGGTGCCGCCGTGCAGTTCCACCAGGCGCCGCGCCAGCGACAGGCCCACGCCCAGCCCCGCCGAACTGCGCTCCAGCGAAGAATCGGCCTGGGTGAACATTTCGAAGATATGGCTCAGCATCTGCGGCGCGATGCCGATGCCGTTATCGCGCACGCTGAGTTTGAGCTGGCCGCCGCCCACCGTTCCTTCCAGCGCGATGCGGCCGCCGCGCACCGTGTACTTGGCGGCGTTGTTGAGCAGGTTCGACAGCACTTGCGCCAGCCGCGTGGCATCGCCCAGCAGCCACACCGGCTGCGGCGGCAGGCTCACCGTCAGCTCGTGGTTCTGCCCTTCGATAAAGGGACGCGCGCTTTCCACCGCGTCGCCGACCACGGACTGCAGGTCCAGTCCCTCCTTGCTGATGGCGAGCTTGCCCGTGTTGATGCGCGAGACGTCGAGCAGGTCGTCGACCAGCCGCACCATCTGCTTCAACTGGCGCTCCATGATGGCGCGCGCCTTGTCGATGGACTTGCCGTCGGCGGCATTGATGCGCATGATATCCAGGCCGGTGCGGATGGGCGCCAGCGGGTTGCGCAGCTCATGCGCCAGCGTGGCCAGGAATTCATCCTTGCGGCGGTCGGCCTGCAGCAGCGCATGCTCGGCGCTCTGGCGCACCGCCATTTCATGCTCCAGCGTGCGGTTGGCTTCCTGCAGGGCGTGGGAGCGGCGGCCCACCTCGGCCAGCATATCGTTGAAGGCATCGACCAGGGTGGCGATCTCGCCGCTGCCGGCCTGCGGCACGCGCAGCGAAAAATCGCGGCGCTGGCGCACCTCGCGCGCCACGCCGGTGACGGCGGCCAGCGGCCGGGTAATGCCTTCCTGCAGCCGCGAGGCCACCAGGGCCGCCAGCAACAGGCTGCCCAGCATCACGCCACCGAGAATCGCGCCATAGCGGCCGATGCGCTCCAACAGCGGGTATTGCGCGCTCAGATACACATGGCCAATAACTTCACCATTGTCCAGTATGGGCTGGCAGACCGTCATCTGGCCGCCCTCGACGTGGTAGCCAACCGGACCGGGACGAGCGGGAAACACCGGCGTTTCCTGCGCCGACTGCGCATAGGCGGCGAACATGGCGTCGCGCGCCGCGTAGATGGCGCCGGCGTGGATCGCCGGACGCACGCGCAGCAGGGCCAGGTTCTGGCGCGCGGCGGCGGGGTCGTTGAAGTTCAGCGCCGGCGCGCTGGCCATCGCCACGATTTCGGCCTGCGCGGTGAGGTCGCTGGCCCAGGTCTGCTGGAAGCTGCGCGCGTCGTACAGCAGCATGCAGCCGGCGGCCACCAGCAGGGCCACGAAGGTGGTGGCCAGCGCCATCAGGATCAGGCGGGCGCGTACCGAACCGGCGTTTACGCGATTGAGCATCATGGACCCTTCTGGATCTGGTAGGCCACCGACAGCAGGCGCGAACTGAGTTTGAGATTGCTCTTTTCGGCCGCCGGCAGCGAGACTTCGAAGCGCACGCGCTCGTCGACCACACGGAAATTGATGACGGCACCCTGCTGCAGGCCGCCGTCCGTTTCGCTGATGCCCAGCACCGAGTGCTGCTGCGCGGCGCGCAGCCAATGCGCCGGCTTGTCGGCGTCGGCGCCGACGAAGAGGATATTCAGGCCGGCCAGCGCGTCACCCTCGTTTAGCGTGCGCACGGCGATGACGCGGTTGCCTACCGTGCGGCCGGCCGTGATGCGGCCCAGTTCAGCGGCCACGTCGTCGGCATCGACCACGCCGACGGTCAGCGGCGCGCTGGTGTCGGCGGCCGGGAATTCGACATAACCAAGGAATTTGTAGAGGAAGGCGGCTTTCACGCTGCGTTCCAGCGTCGGCGCCGCCACGCTGGCTGGGGGCGCACCGCCGGCGATGCAGCTCAGCGCGAACAACAGGCACACCAGCACAAACAAGCAACCCGGCAGACCGGGGGCTAGCCTCACACTTCGGACCGGCGCTATGGTTGGGGCAGTCGTCATCTTGTCTGAGTGGCTGTGCGGGCCAGGCAGGTGGTGTATCGATTATAAACACATCTGTTTGCATTGACGTCCGTTTTGATAGCTTCGCAACACTCTGGCAGCTTATGGGTGTGCATGCCATACTGCGCCACTATGAACACCTTTACTCATCTCCCGCAGGAATGGGATCATTGGCTGGACCGCAACCTGGCCAAGGGCTGTCTGGTGCAGGACATCGTCAAGGCCATGGTGGAAAGCCGTTTCGACGCGGATTTCGCCGCCCGCACCGTGGCCGAGCGCGTCGAACTGCGCGCGCTGCAAACCCAGGCCGCCCTGCCCGCGCAGGCCGCTCCGCGCCAGCCCTACCAATACGGCCTGCCGCGCTTTGCCCATGCCGGGAATGTGATTTCCACTTTTGACCGCGACGTGCATATCACGTTCCGCATGCAGCGGCCGGTGCTGGCCGTGCTGGACGATCTGCTCACGCATGAGGAATGCGACCGCATCGTCGGCCTGGCGCGCGACCGCCTGCAGCGTTCGGCCACGCTGGATCCGCTGTCGGGCCAGCATCAGGTCAAGGACCACCGCACCAGCATGGGCGTGTTCCTGCCTGCGGCGGGCGACGCCTTCCTCGACGGGATCGAGCGCCGCATTGCCGAAGTGATGAATTGGCCGCGCGCCAATGGCGAGCCGCTGCATGTGCTGCACTACGATGTGGGCGCCGAATACCGGCCGCACCACGATTTCTTCGATCCCGCCAAACCGGGCTTCGGGCCGACGCTGGCGCGCGGCGGGCAGCGCGTGAGCACGCTGATCACCTATCTGAACGAGGTGGAAGGCGCGGGCGAGACCATTTTCCCGGCCCTGCACCTGTCGGTGGTGCCGAAAAAAGGCTCGGCGGTGTATTTCGAATATTTCAATGAGTCCGGCCAGCTGGACTGGGATACCCTGCACGGCGGCGCGCCCGTGACCCAGGGCGAGAAATGGGTGGTGACGAAATGGATGCGGGAAGGGGTGTTTACCTGAACCCCTTCCCTATTACTCAGGCCAGGCTTTTGCGGTAGGCGGCAATCAGATCCAGGGCATGGATGGGGATTTTGGCGTAGGTATCCATGATGCTCGGATCGGCGGTTTGAAAGGCATAAATGGAACGGGATTCCATTTCGGCCAGGGTGCTCAAAGTCGAGATCAATTCCTGGCCGGTTTGTTCGACCTTGCTGCCCTTGCGGCTTGAAATATCCTTGCGAATCAACGTCAGCAATTCCGGCAGCTCCGCCCTGGCGCTTGCGGATGGCAATAAAATCTCCCTGCCGTATTCGTTGATCAGTTGCGTCAAATTACTTTTGATTCTGGCCATATTGTAGATGAAATGGCCGACTTTTTCGTAACGTGCCTGATTCATGGTATGGTCCTGATTCGATTGATCGGGTGCGGCTAGGGTAGCACCGGAAAAGCCGTGGAATATTCACGCTTTTTCACATCGTCATTTATTTTGCGCTGAGTAGTCCTTATTTACTATCGCGATTGTTCAACCATTTACGCAGCCGTGCCCTGGCATTTGCATAGGGCGAGGCGGTGTTGAACTGGATCATGCGGCCTTTGGGGTATTTTTCGTACCAGGCTGCACCATACAGGCTGGCGTCGGTTTCGCTTTCGACCAGGGCGGTGATGCGGGCTTTTACGGCGGCGAATTGCTGGAGTAAGGCGGGATAGTCGAGGGTGGAATAGTCGGCGTAGAATTTCTGCGCCAGACGGCCTAGTTCATTCCATTTGTAGCCGGTTTCGGGGAAATCGACGGGTTTGCCTTGGGATTTGCGCTCGCACCATTTTAGGACCAGCTCGTTCCAGCCTATTAGGTAGGATACTAGATTTGCCACGCTCATTTGGCTGCCTTTGGCGTGGCCTTCCATGGTTTTTTCTTGGGTGCGGTCGGGTGGGATTTTGGCGAGGTCATTTGCCAACGTCTGGTAGTTGCTGTCGATGGCGTCGAGTAATTGCTGGCGGGTTTGGGGGATGCTCATGGCTTTGCGCTCCGGGTTTGCTGGCTAGAATAGCATTTCTCTGCTTCTTATTTGACTGTTTGGGGGATTAATGGGGGAGCCGATTCTTCCGCTGGCTTATCGCTGGTTTTTGGCGAAGGGTTTGACGGATTGGGAGCCTTGGTATTTTGTCGATACGCTGGATTCTTTGGGCAAAGGGGTGGATCTGGCGCGGCATCGGTTTGCGGCGGAGGCCTTTGCGGCGGAGACTGGCGCTGATTTTGAGGTTTATTTATTTGCGCGGCGGCAGGATATGGAGACGTTTGCGTTCTTTGCG
This sequence comes from Pseudoduganella violacea, assembly GCF_014191875.1. Classification (GTDB taxonomy): domain Bacteria; phylum Pseudomonadota; class Gammaproteobacteria; order Burkholderiales; family Burkholderiaceae_D; genus Rugamonas; species Rugamonas violacea_A. The sequence goes on from NZ_JACHXD010000003.1 coordinate 365,833, forward strand.
GTGCGGGATGGCTTCATTTTGGATCGGGTGGTGTCGATTCATTTGTCGTTTTCGGGGAGGAGGGAATTGCGTAGTCCTCTTCGGGTGGAGGATCTGGAGATGAGTTTTACTGACTGGGTGGGAAGCGTTTGCTTGCGGGATGCGGCGGAATTGATGGATGAGGAGGATTTGCTGGGTTGAGGTTTTTTTGCTTGCGGTGGTGGCGACGCGTGCTTTTTCTAGAGTGGGTTTTGGGTGCGAGCGCTCCGCGCTCGCAAAGCCGCCCCGCAGGGGCGGCAATTGGGCGATTCGGTCGCGTCCCGCGACCGCGCGACCGCCGCCAGGCGGATCGCTTTCGAATCCCACGCGCGAGCCCCGCAGGGGGCTCGCTCCTTTCCGACAGCAAAAAAAAACCGCCATTCGGCGGTTTATTTTTTACTGGCGGAAAGGGTGGGATTCGAACCCACGGTACACCAAAGATGTACACTGGATTTCGAGTCCAGCGCATTCGACCACTCTGCCACCTTTCCTTTTGTGTGCGTGATCTGGAGGATTTGATTACCCTCTCACTTATATATGAAAAAAGCCCGCACTTCCATGCGGGCTTTTTTCTTTATCCTTTGGCGGAAAGGGTGGGATTCGAACCCACGGTACACCAAAGATGTACACTGGATTTCGAGTCCAGCGCATTCGACCACTCTGCCACCTTTCCTTTTCCCGCTACTAGCGTTGCGAGAGACCAAGATTATAGCAGGCTTTCTTGAAAACGGAAGGGGGTTTATCTCATTTCCCCTTCTTCGCTTTCATCAGGCGCTCAGCTTGGTCAGTCCGCCCATATACGGTTGCAATACGGCCGGGATCTCGATGCTGCCGTCGGCTTGCTGGTAGTTCTCCAGAATCGCCACCAGGGTGCGGCCTACGGCCAGGCCGGAGCCGTTCAGGGTGTGCAGCAGCTCGGGCTTGCCTTGGGCGTTGCGGAAGCGGGCCTGCATGCGGCGGGCTTGGAAGGCTTCGCAGTTCGACAGCGAGGAAATCTCGCGGTAGGTGTTCTGCGCGGGCAGCCAGACTTCCAGGTCGTAGGTCTTGGCGGCGCCAAAGCCCATGTCGCCGGTGCACAGGGACATGACGCGGTAGGGCAGGCCCAGTTCCTTGAGGATGGTTTCGGCGTGGCCGACCATCTCTTCCAGCGCTTCGTACGATTTTTCCGGATGCACCACTTGGACCATTTCGACTTTGTCGAACTGGTGCTGGCGGATCATGCCGCGCGTGTCGCGGCCGTAGCTGCCGGCTTCGGAGCGGAAGCATGGGGTGTGGGCGGTCATTCGCAGCGGCAGGCTTTCGGCCGCCACGATTTCGTCGCGCACGATATTGGTCAGCGAGACTTCCGAGGTCGGGATCAGGTAGAAGGTTTCGCCCTCACCTTCGGCGCCGCCTTTTTTCACCGAGAACAGGTCGGCTTCGAACTTGGGCAGCTGGCCGGTGCCTTTCAGCGAATCGGCGTTGACCATGTACGGGGTGTAGCACTCGGTGTAGCCGTGCTTGTCGGTGTGGGTGTTCAGCATGAACTGGGCCAGGGCGCGGTGCAGACGGGCGATGCCGCCTTTCATCACGGAGAAGCGCGAACCGGTCAGTTTCACGGCGGTGTCAAAGTCCAGACCCAGCGGGCCGCCCACGTCGACGTGGTCCTTGACTTCGAAGTCGAAGCTGCGTGGCGTGCCAATCTTGCGCACTTCCACATTGCCGCTTTCGTCTTTACCTTCCGGCACGGATTCGTGCGGCAGGTTGGGAATGGTTTCCATGAACTCGCTCATGCGCGCTTGCACGGCGCTCAGGGCGGTTTCGTTGTTTTTCAGTTCATCGCCCAGGCCAGCCACTTCCGCCATCACGGCCGAGGTGTCTTCCCCTTTGCCCTTCAACATGCCGATCTGCTTGGACAGCGAATTGCGCTTGCTTTGCAGTTCCTCGGTACGCATCTGGATGGCTTTGCGCTCGTGCTCCAGGGCGTTGAAGCCGGCTACGTCGAGCTGGAACTTGCGGGTCGCCAGGCGGGCTGCGACGGTGTCGATGTCTTTACGGAGAAGTTGAATGTCTATCATGGATGGGAATTGCGGCTATGTCCAAAAGCGCAATTGTACCAAGACGACGCCACTTCTTTCGAGTTTTACGCCCCGCGGCGTGCCGCCTTAGATCAGGGCGGCTTTTTCGGCGGCGCTCAGGCGTTTGGCGCTGACCACCACCACGTCCATGGCGGCGGGAGCGGCGGGAGCGGCGGCGATCACGCTATTGTCGGCGGCCACTTGCAGCGGACGTTTTTCGGTCACGCCACCCACGGCAGCGACGGCGACGGCAACGGCGACCAGGAAGATGGCTTCGATGTTTTTCAGTGCGTTCATGATGTTCTCCTTCAGTTCAGTGGGGTGCTTCGGCTTGTTGATTACTGCTTGCATGGTTCCACTGTAGCTAAAGGCTCCCTGCCCCGCGATGGGCTTGCGACGAAACGAACAAAAGGCGGGATGAAATGCTGAAAAGCCGCGCCGGACACCGGACGGACGGCGCGGACAGATGGCATAGACAGGCAGCGCGCCGTAGCCTCAGGCGCGCAGGGCTTGCGGGGCGTCGGCCTGGTGCCGCGCCAGCTCGCCCAGACGCATGACGGCGCGCTCGATATCGTCGCTCCAGGGGTTGCCGCAGTTAAGGCGCAGGCAGTTGGAGAACTTGCCGGAGGCCGAGAACAGCGGCCCAGGCACGAAGGCGATGCCCTGCCCCAGTGCCGCCTGGTGCAGCAGGAGCGAATCGACCTGCTCCGGCATCTGTATCCACAGCACGAAGCCGCCCTGCGGTTCGGAGACCGAGCACTCGGCGGGGAAATGGGCGTGCACCGCGTCCGACATGCGGGCGATGCGCTGCGACAGCACGCGCCGCATCTTGCGTACCTGGACTTCGTAGCTGCTGCCGTTCAGGAAGTCGGCCAGCACGGCTTGGAAGAACTGGCTGCTGGAGCCGCTCGACACCATCTTCAGCAGCGTGATCTCTTGCGCGAAACGGCCCGCCACCACATAGCCCACGCGCGAGGCCGGCGTCACCGCCTTGGAAAAGGATGAGCAGAGCAGCACATTGCCGCTGGTATCGTAGGCCTTCACAGGACGCGGACGCTCGGCCGTGAAGCACAAATCGCCGTAAACGTCGTCCTCGATCAGCGGCACATTGTGTTTCGCCAGCAGATTGGCCAGACGCTGCTTGCTCTCCTCCGGCATGATGCAGCCCAGCGGGTTATTCGCATTCGGAATGAAGAGGCAGGCCTGCACCAGGCCCGCATTCAGTGCCAGCTCCAGCGCGTCGATGGATGGCCCGGTTTTCGGATGGGTCGGGATTTCCAGCGCCTTCATGCCCAGGCTTTCCACCAGTTGCAGCAGCACGAAATAAGTGGCCGATTCGAGCGCGATGGTGTCGCCCGGCTTGGCGACGGCGCGCAGGCACAGGCTGATCGCCTCGGTGCAGGAACTGGTGACGACGATCTCGGTCGCGTCGAGCCGCCCCCACTCCAGCGCGCGGCGCAGGATGTGGCGGGTGAAGGACGGCTCATTGGTTTCGTAACAGCTTACCTTGCTGAGCAGGGCCGGTTCGCGCCGCGCCACGCTGGCCACCGCCTTTTGCATGCGTTTGATGGGCAGCAGCTCGTCGGGCGGCCAGGCGGAACCGAGTTGCACCATCTGCGGCGCCTCGTTCGCCTTCAGCACCCGCATCAGCAGACTGTTGATACCGACGAAGGCAGCCTCCTTCAAATCCGGCTGCACCTCCGGCAGCGCCAGCAGGCGGGCACGGTGCCGCACATAGTAGCCGGCCTGCGGGCGCGCCTCGACCTGTCCCCGATCCTCCATCAGACGCAAAGCTTGCAATACCGTACTCACGGACAGGCGCTTTTGCTGCGCCAATTGGCGGATCGACGGCAAGCGGTCGCCAGGCACGAAGACGCGCCGGGCAATCAGATCGCCCAGCTCATTGGCCAATTGTTCGTACAGATTGATTTGCGATGACATTTTCTTATTCTGGCCCCGCCCCTCCGCCGCAGACAGGTACAACGCCATCATTTTTCGACCAGCACAGTTTAGCCCACCCGCCGCTGTACCCATAACAATTTCGCCGCGCTGCATCTGTTATGGGCACAGGCCGGCCGCTATGCTGGAACCATGATGAATCAGGGAGAAACGCTCATGAAACAGACCGCCGCCGAATACGCACTACGGGAAAATCAGCCGCTGCGCCTGGACGATGCCGGCGGCAGGCTGGTGGAATGCCTGTCCGGCGTGGCCTGGATCACGGCTTACGGCCAGCACACCGATTTCCTGCTGCGCCCTGGCCAAAGCTTCCTGGTGCCGAACGATGGTCTGACGCTGGTTGAAGCCATCATCGAATGCCGCGTGCGCGTCAGCGCGCCCGCCAGCGCGGGCTGGTTGCAGCACGCGGCCCGCTACGGCCAGGCGCGCCTGGGAGAAACCATGGACCGGCTGCGTCAAAGCCTGCAACCGGCCGCTTAAGCATCACTCGCAATGGCGCCTCAATCGGCGGCGGCGCTCTCCACCAGCCATGTCAGCACGGCCGCGTTGAACTCCTCGCGCTTGCCGAGCATGACCCAGTGGCCGGTATCGAAGGCCAAGGCCTTGCTGTGCGGCTTGCCGTTCAGCGCATCGGCCCAGGCGCTGGAGTGGAACATGAAGGGCTTGCGCGTGCCGTAGGCGAACAGCAGCGGAACCGTGGGCTTGAACGGTACGGAATCGCGATAGCCGCCGGTCCATACCGCATGGTAGGGATAGTTCATGCCCGCGCCGATCTGAGCCGGATCGGCCGGCACCTTCATCTTGCGCGCCATATTGCGCGTCATATCGTCGCCGGTGCTGCCGCCAATCTTCCAAGCGGCGGCCAGCCACAATTGGTAGAACAAGATGCCCAGCTTGGCGCGCCAACCCAGTTTGGCCGTATGCGCGCGCGAACCGGCGTCGCCGATATCCACGCCGACAATGCGCGATACCAGCTGCGGATGGCGCATATAGAACTGGTAACCGAACACGCAGCCCCAATCATGCAGCATCAGGATCACTTTACGGTCGGGACTGACCTGGCGCACGATGTTGAGGAAGATGGCCATCAATTCATCGAGCGACCATGAGCGCGTGGGCTGGCTCAAATCATAGCCAGGCAGCGTGAAGCGCGCGCAGCGATAGTGCGCTTTCAGCGCCGCGACCTGGCCGTCCCACACCTTGAGCGTATCGGGCCAGCCGTGGATCATCACAATCGTCTCCGCGCCCTCGCCCTCCACCATCACCTCGATCCCATCCACCGTCAAGCGCTGCTCCATCCTGTCACCCGTCTCCTTATAAAGTTGTCAGCAGCTTATCCTCTCCCCCGCCCCGCTGTCCAGCGCCACTGGTTGACGCCCGGTTTTCTGGCGTCTAGACTGAATTCTGTCCGAATTCCGTCAGGAGTTTCCATGTTTTTATCGAAGACCCGGCCCATCTCCTACCTGAAGAGCAATACGGCGGAACTGGCTGAAGAACTCAAGAACGATCAGAACGATATCCTCATCACGCAAAACGGCGCGGCAGCTTTCGTTTGCGTCCCCATTGAACGCTACGAAAACAATCGGCAAGCGCTGGCTTTGCTACGCCTACTGAATATGGGCAAGCAGGAAGTGGAGCAAGGCCGGTACTCCGACGCCGATGAGGCCATGCGCGAGTTGGAGCAGGAGCTTTTCCCGGAAGGCCAGCGCACAAAGGGCTGACGCGATGCGCTACAAGGTCAAGCTGACCGACGCTGCGAAGGCCGATATCGCCGAACTTGTTGCCTATGTGCGCCAGAGCTTTGGCGAGCAAGCTGCACATACAGCGTTCAAACAGTTGCAGGCAAAATTCAAACTCCTGCATACCAATCCCTATCTGGGGGCGCCGCTGCCGCAACTACAAACGCTCATCGTGGCGCAATACCGCTCCTACGTTATCGCGCCGCACACCCGCTTTATTTATGAGATCGAGGAGAACGAGAAAACGATTTTCATACATCTTGTTTGCGGCGGCCGCCAGGATTTCGAAAGCGTCTGCTTCAGCCGCCTGGCGCGCGCAAAATAATGCGAAGACTCATAACGCTGGCGACATGGCAAATATATGGTCGCCACGGTATCATTGAGCAATGAATACGCGTAGCGCAGAAGCCGAAGAAAAGCCAAACTCCGGGGAGAGTTCCTACGAGATCGCCAACCATCTCGCCGAGGCCATCGCGGCGCGCAAGCTGCCGCCGGGGACCAAGCTGCGCGAGGAGGCGCTGTCGCGTTTGTATTCAGTCAGCCGCACCAAGATCCGCGCGGCGCTGCTGATCCTGTCCAAGGATAAGCTGATCGATATGGTGCCGGACAAGGGCGCTTTCGTCAGCCAGCCCAGCGAAAAGGAATCGCGCGAAATCTTCGCGGCGCGGCGCATCATCGAGGCGGCGCTGGCGCGCGAGTTCGTGGCGAAGGCGCGGCCGGCTGACTACAAGCTGCTGGAAAAGCATCTGCAGGCCGAGCGCGCATCGCTCCAGGGCGACAATTCCAAGATCCGCGCCCAGTTGCTGGGCGACTTCCATGTGCTGCTGGCCGAGGTGGTGGGCAACCAGGTGCTGCTGGAAATCCTCAGCGAGCTGGTGGCGCGCAGCTCCCTCATCACCATGCTGTACCAGTCCGACCGCGACGCAGCCTGCTCATCCAACGAGCATGCGGATTTCCTCAAGGCGGCGCGCTCCGGCGATGCCGACCAGGCGGCCAGCGTGATGCTGGCCCACCTGCATCACGTGGAAGCGGCCCTGGTCTTTGCGCCGAACAGCCATGCCGCCAAGGATCTGGTCACGGCCCTGCTGAAGTAAGTCAGGCCGGCCGGCTGCCCGCCGCCAGCGCCAGTTGCCGCGCCAGGCGGTTGTGGCGCTCGATCACCAGCGGCAAATCCACCGTCTGCAACTGCCCGTCGCGCACCACGACCTTGCCGTTGATGATGCTGTGCGAAACATGCGAGGGCGTGCAGAACACCAGCGCCGCTACCGGGTCGTGCAGCGCGCCGGCAAAGCCGATCTGGTCGAGCTGGAACAGCACGATGTCGGCCGCCATGCCCGGTTTCAGCGCGCCGATATCGTCGCGGTTCAGCACCTTGGCGCCGCCCAGCGTGGCCAGTTCCAGCGCCTGACGCGCCGTCATCGCGTCCGGGCCGAAGCCGACGCGCTGCAGCAGCATGGCCTGGCGCGCCTCGCCCAGCATATGGCCGGCATCGTTGGAGGCGCAGCCATCCACACCCAGGCCCACCGGCACGCCGTGCGCCCGCATCTTGCCGATCGGCGCAATGCCAGACGCCAGCCGCATATTCGAGCAGGGACAATGCGCCACGCCGGTGCCGGTGCGGCCGAAGAGCTGGATGCCATGCTCGTCCAGCTGCACGCAGTGGGCATGCCAGACATCATGCCCTACCCAGCCGCAATCCTCGGCATATTGGGCCGGCGTCATCTTAAATTTCTCGCGGCTGTAAGCGATGTCGTTGAGGTTTTCCGCCAGATGGGTATGCAGCGACACGCCATGGCTGCGCGCCAGCGCCGCCGACTCCTTCATCAGATCGCGCGAGACGGAGAACGGCGAGCATGGCGCCACCACGATGCGCTGCATGGCATAGCGTCCGGCGTCGTGGTAGGTCTCGATCAGGCGCTGGGTATCGCGCAGGATGGCACCCTCCTCTTCCACCACGCAGTCTGGCGGCAGCCCGCCTTTCGACTGACCCACGCTCATGGCGCCGCGCGCCGCGTGGAAGCGCATGCCGATCTCGCGCGCCGCCTCGATGCTGTCTTCCAGCCGGCAATCGTTGGGGTAGATGTAGAGATGGTCGCTGCTCGTGGTGCAGCCGCTCAGGATCAGTTCCGACATCGCGGTCAGCGTCGAGGCATGCACCATCTCGGCCGTCAGATGGGACCAGATCGGATACAGATTGGTGAGCCAGTCGAACAGTTCCCCGTTCTGCGCGGCCGGAATCACGCGCGTCAGGCTCTGGTACATATGATGGTGGGTGTTCACCAATCCTGGCAGCACCACATGCCGCGAGGCGTCGATGACCTCGTCGGCCGTCTGCGGCAACTCGGCCATCGGCCCAACTTGGGCAATCACATTGTCGCGGATGAAAACGCCGCCATCGGCGATTTCGCGGCGCTGCTCATCCATGGTGACGACAACGCGCGCATTCTTGATCAGTAGGGTTTTAGTCATTGGTCTGAAATGATAAAACGCTGCGGAAACAATGCCGGGCATTGCGGAAACAGCATGGAAAGCGCCGGCCATCGCTGGCCGGCGCGGGGATGGGATACTACTGCGGCTGGAAGATTTACGCCACCTCCAGTTCCTTGGTCAGCATGGCTTGCGGCACCAGCTCATCTTCCTCGTCACCCGTTTCCACCGGACGCTCGGGCAGCACCAGGTTCAGGAAGACGGCCATCAGCGCGCCCACGGTGATGCCGGAACCGAAGATCTCGTGCACAAAAGCGGGCAGTTTGGACAGCAATTCCGGCCGCACCGTCACGGCCAGGCCGCAACCGACCGAGACGGCGATGATGATGCCGGTGCGCTTGTTCTGTTCCACCTTGCTCAGCATCTGCATGCCGGCCGCGATAATCATGGCGAACATCATCAGGCCCGCGCCGCCCAGCACCGGCTGGGGAATCGTCACCACCACCGCACCCAGCACCGGGAACAGGCCGGCCAGCGCCAGCAGCACGCCCGTCAGCGCCACCACATGGCGGCTCGCCACGCCGGTCAATGAGACCACGCCCACGTTCTGCGCGAAGGTCGATACCGGAGGGCTGGACAGCACGGCGGCAAAGGCCGAACCCAGGCCGTCGCACAGCACGCCGCGCGCCAGCAGCTTGCCGCGCATCTTGGTCTGCGTGGCGCCGCCCAGGGCCATGAAGGTGCCGGTGGTTTCCACCATCGTCACCAGATAGGCAATCGCCATCGCCACGATGCCGCTGAGCGGGAAGGTCAGGCCATAGTGCAGCGGCTGGGGCAGCGCGAAAATCTCGGCCTTGTGCACGGAAGAGAAATCCACCATGCCCAGGCCCAGGCACACCAGGTAGCCGATGAACATGCCCAGCACCACGGCGGCGGCCGAGAAAATGCCTTTCCCGTACTGCACCAGCGCGATCACGGCTACCAGCACGAAGACGGCGATGCCCAGATTCATCGGCGCGCCATAGTTCGCGCCCGGCGCCTTGCCGCCCGCCGCCCAGTCGATCGCCACCGGCACCAGGGACAGGCCGATCATCGTCACCACCACGGCAGTCACGGAATGCGGGAACAGCTTGCGGATCTGCGGCATGAAGAAGCTGCCGACGATCATCACCAGCGAGGCCGCCAGCGAGGAACCGAGAATGCCCGGCACGCCATGTTCCAGCCCCACCGAAATGGCCGCGCCGACAAAGGCGAAGCTGGTGCCCATCACGCAAGGCAGGCGGATGCCAACCGGTCCCACGCCCTTGCATTGGATGAAGGTGACGACGCCGGAGCCGAGCAGCGCGGCATTCACCAGCGCCACCATCTGGTCGGACGGCAGTTTAAGCACGGCCCCCACGACCAGGGGCACGGCGATGATCCCGCCCAGCGCGGCCAGCATATGCTGCAGCGCCAGCAGGACGGTCATAATCAAGGGCGGATGATCGTCCACCTGGTAAAGCAGCTTGTTCATGTGTTGTCTCCATCGGTATTTTTCGGATGCTGTAAGCCCGGCCGGTGGCGTGCGGCGGACGGAAAACAAAGCGGAAAGAATGGGACAGGCGCATGGACTCGCCACCGGGGTACGGGACGGTTCGCGGTTGCGGCGGTGCAGGCACGGCGGTGGCTAGCTTGACACGCATGGGGCATCTCTCCAATGAGGTGCAGCAGCGCCGCTTCTGCCGGCGACGTTGGATCAAGGCTTGTTAAAAATGACAGCCTTCAATGCAGCCCATGATGCCGATGCCGGGATTGATTGTCAACGAATTTTGTATACAATTTGTGCCGCACTGCGGTAACGATGCGGCCTCATTACGGGAATTTGAACGGGTTTCGGATGGTAAACTGCCGCTCAACCAGCAAGCCGTCCTGCATATCCTCCGAATACAAGCTGCCGACAACAGGTAGAGCAGAATATTGGTATCAAAAAACGGCTCAGCGACGCTCATGGATGGCTTGGCGATCAAGCTTGAAATCCGCTGGCAATCTGCCGCGGAATTTCCTTAGCTGAACCAGCGGCTCACTTGCATTGAGTCCCTCAGCGGCTGTAAGCGAACGCTTGCCAATCACCTGGATATCGATATGGTCTCCCGGCTTCAGATCGAGCGCTTCAACCACGGATGCCGGCAGGCGAACTGCCAAGCTATTGCCCCATTTTGCGACTTGCATATGCCCCTCGCAATCTATCTGTGTATGGAGCATATCGTATCACGAGGAGATTCAGTGCTTGATTGCCACGCCACTCCGAAGGCGGAGAGCGTGACAATCGTTCAAACTGCTCAAGCACGCAGTGCTGCGGCAGGATTCAGGCCCATGGCTGCCCAGGCTTGGCGGGCGCCGGCCAGCGCGGCCATGGCCAGGCCGATCGCCAGGGCAAAGACGGGCGCCCAATAGGCAAGCGGCGCCCGCTCGGCGAAGGAGCCGAGGAATTTGGCGATGATAAAGGCCGCCAGCGGCAGGCTAATTAGGGCCGGCAGCAGGACCATCACGCCCAGTTCGCGCGCCACCAGCCGGCCGATGTGGGCGCGCTGGGCGCCAAACAGCTTGCGCAGGGCGATTTCGCGCGTGCGGCGCTCCACCGCGTCGGCGGCCAGCACGTAGGCGCCAATGCCGGCAATCAGGAAGGCGATGGTGGTGGCGAAGGTGAGCATGCGCGCCACCCTGGCATCGGTGTCATAGTTAGCCGCGTAGATATCCTTGGCCGGGCGCATTTCCAGCACCGAGTTGGGGAAGTAGGCGGGCCATAAGCGCCGCACCGCACGCTCGATCTGCGGCAGCGGCAGCGCGGAGCGGACGCTCAGCGTGGTGCCGTCGGTCCACAGCTCATAGGCGGCCGGATAGGCGGGTTCGCGCAGCGAGTAGAAATGGATTTCCGGCGCAATGCCGACCACGCGCTTGCTCAGCATGCCGTCCTTCTGCCCTTCGCCTTCGCCGCGGAACAGCAAGGTCTGGCCCAGCGCCTCGGCAGGCGTGGCGAAGCCGAACTGGCGTGCCGCCAGCGCGTTGATCACCACAGGGACGCTGTCGTTTTCCTTGTCCGTCCCGGCTTCGAACAGGCGGCCGGCGACAGGACGGATGCCATACAGCGCGAAGAAGTTGGCGCTGACCGATTTGACGTCGACCGGCATGCCCTTCCCGCCTTCGCGCCGCATCTCCGTGCTCCAACGGTTTTTCGAGCGGCCCATGGCATCGGTGCTGACCGCAACGCCGGCGATACCGGGTTCGCGCTTGAGCGCCTCGATGAAGCTGCGCGCCTGTTCGCTGCGCCTGACCGCATGCGCTTCCGGCAGGTCGACAATCAGCAGCGGCGCTGGATCGAAGCCGGGCGAGGCCTCCATGGCGAAGCGGGTCTGCCATGCCACCGCCAAGGTAAAGCTGGCCAGCCCCATGGCGACGCCGATCTGCAGCACGGTCAGAATTTGGCGCAGGCGCCGGCTGCCCAGCGCCTCGGTATCGGAACGGCCGGCCAGCGCTTGCGATGGACGCACGCGGAAGGCGATCCACGCCGGATAAATGGCGGTCAGCAGGCCAAGGAACATGCCGAGCAAGGCCGCCGCGCCGATATTCGCCGCCGTCAGCACGCCGCTTAGGTCACGCTTGGTCAGCTCGCCGAACAACGGCAATGCCAGCCAGGCCAGCAGCAGCCCCAATGCCGTCGCCAGCAACGCCAGCAGCAGCGACTCGGCCACGAACTGCCCTGCCAGCCGCGGCGCTCCCGCGCCCAGCACCTTGCGCATGCTGATCTCGCGCTGGCGCCGTATCACGCGGATGGTCGCCAGGTTCACATAGTTGATCCCCGCCAGCAGCAGGATCAGGCCAGCCACAATCAGCAAGCCGACAATCATGGCGCGGCTGCCCCGATCGACCTCATACGAAAAACGGTTCGGCGCCAGCTGCGTGTCGAAATAAGCTTCGCGCAAGGGCGACAGCATGATGTCCATGGCCTTGCGCTTGCCCAGGCGCGCGCGCACTTCGGGCGGTATGCCCTGCGCCGCCGGCGCGCGGTCGATCGCCTGCTGCAAGCTCTCTCCGACCGCTTCGGGCGAAGCGCCGGGTTTCAGGCGCACCAGCAGATAACCCCACCAGCCGTTCGCGCCGATCAGCGCTTCGCTCCTGGCTTCCGCCGGCACCAGGGCCGAGGCGACGCCATTCAAGGCTTCATAGGGAATGGTGGTATTCGCCGGCGGATCGCGCAGCACCGCCGCGATCCGCAGGCTGGCCGGCTGTTCCTGCACGCTGCTGGCGCGCACCGTGCGGCCCAGCACATCGGTGGTGCCGAACAGGCGCAGCGCGGTCTTTTCGGTGATGGCGAAGCTGTCCGGCTGCGTCAGCGCCGCATTCAGGTCGCCTTTCAGCGCCCGCAGTCCCAGCATTTCGGCAAAACCGGGCAGCACGGTCAGGCTTTTCAGCTTGCGCAACTGGGCATCGGTCTGCACGGTAAGCGGCAGCCAGTTGACAAAGCCGCTGGCGGCGGCCACGCCCGGCGTTCTTTGCGCCGCAGCGCGCAGCAGGGTGGGCGCCTGATCGGTCCAGTCAGCGTAGTCGCCCATATTCTGGCGCTGTTTGACCAGATAGACACGGTCGGCATCCGGCACATGCGCGTTGTATTGCCAGGAGTAGCGCGCGAATCCAAGCAACAGCAGGCACGCGGCCAGGCCTACGCCCAGGCCCAGGATCGCCACCAGGGAAAAAGCCGGGTCTTGAATCAGGATGCGCAGGCCTATTCGAAAATCTCTGAACCTCATCTCTCCTCCGTTCTATATAAGGGTGAAAACCCTTGTAGAGCAAAGGATGTGCCAACGTGTGAAGGCGCTGGAATGCGGCGTTTTTCGTCTTCGCCGCGCAGGCAGTGTGCAGTTCCGGACAGCGGCGCTTGCGATGGCTGTTCAGAACTGGACACTTGGATAGCCGGCCTTACTTCTTGCCCGCATCCGCATCGAGCGAACGCAGGAAGGCCAGCTTGTCGGCGATCTTGCTTTCCAGGCCGCGCGGCACCGGTTGATACCAGCCCGGCTCGCGCATATCGTCGGGGAAGTAGGTTTCGCCGGCCGCATAGGCGTGCGGCTCGTCGTGGGCGTAACGGTAGTCGTGGCCGTGGCCCAGTTCTTTCATCAATTTGGTCGGCGCATTGCGCAGATGGACCGGCACCTCGCGCGACTTGTCGCGCTTGACGAAGGCCATGGCGGCGTTGAAGGCGTTGTAGCCGGCGTTGCTCTTGGCGGCGACGGCCAGGTAGATCACGGCCTGGCCCAGCGCCAGCTCGCCTTCGGGCGAACCCAGACGCTCGTAAGTGGCGGCGGCATCGTTGGCCATGGTCAGGGCGCGCGGGTCGGCCAGGCCGATATCTTCCCAGGCCATGCGCACGATGCGGCGTGCCAGGTAGCGCGGATCGGCGCCGCCGTCGATCATGCGGCAGAACCAGTACAGGGCGGCGTCGGGATTGGAGCCGCGCACCGACTTGTGCAGGGCCGAGATCTGGTCGTAGAAATTGTCGCCGCCCTTGTCGAAGCGGCGCGCGTTCAGCGTCATGGCATTTTCGACGAAGCTGGCGTCGATCTTCTGCACGCCGGCCGATTTGGCGGCGGTGTCGGCCTGCTCCAGCAGATTCAGGAAGCGGCGCGCATCGCCGTCGGCAAAGCCGACCAGGGTGTCGATGGCCACCTCCTCGAACTGCAGATGCGGCAGCGAGACTTGCTGCGCCTTGGCCAGCAGCTGGCGCATCTCTTCGTCGCTCAGCGATTTGAGCACATACACCTGGGCGCGCGACAGCAGCGCCGAATTGACCTCAAAGCTGGGATTTTCGGTGGTGGCGCCGATGAACGTCACCAGGCCCGATTCCACGAACGGCAGCAAGGCGTCCTGCTGCGCCTTGTTGAAGCGGTGGATCTCGTCGACGAAGAGGATGGTGTGCTTGCGGTACTGGTCCAGGTTCTGCTGCGCCTGGTCCATGGCGGCGCGGATATCCTTGACGCCCGCGAACACCGCCGACAGCGCGATGAAGGCGGCGTCGAAGGCATTCGCCGTCAGCCGCGCCAGCGTGGTCTTGCCGACGCCGGGCGGCCCCCACAGGATCATCGAATGCGGCTTGCCGGCCTGGAAGGCCAGCCGCAGCGGCTTGCCCTCGCCCAGCAAATGGGTCTGGCCGATCACCTCGTCCAGGGTTTTCGGACGCAGCGCTTCGGCCAGGGGCTGGCGCGGTTCGGTTGAAAAAAGGTCGGCCATAATCTTTGTCGGTGGAGGCGCCGCAACGCTCCACGTTGCGCTGCCGGGAAACTTAATTATTCAGGACGTCGGCGCCCTTGGGCATGACAAATTTAAAGGCGCCCGCATTCAAGGCCGGATTCTTCTCGAACTTGCGGAAGGACAGCACCGAGGTCTGGCCGAAGTTATCCTTCAGCTCCATCGCTTCCGGCGTGCCGCTGCGCAGGCCGATCAGGATCTGCTCGAAGCTGGTGTCCTTGGTCTTGGGCACGGCTTTCAGCCATTCCAGGCCGTCGCGCGTGCCGGCTTCGCTCAAGGTGAAGTTCTTGTCCAGCTCATTGCTGCCGAACAGGATGGCGGCCGGCGAAGAACCAAGCGCGTCGCCCAGCTTTTTCACCGTGACCTGGTTCAGGTCCTTGTCGTAGATATACAACTGTTCGCCATCGGCCTGCAGCAACTGCTCGTAAGGCTTTTGATAATTCCAGATGAATTTGCCGGGGCGCGCAAACACGAAGGTGCCGGTGGTCGGCTGCGACACCTTGCCGCCGCTCTCGGCGTTCTTCACCAGCTTTTGCGTGAACTCACCCTTGGCCGACTTGGTGCCGGCCACAAAAGTCTTGAACTGCTCCAGCGCCGTGGCGCCGGCCACGCCGGACAGACTTGCCAACAGCAAGCCGCCTGCCGCCAGCGCGGCCTTGAATTTGAATTGCTTCATGCGTCGCTTCCTTATTCTGCGCTGTCGGACGGGGCGAGAATGTCGCGGTTGCCGTTCGACTGCATGGCCGAAACCACGCCGCTGTTTTCCATTTGTTCCAGCAGGCGCGCCGCGCGGTTATAACCGATGCGCAGATGGCGCTGCACCAGCGAAATCGAAGCGCGGCGGTGCTTGAGCACCACCTGCACGGCCTGGTCATACATCGGGTCGGCTTCGCCGCCGCCCTCGCCGCCGCCACCTCCACCGCCGGCATCGCCGCCGCCTTCGCCGTCCAGCGTGCCACCTTCCAGGATACCCTCGATATAGTTGGGTTCACCCTGGGCTTTCAAGTGCTTGACCACGCGGTGCACCTCGTCGTCCGAAACGAAGGCGCCGTGCACGCGCACCGGCAGGCCGGTGCCGGGCGGCATATACAGCATATCGCCCATGCCCAGCAGCGTTTCCGCGCCCATCTGGTCGAGAATGGTGCGCGAGTCGATCTTGGACGAGACCTGGAAGGCGATACGGGTCGGGATATTCGCCTTGATCAGGCCCGTAATCACGTCCACAGATGGGCGCTGCGTCGCCAGAATCAAGTGCAGGCCGGCCGCGCGGGCTTTTTGCGCGATACGCGCGATCAGCTCTTCCACCTTTTTGCCGACCACCATCATCAGGTCGGCCAACTCGTCGATGATGATGACGATGGTGGGCAGCTTTTCCAGCGGCTCGGGCGAATCCGGGGTCAGGCTGAACGGATTCGGAATGTGCTCTTCCTTCTTGGCCGCTTCGGCAATCTTGGCGTTGTAGCCGGCCAGATTACGCACGCCCAGCTTGGACATCAGCTTGTAGCGGCGCTCCATCTCGTTCACCGCCCAGTTCAGCGCGTGGCCGGCCTGGCGCATATCGGTGACGACCGGCGCCAGCAAGTGCGGAATGCCTTCGTAGACCGACATCTCCAGCATTTTCGGGTCGATCAGGATCATGCGCACATCGGCCGGATCGGCCTTGTACAGCAGCGACAGGATGGTGGCGTTGATACCCACCGACTTGCCCGAACCGGTGGTGCCGGCCACCAGCAAGTGCGGCATCTTGGCCAGGTCGGCCACCACCGGCTTGCCGGCGATGTCCTTGCCCAGCGCCACGGTCAACGAAGAGGCATTGTCGTTATAGACCTTGGAGCCGAGGATTTCGGTCAGGCGCACGATCTGGCGTTTGGAATTGGGCAGCTCCAGCGCCATATAATTTTTGCCGGGGATGGTTTCCACCACGCGGATCGAAGTCAGCGACAGCGAACGCGCCAGGTCGCGCGCCAAGTTGACGATCTGGCTGCCTTTGACGCCGGTGGCAGGCTCGATTTCGTAGCGCGTCACCACCGGGCCGGGGTAAGCCGCCACCACCTTCGCTTCCACGCCGAAGTCGGACAGCTTCTTCTCGATCAGGCGGCTGGTGAATTCCAGCGTTTCTACCGACACGGTTTCCTGGGCCGGCGGCGCCTCATCCAGCAGCGACAGCGGCGGCAGGTCGGTGTTTTCCAGATCCTGGAACAGGCTGGCCTGCTTCTCTTTCTGCACGCGCTCGGACTTCGGCACCTCCACCACCTGCGGCTCGACCTTGATGGTGGGCGCGGCAACAGGATGCTTCTCCACGTGCTTGGCGCGCTCCTGCACCACCACTTCCTCGCGCTTGACGGTGGCCACTTCGCCCTGGCGGCGGTCCTGGCGGTCTTCCATGCGCAGGCGGAACCAATCGAAGGCGTTCTCCACCAGCTCGCCGATGCGCTCGGCCACGGCCATCCACGAGACATGGAAGTACAGGCTGAAGCCCAGGCCGAACAGCAGCAGCAGCATCAGGGTGGCGCCGGTAAAGCCCAGGCCCACATGGGCCGAATGGCCGATCAACTGGCCCAGCACCCCGCCCGGGGCGCGCGGCAATTGCACATGCAGGGAGTACATGCGCAGGTATTCCAGCCCCATGCTACCGACCAGCATGAGGAAAAAGCCGATCACGCCGATCAGCCAGACTTCGCGCTGCACCGGCTCTTCTTCCTTTTCCAGCACGAAGCGGTGCGTCAGGCGGCGGTAGCCGCGCCACACGAAGCGGATCAGGATGATGCACCACCACCAGGCCGAAAAACCGAAGATGAACAGCAGCAGGTCGGACAGCCAGGCGCCGAAATGGCCGCCCAGATTGCGCACCTTGGGCACTTCGCTGGCGTGCGACCAGCCCGGATCGAGCTTGTTATAGCTGAGCAGGATCAGCACAAAATACAGGCAAACGGCGGCCAGCGCGAACCAGCGCGCCTCCGACAGCAGGCGCACCATGCGGCTCGGCAGTGGCTGGCGCTCAGTCGTGCTGCGCGTGTAACTATTAGTTGTCTGTTGGCTCGTTTTGCTCATTGCTACAGGTGGATGTTGCGTACGGGGAATAACATGATTGCGCTTATTCTAAGCGATTGAGAGTCAAACTGGCCTTTCAATTCATGGAAATAGCGCTTGGGCTTATAATCCTGCTTTGCTTGCCTGAATTACTTGTGCTTCAGTGCAATGCCCCAAACTATGGTTTTACACCAACTTGCAAAGAATATTCCCATGACCACTACCAAACACGCCCGCGTATTGATTCTTGGCTCCGGTCCCGCCGGTTACAGCGCTGCCATCTACGCCGCGCGCGCCAATCTGAACCCGATGCTTGTCACCGGTGTGGAGCAAGGCGGCCAGCTGATGACCACCACCGACGTGGAAAACTGGCCGGCCGACCCGATGGGCGTGCAAGGCCCGGACCTGATGCAGCGCTTCCTGCAGCACGCCGAGCGCTTCAAGACCGAAATCGTGTTCGACCATATCCATACCGCCAAGCTGAGCGAAAAACCGATCCGTCTGATCGGCGACAGCAATGAATACACCTGCGACACCCTGATCATCGCCACCGGCGCCTCGGCCCAGTATCTGGGCCTGCCTTCCGAGCAGGCCTTCATGGGCAAGGGCGTGTCGGCCTGCGCCACCTGCGACGGCTTCTTCTACCGCGGCCAGGAAGTGGCCGTGGTCGGCGGCGGCAACACCGCCGTCGAGGAAGCGCTGTACCTGTCGAACATCGCCACCAAGGTCACCCTGATCCACCGCCGCGACAAATTCCGCGCCGAAGCGATCCTGATCGACCGCCTGATGGCCAAGGTCGCAGAAGGCAAGATCGAGCTGAAACTGAACAGCAATCTGCACGAAGTCAAAGGCGACGACAGCGGCGTCACCGGCCTGACCATCAAGTCCAACGACGGTGAGCTGAGCGACATCAAGGTGCACGGCCTGTTCGTGGCCATCGGCCACAAGCCGAACACCGGCATCTTCGAAGGCCAGCTGGAAATGCACAACGGTTATATCAAGACCAAGACCGGCACCGAAGGCATGGCCACCGCCACCACCGCGCCGGGCGTGTTCGCCGCCGGCGACGTGCAGGACCACATTTACCGCCAGGCCATCACCAGCGCCGGCACCGGCTGCATGGCCGCGCTGGACGCCCAGCGCTACCTGGAAGCGCAGGAGTAAGCGCCATGGCGGGACTGAAGGATTTCGCCGACCTGAAATCCCTGGGCAAGCAGCTCAGGGAACAGGGCGAGGAGCGCAAGGCCGCCGAGGCCGAGCGCGTCAAGCGCGAAAAGGTACAGGCGCAGGAGGCCAATCTGTTTCAGGCCAATCTGGCGGGCGTCAAGCGCATGCCGGTGTCCGACCGCTATGTGCCCAAGCCCCCTTCGGCGCCCGCCATGCCCGTTGCCGCCGGCCCGCGCAAGCCGCTGACGGCCAAGGAACAGGCGGAAGACGACCAGGCCGTGCTGCGCGAGTCGCTGTCCGACCTGTTTGAAGTCGACCACTATATGGAAGAAGACCCGTCGCTGAACTACGCCGCCCCCGGCGTCGGTCCCGACGTGGTGAAGAAGATGCGCAAGGGCCACTGGCCGGTGCAGGCCGAACTCGATCTGCATGGCCTGAACCGCGACGGCGCGCGCGACGCGCTGGGCGACTTCCTGCGCAAGGCCGTGATGCGCAACCAGCGCTGCGTGTGCGTGATCCATGGCCGCGGCCTCGGTTCGCGGCGCCAGGAGCCGGTGCTCAAGTCCATGGTGCACAGCTGGCTGGTGCAGACCGACGGCGTGGTCGCCTTTTGCCAGGCCCGCTCGGCCGAAGGCGGCGAAGGCGCCCTGATCGTCCTGCTGCGCGCCGCCCTGCAGCCGCAGCGCTGATTTTCAGCAACAATTATTGAAAACCGGCCGCACGGGCCGGTTTAACCCTTCTCGCAAGGGTGGGCCTCATGTTAACCTGTGGTCATCTGTAACTTTCCAACAAGAACCACATACATGAAGCACATGCCGCACGTTTCCCTGATCACGGTCATTGAGATCATCGCGATTCTGGTCGGCGCATTTTCGGGCTTCATCGAAGCGCGCCGCAAGCGCATGGACGTCGTCGGCGTCTTCACCGTGGCCTTCATCGCCGCTTTCGGCGGCGGCACGCTGCGCGACATCCTGCTCGACCGCCGCCCGCTGTTCTGGGTCCAGCACCAGGAATATGCGATCCTGATCTTCATCCTGGCCCTGATCGCCAATCCCCTGATCCGCACCCTGCGCCAGATCGTCTCCGAACGCCTGATCGTGATCGCCGACGCGGTGGGCCTCGGCCTGTTCGCCGTGGCCGGCGTGTCGCTGGCGCTGACGGCGAATATGCCGCTGTTTATCGCTTCGATGATGGGCGTGATTACGGGGATTTTCGGCGGCGTGCTGCGCGACATCGTCTGCAACGAGGTGCCGATGGTGTTCCGCGACGGGAAGCCGTATGCGATCTGCGCCTTCATCGGCTGCTGGCTCTACATCCTGCTGCAGCGGACCAATGTGTCCGACGACTTCGCGCTGTGGCTGAGCGCCACCGTGATTACGCTGCTGCGCCTGTTGACCTGGAAATTCGACATGCGGGTGGGCCGCCCGTAAGCGCCGGGCGCCGCCCTCCCCTGCGGCAGTTTTACACCGCGTCCGCGCCGGTTTCGCCGGTGCGGATGCGGATCACCTGCTCCACATTCTGCACGAAGATCTTGCCGTCGCCGATCTTGCCGGTGCGCGCGGCCTTGATGATGGCGTCCACCACCTGTTCGGCCACGCTATCGTCCACCACCACTTCCACTTTCACCTTGGGCAGGAAATCGACCACGTATTCCGCGCCGCGATACAGCTCGGTATGGCCTTTCTGGCGGCCGAAGCCCTTGACCTCGGTCACGGTCAGACCGGTCACATTGACCTCGGCCAGCGCCTCGCGAACCTCGTCCAGCTTGAAGGGCTTGATCACTGCGGTAATCTGTTTCATCTGATTCTCCTTATGGTTAAAACGGTTCAGGCATCGGGCACGGTCTTCAGGTTTTCCAGCCAGACGGTGGCCTCGGAATCGCTCGGCGCGCGCCAGTCGCCGCGCGGCGAGAGCGAACCGCCCGAGCCGACCTTGGGCGCGTTCGGCACGCAAGTGCGCTTGAACTGGCTGGTCTGGAAGAAGCGGCGCAGGAAGATGCCGAGATTGTGTTTGATATCCTTCAGCTCATACTGGTTGCGCGCCACATGGGTCTCGTCCGGCCACTGGCCCGCGTTGCGGTCCTGCCAGGCATGGTGCGAAAGGAAGGCCACTTTGGCCGGCGCGAAGCCGAAGCGCAAGGTGTAGTACAGGTTGAAGTCCTGCAATTCGTAAGGACCGATCACGTTTTGCGTGATCTGTGCCGGCGCCTCGTCCCCGCTTTTGCCGGGGACCAGTTCGGGGCTGATTTCGGTATTCACCACCGCCAGCAGCACCGCCGAATCGGTTTCGCCGAATTGGCGGCTTTCCGCCACCCAGCGCACCAGGTGCGTGATCAGGGTTTTGGGCACGCTGGCGTTCACATTGTAGTGCGACATATGGTCGCCCACGCCGTAGGTGCACCAGCCCAGCGCCAGCTCGCTCAAGTCGCCGGTGCCGATCACGATGCCGTTGTGGTGGTTCGCCAGGCGGAACAGATGGTTGGTGCGTTCGCCCGCCTGCACGTTCTCGAAGGTGATGTCGTACTCTTCCTTGCCTTCCGAATAGGGGTGGCCGATATCCTTGAGCATCTGGATGCAGCTGGGGCGGATGTCGATTTCGGAGGCGCTGCAGCCGACGAAGTCCATCAGGGCGCGCGCCTGCAGCAAGGTGCGGCTGCTGGTGGCGAAGCCGGGCATGGTCACGGCCAGGATATTCGTGCGCGGCAGCTGCAAACGGTCCATCGCCTTGGCGCAGACCAGCAGGGCGTGGGTCGAATCGAGGCCGCCCGACACGCCGATTACCACTTTCTTGATGCCGCTCGAAGACAGGCGCTGCACCAGCGCTTGCACCTGGATGTTGTACACCTCGTTGCAGCGCTTGTCGCGCAGCTGCGGGTTGGACGGCACATAGGGGAAGCGCGCCACATTGCGCTCCAGCGGCAGCACGCGGTGGGTCGGCAGCTCCAGCGCGAAACGCACGGTGCGGAAGCGCGCCACCTCGTCCTTGTGGCGGCGGCTGGACTGGCCGAACGTCGTGGTGCGCATGCGTTCGCGCGACAGGCGCTCCAGATCGACGTCGGCGAAGATCAGATGCGACTCATCCTGGAAACGCTCGGCCTCGGCCAGCATCTCGCCGTTTTCGTAGATCAGCGCCTGGCCATCCCAGGCCAGGTCGGTGGTCGACTCGCCGCGCCCGGCCGAGGAGTACAGATAGGCCGCCAGGCAGCGCGCCGACTGCTGGCCCACCAGCTGATGGCGGTAATCGGCCTTGCCGACGATGACGTTCGAGGCCGACAGGTTCACCAGCACCGTCGCCCCGGCCAGCGCGGCGAAGGACGACGGCGGGATCGGCACCCACACGTCCTCGCAAATCTCGATATGGAATTTGAACAGCGGCAGGTTCTCGGCCTGGAACAGCAGGTTGGCGCCGAAAGGCACGCTCTGGCCCAGCAGTTCGATCGTGCTGGAGATGGCCTCGTCGGCCGCGCTGAACTGGCGCGCCTCGTAAAATTCGCCGTAATTGGGCAGATAACTCTTCGGCACCACACCCTGGATGCGGCCGCCCGCCACCACAGCCGCGCAATTGAAGAGCTGATGGTCGACGCGCAGCGGCAAGCCCACGATCATGGCCGCGCCGATGCCGCGCGAAGCCTCCACGATCTGCGCCAGCGCCGTCAGGCAGCCGTCGAGCAGCGCGCGCTGGTGGAACAGGTCATCGCAGGTATAAGCCGACAGGCCCAGTTCCGGAAACGCCACCAAGGCCGCCCCCTGCGCCGCCGCCTGCTGCGCCAGCGCGATCGTCTCGGCCGCGTTATGCAGCGGATCGGCCACACGGCAGCGCGGCACCGCCACGCTCAAGCGGACAAAATCATGGGAATACAGATTATGAAAAGAATGCGACATAAAGATGGGGAAGCAGCCAACAAGAATGTCAACGATTTTAACATTGCCCCCTCCTCCCTGCGCACCCGCAGCAAAACCCACCGCCGAGCCTGTGTCCACCTTGGTGCCAGGCACCGATCGGACACGAACTCGACCGTCGTCGGGCCGCCTGAGCCCGTGTCCGATTAGGGTCTGACCCCAAGGTGGACACGGGCTCGGCAGTAGGCGCGTGGACGGGGTTTTGCGTACAATGCGGCGATGGACTATCGCACTGGGGTGATTTCGTCGCTGGCGGAGGTGGGCGAGGCGGCTTGGGATGAACTGCTGGCCGCCCAGGAGCCGGATCGGGCGCCGAATCCTTTTCTTTCTTATGCCTTTCTGCATGCGCTGCATGAATCGGGCAGTGCTTGCGCGGAAACGGGCTGGCAGCCGCAATTCCTCATGCTGTGGGATGGCGATGCGCTGGCCGCGGCCATGCCGCTTTACGTGAAGTCGCATTCCTATGGCGAGTATGTGTTCGACTGGGCCTGGGCCGATGCCTATCACCGCAACGGCGTCGAGTACTATCCCAAGCTGCTGTCGGCGATTCCGTTCACGCCGGTGTGCGGCCCGCGCCTGCTGGCGCGCGATGCTGTGGCGCGCAAGGCTTTGCTGGCCTTCCTGATGGAACAGCAGCAGGCGGCAGGCATGTCGTCCACCCATATCCTGTTCCCGCCCGAGGAGCAGACCGCCCTGCTGGAGGACGCGGGATTCATGCTGCGCAGCGGCGTGCAGTTCCATTGGCTGAATCAGGATTACCCGGACTTCGAGGCCTTTCTCGCCACGCTGGAGCACAAGAAGCGCAAGAATATCCGCGCCGAGCGGCGCAAGGTGAACGAGGCGGGCGTGACGCTGCGCCGGCTGCGCGGCGCGGATATCGACGAAGCGCACTGGCGCTTCTTCCACCGCTGCTATGCCAATACCTATGCAGAGCACCGCTCCTCGCCGTATCTGAACCTGGACTTCTTCCTGCGCATCGGCCGCGATATGCCGCAGAATATCCTGCTGGTGCTGGCCGAACGCGCAGGCCGGCCGATCGCGGCCTCGCTGGTGATCCATACGCCGGACACGCTCTACGGCCGTTATTGGGGCGCGCAGGAGCACGTGCCCTGCCTGCATTTCGAGGCAGCCTATTATCAGCCGCTGGAGTTCTGCATCACCGAGCGCATCGCCGTCTTCGAGGGCGGCGCCCAGGGCGAACACAAGATGGCGCGCGGCTTCCTGCCGCAAAAGACCTGGTCGGCGCACTGGCTGGCCCACCCGGCCTTCGCCGATGCCATCGAACGCTTCCTGCAACGCGAAAGCGGCGGCATCGATACTTACCTGGATGAGCTGAACGAGCGCAATCCGTTCAAATAGGCACGCTTAGCGCTTCTTCTGCCAGTAGGGGAATTCGGTTTCGTAGCAGGTATGTTCGACCTCGGTGATCTTGTCCTGCATCGCGGCCTGCGCATCCTGGATCGCCTGGTTGTAGACCGATGGACCGATTTCACGCACGCAGAAATCGAGCAGCATGCGCGCCTTCAGGCCACCCATTTCCTCGTCCATGTTTTCACCGCAGTAGCGCTGCAGGGATGAAATCAGGCGCTCTTCCACTTCCTTGCTCAGTTTAATGGCCATCAGGCTTCTCTCTAGACATAAAAAAGGCACCTCGCGGTGCCTCTGGCTGAATCGCCGCGAAAGCGCTTAGCCTTCCGGGTTTTCTTTTTTGTACTGCTCGACGCCGTGCAGGATTTCGGCTTTGGCTTCTTCTGGACCGAACCAGCCGTCCACCTTCACCCACTTGCCTGGCTCCAGGTCTTTGTAGTGCTCGAAGAAGTGCTGGATCTGCTGCAGACGCAGGTCTTGTAGGTCTTCCGGCTTCTGCCAGTGTTTGTAGATCGGCAGGACTTTATCGACTGGCACGGCCAGCACTTTGGCGTCTTCACCGGATTCGTCGGTCATTTTCAATACGCCGATGGCGCGGCAACGCACCACCACGCCTGGGATCAGCGGGAACGGGGTGATCACCAGCACGTCGACCGGGTCGCCGTCGTTGGACAGGGTGTTCGGCACATAGCCGTAGTTGCACGGGTAGTGCATCGCGGTGCCCATGAAGCGGTCCACGAAGATGGCGCCGGATTCCTTGTCAACTTCATACTTGATCGGATCGGCATTCATCGGGATTTCGATGATGACGTTGAAATCGTTCGGCAGGTCGCGGCCGGACGGCACTTTATTCAAGCTCATGATTTTCCTCGTTAATACTTTTGAATTGTCTAACCGCGACATTATAGCGAAGTGCCGCCCGCTTGTGCGGCGCACCAGCGCGAATCGCGCACCAAATGCGGCGTCGCAAGGCGCGCCCGCAACGGCGGCGTACAATGGAAAATCACACAAAGAGGTACTTTATGCTTTCCGACCAGCCCCTCCCCTCCGACGATGACGACGACTTCCTGCCGCCCGAGGACGAAGCCGAGTACGAAGCCTGGTTCCGCGCCCAGGTCGAAGCCGGCATTGCCGAGGCCAACGATCCCAATTGCGAGTGGATTCCACACGAAGTTGTTAAAGAAGACATGGCGCGGCAGCGCGCCGAGCTTGAAGCCTTGATTGCTGCTCAGCGCAAGAAAAAATAATGTTGCTGGCCTGGACAACGCGAGCAAGAAAGGAGCCTTGGGCAGCCATTGAGCGTATTGCGCGCAATGCTCCGGAGGCTGCGCTGCGGCAGCTTCTCTCCATTGAGCGCCAGACCGATATGCTGTTGCGCTTCCCCGAGCTTGGCAGGCCTGGCGCTATTCCTGGCACGCGGGAACTGGTTATCAGCCGCTCACCATTTATCGTGCTCTATCAAATCAAAGCAGGAGAGATTGAAATTCTTCGCTTCCTGCATACAGCCCGGCTGCGCCCAAAGTAAAAAGCCCGCTGGACAGCGGGCTTTTGAGTTTCGGCTTAGAGGATGGTGGCCAGGGCGCACTGGCGGTAGTGGTTGGCGGCTTCCTCGGGCTGCTGCAGGGCTTCGTGCAGCTGGGCCAGTTTGAGGTGGGCTTCGCGCACCATTTGCGGGCCGTCGGCGTCGGACAGGGCTTGCTCCAGATAGCGCTGGGCTTTGCCCCACAACTTCTGTTTCAGGCACAGGGAACCCAGGGTCAGCGCCAGCTCCGGCTCGGTGGGACGGGCCTGCATCCAGCGTTCGCAATGCTCGATCTGGGCCAGCAGCGCGGCCGATCCGGCCGGCGCGGCGGCTTCGCGGTAGGCGCGCACGACGCGCTCGTCCCAGTTCGCCGCCAGCGCTTCTTCGGCCACCTGGCGCGCATCGTTATGCAGGCCGCGCGCGTTCAGTGCGGTGGCGGCGCGGCAGGCAATATATGGCTTGATGCGGTCGGCGCCGGGGATCGAGGCCCAGACGCGGCGGATCGACTCGGTGTCGTGCGACTTGTCCGACAGCAGATCATCATACGCCAGCTCGCGCAAGCGGGCCGACAAGGCGGGATGCAGCGCCTTGTGCTTGTCCAGCGAGCGCACCAGGCGCAGCACCTCGGGCCAGTTCTTGGCCTGCTGCTGGGCCTTGAGCGACCATTGCAGGGCGTGGATGTGGCGCGTGCCGCTGGCGTTCAGCTCGCGCACCGCTTCCAGCGCCGCTTCCGGCTTGTGGTCGTCCACCAGCAGCTCGGTGGCCGTCATCAGGCGCGCCGTCTTCATGCCGTTGTCGTCCTGGATGCGGGCCAGCCAGCTGTCGCGGCGGGCGTGCTGCTGCATGCGGTGGGCGGCGCGGGCGCCGATCAGGGCTGCCACGCCGGCGTTTTCCGGCAGGTCGGCAGCGCGCAGCGCGGCTTTTTCGGCATGGCCGAAACGGCCTTCGAACAGCGCCTTGAGCGCGTCGCGCAGCCCCTTGTTGCCGTCGCGCTCACGCTTTTGCTGGCGGTAGGCGGCCACGCGGCCCGGCATCTTCATCGTGGCGCGCAGCGCGCGCAGCGCCACATACAGCACGGCGAAGGCCAGCAGTTCCAGCACCACGAAGAAGTTGAGCGAAAGGTCGATGCGGTACGGCGGGTAGAACAGCACCACATTGCCCGGGTTGAAGCGCGCCGTCACGGCGATACCGATGGCCGCGGCCATCAAAGCGAGTAACCAGAAGAATAGACGCATGGCTTATGGCTTCGCTTTGTAATTGCGCACGGCGTTCAGGCTGTCGGCCAGCGTCGGCATTTCGATCGACAGATTGCTGCCCTGGACCTGGCGCAGCAAGGCTTGCACGGTCTGGGTCTGCTTGGCGCGGGTGTCGAAATACTTGTGCAGCGATTCCTGCGCCGCCAGCAGGTCGGCGCGGAAAGCAGCCTCGTTGCGCGACAACAAGGCCATGCGCGCGTTCAGCAGGCGCAGTTTCAGGTTCTCGCGCAGGAAGTAAGCCTGGGTCGGCGACAGCATCAGCGCGTCCGGCGTTTCGATGCTGCGCACGCGGATCAGCTGGCGCACATCGGTCCACATCTCGCCGGTCCACTCGCCCCAGACGCCCTGGGCTTTTTGCAGCAATGTCGGCTCTTCCACCGGTTCCGGCGCGGCAGGCTTGCCGCCCTTGCCATGGGCCTTGGCCGGCTTGGCGGCCACCTTCTTCTCCGGCGGCGCGGGCAGGGTCGGCTTCTCGTCCGACAGCATGGGCAGGGTGTCGATCTGGGCGATGACGTTATCCAGGCGCACGGCCAGGCCCACCGAATCCACGCTCGGCAGGGCTTTCAGCTTTTCCGTGTCCTTGGCGATGGCGCGGCGGATGGTGATGAATTGCGGCTTGTCGGAACGCGACAGGCTGCGGTCGGCATTCTGCAGCGCGATCAGCGCGCCCGGCACATTGCCGGCCAGCTGCAGCTGCTGGCTGGCGGTGGACAGCACTTGCTCGATCTCGGCCAGCGCCCACTCGTCGCGGTTCTTCGACAGATCCTGGTAGAGCTGTTCCAGCGCCAGCTGCTGGCTTTGCGCTTCCAGCTGGCGGCCTTCCAGCAGGCCGGCCTTGATCTGCAATTCCTTGGTCGATTCCTGCACCGAGCGCACCAGCTGGCCGGTCTCCACATTGGAGGCGTCGCTCTTTTGCAGGCGGCGCGCCAGCTCTTCGCGCAGGCCGCGGATCTGCTTGTGCGATGACCAAGCTTGCGCGGCCAGCAAAATGGCCAGCGGCAGCACGGCAAACGCCAGGCGGCGCTGCCAGATGTCGGTGGAGGACGGGCCGGACGCCGGCGTTGGCGCGGCGGGCGGTGGTACAGGCGGCAGCGGCGGAGTCCCCGCAGCGCCCGTGGCTTGCGCGTCCACGGTGGCTTGCGGCGCCGCGTCGGCTGCCTGCTTGGCTGGATCTGGTAAGGTAGGCAATTCGTTCATGGTCGTCATTGTAACGCGGCGAGCAAGCGCTCGTCGCCTGATCCTGTGAGCGTGACCCGATGACAGCCCAGGGCATTTGCCGACTCGGCAATCCTGGCATGGGGCACGATCAAGTGTTGTTGTTGCATTTTTGCAACGCCGGCTTCCCCCTCGGCTTCGGCCACCAGGGCCAACAGGCCGCGCAAGGCTTCCGAGCTGGTGATGAACCAATCGTTGGGCCGGGCCAGCAGCGCGTGCAGGCGGGCCGCCAGCGCCGCGTCGAGCCGCGGCACGCTGCGGCGGTAGGCCGCCACGAACTGGACTTCGACGCCCGCCGCGCGCAAGCCATCGGCCATCAGTTCACGCCCGCTTTCGCCGCGCACGATCAGCACGCGCTTGCCGCGCAGGGCCGCCAGGTCCAGGGTTTGCAGCAGGTGTTCGGAATCGCTGAATTCGGCCTCGGCCGAACTCACGATCTGCGCCTTGTCCGGCGTGATGCCGTGGGCGGCCAGCGCCAGGCGGCTGCCTTCGCCCAGCACGGCCAGCGTCACGCCGGCCGGCCAGGCCGCGATATGGGCGAAGGCGGCGTCGATGGCGTTGGGCGAGACGAAGAACACCATGGCGTACGCGGCCAGGTCGGCCAGCGCGGCCTTGAGCGGCGCGGCATCGGCCAGCGGCGCGATCTCCAGCAGCGGCAGCACCTCGACCGGACGGCCGAGCGCTGCCACGCGCTCAGCCAGCGGCTGCGCTTGCGCCAGGGGGCGGGTGATGATGACGGCGTCAGGCATCCGGGCTGGCTGCGGCTTCCGCCAGGCAGACCGACAGGATGTCGACCGCATCCTGCTGGCGCAGCAGTTCCGATACTTCCACGCCGAGCGCCTCGGCATCGGCGGCGGCGCCGCGCACCTCGGCGGCGGCCATGCGCTTGCCGTCCGGCGTGGCGACCATGGCGCGCAGGTGCATGTCGGCGCCGGTGACGGTGGCGTAAGCGGCCAGCGGCACCTGGCAGCTGCCGCCAAAGACCTTGGACACCTTGCGCTCGGCCGCCACGGCCTGCGCGGTCGGCAGGTGGTTCAGCGGCGCCAGCAGGGACAACAGGTCCAGGCCATCATTGCGCTCGGCGATTTCGATGGCCATGGCGCCCTGGCCTGCGGCCGGCAGGCTGGTGGCCGGGTCCAGCACGGCGCGGATGCGCTGTTCCAGGCCCAGGCGTTTCAGGCCGGCGGCGGCCAGGATGATGGCGGCGTAGTCGCCACGGTCCAATTTCGCCAGGCGGGTATCCAGATTGCCGCGCAGCGGCTTGATGACCAGGTGCGGGTAGCGCGCCGCGATCAGCGACTGGCGGCGCAGGCTGCTGGTGCCGACGACGGCGCCGGCCGGCAGCGCATCGAGCGAGGCGTAATCGCTGGAGACGAAGGCGTCGCGCGGGTCTTCGCGTTCCAGCACGGCGGCCAAGGCAAAGCCTGCGGGCAGCTCCATCGGCACGTCTTTCAGCGAATGCACCGCCAGATCGGCGCGGCCTTCGGCCATCGCCACCTCCAGCTCCTTGACGAACAGGCCCTTGCCGCCGACCTTGGACAGGGTGCGGTCGAGAATTTGATCGCCGCGCGTCGTCATTCCGAGAATTTCAACGCTGCACTGCGGATATAATAAAGACAAGCGCGCGCGGACATGCTCGGCCTGCCACATGGCGAGCCGGCTTTCGCGCGAGGCGATCACCAATCTGGACGGGATCTGTTGGGCCAATTCGGATGTTTTCAAAACTGTTCTTTCGCTGTTGCTGACGCTCACCGGCGTTGGCCAGTTACTGTGCATGTTTTAAGACTATAAATTTTAGCATGCGCTTCCCCCTTGCAGCCGTGGCCAAAAGCCTTTGCACCGACATACATCATCTTTGTGACTCATCAATTATGGTAAAACAAGCTAGTGCAACCGACGAACAAGCCGGCGCCGATAAAGACGCGCCATTGAAAGAAGATATCCGCCTGCTGGGCCGCCTGCTCGGCGACGTCTTGCGGGAACAGGAGGGCGAAGAGGTCTTCGCCGTGGTCGAGACCATCCGCCAGACCGCCGTGCGCTTCCGCCGCGAAGCCGACGTCGGCGCCGCCAAGGAACTGGACGGCATGCTCAAGATCCTCACCAAGGAGCAGACCATTTCGGTAGTGCGCGCCTTCTCCTACTTCTCCCACCTGGCCAATATCGCCGAGGACCAGCACCACATCCGGCGCCGCCGCGCCCACCTGCTGGCCGGCTCCACGCCGCAGCGCGGCAGCATCGGCCATGCCCTGTGCAAGCTGAAGGAGGCGGGCGTGGGTGAAGACACCGTCAAGGGCTTCTTCCAGGACGCCCTGATTTCCCCGGTGCTCACGGCCCACCCCACCGAAGTGCAGCGCAAATCCATCCTCGACGCGGAACACGATATCGCCCGCCTGCTGGCCGAACGCGACATGCCGCTGACGCCGAAGGAGCGCGCCGCCAACCAGCATATGCTGCGCGCCCGCGTCGCCACGCTGTGGCAGACCCGCATGCTGCGCTACTCCAAGCTGACCGTGGCCGACGAGATCGAAAATGCGCTGTCCTACTACCGCATCACCTTCCTGCGCGAGCTGCCGGCCCTGTATGACGATATCGAAGCCGATATCGCCGGCCAGTACGGCACGCCCGAAGCGCAGATCAATGCGCCCTACGTGCAAATGGGCAGCTGGATCGGCGGCGACCGCGATGGCAATCCGAATGTGAACGCCGGCACCATGCGCCACGCGCTGGAGCGCCAGGCCACCACCATCATGGACTTTTACCTGGACGAGGCCCATGCCCTGGGCGCCGAGCTGTCCTTGTCGACCCAGATCGTACGCTGCAGTCCCGAACTGCAAGCCCTGGCCGACGCTTCGCCCGACACCTCGGACCACCGTTCCGACGAACCTTACCGCCGCGCCCTGATCGGCATCTATGCGCGTCTGGCCAGCACGGCGCGCGAACTGGGCGCCACCAATATCCTGCGCAAGGAAGTGGGCCACGCCGAGCCGTATGCCAGTCCAGCCGCCTTCTCGGCCGACCTGCAACTGTTGATCGATTCGCTGGACGCCAACCACGGCGGCGCCCTGGCCCGCCCGCGCCTGACGACGCTGAAACGCGCCGCCGACATCTTCGGCTTCCACCTCGCGTCGCTGGATATGCGCCAGAGTTCGGACATCCACGAGCGCGTGCTGGCCGAGCTGTTCGCCAAGGCCGGCGTGCAGGCCGACTACGCGGCGCTGGACGAGGATGCCAAGGTCAAGCTGCTGCTGGCCGAGCTGGCGCAATCGCGCCTGCTGTTCTCGCCCTATCTCGAGTACTCGGCCGAAACCGATTCCGAGCTGACCATCCTGCGCGCGGCGCGCGAAATCCGCCAGCGCTACGGCGCGCGCGCCATCCGCAACTACATCATCTCGCACACGGAAACCGTGTCCGACCTGCTGGAAGTGCTGGTGCTGCAGCAGGAAACCGGCCTGCTGCGCCGCAGCGCCGAGGGCGAGAGCACGCTCGACCTGATGGTGATCCCGCTGTTCGAGACCATTCCCGACCTGCAGCGCGCGGCCGGCATCATGGAAAGCGTGATGGCCCTGCCGCTGGTCAAGCAGCTGATCGCCAAGCAGGGACAGATCCAGGAAGTGATGCTGGGCTATTCCGACTCCAACAAGGACGGCGGCTTCCTCACCTCCAACTGGGAACTGTACAAGGCCGAGGTCAGCCTGGTCGAGATCTTCGCCAAAGCCGGCGTCAAGCTGCGCCTGTTCCATGGCCGCGGCGGCACGGTCGGCCGCGGCGGCGGCCCAAGCTATGAAGCCATCCTGGCCCAGCCCAAGGGCACGGTAAACGGCCAGATCCGCTTGACCGAACAGGGCGAGATCATCGCCTCCAAGTTCTCCAACGCCGAAATCGGGCGCCGCAACCTGGAGCTGCTGGTGGCCGCCACGCTGGAAGCGAGCCTGACCCCGCCCGCCTCGGACCAGGGCCAGAAGACCCAGCTGGCGCGTTTCGAATCCGTGATGGCCGAGATTTCCGGCCTGGCCTACAAGGCTTACCGCAACCTGGTGTACGAAACCCCGGGCTTCACCGACTACTTCTTCGCCGCCACGCCGATTGCCGAAATCGCGGAGCTGAACCTCGGTTCGCGTCCCGCCTCGCGCAAGTCGACCAAGCGCATCGAAGACTTGCGCGCCATTCCCTGGGGCTTCTCCTGGGGCCAATGCCGCCTGCTGCTGCCGGGCTGGTACGGCTTCGGCAGCGCCGTGGGCGGCTGGATGGCGGCGGGCAAGCGCGAAGAGCGCCTGGCCCAGTTGCGCGATATGGTGCAGCACTGGCCCTTCTTCGCCACTCTGCTGTCGAATATGGACATGGTGCTGGCCAAGACCGACCTGGCGATCGCCTCGCGCTACGCCGAGCTGGTGGCGGACAAGGAACTGCGCGAGCGCATCTTCAAGCGCATCACCGAGGAATACGCGCTCACGCTGGAATGCCTGGAAGCGATCACCGGCGCGCGCGACCGCCTGGCCGGCAATCCGCTGCTGGCGCGTTCCATCACCAACCGCTTCCCCTACCTCGATCCGCTCAACCACTTGCAGGTTGAATTGATCAAGCGCCGCCGCACCCTCAGCGCGGAATCGGATCTGGCGGACCCGCGCGTGCACCGCGGCATCCACCTGTCCATCAACGGCGTGGCAGCGGGCCTGCGCAACACCGGCTAAGACTTTTCGGCCGCAAGGAAAACGCCGCCCGCGCCAGCAATGGCGGGCGGCGTTTTTTTAATACAGCGTGGTTTGCAGGCGGCCCGGCAGGTCGCGGTCGTACTGGACACCGTCGATGGCGGACTTGCTCAACTCCTGCAGCACCGTGCCCAGGCTGGGCAGGCTGGCCGGCTCGCGCTGCGCGTCCGGCTGCCACAGGCGCGAACGGATCAAGGCGCGAGAGCACTGGAAAAACACCGACTCCACCCGCACCGCCAGCACCGTGCGCGGCGCCTTGCCATCGACGGCAAAGCGCTCCAGCAATGGCGGGTCGACGAGAATCGCGGCGCGGCCATGCACGCGCAGGGTTTCGCCCACGCCCGGCACCATGAACAGCAGCGCCACGCGCGGATCGGCAACGATATTACGCAGGCTATCGACGCGGTTATTGCCGCGCCGGTCCGGCAGCAGCAAGGTCTTTTCATCTTCCACCACGACGAAACCGGCCGGATCGCCACGCGGCGAAGCATCCAGGCCGTCAGGGCCGGCCGTCGCCAGCACGGCGAAAGGCGCCGCCTCGATGAAGGCGCGGTAATGCGGGTGGATGTAATCGACTTCCTTGACGACGGAAGCCTGGCCCGGCTTGCCGTACAGCGCTTCGAGCGCCTGCGGATCGGTGATGCGGTGGGGGTTGCTGCTCCAGTCCACGGGTGTTTCCTCTTCGCTGGCGGGTAAAGGCCGCAAAGTTAGCATATTTTGCATTTCATCGGCGAAAAGCGGCCGTTCGTCGCAAGCCGGCCAGCGGTACGCGAAACTACGTACAATGTTTTCATCACAACCATTATAAGAAGGACACCGCCATGCTGCGTACGCTGCTGCTCACCACCCTGCTGTTCTCCGCCTCCGTCCACGCCGCCGAAGAAAGCCGCAAGCTGGCGCCCTTCAACGCCGTCAACAGCCGCGGCCCCTTCGTGATCAAGGTCGAGGCGGGCAAGGCGCAGTCCGTCGTCATCCGCGGGCGCGAGGATTACATCACCCAGGTTGAAACCCAGGTCGTCAACGGCGAACTGCTGCTCTACTACAAGGACAAGGACCGCCAGAAGAGCAAAACCTTGGACGGCATGGACATCGTCATCACCGTGCCGGCGCTGAGCAAATACCAGCAGGAAGGCGCGGGCGAAACCATTTTGCGCAATCTGGCCGGCGAGCGCGTGGACATCAGCTATCGCGGCGCCGGCCGCCTGGAGGCGAGCGGCAAGGTCAAGCTGCTGCGCCTGAAAGCCCAAGGCGTGGGCGAAGTCAATACCAAGGCTCTGCTGGCCGAAAACGCCGACGTCAATTTCGAAGGCATGGGCGACGTCAGCATCTACGCCAGCGGCACCCTGAACGCCGTCGTGCGCGGCATGGGCAATATGAGCTACTACGGCCACCCCAAAACCCTGAACAAATCGGTCCAGGGCATGGGCAGCGTGAAGGCGGGCGACTAGGCCGTCGGCTCAAGCCTCCAGCGGGATCGGATTGCGCAAGCTGACGTTGAGCAGGTTCCAGGCGTTGATGGTGACGATGACGAAGCCCAGTTCGGCGATTTCCTCGTCGCTGAAGTGCTGCTGCAACTGGGCGAATTCGGCGTCGCTCGGGTCGGTGCGCGGGATGCCGGTCACCAGCTCGGCCCAATGCAGGGCAGCGCGTTCGCGTTCGGTGAAGAAGGGAGCTTCGCGCCAGCCGGCGACGGCGTTGGCGTGGCGCGGTTCGACTTCCATCTTGATCAGGTCGCGCCAGTGCATGTCGATGCAGTAAGCGCAGCCGTTGATCTGCGAGACGCGCAGCAGGACCAGGTCCACCAGGCGCTTGCCCAGGAGTTCGGTGCGCAGGCCGTTGGACAGGGCC
This sequence comes from Pseudoduganella violacea, assembly GCF_014191875.1. GTDB lineage: Bacteria > Pseudomonadota > Gammaproteobacteria > Burkholderiales > Burkholderiaceae_D > Rugamonas > Rugamonas violacea_A. The sequence goes on from NZ_JACHXD010000003.1 coordinate 400,323, forward strand.
AGCAGGTTCTGGAAGCCTTTCGGGGCCAGTTGGTAGTATGCGATGCGTGCTTTGGCGCTCATAGTATGCCTTTCGGTTGGTAGCGGAAACCGCCCTTTGCGGCTTCCATACCCATAAGACGCGGCACGCATCCGGCTTGTGACAGCTTTGCGCAAAAAAATTTAAAAAATCTTAAATCGTCTGCGGCAGGCCGGCCAGCTTGTCCGGATTGCGCACGGCGTAGATGCCGACAATGCGCTCGCCGTCCACCACGAAACTCTGGGCCGATTCCAGCTTGCCTTCCACATAGCGCAGGAAACCCGGCTCGCCATTGACCATGGCCATGCGGTAGACGATCTGGCCGCCATGTTTGGCCAGCATGCCGGCGTACAGGTCGGCCACGAAGTCGGTGCCGCCCACCCGGCCATGGAAGGAGGGCACTTTGCCGCCGCCATCGCCCACCAGCGTGACATCCTCATCCAGCAGCGCCTTGATCGCATCGCGCTGGCCGCTGCCGGCGGCCTGCATGAATTTGGCGAGCAGGCTGCGGTGGGCTTCTTTTGGCACCTCGAAGCGCACCCGGTCCTGCTGCACGCGCTCGCTGGCGCGGTGCACCATCTGGCGGCAGGCCGCTTCGCTCTTGCCGATCAGCTCAGCCACTTCGGCGTAGTCATGGTCGAAGACCTGGCGCAGCAGGAAGGCGGCGCGCTCCTCGGGCGACAGGCGCTCCAGCACCCACATACAGGCCATCGACAGCTCGCTCGCCATTTCAGCCGCCGCTTCCGGCGTATTTTCATCCAGCGCCTCGACCAGCGGCTCGGGCAACCACCAGCCCACATAGGATTCGCGCTCGGCCTTGGCGGCGCGCAGGCGGTCGATGGAAAGCCGGGTCACGATCGTCACCAGCCAGGCTTCGGACGATTGCACCGCGCTCTTGTCGCTGCCATACCAGCGCAGCCAGGCGTCCTGCAGGATGTCCTCGGCATCGGCACGCGTGCCGAGCATGCGATAGGCGATGGCGAACAGGCGCGGGCGCAGCGCGGCGAAGGCATGGGTGTCGGCGGGGATGGGCGGCGTCTCTTGCATATACTGTTTACATTATTTAGTCAGTTGCGCGTGGCGCAGTTCGCGGGTGGGCGCAAAGCCCATGCTTTGGTACAGCGCGCGGGCGCGCGCGTTGGCCGCGCCCACATGCAGCATCGGCGTGACGCCCTGTTCCAGCATGCCGTGCATGATATGGCTGACCAGCAGGCGCGCATGGCCCCGCCCCGTATGCTCGGGATGAGTGCAGACCGCGCTGATCTCGCGCCAGCGGCCCAGGTCCATGCGCTCGCCGCTCAAGGCGATCAGCCGGCCCGCCTCGCGCAAGCCGATATAGCGGCCCAGCTCACCGGTGCGCGGGCGGAAATAGCCGGGAAAGGCCAATGCCGTCAGCGCCTGCATGGCGGGATCGTCCGCCGCCAATTCGCAGATGGCGGCGGCGGGTGGCGCGGCCAGCGCGCCGCCCTGATACACCATTTGCAGCACCGCGCCGAGCTCCTTCAGCTGCCAGCCGGACGCCAGCCGTGGCAGCGCGCCGAGGAAGTAATTGCCCGCGCCGATCCGCAGCAGCGCCTCGTCATCCAGCAGGAGGTCCGGCTCCGCCACGGCGCCGAAAGGCGCGATATCGGAGGGGAAGCACAGCGCGGCACCGGCCGCCTGCGCCAGATGGGACTGGGCGCTGATGAGCGCCGTCCAGATGGGGTTTTCCAATTCCTTCACTGCCGCTCCTGCCTCAGGTTGTATACTACTGCTTTTGTCTGGAACAAAATCATTATGAGTACCCTGCCACCTTGCCCTCAATGCCAGTCCGAATTCACCTACGAGGACGGCGCCATGCTGGTGTGCCCGGAATGCGCGCACGAATGGTCGGCCGGCGCCGCCGACGCGGCTGACAGCGTGCGCGTCTACCGCGACGCCTCCGGCAATGTCCTGCAGGATGGGGATACTGTCACCGTTATCAAGGATCTCAAGCCAAAAGGTTCGGGCGGCGTGATCAAGCAAGGCACCAAGGTGAAGAATATCCGCCTGGTCGACAACGATCACGATATCGACTGCAAGATCGACGGTTTCGGCGCCATGAGCCTGAAATCGGAATTCGTCAGGAAGGTTTAAGCGCTTCCTCCGGATACAGCCCCCGCACCCGCGCGAACAGGCGGGTCAAGCCCAGCAGCGCGTCGATATTCGGCGTCGCCACACCGACGCGCTGGCCGATCTCCCGCACCACCGTCACCAGGCCATCAAGCTCGATCGGCCGCCCCGCCTCCACATCCTGCAGCATCGACGTGCGGAAAGCGCCCAGCTTGCGCGTGACCTGATGCCGGTCTTCCGGCGACTCCGTGATTTCGCAGCCGATGCGCTGGCCGATGGCCGCCGCTTCGCGCATGGCGGCCTGGCAGAAAGCGCTGGCCAGCGGGTCGTCGAGCAGGCGATCGGCGGTGGCGCCCGTCATCGCGGTGACGGGATTGGTCGTCATATTCCCCCACAGCTTGTACCAGATGTCGTAGCGGATGCGCGGCGACAGCGTGGCATCGAAGCCGGCCTGTCCGAATAGCTGGACCACGCGGCGCGCGCGTTCCGATTCGCCGCCCGCCGCCTCGCCGACGATCAGACCGCGCCCCATCTTGTGCTGCACCAGCCCTGGCTCGGTGGTGAAGGTGCTGGCATGGATCACGCAGCCCAGCAGCGACTCGTATGGAATGGCCGCGCCGATGCGGCCGCCGGGATCGACGCTGTGCAGCGGCTCGCGCCCCAGCACCGGATTGCCTTCCACGAACCACCACGGCACGCCGTTCATGGCCGGCAGCACCATGGTCTCCGGTCCCAGCAGCGGCGCAATGGACGCCGCCACCTCGGGCAGCGCGGGGGCCTTGACCGCGATGATGACCAGATCCTGCACGCCCAGCTGCGCGGCGTCGGCCGCCGCGACGGCCGGCGCCGTCACCAGGCCATCAGCCGTCTGCAAGCGCCAGCCGTGACGGCGCAGCGCCTCCAGCGTGGCGCCGCGCGCCAGCGCGCTGGTTTGGCAAACGCCGGCGGCCGCCAGCCGCGTGCCGAGAAAACCGCCGATGGCGCCGGCCCCCACGATGCATACTTTCATTCCGATATCCTTATATCCGGTGTGTAGTGCCGAAATAATAAGTCATCGCGCATTTTCCCTCCAGCCGCAGCCCGCGGTTTTTATGCCGCAGTGCGGAATCGAAAATTACCGAAAAAGAAAGACAATCAAGCAACGAGTATTTACAATGGTTTTATGCCCACCCTGCTCATCAGCCTATTTTCCTGCGCTTTGGCCGCCGCCCTGCTCGCCCAGCACGCCGCCAACCGGCGTTTGCGCGCGGAACTGCAGCAGCGTGAGGAACAAGGCGACGCGCAGGCGCAGCGCCTGCGCTGGCTGACCGAACTGGTGGCCACCATGCCGGTGCCGACCTTCATCAAGGATGCCCAGTCGCGCTTCGTGATGATGAACCACGCTTGCGAACAAATGTTTGGCGTGCCCTTCGACTCATTGCAGGGCAAGGTCGGCGAGGAATTCTGGCCGCCGGAGCAGATGGCGGCCTTTCTCGCCAACGACCGCGCCTCCTTCACCGCGCGCGGCCTGGTGGTGCGCGAGGAGCTGCTGTGGGATGCGGGCCTGGACGCTAGCCGCCAGGTGCAGACCTTCAAAAAACCCATGTTCAACGCCGCCGGCGAACCTGAAATGTTGATCGGCATGTTCATCGACATTAGCGAACGGGAACAGGCCAAGGCCGCGCTGCAAACCTCGCTGCGCCAGTTGCGCGAACTGAGCGACTATGTGGAAATGGCGCGCGAAAACGAGCACCAGCGCATCGCCCGCGAAGCCCACGATGAACTGGGCCAGACCCTGATGGCGCTGAAGATCGACGTCTCCATGCTGCACGCGCGCACGCGGCCCAGCCATCCGTTGCTGCATGCCGAGAGCCGGCGCGTGCTGGCCACGCTGGACCACAGCATCGCCGTGGTGCGCGCCATCATCAACGAACTGCATCCAAGCACCCTGGAACTGGGCCTGCCGGCCGCCGTGGACTGGCTGCTGAAGCGCATCCGGCGCGACAGCGGTCTGGTTTGCCAACTGCACCTGCCGGAGGAAATCGCGCCCCAGCAACTGGAACAGCGCCGCACCTGGGCCGTGTTTCGCATCATCCAGGAGGCGCTGGCCGATATCGTCGCCACGGCCCAGGCCAGCCACGTCGACGTCTCGCTGCGCATGCTGAACGACACGCTGTTCCTGACCATCAGCCATGACGGCCTGCCCAGCCGCTTCAGCGACGGCAACGACCTGCCCAAGATCGCCATCCGCGAACGCATTGCCGCCATCGGCGGCGAACTCGATGACGGCGGCGCCGAGCCAAGCTGCGTGCTGGCCGCGCGCCTGCCGGGGCGAAAAAAAGAAAGGGAGGCCGCAGCCTCCCCTTCCGATCCAGGCCTTGCGGCCTGACATCCTTCTTCTTGCCTGCGCAGCTTAGTTCTGCGTCAGGAAGGTCTTCAGCTTGTCCGAGCGCGATGGCTGGCGCAGTTTGCTCATGGCCTTCGCTTCGATCTGGCGGATACGTTCGCGCGTCACGTCGAACTGCTTGCCCACTTCTTCCAGCGTGTGGTCGTTCGACATTTCCACGCCATAGCGCATGCGCAGCACTTTCGCTTCGCGCGGGGTCAGGGAGTCCAGCACTTCCTTGATCACATTGCGCATCGAGGCGTGCAGGGCCGCATCCAGCGGCGCCAGCGTGGTGTTGTCCTCGATGAAGTCGCCCAGCTGGGAATCGCCGTCCTCGCCCATCGGGGTTTCCATGGAAATCGGCTCTTTGGCGATCTTCATGATTTCGCGGACTTTGTTTTCCGGCATTTCCATCTTCACCGCCAGGGTGGCCAGATCCGGCTCGCTGCCGGTTTCCTGCATGATCTGGCGCGAGATGCGGTTCATCTTGTTGATGGTCTCGATCATGTGCACCGGCACGCGGATGGTGCGCGCCATGTCAGCGATGGAACGGGTGATGGCCTGGCGAATCCACCAGGTGGCATAGGTCGAGAACTTGTAGCCGCGGCGGTATTCGAATTTATCGACCGCTTTGAGCAGGCCGATATTGCCTTCCTGGATCAGGTCGAGGAATTGCAGGCCGCGGTTGATGTACTTCTTCGCGATCGAAATCACCAGACGCAGGTTGGCCACCGTCATTTCGCGTTTGGCGTGGCGGGCGCGCTTCTCGCCCGCGGCCATCTGCTTGTTGATCTTGCGCAGGTCGGCCAGCGGCAGCGCCACGCGTTCCTGCAGGTCGATCATCTTGTTCTGCAGCTCCTTGATGGCGGGCACGTTACGGCCCAGCACCGCGCTGTAGGGATAGCCGGCGTCGACTTCGCCGTCCACCCAATCCAGGTCGCATTCATTGCCCGGGAAGACCTTGATGAAGTGGGCGCGCGGCATGCCGCATTTGTTCACGCACAGTTCCAGCACGGCGCGCTCGATGCTGCGCACCTGCTCCATCTGGCCGCGCAGGGTGTCGCACAGCTTTTCCACCACTTTCGCGGTGAAGCGGATGCCCAGCAGCTCGTTGGAGATGATGTCCTGCGCCTTCATGTAGGCCGGCGAGCCGTAGCCACCGGAGGCCCGGCGCATCTTGTCGTACTGGTTGGAGATGATGGCGAATTTTTCCAGCGCATCGATCTTCAGTTGCGCCAGCTGCTCGGTCGAGAAGCCGGCCGCGCCGCCATTGGCGTCGCCCTCTTCTTCCTCTTCCTCCAGCTCTTCTTCCTCATCCTCGTCATCGGAGGAAGCGGCGGCCGGCGCGCTGGCGGCCGGCGTGCTGCCAACCTCGTTCAGGTCGACGAAACCGTCCACCACTTCATCGACCTTGGTCTCGTCGTTTTCGATCTTCTGCGCCAGGGCCACGATCTCGGCGATGGTGGTGGGGCAGGCGGAGATGGCCTGGATCATGTCGCGCAGGCCGCCTTCGATGCGCTTGGCGATCTCGATCTCGCCTTCGCGCGTCAGCAGGGCCACGGCGCCCATTTCGCGCATATACATGCGCACCGGGTCGGTGGTGCGGCCGAAGTCGGAATCGACGGTCGACAGCGCGGTGGCGGCGGCCGCTTCCACTTCATCGTCGCTGGCGGCGGTGGCCACGCTGTCGCTCAACAGCAGGCTTTCCGCGTCCGGCGCGCGCTCGTAGACGGCGATGCCCATATCGTTGAAGGTGGCGATGATGCCTTCGATCGCTTCCGGATCGATGATGTTTTCCGGCAGCTGGTCGTTGATCTCGGCATAGGTCAGGAAGCCGCGGTCCTTGCCCATATTGATCAGGTTCTTGAACTGCAGGCGGCGTTTTTCCAGGTCTTCGGCCGAGGCGTTGGCGTCCATGCCCAGCGCATCCAGGCCCTTGGCCTTGCGCTCGCGCGCCTTCGACACGGCCTTCAGTTCGGCGCGTTCGACCGCGTTCAGCGCGGCCACTTCATCGTTTTCCGGCGTGAATTCGCTCGGCTTGCGGCCGCGGCGGCCCGGCACTTTCACCTGCGGCAGCAGGTAGCCGGAGGTGTCGATGGCGGCCAGGGTGGCGGCGTCGGTCACCTGGCTGACGGCGGCCGGGCCGCTGGTCACGGTGACGGGGGCCGCTTCCGCCTTGGCTTTGCGGGCGCGCGTCACGGTCGGCTTGGCGGCGGCAGCGGCAGCGGCGCCACCGGGCGCGGCCAGCGAGACGGCGGTGGCCGCGCCGGTCTTGCGCGCCACTTTCACGGTCTTCTCGGCGGCAGCCGCTTCCGCGACCTCATTGGCTTCCACGGCTTCCGGCGCAGCGCTTGCCACGTCATCGGCGGCCACGGCGGCCAGGCGGGAGCGGGTCTTCTTCACTACGGTGACGGGTTTGCCGGCAGCTTCCTGAGCATTGTCGATGACGTAAGATAAACTCGTCTTTGGTACAGCCAGCTGCGCCGAAGCGGTGCGGGGTTTGGCGGACAACGTTAGGGTTTTCGGCGTTTTCGTCATTAAATATCTCTCAGTGCGAGACCCGGCAGGTCGCGGCGAAAAAGTGAATAATCCACCCAGTCCGCGTTTCGGTCTCGATGGCGCTTAAGTTCGGGGAGCTATCGGAATGAAAAAAGCCCGCTGTACGGGCTTTGCTTCCGTTGTATTCAGTGCTGAATAGAAGAGAGGGCGGATTATGCCCTATCGCGTGACATCGGGATAATGGATAGATCCCATATCGGCCATGCAGAAACCATATAACCCAGCCAGCAACGCCGGGTCAGACACTCTTTACCAAACTGAATCCGCACCGCCCTGCTTTTGGTGCGTCGGTCATTATACATCTTTTGACGCGCCGCCGCATCGGTAAAATGATAGTCAAAACAACATCATGGCCTAATTTGCACTGCGCGCGCAGGTCGCGCATGGTATGCTGGCGGCTCTTGATTAACCATTGAAGTTCATGAACACTAGCCTTACCCCTACGCCGCCGGCCACCGACAACAGCGCCGCCGCGCCGGCACCGGCCGCCGCAGGCGCCGCACCGACTTCGGCCCGCGCCCTGCTCAAGCAACTGCAAACGCAATTCCCCGCCTTCCGCGACTGCCTGCCGCTGTCGATCGGCATCGACAAGCAGATCCTGGCCCAGCTGCCGGAAATCGACCGCAAACTGATGCGCGCCGCGCTCGGCATCCACACCGGCTCGCAGCGCTATCTGCGCGTCATGGAAAAAGCCAAGCTGCGCTTCAACCTCGATGGCAGCGAAGGCGCGGAAGTCACCGACGTGCACCGCAAGCACGCCAAGGATGTGCTGCAGGAGCGCTTCAAGAAGGAAGCCGAACGCAAGAAGGCCGAGCGCGACGCCGCCGCGGCCGAGGAAGCGAACCGCCGCCGCCAGGAAAAGCTGGAACAGCTGACCGCCAAATTCTCGCGCAAAGGCTGATGAGCGAAACCGCGCAGCAGGAAGCCGAGCTGCCGCCCTACCCTGGCATCACGCTGGATCAAGTGCGGCTGGTGCGTTCCGCGGCCGACGCCGAAGCGGCGCAGGCGGCGCTGCTGGCGTCGGACGTGATCGGCTTCGATACCGAATCGAAGCCGACGTTCCAGAAGGGCCAGCATTCCGACGGCCCGCATCTGATCCAGCTGGCCAGCGACGAACTGGCCTATCTGTTCCAGGTCGGGCCGCACGTGGGACCGCTGCTGCCGGCGCTCAAAGCCATACTCGAATCCGAACAGACCATGAAGGTCGGCTTCGGCCTGTCCGACGATATGAAGCGGGTGCGCGCCAAGCTGGGCATCGAACCGCTGCAAGTGGTCGACCTGTCCGTGGCCTTGCGCGGCGGCCAGCGCAACGACCTGGGCGCCAAAAGCGCCGTCGCCAAATTCTTCGGCCAGAAGCTGCAAAAGTCGAAGAAGATCTCCACCACCAACTGGGCCGCGCCGCGCCTGAGCGAAAAGCAAATCCTCTACGCCGCCGACGATGCCCAGGTCGCCCTGCGCGTCTTCCGCCGCTGGCTCGCCAACGGCAACGTCCTGCCGCCGCAAAAGCCGCCCAAAGTGCGGCGCCCACGCCCCCAGCCACCCACCCCAGCCTGATTACAGCCGGGTCCGTGTCCACCCTGGTGCCAGGCACCTAGGTGGACACGGACTCAGCCCTGGAGCTGGTCGCGGGCGAGCTGGCCAAGGGTGGCGATGGCCGCTTCATGGTCAGCGTCCCAATGGTGGCCGTAGTTCAGGCGCAAACAGTTCCGGAAGGCGCGCTTGGCGGAGAAGATCGGCCCCGGCGCGACGCTGATGCCGTGCGCCAGCGCGCAGCGGTGCAGGACCAGGGCGTCGACGCCCTCCGGCAAGGCGACCCACAGGAAGTAGCCGCCCTGCGGTTGCGTAAACCGGGTGCCGGGCGGGAAATGGCGGGCAATCGCCTGCATCATTTTTTCCTGCTGGCCGGCAAGCGCGCCGCGCAACTGGCGCAGGTGGCGGTCGTAGCCGCCCTGCCCCAGGTATTCGGCCAGCGCCAGCTGCGAGGGCATGGCCGCGGCCAGGCTGGTGGTCAGCTTGAGGCGTTCGACATGGCGCGCGAAGCGTCCCGGCGCGGCCCAGCCGACGCGAAAGCCGGGTGCCAGGCATTTGGAAAAGGAGCTGCAGTGCATCACCAGCCCCTTGCCGTCGTAGCGCTTGGCGAGCGCGGGACGCTGGGCGCCGAAATACAGCTCGCCGTACACATCATCCTCGATCAGCGGCACATCGTAACGCGCCAGCAGCTCGACCAGGGCTTGCTTTTTCTCGGGCGGCATCAGACTGCCCAGCGGATTCTGGAAGCTGGTCATGATCCAGCAAGCTTGCGGCTTGTGCTGCTCCAGCGCTTCAGCCAGCGCGCCCAGTTCCATGCCTTCGCGCGGATGGGTCGCCACTTCGACCGCCTTCAGGCCGATGCGCTCCAGCGCCTGCAAGGCGGCGTAGAAAGTGGGCGATTCCACCAGCACCGTGTCGCCGGGATGGGCCACGGCCTGCAGGCAGAGATTGAGCGCTTCCAGCGCGCCATTGGTGATGACGATTTCGTCGGCCGCCACCTGCACCCCATCGAGCTGGTAGCGCAGCGCGATCTGGCGCCGCAGTTCGGCATTGCCCGGCGGCAGATCGGCCACCGTGCTCCAGGGATCGATGCGGCGCAAGGCGGCGGCGGCGGCGCGGCCCAGCTTCTCCAGCGGGAACAGCAGCGGGCTGGGAAAGGCCGAGCCGAAAGGCACGTTGCTGCGCTCGCGGCCGGCGTCCAGCACGGAAAATACGAGCTCGCTGACGTCGACCACGGTCGATACGCCATCGGGGCGCGAGGCTTCCGGCTCGGGCGCCAGCGGCTGGCGCTGCGCCACGTAGTAGCCGGAACGCGGACGCGACTCGATGGCGCCGCGCGCTTCAAGCAGATAGTAGGCCTGGAAGACGGTCGATGGGCTGACGCCGCGCCGCTCCTGCTGCTGGCGCACGGACGGCAGGCGCTCCCCGGGCCGCAGCACATTTTTTGCGATCATGCCGGCGATTTCCTCGGCCAGCGCTTCGTAAAGCTTCAACTCGTCTCCCGGTCGAGGATTGCAAACTGATCCCCTGTTTCTATTGCCCTTCTGAGCCTGTTCTTCTTCGGCGGCGGAGTATATCCTGTCCCTTTTACCGTACAAACGCCCAATTTTAAGCAAAACGGTTCTCTTTATGCCAATTCTTTCGTTTTCGCTGCGGAACAGCGCCATTGCGGCGCTGGCTGCCGCCTTGCCGCTGCTGGCCGCCGCCGCGCCGGCGGCCTTGCCGGACACGCTGGAACAACGCGTGGCGGCCTGCGTCGCCTGCCACAAGGCCAAAGAACAGAGCGATGCCTTCTTCCCGCGCATCGCCGGCAAACCGGCCGGCTATCTGTATAACCAGCTGCTGAATTTCCGCGACGGCCGCCGCCAGTATCCGATGATGACGTATATGGTGGAGCAGCTGCCGGACGCCTACCTGCGCGAAATCGCCGAATACTTCGCCGAGCAGCATCCGCCCTACCCGGCGGCGCAAAACAGCGGCGCCACCCAGGCCCAGCTCGAACGCGGCCGCAGCCTGGCGCTGCAAGGCGATGCCGGCAAAAAGATCCCGGCCTGCGTGGCCTGTCATGGCGAGAAGCTGACCGGCGTGGCGCCCGCCATTCCCGGCCTGGTCGGCCTGCCGCGCGACTACATCAATTCCCAGTTCGGCGCCTGGAAGAACCAGAAGCGCAAGGCGCATGCGCCGGACTGCATGGCCGACGTGGCCAGCCGCCTGAGCGAAGCCGATGTGGCGGCCGTTTCCAGCTGGCTCGCGACCCAGGTGGCCGACGCCGGCGACCTCCCCGCCACCGCCCACGCCAAGCCGCTGCCGCTGAAATGCGGCGGCGTGCCTCAATAAGGGGCGCCTCATGAAGAAAAAAATCCTTACCCTGTTCGCCGGCCTGCTGGTTCTGCTGGCCGCCGCTGCGTTGTGGCTGTGGCCCAAGGACGACGCGGGCGCGCCGGCCAGCGCCGCCTTCAAAGCGCTGCCTGCGGCCGAGAAAGTGGCGCGCGGCGCCTATCTGGCCAAGGCCGGCGACTGCATGGCCTGCCACACCACGCGCGGCGGCGTCGCCTTTGCCGGCGGCCGCGCCCTGCAAACCCCGTTCGGTAATGTGATCGCGCCCAATATCACATCGGACAAGGAAAACGGCATCGGCAGCTGGAGCGCCGACGATTTCTGGAACGCGCTGCACAACGGCAAATCGAAAAATGGCCGCCTGCTCTATCCAGCCTTCCCCTACACCGATTACACCAAGGTCACGCGCGACGATTCGGACGCGCTGTACGCCTACTTCCAGACCGTGCCCGCCCACCCGCAGGCCAACCGTCCGCACGAGCTGCGCTTCCCTTACAACCAGCAGCTCACGCTGGCCGTGTGGCGTGCCATGTACTTCAAGCCCGCCGTCTACCAAGCGGACAATAGCAAGCCGGCCGAATGGAACCGCGGCGCCTATCTGGTGCAGGGCCTGGGCCATTGCATCGCCTGCCACAGCACGCGCAACGCCCTGGGCGCCAGCGATGGCGGCCTGAATGGCGGCATGATCCCGGTGCTGGGCTGGTATGCGCCTTCGCTCAATTCCGACCGCGAAGCGGGCCTGGGCGAGTGGCAGACGCCGCATATCGAGCAGTTGCTGAAAACCGGCATCTCGCCGCGCGCCACCGTCTTCGGCCCGATGGCCGAAGTGGTACGCCAAAGCCTGCAGCATCTGAACGACGCCGATATCGGCGCCATGGCCCTGTATCTGAAATCGCTCCCGGCGCCGGACGGCAAGCCCGAACCCTACGAGCGCGAGAAGAGCAGCGAAGCCGTCGCCTTCCTGGCGGCGGGCGCGAAGATTTACAAATCGCAGTGCATGGACTGCCACGGCGAAAACGGCGAAGGCATTCCGCCGGCCTATCCGCCGCTGGCCGGCAACCGCGCGCTGACCATGGACGAAGCGGTCAATCCCATCCGCATCGTGCTGAATGGCGGCTTCCCGCCCGGTACGGCGGGCAACCCGCGCCCTTACGGCATGCCGCCGTTCAGCCATGCGCTGAACGATGTGGAGGTGGCGGCCGTGGTGTCTTATCTGCGCAGCGCATGGGGCAATAATGCGCGCCCGGTGAGCAGCGTCGAGGTAAATCGCTACCGCAACGTGCCGCTCGAATAATCTTTCTTGACTAGCGATATAAAAGCAAAACGTAAGGACTTGGGCGTAGAATGACAGCAGGTCACGCTCAAGGCGCTTACGATCATGCCAATAAAAATACGTACCGTTTTGCCTGTCCTGCTGGGCCTTGCGACCAGTGCCGCGGCGCAGGCGCAGAGCTTCGAAGCGCGCTGTGCCAGCGAACTGCAATCGCGCTTCCAGGTGACGTCTTCCAGCGCGGGCTATGCGGTGGACAATACCGTCGCCACCAAGGTGCTGCATAACCGCGCCGTGCACAATAGCGCCGGCGACATGATGCTGGGCCTGACCTCCGCCACCTCGCGCGTTGAAGTCAGCATCGATGGCCATGTCCTGCAAGACCCGGGCAACGGGCGCGAATGCCTGGCGCCGCAGATCAGCGTCGACCTGCGCTATCTTCCCCTGCAAGTGTATGTGGCGCGCGAGTTTTCGCCGGCCGGCTGCCCTTACCGCGCCGTGCTCGATCACGAAATGGAACACGTCAATCTCTATCTGCAGCACTTGCCCAAGGTGGCGGGACTGGTGCAGCAGGCGCTAGAAAAGCGCTACCGTGGCGCGCCGCTGTATGCGGCCAGCGGCGCGGGCCTGGACGCCCTGGCCAATCAGATCGATACCTGGCTTTGGCCCATGATCAAGACCGAGATGCAGCGCATTGAGGTCTATCAAAAAGCCTTCGACAGCGACGAGGAATCCTTCCGCCTCAGCTCCGCCTGCCAGGGCGAACTAGGACTCAATCTGCGCTCGCGCTATTGAAGGCGGGCCGCCTCAGCGCGGGTATTCGAAGCCGGTGCGCAAGTCCATCGGGATGTTGCGTCCGCCCTGGCTGACGGTCAGACGTTGCGGCGGCTCGTCGCCGGCCAGCGCGCCCGGCTTGACCATCAAGCCTTCGCCCTTGCGCATCAGCGCATCACAACGCTCATATACGTTCGGGCAGCCCGTCCCGGCCAACAGCGCCTGCACGATGGGCACCTTCCACGCATCGACCGCGCCCGACTGGAACTGGCAGATCAGATAGCCGTCCTTGCCGCCGTAGCTATGCACCAGCAAGCCGGACAAGCCGTCCGCATCGCCATCGATCAGTTGCACCAGTTCCTGCGGCGCGGCCTGGGCCAGGGCCGGCGCGCGTTTTTCCAGCGCGGCCTTGACGCGGCGCTTCATCATCGCGTGATCCACCGGCTCGTCCTCGCGCAGCGTCCAGATACGGGCGGCGATCTGCGACTTGGCGCTGTAGCCGGCGCGCGCCAGGAAACGCCGCGCCGACGATTGCACGATGGCAGTCGCCCCGGCCTTCATTTTTTCCTGGGGACGGCCTTCGACTTTCTCGATGGCCGATTGGTAGATCCAGGGCGAACCGGCGAGTATGGCCGCTTCCTTGCCCTGTTTGATGGTGATGATAAGCATGTGCATCCTGTCAGAGGTGGCCGCAAAAGCGAGCGGCCAATCCAGCATCTTACAGGATCGCCGCGCGGCCGCGCCAGCGCGGCGGCCCAGTCCAGTCCCGCCTGTCGGCATTCTATTCCCGTTCACGCGCAGTTTGTCGCATGGCGGCAGCCCTGGCCTTGGCGCTGAAATACTATCAGCCCATACCAATCGCAAACCCAAGGAGGAGACCCATGGTTGAACTGAAAAATATCCCAGTCGCCGCGCGCGGCATCGTGCTCGCCGCCGGCCTGCTGGCGGCGGCCGCGCCGCTGAGCCAGGCCGTGGCCGGTCCCGGCAGTTGGTTCCGCGGCGAACGCGTGCAGGGCAACGGCAAGATCGTCAAGCAGAGCCGGGAGCCGGGCCACTTCAGCGGCGTCGGTCTCGGCATGAGCGGCAACGTCGAGATCCGCGTCGGCAATAGCGAAAGCGTGACGATCGAGACCGACGAGAATATCCTGCCGCTGATCGATACCGTGGTCGAAAACGGCACGTTGAAAATCCGCCCGGTGAAAAAGGACGCATCCTTCGATACGCGCAATCTGCGCATCGTGGTGCAGGCGCGCGCACTGGAAAAAGTCTCGGTCGGCGGTTCCGGCAATGTCGAGGTAAACGGCATGCGCGGCGAGCGCCTGCAATTCGACGTGGGCGGTTCCGGCACCATCAATGCGCGCGGCCTGGAAGGCGCGTCGGTGGCGGTTTCGCTGGGCGGCAGCGGCAGCCTGAAAGCCAGCGGCACGGCGGAGAACGTGAACGTGTCGATCGGCGGTTCGGGCAAGGTGGCGCTCGGCCAGCTGCAAGCGCGCAATGTGGTGGTCAGCATCGGCGGTTCAGGCGAGGCGACCGTGTGGGCCAAGGAATCGCTGAACACCAGCGTGGCCGGCTCGGGCGACGTCTCCTACTACGGCGATCCGCGCGTGAACAAGAACGTGACGGGTTCGGGCTCGGTACGCCGCGCCGGTGGCGCACCACAGTAACCGGAACTGCAGGCGCAAAAAAAACTGCCCGGTGGGGACCGGGCAGATAAAGGGATGAAAATGAGAAGGTGAAGAAAGGTACTGCAGTTACATCGATACCCACGTCCAGCGCCGGCGCATGGCCGCAGGGTGAGCACTGCCGCCGCCGCGGCGCAGCGGGCGTCAGTGCATTAATACGGGGGTGGCGGCTTAGTGGCCGGCGTGGGCGCGCGCGGACGGGCTATAGTTGATCGGCTTGACCGGCACTTGCACTTCCACGGTCTCGCGCTTCTTGTCCTTCTTCTCGAAGGTCAGTTTCAAAGGCACGGTATCGCCTTCTTTGAGCTGGCGTTTCAGCTGCATCAGCATGACGTGATAGCTGCCCGGCTTGAGCTCGACCGCTTTGCCGGCCGGCAGATCAAGGCCATCGATCTCGGACATCTTCATCACATTGTTTTCCATCGACATCTGGTGCAACTCGGCATTCGCGACCGTGGTTTCCACGCCGACCAGGCGCGCATCCTGCGCCGATTGCAGCAGCATGAAGGCGCCGCTGGCTTTAGCGGCAGGGACGGTGGCGCGCGCCCAGCTTTCGCTGACCGTGACTTGGGCCATGGCCGAGGCGGCGAACGCCATGGAAATGGCGCATGCAAAGAATTGCTTTTTCATTCAAAACTCCTGATTTTTGTGGGAAGAACAGCGACATCATCACACAAGAACAGGAGGACCGCGCGGGATTGAGGCACGCCAGCCTTGCAGCGGCACAGGCGCGCGGTACAACATGAAGGGAAGAAGACGGTTGCCGTCGAGTTCAGCCAGCAGGGGCCGTTCGGCGGGCGGCGGAGCGAAGGAAGCGGCATGCGTGAAGCAGTAGCCGCAGTCCTCCATCGCCATTTTTTCGGTCTGGGCCGGGGTCTGCTTTTGCGGTTTGCTGCGGTCGGTCAGCGCCAGGAAGGTGGCGTAATCGAGTTCGCCGCTGCCGCTCAGGCGCTGGCCATCATTCAGACAGATTTCCCAGCTGCGCTGCTGGCCCTTGCACAGGGAGAGCGCGTGCGAGATCGACGGGGCGAGCGCGTTCAGCAGGATCGCGAAGCACGAGAGCCAGAGAGCACGACGCCACATTGTCGAATGTCGATACATGCGGCGATTATAGCCCAGGGTTTTGCCGCATACGGCCCGGCGTTTACCCGCCATATCAAGAAAATCGAAAAAAGATTGGACTAGCGAATGCCCGGCGGCTGCTCCAGCTGTTCGGCCAGCAGGCGCGCGGCCTGCCAGCGCCGCGCCGGCGCCGGATGGGCGAAGCTGTCCAGATACGGCGCGTAACTGTTGCGGCTCAACTTCTGGAAATAGCGCGCCAGCCTGGCGGCGGGCCAGCCGGCGCGCCAGGCCAGCTTCAAGCCTTCACGGTCGGCCTCCTCTTCCTGCTGCTGGTTCAAGGGGGCGAGCCGGCGCATCAGCCCCTGGTCATGGTCGACCGCGTGTTCCAGTTCGGCGAAGGGGCGCGCCGCCCATTGCGGGTCGAGGCGCAGCGCCTGCTCGAATTCGCGCAGATTGTGCAGCAGCACGGCGTGGGCGATTTCATGCGCCAGCAGCATGGCCAGTTCGGCATCGTTCAATTCCAGGCGGCGCGTGAATGCGCGGCTGAGCAGCAGCTTGCCGCCGGCCATGGCAAAGGCGTTTTCGTCGCCGTCGGGCGTGGTATGCCATTCCCAGGACCAGGCGGCGCTGACGGGATAGTCGCGCGCGGCCTGCGCCAGCAAGGGCTGCAGGATGCGTTCGACGCGGGCGTGGAAGGCGGAATCGGTATCGAGGCTGTGGGCGCGCCGCAGCTCGTCGATGCGCTCGCGGTACAGGCGGGCGGCGCCCTGCTCCACCTGCGCCTGGTCGAGGGCCAAGGCAGGCAGCGGCGCGCACAGGATGCACGACAGGGCAAGCAGGCGGGCCAGGAATGGAAGCTGGTCCATGGCCCGCCGCCGCATCAGGGCTTCAGGGTTTCGCGGTCGATCAGGACCGTCTGTTCGCCGTCGGTCAGCCAGATCTGGCCGTCCTGGATGGTGCATTGCAGCTGCATGCTGCGCTTGGCCATGCTTTCCAGCGCCAGCGTGGCGTCGGACGGCAGATTGATGACCGTGACGTTCTTGGCGCGGTCGACCTTGTTGGCGATCTGCTTCCACCAGATATGGCTGGTGGCGTTGTAGCAGTACACGATCACCTTGTCCGAGCGGCCCGCGCCCTTCAGGATGCGGCGGTCGTCCGGCTGGCCGACTTCGATCCACAGCTGGATGGCGTCGGTCAGGTCTTTTCGCCACAGGTCCGGCTCATCGACGTCGAACATGCCCTTGGTGAAGGTCAGCGCCTCGTCGGCATGGATGGCGAAAGCCAGCAGGCGCACCATCATGCGTTCGTCCGTTTCGGACGGGTGGCGCGCCAGGGTCAGCGTATGGGTGCCATAGTAGTTGCGGTCCATGTCCGCAATCGACAGTTCGGCTTTGTAAATTGTTGCTTTGAGTGCCATCTAGAAAACTATATATACGGTTTATTTAAATACCACGGTTTTGCTGCCGTTCTGCAGCACGCGATGCTCGACGAACCACTTCACGGCGCGCGCCAGCACCACGCATTCCACGTCGCGGCCGATGGCCGACAAGGTGGCGGCGTCCATCGAATGGTCGACGCGCTCCACATCCTGCTCGATGATCGGGCCTTCGTCCAGATCGCCGGTGACGAAATGGGCGGTGGCGCCGATCAGTTTCACGCCGCGGTGGTGCGCCTGGGCGTAAGGCTTGGCGCCCTTGAAGCTGGGCAGGAAGGAGTGGTGGATATTGATTGCCTTGCCTTTCAGGCGGGCGCACAGCGATGGCGACAGGATTTGCATATAGCGCGCCAGCACCACCAGATCGACCTGGTGCATGTCCATCAGTTCGATGATTTTCGCTTCCTGGGCCAGCTTCGCCGTCTCCGGCGCGCCGGTTGCCAGCGGCAGGTGGTGGAAGGGAATATTATAGCTGGCAGCCAGCTGGTAGAAGTCCATGTGGTTGGAGACGATGGCCGGGATTTCGACCGGCAGCAGACCGCTCTTGTAGCGGAACAGCAGATCGTTCAGGCAATGGCCGATTTTCGATACCATCAGCATCACGCGCGGCTTGTAGTGCGCGTCGTGCAGATCCCACTCCAGCTGCATGTCCCGCGCTAAGTCGGCGAAGGCGGCGCGCAGCGCCTCATCGCTGACGGCACTGTCTTCGCGCGAGAAGTGCACGCGCATGAAGAAACGATGCTCTTCCTGGTCGCCAAACTGGGCGGAGTCGATGATATTGCAGCCATGGTCGGCCAGGAATCCCGAGACGCGATGCACAATGCCGCGCTGGTCCTGGCAAGAAAGAGTCAAGATGTATTCCGGGTAGATCATGGTCGATTCCTATTAGGGGGTCAGTATTGTCGCACGAATAAGCTGCAGCGCAGCAAAAACAAAAAGTACGATCATGCCTTTCCGACAATTTGTGGTTTATAGTGCAGAGATAACACCTTTTTGAAGGGAATAACGATGACGACGACCTTGGAGAACCGGCAATTCCGGCTGGCGGCGCGCCCGGTGGGCATGTCGCAGGCCAGCGACTGGCAGCAGACGGTGGAGACCGTGCGCGAACTGGCGGACGGCGACATCCTGGTGCAAACGCTGTATCTCTCGCTCGACCCGGCCATGCGCGGCTGGATGAACGACGCCAAATCCTATATCCGGCCGGTGGCCATCGGCGAAGTAATGCGGGCCGGCGGCGTGGGTGTGGTGCTGGCTTCGCGCTCGGCCAAGTTCGCGGTGGGCGAGCATGTCTCGGGCGGCCTGGGCGTACAGCAGTACTGGATCGGCCAGGCCGAGGACAAGGCGGCTGCCTTCTACAAGATCGATCCCGAACTCGCGCCGCTGCCGACCTGGCTCAATACCCTGGGCATGCCGGGCATGACCGCCTATTTCGGCCTGACCGAGGTGGGCCAGCCGCGCGCCGGCGAAACGGTGGTGGTGTCCGGCGCGGCCGGCGCCGTGGGCCAGACCGTGGGCCAACTGGCCAGGCTGCTGGGCTGCCGCGCCGTGGGCATTGCCGGCGGCGCCGCCAAATGCGATTTCGTGGTCAAGGAGCTGGGCTTCGACGCCTGCATCGACTACAAGCAGGCTTCGGTGCGCGATGGCTTGAAGGAACACTGCCCGCAGGGCGTGGACGTGTACTTCGACAATGTCGGCGGCGACATCCTCGACACCGTGCTGACCCGCATCAACCGCAAGGCGCGCATCGTGATCTGCGGCGCCATTTCGCAGTACAACAATACTTCGCAGGTACAAGGCCCGGCCAACTACCTGTCGCTGCTGGTGAACCGCGCCCGCATGGAGGGCATGGTGGTGTTCGACTATGCCGACCGCTATCCGGTGGCCATGGCGGCCCTGGGCAAATGGCTACAGGAGGGCAAGATCAAGAGCCGCGAAGACGTGGTGCGCGGCCTGGAGAACTTCCCGCAGGCGCTGTCCATGCTGTTCGAGGGTAAGAACTTCGGCAAGCTGGTGTTGCAGCTCAGCTGATTTTTTCGCAACGAACGGAACTAAAGCCATCTTCCCCTCTCCAATCAGCAAACGGTTCCCTGCCGTTTGTCGCCCGCGGGCGATCCGATCAACGCGGACAAGGAGATGGAGATGGCTAACAATCAAGCCGGGCAAGGCGAGGGCAACAGCCAAAAGGCCGATCCCGCCAGCAGTCAGAAAAGCAACGCCAAGCGCGGCTTCGCCGCCATGGATGCCGCGCAGCAGCGCCAGATCGCCAGCAAGGGCGGCCAGGCGGCCCACCAGAAAGGCACGGCGCACGAATTCGACTCCGAGGAGGCGCGCCGCGCCGGACAGAAAGGCGGCGTGGCCGTGAGCCGCGACCGCGAACATATGGCCGCCATCGGCCGCAAGGGCGGCGAGAGCCGGCAGTCAGCCCAGCGCAATGCCAATGCCAATGCCAGCGGCGGCAACCGCCAGGCCGTGGATTCAGGCGGCAGCGAGACAGGATGAGCCGTTCAGCGTCAGCAGCAGGCTGGCGTGGGCGCCGGGCGGCGCCGCCACCAGGCTCCCGGAATGCGGATGGTAAGCCAGGCCTTCCACCGTGCTGGTGCGCCCGCCAGCCTCGCGCACCAGCAAGGCGGCGCCCGCGCAGTTGAAGCCATCCTCGCCATATTGCCAGAAACCGTCGAGACGGCCGCCAGCCACATAAGCCAGTTGCAAGGCCACCGAACCGAGATTGCGCACGGCGGTCGCCTCGGCCTGCACCGCGCTCAGCGCGCTGGCGGCCAGCGCCAGCATGCGCGGCTGGGCGCTGGCAAACGGCGGATGGTTGGTGGCCAGCACGCCATGGCGGTGGCTGCCGCCGCCACTAACGCCCATGCGGCGGCCATTCAGGAAGGCGCCCCGCCCTTCCACGGCATGGAACACCTCGCCATTCATCACATCGAAGACGGCGCAAAACACTGGTTCGCCATCGCGCAGCAGGGTCAGGCTCATGGCCCAGAACGGAATGCCGCGCAGGAATTGCAGCGCGCCGTCGATCGGATCGCATATCCAGCATTCGCCGTCAACCATGCGTGGGTCATCCTCGTCCCTTTCATCGCGCCAGGCGATATGGGGATAGAAAGCGCCCAGCTCCTGGCGGATCGCCTGCGCCGCGCCACCGTCGATGCGCTGGAAGGCTTCCATCATCTGTTCCGGCTCGGCGGCCGCCTGCAGCGCGCGGAAAGCGTCGCGCAATTCCTCACCGACCGAGCGTAGCAGACTCAGGATCACGTCCAGATCGATTTGTCTCATGATTGACTCCCTTGCTCGAAAGTCATAGATTGCCATGAGAAATTTTGTCCCGCTAACGGTAAAATGCCACTCAATATCTTGATCGGGCCAAAATCATGCCAGAGATCGACTACCAGGTCGCCCGGCTCAAAGGGGGCCACCGCATGTGCCTACTGGCCGAGTACGCCACGCCAGGGCAGAGCCACGAGGTGCACAGCCATCCGCAAGGCCAGCTTTACCTCGCCGTGCAAGGCTTGATCGTGGTGGAATCGACCGGCATGCGCTGCATGATGCCGCCCGGCCGCATGGGCTGGATTCCACCCTATGCGCCACACGGGGCCGTGGTGCACGGCAGCCCGAACAGCGATCTGGTTGGCTACAATATTTTTCTGGCGCCCGAGCTGTGCGGCAAGCTGCCCGAGCTGCCCGTGGTACTGCGTCCCAGTCCGCTGGCCCATGCCCTGATCGAGCGCATGGTGAGCTGGGAGGGCGGCGTGCCGCCGGACGAGAGCGGCTACCGCATCCTCGACGTGCTGATCGACGAGATCCAGCGCGCCGAAGCCGATCCGCTGCGCCTGACCATGCCCAACCATCCGCGCCTGCAGCAGATGGCGGCCGCCATCGCCGAGCATCCGGCCGACGAAACCGATCTGGATCGCTGGGCCGAGCGCCTGGGCCTGTCCCGCCGCAGCATCACGCGCCACTTCCGCGCCGAAACCGGCATGTCGGTGGTGGAGTGGCGGCAGACAGCGCGCCTGCAGAAAGGCGCGGAAATGCTGAACGCGGGCGAATCGGTGACGGCGGTGGCGCTGACCCTGGGTTATGACAGCGTCAGCAGCTTTATCGCCCTCTTCCGCCGCATGCTGGGCGTGACCCCGGCCCGCTTCGCGCGCGGCCCGGTCGACCCGGCGCAGGCCGAGCAGCAGGAGGCCGCCGCTTAACCGGGCACGCCGATGATGACGGCCGAAGCCTTGAACAGGGCGCTGGCCGGCATGCCCACTTCCAGCGCCAGCAATTCTTCGCTGTCGCGCGTGACGGTGGCGGCGATGGTGCCGCCGCCCGGCAAGGCGATGCTCACGTCCGAATTGACGGCGCCCGTTTGCAGGCGCGAGACCGTGCCGCACAGGCGGTTGCGCGCCGACAGTTTGGCCTCGCTGTCGCCGGTGGCGATGATGATGGAGGAAGCCTTGATCAGCGCAAAAGCGGCGCAGCCTTCGACCAGCCCCAGGCTGTCCGTGCTGTCGCGCGTGATGATGGCGATGATCTTCTGCCCGCCCACGATGTCCAGCGTGATTTCGTCGTTGACCGCGCCGCGCTTGATCACGCTGACGGTTCCTGCAAACTGGTTGCGCGCACTGGTTTTCATTCTCATGGTCTGGAGCAAAAGGAAATCGTCGGCCAGCGCATGCGACTGGCGGCTCAGGTGTTCGATGAACAGGCGGTGTTCGCGTTCGATCTGGCGGAAGTTCTCCACCAGCTGGGCGCCGCGCTTGGTCAGATGCGTGCCGCCGCCGCCCTTGCCGCCGGCCAGGCGTTCGACCAGGGGTTCGCCCGCCAGGTTGTTCATGGCGTCGATGGCGTCCCAGGCGGCTTTGTAGCTCATCTTGATGGCCTTGGCGGCCTTGGTGATGGAGCCGTGTTCGGCGATGGCGGCCAGCAGGGCCACCCGGTCCGGGCCGCCCAGGTGCTGGCCGCCCATGGTCATCCAGACCTCACCCTGCAATTCCAGTTGTCTTTCTTCGCTAGACATGGCGCTCCTCAATAATGGCGCCGTCCGACATGGTCAGGACATGGCCGCCGAAAGTGTTGGCATCGTCGGGGTCGTGCGTAATCAGCAGCATGGGAATGCCCAGGCGCTGCTGCAGCGCATCCAGCTCGGCGCGCATGCGCACGCGCAGGGCCGGATCGAGGGCGGCGAAAGGCTCGTCCAGCAGCAGCGCCGCCGGATTGGCAATCAGGGCGCGCGCCAGCGCGACGCGCTGCCGCTGTCCGCCCGAAAGCTGGGACGGCGGCTGGTGCGCCACGGCGCGCAGCTCGAAAGCGTCGAGCCAGTATTCGAGCGCCTCGGAATTGGCCGTGGGCTTGGGATTGAACCAGCCGCCCTGCATGCCAAAGGCGATATTCTGCCGCACATTCAGGTGCGGGAACAAGGCGTAGTCCTGGAACAGATAGGCCACGCGCCGTTTCTGCGGCGTGATATTGATCCCGGCCACGCTGTCGAACAGGCGCTTGCCCGCCAGCTCGATCACACCGCGGTCGGGATGCATGAGCCCAGCGACGGCTTTCAGCATCTGGCTCTTGCCCGCGCCGGAAGCGCCGTAGATCACGATGCGCCCGCTGTTGGACGTGAAGTTCGCCTTCAGCTTGAATTCGCGCTGGCCGGAGCGCAGGGTCTTTTCGATGTCGATATGGAAGTACATGTGCTCCTG
The DNA here is from genome assembly GCF_014191875.1 of Pseudoduganella violacea. Classification (GTDB taxonomy): domain Bacteria; phylum Pseudomonadota; class Gammaproteobacteria; order Burkholderiales; family Burkholderiaceae_D; genus Rugamonas; species Rugamonas violacea_A. The sequence goes on from NZ_JACHXD010000003.1 coordinate 423,142, forward strand.
CCTTATTGCTGCGGATTGCGGCTCGGCGTGAGACGGTTGGCCAGCACCAGCACGACCACGCAGGTGACGGAGGTGATCAGCACCAGCAGATTGGCGGTATCGTCCTGGCCTGCCTGCACCGCTTCATAGACCGCGATGGACAGGGTCTGCGTCTTGCCTGGAATGCTGCCCGCCACCATCAGCGTGGCGCCGAATTCGCCCATGGTGCGGGCGAAGGCCAGCAGCACGCCGGCCAGCACGCCGCGCCAGGCCAGCGGCAAAGTCACGCGCAGGAAGATGGCGAATTCGGAGACGCCCAGCACGCGCGCCGCCTGCTCCAGCTGCACATCCACCGTTTCAAAGGCGGAGCGCGCCGCCTTCAGCACCAGCGGAAAGGCGACGACGGCGGCCGCCAGCACCGCCGCCTGCCAGGTGAAGATCAGATTGATGCCGAAGCTGCTTTGCAGCCAGGCGCCCAGCGGCCCCTGGCGCCCGATCAGCACCAGCAGGTAGTAGCCCAGCACCGTGGGCGGCATCACCATCGGCAGCGTCAGCACGGCGTCCAGCAGGTCGCGCCCCGGAAAGCGGCAGCGCGCCAGCAGATAGCCGGCCGCCACGCCCAGCAACAGGTCCAACAACGTCGCCCACATCGCCACCTTGAGCGAAAGACCGAGCGCGGTCCATGCAGCATCCATCTAACAATCCTTGCTTATGGGCGGCCGAAACCGTATTTGGCGAGGATGGCCTGCCCCGTGGACGACAGCGTGAAATCGACGAACTGGCGCGCACCCTTGGCGTTGGCGGCGCCGCTCAGCGCGGAGATCGGATAAGTGACCGGAGTGTCGGTCGGCACGGTGAACTGCGCTTTCACTTTGTCCTTCTGTGCGCCGACGTCGGTGGCGTAGACGAAGCCCGCATCGACTTCGCCGCGCGCCACGTAGTCAAGGCTCTGGCGCACCGAGGCGCCGAAGATGAATTTGGTTTCCACGTTGGACCACACGCCGGCTTTTTCCAGCGCCTGCTTGGTGTAGCGGCCGATCGGCACGCTGGCCGGATTGCCGGTGGTGATGCGCTTGATGTCCGCGCCGCGCAGATCGCCCAGGTTTTTCAGCGCCAGGGGGCTGGTGGACGGCGTGATCAGCACCACGCTATTACTGACGAAATTGTGGCGGCTGCCGGCGGCCAGCAGCTTCATGCCCTCGGCCTTGTCCATGGCTTCCTGGTCGGCGGACGCGAAGACGTCGACCGGCGCCCCCTTGCTGATTTGCTGCACCAGGGCGTCGGACGCGGCGAAGTTCAGCAGAACCTTGTCGCCGGCATGGGCCGCTTCATAGGCCTGCGACAGCTCGCGGAACGCGTTGGTCAGACTGGCGGCAGCCGATACCGTGATGTCGGCCGCATTGGCCAGGCCGGCCGTGGCCAGCAGGGTAACAAGACACAATTTCTTCAACATGACTTTCCTCTCTGGAAACAAAAGCGCGATATAGCGAATTATATAGCGACTCAAATTTGCCTGTCACCAGCAGAAAATTGATTTAGATCCTATAATTTCAGAAAATCCTGAAAATTCATGAAAGATGAAAGGTAACATGAACAATCTGACGCCGCTCGCCCAAAAATTCATCCTGCACTTTGGCGAGATGGGTAGCCGCTGGGGCATCAACCGCACCGTGGGCCAGATTTACGCTCTGCTCTACGTCAGCGCGCGTCCCCTGAACGCCGACGAAATCGCCGAACATCTGGCCTTCTCGCGTTCGAATGTGTCGATGGGCCTGAAAGAGCTGCAATCCTGGCGCCTGGTTAAACTGCTGCACCAGCCGAACGACCGCCGCGAATACTTCGAACCGCCCAAGGACGTGTGGGACATCTTCAAAGCGCTGCTGGAAGAGCGCCGCCGGCGCGAGGTCGAACCCACCCTGTCCATGCTGCGCGAATCGCTGCTGGAAAATCCGGCCACCGATAGCGACCGCTACGCCCAGCAGCGCATGCGCGAGATGTATGAGCTGATCGAGCTGTCCAGCTCCTGGTTCGACGATGTGCAACGCCTCTCGCCCGACACCCTCGCCTCCCTGATGAAGATGGGCTCCACGGTCAAGAAGCTGCTCGACGTGGGCGACAGCGTACGCGGCAAACTCGGTTTCGGCCGTGGCGCCGAGGCGCAAGCCCAAGCCGATGATGCGGCCAGCCGCAGTGCTGGTGGCGGCGGTGGGGACCATCCATGAAGCCCCCCGGACGGTATTCGCTGGCCGTCGCCATCACGCTGGCGCTGATCGTCAAGGCCGCCATCCTGTACGGCTTATGGAAGGCCTTCTTCTCCGAGCCGCAAACCAAGAAAATGCGTCTGCCCACCGGGCAGGTTGAAAAACACCTGCTGCCGCCAGCCGCCCCCGTTCAAGCAATCCGCCCGAAAGGTGAATAATGACTTCCGTCGATGAAGTAGTCGCTTTGTCGCGCCTGCAGTTTGCTGCAACCGCGATGTATCACTTCCTGTTTGTGCCGCTGACGCTGGGGCTATCCTGGATTCTGGTGATCATGGAATCGGTCTATGTGATGACCGGCCGCGAAATCTATCGCGATATGACCAAATTCTGGGGCAAGCTGTTCGGCATCAATTTCGCCATGGGCGTGACCACCGGCATTACGCTGGAATTCCAGTTCGGCACCAACTGGGCTTACTACTCGCACTATGTGGGCGACATCTTCGGCACGCCGCTGGCGATCGAGGGCATGATGGCCTTCTTCCTCGAATCGACCTTCGTCGGCCTGTTCTTCTTCGGCTGGAATAAGCTCAGCAAGGTGCAACATTTGAGCGTGACCTTCCTCGTGGCGCTCGGCTCCAGCCTGTCGGCGCTGTGGATCCTGATCGCCAACGGTTGGATGAATAATCCTATCGGCGCAGAATTCAATTACGAGACCATGCGCATGGAGCTGACCAGCATCGGCGACGTCTTCTTCAACCCGGTCGGCCAGGTCAAGTTCGTGCACACCGTGGCGGCGGGCTATGTGACCGCGTCCATGTTCGTGCTGGGCGTGTCGGCCTTCTACCTGCTTAAGGCGCGCGATATTCCGTTCGCGCTGCGCTCCTTCGCCATCGCCGCCGGCTTTGGCCTCGCGTCCACCCTGTCCGTGATCGTGCTGGGCGACGAATCGGGCTACACGGCTGGCGAAGTGAACAAGGTCAAGCTGGCGGCCATCGAGGCGGAATGGGAAACCGAGCCAGCGCCGGCCGGCATCACCGTGGTCGGACTGCCGAACGACGAGCATGAGCGCACCGATTACGCCATCAAGATCCCCTATGTACTGGGCCTGATCGCCACCCGTTCCACCGACCAGGAAGTGGTGGGCATCAAAGATTTGAAGAAGGATCATGAAGTCCGCATCCGCAACGGCATGAAAGCATATGCCGCCCTGACCCGCTTGAAATCGGGCGACAAATCGGAAGAAGCCAAGCAAGCCTTCAAACAGGTGCAGCAAGACCTCGGTTATGGTTTGCTGCTGAAGAAGTACACCCCGAACGTGGTGGACGCCACCGAGGCGCAGATCAAGATGGCGGTCAACGATACGATTCCCAAAGTGGCGCCGCTGTTCTGGTCCTTCCGCGGCATGGTCTTCCTCGGCATGCTGTTCCTGTTCATCTTTAGCGCCTCGTTCTACTTCCTGGTGCGCAAGCGCCTGGCGCAGCAGCGCTGGTTGCTGAAACTGGCCGTGTTCGCGATTCCCCTGCCCTGGGTGGCGGCGGAACTGGGCTGGATCGTGGCCGAGTATGGACGCCAGCCATGGACCATCGCGGGCATCTTGCCCACGCATTTGTCGGCCTCGAACATCCAGCCGCAAAGCCTGTATTTCAGCCTGGCCGGCTTCGTCGGCTTCTACACCCTGCTGCTGGTGATCGAAATGACCTTGATGATCAAGTTCGCCCGTCTCGGTCCAAGCGCCCTGCACACAGGGAAGTACCACTGGGAACAACAGCCCGCGCAATAAGGAGCCATCATGCTATTCGACTATGAAACCTATAAAGTAATCTGGTGGTGCTTCGTCGGCGTGCTGCTGCTGGGCTTCGCGCTCACGGGCGGCTTCGACTTCGGCGTCGGCATGTCCCTGCCCTTCCTCGGCAAGAACGATGTCGAACGGCGCATCATGCTCAACACCGTCGGCCCGACCTGGGAAGGCAACCAGACCTGGTTCATCGCGGCGGGCGGCACGCTGTTCGCCGCCTGGCCCATGGTGTACGCGGCCGCCTTCTCCGGCATGTATATCGCGCTGATGGTCTGCCTGTTCGCGCTGTTCTTCCGGCCGGTGGGCTTCGACTACCGCAGCAAGCTGAAAGACCCGCGCTGGCGCAATGCCTGGGACTGGGGGCTGTTCGTGGGCGGTTTCGTGCCGCCGCTAATCTTCGGCGTCGCCTTCGGCAACCTGCTGCTGGGCGTACCCTTCCGCTATGACGAAATCCTGCGCCTGGAATACACTGGCACCTTCATTGGGCTGCTCAATCCCTTCGGCCTGCTGGCTGGCCTGCTGGCCGTCGCCATGCTGCTGATGCACGGCGCCACCTTCCTGCACCAGAAGGCCGACGGCGTGTTGGCCGAACGCGCGCGCAGCCTGGCCATGGTTGCCGCCGTGCTGGTAATCGTGCTGTTCGCGGCGGCCGGTTTCTGGGTCGCTTACGGCATCGAAGGCTACCGCATTGTCACCATGCCCGATCCGAATACGGCCTTCATGCCGCCCGCGAAAACGGTGGAACGCGCCGTCGGCGCGTGGATGGACAACTACAGCCGCTGGCCACTGAGCATAGCCCTGCCGCTGGCCGCCTTCGCCGGCGCCCTGCTGGTGATCGCCTTCAGCGCCGCGCGCCGCAGCCTGCTGGCCTTTCTCGCCAGCGGCTTGACGGTGGCCGGCATCATCCTGACGGCCGGCGTGGCAATGTTCCCCTTCGTGCTGCCCTCCTCGCTGCAGCCGGGCCACAGCCTGACCGCCTGGGACGGCGTTTCCAGCCACAAGACCCTGGGCGTGATGTTCTGGGTCGTGGCCCTGCTCTTGCCCATCATCGTGATGTACACCAGCTGGGTGTACCGCGTGGTGCGCGGCAAAGTCACCGAACAGCACATCCGCGACAACGAACATTCCGCTTACTGAAAGGAGCCGACTATGTGGTACTTCACCTGGATATTGGGCATCGGTCTGGCCCTGGCGCTGGCCATCATCAATGTGATGTGGCTGGAAGCGAATTACGCCTTCGGCCAGCGCGACGAGGAAACCACCCGCGCCAGCTTCGAGAACGCGCGCGCCGCCGAAAAGGACTAGCGCGGCAGCACCGTCAACCCTCCTTGCAACAGCGGCCGGACGAGGATCTGGTACACGTCCATATCGAAGCGCGCTACGGGCAGATTGGCGCGCAGCGCGTCTTTCTGCGGCTCGGGGCCGAGGTAGCACCAGCGGTCCACGCGCTGCACCTGGCGCAGGCCATCCGACTCTTCCACGATGCCGATCGCGCCTTCGTATGGCCAGCGCGCCAGACGCAAGGTCGCCAGCGCTTCGCGCAGGCGGGCGGCATGCGTCTCGGCACTCTCCTCGCCCGTGCAGGCGCCACGGCAACGCGCGATCTGGCGCGCGAAGCAGGAGCGGCCCTTGGCCACTTTTTCCAGACCCGTCACGGCGGGACACAGGCCGTGGCGTTCCACCAGTTCGCGCAAGGCTTCCAGCGCGGCGCGGCGGCTGCCGAACAGGCCATACAGACCGTCGGTGGTGGCGAAATCCACCTCATTGGCGAACACCACTTCGGGCGCCGGACCATCCAGGCTGAGGGAGCACATTTCGCGGAAGCGGCGCAGCTTCTGGTTGAACACCGGCTGATGCTGGCGCACCAGTTGCGCCTCGCGCAGCAGCGCGCCGATCTCGCCGCCGGTGCGTTCAAAGTCAATGAAGGCGGTGCGCGCCAGCATCTGCGACTCCTCCGCCGTGCGCAGATGGCTCAAGACGCGCAGGCGGATATTGATGCTCTTGCCGATGTAGATGGGCACGCCGTTCGCATCGCGGAAGAAGTACACGCCGGGCAGCGGCGGCAAGGCGTCGATGCAGTCGCGCGGAATATGGGCGGGATAGCTGAATTGGAGAATGGGATCGCTGCAAACCAGCAGGCCTACCGAATTGACATGGGTGCGCATGGCGTCATGATAGCGCTACAGTCCGCTTGTGGTACATTCACGCCTCCATGAAATACCTCAGCGCCTATTCCGAACAGACCCGTAGCCAGGTCGAACAGCTGCTTACCCAGGATCGCCTGGGCGAAGTCCTGCTGAAACGTTATCCAAAATCCCACGATGTGCGCACCGACCGCGCCCTGTACGACTATGTGCAGGAGCTGAAGAGCGAGTATCTGCGCAATGCGGACCCGATCAACAAGGTCGCTTTCGATAACAAGATCCACGTCATCAACCACGCCTTGGGACTGCATACCTCCATCTCGCGGGTCCAGGGCGGCAAGCTCAAAGCCAAGCACGAGATCCGCGTCGCCACCATGTTCAAAGACGTGCCGCTGGAATTCCTGCGCATGATCGCCGTGCACGAACTGGCCCACGTCAAGGAAAAGCAGCACGACAAGGCCTTCTACAAGCTGTGCACCTATATGGAACCGAACTACCACCAGTACGAATTCGACGTGCGCCTTTACCTGACTCAGCTCGATCATTCCGGCCAGCGCTTGTGGTGACGGATTTACCTGATTACGCAATCACCCTGCGCACGCAGCGCGCGTAACCTTCAAATTCGCGTTCAGTCTGATACGCGACACCCGTGTCGAAGTCTTTGCACCAGGCCTCGTTTTCGAGGTCGCCGGCCTCGTTCGACCAGTACCAGTTAGGCCTGAACGCGTCTTTCAGCGTCGCATACAACAAGATCTGCTCGCGCCGTCCCGGCAGGCTGTGACCCTGGCTGCCGGCCCATGCCAAGGCGGTCTCCCATGACTGGTGTACCAGCTCGCCGGCCTGCAGCAGCAGGTGATAATCCGCGCCGCCTTGGCCGCCGAGGACCAGGCCGGCGTACCGTTCGCCTTGTTGCAAGAGGATGGGGGACGCGGCCGATGGCGCGATGTCGACCCGGCGCACAGCGCAGGCGCGGCCGGAGTAGGTTTTGCGGTAATTGTATTGGGTGCCATTGTCGAAGTCGTGGCTCCATGCCATGCGCGGCAGGATGGCGTCCGCTTCCGATGACCAATACCATTGCGCAGGAAAAGCCTGGCGCAGGTTGGCGTGCAACAGGGCCAGTTCGCGGCGCGTCGGCAGACAGGCCCCGCGCTGTTCGGCCCAGTCGAGCGCGGCTTGCCAGGGCACAGCATCGGCATCGCCGGGCAGAAGAAACAGCTGGTAGCCAGCCGCGCCCTCCTCGCCCGGCACAATGCCTGCGAAGCGTTCGCCGGCAACGGAGCCCGCATCGCCATCCTCAACGATATAACCGGCATTTTCCGATTCAGCTTTCCGGCGGTCGGGTAATTGAGACATATGTAAGCAAGAGTGGCGGTGCCGCCATTATGCCTGCAAGGGCCGCCGCGTGGAGTGATCGCCCCTTTCCTCGCGCAAAGTGGTCTTATTGACAACTGAAAATTTACTAATTATCTTATGCTCGCGATGGCTTAATTCGGTAAAAAAGCTACTTTCGAGACATCGCTGCTATCGCTCCAAAGCTGTTTCACCTTGCTGCATAACATCACCAATTCATCATCATTCGATTCATAGGAGACAGACCATGAAGAAAAGTATTGCTTTGGGTGTACTGATGGCCGGCGTCATGCTGGGTGCTTTTGCCGCTGAAGAACGCTTCTACCAAATCCATATTTCGCAGAATGCTGGACCGTCATACTGCGGCGAAGTGTGGCCCGGCTCGCAATTCAACGGTGTCCGCCAGGGGAGTGGACCGTACTACTACATCGCCTGCATCAAATACTAATCGGCAAGCCAGCCCGGCGCTGCCGGGCTGAACTCAGCTGCTGACGTTGCCTTAAATCCACATTACTTCAGAGAATTCTGACATACAGCAAGGCACTGACTATACTGGCGCCATACGCCCTTACCCCGCGTCTCCCTTTCCGTTCCGGCCAAATCCCTCGCCGACCATAAACATGGCGCCGCATCGCGCGCCGCACTATTACATCACGAGGGATACATGGACCGGTTTGGCATCCGCACCACCTCTTTCAAATTCCGCATGACCGGCATGGTCGCCTGCTTTGCCTTTGCCGCTTCCGCCGGCGTGGCCACGATTGCCCTGGGTTTCGCCGAATCAGGCGTCAAAAATTTGCTGGGCGCGCAGGAAGTCTCCATGGTTGCCAGCGCCGCCGCCTACGTCGATCAGGATCTGGACGCCAAGCAGCAGCAGCTGAAAGCCGTCACCGAGCGCCTGCCCCTGGGCGACGCGCCCACCGCGGCGCGCCTGCAGACGCTGATCGAGGAACATGGCTCGCTGCGCGACATTTTCTTCAACGTGACGGTTTTCGATATGAGCGGCAAGCTGGTCGCCAACCTGAATGACCGGCGCGCGGTGGGTAGCATCAGTGTGGCCTCGCGCCCCTTCTTCCGCGACACCGTGCGCCTGCGCGAAGGCGTGATTTCGGCGCCGTTCCAAAGCCTGCTGTCGAACAAGCCGGTGGTGGTGGTCACGGAACCGATCACCGACATGCACGGCCGCCTGCTGTACGTGATCGCCGGCGCCATCGACTTGCAGCGCCCCAGCTTCGCCGGCCAGATCGACGCCATGTATAACGGCACCACGGCCCACCTGTTCATCATGAGCAGCGAGGGTGTGGTGATCTACCATCCCGACCGCTCGCGCATCCTGAGCCGGGTGGACGCGAGCAGCAAGGCCTGGGGACCGGAATTGGCCCATGCGCTGAAAGCCAGCACCGGCTGGTCGGAGGGATCGAGCATCAACGGCCCCGCGCTGATCGCCACCGAAAAGCTGCGCAAAACAGAATGGATCATCGGCGCCGCCTATCCGGTGCAGGAAGCCTTCGCGCCGCTGCTGTCCAGCCGCCATAAGGCGATGGCGGCAGCGGGCGTGGTCGCCGTGCTGGCCGCCCTGCTGGGCTGGTGGCTGACCTGGCGCATGCTGCGTCCCCTGAGTTTGCTGCGCAACCACGTCGCCCAGATCACGGCGGGCAACGAGAACATCGACGTCTTCAACGTCAAGACCCGCGACGAATTCGGGCAGCTCAGCCGCGCCTTCTACCGGCTGTCGATGCAGCGCCGCGCCGCCGAACACGATCTGCTGCGCATGGCCACCACCGACGCCCTGACCGGCGTGCATAACCGCCGCATGTTCGATGAAATCCTGCCGCAGGCGGTGGCGCGCGCCGGCCGCAACCGCAGCAATCTGGCGCTGGCCCTGCTCGACGTGGACTACTTCAAGACCATCAACGACACCATGGGCCATGCCGCCGGCGACGCCGTGCTGGTCGAATTCGCGCGCCGCCTGCGCAGCAGCGTGCGTCTGACCGACACGGTGGCGCGCCTGGCGGGCGACGAGTTTGTCATCATCTTCGAGCAGGTGGACGATACGGGAACGGTGTCCCAGCTGGGCGACAAAATTCTGGAAGCCATGCAGGCGCCCTTCCAGGTGGAGGGCAAAGCCCTGGTCGTCACCGCCAGCATCGGCATCGCCGTCACCACGCGCGCCGCCGCCGCGCCGCTGGAAATCCTGCGCGCCGCCGACCAGGCTCTGTACGGCGTCAAGGCCGCCGGCCGCAATGGCTTCGCCTTGAATACCGTGGGCCAGGAAAGAGTGGTCGCGATCGAACCGTCGCTGGAGGGACAGGCGGCGTAAATCAGCTTTTGCGGCCCTGATCAGCGCTGGAAGAAGGAGGCTTGCTGAAAGCGCAGGCCGGAGAGGATCTGCTCCACGCGTTCGGCGGACAGGGCGCCGATATAGCGGCCCAGGCGGGTTTTCTCCACGGCGGAGATTTGCGACACCAGCACGATGCTGGGCTTTTCCAAGCCGCCCTCGCCGACGTCGAGCAGTACATTGCCCGGTTCCTTGATGCGTTTCAGGTTGCTGCTCAAGGCGCAAACCACTACGCTGGCGATGCGTGAGCGGTTGAAGACATCGTCCTGCACCACGACATGCGGATGCGGAATGCCGGGAATCGCGCCACCCGTTTCGTCGGAGTCCAGCCAGTAGATGTCGCCACGGCGGATCTCGCGGGCGGCGCCGGAACTCATTTGGACTTGAGCCGTTCCAGCAAGGCGCGCGGGTCGGTGTCGATCTGCATCAAGGCCGCGTGCTGGGGGCGCACGAAGCCCTGGCCGCGCGCGTGTTCGATGAAATCCACCAGGCGGTCGTAATAGCCGCTCATGTTCAGCAGGCCGACCGGCTTGCTGTGGATGCCGATCTGCGCCCAGGTCAGCATCTCGAACAGTTCTTCCAGCGTGCCCAGGCCGCCCGGCATGGCGATGAAGCCGTCCGACAGCTCGGCCATCATGGCTTTGCGCTCGTGCATATCCTTGACGATGAACTGGCGCGTCAGGCCGTTGTGGGCCACTTCGCGTTCCACCAGCTTGGTCGGGATCACGCCCGTCACCTCGCCGCCAAGGCGCAGCACTTCATCGGCGATGATGCCCATCAGGCCCACATTGCCGCCGCCGTAGACCAGGGACATATTCTGTTCCACCAGCGCCGCCGCCAGGGCGCGCGCGCCTTCGGCGTAAAGCGGGTCGGCGCCGGCATTGGCGCCGCAATACACACATACGGTCTTGATCACGTTATTTGAGTTTCTTCAGATATTCTTCGGAGAGCTTCTGGAACAGCACACTGGTTTCGCCGCGCAGATAAGGACCGATCTGCGACAAGACCTGATAACAGCCGCGTGCCAGGGCGTCGGCCATCGATTGCTGCTCGCTGTATTTGCGCGGATTGCGCACATATTCGTAGGACAGCCAATACGTCGCCACCACCACCATATTCGTGGCCATGGCCTCGATGGCGTTATCGCTCGCTTCCAGCGAATTCTCGCTGCGCAGGTCGAAGCACAGCTGCTTGGCGACCTTGATCTTGTGCGCCAGGATCTGCTTGAAGTGCAGTTCCAGCTTGCGGTTGCGCGAGAGCAGATCGTTCAGGTCGCGGTAGAAGAAGCGGTAGCGCCAGATCAGCTCAAACATCAGGTGCAGGTAGAGCCACACGTCTTCGATGTTCGAGCGCCGTCCGTCCGGCACTTGCAGGATGCGTTCGATCTCCGCTTCAAACTGCACGAAAATCGAATTGACGATATCGTCCTTGTTGCGGAAATGGTAGTAGAGATTGCCGGGAGAGATATTCATCTCTTCGGCGATGACGGTGGTTGTTATATTCGGTTCGCCAAACTCATTGAACAGTCGCAGGGATAATTCCAGAATCCGTTCCCGAGTGCGGCGTGGCGCTTTTTGTAGCATAGCAGGCGTTCTCTATTATTTCTCCTGCAAGCATAACACCGATAGTGCCTATTCCAGAAGTTCCATTCCCCTTACCTTCTATTTAAGCAGGCTTTTTACGGGATTTTGAAGTCTTGATAATGGCCTTTTCCGCTTTTTTAACGGCAGGCTTTTTGGCCGCAGCGGAGGTTTTAACGGCTTTGACGGCAAATTCTGCCACCGGCGCAGCCTTTGTCCTGCTTTTCTTCGGCGCGGGCGCGCCAGCCTTCAAGGCTTCAATCTGGCCGCTTAATTCTTCGACGCGCGCGATCAGGGCGTCGATATCCTTGCGCATCGGGACGCCGATGGAGATCAGGGCGCGCGTGACGCGCTCTTCGAAGATCTGCTCCAGCCGGTCCCAGGAACCGTCCGCATGCCGGCCCACGCCATCGGACACGCTGCTCATGGTGTCGCGCACTTCGGCGGCCGGCGCCTTGGCCGGCTCGCGGCTACGCTTTTGCAGCTCGGCGAAAGCGCCAAGCCCAGCCTGCCAAACCTGCTGCGCCGAACGGCGCACGGCCTTGGCCATCTGCTCGTCGCTCATTACCGCCACCTTCGCTTTTTTTACCATTTGCCGCCCCCGCTCTGTCTTGTGCCGAAGCCCATTTTAGTAAGCAAAACTAGAACGGGGCTTCTAATGCAAGCCACTATGAGCGCTATTCATGCGCCCATGAGATCGGGTCATTCAGGCCGCAACTTGCTGGCTGCTGCCATGCAACTGGCCGTGCAGGCGGAAGCCTTCGCGGATATTCTCGCGCAGCACCGCGCCCTTCCACGGCTTGGTGTAGAAGCGGTCGATGGCGCCGTGGTTGATGGCGGCCATGATCGGCGTCAGGTCGGCGTAGGCCGAGAGCATGATGCGGAAGGTGTCCGGCGCCAGGTTCTTGACGCGCTCCATGAACTCGGTGCCGCTCATCAAGGGCATGCACTGGTCGCACAGGATCACCTGCACGCGGTGGCGCGCCAGGATGTCGAAGCCTTCGGCCGCCGTCTGCGCCGTCAGGATGCGGTAGCCGTCCTGCGACAGGAAGTCGCTCAGCACATCGAGCATGAAGGCGTCGTCGTCCACGATCAGTAAGGTTTGCTGTTCGACGATGCTTTCGTCCACCGGCGCCTGCAGGTATTTGCCTTCGGTGATCATCAGCTCGAATTCTTCTTCCGGCACCGGGCGGCTGAAATAATAGCCCTGCATCTCGTCGCAATCGTGGCGCCGCAGGTAGGACAGCTGGGCATCCTTTTCCACGCCTTCGGCGATCACTTTCAGCTTCATGCTGTGCGCCATATTGATGATGGCCAGCACGATGGCCGCGTCGTCGGGATTGCTGGTGACTTCGCGCACGAAGGCGATATCGATCTTGAGCTTGTCGATGGGGAAGCGCTTCAGATAGGCCAGCGAGGAATAGCCGGTGCCGAAATCGTCGATCGAAATCTTGATGCCGAGTGCCTTCAGGTTCTGCAGCACGGTGATGGTTTCCTCGGCGTTCGACATCAGCGAGCTTTCCGTCAGCTCCAGTTCCAGCAGCTCGGGCGCGATATCGTGCTCCTTGATGGCGCGCATCACCTCCTCTTCCAGGCCGCCGACGAAGAACTGGATGCCCGACACATTCACCGACAGCTGCACCTGGCCGGTGCGCGCCTTGCTCCACTTTGAAATCTTGCGGCAAGCTTCGTGGATCACCCAGGTGCCGACGCGCACGATCAGGCCCGTCTCTTCGAGCAGCGGGATGAACAGGGCCGGCGAGACCATGCCGTGGCCGGGACGTTTCCAGCGGATCAGCGCCTCGGCGCCGCTGATGCGGCCGGTGGCGATATGCACCTTGGGCTGGAAATACAGCGTGAATTCCTCGTTCTCGATGGCGCGCCGCAGCGCGTTCTCCATATCGAGCCGCGCCAGCGACTGCGCGTTCATCTCGGCCGTGAAGAAGCGGAAGGCGTCGCGCCCGGCCTCCTTGGCGCGGTACATGGCCGTGTCGGCGTACTGGATCAGGGTGTCGGGATCGGTGCCGTCGTCGGGATAGACCGAGATGCCGATGCTGGCCGTGACCGTGACTTCATGGCCTTTCAGGTCGAAGGGCTGGCGCATCGCTTCGCGGATCTTGTCGACCACGGCGATCGCGTTCTGCGCGCCTTCGGGCAGCATCAGGATGGCGGCGAATTCGTCGCCGCCGAAACGGCCGATGGTGTCGCGCACGCGCAGGCAATCGACCAGGCGGCTGGAGAACTGGCGCAGCAGCTCGTCGCCGATGGTGTGGCCGAGCGTATCGTTGATGTTCTTGAAGCGGTCCATATCGAGGAAGAGCACGGCCAGCGCCCAGCGGTGTTCGCCGGCCTGCTTGAGCGAGTGGCTCAACGAGTCGTAGAACTGGCTGCGGTTGGGCAGGCCGGTCAGCGTGTCGAAATGGGCCAGCTTGAGCAGGCGCTGCTCGGCTTCCTTGCGCTCGGTGATATCGCGCGCCACCGCCACCAGAATCCAGTTCTGCCCCGAACGCAGGGTGCGCCGCTGCACTTCCACCGACAGCGGCGAACCATCCTTGCGCTGCAGCAGCAGCTCGGCCATGGCCCCGCTCTGGTCGCCCGAGAGCAGCTTGTCGTACAGGTCTTCCAGCTGGGCCAGCGCCCCGCCCTGGCGCCGCTCCGGTCCCACGCGCAGGAAGTCCTCGCGCTCGTAGCCCAGCATGCGGCAAGCCGTGACGTTGACGTCGACGAAGCACTGGTTGGCGCGGTCGACCAGGAAAATGGCGTCGGCCGTGGCGTCCATCGCCAAGCGGAAGCGGCGCAAGTCTTCGTCGAGGCGGATGCGCGCGTTCATGTCCAGCTGGAGCTGGGCGTGGTGGCGCTTGATTTCCTCGTACAGCAGCAGGTTTTCGTAGGCGCCCGCGATCTGGGCCGAGACCGTCACGGCCACGCGCTCGTCGACTTCGCTGAACTCGGCGGCGCCCAGCTTGTCCACCAGGTACAGCCAGCCGTGGATGCGCTCATGCGAAATGATGGGCACGCCGAGGAAGGAGTGCACCGGCAGATGGCTGCCCGGCAGGCCCAGCGAGGAGGGATCGCCGCCGACGCTGCCGCTGCGCACCGGCTGCCGCGTTTCCAGCAAGGTGCCGAGGATGCCGGCGCGCGGCGACTGGATCAGCAGCTCACCCGACTGGTTGGCGCCGCAGCAGGCATAGTAGCTCAGCTCCCCCGCGCCCGGCGCCAGCACGCCGATGCAGGCGTATTTCGAGACGCAGATATTCTGCGCCACGCGGCAGCCGATCTCGATCAGGGCTTGCGGGTCGCGCTCGGCGCCCAGGTCGATGCCCAGCTCGATCAGCGCCGTCAGGCGCAGGCTGACCGCCTGCAAGCTCGATAGCGAGCGCGACAGCCGGTCCGTCATATTATTGAGGTGTTCCGGCTCGCCGTCCGACGCCTCGCCGCCCTGGTTGGCCAGCTGGGTGATCTGCAAGCTGCTCGACTCCAGCTCGCCCAGGTATTCGGCCACCGTATCGTCGATGCCCATCAGGCGCCCTTCGGCGGGCGGCTCGGGCACGAAGGCCGGCACCGTCTCCACGCTGTGCACCGTGCCCAGGGCCTCGTGCACGGTGCGCAGGATCACGTCCGGGTCGGACGGCTTGGGCAGCACCCAGCGCACGCCGCAGGCCTCGGCCACGGCCATCGCCTCGCGCTCGCGGTAGGTGGCGGTGTAGAAAATCACCGGCACGTCGGCCGTTTCCGGATGGCTGTGCATGCGGGTGACGAATTCATAGCCATCCATATTCGGCATCAGGATGTCGGAAATCACCAGGTCGGGGCGCTCGTTCTGCACCATCTTCAAGCCCTCGGCGCCATTGGCCGCCTCCAGCAGCCGGTGGCCGCTGTAGCCCAACAGGGTCAGCAGGAATTCGCGGTTCAGCACATGGTCGTCGACGATCAGGATGGTGGCCGTCTCATACGGCGCCGGGGGCTGGCCCGCCCCCGGCAAAAAAGACTCGATCTGGCTGACGAAGGTGTCCGGTTCGATGGGCTTGCCGATATAGCCGTCGAAGCCGGCCGCCAGCAGGCGCTCGCGGTCGCCCACCATGGCCAGGGCGGTGACGGCCAGGGCCGGAATGGTGCACAATTCGGGATCTTGCTTGAGCTCGGCCACCACGCCATAGCCGTCGAGCTTGGGCAGGTGCACGTCGCAGATGATGAGGTCGGGCCGCTCGCGGCGGGCCGCCGCCACCCCCTCCTCGCCGTCATGCGCCATCAGGGGCGTGTAGCCGAAGGCCCGCAGCAGATAGACCATCAGCTCCATATTGGTGGGATTGTCTTCGATGATGAGGATGCGCGCCGCCATTTGCACTCCTGATGAATTGCCCCGCGCCACGGGACGCCGAGCCGACATTAATTTTCCTCCAGTATCGCTTATTCCAGCGGGAGGGAGAGCGCGAAAGTGCTGCCTGCGCCGGGCCGGCTATCGCAAGTGATGTTTCCTTTCAACAGTTCCGCCAGTTTCTGGCTCAGGTGCAGGCCCAGGCCCGTGCCCTCGAACTGCCGGGTCGAACCCTGGTCGATCTGGGTAAAGGCCTGGAACAGCAGGGCCTGGTCTTCGGGCGCGATGCCCACGCCGGTGTCGCGCACGCGGATGACGGCGCGCGGCCGGCCCTCCTGCTCGGTGGCCTCGAGCGTGACGCCGACCTCGCCGTTTTCGGTGAACTTGAGCGCATTGTTCAGCAGATTTATCAGAATCTGCTGCAAGGCGCGGCGGTCGCTGTGGACGCTGAGCGGCGTTGGCGGCAGGCGCAGGCTCAGGCCCAGGCCGCGCTGGCGCGCCTGCGGCCGGAACAGCAGCACCAGCTCGTCGAGCAGGGCGCAGCAATCGATGCGTTCCAGATGCATGTCCACCTTGCCCGATGCAATCTTGGTCAGGTCGAGCAGGTCGTTGATCAGCGACAGCAGGTGGCGCGCGCTGGTCTGGATGGTGCGCAGCTGGCGGTCCTGCTCGCTGTTGATGGGGCCGGGCAGCTTCATCAGCATGGTGCCGGTGAAGCCGATAATGGAATTGAGCGGGGTGCGCAACTCGTGCGACATGGCGGCCAGGAAACGGTCCTTGGCCAGATGCGCCTGCGCCAGCTCGGCATTCTTGTCCTGCAAGGCCTGCTCGATGCGGCGCCGCTCGCTGATGTCGCGGATGGCGCTCATCACCAGCAAGCCGTGGCCGGTCTGCACCGGATTCAGGCTGATCTCGACCGGAAATTCGACGCCATCCTTGCGCAAGCCATACAGCTCGCGCCCGGCGCCCATGGGGCGCAACTGCGGTTGCTGCTGATAGCCGCGGCGGTGGCCCACATGGGCGGCGCGGAAACGCGCCGGCAGCAGCTGTTCGAGCGCCATGCCCGGCAATTCGTCCGGGGCATAAGCGAACAGCGTGCCGGCCTGGCGGTTGGCCATCACGATCCGGCCCTCGCCGTCGGCCAGGACGATGGCATCGGGCACGAATTCGAGCAGCCCGCCAAAACGGGCTGCCGCATCCGCCATCTCATCACGCATCAGCATCCCGGCATCAGTGGCCATCGTCAGCATTCCGGATAGGAGCCTGTTCCCACCATACATCATTTGCGGGCGGAAAATCTCTCCGAAACTCACCAGCGGCGCCGCGGCCAGGCCTGCGGGCCGCAAAAGCGCCTAATGCAGCGCCGCCGGACTGCCGGAGGCGCCGGCCGCCGCGCCCGAGGCGGCCAGGATTTCGGCCAGCACGCGGCACTGTACTTGCGGATGGCGGCCCAGCGCCACATGGCCGATGCCGCCGAATTCGATATTGCGCGCGCCCGGCAACTGGCTGGAATCCTGCGGCGCGATGATATTGTCGTGATGCGACCAGATCGAGGTAAACAGCGCGCGCCGCGCCGCATCCTCGCCGCCGGCCAGGCGCGCCAGCCACTCGCTGCCGCGCCGCATCTGGCGCGCATTGCTGCCCACGCCCAGCGTCGCCAGCGCCGTGCCGTGGTGCGGCGTGCCCAGCGTGACCACGCGCGCCACGCGCGCCGCGCCGTGCTGGCGCAGCCAGGCGCGCGTCACCAGGCCGCCCATGCTGTGCGCCACCACCACCAGACGCGGCGCGCCGCTGGCCTGCAGCAGGCGCTGCGCGGCGTCTTCCAGCAGCGGCACAAAGTCTTCGATATCGGCGGCCACCGGTTCCAGGTCCAGCGCCAGATGGCTGACACGCTCGCGCCGCAGCACGTCGGCCAGCTGGGTCCAGTAGCCGCCGTTGCAGCCATACCCATGCACCAGCAGCACCGGCAAGGCGCAGGGCTGGCTGGCGATATGCATCTGCGGCCGGTGGCGCAACATGGTCCAGGACGAGGCCAGCATGGTGGCGCCGTATTCCTCGAAGAACAGGCGGGCGCGGCCGGTCCAGTCCAGCCGGTGCTGGGCCGGCAAGGGACTGCGTGCGCGGTGGCTCAGGCGGAAATTGCTGGCCGTGATCGCCATGCGCAGCAGCAGCACGCCCAGCAAGGCCGCCAGCAGGGCCACGTCGAGCGCGAACACCTGGGCGGCCAGATACCAGAACAGCAGCAGCGCCAGCAGCTGCAAGCCCATGATCACGGTCAGGATGCGGCGCACCATGCGGCTTACCCCAGCACCCGGTCCACGCCGGCCGGCGCTGCGGGCGCGCCTGCGGCCACGGCGGCCGGCTCGGCTTCCGGCCGCGGCGCCGGACGCCCGGTCAGCTGCTGCGCCAGGCCGCTGGCCAGGCGCGCCGCGATGCCGTAGATGGTCAGTTGCGGATTGGCCCCGATCGAGGTCGGGAACAGCGAACCGTCATGCACCGACACGTTGTCCAGGCCACGGTAACGGCCCTGGGGGTCGACCACGCCATGGCGTTCGTCGCCGGCCATGGTGCAGCCGCCCATGACGTGGGCCGAGACCACGCGCGTCAGCAGGCGCTTCATCGGCAGGTCCGCAATGCCCTGCTTGGCTTCGGCCCAGCTGCAATAGGCAGGCGCCAGCTCGTGCACCGGCGTCACCGTCAGCGCGCCGGCCGCGAACTGGATTTCGGCCATGCTCAGCAGCGCGCGCCGCGCGCCCTGCCACAGGTAGTCGCTGATCGGATAGTCGAGCACGGGCGAGCCGTCGCCGCGCAGCTCGACCGCGCCGCCCGGCGACTCGGCATGGAAGCCGTCGCGCAGCAGCGCCAGCAAGGCGTGCAGGTGGGGGAAGCTGGTCATGGCCTCGGCATGTATCGCGCCAAAGCCGGCCATAGTGGTGGCCATCAGCAGCGGGTGGATGGGCGGCGCTTCCAACTTATACCCCACGGCGCCGTCGATCGGCTGGGTTTCCAGGAAGTGGTCGGAATACACCGATTGCGGCGCGCCCGCATAGCCGTCCACGCGCTGGGCGAAGCGCCCGGCCGAGACCAGGGTGGGATGGAGGAAGGTGCGGCGGCCCAGCAGGCGGCCCGGATCGGGCGCCTGGGAGCGCAGCAGCAGGGCCGGCGAGTTGATGGCGCCGCCGGCCACCACGAAGTGGCGCGCGCGCAGCGTCAGGCGGCGGCCCGTGAGCGCGACGCCATCGGCCGCCAGCGCGCTGCATTCGAGCCGGTCGGCGCGTTCGCCTTGCAAAATGAAACGCTCGGCGCGCGCGCGCGTCAGCAGGGTGGCGCCGCGCTCGAGCGCGGCCGGAATGGTGGTCACCAGCATCGACTGCTTGGCGTTGGTGGGACAGCCCATGCCGCAGTAACCCAGGTTCCAGCAGCCGTTCACATTGCGCCGGATGACGCCGGTGGGGATGCCCAGGTGCATGGCGCCGCGCCGCAGCAAGTCGTTGTTCTCGTTGGGCGGCACCGACCAGGGGCTGATATGCAGGCGCGCCTCCATCATGGCGAACCAGGGCGCCATCTCGGCCGCGCCATAGCCGGACAGGCCGAATTCACGCTGCCAGAAGGCCAGCGTGGACGGCGGCGTGCGGAAGCTGGTGGTCCAGTTGATGACGGTGGTGCCGCCCACGGTGCGGCCCTGCAGGATGTTGATGGCCTTGTCGCGCGTCTTGCGCGCCGCCGATTCCTGGTACAGCGCCGGATAGGCGTCCGCCTCGCGCATCTTGAAGTCGCGCGAGGATTTCAGCGCGCCCTCTTCCACGATCAGCACCTTGAGGCCGGCCAGGGCCAGGATTTCGGCCGTGACGCCGCCGCCGGCGCCGCTGCCGACCACCACCACATCGGCCTCGTAGCTCTGGTCGCGCTCCAGGCGGGACGCGTCGACCACCTGCCAGCCGGCGGCCAGGCCGGCCTGGATCGGGTCGGGAATCGGCGAGCCGGCAGCGGACGCGGCAGCCGTTTGCACAGGGATGGTCTTCATCAGCTCAGCTCCTTTAACGGGCCGGGGTAGCCGATGGCGCTCCAGGTGGCGGGATCGGCATACCAGCCGGCCAGCACCAGGTCATGCAAGGCGTGATAGCCCGACTGCAGCAAGCCGAGGCGGTGCTGGCGCCAGCTCTCGAGGAAGGCGGCCACCTGGTCGGGCCGCGCCTGCGGCCAGGGCGGCACCCCGGCCAGCAGGCGGCGCGTGGGCGCCAGCGTCAGCAGGCCGAACAGGTCTTGCACTTCGCGCTGGGTCGCCAGCGGCAAGCCGAGAATGGCGTGGCGCACGCGCTCCACGGTGGCGGCGACGGCGGCCGCGCGCGCCAGCGGCTCGGCCGGCAGCATGGGCCCGGCCAGCGCCGGCACCAGGGCCGTCAGCATGGCTTGCCCGGCCGGGCTCAGACGAAATCCGGGTGCAGCAGCCGGCGCGCTTTGCCAGCGGTAAGCCGCGCCACCCGCCGCCAGGACGGCGGCGCCGGCCAGGCCGACTTTGAAAAATGCCCTGCGTGAAGTCCGCATATCTCCCTATCCTTATAGATTTTTTGTCTAGTGTAACCAGAGGACAAGGGAGAAATTAGAGGACCGCGTCTATTTTTTGGGCAAACCGTCCTGCATGCGGCGGGCGATGCCGCGCAGGATGTTGACCTCTTCCTTTTCCAGGCCGGCGCGCGCGAACAGGCGCTTCAGGCGCGGCATCAGCTTGCGCGGGTTGCCGGCGTCGAGGAAGCCGATCCGCACCAAGCCCTGTTCCAGGTGCGCGTACATGCCTTCGATTTCGGCCAGGCTGGCCGCTTCGCCGTGGAAGCCCACCTCGCTGGCGGCGCGCTGGCCTTCCAGCGCCGCCATGCGGCATTCATAGACCAGCACCTGGGCCGCCTGCGCCAGATTGAGCGAAGAGTAGTCGGGATTGGCCGGGATATTAATCAGCACATTGCACTGCTCGACCACCTCGTTGGGCAGGCCGAAGCGCTCATTGCCGAAGATCAGGGCCGCTTGCAGCTCGGGCGTGGCCGCGAGCTGGCCGGCCAGTTCGCGCGGCGTCCAGACCGGCGGCGAGAATTCGCGCAGCCGGGCCGACACGGCGGCCGCGAAATTCACGCCCTCGAGCGCCTCGGCCATGCTGCCGACGATGCGCGCGCCGGCCAGGATGTCCTGCGCCCCGCTGGCGAAGGCCACCGCCTCCTCATGCTCGAGGGCGCCGTCGCAGCGCGGATTGACCAGCACCAGCTGGGCAAAACCCATGGTTTTCATCGCTCTTGCAACAGCGCCAATATTGCCAGGACGGCTAGTTTCCACCAGCACCACGCGCAGGCGCTGAAAAAGAGTGGCTGTGATTTCGGGCTGCTTCATTTAAAATAGCGGAATTCGGTGCTGTGGATGGGGCCGCATTCTACCCTCTCCCGGCGCAACGCTCTTTAATTCATTCTTGTTCACACGCTGCCGCTGCCTGCCAGACGACGTCTGGCTGCGGGCGGCAACGTCTATTTTACGGAAGCTACCATGCACCCAATGCTCAATACGGCCGTGAAAGCCGCACGCCGCGGCGCCGCCGTCATCAACCGCGCCTCTTTCGATCTGGACCGCGTTATCGTCAACGAAAAAGACCATAACGACTTCGTCACCGACGTCGACCAGGCGGCCGAACAGGCCATCATCGAGGTGCTGAGCAAGGCTTACCCCGACCATTCCTTCATCTGCGAAGAGTCGGGCGCTTCCGCCAACGTGAACGACGAGACTGAATTCGTGTGGATCATCGATCCGCTGGACGGCACCACCAACTTCATGCACGGCTTCCCGCAGTACGCGATTTCGATCGCGCTGCAGCAGCGCGGCGTCGTCACCCAAGCCCTGGTCTACGACCCGGTGCGCAACGACCTGTTCACCGCCTCCAAGGGCGCCGGCGCCTACCTCAACGAAAAGCGCATCCGCGTCAACAAGCTCGACCGCGTAGCGAATGCCCTGCTCGGCACCGGCTACAAGGTCGGCAGCCCGGCCGCCCTGCATGAATACCTGAAGATGTACGGCATCATGGCCGAACGCAGCCATGGCGTGCGCCGCGCCGGCTCGGCCGCCCTGGACCTGGCGTACGTCGCCTGCGGCCGCCTCGACGGCTTCTATGAAAAGGGCTTGAAGCCGTGGGATATCGCCGCCGGCGCCCTGCTGGTGACGGAAGCGGGCGGCATCGCCGCCGAATTCAACGGCGAAACCAAGTATATGGAAAGCGGCAATATCGTCGCCGCCAGCCCGAAAGTCTTCGGCCAAATGCTCGGCCTGCTGGCCGAATTTGCATAACAGCAACAACCCTGTAGAAATTGTTACAAAATAAAGGGGGCGAAAGCCCCTTTTTTCGTTTCCACAGCGAAACACATTCCTGCGAACACTGTTATACTTCATCCTTGCGGACCGGCAAACTGCCCGGCCCGCACCTTGCTAATCACCAGCCAGTGCATGGCGCGGCCATGCACGCCGTGGGCCACATGCCCCGGCTACTCTGTAAAGATTTATATGCCATTTTCACAACTCGGCTTGTCTGAAGCCATTGTCCGTGCCGTGCTTGAAACCGGTTACACGACGCCCACCCCGATTCAAGCCCAGGCCATTCCGGCCGTGCTGAACGGCGGCGACCTGCTGGCCGGCGCCCAGACCGGCACCGGCAAGACGGCCGGCTTCACGCTGCCGATCCTGCACCGCCTGTCCACCGACGCCACCGGCATCAAGCTGGCCAACGCCACCTCGCCGCGCGCCATCCGCGCCCTGATCCTGACCCCGACCCGCGAACTGGCGGCCCAGGTCGAGGAAAGCGTGCGCACCTATGGCAAGTACACCAAGCTCAATTCGGCCGTGATCTTCGGCGGCGTCAGCATCAACCCGCAGATCAAGCAGCTGCGCCAGGGCGTCGACATCCTGGTCGCCACGCCGGGCCGTCTGCTCGACCATATGTCCCAGGGCACGATCAAGCTCGACCAGATTGAAATCCTGATCCTCGACGAAGCCGACCGCATGCTCGACATGGGCTTCATCCGCGACATCCGCAAAGTGCTGGCGGCGCTGCCGCCGAAGCGCCAGAACCTGCTGTTCTCGGCCACCTTCTCCGACGAGATCAAGGCCCTGGCCGACGGCCTGCTCGACAAGCCGGCCACCATCGAGGTGGCGCGCCGCAACTCGACCTCCGAAATCATCGCGCAGAAGATCCACCCGGTCGACCGCGACAAGAAGCACCCCATGCTGTCGCACTTGATCCGCTCGCAGAACTGGACCCAGGTGCTGGTGTTCACGCGCACCAAGCACGGCGCCAACAAGCTGGTCGAACAGCTCGGCGGCGACGGCATCGGCGCCATGGCCATCCACGGCAACAAGAGCCAGTCGGCGCGCACCCGCGCCCTGAGCGAATTCAAGGACGGCACCCTGCAGGTGCTGGTGGCCACCGACATCGCCGCGCGCGGCATCGACATCGACCAGCTGCCGCACGTGGTCAACTACGACCTGCCGAACGTGCCGGAAGACTATGTGCACCGCATCGGCCGCACCGGCCGCGCCGGCGCCACGGGCGAAGCCGTGTCCCTGGTCTGCGTCGACGAGCACGATATGCTGAAAGACATCGAAAAGCTCATCAAGCAGACCCTGCCGCGTGAAGTCATTCCCGGCTTCGAACCGGACCCGACCGCCAAAGCCCAGCCGATCCAGCTGCGCAGCGGCAGCGGCCACCACCGCAACCCGCGTCCGGGCGGCGGCGCCGGCGGACGCGGCAAACCCGGCGGCAGCGGCCAAGGCAAACCGCGCAGCGCTGCCGGCGGCAATGGTAGCGGCAATGGCGGCGCCCGCAGCCCAGGCGGCGCCGGCAGCGGTGGCGGCCAGCGTCCCGCCGCTAACCGCAACGCCCCGCGTCCCGGCGGCAGCGGCGGCGCCCAGCACCGCAGCGGCGGCCGCGGCCGCTAACCTCCTTTGATCTAACGCAAACCATGTCCACCCTGGTGCCTGACACCAGGGTCGGACATGGTTTGATCTATATCAGCAAATGTCCCACCCTGGTGTCAGGCACCACGGTGGGACATTTTTTGATCTGGCGCAAACACCGGGGTTTGCGGGTAGGATGGGGGCTCTGCATGTGAACGGGGTTGTGTATGCCGAAACTGGCGGCGAATTTGTCGATGCTGTTTACGGAACTGCCATTTCTGGAGCGCTTTGCCGCCGCGCAGGCGGCGGGCTTTGCGGCGGTGGAGTTGCTGTTTCCGTATGCGTTTGAGGCGGAGGAAATCGCGCGGCGCTTGCAGCGCCATCAGCTGCAGCTGGTGCTGCATAATCTGCCGCCGGGCGATTGGGCGGCGGGCGAGCGCGGCCTGGCTTGCGATCCGCGCCGCCAGGACGAGTTCCGCGCCGGCGTGGCCTTGGGCCTGGAGTACGCGACGGCGCTGGACGTGCCGCGCCTGCATTGCATGGCCGGCATCCTGCCGCCCGGCCTGGCGCCGGAGCGGGCGCAAGAGACCTTGCTCGAGAATCTGCGCTATGCGGCCGACCAGTGCGCGCCGCAGGGGATTACGCTGCTGATCGAGCCGATCAATACTTATGATATTCCCGGCTATTTCCTGCGCCATAGCGCGCAGGCGCTGGCCCTGCTGGCCGCGGCCGGACGCCCCAACCTGAAATTGCAATACGATATTTACCATATGCAGCGCATGGAGGGCGAACTAGCCAATACCATCCGCGCCTGCCTGCCGCAGATCGGCCATATGCAATTGGCCGACACGCCGGGACGCCATGAGCCCGGCAGCGGCGAAATCAATTATGGCTACCTGCTGCGCCTGCTCGACGAGCTCGGTTACCAGGGCTGGATCGGTTGCGAGTACCAGCCGCAGCATGGCACGGCGGCGGGACTGGACTGGCGCGTGCGGCTGCTGCCGTCCTGAGTCCACCCCGGCTTTGCGGCGGCGCAAAGCGTCGTCCGGTACGCGGCGCAAGATGGGCTTTCCACTCTCTTCCGCGGAGGATGACCATGCAAGCCCGCTCCCTTCTCCTACTCCTGGGCTGCCTGCTGCTGGCCGGCTGCGCCAGCCAGCAGCGCATGGCCGAGGTGCGCAGTTTCGCCGCCGAGGCCGACAAACTCGCCGCTTACGTCGAGCTCAGCCAGCGCTTCCGCGAAACGTACGAGCGCGAACGGCCCTACCTGCCCCCTGCCGCCGAACAGCGCGAACGCGAGACCGACCGCCAGCGCCAGCAGATGTATCCCGATCTGCTGGCCATCGAGGGCAATGTGCTGCTGTATCTGCAGACGCTGGGCCAGTTGGCCGGCGCCGAGCAGTTCAGCGCCGTGCCGCCGCTGCGGCAGTTGTCGGGCCAGATCCAAGCCTGGCCGGACAGCGGATTGAACCCGCAGCATGTGCAAGCGTATACGCGACTGGCCACGGCCATCGCGCGCTTTGCCGGCGGCCAGCGCCAGCAGCAGGCCGTGTGGGAGCTGCTGCGCGACGGCTATCAGCCCCTGCAGGACTGTCTGGCGGCGATGGCGACCGTGCTGCGCCTGTATGGCAAGCACCACGAGAATGAGCAACGCATGGTGCTGGGCATGCTGGAAATGGAAATCCCCTTCGCCGCCGCGCCGCAAGAGCGCCTGCTGGCGGCCTTGGCCAAGGCCCACCAGCGGGAAAAAGCCCGCGAGTACCGCCTGGTCGGCTTGCGTCAGGCCGAGGCGGCCCAGCAGGTCGAAGCGCTGCGCCAGCAGCATAGCGCGCTCTACCAGCGCTTGGGCGCGGCCGCCGCGCCGCCGCCAGCGCAAGCCGCAACACCGGCCGCCCTGCCCCTTTCCACCCTCAGCCGCTAACTGGAGTCCGCCATGTCGACCGTCCATCCCGCCACCGCCGCCGGCCTCGAAAGCCTGGCCGACCAATTCTCGGCCTGCGCCGACGCGCTGCACAGCCGCCTGATGTCCGCCCTGCGCCAGCCGCTGCCGCAAGACGCCGACGGCAGCCCCGCTCCGCCGCCGGCCGGCACCCTGCCCGCCGGCGGCAAGGAAGCGCCGCCGCTGTCCCAGGGCATCACGCGCGGCGCCGCGCAACTGCTGTTCGACACCGAAGTGACGCTGCGCCAGCGCGCCAACAGCTTGTATGTGGAAGCGGCGCAGCTGAGCGTGAGCGGCTTGGCCCTGCCCCAGCAGGATTTGCTCGGCCTGGTGGCGCAGGCACGCACGCGCATCGCCCGCATCGAGCAATTGAAGGAACTGGCGGCCACGGCCGCCAGCCTGGTGGCGCTGGCGGCGGCCATCGTGGCGGCCCGCCCCCAGGACTTGCCCGCCGCCTTCAAGGAGCTCCAAGGCCATCTGGCCCGGCAGCCGGCGACGGCGGCCAAAACGGGCGCCTAAGAGGGCGCAATGCTATTAAAATGATAATCCCCGAATAACTTTGCGGAGATTGCCATGCAATTCACTCCCTACCTGAGCTATGGCGGCCTGTGCCGCCAGGCTTTCGAGTATTACAAGGAGCATCTGGGCGCCGGCAAGCTGGAAATCATGACCTTCCGCGACAGCCCGATGGCCGAGCAAACGCCCGAGCATTGGCGCGACAAGGTGATGCATGCCGCGCTGGAACTGGGCGACGGCGCCCTGATGGCCTCCGATTGCGCGCCCGACCAAGTGTATGAAGGCATGCGCGGCAGCTCCGTGGTGCTGAGCGCCAAAACCGATGCCGAAGCGAAGAAATTTTATGACGCCCTGGCCCTGGGCGGTTCGGTGCAGATGCCGCTCGGCCCGACCTTCTGGGCCTCCAGCTTCGGCATGGTCACGGACCAGTTCGGCGCAAGCTGGATGGTGATGTGCGCACTGCCACGCTGACGCCGCGCCGGGCTTGATCCGTCTGCGCGCCGCCAGCAAACTTCGTCCGCCTGCACTACCATGGACACTGGTGACAGGAGGCCTCGATGAATGGATTGCAGCCGGATCAGCTTGCCACATTGCAAGCCACGCTGGAGCAGCGCAAGAGCGCGCTGCTGGGCCAGCTCGCGGGGTCGGACAATGTGCTGACGCGCCCGCCGGCGGTGGAGGAGGTCGAAGCCTCGCCGGCCGATAATGCCAGCAACCACACCTTGAACCAGCTGGTGCTCGAAGCCGACGAATTGAAGCTGGCCCAGCTGCGCATCGTGCGCCACGCGCTGGCCAAGTTCGCCGACGGCAGTTACGGCCTGTGCGAGAACTGCGGCGGCGAGATCGGCGTGTCGCGCCTGACGGCGCGGCCGGAAGCGGCGTACTGCATCGCCTGCCAGACGCGCAGCGAGCGCGCCCAGCGCTGAAGCCCGGGCCGGCTCAGCTCATATGCTGGCCGCCGTTGATGGCGATGTTGGCGCCCGTGATGAAGGCCGCCTCCTCCGACACCAGGTAGGCGATCAAGCCGGCCACCTCTTCCGGCTCGCCGATGCGGCCGACGGGGATTTGCGGCAGGATGCGGCTGGCCAGCACCTCGGGCGGAATCGCTTCCACCATGCGCGTGCGCAGATAGCCGGGCGAGACCGTGTTGACGGTGATGCCGTGGCGCGCCACTCCAGCGCCAGCGCCTTGCAAAAACCGTGCATGCCGGCCTTGGCCGCCGCGTAATTGACTTGGCCGAACGCGCCCTTCTGGCCGACCACCGAGGAAATATTCACGATGCGGCCCCAGCGCCGCTGCTGCATGCCTTCGATCACCTGCCGGCTCATGTTGTACACGCTGTCGAGATTGGTGCGCAGCACCTCGCGCCACAGCTCCGGCCCCATCTTGCGCAAGGTCTGGTCGCGCGTGATGCCGGCATTATTCACCAGCACGTCGATCTGCCCATGCTCGGCCAGCAGCCGCGCCACCCCCTGTTCGCACGCGGCAAAGTCGCCCACATCGAGGCGGCAGGCGGCAAAGTCGAAACCGTCGGCGCGCTGGGCCGCCAGCCAGGCGTCGGCGCCGGCATTGGCGGGGGAATACGTGGTGATGACGTGCAAGCCGTCGCGCGCCAGGCGGCGGCAGATCACCCCGCCCAGACCGCCCATGCCGCCCGTGACCAGGGCCACGCGTTGCTCATTCATATTGCCTCCCTTGTGTTGGATCAAACCAGTCTAGGGGCGGGGGCCGGCGGACGTTTGATCGGCGTCAATCCTGTGCGGGAACGCTGCCGTGCGCAAAGCCTGTCGCGCGCGGCCTATAATTCCAGCATGGCATACAAAACGATCCTGGTCCATGTTGACGATGCGCCACATGCCGCCGCCCGCATCCTGATGGCGGCGGAACTGGCCTTGCAGGACGGCGCCCATCTGATCGGCGCCGCCATGACGGGCGTCTCGCGCTTTCTCTACCAGAACGAGATGGTCGACGAGCAAGACCCGAACCTGGCGCTGCACCTGGACTTCCTGCGCCAGCGCGCGCGCCGCGCCCTGGTCCAGTTCGGCCCCCATGTGCAGGCGCTCGGCTTGCGCTCCTTTGAAGAGCGCCTGCTCGACGACGAGCCGGGCGCCGGCCTGAGCCTGCTGGCCCGCCACGCCGACCTGGTGGTGCTGAGCCAGGCCGATCCCGAACGGCAGGGCGCGCCGCTACCCGATTACCAGGCCCAGGTGCTGACCGATGCCGGCCGCCCGGTCTTGCTGGTGCCGCATGCGGCGCGCACGGCCAGCGCCATCGCCGTCAATGCGGCCGGCGTGGCCAGCGCCGGCGCGCCGGCGCCGGGCCAGCATGTGCTCGTGGCCTGGAACGCCAGCAAGGAGGCGGCGCGCGCGCTGCATGAAGCGCTGCCGCTGCTGGCGCGCGCGGCCAGCGTCCACCTGGCCATTTTCGACGCCGAGCTGCGGCCCGGCGTGTATGGCGACAAGCCGGGCGAGGACGTGCAGCGGTGGCTGGAACGCCATGGCATCCACGCCGGCATCGTGCTGCGCCAGAGCGCGCGCCAGGGCTTGCTGAAACGGCCGGCCGATATCGGCGACGCCTTGCTGGCCCTGGCCAGCGAACTGGGCAGCGATCTGCTGGTGCTGGGCGCCTACGGCCATTCGCGCTTCCGCGAAACCCTGCTGGGCGGCGTCACGCGCACCGTGCTGGAAAGCATGCACTTGCCGGTGCTGATGGCGCACTGAGGGTGGCGCGCCGCGGCCGCCGGGCCTAGGCGCCGGACTGCCAGTTCTGGCTGCGGATCTTGGCCACCTGGCGTTGTGCCAGCCACTTCCACAATTGCAGGGCGTCTTCCTGCGCCACGGCCATCTGGCGCGGACTGGCGAGCGCGATTTCGCAATCGCGGTCCGACCATTCTTCGAAGCGGACGTTGCCGTCCGCCGACACTTCCATCTGGTACATCAGGCCGTCGTCGTAGCCGAAACGCAACACCGCGCTGCCCGGACTGCCGTCCACCACGGGCGCCTTGCCCGCATACACTTCCGCCAGGGCGGCGGACAGCTGGGCTTCGGTCGGCGCCGAAACATTGCGGCCGTCGGGCCGCGTGAGCACTACCCACGCCTGTGTCATTGGAGGTCTCCCCTCTCGTCAGCATCATGGCTGATCCGGTACCGCGCGCGCGGCGCAGTGAAGCAGCTAAGTTTATTGTAGCAACTCTCCTACCAAATATTACCGCCCGACCAGAAAATCGCCGGCCCGCCACAACACCACGGACCGGCCCGGCATGCGCCCTTGTATCACGTTCCGCCTCAGGCCACCAGCCGCGGCGCCGACAAGGGATCGAAATCGCGCCAGTCGCCCGCCACGATCGTGCCCTCGGCGCGTTCGAGGTGGTGGGCGCCCAGGCGGCGCAGCACCGCCAGCGCCGCCGCCTCGCTCTGCGCCGTGACGGCCACGGCGATCAGCATGCCGGGCGGGCGCGGCGGCGCGCGGTTTTCGCCGCCCGCTTCGGGCGCGCCGGCTTCCTTCATCTCCGCGAAACTGTACAGCGAACCGACGTGCGCGCCAAGCAGGCCGCCCACCACCGGTCCCAAGGGGCCCGTCACGGGCGCGGTGACGGCGCCCACGGCCGCGCCGATCACGCCGCCGGCGGCCGCGCCCTTGGCCAAGCCTGCCGGCGTGTCCTTGGCGCCGGGCGAGCGCGCGCGGTCGCCGCCGGGGCCGAAGGTGTCGTGCTGGCCGGGTGGATTGAGGAAGAAACTGCTGATCTGTTGGTCGGCGAAACCGGCCGCGTGCAGCGCCTGGCGCGCCGCGTCGATTTCATCCTGCAATTGAAAATGGCCTGCGAGAATGGTGCCCATCATTGTCTCCTCTGGGTGAAAGATGGCGCCAGCTTGCCCTGCCCGCGCCTGGCGTTCCGTTCCTTGCCACACATAGGCGCGGCTGGAATCTTGGCCGTATAATCAATGCCAGTTGTGCGCTGCCGGCCCGTCCCTTTCGACAGGAGTGCTGATGGATCTGGATGCCATGGATGACACCGCGACAGGCGGCCCGCTGGCCGGCCTCCCGCCACAGCCGCCGGCGCCGGGCGGCAAGGCGCTGTGGCTGGCCGAAGCGGGCCACGCTTGGCAGCCCGACCAGCTGCACCTGCTCTACCAGCCGCTGGCCAGCCTGCAAGATGGCGGCATCGCCAGCGTGGAAGCCCTGCTGCGCTGGCAGCATCCCGAACAGGGCTTGCTCGTGGCCGCCGACTTCGTGCCGGAAGCCGAGGCGGCCGGCCGCATCGGCGCGCTGGGCGAATGGGCGCTGCGGCGCGCCTGCGCCGACTTGGCGCAGTGGCTGGCCGCGCTGCCGGCTCCCGCCCCGGGCGCCGCGCCGGCCCTCTGCGTCTCGGTGAATATCGCGGCGCACCAATTGCACGACGCCGCCTTCCCGGCCCTGGTGCAAGCCGTGCTGCGGGAGCACGGCCTGGCGCCCGCCAGCCTGCTGCTGGAACTGACGGAAGCGGCCCTGCTGCAGGATGCCCAGGCCAGCCTGCAGGCGCTGCACCGCCTGAAAGGGCTCGGCGTGCAATTGGTGCTGGACGACTTCGGCACCGGCTATTCCTCGCTCGGCAACCCCAAGCGCTTCCCCTTCGACTATGTAAAGATCGATTGCAGCTTCATCCGCGACGTGGTGAGCGACCGCGGCGACGCGGCCCTGACCAAGACCATCATCGCCATGGCCCACCATCTGGGCTTGAAGGTGGTGGCCGAGGGTGTGGAAACCGAGGCCCAGTGCGATTTCCTGCGCCGCAATATGTGCGACCTGATCCAGGGCTATTTCTTTTCGCCGCCGCTCGGCCAGGCCGCCATCGGCGCGCTGCTGGCCGAGCGCCGCAGCCTGCCGCCCGAGCTGCGGCGCATCCAGCGCCAGAAGCGCAGCCTGCTGCTGGTGGACGACGAGCCGAATATCCTGGCGGCGCTGAAGCGCCTGCTGCGGCGCGACGACTACACCATCCACACCGCCGGCAGCGGCGCCGAAGGCCTGGACATCCTGGCGCGCCACCCGGTCGACGTGATCGTGTCCGACCAGCGCATGCCGGGCATGATCGGCGCCGATTTCCTGCGCAAGGCCAAGGACCTGTATCCCGACACCATCCGCATCATGCTGTCCGGGTATACCGAGCTGCAGTCGGTGACCGAAGCCGTCAACGAAGGCGCGATCTACAAGTTCCTGACCAAGCCCTGGGACGACGAACTGCTGCGCGGCCACGTGGCCCAAGCCTTCCGCCTCAAGGAAATCGCCGACGACAACGAACGCCTGAACCTGGAGCTGCGCAGCGCCAACCAGGAACTGGCCGCGGCCAACCGCCGCATGGAAGAGCTGCTGCAGCAAAAGCAGCGGCAGATCAGCCGGCACGAAGTGAGCTTGAACGTGGCGCGCGAAGTGCTGCAGCATTTGCCGCTGCCGGTGATCGGCATGGACGATGGCGGCCTGCTGGCCTTCGTCAACAGCGCGGCGGCGCGCCTGTTCGGCCCCGGCGCCGCCCTGCTCGGCAGCGAAGCGGCACACGCCCTGCCCGAACTGTTCCCGTCCGGCGCCGCCGCGCCGGCGCTGCCGCATGACGAGATCCGCATCGGCGCGGCGCGCTATGCGGTGGTGGTGTATCCGATGGGCGAGTCGTCCAGTTCGCGCGGCAGCCTGATCACGCTCAACCGCTGCATGGAGCCGCAATGAACGGCGCCCCTTCCGCCGCCGAGGCGCTGCGCCGCCTGCGCGACCTGCCCTCGCTGCCGGACGCCGTGAGCGAGCTGCTGACCCTGATGCAGCGCGACGATCTCGATACGCGCTACCTGGCCGAGCGCATCGCGCTCGACCAGGCGATTGCCGCCAAGACGCTGCGCCTGGCCAATTCCTCGTTCTACGGCCTGGCCGCGCGCGTCTCCTCGCTGCAGCAGGCCATTGCCGTGCTGGGCGTGCACAGCATCCGCACCCTGGTCACGGCCATCGCCATGACCGGCAGCCTGCGCGTGCCGGAAGCGGCCGGCTTCGACCAGCGCGCCTTCTGGCGCCATTCGCTGGCCGCCGCCGCCGCCGCGCGTGCGCTGGCGCGGCGCCAGCAGCAAAACCCGGAAAGCGCGTTCACCGCCGGTCTGCTGCACGATATCGGCGTGCCGGTGCTGGCCACCAGCTTCCCCGACGAATACGCGGCCATGGAGGCGTGGCGGCGCGCCCACGCCAGCAAGCAGCGCGAGGCCGAGCAGGCCTGCTTCGGCTTCGACCACGCCGCCGTGGGCGGCGCGCTGGCCGGCCACTGGCATTTTCCGCCGCTGATCCAGGACGCCGTGGCGCGCCATCACGAAGCCGCGTGGCAGGCGCGTTCGCTGCCGCTGACGGTGCACCTGGCCAATCTGCTGGCGCACGGGGAAGAACCGGCGCCGCCCGCCTGGCAAGCCCTGGACCTGGACTTGCCGGCCTGGCGCGCGGCCGGACTGCAGGGCGGGCAGGATTGCCAGGCCATGTGCCAGGTGCTGCTGAACTGAGGGGCGAGCGGCATGGCACCCATCTCCTCCCGCCACCCGACGCCCGCCGGCGCCGCGCCGGCGCCGGCCGCCATCACCCTGTCCGAGCTGCTGGACGGCCATCCGGTGGCCACCTTCGTCATCGATCTGCAGCATGTGGTCACGCACTGGAACAAGGCCTGCGAACAGCTGCTGGGCTGGAGCAAGGAAGAGATGCTGGGCACGGATAAGCATTGGCAAGCCTTCTACCCCCGGCCGCGCGACCTGCTGGCCGACCTGATCGTGGCCGGCGCCGATCCCGCCACCGACCGCCTGTACCGCGAGCGCCAGCACCGCCGCTCGGCCCTGATCCCCGGCGCTTACGAGGAGGAAGACTTCTTTCCCAATCTGGGCGAAAGCGGCCATTGGCTGCACTTCACGGCCGCCCCGCTGCGCGACCACGACGGCCGCCTGGTCGGCGCCATCCAGACCCTGCGCGACGTGACGGAGCGGCGCGTGGCGGAAAACGCGTTGCGCCAAGCCCACGACAATCTGGAGCACCTGGTCGAGGTGCGCACCGCCCAGCTGGCCGAAGTCAACCAGCGCCTGGAAGACGATATCCGCCAGCGCCAGGCGGCGGAAGCGGAACTGCGGCGCAGCAATGCCGAGCTGACCGAGCTCAATGCGCGCCTGGGCCGCACCCAGCAGCAGCTGCTGCAGTCGGAAAAGCTGGCCTCGATCGGCCAGCTGGCGGCCGGCGTGGCGCACGAGATCAATAATCCGATCGGCTATATCTTCTCCAATTTCGGCACCCTGCACGGTTATCTGGACGAGCTGTTCGCCATGCTCGACGACTACCGCGCCGCCGAAGAGCAGATGGATCCCGCCCTGGCCGGCGGCCTGCGCGCGCGGCGCGCCGCGCTCGACCTGGATTTTCTGCGCGCAGACATCCCTTCGCTGATGGCCGAATCGCGCGAAGGCATCGTGCGGGTGCGCCATATCGTGCAAGACCTGAAGGATTTTTCGCGCGTCGACAGCAGCCAGGAATGGGTCTGGGCCAATCTGCACCAGGGCATCGACTCCACCCTGAACATCGTCAGCAACGAGGTCAAATACAAGGCCGACGTGGTGCGCGAGTACGGCGCGATTCCCGACATCGAATGCCTGCCGCTGCAGATCAACCAGGTGGTGATGAACCTGGTGGTCAACGCCGCCCATGCCATCGGCCCCGAGCGCGGCCGCATCACCATCCGCACCAGCAGCGAAAACGGCCAGGTGCGGCTGGAAGTGAGCGACACCGGCTGCGGCATCGCGCCGGAAAACCTGTCGCGCATCTTCGATCCCTTCTTCACCACCAAGGCCGTGGGCAAGGGCACGGGCCTGGGCCTGTCGCTGGCCTACGGCATCGTGCAAAAGCACCAGGGCACGATCAGCGTCGCATCCGCGCCGGGCCAGGGCACGACGTTTTGCGTGCTGCTGCCGGTGCGCCACCCAGACGATGAGCAACAGGAGGCCAGTCCATGAGTTCCGTGCTGCCGCAAACCACGCCCGCACCCGCCCCGGCGGCCACCCTGCTGTGCGTGGACGACGAGCCGAACATCCTGTCGGCCCTACGCCGCCTGTTCCGCGCGCGCGGCTACCGCGTGCTGACGGCCGAAAGCGGGGCGGAAGGCTTGCAGGTACTGGAACAGGAGGCGGTGGACCTGGTGATCTCCGATATGCGCATGCCGGAGATGGACGGGGCGCGCTTCCTGGCCCAGGTGCGCGCGCGCCGGCCCGACGTGCTGCGCCTGCTGCTGACCGGCTATTCCGACATCCAGTCCATCCTGGACGCCATCAACTGCGGCGAAATCTACCGCTACATCACCAAGCCCTGGGACGACAACGATATCGTGCTGGTGGTGCGCCACGCGCTGGAGCGGCGCGCGCTGGAGCAGGAAAAACTGCGCCTGGAAGCGCTGACCCAGCACCAGAACGAGGAATTGAAGGCGCTCAACCAGGGCCTGGAAGCCAAGGTCGAGGAACGCACGCGCCAGCTGCGCGCGCTGCACGAGGCGGCGGTGGCGGCCAATGAGAAGCTCAAGCAGAACTTCCTGACCACCATCAAGATCCTGTCCAGCATCGCCGAGCAGCGCGGCAGCAATCTGGCCGGACTGGCGCGCAAGATCGCCGACCTGGCGCGCCAGATCGCCCAGCAGATGAAGGCCGAGCCGAAGGAAGTGCAGGACGTCTTCGTCGCCGCCCTGCTGCACGATATCGGCAAGATCGGCTTTTCCGACGAGCTGCTGGCCACCCCGCTCACCCTGCTGCATGGCGAGGCGCTCGGCCTGTACCGCAAGCATCCGCAGCGCGCCGAGGAATTGCTGATGCCCCTGCCCGATCTGCGCGGCAGCGCCGCCATCCTGCGCGCCCAGCTCGAGCGCTTCGACGGCAACGGCTTCCCGCAAGGGCTGTCCGGCTTCGCCATCCCGCTCGGCGCGCGCATCCTGTCGCTGGCCGTCGATTATTACAATCTGCAGGAAGGCGGCATGGTGCAGCGCCATCTGCGCGCCGACGAGGCCAAGAGCCTGATCCTGGACGCGGCGGGCAAGCGCTACGATCCGAGCGTGGTGGCGGCCTTCCGCCAGGTGCTCGACGGCGCCGGCCCGGACGATCCGGCCGGCGGCCTGGAGCTGCTGTCGGGCGAGCTGGTGCCGGGCATGGTGCTGGCGCGCGACCTGATCAGCCGCGACGGCCTGATGCTGCTGGCGGCCGACCATGTGCTCGACGCGCGCCTGATCCAACAGGTGCAGGATTTCGAAAGCAAGAGTCAGAACCGTTTGCCGATCTGGGTGAAAAGGAGCGCGCCATGAGGCGTTTTCTGTTGCTGGACGATGAAGTCAAGGTATTGAACGCCCTGCGCCGCTCGCTGCGCGTGCACCTGCAGATCGAGGACTTGCTGATCGAAGCTTTCGAGCATCCGCGCCAGGCCCTGCAGCGCATCTGCGAATGCGATTTCGATCTGGTCATCTCGGATTACCGCATGCCGCAACTGGATGGCGTCACCTTCCTGCAGGCGCTGAAGGAAGTGGCGCCGCACACGGTGCGCATCATGCTCTCGGCCTCCACCGAATTCCAGACCGCGATGAGCGCCATCAATGAAGCCCAGGTCTTCCGCTTCATTCCCAAACCCTGGTCGGTGAGCGATCTGGGCAACTGCGTGCGCGAAGCCCTGGTCCTGCGCGACAAGCTGCTGGCCGATGCCGGCCTGGCCAACCACGCCGGCCACGCTCTGGGGGCGCAGGAACTCGAAGCGCAGCGGCTGGAGGAAGAGGAACCCGGCATCCTCAAGGTCAACTGGGGGCCGGACGGCTCCATCATCCTGTAGCGGCGGGCTTGCTCTCGGGCGGGCGCCGCTGCGGCAGCAGGATGCGGAACACCGTGCCCTTGCCGGGCTGGGACGCGACGTCGATCTTGCCGCCATGCTTGTGCACGATGCTGTAGGAGAGCGACAGGCCCAGTCCCGTGCCGCTGCCCACCGGCTTGGTGGTGAAGAAGGGTTCGAAGATGCGGTTCAAGTGCTCCGGCGCGATGCCGACGCCGCTATCGCGGATCTCGACCCAGGCCCAGCCTTTTTCGGCGCCGGTGCGGATGCGGATGGTGCCCTTGTCCCGGATCGCCTGGCCGGCATTGACCAGCAGGTTCATGAATACCTGGTTGAGCTGCGAAGCCAGGCATTCGATGGGCGGCACCTGGCCGTATTCCTTGATCACCTCGGCCTTGTATTTGAGCTCATTGGCAACGATATTGAGGGTGCTGTCCAGACCGTGGTGCAGGTCGGCCACCTGCCATTCGGTTTCGCCGACATGGGAAAAGTCCTTGAGCGCCTGGACGATCTCCTTGACCCGCTTCAAGCCATCCATCGATTCGCGCACCAAGGCCGTGGTGTCTTCCTCCAGGAAATCGAGGTCGGCCTCGCGCCGCAGCGGGGCCAGGCGCGCCTGCAGGGCCGGCTGCTCGGCCAGCGCCGCGTCGTACGCTTTGATGACGCGAAACAGCGTGCCGACATAGTTTTGCAGCGAGCCCATATTCGAGTTGACGAAGCCGATCGGGTTGTTGATCTCGTGCGCCACGCCGGCCGCCAGCTGGCCGATGGAGGCCATCTTCTCGGCCTGCAGCAGTTGCTCGTGCGCCTGGCCCAGCTTGGCGATCAACTGCTGCTGCTCGCGGCCCTTGGCCTGCAAGGCTTCCTCCATCAACTTGCGGTCGGTGATGTCGGTCAGGGCGCCGATCACTTCGAGCGGCGCGCCGCTCTCGTCGCTGATCAGGCGCAGCGTATCGTGCATCCACAGATAGCGGCCGTCGGCGGCGCGGAAGCGGTACTCGTAGGCGCGCAAGCCCTCGGTAAACACCTTGGCCAGGCTGGAAAAGATGGCCGGCGCGTCGTCGGGGTGGATATGGTCGAACCAGAAATTGGGGTCGGCCGTCATCTCTTCCGGCCGATAGCCCAGCATATTCACCACATTATTGCTGACGAAGGTCATCTTGAAGTCGCCGCTCGGCACC
The DNA here is from genome assembly GCF_014191875.1 of Pseudoduganella violacea. Taxonomy (GTDB): domain Bacteria; phylum Pseudomonadota; class Gammaproteobacteria; order Burkholderiales; family Burkholderiaceae_D; genus Rugamonas; species Rugamonas violacea_A. The sequence continues at coordinate 460,222 of NZ_JACHXD010000003.1, forward strand.
GTGCAATAGATGACGGCCGGGGTGTTGTCCACCAGGTATTGCAGGCGCACCAGCGGCGAGGCGGCGCCGTGGGGCGAGGATTTGCCGCCGGGGGCGGCGTCTTGATTGAAGAATTCGAAGTCCTCGAATTCCATGCCGTTCACCAGTTGGCCCAGGCGTAGGAACGGCCGCCGGGCGGCGCCAGCGCGGGCATGGCTTCCGCTTCCGGCGGCGCGGGCGGCGCCTGCCATGCGCGCGGATCGACGCGGTAGTATTTCTGCAGCTCGCCGTACAGGGCGGCATGGCGTTCGGCCATCTGCCACGGCTTTTCAAAGAAGGTTTCGGTGGCGACGGCAAAGAATTCGGCCGGGCTGGTGGCGCCATAATGGTCCATCACGCTGTCGTGGCGGCCATACCAGGCCTCGTGGCGCAGATTGGCGTAGTCGCGCGAGAGCACGGCCGACCAGCTCAGATAGCTTTCCCGGCTGCCCAGATAGGGCGCGCCATTATTGGCGCCCGACTCGCTGTCGAGCTGGTGGGCAAATTCATGCAGCACCACATTGTGGCCATCGCTCCAGTCGGCGGCGCCGCGCTGCACATCGTCCCAGGACAGCACCACGCGGCCATCGGACCAGGATTCGCCCAGCATGCCCTGTTCGGCATGGCTGACCACGCCGCCCGGCCCCACTTCGGGCCGCACGGCCACGAAGGCGCCGGGATAGACCAGGATGGTATGCAGGGCCGGATAGACCTTGCTGGGACGGTTCAGCAGCAGCAGGCAAGCCTGGCCGGCGATGCTCAGGCGCATTTCCTCCGTCACCTCCAGACCGGCGCAGCCGACGAATTTTTTCTGGTGCAGGAATTGCACGACCAGGCGCTGCAACTGCTGCTGCAGGGCGGGCGCCATGCGCGCATAAATGGGCAGGCCGCGCGCCAGCAGCGCCAGCTGCTCCGGCCGCAAGGGGCGGGACAGGGCGCGCCGCAGCGACCAGAGCGGATACAGAAACGGGGCGCCGATGGTCAACGCACTCAGGGCAAACCAGGTCAATGCTTCCATGATGCCGTCCATAAGGGAACTCGTCCGCCGCAGATGGGGCTTCTGGCCGACAATTCAACCGCGCCGGCCTGCGCCGGGGCGGTATGGACTAGCTTAACACTTCTCTTCTTACAGCGCCTTCTGTTGCGAGGGCGCCGCGCCGAACAAGGCTTCGACCAGGGGATCGCGCACCACCGGGTTGCGGTTGACGCGGATTGCATAATGCGTGTCGTCGGCCAGGATATGGAAGTGGCGGCCATTGCCGGCCATATTCTGCTCGCGCAGGCTGGGGCGCTCCTTGCGCGGCGGCGCGCCTTCGCGCTTGGGCTGGACGATGGCGGCCAGGAAGGCCTTGACGCGCTCGGCGTCCGGGGTCAGCTGGTAGACCGCCTTGCCCAGATAGGTGGCGGTGCCCTCGATATAGCGCGCCAGCTCGATCACGCCGGCTTCGCGCAGGTCGCGGATGTATTTGCGCGCGCCCGAGGGCGAGAATTTCAGGAACCAGGCGATTTCATCGGCCAGCATCTCATGGTTTTGCAATTCGCCGATCAGCTTCTGCATGTTTTCGATGCGGCGCTGGGTGGCCGAGGTCGAACGCACGCGTTCGATCGAGGCGAGCGACAGCGCTTTGCGCTCGGGTACGGGCGGTCCGGGGCGTTCAACCAGGGCCAGGCGCGGTCGGTCCGCCGCCGCGGCCAGGTGCAGCTCCTGATTGGCTGCCATCATCTCTCCGAGGGACGTATCGCGGGATTCGCTGATTGCATGCATTTGAACACTCCTTATAACAATTGCCTGGATTGCGCGGCATTTTCAGGGCCGGCATTCTTGAACACTGGGCCCCAGATTGCCGGATTTGGATGCTTCAGTCTGTGCGGCAACGAACATAAGAGCGGCACAAAATTGTGCTAGTGATAATTTATTGTCAAATTAATCAGTCTAAGCAGCTTTGTGTGTTTGCGTACAGAAGGCTGGCGGCGCCGCGCCTACACTGGTTGCGGCTTCATCAATTCGTCCATCCTTTCAAGGAGAACCTCATGCGATACGCCATCTTGCTGGCCGCCACGGCCGCCGCCTTCGGCCTGAGCGCCTGCGAAAAAACCGTCAACAACCCGCCGCCGGTGGTGGAAACCCCCGCCCCGGCCGCCGTGCCGGTCCCCGTCCCGGTGCCAGGTCCGGCAGGTCCGGAAGGCGCCAAGGGCGAACCCGGCCCGGCCGGCGCCCAAGGCGCGCCGGGCGCACCGGCCGAGCCGCATCCGGCCGAACCGAAACCGGCCGAGCCGGCGCCGCCAGCCGAGCAAAACCCGCCGCCTGCACGCTGATTCCGGCCCCCGCCGCGCGCCGTCTCCGGTTCCGGAGCGGCGCGCTTTTTGTTGGACAGCGCGGCGCCATGGGGGTTCCCGTGGTAAAATTACAACATTGCGCAAAATCACAATGTAGTTTGTGCGCTAGCGCACTGACCCGCAATGCATGGGGCCACTAAGCTGAGATGTAACAGTCCGGCCCAGGCCTTGCTGTATTACTTTTTCTCAACTCACGGGAGTCAAATTTGAATAAGAAAATTGCCCTTGCCGCAGCCCTGCTGTGTGCCACTGCCGCCGCCTCGGCGCAGGACGCCACGATCAACCCCAACTGGTATATCCAGCCCAGCATCAGCGCTTTCAAACCCGATAGCGATTGGCTGGTCGACAAGACCGGCCCCGGCGTCGGCCTGAAGTTCGGTAAAGCCGTATCCCAGGATTGGGATATCCAGATGGGCCTGACCCACGCCCGCTCCAAGGAAAACGGTTCGAAATACACCCAGCAGACCCTGGGCATCGACGCCCTGTACATGTTCTCGCGCCAATCCTTCCGCCCCTTCCTGCTGCTGGGCGTGGGCGCCGAGCGCGACAAGCTGAACCTGGTGGGTTCGCCCTCGGCCCGCCGCAGCTCGCCGTATGTGAGCGCCGGCCTGGGCTTCCAGTCCACCATCAATGAGCGCTGGTCCTTCCAGGCCGACGTGCGCAATGTGCACGGCATGCTGCGCGGCGACGAGTTCCGCCCGTCCAAGGTCAACAACGTCTACCTGAACCTGGGCCTGAACTACGCCTTCGGCGCGCCGCCGGCGCCACCGGCCCCGCCCGCTCCGGCCCCAGTCGCCGTGCAGCCGCCGCCCCCACCGCCAGTCGCGCCGCCACCACCGCCACCACCGCCACGCTTCGAAAAAGTGACGATGTCGGCCACCGAACTGTTCGGCTTCGACAGCGACAAGCTGGCCGGCGCCCAGCCCAAGCTGGACGATGTGGCCAAGCTGCTCAACGACAATCCGAGCATCGGCGACATCACCATCACCGGCTACACCGACCGCCTGGGCGCCGACAAGTACAACCAGAAACTGTCCGAGCGCCGCGCCAACGCGGTCAAGGCTTATCTGGAAAGCAAGGGCGTGGCCGGTTCGCGCCTGAACGCCCAAGGCAAAGGCAAGGCCAATCCGGTCGTGAGCTGCACCGACAAGAAACGCGCGGATCTGATCAAGTGCCTGGAACCGAACCGCCGCGTGGAAGTCGAACAGATCACCGTCGAACGCCGCGTCCAGTAAGACCGGCCAGGCAGTAACGAAAAAGGGGCGTCATGCCCCTTTTTCTTTTTCAACCAGGAGATTGCCATGAGCTTGCAGCGCTGGCGCCACCAGGCGCGCTCCCTGCCCCACATCGCCTACTGCACGCTGAGCGAGTGGTTCGCCCACCGCGCCAGCAGCAAGGGCGCGGCGCTGGCCTTCTATACCCTGTTCTCGCTGGCGCCGATCCTGGTGCTGGTGATTTCGATCGCCGGCCTGTTCTACGGCAAGCAGGCGGCCCAGGGCGAGCTGTTCGCCCAGCTGCGCGGCCTGCTCGGCGACCAGGGCGCGGCCGCCATCCAGCTGGTGCTGGCCGGCGCGCGCAACGAAAGCGAAGGCCGCTGGGCCGCCGCCATCGCCGCCGCGCTGCTGCTGTTCGGCGCCACCACCGTGTTCGCCGAACTCAAATCGAGCCTGGACGAGATCTGGCAGTTGCCGCCGCTGGCCGAAGGCTCGCTATGGGATGCCGTGCGCACCCGCCTGCTCTCCTTCGGCATGGTGCTGGTGCTGGGTTTTCTGCTGACGGTGTCGCTGGTGGTCAGCGCCGCGCTCGGCCTGCTGGAGAAATTCTGGCACAGCCACTGGCAGGGCGCGGCCATCGTGCTGGACTGGATCAATAGCGCCATCGGCTTCGCCGTGATCGCCGCCATCTTCGCCGTGATCTACAAGATGCTGCCGCGCATCCGCCTGTCCTGGCGCGACGTGCTGGCCGGCGCCTTCGGCACGGCCCTGCTGTTCAGCATCGGCAAATACGCGATCGGCACCTATATCGGCAATAGCGGCGTGACCAGCAGCTTCGGCGCGGCCGGTTCCGTGATCGCCCTGCTGCTGTGGGTGTATTACTCGGCCCAGGTGTTTTTCCTCGGCGCCGAATTCGCGCGCCAGTACGCGCTGCAGCTGGGCAGCCTGCGCCACCACCCGCGCGACGCCGAGGGCAAGCTGCAGCGCTAATCGCCCAGCAGCTCGGCCAGCACTTCCATGCCTTCGATGCGCTCGGCCACCACCTTGACGATGACGATCAGCGGCACGCCCAGCAGCAAGCCCCAGACGCCCCACAACCAGCCCCAGAACAGCAGGCTCACAAACACGGCCGCCGCGTTCATGCGCGCGATGCGGCCCGTCATCCAGGTCGTCACCACCGTGCCCACCAGGGTCGAGATCGCCAGCGCCGCGCCGACCGCCATCAGGGCCGGCTGCAAGGCGCCGAATTGCAGCAGCGCGGCGGCGCCGGTGGCCGCGGCCAGCAACAAGGTGCCGAAGTAAGGCATCAGGTGCAGCAAGCCCGCCACCACGGCCCAGGCGCCCGCGTTCTCCAGGCCGATGGCGCTCAGCGCCAGCCACATCAGCAAGCCCAGCAGCACATTCGTCACCAGCAGCATGAACATATAGGCCTGGATCGAGGTGTTGATATCGTCGAGGATGTGCAGCGTGACCTTCTTCTTGCTCAGCGAAGGGCCGGTCAGGCGCACCAGCTTGCGCTTGAAGGTGTCGCCCGAGAGCAGCAGGAAGTACAGCAGGAAGATCACCATGGTGGCCTGGCCCAGGAAGCCGGCCAGGCCGCGCGAGCCGGCCCAGACCCAGTCGATGACCTTGATGCCGCCGCTCGCCGCCACGGCCGCCGGCGCCGTCTTGCGCGGCGGGCGCTTGGCGCCGGCGGCAGGCAAGGCCGCGCCGCTGCCGGCGGTGGCTTGCTCGATCTCGGTGGCGGCGGCTTGGATGCGCTGCAGGGCGCCGCCCTGCCCGGTCAGCAGGCGCGACAGCTTATGCGTGACGGCCGGCAACTCGCCGAGGATGTTGAGGAATTCGCCGCGCACCTGTTCGATCGTGGCGGCCGAGCCGCACAGGATGGCGGCCGTGATCAGCGTGGCGCCGAAGGAACGGCGCACGCGCCAGCGCTCCAGCCAGCAGACCACGGGATTCAGGGTATAGGACAGTAGGATGCCCAGCGCCAGCGGCACGAGAAAATCGCGCGCCCACTGCAGGGCATACAGGAAGACGACCGTGGCGATGATGGCCAGCGCCAGCCCGCGCGCATGGCCATGCAGCGGCAGGCGCAAGTCGCCTGGCGCCGCCGGGTCGGGCGACCCCGCCTCGGGGCCGGCGGGCGGCGCCGTTCCCGTCAACGGCGGCAGCGAAGGGGACGGCGGCTTCATGGCCAGGCCCATGCCGCCGGCGCGTCAGCCGCGCCGGCGGCCTTGCCGCTTACTTGACGCGGATATCGTTTTTCACCGACTTCACGCCCTTGACGCCGCGCGCCACTTCACCGGCCTTGGAAATATCGGCCGGCTGGGCCACGAAGCCGCTCAGCTGTACGGTGCCTTTGAAGGTCTCGACATTGATTTCAGTCGATTTCAGGCTAGGCTCATTAAAGATGCTGGCTTTCACCTTGGTGGTCAGCACCGCATCGTCGACATACTCGCCGGTCCCTTCCTGCGATGGGGTGGAGGCGCAACCGGCCAGGGTCAACACGGTCGCGGCGGCAAAGACGGCGCTGGCAATTTTGTGTGCGATTTTCATGGCATATCTCCTTGGGTAGTTTCGGTTCTTTCTGCGTTGCCCGCTTCCGGGCACAGAGGCAGTGTCGCGTAACTGTCGCGTTGCTTCTGTACGCTGACGAACATAGAAAATGATTTGTACCAAACAGCACTCAGCCGTCTCAGCGCGGCATGGTGCGGCATCGCACAGACCCGGCGCGGCCGCTTGACTAAGCTGAACCCACCTTTTTCCAGGAGGATAAGATGAAAACGAATACCACCCTGTTGGCTGTGATGGTAGCGGTGGCGGCGCTGGCGTCCGGCTGCGCCAGCAGCAATTACCCGCAGAACACGTCCTACTCCAGCCAGGCCGACGCGTCGACCTACGGCACCATCGATTCCATCCAGATGGTGCGTGTCGATCCGGCCACCAGCGGCGCGGGCGCCGTGGCCGGCGGCCTGGTCGGTGCGCTGGTCGGCAACCAGATCGGTTCGGGCAGCGGCCGCGCGGCGGCCACGGCGGCCGGCGCCATCGGCGGCGCCGTGCTCGGCAACAATATCGAATCGAACCGCAACGAGGCGCGCGAGGTCTACCAGATCAGCATCCGCCTCGATAACGGCGATTACCGCACCATCAACCAGGACAGCGCCTATGACTTGCGCGTGGGCAACCGCGTGCGCCTGGTCGACGGCCGCGTCTACCGCTATTGAAGCGGCCACGCTGAGAAAGGAGGCGCCGCATGGGCACCATACTGCTGATTCTTCTCGTCCTGCTCCTGGTCGGAGCACTGCCGGCTTGGCCGCACAGCCGCAACTGGGGTTATGCGCCGAGCGGCCTGGCCGGGATTGTCGTTGTCGTCTTGCTGATCCTGCTGCTCACCGGCAGGCTGTAAGCGTAACCAGGGGCGCCGCGGCGCCCCGCTTCGGGAGTTCACCATGAAACAGATGCTCATCGCCAGCCTGCTGGCCGCGGGCCTGTGCGGCAGCGCCGCCGCCCAGACCACGCCGCCGGACACGGCCCAACATCAGAAACAGGAACTGGCGCGCGGCGATCCGGCGCGCTGGTACAAGGAAGACCGCGGCAACAAGGCGCAACTGGCCACGCTGCGCAAGGAAATCGGCGCCGCCCTCACTGAAGCGCTGGCCGATTGCCGCCAGCAGCCCGCCGCCGAACGCAAGGATTGCCAAGCGGCGGCGCGCCAGACCTACCGCGACGATATGGCCAACCTGGCCCAGCTCAATGCCGAGGCGCACCAGCCGCCAAAGACCGACGTCACCGGCGAATAAAGCCGGCCCCCAAAACAAAACGCCGCGTGCAGCGGCGTTTTGTTTTGGGGACTCCAAGCCCCTTCACTCCCAGGGTGCTTCGTCCACACCGGCATCGTCCTCCACCTCGGCACGCTTGCGCCGCAGCAGCCAGGCCGCGCCGGCCGCCGCCACGGCGGCCACCGCCAGCGCCGGCTTGTACAGCCGCTTGCGCACGATGAAGGAGCCGACCGTCAGCGCATACGGCATGATGGTCTTGAAGTTGAGCTGGCTCAAGCCGCCCGGGCTCAGCAAGCCACCCAGGCGCGACTGCGCCACGCCCACGGCATGGTCGACCGCCCCATGCAGCAAGGCTTCGGGACGCAGGGCTTGGCGCAGCTGCATCTTGGCGTGCAGCGTGGTCAGGCGGTGCAGCTCGCCCTCGGCCACCAGCCGCTGTTTGGCCGCGGCCAGGGCCAGTTTTTGCTCTTCCTTGCTCATGGCATCCCCTTACAGCAGCATATCGCGGTCGGCCTTCAGCTCGGCCATGGTGGCGGGCAGGCCCAGCTTGCCCTGCTTGACCATACGCTGGCCATACCAGAGCAAGCCCAGCGCCGCCAGCACGAAGACCCCGGCCAGCACCGGCAAGATGGTCCAGCCCATGCTCTGCCAGGCCAGATAGATCAGGGCCGCCGTGCCGAAGGCGATGGCGAACCAGAAGGCCACCAGCGCCAGCGCGAATACCACGGCCAGCTGCATCAGGTGCTGGCGCACCTCGCCCAGCTCCAGCGCCGCCAGTTCCAGGCGCGACAGCAGCAGGCGGATGCAGCTCTTCAGCAAGGCCGAGAGCGAAGCGATCAGTCCTGCCGGATGCTGCGGATCGGGGTGGCTCATATCGGCACCGGACACCGTTTACTTGCGGCCGACGATCACGCCCACCAGCAGGCCGATGCCGGCCGCGATGGCGACCGAACGCCAGGGGTTTTCATGCACATAGGCGTCGGTCGATTTGGCCGCTTCCTTGGTGGCCGCGACCGCGCTGGCCTGGGCTTCCTGGGCCTTGGCCAGCGCCGATTCCAGCGCGCGCATGCCGCGGCCGCGCAGTTCTTCCGCTTTCTCACCCGACAATGCAGTTGCCGCCGTGAACAGTGCCTGGGCATCCTTGACCAGGGTTTTCACGTCGTTGTTCACGGTACTGATGTTATTTTCCAGCATGATGAAGCTCCTTGTTATAAACGGTGAGAAAGAACGCACTGTAACGCGCCGTGCTTAATCAAGCAAATCCCTCATATCGTCGGCGTGTTCTTCCTCGACTGCCATGATCTTGATCAAAAGTTGGCGTGTTGTGGGATCGGACTCGCCAATCTGCTCGATCATCTGGCGGTACGACTCGATGGCGACGCGCTCGGCCACCAGATTGGCGCGCACCATGGCCTGGACCTCCGTGGAGTCATCATACTCGGCATGGCTGCGGTCAAGCAACGTTGCCGGGTTGAAATCGGGTTCGCCATTGAGCTGGATAATGCGCTCGGCCAGCCAGTCGGCATGTTCCTGCTCTTGCTGGGCATGCTCCAGGAATTCGGCCTTGATGGCGGCGTTCTGCAAGCCGCTCACGGTGTAATAGTGCCGTTTATAACGGTTGATGCAGACCAGCTCGGTGGCCAGGGCGCCGTTCAGCATGGTGACGATGGCTTCGCGGTTGCCCTTGTAGCCCTGTGTTACTGGCCCGTCGGCCAGGTTGGCGGCGGCGGCGCGGATGGCGGCCTTGTCGATGCCCTTGGGCGGCGTGGAAATAATTTGCGGCATGATGGTCCTTTGCAGTGATTAGCGGCGCGCCGCGATCGGGCTATTGGCTTCGGACAGCACGATTTCAACCCGACGGTTGAGCTGGCGTTCGCCCGAGGTGGCATTGCCGGCCACCGGATAGGCTTCGCCATAGCCGCGCGTCTCGACCCGGCTGCGTTCGATGCCCATGCCCACCAGGGCGACGCGCACGGCTTCGGCGCGGCGCTGCGACAGCTGCAGATTGTGGGCGGCGCTGCCGGTGCTGTCGGTAAAGCCTTCGACCAGCACGCTGCGCTCCGGGTTCTGCTGCAGCACATCGGCCAGCTTGCGGGCCACGGCCATGCCTTGCGCGGTCAGCTGCGCCTGGTCGACATTGAACAGCACATCGCCGAAAGTGATGACGGTGCCGCGTTCGGTTTTCTTGGCTTGCAGATCGGCCAGTTGGGCCGCCAGGCGATCGGCCTGGGCCTGGGCGTCGCGCTGGGCCGCGGTGGCATTGGCGGCCTGCAGCTGCGCCTGTTCGGCGCTGCGCTTGGCCTGCTCCGCCTCGGCCGTGCGCGCCTGCAGACGCACCTGGTCGCGCTGGCGCGCGGCGTCGGACAGCGCGGCTTCGGCCGATTTGGCTTTCGCCACTTCCTGCGCCGTGGCGATGCGCTGCTTGGCGACATAAGCCAGCTTGTCGATCTCGTTCAGGCTTTCGCGACGGGCGGCGGCGGCATTGGCCTGGTCCAGGGCCGTGCCGGCCTGGACCAGCTCAGGCTGGGCATACTGGGCCACGGCGGGGCTGCTTTGCGCCGAACTGAAGTCGGCGCGCGCCTGTTCCAGCAGGCTGGTGGTGGTGGGCGTGCTGGAGCAGGCGGCCAGGCCCAGGGCCAGCAACAGAGCGGCGGGTTTGAGCAAGAGTTTGTTCATGATCGGTCCTTTCGTTCAGACGTGTTTGTCAGGCTTGCTTTTCAGGCTTACTTGTTGGCACGGTCGAGTTCCTCGCGCAGCACGCGCAAGTCTTCCTGCAAGGCGTCGGCGGCGTTGGCGGCCTTGGCCGAATTGGCCTTGCTTTGCGCCAGGCGGGCATCGGCCTGGGCTTGCTGGGCCAGATCGCGGGCCAGCTGGTAATCGCGGGCGGCCAGCGCCTGGCTGGCGCGCAGCATTTTTTCGCGGGCCGAGCCCAGCTCGTCCGGGGCCAGCTCGGCCGCGCCGGAGGAGCCGGCGCTTTCCACCGCTTCGCGCGAGGCCGCCACATCGGCGGTGGCCGGGGTTTTCAGACCGCTGGCGCAAGCGCTCAGCAGCACCAGGGACAGGCCGCACAGGGCGGGCCGGATTTTGCTTGGGGCCATATCGTTCTCCTTGTTGGCGTTGAAGGTATGTCTTTATAAGACGCGCCGCCGCGCTCTTTCTGTACGCAGACGCACATACCGTCCAGCCTGTGCCGCCTTGCGTGCGGGAGCGCACACAGAGGCTTGCCGTCGTGAGTTAGGCTTTGGTATGCTCCGAAAAAAATGAAAGTGATGCATATGAGCCTGTCCCGCCGCACCAAGCTTGCCCTCGCCGCCGGGGGCGTGTTGCTCGCCGTTCCCGCCGCCGCCCTGATCGTGCTCTACCATTACGACTGGAACCGGGCCCGGCCCTGGCTGAACGAGAAAGTCAGCGCCGCCATCGAGCGCCCCTTCGCCATCCGCGGCAATCTGGCCCTGAGCTGGCAACGCCAGCCGCAGGAGCTGGGCTGGCGCGGCCTCGTGCCCTGGCCGCATCTGCTGGCGCGCGATGTCCACCTGGGCAATCCCGCGCCCATGCTGGCCGCCGCCGCCCACAGCGGCGACACGGTGCCGGCCGATATGGCCAGCGCGGCCGAGCTGTCCTTCTCGCTCAATCCCCTGGCGCTGCTGGAGCAAAAGATCACGATCCCGCTGCTGAGCTTTACGGCGCCCCAGGTCTATCTGCAGCGCACCGCCGACGGCAAGAACAACTGGACCTTCAAGCGCAACCCGCAATCGCCCTGGCGGCTCGACCTGCAGCGCGTGGTGTTCAGCAAGGGCAGCGTACGCCTGGTCGATGTGCCGCAGAAGATCGACGCCACCGCCCACCTCGACACGCTGGCGCAGGACAGCCAGTACGGCGTGTCCTGGCGCGCCGAGGGACGCTGGAACAGGCAGCCCGTCAGCGGCCAGGGCAAGGCCGGCGCCGTGCTCTCGCTGCAGGGCGACCAGCCCTTCCCGCTGCAGGGCAAGGCCCAGGTCGGCCTGGTGCATATCGCGGCCGAAGGCACGCTGACGCGGCCGCTGCAACTGGCCGCCATCGACTTCCGGCTCAAGGTCGGCGGCGCCAGCATGGCGCGCCTGTACGCCTTGACCGGCCTGGTGCTGCCGGAAACCCCACCCTTCGCCACCGAAGGCCGCCTGCGCGGCACGCTGGCCGGCCAGCACAGCCGCTGGACTTACGACCAGTTCACCGGCCGCGTCGGCTCCAGCGATATCGCCGGCAAGCTGGTGTACGAACAAAAACAGCCGCGTGGCCACCTGAGCGGCACGGTGCAGTCGAAGCTGCTGCAATTTGCCGACCTCGGCCCGCTGATCGGCGCCGACTCCAACGCCAGCAAGCAAGCGCGCGGCCTGCCCGCTGTGCAGCCGAGCGAGAAAGTGCTGCCGGTGGAAACCTTCAAGACCGAACGCTGGACCAGCATCGACGCCGACGTCAGCTACCGCGCCGCGCGCATCGTGCGCACCGAGCAGTTGCCGATCAGCCACCTGGAAACCGAATTCCACCTGCGCGACGGCGTGCTCAAGCTGACCCCGCTGAACTTCGACTTCGCCGGCGGCAAGCTGGCCTCCACCGTCACCCTCGACGGCAGCGGGCGCGACGCCAAGAACGCCATCCGCGCCGACCTCGCGGCCAGCGCGCGCGGCATCCGCTTGCAGGAACTGTTCCCGCACCTGCCGCAATTGCAGGCCACCGTCGGCGTGATCAATGCCGACACCAAGCTCAGCGCCACCGGCAACTCGGTCGCCACCCTGCTGGCCCAGTCGAACGGCGAACTGAAGACGCGCATCAGCCAGGGCCAGATCAGCAAGCTGCTGCTCGAACAGATGGGCTTGAATATCGGCAGCATCGTGCTGACCAAACTGGTGGGCGACAAGCAGGTCAAGCTGAACTGCCTGGCGGGCGATTTCGCTGTCACCGACGGCCTGGCGCAGACGCGCAGCTTCGTCGTCGACACCGAGGACGCCACGGTGCGCATCAGCGGCGCCGTCAGCCTCGACGACGAGCGCCTGGACCTGACCATGAAACCCGACAGCAAGGGCTTGCGCATCATCTCGCTGCGCTCGCCCATCTATGTGCGCGGCACCTTCAAGCATCCCGACGTCGACATCGACAAGGGCGTGCTGGCCCTGCGCGCCGGCGGCGCCATCGCGCTGGCCACCCTGGCCGCGCCGGTGGCCGCGCTGGCGCCCCTGATCAGCGGCGGCGGCAGCAGCGATACGCCTTGCGGCCCGCTGCTGGCCGAGGCGGCGCGCAAGCCGGTGGCGCCGCCGCCCGGCAAGAAGCTGGCGCCGCGGCCGGGAATACGTAACTAAGCGTAACTAAGTGAGCTGACGAACAGAGCGCAGAGTCGGCCCGTTCTATGCTGGTTTCCGCCAAGCCCGCGTGGCTGCATACACAAGGAGATCATCATGCAAATCAAGAAAATTCTCACTGGCGGCGCCCTGCTGGGCGCGCTGTTCGGCCTGAGCGCCTGTTCGAATATGTCGCAGCAGGACCGTAATACCGCGATTGGCGCCGGCGTCGGCGCCGTGGCCGGCTCCGTGCTGTCCGGCGGCAGCGCCGTCGGCACCGTGGGCGGCGCCGCCGTCGGGGGCGTGATCGGCAACCAGGTCAACAAGCCGCCGCGTTAATCTCCGCCTTGCCGGGCAGCGCCAGCCTTATAGGAAGACGCTGCCCATGCCGATACTGCCATCGTCCTTGACCAGCGCATAACAGCCGCAGGACGCCGCCTCCAGTCCCGCCGAATCCAGAATCTCGATATTGCCCCGGCTATAGCTGATCAGACCTTGCTGCTGCAGGGCGCTGGCGGCCTTGGTCACGCCGACACGGCGTACGCCCAGGGCGTGGGCCAGAAATTCATGGGTCAGATGAAAGCGTTCCGACTGCAGCCGGTCGCGCGTCACCAGCAGGGTGCGCGCCAGCCGCGCTTCCAGCACATGGAAGCGGCTGCACACGGCGATCTGGATGGCTTGCGCCAGCAGCGCATCGGTATAGCGCGACAGCAGGCGCTGCAAGGACTCCATATGCGCGAACTCGCGGCAGAAGTCGCCGGCCTCCATGCGCAAGACATAGCCGGCGCGCTGCACCACGGCGCGCACCTGGGCTGCCTGGTGGCCCAGCGCAACCGAGGCGCCGAGCATGCCTTCGCGCCCCACCGCGCCCACTTCCAAGGTCATGCGGCCTTCGGCCACGGCCAGCAGGCAGACCAGGGCGTCAAGCGGGAAGTAGAGGTGGCCGATCGGCTGGCCGGGCTCGTACAGCACTTCGCCCACGTCCACCATCGCCAGCTCGCACAGGGACTGGATATGGTCCAGGTCGTCCTCAGGCAAGCTCGCCAGCAGGCGGTTGCTGCCGCGGGAGGGAATCAGGGCGCTGCCATGAGCGGTGTCAAAGTTAACAATCATCGCGGTCGGGTCAGAGTGGTCGGCTTCTGCACATCGGTCAGGCCTAGCTTACCGGCAAGTATTTTCCCTGTATGTACGCTGACGCACTGAAAAAGCAGCGTCCGCGGCCGACAATCACGGCGTCGACATGCAATTGGAAAGCCCATCATGACTCCCCTCATTCCCCCCGCCAGCAAACAGCCCCTGCATCCGCTGCTGATGACGGCCGCCGTTGCCGTGCTGCTGTTCTGTTCGGTCGGCATCGCCGCCCTGATGGATTGGCTGCCCAGCTCTTCCGGGCACAGCACCCCGGCGGCTACGCCATCGCTGAGCGCGCCGGTCAGCGAGAGCGCCGCCCCCGACGGCCATGGCGCGGCCGGCTCGAGCGCGCCGCTGCCGCCCGCGCCGCCGCCGGGCGCCAGCCTGCGCGCGCAGCACTATGCCGCCGCGCCTGCGGGCAATGGCGGCGGCGCGGCGCACGATGCCGCGCAAGCCGTCGCGGCGCCCGCCGTCTGCCGCCACTGCGGCGTGGTGGAATCGGTGCGCACCATCCGCACCCGCGCCAATGGCAGCGGCGTCGGCGCGGCGGGCGGCGCCGTGGTGGGCGGCCTGCTGGGCCACCAGATCGGCGGCGGCAGCGGACGCGACCTGGCCACCATGGCCGGCGCCATCGGCGGCGCCGTGGTCGGCAACCAGGTGGAAGGCAATATGAACGCGCGCACCAGCTATGAAGTGACGGTGCGCCTGGACGACGGCAAGCGCCGCACCGTCCACAGCGCCGCGGCCTGGCAGCAGGGCGAGCGCATCCGCATCGTCCAAGGCCAGTTGCGGCACGGCTAATACTGTTCGTCAGCGTACAGAGTTAAAAGCTGAGACAGGCAACAATCCCCCCATCAACCCGAGAGAAGGAGTCCATCATGTTATACACGCTAGCTGTTGTCCTCATCATTCTGTGGCTGCTGGGCCTGGTCACGTCCTACACCATCGGCGGCTTCATCCACGTGCTGCTGGTGGTGGCCATCATCATGGTGCTGCTGCGCCTGATCAGCGGACGCGGCGTCTAGTCCGCGTTGCGCGCCAGCCACTCCTGTTCCCCGGCGCTGTACAACAAGGTACAGCGCCGCTTTCCGTTTCGGTCTACACTTGCTGGACAATTCAGGAGGGACTGACATGAACTTCCAACACAAGACATCCACCAAACCCCTAGCCGGCGCGCTGGCCCTGCTGCTGGCCCTGGCCGCCAGCGGCTGCGCCGACATGAACGCGACGCAGCGCGGCACGGCCACCGGGGCCGGCATCGGCGCCGGCCTGGGCGCCATTCTCGGCGCCAGCACCGGCGGTGGCGGCAGCGGCCGCGCGGCCGGCGGCGCCGTGCTGGGCGCGGCGGTCGGCGCCATCGCCGGCAATATCTGGTCGCAGCGCATGGAAGACCAGAAACGGGCCATGGAGCAAGCCACCAAGGGCACCGGCGTCCAGGTCAGCCAGACCCCCGACAACCGGCTGAAGCTGGAAATCCCCAGCGATATTTCCTTCGACACCAACCGCTCCGACATCAAGGCCAATTTCCGGCCCATCCTCGACCGCTTCGCCAGCACGCTCAACGACAACCCGGCCGCCACGGTCAGCATCATCGGCCACACCGACAGCACCGGCAGCGACGCCATCAACCAGCCCCTGTCCGTGGACCGTGCCTCGCACACGCGCGACTACCTGGCCATGCGCGGCGTCTCGCCCACCCGGGTCGTGGTCGAAGGCCGCGGCGCGCGCGAACCGATCGCCCCCAACGAGGACAATGCCGGCCGCGCCCGCAATCGCCGTGTAGAAATCTTTGTTGCCGAGCCCCAGCCGCGCAGCTGAGCCACCGGAGCTCGCCCATGTCCTTCCGCCCCGCCCTGCTGGCCGGCTTGCTGCTGTTAAGCGGCAGCGCCGGCGCCCAGACCCTCAAGCCCGGCCTATGGGAGATGAACAACCGCATCGCCGGCGGCAGTCCGGAAACCATGCAAGCGATGGCGCGCGCGCAAAAGGAAATGGCGAATCTGCCGGCCGACCAGCGCAAGATGCTGGAACAGATGATGGCCCAGCGCGGCGTCGGCCTCAATCTGGCCGACGGCGGTGGCGTCAAGCTCACCTACTGCATGACCAAGGAAATGGCCGAAAAGCGTGAACTGCCGGCCGGCCAGCCTGGCGACTGCCGCAGCACCAGCACCCCGGTCCCGGGCGGCATGAACGTCAGCTTCCACTGCAACAAACCACCCTCGCAAGGCAAAGGCCAAGTCATCTTCGAAGGCGACACCGGCTACACCATGCGCATGGACGTCACCAGCCAAGCCCACGGCGCGCCCCAGCAGATGATGGTCGAAGGCAGCGGCCGCTGGCTCAGTCCCGACTGCGGCGCCGCCCCCAAGGCCCGCTAAGCCCCACCGTTTGATCCAGCGCAAACAATGTCCACCCTGGTGTCAGGCACCGGAGTAGGACATTCTTTGCGCAATATCAAACAATGTCCTCCCCTGGTGCCTGACACCAGGGTGGACATTCTTTGATTTGGCGCAAAGGCGGACTTAGTTGGCGTCGGAGTAGGCCATGTAGAGCTCGCGGGCCTTGCTGGCGATGGGGCCGACCGGGAGGTCGCGGCCTTCGTAGCGGATGCAGGGCGTGACTTTGCCGAAGTTGCCGGTGTTGAAGATTTCGGCGGCGCTGTTCAGCTCTTCGGGCTTGACGCTGCGCTCTTCGACGACGATGCCGGCCTCTTTCAACAGGGCGATGACGCGGCCACGGGTAATGCCGGAGAGGAAGGTGCCGTTCGGCACCGGCGTCACGACCTGGCCGGCGGGGGTGACGAAGAAGATATTGGCGGTGGCGAATTCGGCGACGTGACCTTCGCTGTCGCACACAACGGCGTTATCGTAGCCGCGTTCCTTGGCGGCGCGCAGGGCGCGCGTGGTGTTGGCGTACAGCGAGGAGGCTTTGGCGTCGGTCGGCGCCATGGCGGCGTCGGGACGGCGCAACTCGGACAGGCAGGCGCTGAAGCCGGTGAACGGCGGCATCGGCGCATCGAACAGGGTCAGGGCGAAGGCGCTTTTCTCGGCCACGGGAATCAGCAGGCCGTCGGTGCCGAACACCAGCGGACGGATATACAGCTCGGCATCGGCCGGGAATTTGGCGACGCCTTCGCGCACCAGCGTTTCCATCTCGTCGACGCTGAGCGGGCAGCTCAGGCCGAGCCGCTCGGCCGAGTAGATCACGCGCTGCAGGTGCAGGCGCAGGTCGGCCATATGGCCGCGGATGGAGCGCGCGCCGTCAAATACCGAGGAACCCAGCCATACACTATGGTCCATCGCGCCGAACAAGGGGGCGTTGCCTTCGCTCCAGGCGCCATTGAAATAGGTCAGATACATAAATGCTTCCTGCTTGGTTGTTGAGGGGGCTGAACCCCTCAATTTAGCACAAGCGGGAAGCGCCGGTCAGAATGCGTGGCGCAGGCCGAAGCGCAAGCCGCTGCTGGCACGGCCGATGGCGGCCGGCCGGCCATTGTCATGGCGCACCTGGGCATAGGCGGCATACCAGCCGGTGCGCTTCGACATGGCATAGCTCATGCCGAAGGCGATCTGGCGCGCATCGAGATCGGTGGGGTCGCGGTCGTCCTTGCGGATATAGGACAGCATCCAGGTCGTCGCGCCGCGCTGCAGCGCCAGCCCGAGCATCATGTCGCGGCTGTCGGTCGAGGGCGTGGCCATGGCCAGCGCGCCATACGGCTGGCTCAGATCCCAGGGCACGGCGCCCATGCCGCGGTTGACGCCGTACGCGGCATAGGTCAGCGCCGGCCCGATGTGCAGATTGGCCGCGATCAAGCTGTTGCGCGAAGCCAGGTCCAGCGGCACGCTCTTGCCGGTAATGTCGGGCAGGGGATTGTTCTTGCGCTGGTGCGCGAGACGCACATTGAACAGCGCGCCGGCATAGCCGAGCGTGGCGCCATAAGCGCGCTGGCGCGGCGTGCTGAAATTACTTTCGCCATAGCTGTAAATCGCGCTCGCGTTCCAGCCGCGCCGGCGCGCCTCGTATTTGACGGCGTTTTCATACGGCCGCGTAGTTTCGCCCGCAAGGCTGGTGGCGGCGCCGGCCAGGCCGCCGTGCAACGGATCGTCGATCTCGATCAGCGCGGTCGACTGCGGACTGTAGGCGCGCCCCGGCGCCAGCACGTCCCAGCGCGGATCGACGACGCCATACACTTTAAGCTGCTGCGGCGTCTGCGCGCCCGCCAGCAACGGCCAGAACAACAGCAACGGTGCAATCTGCCTGTGCTTCATGATGCCTCTCCCCTGAGCATGCCGCCAGTGTAGGCCCGCGTCCGCCTGTTTTCTGTGCGCGGCCCCACACTTCGTACCACTCTGCATCGTTGAGCGAACTGATCCTATGTACGCCAGCGTACAGTGAAAAACTTTCTTAGCGGTTACACTATCGGCTTTAGACATCCCTATGCGGCCAAGCCGTTTTTCTCCGCATGTTAGAAATTCTCAAACAAATTCAGACAGACACGCTCAGCATCGCGCCCCTGGTCGAGCTGGTGGAAGAGCTGCGTCCCGGCCGTGCCGGCAACCACATCCGCGCCACCAATAATGTGCGCCAGCTGCTGGCCTTGCTGCAGGATCAACCCGCGCTGGCGCAATCCTTGGGCGACTATGTGCTGCGCCTGCTGGCGCAGCGCCGCCACGCCAGCCTGTACAGCGAAGTGGGCGTGCTGTCCAACGACGGCTTCTTCACCGAGCTCAAGCGCCGCGTCTCTTACCGCATGCTGCCGCCGGCCCTGGGCGACGAATACCTGAGCGACGCCCTCGACCAGATCTTCTACAAGCAAAGCGACCACGAATGGATCGCCGCCGTGCCGGCCTCCGACTGGCTGGCCCTGTTCAACACCATCTTCAGCGCCCACCCCGGCGGCGGCAAACTGATGCTGCCCGGCATGCTCGAAGCCATCCGCACGCTGAGCTACCGCGTCTGCGCCATCGGCCTGGAGCCGAAACTGACCAACTTTCATACCGATATGGAAGTGTTCGAATCGCCTTTCGTCATGCAGAACAAGGAGGTGCTGGTCTATCTGGATAGCCACGAAGCCTGGTTGTCCGGCGCCGCCGACAGCGTCGAAGACGCGCGCCACCTGCTGGTGATGCTGGACCAGTGCGACGCCGTGATCGGCAAGATCCGGCGCAAGGCGCTGGCCCAGGGCACCAGCATCGCCCTCACCTATCTGCTGGTGACGGTGACACAAAGCATAGACAGGCTGCGCAAGCTTTTGTTCCTGGTCGATATCTCCGGCGACCTGCCGTCGGCGCCAAGCGTCGACCTCGATGCGGTGGCGGCGCAGGCCATGCCGGAGCGCGCCACGCACGGCCCGGCCGCCAAGCGGCGCGCCGCCGCCCTGGCCCTGGCGCTGGAGCTGATCGAAGCGCATAACAACAAGTACACCGTGCGCGACCTGTTCACCGACAATATCAATCTGCTGGCGCGCAATGTGACGGAGAACGCCAGCCGCACCGGCGAGCACTACATCGCCGAGAACCGGCGCGAACTGGGCGGCATGTTCATGTCGGCCTCGGGCGCCGGCGTGATCGTCGGCTTCATGGCGCTGTTCAAGATCCTGATGTCCTATCTGCGCGCGGCGCCGCTGGTCGAAGCCTTCCTGTTCAGCATGAATTATTCGCTCGGCTTCATCTTCATCCACCTGCTGCATTTCACGGTGGCGACCAAGCAGCCGGCCATGACGGCCTCGCGCATCGCGGCCGGCCTGCAAAGCAAGGATGGCCGCAACATCGATCTGGACAGCATGGCGGAATTGATCAACAAGGTGCTGCGCACGCAGAATATGGCGGTGCTGGGCAATCTGGCCACGGCCATTCCGACCGCCTGGCTGATCGCCAGCGGCTACCACCTGATCACCGGCCACCATCTGGTCACGCCGGAGAAGGCCATGCACCTGCTGCACGATATCGATCCCTTCGGCAGCCTGGCCCTGTTCTACGCCATGATCGCCGGCGTCTGCCTGTTCCTGTCCGGCCTGATCTCGGGCTATTACGACAACCAGGCCCTGTACACGCGCTGGGCCCAGCGCATTGCCCAGTTGCGCGGCCTGGCGGCCGTGCTCGGACGCGAACGCACCCAGCGTCTGGGCGTGTACATGGAAAACAATCTGGGCAGCCTGATGGGTAACTTCTACTTCGGCATCATGCTCGGCGCCATGGGCGCCCTGGGTCTGCTGCTGGGTCTGCCCATCGATATCCGCCACGTGACGTTCTCGGCCGCCAATTTCGCGACAGCCATGGTGGGCTTGGATCACAATGTGAGCTGGCAACTGGTGTTGACTTCCATCGCAGGCTTCCTCGGCATCGGCACGGTGAATCTGCTGGTCAGCTTCGGCCTGGCGCTGTGGGTGGCGCTGCGCGCGCGCGGCGTGCGCTTCACGCACGGCCTGCAACTGCTGCAAGCGCTGTTCCGGCGCTTCCGCAAGGCGCCGCTCCACTTCTTCATCGGCAGTAAGGAGAACTAGCGTGATCTACCGAAGCGCAAAGCATGTTCTGGCACTCACCCTCACCGCCTGGTGTTTGCTGGCCTGCGCTTCGCTGCCCGAGGTCAGCAAGACCCAGCTCAAGGCCGACGCGGCCGACGTTCCGGCCGTGGCCACGCCCAAGGGCGTGCTGCCGAAACAAAGCAGCGAGGCCTTGCTGAAAAAGCGCTGGCCGAAATCGACGCTGGACCTGCAGGCGCGCGCCGCGCTGGAGGAGGCGGCGACCGGCGTGCCGCTGATCGCCGGCAATAAGGTGCAGCTACTATTCGACGGTCCGCAAACCATGGCGGAAATGATGAAGGCCATCGCCGCCGCCACCAACCATATCAATTTCGAAACTTATATCTTCGACCAGGATGAGTTGGGCGAAAAATTCGCCAGCCTGCTGATCGAGAAGCAGCGCCAGGGCGTGACGGTGAATGTGATCTATGACAGCGTCGGCACGATCGGCGTGCCGCAGGCTTTCTTCGACCGCATGAAAGCGGCGGGCGTGACACTGACCGCCTTCAATCCCGTGAATCCTGCCAAGCTGCGCGGCAATGGCTGGAAGGTCAACAACCGCGATCACCGCAAGATCCTGATTGTCGACGGCAAGGTCGGCTTCACCGGCGGCATCAATATCAGCGACACCTATGCGCGCAGCTCGCCCTTCCGCTCCGCCGCGCGTCCCACCGACCAATCCGAGGTGGGCTGGCGCGACACCCACGTGCGCATCGAAGGACCGGCCGTCGCCGCGCTGCAGTGGATGTTCATCGAAAACTGGGCCGGCCAGGATGCCGACAATTTGCGCGACGCCGACTACTTCCCCAAACCGGTGGTGGCCGGCGACAAGATCGTGCGCGTATTGGGCAGCAGGCCGGGCGGCCAGTTCGAGATTTACAAAGCCCTGCTGCTGGCGATCAAGGAAGCGAAGAAATCCATCCACATCACCTGTGCCTACTTCGTGCCGGACGAGCAGACCTTGCGCGCCCTGAACGCTGCCGCGCAGCGTGGCGTCGATGTGCAGTTGGTGCTGCCCAGCGTATCCGATGCGGGACTGGTGGCCCAGGCGGGACGGGCGGCCTATACACCGCTGCTGGAAGCGGGTGTCAAAATCCATGAGCTGAAGCTGGCCGTGCTGCACGCCAAGACGGCCGTCATCGACGGCCTGTGGTCGACGGTCGGCTCGACCAATATCGACACCCGCAGCTTCCTGCACAACCACGAGGTGAATGTGATCGTGATGGGCGACGCCTTCGGCGGCGAGATGGAAAAGGCCTTCCGGGAAGACTTGCGCAATTCACAGGAAATCACCCTGGCCGAATGGCGCGACCGCCCCCTCTCGGCGCGCCTGAAGGAATGGCTGGCGCGCATCTGGGATTACTGGCTTTAATCTGAGGCAGCGCAAGCGGCGCGGCGACATCGAGGATTAAGCTGAAAGCTTATCCCAGGAGAGCGCCATGGCCGACCATCCACCGCCGCCCTTGCTTGACAGTCCGCCGCCAGGAGCAGAAGATCCCGACATCAATACCCGCCTTTCCCGCGTGGAGGTTGTCGTGCAGGACGTTATTGGAAGAATGGACCGCATGCAGGTCGCGATGGATAACGGCTTTGCCGAAATCCGTGCCGACCATCGCCAATTGCGAAACGGCTTCGACGAGCTGCGCCGCGAGACAACGGCCGCGCTCGAAACGCAGCGCAAAGACATGGTTGCCGCGCTAGAGGCACAGCGCAGGGATGTGAGCGCCGCCTTGGATGTCCAGCGCAAGGAAGTGATCGCCGCAATCGATGCCCAACGCCAGTCGCAGGAGGCCTTGCGCTCTGAGATTTATGCCGCCATCGACAAGATACGCGACGATAACCTGGCCTCCATGCGCCTGACCTTCACCACCATGGCGGCGGTCCTGATTGCGCTGCTGGGCAAGGTACTCAACTTCTACTGAAATGCGTTGGCGCAAAAGCCACAGTTAACAAAAAAATCTGAATTTTCATACAGTACTGTGTTTTTGCACAGTACTTGTGTTAAGCTGATGCTTCGTTAAACACTTCTCCCTACAAAGGAATAGTTATGACCAGCATTAACAGCAGCTTCAGCTCCCGCTTCGGCCTGGAATACGCCCCGACGTCCTTCCTGGTACGCATGGGCAAACGCGACATGTTAGTCTGCCGTGACTTCCGCAAACGCTTCTACGCCGTCAACCCCATCATCGAATGCGATACCGGCGTCCAGCCTGGCCATATCGAAATCCTGCTGTTCGGCCGCTGGCTGCTGATCCTGTCCAAAGCCCAGTAATCACGCCGAAGCGCTGAACCGTTCACATTGCGCGCGCAAGAAGTCGCGCAGACAGATCACGGTGGACGTGACCTGCGAGCGGTGCATACACACCAGGAATAGCGGCACCTCTTCACCCTCTATCTCTGGCAAGAGCACCTGCAAGCGCCCGGCTCGGATGTCGGCGGTCACGTCCAAGCGTGACTTGTAAGCAATACCCTGGCCTGCCACGGCCCAGCGCCGCACCACATCGGCATCGTCGGCACTGCGGTTGCCGCTGACGGGGATGGTGACGGTGTCGGCCCGCCCCGGCAGGCGGAAACTCCAGCGTTCATGGATCACGTCATTGACGGCAAAGCGCAGGCAGTTATGCCGGCGCAGCTCGTCGAGGCTGCCCAACCGGCCATGCCGGGCGATATAGGCCGACGAGGCCACCAGCACCCGCCGGCTATGCGCCAGCGGCATGGCCACCAGGCCGGAATCTTCCTGCGGCCCGGTGCGGATGGCGATATCCACCGGCTGCCGGTACATATCGGCCAGCCGGTCGCTCACGCTGAGCTGGTATGCCACGGCCGGATACTGGACCTGGAACTGGTCCAGCCATTCAAGCAACTGGTTGCGCCCAAAATCCGAGGTCACGGAGATTTTCAGCAAGCCGCCCGGCTGTTCCTTGCCCTGGGTCAGCGTGCCATGCCCTTCTTTCAGCAGGCGCAGCGCCTCGCGCGCATGGCGCAGATAATGCTCGCCCTCCTCCGTCAAGCGCAAGGAGCGCGTGGTACGCGCCAGCAGACGCAGTTGCAAAGCCTGCTCCAGGCGCTTGAGCGCCGCGCTCGCCATGGCCGGCGAGATGTCGAGCAGCCGCGCCGCCGCCGACAGACTGCCGGCATCGGCCGTGCGCACAAAGACTTCCAGATCATCGAGGCGCAGCAATTTTCATCATTCCATTGAAAGTGTTTCGCCGATTTTAGTCTTTATCCGCAGAATACGTTAAATCATCATACATCGATTGAACTTTATGGAGTATCCGATGAAAGCCATTGCCTACCGCGCCAACCTGCCCATCAGCGCCGATGAAGCCTTGCTCGATATCGAGCTGCCCGCGCCCGTCGCCGGCGGCCGCGATCTGCTGGTGGAAGTGAAGGCCATTTCCGTCAACCCGGTCGACACCAAGATCCGCCGCAACGTGGCGCCGCCAGCCGGCGAGCTGAAAGTCCTCGGCTGGGATGCGGTTGGCATCGTCAAAGCCGTGGGGCCGGAAGCCAGCCTGTTCCGCCCCGGCGATGAAGTCTGGTACGCGGGCGCCCTCAACCGTCCCGGGGCCAATAGCGAACTACACCTGGTGGACGAGCGCATCGCAGGCCACAAACCGCGCAAGCTCAGCTTCGCGCAGGCCGCCGCCCTGCCCTTGACCGCCATCACGGCTTGGGAACTGCTGTTCGAACGCCTGGAAGCGAGCCGCGACCGCAGCCTGAGCGGCAAATCCCTCCTGATTACGGGCGCGGCGGGCGGCGTCGGTTCGATCCTGGTGCAGCTGGCGCGCCAGCTCACGGGGCTGACCGTGATCGGCACCGCCTCGCGTCCTGAATCGGCGGCCTGGGTCAAGGAGCTGGGCGCCCACCATGTGCTCGACCACAGCAAGCCGCTGCAGGAAGAATTCCAGCGCCTGGGCTTGCCGCCGGTCGACTATGTCGCCAGCCTAAACCAGAGCGATACCCACTTTCCGGCCCTGGCCGAGCTGATCGCGCCGCAAGGCAAGCTAGCCCTGATCGACGATCCCGAGCAACTCGATGTGCGCCTGCTCAAGCGCAAGAGCGTATCGCTGCATTGGGAATTCATGTTCACGCGCTCGCTATTCGTCACGGACGATATGCAAAAGCAGCACCAGCTGCTCAACGACGTGGCCCAGCTGATCGACAGCGGCGTGCTGAAAACCACGCTGGGCGAGCACTTCGGCCCAATCAATGCCGCCAACCTGAAACGCGCCCACACCCTGCTCGAGAGCCAGCGCGCGACCGGGAAGATTGTGCTGGAAGGATTCTGACACTATGGTTCAGGCCGGCGCGGCGAGCTGCTGCGCCTGTTCTTGGCGCAGCAAGGCCAAGACGCGTGCGTCATGGCTGGCCAGCGTGTTTTGCAGATTGATGGCGGCGCTGCAGGAGTCGTCGATCACGCGCAGGAAGCCGTTCTGCGTCCAGTCCAGCAAACGCGAACGGAAGCCGATGCCGCTGAACATCTCGCCGATATTCACGCACAGCTCGCGCAGCGCTAACAACGTGCGCTTGGTCGCTTCGATATCGTCCTGCATGCCCTTGCCGATATCAAGCAATTCGCGGCTGGCCTCCTCCTTCTTCACCAGCTCATGCATGGCAGCCAGCCAGCTTTCAATGCGGCGCGCTATGCGGCGGATGCGCGTGGTTTTGCCACGCATCATCACACAATAATGCAGGCACAACACCCAGACCGGCAAGCGCGCCAGACACAGCGGCAAACCGGCGCTGCGCATCTTGTGTTCAACCTTCTTCAGCTTCTGCAACAGCTCGCCAATGCTGGCGGTAACGGGATCCTGACGCATGATGGTTTCTCCTGCCTTGCGCGACAAATGCAGTATAGCCACCTACCCTCGCGAGAAACCGCGGTGGGATTTGATCCAGCTTAAAGCCTGTGCATTCAACGCAGATGAAAAGAAAGCGCAGCGGCAAATATACCCGCCGCCCTGCCTGAAAAAGTACGCACTTTGTCACCTCAGCAATTATTTTTGAAAGTTACAAATTATTGAAATTTATCTATCAGAAAAATGCTAGAGTTCGCGCTCACCGGCCCATCTATAAGGCTGGAAACTATCGAAAATGAAGGAAGATGGAGATGAAAACGACAATGTGGGTAGCAGTACTTGGCTTCGCCCTGGCTGGCTGCGCCAGCACGGGAAAGCAGGAGGAGGTCGCGCGCAACTTCGAAGATAGCTACACCCCGACCGGTAGCCATATCGCACGCAAAACCGTTGACCGCAGCAACGGCGTGCAAAGCGTCAATAAGGAAGAATTTCAGCGCACCATGGAGATGAGCAGTCCATCGGCCGTCGACCCAAGTCGCCAATAAACTGACGGGATCCATAGTGATAGCTAACAAACAACACGATAGCCAGTTCCACGCCCTGCACGCCGACGGGCTGCTGATGTTGCCCAATTGCTGGGACGCCGGCAGCGCCCGACTGGCCGCAGCCAGCGGCGCGCGCGCCCTGGCCACCAGCAGCGCCGCCGTGGCCTGGAGCCACGGTTATGCCGACGGCGGCCAGTTGCCGGCCGATCTGCTGCTCAGCACGGTCAGCGGCATTCAACGCCGCAGCGATCTGCCGCTCAGCATCGATATTGAAGACGGTTACTCCGACGATCCGGAGCGCGTGGCCGCTCTGATCGGCGCCGTGATCGACGTCGGCGCGGTCGGCATCAATATCGAAGACGGTGCGCAAACACCGGAACTGCTGTGCCGCAAAATCGCCGCCGTGCGCCGCGTGGCGGACCAGCGCGGCGTCAAGCTCTTCATCAACGCTCGCTGCGACGTCTTCCTGCGCCAGTTGCTGGAACCCCAGCAGCGCGTGCAAGAAACCACGCGGCGCGCCCAGCTGTATCGCGATGCCGGCGCCAATGGCCTGTTCGCCCCCTTCATCAGCGCCGAAGACGAGATTCGCGCCCTGGCCGCCGCGACGCCGCTGCCGCTGAATGTGCTGGCGCTGCCGGGTCTGCCCACGCCCCAGCGTCTGCTGGAGCTGGGCGTGCGCCGCCTAAGCGCGGGATCAGCCCTGTCCGAATCCATGTTCGCCTGCGTACAGCAGTCCATGCAGCACTTCATGCGCAGCGGCGCACCGTATGCGGCGGACCTGCCCAAACTCGACTACGGCCAACTGAACGGTCTGATGCAGGACGGCGGCAACAGTTGAGCTGACTGCCGCGCCGTTCACGCCTCAGTGCTGACAAAGAGGCGGCGTTCGGCGCGGCGCCTGCGGCTCAAGCCCGCCACCACCCGCCCGCCCGCCTTATTCCACAGCAAAAAGCTGTCGGCCGCCCCGGCCAAATCCTGGCGCATCAGCTTGCGGCATACCGAACTGGCGCCGAACGCGCCCAGCCCGATGTTGTAGGCCAGCGACACGCAAGCGGCCAGCCTGGCCGGCGGCTCCAGATGCAGGGCCGGACAACGCTTCAACACCCCCAGCAGATACTGGCCGACGCGGCGGCGCAACATCGCATCGGCCTGCGCCTGCGTCCACACCATGCCTTCGGCCACGCCCAGCGTCTCACCCCAGCCGATGGTCCACACGCCCACCAGATCGCGGTAGGCGCGCAGGCGGCAACCCTCGAAAGCGCGGATCAGCGACAAAGCCTGCTCCAGCGCATCGTCCGCCCGCCTCATTTCTGCTTATCGAAAACGCGGCCCACGAACCAGAAGGCCAGGATGCCGGACAGGATGGCGCGGTCCTCGGCATCGTAAATGCGCAGGATCGCCTCCCAGCCGCCGATGCCCGACTGCAGCGCCACCACGAACATCGCCAGCTTGGCCAAGCCATACATCAGCAGCACGTAATAAGTCGCCAGCGGCCGCACCAGGAAATTCAGCGCATCGGCCCACCAGATGCCGAGCGGCTGCATCTGTCCCTGCAGCGCCGTCTTCTGCGCGTCAAGCAAGGCCAGCGCCTGCTCCACGCCGCCCTGATACTCCACCAGCGCCTGCTGGCTGGCCGCGCGCGTTTGCTCCAGCTGGAACTGGCGCTCCAGCATTGCCAGCTCATGCGCGTTATCGGTTTTCTTATGCAGGAAGCCGAACAGCTCCGGCATCAGCCGCAGCAAGCCGCCACCCAGCATCGACAGCAAGGACAGAATCATGGTTTTCCTTTCAAATAACGAAGCAGATACGAGGCCAGCAGCCACAGCGCCAGCAGGACCAGGGGCAGCAAGCCATGCCAGGTCCCCAGCGGCACGCGCCGGAACCAAGGCGCCGCCACAAA
Source organism: Pseudoduganella violacea (assembly GCF_014191875.1). Lineage (GTDB taxonomy): Bacteria > Pseudomonadota > Gammaproteobacteria > Burkholderiales > Burkholderiaceae_D > Rugamonas > Rugamonas violacea_A. The sequence continues at coordinate 487,777 of NZ_JACHXD010000003.1, forward strand.
ATCCAGTGCCCCGGTCGTCAGCACTAGCCAGCCCAAACGCAGATGCGGCGCCGTCTCCGGCCCCATCCGGTTAATCGCGAAAAAAAGGCCGTGATACAGCAAGAGCAGCGCGGCCAGGTGGGAAAGAAAAGGCAGCATCACTGCCCCCCAAGCAAAGAGCGCAAACGGCGCAGTCCCACCGGAATCAGCACCTGCGCCGCGATACCCAGCGCCGCGCCGCCCGCGATGCGCGTAAAGTCGCCCACGCCCTGCAGCCACGGAAAATAATGCAGCGCCGCCACCGCCAGCACCGGCGCGAAAAAGCCCGCCAGCAAAGCCGAGCCCACCACCGTGCCGACAATCTTCAAAGCCGACATTGGCGGCAGATAAGACAGCGAGACAAGCCCGCCGAAAAAGCCCGCCAGCAAAGCGTCATACTGCACGCCGAACACCGACCCGCTCAGCGTGATCGTCCCCGCCGCAAGCGCGATGGAGGCCGTAGAACTCGCAGGTTCAGTCATAAGTCTCCTCAAAAGTAAAAGCCCCTTTGACCTGCATCAACGAATGTCCCACCCTGGTGTCAGGCACCAGAGCAGGACATTCTTTGATCTTGCGCAAACAATGTCCTACCCTGGTGCCTGACACCAGGGTTAGACATTGTTTGATGTGGATCAATGGGGACTAGGGTTTGCCGAAGCCGGCCTTGGATTTGCCGCTGTTGCCAGCATTGATTTCGGCCGTGGTCTGCCAGCCGGAGTTGTTGAAGCTGTGGGTGACGGATTCGACCAGGTAGTCGCCATCGGCTTCCGGCTTCACGCCTTGCAGGCGCACGGTCTTTTCGGCGGCGATATCGGCGCGGCCGGGCATGGTCAAGGATCCGCTGGCGGTGGCGCGGTTCAATGCGCTAAGCCGGGCCTGTGCCGCGGCTTTGGCGGCATCGGGCGTGGGGTAGACGTGGCGGTCGATGTGGGTGGCGCCCTCGCCCTCTCCTTCGCCGCCAGGTGCTCCGTCGGGATTGGGGATGTCGACGTCGATTTGCTTGCCGCTGGCCGGGTCGTGCGCCTTGGCCTGCACCTTGCCGAAAGCGGAGCGGTCGGCGAAGGTCAGGCTGTAGCGGCTCAGCATATACGGCATCAGCGTCAGCGCGGGCATGGCCTGACCGCTGGCCGATTGGCCGCCGCCACGCGGCAGCACCAGCAGCTTGCCATCCTTGACCGTGGCGGTCGCGCCGTGCGCGCGCGCCAGCCGCGTGATGAAGTGCAGATCGCTTTCGCCTAGTTGGTCGGCGCGCGCAATTTGCGCTTCGACCTTGCAGACCGGCTGCCAGCCATGCCGCTGCGCCAACTCGGCAACGATCGCAGCCAGGCTTTGGTTTTCGTAGCCCTGGCTGCGCGTACTTTTGGCCGACTGGCGCATATCCGCTCCCTTGGCGCGGATGGTGATCACGGCGGGCGGGCCTTCCAGTGCCACCTCGTCCACCTTGTAGCAGCCCATATAGCTGAGGCCTTGTCCGCTCCAGCCCAGCGACACTTTCAGCAAGGCGCCCTTGGGCGGGATGGCGATTTTGCCGCCCCGGTCGTCGAGGCGGATTTCACAGCTGTCCGCTTCCAGGCCCGGCTTGTCGGTGATGCTGAGGCTCAGCAGACGGTCCTTGAACAGGGCCGTCACGTTCTTGTCGTTGGCGATGATTTCAAATTCTGCCTGCATCACGCCTCCTTCAAGACCACAGCTGGATGCTGTCGCGGCGCGGCGGTGCCAATTCCGGCATGCGAATCAGCAGTCCCGCCGCATACGGCTGCGCCTGCGCCGCCAGGCCCGGATTGGCTTCGTACACCGCTTCCACCGTGCCGGCCATGAAGCCATAGTGGGCATGGCAAATGCGGTCCAGCACATCGCCGTCACACGTTCTGATAATCGTCGCCATAGCGCTTGAACTCCAGAGTGAAGGTTTGCTTGCGCGCCGCGCCGTCGGCCATCAGCGTTTCCTGATCCTCGCTGAGCGACGTCATATACCAGCGGCCCAGCACTTCGCCATAGCCGGTGGTCAGCAGCAGCGGCTTGAGCGCGCGGCCGACGGCCCGCAGCTTCTCCAGCTCACCGCCGCCTTGCCGGAAGGCCGCGTAAATCGCGCCCGACAGGGTCAGGCTCTCGCTGCCCTGGCCGACCGCTTGCAGCGCCTCGGGACGCGACAGCCTTTCCTGCGCCGCGATATTGAAATTGGCCTGACGCTTCAGATGATCGAAAGCCGTGCCGGACAGGCCAAAGTGATAACGCGTGCCATCCTCGGCGCTCAAAATCAGCAGATGCGGTGTGGCCGCAGCGGCAGCCGGCGCGGCATCATCGGTCTTCTTGGCCAGCGACGACACGGCTTGCGCCGCATCCGCCGCCGCGCCGCCTGGACCGCCAGCGCCAATACCAGTCAAAGCTTTGAAGGATTTGCTCAAGCCGCCAACGGCCGCCGTCAGCTTGCCCGCCGCCGCCTTCACTTCCGCGATCTTGCTGGCGGCCAGCTTCTCAGCGCCGTTGCGAAGCGCATTCAAGCCACGCTGAATGGCCGTGCCATCGGCCAGCGGCAGCACGCGGTTCAAAGCGCCCTGCGCCGCCGTCACCAGCTTGGTAGCGTCATCGATATGGCCCACTACCCGCGCCGTCAGCTTGCCCACCCTTTCCTTACCGTGATCAAGACGCGCATTCACCTTGTCGCTGATGTGGCGCGCCCTTTCCTCCGCGCGCGCGATCTCGCCGGTCGCGCGATTGATAAAGTCCTTACTGCCCATATCAGGCTCCTTGTAAATGCGCCGTATCGCCTAACAGGGAACGGCTTTGCTGCGCCTGGAAATCCTTGAATTTGCTGAACACCAGTTGCGCCAACTTGTCGGCCAGGATGGCGGGGTCGCGTGCATCGCCCTGCACATTCACCGTGATGCTGGGCGTGAAGTTCATCTGCGGCGGAGCCGTTGCCGCACTGGCTGGATTCGCAACGCCTGCACCCGGCGTCATTTGGCTCATCAGCGCACTCGCGGCCGCACCGGCCGGAACGCCGGCCGAAAAGCCAATCCCAGGCATCGTCATTCCGGCGCCTATGCTTGTCGCACCGAGTCCCGCACCAGCAGCCGTAGCGGTTTGCGCGACCAGGCCTGCTTTTGCCTGCTGCATCAATTGCCGCGCCGACGTGGATGCTGACGATGCGTCCTTTTCCTGCATCAGCGATTTGGGCGCATAGTTCAAGGCTTTGTCGCCAACTTTCGACCACAGCCACTCACCCGCCATGGAGCCAAGCGCCGTACCAACCGGACCGCCCAGCGCCGTGCCAACGAGACCGCCTACCGCCATCGCCCCCATGCGGCCGATGGCAGATGCCTTCTCGCGCCGCGTGCCATCACCCGTGAGCGTCCGCACTGCCTGGAAGCCAGCGATAGCCACACCGGCAGCCCCCATCAATTTGCTCGCGCCGCCAAGCCATGGCATGGTGCGTCCAGCGACGCCCGAAGCCTGCGACCAAAGACCACCGGCACGCGCCGCCATGCCACCAAAACTGCCGCCAATCCGTCCGCCGATCCGGCCAAGCATGCCGCGCGCGCCACGGTTTGCGGCCGGAGCGCCGGTCTGCGGCGTACCCGGCCGGCCCGCTTGCGCACCGCCAGCCCTGCCCGAGGAGCCTGCGCCAGCCTTGCCTTTGGCCTTGCTCTTATTCTTGCCGTTGCCAAACGATTCAACGCCCGATCCCGGCCAATTGGTGACGAAGACTTGCTGTACCTTGCCATCCGCAGCAGCGGCGGCATCCACCATGCCAGGCAGCTTGCCCCGGCTAAGCCAGGAACCGCGCACCACATCGCTTCCGCCGCGCAGCAGGCCGAAACCTGCCTTGCCAAGCTTGTAGGCACTGAATGCCGCGCCCAGGCCAACCACGCCCATTACAGCCTTGGGAGCGGCTTGCGCCAGATCACCCACGGCATTGGCAAGGCCTGACGCCACCTCCGCCGCCACATCGCTCATCGGACGAATCGCATCGCCGATCTTGCGCATGGCGTTGTCCATGGAGTTGCTGACGTCGTCCCACTTCTGCTTGGACGTGTCCAGGCGCTGCTGATGGTCGCTTTGCAGGATGTCGCCCACCGGCGCCATACCCGCCGTGACCGGTGCATCCTTCTTGATTTCAGCCAGCGCAGCCGTACTGCCTTTGGCATCCCACTTCTTGAACTTGTCCTTCAGGCTTTTCTCAGCCTCGGCGACGCTGCCGTCCTTCTCGACCTGCGCCTGCAGCAAAGCAGCCGCCTGGGTGACGGCGTCCTGGCCTTTCAAACCAAGCTTCTGCATGCGGTGCAGCAGATTCGGCATGGCCTTCGCCATTTCTGCCGGATCGATTTTTGCCGATTTCGATGCCTGCGCAATCGCCGACAACGCCGCCTTCATTTCGGCAGGCGATTTCAAATCGGACTTATCGCTGATTGCGCTCATCAGGGCTGCGGTCTGCTCCGAACCAACGCCCTGCCCCACCGAGAACTGCGCCAGCAAAGGCGCCAGCGCAGTCGCGTCATTGGCCTTCATGCCGTCGCCAACCAGCTGCGTCATGGCCTTCGCCATATCGGTCTGGCCCATGCCGCCTTTTACAGCGATATCGGCCAAGGCGTTGCCGATGCGCTGCTCCTCGGCCTGATTCTTGATGCCAGCCTTGATCGAGAAGTCACGCATCACGGCCTGATAGTCAGCCGATACTTTGACCACCTTCATCACCGGCTGGGACCATTCCTTCGCTTGCGAGAATGCGCCCTTGCCCAACTCCAGGCTCTTGCCCCATTTATCCAGGCCACCGGCTTTCATCTCAAGACCACGCGAGGCGCGGCCTAAACGGTCATACGACTCGGCCATCCGATCCAGTTCGATGCCATGCTTTTTCAGACTGGCATAGTTCGTCGTCAAGCTGGCATAAGTGGGCTGGGTCAGTTGCGCGGTCTTATGCATGTCGCGCATCTTCTGCTGCAGCTTTTGCGTTTCCTCGATCACCGCCCGCAACTCGGTCAACTGGCTGGCCTTGCTGCGCAAAGCGCTAATTCTTTCTTCCATATTCACCTCATAAGCCATGGCCTCACGATGCGGCGTCTTCCAGCCACCACAAGATATCGTCCAGCGTCATCGCAGCGATTTCGGATGGCTGGAAGGCGTACTCATTCGCCAGCCGGCGCGTCAGCATCTGCAACTGGCGCTGGCTCAGCGCCAGCATCGGAAACGAGGCGAAAATAGCCTTCCTGCAGACGGTGGTAATCGCTCAGCTTGAGCTGTTCCAGATCGGATGGCGCGACTTGCGCCAGACTGGCGAACAGCGCAAGTTCGCGGTCCTCGGCATCGTTCGGATGCTGCTTCTGCGCGCCGCGCATATCGCGCACGGTCGGCGCGCGCAGTTGCAATTGATTGGTCTTAACGCCATTGAAGCTTTCGGGACGCGACAGCGTGATGGTGACGGTATCGCCTTGCTGGCGCAGCCACGTATATTCCTGCATATGAGACTCCATAAATGAAAACGCCCGGCCATCTCTGGCCGGGCGTTCGTTAATCAATCAGCTCGAAGAAATCAGACGCCCAGCGCCTGACGCACTTCGGTCAGCTGATCCTTGCCTTCCACCACGCGGATGCCGGCGGCCGGGTCGATCTCCAGGACCACTTTGCCATCCACTTCCAGCTTGTAGTAAGCGCAAGCCACGTTGTACTTGGTCTCGGCCTTGTCGCCCGCCTTCCAGTCGCCCATATCCACTTCCTGCAGCATGCCGCGGAAGGTGGCGATGGCGGCGACAACGGCGCCTTTCTGGTCCTTGAAGGCGCCACGGAAGGTGCCGTTGAAAGCACTCTGGTCGGCCAGGCCGAAGAACTTCAGCACGTCGGGCGCCACGCCGGTCATGGAGAAGGCAGCTTCAAGCGCTTCCAGGCCCATATCCATTTTCAGCGGCGCATCCATGCCGCCGGCACGGTAGTCCTCGGTCTTGATTTTCAGCTTGGGCAGGGTCAGCTGGCTGGCCACGCCCGCATAGCTGTTACCGTCAACGAAGAGATTAAAGTTGTACAGGGTTTGTGGGATCATGTGCATTCCTCCTGATTAGTTATTGATGTTCAGTACTTCGGTAACCCACTGATTGGTTACCTCGATGCGGAAGTTCGGGTTCTCGGCCGGAGGCACGTCGGTGAAGCGGATATTCCAGTACACCTTGCCCTGCTCCAGCTGGCTCGCCGTGTTCAGCTCAGGGTCGGGATAGACCTCGAAGTTGATGATGCAGCCGGCATTGCGCAGATCGCGCATGAAGGCGTTCAGGCCCTCGGTCACGTCCTTCACATAGGTCTTGGTGATGCCACGGTCCACAGCCCATTTGTGGGCGTAGAGGATGGCGTCCATCACCATATCGGTGGTGCGCACACGGGTGACGAAGGACCATTTCGGATCGGACGACAGGGTGCGGTTGCCCCACAGGCGGAAGCCGCCGTCGCGGATGATGGTGCTGATATTGGCCTTGTTCAGCAGATTGGCGCGGCACGTCTCGTCACCATCCAGGAACTCGACCGGACGCTTGGTGCCGACCACGCCGACCATTTCCTTATTCGATGGCGAGATCCAGAAGCCGTACTCCTGGTCGGTCCACGCGAACAGGCCGGCGGCGGCGGCCGATGCCGGTGCGTCGACGGCGGCATTGGCGGTGGTGTCCCACACGCGGATGCCCGGGTCGACCAGGTACAGGCGCTTGCTGCCGAATTTGGCGGCGTAGGCGGTAGCCGCATCATCGTCGGTATTCGGACCGTCGATGATCGCCACGGCGCGCAGCTTGCCCGCGATACCGTCCATGGCGGTGGCCACGGCCTGGGTGGCGGAGTGGCCCGGCGCCACCAGCAGACGCGGATGCAGGCCCAGGACGGATTTCGCGTCGAGCAGGGCTTGCAGGCCGGTGCGCGCGCCTTGCGCGGTCACGCCGCCGATCACGGCCGAGGTCTGGGCGGCAGCATCGGCCACCTGGGCCACGCCGACCGCCGCGATCACGGCATTGGTGCGGGCATAGACGGCGCGCAGGGATTTGTACAGATTGCTGGTCACGCCAAAGGCGGCGGCCGCTTCACGCAGCGAGGTGATCTTGACCGGCACATTCGGCGCGGCCAGGCCGGCACCCGGCGTATAGGTATCGACGATGCCGATGACCGAGCTGGATGGGGTGGCGATTGGACGGGGGCCGGTATCGACCAGGGTTACGGTTACACCGTGAAAGAAAGATGCTGGCATAGTAAATGGCTTTCAAAAAAAATTAGCAAAAATGGAAACGCATGCAGTTAATCATAAAACCCACAGCTCTCTTGAATAAAAAATGAGATGCCTGATGAGCTATATGAAGCTCCTAAAGAGGTATTTGGCGCCATTTTCATCTTAAATGGCTGTACTCCTGAATATACGGAAAAATTAACTCCGTTCACTTGTATACTCCCGCCTTGCCCACAGACAATCGTCACTTCAGCCACTTTCCCATCAGGGACAACATACAATATTCCACCTTGCCCAGCAGAATTAATGCAAACCCCAGGAGATAAAGAATAATTTATTTTTTTTAACATTTTTATTATCCATTCGATGTTTTAATTCCAGCTACCCTGACATCAACCTTACCAAAATCACTAGCTGCCAAATCAGCATTAATATCTGAGAAAAAACATATAGAAGAATTTTGAAAATTATGATAAGCCAAGGAGCTAGAATCCACTAAAGATTTTGCATTCGTATCAAAGATAAAAACCCTCCCATTCCCAACGATGAGGAATCTAGAGTCGCTTCCAATCTGCCTCGAACACTGAATTATTCCTGGGCTAAGAGAATACGGGATAAGAGCGTTCTGTGAAACTCCGCCTTGTTTTGGACTGATTCCGCTTTGCAAATTTCGCCCATAAACCCACCAGTATATGCCCGGAATGCTGTTCACGTACTCAGTTTGCCACGCAACATAATTTCCAGAAGAATCTTTTCCCAGACCGACAGAGCAAGCATTCCCAGCAGAGCCAGACAAGCTAGCTGCTGGAAAATAGGCTCCAGAAACTGAATCAACAAACCAATTCGAATTGTTTCCCGAGTGAATGAAAATTTTTCCATCCAACGCTGACGCAGATGCAGTTATGCCAAAATTAAAAGGCAACGACATTTTATTAATTACTAGATTTTTCACGTCGAATGAAAAAATATTGGCGCCATCAAATGCATATATATATCTTTCCCCGTCAAAGCAAAAAGCTTGAGAACCAAAAGAATATGCCGTTTGAACTCCATTCACACCGCCTGACCTTCGATATAACATGGCACCATTATTAATTGCATAAAAGAAATTTCCGTAGGAATCAAAACAAAAGAAAGTAGCCGACCCAGCCAGTGGGGTGATGTTTTGCGATGTTACATTTGGATAAGTGGAAGAAGGAATTCTATCATTTTGATAAACAGTAGGAATTTGCCATTTGTAAAAATTTCCAGACCCAGAAATCAAGGTAAAAAACTCATTAAATTGAGCCTTTCCATTTAGTTTTATTTTTGCATATTGGTTTTGAGAAATTATTTCATTTCCACTTAGCCGACATGAAGTATCAGTTGAAAAAATTGAGACATCATCAATGGAAAAATTTAAATTTCGCGAAAAGTCATTAGTTATCTCAAAATCTTTTACAACAAAAACCTCCGAGCCTGACTTTTTAACAACATCGACGCCTTTAAGTAATTCTTGATACCCAAGGTTTTTGATATTACAGAGCTCAATTATTTCATCCATTTTAAATAACCTTAAGATAATTTACATATTTCCCATTAATCTTCAAAGCCACCTCATGGTCATGTATTTTTCCAAACAACTCTTCCTTTAGATTAAAAATTAAATCATTGATGTATGCTAAGCCATCTGAGAGCTTTGACAAGTCTGCCTTCCTCAACATTTCCTCACGCAGCCTCATAAATTCATCCTGCGTTTCTTTTTTATTAGCTTTTAGAGCCATAACATCTGAAAATGTAACAATATCATCTTGTGATTTTTTTAAAACCTGAACCACCTCTTTAAGAGTATCCAGGTCAATGTCATCACTAAACATTAAATCTTGCAAAGATTTTATTGCCTCGTCAATCATAAGAAATGATTCGCGCAACCTGATAACGTCATCCTTTAATTCATTCCCAGGATGCGGTAAAGGGAGTCCTAGATTGTATGTCTTGTTATTTATCAAATTCCTCTCCTAGATCGCCATTGCACGAAGATTCTCAACTTCGGGCCGAACATTCGCTGAACCGTTCAGAACCACTTTTACTTTCGCCGAGGTCTTGCTGAATGCAGTAACCTCGTAAGTCAGTTCATATTTATTCGAACCAAGCTGGCGCGAGGAGATTTGCGGCATGTCAGCGTAAATATCGGCTGGGTCTGAACCAGCCACCTTGACTGAAACCCCAGCACCAGAAGGCAACGTGGCGTCCAGTACTACGCGAATGCGGCTGTTGGCTCCGGCTGGAAAAGCGACTGACACGTAGTCGGCAGTAGCTTTTACAGCACCGAAGATCAGCTGAGTACCTGGATATAGCACCGGCGTTGCCGCTGCTGTGCCAGACAGCTTGGCCGTCACACCCACGTTGCCGGTTTCGGCTTTCGCCAGACGCAGTGGCTGGCCTTCGGCCACGTTCACCGATGCACCGCTTGGTAGTGCCAGCGTGTATTCGACGCGCGAGTTGAACGTAGGAGATTCGGCCAGCGAGAGCAGCAGTAGGTCGGTGGCGTTGGATACGGAGACTGAACCCAGGTCTACGTTGCGACCGGTTTCGGAAAACACGGGCTTTAGCAACTCAAAGGTCAGGTCACGGTCTTGGTGCGCAGTCCACGTCGAGGCGTTCGAAGAAGACAGCAGCACGCCCACCTGATATGGTTGAGCCGACACACGTTTTCCTGCGTTGTTGTCCCACATATTCATCTCGGCGACGGCCAGCTTGGTGACGGCGTCGTTGCTCTGCACGACCAACGCATACTCGGTGTTTGCATCAATCCACACCGGCGCATCGAACACGATCTGGCTTGGACCAGACGTGGCGATAGCGGTTGGCAGGATGCGGCCTTCAGCGTGAATCACGTTGTTAGGCACACCGGCGATCACGCCACGAATCTGCGCCACGACGGGCGAGGTGCCTTTCGCGGTGAACCACAGTTTCACGCCAGCCAACTGTGTGGACTGCGGCAGCGTGAAGGTTTGCGCCAGCGGGTCGGAGCGGTTTTCGGTGATGCGCGTGACCATCTGGCGCAGTTCGATCAGACGGGTGCCTTGACCCAGGAAGGTTGCGCTGCCGCGCGAGCCGCCGGCGCCGCCGAAGTCCACGCGCTTGGCGCCGGCCGGGATGTTGGCCGGAATCTGGAAGCTGCCGCTTACGATGCCTTGGGCATTCGCTTGAATTGCCATTAAGTTTCTCCTATCAAGGGGTCGGGGTGACGTTGATGCCGTCAAAGGTGACGCTGCTCAGCACCTCGTTCGGGCCGAAGCCGGCCAGCGTGAACTTGATCTGCAGCTGGCGCAGCTTCTCGGCCGCCTGGCTGGTCGAGGACAGCAGATTGTTCGAGGTGCTCACCGATGTCGATTGCAGATTGCCGCTGCCGTTGATGATGCGCGTGGTCAGCGGGCTGCTCCAGGTGGTATCCACCTCGGTCCAGCGGTCGATGGCAGGAACCAGCGTCACATCGGCCGGAATCGGGTCGAAGGCGGAATACGGATTGATCAGCATCTCGCCGGTGCGCATCAGCTGCGACAGCACAGGGGCCAGCGTGAAGTTCAGCGTTGCGGGCTTTTGTACGTCGGAGCCGACCTGGTTCGGCACGGAAGTCACCGGCAAAGTCAGCTTGCCGCCCACAATCGCAGCCGTTTGCGCTACGCCCTGGTCACGCAGATCATCGTTCAGGAAAGGATCGACGAACATGCCCTTCTTCAGGCTCGTATCGCGGTTGGCCGCGTCGGTCTTCAGCACCTGCTGCGCGATCATCGACGACAGGTAATCCATACGCGCATTGATGTTGGCGATGTCCTGCATCGGCACCACGCGCACGCCGTCGTTGCTGACGGGACGCATGGCCTGCCAGGTCTGCTGCACGCTGGCCAGCGCCAGCAAGGTATCCGGCACGGCGGGCGGTAGCGGATTGATTTCGGCGGCTACGCCTTTCAGCCATACCAGGCCACCATCGGCATTCACACACAGGCGGTCGATGCGCGGCAGTTTCTGGCTATAGCTGACGAAGATTTCGCTGCTTGCCACGGCGCCGGTCACGGTGAAGCCGGTATCGTCGATGGCGGTCGGCGTGATGGTGGTGCGGTACTGGTAAGTCACCTGATACGTAGTGCCGGGCGATGGCTCGGTGCCGGGCAGGCTCCAGTCCACCATGTCGGAACTGAGCTTGTAGTCGGTGCCGGCGGCGTAGGTGGTGCCGCCCAGAGTGACGGAAACGATCTTCGATACCGAGGTATCCGGCAACAGGTCCTTGGCATTGGTGAAGCTGCCGTGCACCACGCTGGCGGTTTTCTCGCGCAGGATGCTGACCGAGGCGATCGAAGCCAGCGGCACGCGGTTCACGTCCACGCGCTGCGCGGCAACGGTGGCGGAGATATGCGACTCGTCGCCGATATTGCGCAGGTCGGGCGTGGCGTTGTGCAGCACGCGGCGGCTGGTGGGCAGCGCCACGCCGAAGCCGTTGACGCGCGCCCGGCCTTCGGACACGGTGTAGACCTGGGAGCCGCTGACGTCGGCCGCAGCCGCCACGTTCAAGCCGGACACCACATAGGAGCCGCCCGAGCTGTCGCGGTCATAGCGGGCCAGCGCCTGGGTCACGCCATCCAGATTCGGCGGCGCTTCCTTGGCGCGCAGCACGCCGTTTTCAACCTGATAGATGGGGTAGAAATCACCAGTACGGCCATCGTTCTCCACACCCCACACCGGCACCAGTTTCTGGCGCGCGGCGCCCGGTTCCTGGTAGCCGCGCGTGCCGGATGCTGGATTGCGCAGCGCAGGCGCTTCCAGTTCAGTGACCACGCTCTCTTTCAGGTACAGGCCAATGCTAACATTGCCGATCACGGGAATGGTGAGCTTGGACGAAGCCACGGCGCGCACGCTGCCGCGCAGGTAGACGGCGCCCGCTTCGCAGATGGTTTCGCCGCTGTCGGGATCGACGCGCACGCGGGCATCGCGCACAATGTCGCCGTCCTTGAACAGGGCGTCGCCGATGCCTTGCAGGCGGGCCACGGTGGCCGACTGGATTTCATTCAGCTCGGCCGATTGCAGCACGCGGTCGGAGCGGAACAGCACCTGTTCGTAGTTGTCGGCCGGGTTAAAGCGGTTGTAATACTGTTCAATCATAGTTTTGCTCTCGCTTAGAATGGCAGCACGTATTCGAACGTCTGCCGGATGGATGGGCTGCGCACGGTTTTCTCGAAGCGTTCCAGCGCATACAGCTTGCCGGGGTGGACGATGTCGGCCGGGACGAAGTAGCGTTGACCAGGCGGCAGCTCGGGTTTGAGCACGGTGCCGAGGAAGATGCCCACTTCGCGCAGCTGCGAAGCCGGCGCGTCGAGAAAGTCGAAGACAAAGCGCGTGAGCAGCCATTTGGTCGGCGTTTCGCTGACCGTGTAGCGGCCGCTGACGACCGAGATTTCGCCGTTTTCGTCGGGCTTCACGAAGCGCACTTCGGTGGCCACGCGGCGGCCGATTTCGGCCACCAAGGTGGCGGCGTTATTCGGCTCGGGCACGGCCTTGCTGTCCCATGCCGGGTCGCCCGTGCCCCAGGCCAGGTGGATGGGGCGCGATTTGACCGCTTCGGCCAGCGCCGCGCGGCCGTCGTCTTGCAGAACTGCCATATCAAGTTCCCTTGTTAGTAAAAGTGATGGTGGATGGGATGGCTACGCGCCATGGACGGGCATCCCAGCCGCCGGTCCAGGTTTGCGGCCGGTAGTGCGAACCGCTGGTGCCGGTGAACACGGCGTCGTACTCGAAGCCGAAGCTTTGCGGCCGTTCGAACGCAGGCAGCGGGCTTTGATGCAGGCTTTCGCTGAAGCGGTCGATCACGATGTGGCGCCAGGCGATGTCATGGCTATCCAAACGGTCGCCGTCCAAGCGCATCGGGTTTTCCACGATGCCGTAGGCGGCGCCGAGATGGCTGTTGTAGTCGTCCAGGCCCACTACGTCGCCATCGAGCACGGTTTGCGAATACGCCAGCGTGCGATGCGCCGTAATGGTCGGCGGTTCGGCTGGCAGGTCGCGCATCGTGCCGGTAATCAGTTGGCCGATGATGAAGCGGCCATCGGTCATGATTACGCTGTCCAGCGTCCAGGTGTCGAGCATTACCCGGTCTTCATACGTCGCCATGCCGCAGCGCGCCGCGGTGCGGGCGTGATCCGGCTGGCCGGCGGCGATACCGGCAATGCCAGTGCGGCGCGCCGCAAAGGACAGCTTGATGCCACCGATCAGGATGCCGGAATCGTCATCCAGCAAGCCGCCGTCGAGCAAGCCATCGTCAAGGCGCAGCGGACGCAGGTCGTAGCCGTGGTACATACGGTAGAAGTGCGCATGCGCCGGCAGCGATTTGCGCACCAGATGCACGATATCGTTCAGCCGCAGCTGGGCATGGGCGTCGCCGGGATCGATCTGCAACCACGCGCCATCCTGTTCCAGCTGAGTGTCGAAACCGATCCAGGACAAGGCGCGCTTGACCGAGGCCACCGTGCCGCGCTGGCGCAGCCAGGGCAGGCCTGCGGCAATCAGCTTGTCCGTGCTCTCGAAGTAAGGCGCGAACTCGCCGAGCTGCCATTCCGCCGCCAGCCACGGCGCGAACGCGGCTGGCGGCTGGTGGCGCACGCCGCCCGGCGCTGCGGCGGCCATATCGAGCACGCGGCGCGGCGCGGTACGGGCCAAAGCACGTTCCAGCGGTGACGTATTAGGCGGCAGCAGCCTTGCCGCATCCGCCACCGCTACCACGCCACACCTCCGTCAGCGATGCGGATGCGGCCCGGTACCGCGTACTCGTTCGGCGCCACGGTCACGCCGCTCGACGTCAGCTCGACGCGCGACACGCCCGCCACATGCAGACGACCCGACAGCCAGGAAGTCGGCACATCGCGTCCGAGGCGTGCATAGTCGGCGATCTGCTCCGGCAAGGCCGCCTGCAATTGCACCGCCAAATCCAGCGGAGCGCTGCTCTCGCGGTAGACGGTTGCACTCACATCGAGCGGACGGGCCACGGCGAGTGCAATGCTGAGCGGGATGCCGATCGGCTTGGCGTCGTCAGCCGCGAAAGCCGTCTGCACCGCCGCCAGCACCGCCTTGCCGTCGGCATTCGCTTCCGGCCACACGGCCAGCGCCACGCTGCCCGGCTGCGCCGCCATGATGCCCGCGTCGTGCACTTGCGTGCTGGCCGACAGGGCCACATAGCGGTACTGCTCCGGCGTGCCGTTGGCCGCCAGCGCGGCGGTGCGCAATTGGCAGCGCAGGCGCAGACGCTCGTCGCTTTCCTCGGCCAGGCGCTGCACGTTGTAGAAGGCCGCCGCGTGATCCAGATCGGCGCCTTCGGCAAAACCCAGCAGGTTGGCGCGCGCCGCGTCGTTGATGCGGGCGCGGATCTGCAGCTCGCGGTAGGCGGACAGTTCCAGCAGCTTGACCACCGGATCGGATTCCAGCGCCGCGTTCCAGCCGCCGCCCATCAGCGCGCGGAAGTCCTCCAGCAGGCTGGCGTAGATCGCCTCGAAGTCCAGCGGCTCCACCACATCGGGCGGCGGCAGTTGGCTCAGGTCGATGATGTTCATGTTTGCACCTCCAGAATCGTGGCTTCGCCGAGGTATTCGCCGCTCAGCCGGAGACTGACGCGGCCATCGACGATGGATTCCACCGCCACCGCCTTCAGCTTCAGGCGCGGTTCCCAGCGGCCAAGGGCGCGCGCCACTTCGGCCTGCACCGAGGATTTCCAGCCCGGCGTCACGGGCAGGTCCACCAGGCGCGGCAAGTCCGAGCCGTATTCGGGACGCATGCGGCGGCTACCTTGCGGCGTGGTCAGGATGTCGCGCACGCTCTGCACCAGATGCGCCGTGCCGCTGATCGGCTGGCCGCTGCGGCTATCCATGCCGACAAGCGCCATTTCAGGCCGCCACGCGCGTCACCGGCACGCGTTCGAATTCGGACGAGGCGTCCAGGTAGTTCACCAGCTCAGGGCTGGCGGCCGTGATATGGCTGTGCATTACGCGGTGCTCGGTGCCGTCCGGCAGGATGATGGTGCGGCACTTGTATTCGGTATCGCGGAAGACCACGGGGGATTTGTTATCGGCTTTTGCCATGTATGACTCCTGAAATGAAAAATGCCCGCACGGGGCGGGCATTCGTTGATGAAGATGTTTCGTTTAATGCGAGTGGTGGTTGCTGTTGCCGCCGCTGTCCATAATCGAGCCGGAAGCATCCACGTCGCCGTCCACGCTGATATTGCCTTGCACGCTGAGCGCGCCCTTGAACGTGGTCGATGGGCAGTCCACCAGCAATGACGGGCATTTCAGCGTGACCGCGCCGCCCGAGGTGACGCTCACGGTTTCCGCGTTCTCGATGCTGACGGTCTTGCTGCCCTTGACCTGCAAGGCGCCGTTCTCCCAGTCGTATTCGATCAGGCAGCCGTCGGGCATCTTCCAGGCCACCACTTTCGGGCGCTGGTCGTTGGCCTGCTGGTGCTGCTGCGAATAGAAGCCGGGCAGGATGAAGCCCGCCGCCGGTTCGCCCGAAGGCGATACCAGCAAGGCCTGTTCGCCCACCGAAGGCGGACGCCAATGCCTTACCTCGCCGCCACCAAGACTGAGCCAGGGCAGCGGTGCCGACACCCATTGCCCTACTTTCAGGCGGCAGCGCGCGGCGCCATGATCCACCGATTCCACGATGCCAGCCTGGATCAGCGTCGCCAGGCGGCGGTCCATTTCCGCGATCAGATATTGCATGGCTTACTCCTGGCCCGCGGCGCGGTACTGGGCTTCCTTGCCGCGCCCCGTTTCGGGATCGAGGCCCAGCATCAGCGTCAGCTTCGATTCGTCGCCATATGGCCAGGCCGGCGCGCCCAGTTCGATATCGTGGCTCCATTCCACCAGCCAGGCCAGACGGCCGGCGGCGGGCGCCTGTGAAGTATCGGGACCGGCCTGCGCGAACTGCGCCATGCCGACCGGCAGACCCCAGTTCTCGTTCTTCAGCGCCAGCGCCAGGCGTGCCGCCAGTTCGCGCACCGCGATTTCGGCCTTGGCCTGGGCCGCGTTCACCAGCAAGCGCGCTTGCAGACGCACGGTCAGCGCCTGCTCGCCGCTACCGGGATCGCGTCCCGGTTTCATATCCGCCAGCGTGAGCAGCACGGCAGGCAGGGCCAGGCCGTCTTCGCTGGCTGGGTAATGGCCGATAAAACCAAGGCCGGACAACTTGGCGGCAAGTCCGGCCTTGATTGCCTCATGCAGCTGTTCGATGTTCTGTAATGTAGACATAGCTCCGGGCGTAAAAAAACCCGCAGGGCGCGAGCCAGGCGGGTGGTGGGCAGAAAACAAAAAAGCCCGCCGAAGCGAGCCTTGAATGCAATTACTGCGATGATGACTGAATCATATACCCCCCGTAACAACCCCGTCAAGCACTTTTTTTCAGAAATTTCTAAACTAATTGAAATCACCCACCACGCCCTGCTCGCGCAGATAGGGTTCCAGCCGGTCCAGCGCCACCATTTCCAGTTCATGCAGGCGCTCGCGCAGCTTGCCGTAACCACGCGCATACGCCATATGGTTGCCGCCGAAGTTGCGCGCCAGCTCGCGGAAGCTGATCTCGATGCCATTATGGTTGGCATACAGCTTGCCGATCATACAATCGATGGCGAAAGGCTTGAGGTTGGGGAAGGATGGCGCCAACCAATCCGACAAGCCCTTGATCGCATCGATGCGCTCGGCCGAGAAGGCAAAGCGGCGTACGCCGTTTTCATCCTCCACATCGGTATGACCGAAGCGCGCCTGCAAGGCCCACATTTCGGTGCGCGGCAGCCGGGTCTTGACCGCGCGCACGATCAGCGCGCATTGCGCCCTCACCTCCAGCGGACTCAGGCCGCTGAAATTGACGCGGCCCGAGGGCTTGCCGCGCAACTGCTGCAGCCAGGCGTGCTGCTCCGCACTCATATTCGATGCCGATTCCAGCGCACGGATCAGCAGCTTGCGCAATGGCGCGTCCTGCAGCGCCTGCTGCGCGGTGATCTGGTATGCCACGTGCACGGCCTGCTCCGCGCTGCTGAAGATTGCGTCCTGATTGCCGATTGCCGCCGCCTGGATATTCATATTGCCCACATTGCCCTCCTTCACTGTCCACAAGGAAATTCTTGCCAATACGGACAATATATACGAGAATGGATACCTTATCAATGCGCGAATGAATAGAAAATTGTCGCCAACTATCCACGCATGTATATTGAAACCATGGACATTTCTACTAGACTCGACGCCGCCATGAAGGAGGCGGGCTTCGTCTCGCAAAGTGCGCTGGCGCGCGCTTCCGGCGTACCGCAGCCAACGATCAACCGCATCCTCAAAGGGGTGGGCAAAAAGGGGCCGGAGGCGCATACCCTGGTGCAGCTGGCCGCCGCCTGCAACGTCACCTTCGACTGGCTGCACGAAGGCCTCGAACCCAAGCACCGCGCCCTGCCCGCCGAGTTCACGCCGGTAGTGGTGGCGCAGGACGATGACGAGCGCTTTTACCAGATTCAAAAGGTGAAGCTGCGCCTGTCGGCCGGCATCAGCGGCTTCAGTGTGGAGCCGGAAAAGCACGATGGCAGCATGCTGAGCATTCCGCGCCACTGGGCCGACCGCCACGGCTACATTCCCGAACGCCTGATCGCCATCAAGGTCAAGGGCGAGAGCATGGAGCCGGCGCTGTATGCGGACGATCTGGTCATCGTCAACACGGCCGACGCCAAGCCGCAGGATGGCGTGGTCTTTGCCGTCAACTACGAGGGCGAGCCGGTGGTCAAACGCCTGTCGCGCGACGCGGGACAATGGTGGCTGACCTCGGACAATCCCGACCAGCGCAAATACCACCGCAAGGTTTGCCGCGGCAATGACTGCATTATCATCGGCCGCGTGGTGCGCAAGGAAAGCGACCGGATCTAAGCTATTCCTCGCCCAGTACGGTCTTTTGAATGCGCTCGATCACCTTATCTTTTTGCATCTGCTGCAAGGCGGCCGATAGCTTGGGGATCAGCGCTTCGTGCTTTTTGTGCAGGTAGTGGAATACGGGGAAAGTCGCCAGCGGCGGCTGCAACACGCGGATATCGGCCATCTTCAGGGTTCTGGCCATGGCCAGGCCCGAAACGCGGTTACCCACCACCACGTCGGTACGGCCCATGGTCATTTTTTGCAATGCCTGCATCATGGTCGCCACCGGCTCGATATGCATGCCCTGCGTGTTTTGCTCCACGATCTTGATGCCACGGATGAAGCCGATGGTGAAGGGGCGCAAGCTCTCCCAGCCATTGACGACGAAACTCGTGCCCAGCGTGAAGATGACGATTTCGTAAGTCAGCAAGGGAACCGGCACGATCAGCAGATTCGGGTAATCGCGTTCGATGCCGATCTTGCGGTACAGCTCGCCATCCATCATGCCGTCGTTGGCGCTGACCAGCGCGCGCTCGGCGGGCAGGCGCACCACATCCAGGTTCATGCCCAAACGGCGGTAAGCTTCGCGCAAAACCTGCTCGGCAATATCGGTAGCGGGATCGATTTCCAGCAGCGTGGAAACGCGCATGGTCTTGCTGGCGCCCGAAGCGCTCAGCGCGGGCAGATAAGTCAGCAGCGCAAGCTTGAGTAAGGTTCGCCTGTGCATCACGCGAACTCCTTAACTGTTGAGGTTGTTTAGCTTTCAGGATAGTCGCTGCGCAGGCATTCCGCGAGTGTCGGCGCCGCAAAAACCACAGCGCTACGGTGCAGGAACTAGGCGGCGGCGGCGCGCGGCAAACGCACCTGGAACAAGGTGCCGGAACTGGCCGCCGACTCTACCGTGACCATGCAGCCGTGCGCCAGCGTGATCTCACGCACGATATACAGGCCCAGGCCAAGGCTGTTGGCGGGCCGCCCCGCGTCCATGGCATCGCCCCCAACCTGCGTCAAGCGGTCCATCAACGTCGGCAATGAGGCGGCGGGAATGACGGGGCCGAAGTTGCGGATCTGGAAAACAATTTCCGTCGGTTCCCCTTGCAAAGCCAGCGCGATATGCTTGCCATCCGTGCTGTATTGGGCCGCGTTGCTGCACAGGTTGGCAAACAATTGCTGGATGCGGTCGCCATCGAAATAACCCAGCACATCGCCGCGCACGTCCAGCTGGTACGTGGCCTCCGGAAAGGCCGCGTTGGCCTCCTCCATCGCCGCGCGGCAGATTTCCTCCAGATTCACCAGCTTGCGGTGCAGCGGAATATCGCCGCCCAGGTGCAGGCGCGCCAGTTCCAGCAGGTCGCGCACGATCGCGTTCATGGTGCGGGCGCTGCGCAGGATACGGCTGCCCACATGGTCGCTTGCCTCGGCATCGCGCTGAGCCAGCACGTGCCCGGCCGAGGTGATGGCCGCCAGCGGATTGCGCAGGTCGTGGCCCAGAATGGCGAGGAAGGTGTCGCGCGCCAGCGCCGCCTCTTCCGAAAACTTCAGGATCGATTCTGCCTGGGCCTGGTCGAGCGCCTCGTCGAAACGGATCAGCTCATCGACTATGGCGCCGCGCTTGTGCCCGGAGGCCAGCCACAGCCGCGTTACGCTGGCGCGCAGCGCGCGGAATTCCGCCACCACCTGCGGCAGGGAAAAGCCGCGCCCCTGCCGGGTCCGGCCATGGATGGCGGCGGGACTGTTGCTGGTGGGCGCGGGGTCGCGGTGGCCCAGCGATTTCTCATGCTGCTCTTCCGCCGTTTGCCGGGTGGCGATATCGGCGGCGATCACGCTCAAGATCTGCGCGGCGTGATCGCGCAAATCCTGGGTCGTCATCTCGCTGCCGCTCGGCGCCTGGCTGCGGGCAAAAGCCTCCCATTCGACCAGGATCGCTTCCAGATTGGTGGTGATGAATTGGGGCAGGTGCATGGTCATGGTAATGATTCATTGCGGCCTGCAAGTGAAGGTCGATGCAGTCCATTATAGATGCCGCCAAGCGGGTCGCCGGTATAACAAACCCTTTCAATCCCGGGTCCGGTATAGCAAATTACAATGATGGCGATAGCTCAATTCCATGGTACCGTATCACTCTCTCGTCTGCATCATGGACGTTCGGCCGCTCTTCTCCCGTGCTTCGCCATGAGGATTACCGGCCACGACTACCGACTGCGATTATCGGGCAACGCGCTGGCCTTATGGTGGCCGGCAGGACCATCTGTCTGCAACAGGCAGCAGTGCCTAGAAGTACACGCTCAACGACGTTCCGTACATGGCTACTTCGACAGGAGCAACCCAATGAAAGCTCGGACCTCTGCATCGCCATCCCAGCGTGAACGGGAAGACACCAGCGCTTCCCAAGTGATCGAACGCGCCATCGGCTTCATGACCGAACGCGACCGCTTCTACGCGGAAACCTATTTGCGCATTCATGGCTTCAGCACCGAAACCATCATGCGCGTGCTGTTCAACCAGCGCCGCCGGCGAGGAAACCGGCCTGCCGAGCAGGAGCGACAGGAACTGGATGAGCA
The DNA here is from genome assembly GCF_014191875.1 of Pseudoduganella violacea. Lineage (GTDB taxonomy): Bacteria > Pseudomonadota > Gammaproteobacteria > Burkholderiales > Burkholderiaceae_D > Rugamonas > Rugamonas violacea_A. Next base: position 508,461 of record NZ_JACHXD010000003.1, read on the forward strand.
AACGGCGGCCGCCTGACCGCCGCATGTCTCAGCAATACCGTGGCCGTCCCCGCAAGCCGTGAATAAATCCGGCGAGGCTTTGCACGCCTTGCCGGACAGGTCTAACGAATGACCTTGCTAAAGATAGGTCCGCCAGAAGCTCAGGCCAACAAGGCACTCCGATGCTATGATGGCCTATATCAGTCCCACTAATATAAGCCCCCATGAACTCGCCGAAGGCGGTCCAACCGATTAGCTTCCTTAAGACCAATCCTGGCGATGTGGTCAAACAGGCTCAAGAGAGTCAGGCGCCTGTCATGATTACTGTAAACGGCAAGGTTCAGGCCGTTGTTCAGGATGTAGTCAGTTATCAGAAGACTCAAGATCAGCTGAATATGCTCCGCATCCTCGTCCATGGCCAAAAGCAGATTGCTGAAGGCAAGGTGAGCGATCACGATGATTTCTTCAAAGAGCTGGAAGACGAAGATAAAAATCTCTGATGGCCATCCAGATCAAATGGACGGAGTCTGCAAAAGATGACGTTCGCGAGATTCGAGCTTATCTTCAAGCCAATCAGTCGCCCGAATATGCCAGGAAGATCACTCAGCAGATTAAGAATGAGGTTGTAAGCTTGCTTGCTCACCCTTCCAAAGGAACTCATCCGGCCGAGCTTGAAGAGCTTGAACTTGGCAATTTTAGGCAACTTTTGGCTGGCCAGAATCGGATTATTTTTCAGCAGAAGGACAATGTTTTCTATATCCACTTAGTCTGCCATACGAGCCGCGATCTCCGATCACTGCTGCTGCGACGCTTGCTTACTTGAGCATTCGACTGCCGTTCATGCGAAGGTTTCGTGCAGGTGAATCCACTTCATCGCCTCCTCCGCGCTACGTGTGAAAACTGCCGTTGAAAGGCGAATATTGCTATCGCCATTTTCCAGCACCTGTTTTTCCCGATAGCAGACTACGGCGCCGCCTGCCCACTCCTGCACGGTCTGCAAACCATCGATATGGATGCGCAGTCCGGGACGGGAACCATGCCCGCCGCTGAATATGGCGGACAAATCGTCATATACCAGCAGCGTCCCTTTGGGCGAAACCATGGAAAACTGTGCGGAGAAGCGGGCCAGCAGCGGCGCCAAATTCTCCGCCGGCGCTGCGCCCGACAGCCACTGTTCGATTTCCACGTGTGCATCGATGACTTCTTGAAGATAAGGAGAGGTACGCATGAATGTCTTTCTTAAGGTTAGTGGGAGATAGGTGCAAACGCTCGCGGCATCGGCAGCCGCATGACGAAGGGCAGCGGCAGCAAGGCCAGCAGCGCCGCTACGACAAAGCACTGGCGGTAGGCCATGGATGGATCGTCGGCATGCTGCACCAGCAGACACGCCAGGACGCTGCCCAGCAATACTGTGCCGATGCAAAAACTCAATTGCCGATTGATATTCCACAGCGCGCTGGCATCGCCCATTCGGCTGGGGGCGACATCCTGGAAAGCGGCGCTTTGTGCCGCGCTGGTACACAGGCTGGCGCCTAGCCCCATGGCGGCGAAGGCGGCTATGCGGCCGATGCCTTGCTGCGCCAGCGGCGTTGCCAGCAGTGCGATACCGCAGACGTCGATGGCGATACCTGCCAGGAATAAGGGCTTGCTGCCCAGCCGGGCGAAAGCATGCCGCGTGGTCAAAATCGCGAGGCAGGCGGCGATAGCCCACGGCATCATCAGCGCCCCAGTCTGCGTCGCGCTCAAGCCCAGTGTATTCTGGAAGTACAAAGCGGCCACCATGCTCACGCCGGCAAAGCCACCCGGCACGCACAGGTAGATGACCAAGCCCGTGCGCAGTTGAATATCCTGCAGCAAGGACAAGTCCAGCACAGGCGAGACCGCGCGCCGGGCGTGGACGACATAGGCGACGGCTGCAGCAAGAGCTGCGCCCATCGCCAGGACAGCGCCAGCACCTTGCTCCGGCTGACCCAGCATGCTCATCCCCAGCAGCAGGCAGGCCAATGCTACAACGCTCAAACCCAGTCCACGGACATCCAGACGGGAACTATCCTGCGCCGATGCATCCGCCGGCAACCACCACCAAGCGAATCCCGCCGTCAGCAAAGCCAGCGGAATCATGGACAGGAAAATGGCACGCCAGGACACATAATCAACCAGCAAGCCGCCGGCCGCCGGCGACAGCGCCGGCACCAGCAAGGCCGTCATCATGACCAAGGCGGTCAAACCCGCCCTTCCCTCCGGCGGACAGGCGCGATACGCCATCGCCTGCCCAACAGGAATCAGCAAGCCACCACCCAAGCCCTGCACCAGTCGCCACGCCAGCAGCGCATGGATGGAGCCGGCCAGCCCGATGCCGAGGCTCGCCACCGCGAACAGGAAGAGGGAAATGATCAGCAAGCGGCGTTCGCCCAAGCGCCGCGCCATCCAGGTTCCCAGGGGGATAACCACGGTCAGGCCAAGGGCGTACATATTCGCTATCCACGCCAGTTGCGCAACCGAGGCGCCCAACTCGCGCTGAATGGTGGGATACGCGGCATTGACGATGAACATATTGGCCAGGTCGATCGAAAAGCCGAGCAGGTAAAGGATGGTGATTTTCAGGCGGGGCGACATGGCGGCTTTCTAATACAGAAGAAACGCCAGTCTAAAGATGACCACAACGAACGATAAGATCACCTAATTCGGCATCACTGTTCAATAAATTTTGACAATTGTGGCATCATGGCTGACTGGACAAACCTCATTTCGCATCTCCACCATGGTCAGCCTCGATCGTTTTGCCGTTTTCCGCGCCGTTGTGGAAGATGGCTCCTTTACCGCCGCGGCGGCCCGTCTGAAACAGGCGCGGGCCGCCGTTAGCTTCAACATCAAGCAACTGGAACGGGAACTCGGCGTGACGCTCTTGTCGCGCACCACCCGCCGCGTGGCATTGACCGACGCCGGCGAGCGCTTCTACGCGCGCTGCATCAGAGTGGAGGAGGAAGCGCAGGCGGCCATCGACGAAGCCCGCCGCGAGCACGATGCGCTGGACGGCGAGTTGCGTATCACCTCCACGGTGGAATACGCACTCGAAGTCGTCGCCCCTGCCCTGCACGCCTTCACGGCGCAGCATCGCGCCTTGCAGGTCAGGCTGGAAACCCATACTGCCCATGCCGATCTGCTGCGCGACCGGGTCGACGTGGCAATCCGGCTGGGCAGACAAGAACATTTTGAGGCGCTTCCTTATCGCGGCGCGTTGCTGGCTACATTCGAAATACGGCCGGTGATCGCCCCGTCCTTGCTTGCTTCATCCGGCGTGCAAGGCAAACGCACACCTACCGACCTGGCCAGCCTGCCCTGGCTAGGCCATGCGCAACTCGAACACATCAAGAGCTGGAACGCCACTGACAGCCACAGCCAAACGCATGTGCTGCATCTGCAAGATCCGCAGATCGTGACGGACAACGCTTCGGTGCTGCTGCACTTGGCGCGCCAGGGCAGCGGCTTATCGCTGCTGCCGGAGTGGCTGGTCCGGCGTGATCTTGAAAGCGGTATGCTGGTCGATGCCTTGCCGGGATATCATTTTCCAACGCAAGCGGTGTATGCGCTGTATGCGCCGGGCAGTCATGTGCCGCGCAAGGTACGGGCGTGGATTGATTTCATGAAGGATTATTTGGCGCAGCCGCGCTGATCCGCTTGGATGGCATGGGCAGGCTGGCCTGCGACGTCGGCGCATTTCTTTGGCGTCTGTCCATCTTCATGCGTCAGCACGCCATCATTATCGTAGTAGCGGTAGCCGCCCACCAGCTCGCCGGAGACAAAATCGGCCGCATTGGTCTGCCCGGACAGTCGCACCACATCGCGCCGTATGGTGTCGAAAATCTCCACTTTCCACGTGCCGGGCAACGCTGCTTTAGGCAAGGGTAAGACCAGATAATATGGCGCGCGGCGCTTGACCTGCGGCATGAGCCGCTCGTCCAAATATAGGCGCGCCTTGCCGTCGGCACAGGAGTTAGGGCCGCAGCCGGTAATCATGCGCGCAAAGGGAATAGCCTCTGCTCCGTTCTTCCCGACGGGGCAGCCGAACAAGGTCACGAGCATTGGCGTCTTTTCCCGGATGCGTTGGATGATGCCAGGCCTGAGGCTCGCATATGCGTCTTCGTTTTCCAGCAAGCCTTCTTTCATGCGCACCTGATTCCCGCCGCAGGCAGTGGTTTCCGCTACGGTCAGCACATCGGCGCCTTCGCTGTCTGGATGGTCAGAGATGGCCGTAATCACCTGTCGTTGAATAATATCGGCCTGCGCCACTATGGGGCACAGCAGCATGGTGCTTAGCGCCGCACCTATCATCGTCTGATTCTTTTGCATGTATCTAATATTGGCGTGGCGGGCGGCATCGCGGATTCAATCGTCAATGCAGCGCATCACGCGAATCGTTGCGCAGGGGCTCATAGTCTAACGGTTTTCTTGGCAGACGGTTCAGTCGATTCGCCACCGCGTCCGACTGGCTTTGTTAATAGCCCGGCAGGAAAAGACTGCCCAGGCTAGTTGCATTGGATGTTGATGTCTTTTTGCCCGGCCTTTGCACCGGAGCGGTAGGTGAGTTCGCATTTCTGGATGCGGTCATCTATTCTTCTGGAGAGGGTTACTTGGCCATACTCGCCGTAAGAGCATTGAAGCCATTTTCCTTCCGGATAAGCCCCTTCAAATTTATATATATATGTCGTTGCATGTTTGCTCTGACGTTCCTCATAATCGGCCAATTGCCCTCTTCTTTCCGGTGGGCCATCGATAGGGGCGGCAGCATGCAGATACAAAGGGCGGGCGATGTAGGGAGTCCAACCCGAGGGGATATTTTCAAGCTTTATCGAGGCCTGCGCCACACCTTCAGGACATGCAGGAACTTCAATAATTGCAAAGACCGCACAATGGACACTGGAAAAATAAACTGCCGCACATATCATTGCCAGCGACTTGAACCGATAGAGTTGATTGCACCGTTCCATAACGCGCTCCTATTCGATAACGAAATATGCTTCAGCATTGTCGCTGGGCTGAATGTACAGGCCGTTTTTGCTCTTCCCTTTTCGACGAATGATGCGAGAAGTGACAAGTTTCTCTTTTTTATTCTTCCATTGATCCATTACCAAAATACCATCATGAGTCTGCCCCATGTATAGCGCTGCATGATTACCGTGAGCTAGGGAAGCACTGATTAATTCATCAGGCGCTGCTCCGCGCGGCAGTCGGACCTGAGACAATAGCGGCATCCCCACTGTTCGCCATCGGCCATGCAAAA
>NZ_JACHXD010000004.1 GCF_014191875.1 Pseudoduganella violacea
GACCCTCGGGATGCTATCCCACAGACCCATCAGGCTGGCATGCTCGCAAACGTAAATTTACAGGGTTATCACGATATAAGACCCCAATCGGACACGGACCCAACAATCAAGCGGGTGGGCCTTTGAGTTCGACGGTGTTGCCTTCGGGGTCTTGCAGGTAGATGGAGGGGCCTTCGCCTTCGGCGCCATAGCGCGATTCGGCGGGGCCGTGCGGGGTGTCGTGCGCCACCAGGTGGGCGAGGATGGCGGCTTCGTCGAAGGGTTCGACGCGGAAGCAGAAGTGGTCGACATTGCGCCCTTCCTTGCCGGGCGCGGCGCCGCCAACCTGGCCGAGCTTCTTGTCGATGGGGATCAGGTCGATCAGGCTGCTGCCGGCACGCAACTGGTACAGGCCGATCTCTTCCTGCTGGCGCTCGAAAGCGCAACCGAGCACCTCGGTGTAGAATCGAACCATGCGGTCCAGATCGACCACGCGCAGCACGATGTGGTCGATCTCGCGGATGCGTATCATTGCCTGTCTCCTATTATGATTTATTGGCTGGCCGATTGTACAAGCTTTCCCACGGGCCAGGATTGAATCACAATATCGATCACCGTATGCAGCTGGGCGCGCTCCACGCCCGCCGCCGCCTGCACCGCCAGCCCCTGCCGCACCGTCGCCACGTAGCGCGCCAGCTGTTCCGGACAGGCGTCGGCCGGTAAATCCCCCGCTTCCCGCGCCTGGCGCAGCCGGTCGCGCAAGCGCGTTTCGCTGTGCTCGCGGCGCGCGATCAGCTCGTCGCGCACCGGTTTGGCTTCGTCGCTGCAGGCCAGGGCGCCGTTGACGTTCAGGCAACCGTGCGGGCTGTCCGGCCGGGTCTGGGCGTCGACCGCGCCGCGCAGCAAGGCTTCGACCACGGCACGCGCGGTCGGCTTTTCCAGCGCCACGTCGCAGTAATTCATGCGCGTGCTCTGGTAGCGCTCCAGCGCCTTGCGGAACAAGGTTTCCTTGTTGCCGAACACGGCGTACAGGCTGGGCCGGTTCATGCCCATGGCCGTGGTCAGCTCCGGCAGGGAGCTGCCTTCATAGCCCTTTTCCCAGAACACTTCCATCGCCCGGTCCAGGGCCTGCTCTTCATCGAAAGTGCGCGGCCGGCCCAGCTTGCAAGGTAGCTTATTCGATTCTTTCATACCGTTCGGTTAAAAAAGTTCTTGACACCCATCATCGCATAAGTAGATTATAACCGACCAGTTAAAAATTCAAGGAGCAGTTCATGCAGTCCACTTCCAGCGCGCCGGCGGCCGATTTCAGCGCCGCCAGCCCCGCGCCCAAACCGTCGCTGGCCACCTGGCTGGCCGTGCTGTCCGTCGGCGTCGGCGCTTTCGCCCTCGTCACCACCGAATTCCTGCCGGTCGGCCTGCTGCCGCAAATCGCCGCCGAACTGCGCGTCAGCGAAGGCCAGGCCGGCCTGCTGGTGACGATGCCCGGCTATATCGCCGCCCTCTCGGCTCTGGCCGTGACCATCGGCGTCGGCAAGGCCGACCGCCGCATCGTGCTGCTCGCCCTGCTCTCCCTGCTCTTCGTCTCGAATCTGGCGGTGGCGCTGGCGCCCAACTTCGCCTGGGTGCTGGCGGGACGCGCCCTGCTCGGCGTGGCCGTCGGCGGCTTCTGGGCCGTGGGCCTGGCGGTCGGGCCGCGCCTGGTGTCGCTGCAGTATGCGACGCGCGCCAATTCCCTGATCTTTGCCGGTGTCTCCCTCGGCACCGTGGCCGGCGTGCCGGCCGGCGCCCTGCTGGGCGACATCATGGGCTGGCGCGTGGCCTTCGGCGCGGCGGCCGGCGTGGCCGTCGTCGTGCTGCTGACCCAGCTCCTGCTGCTGCCCAAGCTGCCGGTCAACCGCGGCGTGGCGCTGCGCGACCTGCCGCAGCTGCTGCATATTCCCAAGGCGCGCATCGGCCTGATCGCCACGCTGCTGATTTTCGTGGCCCAGTTCGCGGCCTATACCTATATCTCGCCCTTCCTGGAGCAGGTCACGCATATGAACGCCAAGACCATCAGCGCCCTGCTGCTGGCCTATGGCGTGACGGGCTTCTTCGGCAATATCCTGGGCGGCTGGATCGCCGAGAAAAGCGTGCGCGGCGCGCTGACCGGCACCGCCTTGGTGATGGGTCTGGCCACGGCCGGCCTGCCCCTGCTGGGCGCCGATCCGCTGGCGGCCACGGTACTGGTGTCGATCTGGGGTCTGGCCTTTGGCGCGATGCCGATTTCGGTGCAGAGCTGGATGATGAAGTCGGCGCCGGACGCGATGGATTCGGGCGGCGCCCTGTTCGTCGCCACCGCCCAGGTGGCGCTGGCCAGCGGCGCGGCCGTCGGCGGCGTGGCGGTCGACCATTTCGGCCTGTTCAGCGCCATGTTCCTCGGTGGCAGTTTCGCCGCCGCCACCGTCTTCGTCATGCTGAAGTTCGGCAGCCCGCGCCGTTTCCCCAGCCGCCTGCACGTGGTGCATTAAGTTGTCGCAGGTCCGGACGCGCGCGCGTCCGGACCTGCGTTCAACGCCAGGGTTTGGTGATCGGGCTGCGGCCCGCCAGCGGCAGGTATTTGCCGTTGCGGTATTGCAGCCGCAGCAGCTGGTCCACTTCGGCGGCCGGCTGCACGCCATGCTTGCCGCCCGCGCTGACGGCGCCCGTGTAGCGCACCGTGATATCACCCGGTTGCTGCGCCGAGGTCGACACGCTCCAGTCGCCGCGCAGCGCCACGCAATCGTGTCCCGCATCCGGCTCGTCATAGCCGCCGTCGACACGGCCGCGGAATTCCCGCACCACCTCCTGCAAACGTCCCAGACAGTCAGGCAGGCTGTAGGCATTGCTGTCGTTCAGCTGCAGTTCCAGGATGGGCGCGGGATTGACCTTGTCCTTGCCGAATTCGTACAGCGACAACCACTCGTTGCAATGGCCCTGCCAGCAACTGCCGTAGCTCGCACTCAGTCCCATGCGCTGTGCCGACAATTGCAGCGGCTGGATATCGGCCTGCGATTCATATCCCACATAGGCCAGCGGCTCCTGGCGCTGCACCAGCTTCCAGCCGCTCTTGCTGGTCTCGAAGGTATAGGCGGCCAGCGCGACCGGCGTGCCATGGCTGCTGTCCGGCGTGCCGTCGGCCGTGGCTTTGCTCATGCGCGCAATCAGCACATAGCGCTTCTCGCCAAGGCGGCTGACAAAAGCCGGTTCCACGATCACGCTCTGGCTCACCGCCCTGGCCGGCGCGGCGCGCTTGGCCAAGCGCGGCTTGCCCTTGCGCGCGGACGCCGGCATTCCCTCGGCCGCCGCGCCACTCCAATCGGGGTGGCCGCTGGACAGCTTCACCGTCTGCACCCGGCCCGCGCTTTCATCCTGCCATTTGGGGAAGGCTAGCACCAGCAGATCGCTGGCGGCGGGCAGTTCCAACTCGCCCGCTTCCTGGGCCAGGACGGGACCGGCAATCAGCAGCGTGGCGCCCAAGGCCAGCACCGCCTGTGTTTTCAGGGCTTTCATCGTTTGGGCTCCCAACAAGTTCAAATGCGGCGGCGCCGATACTCGGCCAGGAAGGCTTTGGTCTGCTGCGGCGTCATCGCCTGGACGGGATCGCCGTGGTAGACATACAGGAAGGGCAAGCCGCCCAGCCGGTCGGTCAACTTGGCCGACACCAGGAAATAGCTGCCCAGCGGGTAGACGGCGGTATCGCGCAGGCGCCGCGAGCATTCGACCCGCAACTCGGAGCTGTAAGCCTGTCCATTCACTGGACGCACCCGCACCTCACCACCCTGTTCGAACGATTCCACCGCCACCTCGCGGTAGGCATAAATGTCGCGCGCCACGCCGCCTCCTGTTATCAAGCCAATACGCTATGGTAGCAGGAGAGATTAATTTCCGTCGAGAAATTCACTGAGGCGTGCCAGCGCGTGCTCGATATTGCCATGCAGGCTGGCCACGGCCTCGGTGCCGAGCAGCGCCTCCATCTCCTTCTGCACCGCGCGCCACGCCGGACGGGCGGTGCGCTGCACCTCGCGTCCGGCCGCCGTGATGGCCACGATGCGCTGGCGCGGATCCCCGCCCGCCTGCAGCTCGACCCAGCCCGCCTCGATCATGGGCCGCAGATTGCGCGTCAGCGTGGTGCGCTCCATGCCCATTTCGGCCGCCAGCCGGGCCATCGGCAAGGACAGTTGCAGTACATGGCTCAAGAGCGAAAACTGGGTATTTTTCAAGCCGGCCTTGGCCAGCATGCGCTGGTCATAAAAGCGCGTGACGGTGCGCGTCAGCTTGCGCAGCTGGAAACAGGTGCAGGGAATGGCAAGGCTGGTCTGGAGCATGGCGGAAGGTGCAAATACACTGATTATTGAAATTGCATTATAGTGTAGCTACACCTATTTTTGGAGGAAGCGGCATGGATGCACAAGATACGGCGGCAAGCTGGTTGAGCGAGGAGGCGGCGATGCGCGCGCGCCTGGCCGAACCGGGCGTGGCGGATCGCGACACGCTGCGCGGCAGCAGCGGCCTGGAGTTTCTGCAAGGGATAGGCAATGGCGACCTGCCGCCCGCGCCCATGCTGGAACTGTTGGGCATGGTCCCGATCGCCGTCAGCGAAGGGCGCACCCTGTTCCAGGGCCGGCCCGGCGCCCAGCATTTCAACCCCAGCGGCAGCGTGCACGGCGGCTATGCGGCCACCCTGCTCGACACGGCCGTCGGCTGCGCCGTGCACAGTTGCCTGCCGCCCGGCAAGGGCTATACCACACTGGAATTGAAGGTGAACTTCATCCGCGCGCTGAGCGACAAGACCGGCCCGATCCGCGCCGAAGGCCGGGTCATCAGCGTCGGCGGCCAGGTCGGCATCGCCGAAGGCCGCATCACCGACGCCAACGGCAAGCTGTACGCCCACGCCACCACCACCTGCCTGATCTTCCCGATCTGAAGCCGTCCGCGGCGGGCGCGTTCAGGCCAGCGCCGGCGCGCCGGCCTGGCGGGCCAGCGTCTCGAGCGTCGTGAGCTGGGCGCGCTCGCGCTGGGAAATCTCGGCCAGGAGCCGGGAAGCCTGCGCCAGCGCATCCCGCTTGCCGCGCCGGCCCGCCTCCTCAATCAGTTCCGCCACCTCGGTCCAGCGCGCAGCGATGGCATCGAACTCCCTGGCCGCCACGCCCAGCGCCGCCATCCCGGTCAGGCTTTGCCCCTGCTGCAGGAAGCGCCCATACATCTTGCGGAACAGGCCGCCGCCGGTGCCGGCCCGTTCCATCAGCATGGCGATGATGGGCAGGGACTCGGCGGGGTCGGCGATCTCGTCGAGCCAGGCGCCGACGCTGGCGCTGGTCTTGAGCACGCCCTTATAGCCCATATTCTTGATCGGCGGATTGAGGTAAGTGTGGGCATTGGCGGCGAGCGCGACGAAAAAAGCGCTGGCCAGCTTGTCCGCCAGTTGCGCGCGCAATCCATCCAGCGCGGCGCCCTCCTTCACCGTCAGCGACAGGTTCTTCGAACTCATCGGCCCTTTGGCCGCGCGCGCTTCGTCCAGGCTGGCCAGGCTGGTGCGGCCGCCGCCGCCACCGCCCTTGGTATCGACCAGCCAGGCATCCTCGCCTTCGACCTTGTACAGGGTCGCGTAGTGGGCGTGGAAATGCACCCGTTTTTCGCGGAAGTATTCCAGATAATAGTGATCGAGCTTGAGTCCAACCAGCTTGCCCGCCGTCAGGGCGGCCAGCGCATTGTCGCGAGCCCGCGCGGCCGAAGCCGTTGCGCGCACATCGAATTCCACGCCGAGCACGGCGGACAGGTTTTCCGCCAGCATATCCGGCTTGGCGCGCCCGCCGAGAAAGGGAAAGGGCATGGCGCCCGCTTGCCAGTGAATATAGCCCAGCCCCATGCCCAGGCCGAAGACCATTTCCTCGGACAGGTCGATGCCCTGCTGGCGCAGCAGGTTGACCAGCATGGTCGATTCGCAGTGTTCGCCCAGGAAAGGCTCGAATTTCACCTCAGGCATGCAGCGTCTCCTTTGTCGCGCCATGACGCTGGACCAGCGTTCGGTGCCAGGAAGATACACCATCTGACGCAGGAACTTTTTCTCAAATTTTCACATTGATTAAAATAACGCCATGCAGTCGCTTGCCCGGATCGACGGCGCTTATCGTGCGCGGCAGGATGCGCTTGCCCTATACAATGCGGGCAAACGCCGGCCAGCTGGATCAGTTGGCCATCGCCACGCCGCCCAAGCCAGCGGTCGCATTCATTTACTTGGGAGAATACGCTTGCGCACTCACCTCTATAAACTCGGCGCCCTGTGCGCGATTGTCCTCGCCACCGGCTGCCAGACCACGCCTACCGCCACCTCGCCGCAGGATGAGGCGCCTTCGCCGAAAAATCCGGAATTCGCGGGCGAAATGGCCAAATTCAATGCCCAGTTCCCGAACGAGAAAGTGGCGAAGTACGAAGAGGAATCGATCCGCTTCAACAACGCCAATAAGCTCGACGAGAAAGGCGGCTGTCACGAGAAGTCGAAGTATCCCGTGACCATCATCCTACTGCTCGATGCCAACGGCAAGGTTACGCAAAGCATGACCGATGTCGAGAACAGCAAGGCCCAATGCTTCCGCAGCAATTACGCCTCGGCCCAGTTCCCGCGACCGCCGATCGCGCCTTACCGCAAGGCGATGCAGCTGCGCTAAGCAGCCGCGCTGCGATCAAGCCGGGCGCAGCACCAGCAGCGCCACGGCTTCGGCATTGATGCCCTCCTCGCGGCCCAGATAGCCCATCTTCTCGTTGGTCTTGGCCTTGACGTTCACCTGGCCGGGCGTGATGCCCAGATCCTCGGCGATATTGGTAGCCATAGCGCCGATATGCGGCGCCATCTTCGGCCGCTGGGCGATGATGGTGGCGTCGATATTGCCGATATCGTAGCCGGTGGCGCGCACGCGCTTGGCCGCCTCGCGCAGCAGCACGCGCGAATCGGCGCCCTTGAAGGTGGGATCGGTGTCGGGGAAATGGCGGCCGATATCGCCCAGCGCGGCCGCGCCCAGGATGGCGTCGGTGATCGCGTGCAGCAAGGCGTCGGCGTCGGAGTGGCCGAGCAAGCCTTTCTCGTGCGGGATGTCGACGCCGCCCAGGATCAGCTTGCGGCCTTCGACCAGCTTGTGACAGTCATAGCCCTGGCCGATGCGGAATGGGAGTGCGGGAGTGGCTGTCATTTTTTGTCCTGTTCCAGATACATTTCTGCGATGCGGATATCGCTCGGCAGCGTGACCTTCAGATTGCGCGGATGGCCTTCCACCAATTGCGGCGAGAGGCCCAGCATTTCGACGGCGCTGGCGTCGTCGGTGATGGCGTTGGCGTCGGGCGCCGCAGACAAGGCGCGCAGCAGCAGCGCATAGCTGAACATCTGCGGCGTCTGCGCCAGCCACATGCCATCGCGCGGGATGGTGGCGACGGCGCCGCCGCGCGTGCTTTTCACGGTATCCACCACCGGCAGCGCGAGCAGGCCGCCGGCCGGGTTGGCGCCCGCTTCCCCGATCAGTTTGCGGATCAGCTCCGGCGTCAGGCCGGGACGGGCGGCGTCGTGCACCAGCACCATATCGCCATCGGCGGCAACGGCGCGCAAGGCGCGCAAGCCGTTCAGCACCGAATCCATGCGCGTGGCGCCGCCGCAGCGCAGCACGGTCACGCCGGAGGGCGGCGCGACGGAGTCGATATAGCCGTCTTCCGCGCTCACCACCACATAGGTGTGGGCAATCAGCTCGCTGCCGAGGAAGGCTTGCAGGGTATGGGCCAGCATGGGCTGGCCGCCCAGCGCCAGGTATTGCTTGGGTGTGGAAGCGGCCATGCGCGCGCCGACGCCGGCGGCCGGAATCAGCGCAAAATAGCGCACCGGCCGCGGGGGATTCTTGTTATCGCTTGCTGTCATCTCGTATGCGCTCAGCGTCTGCCGCGCGTCTTGTTCAAAATAGTCTGGATCTCGCCGTTGCAGGATTTGCCCAGGCGCTCGTATTCGGCCGGTGAATCCAGCTTGGCCTGCTGCGCCTCGACCTTCTCCATCTCGGCCTTGATGAAGGGCAGCCAGCCGCTGTTGATCTCATGGTTCAGGGCCGACTGCGCGGTGCGGGACGGCGCGTACAGCGGCTTGTCGCCGAAGCGCTTGAGCAGCGCGGCGCGCACCACCACTTCCACCTTGGGCAGGTTGTCCATATAGATCCGCATATGCTGCATCTCGTGCGCCAGGATCACATCATAGCCGCAACTGCCTTTCGGGAACTCGTTGCCGACGTAGATGCGCACCGGCGCGTAACTGAGTCTGACCTCGATCTTGGGCGCGATGCATTCATAGCCGCTTTCCGGGTCTTGCAGCAGTTGGCCGGTCCAGCCCACCTTCACCAGCGATTCGGTGCGCGTCAGACCCAGCACATAGCTGTTGGGCTGGTAATCGCCCTTCATCTGCGTCAGCGATTTATAGGAAAGCTGGGTGTTGAGCGAGTAGCCGTTCTGCTGGGCCGACATGACCGAAGCGGTCTTGCTGATCGTGTCCTCGCAGCGGATCTGGAACGGTGTACGCTTTTCCGCTGCGCCGCCGGCCGCGGCGCACAGCGGCGCGAGCGCGGCCAGCAGGCAGGCCAGCCGGAGCGGGAAGCGCGGCGCAGCCATCGCCTCAGCCGAGCTTCCAGGCTCCGCTATTGATGCGTTCCAGCCAGAAGGCGCCGATGATGGTTTTGACGTCGGTGATGCGGCCGGTGCGCACCCAGTCCAGCATCTCTTCCGGCGTGGCGGTGATGGTTTCGATGAATTCGCCCTCATCCAGTTTGACTTCGCCCGCTTGCAGGCCGCGCGCCAGGAAAATGTCCAGGTACTCGTCCGAGTAGGCGATGGCGTTATGGATGGTGGTCAGGTAATGCCACTCGCTGGCGCTGTAGCCGGTTTCCTCTTCCAGCTCGCGTTTGGCGCAGGCCAGCGACTCCTCGCCCGGATCGATCTTGCCGGCCGGGAGTTCGATGAAGACGCGGTCGAGCGGATAGCGGAACTGGCGCTCCAGCAGCACGCGGCCGTCGTCCAGCAGCGGCAGGATCACCACCGCGCCGGGATGCTTGATGAATTCGCGCCCGGTTTCAGCGCCGTTGGGCAGTTTGATGCGGTCGCGTTGGACCTTGAGGAAGTGGCCGTCGTACGCCAGCTCACCGTCGATACGGGTTTCTTTCAGGTGCGCATCCATGCACGCTCCTTTCAATCGGAAAATCAGTAGTGTATCAGCGGCGCTTGCGCAGGTAGCGCACGACGAAGCCAGGGAAGGCCAGCACGATGAAGAGGCAGGCGGTGATCGCATAGAACTCCCACTGCTGCGGGAAGCGGGTGCCGATGCGCGCCTCGATCGCGATGGCGATCAGACCAACGACAAAGTAGAGCGCCACCATTTCCAGCAGCCGGATGAACAGCGCCTTGCGGTGGCGCTCCTGCCCTGCCCCGCCGGACTTCAGCGGAATCAGGGCGAACACCTTGTCGTTAAAGAATGGCAGGTTGGCGGCTGCGAATGCAAGCAGGATCACCAACCAGCTGGAGGAGGATACGTCCATTGCCGGATGCTTAGGAGGCCAGGGTTTTGCTCATGGCGCTCAGGCAGGCGTTCAGCAGCGGACCTGGGATGATGCCCATAGCTACCACGGCCAGGCTGTTCAGCACCAGCACCACGCTCTTGTCGCCGTGGACGACGATCGGCGCGGTATCTTCCGGCTCGTCGAACCACATGGTTTTCACCACGCGCAGGTAGTAGTAGGCGCCGATCAGCGAGAACATCACCGCCAGCACGGCCAGCCACAGTTGGCCGGTGCTCATCACAGCCTGCAGCACCGACAGCTTGGCGGTGAAGCCAACCATCGGCGGCACGCCGGCCAGCGAGAACATCAGCACGGACATCAGCAGCGCGTACAGCGGGCTGCGTTTGCTCAGGCCCTTGAAGTCGGACAGTTCTTCCGCTTCGAAGCCGGAGCGCGCCAGCGCCATGATCAGGCCGAAGCTGCCGAGGGTGGTCAGCACATAGGTGATCGAGTAGTACATGGAGGCGCTGTAGGCAGCGGCGGCGTTCGATTTGTCCACGCCGACCACGCCGGCCATCAGGCCCAGGAGCACGAAGCCCATTTGCGCGATGGTCGAGTAAGCCAGCATACGCTTCAGATTGGACTGGGCGATCGCGGTGAAGTTGCCGATGGCCAGGGACAGCACGGCCAGGATCAGCAGCATCTGCTGCCAGTCATGCGCCAGCGGCAGCAGGCCTTCCACCAGCAGGCGGATGCAGATGGCGAAGGCGGCCAGTTTCGGCGCGCCGCCCAGCAGCAGGGTCACGGCGGTCGGCGCGCCTTGGTAGACGTCCGGCACCCACATATGGAACGGCACCACGCCCAGCTTGAAGGCCAGGCCGGCCACCATGAACACCAGGCCGAAGACCAGGATGGTCGGCTTGACGGTGCCGCTGGCGGCCGCTTTCGCCACTTCATTGAGTTCCAGCGAACCGGTGGCGCCGTACAGCATGGACATGCCATACAGCAGGAAGCCGGAAGCCAGCGCGCCCAGCACGAAGTATTTCATCGCCGCTTCGGTCGCTTTCGCGTTGTCGCGGCGCAGGGCCACCAGCGCGTACAGGGCCAGCGACATCAGTTCCAGGCCCAGGTAGATGGACAGGAAGCTGTTACCGGAGATCATGACCATCTGGCCCAGGGTCGCGAACAGGGCCAGCGCATAGAACTCGCCGCCGAGCGTGCCGCCCAGCATGCCGCGTGCATGCGCGTACTGGCGCGAATACACCAGGGTCACGGCCACGCCGAGGTAGGTGAACACTTTCAGCAGGTTCGACATCGGATCCGACACGAACATATTGTTGAAGGCGTACACGGTGGCGCCGGCGTTGTAGTCGGCCAGGCTGATGGCCGCGCAGACGCCCAGCGCGAGCAGCGACAGCACATAAGTGATCGAACGCTTGCTCTCTGACAGGAACATATCGATCAGCAGGATCGCCGAGGTGGCGATCAGCAGAAAGACTTCTGCATAGAGCGGGATCAGGTTAGTGGTATTCATTTAGCTATTCCTGGTTTTTCTTAGTGCAGCTTGCTCTGGGCGACGTGCTTGAGCAGGTCGGCCACGGAGGTTTGCATGGTGTCGGTGAACGGGGCTGGGTACAGGCCCATTACCAGCACCGCCAGCGCCAGGATGCCCAGCATCAGGAACTCGCGGTTGTTGATGTCGGTCAGTGCGGCCACGTTGGCATTGGCCACTTTGCCGAAGAGCACGCGCTTGGCCATCCACAGCGAGTACGCCGCGCCCAGGATCAGGGCGGTGGCGGCCAGGATGCCGGTCACGAAGTTGAACTGCACCGCGCCCAGGATCACCATGAATTCGCCGACGAAGCCGGAGGTGGCTGGCAGGCCGCAGTTGGCCATCGAGAACAGCACCAGGAAGGCGGCGAACTTCGGCATGGTGTTGACCACGCCACCGTAGTCGGCGATCTGGCGCGAGTGCATGCGGTCGTACAGCACGCCGATGCACAGGAACATGGCGCCCGAAATGAAGCCGTGCGAGATCATCTGCACGATACCGCCCTGCATCGAGATGTCGTTGAACATGAAGAAGCCCAGGGTCACGAAGCCCATGTGGGCGATCGAGGAGTAAGCCACCAGTTTTTTCATGTCCTTCTGCACCAGTGCCACCAGGCCGACGTAGATCACGGCGATCAGGGACAGCACGATCACGAAGCCGGCCAGCTCTTTCGAGGCGTCAGGCACGATCGGCAGGGAGAAGCGCAGGAAGCCGTAGGCGCCCAGTTTCAGCATGATCGCGGCCAGCACGGCGGAACCGCCGGTCGGCGCTTCCACGTGGACGTCCGGCAGCCAGGTGTGGACCGGGAACATCGGCACCTTCACGGCGAAAGCCATGAAGAAGGCGAAGAAGATGGCGATCTGTTCGCCCATGGCCAGCGGCAGCTTGTGCCAGACCAGGATGTCCCAGCTACCCGACTTGTTGTACAGGTAGATGATGGCGATCAGCGTCAGCAGCGAACCGAGGAAGGTGTACAGGAAGAACTTGAACGCCGCGTACACGCGGTTGGCGCCGCCCCAGACGCCGATGATGATGTACATCGGGATCAGGGTCGCTTCGAAGAAGAAGTAGAACAGCAGGCCGTCCATGGCGCAGAACACGCCGATCATCAGGCCGGACAGGATCAGGAAGGCGCCCATGTACTGCGCGACGCGCTCCTCGATCACTTCCCAGGCCGAGATCACCACGATGATGGTGATGAAGGCGGTCAGCGGCACGAACCACAGCGACAGGCCGTCCACGCCGAGCGAGTAGAAGATATTGAAGCGCTCGATCCACGGCGCTTTTTCCACGAACTGCAGGCCGTGCGCCGCGTTGTCGAATTTGGTGAACAGCGGAATGGTCGGCAGGAAGGACACAATCGCGCCCAACAGCGACAGCATGCGCACCATGCCGGCGCGCGAATCGCGGCCGACCGCCAGGACGATCAGGCCGAACAACACCGGCAGCCAGATCGCCAGGCTCAGGTAAGGAGGAAGATTATTTATCGTTGACTGCATCTTTTATCTCTTTTGCGTGTCAGCTATCAAGCGTGCCAAAACGGCAGGAAATAGACCAGGAATCCGAGGATGCCGAGGATCATCACGAACGCGTAGTGGTAGATGTAGCCGGTTTGCGCCACGCGCACCAGCGACGAGAACCACTGCACCACTTTCGCGCTGCCGTTCACCAGCAGACCGTCGATCAGGGTGCGGTCGCCCACATTCCACAGGCCTTCGCCCAGCAGGCGCGCGCCTTTGGCGAAGACGGCTTCGTTGATCTTGTCCATGTAGTACTTGTTATCCAGCAGGGTGTGGACAGCTTTGAACTTGGCATAGAACCAGGCCGGCACGCGCGGATTGATCATATAGCAGTAGTAAGCCGTCGCCACGCCGGCAATGGCCAGCCACAGCGGCAGGCTGGTCAGCGAATGGATCACCATCGCCACCGGGCCATGGAATTCTTCGGCCAGTTCGTGCATCGCGTGGTGGTTTTCACCGACGAAGATCACGCCCTTGAAGAAGTCGCCGAACAGCATCGGGCCGATGGTCAGGAAGCCGATCACCACCGAAGGGATGGCCAGCATCACCAGCGGGAACCAGACCACGAATGGGGATTCGTGCGGTTTCTCGCCCGGCGCCAGGCCGTGGTGGCCATGGTCGTCCTCTTCCGCTTCGTCGTCATGGTGCGAAGCGTGCGCGTGGTGGTGTTCCTTGCCGAAGCGTTCCTCGCCGTGGAAGACCAGGAAGTACATGCGGAAGGAGTAGAAGGCGGTCACGAAGACGCCGGCCAGCACCGCGAAGTTGGCGAAGCCCGCGCCCCAGATATGGGTAGCGTGCACCGCTTCGATGATCGAATCCTTCGAGTAGAAGCCCGAGAAGAACGGGGTGCCGATCAGGGCCAGGGAGCCGAGCAGCGACGTGATCCAGGTGATTGGCATGTACTTGCGCAGGCCGCCCATATTGCGGATGTCCTGGTCGTGGTGCATGCCGATGATGACCGAACCGGCGCCCAGGAACAGCAGCGCTTTGAAGAAGGCGTGGGTCATCAGGTGGAACACGGCGATCGAATAGGCCGAGGAACCCAGGGCCACGGTCATGTAGCCGAGCTGCGACAGGGTCGAGTAAGCAACCACGCGCTTGATGTCGTTCTGGATGATGCCCAGGAAGCCCATGAACAGGGCCGTGATGGAGCCGATCACCAGGATGAAGGACAGCGCGGTGTCCGACAGCTCGAACAGCGGCGACATGCGCGACACCATGAAGATACCGGCCGTCACCATGGTGGCGGCGTGGATCAGCGCGGAGATCGGGGTCGGGCCTTCCATCGAGTCGGGCAGCCAGACGTGCAGCGGGAACTGCGCCGATTTACCCATGGCGCCGATGAACAGGCAGATACAGGCCACGCTCAGCAGCATCCAGTCGGTGCCCGGCAGGGTCAGGGCCAGCAGCTGCTCTTTCTTGGCGAAGACTTCCTGGTAGTCCATGGAGCCGGCGTAAGCCAGCAGCAGGCCGATACCCAGGATGAAGCCGAAGTCGCCCACGCGGTTGACCAGGAAGGCTTTCATGTTCGCCACGATGGCCGTCGGACGGGTGTACCAGAAGCCGATCAGCAGATACGAAACCAGGCCCACCGCTTCCCAGCCGAAGAACAGCTGCAGGAAGTTGTTGGACATGACCAGCATCAGCATCGAGAAGGTGAACAGCGAGATGTAGGAGAAGAAGCGGTTATAGCCTTCGTCGTCCTTCATGTAGCCGATGGTGTAGATGTGGACCATCAGCGACACGAACGTCACCACGTTCATCATCATCGCCGACAGCGCGTCGATCTGGAAGCCGACCGCCAGCTTGACGCCGGCCACGGTCATCCAGGTATAGATGTCGCCGTTATAGCTGGCGCCATCCATCACGCTCAGCAGCGTCTGGAAGGAAATAATAAATGCAATCAGCACGCCCAAAATCGTCGCGGTATGCGACGTTTTTCGGCCGACCAAATTCCCGAAGAATCGGGTTCCGAGCAAGCCCGCAATCGCGGCGCCCGCCAGGGGCGCCAGAGGAACGGCAAGAAGAAGGTTAGGGTTAAGCCCCGCCATGATGAACCTTACTGTTTATTATTCGAGGTTTAAAACTTAGCCTTTGAGGCTATCCAGGTCTTCCACATTGATGGTGTCCAGATTACGGAACATCACCACCAGGATCGCGAGGCCGATTGCCGATTCGGCGGCCGCCACGGTCAGGATGAAGAAGACAAAGATCTGCCCGGCCGCGTCGCCCAGGTAATGCGAGAACGCGATGAAGTTCATGTTCACTGCCAGCAGCATCAATTCGATGGCCATCAGCAGAACGATGACGTTCTTGCGGTTCAGGAAAATACCGACGATCGAGATCGCGAACAGGATCGCGCCCAGGACCAGGTAGTGTGCCAGCGATAAAGTCATGGTGCCTCCTTCGTTGCCGCTTCCGTCTGATTGCGCGTGGAGACGGCGTCCATCTTCACGATGCGCAGACGGTCGTTACGCTTGACCCGCACCGCTTCGGCCGGATCGAAGTACTTGATATCCTTGCGCTTGCGCAGGGTCAGGGCGACGGCGGCCACGATGGCCAGCAGCAGCACGACGGCGGCGATTTCAAACGCGTAGATGTAATCGGTGTAAATGGCCATGCCCAGCGCCTTGGTGGTGCCGATCAGGCTGGCGCCGGCCGGCGACTGCTGGTCGTAGACCCAGAAGCTGCGCCACAGCACGGAAGCCATTTCCAGCACGATGACGCCACCCACGGTGGCCGCCAGCGGCAGGTAGTTCCAGAAGCCTTCGCGCAGCTTGTCGACGTTAATGTCGATCATCATCACGACGAACAGGAACAGCACCATCACGGCGCCGACATACACCAGCACCAGCACGATGGCCAGGAACTCGGCCTTCAGCAGCATCCAGATGCCGGCCGCCTGGAAGAACGACAGCACCAGGAACAGCGCGGCGTGCACCGGATTGCGGGCCGTGATAACGCGGGTCGCAGCCAGCACCAGGATGGCCGCGAACACGTAGAACAAAGCAGTTTTAAATTCCATAAGAAACCCTGACAGTTAAGTGTCGATCACGTCCGCGTTCAGCGGTACGGCGCATCGGCAGCACGGTTGGCGGCAATCTCCGCTTCATAACGGTCGCCTACAGCCAGCAGCATTTCCTTGGTGTAGTACAGATCGCCGCGCTTCTCGCCGTGGTATTCCAGCACATGGGTTTCCACGATGGAGTCGACCGGGCAGGACTCTTCGCAGAAACCGCAGAAGATGCACTTGGTCAGGTCGATGTCGTAGCGCGTGGTGCGGCGGCTGCCATCGTCGCGCTGTTCCGATTCGATGGTGATCGCCATGGCCGGGCATACCGCTTCGCACAGCTTGCAGGCGATGCAGCGCTCTTCCCCATTGGGGTAGCGGCGCAGCGCGTGCAGGCCGCGGAAACGCGGCGAGATCGGCGTTTTCTCTTCAGGGAATTGGACGGTGATCTTCTTGGCAAACATGTATTTGCCGGTCAGCGCCATCCCCTTGAACAATTCGCGCAGCATCAGGCTGCCGAAAAAGTCTTTTATTCGTTCCATATCGTATTCGCTCTCTTACTTCCAAATGTTCCAGGAGGTCTGCATCCAGGTGGCGACGATGACCAGGTAGGCCAGGGTCAGCGGGATGAACACTTTCCAGCCCAAACGCATGATCTGGTCATAGCGGTAGCGCGGGAAGGTACCGCGAGTCCAGATGAACAGCGACACGATGCAGAAGGTTTTCACAAACAGCCAGAAGAAGCCGCCGAAGCCGCCGCCGAATTCCAGCGCAGCGATCGGAGCGGACCAGCCACCCAGGAACATGATCGAAGCGATCACGCCGATCAGGATCATATTGGCGTATTCGGCCAGGAAGAACATGGCGTAGGACATGCCCGAGTACTCGACCATGTGGCCGCCCACGATTTCCGACTCGCCTTCGACCACGTCGAACGGGTGGCGGTTACATTCGGCCAGGCCGGACACCAGGTAGACCACGAACATCGGCAGCAGCGGCAGCCAGTTCCAGGACAGGAAGTTCAGGCCCATGGCCGCCATCTGGCCTTTTTGCTGGCCGGCGACGATCTCGGACAAGTTCAGCGAACCGGACACCATCAGCACGATCACCAGCACGAAGCCCATGGCGATCTCGTAGGACACCATCTGCGCCGAAGCACGCATGGCGCCCATGAAGGAGTACTTCGAGTTCGAGGACCAGCCGGCGATGATGATGCCGTACACCTCGATCGACATGATCGACATCAGCAGCAGCAGACCGGCGTTGACGTCGGCCAGCGCGGCCTGCGGGCCGAAAGGCACCACCGACCAGGCGGCCAGCGCCGGCATGATGGTCATGATCGGGCCGATCACGAACAGCGCCTTGTTCGACTTGGTCGGCAGGATGATCTCTTTGAACAGCAGTTTCAGCGCGTCGGCGATCGGCTGCAGCAGACCGGCCGGACCTACGCGGTTCGGGCCGATACGGATCTGGATCCAGCCGAGCAGCTTGCGCTCCCACAGCGTCAGGTAGGCGACCATGCCCATCAGGGGCAGGGTCACGCACAGGATTTTGGCCAGGGTCCAGAAGAAGGGCCAGGCCGGCCCCACCAGCTCGCCGCCGGTGGCATTGATGGTATCGATAATCTCAGGCAAAGACATTACTTGCCCTCCCCTGCTTTAACAACGGTGATGGAACCGAACATCGCGCCCAGTGAGGCGGTCGATGCGTGGGCGGCGGCTACGCGCACGACGTTGGCCGGCAGGCCCGCGTCGATCTGCGCTTCCAGGATGGCCGAGCCGGAGCCCTGGCTGACCTGCACCTTGTCGCCGGCCTTGACGCCGATCTGCTGCGCCAGGGCAGCGGACAGGCGCGCTTTCGGCGCGGCGGCGTCGGCGGTCGCTTGCAGCGGACCGGAACGGCGCGCCAGCGCGTCGGCGAAGTAGATCGGCACATCGGTCACGCGTTCCAGCTTGTCGCCGGCACCGAAGGCGGCGGCGACAGGCGCCAGCTTGGCGTTGTTATTCAGCTTGGAGGACAGGTCGGTCACACCCTTGCCGAAGGCTTCGTCGCGGATCGCTTCCGAAGTCTCGTAGTCGAAACCGGCCAGGCCGAGGATATTGCCCAGCACGCGAAGCACTTTCCAGGCCGGACGGGTTTCCGCCAGCGGCTTGACGGTGCCGTTGAAGCTTTGCAGGCGGCCTTCGCAGTTGACGAAGCTGCCCGAGGTTTCGGCGAACGGCGCGATCGGCAGCAGCACGTCGGCGTAGTCCATGCCGTGCTTGAAGGCCGACAGCACGACTACCATGTCGGCGCCCTGCAGGGCGGCCTTGGCCGCTTGCGGGTTGACGGCGTCGAGTTCCGGTTCGGCGTTCAGCAGCAGATAGGCTTTCTTCGGCGCCGAGAAGGCCGGCGCGGCGTTCTTCGCGGTGGCGCCCAGCAGGTAGCCGCCGACGGTGTTGGCCGCTTCGGTCAGGTAACCGAACTTGGCGCCGGTCTGTTCGGCGATCCATTGCGCGGCGGCGTGCAGCGCGGACGCTTGCGGATGCTGCGCGGCGGCGTTGCCGAGGAAGACAGCCTTGTTGTCGCCACCCAGCAGGCTGGCGGCGATGGCGGCGGCAGCGTCGGACACGGCCACGCTCTCGAAACCGGCCGGCGCGGCCACTTCCTTGGCTTTCGCCACGGCAGCGACTACGCCCGACAGCGCGGCCAGCCAGTCGGATGGCGCGGCGATGATCTTGTTGGCGGCGGTGATCAGGTTCTCCTCATCGGCGCCATGCAGCACGGACAGCTTGCCGCCGGCCTTGACGGCGGCGCGCAGGCGGGTCGCCAGCAGCGGGTGGTCCTTGCGCAGGAAGGAGCCGATGACGAAGACGCGCTGCAGATTGCTCACGTCGGCCACCGGCATGCCCAGCCACGGCGCGACCTGGCCGTCCAGCGCGAAATCGCTGTGGCGCAGGCGGAAGTCGATGTTCTCGGAACCGACGCCGCGGGTCAGCTTTTGCAGCAGGACCAGTTCTTCCACCGTCGAATGCGGGGTGGCATAGGAGGCGATGGCATCGGCGCCATGTTCGTGCTTGATGTTCTTCAGGCCATGCGCCACGTATTCCAGCGCGGTCTGCCAGTCCACTTCCTTCCACTCATTGCCTTGCTTGAGCATAGGCTGGGTCAGGCGCTCGGCGCTGCCCAGAGCCTCGTAGGAGAAGCGGTCCTTGTCGGAGATCCAGCATTCGTTGACCGCTTCGTTTTCCAGCGGCAGCACGCGCTTGACTTCGCCCTGCTTGACCTGAACGATCAGGTTCGAGCCCAGGCCGTCGTGCGGCGACACGGATTTGCGGCGCGACAGTTCCCAGGTACGGGCGCTGTAGCGGAATGGCTTGGAGGTCAGCGCGCCGACCGGGCACAGGTCGATCATATTGCCCGACATTTCGGAGTTCACCGCTTCGCCGACGAAGGTGGTGATCTCGGCGTGCTCGCCGCGGCCCAGCATGCCCAGCTCCATGACGCCGGCCACTTCCTGGCCGAAACGCACGCAGCGGGTGCAGTGGATGCAGCGCGCCATTTCCTGCATGGACACCAGGGGACCGGCGTCCTTCGGCTTCACCACGCGTTTTTCTTCTTCGTAGCGCGATTCGCTTTTGCCGTAGCCCACGGCCAGATCCTGCAACTGGCATTCGCCGCCCTGATCGCAGATCGGGCAGTCGAGCGGGTGGTTAATCAGCAGGAATTCCATGACGCTCTTTTGCGCCTGCACCGCTTTGTCGCTGTGCGAGCGCACCACCATGCCGGCCGAGACCGGGGTGGCGCAGGCGGGCAGCGGTTTCGGCGCTTTTTCCACCTCGACCAGGCACATACGGCAGCTCGCCGCGATCGACAATTTCTTGTGATAGCAGAAGTGCGGGATGTAGGTGCCCAGCTTGTTGGCAGCGTCCATCACCATGCTACCAGCAGGGACTTCGACTTTCTTGCCGTCTATTTCGATTTCAACCATGATGATCGCAGCTTAGATGTATGCCGGCACCAGGCAGTGCTTGTGCTCGACGTGATATTCAAATTCTTCGCGGAAATGCTTGACGAAGGCGCGCACCGGCATGGCGGCAGCGTCGCCCAGCGCGCAGATCGTGCGGCCCTGGATGTTGTCTGCGATGGAGTTCAGCATGTCCAGATCGGAGGCGCGGCCTTGGCCGTGCTCGATGCGGTGGATCATGCGGTACATCCAGCCCGTGCCTTCGCGGCATGGGGTGCATTGGCCGCAGGATTCTTCAAAGTAGAAGTAGGACAGGCGCTCCAGCGCCTTGACCATGCAGCGCGTTTCGTCCATCACGATCACGGCGCCCGAACCGAGCATGGAGCCGGCCTTGGAGATCGAATCGTAATCCAGATCGGTGTCCATCATGATCTCGCCGCGGATCACCGGCGCGGAGGAACCGCCCGGAATCACGGCCTTGATCTTTTTGCCGCCGCGCATGCCGCCGGCCAGTTCCATCAGCTTGGCGAACGGCGTGCCAAGCGGGACTTCGTAGTTGCCTGGACGCTCGACGTCGCCCGAGATCGAGAAGATCTTGGTGCCGCCGTTGTTCGGCTTGCCCATGCCCAGATACTTCTCGGCGCCCACGTTCAGGATGAACGGCACGGCCGCGAAGGTCTCGGTATTGTTGATGGTGGTCGGCTTGCCGTACAGGCCGAAGGACGCCGGGAAAGGCGGCTTGAAGCGCGGCTGGCCTTTTTTGCCTTCCAGCGATTCGAGCAGCGCGGTCTCTTCGCCGCAGATGTAGGCGCCATAGCCATGGTGGGCGTGCAGCTGGAAGCTGAAATCGCTGCCCATGATCTTATCGCCCAGGAAGCCGGCGGCGCGCGCCTCTTCCAGCGCTTCCTCGAAGCGCAGGTAGTCCTGGAAGATCTCGCCGTGGATGTAGTTGTAGCCCACGGTGATGCCCATGGCGTAAGCGCCGATGGCCATGCCCTCGATCAGGGCATGGGGGTTGTAACGGATGATGTCGCGGTCCTTGAAAGTGCCAGGTTCGCCTTCATCTGTATTGCAGACGAGGTATTTCTGGCCAGGGAACTGGCGCGGCATGAAGGACCATTTCAGGCCGGTCGGGAAACCGGCGCCGCCGCGGCCGCGCAGGCCGGAGGTCTTCAGGTCGGCGATGATCGCTTCCGGCGCGATCTTCTCTTCCAGGATGCGGCGCAGCGCCGAATAGCCGCCACGTTTCACGTAGTCGGCCAGGTGCCAGTTATCGCCGGTCAGATCCTTGAGGATCAGCGGGTCGATGTGACGGTTGTGGAGCGAGGTCATTTCTTCAGTTCCTCCACGAGGGCGTCGATCTTGTCGTTGGACATATGGCTGCACATGCGGTGGTTGTTCACCAGCAGCACCGGCGCGTCGCCGCAGGCGCCCATGCACTCGCCTTCCATCAGCGTGAACTCGCCGTCGCCGGAGGTTTCGCGGTAGTCGATGCCGAGTTTCTCTTTCAGGTGTTTGGCCGCGCGCTCGCCGCCCGACAGGGCGCAAGGCAGGTTGGTGCACACGGTGATCTTGTGCTTGCCGACCGGCTTCAGGTTGTACATATTGTAGAAGGTCGCCACTTCCTGCACGGCGATGGCCGGCATGCCGATGTAGTCGGCGATTTCCTTCATGGTTTCCGGCGACAGCCAGCCCAGTTCAACCTGGGCATGGGCCAGCGAGGCCATCACGGCCGACTGGCGCTGGTCGGCCGGATATTTGGCCAACTCGCGGTCGATTTTTTTGTAGCACTGCTCTGATAACAACATACGTATGCCTCTGGGACTTATCTGTCGATTTCGCCGAAAACGATATCCTGGGTACCGATGATGGTCACGGCGTCGGCGATCATGTGGCCGCGTGCCATTTCGTCCAGACCCTGCAGGTGGGCAAAGCCCGGTGCGCGGATCTTCATGCGGTACGGCTTGTTGGCGCCATCCGACACCAGGTAAATACCGAATTCGCCCTTCGGGTGCTCCACGGCGCTGTAAGCTTCGCCTGGCGGCACGTGGAAACCTTCGGTAAACAGCTTGAAGTGGTGGATCAGCGATTCCATATTGGTCTTCATGTCCACGCGCGATGGCGGCGCCACCTTGCGGTTGCTGGACATGACCGGACCCGGATTGTTGCGCAGCCACTCCACGCACTGCTTGATGATGCGGTTCGACTGGCGCATCTCTTCGATACGCACCAGGTAACGGTCGTAGCTGTCGCCGTTGGTGCCGACCGGGATATCGAAATCCATCAGGTCGTACACTTCGTAAGGCTGGTTCTTGCGCAGATCCCAGGCCACGCCCGAGCCACGCAGCATGGCGCCGGTGAAGCCCATGGCTTTCGCGTCTTCCGGCGAGACCACGCCCACGCCCACGGTACGCTGCTTCCAGATACGGTTATCGGTCAGCAGGGTTTCGTATTCGTCGACATAGGTCGGGAAGCGGCGCGTGAAGTCTTCGATGAAGTCCAGCATCGAGCCTTGACGGTTCTCGTTGCGCTCGGCCAGTGCCTTCTCGTTGCGGATCAGCGATGCCTTGTACTGCGGCATGGCGTCCGGCAGGTCGCGGTACACGCCGCCCGGACGGTAGTAGGCCGCGTGCATGCGCGCGCCCGATACCGCTTCGTAGCAGTCCATCAGGTCTTCGCGGTCGCGGAAGGCGTACAGGAAGGGGCCCATGGCGCCGACGTCGAGCGCGTGCGCGCCGAGCCACAGCAGGTGGTTCAGCAGACGGGTGATCTCGTCGAACATGACGCGGATGTACTGCGCGCGCAGCGGCACTTCGAGACCGAGCAGCTTCTCGATCGCCATCACGTAGGCGTGCTCGTTGCACATCATCGACACGTAGTCGAGGCGGTCCATGTACGGCACCGATTGCAGATAGGTCTTCTGCTCGGCCAGTTTTTCGGTGGCGCGGTGCAGCAGGCCGATATGCGGGTCGGCGCGCTGGATCACCTCGCCGTCCAGCTCCAGCACCAGGCGCAGCACGCCGTGCGCTGCCGGGTGCTGCGGACCAAAGTTCAGGGTGTAGTTCTTAATCTCAGCCATTATTTCATCCCGTAGTTTTCTTCGCGGATCACGCGCGGCACGTTTTCGCGCGGCTCGATCGTCACAGGCTGGTAGATCACGCGCTTCTGCTCAGGGTCGTAGCGCATTTCCACATAGCCCGACACCGGGAAGTCCTTGCGGAACGGGTGGCCGATGAAACCGTAGTCGGTCAGGATGCGGCGCAGGTCGTTGTGGCCTTCGAACAGGATGCCGTACAGGTCGAACGCTTCGCGCTCGAACCAGTTGGCGGCACGCCAGATGTTCACCACCGACGGCACCAGCGGCATGTCGTCGTCCGGCGCGAACACGCGCACGCGCACGCGCCAGTTCTTCTCGACCGACAGCAGGTGGGTGACGGCGGCGAAACGCAGACCGTCCCAGGCGCCTTCGCCGTAGTTTTGATAATCCACGCCGCACAAATCGATCAGCGTATCAAAACGCAAAGCTGCGTCGTCGCGCAGCTGTGTCATTGCTTGGTAGTAGTCGGCGGCTTTCAGCACCACCGTCACTTCGCCCAGGGCGACCGTGATTTCGGCCCGCTCGCCCAGCGTGCTTTGCAGGGCGGCGACCAGTGTTTCCAGATGTGTAGTCATATTCAGTACAGCCCTTAGCGCGCGATCGTATTGGTTCGCTTGATCTTGTTGTGCAGCTGCAGAATGCCGTACAGCAGGGCTTCCGCGGTCGGCGGGCAGCCTGGCACATACACGTCCACCGGCACGATGCGGTCGCAACCGCGCACCACCGAGTAGGAGTAGTGATAGTAGCCGCCGCCATTGGCGCAGGAGCCCATGGAGATCACCCAACGCGGCTCCGGCATCTGGTCATAGACCTTGCGCAGCGCCGGCGCCATCTTGTTGCACAGCGTGCCGGCAACAATCATCACGTCGGACTGACGCGGGGATGGGCGGAACATGAAACCGAAACGCTCAAGGTCGTAACGGGCCGCACCTGCATGCATCATCTCCACCGCGCAGCAAGCCAGACCGAACGTCATCGGGTACATGGAACCCGTGCGCGCCCAGTTAATCAGCTTGTCGGCCGTCGTGGTGATGAAACCTTCGTTTAATACGCCTTCAATAGACATGGCTTATTCCCAATCAAGGGCACCTTTCTTCCAGATATACCAAAAACCGACCACGAATTCGGCGATGAACACCATCATCGTCACGTATCCCTGCCAGCCCAGTTCGCGCATGGAGACGCCCCAGGGGAAGAAGAATGCCGTTTCCAGATCGAACAAAATGAACAGAATTGCGACGAGGTAGTAGCGCACGTCGAATTTCATACGCGCGTCTTCGAAAGCTTCGAAGCCGCACTCGTAAGGGGAGAGTTTCGCTGCGTCAGGTTTATTCGGACCGAGGAAACGGCCCAGCAGCTGGGGAACTACGCCGACACCAATGCCGACTAAGAGGAACAACAGGACGGGGAAGTAATTTTCGAGGTTCACGGTTGATTAGCTTATGTTGAACGATCGGTCAGGAGAGCAGCGCGGTGCTTTGCGGTGCATTTAACGCTCGACCCCAATCAGAAGCTGAGACCAGGATCAAACGACACATCCTCGTAAAAAAACCAGCCTAAGGCAAGAGCCGATGCCCATGCGCCCTTGCTGGCTTTTTGTATTTTCTATGGTGCCGACGACGAGACTCGAACTCGTACAGCTTGCGCCACTACCCCCTCAAGATAGCGTGTCTACCAATTTCACCACGTCGGCATTAAGGCCGCTATTCTACTCTGATTTCACTACTTTGTTAATGCGAATTGCAGTAAAACAAGGACAAAAAGCGGAAAAACTTTTGCAAAGCCCGATATTACTTCGGAATTTGCGCACCAGGAGCGCTCGATGCGGGTGCAGCGGCGGCAGGAGCCGCAGCGGCTGGAACCGAGGCTGCAGGCGCTTCTGCGGGCGCTTGCGGTGCTGCCGAAGGGATCGCGGCCGAACCTTTTACGGGCGCTGGCGCCGGGGTGTTCACATTCTGCATCACGCCGCCGCCGGTGTTGGCCGCGCCGCGCTGCGTTGCCATGGTCGACAGGCCCAGGGTGGCGGAGAAGAAGATCGCCGCCGCCACCGCCGTCGATTTCGACATGAAGTTGGAGGAACCGGTGGCGCCGAACAGACTACCCGAGGCGCCGGAACCGAAGGCGGCGCCCATATCGGCGCCCTTACCGTGCTGCAGCAGCACCAGGCCGATAATGGCCAGCGCCGACAAAACCTGTACCACAATAACCAAATTGAACAAGGTGTTCATGCTATTCCATTCTCAAATAAAGCTGTTTCAAAAATGCTTATTCAGCCGCGCGGATAATCGCCAGGAAATCCGCCGCCTTCAGTGCGGCGCCGCCAATCAGGCCGCCGTCAATATCTGCCTGGGCCAGCAATTCTCCCGCATTTTCGGGTTTCATGCTGCCGCCGTACAAAATCTGCATGCCGGATGCGGCTTCCGCGCTACGTTCGGCCACTTGCTGGCGCAGTAAAGCGTGCACTTCCTGGGCCATGGCCGGGGTCGCGGTCTTGCCGGTGCCGATGGCCCAGACCGGCTCGTAAGCGAGCACGATCTTCGCCAGCGCGGCATTATCCAGCAGGTCCAGCACCGCTTGCAGCTGGGCGCCGACCACGGCGCCGGTCTGCCCTGCTTCGCGCTCGGCCAGGGTTTCGCCGACGCAGACCACCGGAATCAGGCCGGCAGCCAGGGCCGCCTGCGCCTTCTGCGCCACCACTGCATTGCTTTCACCATGATAGGCGCGACGTTCGGAATGGCCGACGAGCGCATAGCGGCAGCCGAAGTCCTGCAGCATGGAGGCCGCCACTTCGCCGGTATAGGCGCCGGAGGCATGGGCCGACACATCCTGCGCCCCCCACGCCAGCGGCGTGCCGGTCAGTTCAGCCTGGCACTGGGCCAGATACGGGGCTGGCGCGCATACTGCACAATCGGCCTTGGCCGAAGCCAGGCCGGCCACAATCCCGGACAGCAGTACCGTATTGCCGGTGCGGCTGCCGTTCATCTTCCAATTGCCGATAACGAGTTTGCGTCGCATAGTAGCCTAAAATTTAATAACCCATAATTGTAACTTGCGGCGCAAAGCCCGGTCAAACCGGGGCCGGCCGCCAGGGCGGCGGCGCGGCCTCATATTAGGCCATTCAGACCAGTTGCAGCATGATCTTGCCGACGTGGGCGCTGCTTTCCATCAGCGCGTGGGCGGCGGCGGCCTGCTCCAGCGGGAAGGTCTGGTAGATCACGGGCTTGATCTCGCCGCGTTCGAGTAGCGGCCAGACGCGCTGGCGCAACTGGGCCGCGATGGCGGCCTTGAATTCGACCGAACGCGGACGCAGGGTGGAGCCGGTCACGGTCAGGCGGCGGCGCAGCAGCTGGCCCATGTCCAGCTCGGCCTTGGCGCCGCCCAGCAGGGCGATGATGGCCAGGCGGCCGTCGTCGGCCAGGCAGGCGATCTCGCGCGGCAGATAGTCGCCCGCCACCATGTCCAGGATCACGTCCACGCCCCTGCCCCCGGTCAGCGCCTTGACCACCTCGGCGAAATCCTCATGGCGGTAATTGATGCCGCGCTCAGCGCCCAGGCGCTCGCAGGCGCGCGCCTTGTCCTCGCTGCCGGCGGTGGCGAAGACGCGGTGGCCGAAAGCGCGCGCCAGCTGGATGGCCGTGACGCCGATGCCCGAGGTGCCGCCCTGCACCAGCAGGGTTTCGCGGCCGCCCAGGCCGGCCCGGTCGAAGACATTGCTCCAGACCGTGAAATAGGTTTCAGGCAGGGAGGCCGCCTCCAGCGGCGACCAGCCTTTCGGCATCGGCAGCACCTGGCCCACCGGCGCGGCGCAGTACTCGGCGTAGCCGCCGCCCTGCACCAGGGCGCAGACCAGGTCGCCGACCTTGAAGCCGCTGCTGCCCAGGTCACCATCGACGATCTCGCCCGCCACTTCCAGGCCCGGCAGGTCGGAGGCGCCCGGCGGCGGCGCGTAATGGCCCATGCGCTGCAACACGTCGGGACGATTGACGCCGGCCGCATGCACCTTGATGCGCAACTCGCCCGGCTTCAGCGCCGGCATGGGACGTTCGCATACACGCAGCACATCGGCTGCCCCCGGCTTGCTGATCTCGATGGCGCGCATGGCATTCCCCGCTCAAATTTGAAACGGCGATTCTACCCTGCCGCCGCGCGGCGCGCAGAATGCAAAAAACCCGGGACGGACCCGGGTTTTTGCATCGCAAGGCAGGCTGCGGCTTAGCCGCCGCCGGTGCGCGAGGCGCGCGGCAATGGCGTGCCGCGCTTCCACGCGGCCGACAGCGCCTGGCCTTCCTCGATCTGTTCCTGCGTCATATTGCGCACCACGGCCGCGCGCTGCTCGGCCGCGTTGGCCGAACCGTTGGCCGCCGCCAGATTCCACAGCATATAGGCGATCACATTATCCTGCGGCATGCCGCCGATATGATAGCGGTACATCAGACCCAGCACCTGCTGCGCGTCGGCGTGGCCCTGTTCGGCCGCCTTGCGGAACCAGACCACGGCCTGCTTATGGTCCTGGATCACGGCATTGCCGGTGTAATACATGGCGCCCACCACATACTGCGCGTCGGCCTTGCCCTTCTGCGCCGCGCGGCGGTGCCAGGACAGCGCCTGCTTATAGTCCTGCGGCACGCCGCGACCCATGTAGTACATCAGGCCCAGCAGATGCTCGGCATCGGTATTGCCGGCTTTCGCCAGCGGTTCAATTTCTCTCAAAGCCACCGTATAGTTCTTGCTGTTATACGCCGTGGCGCCTTCTGCGAACCCGGCCAGCGCGGCACTGTGCATGCCCAGCGCGATGCCTATCGCTATGATTAGTTGTTTTAATTTTTTCATATTGCGTAAGAAAATGGATTCGTTCTCGTTTTATTGCCCCGTCTCCAGAGCACCATTTACTTCCAGCTGACTTTACCCAGTCCGTCCACGCTCACATTGCGGTTGGTCGGCTTGCCGTAGACAGTGACCGAACCGAGGCCGCTCAGATTCAGCGTGGCGTTGGTCTTGGCCGTCACGGTGGCGTTGCCGAGGCCGCTCAACTCCAGATTCACGGAGTCGGCCTGGAACTGCTGCGCATTCAAGCCGCCCAGTCCGCCGAGCGAGGCGCGCAGCTGCTTGCTGCGTCCGCCGAGGGTGATGTAGCCGGCGCCGCGCAAGTCCAGGTCCACGCTGTCGTTGTCGCTGACCCAGACATGCATGCTGCCCACGCCGCCGAGGTTGGCGCGCATATGGCGGTAGTCGCACACCACCTTCATGCTGCCCGCCCCGTCCAGGGTAATGTCGATATCTTCCCCACTGAAGCCACTGACTTCGGTCGTGCCCACGCCCTCCGAGATCACCTCGCGCAGCTGCGGCAGCACCAGTTCGGCGCGCACCGAATTGCGGTTCAGCTTGACGCCCCGGCTCTCGGAGTCGAGATACAGGGTGTCGCCGGACTGCGCGGCGGTGATGCGGGACACGATGCGTTTTTCGCCCGTGATCACCAGCGAGGGCACCGCCCCCTGCCGGAGCTTGAGGTCGATGACCCCGTCCAGCTTGACGCGCACGACCTTGGCGTCGATGGCGCGGGTTTCGCTGACCGTGTCATCCGCAAACGCGCTGTTAATAAACAGGCAGAATGCGGTGAATAGCAGGCCAAAGTTAAAATGGTTCTTCATAAAAGGAATTCCTTCGCGTGTTTTTCTTGTTCGCCGGCGGAAGCGGCTGCGTTTTAGGCGGCCAGATCCCAGGCACATGCGCACACGCATGCGGTGGCGACAAACACGAAGACGTTGGTGGTTGTGTACTTAGCGGTTTTCATTTTTATTATCCTCCCCAGAAAATAGTGTTAATGATGGCAACCTAGCATCTTACACAAAGGCGCGCCGGCACTCACGCGGAATGCGATGAACTGCAAAAAACGCGCGCCAGACGGCGAATCAGGAGGAATACGCGGAGACAGGGGCTGGCTTAAGCGCTCAGCGCACGCCGCAAACGGCGACGTAGCAAACGCAGCCGGATACGGCAGAAATGGTAGGGGACGGTAATAGGAAGAAAGTAGATGCGCACATTTTCATGCCACCCTTCCGCCATGCCTTGCCTGAAACCATCCCTGAAGTCTTGCCAACCTTTATGTATTTCTGGCTTCATGACAACTCCATTATGGCTTTCAATAAGCGACAAAGCATCCAGAATGCGAATAACAAACCGTCGCACACCAGCACCACGACATGAAGTAACCACGCAAAACCCAGATACACCGGATCGTCAACGATCGCCGGAAGCCACGATGTCAGTATGCTCACCCCGCCGGCGGGGAGCAAGGTGAGCAATAAAAATACAGTGCTTATGAATATATGGCCGGCATATCTGCCGACCTGCGTAACGACGGGCAAATTATTGCCAGACCTGATCTGGCGCGAACGTTTGCGCTTTCTTGCCGACATGATTTCCCCGCAATAAGCGGGGGCCAGACCCGCTGCAAAGATGAGCTTATCGGCTTCAACGGCGGGCGGTTTGATCTGCGGCGAAGACTTAGTCGGCGGGGGCGGTGGTGGCGGCGCTGCCGCAGCAGGAACAGAAGCGGGTGAAGGCGTTCTTGCGGGTGGCGCACTGGCCGCATTGGTTGAACAGGCCGATGCCGCAGTGGGGGCAGTAATCCATCTTCGGATCTTTCAGGTCGACGCCGCGTTCGCAGCCGGGGCAGACGCCCTTCGCCAATCGTGCCTGTGCCACGTCGTAACTCAGATGCTGGCGGCGCTGCGTGTCGGGCAGCGCTTCGGCGGCCTTCTGACGCTCCAGATAGCGCTGCAGCGAGACGATGGCCTGGCGGCCGACCAGCACCGTGAGCAGGATGCCGACGATGTAGCGCACATAGCCGCCATAGCTGGGCAGATAGGGCACCAGCTCGACGAAGAAGGCGAAGGCGGCAAAGAAGATGAAGCCCCAGACGAAGGGCCAGTAGGTGCTCTTGCGCTGCTTGGCCCACAGCCAGCCGGCCAGCGCCAGCAGCGGCAGGGTCAGCGCCAGACGGTAGCCGAACACGCGCAGCTCCTGCATGCGCAAGGCCGATTCGTAGGCGGGACGAGCACCCTCTTCCAGCTCGCCCCAGCGCTTCTGCGCCGCCTCGTGGGCCTGGCGCGCGTCGAGGTGCTTCTGTTCCTGGGCTTCGACCGCCGCCAGCGTCTTGCGCTCCTCGGCCTTCAGCAGGTCGAGGGCGCGGGTGCGCTCGATCAGTTCCGCATCCTGTTCGGGACGCGCGGTGGCGCGCCGCGTCGCCACCCAGTTGTCGAACGTCTCGCCGGCCGCGTGCGTATTGGACGCGGCCACCTTGTGGCGCTGCTGCTCCTGTTCCAGGGCGATGCGGGCCTGCTCCATCGCGGCTTCGGCAAGATCGCGCTGCTGGCGCGCGGCGCTGGCCTGGCCCTGGTCCATGAACTGCTCCAGGAACAGCGCCTGCTCCACGCCGTGCAGGCTGGCGACGACCTTGCCGCCCAAGCCGATCAGAAAACCGGCAAAGGCAAACGCCACCAGCCACAAACCGCGCTGAAACCATTTTTCCGACAAACGCAAGGCCTTGCTCATACCGACTCCTGTTCAATGATCCTGTCCCGGCAGCGCCAGCGGATCGAAGGCGCCACCGGGCAGTGCGATGGTGGCGCGGAAGCCGCCCTCGGGATGATTCGCCAGCAGCAGTTCGCCGCCATGGGCCTGCACGATACCACGCGCGATGCCCAGACCCAAACCCATGCCGCTGGAATTCTGCTTGCGTCCATGCTCCAGCCGCACATAGGGTTCGCACAGGCTGCCGAAAGCGTCTTCCGGCACGCCGGGGCCGTGGTCGCGGATTTCGATCTCGATATTGCCGGCGTTGCGGCGCACCGCGATTTCGGCCTGCCGGCCGTAATGCAGGGCGTTGTTGAGCAGATTGCCGATGGCGCGCTTCAGCGCCAGTGGCTTGGCCGTCACCGTCAGGCCGGATGCTTCAAAGCTGACTTTGTGGCCCGCCAGTTGGGCGTCGCGCACCATGCGGCCCAGCAGCGCGTCGAGGCGCACTTCGGTGGGATTCTCGTGGATGTCGCTGTCCTTCACGGTCTGCAGCGCGCCCTTGACCATCATGTCCAGCTCATCGAGATCGTCGTGGAATTCGGCACGCATATCGTCGTCGTCCAGCAGCTCGGTGCGCAGCTTGAGGCGCATGATGGGCGTGCGCAGATCGTGCGAGATGGAGACGAACAGGCGCTCGCGGTCTTCGATATAGCGCTGGATGCGTTCTCGCATCGCTTCGAAGGCGCGCGCCGTGGCCATGAATTCGCGCGAGCCGGTTTCGGGCAAGGCCGGCGCCTGCTCACCATTGCCGAAGGCGGTCGCCGCCTCCGCCAGCGCCGCCAGCGGACGCGTGGTCCAGCGCACCACCAGGATCGACAGCAGCAGCACCGCCGCCAGCGACAAGGCTTGCAGCAGCAGGCGGTCGTGCGTCAGCGGATTGCCCGTTTCGAGGAAGTAGGGATTGGGCATCAGGGTGGCCAGATACAGCCAGTGGCCGGGGTCCATCTCGACCTGGATCAGCAGCACCGGCGCCGGCTTGGTCAGCAGGATGTGCTGCACCCAGCTGTCAGGCAGGTCGCCGATGGTCGCGCCCTCGTCGCTGACCGGCAAGCGTTCGGGCCAGGCGAAGTCGATGCGCAGCTTGCTCACATTCGGCAAATCTTCCTTCAAGGTCGAACGCAGCTGCTTCAGGGCCGCATCGGCCAGTTCCTGCGCGGCGATGGCCTGCACATCGACCGGCGCGCGGTTGATATTGACCAGGAAGCGCGTGCCGCCCATTTCGCGGAATTGCTGGATGATGAGGGGACGGTAATTGGGCGGCAGGCTGAGAAAGAAGCGCACCGCGCTGGCGGCGCTGTGGCCCAGGTGCTGGGACGCGGCATTCACCTCGTTCAGCGCTTCGGCGCGGCGCTGCGCGGCCCAGATGAAGTTCCCGGCCAGTTGCGTCAGCAGCACGCCGACCACCATCACCGCCGTCAGCCTGCCCAACAGCGATTGCGGCACCAGGCGCGCCAGCAAATGCAGCGGCTTAGGCATTCGAACTGGTCACGTCGGCCGAGAACACATAGCCCGCGCCGCGCACGGTCTTGATCAGCAGCGGATTCTTGCCGCCGTCGTTGAGGCGCAGGCGCAAGCGGCTGATCTGCACGTCGAGGAAGCGGTCCATCGGTCCAGCGTCGCGGCCACGCGTGCCTTCGCACAGCACGCTGCGGTCGAGGATGTCACCGGCGTGTTCGACAAAGTATTTAAGCAGCTGGAAATCGAGGCCGGTCAGCGGCACGATCTGCCCCTGCGGGTCGGTGACGGTGCGCGCCACCGTATCGAGCGTGAAGCCGACAAAACGGTAGAAGCGCGGCGCGGCCGCATTGGCGATGCCGGTGCGGCGGTGAATCGCCTTGATGCGGGCCAGCAGCTCGCGCGGGCTGTAAGGCTTGGAGACGTAATCGTCCGCGCCCAGTTCCAACCCGACCACGCGGTCGGTTTCATCCGAACTGGCGGTCAGCATGATGATCGGCACATTCGAGCGCTGGCGCACCACCTTGCACAGTGCGAAGCCGTCGGTATCGGGCAGCATCACGTCCAGGATCACCAGCGACAGCTCGTCGGCATAGCGGTTGAATTCGGCGAGGAAGGTTTCTCCGTTGTGGGCCAGCCCGACTTCGTACTGGTTCTTTTCCAGATAGGCCTTGAGCAGGGTCCGGGTCTTTTGGTCGTCGTCGACGATGAGAATCTTACGCATGATGCTATCGGTTCTTGGTGAAGGTGCGCGCGATGGTGCCCAGGCGGCGCTGGGCGTCGGCCACGGTAACGTTATCGTCGAGGAAAAAGCGGTGCACTTCGCTGACCATGGCGTCGCGCACGATTTCCTCGGTCGCCATGCGGTGCACCAGGCTGGGCACCTGGGCTTCCGGCCCGCTGGCGAACAGCTTGTAGGAGGCGCGCGCGCAGCCATCCATCTTCGCCAGGTTCGGATTGCGCAGCACGGGAATCGAACCCTTGATCTGATTGTAGTCGGCCTGGATCGCGGGCGAAAGAATCAGCGCCGCCAGCTTTTCCTGGGCCGGGCGGTGCGGATCGCGCGTGGCGATCATGCTCAG
This sequence comes from Pseudoduganella violacea, assembly GCF_014191875.1. GTDB lineage: Bacteria > Pseudomonadota > Gammaproteobacteria > Burkholderiales > Burkholderiaceae_D > Rugamonas > Rugamonas violacea_A. The sequence goes on from NZ_JACHXD010000004.1 coordinate 32,753, forward strand.
CGTATCCACATTGTAGAGATGGTAGTTGGCCGTACCCGGCACAGCGCTGCAGCCGAAGCCTTCGTCCAGCACCATGCCGCGCGCCTGCAGCTCGCCCTTGGCCCAATCGCCCATCACCATCATGGCGGCGGTGCCGTCACTCAGGTCGCGCACGGTCTCGTCCCAGGGGCGCTCGGCGACGGGATTGGCCATCCATTTCTTCAAGCCGCGCAGGCGCTTCAGCGCCGAGGCCAGACGCGCGTCGGCGTAGGCGGCGGCATCGCGCCTCTCGAACAGCTCGCGGTAGAAGCGCACGCCTTCCGACAGCACCAGGGTTTCGAACAGGGTGGTGACTTGCCACGGCTCGCTGCTTTGCGCCAGCGGCACGATGCCGGCCTGGCGCAGCTTGGCGGCGGCGCGCTCGAAGTCGGCCCAGGTTTCCGGCACCGGCAGATTGACGCGGGCGAACAGCTTACGGTTGTAGAACAGCATATTGATGCGATGGATGCCGATCGGCGCGGCGTAAACATGGCCGTCGGACTGGATCACGGCGGCGGCGGTGGGCTGCAGCAGCCGGTCCCATTTGCCGGCGGCGGCCACCGCGTCCAGGTCAAGCAGCAGATTCAGGCGCGCCCAGTCGCGGATCACGATGCCGTTGACCTGGGCCACTTCGGGCGCATCCTTGGCCAGGATGCGGCTGCGCAGCACGATGCCCGCGCCCACGCCGGAGCCATTGGGGATCATGCTGTCGCTCCAGCCGATGTTTTCTTCCTGCAGGCGGGCCGCGATCAAGTCCACCGCCTTGCGTTCGCTGGCCGACTTCCACCAGTGCAGTACCTGCAGCGATTCCCCCTGCGCATGCGCGCCGCTTGCCGCGGCAAGGCAGGCCAGCGCCAGTATCCTGCGCAGCGTCTTTACCATGTCTCCATCCTGTTGTCCCGCCTCTTTGGGCTTTCCGTCTTTATTGGCACTCGGACTATACCCCAAGTCTCCGCGCCATCGTTGGTTAGCAACTGAACCTTTTTGCAATAAAACGTATGGTTTTGTTGCGAAGTATTACTGCACGCGCCGGCACCCCGCTTAAGGCTTTGTAAAGTTTTGTTAGCGCGCGGCGCGCGGCGATTTCGCCTGATTTCATAAAAATCAATCACTTAACATCGTCCCACGGCCGGAGAGCCGGTCTGTTGGTGTCACATTTTTGGCGGTGCTACTGTCCTCCTCACAGTAGTAAAAGTACAAAAAAACCACAACCAAGGAGACAAGCACGATGAAACACCTCATCCGGCAAACCCTGCCCGCCGCTCTGGCCATGGCCCTCGCCTGCGGCGCCGCCCAGGCCGGCGACCACGAAACGGAAGGCTTCCACGGCTATATGCGCGCCGGCGGCGGCTCGGCCTCGTCGGGCGGCCGCCAGAGCTGCTTTGGCCTGGGCGGCATCACCATGTCCTTCCGCCTCGGCAACGAGTGCGACAGCTTCGCCGAATTCGGCTACACCAAGGAAGTGGCGAAATCGGCCAACGGCGCCAGCTTCGTCGCCACCATCTGGGCCGACGCCTACAAGAACAGCTCCGACTTCGGCGACGCCAAACTGGGCATCGCCAAAGCCTATGTCGAAGCCAAGAACCTGCCCTTCATGAACGGCGGCATCATCTGGGCCGGCAAGCGCCACTACTACCGTCCCGACATCCACATGCTGGATATGCAGTACATCAATATGAACGGCACCGGCGGCGGCGTGGACGCCCTGCCCCTCGGCCCCGGCAAATTGAGCGTGGCCTTCTTTAAGGACGACGACTTCAATAAATTCGATCCCGTCACCGGCAAGTACGACGATTCCAGCTCGGCCCTGCGCCAGAACTTCGTCTACGAAGGCCTGCCCGTCAACAGCAACGGCACGCTGGACATCGCCACCTCGCTGATCAAGGCCGAGGGCAAGGACAATGTGCGCCACAACGGCTGGCAGGTGTCCTTGTTCCACCGCCAGGCCAAGGTGCTGGGCGGCGGCAATACCTTCGGCGTGCAGTATGGCGTCGGTCCCGGCACCGGCATTGACGGCCCTTGCTGCGCGCGCATGGGTCCATCCGGTAGCACCCTGCTCGATTCCGACGTGACCCGCCTGCGCGTGTTCGACGATATCGTGATCCAGCCGACGCGCGAATTCAGCATGGAATTCGTGGCGCTTTACCAGCGCGACAAGTCCGACAAGAACGGCAAGTCCACCTGGACTACGGTCGGCACGCGCCCGGTCTACGCCTTCCACCAGAACTTCAAGCTACAGGCGGAACTCGGCGTGACCCAGCTGAAAACCGATATGAGCCCCGGCACCCAGCGCCTGACCAAGCTGACCATCGCACCGACCATTACCGTGGGCGAGGATTACTGGTCGCGCCCCGAGCTGCGCGCCTTCGTCAGCTACGGCAAATGGAACGACGCGGCCAAGAAATCGGTCAACGCCTTCAATAACGGTGGTCCGGTGTATGGCGACAAGACCAGCGGCACCTCGGTCGGCCTGCAACTGGAAGCCTGGTGGTAATCCAATACAGATAAGGAGACAAGCATGAAACTGAATACCATTACCCTGGGCGCCATGGCCGCCGCCCTGCTGTCCGCCAGCGCTGCCCACGCCGCGCCGCAAGTGGAAGTGCTGCATTACTGGACGTCGGGCGGCGAAGCCAAGTCGGCCGCCGAACTGAAAAAAATGATGGAGGCCAAAGGCGTGGCATGGAAGGACTTCGCCGTGGCCGGTGGCGGCGGCGAGAACGCGGCCACCGCGCTGAAGGCGCGCGTCATGGCAGGCAATGCGCCGACCGCCGCCCAGATCAAGGGCCCAGCCATCCAGGAATGGGGCCAGGAAGGCGTGCTGGCGAACATCGACGCCGCAGCCGCCGAAGGCAAGTGGGAAGCCAGCCTGCCACCCGTGGTCAACAGCGTGATGAAATACAAGGGTCATTACGTGGCGGTGCCGGTCAATGTGCACCGCGTGAATTGGCTGTGGGTCAATCCCGAGGTGCTGAAAAAAGCCGGCGCCAAGCCGCCCACCAATTTCGCCGAATTCTTCGACGCGGCCGAGAAGATCAAGAAAGCCGGCCTGACGGCCATCGCCCACGGCGGCCAGCCCTGGCAGGACGCCACCGTGTTCGAATCCGTGGTGCTGGGCACGGGCGGCGCGGACTTCTACAAGAAAGCCATCGTGCAGCTGGACCAAGGCGCGCTGACCAGCCCCACCATGCTGAAAGCCTTCGAGAACCTGGCACGCATCAAGACCTATATCGACAAGGACGCGGCAGGCCGCGACTGGAACCTGGCGACTGCCATGGTCATCAACGGCAAGGCCGGCATGCAGTTCATGGGCGATTGGGCCAAGGGTGAGTTCACCTCGGCCGGCAAGGTGGCGGGCAAGGACTTCCTGTGCCTGGCCGCGCCGGGCACCGAGAAAGCCTTCACCTTCAATGTCGACTCGCTGACCATGTTCAAGATGAAGAGCGCCGAGGAGCAGAAGGCACAGCTGACGCTGGCCAACGCCGTACTCAGTCCCGAGTTCCAGGAAGTGTTCAACCTGAACAAGGGGTCGATTCCGGTCCGCGCCGGCGTCTCGCGCGCCAAGTTCGACGCCTGCGCCACCAAATCGATGGACGATATGGCTGCCACCAGCCAGGGCGGAGGCCTGGTGCCGAGCTTCGCCCACGGCATGGCCATCGACACCGCCAAGGCGGGCGCGATCCAGGACGTGGTGGCCAAATTCATGAACTCGAACATGACGCCGCAAGCGGCGGTGCAAGCCCTGGCGAAAGCCGCCAAAACCATGTAAGACTGAAACAGGCTGCGGCGCGGAATGCGCTGCAGCCCGCCTTGCCGGAGATTTTCGTATGTCCGCCTCATTCCTATCCCCGCCGCACGCAGCCATCGTGCCGCAGGCTCCCGCCGCCGTCGAAACGCGCCCCGCCAGCAACCGCCTCGGCGCGTTGGCCGATACCTGGCTGCCACGCCTGGTGCTCTCTCCCACCATCATCGCCTCACTGGTCTTCGTCTACGGCTTCATCGGCCTGACGGCCTGGCTGTCGCTGACCGAGTCGCGCATGATGCCGAATTTCGAATTCGCCGGACTGGTGCAGTATGAGCGCCTGTTCGAGATCGACCGCTGGTGGGTTGCCGCCGCCAATCTCGGTCTGTTCGGCGGCCTGTTCATCGCGCTTTGCCTGGCCATCGGCCTGGGCATGGCGATCCTGCTCGACCAGCGCATCCGCCACGAAGGCGCGCTGCGCGCCATCTACCTGTATCCGATGGCGCTATCCTTCATCGTCACCGGCGCGGCCTGGAAGTGGATACTCAATCCCGGCCTGGGACTGGAAAAGCTGATGCACGACTGGGGCTTCACCGGCTTTACCTTCGACTGGCTGGTCAATTCCGATATGGCGATTTACACCGTGGTGATCGCCGGCGTCTGGCAATCGTCCGGCTTCGTCATGGCCCTGTTCCTTGCCGGCCTGCGCAGCGTGGACGACAGCATCATCAAGGCCGCCATGGTCGACGGCGCCAGCCTGCCGACGATTTACCGCCGCATCGTGATCCCCTCGCTGCGCCCCGTGTTTTTCAGCGTGCTGCTGGTGCTCTCGCATATCGCCATCAAGAGCTTCGACCTGGTGATGGCGCTGACCGCGGGCGGCCCCGGCACCTCGTCCGACGTGCCAGCCATTTTCATGTACCAGTTCTCGTTCACGCGCGGTCAACTGGGCCTGGGCGCGGCGTCGGCCATGATGATGCTGGCCACCGTGCTGGCCGTGCTGGTGCCGCTGATGTATCTGGAAACGAAAGGAGCGCGCCATGGCCGCTGAACTGCATGATGCGCCGCGCCTGACACCGGGCCGCATCGCCATCTACACCCTGCTGGTGCTGGTCGCGCTCTACTATCTGGCGCCGCTGTACGTGATGCTGAGCACCTCGGTCAAGACCCTGGACCAGATCCGTGGCGGCAACCTGCTCGACCTGCCCCTGCATCCCACTCTGGACGCCTGGAACAAGGCCTGGTCCACCGCTTGCACCGGCGTGCGCTGCGAAGGCTTGCGCCCCTACTTCTGGAACTCGGTGACGATGGCCGTGCCGGCCGTGCTGATCTCCTCGCTGATCGGCTCCCTCAATGGCTATGTGCTGGCGCACTGGCGCTTCCCCGGCCATAACGTGGTGTTCACGGCGCTGATGGTGGGCTGCTTCATCCCCTTCCAGGTGGTGATCCTGCCGATGGCGCGCCTGCTGGGCATGGCCGAACTGGCCAATACCACCAGCGGCCTGGTGATCGTGCACATCATCTACGGCATCGCCTTCACCACCCTGTTCTTCCGCAACTACTACGTGACCGTGCCGGAGGAACTGGTGAACGCCGCGCGCATCGACGGCGCCGGCTTCTTCATGATTTACCGCCGCATCATCTTCCCGCTGTCGCTGCCCATCTTCATGGTCTGCTTCATCTGGCAGTTCACGCAGATCTGGAACGACTTCCTGTTCGGCGTGGTGTTCGGCGGCGCCGACGCGCAACCGGTCACGGTGGCGCTGAACAATCTGGTCAACACCTCCACCGGCGTGACCGAATACAACGTGAATATGGCGGCGGCCATCATTGCCGCCCTGCCCACCCTGGCGATCTACCTGATCGCCGGCAAATACTTCGTGCGCGGCCTGACGGCGGGCGCAGTCAAAGGTTAAGGAGACTGACATGGCAAGCTTATCGATCCGTAATGTGCGCAAGACCTATCCGAACGGCGCGGAAATCCTGAAGGGCATCGACCTCGATATCGAGGACGGCCAGTTCCTGATCCTGGTGGGCGGCTCCGGCTGCGGCAAGTCAACCCTGCTGAACATGATCGCGGGGCTGGAGAATATCTCGCAGGGCGAGATCCGCATCGGCGAACGCGTGGTGAACGGCATTCCGCCCAAGGAGCGCGACATCGCCATGGTGTTCCAGTCATATGCGCTCTACCCCACGATGACGGTGCGCGAGAATATCTGCTTCGGCCTGGGCATCCGCAAGGTGCCGAAGGCCGAGCAGGCGCAGATCGTGGGACGCGTGGCCGAGACCCTGCAGATCAGCCATCTGCTCGACCGCAAGCCGGCCATGCTGTCGGGCGGCCAGCGCCAGCGCGTGGCCATGGGCCGCGCCATCGCGCGCGATCCTGCCCTGTTCCTGTTCGACGAACCGCTGTCGAACCTGGACGCCAAGCTGCGCGTGGAAGTGCGCGCCGAGATCAAGCTGCTGCACCAGCGCCTGGGCGCGACCATCGTCTACGTGACGCACGACCAGATCGAAGCCATGACCCTGGGCGACCGCATCGCCGTCATGCGCGACGGCGTGGTGCAGCAATTCGGCAGCCCGCAGCAGATTTACGACCAGCCGGACAATCTCTACGTGGCCGGTTTCATCGGCTCGCCCTCGATGAATTTCCTGCGCGGACAATTGGTCAGCCACGGCGCTGGCGCCGCCTTCGCCCTGGAGCACGAGGGCGCGACCACCCTGCTGCCGCTGCCGGCCGGCCATCCAGCCGCAGTCCATTTCCAGCAGTGGCTGGGGCGTGAGCTGATCCTCGGCATCCGCCCCGAGCACCTGACCGACGCGCTAAGCGCGCGCCGCGCCGAAGCGAGCGGGGATTACCACCCGGCCGAAGTCTCCTGCGCCATCGAGATGACCGAGCCGACCGGCCCCGACACCCTGGCCTTCGCCTGGTTCAACGGCGTGCGCGCCACCTGCCGCACCCATCCCCGCGCCGGGGCTGAGGCGGGACAGCGCCTAAACCTGGCTTTCGACCTGTCCAAGGCCGTGCTCTTCGATCCGGCATCCGAACGGCGCATCGGCAATTGAACCGCTAATTCAGCCTTGATAGCCAACGCCAGCCAAATAGCTGTCAGCGGCGGTACCCAAGCATAAGCGAATAGTGGTGAAAAAAGCAGGCCATTTCTGGCGCAAGTAGTGCTGCGCCAGATTGGCCATGCCATCGGTAGGTGAAAAGCCTGCCAGGCGTTGTTTCTTTTTGTTGTGCTCAATATCGCGCACGATGCGCAATCTGGCCTGGCATAGGCGCTCGCAATTCAAGTTAAGCATATCGATTGTGTGCTGTACCAGCGATAGCACATCCGCGTGCCGGTTGCCTGTGATAGGCAAACTGGCCGCGCAATTTGCGGCATCTGGCGCTAGATTACCATTCCATTTCTCGATCAGGAACAGACTCGGAGAAGCAGGTAAGGCTGCTGGGTGAAGAATCCAACCATCGCACACCAACTGCAGCTTGCCGCGTTGGATCATTCTATCCTTGTGCGCATCGCAACTGAGGTTTTCCTCAATTGGCGCCAGCGCATGCGGCGCCTCAGCATAGCGATATGAACCTCCGGCACAAACAGCGAGTAGGTTTTGCCAGTCCAGCGCCCAATTATGCGCAGCCGATATATCTGACTTAGGGTGAAAATGTTCAACACGGCATTGTTTCAAAGGATCATGCGCGCTGATATCGACCTCGCAGTAGGCACAAATCCCTCCCTGATCGAGAAGAACTTGAGCGCGCACATTCTCATACGCGGCCATTCCCCCGAAATATGGGTCGTTTCTCATTGCCTCCCATGTCCCACCCGGCACCGCCTGCCGATACGTCATCAGAGTACTGGGTTCGCTGCTGCTGGCAATACGCTTCAAGCGCTCAACTCCCATTTCCGGTTCTCGATACGCAGGTCGGCCTCCAGTAGTTCCGGCTCATTTCCCTGGTAGCGCTTATCAAGTCTCTGGCGCAACTCCAGAGCCCTTGGACTTTGCCATCGATCCTGATCCACCAAAGCCAGATACTCCAGCAGTTCGTGCGTCGCCTCATTACCCGGAGGCCGGGTTTGCTTCAATCCCAACACCGTTTTCAAAACGCGCCCAGGTTCCGCGCCCTCGGTTCCTGCCGGTGCGGCGTATGCCGCGCCCTCCCGCAAAATGCGGATACATTCCGACGGCACTGCCGTAAGCACCTGCGGACTATGTGTCGTAACAATGAATTGCGTTTCAGGAAAACTACGCATCAAGTCATCGAGTACCCGTTGCTGCCACGAGGGATGCAAATGCAAATCAATTTCATCGACCAGCATGATGCCCGGAGCCCGCATCGCGGGCGCAAGCTGCCCAGTCTGCTCGGCATTCGGCAAATGTCCGTTGGCAATGGCAAGGCGGCGGGAGAAATCCATGGCCAGCGCCAGCATGCTCTGATAACCCTGGCTCAGTTGGCTTACCAGCAGCGGTGCACCACCTTTCTCCCGCTCCAGCACGAATTTATGGTCTTTGTTAAAGTAGGGATTATGGAATGCGCCTCCCAGTAGTCCCACAATCGAGGCGCGTACCGCAGCCAAGGCACGCGATTCCTGAAATGCCGAGCTAGCAATTCCCTTGTTAGCTCGTAGTTCTGCCGCCTCTTCCACATCAAACCAGTCCAGCATTTCTCTGAAATCACTGCGGGCGTCCAATGCGCCGATCAATGCCGACGCAGGATGGTCATAAGCTTGCTTGGCCCCGCGCAACCGCTCCGGAACCTTGATATAGCCGCGTTGTGCGCCATAATAAGCCAGCACCGGCGTCAATTCCGGAGCGGAAGAACGATAGCTGTCAATCACGCGCTGCAAGCGATGCTTGAGATCGGCCTGTCCAAACTTCTCAGGCGGCTCCTTGCCAGCGGCTGAAGGCTTCCAATAGTCCCATTTCAGGCCATCGTCCGCCTCGGCTATCACCTGGCTAAAATCTGCAACGCCCCAACGTTCCCGGCCCGTACGGTCGGTCCAGGGTTCGGCCCGAAAATCGCTATCCTTGATCCCCGGCCCTGAGAGCCGTTGATTGGCCGAGGACAGCTGCGACAGAACCGGCGTAAGCACTGCGGCAATCCCGTCCAATATCGCCGTCTTCCCTGCGCCATTCTCACCAACGAACACGGTCAGACGCGGATGCAGATTGACTTCCAAATGTTGAAAACAACGATAGTTGTTCAATGTGACCTGCTTCAAACGCATATACGACACTCCTGCTCATTAATTCCCGGTAAGGAAGTAGCTTAACCGAATAATTCCAATACGTCCCGACGGTGAAGCGGCTCACAGCGGCGCCAATATGGCCTGCAGGTCTTCCTGCGTGATATGCAGTGCCTGCAGCGCGCCTTCAGCCAGGAGGGCGGCGGCCAGTTGCGCTTTCCTTCCCTGCAGCTCCTGGATTTTTTCTTCCACCGTGCCTTTGGCGATCAGCTTGTACACAAACACCGGCTTGTCCTGGCCAATGCGCCAGGCGCGGTCGCTGGCCTGGTCTTCCACGGCGGGATTCCACCAGGGGTCATAGTGGATGACCGTGTCGGCGGCCGTCAGATTCAGGCCCACGCCGCCGGCCTTCAAGCTGATCAGGAAGACCGGCACAGCGCCCTACTGGAAGCGGGCAACCTGGGTGCTACGGTCCTTGGTCTCGCCGGTCAGCAGGGCGTAGGCGATCCCGCGCTGCGTCAATTCGGCTTCGATCAGCTCCAGCATGCTGGTAAATTGCGAAAACACCAGGATGCGCCGCCCCTCTGCCAGCAATTCCTCCAGCATGCCGGTCAGCTCGTTCAGCTTGGCCGAGGGCGCGCTGCTCTTGCGCCGTCCCGCCATGGCCACCAGGCGCGGATCGCAACACACCTGGCGCAGCTTGAGCAAGGCTTCCAGGATCACGATCTGGCTGCGCGCGATGCCTTTCTTGTCGATTTCGGCGCGCACCTTGCGGTCCATGGCCAGACGCACCGTTTCATACAGATCGCGCTGCGCCCCGCCCAGCTCCACGTCGCGCCGCATCTCGGTCTTGGGCGGCAATTCGGTGGCGACGGCGTCCTTGGTCCGGCGCAGCAGGAAGGGCTTGACGCGGCGCTGCAGGAAGGCGTTGCGTCCCTGGTCGCCCTGTTTTTCGATCGGCTTGCGAAAGGCAGTATTGAATTGTTTCTCCTCGCCCAGCAATCCAGGCAGCAGGAAGTGGAATTGCGCCCACAATTCGCCCAAGTGGTTTTGCAGCGGCGTTCCCGTCAAGCATAGCCGATGCCGGGCCTGCAGCAGGACGGCGGTCTGCGCCGCCTTGCTGCGGCTATTCTTGATGTACTGCGACTCGTCCAGGATCAGCAGATGGAAGCACTGCTGGCGCAACACCTCCTCGTCACGCGGCAACAGGGCGTAGGAGGTCAGCACCAAGTCGTGCTGGCCTATATCGGCGAAACGTTGGCTACGCTCGCTGCCATGCAGCACCAGCACACGCAAGCCCGGCGCAAAACGGGCCGCTTCGGCCTGCCAGTTGCCCAGCAGGCTGGTGGGCGCCACCACCAAGGCCGGCGCATCCAGCCGGCCCGCCTCCTTTTCAAGCAGGATGTGGGCCAGCGTCTGGATGGTCTTGCCTAGCCCCATATCATCGGCCAGGATGCCGGCCAAGCCATAGGCGCGCAGGAACTGCATCCAGGCCAGGCCTTCGCTCTGATAGGGGCGCAAGCCCGCTTGCAGGCCGGCTGGCGGCGCCACCGCGTCCATGCCATTGAAGGCGGCCAGACGGCGCCCCATCTCGCGCAAGCGTTCGCCGCCTAGCCAGCGCGGCTGCACGCCCGCCTCCAGCTCGGCCAGCCTGGCCGCATCAAGGCTGGACAGGCGCAAGGAGGGGCCGATACGCTCCATGAAATACAGTTCGCCCAGCGTGAGCAGGATGGGTTTGACGCGGGCCCAGGGCAAAGCCACTGCCTTGCCGTCTGTCAGGTGCAGCAACAGGGCCGCCTCGTCGGCATGGGCGGCCAATGCCGACGGGTCGAAATCCTGCGGCGCCTGGCGGATCGCCGCCAGCAGCAACGGCAGCAGGGCGACGCGCCGCCCTTGCACCATGATGCCCAATTCCAGCTCGAACCAGGACGAATTGCTCTCCTCCAGATCGGCGTACCATTCCTCGACCGGCTGTACGTCATAGCGATAGCCGGCCTCCATTTCCACCAGCCAGCCCAGCGCACGCAGCGCCGGCAACTCCTGCTGGTGCAGGTGCAGCCAGGCGTCCTGCGTATCCAGCTGGAGGGCATGCGGCACACCCTGCATCTGCGCTGCGCGGTGCGCGCCGAAACCCAGGCCCGCCAGCAACTGGGCGGCGGCCTCTTCGGCGGCGCGATGCCGTTCGATGCTCTCGATGGCCTTGCCGGCCACGCGTTGCAAGGCCTGGCTCGCATCGCCGCTGGCGCGCAGGCCATCGTAGTCGAAAACCAAGGCGGCAAAATCGGCGCCGCTGCCTGTGCCGGGCGCCCAACTCCCTAGCCGCAGGATCGGACGGGGCAGGATATCGCGGCGCACGCGCTGTTGCGCGGCCGGCGGCGGCGGCAGCACATGCGCCAGTCCGCGCGCCATCGATGCAGACAGGAAGGCGGCGGCCTCCGACTCAGACAAGGGCGGCGCTTGCACCACCAGCTCGCGCAAGGCCTGCATCGGCAAGGACTGCAAGGCGGCTGGCAAGCCCACTTCCCCGATCTGGCCGTCCTGCACGTAGAGCGGTGGCGTCGTCGGTAGCCAGTCCCTTAACGGTGCGCCATCGGCAAACTGCCAATCCAAGCGAACCGTTCCCGCCGATTCCGGCCGCTGGGTCCAGGCCAGCACGCCTGGCCGCAGCGGGCCACAGCCGAGTAATTGCATGGCGCCGGTTTTCAAATCGCTGCGCGCGGCGGTTTGGAACAGGCGCTGCTCCCGCGCCAGTTCCAACAGCACTTGCGCCCCCAGGCGGCCTGTCGGCTCGGCGACCGCCGCGCCATATTCGCTCCCCCGGCGCAGAGCGCAAAACAAGTTGAGAAAGTAGGTATCGTCTACCTGCACATAGGCAGGCGGGTAATGCAGCAGCGAATACATCTCGCTCAAGCGACTGGCCGCCCCGATGCTGCCATCGGCGCGCAGGCGCGCTTTGCACAGGCACAGCTCAGCGCGGCCCGATGCTTCGTTCGTCAGCAGGACGTAAATCAGCCGATAGGCGGTCTTGCCCGGCGCCGGACCGGGCGCTGGCGCGGCGCCGGCCACCTGGCCCACACGCTGCAGCCAGAATTCCATAATTGGCGAGAGTCCGTTCACGCCCGGCCCGGCGGCGTCAAGCTCAGTTGCATGACGCAATAGAACGGCCACCACATGCTTGCAGTTGTATTCCATCGGGCAGCTGCACCTGCCATCAAAACCAAGACCTTGCTGCCCCAAAGTCAATTTGACCGTTTGCCGGTATAGCTGATTGCCGCTGCCGCTCACGACGCCCGCCAGAACGCCGTCGCGCAGCGCCACCTCGCGTATCTTTCCTCGTTGCAGGTAATCACGGCCACGGGCATAGGTGACGCCATCGAAATTGCGGATGACATCGGAAACTGTGAACACAACTGTACTCATAAATTTGAAGGGTGAGGTTTTTTGCTTGAACCACCATTATCGCCGCTGACCGCAGGAATACAGCATTTACTAAAGCCGCGACCTTTACCCATTGAAATTCCTGCCGCACGATTACCGCAGGGAAATAAGCCGCCGCGCCGCCGTCCGGAAACTTGGACGCCGCCCCGCAAGCCATTCCAACATCTCATAACGAAGATGCCGCAAGGCAATGCAATTAAAGGAGTAAATTCTTTGTAAACAAGTAGTTACGTCCAATTTCCAATTTCCCTCCGAGCAGGCACAACACTTGCTATTTAGGACTCACTTTGCGGCAGCCCGCCGCGATTCGGACCTATATAAAACCGGAGACCTGGAGATGACAAAAAAACGCCCCCTCACCCTATACATCCTGATTGCGATGCTGCTCGGCATTGCCGTCGGCTATGCCTGCCATACGGTCTTCCCCGACAAGAAGATCGCCAGCGATATTTCCGCCCACATCTCCCTCGTGACCGATGTGTTCCTGCGCCTGATTAAGATGATCATCGCGCTGCTGGTGTTCTCCACCCTGGCTTCCGGCATCGCCAACCTGGCTGACGGCAAGGCTGCCGGCCGCATCGGCGCCAAGGCTTTCGGCTGGTTCATCATCGCCTCCCTGGTCTCGCTGGCCCTGGGCATGTTCCTGTCGAACCTGATGCAGCTGGGCACCAACCTGGGCCTGCCGCTGCCGGCCGTCGACGCGACCACCGGCCTGAAAACCTCGGCCTTCACGCTGAAGGACTTCATCACCCACGTGGTGCCGAAGTCGCCGATCGAGGCCATGGCCAATAACGAGATCCTGCAAGTGCTGGTGTTCTCCATCTTCTTCGGCTCCGCGCTGGCGGCGCTGGGCGAGTCCGGCCGCCGCCTGAGCGGCATGATTGACGAGCTGGCGCAAGTCATGCTGCACATCACCGGCGCCATCATGAAACTGGCCCCGCTGGCCGTGTTCGCCGCCATGGCGTCCGTCGTGACCACCAATGGCCTGGGCATCCTGGCCACCTTCGCCAAATTCATGGGCGGCTTCTATCTGGGCCTGTTCTGCCTGTGGGCGCTGCTGATCGCCGCCGGCTTCGTCATCATCGGCCCGCGCGTGTTCAAGCTGCTCGGCCTGATCCGCGAGCCTTTCCTGCTGGCCTTCTCCACCGCTTCCTCCGAAGCGGCCTATCCGAAGCTGCTGATCTCCCTCGACAAATTCGGCGTGCAGCGCCGCATCTCCAGCTTCGTGCTGCCGATGGGCTATTCCTTCAACCTGGACGGCTCGATGATGTACTGCACCTTCGCCGTGCTGTTCATCGCCCAGGCCTACGGCATCGAACTGTCGATGGGCACCCAGATCACCATGCTGCTGCTGCTGATGCTGACTTCGAAGGGCATGGCCGGCGTGCCGCGCGCCTCGCTGGTGGTGATTGCCGCCACCCTCAACCAATTCCACATTCCCGAAGCGGGCTTGCTGCTGCTGATGGGCGTGGACCAGTTCCTCGACATGGGGCGTTCCGCCACCAATGCCGTGGGCAATGCGATCGCCACCGCAGTCGTGGCGAAATGGGAAGGCGCCCTCGGCGACGCCCCAGAACAGGACGAACACGCGCAGGACGCTTCCTACGTGCGTGCCGCTTAAAACATACCTACAACAATACATAAGGAGAATTCAATGAAGAAGTTTGCCCTGACCCTGCTCGCCCTCAGCTGCTCCGCCGCTTACGCCGAATCGAATATCACCGTCTACGGCGTGGCCGATGTCGGCTTCTCGCGCGAGACCGGCGGCCCGACCGGCAGCAAAAGCATCATCAGCTCCGGCGTCGGTTCCGGCTCCCGCCTCGGCTTCAAAGGCAAGGAAGACCTGGGTGGCGGCATGGCTGCCATCTTCACCGTCGAAAGCGGCATCAATATGGACAACGGCACGTCCGGCCAGGGTGGCCTGACCTTCGGCCGCCAGTCCTGGGTCGGCCTGACCGGCAAGTTCGGCACCCTGACCATGGGCCGCCAGTACTCGCCTTACTACAAGGTGATCCGCGATATCGCCGATCCGTTCGGCGACGGCTTCGCTGGCGCCGCCGGCAATATCATGGTGGGCAATTTCCGCATGAGTAATTCGGTGAGCTACCAGGCGCCGCAAACCGGTCCCTTCTCCGGCGAATTCGCCTACGGCTTCGGCGAAGTGGCGGGCGACAGCAAGAAGAACCGCGTCATGAGCGGCATGGTGAACTACGCCAACGGTCCGGTGAACGTGGCGCTGGCGCACAACCGCCGCGAAGACGAAACCGGCAAGGACTTCGCGCGCAACACCATCCTGGGCGCCAGCTACAAGGTCGGCCAGTTCACCCTGCACGGCGCGCAAGCGGCCAACCGCGCCATCGGCGGCGCCAACAGCCGCGACACCCTGCTGGGCGTGGCTTTCGACCAGGGTCCACACCGCGTGGCCGTGTCGGCCATCCTGCACAATGACCGCAGCAACGTGAACCAGGACGCCAAGCAGTACGCCGTCGGCTATGCCTACGCGTTCTCGCCGCGCACCGACGTGTACACCTCCTACGGCCATGTCAATAATCGCAATGGTGCCGCTTTCACCATCGGCAACGCCACCGAAAGCGGCAGCGGCAACGCGGCCTTCAATCTGGGCTTGCGCCACGTGTTCTGAGGCGGCATAGTTGCAGTAAAAGCCTAGGAGCCCAGCCATGCCCGATACCGCTGCGGAGCAGTCCCGCGGCGCGCCTGCCATTGCGCGCGCGCGCTGGTCCGCTGCGCGGGTCGCGGGCTGGCTGCTGGCCATTGCGGCCGGCGTCGGGACGGCCTGGCTGGCTTACTGGTGGACCGAAAGAGTCAGCATCGAGCGGCTGCGCGTCAACGGCGCGCAGCGGCTCGATGTCTACGCCAAGAGCCTGGACAATCTGCTCGACAAATACGAGTTCCTGCCACGCCTGCTGGAACTCAACAAGGACGTGATCGCGCTGCTGCAAGACCCGGACAATCCGGCGCTGCGGCGCAGCGTCAACGAATACCTGGAGCGCGTCAACCGGCAAGCCGGTTCGCGCACCATCTACATCGTCAATCTGCAAGGCGTGACGCAGGCGACCAGCAACTGGCGCAGCAGCGACAGCTTCATCGGCGATAACGTTTCCTTCCGCCCCTATGTGCAGGACGCCCTGCGCGGCGCGCCCGGCGGCTTCTATGGCGTGGGCACCACCCGCCTGGAGCCGGGCTACTTCTTCGCCCATGGCATCTACCTGAACGGCCGCATGCTGGGCGTGGCAACGGTCAAGGTGAACATCGAATCGCAGCAGCGCGACTGGGCGCAAGGCAGCGACCAGGTCATGCTGACGGACGCCAATGGCGTGGTCTTCCTCACCTCCGTGCCGGCCTGGAAATACAAGACGCTGGCACCGCTGGCCGGCGCCGTGCGCGAGCATCTGCAGACAACCCGGCAATACCATTCCTATCCGCTGGAGCCGCTCGACTTCGCGCACGAGAGCATGCGCGACGACGGCACCCGCATCGTGGCCATCCGCCGCCCCGGCGATCCGGTACGCTTCCCCGGCCCGGCGCGCATGCTGGCGCAAACGCGCTCGCTGGCGCCACGCAATTGGCAATTCATTTATCTTTCCGACCTGGGCCAGGCGCGCGCCAACGCGCAGGCGGCGGCGGTGTTCAGCTGCGTGGCTTTCGGCTTCCTGCTGATGCTCTTCCTGTATGTGCGCCAGCGCCAGCGCAGCGTGGCCCAGCGCCTGCAGGCCAAGGCTGACCTGCAGAACGCCTACAACAACCTGGAAGCGATGGTGGCCGAGCGCACCTCCAGCCTGAACCTGATCACCAAGAGCCTGAGCGAGGAAATCGAGGTGCGGCGCAAAGCCGAGCAGTTGCTGCACCTGACGCAGAATGAGCTGTTCCAGGCCGGTAAAATGGCGGTGCTGGGCCAGATGTCGGCCAGCATCACGCATGAATTGAACCAGCCGCTGACGGCGCTGCGCACCATGTCGGACAATGCCGTGATCCTGTTCGAGCGCGGCCGCATGGACGAGGTGAAGGCCAATCTGCAGCGCATCTCGCAGATCGTGGCGCGCATGGGCGGCATCACCGGCAAGCTGAAGATCTTTGCGCGCAAGTCGAATACGGGCTTGAGCGCGGTCTCGGTGCATACGGCGGTGCAAAACGCGCTGGTGCTGATCGAGCGCCGGCTGGAGCTGGACAAGGTGGAGTTCCGCCTGCATATCAGCAACGAGGATGTGTACGCGCTGTGCGACAGCAACCGGCTGGAGCAGGTGCTGCTCAACCTCTTGACCAATGCGCTCGACTCCATGGCCGGCAGCGCGCGCCGGCGCCTGACGCTCGATGTGTACAGCGACAAGGAGCGCGTGGTGATACGGGTGGCCGACACCGGCCCCGGTCTGACGGACGAGGCGCGCGCGCGCCTGTTCGAACCCTTTTACACCACCAAGCCCCAGGGACAGGGGCTGGGACTGGGCCTGGCGATTTCCGAACAGATCGTGCGGGAATTCGGCGGCCTGCTGAAGGCGGACGAGGTGGAAGAAGGCGCGCGCTTCGTGATCGAACTAAAAACAGCACAGCAGGAGACAGCGTGATGAAGGGCATACAAATCATCTTGGTCGAAGACGACCCCACCGTTCTGGAAGGCAGCGCGCAGGCGCTGGACCTGGCCGGCTTCGAGGTGCGCAGCTTCGACCGCGCCGAGCCGGCCGCCGAACTGCTGATAGCCGATTATCCCGCCGTGCTGGTGACGGACGTGCGCCTGCCCGGCATGAGCGGCCTGGAGTTGCTGTCGACCGTGAAGGCGGCCGATCCCGGCCTGCCCGTGATCCTGGTGACGGGCCACGGCGACATCGCCATGGCGGTGCAAGCGATGCAGGATGGCGCTTACGACTTCATCGAAAAACCCTACTCGTCCGAACAACTGGCCGAGGTGGTGCGCCGCGCCGCCGAAACGCGCGCCCTGCAGCTGGAAGTGCACACGTTGCGCCGCAAGCTGGAACACAGCGAAGGCATCGACGCCACGCTGCTGGGCAATTCGCCCGCCATGCAAGCGCTGCGCCGCGTGATATTGGAGGTGGCGGGCCAGCCCGCCGATGTGCTGATCTACGGCGAAACCGGCACCGGCAAGGAGATGGTGGCGCGCTGCCTGCATCAGTTCAGCGAACGCGGCAAGCACAACTTCGTCGCCATCAACTGCGGCGCGGTGCCCGAGCATATCTTCGAGAGCGAATTGTTCGGCCACGAGGCGGGCGCCTTCACCAGCGCGGCCAAGCGCCAGGTGGGCAAGATCGAACACGCCGAGCGCGGTTCCCTCTTCCTCGACGAGATCGAAAGCCTGCCACTGCCCTTGCAGGTGAAGATGCTGCGCGTGCTGCAGGAGCGCTATATCGAGAGGCTGGGATCGAACCAGCCGGTGCCCGTCAATGTGCGCGTGATCGCGGCGGCCAAGGGCGACCTCAAAGAGATGTCGGACCAGGGCCGCTTCCGCAGCGACCTGTATTACCGCCTCAACCTGATCGTGCTGAATTTGCCGCCGCTGCGCGAACGGCGCGAGGACATCCCGCTGCTGTTCGAACACTTCGTGCTCGATGCGGCCGGGCGCTACCAGCGCGCCGCGCCGATGGTGTCGGCCGCGCAGATGCAGGCGCTGATGGCGCACGGCTGGCCCGGCAATGTGCGCGAGCTGCGCAATGTGGCCGACCGCTTCGTGCTGGGACTGACGGGCGGCGACGGCCCGCTGACGGCCAGCGCCGGCGCCGAAGCGCTGCCGCTGGCCGAGCAGGTGAACGCGTTCGAGCGCGCGCTGATCGAGCTGGAACTGCGCCGCAGCAAAGGCAATGTGGCCGAGGCCTGCGCCGCGCTCGGCCTGCCCAAGCAAACCCTGTATCACAAGCTGCAGAAATATAAGCTGGTGGCGGAAGACTTCCGCTGATACTGTTGGTCTGTGTTTTTTTGCCGCTTTGCAACAACCGAAAGTCCGAAAAATCTGGCCAAGTAATTGCCAGATGGAAACTTTCATGATAGACTGTCGGTCTTCGCTACATAAATGTACTTTTCAATTCACATCAGCAAAAGTACGCGCGCGGCCTTTCCTACTACCCCACTGAAGCGCAGCGAAGACCGCAGCGATGCGAGCACCTTTTTCCGCATCGCCCTCTGAACTGCGCTCCCTCCGCTGGAGCCGCCACACAATCGAACGGAATCAATGATGTTGAATAAACTATCCATACGCACACGCCTTATTGCCACTCTCGCTTTCCTGGGACTGCTGATCCTGTCCATCGGTGGCCTCGGCATGTACGGCATGAAGTCGATCAACCTGGCGCTGAACGATGTGTACTCGAACCAGCTGGTGTCGAGCATCGCCATCGGCAATGCCAAGAATTCGCTGAACCGCGCCCGCTTCACGCTGGACCGCGTGGTCTTCCATCCCGATGCGCCCGATACCGCGAATCTGATCAAACGCTCGGAAGAATATATCGCCGAAGCCGACAAGAGCTGGCAGCGCTACCTGGCCCTGCCCCAGGCAGCCGAAGAGAAGGCGCTCTCCAGCGACCTGGATGAAAAGCGCAAGCAGTACGTCAACGAAGGCTTGCTGGCACTGGGCAAGGCTCTGTCGCAAGGCAATGCCGAACTGGTCGACGAACTGGCCTCGAAAAAGATGACCATTCTCTACCGCGGCTTCAACGCCAGCTCGGAAAAACTCGACGAGTTCCAGCTCAAGGCGGCCGAAGAGAACTATAAGCACAGCCAGAAGCTGTACGAAACCCTGGTCCAGATTTCCCT
The DNA here is from genome assembly GCF_014191875.1 of Pseudoduganella violacea. Taxonomy (GTDB): domain Bacteria; phylum Pseudomonadota; class Gammaproteobacteria; order Burkholderiales; family Burkholderiaceae_D; genus Rugamonas; species Rugamonas violacea_A. The sequence goes on from NZ_JACHXD010000004.1 coordinate 51,914, forward strand.
GGGCGGCATCATCTTCGGCGCGATCCTGATGGTAATCTCGGGCATCACCCTGATGAAGGCCATCATGCATCCGCTGCGCCAGCTGCTGGGCCACTTCGACCAGATGGCCGCCGGCAATCTGGCCGACCGCATCGAAATCAAGCGCCAGGACGAAATGGGCCTGCTGCTGACCGGCCTGGCCAAGATGCAGCAGCAGCTGTCGGGCACCGTGCGCAGCGTGCGTGAAGGCAGCAGCGCCATCGCCCAGGCCAGCACCGAAATCGCCGACGGCAATATGGACCTGTCGAGCCGCACCGAACAGCAGGCATCGAGCCTGGAAGAAACCGCGTCCTCGCTGGAAGAACTGACGTCCACCGTGCGCCAGAACGCCGACAACGCGCGCCAGGCCAACCAGCTGGCCGTCTCGGCTTCCGACGTCGCCGTGAAAGGCGGCCAGATCGTGTCGCAAGTGGTGGAAACCATGGGCGCCATCAACGAATCGTCCAAGCGCATCGTGGACATCATCTCGGTCATCGACGGCATCGCCTTCCAGACCAATATCCTGGCGCTGAACGCCGCCGTGGAAGCGGCGCGCGCCGGTGAACAGGGCCGCGGCTTCGCCGTGGTGGCTTCCGAGGTGCGTAACCTGGCGCAGCGTTCGGCCGCCGCCGCCAAGGAAATCAAGGAGCTGATCTCGGCCTCGGTGGACAATGTGGACGCGGGCGCCGCCCTGGTCGACAAGGCCGGTTCCACGATGGACGAAATCGTCTCCAGCGTCAGCCGCGTGACTGACATCATGGCCGAGATCATGGCTGCCGGCGAAGAGCAAAGCTCGGGCATCGAGCAAATCAACCAGGCCGTGGCGCAGATGGACGAAGTGACCCAGCAAAATGCCGCCCTGGTGGAAGAAGCCGCCGCCGCCGCCGGCGCCATGCAGGACCAGGCCGCCGCGCTGGAAGAAGTGGTCAGCGTGTTCAAGGTCGATGGTGCCAGCGCCGGCAGCGGCGCGCAAGCACGCGGCCGCGCCGCCGGCACCGCGCTGGCCCTGCGCCGCTGATATACCTACCGCTAGAAGCTTTCCTCGCTTGTGACAAAGCGAGGATTTCATCTTACTTGCATCGTGTAAGCTGCGCCTTTTTCCGGCCCGCTTACACGACCATGTCCCTGCACCCCGCCAATCTGGCGCTGCGTCTCAGCATCACCCTCTGCCTTGCCCTGCCCGCCCTCGCCGCGGACCAGAGCCAGTTCCCGATCACCAGCAGCGCGCAATTGAGCGAGATGCGCAGCGCCAGCGCTCACCTGCGCGGCCCGAACGCCAGCACCGCCGATCTGCAGGAATCCGCGCGCCAGCTCGACACGGGCCTGGCCTGGCTGGACGCCAATCGCGAGCGCATGAACGGCGCGCCCGCCCTGCTCAACGAGCGCATCAACCTGCAACTGGCGCGCGCCGGCGTGCTGGCGCGTCTGGGCCGTAAGGATGAAGCCCTGGCCGCGTTGGAAGAGACGCAGACCCTGCTCTGGCTGCCGCAGTTGCGCCGCGCCCTGCGCGAGAATCCGGACTTCGCCAGCCTGCGCGACGAACCGCGCTTCCAGGCCGTGTTGGCGACGTCCCGTGCGCCGGAGCGCGCCATGCAGACCAAGGCGCTGACCACGATCTACAAGGACGAGCTGTCCATCGAAGAGCGCGTGGCCGGACTGTCCCTGTTCTGGGCCGAGGCGCGCCACGGCTTCGCCCATTTCGACAATGTGCCGGCGCTGAACTGGGACCAGGTGTATATGGACTATCTGCGCAAGGTCATCGCCGCGCGCGACACCCGCGAGTACTACCGCGTGATGATGCAGCTGGCGCCTCTGCTGCGCGATGGCCACACCAATATCTATCCGCCGCGCGAACTGACGGCCGAATTCTTCTCCACCCCGCCGCTGGACACCGCGCTGGCCGAGGGCAAGGTCCATGTGCGCGCGGTACTCAGCGCCAGCCTGGCCGAGCGCGTGCGGGTGGGCGATGAAATCGTCAGCATCGACGGCATGCCGGTGAAACAGTATGCCGAGGAGAAGGTCGCGCCCTTCGCCAGCTATTCCACGCCGCAGGACCGCGACGCGCGCCTGTACACCCACCAGTTGCTGGCCGGCGCGGCGGACCAGCCGGTAGGCCTTGGTCTGCGCGGCAAGGATGGCGTACTGCGCGAGGAAAGTGTGGCGCGCTCGGGCTGGAGCGACTGGAAAGCGCCGGCACCGTTCAGCTTCCGCATGTTGGCGGGCGATGTGGCTTATGTCGAGCTAAGGACCTTCGAAAATGAAGAGGTCGTGGAAGCCTTCCTCAACGCGCTGCCGAAAATCATCCAGGCCAAGGCTCTGATCTTGGACCTGCGCTACAACGGCGGCGGCAATGGCGGCTACGGCTTGCGCATTCTGAGCCATCTCAGCTCACAACCGATTCCGCTGGCCGCCAGCTACGCGCGCATCGACAGCGCCGTGGAGCGCACCCACCACGGCAACTACTTCCACTGGCTGCCCATCGGCAGCGGCGCGCCTTACCACCGGCCGCAGAAGTACCCGTTCACCGGGCCCGTGGCCGTGCTGACCGGGCCGCAGACCTATTCCGCCGCCGAGGATATGGTGCTGTCCTTCCGCGCCATGCGGCGCGGCGTCACCGTCGGCACGGCCACCGGCGGCAGCACCGGACAGGCGCTGAACTTCGCGCTGCCGGGCGGCGGCCGGGCGCGCATCTGCGTCAAACGCGACCTGCTGCCCGATGGCGGCAAGTTCGTCGGCCTGGGCATTGCGCCCCAGGTGGAAGTGCGCAGCACGCTGGAGGATGTGCGCGCCGGCCGCGATCCCGTGCTCGAACGTGCCTTGCAAATTGTGAGTCAATAAATCTCCATGCCAGACTTTTGGTGTAAAGTTCGCACTTATGCAAATTAATAAAGGCCATAACATGAAGTATTTGCAACCCATCCTTCTGCTTGCCCTGCCGTTGGCCGGCTGCGCCGTTTCGGGAGACACCGAGTGCCTGCAAGCACCGCAATTCGTCGAGCCGCAATCGGCCCAGTCGCCCAAGCTGGTCTTCAATGTGGACCTGCAGCGCGAACCGGGGCGTCCCTGCATCTCCTATGTGCCTGAGCGCAGCAATACCACGCTGCTGATGTCGCGCCGCCTGTTGCAGCATCTGGTGCAGAACGGCGAGCAGGACGCGCTCAACGAGCGTATGGGCTTGCGCGGCAATCTGCTGGAGCGCCGCGCCTTGGGCATCCTGAATTCCGCCTCGACCCAGCTCGATCACCATGGCTGCGAACGTATCAATGGCGGCATCCCGGCCGACTCCAACTACCTGCTGGCATCGATGCTGGCTTCGGGCCAGGTGGCCGCCGTGTACAACCAGACCGGCGAAAAAGTGTCGAAGCTCACGGTGCGCTATGAAGCGCTGGCCGGCGCGCCGGGCCAGGTGGAATACGCCCTGCCGAAAGGCTACGAACAGTCGCATGTGCTGAGCATGCCGACCTGGGTGCGCTAAGAGCGGCCTCCCAAACCAAGCAGCAAGGAGCGCAGCAAGGGCCGTCCGGCACGGCCCAGCCAACGTGGCCCTGCCAACGTGGCCCGGCCCTTACTGCGCTTTCCCGACCGCGCTCTTGGCGCTCACCTTCAGCGCTTTCAATTGCTGCCGCAGCGCTTCGCGGCGCGCCTCCGGCTTGCCGTTTTTAGTCAGCATCAGGCGCAGGCTGATCCACGTTCCATCGCGCACGTAGTAAGCCACCATCGACGAACTGTTCGCACTGCGCTGGTCGAATAAGAGGGTTTTCCAGCCGCCGATATTTTCGATGCTCACCTCGCTCGGTTCCGGTTCGCCGCGCGCCCTGATATCGGCTTCAATATTGTCCCAAGCCCGGCCCACGCCATGGGAACCGTAAGCATTCTCAAAATTGCCGACCATGAGCAGGGCGCCATTCTGCGCGCTCAGGTAAAAGCCGCGCGCGGCGTCACCGGACTGTCTTTCGCGCACAGTCCAGTCCTGGCGCGGAACCGCAAGCGTGAGCGCGCTGGCGGGAATGCTCAGGTGGAGCATGCCGTCCACCGTGGCGACGCTGAGCTGTTCGGGCGCGGCCGGTACCGCCGTCCGCTTGCCGCCTTTATGTTCCAAACCTATGCGGTCCAGCGCTGCAATGCTGGAAACCTGGCCGAACATCAGGTCATCCGGATCGTCGTTGCGCACCCAACCCAGTTGCGCCTCGCCGATGGCGCGCTTACACATCTTGTAGACGCGGGTGGCCGCCGTCACGTCCAGCATCAATAGGCCTTCCTGGTAGTTGAGCAAGCGGGCCATCGATACCACCGACATATTCGTATCCGAGGCGCGCGAGGAAAAATAATAGAGGGAATTCCGCGAGCGCGTATTCAGGTCGCGCGTGGTCAGCACCACGAAAAATGTTTGCGCGGTGACGCCGGACAGGGTCTTCGCCAGCGGCATCACCTTCTCGACAAAATCCTCGGCCGCGTACTGGCCGCTATTCGGCAGCGGCGCCATGCCATCGAGCGGCAAGGCCGCCGAAGCCCTGACGGTCAAGCCGGTATCGCGCCCCAGCATGGCGGCCATATTCCCCGCCAGCAGCAGGGGGAAATTTTCAGTGGGGATGAGGTAGACCGCGACCGGCTCGGGCGCCGCGGGCGCGGCGCTGGCCGGCGCCTGGGCGCGGGCCAGGTTCAAGGACAGCAGACAGACGAGCAGCAGCAGGACGCGGCGCAGCATAAAACTTCCCCGGAAGAGTGACTGAGAGTGCACCTATGCTGGCATGGAGTCATTGTATTTTCAATAATTTTATTATGCAGCGCCGCCCTGCTCCCCATGGATATGCACGGCCAGCCAGAGCGCGCCCTGCGACACGCTCAGCACCGTGTGCGGCGTGCGCGCCGGCAGGAAGAGATGGTCGCCCGCCGTCAGCGCCACATTCTCGCCCGCCACCAGCATCGACGCCTCGCCGCGCAGCAGCGCCACCCACTCGTCCTGCTCCTGCACATACTCGCCCGGCACGATGCGCGAAGAACTCAGGATGCGCTCGATCACCACGCCCCGATGCGACAGCAGCTGCTCGAACACCTCGCCGGTATCGGGCGGCTCGGCGTTCAGATACAGATTCCCGATTTTCATATCATGCGTGTTCAAGCCCGCGCTGCGGTATTCGAAGCGGCAACGCGCCGGTCATATTCGGCCTGAAGATTCAGCCAGAAAGCAGGACTGGTTTCAAAGTAGGCCCCTAAGGATTGCGCCAGATCCTCGCTTACCGACGCCTGCCCTTGGATAAACGCCTCAATCGTTGGCGCAGGAAGGCCAAGAGAATCGCCCAATTGCTGGGCACTCATAGCCAAAGGCCGCATAAATTCTTCGAACAGAATTTCACCGGGGTGAATTTCCTCCAGCGACTCGTCCATTTTCTCCTCCTAGCGATAATCGACGACTTCAACCTCATACGCGCCATCGGCAAGCCAGCGGAAGCATATCCGCCAGCGCTCATTGATGCGAATGCTGTATTGTCCGACCCGGTTTCCGGACAAGGCTTTCAGATGATTGCCGGGAGGCGTGCTCAAATCTTTCAGATCGCTTGCGGCATGGAGCACCATCAATTTGCGGCGCGCCACCCTTTCAATGGCGTCGAAGCGTGCCACCCTCGTCCCAGCAAACAGCTGCGCCGTATCTCTACTGGCAAAGCTAACTATCATGGCCAATTTACTCCTCGAATGGATTCGCTGCAAACGGGTTTTCAAGGAAGAGCCTGACGTAAACGCGGTGGCCGCAGCTTACGCCGAATTAAATGCGCACAAAAAAACCGCCCGGCTTGCGCGCGGGCGGTTTGGGCGGGACCGGGACGAAGCCCGGTGTACGCTAGCGATTACTGCGCAGCGGCGGCAGCTTCTTCAGCGGCGGCTTTCATCGACAGTTTCAGGCGGCCGCGGTCGTCGGTTTCCAGAACCTTGACGCGCACTTGCTGGCCTTCTTTCAGATAGTCGGCCACGGCGTTCACACGCTCGTTGGCGATCTGCGAGATGTGCAGCAGGCCGTCTTTGCCTGGCATCACTTGAACGATGGCGCCGAAGTCCAGCAGTTTCAGCACGGTGCCGTCGTAGGTCTTGCCCACTTCCACGGAAGCGGTCAGCTCTTCGATGCGGCGCTTGGCTTCCTGGCCGGCGGCAGCGTCCACGGAGGCGATGGTGACCACGCCTTCGTCGCTGATGTCGATCTGGGTGCCGGTTTCTTCGGTCAGCGCGCGGATCACGGCGCCGCCCTTGCCGATCACGTCACGGATCTTCTCTGGGTTGATCTTGATGGTGATCAGGCGTGGCGCGAAGTCGGACAGCTCGGTCTTCACGGTCGGCACGGCCTTCTGCATTTCGCCCAGGATGTGCTCACGGCCTTCTTTTGCCTGAGCCAGCGCGACCTGCATGATTTCCTTGGTGATGCCCTGGATCTTGATGTCCATCTGCAGCGCGGTGATGCCATTGGCGGTACCGGCTACTTTGAAGTCCATATCGCCCAGGTGGTCTTCGTCACCCAGAATGTCGGACAGCACGGCGAAGCGGCCGCCTTCCTTGATCAGGCCCATGGCGATGCCGGCCACGTGGGCTTTCATCGGCACGCCGGCATCCATCAGCGCCAGGCAGCCGCCGCAGACGGAAGCCATGGAGGAGGAACCGTTCGATTCGGTGATCTCGGACACCAGGCGCACGGAGTAGCTGAACTCTTCCGGCGATGGCAGGGCCGCGATCAGCGCGCGCTTGGCCAGACGGCCGTGGCCCACTTCGCGGCGCTTCGGCGTGCCGACGCGGCCGGTTTCGCCGGTGGCGAACGGAGGCATGTTGTAGTGCAGCATGAAGTCATCGGTGTACTCGCCCATCAGCGCGTCGATCTTCTGGCTGTCGCGCGCGGTGCCCAGGGTCGCTACGACCAGCGCCTGGGTTTCGCCGCGGGTGAACAGGGCCGAACCGTGGGTGCGCGGCAGAACCGAGCTGCGGATCGAGATTGGACGGACGGTGCGGGTGTCGCGGCCGTCGATGCGTGGCTCGCCTTCCAGGATCTGGGAACGCACCACTTTGGCTTCCATATCGAACAGGATGTTGCCCACTTCGACAGCGTCCGGCGCTTCGGTGCCGGCAGCGGCTGCTTCGGCCACCAGGTCAGCCTGCACTTCAGCCGACATGGCGCGCAGCTTGTCGGTACGGGCTTGCTTGTCCTTGGTCTGATAGGCTTCGCGGATCTTCGCTTCGGCGAAGTGGGTCACGCGGGCGATCAGGGCTTCGTTCTTGGCCGGAGCGGTCCATACCTGCTCAGGCTTGCCGCCGTCGCGCACCAGATCATGGATAGCGTCGATCACGACTTTCATTTGCTCGTGGCCATAGACCACGGCGCCCAGCATGATTTCTTCGGACAGCTGCTGCGCCTCCGATTCCACCATCAGCACGGCGCTTTCGGTGCCGGCCACCACCAGATCCATCTGCGAGGTTTTCAGCTGCGCGGTGGTCGGGTTCAGGATGTATTGGCCGTCAACGTAACCCACGCGGGCGGCGCCGATTGGACCGTTGAAAGGAACGCCAGCCACGCACAGGGCGGCCGAGGCGCCGATCATCGAAGGGATGTCCGGATCGATTTCAGGATTGACCGACAGAACGTGCACGATGACCTGCACTTCGTTCATATAACCTTCCGGGAACAGCGGACGGATAGGACGGTCGATCAGGCGGGATGTCAGTGTTTCTTTTTCCGAAGGACGACCTTCGCGCTTGAAGAAACCGCCGGGGATTTTGCCCGCGGCATAGGTTTTCTCCAGGTAATCGACGGTCAACGGGAAGAAGTCCTGGCCCGGTTTCGCGTCCTTGCGCGCCACCACGGTGGCCAGCACCACGGTGTCGTCCACCGACACCAGTACGGCGCCGGAGGCCTGACGAGCGATTTCGCCGGTTTCCAGGGTCACGGTGTGTTGGCCGTACTGGAAGGTTTTCGTAACTTTATTAAACATGGGTAATCCCTTTCTATTTGCCGACAGATTTTCAGGAGCTGTCGTTCCACCTCACCACAGGCGCCGTCCATGTAGGGACGCCGCCTTTACTGCGATTACTGCTTTACTGCACTTGCCAATCAAAAGTCCCGCTTAGCAATCTTTCAACACCTAGAAAGACAAAATGCCCGCGACAGCGAACTGGCGCAGGCATTTCTCTTTTAAACCGGGTGGCGCAAAAATTACTTACGCAGACCGAGTTTAGCGATCAGATCGCGGTAACGGTTTGCGTCCTTACCTTTCAGGTAAGACAACAGGCTCTTACGACGGTTCACCATCATGATCAGACCACGACGGGAGTGGTGATCCTTGCTGTGTGCTTTGAAGTGGCCGTTCAGCTCGTTGATACGAGCGGTCAGCAGCGCAACTTGCACTTCTGGGGAGCCGGTGTCGTTCTGACCACGTGCGTTGTCCGCAATGATCGCGGCCTTGTTGATGTTTTCTACAGTCATGATAAACCTTTCACATGCGATGCACGGAGTCTGAACCCTGCACATCGTGAACTTCGATTGATAAAAATCCAGCCTTTCAGCCAGACCCGCAAGTATAACCCGATTGCCGCCAGGATGGCTACAATTAGCCGGGAAAGGAGGGCCAACGCCATGAAAAACCGTCTCATTCTTATCATTTTTACAGCGATCCTCAGCGCCTGCGCCGGCCAAGGCGACCCGCGCTGGGAGCGCGGCGCCAAATTCAGCGCCATCCAGCTCGGCCAGGCCAGCAAAACCAGCGTGCGCGAGCTGCTCGGCCAGCCCGACGAAACCACCCATCTGAGTCTGCGCGATATGGATGTCTGGGGCTACCGCTACAAAGAGTCCGGCGTCTGGGACTCCATGATGCACATCCATTTTGACAAAAACGGCACCGTGCGCGAGCTCATGAGCGGCCCCGACCCCATGTACGACGAGCGGCGCGGCTTCTTCCATTGACAATTATCAAACAATGTCCAACCCTGGTGTCAGGCACCAAGGTCGGACATTTCTTGATAAATCTCAAAGAATGTCCTGCTCTGGTGCCTCGGCGGCCCCGCCTGACACCAGGGTGGGACATTGTTTGATGCAGATCAAGGGGCGGGTTCGGTTTGGGGGTTGAGGCGTTCGATTTTGGAGTGGAGCTTGTTCAGGCCCGATAAGTAGGCTTTGGCGGAGGCGACCACGATGTCAGGGTCGGCGCCGACGCCGTTCACGATTCTTCCGCCATGCGATAAGCGCATCGTGACTTCGCCTTGCGATTGAGTGCCGGAGCTGATGGCGTTGATGCTGAACAGTACTAGCTCGGCGCCACTCCTGGCTTCGCTTTCGATGGCGTTGACCGTGGCATCGACCGGGCCGTCGCCGCTGCCTTCGCAGCTGTATTCCTTGCCGTCCATCGAGAACACGACTTTGGCCAGCGGCAGCTCTCCGGTTTCGGAGCGCTGCGCCAGCGAGACGAAGCGGTAGTATTCGCTTTCGTGGGCCTGCTCTTCGTCGGTAACGAGAGCCATGATGTCTTCGTCGAAGATTTCGGATTTGCGGTCGGCCAGCTCCTTGAAGCGGGCAAAGGCGGCATTCACTTCAGCCTCGGAGTCCAGTTCGATGCCAAGTTCCTGCAGGCGCTGCTTGAAGGCGTTGCGGCCGGAGAGCTTGCCGAGCACGATTTTGTTGGCGGTCCAGCCGACATCCTCGGCGCGCATGATTTCGTAGGTTTCGCGCGCCTTCAGGATGCCGTCCTGGTGGATGCCGGAGGCGTGGGCAAAGGCGTTCGCGCCCACCACGGCCTTGTTCGGCTGCACGGCAAAACCGGTGATCTGCGACACCATTTTCGACGCCGCCACGATCTGCGTGGTGTCGATGCCCAGCTCCAGATTGTAGTAGGCGTTGCGCGTGCGCAGCGCCATCACCACTTCTTCCAGCGCCGTATTGCCAGCCCTTTCGCCCAGGCCATTGATGGTGCATTCGATCTGGCGCGCGCCGCCGATCATCACGCCGGCCAAGGAGTTGGCGACGGCCAGTCCCAGGTCGTTATGGCAGTGCACCGACCAGATGGCCTTGTCTGAATTGGGAATGCGCTCGCGCAGGCGCTTGATGGTGGCGCCGAACAGCTCGGGCACGGCATAGCCCACCGTGTCGGGGAAGTTGATGGTGGTGGCGCCTTCGGCGATCACGCCTTCCAGCACGCGGCATAGGAAGTCTTCTTCCGAGCGGCTGCCGTCCTCGGGGCTGAATTCGATGTCGTCGGTGTGCTGGCGGGCGAAGCGCACAGCCAGCTTGGCCTGCTCAAGCACCTGCTCCGGCTCCATGCGCAGCTTCATCCGCATATGCAGCGGTGAGGTGGCGATGAAGGTGTGGATGCGTTTGCGCGCAGCGGGTTGCAGGGCTTCGGCGGCGCGCGCGATATCGCGGTCGTTGGCGCGTGATAAGGAACAGACGGTGGATTCGCGGATCGAGGAGGCAATGGCGCGGATCGATTCGAAGTCGCCTTGCGAGGCGGCGGCAAAGCCGGCTTCGATCACATCGACGCGCAGCTTTTCCAGCTGGCGCGCGATGCGCACCTTCTCTTCGCGCGTCATGGAGGCGCCCGGCGACTGTTCGCCGTCGCGCAGAGTGGTGTCAAAGATGATGAGGCGGTTACTCATGGCTGGCTCCTTGAATGACCGCCTGAATACGTCAGCGGCGTTCGCTCTGATCGACCGGTTCTTCTTCGGTCTGGACGATGCTCACCGGCTTGCCCTTGGCCAGCCGGATGAAATACACGATATAGCCGGAAATGCCGTAAGCGACAAAGATGGGGAACAGCACTTTCGGCGGATCGATCGACACCAGCGCGAAGCCGAGCGCAATCAGGAACACCGCGATGAAAGGCACGGATTTGCGGAAGTTCACATCCTTGAAGCTATAGAAAGGCACATTGGTGACCATGGTCAGACCAGCGAACAGCGCGATCACCCACGACACCCATGGCAGGCTGATGCCCGGCACTTCAAGATCGACCATCATCAGCACGAAGCCCGCCACCAGCGCGGCGGCGGCGGGACTGGGCAAGCCCTGGAAGAAACGCTTGTCGACCACTTCGATATTGGTATTGAAGCGCGCCAGGCGCAGCGCGGCGCCGGCACAATAGACGAAGGCGGCGATCCAGCCCAGCTTGCCGAGGCCGCGCAGCGACCATTCGTAAATCACCAGGGCCGGCGCGGCACCGAAGGAAACCATATCCGACAGGCTGTCGTATTGGGCGCCGAATTCGCTTTGGGTGTTGGTAAGGCGGGCGATGCGGCCATCCAGGCCGTCCAGCACCATGGCCACGAAGATGGCCCAGGCGGCATGTTCGAAACGCTGGTTCATGGCCATGACGATGGCGAAGAAACCGCAGAACAGCGCTCCCGTGGTGAAGGCATTGGGCAGCAGGTAAATGCCGCGTGGACGCGGCTTGCTGGCTGCGTCGGCACCCTGCTGGCGCATGAATTTGCTGAAGCGTGGCTTCTTGGGCGCCTTGCCGATCGGGTTAGGTCTGCGGCGTGGGAATTGAGGCATAAAGTTCCATTCTCTTACTGCGTATTATTCTAGCCCGGCGGCGGGGATGGTCCCGCTGGCCGCCGGGTATATGCCCCTATTATAGTGGCACATGCAGCCGAGAGAATGGCTCTTTGCTTTACTTGAACTTAACTTTGCCCACCAGGCGCATTTCCAGCGTGGTTTCGCCCGGCTCGAAGCTTGGCTCGGAAACTTCCGCCGTATCCTTCATCATGGCGCTGCGCATCATGGCTGGAGCGGCCGCGTATTCGCGCTGGGCGTAGTTGCCCGAACCTTCGAAGTCGACGGTATCGAGCACGGCGTCGCTCAGCTTGCGGCCCATGGCGTTGGCGATGGAGGCGATACGCTCGTTCAGGTTCTGGTAGGTGGCGGCGATGCGCTGGTCATCCAGTTTCTTGGTGGCGGCAGGGCTCAGGCCGAATTGCAGATTGTTCAGGGTCAGCACCTTTTGCACCGAAGCGACGGTTTTCGGCAGCGCGTTCAGGTTGCTGGTGGTCATTTGCACATAGTGGCCGACGCGCCATGCGGTCGGGATGCGCGCCTTGGCGCTCACGCCCGGCGGCAGCGGACGGTCTTCCGGATACACGGGATAGGTGTAGTAGCCCTGGGTTTTCAGGCTGGCTTGCGGGTCTTCCTTCTTCAGGATATCCAGGCCCTGTTTCATTTTCTGGTTGACGCGCGAAGCGGCGGCAGCCTTGTCCTTGTCCTGCTCTTCGATGGCGAAGGTGGCGACGGCCTGGTCGTTCGGGGCTTTGACTTCGCCAAACGCGGGAACGACCACCAGGGTGCCAGTGGTTGGCAGGGATTGTGCCTGTACGGCTTGTGCGCCCAGTACCAGGGCAGCGGCGGCCACGGTTTGCATTACTTTCATAGAGTTTTCTCCTTTTTGTTGGTAAGGCCTATCAGGCAGTGAAGCAACTTTAACCGATATTACGGCTGAGCAAGGGACGATCTCGTGAACGTTTGTAACAGTGCTGGCATCAGTGTAGTGCAGAGTTTGTCATCGTCCTGAAATCAAATTCATGCAAGATGTAGGCTGCCTGAATTTCACCTGAGATCAAGACCGATGACTATGCTGAGAAATCCTGTCCTTTCCCTACGCGCGCTCGCGCTGGCTTCCTGCCTGCTCGCCAACGGCGCCTTGGCCGCCACGCAAGCGCCCTCCTCCGCGCCGGCGGCGGCCCAACCCAAGCTGGTGGTGGTGCTGGTGGTCGATGGTCTGCCGCAGGAACAGGTGGTGCGCTACCGCGACCAGTTCGGCCAGGGCGGCTTCCGCCGTCTGCTGGATCAGGGCGCCTGGTTCAGCAATGCGCACCAGGCGCATGGCATCACCGTCACCGCGATCGGCCATGCGGCCGTGCTGAGCGGCGCCTATCCCTACCAGCACGGGGTGATCGGCAATAACTGGATCGATCCGGTCAGCAAGACTTCCGTGTATTGCACCGAGGACCGGGCGCATACTTATTTGGGCGAAGAGACCAAGCCCAGCGACGGCACCTCGCCGGCGCGCCTGCGCGTGAGCACCCTGGGCGACGAGCTGCGTTATGCGAGCGGCCAGCGTTCCAAGGTGGTGGCCGTATCCGGCAAGGACCGCGGCGCGATTCTGCTGGCGGGCAAGACCGGCACCGCCTATATGTATATGGATAAAAGCGGCAACTTCGCCAGCAGCAGCTTCTATATGCAGCAACATCCCGAGTGGGTACAGCGCTTCCAGGCGGCCAAGCCGCAGGACCGCTATTACGGCAAGAGCTGGCGTCCGCTGCTCGATGATGCCGCGTACGCCGGCGATGCGGCCGACGACGCCACGCCATCCACGGCGGCGGCGCGTAACCGCTTCCCCTTCTCCTACTACAGCGAGAGCGGCAATATCGACGCCGGCTACTACGGCCGTTTGAAAGTCGGCCCCTTCCTCGACGAGCTGACGCTAGACTTCGCGCGCGCCGCCGTCGAAGGCGAGAACCTGGGCAAGAACCCGGCCGGCGTGCCGGACATTCTGGGTGTCAGCCTGTCCAGCCACGATTATGTGAACCACGCCTTCGGACCGGAAAGCAAGATGTCGCACGACCACCTGCAGCGCCTGGACCGCATGCTGGCCCAGTTCTTCGGCTACCTCGACCAGCGCGTCGGCCTCGACAATGTGCTGGTGGTGCTGACCGCCGACCACGGCTTCCCGAACGTGCCCGAGTTCGCCCAATCGCAACATATGGACGCCCAACGCCTCGACGGCGAAAAGCTGATGGCTGCGCTGAACCAGCATCTGGACGAACGATTCAAGGCCGGCAAGCTGGTGGCGGCCTGGTCGCTGCCAAACATCCACCTCGACTATGCGCAGATCGAAAAGAGCGGCTTGAAACGCGATGAAGTGGAGCAGGCCGCCGCCCGCTTCCTGCTCAAGCAAAATGGCGTGGCTGAAGTGTTCACGCGCGGCCAGATGGAGAGCAGCGCCGTCGGCGGCACGCGCCTGGCCACGCTGATGCGACGCGCCTGGCACCGCGAGCTGTCGGGCGACCTGATGACCGTCACCAAGCCCTACTGGTATTTCGGTAGCGGCACCAGCGGCACCTCGCACGGCTCGCCTTATGCCTACGATACGAATGTTCCGCTGATGGTGATGGGCAAGCGCTGGATCAAGCCCGGAGCTTATGGCCAGTACGCCGAGGTGGTCGACATCGCGCCCACCCTGGCCCACCTGCTGCGCATCCGCCCGCCAGCCGCCGCCGAAGGCCGCGTCCTGACCGAAACCCTGCGCTAAAACACAACAGCCGAGGCCGTGTCCACCCTGGTGCCAGGCACCAATCGGACACGGCCTCGGCCGTTAACTGATCCGCTGATACAGCTGAACTCGTGTCCAATCCGGTGCCTGGCACCAGGGTGGACACGAGCTCTGCTTTAGGATTAGTTTTTGGACTGGTCGACCAGTTTGTTTTTGGCGATCCAGGGCATCATGGCGCGCAGTTTGGCGCCGACTTCTTCGATCTGGTGCTCGGAGGTCAGGCGGCGGCGCGAGATCAAGGTCGGAGCGCCGGCCTTGTTTTCCAGGATGAAGCTCTTGGCGTATTCGCCGGTCTGGATGTCTTTCAGGCATTGACGCATGGCGTCCTTGGTGGCGGAGGTCACCACTTTCGGGCCGGTCACGTATTCGCCGTACTCCGCATTGTTGGAGATGGAGTAGTTCATATTGGCGATGCCGCCTTCGTAGATCAGGTCGACGATCAGCTTCAGTTCGTGCAGGCATTCGAAGTAGGCCATCTCGGGCGCGTAACCGGCTTCCACCAGGGTTTCGAAACCGGCTTTGATCAGCTCGACAGTGCCGCCGCACAGCACGGCTTGCTCGCCGAACAGGTCGGTCTCGGTTTCTTCGCGGAAGTTGGTTTCGATGATGCCGGCCTTGCCGCCGCCATTCGCGGAAGCATACGACAGGGCGATGTCGCGGGCGATGCCGGATTTATCCTGGTGCACGGCGATCAGGTGCGGCACGCCGCCACCCTGGGTATAGGTGCCGCGCACGGTGTGGCCCGGCGCTTTCGGCGCCACCATGATGACGTCGAGGTCGGCACGCGGCACGACCTGGCCGTAGTGCACATTGAAGCCGTGGGCGAAGGCCAGCACGGCGCCTTGCTTGGCGTTCGGTTCGACGTTTTCCTTGTAGACCTGGGCGATGTTTTCATCCGGCAGCAGGATCATGATGACGTCGGCCGCTTTCACGGCGTCATTGACTTCCGCCACTTTCAGGCCGGCCTTCTCCACCTTCTGCCACGAAGCGCCGCCCTTGCGCAGGCCGACCGTCACGTTGACGCCGGAATCGCTCAGGTTCTGGGCGTGAGCGTGGCCTTGCGAACCGTAGCCGATGATGGCCACGTTTTTGCCTTTGATGAGGGAGAGGTCAGCGTCTTTGTCGTAGAAAACTTTCATGATTTATTCCTTGTATATTTTGCGTGTATAGGGTGTTGGGGCTGGAGGCTCAGACTTTGAGGATGCGTTCGCCGCGTCCTATGCCTGAGCCGCCGGTACGGACGGTTTCCAGAATCGAGGTGCGGTCGATGGCATCGATGAAGGCATCGAGCTTGCTCTTGGCGCCGGTCAACTCGATGGTGTAGGTCTTCTCGGTCACGTCGATGATGCGGCCGCGGAAGATGTCGGCGGTGCGCTTCATTTCTTCGCGCTCCTTGCCCACTGCCCTCACCTTGATCAGCATGAGCTCGCGCTCGATGTGCTGGCCTTCGGTCAGATCGACCACCTTGACCACTTCGATCAGGCGGTTCAGGTGCTTGGTGATCTGCTCGATGATGTCGTCCGAGCCGCTGGTGACGATGGTCATGCGCGACAGGGTGGCGTCTTCGGTCGGCGCGACCGTCAGCGTTTCGATGTTGTAGCCGCGCGCCG
The DNA here is from genome assembly GCF_014191875.1 of Pseudoduganella violacea. Taxonomy (GTDB): domain Bacteria; phylum Pseudomonadota; class Gammaproteobacteria; order Burkholderiales; family Burkholderiaceae_D; genus Rugamonas; species Rugamonas violacea_A. The sequence continues at coordinate 67,827 of NZ_JACHXD010000004.1, forward strand.
AGAACAGGCCGACCACGCGCGAGAGCGCACCGGCTTCGTTTTCCAGCAAGACAGAGATGATGTGTCGCATATCAAAGATCCTCCGAGCCAAGCAGCATTTCGGAGAGGCCTTTGCCAGCCTTCACCATCGGCCACACGTTTTCGCTCTGGTCGGTAATGAAGTTCATGAAGACCAGGCGGTCTTTCATGCCAAACGCTTCGCGCAGGGCGCCGTCCACATCGCCCGGCTTTTCGATGCGCATGCCGACGTGGCCATAGGCTTCGGCCAGCTTCTCGAAGTCGGGCAGCGAATCCATATACGACTCGGAATAGCGCGAGCCGTAGTCGATCTGCTGCCACTGGCGCACCATGCCGAGGAAGCGGTTATTCAGCAGGATGATCTTGGGCGTCAGGTGGTACTGCTTGCAGGTCGCGAGCTCCTGGATGCACATCTGGATCGATCCTTCGCCCGTGATGCAGGCCACGGTGGCGTCGGGATTGGCCATCTGCACGCCCATGGCGTAAGGCAGGCCCACGCCCATGGTGCCCAGGCCGCCGGAATTGATCCAGCGGCGCGGCTTGTCGAAGCGGTAGTACTGCGCCGCCCACATCTGATGCTGGCCGACGTCGGACGTGATGAAGGCGTCGCCCTGGGTGATGTCCCAGACCTTCTCCACCACTTGCTGCGGCTTGATCACCAGGTCCGAGGTGCTGTATTTCAGGCAGTCGCGGCCGCGCCATTCCGCGATCTGGCCCCACCATTTTTTCAGGGCGGGCGCGTTCGGCTTGGCTTCGGCGGCGTCGAGCTGGGCCAGGAATTCGACCAGCACATCCTTCACATTGCCCACAATCGGGATATCGACCTTCACGCGCTTGGAGATCGACGAGGGATCGATGTCGACGTGGATGATCTTGCGCGGGTTGCTGGCGAAGTGTTTGGGATTGCCGATCACGCGGTCGTCGAAGCGGGCGCCGATGGCGATCAGCACATCGCAGTTCTGCATCGCCATATTGGCTTCGTAGGTGCCGTGCATGCCGGGCATGCCGACGAATTTCTCGTCGCTGGCGCGGTAGCCGCCCAGACCCATCAGGGTGTTCGTCACCGGGAAGCCGAGCTTGTCGACCAGGCGGTTCAGCTCCGGCGCGGCATTGGCCAGGATCACGCCACCACCGGTATAGATCATGGGGCGCTCGGCTTGCAGCAGCAGCTGCACGGCCTTGCGGATCTGGCCCGAGTGGCCCTTGTCCATCGGACGGTAGGAACGCATCTCGATGTCTTTGGGGTAGTTGTAGACGTGCTTGTGCATGGAGATATCCTTGGGGATATCCACCAGCACCGGGCCGGGCCGGCCGGTACGCGCGATGAAGAAGGCTTTCTTGATCGTTTCGGCCAGATCCTTGACGTCCTTGACCAGGAAGTTGTGCTTGACCACGGGGCGGGTGATGCCCACGGTGTCGCATTCCTGGAAGGCGTCCTGGCCGATGGCGTGGCTGGGCACCTGGCCGGAGATCACCACCATCGGAATCGAATCCATATAGGCGGTGGACAGGCCGGTGACGGCATTGGTCACGCCGGGACCGGAGGTGACCAGGGCCACGCCGACTTTCTGCGAGCTGCGCGAATAGGCGTCCGCCGCGTGGATGGCGGCCTGCTCGTGGCGTACCAGAACGTGCTGGAATTTGTCCTGCTTGAAGATGGCGTCGTAGATGTACAGTACGGCGCCGCCGGGGTAGCCGAAGACGTGTTCAACGCCTTCTTCCGCCAGGCAGCGGACGACGATCTCGGCGCCCGTGATGGGGGCTGCTGCTTCGGTGTTCATGAAACATTCCTTTCAAGGTCCATAGGAGATTGAACGGATGCTCTTGCCTATCGAAGTAAGCGTTGCACTGCAGCACTCTCAAGCGTCCCTTCTTTCTGCGGTCGCGGCATCCCTTCCCTTGACCGTAGGCAAGGTACAAGACACAGCTCAACGCAACTCGTTTGGCCGGAGTTTCTGCAGCACTCGCGCAAACCTCTCGCGCTTGTGGCGCGGGTTAGAGCAAACTGCTGACAAATGAAAGCTGGATGCACCATGGCGGCTTTGTGTGCCTGCTGCGGTACTTCCGGGGCGCTTCGTGGTGTGCAAAGCGATTCATACGGTACTGCGTTGCACAATTTTGGTCAAGAATTATTGTTGAAATTGCGCATTTCCCGCTTTTGCGCCGTGGAAAACGTGGAAAAAACATGCGGAATGAGTCATTTTTTGCTAGGATGCGCACAGTTTAGACTGACCTCAACAGCGGCCTCTTCTGCCGCCGCACGCTTCCCGACGCATGGCCACAGACAAAGAATTATCGGATTTCCTGGAGAACGTCGAGCGGCGTGCCTATAAACAAGCCGTGTACGCGGTGCGCCGCGACGAAGCGGCTCTGGATATTGTCCAGGACGCCATGATCAAGCTGGCCGAAAAATACGGCGACAAGCCGGCGGCCGAGCTGCCCCTGCTGTTCCAGCGCATCCTGCAAAACACCATCCTCGATTTCTTCCGCCGCGAAAAGGTGCGCAACACCTGGGTCAGCCTGTTTTCCGGCCTCGGCCCCAGCTCGGACGAGCATGAGGATTTTGATATACTTGAATCTTACGAGGCCGAACACGGTTCCCAGGCAGCGGAATCGAGCGCCGACCAGGTCGAGCGCATGCAGGTCTTGCAAGTCATTGAAGATGAAGTACAAAAGCTGCCAGCGCGTCAACGGGAAGCCTTCCTCATGCGTTATTGGCAGGACATGGACGTGGCAGAAACCGCCGAAGCGATGGGATGTTCCGAAGGGAGCGTGAAAACGCATTGCTCACGAGCAACTCACACTCTCGCCGAATCGCTCAAAGCCAAGGGGATAAAACTATGAATACCGAAGACCTGAATTTCGCGTACAAAGTGCGCCATGCGCTCAACGAAAAGCTCGACGACCTGCCGGCCGCCACCAGCGACCGCTTGGCCGCCGCGCGTCAGGCCGCCCTTGCCCGCAAAAAAGCGCATGTTCCCGTACGCGTTGTGCGTAGCGCGCCGGCCGTGGCCGGTGGCGGCCATGGTTTCTTCGCCAATCCCCTGGGCTGGTTTAACCGCTTCAGCGTGGCCCTGCCCCTGATGCTGCTGGTGGGCGGCCTGATGGGCGTGTTCCAGTACGAGCAGCAGCAATCGATCGCCGAACTGGCCGAACTGGACGCCGCCGTGCTGTCCGACGAGCTGCCGCTGTCGGCCTATCTGGACGACGGTTTCCACGCCTATCTCGAAACCCGCGGACAGTAAGCAATGACGCGTGTTTCCGGTCGCAGCAAATACCTGATTGCCGGTGCTGGCGCCCTCGTGGCCGCCGCGCTGGCCGCCGCCTGGGTGGGTGAAACCCGCCAGGCCGCACCCGCCCTTGCTCCCTCTGCCGCATCCAGCGCCAATATGCCGCATACCGTGGCCGCGCCGCCTGCCGTCGCGCCGGGCGCGGCCAAGCCGGCCGTGGGCGACAAGCCGTACTGGAAAGACCTGAAGCCCGCCCAGCAAAGCGCCCTGGCGCCGCTGCAAAGCGGCTGGGACGACCTGGGACCGGTGCGCAAGCAGAAATGGATCGAGATCGCCAACCGCTTCGCCTCCATGAAGCCGGACGAGCAGCAGCGCGTGCATGAGCGCATGCGCGAATGGGCGCGTCTGACCCCGGCCGAACGCAAGGTGGTGCGCGAGAACTTCTCGCGCGCGCAGAAAATCACATCCGGCAAGCAGGCCAAGGCCGCGCAGTGGGAGGAATACCAGCAGCTGCCGCAGGAGCAGAAGAAGAAGCTGGCCGACGCCGCCGCCGCCAAAAAGCCGCAGGTCGCCAAGCCGCCGACGCCGGCCCAGAGCAAGATGAAAACCCCGCCGCCGATCAAGCCGCATGCACCGGGCGCCGTGGCGCCTGCGCCGCAGCCCAATCCGGCCGTCGGCACCGTGCCGCCCGCCGCCACGACGCCGGGCGCGGTGAATGTGATCCCCGGCTCGTATCCGGGCGCCGGCCCTGTGCCCGCGGCGGCGGCCGCCCCGGCAACGGCCGGCATTCCTGCCGACGCCAGCGGCGCCGCCTCGGCGGCGACGGCAGCCTCCGTACCACTTAATGCCGCTCCGGCCGTACCGCCCAATGTCAGCAAATAAAGCCACGCCCGTCATCGTCACCAATCCAAGCATCAAGCGCCGCCTGATTTCGATGGTGTATGAAGTGCTGCTGGCGTTCGCCGTGTTGTTCCTGCCATTCCTCGTTTTTGAAATGATCAGCGGCGCCAGCCACACGGCGGTGGTCGAACATCTGCGCCAGGCGCTGGCCTTCCTGATCCTGGGCGCCTACTTCATCCACCAGTGGAGCCGCAAGGGCCAAACCCTGGCGATGCAGACCTGGCGCCTGAAAGTGGTGATGCCGGGCCAGGCGAATGTGCCGCTCAAGGTGGCGACCCTGCGCTATCTGGCGAGCTGGATGTGGGTGCTGCCCGCCCTGCTGCTGGACTACGCGCTAGGCCTGGAAAAATGGCATGCGCTGTACGCCCTGTTCGGCGGCGTGCTACTGTGGTCACTGACCGCCTTCTTCGACAAGGACCGCCAGTTCCTGCACGATAAGATCGCCGGCACGCGCATGGTGCAATTGCCCAAGCTGGAAAAGAAAAAGGCCAAGGCGCAAGAAGCCAAGGCCTGATCCCGCATCGCGCCGCCGCCGGCGGCGCTGTCTCCCTTCAATCCGGTTCGATCACCAGCTGCACCGCCGTGCTGCTGAAATTCGAGATGCCGTATTCGAAGGGCTTGTCGTCCTGATCGACATACACCGTTTCCACATACAGGATGGGCTGCGACACCGGCTGCCCCAGGCGCTGGGCGATTTCCAGGCTGGGCAGGCGCGCCGTAATGCGGCTTAAGCGGCGCTGGAACTGCTGCACGCCGAACTGCGCCAGCGCCAGATGCGTCTTGCCCGCCTTGGCATAGGCCTCGCCGAAGCCTTCGAAGCGCGGCAGCGGGAAGTACTGGGTGCAGACGCCGATCACCTTGCCGTCGACCACGTCGAGCGAATTCACGGCCAGGGTGCGGGCGCGCGCCGACAACTCCAGCATGCCGGCGATTTCGGGCGTGGGCCGCAGCGCTTCCCAGTTCAGGATTTCGCTCTTGCCGACGCGGCGCGCTTTCACCACGCTATGCGCCAGACGCGTGCGGCGGCCGATCTGGTAGTCGAGGAAGTCCTCGCGCACGAAGGTGCCGCGGCCATGCACGACTTCCACGATGCCCTGCTCCACCAGCGCCTTGACCGCCTGCCGCACCGTATGGCGGTTGACGGCAAAGCGCTCGGCCAGCGCGGTTTCGTTGGGCAGGCGGCCGCTCAGGCGGCCCGCCATCACTTCGTCGGCGAGCGTGGCCTGGATCTGCTTCCAGACCGTGGTGCCGGCTTGCCGGACGATCGCGTTTTCAAGCATGCAGCTACACTCCAGTATCAGGCGGACACAAAAAATCTTCGCTCGGATTGTCGCATATTTGCCTGCCCCGCGCTGCCGGCATCAAGGCCTTTCCCCCTCGCGCAAACGGGCTTCGATGGCTTCGATCACGGCCGGCAGATCGGCGATGGTGTCGATTACGTAATGGGCGCCGACGCCGAGCAGCTTTTGCCGCGCCGCCTCGGCGCGTTGCGCGCGCTCTTCCTGCGACAGGACCGCCAGCTCGGCTTGCGTCACGCCCATCTCGTTGCCGGACAAGGCCAGGCCCACGCTCCACATGCCGGCCGCCAAGCCTTCGGCGATGCCGGGCACGGTATCGTCTATCTTTACGCAAGCCGCTACGGCCGGCACGCCCAGCTTGACCACATTGTCCAGCGCCATCCACGGGCCGGGGCGGCCGCCCGCCGCCAGATCATCGGTGGCGACGGCGTGATCGACCAGCAGGCCGTCCGCTTTCGCTTTTTCCAGCAGACGATTCATCACCACGCGCGGATAGCCGGAGCAGGAACCGATGCGCATGCCGCGCTGGCGCAGCTGCGTCAGCACATCGATGGCGCCGGGGATGGGATCAGAGTAATGCCCCACGCGCTCGATCTGCAGCGGCAGGAAGTTGGAGTAGATCGCATCGACGTCGCTGCTTTGCATGGGCGCGCCGAAACGCTGCAGCCAGCGCGCGGCCACGCCATCCTGCCTGCCCAGCGCTTCGATATGATCCCATTTCGCCAGGCCCATGGGGCGGCGCGCCTCTTCCAGCGAGACTTCGATGCCGAAGCCGGCGAAGGCGTCGATCAGCACCTGGGTCGGCGCGAAGGAACCAAAATCGACCAGGGTGCCGGCCCAGTCGCACACCACGGCTTGCAGAGGGCCGCGATAGGCCGGGCTTTGTTCGGTATTGCGTTGCATTGCTGTTCTCCTTGTTTTGATTATTGGCGCATGCCCATTTCGTCGAGCACGGCGGCGATGGCGGCCAGACCACGGCGCATATCGCTGGAGTCAATGGCGCCGATGCAGCCGACGCGGAAGGTTTCGACCGCAGTCAATTTGCCCGGATACAGGATCACGCCGCGCGCCTTCACACGCTGATAGAACTCATTGAAATTCCAAGCCGGATGCTTGGGCGCATGCACGGTGACGATGATGGGCGCCTGGATCTCGGCAGGCAGGAAGGACGCGAGACCGATGTCCTTCAGGCCGGCGATCAGGGTTTCACAATTGGCGCGGTAGCGTGCCAGACGTGCCGGCTGGCCGCCTTCCGCCTCGTACTGGGCGATGGCGGAATCGAAGGCCGCCACCACATGGGTCGGCGGCGTGTAACGCCACTGGCCGGTCTTCTGCATATAGCGCCACTGCGCGTACAGGTCTAGCGAGAGCGAATGGGAACGGCCCTCAGCCTGCTCCAGCGCTTCGGTGCGCACCAGGACAAAGCCCATGCCCGGCACGCCTTCCAGGCATTTATTCGAGGAGCCGATTACCGCTTCGAAGGGCAGATTGCGCGCCGACAGCGGCAGCGCGCCGAAAGCGCTCATGGAATCGATGATCAGTTTGCGGCCCAGGCTCGCCGTTTCGCCCGCGATCGCTTCGATCGGATTCAGGATGCCGGTGCTGGTTTCGCAATGGATCACGCCAACGTGGGTGATGCTCTCGTCGGCTTCCAGATAACGGCGCAGCACGGCCGGATCGACCGGCGAGGTTTCGCCGAAGTCGGCCACCATGACCTGGCGCCCAATCTGGCGCGTGAGCTGGGCCATGCGCAGGCCGTAGGCGCCATTCGCAAGCACCAGCAGCTTGCCGCTCTGCGGCAGCAGGCTGCCGATGGCCGCTTCCACGGCGAACGTGCCGGAGCCTTGCATCGGCACGCAGGTGTAGTTATCGGCGCCGTCGATGATGGCGAGCAGGCGCTGGCCGACGCGCGCGGTCAGGGCGTTGAAGTCGCTGTCCCAGGAACCCCAGTCGTGCTGCATGGCGCTCTTGGTGAGCGCGGACGTGACCAGGGGACCGGGAGTCAATAACAGAGGTGCTTGCATGGTTCTACTTTGCATAAGGTTTAGAGAAGAAGGTGTTCAATGGCCGCGCCAGGCCTGGGTGCGCCGCTCGCACCACCAGCCCAGCGCGTTCAGGGCCAGCGATATAGCGGCCGAGGTGGCGACGATCAGTGTTGCCATGGCGGCTGCGGCGGCGGTGTCGCCCGCGTCGTCCATATTCAGCACGGCGACCGATGCCAGCACGGTATCGGCGTTGTAAAGGAAGATCACGCAGCTCACCGTGGTCATGCTGGAAACGAAGAGGTAGCGGAAGACGTTCAGCAGCGACGGCAGCACGATCGGCAGGCTGACGCGCAGGCAGCAGGTCCACCAGGGCCGCCCCAGCGTACGCGCCGCCGCTTCGATTTCGCCGTCGATCTGGCGCAGCGATGTGGTCAGCGCGAGGTGGCCGGTGGTATAGAAGTGGGCCACGGCGGAAGCGGCCAGGATCGCCATGCCGCCGAACAGGCCATGCAAGGGATTGCCCGGCGCGTTGAAGAAGAACACATAGCCCAGGCCCAACACCATGCCGGGAACAGCCATCGGCACGATGGCGGCGAAGCGCATCAGCGGCAGCGCGGCGCGCGCGGCAGGCAGTTTTTCCATCAAATAGGCATTGAGGAAAATCAGCGCGCTGCCCGCGATGGCCGTCAGCAGCGAGAGCGTCAGGCTGTTGCGGAAGGCCAGCCAGCCGCCGCCATCCTGCTGGTCGAAATCGAAATGGACCAGGGAGAATTGCAGCTTATACGGCCACAGCTCGATGAAAGCTGCGCCGATGGCCACGCCCACCAGCGCCAGCATGAAGACGGCGATCAGGCCGCAGGCCAGCAGCAGCGGGATGTCGCGCGCGGCGTTGGGTTTGGGACGGTATTGCACCGAACGTCCCGTCATCGCAGCCTGTTGGCGGCGGCTGACGCGGCGTTCGACGGCAAAACTGAGCAAGGCGGGCAGCAGCAGCAAGAGCCCGATCACCGCGCCGTGATTGAAGTTCTGCTGGCCCAGCACCTGCTTATAAGCTTCCAGCGCCAGCACATTGAACTGGCCGCCGATCACTTTCGGCACGCCGAAGTCGGTCACGACCAGGGTCAGTACCAGCGTGGCGGCGGAGACCAGTCCATAGCGCGCGTTCGGCAGCGTGATGGTCATGAAGCGGCGTAGCGGACTAGCGCCCATGGCGGTGGCGGCTTCGTACAGACGGGCGTCAGCCACGGACAGGGCGGCCGTCATGATCAGCACCGCATGCGGGAAAGTGTTGAACACCTCGCCCAGGACGATGCCCAGCGGGCCGTAGATGCCTTGCCCGCCCAGCCAGCCGCGCAGCAAGCCTTGGGTGCCGAACAGGTAGACCAGGGAAATGGCGGGCATCAGCGATGGCGTCAGCAACGGCAGCAAGGCGATCAGGCGGAAGATGGGTTTGGCGGCGATGCGGGAACGCGTCAGCGCAAAGGCAAAGACAAAGGCGGCGGGCAGCACCAGCACGGCCGTCATCACGGCGATCTGGATGCTGTTCCAGGCCGCCATGGCGATGCGCGGCTCCTGCACCACGCGCAGCAGTTGCGCCGCGCCGATAAAAGCGCCGGAACGGTCCTGCAGCGCCTTGACGAAGATAGCCGACAGCGGCAACAGCACAAACACCAGCAGCAGTGCCGCCCCGCCCCACATCAGCAGGGCCGCGAAGCGCTCGTCCGCGCTGCGCAAGCTGGCGCCGCGCGGCCAGGCCAGCGACGCGCTCATGCCGCGCCCTCCATGAAGAAGCGCACGCGGTGCGGCGGAATCGATACCGGCACGCGCTGGCCGGGCTGCAGACTGTCGTAGCCAGGTTCGCTGGCGGGGACGTCCACGATCAGTTGCACGCTGCGGTCGGCGCACAGGGACAGCATGCCCCGCCGCACGCCGCCCAGGAAATCGACGCGGTCGACGATGGTCATGGTCATCGATCCGCCCGCCGTCCAATGCGGCTCGACGCGCACGTCTTCCGGGCGGCAGAAGGCCAGCGCCGTGCGCGCGCCGGCCGGCAGGTCATGGCCGAAGGAGATATCGCCCACGGTCGCCAGCCCCGCTTCGTTCAACCTGACGGGCAGCCAGTTGGCGCTGCCGACGAAGTCGGCCACAAAGCGCGTGCGCGGCGAACCGTAGACCTGCTCAGGCGTGCCGACCTGCTCGATGCGGCCCTTGGCCATCACGGCAATGGTGTCGGCAATCGCCAGCGCTTCTTCCTGGTCGTGCGTGACCATGATGGCGGTGATGCCCAGCTTGCGCTGCAAGGCACGCAGCTCCTGGCGCAGGTTTTCGCGCACCTTGGCATCGAGTGCCGACAGCGGCTCATCCAGCAGCAACAGGCTGGGCGAGGTTGCCAGCGCGCGCGCCAGGGCGATGCGCTGCTGCTGGCCGCCCGAGAGCTGGGCGGGATAGCATTCCTGCTTGCCGTCCAGTTCCACCATCTCCAGCAGCTGCGCCACGCGTTTGGCTTTCTCCTTGCGCGGCAGGCGCAGCGCATACGCGACATTTTCCGCCACGGTCAGATTGGGGAACAAGGCGTAGGACTGGAACACGATGCCGTAATCGCGCTGCGCGGGCGGCAGCACGCCGATATTGCGTCCGCCCATCAGCACCACGCCGCCGTCCTGCTTTTCCAGCCCGGCGATGATGCGCAGCAGCGTGGTCTTGCCGCAGCCCGAGGGGCCGAGCAGGCAGAGGAACTCGCCCTGGCGCACATCGAGCGTGATCTCGTCCAGCACCGTGGCGGCGCCGAAGCGCTTGTTCACGCCCTCGATGCGCAACCAGCCCGGCGCGGGCGCACTGACCTGCATTCCGCCCCGCGCCACGCCGGCCGCTTCCTGCCCGCTCAGCGGAAAATCGCTCTGCTTCATTGTTTCGGCTCAGCCTTGCCTTCGTAGCGTTTGCTCCACTCGGCCAGGATGCGTTCGCGTTCGCGCGCCGACCATTTCAGATCCTGCTTGATCAGCAGTTGCTCGTAGTTGGCGGGAATGGCAGGATGCGGCTTGGCCACCCCGGGATAGGCCACCAGCGCAAAGTTCTTCGCATACAGCTCATTGGCGGCGCGCGAAGCCGACCAGTCGGCCAGTTTGCGCGCCGCTTCCAGGCGCTTGGTGCCTTTGACGATGGCGGTGGCTTCCACGTCCCAGCCCAGGCCTTCTTTCGGCAGGATCACTTCCAGCGGCGCGCCGCCCTCTTTCAGCTTGGCCGCGCGATATTCGAACGCGATCCCGATCGGGAATTCGCCGGCCGCCGCCTGCTTGCAGGGCTTGGAGCCGGAGTGGGTGTACTGGCCGATATTGTCGTGCAGCTTGTCCATGAAGGCCCAGCCTTCCTTCTCGCCGAACAGGGTGAGCCAGGCCGTCACGTCGAAGTAGCCGGTGCCGCTCGATACCGGATGCGGCATGGTGATCTTGCCCTTGTATTCAGGCTTGAGCAGGTCTTTCCACGATTCCGGCTTTTTCAGGCCCAGCTTGGCCGCTTCCACGGTGTTGAAGCAGACCGCCGCGCCCCACACGTCCATGCCCACCCAGCTTGGCGGATTGGCGCTGTCCACATAGCGCGCATTGAGCTTGCTGTAGTCCTTGGGCGCATACGGCTGCAGCATGCCTTCTTTTTCGAGCACCAGCAGCGAGGTGGCGGCCACGCCCATCACCACGTCGGCTTGCGGTGCGGCTTTTTCGGCCAGCAGCTTGGCGGTGATGATGCCGGTCGAATCACGCACCCACTTGATCTTGATATCGGGATTATCGGCTTCGAAACGGGTCTGGTAGGCCTTGAGCTGGTCGGCTTCCAGCGCGCTGTACACGGTCAGCGTGGTTTCGGCGTGGGCCAGGGCGGCGCCCAGACCAAGGGTCAAGGCCAGGGCAAGCGGCTTGAGAGTAGCGGGGAAAGACATGCACAGCTCCATGAAGTTGAACAGGATGCGGCGCATCTTAGCCAGCGAATATGACGCCACAATGACATCTAGACGTCTATTTTCATTAAATCATTCAGTCATCTAGACGTCACGATCTGGTAACAATCCCTGTTTAAGCTTCGGCGCTCAGGCAATCCGCCTAAATCTGGCACCTTCGCCACTTTCAACGGGAAGAATAGGAATGAAGAAATCTCTCATGGCCGCCGCCCTGTGCGCCTGTAGTGCCGCCCCCGCGCTGGCTCAATCGAACGTCAGCATCTACGGCGTGCTTGACCTCAGCGTAGCCAAAACCTCGGGCGCCACCGCCAGCACGCATACGCCGACGGCCGCCCTGCCCGCCTTCAACGGCAACGACACCAAGATGCAGAGCGGCACGCTGCAAGGCAGCCGTATCGGCTTCCGCGGCACGGAAGACCTGGGCGGCGGCTGGTCCACCATCTTCACGCTGGAATCGGGCATCCTGGCCGATACCGGCGCTTCCGACCAGAGCGGCCTGCTGTTCGGCCGCCAGGCTTTCGTCGGCCTGAAAAACAAGGAACTGGGAACGCTCACCCTGGGCCGCCAATACGGTCCCGAATACCTGGCGTGGAAGCTGATGGAGCCGATGGATGACGGCTTTGCCGGCGCCGGCAGCAATCTGTTCGCCACCAACGGCAAGCGCGTCAACAATGCGGTGAAGTACACCACGCCCACCCTGCACGGCGTGACGGCCGATATCCTGTATGGCTTCGGCGAGGTGGCCGACAACAAGGCTGCCAACCGCCATATCGGCAGCTCGGTGATGTATGCCGAAGGTCCGCTGACCATCCGCGCCGGCTACCATCGCCAGAACAACGCCAACGCCACCGACCATTCCACCAACTACGTGATCGGCGGCAGCTACGATTTCCGCGTGGTGAAAGCCATCATCATCGGCGGCAGCAACAAGGGCACCGGCACGACCGACAGCCGCGACCTGCTGCTGGGCGCATCGATTCCTTTCGGCTCCAGCACCATCCTGGCCAGCTATATCCGCAAGAACGACCGCACCGTCGCCAACAAGGACGCCAACCAGTGGGCGCTGACCTATACCTACGACCTGTCCAAGCGCACCATCGCCTACGCCTCCACGGCGAAAGTGAGCAACAAGAACGGCGCCAATTACCATACCTATAGCGCCACCTTGCCCGTCGCGGGCCAGACCGGCGCGATAGCCGGTACGCGCGAGTTCAATCTCGGCTTGCGCCACTCCTTCTGATTCCCGGCGGCAGGGAGCGCGCCGTTCCCTGCCCTGCTCCACGCACACACGCATCGAAAGACCAAATGGAAATACGCAATGCACAGCGCGGCGACCTGCCGCGCATCGCCGCGCTGTTCTGGCAGCTCGGCTATCCCAATACCGTCGCCAGCCTGGAACAGCGCTGGCCCGAATTCGAGCGGCGCGATGGCGATTGCTGGGTGGCGGAGGTGGCCGGACAGATCGTCGGTGTGCTGACGCAGAATTACGTCCTGCCGCTGAGCACCACCGGCGAATATGCCGTGGTGTCGGCCTTTGTGGTGGATGAAACCTTGCGCCGCCTGGGCGCGGGACGGGCGCTGATGGCCCACGCGGAAGCCCGGGCGCAGGCGCGCGGCTGCACGCATACGGAGCTGTCGAGCAGCATGCGGCGCCAGCCCGCCCATCTGTTCTATGAGCGGGTGGGCTACCGCGAAGTGCCCAAGCGTTTCGTCAAGGATTATGCGCCGCGCGCGGCGGCGCCGGAGGATATGCAGTAAAGCTTAGAAGCGTTCGTAGCCCTGCAGGTAGCGCCACTCGCCCACCGGCAGGCCGGACATGGCGATGCGGCCCAGGCGGATGCGCTTCATGGCCGTGACTTTCAGGCCCACGGCCAGGCACATCTTGCGGATCTGGCCCGGCTTCGGACCTTTGATGGCGAAGCGCAGGCGGCCTTCGTTCTGCCAGCTCACCTTGGCGCTGCCCTGGTTCAGCTGTTTCAGGCCATCCTCGGCAATCGCACCATCGACATCGACGATGATTTCCTGCTCCACCGTATCGGCATCCTGCACCAGCTTGCGCGCCACGCGGTAGTCCTGGGTGAACACGCATAGGCCGCTGGCCATATCGTCCATCGGCAGCGCCAGCGTCAGATTCACGAAGTGGCGCTTGAGGAAGCGCTGCTTTTGCGCCTCGGCCGAACGCGCCTCTTCCTTCAGGTGCGCCTGCGGCGCGGCGCCGGCCGCCTTGTGCATCACGATGGTCACGGGCGGAATCTCGGTCGGCTCGGCATCGGCCGCCAGCTCCACCTTTTGATGGGCGGCGACACGCGCGCCGGCTTCTTCCACCAGCACGCCATCGACGCGCACATAAGCGCCTTCGATATACAGCTCGGCTTCGCGGCGCGAACATGGCACCATTTCCGCCACACGCTTGGAGAGGCGGATCGTCGTTTCTTCAGTCATGATTTACTCTTCTACTACGCCCGCCTCGGCGTGTTCGGCTTTTTCCAGATGGCTGCTGTAGAAACGCTGACCCATTTCTTCCAGGCCCAGGGTTTCCAGCACTTCCTGCAGGCGCTCGCTCGGACGGCGGCGCGGCAGGTTCTTGTAGGTGGCGATGATGAGTTCATTCTTCATCGAATGCTCCCAGCCCACCAGTTCCGTCACATTCACCTGATAGCCATGCGCTTCCAGCTGCAGGCAACGCAGCACATTGGTGATCTGGCTGCCGAATTCACGCGTGTGAATCGGGTGGCGCCAGATTTCGGTCAGCGCTGATTTAGCCAGAGACTTGCCCTTGTTCTTGCGCAGCACCGAAGCCACTTCGGCCTGGCAGCACGGCACCAGCACCATGTACTTGGCGCGCTTCTTCAGCGCGAAGTCGATGGCGTCGTCGGTCGCGGTATTGCAGGCATGCAGGGCGGTGACGATGTCGATCTGCGCCGGCAGCAAATCGGAGGTAGTCGATTCGGCCACCGACAGCGGCAGGAAGGACATGCCGGGGAAGTCGAACTTGGCCGCCAGTTCCTGCGAACGCTGCACCAGCTCTTCGCGCGTTTCGATGCCGTAGATGTGCGAACCGTCGCTCAGCGCCTTGAAGAACAGATCATAGATGATGAAGCCCAGATAGGACTTGCCCGCGCCATGATCGACCAGGGAGATGCTCTTGCCCGTGGCCTGCACCTCTTTCAGCAGCGGCTCGATGAACTGGTACAGGTGGTAGACCTGTTTCAGCTTGCGGCGGCTGTCCTGATTCAGCTTGCCGTCGCGCGTGAGGATGTGCAGCTCCTGCAGCAGCGCGACCGACTGGCCGGGCTTCACTTCAGGGATATCGGTCACGGTGGCCGCCAGTGGCGCGGCCGCTTTCTTATTTGGCTTCATCGATCCATGCCTGCTGAATCGCTTCCAGCACCTTCTCGCCGCCGCGCTTATGGTCGTCGTCGAATTCTTCCAGATCGACGGTCCAGTTGTGCAGGTCGGTGAAGCGGATCGTGGTCGGGTCCACGTCCGGATGCTTGTCGTACAGCGCTTCGGCAATCGCCGTAATATCAGTCCATTTCATCGCTGGCTCCGCAATCAGTGGCCGCCTTCGCTGGCGTGGTTGATGGTGTACTTCGGAATTTCGACGACCAGGTCTTCTTCCGCCACGATGGACTGGCAGGACAGGCGCGATACCGCTTCCAGACCCCAGGCCTTGTCCAGCAAGTCTTCCTCGGTTTCGGTCGCTTCATTGAGCGAATCGAAGCCTTCGCGCACCAGCACGTGGCAAGTGGTGCAGGCGCAGGATTTCTCGCAAGCGTGCTCGATATGGATGTCGTTCTCCAGCAGCACGTCGCAAACGGACTTGCCGGCTGGGGCTTCGATCACGGCGCCTTCAGGGCACAGCTTTTCATGGGGCAGGACTACGATTTGTGGCACTTGATACCTCTTTCAATATTCAGCAGATTTATGCTACCTGGTCCAGCGCCTTGCCGGCCAACGCGCTACGCACGCTGCGGTCCATGCGGCGCGAGGCGAATTCCTCGGTGCCCTGGGCCAGCGCTTCCACCGCGGCCTTGACGGCCTGGTGGTCGACCGCGCCGGCAAGCGACTGCTCGACCACGGCACGGGTATTGGCCATCAACGCATCGATGGCGGCACGTTCTTCGGCCGACAGCAGGGCCGTGTCCTCGTCCAGCGCCACTTGCGTCGCCAGCATGATGCGTTCGGCTTCGACCTGCTCTTCGCGCAGGGCGCGCGCCTTCATATCGGCATCGGCGGCGCTGTAGGAATCCTGCAGCATGCGCGCCACGTCGTCGTCGCCCAGGCCGTAGGACGGCTTGACGGTGATCGAGGCTTCCACGTTCGAACGCAGTTCGCGCGCCGATACCGACAGCAGGCCATCGGCATCGACCTGGTAGGTGATGCGGATGCGCGCCGCGCCGGCCGCCATCGGCGGAATGCCGCGCAGCTCGAAGCGCGCCAGCGAACGGCAGTCCGACACCAGCTCGCGCTCGCCCTGCAGCACATGCACCGCCAGCGCGGTCTGGCCATCCTTGAAGGTGGTGAATTCCTGGGCGCGGGCGCAAGGAATGGTGGAATTGCGCGGAATGATCTTCTCGACCAGGCCGCCCATGGTTTCAATGCCCAGCGACAGCGGGATCACGTCCAGCAGCAGCCAGTCGTCGCCCGCCGCGCGGTTGCCCGCCAGCAGATTGGCCTGCACGGCGGCGCCCAGCGCCACCACCTTGTCCGGATCGATATTCGCGTGCGGGATGGTGTGGAAGTAGTCGCCCACGGCGCGCTGCACATGCGGCATGCGGGTGGCGCCGCCCACCATCACCACGCCGTCGATATCGTCGGCGTCGACATTGGCGTCGCGCAGCGATTTCTTCACGGCGTTCATGGTCTTGGCGACCAGGTGCTTGGTGATGTCGGCGAAGGTTTCGGCGCTGATGCGCAGGTGCACTTCCTCGCCCGAATTCAGGACCGCGTCCACCGTCACTTCGGACTTGGTGGACAGCAGTTCCTTCGCTTCGCGCGCCTTCACCATCAGGATGGCGGTGTCCTCGTCCGACAGCGGGGCCAGTTTTTCCTGTTCGTGAATCCAGCAGAACAGACGGTGGTCGAAGTCGTCGCCGCCCAGCGCGGAATCGCCGCCAGTGGACAATACTTCAAACACGCCCTTGCTCAGTTTCAGGACGGAGATGTCGAAGGTGCCGCCGCCCAGGTCGTACACGGCAAACAAGCCTTCCGAACCGTTGTCGAGGCCATAGGCAATGGCGGCGGCGGTCGGCTCGCTCAGCAGGCGCAGCACGTTCAGGCCGGCCAGTTGGGCCGCGTCCTTGGTGGCCTGGCGCTGGGCGTCGTCGAAATAGGCCGGCACAGTGATCACCGCGCCCACCAGCTCATCGCCCAGTGCATCTTCGGCGCGCTGGCGCAGAGTGGCCAGGATCTGGGCCGAGACCTCGACCGGGCTTTTTACGCCGGCCACGGTTTTCAGCTGCACCATGCCGGGCGCGTCGACGAATTCATATGGCAGGTTTTCCGCGTAAGCCACGTCCTTCAGGCCACGGCCCATGAAGCGCTTGACCGACACGATGGTATTGCGCGGATCGGTGGTCTGGTGCGCCATAGCCTTGTAGCCGATGTTCGCATGGCCGTTCGGCAGGTAGCGCACCACGGAAGGCAGCAGCGAATGGCCCTCTTCGTCGCGCAACACCTCGGGGATGCTGCTGCGCACAGTGGCGACCAGCGAATTGGTGGTGCCCAGATCGATGCCGACGGCCAGACGGTGCTGGTGCGGCGCGGTGGACATGCCTGGTTCGGAGATTTGCAGAAGTGCCATGTGAAACCTGTTTTTCTGTATGCACCGGCTAGCGCGCCGGCATTCGCCAAGCCTGAATGGATCAGGCTTCGATGGCGTCGAAGGCGAAGCGGACTTCTTCGCCGAATTTTTCGAGGAACATCAACGCCCGCACGCCCTGGGCGGCGCCGTGGAAATCGCCGCCGCCGATCTGCGTTTCGATTTCCAGCAATTGCAGCTTGCGCGCGCCGCGCAGCTGGCCATCGAGCTTGTCGAGCAGGTCGGCGTCCTTGGCGGCGCGCGCCTCGGCCAGCTCTTCGCGCCATTCCATCTGCTGCATCAGGAAGGCCATCGGCATGGACGTATTCGACTCCACCTTCAAGTCCACGCCATTCAACTCGCACAGGTACTGCGCGCGCTTCTGCGGATTCTTCAGGGTCTGGTAAGCCTCGTTGGCGCGCGTCGCCCACTGCATCGCCACGCGCTTTTCGGCGTCGCTGGCGTTGACGAATTTATCCGGGTGGACGCGGCTCTGCACTTCGCGGTAGGCGGCGTCCAGGGCGGCGCCGTCCACGGCGAACTGCTGCGGCAGTTGAAAGAGGTCGAAATGGTTTTGCACGGCCAGCCAGTCAGATACGGAAGCTTTCGCCGCAGCCGCAGGCGTCTTTCTCGTTCGGGTTATTGAACTTGAAGCCTTCGTTCAGGCCTTCGCGGGCGAAATCGAGTTCGGTGCCGTCGATGTATGGCAGGCTTTTCGGGTCGACAAAGACCTTTACGCCGTGCGACTCGAAGACGGTGTCCTCGGCCGCCGATTCATCCACGTATTCCAGCTTGTAAGCCAGTCCCGAGCAGCCGGTAGTGCGCACGCCGAAGCGCAGGCCAATGCCCTTGCCGCGCCGTTCGATATACCGGCTGATGTGTTTCGCTGCCTTCTCGGTCAGTGTGATTGCCATACTCTTCTCCGTGGCCGGTTTAGGCTGCGTGCTTGGCCTTGTAGTCCTGCACTGCGGCCTTGATGGCGTCTTCCGCCAGGATGGAGCAGTGGATCTTCACTGGCGGCAGGGCCAGTTCTTCCGCGATCTGGGTGTTCTTGATGGCCAGCGCCTGGTCCAGGGTCTTGCCCTTGACCCATTCGGTCACCAGCGAGCTGGAAGCGATGGCCGAACCGCAGCCATAGGTCTTGAACTTCGCGTCTTCGATCAGGCCGTCGGCGCCGACCTTGATCTGCAGTTTCATCACGTCGCCGCAGGCCGGCGCGCCGACCATGCCCGTACCGACGGTTTCATCGCCCTTTTCGAAAGCGCCCACATTGCGCGGGTTTTCGTAGTGGTCGAGTACTTTTTCCGAGTAAGCCATTTTGATGCTCCTAATAATTCAACGTATGACGGCGGCGCGATCAGTGCGCGGCCCACTGGATCGAATTGATGTCGATCCCTTCCTTGAACATATCCCACAGCGGGGACAGTTCGCGCAGCTTGTTCACCTTGGACTTCATCAGTTCGATGGCGAAGTCGATATCCTTCTCGGTCGTGAAGCGGCCGATGGTGAAGCGGATCGAGCTGTGCGCCAGTTCGTCGCTGCGGCCCAGGGCTCGCAGCACGTAGGACGGTTCCAGGCTGGCCGAAGTACAGGCCGAACCGGAGGACACGGCCAGGTCTTTCACCGCCATGATCAGCGACTCGCCTTCCACGTAGTTGAAGCTGACGTTCAGGTTATGCGGCACGCGGTGTTCCATATCGCCGTTGATATAGACTTCCTCGATCTGCTGCAGGCCTTGGGCCAGGCGGTCGCGCAGCGCCTTGATGCGCGCGATTTCGCTGTCCATCTCTTCCTTGGCGATGCGGAAGGCTTCGCCCATGCCCACGATCTGGTGGGTCGGCAGGGTGCCCGAGCGCAGGCCGCGCTCATGGCCGCCGCCGTGCATCTGCGCCTCGATGCGCACGCGCGGCTTGCGGCAGACGTACAGCGCGCCCACGCCTTTCGGGCCGTAGGTCTTGTGCGCGGTGAAGGTCATCAGGTCGCACGGGGTTTTCTGCAGGTCGATCGCCACCTTGCCGGTCGCTTGCGCGGCGTCGCAGTGGAAGATGATTTTCTTTTCGCGGCACAGAGCGCCGATTTCATCGATCGGCTGGATCACGCCGATCTCGTTATTCACCAGCATCACGGACACCAGGATGGTGTCGGGACGGATAGCGGCACGCAGCTGCTCGACGCTGATCAGGCCATTGTCCTGCGGGTCGAGGTAGGTCGCTTCGAAGCCGACGCGTTCCAGTTCGCGCACGGTGTCCAGCACGGCCTTGTGCTCGGTCTTGACCGTGATGATGTGCTTGCCCTTGGTCTTGTAGAACTGGGCGGCGCCCTTGATCGCCAGATTGTTGCTCTCGGTCGCGCCGGAGGTCCAGATGATTTCGCGCGGGTCGGCGTTGACCAGGGCCGCCACCTGGGCGCGCGCCTCTTCCACCGCCGCTTCCGCCGTCCAGCCATACATATGGCTGCGCGACGCCGCGTTGCCGAACTGTTCGCGCAGATACGGGATCATCTTGTCGGCCACGCGCGGATCGATTGGCGTGGTGGCCGAATAATCCATATAGATCGGGAAGTGCGGGGCCGTGTGGAAGTCCACCGGGGCAACCTGGGCAACGTTCTTTTCAGGGGCGTTCATCAATTACTCCAATACTAGTACTGCGTCTGTTTAACCGAGCGCGGCGCGGTGCATGACGACCACGTTTTGATCAGCATTTTTTTGCTTCTGTTGGTCCACCAGATCCTGCAGCGACACGGAATCCAGGTAGTCGACCATTTTTTCGTTCAAGGTGGTCCACAGTTCGTGGGTCATGCAGCGGGCGCCGGTGGCGTGGTCGGCGCCATGGCAATTTTCCTTCCCGCCGCACTGGGTGGCATCGAGCGGTTCATCGACCGCGATAATGATGTCGGCCACCGTCACCTTGTCGGCCCGGCGCGCCAAGCTATAGCCGCCGCCGGGGCCGCGGATCGATTCCACGATTTCGTGGCGGCGCAGCTTGCCGAACAGTTGCTCCAGATAGGACAGCGAAATCGCCTGCCGCTGGCTGATGCCGGACAGCGTGACCGGGCCTTTGCCCTGGCGCATCGCCAAATCGATCATCGCGGTTACTGCAAAACGGCCTTTGGTGGTCAGACGCATCACAACCTCGGTTCAACTCAGTTAAAATATCGTGCTACCCAACCAATCGCATTTCCCGATTAGTTGAACGATTTAGTCAAGTATATCAAACTTGGCTATCTTTGTCAGGCGACCCCAAAACCGCCTGCGGGAAGCTGCTTGTGTTCCCGCCGCCCACTATTTCAGGGTTTCAGCAGATTCATCGGCCCGAACAGGGCGTGCATGTCCTTATTCGCAATAAACGACAGGTTATACGGGTGTTCCGCGACGATTTGCGGCATATCCTTAACCGTAGGCAACTTATTCAGCTGCTCAGCGATCTTGCCCCACAGCACCAGCTTGGGCGCCTGCGGGGCCAGCGCGGCGACCACGGTCTCAAAGAACGGCAGCCAGGCGCGCGCATCGATGGCCGGCGCCACATGGGCGCGGAACACCAGGGAAGCGTTGAGCAGTAGGAAACCTTGCTCCGTCAAGCGGGCCTGCATCTCGGCCAGGGTGGCGATGGCGCCGCCGGCGCGGGCGCGGCTGGCCACGGCGGCCAGGGCGGCGCCGGCGGTATTGTCCTGCGCCAGCTGGCCGTCGGCCACCAGCAGCATCTTCATGAAATTGCGCAAGGAGGTGGCTTTATTGACCGGCTTCGACAGGCCACCATCGGCCTCTTCCGACCACAGGCCGCGCACCGCCCCGTCCATGAAGCAGACCCCGGTCGCGCTCTCGGCGCGCGGATACGGTCCCTCGCCCACCAGCACATAACGCACCTGCGCCATGGGCAGGGAAAAGGCGGCGAACAGGCGCATCTCAGTGGGCAGGTAGTCATCGGCTGCCAGCGCCGGCAGATAAGCGGGATTGGCCGCCGCCATCGCTTCCAGCCCCTGCAGCAAGACCGGCCGCCATGAGGAATGGGCCAGGTCGAGGGCTTGCAGGATGGGCGATGGGATAGTCATGGGGGAAAACGGCCGGAAATCAAAGGCGAGATTGTACCGCAACGCAGCATGGCTTGCTGCGCGGACATGCCTTGGGGAAAGGCCTAACTTTCGCCCAGCAAGTCGTTGGCGTTGAGGATGGCGAAGGCGATTTCCGGGTGGCGCTCCAGGCAGCGGCGCACGGCGGCCGGCACCGCCTGCCGCGTCTTGCGGCACAGGCCGGGACGCTGGCCCAGCTGGATCACGAAGCCGCGCATGGTGCGCACCTCGTTGCCGCCGGGCGCGATGCTCAGGGACACGCCGAGCTGCTCCTGCAGGCGCTGGCCCACGCGCATCAGTTCGGCATGGCTGGCGATTGCCTCGATGCGCTCGATCAGGCGCTTTTCTTCGTCCTTGGTCAGGCGCAGCACGCGCCGGTCGGCCTCGGGATCGGCCAGCAGCCGTTCGCGCTCGCAATCGCAAGCGCCAGGCGGGCACTCCTTGCGCAGCGGCGGCTGGGCGGCGTGCAAGCTAAGCGGACTGGACGGGCTGGCTTCAGGCATGGGAAGACTCCGGCGGATGCGTCCGAGTATGCGGTGGCCGCCGGCCGCTGTCAAACCAGGCCGCCGGAATTTAGCGTGCGCATATTGTGCTGCGCAACAGCCCGGCGTAAAGTGCACAAGCGCCCCACTCCATCACCACCCAGGCAGGAGAACCTTTGGCACCAACCATCAGCATGCTGGCAGAAGCGGATCATCGCGCCGACCTGCACTTCCTCCGGGTACCCGGCGAGATGGGCCGCCTGATCGCCGCCTACGACTGGCAGTCCACGCCGCTGGGCGATCTGCGCCAATGGCCGCAAAGCCTGCGCACCGCCGTCAACCTGATACTCAACTCGACCCAGCCGATGTGGATAGGCTGGGGGCCGGACATCACCTTCCTCTATAACGACGCCTATATCGACGTGCTCAGCCTGGCCAAGCACCCGCGCGCCCTGGGCCAGCCGGCGCGCGAGGTCTGGCCCGAGCTGTGGGATTATTGCGGGCCGCTGGCCGAGCGCGTCTTCCAGCGCGGCGAAGCCTGCATGGTGGAGAAGGCGCAGTTCTTCATGAGTCGCGGCGACTGGCGCGAAGAGACCTGGTATGCCTTTACCTACAGCCCCATCGTGGACGAGGGCGGCACGGTCGGCGGCCTGTTCTGTCCCTGCGTCGACGTCACCACGGCCAATCTGCACACGCGCCGCCTGACCACGCTGTCCGACCTGGCCGCCACCACGCTGCGCCAGGACAATGTCGTATCCGCTTGCGCCGCCGCAGCCGCCGTGCTCGGCGAAAACCCGGCCGACATCCCCTTCGCCCTGCTGTATCTGTTCGACCCGGCCACCGGCAGCGCCCGTCTGGCGCAGGCCGTCCATGTGGCGGCCGGCATCGAGCTGGCGCCGCCCCTGGTGGAGCTGGCGGCGGGCCGGCGGCCGCAGCCCGGCTGTCCCTGGCCTTTCGCCCAGGTCTACGAACAAGGCGCCACGGTGGCGCTGGCCATCGGCGCCCTGCCCGGCTTGCCGCTCGGTCTGGCCGGCCAGCGCGTGCACCAGTGCCTGGCCCTGCCCCTGTCCATGCCCGGCTACGAGCGCCCGATCGGCATGCTGGTGGCCGGCGTCAGTCCGGCGCGGCCGCTGGACAGCGCCTACCGCAGCTTTTTCGAGCTGGTCGCCGGCCAGGCCGCCGCCGCCGTACAGCGCGCCATGGCCGCCGAGGAACAGCAGCGCCGCGCCGAAGCATTGGCCGAGCTGGACCGCGCCAAGACCGCCTTCTTCAGCAATATCAGCCATGAATTCCGCACCCCGCTGACCCTGATGCTGGCGCCCATCGAAGATGCGCTGGCCGATCCCATCCAGCGCCTGGCGCCGCCGCAGCGCGCCCGGCTCGAACTGGCCCAGCGCAATGCCCTGCGCCTGCAAAAGCTGGTCAACACCCTGCTCGACTTCTCGCGCGTGCAGGCCGGGCGCATGCAGGCCAGCTACCGCCGCGTCGACCTGTGCGCGCTGACGCGCGACCTGGCCAGCGGTTTCCGCTCCATCATGGAAAGCGCCGGCCTGGCCCTGCATGTGCGCTGCGAAACCCTGCAGGCCGAAACCTGGGTCGATGTGGCGATGTGGGAAAAAATCGTGCTCAACCTGCTGTCGAATGCTTTCAAGTTCACCTTCGACGGCAGCGTGACGGTGGAACTGGCGCAGCGCGGCCAGGAAGCCGTGCTGCGCATCCGCGATACCGGCGTCGGCATCGACGGGCCGCAGCAGGCGCGCCTGTTCGAGCGCTTCCACCGCGTCGAAGGCGTGCGCGCCCGCACTTTCGAGGGCTCGGGCATCGGCCTGGCCCTGGTGCGCGACCTGGTCGAACTGCACCACGGCCGCATCGAAGTGGAAAGCAAGTTGGACCAGGGCAGCTGCTTCACCATCGTCCTGCCGCTGGGTCGCGCCCATCTGCCGGACGATCAGCTGCTGGACGAGGCGGTCCAGCATCCTCCCAGCCGCACGCTGGAAGCCTATACCGCCGAAGCGCGGCGCTGGCTGCCGGGCGAGGACGAGACGCCAGGCGCCGCTCCGGCCGCCGGCGGCGCGGCGGCCGTCCACAGCGCGCCGGCTGGCGGCCCGGCCAGCGGCCCGGGGCTCCTGCCGGCGCCCGGCACGGCACGCATCCTGATCGCCGACGACAACGCCGATATGCGCAGCTACCTGGTGCGCCTGCTGCGCCAGCACTGGCAAGTGCATAGCGTGGCCAATGGCCAGGAAGCGCTGGCGGCGGCGCGCAGCCAGCGCCCCGACCTGATCCTGAGCGATGTGATGATGCCGCAGCTGGACGGTTTTGGCCTGATCCAGGCCTTGCGCGCCGACCAGGCCTTGCAAGACATTCCGGTGATGCTGCTTTCGGCCCGCGCCGGCGAAGAGGCGCGCATCGAAGGCATGAACGCCGGAGCCGACGACTACCTGGTCAAGCCCTTCAGCGCGCGCGAGCTGCTGACGCGGGCCGAGTCCCAGCTGCTGCGGGGCCGCCAGCGCGCCGGCGAGCGCGCCGAGGCCGAGCGCCTGGCCCAAGCGCGGCGCGAGGCGGAGATCGCCAGCCGCGCCAAGGATGAATTCCTCGCCATGCTCAGCCACGAATTACGCAATCCGCTCTCGCCCATCCTCAGCGCCACCCAGTTGATGCGACTGAAGGGCGTGCCGCATATCGAAAAGGAGCTGGCCGTCATCGAGCGCCAGTCCCAGCATCTGGTGGGGCTGGTGGACGACCTGCTCGACGTGGCCCGCATCACCCAGGGCAAGATCGAGCTGCGCCGCGAACGCTGCGAGCTGTCCGCCCTGATCACGCGGGCGCTGGAAACGGTGGCGGCCCAGGTGCAGGAGCGGCACCACCAATTGGTCCTGAGCGTGCCGCCGCGCGGCCTGGTGGTGAACGCCGACCCGCTGCGCCTGACCCAGGTGTTTAGCAATCTGCTGACCAACGCCGTCAAATACACCAATAACGGCGGGCGCATCGAGGTGTGCGCGGTGGCCGAGGAGGGCTGGGCCGTGGTGCGCATCAGCGATAACGGCATCGGCATCGCGCCGGACATGCTGTCCCGCCTGTTCGGCAAATTCGTGCAGGAGCGCCAGGCGCTGGACCGCTCGCGCGGCGGCCTGGGACTGGGCCTGGCCATTGTGCACAGCTTCGTCGAACTGCATGGCGGCAGCATCGCCGCCCACAGCGCGGGACTGGGCCAGGGCAGCATGTTCGAGCTGCGCCTGCCCCTGTTGCCTGCATAGGAAAAGCTTGCCAGCCGCAGCAATGTAGAGGAATATTTCCAGCATATTCACTGACGGCTGAGGTGCGCGTGACGGCTCCCGATCTTTCGAAGCTGAAGATAGAACGCAGTGCGAATACCCAGTTGCCGGGCCAGCGCTCGCGGCGCCGGCGCTGGCTGCGCAATGGCCTGATCGTGCTGGCCTTGGCGGCCGCCGGCGCCTTCTTGCTGCGTCCGGGCGGCGGCAAGGTCAATGTGGATACCGTCAACGTGGCCCAGGCCTACCCCTCGCAGAACTACACCGTGCTGAACGCCACCGGCTATGTGGTAGCCCAGCGCAAAGCCGCGCTCTCCTCCAAGGCCACCGGGCGGCTGGAGTGGCTGGGCGTGCTCGAAGGCAGCCGGGTGATGAAGGACGAAGTGGTGGCGCGCCTGGAAAACCGCGACGTCAGCGCCACGCTGGGCCAGGCCCAGGCCAATGTGAAGCTGGCGGTCGCCAATCTGGAGCAGGGCCAGGCCGAACTGCAGGATGCGCAGAACGCCTTCCAGCGCGCCAGCGAGCTGCTGAACCAGAAATTCATCGCCGCCGCCAGCCATGACGCGGCCCAGGCCCGCTACAACAAGGCCAAGGCCGCCATCGCTGCCCAGCGCGCCGCCATCGCGGCGGCCCAGGCCAATGCCCGCGCCGCGCAGGTGGCGGTGGACCAGACCCTGATCCGCGCCCCCTTCAACGGCGTGGTGCTGACCAAGAACGCCAATGTGGGCGACAACATCACGCCCTTCTCTTCCGCCGCCGACAGCAAGGGCGCGGTCGTCACCATTGCCGATATGGATACGCTGGAGGTAGAGGCCGATGTCTCGGAATCGAGCCTGGCGCGCATCAAGGTGGATCAGCCGGCCGAAATCCAGCTCGACGCCTTCCCCGACCTGCGCCTGGCCGGCGTGGTCTCGCGCATGGTGCCGACCGTGGACCGCAGCAAGGCCACCCTGCTGGTGAAGGTACGCTTCCTGGAGCGCGATTCGCGCGTGCTGCCGGATATGAGCGCCAAAGTGGCCTTCCTGTCGAAAGCGGTGCCGCCGGAAGACCGCCAAGCGCTGACCGCCGTGCAGCCGGCCGCCATCGTCAAGCGCGATGGACGCGACGTGGTCTTCGTGGTGGCCGACGACAAGGCACGCCAGACCGTGGTCACGCCGGGCCGCAAGGTCGGTGAGCTGGTGCAGGTCGGCGGCGTCAAGCCGGGCGACAAGGTCGTGCTCAAGCCGGACGAGAAACTCAAGGATGGCCAGGCTGTGGCCATTGCCAAAAAATGAGCGCGCCGCCGCTGGTGCGGATCGAGCACCTGGTGAAGTCTTACCGCCGCGGCGACCAGGTGGTGCCGGTGCTGACCGATATCACGCTCGACATCCAGGCCGGCGACTTTACGGCCCTGATGGGGCCATCCGGCTCGGGCAAGAGCACCCTGCTGAACCTGATCGCCGGCATCGACAAGCCGGACAGCGGCCTGCTGCGCGTCAACGACCTGGATATCGCCGGCATGTCCGAAAGCGCGCTGGCCGCCTGGCGCGCCGCCAATGTGGGCTTCATCTTCCAGTTCTACAACCTGATGCCGGTGCTGTCGGCTTTCGAGAACGTGGAGCTGCCGCTGCTTTTGACGCCGCTTTCGCGCCGCGAACGGCGCGAACGGGTGGAGATGACGCTGTCCATGGTCGGCCTGTCCGACCGCATGGAGCATGTGCCGAACGAGCTGTCCGGCGGCCAGCAGCAGCGCGTGGCCATTGCGCGCGCCATCGTCACCGATCCCACCCTGCTGGTGGCCGACGAGCCGACCGGGGACCTGGACCGCCACTCGGCCGGCGAGGTGCTGTCCCTGCTCAACCGCCTGAACCGCGAGCTGGGCAAGACCATCATCATGGTCACGCACGACGCCCACGCCGCCCAGCAGGCGCGCACCCTGGTACACCTGGAAAAGGGCGAGCTGATACTGGAGGCCGCGCCGGCTTGACGCCGCGCCCGCGCCGCCATGTACCTGCTCCGCCTGATCTCCCGCAACGCCTTGCGCCACAAGCTGCGCACGGCGCTGACGATACTCGGACTGGTGGTCGCCACGCTCTCCTTCGGCCTGCTGCAGACCGTGGTCGACGCCTGGTACTCTGGCGCGGAAGGCGCTTCGGCCACCACCCTGGTGACGCGCAACGCCACCTCGCTGGTGTTTCCGCTGCCGCTGTCCTACCAGGAACGCGTGCGCGCCGTGGACGGCGTGTCCGGCGTCGGCTATGCCAACTGGTTCGGCGGTATCTACCAGGAACCGAAAAATTTCTTCGCCCAGTTCGCCATTTCCGGCAAGAGCTACCTGGACATCTATCCCGACTACCTGCTGCCGGAAGCCGAGCGCAGCGCCTTCCTGCGCGACCGCAAGGGCGCCATCGTCGGCCGCAAGCTGGCCATGCAATACGGCTTCAAGGTGGGCGACATCATCCCGCTGCGCGGCACCATCTTCCCCGGCCAATGGGAATTCGTGGTGCGCGGCATTTACGACGGGCGGCAAAGCACCACCAATACCGCCACCATGTTCTTCCACTGGGATTACATCAACGAGGTGGTGAAACGCAGCATCCCGCGCCGCGCCAACCAGGTCGGCGTGTATGTGGTGCAGATCGCCCATGCCGAGGACGCGGCGGCCGTCTCCGGCGCCATCGACGCCCAGTTCCGCAACTCGCTGGCCGAAACGCTGACGGAAACCGAGAAAGCCTTCCAGCTCGGCTTCGTCTCCATGTCGGAAGCCATCGTGGTGGCGATCCGCGTGGTCTCCTTCGTGGTGATCGTCATCATCATGGCGGTGATGGCCAATACCATGGCCATGAGCGCGCGCGAACGGCTGGCCGAATACGCCACGCTCAAGGTACTGGGCTTCGGCCCTGGCTATCTGGCCGCCCTGATCTTCGGCGAATCGATGCTGCTGGCGCTGGCCGGCGCGGCGCTCGGCATCCTGCTGCTATTCCCGGTCGCCGCGACCTTCGCCGCCGCCATGGGCACCATGTTCCCGGTCTTCCAGGTGTCGCCGCTGACGGTGCTCCTGCAACTGCTGTCGGCCGTGGCGGTGGGCCTGGTGGCGGGCATTGCGCCCACCCTGCGCGCCGCCCGCGTGAATATCGTCGAAGGCTTGCGCAGCATAGGATGAGCCGATGAAAATCCCCTTCTCCTATATCGCGCGCAATCTCTGGGCCAGGCGGCTGACCACCGTGCTCACGGCGGGCGGCCTGGCCTTGGTGGTCTTCGTCTTCGCCACGGTGCTGATGCTGGACGAAGGTTTGCGCACCACCCTCGTCACCACCGGCGAATACGACAATGTGGTGCTGATACGGCGCGCGGCCGAAACCGAGGTGCAGAGCGGCGTGGAGCGGCGCCAGGCCAGCATCGCCGGCAGCCATGCCGCGCTGGCCCTGGGCGCGGACGGCTCGCCGCTGCTGTCGAAGGAAACGGTGGTGCTGATTTCCCTGGTCAAGCGCGGCTCGGACAAGCCGTCCAATGTGGTGATACGCGGCATCGGCCGGCAAGGCATGGCGCTGCGGCCGCAGGTGAAGCTGACCCAGGGCCGCATGTTCCGCCCCGGCGCCTCGGAAATCATCGCCGGCGCCAGCATCGCGCGCCGCTTTGCCGGCGCGGGCATCGGCGAGACCCTACGCTTCGGCCAGCGCGAATGGACCGTGGTCGGCCTGTTCGACGCAGGTAACAGCGGCTTCGACTCGGAAATCTGGGGCGACGCCGAGCAATTGATGCAGGCCTTCCGCCGCAACGCCTATTCCTCGGTGATCGCGCGCCTGAACGACGGCAAGCGCTTCGAGGCCTTCAAGCAGGAGATCGAGGCCGATCCGCGCCTGACGCTGGAGGCCAAGCGCGAGCAGGTGTTCTACTCCGACCAGTCAAGAGCGCTGTCCAACTTCATCAGCATCCTCGGCATGGTGCTGTCGGTGATCTTCTCGATCGGCGCCATGATCGGCGCCACCATCACCATGTATGCCTCGGTCGCCAACCGCGTGGGCGAGATCGGCACCTTGCGCGCGCTGGGCTTCCAGCGCCGCAGCATCCTGGCCGCCTTCCTGGCCGAGGCCATGCTGTTGGCCGTGCTGGGCGGCGCGGCCGGCCTGTTTTTCGCTTCATTCATGCAATTCATCTCCTTCTCCACCACCAACTTCCAATCCTTCGCCGAACTGGCTTTCGGCTTCCGCCTGAACCCGGCGATTGTGCTCAAAACCCTCGTCTTTTCGCTACTCATGGGCTTTGTCGGCGGCTTCCTGCCGGCCCTGCGCGCGGCCCGCATGCAGATCGTCGATGCACTAAGAGCGGCCTGACCATCCGCCGAAAAAGGCTGGCAAAATCGTCATGATCCTTGCTTTAAAAGAAATTTTGCATGTTAGACTTTCCTTCAAGCAAATCGCCTTTCCCAGATACCTAGTCCCTCCTTATGTCAGTATCCTTCCCGCGTTTTGCCCTGACCAAGCTTGTTTGCCTGCTCGCTCTATGCGGTCTGGTACGGGCGGAACCGGACGTGAACCAGAGACAGATTCTTGTGCTGTACTCCATGGGCGCGGACTCGGCTTCGCTTTGGCAACGCCAGGTGCACAAGGGCTTGTACGATGAACTTGGCAGCCAGCAGCGCGGCAGCACGCCGGCTATTTTCGAGGAGCGCTTCGACGCCCTGCGCGTTGGCGAGAGCGCCTCGCGCGAAAGCATGGCGCCCTATCTGCGCACCAAGTACGCCAATATCAAATTCGACGCCATCGTCAGCGAGAACTATGTGGCGGCCGACTTCCTCGACGCCCATCCCGGCCTGTTCGCCGGCGTGCCGCGCTACTACGTCAACCACGGCAAGCATGACTGGATCCCGGTCAACGCCACCGGCCTGGAAGTGAAAAGCGATTTCGCGCGCTCCATCGGCGTGATCCCGCAGACCGCGCCCCAGGTCAAGCGCATTGTGGTGGTCGGCGACGGCAGCGCGCGCGTGCAGGGCTGGATCCGCAATGTGCGCGCGCTGGAGCCGCAATACGCGGGCCGCATCGCCTTCGAATACTGGGACGACTACCTGTTTGAAGACCTGCCGCAGCGCGCCGCGGGCCTGGACGGCAGCAGCGCCCTTTTCATCATGGGCGCCACGCGCGACCGCGCCGGCAAGCTGATGCCGCCGCCGGAACTGGCGCGCCGCCTGACCCAGGTGTCGCAGGCGCCGATCTTCACCCATATCGGCTCGGTGGTGCAGCCGGGCGTGATCGGCGGCTACGTGGTGAGCGGCGAACATATCGGCCGCGCCATCGCGCGCATCCTGCTCGGACAGCCGGGCAAAAGCTTCGATGTGCAAACCTATATGTTCGACTATCCGACCGCGCAGCGCTTCCACATCCGCAATGCGCCGGAAGACTCGGTGTGGCTGAACCGGCCGCACAATGTCTGGGATTTGTACCGCTGGCAGATTATCGCGGGCCTTAGCCTGATCGGACTGGAAGGCGTGCTGATTACCGCCTTGGTACTGGCCCTGCGCGACCGCCGCCGCACGCTGGCGACGCTCAACGAAGAGCGCAACGGCCTGGAAGACCGCGTCCTGCAGCGCACGCTGGAACTGCTGATGGCCAACAAGAAGCTGGAGCAGCTGGCCACCACCGATCCGCTGACCGGCATCGCCAACCGGCGCAAGATGACCGAGCAGATCGCGCGCGAAATCGAAAGGGCGCGCCGCTTCAACCATCCGCTGTCGATGCTGATGATCGACATCGACCACTTCAAGCGCATCAACGACACCTACGGCCACGATGCGGGCGACAAGGCCATTGTGGCAATCGCCACGCTGCTGACCGAATCCATGCGCGGCATCGATATGGCGGCGCGTTTCGGCGGCGAAGAATTCGTGCTGCTGATGCCGGAAACCGAAGCCGGCGTGGCCGTGCATGTAGCCGAGCGCCTGCGCGAAGCGGCAGCCGGCGTGCGCGTGGGCGCCGAGGATGGGGCGGCCGTGGCGCTGACCGTCAGCATCGGCGTGGCCTCGCTCAATCTGCACGAGGCGGCCGACACCTCGTCGGCCATGCTGATCCGCGCCGACAAGGCGCTCTATCGCGCCAAAAAAGAAGGCCGCAACCGCGTGGTGAGATTTTAGACCACAGATGTAACAATACGTTACAATTAGGAGTAATTACTATCCTGATATCAATTTAAATTGTTTAAAAGATATTTTCTTGAGCGCTTGCTGAACAAGCGCCGCAAGTCCGTTCCGGACCCGGCCAAGGTCAAAAAGATACTGATCCTCAGGAACGACAGGATTGGTGACATGATCGTGTCCACGCCGCTGTTCCGCGAACTGAAGGCGGCCTGGCCGGATGCGGTCATCGACGTGGTGGCCAGCAGCGTCAATCTGGACATCGTGCGCGACTGTCCGCATGTGCGCCAGACCATTCTGTGGGACCGGCGCGGCGTGTGGAACAGCCTGCGCATCGTGCGGCGGCTGCGGCGCGAACGTTATGACCTGATCCTCAGCATGTCGCTGCGCTTCTCGCCGGCCTTCCAGCTTTACCTCAAGATGCTGGGCGCGCGCCACCTGCACGGCCCGCGCGTCGCCAAGTACGGCACCCATACCGGCAATCTCGGCATGTACGATCACACCATCGAGTACCCGAGCGACCGCCACATCCTGGCGACATACTTTGAGTCGCTGGG
The DNA here is from genome assembly GCF_014191875.1 of Pseudoduganella violacea. GTDB lineage: Bacteria > Pseudomonadota > Gammaproteobacteria > Burkholderiales > Burkholderiaceae_D > Rugamonas > Rugamonas violacea_A. Next base: position 99,492 of record NZ_JACHXD010000004.1, read on the forward strand.
CGATTTCAAGCCGACCAATATCGACTACCGCTACGAGTTGTACAACGTCGACGCCTACGCGAACCAGGCGCGCACCTTTGCCGCCGGCTTGAAGCAGCGCTACGCGGGGCTGGTTTGCGTCAACTACCAAGGCAGCGGCGCTAACCGCGTGCTGCCCCAGGACGATACCGAAGCCCTGTGCCGCCAACTCGCCGACCGCTATCCCGACCACGCCGTCATCGTGCTCTATCCGCCGGGCGACCGCGAGCGGGCCGCCGCCGTGGTGGCGGGCAGCGCGCGCGCCAATGTCATGCTGTCGTTCGCCACCACGCATGTGCTGGAACTGGCCGCCCTGGTGCGCGAATGCGATCTGGTGGTGTCGCCCGACACGGCGGTCATCCACATCGCCTCGGTCTACAACAAGAAAGTGCTGGGCTTTTACGTCAACAGCGGCAATCATCGCTGGTTCTACCCGATGTGCGACCGCTTCCGCATCATGCTGTCGCCGACCGACCGCATCACCGCAATCGACCGCAAGGCGGCGTTCGCCGCCATCGATGAATTGATGGCGGTCTGACGCCGGCATCCAACCGCTGGCGCGCGAGCGGATTTAAACGCGCGGCATCTGCTTGGTTACGCAGTGGATGCCGCCGCCGCCGGCCGCAATCGGGTCGATGTCCAGCTGTTCGATTACACGGCCGGGATAGAGCTTGGCCAGCAGGTCGCGGCAATAATTGTCCGCCGCCGAATCGCCGAATTGCGGCGCGATCACGGCGCCATTGATCGGCAGGTAGTTGATGTAGCCTGCGGCGAAATCCTGGTTGTCGTCGGTAAAGCGGTTGCCGCGCAGCTTGCGCGGCGGCGGCAGGGTATGCACTTGCAGACGCCGGCCATCGGCGTCGGTGGCATTGCGCAGAATCTCCAGATGCTTGCGCGTCACGGCATGGTCGTAGGATTCCAGGTCGTTATCCAGATTGGCGATCACCACGCCCGGCTTGACGAAGCGCGCGTAAAAATCGACGTGGGCATCGGTGATGTCCTTGTCGCGAATACCCGGCAGCCAGATGATCTTGCGCAGGCCAAGGCGCAACTTCAATTCCGCTTCGATCTGGCTCTTGCCCATGCCTGGATTGCGGTTGGAATTGATCCAGCAGCTTTCGGTCAGGATGGCCGTGCCATGGCCGTCCACCTCGATGCCGCCGCCCTCCCCGGTCAAGCTGCTGGCGATATAGCTGGCTTCCAACTCTTCGCTCAAGATGCCGGCCACGCGCTTGTCGCTGCCGGCGCGCTGCTTGCCGCCCCAGCCGTTGAAGTTGAAATCCACCAGCCCCAGATTGCCGGCGCCGTCCACCACGAAGCAGCCGCCGTAGTCGCGTACCCAGATGTCGTCCAGCGCCAGCGGCAGGTAATCGATATTGGACTGGCCGCAATCGCGCTGGGCCTGCGCCTGCTGGCCGGGCCGGCACAGCACCGTCACCGGCTGGTAGCGGGCGATGGTCTGGGCCAGGCGGGCGACGGTGGCGTTGACGGCAGGCGCCCAGTCTTTCCAGATGGCGCTGGAAGCCGCGTAGGAAACGAAGACGCGTTCCTGCGCCAGGTGCTCGTCGGGCATATACCAGTTCTCGGCGCCCACGCCGCGCGCGAAGCTCAACCCTCCCGTCAGTCCGATGGCGGCGCCTGCGGCAAGTTGCTGGATGAAGTGTCGGCGGCTTGGCATTGCAGTCTCCTATGGTTGCCCGAAAAACCGCATTCTATGGATGAGGACTTATGCAGACAATTGATGTTTTTTGCCCCGATTAATCAATATTGCTCATGGTTTATGCTTCGTCCTGGGCAAACTGCAGTAGGCTGTCGAACATGGCGCGCACCAGCGGGATACGCGTTTCCCCTTCGACGCGGGCGATCCATACGGTTCCCAAAGGCAGGCCGGGAAAGTCCGGCATGCGCCGCAATTGCCCTGACCAAAGCGCGTCATCGGCCAGCAGACGGGAGACCAGCGCCAGCCCCCGGCCGCGCACGGCCGCGTCCAGCACCAGACGCGGATCGTCATAAATGGCGATCTTGCGCAGGCTGCCGAAGTGCTGGCGGATGAAGGGGCCGACCCAGTCGCTGGTCAGGTCGCCCTCCAGGCAAACCATGCCGAGATCAGGCTTGCCGGCCAGCGCCGGCGTACACACGGCAATCAGCTCATCGCCCAGCAGCGGCACTTCGAACAAGCCGGGCTGTTTAAGCGGCTCGGTGGTGATAGCGATGTCCACGTCCAGTTCGTCGATGTAGCGGGCGCTTTCGTCGATCGAAATGATGGGACACAGGCCAGGGTGCAGTTGCAATAGGCGATCGACGCGCGGCTGCAGCCAGCCGCTGGCGATGTGGGCGGGACAGACCACGGTGGCAAGGCTGCCGTCCATATAAGTCTCGATGCGGTTCAGCCCATTGCGCAACTGCTCCAGCGACTTGCCCACGCTGTCCAGCAGCAGGCGCCCCGCCACGGTCAGCTCGACGCCGCGCCCTTTGCGCCGGAACAGCGGCTGGCCCAGTTGCTGTTCCAGCTGGGCGATCTGGTGGCTGATGGCAGACTGGGAAATGCATAACTCGTCCGCCGCGCGCGAATAATTGCCCAAGCGCGCAGCCGCCTCGAAGCCAATCAGGAACTTGAACGAGGGCAATCGGGAGTTCGGCATATGAAAGTGGCGAATGGATATCCGCCAAATTCTGAGCCATCCATCAGTTCTTGCCAATCAAAAATGGTATGGAAACAAAATCATATGGTTATGACAAAAGATTATTTGTTTCCATATGGACACAATATTAATATTCGCCCAATATTTTCAGAAGTAGATAAACAATGTCCCTCTTGAATAAGCACGCCCTTGAACTGCGTGGGCTCAGCAAAAGATTCGACCGCCCTGTCGTGAATGAATTGGACCTTAGCGTGCGGCGCGGCGAAATCTACGCGCTGCTAGGCGCCAACGGTGCAGGCAAGACCACTACCTTACGCATGGCCACCGGCCTGCTCCTGCCCGACGCCGGCAGTGTGCATATTTTCGGCATCGATTTGCACGCCCAGCCCGAGGCGGCGAAACGGCCGCTGGCTTACTTGCCTGACGAACCTCTGCTTTACGGCAAGCTCACCGGGCTGGAGTATCTGGCCTTTATGGCTGGTCTATGGAATATGCCCGCCGCCAAAGCTGCCGCCGATGCGGATGATCTGCTGGCGCTGCTGGGGCTTGCGCCCCATGCGCGGCAGCTGACCGAAAGCTATTCGCGCGGCATGAAACAGAAATTGGCGCTGGCCGGCGCGCTGATTCACCAGCCCGAGCTGATTATTCTGGACGAACCGCTCACGGGACTCGATGCCCACGCTTCGCGCCAGGTCAAAGACCTGCTACAGCGCCATACAGAGGCCGGCGGCACCGTCGTCATCACCACGCACATTCTCGAAGTGGCGGAGCGCATGGCCGATCGCATCGGCATTCTGCAACATGGACGCCTGATCGGCGAAGGCAGTCTCGATCAATTGCGGGGCCAGGCGCGGCAACGCGATGCCTCGCTGGAAGATGTGTTCCTGAGCCTGACGGAAAGCCGCGATGAAGCCGCTATCTGATTTGGTGGCACTACGCCCAGGCGGAGCGCTCTGGCTGATGCGCCACGAGCTGCGCTTGTTCGTCGCCGACTCAGCCGCGGCCGTCAGTCTCACCCTGCGGCGTGGCCCCAACCAGCGCGCCATGCCTGCCGCCGTCCTGGGATGGATTGCAGCGATCTATCTGATACTGCATGTGGCCGCAATGGGCATACTCCCCACCCTGCCGTACTGGCGGCCAACTGATCCTCTCGATCAGCTCCATCTCGACGGCGCCGCCGCTGCCGTGCTGTTCATCCTGATGCTGTCGGCCGCGATGATACGCTGCGTGCATGTGATGTACAGCCGTAATGACCTGGATCTGCTGCTGTGTTCTCCCGTGCCTGGCGTCACCCTCCTGCGCGCGCGCCTGGGCGGCGTGGTGCTGGGCACGCTGCTGCTGACACTCTTCCTGGTCAGTCCAATCATCCATATCGGCCTGCTGACTGGCCGGCCGCAGCTATTGGCACTGTATCCGGCCCTGATTGCGATGGCCACGATCGCCGCCAGTTGCGGCATGATGCTAGCCATCCAGCTCGCCCGGTGGATTGGCCCACGCCGCGCCTCCATTGTGGCGCAGGTGCCGGGCACGGTCGTCATCGTGGGACTGTATTTGCTGCCCAACCTGCTGCAGGCCATCCCCGCCGGCATCAAGACAAGCTTTGGCAGTCTGCTGGAGGACGGCGCCCTGCTGGGACCGGCAAGCCCGCTGTGGCTGCCAGTGCACGCGCTGCAGGGCAGTCCGATTCCTTTGATGCTGTTTTGTCTTGCCGCGCTCGGGCTGGCGCAGCTTGCCACCGTGCTGCTGCAGCACCGCTTCCTGCACGCACTGCAGCAGGGACGTCATCTGACGGGTCGCACGCCCGGCCGGGCGTTCGGCGTCAGCCTGCACTTTGGCCGCAGCCTAGGCCAGCTGGTGTTATACAAGGAGTGGTTGCTGATTTTGCGCCAGCCCATGTTGTTGAGCCAATTCGCCGCCAAGTTAGCAACGCTGGTCGTGGCCTTTGTGGCGGCAGGCACCAACAGCCTGCGCCCCCTCGTCATTGCCGCCCTCACGGTCTATGCCACCGGGGCATTGGCCGGCACGCTGACGCGCCTGATTGAGTCCGGCGAGCAGGCGTGGGATTTGCTGGCATCCTCACCGGCAGCGCCAGCCGCTATCCGTACTGCCAAGCGCTGGGCGGCGCTGATACCGGCGCTGTTACTGAGTCTGCCTGCACCACTGTGGCTGGGGGGCGCCGATCCGAAACTGGGGATATTGACAGCCATCGCGCTGGTCGGCGCAAGCGGCTCGGCCAACTATCTCAGCCGCGCACGCGCCCTGAGCGCAGACAAGCCGCCCCCCTCTTCAAGCGCTCCAATACTGGCTTCGCTCCAGGAAATGTTGAGCAGCGGTGTGTGGATAGTCATACTGACGATTGCCCATACGGTCTTGTGAAGCATCCAGACAGGCCGGCGCGAAAAGCGGCGGCCTGTCTGGCGAGGGCGCGGATGCTTATTCGGCGTCCGGCTGCTGCGCAGGATGGGCGGCCTTGAATGCGGGCAGCTCGCTGCAATTGGCGTAGATGCGGGCGATGTTGGGATACGCTTCCACATCCACACCGACGCGCTGGGCGTTGAAGACTTGCGGCACCAGGCAGCAGTCGGCCATGGTCGGGGTGTCACCGTGGCAGAAGCGGCCGGTTTCGCTGTCGCGCGCGAGATGCGCTTCCAGCATGGCCAGGCCTTCCTTCACCCAGTGCTGCTGCCATTCGTTCTTCACTTCCTCCGACAAGCCCATCGCGCCTTTCAGATGCTGCAGCACGCGCAGATTGGCCAGCGGATGGATTTCGCAAGCCACCGTCAGCGCCAGCGCGCGCACGCGGGCGCGGCCCGCCGCGTCCTGCGGCAGCAGCGGCATGACGGGATGCACCTCGTCCAGATACTCCATGATGGCGAGCGACTGGGTGATGGTCAGGTCTTCATCCACCAGGGCCGGCACCAGCTGGCTGGGATTGACGGTGCGGTAGCTCTCGCCATGCTGTTCGCCGCCGTCGCGCAGCAAGTGCACCGGCGCCAGTTCATACTCCAGCCCCTTCAGATTGAGCGCAATGCGCGTCCGGTAGGAGGTGGAACTGCGGAAGTAGGAATAGAGCTTCATCAGCTGCGCTCCTGATAATTCCTCACGGTCTGGTCGATGGCGCCGAAGATGCTGGCGCCCTGCTTGTCCTGCATTTCGATGCGTACGGTATTGCCGAACTTGAGGAAGCCGGTTTGCGGCGCGCCGCTTTCGATGGTTTCGTACATGCGCACTTCGGCCAGGCAGCAGTAGCCGACGCCGCCGTTCTCGATGCTGGAGCCGTGCAGGCTGCCCTGCTTGTTCGACACGGTACCGGAACCGATGATGGTGCCCGCGCCCAGTTCGCGCGTCCGGGCGGCGTGCGCCACCAGCTGGGCGAAGCTGAAGGTCATGTCTTCGCCGGCGTTCGGCTTGCCGAAAGGTTTGCCGTTCAGCGTAACCAGCAGCGGCAGGTGCAGCTTGTGGCCGGACCAGTCGTCGCCCAATTCGTCCGGCGTGACGGCCACCGGCGAGAAGGCGCTGGCCGGTTTGGACTGGTAGAAACCGAAGCCTTTCGCCAACTCGTTCGGAATCAGGTTGCGCAGCGACACGTCGTTGACCAGCATGACGAGGCGGATGGCCTGGCCCGCCTCCTCGTCGCTGGCACCCATTTTCACGTCGCCGGTGACAACGGCCACTTCGGCTTCAAGATCGATGCCCCAGTCTTCGCTCAGCGCATACACCGCGTCGCGCGGGCCGACGAAGCTGTCCGAGCCGCCCTGGTACATCAGCGGATCGGTGTAGAAGGAGGCCGGCACTTCGGCATTGCGCGCCTTGCGCACCAGCTCCACGTGGTTGATGTAGGCGGAACCGTCGGCCCATTGGTAGGCGCGCGGCAGCGGCGAATGGCATTGGGCTTCATCGAAAGCCTGGGCGCCGGTGGCGCTGCCCTGGTTCAGCAGGGCGTAAATCTGTTTCAGCTGGGGCGCGGCCTCGTCCCAGTTGTCGAGCGCGGCCTGCAGGGTGGCGGCGATGGCGGGCACCGCCACGCATTGCGCCAGGTCGCGGCTGACGACCACCAGTTGGCCGTCGCGCGTGCCGTTTTTCAGTGTTGCGAGTTTCATTTATTGTCCTTCAGGCTGTGGGGCGTGCATCCAGGCGGCGTGGGTCGGCGCCTTCTTCGTTTTCGACCATTCTTCCAGCATTTCCCATTTGACGTCGTCCAGCTTCTGCATCATTTCGGGGGTGCCGGTATTGGCCGCCAGTTCCAGGCGGTGGCCGTTCGGGTCGAAGAAGTAAATCGATTTGAAGATGGTGTGGTTGACCGGGCCGATCACCTCGATGCCGGCGGCGACCAGGCGCTCCTTGGCGGCCAGCAGCTCGTCCATCGACGCCACTTCCATGGCCAGGTGCTGGACCCAGGCCGGCGTGTTGCGGTCACGGTCCATATCGGACTGGGTCGGCAGCTCGAAGAAGGCCAGGACATTGCCTTGGCCGGCGTCGAGGAAGACGTGCATATAGGGATCGGGCGCCTTGGTGGACGGCACTTCGTTTTCGGCGATGGCCAGCACGAAGTCCATATTCAGGTGCTTGACGTACCAGTCCACGGTCTCCTTCGCGTCCTTGCAGCGGTAGGCGACATGGTGAATGCGCTTGATTTTCATGGTGTCTCCTTATTGACTTGCTGACATTAGACTCCTGTTTCAGCTATCATTCAAACGGAATTTTCATCTCGATTTATCAGATTTTCTTATGAATCCTAGTTTGCGCCAGATGCGCGCCCTGGTGGCCGTGGCCCGTACCGGCAGTTTCACCTTGGCCGCCGAATATCTGCACCTGACCCAGTCCGCGCTGAGCGGGCAGATCAAGGAGCTGGAACAACTGCTGGGCGTGAAAGTCGTCGAGCGCAGCACGCGCCGCGTGCAATTGTCCGAGGTGGGGCGCGAACTCTTCCCCCTGTTCGACAAGATGCTGCAGGATCTGGACGGGGCGATGGCCGATATCGCCAACCGCAAGGCGCTAAAGAAAGGCATGGTGCGGGTGGCGGCGCCGCAGATGATGTCCTGCACCCTGCTGCCGGAGGTGATCGCGGCCTACAAGGCGGCGGTGCCGGAAGTGCAGGTCAAGCTGGTCGACTGCCCGGTGGAAGATGTGTCGGGACGGGTGTTCAGCGGCGAGGTCGATGTGGGCATCGGCCCGGAGCGCGACCCCACGGCGGAAATCGAGGCGCAAATGCTGTTCGAGATGCCATTCGTGATCGTTTTCCCGCCCGGCCATGCGCTCGAAGCGCAGGACAGCGTGAGCTGGGCCGACGTCAACCAGCATCCCCTCATCGCGCTGCAAGGCCAGTTCACCGAACGGCTGATGCGCGATATGTCCCTGCGCGAGCAGTCGCTCATTCCCTACAATGAAGTCACCTTCATGACGACGGCGCTGGCCATGGTCAGCGCGGGCTTGGGCATCACCGCCTGCCTGCCCTATGCCGAACGCATGGTCAGACTCTACGGCTTACAGATGCGCCTGCTGACGCAGCCCGAGCTCACGCGCAAATTCTTCGTCTACACCAAGACGGCGCGTTCGCTGTCGCCGGCCGCCGAAAGCTTTACCGCCTTCCTGCACGAGTTCGTGCAGGCGCGGCAGCTTCCGTCCAGCTAGTTCATAATGCGGCTTTTTGCAGGTTCGGCGCCATGTCCCACAACACCATCGAAATCAACCGCGCGATGGACAAATTCGACGGCCACCATCAGGTCTGGCTGTTCGGCTACGGTTCGCTGATCTACAAGGCGGACTTTCCCTATCTGCAAAAACGTCCCGCCAGCATCACGGGCTGGACGCGCCGCTTCTGGCAGGGTTCGCACGACCATCGCGGCACACCCGAGGCGCCGGGCCGCGTGGTGACGCTGATTCCGCAGGAAGGCGCGGTCTGCCACGGCATGGCCTATCTGGTGACGCCGGAAGAATTCGCCCACCTCGATCACCGCGAAAAGAACGGCTATCTGCGCCTGGCGGTCGAGATCGATTTCGGCGATGGGGACAGTGTGGAAGGCCTGGTGTACATCGCCGCCGAGGACAATGCCGCCTTTCTCGGCGCAGCCAGCGAGGAAGAGATCGCGCAGCACATCGCGGCCGCCGTCGGCCCTAGCGGCCCCAATCGCGACTACCTGCTGCATCTTGCCGCCGCCCTGCGGGAGATGGGGCATCACGATGAGCATGTGTTTGCCATCGAGCGCTATCTGGCGGAGTTGGCAAGCTCAGCGCATCAGCCAAATGCCTAACAAGAACATTAAAAAAGAGGCAAGGCCAATAGTTCCGCAAAAAACCGATAGCGTCGCTCTGGCCTGATCCTCGTTCCTGAAACGGTTTTTTATACCGGAGAAAGACATAATAAATTCCCCTTAAACAGATCAGCGTTTGATCACTTCGTAGTGTACCAAGATATAAGCAAGTGCCGCCCAAAAGGTCAGCGCCAGCGAAACCAGAAAACACCTGTAATGCGCGTGCCATTCGACGCCAGCCGGACGCTTGTTCGATGTGGGGAAAATAGCCCCGCCTGCCGCCAGCAGACTCGATACCACCAGCAACACGATCAGGCAGGCTATCAGATAGCCGTGGCCACTAGTCGTGATGCCCGTCCTTTCCCAATTTCTGACACCAAGCTCATAAAGGGACGAGGCGCAAAAGCTGATTGCTCCCCAGCATAGTTGCCCATCTTTGAGTGGCACCATCAGGCTTAATGACGGGCGTAGTGGTTCCGGCAAAGCCAGTGGCCGAAGAAACAATAGCGCGATCAAGGGTGCGGTGAGCGGCAATACGACGCTTATCAGTATCCATCCCATGGCAGTCTCCTTTCATCATAGGAAAAAATCCCCCTGCCCTGCCGCCGCCGCGGCGCGCGCCTTGGCGCCGCTAGGGGGAATTTGCTGGGGACGCTTGAACTGGCTGCGGTCGAGGCTCTTGTAGCGGGTGCCGCGGCCGATCATGCCGAGGCGGGCCAGGGTCTTTTCGATGCGCTGATGGATCAGGTCGGCCCACACGCCCTCACCGCGCATGCGCGTGGCGAAATTGGCGTCGTAGTCCTTGCCGCCGCGCATATCGCGAATGCGGTTCATCACGCGCTGGGCACGCTCGGGGAAATGCGCTTCCAGCCATTGCTGGAACAGCGGGTTCACTTCCCATGGCAGGCGCAGCACGATATAGCTGCCCATGATGGCGCCGGCATCGCGCGCCGCTTCCAGCACCCTTTCAATATCCGGTTCGGTGACGAAGGGAATGATGGGGGCGATGCTGACGCCGACCGGGATGCCGGCCTCGCTCAGCGTCTTGATGGTGCGCAGGCGCCGCGCCGGTGCGGCGGCGCGCGGCTCCAGGGTGCGGGCGATTTTCGGATCGAGCGTGGTGATCGTCACCGAGGCGGCAGCCAGGTTCTTTTGCGCCATCGCACCCAGGATGTCGATATCGCGTTCGATCAGCGCGGACTTGGTGATCAAGCCGACCGGGTGCGCGCACTCCTGCAGCACTTCAAGCACGCGCCGCGTCAGCTTGTAGTCGCGTTCGCAGGGCTGGTAGGCGTCGGTATTCACGCCCAGCGCGATCGGCTCGACCACATAGGAGGGCTTGGCCAGCTCGCTGCGCAGCAGCTCGGGCGCATTCACCTTGGCGAACAGGCGGCTTTCAAAGTCGAGGCCAGGCGACAGGCCCAGATAGCTGTGCGAGGGCCGCGCGAAACAATAAATGCAACCATGCTCGCAACCACGGTAAGGGTTGAGCGAGACATTGAACGGAATATCCGGCGACTGGTTGCGGCTCAAGATGCTGCGCGCCGTTTCCTCGCTGACCTGGGTGCGCCAGACTTTCGGCGCGTCTTCTTCCGCCTCTTCCTGGTTCCAGCCATCGTCGAAAGCTTCGCGCCCAAGTACCTCGTAGCGGCCCTGCATATTCGTGACGGCGCCGCGCCCCTTCTGCGCTTTCAGCGATTGCGGGGGCAGCATGGCCTGCCCTTCGGTTTCCTTGTTCCGCATAGGCGTCTCATTATAACTGTATATTTATACAGTATTTTATGCCGCCTTGGCTTGAGCGGCAAGTGTTTTCCCTGCTGACGCGCGGCGCTAGCTGGTATGATGCGGCATTCCCTGGAGATCGCTCCCGGCGCCCTCTTACATGCGGCGCGGCGATCCGCTTACCTCTCAAGAGCAAAAATGAACAAATCGACCACACTCCCGTCCTTCTGGAGCCGCATCCCGCTTGCCTTCGGCGCCTTCTTCAAGACGCTGTCCGATGCCGAATTCGCGGGCCGCATCCAACATCCTTACGAACCGGCAGCCGCCCCCGTGGCCGCTCCCGCTCCAACTGCGGCGCCTGCACCGGCCCCGGCTCCAGCACCCGCCCCAGTCGCCGCGCCACTGCGCGAAGCCACGCCGGATGCCGCCTTGCAGCTGCTTAGCCTCCTGCAGCGCGAAGCGCGCCTGATCGACTTCACCCAGGAAAACCTGAGCGGCTACGCCGACGCCGACATCGGCGCCGCCGCGCGCGTGGTGCACGAAGGCTGCAGCAAGGTGCTGCGCGAGCACTTCTCGATCGAACCGGTGCGCAGCGAAGCCGAAGGCAGCCGCGTCACCCTGGCGGAAGGCTTCGACGCGAGCAGCGTGCGCCTGACCGGCAACGTGGTGGGCAAGGCGCCCTTCACCGGCAGCTTGAGCCACCGTGGCTGGCGTGCCGCCAGCGTGCGCCTGCCGAAACTGGCGGAAGCGCATGACGCGAAAATCCTGGCGCCGGCCGAGGTGGAACTGTGAGCGATCCACGTTACGCCATCGGCATCGACCTGGGCACCACGCACAGCGCCCTCTCCTATGTAGACCTGGCTGGCAGTGACGGCGAGAAAACCAGCCACGGCGTGCTGGGCATCCCGCAACTGACGGCGCCCGGTACGGTGGAAGAGCTGCCGCTGCTGCCTTCCTTCCTGTATCTGCCGCATCCCGAGGAACTGGCGGCGGGCGAACTGGCCCTGCCCTGGTCCAGCGGCGAGAACGAAACCGGCGTGGCCGGCGAGATGGCGCGCAGCCGTGGCGCCACGACACCGATCCGCCTGGTGTCGAGCGCGAAAAGCTGGCTGTGCCACCCCGGCGTGGACCGCTGCGCCGCCATCCTGCCCAACGACGCGCCGGAAGAAGTGACGCGCGTTTCGCCGCTGGAAGCGTCGACGCGCTACCTGAACCATCTGCGCCAGGCCTGGGATGCAGCGCATCCCGACGCGCCGTTCGCCGAGCAGGCCGTCACCGTCACCATTCCGGCATCGTTCGATCCGGCCGCGCGCGAGCTGACCGCCGCCGCCGCCAACGCGGCCGGCTACGCGGGCCTGACCCTGCTGGAAGAACCGCAGGCCGCCCTGTACAGCTGGATCCAGAACAGCGACGGCCGCTGGCGCAAGGAAGTCAAGCCGGGCGACATCATCCTGGTGGTGGACGTGGGCGGAGGCACCAGCGACTTTTCGCTGATCGCCATCCTGGAACGCGACGGCAAGCTGGAACCGCACCGCGTGGCCGTGGGCGACCATATCCTGCTGGGCGGCGACAATATGGACCTGGCCCTGGCCCATCTGGTGGCGCGCAAGCTGGCCGCCAACGGCACCCAGCTCGACGCCTGGCAGATGCGCGCCCTGACTTATGGCTGCCGCGCCGCCAAGGAAAACCTGCTGGCCAATGCCGATGCGCAGACCTGGCCTATCGTGGTGCCAAGCCGCGGCTCGAAGCTGATCGGCGGCTCCATCCGCACCGAACTGACGCGCGAGGAAGTCACCACCTTCATTACCGACGGCTTCTTCCCGCGCGTGGAAGCGGCGGCCCGTCCGGCCGTGCGCACCCGCGCCGGCCTGACCCAGCTTGGCCTGCCATATGCGCAGGACGCGGCCGTAACGCGCCACCTAGCCGCCTTCCTGGCGCGCCAGGTGGGCGCGACCGCCGAGCTGGAAGGCTATGCCGGCCAGCAGAATGGCGAGCACACCTTCCTGCATCCAAGCGCGGTGCTGTTCAACGGCGGCGTGTTCAAGTCCGAACTGCTGGCTCAGCGCGTGATGGATACCATCAACGACTGGCTGTATATGGAAGGCGCGGAGCCGGCACGCATGCTGGGCGGGGCCGACCTCGATCTGGCGGTGGCGCGCGGCGCGGCTTACTACAGCTATGTGCGGCGCGGCGCTGGCGTGCGCATTCGCGGCGGCACGGCGCGTTCCTACTACGTGGCGGTGGAATCGTCGATGCCGGCCATCCCCGGCATGGAGCCGCCGATCCAGGCGCTGTGCGTGGCGCCATTCGGCATGGAAGAAGGCGGCGAGCTGGAATTGCCGGGCCAGGAATTCGGCCTGGTGGTGGGCGAGCCGGTGCACTTCCGCTTCTTCGGCTCTTCCGTGCGCCGCCAGGACCAGATTGGCACGGTGCTCGATTTCTGGGGTCCGGACGAACTGGTGGAGCTGAACGAGATCCAGGCCACGCTCTCGCCCGAGGGCCGTGTGGCTGGCGATGTGGTGCAGGTACGCCTGCATGCCTACGCCAGCGAAGCGGGCACGCTGGAACTGCTGGCGGTGGCGCAGGACGGCCAACGCTGGAAGGTGGAATTCGACGTGCGCGCCACGGCCGAAGGACAATGACACAATATCTCGTCAGCATCGACCTCGGCACCACCAACACGGTGCTGGCTTACGCGGCGCCAGGCTCGGGCAAGGTTGAGCTGTTCGAGATCGAGCAATTGGTGGCGCCTGGCGAAGTGGCCGGCGCCGCCCTGCTGCCTTCGGCGCGCTACCATCCGGCCGAAGGCGAGCTGGCGGCGGGCGAATTGCAGTTGCCCTGGCCGCCGTACGACGCGGCGGGGCTGGAGCGCGTGGCAGTGGGCCGCCTGGCCCGCACGCTGGGCGCACAAGTGCCGGGCCGCATGGTGGCCAGCGCCAAAAGCTGGCTCTCGCATCCGGGTGTCGACCGCATGGCGCCGATCCTGCCTTGGGGCGCGGAGGCCGACGTGGCCAAGGTGTCGCCGGTGGCGGCCAGCGCCAGTTATCTAGGCCATCTGCGTTCGGCCTGGAATGCCCGTTTCCCCAAGCATCCGCTGGAACGCCAGCAAATCGTTCTCACCATTCCCGCATCGTTCGACGAAGGTGCCCGCGCCTTGACGCTGGAGGCGGCGCGCATGGCCGGCCTGCCTTCGCTGCGCCTGGTGGAGGAACCGCAAGCCGCTTTCTACGACTGGCTGTACCGCCACCGCGCCACGCTGGCCGCCGAGCTGGCGCAAACGCGGCTGGTGCTGGTAGCCGACGTGGGCGGCGGCACCACCGATTTCAGCCTGATCAAAGTTGAACTGGAAAACAATGAACCCAAGCTGACCCGCATCGGCGTCGGCAACCACCTGATCCTCGGTGGCGACAATATGGACCTGGCCCTGGCCCACCTGGCCGAGCAGCGCCTGGGTACGGGCGACGGCAAGCTGTCCGCCGCGCGCCTGGCGCAGCTGACGCAGCGCTGCCGCGTGGCCAAGGAAGAGCTGCTGGCGGCCGATGCGCCGCCGCAGGCCACGATCACGCTGCTGGGCAGCGGCTCGCGCCTGATCGGCGGCAGCCGCTCGATCACGCTGGAACGCGAGGAATTGCAGCGCATCGTGGTCGATGGCTTCTTCCCGCTCAACAGCGAACGCGAAGCGGCCAAGCGCGCGCGCGGCGGCATCGTGGAATTCGGCCTGCCATATGCCAGCGATCCCGCCATCACGCGTCACCTGGTCAGCTTCCTGCAGCAGCATGCGGCGGCGGCGCGCGAAGCGCTTGGCCTGCCGGACGACGGCCGCCTGCCCATCCCCGATACCTTGCTACTGAACGGCGGCGTATTCCGCGCCGAGGCGTTGGCGCAGCGCCTGGCCGAGGTGCTGGGCGCGTGGCGCGGCGCGCCGCTGCGCGTGCTGCACAATCAAGATCCCGACGTGGCGGTGGCGCGCGGCGGCGTGGCTTACGCGCTGGCGCGCCAGGGCCAGGCGCCATCCATCGGCGGCGGCTCGCCGCGCAGCTACTACCTGCTGCTGGACGGCGAACGCGGCCCGGCCGACGTGCGCCAGACCCAGCGCGCCATCTGCATCCTGCCGCGCGGTACGGAGCCGGGACGCGAGGTGCGTCTGACGGAACGCAACTTTGCGTTGCGCCTGGGACGGCCGGTGCGCTTCCACATCGTTTCCGTCACCGCCGACGCGGGGCGCGCGCCGCAAGCGGGCGAACTGGCGGAACTCGACTCGGCCGATTTCGTGCGCCTGCCGCCCATTTCCACCGTGCTGCGCGACAGCGGCGATGTCGCCGCGCGCAAGGAAATCCCGGTGCAGCTGGAGGCGTCGCTGAGCGAAGTCGGCACGCTGGAAGTGCATTGCGCCGCCAGCGAACCGACGCAGCGCTGGCTGCTGGAGTTTCAGCTGCGCCAGCAGGCGAACGACAACACCAGCGACGAGGCCTGCGACGACGCGGCCGGCGGCGCCGATGGCGACATTCCATCACCGCCCCGCTTCGACGAAGCACTGGAAAAAATCGAACGCATCTTCGGCAGTCGCGCGCAGCAGGTAGACAGCAAAGAAGTGCGCCAGCTGCGCACCGCGCTGGAAAACCTGCTGGGCAGCCGCGAACGCTGGGAAACGCCGCTGCTGCGCCGCCTGTTCGACGCCCTGCTGCAACGCGCCAAGGGCCGCCGTCGCTCGGCCGAACATGAACGCGTCTGGCTCAACCTGAGCGGCTACTGTCTGCGTCCCGGCTTCGGCTATACGCTGGACGAATGGCGCATCGAGCAGCTGTGGGCCTTGTTCGAGACCGGCGTGCAGTTCCATAAGGACAGCCAGGTCTGCGCCGAATGGTGGACCTTGTGGCGGCGCGTCTGCGGCGGCCTGAATGCCGAGGCGCAGCTACGCCTGCTGGACGATTTCGCCTTCAATCTGCAGGCCGACGAGCATGAGCGCGGCCGCCGCCCCATCACCCTGGTCAACGGCAGCGAAGAGGACATGCTGCGCCTGGGCGCATCGCTGGAGCGCATCCCCTCGGCCTACAAGGCGGAAATCGGCAACTGGATGGTGCAGCAACTGCCCGCGCCAGAAACCAAGGCCGACGCCAAAACGGATGCCGTCTACACCCGCTATCTATGGGCCTTGGGCCGGGTCGGCGCGCGCCAGCCCTTCCACGGCAGCGCCCACGACGCCGCCCCCACCGCCACGGTGGAAGAATGGCTGCACACCATCCTGGCGCTGGACTGGCGCAAGGTGGAACCGGCCGGCTTTGCCGCCGCCCATCTGGCGCGCATGACCGGCGACCGCCTGCGCGACATCAGCGATGAGCTGCGCGCCGAAATCCTGCGCCGCCTGTCCGCTGCGGGCGCGCCGCCGGGATGGCCGGCCATGGTGCGTGAAGTGGTGCAGCTGGACCAGGCCAGCGAGAAGCGGATGCTGGGCGAGGCTTTGCCGCCCGGCCTAAAGCTGCTGGCTTAACGCTGCTGGCCTAAGCGCCACGCTGGCGCGCGCCGCTGGCGGCCTGCGCCTGCTGCTGGGCCACGAAGCCGTCGAAGGCGGCGATCAAGGCGTCATAGCGCTGCGGCGCATTCTCCAACTGAGCCAGCGCCCAGGCGCTGGCTTCCAGCGTGGAGAGCTGGTCCGGCGCATGCGCCTTGCGGATCAGGTAATGCGAAGGCGGCGTCGCTTGCAGCGCCAGGCGCGGCAAGCGCTGCAAGAGCGGGTTCAGATACAGCATCTTGCGGCTCTTGCGCCAGGTCGCATCCAGCACGACCAGCAGCAGCTTGTCCGGCGCTTCCAGCCAGCCGCGATCCAACGATGGCGCGGCGGGAATGCCGAGCGAGGCATCGCCCGGCGTTTCGGGATACAGCAACACCGGCCGCTTGCCCCCATCCAGCCATTCGGCCAGTTGCGCCTCCTCGAACTGCTCTCCTGTTTCCAGGCGGCTGTTCGGCAGGCAGAGATGCAGCAGCCGCGCACTGCCCTTGGCGTTCGCCACTTCCATCGGATGCTGCAAAATCAGCAGCTCGACCGCGCTTTCCACCGGCGCGATCCAGCGGCAAATGCAGCCCGTTTGCGGCCGCAGGCAGGCCGGGCACATGGCACGTTTCGTCTTCATGCCCGCATTGTAGCCGCTGCGCCTACTGCGCCGGTGGTGCAACTCCCAGCAGCTCATCAAGGTGGCTGAGCGCCGCCTGCTCCTTGACCACCGCATGCAGCCACTGATGCAGCGGCATTTCGCCCCAGGCGGCAGCCTTTTCGGCCAGATACAGCTCCGTCAAAGCCTTCTGAATTTGTTCGGGGCTGCCATCCAGGGTCAGATCATCCTTGCGCGCCGTCTTCAGCACCCAGTCGGTACTGCTTTGCGCACCGTTGGAGGCGTCGCGGATCGCACCCAGCACATACTTCTCCCAGGCTTCGCGGGTAAAGGCACCGGAAACCGCATGGCTACCGGCAACCAGGGCGCGATCCTGATCTCCCACCATGCGCACCACCGTCATCGAGGGGAAACGGGTTGCGGCACGCGCGCGGATTTCGGCGTAAATGCGGTCACGCGCGGGCATGCCGCGCGCCACGCGGAGCAGGTTTTCGCGTGTGGTATCGACCAGCACCAGCTTCTGCTCGATTTGCGGCCAAGCCGGGTCGGCGGCTTGCGCCAGGTAGAAGCTCATCAGATGTTCGGCCATGCGCACCAGCTTTTCGCTCGTCATTGTGCTCCGATTGGCCTCCAGCCAGCCGCGCCAATGGCGGCTGGCCTGATCGTTCAAATGCCCAGGCTCCGCACGCACGCGTTCTGACAGCATCAGATAAGCCTTTAGCGCGTTATAGACGTCTTCGGCCTTCGCCGTGCCGCCTTCCGTCGTCGCGCGCGCATTGTATTCATTCAGCTGCGCCTCCAGGCTGCCGGCAACAGGCTTGAGCAGAATCTCGCGCATGCCGGCGTAGTATTCGCCGCGCAGCTTGTGTTCCAGCGTATCGCCCTGATACAGGCCAAAACGCAGCGGCCATGGGCGCTTTTGGCGATAGTGCGTGAGCTGTTCTATCCGATCCTGCAATATCTCCAGCGCTTCCATACGCGCCTGCAGTTCCGGGCTGCGCGCTTGTAGCTGAAGCACTTTCTCCAGGTCGGCCTTGACATTCGCGGCCAATTGGCGGTTCGCCATATATGCCCAGCTCCATCCCGCCAGCGCGGCGCCCAGTACAACCGCCGACGCCAGGAAGACGCCATAGCGCAGACGGATCTTGTTGCGGCTGGCATATTGCGTCACCAGATAACGGTCTGCGAAGACCACCTTGCGGAACAGGTCCAGCATGAAGTAACCGCAGGAGCGGCTTTCCGCAGCTTGCTGCGAAGCCGGCAGCGACAGGCGGAAACGGCCGGCGATCTGCCGCGCCAAAAAGCTGTCTGGCGCGCCCTCCTGCAAAGCGCTGGTAAAGTAGAAGCCACGGAAAACAGGCTTGAACTGGAAGCGGTTATCCTCAAACAGCGCGCCGAGAAAAGCCCGCAGCGGCGCGCGCAACGCCGAGAACTCGTGCGGGAAGCCGAACACGCCAGGTGCGCGGCAACCGGGCCGCTGCTGCGCCATGCTGCTGACGCTGAGCTCCTTCAAGCCTTCGTGCAACTCATCGAAAGCCTGGTCGAAGAATGGCAGGATGTCCTGGCTGGCGGATTTGCGCTTATACGGCATGGTGGCGCCCCAGATCCGCGCCCTATCGCCGGATTCGGACTGCGCAAAGAACTGTGTGAATCCCGCGATCAGGTCTGCCTTGGTGAACACCACATAGATCGGTGCGAATACTTCCAGCCGCTCGATCAGGTCCTGCACGCGGCGGCGCAGATTGCGCGCCAGGCGTTGTACCGCTTCCGGGTCGTCGCCGCGCAACTCGGCGATGCTGACGGCCAGCAGCACGCCGTTGACGGGCGCGCGTTTGCGGTACTTCTTGAGCAGGTCGAGAAAGCCCAGCCACTCCTGGCGGTCTTCCTCGCCCGCCGCATAGCGTCCGGCCGTATCGAGCAAAATACCGTCAGTGCTGAAGAACCAATCGCAATTGCGCGTGCCGCCCGCCGTGGTAAACGCGCCACCTTCGGCCATCGGGAACTGCAGGCCGGAGCGAGCAATGGCGCTGCTCTTGCCCGCTCCCGGATTGCCAATCACCAGATACCAAGGCAACTCGTACAAGGCCTTGGCGCCGGTAGCAACGCCGATGCGCGAAGTCTTGATGATATGGATCGCATGCAGCAAGCCATTGCGCAGGGCGCCGGCCGCGCTGTTGTCCGGCGCGACGGCATCCGGCGCGGCCGCATCCTGCTCGATGGCCTGCTCCAGCTGCGCCACCTTGCGCATCGCCAGCCAGCGCCGCAGCCAGCGCACCAGCCAATACAGAACCACCCCGGCCAGCGTGGCGGCGATGGCCCAGATCAGGGCCAGCTCCAGCAGTTCAGCACCAAGATAACAGAACGCCGCCATGGCTATAAAGCCAATGATAGTCAGGTGGCGCGAGTCGCTTAGGAAGGTCCAGATTCGTCGCATCATGGCAGGCCGCCTTATGAGCAATGGTTGGCAGACCCGATCCATAGTGCCAGCAATCACCATGCACATCCTTGCGCAAAAGCAAGTTCAGCGGCGCGCGCGGCGCAATTCGACGTGGCCGAAATCCATCATGGTCCAACGCCCGCCCCAGGTCAGGCCCAGCGCTTCGGCCGTTTCGCCATACAGCTGATAGCCGCGCATGGCCCATGGATCTTTTTCGGAGATCAGCAACTTGCCTTCGCGCAGAAAGGCGCAGTCGGAAGCCAAACCATATTGGTGATAGCTCTGGAAGGCGCGCGCATTGGTCACATGCGGACCAGCTGCCGCCAATTGATTCTGGCGCTCAGGACTGCGGTAGCCTTCCAGCAGCACCATTTCATAGCCATGCTTTTCGCGCATGATGCGGAACACCAGCAGCAGGCGTTGCGCAAACTCCGCATCCAGCAACTGCCAGTTGCGGCTTGCTCCCGCGAGCTGGGGTCGCACCAGTTCCACCTCGGCCGTGGTGAACATGGCGGGCGGCAGTGGCTGCGGCGGCACCAGCTGCTCGCCTTTCAACAAGGCCTCGATCTGAATGTTGACGCTTCTTCCCTGCTCCTCAAAGCCGGGCAGCGTAACGCGTCCGCCCGCCGTCAGCGCCAGCAAAGGCGGCAGGCAAACCGCAAGCATCAGTCCCGCGACCAGCAAAGCATGCCGGCCGACGGGAAGACGGATGCGCAGACGGCCCGCCACATCGGCAAGCGCCGTCCGGTTGTGCGGGAACATCAGCATCCACGCCACAAAGCACACGCAGAAGAAGGACAGAAAAAGCAAAACGGGAACCATGGTGCGCTCCATCAAAACAGGGCTGCGGCTCAGACCACACACTGCATCGTGTGCGCTGCGCAGATGCTTCATGGTAGGCGGCGCGGATTTCTCCGTTCAACGCTGGATCAAAATGGAGGTGTATTTTGGAGCAGCCGAATCAAGCTACGCCACAAAGCATGCCGGGAGATTCTCAACGCCTGGCCGCGCTCACGCTTGCCGGCGCCACGGTTGCGGTGCTGATCTGGCTTCTCAGCGCCATCATCGCCGATTATCGTGATAACAGTCAGGATGAGGGCAGCGCCTTTCCGCAAGATGAGCGCGAAAGGCAGGCGGAGATCGCGGCCAGCGATATGCAGCGCAAGGCCAGGGCGATCGTGGATGCGCCGCTGCAGTCCCTTAGCCGCGGCGCGGCCAGGCAGCCAAAGGAAAGGCAGCGCGACTAAAGCTCGCGCAGGAAGCCGCGTATCGATTCCAGTAACGTCTCCGGCTGTTCCAGATGTGGACTGTGGCCGCAGTTTTCCAGCATCAGCTTGCGCGCTCCCGGCACGGCGCCGGCAATCGCATCCACCTGGGCTTCGGTGCCATACTGGTCTTCCGTTCCCTGCACAACCAAGGTGGGAACGGCGATGGATGGCAGCAGATACTCGATATTCCAATGTTTGAAGCCCGGCAGCAGCCAGGTGTCGGCCCAGGCCATGTAAATCTGTTCCGCCTTCTCGCCGTGATAACGCTCCAGCGCCATCAACAGACCTGGATTGAAGGACTCCTTCGCGGCACGCACGCCTTGCACCGTAAGGTCCTCAACAAAGACGTGAGCCGCTTCGGTGATGACACCACGCAGACCGGAAGGATTGCCGGCCGCATGTATCAGCGCGATGCTGCCGCCGTCAGAATGGCCTATCACGATATATTCGCGGCCCGGCATCAGGCGCTCTAGCACCTGCGGCAGTTCGGCCAACGCATAGTCATGCAGATAATGGATGCTGCGCACCCGGCGCAAGGCGCTGGACCGTCCATAGCCTTCGCGCTCATAAACCAGGCCCGAACAGCCGGTGGCCTGGCATAAGCGCTGCGGGAATCCCTTCCACAATGCGATGCTGCCCAACCCCTCATGCAGGAAAACCAGGCAGGGCTTGCCCG
This sequence comes from Pseudoduganella violacea, assembly GCF_014191875.1. GTDB lineage: Bacteria > Pseudomonadota > Gammaproteobacteria > Burkholderiales > Burkholderiaceae_D > Rugamonas > Rugamonas violacea_A. The sequence goes on from NZ_JACHXD010000004.1 coordinate 120,613, forward strand.
CCTCGCCATCGATCATTTCATAACTCAGATCAAGCCCGCCACCCAGCTTCAACACCGGCATGCTTCCACTCCTTAAGATTAGATGAAGCCAACGATGATTGATCATAGCATTTTGAAACCACAGCCCTATAATCGGTCTTTCGAATATCCCAACAAGAACGAGGAGTCCGAAACATGCCATACCGTTTTAATAGTTACCTGATCGGCATTGCCGCGCTGTGCGCAAGCGCGCTGGCCCAAGGCCAGGAGATCAAACTGCTGCGCGACAGGACGGAAGCCGAGCGCCCCGCCATCATGTTCGTCGGCTCGCCGCATCTGGCCAACCATAACCGCGACGTCATCACCACCACCGTGCCCGACGTCCTGACACCCGAGCGCCAGGCTGAAATCGCCGACGTGGTGGCGGCGCTGGTCCGCTTCAAGCCGACCAAGATCGCGGTTGAACTGGCGACCGAAAAACAGGCCGAGCTGCATCAGCGCTACACCGGCATGCTCTCGGGCGGCTACACCCTGAGCCGGAACGAAATGGATCAATTTGGCATGCGCATCGCCGCCGCCAATAAGCTGCCGACGATGTACGCGGTGGACTGGAACAAGATGCCACCGGGGCAGATGAGCGATCTGGATTATCAGGTTTGGGCCAAGGCGAACGGCATGGGAGAGCGGCTGGCCGCCATGACGGCGACCTCCCCGCTCAACGACGCGTTGATGAAGACCACGCCGGTAGCCAGCTGGCTGATTGAGAACAATGCCTCGGAAAAGCTGGCGGCCCGCCACCGCCGCTACTTCGATTATGCGATGCTGGGCAATGAAGAAGCGAAACCTGGCGCCAACTGGGTCGCCAGCTGGTATGGCCGCAACCTGAAAATTTTCGGCAATCTGGTGAAGCTTGCCGACAGTCCGAAGGATCGCATCCTGGTGATTTATGGCTCGGGCCACATTCCCTTGCTGCGCGAATTTGCGGTGCAGTCGGGCGCCTTCACCGACGTCGATCCCATGCCGCTGCTGCGCGAGGCGGCAAACGCCAAGCGCAATTGAGCGCAGTTAAGCGCTCCGTCAGCGCAGCGAAAAATCAACGCGGGTGGACTGGGCTTTCTCGCCGCCCGCGTCTTTCTGCACCGCCTTGGCGGCGACGATGAAGAGGCGTTCGGCCGGCACCTGGCCGGTCTTGGTCAGCCAATCCTTGGCCGCCTGCGCGCGGCGGTTGCCCAGTGCGACCAAATCCTCTTCCTCGACCTTGGTATGGGACAGCATCAGTCTTTCCATCTCTGCCTGCGGCAGCGACTTTTGCAGGCCGAGCGCGTTGCGCGGCTTGTCAAACTTCTCTTCCTTATAGGCGCGCGTCAGCAGGGCCAGGCGCTCTTCCGCCTTCACCGTCACGCTGTCCGGCAAAACTTCGCCGCGCGCCTGCATATCCTTGGCTTTCAAGGCGCGCAGCTTGCGATCAATGGACAGCAGCTTGAGCGCTTCCATATCCATCGCTGGATCGTAGCGGCCAGTAATTTCCAGCTTCAGGCCGGGACGTTCGCCCAGGGCGCGCGCCAGCGGCTTGAGCTTCTCCTCGCCCGCCGCCGGGATCTGGGCGCGGCCCGGATCGAAGGCCAGCATGGACAGCTCTTCGGCGCTGCCGCCACCGAACAGGGAACTGATCAAGGTGAACGGCGCCGTCACCGTTTTCACGATGGCGTTGCCGATGATCTTCAGGATGATGCCGCCGATGGAGAATTCGGGATCGTCGATCGAACCACCGATCGGCACATTGATGTCGATCACGCCATTACGGTCGCTCAGCAGCGCCACGGCCAGGCCGACCGGCAGCTTGGTCACATCGGGATTGCTGTTTTCGCGGCCGAAGGTCAGCTGCTCCAGGATCAGGCGGTTGCTGGATTTGAGCTGGCGGTTTTCGATGTTGTAGCCCACCTCGAAGGACATCTTGCCCTTCTCGATGCCATAGCCCACATACTTGTCCGAATAGGCCGACAGCGAAGCCAGTTCGATGCCGCGCACCTCGGCCTTCACGTCCAACGACAGGTCGCGCTTAAGCGGGTTGACGCGGCCGCCGATAACCAGCGGCGCATTGTTCACCACACCGCGCAGATCGACATTGGCGCTGCTGTTCGCATCCGACGACAGGCCCGACACCGTGCCGCCCAGATCATTCAGATTGGCCGTGTAGTTTGGCTTGATGAAGTTATCGGTGAAGCGCACCCGCCCGCCCGATAGCACCAGCTTGCCGACGCGCACAGGCGGCAGCGGTTGCGCGGCTTCCTTCCGCACCGGCTTGGCCTCGGCCACGGCCGGCGTCTTGGGCGCATTAGCCTTGGCTTTCGTGTGCGAGGACGGATCGGCCTCGGTCAGGCTTTTGGCTTCACCGTCCTTGTCGCGCATGATGTCCTGCACGTTGATGCGGCCGGAAGGATCGATGATGATGCGCGCAAAGAAGTCGCTCAGGCCGACCTTGTCGATATTCAAGGCAAACGGCTGCAGGCGCACGTCCACGCCGCCGAAGGTCAGCGCTTTCCAGCGCAGGAAGTCGTTGGAGCTGGCCTTGTCGACAGTGGCCAGGTTGGTCACGCTGGCATCGCCCTTGAAGCCGCCCTTCATGGCGCCGTCGCTGCCGGTTTCCAGCAGCAGCTTGCCCTTGGTGGACACGTCGGCATGCACCAGGCGCAGGTTCACGTAATCGGTGACATAGGGCTGCAGCGGCAGGATGCCAAGATCCTTCACTTCCACCGCCAGTTCGGTACTGAACGGCGCCAGCACGAAGCTGCCGTTCAGGGCCAGGCGGCCATCGTTGTTCACGGTGGTTTTCAGGTCCACTTTGATGCGCGAGCCGGGCGCGGTGGAAATATCCTGCAGATCGAGGGACAGCGGCGCGACGGCAATTTGCAGCGGCTTGGCGTGGGCATTGTCCACCAGGCGCGTGGTCCAGTTGTCGATGCCGAGACGGGCAATCGTCAGCACGTAGGAACCTTCGTCCTTCGGTGCAGCACTTTTTGGCTGCGGCGCGGGAGCAGCGGCGCGGGGCTTGTCGAAGTTGACGTCAATCCCGGCGCTGTCGGATACGATTTCGCCGATGCTGACAGTCTGCTTGCCGGTTTCGACAGCGATGTCGCGCAGCGCCAGCGCGAACTTGTCCACGGCCACACGCATCGGCTCATGCGGCGCTTCGTGGGTATAGCGCAGCGTGGTGTTGCGGAACTCCAGCGTTTTCAGCGCGTAGTGCGAACCGGACGAATTTTTCTCGGCCTTGGCAGGTACTTTGGTGGATGCCGGCGCAAGGGGCTGCGGCTGCTCCGGCGCGAACATGCGCGCCACATTCAGCTGGCCCTTGCCGTCGCTGACCACATTCGCTTCCAGCCCGTCCACGATCAGGCTCTCGAAGTCGAAACGGCCGCCGAATACATCGATCTTGCCCAGCTTGGCCACCAACTCCTTGGCTTTCAGCGCGGGCTTGCCGTCGGCCTGGGTCAGCTCCACCGATTGCGCTTTCGCTTCGCCGCCCAGCACCAGCGCAGGGCCGCCCTCTTTCGGCTGGCGGAAGCTGGCGTGCAGTTGCGCATCAAGACGGCCGCTTGGCATGCGGAAGGCCAGCTTGGTCGGCAAATAGGCCAGATAGCGCGGTACGTCCAGATTATCCAGCTTCAGCTCAAACACCACTTCCTTGGTGTCGGCGAAGGGACGCAGCTTGCCGTTCAGGTGCAGCGGCGCGCCATTGACGACGGCGCTGAACAGCGGCTCCACAAACAGCTGCACGTCGGTCGGCATGGACGAGACGAATGGAATGCCCAGTTTCAGGCCTTCGATCTTATGACTGCTGCCGGCCGGCTTATCCTCGAAGGCGATGCCGCCCTCCTCGATCTGGATATTGTTGACCGAGAAGCGCGCCGGTTCCGGCGAAGGCGGCTGGCTGGCGATCAGCTCAATGATGTCGTCGATGCTGTAATGGTTGGCATCCTTGCGCACCAGATGCACATAGGGCTTGCTCAGACGGACTTCCTGCACCACGGGCGCAAGGCGCAGCAGGGACTGGCCGGACAGGTCCACGGCCAACCGGTCGAAGCTGGCGAAAACAGCGTCGCCCTGCGGCTCCATCATCTTCAAGCCATGCACCGTCAGCGCCAGCGTAAAGGGATTGAGTTCGACCTTTTCAATGGTGAGCTGGCGATGCAGGATATCGGCCGCCTTTTGCTGCGCCTGCGATTTGATCAGGGCCGGCAAAGCCAGAAAGCCCAGCGCCGCATACAGCAGCACCAGACCGGCAAGAACAAGAACGGCGCGCAGCGCGCGCTTCAGCCATTTGTTTTTCATCGCAGTCGGAACTTATCAGCAGAAGTAGCAGGATTATTACGAATATACCTAAGCTGCTAGCTTCTGAATAGTTGGCAAAAGAAAAAGGGGGTTACGATCACTCGTAACCCCCTTTTGTATTCTGGCTCCCCGACCTGGACTCGAACCAGGGACCTGCGGATTAACAGTCCGTCGCTCTACCGACTGAGCTATCAGGGAAAAGAGGCCGCATTATATACGGCTCGCCGCAGTCTGCAAACAATTTTTTGAAACATCGGCTGAAATCTTTTCATTTTCGCCAGACTCAGGGCCGCCCCACACCCTCCTGCCGATAATCGCACACGCCCTGCGGGAAGATGCGCGCCAACCACGCGCGCTGCGGCAGTGTGAATTCCAGCGCGGAGGGATAGGTACCGTCCTCCAGCGCCTTGGCGACCGGTTTCAGCGCGCATATGAAGATATCGCCCTTGATGGAATCGCCAGCCACCATGCGCGGGCTGCTGAACAGCGGGAAGGCCCGGGTACAGGCGCCCGCCGCCTTCTTGTTCAAGATACCGTCCCACACCCCGGCGCCGGCGGCAATCGGCGCGCCGCCGCCATCCAGGCATTTGTCAGTGAAGCCGGGCGGCGGCTTGCCATCCGACAGATAACGGTCCAACACACCCAAAGCCTCCATCGCCGCATCGGCCAGCACCGCTTCGGAACCGGTGAACCAGACAACCTGGCGCGCTGCTTCGGACGACGCACCCGCCTCCAGCCGAGCCCTGACCGAGAAGGCCTGGCGCGCGTTGTGCATATTCAATTCCGGCTCCAGATAAGGTCGCAGATCGATCATCGGAATGCCGAGGCGGCGGCCGGTGAAGACTTCGCCGGAGGCGTAAGCCTTGCGTATGGCCTGCACATCACCCTGGCGCCGCGGCGACGGCGTGCCGGCTGGATCACGGCAGCTGGAGCTACGCTGCATATTGCGCGCATCGAAAGGATCGCCGCTGGCGTCCCACTGCACGAAATCGGCCTGGTCCTTCCAGCTGCCGGCGCAGGCATTGATGCGCAAGAATTCGTCCGTGCCGATCCGGCCTTTCGCCAGCGCCTCCAGGCCATACTGCACGCCAACGTTGTCGATGGTGATGGGGGCGAAGCCTCGGCTGTCCACGCCGTAGAGGTCGGACAGGTCGTTCCAGTGCGTCCATTTGACGCCGGCGAAGGCGCTGTCGGAATAGCCATAGGCCTTGACCGCCAGATCAAAGCGCGGATCTTTGTACTGCGGATTGAGCACATTCGGCATGGCCATGCGCCAGCCAGTGATGCACTCGGTGGAACCCGTGCCGCCCGTGAGCGGATTGCGCGCGCTGTCGCTGGCGTTCATACCTTCGATCCAGGCCTGGCGGCTCCACTGCGCCCAGGGCGAAGCCGGATCGCGCGCCGCCTCCTCCCTGAAATACTGGCCCAGCAAAGGACAGTCCGACACGGGAATGGTCTGGGTAATCATGTCCGGATAGGATTGGATCGGTATCCCCGCATCCAGCAAGCCTGGCTGGTTTTGCGCGAACAGATACTGCTGCACGCCGCCGCCCGATCCGCCGATGCCGACGGTGTAGCGCGGCGCGCCGTAAGTGTGCACGAAATACTGCTTGGTCAGCGCCGCCGTTTCCCCGGCCAAGCGCATATTGTAGTGAACCCCGGTTTCGTTGCCGGAGGAAGTCACCACCGCATAGCCCTGGGCCAGCAGGCGCGGCATCATGCGCCGTTCGGCGCTGCCCAGCGCCTCCTTGAACCACATGGCCGTCCCCTGCTGATGGCCGATGCCGACGCCGCCGCGCAGCCAGTACACCAGCTTATTATTCCATTCGCCCGGCCCACCTGGCTGCGGCGCCAGCATGGCGATGGTATAGAGAAAACGGTTGATGCTGCCCGCCTCCACCCGCACCACGAAAGGCACGCTGGTGCCTTTCCAGTTCGTGCTTTTCAAATCGGATGGCGGCTCGCCCGCCGGATCATAAGCCTTGAAAGTGCTGCCGTTGTAATAGAAGTAGCGCACCTGCGCGTTGATCGCGCAATTGCGGCTGTAGCCAACCAACTTGTCGTCAGCATCGCGCACCGGATGGCCGACGCCATCCTGGTTGTCCACCAGGGGCTGACCCAGGCCGGACTCCACCGAACGGCAAATGAAAGGCTGCTGCTGCGCACCCGCATGGCCGCCCACCGCGCAGGCAAGAACAGCCAGCAAAACAAACCATGGTTTCATCGTTCATCCTCCCGCCGCCAGTGTAGCCCATATAGCCCAAATAAAAACGGCCCCGCGATTGCTCGCGGAGCCGTTCCTTGATCAGTCAAGAGTCGCTTTTAGAAGCTGCCCTTGAACTGCACGCCCCATTGACGCGGCTCGTTGATGAAGCCGGTCAGGTTGTTGAAGTCGATACCGCCGGTGATGCGCTGGGTGTTGGTGATGTTGCGGCCGAATGCAGCCACTTCATATTTGCCACCTTGCCAGTTGTAGCCCACGCGCAGGCCGCCTTCGGTCATGGCCTTGCCGGTGAATTCCTTCGACTCATACAGGAAGAAGTTGATCTTGCTGCGGTAGGACCAGTCGGTCAGGATGAACAGATTGCCTTCGGCCAGAGGGAAGTTGTAACGCGCGCTGGCGTTGATGATCCACTTCGGCGCTTGCGGCAGTGCGTTGCCGTCGATGATGGCGCGGCCGGCCGCGTTCAGCGGATCGGTCACGGTGCACTGGCGGCAGGTCTGCACGGACAGCGAAGGATCGCGCAGCTGGGTGTAGTTGTACGAAGCGCTGGTCGATACCTTGAAGTCGTTGGTGATGAAGCCTTCGAAGTCCATCTCCACGCCACGGCCCTTGGTCTTGGCGGCGTTGATCAGACGGGTCACGTTGGTGTTACCGCCAACCACGGTCAGCTGCTGGTTCTTCACGTCGTAGTCGTACACGCTCATGGAAACGCGTGCGCGGCGGTTGAACAGGTCAGCCTTCACGCCAGCTTCGATCGAGGTGATGGTTTCCGCGTCAGCCACGGTGATCGGCGCATTGGCCGAAGCGGCCGCGATACTTGGCGCGCGGAAGCCGGTTGCCACGCGGGCGTACACGCTCACGTCCTTGTTCACGGTGTAGTTGGCGCTCAGATCCCAGTTCGCCTTGTTCTTGCTCTCGCCGAAGGAATCAGGGCCGATCTGCACCACGTTTTCACGCTTGATGGTGTTGAAGTCCTTCTTGTCCTTGGTGTAGCGCAGGCCGCCGCGCACGGTGAAGGCGTCGGAGAAGGCATAGTTCAGCGAACCGAAGGCCGCCCAGGCGGTGTTCTTCTGGCGGCTGGACAGGTGCGAGAACTGCACGCCGGTATCGCTGTTGAAGTTGTTGGTAAAGCCGCTTGCGTCTTCATTGAAGTAATAGAGGCCGGTCTGCCAGTTCAGCGGACCTGCGTTTTTCGATTCAACGCGGAATTCCTGGCTGTACTGCTTCATATCGCTGATGCCGCCCGCGGTCTCAACCTGGAAAGGAATGAAGCCGGTACCGGTCGGGGTGCCGCCGTCGATGTCGCCGCGGCTCACGTAGTTGCCCACGGTTTCATAGCCGGTGATCGAGAACAGCTTGACCGGGCCCAGATCCCAGCTCAGACGCACGTTCGCGCCCTTGGTGTTCAGGTTCTGGAAGTTCTGGCCATTGGTGTGGATCTCGTTGGGATTGAAGCCGTCCACGACTTCGTTGGTGCCCTTCTTGATCATATTGGCGCGGAACAGGCGCGCGCTGCCGCCGGTGCTGCGCTGGTGCAGATTGAACAGGGCGTTGAAGGAGCCGCCCGGCTGGTACAGGAACTGTACGCGTTCGGCATGCTCGTTATAGCCTTCCAGCTCGTCCTTCTTGCCGGTGAAGGTGTTGTCCACGTAGCCGTCGCGGTGCTGGCGCAGGGTGGAAACGCGCATCGCCCATTCTTTCGACAGCGGCACGTTGACCGCGCCTTCCACATTGGTGGTGGCGTGGGTGGCGTAGGAGACGTTGTAGTAGCCGTCGATGCCTTTCAGGTGCGGCTTGGCCGATTCGAACTTCACCACGCCGGCCGGGGTGTTGCGGCCGAACAGGGTTCCTTGCGGGCCGCGCAGCACTTCAACGCCGGCCATGTCGAACATAGGGAAACCTTTCAGAATCGGGTTCTCTTGCACTACGTCGTCATAAATCAGGGAAACTGGCTGGGAAGCGAACACGCTGAAATCGGTGTTGCCATAGCCGCGGATGTAGAAGCGGGGGAAGGTGCGGCCGTTGGAGGATTCAACGTTCAGGCTCGGGGTTTTGCCTGCGAGTACCCGGATATCCTGGCCGCTGGAGACGATCACGTCGAGCTTCTCGTCTTTCAGCATCGACACCGAAACCGGCACATCGCGGATATTCTCGGCGCGGCGCTGGGCAGTCACGGTCACCGTTTCCAGCTGGCCTTTGGCTGGCTGGGCGGCTTCCTGCGCCATCGCGGCCATCGGCATCAAAGCGCCTACGGCCAGCAGACGCTTGTGCATCTTGGACAGTTTCATCATTTGCTTTCCTTAGTTTGAAATAAATTCTGCGAAGGTATACAACGGCTGTCTCCTGTCCTCATCACGGCAGCATCCTCGATGCGCGGGGGATTCGGTGTTTTCTTTTTCTTCTTGCGCCGAAAAACAAAGGGCTGCGTCGATCAACGCAGCCCCCAAAATATTCTGGCTCCCCGACCACGACTCGAAGCGAGAACGCAAAACGCGCTCCATCGCTCTACCGGCTGGGCCGTCAGGGAAAAAGTCGGGCGCATTATATACGCGCCAAGCCGGGCCAACAACACTATTTTCAAGGCTTCGCGGCGTGACGCAGCGCAAAACAATAGCAAAAAAACATGCGCAAGCGGTCCAGGCAAAGCCGCTTTTGATCTAGCGCAGCCGGGGCAAAAAAGGGTAGTCCTATGATGAAAGTCCCCCCTTTTTTCATTCTCCGAGGCCCCCGAAATGAAATCGAACGCCCTGGCGCAACGCGCCCTCACCCTGATGCAAAAAAAGCATGGCATGGACCGGCTGCGGATCGTCCACGCCGCCGAAATCAGCGATCCCGATAGCGGCGAAACCCTGTACGATTTCAGCGCTGTCTCGCCGGACGATCCGAACGGTCCATCCTGGCGCATCCTGCTGGCGGAGGATGGCAAGGAACGCGAACGCCATTCCGCGCTGGAGCCCATGGTCGATGCCACGCGCCGGGTGGAGATCGACGCCGCCGCGCTGGGGATGATCACGATCGATCCGGCCAGCAATGTGCTGACGCTGAACCCCGACGACACGCTGGACGAGACCATCACCGTCACGGTGCCGAAAAACGCCGGCGTGGCGAAAGCCGACATCTACTTCCTGGCCGACACCACCGGTTCCATGGGGCCGGTGCTGGCCGCCGTGCAGGCCGGCGCCAATAATGTGCTGACCGCCTTGAGCGGTTTGGGCATGGACCTGATGTTCGGCGTCGGCAATTACCGCGACTTTCCGCCCAAGGCGCCCTCGCCTTTCAGCCACCAGCTCAACCCCACCAATGCGGCGCCCGCCGTCACGGCAGCCATCGGCGCCTGGTCGGCCAGCGGCGGCGGCGATACGGCCGAAGGCCAGTTCCTCGCGCTGGAGCAGCTGGCGCAGGCACCCGGCGGCAGCATCGGCTGGCGCGCCGGCGCCAGACGCATCATCGTCTGGATCGGCGATGCGCCAGGCCATGATCCGATCTGCACCGCGATCTCAGGCCTGGCCAGCGCCATCACCGAGGCCAGCGCCACCGCCGCACTGAGCGGACAGGGAATCGCGGTGCTGGCCATTTCCACCGCCACGCCGGGATTGGACGACGATCCCGCGCCACTCTCCAGCGACTACACCGGGTCTTGCGGCGCGCCAGGCGGCTCGGCCGGCCAAGGCACGCGCGTTGCAGCAGCCACCGGCGGCGCCTTCGTCAGCGGCATCAAGCCCGACACCATCGTCAAAACCATCATCGATATGGTGACCGGTGCGGTGTCCTCCATCGCCAATCTGAAGCTGGTGCCCAGCGCCAGCATCGCGCCCTTCGTCGTCTCGATCGACCCGGCCGGAGGTTATGGCCCGCTGGCCGGGGAGCGCGAGCATATGCTGGAATTCAGGGTGAAATTCCACGGTATCGCCTGCGCCGAGGAAGAGAAAGTCGTCAACGGCACGCTGGACGTGGTGGTGGACGGCGCCGTCGCCGCCGCCAAAACGGTGAAGATCACCGTGCCGCCCTGCCGGCCGAAGGTGACGGTGTACTCGGTCAAATTCGTCTGCGGCACGCAGCACAAGCATCCCGAATGCTGCTGCACGCCGGTGCGCCCCGGCCATTATGCAACCCAGATCACCATCCACAACCACACGGACCAGCCGATGACGCTGCGCAAGCGCTTCATCCCCGTGGTGCTGGCAGGCGCGCCGCTGGGCCGCGAGCCGAAAGTAGGCCTGCCGCGCGCCGAGGATACCGTCGTGCTGCCGCCGCACTCGGCGACGATGGACGATTGCTGCCGCATCACCGAGCTGCTGTTCGGTTCCGCCGTCGATGTGCTCACCATCGGCATCCTCGAAATCAGCGCGCCGGGCGAAGTCAGCGTGACAGCGCTCTACACCACCGACAAAGCCATCGAGGTGAAGCAGATCCACGGCCATCAAGCCGCGAAACCGGCAGGCGGCGCCGGCTAAACACCTGCACTCATCTCGGCCAAGGGGCGGCCACGCCGCCCTTCTCTCGCTCAACCAGGAGCACGCCATGGAACTTCATAGCAACGAATCAAGTCCAAGTTCGCAGTATGATAAACACGAGGCGCGCATTACTGTATTGGAGAAAGCCGTGGTGGATTTGCACTGCGACATCGCCCTGCTCAGGCAGCACATGGACGCTGGCTTTGCGTCCTTACATGCCGAAATCGAACACACGGCCGACAAGCTGCGGCTCGAATTTCATGAGTCCCAGCAATTACTCTATGAAAAAATCAGCAGGGAGCTCAAGGAGGTCGACGAGCGGACCACGCAGCGCATTGACCGGCTTGAGGCCAAGCTGGATTATTTCATCAAGTGGGTCATCGGCATGCAGCTCACCACCATGGGCGGCCTGATTGCGCTGGCAGCGCATCAATACATGTAAAGCCCCGGCGCACCAATCAAGCCAAGGCTTCTTTCGCCGCCTCTTCCGGCGTCAAGCCGTCGTAGAACAGATCAGTGAACCACTCGATCTGCTCTTCAATATGGTCCTGCGCCTGCTCCACGGTCGCACCGCCCTTGACCAGCCAGCCTTCGACCTCGATGCACCACTGGATCAGTTCCAGGGTTTCCGGATCGAGTTCTTCCTTTTTCTTCGCCATGCTCCACTCCCATCAACAAGCTCAATGCAAAAAGCCCAACCGTGAGGCTGGGCTTTTCAGTATTCTGGCTCCCCGACCTGGACTCGAACCAGGGACCTGCGGATTAACAGTCCGTCGCTCTACCGACTGAGCTATCAGGGAAAAGAGGCCGCATTATATACAGCCCTTTTTCAAATGTCGAGACAGTTTTGTGCTTTTTTTCGCGAAACGGCGCTGGATGGCGCCGTCCCATCCTTGTTTCGCCGCCCAATAAACCTGTTTCGTCGCATCCGCGTGGATGCCGGCTCCGGCCATCGATAGTCTTGCCACATCGATCAGCCAACCACAAGGAGCTTGGTAATGGAATATACCCTGAAAACCCTCGTCGCCACCATGCTGGCAGCAGCTGCCATCTCCGCCGGCGCCGCACCGCAGGAAGTGGCACCGGACGGCTTCGCCCAGGCGCGCCAACAGTTCAAGGCTGCCGCAGGAGGCGACAGCAAGGCGAGTGATGCGGCCATCGCTGCCTTCTCCGCGCTGGCTGCCGCCAATCCATCCCATCCGCTGCTAGCCGCCTACGAAGGGGCCGCCACCGCCATGAAGGGCCGCGATGCCATGATGCCCTGGGATAAGCTGAAGTACGCCGAAAAAGGCGCCAACGCCATCGAAAAAGCGCTGGCCCAGCTCACGCCCGAACATGACGAAGCGCTATTCAACGGCACGCCCGAAAGCATCGAAATCCGCCTGGTGGCCGCCAACACCCTGCTCTCCCTGCCCGGCTTCATGAACCGTGGCGCGGGCGGCAAGCGCGCCGTACAGGCGGCCATCGACTCCAAGGTTTTCGGCCAGGCTTCGCCCCAAGTACGCGCCAGCCTGTTGAATGCCGCAGCCAGCATCGCCGCCAATGAAAAGCGCGGCGCCGACGAAATCGCCTACCTGCGCCAGTTGGCGGCCATCACGCCGGCCGGCAAATACAGCACCGCCGCCGAGGCGCGCCTGAAGGAGCTGGGCCAATGATGCGCGACGCCGAACCGCTGCTGTCGCTGCGCGATGTCAGCAAGTCCTTCACTCTGGGCAGCAACACCATCCAGGCGCTGAAAGACGTGGACCTGGCTGTAGTGCGCGGCGAAATCGCTGCCATCACCGGTCCATCCGGCAGCGGCAAGAGCACCCTGCTGAACCTGTGCGGCCTGCTCGACCATCCGGACAGCGGTGAACTGCTGTTCGATGGTCAGCCCCTGTGCTCGGCCAACGAGGCGCAGAAAACGGCCCTGCGCCGTCAGGCCATCGGCTTTGTGTTCCAAAGCTTTAACCTGGTGCCGGTGATGAGCGCCCGCGACAATGTGGAGTTTCCACTCTTCCTGCTGGGCGTGCAGGCGGCCGAGGCGCGCCGGCGCGTCGGCGAGGCGCTGCAACGCGTGGGACTGGAGCGCTTCGGCGGCCACCGCCCCGACCAATTATCGGGCGGCCAGCGCCAGCGAGTTGCCATCGCCCGCGCCATCGTCAAGCGTCCCAAGCTGGTGATCGCCGATGAACCGACCGCCAATCTGGATGCGCTCAACGCGGCCCAGATCGTGGCCCTGATGCAGGAGCTGGCGCATGAACACGGCACCACCTTCCTGGTCGCCACGCATGATGAGCGCATGCTGCCCCACTGCGATCGCGCCTTGGTGCTGCAGGACGGCGTGCTGGCGGGAGGCGCTCATGCTCACTAAATTCCAGTGGCTGTCCATGGCCTTGAAGAACGCCATGCGCAACCGCCGCCGCTCGCTGGTGACGCTGGCCATCACGGCCACCGGCACCGCGGCAGCCTTGCTGGGCGGCGGCTTCGCCCTCTACACCTACCAGTCGCTGGCCGAGGCCAGTGCGCGCGATACCGGCCACCTGATCGTCGCCATGCCGGCCCATTTTGACGGCAGCGAAGACGTTCCGCTGCAGTACGGCCTGCAAAACCCGGCAGCCCTGACCCAGCGCCTACTTGCGGAACCGGCGGTGCAGCGCGTGCTGCCCCGGCTGCAGTTCTCCGGCCTGGTCAGCAATGGCGACAAGACCGAAATCTTCCTCGGCACCGGCGTCGACGCCACCCAGGAGTTTCTGGTGAAAGGTCCATTCATGACGCGCATCTCGGGCGAACTGCTGGACGGCCATCCGGCCGCCAAAGGTCCCGGCATTGTGCTCGGCAAAGGTTTGGCGAAGGTCTTGAATGCGCAGCCGGGCAGCGTGCTGACCATCATGTCCACCACCGTGGGCGGCAGCCTCAATGCGCTCGACGTGACGGTGGCGGGCATCGTCAGCAGCGGCATCACCGATATCGACAAGCGCCTGGCCATGGTCGACCTGGGCACAGCCCAGACCCTGCTCGATACGCGCAAGGTCAGTTCGCTCAGCGTCTACCTGGACGAGATCGAGGCCAGCGATGCCACTGCGGCCATCTTGCGCGCGAAACTCGGCGCCGGCCTGGCGGTGCGCACCTGGCTCAATCAGGCCCAGTTCTACCAAAGCGTGAAGAATCTGTATAACCGCATCTTCGGTTTCCTCGGCGTGATCGTGCTGGTCATCGTCCTGCTCTCGGTCACCAACACACTGGCCATGGCCGTGCTGGAACGCACCCGCGAAATCGGCACCTTGCGCGCCATGGGCGCCACGCCGCGCGAAGTGATGCGCGTCTTCACGCTGGAAGGCATGCTGCTCGGCAGCGTCGGCGCCGTGCTGGGCATGGCCCTGGCGGGCGGCTTGGCCGTCGCCCTGCTCTTCCTCGGCGTACAGATGCCGCCGCCACCGGGCCGCACGGGCGGCTATCCGCTGGTGGTGACGGTGTCGCCGGCCATGTACCTGGGCGCTGCCACCGCTGTCGCCCTCCTCTCCGCCCTGGCCTCGCTGCTGGTCAGCCGCAAGGCCTCCAATCAAACCGTTGTGGAGGCGCTCGCCCATGTCTAAGACGATTCCATCGGCCGCCCTGGCCCTGTTGCTTGCGCTAAGCGGCGCGGCCAGTGCAGCCAGCATCGAGACTATCTTGAAGAAGGCCGACGCCTTCCGCCTGCCCGCCGCGTCGCTGCAGGTGGAAACCCAGGTGCAGACCTTCAAGGACGGCAAGGAAACCAAGGAAAAGCGCTACCAGGTGCTGATACGTCCGGGCGGCAAATCGCTGGTGCTGTTCCGCTCCCCCGGCGAGACGGGACAGAAGGTGCTGATGTCGGGCGACGATTTCTGGATGTACCTGCCCGGCAGCGCCCGCCCCTTCCGCATCACGCCACTGCAAAAGCTGCTGGGCGATGCCTCCACCGGCGATATCGCCAACATGACCTGGTCGGACGACTACGACGGCAGCGTGGCGCGCGAGGTGGAGGCGGACGGCGTCGCCTGCCTGGAACTGGAACTGGCGGCGCGGCGTAAATCGCTGAGCTACCAGCGCATCGTGCTGCTGGTGGCGAAGAGCGATTTCCGGCCGGTGCATGCCGACCTGTATGCCACCTCCAACCGCAAGATCAAGCAGGCCCATTTCAAGCTGGGCACCATCGACGGCCAGCCGCGCGTCACGCAAATGGTGCTGATCGACGAGGTGCAAACCAACCGCGAAACGCGGGTGACCACACTCGACACCAAGACGCGCAGCTTCGGCGATGAGCTGTTCAATCCGATGTACCTGAGCCGCAGCGACGTTCAGCCATGAGGCTTGCCGGCACCCCGCGCCTAGCCGTGACGGCCTGCTTGCTGCTGCCCGCTGCCGCTCTGGCCGAGAACAGCATCGCCGGTACGCTGCGCACGCAGCTGGAAGCGCGCAGCGCGCGGCCCGGCAATCCACTCGGGATGGAGGATGAGAACCGTATCGTGCATACCGGCGAGCTGCGCTGGCAGTTCGACGCCCCGGCGCAGAACGCGCTGCGCGGCCTGTTCAGCATGCGCGATGCGAGCGGCGAACGCGGCGCCCTGCGCATCAATGAACTGACGCTGGAAAGGCCGTTCGCTGGCGGCTTTTTGACGGCGGGCAAGAAGGTCATGAGCTGGGATGTGGGTTATGCCTTCCGTCCCCTCGACGTGATACAGCAGGAGGACCGGCGCGCCATCGACGCCCCTGCCCTCGACGGCGTTCCCATGCTGGCCTGGGAAGCTTTCGACGCCGAGCGCGCCATCACCGTGGTGCTGAGCAATCCGGGCCATGGCCGCGCCCTCCAGCCGCGCGACGATGGCGCGCTGGCCGTGCGCCTCTACCGCCAGCGCGGCAAACGCGATGAATACGCGGTGTTGCGCCTGTCGCGCCGCAATGGCGTGGAGGCGGGACTGTCCTTCTCCCATGTGCTGAACGAGGGCGTCGAGCTGCATGGCTCGGCCTTGTGGCAGCAGCGCCATGACACCTGGCTGACGCCGCGCGGCCAAGCGCCGCGCTGGCAGCCGTCGGATAGTGGCGGCAAGGCGCTGGCTGGTTTTACCTGGACCACCGAGCGCAAATATTCCCTGCTTGGCGAGGCATGGCTGGACCGCACGGCGGCGCCAGGCCAGCAACGCAATATGCTGCTGCGGCTCGCGCACAGCGGGGGCGAACTGGAAGTGGCGGGCGACGTGCTGTGGCAACCGCAGAATGACAGCCGTATCGCCAGCGTGGCGGCTGGCTGGCGGCACGGCCGCTGGCAACTCAACGCCAGCTGGCGCCATTACGGCGGCGTTGCCGGCACGCTGGTGCGCAGCCTGGGCGTGTTCAGCGCCCAACTGGGATTCTGATCGCTACCGGGGCGGAATCACATCTGGCGGAACAGGTGGGCATAGAGAGGGCTGACGCGCAGCTTCTCCTCGCGGTTGCGCAGGTTCAGCGTCAGCTTGCCGCTTTCATCGCGCACCGAGCTGGCTACGCAAGCCGAGTTGACGATGGTGCCGCGATGGACCTGCCAGAACTGCTGGCTGTCGAGCTGGGGCAGCAGTTCCTTCAGACTGGTGCGGATCAGCGCCTCGCCATCGGCCGTAACCACGTTCACATACTTGTCCAGCGCCTCGAAAAACACCACCTCATTGATCGGAATCAGACGCACCTGGTTGCCGACGGCGGCACGGATCAAACTCAAACGCTCGGCCGCCGGCGCGACTGGTGCGGCGGTCAGCGCGCGCAACTGGGCCAGCAGCTCGTCCATGCCGCCGCTGGCCGGCTTCGCCTGCAAGCGCTGGCGCAGCCGCGCCACGGTGCGCGCCAAACGCTCGTCGCCGATCGGCTTCAAAACGTAATCGGCGGCTTCGCGCTCGAAGGCTTGCAGCGCGTATTCATCGTAGGCCGTGACGAAGACGATTTGCGGGAAAGGCTTGACGTCGTCCCAATGCTCGCTCAATTCCTCGGCCGCCTCCAGGCCGCTCTTGCCGGGCATCTTGATATCGAGGAACAGCACATCGGGACGCAAGGCCAATGCCTGTTCCAGCGCGGCCACTCCATTCGGGCAGGTCGCCACGACCTCCAGTTCGGGCCACAGGCGTTGCAAAGCCTGGGCCAGGGTTGCCGCCAAAATCGGCTCGTCTTCTGCAATCAGTGCTGTCGTCATCTTGGTTCGATCAAATGGCATGGATGGGAAGAAGAATGCGTGCAAGCGCGCCAGCCGGCGCGGCGGCCTCCAGCGTCAGCGAGGCGGCATTGCCATATAGGGCTTGCAGGCGTTCGCGCGTGTTCGACAGTCCCACATTGGTGCCGCTCTTGCCGGGACCGGCGCCGGGGCCAAGGCCGCTATCGGCCACGCTCAACTCCAGGCACCCGTCCCGCATGCGGGCGCTGACGGCGATATGGCCGCCCTCGATCTTCGGCTCCAGGCCGTGGGCAATGGCATTTTCCACCAGCGGCTGCAGCAGCATGGGCGGCACCTGTGTTGTCTGCAATTCAGCGGGCAGCTCGAAGGCATAGCTCAAGCGCTCGCCCATGCGCACCGACATCAGGCCGAGGTAGGCGTCCATCAGCGCGAATTCCTGTTCCAGCGTGGTGCTTTGCGCGCGCGAGGACAGCAAGGTGGCGCGCAAATAGCGTATCAGCTGATCCAGCATCTGCTGCGCGCGCGCCGGATCGATGGCGATCAGGCCTTGCAGATTGGCCAGGGTGTTGAACAGCATATGCGGCTCGATCTGCGCCTGCAGCAGCTGCAATTGCGCTTGCAAAGCCTGGCGCTCGACCGCTTCGGCACGCGCCTTTTCCAGCGCCGCTTCGGCGCGCGCCTGCGCCAGGCGGTCGCGGTGGGAGAAGAAGAGCGAAACCGCAACGGTGGTCAGCAAGGTGAACACCAGACCGCCGGCCAGGCCCGAGTTGACGGTGTAGTGCATATTGATCTTCAGGCCGAGCAGCAGGCCGGCCAGGCGCGAACCCAGGAATTGCCCGACGGGGACGGCGCACACCAGCAGCAGGATAAATTTTGGCAGGCTGGGACGCTGGCCGTCGCCCCAGGTCAGCAGGCGCACGCAATCGACCAAGGCGAAGATGCTCAGACCAATGCAGTTGGAGATTAACAGGTTGTAGAAGAAATCGCTGCTCTGGCCGAAGGTGTATGTGATCAGCACCGCGCAGGCCAGGTTGAAGAGCACGACGTAGAAGCCATCGATAAGAAAGCGCCGTAGGCGGCTGCGGCCTGGCTTGGCGGGGATGGCGGTGGTGCTGTTCATGGGACAACTCGCTGCGGTTCGGAAGCCGCATTGTTGCTTGAGCTTGCCGGTCTGGCAACCCCGTTGCGACGAAACCGGGCAAATCGGGTGCGAAACTGTCGTAAGGAGAACTCAAACCGGCGCCCTCATCCAAGCTGCGCCGGTTGCCCTCCCAGGCTTACTGCACCGCCGGCATGCGCGTCACCAGCACCGACAGGCGGAAATTGGCTTCGGCGTCCGCGCCCCGGTATTCGATGGCGCCCGGCTGTCCAACCTTGACCGTGATGGCGGGCTGCGCCACCACCGCGCCACGGCAGCGGACGATACCGCTCAGCCTTGCCGTCTCAGCGCTGGCAAAGGATACGCTCCACTCCGACTCGCAAGGCTCCTTGTCCGCGCCCGGTGCGATACGAAAACCGCTGTCGTGTGCGCCGATGCCAAGGCCGGCCATGCGGAAGGAGCGTTCAACGCCAGTGCCCAGACTGTACTTCGCCTCCAGTTGATAAATCTTCTCCTCCTTGCTCTCATCCTTGGCGGCGGGAACCGCCACGGCAGCGGACGTGGCGGCAGGCGGCGGCGCGATGGCGGCGGCGCCTGCCCAGGCGCTGTAGCAGGCTGGCAGGGCCAGCGCCGCCAGCAGGCAACGGGCGCCGACACGGCTGAAACGATGCGGTACGTTTTGGTTCATGCTCATGAGACGTCCTTTCAAGGGATGCTGGGATTGCCAATTGCAGCCCAGCGGCAAGCCGTTTGCCGCCAGCTGCGTTTTCAAAATGGCTTGCGCATAGCTGCGCCGCGCCTGGGGGTGTCGATGCAATACCGCGTGATCGCAGGCCAGCTCCTGATCGAAACGGAAGCGCGCTGCGGCCAGATGCATCAATGGGTGAAACCAAAAAATCGTCTGCAGCACGCCGCATAGAGCGTTCGCATATAGGTCGCCGCGCTGGCGATGCATATCCTCATGCAGCAGAATCAGTTGCTGCTCTTGCGCCGTATAGCGCTGAGCGAAGTCCGCTGGCAGCACGATGCGCGGATGCAGCAAGCCTATCAGCGCCGGTCCCGCCGTGCTGCTGCAGGCCAGATAGACGCCCGCCTGTGCCGTTGGCCGCAAACGCCCCAGGCTGCGCGTAAAGCGTGCCTGTTGCCAGCACAACAGCGCAGCCATGGCCAGCACGCCGCCCAGCCAAAGCCCAAGCAGCCAGACAGATGCCCCGCCCATCTCCGGCGCGGCGCTTGCTGCATGGTGGATCAACTGCACCGCATGCGCGGCGACACTGCCGGCATCGATCATCGGCACCGGTCCGATCGCCATACCACCGGCTGAATGCGGCAACAGGCAAGCCAGCAAGAGCAACGGCACCAGTCCCCAACTGACATAGGCCAGCGGCGCACCGCCCTGGCGACGCAGCAAGGGACGCAGGACGAATACCAGCAGCAGCGCCGCGCTCAAAGCCAGCGTCAGTGTGAGCAGGATATGCAGGGCCGCCGCCATCATGGCTCCATCTCATCGATCAGGCGCTTCAGTTCCGCGATATCTTTGCTGGAAAGCTTGCGGTGCTTGCTGAAGTGCGCGACCAGGGGCGCCACGCGGCCATCGAACAGGCGCTCCAGCATGCCGGTGCTTTCTGAGAGCTGCCATGCTTCCTGCTGCAGCACCGGTGCGTACAGGTAGCGCCGCCCTTCCTGCTCGGCGCGGATGGCGCCTTTCTTCAGCAGGCGGCTAAGCAGGGTCTTGATGGTCGATTCCTGCCAATCCTGGCGACCCAGCAACTCAGCGACGATTTCCTCCGCCGTCAAAGGGTGGCGCTGCCACAGCACCTTCATGACGACCGATTCGGCTTCGCTGATGGCGATCTTCTCTTTCATGGCGATCATCTACAGTTGTAATCGATGGAAGAATGATTACAGACGTAATCATTGTTGTCAAATTGTTTTATGAATTTAGAAAGCCGAAGAAGCGTCCTGCGCCAGCAGAACCAACGCACCGACGATCAGCGCACGCATGCCTTGAGTGAATTCCGCCTCCATCTCAGTCTCTTCGGCGGCGCGGTCTGCCGCCATCACGGGTTCGCGGCCGGCCACCGAATACATGGTGTCGGCCACGGCGATGCCGTGGAAGGCCACGGTTGCCAGCAGCCAGCGCGCCTGTTCCTTGGACACGCCGTAGGCTGCGGCGATATGGTTCTGGTGCTCGTCGATCTTGTCCAGCATAGGCTGGGTGGCGGCCACGCGGCGGATCACATATGGCGTCAGCCCAGGGTGGGCCTTGACGAACGCTCGAACCGACTCGGTGAAGGCGATCAGGTAATCCTTCAAATCGCAGCGTTCCGCCGCGCTGGCGCGGGGGATCTGCCAGCGGCTGAAGATCTCTTCGGCCACCAGATGCTTGAGCGCCTCCAGGCTGGCCACATGCTTGTAGAGCGCCATATGGCTGACCCCAAGTGCGGCGGCGACACCGACGAAGGTGATATTGGGCAGGCCGATCGCGATGCCCGCGTCGACGATGCGTTCGCGGGTGATGGTGCGCGGGCGGCCGCGCGCCGGCGGCTGTTGTGGCGAATTCATGCTGGTTCCTTGATCGGTGGCGACGGCGGGCGGACAGCGTCCGTCTTGTTCATTCACTTTAATTAGTTTAGTATGATGAAACTAAATCGTGTTGCATTTTTTGAGGCGCGATCTTAACACCCGCTTGTGCCCCGTACTCAGACGATGTCATGGTCGTTCGGCAAGGTAAAATGTTTCTTATTTTGTAAATGATTCTCATTATGATTCGTCTTTCCATTCCTCAAATAAGGGGCATACCATCATGAGCGCTCATGACACGGCTTCGGCCAAATCCAAGGAACCCGGTCCGATCCGCCGGGTATTGCAGCCCATTCACGGGCGTTTGATCGCTGCCGCCCTCCTGGCAGCGCTGGGCAGCATGCTCGCGCTGGCGCCGCTGGCCGGCATCGCCCATATCGCGACCAGCCTGCTGGCCGACAGCGGCAAGGCCGCGCAGCCCAGCATCTGGCCAACCGTCATCGCCAGCGTGGCGAGCATGCTGTTGGGCATGGCCCTGCTCTCCGCCGGCGAGTTGCTGGCCCATATGGCCGACGGCCACCTCAACCACCATCTGCGGCGGGCCGCAGCCCAACGCCTGGCCCAGGTGCCATTGGGCTGGTTCACCGAGCGCGCCTCGGGCGAGGTCAAACAGGCGATGCAGGACGATATCGCCACGCTGCACAGCCTGACCGCGCACTTCTACACGGCGGTGGGGCGGGCGGCGGGCGCCATCCTGATCTCGGCCATCTACCTGTTCGCCCTCGATTGGCGCATGGCCATCGCCGCCCTGCTGCCCTTCCCCGGCTTCTTCCTGTTCCTGCAACGGGCCATGAAAGCCAGCGGCGCGAATATGCAGGAATTTGTCGGCCGCCTCGGACGCTTGAACAGCGCAACGGTCGAATTCGTAAACGGCATCCCCGTGGTCAAGGCCTTTGGCGCCAGCGGCCAGGCGCATGAAGGCTACCGCGCGGCGGTGGATGGATTCGCCCAGTCCTTCGTCGATTTCACGCGCCCGCTGGTGGCGGCCATGGCCCATGCCCACGCCCTGGTTGCGCCGGTGACGGTGCTGGGCGTGGTGCTGGCTTTCGGCGCGCTGTTCACGCATCTGGGCTGGGTCGCCCCGGTCGAGGTGCTGCCGTTTGTCCTGGTGGCGCCAGGCATCTGCGCGCCCGTGCTGTTGCTGCACACGCTGCTGCATGATCTGCAGGGCGCCACGGGTGCCGCCCAGCGCGTACTGGCCCTGCTGGAAACACCGGTGCTGGCAGGACCACCGCCCGGCCAGCAGGCGCTGCCCCAGGGGCAGGAAGTGCGTTTCGAGAATGTGGCTTATGCCTACGGCGCGGACCAGCAAGCGCTGAAGGACATCAGCTTTACCCTCGCCCCCGGCACAGTGACGGCCATCGTCGGTCCTTCCGGCGCCGGCAAGTCGACGCTGGCGCGCCTGCTGCTGCGTTTCTTCGATCCCAGCGAAGGCCGCATCACGCTCGGCGGCGCGGACTTGCGCCAGATCGAGAGCACGCAGCTCTACCGGCGCATCGGCTTCGTGCTGCAGGAAGTGCGCCTGATCCATGCCAGCGTGCGCGACAACATCGCCCTCGGCCGTCCCGCCGCCAGCCAGCAGGAGATCGAAGCGGCGGCGCGCGCCGCCAATATCCACGAACGCATCCTGGCCCTGCCGCGCGGCTACGACTCGGTGGTGGGCGAAGATGCCGAACTGTCCGGCGGCGAGCGCCAGCGCGTGAGCATCGCCCGCGCCGTGCTGCTCGATCCGCCGATTCTGGTGCTCGACGAAGCCACGGCCGCCGCCGACGCGGGCAACGAGGCGGCGATCCAGGACGCCCTGTCGCGCTTCGCCCAGGGACGTACCCTGCTGGTAATCGCGCACCGGCTGGACACGGTGATGCAGGCCGACCGCATTCTCGTGCTGGATGGCGGCGCCATCGTCGAACAAGGCAGCCATGCGCAACTGCTGGCGCAGCAAGGCCGCTACGCGCGGCTGTGGACCCAAGGCGGCTACACGACATCGACTGAGCTGGAGGGCGCATCATGCTGAAAACCTTTATGCAATTGCTGGACAAGGACGTGGCCATCCTGCGCCGCTACCTCTGGCTGGCGGTCAGCTATGGCCTGCTGTGCGGCCTGACCATCACCACCCTGGCGCCCGCGCTGGGGCTTCTGCTTGCAGGCGACGCAGCCGGGGCCATGCCCTGGCTGGCCGCCCTGCTGACCGGCACGGCCATCTGCTGGGCCTGGCGGCGCCAGGTGGAGCGGGTCGGCATCCGCGTCGGCGTCGCCGTGCTGCAGGGCGGACGCCATCGCCTGGGCGAGCACGTCGCGCGCCTGCCGGTGGGCTGGTTCACCGCGCAGAACACGGCCCGCCTTGGCCACATCGTCACCCAGGGCATGATGTCCGTGGCCCAACTGCCCGCCCACGTCTTCACGCCTGTGATCTGCGGCGTGGTCACGCCCCTGGTCATGGTGGCGGCGCTGTTCGCGCTGCACTGGCCGCTGGGATTGATCGCATTGGCCGCCCTGCCCTTGCTGGCCGGCGTCTTCCTGCTGACGGGACGGATCGCCCGCCGCGCCGATGAAACCTACCACGCCCACTTTGCCGACGCCAGCCAGCGCATGGTGGAATTCGCCCAGGCGCAGTCGGTGCTGCGCGCCTTCAATGGCGAGGGGGGCGGCACGCGCTTCCTCGAACAAGCCGTCGAGCGCCAGCGCCAATCGGCCGCGCGTCTGATCTGGCAATCGGCGCTGGCGGCGGTCTGCAATGTCTGGGCCGTGCAAGCCGTGTTTGCGGCCCTGCTGATCGCCGCCACGCTGTGGATGAACCAGAATCTGGGCGGCACCCTGGCCGGCGCGGAGATGATCGGCGCCATCGTCGCGCTGCTGCTGGTGGGACGCTTCATCGATCCGCTGCTGGAGGTGGCCGGCTATGCCGAGGTGCTGCGCGGCGCGCGCGGCCAGCTCGAAGCGATCGAAGAAATCTACGCCGGCCAGGCGCTGCCGGAAACCGCCGCGCCGCAAGCGCCGCGCGATGCCTCGGTCGAATTGCGCGATGTGCACTTCCGCTACGCGCCGGACGCGCCGCAAGTGCTGTGCGGCGCCAGTCTGCATATCGCGCCAGGCAGCATGACGGCACTGATCGGCGCATCGGGTTCGGGCAAGACCACCCTGGTGCGCCTGATCGCGCGCTTCTTCGACGTCAGCCAGGGCAGCGTGCTGGTGGGCGGCGTCGACGTGCGGCAGATGTCCCACGCCCAATTGGCAGGACAGCTCAGCCAGATTTTCCAGGACAATTACCTGTTCGCGGGCAGCATTGCCGACAATATCCGCGTCGGCAAGCCCGATGCCAGCGATGACGAGATCATGGCAGCAGCGCGCCAGGCTGGCGTGGCCGAGATCATCGAACGCCTGCCGCAAGGCATGGCGACCCTGGTGGGCGAAGGCGGCGCGCGCCTCTCGGGCGGCGAACGCCAGCGCATCGCCATCGCCCGTGCCCTGGTCAAGGACGCGCCCATCCTGCTGGTGGACGAAGCCACCGCCGCGCTCGACGCGGAAAACCAGGCCGCCATCGCCGACACCCTGGCGCGGCTGCGCGGCCAGCGCACCCTGATCGTGATCGCCCACCAGCTCTCCACCGTCGCCATGGCCGACCAGATCGTGGTGCTTGATGAAGGCCGGGTCGTGGAACAAGGCACACCGGCGCAACTGCGCGCCAGTCAAGGCCTTTACGCGCAATTCCTGGCTCAGCGCCAAGCCGCCAAAGGCTGGCGCATCGCGGCCGCGCCAGTAACTGCCGTGGCGGCAAGCGCGGCGAAAACGGCCATGGCGGCGGCAACGCCAGTGGCGATGGCCGCGACTGAGGCGCCAGCAACGACGGCAGCTGCGACGGACGAGGCAAACTGCTGATGCCGATTCGCTTGTTTGGTCTGTTCATCGTGCTGTGCGGCGCCTCGCTGCTGGTCGGCGCCCGGCAACTGGCGTGGCCGCAGCTGATTTCGCTGTCGGGCGACGCCTGGCTGACGCTGACGGCCAGCCGCCTGCCGCGCCTGGCGGCGCTGGTGCTGACTGGCATCGGCCTCTCCGTCTGCGGCGTGATCCTGCAGCATATCGTACGCAATAAATTCGTCGAGCCGGGCACCTCGGGCGGCCTGGATGCGGCCAAGCTCGGCATCCTGGTTTCGCTCACGGCGCTACCGCCCGCCATGGCCAGCAGCACGCTGGGCCGCATGCTGTTCGCCCTGGTCTTCTGTTTCGCGGCCAGCCTGCTGTATATCGCCCTGATCCGCCGCATCCGTTTCCGCAACACGGTACTGGTGCCGGTGATCGGTCTGATGTACGGCAGCGTGCTCAGCGCCGCTGCCGAGTTTTACGCCTACCGCCAAGGCATGCTGCAAAGTATGCAGGGCTGGCTGCTGGGCGACTTCTCCAAGATTGTCGAAGGTCACTATGAACTCATCTACCTCGTGCTGCCCATCGTCGCGCTGACCTATTTGTATGCCCAGCGCTTCACCGTGCTCGGCATGGGCGAAGACATGGCCACCAGCCTGGGACTGAGCTACGCCGCCACCATGACGCTGGGCCTGCTGCTGGTGTCCGTGACGGTGGCCGCCACCGTCATCACCGTGGGCGCGATTCCCTTTGTCGGCCTGGTCGTTCCCCATCTGGTGGCACGGCGCTACGGCGAGAACCTGGGCCGCACCCTGCCCCTGATCGCCCTCTCCGGCGCGGCCCTGCTGCTGGTCTGCGATATCGCGGGCCGCCTGCTGCTCTACCCATTCGAAGTGCCGATCGGCTTGACGGCGGGCGGCGTGGGCGGCGTGCTGTTCTTCGTACTGCTGCTGCGGGGTGGTCGATGAGGCGCGCTATCCCTTTGTGGGCGGTGTGGCTGGCCGCCGCCGCGCTCGCCGCCGTTTTCATCTTCGCGGGCGCGGGGCTGGACTTCGATTACACCATTCCCAAGCGCCTGCTGCGGCTGGCGGCCATCGTCATTGGCGGCGTCTGTGTCGCCCTGTCCGCGATTGCCTTCCAGACCCTGGCCGGCAACCGCATCCTGACACCGGCGATCATGGGGTACGAGGCGGTCTACCTGCTGTGGCAAGCGCTCTTGCTTCTGCTGCTCGGCGCGCAGGGACAGGCGCTGCTCGGCGTGGGCGGCAACTTCCTGGTTTCCATTGTCTTAATGCTGGTCTACTCCTGGGGTTTGCACCGTTGGCTGCTGCGCGGCAGCGGCGGCGACCTGTATCGCCCGCTGCTGCTAGGCCTGGTGCTGACGATGGTGATCGACAGCTTCACCCAATTCGTCCAGCTGCGCATTGCGCCCGGCGAGTTCGCCGTGTTCCAGGGCTTGAGCTACGCCTCCTTCAACCGGGCGCGGCCCGAGTCCCTCCTGGTGGCGGCGCTGGCCTTGGCCGCCGTCTGCGTCGCCGCCCGCAAGACCCTGCCGGTGCTCGACGTGCTGGCACTGGGCCGTGAGCAGGCCATTTCACTGGGCGTGGACCATGCGCACCATACGCGGCGCTACCTGGCCCTGATCGCCATCCTGGTCGCGGTGTCCACCAGCCTGATCGGTCCGACGGCCTTCATGGGCATTTTTGTCGCCAACACCGCTTATGCGCTGGCGGGCAACGGAAGGCATTGCAGCACCTTGGCCCTGGGCTGCGCGGTCGCCATCGGCATCTTCATCGCCGCACAGCTCCTGGTCGAGCACCTGTTCAACTACAAGACCACCGTCAGCATCCTGGTCAACCTGGTCTGCGGCGCCTACTTCCTGGCGCTCACGGTACGCAAACGAAGCAGCACATGATTACCATCCGAAATCTGCACAAGGCTTACGGCGCCAAGACCGTTCTCTCGGATATCAACGTTCACTTCCCTGCGGGACGTATCAGTTCGCTGATCGGTCCCAACGGCGCGGGCAAATCGACCCTGCTGATGGCCATGGCGCGCCTGCTGGAACCGAGCGCCGGCGACATCCTGATCAAGGGCCGCAGCGCACTAGAGATCCGCACCGCCGACTATGCGCGCCAGGTGGCGACACTGCGCCAGTCGCCCGGTTTCAACCTGCGCCTGACGGTGGAAGAGCTGGTCGCATTCGGCCGCTTTCCGCACAGCCGCGGCACGCTCAAGGCCGACGACCGCCGCGCCATCGACGATGCTATCGGCTTCCTGGCGCTGGAGCCGCTGCGCCACGCCTATCTCGACGAATTGAGCGGCGGCCAGCGCCAAATGGCCTTCCTGGCCATGACCATCGCCCAGGAAACCGAGGTGTTGCTGCTGGACGAGCCGCTCAACAACCTCGACATGAAGCACACGGTGCAGATCATGCGCGCCCTGCGCCGCCTGTGCGACGAGCAGGGGCGCACCGTGATCCTGGTCATCCACGACATCAACTTCGCCGCCAACTATTCCGACCACATCGTGGCGCTGAAAGGTGGCGCGATCCGCTTCAGCGGCCCGGCGCACGAAGTCGTGACCGAGGAGCGGTTGCGCGAACTGTATGAACTGGACTTCGAAATCGTGCGCAGCGAACGCGGCTGCGTGTGCAACTACTTCAACCCATAGGAAATACCAGCATGAGCATCGAGCGTAGAACCTTCCTCCTGGCGCTGGCCGCCTCGGCGGCCCTGTACGGCTGCGGCCGCAAATCCGAGCCTGTCGCGTCGGCGGTGGCAACACCCGCCACGCCCGGCTTCGAACCGATCACCGTCAAGCACAAGCTCGGCACGACCACGCTCCAGCAACGCCCGCAGCGCGTGGCGGCCCTGGAAATGAACGAGGCCGATTTCCTCGACCAGCTCGGCGTTCCGATCGCCGGCATGGTGAAGGACTTTGTGCCGCATTTCCTGGCCAAGTACAAGGACGACGCGCAGGTGCAGGATCTGGGCGCCATCGTCCAGCCCAATCTGGAACGCGTGCACGCCCTGCATCCCGATCTGGTGCTGATTACGCCGCTGCAGGCCAACCACTACCAGGAATTGAGCGAGATCGCGCCCACTCTGCATTTCGACGTGGACTTTGGCAACAGCCAGAGCGGCCACTTCGACGTCGTCAAAGACCATCTGCTGACCCTGGGCCGCATCTTCGGCAAGGAAGACGTGGCACGCGCCAAGGCCGACGAACTCGACGCCAAGGTACAGGCCGCGCGCCGCACGACCACCGGCCGCCCCGAGAAGGCATTGATCGTACTGCATAACAATGGCGCCTTCAGTTCCTTCGGCGTGCGCTCGCGCTATGGCTTCGTGTTCAACGCCCTGGGCGTGCAGCCGGCCAGCACGGCCGTGGAAACCAGCCTGCACGGCCAGCCCATCTCCAGCGAATTCATCCAGCAAGCCGATCCCGACATCCTCTACGTGGTGGACCGCACCGCCGTGATGGACCGCCGTCCCGTCATCGACGCCGCCCAGGTCAGCAACCCGCTGCTGCGCCAGACCAAGGCATGGAAAAACGGCCGCGTGGTCTTTGTCGACGCCGACGCCTGGTACACCACGGGCGCCTGCCTGAGCGCGCTGAAGATCGTGGTCGACGATGTGCTCAAGGGCTACCAGGGCTGAACGCCGGCCCGTCCTCATTTTCATCGCAAAGCGTAATAGTTCTCATTTTATCAAAGGGTTCGCCAGGCGCGAACCCTGCCTCAACTGAAAGGAAGTCGTATGACCCACCGCCGTTCCCATCAACGCTACGCCAGCACTGCACAGCCGCCAGCGCACCTCTCCCTGCCCTTTGCGCTCAAGCCGGGCGCCGCGATGCGCATCGCGCTGCTGCTGGGGCTGGCCGTGGGCGCCGCCCCGCTGGCACTGGCACAGACTGCGGCCGCCGGCGACGCGGCTGGCACGCGCAAGAGCGCGCCGCAGGACGCGGCCACCATGGCCACGGTGACGGTGCAGGGACAAGCCATCTCCGCCACCGACGCCTATGCCGGCGGCCAGGTGGCGTCGGGCGGCCGCGTCGGCCTGCTGGGCGACAAGGACTTCATGGAAACGCCGTTCAGCACCATCAGCTATACCGATAAATTCATCGCCGACCGCCAGGCGCAAAACATCGCCGACGTGATCGCCGCCACCGACCCGACGGTGTTCAGCAATGGCGTCACCGGTGCCTGGAGCGAGAACTACTCCATCCGCGGCTTCGGTTCCGGCACCAGCGATATGACCGTCGGCGGCCTGTTCGGCATGGCGCCCTATTACCGCACCTCGCCGGAAATGTTCGAGCGCGTCGAAGTCCTGAAAGGCCCGTCGGCCCTGCTCAACGGCATGCCGCCGGGCGGCTCGGTGGGCGGCACCGTCAACCTCGTGCCCAAACGCGCGGGCGACACGCCGTTGACGCGCGTGACGGCGAGCTATATGTCCGACGCCCAGTTCGGCGGCCACCTCGATGTGGGCCGGCGCTGGGGCGAGAACAAGCAGTTCGGCCTGCGCTTCAACGGCGCCTACCGCGACGGCGAAGGCGCCGTCAAACGGCAGGACAAGAAAGTCCACCTGGCTTCCCTCGGCCTGGACTGGCGCGGCGAGCGTAGCCGCCTGTCGCTCGATATGTACACCAGCACCGACCGCGTGGACGGCGTCACGCGCGGCATCAGCCTGGCGCCTGGCGTGGCGATTCCCCGTCCGCCGAAAGCCGATACCCTGCTCAACCCCGACTGGTCTTTCGTCGAAACCAAGGACAAAGGCATCATCGCGCGCGGCGACTTTGATCTGAGCGAAAATCTGCAGGCCTATGCTGCCTTTGGCGCCAGCAAGACCGATTACAAATACAACGGCGCCTCGATCGGCCAGGTGCTCAACGCGGCGGGCTACTACCGCACCATCATCGGCCAACTGGGATTCGATGTGGAGAAGAAGGCGGCGGACCTGGGCCTGAAAGGCAAGTTCAAAACCGGCGGCATCAGCCACCAATGGGCGCTGAACGCCACCCACTACCAGCATCACCAGGACGACTACGGCCGCCGCAGCGTACCGAGCGCGGAGTGGACCACCAATATCTACAACCCGGTGTGGAATACGGCCCCCGTCCTGGTCCTGCCGCATATCGCCAAGACCAAGGTACGCCTGAGCAGCGTGGGCCTGGCCGACACGCTCTCGTTTGCGCAGGATACGGTGCAGCTGACCCTGGGCGCGCGCCATCAGCGCGTGCTCAGCGACGCCTTCAGCGTGGCGACCGGCGCGCGCACCTCGCGCTACGATGAAAGCGCCGTGACGCCGGCGGCCGCCCTGCTGTTCAAGGCCACCAAGCGCATCTCGCTGTACGCCAACTACGTCGAGGGTTTGAGCCAGGGAGCCACCGCGCCGATGACGGCCGCCAACGCGGGTGAAATCTTCGCGCCGTACAAGACCAAGCAAAAAGAGATCGGCCTGAAACTCGACCTGGGCGAATTCGCGCATACGGCCAGCCTGTATGAGATCAAGCGCCCCAGCAGCTATACCGATCCCGTGACGAATATCTTCTCGTTCGGCGGCGAACAGCGCAACCGCGGCGTGGAGTGGAGCTTCTTCGGCACGCCGCTACGCAATGTGCGCCTGATGGGCGGCGTCGCCTATGTGGACCCCAAGCTGACGCGCAGCGCGGGCGGCGTCAATGAGGGTAAGATCGCCACCGGCCTGCCCAAGCTGCAAGGCAAGCTCGGTGCGGAATGGGATGTGCCTACCGTGCAGGGCATGGCGCTGACGGCCAACGCCACCTCCGTGTCGAAGCAATACATCAGCGCCGACAACTCGATGGCGGCGGGCGGCCATACCGTGTTTGATCTCGGTGCGCGCTATGTCACCAAGGCGGCAGGCAAGCCGCTGACGCTGCGCGCCAGCGTCAACAACGTGACCAACAAGGCTTACTGGGGCATGCCGCTGCTGGCCAGCCTGGGCCTGGGCGCGCCGCGCACCGTTCAGCTCTCGGCCACGATGGACTTCTAAGCGCAAGTCCAAGTGGAAAAGCAAAGGCCGCATTCGCATGCGGCCTTTTTTGCTTTAGAGTACTGGGCGGTCTTACATGCCCAGCGATTTCAGCAGCTCGTCGGCATCGTCGTCGATGGCCGAAGCCGGGGCGGCCGATGCGGCGTTCTGGCTGTTGGCGCGCTCCATATCGAGCAGCGCGTCCGGGTCAGCAATCTCGTTGACCTCGAAATCGTGCAGCTTGATGAATTCGGTGCGGTCGATCGCCAGCTCCAGGTAGAAGATATTGTTCTTCTCGGTGAAGAAGGAGACGCGGCGCATTTCCGGACGGTCCAGCGGCGTATCCACGTTCAGCATGACCTGCTTGGTCAGCACCAGCATCTTCGGCTGGTTCTGGGTGATATTGGTTTGCAGCTCGCGGCGCACCTTGCCGGTGAAATCGCCGACGATCTGGTTCATCAGCTCGCCCATGATGTTGGCCACTTCGTCCGAGGTATAGGAACCGGCCAGCTCCGACTTCGGCATGCCCATGTGCAGCATATAGCGTTCGTAAATCTCCATCGCCGTATCGGCGGCGAAGTTCAGCACCACCAGGCCGGTAAAGCCGCCGTCGAACAGCACGAAGCAGCCGATATCGGGCTTCAGGCCGATCTTCGTGATGCGCTGAACCATCGCGGAGTAATTGATTTTGCTTTGTGTCGCTACATTCAGCACCCGCGTGACCGATGTGCACAAGCTGGCCAGCAGGTCTTCCGTTCCGTAAATCACCCGTTCGTCTTCCATATTCATTTGCAACCCCGGTAAATATTGCGGCCCGCCGGAGCGGCTTGCGCAATACACAACTAAAACAGCCTGTATTGACAGGCAGCTAACTTCATCTCTCCATGCCGGGTCGCGGCTAGCTGAGGGATTACTGGATACTGAAAGAATACCGAAGCGGTAACCGCCCGTCCACCCGAATTGCGTAGAAAAAACAAAAAGGACTGCGTTTCGCAACGCGGGACGGCTATTTCTGGCTTATTCGTACACGGTTCCCACCGCCAGCGGCTTGCTGTGCGCAAGCACCTCGCCGGTATCGGGCCAATCGGGAAAGCGGTAAATGGCAAGGCGATACGTGCCCATGGTGGGGTTTTCAAAGGGATAGCCAAGCGCCGTGGCAAGCGGCGTCAGCTGGCCATCGGCGCCCCGGTACACCACGTCCGGCGTGGGTCCATCGGTGGGATAGACGAATTTCACGCCCACGCATTTTTTGCCGAGCAGGCGCAGACGGTAGCCCGAGTCGCGCTGCGCGCTCAGCAGCTGTTCGCAAGCGGCACGCAGATCGGCGCCGCTGTATATGCCGTCTTCGCGCTCGCGGATCGAATAGCGGCCGCTGAAATGGTAATGACCACGCTGGCGGTTCAGGCGTAGCACGGCGTCTTCGTCATAGGCCTGCTTCAGCATGGGCAAGGTGGCGCGGCCCAGCGCGTCGACGGGGATATCCTGATTGACGCTCTCGCCGCTTAACTGCAGCTGCAAGCCTTCCATCGGCTCTTCCGGCTGGTTGGGCCGGATCTGCATATGCGCCTGGATCAAAGGGCGGGTTTTCAATAAAGGCTCGAAGGAGCGCGCCGCCTTGTAGGCGTGGCGGTAGCTGTGCCATTCGGCGTCGCGCGCCGCCACCACCACTACTTTGGTCACCTCTTCCGCCGCTGCGGCGCAAGCCAGCAGACATAAGGGCAGCGCCATCCACTTCGGCATTCTCATCAAGCTTATCCCCGGCATAAAGACTGGTAGGGCGCCGATTCTACCGCAGCGCGCCAGGCGCGGCATATGCCGGAAGTCAGGGCGCATGACTTCCGGCACTTTGCCGGCATGCCCGTACCGCGTAGAATGGCCCCGCCAAAACTTACCAAAATGACAGGCCCGATGACCGCCATACCGATTGCAATCCCCGCCAAGCCGGCCCTTCCCACCATCCGGCGCTACCGCGCTACCGGACTGCTGACCGCCGCCGTCTTTGCCGCCCTCGAACTGGGCGCGGCGCTGGCGGGCGGAGCGCAATGGACCGAGATGATCAATCCACCCGGCCTGCTGGCGTGTTATCTGGCCACCTTCCTTACGCCCGCGCCATCCCTGCTGCGCGCCGGCAGTGACCGGGTGGAGCTGAGCTTCCAGCTTTTTCTGGCGCTGAAAGCCCTGCTGGTCATCGTCATTATTGGCCTGATGTGGTGGCGCACCCGTCCCGCGCTGAAATGCGCACCGATTCTCAAGCATCTGGCCCTTGCCGCCCAATTGCTGGCCGCCCTCGCTCTCAATTCGCTCGCCTTTCATCTGCTGGTGGCGGTGCAGCTCGGCGCCTTGCTGCCGCTGCGCCGCGCACTGGCCTGCCTGGCCATCCAGATTCTACTGGGCGTCGGCGTCGATATGCTGATGCTCGCCAGCGCCAGCCAGGAGCTGGGCGACGGACGGTTTCTCACGCTGATGGCGATATTCAGCACCGAACGCTGCCTGCTCATGCTCGGCTTTGCCCTGGCCTGGCTGGCACGCCAGGAACTGCAGGGGCGCATGCAGCTGGCGGCCTCCCACGCCCAGCTGCGCGCGACCCAGTCCCTGCTCGGCGATACGGTGCGCGCCTCCGAACGCATGCGCATCGCGCGCAACCTGCATGACGCGGTCGGCCACCATCTGACCGCGCTCAATCTGCATCTCGACCTGGCCAGCCGCCAGTCCGGCGACAAACCCGCAACGGCCCTGGCCACGGCACGCGAGCTGTCGCATTCGCTGCTGGCCGAGGTGCGCGGCATCGTCAGCGCGGAAAGGCAGGAGCAGGATATCCATCTGCGCCAGGCCTTGCAGCTGCTGTGCGCCGGCATTCCCGCGCCGGCCATTGAATTGAGCATGGACGCGCAGGCCGACGCCTGCTCGCCTGCTGCCGCCCACACGCTGCTGTGCTGCGTGCAGGAAGCCGTCACCAACGCCGTGCGCCATGCCGGCGCGAGCCGTCTCAGCATCGAGATACGGGGAAAGGGGGATGTGCTGCTGGTGCATATCGCCGACAACGGCAACGGCAGCGGCGACGCGCCCGAAGGCAACGGCCTGCGCGGCATGCGCGAGCGCCTGGCCGCGCATGGCGGCGTGCTGCGCACCGGCAGCGCCGCGCTGCAAGGCTTCTGGCTTGAACTGTCCCTGCCCATGAAGGGAGTGCAAGCATGATCCGCGTGTTGCTGGTGGACGATCAGATGCTGGTGCGCAGCGGCATCCGCGGCCTGCTCGACCTGACGCCCGACATCCGCGTCATCGCCGAAGCGGCCGATGGCGCGGAAGCGGCGCAGCTCATCGGGCAAACCGAGGCCGACGTGCTGCTGCTCGACGTGCGCATGCCCAATTGCAGCGGCATCGAACTGCTGCAGCGCGAACAAGGGCGTTTACCGCCCACCATCCTGCTCACCACCTTCGACGACGACAACGCCCTCTTCGAAGGCATGCGTGCCGGTGCGCGCGGCTTTCTGCTCAAGGATATTTCGCTGGAACGCCTGGCCGAAGGCATACGCAGCGTCGCTGCTGGCGGCACGCTATTCCGGCCGGCATTGACCGAGCGTACCCGCGCCGCCTATGAGAAACCGGTAAATACCGTGCCCGCACCCGATATCTCCACGCCGCTGACCAGCCGCGAAACCGAGATCCTGGCGCTGATGGCGGCGGGCTTCAACAATGCCGAAATCAGCCAGGCCTTGGGGCCGAGCGAAGGCACAATCAAAAACCATGTGTCCAGCATTCTCGCCAAGCTCGGTGTGCGCGACCGTGTGCGCGCCGTGCTGCGCGGACTTGAATTGGGACATATCTGAGATGGTGAAGTACCTCATTGCTGTTGGCGCTCTGGCCGCCGCCCTGCCCGCATGGGCCCAATCGGATTTCAGGCTGCTGCCAGAAGGATCGAAAGACATTGCCGTCGGCGCCCTGCTCGGCTACGCACCGGACAAGCCGGGCAGCGCCAGGCGCTCGATGTATCTGGTGCCGCAGTTTTCGGTGGATTGGGATAACGGCGTGTTTCTGAATGGTCTGTCGCTGGGCATGCGAATGTCGAAACAGCCGCTATTGCAATACGGGCCGGTGATTGCGCTCGATCTTGGCGCGCGCCGGGCAGATGGCGGCAGCAGCCGGTTGCGTCCCGTGTTCGGCGGCTTCGTCGATTACCATCCACTAAGCGAGCTGTCGCTGCACGCCCACGCCTATGCGCCGGCCAGCAGCGAGGGGAGCGGCGTCCTGCTCAACCTGCAAACCGGCACGCAATTCGCACTCGTACCCCATCATTTTCTGGCCCTGAGTGCCGGTGTGAATCTGGTGGATCGCACCTATATGCAGTCCGATTTCGGCACGGCCCGTTACCACCCTGGCGGCGGTCTGCACGACAGCTATGCGAATGTGCGCTGGAGCTGGGAGTTGAACCGCAAGTTCACGCTGGTGACATCGGTACAGGTCAGCCGCCTGCAAGGCGATGCCGCAGCGAGTCCGCGCACCGCCCAGCGCACTGGGGTGACGAACTCGCTGATGCTGCGCTACAGTTATTGAAGGCTTAAAAACCGAACCTCACACCCAGCTGCAATCTATTTTGCTTGATGTTGATGCCATTCTTGCGCGTGGCGCCGATGTGTTCATATTCCACCGTTGCCGCCGCGTTCTTGGTGAAGTTGTAGGCCATGCCTACGCCCACCAAAGGCTTGGTGGAAGAGATGCTGTCCGACTCGCCACTGCCGCTCGCTTTGAAGCGGCTGCGCGCCACGCCGGCCTTGCCGAACACCGACCACTCATCATTGAATTGATGATTCAGGCGGCCCGCGAGGTAGAAGTTGGACATCTTGAAGGTGGCGTCATCGGTCATGCCGATGGCCGCCTTATCGAAGCGCGTGCTGCCGCCGTGGGTGTAGCCCGCTTCCACCGCCAGCAACTCGCTCAGCGCATAGCCGCCATACACCTTGAACGAAGCCTTTGCATCGGCGTTGCTGGACTTCTGGTTGATGGGATTGGTGAAACGCAGCTCGCCACCTTTGGAAACAGTCGCGCCCGCGTAAAAATCTTCCGCCGCCGCCGTGGCAGACAGCAGCGCGACTGCGGCCGTGAAGGAAAAGTGCAATAGCCTGGACATAGAACTCCCTGAAAAATTGAAGGCTGATTCCAGCGTCCGAAAGGGCTGGATCAGTGCATCGATTTTAGGGAGCGAGAGCAGGCCGCGCATGTGCCATAAGACATGGACCGCGAGGATGACTTTCGGCATGGTCACGGCGACAAGCGGCTTTCCGCCCGCACAAGCGGCGCTTTAGATAGGGAGGCGCATGGCCCATTCACTCACGCGTATCGTGCCCTACCTTCTGCCGCACTATTGGCCGACGCAGATGATTTTGGTCGCGTATTCGTGTGCTGCGGATTTTTTCTTTGCCGCCCAGGTGATGGCCTCTTCGGCTTGGGCGATCGTCATCACCGTCGCTTTTTCCTTGTTCTTGATGAAGGAAACACCTTCGAACACGCCCTCTTTGCTGCGCATGACCCTGGCGAAGACGGGCGGCTTGCTGCTGTCGCTGATTTGTTTTGCTGAACCAGGTAACGCTGATCGTTGCTTTCCATGTGCATCGCCAACGTCCTCAACGACAAGTGCGCGTATCGCTCCGCCTCTTCATACCCGAGTGCTCAAGGATTTCTGAGCCTTGTGGATAGTATGGGCCAGCGTTGACCAAGATCGACGCAAACTGATGCCAAAGGTCATGCACTTTGAGATGCTCATGCCCTGCCTTTACTCGCAAATGCCTCCAGACTTTACTTTTATCGGTGCCGCCCAAGTATGCCTTTTAGAACTCAGCTATGCTTGAAAGGTGTGCCGAGTACGACCTCGTTCGATGTCTATCTCGCCTTTTCGTCTATTCATGGCATAGTGGACTGTGCACTGAATCCGATAGTCTGTAAAGAAGCGCTTCAAAGTATCGTGCAATTCAAGTGCCCAAGAAAGCCGGTCTGCTTCTTTCGAAAAGAATTTACGAATCTTCTCTGGACTCTCGCGAAGGTGGAACACGTTGTTTCTAAACTCCCTAAGCGGATCCCAGTGAGTGTTGATCATTCGTCCTAACGCGTTCGACAAAGGGAGCAAGTCCTTGAAGCGTTCCGGGCGGTTTTTGGAAAGCAGAAGATGCATGTTCGCATTTTTAAATCCTTCGCATGTGACCGCTAGAAATCCGACCCAAGAGAAGAAGTAAATCCTGTTCTGAATTTCGTCATTGCGGCTCAGCTTTCCTGCCTTCCTCCATTTCGCATCGAGCTTTTCAAAGTTCTCACGCATCAAATCGGCCGCCTCGAAGTAGTGGGCATATAAGGTAAGAACTTTATCGTGATTTTTGCTGGGAAGTATATCGCCCGGCCGGGTGGAATCGATGTCAACAGCAAACATGCGCGGGGTATCTGTTAAATAATAGAGACCGCCTTCTGAGTTTAATTTACCTGAATCTACCGCATCAGAGAACGATTGCTCAATTTGCTCTGCACTAGCAAAGCCGAAACGAGGAAGACGCCCCCCCATAAATCGAGTCAGTCTCCAAAGGTCGAATCCGTCAATCTCGCCGTCGTCCCCGAAATCGAAATCAATCTCTCCCGTTTCCAATTGCACCAGGCAACCTGCACCATGTTTGAAGTATTCGACGCCACCATCAAGAATGCCGTGCATAGGAATATCAGATTTCATCCATGCGAAAGAACTGTACGGCATTGCCACTCCAGACCGATACATCAAAGCTACCGCTTCTCGTACGCGAGTTTGATATTCAATGATTAGCTGTTCGAGATTCTTATCCATTCGAGCGAGTCCTTTTGCAGATACCTGCATATCGTCACTGACCGAATTGCGCCAACGCACTTCCGAACGCCTAAGCTTTTTGGAGCAACAGCGCCGGGAGTTCGGTCTTTGATGCGATTACTGGCCGACGCAGATGATTTTTGTCGCGTATTCCTTCGCTCCAGCCTTCTTCTTTTCCGCCCAGGCAATGGCTTCCTGCGCTTGGGCGATCGTCATCACCGTCGCTTTTTCCTTGTTCTTGATGAAGGAAACGCCTTCGAACACGCCCTCTTTGCTGCGCATCACCCGTGCGAAGACGGGCGGCTTGCTGCTGTCGCCGATTTTGTTTTGCTGAACCAGGTAACGCTGATCGTTGCTTTCCATGGGTATCGCTCGATATGAAGAAGTGGACCACCCCGCGAACGGGGCGTGAAATGCAAAAAGCCCAACCAATAAAGGCTGGGCTTTTCACTTTATTCTGGCTCCCCGACCTGGACTCGAACCAGGGACCTGCGGATTAACAGTCCGTCGCTCTACCGACTGAGCTATCAGGGATTAGAGGCAACAGTATATACTTTCAATCCAAGTCTCGCAAGACTCTTTCTTTCCGGTACTTTTTGCTGCCTTTCGCGTTGCTATTGCAGCGCGAAGAACCAAGATTTTAGAGCACCTTGGCGATGGCGTCAACCACGATGTCGATATTGCGCGAGTTCAGCGCGGCCACGCAGATGCGGCCCGTGTCCACGGCGTAGATCGACTGTTCGCGCAGCTTGCCCACCTGCTCTTTCGTCAGGCCCGAGTAGGAGAACATGCCGACCTGCTCGCGCACGAAGTCGAAGTCGCGGCCAGGCGCCTTCTCTTTCAATTTCGTCACGAACGCCTCGCGCATTTCCTTGATGCGCACGCGCATGCCGGCCAGCTCATCTTCCCACATCTGGCGCAGCTCTGGCGTGGACAACACGGTGGCCACCACTTTGCCGCCATGGACAGGCGGGTTGGAATAGTTGGTGCGTACCACGCGCTTGAGCTGCGACAGCAGGCGCGAAGCTTCGTCGGCGCTGGATGCGACCACGCTCAGGGCGCCTACGCGCTCGCCGTACAGCGAGAACGATTTGGAGAAGGAGTTCGACACCAGCAGCGGCACGCCGGTGGCGGCGAAGCGGCGCACCACGGCGCCGTCTTCGGCGATGCCGGCGCCGAAGCCCTGGTAAGCCATGTCCAGGAAGGGAATCAGGCCGCCCGCCACGGCGGCGGCGATCACTTCGTCCCACTGCGACTGGCTGAGGTCAGCGCCGGTCGGGTTATGGCAGCAGGCGTGCAGCACGACGATGGAACCGCGCGGCATGGCTTTCAACGCGGCCAGCATGGCGGCGAAGTTCACGCCATGGGTGCTGGCGTCGTAGTAGGCGTAGTTGTTGACCTTGAAGCCGGCGCTCTCGAACAGGGCACGGTGGTTTTCCCAGCTTGGGTCGCTGATGAAGACTTCGGAATCGGGCGAGAAACGCTGCAGGAAGTCGGCGCCCAGCTTCAGCGCGCCGGTGCCGCCGATAGCCTGCACAGTAATGGCGCGGCGCTCTTGAACTACGGCGCTGTCGGCCCCAAATACCAGCTCCTGCACCGCCTTGTCGTACGCGGCCAGGCCTTCGATCGGCAGGTAGGTGCGCGGCGTGGGCTGTTCGATCAGAAGGTGTTCCGCTTTCTGCACGCATGCCAGCAGCGGCACTTTGCCGTTGTCGTCATAATAGACACCGACGCCCAGGTTGATTTTGGCTGGGTTGGTGTCTGCGTTGAAGGCTTCGGTGATGCCCAGAATCGGGTCGCGCGGAGCCATTTCGATGGCACTGAAAACGGAAGGGTTCGTCATGATAAGATTGGATTCGATTGGAAGCGGTTCGCAGAAATTTTGCCAATCGCCCGAAGAAAATCCGGTCAGGGCGTCCGGCAAACCAATATTCTATCAAAGGTCCCGACTAAATGGCTGATCTAGCTACTCCCGGCGTTGTAGAGCCGACAGTGATTACCTTCCCCGATTCTCCCTTCAAGCTGCACCAGCCCTTCCCTCCCGCCGGCGATCAGCCGACCGCCATCGAAGGCCTGTGCGAGGGCATCAGCGACGGTTTGTCGTACCAGACCCTGCTCGGCGTGACCGGCTCCGGCAAGACCTATACGATGGCCAACGTCATCGCGCGCATGGGCCGCCCAGCCATCGTGTTCGCCCCCAACAAGACGCTGGCCGCGCAGCTCTACAGCGAATTCCGCGAGTTCTTCCCAGAGAACGCGGTCGAGTATTTCGTGTCCTACTACGACTACTATCAGCCGGAAGCTTATGTGCCGCAGCGTGACCTGTTCATCGAGAAGGATTCCTCGATCAACGAGCATATCGAGCAGATGCGCCTGTCCTGCACCAAGTCGCTGATGGAGCGGCGCGATGTGGTCATCGTGGCCACGGTGTCGGCGATTTACGGTATCGGTAATCCCAACGAATACCACCAGATGATCCTGACCTTGCGCGCCAACGACAAAGTCAGCCAGCGCGACGTGATCGCGCGCCTGATCCAGATGCAGTACACGCGCAATGAGGTGGACTTTGGCCGCGGCACCTTCCGCGTGCGCGGTGACACCATCGACATCTTCCCGGCCGAACACGCCGAGCTGGCGGTGCGCCTGGAGATGTTCGACGACGAGCTGGAATCGATCCAGCTGTTCGACCCGCTGACGGGCCGCGTGCGCCAGAAGATCCCGCGCTTCACCGTTTATCCCGGCTCGCACTATGTGACGCCGCGCTCCACCGTGCTGCGCGCCATCGAAACCATCAAGGACGAGCTGCGCGAACGCCTGGAGTTCTTCCGCAAGGAGAACAAGCTGATCGAGGAACAGCGCCTGGAGCAGCGCACCCGCTTCGATCTGGAGATGATGTCCGAAATCGGCTTCACCAAGGGCATCGAGAACTATTCGCGCCACCTGTCGGGCGCCAAGGCCGGCGAGCCGCCGCCGACGCTGATCGACTATCTGCCGAAGGATGCGCTGATGTTCCTGGACGAGTCGCATGTGCTGGTCGGCCAGTTGAGCGCCATGTACAACGGCGACCGTTCGCGCAAAACCAATCTGGTGGACTACGGCTTCCGCCTGCCCTCGGCACTGGACAACCGTCCGCTCAAGTTCGAGGAATTCGAGGGCAAGATGCGCCAGACGGTGTTCGTTTCCGCCACGCCGGCCGATTACGAGAAGAAGCACGCCGACCAGGTGGTGGAACAGGTGGTGCGGCCGACCGGCCTGGTCGACCCGCAGGTGATCGTGCGTCCGGCACGCACCCAGGTGGACGATCTGATGTCCGAGATCCAGGACCGCGTCGCCAAGAACGAGCGCGTGCTGGTGACGACGCTGACCAAGCGCATGGCCGAGCAGTTGACCGAGTACCTGGGCGACCACGGCATCAAGGTGCGCTATCTGCACAGCGACATCGAAACCGTGGAGCGCGTGGAAATCCTGCGCGACCTGCGCATCGGCACCTTCGACGTGCTGGTGGGGATCAACCTGCTGCGCGAAGGCCTGGACTTGCCGGAAGTGTCGCTAGTGGCGATCCTGGACGCGGACAAGGAAGGCTTCCTGCGCTCCGAGCGCTCGCTGATCCAGACCATCGGCCGCGCGGCGCGTAACCTGAACGGCGTGGCCCTGCTCTATGCCGACAATATGACCGACTCGATGGAACGCGCCATCGGCGAGACGGAACGCCGCCGCGCCAAGCAGATCGCCTTCAACGAAGCGAACGGCATCGTGCCGCGCGGCGTGCACAAGGTGATCAAGGACATGATCGATGGCGTCTACAGCCCAAGCGCGGCGCGCGAGGAGCTGGGCGTGGCCCAGGAAACGGCCAAGTACGAGGCCATGAGCGAGAAACAGATCAGCAAGGAGATCAAACGCCTGGAGAAGCAGATGATCGACCACGCCAAGAACCTGGAGTTCGAAAAAGCCGCCCAGGTGCGCGACCAGCTGCACCATCTGAAGGAGCAGCTCTTCGGTGCGCCGGGCGCCGACGTGATCTAAGCAGCCCGCCTTCCTCAGCAACGCGCCGCCATTCCAGCGGCGCGTTTTTTATTTCAGCGCGCCGTCCTGCTGCAGGCGCTTGTAGAAGATGAAGGAGTAAGCGATGGGTACCACGCCCCATGCCCCCAGCAGCAGCACTTGCAGCGGCAACGGCGCGTTCAGCAAGGCCGCCAGCAGGCCAAGCACGCCGGTCGCCACCATGAAGCGGGCCGAGAAGCGGTGCGTGGCATGCCATACGCGTTCGTCGGCCAAGGTCCATGGCGTGCGGATGCCCAGGTAGAAATTGCGCTTGACCTTGCCCAGCGGGTTGCCAATCAGGATCAGCAGCAGGAACATGCCGGGCATGATGGCGCGCCCGATATCGAACTCCACGCCGCGCACCTGCAGCAGCATCACCGCCTGAAAATAGCCCATCGCGCCGATGATGGCGGTGACGAAGAAATCGGCCGTGCCCTGGAATGGCTTCATCTCGTATTTGCGCGGCGACAGGAACGGCAGCGCCAAGGCCAGCGCCAGCAGCAAGGCCATCAAGCCTGGCCCCAGCAGCCACACCTGCCAGCGCGGCCCGAAGCCATTGGCTTTGCCGTCCAGTCCCCAGTGATTCGGAATGATCTCCGGCAGCTGCGGGTAGCAGCAGGCCGTAATCGCGGCGGATACCAGGATCAACAGACAGCAGATTGCGAGATAGCGCTTGCTCATGCCTTCTTCCCTTTCGGTTCGGTCACGGTCAGTTCCATCATCCAGGCCAGCATATCCTGCAGGACCGTGGTGTTCAGCGAATACCAGATGGTCTGGCCGTCGCGCCGGCGCGAAATCAGGTCGGCGTCGGCCAGCACCGCGAAGTGGTGCGACATCGTGGGCCGGCTCACATCGAAATGCGCAGCCAGCTCGCCGGCCGTCATCTCTCCCTGGCGCAGCAGGCGCAAAATCTCGCGCCGCGCCGGATCGGCCAAGGCTTTGAAAGTGTCGTTGCTCGCGTTCATCGAATTATGAATTCCATCTAATTAGATATATTTCGAAATATAGGATGAAAAAATTGCCGCGTCAAGCGGCTAGGATGAAGTACAACCGCTACCAACCTATCGGTTTATGTATGACGCGCCCCCGAGCATCAAGCAATTGCGCAGGAAATTGCGACGCAGCCAACGCAGAGCCACGGATCTGCTTCAGGAAGTCAATGTGCGGAAGTAAAGCGCGACTTGGATGCCTTTGCGGATTAAGTATGCCCACAAGCTTTCCAAGATCTGCCCGCGCCAACTTGATTGGAGTCAGAAGGTCAGAATCATTCGAAACCACCACGGCAATATCAAAACGATTAAGGTGAGCGTCGTGAATCAAGTGCGTCGCCAGGTTGACATCGGATCCCTTCTCCTCCGTCTTAATAACTTCAACTGTAGCCGGGCCAGATACTGGCGGCACAGCCAAACGCGCACGCACCGTATGCGAT
The DNA here is from genome assembly GCF_014191875.1 of Pseudoduganella violacea. Taxonomy (GTDB): domain Bacteria; phylum Pseudomonadota; class Gammaproteobacteria; order Burkholderiales; family Burkholderiaceae_D; genus Rugamonas; species Rugamonas violacea_A. The sequence goes on from NZ_JACHXD010000004.1 coordinate 163,558, forward strand.
AAGTAATGACCATAGATGATCTCCACACACGGAATCGTCACCAGCGCACGCAGGTAGGCTTGCTGCCGTGCCGGCTGCTGGGGATCGTTGGGCCTTGCACTGACCTTCGCTGTGAAGTATTTGATGGCAGTAATATCATTACCTGGCAGGTACGCTCGGCACATTGCCAAAATATTCAACCATCGATACGGAGTTCCTTTGAGAGAGCCAAAGTAAAGATTGAAGGCATCGACATACACGGTTGTCCTTGGTTTTACACCGCCAACCATTTTTGCCCCCCCCTGGAAATGCAGAAGCCCCCTTTCGGGGGCTCCGCACCCAAGCGCCAAAACGCTTGAGGAAGTTGGATGCAGGAGATACTTCGACCTCCGCGCCCAAGTGCCGAAGCGCTTGGGGAGATATGGAAATATGCTAGTGGATTTCGGCGAGGCCGTCAACTTGCGGTTTTTCTCCGTCAAACTCCATTTCACACAGCTAGTTATAGGGTTTTGACGAATTCGCGGATGCCGCCCATCAGCATCTCGATCGACATGGCGGCCAGGATCAGGCCCATCAAACGCTCGAACGCCGTCATCACTTGCGGGCCAAGGACTTTCTGCAGGCGCTCGGCGCCGAGGAAGACGGCCAGCCAGACCACCAGCAGCGCGCCCAGCGCGGCCACATGCACCAGCACTTCATGGGTGCTCTCGCGCGAGAACAACAGCACGGTGGCCAGGGCCGAAGGGCCGGCCAGGGCGGGAATCGCCAGCGGTACGATGAAGGGTTCGCCGCCTTCGGTGCGACCCAGCACGCCGTCGGGATGCGGGAAGATCATGCGGATGGCGATCAGCAGCAGGATCACGCTGCCGGCGATGCGCAGCGAGGCTTCGGACAGCGACAGCGCGTTCAGGAAGTGGCGGCCGAAGAACATGAAGATCAGCAGCACGGCGCTGGCGATCAGACATTCGCGGATGACGACGCGCGGGCGGCGCGCCGGCGGCACGGAGGACATGGCGGCGGCGAATAAAGGCACGTTGCCAAAGGGGTCTGTCACCAGCAGCAACAGGATAAAAGTCTGGAGGAAGTTCTGAGTCATGAAAAGCCTTGGGGATTGGCTGCGAAAATGCAAGCCGTTTGCGATATGGTACCTTGCGCAATGGGGCGGCGGCAAATCCGGTTTTCCGATAAGGGTATTTGGCGGCAGATAATGCTAAAATCCCCGGCGTGAAACGACTTGTGCTCATTTTCCTGCTCGCCATCCTCCCGCTCCAGTATGCCTGGTCGGCGGCTGCCGCCTATTGCGGACACGAGTCGGGCAAGAGCCAGCACTTCGGCCATCACGCGCATGAGCATAAAGACAAGGCTGGCGCGGAAAAACCGATCGAAATCAAAAAGTCCACCAAGATCCATGACGATTGCGGCGTCTGCCACCTGTCGCTGCAAGCGTCGCTGCTGCCCGCTCCCACACCCGTACTGTCGCCGGACAGCGGGGCATGGCCGCCGCAAGAGGCGCCGCCGTTCACTTCCTTTATCGCCGACGGGCCCAAGCGCCCCGACTGGCGCCGTCTCGCCTGACGCGGCGAGACTTGCCTCTTCCCTGAGCATTTCAACAATTTAGCCAGACAGACCAGTCTCGTCGAATTCCATCCCTTTCCAGGAGAATTCGATGTATTCCCACGCTGTATCCGCAGGCTGGCGCGCCCTCGTTCTGGGTGCGCTCGCCCTGCCCGTTTCATCCGCCATGGCCGACCCGATTGCGGCCGTGGTTCCGGCTTCGCCGCCCCTTGCCGCGCTGACGCTGCAGACGGCGCTCAACCGCGCGCTGCAAGCCAATCCGGGGCTGAACGCTGCCCGCCATGAAGTGCTGGCCCAGGACGGCGCCGTGCTGCAGGCCGGCGCCCGCCCCAATCCCACCTTGTCGCTCGACCTGCAGGACCGCCGCCGCGAGACGCGCGAAACCACCTGGCAGCTTAGCCAGCCGCTGGAACTGGGCGGCAAGCGCGCCGCCCGCGTGGCGGCCGCCGAGCATGGCCGCGACTACGCCGCCGCTGGTTTCGATGCGCAGCGCACCGAGCTGCATGCCCAGGTGGTCGGCGCCTTCTATGATGTGCTGATCACCCAGGAGCGCCTGCGCCTGGCCCAGGATGCGCTGCAACTGGCCAAACGCGCCAGCGACACCACGGCGCGCCGTGTGGCCGCCGGCAAGGTCTCGCCGGTGGAAGAGACGCGCGCCCGCGTCGCCGAATCCGGCGTGCGCCTGGAGCAGTCGCAGGCCGCGGCCGCGCTGGCGACGGCACGCCAGCGCCTGGCAGCGATCTGGGCCGCGCCGGCGCCGGACTTCGAGCAGGCCGAAGGCCGGCTCGATCCCCTGCCTGAGATTCCGGATGCCGCCATGCTGGCCGCGCGCCGCAACGGCGCGCCCAATGTGCAGGTGGCGCGCCGCGCGTTGGAACAGCGCAAGGCCGAGTCGCAACTGGCCCTGGCCAACCGCGCGCCGGACGTGACGCTGAGCGTGGGCGTCAAGCGCGCCGAGGAAATGGGCCGCAACCAGGCCTTGCTCGGCTTCTCGGTGCCGCTGCCCCTGTTCGACCGCAATCGCGGGAATGTGCTGGAGTCGGCGCAGCGCGCCAACAAAGCCGAGGCGGAGCTGAACGCCGCCACGCTGCAGCTGGACAGCGAGCTGGCGCAAGCCGTGGCCGACCTGTCCACCGCGCGCGAAACCGTGGCCGCCCTGCGCAACGACATCCTGCCAGGCGCCATCAGCGCCTACGACGCCGCCACCAAGGGCTTCGAATACGGCAAGCTGGGCTTCATCGACGTGCTGGACGCGCAGCGCACCTTGCTGCAGGTGCGCGCCCAGCATCTGAACGCCCTCGCCGACGGCCACCGCGCCGCCGCCGCCATCGAACGCCTGCTCGGCCATGCCTCCTTCGGCGCCGAACATTGAAAGCATCATCATGAAAAATACTCTGACACGCAAACAAACCATCGCCATCGGCGCCATTGCCGGCATTGGCGCGCTGCTGGCGGCACTGATCCTGCTGCCGGGCGGCACGGGCAAAGCCATCGGCGAACCATCCCACACCGAAGCCGGACATAAGGACGACCACAAGGAAGGCGGCAAGGAAGACCACGGCCATGAACACGGCAAGGAGGCCGACGCCAAAGGCGCGGCCAAGGCCGGCGCGGAAAGCCAGGAACACGCCGAGCTGGTGGAATTCAGCGCCCAGCAGATCCAGTCCGCCGGCATCACGTTGGAGGCTGCTGGCCCGGCCCTGATCGGCAGCAGCGTTACCCTGCCCGGCGAAATCCGTTTCAACGGCGACCGCACCGCCCATGTGGTGCCGCGCGTCGCCGGCGTGGTGGAAAGCGTCAGCGCCGACCTGGGCCAGCATGTGAAGAAGGGCCAGGTGCTGGCCGTTGTCGCCAGCGCCGACCTGTCGGAACGCCGCAGCGAGCTGCTGTCGGCGCGCCAGCGCCTGAACCTGGCGCGCACCACGGCCGAACGCGAAAAGCAGCTGTGGCAGGATAAGGTCGCGCCCGAACTCGACTATCTGCAAGCCAAGCAAGCCATGAACGAGGCGGAGATCGCCGTGCGCAACGCCCAGCAGAAGCTGGACGCACTCGGCGCTGACGCCAGCGCCACCACTTCCTCGCGCCTGTCGGCCTACCAGATCCGCGCGCCATTCGACGGCATGGTGCTGGAAAAGCATATCTCGCAAGGCGAGGCGGTGAAGGAGGATGCGAACGTCTTCACCATCTCCGACCTTTCCACCGTGTGGGCCGAGGTGGCGGTGTCGCCGTCCGACCTCGATGCGCTGCGCGTCGGCCAGCAAGCCACGGTCAAAGCCACGGCGCTCAACGCCAGCGCGAGCGGCACGGTGATCCACGTCGGCTCCCTGCTGGGCGAGCAGACGCGCACCGCCATGGCCCGCCTGTCGCTGCGCAATCCCGACCTGGCCTGGCGTCCCGGCCTGTTCGTCAGCGTGGATGCCGCGTCCAAGGCATCGGATGCCGCCATCACCGTCGCCGCCGAAGCGGTGCAGACGGTGGAAGGCAAGGCTGCCGTCTTCGTCCGCACGCCGCAGGGCTTCCTGGCGCAGCCGGTGACGACCGGGCGCAGCGACGGCAAGCGCACGGAAATCCTCAGCGGCCTGAAAGCCGGCGCGCAATACGCCGCCGTCAACAGCTTCGTGGTCAAGGCCCAGCAGGGCAAGGCCGGCGCCGAGCATAGCCACTGATGCGAGGGGAAAAAGACCATGTTTGAAAAACTTATCCGCTTCGCCATCGGCCAGCGCTGGCTGGTGATGCTGGCGGTGCTGGGCATGTCCATCCTGGGCATTTACAGCTATCAGCGCCTGCCGATCGACGCCGTGCCGGACATCACCAATGTCCAGGTGCAGATCAACACCGCCGCTCCCGGCTACTCGCCGCTGGAAACCGAGCAGCGCATCTCGCAGCCGCTGGAGGCGGTGATGGCGGGCTTGCCGCGCCTGGAGCAGACGCGCTCCCTGTCGCGCTACGGCCTGTCGCAGATCACCGTCACCTTCCGCGACGGCACTGACCTGTATTTCGCGCGCCAGCTGGTCAACGAACGCCTGCAGGAGGCGCGCGCGCGCCTGCCGGCCGGCGTGATCCCGGCCATGGGGCCGATCTCCACCGGCCTGGGCGAAATCTATCTGTGGACGGTGGAAGCCAAGGACGGCGCCAGGAAAGCCGACGGCACGCCCTACTCCCTGAGCGATCTGCGCGAAATCCAGGACTGGATCATCAAGCCGCAGCTGCGCAATGTGCCGGGCGTGACCGAGATCAACTCCATCGGCGGCCATGCCAAGGAATACCAGGTGGCGCCCGATCCGGGCAAGCTGGCCTCCTATGGCCTCAGCCTGCAGGATGTGGTGACGGCGCTGGAGCGCAATAACGGCAATACCGGCGCGGGCTATATCGAACGCCGTGGCGAGCAATTGCTGGTGCGCGCGCCGGGTCAGGTCGCCACGCTGGACGATATCCGCGACATCGTGGTCGCCAATGTGCGTGGCGTGCCGATCCGCGTCCGTGATATCGGCGAAGCGCGCATCGGCCGCGAGCTGCGCACCGGCGCCGCCACCGCCAACGGCCACGAGTCGGTGCTCGGCACGGTCTTCATGCTAATCAGCCAGAACAGCCGCGCCGTATCGCAAGCCGTCGCCAAGCGCATGGACGAGATCGCGCGCACCCTGCCGCAGGGCGTCAGCGCCACCACCGTCTACGACCGCACGGTCCTGGTGGACAAAGCCATCGCCACCGTCAAGAAGAATCTGCTGGAAGGCGCGGTGCTGGTGATCGCGGTGCTCTTTATCTTCCTCGGCAATATCCGCGCCGCCGTGGTGACGGCGATGGTGATTCCGCTATCCATGCTGTTCACTTTCAGCGGCATGGTGGCTTACAAGGTCAGCGCCAACCTGCTCAGCCTCGGCGCGCTGGACTTCGGCATCATTGTCGACGGCGCGGTGGTGATCGTGGAGAACTGCGTGCGCCGCCTGGCCCACGCCCAGGCGGCGCTGGGCCGCAAGCTGACGCGCGAGGAACGCTTCGAGGAAGTCTTTGCCGCCGCCCGCGAGGCGCGCCGTCCGCTGCTGTTCGGGCAGCTCATCATCATGATCGTGTATCTGCCGATGTTCGCCCTGTCCGGCGTGGAAGGCCGCATGTTCCATCCGATGGCGATCACCGTCGTCATCGCCCTGCTGGGCGCGATGATCCTCTCGATCACCTTCGTGCCGGCCGCCGTCGCCCTCTTCATCGGCGACAAGGTGGAAGAGAAGGAAAACCGCATCATGCTGGCGGCCCGCAGCTGGTATGCGCGCGCGCTCGATCTGGCCCTGGCCAACAAGCCGGTGGTGCTGGCCTTTGCCGCCGTGACGGTGCTGCTTTCCGGCCTGCTGGCCAGCCGCATGGGCAGCGAGTTCGTGCCAAGCCTGAACGAAGGCGATTTCAGCGTGCAGGCACTGCGCATTCCCGGCACCAGCCTGACGCAGTCGGTGGCCATGCAGATGCAGCTGGAGCGCGAGCTGAAACGCCAGTTCCCCGAGATCGAACGCATCTTCGCCCGCACCGGCACGGCGGAAATCGCCTCCGACCCGATGCCGCCGAATATCTCGGACGGCTACATCATGCTCAAGCCGCAGGACCAATGGCCCAAGCCGCGCAAGACGCGCGATGAATTGCTGGCGGCGATCCAGGCCGCGGCCGAGAAGCTGCCGGGCCAGAACTACGAGTTCTCCCAACCTATCCAGCTACGCTTCAACGAGCTGATTTCCGGCGTGCGCAGCGATGTGGCGGTGAAGCTGTTCGGCGACGATATGGCGGTGCTGGACGCCCAGGCGGCGCGCATCGCCGCCGCGCTGCAGAAGGTGCGCGGCGCGGCCGAGGTCAAGGTCGAGCAGACCACCGGCCTGCCGATGCTGAATATCCGCGTCGACCGCGCCAAGGCGGCGCGCTACGGCCTGAACACGGGCGATATCCAGGACGCCATCGCCATCGCGCTGGGCGGCAAGGAAGCGGGCAATCTGTTCCAGGGCGACCGCCGCTTCGACATCGTGGTGCGCCTGGCCGACGAAGTGCGCAGCGATCCGGAAGCGCTGGCGCGCTTGCCGATTCCGCTGCCGTTGCAGAAAGGCGGCAACATGGCAGGCAGCAGCGGCGGCAGTGGTAGCGGCAACAGCAACGGCAGCGCAGCCGATGAGCGCATCAGCCATATTCCGCTGAGCGAGGTAGCCACGCTGGAGGTGGCGCCCGGCCCGAACCAGGTCAGCCGCGAAGACGGCAAGCGCCGCATCGTGGTCAGCGCCAATGTGCGCGGCCGCGATATCGGCTCCTTCGTGGCCGAGGCGCAGCAAGCCATGCAGCGCGACGTCAGCCTGCCACCCGGCTACTGGACCAGCTGGGGCGGCCAGTTCGAGCAGCTGCAATCGGCCGCCCAGCGCCTGCAGATCGTGGTGCCGGCCGCGCTGGCCCTGGTGCTGGTGCTGCTGTTCGCCATGTTCGGCAGCATGAAGGATGGCTTGCTGGTATTTAGCGGCATCCCGTTTGCGCTGACCGGCGGCATCGCGGCCCTGGCCCTGCGCGGCATTCCGCTCTCGATTTCGGCGGCGGTGGGCTTTATCGCGCTGTCCGGCGTGGCGGTGCTGAATGGCCTGGTGCTGCTGTCCTTTATCCGTAGCCTGCGCGAGCAAGGTATGGGACTGGACCAGGCGATCCGCGAGGGCGCGCTGACGCGCTTGCGGCCGGTGCTGATGACGGCGCTGGTAGCCTCGCTGGGCTTCGTGCCGATGGCGCTGGCAACCGGCACCGGGGCCGAGGTGCAGCGTCCGCTGGCCACTGTGGTCATTGGCGGCATCCTGTCCTCCACCGCCCTGACCCTGCTGGTCCTGCCCCTGCTCTACCGCCTGGCGCACCGCCGCGCGGCGGCATAAAAGAAAATGGCGGGAGGCTTCACCGCCTCCCGCCATTTTTATGGCTTGCGTTTGCCGCTACGCTCAGGCAGCGGTTTCGCCTTTCTTGATCCATGCGGCCAGCTGGTGCGGGCGCAGGCCGTCGTAGTCCTCGAACGGCTGGTGGATCCATGGGTTGTGCGGCAGTTCTTCCATCTGGTAGTCAGGCTTGAAGGTGGAGCAGCCCTTGGTCCAGATGACGGCCGAACGCACTTCGGTCACGCCTTCGAAGTTTTCCTTCAGATGCTTCATGACCTTGGTCAGGGTCACGCCGGAATCGGCCAGGTCGTCCACCAGCAAGATCTTGCCGGACAGCGGACCTTTGGTCATCGTCATGTACTTGGCGATATCCAGGTCGCCCTGCACCGTGCCGGCTTCGGCGCGGTAGGAGCTGGTCGACAGGATGGCCAATGGCACGTCGAAAATACGCGAGAAGACGTCGCCAGGACGCACGCCGCCGCGCGCCAGGCACAGCACCATGTCGAACTTCCAGCCCGACTCATGGACCTTGAGCGCCAGGCGCTCGATCAGGCGGTGATACTCATCCCACGACACCCACAGGTGCTTTTCGTTCGTTTGAGGGGTGTTCATGTAAATACCTCTTGTTGTGCGAATTGCTTTTATTCGAATGGGTGGCGCAGGACGATGGTTTCTTCGCGGTCAGGACCGGTGGAAACCATATCGACCGGCACGCCCACCAGTTCCTCGATGCGCTTGATGTAAGCGCGCGCGGCGGCAGGCAGCGCGGCCAGCGACTTGGCGCCGACGGTGCTGTCTTTCCAGCCTGGCATTTCTTCGTAGATCGGCTGGCAGCGCGCAGCGTCTTCGGCGCCGACCGGGAAGATATCGACCTGTTTGCCGTCAATGGTGTAGCCGGTGCAGATCTTCAGGGTTTCCAGGCCGTCCAGCACATCCAGCTTGGTCAGGCACATGCCCGACACGCCGTTGATCTGCACCGAGCGGCGCAGCAGCGCGGCGTCGAACCAGCCGCAGCGGCGGGCACGGCCCGTCACGGTGCCGAATTCGTGGCCCACAGCCGACAGGTGGTGGCCAACGCCGGCATCGGTCGGCAGTTCCGAAGGGAACGGGCCGGAACCCACGCGGGTGGTGTAAGCCTTGGTGATGCCAAGGATGTAGTGCAGCATGTTCGGACCCACGCCCGAACCGGCGGCGGCGTTGCCGGCCACGCAGTTGGAGGAGGTCACGAACGGATAGGTGCCGTGGTCCACGTCCAGCAGCGAACCTTGCGCGCCTTCGAACAGCAGGCTGCCGCCGTTCTTGTGCACGGTGTACAGGGCGCTCGACACGTCGGCCACCATCGGGCGCAGGCGCGGCACATAAGCCAGCGCGTCGTCCAGCACTTTCTGGTACTCGACCTTCGGCGCCTTCAGATAGTTTTCCAGCACGTAGTTGTGGTAGTCCAGGTTTTCCGCCAGCTTCTCGGCGAAACGCTTTTCGTTCAGCAGGTCGGCGATACGGATGGCGCGGCGCGCCACCTTGTCTTCATAGGCCGGGCCGATGCCCTTGCCGGTGGTGCCGATCTTGGCGGCGCCGCGGGCCGCTTCGCGGGCCGCATCCAGCGCGGTATGGTAAGGCAGGATGACCGGGCAAGCCTCGGAAATCTTCAGGCGCGAGGACACTTCCACGCCGACCGCTTCCAGCTTGTCGATCTCGCGCAGCACGTCCGGCACGGACACCACCACGCCGTTGCCGATGTAGCAGGCCACGCCTGGGCGCATGATGCCCGAAGGGATCAGCTGCAGCGCGGTCTTCACGCCGCCGATGACCAGCGTGTGGCCGGCATTGTGGCCGCCTTGGAAGCGCACCACGCCTTGCGCGTGCTCGGTCAGCCAATCGACGATCTTGCCTTTACCCTCATCGCCCCATTGGGTCCCGATGACGACGACGTTCTTTGCCATAGTTTTCTTTGACATCACACTAACCTAAGTTTTTAAGAATCCAGTTGCTACCATTATCGTCGAGCACCAGCGCGCGGTCGCACTCGAACTCGTCCTGTTCATTGCTGTGACCCGGCATGGACTGGATCACAACTTCGCCGGACTTGCGCAGTTCGGCGATTTTTTCCTTCAATTCGGGGGCGTTGCCCCACGGTGCGCGGATCGAATGCTTGCGCTCCGCCGTTGGCAGCAGGCGCGCCAGCTCGCGCAGGTCGAGCGAGAAGCCGGTGGCGGGACGGGCCCGGCCAAAAGCTTCGCCAACGTGATCGTAGCGGCCGCCGCGCGCCACCGCATTGGGCAAGCCCGGCACGTACAGCGCGAACATGGCGCCGCTCTCATACTGATAGCCGCGCAGGTCGGCCAGGTCGATCGCCACGTCGGCACGGCCGATGGCCGACGCCGACAGCGCCGCCAGTTCGGCCAGCGCCTTGGCGATGGCCGGCACGTCGGGCAGTTCGGCGCGGGCGCGCTTCAGCACATCCACGTCGCCGTACAGGTGCGGCAGGGCCAGCAGCGCGTCGCGCGTGGTCGGGGCGTAATGGGCCGTCAGTTCGCGCAGACCGGGCACGTCTTTCGCGCGCAGCAGCTGAACGATGGTGATATGGTCTTTTTCGGCCGCCTTGTCGAGCTCCAGGATGGCGCGCAGCACGCCGACGTGGGCCAGGTCCAGGCGCACTTCAGTGAAACCGGCCAGGGCCAGCGAGGCCAGGGCCAGTTCCTGGATTTCGGCATCCGCTTCCAGGCCGGCGTGGCCGTAGATCTCGGCGCCGATCTGCACCGGTTCGCGCGTGGCATGCAGGCCGGACGGGCGGGTGTGCAGCACCGAGCCGGCATAGCACAGGCGGGTGACGGAGTTGCGGTTGAGCAGGTGGGCGTCGATGCGGGCGACCTGGGTCGTCATGTCGGCGCGCAGGCCGAGCATGCGGCCGGAGATCTGGTCCACCAGCTTGAAGGTGCGCAGGTCGGTATCCTGGCCGGCGCCAGCCAGCAGGGACTCCACGTACTCCAGCAGCGGCGGCATGACCAGCTCGTAACCGTAGAGGCGGAAGTTATCCAGCATCTGGCGGCGCAGCTCTTCAATCTTGCGCGCTTCTGACGGCAGGACGTCGGCAATATGTTCAGGCAATAGCCAATTCGGCATGGGAAAACCGGATAGGGATTGATTAAAAAAATAGATAAGGCGACGCGGCGCCGCAGCGCAATAAGCGGCGGGCCAAACCGCGTATTTTACGCGAAATCATAAGCTAACAGGAAAAAACTTGGGGCCGCGCACCTTGCGGCGCGCGGCCCCAGCTTGTCTTTTCTTCAGCTTTTACTTCTTGGCAGGCGCGCCGCCACCGGAGGCGCCGCTGTTCTTGAAGTACTTGAAGAAGTCCGAGTTCGGGTCGACCAGCATCACGTCGGCCTTGTTCTTGAACGAGGCGCGGTAGGCTTCCAGGCTGCGGTAGAACTTGTAGAACTCCGGATTGCGGCCGAAAGCGTCGGCGTAAATCTGCGATGCCTTGGCGTCGCCCTCACCCTTGATCTTCTCGGCTTCGCGGTAGGCTTCGGCCAGGATCACGGTGCGCTGCTTGTCGGCGTCGGCGCGGACCTTCTCCGATTCGGCGCCGCCGGTGGAACGCAGCTCATTGGCCACGCGCACGCGCTCGGCCTTCATGCGCTCGTACACGGAGTTGTTGATCTGCTCGACATAGTCGACGCGTTTCAGGCGCACGTCGATGATCTCGACGCCGATCTGCTTGGCCTCGGCGATCACCTTGGCGCGGATCGCTTCCATCACCTTGCCGCGCTGGCCGGAGATCACTTCGCGCACGGTGCGCTTGGTGATCTCGTCGTTCAGGGCCGCCTTGATGATCTGCGACATGCGGTCGCGCGCGCGGCTCTCGTCGCCGCTGAAGCTGACGAAGTAGAGACGCGGATCGTTGATGCGCCATTTGACGAAGGCATCGACCAGGATATTCATCTTCTCGGCCGTGATGAAGCGGTCAGCGTCAGGCGAATCGATGGTCATGATGCGCTTGTCCAGATACAGCACATTCTGGAATGGCGGCGGCAGCTTGAAGTGCAGGCCGGGCTGGTTGATCACCTGCTTGACCTCACCCAGAGCGAACACAATCGCGTATTTACGCTGGTCCACCACGAACACGGTGGACGAGAGCAGCATCAGGGCCACGAAGCCCGCGATCAGGGTACTGACGATACGATTCATTAACGGCCCTCCCGGTCACGGGACGATTCGCGCGAACGGCTGTCGCGGCGGTTCAGGTCCATCTGCGGCGGATTATCCGGCAGCAGGATGGCGGTCGGCGGCGGCGGCGTCGCATTGGCGCGCGCGGCGGCGTCGCTGGCGGCGACCTGGGAGATCAGCTTGTCCAGCGGCAGGTACAGCAGATTGCTGCCGGCCTTGGAGTCGACCATCACCTTGCTGGTGCTGGAGAAGATCTGCTGCATGGTGTCCAGATACATGCGGTCGCGCGTCACGGCCGGCGCCTTCTGGTACTCGACCAGCACCTGCTTGAAGCGGTCGGCGTTACCGGAAGCGTTTTCCGTCACTTGCGCGCGGTAAGCCTCGGCTTGCTGCAGCAGGCGGAAGGCCTCGCCGCGCGCCTTCGGCACGATGTCGTTGGCGTAAGCCTGGCCCTCGTTCTTCTGGCGCTCGCGGTCCTGGCTGGCTTTCACGGCGTCGTCGAAGGCGGCTTGCACCTGCTCCGGCGGCTGCACGCCCTGCATGGTCACATTCGTCACCTGCACGCCGGAGGCGTAGCGGTCCAGAATCTGCTGCATCAGCTGCTGGGTTTCGAACGCGACCTTCTCGCGGCCCTCGTACAGCACGAAGTCCATCTTGCTCTTGCCGACGATTTCGCGGATTGAGGTCTCGGCCACCTGGCGCACCGTGTCTTCCGGGTCGCGGTTGTTGTACAGCCAGGCCACCGGGTCTTTCAGCTTGAACTGCACGGCGAACTGGATGTCGATGATGTTTTCGTCATCGGTCAACATCAGCGATTCGCGCGCCTGCTTGTTCTTCACATTGGAGCGGTAGCCCACTTCCACCGTGCGCACCTGGGATACGTTGACCGTTTCGTCAGCCTGGAAGGGATAAGGCCAGCGCCAGTTGAAACCGGCCGGCGTGGTGTGGCTGAATTTGCCGAAGGTCGTCACGACCCCGGTCTGCCCCTCCTGGACGATGAACGCGCCGCTGGCCAGCCAGACCAGGACGGCGATCGCGCCGACCGCGCCAAAGGTGGCGCCGGCGCCCTTCATCTCGCCGCCGCTGCCACCGCTGCCGCCGCCATTGCTGCCGTTGCCCCGGTTCTTCTGGCCGAACAGGCCATTCAGGCGCTGATTGAAATCGCGCCACAGCTGGTCCAGATCCGGCGGGCCTTCGTTACCGGGCTTTTTGCCTTCTTGGGCATGCTTGTTGCCGTCCTTATCGCCCGAACCCCAGCGAGGGTCGTTCAGCGACAGCTTCAAGCCTATTCTTTTTAGGAGGGGAAGAGGCATGTTTTAATGTGATCCGACATGGGTGAAGGTGGAAATACTGTCCGGCGCCGAATACTCCTCTTGGGCGCCGGCCCTGTCCTGTGCATCCCTGGCCGCTTCGGTGATCGCGCCGCGCAGCAGATCCAGGCCCTGGCCCGTGCGCGCGCTGGTGAAAACGCGGGAAATCTTATCATACTCATCACGCTCAACCGAAGGCTCCAGGCCGGCCGCGTCGATCTTGTTCCACACCAGGATCTGGGGGATGTGATCGGCGCCGATTTCCTTGAGCACCAGGTTGACCTGCTCGATCTGTTCCATGCGCACCGGGCTGGCGGCATCGACCACGTGCAGCAGCAGGTCGGCGTGGATGGTCTCCTCCAGCGTGGCGCGGAAAGCCGCCACCAGCTGGTGCGGCAATTCGCGCACGAAGCCCACCGTATCCGACACCACCACCGTGCCCACCTCCTCGCCCATATAGACGCGGCGCGAGGTCGTGTCCAGGGTGGCGAACAGCTGGTCGGCGACATATACGCCGGCCTTGGTCATGGCATTGAACAGGGTCGACTTGCCGGCATTGGTATAGCCGACCAGGGACACCGAGAAAGTATTGTTGCGGCCTCGCGCGCGGCGCTGGGTCTCGTGCTGCTTGCGCAGCTTGGCCAGACGGGCGCGCAGCGCTTTGACGCGCTCGCCGATCAGCCGGCGGTCGGTCTCGAGCTGGGTTTCGCCCGGACCGCGCAGGCCGATACCGCCCTTCTGCCGTTCCAAGTGGGTCCAGCCGCGGATCAGGCGCGTGGCCAAATGCTGCAGCTGGGCCAATTCGACCTGCAGCTTGCCCTCGTGGCTCTGCGCGCGCTGCGCGAAGATATCGAGAATCAGGCTGGTGCGGTCCAGCACGCGCACATTCAAGCGCTTTTCCAGATTACGCTGCTGGGCCGGCGACAGGGCGTGGTTGAAGATGACGATTTCCAGCTTCTGATCCTGCACGGCATGGCCGATTTCGTCGGCCTTGCCGCTGCCGACGAAATACGCCGCGTCCGGGCTGGAGCGCTTGCCCGTCACGGTGGCGACAGGGTTCGCGCCCGCCGAACGGGCGAGCAACATCAATTCCTCGATACTGGCGGCGAAATCGCCCTGACCGAAATCGACTCCGACTAGTGCTGCGCGCATACGACGGTCAGGCAAAAGAAGTTAAAAGGCGAAGCTGCGTTGCCATTAAAGTCAACGCGCTTACTCCGCCTCGGATTCGATATTCAGGTTGACGGCGCGCGCCGGCACCACGGTCGAAATGGCGTGCTTGTACACCATTTGGGTGACGGTATTGCGCAGCAGGACGACGTACTGGTCGAACGATTCAATATGGCCTTGCAGCTTAATGCCGTTAACCAGATAAATCGAAACAGGAACATGCTCTTTACGCAGCGCGTTCAGGAATGGGTCTTGTAATAATTGCCCTTTGTTGCTCATAACAGCTCCATTTTATGTTGTTGTGTTGGAATTGGAGGCGAAACGCTTGATTTCAAGTGCCAGCCCACCACTCCTCTGCAATAAAAATAGCAGAGAAGGCGGCTCCAAGGATACTGTAACCTGTTTTTCCGTTTTTTGCAGATTGCACATCCGCTTCAGCAAAAATATTTCCAACGTTGGAAATGGCTTGCGCTTATTTCTCTCTTTTATCGAAAGGATTTTTGCCAGTACGCAACTCAATGCGCAGCGGGGTGCCGACCAGCGAGAAGGTCTCGCGGAAATGCTTTTCCAGATAACGCTTATACGGCTCGCTCACCGCATCCAGCGAATTGCCGTGGATGACGATGACCGGCGGATTCATGCCGCCCTGGTGGGCGTAACGCATCTTCGGACGCAGGCCGCCCTTGCGCTTCGGCTCCTGCTTCTCGATCGCTTCCTGCAAGGCGCGGGTCAGCTTCGGCGTGCCCAGGTTGGCGGTGGCCGCCGCATAGGCCGCGTCGACGGATTTCATCAGCGGGCCGATGCCGGTCGATTTTAGCGCCGAGATGAAGTGGGTCTTGGCGAAACCGAGGAAATCGAGCTTGCGGTCCATGTCCATCTTGACCTGGTCGCGCTGGTGGGTTTGCAGGCCGTCCCATTTGTTCACGGCCAGCACCAGGGCGCGGCCCGATTCCAGGATGAAGCCGGCGATGTGGGCGTCCTGCTCGGAGATGTCCTGCTGGGCGTCCAGCATCAGGATCACCACGTTCGCTTCCGAGATCGATTGCAGCGTCTTCACCACCGAAAACTTCTCGATCGCTTCGAACACCTTGCCGCGGCGGCGGATGCCGGCGGTGTCGATCAGGGTGTAGTTCTTGCCTTCGCGCTCGAACGGAATCTCGATCGAATCGCGCGTGGTGCCGGGCATGTCGAAGGCGATCACGCGCTCTTCGCCGAGCAGGGTGTTGATCAGGGTGGACTTGCCCACGTTCGGGCGGCCCACCAGGGCAATCTTCACGCCGCGCTCGTCGGGCAGCAGCTCTTCCTCGTCGGCCGGACGCGATGCGAAGGCCATGTCCAACGCTTCCTGCACCAGGTCGTTGACGCCGTCGCCATGGGCCGACGAGATGGCGTACGGTTCGCCCAGGCCCAGCTCATAGAAGTCCGAGACCACGGCCGTGTAGCGCATGCCTTCGGCCTTGTTCACCACCAGCATGACCGGACGGCCGCTCTTGCGCAGGAAGTCGGTGATGGTCTTGTCGTGCGGGGTCATGCCCTGACGGCCATCGACCAGGAAGATGACCACGTCGGCTTCGGCCACGGCCTGCTTGGTCTGCAGGGCCATCTGGAACATGATGCCATCCTTGGCGACCGGCTCGAAACCGCCGGTATCGATGACCAGGAAGGGACGTTCGCCGACGCGGCCTTCGCCATAGTGACGGTCACGCGTCAGACCAGGCAAGTCCGCCACCAGCGCGTCACGCGAGCGGGTCAGACGATTGAATAAGGTCGATTTCCCGACGTTCGGGCGACCTACGAGTGCGATTACCGGCTTCATTTTGTATATTACTCGACCGCGAGAGCGGTCACTGTTCCTGCTTGGGTTTGGAAAATCAAATTCGTGCCAGCCACCAGCGGCACCGAGCGAATCGGGCTGCCATCGGTGGCGACGCGGCCAATCAATGCCCCGTCTTCCCGCGACAGGAAGTGGACATAGCCTTGGAAATCGCCCACCGCCACGGCGCGGCCATACGACAGCGGCGTGGACAGACGGCGGTTCTCCAGTTTTTCATTCTTCCATGCGCTTTGGCCGCCTTCGCGGCCGTAAGCGATCACGGCGCCCTTGTCGTCGGAGACAAAGACGAAGCGCTGGTCCACGGCCACGCCCACATCGGACGAGGTATCCTTGTTCCAGCGGCCGACACCGGTGTTCAGGTCGAAGCAACCGACGCGGCCCTGATAGGTGACGGCGCAGATATCCTGCTCGTACACCACCGGCGTGCCGGCGATGTCGGCCACGCGTTCCAGCTCGGTGGCGCCGCGCGGTTCGGCCACGGCCACCTCGAAGCGCGGCAGGCCGGCCGCCAGGGTCAGCGCCAGCAGCTTGCCGCCCGGCTGGGCCACGTAGACATTGCTGCCCGCGATCACCATGCCCGGCGCATTGCGCAAGGTCAGGGCCGGCGTGGTGCGCTGCACCGTCCAGCGCTGCTTGCCGGTCTTGGCTTCATAGGCGGTGATCTTGTTGTCCACCGTGCGCACCACCACCACATCCTCGCCCACCACCGGGTTGGACAGCACTTCGCTGCTCGCTTGCGCCTTCCACAGCGCTTTGCCGTCGGCGTCGAAAGCCAGCACCTGTCCCTTGACGCCGCCCACCACCACCACGCTGCCATTGGTGGCCACGCCGGCCGTCAGGTCGCTGCCGGCCTTGATGCGCCACTGCTGCTTGCCGCTGGCCACGTCGATGCGCTCGATGGCGCCGTCGGCGTCGGCCAGGTACAGGCTGGCGCCCGACAGCGCGGGCGAGAACACCGCCGCGCCGGCCTTGCCGACCGAATGCTTCCAGACGGTGCGCACGGCCATCGGCGACTTCAGTTCAACCAGCGACGCCGGCTTGTTTTTCTCTTCCGAGGCGAAAGGGTTCAGGGAGCTGCAACCCGAGGCCAGAGCCAGCAGGCTGACGCCAATTACTTTTCCGGTGATACGCATAAATATGTCTACCTCAATCCTGGAGATGGGGTACTGATCGTGGGAGCGCGGCGCTTAGGCGGCGGCTTTCTCTTCCGGCACGCTACCGCCGATGGCTTCCAGCTTCAGCTCGATGAGCTGGCGGCCAGGGTTTTTCTTGTCGGTCGCATCCAGCGCGGCCTTGTACGCGGCGCGGGCTTCCACCAGCTTGTTCTGGGCCACCAGGATATCGCCCTTGCGGTCGGCCACGGCGCCGCTGAACTGCGGCGAGCTGTCGCCGGCCAGCACTTTCAGCGCTTCGTCATAGGCTTTTTCATCCAGCAGCACGCCGGCCAGGCGCAGCTTGGCGACGGCCTTGTACTCTTCATTGCCCTTCTCGATCACCCATTGCAGCTGGGCCTTGGCAGCCTTCATATCGTTGGCGTCGAAGGCGCTCTTGGCGGCCACCAGGGCGCTCATCTGCGCGTAGGCGGTGGCGCCGAAGCGGCTCTGGATGTCGCCGGCGGCGCGCTGCACCTTGGCGTTGTCCTTGCCCACCGACGTCTGCATTTCATCGTACAGGGTCGAGGCTTGCGCTGCCTGGTTGCGCTGATAGTAATTCCAGCCGTTCCAGCCGGAGAAGGCGGCCAGGCCGGCGATCACCACCCAGGACGTCAGGTTGCCGTACTTCGCCCACCAAGCCTTGAGGGAAGCAAGCTGTTCTTGTTCTTCGAGATCGTATGCCATTGTCTGTCTGCTTATCTTTTATCGGGTTGAAGGAATGCTACTCGGATCAGTGAAAGCGGTGGTGATGCACGTGGTCGTGGTCATGGTCGCAGTCGTCTCCACAGCCTGCGATCTGGTCCACGATATGGTCCACCACGCCGTCGAAAGGCACGGTGGCTTGCTGCTGCTCGCCCTCTTCGCCGCGCAGCGCTTTCACGCTGGCGGTCTTGTTGGCCACTTCGTCCTCGCCCATGATGACGGCGAAGGCGGCGCCGCTGGCGTCGGCCTTCTTCATCTGCGATTTGAAGCTGCCAGGGCCGGTGGCGGCGGCGCAGTGCAGCACCACATCCAGCCCGGCGTCGCGCAGGCGCTCGGCCAGCACGAACGATTGCATCTGGGCTTCCTCGCCCTGGTGCACCATGTAGACGTCGCACTGGCTAGGCTCGGCGATGTCGCCGGCGGCCTTCATCAATTCGATCAGGCGCTCGATGCCCATGGCGAAGCCCACGGCGGGCGTCGGCTTGCCGCCGAACATTTCGATCAGCGGGTCGTAGCGGCCGCCGGCGCAAACCGTGCCCTGCGCGCCCAGTTCGTCCGTCACCCATTCGAACACGGTGCGGTTGTAGTAGTCGATGCCGCGCACCAGGCGGGTATTGATCACGAAGGGAATGTTGTTCGCCTTGAGGATCTTCTGCACGCCTTCGAAGTGGGCCAGCGATTCCGCGCCCAGGTAGTCGAGCAGCTTGGGCGCCTGGTTGACCATGTCCTGCATGGCAGGGTTCTTGGTGTCCAGGATGCGCAGCGGATTGCTGTGCAGGCGGCGCTTGGCTTCGGCGTCGAGAATCTCCTCGTGCTGTTCCAGGTAGGCGATCAGGTCGACGCGGTGGCGCGCGCGCTCCTCGGCGTCGCCGATGGAGTTCAGCTCCAGGCGGATGTTCTGCAGGCCCAGGTCATCCCACAGGCGGCGGCACAGCATGATCAGTTCCGCGTCGATGTCCGGGCCGGTGAAGCCCACGGCTTCGGCGCCGAACTGGTGGAACTGGCGGTAGCGGCCGCGCTGCGGCTTCTCGTGGCGGAACATCTGGCCCTTGTACCACAAGCGTTTCGGGCCTTCGTACACGAGGTTATGCTCCAGCACGGCGCGCACCACGCCGGCGGTGTTTTCAGGACGCAGGGTGAGCTGGTCGCCGTTCATCGAATCGGTGAAGGAGTACATCTCCTTTTCCACGATGTCGGTCACGGCGCCGATGGCGCGCGCGAACAGGCGGGTTTCTTCCACGATCGGCGTGCGGATCTGCTGGAAGCCATAGCTCTGCATGATGGACTGGGCGGTGTTCTCGAACAGTTCCCACAGATGGGCGTCGGCCGGCAGAATGTCATTCATGCCTTTGATGGCGACGATTTTCTCGGCTTTTTTATTTTCGGACATAGGATTCTCTAAGCTTGTTTCTTTAAGCTGCTTGTTTGCTGTAATTCTTGCGCACGTAATCGAGCACGATGGTCTGGAACTCCTGCACGATATTCTCGCCGCGCAGGGTGGCGACCTTCTCGCCGTCGACGAACACCGGCGCGGCCGGCGACTCGCCGGTGCCGGGCAGGCTGATGCCGATATTGGCGTGCTTCGATTCGCCGGGACCGTTGACGATGCAGCCCATGACGGCCACGTTCATCGCCTCCACGCCCGGGTAGGTCTTTTTCCATTCCGGCATCTGCTCGCGCAGATAGGTCTGGATATCGTCCGCCAGTTCCTGGAACACGGTGGAGGTGGTGCGGCCGCAACCCGGGCAGGCAATCACCATCGGCGTGAATTTGCGCAGGCCCATGGTCTGCAGGATTTCCTGGCCCACCACGACTTCCTTGCTGCGGTCGCCGCCCGGTTCCGGGGTCAGCGAAATGCGGATGGTGTCGCCGATGCCTTCCTGCAGCAGCACCGACAGCGCGGCGGTCGAGGCGACGATGCCCTTGCTGCCCATGCCCGCCTCGGTCAGGCCCAGATGCAGGGCGTAGTCGCAGCGCTTGGCCAGCTCGCGGTAGACGGCGATCAGATCCTGCACGCCGGATACCTTGCAGGACAGGATGATCTTGTCGCGGCCCATGCCCAGTTCCTCGGCGCGCACCGCGTTTTCGATGGCGGACGTGACCAGGGCTTCGTACATCACGGCCTGGGCGGTCCAGGGATTGGCGCGCGCCGCGTTCTCGTCCATGATGCGCGCCAGCAGGGCTTGATCCAGCGAACCCCAGTTCACGCCGATGCGCACCGGCTTGTCGTACTTGATCGCCACTTCGATCATCTGGGCGAACTGGGTGTCGCGCTTGGCGCCCTTGCCCACATTGCCAGGATTGATGCGGTATTTGGACAGCGCCTGGGCGCAGTCCGGGTATTCGGTCAGCAAGGTGTGGCCGTTGTAATGGAAGTCGCCGACCAGGGGCACGTCGACGCCCATCTTGTCCAGCTGGTCGCGGATATAGGGCACGGCGGCGGCCGACTCGGGACGGTCCACCGTCAGGCGCACCAGTTCCGAACCGGCGCGCGCCAGTTCCTTGATCTGGATCGCGGTCGCCACGGCGTCGGCGGTGTCGGTATTGGTCATGGACTGCACCACCACCGGCGCGGCGCCACCCACCCAGACCTTGCGCTCGCCGTGCGCCACCAGCACGCCGCAACTGGAGCGGCGCGCGTTCGGTCCCGACGGAATGGCTGTATTCATAGAAGACATGGCTGTATCTGCTGGCTAAAAACGATTACTTGATATTGACGCGGGAGATTGTACCGCCGGCCACGCGCGGCAGCTCCAGCGGCGCGCCGCGCAGGGTCGCCTGCACGCCATCCGGTTTGCCGACGATCAGCAGAGCTGGGTCCTTGATCTCGAAAGTCTCGGTGCTGCCGGCCTTGACCAGGCGCGAAATCAGCGGCGAACCGCCCTGGCGGCGAATCTCCACCCACGAATCCACGCTCACCTTCAGCACCAGGGTGCCGCCCGCAGCAGCGGCGGCGGTGGCTGGAGCGGCGGTGGCTGGCGTGGCTGCAACAGGAGCAGGCATTGCAGCCGGCGCGGTCGCGACAGGCGTGGCGGCGGTCGGCTGCGCGGCCGGTTTGACGGCTGCAGCGGCTGGCGGCACCGCGGCGGCCGCAGGAACGGCGGTTGGCACGGTGGCCACAGGCGTCACCGTCGCCGGACTGGCGGCAGGGGCGGCGGCCGGACCGTTGACGCCGGCTTGCGGCGCATCCGTGGTGGCGGCGCCTTGCGGCGGCACCGATACCAGCGGCACGGTATTCGATTGCAGCGGCGCGGTGTCGGCGTTCGGGCTGGTCACGGTGAGCGGCGTCTGCACCTCGGCGCTGGCGGCGGCCGATGCGCTCTCGGCGGCCGGCGCGGCGCTGTCGCCACGGCTGAACATCGCCGGATGGATGACGCCCGCTTTCCAGGCGCCGGCCACGGCCAGCGCCAGCACCACCACGGTGCCGCCGGCGGCCAGCATGCCGATGCGCGACTGGCGGCGCTCGGTCAGCGTCGGGAAACGCGACTCGGTAAAGGTCGTGCCGATCGCTTCGCGCCGCACCGGCTGCGCATGCTCATGCACCGTATCGGACGGCACTTCAATCATCGCCACCAGCGGCGCGGCGTCGAGCCGGACCACCTTGGCGTAAGCGCGCACGAAGCCGCGCGTCACGGCCATATTCGGCAGCGCGGCATAGTCGCCGCTCTCGATGGCCGCCACCTGGCGCGGCGCCAGCTTGAGCTGGTCCGCGATCTGTTCCACCGTCAGGCCCAGCGCCTCGCGCTGTGCCGCCAGTTGCGCTCCGGGCGTAGGAGCATTGCGCTGGTCTTTCGGCTGGTCTTTCGGCTCATCCTGCCACTCTGAATCCATTGGTACCCCTGTCTCACTCATCAAACGCCCCACGTTGGTACGCAGCATATTCGGACGAGGCGGAATGGTGGCGGCGCAATTGCGTCGCCCAGCCCTGCTCCGCGCCGGTATCGCCCAGCTTATGCTGCACTTTAATCGCCAGCCACAATACGTCCGCCGTCAGGCCGTCCGTCTTGGCTACCTTGCCCAGCCGGGTGATGAAAAAACCGGCGCGCGGATAGTCGCGGCGCTCGTAATACACCCGTGCCAGGTTGATGTTCGTAATCGCCAGATCCGGCGTCAGCTGCAAGGCCGGCAGCAGATACTTCTCCGCCTGCGCAAAGTCCTTCAGCTTCAGGGCGCAATCGCCCGCATTATTCAGCGCCGTCGCCGGCGACTGGTAGGCGCGGTTGCCCAGCGCCGCATCGAAGTACTTGAACGACTCGCCCACCTGGCCGGTCTGGCACAGATAAGAGCCGTAGTTATTGCTGATTTCCGGATTGTGCGGCGCCAGCTTGAGCGCATGCTGGAAGCTGTCGCCGGCCAGGGCCACCTCGCCCATGGCCATATAAATCAGGGCGCGCATGCCGTAGGCGTCGGCGCTGTCCGGCGCGGCCACGATGGCCTTCTTCACCTCGTCCAGCGCCACCGCGTACTGGCCCTGCTCGTAATAGCCGACCGCCAGCTGCATGCGGATTTCGGCGCGCTTCTGCGCCGAAGTCTGGTCGGAAGCCGTGGGCAGGTCGGCCTTCACATTCTTGTCCGGCGCCGCCGCGCAGCCGCATAGCAGCCCGGCCAGGCCGAAGGCGGCCAGGCGGGCGTAGCGGCGCGGGGCGGCGGCGGTCATCAGGAACGGATCTCCACGATCTTGCCGAAATTGGCGCCGAATTTCTCCTGATATTCGGCCATCTTCTCCATCCGCTCCTGCACGCGGGTGCGGTCCTTGACCTCGCCGGCCAGCTGGCCGCAGGCGGCGTCGATATCGTCGCCGCGCGTCTTGCGGATGGTGGTGACGATGCCGGCGTCCATCAGGATCTGGGAGAAGGCCTTGATGCGCGGATTCTTCGAGCGCGTCAGGCCCGATTCCGGGAAGGGGTTGAACGGGATCAGGTTGAACTTGCAGTTCACGCCATACTGCGGATGGTTGACCAGCGCCACCAGCTCGCGCGCATGCTCGTCGGTATCGTTGAAGCCGTCCAGCATGCAGTATTCGAAGGTGATGAAGTCGCGCGGCGCGAATTCCAGATAGCGTTTGCAGGCCGACAGCAGCTCGGCCAGCGGGTATTTCTTATTCAGCGGCACCAGGCCGTTGCGCAGCTCGTCGTTCGAGGCGTGCAGCGAGACGGCCAGGGCCACCGGCACATCCTGCGCCAGCTTGTCGATCATCGGCACCACGCCCGAGGTGGACAGGGTCACGCGGCGGCGCGACAGGCCGTAGGCGTTATCGTCCAGCATCAGCTTGAGCGCGGTGGCGGTCGGCTCGTAATTGAGCAGCGGTTCGCCCATGCCCATCATCACCACATTGGTGATCTGGCGCTCGCCTTTCGGGCCCGGCTCGATGCCCTTGGTCTTGCGCAGTTCGAATTCGGCCATCCACAGCTGGCCGATGATTTCGCCCACGCTCAGGTTGCGGTTGAAGCCTTGCTTGCCGGTCGAGCAGAAGCGGCAGTTGACGGCGCAGCCGGCCTGGGTCGAGATGCACAGGGTGCCGCGGTTTTCTTCCGGGATGAACACGGTTTCCACCGCATTGCCATTGCCCACGTCGACCAGCCACTTGCGCGTGCCGTCGGTCGAGGTGTGATCGCTGATGACGGTCGGCGCCACGATATGGGCGCGCGTCTTCAGCTTCTCGCGCAGCGATTTGGCGAGGTCGGTCATGCTGTCGAAGTCGGCGGCACCGAACTGGTGGATCCAACGCTGCAGCTGTTTGGCGCGGAACGGCTTCTCACCCAACTCCGCACAGTAGGCGATCAGTTGCGCGGGATCGAGGTCCAGCAAATTGGTGAGGGTCGTTTCCATAGTCTTGCTCATTACAATTTCTAAAATGCGCTTGCCTCCCGTGCCGGGCGAACCGGTGCGGGAGGCAAACAGATACTACTCTATACCGTCAGTACGACGCTAATTTTTGCCGAAGCAAAAATTAACGGGAGTACACGTTCAGTGCTGGGAAGTAGTAAGCGATTTCCACAGCGGCGGTTTCGGCAGCGTCCGAACCGTGAACGGCGTTGGCGTCGATGGAGTCAGCGAAATCGGCGCGGATGGTGCCTTTTTCAGCTTTCTTCGGATCGGTCGCGCCCATCAGGTCGCGGTTTTTCAGGATGGCGCCTTCGCCTTCCAGAACCTGGATCATGACAGGGCCGGAAATCATGAAGTCGACCAGATCCTTGAAGAATGGACGCTCGCGGTGCACGGCGTAGAAGCCTTCGGCTTCAGCGCGCGACAGCTGGGCCATGCGTGCTGCGACCACTTTCAGGCCGGCGCCTTCGAAACGGCTGTAGATCTGGCCGATTACGTTCTTGGCGACTGCGTCTGGTTTGATGATCGACAGGGTGCGTTCGATTGCCATTTAAAAAACTCCAATAAAAAGAAAGGTTTAAAACAAAATTGATAGCTGGATCAACCTTTGATTTTACCATAGAACACCCCATATACCGAGGAAAAGGCATGGCAGGCGGCTAACTCTCGGTGGCAAGGCGGGCCGGGGCCGATTTTTCGCATTTTTTGCCACTCGTGCTATGCTTTTGGCAAAGCAGTATCGTGAACCAACACTGGAGGCACTTATGAATCAAATGCAACAACCGTATGACCTGTCTGGCAGCCGCCAACTGGCCCAGCACCGCGTCCTGCGCAACACTTACTGGCTGCTAGCCCTGTCGATGATCCCGACCGTGCTGGGCGCGGTGATCGGCGTGTCCTTCGGCGTGCCGATTCCACGCGGCTTCATGGGCTTCATCCTGTTCATGGCCGTGGCCTTCGGCTTCATCTATGGTATCGAAAAGAACAAGAATAGCGGCGTCGGCGTGGCCCTGCTGTTGGGCTTCACCTTCTTCATGGGCCTGCTGCTGACGCCCCTGCTCACGCGCACCCTGGGCTACTCCAACGGCGCCCAGCTGATCATGACCGCCTTCGGCGGCACGGCCACCGTGTTCGCCGCCCTGGCCAGCTACGCCACTGTGACCAAGCGCGACTTCTCGATGCTGGGCAAATGGCTGTTCGCCGGCGTGATCGTGCTGATCCTGGCCTCGATCGGCAATATCTTCCTGGGCATGGGCGCGCTGTCGATCACCATTTCCGTGCTGGCGATCGCCATCTTCTCCGCCTACATCCTGTTCGACGTGCAACAGATCGTCAACGGCGGCGAAACCAACTACGTCAGCGCCACGCTTAATCTGTACCTCGACGTGTACAACATCTTCAGCAACCTGCTGGCCCTGCTGGGGCTGGGCGGCAGCCGCGACTAAGCGCCCCGCCCTCAAGCAAAAAGCCGGCTCCACGCCGGCTTTTTTATTGCCCAGCCCGTGTCCACCTTGGTGCCAGGCACCAAGGTGGACACGGGCTCTGCGGTATCAGGCGAGGTCGAAGACGGCCATCGATTCGACGTGGGAGGTGTGGGGGAACATATTCACGACGCCGGCCTTGTTCAAGACGTAGCCGGCGCGGTGCACCAGCACGCCGGCGTCGCGCGCCAGGGTCGAGGGGCTGCAGGAGACATACACGATGCGCTTGGGCAGCAGCTCGGGGTTGCTCTCTTTCAGCTCAGCCAGGGCCAGGCTCAGGGCCATCGCGCCGTCGCGCGGCGGGTCGATCAGCATGCGGTCGAATTTGCCGAGGGCGATCAGATCGTCCTTCGTGACTTCGAACAGATTGCGCGTGTAGAAGGTGGTCTTGGCGTCCAGGCCATTGGCCTTGGCGTTCGACAGGGCGCGCTCGGTCAGCGCGGTGCTGCCTTCAATGCCGACCACTTCGCGCGCCTGGGTCGCCAGCGGCAGCGTGAAGTTGCCCAGGCCGCAGAACAGGTCGGCGACGCGGTCTTCCGGCTGCACTTCGAGCAGGCGCAAGGCCTTGGCCACCAGCACGCGGTTGATGTGGTGGTTGACCTGGGTGAAGTCGACCGGCTTGAAGGGCATCTTCACGCCGAATTCGGGCAGCAGGTAGTGCAGCTGCTTGTCCAGCGGGTAGAAGGGATGGGCGGTGTCCGGGCCTTTCGGCTGCAACCACCATTGGATCTGGTATTGATCGGCGAAGGCTTTGACCTTGGCCTCGTCGTCGGCCGTCAGCGGTTCCATATTGCGCATCACCAGCACGGTCAGGTCTTCGCCGATGGCCAATTCGATCTGCGGCACTTTGTCGAAGATGGACAGGGAGTGGATCAGGCCACGCAGCGGCATCATCATGTCCGAGACGTGCTTGGGCAGGATCTGGCAGCTCTGGATGTCGGCCACGAAGACCGATTTCTTTTCGTGGAAGCCGACCAGCACCGTGCCCTTCTTGGCCACGAAGCGCGAGGACAGGCGGGCGCGGTAGCGGTAGCCCCAGGTTGGGCCGTACATCGGGCGCATCATGGTTTCGGGCTTGACCTTGCTCAGGTGCCAGAGGTTATCTTCCAGCACGCGCTGCTTGATCGCCACCTGGGCCGTCGGCTCCAGATGCTGCATCGAGCAGCCGCCGCAATAGTCGAAATGCTCGCACTTGGGCTTGACGCGCATCGCCGATTCCTTGTGCAGCACGGTCATGCGCGCCGCCTCCCAGTTTTTCTTCTTGCGGAAGACCTCATAGCTGACGCGCTCGCCCGGCAGCGCGCCTTCCACGAACACCACCTTGCCCGGCGTGCCGTCTTCGTTGTCGATGTGGCCGACGCCGCGGGCGTCCATGTCGAGCGATTTGATGTCGATGATGATGTTCTCTTGCATAGCGTTCAAATTTGACTGGGAGATAAGGCAGGCCGCCGGCCGGGCCGGAACAGACGCCAGGGACTTTCAGGAAGGGCAATATGATAGCAGAGAGCCGCCCGCCCAGGGCCGGCCGCGGCCGATTTAGAGCAGGGAGTCGCGCACCACGCCGCGCGCGGCCATGGCGCGCTTGAGTTTGACCAGGGCCTCTTGCTGGATCTGGCGCACGCGTTCGCGCGTGACGCCCATTTCCTCGGCCAGGGTTTCCAGCGTGGCCGGATCGTCGTTATCCAGGCCGAAACGGCGCATGATGACGATGCGCTGCTTGTCCGGCAATTTGGTCAGCCAGTCGCGCACCAGCACCGTCATTTCGTGGTGTTCGGCGCGCGCGTCGGGGCTGTCCTCGGCGTCGCCGGGCAGCATGTCCATCAACGAGGACTGGGGGTCGTTGTCAAGCGGGGCGTCGAGCGAGGTGGCGTGCTCGGACAGGGCCAGGATATCTTGCACCTCCTCCACCGGCCGGCCCACCAGGTCGGCGATGTCCTCGGCGCTGGCGTCCTTGCCATTATGGTGCTGGGCTTCCAGATGGTATTTGCCGCGCAGGATCTGATTCAGCTCGCGCACCATATGCACCGGCAGGCGCACCGTGCGCGCCTGGTTCATGATCGCGCGCTCGATGCTTTGGCGTATCCACCACGTCGCATAGGTCGAAAAGCGGAAGCCGCGCTCCGGCTCGAACTTGTCGATGGCGCGCATCAAGCCGATATTGCCCTCCTCGATCATGTCGAGCAGGACCACGCCGCGATTGATGTAATGCTTGGCGATCGACACCACCAGCCGCAGATTGTGCTCGATCATGGTCTGGCGCGCGGCGAAATCGCCCTGCTTGGCCAGGGTCGCGTAGTGCACTTCCTGCGGGGCGGTAAGCAGCGGCCGGGTGCCGATCTGGTTCAGATAGTGCTGGGTGGTGTCGGTCGACAGCTCGGCCGCCAGCACCTTCTTTAATTCGTCGACCGTTTCCAGCACGGCCCCGGCTTCGGCCGGCGGCTCGCCCTCGGCCTCGATGGCGTCGATCGGGAGATCGTCGCTTTGCTCGTCCCTGAATTCTTCAGGTGCCGAGTCCTCATCCATCGGGTCGTGCGGCGAGTGGGTCATGGGCGTATCTAGCGGTTAGGCAGGAACTTTGACGGATCGACCGGCTTGCCCTGCTGCCTTATCTCGAAGTGCAGCTTGACGGTGTCGGTATCGGAATCCCCCATTTCAGCAATGGTCTGCCCCTTGTTCACGCTCTGCCCTTCCTTAACCAGGATGCTGCGGTTGTGCGCGTAAGCCGATAGCAGGCTATTACTGTGTTTCACAATGACGAGATTACCATAACCTCGGATGCCGCTGCCTGCATACATCACTTTACCGGCGCCTGCAGCCAACACATGCTGGCCGGCGCGGCCCGCGATATCGATGCCTTTGTTCTTGCCTTCGTCGAAATGGGCGACGACGCGGCCTTCGGAAGGCCACATCCAGCTCAATTCCTTATCCTCGGCGCTCAGGGGGGCGACCGCCGAAGGCTGGGTCGATGCCAGTTGCACCGGTTTCTCGGCCGGCTTCTCGGCGCGCTCGGGCTTTTCGGCGCGGCCTTCGCGCTCGGCGCCCTCCGGCCTTTGCAGGTCGGCCAGACTGGATTCGCTATACGGCTTCTTGTCGCCCTTCGGGCCATTCTTCTTCGGCGGCGGCGGCGCGGGTGGCGTGCGGGTTTCCGGCGGCATGGCCACGGACGACGTCTGCACGCCGTTCTCGGGCGGCGCCACGCGCAGCACCTGGTCCACCTTGATGTCGTTCGGATTGGCCAGATTGTTCCAGGCCACCAGGTCGCGGTAATTCTGGCCGTGTTCCAGGGCGATGCGGATCAGGGTGTCGCCTTTTTTCACGGTGTACAGGCCGCGCTCGTCGCGGTCTTTCGGGGTTTCTTCCGGCGCGGGCGGCTTGCTTACGGCCAGGGGCGGCAGGCGCTCTTCCACCGGCGCCTGGACGGTCGAGGTACAGGCGCTCAGCAAACCGAGCGAGAGGGTCAACAACAGCAGGGAACTATTTTTCGTCATACTCATTTAAATCTCTATACGATACCGGGCCGCAGGGGCACAAAATGGCAATCCTCAAGCGTCTGGCGCAGCCATTCGGCTTTGCCGATCCGGCTTACGAGCTCCAGATGCTGGGTGCGGCCGCCAACGGGGGCGACCAGACGGCCGCCGATGCTGAGCTGGTCCAGCAAGGCCTGAGGGACTTCCAGACCAGCGGCGGCGAGGATGATGCCGTCAAACGGCGCGGCTTGCGGCAGGCCAAGCATACCATCTCCGTAGTGCAGGCGCAGATTTGGTACACGCATCGGCCGCAGATTCGCCTTCGCCAGCTCATGTAACGGTTTGATGCGCTCAATGGAATACACGTCTTGCGCCAGACACGATAAAACGGCCGCCTGGTAACCGCAGCCGGTGCCGATTTCCAGCACGCGCTGCAGTTGGCCGCCATTGCGCATCACCTCGATCATGCGCGCCACGATATAGGGCTGGGAGATGGTCTGGTGGTGGCCGATGGGCAGGGAGGCGTCAATATACGCCTGCGACGCTAACGCTTCATCCATGAACAAATGGCGCGGCACGCTTTCCATGGCGGCCAGCACCGCCTGGTCCTTGACGCCCTGCTTGGCCACGCGCGCCACCATGGCGCGGCGCACCGCTTCCGACACCAGCGGATTCTGGCGCGGCGCGGCGGCCGGCGCCGATGCGCGGTCGGCGGCATAGCCTGGCGGCCGGGCCGGCGCCGCTGGCTGCGCACGCGGCGCCGGTGCGGCGGCATTCTGGGCGGCGCTGCGCGCGGCGTTCTGGGTCGCCGTCTGCGGCGTGGCGATACTGGACATGACCGGCTGCTTCTTCTGGGACTTATCCACCACGGAGGACAGCGGCAGCGGGAAGGTGCGGGTCTTGTCGTTCATGCCAGAGCCTTTGCCAGCGCATCGAGCTGGGTCTTGTGGGTCAGGTCGATCTGCAAGGGCGTCAGGGCGATGCGTCCTTGCTGGACGGCGTGGAAATCGGTGCCCTCGCCGGCATCCTTGCAGGCGCCGGGCGGGCCGATCCAGTAAATATCGCGGCCGCGCGGATCGAGCGCCTTGATCACCGGCTCGGCCTGGTGGCGGCGCCCCAGGCGGCAGGCGGTGGCCGGTCCCATCTGCTCATACGGCAAATTGGGGATGTTCACATTCAGCAGATAGGGCGCGGCCAGAGTGGCAGCGTGGCGTTCGACGATGTCGCGCGCCACGCGGGCGGCGTCCTCGATATGCGCCCAGCCCCAGGCGCCTTGCGAGAAGGCGATGGCGGGAATGCCGAACAGATAGCCTTCGGTGGCGGCGGCCACGGTGCCGGAATACAGGGTGTCGTCGCCCATATTCGGGCCGTTGTTGATGCCGGACACGACCAGGTCGGGCCGCGGCAAGCCCATCCCGGTCAGCGCGATGTGGACGCAATCGGTCGGTGTGCCATTGACGAAGTAGAAACCATTGGCGGCTTGCTGCACCGATAGCGGACGGTCCAGCGACAGCGAATTGGACGCGCCGGAGCGGTTGCTTTCGGGCGCCACCACCACGATGTCGGCAATCGGG
This sequence comes from Pseudoduganella violacea, assembly GCF_014191875.1. Classification (GTDB taxonomy): domain Bacteria; phylum Pseudomonadota; class Gammaproteobacteria; order Burkholderiales; family Burkholderiaceae_D; genus Rugamonas; species Rugamonas violacea_A. The sequence continues at coordinate 193,670 of NZ_JACHXD010000004.1, forward strand.
GCCAGCGCCTCGGCCAGGGCATTGATGCCGGGAGCGAGGTAGCCGTCGTCATTACTGATAAGGATTCTCATACGACAGATTTTACCCGAAGCAACGCTCCGCTTGCGCAATTGGCAAGCGCCGCCACCGATAAAATTTGCGCCCGGTGCCGGCTGGGGTCGCCGGCGCCGGGCGCATCAAGCCAGACGCAAATCAGCCGACTTTGGCGTGCATGGCCGCAGCTTCCTGCAAGCCTGCGTCCGGCAAGGCGCCGGCCCACGGCCTGGCGGCGCCATCCAGGCAATTCAGACGGTAGTCGCGCCGCTCCTGCTGCACTTTCTGTACACAATGGCGGCGTTCGCCCTCCTCGCCCCCGCTGCCCACGCTTTCATCGCGGATCGCGGACCATGCCGCCATGGCATCCTGCAGGTGGCGCGCCTCGTCCGGCCGGCCCTGGCGCTGCAGCAGGGCGGCCAGGCTGCGCGTGCAGCGCCGGGTGTCGGGATGTTCCGCGCCCAGCAGACGCAGCAGCAATGTGCGGCTTTCCTGCAAACATTGCAAAGCTTGCCATAGACGATTTTCCTGGCAATACACCTCCCCCAGGCGCTCCAGGCTGTGCGCCAGCGGCAGGCCCAGGGCGGTCCCGCCTTCCCGCATGCTCAGACGCGCGGCGGCGATCGCCTCCTGCAGCGGAATTTCAGCGCGCGACTGCCAGGGCGCATGGCCGCCGCCGAGCCACTCGCGCAAGACGCCCAGCGCCCGCACCAGCGAGAAATGGTCGCCGCCGGCCGCGCTCAGCGCCGGCCCGGCGCCGCCCGCATCGCGCAACGGCGGCAATTGCACCGCGTCGAAATAGCTTTCCAGCGACAGGCCGGCAATGCCATAGGCTTCGCTCAGCGCCTGCTCGAACAGCGGCTGGTAGTCCGGCACGGCGCGCGCCGGGTCGCCGCGCCGCCACAGCGCGCGCGGGACCGCATCGTCCTTGCCGCCGCGGATCGGCAGCGGATAGACCAGCAGCGGACGCTGCTCATCCTCGTGGCTGCGGCGGTAGGTGGTGGCACGCTGCAGCAGCGCCGTCAGGCTATCGAGATGCTGGCGGCCGGGCGGGAAGGCCAGCACCAGGCGGGTTGGCAACAGGGTGGTGCAAATCCCGGCCATATCGGCGCGGCCGCTGCACGAGTCGACCAGCACATGGCGGAAATGGCGGCCCAGGCTGGCGGCGAAACAACGGAACAGGGCCGGACAGGCATGGAACAGCACATCCCACTGCATATCCACCAGGCGGCGCGCATAGCTGGCGTCCTGGCGTCCGGCGCGCATCAGATACAGGGGCCGGCTCTCGTCGACGCGGCAGACATACTGCTCCCAGCCCACGGCCTCGAGCACCTCGCGCGCCACGACGACGCTATCGCGGCCCGCGTCCTGGCGGCCCTGCAAGGCGGCGCGGCAAGCTTCGAACAGCTCCAGCACGCCGGGGCCGTCATCCTGCAAGGGAAAATAATGGTGCAGGCGCGGCGCTTCCAGGTTCCAGTCCACCATCAGGACCGGGCTGGCGGCGCGCTGGCCGCCCGCCAGTAGCGCGGCCAGATTCGCCAGCGCCATGCTGCGGCCGCAGCCTTCCTGATGCGAATAAAAACTGCTCACCTCGCCGGGCGTGGACAACGGCGGCAGGGAAAATCGGCAACGTTCCATGGCGGACCTCTAGCGGGGAAAGTGGGGAGGCGGAATGGCGCGCCATTCCGGGGGCATGGCGGGGAGCGCGAAACGGCTGCAATCATGCTCCGGTGGAATGCAGTACTTCAGATAGTGGTAATGGGCCACCACGCGCTGCACGATCTTCTCGATATCGGGTAGATAGTCGGGATTGGTTTTCAGGTCGGCGGTGGCCAGGGTGTAGCGCGAGAAATCCACATACATGCCCGGCTCGCTGATCTGGGGCGGCAGGCTGAGCGGGTGGCGCGTCATGATGACGGGGATGATCAGGTGGCTCGGCAGTGGGTACCAGTGGCGGCGCTCGTCCTCGATCAGCTGCATGGCGGCGAACTCGCGCCGGGTGTAGGGATGGGCCTCATATTTGGGCGTATAGATCACGATCATGCACACGCTCTCGCACAGGGCCAGCGCGATCTTGCGGTCCAGATCATCGCCGCCGCCCAGCTGCTCGCTATCGACGAATAATTCCTTTTCGGTATCGAAATGAGGTTCCAGATAGCAGCGCAGCGCATCCGCCAAGTCGTTCTTGAACTTGCTCATATAAGCATGCTGCCCGTGCGCATAACTGAAGAAACAACCGTAGCGGATAGTCATCGCATCCCCCTGAAAAAGGGCGTTCTACGTAGCCACTCTAACAAGCCTCATCGCCAGCGCTTTGCGCCAGCGCAAACCCCAGCCATAGGACAGCCGCGCCGCAACACGCCAAGTCCTGGCGAGAACGCGCCATCCACTGGCACGCCCTCCCCTTTTGATTTGCATCAAACAATGTCCCACCCTGGTGTCAGGCGGGGCCGCCGAGGCACCAGAGGCGGACATTCTTTGATCTACATCAGCAAATGTCCTACCCCAGTGCCTGACACCAGGGTGGACATTTGTTGAGGAAGATCAAACGGGGCGGAAGAAGGCGATGACGTCGGCGGCTTCGCGGGTGCGCTTGAAGGGGGGCAGGCTTTGCCAGATGCGGCGACCATAGGGCTTGCTGATGACGCGCGGGTCGCACAGCATCAGCACGCCACGGTCGCTTTCGTCGCGGATCAGACGGCCGGCGCCCTGCTTCAAATTGATGATGGCTTCGGGCAGGGTGTGGTGCATGAAGCCGTTCAGGCCCTGCTTTTCCATCACCTCGATGCGGGCGGCCAACACCGGGTCGTCGGGTGGGGCGAAGGGCAGTTTGTCGATGATGACCAGGCTCAAGGCTTCGCCGCGCACGTCGACGCCTTCCCAGAAGCTTTGGCTGCCGATCAGCACGCCATTACCGGCCTTGCGGAATTGGTCGAGCAACTCGGTGCGGCCGCGGTCGCCCTGCACGAACAGGGGGAAGTTCCAGCCGCGCCGCTCGAATTCGTCGCGCAGACGCTCGGCGGCGCGTTTCACGGCGCGCAAGGTGGTGCAGAGCAGGAAGGTGCGTCCGCCAGCCGCTTCGATGATGGGCAAGGCGCAGTCGAGCACGGCATCGGTGTAGCCGAAGGAGTTGGGATCTGGCAAATCTTTCGGCACGTACAAGATGCCCTGCTCTGCATAATTGAAGGGGCTGGGCCAGCTGCGCGCCACCTCGTTTTCCAGCCCCATCTGCTGGGAGAAGTGCTTGAAGTCGTTTTTCACGGCCAAGGTGGCCGAGGTGAAAATCCAGCTGCGCGGCACGCCTTCGCGCTGGCCGTTGAAGATCGGCGCGATCGACAGCGGGGTCTTGTGCAGCTGCAGCGAGCTGGCGAACGCTTCCACCCAGTACACGGCTTCTTCGCCAGGCGTGACTTTCGCCTTGGGATCGTATTTCCAGGCCGACATCTTCTGCGCCAGCTCGACGCCGCGCACGCGGCATTGTTCGATGGTTTCGGCGCGCTCGGCCTGCTTGTCGAGCACGGCCAGCATGCCGTCCAGCGCGTCCTTCAGCGTTTCCAGCGCCGGGAAGAATTCGCTCGATGGCGCGATCTGCGGCAGCGACATGCGCACGATGTCTTGCGGGAAGGTCAGGCGCAGATCGCGCGCGGCCTTCTCCACCACCGTCACCACCTTGCCCCAGTCGGCGCCGTCGCGCGCATGCGACAAGCCTTCGGCCAGCACGTCGCGGCACAGTTCCAGCACGTGCGAGGTGGAGAAGGTGTCGCCGAAGAACAGGGTGGCGGTATCGGGCAGCTGGTGGGCTTCGTCGAAGATGATGGTGTTGGCCGAGGGCAGCAGTTCGGCCACGCCGGTGTCTTTCAGCGCCACGTCGGCGAAGAACAGGTGGTGGTTGACCACCACCACGTCGGCCTGCTGGGCTTCCTTGCGCGCCTTCATCACGAAGCAATCCTGGTAGTACTGGCACTCGGCGCCCATGCAGTTTTCGCGCGTGGACGTGACCAGGTTCCAGATCAGGGCGTTTTCCGGCACGCGCGTCAGCTCGGCCTTGTCGCCCGAACTCGTCATCTTGAGGAAACGCGAGATTTCGCGCAGGTAACCCACATCGTCGCGCGAGGTCATGCGGCCGTTCTGCTGCGTGCGTTCCAGGTGGTAGTGGCAGACGTAATTGCCGCGCCCCTTGAGCAGGGCCACCGACACGGGCGCCTGCAAGGCGGCGCGCACGGTCGGGATATCGCGCAGGAAGAGCTGGTCCTGCAAGTTCTTGGTGCCGGTCGAGACGATGGTCTTGCCGCCCCACATCAGGGCCGGCACCAGATAGGCGAAGGTCTTGCCCGTGCCCGTGCCCGCCTCGGCGATCAAGGTCTGCTGCTTGGCGATGGCGTCGGCGATGGCCTTGGCCATCTCGGTCTGGGCGCGGCGCGGCCGGAAGCCGCCCACGGCCGGACCAAGCGGGCCGCCGGCGCCAAACAGGCGTTCGATCTCGGCATCGTGCTTGCCCGGCGGCAGCGCGGGCTCAAGGGCGGGGTCGGCGGCGGCCGGCGCGGCAGCGGGCGTCTGGGATTCTTGCGTCAAAATAAAAGCGGGAAAAGCGGCCGCGCGGCGCGAGCCGCTCAAGCCGGTACGTCGGGCACCAATTGCATTTTCAGCAGGGTGATATAGTCTTTTAGCTGCAATTTGCGCTTTTTCAAGCGGCGCAACTGCAACTGGTCATGGTGGCCATCCAGGGTCAGCATCTCGATAACGGCATCCAGGTCGCGGTGCTCGACATCGAGTTCGACGATCCGGCGCCGGATCTCTTCTTCGTTCGTCATGGTTGAACTTCTAGAAACATTCGTCTAACCAACAGTTTCGTTTGGAGAACAACCTTAGCTTGCAACAAAACTGCTTACCGGTGCATAGTGTAACTCAGGTGGACCCCATAATGAAGCAGGCAAGGATTCCGGGCAGCTATGAGCGCATACAAGATCGAGGCCGGCACCGCCCAGCACATCGGCAACCGGCCGCAACAACATGACCGCAGCGCCCTCTTCACATCCAGCAAGGCGCCCGGCTATGTGCTGGCGGTGCTGGCCGACGGCGGCGACAGCGCGCTCGGCGCCGAGCAAGTCCTGCACACCAGCAAGCATCTATTCGACGATTACCGCGCCGGCGAAACGGCCAGCCTGCCGCGCCTGTCTGAACTGCTACGCAATATTGCGCAGGAAACCCACGAAATTCTGCTGATCAATCCGCTGGGCGCCGAGTCCGAACCGCAGGCGACCATGCAGCTGCTGCTGCTCACGCCGCAGCGCCAGGCGGTGTGGGCGCATGTGGGCGATTCCCGCCTCTACCGTTTTTCCAACGGCCAATGCATCGGGCGCAGCAATGACGCCGCCTATATCGAACATCTGGTGCAGGCCGACAAGCTGCCGCTGGAAGCGGCGCGGCGCCACCGCAGCGCGCGGCTGCTGGCCAATCTGCTGGGCAACCGGCTGAAGCCGCCCTACGTCACCGTCGGCGTGCAGGAATGCCTGCAGGCGGGCGACGCCTTCCTGCTGTGCTCGGACGGGCTGTGGCAATATTTTACGGATGTGGAATTGGCGACGGTGCTGGCGCGCAAGACGCCGCGCGAGGCCAGCGAGATGCTGATCAATAAGGCGCGCGAACGGGCCAAGGGCGCGGCCGATAATTGCTCGATGGTGATCTTGAAGCTGGCGCCCCTGCCGAAGGAAGCGCCCGGCTATACGGTGGAACAGCTGCGCAAGGCGGTCTGAGCCGAAACACGGCCACCCTGCGCGCTGCGTACGACTTACGACTTACTGCCTGGGCTGGGAAGCGGCCGCGCCGGCCTGGGCCTTGGCGGCTTTCTCGGCCTCGGCTTCCTGGCGCTTGCGCAGCTTCTCGGCCTTTTCGGCGCGCTTGGCGGCGATGTCGGCCTGGCGCTTCTCGGAGTCGGCCTTTTTCTTCTCGTACTGCTTCACATTGGCGGCGCGCTCGCCGGCCTTGGCGGCATCCTGCGCTTGCAGTTGTTGCAGCTTGGCGTCATGCGCGGCCTGGCGCTGCTCCAGCGAGACGGCGGCGGGACGCGGCAGCGGCTTGTCTTCGGGCGCCGTATGCTTGACCGGCGGCTTGGCGGCGCGCGCCACCTCCTCGGCCGCATCCTTCTTGGCGCGCTCTTCGAGATCGCGGTCGCGCACATCGACGGCATGCTGGCGCTTGAAATGCTGGGCTTCGACCTCGATGGCGCGCTGCGCGGCCAGGCCGGCGCGGCGTTTTTCCTTGGCCTGGTCCAGGCAGTTGTTGACGAAGAAGCGCTCATAACACGCCTTCTCGCCGGCGGCGAATTCGGCTTCCAGCGCGGCGCGCTCGCGCGCGACCTGGGCCAGCTTGGCGTCGGCCTGCTCGACCGAATGGGTGGGCGGCACGGCCGGCGCGCCGAGCGGCTCCTGGCCGATCTGCTGCGCCTGGGCGGCGGGCGCCGCCAGCACGGCGGCGAGTATCAGTGTTTTCACTTGCATGGTTTCTGTCCTGCGCTTGGGTTTGGACTTCAGGCCAGCGCGTCGGCGGCGCCGCGCTGTTCCTTGTCCATGTATTCGCGCGACTGCATCTCGACGATGCGCGACACGGTGCGATGGAATTCGTTGGACAGCACGCCGGCGGTGTACAGCTCCTCCGGTTCGACCTCGGCCGACATGATCAGCTTCACCTTCTGGTCGTAGAACACATCGATCAGCCAGGTAAAGCGGCGCGCTTCCGACGACATGGCCGCCGACATCATCGGCACCCCGGACAATATCACGGTATGGAAGCGGCTGGCGATCTCCAGGTAATCGTTCTGCGAACGCGGCCCGCCGCACAGGGTGGCGAAGTCGAACCAGATGATGGTGCCGGCGCGGCGCAGCGCGCGCAGCTCGCGGCCTTCCACGTGGATATGCGGGTCTTCGTCGGCAGTCTCGGCGATGCGGCTGTAGGCGTCGCGCAGCGACTCGTCGGTCTGGGCACCGAGCGGGGTGTAGTAGGCATGCACCTGTTCCAGCGCGCGGCCGCGGTAGTCGATGCCGGCGTCCACGTTCAGCACATCCATCTTCTCCTTGAGCAGGGCGATGGTGGGCAGGATGCGGTCGCGGTGCAGGCCGTCCGGATACAGGGTGTCCGGCTGGTAGTTCGACGTCATGATGAAGGAGACGCCATTGTCGTACAGCGCCTTCATCAGGTTATACAGGATCATGGCGTCGGCCACGTCGGAGACATGGAACTCGTCGAAGCAGATCAGGCGGTATTTCTTGGCGATGCGGCGCGCCACTTCATTGAGCGGATCTTCCACGCCGATCAGCTCATCGAGCTGCATGTGCACGGCGCGCATGAACTCATGGAAGTGCAGGCGCGTCTTGCGCACCAGCGGCACCACCGAGTAGAAGGAATCCATGAGGAAGGACTTGCCGCGCCCCACCCCGCCCCACATATACACGCCGCGCGGCACGTCGGGACGGTTGATCAGGCGCTTGAAGCTGTTCGAGCGCTGCGCCTTGTAGGCCACCCACTCGTCATAGCACTGCTGCAGGCGGTCGACGGCGCGGCGCTGCGCTTCGTCGGCCTTGAAGTCGCGCTGCTCCAGCGCGTGCTGGTAGAACTCCAGGACATTCATACGGATTCGCTTCAAAAACAACAAAAGCCGGAACAGGTCTTGTGAACCCGTTCCGGCCGATAAGGCGGTCTTAGAAGTTCAAGGTGCGCTTATCGACGGCCAGCGCGGCTTCCTTGGTTGCTTCGGACAGCGATGGGTGGGCGTGGCAGATGCGGGCGATGTCTTCGGCCGATGCCTTGAACTCCATGGCGACCACGGCTTCGGAAATCAGCTCGGAAGCCATTGGGCCGATGATGTGCACGCCCAGGATTTCGTCGGTGGCAGCGTCGGCCAGGAATTTCACCATGCCCGATGTGTCGCCCAGCGCGCGCGCGCGGCCGTTCGCCAGGAAGGGGAAGGTGCCGGCTTTGTAGGCGACGCCGTCGGCTTTCAGTTGCTGCTCGGTGCGGCCAACCCAGGCGATTTCCGGCGAGGTGTAGATCACCCAAGGAATCGTGTTGAAGTTGGTGTGGCCATGCTGGCCGGCCATGCGCTCGGCCACGGCAACGCCCTCTTCTTCGGCTTTGTGCGCCAGCATCGGGCCGCGCACCACGTCGCCGATCGCCCACACGCCTGGCAGATTGGTTTTGCAGTCGTCGTCCACGGCAACGAAGCCGCGCTCGTCCAGCGCCAGGCCGGCCACGTCGGCGCCCAGGCCGTTGGTGTTCGGGGTGCGGCCGATCGACACGATCAGCTTGTCGAACACGACGCTTTGCGCTTCGCCTTTGGCGTCGGTGTATTCCACTTTGACGTTATTGTCGCCGGTGGTGATGGCGCCGATCTTGCAGCCCAGGTTGATGGACAGGCCTTGTTTGGTGAACAGCTTGTGCGCTTCCTTGGCGATCTGCTCGTCCACGGCGCCGAGGAAGGTCGGCAGACCTTCCAGCACGGTCACCTTGGAGCCCAGACGGCGCCATACGGAACCCATTTCCAGGCCGATCACGCCGGCGCCGATCACGCCCAGGTTGGCCGGTACGGATTCGATGGCCAGCGCGCCGGTGTTCGACAGGATCAGTTTCTCGTCGAACGGCGTGCCTGGCAGGGCGCGCGCGTTGGAGCCGGTGGCAATGATCACCTGCTTGGCGTTGATGGTTTCGTTGCTTGGGGCGGAGATGGCGATCGGGTAGCCTTCAGCGCCAGCGGCGCCGGCGAATGCGCCGCGGCCGTGGAAGAAGGTCACCTTGTTTTTCTTGAACAGGAACAGGATGCCGTCGTTGTTCTGCTTCACGACGGTGTCCTTGCGCTTGATCATCTGGCCCAGGTTCAGCGACAGGCCGGCAACGTCGATGCCGTGTTCGGCAAAGGCGTGGCCCGCGTGTTCGTAGTGTTCCGACGATTGCAGCAGGGCTTTGGATGGAATGCAGCCCACGTTGGTGCAGGTGCCGCCTGGGGCGGGACCGCCCTTGGCATTGCTCCACTCGTCGATACAGGCGACCGAGAAGCCCAGCTGCGCTGCGCGGATGGCCGCGATATAGCCGCCAGGACCGGCGCCGATCACCACTACGTCGAATTGTTTATTGCTCATATCTTATTTTCCAATCAGTTCTTCGTCCGGGACGAATATCCACAACAGGATGTAAATCACCAGGCCAAATCCAAAAGAGATGGTAAACAGCGCGAAGATCAGACGCCAGATCCAGGACTCGACGCCCGAGGCGCGGCCCAAGCCGCCGCACACGCCACCGAGCCAGCGGTCCGCGCGCGAACGGCGGAAATTGCTGAATTCCGCGGCCAGGTCGGAACCGGCGCTGGACGGCGGAGCGCCGTTCAACAGGCGCTCCTTGGCGCGGGCAAATTCTTCGTCGCTCAGCGCACCAGCCTGATGCAGCTCGTGCAGGCGCTTGATTTCTTCCGAGACGCTCATGAAACCTCTCTTCCAGAATAAAGGAGCCGCGGCGCCAAAGCGCCGCGGACTCCGGGGTGATTTACCGCGCGATTACAGGTCCAGCAGCAGGCGGGCTGGATCTTCCAGCGCCTCTTTCATTGCCACCAGGCCCAGCACGGCTTCGCGGCCGTCGATGATACGGTGGTCGTAGGACATCGCCAGGTAGTTCATCGGACGGATGACGATCTGACCGTTTTCGACCACGGCGCGGTCCTTGGTCGCGTGCACGCCCAGGATCGCCGATTGCGGCGGGTTGATGATCGGGGTCGACAGCATGGAGCCGAAGGTGCCGCCGTTCGAGATGGAGAAGGTGCCGCCGGTCAGGTCTTCCAGGGTCAGCTTGCCTTCCTTGGCCTTGGCGCCGAATTCGCCGATTTTCTTCTCGATGTCGGCGATGCTCATCTGGTCGGCGTTGCGCAGGATCGGCACCACCAGGCCGCGTGGCGAACCGACGGCGATACCGATGTCGAAGTAGCCGTGGTAGACGATATCGTTGCCATCGACCGAAGCGTTGATGATCGGGTATTTCTTCAGCGCGGCCACAGCGGCTTTAACGAAGAAGGACATGAAGCCCAGCTTCACGCCGTGTTCTTTCTCGAACTTGTCCTTGTACTTGGTGCGCAGGTCCATCACTGGCTGCATATTCACTTCGTTGAAGGTGGTCAGGATGGCGTTGGTCGATTGCGATTCCACCAGGCGCTCGGCGATACGGGCGCGCAGACGGCTCATCGGCACGCGCTCTTCCGGACGGTCGCCCAGGCTCAGGTTGCCGGCAGGCGCGGCGATTTTCTGCAGCGCTGGTTTGGCGGCGGCTGGTGCCAGCGGCGCTGGAGCGGCTGGTTTCGGCGCGGCGGCGGCGGCCAGGGCGTCGCCCTTGGTCACGCGGCCGTCTTTGCCGGAACCGGCAACGTCGGAAGCGGACAGGCCGGCTTCGGACAGGATCTTGGCGGCGGCCGGCATGGCCACGTCGCCTTTATTGCCACCGGTAGCGGCAGCGGCGGCAGGTGCGGCAGCAGCAGCTGGGGCAGCGGCGGCGGCAGGAGCCGACGGGGCGGCGCCGGCGGCGGCTTCGGTATCGATGATGGCGATCACTTCGCCAGCGACCACGGTAGCGCCGTCGTTCTTGATGATCTGAACAACCACGCCAGCGCTAGGGGCCGGCAGTTCCAGAACAACCTTGTCGGTTTCGATGTCGATCATGTTTTCGTCGCGCGCAACTGCTTCGCCGACTTTTTTGTGCCAGGACAGCAGGGTCGCTTCCGCGACGGATTCCGACAGTTGAGGAACTTTAACTTCGATTTGTGCCATGTATAACTCCGTAACTTGGTATTTTTCTGGCGCCGCGTCTTATGGACGCGGCGCGCCTTGCCTATTATTTGGTGAGGATGAAGCCCTTCAGCTTCGAGAACGCCGTTTCCAGCAGGTCTTTTTGCTGGGCGTAGTGCTTGTCGTAGTAGCCGACAGCAGGCGACGCGGAAGCGGGACGGCCGGCATACGCCAGGCGCTGGCCCGCATCCATCGACTCGAAGATGTTGTGCTGGATCTGGAACCATGGACCCTGGTTCTGCGGCTCGTCCTGCGCCCACACCACTTCGGCCAGGTTCGGGAACTTTTTGAGTTCGGCGGCGAAGGCCTTGTGCGGGAACGGATACAGCTGCTCGACACGCACGATGGCGGTGTCGGTCTGGCCGCGGGTCTTGCGGGCGTTGGCCAGGTCGTAATACACCTTGCCGGAGCAGGCGATCACGCGCTTGACCTTCTTGGCGTCGATCTTCTCATCGACTTCACCGATCACGGTCTGGAAGGCGCCCTTGGCCAGCTCGGACAGCGGCGAACCCGCGTCCTTGTTACGCAGCAGCGATTTCGGGGTCATGATGACCAGCGGCTTGCGGAACTGGCGCACCATCTGGCGGCGCAGCAGGTGGAAGATCTGCGACGCGGTGGTCGGCTGCACCACTTGCATATTGTTGTCGGCGCACAGCTGCAGGAAGCGCTCAGGACGGGCGGAGGAGTGCTCCGGACCCTGGCCTTCGTAACCGTGCGGCAGCATCATCACCAGACCGGAGGCGCGGCCCCACTTCACTTCGCCGGAACTGATGAACTGGTCGATCACCACCTGGGCGCCGTTGACGAAGTCGCCGAACTGGGCTTCCCAGATGGTCAGGGTGTTCGGCTCGGCGGTCGAGTAGCCGTATTCGAAGCCCAGCACCGCCTCTTCGGACAGCACGGAGTCGATCACGGTGAACGGCGCCTGGTTCTCGGCGATGTTCTGCAGCGGCACGTAGATGCCGGCGTCCCAACGTTCGCGGTTCTGGTCGTGCAGCACGGCGTGGCGGTGCACGAAGGTGCCGCGGCCGGCATCCTGGCCGGTCAGACGCACGGCGTAGCCGGACGATACCAGCGAGGCGTAAGCCAGGTGCTCGCCCATGCCCCAGTCCAGATTCAGTTCGCCGCGGCCCATGGCTGCGCGGTCGCCCAGCACTTTTTCCACCAGCGAGTGGACTTTGAACTCTTCCGGCACGGTGGTGATGCGGCCGGCCAGGCGTTTCAGTTCGGTCAGCGGCACGGCGGTGTCGGCGGCGTCGCTCCATTTGCGGTTCAGGAACGGCAGCCAGTCGACGGCGTACTTGTTCTTGAAGTTCGAGATCACTGGATCGACGGTGTGCTTGCCGGCGTCCATGGCGTCGCGGTAGGCGGCCACCATGGCGTCGCCGCCATCGGCAGCGATCACGCCCTGGGCAGCCAGCTTGTCCGCGTACAGCTTGCGGGTGCCTGGGTGCTTGGCGATCTTCTTGTACATCAGCGGCTGGGTCAGCGCCGGGGTGTCCTGCTCGTTGTGGCCCAGTTTGCGGTAGCAGATGATATCGACCACGATATCCTTCTGGAACTGCTGGCGGTAGTCCATCGCGATTTGCGATGCCAGCACCACGGCTTCAGGATCGTCGGCGTTCACGTGCAGCACCGGCGCTTCGATCATCTTCACGACGTCGGAGCAGTAGATGGTGGAGCGCGCGTCGCGCGGGTCGGAGGTGGTGAAACCGATCTGGTTGTTGATCACGATGTGCACCGTGCCGCCCGTGCCGTAGCCGCGGGTCTGCGCCAGATTCAGGGTTTCCATCACAACGCCCTGGCCTGCGAAGGCGGCGTCGCCGTGCACCAGGATCGGCAGCACTTGCGCGCCATGCACGTCGCCGCGGCGGTCCATGCGGGCTTTCACCGAACCTTCAACCACAGGGTTGACGATTTCCAGGTGCGATGGGTTGAAGGCCAGCGACAGGTGGACCGGGCCGCCTGCGGTGGAGATGTCGGACGAGAAACCCTGGTGGTATTTCACGTCGCCGGCCGGCAGGTCGTCGCCATGCTTGCCTTCGAATTCTTCGAACAGGTCTTTCGGGGCTTTGCCCAGGGTGTTGACCAGCACGTTCAGACGGCCGCGGTGGGCCATGCCGATCACGATTTCCTGCACGCCTTTTTCGCCGGCGCGCTGGATGATCTCGTCGATCGACGCGATGAAGGTCTCGCCGCCTTCCAGCGAGAAGCGTTTCTGGCCGACGTATTTGGTGTGGAGGTAGCGCTCCAGGCCTTCAGCGGCGGTCAGGCGCTCCAGGATGTGCTTTTTCTTCTCGGCGGTGAAGTTCGGGGTCGAGCGGATCGATTCCAGGCGCTCCTGCAGCCAGCGCTTTTCGGCCGGGTCGGAGATGTACATATATTCCGCGCCGATGGAGCGGGTATAGGTGTCGCGCAGGAAGTTGGTCAGGTCGCGCAGCGAAGCGGTTTCAGGACCGAAGTAGGTGTTGCTGATGTTGAAGACGGTGTCCAGATCGGCGTCGGTGAAGCCGTAGAAGGCTGGGTCCAGTTCCGGGATCGATGGACGTTCCTGACGCTGCAGCGGGTCCAGATTGGCCCAGCGCGAACCCAGGTAGCGGTAAGCGGCGATCAACTGGGTGGCGGCCACGCGCTTGCGGCCCATTTCGGCGTCGGCCGAGGCGACCACGGTGCGGATCGGACCGGCTTTCGCGCGTTCGGCGAAGGAGGCGATCACGGAAGCGTGGGCGACGTCGGGTTTGTTGGAGCCATCGACAGCCGGCACGTGCTGCATGGCGTCGAAGTACGCGCGCCAGTTATCTGGCACGGAACCTGGATTAGCGAGATACGCTTCGTAGAGTTCCTCTACGTAAGGCGCATTCCCACCGAACAGGTAGGAGTTGGACGTCTGTTGTTGCATCATTATTGCTCACCTTTCTTCGCGCTTCGCGAGATTAGCGGGTTGGTCTAACCTTCCGCGACACGGCCTGACCGGTTAGCGGATTGCACATCAAGTTGTGGGGGAAGGGCTCTGTTGCTTTCAGAATTTCCAAAAACGGTCGTTTAGCATAGCACGTGGAATTGTATTCCAACAACCACCGTCACATTAAAAAGTCGCGTCCACGCGATGTTTTTTATTTGGTCAGCCTGCCTTTTTACCAATGATATCTGAATATTAAGCGTGGTCCAGCCATTCAGGATCATGGTGAAACCACTCAACAAGAAAATCGAGCATGGCGCGCAAGGCGGCCGGCATATGCTGGCGCGAGGTATAGATACCATAGATGCCAAGCATTTGTGCTTGCCAGTCTGACAACAACAATACCAGCCGGCCCTCGGCAATCAGCGGCGCGGCGGCCTGGCGCGGCTGCAGCGAAATGCCCACGCCCTGGGCGGTGGCGGCCAGCAAGGCCATCGACTCGTTCGAGGACAGGTTGCCGCCCACCGGCACGGCCACGCCCTCCCCGTCCCGGCTGAATTGCCACAGGCTTTTGCCGAAGTAGTTATAGGTCAGGCAGTTATGCGTGGCCAGCTCGGACGGCGTTTGCGGCCGGCCATGCCGCTCTATATAAGAGGGCGCGGCGCACACCACCGAGGCGCAATCGGCCAGGCGGCGCGCGATCATGCTCGGCTCCAGCGCATTGGTGATGCGGATCGCCAGGTCGATGCGCTGCTCGACCAGGTTGACCGCGCGGTTATCCACCTGCAGGTCGATGCTGGTGCGCGGATAGCGCTCAAGGAAGGCGCGCACGGCGCCAGCCAGCGCGCCCTGGGCCAGGAACTGGGCGCAAGCCATGCGCAGCAGGCCATGGGGCGAATCGGGGTCTTCGCCGGCCGAGCTGGACATGGCGGCCGCCAGCGTCAGCATATCGCGACAGCGCGCCAGCGTGACCTCGCCGGCGGCCGTCAGACTCAGGCGGCGCGTGGTACGGTGCAGGAGACGGGCGCCGGCCCACTCCTCCATCTCGGCCAGGTAGCGCGTCACCATGGCGCGCGACATATCGAGCGCGTCGGCGGCGGCCACCATGCTGCCCCGTTCGGCGATGGCGACAAAGACTTCGGCGGCGGCGATTTTATCCATATGATCGATTTATGCAACAAACCGTTTCAATATAGAGCATTTTTCGTTTGAATGGACCGGTCTACACTGCGTGCATACCAAATTCTTCTTGAAAGGAAACACAGCATGATCAAGCAAACCCTGGCCGCCGCCGCTCTCGCCACCACAACCCTGGCCGCCTCCGCCGCCGCCCCGCTGCAGCTGGAAGTGTTCAACCCGGGCGAAGCCGCCATCTTCCCGGTCGCCTCCGTGCTGGTCAAAGGCCAGAAGGAAGCCGTGCTGATCGACGCCCAATTCTCGCGCGGCGAAGCGCAAAAACTGGTGGAAAAGATCAAGGCCAGCGGCCGCAAGCTGAGCACGGTCTACGTCAGCCACGGCGATCCTGACTTCTACTTCGGCCTGGACGTGATCAAAGCCGCCTTCCCCGAAGCGAAGATCGTCGCCACCGCCGGCACCATCGCCGCCATGGAAAAGAAAGCCAAGGCCAAGGTCGCCTACTGGGGTCCGATCCTGGGCGCCAACGCCCCGCAAGCGATCGTGATGCCGGAAGCGCTGCAAGGCGACACCATCAAGCTCGAAGGCGAAACCCTGCAGATCAAAGGCCTGGACGGCGCCACCCCGGACCGCACCTATGTCTGGATTCCCTCGCTGAAAGCCGTGGCCGGCGGCGTGGTCCTGTTCAAGGGTCTGCACGTCTGGACCGCCGACACCCAGACGGTCGAGTCGCGCAAGCAATGGCTGGCCGCCCTGGACGGCATCGCCGCCCTCAAACCAGTGACGGTCGTGCCCGGCCACTTCGCCGTCGGCAGCAGCTTCACGCCCGACAGCATCGCCTACACCGCCGACTACCTGCGCCGCTTCGAAGCCGAGACCCCGAAAGCCGCCAACTCCATCGAACTGGTCGCCGCCATGAAAAAAGCCTACCCCACGGTCGGCCTCGACGGCGCCCTGCAAACCAGCGCCAAAGTCGCCAAAGGCGAGATCAAGTGGTAATCCACCAGCTGAGCCTTTGATCTAAATCAGCAAATGTCCCACCCTGGTGTCAGGCACCAAGGTCGGACATTCTTTGATATTTCTCAAGTAATGTCTAACCCTGGTGCCTGACACCAGGGTTAGACATTGTTTGATTTGGCGCAAAGGCGGTAGACTTTCTTGTCTAGATATTTTATTCTAGATGGGAGCTTGGCTTTTTTTCTTTTCGTATGTCTTCTACTTTGCCAAAACCCACACCGTCCGAGCTGGAAATGCTGCGCCTGCTGTTTGCGCTGGGGCCGGCGACGGCGAAACAGGTGCATCAGGCGGCGCTGGAGTCGCGGCCGGATATCAATTACGCGACCGTGCTGCGCTTGCTGCAGGTGATGCATACGAAGGGACTGCTGGCGCGCGATGAAAGCCAGCGCGCCCATGTCTATTCCGCCGTCCAGGAACAGGATTCGATCCAGACCGGCTTGCTCAAGGATCTGATCAACAAGGCTTTCGCCGGCTCCGGCAAGGCGCTGGTGTTGGCCGCCTTGCGCGGCGGCCATGTGAGCGCGCGCGAACGCGCCGAGATCCAGGCGCTGCTGGACGAGGATCCGCCCAAATAACCCATGCAAATGAAAAGCGCGCCACCTGGGCGCGCTTTGTTCATCAAGGGATGAATTTGCTCTTGTCCGGGAACGGCGGACGGGGCGGCTTGCTGGGCGGGTTCTTCGCCAACTCGGCCTTCACCACTTCAATCGCTTTTTCCAGCTGCGGATCGCGTCCGGCAATCACGTCGGCCGGCGTCTGTTCGACTTCGATATCGGGCGGCACGCCTTCATTCTCCACACCCCAGCCGCTTTCGCGCGTCCAGAAAGCCAGATTGGGCGCGGTGATGAAGCCGCCGTCGAGCAGCGTAGGGAAGCCGAGGATGCCGACCAGCCCGCCCCAGGTGCGCTTGCCGATCAGTGGCCCCATCTTATTCTTGCGGAACATCCACGGCAACAGGTCGCCGCCGGAACCGGCCGTTTCGTCGATCAGCATGGCGCGCGGCCCCTGAATCGAGGCGGACGGCGTTTTCATATCGGCGCCGTAGCGCATGGTCCACCAGGCGATTTCCTGCTTTTGCAGGATTTCGATGTAATAGTCGGCCAGGCTGCCGCCGCCGTTGAAGCGCTCGTCGATGATCACGCCATCCTTATACGACTGCGGATAGAAGTAGCGCTTGAAATAGGTGTGGCCCAGGGTGGTCGTATTCGGCACGTAGACATAGGCCACGCGTCCGCCGGTGGCGGCGTTCACCTTGCGGATATTGCCTTCGACCCAGTCGCGGTTGCGCAGCGCATCCTCGCTGGCGACCGGCACCACGGTGATGGTACGCGCGTCCTTCCCGTCGGCGTTCGGGCCGACCGTGATGTCGATGGCGCGGTTGGCGCTGTTCTCGAACGGTGCGTACAGATTGGTGGGCGGCGCCAGCGGCTTGCCATCCACCGCCAGCAGGTATTCGCCTACCTTCACGTTCAGTCCCGGCTCGGTCAGCGGCGATCGCAGGCTCGGGTTCCAGTTCAAGCCTCCGTAGATTTTCCTGAAGCGGTAATGCCCATTCGCCACCTCGTAGTCGGCGCCCAGCAGCCCGCCCGGCACCGGCTTGCTTTCGATGAAGCTGTCGCCGCCGCCGCCGCGATGGTGGCCGACGCCAAGCTCGCTGTGCAGCCACTGGATCACGCGGTTCAAGTCCGAGCGCGTGGCCAGATCGGGCAGGAACTGCGCGTATTTATCGTGCATCTGCCGCCAGTTCACGCCATGCATGCCCGGATCGTAGAAGTAGTCGCGATTGATGCGCCAGGCTTCGCGGTAGATCTGGTTCCACTCCGCGCGCGGATCGGCTTTCACCTCGATCGCATCGACGCGCAGCTTGCCTTCGCTGGCGGCCAGGGTCTTGCCGGTGGCCGAACCGGTGGCCCAGTTGTCCTTCTGGCGGTAGATCACTTTCTTGCCGTCGGCGCTGATGCCGTAGCCGTCCAGTTCCGCCACCACGGTTTCCGTCTTACGGTCTTTCAGGTCGAAGCGCTGCAGGGATTTCTTGCCCTCGTTTTCGCGCATGAAGAAGACCTGTCCTTCCGTTCCCGCTTCCAGATTGGACAGTTGCGCGACCGGCACCGGCAAATCGATGATGCGGGTGGAAATGCCGTCGAAGTCGATGCGCATGGGCGCCACCGGCGCCACCTTCACTTTCGGATCGTCGCGGCCGGTGACGGGATCGATGGCTGGCTTCTCATCCGCCTTGCCGCTCTCCTTCTTCTCACTGGAAGCCTCGTCCTTGGCGTCTTTCGGCTTGGCGGCGGCGCCCTTCTCCTCGTCGCTCTCCTTCACCAGCGGCGAAGGCAGGTCCTGGCGCAGCACGGCCAGCCAGATGCTGCTGGTGGCGCGGTTATCCTCGTTCTGCAGCGAGAACCAGTTGTTGGTGGGACCGGCGTTGGTGGAGGCGAAGAAGTAGAGGTATTTCCCGCTGCGGTCGAAGGCCGGATCGGCGACGTCGGACAGGCCGTCGGTGACGGCATACGATTTATCCTGCTCCAACGAGTAGATGTAGGCGCTGCGCGTGTAGCTCAGGGAATTCAGCGTGTAGGCGATCCAGCGCGAATCCGGCGCCCAGGCGGGGCTGAGCGATTTCGTCACGCCGTAAATCGGCTCGGCGGCGATTTTCTTCTGCACGCCGCTGGCCAGATCCAGCACATACAGGCTCCAGGCATTGTCGATGAAGGCGATCTTCTTGCTGTCCGGCGACCAGTTGGCGCGCTCGTAGAAACCGGCACCGTTCAGCTTGAACTTGCGCACCGGACCTTTGCCGTCCTGCGGCTGCACATGCAGCGCATACTCGCCCGATTCATCCGAGAAGTAAGCCAGCGAACGGCCGTCAGGCGACCAGGCAGGATTGCGCTCGTGCACGGCCGGGCTTTGCGTCAGATGGCGCACATCGCCCTTATCAGCCGGCAGGGTGACGATATCGCCGCGGAATTCGAAGGCGACGCGCGCGCCCGAGGGCGAGATCGAGGCGTCGCGGATATATCCTGCGCCGCGCACCCAGCGCGGCCGCGACAGGCCCAGATCGCTGCTCACGCCGATGGTCAGCTTGCGCGCCGCGCCGCCGTCCAGATCGAGCGCATGCAGATAGCCGGCCTGCTCGTAGACGATGCGCCGGCCCTGCGCCGCGGCGTTCAGCACCGGGAAGTCGGCGTGGCGGGTCAGCGCGCGCACCGCCTTGGTCTTGGTATCGTAGGCGTAGAGATTGAATTCGCCGTCGCGGTCGGAGCGGAAGTAGATGGTATCGCCCAGCCACACCGGATCGACGTCGTTGGCGCGCGAGGCCGGCTGCGGAATCTTCTCGACCGCCTGGCTGGCGCGATTGAAGATCCACAGCACCGAATGGGTGCCGCCGCGATAGCGCTTCCACTGCAGGAAGGCGGGCGAGGTCGGGTTGTAGACGATGGACTTGCCGTCCGGCGAATAGGCTGCGCGCGCGGCGTTCGGGATTTCCAGCTCCGCCTCCACGCCGCCGGTGACGGGCACCGTGAACAGCTTGCGGTAGCGGTTATTGAAGGCCGCGCGCGGCGACGTGAACATCACCGCCTTGCCGTCCGGCGTAAAGGACTGCACCACATCCGGCCCCGGATGCCAGGTCAGGCGCTGCGGCACGCCGCCGCCCACGGGCAGCACATAGACATCGGTATTGCCATCCAGCGTGGCACTATAGGCCAGCAGCTTGCCGTCCGGCGAAAACACGGGATTGGATTTTTCGCCGACGTCGGAAGTCAGGCGCCGCACGCCGCTGCCGTCGGGATTGGCCAGCCACACATCGCCCGCATAGATAAAGGCGATATGGCTGACCGACACTGCCGGCTCGGTCAGCAAACGGGTATCGGTGGTATTCGGGAGTGCCTGGGAAGCCAGCGGCAGCAGCGCAGCCGCCGCCAGGGAGAGTTTCGACAGAATGCTCAAGTACGCCTCGCAATAGGTGTAGATGGGAAAGCCTCAACGTTGCCCAATATACACCTAATTGCACGAATTGTTACGCCGCGCTTACTGGCTTTTCTCTCGCGCCAAGCCAGCGTTACGCTCCAGCCGCGACATCATCAGCACATTGCCCACTGCGTCAAAGATACGCCCTTCGCGCCTGGCCGCCTCAGCATCGCGGCGGTCATCAATGACCACGATGATGCGCAAATTGGCATTTTCTTCGCTGCCACGTATGTCGAGCAGCTTTTTAGCGGCAGCGTTGAGCGTCGTCGGATGTGGTGCGATGGCGACTACCGCATCGTCGTCAAGCTTGAAATCCAGTTTATAGACGTGGCCGGAGATACCGGTATAACTGGGTTGCTCTTCGAAGCGGGCATTTTGCTTCCACGCCCTCAGGCAGAGCGCAACTTCATCCAGCAGCAGGGAAATATCCTTGGCGACACCCTCCTGTTCCCGCTCCCATCGCACAATTGCCAGCATGGATGAAATATAGGATGCAAAAGCCGCTGCCGCCTGATCCTCCGCCACTTTGATTTCCAGCTCCCCCAGCTTGTTCAGCAGAACGCCATGCGGCTCGGTCAAGCCTTTAAGAAATCGGGTCTTGCGGTGATTGTCCAGCTGCATGCCTCGACCCAGCAAATGCAGGATCACACCGCCGTCATCAAAAAAGCGCAGGCTTGCACCGTCCCTTTCCACAAAAACAGGAATTTGCCCCCCACCCCAGAATTGGAAGGGGGTATCAATCATCGCGATGCTACCGTCGTCGTTCAGCGACTGGCACGACATACCGATCACTTCACCTAGTTTCGAGCAGATCATCGTCGTCACCTAAGCTCAAAATGTTCAGGATGGGGTGGTGGAGTAAGAAATCTGATATTGGCCTGGGTGCAAAAGTACGCCAGTACTTGATCGTAGTCCCATTTATCCCATTCTGCACGACCTAATTCTCTCCCGTCGCCAAAGTGCTCATGCGAACGTTCATGTTGATCCTTCAAGGGTTTCGGACTTTGAGTTATCTCAAGCTGATAAAGCGGCTCCGCACCATAGGGCGTGCATTTGAATACGGAGAAAACGTATTTCAGAATCTTTGTCTTCACGCTGCGCCGGAACAATAACTTAAGCTGTAGCCGTGTGCCAATACCGTCCTCGTCCAGCAGACCCGCAGTCAACACTTTGGTATCGGGCTGCGCCTTCACCACATCCCAGCCGCCGTCGTACTCGCATACGGTGCGGCGCGCGAGCAAGCCCCGGGCCTCTGCTTCGGCAATTTCTCTCATCGTTTTCGCCTTGGTATGCAGGAGAGACCAGTATATGAAACAAGGATTCCCAAAAAACTCTCGCATACTCACCGCGTAATACCAAACCCTGGGGTCATAAAAAAAGCGAGCCGCAAGGGCTCGCTTTTCAGTGGCGGCAGGCGCGGATCAGCGCTTGGCCAGCGGCGGTACGTCGCGCACGGCGGAGCCGACGAACAGCTGGCGCGGACGGCCGATCTTCTGTTCCGGGTCGGCGATCATCTCGTTCCACTGGGCGATCCAGCCGATGGTGCGGGCCATGGCGAAGATGCCGGTGAACAGCGAGACTGGGATGCCCAGGGCCGACTGCACGATGCCCGAGTAGAAGTCCACGTTCGGGTACAGTTTGCGCGAAACGAAGTATTCGTCGTTCAGTGCAATCTTTTCCAGTTCCATGGCCAGCTTGAACAGCGGGTCGTCCTGCAGGCCCAGTTCGTTCAGCACTTCGTGGCAGGTTTCGCGCATCAGCTTGGCGCGCGGGTCGAAGTTCTTGTACACGCGGTGACCGAAGCCCATCAGCTTGACGCCGGAGTTCTTGTCTTTCACTTTCGCGATGAACTCAGGGATCTTGTCGACCGAGCCGATTTCTTTCAGCATGTTCAGCGCGGCTTCGTTCGCGCCGCCGTGGGCAGGACCCCACAGGCAGGCGATGCCGGCAGCGATACAGGCGAATGGGTTGGCGCCCGAGGAGCCGGCCAGACGCACGGTCGAGGTGGACGCGTTCTGCTCGTGGTCCGCGTGCAGGATCAGGATGCGGTCCAGCGCGCGCACCAGCACGTCGTTGACCTTGTACTCTTCGCATGGATTGCCGAACATCATGCGCATGAAGTTGGCGCTGTAGGACAGGTCGTTGCGCGGGTACACGAAAGGCTGGCCGATCGAATATTTGTAGGCCATCGCCACCAGGGTCGGCATCTTGGCGATCAGGCGGATCGCGGACACTTCGCGGTGGTGCGGGTCATTGATGTCCAGCGAGTCGTGGTAGAACGATGCCAGCGCGCCGACGGTGCCAACCAGCACGGACATCGGGTGCGCGTCGCGGCGGAAGCCGCGGAAGAAGAATTGCATCTGCTCGTGCACCATGGTGTGCTTGGTGACGGTTTCCACGAACTTCTTCTTGTCCACTGCGTTCGGCAGTTCGCCGTTCAGCAGCAGGTAGCAGGTTTCCATGAAGTCGGCATTCACCGCCAGCTGCTCGATCGGGAAGCCGCGGTACTGCAGCTCGCCCTTGTCGCCGTCGATGTAGGTGATCGACGAGTTGCACGAGGCGGTGGACATGAAGCCAGGGTCATAGGTGAATTTACCGGTGCCGCCGTACAGCTTGCGGATGTCGATGACGTCCGGGCCTACGGTGCCTTTGTAGATTGGAAATTCAATCGATGGGCTGCCGTCCGAGAACGACAGGGTGGCTTTATTTTCAGAGATATTCATGGACTCTTCCTTCTTGGAGAGGTGCGAAATAAAAAAAACTCACAAACTTTCCGGCGCCGCGTATTTCTACGCCTGGCGTAACCGTTGCAGCAGTGCGCGCACATGCGGCAGATCGATCTCGCCTTCAGGCTCGCTGCGAGCCAGCACCAGATCCATCAGCGCATTGTCCGACAAGTCGAGGAGCCGCGTCAGCGCGTCCACTTCCTCGTCGGTCAATTCCAGTTCATGCGCATCGAGAAAACGCGTCAGTATCAGGTCGTTTTCCAGCAGACCGCGGCGCGCGCGCCAGCGCAGGCGCGCGCGGTTGGCCGGATCGGACTGATGCGCATGTTTGTTCGTTTCGCTCATATCAGATCGCGCGGCGGACCATCAATTCCTTGATCTTGCCGATGGCCTTGTTCGGATTCAGGCCTTTCGGGCAGACGTCCACGCAGTTCATGATCGAGTGGCAGCGGAACAGGCGGTACGGGTCTTCCAGGTTGTCCAGACGCGCGCCGGTGGCTTCGTCGCGGCTGTCGGCGATGAAGCGGTAGGCTTGCAGCAGGCCGGCCGGGCCGACGAACTTGTCCGGGTTCCACCAGAACGACGGGCAGGAGGTCGAGCAGCAGGCGCACAGGATGCACTCGTACAGACCGTCCAGCTCTTCGCGCTGTTCCGGCGATTGCAGACGCTCTTTCTCCGGCGGGATCGATTCGTTGATCAGGAACGGCTTGATCGAGTCGTACTGCTTGAAGAACTGGGTCATGTCGACGATCAGGTCGCGGATCACCGGCAGGCCTGGCAGCGGGCGCAGCACGATCGGCTCGCTCAACTCGTTCAGGTTGGTGGTGCAGGCCAGACCGTTCTTGCCGTTGATATTCATGGCGTCCGAACCGCACACGCCTTCACGGCAGGAGCGGCGCAGGGCCAGCGAATCGTCCACGTCGGACTTGATGCGCTGCAGGGCGTCGAGCAGCATCTTGTCGGTGTCTTTCAGCTCGACCGTCAGGTCTTGCATGTAAGGCTTGGCATCCTTGTCCGGATCGTAGCGGTAAATCTTGAATTTGAGAGTACGTGCCATGTTGTAAGGCCCTTGCTTAGAAAGTACGTGGTTTCGGCTTGAAGGTATCGACCGTCAGCGGCTTGGTGACAACGGCCTTGTATTCCAGGCGGTTGCCTTCGGAGAACCAGAGGGTGTGCTTCATCCAGTTGTCGTCATCGCGCTGAGGGTAATCGCTGTGCGCGTGGGCGCCGCGCGATTCCTTGCGTGCTACAGCCGAGGTGATGGTGGCCTTGGCAGTTTCAATCAGATTGTCCAGCTCCAGCGCTTCCACGCGGGCGGTGTTGAAGACCTTGGACTTGTCCTGGAAGGACACGTGCTTGCGGCGCTCGTCCAGCTTCATGATTTCGGCGTAGCCCTGGGTCAGCAGCTCGTCGGTACGGAACACGCCGCAGTACTTCTGCATAGTGGCGCGGATATCGTTGGCCACGTTCTGCACGCGCTCGCCGCCGGTCGAGGTTTCCAGCTTGTTCAGACGGCCCATCGCAAACTCGGAGGCGTCTTTCGGCATCGGCTTGAATTCTTTTTGCTTCAGGTTCTGCGCCACCACGTGGTTGCCGGCCGCGCGACCAAAGACCACCAGGTCGAGCAGGGAGTTGGTGCCCAGGCGGTTGGCGCCGTGCACCGAGACGCAGGCGCATTCGCCGATCGCGTACAGGCCGTTGACCACTTTCTGGCTGCCGTCGGCGGTCGGGGCCACCACTTGGCCATGGATATTGGTCGGAATACCGCCCATCTGGTAGTGGATGGTCGGCACCACAGGAATCGGTTCCTTGGTGGCGTCGACGTTGGCGAACTTGTGGCCGATTTCCAGGATCGAAGGCAGACGCTTCTTGATGGTTTCCGAGCCGATGTGGCGCAGGTCCAGCAGCACGTGGTCCTTGTTCGGACCGCAGCCGCGGCCTTCCTTGATCTCCTGGTCCATCGAGCGCGAAACGAAGTCGCGCGGCGCCAGATCCTTCAGGGTCGGCGCATAGCGCTCCATGAAGCGTTCGCCGTTGGAGTTGATCAGGATGCCGCCTTCGCCGCGCACGCCTTCGGTGATCAGCACGCCCGCGCCGGACACGCCGGTCGGGTGGAACTGCCAGAACTCCATATCCTGCAGCGGCAGGCCGGCGCGTGCCGCCATGCCCATGCCGTCGCCGGTGTTGATGAAGGCGTTGGTCGAGGCCGCGAAGATACGGCCGGCGCCGCCGGTGGCGAAGATGGTGGTCTTCGCTTCCAGGATCATGCACTCGCCGGTTTCCATTTCCAGGGCCACCACGCCGACCACGTCGCCTTCGGCGTCGCGGATCAGGTCCAGGGCCATCCACTCGACGAAGAAGTGGGTGCGGGCGCGCACATTGCGCTGGTACAGGGTGTGCAGCAGGGCGTGGCCGGTACGGTCAGCCGCGGCGCAGGCGCGCTGCACGGCTTTTTCGCCGAAGTTGGCGGTGTGGCCGCCGAACGGACGCTGGTAGATGGTGCCGTCCGGGTTGCGGTCGAAAGGCATGCCGAAGTGTTCCAGCTCGTACACGACTTTCGGCGCTTCGCGGCACATGAATTCGATGGCGTCCTGGTCGCCCAGATAGTCGCCGCCCTTGACGGTGTCGAACATATGCCAGAACCAGTTGTCTTCCGACATATTGCCCAGCGAGGCGCCGATGCCGCCCTGCGCCGCCACGGTGTGGGAGCGGGTCGGGAAGACCTTGGACAGCACGGCCACATTCAGGCCGGCTTCCGCCAGTTGCAGGGAGGCGCGCATGCCGGAACCGCCGGCGCCAACGATCACCGCGTCAAAGCGGCGGGTAGGGATTGCAGATTTGATTGCTGCCACGATTACACACTCCACAGAATCTGCACCGACCATGCGGCGCAGGCGATCAACCACAGCACGGTGGCAATTTGCAGGAACAGACGGACGCCGACTGGTTTAACGTAGTCCATCCAGATGTCACGCATGCCAACCCAGGCGTGGTAGAACAGGCCGAACAGCGTCACGGCGCTGAACAGCTTGAACCACTGCTGGGCGAACAGGCCTGCCCAGCCTTCATAGGTGAAGTTGCTGCCGGAAAGGAAAGAGAACAGCAGCACGGCGGTATACACCACCATCAGAATCGCGGTTACGCGCTGCGCCAGCCAGTCTTTCAGGCCGTAATGGGCGCCGACGACCAGGCGTTTTGGGCCGATATTATTATTCGCCATTTAGAACACTCCAAACAATTTCAGGGCCACCAGGGCGGTCACGGTCAGGCTGATGGCCAGCACGGTCGCGGCACTCTTGCGCGCCGAATCCTTGTCCAGGCCGACGTGGGTGTCCATGATCAGGTGGCGCACACCGGCGCAGAAGTGCTGCATATACGCCCAGACCAGGGCCAGGATCACCAGCTTGACGAACCAGTGCGAGGCGATGCCCTGGAAGTAAGCAAAGGAAAGTTCCGATCGGATGCTCTGCTCGAGCAGATACAGGACAACAGGCAGCAGGGCAAACATCAGGAAACCGCTAATGCGGTGCAAGATGGATACAACTCCGGCTAAAGGCAAGCGGTAGTTCGACAGTTGCGTAACGTGGATATTACGGAACTCAGGCCGTTCTTTTTTTGGTGCTTCCCTTACGGCTTCAGACATCATTAACCTCCCTTATGGCTTAGTGCTAATTATTTCGATACTGCGACGAGGCAGCGAAAGTAAAACTGCGGTAAGACCGCGATTTTCGCCGATTTTCGTCCTCCCCACCAATATGTATTGTTACATATAACAAAAATTATGTTGCGCCGCCCCATTTCTTAGCGACTCAACAAGATTATCTAATTGAGGTCATTTTGATAATGATGACGCTCCGTCAGATACAGGCCACGGCGCAATTCCACCGGTTTGTCGCCATACGTGAACGAGACGCGTTCGGCGCACAGCAGCGGCGTGCCGGGGGCCGTATGCAGCAGCGCAGCATCGGCTTCGGCGGCACACACGGCGCGGATTTTCTCGGCCGCCCGTATCATGCGGGTGCCGAATTCGGATTCGAACAGGCCGTACATCGGCCCCTTGTATTCATTCAGCCGTTCCGCCGTCAAGCCCTTGAACAGCAGGCCGGGCAGCCACAGCTCCTCGACGATGGTGGGCACGCCGTCGAACGATTGCACGCGCTTGATATAGATGACCGCGTCGCCCGACTTCAGGTCGAGCAGGCGCGCCACGTCGGCCGGCGCGCGCAGGCGGCGCACTTCGATGAATTTGCTTTCCGGGTAGTGCGGCACGCCCTCGTCGGGCATCAGGCGCAGGAAGCGGAAGTGGGCGCGCGCTTCATGGTGGGTCGAGACGAAGGTGCCCTTGCCCTGCTTGCGCACCACCAGGTTCTCGGCCGCCAGTTCGTCGATGGCCTTGCGCACCGTGCCCTGGCTGACCTTGAAGCGGTTGGCCAGCTCCACTTCGCTGGGAATCAGCTCGCCCGGCTTCCATTCGCCCGACTGCAGGCTTTGCGTGATCAAGGCCTTGATCTGCTGGTACAGCGGGGAGAAGGTGGGCGAAGCGCTCGGCGCAACGGAGGATGAGGCGGTCGCGCCCGGCGCCGGGGTCGCCGGCGCGCTGGCGGCAGCGGCTGGACTGGTCTGGTTGGGCGGGACGGAATTCATAGGGCGAGATTTCACCACAAAAGGGGCTATTCGTCCAGCAAAACCCGACAAGTTATCTGTCTTATATAAGACATAAGATATGATTGACAGACGGGCATTCGGGGCCTACACTCGCCGTCGATGCGGTTTCCGGCTGCCCGCGCGAGGGCGTTGCGCAGTACAGAAAAAGCATAGTTCCTGATGCCTTGTGCGTCAAATTTGTGCGGCGCATTTGGTATCATTATATTTTTACAAGCGTAGGTCCAGCTTCAGATCGTTTTTATTCCACTTGGAGATTCATCATGGCTAAAACCCCAATGCGTGTTGCCGTTACCGGCGCCGCCGGCCAGATCGGCTATTCCCTGCTGTTCCGCATCGCCAACGGCGACATGCTGGGCAAGGATCAGCCAGTCATTCTGCAACTGCTTGAAATCCCTGACGAAAAAGCGCAGAAAGCGCTGAAGGGCGTCATGATGGAAATCGACGACTGCGCCTTCCCGCTGCTGGCCGGCATGACCGCCCACGCCGATCCGATGACCGCCTTCAAGGACGCCGACGTGGCCCTGCTGGTGGGCGCCCGCCCACGCGGCCCAGGCATGGAGCGTAAAGACCTGCTGGAAGCCAACGCCCAGATCTTCACCGTGCAAGGCAAGGCGCTGGACGCCGTCGCTTCGCGCAATGTGAAAGTACTGGTGGTCGGCAACCCAGCCAACACCAACGCCTATATCGCGATGAAATCGGCCCCTTCCCTGCCGGCCAAGAACTTCACCGCCATGCTGCGCCTGGACCACAACCGCGCCCTGTCGCAAATCGCCGCCAAAGTCGGCAAGCCGGTCGCCTCGATCGAAAAACTGTGCGTGTGGGGCAACCACTCGCCGACCATGTACGCTGACTACCGTTTCGCCACCATCGACGGCAAGTCGGTCAAGGAAACCATCAACGACGCGGTCTGGAACAGCGACACCTTCCTGCCGACCGTCGGCAAGCGCGGCGCCGCCATCATCGAAGCGCGCGGCCTGTCCTCGGCCGCTTCGGCCGCCAACGCCGCCATCGACCACGTGCGCGACTGGGTACTGGGCACCAACGGCAAGTGGACCACCATGGGCATCCCATCGGACGGCTCCTACGGCATCCCTGAAGGCACCATGTTCGGCTTCCCGGTGACCACCGAAAACGGCGAATACAAAATCGTCCAAGGCCTGGAAATCGACGCCTTCTCGCAAGAACGCATCAACATCACGCTCAAGGAACTGACCGAAGAGCGCGAAGGCGTGAAACACCTGCTGCCATAATAGGCGCAGCGGTTCAATCCGCCCAACGAAGTGGAACCGGTTAAACCACCGATCCGCCGCAAAAGCCGCACTGCCGAAAGCAGTGCGGCCTTAGCGCTTTCTGCAACCCCAGATTCTGCCAATACGAACGCCAAGATGCACCCATCCGAGGTTTTATTCCAGGGCAAACGCCAACCGCTGCTGCTTCCCGCCTGCGACCACTATGCAGGGTCCGAGAAGCTGATGCGCAAGTCGATGGCCCTGCAACAAGAGCTTGGCCCCCTGTTCGACATCACCTTCGATTGCGAGGACGGCGCCGCCGCCGGCAAGGAAGAGGAACACGCCCATCTGGTGGCCCAGCTGCTGCTCGACGAGGCCAACCGCTTCGGCCGCATCGGCGCCCGCGTGCATGACGCCGCCAGCGCGCATTTCGAGCGCGACGTGGAGATCATCGTCGGCGCCGCCGCCCACAAGCTGGCCTACCTGGTGCTGCCCAAGCCGGATGGCGTGCAGGACGTGGAAAAGGCCCTCGCCACCATCAACAAGCACGCCCTGAAGGCCGGCCGCAGCAACCTGCCGGTGCACGTGCTGATCGAGACCCACGGCGCGCTGCGCGACGTCTTCGCCATCGCCGCCCTGCCCCAGGTCGAATGCCTGTCCTTCGGCATCATGGATTTCGTCTCGGCCCATTACGGCGCCATTCCCGGCAACGCCATGCGCACGCCGGGCCAGTTCGCCCACCCGCTGGTGGTGCGCGCCAAGCTCGATATCGCGGCCGCCTGCCACGCCCACGGCAAGGTGCCTTCGCATAATGTGACCACCGAAATCAAGGACAGCGCGGTGGTGGCCACCGACGCCCAGCGCGCCGCCGCCGAATTCGGCTACACGCGCATGTGGAGCATCCACCCGAACCAGATCAAGCCCGTGATCAAGGCCTTCACGCCACGCGCTTCCGAAGTGAACGAGGCGGCCAATATCCTGCACGAGGCCGAGCGCGCCGCCTGGGGGCCGATTGCCCAGAACGGCCGCTTGCACGACCGCGCCAGCTACCGATATTATTGGACGGTTTTGCAGCGCGCGCGCCTGGCCGGCCTGCCGCTGCCCGAATCGGTCGCCGCCCTGATGAACGCCATCCCTGAACACCCAGCAACGGAAACACACTGATGTCCATCTCCAAACTCTTCCTGGCTTGCAGCCTCGCCCTCGGTTCCGCCACCCTGTGCCTGGCCCCTGCCGTCCACGCCGAAGGCCAGCCGGCCGCCAAGGCGGAAAAGAAACCCGCCAAACGCAAGGCCGCTAAGGCCGCCAAGCCTGCGGCCGCAGCCGCCGCTGCTGCCGGCGCCACCGCCGCTGTCGCCGCCGATGGCGAGGACGAAGCCGCCGAGCCTAGCGTGACCGGTTCCGCCGTCACCGAATTCGCCTGCGAACTGGGCAACAAAGTCACCATCTACCAGAACAACGAAGATGAGAACTTCATCGCCCTGCGCTGGAAAAAACGCCTGCACCGCCTGAAGCGCGTGGCCACCACCACCGGCGCCCAGCGCTTCGAGAACAAGCTGTATGGCCTGGTCTGGATCGGCATCCCGGCCAAGAGCATGCTGCTCGATTCGAAGCAGAGCCGCCAGCTGGCGAACGAATGCAAGAGCCCTGAGCAGAACAAGCCGGCGGAGACTCCGGCCGCAGCTGCGTAAGGCAAGCTGGAAGAGGAAACGCCCCTTCGGGGGCGCTGCAATACCCTGAAACATTAATAACAGACGATACCCACCTGAAGGAGAGGTCATGTCCCGCAACACACTGAATACGCTCAAGGATTTCACTATTTCTGGCAGCAAGAAGGGTAAGTTCTACTCCCTGCCGGCACTGGAAAAAAGCCTGGGCATCAAAGTCTCCCGCCTGCCGGTGTCGATCCGCGTAGTGCTCGAATCCGTCCTGCGTAACTGCGACGGCAAGAAAGTCACGGAAGAACACGTCAAACAACTGGCTAGCTGGGGCGCGACCGCCGAGCGTACGGACGAGATCCCGTTCGTGGTGGCGCGCGTGGTGCTGCAGGACTTCACCGGCGTTCCTCTGCTGGCCGACCTGGCCGCGATGCGTAACGTCGCCTCCAAAATGGGCGTGAACCCGAAGAAGATCGAACCGCTGGTGCCAGTGGACCTGGTGGTGGACCACTCCGTGACCATCGACCACTTCCGCGAACCGAAAGCGCTGGACCTGAACATGAAGCTGGAATTCTCGCGCAACAACGAGCGCTACCAGTTCATGAAATGGGGCATGCAAGCCTTCGACACCTTCGGCGTCGTGCCTCCGGGCTTCGGCATCGTCCACCAGGTCAACCTGGAATACCTGGCGCGCGGCGTGCACGCTGCCTCCAATGTGTACTACCCTGACTCGCTGGTGGGCACCGACTCCCACACCACCATGATCAACGGCATCGGCGTTGTCGGCTGGGGCGTGGGCGGCATCGAGGCCGAAGCCGGCATGCTGGGCCAGCCCGTGTACTTCCTGACCCCGGACGTGATCGGCGTGAACCTGACCGGCGCCCTGCGCGAAGGCTGCACCGCGACCGACCTGGTGCTGACCATCACCGAAATGCTGCGTAAAGAAAAAGTCGTGGGCAAATTCGTCGAGTTCTTCGGCGAAGGCACCGAGTCCCTGACCGTGACCGACCGCGCCACCATCGCCAATATGGCACCGGAATACGGCGCCACCATGGGCTTCTTCCCGGTCGACGACGCCACCATCGAATACTTCGAAGGCACCGGCCGCACCAAGGCCGAAATCGACGCCTTCGCTTCCTACTTCAAAGCCCAGGGCATGTACGGCGTGCCGAAAAAAGGCGAAATCGACTACACCCGCGAACTGCACCTGGACCTGTCCACGGTGGCGCCATCGCTGGCCGGCCCGAAACGTCCGCAAGACCGCATCGAAATCGGCAACGTCAAGTCGACCTTCACCGAACTGTTCTCCAAGCCGACCGGCGAGAACGGCTTCAACAAAAAGCCTGAAGACCTGACCAAGACCTACACCACCAGCAATGGCGTGAACGTGAAAAACGGCGACGTGCTGATCGCCGCCATCACCTCCTGCACCAACACCTCGAACCCGAGCGTGCTGCTGGCCGCCGGCCTGCTGGCCAAGAAAGCCGTGGAAGCCGGCCTGACCGTCGCTCCGCACATCAAGTCCTCGCTGGCCCCTGGCTCGCGCGTCGTGACCGAGTACCTGACCGCCGCCGGCCTGCTGCCTTACCTGGAAAAACTGGGCTTCGGCGTGACCGCTTACGGCTGCACCACCTGCATCGGCAATGCCGGCGACCTGACCCCGGAACTGAACGCTGCCATCACCGGCAACGACATCGTGGCCGCCGCCGTCCTGTCGGGCAACCGCAACTTCGAAGCGCGCATCCACCCGAACATCCGCTCCAACTTCCTGGCTTCGCCACCGCTGGTCGTCGCCTACGCCATCGCCGGCAATGTGACGCGCGACCTGATGACCGAGCCGGTAGGCCAGGGCAAGGGCGGCAAGGACGTCTACCTGGGCGACATCTGGCCGACCTCGGCGGAAATCGCCAAGCTGATGAAGTTCGCCATGAACTCCAAAGTGTTCAAGGACAACTACGCCGACGTCAAAGGCGCGCCAGGCAAGCTGTGGGAAGCCGTGTCCTCGACCGAAGGCCAAGTGTACAACTGGCCGGATTCGACCTACATCGCCGAACCGCCATTCTTCGACGACTTCGCCATGACCCCGAAAGCGGCTGCTTCCGGCATCAGCGGCGCGCGCGCCCTGGGCGTGTTCGGCGATTCGATCACCACCGACCACATTTCCCCAGCCGGTTCCATCAAGGAAGACGGCCCAGCCGGCAAGTGGCTGAAAGAGAACGGCGTGATGAAGGCCGACTTCAACTCCTACGGCTCGCGCCGCGGCAACCACGAGATCATGATGCGCGGCACCTTCGCCAACGTGCGTATCAAGAACAAGATGATCCCGGCCAAGGCCGACGGTTCCGCGGTCGAAGGCGGCATCACCATCCACCAGCCTTCCGGCGAACAGCTGTCGATCTACGACGCCGCCATGAAGTATGTGGCTGCGGGCGTGCCGACCATGGTCTTCGGCGGCGAAGAATACGGCACCGGCTCCTCGCGCGACTGGGCGGCCAAAGGCACCCAGCTGCTGGGCGTGAAAGCCGTGATCTGCCGCTCCTTCGAGCGCATCCACCGTTCCAACCTGGTGGGCATGGGCGTGCTGCCGCTGCAATTCATCGGCAACGACAGCGTCGACTCGCTGGGCATCACCGGCAAGGAAATCTATGACCTGAAAGGTCTGGAAGGCGAGATCAAACCACAGCAGAAAGTCACCCTGGTGATCCACCGCGCTGATGGTTCCAAGCAGGAAGTGCCTGTGCTGCTGCGTATCGACACCCCAATCGAAGTCGACTACTACAAGCATGGCGGCATCCTGCCGTTCGTGCTGCGCCAGCTGCTGGCTGCCTGATCGCCATGGCCGCCCGCATGGGCGGCTTCGCGCAAAACGCCGGGCTGGTCCCGGCGTTTTTTATTTGCACAGCCCATCCTTGCCGAATCCACTACAATACGAGTAACAAGAACTTTTACACTGACAGAAAACCTGTAGCGCTATGCGTCGACCATCTAAAGATTCACCTCATAAATTG
This sequence comes from Pseudoduganella violacea, assembly GCF_014191875.1. GTDB lineage: Bacteria > Pseudomonadota > Gammaproteobacteria > Burkholderiales > Burkholderiaceae_D > Rugamonas > Rugamonas violacea_A. The sequence continues at coordinate 226,822 of NZ_JACHXD010000004.1, forward strand.
TCCGCCGACAGCCAGCGCCTTCTCTCCCTCGCCCAGGCCGTAGGCCAGGCGGCCAGCCGGCTCGAAGAGCGCGGCTGGGAACGCAGTCTGGATACGCAGTTGCTGAAACTGCTGAAGACCGGCCACCAGGACACCATCGATGCCGCCCTGAACAAACTGTTCGGCGCGGACCTGAATGCTTACGACGTGCTGATGGACGGCGTGGAAGCGGCCAGCGAATCGGCCACCATCACCGTCGAGGGCGAGAACGGCCCGGCCCAGTATGACGTGCTGCTGGTGGCGGCGCCGGTGCTGGCCTGGACCCGCTTCGCCATCGCCTCCGGCGCGATTCCGGGCGATATCCTGAACACGCTGTCGGCCCACTTCTCGGCCCACCTGCTGGCCGACGGCACGCGCATGGCGATGGCCTCCACCCTGTACTCCATCGACCAGCTGCCGCGCACCCATGCCGACACCTATGGCAAGCTGCACAAGCTGGCCCAGTCCGCGCTCAAAGGCGTGGCGCTGAAATCGGACGCGAAGACGCCAGAAACCGCGCCCTTCCTGGCCGACACGCGCTACCTGCTGGTGGCCGTGGTGGCGCCGGCCGGCGAAGCCATGTTCCGCTGGCAGATGCCGTCGGCCCATGCGCACCAGGCCGAGGAACGCCAGGCCGCGCTGGAACAATGGCGCAGCCAGGCCACGCCGACCGTCAGCCGTCTGCTGCCGGGCTGCGGCGTCGAACTGCTGCTGCCGGAAGCCTACTACATGGCTTGCCGCGAGGCCGATAAGCTGATCCGCCCGGTCTCGATCCGCGCCGCCGTGCACTATCTGACGCATTCGCTGGCGTGCGAGCCGGCCGAGCTGCGCGCCGTGGTGGCCGGCTTCGGCGAGGAAGCGGCCGATGCGCCGATCGACGAATACCGCGTCGGCTTCACGCGCCGCTCCAGCAGCGATGTGATTTATGGCGTGGTATGGCCGCTGTACGGCCAGGAGGACGAGGAAGGCACGCCGCCGGAAGGTCCGATCGGCGGCCTGCTCGACGCCCTGGTCAAGCCGCGCACGCCGGTGGATGAAATCGTCGAGCACCTGAACGCGGCCGGCGTCACCCAGATCAAGAAGCTGGGCGAGCGCTATGTGGTCGAGTTCTGCGACGATTGCGGCGCGCCGCTGTTCGCCGATCCGTCCGGCGAGCTGGTGCACGCCGAAATGCCGGAAGACGCGCCCACCGGCACCGAACACTTCCACTGAGCCGTTCAGGCTTGAATGCAAAAAGACCTCGCTATATGCGAGGTCTTTTTATTTCACGGGCATCTGGGCCTGATTGATGATGATGAAGGCCAGTTGGGGCGGCCTGCCCGCTTGCTGCTGAGCCTGCGGTGCGCTGGCGGGAGCCGGCTGAGCCGCCGGTACGGGCGCCGGAAGCGGCGCGGATTGCCATTGCAGGCGCGGCCCGTTACCGACAGCCATGAACAGGCCACCGAAACCGATAAACATGCCGATCACCGAAGCCAGCATCCATTTATGGGTTTCATGTACCAGGCGCAGCATATCGGCGCGCACAGCCTCAATATCGGCCTTGGTGGCCAAGGTCGGCAGGATGGCTTCGATGCGAGCCTGGAAGGCGTGGAATTCGTGGTCCATGTTTCAAGCATAGACCACGCAAGGGGGGCTTACCAGCTGGAGTAAGGCTTGCCGATCAGGTTGGAGTTGAGGTAGCGCACATCCTGTGTGACTTCCTCGCCCACCCAGTCCGGCTTGTCGAAGGCTTGCTCTTCGCTAGGCAATTCGATCTCGGCCATGACCAGGCCCGCGTTCGCGCCCAGGAACTCATCGACTTCCCACACAAAGCCGGCGTAAGGAATGCGGCGGCGGTATTTTTCGATGATGGGCTGCTCGCACAGGCGGTCGAGGAATTCGGCGGCGTCGGCCAGCGGCAGCGGGTATTCCCACTCGCCGCGGCTGACGCCCACCGCCTTGCTCTTGATCGTCATGACCGCCGCGCCGCCCTCGATGCGCACCCGCACCACGCGCTCCGGATGTGAGGACAGGTAGCCCTGGCGCAGCAGCACCGGCTCGCCTTGCGCGCGCCAGCCTTCGTTTTGCACCAGGAATTTACGCTCGATCTCGACGCCCATGGCTTAGTCGTCCAGCGACAGCAGGATAGGCTGCAGGATGGCCGCGCCCAGGGCCGCGCTGCGCGCGCCGTTCCAGCCCACGTGCGGCGCCGGCAGGTCAGCATTGTCCTTGAACGGCATTTCCAGGGTCAGGGCCAGGCATTGGAAGTGGTGGCCGATGTATTTGGAGGCCAGGGTCAGCATGTCCTCCTTGTACTTGCTGGCGGCATAGCCGTATTTGTCCTGGAAGTCCGGGCTGGCGTTCTTGTAGCGCTCGATGAAGGCCTTCTGCGACGCGGCCTGCTCGGGCGTGAAGTTTTCCAGCATCTCGTTGCCGGCCACGAAGTTGTACGGCAGCGCCTCGTCGCCGTGGATGTCGAAGAACATATCGACGCCCACTTCATGGATCTTCTGCTTCACGCACAGCACTTCCGGCGAGCGCTCCAGCGATGGCGTCATCCATTCGCGGTTCAGGTTGGCGCCGGCGGCATTGGTGCGCAGATTGCCGCGCACCGAACCGTCCGGGTTCATATTCGGCACGATGTAGAAGACGGCGCGCTGCAGCAGCTTGCGCGCGATCGGGTTGGCGTCGTCCAGCAGGCTGTCAAGCAGGCCTTCGACGAACCAGGAAGCCATCGATTCGCCCGGATGCTGGCGGCCGATGACCCAGATCTTTTTCTCCGCTTGCGGATTGCCGATGATGGCCAGGTTCATGTCGCGGCCATCGACGGTGCTGCCGATATCGACCACGCGGGCGATCGGGTTCTCGGCCACTTCGCCCAGCAGGCGCAGATGGCGTTCCCAGGAATACGGCTCGAAATAGGCGTAATAGACGCTGTCCAGATCAGGCGTGTGCTTGATGGTCATGACTTCGCCATCGAAGGAGGTCGGCACGCGGAACCAGTTATCGCCATCGTAGCTCGCCACCGCGTTGTAGTCCTCGTAACCTTTGGCATACGTGGCCTGGCCCGCGTTCAGGAAGCGCATGGTCACGGCTTCGCCGCGCGCGCCCTGCAGGCGGAAGTGGAACCACTGGTGGATGTCGGCGTGGGAATCCTTGCGCAGATTGAGTTCAATGGTGGCAGCGCTGTCGGCGCGCAGCACCTCGATGGCGCCGGAGTCGAAGTTCTGGCTGATTTTGATCGTCATTGGCTATTCCGTTCTAGTGAATTGCGATGGCGCTATTGTCCACGCTTTGCGCGATTTACGCAAAAAGGGCCAGCATTTCTGCTTGCCCTTTTTCCAAGCTTGCCGGTTTTTCAGGCCGGCCTTGCTCATACTGCATCAGCCGATATTGCGGCCACGCGCTTTCAACGCTGCGCGCACGCCGGCGCCGTAGGCCGGATCAGCCTTGTCGAAGTGGCCCAGCTGGCGATTGATGATCTCATCGCTGATCTGACTCATGGGACCAGCCAGGTTGGCGAACAGATTCTGCTTTTCCTGCTCAGGCAAGAGGCGGAACAGATTGCCGGCCTGGGTGTAATCATCTTCCTGGCCGCGGCCATCGTAGCGCCCCGCCCCGCCGTGCAGCGCCAGCGCCGGTTCGCCATGGCCCAGGCCTTGCGGCTGGCTGCCGCCCGCCTCCACCGTATGGTAGTTCTGCTCGGCCCCGCCATTGGCAATGGCCATGGCGCCGTCGCGCTGCTGGTTGTGGAAGGGGCAGCGCGGCGCGTTCACCGGCAGATGCTGATGGTTGGTGCCGAGGCGGTACAACTGGGCGTCGTGGTAGGCGAACAGGCGCGCCTGCAGCATCTTGTCCGGCGAATAGCCCATGCCCGGCACCACATTGGCCGGCGACAGCGCGGCCTGTTCCACTTCGGCGTGGTAGTTGAGCGGGTTGCGGTTCAGTTCCAGCACGCCCACCGGGATCAGCGGGAAATCCTTATGCGGCCAGACCTTGGTCAGGTCGAAGGGATTCCAGCCGGTGCGCGCTTCCCACTCGGCCAACTGCTCTTCGGTCGCCACCTGCAGCTTGACGTCCCAGCGCGGGAACTCGCCGCGCTCGATGGCGCCGAACAGATCGCGCTGGGCGTAGTCCGGGTCTTCGCCGGCCAGGCGCACGGCATCGGCCGCCGCCAGATTCCTGATGCCCTGCTGCGTTTTCAAATGCCATTTCACGTAGACGCGCTCGCCGGCCGCGTTAATCAGGCTGAAGGTGTGGCTGCCGAAACCGTCCATATGGCGGTAGCCGTCCGGCGTGCCGCGGTCGCTGAACAGCATCGTCACCTGGTGCAGGCTTTCCGGCGCCTTGCTCCAGAAGTCGAACATCATGGTGGCCGATTTCAGATTGGTCTGCGGATCGCGTTTCTGGGTGTGGATGAAGTCGGGGAATTTGATGCCGTCCTTGATGAAGAACATGGGCGTGTTGTTGCCGACCAGATCCCAGTTGCCTTCCTCGGTGTAGACGCGCAGGGCGAAGCCGCGCGGATCGCGTTCGGTGTCGGCGCTACCCTTTTCGCCGCCCACGGTGGAGAAGCGCACAAAGGTTTCGGCCTGCTTGCCGACGGCGGCAAAGAGTTTGGCCTTGGTGTAGCGGCTGATGTCGTGGGTGACGGTGAAGATGCCGTAAGCGCCGGAGCCCTTGGCATGCACCACACGCTCAGGGATGCGTTCACGGTTGAAGTGCTGCAGCTTCTCGATCAGGTGGAAGTCCTGCAGCAGCAAAGGACCGCGCACGCCCGCGCTGGCGGAATTCTGGTTGTCAGCGACGGGAATGCCGGATGCGGTGGTGATTGGCTTGCTCATTGCTTGCTCCTCTATTGGCGGTGAACGATGGAATCATTCTAGAGAAGCTCAGCAAATCAACAAAGACAATTGATTCTATCAAATTGATAGATTTTTATAATTCATACTACCGTACAGCCAGTACTGTTCATGCCAGGACAGCGCTTTTTCCAGCACATGGGGCGTCTGCCCGCCGCGCCGCAAGGCCTCTTCATAGTAGGCCAGCAAGGCCGGGCGGTAGCTCGGATGGGCGCAGCGCTCGATGATGAGCAGCGCGCGTTCGCGCGGCGCCAGGCCGCGCAGGTCGGCCAAGCCCCACTCCGTCACCAGCACATCGACATCGTGCTCGGTGTGGTCGACGTGTGCCACCATCGGCACCACGCTGGAAATCGCGCCGTCCTTCGCCACCGACTTGCTGACGAAGATGGCCAGCTCGCCGTTGCGGGCGAAATCGCCGGAGCCGCCGATGCCGTTCATCATATGGGTGCCGCCCACATGGGTGGAATTCACATTGCCGTAGATGTCGAATTCAAGCGCCGTGTTCAAGCCGATGATGCCGAGGCGGCGCACGATTTCCGGATGGTTGCTGATCTCCTGCGGTCGCAGCACGATGCGTTCGCGGTAACGCTCCAGATTGCGCAGGAAGTGTTCATGCTTGGCGGCCGACAGCGTGATCGAGGATGCCGAAGCCAGGGCCAGCTGGCCGGAGTCGAGCAGCTCGATGGCACTGTCCTGCAGCACCTCGGAATACATGGTCAGGTCGCGGAAGGACGATTGCGTCAGTCCATGCAGCACGGCGTTGGCGATGGTGCCGATGCCGGCTTGCAGCGGCAGCAGCTTTTCGGTCATGCGGCCGGCGGCTACCTCGCCCTCCAGGAAGGCGATGACGTGGCGCGCGATGGCGTCGGTTTCCTCGTCGGGCGGCAGCACATTGGACGGGCTGTCCGGGCTGGCGGTGACGACGATGGCGGCGATGCGCGCCGGATCGACCGGAATGGCGGTGGTGCCGATGCGCTGGCCCGGCTCCACCAGCGGAATCGGCGCGCGGCCGGGACGCGGCTGGGGCACATAAATATCGTGCAAGCCTTCCAGCGCCAGCGGCGCGCTCAGGTTCAGTTCCACGATGATCTGCTTGGCCTGCTGCACGAAGCTGGCGCTGTTCCCGACTGCCATGGTCGGCACGATGCCACCATCCTCGGTGATCGCCACCGCCTCGATGACGGCGATATCGACCGGGTGCAGGGCGCCGCTGCGCAGCTGTTCGGCGGTTTCAGACAGGTGCTGGTCGATGAACATCACCTCGCCGTTATTGATTTTGTGGCGCAGCGCGGCGTCGGCCTGGAAAGGCATGCGGCGCGCCAGTAGGCCGGCATTGGCCATCAGGCCGTCGCTGTCGTTGCCCAGCGACGCGCCGGTGAGCAGGGTCAGGCTGAAGGGTTCGCGGCAGGCGCGTTCCACCAGCGCCAGCGGCAGCGCCTTGGCGTCGCCGGCGCGGGTAAAGCCGCTCATGCCGACGGTCATGCCATCGCGGAACAGGCTGGCCGCGTCGGAGGCGGGCATCAGTTTCTGCTGTAAGGCTGGATGGCGGATGCGGTCTGCGTACATGCTGGTCTCACTATTTTCTGCTCTGATACAAAGCAGTATAGAATTCTGCCAGCAGTCGATTTATGACTATTATTCCCCGATTTCAGTCGAAATATTCATGGACATCCGCTCCCTGCGCTACTTCATCGAAACCGCCCGCCTGAGCAGCTTCACCCAGGCCGCCGAACTGTTGCACGTTACACAATCAACCATCAGCAAGATGGTGCACCAGCTGGAAGAGGAATTGCAGGCGCCGCTGCTAGTGCGCGATGGACGCCGCCTGACGCTGACCGATACCGGCCAAGTCGTGTATCAACGCGGCCAGCAGATGCTGGCCACCATGCGCCAATTGCAGCTGGAAGTACGCGACACCCAGGAGCGCCAGCGCGGCAGCCTGACGGTGGGCATCCCGCCCATGATCAACCTGCTGTTTACCCCAGTGCTGAAGGCCTTCCGCGAACGCTACCCGGCCATCACGCTGCGGCTGCGCGAGGATACGGGCCAGGAGATCGAGCGCCTGCTGGCGGCCGGTGAGCTGGAAATCGGCATGACGGTGCTGCCGGCCGATCCGGCGCTGCAGCTGGAAACGGTGAAAATCGCCAGCTATCCGATCTGGGCGCTGGCGGCGCACGGCACCTTCCAGCGCCACCGCCGTACCCTGCCCTTAAAGGCGCTCAAGGACTTGCCCCTGGTGCTGCTGGAAGACGATTTTGCGCTGACGCGCAGCCTGCGCAACGCCTTTACCGCCGCCGGCTTCGTCCCCACCATCGCGGCGCAAAGCAGCCAGTGGGACTGGCTGGTGGAAATGGCATCGGCCGGCATCGGCGTGGCCCTGCTGCCAGAACCGTTCATCCACCGTCTGGCGCATGAGCGCGTGCACGCGGTGCGCGTCAGCGAACCGGTGCTGCACTGGCAGGTGGCCCATGTATGGAACGGACGCTACCTCTCGCACGCGGCGCGCGCCTGGCTGGAAGTCTGCCGCGACGTGCTGGGAACGCCGCAGCCCTAAGCCGGCCTCACACCAGCCACAAACCCTGGCTGGCGTACTGCGCGTCGATCACGGCCTGCTGGCCGATCCAGCTGCCGATCAATTCCGCGCGGCTGTGGGTGTCCAGATAGCCGACCCAGGTCGCCGCACCGCCCGCCGCGCTCTCCGCCAGACCGCTGTTGGCGTACAAGGTCTGCACGAAGGCGCTGTTGTTCATGCCGTCGTAGCGGGCACGGAATTCCGCCGACGAAGTAAAGCCGGCCGCATACTGTGCCGCGTCGAGCGGCAAGCTGGCCCACCAGGCAAAGCCGCCCAGGTCGCCGGGCCGGTCCAGCACGGCCTCATATAACAGGCCCAGAGTCTGCAACCGCGCCTGTCCTGCCTGCGTAAAAGTCAGATCGATCTGCTGGCCGGCGAATTCCCCCTTCTCGATGGCGCGCAAGGTATCGCTGTCGCCATTCGCCTTATCCACCACATGCAATTGGCCATCGCGCGCCAGCACAAACTGATAGCCGGACAACTGCCCCGCATATACGGCGGTATCGATGCCATCACCACCTTCCAGCACATCGCTGCCCGCGCCGCCTTCCAGCCTGTCGTTGCCGCTATTGGCGAACCAGGCCGCCTCCTGCGCCAGGTTGCCCTGGGCAAGGGCCAGGCCATTGGCCGTGTTTTGCAGGGCGCGGTGCTCCGCGCCGAGGGCGAAGCCGGCCAGCGCTTCGCTGCGGCTGACTGGAACGCCATGGGCGCCGGACAACGCGTCGATCCAGAACTGATAGCCCTGCGCATCGGCCGCGCGGCCCAGCACCTGCTGATACAGCTTGGCGACAAAAGCGCTGTCGCTCAGCTGGTCCCATCCCTGCCCCACCCATTCGCTGGAATCGGTAAACGCTTTTGCCGTCTGCGCCGCCGTGGCGCCCCCACGCAGATAGAAATTCAGGCCGCCGATGTCGGCCGCGCGGCTAAAGGCGGCATGGTACAGCAGGGCAATATCGCCCAGCGTGGCCTTATCGGCCGCCAGGAAGTCCATGACGCGCAAGCTCGTGTTGATCTCGGCCAGTTGCACCGTTTCTTTTTCCAGCGGCGCGAAGATGGCGGTCTGGTGGCGCGCCGACAAGGTGCCGTCGGCCTTCATATAGAAATCCCATAGACCGCTGTCGCTGCGGCCGCCCTGCAGGATATCGTTACCGCTGCCGCCGATCAGAATGTCGTCGCCGACGCCGCCGGCGACGAAGTCGTCGTCCGCGCCGCCATCGAGCCGGTCGTTGCCGCCCGCGCTGCCGACGATATCCTTGCCGGCGCCGCCGAACAACAGGTCATCGTCGGCGCCGAGGAAGATATTCTGGCTGGCGCCATCGCCCACCACCATATTCCGGCCATCGCCACCGCGCACCGTGGCATTGCCGACGATGGCGGCGAAGTCCACATTGTCCAGCTGCAGCGTGGCGTTGCCGCCCAGCTGGGTGGCGTCGATCACCAGGCCGATGGCCGATTTATTCGGCTCGCCGCCCGGCGCCGGCGTGCTGGAACTGCCCTCGATCATGATGGTGCGGTTACCACCCTGGCCCGCCGCAGCCGTGGGCACCAGGGTATTAGTCTTCAGCAAAACACTGCTCAGCAAGTCGTTAAGGAAGTTGGTGCCCTGCCCCGTCATCTCCTGCTGCACACTGGAGCCGGCCACGGTTTTCTGCTCGATGCGACGGATCAGGTCCAGCAAGCCCTGTTCATGGTTCAGCAAGGTACTCGGCCCCTCCGCCAGCAGGCCCGTCCCCGTCGGCAGGCTCACGGTAAGGCCGGCGCGCACAGCTCCCGCGCTGACGGAAAGCGGAATGTCGGCCATATTCGCGTTCGGCGTATTCGGGTCTTCGTTGCGGGTTGGCTGCACCAGCGGCACGGTAAGCGTGGTCGTAGCCAGGCCTGTCACCGGATCGGTGCCCTGCTGCTGCACCACCGGCACGCCGTCAATCGTGCCGGTGGGCGGCGGCTCGCTCGGCGGCACAGTGTTCAAGCTGAAATTGGCGCTACTGGCCGTTCCCAAGCCGCTGCTGCCTCCCGCGTCCTGCACGCCAGTCAAGTCGAGCGTAAAGGCATTGGTGGCGCTGGTGGTGTTGGCTGTGGGCGTGTAGGTGGCGGTCCAGGTGCGGCCGCCGTCATTGCTGGTCAAGGCGCCCAGCGTGCCCGTGGGGATGGTCAGATCGGCGCTGGTAAAACCGGTCACCGCTTCCGAGAAGGTCACGGTCAGCACCGCGGTTTCGCCCGCCGTCAGCGCGCTGTCGCTAAGTGCCAGCGTGGCAGTTGGACGTACCGGCGCCGCAGTCACGAGGGTGCTAGAGTCGGACGTGCCATTGGCGTTGCCATCGTTCGGCGTCAGCGTGAAGGCAGTGCTGGTGGTGCTACCAACAGCAACCTGGTTGGCGGTCGGCGTAAAGACCAGGCCCTGCAAGGCGCTTTGCGCGGCAGCGGCACTGGCTGCCGTCAGCACATAGTTGCCTGCCGTGCCGCTTAGGCCGGTACCGCTCAACACACCGTTGGCGGCGGTATAGCTGATGGCAATGCTGACAGCGTCGCCATCGGCGTCGCTGACGGTGACGCCGGAGAATGGCGTGGTGGTGGTGTTGTCATTCACGTTCAACGCGGTGCTGAAGGTGCCGCCCAGCTGTGGCAGCGAGTTGGCCGTAACGTTGAAAGTATGCGCACTGGCGTTGGCCGCCACCGCATTGCCCGCCAAATCCTTCACCGAATTGCCCGCGAGGCCGATGGTGTAGCTGCCCACATCGCCGCTATCCCAACTGCCGCCCGGCGCGGTCACGGTATAGGTCACGGTATTGCCGCTGGCGGAGACGCCGCTCACCGTCAGCGCATTATTACCGGGATCCTTGACCGTGACATTGCTGGTGCCGAAGGTGCTGGTGTCGATGCCCGCGCCGCCGCTGTCGGCATAGGTCACGGTGAACGTGAAGCTGCTGCCGCCTGGCACACGCATATCAGCGCGTACCGGCGTGCCGGCCGTAGGCGCAGTGGTGTCAAGCACATAGGCCTGGCTGGAGGCGCTGCCATGATTGCCCGCCGCGTCGCTGACGCGTACTTTCAGCGTGCCGCTGCCGCTTAAGACCTGCCCCGCCAGCGACCAGTTGCTCTGGCCAATCGTGCTGCTGGCCGCTGTCCACGTCGCGCCATTGTCCAGCGAAACTTCCACCACCTCGCCCGTTTGCACGGCCGCTCCCAGGACGCCGTTCAGGGACTGGGCCGCCGTGGCCGTAATCAGGTCGGTGCCGCTGCCGCCGGTATCGGCGGAGAAGCTGGAGCTGCTGTTGAGCGTTGCCGGGGCGATGGTGTCGAGGGTATAGGCCTGGCTGGCGACGGCGCCATCCAGATTGTTCGAGTCGACCGCCTTGATGATGATGGTGCCGCTGCCGCTCAAGGTGACGCCGGTCCACTGCACGCTGGTGCCGCTGACCATGGAGGTGATGTCGATCCAGGTCGCGCCATTGTCCAGCGAACCTTTCACGACGGCGCCGGCAGGCAGCGCCGCGCCCAGGGTGGCGCTGATGGTCTGCGCCGCGACATTGGTGATGAAGTCGGAAGCGCTGCTGCCGCTGTCGGCCGACAGCCCGAGCGCGCTGACTGCCGGCGCGGTGCTGAACAGCACATTGAAGCTGTGCGCGCTGGCGTTGGCCGCCACCGCATTGCCGGCCAGATCCTTGACCGAGTTCCCTGCGATGCCAATGGTATAGCTGCCGGCATCGCCGCCGTCCCAGCTGCCGCCCGGCGCGGTCACGGTATAGGTGACGGTATTACCGCTGACGGATATGCCGCTGACAGTCAAGGCATTGTTGCCGCTGTCCTTGACGCTGACATTGCCGGTGCCGAAGGTGCTGGCGTCGATGCCCGCGCCACCGCTGTCGGCGTAAGTCACGGTGAAGGTGAAGGAGCTGCCGGTCGGCGTCATCAGGTTGGCACGCACCGGCGTGGCGGCCGTGGGTGCGGCCGTATCGAGCACATAGGCCTGGCTGGATGCGCTGCCATGGTTTCCTGCCGCGTCGCTGACGCGTACCTTGAGCGTGCCGCTGCCGCTTAAGACTTGCCCGGCCAGTGTCCAGCTGCTCTGCCCCACCGTACTGCTGGCCGTGCTCCAGGTGGCGCCGTTGTCGAGCGAGACTTCCACCAGCTCGCCCGCTTGCACATTGGCGCTCAGCGTGCCGGACAAAGTCTGCGCCGCCGTAGCGGTGATCAGGTCCGACGAGCTGCCGCCGGTATCGGCGGAAAAGGCCGTGGTGGCGGACGTGGTGGCGGGCGCCGTCGTATCGAGCGTATACGCCTGGCTGGCGGCGGTGCCCGCATTGCCATGCTGGTCGATCACGCGCAGTTTGAGCGTGCCGCTGCCCGCCAGCGTGACCCCGGTCCAGCTTAGCGCCGTGCCGCTGACCATGGAACTGACATCGGTCCAGGTCACGCCATTGTCGAGCGAAGCCTGCGCCACCTCGCCCGCGCCCAAGCCTGCGCTGAGCGTGGCGCTGATGGTCTGCGCCGCGACATTGGTGATGAAATCCGAGCCGCTGCTGCCACTGTCGGCCGAGAAGGCCAAGCTGCCAATGGTGGTGGCCGGTCCCGTATGGTCGAGTGTGACGCTCAGGGCGCTGCTGGCGGTGCTGTTCAGCGCCCCCGTAGCCGAGGTCACGATGGCATAGGCGTTGTAGCTTCCATCGCTGTAGCCGCTGGTACTCAAGCCGCTAACGGTCCAGCTGCCGTTGGACACGGTGGCCGTGGCCGTGGCGTCGGTGCCGGCGTCATAGCTGCCGTTGTTGTTCTTGTCGAGGAAGACGCGCACGGTGCTGCTGCTGTCGCCCGCGGCACTGGTGCCGCTGAAGGATAGGCTGGTGGCGCCGGTGATGTTGTCGGTGCTGCTGGAACCGGTGTCGCTGGCGGCGGCCAGATCGGGCGCGCCGGGCGTGGCCGGCGTGACGCTGACGGTGATGGTGCGGGTGGACGTGGCGCTGCCGTCCGTCACCTGCACCACAAAGCTGTCCGTGCCCGCAAAGCCGGCGGTCGGCGTATAGGTGATCGTGCCGCCGGGCGTGATATTGGTACTGCCCGAACTGGCCGTGGCGCTGCTGAAACTCAGCGTGCCATGGCTGGGGGCGCTGCTCTGGCTCCAGGTTTCGGTCTGTCCGTTGTCGCTGTCGCTCACATGCAGCAGCGCGCGAATGTCGGTCGCGCCCGCGTTCTGCGCCAGCGTCAGCGTGGTGGTGGCGCTGACGAAGGTGGGTGTCGTATTGGGCAGCGTGATGTTATCCAGCACGATATTGTCCAGGCCCAGAAAAATCGGATTACCGGCCTGGTCGGTCAAGACGACCGAGCTGATGCCTTTCAACTTGGGATCATTGAGCGCAAAGGTTTCCGCCGTCCCAACGCTGCTGTTGACATTGATGACCACCGTACCCTTGCTGGTGGTGAGCCTGAGCTGGTTGATGCTGTCGGCCCAATCGAAGATCGCAATGGAACTCAGATCGAAGGTCTTGCTACCATCCAGCGACAAGGTAAGCGATAGCGGGCCATTCACATCGTTCGGGTCGACGGCAAAGATCTGCCCGACCAGTTCCGTCACATCGGTGCCGGCGAAATCCTGCTCGTCCGCCACCACCACCGAGCCGGTGGAAGCCGCCACGGTCAGAATATGGCCGCTGACCGTTTGAGAGGCAACTTTTATGCCACCGGAATCAAAGACCGTATGTGCAGTGACATTGCTGGCGAAATCATAGGTAGCGCTTTGCATTTTCGAACCCTGCCGAATAATAAAGAGCGGATATCGCGAAAATAGTGAACAGGATAATCAGATCAATCAGGAAATAAAAAAGATTATTCTTTCCACTTTAATCATCTTTCAATATGCCGCCCATTTTCATGGGCGGCATATTGAACTCAGGGACGCGAAGGATAAATACCTTCGGTAGCGATAATGAAATTCAGCGTCACCCCAGGTTGCAGGGTGCTGAGCGAAACCGGCACATTGACGGAGAAAGCCAGCGGCTGGCCGCCGCCGGTATTGTCATTGCTGACCGTGCCGCTGCCGGCCGGCACCGTGATATTGAAAGGCTTGAGTGTGGTGGTGGAAGCGGCATTGCTGTAGATCTTGGCCGCCGCCGCGCCCGCCATCGCCTTGCCCAGGACCAGACCAGCCGCCGGCACATTGTCGCTGGAGCTGGCGCCGTCGGCCGGAATGGCCACGCTGACGCTGGCGCCGGCGCCGGGCGTGAAGGTGGCCGTGTGGCTATGGGCCGGCAGGTTGTTCACGCCAATCGAGAGCGAACCGCTGGCGGTGGCCGTGGTCGTGGCGGTCGCCGCGCCGCTGGTCTGGCCCACCGCGTTCATCGTCGTCGTGCCCAGCGCGATCTTGCTGCGCAGATCGGGCAAGGCGAAAGTTGTGCGGCCGTCGCCACCGTATTTATTGCCGAGCAGGGAAAACAGAGCCTGATAGTCGCTGACCTTCAGGATGGAGCCGTCGCACAATGCCCACCCCTGCGGCACCCAGGGAACCGGCCACAAGATAATCTGGCCCAGAATTGGATCCATTTCGCACCTCCAATTATTCAATAAACAATAAATGTCCTGACCGAACCTTTAATGCTCATTTATAGTGCCACAGGCAATTAGAATAATCGTTGCGCAAGCACTACATTAATCGAAGCAAAGCGGATTTTTATTCGAGCGAAGTTATAATTGGAGAGAATTAATGCAGGGAAATGAGAAAATAATTAACCGAAATAAAACTAAATGCGCAACATTAAATATTTCATTTAAATTAATTTAAATGGCTTTTATTATGCTCGCTAAAACCCGGCATGCAAGGCTATACCCTCGATCGGGTCGACCGGTGCGTTCCATGGCGCGGCCGCGAAAGCGCGGCGGGTATCTTCGTAGCCGGCGCGCCAGCGGTTTTCGATGCCTTGCGCGCTGAAGTCGATGTCCTTGGTGTGGTCTTCGCTGTTCAGGCGCGGCGCTTTCAGCATCACGATATGCATCTGCGTGCCGCAGCCCCATGACGCCAGTTCGCGCACCGCCTTCTGCGCCATCGCCTCGCGCGGCAGCTGGGCCGCCAGTTCGCGGATCACATGGCGCAGCCGGTGCATACGGCGCTGCTGCTCGATATTGGCGACGCGGCTGGCGTACTGCACTTCCTTATGTTTTTCCAGCACATCGAGCATGCTTTGCGGCTCGCGTCCGTCAGGATTCCACAATTGCACAGAGAAGATCACGGAATCGCGGCGCGGTTCGTCGTCCAGCACCGCCTCGATCGGCGTATTGGAGTAGATGCCGCCGTCCCAATACGGCTCGCCATCGATGCGCATGGCGGGAAAAGCGGGCGGCAGCGCGCCAGAGGCGATCAGGTGGGAGACGTTCAGCTTCTCCTTCCGCGTATCGAAGTAGCGCATGGCGCCGTTGCGCGCATTCACCGCGCCCACGGTCAGACGCGGCCCGCCATTATTGAGGTAATCGAAATCGACCAGGGCTTCCAGCGTGCGGCGCAGCGGTTCGGTGCGATAGTAGGAGGCGCTTTCCACGCCGACCTTGGCGGCGGGATTCCACCAGCTGGCGGGATTCGGTTCGAAGAAGGCGGGAATGCCTTGCGTGATCGTGAGCGCGTTGGCGAAGGCGCGCGGCATGCCGGGGAAAAGTTCGGCGTGCTGCTCCATCTGCTGCCAGAACTGGCGCAGGCGCGCTAGCCTGTGTTGCGGTGGATTGCCGGCGATGATGGCGCCGTTCAAGGCGCCGATGGACGTGCCGATCACCCAGTCCGGCTCGGCCCCGGCTTCCTGCATCGCCGCGTACACGCCCAGTTGATAGGCGCCCAGCGCGCCGCCGCCTTGCAATACCAGGACGACCTGCCCCGGCATGGACTTGCCCTTGCTCTCGACCGCCATCTCGTCTCCCATGCAATCCGAGCGGCGATTTTAACCAATTCTGCGCCAACGCAAATGGATGGGTTGCAGCCGGCGGAAAATAGAGAGTCCATTCCCAGGATAATTGCGATGAGCGAACATCTGCCCCCGCCTCAGCTTGACAGACCCAAGTCCCCCACCGAAGATGAAAAAACCGAGACGCGTCTGACTCGGGTGGAGACGATTGTGGACTACTTAGCCAAGGCTATAGAACGTCTGGAAAGACGCATGGATGACGGCTTCACCGCCCTGCGCACCGAGCATCGTGCCGATATCGCGGAGTTGCGACAGGAACTCAACGAATTCCGCAAAGAAGTCGCCACGCATATGCGCTGGCTGCTCGGCATCGTGTTCGCCAGCTTCATGTCCTTGCTGGCCATGATGGCCAAGATCAACAATCTGCTGTAACTCAATCCGGCATGCGCCCGGTCTTCAGCGCAAACGCCCATTCCATCCGGCCCTTGCGCGCGGCCAGCGCGCTGGCGGCACCCCAGTCGTAAGCCACCGCATACTGTTCCACCGCCCAGCCCCTGCCCTTGCGCTCGACGATCGCATAGCGTGCATGCGGCGTGCCGTTTTCGGCTTTGTGCGGGAAGGGATGGTCGTCGTCATAGGCCTGCAGGCCAACGCTACCGGGGTTGACGATCAGCCGGCCATCGTCAAGCTGCATGGCGCGCGGCACATGGGTGTGGCCGCACAGGATCAGCGAGGCCTGGGCCGTGCCGGCGCGCTCGCTCACCTCTTCATACGTGGCGGCGCGCTGGCCGGCCTCGGTCACGGTTTCCATGAAATACACCAGGTCCGAGGACGGCGTGCCATGCACCAGCAGCACGTCGTCGGCCAGGCGCAGGGAGGCCGGCAGCCTGGCGATCCAGGCGCGCTGCTCGGGCCGCAGCTGCTGGTGGGCATACAGGTCGGAAGCGCCCATGCGCGCCGGATCGTGCTCCAGCACCTGGCGCTCATGGTTGCCGGCGATGGTGGGCAGGTCCAGGGCCATCAGGCGGTCGGCCGTCTCGCGCGGCTGCAGCGACCCGGACAGGATATCGCCCAGATTCACCGTCACGTCCACGCCGCGCCGCGCGATATCGGCCAGCACCGCGTCGAGCGCGCCCAGATTGCCGTGGATGTCCGAAATGGCAGCAATTCTCATCATAGCACTCCACAAACAGTCAGCACCCATTATGCGGCAAATACGGCGGACGGGTAGCTTTTCCAAGAAACAATAATTGCAAATTGAAAATAACAATTTCTTAAAATATACTCTTGCAAGTTTGTTCTATGCAAAACACTTCATTCGCGAATACAACCGAGAAGGAATTCAGCAATGCAGCGCGCCCTCCCCCAATCCGTTCAGAGCATTAATCCCAGCGCCAGCCCCAGCATCAGCGGCGCCTCCTATAGCGCTAGCACCGGTGTCCTGACCGTTTCCACCTCGGACCTCGCGATAGGCCACAGTATCGACGTCAGCAAACTGAGCCTGATCGGCCAGGGCGGCGTCAGCTACACCCTGACCACCGCCAACATCAAGACCAACTATGACGCCGGCTTCCACATCCCGCTGAACGAGGCTGACCAGCTTAACGTCAGTGCCCTGCTGAACAAGGCCGGCCTCAGCGCGGTCGATGGCACGAGTTTCACCCTGTCCGCCGCCGCCGATTGGGATCTCAGCGCCGTCCCCACGGCGGCGCAGAGCAGCGCGCTCAGGGCCGCCAACCTTTGGCCGCCCACCGTCGCCAGCGCCAGCTACGACAGCAGCACCGGCACCCTGAGCGTGACCGGCACTCACCTGGTCAAGGCCAATGGCGCCCTGAACGACATCAGCGCCAAATTGTTCACCTTTACCGGCAAGGGCGGCGCCACTTACCAGTTGACCGATACCGCCAATGCGGAAATCGACTCGACCGCCGGCTTCAAACTCGTTCTGTCGGCCACGGACAAGGCTGAACTGGCCAAAATCCTCGACGCCGGCGGCAGCGACTACAAGTTGGCGGCGGCCGACGACTGGAACACGGTCGTCCTGGGCCGCAATATCGGCTTTAGCGGCAAGCCCCTGAGCGTCCACGACGGCGCGCCGGCCGGCCCCGCCATCAGCAACGCCCGCTATGACGCCGCCAGCGGCGTGCTGACCGTCACCGGCAGCGGCTTCGAGAGTGGCCACAGCATCGATGTCAGCAAGCTCACCATCGACGGCCAAGGCGGCAGGTACACGCTGACCGGCCCCGCCATCACGGCCAACAGCGCCACCAGCTTCAGCGTCGTGCTGAGCGGGGACGACCTGTTGCATGTCAACGGCCTGCTCAGCAAGAATGGCAGCGCGGCACTCGGCGCCGGCTTCAATCTGTCCGCGGCGGCCGGCTGGGACGTGACCAGCGGCGCGCCCGCCGACAGCGACAATCGCATCATCGTCAGCAATGTGACGCCGCCCACCGTCACCGCGGTCAGCTACGACCGCAACAGCGGCGAACTGAGCTTCACCGGCTCCGGCCTGGTCAAGTTCCTCGGCCCGGAGAACGACATCATTCCCGGCAACATCTCCTTTGCCGTCGATGGCAGTGCCCCCGTGATTCTGCGGACGACCGACAAAGTCGATATCGTGTCGGCCACCTCGTTCAAATTGCTCTTGGGGGCGCAAGACAAGGTCGCGCTGGACGACTATCTCGACAAGGCTGCCAACGCGGGAACGGTCTGTCAGATCACGATGGGCGACGGCTGGAACGGCTTCGCCACATTCGGCGACAGCGCGCCCAAGAATATCGCGCTTAACGGCGCAGCCGCCATCGCCAGCGCCAGCTATAACGCCAACAGCGGCGTGCTGAGCGTGACCGGCAGCGGCTTCGGCAACACCCCCAACATCGATATCAGCAAGCTCAGCGTCACCGGCGAAGGCGGCGCCAGCTACACCCTGGGCAGCACGCCCCTCACCGCCGGCAGCGCCACCGGCTTCAGCGTCACGCTGAGCGCGGCCGACCAGTTGGCCGTCAACGGCCTGTTCAACAAAAACGGCGGCACGGCCGTCGGCGGCGCCAGCTTCGGCCTGTCGGCCGCCAGCGGCTGGGACAAGGCCGGCAACGCGCCGGCGGACCTGGGCAATAGTGTGAGCGTCAGCAATGTGGCCGCCCCTGCCGTCACCGGCGCCAGCTATGACGCCAGCAGCGGCATACTGACCGTCACCGGCCTGCGCCTGGTCAAGGCCAACGGCGCCCTGAACGATATCAACGCCAAACTGTTCACCTTCACCGGCAAGGGCGGCGCCACCTACCAGCTGACCGACACCGCCAATGTGGAAATCGACTCGGCCACCGGTTTCAAGCTGCAGCTCTCGGCCGCCGACAAGGCGGCGCTGGCGCCACTGTTTGAAGCGGGCGGCAGCAACTACCAGTTGGCGGCGGCCGACGACTGGAATACGCTGGTCACCGGCGGCGATATCGGTTTTAGCGGCAAGCCCCTGACCGTCAAGGGCGGCGCCGTGGCCGGCCCCAGCATCAGCAGCGCCAGCTATGATGCCACCACCGGCTACCTGCAACTTGTGACCTCGGACATGGCGGCCGGCCACGAGATCGATGTCGGCAAACTAAGCTTCACCGGCCAGGGTGGCGCCAGTTACACCCTGACCACAGCCAATGTCACCAGCAACTATGGCAGCGGCATCTATATCGCCTTGAATGAGCTTGACCAGCTCAATCTCAACGGTCTGCTGAACAAGGCGGGGGGCAGCGCGGCCGACGGCCAGACGTATGTCCTGTCCGCCGCCGCCCATTGGGACCGCAGCGCCGCCTCGGCGGCGGATCTGAGCACCCCGGTCTCGCTCTCCTCCGCGGCGACGCCCACCGTCAGCAGCGCCAGCTACGACCGCGGCAGCGGCATCCTGAGCGTCAGCGGCAAGGGCATGGTCAAGGCCAGCGGCGCGCTGAACGATATCACGGCCAAACTGTTCACCTTTACCGGCAAGGGCGGCGCCACCTATACGCTGACCGATACGGCCAATGCGGAAATCGATTCGGGCGCCGGCTTCAAGCTGGCCCTGTCGGCCGCCGACCAGGCCGAGCTGGCCAAGATCCTCGACGCGGGCGGCAGCGGCTACCAGCTGGCGGCGGCCGACGACTGGAATACGCTGGTCACCGGCGGCAATATCGGTTTTGGCGGCAAGCCCCTGACCGTCAGCGATGGCGCGCCGGCCGGCCCCAGCATCAGCGGCGCCCGCTATGACGCCGCCAGCGGCGTGCTGACCGTTAGCGGCAGCGGCTTCACCCCAGGCCACAACATCGATGCCAGCAAACTCACCATCACCGGCCAGGGTATGGGGGGCAATTACAATACCGGCGCCAGCTACACGCTGACCGGCCCCGCCACCGCCACCAGCGGCAGCACCAGCTTCAGCGTCGCGCTGAGCGCGGAAGACCAGTTGTATGTCAACGGCCTGCTCAACAAAAATGGCAGCACGGCCGCCGCCGGCGGTGTCGGCTTCAGCCTGTCGGCCGCGGCCGGCTGGGACATGAACGGCGGCACGCCCGCCGACACTGGCAATAGCCTCATCGTCAGCAACGTGACGCCGCCCACCATCACCTCGGCCAGCTACGACCGCAGCAGCGGTGAGCTCACCATCACCGGTCGCGGTTTTGTCAAAATCCCCGGCCCGGAAAACGACGTCAGTGTGAAGGAACTATTTTTTGCCGTCGGCGATCGTATGGATTTCCTGTCAACCTCGAAGAACGTCGAAATCATTTCCTCCACCTCGCTCAAGGTGCTGGTGGAGTGGGATGACAAAGCCATCATCGAAGAGATGCTCGACACGGCAGCCAGCAGCGGCCAAGTCTGTTCGCTGTTGTCCGCCGATGGCTGGAACAGCAGGGTCTCCTACGGCGACGCCATCGCCAGGACGGTGGTGCTGTACGAAGGGCCGGTCATCACCGGCGCCAGCTACGACGCGGCCAGCGGCGTGCTGACCGTCACCGGCGGCGGCTTCCCGGCCCTGGCCGGCGCCGGCAACGATATCGATGTCCGCAAGCTGAGCATCAGCGGCGACGGCGCCAGTTATACCCTGACCAGCGCCAATGTGGACATCGGCAGCAGCACCAGCTTCAGCATTACGCTGAACGCGGCCGACCGCGCCGCCCTCGACAGCCGCATCAACAAGGATGGCAGCAGCTCGGCCGGCGGCCAGGCTTACAATCTGGCCGCCGCCGAAGGCTGGGCGCCGGGCGCGTCCCGCACCGCGCCGGCCGACCTGAGCGGCAATCCCATCACGGCCAGCAACGCCGGCACAAGCATCAGCGGCGCCAGTTATGACGCGGCCACCGGCGTGCTGAGCGTCACCGGCAGCAAGCTGGGCAGCGGCCACAGCATCGACGTCAGCAAGCTCAGCGTCTCCGGCGAAGGCGGCGTCAGCTACACCCTGACCAGCGCCGGCATCACCACCACCAGCGCCAGCGGCTTCAGCGTCACGCTGAACGCGGCCGACCAGTTGGCCGTCAACGGTTTGCTCAACAAGAACGGCGGCACGGCCGCCAGCGGCGGCGGCTTCAGCCTGTCGGCCGCCAGCGGCTGGGACAAGACCACCAGCGCCGCGGCCGATACCGGCAATAGCGTCAGCGTCAGCAATGTGGCCGCGCCCACCATCACCAGCGCCAGCTATGATGCCGCCACCGGCATCCTGAGCGTCACCGGCAGCCGCCTGGTCAAGGCCGATGGTTCGCTGAACGACATCACGGCCAAGCTGCTGAGCTTTATCGGCGAAGGCGGCGAGCGCTATACCCTGAGCGACACGGCCAATGCCGACATCAGCTCGGCCACCGCGTTCAGCCTGACCCTGTCGGCCACCGACCGCGCCGCGCTCGAACAGCTCTTCAACAAGAATGGCGGCAGCGCCACGGGCGGCGGCAGCTACCAGCTGGCGGCGGCCGACGACTGGAATACCGTCGTCACCGGCGGCGATACCAAGGTAGCGGGCGCCCCGCTCAGCGTCAGCGGCGTCAAGCTCCCCGTCATCGGCAGCGCCCAGTACGACGCCGCCAGCGGCATCCTGAAAGTGAGCGGCAACGGCTTCAGCAAACTGCCGGGTACGGCCAACGACATCATCGCAGGCAAGTTCAGCATCACCGGCGAAGGCGGGGTCAAATACACGCTGGGCAGCAGCGCCAATGTGGACATCAGCAGTAGCAGCGAGTTCAGCATCCAGTTGTCGGCCGAGGACAAGGCGGCCGTCAACCAGATCCTGAACAGCAACGGCAGCAAGTCCACCGGCAACGAGTCCATCGGCAGCACCGCCTACAAGCTGACGGCGGCCGAAGACTGGGCCGCAGGCGCCGATGCCGCCGTGAACGTGGCCGAAACCGCGGGCAAGGCCATCACCGTCAGCAAAGTGGCGGTTCCCACCATCGCCAGCGCCAAATACGATAGCAGCACCGGCAAGCTGATCGTGACGGGCACCGGCCTGCTCAGCAGCGGCGGCGCCAACAACGACATCCGCGCCAGCGCCTTCTCCCTGACGGGCAAAGGCAATGCGCCATATAAGCTGACCGACACGGCCGATGTGGACATCAGCTCGGGCACCAGCTTCACCCTGGTCCTGGGCGCCAAGGACAAGGCGGCCGTCGACGACCTGCTCGGCCAGCTCGGCGACAAGGCCGGCGACGGCACCGTCTACAATCTGGCAGCCGGAAAAGGCTGGGCGGCGGGCGCCGACGCCGATGTGAACGTGCGCGACGAGACCGGCAACGCCATCATCGTCAAGCACAATACGGCGCCGACGCTGAGCCGCTTTAACGGCGCGGTCGCGCAGAGCGACGAAGACCAGCAGCTTGAAATCAGCCTCGCCACCCTGCAGCAAAAAGGCGATGGCGCCGACAGCGACGGCAGCATCGCCGCCTTCGTTGTGAAGAGCATCGGCAGCGGCACCCTGCGCATTGGCGCCAATGCCGACAGCGCGCAAGCCTGGGCCGCCGGCAGCAATGACGTGATCGACGCCAACCACAAAGCCTTCTGGACCCCGGCCAAGGACGCCAACGGCAAGGCCATGGGCGCCTTCAGCGTGGTGGCGCGCGATGACGAGGGTGGCGAATCGGCGGCGGCCGTGGCCGTGACGGTGGACGTCAAACCGGTCAACGATGCGCCGACCGGCAGCATTGCCATTGAAGGTACAGTGACCGTAGGTCAGACCTTGAGCGTGAAAAACACCGTGGCCGATGCCGACGGCCTGGGCGCCTTCAGCTACCAGTGGCTGGCCGATGGCGTGGCGATCAAGGATGCCAGCGGCGCTTCGCTGCTGCTGACGGCGGCGCTGCAGGGCAAGGCCATCACCGTCAAGACCACCTACACCGACAAGGCGGGAAATGCCGAGCAAATGCTCTCCAGCGCCAGCGCCGCCGTCAAGCCGGCGCCAGCTCCGGATAACGGCAATGGCAGCGGCAATGGCAATGGTCCCGTTCTGGTGGATGGCGCCACAGTCCACACCGGCAGCAGCATCGACGCCAAAGGCAATACCACCACCACCATCCGCATCGACCCGGTAACGGCGGGCCGCCAGGACGACAACAGTTCCAGCAACCGCAACCTGGCCGACATCCCCGTCGCCAAGGATGCCACTGGCGCCACCCTGCTCGAAATCAGCCTGCCGCAAGGTGTGGGCGTAAGCGCCGAATCGACCACTGGTCTGACCCTGCGCGAGCAGTTGATCGCCAGCACCAGCGCGCGCCAGAGCGAGGCCAAGCAGCTGGCCCAGTTGATCAGCGACGGCATCGACAAGTACGTGCCGGGCGTGACCGACCAGAAACAGGTCACGGTGCGAGGTCTGACCCTGAACAGCAGCGACAGCAAGGCGCCGGGCCAGCCCATCGTCATCAGCGGCGCCTCCGGCACCGGCAATGGCGATCTGGCCCACCCGCTGCGCCAGGAAGCGCTGGTGATCGATACCCAGAAGCTGGCTGAGGGCAGCATCCTCAAGCTGGACAAGGTGGAATTCGCCATCGTGCTGGGCAAGGCCACCGTCACCAGCGGCAACGATCCCCTGTTCGCCATCGGCGACGGCAGTAGCCAAACCTTCCTGCTCGGCCAGGGCAGCAGCGTGCAGAGCGGCCCCTTGGCCGACGCGCCTACCGCCACCGCCGCCGTGAAAGGCAGCACGGTGCGCGCCGGCGGCGGCGACGACGTGGTGCGCGCCAGCGCCGGCAACGACTTGCTGTTCGGCGACGATGGCAATGACCTGCTGTACGGCGCCAATGGCGACGACCTGCTGAATGGCGGCCAGGGCCAGGACACCCTGCTCGGCGGCAAAGGTGCCGACACGGCCGTTTTCGCCGGCAACAGCAAGGACTACCAGGTGACCCAGGAATTCGGCAAGTTCACGGTACGCGCGCTGAACGGCAACGACGGCAGCGACACCCTGATCAATGTCGAGAAGATCCAGTTTGCCGACAAGACCGTCGACATCAGTGGCGCCACCGAAGCCTATGTCCGCATCGCCACGCTGTACCAGCAGGTACTGCACCGCCAGGCCGACTTCAACGGCTTCCAGTTCTGGGCCAGGCTGTCGAGCGAAGGCATGACGGACGGTCAGGTGGCGACCAACTTCCTGCGCGCGGCCGAAACCAGGACCGCCACGCAAAAGGATTTCGACACCATGACGAACGCCGGCAAAGTCGATTTCATGTACCAGATGCTGCTGGGACGCGAAGGCGAGACAGCCGGCCGCGCCTTCTGGCTGGCCAAACTCGACGGCGGCATGCAGATTAACGATGCCGCCGCCGGCTTCCTGCATTCCGCGGAGCTGACGGGCCAGTACCTGAAACCGCAGGGCTGGGACTTCATGGTCTGACCCGCCTAAAACCGGGAGGCCACAACCTCCCGGTTTGCATGGACATGCTAGTCAAAATCGTCGGCCAAATCATGATGGCGCGGCTCAACAATCTTCTGTAGCCGCAAATGAAAAAGGCCAATCGATTGATTGGCCTCTCTCATTGAATCTAATGGTCGGGGCGAGAAGATTCGAACTTCCGCCCCCCTGCCCCCCATCCCGGCACTCAAAATCCCATTTCGCCTTTAGATAAAGGCGTTCTACTTCTGCGAAGGTAAAATACAGTAGTTGACCAACAGTGCCGATTGCCCCGAGCATTTTGAAATTTTGAACGAGTTTTATCTCGCTTACCAGGGCAGTTTCATGTCCATTTCGGACACCACCGGCACCGATTCCTTGATGTAGATTTCGGTCGTGCTGCCGTCGACGTGCACAAGCCTATCCTGGATGGTCTGCTTGCTCTTTCCCTTCTTCGCGGCGTCGGTGGCTCCGAGCGCACGCAGACCCTTGAACTGCACGTCCTCGGTGATCTTGGCACGCTCCCCTTCCTGTCCCACATCGAGAACAGGCCATTTTTTCGAATACGGCTTGCCTGCGTGCTTCTTGGAGCGCGTCAGCTTGGGGACCAGTGGCGCGTCATCACGCCCTTCACCTGGAACTCTTCGAAGTCGTCCGCAATGAGATTGAGGTAGGCGGAATACTGCTTCTGCACTTCTTCACTGTACCGCCCCAGCTTGCGTATCTTGAACTCCTGGCATAGGTGGGGAATGTCCGCCTTGTCGCACTGGCGCTCACCCAGCAGCTTACCCAGGGCGACCAACATGGCGGCCTCTCCATTCCCTTCGCCAGTGCCCAGGCCGGCCAGCCGTATCCAGAACTTCATTTTGCCGTCGGACGGATCTCGGATTTTTTCGGGCAACAAGAATTTGTAGGCGTTGGCCTTGACGTAGAACCGTGCAGGCAGACCACAGTTGGTTTTGCGCTTGCGGCTCATTTTCCGGACGATTTCAAAGTGGGGCCAGGCGCGGCCAGGTTCGCCGTCGGCGCCATGGTGTGCATGCGCAGCACGCAGACGGTGTTATCGTGCCGGCGGCGCGCCGGGATGCCGAGTTCTTTCAGGGCGCGCAGCTGCTCGTGGGCACGCCGATAGTGCGTGATATCGTAAATTCCCTCGGGGATCAGCTCTGTTTTCATCGCTTCCTCACTTTACATTGTATGCACACCACCTGCTCACCTTCAAACTGGGCGACCGACCGACGCCTTCGGCAAACCACGCACACCCGCTGCGGCGACACATATCAGGGGCAACTGGCCCGGTTCGACGCGGTGCTGGCCGCGTGATGTTGCGGCGTGGCGCATTTTTTTACTTCGTCGGCCTGCATGCTATCCTCGCTTTTTTCTGACGGAGACCCATATGACTTATCCAAAGCAACTCGAATATCGAAAAGCGGTACTCGAAAACGGTTACACCATTTACTACGAAGCTCATGAAACCAGCGACGGAACGAAATGGATGGGTTCTTATAAAGTGCTCAAGGCTTCTCTGGTATTGATCGGGGCTGCTGTCGGAAACACGTTTGACTCGGAGGCAGAGGCTGAATTGCATGCACATGACTTGGCAGTCGAATACGTGGAAAAACACGTCGCCGAGAGTCAAGACTGAACACCTCCTGAGATGGCTATTGCATTCCGCCACCTCGCCGTCAGCCAACCTCTCATATCGCGCCATTCGGAGTGCGCATGCAGCCCGAGCTGAGGGCGCACCTTGAGAGCGCCGCAGAGCACTCAGGGCGCTCGATGAATGCGGAAATTGTGGCAAGACTTGAGCAAACCTTCGCGCCGCAAAAAACGAGCAGTGTTCCAGAGCGGCGAAAATTAGAGCTGGTTGCGGAGTATGCTTCCTGGTGCGATCGACACTCTCGTGATGTCCTCAAATCGTTCTAGGATTTTGCAAAGGCTTATTCCAATGCGGCCTTCAATCCGAATAGCGACATTGAATTTGTTGGTGATATCGGGGTTGTTAACGCTGCATACCTCAGCGAACTCTATGCAACCTGGGTCATGGAGCGCCCATCCCGCTTCCCGCACCTAGGCGACAGCGGCGGACGATCATCTGCCGGGCGTGACCTCTATGACCTCGTGAAGCTGATCGCTGAAGAATCTCACCGGCGCGGCGTCGGTGTGACTGTTACCTTCACCGCGCCAGGCGTTGAGTCTGAAAAGCAGAAGGCCCATCGGCGCTTAGTTCGCCGAAGCGGTCTTCAAAAAAACTCCCCAAGGTTAGATAAACTAACCCCAGGGCATCCCCGAATCAGGGACTCCTTTGCGCCTCTTCATTGCCGCGGCCTGGGCCTGGTCGAGCACATCAATTCATCTGTTCTTGAACTATGTCGGCCCGACGCCCCGACGATGCTTTCAGCACATCATCTGCTCATCGGTGAGCGGGTTCAAAAAGCTACAGAGTGCAATAGTAGTTGCTTAGGTGCAGACATTCATGCGGTGAAACGTTATACTTTCACCATGCTCATTCCCCCTCCCTTGCTGCCAGCAATAGCTCAGCCACATGCCGGAAATCCGGTCCTGGCCGCCAAGGTCTGCGCACTGGAGGCTGCTCACTCCCTTCAACGTCAATGCACGCACAACTTGAGGCATCACATTGACGATATACCGACTGCGGTATAATGTTCAATCTAAGGACGCAACCAGAAGCCGCTGCCGACTTGCTCTCAATGGTGAAGCAAGGTGGGGCCTCAGCAACCCACGCCATGCGCATCGCGGCGATGATCGATGAGGTAAAAAAATCGGAAGAACTCTTGAACAATCTCCACACGGAGAGTTTCAGCGTCGATGACTTCGAGGTCGGGAAGTATTTAGAGTTTTGGAACGACGGGATTGACCTGTGGAAGATCAAACCTTTTAACTTTGACGAGTTGCACAAAAAATGGCACTCAATTCCGTACCGCATTTTGTATGCGTACGATATTCAATGCACCACATTTCGAATTCTCGGGATAGTTCCTCGCAGTTTCAACTATGACGCCAATCATGCACTCACAAAACGGATTATTAAAACCTACATTGATTTGGGACTCCCAAGGCATAAGGTCATTAAACCAACCAAGCGTATCAACAAATGAGTTGAAGCATCGGCAAGTTGCAACTATCAAAGCTGAGCGTCATGACCTATCTCTTGATTCGGATGAATTAATCTCCATGCTGACAGCAGCCGCGGGAAGTGAAAAGCCGATCGAAAACGCTCGAAAATGGCTTTCGAGTGGTTGGCACCAACAGGGCGGCCTTAAGGCAATCCGGCTTGCGCTGGGAATGTCACAAGCCCAACTGGCTAGCGCATCGGGCATGTTGCAACCCCACATTAGCGACATCGAGAACGGTAAGAGACGGCCCGAATACAACAATGCATTTGAAATCGCAACCGCCTTGAACTTAACCGTGCCAGAGTTTTACGATGCATTTGATAAATCAAAGGGCGAAAAATGACTCCTGTCGTAAATGTTATATATTGCGACGATATCCGCGAGGAAGTGGGGGGTAAGTCCTCCTTGATGGGCGTTTACAATTCTGAATTTCGGTCTAATAACATGCCATTTGTTATTCCGAAGCTATGCATGCAGATTCATATCAGGGTGCCCGTTGAAATGCCGCCTATTGACTTAAAGCTAGACATTGTAATTGGGGACACCCTTCTCGGCCAATCCTTTATTGGCAAGAGCGAGGTCCAACAAATGCTCGAGGAAATGGCAAACGGCGATATGAAGTTCGTTGTAATCGGTTTTATTTTCACTCATTTCCAGCTAGTCATAGAAAACGACACAAAAATAAGAGTTGTCGCGACCCTTGGTGAGGAGAGATACACGGGAAATGGATTGAAGATTTGCAAGTTCGCAGCGCCTGACACTATAACTAGCGCAACATCACCCCGCAAGCCGCTGCCTAAGCCCGCAAGGACCAAATCGCGTCCGGCAGTACCTAAAAAGGCCGCAAGTTCACAGTAGCTCTAATCGAATTTCGAGACCATGGAAAAATGAGATGCGCCATTGTCACCACCGCACCAGCTGCAGAGCCTGCTCCTCGGTAAAGCCCTCGGCGACCAGCGCCAGGAATTTCACCCGGGCCACGCGCGCCATAGTTCGATGAAATTCAATATGGCCGGCCCAGTTTTCTGTAATGGTGCGAATCGCCTGCGCCATAGCCACCTGCGGCTTGTCTTCGTCTTTCGGTTTCATCCTTCATCCTTTCGTTGAACGCGCCGGCGCGATGCCGGCGCCAAGTCCTTACGCTGCGGCAGCGACGCCCTTCCCTTCCAGCACGTCGAGAACGCTTGCCGACCACTTCACCTGTTGCACGGGCACGCCGGTGCCGTGGCGCTTTCCGGTGTCGAAGAGGCGCGAGTAGGTTTTGCCGGCGGCTGTGGGATCCCAGGTGGCGCCGGACTTCACCTGCAGGCCGGCGCCGGCCAAACGGTCATTGAACTTGCGGGCCGAGATGCCGATGCGCGCGCCGAGCTCCGTGGGCGTGAAGTACTGGGCATCCTGGTTGCGGCGACCAGGTGCTGCTGGCCGAAACCTTGCAGCAGGTCGCGGCCGGTCTCGGCGCGGACAAACTGGTTGGCGCTGATCGCAGCGGCATTCTGGTCAAGACCAAAAGCCTTTGCGGCACTCACCGCCAACGGCGCCATGCGCAACGCATCGAATGCGGGCTGAACGCCCGTCGCGCTATAGCCCCCGGACTTGCGAATCGCGGGCAGCACCTCGGACGTGACCCAGCGCTTGAACCGCTTTGCTTCCGCTTTAGTGGAACCCAGCACCAGTGCGTACATGCCGGACTCATTGACGTGATTCATCTGCTGCATGCCGCCCGGTGTGGGGGTGTCCAATTTCTGGACGTCCTCAGCATCGACGTGTGACTCCAGCGCTTGACGCGGATTTCCATACCCCAGAACGCGGCACAGGTCGGCAGCATTGAAATGAGGGCTTCCAGTAAGGTCAGTAAAGACGCGTATCTCCTGGCCTTGGAAGTCAAAGGGAGACCGAAACTAAACCTGAAATGAATAGAAAGCGAAAGACAAATCGCGGCCTACCTCGGCGCGTCTACATCAAGCACGGGGCCTACTTCTTCTGCCCTGTAGCGCCGACAGTAGACCCGCGAGCGCCCAATGCAGGCAGGAAGAAATGGATCAGGCTCGCAGCCTTCGCTGACGGCGAGCCTGCGATGCTGTCGGCTCTGACTGCGATCTTGGGTGGGCCGCTGAGCGCCGAGGGCTCCATGCCCTGGTGCTGCAGCGAGTTCAAGATGCGCATGCTTGGCGATTACACGAAGACGACCCAGGACGACTATGTGCGTTACCTAACAACGGTCGCAGATGTGTTTGAGCAGTTCCACGCGGCCGACGTCACCACCAAGGATTGGGCCGATTTCCTTCGCGCCAAGTTCAATGGCAAAGCCAACACAGCGAAAAAGGTCACCGCCCTGGGTGGAAAGCTATTCCGCTTCATCATTGGAGAGTTGGGCCTGCGCCCGGACAACCCCATCGACCAACTGGATATGTCGAGCTACAAGACGCGGACACGCACCGTTCTCGCGGCCCACGATCAAGTCATGGCTATTCGAACCGCCGGCGCCGTCGGTGTGGATGGCCGCCAGACACGAAGCGGGCCGATATTCGCCTGTATCATCGATATGACCTACCTGTGCTGGCAGCGCGCGAAGGACATCCGAACACTAGAGGAGGTTCAAATCAAACCTCTCAGCGGAGGCGGCCTGGTCGGGGGTTCAATAACTTTTGAACCGAGTAAAACGAAGGTAAGCAGCGGCTTGGCCGTTGAAATCGTGATCACGCCCGCAATCGCAAAGGTGATCGAGCGGGCACGCGCGATAAAGCGTCAGCACCATATCGTCAGCGGCTACCTATTTCCCGCGACTGCAGGGAAACACGCTGGCCATCCCTACGCAAAGAGCGGCCTTTGTTCGATGTGGGATCGCGCCCGCGAGCGTGCGGTGACCGAGGCGAACAAAGAAGGCCGCGAGTTTGGTGCGCTGATTCAGTTCAAGGATTTGCAGGCCCTGGGTGCAACAGATGCGGCGGCACGCGGCGAAGACCTTGGGGAAATTCAGAAGCGCTTGGTGCACACGTCCGGAGACACCACCGGTATATACATCAAGAAGGTCATTCCAAAGGTCTCGGACCTAGCAATCGACCTACCGTGGAGCGATCTCAAACCCCAGAAATGACAAACCCACCGCAGCAGTATTAGACATGCGTCTAATATACAGTGGTGGGTTTATGTACAGCTTGCGCCGTATGTCATTGAATCTAATGGTCGGGGCGAGAAGATTCGAACTTCCGACCCCCTGCACCCCATGCAGGTACGCTACCAGGCTGCGCTACGCCCCGACGAGCTGCGAATTATAACAGACAGATTTGAATTTTTGTCATACTTGCTGCACACTTATTGAATTGCCTGTTTTTTGCGCATCTCATGCCTCTTTCCACTGCATTGCTGGCGCGCGCCGCCGAACTCCTGCAACAAGCCGATGGTCTGATCGTGGCCGCCGGCGCCGGCATGGGCGTCGATTCCGGCCTGCCCGATTTCCGCGGCAACAGCGGCTTCTGGCAAGCCTATCCCGCGCTGGGACGGGCGCGCATGGATTTCGCCAGCGCCGCTTCACCCCGCACTTTCGAACAAGATCCAACGCTGGCCTGGGGCTTTTACGGCCATCGCCTGGCGCTGTACCGGAACACCGAGCCGCACGCGGGTTTCGGCCTACTGCGCGCCTGGGCCGAACGCATGCCGCAGGGCTGCGCCGTCTTCACCAGCAATGTCGACGGACAGTTCCAAAAGGCGGGCTTCGATGCGCAGCGCATCTACGAATGCCACGGCTCCATCCACCACCTGCAATGCCTGGACTCTTGCAGTCAGGCGATCTGGGAGGCCGACGCCTTCACGCCGCAGGTGAATGCAGACACCTGCCGCCTGCTTAACGCGGCGCCGGCCTGCCCCCATTGCGGCGGACTGGCGCGGCCGAATATCCTGATGTTCAGCGACTGGAACTGGATCGAGCGCCGCAGCGCGGCGCAGGCCGGACGCCTGCAATCCTGGCTGGAACGGGTGCAGCACCCGCTGGTGATCGAACTGGGCGCCGGAACGGCCGTGCCCTCGGTGCGCCATTTCACCCAGCATATAGTGCATAGCCATGGCGGACGCCTGATCCGCATCAATCCGCGCGAGCCGGATGTGGCCGACCGGCACGATGTAGGATTGGCGGCTGGCGCGCTCGAAGGCCTGCTGGCCATCGAGCGCTCGCTGCCGGCGGCGGAGTAAAGGAATTAGACGATTTTCACCGTCAGGCTGCCCAGGCCATCGACGCTGCCCACCAGGGTCTGCCCCGGCTTGACCGGGCCCACGCCTTCCGGCGTGCCGCTGAAAATCAGATCGCCCGGCTCCAGCCGGAACAGGGTCGAAAGATTGGCGATGGTTTCGCTGACGGACCAGATCAAATGGCTGATATGACTGGACTGCTTGCGCTCACCATCCACGTCCAACGTGATGGCGGCCTGGCCGATATCGCCCGCGTCTTCCACACGATGCAAAAGGCCGATAGGGGCGGAAAAATCGAAGGCCTTGCCGATTTCCCACGGCCGTCCGCTGTCGCGCATCTTGAACTGCAGGTCGCGCCGCGTCATGTCAAAGCCCACTGCATAGCCGAAGATATGCTCGGCCGCGTCGGCCACGGCGATATCGCTGCCGCCCTTGCCGATGGCCACCACCAGCTCGCACTCGTAATGATAATTCGCGGTCTGCGGCGGATACGGCAGTTCGGCCGTGACGCCAGCGGCCACCGGCACGATGGCGCGCGCGTCGTTCGGCTTGCAGAAGAAGAATGGCGGTTCGCGCTCCGGGTCGGAACCCATTTCGCGCGCATGGCCGGCATAGTTGCGGCCCACGCAGTAGACGCGGCGCACCGGGAACAGCGCCGCGCTGCCCGCCACCGGCAGGCCGACGGCCTGCTGAGGAGAGAAAACGAAGTTGCTCATGACAAGTCCTGTTAAACCAAAACAGGCAGTTTAACTGAACAACAGAGCCCTCAGAGCAACCTTGAAGGACTCGCTCAGCGCATCCCGGTCCAGGTCCGGATTGTGCAGCAGGCGCAGGGGCAAGCCCTGGTACATGGCGATCAGCACCTCCATGCGTCCGTCGATGGTGGCGTCATCGGTGCTCAGGCCGCGCGCTTCCCGGCAGCGCCTGAGCAAGCCGCCGAACTGCTCGCGTGAGACGCGGTCGCCTTCCTGCACGCGCAAAGCGATCTTGTCGTTGCGCGAAGCTTCCGCGCTGATTTCAAGATACAGCTTCCAGTTCACCGGCTCCAGGCTTTCATCCACATGCTCGCGCGTGGTGTCCACCATCTCCTGCAGGGGGTCCTCGGCCTGGCCCAGCTCCCCCAGCAGTTCCCCCACGCGCTCGGTATCGAGTTCGATGAAGGCACTGATGATTTCATCCTTGCCCGAGAAGTAATTGTAGATATGGCCGGCGCTCATCCCGGCCACCTTCGAAATCTCGGCCATGCTGGCGGCGTGGAAGCCGCGGCGCGCAAAACACTGCGCCGCCGCGTCCAGCACCTGCTCGCGGCGCTGCTGCGCGCGCTCCGGATTGTAATGTCGTTTTTCTGTGCTGCTCATGGCGTCATCTGGCAAATAAATAAGCTTGAAGACATCATTTTATCCTTGCCAGCCGCCGCCCAGCACCTTGTACAGGGTGACTTGATTAGAGGCTTTTGCCAAACGCGCGCCAATCAAGCCTTGCTGGGCCGAGTACAGGGCGCGTTGCGACACCAGGGCGTTCAGATAGGAATCCGTCCCCTTGCGGTAGCGCGCCTCGTGGATGCGGTAGCTCTTTTCCGAGGCCTGGGCCAGCGCCGTCTGCGACGTCAGGCGCTCGTCCAGCGTGCCGCGCTGAGCCAGGGCATCGGCCACTTCGCGGAACGCCGACTGAATCGACTTCTCGTAGCGCGCCACGGCGATGTCGCGGTCGGCCTTGGCGATGTCGAGGCGGGCGCGGTTGGCGCCGCCGTCGAAGATCGGCAAATTCAGCTGGGGCATGAAGCTCCAGGTGCCGGAACCGGCTTTGAACAGGCCGGACAAGGCGCTGCTCGCGCTGCCCGCCGACGCCGTCAGCGAGATACTGGGGAAGAAGGCGGCGCGCGCCACGCCGATATTGGCGTTGGCCGCCTGCAGGCTGCGCTCCGCTTCCAGCACGTCGGGACGGCGCTGCAGCACGTCCGACGGCAAGCCTTCCGGCAGTTCCGCCAGGCGCGTCACCGCGTCCAGCGCGCCGGACGGCTGCAAGTCCGCCGGCAAGGGGGAACCGACCAGCAGGGCAAGCGCGTTTTCGCCTGCCGCTACCTGGGCGGTGTACAGGGCCATATCGTTGCGGGCCGCTTCCACGCTGGTCTGGGCTTCATACATGTCCAGACCGGAGGTGGCGCCCGCCTCGAAACGGCGTTTGCTCAGTTCATAGCTGATCTGCTGGTTCTTCAGCGTGTCCTGCGCCAGGCGCAAGTGTTCGCGGTCGGCCGCCAGCGTCAGCCAGGCGTTGGCCACTTCCGACACCAGCGTGATCTGCTGGGCACGGCGCGCTTCCACCGTGCCCAGATACTGCTGCTGGGCGCTTTCCGACAGATTGCGCAGCTTGCCGAAGAAGTCCAGCTCATAGGCCGCCAGGGCCAGGCCGCCGCTGTACTGGCGCTGGATCACGCCGTCGCCACCCGGCGTCATATTGTCGGCGGTGCGAGTGGCGTTCTGGCCGCCGGCCACCGAGACTTTCGGCAGCAGGGCCGAACGCTCGATGCCGTACTGGGCGCGCGCCTTCTCGATATTCAAGGTCGAAACGCGCAGGTCGCGGTTGTTCTTCAGCGCCAGCTCAATCACTTGGCGCAGCTTGTCGTCGGCGAAGAACTCGCGCCACTCGATATTGGCGGCGGCGCGGCTCTCGCTGCTGGCGGCCGGCTTGTAGGCATCGCCTTGGGGCCAGGCCTGGGTCACCGGGGCGTCCGGGCGCTGGTACACCGGCGCCAGGCTGCAACCGCTCAGCAGCGCCAGCGCGGCCAGGGTAAGAATCGTCTTTTTCATCATCATTCAGCTTCCAAAACAGGGGCCGGCGCGGCCTTGGCGCGCTTGGCGAACAGGCTGCGCACCAGCACGAAGAATACCGGCACGAAGAAGATACCGAGGAAGGTGGCCGTCAGCATCCCGCCCAACACACCCACGCCGATCGCGTTCTGGCTGCCGGAACCGGCGCCATTGGCGATGGCCAGCGGCAGCACGCCGAGGCCGAAGGCGATGGAGGTCATCAGGATCGGACGCAGACGCATGCGCACCGCCTGCAGCGTCGCTTCGCGCAGCTCGACACCCTTCTCTTGCAGCTCCTTGGCGAATTCCACGATCAGGATCGCGTTCTTGGCCGACAGACCGACCACGGTCAACAGGCCGACCTGGAAGTAGACGTCGTTCGACATATGCAGGCCCCAGGTGGCCAGCACCGTGCCGATCACGCCCAGCGGCACCACCAGCATCACCGAGAACGGCACCGACCAGCTTTCATACAGCGCGGCCAGGCACAGGAACACGATCAGCAGCGACAGCGCATACAGGGTGGTGGTCTGGGAACCGGCGTCGCGCTCTTCCAGCGACAGGCCGCTCCATTCCAGGCCGATGCCGGCCGGCAGCTGCTTCGCCATCTTCTCGATTTCGGCCATGGCCACGCCCGAACTCACGCCCGGCGCCGGCATGCCCAGGATCTGCACCGAGGACACGCCGTTATAGCGTTCCAGACGCGGCGACGCGTAAATCCATTCGCCGTTGGTGAAGGCGGAGAACGGCACCATCTCACCGCGCACATTGCGCACGAACCATTTGTCCAGGTCTTCCGGACGCATGCGCGAATCGGCCTGGCCCTGCATGAACACCTTCTTCACGCGGCCGCGGTCGACGAAATCGTTGATGTAGGCGCTGCCCCAGCCGGTGCTCAGCACATCGTTGACTTCGGCGATGGACAGGCCCAGGGCCGTGGCCTTCTGCTGGTCGACGGTGATCTTGTACTGCGGCGTATCTTCCTGGCCGTTGGGGCGCACCGCCATCAGCTTCGGATTCTGCGCAGCCATGCCGAGCAGCTGGTTGCGCGCTTCCATCAGCTTGGCCGCACCGACGCCGGCGCGGTCCTGCAGTTGCAGGTCGAAGCCGCTGGCGTTACCCAGTTCCAGCACGGCCGGCGGGGCGAAGGCGAACACCATGGCGTCACGGATCTGCGACAGCGAGGCCATGGCGCGTCCAGCCACCTGGTCCACGCGCAGTTCGGCACCCTTGCGCTCTTCCCAGTCCTTCAGCTTGACGAAGGCGATACCGGTGTTCTGGCCATTGCCGCCGAAGCTGAAGCCAGCCACGGTGAAGATGGAGGACACGGCCTTTTTCTCGTCTTCGAGGAAGTGGTGCTCGACCTGCTCGATCACGTTCAGCGTGCGCTGCTGGGTGGCGCCGGTCGGCAGCTGGACCTGGGCGAACAGCACGCCCTGGTCTTCGTCCGGCAGGAAGGAGGTCGGCAGGCGCATGAAGACCACGCCCAGCACCAGCACCAGCACCGCATACATGGCCATGGAACGGCCGCTGCGCTTGATCATGGAACCGACCCAGCCCTGGTAGCCGGTGGTGCTGCGCTCAAAGACGCGGTTGAACCAGCCGAAGAAGCCGGTGGTCGCCATATGGTGGCCTTTTTCCACCGGTTTCAGGAAGGTCGCGCACAGCGCCGGCGTGAACACCATCGCCACGATCACCGACAGCACCATGGAGGACACGATGGTGATCGAGAACTGGCGGTAAATCACGCCGGTGGAGCCGCCGAAGAAGGCCATCGGCACGAACACGGCGGACAGCACCAGGGCGATGCCCACCAGGGCGCCGGTGATCTGGCCCATGGACTTACGCGTCGCTTCCTTGGGCGGCAAGCCCTCTTCCGTCATCACGCGCTCGACGTTTTCCACCACCACGATGGCGTCATCCACCAGCAGGCCGATGGCCAGCACCATGGCGAACATGGTCAGGGTGTTGATCGAATAGCCCAGCGCCGACAGCACGCCGAAAGTCCCCAGCAGCACGACCGGCACGGCCATGGTCGGGATCAGGGTGGCGCGGAAATTCTGCAGGAACAGGTACATCACCAGGAACACCAGGACGATCGCCTCGGCCAGGGTTTTCACCACTTCCTGGATCGAGATCTTGACGAAGGGCGAGGTGTCGAAGGCCACCACAGCCTTCATCCCTTTCGGGAACTGTGGGCTCATCTGGTCCACGCGTTCCTGCACCAGCCGCGCCGTTTTCAGGGCGTTGGCGCCGGTGGCCAGCTTGATGGCGATGCCGGCGGCCGGCTTGCCGTTGAAACGCGCCACGAAGTTGTAGTTCTCCGCGCCCAGGGCCATGGTGGCGACGTCGCGCAGGTGCACGGTGGCGCCGCTGGCGGCGGTCTTCAGCAGGATGGCGCCGAACTGCTCGGGGGTCTGCAGGCGGCTTTGCGCCGTGACGGTGGCGTTCAACTGCTGGCCCGGCACGGAAGGCGCGCCGCCCAGCTCACCGGCCGACACTTCGGCATTCTGCGCGCGGATGGCGTTGGCCACGTCGGCCGGGGTCAGTTGATAGCTGTGCAGCTTGGCCGGGTCAAGCCAGATGCGCATGGCGTACTGGGAACCGAACTGGATCACCTCGCCCACGCCTTCGACACGGGCCAGAGAATCGATCACGCTGGCGGCCACATAGTCGCTCAAGTCGTCCTGGTTCATCTTGCCGTCTTCGGACACGAAGCCCAGCACCACCAGGAAGTTATCGGTGGCTTTCGACACCACCAGACCCTGTTGGGTCACGGCGGCCGGCAGCAGCGGGGTCGCCAGCTGCAGCTTGTTCTGCACCTGCACCTGGGCGATGTCCGGATTGGTGCCGTTGCGGAAGGTCAGCTTGATGCTGATGCCGCCGGTCGAATCGCTGGTCGAGGACATATAGCGCAAGCCGTCGATGCCCTTCATCTTCTGTTCGATGACCTGGGTCACGGCGTCTTCCACCGTCTTGGCCGAAGCGCCCGGATAGGAACCGGCAATGCTGATCGACGGCGGCGCGATGTCGGGATACTGCGACACCGGCAGGCCGAGGATGGCCATCACCCCGCCCAGCATGATTACGATTGCGATCACCCACGCAAAGATGGGGCGATCAATAAAGAAACGAGCCATTTATTATTCTCCGAGATCAGTGCGCTGCCTTGGCAGGTTCCGCTGCCGCCGTTGCCGCCGCTTTCTTGGCGATGGTGGCGGGCGCGCCAGGCTGCACTTTTTGCACGCCTTCGACGATCACGCGGTCGCCCGCGGCCAGGCCGGTTTTCACCAGCCATTTGTCGCCGAAGGTGCCGCCGGTGGCCAGCACGCGCTGTTCGACCTTGCCTTCCTTGTTCAGCACCAGGGCCGTGGCTTCGCCGCGCTGGTTGCGCGTGATGCCCTGCATCGGCACGGCGATGGCTTTTTCATCGACACCGTTTTCCAGCACGGCGCGCACGAACATGCCAGGCAGCAGATCATGTTTTGGATTGGGGAACAGGGCGCGCAGGGTGACGTTGCCGGTGCCCGGATCGACGCTCACCTCCGAGAACTGCAGCTTGCCCGCTTCGGCGTACTTGCTGCCGTCGGCCAGGATCAGGGTCACGCGCGGCTGGCTGCCCTCTTTCTTCAGATTGCCGCTGTCCATCTGCTTTTTCAGGCGCAGCAGCTCTTCGCTGGACTGGGTCACGTCGACATAAATCGGGTCCAGCTGCTGCACCGTGGTCAGGGCATTGGGCTGGCCGGCCGTCACCAGGGCGCCCGGCGTCACGCTGGAACGGGCGATGCGGCCGCTGATCGGGGCCGCCACCGTGGTGTAGCTCAGATTGATGCGCGCCGTTTCCAGCGCGGCCGTTGCCGCTTCCACCTCGGCCTTGGCCTGCTCGTGCACGGCCACGGCGTCGTCATAGTCCTGGCGGCTCACGCCTTCGATCGCCAGCAGTTCCTTGTAGCGCGCCACTTTCGGGCCGCTGGTCATCAGGTTGGCCTTGGCCTTGGCCAGGCTGGCCTTGGCGGAATTGAAACTGGCCTGGAATTGGGCCGGGTCGATCTGGTACAGGGCGGCGCCGGCCTTGACGTCGGTGCCTTCGGTGAACAGGCGTTTTTGCACCAGGCCGCCGACCTGCGGACGCACTTCAGCCACCTGGTAGGCGGCGGTGCGGCCCGGCAGCTCGGTGGTGATGTTCAGGGCGGCCGGGGCCACGGTGTACACGCCCACTTCCGCTGGCGGCATCTGGGCGGCGGCATCGGCGCCGCCTTGGGCGTCGGACTTGCCGCAACCGGCCGCCAGCGCCGCGACCGCCAGGACAATCGCGCTACCCGCCACCCGTGGGAATGGAGTCGAAAAGAGAGTCGTCATATCTTGCCTTTTATTAACAAATCATTCGGATGAACGATAGAATGAACGATCATTCTAAATGTGTCAAGCGATTCTTTCTTGGTCAAATCGGCAAACTTAGGTGAAAAACACGGGCAAATCGAATCGAAAACCCCGATTTTGCGAACTCCGATAGACTTTCTATAGAGTGCATTGATAAGGCTGCCGAGCATGGAAAATCAAAACAGCGATACCTTTCGCCGCCTGTCGACGGGTGTGCCGGGCTTGGATACGGTACTGGCCGGCGGCCTGACGCGCGACCGGCTCTACCTGGTGGAAGGCGAACCGGGCACCGGCAAGACCACGCTGGCCCTGCAATTTCTCAACGAGGGCGTGCGCCAGGGCGAGTCGGGGCTCTACATCACCCTGGCCGAGACGGCGGTCGAGCTACGCGCGGTGGCCGCCGCGCATGGCTGGGATATGGCGGGCATCGCCATCGAGGAAATCCTGCCGGATGAAAACTCGCTGGCGCCCGACCAGCAATACACGATCTTCCACCCGTCCGAAATCGAATTGGGCCTGACCAGCCAGCGCATTGTGGCCGCCATCGAGCGCACGCGCCCGGTGCGCGTGGTGCTCGACTCCCTGTCCGAACTGCAGCTACTGGCCGAAAACGCGCTGCGCTACCGGCGCCACGTGCTGGCGCTGAAGCAGTACCTGTCCAGCCGCTGCTGCACCACCATCTTCCTCGACGACCGCACCGCGCTCAGCACCGACCTCCAGGTGCGCAGCGTGGCCCATGGCGTGATCACGCTCGACGTGGCGCACCAGGCCTACGGCGGCGAGCGGCGCCGCCTGCGCGTGGTCAAGTACCGCGGCATCGCCTTCGCCGGCGGCGCGCACGACTACCGCATCGCCACCGGCGGGCTGCGCGTCTATCCGCGCCTGGTGGCGGCCGAGAGCCGCGTGTCCGACACCCGGCGGCAGCTCTCCAGCGGCTTGGCATCGCTGGACCAGCTGCTGGGCGGCGGCCTGGAAGAAGGCATGAGTACCCTCATCACCGGACCGGCCGGCAGCGGCAAATCGACGCTGTCCACCCAGTTCGTGGCCGCCGCGGCGGCGCGCGGCGAGCCCTGCGCCATGTTCCTGTTCGAAGAGTCGCGCAATAATCTGCTGAACCGCAGCGACGCCCTCGGCATGAATCTGAGCGGCCTGGTACGCGGCGGCCTGCTCACCGTGCAGCAGATCGACCCGGCCGAACTGTCGCCCGGCCAGTTCAGCCAGGCGGTGGTCGACGCCGCCGGCGACGGCGCGCGCATCATCGTCATCGACAGCTTGAACGGCTATATGAACGCGGTGCCGGACGAGCGCTTCATGGCCACCTACCTGCACGAGCTGCTGACCTATCTGGGCCAGCGCGGCGTGGTCACCATCGTGG
The DNA here is from genome assembly GCF_014191875.1 of Pseudoduganella violacea. Taxonomy (GTDB): domain Bacteria; phylum Pseudomonadota; class Gammaproteobacteria; order Burkholderiales; family Burkholderiaceae_D; genus Rugamonas; species Rugamonas violacea_A. The sequence continues at coordinate 266,838 of NZ_JACHXD010000004.1, forward strand.
TGGCGGTGCAATCCGGGGTGCTGGGGCACCAGTACGGCAGCAGCGGCGTGGATGCCAGCTATATCGCCGACAATGTGATCATGCTGCGCTACTTCGAGACCCAGGGCACGCTGAAACAGGCGATCTCGGTGGCCAAGAAACGGGGCAGCAGCCATGAACGCACCATCCGCGCCTTCGCCGTGGAGCACCAGGGGGTTGCTGTCGGCCATGTGCTGCAAGATTTCCACGGCATCCTGACCGGGGTGCCGCGCATTCTGCCTGCGGCCGCGCTCAACCAGCCCAAGGCAGCGGAAGACTGACACCATGGAAAGACGCATCCTGATCTTCGCGCCGGGCGGCCGCGACGCCGAGCTGACCGAGCAAGTGCTCGCGGCGGCGCAGATCCCCTGCCATGCCTGCTCTTCGGCCGACGAGCTGGCGGCGGCCCTGCAAGCCGGGGCGGCCGGCGTGCTGGCGGTGGAGGAAGCGTTGAACACCGGGGCTTTCGGCGTGCTGGAAGACTTTGTCAACCGCCAGCCGCCCTGGTCCGACCTGCCCATCCTGCTGCTGACGCGGCGCGGCATCGACAGCCCGCAAGCGCGCCAGGCCGTGCTGCGACTGGGGAACCTGACCTTGCTGGAGCGCCCGGTGCTGACGCTGACCCTGGTCACCGTGCTGCAAGCCCAGCTGCGCGCGCGCCACAAGCAATACCAGGTGCGCGAAGCCGAGCAGCGCAAGGATGAATTCCTGGCCAGCCTGGGCCACGAATTGCGCAATCCGCTGGCGCCCATCCGCACCTCGGCCGCCCTGCTGCGGCGCATGACCCCGACACCGCCGGAGCTGCAGCATATCGGCACCGTGATCGAACGCCAGACCGGCCACCTGACGCGGCTGGTGGACGATTTGCTGGACGTGGCGCGCATCACCAGCGGCAAGGTGGAGCTGCAGTATGCGCAGCTGTCGCTGGCCAGCGTCATCGCCCATGTGGAGGAGCTGTGCACCGAGGCTGCGGCCAGCCGGCGCATCGCCCTCGCCATCGCGCAGCCGCCGCAGCCGGTCCTGCTGCATGCCGATGGCGCGCGCCTGGTGCAACTGCTGTCGAATGTGCTGTCGAACGCGATCAAGTTCACGCCGGAAGGCGGCCATATCGCCTTGCAGGCCACGGTGGCGGGCGAGCTGCTGCAGGTCACGGTGCGCGACAACGGCATCGGCATGGAAGCGGAAGCGCTGGAGCGCATCTTCAATATGTTCGAGCAGAACAAGCCTGGCAGCGGCCAGCTGAAGGCGGGACTGGGCATCGGTCTGAGTCTGGCGCGCCAGTTCGCTCTGCTGCATGGCGGCAGCATCACGGCCAGCAGCGCCGGCCTGGGCCTGGGCAGCGAATTCACCATCCGCCTGCCGGTGGTACTGCCTGCGCAGGCGAATGCCAAGGCCAATGGACAGGGACGGCCTGCGGCAGCATCGGCGCCGCAGGGCGGCGACAGCCGCCGCAAACGCGTGCTGGTGGTGGACGACAACCATGATGCCGCCGACTCGCTGAGCGCCATGTTCGCCACCCTCGATTGCGAGGTCGGCACGGCCTACGACGGCTATGCGGCGCTGGCCGCCGTGGAAAACGATCCGCCCGACCTGGTGGTGATGGACCTGTCCATGCCAGGCATGGACGGCTACGAGGCGGCGCGCCTGATCCGCCAGCATCCCGTGGCCCACGACGCGGTGCTGGTGGCACTGAGCGGCTGGGGCCAGGACGACGCGCGACGCCGCACCGGCAAGGCCGGCTTCGATTACCACCTGGTCAAGCCGGTGGCTTTCGACACCATCCTGGAACTGGCGCAGGCCGAGGCCGTGCCGCACCGGCACTAGCCGTCCCACGCTTATACCGGGCTGCGCCCTATTTCCAGTCGCCGCGCAGCTCCAGCACCTGGTTGCGCAAGAGTTCCGGCGTGACCTCATGCGGCGCCAGCGGCTGGCCCACGGCCAGGGCCAGGCGCGAACGCCAACCCTTGCGGAAAGCGCGCTCCAGGGCATTGTCCTGGTGGCGGCTCAGCAAATGCCCCCACAGGCCGCGCAGGGCCATGGGAATCACGGGCACCTTGCTGCGCTCGATGATCTTGGCGATGCCGCCCTTGAATTCATTGACGTCGCCGGTCGCGGTCAGCTTCCCTTCCGGGAAAATGCAGACCAGATCGCCCTCATGCAGCGCTTGCGCGATATCGACAAACGCCTTCTCCATCAGCCACGGGTCTTCCTTGGCCGGCGCGATCGGAATGGCGCGCGCGGTGCGGAAGATCCAGCCCAGCAAAGGCAGCTTGAAGATGCGGTGGTCCATCACAAAACGGATCGGGCGCGGGCTGGCGGCGCCGATCACGATGGCGTCCACATAGCTCACGTGGTTGCACACCAGGACCGCTGCGCCCTCGTCGGGAATGTGTTCGGCGTCGATGGTCTTCACCTTGTGCACGGTATGGATCAGCAGCCAGGCCAGGAAGCGCATCAGGAATTCCGGCACCAGCGAGAAGATATAGACCGCCACCAGCGCATTCATGACGGCCGTGGCGAGGAAGAGTTCGGGAATCGTCAGCCCGTGCTGCAGCAGCAGCATGGCCACGCCGGCCGCCACCACCATGAACAGGGCGTTCAGGATATTCATGCCGGCGATGGTGCGCGACAGATGCTGTGGATCGCAGCGCAGCTGGATCAGCGCGAACAGCGGCACGATGAAGAAGCCGCCGAACACGCCGATCATTACCACGTCGAAGACGATGCGCCAGGCGCCCTGCTGCGCCAGCATGCTGAAGGCGTCGACGGTGGCCGTGTTCACATAGCCCTGGGCCGCAAAATACAGGTCGATGCCAAACAGCGTCAGGCCGAAGGAGCCGAATGGCACCAGGCCGATTTCCACCTTGCGGCCCGACAGCCGTTCGCACAGCAGGGAGCCGGCGCCGATGCCGAGCGAAAAGGCGGTCAGCAGCAGGACGAAGACGCTATGGTCGCCGTGCAGATGGTCCATGGCGAACACCGGGAACTGGGCCAGCACCATGGCGCCATAAAACCAGAACCAGGAATTGCCCAGCATGGACAGGAAAACGCTGCGGTTCTTGCGCGCGAACGCCAGGTTGCGGAAGGTTTCGCGCACCGGATTCCAGTCGAGCTTCAGCTGCGGCGCCGGGGCCGGTGTATGGGGAATGCGGTAGGCGCTGAGCAGGCCAAGCACGGCGAACAGCAGGGTGGCGCTGGCCACCAGCATCAGCCCCAACGGCTTTTGCATCACCAGCACATCGCCGAACACCTGGCCCAGCAGGATGCCGACGAAGGTGCCCATCTCCACCATGCCGTTGCCGCCGGTGAGTTCTTCCGGCTTGAGCTGCTGCGGCATATAGGCGTATTTGACGGGGCCGAACAGGGTCGAATGGGTGCCCATGCCGACGATCGCGGCAATCAGCAGCCACAGCGAATGCGTCAGCCAGCCGACGGCGGCCAGCGCCATGATGCCGATCTCCAGCCATTTGATGAAGCGCGCCATCGCCGACTTTTCAAACTTCTCCGCCAACTGGCCCGAGGTGGCCGAAAACAGCACATAGGGCAGGATGAACAGGCCGGGAATCAGGTTGGTGACGGTGGACGGCGACATATCGGTCCAGCTGGCGGCATCGTAAGTCATGATGACGATCAGCGCGGTCTTGAACAGATTGTCGTTGAAGGCGCCGAGGAACTGGGTCCAGAAAAACGGCGCGAAACGGCGCTGCCCGAGCAGGGCGAACTGACTGGAGTGGCTCATAGGGGTGGGCAAAAATGGAAATAGCTGCAACATACAGGACAAGCCCGGCGGCGACAACCCTGCCCCACCCGCCCAATTTGATATGGCATAAGAATTAAGATATTGCCCTTGCGCAACATTTAACTTATGGTATAGAATGCGATCCCCTGTAAAAGGGGAGCGGAAGCATAGTTACGCCACCGCTAACAATTTTAGGAATACAAGATGAAAACCAAGTTTATCGCCGCACTGATCGGCGCAGCAGTCGCTTTCCCATTCGCCGCCCAAGCTGAAGGCATCTACGCCGGCGCCAACATCGGCCGCGCAGAGCAAAAACTGAACGCCAACGGCGCTTCCCTGAAAGACCACGACACCGGCTACAAACTGTACGCTGGCTACGAATTCAACAACACCTTCGGCATCGAAGGCGGCTTCACCGACCTGCGCAAAGCAGAAGCATCGGTTGCCAAAGTGATGTCGGCAAACACCAAAACCCGCAACTTCTACGTTGCCGGCACCGCGACCCTGCCACTGAACGAACAATTCAACGTGTTCGCCAAAGCCGGTTTCGCCCGCAACCACGTTAAAGCAACCGTAAGCAGCATCTACGGCAGCGGCTCCGACACCGCGAACCGCACCTCCCCGCTGCTGGGCATCGGCGCTTCCTACAAGTTCAACAAGAACGTGTCCCTGGTAGCCGAGTTCGAACACTTCGGTAAAGTAGCCAAGGGCGATGATGGCCTGAACCTGAAAGCCAACCTGCTGTCCTTCGGCGTGCGCTACAAGTTCTAAGTCCCTTCCGGATTGGAATGCACGAAAAGCCCGCCCGCAATGGCGGGCTTTTTCATTTCCGGCCATGTGCTGCCCTACCCTCACGCGCATAGTACAGTGGCGTTTTATCCTTCAGGGAGAGCGAGATGGCCATCCTGCCCCGTCTTTGCGCCGCGGCCTCCGTGCTGGGCCTGGCCCTGCCGGCCGCCGGCTCCGAACCGTTCGTCTACCAAGGCATGTGCGAAGCGTCGGCCGCCGCCGCGCTGGGCGCCAAGCGCTTCATCGTCGCCAGCGACGAATCGAATACCCTGCTGCTGTACGAGCGAGAGAACGCCAAGCCCCTCGGCAAACTGGAATTGGAAGGCTTCCTCAAGGCGAAAAAGTCGGACCTGGAAGGCGCGGCCACCATCGGCCAGCGCATCTACTGGATCTCCTCGCATAGCCTCAGCAAAAAGGGCGAGCACAAACCCGAGCGCTATCGCTTCTTCGCCCTCGACATCAGCCAGGAAAAGCCGCGGCCCGAGGGCCAGGCCTATACCAGGCTGCTGGACGACCTGCTGAAAACGCCGTTGGCGGACAAGTATGGGCTGAAGATAGCCGCCGGCAAAAAACCGGAAGACGATGGCGGCCTGAATATCGAAGGGCTGACGGCCACACCCGAAAATACCTTGCTGATCGGCTTCCGCAACCCGCTGCCGCATGGTCGCGCCCTGCTGGTGCCACTGACCAATCCCGCTGAACTCATCGCAGCCCCCAAAGACGCAAATCCCGATGCCAAGCCGGTGGAGGCGCAGTTTGGCGATGCCATCGAACTGGAACTGAATGGACTGGGCATACGCAGCATCGAGCCGGCCGGCAACGGCTATCTGATTGTGGCCGGCCCCACCGGCGACAAGGGCGGCTTCGCCTTATACCGCTGGTCCGGCAAGAGCGGCGATCTGCCGCGCAAGCTGGCGGTGGAGGGATTGGAAGGCTTATCGCCGGAAGCGCTGTTCGCCATCCCGAACAGCAATAAGTTCGTGTTATTGAGCGATGACGGCGGGAATTGCAAGCCGGGCGCCATGACCTTCCGCAGCGTCACGGTCAAGCTGCCTTAGACGGCTTCAATCCAGTGCGTCGATAATGCGCAGCGCCGGCGCCAGCGGTGCGGCCGCGCACACGGCGATAGAGAGCTGGGGATGCGGCAGGAAGTAGCAGCGGGAAGCGCTGGCCGTCTGGCCCAGCTTGTACTCAGCCTCGCGCTGGCTCCACAAGGAAAAGAAGGCGGCGCTACGGCGCGGTTCGGGCAAGGCCAGAATCTCTGCGCTTTCCTGCGCGCCGAAGGCCTGCCTCGCCAGGGCCGCCAGGTCGCGCGCGGGATCGATGCGTTCGACATCCAGGCCTAACGGCGTGTCGCGGCTGATGGCGCAGGCGATCCAAGACCCGCTATGGGACAGGCTGAAATAGGGAGCGGCGCCGCCGCTGGCCCGTTGCAGCACGGGCGCCTGGCCGATGCGCTCTTCCACCGTGAAGACATCCTGCGGCAGGCCAAGCAGCGCGCTCGCGGCCTGGCGCAGCAGCATACGGCCCAGCAGGAATTGGCGCCGCCGCTCCTCGCGGATGAAGCGCTGATAGCGCTGCCGCTCGCTGGCGCCGAGACGGGCCAGCCAGGGGCCGGGATCGGCGGCGGCCAGTCCGGCCGCATCCAGCAGCCAGACGACCGCCTGGGCGGCGGCGGCCATACGGATTACTTGGCGTCGATGCGGACGAATTCGCCCTTCAGCGCCACGCCGCTCATGATCGCGCCGTCATGGCACTCGTACTCGGTGGCGCTGGACCAAGGCTGGTTGTTGTAGTTGCTGACGATATTGATCACCGCATTGGCGCCCAGAGCGTTGGCGCGCTTCTGCAGCTGCAGCATGGCAGACAGGAAGGCCCAGTTGCAGGAGCGCTCAGGGGTCTTGCCGAAGCTATTGGTCTTCTGGCTGGTCTTGTCGGTGCTCAGGGTTTCCAGCACTTTCGGGTGCGGCTGGTCGCCGAAGTAGAACTTGACGGAATCGCCCAGACGGTTCTGCGCGTCGTTGTCGGCCATGGCGGCGGCGATCGGGAAAGTCAGCTTGGTGTCGCGCGCTTGCGCCGGCAGCATGGCGGCGGCCGACAGGGCCAGAACAGCGGTCATCGAAATCAGTTTTTTCATATTTTTCTCCTTCGGTTGAGGGGTGTTACTCTGCAATATTCTTGTCGTCGGCGCCGGTCGGACCACCCACGGCCTGCTCATAGTTGGCGATCACATAGGCACTCGCCAGATTGGCCACGCGGGTCAGCATCAGGTTGTCATGCACGCCAAAGGTGAAGCCCGCGCCCATGGCGGCGGCGCGCTGGAAGAATTCCGGGCTGGCGATCAGATTGCCTTTGCCGTCACGGATATTCATGCGCATCAACACACCGGAGCTGCCGGCCAGTGGGCCAAGGAAGACGCGCTTGGTGGTGCTCTTGAACGAAACCTGTTCCACCACCGGCTCAATCACCAGGGTGCGCTCATTGGCGGGGCCACTGTTCCACTGAACCAGCTTCTCCTTCAGATCCTTCTGGATATTTTCATCGATCTTGTTCAGGGCCGGCACGTGGCCGCGATAACCAGGCTTGAATACCGCGTGTTTGACTTCGATACGGCTGAATTTATTGAGGCTTTCGGCTGGGGCTGGATTCTGGCTGGTGGAGGCCTTGATCTTGGTGGCGCAGCCTTGCAGCAGGGCCATGGCCAGCAGGCTGCCCGCGATCAGGGCGGTGCTCAGGTTTTTTTTCATTTTTTATTGCCTTTCTCTCTTGTGGTTGAAGCGGTACTTCAGGAACTCGTATGGCGCTTGAAGATCAGCGAGGTATTGATGCCGCCAAAGGCAAAATTATTCGACATCACATAGTCGCAGTCGATGCGGCGGCCTTCGCCGGCGATATAGTCGAGCGGCGCGCATTGCGGGTCCACGCTGTCCAGGTTGACGGTGGGCGCGAACCAGCCCTCGCGCATCATCTGGATGCTGATCCAGGCTTCCAGCGCGCCGCAGGCGCCCAGGGTGTGGCCCATATAGCTCTTCAAGGAGCTGATCGGCACGCCGCCGCCGAACATCTGCAGCGTGGCTTGCGATTCGGCGATATCGCCATGCTGGGTGGCCGTGCCGTGCCCATTGATATAGCCGATGGCCGACGGCGGCAGGTCCGCGTCTTCCAGCGCCAGGCGCATGGCCTGCTGCATGGTGGCGGCATTGGGCTGGGTCACGTGGCAGCCATCGCTATTGGTGCCGAAGCCCACCAGCTCGGCGTAGATGGTGGCGCCGCGCGCCTGCGCATGCTCCATCTCTTCCAAAATCAGGCAACCGGCGCCCTCGCCGATCACCAGGCCGTCGCGCGACTGGTCGTAGGGGCGCGGCGAGGTGGATGGCGCGTCGTTGCGGGTGCTGGTGGCGAACAGGGTGTCGAACACCGCCGCCTCGGTGGCGCACAGCTCCTCGGCGCCGCCGGCGATCATGGCGGTCTGCTTGCCCGAGCTGATCGCCTCGTAGGCGTAGCCGATGCCCTGGCTGCCCGAGGTGCAGGCGCTGGACGTGGTAATCACGCGGCCGGTGACGCCGAAGAACACGCCGATATTCACCGGCGCCGTGTGCGCCATCATCTTGATATAGGTGGTGGCGTTGATGCCGCGCGTGCTGCGCTCCTCCATCATGCGGCCGAAGTCGCCGATGGCGCTGGGCGTGCCAGCCGAGGAGCCGAACGCCACGCCCATCATGCCGCTTTTCAGCAGCGGCGAATCGAGCAGGCCGGCGTCGACCAAAGCCAGTTCAGTGGCGCGCGTCGCCATCAGGGCCACGCGGCCCATGCTGCGCATGCTTTTGCGGTTGAAGCGTTCGCTCAGCTCGAACGGCGCGGCGGGCGCGCCCAGCTGGGTGTTCAAGCCTTCGTAATCGGCCCAGCTTTCCATGCGCACGATGGCGTTGCGGTACTCGCCCAGGCGCTGGCGGATGGCCTGCCAGTCATTGCCGATCGGGCTGATGCCGGCCATGCCGGTGACGGCGACGCGGCGCTTCATGCCAGGCCTCCGTTCACGGAGATGACCTGGCGCGTGATGTAGCCGGCTTCTTCGCCGACCAGGAAGCTGACTGCCGCCGCCACTTCGTCGGCGGTACCGACGCGGCGCGCCGGGATCAGCTTCAACACTTCGTCCATCGGCAGATCTTCGGTCATATCGGTGTCGATCAGGCCGGGCGCCACGCAGTTGACGGTGATGGCGCGCTTGGCCAGTTCCAGCGCCAGCGCCTTGGTGGCGCCGATGATGCCGGCCTTGGCCGCGCTGTAATTGACCTGGCCACGGTTGCCCACCAGGCCGGAAACCGAAGCCAGGGTGACGATGCGGCCCGGCTTGCGGCGCTGCACCAGCGGCATGACCAGGGGATTGAGCACGTTGTAGAAGCCGTCCAGATTGGTCTGCAGCACGATGTCCCAGTCCTCGCCGCTCATGGCCGGGAAGGCATTGTCGCGCGCCACGCCGGCATTGCACACCACACCGTAGTAGCAGCCGTGCGCCGCGATATCGGCCTGCAGCGCAGCGGCGGCCGCATCACGGTCGCCGATATCGAACTGCAGCACGCGCGCGGCGCGGCCCATGTCCACGATCTGCCGCGCCACCGCCTCGGCCTCCGCACGCTGGCTGCGGCAATGCACCACCACGTCGAATCCGTCGCGCGCCAGGCGCAATGCGATGGCCTTGCCGATGCCGCGCGAAGATCCGGTCACCAACACGCTTTTATTTTCGTTCTTCTTATGCTCGCTCATGCTGCATTCCCATTCGATAATCCTTGCAGAAATTCATTTACATCCTCGGGCTGGAACACGGTCAGCGTGGCGCTGGCCAAGACCTCTTGCCCGGCAGCGCCGCCGTCGGCGATGCTGCATTCAAAAGCCGCCAGCCCGTTCTCGCCGCGCAGCACCTGGCGCACCCGCACGTGCAGCACAGCGCCCAGCGCGAACAGGGGACTGGTGGTGGTATAGCGGCGCGAGCCAAGCAGGAAGCCCGGCTTGACCGCTTCGCCGCGCTGGCGCGCCAGATAGCCGGCATGGGCCGCCACCGCCTGCGCCATGTATTCGATGCCGACCCAACTGCCCACGCCGCCGTCGGCGCAGAACAGGCTGTCGGCGCGGATCGCGACTTCGGCGCACAAGCTTTCCTCGTCGGCCTCCAGCACGCGGTCGAGCAAGGCCATGGGGCCGGCGTGCGGCACCAGGCTGCGAAATTCGGGCATGCTCATGCCATCCTCCCCAGCACCAGGGCGGCATTCGAGCCGCCGAAGGCAAATGAATTGCTCAGCGCCCGGCGCAGCGGCCGTCCCAGGTTGGTGCCCGGCGCGGCCACGTTCAGCGCCGGCAGCGCGGGATCGGCCGCGCCGTCCCACAGTTGCGGCGGCAGATGGCCTTGCGGGTTATCATCCTGCATCAGCAGCCAGCACAGCGCCGCTTCGATGGCGGCAGCCGCGCCCAGCGTGTGACCGGTGAGCGGCTTGGTGGAGCTGACCGGCACGGCGGCGCCGAACAAATCAGCCACCACGCCCGCTTCCATCGCATCGTTCTGCGGCGTGGCCGTGCCATGCAGGTTGACGTAGTCGATCTGCGCCGCTTCCAGGCCGGCGCGCTGCAAGGCCTGGCCGATGGCCAGCTTGGCGCCGGCGCCGGAAGGATCGGGCGCCGAGATATGATGGCCGTCCGAGGACTCGCCCCAGCCGCACAAGGCCACGGCGGCCGGCTCGCGGCTCATCAGGAACAGGGCCGCGCCCTCACCGATATTGATGCCCTTGCGGTTGGCGCTGAGCGGGTTGCAGCGCTCGGCGCTGACCGATTCCAGCGCCGAGAAGCCAGCCACGGTAAAGCCGCACAGGCTGTCCGCGCCGCCGGTGACGACGGCGTCGCACAAGCCCATGGCGATCAGGCGCGCCGCGCTGGCCATGGCCTTGGCGCTCGATGAACAGGCGCTGGAATGCACATAGGCCGGGCCGCTGATGCCCAGTTCGGCCGCCAGCATGCCCGCCGGCGAACCCATTTCCTGCTGGCCGTAATGGAACTGCGGCGGCAAAGCGCCCTGCTCCTGCATGGCTTTCAGCGCCAGCTCGGTTTCGGCAATGCCGGACGTGCTGGTGCCCAGTACCACGCCAACGCGGTCGGCGCCGTGGCGCGCAATGGCGGCATCGACGGCGGGCCGGATCTGCGCCAGGGCGGCCAGAACCAACTGGTTATTGCGGCTGCGCTGTGCCGGCGGCAGGTGGTCCACGGCCGGCAACCCGGTCACAGCCGCCTGCCCCAGCGGCAGTTCGCGAGCGGGCGAATAGCGCGTGGTCGGCAGCACGCCACTGGCGCCGCGCAGCAAGGCATCGCGCACCTCGTCGCGGCTGGCGCCCAGGGCGCAAACGATGCCGCAGTCGTTCAGGTAAAAACTCATGGCTGGCCCTCCTCGGCCGGCGCCGATTCGATCGTCAGACGGTAGTGGTAGCGCAGGTTTTCCAGCACCACGGTACCGAGCCAGCGCTGCGGCGCGCTGTACTCGATGCGCATGATGGTTTCGCCGTTCAGCGACAGGGTGCGGCGCTGCGCGCGCTCTTCGATCTGCCAGCCGGCAGGCAGCGCGGCGCGCAGGGCTTCGGCCGGCCACAGGGTCAGCTGCACGTCTTCCAATACGTCTTCGGCCTTGACCTGGGCCGGCAGCATCAGGTGGCGCCAGGTCTTCATTTCCTTGCCGTCGTAACTCAGCGAGAGCACGCGCTGGCCCAGGGCCAGGCCCACCAGCTCGATATGCGCGGCGTCGACTTCCAGCGCCACATCCAGTTCATCGCTGCGGCCCTTGCGCTCCACGCGCAGATGCTGCTGCACGCTGATGCTTTCACCCAGCGCCTGCGGCGCCAGCTTCAGACCCAGACGGGCGGCCGGCGGCGGCGTGGTGGCGCAGCCGGCCAGCAGCACGGCCGCCAGCATGCCGGCGGCGGCAACGGCGCGGCGCGCGCGCGGCAAGAATTCAAGCCTTTGCGGCATCGTCATATTCCTTTGCAATTCCAAAACAGGGCACCAGCAGCCACACGCCCAGGGTGCCGAGCAACATGGTCAGACCGAAAGCCTGCAAGGCCGGCGTATGGCTCAATCCGAGCAGGCCAAAAGACAGGATGGTGTTGGCGGCCGACAGGCCCACCGCCAGCCAGGGCGTGCGGTCGCGCCGGTCCGGATGCTCCTGCATGAAGATGCCGTAATCGACGCCCACGCCCAGCAAGAGCATCAGGGCCAGCACATGGAACAACTGCAAGCTATGTCCCGCCCAGCCCAGGATCGCCAGCGTGAGCACGCTGGCCAGCGCGGTCGGCGCCAGCACGCGCCAGGCGCGGCCACGGTAGCGCGGGAACAGCAGCGCAAACACCAGCACATACGCGGCGCCCACCACCCAGGCCATGTTCACGCGGTAGCGGCCCAGCACCGACGAGATTTCACCGACCTTGTCCACCCATTGCACGCCTTGCAGGCCGTCGGCGGCGTGGCGCAAGCGCGGCAGGCCCGAATAATTCATGCCGCGCAGGGCGACGATGCTGGCGTAGCCGCCATCGACCTTGCCCAGCCACAGATGGCGCCAAGGTTCGCTCGACGGCGCGGCCAGGAAGGCCGCCATCTGCAGCGGTTCGGCGGCCAGGGCGCGCTCGCGCGTGGCGTTGACCCAGGCAGCGTCCTCCTCCACCTGGGCCGCGACATTCTTCAGGGGACCATCGGCCGCCAGCAGCTTCTCTTCCAGCAGGGCGCGGCGCGCCGTCTGCGTGCGCAGCGAAGGCACCCAGTTCGACATGGCCTGGTAGCCGCCGATCAGCCCCTGAGGTATCAAGGCGTCGAGGCGCTGCTTGAGCGCTTCCTCGCGCTGCAAGACTTCCTCTTCGCTGGCGCCGCGCACCAGGTAATACTGCACCGGGGTCGGCGCGTCGAGCAGCTTGCCCAGCTTGATCTGGTCGGCCACCAACTGCTTGGGCGAGTTTTGCAACAGGCGGATATCGTCGTTCGGCTGCAGGCGCGCGATGCCCGCTCCCGCCAGCGCGGCCAGCGCCAGGCCGGCCAGCACGGTGCCGCGTTTGAAACGCAGCAGCGGCCAGCGCGGCAGCAGATTGCCGTAGCCGCGCGCCAGCGCACCGGCGCGCAGGGTGGCGCCGCCGATCAGGGCCGGGAACCAGCACACCACCGTCAGCCAGGCGAAGACCAGGCCGCAGGCCGAGAACACGGCCATGGCGCGCAGGCCGGGGAAAGGCGTGAAGGCCAGGCCCATATAACCGATGACGGCCGCCAGCAGGGTCAGGGACAGGCCGGGCATCAGGCGTTTCAGCAGCGCGCGCGAATCGAGGGCCGGGTCGGCCGCCATGCGGTTGCTGAGGAAGTAGATGCCGTAATCCTGGGCCACGCCAATCAGGCTGGCGCCGAATACCAGGGTCAGTAAATGGATGCGCCCGAACAGCAGCCAGCACACCGAGATCGCCCCCAGGCAGCCAATGCCGATGGAAAGCAGGATCAGGAGAATCGGCCGCAGCGAGCGGAAACTGAGCCAGGTCAATAGCACGATGCCGATCAGGGAACCGATGCCGATGGTGGACATCTCCGATTCGGCCTGCGCGCTGGCGGCGGCCGCATGCAGGATCACGCCGGCCGGCAGCAGCTCCACGCCCGGCACGGCCTGGCGCGCGGCGGCGCCGGCCTGCTCCAGCAGGGGCAGCACGGTTTGCTGGGCGGTGATGGAGAAGGCCGGCACTTTCAGCGTCATGGGCAGCAGCACATACTGGCGCTGGGCATCGGCCACGAAGAGCTGGCCGTCGCGCGGACGCACCGGCGTTTCCTGCGCCCTCTCCTGCACCCAGCCGGCGAACAGGCCGAAAGGATCATCCTGCCAGCTGCCCAGTTTGGGGCCGCCGAAAGCGTTGTACATGCGGCCAAGTGCCGCCTCCTGCCAGAACTGGGCGGGCTGCTCGCGCAACTGGGCTTCCTGCGCGGCCGTCAGCAGGGTCAGACGGTGGCGCTGGAACAGGGCCAGCCAGTCGTCCTGGGTTTTCTCGTTGACCGGGGTGGATTCGAACATGCCGGGTTGGTGCGCCAGCACCGCGCGGTAGGCGGCGGCGGCGCGCTTGGCGTCCTCCCAATCGGGCGCGCCGACCAGCACCACCACGCGCTGCTGGGCCGCGTCGACCATATGCAGGAAGGATTGCTGCAGCACCGGGTCGCGCTCCTGCACCGGCAGCAAGGCCAGGATATCGGTATCGGGCACGATGCGCTTGCCCAGCCACAGCCAGGCGTTATGGCCCAGCAGCAGGCTGGCCGCCAGCAGCCAAAGCAGCGCGAATTGCCGGGACTTGCTCAAAATAGCGCCGCCTCTTCCGCCGTCAGGGCCGCAGCGCCAGTCTGCATGGCCGAGAAGACGATCACCGTCTTGTCGCCGCTGGCTTCATTCATGACGATGTTCTTCACATAGGCGCCGCCCTCCAGGCTGATGGCGCCGATGGCCTTGGCCAGGCCAGGCTCGCGCGCCTTGAGCGCCACCTGCCAGCTAGCCGCATCGGCCGTGCCATCGACTTCGAACAGCTTGTCCAGCTGCGCCAGGTCGCCGCCCAGCAGCGAGAACAGCACGCTATTAATCATGCGTACCACCGGCTCGTTCTTCGCCTCCAGGCGCATGGCCACGCGCTCGCCCTGGAAGTGGACGATCTCGTCGCGCGTCAGGCGCAGGGTGTTGGGGAAGGGCTTGAGCGTGCGCCACAGGATGCCCTTGCCGGCCACCACGCAGAAGCGGCCATTCGAGGCCAGCGGCTTCTTCATGCCGGCCAGATGTTTGGTCTGGTCGAAGCGGCCGCACAGCACGTCCGGCTTGGCCAGCATGGCCTGGATCTTGGCAATCGGCGCGGCGGCCTGCGCCAGCGCGCTGGCCGCCAGCAGCACGACACCCATCATCATTTTCTTCATGGCGCTGGTACTCCCAATTTTTCGAACAGCACGGGCGGCGAGACGAAGCACATCTCGCCCGTGGCGATATCCACCGCCACCTGTGTGGTGCTGGCGCGGTTAATGCGCTTGCCGGTGGCGGCATCGGTGATCGTGTATTCGATCTTCAAACGGCTCTCCCATTCCACGATATCGGCGCGCAGCTTGAGCACCTGGCCGAAGGTGGCCGGCGCGGCATAGCGCAAGTGCATATCGATGATGGGCCAGGCGTAGCCGGAAGCTTTCATCTCCACGTAGTTGTAGCCAATCTTGTCGAGCAGGGCGCAGCGCGCCATCTCCAGGTATTTGACATAGCGGCCGTGCCAGACGATTTCCATCGGGTCCAGGTCGAAGAACTGGACCTGCATTTCGATCTCGGCCGACCAGCGGCTGGCGGTCGACTTACGCATACAGTTCCCACTCCTGCTGACGGATGCGCGCCAGCAGCACGCGCAGTTCGGGGTCCAGGCGGCGGTCTTCTTCGACGGCCGCGATATCGGCCGCCAGCGCTTCCTGCATCTGCGCCAGTTGCGGATGCAGCGCCGCTTCCGGGTTGTGGCGCAGGCGCAGCCACACGCCCTGGCGCACCGTGATCAGCAGCGCGGCGGCCACCTGCTCCACCAGGTCGAGCACACGCAGGCAGTCGCGTGCGGCGATGGTACCCATGCTGACCTTGTCCTGGTTGTGGCATTCGGTCGAACGCGAGAAGACCGAGGCCGGCATGGTCAGCTTGAGCGCTTCGGCGGTCCAGGCCGAGGAGCTGATCTGCAAGGCCTTCAGGCCGTGGTTGATGGCGGCGCGCACACCGGTGGCGCCGGACAGATTGGCCGGCAGGCCGTGGTTGTAGCGGCTGTCGACCAGCAGCGCCATCTGGCGATCCAGCAGGTCGGCCAAGTTGGCGACGGCATTCTTCATGCCGTCCATGGCGAAAGCGATATGGCCGCCGTAGAAATGGCCGCCGTGCAGCACGCGCTCGCCCTCGCCATCGATGATGGGATTGTCGTTGGCGCTGTTCAGCTCATTCTCGATGGCGCTGCGGAAGAAAGGCAGCGCATCGCTCAGCACCCCGATCACATGCGGCGCACAGCGGATCGAATAGCGGTCCTGCAGGCGTTTGCCGTTGCGTTCCCACTGCGTGGTCGGCAGGTCGCTGCGCAGCCAGGCCGCGACCTGCTGCATGCCCGCGTGCGGCTTGACCGAGAACAGCACTTCGTCGAAGTGGTGGGCGTTGCCGTCCAGGGCGAAGGAGGCCATGGCGGTGATGCGGGTGGTCAGCCGGGACAGGTAGCTGGCGCGGTCGTAGGCCAGGCAGGCCAACGCCGTCATCACGGCGGTGCCGTTCATGATGGCCAGGCCTTCCTTCGGACGCAGACGCAGCGGCGCGATGCCCGCTTCCTGCAAGGCTTGCGCCGCCGGCACCTGCACGCCGTCGCGCCACACTTCGCGCTCGCCGCACAGCACCGCCGCCAGATAGGACAGCGGCGTCAGGTCGCCGCTGGCGCCGACCGAACCTTCGGACGGGATCAGCGGCAACAGGCCGGCGTCCAGCAGGCGCGCGATCTGTTCCAGCAAGGCCACGCTGACGCCGGAGTAGCCCTTGCTCAGCGAAGCCAGGCGCGCCGCCATGATGGCACGCGTTTGCGGCGGCGAGAAATGCTCGCCCAGGCCGCAGCCGTGGTAGGTGTAGAGGTGGTGCGGCAGGTCGGCCACCAGCTCGGGCGGCACGGTCACGGTGCAGGAATCGCCATAGCCGGTGGTCACGCCGTAGATGGTGCCGTCTTCGCGCAGCAGGCGGTCGAGGAAGTCGGCGCCGCGCGCGATCATGGCGCGGAAGGCCGGATCGTCGGACAAGGCGGCATCGGCGCGGCCCTGGGCGATATCGACCACGTCTTCGATCGTCAGCCGCGATTGGTCGAAGCGCACGGTGCGCCGCGTATGTTTCAGGTCAGCCAGGTGCATCGTTTTGTTCCAGTTCGGGAAATTGCCAGAAATCGTAAAAATTGAACCACTGCAGCGGCGCCTGCACGCAAAAATGCTGCAGGCGTGCCGCGTATTCGGCCGCCACGGCGGCCAGCGCCGCATCGCGATCCTTGCGCGGCAGGCGCAGCGACTCGCGCAGCAGCTCGAAATGCAGCTCGGCCTGATCGCCGCGCTGCAGGGTAAATAGCATGTACACCGGACATTGCAGCACGCCGGCCAGCACATAGGGTCCGATGGGGAAAGGCGCGGGCGCGCCCAAAAACTCGGCCGCCGTCACGCGCGGCTGGCCCGATACCGGCACGCGGTCGCCCGCGATCACCACCAGCTCGCCCCGCCCTACCCGCTCGGCCAGCAGCATGGCGGTGGCGGCCGACATATCGGTCACTTGCAGCATATTCAGCTGACTGGCCGGATTCAAGCGACCCAGCATGCGATTGAAGGCTTGCGCATGGCGCGTATGCACCAGCACCGTCAGCTTCACATCCGGCCTTTGCAGCGAGAGCACGCGGCACAGTTCCAGATTGCCGAAGTGGGAGCAGATCAGCAGTCCGCCCTGGCCGCGCGCCAGCATGGCGTTGACCGCGTCCACGCCCACCAGCTTGACGCGGCTGATGTCGAACAGGCCGCCCCACAACAGCATCTTGTCCAGAATGCTCTCGGCAAAGGCGGCGAAGTGGCGCAGCACGCCCAGGCGCGGCACCGGCGCATAAGCGCCCACGCGCGCCAGATAGGCCGCCGACACGCGGCGCGCGCGCGGCATGGCCAGCAGATACCAGCCCAGCACCGGATACAGCAGCACGCGGAAAGGCCAGCGCCCCGCCACCCGGAACACCCAGAACAGCAGGCGCATGCCGGCCACGAAGCTCACTTCGTTGATGGCGGCCCAGTGGCGCGGCGCGGCATTCATGGACGCAGCCACTTTCTGGCGAGCAGGCGCGGCGCGCGCGGCAGCATGCCGAAGAACAGGGTGGCGTGCAGACGCGAGATCAGCACATTGTCTCGCCAGGCCTGGAAGTGCGAGACGCCGTCGGCCGGGTAGGCCACGCGGGTCGGCAGGTTCAGCACCGGCACGCCGTCCCAATACAGGCGCACCAGGATCTCGATATCGAAATTCATGCGACGGCCCAGGGCGCGCCGCTCCAGCAGAGCCAGCACCGGCGCCAGCGGATAGACGCGGAAGCCGCACATGGAGTCGCGGATGTCCAGCGACAGGGTATTGATCCAGACCCAGACGTGGGTGGCGTAGCGTCCGTACAACCGCCCCTTGGGTACGGAATCGTCATAGATCGGGCAGCCCACGATCAGGGTGTCCGGATGCTGGCGGCTCCGCTCCAGGAAGCACGCCACATCGTCCAGATTGTGCTGGCCGTCGGCGTCCACCTGCAAGGCGTGGCTGAAGCCCAGTTCAGCGGCGCGGCGGAAACCGCTCATCACCGCCCCGCCCTTGCCCTGGTTCTCCGCATGCGTGACCAGGATTACCTGTCCGTCATGACGCTGCGCCAGTTCGCGCAGCACGGCGGCGCAGGCGGGCGAACTGCCGTCGTCCACCAGGATGCAGTGCAAGCCGTGCGGCAGCAGCCCCGCCAGCACGCCGCCGATGGCGTGCTCGTGGTTGTAAACGGGGATGACGATGCAGGGTTTATACACCGGCCGCTCCGGCGTGGGCGAAGCGCAGCAGGGAATGGCAGTAGCCGATGCCGTCGCGCGCGGTCAGCAGGCGCAGGCCGGCCGCTTCGGCCAGGCGGATATAGTCGCCGCTTTCGTAGATCTTGCTGTTGCCGCTGGCCATGGCCGTGAAATACGGCGAGGTGTTGATCAGGCAGTAGGAGGCGATATCGTATTGCTGGCGGTCCCAGAAGGTGTCCATGATCAGCACCTGCCCGCCCGGCGCCAGCGCGGCGGCGGCGCGCTGCAGGATGGTGGCGATGGCCGCCTCACTGAAGCAGCTGAGGAATTGGCTCATCCAGATCAGGTCCATGCCGGCTGGCAGCGGCTTGTCCGCATCCAGCAGGTCGACCGCGTGCAGGTGGGCGCGTTCGCGCAGGCCGGCCGCTTGCAGGTTCTGTTCGGCCACGGCCAACTGGCGCGGCAAGTCCACCAGATGCAGCTCCGCCTCGGCGCTATAGCCCAGCGCCGCCAGCGTGAACTTGCCGGTATTGGCGCCGATATCCATCACGCGGCGCGGACCGGTGGCGAAAACGTCCGGCAGAATCTGCGGGAAGGAGGTGTCGGAATAATGGTGGTCGAAAGCGAACCAGCTGCTCTTGGCCGGTTCCGGCAGCTGCGACATGCCTTCATACAGCGTGGACCAGTCGCCCAGCGCCTTCAGGCCCAGCGGTTTTTCCTGATCCAGCGATTTATCGAGATCGTACAGGCCGAGGTAGTTGACGTCGTGGTTGAAGTCCAGATTGATCTGCGTGATCGTGTCCGTCAGGACGCAGTAGCCGACTTTATCCAGCACATAGCGGCCGCCCTGCAATTGCACGGCGCCGGCCGAGAGGCAGGTTTCCAGCACCACTTTCAGCGCATACTCGCTCCATTGGCCGCCGGCCGCCAATTCCGCCACGCTCAAGCCCGCGCCGCCGGCGTCGGACAGCGCCTGCAGCATGCCGCGCTTCCAGGCATAGCGCACGCACTGGAACACCACGGGGCCGAAAGCGATTTTCTGCGCCTCGTAACGGGCGGCAAAAGCGGTCTGGCGGGGCGGAGAGAAGGACTTGTCTTGCATGGGTTCTTTCAGGATCAGGGTGCGGCGAACAGCAGACGGCCGCTGGCATGCTGCCCGGCCGCCGAGAGATAACGGAATTGCACGCTGGCCTTGGCGCGGTCGTGCAGCAGCTCCAGTTGCACGGTGGCGCCGGGCGCGATCACCTGCTGGAATTTCAGGGCCGCGACTTCGCGGAAAACAGGCGGCAGCGCGAAGGCCTGGCGCGCCTGGCCGATGGCCCAATCCAGCTGGGCCACGCCGGGCAGGATGGGCGAACCGGGGAAGTGGCCTTCGAAATACAGCAGGTCAGGCGGCACGCTCAGCTCCAGCAACAGGCGCTGTTCGCCGCGTTCCAGCTCGCGCCACTGCGGCTGGCGCGGACGCTGTTCCAGCGCGGCAGCTTCATCGTCCAGCAGCGCCAGCAAGGCGGCGCGCGTGGTCTTGCCCTGGGCGTTGAGCGGCAGGCTATCCAGATAGCGCCAGCGGCGCGGCAGCGCCACTGCTTCGGCCACCGGCGCCAGCACTGCGCGCAGGCGCTGGTTCAACGCCGCCTTGCCCTGCGCCGCCAGCAGCGCCCTGCCCTCCTGGTTCAGTACCACAAAGGCCGCCAGGCGCATGCGCGCGCCATCGTCCGGCACGATACGCGCCTGCTCGGCCAGGCCGCTGGCTTGCAGGGCCGCTTCCAGCGCATCGAGCGAGACGCGCTTTTCTTCCACCTTGACGATGCGGTCGGCCCGGCCCAGCAGCTCGAAAGCCTGGGGGCCGGCCGGGCGGGCGCGGTCGGCCAGCGCCAGCCAATGCGCATCCGGCAGATGGGGCGAGCGCACTTCCAGCGCGCCTTCGCCCTGTTTCGCGTCCGTGGCAATGCGCCACTCGACATTGGGGAAGGCATGCCAGCACGCCGATGCGGCGACGCCGGCCGCGCGCTGGCGCCAGGCCACGCCGCCGGTTTCGCTGCTGCCGTAAATTTCCAGCGGCACCTGGCCCAGCATGGCGCCAGCGGCCAGCGCCGCCTCTTCCGGCAGCGGGCCGCCGGAAGAGAATACGGCGCGCAAGCGGGCCGCCGCCATCGTCCAGTCCAGATGCGCGGGCAGACGCTTCAAATGGGCCGGGCTGCTGACCAGTACCGATGGCCGCTGTGCCAGCGCCTGCGCCAGTTCTTCGGGATACTGCACGCTCAGCGCCTGCAACGGCCGCGCCGCGCACAAAGGCCATAGCACCTTGAACAACAGGCCGTAGATATGCTGGTGCGAGACCGTCGCCACGAGGGCGGCATCCCCCAGGCGGTCGCCGAACATCCGCTCCAGCACCGCCACTTCGCTTGCCAGTTGCGACAGGCGCTTGGGCACGGCCTGCGCCGCTCCCGTGCTGCCCGAGGTGTGCACCACCAGCGCCGGGAAATCGCCGTCGAGCGCGCGCGGCGGCGGCACGGTGGTGGCCTCCGTCGCGGCATCGCCCGGCGCCGCCAGCGGCTGCCATTGCGGCGGGAACTGGCCGAGGAAACCGTCGACCTTGCCCTGCAGCGCGGCACAGCTGGCGTCCAGGGTATCGGCCGTCAGCCACACGGTCTTGCCGGCCTGCCAGGCACCCAGCAGGGCCGCGCCGAATTCCAGGCTGTCGTCCAGGTACAGTGCGTAATCGCGGCCCGGCTGCCCGGCCAGCAAGGCGCTCCAGGCGTGCACGCGCGCCAGCAGCCAGGCGTTGCTCAGGGGCTGATCCGCGCGCCAGCCCACGCAGGCGGCGGGGTCGCGCTGGAGCAGCGCGGGGACAAGGCTGGACAGTGAATCAGGCATCATGCAGGCGGCGGAAACGGCGGCGCGCCAGCAGTTCTCCCGCGAACAGCACGCCCATCAAAATATAGGAAATCACCCCGTTGTACAGAGTCCAGACAGCTTCCGGCGCCCACAGCGCGGTGGCCAGCGCCACGCTGCCGTTGAACACGAAAAAGGCGCACCAGACCTGGGTCACGCGGCGCGTATAGCGCACGCCTTCCGGCGGCAGGTCCGGCTCGCGCAGGCGCGCCAGCCGTTCGACCATGGAAACCGGCGTGGTCAGGCTATAGCCGAAAGCCGCCAGGAAGGCGGCATTCACCAGCACCGGATACAGCTTGAGCGGCAGCAGCAGATTGCTCCACACCGCGCAGCCCACCAGTACCAGCGCGCCGGCCACCGACCAGCGCGCCGCGCTGCTCAGCTTCAAGGCCGGCAGGCGGCTGGCGGCGGCCAGCAACAGCAACAGCGCCAGCCAGCGCGGCTCGACCCTGCCATGCCCCAGCCAGATGGCCAGGGGATACAGCAGCGTAAGCAGCACCGTGAGCGCGGTCAGCAGCATCTCAGGCCGTCTGTTCGGCCACGGCCAGGCCGCTCAGCGCATCCACCACATCGTTGATAGTGCGGATGTTCTTGAACACTTCCGGCTGCAGACGCTTGCCGGTCAGCTGCTTCAGTTGCACAGCCAGGTCGACGGCGTCGATGCTGTCGATGTCCAGGTCCGCGTACAGATTCGATTCCGGCTTCAGTTCCGCCGCATCCAGTTCAAACATTTCAGCCAGCAGCTTGACGACCCATTGCTGCATCTCGTCGCGGCTCATTTGGTTCAGATCTACCATTTCCCGTTTCCTCTTACTTCTTGCCCTGGCTTTCAACCAGGGCTGCCAGTGCGCGTACCGATGCAAAGTGACGACGCGTATCGGCCGAATCGGCCGACAAAGAAATCCCGTAGCGCTTTTGCAGCGCCACGCCCAGTTCCAGCGCATCGATGGAATCCAGGCCAAGGCCTTCGACAAACAGCGGAGCTTCGTTGTCGATATCGTCAGGCGCGATATCCTCCAGCTGAAGCACTTCAATAATCAGTTCCTTGACTTCCTGTTCAAACATGGCCTTGAGACTTCCCCGTAAAATAATGTTGCAGATATTCTGTGAGCTGGCGCGCCGCTAATACCTCGCTCGCGCCATTGCCGATAAAGCTCCCGATCGGCAGGTCTTCCTGTACTTCGATGCGGAAGCGCACCACGCGCGGCGGCACCTTCCACCATTTTTCGCCTTTGCCCAGCGTGGCCGGCTGGCAGCCGATCACCACCGGCGTGATGTCGCGCGCGCCGCGCACGGCGATATTGGCCGCGCCGCGTTTCATGCTGATCACGCCATCGCGGCCCGTGCGCGTGCCTTCCGGGAAGATGATCAGGTTATTGCCCCGCTCCAAAGAAGCGATGCAGTCATCCACCAGTTCCACCCCGCCGTGGTTGGCGATATAGCCGGCCGCCAGGATCGGTCCCCGCATGAAGGGGTTGTTCCATAAATCGGCCTTGACGATGCAGTCGGCATTCTTGACGAAGGCCATCAGGAACACCGTATCGATCAGGGTCGGATGGTTCGCCAGGATCAGCAGGCCGCCGCGCTCCAGCTTCTCCATGCCGGACAGCTCGTAGCGCAGCACGCCCAGCGCCTGCATCATCTCCACATACACCCGAAAGCTGGCGCGTATCACGCCGCGCGACAGCGCTACGCGCCGCGCCGGATCGCGCACCAGCAATTGCAGCACGGGGAAAACCATCACCCGCAGCAGCAGGCCGCCAATGCCGAACAGTGCAAAACTCAGGCCGGTGGCAAATACGCGCCAGCAGCGCCCCAGGCGCTCAGACATCGCGCTGCCAGCGCCAGCGTCGGCGCTCTGCCTGCCGCGTCAATTCCGTTTGCCGCGCCAGGAAAAAGCGCAGCACATCGAGTTCGCCCGGGCCTTGCTCAGTAACGGCGCGCGCGGCCTCCGGCGCGGCGCAGCCTTCCCACGACAGGCGCAAGCCACCTGCGGCAGCAGGCGCCATCAGCCAGGCAAAGGCAAACGGCTGCTCGTCGCAATCGGCAAATGCGCCAAACACCTCGGGCAAAGGACAATCGGCCGCCACCAGCAGCACCTGCGGCGCGCCGTCGGCCAGCAGGCCGCAGGCTTCGATCACCGCATGCTCCAGCGAGCTGGCGCCGGCGGCCAGCGCCACGTGATTGGCACGCTCGCTGCGGGCAATGGAAAACAGTCCGGCCGTGGCGTTATGCACCGCCATGCCGAAAGCCGTCGGCGACAGCGTTTCGCCCTGCGCCAATTGGCCCAGCAGCTCCACCGCGCGCGCCACGTCGCCATGGCGCGAACTGAAGACCATGGGAATGCCGCGCTGTTCGCCCAGGCAGGCGTAGGCCGCCTCCAGCGCCATCTTGCCCAGCGGCGCGGCACGGCGGCGCAGCATGGGCGGCATCGCGCGCACGGCCGGTTCGGCCGCGCCCTCTATGCGAAATGGGGACGCGCTCCAGTCCAGCCACGCCTCAGGCGAGCATAGACCCGGCGCCCATGCGGCATGCGCCGCAATGGAAAAAGAAACTGACTGAACACGCATCAGTGTTGACGATCCCGAAATATTTTTATATGCCTTACTTATTTACCAACAGGCAAATTTAGTCTGCAAAATTATAATCGAAGGGATGTCGGTTGACTAAGAGAAATATACGCAAAACAATGGCAATTCTTATGAAAATTACCGACAAATCTCACCAATTATCACGAAATTGCCGAGATTTAGTTAATATTGATAGTTTTACCCTGCAAAAATAGCAAGCAAAGCCAGCAGGCCCTTAAGCTCGCGTAAAGGTGATCGACTAATTTTTACTACCTATAATTACATTTGAAAATATGGAATTTTCATGGACCGCAGCGCCCGGCGCCGCGGTCCATCCATCAGAAAACCCAAAGGCGGTCGGCCGGCATCTGCAGCCAATAACTCCCCGGCTGCAGGCGGTATTTGCTGTGGGCGCGCAGGGCGATTTCGCCCGCCGCGCTCTTGAACAGGCATTCCCAGCGGTCGCCCAGATACATGCAGGTGGACAGGCCCAGTTGCAGGGCATTGTCCACCGGCGTGCTGCTGACGCGCACATCCTCGACCCGGATCAACGGCGCGATTTCGCTGCCGCTGTTGGCGCCGCGCGCCGTGGCCTGCAACACCACGCCACCCACTTCGATGCGCACCGCGCTGCCCTCGCGCTGCAGCAGCTTGGCGGGCAGGCGATTGTTACTGCCCATGAATTCAGCCGTGAACAGGGTGTCCGGCGTTTCATACATGCTTTGCGGCGTGCCTTGCTGCTCGATCTTGCCGTTATTGAGCAGCAGGATACGGTCGGAAATCGCCATCGCCTCGTCCTGGTCGTGCGTCACCATCAGGGCCGAGAGGCCAAGGCGCACAATCAGCTCGCGCAGGAAGGCGCGCGCCTCCTCGCGCAGCTTGGCGTCCAGATTCGACAGCGGCTCGTCGAGCAGGATCACGGGCGGGTTGTAGACCAGGGCGCGCGCGATCGCCACGCGCTGCTGCTGGCCGCCGGACAGCTGGTGCGGATAGCGCTCGCCCAGGTGGCCCAGGCCCAATTGCTTAAGCACCTCGCCCACGCGCTGGGCGATTTCCGCGCTGGCCATGCGGCGCAGCTTCAAGCCGTAGGCCACGTTCTCGGCCACGGTCTTGTGCGGCCACAGCGCATAGGACTGGAACACCAGGCCCAGATTGCGCTGCTCGGCCGGCATCTCGTAATTGCGCGCGCCGTCGAAGACGCGGCGCTCGCCGATATCGATGCAGCCCAGCTTCGGGCTTTCCAGTCCGGCCACGGCGCGCAGCAAGGTGGTCTTGCCGCTGCCCGAGGGACCGAGCAAGGCCACTACCTCGCCCTTGTGCAGGTGCATGGAGACGCCCTTCAGGATGGGATTCGCATGCGCGCCGCTGCCGTAGTCCAGATGCAGGTCGCTGACGGTCAGTTCATTCATAATCAGATCTCGTTTCATGATTGTTCGCTCAGTTGTGCAGCTTGACGCCGAAGCGTAGCGCGATACCCAGGCCGATGGCGACCAGCGTAATATTGATGAAGGAAAGAGCCGCCACCAGATCGGTGGAACCGCCCGCCCACAGCGACACCAGCATAGCGCCGATCACTTCGGTGCCGGGCGACAGCAGATACACGCCGGTGGAGTATTCGCGTTCGAAGATCAGGAAAATCATCAGCCAGGCGCCCAGCAAGCCGTATTTGATGAGCGGCAGCGTGACGTCGCGCGTCACCTGGCCACGACGGGCGCCGACCGCGCGCGCCGCTTCTTCCAGTTCGGGGCCGACCTGCAGCAGCGCGGTGGAGATCAGGCGCATGCCGTAAGCCATCCACACCACCGAGTAAGCCAGCCAGACGGCGAAGATGGTGGAGCGCAGCGAACGCAGGGCCGGAATCAGGTGCTCGCTGAGCCAGAGCGCCAGGCCGTTGTCCATGCCCTTGAACATGCCATCCAGCCAGCTTGGCACGAACAGGAAGACCCACAGGAAGGACAGGCCGGCCAGCAGGCCAGGCACGGCGCGCGGCACCAGCACGCTGTAATCGAGCAGGCGCGCCACCAGATCCTGCTTGCGGTGCATGGCCAGCGCGATAAAGCTGTAGCACAGCACGGCCAGACCACCGCCGATCACGCCGATCAGGATGGTGTTGACGATGCCGCGTATCAGCGCGGGCTGCTCGAAGATATCGCGGAAGTGCTGCAGGGTCAGCACATCGGCCAGCTTCACGCCCTCGCCCCAGTACTGCACGAAGGAGCGCAGCGCGATGCCGGAAATCGGCAGGATGATGGTGAACAGCAGCCAGGCCGCCAGCAGGGCGAAGGCCAGCCACTTCCACTGCCCCAGCGGCATGGCCTTGCTGCGCGCGCCCTTGCCCTTGATCGACACGTATTTATTGGCCGACTTCAGCAGGCGGCGCTGCAGCATCACCAGCGGCAGCGTCACCATCACCAAACAGACGGCGACGGCGGCCATCAGGTGGTAGGACGGCGTGCCAAGCTTGTTGGTCAGCTTGTACAGATAGGTGGGCAGCACCAGATGGCCCTCCGGGTCGCCCAGCACCAGCACCAGGCCGAAGACCTCGAAGCCGAGGAAGAACACCAGCACGCCGGCATAAGCCAGTGCCGGCATGATCATCGGCAGCGAAACGTTGAACATCACCTGCAGCGGCGAAGCGCCCGCCACGCGCGCCGCCTCTTCCACGTCCGAGCCCAGGCTTTTCAGCGCCGAGGAGGCGTACAGATACACATGCGGCACGTGGGTCAGGCCCGCGATCACGACGATGCTGGTGAAAGAGTAGATATTCCAGGGAATGAAGCCGAGCAGCTCCTTGGCCCAAGTGGAATAGAAACCCACCGGTCCCATCGCCACCACATAGCCGAAGCCCATCACCATGGGCGAAACGAAGATCGGCACCAGCAGCATGGGCGCGATCCAGCTGCGGCCCGGCAGATCGGTGCGCACCATGAGGAAGGCCAGCATGCCGCCCAATGGCACGGCGATCAGGGCCAGGCCGGTGGCCAGCATCAGGCCATTCTTGAAGGCCATGATGAAGTCGGGATCGTCGAAGATGAAGCGGTAAGCTTCCAGTCCCAGCTCCTTGCCCGGCATGAAGAAAGGCGCGGAGAGGAAGCTCTGGTAAAAGATCAGGAACAGCGGCACGAAGATGGCGAGCGCGGTCAGCGCCGCCACCAGGCCGCGCGGCCAGTTCAGATTGAGTATGGGCGGCTTGCCCAGGCTTGCGGTATGCATGGCGGATTCCCCGGTGTCGGACTGCGATTACTTCTTGCCTGCGGTTTCTTTCCACTGCTTGAGGAAAGCCATGCGCTTGGCCGGGCCAAGGAATTGCAGCAGGATGGGGTGCACCGGCACCGGCTTCACATTGTCCTTGCCGATCTGCTTGATCAGCTCAGCCGAGGTGGCTTCTCCCGTGACGTCGGCGCGGATGGCGTACAGCCGGGAATCGTTGGCGATCACGGTCTGGCCGCGATGCGAGAGCATATAGTCCAGCCACAGCTTGGCAGCGTTCACATTCTTCGCGCCCTTGTTGATGAAGACCACGCGCGACATCACCAGGGTGTAATCCTTGGGCAGTACCACGCCGATCGAAGGGTCGTTCTTGGCGCGCACCAGCGCGTAGGAGCCCAGCACGTTGTAGCCGATCAGGTTTTCGCCGGAGGAGATGCGCTCCATCATGGTGCCGGTCGAGGATTGCACGCGCACCTTGGCCGCACCGAAGGCATTCGCCAAGTCGATGTACTTGCCGAACTCGCGCGCATCCTGGGTCATGAACATGAAGCCGACGCCGGATTTTTCGATATCGTAGGTCGTGACCTTGTCCTTGAACTTGGGCTGCTGGATCAGCTTGACGAAGTCGGCGTGGTTCTGCGGCACTTCCTTGGCATCGACCAGGCGCTTGTTGTAGACGATGGCGGCCGGCTCGAAGGTCGTGCCATAAGCCTGGTCGTCCCATACCGACCAGCCGGGAACCTTGGGCGCTTCCACCGATTTGTATTTCAGCGCGTAACCGTCCGAGGCCAGGCGCATCTGCAAGTCCATGGCCGAGGACCACATCACGTCGGCCGTATTGCCGCCCGCCGCCACTTCCGAGATGAAGCGGTTGTACACCTCGGTGGAATTCATATCGTTGTATTCGACCGTGATGCCGGGATAGAGGGCGTTGAAATCCTTGATCAGCGGCTGCGTAGCCTTGCTGTCGGTGGCGCCATAAACCACCAGCTTGCCCTCTTTCTTGGCCGCGTCGATGATTTTCTGGTAGTCGGCCGGATAGCCGGCCGGCGCCTGGGCCAGGGCCGCGCCCGCGAACAGAAAGGCTGCGGTGGCGATGGCGGTTTGCTTGAACATGCTTGTCTCCTCTGGTTTTATATAGATCAGCGCATCAGGCCAAACTGGCTGGCGCGCTTGCCGTAGTCGTCCACGGCTTTTTTCACGTAATCGCTGAGCGCCTGTCCGGTCAGGCTGAAGGGATAGAGGCCGGAAGCGGCGCGCTGTTGCGCGTATTCGGGGCTGGCCATCATGGTGTCGAAGCGGGCGACCCAGTGGCGGTAATCGGCTTCCGCCACCTGTGGTCCCATCCAGACGCCACGGATCACCGGCCACACCAGGTCGTAACCCTGCTCGCGCGCGGTTGGCGCGGCGGCCAAGGCGCCAGGCAGGCGCTGTTCCGACAGCACGGCCAGCACGCGGATGCCCTTGCCCTGCAGGCTCGCTTCGGAAGCGTCGCCCGACACCACCTGCACATAATTGGCCTGCATGGCGGTGAAAGCTTCGCCGCCGCCTTCCAGCGCCACAAAGCGCAGGCTCTTGGGATCGATGCCGGCGGCGCGGCCCAGCATTGCGACCTTGAGCCAGTCCTGACTTCCGATGGTGCCGCTGACGCCGATCAGCACCTTCTGCGGATGCTTTTTCAGCGCGGCCAACAGCTCGGCCAGCGTCTTGTATGGCGAGTCCGCGCGCACGGCGATCATGCCGTAGTCCGCGCCCAGCGCGGCAACCCAGCGCACATCGTCCGCCTTGGCCTTGCCGAACTTGCCCTGGGCCAGATTCAGCAAAGAGCCGCCGGAAAATGCCACCAGGGTGTCCGGCTCGGCGCGCCGCTGCGACACCAGCGAGTGCCAGGCCACGGCGCCGATGCCGCCCGGCAGATAGCTGATGCGCATGGGCTTTTGTTCCTGCTCCGGCAGCAGTTGCAGCCCCTTGCGCGCCAGCTTGCAGGTCAGGTCCATCGCGCCGCCCGGCTTGGACGGCACGATGCACTCCACACCCGCAGCGTGGGCGGCGCCGGCCACCAGCAAGCCGGCGGTGGCGATAGCGGCGATGGCAGCTTTGCTCATGGCTTAGAAGCGGTGCTGGATGCCCAGTATCAGGCCGCGCTGGCTATCGCCGAAACCGGCATCGTCGCGCGACAGGCCGACCAGTTGGCCGTGCTTGGACTTGGCGTAGGCCAGCGTGGCATACAGGTCGGTGCGCTTGGAGGCGGCATAGCGGTAGCGCGCCACATACATGATCGGATCGGCGTCCTTGCCGGCGGCAACGTTCTTCACATCGACATAGTAGATGGCGCCTGTCAGCGTGACGTTCTCCACCGGCTTGTAAGCCAGGCCGGTCCAATAGGTCGTGGCTTTCACGTCGGGCGTGGCGGCCTTGCCGGACTCGCTGCGGTAATTGCGGCCGGCCAGTGTGAATTTGAACGGACCGGTTTCATAATTGCCGCCCAGGTGGTAGACCGTGGTTTCATCGCGGCGGCCGGTGGCGGCCACGGTGCTGCCGTTGACCTTCTCCCAGGTCGCCATCAGGCCCAGGCCATTGGCGCTGTAGCTGACGGCGCTGGCGATCTTGGCGCCGTCGCGGGCGCTGCCGGTCTGCTCGCCGAAGCCGTAAGAAACCCCGTATTTGAATGCACCCGTGCTGCCGGAGTACTTGACCATATTGTCAAAGCCGGTGGTCATGCCGTATTTGCTGGGGCCAGTGGCGTTGCCGGTCGTCGCCCAGGAATAGAAAGGCGCGAAGCCCATCGGGTCGAACTGGATCACGGTGTCATAGACACTGGTGAAGGAGCGGCCCAGCACAATGCGGCCGTAACGCCCTTCCACGCCGACATTGGCCTGGCGCCGGAACAGCGTGCCGTCCATGGCACCGGTATCCATCAGGATGCCGCCTTCCAATTGGAACACGGCTTTCAGGCCGCCGCCCAGATCTTCCGTGCCGCGCAAGCCCCAGCGCGAAGTGTTCATGCCGCCCGAGCTGACGCGGGTCATGGCGCCGCCGCCCGGTTTCGCATCGGACGCGTAATCGACGCCGGTATCGAGCAGGCCGTAGATCTGTACATTCGATTGCGCATGCGCGCCGCCGCTGAGCGCGGCCGCAGCCGCCAGCACGGCCAAGGTGATGGAAGTTCTTTTCACAAGCTGTCTCCTGGATTATAGTTTTCTAAGGTGCCCTGCTGCATTGGCACGATGCCACTATAAAATCGTCTACCTTTCAAAAGGCTTTCATGCGTATCCTGTTGGTTGAAGACCACACCGAACTGCAACACTGGCTGGCCAAAGCCTTGCGCGACGCCCACCTCAGCGTGGAATGCGCCGACAACGGCGCCGATGCCGACGCCCTGCTGCATACGCAGGAATACGCGCTGCTCATCCTCGATCTGACGCTGCCGAAAATGGATGGGCTGGAAGTGCTCAAGCGCCTGCGCGCCCGTGGTGGCGCGCGCGGCAAGACGCCGGTGCTGATCCTGACCGCGCGCGGCGGCCTGGAAGACCGGGTGCAGGGATTGAATCTGGGCGCCGACGATTATCTGGCCAAGCCCTTCGAACTGGCCGAGCTGGAAGCGCGCGTGAAAGCGCTGCTGCGCCGCAGCCAGGGCAGCGAAGCCCTGGTCTATCAATGCGGGCAGCTCAGCTTCGACACCGTCACGCGCATGTTCAGCTACTTCGGCACGGCGCTGAACCTGACGCCGCGCGAACATGCGGTGCTGGAGACGCTGATCACGCGCAGCGGCCGCGCCGTCTCCAAGGAAAAACTGTTTGACGAAGTGTTCTCGCTGGCCGACGACGCCAATCTGGATGCGATCGAACTGTATATCCACCGCGTGCGCAAGAAGCTCGAAAGGCCGGAGGATGGCGCGGCGGCGATCACCACGCTGCGCGGCATCGGCTACCTGCTCCAACCACGCAACGCGACCGCCTGAATGGGCGCACTGGCCGCACTGCTG
The DNA here is from genome assembly GCF_014191875.1 of Pseudoduganella violacea. Lineage (GTDB taxonomy): Bacteria > Pseudomonadota > Gammaproteobacteria > Burkholderiales > Burkholderiaceae_D > Rugamonas > Rugamonas violacea_A. The sequence continues at coordinate 297,610 of NZ_JACHXD010000004.1, forward strand.
CGCGGGAAGGCGGGAGCACCGCAGGCGCTGGGCAGCTTGCGCGGCCAGCTGCTGCGCTGGCTGCTGCTGCCGCTGATCCTGCTGGAAGCCTTGAACGCGGTATCGGTCTACCGCAACGCGCTCGACGCAGCCGATATGGCTTACGACCGCTCACTGCTGGCCTCCACACGGGCGCTGGCGGAACGGGTTTCCATCGTCGGCGGCAAGGTAGTGGCCGATGTGCCGTATGTGGCGCTCGACAGCTTCGAGACCGACACCCTGGGCCGCATCTACTACAAGGTAACGGGCATACGCGGCGAGACCGTGTCCGGCTATGCCGACCTGCCGCCGGTGCCGCCGAACGTGCCGCGTTCGGAAAATTATCCGGCGCTGGTGCGCTTCTATCACGCCGACTACAACGGCCAGCCTATCCGCATCGCCGCCCTGCTGCAGCCGGTGTATGACGACACCATGCGCGGCATCGCCCTGATTCAGGTCGGCGAAACGCTCGATGCGCGGCGCGGCCTGTCCAACCAGATCCTGTTCGACACCCTGCTGTGGCAGGCCATCGTCCTGGCTGCCGCCGCCCTGCTGGTGTGGTTCGCCGTGCGCCTGGTGCTGCGGCCGCTGATGCGGCTGAAGATCGCGGTCGAGTCGCGCGAGGTGTCCGACCTGTCCGATCTCGATCCCGCCCTGGTGCATAAGGAGGTGCGGCCTTTGGTGGCGGCCATGAACGCCTCGATGACGCGCATCCAGAATCTGATCGCCGGCCAGCGCCGCTTCATCGCCGACGCCTCGCACCAGCTGCGCACGCCGCTGACGGTGCTGAAAACCCAGGCCGAGCTGGCGCAGCGCGAACTGGAACGCGAAAAGAATGGCGGCGATCAAGCCACGCTGCGCGAAATCGTGCGCAGTATCGCCGGCACCACCGATTCCACCGTCCACCTGGCGAACCGCCTGCTGATGCTGGCGCGCATAGAACATAGCGGCGGCGCTGCGCCTGAGCCGGTTGCCTTGCGCGCCATGGTGCAGCAGGTGGCGCTGGAATTCGCGCTGAGCGCCGTCAACCGCCGCATCGACCTGGCGCTGGAAGGCGAGCAGGAGGCCACCGTGCAGGGGCAAGCCCTATTGCTGCACGAGCTGGTAGCCAATCTGGTCGACAACGCCTTGCGCTACACGCCGCCCGGCGGCCAGGTCACGCTGCGCGTGCGCCAGGATGATGGCGGCGCGGTGCTGGAGGTGGAGGATAGCGGTCCCGGCATTCCCCCCGCCGAAAGAGAGAAAGTGTTCTCGCCCTTCTACCGCGCCAGCGCCGCGCTGGAAACGAATCCCGGCGGCGCGGGCCTCGGCCTGGCCATCGTGCGCGACATCGCCGACCTGCACCGCGCCAGCCTGGAGCTGGACGACGCGGCTTCCGGCAGCGGCCTGCTTATCCGCCTGCGCTTCCCGGCGCACTGAGAGCGGTTCCGTCCTTCAGCGACAGACTGGCGGCGAGCACGCTGCCCTCGCCACCGCTATGCAGTTCAAAGCATCCATCGAACGCCGCCACGCGTTCGCGCATGCCGACGATGCCGATGCCCTCGGCCTGTTGCGACGGATCGAAGCCACGGCCATTGTCGCGCACCTCGATATGCAGACTGCCTCCGCGCAGTGCCAGCGTCACCGTGGCGCGGCTGGCCTGCGCATGCTTGACGACATTCGACAGTGCTTCCTGGATGATGCGGTACGCGGAAATCGCCATCGCACCATCGAGCCGAGAAAAGTCGCCCTCGGCCGCGAAGCTGAATCGACAGGATGGATGCGTCTCGTCATAATGGCGCACCATTTCCTCGGCGGCGCCCTGCAGGCCCAGCATGTCCAGCATCTCGGGCCGCAGGCGGCGCACCAGGGTGCGGCCGCTGTTGTACAGGCCCAGCGCCAGCTTCGTGATCGACTGCGCCTTGCTTTCGATAAGCGCCAGACGCGGACTGGCCGCCTGCGCCGCCGCCTCCGCATCGGCCAGTTCCTGCCGCGCCAGTCCGGCAATGCCCTGGGCCTCCAGCCGCACCGCGATCAAGGTCGCGTTCAATTCATCGTGGATTTCCAGCGCGATGCTTTTGCGCTCCTCCTCCACCGCGCTATTCACCCGGCGGATCAGGCGGCGCTTCTCCGCGTCTGCCTCGCGCAAGGCGCTTAACGAAGCCTGCAGCGAAGCATCGAAGCCCTGCGCCATGCGCGCCGCCAGCAGGCCACAGACCAGCAAGCCGGCCACGGCCACCAGCAGCTCCAGGTAAAAACGGCTTTCCTGCCGCTCCAGCAGGCGCGTGGGCGACATCGTAACCCGCACATAGCCGATGGTTTCGACCGAACGTCCCGGCAGCGCGGGCGTGGCCGCGCGCAAGTCCGGCATGCTGACCCAGACCAGGCGTTTGAGCACCGCAGCTTCATACAGGCGCATTTCCGGCTGGCCGCCGGCGCGCCCCTCGACGCGCAGCAGCTCCTTGTGTCCCGCGTCGAACAAGGCCACGCGATAGATGCTGGCGTCGGACTGCACCACGCCTTCCAGCGTCTGGCGCAGCTCCGCGTAACGGCCCGTGCCAAGACCCACCTCGCTGCCGTCGGCCAGCACGCGCGCCAGCAGCAGGCCGCGTTCGGCCAGCTCGGCGCGCACCTCGTTCTGGCGCGACTGGTAGCTGTACCACACCAGAGTCAGGCACATAGCCGTTACCGGCAGCACGGTGATCAGCAGCAGGCGGGTACGGGTGCTCCAACGCATCCAGAAGCGGGCGCGCAAGACGGAGAAGCCCGCCATCTCAGGCCTGGATCAGGCCATGGCGCACCGCCAGCCGCGTGATATCGGCCGCCCGGTGCACGCCCAGCTTTTCCTTGATGGCCTGGCTGGTATTGCTGATGGTCTTGCTCGATACGTCCAGACGCTCGGCGATTTCGGTATTGGTCAGTCCCTCTGCCATCATGGTGAAAATCTCCAGCGAGCGCTCGTCGAGCTGCGATTGCGGCGATTGGTCGCCGCTGACCGAGAGCGTAGCCAGGCGTTCGGCGATACGCGGCATGAAATACAGCTCACCCTGGTGCGCGCGCTGCACGGCGGCCGCCAGTTCGGCGGGATCGCAATCCTTGGTGATGAAGGCGCGCGCGCCGATGCGGTAAGCCTCGCGGATCATGCTGTCCTGGTCGAACTGGGTCAGGAAAACGATGCGCGCGCCGGCATCGGCGGCCAGCAATTGGCGCGCCACATCCAGGCCGGTCAGCTCGGCGCCGAAGCGGATATCCAGCACTGCCACGTCGGGTTGCTGCTCATCGTACTGCTCCAGCGCTTCCTGCGGCGAGCGCGCCTGCGCCACCACCTCGATGCCCTGTTCGGACAGGGACAAGGCGAAACCCGTCATCACGACCGGATGGTCGTCCGCCAGCAATACCCGCACGGCTGCGTTTTTCTTCTTCATCTTCCACCTAAAGGAAATTGGATTTCTATCTAAAGGAAGATTATCCCACCATCACAACGCCAACAAAACCCCTTTTCAATTACCATTTACTGGAATAATATTCTTCCACGCACTAGCAATTCAATCTTCCATTAACAACCAAGGAGTCCGGCATGAGCTATTCCCTCCAGCAGCCGCGCAATAAAAACAGCGCCATCGCCATCGCCCTTTTGCACCTGGCCGCCTTCGGCTTTCTGCTGCAGAACAACACCATCCGCCTGCCCCGGACACCGCCCGGCATCGTCAACCTGGTGGAGACGCACAAGGAAGAACCGAAGCTGCCGGAACCGCCACCCGAAACGCAGGATCTGCGCCGGCCACCAGCGCCGGTAGCGCCGCCCCTGCTCGACAACATCATCCCTTCCACCGAGCCGACCATCCGCACCCGCCCCACCGACGACGCGCCGCCGCCGGAGAGCGGCACGCGCAGCGGCGCCGCGACGGACGCGCCGCCAACCGCCAGGGAGACGCCACATGCACCGCTGCGCGTGGCCGCCGTGGTCGACGCCAGCGCCTGCGCCAAGCCCGAGTACCCGCCCAAGGCGCTGCGCAACGGCGACGCCGGCACCGTCATGCTGGCTTTCCTGATCGGCGTGGACGGCAAGGTGAAAGAGGCGCGCATCGAGAAATCGAGCGGCTCGCGCGAATTGGACCGTGCCGCCCAGGCCGGGCTGGGCCTGTGCCGCTTCAAGCCGGGCACGGTGGACGGGGTGGCCCAGGAATCCTGGACCCGCATGCAGTACGTGTGGAACCTGGACGAGTAGGCCTTGCGGCCGGCGCCCGCCAATCGGACGCCGGACTTCCCCCGACTTGTCTAAGATGGCCGGGTTAACGCTTCCAAGCCCGCCATCTTCATGTTCACGAAACTCTCGTTTCGCCAATTGCTGCTGGGCGCCTTCCTGCTGATAGCCCTATTGCTGAGCGCCACCTCGATACACGCCCTGCTGACGCTGGACCGGCTGGCCGCGCACAGCCGCGCCATGGGGCAGGATGCGCTGGCCCTGAGCGCCAGCGCCCAGCGCCTGGCCGAGCGCAGCATCGCCATGGAGCGCAGCGCGCGCCAATTCCTGGTGCTCGACGACGCCGCCTTCCGCGAACGCTATGTCGAAGCCTGGCGCGATGCCCGCCTCGCCCTCGACGCGCTCGCCGCCGGCCTGCCCGGCGACGCGGCGCCCGCCTTTGCCGAGTGGCGCCAGCACGGCGAAGCGGCATGGGCCGTGCTGCAAACGGCCAAGGGACGGCGCGGCACGCGCCAGCAGATCCTGAACCAGGCCCTGGCCCGCCTGCCCGTCCTGAACGACACGCTGGCCGACGAGGTCAAACGCGAAGTCGAGCGCCGCAACGGCCTGCTGCTGGCCGAGCTGGAACAGCGCCGCAATGTGCTGACCGGACAGGTGCTGTTCTCCATCGCGCTGGCGGCGGCCCTGGCCCTGGGCTTTGGCATGTGGCTGTCGCGCCCCCTGCGCCAGATCGAAAGCGCCATCGGCCAACTGGGCGGGCGGCGCTACGACCTGCCGGTCGAGGTGCAGGGACCGGACGACCTGCAGCACCTGGGCCGCCACCTGGACTGGCTGCGCCAGCGCCTGGCCGGGCTGGAGGCCGACAAGGAACGCTTCCTGCGCCATATCTCGCACGAGCTGAAAACCCCGCTGGCGGCGCTGGTGGAAGGCGTCTCCCTGCTGGAAGACCAGGTGGCCGGCCCCTTGACGCCGAACCAGCGCGAAATCGCCGCCATCCTGCGCCAGAACACCGGTTCGCTGCAAAACCAGATCGAAGACCTGCTGCGCTACAACGCCGCCACCTTCGACGCCCAGCATCTGCGCCGCACCAGCACCGATATGGCGGCCCTGGTGTCGCGCGTGGTGGACAGCCAGCGCCTGCAATGGCAGGCGCAAGGCGTCAGCGTGGCGCTGGAAGGCGCGCCCCCGCCCATCGCCGTCGATGCCGACAAGCTGGCCGTGGTCATCGGCAACCTGCTGTCGAACGCCGTGCGTTTCAGCCCGCGCGGCGGCACGGTGCGTTTTACGCTGGCCGAGCATGGCGGCCGCCTGCACCTGGACTGCATGGACCAGGGCGCCGGCGTGGCGCCATCCGACGCCGAACATATTTTCGAGCCCTTCTATCAGGGCGAACGCCAGCCGCAGGGCGCGCGCCGCGGCAATGGCATTGGCCTGTCCATCGTGCGCGAGTACATCGCGGCGCACGGTGGCAGCTTGCAACTCCTGCCCTCCCTGCAAGGAGCGCACTTCCATCTCGAACTGCCTTATGACGACTAAACTCCGCACCATTGCGCATGCGCCGTCCGGCCGCTGGCTAGGCCTGCTGCCGCTTTGCCTGTCGCTGTTGAGCGCCTGCGCCTACCATCCACGCCCGCAGCCGTCGGCCATGCCGGCCCTGCCGGCCGTCGCGCCGCAGGCGCAAGCCATGCTGCCGGTGGCGCCGCCAGACGAGGTGGCGCCGCTGCTGGCCTATCACCAGTCGCTGCGGCGCATGACCCAGGGCGAACTGCTGAAGGAATTGAGCGGCATCAGCCTGCAGCAGAAAACGCCCAAGCTCGCGCTGCAGACCGGCATGATCCTGATGCTCACACGCGGCGGCGGCGACCTGGCGCGCGCCCAGTCCCTGTTCGACAGCGTGGCCGGCGCCGGCGAGGCCGAAGCCTTGACGCTCAAGCCGCTGGCCCAGCTCATGTCCAGCCATTGCGCCGAGGCGCGCCGCCTGTCCGAACAGAACGAGAAGCTGCAGGTGCAATTGAAGGACAACCAGCGCAAGACCGAGCAACTCAACGATACGCTGGAAGCGCTGAAAGCCATCGAGCGCGGCCTGCCGGTACGGCCTTCCGCCGGCACCAGTTCGGGTGGCGGGAGCAAGGGATGAGCGCCATGGAACACGGAGCACGCCTGCTGCTGGTGGACGACGACACCGACCTGCTGCGTCTTTTATCGATGCGCCTGTCGGCCAACGGCTACCGCGTGACGGGCGTGGACAGCGCCGAAGCGGCGCTGGCGCGGCTGTCGATCGAGCTGCCCTCGCTGGTCATCAGCGATGTCCGCCTGCCAGGACGCGACGGCATGGCGCTGTTCCAGCAGATCCGCCAGCAGTATCCGGCCCTGCCGGTGATCCTGCTCACCGCCCACGGCACCATTCCGGACGCGGTAGAAGCGACCACGCTGGGCGCCAGCGCCTATCTGACCAAGCCTTTCGACGCCAAGGTGCTGCTGGAGCGCATCGAGCAGGCCCTGAGCCTGAGCGCGCCGCCCGCCACGCCCGCCTCCAGTGACGAAAGCTGGCGCGAGGAGATCGTCAGCCGCAGCCAGTCCATGGCCGAACTACTGGCCGAAGCGCGCCTGGTGGCCGCCTCCGACGCCAGCGTGCTGATACGCGGCGAGAGCGGCACCGGCAAGGAGCTGCTGGCGCGCGCCATCCACCGCGCCAGCCGGCGCGCCGCCGCGCCCTTCATCGCCGTCAACTGCGGCGCGATTCCCGAACAGCTGCTCGAATCCGAATTGTTCGGCCATGTGAAAGGCGCCTACACCGGCGCGGTCGCCAGTCGCGAAGGCCTGGTGCAGGCGGCCGACGGCGGCACCCTCTTCCTCGACGAGATCGGCGATATGCCGCTGCTGCTGCAAGTGAAGCTGCTGCGCGTGCTGCAGGAGCGCGTGGTGCGCCAGCTCGGCTCCGACGCGGGGCGGCCGGTCGATGTGCGCATCCTGTCGGCCACCCACCGCGACCTGGATGCGGCCATGCTCGAAGGCCAGTTCCGTGAGGATCTGTATTACCGCTTGAACGTGATCACCCTGACCCTGCCGCCGCTGGCGCAGCGGCGCGAGGATATCGGCCTGCTGGCGACGCGCTTCCTGCACGCGCTGGCCGCCAAGTATCAAAAATCGGTGAAAGGCTATGCGCCCGACGCGCTGGAAGCGTTGACGCGGGCATCCTGGCCCGGCAATGTGCGGCAACTATATAACGTGGTGGAACACGTCTGCGCGCTGGCGACAGCGCCGCTGGTGCCGCTGTCGCTGGTGCAGCGCGCCCTGCGCGTGCCCTCACTCGAAGTGCTCAGCTACACCGAGGCCAAGCAGCGCTTCGAGCGCAATTACCTGGTGCAGCTGCTCAAGCTGACCGACGGCAATGTCGCCGACGCCGCCCGCCTGGCCGAACGCAACCGCACGGAGTTCTACCGCCTGCTGCAGAAATACGACCTGAACGCCAGCCAATTCCGCAGCGAAAATACCGCTGTCGCCCCGGAGCGACAGGAATAACTCCCGCAATATCAAGCACTTAATCGCAGGACGGCGAAATCTGTCGCTGTATCACGACAGATTCACCGGGTTTTCCGGCCGGAATCCGGTGGCAAAATCAGGCCGCCATCTCAAACCCTTGATTTTGTTGAGATTTTTAAGGCTGGCACGCCCTTTGCTACATGAGCAGTAACGTCACACGGCGTTTTCATCAACTCAAAGGAGATAAGAGCATGCGTAAAACCAATCTGATCGCTACCCTGCTGACCGCCGCCGCCCTGGGCACCGCTTCGCTGGCCGCCGTTGCCGCTGATCCGCAACAAGACGCCGCTCTGGCTGGCGCAGGCGCCACCACCGATGCCGCGCTGGCCGCGAAAGTGAAGGCCGCCCTGGCCGACCAGAAACAGATCAACGTCACCAGCACCCAAGGCGTGGTCGTACTGAGCGGCACTGTCGCCAACACCGATGTCGGCACCAAGGCGATTCAGGCCGCCTCCGCCGTGGCTGGGGTCAAGGAAGTGAAAAGCGAACTGACCGTCGCCAGCAAATAAGCTTTCCCCGTTGTACCCGTAGTGCCGCAGTAGTTGTACCGAGAGAGTAGTAGAAGTACCTCCCCTTACCGGGCGCTGTTCACCGACAGCGCCCGCTTTTTTTTAGCTGAGGTTTTCGAGGCGGATGCGGGTGACGCTGCCAACCACGGTGGGCAGGGCTTCCATCTTGACGATGGCGGCATCGACGTGCTTTTCCTGGGTCTGGTGGGTCAGCATGATGATGTCGGTGTGGGTGTCGCCTTCGGCCGGCTCTTTTTGCAGCATGGCGTCGATCGAGATGCCGCCGTCGGCCAGGATGCGGGTCAGGTCGGCCAGCACGCCGGGACGGTCGGCCACATGCAGGCGCAGGTAGTAGCTGGTGGTGATCTCACTCATCGGCAGGATCGCGATATCGGTCAGCGCGTTCGGCTGGAAGGCCAGGTGCGGCACGCGGTGTTCCGGGTCGGCCGTGGCCAGGCGGGTGATGTCGACCAGATCGGCGATCACGGCGGAGGCGGTCGGCTCGGCGCCGGCGCCCTTGCCGTAGTAGAGCGTGGCGCCGATGGCGTCGCCGTGCACCAGCACCGCGTTCATCGCGCCTTCGACGTTGGCGATCAGGCGCTTGGCCGGAATCAGCGTCGGATGCACGCGCAGCTCGATGCCTTCGGCGCCGTTGACCACGGTGCGCTTGGTGATGCCGAGCAGCTTGATGCGGTAGCCCAGCTGTTCGGCGTATTTGATGTCCACCGCCTGCAGCTTGGTGATGCCTTCCACGTGGGCCTTGGCGAATTGCACCGGAATGCCGAAAGCGATGGCCGACATGATGGTGGCCTTGTGCGCGGCGTCCACGCCTTCGATGTCGAAGGTGGGGTCGGCTTCGGCATAGCCCAGCTTCTGCGCTTCTTTGAGCACGGTGTCGAAGTCCAGGCCCTTGTCGCGCATCTCGGACAGGATGAAGTTGGTGGTGCCGTTGATGATGCCGGCGATCCATTCGATGCGGTTGGCGGTCAGGCCTTCGCGCAGCGCCTTGATGATGGGGATGCCGCCCGCGACCGCCGCTTCGAAAGCGACCATCACGCCCTTGGCTTGCGCCGCGGCGAAGATTTCGTTGCCATGCGCGGCCAGCAGTGCCTTGTTGGCGGTGACGACGTGCTTGCCGTTGGCGATCGCCTTCAGCACCAGCTCCTTGGCGATGCCGTAGCCGCCAATCAGCTCGATGACGATGTCGATTTCGGGATCGTTGACGATCTCGTTGCCGTCCGCCACCACGCGCACTTTGCCGCCGGTCAGTTCGGTGGCACGCGCGGTATTCAGGTCGGCCACGGCCACGATTTCAATGCCGCGGCCAGCGCGGCGCGTAATCTCTTCCTGATTGCGGGACAGTACATTGAAGGTGCCGGAACCGACGGTGCCAATGCCTAACAGGCCTACTTTGATGGGTTTCATAAATCTCGTTTGAGTACGGCGCCGGCTGGCCGGCGCGGTTGATCGGTTAGCCCTGTCGCTTGCGGTAGCCGTCCAGGAAGCGGGCGATGCGGCCGAAGGCGTCGCTCATGTCATCGGTATTCGGCAGGAACACGACGCGGAAGTGATCCGGCGCGATCCAGTTGAAGCCCGTGCCTTGAACGATCAAGACTTTTGTTTGAGCCAGCAGGTCATAAGCGAACTGCTGGTCATCCGCGATCGGGTAGATCTTCGGATCGAGACGCGGGAACATGTACAGCGCCGCTTTCGGCTTGACCACGCTGACGCCGGGAATATCGGTCAGCAGCTGGTAAGCGAGATCGCGTTGCTTGAGCAGGCGCCCGCCCGGCCCCACCAAATCTTGTATGCTCTGGTAGCCGCCGAGTGCAGTCTGGATGGCAAACTGCCCCGGTGCATTGGCGCAAAGACGCATCGATGCCAGCATGTTCAGGCCTTCGATATAGTCTTTGGCATGCTTCTTTTCGCCCGATACCACCATCCAGCCGGCGCGGTAGCCGCAGGACCGGTAGTTCTTCGACAGGCCGTTGAAGGTCACGCACAGCACGTCCTCGCACAGGGAGGCGATGGAAGTGTGCTGGTTGCCGTCGTACAGCACCTTGTCGTAGATTTCGTCGGCGTAAATGATGAGCTGGTGCTGGCGCGCCAGCTCGATGATCTGCAACAGCACCTCGTCCGGGTACAGCGCCCCGGTCGGGTTGTTCGGGTTGATGACGACGATGGCCTTGGTGTTCGCGGTGATCTTGCGGCGCATATCCTCGATATCGGGATACCAGTCCTGCTGCTCGTCGCAGATATAGTGCACCGGACGGCCGCCGGACAGGCTGACCGCCGCCGTCCACAGCGGATAGTCGGGTGCCGGCACCAGCACTTCGTCGCCGTTGTTGAGCAGCGCGTTCATCGACATCACGATCAGTTCGGACGCGCCATTGCCCAGGTAGATGTCGTCGATGCCGACATTGGCGATGTTCTTGCTCTGGCTGTAGTGCATGACGGCCTTGCGCGGCGCGAACATGCCTTTGGAATCGGTATAGCCGGCCGCATTGGGCAGGTTGACCATCATGTCGTGGACGATTTCGTCGGGCGGATCGAAGCCGAACACCGCCAGGTTGCCGATATTCAGCTTGGTGATCTTGTGGCCTTCTTCTTCCATCTGGCGCGCCTTTTCCGGCACCGGACCACGAATTTCATAACAGACTTCCGCCAGCTTGTTCGATTTTTGAATCGGTCGCAAAATCACATCCCTATCACGTCTGAGGCCCAATGGCGCCGGGCGCTCGGCCCGATGCTGCATTGCGAAAATACCCATTCTGCCGAAAGCGCCTGATTTAATCAACCTTCCGGGTCCGTAAATAAAAGGTAAACGTTACAATAGGCGCTCTTTTGCGAACAGATAGGCGCCGCCCGGCGCGAAATAGTCCCCATGAAGCTCCATTCCAGCAGCACCCAACAATACCAGACCGTGACCGGCTACTTCGCCGGCGGCGTGGAAATCAACGCCAAACCTTTCGATTACAGCCTGCTGGTGCTGCCGGAAACGGCGCCGCGCGCCTGGAATGTGGCGCGCTTCGAGGACTTGGGCCAGGAGCACTTCGAACAGATGCTGGCCGACGCGCCCGACGTGGTCATCCTCGGCACCGGCGAGCGCCAGCGCTTCGTGCATCCGAAACTGACCGCGCCGCTGACCGAGCGCCGCATCGGCGTCGAGTGCATGGACACCAACGCCGCCTGCCGCACCTATAACATCCTGATGGGCGAGGGCCGCAAAGCCATGCTCGCGCTGATCATCGAAAAACCGGCCGCTTGAAAGGGCCGGAGTTGCCCCAACATAAAAACACTAACAAGAACATCAACCACCCCGCCCAGGAGAGAAGCTGTGGCTGAACGCCCTACCCTTGCCCCCTTAGCCGATTTTTCCGCCGCCATGACCAGCGGCCAGACCTTCCAGCTCAGCGGCCGTCCGGCCCAATACACCGTGCTGTATTTCTACCCGAAAGACAATACGCCGGGCTGCACCACCGAGAGCATGGCTTTCCGCGACCTGCATGCGCAATTCGCCCAGGCCGGCGCCGAGATCTACGGCGTCAGCCGCGATTCGCTGCGCTCGCACGAGAACTTCAAGGCCAAGCTGGAACTGCCTTTCGAACTGATCTCCGATCCGGAGGAAGCCTTATGCCAGCAGTTCGGCGTCATGAAGCTGAAACAAATGTATGGCAAGCAGGTGCGCGGCATCGAGCGCAGCACGTTTGTGATTGACGCTACCGGCAAAATAGTGAAAGAATGGAGAGGCGTGAAGGTGCCAGGTCACGTCGATGAAGTGCTGGAATTTGTGGCAAGCCAGGCTTGAAAAGGGGCGCGCTGCAAGCTCCGCAACATAGCTTAACCGCAGCAAATAAAAGACCATTTTGAGTCAACAGAGTTCTTCCTCTCACTGTACCCGGTGGCCGCAGGGCCACCACCCGGTATGTTTAACGGGCCAGATCAGCGCCCGCAGGCAGCCTTATTATTCCGATTTACCGCATCCATCCCGCGTTCCGTCCCCGTGGCGGCCAAGCGCGGGCGGAACTTTTTCAGATTGAGATCCTGATGCCACTGCCAAAACTGCCTAGCAAGCCAGCCACCCTGCTGCTGGCCAAAGATTATCCGAAGGCGAGCGGAGCGAATCCGGTCCCCTTCCCCGCCGAAGAAGTAGCAGCGCCCGCGCCGAAGAAAGCGGCCACCAAGGCGGTTGCCAAAACCGTGAAAACCAAAGCAGTCGCGCCCGCGGCCGAGCCGACCGTGGCCAAGAAAACCAGCAAGAGCAAGGCGGCCATCCTGGTCGCGCCGGTCGCCCCCGCGGCCGAAGCGCCGGCGCCAGCTGCCGCGCCTGTGCGCGCCAAGGCCACGCCGGCCGCGCGCGGCAAAGCCACGCCGGTCAAGGCCGAAGCGCCGCATCCGGCCAAGCATAAGCCGGTGGAGGTGGTGCTCAAGTCGTCCACCAGCCGCCATGCCGACCAGATCGGCACGACCAAGCTGTTCGTACTCGACACCAATGTGCTGATGCACGACCCGTCCTCGCTGTTCCGCTTTGAAGAGCACGACGTCTATCTGCCGATGATGACGCTGGAAGAGCTGGACAACCACAAGAAGGGCATGTCCGAGGTGGCGCGCAATGCGCGCCAGGTCTCGCGCACCCTCGACGCGCTGGTCGCCAATACCGACGACGACGCCATCGAACAAGGCATCCCGCTGTCCAAGCTCGGCAACAAGGACGCCAAGGGCCGCCTCCACTTCCAGACCCGCCTGCAGGTTGCCGACCTGCCGGAAGGCCTGCCGCAAGGGAAGGCCGACAACCAGATCCTGGCCGTGGTGCGTTCGCTGGAAGCGGAGCAGCCGGGACGCGCCGTGGTGCTGGTGTCGAAAGACATCAATATGCGCATCAAGGCGCGCGCGCTCGGCCTGCCGGCCGAGGACTACTTCAACGACCATGTGCTGGAAGACACCGATCTGCTGTACTCGGGCATCGTCCAGCTGCCGGACGATTTCTGGAACAAGCACGGCAAGGACATGGAGTCGTGGCAGGAGAACAAGCACGGCCAAAGCGCCACCTTCTACCGCGTGACCGGTCCATTCGTGCCTTCTCTGCTGGTGAACCAGTTCGTGTTCCTGGAGCCGAAGAACGGCGAGACGCCTTTCTACGGCCAGGTCAAGCAGATCAACGGCAAGACCGCCGTGCTGCAAACCCTGCGCGACTATAGCCACAACAAGAACAGCGTGTGGGGCGTGACCGCGCGCAACCGCGAGCAGAACTTCGCGCTCAACCTGTTGATGAACCCCGAGTGCGATTTCGTCACCCTGCTGGGCCAGGCCGGTACCGGCAAGACCCTGCTGGCCCTGGCCGCCGGCCTGGCCCAGGTGCTGGAAACCAAGCTGTATAACGAGATCATCGTCACCCGCGTCACGGTGCCGGTGGGCGAGGATATCGGCTTCCTGCCCGGCACCGAGGAAGAGAAGATGTCGCCATGGATGGGCGCTTTCGACGACAACCTCGAAGTGCTCAACAAGTCCGACGGCGAAGGCGGCGAATGGGGCCGCGCCGCGACCCAGGATCTGATCCGTTCGCGCATCAAGATCAAGTCGCTCAACTTCATGCGCGGCCGCACCTTCGTCAACAAGTTCCTGATCATCGACGAGGCGCAGAATCTGACGCCGAAGCAGGTCAAGACCCTGGTGACGCGCGCCGGCCCCGGCACCAAGATTCTCTGCCTGGGCAATATCGCGCAGATCGACACGCCTTACCTGACCGAGGGTTCGAGCGGCCTGACCTACGTAGTGGACCGCTTCAAAGGCTGGTCGCACAGCGGCCACGTCACCCTGGCGCGCGGCGAGCGTTCGCGCCTGGCCGACCACGCGAGCGACGTGCTGTAAGCGCCGCCCGCTTCATCTACCAGCCCCGCCTCGCGCGGGGCTTTTTCATGCGCGCTTGCTTTTCGCGCGGCGCCACAGCTTGCGGCCGCCGAAGAACAGCGCCAGCAGGATCAGAGTCCACGGAATGATGTAGGCCAGGCCCACCACGGTGCTGGCGATGCCCTGCGAGAGGTTGCTGGCGAATTCGTCGCAGGCGCGGGCTATCGGCGACCAGAAGGAGCGGCTGCGCTGCGAGTAGATGGCGACACTCAGCACATCGAGGTTGACGCGCTCCAGCAGGCGCGCGTTCTCGCCGCTGGCCTGCTCCAGCTCCGACTGCACGCCGGCCAGCTCTTTCGACACCTTGATCAGATTGTCGGCGTTGTTGGCGGAGCGGCTTTCCAGTTCTTCCAGTTTTTTCTGGTAGGAGCGCAGCATGGCCAGGCGCTTTTCGCTGTCGGCGATGGGACGGGCCAGGTCTTCGGCCCGCGTCTCCTGGCGCGCCACCGTGCCGCCGGCCGTGGCCAGGGCACTCAGGCGCACCACGGCTTCCGGCTTGGCGCGCATGCGGATATGGGCCTGCTTCTCGCGTCCCGTATCCAGACTGGCTTCGAGCAGCACGCAGCCCTGCTGCGCCTCGGCGTTGCAGGCGGCGACCAACTTGTCCATCAGCGGCTTGACCGCGTCTTCGGCGGCATCGACGGCGATGCTGTGCTCATACGCCAGGTGTTTGCCGCGCGGCTGGCTGGCGTTGGCCCCACCGCCTTGCGCGCCGCCCGCCTCCTGCTTGGACGAACAGGCGCTCAGCAGCGCCAGCAGGGCCGCCATCAAAAGAAAACGTTTCACAAAAATCCTCAATCAGTAATTGCGCGCAGGCGTGCCAGCGCGTCTTCTATGACAAATTCAGGCACGGTTTCAACGCGCTTGGCTTTGCGCGCTTCAAGATCCAGCATGCGAATCTGGTTGACCAGTGCGACACCCTGCGTCTTCGTGCCTGTACCGGTAAGTGGCGCGGCAAATCCGGCGTGGCGGGCAAAATCGCCGCCCTGGGTAATGGGCGCCACCAGCACCGTTCCGAGGGCATTGAATACGCTCGTGGACAGCACCAGCGCAGGCCTCATGCCTTTCTGCTCGTGTCCGAGCGTGGGATCCAGATTCACCATCACCACATCGCCACGCCCGAATTTGCTGCGGCCTACCACGCTTCGCGCCCTACCGGCTTGGCCTCATGCCAGGCTGCCAAGTCGGCAGGTTCCGCCGCTTTGCTGTCGCACTGCGCCACCAGTTCAGCCAGGGAATACGATGGCCGCGCCGCCTTGAGCAACACGCCCTCCGGCAAAACATTAACGCTGAGCTTGTCGCCCAGCGAAACCTTCATCAAGCCCAGCAATTCTGTCGGCAAGCGCACCGCAGCACTATTGCCCCATTTTTGAATTGACAATTCCATAACAACCTCCTGATGTCGATACATTGTAGACCCATACAGACGGATGCCCAAAACATTTCGCTTGACCTTTAATACGTTCGTACGCATTGTTATCGTATAAATAAGACATTGGCGTAAATGGAGTAAAAACATGCCTAAAGCATCGCTACGCGAAGACATTCTGCAAGCCGGGCTGGAAGTCATGTCCAGCCAGGGCTATGGCGCCGGGGTACGCGACATCGTGGCGGCGGCCGAAGCGCCGCAAGGCTCGTTCACCAACCATTTTCGCTCCAAGGAAGCGTTTGCGGCCGAGGTGATCGAACGCTATTTCGATTACGTCAAAGGCTTGATGGCGCAAACCCTGGGCGACGCCAGCCTGGCGCCGCTGGAGCGCATCCGCGCCTACCTCGATCTGATCAGCGGCAAACTGGCGGCGGCCGGCTGGGCGCGCGGCTGCCTGATCGGCAATTTCAGCCTGGAGGCGCCGCCGCAGAGCGAGGCGCTGCGCCTGCAGCTGGCGCGCATCTTCGGCGAATGGCGCGCGCCCTTCGCCGCCTGCATCGCCGAGGCGCAGCAGGCCGGCCAGCTCGATAGCACGCTGGCGGCGGACGACCTGGCCGACTTCGTGCTCGCGGCCTGGCAAGGCGCCATGCTGCGCATGAAGGTCGAGCATGACCCGCGCCCGCTGGAACAATTCAAGACCGTAGCATTTTCGAGTTTTCTTAAACCCAAGGAGGCATGAAATGGAAATACGCGAATGGATCAGGGCATCGCTGCCGGTACTCGATTCGAGCATGGCTTACCGCGCGCTGGGCAGGGCGGGCGATACGCCCGTGCTGTTCCTGCATGGGAATCCCACCTCCTCCCATGTCTGGCGCGACGTCATGCCCGAGGTAGCGCCGGGCCGCTGGTGCGTAGCGCCCGACCTGATCGGCTTTGGCGCCTCGGGCAAGCCGGACATCGCCTACAGCTTCCAGGACCAGGCGCGTTATCTGGACGCCTTCATCGAAAAGATGGGACTGGAGCGCTTCTATCTGGTGGCGCAGGACTGGGGCAGCGCGCTGGCCTTCCATTTCGCCGCGCGCCATCCGCAGCGCGTGTTGGGACTGGCCTTCATGGAATTCATGCGCCCCATGTCCTCCTGGGAGGACTTCCATCCGCAGCCACAGGTGCGGGAGCTGTTCCGTAAATTCCGCACGCCGGGCGAAGGCGAGGCGCTGATCCTGGAACAGAACGTCTTCATCGAAAAAGTGCTGCCCAATTCCGTGATCCGCCAACTGAGCGCGGAAGAAATGGCAGGCTACCGCACGCCCTTCCCCACGCCCGAGTCACGCCGTCCCATCCTGGCCTTGCCGCGCCAGTTGCCGATCGCCGGCGAGCCGGCCGACGTCTTTGAATTGATCGCGGCCAACGACCGCGCCCTGCGCGCCTCCACCTATCCCAAGCTGCTGTTCCAAAGCGCACCGGGCGTGCTGACGCCGCCCGCCGTGGCGCAAGCTTATGCCGCCGTCCTGCACCACTGCCGGCTGGTGGACCTGGGCGAGGGACGCCATTATGTGCAGGAAGACCATGCCATGCGCATCGGTCGGGAAATCGCCGATTGGATAAATTCGCAAGCCTAGCTTGACCTTCCCTCCGTGGGAAGGCTTACAGTGGCGTCATCAACCCTGCGAAAGGAGCTTCAAATGTATGAACTGCAAGTAGAAAACATGAGCTGCGGCCACTGCATCGCCAAAGTCAGCGATGCGGTACGCGCCCTGGATATGACGGCTGGCGTGGAAATCAACCTGGCCGACAAAAAAGTGATGGTGGACAGCAGCGCCTCGCTGGACGAGGTGAAGGCGGCCATCGTGCAAGCCGGTTACCCCGTTACCGCTGCCGCCTGATTATCTTTCCAGTTCCGGATAATGCCGGAAAATGCCTTCCTCGCTGAAGGGCAAGCGCCTTTCGGACGCGAGGTAGGCGGCGATGCGCGGACGGCGCGCCACCTTGTCGCGCAAGGCCAGCAAGCCTGGCCATGCAGCCTGCTGGCGCGCCATTGCCTTGGGAAAGGCGTAGCGCAAGCCTTCCATCAACTGAAATAGCGACAGGTCCACATAGGATAGGCGCGATCCCACCATGAAGCCGCCACGGCCCGCATTGGCCTGCAAGACCTGCTCGAAATAGCCGAGGTATTTGGGAATGCGTTCGGCGGTGAAATCACGGGAACGCTGCTTCGCTTCCTTTTTCTGGTCTTCGTAATACAGATTGGTGGAGATCGGATGGTGGCTGTCATGCGCCTCGTTGACGACGTCGGCGATGGTCAGTTGCAGCTGGTTGCACCACAGGCGGCCCGCTTCGCTGCGCGGCGCCAGGCCGTGATGCGCGCCCAGGTACAACAGGATAGTCGCGGTCTGGCCGATCAGCAGCGCCCCTGCCTTGAGTACCGGCGGCGCATACGCGGGATACCCGGTCTGCGCCGGATCGATGGCGGCCAGCAGCTGCGGCATGCCCTTGGGTTCGCGCGCCACGTCGCGGTACGGCACGTCCGCTTCTTCCAGCGCCAGTCGCACGAATTCGCCCCGCCCCTGAATGCTCGGCCAGTAGTACAGGATGTATGGCTGCATATGCCCTCCCCTTATTGCCTCGTGCCGATTTTAGCGGCTTGCGCCTGCGCCTGTAGCCACGCTGCGACCGCCGCCACGGCGGGCGCGGGTTCGCGTCCGGCCGGATGCACCAGGTAGTAGGCGAAATCATCCAGCACCGGGCCGAAAGGCGCTTGCAGCAAGCCCATCTCCATCTCATCGCGCACCAGGGCCAGGGAAATCAGGGCCACGCCCTGCCCCGCCACGGCGGCCTGGATGGCGTGGCTTTCATCGGTGTAGCGCACGCCGCTGCCCGTGTCGAGCTGCGGCATGCCCGCCGCCTGCGCCCAGCGCGCCCAGGTCAACGCGCCGCGAAAGCCGCGCTGCCAGTCGAAGTGGATCAGATTGTGGCGCAACAGATCGGCGGGACGGCGCAGCTTGAGGCGGGTGCTCGCCACCGGCGCAAAGCCGGCCTGCATCAGCCAGGTGGAATCCAGTCCCGGATAATGGCCGCTGCCGCCGCGCACAGCCAGATCGGCGGCGCCGGCCAGCAGATCGACCGGCTGGCCAGTGGCCTGCACATGCAGGTCGATCTGGGGATGCGCTTGATGAAAGCCGGCCAGCCTTGGCACCAGCCATTTGGCGGCAAAGGCCGGCATGACGGACAGCGTGACCGTGCTGCGGGCGCGCTGCTTGAGGCGCTCGACGCCGGCCGCCATCACGTCCAACCCTTCGCGCACGGCCTGCAGCAACAGCTGGCCGGCGGCCGTCAATTCCACGGCGCGCGTCTTGCGCAGGAATAGCGGGCAGCCTAGTTCTTCTTCCAGCGCGCGCACCTGGTGGCTGACGGCGGTCGCGGTAACGGCCAGTTCCTCGGCCGCCATCTTGAAGCTTTGCAGGCGCGCCGCCGCTTCAAAAGTGCGCAGCGCGGAGAGGGAGGGAAGACGTCGTTTCATGGTACTGAATATACCTGAATCCAATTCATCCGTAAGCGAAAAAATGATCGTTTGTCCCGACCTGCCCCAAGCCTCACAGTAGAGTCCATCGAGACCCTACTGAAACGGATGAGAGATCATGACAACCCTTCTGCATATTGATTCCAGCGCCCGCAACGGCCGCTCCGGCAGCGACCCTTACGGTTCCCACACGCGGCGCCTGAGCCAGCGCTTCGTGGACCGCTGGCAGGAGCAAGTTCCGGAAACGAAAATCATCTATCGCGATGTCGGCATGCAGCCGCCCGCGCCGGTCACGGGCAGCTGGATACAGGCCGCCTTCACGCCGCCCGCTAAACGCGAACCGTGGATGCACGAGGTGCTGGCCGAAAGCGATGTACTGATCGATGAGCTGCTGCAGGCCGATGTGATCGTGGCCGGCGTGCCGATGTATAACTTCGGTCCGCCTGCCCAGTTCAAGGCCTATATCGACAATGTCGTGCGCGTCGGCCGCACCTTCGGCTTCGACCGCAGCCGTCCGGGCGATCCGTACTGGCCGCTGCTGGCGGAAGCGGGCAAAAAGCTGGTCATCCTGTCCGCGCGCGGCGATTTTGGCTATGACATGGGTGGACGGGTCGCCGCCATCAACCATGTCGAACCGTCGGTGCGCACCGCTTTCGGCTATATGGGGATATGGGAGAGTTTTGGCGCCGCCATCGAGTACGATGAATTCGGCGATGAGCGTCTGGCGCAATCCATCGCCCGCGCGGAGGCGGACGTGGATGGCCTGGTGCTGCGGCTGGCCCCGCAAAGGGAACCTGCCGCAGCCTGAGGGAGATTACTGGGCGTTGCGGCGGCGGCGCGCAGCCACGCCGGCAATGCCCAGGCCTGCCAGCAGCATGGCGTAGGTGCCGGGTTCCGGCACGGCCACCACGGAGGACAGATACAGGTCGTTCACGGTCGGCCATACGCCGGCTTGCGCGGTCAGCTTGACCGTCAGTTCCAGCAGCTTGCCGGTGGAGACGAAACCGATGAAGGACGATTGGGTTGGCTTGTCGATGGTGTAGCTTGCCAGCTTGCCGAATTCGTCTTTGGCGGTCAGCGTGATGCTGTTGGCGGCCGCGAATGCACCTGCCGAGTTGCTGCCGAAGGCAAACAGGCCGGCGCCATTCACCTTGCCGCCAAAGTCTTTGAAGACAATGGTGTCGGTGCGGTTGTCGGTGGTCAGCCAGCCATCCACGCTGCTGCCGCTGCCGCCCCAGAACGAGGTCGAGCCGGGACCCACGGTGGCGGTGTAGTTAAAGCTGCCGGCGCTGCGCGACAGAGGACCGTCGATAGGGTCTACCGACAGATCGTTGAAGCTGTCCAGGCCGGACACGGTCACGGCGCCGCGATAATCGTATTTGTCGGTGTAGACTGTGATATCTGCATTGGCTGCGCCAGCGGCCAGCAGCATTGCACCTACGGCGATCGATTTCAAGGTATGGGACATCATAAGCAAGGCAACTCCTCTCTAGATAGTGCGTTGTTTAAGATAAAAGCCACTACGCTTTCACTGTATCTCAGCCACGGAAATGATGCAATAATTTCAATGAAATAATTTCAACAAGGTTGTTTTTGCATTGTTGCGTATTGACAAAACCTACCGGACGCGGCAGGCGCCACAGTTATAATCGGACGTGAAATTTCGCTACCGAAAGCACTCATGCCTCCTGTCCCGCCGCTGGAATTGCATACCATCGTCCTGATCGCCGCCGCCGGCCTGTTCGCCGGGGTGCAAAATGCGCTGGCCGGCGGCGGTTCCTTCATCACCTTCCCCGCCCTGCTGCTGGCCGGCCTGAATCCGCTGGCGGCGAATATGACCTCCACCATCGCCATGTTCCCCAGCCAGGCCACGTCGGCCGTTGCCGGGCGCAAGCTGGTGGACGATGTGGGACCGCTGACTTTCCGCCAGATGTTCGTCATCAGCGTGGTGGGCGGCGTGCTGGGCGCCATCCTGCTGCGCATTACGCCGCCGACTTTCTTTGCGCGCCTGGTGCCATGGCTGGTGCTGTTCGCCACGTCGATGTTCGCCTGGGGCGCCTTCCGCAAGCAGCCCATGCACGCCGCCAGCAGCATGCCGAAAGGCGTGCTGGTGCTGGTGCAAAGCTGCATCGCCATCTATGGCGGCTACTTCGGCGGCGGCATCGGCTTCCTGATGCTGGCCGCGCTGACCATCGCCGGACAGCAGATCCGCGCCGCCACCGCCACCAAGAATATGCTGGCGATGGCGATGAACGCGGCGGCCACCGCCATCTTCGCCTTTTCCAGCTTGATCAGCTGGCCCGCCGCGCTGGCCCTGTGCGCGGGCGGCATTGCCGGCGGCCTGGCCGGCTCCTGGCTGATCTACCGCCTGCCGCCGCGCCTGATGCGGATTTTCGTCGTCATCGTGGGCGCGGTGCTGACCGTCTATATGTTCTTGCGCTGACGATCCGCGCCCGGGTTCAGAAGCTGGCGCGCAGGGTCAGGCGGAAGTTGCGCCGCTCGGCCGGGTGGTAGTGTACGTCCTGCACGCCTTCGGCCGCTTCGCCCGGCAGGCGCGAGGCGTAGAAGTAGTCGATATCGCTGGCCTTGCGGTCGAATAGATTGAACACATCCAGCGACATCTGCCAGTTGCGGTTGAAGCGGTAGCCGGCGCGCAGATAGGCAATGGCCGTGCCTTTGGAGCGCTGGCTATTGTCTTCGATCAGCGGACGCGGGCCGAAATAGCGCATCTGGAAGGCGCCCGACCATGGGCCGATATCGTTCACCGTGGCGCCGAAAGACGCCACCTTCTCCACCGCGCCGGGGATATGGTCGCCCGCCGCATCGGCTTCGCTGTAACGGCCGCGCGAGTAAGCCAGGTCCAGGTCGAACAGCAGCCAGCTGCGCGCCACGTAATGGTTATTCAGCTCGATACCGGAACGCTTGCTGGCGCGGCTCGGCGCCGTGTCGCCCGCGTCTCCAGAGAACACCAGCTCCGAGGCCGAACGCAGCGTCCACAACGCCAGCGAACTTTGCAAGCCGGGCAGCATCTCGCTGCGCGCGCCGATTTCGCCGCCGCGCGTGCGCACCAGCGGCGTCACCGGCTCGATCGGCTCGCGTTCCTTAGGCGACAGGTGGGCCGTGGTGCCGCGCGCGTCGTTGCTGTGGAAGCCGGAACCGTAATTCAGGAAGAATTCGGTACTCTGCCATGGGCCCAGCACCAGGGACAGCTTGGGCGAGGTGATATGGGCGTTCACCTTGCCCGAGTTTTCCGCGATATTGCTGGCGACGTCGAAGCGGTAGCTGTCGTAGCGCAGGCCGGCGATGCTGCGCAGCCACGGCGTCCAGTGCAGGGTGTTCTCGTAATAAGCGGCCAGGCTGGCTTCCTTCACCTTCGATTCGCTGACGGTGCCGAGCACCTGCTGGTTTTTGGTGGCCAGCAGCGACAGCGGCGAGATATGGTCGTAGCGCCCTTGCGCGCCGATCTTGTGGCTCATGCTGAAACCGCCCAGCGTGGCAGGCCAGCTGTGCGAGGCGGCAAAGCCCAGCATGCGGCGGCGTTCCGTCTGGCGGTTCTGGTCGCCGTTTTCCGGATCGTCGAGGAAGTAGGTGTGGTTGTTGAACAGGGTCAGGTCAGAGCGCACGGCGTACACATTGGCCTGGCTCTGCGCCTCGCCGCTGCGGCGTTTCCACTCTCCAGACAGGCTATAGCGCGCGGTGCGCCCGCCATCCGTCGGGTCGATGGCGTCGAAGGGATTCAGCGCCCCGCTTTCCACGGCGCGCAGCGGAATCTGGTTGCTGGCGTGCCAGGAACCCTTGTAGGCCATGGCGGTGACGGCATACTGGTCGGCGCCGCTCACGGTGCTGTAGCGCAGCACGCCGCTGTTCTTGCGGAAGGCTTCGGGATGGACCCATGGGCCATCGTTATGCGCCAGCTCCAGGCCATACAGCAGCGTGCCGCCGGCGGCCGCACTGGAACCGGCCAGCATGCCGCGCATATATCGGTTTTCGCCGACGGTGAGCGTCGCCATATTCTGTTTCAGCTGGTTGAACAGGGACATATGCGCCGCGCCGGCCGAAGCGAAGTCGCCCTCGTCGGCGTAGTACGGGCCTTTGCGGTAGGCGATGCGCTCCACCAGCTCGGGGATCAGGAAATTCAGGTCGGTATAGCCCTGGCCATGGGCATGGGTGCGCATATTCACCGGCATGCCGTCGACAAAGGTGGCGAAGTCGGTGCCGTGGTCCAGATTGAAGCCGCGCAGGAAGTATTGGTTGGCCTTGCCGTCGCCGCTGTGCTGGGTGACGATCACGCCCGGCACGAATTCGAGCAGCTCGCCGGGACGCAGGGCCGGGCGGTTGGCGATCAGGGAGGCTTTGACCTGGCCCTGGCTGGCGGCGTCCGATGTGCCGACGCTGTTGTTGTAATGGCCGGTGACTTCCACCACGTCCAGCGGGACGACGGGAACGGGTTTGTCCGCCTCTTCGGCGTAGGCATGAGGGAAGGCGGCCAGCAGGGATGCGGCCAGAATGGTGCTGCGCACGGTCATGGAAAATCCATCTTTGAATGCAATCCGGCCCACCTCCCCGTGGGCGCGATTGAACAGAAGCGCGGGATGGCGCGCTTCCACCTGTCTGGCCGGTATCCGGGCTGGCAAGTCGAACCGTCCCACCTTCCCATGCCGAATGCACAGTGGTTGTTGAGGGACAGCCTGCCGTCGGAAGACGGCGCTTGCTTACCGTTGCGGGGGCAGCACACCTTGGCCGCGATGCGGCTTGTGTTTCCCGTTTAACTGGGCGCGAGAGTTCGCGCCCGGGCACCAAACGGTGGGCATTATACGTTTATCAACACCAGCCGGTCTAGTGGCAGGGTTTGCCCAGGGTCTGCAGGATGGGGCAGTCGGGGCGCTGGTCGCCGTGGCAGGAATCGGCCAGGCTGGCCAGGGTGTCGCGCATTTCGCTCAGTTCACGGATGCGCTGGTTCAGTTCATCGACATGGGCCAGGGCGATGGCCTTGACGTCGGCGCTGGCGCGCTCGTTGTTCTGCCACAGCGAGAGCAGGTCGCGGATCTGCTCCAGCGAAAAGCCCAGGTTGCGCGCGCGCTTGATGAAGCGCAGCGCATGCAGGTCCTTGTCGGTGTAAATGCGGTAACCGCTGTCGCTGCGCCGGCTCTCGCTGACCAGTCCTATGCTTTCGTAATAGCGGATCATCTTGGCGCTGACGCCCGATGCGGTGGCCGCCTGTCCTATATTCATTCCTGCTCCTTGAGTGCTTGCCAGCGGCGCAGCAGCAAGGCGTTGCTGATCACGCTGACGGAACTGAGCGCCATCGCCGCTCCGGCCAGCATGGGATTCAGCAGGCCGAACGCCGCCAGCGGAATACCCGCCAGATTGTAGACGAAAGCCCAGAACAGGTTCTGGCGGATCTTGTTGAAGGTGCGGCGTGAAATGTCGATGGCGTCGGCCACCAGCAGCGGATCGCCGCGCATCAGGGTGATGCCGGCGGCGTGCATGGCCACGTCGGTGCCGGTGGACATGGCGATGCCCACATCGGCCGCCGCCAGCGCCGGCGCGTCGTTGATGCCGTCGCCCACCATGGCGATGCGCGCGCCGGCCCGGCCTTCGGTCTTGATGCGTTCGATGTGCTGGGTCTTATCGGCCGGCAGCAGGCCGGCGACAAAGCTGCCCACGCCGGTCTGCGCGGCGACCGCCTGGGCGCTGCCCTGATTGTCGCCGGTGAGCATGACGGTGGCGATGCCGCGGCTGTGCAGGCGGCGCACGGCAGCGGCGGCATGCGGCTTGACCTGGTCGGCAAAAGCCAACAGGCCGAGCAACTGCTTGCCGCGCGCGTCGGCCAGCCAGGACACGGTGTGGCCGCCCCGCTCCAGCACTTCGGCTTGGGCTTGCAGCGGCGCGGTATCGATCTTCTGTTCTTCCAGCAGGCGGGTACTGCCCAGCAGAAGGCGCAGGCCGTCCACGCTGGCGGCCAGGCCGCGTCCGGCCAGGGCGGTAATGGCGCTGCCATCCAGGCTGGCCGGGGCGCCGCCCGCCTCGATGGCGCCGCGCTCCGCATCCAGCACGGCGCGCGCCAGCGAGTGTTCGCTGCCGCGCTGCACGGCGGCGGCCAGTTGCAGCAGGCGTTCTTTATCGATGCCATGCGGGATCAGGGCCGCCAATGCGGGTTTGCCCTGGGTCAGGGTGCCGGTCTTGTCGAATACCACGGTGCCGACCTGGTAGGCCATTTCCAGCGCTTCCGCGTCCTTGATCAGAATGCCGTGGCGCGCCGCCACGCCGGTGCCGGCCATGATGGCGGCCGGCGTGGCCAGGCCGAGGGCGCAGGGACAGGCGATCACCAGCACTGCCACCGCATTGATGGTGGCCCGCTCGATATCGCCGCTGACGAACCACCAGCCCAAGAGGGTAAGCAGGGCCAATACCAGCACCACCGGCACGAAGACGGCGCTGACGCGGTCCACCAGGTGCTGCACCGGCGCCTTCTCGGCCTGGGCATCCTCCACCAGGCGGATGATGCGCGCCAGCGTGGTTTCGGCGCCGGTGGCGCTGGTGCGCACCAGCAGCAGGCCGTCGCCGTTGATGGCGCCGCCCGTCACGCGGTCGCCGGCATGGCGCGCCACCGGCAGGCTTTCGCCGGTGATCAGGGATTCATCCACATGGCTGCTGCCCTCGACCACCTCGCCATCGACGGCGATGCGCTCGCCGGGCCGCACCACCACCAGGTCGCCCAGGCGCACTTCGGCGATCGGCATATCCACATCGCCTTGCGGGCCGCGCACCCGCGCCGCTTCGGGACGCAGGGTCTGCAGGGCACGGATGGCCGACGTGGTCTGGCGCTTGGCGCGCGCCTCCAGCCACTTGCCCAGCAGGACCAGGGTGATGACCACGGCCGACGCCTCGAAATACAGGTGGGCCATGGCCCCGCCCGAGAGCACCAGATAGACGCTCAAGCCGTAAGCGGCGCTGGTGCCGAGGGCCACCAGCAAGTCCATATTGCCCGCTCCAGCGCGCGCCGCCTTCCAGCCGGCCTTGTAGAAGCGCGCGCCGAAGACGAATTGCACGGGGGTGGCCAGCAGCCATTGCAGCCAGCCGTCCAGCATCAGGTGGCCGCCGAACCAGCCGGCCACCATGGGCGCCATCAGCGGCAGGGACAACAGCGCGGAAAGGATGAGCGGCAGGGCCGACGCCGGCTCGGCGTCCTTGGCGGCAGCGCTGGGCGGCGCGTCAGGCGCCACCGGCGCGGCGTCGTAGCCGGCTTTTTCGACCGCCTGGCGCAGCGCGCCAAACTCCAGCGGATCGGCCGACTCGATGCGGGCCGTTTCCGTCGCCAGGTTGACGCTGGCCTTGCCCACGCCGGGCACGGCGGCCAGCGCCTTTTCAACGCGGGCGACGCAGGAGGCGCAGGTCATGCCGTCGATGCGGACGGTCTGGGTATAGGTGGAACTCGTCACGGGATACTCCTCTGCCTGAATATAGCGCCAGCATCAAGTATCCCATGATGGGAAGGTCAAGCATTTTTTGCGAAACGGTTCAGCGCACCTCGCAATCGACCGTTTTGCCCTTGCCGCTCTCGCTGCCGGGATTGGCCTGGGCGGCCGGACTGGCGGGCGCGCTGAAGGCCGGCGGCGGGGTGAATTGCAGGCCCGGATTAGCCGGCAAGACGATGGGCGGCAGCGTCGTGCTGGGCACGTAGCCGAACTGGCCGGCGCTGAAATTCAGCCCGCCGCCGCCATTGCTGACATTGATCTGGCCCGCCACCACCTGCACATACAGGCCGGCGGGACGCGCTCCGCCTGCCGGCAGCGCGGGTTGCGCCATCTGGGCCAGTTGCAGCGGCGCGGGCGGCAAACTGTCCAGCGCCAGCGCCGCCGTGCTGGCGCCCAGGAAGCGCCGGGCCGAGGCCAGCGCCGGCGCCTCGTCCGGCGCCACATACTCGACGATGAAGGTGGTGCCGCGGATGCCGATGGTGGCGGCCGGCGTCTTGAGCGAGAATTTTTCCTTATTGCGCTGCCCCAGCAGGCCGGTAATCGAGCGCAGGCCGCCCTTCACCAGGCTGAAATGGGCCTGGTCGCCTTCGGGCTTGCCCTTGTCGAAGCTGAAGTTCTCGATCGTCATGGTGGACGCGGGCCGCAGCGTGATCTCGCTATTGTCGATGAAGCGCAGCATGGCGTAAGTGTTTTTCTCGGTGACCAGGGTGTCGCCGTTCTCCACCTCGGACTTGAGCGAGAGGATCTTGACCGCGCCATTGGTTTTCTTCGCCAGCAGCGGCCCGCTCAGCTGCACCACCGTGCCGGCCACCGCCGCCCAGGCCTGCATCGCGGTCAGCCACAGGGCGGCGCACAGGCCGGCCTGCAGCAGCAGGCGGCCAAGGACGGCTGCCTCAATTGCAGTACATTTTGGGTGCGGCTTTCTCATTTTTGCTTCCAGTCTTCTCGGTGGCGGAATTGCCCTTGCTGCCCTCTTCCTTCTTCTCCTGCTTCTTGTCCTCGCTCTTCGCTGTGGAAGAACTTGAGCCGGAGGCGTCGGCCAGCATCTGCGTCTGCGTATTGACGACGCTGACGACCTGGTTCACCGCCTGCTGCACCGGCTTGACCGGCTCCTGTGCCGTGGGCGGCGCAATCACCTGACAGATCGGCAGCGAGGGCGTGAGCTGGCACAGGTCGACGCTGACCGGCGGAGGCGTAACGGGTGGCGGCTCGGCCGGCGGCGGGTTCACCGGCGGTGGATTCACCGGTGGCGGTTCAACCGGTGGTGGCGGCGTGACCGGCGGCGGCTCGACCGGTGGCGGCGGATTGGTCGGCGGCGGCTCGACCGGCGGCGGTGGCGTCACCGGCGGCGGTTCCACTGGCGGCGGCGGATTGGTCGGCGGTGGATCGACCGGCGGCGGCGTGTTCTGGTTCGGCAGCGTCACCAGCCTGCCCGGCGCTGCCTGCACCGTGGTCGCATCCACACCAGTAATCGACTGGCCCGCCGCCAGCTTGATGGCGCCGCTGGCGGACGTGACCAACGCGCCCGAAGCGAAGGACAGCACGTCCGCAGCGGAGCCGCTGGCGCCTGCCACCAGCTCGATATCGCCGCTGGCGCTGCTGACCGTGCCGGCGATGCTGAGCGGACTATGCGCCACCAGCGTGATTTTGCCGCTATCGCTGCGCACCAGGCCAGCGGCCGGCACGTCGGTCGCGCCGGTATTGTTCAAGGTGACGGAGCCGGTATTGCCGTCGGCCAGTTTCAACTTGTACACCGTGAGCTTGCTGTCGTAGGCGGTGTTGTTGACATTGGTGATATTGATCGGCATGGCGCCGCTGGTGGCCGTGCTCTCCGCCGACAGACCGGCCACGCTGGTCAGCATCGCCAGGGACGCGCCGCCAATACTGCCGCCAGCCTTCATATCCAGTCGATTGGCGACAATCACGCCCTTGTCGGCCGCAGTGGCGCCATCGCTGCGCGAGAGCGATCCGGCCACGTCCAGCGCTACATTACCATCCACTTTCAGGCCGCTCACATCGTAGTGGGCGCGGCTGCCGGCGGCGCCGGTCATGCGGGCAATCGTCAGGCCTTGGCTGTTATTGAAGCTGAAATCGCCTTTCACCATGCCGGCCAGATTTTCTACCTTGTTGCCGGCGTCGTTCAGCACCACGCCATTGCCGGCATCAATGCCAAGATCGCGCACATCGATGGCGCCGGTTTGCAGTATGCCCGCGCCGGTAATCAGGCCGATACGGGTCGTGATGGCATTGCGCTGGGTAATGCCGGCGCTGCTGCCGATGCCTGCCACGCTGATCGCACCCGCCGCGTTCTGCTGATCGCTGGAGCCGATGCCCACGGTCGGCGCTTCGATATTCGCCAGCTGGGTCAGCGACAAACAGTTGGCGCAGACCGCGCCGACCGAAATCGCCTTGCCCGAGGTGACGGGTGCGATGCTGACCATATCGGCCTTCAGCTTGCCCGCAATGTCGGCGCTATCGGTACGAATATCGATTTTTGCCGCGTTCAGCGTGGCTTGCACGCCCAGCGCGGGCGCTTTCAGATCCAGGCTGGCGCCCGGCAGGCTCACATCGCCCGCGACATTGATCGCGCTGGCCGACAGCAGGGCCACCTCATTTGCCTGGATCGAAGCCAACATCTCCTGCGACAACAGAATGGAGCCGGTGGTCACGCCCGCGCCGCCCAGCTGCAAGGCCTTGGACGATGTGCCAGAATCGAGCGCCACCACGCCGGTCTGGCCGTTCGCCACCAGTCCCTTGCCCGCGCCGCTGGCCAGCAGAAAATCGCTGCCGTTCAGATGGATATTGCGCGCCGTGATCAGACCGGTGCTGCCGATATAGCCGCCCGCCGTGGCAAACAGGTCGACCGGCAAGGTGACGCTGTCATTCAGATTGATATTGTCGCTGGCGTTCAGCCACAGGCCGCTGCGCAGCTTCGCCGCGCTCAGGTCCAGCGCATCGACCACGATGCTGGTGCCGCTGCTGCCGGAAGCCGATTGCACAAACAGCGCATCGGCGCTGATGGTTTTGATTTCGTCGCTGGAAAGGCCGAGGGTGGAGGCATCGTCGATCGCGCCCGCGCCGATCTTCACCAATCGTCCGCTGCCCGGCATGATGGTGACGGCGCCATCGGCTGTCGCCGCACCGCCTTCAGCGCTGATGGACGATGCCGGGTCAAGACTGACCTGGCCGGCGATCAGGTTCACGCGGCGCGCCGCCACCGTGGCGCCGCTGTCCAGCGCGACGGCGCCGCCTTTTGCATCCAGCGTCACGTTCGAGCCGGCGACACTGGCGTGCGAGGGCGCATCCTTGTTGCCGATATGGATAGCGCTGCCGCCCAGGCGCACCATCTGGCCGGCGCCGTTCAACGCCTCGGCCACATCGAGCTGGCCGCCGGTTTCGATGTTCAAGGCAGCATTGGTGCCGCTCCCGCTGCCGCTGGATGAGAGCGAAACGCCCTTGCCGTCCACACCCACTTTCAGCACGCCGGCATTGCGGAAATTGAAGCGGGCCACATTCTGCGCGGCCACCGCGCCAACCTGATTGTTGGCCGCCATCATATCCACACCGTCTGGCGCCGTCAGCAACAGCGCGGCGGCGCTCAATGGCGCATTGTCGTACTGTCCGATAAAGCCGGCGCCGGTCAGCTTGACGCGGCCACTGGCGCTGATGCCTTGCGCCGTCTGTCCATTGCCGACACGTAGGAAGCTGGCATTGCTGCGGAACAGGAAGTCGCCGCCGCTGGCGCTGCCGCTGATATTGGCGATCTGGTTATCGCCTTCCAGCGCGACCGACGTGCCGCTGGCATTCAGGCTCTGCGCCGTCAGCTTGCCGCCCTGGCTGATCGCGCCAGCGCTGGACAGGCCCAGTTCATTGCTCACGGCAATATCGCCCGTCAACGCAAGGCTGCCGCCGCGCAGCTTGAGGGAAGCGATGGCGGAACCGCCTATCACGCCGCCGCTGGTAACGCGGTTGGGAGCGTTCTGCATGGGCGCCGCCAGCGCGGGATTACTGATGGACGCGAGATTGAGCGGACCGTCCACGCTCAATGCGCCGCTATAGGTGGCGCGCGTGCCGATGCCCAGAACCGGCGCGGCAATGGCTTTGAGTTCCACTTCGTCCAGCACCAGGGTTCCCATGGCGCCGCTGGCCCCCTGCCCCAGCCGGATGGCGGCGCTGTCGGAATCGGTATCGAGCGTTACGTAGCTGGAAGCGCTCAGCGTGCCTGCCGCGCTGCCCAGGTCCATATTGTCGGCACGCAGGCTTACCGCCGCCGCACTCGCCTTGCCCATGCTGGTGAAAGCGATGCGTCCCGCGCTGCCGTACGCCGCCGCCTCCAGGCTGCCGTTGGCATTAGCCATCATCAGTGCTTGATTGAACACCACGTCCTTGGCGCTGCGCAGCGACAGCTTGCGCACCTCGGCATGCAGGTTGATCGCCTGCGACACGGCGATGCCGCCGCTGTGCGCTGAACTGCCAAGAACGATCTCGGAAGCGGCGATGCGGTTCAATTCATCGGCGCTCAGTACCAGGCTGCTGCCGGTCTTGTTGGCGGCAATTTCCATTGGACGACTGCTGTCCAATGGCGCGAAGGACACCACGCTGTTGTCGCCCGGGCCACCGGCACTCACACTGCCCTCGATCACCACATTATTCGCGAGGAAGGAAAGCACCGGCACATTGGCGACGGCGGCCAGGCCGTTCACGCCGCCGGTGCTTGCAATCGTGATCGTGCCGTCGGCCACATTGGTACGCAGATCGGCGCTGCCAGTGCCAATGCTGGCGATAGCATTCAAGTTCAAATTCGCGCCGCTCAGCGAAAGCGTGCCGCCGCGCGTATCGATAGGCGCGTTGATATTCAGATTACCCAGCAGCGGATCGCTGCCAGGCGCGCCCGCATCGTTGGCCGACAGGGTGATGCGCCCCGCCGTGGTTTTCAGCGCCGCGTTCACGTTGATGTGATTGCCCGCCTGCGCCTTGATGTCCAGTCCCGGTGTGGTGAGGTCGAGCGCATCGGTGATGGTCAGGTCGTTGCTGGCCTGGAGCAGCACATTGCTGGCCGTCGAGGCCAGAGAGGCTGGATCGACCAGGGTCACGCCGCCCGAGGCGCCCGAAGCGAAGGCGGCCACGTCGCCGACCGCTGCCGTGCCGCCTGCCTTCACTTCGATGTCGTAAGGATCGAGCAGCCAGGTACCTACTGCGCCCTTGGCGGCGCGGGTATCGACGCGGATGCCCGCCACGTCCAGGTAATGGCCCGAGGTTTCCACCAGCCCGCCCTTGCCGCCCGCCTTGCCGCCACGCGCCGACAAGCTGCCATAAGCGCGCGTGGTATCGTCGGCCCAGACGATGATTTTGCCGCCGTCGCCCATTTCCAGCGCATCGGCCGTCACCTGCGCATCCTTGGCCACATAGCTTTGCAGCGCATTGCCGCGCTCCGCGCTGGCCTTGCCTTGATAATCCCCGCCCAGCAGCACGCTGCCGCCGCCCTGCGCGCCACTCGCGTCGATGCGCGCATCGCCCATCACGCCGACGCGCTGGCCCAGCACTTCGATGGCGCCGCCCTGGCCCGCGCCGGTCGCCGAGGTGCGGCTGCCCGCTTCCAGCAGGGCCGTCTTGCTGGCCTTGAGCACGATCTTGCCATTGGCGCCGACCACCGCGCTGTCGGCGTTCACCGTGCCGCGCTGGCTGAGCAAGGCGCCATAGATGCCGATGCGGCCACCCTGCGCCACCACCTGGCCCAGGTTCAGCGCCTGGTCGGCGGGCGCCGAGACCACCACATGCAAGACCGGATTAGCGGAATCCACCAACTGCACGCTATGCCCGGCCGCCAGCACCACTTCGCCCTGGGGCGAGGCGATGATGCCGCTGTTCTCCACATTGGGCGCGATCAGGAACACGCGTCCGCCCTGCGGCGTCACGATGCTGCCCTGGTTTTCCACCTTGCCCGCGCCGGGCGCGCCGCTGAAGCTGTGCTTCCCGGCCAGGAAATCGGCATTCGAAATCGCCAGGCTGGATGCCACCAGCCCCTGCACATCGATGCGCGCATCGCGGCCGAACAGGACGCCGTTGGGATTGATCAGGAAGACCTGGCCGTTCGATTGCAGCGCGCCCAGAATTCGGCTGGGGTCTTGCCCGGTAATGCGGTTCAGCACCTTGCTGTCCGCCCCCTGCTGGATGAAGCGCGTGATCTCGTCCTTCGCGATCGAGAAGCTTTGCCAGTTGATGATGGTATTCGGTGCATTGCGAACCGAGAAGGTTTTGCCGTCCTGGCTGAATGCCGCCTGTCCCGCCACCACTTGCGGCAAGGTGGGATTGGCTTGTGCCGCACCGAAAGCGGCGGCGATGGCCGCCGCCAGCATGGTGCGCTGCAGACGATGGCGCCGGCTCGCGGCGCTGGAAAAACGCTGATGCCTCATGGTCTTGCTCCGCTACTCGATAAACAGTCAATACGCCAGGCCAAGCCGCACATGCAGGCGGTTGCCGCCGGAGCGCGCGGTGGCGCCCTCCTTCAGCACATGGCCATAATCCAGCTGCAAGCTGGCATAACTCGATAGCAACAAGCGCAGGCCCAGGCCCGCGCTGCCGATGGACGTGCTGCGCAATTCGCCCGCCAAGGCCTTGTTACGCTTGAGGTAGGCGCTGTCGTAGAACGCCAGCAGGCGGCATTGGCGCTTGCCTTCGCCGCCGCAAAGATTGGGCGTGTACAGTTCCAGATTGGCGTTGACGCCCACATCGTTGGAGAGTTCGCGTTCGGCAAAGCCGCGCACCGAACCGGCGCCGCCGGCGCCAAACTGCTCGCCCGGGATCAGCGCATCGCCGCTGTATTGGCCGTTGACGATGGCGCGCAATAGCCAGTCGCGCGGCAGCACCCGGCTGTAGCTCAGCCCCAGGCGCAGGATGTTGTAGTTGTCGCGCGCGCCGATACGCGCACGCGTGAAGTCGGTCTGACCGCCGCGCGAGCCGCCGGGAACGTTATGCAGCAAGGTGGCCGAAAGATCGAGTTCCCCTTGTGGCAAAGTCCACTCGCCCGCGTAAGTGAGGC
The DNA here is from genome assembly GCF_014191875.1 of Pseudoduganella violacea. Lineage (GTDB taxonomy): Bacteria > Pseudomonadota > Gammaproteobacteria > Burkholderiales > Burkholderiaceae_D > Rugamonas > Rugamonas violacea_A. The sequence continues at coordinate 331,173 of NZ_JACHXD010000004.1, forward strand.
TGAGCGGATGCACGGTCACGTCGTTGCCCAGCTCCAGGCCCTCGAACTGCACGCTGTTCTTGAAAGCCTTGATATCGAGTCCATACACCAGCTTCGATTCATACTCGCCGCGCTTGGCCAGGTTATGGGTATAGTGCGCGCCGTACACCGCGCCCTTGCCGCTGACGGCCAGACTAAGCACGCCGGCCGCCACATTGCCCGAATCGATATTCGAATAGCTGGCGTAAAAGTCCAGCGCGTCGCCCCGCGCGTATAGCGGAATATGGTAGCCCAGGCCATATACCTTGACCCGGCCCGGCTCCTCGGCCGTGGTGGTGTACTGCAGGCTGGCGACGTGGTCGCGGCCCCATAGATTGGCATGCTGCAGCACGAAGCCCAGATGCGTGCGGCCGGTCTGGCGGGTGCCGCTGTTGTCGGCATTGAGCATGGCCTTCCATGGCTTCTCGTCCACCACCTCGACGGCGGCGTCGACTTCATCATGCTGTTCGCCGCTTTGCAGTTTCAAGGTCAGCTTGCGCGCCGGATTCTCGTTCGCCAGTTTCAGGCTGTTCGACACCTGGGGCAGATTCGGCGTGCGGCCCTCCTGCAATCCGGGCAAGGCGCGGCGCACATTGGCCTCGTCGAAGTAGCGGTTGTTTTTGACGACAACGCGGCCGATGCGGGTCTGCACCACGTTCAGGCGCACCACGCCGCGCTCCAGCTCCTGTTCCGGCAATTCCACCGTCACCACCTGGTAGCCGCTCACATGGAAGGCCGCTTCCAGCGCCTCCAGCGCGCGCTGCACATCGCCGAAATCGCGCTGCCGGCCGGTGAAGGGCGCCAGCACGCGCGCCACTTCGTCCTCCGCCAGCAGGGTATTGCCGCGCACATCGAAGCGGCTGATCTCGAAGCGGATCACGCCCTCCTGGGCCTGGACGGAAAAGCAGGCGGCGGCAAAGACAGTGCTGGCGGCAAGGTGCGCGAAGCGAGATGTCATCTATGGTCTCACGATCAATATGGATAAAAATACCCAGATCCTGCAACGCTGCGGCGATGGGAAAATTATTGCGCATCCCGAGCCGCGCGCCCTAGATTTGATCGTGCTTTGAGGAAATTTTTGCCGCGGATGCGACAGTTTGTACCGTCCATGCGACAGCCGCGATGACGGTCAGACAAGACCGCCCGCCTCCCTTTTTGCAAGGCGGCGGGCGGAGGGATCAGAAGGAGAAGCCCAGGCGCAGATTGATGCGGTTGCGGTCTTCCGGTCCGACCGCGCTGTTCCCGAGCACGCGGCCGTAATCGAGCTGCAGGTCGGTATGGCGCGTCATTTTCATGCGCAGGCCGACGCCCACGCTGCGCACCCAGCCCGTGCGCAACACGCCATGCACCTCGCGCACGCGGCTGAAATAAGTGCGGTCGTAGAACATCAGGGCGCGGCATTCGTTGCGCAGGTAGCTGCCGCATAGATTCGGCGAGTGCAGCTCCACATTGCCGGCCAGGCCGCTGTCGGTAAGCACCTCGCGCGAGCTGTAGATGCGCAGCGCGCGCGTGGCGGGAGCGCCGTACAACTGCTGCTCGGTGGGCGCCTCGCTGGTGTACTGGCCGTTCACGGTGGCGCGCAATTGCCAGTCGCGCGGCAACGCGTGCGTCAGCGTGGCGGCCAGGCGCACGGTATAGCCTTCCGGCGGCGGGCCGGCCTGCATGCCGAATTCGTCGGGCTGGGCGCGCGCGCTGCTTAATTCGAAAGTGGATTTCCAGTCGCGCTTATCGCGGGTATAGACGCTGCTATATCCGGGTGCGCCGATGGGCAAGGATTCGGGCGGGGCCGCCATTGCAGCTGAAGATGCAAGGACAGCCAACAGGTCGACGCATGCGGCGCCGGCCAGCACGAGCTTGTCGCAGGATGTCATTTGAGCCTCCTCCTGTCTACCCAACAAACTCTCTCCGGCTTGAGCGGAGTGTAATTGTTGTTACTTTTCAGTTTAATCCGGTTTGCGCGGCGTAGCGGAATATTTTTCGCCGGCGTGGCGTGCGCGAAACGCTATTTGCTGTCAAAGCTCGTGACGCCGTCCCAGTTCTCACCGGGAGGATGCAGACGGTAATAGTCTATGCGCTGCATGTATAACTGGTAGAGCTGGCAGGCCGGATCGGCCACGCGCAGTTCCAGCAAAATGGCAGCGGCGCCGTCCCAGTGCTGATCGCGCAGCAGCGCCAGCGCCGCGTGCCAGCGTTCCAGCCGCGTCAATGCGGCGGCATCGGCCTGGCCGGCATGGGCCAGCGGCTCGAAGATGGCGACCGGCTCGTTCTTGCCCTTGACGCGCACCCGGTCCAATTCGCGGTACACGAAGTTCGGCGCCGCCTCGCGCGTGGCTTGGCCGACCGCGATGCCCACGCCATACACCTTGGTGATGCCTTCCAGCCGCGACGCCAGATTCACGGCATCGCCCATCACCGTATAAGCGCGGCGGATTTCCGAACCCATATCGCCCACATGCATCGCTCCCGTGTTCAAGCCGATGCCGATGTTCAGCGCCGGCCAGCCGCGCTGGCGAAAGCTGTGGTCGAGGCGGGCGGCGCTGGCCTGCATCAGCAAGGCCGTCGCCACGCCCCGGCTGGCATGGTCGGCAAACGGCACCGGTGCGCCCCAGAAGGCCATGACCGCGTCGCCGATGTATTTGTCGAGGGTACCGCGATGGCTGTCGCGGATATCGCGCGACATGGCCGTAAGATAAAGATTGATATATTCGCGCAGTTGGCGCGGCGGCAGGCCTTCGGAAATGGTGGTGAAGCCGCGCACGTCGACGAACATCACGGTCAGCTCGCGGCTCTCGCCTTCCATGCTGTATTGCTCGGGGTCTTGCGCCATTTCGGCTACCAGCTCGGGCGCCACGTATTCGCCGAAGCGCGACACCAGGGCGCGGCCACGGCGCACCTCGAAGAAATAGCCCCAGGCCAGGTTGAGGATGAACAAGGCCAGGATCAGCAACAGGATGGCCGCGACATTCAATACCGCGTCGGCGGCGCGGTACAGCCAGAAATTGAAGCCCAGCGCCGCCGCCGCGCTGGCCGCCGCCACGGCCACCGTCCAGAAAGGCGCCAGCAGGGGTAGCACGATGCTCAGCAACAGCCCGGTCAGCAGCACTTGCAGCAGTTCGGCCGCCAGCGCGAAATCTGGACGCGCCTTGAAGCTGCCGTCGAGGATGGATTTGATAATGTTGGCATGGATTTCCACGCCGGGATACACGGCGCTGACCGGCGTGGCGCGCAGATCGTTCAGGCCGGGCGCGGTGGTGCCCACCAGGACGATGGCGCCGTTCAGCAACTGCGGCGCACTGACGCCGCGCAGCACGTCGGCAGCCGACAGGTAGCGGAAAGCGCCGCCCTGCGGCCCGCCCTTGCCGCGAAACTGCACGGTGGTGCTGAGACCCTCCCCCACCGGGATGCTGAGCATGCCCTCGGGCGTGAACAGGGCGATGCTTTCCAGGCCGCCGTATTCGCGTTCGGCATGCGACAGGGTGTCGACGGTATTGTCCAGCACCGGGGCGATGGCGCGCGCCTGCAGGGCGACGGCGGCGGTGGCCAGCGACAGAGCTGGGTAATAACCGTCGCCGATCTTGCGCAGCAGCGGCACGCTGCGCACCACGCCGTCGCTGTCGGGCAGCACGGTGAAGCTGCCCGCGCCGCGCGCGGCCTGCTGCAGGCGCGCGATATTCGCCTCGTAGCCGCTGGACTCGAAAGCGTCGAGGCGGCGGCCATTCAGCAGTTCGGCGGTGAAGGCCGGCTGGGGCAGCGCGCCCTTGGGCTGGCCGCCCGAGGTGTTATAGCCCAGCACCACGGGCTGGCCGCGCATGGCGGCGGCCAGCAGGCCGTCGTAGTCGAGCTGGGGCTGCAGGCGGGCCAGTTGCGCGTCCAGCCCCGGCACGCCTTTCAGTTCGCGCTGGGCCAAACCTTGCAGTACGCCATAGCCGGAACTGGTATCCGCCTCGGGGAAGGAGATATCGAAACCGACGGCGGCGGCCTGGTAGCCGCCCGTCAGGCGCTGCACCAGGCGCGCCATCACATCGCGGCTCCAGGGAAAGCGCCCTACTTCGGCCAGGCTGCGTTCATCGATATCCACGATGACGATGCGCGGATCGAGCGTGGGCGCCTCGGCCCGCATGCGCAGGCCGGAGAAATAGGCATCCATGCGCTCGACCGCATCGCTGTGCAGCACGCCCGCCACCTGCAGGCCCGCCAGCAGGGCCAGCCCCAGGCCCAGCAGCCAGCGCGCGCCATAGCGCAGCGCCAGCCGTTTCATGGGATATAGCCGGGGATCAGCGCCTCGTCGATGGTGTCGACCTGGCGCGGGTCCATATGCTTGCGCGCATAGTCGAGATAGACCTTGCGGCGGATGAAGATGTCGAACAGGTCGGGATCGATATGCCCGTTCTCGCTGAATTTGCCCAGGATATGCAGCGACTCGGACAGCATCTTGCCTTTTTTATAGGGCCGGTCGCGCGCGGTCAGCGCTTCGAAAATGTCGGCGATCGCCATCACGCGCGCCGGCACCGACATCTGTTCCTTGGTCAACCCGCGCGGATAGCCCTTGCCGTCCATGCGCTCGTGGTGGCCGCCCGCGAATTCCGGCACGTTCTGCAGATGCCGCGGCCAGGGCAGCGATTCCAGCATGCGCACCGTCATCACGATATGGTTGTTGATGATCTTGCGTTCATCCTCGGTCAGCGTGCCGGCGCGGATGTGCAGGTTCTTCAGCTCATCATCGCTGAGGAAGGGCTGCTCCTGGCCATCCGGCCCGATGCGGCGCACGCGCTCCTGGTCGGCGTTGCTCATGCTTTCCGTGCCGACGTTGGCATGGCGCAGGAAGGCGCGGTCGGCGCGCAAGGCCGTGCACTCCTCGTCCAGCGCCGCGCGCAGGGCGTCCGCGTCGCCGCCGGCCGCCACGGCGCGCAGGGCGCGGAGTTCGGCATCGCGCAACAGCACTTCGAAGCGGGTATCGATCAGGTGGATGCGGTCGAACAGGGTTTCCAGTTTGGTGGCCTTGTCCACCACGTGCACCGGCGTGGTGATCTTGCCGCAATCGTGCAGCAGGCCGGCCAGCCACAGCTCGCGCCGAGTGGCGTCGCTCATATGGAAATCGGCCAAGGGGCCGGCGTCGGTCTGGTGCACGGCGTCGGCCAGCATCATGGTCAACACCGGCACCAGTTGGCAGTGGCGGCCGGTGTAAGGCGATTTCTCGTCGATGCCGATATTGATCAGGTTGACGAGGGCCAGCAGCAGCTCTTCCAATTGGCGCAGCAGTTGCTGGTTGGTCAGCGCCACGCCGGCCTGCGCCGCCAGCGCCTCGATAAAGCGCTGGTCGGTGGCGCTGAAGGCCTGCACCCGGCCGCTGGCCGGGTCTTGCGCGTTCACCAGTTGCAGCACGCCCACCAGCTCCCCCTCGTGGTCGCGCATCGGCACCGTCAGGAAGGATTGCGAGTGGTAGCCGAACTGGCGGTCGAAGCTGCGCATGCCGGAGAAATTGAAGACGTCGTCCAGATACACGTCCTCGATATTCACGGCCCGGCCCTGATGCGCCGACCACGCCGCCACCGAGGCCAGGTTCGGCCGCCCTTCGGCGTCGTACAGCGGCACGGGCGGAATATCGACCGTCACGCCGCTGCTGCCGCCCTGGCGCAGCTTCAGGCTATTGTTGACCGAGATATGGAAATGCAGGCTGCGCCGGTCGCGGCTGGGGCGATACAGCGTGCCGCCGTCGGCATGGGTCAGGCTTTGCGCCGCATGCAGGATACGCTCCAGCAGCAGGGTCGTGTCCTCGCTGGCGCCGAGGGCCACGCTCAATTCCGTGAGCTGGTCGAGGCGCTGGGCGATCTGGCTGGGCGTCGGTTCATGCATGAAGTTTATCCTCGGCAATATCGATGCGCGCCGCGCCAGTACTGCACGCGGCCTACCAAGTGGAATCCTGCCTGCAAGGCAGGAAATTCGCAAGGAATCGGCCAGGAATTGTGAAAAAAAGGCTATCATCGGCAAGTCTTTACCATGCACGACACAGCCGACAAAAACATAAAAACACGCGAGACAGCAAGGAGGGAGTCCGGCAATGAAATTCCGATTCTGGGGGGTGCGCGGTTCGATTCCTTCCCCCGGCCCGCGCACCGTACGCTATGGCGGCAATACCACCTGCATCGAAGTGCGCAGCGATGACGGCACCCTGATCGTGCTCGATGCCGGCACCGGCATCTTCGCGCTGGCGCAGGCACTGCTAGCCGAGGGCAAGGCGCCGGTGCAGGCGAACATTTTCATCACCCACAGCCATTGGGACCATATCCACGGCCTGCCCTTTTTCACGCCGCTGTTCATCAAGGGCAGCCGCGTGTGCATTTACGGCGCCAGCGATCCGGCCACCGGCAACGGCATCGCCCATGTGATGGGCGTACAGCTGCAGAACAGCTATTTCCCGGTGGGCGAGGCCGAGATGGACGCTACCATCGATTACCGCACGCTGGAAATCGGCGAAACCGTGGACGTGGGCGACGCTCGCATCAGCAATGTGGTGATGAGCCATCCCGTCACCGATCTGGGCTACCGCGTCGAGAGCGGCGGCAAGTCGCTGTTCTTCACCGGCGATCACGAACCGCTGTACAACCTCTTCCCCGCCGGCCATCCCGAGCACGCCGCCTGCCAGGCGCAGGTCGACCAGCGCACGCGCGCCATCGACGCGGCGGCCCAGGGCGTGGATGCGCTGATCGTCGATTCCTCCTACACCCGGGAAGAGTATCCGTCCAAGCGCGGCTGGGGCCACGGCACCTTCGACGCGGCGCTGGCCATGGCCATCCGCACCGGCGCCAAAGCCCTGTACTGCACCCACCACGAGCCGACCCGCGGCGACGATGAGCTGGAAGCCGTGTTTGCCGAAGTGATGGCGCGCCATGCGCCGCTGCCGGAAGGACTGCAGGTCTTTCTCGCATATGAAGGTCTGGAAGTCGAACTCTAAGAGCAGAGCAGCCGATGAATGACGCCTATATTCCCCGCGATCCCGTCAGCGAACCCAGTGACACCAGCTTGCGCCTGGCCTTTTTCCGCAAGCTGCAAACCGTCAGCACCAAGATCCACGCCACCAGCAACCTCGATGAAATCATGCTCGACCTGGGCATGGAATTCTGCGACCTGCTGCATTGCGACCGCTTCACCCTGTATGCCATGGACCACGAGAAGGATTACATCGTCTCCAAGGTCAAGACCGGCCTGACCACCTTCCGCGACCTGAAGCTGGCGGTGTCGCCGCACAGCATCGCTGGCTATGTGGCGCTGACGCGCGAAACCCTGAACATCGCCGACGTGTACGACGAAGCGGAGCTGCAGCGCATCTCGGCCGACCTGCGCTTTCAGAAAGGCGTGGACCAGCGCACCGGTTACCGCACGCGCGAAATGCTGGTGGCGCCGCTGATCTCGGTGGAATCGCACGATCTGCTCGGCGTGGTCCAGTTCATCAACAACCGCGACGGCGGACCGTTCTCCTCCATCGTGCTGGAAGGCGTGAAGGAGTTGTGCGACACCCTGTCGGTGGCCTTCAGCCAGCGCATGAAACCGCCGCAGCTGGTGCGCACCAAGTACGACGGCCTGGTAGCCGATGGCGTGCTGGCGGCGGGCGAACTGGAACTGGCGGTGCGCTCGGCGCGGCAAAAAGGCCTGCCACTGGAAGAGGTGCTGCTCGACCAGTTCCAGGTGCGCGTGCCCGACATCGGCCAGTCGCTGGCGCACTTCCACCACCTGCCCTACGAGCCGTTCAAGGCCGAGCGCATGAAGCCGGTGGAACTGCTGAAGAACCTGAAGCGCCAGTACGTGCAGGAAGCCGGCTGGCTGCCGCTGGAAGACGGCAAGGACGGCTTGAGCGTGCTGGCCCACGATCCGGAACGGGTGATGGGGGCGCGCGTCGTCAACCAGATCTTCCCCAAGGCCAAGCTGCTGTTCCGCGTGACCACGGCGCGCGAATTCCAGCAGACCGTGGACCAGTTCTACGGCGCCGTGGGCGACAGTTCCAGCGTGGGCGAACTGCTCTCGGGCATGGAGGAAGGCGACGAGGAATTCGACAGCGCCGAAGTGCCGGAGGCGGTGGAAAATGAGCTGGTCAAGCTGCTCAACAAGGTGATCACGGACGCTTACCGCCAGGGCGTGTCCGACATCCATATCGAACCGCTGCCGGGCAAGGGCAAGACCGGCATCCGCTTCCGCAAGGACGGCACGCTGGTGCCGTATATCGAGATTCCCGCCGCCTACCGCGCGGCGCTGGTGGCGCGCATCAAGATCATGTGCGACCTCGATATCTCCGAACGCCGCAAGCCGCAGGATGGCAAGATCAAGTTCAAGAAATACGGGCCGCTGGACATCGAGCTGCGCGTGGCAACCATTCCCTCCACCGGCGGCGTGGAAGACGTGGTGATGCGGATTCTGGCGGCGGGCGAACCGATCCCGCTCGACAAGCTGGGCGTGCTGCCCTTCAATCTGGACCGCCTGCGCGCCACGGTGGAAAAACCGTATGGCCTGTTCTTCGTCTGCGGCCCGACCGGCTCGGGCAAGACTACCACGCTACACTCGGTGCTGAACTATCTGAACACGCCCGACACGAAAATCTGGACGGCGGAAGACCCGGTCGAGATCACGCAAAAAGGCTTGCGCCAGGTGCAGGTCAACCGCAAGGCCGGCCTCGATTTCGCCACCGTGATGCGCGCCTTCCTGCGCGCCGATCCCGACATCATCATGGTGGGCGAGATGCGCGACAAGGAAACCGTGGGCATGGGCATCGAAGCCTCGCTCACCGGCCACCTGGTGTTCGCCACCCTGCACACCAATAGCGCGCCGGAATCGGTGGTGCGCCTGCTCGATATGGGCATGGACCCATTCAACTTCGCCGACGCCCTGCTCGGCATCCTGGCGCAGCGCCTGGCCAAGCGCCTGTGCGGCAAGTGCAAGCAGGCCTACCATCCGGGCGCGGCGGAACTGGACTTGCTGCTGACCGAGTTTTGCAGCGAGTTGCAGCACACGGCCAGCTTCCAGAAGGACGCCAAGGCCAGCCGCGCCACCGTGCTGGCCGGCTGGCGCGAACGCTATGGCGGCGAGGATGGCCGTTTCACGCTCTACCGCGCGGTGGGCTGCGAGGAGTGCAACAAGGGCTATAAGGGCCGCGTCGGCCTGCATGAGCTGATGCTCGGCACCGACCGCGTCAAGAAGCTGCTTCAGGAGCACGCGCGCGTGGCCGAGCTGCTGGCCGCCGCGCTGGAAGACGGCATGCTGACCTTGAAGATGGACGGCATCGAGAAAGTCCTGCTGGGCATCACCGATATCAAGATGGTGCGGGCGGTGTGCATCAAGTAAATCGCTTGGCCATGCAGACGGCGGCGTTGTTGCCCGCGTATTTGCCGAAGTTGGGAATGCGCAGATAGCCGCGCGCCGCGTAGAAGCCGAGGGCGCGGGCGTTGACGAGTCGCGTTTCCAGCCAGAGTTCGCGGTAGCCCAGCGCAGCGGCGGTCTGCTCCAGATGCGCCAGCACGGCACTGCCCACGCCGCGCGTGCCGGGACGGGCATACATGCGCTTCAGTTCCGCCACGCCCTCCTGCAAGGGGCGGATGGCGCCGCAGCCGAGCGCCCTCCCCTGCGCATCGCGCGCCACCACGAAGCATCCTCCCGCACCGCGCACATCGTCCGCGTTGAAGGAAGCGGCGCCGCTGTCGCCCGTGATGCCGGCCAGCGTGGCGGACAATTCATCGAGCAGCAGACGGGCATCATCTGAAGACGGGTCTTCCTCGACCACCTGCACGGCTGGCGCCAGCAGCTTGTACATCACCGTCGTCGCACCCAGGCCGCCCTCGGCCGCCAACGCATATTGCGGAATCTGGCCGCATAGCTGGTAGCCCTGCTTGCGGTACAAATCCTCGGCCGGGCTGCCGCTCCAGGTATCGAGCACCAGCAGGCTGCGGCCCAGGGCGCGCGCATGGTCCTCGGCCGCCGCCAGCAGCGCGCCGGCCAAACCTTGGCGGCGCGCCCGCGTATGCACCAGCATCTTGTTGACGTCGGCGCGGTGGCGGCCATTCGGCGGCATCGCCAGGCCCAGTTGCACCGTGGCGCAGACCGCGCCATCGGCATCGCGCGCCACCAGCAGCTTGCGCGCCCCGCTCTCGATCTGCGGCGCCAGCTCGCGCCAGAAGCGGCGCGCATCGTCCAGCGCGAAAGGGAAGACAAAGCCGACGCTGGCGCCCTGCCGCACGCAGTCGTGCAGCACCTCGGCCAGGGCATCGAGATTGGCGCGCAGGCCGGCGCCGTCCAGTTCTTCTATGGTTCGCATATGGCTATCAGATAGTGGGCGCCGTCCGGGCCGGCGGAAAAGCGCGTGGGACCAAACAGGTGGAAGCGCAGGCAGTCGCCCGGCTGCAGGTGGTAGACCTTGCCCTCCAGCGTGTAATCGAGCAGCCCGTCCAGCAGCCAAAGATGCTGCTCCATGCCGCGCACCGGCGGCTGCTCGTAGTCGATGACTGCGCCGGCCGGCAGCCGGCCCTCGATCAGCTCCGCACCGAAACCGCGCGCCGGCGGCGACACCATGCGCCGCACGAAACCCGTCTCCGGATCGCGCCATTCGGCCTGCTCGCTCTGGCGGATCAGCTGCGCCGGCTGCGCCTCGGCCTCGGCGATCAGACGTGACATCGGCATGCCATACACCGCGCACAGCTTGCCCAGCAGGGCCGCCGTCGGACTGCTCTCGCCACGCTCCAGGCGCGACAAGGTAGCACGGCTGATCCCGCTCGCCGCCGCCAATTCTTCCAGCGACCAGCCGCGCGCTTCGCGCAGTCCGGCCAGCCGCTGCACCAGACGTTCTTCCATTGATAAATTTCCCATAATAGAGAATATATCTCAAATACGAGAATAAAAACAAGCCATTCGCGCTTTTGCTGACCGCCAGCCAGCTCTAGAGTCAAACCCTTTGCGCCAGATCAAACAATGTCCAACCCTGGTGTCAGGCACCAGAGTGAGACATTCCTTGAGCAAGATCAAACAATGTCCTACTCCAGTGCCTGACACCAGGGTTGGACATTGTTTGATTTTTCTCAATAAAAAAGGGAGTCCGTGGACTCCCTTTTCTGTGCCGTTGCTGGCTGCTTACATGATGTGGGTGCCGATCCACCAGGCGATCGCGGCCACGAAGGCGGACGCGGGGATGGTGAAGATCCAGGCCCAGACGATGTTGCCGGCCACGCCCCAACGCACGGCGGACATCTTTTGCGCCGAGCCGACGCCGACAATCGCGCCGGTGATGGTGTGGGTGGTGGAGACGGGCACGCCCCAGAACGAGGCCATCAGCAGGGTGATGGCGCCACCGGTTTCGGCGCAGAAGCCGCCCACCGGTTTCAGCTTGGTGATCTTCTGGCCCATGGTTTTCACGATGCGCCAGCCGCCGAACAGCGTGCCGAAACTGATCGCCGCGTAGCAGGAAACGATGACCCAGGTCGGCGGCGTGGCGTCGCTGGCGGCGACGTGGCCGGAAGCGATCAGCAGCATCCAGATGATGCCCATGGTTTTCTGCGCGTCATTGCCGCCGTGGCCCAGGCTGTAGCCGGCCGCGGAGGCCAGCTGCAGGCGGCGGAACCAGCCGTCGATCTTGCGCGGCGTCGATTTCACGAAGATCCAGGACACGATCAGCATGATGACCGAACCGAGCACGAAGCCCAGCAGCGGCGCCAGCACGATGAAGGTGACGGTCTTGATCAGGCCGCCGGAGATCAGGGCGCCGGTGCCGGACTTGGCCACCGCCGCACCCACCAGGCCGCCGATCAGGGCGTGCGAGGACGAGGAGGGAATGCCGTAGTACCAGGTGATCAGGTTCCACACGATGGCGCCCACCAGCGCGCCAAAGATCACGTAATGGTCGACCACGGCCGGATCGATGGTGCCCTTGCCGATGGTCGTCGCCACTTTCAGGCCGACGATGAAGATGGCGATGAAGTTGAAGAAGGCCGCCATCGCCACTGCGGTCTGCGGTTTCAGCACGCCGGTGGAGACCACCGTGGCGATGGCATTGGCCGCATCATGGAAGCCGTTCATGAAGTCAAACACCAGCGCCAGGAAGATCAACATGGCCAGCGCGTAGATGCTGATTTGTAGGGTTTGCATGGTTATCTTTTGTTATCTTTTCAGGACAGGCGCGTGCTTATGCGTTTTCGACGATGATGCCTTCGATGATATTGGCCACGTCCTCGCAGCGGTCGGTGACCGTTTCCAGGATTTCGTAGATGGCTTTCATCTTGATCAGGTTGCGCACGTCCGGCTCATCGCGGAACAGCTTGGACATGGCGGCGCGCATCACGTGGTCGGCGTCCGATTCCAGGCGGTCGATCTCTTCGCAGATGGCGACAATCTGGCGCGCATTGTCCATATTGTGCAGCAGGGCCACGGCCTCCTTGACCTTCTCGGTGCAAGCGAGCACCAGTTCGGCCAGGCGCTTGGCTTCCGGGGTCACGGAGTGCAGGTCGTACAGCGACACGGTCTGGCCGGCGTCTTCCATCAGGTCCAGGATGTCGTCCATGCGCGTGATCAGCTTGTGGATGTCGTCGCGGTCGATCGGGGTGATGAAGGTCTTGTGCAGCAGGTCGACGCAGGTGTAGGTGATCTTGTCGGCCTGTTTTTCGATACTTTCGATGGCGTGTACGCGGTTCTCCAGGTCGTCGAAATTGGTCATCAGACCGAGCATCTCTTTCGCGCCCTTCACGCACAGTTCGGCGTGCTGGTTGAACAGATCAAAGAACTTGCCCTCGGTGGGCATCAAGCGTCCAAACATTTTATTCTCCGTTGGTTGATTCGTTTTACTGCTACAGGCCGCCGTCCATGGCCGCCTGGGGGTATTAGTCGCCCTGATAGATAGACAGATTGCCGCTGTAATTGCCAAACTTGGTATACATGCCCATCCATGTCAGACGGATCGCGCCGATAGGACCGTTACGCTGTTTGCCGATAATGATCTCGGCGGTCCCCTTGTCCGGCGAATCGGGGTTGTACACCTCGTCGCGGTACAGGAAGATGATGACGTCCGCATCCTGTTCGATAGCGCCGGATTCGCGCAAGTCGGACATCACGGGACGTTTGTTGGGACGCTGCTCCAGCGAGCGGTTCAGCTGGGACAGCGCGATGACCGGGCAATGCAGCTCCTTGGCCAAGCCTTTCAAGCTGCGCGAAATCTCGGAAATCTCGGCGGCGCGGTTATCGCCGGCCTGGCTGCCCGTCATCAGCTGCAGGTAGTCGACGATGATCAGGCCGAGCTTGCCGCACTGGCGCGCCAGACGGCGGGCGCGGGCGCGCATCTCGATCGGGTTCAGCGCCGGCGTCTCGTCGATGTAGAGCTGGGCTTCGTTCATCTTTTGGATGGCGTGCGTCAGGCGCGGCCAATCCTCATCGATCAGCTTGCCGGTCCGCAGGCGGTGCTGGTCGAGCTGGCCGACCGAACCGAGCATACGCATGGCCAGCTGGGCGCCACCCATCTCCATCGAGAACACGGCCACCGGCAAACCCGCCTCAATCGCCACGTTCTCGCCGATATTCACCGAGAACGCCGTCTTGCCCATCGAAGGACGGCCGGCCACGATCACCAGATCGCCCGCCTGCAGGCCCGAGGTCATGCGGTCCAGGTCGATAAAGCCGGTCGGCACGCCCGTGACTTCGCTGGTGCTTTCACGGCTGTACAGCTCGTCGATGCGCTCGACCACCTGGGTCAACAGCGGCTGCACCGCCGTCCAGCCCGATGAGCCGCGCGCGCCCTGCTCGGCGATGGCGAAGATCTTCGACTCCGCCTCGTCCAGCATCTGCTTGACTTCTTTACCCTGGGGATTGAAGGCGTTGCCGGAGATTTCGTCGGCCACCGTGATCAGCTTGCGCAGCACGCCGCGGTCGCGCACGATCTCGGCGTAGCGCCGGATATTCGCCGCCGACGGCGTGTTCTGCGCCATCGCGTTCAGGTACACCAAGCCCCCCACCTCGTCGGCCTTGCCCAGCATGGTCAAGGCCTCGAAGACGGTGATGACGTCAGCCGGCTTGCCCGCGTTGATCAGGCGGATCATCTGTTCGAAGATGATGCGGTGGTCGTAGCGGTAAAAGTCGTCCGCGTGCATGAAGTCCGCAATACGGTCCCAGGCCGCGTTATCGCGCAGCAGGCCGCCGATGACGGACTGTTCTGCTTCGATGGAATGCGGCGGAATGCGCAGGGAGTCGACTTGCGGGTCGGATGGGGCGGCGTTCATGGCGCGAATTATACCTGCGTTCGGTGCTCGGATTTGGTTTTTTGCTGGCAATAAAAAAGCCGGGCGAACCCGGCTTTCTTATTTGTGCAACAGTCTTGGCGGAGGAAAATCCGGACCAGACTTAGGCAGCTTCGCCCACGACGGCCACGGTCACTTCGACCACGACGTCGGTGTGCAGTGCCACGGACACTGGGTGCTCGCCCACGACCTTCAGCGGGCCGGTTGGCATGCGCACGGCAGCTTTTTCCACAGCGAAGCCGGCTTTGCTCAGGGCTTCAGCGATGTCGAAGTTGGTCACGGAACCGAACAGACGGCCGTCCACGCCCGCTTTTTGCGACACGGTCACGGTCATGCCAGCCAGTTTTTCGCCTTGGGCTTGCGCAGCGGCCAGTTTCTCGGCAGCGGCTTTTTCCAGTTCAGCGCGTTTGACTTCGAATTCCGCCACGGCGGCAGCGGTAGCGCGGCGGGCCAGCTTTTGCGGGATCAGGAAGTTACGGGCGTAACCGTCCTTGACTTTCACCACGTCGCCCAGGTTGCCGACGTTAACGACTTTTTCCAACAGAATGATTTGCATAGTTCTCTCCAGGATCTTATCTGACCGCTAATTAAGCGTGGTGCAGATCGGTGTAAGGCAGCAGGGCCAGGTAGCGTGCGCGCTTGATAGCGGTGTCCACTTGACGCTGGTAGTGCGCCTTGGTGCCGGTCAGGCGGGCTGGCATGATCTTGCCGTTTTCCTGGATGAAATCTTTCAGCGTGTCTACATCTTTGTAGTCCACTTGCACCACGCCAGCGGCGGTGAAGCGGCAGAATTTTTTACGCTTGAACAGTGGGTTTTGTTGCTTGCGCTTTTCTTTCAGCTTGAGCTTGTTTTTGTCGAACTTTTTACCGAATGCCATTTTAGGCTCCTGTATTTAAAAATTGCGCTGTTAAACAGCACGAAAATCAATGATGTGAAACACCAGGCTTTTGCTATTGCGGCTTTTCTTGGCCAGAAATCCCCTGAACTCATACATGCCCCCGAGGGCTGCCTGGCTGAAGCGGCTCGAAATTTCGCCGGCGGCTACCGCGGCAATTTCAAACTCGGTCAGGCGGGCGATGCCGGCCTCCATCTGCTGCGAGCGGTGCTGTAAAACAGCATTCACGATCGGCAGGCCGGCCGGGGTATACCGCAGCATTTCCCGTTCGGCGATGAGGGCGACAAACTGTGTCTGGTTCAGTTGCTTTCCCGGGCAGAATTAAGCGGCAGCGGCGGCAGGAGCGGCTGGGGCTTCGGCGCGATGGCTCTTGGCCGCGTCTTCACGCTGTACCGATTTCATCATCGGCGAAGGAGCGGTTTCCGCTTTCTTCATTTTCACGGTCAGGTGACGCAGCACGGCATCATTGAATTTGAATGCGGTTTCCAGTTCGACCAGGGTCTCGTTGTCGCATTCGATGTTCAGGCAGATGTAGTGTGCTTTAGCCAGTTTCTGGATCGAGTACGCCATTTGACGGCGGCCCCAATCTTCCACGCGGTGCACGTTACCGCCGCGCGAGGTCACGCTGGCTTTGTAACGTTCGATCATCGCGGGCACTTGCTCGCTTTGGTCCGGATGGACGATAAATACGATTTCATAGTGACGCATGAAAACTCCCTTAAGGACTGTAAAAAATAGCCCACCCCGGCGTCAAGACGAGTGTGGGAAGAGGTAAGCCCGCAAGCATAGCAGCTTTTGCGCGCCAACTCAAGCCGCTGGGGGACGCCGGGCCGCGCCCCGAGAGGGAAGCAAGATGAAAATATTTCGCCAAAAACAAGAAATCCCCTTGCAATCGGCGCCCCACTGTACAAAAATACAGTCTGTCTATATCCACAGCTACCGCATCATGATCAAGCTCACTGCAAGGCAAGAACAAATTCTCAACCTGATCAAGGATGCCATCACCAATACCGGCTTCCCGCCCACCCGCGCCGAGATTGCGGCCGAGCTGGGCTTCAAGTCCGCCAACGCGGCCGAAGAGCATTTGAAGGCGCTGGCGCGCAAGGGCGCCATCGAAATCACGGCCGGCACCTCGCGCGGCATCCGCCTGCTGGGCGGTCATGCCGACGCCCCGGCCGTTGCCGCCGCGCCCGCCACGCCGCTGCTGGCCCTGCCGCTGATCGGCCGCGTGGCCGCCGGCTCGCCGATTCTGGCGCAGGAAAACCTGGAAACCAGCTACAACGTCGACCCGGGACTGTTCTCGGCCAAGCCCGACTTCCTGCTCAAGGTGCGCGGCGAATCGATGCGCGACATCGGCATCATGGACGGCGACCTGCTGGCCGTAAAAAAAGTCGATAGCGCCAAGAACGGCCAGATCGTCGTGGCCCGCATCGGCAACGAAGTGACGGTCAAGCGCTACCGCAAGACCGGCAGCACCATCGAGCTGCTGCCCGAGAATCCCGACTTCAAGATCATCACCGTCCACCCCGAAGCCGACGAATTCGCGCTCGAAGGCCTGGCCGTCGGCCTGCTGCGCAGCTGGCACTGAGCCGGCTTACTGCTTGCCCTTCAGGATGCGCATGCGCTCGGCCGTGTCCTGATGGTTCTTCACCGTGCTCAGTTTGGCCGCCTCGGCGTTGACATAGGCATCGGTCTTTTCCTTCCAGGCCGCGCTGGCGGCCAGCACGGCTTGCAGCGTCTCCTCGCCCTCCTCCGACAGCACCTGGTACACCCGGCCCATGCGCTGCTTGGCCTGCGCCAATTCGGCCGGCGTCATCAAGGCTTGCAGCTCCGCCGGAATGCCCTTGCCCACCGGTAGCGCGTCGTTCAAGCCCTGGACAAAGCGGTTATAGCAAGCCAGCCAGGCATCGACCGACTGGCCCACCGCCGCGATTTCCGCCTTGGTGCGCGACAGCTCGGGGAAGACGGGGCGCGCGCACTGGAACTTCTCCAGCTCCACATCATTGCCCTCGTACTGGCTCAGATAGAAATCGATGTCCGCCTTGCGCGCCGCGCGATCCGCCGCTTCAGCCGCCCAAAGATTGGGCAGGCAAGCCAAGGTCAGCAATGCCAGAGTAATCCGCTTCATCATCTCCCTTTCGTTTTTATTGCCATATCCGCCTATTTAATCACTTTTCATTTGCAAGAAAAACAAAACAGTCGAGCCCGTGTCCACCTTGGTGCCTGGCACCAGGGTGGACACAGGCTCGACTGTGGCGGAGATGAAACGCTGGCTTAGGCGTCGAGGGCGCTGGCGAAGTCGTCGAGCAGGTCGGCGGGGTCTTCGATGCCGACGGAGACGCGGATCAGGGATTCGGCTATGCCCATCGAGGCGCGGCGTTCGGCGCCCATCTCGTAGAAAATGGTGTGGGCGACGGGGATCACCAGGGTGCGCGTGTCGCCGAGGTTGGACGCCGGCACGGCCAGCTTCAGGCGATTCAGGTAGTCGAAGCAGTCGATGCCGTCTTTGAGCTCAAAACTCAACAGCGAACCGTAGCTCTTGAACAGCTCCTTGGCGATGCCGTGCTGGGGATGCGATTCCAGGCCGGGATAATAGACGGCGGCCACGCGTTCGTCCTGCTCCAGCAGGCGCGCCAGGGCCAGGGCGTTGGCGCAGGTGCGCTCCATGCGCAGGGCCAGGGTTTCGGCGCCGACGGCGATGTGGTGGGCCGCTTCCGGCCCCAGCGCCGCGCCGAAGTCACGCAGGCCCTTGGCGCGGATCTGGGCGATGCCCCACTGCGCCGGCGCGGCCTTTTTGTAGTTCTCGTAGATGTTGGGGAACTTGCTCCAGTCGTAGGCGCCGGTGTCGGTCAGGCTGCCGCCCAGGGCGTGGCCATGGCCGCCAATCGACTTGGTCAGCGAGTTGACCACCAGGCCCGCGCCCACGTCCTTGGGTCGGAACAGATAGGGCGTGGTCATGGTGTTGTCCACCACGTAGAGAATGCCGCGCTGGGCGCACAGTTCGCCGATGCGTTTCAGATCGGCGATCTGGGTGCGCGGGTTGGCCACGGTTTCAACGAAGACGATGCGGGTTTCCGGTTTCAGCGCCGCTTCAACATTGGCGACGCCGGTGGCGTCGACAAAGTCCACGCCCACGCCCTGCCCCGCCACCGTCTGCCACATCGAGTTGGTGTTCCCGAACAGGAAGGCCGAGGACACCATATGGTCGCCGGCGCGCAGCAAAGCCTGGAACACGGCGCCGATGGCGCCCATGCCGGTCGAGAAGCACAGCGTGGCGACGCCCTGCTCCATCTTGTTGACCTTGTCCTCCAGCGCCGAGACGGTGGGATTGCCCTGGCGGCCGTAGCGGAAGCCCGGCTCCTTGCCCTGGAACACCGACGCCAACTGGCGCGCATCGGCATAGCCGAAGGCGACCGAGGTGTGCACCGGCTTGTGCAGCGAACCCTGCTCGATCGTCTTTTGACGGTCGTTGTGCAGGATGGTGGTGGTGAAACCGTAGTTCTTCATTACGCTTCCGTGGTGGCGATATTCAGATTGAGCTGGGTGCGCGCTGCGTCCTCGGCGCCCTTCTCTTTCGGATGGTGGCGCGCGTATTCCAGCTTGTCCAGGTAATCGGCCGACACGTCGCCGGTGACGTACACGCCGTCGAAGCAGGACGCCTCGAACTTGGTCAGCGCCGGATTGACGTCGGCAATCGACTGCTTCAGCGCGTCGATGTCCTGGTACACCAGGTAGTCGGCGGTGATTTCCTTGCACACTTCCTCGGTGGTGCGGCCGTAGGCGATCAGCTCATCGCGGGTCGGCATGTCGATGCCGTACACGTTCGGGTAGATCACCGGCGGCGCGGCGGAGGCGAAGATCACTTTCTTGGCGCCGGCTTCGCGCGCCATCTGCACGATCTCGCGGCTGGTGGTGCCGCGCACGATGGAGTCATCCACCAGCAGCACGTTCTTGCCCTTGAATTCGTCGCCGATGGCGTTCAGCTTCTGGCGCACCGATTTCTTGCGCGCGGCCTGGCCCGGCATGATGAAGGTGCGGCCGATGTAGCGGTTCTTGATGAAGCCTTCGCGGTATTCCACGCCCAGGCGCAGCGCCAGCTGGATGGCGGCCGGACGCGAGGAGTCTGGAATCGGCATCACCACGTCGATATCGCCGTCCGGGATTTCGCGCTTGATCTTCTCGGCCAGGTACTCGCCCATTTTCAGGCGGGTGGCGTACACCGAGGCGCCGTCGATCACGGAGTCGGGACGGGCCAGGTAGACGAATTCAAACACGCAAGGATTGAGCGATGGATTGTCGGCGCAGATCTGCGAATGCAGTTTGTTGTCGGCGTCGATGAAGATGGCCTCGCCCGGCGCCACGTCGCGCACGAAGCGGAAGCCCACGCCTTCCAGCGCCACCGATTCGGAGGCGATCAGGTACTCGACGCCTTCAGGGGTTTCGTTTACGCCCAGGCACAGCGGACGGATGCCGAAAGGATCGCGGAAGCCCAGCATGCCGACGCCGGCGATCTGCGCCACGGCCGCATAGCCGCCGCGCACGCGGCGGTTCAGCACCGTCACGGCCTGGAACAGGGTGGCCGGTTCCAGCGAGTAGCCGGTGGTGGCTTTCTGGATTTCGTGGGCCAGCACGTTGAGCAGCACTTCCGAGTCGGAATCGGTGTTGATGTGGCGGCGGTCGTTCTTGAACATCTCGTTCTTGAGCTGTTCCCAGTTGGTCAGGTTGCCGTTGTGGGCCAGGGTGATGCCGAACGGCGCGTTGACGTAGAACGGCTGCGCTTCTTCCTCGCTGGACGAGCCGGCGGTCGGATAGCGGCAATGGCCGATGCCGGAATTGCCCATCAGCGCGCGCATATTCCGGGTGCGGAACACGTCGCGCACCAGGCCATTGGCCTTGTGCATGGAGAACATGCTGCTGTGATTGGTTGCGATGCCCGCCGCATCCTGGCCGCGGTGCTGCAGCAGCAGCAATGCGTCATACAGCAGTTGATTGACGGGTTGGTGGGAAACGACGCCGACGATGCCACACATGGAAGCTGCTCCTAGACTGGTGCTACGGATTTAAAGAATTCAGTAATGCACATGCTGCGCGTATTCAGCAGGCAGGAAAGGTTTCAGGGTACGCACGCCGGATTCCGCCAAGGGACTCAACAGCGCGTTTTTCCAGAAATCCTGCTGCGGGATGGTGGTCATCCCGCACAATATGACGGCGGCCAGCACGATCAGCAAGCCGCGGCCGAAGCCGAACAGGCTGCCCAGGCCACGGTCGGCCAGGGTCAGGCCGCCGGCCTTGATCAGGGCGTCGACGGCCAGCGTGAATAGGCTCATCAGGATGCGCGTGCCGATAAACAGGGCGATGAAGGCCAGGATCAGGCGCAGCACTTCGCCCGGCACGGAAGCCGGCAGCATCAGCGCCAGCTGGGCGCCGTAGGCATTGGCGACGACAAAGGCAATAATCCAGCTGGCCAGCGAGAGCATCTCGCGCACCAGGCCGCGCATGGTGCTGATGACCACTGAGGCGATCAGCACGAATATCACCAGATAATCGAAAATCGTCACTTCAGTCAGGTCCGTTCAGTATGCGGGGCTTAGACGGGAACCAGGCTGCCGTTCAGGCCCATCTTGCTCAGCTTGGCGCGGACCTTTTCCGCTTCCTCCTTGCTGGCAAAGGGTCCGACGCGGACACGGGTGCGTTCGCCGTTGGCTGTATTCACCTTCTGCGAATAGGACTTGATGCCGGCGTCGCGCAGCTTGCCCTGCAGTTCGTCCACCTTGTCCTGCGCCGCCAGCGCCGCGACCTGGATCACATACTTGCTGCCGCTGTCGGCGGCGGCCGGCTTGCCTTCCAGGATGGCCAGGGCGCGCGCATCCTCGCTGTGGGCGGGTTTGGCGTCCTTCGGTTCCGGCTTGGCCTCGGCATGCTTGGGCTCCGTGTGCTTGGGTTCGGGCTTGGCTTCCGGCTTCTCGTGCTTGTCTTTGGATTCTTTCGCTTCCGGCTTGTGTTCAGCCTTGGCAGTCTTGGTGTCGGCGGCTTTTGGCGCCTCTTTCACTTCCGCTTTTGGCGGCTTGACAGGTTCGGCCAGCTTCACTTCGCTGACGGTATGGGCGGCGGTCGCCGTTGGCGTGGCGGCCGGCTTGGCGCTTGGCGTCACTTGCGCGGCGGCGGGTGCGGCCGAGGGTGCGGCCGACATCGCGGCAGGCTTGGCCGCCGGCTCGTTGACGATTTCCTCGCTCTGGTCGAGGGCGGCGCCCGGCGCCACGCGCGATTCGGGCGCGGATGCCGCAGGAGCGGGCGCGCCCTGCTCCAATGGCTTGTCTTTCGATGGAATCTGCAGGGCGATATCGTTGGCGACCGGGCGCGGTTCCGAGTCCAGCACCATGGGCAGGCCGATGACGACGGCCAGCGCCAGCGCGATGGCGCCGACCAGGCGGCGGCGCGCGCGTTTTTTCTCAGGCAGCACCGGATCGGCGGCGTCGCGGCCGGCGCGCGCGCGGCTGCCGCGGGTGGCGCCGCCCGCATGCGAGGCACGCTTGGAACGGGCTGTTTTTTCAAGCACCGACTGGTCGTCGGCTGCGCGGTAATAGCCACTGTCTTCGCCAGTGGACTCTTGCTTGTTTTTGCCAAATTTCGAGAACAAGCCCATGCGTGATTATCTCTGTCAGTGCGTCAATCGGTGCGTCAGTGGAGTGCGGATTTTTGCGCGGCCATGACGCCGGCGACAGTCAGGAATGATCCGAAGACCACAATTCTATCATTCTCGCCGGCTCGGCTGATCGCATTTGCGAACGCCTGGGCCGGATCATCGAAAATATTGACGGTTTTTTCATGCTGGTCCGGCTGAATCATCTGCACCTTGGCCGCCAGCTCGGAAGCGGTAGCCGCGCGCGGCGAGGGCAGCGTGCACAGGCACCAGTGGTCCACATGCTCGGACATGGCCTTGATCACGCCGTCGATATCCTTGTCGTGCATGGAGCCGAACACCGCGTAGGTGTAGGGGTGGTAGCCCATATTGCCCAGATTCTGGTTCAGCGCCGCCGCCGCGTGCGGATTGTGCGCCACATCGTAAATCACCGAAGGACGGCCCGGCAGCACCTGGAAGCGGCCCGGCAATTCCACCGTCACCAGGCCATGGCGCACTTCCTGCGCGCCCACCGGCAGCTCCAGCTTGAGCGCTTCCAGCGCGGCCAGCGCGGCCGAGGCGTTCAGCAGCTGGTTGGCGCCGCGCAGGCTCGGATAAGCCAGCGAATTGCGGCGCATGCCGCGGCCGCCGTAATTCCACTGCTGCTTGTCGCCCGAATAATTGAAATCGCGACCCATCAGCCACAGGTCGGCGCCGATTTCCGTCGCGTGGTCGATCAGCGCCTGCGGCGGCACCGGGTCGCTGCAAATGGCCGTTTTGCCGGTGCGGAAAATGCCGGCCTTCTCGAAGCCGATCTGCTCGCGCGTGCCGCCCAGGTAATCGACGTGGTCGATATCCACGCTGGTGACGATGGAAACATCGGCATCGATCACGTTCACCGCGTCCAGGCGGCCGCCCAGGCCCACTTCCAGGATCGCCACATCCAGGCCGGCGTGCGCCAGCAGGTGCAGGATGGCCAGGGTGGTGAATTCGAAATAGGTCAGCGGCGTATCGCCGCGCACCGCTTCCACCGCGTTGAAGCTGGCCACCAGCTCGGCGTCGCTGGCCATATCGCCATTGAGGCGGGCGCGCTCGTTAAAGTGCAGGAAGTGCGGCTTGATATACAGGCCGGTCTTGTAACCGGCGCGCATCAGGATCGACTCCAGCATGGAGCAGGTCGAGCCCTTGCCATTGGTGCCGGCCACCATGATGACCGGACAGCTGAACTGCAGCCGCATGCGTTCCTTGACGGCGCGCACGCGCTCCAGGCCCATATTGATCACGGTTTCGGCGTGGCGCGATTCCAGCAGCGCGAGCCAGTCATTCAGAGTACTCGGGAGATTGGTCATGGCGGGGACTTCAGAAAACAATCGGCACGCAGGCGGCGGAACCGCTGGCGTGCCGATGGAGGCGGCAAGGAATGGCTTAGGCCAGAACCTCGACAGCCTGATTTTGCAGCAGGGCCAGCAGGCGGGCGATTTCTTCGCGCATCTTGCGGCGGTCGACGATCATATCGACGGCGCCCTTCTGCACCAGGAACTCGGCGCGCTGGAAGCCTTCCGGCAGCTTCTCGCGCACGGTGTTTTCGATCACGCGCGGGCCGGCGAAACCGATCAGCGCTTTCGGCTCGGCCATCACCACGTCGCCCATGAAGGCGAAGGAAGCGGACACGCCGCCCATGGTCGGATCGGTCAGCACGCTGATGAAGGGCAGCTTCTTCTCGGACAGCTTGGTCAGCATGGAGGTGGTTTTCGCCATCTGCATCAGCGACAGCAGGCCTTCCTGCATGCGCGCGCCGCCGGTGGCGGTAATGCAAATGAACGGCACTTTCTGTTCCAGCGCGATCTGGGCGGCGCGCGCGAAGCGTTCGCCGACCACGGAGCCCATGGAACCGCCCATGAATTCGAATTCGAAGCAAGCCACCACCACCGGCAGGCTCATGATGGAGCCGCCCATGGCGATCAGCGCGTCGGTTTCGCCGGTCGCTTCCATCGCCTGTTTCAGGCGGTCGGGGTATTTTTTGCTGTCTTTAAACTTGAGCGTATCGACCGGCAGGGTTTCCTGGCCGATTTCATAGCGGCCGCCGGCGTCCAGCAGCGCGTCGAGGCGCTCGCGGGCGCGGATGCGCATATGGTGGTCGCACTTCGGGCAGACGTGCAGGTTCGATTCCAGATCGGTACGGTATAAAACGGCCTCGCAGGAGGGGCACTTGACCCACAGACCTTCCGGCATGGTTTTGCGTGCGGCAGCTTCCGAACGCTGAATGCGCGGGGGCAGCAGTTTTTCCAACCAGCTCATAATTTCTCCTCTTGCACTAACTTAGGCCCGCAGTGTAGCCGTTTCTGCCTGCCCTGTCGAACATTGCAATTTGGCAATATTTAAGCTTTATCAGCTATTTGGCCGCATCGCCATCGGGCTTGCCGCGTTTGCCGCCGGGCGACGCGCATCCCTTTGCGCCAAATCAAACAATGTCCAACCATGGTGTCAGGCACCAGGGTCGGACATTTTCTGCGCTAGATCAAAGAATGTCCAACCGTGGTGCCTGACACCAGGGTTGGACATTTGTTGAGGGAGATCAAACCTGCGCGTCCTTATGCGGCGTCGAGGGCGCTGCGGATGCCGCTGGTGAAGGCTTGGACGGCGGCCACGGCCTGGCCCGGCGGGCTGGCTTCGATTTCCTGGATGATGCGGCTGCCGATCACCACGGCGTCGGCCACCTTGGCCAGGGCTTTGGCGGTGGCGGCGTCGCGGATGCCGAAGCCGACGCCGATCGGCAGCGCGACGTGGCGGCGAATGCCGGCGATGCGTTCGGCCACTTCGGCGGTGTCGATGTGGCCGGCGCCGGTCACGCCTTTCAGCGAGACGTAGTAGCTGAAGCCGCCGCCGACTTTCGCCACTTGCTGCACGCGTTTCTCGGTCGAGGTCGGCGCCAGCAGGAAGATCAGGTCGAGGCCCGCCGCGCGCATCTTGGCGGCGAATTCCTCGCATTCTTCCGGCGGGTAGTCGACCACGATGGCGCCGTCCGCCCCGGCCTCGCGCGCGGCGACGATGAAGGCGTCGGCGCCGATGCGCTCAATCGGGTTGGCGTAGCCCATCAGCACCACGGGCGTGTGCGCGTTGCTGCGGCGGAATTCGCGCACGTAGCCGAAGACATCGTGGATGGTGACGCCCAGCGCCAGTGCGCGTTCGCAGGCGCGCTGGATCACCGGGCCTTCGGCCATCGGGTCGGAAAACGGCACGCCCAGTTCCAGCACGTCGGCGCCGCCCGCGACCAGGGCGTGCATCAGGGGCACGGTCTGCTCGCGCGCGGGATCGCCGGCGGTGATGAAGGTGATCAGGCCAGTCTTGCCTTGCTCTTTCAGTTTTGCGAAGGTTGGTGCGATACGGGACATGGTTATGCTCTCAGTAGTATGGGTTCAAATGAAGTTCAGTTGAAGTTCAGGCCCATGCGGGCCGCTACTGTGTGCATATCCTTGTCGCCCCGGCCGGACAGATTGGCCAGCACGATCTTATCCTTGGGCAGCGTGGCCGCCAGCTTGGCCGCGTAAGCCAGAGCGTGCGAGGATTCCAGCGCCGGGATGATGCCTTCGATATGGCAGCAGTCGTGGAAGGCTTTCAACGCCTCCTCGTCGGTGATCGAGACATACTGCGCCCGTCCCGCGTCCTTCAGGTAAGCGTGCTCCGGCCCCACGCCCGGGTAATCCAGGCCGGCCGAGACGGAGTGGGTTTCGATGATCTGCCCGTTCTCGTCCTGCAGCAGGTAGGTGCGGTTGCCGTGCAGGACGCCCGGCACGCCGGCCGTCAGCGAAGCGGCGTGCTTGCCGGTGTCCAGGCCCTCGCCCGCCGCTTCCACGCCGATCAATTGCGTTTCCTTGTGGTCGAGGTAGGGGTAGAAGATGCCCATGGCGTTGGAGCCGCCGCCGATGCAGGCCAGCACGTAGTCGGGCTGGCGGCCGGCCATTTCCGGCATCTGGTGCAGGCACTCTTCGCCGATCACGGACTGGAAGTCGCGCACCATCATCGGATAAGGATGCGGGCCGGCCACGGTGCCGATGATGTAGAAGGTGTTTTCGATATTCGTGACCCAGTCGCGCATGGCCTCGTTGAGCGCGTCCTTGAGCGTCTTGGAGCCCGATTCCACCGGCACCACGGTCGCGCCCAGGAGCTTCATGCGGTAGACGTTCTGCGCCTGGCGCTTGACGTCCTCGCTGCCCATGTACACCACGCATTCGAGGCCGAAGCGGGCGCAGATGGTGGCCGTGGCCACGCCGTGCTGGCCGGCGCCGGTTTCGGCGATGATGCGCGGCTTGCCCATGCGCTTGGCCAGCAAGGCCTGGCCGATCACATTATTGATCTTGTGGGCGCCGGTGTGGTTCAGGTCTTCGCGCTTGAAGTAGATTTGCGCGCCGCCCGCCAGATCGGACCAGCGCTTGGCGTGGTAGATCGGCGAAGGACGGCCGACGAAGTGCTTCAGCTCATAGCGGAATTCGTCGAGGAAGATCGGGTCTTTGCTGTAGCGCGCGTAAGCGGCTTTCAGCTCGTCCAGCGCATAGGTCAGGGTTTCGGCAACGAAGGAGCCGCCGTAAGGGCCGAAGTGGCCGTTCAGGTCGGGTTGCTGATAGTCGTGGGTGTGGAACAGGGCGGAAACGCCGTCAGGCAGATCTTTCATGATAGGTGTCTCTTTCGATAGTGGCATCGGCTTCCCGGACCGCGCGGACGAAACCGTCGATCAGGCGGGAATCTTTAATGCCCTTGGCCGCTTCGACGCCGCTACTGACGTCAACCGCGCAAGGGCGAACGCGCACCACTGCGCCAGTCGCATTTTGTGCGTTCAAGCCACCACTCAAAACGGCCCGACGCGCGAGTTCTTTTGGAATGAGAGACCAATCAAAAACCTTTCCTGCGCCGCCATAGGCATCCACGAAGGTATCGAAAAGCAAGCCGTTGAATAGCTTGCTGGATGCGCGGCACTGTTGTTCGTATTCTAGCAGTTCGGCGGAAGAACTGTCCGGCTTCACGCGAAACACGCGCATAAAAGGCCGGTTGACGGCCGCCGCCGCCTCGGCGCACTGCTGCGCCGTCTCGTCGCCATGGAATTGCAGCAGGCCGATCGGGGCCACGGCCACGGTGGCCGCCACCTCGTCCGCGCTGGCGTTGACGAACAGGCCGACCGCCGTCACGAAGGGCGGCAACAGCGCAATCAGCTCGGCCGCGCGCTGCGGCGTCACATGGCGCGGACTTTTGGGATAAAAGACAAAGCCCACCGCATCGGCGCCGGCGGCCACCGCCGCCTGCACGTCCTCCTCGCGGGTCAGGCCGCAAATCTTGATACGGGTACGCTGCATCTATCTTCGTCCTTTAAAAAGCGGGCAAGATGCTGGCCGCTTCGGCCGGCAAGCCCCATTTTTCATCGTATTCGATATTCGCCAGATACAAGCCATCCGGCATGAAGGTGGGCGCGGCGACGGTGCGGTCGCGGCCGGCCAGCAGTTCGGCCATCCATTCCGGCTGTTCCCTGCCCTGCCCCACATAGATCAGGGAGCCTACCAGATTCCGCACCATATGGTGCAGGAAGGCGCTGGCGCGCAGGGTGAACAGGATCATGTCGCCGTGGCGCGCCACGCCGACCTCGTACATCTGCTTGACCGGGGTCTTGGCCTGGCACTGGGCGGCGCGGAAGGCGCTGAAGTCGTGCTCGCCGATCAGGTGGGCGGCGCCGGCGCGCATCAGCTCCACGTCCAGCGGGCGGTGGCAGAAGCCGGCGCGGCCCGCCAGCAGCGGCGAACGCACCTGGTGGTTGTACAGCAGGTAGTGGTAGGTGCGGGAGCGGGCGCTGAAGCGGGCGTGGAACTCGCCTTCGCGGTATTCGCCCTCGGCCACCGGTTCCAGCTCCTGCACTTCCCTGGCCCAGCGCACGCCGATGGACTCGGGCAGGAAGGCGTTGATGCCGCGCACCCAGGCATGGGTCTCGCGCGTCAGATCGGTGTCGAAATGGACCACCTGGCCCAGCGCGTGCACGCCGGCGTCGGTGCGGCCGGCGCAGGTGGTGGGCAGGTGGGCGCAGGCGAATTGCTGGATCGCCTGTTCCAGCTTGTCCTGCACGGTGATGCCGTGGGGCTGTATCTGATAGCCGTGCCAGTCGGCGCCGTTGTACTGGACTCCTAGTGCGATCCGTTTCAATTCCTGCTCTATGGTGTGGTCTGCGAGAGGGGCATTATACAGCCGTGCCGCCCCGCGCCTTGGCTCACCCCAGCAGCGCGCGCATGGAGCTGGCGCGGCCGACCTGGTCGTCGTTGCCGCCGCGGATGACCTCATCGAGCAGCTCGCGCGCGCCTTCCTTGTCGCCGATTTCCTGGTAGGCGATGGCCAGATCGAGCTTGGTGTCCATCTCCATATGGTGGGCCGACAGGGCTTCCTCGCTGGCCACCGGGGCGGCGGTCAGCGCTTCGGCCGGCTGGGCGGCGCCGCCGTGCAGGTCCAGGTCGATGCCGCTCAGGTCGAAGTCGGCGGGCGCCGGGGCCGGCGCTTCGCCCATCTTCATGTCTTCGATATCGGGCAGCGCGGCGGCGGCAGGCTTCATGTCCTCGATATCCGGCAGGCGCAGATCGTCCAGGCCCGGCGCGGCGATGGTCGGCGCGGCGATTGGCGCGGGGGCGCTGGCCGGCAGGTCGAAGTCCATCATATCCAGGTCGGCCAGCGCCTCAGGCTCGGCGGCCGGCGCCGGCGCTGGGGCTGGGGTCTCGCCCGGCAGGTCCAGATTGAAATCCATGCCCAGGTCGTCGGCCGGCGCGGGAGCCGGCGCGGCGGCGCTTTCAAACGGCATATCAAGCGCCAGGTCCAGGTCCGGCGCGGCCTTGTCTTGCTCGGTCAGGCTGGATGCGGTTTCGGCGGCGGGCGCCGGAGCCGGAGCCGGAGCGGCCGCCTGGTCGAAGCTCAAGCCACCCAGGTCGAAGTCGAGGAAGCTGCTTGGATCGCTTTCCGGCTTGGCGGCCGACTGCGCCCACGCCGGCTCGGCGGCAGCGGCGCCGGGCGTGGCCCAGTCGGGCGTCTCGGCGGCCGGCGCGGGTTCGGTCGGCAGCGCCGTCTGCTCCTGGGCGAAATCGAGGCCGCTGTCGGCCTGCGCGGCCAGGGCCGTGGCGTCCTTGCTCAGGTCCAGGTCCAAGCCTTCCTCGGCAGCGGCTTCCGCCGGCGGCGGCGCGGCAAAGATGGAGAGATCGTCGTCAGCCAGCGCGGCGGCGCCGGCAGCGCCAGCGGCCGTCAGACCAAGGCCGGCCGCCACATCAGCGCTGGCCGCAGCCGGAGCCGAAGCTGTACCCGCGTACAGCGGATTCGTTGGATCGATGCCGCGGCCCAGCTGCGCCGCCTGCGCCCATTCCTCTCCCTCGCCGCTGGTCTGCGAATACAGCTCGCTGGCTTGGGCTTCAAAGGCGCGCGCATCGCGGCGGTTGGCGTAGATCTCCAGCAGTTTCAGGCGCACCGGATGGCGTTCCGGATGGTTGCGCAGCGCTTCCTTCAGGATTTCCTCGGCCTGGGCGTCGCGGCCATAAGCAATGTAGACGTCGGCTTCGGCCACTGGGTCGACTTCATTGGTATCGAGCTGGCTGGCCGAGGGCGCGAAGTTGGAGTTGAACACGCTGTTGCTGGTATCCACGCTCTGGCCGCCCGCTTCGGCGAACATGGCGGGCGCGGTCACGCCCGGGTCGCCCAGCACGCTGCTCTCTTCCTGCGGCACGGTCATCTCGGCTTTCTGCTGCTTGCGGCGGCGCGCCAGCATGAACGCGCCGCCCAGCAGCGCGGCCAGGGCCACGCCGATGTACTGCGCGTTTTCGGTCAGGGTCTCGATCAGGGACGGCTCCTGCACCGGTGACTTGGCCGCGCCCACCACGCTGCGCGGCGGCTTGGCCGGCTTGGCGGCGGGTTCGCTGGCGGCGGCTGACGCGGCAGCTTCCACCGACGCAGCCGCCGCCTGCTCCTTGGCCGAGGCGGCGGCCGACGCTTCCGGCTTGGCCGGCGCCGACGCCTTGTTCTGCGCCTCGGTCGCCGCCTTGCTCTTCACGGCCATCAGCTTTTCCAGATCGCTGACGTTCTTTTCCAGTTCCTTGACGCGCTCGCTGGCCTCGGCCACTTGCTGGTCCTTGGCGATCTTGTCTTCCGCGCTGCCGGTCTTGCCGGTGCGGGCCGACTGCTCGCCGGCCTTCGACAGTTTCAGCTTGTCCTTCGATTCGCTGGCCGCTTTCGCATGCTCCTCCACGCGCGCCGTGATCTTGCCGGTGGCGCTTTGCGCCGCTTCCGGCGCCTTGGCCGGGGTGCTGGAGGCGACCTGGCCGGCCAGCTTGGCGCGGTAGGCGTTGAAGTCGGCGGCATGGGCCACCACCACGCCATGCGCCTCGCCCTGGGCGGTGGCGCGCGCCGTGTCGGCATCCGGCACGCGCAGGATGGTGCCCGACTTCAAGCGGTTCATATTCTTGCCGGAGAAGGCTTCCGGATTGGCGCGGTACAGCGCCACCAGCATCATGTCCAGCGATACATCGGAAGGCTTGAGCTGGCGCGCGATGCGTCCCAGCGTATCGCCCTGCTTGACGCGGTATTCGTCCTCTTCCGCCGCCGGCTTGGCCGGGCTGGCGGCCGGCGCGGGACGGCTGGCGCGCACCGCGGCCGCGCGCTCGGCGGCGCTCGGTCCCGCGGCGGGCGCGGTGGCGGCAGCGGTGGCCGGCGCGACCGGACGGGCCGCTTCGGACGGCGCAGCCTGCGGCGACTGGGCCGAACGCAGGTCGGCCGGATCGAGCAGGAAGGTGTATTCGCGCACCAGGCGGCCGTTGGTCCAGCTCAGTTCCAGCAGCATGTCGACGAAGGGTTCGTTGATCGGCTGGCTGGAGCTGACGCGGATGAATTGGCGGCCATTGCGCTGCTCGACATCGAACTTCAGCGACAGCAGTGCCGGGTTGAAATCAATATTGGCCTGACGGAAGGCATCGGGCGAGGCCAGCTTGGCCGCCAGCTCGCCCGCCTCTTCCGGCGTGACGGCCGTCAGTTCGATTTCGGCGCGCAGCGGCTGCCCCAGCGATGACAGCACAGTCAACTTGCCCAGGCCGGCGGCGTTTGCAGAGGCAGACAATAAAACCGCGCTGGCGACAGCGCCGGTGATAGTTTTCAATGCGAACGAAACCAGCTTGGAGCGTTTTTGTACAGGCATAGTGTGGGGCTTAAATGGGTTAGCTGGGGAAAAGTTACTTTCCCGGATATCCCAACATAACATCATGGCATCAAGCGTGCAAGCATTCGCCCCCTTGGAAAAGCCCTTGGTGTCCCCACAATGCCGAATCTTTCGTGCAAAACCAAGAAAAAAGGCCGATTTCCCTATGAAATCGGCCTTTCGGGAGAGGCGCCAAACGGCGCCCCAACCGCTGGAACTGCGCGCTGAAACTGCTTATTTATCGAGCACGATGCGCAGCATGCGGCGCAGTGGTTCGGCCGCGCCCCACAGCAGCTGGTCGCCCACGGTGAAGGCCGAGATGTACTCGCCGCCCATGGCCATCTTGCGCACGCGGCCAACCGGAATGGTCAGGCTGCCGGTGACGGCGGCCGGGGTCAGGTCGCGCGCCGACGCTTCGCGCGTGTTCGGCACCAACTTCACCCACTGGTTGTCGTTGGCGATGATGTCGTTGATCTCGTCCAGCGGCACATCCTTTTTCAGCTTGATGGTCAGCGCCTGCGAGTGGCAGCGCATGGCGCCGATGCGCACGCACAGGCCATCGACCGGAATCGGCTGGCTGCCGAAGTCCAGGCCGCGGCCGAGGATCTTGTTGGTCTCGGCGCCGCCCTTCCACTCTTCCTTCGACTGACCATTGCCCAGGTCCTTGTCGATCCACGGGATCAGGTTGCCGGCCAGCGGCACGCCGAACTGCTTGGTCTCTTCAGCCGACAGGCCATGCTGGGTAGCCAGCACCTGGCGGTCGATTTCCAGGATCGCGGCAGCCGGGTTGTCCAGCAGCGATTTGACGGAAGCGTTGATGGTGCCGAACTGGGTCAGCAGCTCGCGCATATGCTGGGCGCCGCCGCCCGACGCGGCCTGGTAGGTCATGGAGGTCATCCAGTCCACCAGATCGTGCTTGAACAGGCCGCCCAAGCCCATCAGCATGCAGGACACGGTGCAGTTGCCGCCGACGAAGTTCTTCACGCCCTTGGCCATGGCGTCCTTGATCACGTTCAGGTTGACCGGATCGAGCACGATGACGGCGTCCTTCTCCATGCGCAGGGTCGACGCGGCGTCGATCCAGTAGCCGTTCCAGCCGGCCGCGCGCAGTTTCGGGAACACGTCGGACGTGTAGTCGCCGCCCTGGCAGGAAATGATGATCTCGCAGCGTTTCAGCTCATCGATATTGGTCGCGTCTTTCAGCGTGGTTTCGTTCTTCGCCATGGCAGGCGCGGCGCCGCCGGTGTTCGAAGTGGTGAAAAATACCGGCTCGATATGGGCGAAATCGCCCTCTTCCTGCATGCGCTGCATCAGGACCGAACCGACCATGCCACGCCAACCAACTAGACCTACGAGTTTCATTTTGCTTTCCCTTGGGTTGAATGAGAAGATCGGCAGTGGCTCCCGCCCCTGCCTTCTTCGCTTTGTTTATGCGAGTGCGCGCACCACGGCGTCGCCCATTTCTTCGGTGCCGACCTTGTGGGTTCCGGCTTCATGGATATCCGGCGTGCGCAGGCCTTGCGCCAACACCTTCTTGACTGCTGCTTCGATACGGTCCGCCTGCTGCGCGCGGTTGAGCGAGAAGCGCAGCATCATGGCCGCCGACAAAATCGTCGCCAGCGGATTAGCGATGCCCTTGCCCGCGATGTCCGGCGCCGAGCCGTGCGAAGGCTCGTACAGACCCTTGTTGTTGGCGTCCAGCGAGGCCGATGGCAGCATGCCGATGGAACCGGTGAGCATGGCCGCCGCGTCGGACAGGATGTCGCCGAACATATTGCCGGTGACGATGACGTCGAATTTCTTCGGCGCGCGCACCAGCTGCATGGCGGCGTTGTCGACGTACATATGGTCGAGCGCCACGTCCGGGTATTCCTGGTGCACGTCGGTGACGATGTCCTTCCAGAACTGGAAGGTTTCCAGCACATTGGCCTTGTCCACGCTGGTCAGGCGCTTGCCGCGCTTTTGCGCCGCCTGGAAAGCCACGTGGGCGATGCGGCGGATTTCGCCTTCCGCATAGCGCATGGTGTCGAAGCCTTCGCGCTGGCCCTTGAAGGGGCCGTCCGGGCATTCGCGCACGCCGCGCGGCTGGCCGAAATAGATGTCGCCGGTCAGCTCGCGGATGATCAGGATGTCCAGGCCCGACACCACTTCCGGCTTCAGCGTGGAAGCGCCGGCCAGCTCGGGATACAGGATGGCCGGACGCAGGTTGGCGAACAGGCCCAGGTTCTTGCGCAGGCCCAGGATGGCCTGTTCCGGACGCAGCGAGCGTTCCAGCGTGTCGTACTTGAAGTCGCCCACGGCGCCGAACAGCACGGCGTCGGCCGCTTTCGCCAGCGCCAGCGTGGCTTCCGGCAGCGGATGGCCATGCGCGGCATAGCCGGCGCCGCCCACCGGCGCGCTTTCGAGTTCAAATTTTTCGTCCAGTGCGTTGAGCACCTTCACCGCTTGGGCCACGATTTCCGGGCCGATGCCGTCGCCCGGCAAGATAGCAATTTTCATATTGTTCTTTGTTTAGATGACGTTGGCCAGCCAGGGCTGGTTGGCCAGATGACGCTCTTCGAAGGCGCGGATGCTGTCGGCGTGGCGCAGCGTCAGGCCGATGTCGTCGAGACCATTCATCAGGCAGTATTTGCGGAAGGCGTCGATCTCGAAGGGGTAGGAGACGCTGCCATTGGCCGTGGTAACGCGCTGCTGTTCAAGGTCCACCACCAAGCGGTAGCCGGGGAAGGCCTTGACTTCATTGAACAGATGATCGATCTGGGTTTCGCTCAAGACCACGGGCAGCAGGCCGTTCTTGAAGCAGTTATTGTAGAAGATGTCGGCGAAGCTGGGCGCGAGAATGGCGCGGAAGCCGAATTGGTCGAGCGCCCACGGCGCGTGCTCGCGCGAGGAGCCGCAGCCGAAGTTCTTGCGCGTCAGCAGGACGGAAGCGCCCTGGTAGCGCGCCTGGTTCAGCACGAAGTCGGGATTGAGCGGACGGCCGCTGTTATCCATGCCTGGTTCGCCGTGGTCCAGATAGCGCCATTCGTCGAACAGATTGGGGCCGAAGCCGGTGCGGTGGATGGACTTCAGGAATTGCTTGGGGATGATGGCGTCGGTATCGACATTCGCGCGGTCGAGCGGTGCGACGAGGCCTTCATAGACAGTAAATTTTTCCATGATTCTCTAAAGGAGAGCGACGGCGGACCGTCGGGCCCGCCGTACTGCGGTGTTATTTTTTGCCGGCGCCTTCAACGGCCTGGCCGACCTTTTGCACATCTTTGCCGATGCCGGCGACGGTGTTGCAGCCGCTTAGGAACAGGGCGGTGATGGCGATGGCGAATAGGGTTTTCATGATGATGTTCTCTTGGATCGGGTAATCGGGTAATCAGCGCAGGGCGCGCACGTCGACGAAATGGCCGGCGATACCGGCGGCGGCCGCCATGGCGGGCGACACCAGGTGGGTGCGTCCGCCTTGGCCCTGACGACCTTCGAAATTACGGTTGGAGGTGGAAGCGCAGCGCTCGCCCGGATCGAGGCGGTCGGCGTTCATGGCCAGGCACATCGAGCAGCCCGGCTCGCGCCATTCGAAGCCGGCGGCCTTGAAGATGCTGTCCAGGCCTTCGCGTTCGGCCTGTTCCTTCACCAGGCCGGAGCCGGGCACCACCAGCGCCAGCTTCACGTTCGAGGCGCGCTGCTTGCCGCGCACCACGGCGGCGGCGGCGCGCAAGTCCTCGATGCGCGAGTTGGTGCAGGAGCCGATGAAGACCTTGTCGATGCGGATGTCCTCGATCGCCGTATTCGGCTTGAGGTCCATATACACCAGGGCTTTTTCCATGGCGTCGCGCTTGACGCTGTCCTTTTCCTGGTCGGGATCGGGCACGCGGCCATCGACCGCCACCACCATTTCCGGCGAGGTGCCCCAGGTCACCTGGGGCTTGATCTCGGCGGCGTTCAGGGTCACCACCAGGTCGAATCTGGCGCCGGCATCGGAATGCAGGGTGCGCCAGTATTCGACGGCGCGTTCCCAGTGCGGCCCGACCGGCGAGAAAGGACGGCCTTTCACGTAATCGATGGTGATGTCGTCGACGGCCACCATGCCGGCGCGCGCGCCCGCTTCGATCGCCATATTGCAGACGGTCATGCGGCCTTCCATCGACAGCGCGCGGATGGCCGAACCGGCGAATTCAATCGCGTAGCCGGTGCCGCCGGCGGTGCCGATGACGCCGATCACAGCCAGCACGATGTCCTTGGCGGTCACGCCGGCCGGCAGCGCGCCGTCCACCTGCACCAGCATGGCCTTGGATTTCTTGGCCAGCAGGGTTTGCGTGGCCAGCACGTGCTCCACTTCCGAGGTGCCGATGCCATGCGCCAGCGCGCCGAAAGCGCCGTGGGTCGAAGTATGCGAGTCGCCGCACACCACGGTCATGCCGGGCAGGGTCGCGCCCTGCTCCGGGCCGATGACGTGGACGATGCCCTGGCGCTTGTCGTTCATATTGAAGTAGGTCAGGCCGAAGGCCTGGGTATTCTTGTCCAGCGTTTCGACCTGCAGGCGCGAGACCGGATCGGCGATGCCGTGCGAGCGGTCGGTGGTCGGCACATTGTGGTCGGCCACGGCCAGGTTGGCGGACAGCCGCCATGGCTGGCGGTTGGCGGCGCGCAGGCCGTCGAAGGCCTGCGGGCTGGTCACTTCGTGCACAAGGTGGCGGTCGATGTAGAGGATGGCGGTGCCGTCGTCTTCGGTGCGCACCACATGGGATTCCCAGAGTTTGTCGTAAAGCGTCTTCATGGTTGCTGCTGCTGCCTAATTTTTGAGTGATCCAATTTGATTATGCCATATTTGTGCAACGCAAAACCAAGCCCGTCTTTCCGCCTCGTGAGCCGATGCGTCCTGGGAATTTGCCTGTTTTATCTGGCGCCCTTTGTTGATGTTTATATAAAGCTTGTGAAAATAAATACAAAAGACTACGCGAAAAAAAAGCCTGCGGTGTGGGCCGCAGGCTTTGGTGTCTTGCTTGGTGCTTGATGCTTATGCCGCCATGCGTACACTTCCCCTGCAACCGTCCATCAGGAAGGATAGGCCGACCACTAGCACCAGCTCGCCCTCTGCCGAGCGCGCCGTACCGGTAATGCCTTCCACCGCCAGCGCGGTCATCGGCTTGATCACGAGGTCGGCGGTGCCGTCCACGGCTTCCACGGCCAGGATGTAAGGTTGCGGCGAATTGACCACGATGCCGACGCGCTCCGAACCGAGTTCGTAGCCCAAGGCGCCGGCCAGCGAACGCACCGGCAGCGGACGGCCCTGGTCTTTCAGCACCGGCGCGCCGCCCACTTCCATGAAGGTTTCCGGCAGTTCGACCACGCGCTGCACCACGGCCATCGGCAGCGCCAGCAAGGCGCCCGAGGTCGACACCAGCATGGTCGGCACGATCGACAGCTCGATCGGCAGGCGGATGGCGAACTTGGTGCCCTTGCCCAGCGCCGAATCGATGTGGATGGCGCCGCGGTTTTTCTCGACGGCGGTCTTCACCACGTCCATGCCGACGCCGCGGCCGGAGACGGAAGACGCCACTTCCTTGGTCGAGAAGCCGGGCAGGAAGACCAGCTGGTAGGACTCTTCGTCGCTCAGGTTGGCGGTCGGCGAGATCAGGCCTTTTTCGGCCGCCTTCTTGCGCAGGCCGACCGGGTCCATGCCCTTGCCGTCGTCCTGCAGCACGATCATGACGCTATTGGCTTCCTGCCAGGCTTTGAGCGAGATGAAGGCCTTGGCCGGCTTGCCGGCGGCCAGGCGCACGTCCGGCGCTTCGACACCGTGGTCGAGCGCGTTGCGCAGCATGTGCACCAGCGGGTCGTACAGGCTGTCCACCACCACGCGGTCGACTTCGGTCTCCGCGCCCTCGATGGTCAGCTCGACTTCCTTGCCCAGGTCTTTCGCCAGCTCGCGCACCAGGCGCGGGAATTTCTGGAACAGGCGGCCCACCGGCTGCATGCGGGTGGCCAGGGTGGCGCGCTGCAGTTCGGTGGAATAGCGCGAGGCGCGTTCCAGGGTCTCGGTCAGGGCCGACATCAGGGAGGCGGCCTGGCCTTCGAACTTGAACTGCTGCAGGCGTTCCAGCAGCACGGCGGCCTGGTTGGCGGCCTGCACCGATTCGCCGGCCACTTCCAGCAGCGCGTCGAGCTTGACGGCGTCGATGCGGATGCTTTCTTCCTTGGCCGGCGGGGCGTGCGGTTTTTCTTCGCGGGCCGGGGCTTCGCGCTTGGCGATGGCGGCGGCCGGTGCGGCTTCGGCGGCGGCCGGGGCGACCGCTTCAGCGGCCACGGGCGCGGCGGCAGCGGCCGGCGCGGCGGAGCGGGTGTAGCTGCCGGGCGGCATCACCGCCTCGTACATGCCTTCCCAGTCCAGGCCATCGGCCGAGGCCGGGGCGGCGGGCGCGGCAGCCGGCGCGGCAGCGGGAGGAGTCGGCGCGGTGGCCACGGGCGCTGGCGCCGGGGCGGCGGCCTTGGCCGGGGCTTCGCTCTTGCCTTCGATGGCGTCCTTCAGGATCGCTTCCAAGTCGCCCGGCATGCCGCCCAGGCTTTCCGGCGCGGCGCCGTTGTTCAGTTCGGCCAGCTGGTCGGCCACGAAGCCGGACGCTTGCAGCGCCGCCTCGATCGACAGCGGCGTGACCGGCGCGGCGCCGGTGCGCAGCGCGTCGAACAGGTTCTCGGTCAGGTGGCAGGCCGACACCAGGGCGCCCAGGTTCATGAAACCGGCGCCGCCCTTGATGGTGTGGAAGGAGCGGAAAACCGCGTTCAGTGTTTCTTTATTGTCAGGGTCACGTTCGAGGCGCAGCAGGTGCTCCTCGACGTTGACTGCCAAGTCCATCGCCTCAACGACGAACTCCTTCAGCATATCGTCCATTAGAATCCCAGATCGGCAAGCAGATCATCGACACTGTCCTGGCTCAGGGCCACCGTCGGAGCCGACGGGCCTGTCATCAGGGACACCTCTTTTTGCGCAATCTTCTCGCGCACCTCTACTGGCGCATTGTCGCGCAGCAGCTGGGCCAGTTCCGCTTCCACCGTCTTGGTGATGACCACGACCTTCTTGATCAGCTGGCCGGTGATGTCCTGGAAGTCCTGGGCCATCATGATTTCCAGCAGACGGGCTTTTTCGGCCTCGGTGGCTTCGGATACGGCCTGGGCAAAAGCGCGCGAGTCGCCTGCCAGGGTTTTGAATTCGTCGATGCTGAGCTTGCCGGCGAACAGGTCGGCCCAGCGGTCTTCCATTTCCTTGGATTTTTTCGACAGCACGTCCTGGGCCGGCATGCCGTCGTCCAGGGTGTTGAGCACCTTGTTGGCGGCCTGTTCGGTCAAGCTGGCCACGTATTCCAGGCGGTCCTGGGCGTCGACGATCTGGGTCGACGCTTCGGTCAGGGCCTTGTCGTAGCCCAGCTCGCGCAGCGAATCGTGCAGCAGGCGCACGATGCCGCCCAGGCGCTCGAACATCGGCTTGTCGGCCGCGTGGCCCTCGGCCTCGCCGGCCGCTGCGGCCGCCGGCGCAGGCTCAGCGGCGGCGGCGTCGGGCGGTCGGGTCGAGGAAATTTCGTCGAACAGGCTTTCCAGGTCATCTTCAGCCGCTGCGGCAGGAGCCGGGGCCGGGGCCGGAGCAGGAGCGGCTGTGGCGCGTTGCGCGGACACTTCTTCAAATAAGGCGTCGAAATCATCAGCGGCGTCGGTCATAATTCCTGCTTCTCCATGTAAAAAATTGCTGCCTAAACTGCTGCCCGGCGCAATCGTAGATGACGCCTGGCAATATTACCGCATTTACGCGAGTGTAGCAGGGCGCGCCCCCCTTGTTCAATCTCCCTTAGGGAAAAGAAAGGCAAAGCCGCAGCGCGAACGCAAAAGCCGGACTTTCTGTTGTATTTGGGGATACTAGCATTGCTGCCCCTCGGCCGGCCACAAATCTATCCATGGCGACAACAAATGCGGCATAAATGTCGGCGGCCGCCCGCCCCTGTCGCTTCCTGGTGCTTTCTTGATCTACATCAAGTCTTTGCATCCAGACAATATGCAAAATCAGACTACAATGAAGTGGGAAGGGCTTTCACAAGGAGAGTGATATGTGCCGCAAAATCCTGATCACGACCGACGGTTCGGCCGTGTCCCGCATGACTGCCTGCGCCGGCGTCTCCTTCGCCCAGCAGATGGGCGCCGAGGCGCTGGTGCTGTTCGTCGCGCCCGAATACCAGTACCCGATCTATGTCGAAATCATTCCGCCCAGCTATCCCAGCGAGGAGGAATACCGCGCCGCGATGGAGCGCGCCGGCAGCGAGCATGTGCAACCCATCCTCGACGCCTGCGCCAAGAAGGCGGTGCGGGCCGAGGGCATGACCGCCTTTGCCGAGAGCGCCGCGCTGAAAATCATCGACGTGGCGGCGCGCCATGGCTGCGACCTGATCTTCATCGGCTCGCACGGGCGCAGCGGCTGGGGCCAGCTGCTGCTGGGCAGCGTCACCAACAAGGTGCTGTCGCATACGCGCATACCGGTCCTGGTGCACCGCCTGGTCAAGGAACCGCTGCCCGACTAGGGGCGGCCCATCCTTACAAAAAAAGCAAGCTCCCGCGGGAGTTCGTAGTAGTATTTTCCCTTTTTCCGCCAAAACCCATTGCCATGATCAGAATAGTCATCGCCGACGACCACACCATTATGCGCGAAGGCCTGAAGCGCATCCTCGACGGCGCCGAGGATATAGAAATCGTGGGCGAAGCCATCGACGGCTTCGAAGTGCTGAACCGCGTGCGCCAGGGCGGCTTCGACCTGCTACTGCTGGACTTGTCGATGCCGGGCCGCAGCGGCGTCGACCTGATCCGCCAGATCCGCAGCGAAGCGCCCAAGCTGGCCATCCTCATCCTCACCATGCACGAGGAGGAGCAGTACGCGGTGCGCGCCATCCGCGCCGGCGCCCAGGGGTATCTGACCAAGGAGAGCGCCGGCACGCAGCTGGTGGGCGCCATCCACAAGGTCGCCTCGGGCCGGCCCTACATCAGCACCGAAGTGGCCGAGCAGCTCGCGCTCAACATCATGACGCCCAACGAGAGCTTGCTGCACAAACAGTTGTCGGACCGCGAGTTCGAAGTGTTCTCGCTGCTGGTGGCCGGCAAGTCGATCACCGACATCGGCAACAGCCTGCACCTGAGCGTGAAAACCGTGAGCACGCACAAGACGCGCATCATGCAGAAGATGGGCATGGGCTCCTTGTCGGAGATGGTGCAGTATGCCGTGGCGCACCGGCTGCTGTCCCCATTCGGCAGCTAAGTCCGGTTCCGCCCGCGCGGCCGGACGCCCGTCCGGCCGCGCTTCCCGCCCCACTAGGAATACTCCTACCCGCCTGCGCCAGCTCCTACGCCATATTCAGCACCCGCTGATATCAATTGTCGGGTCGTGTTGGCATACTGAAACCAAGCTAAAGTTTCCAGTAGGCCATAGGCTTCTGGTCAGCGAACAAGAACACTTTCCGCCGCCCCAGGGCAGCGGTCCAAGTCCCGATTCAGCTTCATTGCCTTGCCGTGCTACAGGAGATAAGCATGTTCTCTACGCCCATGTCCGAGCTTCGCCCCGCCGTGTCGGCTTCATCCTCGATGGAAGCTGGCCGCCAGCGCCAAGGTCGGCTCTGGTCCAATATGAAGGAAGTCTGCGAGCTGCTGCATCTGCCCGCCATCAGCACGCTCAATGCGGAAGAGCTGCTGTTCCAGCATGTCCAATTCAAGACCGGACAGCGCATCCATACTATCGGCCAAAGCTTCGATACCCTGTACATCGTCAATTCGGGCTTCCTGAAAACCGTCCTCATCGACGAATTCGGCAATGAGCAAGTGCTGAGCTTCCCGATGAAGGGCGACCTGCTCGGCGTCGACGGCATCCATAGCCGCCACTACACCTCGGAGGCGGTGGCGCTGTCGGACTGCGACCTGATCCTGCTGCCCTTCAAGAAACTGACCGCGCTCAGCCGCGCGCACCTGGAACTGGAAAACATGCTGTACGGCGTGATGAGCCGCGAACTGGTGCGCGAGCAAGCCATGATCGGCATGCTGGGCGCGCTCAGCGCCGAAGCGCGCGTGGCGCGTTTCCTGGTCTCGCTGTCGGAGCGCTTTGCCCAGATGGGGTATTCGAGCAAGCTGTTCAACCTGCGCATGACGCGCCATGAAATCGGCAGCTACCTGGGCCTGACGCTGGAAACGGTCAGCCGCACGCTGTCGGCCTTCAATGAAATCGGCATGATCAGCGTCGACCAGCGCACCATCGGCATCAAGGACGCCGAAGCGCTGCGCTCGCTGCGCCGTCTGCCGCCCTCGCGCACGCGCGGCAAGAGCGTGCAGGCGCGCCTGCGCGCCACGGCGCGCGCCGAACCGGCCACCGCCGAACTGCCGGCCGAACCGCTGCTGGCCGCCTACTGATTTCCCCTGCATTACTCTCGTTTCACCCAGCGTTTGGCCCGCTTCGGCGGGCCTTTTTTTATCCCGTGCAAAAAAGTGACTTTCACATGTCAAAAAGCACTTGCATTTCTGGCAGCGGCAGCTAATAATGCAAATGCGAATCATTCTTATTTAAGGAAAAACTTCATGCACACCAGCCCATCGCCCGCCATCCGCCCGACCGTTGCCGCTCCCGCCGTTGCCCAACCGGTGCGCCGCCTGACCACCGCCGGCCTGATGCAGGACCAGCGCGAAGTCGAGATCGAACATGCCGGCCGCATCTACCGCTTGCGCATCACCCAGCTCAATAAACTGATTCTGACCGCTTAAATCCCCGACAGCCCCAGCCAGCCAAGCCATCCGCGCGCGCCAGCCACACCGACCCGAGGAGTGCCCCGATGGCCATCGACCGTACCGATCCGATTTTTCTCGCGCCTCAGAAAGGCCAGCATCCCGAACTGATGCTGTCCGCGGTGCTGCACCTGATGTCGCATTACACGTCCAGCGCCAATGACAGCGGCGCCTGCGTGAAGCTGGCGTCCGTCATCGAACGCCACCTCAAGGCCCTGGCCAGCCTGCCCGACCTGGCGCCCGTGCTGAGCGCCACCTGCCAGCAGCTGTCCGAACAGTGGGCCGCCGTGGTCGAGCGCTCCCTGCCCCCGCCCCAGCCGGCCAAGGAGGAATCGACCTTCCTCAGCCGCATCATGGCGCGCGGCCGCGGCAGCGCCCAAGCCGCCTGCTAAGCGGAGCCAGCGAGCATGTGCGATAAACACCAACTGCCAGCCGCGCCGGCCGAGGCCCAAACCTCGCGCCGCCGCCGCATCTGGGAACTGGGTCATACCTGCCACTGTCCGCTGGTGGGCGTGGGCCTGCCCTTGGCCGTCCTGCGCAAGCTGGTGGGCAAGATCACGGGCGGCAAGGTATTGGCCGACGATTACGAAATCCACGTCGGCACGGTCAGCGAATGCGGCACGCGCAACAAGCTGTCGGAAGCGGTGCAAAAAGAGTTGGAACGGCGCTACGCGGCCGTCTTGCTGCGTTTTCGCGCCGCCAAATGCACCGAGCAGCTCGCCGAGCTGTGGCGTGCCGCCGTCGCCAATGGCGATGTGGCGGGCGCCTTCTGGGCCGGCCTGACCCATCCGCGCTGCAGCACCGAGCTGGAAGAAAGAATGTGCCGCGACCTGCACATGATCCAGCACCAGGCGGGCGCCTGCGTGCGCGCCGACCTCAACCGCTTTAACAGCACCCTCGAAGAAAATACGCGCCAGGCGCGCGAAATCGTCCGTCTGCAGCAGCGCAGCGCCGCCGTGCAGCTGGAACGCACGGCCGAGCAGGAACAGCAGGCCAGCCAGCTGATGCAGCTGCGCGCCCAACTCGTGGGCCGCGACAGCATCATCGACTCGCTGCGCAGCGAACTGGAGCAGTTGCGCAGCTCGATTCCGGGCCTGGAAACGCGCGAACGCCTGGCCCAGCGCCTGAGCCAGACCGACGAACGCGAACGCGTACTGCGCAACCAGGTGGCTGAACTGCGCCGCGAGCTGAGCCTGGCGCAAGCCCAGTTGCAAGCCCAGGCCCAGGACGCCACGCTGAACGCCGCCCTGGCCGCCGACACGCCGCCGCAAGCGCCGCCCGTGGTCGAACACATCATGAAGATGCCGGTCAGCCTCAACGAGCGCAGCGTGCTGTGCGTGGGCGGGCGCAGCGGCAATGTCGCCACCTACCGCGCCCTGATCGAGCGCGTCGGCGCCCAGTTCGCCCACCACGACGGCGGGCTCGAAGACAATGCCAACAAGCTCGAAGCGAGCCTGGCCGCCGCCGACCTCGTCATCTGCCAAACCGGCTGCATCAGCCACAGCGCCTACTGGCGCGTGAAGGATTTCTGCAAACGCACCGGCAAACGCTGCGTCTTCATCGACAACCCCAGCATCTCCAGCCTGCAGCGCGGCCTCGAAGAACTCACTCCCTAAGCCCCCGCTC
Organism: Pseudoduganella violacea; assembly: GCF_014191875.1. Lineage (GTDB taxonomy): Bacteria > Pseudomonadota > Gammaproteobacteria > Burkholderiales > Burkholderiaceae_D > Rugamonas > Rugamonas violacea_A. Next base: position 374,565 of record NZ_JACHXD010000004.1, read on the forward strand.
CAACAGCCGAGCCCGTGTCCGATTGGGGTCTGACCCCAAGGTGGACACGGGCTCGGCTGTTTGCTGGGGGTTTAGTAGACGTCGCGGCGGTAGCGGCTGGAGGCGGTCAGGGCGTCGAGGGCGGGACGGCCGAGGATGGTTTCGAGCGCCTTGTCGACGCCGGCGGCCATGCCGTCGAGGCTGCCGCAGACATAAATTGCGGCGCCATCGTCGACCCAGGCGCGCAACTCGTCGGCGTGGGCGGCCAACTGGTCTTGCACATAGCTGCGCTCGGCGTCGCGCGAATAGGCCAGGTTCAGACGCGGCAGCAGGCCGGCGCGCTGCCAGGCGTCCAACTCCTCGCTGTAGATGGCGTCGTGCTCGGCATTGCGTTCGCCGAACAGCAGCCAGTTGCGCGCTTGTCCGGCCAGGGCGCGCGCCTTGAGGTGGCCGCGCAGGCCGGCGATGCCGCTGCCGTTGCCGATCAGGATCAGCGGCCGGCCGGCATTGCCCTCCAGGCGGAAGCGCTTGTGCTGGCGCAGGCGCATCTGCACCGTGTCGCCGATTTCAGCCTGGCGGCACAGCCAGCCGGAGGCCATGCCGCAGCTGCCGTCTTCGTGCAGATGCAGGCGCACCACCAGGTGCACGCGGCCATCCTGCGGAATCGAGGCGATCGAGTATTCGCGCGCGCGCGCCGGATCGCCCGGCGCGGCAATCTGCACCAGATCGCCCGACTGCCAGTTCAAGGGCGCGTCAGTTGGCGCCTGCAATTCGAGGTGGTATAGCGGCGCGCCCACGCTGGCAGGATTGAGCAGGCGGCGCTCGGCCAGCAGCCAGCCGTCGAAGGCGGGCGCGCTCCAGTCGGGCGCGTCGCTGGTGCCGGCCAGATGGCTCAGTTGCTGGCGCCAGGCGGCAATCGCGGCCGGCGCGCTGCGGTCCACTTCGATACGCTCGAACAGGCTTTGCGCGCCTTGCTCCTGCAGCCATTGATCGAGGCTGCGGCCAAAGCCGCAATAGTGGCCGTAGCTGCGGTCGCCCAGCGCCAGCACGGCGTAGTGCAATTGCTTGAGCGGCACGGCGCCGCCCATCAGGCGGCCGGCAAAAGCGGCCGCCGCGTCGGGCGCATCGCCTTCGCCATAGGTGCTGACCAGGAACAGCGCGCGTTCCGCGCCCTGCAGCTCGGCCGCCGTCAGCTCGCCCAGCTCGGCCAGGCGCACGGTAATGCCGGCCAGGCCGAGCGTGTCGGCGGTCTGCCGCGCCAGTTCTTCGGCATTGCCGGTCTGGCTGGCGTAGGCGACTATCCAGCCGGGATTGCGCGCCGCCGCGGCCTTGGCGGCAGCCGCCGCCAGCCGCTTGCGGCGCACGCGCAGATACGGCAGCAGGCACACCAGGCCGTAGCCGAACACGCAGGCGGCGGTGAGCGCCAGCCTGCCGGGATCATTGGTAAGGATCATTCTTCTTCCAGCATTGCACGGAAATGGCTGCTCATATATTCGCGCAGCCCTTCCCCTTCGCGCGCCACAAAGCGCACCGCCAGGCCCCGGCTTTCGGCCAGCGCCAGTCCGTCCTTCAGCCCCAGCACCGTCAGCGCGGTGGACCAGGCATCGGCCGCCATGCAGTGCGCATGCACCACGCTGACGGAAGCCAGACTGTTTTCTATCGGTGCGCCCGAGCGCGGGTCTATCGTATGCGAGTAGCGCTGGCCGCCCTGCTGGAAGAAGCGGCGGTAGTCGCCCGAGGTGGCGATCGCCAGCCCATGCAGGGCGACGACAATCGGCGCCACGCCAAGCGCGTCCTGCACTGCGGCACCCACCTGTTCCAGCGCCACCCACCAGGGTTGGCCGTCCGGCTTGACGCCGGCGCCGCGCAATTCGCCGCCCACTTCCACCAGATAATGGCGGATGCCCAGGGCTTCCAGATACTGCGCCAGGCGATCCACGCCATAGCCCTTGGCCACGGCCGACAGGTCGAGCTGGACGCCGCCCGGCTGCCACGCGGCGCGCGAAGCCTGGTCCAGCTTCACGCCCTGGCCGGCGCGCTGCGCCAGCACGGCCTGCACCTGGAATGGCGCGGGCGGCGCGAAATCGTCGTCCTTGAAACGGGAACCGGGGCCGAAGCCCCACAGATTGACCAGCGCCCCGGCGCAGGGATCGTAAGCCCCGCCGGAATCGCGCGCCACGTTCATGGCAAAGGACAGCACGTCAAAGAAGGCCGCAGGCAAGGCCTGCCAGCTGCCCGCCGCGGCACGGTTGAAGCGGCCCAGGTCGGAGTCCGCTTCCCAGTGGCTCATTTCGGCCACCACCGCGTCGAGCTGCCGCTGCAAGCCTTCCTGCAGCGGCGCGGACGCGCCCTGCTCCACCAGCCGCACCGACCAGCTGGTGCCCATGCTGGCGCCGCCGAATTCGCGCAAGACGCCGTCGGCGGGCGCCGGGTCGGGGGAGATATGGTGAGGCAGGAGAACCCGGCGCATCGCTACTCTTGTTTTGGCGGGGAAGCGCCGCTTACTGCGGCAGCACTTCCACCGTGGCCGCGTAGGTCACGCGGCGCGCCGGCATCTGCGGCGCCTGGCCCGCTACCGCAGGCGCGGCAGCCGGCCAGCTGGCGTTCACCATATACATGCCCGCTGCCGGGATGGTGAAGGTGATTTCGCCTTTGGCGTCGGTGTTCTGGCGGATCTCGCCCAGCGTGCCGCGATAGCGCACGCCGCCCGGCACCAGGCTGAAGCCCAGGTTGGCCGCCGGCTTGCCGTCCAGCAGGAAGCGCCAGGTGGCCTTCTCGCCGGCGCGCATATCGTTCGGGTGCGTCACCGGCACCAGTTCCAGGCCGGTGCCGGTCGGCTTGAACACCGCCTCGTCGGTCGAATTGGCGCTGACGAAGGTTTCCAGGCGCGCGTTGGTGCGCGTGGTTTTCAGCTCGTCGGCATTGGCCGGCACTTCCTTGGCGAAGGCTTCTTCCGAACCGCGCCAGCGCTTGACTTCACCGTTGACCTTCCAGCTGGCCGTCACGTTTTGCGACACCAGGGCGATCTTGTAGGTGCCCGGCTTGGCCATCTTCACGTCGAAGGTCGAGCGCAGGCGGCCGGTGCTGGCGTTTTCCAGCGGCACGCGGGCGCCGTCCGGAGCGAGCACGAAGATGCCGTCCAGTTTCAGCGGCACGTGGTCGATGTCGAACAGGCCTTCGGAGATGGCGGCATCCACCGTCACCCACGGTTCCTTCGCTTCCACCAGGGAGGACGACGGCACCATCCAGGCGCGGTGCGCCTGGGCGCCGAAAGCGGCGCCGGCCAGGGCCAGCGCGATCAGGGTCTTAGTCAGTTTCATCTGCGCCTCTTATGGTTTGACCAGCACGGATACGGCACCCAGTTCTTCCTTGCCCTTGCCGGCAAAGTTCTGCGCCGATTTCGGCGGCCACGCCACCGGCACTTTCACCAGCTCGCGGCCACCGGCTTCGCGCGCCGCTTCCACCACCAGCTGGTATTGGCCGGCCGGCAGCTTGTTGATCGCTTCCTGGGCGACCGGGAAGCTCAGGGTATGCTCGCCCGGCGCGCGCGTGGCGCCGCTCACGCCGTCCAGCGGCATGGCGACGTCGCGGCCGCTCTTGCGCCACCACTGGCGCATGTCCTTCAGCCACTTGGTGCCGGCATTGTCCTTCTTCTTGGTGTCGTACAGCACGGCCAGGTTGGCGACCACTTTCTGGTCGGCGTTTTCCAGCCAGGCGGCGACGTAAGGACGGTGGTACTCCGCCACGTTCAGTTGGGGAATTTCAAATTTGAGCGACAGGTCGGCAGCCATGGCCGTGGCGCTGACCAGGGGAAGACTGAGCGCGATGGAGTAGCGTAATTTCATGGTGGTCCTTAATGAATAAACAGCAGGGCTATAACAAATGGTATCAGCACGCCCAGTCCGACCATGGGCCAGGTGAAGGGACGGTTGGTGGCGTGGAATTTCAGAATCAGCAAACCGGTAATGCAGAACACCAGGCAGGTGGCGGCGAAGATGTCGATGAACCAGTTCCAGGCGGCGCCGGTATTGCGCCCCTTGTGCACGTCGTTAAGCCAGGAGATCCAGCCGCGGTCGGTGTTTTCGAATTCGGCCGCGCCATCCTCGAAGCCGATGCGCACCCAGGCGTCGCCGCCCGCCTTCGGCAGCGGCAGATAGACTTCGTCGGCCGACCATTCGGCGCTGCGCCCGCCCGCCTTGAGCGACCAGGTGTCGAGCAGCCAGCGTTCGGCCGCTTCGGGCAAGGGGGCTTTTTCGCCGTCATGTTCCGCGCCGAAGGTCTTGAGCTGGGCCAGCAGCGGCGCCGGCGCGCTGGCCTGTTTGCGCACCACGCTGGGCTTGGCTTCGATCTGGGAGGCGTGGTTCAACGTGATGCCGGTGATACTGAACAGGAACATGCCCAGCAGGCAAAGCGCGGAGCTGATCCAATGCCACTGGTGTAAATGCCGCAACCAGACGGCGCGGCTGGCTTGACGGGCTGCCGCGGGGACTTGCATGGGACCGCTCACTTTGCACTTTCCTTCAAATTAACTGACATGAACACTAAATGATAATGATTATCATTTGCGGAGTCAATGTAGGCTGGACAACCGTTACATTACGATACTTTTGCCGCAACAGATGTAGCTTGATACATGAAAGTTACCTTGATAATGCAACTGAGAAGCATTATCATCTACGCTCTTAAAAATATTCAGCCAGCCAGCTCCAGTTGCAGACCGAAGCCGCCAGCCACACCACGTCACCTGGAGAATCCCTTGTCCCATATCCGCAGCCGCAAGCATACGCTTGCAGCTCAGCCCCTGCTGAGCCAATCCCTGTTTGCCCTGGCCGCCGTCGGCCTGCCGCTGGCCGCCCAGGCCCAGAGCCCCGAGAAAACCCTGTCGGAAGTCAAGGTTGAGGCCAAAGCCAATGCCGAAGCGCCGTACAAGGTCGAAAAAGTCTCCTCGCCCAAGCTGACCCAGCCCCTGCTCGACACCACCCAGACCATTACCGTCATCAAAAAGGACGTGATCCAGGAACAAGGCGCCTCCTCCATCGTCGAAGCGCTGCGCAACACCCCCGGCATCACCCTGCAACTGGGCGAAAACGGCAACACCAGCGCCGGCGACACCTTCCAGATGCGCGGCTTCGCGGCGCAAAGCTCGATCTTCGTCGACGGCATCCGCGACCTGGGCGCCGTCACGCGCGACGCCTTCAATGTGGAACAAGTGGAAGTGGCGAAAGGCCCGGCCGGCGCCGATATCGGCCGCGGCGCCGCTTCCGGCTACGTCAACCTGGTCACCAAGCTGCCCTCGCGCGAAGACGCGACCAGCGCCACCCTGGGTTACGACAGCGGCGAAACCAAGCGCGGCACCATCGATCTGAACCGCCGCTTCGGCGACTCGGGCGCCTTCCGCATCAACGCCATGGTCCAGGATGGCGGCGTCATGGGCCGCAAGGTGATCCAGAAGAAGAGCCATGCGCTGGCCCCGTCCATCGCCTGGGGTCTGGGCGGCGGCACCCGCCTCTACCTGTACTCGCAACACGTGCGCCAGGACAATACGCCGGATGGCGGCACCCCGGCCGTGGGCGTGCCCAGCTACTATCAGACCGACGAGCGCCTGCGCACCGCGCCGCGCGTGGACCGCAACAACTTCTACGGCTACGCCAGCGATTTCGCCAAGGTCGACGCCGATATGGTCACGGCCAAGATCGAGCATGAACTGGGCGGCAAAACCACGCTGACCAATACCACGCGCTACGGCAAGACCAAGATGGACCGCATCCTGACCGGCGTGCACTCGGTCACCACCAGCAAGACCGTGAAAGTCGACGGCAAGGACGTGGTCGTGCCGCTGGCCCAGGCCGACTGGAGCGTGATGCGCATCCGCCAGAGCGTGCTGCAGGAAAACGAAATCATGGGTAACACCACCAATATCGTCAGCGAATTCAATACCGGCGCCATCGGCCACACCCTGTCCACCGGCTTCGAACTGCTGTCGGAAGAACAATTCGCCCCGGTACGCGGCGGCCTCGGCACCGCCGGCAACGCCAATCTGTACCAACCTAACCGCGACGACGCCCTGCCCGGCTACGCCCCGGCCCTGACCGGCGCCTTCACCAAGGGCCGCACCCGCACCGCCGCCGTATACGCCTTCGACACCATCAAGCTGAACGCCCAATGGCAGCTGAATGGCGGCCTGCGCGTCGAACGCTACAACACCGAAACCACGGGCGCCACCGTGCAAGCCGCGTCCGTCCCGCAAACCATTCCGGTCGGCACCCTGGTCGGTTCCCGCCTGGAAAAATCGGGCAAGCTGGTGAGCTGGAAAGCGGGCGCGCTGTACAAGCCGGCCGAGAACGGCAGCATCTACCTGTCCTTCGCCAATTCGCAGACGCCGCCGGGCAGCGCCAACTTCTCGCTGGCCGCCTCCGCCGGTTCCGTCGCCAATCCGAATATGGCGCCGCAGAAAACCAGCAATGCCGAACTGGGCACCAAGTGGGATGTGCTGGAGAAGAAACTGGCCCTGACCGCCGCCGTCTACCGCAGCGAGAACAAGAACGAGCTGACCTTGGAAGACGCGGTCAGCCACACCTGGTCCCAGCTCGGCAAGCGCCGCGTGGAAGGCGTGGAACTGGGCGCCGTCGGCCAGATCACGCCGAACTGGAACATCACGGCCGGCATCGCCACCATGAATTCCAAGATCATCGAAGGCACCACCGGCGGCAACGCGGCCGGCGTGGCCACGCGCTGGACCCCGGATCTGACCGCCACGCTGTGGAGCACCTACAAGCTGGGCGAGCAGTTCACCTTCGGCGGCGGCATGCGCTACTCCTCCGAGCAAAAGCGCAATGTCGATCCGAAGACCCCGGTGATCGCCGGCACCCAAGGCATCCCATCCTACTTCGTGGCCGACGCCATGTTCAGCTACAAGGTCAACAAGAACGTCAGCCTCCAGTTCAACGTCTACAACCTGTTCGACAAGTTCTACCTCGAATCGCTGAACAGTGGCGGCAGCCGCGTCGTCCTGGGCGCCCGCCGCTCCGGCCAGGTCAGCGCCAACTTCACCTTCTAAGCCCTCGGGTTTGCGCTAAATCAAAGAATGTCCCACCCTGGTGTCAGGCACTGGGGTGGGACATTTTTTGCGCTAGATCAAAGGGGCTTAGACGCCGGAGCTGGCGTCGGGGCCGGGGGCGCCGCCTTCGCTGCCGGGGGGCTCGCCGCCCTGGCGCGAACCGGGGTTGAGCGTGCTCTGGCGGTTGCCGGGCAGGGGCTTGTTGACGGGGCGGACTTCGAGGTCGGCCACGTCGCCGATCAGGTCCACATTGCCGATTTCGGGATGTTCCGTATCAACCAGCACAAAATTTTGGCTGGACTTGTCCTGTTGGGAATTCATATTGCCTCCTTGCAGCAGGCTGTAGGGGGATAGCGGGGACTGCGCGCCGTGCGCGCGCCGGTCCCCGTTTTTCATGGGTGGAGCGGGATGCTCCAGGTGACGCGACCGGCTTACGCCTTGTCGCCGCTGCGGTTGCCGCCTTGCTGGCTGGCCAGATTTTCCTGTCCCTGTAACTTGTCGGCCGTGTCGGCGCTCTGCTCATTGCGGTTGCCGCCGCTGCGGCTGCCGGCCGCTGCGCTCTGGCGGTTGCCGTCGTTTTTGTGGCTCATCGCGCCGGCGCGGCGCGCCTCTTCCGGCGTGAACTCGTGGGCCGTACCTTTTTCGTGCGCGGCGCGGCCGCCCGCCGAGGCGATATCGCGCTGGCGTTGCGGGTCCATGGAGGCGAAGCCGCGCGTGCTGGTGTCACCGCTCTGCTTGCTGCCTGTCTTATTGCCCTGCCGGTTTCCCTGATTCGTCGAAGCCATGATACTTCTCCTGATCTATAAAGGAGGGCCTATAGTAGTGCATGCCCTTGAGGGAAAGTATAGGACGCCCGCAAGAGCAACTGTAGGAAGAATCTGTGTACCGGTTTCAAATCTTTAGCGATTTTTCCTTACATTCCCACGATCAACTTTCTATCGGGAAAACAAGATCATCTGCCGTCAAGAAAATCCGCTCCCCCGGCAGCGGTGTAACCACATGGCCGCCGGTAAATGCACCGAATGAGGGCAAGATCATGCGTGCCGCCCCCTGCAGGAAACAGGGCAGCCGCAAGTGCTCCCAGGCGGAGCGCAGCACAAACACCGGATGCACATGGCCCGCCAGCACATAGCCCGGCGCCGCTGTATCGGGATGGTGACAGAAGGCGAAGGGGCCGATGCTGTAAGGCTCGTCCACCACGCCAATGCGCAGCGAGGACGCGGGATCGCCGGCATGGCGGTCATGATTGCCGCGTACCAGCAACAGTTCCAGCTCCGCATGGCGTGCGCGCCACGCTTGCATGGCCTGCAAAGTTGCCCTGGCATGGGCCGCTTTCGCATGCAGAAAGTCGCCAAGAAAGACGATGCGCTGCACCGCATGCGCGGCCAGCAAGGCATCCAGCGCCTGCAGATTTTGCGTGGTGGTGCCGCGCGGTACGGGAATGCCTTGTGCGCGGAAGCTGGCCGCCTTGCCGAAGTGGATGTCGGCCACGGCCAGGGTGCGCTGGCGCGGCCAGTACAGGGCTTTTTGCGCCAGCAGCAGCACGCTCTCCCCGGCCAGCTCGATGGCGTGCGCGCTCATGGTCCGGCCGCCTTTTCCAGCTCGCGCAGCATGCGGGCGATGCGGTCGGACAGCTTTTCGGTGCTGAGCTTTTCGCGGAAGCGCTCCACCATCAACGCAAAGCCGAATGGGGTGGGACGCGCCGTCTCATGCCAGCTCACGGCGCGTTGCCGCAATTCGTCCAGCGTGACGCGCAGACGACCCAATTCCAGCTCTTGCTCCAGGACTTCGCGCTGCGCCTGCGTCAGCAGCAGATTGCCTGCATCGTGCTTGCGGAAGACTTCAAAGAACAGCGAGGAAGAGGCCTGCAACTGACGCTGGCTTTTCGGCTGCCCGGGATAGCCGCCGAACACCAGCCCCGCGATGCGCGCGATCTCGCGAAAGCGCCGCTGCGACAATTCGGCCGCGTTCAGGCTGGCCAACACGTCTTCCAGCAGGTGTTCGGACGAGAACAGCGCCACCTCGGCGCCATGGGGCAGATCGAAGTACTCGGCCCAGTCGCTGTCCGCATCGGCGCTCAGCAGTTCAAAGCCATAGTCATTGACGGCAATCGAAAAGCTGGCCGGCTTGCGCTGCCCCAGACGGTAGGCCAGCAAGGCCGCCAGTCCGATATGCACCGAGCGTCCGGCAAAGGGATAGATGAATACATGCCGCCCTTCGCGGCTGCGCAGGCTTTCGGCCAGCGTTTGTCCGGGCGTAGGCAGGGCCGACCAGCGCTGCTGGATCTCCAGCAGCGGACGGATGGCCCGCATCTCGGCGCTGGCGTATTCGCCTGTGGCGGCGCGCCGCAACTGCTCCAGCGCCGCATGCGCCAATTCCGAGGACAGGGGCATCTTGCCGCCTTGCCAGCGCGGCACGGCGCCACGGCTGCCGCTGGCGCGCCGCACATAGGCCGTCATCTCGTGCACGCGCACGAATTCGAGTATGCGGCCGCCAAACAGGAAATGGTCGCCTTGCTTCAAGCGCGAAATAAAGGACTCCTCGACACTGCCGATGCGGCTGCCGCGCAGGAATTTCACCTGGATGCTGGCGTCGGAGACGATGGTGCCGATGCTCATGCGGTGCCGCCGTCCGATGGCCTGGTCTGGGACGCGATACACGCCTTCCTCGTCCGGCAGCACGCGCCGGTACTCGGGATAGGCAATCAGGCTTTGTCCGCCGCGCGCCACGAAGTCCAGCGCCCACTGCCACTCCTCATCGCCCAGGGCGCGGTAGGACCAGGCGCCGCGCACCTCCTCCAGCAGCTCCTCGCTGCGGAAGCCGCCGCCCAAGGCCACCGTCACCAGGTGCTGAACCAGCACATCCAGCGGCTTGTCCGGCGCGCGCCGCGCTTCGATATCGCGCTCCTTGACCGCCTGGATCGCACCGGCCGCTTCCAGCAGCTCCAGGCTATGCGTGGGCACCAGGGTCAGGCGCGAAGAGCGTCCTGGCGCGTGGCCGGAGCGTCCCGCCCTTTGCAGCAGGCGCGCGATGCCTTTGGCGCTGCCGATCTGCAGCACACGTTCGACCGGCAGGAAGTCCACGCCCAGATCCAGGCTGGAAGTGCAGACCACCGCGCGCAGCCTGCCCTGTTTCAGGCCCAGTTCCACCCAGTCGCGCACCTCCTTATCCAGCGAACCGTGATGCAGGGCGATCAGGCCGGCCCAGTCGGGACGCGCGGCCAGCAGGTTCTGATACCACAGCTCGGCCTGAGAGCGGGTATTGCAGAACACCAGCGTGGCGCCATGGCCTGCGATTTCCCGCGCCACCGCTTCCAACATCTGCAAGCCCAGATGGCCGGCCCAGGGAAAGCGCGCCGGGTGCTCGGGAATCAAGGTATCGACCAGGATTTGCTTGCGCAGCGCGCCTTCGACCAGCACGCCATGCGCACCGCCCAGCAGCACGTCGCGGGCGCGTTCCAGATTGCCCAGCGTGGCCGACAAGCCCCACACCACAAGCTGCGGCTGCCAGCGGCGCAGGCGGGCCAGCGCCAACTGCACTTGCACGCCGCGCTTATTGCCCATCAGCTCATGCCACTCATCGACCACCACCATGTCGAGGCGCTCGAACTGGGAGCGCGCTGCATTCTGGCTCAGCATCAACGACAGGCTTTCCGGCGTGGTGATGAGCACCTCCGGCAGCTGCCTGGCCTGGCGCGCCCGCGCCGCCGACGAGGTATCGCCGGTGCGCGACTCGATGCGCCAGTCCGGCGCCAGCATTGCGGACGACTCCTGCAAGGCGCGCAGGGTATCGGCGGCCAGCGCGCGCATGGGCGTCAGCCACAAGAGGCGCAGGCCGCGTGGTGGCTTGCGCGCTGCCGGTGCTGCCGGTGCTGCCAATGCTGCCGCGCGCAGCAAGGCCGCGAACCAGACCGCATAGGTTTTGCCGGCCCCGGTGCTGGCATGCAGCAGGCCGGATTGTCCCTCCTGCGCCGCCTGCCAGACCTCGCGCTGAAAAGGAAAAACCTGCCAGCCGCGCGCGGCGAACCAGGCTTCAAGCGGGGGCAGGAAACGGCTGTTCACGCGGCACCTTGCGCCAGCAAGCCTTGCAGCACGCCGAGCGTATCGGCATCCTCGATGGCCTTGTCTTCGCGGCGGCGCAAAATGCGCGGGAAGCGCACGGCGATGCCGGACTTGTGGCGCGGAGAAAGCGCAATGCCCTCAAAGCCGATTTCGAACACCATGGTCGGCCGCACGCTGCGCACCGGACCGAATTTTTCTATCGTGGTGCTGCGGATGGCTTTATCCACCTGCGCGATTTCGGCGTCGCTCAAGCCGGAATAGGCTTTGGCAAATGGCACCAGCTTGCGCTCGCCGTCCTTCCCATCCCAGACGGCAAAGGTGTAGTCAGTGTAGAGCGAGGCGCGCCGGCCATGGCCGGTCTGGGCGTAGATCAGCACCGCGTCCACGCTGTAGGGATCGATTTTCCACTTCCACCAAGTGCCCACATCCTTCACACGGCCCACCCCATATTGCGCATCGATGGCCTTCAGCATCATGCCTTCAACGCCACGCGCACGCGACTCGGCGCGGATGCGCGCCAACTCTTCCCAGCTTTCGGCCCGGATCAACGGCGACAAACGCCAGTGTGCCGCTGGCCGCTCGCGCAACAACGTCTCCAGCCGCGCGCGCCGTTCCGCCTGCGGCAGGCGGCGCAGATCGCGGCCATTCTGCTCCAGCAGATCGTAGGCCACCAGCATGGCCGGCAGCTCGGCCAGCAGGCGCGTGGACAGGGTCTTGCGGCCGATGCGTTTTTGCAGATCGGCGAAGGAGGCGGGAACGTCGCCCTCGCGCCAGACCAGGATTTCGCCATCGACCACCGTGCCGTCCGGCAGCGGCAGCGCGGCCAGTTCAGGGAAGCGGTCGGTGATCAAGTCTTCGCCACGCGACCATAGCCAGCTTTGGCCGCCGCGCCGCACCAGTTGGGCGCGCATGCCGTCGTATTTCCATTCGGCCTGCCACTGGTGCAGATCGCCCAGCGTGGCGGGCGCCGTTTGCAGCGGGTGGGCCAGGAAGAAGGGATAGGGTTGGCCGCCCGTTTGCCCTGCCCCTTCCTGCGGCGCGGCGCTGAGCAGATTCTGGAAGCCCTGCGCCGTGGGCTTGACGCTGCCATCGGTCCAGCCCATCAGGCGCTGCGCCATCAGCTTGTTGTCCAGATTGGCCAGGGTGCTGAGCGCGCGCGTCACCAGCAGGCGCGAGACGCCGACGCGGAAGCCGCCGCCGATCAGCTTAAGCAGCAGGAAGCGCTCGCGTGTTTCGAGTTCGTCCCAATAACGGAACAGCGCCTCGCGGATCACACCGGGCGGCGCGCCGCGCAAGGGCGCGATACGGCCTTCGACCCATTCGGCCAGGCCGGCATCGCTGCGCTGCCGCGGCGCCGGCAGAATGTGGGCGATGGTCTCGGCCAGATCACCGACGGCGTGATAGCACTCGTCGAACAGCCATTCATCCAGTCCCGCGTATTCGGTGGCGTACTGGCGCAGGAGTTTGAGCGGCACGGCCTGGCGCGGCTTGCCGCCCGCAAGGAAGTAGACGGCCCAGGCGGCGTTCTCCGGCGGCGCGCTGCGAAAGTAGGCAATCAGCGCTTCCAGCTTGCGGCTGGTGGAGGTGGTCTCATCCAGCTCGGCGTACAGGGCGGCGAACTCACGCATCGCGCTCTCCCGCTGCCGCCGTGGCCAGGCCCGCGCCCTCGCCGGCCAGCGCATCGGCGGCGGCGTCTTCGGCCTCGTCGTCGCCGTATTCCGTGTCGAAAGCATGGGCATCGAAACCATTCTGGTTCAGCCAGCGCACCATGACCGGGATCGAACCGTGGGTGACGATCACACGCTGCGCGCCGCTGGCATGGATGGCCTGCATCAACCCTGGCCAGTCGGCGTGGTCGGACAGCACGAAGCCGCGATCCACGCCGCGCCGCCGGCGCGCGCCACGCAGCAGCATCCAGCCGCTGGCAAAAGCATCGCTGAAATCGCCGAAGCGCCGTATCCAGGGCGAGCCGGCGGCCGACGGCGGCGCAATCACGATGGCGCGCGCCAGGTCGGCCTTCTCCACTTCATGCACCATCCGCGTTGGCGGCAGCGCCACGCCGCCCGCGCGGTAGACGCGGTTCAGCGCTTCCACCGCGCCATGGCAGACAATCGGCCCGGTGCCGGCATCGAGGCCGCTGAGAATGCGCTGCGCCTTGCCGAAGGAATAGCACAGCATCACGCTGCAGCGGCCGGCGGCGGCGTTCCTGCGCCACCAGGCATTGATCTGCGCGAAGGTTTCCTGCTGCGCTTCCCAGCGGTAGATGGGCAGGCCGAAAGTCGATTCGGTGATGAAGGTATGGCAGCGCACCGGCTCGAAGGGCGCGCAGGTGGCGTCGCTCTCGACCTTGTAATCGCCCGATGCGACCCAGACTTCGCCGCCGCATTCCATGCGCACCTGGGCCGATCCCAGCACATGGCCGGCCGGATGCAGCGAGATGCGTACGCCATTGTGGTCGATCTGTTCGCCGTATTCCAGGCCCTGCACGGCGATCTCGCCCAGGCGCGCCTTGAGCACGCCGACGCCGGGTACAGCCGCCAAATAGCGGCCATGGCCGAAGCGCGCATGATCGCTGTGGGCATGCGTGATGACGGCGCGCTCCACCGGCCGCCACGGGTCGATGTAAAAGCCGCCCGGCACGCAGAACAGGCCCTCCTTGCGCACGACCACCATATCGGACATGGCGCGTCCATCCTCCCCGTTAAAGAAAGGCGGCCGATGCCGGCATAGGCTCCACCCACTCACCCGGCAAAGGCTGCACCTGCGGCGGCGCGAGGCAGTTGTCGCACACGCCGCAGCGTTCGACGCCGGCCGTCTCGTCGCCAAAATAATCGAGCAGCAGCTTCCAGCGGCAATAGCCGCTTTGCGCATAGCCTACCATTTGTTCCAGCGCGGCGCGGTCGCGCTCCTGTTTCTGCTCGTAGCCGGCGGCCAGCGCATCGAACAGCGCGGCTTTCGCCGCAGCCTTTCCGGCCAGATAGCAGAGCTGGCGGTTCTGCCGCAGCAGTTCCCCATCCTTGAGCAGTTTGAGGCAAACCTTGAGACGCAGATCGCCCATCTCCGGCAAGGCCTGTTTCAGATCGGCCAAACGGCCGGGCGCCTGCCCCAGCACCGCCTCATGCACCTGGCGCAGCTCCGCCGCCGAGGGATACGAGCGTGCCAGGAAATACTGCTGCACACGCTTGTCTTCATGCAGATACAGCAGCATGCAGACGGCCGGCGCGCCATCGCGGCCGGCGCGGCCCGACTCCTGGTAGTAAGCTTCCAGCGTGGCAGGGATCTGCAGATGCAGCACGAATCGGATATCGGGCTTGTCGATGCCCATGCCGAAGGCATTGGTCGCCACCAGCACGCGGCAGGCGCCGTCCATGAAGGCTTGCTGGCTTTGGCGGCGTTCCACGGCGCGCAGCTTGCCATGGTAGCAGGCCACGCTTTCCCCGGCTTCGCGCAGCAGGGCATGGGCTTCCTCGGCCGCCTTGACAGTGGCGGCGTAGACGATGCCGGCGCCCGCCGTTTCGCGCACGATCTCCAGCGCCAGCGCCAGTTTTTCGCGCGGATTGGTGCTCTGGATCACGCGGTAATGCAGATTGCTGCGGTAAATGCCGGTATTGACCACGTGCAGGCTGGGCGCGTCGAGCTGGCGCGCAATATCGGCCACGACTTCCTCGGTGGCGGTCGCCGTCAAGGCCAGCACCGGCGGGCGCCCCAGGGCCGCGCGCGCCGCGCCGATCTCCAGATACGCGGGGCGAAAGTCATGCCCCCATTGCGAGATGCAATGCGCTTCATCCACCACCAGCAGGGCAACGTGCGTGCGCCGCAAGAGCTGCAGGAACTCCGGCGTGGCCAAGCGCTCCGGTGTGCAGAAGACGATGTCGCTGCGCCGGGCGCGGATGCTGTCGAGCGCCGCCTCTTCCTCGGCGCGCGCCAGGCTGCTGTTGAGCTGAGCCGCGTCCAGTCCCGTGTCCTGCAATTTATCGGTCTGGTCCTGCATCAGCGCGATCAGCGGCGAGACCACCACCACCGTCCCGTCCAGCATCGCGGCCGGCAACTGGTAGCACAGCGATTTACCGCTACCGGTCGGCATCAGGGCCAGGGTATCGCGGCCGGCCAGCACGCTATCGAGCACCGCCTGCTGCCCGGGGCGCAGGCGTTTCAGGCCAAACACCTCGCGCAGCAGGCGCTGGATATGGCCGGCAGTTTTGATCTCATCCGTTTTCATGCCCTCAATGTAGGCCGCGGCGCGGCGGCGCGCCATAGGACTCGGCGCGGTGCGCGCGTAGGAAAACGGCGGACATCGCCCGCTCAGCAGCGCGTCACAGCGGCATATCGAGTGCCGCCTGCAAGTCGGCCAGATCGTAGGGCTTGCGCAGCAGGCTGGCGCTGAAATCGAGCTGCTCCACCGCATCTTTGCCGTACCCGGTGGAGAAGATGATGCGGCGCGCGCAGCCGCCGCGCAGGGCGCGCCGCGCCAGTTCGATGCCGGATATGCCGGGCAGGCTGACATCGGTGAACAGGATGTCGAAGCCCTGTTCCTCCAGCAGCGTCCAGGCGCGCTCGCCGTCGCCGACGCCGGTCACGGTGTGGCCCAGCATGCCCACCAGCTCGCACACCATTTCCAGCGAATCGGGATTGTCTTCCACCACCAGCACGCGCAGCGAGCCGTGATGCGGCAGCACCGGCTGCGGCGGCAGCAGGCGGTCGCGGCTCTCCATCTCCTGCTGGCGGCGGCGCTGCTGCATGGCCTGGCTGCGCGCCTGCAGCACCTGGCGCAGCTTGCGCGCCAGGTCTTCGCGCTTGTACGGTTTGCTCAGCAGCTCGACCCCGGCATCCAGGCGGCCGCCATGCACGATGGCGTCCTGCGGATAACCGGAGGTAAACAGCACCGCCAGATCCGGCAGCTTTTCGCGCGCCAGCCGCGCCAGTTCCGTACTGCGCAGCGGACCAGGCATGACGACGTCGGTAAACAGCAGGTCGATAGCGGCATCGCCCTGCAAGACCTGCAAGGCGTCCTGCGCGTCCTCCGCCTGCAGCACGCGGTAGCCAAGGGCTTGCAGCATATCGACCACCACGCCGCGCACGCCGGCGTCGTCCTCCACCACCAGCACGGTTTCGCTGCCGCCGCTGACGGCGGGCGAAACCTCGGCCGCCTCCGGCGTTTCGGCCTGCATGCTGCGCGGCAGATAGATGCGCACCGTCGTGCCTTGGCCTGGCTCGCTGACGATCTTGATGTGGCCGCGGCTTTGCTTGACGAAGCCGTAGGCCATGGACAACCCCAGGCCCGTGCCCTCGCCTTCGGCCTTGGTGGTGAAGAAGGGTTCAAAGGCGCGCTCCAGCACCTCGGGCGCCATGCCGCAGCCGGTATCGCTGACCGACAGCAGCACGTACTGGCCCGACGCCACGTCCAGCAGATTGTTGACGTAGTACTCGTCCAGCACCGCATTGCCCAGTTCAATGGTCAGGCGGCCGGCGCCGGCCATGGCGTCGCGCGCATTGATGGCCAGGTTGAGGATCACGTTCTCGATCTGGCCCGGATCGACCAGCGTATTCCACAAGCCGCTGCCGCCGATGGTGACGATGTCGATGGCCTCGCCCAGGGCGCGCCGCAGCAGTTCATCCATATTCGTCACCAGCCGGCCCAGGTCGGCCACCACCGGCTGCAAGGGCTGGCGGCGGGCAAAGGCCAGCAGCTGCGAGGACAGCTTGGCGCCGCGCTCCACCGCCGCCACGGCCATGGCCAGGCGCTTGCGCGCCAGCGCATCGCCGTCCAGCTGCTGCGACAGCATCTGCAGGCTACCCGAAATGATCTGCAGCACGTTGTTGAAGTCATGCGCCACGCCGCCCGTGAGCTGGCCCACCGCCTCCATCTTCTGCGACTGGCGCAGCGCCGCCTCGGCCTTGTCGCGCTCCGCGATTTCGCGGCCGACGCGCTGTTCCAGCGTGTCGTTCAGATCGCGCAGCGCCACTTCCACGCGGCGCCGTTCGGTGATGTCGGTCTTGACGGCGATCAGGGCCAGGGGCTGGCCTTGCTCGTCATCGAGGCGGCTCATGCAGCTGGAAATCCAGACCCAGCTCTCGTCCGGCTTGCGGTAACGCTTTTCCAGCGTGAAGGGCGTGCCGTCGGCCACCAGGCGCGCCACGCGCCGCCGGTTCTCGTTCATATCGTCGGGATGGATGATGTCGTCCATATGCAGGACCAGCAGCTCGTCGCGCCCGCGGCCCAGCATCTGGCACAGCGCGCCGTTGACGCGGCGGAAGCGGCCATCGAGCGTCAGCTCCGCCAGGCCCACCGAAGCTTGGCCGAAGATGGCCGCCATCCGGTCCTGGCTGGTGCGCAAGGCTTGCTCGGCCTGTTTGCGGTCGCTGATTTCCACCACGGTGCCCAGCACGCCGCCCACCTGGCCGCCATCGCGCACCGGGCTGTAATACAGGTCGAGCCAGACATCTTCCGGCACGCCGTTGCGTTCCAGGACCAGGTGGGCGCCGCGATGCTCGCGCGGCTCGCCGCGAAAACCCGCCTCCAGCACCGCCTGGTTCCAATCCCACACCTCGGGCCAGATCAGCGGCACCGAGCCGCCCAGCGCCGCCGGGTGGCGGCCGCCCGCGACGATCGCATAGGCATCGTTATAAATCATGATGTGATCCGGTCCCCACATCAGCACCATGGCAATGGGTGAATTGAGCACCAGCTCCACTGTGCTGCGCAAGCCCGCCGGCCACTGCGCCATCGGTCCCAGGCTGGTGGCCGCCCAGTCGAAATCGCGCACCAGCTGGCCGCAGGCGCCGCCGCCCACGGGCCGCCAGCCCTGCGGCGCCGTCTGTTCGCCACGTCCGGCCGCCAGCGCGCCGGCCATCTGCCCGCTCATGCGCGCCTGCATCCGGCCGCTCATGCGGCCGCCTCCGCAACCTGGCGGCGCGGCAAGCTGACGGTGAACACGGTCTGGCCCAGGGCCGCATCGGAGGCGACGCCGATATCGCCGCCGTGGGCGCGCGCGAACATGCTGGCGGTGTACAGGCCCAAGCCCAACCCCTGGCCGGAGCGGCGGTTCTCGGCGCTCTGGAACGGTTCGAAGAGATGCGCCAGGCGCGCGGCCTCGATCACGCCCTGGTTGTGCACCGCGAGACGAATCGTCCCGACCGCGCTGCCGTCGATGAGCAGCTGCACCGGGTGATCCGGTTCACCATGCAGCAGCGCATTGCCGATCAGGTTGGACATGATCTGCGAGCACATGCCGGCATCAATGCAAGCCTGGGTATCGCCCTGGCTGGCGATGCGCACCCGCACCGGCTTATCGGGCGGATGGAACTCGTCGGCGATGGCACGGCACAAGGCTTCCACATCCTGCGGCTTGGCGTTGAGCTGCAACTGGCCGGAACGGATGCGCGCCAGGTCGAGCAGCTGGTCCACCATCTGCGCCATGCGCCGCGCGCTGCTCTGGATGCGCTGCGCCGTCACGGCTACCTTGGGGTGGTCGGTCATCAGCGGCAGCAGCATGGCGCCGTTCATCACCACCGACAGCGGCGTGCGCAGGTCGTGGCCCAGCACGGCGGTGAACATCTCGTTCAGGCGCAGCGCGCGTTCCAGCTCGGCCATCTGCTGCGCCATCTGGCGCTTTTGCTGATACAGCTCGACAAAGACATTCACCTTGCTCAGCAAGGCCTGGTTGTCGATCGGCTTGAACATGAAATCGACCGCGCCCGCCTCGTAGCCGCGGAAGCTGTAACCCGCTTCGCGCGTGGCGGCGGTCAGGAAAATCAGGGGAATGGCGCGGGTGCGCTCACTGCCGCGTATCAGCTCGGCCAGCTCGAAGCCGTCCATGCCGGGCATCTGCACATCGACCAGGGCCAGCGCCACCTCGTGCACCAGCAGCAGTTCCAGCGCCTGCGGGCCGGAAGCCGCCTTCAGCACCACCACGCCCGGCCGCGTCAGCAGGGCCTCGACCGCCAGCAGATTGGCCTCGGTATCGTCGACAAGCAGGATATGGATGGGGGGGACGGGGGCGCTCACTTTACAGCTCTTCATTGTTTGCTAAGGTTGGGCAGCATTCCATGCTACCAGTTTTTTACCTTTTGCCAACAAAATGTTCAAGCGTACACGCCCCCTGTGCGACCGCTGGACGGACAGGGGGCGGCTTAGACCAGCAGCGCGGCGCTCATGGCGTCGGCGTCGCCGGTGGCTTCCTGCAGCAGGGCCGAGATGGCGGGATAGTCGGCCAGGTATTGGGCCAGGGCGGCCGTGCGCAGCAGCACATGGTCGTCGGAATGGGGCATGGGCGAGAGCACGGGACACAGGTGCTTGGCCAGCAGCAGCGTGTCGCGCAGGCCGGCCGGCGGGAAACTGACCGCGCCGCCGCGCAGGGCGACGATGGCGGCGCTGACCGGCTCCGGCACCATCAGCTTTTTCATCAGCTCGCGCGCCACGATTTCGAGCGCGGCGCCCATCCAGTCTTCCGGCTCTTCGAGCAGGCCGGGCATGGTGTCGGCGCGCGACAGCAGATAGAAGCCACCGACTTCATGCATGATACCCGCGAACAGCGCGGTGTCGGCATCGACCAGGGTGATGCGCTTGGCGATCAGGTAGGACAGCGCGGCCACATGGGCCGAGTACTTCCACAATTGCTCGGCCTTGGCGCGCAATTGCGGATCACGGATGCGGCTGCCGAACTGGCGCACCACCATGGCCGCGGCCAGCGTGTAGAGATTGCGGTAGCCCAGACGCTGCACGGCGGCGCGCACGCTGGTGACGAGGGCGGCGCCATTGGAGCGGAACACGGCGGAATTGGCCAGGGCGACGGCGCGCGCCGCCAGCACCGGCTCGGCAAGGACTTTGCGGATGACGTCTTCATCATGGCAGTCGGGGTCGGCGACTGTCAGCTGCAGGGATAGCGCCGCATTGACGCTGGTGGGAAAAACCAGCTCGCCGCGCTGGGCCTCCGATACGATGAGTGCAAAGTCCTTGATCTTCTCCATTCCAAAATTATACTGTGGCCGCGCGCAAGGTGCGCATACTGCCCTGGCGGCGCGGCGCCGGCGGCGCTGGCGGCGGCAATTTCATCAACGCCGTCGGCGACTCGTCGCCCAGCGTGAAGATGCTGATCGCCTTCACCAGCGTCTGCGTCTGCTCCTGCAGGCTGGCCGAAGCGGCGGCGGTCTGCTCCACCAGGGCGGCGTTCTGCTGCGTGGTGTCGTCCATCTGCGTGACGGCCTGGTTCACCTGGTCGATGCCCATGCCCTGCTCCTGCGACGCGCTGGCGATGTCGGCCATGATGCGCGTGATGCCATGCACGCTGTTCAGCACCTCCTGCATGGCGCGGCCGGCGTCGCCCGCCAGCTTGTTGCCCAGCTCCACGCGCTCGACGCTATGGCCGATCAGATCCTTGATTTCCTTGGCGGCGCTGGCCGAGCGCTGGGCCAGATTGCGCACCTCGGACGCCACCACCGCAAAGCCGCGCCCCTGCTCGCCGGCGCGCGCCGCCTCTACCGCCGCGTTCAAGGC
Source organism: Pseudoduganella violacea (assembly GCF_014191875.1). GTDB lineage: Bacteria > Pseudomonadota > Gammaproteobacteria > Burkholderiales > Burkholderiaceae_D > Rugamonas > Rugamonas violacea_A. Next base: position 395,155 of record NZ_JACHXD010000004.1, read on the forward strand.
CAGGATATTGGTCTGGAACGCGATGCCGTCGATGACGCCGATGATGTCGACGATCTTGCGCGAGCTGTCGTTGATCTCGCCCATGGTGCGCACCACCTGCGACACCACTTCACCGCCCTTTTCCGCCACGCCGGCGGCCGTGGCCACCAGACCGTTCGCCTCGCGCGCATTGTCGGCATTTTGTTTGACGGTGGAGGTCAGTTCCTCCATCGAGGACGCGGTTTCCTCCAGATTGGAGGCCTGCGATTCCAGGCGCGAGGAGACATCGGCATTGCCGGTGGCGATATCGCGGCTGGCGGCGTTGATATTGTCGATGCTGCCGCGCACCTCGCCGACGATGCCGCGCAAGCTCTCGCTCATGGTCTTCAAGGCCCGCAGCAGGGAACCGACCTCATTTTCCGGCCCCACCTCAAACTGCGTGCCCAGCTTGCCCTGCGCCACCTGCTGCGCCACGCCGATGGCCGAATGCAGCGGCACCGTGATGGACCGCGCGATCAGCACTGCGATATAGGCCGCCAGCAGCACCAGCGCAAACATGGAGCCGAGCATCATCCAGCGCTGCTGGTGGAAGCGCGCGATCTTCTCGGTCAGCATCTTGTCGAGCAGTTTGGCGGCGGCCGCGTTCAAGGCGAACTGCATATCGATGGCGCGCGTGGTGAAGGCCACGTATTCCTCGCCGGAGTAGCTCAGTTGCTCGGGCTTGACGATGTTTTCTTGCGCCAGCTCGATGGCCTTGCGCGCGATGTCGGCCGCTTCCTGCATCGCCGGTCCCAGCTCGCGCCCGATTTCCGGGCTGGCAGCGGCGGCCTTGCCGAAGGCCGTCACGGTCTGGTCCAGGCGGTCGGTGACGCGCCCGGTGATCCCGGACAGCATCTGGCGGTCTTCGATGCTGGCTTCTTTTTTGGCCAGCAGGCCGGCGCCTTTGGCGCGCGTCTTGCCCAGTTCCTCGGTCAGGTAAGGCAACTGGTAGAACATGGCCTGGATCAGTTGATAGCCTTCCTTGTCCGGGTCCAGGCTCAGGCCGAAGGCATCGCCGATCAAGTCATTCATCTTCAGCAGCTTGGGCACCAGGGCCGTATGCGCCGCATAGCTTTGCGGCACCGTGATCTTGCCGTCGCTGACGGCGGCGCGCAGCGCTTCCCATTCGCGCTTGGCCACATCCTTGGCCTCGCTGATGGCGCGGTCGTTGAGCGAGGCCACCAGCTTATCCAGCTCGGCGTAAGCGGCGTCGGCTTCGGCCTGCTTGGCGCGGCGTTTTTCCTGCGCCGCCGCGATGCCGCCCAGGGCCAGCGCCGACAGGCCGCGGTGCTGTTGCGTCAGTTGTACAACGCGCAGGCCGTTGACGGCGGCCGGCAAGCCATCGAGCTCGCTTTCATAGGCGGCCAGCGCCTTGCCGGCCTCGTTCATATACAAATAGGTAGGAATGGCGGCCAACACCACCGCGATCACACTCAGAATCAGGAATTTTTGCCAGAGCTTGAGCCTGGCCAGAAGGGAATTGGTATTCATGAGAAAACCTCGCTACAGTCGTGGGGAGCACTTAGCTTGCCGTGCGATACGGCTTGTTTCCATCATAGGCCGATTTACCGTCTCGACGTGACATTTGGTGAGAATCCGTTGCAAAATTCATGTTGCTTTGCAACAACTATCAAACACTAACTCTCAACCGTACCGGAAAGCTTGGCTACCCGGCCAGAAACCGCAGTGATATATTGCCCATTATGAGACAAGTCCTGTCCGCCCTGGCGCTCCTTTGCGCCATGCTCACGGCCCTGCCGGCGCGGGCCGAGGTGGTAAATGTCTACACCAGCGCCAATTTCGCGCCCCTCCTCATCGGCGGCGGCGGCCAGGGCTTGTATCCCGACCTGATCGACTATCTCAACCGGCAGCAGCTCGGCGACCTCAGCTTCCGCCTCAACTACCTGCCGCGCAAGCGCCTGCAAATGCAGCTCGAAAACGGCAAGCTTGACGGCATCGTCATCGGCATGATGCCGGCCTGGCTCAACGACGAAGCCCAGCGCAAATACCTGTGGACCACCCCGTTCGCCATTGACCGCTTCGTGCTGGTGTCGCGCCGCGAACAGCCCGCCAACCCGGCCGTGGCCGGCGCGCTGTATGGCAAGACCATTGGCCTGACGCTGGGTTATGTCTATCCCGGCATCGATGAATGGATACGCCGCGAAGGCCTGCACCGCGCCGACGCCCTGAGCGAAGAAATCAATCTGGAAAAACTGCGCCTGGACCGCATCGACTGCGTCGCCGTCTCGGAATCGGTGGCGCGCTACTACCTCAAGAGCCACAATGCCGAAAACCGCTTCACGCTGTTCAATCTTCCGGGCCGGCAAACCGAACGCCGCTTCCTCGTGCCGCAGGGGCAGGCCGAAGTCTACGAGCGCCTGGCGCCCGTGATCCGCAAGCTCAAGGACGATCCGGCTTGGCTGCGCATTCTCAGCAAATACGAGTAGCGCTGATATTCCACATAAGCCCGCTGCATTTCCCTGGACATCGCCCCCTGCGCTGCTAGCTTGATTAGTGGAGGTGCCGATCATGCTCGATTTCAAAGACCAAACGCCCATCCAGCCCGGCTACGAAGAAGACTTCGCGCTGTGGCTGGACGCCCAGGCCGCGCTGCTGCGCAGCGGCCAGTTTGGCCAACTGGATATCGAGAACCTGACCGAGGAATTGCACGGCATGTCAAGCAGCCTACATCGCGAGCTGGGGAGCCGATTGGTGGTGCTCATCAAGCATCTGCTTAAGTGCGAATTCCAGCCCAAGCGCAAGAGCCGGAGCTGGCATTCCACCATCCACGAGCAACGCAGGGAAATCGACGCGCTCTTGGAAACCAGTCCCAGCCTGCGCCATCGACTGCCGGAATACTGCAAAAAAGCCTATCCGCACGTGCTCAAGGAGGCGGCGAACGAAACCGGCTTGCCGGATGCCAGCTTTCCACCCCAGCTGCCATACACCATCGAAAAACTGCTGAATGCCGACTTCCTGCCCTGACATTCAACATACACCGGCCGAATTTCCCTGGACATCCCCACCCTCACTGCTAGTTTGATTCGAGGAGGTGCCGACCATGCTCGACTTCAAAGACGAAACACCCGCCCTGCCCGATTACGAAGACGACTTCGTGCTGTGGCTGGAGGCCCAGACCGCGCTGCTGCGCAGCGGCCAGCTTGAACAGCTGGACAGGGAACATCTCATCGAAGAGTTGAACGGCATGTCAGCAAACCACCGCCACGCCTTGGCCAGCCGGCTGGAGATCTTGATCCAGCACCTGCTGAAATGCCAATTCCAGCCGCACAGAAAAACCAGCAGTTGGGAGGCCACTATCCGCATACAACGCAAGCATATCCGGCTGCTTCTCGACCAAAGTCCAAGCCTCCGCCAGTTGGTGGCGCCATACAGCGAGAAAGCCTATCCGCACGCGCTTAAAGACGCCATGCACGAAACCAGCCTACCGGCCAGCAGCTTCCCTCCCGACCTGCCGTACTCAAGCGAGCAATTGCTGAACGCCGATTTCCTGCCGTGATAATCCCTCACTGATATTCAACATACATCGGCCGAATTTCCCTGGAAATCCCCCCTCTCACCGCTAGTTTGATTCGAGGAGGTGCCGACCATGCTCGACTTTAAAGACGGAACACCCGCCGAGCCCGATTACGAAGACGACTTCGTACTGTGGCTGGACGCCCAGGCCACGCTGCTGCGCAGCGGCCAGTTTGCCCGGCTGGACATCGAGAACCTGATCGAGGAATTGAACGGCATGTCCCGGCACGAACGTCACGCCCTGAAAAGCAGACTCGAGATTCTGATTCAGCATCTGCTGAAATGCCGGTTCCAGCCGGAGCGAAAAACGCCAAGCTGGTCTGCCACGATCATTGAACAACGCGCAAGAATTCAAACGATATTGGACGACAGCCCAAGCCTCCAGCCAAAAATTGTGCAGTTTGCTAACAAAACCTATCCAGTAGTCGCCAGGAAGGCATCCATAGAAACAGGCTTGGCTCCCCTCGTTTTTCCGTCCACCCTCCCGTATATGGTCGAGCAACTGCTGGATGAGGATTTTCTACCTTGAAGGGATCGCATCCTGCTGCGAATTTTGCAAAAGAGGTAAAATGTCAGGTTTACGACGCGCTCCGCGCGCTGCACTACCGACATGACCACCGTTCCCAAAGAAATCAACGCCGCCGCCATCAAAAACAGCCCTGCCGAAAAAGTCACGCCGATGATGCAGCAATACCACAGCGCGACTTTTTTCTAACGCGTTTTCACTCTGAGGCGCGCTTCTGCGCTAGAGCCGACACATCAACAGTCCCCCGTCAGTCTCCTTCTAATGATGTAAATTGATGAGTGACGGGTTTGACTACTCCGAATCTCCGCCGCTCCAATCTCTCCAAGTCGGGCAACAACGCGACGCCGGTGGTGTGCGCAATGAAGTCATGCGCCTTGATCGGCCCCGAAAAAAAATTGGCGCCGTGCGCCACCACATACGCCACGCCGGATCGATAGGCGTCAAACTCGGTCCCGCTCCATAACGCCGAATCATTGGAGAGAGTCACATACAAGGCCTCCCCATTGGGAAGTATCAAGCCCAAAACGAACCCGGTGTCGATCGCGAGAAGGTGGATCGAATAGGCTCCGGCGATATGGAAAAACCGGGCCACTTGCTTCAAGTTGGGAGTGCTGGTGAGATATTCGGCCAGCTCATGGCGCTTCAAGAGGTCGCGCTCATGCATCGCCGCCCTTACTCGCTGTCCGTAAACGGAGTCAGCATACGCGTCTCCGAAAAGCTTGCAACCCAAGGCCCGCGCCAGTTTCGTCAAGAACCGCTCGTTGGCGTTGATGTCGATCGCCATGCTCAGGCTCCAAGGGAGCCCCGACATCGCCCCCGCCCGAATCTTCGCGAACTCTTCTTGCAGCTCTTCAGGTAGCGGAACCACTGCCTTCACGTCCCCCTCAGCCAATGTGAAGTTGCCCGCGTAACGCTGAGCCGTCTTGAACTGCTGCGCGAACGAGCGGATCGTAAACGCGGATTTGCCTTCATGCACGCTCGTCAAAAACAGGTATGCGCGCCCCGGAACCTTGCGACGTTTCACGGGGTTTCCACCGGCGTAAGTATCGAAGGCGGCAGAGTCCTCATCGCGAATATGATAAACATGCTCGCCGTTGGCCCCCTCCCACATCTCGCAGACCTCCCCTTCCCCAAACTCTAAGCTCTGAAGTCGACCCTTGTAAAAAAAGGGCGCCCAAGTGTTCAGGGCCTCCGGGTCCACAAAATCCATGAGCGACTTGGCGTAAAGGTTTTTATTCAACGCACCTTTTAAAAATGGGCCGTCGATGGCGACACCGGACCTGGAGTTGCAATCGCCGCAAACGGAGCGCGTTTTAAAGAAGTCGTCGCACAGCTTGCCGCCAATGCTGCTCGGAAAAATGTGCTCAAGGGAGAACGCGTCAAGCGGCTTGTCTTCGTCGCAGTAAATGCACTTCATCGTGGGCGCCCATCTGGCTCAAGGGAAAACCGCCATCTTACCGTGAGCGCCGGCGGCTCATCGCTTAGAATTGGGGCAACGAAAAGGAGAATAGCGGATGAGAGATTTGGGCCGATTGGGCGAGAGCTGTTTTAGGCAATGGTGCGCCAGCGCGGGCCTCGCGGCGAACAAGTCGGAGGTGGACACGACCGGCTGGGATTTCTTCGTCGAATTTGCCTTCTCGCCAAACGTCACGCGCTCTCCGTTTAGTCTCCACGAGGCGGCTTTGGAGTGCAAAATTCAAGTCAAGGCGACAGACAAGAGGGATCGAAAATGCGCGATCAGCCTCGCCAACCTTCGGCGCCTGGTCACAGCCCCCGTTCCAACGTTTTTCATTTTCATTGAGTTCAATGAGATGGAGGCTCCGCAACGCGTTTTCTTAAAGCACGTCGATTCGGCGCTGTGCTCCCGAGCGCTCAGCCGCATTCATGAAGCGGAGGCGTCGGATAAAGGAGACCGTTTGCACAAAATGACCATGACGGTTCGCTATGGCGACACGGACGCGCTGTCGGAGGTTAGCGGCGCGGCGTTGGCGGCCGCTTTGCGCGGCCACATTGGCGAGAGCATGGCGGAATATAGCGAGAGAAAGCGCGCCCACTTGGAGCAAGCGGGTTTTGAGGAAGGCTCAGCGACGGTTTGCATCACGGTCGAAGGCGAAGAGAATATCGCAAATTTCATTAACGCCACCATGGGAATTGAGAGCGGCGTGCCGGTTTCCGAGATCGTCGCCCATCATAAACGCTTCGGCAAAACGGCGTCGCGCCCCTTCATTGAAGAGGCTGGAGGCGTGATCGAGTTTGTCCGAACGGAGCCCGACCACCAAGGCGTTTTAACCATTAGCGCCGACAACTTGAGAGGCCACCTGTCTTGCCGTGGTCTAATTTGCCCGGACACCTCAATAGGTGGAAAATCCACTATCTGAGGAGTTAAAGCATGACGACAAGAAAACGTAAAACATTTGAT
>NZ_JACHXD010000005.1 GCF_014191875.1 Pseudoduganella violacea
GCATGGCCGATGGCGAACAGTGGGGATGCCGCTATTGTCTCAGGTCCGACTGCCGCGCGGAGCAGCGCCTGATGAATTAATCAGTGCTTCCCTAGACAAGGTTCTGCGCGAAGCTGGATACGGCCATCGGATCGGCAGCAACATCCACATGCGGCATGGGAAGTTCGAGAACGAGGCCCAGGCTATCATCGACTTCGTCAAGAAGAAGAGTCCACGCAATGGCCGCTCGATCTTCGCCCTGGATCAATTCGGCTATCGTGCGGTCCCGACCAGCCTGATCAAGAAAATTCTGAACACCCTGCCGGGCGCGGAGGTCATCCTGACTTTTGCGGTTGACTCCTTTCTCAACTTCGCCGACGAGAAGAATTTCAACTCGGGGCTGAAGCGCCTTCAGCTTCCCGATCTGCTGGCCGGGCGCACCTTGCGCGAGATCAAAGCCTCGGATAAGGACTGGAGGCTGCTGATCCAATCCACGCTTTATGCCAGCTTGGTGCAGCAGTGCGGTGCCAAGCACTACACGCCTTTCTTTGTTCGGAATAAGAGTGGCCATGGCGATTATTGGCTGATCCACCTGTCTCAGCATCATCGAGCGCGCGACGTGATGACGGACGTGCACTGGAAGAACCAGAACTACTTCATCCACTATGGCGGTGCGGGCCTGAACATGTTCAACATGCTGGGCTACGATCCGAAGTTCGATTCGGCGCACCACGGCCAGAGCGAGCTGGGCTTCGAGTTTGATCCGCTGGCGCGCGAGGCCAGCGTCCGTACGTTGATGGAGCAAATCCCCAAGGTTGTGTTTGCTCACGAGGAGGGCGTGAGCTATGGCGTGCTGTACGCGACGACGTGCAATGATTCTCCAGCTTCCGGGGAAATCTATCAAGAGGCTCTGGAGCGCCTGGTTGCTCATGGCGCTGTCGAGATTGTTGGCGAGGATGGTGTGAAACGCCGGGCTGCCAAACAGATCAAAACATCGGATCAGATCATTGCACCTACGCAGAAAAGCTTTTTCTTCTGAAATAGAAAGTCGTGTTTTTCTAACGTGGATGGATTGTCAAAGGGAATCAAGTGGGCATGAGTTGGCTGGGGGGGCAGCCGGGACAAAGCAGGAAGTGGCACAGTACCAAGGTGGATGTGTTGCGAGGGAAGTATATCTGCGCCACGGCCGTTTTACCTTTCACAGCGCATAAGCGGGTGCTCATTTATTATTTTTGAGATTATGTGTCATGCTCTGCTTTATTCCGGCTGCCCCTCGGCTAGAATAAATTTTTCTGGTTATGCTCTATTGAGTTGAGGCTTTTTCCAATCTTCTTATTCTTGAGCATAGAGAATAAGTGATCTGCTCCCTTTTTCGACAGCGTAATGGCTACGTCCGAAGGGTTCGATACCGCGAAGAATAAAGCAAAGATCGGCGGCCCGTTTTCTGGTAAGAAGATGGGCTCGCTTACCCAACCTTTGAACAGCTCGCTGAGCCGGGTATGCACAAATGTCGCTATCTGCGCGGGACCTGATGTGCGTATTGCAGGCCCATTATCTTCTAAACAGCTACGCTGAGCTGGTTGCTCGTAGAACGCTTGCCGCCAGGTCGTTGTCCCAAGCACGCTATCAAGCGATGCAGCCTTGCTCTCATCCACCTTAGTGAAGTCCTTGGCCGCTTGGCGGTATACACCGCTCAGCGGGAAGAGATACCACACGTCCAAGGCGCGCGTGGCGGCAATCCTTTCCAGCGTGCTCCATTGAACGTGCATGCCGTATGGGTCCAGGAACAACACGCCTCGGGTATTCCGCCAGTTCAGCTTGGACAAGATCGCTTGCAGAGCCAAGTTGGCATCTTGCTTGTGCACGATAACAGTGGTCTGTGCCTGGGAAGCCGCTAGCGCTTGCAGCTCCGCGACATGCTTGGCCTTGAGGTCGATCAGGTGGACCTGATTGAATGCGGGAGATGTTTCTATGGCGATTCTCGCCGATCCGCGAATGGTAGATAGCGTCCCATTCGGTAGCTTGATTTCACACTCCCCCGTCCCGGCAAACGCATCGATATACACCCTAGAAAACGGCGATTCTGGCGTGGGACGTCGCTGCAAAGCCGTGTTGAAAAAGGTGAGGTAGCGTTCGAGTAGCTCCAGCTTGATGTATGTCCAAGGACCTCCGAATGAGTGCTTTGTCATCGCCTTGATTGTTAAAGTGTGTTTTGCTTTGGAAATTTCAGTGGGTGAACACTAGGAGGCCACTATTCTACATCCCGATTGTCTTACTTTTCGTCGTGAGCGAATAATTTTGTGTTCGCTGGAATTTGCGAAGAATTGATATGCGATAGGATAATGGTACAGGCTGAAATCTGTAGTTTATTCTTGATTGGTTGACTCATAATTTCCCGCCATCAGTTAGGGGGGGGCGGTTATCCATTTCTCCGAGCAATTGTCGTAGAAGTGGGCGAGGCGCTAGACCATCTTGGCTGGAAGTGGTGGAAAAAGCAGGTAGCCGATGAAGCTCAAGCTTCCATTGAGCTGATCGACATCCTCCATTTCCTGCTTTCACACGAGCTGGTTCAGGCAAAGGGTGATATTGAGCTGGCGGCTGAGCGTCTTGTGGCAGTCTCGAAGCCGCATCAGACATCGGTGCAATTCGATGGTAAGGCCCATCTGCTCGATGATGACCCGCGTTCGCTGTTTGAGTTGCTGGCCGGATTGGCGTCGGTGCGGCGCAGCGAATTGCGTGTGCTAGAAGCTTGTTTTCGTGCGATGAATATGACTTGGAACCAAGTGTACGTCCAGTACGTATCAAAAAATGTCCTCAATATCTTTCGGCAAGAACACGGCTATACAGATGGTAGTTACGTGGAAGAGTGGTTCGGGCAGGAAGATAATGTTCATTTGGCAGAAATCACGACCTCCCTCGATTCTGCGAGCGCTAACTTTAGCGATGACCTCAAGCGTCAACTTGCGGAGCGTTATCAGGCTGCGTGTAGTGCGGCAACTAAAGCTTAAGCCTATTCAAACGCCGCCGTAACCTGACTTCATCGTCCCTGGCGCATCATCGGCATGCTCTACGGCAGCTTGAACGCCATGCGCCGGCCTATGCAGAGCTTTCTAACTTTTCTTCGACCAAAAAAATCATTTTTGATGGCGGCAGCCCCAACGCTTGGGCAAGTTTGAATATTACGCGAATGGATGGCTGGTTGACGCCTCTCTCGATCAGGCTCACGAAATTTCGCTCGATCTCGGCTGCGAACGCGAGTTGTTCTTGCGACAACCCTGCATCTCGTCTTAACGCACGAAGAACCTGACCGAATGCGACGCCTGGATCCAAACATTTCTCCCAATATATTGGTAGAAATGGTGGGCTTCGGCTATCATTTAGTCTTCACAATATATTGGTAAATTCCAGCGCTGCCGGCAGGTTTTCCGAAAAATAGCGTCGTTTGCCATCAACCGACCGTCTTCTCCTGTTTTAGATGGCACCGCTGCAGCAGCCAAAATGATCGACGGATGAGCAATAGAAAATCTCTGCCCTGCGTAGACCTGACAAAAACCGCCTTTTCTTTACGCTTCCAGCAATTGCAAGAAGCACTCAACGACAGCCTCCGTCGACGTGGGCCGCCACTGGAGGCCGTCCTTCAGGCCCAAGACCGCATGATCCTTCGCCTGGAAGGATGGATCGACAGTTTGGCGGATCTTCACATGTGGGCTAAGTCCGATATTGATCTCTTCCGACATACCTTGGATACCAATAGGAAGGTCTACCGCCTGAAGACCCTAGAGCTGCATAACGTGGCCGTTTCCGACGTTGAAAAAGACGATCTGGAGCGTGCTCTTCATCTGACGATGGGAAAGATCCTCACCAACAGAACCGGCCTTGCTTACTCGCTTCCGTCGTCGGGCCCACACTAACGCAATAACGCCGACCAAGCCGTGAGGTCGGCATTTTTAAGGTAGCAGCTTATGGCATTTGAGACTATCCAATACACGACAGTACCGCTCGCCAAAACTATTGGGCTGATTGACCTCGCGGTTTTTGTTGCTCTTCCTGGCTGTGTGGCCCAGGCATTATCAGACGACACGAGTACGGTTGTGCTCGCGTCGATCGCGGGCTTTGCCGTAATAGCGGCCATCAGAGGCGTGCGGCGGCATTCCAGCCTCAAGACAAGCTTCGCAACCGCAAAAGCACATTTGGAAAAGCATGGCATCAAGGCAGATTTAGAGCTCCGTCGCGAGCTTGCAGTTGACTCGGTGTCTGGAAAAGTTGTTTTTGTTACGCCGGCCACCATGTCCTATCAAGTCTATGACCGGGCTGACATCCTCGGGTGCGAGCACCAGTGGGTCACCAAATCGAATAGTAATGGCCAGCTGTCGAAGACCGAGAACGTCCTTGTTTTCAAGACGCGCAACGCGCAGCAGCCTCTCTATAAAATCCGCTTGTACGATCACGCCACTGCTGAGCTGTGGTTGGCCCGCATGAACGCTGTGCTGAACTCATAATCCGCCGAAGACGCGGGGCATGCGCTACCTATGCGGCTAATATCTCAGTATCGGCCGGGTACGTGGACACATGCGTCCAACACAGCCTCCGGTCGAGTGCACTGAGCCGCACCCGCCTTTCCAATTCATACAAGCTGATCGATGCGCCTACTGATACTGTCAGATCTCCACCATGAGCTGTGGCGTGAAAAAGCGCCACAAATCGATTTAACGCTCAGTCGTCCCGACATAGTCGTACTGGCCGGCGACATCAGCAGTGGCGTCAAAGCTGTGCAGTGGGCCACCGACGCATTCGCTGGCACCCCTGTTCTCTATGTGTCAGGCAACCACGAAGCGTACGGTAAAAATCTTGACGACATCCAGGATGACATTGAGGCCGCCTGTATGGGAGCCCCCACCGTACATTTTTTGAACTGCAGCGAGTACATCCATGGCAGCGTTCGATTTATAGGTGCGACTTTGTGGACCGACTTCAAGCTGTTTGGCGATGATACACGGGCCGACGCAATGCGTGAGGCGGAATCAGCCATGACCGATTACAAGCGTATTCGCCTGGCGAAGAAAGGGTATAGGAAGCTGCGTGCAGCTGATACGGCGCAACTCCACGCGGCGCACAAGTCTTGGATCAAAAAGAAGCTTGCAGAGCCGTTCGCTGGCAGCACTGTGGTGATCACACATATGGCCCCATCAATGCGCTCTGTTCCGGGGCAATACCGGAGCGATTTGTCGTCTGCAGCTTACGCATCTCAGATGGAGGACTTAGTCGCGCAAGCCGATCTCTGGGTACACGGACATATGCATGAAACAATGGACTACCGAATTGGCAAATGTCGGGTCGTATGCAATCCGTGCGGCTATATTAACCGTGATGGCGGCGCCCAGAATGCGCAGTTTGATCCCTCGTTCATTGTTGAGTTACCGGATGGCTGAGATCGCCAAGCTGGTCTAATTGCTTGAGTCGATCGAAGCAAACGACCCCACACCGCTGACAGAATTGCGGACTAAAGACGGCGCATAAGCCTTCGACGCCGCTGAGGCAAGGGGAGTATTGGAACGGCTCTCCCCTCCATCGATTCGCTTTGCGCTCGAGCGTGTTGCGCTGTATGACGTTCCGAAGCTACAGGTTAGCAAACAGGTTTTCGACGACGCGGGCGAGCCACGAACCGTTCGGCGTGAATTCTCGAAGCTTCACTTGGCCAGCAGCAGTCTATCCTCCTTGCGTTGATGCTTTCCGCGAACAGCGATAAGCCGCTTATTATTGATCAGCCCGAGGATAACTTAGGTTTTCTCACCGAATTCGAACGTTCTCATTTAATTTGAACATTCTCATTTAATTTGAATTTTTACAGCTGCCGCCGCCAACCAGGGCCACGCCTGACGAGGTATGGTGGGGCGCGCGATAGGGCCGCACCTTCCACAGCGCGGCCTGGAACTTGCCGCTCAGCGATTGTACCGCCGCTGCCTCCAGCGCCTCTTCATCCGTCATCTGCGGCAGCAGGCCGGCGAAGCGGCTGGCCAGCATGGTCTTGCCGCTGCCGGGTGGGCCGACCAGCAAGATCGAGTGGCCGCCGGCCGCCGCGATTTCCAGCGCGCGCTTGGCCACGCGTTGGCCTTTGACTTCGGCAAAGTCGGGATAGCAGGGGGGCAGCGGCAAGGCCGCCGCAATATGGCGCGGCAGGCGCCCCTCCTCGGTCACGGCGCAAAGATGGCTGCACACCTGTGACAGCGAGCGGGCAGGGTGGATCAGCGCTTCGCTCACCAACGCCGCTTCCTCGGCATTTTCCAGCGGCAGGATGAATGCCCGTGTCTTGCTGGTCTGCTTGCGCCGCATGGCGAAGGCCATCGCCAGCGCGCCGCGTATGGGGCGCAGGGCGCCCGTCAGGGAGAGTTCGCCGGCGAATTCATATTGTTCCAGGCCGCGCGTGGGAATCTGGCCCGATGCGGCCAGAATGCCGATGGCGATAGGCAGGTCGAAGCGGCCCGACTCTTTTGGCAGATCGGCCGGAGCCAGGCTGACGGTGATGCGCTGGGCAGGCATTTCATAGCCCGCATTTTGGATCGCCGCACGCACCCTGTCGCGCGCCTCCTTCACTTCGGTTTCGGCCAGGCCGACGATATGGAAGGCGGGCAGGCCGTTTGCCAGATGCACTTCGACGCCGACTTCGGGGGCGTCCATGCCGGCCAAGGCGCGGCTGCGCAGAACGGCGAGGCTCATCGGTTTACCTCCAGACGGGAACAGTGTCCGGCTATCGTAAAAGCGCGCCCGCTGCCGGCTTTGCGCTGCCGCAAAAACAGAACGGAGCCCATCCGCAAATATGGACTCCGTTTGTCGGCGATCATTGCAAGTCTGTCAGGCTTGCCGCGACTGCCGCTTTCAGGCCGCGGCCAGCGCCGGATAGTCGGTCAGGCCGGCAGCGCCGCCGCCGAACAGCGTGGCGCGGTCGTGCTGGGCCAGCGGGGCGCCGGTGCGCAGGCGCTCGGGCAGGTCGGGATTGGCGACGAAGGGGCGGCCAAAGGCGATCAGGTCGGCCCAGCCTGCGGCCAGCGCTTCGCGGGCGCGTTCCGCCGTGTATTTGCCGGCATAAATCAGCACGCCGGAATACACCTCGCGCAGCTTCCATTTGAATTCCAGCGGCATCAGCGGCGCATCGTCCCAGTCGGCTTCCGCGATATGGATGTAGCCGACGCCCAGTTCGCCCAGCAGTTTGGCCGCCGCGAGATAGGTGGTTTCCGGATCGTCGTCGACGCAGCCGTTTTGCGTGGTCAGCGGCGCCAGGCGGATGCCGACGCGCGAGGCGTCGCCCATGGCCGCGATCAGCGCCTGTGCCACTTCGCCGAGGAAGCGCAGGCGGTTCTCCAGCGAGCCGCCGTAGGCGTCAGTGCGGGTGTTGGCATTCGAATCGATAAACTGGTTCACCAGATAGCCGTTGGCGCCATGCAGTTCCACGCCGTCGAAGCCGGCGGCCAGCGCATTGCGGGCGGCGGCGCGGTACTGCTCCACGACTTCGGCGATTTCCGCCACGCTGAGGGCGCGCGGCTCGGAGGCCTGGACGAAGCCCGGCGTGCTGCCGTCGTCGCCGGCGATGAAGACATTCACGCCTTTGGCCTGCAGCGGCGAGGAGGATACCGGCTGCTGCCCACCCAGCAGGCTGGTATGGCTCAAGCGGCCGACGTGCCAGAGCTGGGCGAAGATGCGGCCGCCGGCCGCATGCACGGCGTCGGTCACCTTGCGCCAGCCGGCCACTTGCGCTGGCGTGTGCACGCCGGGCGTCCACGCATAGCCTTTGCCGAGCGGTGCGATGTTCGTGCCTTCGCTGACGATCAGGCCGGCGCTGGCGCGCTGCGCGTAGTAGGCGGCCATCAGCTCATTGGCTTCGTCACCGGGTTGGCTGGCGCGAGATCGTGTCATCGGCGGCATGACGATGCGGTTCGGCAGGGTCAGCGCGCCGAGTTGCAGCGGTTGGAACAAGGTGTCCTGGGTCATGATGTGGTCCTGGAATTGCCGCGGCCCGTGGGCCGCGGACGGTTGACGGAGAGTGGTGCTGCGATCAGTCCCACTGCGGCGCGAGGCCGGCTGGATCGACTTCGCGGCCGTTGCGCTCAAGCGCGGAGATCTGCGCCATGTCTTCGGCGCCCAGGCGCAGCGTTTGCGCCAGCAGATTGCTGGCGAGGTTCTCGCGCTTGGTGGACGATGGAATCACCGAGTAACCCAGTTGCAGCGCCCATGCCAGTACCACCTGGGCCGGGGTTGCGTTCAGGCGTTGCGCGATGGCGCCGACCACCGGATCGCTCAACACCTTGCCGTAAGCGAGCGTCATGTAGGAGGTGACGTGGATGCCTTCGCTTTGCAGGAATTCGACCAGGGCGCGATTTTGCAGGTAGGGGCTGAGTTCGATCTGGTTGGTGGCGATGGCATCCTTGCCGACGGCGGCGATGGCTTGCTTGGTCAGCTCGATATTGAAGTTCGAGATGCCGATCTGGCGCGTCAGGCCTTGCGCCTTGGCTTCGGCCAGCGCCTTCATGAAGGTTTCGACCTCCACGCCATTGCCGGGGGCCGGCCAGTGGATCAGGGTCAGGTCGATATAGTCGGTGCGCAGCTTGGCCAGGCTTTCCTTCAGGCTCGGCACCAGCTTCTCGGGGCTGTAGTTGTCGACCCAGATTTTGGTGGTCAGGAACAGGTCTTCGCGGCGCACGCCGGACGCGGCGATCGCGGCGCCAACTTCGGCTTCATTGCCGTAGATCTGGGCGGTGTCGATGGCGCGGTAGCCCAGTTCCAGGCCGTTGCTGACCGAGTCGATGACAACCTGGTCTTGCAGGCGGAAGGTGCCGAGGCCGAAGGCGGGGATAGTGCTCACTATGTGCTCCTTGAATTGAATGGATCGTTGTGATCTGCCAGTATTCTGGACTTGATTTCTGATGAGATAAACGCTGTTAAAAGTCAAAAATATTTGATTTCAGATCAAATATGGAAAACCGGAAGAACCTCGGCCCCGATCTTCGCCAGCGTCTCGTCCAGCGGGCGGCGGTCGCGTACACCAGCAGCAGGCGTGGTTGCGTCAGCACGCTGAGTTGACGCAGCAGTGGCGCCGGCGCGCCAGCCGAAGTGCTGGCCGATGAAGGTGCCGAGCGGGATGCCGGCGACAAAGGCCACCGTCATGCCGCTGAACATGGTGGCGATGGTGCTGGCGGTTTTTTCCTTCGGCACCAGCGTCGTGGCGATGATGGCGCCGACCGAGAAGAATACGCCGTGCGCCAGACCGGTAAGAATGCGTGCCACGATCAGCGATTCATAACCGGGCGAGCGCCACGATCACGAATTCGGTGGTGCCGATGGCGAAAGCGCTGATGGTCAGTGCGAGAAGAGCAAGTGGCATGCTGGGCATCCATGGTTTGATGAGGAATGGAGCGCAGTCTAGCTGCTATACTTTTGCAGAAAAACTAGTAGATAAGCGAAATTATCTTGATTTGAAATCAAAAATGAAAATCACGCTCGACGAACTCCAGGCCTTTACCGCCGTGGTGGATTCCGGTTCCATCACCGCCGCCGCGCAGCAGCTCGGCCTCACCGTGTCGGCCACCAGCCGCACGCTGGGGCGGCTGGAGGAGAAGCTGGCCACCACGCTGCTGCGCCGTACCACGCGCCGCCTGGAACTGACGGAGGAGGGCCATGCCTTCCTGTTGAACGCGCGCGCCATCATCGCCTCGGTTGAAAACGCGGAGGAGCAGATGTTGGCGCGGCGCGAGCTGCCGTCCGGCCGCTTGCGGGTCGATGCCGCCTCACCCTTCATGCTGCATGTGGTGGTGCCGCTGGTGCGCGGCTACCGCGAGCGCTTCCCGCAGGTGGAATTGGAGTTGAACAGCAATGAAGGCATCATCGACCTGCTGGAGCGGCGCACCGACGTCGCCATCCGCATCGGCCGCCTGAAGGACTCCACCCTGCACAGCCGCCCGATCGGCAGCAGCCGGGTGCGCATCCTGGCCAGCCGGGCATATCTCGATGCCCACGGCACGCCGCGCAAGGCCGAGGATCTGGCCAAGCACGCGCTGCTCGGCTTCACCCAGCCCGAGTCGCTGAATGTCTGGCCCATCCTCGGTACCGATGGCGAGCCGCTGCGCATCACGCCCGCGATCAGCTCATCGAGCGGCGAAACGCTGCGCCAGCTGGCGCTCGACGGCGCCGGCATCGTCTGCCTGTCGGACTTCATGACCGAGCAGGATCGCGCCACCGGGCAGCTGGTGCAGATCCTGGCGCGCCACACGCAGGATGTGCGCCAGCCGATTCACGCCGTCTACTACCGCAACACGGCGCTGTCCTCGCGCATCACCTCCTTCGTCAGCTATTTGACCGAGGCGCTGGGCGGCAAGCACCCTTCGCGAAGCGCGGCGCAGTGGATGGAGTAATTATTGCAACTTTGACAAAGTTGCGCTAAACGGGTACACTGCTATTTCATTCCAGAAATGTTTGTAAATCGGCTGGAAGACCTAGCATGAAAAAAAGTCTTATCGTTCTCAGCGGTTTTGTGTTCGCCGTGCTTGGCGGCATGTGCTGGGAAATCCTTTTCTGCGACGAATACGCGCAGGCCGCCGCCTTGATCCGGCAATCGGAGCATCTCTTTGGCGGCGTGCAGCGCATTGTTCCCCTGCGTCATAAAAGCATAGAAAAAGGCGCAGGCGTCAGCTGCACGCTGCATCAGGTGTATGTGATCGGGGAAGGGCGTTCGGCCTTTGCCAACGTGGTCTGGCGTGCCGACGACGAGCGGCCGGTCGGCGCGGGGCGCCTGGTGATTGCGGGCGACGACAGCATCGACGGCGTGCTGCATGAGCAGCTTAGCGCCGATTGTCCTCTGCCTTGAGCCTGCACTGAAATGGATGGCGCGTCTGCGCCATCGCGGGGCAATTCTCTCTGCTTACTTCTCATCCGCCAGTTTGGCTTCGATTTCGGCCAGGCGGGCTTCCACCAGTTCCAGGCGGGCGCGGGTCTTGGCCAGCACTTGCGCCTGAATTTCGAATTCCTCGCGCGTGACCAGATCGAGTTTGGCGAAGCCCTGGGTCATCATCGCCTTCACGTTTTTTTCGATGTCTTTGGCCGGCGAGTTTTCGATGGCCTGATTGATCTTGCTTTGCAAGTCATTAAAGAAGTTGTTCATGTCCATGGTCATTCCGTGCTTTGGTTGGATTTGCACCACGCCAGTGCGATTCCAGCATCCATTTGGTGCGAAACAATGCAAAATTGCTATGTAATCAGCTGTCCGCGTGTCAACACTTGCTGGCACGCATTCTGCTAATGAGTCGTGGTGAAGCTTGTCGATCCCCTGAATTTTAAACCGCATTAAAAGTTCATCCAAAGGAAATCGCCATGAAATATAAGACCATGAACCTGACTCTCGCCTCCGCATTGCTTGCCCTGGCAACTTTTGGAGCAGGCCTGGCCCATGCGCAGCAAGCCGCACCCGAGGCGAAACCGGACAACGAGTTCTCCTACAATCTGGCCGTGACCAGCGATTACCGTTACCGCGGTATCTCGCAAACGCGCCTGAAACCCGCGCTGCAAGGCGGCGCGGACTGGGTGAATAACCCCAGCGGCTTGTATGCCGGCGCCTGGCTCTCCACCATCAAGTGGATCAAGGATGCCAATGGCGACGGCAGCATTGAGGCCGATGTCTATGCCGGCAAGCGCGGCGAAATCGCCAAGGACGTCAGCTACGACGTCGGTGGCCTGGGCTATATCTATCCTTCCAATAAGCTGCATCCGAGCGCGAACACCTTTGAGCTGTATGGCCAGATCGGTTTCGGCCCGGCCACGCTCAAGTATTCGCATTCGCTGACCAATCTGTTCGGTTTTGCCGACAGCAAGAACAGCGGCTATCTGGATGGCGCCATCAACTACGACGTCTACCAAGGCTATACCCTCAACCTGCATGTGGGCCGCCAGCGCGTGAAAAACAATGGCGCGTCCAGCTATACCGACTGGAAGGTGGGTGTCAGCAAGGACTTCGGCGTCGCCACGCTGGCCCTGGCCTATGTGGGCACCAACACCGAAGCCTATGTGGGCCGCGACGGCAAGAACCTGGGCAAGGGCGGCGCCGTCTTCACGATTTCGAAAATCTTCTAAGCGAGGCCCAAATGAAAATGATCACCGCCATTATCAAGCCCTTCAAATTGGATGAGGTGCGCGAAGCGCTCTCCAACATCAATGTGCAAGGCATCACCGTGACCGAGGTGAAGGGCTTCGGCCGCCAGAAAGGCCATACCGAGCTGTATCGCGGCGCGGAATACGTGGTCGACTTTCTGCCCAAGACCAAGATCGAGGCGGCCGTGGACGACGCCATCGTCGACCAGGCCATCGAGGCCATCGAGCGCGCCGCGCGCACCGGCAAGATCGGCGACGGCAAGATCTTCGTCTACAACCTGGAACAAGTTATCCGCATCCGTACCGGCGAAACCGGCAACGATGCGCTCTAAGGGGAATCTGAATGAAAAAAACTATAAAAACAGTTTTCGCGGGGATGGCGGTCGTGCTGGCGCTGGGCTTCTTCCATGCCGCGCCGGCGCAGGATGCCAAACCGGCCGCCGCGGCAGTCCCGGCTGAGACCACGGCCGCCGCGCCAGCCATGCCCCCGGCCGATGCTGCGCCGGCTGCTGCTGCCGCTGCTGCTACGGCGCCCGCCGCCAGCCCAGCGGCGGCAGTCCCGGCTCCTGCATCCGCCGCCGCGCCGGCGCCCACGCCGAACAAGGGCGACACCGCCTGGATGTTCGTCGCCACCCTGCTGGTGATCCTGATGACCATCCCCGGGCTGGCACTGTTCTATGGCGGCCTGGTACGCACCAAGAATATGCTGTCGGTGCTGCTGCAGGTCTTCATGATCTTCTCGCTGATCATCGTGCTGTGGTGCTTGTACGGCTACTCGCTTGCCTTCACCGAGGGCAACGCCTTCTTCGGCAGCGGCGGCCGCGCCCTGCTGGCGGGCATCTACGATCCGGCCAAGGGCGCCTTTACGACCGCCGCCACCTTCAGCAAGGGCGTGGTGATCCCCGAGTTCATCTACGTCGCCTTCCAGGGCACGTTCGCCGCCATCACTTGCGGTCTGATTGTCGGCGCCTTCGCCGAACGCGCCAAATTCAGCGCGGTGCTGGCCTTCGTCGTGCTGTGGTTCACCTTCTCCTATCTGCCGGTGGCGCATATGGTCTGGTTCTGGACCGGCCCGGACGCCATCACCGACGCCAACGCCCTGGCCACGGAAACGGCCAAGGCAGGCTTCATCTGGCAGAAGGGCGCGCTCGACTTCGCGGGCGGCACCGTGGTGCACATCAACGCCGCTGTGGCGGGCATCATCGGCGCTATCCTGATCGGCAAGCGCATCGGCTATGGCCGCGAGTCCATGGCGCCGCATTCCCTGACCCTGACCATGGTCGGCGCCTCGCTGCTGTGGGTGGGCTGGTTCGGCTTCAACGCCGGTTCGGCGCTGGAAGCGGGCGACATCGCCGCCCTGGCCTTCATCAACACCTTGCTGGCGACGGCCGCCGCCGCCACCTCCTGGCTGTTCGGCGAATGGATTTTGAAAGGCAAGCCCTCCATGCTGGGCGCGGCGTCGGGCGCGGTGGCCGGTCTGGTGGCCATCACCCCGGCTTGCGGCTACGTCGGCCCGATGGGCGCCTTGGTCATCGGCTTGCTGGCTGGTATTATCTGCCTGTGGGGCGTGAATGGACTGAAACGCCTGATTGGCGCTGACGATTCGCTCGATGTGTTCGGCGTGCACGGGGTAGGTGGTATTCTCGGCGCCATCCTGACCGGCGTGTTTGCCGCGCCGTCGCTCGGTGGCCAGGGCGTATGGGATTATGTTGCCAACAAGGCATCGGCTGACTATTCGATCGCCGGCCAGGTAACGACCCAGGCCACGGCGGTGGGCATCACCATCGTCTGGTCCGCCGTTGTTGCCTTTATTGCATACAAACTGGTGGATATGGTGATCGGCCTGCGCGTGCCGGAAGAAGAGGAGCGCGAAGGCCTGGATATCACCAGCCACGGCGAATCGGCCTACCATTCCTGAGCACAGCCGGACCGCCCTTGCGCGGTTCGTTCAAGGCGCCCCGCACCAGGGCGCCTTTTTTGCATTTGAAGGCTTTTAATTGCATGTTTTGCCCCAATCTGGTGAATTCGCTAGGTGCGTCGTTTGATGCGTTATTAACCGCACCCGTTTATTGACAAGGATGTAAGCATGGTTCCCCACCTCGTCACGGCCTTGACTGGACCGCTGCTCGATCTCGAAGAAAAAATCCTGGCCGCGACGCCGGCCATTGAGCGCTGGTTCCGTCTGGAGTGGCAGGAACACACGCCGCCGTTCTACTGCTCGGTGGACCTGCGCAATGCCGGCTACAAGCTGGCGCCGGTGGACACCAATCTTTTCCCCGGCGGCTTCAACCACCTGGCCACCGAGATGCTGCCGCTGTCGGTGCAGGCGGCCATGGCCGCCATCGACAAATACTGTCCCGACGCGCGCAATCTGCTGATGATCCCGGAAATCCATCAGCGCCACCCGACCTATTGGCAGAACGTGGCGCGCCTGATGCAGATCTTCCGCCAGACCGGCCTGCATGTGCGCCTCGGCTCTCTCGATCCGCAAGTGACCCAGCCGACGCCGCTGGCGCTGCCGGACGGGAATATGCTGGTGGTCGAGCCGCTGCTGCGCTCCCCCAATGGCCGCCGTCTGGGCCTGAAGGACTTCGATCCCTGCACCATCCTGCTGAACAACGACCTGTCGGCCGGCATTCCCTCGATCCTGGAGAATATCCATGAACAGAGCCTGCTGCCGCCGCTGCACGCCGGCTGGGCGCTGCGCCGCAAGAGCAACCACTTCACCGCCTACGACGAGGTGGTGAAGAAGTTCGGCAAGCTGATTGGCGTCGACCCGTGGATGCTTAATCCCTTCCACGCCAAATGCGAGCAGGTCGACTACCAGAGCGGGGAGGGGCAGGAAGCCCTGGCCGCCAATGTCGACACCCTGCTGGCCAAGATCCGCAAGAAGCACAAGGAATATGGCATCAAGGAAAAGCCCTTCGTCATCATCAAGCCGGACGCCGGCACCTACGGCAAGGGCATCATCAGCATCCGCGACGCGGCCGAACTGAAAGACCTGAGCCAGGCGCAGCGCGAGAAGATGTTCGTCATCAAGGACGGCAAGGCTGTCACCGACCTGAATATCCAGGAGGGCGTGCCGACCTTCGAGAGCATCAAGGATGCGGTGGCCGAGCCGGTGGTGTATATGATCGACCGCTACGTGGTGGGCGGCTTCTACCGCGTGCACGCCGAGCGTGGCGTGGACCAGAACCTGAACGCGCCCGGTTCCGAATACGTGCCGCTGGCCTTCGCCCAGCAGCACGCCGTGCCGGACCTGAAAGCCAAGCCGGGCACCGCCGCGCCGAACCGCTTCTACGTGTATGGCGTGGTGGCGCGCCTGGCCTTGCTGGCCGCTTCGCTGGAAATGGAACGCACCGACCCGAACCCCGAAGTGTATTAAGGCGCAGGCCGGGGGCGCGCCAGCGCGGGCGCCCGCCGATGCCGCTTGGGAATCTCGGCTAAAATCAGCCATTACTTCGAATGGACGCGCCCATGAAAATCGCTTTTCTCGCCGACCCGCTGGACAGCTTCAAGATCTACAAGGATTCCACCTACGCCATGATGGCCGAGGCGGCCGCCCGCGGCCACGAGGTGTACGCCTTCCAGCAGCATCATATGGCGCTGACTAACGGCGTGGTGACGGCCTACGCCGCCCGCATCATCCTGACCGGCGCCGCCGACGAGTGGTATCGCGCCGAGGAGTCGCAGGAGATGCGTCTGACCGAATTCGACGCCATTGTCCAGCGCAAGGACCCGCCTTTCGATATGGAATACGTGTACGGCACCTATCTGCTGCAGCTGGCGGAAAACCAGGGTGCGCGCGTGTTCAACAAGCCGTCCGCCATCCGCGACCATAACGAGAAGCTGTCGATCGCGCAGTTTTCCCAGTTCACCGCGTCGACCCTGGTGACGTCCGACGAGACCCGCCTGCGCGCCTTCCACGCCGAGCATGGCGATGTGATCCTCAAGCCGCTGGACGGTATGGGCGGCGCCGGCGTGTTCCGCGTCAAGGCCGACGGCCTGAACCTGGGTTCCATCATCGAGACCCTGACGGCCAACGGCAGCCGCACCATCATGGCGCAGCGATACATCCCCGAAATCGTCAAGGGGGACAAGCGTATCCTCGTCATCGGCGGCAAACCGGTGCCGTATTCGCTGGCGCGCATTCCGCAAGCCGGCGAGGTGCGCGGCAATCTGGCCGCCGGGGGCACGGGCGTGGCCCAGCCCCTGTCGGCGCGCGACCGTGAAATTGCCGAAACCCTCGGCCCCGTACTGGCAGCGCGTGGCCTCTTGCTGGTAGGATTAGATGTGATCGGCGATTGCCTGACCGAGGTAAACGTCACCAGCCCGACCTGCTTCCAGGAGATCACCCAGCAAAGCGGCTTCCAGGTGGCCGCGATGTTCATCGACGCGCTGGAAGCGGCAGCGGGCCAGCAAGGATAACGAGGATATGGTTGGCATATTGTTGTTGACGCACGCGCCGCTGGGCCAGGCTTTCCTGGCCGCGGTGGCCCATGTGTTCCGCGGCCAGACAGAGCGGCTGGAAGCCATCGACGTGGTGGCGGACCAGGATCTGGGCGAAGTGCAGAAAATGGCGAGCGAAGCGATCCTGCGCCTGGACGACGGTTCGGGCGTATTGGTGATCACGGATATCAAAGGCGGCACGCCCGCCAACTGCTGCAACAAGCTGGCCGACGCGGGCCGCGTGGAAGTCATCGCCGGCATCAGCCTGCCGATGCTGCTGCGCGCGATCACCTACCGGCGCGACACGCTCGATGTGGTGGTGGAGATGGCCCTGGCCGGCGCCCAAAGCGGCGCGGTGCGGGTCGATAACAGGATAAGGGTCTGATGCAGGCCCACAGTAGCCGCCGTTAGCTCCGGCTGGCAGCGGCGGTTTTTGCAGCGCATCCCTGATTGAGAAGACAGACTATATGATTCAGCAAGAACTTGAGATTATCAACAAGCTTGGACTGCATGCGCGTGCTTCCGCCAAATTTACCCAACTGGCCGCAAAATACCAGAGCGACGTCTGGCTGACCCGCAATGCGCGCCGCATCAACGCCAAGTCCATCATGGGCGTGATGATGCTGGCCGCCGGCAAGGGCGCCAAGGTGACGCTGGAAGCCGACGGCGCCGACGAGCAGGATTGCATCAACGCCCTGGCCGCCCTGGTCAACGACAAATTCGGCGAAGGCGAGTAATGCCGAGGGACCGCAGCCATCCGCGAACCCATACCTATCCGCCCATGGCATCGTTCACGCTCCACGGCATTCCGGTATCGCGCGGCATCGCCATCGGCCGCGCCCACCTGCTGACGCCTGCGGCCCTCGATGTCCGGCACTATCTGATTGCCGAAGAAAATGTGGAAGCGGAGGTGCAGCGCCTGCAGCAGGCCCTGGCCGCCGTGCACCGCGAGCTGCAAACGCTGTGGAATGAACTGCCCAAGGACGCGCCGACCGAGTTGGGCGCCTTCATCGACGTCCATGCCCTGATCCTGTCCGACCCCATGATTTCCGAGGCGCCGCTGGATATCATCCGCAGCCGCCACTACAACGCCGAATGGGCCTTGCTGACCCAGATCGATGAGCTTTCCGCCCAGTTCGACGAAATCGAAGACCCCTATCTGCGCGAACGCAAGGCCGACATCCAGCAGGTGGCCGAGCGCGTGCTGAAGGTGCTGATGGGCAGCGAGCCGCTGCCCACCGCCATCACGCCGGCCGCCGGCGACGAATTCCAGGCCCAGATGATCGTGGTGGCCCACGATATCTCGCCGGCCGACATGCTCAAATTCCGCGACCGCTCCTTCATCGGCTTCGTCACTGATGTGGGCGGGCAGAACTCGCACACCGCCATCGTGGCGCGCAGCCTGGATATTCCGGCCGCCGTCGGCATGTCCCAGGCTTCCCAGCTGATCAAGCAGGACGACTGGGTCATCATCGACGGCGATGCCGGCGTGGTGATCGTCACGCCCAGCGCCCTGGTGCTGGAGCAGTACCGCGAACGCCAGCAGGCCGCCCTGCGCGCGCGCAAGAAGCTCAGCAAACTGAAGAAAACCCCGGCCGTCACCAAGGATGGCACGGCCATCACCCT
Organism: Pseudoduganella violacea; assembly: GCF_014191875.1. Classification (GTDB taxonomy): domain Bacteria; phylum Pseudomonadota; class Gammaproteobacteria; order Burkholderiales; family Burkholderiaceae_D; genus Rugamonas; species Rugamonas violacea_A. The sequence goes on from NZ_JACHXD010000005.1 coordinate 18,184, forward strand.
GCTGGCCAATATCGAGCTGCCCGACGACTGCCCGGCTGCCCTGGAGGCGGGCGCCAGCGGCGTCGGCCTGTTCCGCTCCGAATTCCTGTTCATGGGCCGCGCCAGCGATATCCCGTCCGAGGACGAGCAGTTCGAGCAGTACCGGCGCGCCGTGGCCGCCATGAAGGGCCGCATCGTCACCATCCGTACCCTGGACATCGGCGCCGACAAGCCGCTCGACCAGAGCGAGCACACGGCGCTCAATCCGGCGCTGGGCCTGCGCGCCATCCGTTACTGCCTGTCCGAGCCGCAGATCTTCCTGACCCAGCTGCGCGCCATCCTGCGCGCCTCGGCCTTCGGCAAGGTGCGCATCCTGATCCCGATGCTGGCGCACGCCTTCGAGATCGACCAGTCGCTGGCCATGATCGAGCAGGCCAAGGCCCAGCTGCGCGAACTGGACATCAAATACGACCCGGAAGTGCAGGTCGGCGCCATGATCGAGATTCCGGCGGCGGCCCTGGCCCTGCCCATGTTCGTCAAGCGCATGGACTTCCTCTCGATCGGCACCAATGACCTGATCCAGTACACCCTGGCCATCGACCGGGTTGATTATGAGGTGGCGCACCTTTACAATCCCCTGCATCCCGCCGTCTTGCAATTGATCGCCATGACCATCGCCGCAGGCCACAAGGCCGGCATCGACGTCGGCGTATGCGGCGAAATGGCGGGCGATACCAAATTGACCCGTCTGTTGCTGGGCATGGGCTTGCGCGAGTTTTCGATGCACCCGGCGCAGCTCTTGTCGGTCAAGCAGGAAATCCTGAACAGCGATCTGGAAACGGTCGTGCCGCAGACGCGCAAGATCCTGCGCGCCATGGAACCGGCCGCGATCGCCGAAGCGGTTCAGGCCTTGCAAACGATGTAAATCCGCCCGCGCGCGGCGCCAGCCATTGTGGCGGCGCGCGCGGCTAGTCTGCGGCGCCCATCATCACGGGAGGCCGCATCGATAGATGGCCCGTGGGGCCGCGCTGTACCTTCACAGCTACCTGATTAACACATGTCTTCCATAGGAATCGTATCGCCGCAAACCATGCATTTTGCCGCGCCGCTCCAGCTGCAAAGCGGAGCCTCGCTGCGCGACTATATGCTCATGTATGAAACCTACGGCACCCTGAATGCCGACAAGTCGAACGCGGTGCTGGTCTGCCACGCACTGAACGCCTCCCACCACGTGGCCGGCGTGTATGCCGACAATCCCAAGAACGTGGGCTGGTGGGACAATATGATTGGTCCCGGCAAGCCGCTCGACACCAATAAATTCTTCGTCATCGGCGTCAACAACCTGGGCTCCTGCTTCGGTTCGACCGGTCCGATGCACGCCAATCCCGCCACCGGCAAGCCGTATGGCGCCGCCTTCCCCGTGGTCACGGTGGAGGACTGGGTGGCGGCCCAGGCGCGCCTGGCCGATGAACTGGGCATCACCCAGTTCGCCGCCGTCATGGGCGGCTCGCTGGGCGGCATGCAGGCGCTGGCCTGGAGCATCATGTATCCCGAGCGCCTGCGCCACTGCATGGTGATCGCCTCCACGCCCAAGCTGTCGGCGCAGAATATCGCCTTCAACGACGTGGCGCGCCAGGCCATCCTGAGCGACCCGGATTACCGCGGCGGCGATTTTTACGAGCACGGCGTGGTGCCGAAAAACGGCCTTAAAGTGGCGCGCATGGTGGGCCACATCACCTATCTGTCGGACGACGATATGGCCGAGAAGTTCGGCCGCAAGCTGCGTGATATCGCCGAAAGCAGCGACTACAAATTCGGCTTCGGCATCGATTTCGAGATCGAATCCTATCTGCGCTACCAGGGCGACAAGTTCTCCGAATACTTCGACGCCAACACCTATCTGTTGATCACCAAGGCGCTCGACTATTTCGACCCGGCGCGCGCCCATGGCGGCGACCTGGCGAAAACCCTAGCCGCGACCAAGGCCAAGTTCTTCCTCGCTTCCTTCACCACCGACTGGCGCTTCTCCCCGGAACGCAGCCGCGAGATCGTGCAGGCCCTGTTGTCGAACCGGCGCGAAGTCACCTACGCCGAGATCGACGCGCCGCACGGCCACGACGCCTTCCTGCTGGAAGACCCCCGATACATGAATATGGTGCGCGCCTACTACGAGCAGGTGTGGAAGGAGCTGCAGGCATGACTTTCGACGATCTGAAAAAAGCCCGTCCCGATCTGGCTTTCATCGCCCACTGGGTGCCGGAAAACGCCCACGTGCTGGATGTGGGCTGCGGCGACGGCGTGATGCTGGAGTATCTGCAAAGCGGCAAGCGCTGCACCGGCTATGGCCTGGAACTGGCCGATGACAAGGTCTTGGAAAGCACCAAACGCGGCGTGCGCGTGATCCAGCAGGATATGGAAAACGGCCTGGGCATCTTCGGCGACAATTCCTTCGACACCGTGCTGTGTCTTTCCTCGCTGCAGATGATGCAGCATGTGGAAAGGCTGCTGCGCGATATCGTGCGCGTCGGCGCCGAGGCCATCATCTCCTTCCCCAACTTCGCCTACTGGCCGCACCGCGTGGCGCTGCTGCGCGGCCGCATGCCCGTATCGAAATCCTTGCCCTACCAGTGGTACGATACGCCCAACGTGCGCTGCGCCACGATCAAGGACTTCCAGGAGCTGGCCGAGGAGTGCGGTCTGGAAGTGATTGAATGCGTGGCGTTGGCGGAAGGCAATATCGTCAGCGTGCTGCCGAATTTACGCGGCGACCTGGCCGTCTTCCGCCTGCGCAAAAGGAAAGGCAACTAAAAGCCGCCGGCACGGCCAGGCGGCAAACGGGAAACGCAGACATGAAGACGTATAAACACCGCCTGGCGGTGCTGGCGCTGGCCTTCAGCGCCGGCCTGGCCCAGGCACAGCAACCCTTGCCGCAGAACGAGCAGGCGGACGGCATCCCCGTCACCCGCCTGTCGCGCCTGCGCGCTTTTACCGACGACCACCAGTTCGAGGAACAGTCGAAGCTGCAATACACTCAGCTGCTGAAAGAGGCGCAGCAAAAGGATGCGCTGGTGCCCGCCAGCCATCCCCAGGTGCAGCGCCTGCGCGCCATCGCCCAGCGCATCATTCCGCATGCCACGCGCTGGAATCCGGCCGCCGCCGACTGGAAATGGGAGGTGAACCTGCTCAATTCCGACCAGGTGAACGCCTTCTGCATGCCGGGCGGGCGCATCGCCTTCTTCAGCGGCATCCTGACCAAACTGAATCTGACCGACGATGAAGTGGCCATGGTCATGGGGCACGAAATCGCCCACGCCCTGCGCGAGCACTCGCGCAAGCGGGCCGGCGCTTCGCAGCTGACGTCCATCGCCACCAAGGTGGGCGGGGCGGCACTGTCGGCCTGGCTGGGCATCGATCCGCGCCTGACCGACGCCGGCGCGGGCGCCGTGACCCAGGTGCTGGTGATGAAGTATTCGCGCGGCGACGAGACCGAGTCCGATCTGGTGGGCATCGACCTGGCGGCGCGCGCCGGCTACGATCCGCGCGCCGGCGTGGCGCTGTGGCAGAAGATGGGCGCCATCAATGCGCGCCAGCCGCTGGAATTCCTCTCGACCCACCCGAGCGGCGATTCGCGCATCGCCGATATGAACAAGAGCATGCCCCTGGTGCTGCCGGTGTATGCGCGCTCGCGCGGCACCACGGTGGCCGCGCTGCCGCCTTACCGCACGACGCCGCTGCCGAACAAGCGCTGAGATGTCCTCCACCGTCAAGTTTCACGGCAAGGCGCCGTTGCCCATGCGCGACGGCGTCACGCCCAGCTATTTGTGGCTGCCCGAGGGCGACTGGCCCGACCTGATCAGTTTCATGGCGCATAACTACCCGGCCGTGACGGAGGTACAGTGGCGCGAACGCATGGCGCGCGGCGACGTGGTGGATGGCGAGGGCAGGGCGCTGGGGCCGGACAGCCCTTACCGTCGCAATCTGCGCATCTTCTACTACCGCGAGCTGGAGGCGGAAACGCCCATCCCCTTCGAGGAAGAGATCATCTACCAGGACGAGCACCTGGTGGTGGCCGACAAGCCGCACTTCCTGCCCACCATTCCGACCGGCCGCTTTCTGCAGGAAACCCTGCTGGTGCGCCTGCGCCGCAAGCTGGGCATCGAGGATCTGGTGCCGATCCACCGCCTGGACCGTGAAACGGCGGGCGTGGTGGTGTTCTCCTCGAACCTGAACAGCCGCGGCGCTTACCAGTCGCTGTTCCAGAAACGCCTGGTGCAGAAGGAGTATGAGGCGCTGGCTGGCGCGCTGGACGGCCGCGACTTCCCCTTCCTCTACCGCAGCCGCATGGTCGATGGCGACAAGTTCTTCATCATGAAGGAAGAGGCGGGCGAACCCAATTCGGAAACCATGATCGACGTGGCCGAGCGGCGCGCCGACGGCCAGGTGCTGTACCGGCTATGGCCGCACACGGGGCGCAAGCACCAGCTGCGCGTGCACTTGGCGGCGCTGGGCATCCCCATCGTCAACGATGCGTTTTACCCGGTGGCCTTGCCCTGCAAGGAAGACGATGTGTCGCAGCCGCTCAAGCTGCTGGCGCGCGCCATCGGCTTCCCCGATCCTTTGACCGGGGAATGGCGCTACTTCGAAAGCCGGCGCAGCCTGTAAGCTCGCCGCTTAATGGGCCAGCGGCTTGTTGGGCGAGGACTTGGCGCTGTAGCTGGAACCTTCCGGCGTCCAGTAAGGCATGCCGGTGCGGGCGATTTCCAGATGCTCGGACAGGCCGCGCTGGCGCAGCTCGCGCTGCAGGCCGGCGATGCCTTTGTTGGTTTCGAGGATGAAGGCTTGCGCGATCACGTCGCCGTATTCCTCGTTGGTGCTGTCCACGGCCAGATCGATGATATCGTCCGGCACTTCCTGGATGGCCCAGGCGTGCACATCCTGGTCGCTGGCAAAGGTCTTCACGCGCCATGCGCCCTTGTCCGTCACGATGAACTGGATGGTGTCGAAAGCCTCTTCCGTGGCTTCCGACTCCTCGTTGCGCTGGTAGCTGCTCTGGATGGTGAGGAAGAAAAGTACAAGTACGGTATTCATACCCTCAATGGTACTCGATGATCAGCGGCGCGTGATCCGAGAACTTCTCATCCTTGTAGACGCTGACGGTCTTGGCCTTGCCCGCAATGCCGGCGGTGGCGACGTGGTAATCGATGCGCCAGCCCACGTTCTTGGCGTAAGCCTGGCCGCGGTTGCTCCACCAGGTGTACTGCTCTTCGCGCGGATCGATGCTGCGGTGGACGTCGACAAAACCGACTTCGTCGAAAATCTTGGTCATCCAGGCGCGCTCCTCGGGCAGGAAGCCGGAGTTTTTCAGGTTGCCTTTCCAGTTTTTCAGGTCGATCTCTTTATGCGCGATATTCCAGTCGCCGCAGATCACCACTTCGCGGCCTTCGGCGCGCAGCTGCAGCAGGTGCGGCAGGAACAGGTCCATGAAGCGGAACTTGGCTTCCTGGCGCTCGGGCGAGGAGGAGCCGGAAGGGCAGTAGACCGAGATCACGGTCAGGTCGCCGAAATCGGCGCGCACGTAGCGGCCCTCGGCATCGAATTCCGGGCTGCCGAAGCCGATCTGCACCGAGTCCGGCGCAATCTTGCTATAAATGCCAGTGCCGGAATAGCCTTTCTTCTCGGCGTAATGGAAGTGGCCGTGGTAGCCGTGCGGGTTGAGGAATTCCTCGGTCATGTCGGAGGCCTGGGCTTTCAGCTCTTGCACGCAGATGAAATCGGCCGACTGCGTGCCCATCCAGTTGAAGAAGCCTTTTTTGGCGGCGGAGCGGATCCCGTTCAGGTTTGCGGAAATGATTTTTGGCATAGGTTGGCTGGGAGATTAAAATACAGGCAGTTCACTACTGGATAAGGCATTATGAGCAATTTGAGGCAAGAGTTTATCGCGTTTTCCGTCGCGGCGGGTGTGCTGCGCTTCGGCGAGTTTACGACCAAAGCAGGGCGCCAATCGCCCTATTTCTTCAACGCGGGCTTGTTCCACGACGGCGCCACCCTGGCGCGCCTGGCCGATTTCTACGCCCAGACCCTGCTCGACTCGGGCGTGGAATTCGACATGCTGTTCGGCCCCGCCTATAAAGGCATCACCCTGGCCTCGGCCACCTCGATGGCGCTGGCCGGCAAGGGCCGCAACACCTCCTTCGCCTACAATCGCAAGGAAGCCAAGGACCACGGCGAAGGCGGCACCCTGGTGGGCGCCAAGCTGCAAGGCAAGGTCGTGATCATCGACGACGTGATTTCGGCGGGCACCTCGGTGCGCGAATCGGTGGAGATGATCCGCGCCGCTGGCGCCGAGCCTTGCGCCGTGCTGATCGCGCTGGACCGCATGGAGCGCGCCGGCAAGGACGGCCAGATGTCGGCACTGTCGGCGGTGCAGGAAGTCAGCCAGAACTATGGAATTCCTGTCATCTCGATCGGCAACCTGGACGATTTGTTCGGCTACCTGTCGGGTGCCGCCGCCGATCCGCAGTTGCAGCAATATACCGACGCGGTGGCCGCCTACCGCAGCCGCTACGGCGTGGCCTGATTTGGCGCAGGCCTTCTGCGGTGCGCCGCTGGACAGCGGCGCGTCCTATGCTAGACTGTACTTGCTTTGCTACAACATTAGAACGGAGCAAGAATGAATATCGCTAGCTTGAAAGTCTACGGTGACGAGACCACCGTGGCCGACGTGCGGGATGGTCTGCCCAGCGAGCCGGAAAGCGACTGGAAGAAGGGCGATGTGCGGCCCGATGGCCGGGTGCGCATCGACAACGGCTTCTATGTCAATCTGGGCGAGGAAAGCAATCCCGACACCCTGATGCGCCAGATCCGCGCCTACCTGCACGAGTGCGAGGCGCGCGGCATCACCTTCGACGTGGCGTCGATCGCGGCCGAGCTGCGTATCGCCTTCACCGTCGCCGAGCCCGAACAGGGCGCCAACAGCCTGGATTTCTCCCTGGCCGATCTGAGCCTGCTGACGGAAATGGGCATCACCCTGAGCATCACTTCCTGACGCGATGACGCCTCTTTCCCGCGCCCTGTGCGTGATCGCCTGCAGCGTCTTGATGGTGGGCTTCGGCCTGTGCGGCGCCCTGGGCCTGACCTTGGGCAGCGAAGGGTACGCGTCAGCGTTGCTCTTGCTTGGCGCGCTGGGATTGCTCATCGCGGCCGGCTGCGGCCTGGTCATCTACCGGCTCCTGTTCCGCCGCGCAGCCGCCGGCGCCGATACCGGCCGCAAACCGGAGGCATGAAGGCCCTGCTCCTGACGCCGCAGACGGCGCAATGGGTTCATCTGCTATGCGAATGGCTGGCCCTGGCCGGCGGCTTCCAGCTGTATCGCTGGCAGCGCCGCCGCGCCAGCCAGGAGGGCGTCCTGCAAGGCAGCTCCTTCGCCGTGGTCCTGGGTTGCATCCTGGGCGCGGCCATCGGCAACAAGCTGGTGTTCTGGATCGAATATCCCCACCTATGGCAAAGCGCGGCGACCAGCCTGGGCGCCTGGGCGGCCGGACAATCGCTCGTCGGCGGCCTGCTGGGGGGCTTGCTGGGGGTGGAGCTGGCCAAGAAAATGGCGGGTGTGCGCCATTCCACTGGCGACCAGTTCATCCTGCCGCTGATCGTCGGCACCGTGATCGGCCGCATCGGCTGCTTCCTGGCAGGGTTGAACGACGGCACTTACGGCCTGCTCACCGCCTTGCCCTGGGGCGTGGACTTCGGCGACGGCGTGGCCCGCCATCCTACCCAGCTCTACGATATGCTGTTCGTGCTGGCCTGGGGAGGCTGGCTGCTGCGCCAGCGACCGCGCTGGGCCGGTCAATCCGGCTTCGCCTTCAAACTTTACCTGGCGGGCTATCTGGCCTGGCGCCTGCTGGTCGACGCCATCAAGCCGCTGCCCTACGATTATGGCGCGGGCCTGAGCGGCATTCAGCTGGTCTGCCTGCTGGCGCTGCTGTGCTACACCCCGCTGATTGTTCAACAAGCCCGAAGAGTCCCCGCGTGAGCAGAAAAACCCGCCCCTATTTGTTTTACGACACCACCACCTCGGTGTGTTCCAGCTGCCTGCATCCGGTTGAGGCGAAGATCCTCTTCAAGGACGGCCAGGTGTTCATGGACAAATGGTGCAGCGCCCATGGCGCCGAGCGGGTGCTGGTCAGCGACGACGTCGCATACTACCGGCTGTGCCGCGAGGTCTTCGTCAAGCATCCGGAAATGCCGCAGCGCTTCAATACGCGCATGGAATATGGCTGTCCCTATGACTGCGGCCTGTGTCCCGACCATATGCAGCATTCCTGCCTGTCGGTGGTGGAAATCACCGATAACTGCAATCTGAACTGCCCGGTATGCTACGCCGAAAGCGGCACCCACCGCGAACGCCACAAACCGCTGGAGGAAGTGCTGCGCATGCTCGACACCGTGGTGGCGAATGAAGGCGAGGCCGATGTGATGCAGCTCTCGGGCGGCGAACCGACCTTGCATCCGCAGTTCTGGGAGATCCTGGACGCGGCCAAGGCGCGCCCCATCAAGCATGTGATGGTGAATACCAACGGCATCGTGCTGGCGCAGGACAAGGCCTTCGTGCAGCGCTTGGCCGGCTATGCGCCGGGCGTGGAAGTGTACCTGCAGTTCGACTCCCTGCACGCCGAGGTGCACCGCGAGTTGCGCGGCGCGGACCTGAGCCGCATCCGCCAACAGGCACTGGCCAACCTGAATGAAGCCGGCCTTTCCACCACCCTGGTCGTGACGCTGAAGAAGGGCTTGAATGACGGCGAAATCGGCAGCATCATCGATTTCGCCCTGCAGCAGCCCTGTGTGCGTGGCGTGACCCTGCAGCCGATCCAGGATGCGGGGAGGGTGGAGCACTATGATCCGCGCCTGCATCGTCTGACGGTATCGGAAATCCGCCGCAAGATCGCCGAGCAGAGCGCCCTGTTTACCCTGCAGGATGTGGTGCCGGTGCCCTGCAACCCCGATACCCTGGCCATGGCCTATGCCATCAAGAGCGCCGGAAAGGCGCTGCCGCTGACGCGCTATCTCGACCCGCAAACCCTGGTCGAGGGCAGCGGCAACACCATCGTGTTCGAGCGCGACCCGGCCATGCATGGCATGGTGAAGGAGCAGGTTTTCAAGCTGTTCTCCACCAACCATTCGCCCGAATCGCAGGCCAACTGCCTGTCGGAGCTGATGTGCTGCCTGCCGCTGGTGGCTGCGCCGTCCGAACTGCGCTACGACAATGTGTTCCGCGTATTGATCGTGCAGTTCATGGATGCCTATTCGCTCGACGTGCGGGCGCTCAAGAAATCCTGCGTCCATTTCGCCCAGCCGGACGGTAAGATGATTCCGTTTGAAAGCTACAACCTGCTGTACCGCGACGGCCGCCGCCTGGACGGCATTCGCGCCGCCCTCGCCGCGCAAACGGCCGCGCGCCGCCACGCCGGAACCATTCCTATCCGGCCGGCGTAGGCATTTGCGCCAGCTTGCCCGTCCGTTGCAATTCTGGCTATACTGAGCCAGGATCTTGGATGCTAAGCAATTGTGGAGGGAATCGGTTTGCAAGGAAGATGGCGAAATCCGGGCGTGCTGCTGGCCTGCATGCTGGCCTTGCCGGCGCTGGGGCTGGACGTCAGTCATCCCGCGCTGCGCGATGAGTTGCTGCGGCTGGGCGAGCGCGACCAGCAAGCCCTGAAAGCGACGGCGATGGGCGAACAGAAGCTGGCCGAGCTGCAGGCTGCGCACACGCGGCGCTTGCAGCAGATCGTGCGCCAGCATGGCTGGCCTGCGTTGTCCATGGTCGGACCGCAGGCTGCGCAGGGCGCCTGGCTGCTGGCGCAGCACGACGACGCCAATCCGGCTTGGCAGCGCGAAGCCCTGGCGCAGATGGAAAAGCTGTTGCCTTCGCATCAGGTCAGCCGTAAGGAAGTGGCGTATCTGCGCGATCGTGTCGCCGTCAACGGCGGTGGCATGCAAAGTTATGGCACGCAAGGAGGCTGTGTGGCAGCGGGTGTCTGGCAGCCCAAACCGGTGGATGCGCCCGAGCAGCTGGCGCAGCGACGCGCCGAGATGGGCATGCCGCCGCTGGAAGAATACGTGAAGATGGCTTCGGAGCGCATGTGCCGCAATTGGAAACCGGCGGGCGGCGGCCAATAATTATTCTAATAAGGAGCAGGGATGAGATTTTCGGAAGACCGGATCGCGCAGTTCAAGGGCCGCGGCGGCGTGGAGCGCAAGGTGCATGTGTGGGAAACGGCGCAGCCGCATGCGGTGATCCTGGCCCTGCACGGCGGCATGGCCCATGCGGGCGATTACGTGACGCCGGCGCTCTACTTCCGCCAGTACGGCTTCGCCACCGTCAGCTTCGATATGTGCGGCCACGAAAACGCGCGCCGCGTCGACATTCCCGATTTCGACATCTTCCTCGACGAGGCGGAACTCTTCCTGCACTGGGTGCGCCTGCATTACCACGGCCTGCCGGTCTTCATTATGGGCCATTCGATGGGCGCGCTGATCGCCACCCGCCTGGGACTGGAGCGCCTGCAGCGCGACGAGACGGTGAAGGGCTTCATCCTGTCCTCGCCCTACTATGTGAATGCGATCAAGGTGCCGGGCATCCTGGTCGCCTTGTCCGGCCTGATCGCGGCGGTGATGCCGACCATGAAAGTGCCGCTGGAATCGCTGACCGACAAGCTGACCCACGACAAGACCATCACCGCGCGCCACTACGCCGATGAGCGCGACAATATCCGCGCCACCGAAATCACGGCGCGCTTCGGCTACGCCCTGCAGCAGGCGCAAAAAGGCCTGGTGGAGCAGATGCCGACCTGGCGCTTCCCTATCTACGCCGTGGTGGCCGGCGACGACAAATTGGCCAACGCCGACGCCAGCGAAGCCATGCTGAAGACCATCGACGGCAAGCTGCTCGACTATCACCGCCACCCGGCCAACTACCACGAGAACTTCAACGAAACCAACCGCGATGCCATCTTCGCCGACATCCTGCGCTGGATGGGCGAGCGCCTGGCCATCGCGGCCTAGTTCTCCGCCATTGGCGGCCAGGCGCCGGCGGCGACAAGGCGCTGGAACCATTCGTACATGCCGACATCTTCGATGGCATATTCCCCCTTGGCTGATTTCCGCACGAGGGACGGGGACTGGGAGCGTAGTGCCTCGATGATGTTCTGGATTTGTGCGGTGCTGGCCTTTTCGCCAGCATGCTCACTGTAGAAAGCCAAGGCCGCGGCATCATACGGGCGGAAACGGCCGCCTTGCTCAAGCATGCGCCAGACAAGGGCTTGTTCCAGCGGCCGCAGGGCCAGATACAAATTCGCCATTCCTTGTTCCTCTTCTGCGCTCTGCCGTTCCGCCGCGTGCAGCACTTCATCCTCGAATCCTGGACTGGGCTGGTGCAGGGCGTTTGCAGCCTCGCTCAACGCGGCAAGAAAAGCCTGGGGTCTATGACCAAACCGGGCAAAGGCACGCTCCAGCTTATCCCTGTTGACCGGCATGAGATGAGGTGCCGCAGCTTCAATCTTTGCTGCGGCCTGGGCGATGAAGGCGGCGTCCAGCAGCGGCATCTTTGAAATGGCCGAACCGTAGAAGGGCGCTGCGCTGCTATTCAGCAGGCGCAGGAATTTATCGCGGTCGCTGCCCGACATGATGAGGAATAGCTTGGTATCTCCCGGCCGGTTGAGCTGGTCCCGCGCCGACTTCAGCGCCATCATTGTCGCCTCGCCATCTTCGCTGCTGAGCGCATGCTGAGCTTCGTCGATGATGAGGACAATGGCTTTGCCAGCGGCGGCGTGCAGGACTTTGAGCGCGTCGGGCAGGGTCAGGCCTTCGATCGTCCCTACCTTGGCGGGATCGATTTTCAGCCAGCCGGCAATGGTCAACTGACTGACGCCGGCGCTGCGGGCGCCACGGACGAGCGCTGGCAGATGGTGTTTCAATGCGGCGCAGATTTCGCTGGCAATGAGCGCGGCGGGATCGCGTTTGCGATCGCTCCAGAGATCGACATAGATAAGCAGTTTGCCATCCGACTCAAGCGCGGGCAGCAATTCGTTGCGCAAGAAAGTGGACTTGCCGGTGCGGCGTGGGGCCGATAGAAAAATGCCGTTGGCGGCATCGCTGAACGGGTCTTGCCCCGACATGGCGTCGAGAAGGGCTTGTACCAGGGCGGGACGTGGATAGTAGAAGGCGGACACGCTTTATCTCCTTTTATCCCCACACTGATAAAGTTATCAGAGCGGGGATAAAAGTCAATAAAGCGCTGATGCGGCTGGCTTAGCCCGCCAGTTTTTGCTTCAGCAGCTCGGTCAGCTGGCCGGGGTTGGCCTTGCCTTTCGAGGCTTTCATGGCTTGGCCGATCAGGGCGTTGATGGCCGCTTCCTTGCCGGCGCGGTACTGTTCAACGGACTTCTCGTTGTTGGCGATGACTTCGTTGACGATGGCTTCCAGCGCGCCGACGTCGGAAATCTGCTTCAGACCTTTGGCTTCGATGATGGCGTCGACCAGGTTGTCGTCGGCCGATTTGGCTTCCCACATGGCGCCGAAGACTTCCTTGGCGATCTTGTTGGAGATGGTGCCGTCGGCGATGCGCTTGAGCATATTGCCCAGCTGCGCAGGCGTGACCGGCGCTTCTTCGATGCCGACGTCGGCGCGGTTCAGCGTCGAGGAGACGTCGCCCATCAGCCAGTTGGCCGCGACCTTGGCGTTGTCCATGCCGGCTTGCGCCACCACGGCTTCGTAGTAGCCGGCCATGGCCTTGGACGAGGTCAGGATCAGCGCGTCATACTCGGAGAGCTTGTATTGCTCGATGAAGCGGGCGCGCATGGATGCCGGCAGCTCGGGCATATCGGCCTTCACCTGCTCGATCCACTCGGGCGAGATGGTCAGCGGCGGTAGATCCGGATCGGGGAAGTAGCGGTAATCCTGCGCGTCTTCCTTGCTGCGCATGGCGCGGGTTTCCTTCTTGTCCGGATCGTACAGGCGGGTCGCCTGCACCACCTTGCCGCCGTCTTCGATCAGCTCGATCTGGCGGCGCACTTCGACGTGCACGGCTTCCTCGATGAAGCGGAAGGAGTTCAGGTTCTTGATCTCGCAGCGGGTGCCGAACTCCTTCTGGCCTTTCGGGCGCACGGACACGTTGACGTCGCAGCGGAAGGAGCCTTCCTGCATATTGCCGTCGCAGACGCCGAGCCAGACCACCAGGCCGTGCAGGGCTTTGGCGTAGGCCACGGCTTCGGCGGCGCTGCGGATTTCAGGCTCGGACACGATTTCCAGCAGCGGCGTGCCGGCGCGGTTCAAGTCGATGCCCGACATGCCGTGATAGTCCTCGTGCAGCGATTTGCCGGCGTCTTCTTCGAGGTGGGCGCGCGTCAGGTTCACCGTCTTGGTGACGAATTCGCCATCCTTCTCGTAGCCGAAGGTCAGCTGGCCGCCTTGCACCACCGGGTCTTCGAACTGGCTGATCTGGTAGCCTTTCGGCAGGTCGGGGTAGAAGTAGTTCTTGCGCGCGAAGATGGAGCGCGGCGCGACCTTGGCGCCCACGGCCAGGCCGAAGCGGATGGCGCGCTCTACGGCCGCCTTGTTCATCACCGGCAGCACGCCGGGCAGGGCCAGGTCCACCGGACTGGCCTGGGTATTGGGTTCGGCGCCGAAAGTGGTTGGCGAACCGCTGAAAATTTTGGAGCCGGTCGTGAGCTGCACGTGGTTCTCAAGACCGATAACGACTTCCCATTCCATATTGTTCTCGCTATTCCTGTGTTCTTTTAGATGCCCTGGGGCGCGCGCTTGTGCCAGTCGGTCGCCAGCTGGTACTGGTGGGCGACATTCAGCAGCTTCGCTTCGCTGAAGTAGTTGCCGATGATTTGCAGGCCGACCGGACGATTGCCGTTCTTCTCGCCTTCGCCGAAGCCGCAAGGGATCGACATGCCGGGCAGGCCCGCCAGGCTGGTGGACAGGGTGAAGATGTCGGCCAGGTAGTTGGCCACCGGATCGTCGGCCTTGTCGCCGATGTCCCAAGCCACGCTCGGCGCCACCGGACCCATGATCACGTCGCAGACGGCGTTCGGGCCGTTCAGCACCGCTTCGAAGTCCTGGGCGATCAGGCGGCGGATCTTCTGCGCCTTCAGGTAGTAGGCGTCGTAGTAGCCGTGGCACAGCACATAGGTGCCGACCATGATGCGGCGCTGCACCTCGGGGCCGAAGCCTTCGGCGCGGGTTTTCCGGTACATGTCCTGCAGATCCTTGTACTCGGCGGCGCGGTGGCCGAAGCGCACGCCGTCGAAGCGGGACAGGTTGGACGAGGCTTCCGCCGGGGCGATCATGTAGTAGGCTGGAATCGACAGCTTGGTGTTCGGCAGCGAGATATCGACCAGGGTGGCGCCCAGTTCCACGTATTTCTGCAGCGCGGCGCGCACGGCTTTTTCCACGTCGGCCGCCAGGCCTTCGCCGAAGTATTCGCGCGGCACGCCGATGCGCAGGCCGGTCAGGGGCTGCTCCAGGTCGCGGCTGAAGTCTTCATGCACGCCGCCCTGTTCCGGCGACAGGCTGGTGGAATCGCGCTCGTCGAAGCCGGCCATGGCCGACAGCAGCAGGGCGCAGTCTTCCGCCGTCTGCGCCATCGGGCCGCCCTGGTCGAGCGAGGAGGCGAAGGCGATCATGCCGAAGCGCGACACGCGGCCGTAGGTCGGCTTGATGCCGGTGATGCCGCAGAAGGCGGCCGGCTGGCGGATCGAGCCGCCGGTGTCGGTGCCGGTGACGGCCGGCGCCAGGCGCGCGGCGACGGCGGCGGCGGAGCCGCCCGAGGAGCCGCCCGGCACGGCTTTCTTGTCCCAGGGATTCAGCACCGGGCCGAAAGCCGAGTTCTCATTGCCCGAGCCCATGGCGAATTCGTCGCAATTGAGCTTGCCCAGCGTGACCATGCCGGCGGCGTTGAATTTTTCGACCACGGTGGCGTTGAAGGGGCTGACATAGTTGGCCAGCATCTTCGAGCCGGCGGTGGAACGCCAGTCCTTGGTGACGAAGATGTCTTTGTGGGCGATGGGCACCCCGGTCAGCGGGCCGGCATTGCCGGCGGCCAGGCGCTGGTCGGCTTCGGCCGCCTGGGCCAGGGTCAGGGCGCGGTCCACGTGCAGGAAGGCATTCAGGTCGCTCGCCTCGATGCGGTCGAGGAAATGCGTGGCCAGCGCGGTGGCGCTGATCTCTTTGTTTTGCAGGAGCGTGGAGAGCTCTTTAATCGTTTTGGTATGCATGGGTTTCGTCAATTCGGTTCGGCGGTGCGGGGCAGTGCGGCGCGAAGAAGCAGAGCGGGGCGCGGGCTTATTCGATCACTTTCGGCACCAGATATAGGCCGTCTTCGGTCTTCGGCGCGACCTGCTGGTAGGCTTCGCGGCGATTCGGCTCGGTCGGCGCGTCTTCGCGCAGGCGCAGGGCGATATTGTCCATGTGGGCGGCCAGCGGATGGCTCAGCGGCGCAACGCCGTCGGTGTCCACCGCCTGCATCTGCTCGGCCAGCGCAAAGATGCCGTTCAGCTTATCCAGCATGGCAGCGGAGTGCTGCTCATCCATTTCCAGTTGGGCCAGATGGGCGATGCGTTTTACGTCGGATGGTGTCAGGGACATGGCGTGAAGCGCGGGCGGGGCCGCGCGTTAATTATGTTATTGATAATTTACTTAAAATTTCTGCTATCTGACGTATAAACCCCGGCGAATAGCCCGCAAAATCTGGCTCGCGGGACCGCATTTTCCTGTGGATTTTTGCCAAATAACACGCAGATTATAAGGTAGAATGGCGGGTTGATGCGTTGCTGGCGCTGAATTCCCGCGCTGCGGCATCTGCACAGGACTCCCGATAACTGCCCACCGCGCGGGCACAGCGCTACAGGACACTCATGTTTGGTTTTTTACGCAGGTATATCTCTTCCGATCTGGCCATCGATCTGGGCACGGCCAACACCCTTATCTACGTCCGCGGTTCGGGCATCGTGCTCGATGAACCATCGGTCGTAGCCATCCGCCAGGAAGGCGGCCCGAATGGCAAGAAAACGATCCAGGCGGTCGGCAAGGAAGCAAAACAGATGCTGGGCAAAGTGCCTGGCAATATCGAGGCGATCCGCCCGATGAAGGACGGCGTGATCGCCGACTTCACCGTCACCGAGCAGATGCTCAAGCAGTTCATCCGCATGGTGCACGACTCCAAATTCTTCCGTCCTTCGCCACGCATCATCATTTGCGTTCCCTGCGGTTCGACCCAGGTCGAGCGCCGCGCGATCCGCGAATCGGCGCTGGGCGCCGGCGCTTCCCAGGTCTACCTGATCGAAGAGCCGATGGCGGCGGCGATCGGCGCCGGCCTGCCCGTGTCCGACGCGACCGGCTCGATGGTGGTCGACATCGGCGGCGGCACCACCGAAGTGGGCATCATCTCGCTGGGCGGCATGGTGTACAAAGGTTCGGTGCGCGTGGGCGGCGACAAATTCGATGAAGCCATCGTCAACTACATCCGCCGCAACTACGGCATGCTGATCGGCGAACAAACCGCCGAGGCGATCAAGAAAGCCATCGGCTCCGCCTTCCCTGGTTCCGAAGTCAAGGAAATGGAAGTCAAGGGCCGCAACCTGTCGGAAGGCATTCCACGCTCCTTCACCATCTCGTCCAACGAGATCCTGGAAGCGCTGACCGACCCGCTGAACAATATCGTGTCGGCCGTGAAGAACGCGCTGGAACAGACCCCGCCGGAACTGGGCGCCGACATCGCCGAAAAAGGCATGATGCTGACCGGCGGCGGCGCGCTGCTGCGCGACCTGGACCGCCTGCTGATGGAAGAAACCGGCCTGCCGGTGCTGGTGGCGGAAGATCCGCTGACCTGCGTGGTGCGCGGCTCGGGCATGGCACTGGAGCGCATGGACCAGCTGGGGTCCATTTTCTCCTACGAGTAAGTTGTTTAAGAGGGCGGCGCGAGCCGCCCTTCCTTATTGGAAGTCATGGAATACAGTCCTCCGCCGCTTTTCAAGCAAGGCGCATCCGCCCGCGCCAAGGTGATGCTATTCGCCTTTATTTCGATCGGACTGCTGTTGGCCGACGCCCGCCTGGGCGCCCTGAGCGTGGTGCGCCAGGCAGTCGGCACGGTGCTGTATCCGCTGCAGATGGCGGCCCTGCTGCCGCGCGACGCGATGAATGGGGTGGGCAGTTACTTCTCCACGCTGTCGGCCATGGAAAAGCAGGTGCGCGATCTGCGCCAGCAGCAGATCGCCACGTCCCAGACTTTGCAGCAGGCCCAGCTCCTGCTCGCCGAGAACAACCAGCTGCGCCGCCTGCTCGACGCGCGCGAGCACGTGCCGGGCAAGTCGATGTTGGCCGAGATCCTGTATGAGGCGCGCGACGCTGCCGCCCGCAAGGTGGTGCTCGACCGCGGCACCCAGCAGGGCATGGCCCTGGGCCTGCCCGTGATCGATAGCCAAGGCGTGGTCGGCCAGGTGACGCGTGTTTTCCCTTTTACCTCCGAAGTGACGCTGCTGACCGATAAGGAGCAGGCCATTCCGGTGCAACTGCTGCGCAATGGCTTGCGCAGCGTGGCCTATGGCCGTGGCCAGTCCGGCAACCTGGATTTGCGCTTCATGGCGCCGAATGCCGACGTGCAGGTCGGCGACATCCTGATCACCTCCGGCATCGACGGCGTGTATCCGGCCGGTCTGGCCGTGGCGCGCGTGATCCAGGTCGAGAACAATGCCAACGGCGCGTTCGGCCGCGTGGTGTGCCAGCCGCTGGCCGGCATCGAACGCAACCGCCAACTGCTGGTCCTGATGTCGCCGCCCGACATGCTGCCACGTCCGCCGGCCGAAGAAGTCATCAAGCCCGGCAAGAAGAAAGGCCCGGCTGCCAGCGCGGCCGCCGCAACCGGTGCTGCCGCCCCCGCTGCAGCGGTTCCCGGCGCTGCCACCGCGCCGGCCGGCGCCAGCCCCTCGGCTGCCGCACCAGCCGCTCCTGCGGCTGCGCTGCGTCCCGCCGGCAACGCCGCTGCACCTGCTGCCGCGCCAGTGCCCAACCTGCGTCCCACCGCCGCCGCTGCGCCGTCCGGAACCGCTCCCGGCACGAATCCGCGCCCTGCGGGAGCGGCCGCCGCATCACCTGCAGCCGTATCGCAAGCCGTTAAACCGCATGACGCCAGGGAGACCGCGCGATGAACCGCCCCCAATATATTCTGCTGCCGGTCAGCCCCCTGTTCATTGCCTTCAGCCTGTTCTGCGCCTTCCTGCTGAATCTCCTGCCCTGGGGCCGCTTCGTCGGCGTGCCGGACTTCGTGGCGCTGACCTTGGTGTTTTGGGGCGTGCACCAGCCGCGCAAGGTCGGCATCGGCACCGCCTTCCTGCTTGGCCTGCTGATGGATGTGCATGACGCCACGCTGCTGGGCGAAAATGCGCTGGCCTACACCTTGCTGTCCTATCTGGCGATCATGATCCACCGCCGCGTGCTCTGGTTCCGCGTCTCGACCCAGGCCTTGCATGTGCTGCCGCTGCTGTTGCTGGCCCAGACCGTGCAGCTGACGGTGCGTTTCATCGTGTCCGGCAAATTCCCCAGCTGGTATTACTTCATCGAGAGCTTCGTGGCTGTCATGCTTTGGCCGGTGGTCAGCGCCTTGCTGTTGGCGCCGCAGCGGCGCGCCGTCGATAAAGACCATACGCGTCCGATCTGAGTAGCGCTGCAATGACAGAACTGAAGAATAACGAACGCGAACTCCAGCTGTTCCGCCGCCGTCTGGCGGTGATCGGCTTGCTGGTCTTTGTCTGCTTTGGCCTGCTGCTGGCGCGCTTCATCTGGCTGCAGGTCATTCAGCACAGCCACTACGCCGCCAAGGCCGAGGACAACCGCATTGCCCTGGTGCCGGTTGTGCCCAACCGTGGCCTGATCCTGGACCGCAACGGCGTGATCCTGGCCCGCAATTACTCGGCCTACACGCTGGAGATCACTCCGTCCAAGCTGCGCATTCCGCTGGACGCCACCATCGACGAACTGGCAAACCTGGTCGAGGTCACGCCCAAGGACCGGCGCCGCTTCAAGAAGCTGCTGGACGACTCCAAGAATTTCGAGAGCGTGCCGCTGCGCACCCGTCTGACGGACGAGGAGGTGGCGCGTTTCTCGGCCCAGCGCTTCCGTTTCCCTGGCGTGGAAATCCAGGCGCGCCTGTTCCGCCAGTATCCGCTGGGCGAGGTGGCCTCCCACGTGATCGGCTATATCGGCCGCATCAACCAGAACGAAAAGAAAACGCTGGAAGCGTCCGACGATGCCTCCAACTACAACGGCACCGACTACATCGGCAAGGAAGGCCTGGAAAAGAGCTACGAGCGCTATTTGCATGGCGTGACCGGCTACGAAGAGGTGGAAGTGTCCGCCGGCGGCCGCGCCGTGCAAACCTTGTCGCGCAAGGCGCCCACGCCGGGCAGCAACCTGATTCTCTCCATCGATATCGAACTGCAGAAAGTAGCGGAAGAGGCCTTCGGCGAATGGCGCGGCGCGCTGGTGGCGATCGAGCCGTCGACCGGCGACGTGCTGGCCTATGTCTCGCGTCCCGGCTACGACCCCAATCTGTTCGTGGACGGCATCGACCAGCAAAGCTGGAACGAGCTGAATACCTCGCTCGACAAGCCGATGGTGAACCGTCCGCTGTCCGGCACCTATGCGCCGGGTTCCACCTTCAAGCCCTTCATGGCGCTGGCCGCGCTGGAATTGGGCAAGCGCACCACCAGCCAGGCGATCCACGATCCTGGCTACTACTACCTGGGCAACCACAAATTCCGCGACGACGTGGTGTATGGCCACGGCACCGTCGATATGCGCAAGTCCATCGTCGTGTCCTGCAATACCTACTACTATGCCCTGGGCCGCGATATGGGCATCGACAATATCCACGACTTCATGAAGCCCTTCGGTTTCGGCCAGCCGACCGGCATCGACCTCGAAAACGAAAAATCTGGCGTGCTGCCCTCGCAGGAATGGAAGCAGAACCGCTTCAAGAAAAATCCGCGTGCCGGCAAATGGGTGGGCGGCGACACGATCTCGGTCAGTAACGGCTCGGGCTACAACTCCTATACGCCCTTGCAGGTGGCCCATGCCGTGTCCATCCTGGCCAATAACGGCGTGGTGATGAAGCCGCACCTGGTGAAGATCGTCGAGGACGGCGCCACCAAGGCGCGCAAGCTGACCGTGCCGAAGGAAAGCTACCGCATTCCGCTCAAGCAGGAAAACATCGACTTCATCAAGGAAGCCATGGTGGGCGTGACCAGCGAACCTGGCGGCACGGCCTTCCGCTCATTCGGCGGCGCCGGCTACACCGTGGGCGGCAAGACCGGCACGGCGCAGGTGGTGGCGATCAAGGCCAACGAGAAGTACAACGCGGCCACCATGCCGGAACGCCTGCGCGACAACGCCTGGTTCACCGCCTTCGCCCCGGCCGACAAGCCGCGCATCGTGCTGGCCATGATCGTGGAAAATGCCGGCTTCGGCGGCCAGGTGGCGGCGCCGATCGCGCGCAAGGTGCTGGACTTCTACCTGCTGGGCAAACGCCCGACCGAGAAGGATACGACCAAGGTGCCGAAGGAGGACGCCGAATCGCTGCAACCGATCGAGGAGCTGAGCGAGGAGGAGGAAATCGCCGCCATCATGGAACAGCGCCGCGCCGAGCAGTCACAGGCCGAGCCGCCGCTGATGTCGCCGGTCACGCCGCCCGCCGCTGCCGGCCACGCGCATCCGCACAGCCATGGCGCCAAGCCGGGCGCCGCGCCAGCCCATCCAGCAGTCCCCGCTACGCCTGCCGGCAAGCCTGCCGCTGCGACAGCGCCCGCGCAAGCCGCGCCGGGGCCGAGGCCCGCGCCGCAGCCGGCGCAGCGGCCGCCCGCCACGGTGCCGCCGCGCCAGAAAGAGTGAGGTAAGCATGTCCATCAATGAACGACGTTCCCTGGCGCGCCGTCTGCGTCCCTATTTCGCGGTCTTCGACATACCGCTGATGCTCATCCTCATCATGCTGCTGACCACCAGCCTGTTCACGCTGATGTCGGCCAGCATGGGCATTCCCGGCAAGATCGAGGACCAGATCCGCAATATCTGCATGTCCTTCTTCGTCATGTGGGTGGTGGCGAACGTCTCGCCGCAGACCATGATGCGCATCGCCTTGCCCGCCTATGTGGTCACGGTGATGCTGCTGGTGGCGGTGGCGCTGTTCGGCGTGATCAAGCTGGGCGCGCGGCGCTGGCTGCACATCGGCGTCATCGACATCCAGCCTTCCGAATTCGCCAAGATCGCCGTGCCGCTGATGCTGGCCTGGTTCTTCCAGCAGCACCAGGGCCAGTTGCGCTGGCACGCGTATGCCATTGCCGCCGTGCTGCTGCTGGTACCGACTGTGCTCATCATGCGCCAGCCCGACCTGGGCACGGCCATGCTGGTGATCGCCGCCGGCTTTTGCGTGATCTTCCTGGGCGGCCTGTCGTGGAAGGCGCTGGCGGCGCTGGTGCTGATGGGCGCGGCCAGCATGCCGGTGGCCTGGTCCATGCTGCACGACTACCAGCGCGAACGGGTGCTGACCCTGATCGATCCCACTTCCGACCCGCTGGGCAAAGGCTTCCACATCATCCAGTCCACCATCGCCGTGGGCTCGGGCGGCATGTTCGGCAAGGGCTGGAAAGAGGGCACACAGGCCCACCTCGAATTCATCCCCGAGCGCACCACCGACTTCATCTTCGCCGTGTATTCGGAAGAATTCGGCCTGGCGGGCAATCTCTTCCTGATGTTCCTTTACCTGCTGCTGATCGGGCGCGGGCTGATGATCGCCGGCGGCGCGCCCAACTTCTTCACGCGCCTGCTGGCAGGCGCCATCACCATGATTTTCTTCACCTATGCCTTCGTCAATATGGGCATGGTCAGCGGCATTCTGCCGGTCGTCGGGGTGCCTCTTCCATTCATGAGTTACGGCGGCACCGCGCTGCTGACGCTGGGTCTGGCCTCGGGCATCCTGATGAGTATTCAACGTCACAGAAAGCTGGTACAGACATGATGCAAAACACCCTTCAACGCTGCGCGGCCGGTGCGCTCGCCCTGGCCCTGCTGGCGCTGGCCGGATGTACCAGCGTGCCGCTCAATCCTCCCGCCAAGCCGGCTCCCACGCCGCCCGCCGCCAAGCCGCGCGCCCAGGAACCCGGCGTGCCGGTGCTGCCGCCGGCGAACTCCGGACGCGGCGGCTACTATAAGGATGACGGCCCGGGCGAGAATCCGCCGCCCAACCTGCTGCAAACCCCGGACGCCGAACCGCGCGAAGAGCCGCCGCTGCCGCGCGCCAACCGCCCCTACGTGGTGCTGGGCAAAACCTACACGCCGATCTCCGGCGACAAGCCCTTCGTGCAGCGCGGCCTGGGCACCTGGTACGGCAAGAAATTCCATGGTCAGCGCACCTCGTCCGGCGAGCTATACGATATGTACAAGATGACGGCGGCCCATCCGACGCTGCCGATTCCATCCTATGCCAAGGTCACGAACCTGGACAACGGCAACGTGGTGGTGGTGCGCATCAACGACCGCGGACCATTCCACTCGACCCGCATCATCGACGTCTCCTACACCGCTGCGCTGAAACTGGGCCTGCTGGCCAAAGGCAGCCACCAGCTGGAAGTGGTGCGCCTGCTGCCATCCGATATGGCGGCCATGGCGGACGCGCGCAAGAAAAGCGGCGACAATGGCGCGCGCCTGACGGCGCTGCCGTCCGAGCAATCCGCATCCGTGCAGACTGCCTCGGTGCAAGCCGCGCAAGCGGCTGCGCAGCCGCCAGCCTGGCAGCAAGGCGGCCAGACCCCGCGCGCGATGCCCAAAGCCGCGCCGATGCTGGCTGTCAGCCGCAGCTCGTCGGACGCCGCACCGGCAGCGCAAGCGAGCCCGCTTGGCGCAGCCGGTACCGACACCGGCGGCATCCAGGCCGCCAGCGACAACGTACAGGCAGCCGGTGAGGCGGCACCGGCCAGCGCCGCCGCAGGCCAAGGCAACTTCTACCTGCAGTTGGGCGCCTACTCGCGCCAGGAAAACGCCGAAGCCGCGCGCACCCAGCTGATGTCCGCCGGCAGTGGTCCTGACTACGAGATCGTCCAGGTTGGCAGCATCTATCGCCTGTACGGCGGCCCCTTCGCCAGCCGCCAGGATGCCGCCCAAGCCGCCCAGCGCCTGCCCACGACGCTCAAGCTCAAACCCCTCATCATCCAGCGCTAAGCCCGCCACAGCGTTTGATCCAGCGCAAACAATGTCCACCCTGGTGTCAGGCACCAGAGTAGGACATTGTTTGCGTTAGATCAAAGAATGTCCGACCGTGGTGCCTGACACCAGGGTGGACATTGTTTGATATTGCGCAAATGGCGGGCCGGGCTTATTTGCAGGCGCGGCTTTCTTGGGCGGGAAATTTCTCGGCGATTTGCAGCAGGCTGGCTTTGGTTTCGCGGCTGATGCCGCGGAATTGGAAGGCCATCTGCTTGCTGGCGCTCATGCGCGGTGCGCTGCGGGCGCTGTGGATGCCTTGTTTGTTGAGCGCGGCCAGCAGGTTCTGGGCGGCGGTCTCGGTCTTGAACACGCCCAGGGAGATGGCCCAGCGCAGCGGGCCGCTGTCGGAAATCACGAAGTAGTTGGTGACGCCAAGGGCGCGCAGTTCGCCGGCTTTCTTGTCGGCGCCTTCTTTGCTGCCTTGCGGCGGGATGTAGACGATGTAGCCGGTGATTTCCTGGCCGGGCAGGTTGCGGCGCGCCTGTTGGTCGCCCAGGTCGAGCGCGGCGATCTGCGCTTCGAAGCGGCGCGCGTCGGGCAGCAGGAAGTTGCCGACTTCCAGGCAGGCGATGGTTTCCGGTTCGTCTTTCGCCACGGGCGGCGGCGTTGGCGCGGCGGCGGCGACGTTGGCGCTGGCTTTGGCGGCGCTGACCAGGGCCAGCTTGTCGGCGTTCTGCTGGTTTTGCAGGCGCGCCGGTTCGCGTTCGCTGCCACTGAAGTGGCCGAGGTAACCTTCGCCAAAGGCAAACAGCGCGGCATTGGCGGCGAGCAGCAGGAAGAAGAACAGTTTCAGCACGGTCGATCCTTCAGGCGCTGCGCGCGGTAGCGTGCAATCCAATCATGACGATGTTCTCGATATGCCGGTGCGGCAGGGCGAGGGTGTGGGCGATATACGGCGCCGCTCCGCCCGAGATAATACATTCGCTGGCGCCGTGCAGGGTAAATGCGCGTTCGATGGCGCCGGCCTGCGCGGCCAGGCAACCGCTCAGGATGGCGTCGTCGGTGTTATCGGCGAAGCCTGCGGGCAGGGCGGCGTCCTGGGCGATCTGCGGCAACTGGGCGGTGTTGCGCGCCAGCGAAGTGGCCATCAGGCCCAGGCCGGGCAGGATCATCCCGCCGAGGAAGATGCCGTCGGCCGTCACCGCGTCGATGGTGGTGGCGGTGCCGCAGTTGGCGACGATGATGGGGCGGCCCGGCGCCAGCGCATGGGCGCCGATGGCGGCGGCGAAACGGTCGCAGCCCAGTTGGCCGGGATTGCGATAGCCGTTGCGCAGGCCGGCCCGTTCGGGTACGGAGGCGAACCATTCGATCGTGAGCGCGGACAGGCCCGGCACGGCGGCCAGCATGCGTTCGAGGTTGTCGCGCACGCCCGCGCCGGCCACGTTCGCGGCCAGCACGCCGTGCACACTGCGCCCGGGCAGGGCGCTCAAGGCGGCTTGCCAGTCGCCACCCAGGCGCGCGGCATCGGCGTGCATGACGGCGCCGGAGGCCAGCCAGGCGCCGAGAGTGGCGGCCGTCTCGTCCACCAAGGCCCATTTGATGCGGGTATTGCCGGCGTCGATCAACAGCTTCATGAAGCGCGCCTCAGCGAGACATCGCCCGACAGCACGGCGACGCGGCCGGCCGGCGTGTCGAGCAGCAGGCGGCCGATGTCGTCCACGCCGGCCGCCAAGCCTTGCTGCACGATCTGGCCCTGGTCGAGGATGCTGACCGGTTCGCCGCGCCAGGCTTGCAGCGCGTTCCAGCGTTCGGCGAAGGCGGCGAAGCCGGTATCGTCGAATTCGGCCAGCGCGCCGGCCAGGCGGCTGAGCAGGGCCGCCACCAGCGCGTTGCGTTCCATCTGCGCCAGCCAGGGCGCGGCCGCGACGTCGCTGCGGCCGATGCCCGCTTCCAGTTCGTCGGGCATCAGCAGATTCATGCCGCAGCCGATCACGGCCCAGATGCGGCCATCGGACGCGCTCTGGGTTTCGACCAGGATGCCGGCCAGTTTGGCGCTGTCGCGCAGCACGTCGTTCGGCCATTTCAATTGCACCGGCACGCCGAGCGAGGCGACGGTTTCGGCGATGGCTACGCCCACCGCCAGCGGCAGGCCGGCCAGCTGCTGCAGCGGCCCTTTGAAGGGCCAGGCCAGCGAGAAGGTCAGCGAGGCGCCCGGCGCGGACAGCCAGGGGCGGCCGGCGCGGCCGCGTCCCGCCGTCTGCACATGGGCGATGCGCAGGGTGGGGCCGTCGAGCAGGCCGGTATCGCCCAGCGCGTCCTGGCCGTCCTGGCCAAGCGCGGCGGCTTCGCCGGTGGCCTTCGCCGCGCCGGGCAGGCGCGCCAGCAGGTCGGCATTGGTGGAGCCGGTTTCCGCCACCACTTCGATGGCGATGCGGGAGGCGCTGGCGGCGCAGCCGGCCGCGATGGCCGCTGCGTTCAGCGTGGTGTTGGTGTCGTTGTTCATATCGCGGTCTTGCGCGCTTTGCGCGGCGCCCTTGTAAAGGCCAGGTCGTAAATAAAATTGGGCAGCAGGCGCAGCACTCTGGCGACCACACCCATCTGCCATGGGATAACGCGATAGCGGCTGCCGCGCGCGATCGTCTGCACGGCGGCGGAGGCGAATCGATCGGGCGCCATCAGGAAGGGCATGGCGTAGGCATTCTTCTGCGTCATCGGCGTGTCGATATAGCCGGGGGCGATGGTAACCACCTGGATGCCGTACGGCCGCATTTCCAGTCGCAGCGATTCGCAGTAAGTGGCCACTGCGGCTTTGGACGCGCTATAGGCGCCGCCGCCCGGCAAGCCGCGCACGCCGGCCACGCTGGCGATGCCGACCAGGCGCGCCGGCGTTCCCTGCGCGCGCATGGCGGCGATAAAGGGCGAGAAGGTGGCGACGGTGGCCATGACATTGGTGGCGAACACCGCTTCGAATACCGGCAAGTCTTCTTCCAGTTCGGTCAGCGTTCCGTGCGAAATGCCGGCATTGGCGATCACCACGTCCACGCCGCCGGCATGGGCCAGGAAGTCCGCGGCGGCGGCGCGCAGGGCGGCGCTGTCGCGCACGTCGGCCGCATAGGCGCGGTGGCGTTCGGAATTGGGGAGGGTGGCGAGCAGCGCCTGCAGGGCGTCGCCGCGACGGGCCAGCAGGCCGAGCGTGGCGCCCTGTTTCGCATATTGCATGGCCAGGGCGGCGCCGATGCCGCTCGATGCGCCGGTAATGAAAACGCGGTTCAGTGCCATGATGGGCTCAGATCCCCAGCCGCGCCGGGGTGGATATTACTTCTTTTCAGACTTGGCCTTGGCTACCAGATAATCCATCACCGTCAGGGCGGATTGGTGGTAAGCCGCTTCGTCCTGCGCGCCGCCGGCGGCCGAATGCGCCATATGCGGCGCGGTCTGGAAGCGGCCGTCGATGACGATGGCGGGCCAGGAGTCGATCTTGTAGGCTTCCATCAGCGCGCCAGAACGGCGCACCTTGGCGGCCACGCCGAAGGAGTTGTAGGCATCGGCGAATTTGTTGCGGTCGATGCCGTTCTTGGCGGCCCATTCGAACACGGCGTCGTCGCTGCGCAGGCGGTTGCGTTCCTTATGCATGGCGGCGAAGACCTTGGCGTGGTACTGCTCCAGCTGGCCAAGCGCTTCCAGCGTGTAGAACAGGCGCTGCTGCGGCAGCGTGTTGTTGTCGTAAGGGACGTGCACGCGCTTGAAGACGATATTATCGCCCTGCTTGCGCACCCACTCGGCCAGCGAAGGCTCGAAGGCATTGCAGTGCGGGCAGTAATAGGCGAAGAACTCGATCACCTCGATTTTCTTGCCGGTGTCGGTATTCTGCGGCGTCGGCAGCGTCGTGTATTCGACGCCGTTTTTCGGATCGGCGGGCGAGGCGCAGGCGCCCAGCGCCACGCTGCACAGGGCGAGGACAGCGAGTATCTTCTTCAGCAATTGCATCGTGGCTCCGTTCAGGAATATGCGCTGGTTCAGCGCTGGTTGCGGACGACGGCGACATCGACGCCGTTTTCGGACAGCTTGGAACGCACCTTGTTCATGGCCTCCACCTGGGTGAATGGCCCCATGCGCACGCGGTGCAGCACGCCGGTGTCGGTGCTGCGGTCGGACACGGTGGCTTCGAAGCCCATCAGGGCCAGCTTGGCGCGCGTGTTCTCGGCGTCGGCCGCTTCGCGGAAGGCGCCAGCCTGCAGATAATAGACCCATTTCTCGTCGCCGGCGGCGGCGGGCGCCGTGGCGGGAGCTGCCGGCGCGCCGGTGGCCGGCGCCTTGGCGGCCGTCTTCGGCGCGTTCTGCGCTTCGATGCGGTCCACCACCTGCTGCAGCGCGTCCGGCTGCGGCGGCGCTTTCGGCGTCTCCTTGGCGACGGCTGGCGCCGGCGCTGGCGTTACCGCCGGCGTCTCGCGCACGACCGGCGCTTTCGGTTCTTCCCGCGCGAAGTCCTTGGCCGCGTCGCGCGCGGCGTCCTTATTGCCGTACATCGGCTTGTTCGGATCGGAGATCTGGCCTGCCGCCGGTTCGCTGGCCTTGCCGGATTTGCTGGCGCGGTCGGTGAACGGCGACTGGCCCTTGGTGATCATCAGCGCCACCACGACGGCGATGCCAAGACCGATGACCAGGCCGATGATGATGCCAACCAGGGTGTTGCCTTGCTGGCGTTGCACGGAAATAGGGCGGAAAGTCATTGTGCGGGAAGTCCTTCGCAATTACATTTGGTTCGGCGCGGAGACGCCGATCAGGCCCAGGCCATTGCGCAGCACCTGGCGGGTTGCCACCACCAGGGCCAGGCGCGCCAGTTTCAGCGCCTCGTCGTCCACCAGCACGCGCTCGGCGAAGTAGAAGCTGTGCAGGTTGGCGGCCAGGTCGCGCAGGTAGAAGGCCACCTGGTGCGGCCCCAGTTCAGCCTGGGCGCGCGCCAGCATTTCCGGATACTGGGCCAGGGTGGCCAGCATGGCTTGCTCGCTCGGCGCGGTCAGCGGCGACAAGTCGGCCTTGTCCAGCGTGGCTTCGTCGCCGCCCCACTGTTCCAGCATGCGGCAGATGCGGGCGTGGGCGTACTGCACGTAGTACACCGGATTCTCGTCCGAAGTCTTGAGCGCGACGTCGACGTCGAACACGAATTCGGTATCGGCCTTGCGCGAGATGAGGAAGAAGCGCACCGCGTCGCGGCCCTTGGTGATGTCGCCGCCGCCCGACCATTCGATCAGGTCGCGCACGGTCACGTAGGAACCGGCGCGCTTGGAGATTTTCACCTCGGCGCCGTCTTTCATCACCGTCACCATCTTGTGCAGCACATAGTCAGGGTAGCCCTGCGGGATACCCTTGTTCAGCGACTGCAGGCCGGCGCGCACGCGCGCGATGGTGCCGTGGTGGTCGGAACCCTGGATATTGATGGCCTGGGTGAAGCCGCGCTGGAATTTCACCAGATGGTAGGCCACGTCCGGCACGAAATAGGTGTAGCCGCCTTCGGACTTGCGCATCACACGGTCCTTGTCGTCGCCGAAGTCGGTGGTGCGCAGCCACAGGGCGCCGCCGTCCTCGTAGGTGTGGCCGCTGGCGATCATGTCGCCCACCGCCTCTTCCACCTTACCGTCGGCGTACAGCGAGGATTCCAGGTAGTAGTTATCGAACTTCACGCCGAACGCTTGCAGGTCGATGTCCTGTTCGTTGCGCAGATAGATCACGGCGAAAGCGCGGATGGAATCGATATCGTTCACATCGCCGGAAGCGGTGACCGGCTCGCTGTCGGAAGCCGACACGGTTTTCCTGGCCAGGAAGTCGGCGGCGATGTCGGCGATATAGTCGCCGTTATAGGCCGATTCAGGCCATTCCGCGTCGCCCGGCTTGAAGCCGCGCGCGCGCGCCTGCACCGAGGAAGCCAGGGTCTGGATTTGCACGCCGGCGTCGTTGTAATAGAACTCGCGGGTCACGCCGAAGCCCTGCGCCAGGAACAGCGAAGCGAGGGCGTCGCCCAGCGCCGCTTGGCGGCCGTGGCCCACGTGCAGCGGGCCGGTCGGGTTGGCCGAGACGAATTCCAGGATCACATGCTTGCCGCTGCCGGCGGTGCTGTGGCCGAAACCGGCGCCTTGCGCCAGGATGGCGTTGACCACGGCCTGCTTCGACGCCTCGGTCACGCGCAGGTTGATGAAGCCCGGGCCGGCGATGTCGGCGCTGGCGACGAGGGTTTTGCCGGCCGGGTTTTCCAGCACGGCGGCGACGATTTTCTGCGCCAGTTCGCGCGGATTCATTTTCAGCTGTTTGGCCAGCTGCATGGCGATATTGCAGGCGACATCGCCGTGGGCGGCATCGCGCGGACGCTCCAGCACCACGTTGGCGTTCACTTCGGTGCCGGCCAGGATCGGTGCGAGGGCGGCCTGGAACAGGGCAATAATCTCTTGTTTTTGTTGGGCGAGCATAATCTGTGGGGGCGGCCGGGCCGCGCTATCTAACGTCTGAAAGAGGGGACATTATACTGGTTTGCCACAGGCATGGACACGCGCGGGGATCGTCCCGATTTCCCCTGAAAATGCGTCGAATCGCACTTCCGCTACAATGAAGCGATGGGACAAGCTTCGATCAGCCGGATTCGGGACTGCATTCGCTCGCTGAACTACGTAGTTTCCCTGCATGCGGCGGAAGGATTGGACGATGACAACCTCACGATCTTCGATCTCGAAAGCATTATCCTCAGCGGACGCATTGTCGAACGTCAGCGGGACTATGAATGGGGAGAACGCAAATACCTCATCCGGGGCCGGACCGGCGATGGACGGGACGCTGAAGCCGCTGTCAAGCTCGGATTCGACCACGTCACCCTTGTCGTCATCACCGTCTACCTTGTCTGACGCGCCTTGCGTGTATTGCGGCGAGGTGGGCTTGGAAGTACGCCGCGTGATCCGCCACTTTGGCCGAAACGAGCATCTGCTGCTGATAGAGAATATCCCGCTGTATCACTGCCCACATTGTGCGGCCGACTATTTTAGTGCGCAGACCATGCACGAAATTGAGCGCATCAAATCGCAGAGACTGACCCTGGCGGTGCCAAGAAGCGTGCCGATTGCCGAATTTCGCGCGTAAATGAGGGAAATCCGCAATATTCGGCCGCGAACCGCTACAATCCACCCTTTGCAGAATTCCGCGCTCAACACGGCCTCACGAGGGACCGTCCGGCCCCGATGCTGGGCGGGCGCGCGCCACCCACGGATTAATATATGAACAAGCGTTCAACGCTGACCCTGAAGGCCAAGCCGGCCGCGGCCGACCGTCCCAAGCTGCGGGCCAGCCACCATCGCGACCTGAAACCCGCCTTGCAGACGCAGTTCAAGGCCGACCTGAAACCCGACTCGCTGGCTTTCGCCCTGCTGGGCGCGGCCAATGCCGTGGTCCAGGTGCGCGGCGGCACGGCGCTGCCGCAAGCGCTGGCCGGGGTGTTCGCCAGCAGCGGCGCGTCGCCCCAGCAGCGCGGCGCGATCCAGGACATCGCTTACCGCGCCATGCGCCAGCTGGGCCGCAGCGAAGCCCTGACCGCGCTGATGACGCCCAAGGCGCCGGAGCCGCTGGTCGGCGCCCTGCTGGCCTGCGCCCTGCCGCTGATGGCGGCGGCCGAAGGGGCGGCCGCGCCGTATGAAGAATTCACCGTGGTCGACCAGGCCGTGACGGCTGCGGCGGCCCATCCGGATGCCGCGCGCGCCAAGGGCATGATGAACGCCGTGCTGCGCCGCTTCCTGCGCGAGCGCCAGGATCTGCTGAAAACGGCCCTGCTGCAGCCCACCGCCAAATGGAATTATCCGCAGTGGTGGATGGATGCGGTGCGCGCCGCCTATCCCCAGGATTGGCAGGGTGTGCTGGAAGCGGGCAATGCGCCGCCGCCGCTGACCCTGCGCGTCAATGCGCGCAAGGGCACGGTCGACGCTTACCTGAAACTGCTGGAGCAGGCCGGCCTGGCCGCCAGCCAGATCGGGCCGCAGGCCGTGCGCCTGGCCAAGCCGGTCGGCGTGCAGCTGATTCCGGGCTTTGCCGAGGGCCTGGTGTCGGTGCAGGATTCCGGCGCCCAGCTGGCCGCCACCCTGCTCGACGCGCGGGACGGCATGCGCGTGCTGGACGCCTGCGCCGCGCCCGGTGGCAAGACCTGCCATATCCTGGAGCTGGCTGATGTTAAATTGACAGCGCTGGACGCCGATCCGAAGCGCCTGCAGCGCGTGCAGGAAAATCTCGACCGCCTGCAATTGCAGGCCACCTTGCAGGCCGCCGAAGCGCAGGACCGCGGCTGGTGGGACGGCCAGCAGTTCGACCGCATCCTGGCCGACGTGCCGTGCACCGCCTCCGGCATCGTGCGCCGCCACCCGGACATCCGCTGGCTGCGCCGCAAGTCCGACACCCTCCAACTTGCAACACTTTCCGCCAAAATTTTAGACAATCTTTGGCAGATGTTAAGGCCCAATGGTAAATTGCTGTTCGTGACATGCTCGTTGTGGCCGCAGGAATCCGAGGCGCAGGCGGCCGCTTTCGCGGTGCGCCATGGCGCCACGCGGCTCGATGCGCCCGGTCAGTTGCTGCCCGCAGGCGGCGCCGGACAGGATCACGATGGCTTGTTCTACGCGTTATTCGAGAAAAATGCGTAGTCTTTTTCCCTGTTTTCTGGCGAGTTTACTGACGGATTTAAAGAGCACCCCGCACGTGACCCAACGCTTTCTTCGACATCTGCTTTGCCAGTTGCTGCTTCTGCTTGCCTGCCTGCTGCCGCAGGCTGCACGCGCTGCCGATGAAACCGTGGAGATCACCCGCGCCTATATCGAGGCGGCCGAAGAGGGCTACCGCCTGTCGGCTGCCTATTCCTTCGACCTGAATCACGGCCTGGAAGAGGCGCTGCAAAGCGGCATCCAGCTGTACTTCACCACCGCCATCGAGTTCACGCGGCGGCGCTGGTACTGGTTCGACGAAAAGGCCGTGGTGGCCAAGCGCACCACGCGCATCGCCTACAACGTGCTGACGCGCCAATACCATGTGAATGTGATCGGCAGCGTGCAGCAGAGCTTTCCCTCGCTGGACGACGCCCTGTTCTTCATCCGCCGTCCCAACCGCTGGGTAGTGGCGCCGCGCGGCGCGCTGAAAGTGGGCGAGATCTACAACGTCACGCTGCGCATGGGCATGGACCGCGACTATCTGCCCAAACCCATCCAGGTCAACGCCTTCAATAACAGCGAGTGGCGCCTGGAAAACAAGAAATCCTTCCAGTACAGGGCGGAATAAGCGTGTCGTCGGCTTTGCGGTATCTGTTTGTCGTCGCCGGCGCTGCCTGCAGCATCCTGCTGTTCCTGCTCGCTTCGGCTTCCGATAATTCCGGCTTCTTCGACCGCTACTATTCCTGGCTGCTCGGCTTGAACGCGGCCGTGGCCGTGGCCCTGCTGCTGCTGGTCGGCGTCTCCCTGTTCCGTCTTTACGCGCGCTACAAGAGCGGCAAGTTCGGCTCGCGCCTGATGACGCGGCTGGTGCTGCTGTTCGCCTGCATCGGCGTGCTGCCCGGCCTGGTGGTGTTCCTGGTCTCGGTGCAGTTCGTGTCGCACTCGATCGAATCCTGGTTCAATGTGCGGGTGGAAGAGGCGCTCGACGCCGGCGTCGACCTGGGCCGCGCCGCGCTGGAAGCCCAGCTCACCGAACTGGAAGCGAGTGCGCGCCAGACCGTCAATGTGCTGGCGCAGGAGCCGTTCTATGTGGCGCCGGCCGTGCTGTCGCGCTTCGTCAAGCGCCATCCCGGCACCCAGAGCGCCATCATCGTCGACGCCGAAGGCGGCCTGATTGTCAGCGCCATGGGCGAGCGCCGCGTCAACCTGAGCGCCGACCTGCCGAACACCGTGATGCTGGCCCAGGCCCAGTCGGGCACGCCGTATGCGGCGCCGGAAGGCGGCAACGAGCTCGGCGACGAGCGCTTCGGCGGCGGCGTCCCGGCCCAGCCGGACGCCAATAATGTGCTGCGCCTGCGCGTGCTGATCGAGGTGCCGGACACGGTGCAGCCGAACGGTTCGCGCCTGGCGCCGCGTTATCTGCAGGTGATCCAGGCCGCGCCGCAACGCCTGGCCAAGGACGGCGACCTGCTGCGCATTGCGCTCAGCGAATACAAGCAGCGCTACGTGGCGCGCGATGGCCTGCGCAAGATGTATGTGGAAACGCTGACCCTGACGCTGCTGCTGGCCGTGTTCGGCGCCATCGCGGCCGCCTTCCTGATCGCCAACGACCTGGCCCAGCCCCTGCTGCTGCTGGCCGAAGGCACGCGCGCCGTGGCCGAGGGCGACTTGTCGCCGCGCCCCATCGTCGCCAGCAGCGATGAACTGGGCACCTTGACCCAATCCTTCAACACCATGACGCGCCAGCTGTCGGACGCGCGCACGACGGTGGAACAGAACCGCATCGCGCTGCAAAACGCCAAGGCCCACCTGGAGTCGGTGCTGGCGAATATGTCGGCCGGGGTGATGGTGCTGGACAGCGAATTCCACGTCGTCACCTGCAACGATTCGGTCGAACGCATCCTGCAGCAGGCCGGCGTGACGCTGGTGGGCCAGCCGCTGGCCGCCGTCGCCGGCATGCAGGAATTCGCCGCCGCCGTGATCGCCGCCTTCTCGGCGCAGAGCGCGCACACGGCGGCCGGCCGCAGCGTGCAACTGCACTGGCAGCGCCAGATCGAGATTCCGCGCCCGGCCGGCAGCGAAGAGGAGCATGACCTGATCCTGCTGGCGCGCGGCTCGCGCCTGCCGCTCGAGCAGCACGGCAGCGGCTACCTGGTGGTGTTCGACGATATCACCGACGTGATTTCGGCCCAGCGCTCGATGGCCTGGGGCGAGGTGGCGCGCCGCCTGGCGCACGAGATCAAGAATCCGCTGACGCCGATCCAGCTCTCGGCCGAGCGCCTGCAGATGAAGCTTGAACCCAAGCTCGAGCCGGCCGACGTCGCGCTTCTGAACAAGAGCGCCACCACCATCGTCAACCAGGTGGCGGCGATGAAGCGCATGGTCGACGATTTCCGCGACTATGCGAAAGCGCCGCCGGCCGTGCTGGAAGAGCTGGACCTGAACGATCTGCTGGAAGAAATCCTGCATATGTACACGGGCGGCGAAGGACACGATATTATCCGCTTGAACCTGGCGCCGGTGCTGCCGCTGGTGATGGGCGATCCGACGCAGTTGCGCCAGGTGATCCATAATCTGCTGCAGAACGCGCAGGATGCGCTGGTCGAGCAGCCGGGCGGCAATCCGGCGCCGCGCATCGACGTGACCACCGAGGCGATCCATTACCAGAGCGCGGACGGCGGTTCGCGTGTCGCGGTGCGCCTGGTCATCAGCGACAATGGCCCCGGCTTTGCGCCGAAAATCCTGGCGCGGGCCTTTGAACCGTATGTCACCTCGAAGGCGCGCGGCACCGGCCTGGGCCTGGCGATGGTGAAGAAGATTATCGACGAACATGGGGGCCGGATCGATATCCAGAACCATGTCGATAGAAGTGGCGCTTCGGTCCTGATTTTGCTGTTAAAGTTGGCACCGGTGCAGTTGGCGTAATATTGAATGACAAATAAAATCATTGCAAAGAATTCAGGCACAATAGCAGTGCCTGGGATCAGCGAAAAATGAGAGAGAGGGGCAGGGATAGATGGCAAACATTCTCGTAGTTGATGATGAAATGGGGATCCGCGAGTTGCTCTCGGAAATTCTGGGCGACGAAGGACATGCGGTGCAGCTGGCGGAAAACGCCCAGCAGGCCCGCGCCGCGCGCGCCGCCGGCGCGCCCGATCTGGTGCTGCTCGATATCTGGATGCCGGACACGGATGGCGTGACGCTGCTCAAGGAATGGCAGCGCGACGGCCTGCTGACCATGCCGGTGATCATGATGTCGGGCCACGCCACCATCGATACGGCGGTGGAAGCGACGCGCATCGGCGCGCTCAACTTCCTGGAAAAGCCGATTGCAATGCAAAAGCTGCTGAAAGCCGTGCAAGCCGGCTTGAGCCGCGCGCAGGAAGCGGTGCGCGCGCCGCTGGTGGCGCCGCGTCCAGCCGCGCCGCCGGTGGCCGAAGAGGGCAGCCTGGCCGCGCCGGTGGGCTTTGGCGTGCAGGCCGCCGCGCTGCCGCCGCAAGGCATCATGGCGCCGCGTCCGAACGGCGAAGGCTTGATGTTCAACCTGTCCTTCGACCTGCCGCTGCGCGAAGCGCGCGATGCCTTCGAACGCATGTATTTCGAGCACCACCTGGGCCGCGAAGGCGGCAGCATGACGCGCGTGGCCGAGAAGACCGGCTTGGAACGCACCCACCTTTACCGCAAGCTCAAGCAACTGGGCGTGGAACCGGGCAAGCTGGCCAAGAAAAGCCAGGCGTGACCGGTCTCACCCTGGTGACTGGCGCGCGCGCCGCTGACCGTGAACGCGCGATCGCGGCCGCGCTGGTGCCAGGAAGACACACGGCTATTATTTTGGAAGGATTGGCCGACGCCAATTCTCCCTTGGTGTATGATGAAAGCGATGCCTCAGCAGATGGCAGGCCGCAAGTCATCAGGATTGCCCCAGGCTGCCTGTGCTGCGCCGGCCATCTAGTCTTACGGGTAACATTGCACCGCATCTTGCGCCGTCCCCCGGCGCAGCTCTTTATCAGCCTGGCCGACGCCAGCCACCTGGAACGGCTACGCGCTTCGCTGTCTTCGGCGCCGTATGACGCTTTGCTGCGTCTCAGCCCCGATCTCGCCGTATAAAGACCGCTTCAAAACGGCCCTGGCGTCGTTGCGGCTCCTCGCCGTGCAAGCTGCACTGTCTTCGTCGCCGCGTCTAGCCACGCCCGTTTTGCAGCGGTCTTTTGTAGGACGGCAGCCCGTGCATCAGGCGCGGCCTTGAAATCAGTTTTGCCAGCCCCACCTCGTTATGGAACGCGGCGCCCCATTTCTGGCGCTGCCCCGGAGTGAAGGAAGCGTGATGAACCTCATCTATAACAGCGAGCAATATAGCGTCGTCGAATTCGGCCCCGACCGCGAGCTGGAAGCCCTGCGTTTCGGCGGTTATGAAATCGTCGACAAGGGCGGCAAGCGCGAAATCTTCATCGCCGGCGCACTGGCGCAATCGTTCCGCCGCGATGTCAACAAACTCATCGCCAACGAGCCGACCATGGAGGAAATCGACGAATTCCTCGGCAGCTACGATCTGCTCATGAGCCAGCCGGTGCTGCTGCACTGAGCGGGCCACTGCCGCCGCGTCCCCGCCGCGGCGGCCGGCATGCTATGGCTGGCTTGGCGTGACCGGCGCCACAGCCGCCATATGCCGCCTGCCGGGGATGCATCGTCAGGACCCGACCGATGCCGCCTCACCGGCTGCGCCCTGCGCGGCGGCCGCGCCGACACCCACCTCATCGTTCCCCCTGCGCAGCACGAAAACCGGACCGCGTTCGGCGCCGGCGAGTTGCAATGTTTTGTCGATGGCGTGCCGCTCCAGGGGCACGAGTGTGCGATAAAGGGAGACATTACTGCTGATTAATGTCAAAATAATAGAAAAATAAGACAAATACGGTTTTCGCGCCCACCAGGCGCTCACCCGACCAGAATGATTCAGGACATGATCGATCTCTCCAGCCACGATCCGGCCTCCAAAACCTTGCGCGTACGCGAGTTTTACCTGGGCCGGCAGCCGATCTTGGATCGGAACCAGGCTTTATTCGGCTACGAGTTGCTTTTTCGCAACGCTCCAGTCGGGCCTGCCATCATTGAGACCGAACTCAGTGCCACCGCCGCCGTCATCGCCCACGCTTCCCAGCTCGGCATGGAAAAAACCATTGGCGACGCGCTCGGCTTCGTCAATGTCGACGGCGACGCCATTCTGAGCGATATCTTCGGCTTCCTGCCGCGCGAGAAGGTGGTGCTGGAAGTGACCGCTTCGCTGAAGACCACGCCGGCCCTGCTGGCGCGCATGCAGGAACTGGCCGGCCATGGCTTCCGCTTCGCGCTCGACGATGTGCGCGGCGACGCCAGCTCGCTGGCCGAGCTGCTGCCGCTGGCCGAATACGTGAAGATGAGCATGCGCGATGCCTCGCTCGACGCGCTGCTGAAACTGGCGCCGCGCTTCAAGCAGGAAAGCAAGAAGCTGATCGCCGAAAAAGTCGAAAACCGCGACGAATTCAAGACCTGCCTCGACCTCGGCTTCGATTACTTCCAGGGCTATTACTTCGCCAAGCCCGTCATCATGAGCGGCAAGAAGCTCTCGCCCTCGCAGCTGGCCGTGCTGGAGCTGATGACCCTGGTGACTTCGGATGCCGACAATGCCGAGATCGAGCGCGCCATCAAGCGCGACGTCTCGCTGGCCCTGAACCTGCTGCGCCTGGTGAACACGCCGGCCGTGGGCGCGCGCCAGCGCATCGACTCCCTGAGCCAAGCCGTCACCATCCTGGGCCGCCGCCAATTGCAGCGCTGGCTGCAGATCATGCTGTACGCCGAACCGAGCAAGCGTGGCCAGAATATGAGCCCGCTGCTCATGCTGGCCACCACGCGCGGTCGTCTGCTGGAACTGCTGGCCAACAAGCTGCGCCCGAGCCAGCGCCACGTGGCCGATACCGCCTTCACGGTCGGCATCATGTCGCTGATGGACACCCTGTTCGGCATTCCCATGGCCGAAATCCTGGCCCAGATTCCCGTCAGCGACGAGGTAGCCGACGCCCTGATGTACCGCGGCAGCTTCTTCGGCGACCTGCTCAAGCTGGCCGAATGCATCGAGCGCATCGAGGACATGGATGGCTACATCATCCCCACCTTGCGCGACCTGGCCGTTTCCACCGACGAGTTGGTGGAACTCGAAATGGCCGCTTTCGAATGGAGCGACAACGTCGTCCGTTACGCCATCTGACCCGGATTTTTCGTAGCAGCGGCGCCGTTTTCGGCGCCGTTTTTTATTGAGGATCGTTGATGACGCATGTATTACTGAGTGTAAGTAAGCTATCCAAGTCATACGGCGACCGGCGCGCCGTCGATGGCGTGTCCTTCCAGGTCTTGCGTGGACAAACTGTCGGTTTGCTGGGGCCGAACGGCGCCGGCAAATCGACCACGGTGGGCATGATCTGCGGCCTGCTGGCCAGCGATGGCGGCACGGTGCTGCTCGACGGCGAAGCCGTGGGCCAGGGCCAGAACGCGGCCAAGCGCAAGATCGGCTTCGTGCCGCAAGACCTGGCCTTGTACGAAGAGTTGTCGGCGCTGGAAAACCTCAAACTGTTCGGCGCCCTGTACGGGCTGAAAGGCGCGCCGCTCAAGGAACGCTGCTTGGCCGTGCTGGAGCTGGTGCGCCTGGCCGACCGCGCGCAGGACAAGCCGGCCACCTTCTCCGGCGGCATGAAGCGGCGCCTGAACATCGCCGCCGCGCTGCTGCACGATCCGCAATTGCTGATCCTGGACGAGCCGACCGTCGGCGTCGATCCGCAAAGCCGCAACGCCATCTTCGACACGCTGGAAGCGCTCAAGGCCCAGGGCCGCTCGCTGATCTACACCAGCCACTATATGGAGGAAGTGGAGCGCCTGGCCGACCACATCGTCATCATCGACCACGGCAAGGTGCTGGCCGACGAAAGCCCGGCCGACCTGTACCGCCGCCTGCCGGCGCAGGCGGCGCTGCAAGTCGAACTGGCGGACGCGCCATCGGAGGCGCTGACGGCCGCGCTGGCGCGCCAGCCGGGCGTGACCACGGTGCAGCAGCAAGGCGCCACGCTGAACGTCGGCCTGGCCGCGCAGGACCAGGCCAGCGCCGTGCTGCGCTGGCTGGAAGGGCAGGGCTGCCGCTTCCTGCACTTCGCCACTGCGCGCGCCAATCTGGAAGACATCTTCCTCAACCTGACCGGGCGCAGCCTGCGCGACTAAGGAGCCAATATGACCGCATTGAAAGCCCTGGTCCGCAAAGACCTGATCCTCTACCTCAACGACAAGCGTGCCTTGCTGCTGCATCTCCTGATGCCGGTGGTGCTGGCCGCCTTTTTCGGTTCCCTGTTCGGCGGCGCCGGCGGCGGCGCCAATACCGGCAAGATCGATATCGGCCTGGTGCAGCAAGACCAGGGCGCCATCGGCCAAAAAATCGCCGAAGGCCTGAAAGCCGAAAGCTCGCTGCGCGTGGCGGAATTGAGCCTGGAAGAAGCCCAGTCCCGCGTGCGCGAAGGCAAGCTGGCGGTGGCCGTGGTGATCCCGTCCGGCTTCGGCGAAACGGCCGGCACGGCCCTGTTCAGCGCCGGCGGCAAGCCGGAAATCCCGATGTTCTACGATCCCTCCCAATCGACCGTGCTGGCCATGGTCAAAGGCTTGCTGACGCAGCAGGTGATGCAGACCGTGAGCGCCGAAATGTTCGGCGGCGCGACGGGCCGCCAGTTCACCGACACCAGCCTGAAAGCGCTGGAAGGCGAGCGTTCCAACGACCCCGACGCGGCCGCGCTGCACGACCTGCTCGGCAGCCTGCAGAAGTTCCAGGCCCATGAGGACAAGCTGGCCGGCGGCAGCGGCAAAGGGCAGGCCGGCCTGAGCATGCCCTTCTCGACCAAGGATGAAGCGCTCAGCTCCGGCCCCAAATACAATGGCTACGCCCACTCCTTCGCCGGCATGAGCGTGCAGTTCATCCTGATGATGGGGATCGATATCGGCATCAGCATCCTGCTGGCGCGCCGCATGGGCATCTGGAGCCGCCTGCTGGCCGCGCCGCTGAGCCAATCGCAGATATTGCTGTCGCGCGCCATTTCTGGCGCCCTGATCTCGCTCGGGCTGCTGGCCGCGATCTTCCTGTGCGGGGTACTGATCTTCAAGGTCGAGATCAGCAATCTACCGGGATTTGTGGTGGTGGGCGCCGCGTTCGCGCTGATGACCGCTAGCTTCGGCCTGCTGATCGCTGCCTTCGGCCGCACGCCCGAAGCCGCGCGCGGCATGGCCGTCTTCGCCACGCTGATCATGGTCATGCTGGGCGGCGCCTGGGTGCCATCCTTCGTCTTCCCGGAATGGATGCAGGCGGCGACGGTGGTCATCCCCACGCGCTGGGCAGTGGACGGACTGGACGCCGTCACCTGGCGCGGCCTCGGCATGGACGTCGCGTTGCGCAGCGCCGCCGTGCAACTCGCTTTCGCCGCCGCTTTCGCCGGTTTAGCCATCTGGCGCTTCCGCCGCCAGCAAGCGTAGTCCCGTTTGATCTTCCTCAACAAATGTCCAACCCTGGTGTCAGGCACTGGAGTCGGACATTCTTTGATCCAGATCAGCAAATGTCCGACCTTGGTGCCTGACACCAGGGTGGGACATTCTTTGATTTAGCGCAAACGTCAGAGGTTGGGGGCGAGCCAGCGTTCGAGTTCGGACTTTTCGACATGGCGGCGGGCCGCCATGTCGGCAACCTGGTCTTCGCTGATTTTGCCGACGGTGAAGTATTTCGAGGCCGGGTGGGCGAAGTAGAAGCCGGAGACTGCGGCGCCAGGGAACATGGCGAACGATTCGGTGAGTTCCATGCCGATTTCTTCGGCGTTCAGGGTCTTGAACATATCGGCTTTGACCGTGTGCTCGGGACAGGCGGGATAGCCGGGCGCGGGGCGGATGCCCTTGTATTCTTCCTTGATCAGCGCCTCGTTCGGCAACTGTTCGTCGGCGGCATAGCCCCACAGGTCTTTGCGCACGCGTTCGTGCAGGTATTCGGCGAAGGCTTCGGCCAGGCGGTCGGCCAGCGATTTGAGCATGATGGACGAGTAGTCGTCATGCGCGTCCTCGAAGCGCTTTTCGTATTTTTCGATGCCCAGGCCGGCCGTCACGGCGAACATGCCGATATAGTCCTTGTGGCCCGAGCTTTTCGGGGCGATGAAGTCGGCCAGGCATTGGTTGGGGCGCTGCACGCCTTCGATCACCGGCTTCAGGCCTTGCTGGCGCAGGCCGTAGTAGGTGAAGTCCACTTCGGCGCGCGTGTCGTCGGTGTAGATTTCGATGTCGTCGTCGTTGACGCTGTTGGCCGGCAGCAGGGCGATCACGCCGTTGGCGGTGAGCCAGCGGCCGTCGATGATTTTCTTGAGCAGGGCCTGGCCTTCTTCAAACACCTTGGTGGCCGCTTCGCCCACCACTTCGTCGCTGAGGATGGCGGGATAGGGGCCGGCCAGGTCCCAGGTCTGGAAGAACGGTCCCCAGTCGATGTATTGGGCAATGGTGGCCAGGTCGACGTTGCGGAACACGCGGCGGCCGACGAACTTGGGCTTGACCGGTTTGAATTCCAGCTTCATCTTGTTGGCGCGCGCCGCCGCCAGCGAAACGGTCGGCAGGGCTTTCTTGTTGGCGTGCTGTTCGCGCAGGCGGGCGTAGTCCTGCTCGACTTCCTCGATGTATTTGTCGCGCTGCTCTGGCGTCAGCAGGGACTGCGCCACGGACACCGAACGCGAGGCGTCCGGCACATACACCACCGGGCCTTCGTAGTTGTGGGCGATCTTCACGGCCGTATGGGCGCGGCTGGTGGTGGCGCCGCCGATCAGCAGCGGAATCTTGAGCATGCGGAAGTGCTCGTCGCGCTGCATTTCCTTAGCGACGTGGGCCATCTCTTCGAGCGAGGGCGTGATCAGGCCGGACAGGCCGATGATGTCGGCATTCTCCACCTTGGCGCGCGCCAGGATTTCGGAGGCGGGCACCATCACGCCCATATTCACCACTTCGAAGTTATTGCATTGCAGGACCACGGAGACGATGTTCTTGCCGATGTCGTGCACGTCGCCTTTGACGGTGGCGATGACGATCTTGCCCTTCGGTTTGGCGACGATGCCGGTGCGCGCTTCCTCGGCCTTTTTCTCTTCCTCGATGAAGGGGATCAGGTGGGCCACGGCCTGCTTCATCACGCGCGCCGATTTCACCACCTGGGGCAGGAACATCTTGCCCTGGCCGAACAGGTCGCCCACCACGTTCATGCCGTCCATCAGCGGGCCTTCGATCACATTGATCGGACGGCCGCCGTTGTTCAGCAGTTCCTGGCGCGCTTCCTCGGTGTCTTCCGTGATCCACTGCGTGATGCCGTGCACCAGGGCGTGCGACAGGCGCTGCTGCACCGTGCCCTTGCGCCACTCCAGGTTCTGGGTTTCCTGCTTGCCGCCGGCCTTCA
Organism: Pseudoduganella violacea; assembly: GCF_014191875.1. Classification (GTDB taxonomy): domain Bacteria; phylum Pseudomonadota; class Gammaproteobacteria; order Burkholderiales; family Burkholderiaceae_D; genus Rugamonas; species Rugamonas violacea_A. The sequence goes on from NZ_JACHXD010000005.1 coordinate 60,547, forward strand.
GCGTGCCGGCGAATTCGATCATGCGCTCGGTGGCGTCGTCGCGGCGGTTCAGCACCACGTCTTCCACGCGTTCGCGCAGTTCCGGTGCCAGGTCGTCGTAGACGCCCACCATGCCGGCGTTGACGATACCCATGGTCATGCCGGCCTTGATGGCGTGGTAGAGGAAGACGGTGTGGATGGCTTCGCGCGCCGGGTCGTTGCCGCGGAAGCTGAAGGAGACGTTCGAGACGCCGCCCGAAATCTTCGCGTGCGGCAGATTGTTCTTGATCCAGCGCGTGGCTTCGATGAAGTCGACCGCGTAGTTATTGTGTTCCTCGATGCCGGTGGCGACGGCGAAGATATTGGGGTCGAAGATGATGTCTTCCGGCGGGAAGCCGACCTGCTCGGTCAGCACCTTGTAGGCGCGGCCGCAGATTTCGATCTTGCGCTGGTAGGTGTCGGCCTGGCCGGTTTCGTCGAAGGCCATCACGATCACGGCGGCGCCGTAGCGGCGGCACAGGCGCGCCTGGCGGATGAATTCTTCCTCGCCTTCCTTCATCGAGATGGAGTTGACGATGGACTTGCCCTGCACGCATTTCAGGCCCGCCTCGATCACCGACCATTTGGACGAGTCGATCATGATGGGCACGCGCGAGATGTCCGGCTCGGAGGCGATCAGGTTCAGGAAGCGCGTCATGGCGGCCAGCGAATCGAGCATGGCCTCGTCCATATTGATGTCGATGACCTGGGCGCCGTTTTCCACCTGCTGGCGCGCCACCGACAAGGCCTCGTCATACTGCTCGTTGAGGATCATGCGCGCAAACGCCTTGGAGCCGGTGACGTTGGTGCGCTCGCCGACGTTGACGAAGAGCGAGTCGTCGTCGATGGTGAACGGTTCCAGGCCGGACAGGCGCTGCGCCACCGGCACGCGCGGCACGGCGCGCGGCGTGGCCGTTTTCAGCAGCTCGGCGATGGCCTGGATGTGGTCGGGCGTGGTGCCGCAGCAGCCGCCGGCCACGTTGATGAAACCGGCGTCGGCGAATTCGCGCAGCAGGGAAGAGGTGTCGGCCGGCAGCTCGTCGAAGCCGGTGTCGCTCATCGGGTTGGGCAGGCCGGCGTTCGGATAGATGCAGACGAAGGTATCGGCGATCTGCGACAGCTCTTCGGCATAGGGACGCATCAGGGCCGCGCCCAGCGCGCAATTCAGGCCGATGGTGAGCGGACGGGCGTGGCGCACCGAGTTCCAGAAGGCCGGTACGGTCTGGCCGGACAGGATGCGGCCGGAGGCGTCGGTCACGGTGCCCGAGATCATCAGCGGCAGGCGTTCCTGCTGCGGATGCTCTTCGTAATACAGGTCGATGGCGAACAGCGCCGCCTTGCAGTTCAGGGTGTCGAAGATGGTTTCCACCAGCAGCACGTCGACGCCGCCGTCGACCAGGCCGCGCATCTGCTCATGGTAGGACGCCACCAGCTGGTCGAAGGTCACGTTGCGCGCCGCCGGGTCGTTCACGTCGGGCGAAATCGAGGCGGTCTTCGGCGTCGGGCCAAAGGCGCCGCAGACGAAGCGCGGCTTGTCCGGCGTGCTGTATTTGGCCGTCGCCGCGCGCGCCAGGCGCGCCGCTTCCACGTTCATCTCATAGGCCAGGTGGGCCATGTGATAGTCGTCCTGGGCGATGCCGGTGGCGCCGAAGGTATTGGTTTCGATCAGGTCGGCGCCGGCCGCCAGATAGCGCTCGTGGATTTCCTGGATGATGTGGGGCTGGGTCAGCGTCAGCAGCTCGTTATTGCCTTTGACGAAAAGCTCGCGCGCGCCGCTGCCCGCGGGCGCGGCGAAATCGGCGAAGCGGCCGGCCGGGCCGCCACGGTAAGCCTGTTCGTCCAGCTTGTACTGCTGGATGATGGTGCCCATCGCGCCGTCGAGGAACATGATGCGCTGGGACAGGATCTCGCGCAGCTGGGCTTCGGTTTTGGACACGGCGGCATGGCTTACGTTTTTAGTCATTTGCTATTTTCCAAGGATAGGGCGGACGGCGGCGCAGCGGATTTCGCCGGGTCTAAAATTATACGGCATCGCACAAGATTGTTTCCCGCAAGCCGAGTAGGTGTGAAGGAAGTGCACAAATCCCGCCCCGGATCGCGGCTGGATTGCCGCGTGAGGAGGGGCGGGCTGCGCTGCAGCCCGAGTCGCTGGCGGGCCGCGCCATGCGCGGCGCGGCCCGCAGGCATTAGGTGAAACGCAGATTACGCGAAGCGCAGGCCGTCGAGCGGGAAGCCCTTGATGAACTCGGCGGCGGGCAGGCGCTTGCCGCCGGGTTTTTGCAGCTCGGTCAGGCGCAGGGTACCGTTGCCGCAGGCGACGACGATGCCATGCGTGGCGTCGGCGGCCAGCACCTGGCCCGGCGCGGCGCCGCTGTTCTGTTCGAGCAGTTCGGCGCCCCACAGCTTGATGGTGGTGCCGTTCACCGCCGCATGCGCGCCGGGGAAGGGATTGAAGGCGCGGATCTTGCGGCCGATGTCGCGCGCGGACTGGCTGAAATCGAGCGCGGCTTCTTCCTTGGCGATCTTGGCGGCGTAGGTCACGCCTTCTTCCGGCTGCGGCACGGCTTCGACCACGCCCTGTTCCATCTTGCGCAGCACCTTGACGATCATGTGCCCGCCCATGGCGGCCAGCTTGTCGTGCAGGGTGGCGGTGCTGTCTTGCGGGCCGATCGGGGTGCGCTCGATCAGCAGCATGGGGCCGGTGTCCAGGCCTTCTTCCATCTGCATGATGGTGATGCCCGTTTCGGCGTCGCCCGTTTCGATGGCGCGGTGGATCGGCGCGGCGCCGCGCCAGCGCGGCAGCACGGAGCCGTGGATGTTCAGGCAGGGCTTGATGTCGAGCGTGGCGCGCGGCAGGATCAGGCCATAGGCGGCCACCACCATCACATCGTAATCGGTGCTCAGCAGGCGCGCGTGTGCGGCTTGCGCTTCGGCGGCGCGCTGCGGGTCCTTGCTGTCCATGCGCAGCGACAGCGGCTGCAGCACCTCGATGCCATGCTTGACGGCGTACTGCTTGACGGCGGAAGGCTGCAGCTGCAGGCCGCGGCCGGCGGGGCGGTCGGGCTGGGTCAGGACCAGGGGGATGTCGAAGCCTGCTTGGTGCAGGGATTGGAGGGCGACGGCCGCGAATTCGGGCGTGCCGGCAAAGATCACTTTCATCGGACTTCCTCTTCTTGTTGTCGCAGGGGCGCCGGCCGGTGTCCCTGCTCTGCCATTGCTGGCTGCGGACGGCTTAGCGGCGGCCGCCCATGGCGCGCGGGCCGTATTCCTTGCCCATGGCGCGTTCTTCTTTCTGCAGTTTGGTCTTGATGCGGTTGCGTTTCAAGGGCGACAGGTATTCGACGAAGACTTTGCCTTGCAGGTGGTCCATCTCGTGCTGGATGCAGACGGCTAGCAGCTCGTCGGCTTCGATCTCGAAGAATTCGCCCTTGACGTCCTGGGCGCGGACCTTGACGCGGGACGGACGCTCGACGCCGTCGTAAATGCCGGGCACGGACAGGCAGCCTTCTTCGTACACGTGCTTGTCTTCGCTGGCCCAGACCACTTCCGGGTTGATGAAGGCGGTCAGCTGGTCCTTGGTTTCGGAGATGTCGACGATGACCACGCGTTCGTGCACGTCCACCTGGGTGGCGGCCAGGCCGATGCCGGGCGCGTCGTACATGGTTTCGGCCATGTCCTCGACCAGCTTGGCCAAGCGGGCATCGAAGACGGTGACGGGCTTGGCGACCTTGTGCAGGCGCGGATCGGGATAGCGGAGGATATTCAGTTTCGACATTCGATAGGGCTTAATGGCTTGATAATAAAGTGCCGCGTACGGCGCAACAATCGCGGAAAGGCCGGCAGCGCCAAGGCTGGTGCTGTCTGGTTTCGCTTGCTAGTTCAGGGTTTTATGGGCAGAATTTGATTCAGTTCGGCAAGCATGTGCATGCGAGGCCGGCCTTCCGTCAGTGCTGCACTTCACGGAATCTTTTCATGAAAAATTTTAGCACAGTCGGCGCGCGCCTGTTCGGCGCCGTCCTGATCTCCGGTGCCGTTGCGCTGCCGGCCCTGGCGCTGACGTGCGAATTCAAAGCCAACGCTCCCGAGCAGCACACCGTGGTGCGCGGCGACACGCTGTGGGATATTGCCGGCAAATTCCTCGATAAACCCTGGTGCTGGCCCCAGGTGTGGGGCATGAACCGCGAGGAAATCGCCAATCCGCACTGGATTTATCCGGGCCAGATCATCTACCTCGACCGCGCCGCCGGCCGCCTGCGCCTGGGCAAGCCGCAGGATGGCGAGAGCAGCGGCGCGTCCGACTTCCGCCTCGCGCCCCAGTTGCGCACCGAAGGCCTGGGGCGCGACGCCGTGCCGTCGATTCCTTCCGGCGCCATCGAACCGTTCCTGAGCCAGCCCCTGATCATCGAGGAAGAGGAGCTGCAAGGGGCGCCGCGCATCATCGGCGCGCACGAGGGCCGGGTCTTTATCGGCAAGGGCGACAAGGCCTATGTCAAAGGCGATTTGCGCGGCGGCACGGCCTTCCAGGTGTTCCGGCCCGGCAAACCGCTGAAGGACCCGCTGACCAAGCAGGTGGTGGGGCAGGAAGCGTTTTACCTGGGCACGCTGAAACTGGTGCGTGCGGCCGAGGCCGGCAGCGAGGTGCACACCTTTACCGTGTCCAGCGCCAAGGAGGAGATGGGCAAGGGCGATCTGCTGATGCAGACGCCGCCGGCGCCCATGCGCAATTACGTGCCGCACGCGCCGGCCGTGGCGGTCGACGCCATGGTGCTGGCAGTGTATGGCGGCGTCACCCACGCGGGGCAAAACCAGATTGTCAGCATTAATCGCGGAAAGCTTGACGGACTCGAACTCGGCTCCGTTTTGCAGCTATACCATAGGGGACAGTCGGTCGACGATCCGGATGCCAGCCGCGGCTGGCTGAACCTGAAGCGGCCGCAGGTCAGGCTGCCGGACGAAGCCGTGGGCAGCCTGTTTATCTTCCGCGTGTTCAAGCATATTTCCTACGGCCTGATCATGCAGGTGACGGAACCGATCGTGGTGGGCGACGTCGCCAAAACGCCTGAGTGAGGTTCGCCGTGCAAGTCACGGATTCCCCTGTTGCCGCCAGCCTGGACTACGCGTCCCTGGCGGCTTGGCTGCGCCTAGAGCAGACATCGGGCCTGGGCCGCGTCAGCGCCCGCACCCTGCTCGACAGCTATGGCAGCCCGCAAGCCTTGTTCGCTGCCGCCGAGGCTGGCGGTGCAGCGGGCAATACCGTCATCCCCGATGGCGCCCTTGCCGAGCCAGCCCGCGCCCAGCCGCCCGCAGCGGCAGTGCTGTTGAGCGACGGCGACGCGGCCGACGCGGCAGCGTTTCCGCCCAGCCGCGAGAGCCGGGTGCCGGAGCAGGCGCCGGCGCGCTTGACGGCGCGCCAGGCGCAAGCGCTGGCCGCGCCGGTCTCGGCCGAATTGCAGCGGCTCAGCGAAGCGACCTGGGCCTGGCTGCAGGAGCCGGGCAACCGCGTGCTGAGCTTGCACGATCCGGCGTATCCGCCCTTGTTGCTGCAGATTGCTGATCCGCCATTGTTGTTGTACGTAAAAGGGCGCGTCGAGCTATTGCAGGCGCCGGCCGTGGCCATCGTCGGCAGCCGCAATGCCTCGCTGCAGGGCGAGGCCAATGCCCAGCGCTTCGCGCAGGCGCTGTCGGCGGCCGGCCTGGGCATCGTCTCGGGGCTGGCCCTGGGCATCGATGCCGCTGCCCACCGCGGCGGTCTGGCGGGCGCCGCGTCGACGATCGCCGTGATCGCCACCGGGGCCGACCGCATCTATCCGCGCCGCAATGCCGCGCTGGCGCGCCAGATCGCCGAACAGGGCTGCCTGCTCAGCGAATTCGCGCTCGGCACGCCGCCGCGCGACCACCACTTCCCGCGCCGCAACCGCATCATCAGCGGTCTGGCGCGCGGCGTGCTGGTGGTGGAGGCGGCCGAGCGTTCCGGTTCGCTGATCACGGCGCGCCAAGCTTTAGTCCAGAACCGCGACGTGTTCGCCATTCCCGGCTCCATCCATTCGCCGCTGAGCAAGGGCTGCCATATATTAATTAGAGAGGGCGCCAAGCTGGTCGATACGGTCGAGCATGTGCTGGAGGAACTAGGCTGGGAGGCAAGCTTGCCGGAATGTTCAGCCGCGCCGCTGGCCGGCCACGCGGCCGCCGATCCCGCCGTGGATACAAGCGCTCATGCCGCTGCGGCGGCGGTTGTGGCGGCGCCGCCTCAATGGAGCGCTTGCGCCGACCGTCTGCTGGCCGCGCTGGGGCATGATCCCTTGCCGGCCGGGGCGCTGGCGGCGCGCCTGCAGCTTGCCACTAGCATGGTGCAAGTGCATTTGCTGGCGCTGGAACTGGCTGGCGCGGTCGAACGTCTGCCGGGCGGCGCCTTCCGCCGGCTGGCCGGCTGAGCACGAAACGCGCGGGGCTTGTGCGCCGCCATTTGATGCTGATAGAGTAGCGTCATGTTCGACATCCTTGTTTATCTCTACGAGACTTATTACCGCCCCGAGGCCTGTCCGGAACCGGCCGCCTTGGCGCGCAAGCTGTCGGCCGTCGGTTTCGACGATGTGGAGATTTCCGAGGCCCTGGTCTGGCTCACCGACCTGACCGCGATGGCGGGCATCGAGCATTCCCTGACGGCGGCCTCGACCGGCACGCGCTTCTATGTGATGCAGGAACAGGATGCGCTGGGCGCACCGGCCATCGGCTTCATCCAGTTCCTGGAAAGCGCCAAGGTCTTGACTCCCTTGCAACGCGAAATCGTGGTCGAACGCGCGCTGGCGCTGGACGAGTCGCCGGTGTCGCTGGGCAAGCTGAAGATCATCGTGCTGATGCTGCTGTGGAGCCAGGGCAAGGAACCGGACGCGCTGATGTTCGACGACCTGTTCGGTTCGGACGAAGACCAGGCGCCGCGCCAGCTGCACTGAAAACACCGTCGGCGCCACAGGATTTGCCTGGCGCCCGCCAATTCCGTAACATTTAAAACACGGCGCCGCCAGCCGCAGTCCCGTGCCGGCGCCGCCAGGCCGGCGGTGCTTGCCGAGGGCGCGCCGGCGCGCTTATCATGGTCGCCTTGATAATAGTGCAAGCTTGATAGCGCCGTAGAAAATTTCGGCAAAGCGGCAATGCCATGTATCATGCGCGTGCCGTAAATCCAAACCCAGCCCTTACGAGAACAAAAAAACATGAGTAAAACCCTCATCATCGCCGAGAAGCCTTCTGTCGCGAACGACATCGCGAAGTCGCTTGGCGGCTTTACCAAGCACGATGAGTACTTCGAATCCGACGAGTATGTGCTGTCCTCGGCGGTTGGCCATTTGCTGGAAATCGCCGTGCCGGAAGAGCACGACGTCAAGCGCGGCAAATGGAGCTTTACCCATCTGCCGATGATCCCGCCGTACTTCGCGCTGAACCCGATCGCCAAGACGGAAAGCCGGCTCAAGGTACTGAACAAGCTGATCAAGCGCAAGGATGTCACCGGCCTGATCAACGCATGCGACGCGGGGCGCGAGGGCGAGCTGATTTTCCGCCTGATCGCGCAAAACGCGAAGGCCAAGCAGCCGATCCAGCGCCTGTGGCTGCAATCGATGACGCCGACCGCCATCCGCGACGGCTTCGCCCACCTGCGCTCGGACGAGGAAATGCTGCCGCTGGCCGACGCCGCGCGCTGCCGCTCGGAGGCGGACTGGCTGATCGGCATCAACGGCACGCGCGCCATGACGGCGTTCAACTCGAAAGAGGGCGGCTTCTACCTGACGACGGTGGGCCGGGTGCAGACGCCGACCCTGTCCATCGTGGTCGAGCGCGAAGAGAAGATCAAGAAATTCGTGGCGCGCGACTACTGGGAAGTGCGTGCCGAATTCGTTTGCGCGGCCGGCATCTACGAGGGCCGCTGGCTGGACGACAAGTTCAAGAAAGACGAGACCGATCCCGAGAAGCGCGCCGAGCGCCTGTGGAGCAAGGCGGCCGCCGACTCCATCGCCACCGCCTGCCGCGGCAAGCCCGGCATCGTCAGCGAGGAATCGAAGCCGACCACCTCGATGGCGCCGGCCCTGTTCGACCTGACCAGCCTGCAGCGCGAGGCCAACGGCCGCTTCGGCTTCTCGGCCAAGAACACCCTGGGCCTGGCCCAGGCGCTGTACGAGAAGCACAAGGTGCTGACCTACCCGCGTACCGATTCGCGCCACCTGCCGGAAGACTATCTGCCGACCGTCAAGCAGACGCTGGAAACGGTGATGCAGAACAATAACTACCACCAGTTCGCCAAGCAGATCCTGGACAAGGGCTGGCTCAAGCCGAACAAGCGCATCTTCGACAACACGAAGATTTCCGACCACTTTGCGATCATCCCGACCGGCATCGCGCCGAAGGGCTTGTCCGAGCCGGAACAGAAGCTGTACGACCTGGTAACGCGCCGCTTCATGGCCGTGTTCTTCCCGGCCGCCGAATTCCAGGTCACCACCCGTTTTACCGAAGTCTCGGGCCACAAGTTCAAGACCGAGGGCAAGGTCATGACGAACCCGGGCTGGCTGGCCGTGTACGGCAAGGATGTCGCCAGCGAGAACGACAAGGAAGGCGGCGGCAACCTGGTGCCGGTGGCCAAGGGCGAGAAGGTGCAGACCGAGAAAGTCACGGCCAATGGCCTGGTGACCAAGCCGCCGGCGCGCTATTCGGAAGCGACCCTGCTGTCGGCCATGGAAGGCGCGGGCAAGCTGGTCGACTCCGACGAGCTGCGCGATGCGATGGCCGGCAAGGGCCTGGGCACGCCGGCGACGCGCGCGGCCATCATCGAAGGCCTGCTGACCGAGAAATACCTGCTGCGCGAAGGCCGCGAGTTGATGCCGACGGCCAAGGCCTTCCAGCTGATGACCTTGCTGCGCGGCCTGGGCGTAAACGAGCTGACCGCGCCCGAGCTGACCGGCGAATGGGAATACAAGCTGTCGCAGATGGAAAAGGGCCGCATCTCGCGTGAAGAGTTCATGCGCGAAATCGCCCAGATGACCCAGATCATCGTCAAGCGCGCCAAGGAATACGATAACGACACGATCCCCGGCGACTACGCGACCCTGCACACGCCTTGCCCGAACTGCGGCGGCGTGGTCAAGGAAAACTACCGCCGCTTCGGCTGCACCAAGTGCGAATTCTCGATGAGCAAAACGCCGGGCAGCCGCCAGTTCGAGATCGCCGAGGTGGAGGAGCTGCTGAAGGAACGCACCATCGGCCCGCTGCAAGGCTTCCGCTCGAAGATGGGGCGTCCGTTCGCCGCCATCCTGCGCATCGTGCGCGACGAAGAAATCAAGAACTTCAAGCTGGAGTTCGACTTCGGCCAGAACGATGAGGAAGGCGAAGACGGCGAGGGCGTCGATTTCAGCGAGCAGACCCCGCTCGGCCCTTGTCCGAAGTGCGAAGGCAAGGTCTATGAAATGGGCCTGGCCTATGTGTGCGAGCACACCGTGGCCAAGCCCAAGACTTGCGATTTCCGCAGCGGCCGCATCATCCTGCAGCAGGAAATCCTGCCCGAGCAGATGGCCAAGCTGCTCAACGACGGCAAGACCGACCTGCTGCCCGGCTTCATCTCGCAGCGCACGCGCCGTCCGTTCAAGGCCTTCCTGGTACGGGGCAAGGACGGCAAGATCAGCTTCGAGTTCGAAGAGCGCAAGGCCAAAGCGCCCGCCAAGGGCAAGGCCGCCGCCGCTGAGGACGGGGCGGAAGGCGCCGCCGAAGCCGCGCCAGCCAAGAAGCCCGCCGTGAAGAAAGCCGCCGCCGCGAAAACCACGGCCGCCAAAACCACGGCCGCCAAGCCGGCAGCGAAAAAGGCGCCAGCCAAAAAAGCCGCCGCCAAAAAGACCGTCGCCGCCAGCTAAAGGCATCGCAGCAGCAAGCAAAACGGGACCTTCGCGGTCCCGTTTTTTTATGCCACCGCGCGGGCGGCTTTCGGCGAAGAGCTGCTGATGTTGCTCACTGTAGTATAGGCCGCGCCCGCAGGTTTTGAGCTGGGTCGGATGGAGACGCTTTAGCGCAGGTCGTCGGTGTAGTAGTAGACGGTGCCGAGGATGGCTTTGCGCGGCAGGCCGAGGGCGCCGGCGAGGGCGGCGGGGCTGGGCTCGCCCAGGTGGGGCTTGGCGACGTTGACGCGCACCGGGCGCGCTTCGCTGTCGCTGCGGTAAGCCACGATGTGGTCGAAGTCGGGGCGGCTGTCGATTTCCTTGACGAGGAAGCGTTGCCGTCCTTCGCCGATGCGCACATAGCTGGCGACCGGGTTGACGCGCACGGCCGGCGCGAGCTGGCGGTACATCAATACCTTGTCGACCACGAGCGTGACGTCGCTGTACTGGACCTTGCCGTCGTGCTCGAAATGGCCGAGTACGAGGTCGGCCTTGAAGTGGCGCAGCGGCGTCGGCGAATTCGGCGCCAGGCGGTCCAGCTCGAACTTTTCGGGATCGATGGTCCATAGCATGGGCTTGCCTTCGAGGCGGTTGCGCAGGGTGGCGTCGAGGCCGGCATCGGCGACGTGGAACTGGATGATGAGCTGGTAGTCGTGCGGGCCGTGGAACATCGGCAGGTGCGAGGCGTACAAGCCGTCATGGTTGCCGAACAGGGCCATGCCATGGGTGCCGAAGGTGGCCGGGGCGGCCAGGGCCGGGGCGGCCAGCAGCCAGCCGATCAGGATGGCGCCCAGGCGCCGGCGTGTCACTTGCATCATGCTTCTAAGGGTTTTACGTATAGGGCACATGGTATGCTGCGCTTGCTGTCGCGTAAATCAATTTAATTTCAATCACTGTATCCAAACAGGAAACGATGAACCTGTCCGACCTGCGCATCTTTCTGAGCGCGGCGCAGCAGCCCTCGCTGGGGGCGGCGGCGCTGGAAATGCATTTGACCACCTCGGCCGTTTCCAAGGCCTTGAAGCGGCTGGAGGAGCATGTGGGCACGGCGCTGTTCGACCGCAGCGCGCGCCAGCTTGCCTTGAACAGCAGCGGCCGCATGCTGGTGCAGCGTGCCCAGACCCTGCTGGCGCTGGCCGACCAGGCGCGCTGCGACCTGCAGGGCGAGCGTGCCAGCGTCGATTGCCGCGTCGGCGGCCCGGCCATCCTGCTGTGGCGGCACGGCGTGGCCCTGTCGGACGCGCTGCGGGCCTGGCCCGAGGCGAGCCTGCGCCTGCACGCCCTGTACGAGGATGAGGCGCTGGCGGCGCTCGAGCGCGGCGAGATCGGCGCGGCCCTGGTGACGGGCGATGTGGTGCAGGGCCGGGGCGAGCATTGGTCGGAGGAGTGGGAGGCCACGCCGCTGGGGACCTTGAGCTTGCGCCTGGTGGCGGGCCGCAGCCATCCGCTGGCGGCGGAGTTGGCGGCGGCAGGCAGCGCCGGCGCGGATCAGGCGGCCGTCCTCGTCACGGACAGCGCGCGCGTGCTGGCCCATGATTTCGTCTGTCCCTCGCAATCGCCGTTCTGCGGCGCGCGGCGCGGTTCGCGGTCGGACGGTTGGCGCGACGACCAGCTGCCGCGTCGCATCCGCTATTGGGCCGACGATCTGCAACTGCTGCTGGCCCTGGTGAAGGCGGGCCAGGCGCTGGCCTATCTGCCCGATTTCGCGCTGGCCGATCCGGACTTGCGCCGCATCCGCGTCAGCGACTGTCCCTTCCATTGCGAGGAAAGCGTGTACCTGGTGTGGAAGCGCAAGCACGCGGCCGCCTGGCTGCAAGCCTTGGCGCAGCAGCTGGCCGGCGCGGCCGCTTAGCGCGGTCCGCCCTGGGGCGGGCTGCCGGCGCAGCCCCATGCGCGGTTGTGCGGGGCACGCGCTTTTATGGCAGACTCGACGCATGACGATCAGCCTTCACTCGGCTTCCGCCGCCGACATTCCCGCCATGTGGGCCCTGCGCACGCGCGCCGTGCGCACTTCCTGCGTCAGCCATTACGCGCCGGACATCATCGCCCGCTGGGCGTCCACGTCCGCGCCGGACAGCTATCTGCGGCTATTGGCCCAGGGCGGCGGCCTGCTGGCGCGCGAAGGCGAGGTGCTGCTCGGGTATGCGATTCTTGACACGGCCAGCGGCGAAGTCGAAGCGGTGTTTGTCGCTCCGGAGCAGGGCGGGCGCGGCGTGGGCCGCCGCCTGCTGGCCGGGCTCGAAGCGCGGGCCGATGCGCTGGCGCTGGCGCGTCCGCTCTTCCTGTACGCGGCGCTGAACGCCGTCGCCTTCTACGAGGCGGTCGGCTTCGTGCGCCGGCGCGATGCGCAGTACGCCCATCCGGCCGGCATGCAGCTCGATTGCGTGTACATGGACAAGGCCTGAAGCTTGACGCCGCGCCCTACGGCGCGCGCAGCTCGACCGCGATCATATTGTCGTCGGGATTGCGGTCGATCAGCTTGTTGTCCGGGTCGATGCCGGCGCGCGCCGGGCGGCCGTTGACGATCACCTTGAACTCATTCTGCTTGGCCGTGACCAGCTTGCGCTCGCGCAGCAGGCTGCGGCCTTCCTTGTCGTCGACGCCGATTTCGATCAAGTCGCGCAGCGCCACTTCTTTTTCCGCGCCCTGGTCATCGGCGCGCGCCTTGCCGGCCTGGGCGCTGATGCTCACTTCGTAGCGGCCGTCGCCGAGCTTGCGCGCGCTGGCGGCGATGGCGCGGTTATTGTGCAGCACGATATGCTCGAACAAGTCGTCGATCAGGTATTGCTGCGCGGGCGGCGCGATCTGGCGCAGGCCCTGGACCAGGGCGTTGACGCTGGGGTAGGGCGCGCCGTGGAAGGCGTGCTGCTTGAGCAGGCCGGCCAGCACGCGGTTGACCTGCTCTTCGCCGAGCATGTCCTGCAGCAGGTACATGGCCAGGCTGCCTTTGCGGTAATGGATATAGGGCTGGTCTTCATTGTCGGCCAGCGGCAGCTCGCGGTCGCGTTCCATGGCGCGGCCGTGCAGATAATTGTGCAGGTCGTAGGCCAGGAAGCGGCGCATGCGCGCCGGACCGACGGCCTTTTTCATCACCATCAGCGCCGAATACTCGGCCAGGGTTTCGCTGAGCACGGTGGCGCCGCGCGTATTGCCGCCCACCAGCTGGTGGGCCCACCATTGGTGCGCCACTTCATGCGCCGTGACATAGGTCGGGTAGTCGATGTCTTTCGGATTCTTGTCGTCGACGCGCGCCAGGAAGCCGATGCCTTCCGAATACGGAATGGTGTTGGGGAAGGATTGCGCGAAGTCCTGGTAGCGCGGGAATTCGACGATGCGCAGCACCTTGTGCTGGTAGGGGCTGAAGTGCTTGCTGTAGTACTCGAGCGCGTCCTTGATGCCCTTGCTCATGCGGTCGAGGTTGAACTCGTGGCCGGGCTGGTAATAGATTTCGATGCCCACGTCCTGCCACCAGTCATGGCGCACGGCGTAGCGCGCCGACTGGAAGGAATAGAAGTTCAGGATGGGCTGGTCCATGCGGTAGTGGAAGTAGCGGCGCCCGCCCTTGCTCCACTCCTGCTGCAGCTGGCCGGGCGCGATGGCGATCTGGTCGGGGCTGGTGCTCAGGGTCGCTTCGAAGCCGACCCAGTCGGCGTCGCTGCCCAGGTAGTTGTCGGCCAGGCCCTTGGGATCGTCGCGTGGCAGGGCGCGCGCGCGCAGCGGCAAACCATGCTTCTTGCGGTCGCGCGGATCGCGCAGCTCGGCGTGGCGCTGGTAGCCGATATGCGGCAGATGGCTGTTGTCGAAGAAAGTGCCGTTGCCCAGCACGGGCGTGTCCTGGCCCAGGCCGAGGATGCCGCGCGGCGCGTACTCGACTTCGAATTCGAGCGCCAGGCTGGCGCCCGGCGCCAGCGGCGTCGACAGACGGTAGGCGTGGAAGCCGAGGCGCTCGTCCTTCAAGGTCTGCTGGCTGGGCTGGGGCAGGCGCAGGGCGCGCAGCTTGCCTTGCGGGTCTTGTTGCAGGTAGAGCAGGCGGATCGGCACGCTGCTCTTGTTTTCGAGCACGTAGCGGCCCTTGGCGAGCAGGCGGCGGCGTTCCGGTTCAATGTCGATGTCGAGCTTGACGTCGGTGATGCGCGGCTGCGGCGTGTCGGCCAGCGCGCGGTATTGGCGCTCGTAATCGGCGCGCTCGGCGTCGCGCCGGTATTCGGATTTGTAGTCGTTGAGGATGTGCAGGTTGTAGTAGAGCACGCCGCCGGCGCAGAGGAAGATGGTCAGGCCTACGCTGAAGCCGGCCAGCACCGGCCCGCTCAGCGCGCGGCGCGCCAGTTGCAGGCGCATCTTGCGCTCGTCGTTGGCGCCGCGCGGCCAGAAAATACGCGCCAGCACCAGCAGCATCAGGGCCGCGCCCGACCAGTACAACTGATACCAGCGCTGGCGCGCCAGGAAGTGGCCGAAGCCATTCATGTCCGAATACAGCAGCTCGGGCGCGCTGGCGTACAGCAGCATCGGGTGTTCCAGGCCGAGGCCGCCCAAGGTCAGGCTGGCCGCGTAGTACAGGATCATCACGAGATGGGCCGCGTACTTGTGGTTGAGCAGCACCTGCACGGCGAAGGCCAGCGTGGCCAGCAGCATATACGTGGGCAGTTCGATCAGGAACAGGGTCTGGCAATACAGGCCCAGTTGCAGGTGGAAATAGCCCTTGGCCAGCTGGATGGCGATGCCGCACAGCAGGGTGGCGGCCAGCACCAGGATTTGCACGCCGTACAGCGCGCACAGCTTGGCCAGCAGCGGCAGCCAGCTCGGCACCGGCAGCGCGTCGAACATCTGGGCCACGCGCTGGTCGCGCTCGCGCCACACCAGCTCGCCCGCGTAGAAGGTGGTCAGCACCAGCATGAACAGGGCGAAGCCGCCCGTCACCAGTTCCAGCACCTTGTAGGTGACGGGATAGGTGCTGGTGCCATAGATGGCGCCCAGGTCGAGCGCGCCGGCGACCACGGTCAGCAGGCCGGCCAGCACGATGACGGCGAAATACACATTCTTCACCGTTTCGCGCAGGTTCAGCCAGGTCATGCGCAGCAGCAGGCCGGGCAGGCGGCCCGGCGCGTAATCCGGTACCGCCTGCGGCAGGCGCAGCGCCGCGCCGCGCGCCAGCGCGCCGCCGGCCGCCAAGCCGGCCGGCGCACCGGGCGGCAGGCCGGATGCCATGCCGGCCGCCGTCACGGCGGCGGCGCCGGCCAGGCCGCTGCCGCCGCCGGCGCTGTCGCCATCGCGCTCGGCCGCGGCGCTGCGCGCGCCGCCATGTTCGACATTGCTGACGAAGTGGAAGCGCCAGTAGCCCAGTAGCAGCACCACCAGGGCGAAGGACGACCACAGCAGGCGGTTCAGCAGGTACACCCCTTCCAGCGGCACCAGGCGGCTATTCTGCTCGGCCGCCGGCCAGTATTCGGTCAGGTGGATCACCGCCGTGGTGCCGAAGGGATCGATCAGCGCGGCCAGGGTTTTGTAGTCGAGGTCGCGCGCCAGGCCGGGCGCCACCAGATAGCCCACCAGCATCACCACGCTGCTGATATACACCGGCAGCATGCGCCGCGTCAGCGCGGCCAGCACGAAGAACAGGCTGCCGAAGATGAAGATATTCGGCAGCAGGGTCATGGCGTAGGGACGCAGATAGGCCAGCGCGCCGGCGCCGGCCAGGCGCTCCGGTTCGACGCCGGGCAGGAAGGTGCCGAGCCAGGTGCCGAGCAGGATGCTGGCGAAGACCACGGCCAGCACGGCGCAGGCGCCGAAGAAGCGGCCCAACATATACTGGTGCTTGCGGATCGGCGCGCTGAAGAAGAAGTGCTGCATCTCGTATTCGAAGTCCTGCTGCAGCGCCCGCCCCATCATGGCGGCGATGACGATCACGCCGAAGCAGCCGAGGAAGCTGGCCGTGAGCAGGATGGAGCGCGGCGCGTCGATCAGGGCGCGGCCGCCGAAGCTCACGTGGGCTTCCTTGAAGACGCCGCCGGCGGCGGCCATCCACAGCATGGACAGGGCCAGGAACAGGGCGAAATAGACCCAGGTCGAGAGCAGCTTGAGGCGCTGGCGGGCTTCAAAAACGGCGATGGCGAACATGGGGGCTCAGTCGCAGCGGTCGGCGGCGCCATGGCGGCCGGCGATGGTGGCGAAATACACATCCTCGAGGTCGCCGATGGCTTCCTCGAAGCCGTCGCCGGGATCGTCCTCGCTGTAGACGTGAACCAGGGTGCGCCCCGACAGCAGGCGCGTCGAGATCACGGCATGGCGCTGCTGGAAGTACAGTAAATCCTTTTTCTCGACGAAGCGTGCCCAGATCTTGCAGCTGATGTCGTCGATCAGTTGCTGGGTGGGGCCGGCCAGCAGCAGGTGGCCCTGGTTGATGATGGCCATGGTCGAGCACAGGTCGGCCACGTCGCTGACGATGTGGGTGGACAAGATCACGGTGCGTTCGGCGCCGATGTCGGACAGCAGGTTGTGGAAGCGCACCCGTTCCTGCGGGTCGAGGCCGGCCGTCGGCTCGTCGACGATGATCAGCTTGGGGTCGCCCAGCAGGGCTTGGGCGATGCCGAAGCGCTGGCGCATGCCGCCCGAGAAGGTGCCGAGGCGGCGGTGGCGCAGCTCGAACAGATTGGTTTGCTGCAAGAGCGCATCGACCACGTCGCGCCGCTGGGCGCGGTTGCCCAGGCCCTTGAGCACGGCAAAGTGCTCGAGCAGCTCATAGGCCGTGACCTTGGGGTAGAGGCCGAAATCCTGGGGCAGGTAGCCGAGCAGGCGGCGGATCGCGTCTTTTTCGTCCAGCACATCGTACTCGCCGAAGAAGACCGAGCCGGTGTCGGCTTCCTGCAGCGTGGCCAGGGTGCGCATCAGCGTCGATTTGCCGGCGCCGTTCGGGCCGAGCAGGCCGAACATGCCGACCGGGATCGTGAGCGAGAGATTGTCCAGGGCGACCACGCCATTCGCATAGGTCTTGGACAAGTTGCTGATACGTAATTCCATGCCTGCCTTTCATTTCCGTGGTGCAACACGGTTCTCGTATACAATGGCCTTTTCCATGCTCGCATTGTATTGAAAACGCGACAGCCGGGGGGCTTTCCTGCGATGGGCCGCATTTTGGACGCGCCAGAGTGCGGAAACGGGGGCGCCAGCCGCTATAGTCCAGCCATGAATAAACACGCAGACCAATTGGGGCCGGCCACGCGCGAGCACATCCTGGCCATCACGCGCGCCGGCGTGACGCGGGCCGAGGCCACCGGCTTTTTCCGCGTCGCGCTCGGCCTGTGCTATCTGGCCAGCCTGATGACCCAGGAAGCCATCGATTTCAAGGCGCTCGACAAGGACGTCAACCGCTTCATCTACCAGTCGATCGGGCCGGGCCACAGCATCACCAGCATCCTGCAATACATGAGCGGGGAAAAAGTCATCCGCGTGGTCGATTCGCCGCGCTTCCTGCGCGCCTTTGCCGAGCACTTCCCGGCCGTGCCGGTCGATTCGATTCCCTTCCTGCTGGGACTGAACCTGGGCGTGGCCAAGGATTTGTCGGGCATTGATGTGCGCGGACCGGTGGCCGACTGGATCGAGCGCCAGCGCCTGCTGCGCGAAGCGCGCGAGGAACAGGCGGCGGCGGCGCGCGCGGCCGGCGGGGACGATGAAAGCGGGGCGGCGCCGGGGCTATAATGTGGTTTTCTGACCAAGCTGGACAAGATCACCATGGCAGCCAAGCATTATCACACCCCCCTGGACCGTTTCATCAGCAGCGCCGACAAGGCCTTGCGCGTCATTGCCGGCGTCGCGGCGGCCTCGCGCCCGAACCCGGCGGTGCACGCGGCCGACGCCGAAATGAGCGAGGCCGAGCAGCGCCATAGCGCCGGCCTGATGCGCGTGAACCATGTGGGTGAGGTGATGGCCCAGGCGCTCTACAATTCGCAGGCGCGCTTTGCCAAGAGCGAGGTCATGCGCGTCCAGTTCGAACATGCCAGCCGCGAGGAAGAAGACCACCTGGCCTGGACCGCGCAGCGCCTCGGTGAACTCGGTTCGCGCACCAGCCTGCTCAATCCCCTGTTCTACGCGGGCGCTTATGCGCTGGGTACGGCGGCGGCCTATATGGGCGACAAGCACAGCCTGGGCTTCGTGGTGGAAACCGAGCGCCAGGTCGAAGCGCACCTGGCCAGCCATCTGGACAAATTGCCGCCGCAGGACGCCAAGTCGCGCGCCATCGTCGAGCAGATGCGCCTCGATGAAATCGAACACGGCGCCGCCGCCCAGGCCATGGGCGCGGCGCAGACGCCGGCGCCGGTGCAATTGGTCATGAAAGCCATGTCCAAGCTGATGACGGGCAGCACCTACTACCTCTAAACCGCGCGGCCGGGCGCTTACGCTTCGACGATCTCGAAGGAGTGGGTGATCTCGGCGGTCTTGGCCAGCATGATCGAGGCCGAGCAGTATTTCTCGTGCGACAGGTTGACGGCGCGTTCGACCGCGGCCGGCTTCAGGTTCTTGCCGCTGACGGTGAAGTGGAAGTGGATCTTGGTGAACACTTTCGGGTCGCTGTCGGCGCGTTCGGCTTTCAGCGTCGCCTCGCAGCCGCGCACATCTTCGCGGCCGCGCTTGAGGATGAGCACCACATCGTAAGCGGTGCAGCCGCCGGTGCCGAGCAAGACCATCTCCATCGGGCGCGGCGCCAGATTGTGGCCGCCGCCCTCGGGCGCGCCATCCATCGTCACCATATGGCCGGAGCCGGTTTCGGCACGGAAACTCATGCCCGACGGGCCATTCCAGCTGACTTTCACTTCCATTGCGTTCTCCAGAAAAGTTGTGCCTGCATTGTAAAGGAGGGGCGCGGCCTGTGCAGGCTGGCGCCGGGTTTTCTTAGGTGCTGGCCGGCCGGCAGTCTTGCGCCAAGCTCCAATCCGCTGCGCCGGGAAGGCGCAGCCAGATGGCGTGCCAGGCGTTGCGCTGGCCGCAGCCGTGCAGGTTGGCGAAGGCGGACGGGGTGAGCGTCCGGCCGGCATAGACGATGTGCTCGCCGTCCACGGTGGCGTAGCGGGTGTGGCCGCGAAAGGCTGTGCGCAGCAGGGTGCCTTCGGGCAGAAACAGCTGCTTCCATTGGTAGCCGCGGTGGGGCGCGGCGGCGTTGACGCCGGTGTTGGTACTGCCGGCATCCGCCTTGCCGCATGGTGTCGGGGCGGACTGGGCCGCCAGCCAGGCGCTCACCGCCTCATTAACCGCTGCTTCTGCCTTGTCGCCGAAATAGCCTTCGCCGACGTGCTCACGGATAACGTGGAAGAGGTCGGCTCGGAGGGGGATGGAGATGGGGTAGCTCATTTTTTGGCCCTTTTCTAGTTTGCTCTAGATCGTTCTAAAACGTTCTAGAACATTCTGGAACGTTCTAGATGCTTCCAAAACGCTCTAATTTTCGGGGAAATGAGGCGGGAAAATTTTCTAGATCCTTCTAAAACGCTCTAGATTTTCTCGCCAGCCTGAAAAATTAGAGGGTTCTAGAACGGAATCGTTCAATCCAGAGCGTTTTAGAACGTTCTAGAGCAATCTAGAATGCGGCTCAAAAATGAAGAACCCACACCCGACATCCCCAACGGACTGAGCCGCAGAGCGGCAGCCTGCCGGGGACGTGGATTCAGACCGTCATCAGGTAGCGTTCGCTGCGCATGCGGCGCTCGGTGAAGACCAGGCACAGCATGGCCAGCACCAGGCTGCTGAAGAAGGTCAAGAGGAAGGGCGTGAGGCCGATGCTCTGGCCCTTGGCCAGCTCGCGCAGCAGGGTCTGGTTGGACAGCACCGGCACCAGATACATCCAGTGGGTGGTGCTCAGATTCATCATCGGCACCACGATGACGGGCACGATGGGCACCAGCATGGCGATGCTGACCAGGGACTGCGCCTCCTTGAACGATTTGGCATTGATCGAGAGCGCGATCTCGATGGCGGCCGCAAACATCGACAGCGTGGCCGAGGCGAGGCAGACGGCGGCCAGGTCGAGCGCCGAAAGGCGCCAGGACATGCCGATCTCCTCCAGCGGCAGCCACTTCAGGATGCCGTGCGCAATGGCCAGCTCGAGCGTGATGCCGACGATCGACAGCAGCGCCGCCGCCAGCCATTTGCCGACGATGAGGTCGCCCGGCCGGGCCGGCTGGGCCAGCAGCACCTCGAGCGAGCGCCGTTCGCGTTCGCCCGCCGTGCTGTCGACGGCCGTGCTCATGCAAAACATAAAGGCCGGCACGAAGAAGATGCCGAGCATGGTGCCGATGGTGCTGGCCGAGCGCGAGGCGCTGGTGCCGGTATCGTACTTCTGCACCAGCACCGGATTCAGATTGGCCGGCGACACGCCGTGGGCCAGCAGGCGGGCGCCGGCGATGCTGCGGCTGTAGTCGCGCAGCACGGCCTCGACTTCCTCGTGCTTGCGCGAGTTTTCCGAGGCCGAGTCGTACCACAGCTCGGCGCGCGCCGGACGCATGGCCTGGTAATCCTCGGCATAGTGCTCGTGCAGGCGCAGCACGGCCGTGACCTTTTGCTCGCGCAAGAGGGCGACGATGGCGTCCTCGTTCATGGCGTCGCGGCGCTGCACATTGATATTGCGCTGGCCGAGCTGGGCCATGAGCGTGGGCGCCTGCGCCGCCCCGACCACCACCAGGTCGATGCCTTCGCGCTCGGGCCGCGTGGCGCGGCCGATCTCGCGGTTGAGGATGGCGCCCACCATCAGCGGGTACATCAGCATGAAGACGGCCAGCAGCGCGAGCGCGCGGCGGTCGCGCAGGGTTTCCTTGAGTTCCTTGAGCAGGACGATGAGCCAGGCCGGTTTCATAATTCAATCCCCTCTTCGGTGCCGACCAAGCTGACGAAGGCGTCTTCCAGGCTCTCCAGGCCGGTGCGCGCGCACAGCGCCTGCGGCGTGCCCTGGGCCACGGTGGCGCCGCCGGCGATGACGATCACATCGTCGCAGGAATGGATCACTTCCTGCATCACATGGGTGGCCATGATGACGCAGCAGCCGTCGGCTTTCAGCGCGGCCAGGGCGCGGCGCAGGGCGCGCGTGCTCATCACGTCGAGGCCGCGGCTTGGCTCGTCGAGCAGCAGGTGGCGCGGGCGGTGCAGCAGGGTGCGCGCCAAGGCCACCTTGATGCGCTGGCCCTGGGAAAAGCCCTTGGCGCGCCGCTCCAGGATATCGTCGAGCGCGAGCAGCTCGCTGACTTCGGCGATGCGCGTGCTGATGGCGGGCCGCGCCATGCCGTTCAGTTCGCCGAAGTAGGTCAGGTATTCGCGCGTCGACAGGCGGTCGTACAGGCCGAACTGGTCGGTCAGCACGCCGATATTGCGGCGCACCCGCATCGGGTCGACGGCCGGGTCGACGCCGTCGATGGCGATATGGCCGTGGTCGCGCTTGAGCAGGCCGACCAGGGTGCGCAGCAAGGTGGTCTTGCCGGCGCCGTTCGGCCCCAGCAGGGCCGTGATCTGGCCGTCGGCGGCGGTGAAGGTGGCGCCGGCCAGGGCTTGCACCTTGCCGAACTGCTTGCGTACATCGTGGACTTCAATCATGGGCGTTCCGCGTCAAGGTTGGGGGCCGGCGCTATTGAGCTGGAAGGTCGGGGCCGGGATCTCGCTCAGGCAGGCCGCTGACACGGGCTGGCCGGGCTGGTCGAGAAATTCGCGCAAGAGGCGCGGCAGGCAGCCCAGGGGCGAGACGATGTGGCCGCCGTTCTGCACGATCAAGTGCTGGGCGCGCTGCATGTGGCGGCCGGCCGCTTCGGCGCGGCGCGGCGGTGTCACCGGGTCGAGCGCGCCCGACAGCATGAGCACGGGCGCGGCGATCGGCGCGGGCGCTGCCGGCGCCACGGCCGGCACTTGCAAGAGCGGGCAGAGCTGGCCGGCGCGCGCGATCTGGGCCGGACCGAGGAAGGCGGCGCGCGTGTCTTCGGCCAGCACGGCCGGCGTCAGGCGCGGATAGTCTTCGGCGCAGACCACGGCCAGGTGCAGGCCGAGCGCGGGACCGGCGTCGCTGGCGAAGTCGCGCGCCACATTGCTGCGCGCCAAAAACGGCTGCCAACGGCCGCGCGCGGCGCTGTCGATCAGGAAGGGCAGGCGCCGGCTGTCCTGCTGCGAATACAGGATATTGTGCACGGTGCCGAGGAAGCGGCTGCTGCTGATTTCGACCGGACGCAGGGCGGCCGTGCGCGGGTCGGGCAGTTCGAGCCGCAGCGGGGCCTGGGCCAGGCGCGCGCTCAGGCTGGCGAACTGCTGCGCCAGCGTGGGGAAGGCCTTGGCGCAGCCGGCGTCGGCGGCGCACTGGCGGAACAGGGTGTCGAGCGCGGCTTGGGCATCGCGTGCGCCGGCCGGGATGATTTGCTCGGGCGCGGCGACGCCGTCGAGGATCAGGCTGCGTACCTGGGCCGGGTAGCGCCGCGCATAATGCTGGGCCAGGCGCGTGCCGTAGGAGCCGCCCCATAGATTGATCTGGCCGTAGCCGAGCGCGCGCCGCACGGCCTCGATGTCCTGGGCCGCGGCGTCGGTGCCGTAGTGGGCATACGGCGCGCCCAGGCGCTGCAGGCAGGCGCGCGCGGCGGCCAGCGCGGCCGCGTCGCCGAGGTTGTCGTCCTCGGGGCCGCTCTTGCATTCGAGCTTGCCCGACAGGCCGGTGCCGCGCTGGTCGATCAGCACGATGTCGCGCGTGGCGCGCACCTTGCGGAAGGTGCTGCCCAGCATCGGCAGCACTTCGCTGCCCGCCTCGCCGGGGCCGCCGGCCAGGATGAACAGCGGGTCGCGCAGCGCCGCCTCGCGTAGCGCCGGGGCGATGGTCACGTGCAGGCGCAGGCGCGGCCCGGCCGCCTGCGCGTGGTCGAGCGGCACCTCGAGGCGCAGGCAGCGCAGCGCTTCCTCGGCGCCGGGCAGGTGGCAGGAGTGGCCGGCCGAAGCCGGCGGCGCGGCCGGCGCGGTGGCCGGCAGGGCCAAGACCAGGGCGACCAGGATGGCGCGGAGGGGCAAAATGGGCACGGCAGCGCCTTTCCTTTTAAGCAAGAGTAAGGGCAATATAAGCCCGGCAATGTCTCTAAGGCAACAGCTGACGGCGCCGCTGTCGCATCCGCACAGCGGACTTGACCTGGCGCCCCCGCTTCCGCTAGAATCATGGGCTTTCCGTTCGCTCAGGAAAAGTAAACAAGAAGGCTGCGTCCGCTGCATCATCAGGGCGGAACCACCATTTGAGCGTGATTCACATCTTCAATTAGGAAGTCAAACATGAAAACTTTTTCCGCTAAGGGCCATGAAGTCCAGCGCGACTGGTTCGTGATTGACGCGACGGACAAAGTCCTCGGACGTGTTGCCAGCGAAGTGGCACGCCGACTGCGCGGCAAGCATAAGCCAGAATTTACTCCTCACGTTGACACCGGCGACTTCATCGTTGTCGTGAACGCAGGCAAACTGCGCGTGACCGGCACCAAAGCCACCGAGAAGACCTACTACCGTCACTCGGGCTATCCAGGCGGCATCTACGAGACCAACTTCCTGAAAATGCAACAGCGTTTCCCAGGCCGTGCTCTGGAAAAAGCCGTCAAAGGCATGCTGCCAAAAGGCCCACTGGGCTACGCAATGATCAAGAAGCTGAAAGTGTACGCCGAAGGTTCGCACCCGCACGCTGCCCAGCAACCTAAAGCACTCGAATTCTAAGGAACTGACATGATCGGTAACTACAACTACGGCACCGGCCGTCGCAAGAGTGCAGTGGCTCGCGTGTTCATCAAGGTCGGCACCGGCCAGATCATCGTGAACGGCAAGCCTGCTTCGGAATACTTCTCCCGTGAAACCGGCCTGATGGTGATCCGTCAGCCGCTGGAACTGACCGGCAACGTCGAGCGTTTCGACATCAAAGTCAACGTGCACGGCGGCGGCGAGTCCGGCCAGGCAGGCGCAGTGCGCCACGGTATCACCCGTGCCCTGATCGACTACGATGCAGCCCTGAAGGGCGATCTGGCCCGCGCCGGCTTCGTCACCCGCGATGCGCGTGAAGTGGAACGTAAAAAAGTTGGTCTGCGCAAAGCACGTCGCGCAAAACAATTCTCGAAGCGTTAATTTGCTTCTGCCGCGTCCGGCTTGCGCCGGGCGCTGCCCGAAAAGCCGCTGGCCTTGCCCGCGGCTTTTTTGCATTTAGGCGCAGGACGACGGCCTCAGGCCCGGCCTGATACAATCGCCTTTCCCTCCCTTTTTACTATGCAAGGACAGAACATGATCAAAGTTGGCATCGTCGGCGGCACCGGTTACACCGGAGTGGAACTGCTGCGATTGTTGGCCCTCCACCCCGAAGTCGAGCTGCGCGCGATCACCTCGCGCAAGGAAGATGGCTTGCCGGTGGCCGATCTGTATCCCTCCCTGCGCGGCCGCGTGAACCTGGCGTTCTCGGCGCCGGACAAGGCCGACCTCACGCAATGCGACGTGGTGTTCTTCGCCACCCCGCACGGCGTGGCCATGGCCCAGGCGCCGGCCCTGCTGGCGGCGGGCGTGAAGGTGATCGACCTGGCGGCCGATTTCCGCATCAAGGACCGCGCCGTCTTCGAAAGCACCTACAAGATCGAACACACGGCGCCCGAGCTGCTGGAACAGGCGGTCTACGGCCTGCCCGAGCTGAACCGCGAAGACATCGCCGCCGCCACCCTGATCGCCAATCCCGGCTGCTATCCCACCACCATGCAGCTCGGCTTCGTGCCCCTGCTCAAAGCCGGCTGGATCGATGCCAGCCACCTGATCGCCGACTGCAAATCGGGCGTCTCGGGCGCCGGCCGCAAGGCCGAGATCGGCATCCTGTTCTCGGAATCGTCCGACAACTTCAAAGCCTATGGCGTGGGCGGCCACCGCCACACGCCGGAGACGGCGGCCCAGCTGCAGCGCTACACCGAACAAAAAGTCGGCCTGATCTTCACGCCCCATCTGGTGCCGATGATCCGCGGCATGCACTCGACCCTGTACGCGCGCCTGACGCGCGAAGTCAGCAACGAAGAACTGCAGCAACTGTTCGAAGACGCGTACCGCGAGCAACCGTTTGTCGACGTGCTGCCTTTCGGTTCGCACCCGGAAACGCGCAGTACGCGCGGCGCCAATGTGCTGCGCCTGGCGCTGCACCGCCACGGCGACACCGTGATCATCCTGGTTGTTCAGGACAATCTAGTGAAGGGCGCCTCGGGCCAAGCCGTGCAGTGCATGAACCTGATGTTCGGCCTGGAAGAAGGCCTGGGCTTGCAGACCATCGCCCTGATGCCTTGAAGTGCGGCGTGGCAGCCGCAGATTCTTGAGGGAAGTTGCGGAAAAGCGGTGCGGCACAGCAGGCCGGGCCGCAACAGACTATAATTGGCTAACGAATTTTAGTAGGAGTAACCCATGAGTGCAGTAGCCGAAGCACAAGACGTAATCCCGTCGCCGATCATCTTCACCGACGCTGCCGCCGAAAAAGTGGCGCAGCTGATTGAAGAAGAAGGCAATCCGGACCTGAAACTGCGCGTATTCGTGCAAGGGGGCGGCTGTTCCGGCTTCCAGTACGGCTTCACCTTCGACGAGATCGTCAACGAAGACGACACGACGATGGTCAAGAACGGCGTGCAATTGCTGATCGACTCGATGAGCTACCAATACCTGGTGGGCGCCGAGATCGACTACAAGGACGACCTCGAAGGCGCCCAGTTCGTCATCAAGAATCCGGGCGCCAGCTCGACCTGCGGCTGCGGCTCCTCGTTCTCCGTCTAAGACGGCCAGCCTTGCCCCCCAACGGCGGACAGCGCAAGCTGCTCCGCCGTTTTCTTTTGATCCAGCGCAAACAATGTCCCACCCTGGTGTCAGGCACCAAGGTCGGACATTTGCTGATCTAGATCAAAGAATGTCCGGTGCTGGTGCCTGACACCAGGGTGGACATTGTTTGATGCGGATCAAAGCTTAGCGGGGGTAGAGGGCGCCGAGGATGCGCTCGCCCTGGGCGCCGGTGACGGTGGGCAGGTTGCCGGGCTGGCGTTCCTGGCAGCGCCAGGCGAGCCAGGCGAAGGCGAGCGCTTCGACATGCTGCGGCGGGATGCCGAGCGCGTCGGTGGTGGCGAGGGCGATGCCGGGGCCGAGCGCAGCTTGCAGCGCGGCTTGCAGCTGGGCGTTGTGGGCGCCGCCGCCACAGACGTAGACGGCGTCGGCGGCCGGGGCTGCACGGTGAATGGCGTCGGCCAGCGTGACGGCCGTGTAGCGCGTCAGGGTGTGCATCACGTCTTGCGGCGCGGCGGCCGGGAAGGCGGCGAGCTGGGCGTCGAGCCAGGCCAGGTGGAACAGGTCGCGGCCCGTGCTTTTCGGCGCGGGCAGGGCCAGATAGGGTTCGTCCAGCAGGGCGGTGAGCAGGCCGGGCAGGAGCTGGCCGCCGGCGGCCCAGGCGCCGTCGGCGTCGTAGGGCTGGCCCTGGTGGCGCTGGATCCAGCCATCCAGCAGGACGTTGCCGGGCCCGGTGTCGAAGCCGCCGACCTGGCCGTCGCCGTGCAGCACGGAGATGTTGGCGATGCCGCCGATATTGGCGACGACGCGGGTCTTGCCCGGCGCGCCGAAGACGCTGTGGTGGAAGGCCGGCACCAGGGGCGCGCCCTGGCCGCCGGCGGCCACGTCGCGGCTGCGGAAGTCGGCGATGACGTCGATGCCGCACA
The DNA here is from genome assembly GCF_014191875.1 of Pseudoduganella violacea. Lineage (GTDB taxonomy): Bacteria > Pseudomonadota > Gammaproteobacteria > Burkholderiales > Burkholderiaceae_D > Rugamonas > Rugamonas violacea_A. The sequence goes on from NZ_JACHXD010000005.1 coordinate 87,152, forward strand.
GCTCGGCCAAGAGGGCCGGGTTGTTGCTCTGGCGCGTGAAGCCCAGTTCGGGCCGGTGGCGGATGGTCTGGCCATGGGCGCCGACGGCGCGCACATCGGCCGCTTTGATGTCGGCCACGCCGAGCAGGCGGGTGACGCAGTCGGCGTAGTGGATGGCGAGCTGGTTGGCGGCCAGCGCTTCGCGTTCGATTTCATTGGCGCCCGGCGTCTGCAGGGCCAGCAGCTCGGCGCGCAGGGCGGGCGCGAAGGGGACGTGGGCGGCGGCCATGGTGCGCGTGGCGCCGGCCCAGAAGTCGACCAGCACCCCGTCCACGCCGTCCAGGCTGGTGCCCGACATTAATCCGATAAACAGGCTCATCTTGGCTCTCTTGCAGTATTGTCGTGCCGGCTATTGTCGCCCGATCCGGGCGCGGCTGCAAACGTGAAGCGGAGGGGCAAAGAAAACGGCGCCGCGAAGGGCGCCGTTCGGATGGGCTGGGCCAGGCTTATTTGGCCGCCATCATCTTGCTCGGGCTGCCGCCGTTGTTCGGGCGCAGCAGCGCGAAGCGGTGCATCATGTCGGAGGAGACGGTGCGGAAGCGCGCCAGCTCGGCCGTCGTCAGCGGCGCCTGGGCCGTGATATTGAGCTTGGTCGGATCCTGGGCCTGGCCGCCGACGCGGAACTCGTAGTGCAGGTGGGCGCCGGTGGACCAGCCGGTGGAGCCGACATAGCCGATCACATCGCCCTGGCTGACCTTGCTGCCCTTGCGCAGATTGCTCGAGAAGCGGCTCATATGGGCGTAGGCCGTGCTGTAATTATTCCAGTGCTTGATCACCACCAGATTGCCGTAGCCGCCCTGCACGCCCTGGAAGTCGATCACGCCATCGCCGGCGGCGCGGATCGGCGTGCCTTGCGCGGCGGCGAAGTCGATGCCCTTGTGCTGTTTCCAGTTGCCCGACAGCGGGTGCACGCGCATCGAGAAGCCGGACGAAATCCGCGAGAATTCCAGCGGCGACTTGAGGAAGGCTTTTTTCAAGGCCTTGCCGTCGAAGCTGTAGTAACCGCCGCCCTGCTTGCTGGCCGGGTCTTCGAACCAGACCGATTGGTAGGTCACGCCGCGGTTGGTGAATTCACCGGCCAGGATGCGGCCGGCGCGCACGAACTCGCCATCCTGCCAGAACGTTTCGTAGACCACGTTGAAGCGGTCGCCGCGTTTCAGGTCGGAGCGGAAGTCGATGCTGGTGGAGAACATTTCCACGATCTGCTGCACCACGGAGTCCGGCAGCTTGCTGCCGTCGGCGCTGGAGTCGGTGGCGGCGAACAGGGTGGAGGTGATTTCGCGCGCATGCATTTCGACGCGGCGCTCAAGCTTGGCCGCCACTTCCTCGGCCGTGAAGCTGTCGCCCTTGCGCACGATGGAGAGGTTCTTGACCGGGACGTCCTTGCCGTCGACCACGGTGGCGCGCAGCCACAGCAGATTGCCTTCCTCGTCGGTCTGCGCCTGCACGCGCTTGCCGGTCTTCAGTTGCATGACGCCGCGGGCAATCTTGTCCTTCTTGATAAAGTTTTCCGCGGCGCTGTCTTCGACGCCAAGGCGGTGCAGCAGGGTGGCGAGGGTGTCGCCGGCGCGGATTTTCTCTTCGTGGACGTATTGCTGGTTCGATTGCTGCTGTTCGAGGGCGGCGATCTGGGTATTCAGGTTGGGAAGCTGAAGGTCTTGGGCGATGGATTTTACTGGCAGGTCGGACGCGTCAGGGGCGAGCGGAGCCACGCCGGCCGCACCGAAAGCGCACACCGCCAGGAAGAGGGCGGAGGCGCTGACGATACGCGCCTTGCGCGTCGAGCCTAGCAGATTGAACAAGCCGGAGCTTGTGAACTTGTTTATAGGGTTCATGCAATCAGTTAAAATTTGCCGCTTGAACTTTATGGATTCTTGCTCTTTTGTTCTAACTTATTGATTTGTCTCGTTTTCATCGGGCAATATTGATGGGATCGGGCATTATAACAAAGTCCTGAGCCGTGCCAACAATTTGAGAGAATTTAGCGAAATATGGATATAACCTCCTCCGCGACCGCCAAGGCGAGCGCCCCCCAACTGCCCCTGAGCGAGCGTGTGCAGGAAGCGCTGGCGATCGCCAAGCGCGGCGTCGACGAGCTGCTGATCGAAAGCGAATTCGCGCAAAAGCTGGCGCGTTCCGAACAGACGGGCGTGCCGCTGCGCATCAAGCTGGGCCTGGACCCGACCGCGCCGGACTTGCACCTGGGCCACACCGTGGTGCTCAACAAGATGCGCCAGCTGCAAAACCTGGGCCACCAGGTGATCTTCCTGATCGGCGACTTCACCTCGATGATCGGCGACCCGTCGGGCCGCAACGTCACGCGTCCGCCGCTGACGCGCGAACAGATCGAACTGAACGCCCAGACCTACTTCAAGCAGGCCTCGCTGGTGCTCGACCCGGCCAAGACGGAAATCCGCTACAACTCCGAGTGGTGCGACCCGCTGGGCGCGCGCGGCATGATCCAGCTGGCGTCGCGCTACACCGTGGCGCGCATGATGGAGCGCGACGATTTCAGCAAACGCTTCAAGAATGGGACCCCGATCTCGGTCCACGAGTTCCTCTACCCGCTGATGCAGGGTTACGATTCGGTGGCCCTGAAGTCCGATCTGGAGCTGGGCGGCACCGACCAGAAATTCAATCTGCTGGTGGGCCGCGAATTGCAGAAGGATTACGGCCAGGAGCCGCAATGCATCCTGACCATGCCCCTGCTGGAAGGCCTGGACGGCGTCGAAAAGATGTCCAAGTCCAAGAACAATTACATCGGCATCACCGAGCCGGCCAACACCATGTTCGCCAAGGTGATGAGCATTTCCGACGTGATGATGTGGCGCTACTACGAGCTGCTGTCCTGGCGCTCGATCGCCGACATCGCCGCGCTCAAGGCCGAGATCGAAGGCGGCAAGAACCCGCGCGACGCCAAAGTGGCGATCGCCCAGGAAATCGTGGCGCGCTTCCACTCGCAGCAGGCGGCCGAGGATGCGCTGGCCGACTTCGTGAACCGTTCCAAAGGTGGCATCCCGGACGACGTGCCGGAAGTGAGTTTGAGCGGCGCCCCGGCCGGCCTGGCCCAGCTGCTGAAACAGGCCAATCTGTGCGCCTCGACCTCGGAAGCCATGCGCATGATCGAGCAGGGCGGCGTGCGCATCGACAGCGCCGTGGTCAGCGACAAGGGCTTGAAAGTCGAAGCCGGCACCTTCGTGCTGCAAGTGGGCAAGCGCAAGTTCGCGCGCGTGACCCTGACGGCATGATCGCCCTGCTGCAGCGAGTCACCCAGGCCAAGGTGGTGGTCGATGGCGCCGTGATCGGCGCCATCGACGCCGGCTTGATGGTGCTGGTGTGCGCCGAGCGCGGCGACACGGAAAAGGAAGCGGACACCCTGCTGAACAAGCTGCTGGGCTACCGCGTCTTCGCCGACGATGCCGGCAAGATGAACCGCAGCGTGAGCGACACCGCCGGCGGCCTCTTGCTCGTGCCCCAGTTCACGCTGGCGGCCGATACCAAGTCCGGCACCCGGCCTTCGTTTACGCCGGCCGCCGCGCCGGAAGACGGGCGCCGCCTGTTCGAGCATGTCGTGCGCCAGGCGCGCGCCAAGCATCCTATGGTGGAGACGGGGCAGTTCGGCGCCGATATGCAGGTGTCGCTGACCAACGACGGCCCGGTCACGTTCTGGCTGCAAACCAGTCCCAAATAACACGGAGACGTCATGAAACTCTGGAGCGAATCGTTCAAGGATGGCGATCCCATTCCCGGCGAGTTTGCCTTCGCGGTCGCGGACCCGGCGCAGCACGCGCGCCTGTCGGCCAATATGAACCCGCAGCTGGCCTGGGACGAGGTGCCGCCCGGCACCGCCTCGCTGGCCCTGTTCTGCATCGACGGCGACGCGCCCCAGGATGGCAGCGACGTCAACCGCGACGATGTGGTGCTGCCGGTGGAAGTGCCGCGCGGCGACTTTTTCCACTGGACCCTGATCGATATTCCGCCCGGCGTGACGGCGCTGGACGCGGGCCGGTTTTCCGGCGGCGTGACGGCGCGCGGCAAGCCCGGTCCGGCCATTGCCGACGGCGGCCAGCCCTGGCGCCAGGGCTTGAACGATTACACGCTCTGGTTTTCCGGCGATGCCGCCATGGCGGGCGATTACTACGGTTATGACGGCCCCTGCCCGCCGTGGAACGATATGCGCGTGCACCACTATGTTTTCCGCCTGTACGCGCTGGATATTCCACGCCTGGAGCTGGAAGGGCGCTTTGCCGGCCCGGATGCGCTGCGCGCCATTCACGGCCACATCCTCGATGAAGCCCAGTTGATCGGCACCTACACCCTGTATTCGGCCTTGGCCAAGAAATAATGTCTACCGAAATTCTTTTGATTCGCCATGGTGAGACGGCGTGGAACGCCGTGCGCCGCCTGCAAGGCCATATCGATATCGCCCTCAACGAAGCGGGCTTGCGCCAGGCCGGCGCACTGGCGCAAGCCTTGGCCGATGAGCCGCTGGCCGCCATCGTCGCCAGCGACCTGCAGCGCGCGCTGCAGACGGCCGAGGCGGTGGCCGCCGGCCACCGTTTGCCGGTGCATGCCGACCCGGCCCTGCGCGAGCGCGGCTATGGCGCGTTTGAGGGCATGCTGTATACCGAGATCGAAGCGGCGTATCCGGCCGATTTCGCCGCCTGGCAGGCGCGCGAGGTGGATGCGTGCATGCCGGCCGGCGAGCGCCTGGCCGAGAGCTTCCGCCAGTTTTACGCGCGCAGCACGGCCGCCATCGCCCACTGGGCGGCGCGCTACCCGGGCCAGCGCATTGCCGTGGTGGCCCACGGCGGCGTGCTGGAGTGCGCCTACCGCGCCGCCACCGGCATGGCGCTGGACCGCCCGCGCGATTTTCAGGTCAAGAACGCCAGCGTCAACCGCTTTGTCTGGGATGGCGGCCAGCTGCGCCTGGTGCTGTGGGGCGACACCCGCCACCTGGCGGCGCTGGCGCTCGACGATGTCATTTGAACGTACGTGCTTATTATTTCCGCAAGAAAATAGTGTGACATAACGCTAAAGCTGCACACTTGCTGTTTTCATACAAAATAGTGCTTATAAATTGAGCAGGGGATCGGGTAAAATACTCGGTTTCCCAATCTATCTTTCTGTGAATCAAGTGCAAATCGGACCCCATCAGCTGCGCAACAACGTCTTTGTCGCCCCCATGGCGGGCGTCACGGACCGTCCCTTCCGCCAATTGTGCAAGGAGCTGGGCGCGGGCTATGCAGTATCCGAGATGGCGGCCTCGAATCCACGCCTGTGGGCCAGCGAAAAGAGCGCGCGCCGCACCGACCACGCCGGGGAGATGGAACCGAAGGCGGTGCAGATCGCCGGCGCCGACCCGCAAGACCTGGCCGACTGCGCCAAGTTCAACGTCGACCGCGGCGCGCAGATCATCGACATCAATATGGGTTGCCCGGTCAAAAAAGTGTGCAATAACTGGTGCGGTTCGGCCCTGTTGCAGCACGAAGACCTGGTCGAGCGCATCCTGCACGCCGTGGTGGGCGCGGTCGACGTGCCTGTCACCCTGAAATTCCGCACCGGCTGGAACCGCGAAAACAAGAATGCCTTGAACATCGCCCGCATCGCCGAGCAGGCCGGCATCCAGATGCTGACCTTGCACGGCCGCACGCGCGCCGACGGCTACACGGGCGACGCCGAGTACGAGACCATCGCCGCCGTGAAAGCATCGGTGAAGATTCCCGTGGTGGCCAATGGCGACATCACGACGCCGGAAAAAGCGCGCTACGTGCTGGAGAAGACCGGCGCCGACGCCGTGATGGTGGGCCGCGCGGCCCAGGGCCGGCCCTGGATTTTCCGCGAGATCGCGCATTTCCTGGCCACCGGCACGCATCTGCCGCCGCCGCTGGTGGCCGAGGTGCGCCACTTGATGAGCGAGCATTTGCAGGCGCATTACGCCTTCTACGGCGACTTCCTCGGCGTGCGCACGGCGCGCAAGCATATCGGCTGGTATGTGCGCGACCTGGCCGGCGGCGAAGATTTCCGTCAAGAAATGAATAAGCTGGAATCGACAACGGAGCAGTTGCGCGCCGTCGACCAGTTCTTTGAATCCCAATGGAAGTATGGCGAGCGGTTACAATACCGCCTCGCCGAAGAAATGCTGGCCGCCTAAGCGGCGCCAGCGTGGCAAAACATTAGCAGAAACGAAATAAGAATATGAGCAAAGAAAGCATCCAGGAAGTCGTCCAGAAGAGCCTTGAAGACTATTTCAATGACCTGGGCGAGCAGCAGGCCTCGAATATCTACGATATGGTCGTGCTGACGGTCGAGAAACCCATCCTCGAAGTGGTGATGACGCGCGCGGACGGCAACCAGTCGCATGCCGCCCAGATGCTCGGCATCAATCGCAATACTTTGCGAAAGAAATTACAGGAACACGGCCTGCTGTAAACAAGGTCCGACGTCCGGCTCCGCAAGTGGCTGTGACCGGCCGCTATGGCGGCCGGTGGGTGTGTTCAACCAGAATATTCAACAACCTGTCCCACAGCCATGATTAAACAAGCTCTCATCTCCGTTTCCGACAAAACCGGCGTCCTCGATTTCGCGCGCGCCCTGTCGGCGATGGGCGTCAACATCCTGTCCACCGGCGGCACGGCCAAACTGCTGGCCGATAACGGCGTCGCCGTGACCGAGGTGGCCGACTACACCGGCTTCCCGGAAATGCTGGACGGCCGCGTCAAGACCCTGCACCCGAAAGTCCATGGCGGCATCCTGGCCCGCCGCGACCTGCCCGAGCACGTGGCCAAGCTGGAAGAGCACAGCATTCCGACCATCGATATGGTGGTGGTGAACCTGTACCCCTTCCAGGCCACGGTGGCCAAGGATGAGTGCACGCTGGACGACGCCATCGAGAACATCGACATCGGCGGCCCGGCCATGCTGCGTTCGGCGGCCAAGAACCACAAGGACGTGGTGGTGATCTGCGACCCGGCCGACTACGGCCATGTGCTGGCCGAGATGAAGACCACCGACAGCGCGCCCGGTTATGTGAGCTATGAGACCCGCTTCATGCTGGCCAAGAAGGTGTACGCCCACACCGCCCAGTACGACGGCGCCATCACCAATTACCTGAGCAGCCTGGGTCCGGACCGTTTGCACGCCAACCGCGGCGCTTATCCGCAGACCCTGAACGTGCACTTCGAAAAAGTGCAGGACATGCGCTACGGCGAAAACCCGCACCAGAGCGCGGCGTTCTACCGCGACCTGAACCCGGTGGCCGGCGCGTTGGCGAACTACCGCCAGCTGCAGGGCAAGGAGCTGTCCTTCAATAATATCGCCGACGCCGACGCCGCATGGGAATGCGTGAAGAGCCTGGGCGGCTTCGACCAGGCCGCGGCCTGCGTCATCATCAAGCACGCCAATCCTTGCGGCGTGGCCCTGGGCGCGAACGCGGTGGACGCTTACAAGCGCGCGCTGCAGACCGACCCGACTTCGGCTTTCGGCGGCATCATCGCCTTCAATACCGTGGTCGATGGCGCGGCGGCGACCGAGCTGGCCAAGCTGTTCGTGGAAGTGCTGATCGCGCCGTCCTTCACGGCCGAAGCGCTGCAGATCCTGTCGGCCAAGCAGAACGTGCGCCTGCTGGAAATCCCGCTGGGCGATGGCGTGAATCCGCTGGACGTCAAGCGCGTGGGCGGCGGCCTGCTGGTGCAGTCGGCCGACTCCAAGAACGTGCTGCTGGCCGACCTGAAAGTCGTGACCAAGTTGCAGCCTACCCAGCAGCAGCTGCAAGACCTGATGTTCGCCTGGCGCGTGGCCAAGTACGTAAAGTCGAACGCCATCGTCTTCTGCGCCAATAATATGACCCTGGGCGTGGGCGCCGGCCAGATGAGCCGCATCGACTCCGCGCGCATCGCCTCGATCAAGGCGCAGAACGCCGGCCTGTCGCTGGCCGGTTCGGTGGTGGCGTCGGACGCCTTCTTCCCCTTCCGCGACGGCCTCGATGTGGTGGTGGACGCGGGCGCGACCTGCGTCATCCACCCGGGCGGCTCCATGCGTGACCAGGAAGTGATCGACGCCGCCGACGAACGCGGCGTGGTGATGGTCTACACCGGCACGCGCCACTTCCGCCACTAAGCTTTTAGCTGCGGCCCAAACCGGGGACAGACCACGTTTTCCAAGAAAACGTGGTCTGTCCCCGGTTTTTTACTTACAATCTGACGATGATTATTTTAGGCATCGACCCCGGCTTGCGCACCACCGGCTTTGGCGTCATTCAAAAGCAGGGCAGCAAGCTGCGCTACATCGCTTCCGGCACCATCAAGAGCGGCGAGGGCGATTTGCCGACGCGGCTCAAAGTGATTCTCGACGGCGTGTCCCAGGTGGCCGCCACCTACCGGCCCGACTGCGCGGCCATCGAACAGGTCTTCGTCAACGTCAACCCGCAATCGACCCTGCTGCTCGGGCAGGCGCGCGGCGCGGCGATCTGCGCCCTGGTCAGCAATGCGCTCAGCGTGGCCGAATATTCGCCGACCCAGATCAAGCAGGCCGTGGTCGGCACCGGCCGCGCCGCCAAGCCCCAGGTGCAGGATATGGTGGCGCGCCTGCTGGCGCTGCCCGGCTTGCCCGGCACCGATGCGGCCGACGCTTTGGGCGTGGCGATCTGCCACGCGCACAGCCAGGCCACGCTGGCGCTGGTGGGCAGCATGGCCGCGACCAAGCTGGCCCAGGCCGCGGCATCGTCCAAGGCCGGCAAGGCCGGGCAGGGCGCGACGGCCGCCCAGACCGTGCTGGCGGGCCTGCGCGTGCGGCGCGGGCGTCTGGTCGGCTAAACTCTCTCTTTTATCCAAGGTATTCGCATCATGATCGGACGACTCTCCGGGGTTCTGCTTGAAAAAAATCCGCCGCAACTGCTGGTTGACGTGCAGGGCGTGGGCTATGAAGTCGATGTGCCGATGAGCACCTTCTACAACCTGCCCGGCGTCGGCGAGCGCGTGGTGCTGTTCACCCACCAGGCCATCCGCGAGGACGCCCACCTGCTGTTCGGCTTCGGCAATGCCGAAGAGCGCGCCGTGTTCCGCCAGCTGATCAAGATCAGCGGCGTCGGCGCGCGCACCGCGCTGTCCATCCTGTCCGGCATGTCCATTCCCGACCTGGCGCAGGCCGTGACCTTGCAGGAAGCGGGCCGTCTGATCAAGGTGCCGGGCATCGGCAAGAAGACCGCCGAGCGTCTGCTGCTCGAATTGAAAGGCAAGCTGGGCGCCGACATCGGCGCCGGCGGCGCGCATGCCGTGCCCGATTCGCAGAGCGACATCCTGAACGCGCTGCTCGCTTTGGGGTATTCTGACAAGGAGGCGCTGCAGGCGCTGAAGACCGTGCCGGCCGGCTCCTCTGTTTCGGACGGCATCAAGCAGGCGCTGAAAGCGCTGTCCAAGGGTTAAGGCACCATGAGCATCCAGACCGACGATTTCACGCCCCAGCGCATCATCGATGCCGCGCCGTCCTCGCCCAACGAGGAAGCCATCGAACGCGCGCTGCGGCCCAAGCACCTCGATGAATACGTCGGGCAGAGCAAGATCCGCGACCAGCTGGAAATCTTCATCACCGCCGCGCGCAAGCGCAGCGAGGCGCTCGACCACACCCTGCTGTTCGGCCCTCCCGGCCTGGGCAAGACCACGCTGGCCAATATCATCGCGCGCGAGATGGGCGTGAACCTGCGCCAGACTTCGGGGCCGGTGCTGGAGCGTCCCGGCGACCTGGCCGCGATCCTGACCAATCTGGAAGCGAACGATGTGCTCTTCATCGACGAAATCCACCGCCTGTCGCCGGTGGTCGAAGAGATCCTTTACCCGGCGCTGGAAGACTACCAGATCGATATCATGATCGGCGAAGGCCCGGCCGCGCGCTCGGTCAAGCTCGACCTGCAGCCCTTCACGCTGGTGGGCGCCACCACGCGCGCCGGCATGCTGACCAATCCGCTGCGCGACCGCTTCGGCATCGTGGCGCGGCTGGAGTTCTACACGGTGCCTGAACTGGCCAAGATCGTCACGCGCAGCGCCGCGCTGCTGAAGGCGAATATCGACGCTGACGGCGCTGTCGAAATTGCGCGCCGCGCGCGCGGCACGCCGCGTATCGCCAACCGCCTGCTGCGCCGCGTGCGCGACTATGCGGAAGTGAAGAGCAATGGCGACATCACGAAAGAGCTGGCCGATGCCGCGCTGGTGATGCTCGATGTCGACCACGTCGGCTTCGACGTGATGGACCGCAAGCTGCTCGAAGCAGTGCTGTACAAATTCGGCGGCGGCCCGGTCGGCATCGGCAATCTCGCCGCCGCCATCGGCGAAGCGGCTGACACCATCGAGGATGTGTTGGAGCCTTATCTGATCCAGCAAGGCTTCCTGCAACGCACCCCGCGCGGCCGCGTCGCCACCGCCGCCGCCTATATGCACTTCGGCGTCACGCCCCCGCGCACGAATCCGACCGGGGATTTGTGGGATAACTAAAACAAAGCCGCCTCAAGGGCGGCTTTGTTTTTAGCAGCGTGCTTGGCGGCGCCGGGCCGCGAAGCCCACGCCGGCCAAGCCCGCCAGCAGCATGGCGTAGGTGGATGGCTCGGGAACTGGTGCGGCCAAATCCATAGAAGTGAATTGGACGTTGACCATGACCGTAGAGTCTTCGAGAGAGAGGTATGGTGGGACAAAATAAGACGACACAGGTTTCAAGCGGGATGGAATTGCCACCGATCCATCCAAGGCATTATTGCCGCCCATCTCAATCTCGGCGCGATATTTGTCCTGCGCGGTCGTGAAACGGATATAGTCTGGCGTGCCAGCGTGGGTTGTAATCGTGTCGTAGTTGAAACGGAATGCCAAGCCACTGTCTTCAAAGGAAAACGACATGACATTGCCGGCATTGCTTTGCTTGTAGGTTGCGAGCTTGCTCCATTCATGGCGGTCCTCAAAGCTCACAAGTTTGGTGTTGGTGTTATAGGTGAAGCTGCCTTTTAGCTTGTCTCCTTTGTTGACTTTACGGCCGTCAACGCTGCTTTCGGCGACCCAAGACGAGCCCTCAAGGATATTGAAAACAAAGCCAGTGAAATTGTATGTGACCAGTTCTGCTCTGGCTGGGAGAGTGAAGGCCAAAGCTGCAAGTAAGGCCAGTTTTTTCATGAAATTGACTGTCTGCTGAAAGCTATTTGGTTATGAAATTGGCTGATTTTGCTATATTTCAATTTTCATAATTATGTTTATTCTTTGAGATTATAACAAAGTCACTTCACTCACTGCCGAAAGTGCAGGTTAAGACCAGGTCGCCGCACCCTGTCCTGCCTGCGCCACGCCAGCTTGTTCCCCGCGAATATCCCTTGCTTCCTGTTACAAACCCGAGAAAAATGGGGCCATAGCCCCGGCAATCACCTTGCCTGCCACCCTGCGGGGGAACCCATGCCTTACCACGCGTCGCGGAACCTGTTCTGGAAGCTGTTCCTGCCCATCGGCGTCGTTCTGCTGTTGAGCGCGCTGGCGGCTGCGCTGTTCTTGCCTGCGGCCATTGAGCGCAATGCGCAGCAGGATGCGGTCGACGCGGCCCAGGCCACGGTGCGCCAGTTCCTGATCCTGCGGCGCTATTACACGGAGAACGTGGCGGCCAAGGTGTTGGCACAATCCGACCTGAAAGTCGCGTTCGACCATCGCGGCAACGCTAAGACCATTCCGCTGCCGGCCACCATGGTGCACGATCTGAGCCTGCTGCTGCAGGACGGCGGCACCAGCCTCAAACTCTACAGTCCCTATCCCTTTCCTAACCGCGCCGGGCGCGAACTCGATAGCTTCGGCCAGGAGGCGTGGAACTTCCTCAAGGCGAACCCCGACGCGGCCTTTGTGCGCACCGATCTGCTGCAGGGCAAGCGCACCGTGCGCGTGGCGCTGGCCGACCGCATGAGCGCCCAGGCCTGCGTGGCCTGCCATAACAGCCTGGCCAGCAGTCCGAAAAAGGATTGGATGCTGGGCGATGTGCGCGGCGTGCTGGAGGTGCAGTCCAGCCGCGAGGTGGCCAGCGCCGCGCGCGTGGTGACGCTGACCCTGGGCACACTGGGCGCCATCATGCTGCTGATCGCCATCTTCCTACGCGTTTTCTATCAGCGCAATATCGCCCGTCCGCTGCATGCGGCGCTCGATTCGGCGCGTTCGCTGACGGTTTCCAGCTCGGAACAGGTGGCGGCGGTGCAGGCGATTGCGGCCGGCGATCTGGATGCCACGCTGGCGCCGACCGCGCTGCCGCTGATCCCGCGCGAAGCCTTGAGCCATGACGAGGCGGGCGAGGTGCTGCAATCGGTGCTGGATATGGCGGCCGTGCAGCGTTCCTTCGACCAGGCTTTCGCCAGCATGACGGAAGCGCTGCGCGCCAGCCGCGCCGCCGGCCAGGCGCGCGACTGGCTGAAGTCGGGCCAGAACGATATCCACACCCTGCTACGCGGCGAGCCGGAACTGGCGGCGATGGCCGAACGCATTCTGAGCTATCTGGCGCAGCGCCTGGGCGCCAGCGTTGGCGTGCTGTATCTGCTGGAAGAAGATAAGCCGCGCATGGAGCGCGTTGCCGGTTATGCGCTCGCTGCGGATGGCGCACATCCGCAAAGCGTGGCGCGGGGTGAAGGTTTGATCGGCCAGGCCATGCGCGAGCAGCGCACGCTGTGCGTCAGCGATGTGCCGCCCGGCTTTTTGCCGATTGCTTCGGCGCTGGGCCAGGCGCAGCCGGCCAGTCTGCTGGTGGCGCCTCTGCAGCACGGGACAAATCTGGTGGGTGCGATTGAGCTGGGCAGCTTCCGCGCCTTCGGCGCGCAGGAGTTGGAGTTCATGGAGCTGGTGCGCGAGGCACTGGCCATTGGCTTTGAAGTGGCGTTGGCGCGCGTGCGCTTGCGTCAGCTCCTGAGTAATACCGAGCAGCAGGCCGAGGAGCTGCGCGTGCAACAGGAGGAACTCCAGCAAAGCAATGAGGAACTGGAAGAACGCGCCGAACTGCTGGAACGCCAGCGCGAACAGATCCGCGCCAAAAACGCCGATCTGGAAGAGGCCAGCCGCGAGCTGGCCGCGCGTGCCGAACAGTTGCAGAAGGTCAGCGCGTATAAGACGGAGTTCATGGCGAATATGTCGCACGAGCTGCGCACGCCGCTGAACAGCATGCTGATCCTGGCTTCCATGCTGAAGGAGAACAAGAGCGGCAATCTGGAAGCGCGCCAGCTGGAATACATCACCACCATCCATCACGCGGGCAAGGACCTGCTCGATCTGATCAACGATATTCTCGACCTGTCCAAGGTGGAGGCGGGTGCGGTGGAATTCGAATACTCGACGGTCTCGCCGCAGCAGTTGTGCGAATCGATGCTGGCCCTGTTCCAGGCGCCCGCCGCGCAGAAGACGCTGGCGCTGACGGCCACGGTGGCGCCCGAGGTGCCGGCCGCGCTGCGCCTCGATTCGCAAAGGGTGCAGCAGATTTTGAAAAACCTGCTGTCGAACGCGATCAAGTTCACCAGCAAGGGTGGGGTGGGCCTGAAGATACGCCGCGCCCGCGCCGACGAGAATCCCTTGCCGGGACCGGCCCTGGCTTTCGATGTCAGCGATACCGGCATCGGCGTGGCGGCGGACAAGCATGCGCTGATCTTCGAAGCCTTCAAACAGGCCGACGGCAGCATCAGCCGCAGTTATGGCGGCACGGGCCTGGGCCTGTCGATCTCGCTGCAGACGGCGCGCAAGATGGACGGCGAACTGCTGCTGCGCAGCGAGGAGGGCAAGGGCAGCACCTTCACCCTGTTCCTGCCGCTGATGGCAGTCGATGCGCCGCGCAGCGCGCCGCCGCCTGCGGACATCCTGCCGCCGCTGCCGGACGACCGCGGCCGCCTCGCGCCGGGCCAGCACTGCATCCTGATCGTGGAGGACGACCGTGCCTTCGCCGGCGTGCTGATGGACCTGGTGCACCAGCGCGGTTACAGCGCCCTGGTGGCGCACGACGGCGAGAGCGCCTGTGCGCTGGCCAGCCAGCATCTGCCGGGCGGCGTGCTGCTCGACGTGAAGCTGGCGCGCAGCGATGGCTGGGAGGTGATGCGGCGCTTGAAGTCCGAGCAGCGCACGCGCCGCATTCCGGTGCATTTCATTTCCGGCTTGGAGCAGGCGCAGCAAGCCTTGCGCATGGGCGCTATCGGCTATATGAACAAGCCGGTCACGCGCGAGCAGCTGGACCAGGTGTTCGACACGCTGGAAGCGGCCATGTCCGGCCCGGCGCGCAGCCTGCTGCTGGTGGAGGACGACGCCACCGAAGCGTCCAGCCTGGCGGCCTTGCTGTCGGGGCGTGGCGCGGAAGTGGCGCAGGCGTCCAGCGGGGCCGAAGCTTTGCAGCGCCTGGGTGAGGAAACATTCGATTGCGTGGTGCTGGACCTGGGCCTGCCGGATATGGCGGGCGGCGAACTGCTGTCGCGCCTGCGCGCCGATGCGCGCTGGCGCAGCCTGCCGGTCATCATCCACTCGGGCCAGGAATTATCCCGCGAACAACAGCGGGAGTTGAACTGCATAGCCGACAGTGTCATCATCAAGGGAGCGCGCAGTCCGGAAAGGCTGTTGAGCGAAGTAAGCCTGTTCCTGCGTGCGGTGGAGCAGCGCCATGAGGGCGCGGCGGCCGATGAGGACAGGCGTTTGCCGGACAAGGCCGCCCTGGGCGGCAAGACGGTGCTGATCGTCGATGACGATATGCGCAATCTGTTCTCGCTGACAGGTTTGCTCAGCGAGCAAGGCATGCTGGTGCTGGAAGCCGAAAATGGGCGCGAAGGGCTGGACTGCCTGGAGCGGCACGAGGAGGTGGCGGTGGTGCTGATGGATATCATGATGCCGCAGATGGATGGCTACGAGGCCATGCGCGCCATGCGCGCCGACGCCCGCTGGCGGGCCTTGCCGGTGATCGCCATGACGGCCAAGGCCATGCCCGACGACTACCAGAAATGCCTGGAGGCGGGGGCCAGCGACTACCTGGCTAAACCGCTCGATGTGGAACAACTGCTGTCGCTGCTGCGCGTCTGGTGCAGCCGCTGAGGATATGCGATGAGCCAGTCCCTGATCTCGCCGCCCTCATCGCTTGCCGCCGCCGAGGCGCCGCTGTCGGTGCCGGTGCTGCTGGTGGACGACCGTCCCGAGAATCTGCTGGCGATGGAAGCGCTGCTGCAAGGCCTGCCTTATGCGCTGGACGTGACATGCGCCGGTTCCGGCAACGAGGCGCTGGCGATCAGCCTGAAACGCGATTTCGCGGTGGTGCTGCTGGATGTGCAGATGCCCGATATGGACGGCCTGGAAACGGCCACCCTGCTGCGCGCCAATCCGAAGACGCGCCACCTGCCGATCATTTTCGTCACTGCCGGCCTGCACGACGAGCTGCGCCAGTTCAAGGGTTATGAAACCGGGGCCATCGACTTTCTGATCAAGCCGATCGAGCCGGTGGTCTTGCGCAGCAAGGTGGCGGTGCTGTGCGAGTTGTATGCCAAGTGCCGCGAGCTGGAAGAGCACAAGGCCAGCCTGGAGGCGCGCGTGGCCGAGCGCACGCGCAGCCTGAGCGCGCTGGCGGCGCAACTGAGCGAGGAGGTGCAGGCGCGCCGCCTGTCCGAGCAGGCCTTGCGCGACAGCGAAGCGCGGCTGCGCATGGTGATCGACAGCGCCTGCGAAGCCTTTATCGCCTTCAGCGCGGCAGGCATCCTCATCGAATGGAACCAGCGCGCCGAGGAGCTGGTGGGCTGGCCGCGCAGCGATGCGCTGGGGCAGCAGGTGCTGGACTTTCTGAACCCGCCCGCTGGCGCGGCGCCTGAAACGGAAGACGATCCCTGCGCGCAGCTGGATGGCGCGGCTGCACCGGTGCCGGATTTGGCGCAGCTGCTGCCGGGCGAGCCGGGTGCCGCCAGCCGCGTGCAGGAGCTGTGCATGTGGCGGCGTGACGGCAGCCACTTTGCGGTGGAACTCAGTGTCTGGCCCATCCCTGACAGCGAGCCGCCGCTGTACGGCTGCCTGCTGCGCGACATCACGGTGCGCCGCGAGCAGGAAGAAGCGCACCTGCGCACCAGCGCCTCGCTGCAGGAGACCGTGGCGGCGCGCACCGCCCAGCTGCGCCAGGCCATGGATCAACTGGTCGACACCGAACGCATGGCGGCGTTGGGCGGCATTGTTGCCGCCGTCGCGCATGACTTGAACACGCCGGTCGGCAATCTGGTGCTGCTCGCTTCCGCCCTGCGCGAACGCATCGCCGCCCTTGCCACCGAAGCGCTGGAAGGCCATCTGACCCGTTCGCGTTTATGCGAAGCCGTGGCCGACTGCAAGGAAGGCAGCGGTCTGCTGATCCGCAGCGCCGAACGCGCGCAGGAACTGATCGAAAGCTTCAAGAATGTGGCGGTGGACCAGACCAGCCAGAAACGCCGCCAGTTCGACCTGGCCGGCTGTGTGCACGATATCGCCGCCACGCTGGGCCGCATGACGCGCATGGCGAATGTGAAGGTCGAATTGAAAATCCCGCCCGGCATTGCGCTGGACAGCTATCCCGGCCACCTGGAGCAGGTGTTCAACAACCTGATCGTCAACTCCATCGTGCATGGCTTCGACGGCCGCAGCGAAGGCACGATCACGATCGCGGCCTGCGTGGAAGGGGAACACGTGCGCATCGATTACCGCGACGATGGCGTCGGCATCGCCCCCGAGCTGCAGCAGAAAGTGTTCGAGGCGTTCTATTCGACCAAATTCGGCAAAGGCGGCTCAGGCCTTGGCCTGTTCATCGTGCGCCGCCTGCTCTGCAATGTGCTGAAAGGCGAGGTCAAGCTCGATAGCACGCCCGGCGCTGGCGTCCACTTCGCCATCAAGCTCCCCCTCAAAGTCCCGGCCTAAAGCCGCAGTGGCCGAGTCCGTGTCCACCTTGGTGCCTGGCACCAAGGTGGACACAAGCTCGGCTGTGGAGTTTATTCCTGGCGCAGCCAGGTTTGCGAGCGGCCGAGCATGGGGACGCCGATGTAGCCGCGCACTTCGAGCTTTTTGCCGCCGTCGGCCAGCTTCAGCTTGCTGCGGTAGACCTTGCCGTTGTCGGGGTCGAGGATTTCACCGTCGTTGTATTCGCTGCCGTCTTTTTTCAGGCCGCTCATGAAGACCATGCCGACAATGGGCTGGTCCTTGCGCGCGTCCTTGCACTTCTCGCATTTGGGGTTCTGTTCTTCGTCGGCGGCGCGGAACAGTTTTTCGATGCGGCCCTGCAGCACGCCATTGGTTTCGGTGATGCGGATCAGGGCTTTGGGCTTGCCGCTGACGTCATCGATGTTTTTCCACAGACCGACCGGGGAGCCGTCGTCGGCCATGGCGGGCGCGGCGAGCAGGCTGGCGGCAATCAGGGCGGCTTGAATCATAAGGCGCATCGGGTGTCTCCTGTAGTTGCGTTGTCAATATTGTTAATCGATTATGCCACGCGCGGGCGCACCATCAGCCGCGCCGGCCCATCCGGCGTGACGACTTCGCCACAGTCCTGGAAGCCGGCGCGCTGGTAGCTGCGGATCGCGCGGCCGTTGGCGGGCGTGGGGTCGGCCTGCACCTTGCTCACGGCGGGATCGCTGAACAGCAGGGCGCAGAAGTCGTCGAGCAGGGCGCTGCCCAAGCCTTGGCCGAGCCGCTCGCCGTCGGCCAGGAACAAGTCGATGCCGCGCGCGCCGGGATCGGTTTCGTCTTCCCACCAGCCGCCGCCCGAGCCCATCACCACATAGGATTGAATGAAGCCGGCCGCTTCGCCGTCGAGCAGGGCGATGTAGCCGAGGGTGTCGGCATCGTCGCCGGTCAATTCCATGAAGGTGGCGGACACTTCATCCAGGCTTCCCGGCTCGTCCCACCAGGCGCGGATATGCGGGCGGTTCAGCCAGTCGTGCAGCAGGGGCATGTCGGTGGGATGCAGGCGGCGGAAGGTGAAGCGGGACATGGGACTCCGGAATGAAAAAAGGCGGCCCGCAGGCCGCCTGGTGTTACGCCATTACGCGGCGGGCAGTTTCGCCAACTGCTCCTGCATCTTGGCCAGGGTGGCGCCGAAGGTGGCGACGCGTTCCTGCTCCTGCGCGACCACGGCGGCCGGGGCGCGCGCCACGAAGCTTTCGCTCGACAGCTTGCCGCTGGCCTTGGCGATCTCGCCTTCCAGACGGGCGATTTCCTTGGACAGGCGCTCGCGCTCGGCCTTCACGTCGATCTCCACTTTCAGCATCAGCTTGGTGGTGCCGACCACGGAGACGGCGGCCGGCGATTCCGGCAGCGCGTCGACGATCTGCACTTCGGACAGCTTGCCCAGCAACTGGACATACGGTGCGAAGGCGGCCATGCGCTCCTTGTCGGCGCCGGAAGCTTCCACGATCAGCGGCACGCGCAGCGACGGCGACAGTTTCATTTCGCCACGCAGGTTGCGGGTGGCGTCGGTCAGCGCTTTCAGTTCGCCGATCCAGGCTTCGGCCGCTTCGTCGATCTTCTCGGCGTTCGGCAGCGGGTAAGGCTGGGTCATGATGGAAGCGTTGGCGGTGTCGCCCTTGCCGGCCAGCGGCGCCACGGTCTGCCACAGCTGCTCGGTCACGAAGGGGATGATCGGGTGCGCCAGGCGCAGCACCACTTCCAGCACGCGCAGCAGGGTGTGGCGGGTGGCGCGCTGCTGGCCTTCGGTGCCTTGCTGGACCTGGACTTTCGCCAGTTCCAGGTACCAGTCGCAGTATTCGTCCCACACGAATTTATAGATCGTGCTGGCGATATTGTCGAAGCGGTAGTCGGCAAAGCCTTTGGCCACGTCCTGTTCGGCCTTTTGCAGCAGGGAGATGATCCACTTGTCGGCCTGCGACAGGTCGGCTTCGTTGGCCGAGCAGTCCTTGCCTTCGGTGTTCATCAGCACGAAGCGGGTGGCGTTCCACAGCTTGTTACTGAAGTTGCGGTAGCCTTCGCAGCGGCCCAGGTCGAAGTTGATGTTGCGGCCCAGCGAGGCGTAGCTAGCCATGGTGAAGCGCACGGCGTCGGTGCCGTAGGCAGCGATCCCTTCCGGGAATTCCTTGCGCGTGGCCTTCTCGATCTTCTCGGCCTGCTTCGGATTCATCAGGCCCGCAGTGCGCTTGGCCACCAGAGCGTCGAGGCCGATGCCGTCGATCAGGTCGATCGGGTCCAGGGTATTGCCCTTGGACTTGGACATCTTCTGGCCCTGCGAGTCGCGCACCAGGCCGTGCACGTAGACGGTTTCGAACGGCACCTTGCCGGTGAAGTGGCAGGTCATCATGACCATGCGCGCCACCCAGAAGAAGATGATGTCGAAGCCCGTCACCAGCACGGACGATGGCAGGAAGGCTTTCAGGTCCGGCGTTTCTTCCGGCCAGCCCAGGGTCGAGAAGGGCACCAGGGCGGAGGAGAACCAGGTATCGAGCACGTCGGCTTCGCGTTTCAGCGGGCCGCTGCTGCCGGCGGCGGCGGCTTTGGCCTGCGCCTCTTCCTCGCTGCGGGCGACGAAGATATTGCCTTGCTCGTCGTACCAGGCCGGGATCTGGTGGCCCCACCACAGCTGGCGCGAGATGCACCAGTCCTGGATGTTGTTGAGCCACTGGTTGTAGGTGTTGCTCCAGTTTTCAGGCACGAACTTGATTTCGCCGCTGGCGACCTTGTCCAGCGCCACTTCGGCGATCGATTTGCCGGGATAGAAAGTGCCTTCCGGCGCCGGCTTGCTCATGGCGACGAACCACTGGTCGGTCAGCATCGGCTCGATGACGACGCCGGTACGGTCGCCGCGCGGCACCATCAGCTTGTGCGGCTTGACCGCTTCCAGCAGGCCTTGCGCTTCCAGGTCGGCGACGATCTGCTTGCGCGCGGCGAAACGGTCCAGGCCACGGTAGGCGGCCGGCGCGTCGTCGCTGATCTTCGCGTCCAGGGTCAGGATGGACGGCATGTCCAGCTTATGGCGCTGGCCGACGGCGTAGTCGTTGAAGTCGTGGGCCGGCGTGATCTTTACGCAGCCGGTGCCGAATTCCTTGTCCACATAGGAGTCGGCGATGACCGGGATTTCGCGGTCGCACAGCGGCAGCTTGAGCAGCTTGCCCACCAGCGCCTGATAGCGCTCGTCGGTCGGGTCGACCGCCACGGCGACGTCGCCCAGCATGGTTTCCGGACGGGTGGTGGCCACGGTCAGGAAGCCGCTGCCATCGGCCAGCGGGTATTTGATATGCCACATGGAGCCGTCTTCCTCCTCCGACACCACTTCCAGGTCGGAGACGGCGGTGCCCAGCACGGGGTCCCAGTTCACCAGACGCTTGCCGCGGTAGATCAGGCCTTGCTCGTACAGGCGCACGAAGACTTCGGAGACGACTTTCGAGCGCGTCTCGTCCATCGTGAAGTATTCGCGGTTCCAGTCGGGCGAGGTGCCCATGCGGCGCATCTGGCCGGTGATGGTGGAGCCGGATTTTTCCTTCCACTCCCACACTTTTTCGATGAATTTTTCGCGGCCCAGGTCGTGGCGCGAGATTTTCTGCGCATCGAGCTGGCGCTCGACGACGATCTGGGTGGCGATGCCGGCGTGGTCGGTGCCGGGAATCCAGGCGGTGTTATGGCCCAGCATGCGGTGGTAGCGCGTCAGACCGTCCATGATGGTCTGATTGAAGGCGTGGCCCATATGCAGGGTGCCGGTCACATTCGGCGGCGGCAGCTGGATGCTGAAGGAAGGCTTGCTCAGGTCGAGGGAGGCTGCGTAGTAACCGCGCTTTTCCCACTCGCTGCGCCAGAACTGTTCAATGTCGGCAGGCTCGAAAGACTTGGCTAATTCCATGATGGGGGACTGTAATTTTGGCGAAAACGACCATTATAAGGGAATCGCGGTCGTTCCACGGCGGGTAAAGATGCGCGGCCGCCTGGCCGCGCATCCCCCGTATTCAAGGCGTCAGCGTGAAATTGACGCCGGTCTGGTTGGCCATGCTGATATCGATGGCGGCCTTGGTTTGCACCGCATAGCCGACGGCGGTGGCGTCGAGCCGGTATTGGCCGCTGCCGGGCGTGCTGGCGCTGGCGTTGAAGACCAGGGGCAGGGTGGCGCTGTAGGGCGCGTAGCGGATGGCGGCCACCGGCAGCTTGTCCAGCGTGTAGCTGCCGTTGAGCAGGTCGGCGCCCTGGTAGCGCAGGGCCACGGCCGGGCCGCCGCTGATGACCTGGCGTGCCGTGACGGTGGCCGCCTCGGTGGCGCTGGACGGGGTCAGCGTGACCGTGCCGCTGATGCTGCCCTGGACGCTGGCCGTCATATTGATTGGCGCGGCGGTGGTGCTGAGGGCTGTCATGGCGCTGGCCGTCACCGGCACGGCGCCGACCACGCTGGCGGCGCGGTCGTCGGCGGTGATGACCACATCGTAATTCCCCGCCGGCAGGCGGGTCAGGGCGAACTCGCCGCTGGCGCTGGGCACGGTGGCGGCGATGATGGCGCCGGCCTGCTGCGCTGATATGGCCACATGGCTGGCCAGCAGGGCGGGCGCGATAAAGCCGCTGATGCCGTTGAGCGTGGTCGGCACCACCTTGATCACGGGCTTGAGCGCGTAATTGCCATTGCCCTTGGTGACGATGGATTTGCAGGCGTCGAAGTCGAGCACCAGGTCGACGCGCTGGTTGGCGCCCACGTCGAAATCGTTGACCAGCTTGATGCCGCTTTGGACGGCGCTGGGCGTGTCAAGCGAGCGCTCGGCGGTGGAGCCGGTGGGCACCACGGTGTTGGCCAGGCCGTTGCCGGCGTTCGCGTCGAGCACCAGGCGGATTTGCGAATAGTGGCCGGTGGCCAGCGAGGTCTGTCCCAGCGCTTCCAGCGCGCCGTTGGTCAGGTTGAGCAGATTGATCTTGCGCGCGGGCGTGAGCGTGATGTCGGTCCAGCCGCTGTCGGTGTCGCTGGCGATATTGCTGGCGTGGATGCGCACCTTGGCGACGGTGATGTTGACCGCGTCGAAACCGCAGGCCGGGGCATCGGTCAACGAGACGGCCACCGTGCCCATGGTGGTGGTGGGCGGCGGTGTGCCGCCATTGCCGCCCCCACCGCCGCCGCCGCACGATGCCAGCAAGACCAGTGCTGCGCTGATGGCCGCGCCGGCGGCCAGACGGGGAAAGAGGCGGCTTGTCTTCATGATCGACCTCGCAGAAAGAAAGGGGGAAGGGCGCGCGAATGGCGCAGCCTGACCCATTATGCAGCGAATTGTCCTTATGGTATCGAGCCTGAGCGGCTTAGCAACAGTTTGGCCGCAGATTGGCTTGGCGGGTCAGTAAGTTTGCTTGAAAAGCAAGGATGGCTGCCGTGCAGCAGGAGGATCAAGGCGCCGGGCAGCGCACGTTCCAGGCGGTCAGCTCGGTGCGCGACTTGCGCACGGTGATATGGGCTTCGGCGCCGATATCGCTGCGGAAGACCAGCAGGACCATGCCGGCATCGGGACTGCCGGCCGGCTCGCGGCTCACGGCATCAAGCTGGAAGCTGCGCGAACGCAGCTTGGCGCAGGCCGTGTTGCCGGCCATGAGCAGGCGGGCGCGTTCCAGCAGCTCGCTGTGCTTGACCAGCAGGGTCAGGGTGGACATATCGGGCTGGGCTTGCAACAGGCGCACCGGATGCACGGGCGGCTTGCCGGCGTCGGGCGCATCGCACTGCGGCTGGTGGTGCAGCCAGGCCAGCTGCTGGGCGGGCAACTGCTCGCTCCAGCGCTTGTCCTTCGCGGCGCGCGGCGCGTAGTCGAACACGCGGCGCTGCATGACGCACAGCGGCAGTGCTGGCGCGTGGACCGGCGCCGCATCCAGCGCGGCTTGCAGCTGCCACTGGCGGCTGCCGCGCAGGCGCGTGGCGTTGAAGCTGGCCGGCAAGGCCGCCGTTTCGGGCAGCTGTTGCTGGCGGAAGGCGGCGAAGGACTTGATTTCGGCAGCGCTGGCGGGACGGGTTTCCAGCAGCGGTGTTTCGGCAGCGGATGCTGCGGCCTTGGCGGCAGGAAGGCCATTCAGCACGGGCGCCAGCAGCAGCGGCGCAGCCAGCATTTTCAGCATCCATCCCAAGGCATCTCGTCCAACCAGCATGCAGCATCCTTATCCAGCGGCGAAGCCCCTTCGCCGTGGTCGCGATTATAGCGGCTCGCGGCAGCGCGCCTTACTTGGCAATGTAGAAATGTCCCAGGCTGGACAGGTGATACGGCTTTTGTCCATTTCTGGAAATTTTTTGACTCGGCCAATCCGATTTCGCTAAGGTCAACGGCTCAACAGCAGCTTAACCATTACTCCAGGGAGACTGATATGGCAGCTCGTTTCACCGCCGTGCTAGCAGCGGCTTGGCTTGCGTCCGCGGCGGTTGGCGCGGCCCCCGCGTCGAACAAGATCTGGATCACCATCGGCGACAGCGCCTACGCCCAGCTGCAAAAGCTGGCGCCGCAGGCGATTGCGCGCAACAGCCATGCCGACGGCCAGGATAAGGTTCACCTGGTGCAGGTGGACGAGGAGCAGATGAAGCAGCTCTCCGAAGCCATCCACACCGAACTGAAACGCTGCGGCGGCTTCATGGCCCATGACAGCGAGGAGGCCGGCCGCGCCGCGCTCAAGCCGCAGGCCGACGCCAAGATGGCGACCTTGCTGGCCCGCCCCAATTACACCATCGACCAGCAGTCCGTGATTCCGCCGCTGCTGTCGCAAATGCAGGCCAGTAATGTGGGCCAGACCATTCTCGACCTGTCGGCCCACACCAACCGCTACTACAACACCAATATCGGCGTCACGGCGTCCAACTGGCTCAAGCAGAAATGGACCACGCTGGCCAACGGCCGCAGCGACATCAGCGTCACCCAATTCACCCACAACGCCTATCCGCAGAAATCCGTGATCGCCACCATCAACGGCACCGACAACGGCTCGGAAGTGGTGGTGCTGGGCGGCCACCTTGATTCCATCGTGGGCGGCGGCGTCGGCGAGAGCACGCGCGCGCCGGGCGCCGACGATGACGCATCCGGCATCGCCAGCCTGACCGAAGCCTTCCGCGTGCTGGCATCGAGCGGCTACAAGCCGCGCCGTACCATCAAGTTCATCGGCTATGCGGCGGAGGAGGTGGGCCTGCGCGGTTCGCAGGAGATCGCCCAGTACCACAAGAACAACAACATCAATGTGGTCGGCGTCATGCAGCTCGACATGACCAACTACAAAGGTTCGGCCAACGATATCTATATCTACACCGACTATACCGACGCCCAGCAAAACACCTTCCTCGCCAATCTGGCCACGGCCTATCTGCCGACCTTGAAAATCGGCTACGACAAATGCGGCTACGGCTGCTCAGACCATGCTTCATGGACGGCGCAGGGCTTCTGGGCATCGTTGCCGTTCGAAGCGGGCTTCAATCAGGACAATCCGTATATCCACACCATCAACGACACCTACGCCAAC
The DNA here is from genome assembly GCF_014191875.1 of Pseudoduganella violacea. Taxonomy (GTDB): domain Bacteria; phylum Pseudomonadota; class Gammaproteobacteria; order Burkholderiales; family Burkholderiaceae_D; genus Rugamonas; species Rugamonas violacea_A. Next base: position 111,601 of record NZ_JACHXD010000005.1, read on the forward strand.
ACCGGCAACCAGGCCGACCATGCGCTCAAATTCAGCCGCCTGGCCCTGGCCTATGCGGTGGAACTGGGCAGCGACGGTCCCGGCACGCCGCCCGGCCCTGACCGCACCGAAACCTTCAGCGGCAAGCTGACCCAGGGCCAGAGCGCCAAATTCGGCCCGTTCAAGGCCGGCGCCGGCACCTTCAAGGCCAGCACCACCGGCACTGGCGACGCCGACCTGTTCGTGCGCAAGGGGACGCCGCCCACCACCTCCACCTTCGACTGCAAGTCGGACGGCGGCACGGCCGCCGAGACCTGCTCGATCTCGGTCGCGGCCAATGGCGACGTGCACGTGTTGGTATATGGTTACTCCGCTTCGAGTTATAACCTGACCGTTACGTACAAACCGCAATAATGGCGCTATAATTCCGACCGCTGCCGCAAGGCGGCACACGCTAGGGGTCCTGCAAGTCGCTGCACAGCGAGGCGCGGGTGAGAAATACCCTCCGAACCTGATCTGGATAATGCCAGCGAAGGGAAGCTTTAGGAACAGCGCGCATGGACTCTCTCCGTCCGTGCGCGCGCGTCACCAAATCCTCCTTTGCTGGCTCCTGTAGCTGACAAAGGAGCCAAATGAACGCCAATCCAAAATTCCTCGCCACCACGGCCGAGGTAGACAGCGCCGCCGTTGCGCCACTTCCCAATTCCCGCAAAATCTATGTCGAGGGCAGCCGCCCGGACATCCGCGTGCCGATGCGGGAAATCAGCCAGTCCGATACCTCGGCCTCCTTTGGGCATGAAACCAATCCGCCCATCTACGTCTACGACACCTCGGGCGCCTACACCGATCCGGAAGCGACGATCGACATCCGTTCCGGCCTCGGTACGCCGCGCGCGCCGTGGATCGCCGAACGCGACGACACGGAAGAGCTGCCCGGCCCGACCTCGGATTACGGCAAGGCGCGCCTGGACGACCCGGCCCTGGCCGAGCTGCGCTTCAACCTGCAGCGCAAGCCGCGCCGCGCCAAGGCCGGCGCCAATGTCAGCCAGATGCACTACGCGCGGCGCGGCATCGTCACGCCGGAAATGGAGTATGTGGCGATCCGCGAAAACCTGCGCCGCAAGGAGTATCTGCAAGGGCTGCGCGACGCCGGCCCGATGGGCGAGCGCCTGGCCGAGATGATGGGCCGCCAGCATCCGGGCCAGGCCTACGGCGCCGCCATCCCGGCCGAGATCACGCCGGAATTCGTGCGCGAAGAGATTGCGCGCGGCCGCGCCATCATCCCGGCCAATATCAACCACCCTGAAGTCGAGCCGATGATCATCGGCCGCAATTTCCTGGTGAAGATCAACGCCAATATCGGCAATTCGGCCGTCACCTCGTCCATCGGCGAGGAAGTGGAGAAGATGACCTGGTCCATCCGCTGGGGCGGCGACACGGTGATGGATCTGTCGACCGGCAAGCATATCCACGAAACGCGCGAATGGATCATCCGTAACAGTCCGGTGCCGATCGGCACCGTGCCGATTTACCAGGCGCTGGAAAAGGTCAACGGCAAGGCCGAAGACCTGACCTGGGAAATCTTCCGCGACACCCTGATCGAACAGGCGGAGCAGGGCGTCGATTACTTCACCATCCACGCCGGCGTGCTGCTGCGCTATGTGCCGCTGACGGCCAAGCGCCTGACCGGCATCGTCTCGCGCGGCGGCTCGATCATGGCCAAGTGGTGCCTGGCCCACCACCGGGAAAACTTCCTGTACACGCATTTCGAAGACATCTGCGAAATCATGAAGGCTTACGACGTCTCCTTCAGCCTGGGCGACGGCCTGCGTCCCGGCTCGATCTACGACGCCAACGATGAAGCCCAGCTGGGCGAGCTGAAAACCCTGGGCGAACTGACCCAGATCGCCTGGAAGCACGATGTGCAGGTGATGATCGAAGGCCCGGGCCACGTGCCGATGCAGCTGATCAAGGAGAATATGGACTTGCAGCTGGAGCAGTGCAGCGAAGCGCCGTTCTACACCCTGGGCCCGCTGACCACCGATATCGCGCCCGGCTACGACCACATCACGTCGGGCATTGGCGCGGCGCAGATCGGCTGGTACGGCACGGCCATGCTGTGCTACGTGACGCCGAAAGAGCATCTGGGCCTGCCCAACAAGGACGATGTGAAAGAGGGCATCATCACCTACAAGATCGCGGCCCATGCCGCCGACCTGGCGAAAGGCCATCCGGGCGCGCAAATCCGCGACAACGCCCTGTCCAAGGCGCGCTTCGAATTCCGCTGGGAAGATCAGTTCAATATCGGCCTCGATCCGGACAAGGCGCGCTCCTTCCACGACGAGACCCTGCCCAAGGATTCGGCCAAGGTGGCGCATTTCTGTTCCATGTGCGGCCCGCATTTCTGCTCGATGAAGATCACGCAGGAAGTGCGCGACTACGCCGCCAGCGGCATGCAGGAAAAAGCCATCGAGTTCGTGAAAAAAGGCGCTGAACTCTACAGCAAGATGTGAGGCGGCCATGATCGAGATTGAACTGAACGGCGCGCCGCGCGCGGTGCCGCCGCAGCAAACCTTGCAGGAACTGGTCGACGCGCTGGAGTTGACGGGGCAGACGCTGGCGCTGGCCGTCAACCGCAGCGTGGTGCCGCGCGGCCAGTGGGCCGCGCGCACGCTGCAGGCGCAGGACCAGGTGGATATCGTGCGCGCCATTGGCGGCGGCTGAATCGAGGAGAATCGGAATGACTGAAGCAAACAAGGACCTGCTGACCATCGCGGGCAAGCAATACCAATCGCGCCTGCTGGTGGGCAGCGGCAAATACAAGGACTTGCAGCAGACGCGCGAGGCGACCGACGCGGCGGGCGCGGAGATCATCACGGTGGCGATCCGCCGCGTGAACATCGGCCAGGACCCGAAGGCGCCCAGCCTGCTGGACGTGCTGCCGCCGTCCGAATACACCATCCTGCCGAATACGGCCGGCTGCTACACGGCCAAGGACGCGGTCTACACCCTGCAGATGGCGCGCGAGCTGCTCAACGGCCATAAGCTGGTCAAGCTCGAAGTGCTGGGCGACGAGAAGACCCTGTTCCCGAATATGCCGGAAACCCTGGCCGCGGCCGGCACCCTGGTGCGCGACGGCTTCGACGTGATGGTGTACTGCAGCGACGATCCGATCCAGGCGCGCATGCTGGAAGACATCGGTTGCGTGGCGGTGATGCCGCTGGCGTCGCTGATCGGTTCCGGCATGGGCATCCTGAATCCCTGGAACCTGTCGCTGATCATCGAGCAGGCCAAGGTGCCGGTGCTGGTCGACGCGGGCGTGGGCACGGCCTCGGATGCGGCCATCGCCATGGAACTGGGCTGCGACGGCGTGCTGATGAACACCGCCATCGCCGGCGCGCAAGACCCGGTGCGCATGGCGCGCGCCATGCGCCTGGGCGTGCAGGCCGGCCGCGAGGCTTACCTGGCCGGCCGCATCCCGCGCCGCTTCGCCGCCTCGCCATCCTCGCCGATGGCTGGACGTCTGGCATGACGAGCGGCGAAACGCCGGCGCGGCTGGGCCGCCTGGGACGCGCCACGCATCCGCGCCGGCCCTGCGTGCTGGTGTTCGCCGGCGCCGATCCCTCGGGCGGCGCCGGCATCGCGGCCGACATCCAGGCCATCGCCGCGCTGGGCGCGCACGCGCTGCCCGTCATCACCACGCTGACGGTGCAGGACAATGACCGCGTGCATGCGGTGCTGCCGGTCGAGCCGGAACTGGTGCTGCTGCAGGCGCGCGTGCTGATCGAGAAGTCCTGCATCGACGCGGTGAAGATCGGCATTCCCGGCAGCGCCGCCAACGCCCGCGCCATTGCCCAGATCATCACCGAACTGCGCGCCGCGCGCCGTGCCGCCTGCCGCGGTGAAGCGCCGACGGTGGCCGCAGAAAGCCTGGACATGGCGGCATCGGCCATTCCGCTTTGCGAGCAGGGGGGCGATAGCATGGACAGTGCGCAGCCCGAAGCGGGGCCGCCGCTGCCGGCCGACGACGGCTGGCCGCCCGGCGCCGGTTTCGCCGCGCCGCCGGTGGTGCTCGATCCGGTGCTGGCCAGCGGCCATGGCGATCTGCTCTCGCGTGACGATGCGGTCAGCGCGCTGGCGCCGCTGCTGCCGCTGGTGACGGTGCTGACGCCCAACGGGCCGGAAGCGGGCGCGTTGAGCGGCGTCGCCGGCCCCGGCGCGGAAATCGATCCGCTGGCCCATGCCCGCGCCTTGCGCGCCCAGGGCTGCCAGCATGTGCTGATTACCGGCGGCCATGGCGGCGGCGGCCACGTCATCAACCGCTGGTATGGGCCGGCGCGCCAGCAGAGCTGGAGTTGGCCGCGCTTGGCGGGCGGCTACCACGGCAGCGGCTGCACCCTGGCCTCTGCCGTCGCCGCCTTGCTGTCCCAAGGCTGGCCCGTGGCCCAGGCTTTGGCCCGCGCCCAGGGCTATACCCACCGCGCGCTGGCCGAAGCCTTCGCCATCGCGCCCGGCCAGCTTATTCCGCGCCGCTGAAGGCGCGCCACCCACGAATCAGGAAGCATCATGCAAGGACTCTATCTCGTTACCCCCAACTGGGACGACACCGCCCGCCTGCTCGACCTGAGCGAGCAGGCGCTGGCCGCCGGCCTGGCGCTGCTGCAGTACCGCCACAAGGACGCCGCGCCCGCGCTGCGCGAAGAGCAGGCCGGCGCGCTGCTGGCGCTGTGCCGCCGCTACGGTTGCCCGCTGCTCATCAACGACTACCCGGAACTGTGCCGCCGGCTCGACGCCGACGGCGTGCACCTGGGCGGCACCGACGCCGAAGTGGCGGCCATCCGCGCCGAGCTGGGGCCGGACAAGATCATCGGCGCCTCCTGCTACGGCGACCTGCAGCGCGCCGCCGACGCCCAGGCGGCGGGCGCCAGCTATGTGGCCTTCGGCGGCTTTTACCCTTCGCTGGTGAAAAAATACGCCGTCACCACGCCGCCCGACATTGTCGGCCGCGCGCGCGAGGCCGTGCAGCTGCCGCGCGTGGTCATCGGCGGCATGACGCCGGCCAATGCCGCGCCGCTGGTGGCGCGCGGCGCGGAGATGGTGGCGGCCATCAGCAGCGTGTATCTGGCGCCCGATGTGGCGGCGGCGGTACAGCAGTTCAGGGAGTTGTTCCGCCTGAGTTGATTGTGTGGACGGCGCGGCAAAGGGCTTTATAATCGATCCATTAGCATACGCTCAAGGTTGCCGCCCAATGACACCACAGACTGCCGCCAAGCGCCTGATCATGATCGTCGACGACGATCAGATGATTCTCGATTTTCTGAGCGAAGTGCTGCGCCATGCCGGCTACGACACCGTGCAGGCGCCCTCCGCCGACCGCGCCCTGGCCCTGATCGCCGAGCGCGAACCGGACCTGGCCCTGCTCGACATCCACATGCCCGGCATGTCCGGCCTGGAGCTGGCCAAGCAGCTCAACCGCAATACCTCGGTGCCTTTCATGTTCCTCTCCGGCCGCGGCGACGCCGACGCCGGCAAGCAGGCCGCCGCATATGGCGCCGTCGGTTTCGTGGTGAAACCGGTCGACGAGCAGCACCTGATGCCCGCTTTCGAAGCCGGCCTGGCGCGCGCCGACGAAATCCGCCAGCTGCGCCGCACCGAAATGAATTTGAACGCGGCGCTGGCGGCCGGCCGCGAAACCAGCTTGGCCGTGGGCCTCCTGATGTGCAAGTTCCAGACCGACCGCAATACCGCCTTCGAGGTGCTGCGCGACCATGCGCGCTCGAACCGGCGCAAGGTCAACGAAATCGCCGACCAGTTGCTAAGCGCGGAAGAAACCTTGAATAGTTTGCATGCCGCCTTCAACACCCGCCTGAAAAAATAAGTGCGCGTCCGTTCGTAAACCGAGTACACTGGAATTACCCGCAGCAGGGCCGCACCTCGCCCTGCCGTGTCCGGCGGCAGCCCGTCCCCCGCGCCGCGCATCAACCTTCGGCCCCACTCCGCCGAGCAGCTTTATTCCCGGAAGCCGCATCCAGCAGCCTTGCTGCGCGTTGTGTTCGCGCCACGTTGCGCTTCCGGTTTGACATAGCGGAGACCCATGATGAAACTGCAAGACAGCCCCGATCTTTCGCGCGCCGTGGACGAGAACAACGCCCCGCGCGTGCTGCATGTGGACGGCGACCATGACACGGCCCTGGTGCTGGCCGCCCTGCTGGTGCCGGAAACGCGCGTCAGCCACGCCGCCTCGCTGGCCGATGCGCTGGAAGCGATCCGCCAGCACCGCTTCGCCCTGATCGTGCTCGATCCCGACCTGCCCGATGGCGACGGCCACACCCTGGTGCAAGCCATGCAGAAGCAGGGCGGCAGCACGCCGGTGCTGCTGTATTCGGCGCGCCACCCCGACCTGCGCCATCCTTCGCACGCCTTCCTGCCCAAGCCCTGGACCTCGCCGCGCCTGCTGTGGCAGACCGTCTCCCACCTGCTTGGCTTGCAATCGGCCGATTGGCTGGGCGCGCCGGCATAGAGGCGGGTTTTGTCCTGAGTTGATATGATGTCGCCATCTCCAACTTACAGGATATGCAGAGATGAAAACCAAAGCAGCAATCGCATGGAAGGCGGGCGCACCGCTGACCATCGAAGAAGTGGAACTGGGCGGCCCGCGCGAGGGCGAGGTGCTGGTGGAGATCAAGGCCACCGGCATCTGCCACACCGACTACTATACCCTGTCCGGCGCGGACCCGGAAGGCATCTTCCCGGCCATTCTGGGCCATGAAGGCGCGGGCGTGGTGGTCGATGTCGGCCCCGGCGTGAAGAGCCTGAAAAAGGACGACCACGTCATTCCGCTCTACACCCCGGAATGCCGCCAGTGCAAATTCTGCCTGTCGCAGAAGACCAATCTGTGCCAGGCCATCCGCTCGACCCAGGGCCGCGGCCTGATGCCGGACGCCACCAGCCGCTTCTCGCTGGACGGCAAGCCGATCTACCACTACATGGGCACGTCCACCTTCTCCAACTACATCGTGGTGCCGGAAATCGCGCTGGCGAAAATCCGCGAAGACGCGCCGTTCGACAAGGTGTGCTACATCGGTTGCGGCGTCACCACCGGCGTGGGCGCCGTGCTGTTCACCGCCAAGGTGGAAGCGGGCGCCAATGTGGTGGTGTTCGGCCTGGGCGGCATCGGCCTGAACGTGATCCAGGCGGCCAAGATGGTGGGCGCCGACAAGATCATCGGCATCGACATCAATCCGGGCCGCGAAGCGATGGCGCGCCAATTCGGCATGACCCACTTCATCAATCCGAACGAGGTGGAGAACGTGGTCGACGCCATCATCCAGCTCACCGACGGCGGCGCCGACTACAGCTTCGAGTGCGTCGGCAACACCACGCTGATGCGCCAGGCGCTGGAGTGCTGCCACAAGGGCTGGGGCAAATCCATCATCATCGGCGTGGCGGCGGCGGGGCAGGAAATCTCGACCCGTCCTTTCCAGCTGGTCACGGGCCGCGAGTGGAAAGGCTCGGCATTCGGCGGCGCGCGCGGCCGCACCGACGTGCCGAAAATCGTCGACTGGTATATGGACGGCAAGCTCAATATCGACGACCTGATCACCCACCGCCTGCCGCTGGAACGCATCAATGAAGGCTTCGACCTGATGAAGAGCGGCGAATCGATCCGCTCGGTGGTCATTTACTAAGCCGCGCCTCGGCGCCATGAGGGGAGGGCAGGCCTTGCGGCCTGGCCCTCCCTTTTTTCATTTCGTCGCATGGGCTCCGGTGGGCTGGCGCTGCTGGATTAGAGTAGTGGTCCAGGATTCGCCATCAAGTAGAAAAAAAGTTCTAGACATAAAAATCTAGATAAATTAATCTACTTCCATCGAACGAGGAGACAGCAATGCGCTTTGCCACTTCATGCCAGGAGCCAGTCCATGTTTAGGGCGATCGACGCCCTGGTGCCCGCCATCGGCTGGGCCTTGCTGCATTTCCTGTGGCAGGGGGTGCTGATCGGCTGTCTCGCCTCGTTCGGCCTGCAGCTGCTGCGCAATGCGCGGCCGCAGACCCGCTATCTCCTTGCCTGCGGCGCGCTGCTGCTGTGCGCCTTGCTGCCGCTGGCGGGTATCGTCTTGCATCTGGCCAGCCTGCACGCCGCTGCGTTGGACGCGGCCGGCGCGGCGATGGCGGATGCCGCCGGCGGCGCCGCCATACATGCCAGCGACGCCGCGGCCCTGGCCGGACTTGGAGCCGTCCAGCTGCCGCCGGTCCAGTCCATGCTGCCGCTGCTGAGCGAGGCGGGCTTGAACGGCTGGCTGGCGCATTTGCCACGCCTGCTGCCATGGCTGGTGCTCGTGTGGGCTGCCGGCGCGGCGCTGATGACCTTGCGCCTCTCGCTCGGCCTGCAATGGGTGAAGGAGCGTACCCTGTCCAGTCATTACCGCGACGATCCCCATTGGCAGCAAGTGCTGGACAGGCTGGCGCGCCGGCTCGGCGTGCGCGTGCCGGTGCGCCTCGGCGTCAGCGACGACGCTCTGGACGGGCCGATGACGGCGGGCTGTCTGCGTCCGCTGGTGCTGATCCCGGCCTCGCTGCTGACCGGCATGCCGCCCGCGCTGCTGGAAGCCTTGCTGGCGCATGAATTGGCGCATATCCGGCGTCACGATTACCTGGTCAATCTGGTGCAGAGCGCCATCGAGATTCTGCTGTTCTACCACCCGGTCGTGTGGATGCTGTCGCGCCGCATCCGCGCCGAACGGGAACAGATTGCCGACGATATTGCAGCAAGCGCGCTGGGCGAACCGCGGCGTCTCGCGCTTGCGCTGTCCGAGCTGGACAAGTTCCAGTTCTCAACCAACCACTTTGCCCCTGCGGCACAAGGAGGAGACCTGATGTCCCGAATCAAACGCCTGATCCGGCCCCAAGCCGAACCCCTGGGCTGGAAAATCGCCGCGCCGCTGCTCGGCCTGTGCGCCGCCTGCGCCGTGCTGTATGCCCATGCCATGCCGGCCACTTCCAGCGAACCGGCTGCCGCCTCACCCAAGGCCGCCGCACCCCTCATGAGAACTGGCGCAGCCTTGAGCGCCGATGGCGACACCCAGTCCGTGCCGCCGCTGCCGCCCGTGCCGGCGACACCGGAAGAGCCGCTTGCCGCAGCCACACCCGCCGCGCCGGAAGCGCCCGCCGCACCTGATGCCCCCGAGCTGCCGGCCCGGCCCGCCAAGCCCGTGATGCCTCCCGCGCCGCCCGCCCGCGCCGCAGCGGCAGCTCCGATGGCGCTGGCCGCCGCGCCCGCCGCACCGGCTGCGCCGATGAGCATCGCCGCCGCTCCCGCCGCGCCGGCGGCCCCGATGGCGCTTGCCGCCGCACCGGCTCCCGCCGCGGCGCCGGCACCGGCCGCCGCGCCAGCCAGGCCCGCATTGAAGGCGCCGCGCGACCGCTCCGGCTCCCACTATTACTTTGAGCAGGACGGCGCATCCTATGCCCTGGTTCGTGAAGGCGGCAGCAAAGTCACCAGCCGCAACGGCGATCCCGAGGAGCTGCGGCGCCTGAAGCAAAGCGTCAAAGGGGACTTCATCTGGTTCCGCAAGGACGGCAAAAACTATGTGATCCAGGATCCCGCCATCGTGGCCCAAGCCAGTGCCGCCTGGGCGCCGCTCAAGCAGATCGAATCGCGCATGGAAGAGCACAACAAGGCCATGGATGCGCAGGGCAAGATCATGGGACAGATCGGCGAAAAAATCGGCGCCCACTACGGCCAGATTGCCGATAGTGCCGCCCAGCGCGCGCTGGAGCACAGGACCGATGGCAAAATGAAAGCCCTGGCCAGCCAGCAGGAAGCCATCGGGGCCCGCATGGACGCCCTGGGCCAGAAAATCGAAAGGGAAGTGGACGACCAGGTGCGCGCCGGCCTGGTGCGCGAGCTGTCCCAGCTCAGCACCCGCATGGCGCCCCTGCAAAGCCAGATCCATACCCTATCCGCGGAGATGGGCAAGCAACACGCCCGCCTCGTCCGCGAGCAACCCGCGATCGACGACATGAACCGCCAAATGCGCGAAGCCAGCAAACCGATGGCCGAGCTAGGCCGCAAAATGGGAGAACTCGGCCGTGAACAAGGCCGCATCCACCGCGAAGCCGACAAAACCACGCGCCGCCTGATCGACGACGCCGTCCAGCAAGGCCGCGCCACCCCAAGCCCCGGCGGCAGCGCCTAACCCCCTTTGCGCCAAATCAAACAATGTCCCACCCTGGTGTCAGGCACCACCATCGGACATTCTTTGAGAAAAATCAAGAAATGTCCTACCCTGGTGCCTGACACCAGGGTGGACATTGTTTGATGCAGCGCAAACCTTAGCGGGGGAGGCGGTCGAGCTTGGCGACGCTGAGGTCGAGCACTTTCATGCCGACGTTGCCGAAGTTGATCTGGGCGCGGCAGTTGCTGCCGCTGCCTTCCAGATTGACGATGACGCCTTCGCCGAATTTGGCGTGGGCCACCGATTCACCAATGCGCCAGCCGCTGCCACCACTCGATTTCTGGGCGATTTGACGGGCGATGGCGTTGTCGCTGCCGGCCAGCGGCGCTTCGTCCCAGGCGGATTTCTTGTTGGCGAACCAGTGCGACTGCACTTTCGGCGACAGCCATTTCAGCGATTCCTCCGGCAGTTCGTCGAAGAAGCGCGATTTCATGTTGTAGCGGGTCTGGCCGTGCAGCATGCGCGTCTGCGAGAAGCACATGTAGAGCCGCTGGCGCGCGCGCGTGATCGCCACGTACATCAGGCGCCGTTCTTCTTCGACGCCGCCGTCTTCCTTCGAACTGCTCTCGTGCGGGAATAGGCCTTCTTCCAGGCCGGTGATGAAGACGTTGTCGAATTCCAGACCCTTGGCCGAGTGCACCGTCATCAGCTGCAGCGCTTCCTGGCCGGCTTGCGCCTGGTTGTCGCCCGCTTCGAGCGAGGCGTGCGAGAGGAAGGCCGATAGCGGCGACATCACGGTGGCCAGCGGCGCATCGGCGTCGATGATTTCGACACCGTCCGCGCTGACGATGGCGTTGCCCGCTTGCGCCTGGGCCTGCGGGCCGAGGTGGGCGGGCGCGCCTTGCCCATACCCTTCCTCGGACACGAACTGGGTGGCCGCACTGACCATCTGCTCCAAGTTTTCGACGCGGTCGGCGCCTTCCTTTTCGCCCTGGTAGTGCTGCAGCAGGCCGCTGCCGTCAAGGACGATGCGCACCAGCTCGGGCAGCGCCATCTGCTGGGTCTCGAAGCGCATGCCTTCGACCATCTTGACGAAGCCGCCCAGCGAGGTGCCGGCCTTGCCGACCATGTACGGTACCGCCGCGTACAGCGAGATGCCATACTGCTCGGCCGCGCCCTGCAACTGCTCGATGGTGCGCGCGCCGATGCCGCGCGCCGGGAAATTCACCACACGCAGGAAGGCCGAATCATTGTGCGGATTGTCCATCAGCTGCAGGTAGGCGATGGCGTGTTTGACCTCGGCGCGCTGGAAGTAGCGCAGGCCGCCGTACACATGGTAGGGAATGCCGGCCGAGAACAGCGCATGCTCGATCACGCGCGATTGCGCATTGGAGCGGTACAGCACCGCGATCTCGCTGCGCGAGGTGCCTTCGTTGATCAGCGATTTCGACTCTTCGATGATCCACTGGGCTTCCTGCAGGTCGGAGCTGGCTTCGTAGACGCGTACCTGCTCGCCATGACCGGCATCGGTGCGCAGGTTCTTGCCCAGGCGCCGGCTGTTATTCGAGATCAGCATATTCGCCGCGTCCAGGATATGGCCGTGCGAGCGGTAGTTCTGTTCCAGCTTGATCAGGTTCTTGACCTGGAACTCGCGCTCGAAGGCGCTCATATTGCCGACATTGGCGCCGCGGAAGGCGTAGATGCTCTGGTCGTCGTCGCCCACGGCGAACAGGGCGCCGCCGGCCGCGCTGCCGTGGCCGGACATCAGCTTGAGCCACTTGTACTGCAGGTCATTGGTATCCTGGAACTCGTCGACCAGGATGTGACGGAAGCGCAGCTGGTAGTGTTCGCGCAGCGGCTGGTTGCGGCTCAAGAGCTCATAGGTGCGCAGCAGCAGTTCGGCAAAATCGACCACGCCCTCGCGCTGGCACTGCTCGTCGTACAGATCGTACAGCTCGACCATTTTGCGCTCGGTGGCGTCGTAGGCGTCGACGTCCTTGGCGCGCAAGCCCTGGTCCTTGTTGTTGTTGATGAAGTACATCAGGTTTTTGGCCGGGTACTTTTCATCGTCGACATTGTTGGCTTTGAGCAGACGCTTGATGACCGAGAGCTGGTCCTGGGAATCGAGGATCTGGAAAGTCTGGGGCAGGGCGGCGTCGCGGTAGTGGGTGCGCAGCAGGCGGTTACACAGGCCGTGGAAGGTGCCGACCCACATGCCGCGTGTATTGATGGGCAACATGGCCGACAGGCGGGCCAGCATTTCCTTGGCCGCCTTATTGGTAAAGGTCACGGCCAGCACGCCAGCCGGCGATACCTGGCCGGTCTGGATCAGCCACGCGATGCGGGTGGTCAGCACGCGCGTTTTGCCGGACCCCGCGCCCGCCAGAATCAGGGCGTTCTGGGGCGGCAGGGTGACGGCGGCAAGTTGTTCGGGATTGAGGTTGTGGAGGAGATTTTGCATCCCGTGATTATACCGGGATGCCCCTCAGGCGGCGGCGCGCAGGCTGGTTTCGCCGCCGTGGCGCGCCAGCTTGCGCCGCAGCAGGCGCATGGCCGGCGCTTCAACGCAATGCCAGCTGCAGGCCGCGCACAGGAAGGTCAGCGCCACGGTCAGGCCAAGCAGGGTCTTGGCGCCGACGCTGGGTGGCAGGCTGGCCGCCAACATGCTCATGACCGGCCAGTGGTAGATGTAAATGCTATAGGAATAGTCATGCTTCTGGATGTGGGCCAGGCCGCGCGGCCGGGCGCTGCCCAGCCATAAGGCCAGCGCGCCGGCGGCCAGGTAAATTCCCACCAGCGTCAGACCGCTTGGCGTCAGTGCCTGGTTGCGCGTCCAGTTCAGCGCCAGCAGGATGGCGGCTACCGCCACCGGGGCAAAGCCAAAGCGCAGATGCCGCGACAAGGTCTGCAGCAGGACGCCCGTCAGGAACAGGGACCACATCGGCACTTCCCAGATGTAGCCGCTCAATACGGAGGGGAAGAGCTGGGTGCTCAAAAGCAGGACCACGGACATGCTCATCAGCCACCAGCGCATGGGCGCGATGGCGGCCACGCCCAGCAGACCGAGCACGATATACATGCGCGCTTCCCAATACAGCGTCCACAAGGAACCGTTCAGCGGACGGCCTTCCAGCACGCCGGGAATCGTCAGCTCATTCGGCGGGATGATATAGCGCAGGCCATGCAGGCTGGCGTTGCCGAGAATGTAGCGCCAGGTCGCGCCGTCGAACAGGCCGGCCAGCCCTTGGACGGAATGGAAGGCCAGTGCCAGGGTCGTGGTAAGGAGCAGGCAGATGAAGAGCGCGGGGACGATGCGCACGACGCGGCGCAGCGTGAAGCGCAGCAGATGCGGATCGCGCAGCCAGCTTTTCGACACGAAGATGCCGCTGATCAGGAAGAACACGCCCACCGCCACGTTGCCCAGGTCCGTCACCGGCGCCATCATCCGGCTCAGTGGGTCTGGCATGGGCGCCAGTCGGTTCAGTTGCCAGGCGTGGAAGACCACGACGGCCAGGGCGGCAATGAGGCGCACCAGGTTGAAACCATTGTCATGCGCGCCGGTGGCCGCTTCCAGCGAGCGTGCCGAACCCCGGTTCAGCATTCCGTTTCCTGATTGGGCGAGTTGAAGATCTGGCGGTAGCTGACGTAGAGCGAGCATTGCAGCACCAGCGCCACGATCATCACGGGAATTTGCATCAGCAGGGCGCCGAAGGTGCCCAGGCCGAGCAGGGCGATGCGCACCAGGCTGACCACCATGGCGATGCCGGCCCAGCTGAGCAGGAAGACGACGCAGGGACGCCAGGCGCGCAGCACGGCGAAGAAGCTGAAGAAGATGGCTTTGCCGACCGACATCTGCTTCCAGTAAATCAGCGGGCCGCTGAAGAACAGGCCCATGGCGGCCGGGATGTAGACCACGAAGCCGAGCAGGATGGAAGCGGCCATGCCGTTGCTCATCTGGATCTGCGGCGCGGCCGGATCGGCGTTGCGCAGCTGGTCCACCAACTCGCCGTTGGTGACGAAGACCACGATGACGGCGATCAGGATGGCCACCAGGTGCAGCACGCCCAACACCACCAGCTTGGGGAAGGCCGGTTTGCGGAAGCCGCTCTGGATCACGGCCGGCAGCACGCGCTTGCCCTGTTCGATGTCGGCGCAGGCTTGCATGAAGCCGATCGACACGGCCGGCAGCAGCAGCGCCACCAGCAATCCCAGAGGCTGGGGCAGGATCAGCACGGCCACCTGGCACAGCAGATAGCCGAGGAAGGGGATGAACATGCCGCCGGGCTGCTGGCGGAACAGCGCGAAGCCGTCTTTAACCCAATGCCATCCGGTGAGTGCGGGCAGATTAGTCATCTTAATAAAGTTGTGGTGCGGGCGTGGCAATCCGCTCGCGCAGAATGCGTTCAAAGTGGGTCGGATCGTGCGGGGTCAGAATTTCCGCCTCGCGCGGCTTATGCAGATCATACAGGCGCGACAGCCAGAAGCGCAGCGCGGCGGCGCGCAGCATGGGCTGCCAGGCGGCTTGCTCGTCGGTCGTGAACGGACGCACGGCGTGGTAGGCATCGAGCATGGCGCGCACGCGCGCCGCATCGAGCACGCCGCTGTCGAGGTCTATGCACCAGTCGTTGACGGTGACGGCGACGTCGAACAGCCAGGTGTCGCAACCGGCAAAATAAAAGTCGAAGAAGCCGGTCAGACGTTCGCCGTCGAACATCACGTTGTTGCGGAACAGGTCAGCATGCACCGGGCCGGCTTGCAACCGCGCGTAGGTGGCGCCGGCGGCAAACGCTTCCTGGAACTGCATCTCGTCGTGCAGCAGGCTGGCTTCGGCGGCGCTGATCACGGGCAGCAGCTGGGGCGCGGTCTCGCGCCACCAGGACAGGCCGCGCAGATTCGGCTGCCGCAGCGGGAAGTCGCGTCCAGCCAGATGCATTTTTGCCAGCATGGCGCCGACGGCGGCGCAGTGCACCGGCTGCGGGGCCATCTGGGAGCTGCCTTCGAGCTTGCTGACGATGCTGGCGGGCTTGCCGTGCAGGGCCACGCATAACTCGCCCTGCTCGTTGGCGACCGGGGCGGGCACCAGCACGCCGTGCTGCGCCAGGTGGCGCATCAGCTGCAGGTAAAAGGGCAGTTGTTCGAAACTCAGGTTCTCGAAGATGGTGAGCACATACTCGCCTGCTTCGGTACTCAGGAAGAAGTTGCTATTTTCGATGCCGGAGGCAATGCCTTTCAGCGCAGTTGCTTGGCCGAGGGGGAATTGCGTGATCCACTGGCCGACATCATCCAGACTGACCGGGGTAAAAACTGCCATGGGAAACCAGATTAGTGTGCAAGGGTTAGGCAAAGCCCGGCGTGGCCGGGCTTTGCTCAGCGGGTGGCCGGAGGCGGCGGAGGCGGCGCCGGCGCCTCATCGGGGGCGTTGGCGCGGTCCTCGCTGCGTTGTTTCTTCTTCTTGGCCACATCGAACTCCATGACGGTCCATTGCGCGCCGCGTGATTCGCGTCCCGCAAGGTCGCCTGGCAGAGCCGTGCCCACCGGGGTATTCGGTTTCAGGGTATAGCTGCTCTTGCCGCTTTTGACCTTGGCTTCGGTCACGCGGCCGCCTTCACGTTTTTCCGTGATTTTCTTTTCGTTGCCCGGATTGGCCGTCACCGTGACCGGATTATCCACTTCCTCGATTTTTTCCAGCTTCGGCGGCGCCTGGCTTGGCGTCGTCTGGGCGGAAGCAATGGCGGCATGGCCCAGCAGGGCAATGAACAGAAGGGAGCAGATATTCGAAGTACGCATGATGACAAGTCCTCAAGGGAAACGCATGGATTCTTATTATGGGCCATTGTAACAAACAGACACGCTTCCCTGTTTTAAAAGCGAAAAAACGCGGCCGGGCACGGGCCGTCTGCCCGTGCCGATCCGGCATTGTTGTCTTTTCGGGAACCTTGTCCTGGCGTTCAGGTCCGGGGCAAAACTCTGCGATAATGCAGCACTCACCCCATTCCGTGCCGGCCGCGCGCTCGCGCGGCCAGCCCTACTTCATAGCCATTTATGCAAAAGACCCTGTTGCTGGTTGACGGTTCCAGCTATCTTTACCGCGCTTTCCACGCGCTGCCCGACCTGCGCAGCGCCGACGGCTATCCGACCGGCGCCATGCACGGCATGGTCAATATGCTGCGCCGCCTGCGCGCCGACTTCCCCGCCGCCTATATCGCCTGCGTCTTCGACGCCAAGGGCAAGACCTTCCGCGATGATATGTACCCTGAGTACAAGGCGACGCGCGCCTCGATGCCGCCCGACCTGGCTTTGCAGATCGAGCCGATCCACGAGGCGGTGCGCGCCATGGGCTGGCCGATCCTGATGGTCGAAGGCGTGGAGGCCGACGACGTGATCGGCACCTTGTCGGTGGAAGCGGAAAAAGCCGGCATGGACGTCATCATCTCCACCGGCGACAAGGATCTGGCCCAATTGGTCACGCCCAAGGTCATGCTGATCAACACCATGACCAACGAGAAGCTGGACGAAGCGGGCGTGCTGGCCAAGTTCGGCGTGCCGCCCAACCGCATCATCGACTACCTGACCCTGATCGGCGACACCGTCGACAACGTGCCCGGCGTGAACAAATGCGGCCCGAAGACGGCGCTCAAATGGCTTGGTTTGTACGACAGCCTGGATGGCGTGATGGCGAATGCCGACAAGATCACCGGCGCCGTCGGCGGCAATCTGCGCGAGGCGCTGGAATGGCTGCCGCGCGGCCGCGAGCTGATCACGGTGAAGACCGACTGCGACCTGAGCCAGCATATGATGTCGATCTCCGAATCGCTGATCGCCAAGGGCGAGGACCGCGAGCTGCTGCTGGCCTTCTTCAGCAAATACGGCTTCAAGACCTTGCTGCGCGAACTGGGCGCCATGACGCCGGCCGCGCCAGGCGCCGTCGCCTCGCCGGCCGCCGCCGCGCCCGAAGGCATGACCGGCGATATGTTCGCCGCCGCCGTGGCGCCGGCCAGCATCAATTATGAAACCGTGCTGACCGAAGCCCAGCTCGACGAATGGATCGCGCGCATCGATAAAGCGGAACTGAGCGCCGTCGATACCGAAACCACCTCGCTGGACCCGATGACAGCGCAGATGGTGGGCATTTCCCTGTGCACCGAGCCGGGCCACGCCTGCTATATCCCGATGGCGCACAGCTATGCCGGTGTGCCGGAGCAGCTGTCGCGCGAACTGGTGCTGTCCAAATTGAAGCCATGGCTGGAAGACGCCGGCAAGGCCAAGCTGGGCCAGAACCTGAAATACGACGCGCACATCTTCGCCAACCACGGCGTGCAGCTGCGCGGCATCGTGCATGACACCCTGCTGCAATCCTATGTCTTCGAATCGCACCGCACGCACGATATGGACAGCCTGGCCATGCGCCACCTGAACCACAAGACCATCGCTTTCGAGGAAGTGTGCGGCAAGGGCGCCAGCCAGATCGGCTTCGACCAGGTCGAGATCGCGCGCGCCACCGAATACGCGGCCGAAGACGCCGACATTACGCTGCGCCTGCACCAAGCCATGCACGGCCAGGTCACGCTGGACGAAGGCCTGACCCGCGTCTACAACAGTATCGAGCTGCCGACCGCCGTGGTGCTGCAGAAGATCGAGCGCAATGGCGTGCTGATCGACGCCGCCCTGCTCGATACGCAGTCGCAGGAGCTGGGCAAGCGCATTCAGGAGCTGGAGCAGAAAGCCTATGAACTGGCCGAGCAGCCCTTCAATCTGGGGTCGCCCAAGCAGATCGGCGAAATTTTCTTCCAGAAGCTGAAACTGCCGGTGGTGAAAAAGACCCCGAGCGGCGCGCCGTCCACCGATGAGGAAGTGCTGCAAAAGTTGGCCGAGGATTATCCGCTGCCGAAAGTCCTGCTGGAATACCGCGGCATGGCCAAGCTCAAGTCGACCTATACCGACAAGCTGCCGAAGATGATCAACGCCATGACGGGCCGCGTGCACACCAATTACGCGCAGGCGGTGGCGGTGACGGGGCGCCTGGCCTCCAACGACCCGAACCTGCAGAACATCCCGATCCGCACCGCCGAAGGCCGCCGCATCCGCGAAGCCTTCGTCGCGCCGGCCGGCAGCCATATCGTCTCGGCCGACTATTCGCAGATCGAGCTGCGCATCATGGCCCACATCTCGGGCGACGAGGCGATGTTGCGCGCCTTCGCGGAAGGGGAGGACATCCACCGCGCCACGGCGGCCGAAATCTTCGGCATCGCGCCGGCCGATGTGCAGGCCGAGCAGCGCCGCTACGCCAAGGTGATCAACTTTGGCCTGATCTACGGCATGAGCGCCTTCGGCCTGGCCTCGAACCTGGGCATCGACCGCGCCGCCGCGCAGAACTACATCGACCGCTACTTCGCCCGCTTCTCCGGCGTGAAGCAGTATATGGACGACACCCGCCTGCAGGCCAAGGCCAAGGGCTATGTGGAAACCGTCTTCGGCCGCCGCCTGTGGCTGCCCGAGATCAATTCGCCGAACGGCCCGCGCCGCCAGGCGGCCGAGCGCGCGGCGATCAATGCGCCGATGCAGGGCACGGCGGCGGACCTGATCAAGCTGGCCATGATCGCCGTGCAGGGCTGGCTGGAAAAAGAAGGTCTGAAAACCCGCATGATCATGCAGGTGCACGATGAACTGGTGCTGGAAGTGCCGGACGCGGAGCTGGCCCTGGTCAAGGAAAAACTGCCGCAGCTGATGGCCGGCGTGGCCGAGTTGAAGGTGCCGCTGCTGGCTGAAGTGGGCGTGGGCCGCAACTGGGACGAGGCGCATTAATCAGGTTTCACTCATTGGGAGGGAAGTTTGAATGAACGATTTTTATAAAGACGCGCAAGGACTGATCGGTGAAGCCGAAGGCATGGATCGGCGCGATTTCATCAAGGCGCCGGTCGGCACGAGCTTTGCCGCGGCCGCGCTGCCGGTGGTGGCGCAGAACGTGATCAAGACCGACAGTGCGGGACTGGAGGCTGGTGTCGTCACCATCAAGGTGGCGGGGACGGACGTGCCGGTGTACCGCGCCCAGCCCGCCGGCAAGACCGGCCTGCCGGTGGTGCTGGTGATTTCCGAAATCTTCGGCGTGCATGAGCATATCGCCGACGTGGCGCGCCGCTTTGCCAAGGAAGGCTATCTGGCGCTGGCGCCCGAGCTGTTCGTGCGCCATGGCGACGTGAAGAACGCGCCGAATGTGGCGGACCTGATCAAGAACATCATCGCCAACACGCCGGACAGCGAAGTCTTCGCCGATCTGGACGCGGTGGTGGCATGGGCCGGCAAGAACGGCGGCGACTTGAATCGCCTGGCCATCACGGGCTTTTGCTGGGGCGGGCGCATCACCTGGATGTACGCGGCGCACAATCCTAAGATCAAGGCCGGTGTGGCCTGGTACGGGCGGCTGACTGGGGAAACCCACGCCGTCTATCCCAGGCATCCGGTCGACGTGGCCGCAAGTCTAAAAGCGAATATCCTTGGCCTGTATGGCGCCAAGGACCAGGGCATTCCGCTGGAAACCATCGAGCAGATGAAGGCGGCGCTGGCGAAAGGCAGCAGCAAGTCCGAGTTTGTGGTCTATCCGAACTCCGGCCACGCCTTCCATGCCGACTACCGGCCCAGCTATGTGGCGGCCGATGCGAAGGACGGCTGGGCGCGCGCGCTGGCCTGGTTCAAGGCCAACGGCGTGGTCTGAAGTCTGGGCTGAATGAGCAGGAAACCGGGCAGGGGGTTACAATGTCCGGTTTACGCCGCTTTTTAGGCTTCAAGGCGGTGGGCAAGGCAAAGAGGTTCCAAAATCGATCCAACTCTTATTTCCATTCTGCTGGCGACTACCATCGCCGGTGTAGTCAGCATTTCGGCGGCGGCGATCTTCTCGTTTACGCTGCTGTCCAAGGTCGTCGAGCGCATGGTCAGCCTGTCGGTTGGCATCATGCTGTCCACTTCCCTGCTGCACGCCCTGCCCGAAGCCTTTGAATCCGGCGCCGATACGCACACCCTGTTCGCCACCCTGCTGGGCGGCCTGCTGGCCTTCTTCATGCTGGAAAAGCTGGCCATTCTGCGCCACTCGCACCACCATGAGCACGACGGCCATCACCACGCCCACGGCCACGACAAGCGCGAAGCCGGCAAGGCGGGCTGGATGATCCTGGTCGGCGACGGCATGCACAACTTCACCGATGGCATCCTGATCGCCGCTGCCTTCCTGGCCGATCCGGGACTGGGCATCGTCACCGGCCTGGCCATCATCGCGCACGAGATTCCGCAGGAGATCGGCGACTTCATCGTGCTGCTGAACGCGGGCTTCTCGCGCGCGCGCGCCTATGTGTACAACCTCTTATGCAGTCTGCTGGCGGTGGCCGGCGGCCTGCTGGGCTATTACACCCTGGACCGCGCCAGCAATCTGATACCGTATGTGCTGGTGTTTGCATCGTCCGGCTTTATCTATATCGCCGTCAGCGATCTGATGCCGCAGATGCAGCGCCGCGCCACCTTGCGCGAAACCATTCCCCAGGTGCTGCTGATCGCCCTGGGCGTGTGCATCGTGCTGTTCCTGACGGCGCACCGTCATTAACCCGCAAGCCGTAGCGGTTTGCACAGAAAAGAAAGGAGGTAAATCATGAGTCATAACCCGCTTGCTGCTCTGTTCAGCGCGCGCCAGTATTCCACACTGAGCCGCTCTTGCCCTCGTTCCATCGCGCTGCGATAACAAGGCCAAGAGCTTTACTCCCTTCCATAGAGTCAGTTCACGGCTCGTATCGTTAGCGCTCCTGTTAACGCGGATGCTTGCATCCCGACGAAAGACAAGAGCAATGACTACCCTTATCTCTACCAATGCACTGCAACTGGACGCGAACCATGGTTTGCTGTTCCAAGACCTTTCCTTTACCCTCAGCCAGGGCGACCGCATCGGCCTCGTGGGCCACAACGGCTGCGGCAAATCCACCTTGCTTGGCCTCTTGGCCGGCACGCGCGAAGCCAGCGCGGGCCTGATCCACATGGCGCGCACCTGCCGCCTGCAGCACGTCGAACAGCACCTGCCGCCGGACATGGCGGAACTGAGCCTGTACCAAGCCCTGCAAGCGGCGCTGGCCGACGCGCCGGAGCAGCAGTGGCGCATCGATAGCCTGCTCGAAGAGCTGGGCATCAGCGGCGCCACGGCGCAGCTGCCGGTCCAATCCCTGTCCGGCGGACAGCATACCCGCCTGCTGCTGGCGCGCGCCCTGCTGCACGAGCCGAATGTGCTGCTGCTGGACGAACCAAGCAACCACCTCGACCTGCCGTCGCTGCTCTGGCTGGAACAATTCCTGGCGCGCTGGCGCGGCGCCTTCATCCTGGTTTCGCACGACCAGCGTCTGCTGGACAATGCCACGCGCAAGACCTGGGTGCTGCGCGACCGCCGCCTGTACAGCTTCGACCTGGCTTGCGGCCAGGCGCTGGCCGCGCTGGCTGAGCAGGATGCCGCTAACGCCGCGCGCCGCAGCGCCGAGCAGAAGGAGATCGACCGCATCGAGGCCAGTAGCCATCGCCTGGCCATCTGGGGCCGCACTTACGACAACGAGGATCTGGCGCGCAAGGCCAAGACCATGCAGCGGCGCGCCGAGCGGCTGAAGGAGGAGCAAACCTTCGTCAGCGATGGCGCGCCATGGACGCTGAGTTTGCGCGGCAAGGCGATGGCCGCGGACCAGTTGCTGGCGCTGGAAAACATGCCGGTGCGGCCCGCGCCTGGCGCGCCGGTGCTGTACGAAGTCGAGCATCTGGTGATCCGTCCCGGCGAACGCGTGGCGCTGCTGGGCGCCAACGGCAGCGGCAAATCTTCCTTGCTGCGTCAATGCTGGGGCGCGCTGCAAACGCAAAACGAGCTGGCAGGCATGCGCTGCCATCCCACGGCGAACATCGGCTACTACGACCAGAACCTGCAGCAGTTGGCCGGCAACGCCAGCCTGTCCGATGCGCTCTATCCCTTCGCCGCGCAAGCGGAGGAAGTGGCCGCGCGCAGCGATGCGGCGCGGCGCCAGTCGCTGATTGCGGCGGGCTTCCCCTACAGCCGCCACGGCCAGAAGGTGGACATCCTGAGCGGCGGCGAACGCGCGCGCCTGCTGTTCCTTGGCTTATCGCTGGCCAGCTACCACCTGCTGCTGCTGGACGAGCCGACCAACCACCTCGACATGGAAGGCAAGCAGCAGCTGGCGTCGGCGCTGCAAGGCTTCGCCGGCGGCTGCCTGCTGGTCTCGCACGACCGCGACCTGATCGAGCAAGCCTGCAACTGTTACTGGGTGGTGCATGAGGGCCGCCTGGAGCAATGGCAGGACGCCGAATCGGCCTATCGCCGCCTCGGCGGCGAGAGCCTGCATAGTCCCACTACGCAAGCCGCAGCGGGGATGGTGCAAAGCAAGGAGCCACCAGCCACGCCCACAAGCGAAGAGCAACTCCTGGCCCGCTTCTTCGAGCTGGAGGAGTTGCTGGCCGCCGATCTGGCCCGCAAACCGCGCCACCAGAAGCCCGCCAGCCAGCAACAATGGCGCAGCGAACTGGCCAGCCTGAACCGCCAGCTCGGCCTCGACGCCTAAGCGCAGCAGCCGAGCCTGCCGGATGGCCGTCCCGTCCACCTTGGTGCCTGGCACCGATCGGACGGGACGGCCATCCGGCGGCCTTGATCTTAGTATGCCGGAGCCAAGTGCGCCGGCATTTCTCGTGTGCTAAGCTGAAGATTCACCTAGGAATGAATATGGCTATCAATAGTGACGCAGACCAGGAAACGATCCTGAGTCTCTCGAAAGCTGACCAGAAACGTTTGGAGCGTTTGGCAGCGTTGGCTGGCCGAACACCCAAGGCAATGCTGCGCTTCGTGCTACGTGATGGTTTTGCCGAGTGCGAGGAAAGCGTCCGTGCCAGCCTGCGTTCCGACGAGGAGTTCGAGCGGGGGGATAGCTACTCTCACACAGAAGCAATGCAAACAACGCGCAGGCTGCTTGCAGCTCGTGGCAAACAACAAGATTAAACCAATAAGGTTGGCGGTGCGCTGGTCTGCCAGCGCACTAAGGTCGCTTCAGGCGACCATGATCCGTATTCAAGACGAAGATGCAGGCGCCGCGCAGCTGGTGATGGCGCGCGTTGACCGCGCCATTGCCGCTCTGACGGCGCAGCCGGGAATCGGTACGCTGACCGCACGGCCTGGCGTGAGACGCTTTGCCATACCAGCTACAGGGCATGCAATCGAATACCGGCTCGTCAGCGGTGAAATCAGAATATTGCGCTGGAGCCGGCAACGTCAGCGCTAATTCTCAGGCGCCGGTTGCGATTGGGCGGGTTGGCGAGGCGCACCATTCGGACCAGGAGCCGGGGTAGAGCGCGGCGCCGTGCAGGCCGGCCACCTCCAATGCCAGCAGGTTGTGGCAGGCGGTGACGCCGGAGCCGCATTGCATGATGGCCGTTTCGGGCGATGCGAACAGCGGGGCGAAGTCCTGCTTGAGCTGTTCGGCGTTCTTGAAGCGGCCGTCGGCTTGCAGATTGTCCTTGAAGAAGCGGTTGCGCGCGCCGGGAATGTGGCCGCCGACCGGGTCGATGGTCTCGTTTTCGCCGCGGAAGCGGTCGTTGGCGCGGGCGTCGACCACGGTCTGCTGACCGCTTGCCAGGTTCGCCACCACCTCGTCCACCGACACGGTGCGCGTCAGCGTCGGGCGTTCGGCGATCTGGCCTTGCGGACGGGATGCCACGGGCGTGACTAGCGGCAGGCCTTGCGCTTGCCAGGCGGACAGGCCGCCATCGAGCACCGCGACGGCGGAGTGGCCGATCCAGCGCAGCAGCCACCACAGACGGGCCGCGTACATGCCGCCGTGGGCGTCGTAGGCGACGACCTGGCTGTCGTCGTTGATGCCCCAGGCGCGCAGCGTTTCAATCAGTTTGGCCCGTTCGGGCAGCGGATGGCGGCCGCGGAACTGGCCGTCGGCGCCTTGCTTGGCGCCGGACAGGTCGTCGTCGATGCCGGCGAATTGCGCGTTCTGGATATGGCCGGCGGCGAAGACGTCGCGTCCCCAGGCGGCATTCATCAGATCGTGCCGGCAATCGAGAATGACCCAGTGCGGGTCGGTCAGGTGTTGCGACAGGGTGGAAGCGTCAATCAGGGTCGTGTGCATGGCAGCTTATCCTTGGATTCAGACTTCACTTGCGATAGGGTCGGTTTTGGCGATGGCCTTGCCGCGTTCGGTGTTGCGCGTATTGTAGAACGTTGCGGCCATCCCGGAGAGCAGGATGATGCCGATGCCTGCCCAGCTATGCCAGTTGAATACGTCGCTGAAGACCAGGATGCCCCAGAAGCTGGAAAACACGATGCCGCTGTATTGCAGATTGGCGACCACCAGGGTGTTGCCGAGGCGGTAGGCGCGCGTCATCGCCACTTGCGCGGCGGTGGCGCACAGGCCGATGCCCAGCAGGAGCAGGGCGCCGCGCGCATTGTCCGGCGCATGCCAGACCACCGGGCCGCTGCCCGCTTCCACGATATGGCCCGCCATGCCGGCCACGAAATTGGTGATGGAAAAGAAGAACACCACGCGCGCTTCCGGCTCGCCCGCCAGGCCCAGCTTGCGCACCTGCATATAGGCCATGGCCGACAGCACGCTGGACGACAGCGCGAGCATCGCCTCGAACAACTGGTTGGAATGGAAGGCCGGCTGCAGCAGCAGGGTGACGCCGATAAAGCTCATGAAGACGGCGCCGATCAGCGGCCATTCGATATGGTTCTTGGCGTGCCACCAGCCGTGCAGGAAGAGCCAGACGGCGATCCAGATCGGCGCCATGTAATTGAGGGTCATGGCGGTGGCGAGCGGCAGGCGCGCGATGGCGTAGAACCACAGCCAAAGCGAGACCACGCCCACCACGCCGCGCCACAGGTGGGCAAAGGGCATGGTGGTGCGGAAGCTGGCGCCCTGCAAGCGCATCATGCAGAACAGGACCGTCATGCCGACCAGTCCCCGGTACATCACGATCTCCGAGGTGGAGAAGGTTTCGGAAGCGAGTTTGACGCAGACGCCCATGGCGGCAAACATGAAACTGGCAAATAACATCCAAAGCGATTGCATCGTATTCCTGTTCTACTGCCGCCAAGCGGCCGTGCTACTCGACCACTCTTATACGTCTAACTTGCTGCGGTACCACTCGTGGAAGTGCTGCATGCCGTCTTCCATCGGCGACTGGTACGGCCCGGCGTCGTTCTCGCCGCGCTGCATCAGGATGCGCCGTCCGGCATCCATGCGCTGGCCGATCTCATCGTCCTCGATGCAGGTTTCCATGTAGGCGGCCCGCTCGGCCTCGATGAATTCGCGCTCGAACAGCACGATTTCTTCCGGATAGTAGAACTCGACCACGTTCTTGGTGCGCTGCGGACCGTCCGGCCACAGGGTGGAGACGATCAGCACGTGCGGATACCATTCCACCATGATGTTCGGGTACAGCGTCAGCCAGATCGCGCCGTAGGGGGGCGGTTCGCCGTTGCGGAACTTGAGCACCTGTTCCTGCCAGCGCTGGTAAATCGGCGAGCCCGATTTCTGCAGGCCGCGATGCACGCCCACGGTCTGCACGCTGTAATCCTCGCCGAATTCCCAGCGCAGGTCGTCGCAGCTGACAAAGCTGCCCAGGCCCGGGTGGAAAGGCTCGACGTGATAGTCCTCCAGATAGACTTCGATGAAAGTCTTCCAGTTGTAGTCGCAGTCGTGGATTTCGACGTGGTCGAACATATAGCCGCTGAAATCGAGATCCTTGGTGACGGACAGCTTGCCCAGCTTTTCCATCACATTGTAGCCATTCTGCTCGAACAGCAGGCCGTTCCAGCTTTGCAGCTTGGTCTTGGCCAGGTTCAGGCAAGGCGTGTCGGGGAAGTGCGGCGCGCCGATCAGCTCCCCCTTCAGATCGTAGGTCCAGCGGTGCAGCGGGCAGACGATGTTATTGCTGTTGCCGCGGCCATTGAACATCAGCGCCTGGCGGTGGCGGCAGATGTTGGACATCAGTTCGATGCCGGCCGGGCTGCGCACCAGCATGCGGCCCTCGTTTTCCGACGCCACGGTCATGAAATCGCCCGCATTCGGAATCATCAGCTCATGGCCGATATAGCGCGGGCCTTGCTTGAATAATTGCTGCATTTCACGCTGCAGAAGCGTTTCGTCAAAATAGACGGTGACCGGAAGTTGCGCGTTTGAACGCGCTAGCTTGGCGTGGGTACCCAGATCGGACATCCCAACCCCCCTTAATTAAATTACTGCAACCAAGAAGAGACAGAATCCGTAAAGACCTGAATTCAGAGATTAGAAACGGTATTTCGGACAGAACCGGCGATTATACCCCGAATCCCGGCGTTTTCGGGGGAGTTGGGCCAAAATCGGGGTAAAATGCCGCTGTCCGCCCCGAGATGGGGGCGCCGCCGCCGAATTCCAGTGCGAATTGCGGCCGGTCCCGGCAATTCCCTGCAGCGGGCTCCGCATTTTCCGACCTATTCAGATAGTTTGTTCTAAAATAACGGGCTACACTGAGCCAGCCGGTTTATCGTGCCGACTAGCCACAACGATTGAATGCATATGCCTAAGAAAATGAATGACGACACCGCTGCCGCGGCGCCGGCCTCCTTCGAGGACGCCATGGCCGAACTGGCGCAGCTGGTGACGCAGATGGAGTCGGGCCAGCTGCCGCTGGAAGCGTCCGTCGCCGCTTATGCGCGCGGTTCCGAGCTGGTGAAATTCTGCGCCGGCCAGTTGGACAAGGTGGAATCCCAGGTCAAGGTGCTGGAGGGCGACCTGCTCAAGCCCTTCGCCGACAATGAGGAGGGCCAGCCATGAGTGCCGCCTTCCAGGATTGGATGAAGACCATCCAGGCCGGCATGGAAAACGATATGTCGGCCTACCTGCCGGCCGCCTCCGCGCTGCCGCAGAAACTGCACGACGCCATGCGCTACGCCCTGCTGGGCGGCGGCAAGCGCGTGCGCCCATTGCTGGTGTACGCCGCCGGCAATCTGTTCGGCGCCGATGCGGCAGCCCTGAGCCGGGCGGCGGCGGCGCTGGAAATGATCCACGCCTATTCCCTGGTGCATGACGACATGCCCTGCATGGACGACGACGCGCTGCGCCGCGGCAAACCGACCGTGCATATCGCTTACGACGAGGCGACCGCGCTGCTGGTGGGCGACGCCCTGCAGGCGCAGGCCTTTGCCGTGCTGGCCGAGGCGGACACGCTGCCGCCGGCGCGCCAGGTGGCCATGCTGCGCCTGCTGGCGCAGGCGGCCGGTTCGGCCGGCATGTGCGGCGGCCAGGCCATCGACCTGGCCAGCGTGGGCCTGAGCCTGACGCTGGAGCAGCTGGAGCAGATGCACCAGCTGAAAACCGGCGCGCTGCTGCGCGCCTCGGTGGTACTGGGCGCCCTGGCCGGCAAGGATCTCGACGCGGCCGAGCTGCAAGCGCTGAACGATTATTCGCGCGCCATCGGCCTGGCTTTCCAGGTGGTGGACGATATCCTCGACGCCACGGCCGATTCGGCCACCCTGGGCAAGACGGCCGGCAAGGACGCGGCCGACAACAAACCTACCTATGTTTCCATCCTGGGCCTGGAACCGTCCCAAGCCCTGGCGGAAAAACTGCGGCTCGAAGCGCACGCTGCGCTCGCGCCATTCGGAGACAATGCACAGCGCTTACGCGAACTCGCGGATCTGATCGTGCAGCGGAAGGCATAAATGAAACTGCTTGAAAACATCAACATCCCGGCGGACCTGCGCAAGCTGCAGCGCCACCAACTGACGCCGCTGGCACATGAGCTGCGCAGCTTCCTGCTCGATTCGGTGTCGAAAACGGGCGGCCACCTGTCGTCCAACCTGGGTACGGTGGAACTGACCATCGCCCTGCATTACGTCTTCAACACGCCGCAGGACCGCATCGTGTGGGATGTAGGCCATCAGACCTACTCGCACAAGATCCTGACCGGCCGCCGCGAACAGTTCCACACCCTGCGCCAGCGCGACGGCATTTCCGGCTTCCCGCGCCGCGTGGAAAGCGAATACGACACCTTCGGCACCGCCCACTCCTCGACCTCGATTTCGGCCGCGCTGGGCATGGCGCAGGCGGCCAAGATCAAGGGCGAGCACCGCCACGCCATCGCCGTGATCGGCGACGGCTCGATGACCGCCGGCATGGCCTTCGAGGCGCTCAACAACGCCGGCGTGCAGGAAGACCTGAACCTGCTGGTAATCCTGAACGACAACGATATGTCGATCTCGCCGCCGGTAGGCGCCTTGAACCGCTACCTGGCGCGTCTGATGTCGGGCCAGTTCTACGCCGCCGCCAAGAACGTCGGCAAGTCGGTGCTACCCGCGCCCGTGCTGGAGCTGGCCAAGCGCCTGGAAGAACACGCCAAAGGCATGGTGGTGCCAGCCACCATGTTCGAGGAATTCGGCTTCAACTACATCGGCCCGATCGACGGCCATGACCTCGAATCGCTGATTCCGACGCTGCAGAACATCCGCCAGCTCAAAGGCCCGCAGTTCCTGCACGTGGTGACGAAAAAAGGCCAGGGCTACAAGCTGGCCGAGGCCGAGCCTATCCTGTACCACGGCACCGGCAAGTTCAATCCGGCCGAAGGCATCAAGCCCGCGCCGCCGTCCAAGATCACCTACACCGAAGTGTTCGGCAATTGGCTGTGCGATATGGCGGCCCAGGACAAGGCCCTGGTCGGCATAACGCCGGCCATGCGCGAAGGCTCGGGCATGGTGCGCTTCGACCAGCAGTATCCCGATCGCTACTTCGACGTCGGCATCGCCGAGCAGCACGCCGTGACCTTCGGCGCCGGCCTGGCCTGCGAAGGCTTGAAGCCGGTGGTGGCGATTTATTCGACCTTCCTGCAGCGCGCCTACGATCAACTGATCCACGACGTCGCGCTGCAGAATCTGGACGTGACCTTCGCCCTCGACCGCGCCGGCCTGGTGGGCGCCGACGGCGCGACCCACGCCGGCAACTACGATCTGGCCTATCTGCGCTGCATCCCGAATATGGTGGTGATGGCGCCGTCCGACGAGAACGAATGCCGCAAGATGCTGACCACGGCCTACCACTATCCCGGCCCGGCAGCCGTGCGCTATCCGCGCGGCGCGGGTGTCGGCGCGGCCATCGAGCAGCCACTGACCTCGCTGGAAATCGGCAAGGGCGAAGTGCGCCGCAAGGGCCAGAAGATCGCCATCCTGGCCTTCGGCTCGATGGTGGCGCCGAGCCTGGGCGCGGCCGAGCAGCTCGATGCGAGCGTGGCCAATATGCGCTTCGTCAAGCCGCTGGACGCGGCGCTGGTCAAGCAACTGGCCGCCGAGCACGACTACCTGGTGACGGTGGAAGAGGGCTGCATCATGGGCGGCGCCGGCGCCGCCGTGGCCGAGGCCTTGGCCGAAGCGGGCATCGTCAAACCGCTGCTGATGCTGGGCCTGCCCGACCAATTCATCGACCATGGCGACCCAGCCAAGCTGCTCGCCAGCGTGGGCCTGGACGCCGCCGGTATCGCCGCCTCGATCCGCCAGCGCTGCGGCGGCGAGGAGCCGCGCCTGGTGGTGAACAACGGCTGATTTCTTTCAGCCCCCCCAAAAGCGGCGCCGTGTGCGCCGCTTTTTTTATAAATCGCGCCACGGAACATAGTTACTACTAAATTAATAGCGTCGTATTTTGAATGCAGAATTTTTCTATGCTCATGAATATTCTTGACATGGGTTTTGGGCTGCACTATTGTTGCCGTGGAGTCATTCTTGCTAAATGACCAAACTAAATAAAATAGAACATTACAAAGGCGCTGGAGATGATCGGAAAGAAAATTAAAGTCGTAGCCGTCTATATTCTCATCCTGGCGGCTGGCCTGGGTGTAGGTCTCGGCCTGGCGAAGTTGCCGGCCATGTTCAAAAAGCCCTATGTTGAAGGCAATTACGCTGCCTATTTTCCCGACACCAGCACCAAGGTTGTGGTGTATGGCACGGAGACCTGTCCCTTCTGTATTAAAACCCGCGCCTATCTGAAAGAGCGCAATATCGCCTTTGCCGATTTATACGTCGATAATTCGGAAAAGGCCAAGAAAGAATTCGGCCAATTGGGCGGCGGTGGCGTGCCCATGATTCTCGTTGGTAATCGCCGCATTGAAGGCTTCAATCAAGCCGCTCTCGACGACGCGCTGAAAAAGTTCGTCAACTAAATTCCCTTTTATATGTGCAGCGGGGTCGGAATGATCCGACTCTGAAGGCGCCATATTGTCTGCAGTTTTGTCGTACCGGCAGGCCGGCCGGGTTGTTTTCAGGCCATCCATCGTTAATCGAGCGTTGAAACTAACAGAAAGGAATTTGAGTCATGATGAAAAAAATTGCCTTCTTCGTGTTTGCAGCCGCCACCGCCTTATCCGCTTCGCTGGCTGGCGCGGCCAACCCCGTTTACTGCGACGAGTGCGATACGCGCTTGGAGCAGTGCATGGATTCCCCCATCCGCATCTACTGCAGCCGCCTCTATCGCGAGTGCCGCGCCACCTGCATTCCATAATTCGTAAAGACAGGGCGGAGGTGGCAAGCTGGTTTGCCCTCGCGGCCTCGCTGCCGGCAGGTGTTGATGCGTCGTCAATGGCCTGTACGGTATCAGGCCATCTCTTGCAATCGATTGCTGGAAAACTGAAAAGGAAAAATCATGCATAAGAAAGTTCTGCTCTTCGTCTTTGCCGCCGCCGCCGCGCTGTCCGCATCGTTCGCCGGCGCCGCCGACCGTGAAACCTGTCTGCAGCGCTGCAGCGATACCCACACGAGCTGCATCGAGGACGGCGTTTACGAAGCGTATATGTGCGACTTCGCGTACACCATGTGCCGCCGTAGCTGCCGTTAAGCAGCGAGGTGGTTTTCACGGACTCAGCCGCGCATAGCCGGAAGTCTTGCCGATTTGCTGCGCGCCGCGCAAGGGACAGCGGCGTTGCGGTCATAACCATGTCCCGGATGGAAAAAATCATGAAAAAACTGGGTATCTTCCTGTTCGCCGCCGCCTGCTCCTTCTCCGCCCTGGCCAACGGCGGCAGCGCTTTCGAGCGCTGCGAGCAGAACTGCCATAACATCTACAACTATTGCGAGTGGAAAGGTCTGAGCGATGATTGCGCCGGCGAGCTGGGTGTTTGCCTGATGAGCTGCGAAGGCCTGTAAGCCGAGCCGCTGAAAGCATCAACCATTGTTTGTTAACTCTTTGTCCACAGGACCAACGTAGAATGAAAAAAATTGCCGTTTTCGTCTTCGCTGCCGCTGCCGCATTGTCCGCTTCGCTGGCGGTTGCCAGCGTGGATTGCGAGCAGTGCTATTGGGAACTCCAGTCTTGCCGGGACTTCGGTAACAAGCCTAAGTGCATCGAGGTGTATCGCCAGTGCCTGAGAACCTGCACGACGGAATAAAGCCGTTGTGACCGGCCAAGGCAGCGGCTCCGGCTCTGCCTTGCGCGCATCAATCCCGCCGCCACCGCCGTGGCGGCGTCCACCGCCGTCCACCGCCACCCACCGCCACCCACCGCCGTCCACAATTCCTGCCGTTCCCCGTCCGCCGTATTTCATCTTTCGATCCCGTTCTTGCATGCTGTTCAGCGTCGGCTATATTGATATAAACAGTTTATATCGAGGCGGCTATGAAGATCGTCGCGCTGCTGCCGGCACTCTGCCTGGCGCTTGCGCCATGTGCGGGCGCGCATGGGCAAGTTCCCGATTCCGGCCGTTGGCAGGAGCTGCGCTACGCGTCCGAGGAAGTGGCGCTGGCGATGGAAGAGCGCTATATCAGCCAAGTGGTCGAGCTGGCGGCACAAGGCCGCCTGGATGAGGACCGCTCCCTGCTGCGGCGTTTGCGGGCCATCGCTACCGGCTTGTTGCAGGCGGCAGCCGAATTGAAGCCGGAAAGCGCCCAGTGGGACTGGGAATTCCATGTGACCAGCGCCCCCGAGGTCGACGCCATGTGCCTGGCCGGCGGCAAAATCCTGGTGGGCGCCGCCTTCGTCGGCCGCCTGATGCTCGATGACGGCGAGCTGGCCACCTTGCTGGGCCATGAGATTGCCCATGCCGTGGCCGAGCACCACCGCGAAACCCTGTCCGAAGCCTTGCTGCTGGTGCGCCCCTATGCCTTGCCGCCGGATGTGATGCTGGAGCGGCTCGACTCCGACCTTTCCCTGCAGCTGCGCCTATCCACCCTCAACCACCTGCAGGAGCGCGAAGCCGACCAATTGGGCATGGTGCTGACCCACCGCGCCGGTTGGCCCGGCAGTGCCATGGTCAGCTTCTACCGCAAATTGGCGGCCGGGGCGGACGGCGGCGCTTTGCTGAGTGCCTACCCCACACCCTGGTCGCGTCAGGCCACCGCGCGCGGCATGGCCCGCCTTTTTGGCGAGTAGGCCATTTCCGATAAATACTATTAAGTTAATAGCTTATGAGTTTTATGCCGATTCGATAAACTTGCATGAATTTCTTGACATGGATTTTTTGCTGATTTATTGTGGCCCTGGCGAAATTATTGCCAAATATAAAATATCGCTGGAATGATAATGAGTGATGTTTGGCGGCGTCATCGTATGAGATGTCG
The DNA here is from genome assembly GCF_014191875.1 of Pseudoduganella violacea. Taxonomy (GTDB): domain Bacteria; phylum Pseudomonadota; class Gammaproteobacteria; order Burkholderiales; family Burkholderiaceae_D; genus Rugamonas; species Rugamonas violacea_A. The sequence continues at coordinate 144,352 of NZ_JACHXD010000005.1, forward strand.
CCGTTGTTAATTCAGAATTCGGGCAAGGCCTTCGTAAGAAATTTTGCGCCGAAGCTGAAGAAGTTCGCTAAGTAACATATCCCATTGTTTCAGAAAATGGTGCCAGATACCGGACAGTCTGGCGCTGGGACCTTTGTCGTCCGTACTTTCTCAAGGAAATGATCTTATGCTGAAAAAATTTGGTTTCTTCATTTTTGCAATGGCGATGGGCAGCGGCTTTGCGCTGGCCGCGGGCGGTATCTGCACCGGTGACTGCTTCGAAACTTACCAAGCCTGCCTGGAGAACGGCGTGACGAAACCTGCGGTCTGCCTGCGCAATTACCAGTATTGCCAGACCCATTGCGAACCTTAAACTGAGGAGAGCTTATGCTGAAAAAAATCGCTTTCTTTGTTTTTGCCCTGGGTCTGGGAACGGCCTACGCTGCAAGCAGCCAGGAATATATGCTGTGTCTCGATGATTGCGGCGCAAGCTGGGAAGGCTGCCGCTCGAATCCGACTTGGCTCGACCCCAATGCCTGCTTCAATGAATGGCAGCGCTGCAACTCCAATTGCAAGCAGCTATATGGCTAACAGCCGATAGCTTTCTGCAAGCCGGGACCAGCCTGCCGCGCCAGCGGAACGGCTGGTCCCGCGCTTATCAAGCCTGCGGCGCAATTACTATTAAATTAATAGCGTCGCATTTTTCATGAGATTTTCTTCTATTCTCATGAATTTCTTGACACAGCTTTTTTGCTGTTTTATTGTGGCCTTGGCGGAATTATTGCCAAATATAAAATGTCGTCGGAATGGAAATAAGTGGCGTTTAAACGGTGTCGCGCAATGCAGCTGTCGCCGTGGATAATTCACAATACGAGACAAAAATGATAAAAAAATTTTCCTTCGTTGTACCCGCGCTGGGTTCGAGCATTTCCTGCACTACCGCTTGCCTCCCTGCCACATAAGCGCATAGTTTTCTTTTGATAGCCTATTTAAAGCTGCAAGCCTGCCATGGCTCGCGGCCTGGCTTCCTGTTATTAAAATTTTTGTGTTCAGGGATCGAGGTAGACAAATGATTGGTAAAAAGCTCAAAACGGTGGCGGCATATGTGGTGATCCTGGCGGCAGGCCTGGGGGCCGGCTTGGCAATCGCCAAACTGCCCGCCATGTTCAAGAAGCCTTACGTCGAAGGCAATTACGCGGCTTACTTCCCCGACACCACGACCAAGGTGGTGGTGTATGGCACGGAAACCTGTCCCTTCTGCATCAAGACTCGCGCTTATCTGAAGGAACACAAGATCGCTTTCGCCGATCTCTATGTCGACCAGTCCGAGAAGGCCAAGAAGGAATTCGCGCAACTGGGTGGCGGCGGCGTCCCCATGATCCTCATCGGCAATCGCCGCATCGAAGGCTTCAACCAGGCAGCCGTCGAGGATGCACTGAAGAAGTTCGCCAACTAAGCCCATCGCCGCTGCATAAAACGGCGCCAGATACCGGACGGTCTGGCGCTGCGGGAGTCCTATCGTCCGCATTTTCACTAGGAGATAAACACATGTTGAAAAAACTCGGTTTCTTCATTTTTGCGATGGCGATGGGCAGCGGTTTTGCGTTCGCAGCCAACGAAGACTGCGCGAGCGAGTGCTTCGATTTCTATCAGGCCTGCCTGGACAACGGCTGGCCTAAGCCACCGACTTGCCTGCGCAACTACAAGCAGTGCATGGCGTATTGCAACGCAAACTAAGAAAAAGGAAAAAATCCGTGCTGCAGAAAATCGCTTTCTTCGTATTCGCGCTGGGACTGGGAACGTCCTACGCTTCCGCCAATCTGGGCTATGACCTGTGCGTCGATAGCTGCGAAGCGACCTGGGAAATGTGCCGTCAAGTGCCGCAACGCCCCGGCTCGCAAGCCTGTGTGCGTGAGCTCGATCGTTGCCGCACGCAGTGCGCGGTGAAATATCCCTAACTAAAAAAAGGGCGCCGTTCGTGAACGGCGCCCTTTGTCATTAGCGGAACAGTTTTAGCGAGCGAGTGCGGCGTTTTTGAACAAGGCTGGCAGGTCGATGGCATTGGCCATGGCCTGGAAGCCGGCATCGTTGGGATGCAGATGGTCGCCGGAATCGTAGGCGGGCAGCAGGCGTTCGGGATGGGCGGGATCGCGCAGCACGGCATCGAAATCGGCCACGGCATCGAAGGCGCCGCTGTTGCGGATCCAGCCGTTGACCTGGCGCCGCAGGGCGTCCTTGGCCGGCGAATCGTAGTCCGTGATCGGCGTGCCGCTCAGCGCTCCGGCGAATGGCGGCAGCGTGGCGCCGATTACGCGCAGCTGGCGTTGGCGGGCGCGCTCGATGAGGGCGCGGTAGCCGGCGATCAGGCGCTCGGCCGTCATGGGGGCTTCCTTCGGCGCCAGCGCGCTGCCCGGCCAGCCGATATCGTTGGTGCCGAGCATGAGGACGAGGGCGCCGGCGTGGGGCTGGTCGAGCACATCGTGCTGCAGGCGATCGGCGGCTTTGACGCCCATGCCGTCGCTCAGCAGGCGGGCGCCGGAAATGCCGGCATTCGCCACGCCGGCCGGAATGCCTTGCTGCGCCAGGCGCGCGGCGAGATAGTCGGGCCAGCGGCGGTTGCGGTCGGGCGTGGAGCCATTGCCGTCGGTGATGGAGTCGCCCAGGGTGACGATGGTAAAGGCGGCATGCGCCGGGCCATCCACCTGAACGGAATTAAGGAAGGCGCGCCCTTGCAGCGGCAGGCTGCCGGGCAGGGCGGCGGCGGCGACCAGGTTGCCGGCGGCGATAAAGCCGGTCTGCTGCGCGCCCCAGTGGAAGGTGCTGAGCGGCGCGGCCTGCGGCAGCCAGGCGGAAACGCTCAGGCGCTGCAAGGCTTGCACCGGATAGGGCAGGGGATCGCTGGTGGCGACGGCGCCGGGCGCCACGGTCACGCCGGGCTGGCCGCCGAAGCGCAAGGCGCGGCTGCTGGCGGCATCGATGGCGGAGGTGGCAGCTTGCGCATCGCTGTCGCTGCCCGCCGTGCGCGCGACCTGCGCGGCGCCGATCACCAGCGGCGTGCTGCCGTAGCGGTTGGAGAAGGTGACGCGCAACTGCGCGCCGCCGCTGCTAAGACGCAGCACTTCGCGCACGGTTTGCTGCTGTAGCTTGGCCGGCATATTGGTCGGCAGGATGAAATCGGCATTCCAGGCGGGATGCGCGGCGCTGTACCAGCTGGTCTGCCATTGCGTTTCCGCAGCGGCGGCGTGGTGCAGCGGGATGGCAAGTGCCGCCAGCATGGCGGCGGTAGCGAATGGTCGGGACAGAAACATGAAGCTTTCTCCGTAGTAAACAAGGACAAGGAAAGCTTAGCTAACATGGTTTCATGCGGGAAGACGGCAGAAACGACTGAGGCTTATTCTCATTTGGAATGGGTGGCGTTAAAGGACAGGCGCTATCCGGAACAACCTTTGTGTCCATATTAGAAAAAGGAAAATCCGATGTTGAAGAAAATCGCATTCATCTTTGCTCTGGGCTTGAGCGCTTCCTACGCCATGGCAGCCGGTTTCTGCGAACCCCAGTGCGCCGAAAAATTAGCTTTCTGCAATGCGCACGGCAAACCACCCAGCTTGTGCAGCGGTGAATACAGCATGTGCATGTACCGTTGCAGTCTCGGTTCCTGAATCTGATCTGAAGGAGAATCCCATGTACAAAAAAATGGCCTTGTTTGTGTTCACCGCCGCCGCCGCCCTGTCGGCATCGCTCGCCACCGCACGTCCCGATTGCCGCGCCCAGTGCTACATCGACTACCGCGCCTGCGTCAGCAACGGCGAGAATCCGGCGGATTGCCGCGTCATCCTGCTCCAGTGCTACGACGATTGCGCATACCCTCAGCACTAAGAAAGGACAGGGCATGCTGAGAAAAATTACATTCATATTTGCGCTGGGTCTGAGCATGGCGTACGGCACGGCCGGTGCCGTGGAGGACTGCAGCATGTGCCTTTCCGAGTACCACGGTTGCCTGGAGCGCGGCGTGCGCGCCGGCCTGTGCGATCGGATCTACGAGGAATGCTGGCGCCGTTGCGAGTATTGATATTTGCACGATGATGTATCAAAACTGCATGGACAGATGCGAAGGCATCTATGCCCGCTGTAAAAAACGCCGGAACTAGAAGCGGCCGTGTCCATGGCTGCTATCATTCCAAAAACGAATGATGGATGGCTATGGACACGATACGATCATTGCATTTCTTTGTAAGGGCGGTGGAGCTGGGCAGCTTTTCCGCTGTCGCCCGCGAACAGAATACGACCCAGCCCACGGTGAGCAAGGTGCTGGCCGCGCTGGAGGACGATCTTGGCGTGCGTCTGCTGGAACGCAGCACGGCCAGCTTGAGCGCCACGGCGCAGGGCCGGCGCTTTTACGAGCGCGCCAAGGCCGTGCTGGATGAATATGCCGAAGCCGTGGCCGATGTGCGCGGCGAAGGCGCCGCCAGTTCCGGCCTGCTGCGCGTGAATGCGCCGGTGGCGTTGGGGCAGTTCAGCCTGAATAGCTTCGTGCAGGATTTTTTGCGCCGCTATCCGGCGATGGAAGTGGAGCTGATCCTGAACGACCGCATGGTCGATATGGTGGAGGAGGGTATGGATGTGGTGCTGCGTCATGGCCGCGACCTGCCGCAGAACGCCGTGGCGCGCCGCGTCGGCAGTTCGCCGCGCTGGCTGGTGGCATCGCCGGCGTATCTGCGCCGCCATCCGGCGCCGCGCCAGCCGCAGGAACTGGTGCAGCACAACTATATCCGCTATGCGTGGAGCGGCGGCAGCACCGTCGTTTTACGCAATGGCGAGCGGGAGGTAACGGTGCAGACACAGGGGCGCTACCGCGTCAACAATGCGCTCGCCATCCGCGACAGCCTGCTGCAGGGCAGTGGCATTGCCCTTTGTCCGGCATGGCTGGTGCATGACCTGGTGGCGGCGCGCCAGCTGCGCCATGTGATGCCCAAGTGGTGCGGCGAAGCGCAGGAGCTGCACCTGCTGTACCCCTCGCGCCGTTATCAGCCAGCCAGGGCGCGCATGTTTATCGAGCAGTTGCAGCTCTGGCTGCAAAAAATGCCGGGAATGGAGTAATTCGCGGCAGTGTTCGTAGTACAACCATCAATGAAAGGAAAAACGATGTTCAAGAAACTGGCCTTCTTCCTCTTTGCCTGCGCCGCCGGCTCGTCCTATGCGGTGAGCAGTTCCCAAGCGTTTGCCCAGACCGAGTGCCGCCAGCAATGCCTGTTCGACCGCTACGATTGCGTGAACCAGGAACCGCGCCCTTCCAACTGCTTTGCCGAATACAGCCGCTGCATCGCGCATTGCAGTGCGATCGGCCAATAAAAGATGGCGTAAAGGCGCCGCTGCTTGCAGCGGCGCCGCCTCTCTTCAACCTCACCTAATGAGATAAACATGCACAAGAAACTTGCCCTGTTCGTATTTGCCGCCGTTGCCGCGCTCTCCTCCTCTCTGGCCAGCGCCAGCTACGATCATTGCACCATCTGCTATATCGAGCATAACCACTGCAATGGCAATCCCAATGCCAATCAGGAAACCTGCGAGGAGAACTATTGGAGATGCCTGCAAGCCTGCGGTATCCAAATTCCTTAAGGGAGCGTGAGACTGGCGCTGGCGCCAGTCTCAAAATGTCTTTTGAAAATTGCGCTGTGCTGCATCTTCCGCTGTGATTTCGGTTCATGAACCTCAACTGAAGGAGCGTCCCATGTTCAAGAAACTTGCCGTGTTCCTGTTCGCCGCCGCTGCCGCGCTGTCGGCATCGATCACCACCGCCATCGCCGCACCAGGCGGCTGCCTGGCCCAGTGCCGCCTCGATTACAACGAGTGCCTTGGCTCGGGCATCGATTCGGCAGCATGCCGCCGCGAACTCCTGCAGTGCAACCGCGATTGCCGTTATCCGCCGGCCTGAGTCATTCCGCCTGGCCTATGGCGTCCATGCTGCAGGCCAGGCGGCGTTCCCTGTCTGTTACAACCACAAAAAAGGAGACACCATGTACAAAAAACTCGCGCTTTTCCTGTTTGCCGCCGCGACCGCCCTGTCGGCAAGCGTCGCCACCGCGCGTCCGCCTTTCTGCGACTCCTTCTGCTTCAACCAATACAAGGGCTGCATTAACAGGGGAACGCCTCAGGATCAATGCGCGGAACAGTACTCCGATTGCATCTCGGGCTGCGCTTAAGCAGAGGTATACATCGCCTTGGACCTGACCAAGCGCGGTAGCTCCATCCACCAATCAGTCATGAATGGAATAGAAGATGTTTAAAAAACTGGGACTCTTTATCTTTGCCTGCGCCATGGGCAGTTCGTACGCTTTTGCCGACAACTGCGAAGTCAGCTGCGAGCGCCGTCTCGAACGTTGCGAGGCAAGCAGCACGCCGAGAGCGATCTGCCACACCGAGTATGGCCGCTGCATGCGCCGCTGCACCCGTTAAGCCGGCATTCCAGTCCCGCCTTCGACAAGGAGAAATATGATGCTTAAGAAACTTGGATTCTTTATCTTTGCCTGCGCCGCAGCCAGTTCCTACGCCATGGCGGAAGGCAGCGAGGCCGAATGCCGCGAGCAATGCCTGATCGAGCGCAATGCCTGCATGGAGGATCATCCGCGTCCGTCGGTCTGCTTTACCCCATACCGCAATTGCATCAACAAGTGCCGGGGTGTCGGCATCTGAATGCCATGAAATGAGGCGGCGAGGGCGGATGCCGGCCCGCCGCCTTTTGCGTTTCAGCCGCGCTTGCGGTCGTGGCGCCACAGCACGTCGCTGCCGCCGGCAAAGCGGTTCAGCACGCGCGCCAGCACGAACATCAGGTCGGACAGGCGGTTCACATACTGGCGCGGATGGTCGTGGATATTCTCCTCCTTGCCCAGCGTGACGATGGCGCGTTCGGCGCGGCGGCACACTGTGCGGCAGACATGCGCGATCGACGCGGCGCGCGAACCGGCCGGCAGAATGAATTCGGTCAGCGCCGGCAGGGTGGCGTTGTACTTCTCCAGCAGCGCGTCGAGGCGCTCGACATGCTCTTCCTTGATCATCTGGTAGCCGGGAATGCACAACTCCCCGCCCAGGTCGAACAGGTCGTGCTGTATCATCACCAGCTCTTCGCGCATCTCATCCGGCATGGCTTCGCACAGCAGCAGGCCGATGGTCGAATTCAGCTCGTCCACATCGCCCATGGCGTGCACGCGCACGCTGTCCTTGCTGGTGCGGCTGCCGTCGCCCAGGCCGGTGGTGCCGTTGTCGCCGGTGCGGGTGGCGATTTTCGAGAGTCGATTGCCCATGGTGTCTTCCTTGCGCGTTTAAGAATGCTGGGAGGATACGACAAAATCGCCGCTCGCGTCCCGCGTTTTCGCCCGGCTTGCGTTTTTGAACATACAATCGGGGTTCGATCTGCGTTTTCACGACGAATCCATGACTCTTGCCAGACCCCAGCCGGCCTTCAGCGCCGCGCGCCAGCAGAGCGTTGCGGCGGCCCTGCGCGCACTATTGCCGCCAGCGAGCATCCTGTCCGACCTGGAGGACACTCGTCCTTATGAATGCGACGGCCTGTCGGCCTACCGCCAGCCGCCCATGGTGGTGGCCCTGCCGCAGTCGGAGCAGGAAGTGCTGGCCGTGCTCAAGGTCTGCCGCGACATGCAGGTACCCATCGTGCCGCGCGGCGCGGGCACCGGTCTGTCGGGTGGGGCGATGCCGATTGCCGATGGGGTGGTGCTGTCCACCGCGCGCCTGAACCGCATCGTGCGCCTGGACGCGTATGCGCGCACGGCGGTGGTGCAGCCGGGCGTGCGCAACCTGGCGATCTCGGACGCGGCCGCGCCGTACGGCCTGTATTACGCGCCCGACCCGTCTTCGCAGATCGCCTGTACCATCGGCGGCAATGTGGCCGAAAATTCGGGCGGCGTGCACTGTCTGAAATACGGGCTGACGGTGCACAATGTGCTGCGCGTGCGCATGGCCACCATCGAGGGCGATGTGGTGGAGCTGGGCGGCGAGGCGCTCGATGCGCCGGGCCTGGACCTGCTGGCCGCCTTCATCGGCTCGGAAGGCATGCTGGGCATCGTCACCGAGGTCACGGTCAAGCTGGTGCCCAAGCCGGCCGTGGCGCGCGTCATCATGGCGTCGTTCGACAGCGTGGTGGCGGGCGGCAACGCGGTGGCGCGGGTGATCGCGGCCGGCATCATCCCGGCCGGGCTGGAGATGATGGACCAGACCTCGGCGTGCATGGTCGAGCCTTTCGTGCAGGCCGGCTACGACACCGGGGCCGCCGCCATCCTGCTGTGCGAGGCGGACGGCACGCCGGAGGAGGTGGAAGAGGAAATCGCGCGCATGAAGGCGGTGCTGGAAGGGGCGGGCGCCGGCGCGATCCAGGTCTCGTCCAGCGAGCAGGAGCGGATGCGCTTCTGGTCCGGCCGCAAGAACGCCTTCCCGGCGGCGGGCCGCATCTCGCCCGACTACTACTGCATGGATGGCACCATCCCGCGCAAGCATCTGGCGCGGGTGCTGACCGGCATCGCTGAGGTGGAGGGCAAGTACGGGCTGCGCTGCGCCAATGTCTTCCACGCCGGCGACGGCAATCTGCATCCGCTGATCCTGTTCGACGCCAACCAGCCGGACGAGTTGCAGCGCGCCGAAGCCTTCGGCGCCGAGATCCTGGCCCTGTGCGTGGAAGTGGGCGGCACCATCACCGGCGAGCATGGCGTGGGCATCGAGAAGATCGATTCCATGTGCGCCCAGTTCAAGGTGGCCGAGCTGGAAGCCTTCTTCGGCGTCAAGCGCGCTTTCGATCCGCCCGGACTGCTCAATCCCAACAAGGCCATTCCCACGCTGAACCGCTGCGCGGAATTCGGCAAGATGCGGGTCACGGGCGGCGTCCTGCCGCACGCCGGCTTGCCGCGTTTCTGAAGGAGCGATTTTGCAGTCGATATTGGCGGGTTTCATTGAACGGATCCATGCGGCCACGGCGCGCAAGTCGCCGCTGCGCCTGCGCGGTGGCGGCAGCAAGGATTGGTACGGGCAAGGCCTGCAAGGCGAGGTGCTCGACACGCGGGCCTACACCGGCGTGGTGGACTACGAACCGACGGAGCTGGTCATCACGGCGCGCTGCGGCACGCCTTTGGCCGAGATCGAAGCCCTGTTGGCGCAGCACGGGCAGATGCTGGCGTTCGAGCCGCCGCGTTTCGGCCAAGGCGGCAGCACCATCGGCGGTGTGGTGGCGGCCGGCCTTTCGGGGCCGCGCCGCGCCAGTGCCGGCGCCGTGCGCGATTTCGTGCTGGGCGCGCAATTGCTGGATGGGCGCGGCGAAGTGCTGAATTTCGGCGGCCAGGTCATGAAGAATGTGGCCGGCTACGATGTCTCGCGCCTGCTGGCCGGCTCGCTCGGCACGCTGGGACTGATCACGCAAGTGTCGCTGAAAGTGCTGCCGCTGCCGCCATGCGAAACCAGCATTCGCTTCGAGATGGACGAGATCAGCGCGCTGCGTTATCTGAATGAGTGGGCCGGGCAGCCGCTGCCCATTTCGGCCTCCAGCTGGCATCGGGACAGGCTGACGCTGCGCCTGTCCGGCGCCGAAGCGGCGGTGCAGGCGGCCTTGCGCCGTCTTGGCGGCGCGCCGCTGGACGACGGCGCGGCGTTCTGGGCGGCTTTGCGCGACCAGACGCATGACTACTTCAATGGCGGCGCGCTGTGGCGGCTGTCGCTGCCGCCGGCCGCCAGCGCCCAGGTGCTGCGCGGCGAGCAGTTGATCGAGTGGGGCGGCGCGCAGCGCTGGCTCAAGGTGGCGGACGGCGATGCCGGCGGCATCCGCCGCAGCGTGGCGGCGGCGGGCGGGCATGCCACCTTGTACCGCCGCGATGCCGCGCCGCAGGATGGACTCTCCGTGTTCCATCCGCTGCAGCCCGCGCTCGCGCGCATCCATGAACGCCTGAAGCTGGCCTTCGACCCGGCCGGCATCTTCAACCCCGGCCGCATGTACTGAGCATATGCAAACCAATCTGGCTGACTTCATCAAGAACACGCGCGAGGGCGACGAGGCGGAAGCCATCCTGCGCGCCTGCGTGCACTGCGGCTTTTGCACGGCCACCTGTCCCACCTACCAATTGCTGGGCGACGAACTGGATGGTCCGCGCGGCCGCATCTACCTGATCAAGCAGGTGCTGGAGGGCGCGCCCGTCAGCGCCAAGACCCAGATCCACCTCGACCGCTGCCTGACGTGCCGCAACTGCGAAAGCACCTGTCCCTCCGGCGTGCAATACGGCCGTCTGGTGGACATCGGCCGCAAGATCGTCGAGCAGCGCGTGCCGCGCCCGCTGCCGCAGCGCATCCTGCGCTATGTGCTGAAGGAAGGTTTGCCGCGCAAGGCGCTGTTCACCGCCGCCCTGCGCGCCGGCCAGCTATTCAGGCCGCTGCTGTCCAAGCCCTTGCAGGACAAGCTGCCGCCCATGCGCGGCGGCGGCGCCTGGCCGCAGCGCAGCCATGCGCGCAAGATGCTGCTGCTGGATGGCTGCGTGCAGCCCGGCCTGGCGCCCAATATCAATGCCGCCACCGCGCGCGTGCTGGATGCGCTGGGTATCGAGCTGCAGCGCGCGCCCAAGGCAGGCTGCTGCGGCGCGCTGCGCTACCACCTGAACGACCAGGCGGCGGGCCTGGACGATATGCGCCGCAATATCGACGCCTGGTGGCCGTACGTGGAAGCCGGCGCGGAAGCCATCGTGATGACGGCGTCCGGCTGCGGCGTCACGGTCAAGGAATACGGCCACCTGCTGGCGCACGACGCGCGCTACGCCGCCAAGGCGCGGCGTATTGCCGAACTGACGCGCGATCTGAGCGAACTCCTGCCCGCGTTCGAGCAGGAGCTGGCGCGCCGCGTCGGCCCGGTCGAGGAGCGCGTCGCCTATCACCCGCCCTGCACCTTGCAGCATGGCCAGCAGATTCGCGGCAAGGTGGAGGGCGTGCTGCGCGCCATCGGCGTCGATGTGCGCCTATGCGCCGACGCGCATCTATGCTGCGGTTCGGCCGGGACGTATTCGCTGCTGCAGCCGGAGTTGTCGCTGCAACTGCGCGAACGCAAGCTGGAAAATCTGGCGGAAACGGGCGCCAGCCGCATCGTGTCGGCCAATATCGGCTGCCTCACCCATCTGCAGGCGGGCACGGACACGCCGGTCGAGCACTGGATCGAGCTGGTCGACCGCGCCCTGGCCGCCGCTAGCCGGGACTGAACAGGGCCAGCTGGTTGGCCGGGGCGCCGCCGATCTCGTGCAGATTGCTGAGCGGCGGCAGCTGGGCCGCCGCCTGCCACTCGGGCGAGACGACAAAGCCGTCGGCCCAGGCGCCGACGGCCTCGCCCGGCATGGGCCGCGCAATGCCATAGCCCTGCGCCAGATCGCAGCCCAGGCGCATCAGCAGCGCGCCATGCGCCACCGTTTCCACGCCTTCCGCGATCACGCCGCGGCCAAAGGCGCGCGCCAGGCCGATCACCGCGTTCACCAGATGCAGGTCGTCGCGGTCCTCCAGCATATTGCGCACGAAGCCCTGGTCGATCTTCAGCACATTGGCGGGCAGCCGCTTCAGATAGGACATGGACGAGTAGCCGGTGCCGAAATCGTCGAGCGCGAAGCTCACGCCCAGCTGCTGGCAGGCGAGGATGGTGGCGCGCACATGGGCCAGGTCGCGCAGGGCCGACGACTCCAGGATTTCCAGCTCCAGCCGCTGCGGCGGCACCGCCGGGAATTCGGCCAGGATGCTTTGCAGGCGCTCGACGAAATCGGCGCGCTGCAGGTGGTAGGCGGCCACGTTCACGCTGACCATCCATTCGCGCCCCTCGCGCCGCCAGGCGTCGAGCTGGCGCAGCGCCTGGCGCATGACCCATTCGCCGATATCGGCAATCAGCTCGGTATGTTCGACGATCGGCAGGAAATCCAGCGGGCCGACGATGCCGCGCTTGGGATGGCGCCAGCGCAGCAGCGCCTCCATGCCGAAGATGCGCCCCTGGCGCATATCCATCTTGGGCTGGTAGTACAGCAGCAGCTCGCCCGCCTCCAGCGCCTCGCGCACTTCGGTGCGGCGGTTGTGGTGGGTGCGCACCTGCTGATCGAGGTCGGCGTCGAAGAAGTGCACGGTGCCGCGTCCGCGCACCTTGGCCTGGTACAGCGCCTGGTCGGCGTGGCGCAGCAGATTGTCGGCGCTGATCTCATTGCCCTCATACAGGGCCACGCCGGCGCTGGCGCTGATCGACACGGTTTGTGTCTGGCAGCGGTAGCCGCGGCCCAGCACCGCCATCAGCTGGAGCATGATCTCTTCCACGGCGGCGCGGCTGCCCTGGCCAGGCAGCAGCAGCACGAACTCGTCGCCGCCCAGGCGCGCCGCGTAGTGGCGCGGCATGGCGAAATCGTGCAGGCGGCTGGCCACCTGCTTGAGGATGTCGTCGCCCAAGCCTTGGCCGCCACGCTCGTTCACCTGCTGGAAGTGGTCGAGGTCGAACAGGCACACGGCCAGCAGGCTATGGTCTTCGCGCGCCTGCGCCAACTCCTGCTCGAAGCGGGCGGCGAGCGCATTGCGGTTGGGCAGGCCGGTCAGCACGTCGTGCTGGCTTTGCCAGGTCATCTGCTGCAGCAGGTTGCGCTTCTCGCTGACGTCGCGCAGCACCAGCACCGCGCCCTGCATCTCTCCTCGGCCTTCTCCGCTGGCCTTGCGGATCGGCGCCGCCGAATACTCGACATTGAAGTGCACGCCGGAGCTGTGGCGCAGGCTCTGGTTTTGCGCCTTGACCACGCCGCCGCCCGCGCAGATATCGGCCATGGTCTTGAGCAGGGTGCGCTGGCCGAAGCTGTTCGCCAGCACCAGCACCGCGTGCAGCTCGCGCCCGCGCGCGCGTGAAGCGGGCCAGCCGGTGAGCGCCTGCGCCGCCTCGTTCAGGCTGACGATCCTGCCTTCCAGGTCGGTGGTGATGACGGCCTCGCCGATCGATGCCAGCGTGACTTCGATGCGTTCCTTTTCCGACTGCAGCGACTGCAGCAAGCCTTGCACCCGTTCCGCCATATCGTTGAAGGTGGTGGCCAGGGCGCGCGCTTCCAGGCTGCCGCCGACGTGCATGCGCACATCGTGCTGGCCGTTGCGGAAGGCGCTGGTGGCGCGCGCCAGCCGGCGCAGCATGCGGTGGTTGGCGAAGATCAGCAGGCCGAGCAGGGCGTAGATGATGACAATATTCAGCGCCGAGATCAGCGCCTGCTGGCGCAGCGTCTGCCAGACCCGGGCCAGCGGCCGCGCGGGTTGGAACCACAGCTCCAGCAGGCCGCCGCCTTCGGACGGCGGCAGCGGCACCAGATAATAGTCGGCCTGCATGCCGGCCAGATTTTCCAGCCAGGCGGGGTAGCGCAGTTCGCCCAGCGGCCGCGCGGCCAGGGCGCGCCGCTGTCCCGCGCCATCTTCCCAGCGGATCATGGCGACGTCGCCGTTCAGATTGGCGGCCTTGGCCAGTTGCGCGGCCATGTCGGCGGCCTTGCCGTGCAGGGCGGCCGGCGCCAGCGTGGTGGCGAGCCAGGTGGCGAACTGCTGCGACTCGGACTGGTAGCGCGCCTGCTCGCTGGCGCTTTCCGACTCGATCAGCAGCGTATAGCGCAGCCCCACCACCACGGCGATGATGAGGAAAATCGGAATGAACAGGCGAGAGTATGTGCCCATCCGCATCCAGGACGACAGGAATTTCGCCGGCAGCTGCATTGTTAAACGATCGAGTAGTTTTTTTAATTATTACTCTGAAAGATACTTAAATGCACAAGAGAAATGAAAACGATTTCATTTTTGGCGAAACGAGACTTATTCCTTTTTAGATGCGGATTGCCGGCCGATTGCCGAAGTTTATTCAGCGAGCAGCTTTTCCACGTCCGGCAAAATCTCGGCCGGCTTGGTGGCTGGGGCATAGCGCTCGTAGACGCTGCCATCCTTGCGGATCAGGAATTTGGTGAAATTCCATTTGATCGCTTGCGTGCCGAGCAGGCCGGGCGCGCTTTTCTTCAAATGCTGGAACAGGGGATGGGCATGCTCGCCATTGACGTCGATGCGCGCGAACAGGGGGAAGCTGACGCCATAGTTCAGGGTGCAGAAGGCGGCGATATCGTCCCCGGTGCCCGGCTCCTGCTGCAGGAACTGGTTGCAGGGAAAGCCCAGCACCACCACGCCGCGTTCCTGGAACTGGCGGTAGAGCGCCTCCAGGCCCTCGTACTGCGGCGTGAAGCCGCATTTGCTGGCTGTGTTCACGATCAGCAGCACCTTGCCGCGGTACTGCGCCAGGTCGACCTGCTGGCCGGACAGGCTTTCGGCCTGGAAGTCGAAGACGGTGGTCATCAGATGATCCCCAGATGTTCGGTGCCGGCCGACAGGTCGCGCGTCTTGGCGGCCTTGCCTTCCAGCTTGATGGTCAGGCGCAGGTCGTTGACCGAGTCGGCGTTGCGCAGCGCGTCCTCGTAGCTGATCTTGTCCGCTTCGTGCAGGTCGAACAGGGACTGGTCGAAAGTCTGCATGCCGAGTTCGCGCGACTTCTTCATCAGCTCCTTGATCTCGTGCACCTGGCCCTTGAAGATCAGGTCCGAGATCAGCGGCGAATTGAGCATGATCTCGATGGCGACGGCGCGGCCCTTGGCTTCCTTGAGCGGAATCAGGCGCTGCGAGATCATGCCTTTCAGGTTCAGCGACAGGTCCATCAGTAGCTGCTGGCGGCGTTCCTCGGGGAAGAAGTTGATGATGCGGTCGAGCGCCTGGTTGGCGCTGTTGGCGTGCAGCGTGGCCAGGCACAGGTGGCCGGTTTCGGCGAAGGCGATGGCGTGGTCCATGGTCTGGCGGTCGCGGATCTCGCCGATCTGGATCACGTCTGGCGCCTGGCGCAGGGTGTTTTTCAGCGCCACTTCCCAGTCTTCGGTATCCACCCCCACTTCGCGCTGGGTGATGATGCAGTTCTTGTGCGGGTGGACGAATTCCACCGGGTCTTCGATGGTGATGATGTGGCCGTGGCTGTTCTCGTTGCGGTAGCCCACCATAGCCGCCATCGTGGTCGATTTGCCGGAGCCGGTGGCGCCCACCATGATCACCAGGCCGCGCTTGGCCATGATGATCTCCTTCAGCACCTCGGGCAGGCCCAGGTCTTCCAGCTTGGGGATGGCGCTGTTAATCGTGCGCAGCACCATGCCGACGGAACTCATTTGCACGAAGGCCGAGACGCGGAAGCGGCCCAGGTCGCCGGGACTGATGGCGAAGTTGGCTTCTTTGGTCAGCTCGAAGCCGGCGGTCTGCTTGTCGTTCATGATCGAGCGCGCCAGGTCGGCCGTGTGGGCCGAGGTCAGCACCTGGTTGGACACCGGTGTGAGCTTGCCGTCGATCTTGATGGCGGGCGGGAAGCCGGCCGTGATGAACAGGTCCGAGCCTTTTTTGCTGACCATCAGGCGCAGCAGGTCGAACATGAATTTGGATGCCTGGTCGCGTTCCATGGTGCGTGTTTGCCTTTACTGGATTGCTTAGCCGGGAAAGTTTTCCGGAATCTTGGCGGCCGAACGCGCGGCGGCGGCCGAAATCACATTGCGCCGCACCAGGTCCGTGAGGTTCTGGTCCAGTGTCTGCATGCCCACATTGCTGCCGGTCTGGATGGCCGAATACATCTGCGCGATCTTGGCTTCGCGGATCAGGTTGCGGATGGCCGGCGTGCCGACCATGATCTCGTGCGCCGCTACGCGGCCCGAGCCGTCCTTGGTTTTCAAGAGGGTCTGCGAGATCACCGCCTGCAGCGATTCGGACAGCATGGCGCGCACCATCTCCTTTTCCTCGGCCGGGAAGACGTCGACGATACGGTCGATGGTCTTGGCGGCCGACGAGGTGTGCAGGGTGCCGAACACCAGGTGGCCGGTTTCGGCCGCCGACAGGGCCAGGCGGATGGTTTCCAGGTCGCGCAGCTCGCCCACCAGGATGGCGTCCGGGTCTTCGCGCAAGGCCGAGCGCAGCGCGTTATTGAAGGACAGGGTGTGCGGCCCCACTTCGCGCTGGTTGATGAGGCACTTCTTCGATTCGTGCACGAATTCGATCGGGTCTTCGATGGTCAGGATGTGGCCATACTCGTTTTCGTTGAGATGGTTGATCATGGCCGCCAGCGTGGTCGATTTGCCGGAACCGGTCGGTCCCGTCACCAGCACCAGGCCGCGCGGCCTGAGCGCGAATTCGGCGAAGATGCGCGGCGCGTTGAGCTCCTCCAGCGACAGGATCTTGGAGGGAATCGTGCGCAGCACGGCCGAGGCGCCGCGCTCCTGGTTGTAGGCGTTGACGCGGAAGCGCGCCAGGCCCGGTATGGCGAAGGAGAAGTCGCATTCGAGCATTTCCTCATACGCCTTGCGCTGGCCGTCGTTCATGATGTCATAGATCATGCCGTGCACGTCCTTGTGCTCCAGCGGCGGCAGGTTGATGCGCCGTACATCGCCATGCACCCGTATCATCGGCGGCAGACCGGCCGAGAGGTGCAGGTCCGATGCCTTGTTCTTGACGGAGAATGCGAGAAGTTCGGAGATGTCCATTTATAATCCCTGTGCCTGAAAAGATGGCGTTTGCCGCGCTGCCTGATCCGCTACCCTGAACCAGCCCATTTGATTATGTCCACAATCACCCAGAACTTGCAAGCCGTTACCGAGAACATTGTTGCCGCCGCGCGCGAGGCGGGGCGGGCGCCGGACAGCGTGCAATTGCTGGCAGTCTCCAAGACCTTCGGCGCGGATGCGGTGCTGCAAGCCGCCCAGGCCGGCCAGCGCGCCTTCGGCGAGAACTATGTGCAGGAAGGCGTGGACAAGGTGGCGGCCGTGGCGCAAGCCTTGCCGGGCCTGGGTTTGGCCGAGGCGGCGCTGGCATGGCATTTCATCGGCCCGATCCAGAGCAATAAGACGCGCCCCATCGCCAGCCACTTCGACTGGGTGCATACGGTCGAGCGCGCGAAGATCGCGCAGCGCCTGTCGGAGCAGCGCCCGCCGGAACGGGGCCCGCTCAACATCTGCCTGCAAGTCAATATCAGCGGCGAGGCCAGCAAAAGCGGCGTGGCGCCGCAGGAAGTGGCGGCGCTGGCGCGCCAGGTCGTGGACCTGCCGAACCTGCGCCTGCGCGGCCTGATGGCGATTCCCGAGCCGGAAGACGATTTCGCGCGCCAGCGCGCCGCCTTTGCCGCGCTGCGCCAGCTGTTCGATAGCTTGCGCGCCGATGGGCTGGAACTCGATACACTATCGATGGGCATGTCGGCCGATATGCGGGCCGCCATCGTGGAGGGCGCCACCATCGTGCGCGTCGGCAGCGCGATTTTCGGCGCGCGCCACTACAACAAGGAATCAATATGAAGATTGCATTTATCGGCGGCGGCAATATGGCTTCCGCCCTGATCGCCGGGCTGGCGGGCAAGCTGGCGCCGGGCGGTAACATCCATGTGGTCGATCCCAATCCGGCCGCGCTGGACAAGCTGTTCACGGCGCATGGCGTGTCGGCCGCGACCGAGCTCGATGAACGCGTGCCGGCGGCCGAGGTGATCGTGCTGGCGGTTAAGCCGCAAAGCATGCGCGAGGTGGCCAGCCAGCTCAAGCCCCTGCTCGATCTGGCGCAGGAGGCGGGCCGCCAGCCGCTGCTGCTGTCGATCGCGGCCGGCATCCGCAGCGCCGACCTGGCGCGCTGGCTGGGCGGCTACGCGGCCATCGTGCGCACCATGCCGAATACGCCGGCCCTGATCGGCCAGGGCGTGACGGGCATGGTGGCGGCGCCCGGCGTCACGGCCCAGCAGCGCGACGCGGCCGACCACATCATGCGCGCCGTCGGCAGCACGGTGTGGGTCGAGAAGGAAGCGCTGATCGATCCGGTCACGGCGGTGTCGGGCAGCGGCCCGGCCTATGTCTTCTACTTCATCGAAGCGATGCAGGCAGCGGCTGAAGAACTGGGCTTGACGGCCGAGCAGGGCCGCGAACTGGCGCTGGCCACCTTTGCCGGCGCGGCCCAGCTGGCGCTGCAGTCGGACGAGCCGGTGTCGGTGCTGCGCGAGCGCGTCACCTCGAAGGGCGGCACCACGTATGCGGCTCTGAGCAGCATGGAGCAAAGCGGCGTCAAAGCCGCCATCGGCGGCGCCATGCGCGCCGCCGCCGCGCGCGGCAAGCAGCTCGGCGAGGAGCTGGGCGCGCAGGACTGAGATCGTGCGCGCGGCATGCGGCAGCGATTGAATGCTGGCATTTATGCAAGCTTTTGGGTATGCTGGACGCCGGCCGCCATGGGGCGGCAGCCTGCTGGGGGAGCGATGACGATCAAGCTGCGGTGGCAAGCCCGCCTGCTGTGCGCTGCTGTCCTCGCATCGGCTACCGTCGCTTCCGTATCGGCCACCGGCCGCGCCGCCGCGCCGGCCCAACGTTTCACGGTCGGCGTCGAAAACCTGCAGTACTATCCCTTGCACACGGTGGATGGCGCCAACCGCTACCGCGGCTTTGCGCGCGATGTGCTGGACGCTTTCGCCAGCCAGCAAGGCTATGCCTTCGACTACGTGCCGCTGCCGATCAACCGCCTGTACACGCGTTTCCTGAAGGAGCGCACGCTCGATTTCAAATATCCCGACCATCCGAAATGGCGCGAAGAGCTGCGCCACGGCTTGAAGCTCAGCTATAGCAATGTGGTGGTGTCGACCGAGGAGGGCGCGATGGTGCTGCCGCGCCACCGCGGCCGTCCGCTGAGCGAGGTGCGCAGCATGGGCACGGGGCTCGGCTTCACGCCCTGGCCCTACCGCCAGGCCATCGACAGCAAGGCCATCGCCATCAGCACCAGCAATAGCTTCGACGGCCTGCTGCGCCATGCGCTGGCCGACCATATCGACGTGGTGTATATGAATGTGGATGTGGCCAACTACCTGCTGGCCGAGGAATTGAAGGCGCCGGGCGGCCTGATTTTCGATCCAGCCCTGCCGCATGCGCGTTCGGACTTCCGCCTCTCGACCTTGCAGCATCCGGAGGTGGTGGAGCAGTTCAGCCAATTCCTGCAGCGCGAGCAGGGGCTGGTGCAGCGCTTGCGCCAGAAATACCGCATCGGCGAGCCGGTGCGGCCCTGAGCCGCACCGTGCCGCTTGCAGGAAGGCTTAGCGGCGCGCGATCAGCACGCCCAGCAGCAGGCCCACGGTGGCGCCCACCGATATCGATTTCCAGGGATTGTCGTGCACATAGGTGTCGGTGGCCTTGGCCGCGATCTTGGTGCGCGCGATCACGCTGTCTTCCAGCTTGAGCAGGTCGATCTTGGCGGTGCGCAGGCTATCCTCGAACTTGGCCTTGACCTGGCCCAAGTCGGCGGCGCCGGCCAGGCTGGCGCTGCGCAGCCACTGTTCGGCATCCTGGATGGACTGCTTCAGATCGGTCATCAGTTTTTCGCGCGCTTCGGCACTGTCCGCATGGTGGTTGATGCCGTTGCCGATGCCGTTGCTGCTTTTGCTCGTCGATTGTGCGCTCTGTTCCATGGTTCGCCTCGCTGAGTGAATGAAAGCAATCTCTAGTATAGGCCGCGGCCCGCCATTTGCGTTACGCCTTGGCAATCATGCTGTCAGCGCAAGGCGTAATCCAGTGCGATGCCGGCAAATACCGCGGCGCCCAGGTAGTTATTGTGGCGGAAGGCATAAAAGCAAGGCGCACGCTCGCGTCCGCGGATCAGGAAGTAGTGGTAGACCGAGCAGCCGATGGCCACCGCCATGCCGGCCAGGAAAGGCCAGCCCAGGCCGAAATACCAGCCGCAGAACAGCTGGATGCCGAAGTGGACGGCGTAGCACAGCATGATCATCGCCACGTCGTAGCGGCCGAAGGTGATGGCCGAGGTCTTGATGCCGATCTTCAGGTCGTCGTCGCGGTCGACCATGGCGTAGGCCGTGTCATACGCCACCGACCAGAACATATTGCTGAGCAGGAGCAGCCAGGCCACCGGCGGCACCGTGTCCTGGATGGCGGCAAAGCCCATCGGAATGCCGAAGCCGTAAGCCACGCCCAGATAGGCTTGCGGCACGGGGAAGAAGCGCTTGAACAGCGGGTAGGTGACGGCGATGCCCAGGGCCACCACGCTGAGCTGCTTGACCAGCAGGTTGAGCGGCAGGATCAGGCAGAAGGAAATGAGGGCCAGCAGCACGGCGATGCCGATGGCTTCCTTGCCGCTGACGCGGCCGCTGGTGATGGGACGCTCGGCCGTGCGCTTCACGTGGCGGTCGAAATCGCGGTCCAGGTAATCGTTGACGGCCACGCCGGCCGAACGCATCAAGAGGGTGCCGACCGAGAAGATCAGGATCAGCTGCCATGCCGGCGCGCCGCCGTTCGCCATCCACAGCGCGCCCAAGGTGGGCCACAGCAGCAGCACGGTGCCGATCGGCTTGTCCAGCCGCACCAGGCGGGCATACAGGGCCAGGCGGCCCAGGGGCGGCGTGGGGCGAGGGTCGGGGGTGGAAATTTGCACGGCAAGCTCGAATTAGTACGCGAATGTACTATTTTACTGCGCTTCGCCTTTCGCCACCGGCGTCACCCCCGGCAGCTTGCACTGGGCCACGGCCTCGCACACGGCATCGATGGCGGCTTTGCGCGTGAAGCTCTTGCGCCAGACCAGGACCACGCGCCGCGTCGGCTCGGGATTGTCGAAATAGCGGAACTGCAGCATGCCGTCGCGGCCTTCCATATCCTGCACCGAGGCGCGCGGCAGCACGGTCAGGCCGATGCCGCTGGCCACCATATGGCGGATGGTTTCCAGCGAGGAGCCTTCAAACGTGCGCTGCATGCCGTTGCCGGGCGCCGAATAGCGCGACATCTCGGGACAGACTTCGAGCACCTGGTCGCGGAAGCAGTGGCCGTTGCCCAGCAAGAGCATGGTTTCCGATTTCAAGTCCTCGGCCGGGATGCGGCTGCGCGCCGCCCACGGGTGCTGGGACGGCATGGCGACCACGAAGGGTTCGTCGTACAGCGCTTGCAGGGACATGCCGTGTTCGGGCAGGGGCAGGGCCATGATGGCCGCGTCCAGCTCGCCCTGGCGCAGCATTTCCAGCAGCTTCACGGTGAAATTTTCCTGCAGCACCAGCGGCATCTGCGGCGTGCTGGCGATCATGGTCTTGACCAGGGGCGGCAGCAGATAGGGCGCGATGGTGTAGATCACGCCCAGGCGCAGCGGGCCGGACAGCGGGTCCTTGTTCTGCTTGGCCAGCTCCTTGATGGCGGCCGTCTGTTCCAGCACCCGTTCGGCCTGGGCCACGATCTGGGCCCCCAGCGGCGTGACGGAAATCTCGGCGCCGCCGCGCTCGAACAGCACCACGCCGAGCTCGTCTTCGAGTTTCTTGATGGCGACGGAAAGGGTGGGCTGGGCCACGAAGCAGGCCTCGGCGGCGTGTCCAAAATGTTTTGCCCGTGCAACAGCAACGATGTATTTCAGTTCGGTCAGTGTCATGATTTTATTTGAACACAGGCAAGTCCGCGAAGAAACCCTATTGTAGCGGAATGCCCTGCCTATAATGGTGGGGCAAATGCGGGGGCAAACCGGGGAGGCTGCCATGTCGTCGATTTTTGGCCACGAAGAAGCACAGGCATATATGCACAAGCTGCTAAAAGCCATGCACCAGGTAGGCGGTTCGGATTTGTTCATCTCGGCCGACTTCCCGCCCAGCATCAAATCCCAGGGCGCCATGAAGGCGCTCAGCCAGCAGCGCCTGAGCGGCGACGTGACGCGCGCCCTGGCCTACGCCATCATGAACGAGAAGCAGCGGCGCGAGTTCGAAACCGAACTCGAATGCAATTTCGCCATCTCGCTGCCCGAGGTGTGCCGCTTCCGCGTCAACGTCTTCGTGCAGCAGCAGAATGTGGCGATGGTGATCCGCACCATCGCCTCGGAAATCCCGAATTTTGAAAAACTCGACCTGCCCGAAGTGCTGAAGGACGTGGTGATGACCAAGCGCGGCCTGGTGCTGGTGGTGGGCGGCACCGGCTCCGGCAAATCGACCACGCTGGCGGCCATGATCGATTACCGCAACGGCCACTCGGCCGGTCACATCATCACGGTGGAAGACCCGGTCGAATACGTGCACAGGAACAAGGGCTGCCTGGTCACGCACCGCGAAGTCGGCGTGGACACGCACAGCTGGCACAACGCGCTGAAAAATACCTTGCGCCAGGCGCCCGACGTGATCCTGATCGGCGAAATCCGCGATACCGAAACCATGGAGCATGCGATCGCCTTCGCCGAAACCGGCCACCTCTGCCTCGGCACCCTGCACGCCAACAACGCCAACCAGACCATGGACCGCATCATCAACTTCTTCCCCGAAGAGCGGCGCAACCAGCTGCTGATGGACCTGTCCTCGAACCTGCGCGCCATCGTCTCGCAGCGCCTGATCCGCACCGAGGATGGCAAAGGGCGCAAGGCCGCCATTGAAATCCTGCTCAATACGCCGACGATCGCCGAGATGATTTTCAAGGGCAGCTTCCAGACCATCAAGGAAATCATGCACAAATCGCGCGAGCTCGGCATGTGCACTTTCGACCAGGCGCTGTACGAACTCTATAATAAGGGTTACATCTCATACGAAGAAGCGCTGCGCAACGCCGACTCGGCCAACGGCCTGCGTCTGCAGATCAAGCTGCGCGGCGACCGCAAGGAGCCGGGCGGCGCGGCCGTTGCCGGCGGCGCGGCCGAACTGAGCATGCAGATGGACGAGGAAGACGAAGAAGAACCCGGCTCACACTGAAACGAAAGTCCCATGCCTGAATTTGAAGACAAGATCTGCACGCGCGCCGAACTGGCCGCGCGCATCGCCACCCTGCCGCAGCCCGTGGTGCTGACCAACGGCGTATTCGACATCCTGCACCGCGGCCACGTCACCTATCTGGGGCAGGCGCGCGCGCTGGGCGCCTCGCTGGTGGTGGCAGCCAACACCGACGCCTCGGTCAAGCGCCTGGGCAAGGGCGACGACCGGCCCTTGAACAACTGCGAAGACCGCATGGCCGTCCTGGCCGCGCTGGAAGCGGTCAGCCTGGTGGTCCCCTTTGATGAAGACACCGCGCTGGAAGTAGTGCAGGAGGCCCGTCCCGCGATTTACGCCAAAGGTGGCGACTACGATATGCGCGCCATCCCCGAAGGCCAGGCCGTGCTGGCCTATGGCGGCCAGGCCGTCGCCATCGACTTCCAGCACGACCGCTCCACCACCAAGCTGCTGGCCAAGGTGCGCAAGTTCGGCGGCTAATGCTGCAGGACGGTGATCTTGCCGTCCGCCTCCAGGAAGGTGTACTTCATCTTCTCCAGCGGGCAGTCAGCCTCGCGCAGCGCCTGCTCCACGTCGCCCTCGGCCACGCGGCAGCGCTTGACGACGCTGGAGAAGATACGGCCATCGCGGCCCAGCAGCACGGCGCTGCCATCGACCAGCTCCGCCACCTTGCGGCTGCGCGAGCTGGCGAAGGCGATCACCATATTCAGCGCGATCAGCGTGGCGGCGAGAATCAGGCCGCCCGGCACCGAATCATCGCCGCCCGACAGCGCCGGCGACACCGACTCGCTCAGCAGCATCACGACCAGCAGGTCAAAAGGCGTGAACTGGCCGATGGTACGCTTGCCCGTCACCCTCACCATCGCCAGCAGCGCCAGATAAATCAGCGCCCCGCGCAGCACCAGCTCCCACCAAGGGACATCCAGCTCGAACATGGTTCCGCTCCCGAAAAGCCCGCCCAGCCCGTTTTATACGACGATTCCCCCACGCACGCCAACACCCCACCGCTTTGATCTTGCTCAACAAATGTCCCACCCTGGTCCTCGGCGGCCCCGTCAGGCACCAGGGTGGGACATTGTTTGATCTGGATCAAGCTCGTATTGCTGGGCCAGACGGGCGGCGGTGCGGACGGTGATGGCGAAGTGGCCGGCGATTTCCTGCCAGGTGAACGCCTGCGAGCGGTGGGCCAGGGCGATGGCCTCGGCGCGGCTGCCGGCCTGGCTTTCGTAGTCGGCCAGGGTGGCGTGGTGCTCTGACGGCGCTTTGCGCAGCGGTGCGCTCAGCGGATTGGGCAAGCCGGCGCCTTGCGCGACGTAGAGGCGGTAGGCATCCAGATCGGGGAATTGCTGCAAGGTGGCGGTGGTATCCAGCCAAGCGGGCGTGATTTCCAGGCCCAGCAGGGCGCGGTAGCTGCTCCAGCGCCAGTCTGCGGCATCGCTGACCAAGCCGGCGCGCGCGGGATTGAGTACGATGTAGCGGACCAGCTCCAGCAAATGGCTGGCCTCTTGCAGCAGGACGGCGTGATAGCGGCCCTGTGTCAGATGGCCGTTCTGCGCATGGCGGAAGTTATAGCTGTGCGCATAACGGCTGTTCAGAAAGTGCATGCTTTGCGCCAGATTCGGCGCCGCCGTTTCCACCAGCAGGTGATAGTGATTGGGCATCAGGCAATAACTATGCACCCGCAGGCTGAACTTCTCGGCCGCCTCGGCCAGCAGGTCGAGCCAGATCAGGTGGTCGCGCTCATCCTGAAAAATGCTGGCGCGATGATTGCCGCGCGCCGTCACATGGTAGAGCGCCCCGGGATATTGGATGCGGACTGGTCGGTTCATATCCCCACTCTAGTCTTGCCCCCCGCCAAGCGCTTTGCGTTTGCTCAAACAATGTCCAACCCTGGTGTCAGGCACCACGGTGAGACATTGCTTGCGCTAGATCAAAGAATGTCCACCTCTGGTGCCTCGGCGGCCCCGCCTGACACCAGGGTGGGACATTTGTTGAGGAGGATCAAACGCCGCCGAGGTAGCCGTGCTGGCGCCAGGCTTCGTAGACGACCACGGCGACGGTGTTGGAGAGGTTCAGGCTGCGGTTGTCGGGGCGCATGGGCAGGCGGATGCGCTGCTCATAGGGGAAGCTGTCGCGGAACGTCGGCTCCAGGCCGCGCGTTTCGCTGCCGAAGACGAACACGTCGCCGGGCTGGAATTGCAGTTCGGCGAAGGGGCGCGAGCCGTGCGTGGTCATGGCGAACAGGCGCGCCGGGTCGGGCGCGGTGGCGGCCAGGAAGGCGGCCCAGTCTTGGTGCACTTGCATGCGGGCGTATTCGTGGTAGTCGAGGCCGGCACGCCGCATCTTGGCGTCGTCGAGCGGGAAACCGAGCGGTTCGATCAGGTGCAGCTGGGCGCCGGTGTTGGCGCACAGGCGGATGACGTTGCCGGTGTTGGGCGGAATTTCGGGCGATACGAGTACGACGTGAAACACTGCTTTCTCCTAATATGGGTGGGCCGCGGGCGGGGTGCGCGCGAAGACCAGGTTGCTGACGCGCGCGGCGCCGGCTTGTTTGCAGGCCAGGGCCAGGGCGTGCAGCGTGGCGCCGCTGCTCATCACGTCGTCGACCAGGCCGACGTGGCGCCCGTAGAGCGCGGCCTCGCTGTCGAGCGTGAAGGCGCGGGCGACATTGGCGGCGCGCTGGCCCCAGTCCAGACTGCTTTGCGGCGGCGTGTCCTGCCGCCGCTGCATCAGCCTGGCCCGTACCGGCACGCCCAGGGCGCGGCCGAGCGGACGGGCGATTTCCAAAGCCTGGTTGAAGCCGCGCTCGGCCAGACGCTGCGGTCCCAGCGGCACCGGACACAGCAGTTGCGGCAGGCTGGGCTGGGCGGAGGCGCGCCAGGCCGCCGCCAATAGCTCGCCGAACAGCCGCGCATGGGCCAGCCGGGCGCCGAATTTCAGCTGCAAGACCAGGCGGTCCACCGGCAGGGCGTAGTCGGCGGCCGTGACCGTGGCGTCGTAGGCGGGCCGCTGGCGGCGGCAGCGGCCGCAGCAGCGGTCGCCGGGCGCCAGGGCCAGCCCGGCTCCGCCGCCAGCGCCGGCCTCGATCCATGTTCCCACGTCAGTTCCGGTGCTGGCTACCGCCGGCCCGTCCTCCGGCCCAAGGCCGGCTTCGGTCTCCTCGTCGGCCAGCGGATTGGCGCAAATGCAACAGCGCGGCCGGCCGCCGCCGAAGAAGCGGGCGTGGCAGTCCGGACACAGGCCGTCGCCGCCGCGTCCGCCGCACAAGAGGCAGCGGGCCGGCAGCAGCAGGGCCAAAAAGGCGCCAGCCATCACGATTTGCCCCAAACAGGTAAACTGCGCACATTATCTCATCTATGTCTGTCACTATATGCAAGTCCCTGCCAAGCCGCCGAAACTCAGTGCTCCCATCGATCTGGAGCGCGTGCGCGCCCTGTTCCGCCATCCCGACCGCGTCCAGCCCGCCGATTTCCTGCGGCGCGAGATCGCCAGCCGTCTGCAGGACCGGCTGGCCGTGGTCAAGGTCAACCCGCAGCGCGTGCTCGACGCGGGCTGCGGTGTCGGTGCCGATCTGGCAAATTTGCAAAAAAGCTACGCTGCCGCCCAAGTCGTGGGCATCGATGCCGCGGAAGCCATGCTGGCGGCCGCGCGCGGCCAGGGCGCGCGCCAGTCGCCGCTGAACCAGTTCCTCAGCAAGCTGCTGCCGGCCAAGGCCGGCATCGACCTGCTGGTGGGGGATTTTGCCGACCTGCCGCTGGCGGCCAATAGCATCGATCTGGTGTGGTCGAACCTGGCCCTGCACTGGCATCCGCAGCCGGACCGCGTGTTCGCCGAGTGGCGCCGCGTGCTGCGTGTCGATGGTTTGTTGATGTTTTCCTGCTTCGGCCCGGACACCCTGCAAGAGCTGCGCGCGGCCTTCGCCGAGCTCGATCTGGCGCCCCATGCGTTGCCTTTTGTCGACATGCACGATTTTGGCGACCAGCTGGTGGAAGCCGGTTTTTCCACACCAGTAATGGATATGGAAAAGATAACCGTCACTTACGAGACACCGCAAAAACTGCTGGCCGATGTGCGCGCGCTGGGGGGCAATCCGCTCAGTACGCGGCGCCAAGGTTTGATCGGGCGCGCGGCCTGGCAGCGCATGTTGGCGGCGCTGGAGAAACAGCGCGGAGCGGATGGTAAATTGAAACTAACATTCGAAATTATTTATGGCCATGCATTCCGGCCAACGCCCCGTGTTACTAAAAATGGGGAAGCGATTATCCGTTTCGACCTGCCGCGCAAGCCCAAAAATTAGGCAAATCACGCCTGCATTCAAGAGTCAATCCCCGCACGGGCGGGGAATGTTCTTGATGTATATTATTGTTCCTGCTTATAATCCTTGACTAATTTTGTCAGTATTCCAACCACCCGGCAGTGATACACAAAAGCGTTCTTTGTCAGGCTGGTTGTAGCACGTGGCAATAAGGGCATTAAATCGCCAACGTCTATTGTGATATATGGTCACTGGCGGCGATCTCAAGGTTCCAGTCGGTTTTCTTAGCAATTTTTATTTTGCATGGGTATCGGCGCGGAGCCTTTGGGTGTTTTAGCGTCCAGCGCTGCTCCAGTTCGGCGGGCGGCGCGGTATGAAAAAAATTTTCTATTTTTTTTGGGTGGTTGGGGAAAACATGAAACTTGCGAAGCGACTTCAAGCGTTGATGCTCGGGCTGGCCGCAGTAAGCGCCGGAATCCCGGCGTGGGCAGAGCCTGCAACGACGGCAGCCGGCACTTATCGAGCAGCCACCGGCGGTACCGGCGGTCCTGTACCGCACCAGCTGAACCTGCAACCACCATCGACCGCCATCGCGACCGAGGTGTACGACCTGCACAATCTGATGATGATCATCTGCCTGGTGATTTTCGTCGCCGTGTTCGGCGTGATGTTCTATTCGATCCTGAAACACCGTAAATCGCTGGGCCACAAGGCCGCCACCTTCCACGAATCGACCGCCGTGGAAATCGCCTGGACCGTGGTGCCTTTCCTGATCGTGATCGGCATGGCCCTGCCGGCCACCCGCACCGTGGTCGGCATGAAGGATACCTCCAACGCCGACATCACCATCAAAGCCACCGGCATGCAGTGGAAATGGGGCTATGACTACCTGAAAGGCGAGGGCGAGGGCATTTCCTTTGTCTCCAACCTGTCCACCCCGCGCGCCCAGATCGGCGCCCCGGGCGTCGCCCCGACCGAAGCGCGCGGCGAAAACTACCTGATGGAAGTCGACAACGAAGTCGTGGTGCCGGTGAACAAGAAAATCCGCATCGTGACCACCGCCAACGACGTGATCCACGCCTGGATGATCCCGGCCTTCGCCGTCAAGCAGGATGCGATCCCCGGTTTCGTGCGCGACGCCTGGTTCAAATCGCAGCATACTGGCGTCTTCCGCGGCAATTGCGCTGAACTGTGCGGCAAGGAGCACGCCTTCATGCCCATCGTGGTGCGCGTGGTGACGGCCGAGGAATACACGGCCTGGGTCGAGGGCAAGAAGAAGGAAATGGCGGCCCTGGCCGACGATCCGAACAAGACCTGGACCATCGACGAACTGAAAACCAAGGGCGAGAAAGTGTATACCGCCAACTGCGCCGTGTGCCACCAGGCATCGGGCAAGGGCGTGCCGGGCGCGTTTGCGGCGCTGGACGGCTCGGCCATCGTGAATGGCGCGAAAGCCGAGCAGATCCACGTGCTGCTGAACGGCCAGAAGAGCGGCAAGTTCCCATCTGAAATGCCGGCATGGAAACAACTGTCGGATACCGATATTGCGGCTGTAATCACTTACACCCGTAACAACTGGTCGAACAAGCCAGCCGAAAACATCGTTCAACCAGCCGAAGTTGTGGCTGCACGCAACAAGTAATTAGGAGCTTTAGATGAGCACGAGCACACTCGATCACGCCCACGATCACGCCCATGGCCACGATCACGATCATGCACACGACCATCCGACCGGCCTGAAGCGCTGGCTGTTCGCGACCAACCACAAGGACATCGGTACCCTGTACCTGTGGTTCTCCTTCATCATGCTGCTGTCCGGCGGCGTGCTGGCGCTGATGATCCGCACCGAGCTGTTCAAGCCGGGCCTGCAGTTCTTCCAGCCGGAGTTCTTCAACCAGCTGACCACCATGCACGGCCTGGTGATGGTGTTCGGCGCCATCATGCCGGCCTTCGTCGGCTACGCCAACTGGATGATCCCGCTGCAGGTGGGCGCCTCCGACATGGCTTTCGCCCGCATGAACAACTTCTCGTTCTGGCTGCTGCCGCCGGCGGCGCTGCTGCTGGCCGGTTCCTTCTTCGTGCCGGGCGGCGCCACCGCCGCCGGCTGGACCCTGTACGCGCCGCTGTCGACCCAGATGGGCATCGGCATGGACATGGGCATCTTCGCGATGCACATCATGGGCGCCTCTTCGATCATGGGTTCGATCAACATCATCGTCACCATCCTGAACATGCGCGCGCCCGGCATGACCCTGATGAAGATGCCGATGTTCTGCTGGACCTGGCTGATCACCGCCTACCTGCTGATCGCCGTGATGCCGGTGCTGGCTGGCGCCATCACCATGACCCTGACCGACCGCCACTTCGGCACCTCCTTCTTCAACGCCGCCGGCGGCGGCGACCCGGTCATGTACCAGCACATCTTCTGGTTCTTCGGCCACCCCGAGGTCTACATCATGATCCTGCCGGCCTTCGGCATCGTCTCGCAGATCATCCCGGCCTTCGCCCGCAAACCGCTGTTCGGCTATGCCTCGATGGTATACGCCACCGCGTCGATCGCGATCCTGTCCTTCATCGTCTGGGCCCACCACATGTTCACCACCGGCATGCCGGTGACCTCCCAGCTGTTCTTCATGTACGCCACCATGCTGATCGCGGTGCCGACCGGCGTGAAAGTGTTCAACTGGATCGCCACCATGTGGCGCGGTTCCATGACCTTTGAAACCCCGATGCTGTTCGCCGTCGGCTTCATCTTCGTGTTCACCATGGGCGGCTTCACCGGCCTGATTCTGGCCGTGACCCCGATCGACATCCAGCTGCAGGACACCTACTACGTGGTGGCCCACTTCCACTACGTGCTGGTGGCCGGCTCCCTGTTTGCCCTGTTCGCCGGCTTCTACTACTGGGGTCCGAAGTGGACCGGCCATATGTACAACGAAGCGATGGGCAAGTTCCACTTCTGGGCTTCGCTGATCACCTTCAACGTGACCTTCTTCCCGATGCACTTCCTGGGCCTGGCCGGCATGCCGCGCCGCTACGCCGACTACCAGGCGCAGTTCACCGACTTCAACACGATCGCCTCCATCGGCGCCTTCGGTTTCGGCCTGTGCCAGGTGTTCTTCCTGTTCTGCGTGGTGCTGCCATGCATCCGCGGCGGCAAGAAGGCAGCCGACAAGCCATGGGAAGCCGCTGAAGGCCTGGAATGGACCGTGCCGTCGCCGGCCCCGTTCCACACCTTCGAAACGCCGCCGACCGTGAAGTGATGCGCAGGATGGACGGGCCGGCGCGGCCGGCCCGTTCCGATTAAATTGGTGTAGATGGGAAGCAGTATGTCCGACTCGAATAAACCAAAACACAATCTGCGGCTGGCCCTGATCCTGGGTTCAATCGCCCTGGTGTTCTTCATTTCCGTGTTTGCCAAGCGCGCATTGCTGAGCTGATATGAGCGAAGATACCGGCGATTCCAACCGCAAGATGCTGGTCAAGCTGATCGTCATCGCCGTGATGATGTTCGGCTTCGGCTACGCGCTGATTCCGGTCTATAAGCATATCTGCGAGGTGCTGGGCATCAATGTGCTGACCCAGCGCGACGGCAGCGTCGACGTGGGCAAGAATACCCAGGTCGACACCAGCCGTTCCATCACCATCGAACTGGATAGCAATGTGCAGGGGACGCTGCGTTTCCGTCCCACCCAGAGCAGCATCACGGTGCACCCGGGCGAGATGGCCACGGTGGTGTACGAGGTGGTGAACAGCCTGCCGCGCACGGTGCACGCCCAGGCCATTCCGAGTTACGCGCCGCACAGCGTCACGCCGCATTTCAAGAAGATGGAATGCTTCTGCTTCAAGCAGCAGACCTTGCAGGCGAACGAGGCGCGGCAGATGCCGGTGGTGTTCTACATCGACCCGGCCGTGCCGAAGGAAGTGAAGACGGTCACGCTGTCTTACACCTTCTTCGAAATCGCCGGTCTGGAAAAAACGGCCTCCAATTAAGGGAAGGCGCGCATGGATGATTTAAAAGGGAAGCAGCAGCAGGCTTCTTTCATGTATTCGATGAAGGCGGTGGTCTGGTCGTTTTTCGGCCTGCGCCGCAAGCGCGATTTCGATACCGACTCGGCGAAACTGAACCCGGTCCATATCATCATCGCTGCCTTGCTGGCCGTCGCCATGTTTATCGGCTTGCTGATCACGGTCGTCAAGCTGGTCGTTCCAACATAATTGTGCAGTTCTCGGAAGCTTTTAAGGGGAGAAGAAAATGAGTTCGAATAACGCCGCGGCGCCGTATTATTTCGTGCCAGGTCCGTCCCGCTGGCCGATGCTTGGCGGGATGTCGCTGCTGCTGACCATGGTCGGCGCATCGGCCTGGGTGAATGACCTGTCCTGGGGCATGTATGCCAATCTGCTGGGGATTCTGTGCACCCTGGCCGTGCTGTGGTTCTGGTTCGGCGACGCCATCGGCGAATCCGAAAAAGGCCTGTACTCCAAGCGCATCGACCACTCCTTCCGCTGGTCCATGGGCTGGTTCATCTTCTCCGAGGTGATGTTCTTCGGCGCCTTCTTCGGCGCCCTGTACTATGCGCGCACGATCACCATGCCTTGGCTGGGCGATCTGGACCACAAGCTGATCTGGCCTGATTTCGCCGGCCAGTGGGGCGACACCGGCCCGGCCGGCGTGGTCGAAACCTTCAAGACCATGGGTCCGTTCCCGATCCCGACCATCAATACCGCGCTGCTGCTGACCTCGGGCCTGACCCTGACCATTTCGCACCACGCCTTGCGCGCCGGCCATCGCGGCGCGACCGCCTTCTGGCTGGCCGCCACTGTGCTG
Source organism: Pseudoduganella violacea (assembly GCF_014191875.1). GTDB lineage: Bacteria > Pseudomonadota > Gammaproteobacteria > Burkholderiales > Burkholderiaceae_D > Rugamonas > Rugamonas violacea_A. The sequence continues at coordinate 176,176 of NZ_JACHXD010000005.1, forward strand.
CTGGGCGCTGTCTTCATGGGCTTCCAGGCTTACGAGTACATCCACGCCTACCATGAGCTGAACCTGAAGCTGACCTCGGGCATCTACGGTTCCACCTTCTTCATGCTGACCGGCTTCCACGGCTTCCACGTGACCATGGGCGCGATCATGCTGAGCGTGGTGCTGGGCCGCGTGCTGAAAGGCCACTTCACGCCGGACAACCACTTTGCCTTCGAAGGCGCCGCCTGGTACTGGCACTTTGTGGACGTGGTCTGGCTCGGCCTGTACGTCGTCGTGTACTGGATGTAAGAGGTGGGTATAATGCGCGGCGACTAGTCGCACATAATAGAAAAGCCGCCGCGGTCAGTCCGGGCGGCTTTTTCTTTGCCGCTGTTGTTACTGGCGGATGCCGGTCGGCTGGATATAACCGAGTTTGTGCGCCAGCAGGAGCAGCAGGAAGAGGGCGATGGAAAAGCCCACGCGCATGGCCAGCGCGCGCACCGTGCGGTTGCTGCGGCCCTGGTCGCGCATCAGGTAGAAAAAGGCCGACGCCAGGCTGCCGATGATGAGCACGAAGGCGAGGGCAACGATATATTTCATGGTCTGTAGAAGATTGGATCGGTCAGGACTTCATTGTAATGCGTATCGCCTTCCGCTTTAAACTGATTCCCTTCATTGCCATGCTGCTGCTGGTGGCGCTCGGCGTGTCGCTGGGCCAGTGGCAGGACCGCCGCGCCGCCGAGAAAAGCGCGCGCGAAGCGAAGCTGGCGGCGGGTAACGCGGCCGCGCCGCTGAATGTGGGCGCGGCGCCGCTGGCCGCCGCCGATGTCGAGTTCCGCCGCATCACCGTCACCGGCGAATTCGTCGCCGGCTGGCCGCTTTATCTGGACAACCGCCCCTACAAGGGCCGCGCCGGTTTCTACCTGCTGATGCCCCTGCGCGTGGCCGGCTCCGACATGCATGTGCTGGTGGCGCGCGGCTGGCTGCCGCGCGATATGGCCGAGCGCAGCAAGCTGCCCGACTACGCCACCCCATCCGGTTCCATCACCGTGCAGGGCGTGGCGCGCCTCAATCCCGGCCACGTGATGGAGCTGGGCAGCCAGCCGCCGCTGACGCCGCGCGCCATCGTGCAGAACGCCGATGCCGCCACGGTCGGCGCGGCCAGCGGCCTGCGTTTCCAGCCCTTCGTGCTGGAGCAGACATCCCTCGACGCCGGCGAAACGGCGCAGGCGCCCGGCCCGCTGGTGCGCGATTGGCCCGCGCCCGCGCTGGGCGTGGAAAAACACCGTGGCTATGCCTTCCAGTGGTACGCGCTGGCGGCCATGGCCTTTCTTTTCTTTGTGATTACTGGATTCAGACGTGGAAACAAATAAAGACGACAGCCAGCGCAAACGCACTGGCCGCTGGAAGCTGCTGGCCGTGCTGGCCGTGTGCGCGACGCCCCTGCTGGCCTCCTACTTCACCTATTACGTCATCAAGCCAACTTCGCGCAATAACTACGGCGCCCTGATCGATCCGCGCCAGTATCCGATTCCGGCCATGGCCAGCACGGAGCTGGACGGCAAGGCCGCCACTTTGGACGAGATGAAAGGCAAGTGGATCATGCTGAAGGTGGGGGGCTCCGACTGCCAGCAGGCCTGCCAGGACCAGCTGTTCGCCATGCGCCAGCTGCGCACCATGCAGGGCAAGGAGATGGAGCGCATCGAGCGCGTCTGGCTGATCACCGACCAGGAGCCGCTGGAAACCATGCTGCTGCGCGTGAACGACGGCACCCGCATGCTGCGCGCGCCGGCCGAGGCCATCGCCAAATGGCTGCCGGTGGAGCAGGGCGGCAAGGCCGATGAGCATATCTATCTGATCGACCCGCTCGGCAATCTGATGATGCGCTTCCCGAAAAATCCCGACCCGTCGAAGATGAAGAAGGATATCGGCAAGCTGCTGAAGGCTTCGGCCATCGGTTAAGGTAGAGCGCATGCACCACGTCACCCTGGCCCAGATGGCCATCACCGCCCTGATGGTGGCTTTGCTGCCGCTGTCCATGGTGTGGATTTCGAAGGATGTCAGCAAATACCGCAAGCTGGTCTGGGTCAGCGTCTTCCTGACCTTCGACCTGATCGTGTTCGGCGCCTTCACGCGCCTGACCGATTCCGGCCTCGGTTGCCCGGACTGGCCGGGCTGCTATGGCCTGGCCAATCCCTTCCTCGCCCACGAGGAAATCCGCGCCGCCGAAAGCCTGATGCCGAGCGGTCCCGTGACCATGTTCAAGGCCTGGGTCGAAATGATCCACCGCTACCTGGCCATGGGCATCGGCGTCCTGATCGTGGCGATGATGGCGGTGGCCTGGCTGCGCTGGCGCGACAGCCGCAAAGGCCTGGGCGGCTACGGCGCGGCCTTCGCGCCCGGATATCCCACCCTGCTGTTCTTCTTCATCTGCCTGCAGGGCGCGTTCGGCGCCTGGACCGTGACCCTGAAGCTGCAACCGGTGATCGTCACCATCCACCTGCTGCTGGGCATGGGGCTGCTGGCCATGCTGGCCTGGTTCGGCGGGCGCCAGGACCAGCACGTGACGCCGCTGCCGCGTAGCGATGCCCCGGCCACGGCGGTCCGCCGCCTGCGCCGGCTGGCCGCCTTGTCGGCCCTGGTACTGCTGGTGCAGATCGCGCTGGGCGGCTGGGTGAGCACTAACTACGCCACACTGGCCTGCACCGAGTTCCCCCTATGCCAGGGCAAGCTGGTGCCGGAGATGGACTTCGAACACGGCTTCCACCTGTGGCGCGAACTGGGCAAGACCGCCGCCGGCCACTACCTGCCATTCTCGGCGCTTACGGCCATCCACTGGGTGCACCGCAACTTCGCCGCCGTGGTGGTGCTGGTGCTGGGCCTGACCGCCGCCGCAGCCTGGCGCCATGCCGGCCTGCGCGGCCTGGCGCGCGGCATCGTGGCCGTGCTGCTGCTGCAGGCTTTGACCGGTTTGGCAACGATTTACCTGAATTATCCGCTCGCCATCGCCGTGCTGCATAACGCCGGGGCGGCCCTGCTGGTGCTTTTGCTGACCATGTTAAACTACCGGGCTAAGTTCCAATTCGACACCGCGCTGCGCTGACCGGCGCGAGTGCCTTGCAAGACAATACTAATGACGACCCACACCGCGACCACTCCGAAACAGAACCACCGCATCGCCCAATACTGGGCGCTGACCAAGCCGCGCGTCACCCAGTTGGCCGTGTTCTGTGCCGTGATCGGCATGTTCCTGGCCACCGACGGCATGCCCGACTGGCGCGTGGTGGTCGCCGCCACCCTCGGCATCTGGCTGCTGGCCGGCGCCGCCTTCGCCGTCAACTGCCTGGCCGAACGCGAAATCGACGCGCGCATGGCGCGCACCGCCCGCCGCCCGCTGGCCACCGGCGAAATCTCGCCCGGCCAGACCATGCTGTTCTCCGCCATCATCGGCGGCGCTGGCATGTGGGTGCTGTACACCCTGGTCAATCCGCTCACCATGTGGCTGACCTTCGTCACTTTCGTCGGCTATGCCGTGATCTACACGATGATCCTGAAACCGGCCACGCCGCAGAACATCGTGATCGGCGGCCTGTCGGGCGCCATGCCGCCGGCCCTGGGCTGGGCCGCCGTCGCCAACGACGTGCCGATGCAAGCCTGGCTGCTGGTGCTGATCATTTTCATCTGGACCCCGCCGCACTTCTGGGCGCTGGCCATGTACCGGCGCGACGACTACGCGCGCTCCGGCCTGCCGATGCTGCCTGTGACGCACGGCCTGCCGTTCACCCAATTCCATGTGTGGCTGTACTCGATCGCGCTGGCTGCCACCACCTTGCTGCCTTTCGCCGTGAAGATGAGCGGCTTGATTTACCTGGTCAGTGCGATCGCCCTCGATACGGTCTTCCTATGGTACGGATGGCGCATTTACCGCCACTACACCGACCTGATCGCCCGCAAGGCGTTCGCCTACTCGATCCTCTACCTTGCCCTGCTGTTCGGAGCTTTACTGGTAGATCACTACTTCAAGTTCTGATATGAAAAAACTGTTTGCTGCCGTTTGCATGCTGCTGGCGCTGGCCGGCTGCGCCGAGAAGAAACTCGAATTCACCAATACCGACCTGACCGGCCTGGATTACGCCAAGGGCTTCGCCCTCAACGACCACACCGGCAAGCCGGTCACGCTGGAAACCTACAAAGGCAAGGTGGTGGTGGTGTTCTTCGGCTTCACCCAATGCCCCGACGTGTGCCCGACCACCATGGCCGAAATGTCCAGCGTGATGAAGGAACTGGGGCCGCAGGCCGACCAGGTGCAGGTGCTGTTCGTCACCCTCGATCCCGAGCGCGACACCAAGGAACTGCTGGCGCAATACGTGCCGACCTTCGATTCGCGTTTCGTCGGCCTGTATGGCGACCCGGCGCGCATCATGCAGACCGCCAAGGACTTCAAGGTGTTCTACTCCAAGGTGCCGGGCAAGGAGCCGGGCAGCTACACCATCGACCACACCGCTGGCAGCTATGTGTTCGACAAGAACGGCAAGATCCGTCTCTTCCTGCGCCACGGCCAGGGTCCGGCGCCAGTGGTGCACGACCTGAAGCTGCTGCTCTCCTGAGCTGAACGCAGTCCCCCAAAAGCCCGCTGAACGCGGGCTTTTTTTATCGCTGCTCCGGCGGCAGACCGTTCTGCGCCGCCACGATGCGCGCATGCTCCTCGAAGTTCACCGGACGGTGTTTGACCGTGGTGCTGGCCGGATCGGCGCCCAGGTAGTTATTGCCTTTCCAGTTGCTGGCCGGACGGACGGGACGCGGCACGAAGCCGCCGCCGCAGTTGGGGCAGACGTTCGACAGCAGGTTTTCGGCGCAGTCGGCGCAGAAAGTGCATTCGTAAGTACAGATGCGCGCCTCGGTGGAGGCGGGCGGCAGCGCCTTATTGCAGTGTTCACAGCTCGGCCGGAGTTCCAGCATGTCGTTCCCTTCGGGGTGGTGTTGATGGAAGCGCGATCCTAGCATGGGCAATGTACGGAAGGATGTCCGTGCTTGCGCACTTTGACGCTAAGTGGTCCTTAAGATATTACTACGCTGCAATTGCTGCTTTCCTGATAAGCTTGTAGCCTGCATACACACGGAAAATCGCATGGAAAAACGCTTTCAACCCTATACCCGCCTGGCCGCCATCGTCTTCCTGGTGATTGGCTGCCTGTGGGTGCTGAGTCCCTTCCTGGCCGCGATCCTGTTCGCCGCCGCCATCACCATCTCCAGCTGGCCCCTGTACGAACGCCTGCTCGAGCGCATGAAACAGCGCCGCACCCTGGCCGCCGCCACGATGACCATCTCGCTGGTGCTGGTGATCCTGGTGCCGCTGACCATGGTGACCTGGAATATCGCCGACAACGCCGGCCATGTGTACCGCGGCGTGCGCGAAGCGCTCGACGCCGGCACCATGGCGCCGCCCGAATGGATCAAGCAAATCCCCCTGGTGGGCGAATCGGTCGACGCCTATCTGCACAAATTGATCAGCAACCGCGAAGAGCTAGTGGCCCTCGCCAAGCGCTATATGGAACCGGCGCGCCGCATCCTGCTCGGCGGCAGCGTAATGCTGGGCAGCGGCGTGGCGCAAGTGAGCCTGGCCGCCTTCGTCTCCTTCTTCCTCTACCGCGACGGCCAGACCCTGCTCAACGCCCTGCGCGTGGGCATGGAAAAAGTCATGGGCGAACACGCCCACCCGGTGGCCGACACGGTCAGCCGCACCGTGCGCGGCGTGATGTACGGCCTGCTCGGCACCGCGTTGGCGCAGGCCGCGGTGGCGGCGCTCGGCTTCCTGATTGCCGGCGTACCGGCCGTGGCCCTGCTCTCGGTCGCCACCTTCCTGTTCTCGCTGATCCCGGTCGGCCCGCCGCTGATCTGGGGCGGCGCCACCATCTGGCTGTTCAACCAGGGCAGCACCGGCTGGGCCATCTTCATGGCTATTTGGGGGATGTTCCTGATCAGTGGCGTCGACAACGTGGTCAAACCCATGCTGATCAGCCGTGGCTCCAGCCTGCCTTTCCTGCTCGTGCTGCTCGGTGTGATGGGTGGCGTCTTAGCGTTCGGCTTCGTCGGCCTCTTCATCGGCCCGACCCTGCTCGCCGTCGCCCTCGGCCTGCTGCGCAACTGGACCGACACCCCGTCCCCATAACAGCAGAGCCCGTGTCCACCGTGGGGTCAGACCCCAAATCGGACACGGGCTCAACTATGTGACGCAGGAAAAATGAAGGCCATTACTGCTCGGCTCGTGTCCGATTGGGGTCTGACCCCAAGGTGGACACGAACTGGGCTGTTGGTTTAGTCGATCAGGGTTTTGACGAGCAGGCGGCCGTCTTGCATCAGGCCTTCGTTGCGGACCATGAGCTGGCTGCCTTTGGCGAACCAGAATTTGGCGACGTAGCCGGCTTTGTTGTAGTCGGTGGTCAGCAGCCAGCAGTCGACCGGGCCGGCGGGACCGGCTACCAGTTCGGAACCAACTACCTTGAAGGTGTAGCGCGAGGGCGCGCCGGCGCCAGGGTGATAGAAGTTGATCTCCGCCTCATATCCCATCGCCAGCGGCAGGGTTTGCAGCAGCTCGATGTCGGTCTCGAAGTTGAACGTCCCTTCGGGCGAATTGACGGCGATGTCCTTCTGCGTGTTTTCGGCCAGGTTCGGCAGGCCGCTGATGCGGGTCGGCGCGAAGGTGAAGCCTTCCACCACGCGCTTGCCTTCCTTGGTCGTCACGCGCTCGTGGGTCAGCGGGCGGAAGGTGCCCATTTCAAACGAGGAGTCGATCTGCTTGACCGAGGGTACGGGGGCAATGGCGTCCCAGCGCTGGCGGATCTGCATGCGGCCGTTCTCGAAGCGGATATCGCGCTGCCAGATATCGATCGGGGTGTTGCTGTCGGCCGTGCGGATAAAGCGCAGATAGCGGTGGCTGCCTTCCTTGAGCAGGCCGAAACGAGGCAGCTGCGAACCGACCGCCACATACTGGGCGGCCGCGCCGGCCGCGCCGGCGGTGGCCAGAAGACAGGTCAGCAGGGCGGCATTGCGCAGTGGGCGATACGATAAAAGCATGGCTCAATCCTCGTCGCGGTATAAAGTCAAGAGTATAACGCGCAAATCAGCGCTTGCGATCAATCCTGCTCGTCGCTGTCGCCGCCGCGCGGCAGGCGCGGGATGACTTTGACCAGCAAGATGCGCGGGCCATTCATCTTTTTCACGACGATATCGAAGGCGTCGAAGCTCACGCGCTGGCCCTGTTTCGGGATGTCGCCCAGCTTCAGCATGATCAGGCCACCGACCGATTCCACCTCGTCCAGGCCGAGGTCTTCGTTTTCCACGTCCAGGCCCAACGCGCGTTCCAGCGAAACGATGGGCAGGCTGGCCTTGCCGATCAAGGCGCCGTCCGGCTGTTTGAGCCAGTCGTTTTCATTGAGGCGGAATTCGTCGTGAATCTCGCCGACCATGGAGCCGAGCAGATTGTCCAGGGTCAGGAAGCCGACCGGGCGCTTGCCTTTTTCGCCGATCAGGGCGAAGTGGGGCGCGCCGTCGCGGAAGCGGCGGAACAGTTCCAGGGCCGGGGTGCGCGCCGAAATCGTTTCGACCGGACGCAGAAGGCTGGTCAGGGACTTGATGGCCTTGCCCGACTGCTGGGCGAAGAACAGGTCTTTCAGGTGCACCACGCCCAGCACATTGTCGCCGTCGGCGTCGAAATAGGGGTAGCGGCTGAAACGGTTGCGCACCACGGTTTCCAGGTTTTCCTCCAGCGGCTTGGCGGCGTGCAGGCCGATCACCTCATTGATGGGGCGCATCAGGTCGGACACGCGCATCTGGCTGAAGTCGAGCGAGTTGGCGAGGATATTGCGCTCGTCGCGGTTGAACTGTTCGCCGGGCTGGCTGGTGCGCAGGATCAGTTTCAGCTCGTCGGTCGAGTAATGCGACTCATGGCCGCCGGCGCCGGCCAGGCCGGCCACGCGCAGCACGAAGTTGGCGCTGGCATTCAGCACCCAGATGGCCGGATACATGGCCCAGTAGAAGGCGTACAGCGGCACGGCGCTCCACAGGCCGATCACTTCCGGCAGACGGATGGCCAGCGATTTTGGCGCCAGCTCGCCCACCACGATGTGCAGGAAGGAGATGGTGACGAAGGCGAAGACGAAGGAAATGCCGTGCACGATTTCCGGCGCGGTGACGCCGATGGCGGTTAGCAGCGGTTCCAGCAGGCTGGCGAAAGCGGGTTCGCCGATCCAGCCCAGGCCCAGCGAGGACAGGGTAATGCCCAATTGGCAGGCGGAGAGATAAGCATCCAGTTCGCCATGGACTTTGGCGAGAATACGTCCTTTCAAGCCCTGCGTTTTAGCGATGGCGCGGACCCGGGTCCGGCGCAGGGTGACGATGCCGAATTCGGCCGCCACGAAAAAACCATTGAGTGCAACGAGGAAAAGGGCCAGCAGGACGAGCAATAGGTTGTGCATAAAACGCACTTAAGCGGGTAGTTGAAAGCATCATCTTATCCGACTCGCCGCCATCGCTGCGCAAAATTCAAAAAAACGTAGCAAATTGATAGCGTCGGCGGCCTCACACCAGGCGGTGGCGGAACAGCCATGCGGCCAGCGGCAGCGTGACGGCGGCCAGCGCCACCATGGGCAGCAGATCGGGCCAGACCACGCTGAAACCCACGCCTTCGAGATACACGCGCTGCACCAGGTCGATGGCGAAACGCAGCGGATTGGCCAGGGTCGCCATCTGCAGCGCGGGCGGCATATTGCGCACCGGCGTGGTCAGGCCGGACAGCAGCATCAGCGGCATGATGAGCACAAAGGTATAGAGCATGGCCTGCTGCATATTGGCCGACACGGCGGAAATCGAGAGGCCGATGCCGACGCAGGCCAGGGTGAACAGCGCCAGTCCGGCATAGATCAGCAGCAGCGAACCGGCCAGCGGCACCTGGAACCAGAACAGGGCCACCAGCAGGATGAGGGAGGATTGCGTCAGCCCGATCAGCATGGGCGGCAGGGCTTTGCCGACCATGATCTCGGCCGGCGTGAGCGGGGTGACGAGGAGCTGGTCGAAGGTGCCTTGTTCGCGTTCGCGCGCCACCGAGAGGGCGGTCAGCAGCAGGGTTTGCAGCATGCTGAGGGCGGCCATTAGGCTCGGCATCAGGTTCCAGCGCGTTTCAAGATTGGGGTTGTACCAGGTGCGCGCTTCGACCTGCAGCGGCGGCGCGCTGCCGCCGTGCGCACTGCGCCACTGCTGGCTGAAGCTGGCCACCACCGCGCCGACATAGCCGGCGGCGGAACCGGCGGTGTTGGAATTGCGGCCGTCGAGTATCAGCTGTAGCGGCGCGGCGTCGCCCGCATATAGGCGGCGTTCGAAATCGGGCGGCAGCTGGATCGCAAGCAGGGCTTGCTGGGTGTCGATGGCCTGACGGATCTGCTGCGGCGTTTCCACGCTGGCGACGCGCTGGAAGATGCCGCCGCCATCCAGCTTCGCCAGCAGTTCGGTGGAGGCGGCGCTGCGGCTGGCGTCCAGCACCACATACGGCACATGGCTCAAGTCATAGGTGGCGGCGTAGCCGAACAAAAGGCTTTGCACCAGCGCCGGGGCGATCAGGATGGCGCGGCTGGCCGGGTCTTTGAGCACGGCCAGGAACTCCTTGCGGCACAAGGCGGCGAGACGGCGCAGCAGGGCAGTGAACATGGTTTCAGTCCAGACGTTTGCGGGTGACGGCGCGCGCCAGGCCAAGCAGCAGCACGGCGTAGGCGGCGAGGATGGCGCAGTCGCGCAGAATCAGCGGCCATACATTCCCGGCCAGGAAAAGGGTGCGCATCAGCTCCATGAAGTAGGTGGCGGGCAGGAGGTTGCCGATATAGCGGATCACTGCCGGCACATTGCGCAGGTCGAACAGGAAGCCGGACAGCATCACCGAGGGCATGAAGCTGCTCAGCAGTGCCGCCTGGCTGGCGAGGAACTGGTTGCGCGTGATGGCGGAGATCAGCAGTCCCATGCCGACGGCGACGAACAGGTAGAGCATGGAGCTCAGTAGGAAGACCGCGAGCGAACCTTGCATCGGTACGCCGAACAGGAAACGCGCCGCCAGCAGGCAAAGCGCCAAGCCGCCCATGCCGACGCAGAAGTAGGGAATGATTTTGGCCAGCAGGATTTCCACCGGCCGCACGGGCGAGACGAACAGCGCTTCCAGCGTGCCGCGTTCCCATTCACGCGCCATGACGAGGGCGGTGAGAAAGGCGCCGACCAGCGTCATGACCAGCACGATCAGGCCAGGCACCAGATACCAGGTGCTGGTGTTGGCGGCGTTGAACCACATGCGTTGCTCGATGCGGATGCTGGCGCGCGCCGCCGGCGCCAGCGCTGCGTCGCCAGTCGCGTCGCCTGGACGGGACGCGGCGCGTTCGGCCTGGCGTTCGGGCCACTGCATCAGCGCCGCACTGGCGTAGTTGAGGATGATGCTGGCGCGGCTGGCTTCCGAACCATGCACCAGCAGCTGGATGCGGGCATCGCCGCTGGCGAGCCGACGCGGGAAGTCGGAGGGCACGCGCACGATGCCGTCGACGCGGCGTTCCTGCATCAACCTTTCCGCTTCATGCATCGAGGGCAGCAGCAGCGGCGAGAAGACCGGCGAGAGCTGCAGGCTGGAGACGGCATCCATCGCGGCAGGCGAGCTGTCTTCCAGTACGATGGCGATGGGCGCGTTCTTCACGTCCAGCGACAGGCCGTAGCCGAAGATCAGGATCAGCATCATGGGCAGCGCCACGCCGATGGCCAAATTGCTGCTGTCGCGCAGCAGCTGCCGGAACTCCTTGCGCGTGAGCGCGATCAGGCGGCGCGCAAAACCGCCGGCGGATTGCCGGGCGTTCATGGCGCGGCCCCCGCGGCGTGACCGCCATTGCCGGCGCGGTTGCTTTCGACGATGGCGATGAAGGCTTGCTCCATATTGGCGGCGTCGCCGGCCTGGCGGCGCACCTCGGCCGGTGTGCCGATGGCCAGCAGGCGTCCGGCATCCTGGATCACGATGCGGTCGCAGTACTCGGCTTCTTCCATGAAGTGCGTGGTGACGACAACCGTCACGCCAGCCTGCGACAGCGCCGTGATGCGGCGCCAGAATTCGCGGCGGGCGAGGGGATCGGCGCCGCTGGTGGGTTCGTCCAGAAACAGGATTTCCGGTTCGTGCAGCAGGCCGGCCGCCATGGCCAGGCGCTGTTTGAATCCGCCCGGCAGCAGGCCGCTTTGCCGCTCCTCCTGTCCATTTAACTGAAACTGCGCCAGCACCTCGCGGGTGCGCTCGCGCAGGCGCGCGCCGTGCAGGCCGTAGGCACCGCCGAAGAAAGCCAGGTTCTCGGCCACCGTCAGATTGCCGTACAGCGCGAACTTCTGCGCGACGTAGCCGATCTTCTGCCTGGCCTGGGCGCGCGCGTGGCGCAGGTTCAGTCCCGCCACCTGCAGAAAGCCGCTGCTGGCGGGCAGTAGGCCGCACAGCATGCGGAAGGTGGTGGTTTTACCCGCGCCATTCGGTCCCAGCAGACCAAAAATCTCGCCGCGCCGCACGCTGAAGCTGGTGCTGGCAACGGCCGTGAAGTCACCGAACTTGCGTACCAGGTCGCGCACTTCGATCACGGTCGACGCTTCATTCGCTTCATCCACTTTGCTGCTGCGAGGCGGCGCAGTAGCCGTCTTGTCGGATGCGGCAGGATTATCCGACGCGCGCAATATCATCATGAAGCCGTCTTCCAATCTTGCCGCGACAGGGGTGACTTCTGCGTTCGCCAGCAAGGAGGAATGGTTCGTCCCGCCGCGTCCAATGAAGCGCACTTTGCCGCCTTCGGGGACGGCATCGATGATGGCGCCGGACGCGTCGAGCAGGCGCGCCTGCAGTTCGCGAGCCGGCATTCCCGGCGGCGGCGCGGCACTGAAGCACAGGCCATCGGCGCGCCGGCGTATGGCGTCCGGCTCGCCCTGCGCGAGAATTCCGCCTTCGTGCAGCACAAAGACCTGGGCGCAGCGCTCCGCCTCGTCCATATACGAAGTGCTGACCAGCACCGACAGCTGTTCATCCTGCACCAATTGCTGCACGATCTGCCACAGCTCGCGGCGCGACAGCGGGTCCACGCCGACGGTCGGCTCATCGAGCAAAAGCAGTTCGGGCGAACGCACCAGGGTGCAGGCCAGTCCCAGTTTCTGTTTCATGCCGCCGGAAAGTTTGCCGGCGGGCCGCGAGGTAAAGCGCGCCAGGTCGGTCATCCGCAACAGGCGCTGGAAGCGCTCCTGCCGCACATCGCGCGGCACGCCGTGAAGGTCGGCGTACAGATCGAGATTTTCCTGTACGCTCAAATCCTCATACAGGCCAAAGCGCTGCGGCATATAGCTGATGCGGTCCTGCACCGCCTGCGGGTCGCGTCCCACGTCGATGCCCAGCACATGCAGGGAACCCGATGTCGCTTGCAGCAGCCCCGCCGCCAGGCGCAGCAAGGTGGTCTTGCCCGCGCCATCCGGCCCGACCAAGGCCGTCAGCGCGGCGGACGGAATATCCAGGTTGATGCCGTTCAGCGCCACGCTGTCCTGCTTCGATCCCTTGAGCGGAAAGCGTTTGCACAGCTGCCGGGCGGAGAGGGCGCAGGCTGCCATGGTCAGCGCTCCGCGCCGTCCTGTTTGGCGATGCGGACGGTGGCTGGCATGCCCAGACGCAGGCGGTCGGCCTTGTCCTCGGCCTGCACGCGCACTTCGTACACCAGCGCCGTGCGCAGCTCCTCGGTCTGCACCGTTTTCGGCGTGAATTCGGCGCTGGAGGAAATGAAGCCGACCTTGCCCGGCAGCGTCTCGCCCGGCAGACTGTCGATGGCGATGCGGGCCGCCATGCCGGGACGGATGCGACCCAGATCGGCCTCGCTCACGTAAGCGCGTATCCACTTCGGATTGTTGATCGCCAGCGTGTACACGGGCCGCTGCGGCGACGCCATATCGCCCGGCTCCAGCAGCCGCGCGCGCACCACCGCGTCGATGGGCGCCTTCAACTGCGCCTCGCCAAGCTGGTGCTGCAATAGCGCCGCGTCGGCGTTGGCCGCATCCAGCAGGGCGCTCGCCTGCGCGATGTCCTCGTTGCGCGGACCGTTCTGCACCAGCTGCTGCGCCTTGCGCGCGCTGTCCAGCTGGGCCAGGGCCGTTTTGTAGCGGGCACGGACGGTATCGACTTCCTGCTGGCTGACTGCGCGCCGTTCCAGCGCCTCGTAGCGGTCCTGCTGCTGCTTGGCCAGATCCACTTCGGCCTGGGCCGCCGTGGTGGCGGCGCGTGCCTGGCCCAACTCCTCCGGACGGCTGCCCGCGCGCAAGCGGCGCAAGACCTGCTGCTGCGCCTCGGCCTGGGCGCGCGCCTGCGCCAGCCGCAGATTCAGGGTGCGCGTATCGAGTTCGCCCAGCACCTGGCCGGCGCGCACCTGCTCTCCTTCCTGCACCAGCAGGCGGGCGATGCGTTCGCTGCCGTTGAAGGCCAGCGCCACCTGGCGCAGATCGACATTCCCATGCAGGACCAGTTCCGTGCCGCTGCGCGCCGGCCGCTGCGCATACCAGGCCGCGCCTGCGGCAAGGCCCAGCAGGGCGATAGCGGCGATAACGATCTTCTTGCTCATTACGGGCATCCTTAAGCGATGTGCTGATTTTATAGGCATATTACATTAAATTGAAATTTGAATTTGAATTTATTTGCGTAGTGCGCGATACTTCAGACTCTGGCTACAATGCTGCCCATGCCGACTTCCATGCGAAAACCATCTCCCGCGCCATCGCGCACCGCCCGCCAGGATGGTGATGCCACCCGCCAGACCCTGCTCGATATGGCCGGGCAGGTCTTCGCCGAGCGCGGTTTCGCCGACGCCACCAGCAAGGAAATCTGCAGCCGCGCCGGCACCAATATCGCCGCCGTGAACTACCATTTCGGCGGCCGCGAGCAGCTATATGAGGCGGTGCTGGTGGAAGCGCACCACCATTTGCTGCGGCTGGAAGAGATGCTGGCGGTGGCCGGCGCCGAGCTGGCGCCGCGCGAGAAACTGCGCGCCATCCTGCGCGGCGTGGTGCAGCGCGCGGCGGGACCGGACGCGCACTGGAGCGCGCGCGTGATGATCCGCGAGCTGCTGGCGCCGACGGCGTATGCGCCGGCGTTGGTGCATAAGGCGATCGCACCCAAGGCCATGGTCATGCTGGGCATCGTCAGCGAAATTCTCGACCTGCCGCCCGACAGTCCCGGCCTGCAGCGCGGGCTGTTCTTCCTGATGGCGCCCTGCCTGTCGCTGCTGATGGCGCCGCGCGCCATGCGCGAAGATGTGTTCCCGGCCCTGGGCAATGATCTGGACGCCCTGACCGACGATATGTTGAGCTACGCCCTGGCCGGACTCGATGCGCTCGCGGCGCGCTACCGATAAAACGTGGTCTGTCCCCGGTTGTTCAGGCAAACAAGCCGCTGTGGGTGGCCTGCAGCAGCGCTTCCACGGCGGGATGCTTGATGCGGCGCTCGCTGGAAATGGCGTAGAACTGCTCGCGCAGTTCGGGCGCGTTGCCCACCAGGACCGCGCCGAACTGCTCCTTGAGGTCCGAGGCCAGCGCCGAGGGCGCGAAGAACAGACCTAGGCCATTGCGGCCGAAAGTGTTCAGCATCGCATTATCCTCAAACTCACCCACCACATCGGGCTGCACCTCATGGTCGAGCAGCCACTTGTCGATGCGCCCGCGCAGGGCGTTGTTCCGCGTCGGCAGCAGCAGCGGCGCGCCCGTCAGGCTGTGCGGGAAATTGCGCTGGTATTTGCGCGCCAGCTTCGGCGCGCCGAATAGCTGCATCTCGCTTTCGCCCAGCAGGTGGCTGAACACGCGCAGGCTGGCCGTGGCGCGGATCGAGCGGTCGGTCAGCACCACGTCCAGCTTGTGCAGGGCCAGATCGGCCAGCAGCGAGTCGAATTCGTCTTCCAGGCAAACCAGCTTGACCTTCACCTTCATATTCATCGACGCCTGCAGCAGGCGATAGGCGATCAGCTTGGGCAGCGAATCGGAAATGCCGACCGTCAGCCGCATCTTGCCCGCGTCGCTTTCCTGCAGCGCCTCCTGCATGCGGTCGCCCAGCTCGAAAATCTGCTCGGCATAGGTAAGGGCGACGCGGCCTGTTTCGGTCGGCACCAGGCGGCGTCCCTGCTGGGTCAGCAGCGATTTGCCGATCGACTGTTCCAGCGCCGCGATCTGGGTGCTGACCGTCTGAATCGCCAATCCCAGCCGCTCGGCAGCGCGCGTGACGCTGCCTTCCGCCGCCACCACGCGGAAGAAATACAGGTGGCGGAAGTTCAGTCCTGTTGTTTTCATTTTCGATTTTTCCGAAGTAATACTTCAATTATCTTCTATTTTTCAAATCACAGGTTTTCTCTACACTGCATGACATCGATCAAAACAAGAAAGGGTTCTAGTGATGAAACACTTCAGGATTTCATTCCTGGTGACTTTCATCTGTCTTGCTGTCGCAGGGTGGTGGGGTTACCAATCGGCCGGCTGGTCCGGTGCGCTGACGGCGCTGGGTATCGCCGTCATTCTGGGCGTGATGGAAGTCTCGCTCTCTTTCGACAACGCGGTGGTGAACGCCTCCGTGCTGAAGACCTGGGACGCTTTCTGGCAAAAGCTCTTCCTCGGCGTGGGCATCATCATCGCGGTGTTCGGCATGCGCTTGCTGTTCCCGCTGGTGATTGTGGCCGTGGCGGCCGACATCAGCATCTTCGATGTGTGGACGCTGGCGCTGAACGATCCGAAAACGTATTCGAAGCACCTGACCGATCACCACGCTGAAGTGGCGGCATTCGGCGGCATCTTCCTGCTGCTGGTGTTCCTGAACTTCCTGCTGGATCACGAGAAGGAAATGCACTGGCTGGGTAACGTCGAGAAGAAACTCGGCTCGCTGGGCAAGGTGTCCTCGATCGCGGTGATGGTGGCCATGGGCGTGCTGCTCGGTTCCCTGTCGCTGGTGGCGGAAGGCCAGAAGCTGGTGGTGCTGGTCTCGGGTATGTGGGGCATCCTGGTCTACGTCGGCGTGGATGCGATCAGCAACCTGCTGGAGAAGGAAGAAGAAGGCTCGAATGTGGGCGATATGGTGAAGCGCGGCGGTATTGGCGGCTTCCTCTACCTGGAAGTGCTGGATGCCTCCTTCAGCTTCGACGGCGTGATCGGCGCGTTCGCCATCACCTCCGATGTCGTGATCATCATGCTGGGCCTGGCGATTGGCGCGATGTTCGTCCGCTCGATGACGGTGTATCTGGTGCACAAAGGCACGCTCGATCAATACGTGTATCTGGAGCACGGCGCGCACTACGCCATCGGCATTCTGGCGGTGATCATGCTGGCGAGTATGAAGTTCCATATTCCCGAAATCTTCACCGGCCTGATTGGTGTGGCCTTCATCCTGGCCTCGCTCTGGTCCTCGGTGCGATACCGGAAAAAACAGGAAGCCCTGGCGCTGAAAGCAGCGTAAGGGCGGTAAGAAAAGCGCGGCGTGCGATATACGACACCGGCACGCTGCGCATGTAGTAAGGGTGTCACAACCAACCAAGGAGAAGTAAATCATGGCAATCAGTCTGCAAAAAGGTGGCAACGTCAATCTGAGCAAAGAAGCACCTGGCCTGTCCAAACTGGTCGTGGGTCTGGGATGGGATGTGCGCAACACCGACGGCGCTGCTTTCGATATCGACAGCTCGGCCTTCCTGCTGAAAGTGGACGGCAAAGTGCGCAACGATCTGGACTTCGTTTTCTACAACAACCTGAAATCGCAGGACCAGTCGGTGGCCCACTCGGGCGACAACCGCACCGGCGCCGGCGATGGCGACGACGAAACCGTCAGCATCGATCTGGGCAAGGTGCCGGCCGACGTGGAACGCATCGCAGTGTGCGTGACCATCCACGAAGCCGACGCCCGCCGCCAGAACTTCGGCCAGGTGCAGAAAGCCTTCGTGCGCTGCGTGAACGCCGCCACCAACGGCGAAATCGCCCGCTACGACCTGTCGGAAGACGGCTCCACCGAAACCGCGCTGGTGTTCGGCGAGGTATACCGCAACAACGGCGATTGGAAATTCAAGGCCGTTGGCCAGGGCTACAAAGGCGGTCTGGGCGCGCTGGCTTCGAACTTCGGCGTAGGCGTTTAATCATGGCGACATTCACCGTAACCGGCAGCGAAGATCCCTTCCTGCATGTGTCGCTGCGCCAGGGCGAGAAGATTTATTGCGAATCGGACGCCATGGTGATGATGGAATCCGCGCTTGAGCTGAAAGGCAAGATGAGCGGTGGCCTGGGCAGTGCGCTGATGCGCACCTTTGCCAACGGCGAATCCTTCTTCCAGCAACATATCGAGGCAGTACGCGGCGACGGTGATTGTCTGCTGTCGCCGACCCTGCCGGGCGCCATGCAAGTGATCGACGTCGGCCCGCAGCAGTACATGCTGAGCGACGGCGCCTTCGTCGCCGCCACCTTCGGCGTCGACCTGAAAGTGCGCACGCAGAACGTGGGCAATGCCCTGTTCGGCCAGAGCGGCGGTTTCTTCATCACCGAAACCGCCGGCAGCGGCCAACTGGCAGTGTCGGGCTTCGGCTCCCTGTTCCAGCTGGACGTCACGGCAGGCAAGGACGTGGTGATCGACAACGCCCACGTCGTTTGCTGGGACAGCTCGCTGCGCTACGAAATCTCGGTGGCGACGGGCGGCGGCGGAGGCCTGTTCAGCAATCTGGTGAACAGCGTGACGAGCGGCGAAGGCATGGTGCTGCGCTTCTCGGGCCAGGGCAAGGTGCTGATCTGCTCGCGCAACCGCAGTTCCTTCGTTGGCTGGTTAAGCAGCCAGCGCAAGCAGTAATTTGAATTAAGGAGTAAACATGTCTGTCAATCTGCAAAAAGGCCAGAAGATCTCGCTGGAGAAGGAAGCTGGCCAGTCCCTGAACCATGTGGCCATGGGCCTGGGCTGGGATGCGGTCAAGAGCAAGGGCTTCCTCGGCTTCGGTTCCAAGAGCGCCGACATCGACCTGGACGCCTCCTGCGTCCTGTTCGACGACGCCAACCGCCCGCTGGACGTGGTCTGGTTCCGCCAACTGAAAAGCCGTGACGGCAGCGTCTTCCACACCGGCGACAACCGCACCGGCGCCGGCGATGGCGACGACGAGCAAATCAACGTCACGCTGGGCCAGGTGCCCGAGCACGTGAAGAGCATCGTCTTCACCGTCAACAGCTTCACCGGCCAAAGCTTCTCGCAAGTGGATAACGCCTACTGCCGCCTGGTGAACGCCAACAACGGCAAAGAAGTCGCGCGCTTCAACCTGTCGGTGCAAGGCTCGCACTCGGCCCAGATCATGGCCAAGCTGTATCGCCACAACGGCGAATGGAAAATGCACGCCATCGGCGAAAACGGCACCGGCCGCACCTTCGATGACCTGATGCCGCAGATCGCCGCGCATCTGTAAGGAATGCAAAGCAAGTAAATAAATCGTAAAGAGTTTCACAAGCGCCGACCCCATGGCGTCTTCTTTTGCGGCGGTTCCGGCAACGGGATCGCCGTTTTTTTATCCCCGCAGCGTTTGCGCCAAATCAAACAATGTCCACCCTGGTGTCAGGCACCAGAACCGGACATTCTTTGAGAAAAATCAAGGAATGTCCCACCCTGGTGCCTGACACCAGGTGGGACATTGTTTGATCTAGCGCAAAGGGGCTACCAGTGGCGGGCGGCGTCGGTGAGGTGCTGGCGGCAGAGGGTGATGCGGTCGGCGGCTTTGCTGCTGCCTTTGGCGCGGGCGATGTGGAGATGGAATGGCGACGGACGTTTCGGCTGCGGCAGGGCGATCAGTTGGCCGCTGTGCAGCAGCGGGCGGCTCAGGCATTCGGGGACGACGGCGAGGCCGATGCCGGCAGCGGCGGCTTCGAGGGCGGCCTGGTAGTCGGGGACGATGGCGCTGGGGGCGTCGGCAGTGCCGCCGTAGACGTCGCGCCAGAAGCCGGGCAGCGGTGGCACGGGGCTTTGCAGGTCGATCAGGGGCAGGCCTTTGGGGGCGGCGGATTTGGGCAGGCGTTCGCGCAGCGCTGGACTGCAGACCATTTGCAACCGTCCTTCGTAGAGCGGTTCGTATTCCACGCCTTTGTGAGGAATGCGCGCCAGCGTGACCGCCATATCGAGTTCGCCGGCGACCAGGGCGGCCACCAGGGCCGGCGGCGGCATGGCGCGCAGATTGAGGCGGATGCCGTGGCTGGGCAGCGTGTTCAGGGCGGCGAGCAGTAGCCGCGTGAAGCCGCTGCTGGTGCCGAGATGTAGCGGGCCGGCCAGCGTGGCGCGCTGGGCGCCGCCGCTGCCGACGATCAGGTCGAGCGCATCGAGATGCGGCCCGCTCTGGCGTTCCAGTTCGATGGCGGCCGGCGTCGGGGCCAGTCCGCGCGGCAGGCGGGTGAAAAGCTGGGTGTGGAGATGGGCTTCAAGCACCTTGATGTGGCGCGAAACGGCGGGCTGGGTTAATTGCAAGGCGAGAGCCGCGCGCGAAATCGAGTTGTGGCGGTAGACGCTGAGGAAGCTGCGCAGATGAAGTAGATAAGACATCGTTTTATTTATGGATGGCCTAATAATTCATGATTTGATTTAAGCCTAGGCGGTTTGTAATCTGGCGTCAAGCAATCACTGGAGATGAGCATGAGCAGCCCGATTCCTGTCTATCCCGACCTGCAAGGCAAGGTCGCTCTCGTTACCGGCGGATCGCGCGGCATCGGTGCGGCGGCCTGTCTGGCGTTGGCGCGCTGCGGCGCGAAAGTGGCCGTCAATGGCCGCGACGGCGATGCGATCGACGCCACGGTGGCGGCCATCCGCGAGCAGGACGGTGCGGCTTTCGCGGCGCCCGCCGATTGTTCCAGCCTGGCCGCCGTGCAGGCAATGCGCGCCGCCATCGAGGATCATTTTGGCGCGCCGGAACTGTTGCTGGCCTTCGCCGGCGGCGGCAGCGGACGTCCGATGCCGTTGGCCGAAATCACGGAGGAGGATTGGCGTTCCAGCATCGACCATAATCTGACCTCGACCTTCTTCACGCTCAAGTGCTTTTTGCCGGCGATGATTGCGCGCGGCCATGGCAGCATCGTGACCATGGCCTCGGCCGGCGGCCGCGTGGCCTCGGGGGCGCCGGCCGGCTATGGCGCGGCCAAGGCGGGCGTCATCATGCTGACCCGTCATGCTGCGAATGAGGTGGGCCGCCAGGGCATTCGCGTGAACTGCATTTCGCCCTCGGCCGTGCTGACCGAGCGCACCGCGCAGCGCATGCCGCCGGCGCAGCAGCAAGCCATGCTGGGCGCTTTCCCGCTGGGGCGTCTGGGGCAGCCGGACGATATCGCTTCCGCCGCCTTGTTCTTGCTGTCGGAGAGCTCGTCCTGGATCACGGGTATAACATTGGATGTCGCGGGTGGCCGCGTCATGAACTAAGCGGGAGGAAAACCATGCCGGTTCTCGACCATATGATTTTGCGGGTGAGCGATCCCGCGGCTTCCGTGCGTTTTTACCAGAACGTGCTGGGTTTTGCTTACGAGGGCAAGCTGATGCCTTTCGACGTGCTGCGCGTGAATGAGGATTTCACGCTGGACCTTTTGGCGGAAGCGCCACGCGATCCCGTGCATCTGGCTTTCAGCATCGATCGCGCCAGCTTCGATGCGGTGCAGCGTCGTTTGAGCGAGCAAGGCATTGCGTACGGCAGCGACCCGTTCGACCGCAGCGGCGGGCCTGCGCGCCAGTCGCATGGCGCGCGCGGCCTGGCCGATGCCTGGTACTTCTATGACCCGGACGGGCACAATATCGAAGTCCGCACGTATGAAAACTGAAAGGGCCGGCGACGCGGACGTTCGCCAGCCCGATGCTGCGCAGGCTTAGGCCGGCGTAGCGGCCGCGCGCTTGCGCGACCAGACACTGTCGGTGGCGCCAAGGCGCTGGCGGCGCATGGCGGCAACAGCAATCCAGGCGAAGCCGCAGGCCATGACCACGGCGCCGATATCGACCGCGCCGATGGCGAAGCCGCGCCAGACGGTGGCGGCGGCGATCAGCAGGGTGCTGGCGGCGCTGGCCCACAGCAGTTCCACGCCGGCGCGCGGCGCGCCGCGCATGAAGGCCCACAGCACGCACAGGAAGAAGCCGCCGTAGTACACAGTTTCATGCCAGGCGTTCAGCTGCGCGCCCTGCGCCGGTAGCAGGCGTGCCGCGGCGATGGTGAGCGACAGCGCGGTGACGCATCCCAGGCAGACGCCGACGGTGGCGGCGGACAACCAGCGCGTGGAACGGCTCTGTTCCACCTCGCTACCCTTGCGGGCGTTCTTGCGGCGCGTCTCAATCCACAACAGATTACCGCTGTAGAAGAGGAAGGCGCCGCCCAGTCCCATCAGGAAGTAGGTCCAGCGGATCGGCGCGCCGCCGAAGGTGCCGAAGTGCAGGGCGAAGGCACCGGCCACGGGGGCGGCCCAGCTGTTGTAGTTGCCGGGGAAGGTGCCCTGGTTCAGCACTTCGCCGGTGATGGCGTTGAGCGTGATCGAGCCGTCGCGGCGCAGCACGTAGCGCGGGTCTTCGCCGGCAATGCGCACGGTGGCGCTGGCGGTGGCCGGCGCGGTGTACTGCATCGCGGTCGGCTGGAATTCGGGACTCAGTTCGCGCACCTTGGCCAGCAGCGCATCGGGCGGCAGCATGGCAGCGGGCTTGCGGTCCGGTTTCGGCTTGGCGTTGGCGGCGTTCATCTGCGCCTTCATCTTTTCGCCATACACCACCGTGTCCTGGATATCGTAAATCTGGTCGTGGAAGGCGAAGACCACGGCCGTTACGGCGATCACGATGTGGAAGGGCAGGCTGGCGATGCCGATGGCATTGTGCGCGTCCAGCCACATGCGCTTCAGGTTTTTGCCGACGCGCAGGGCGAAGAAGTCCTTGCTCAGCGAGGGCAGCAGAATGATCAGGCCCGAGACCAGCGCCACCACATACAGGGTGCTGACCACGCCCATGATCAGTTCCGTCACCTCGCCATCGCCCGGCAGGCCGCCGGTGCGGTGGACATGGTCGATCAGCTGGGCCATGCCGGACGGCGTGTTGCGTTCGACGTGCAGGCTGCCGTCGGCGGCATAGTCGGCCGACCAGGGCGACTTGTCGCCGCGTCCCTTGGACCAGGTGATGCGTCCGGGGATGTGCTCTTCGTCGTTCAGGTGCAGGGTGAAGGATTTGCGCGCGTCGGGGCGCGCGGCCAGTGTGTCGGCGATCAGCTGTTCGCTTTGCGCCAAAGGCGCCATGGCGGCGCGCTGTTCCTGCGCCGCCCAGCGGTTCAGCGGCACTTCGAACATGGTCAGCGCGCCGGCGTAGAAGGCGATGAACAGCATGAAGCCGGCGATGATGCCGGTCCAGGTGTGGACTGATTTGTAGATGCGTATGACTTCGGCGCGCATTGGCTAGCTCATTGAAGGAAGTGGCGGCAGGCCGCAAGCAGGGCGTAGGCCAGCACGGTGGCGCCGCCCAGCCAACGCCAGGCTTGCGCGCCGCTGCGGAACAGATAAACAAAGCTGAGGACCGCGCCCCAGACGGGCATGGTGATCCACATCGTCGCCTGCGATTTCTGCGGCGCTGCGGGACCGCCCGGCGTCAGCCAGGCGAACAGGCCGCTGATGGCGATGCACAGGGCGAAACCGAGCAGCACGCCGGCCAGGGTCTTGCTGATCCAGTCCGGCTGGATGGTGTTCTTCGACTTGCCGCTCATGGCTGCCGTCCTTTTAGTATGGTGCGCAGGGCGGCCAGATAGGGGACGATGGAGCCAAGCAGCATGGAGATGGTCAGCACCGCGAACAGCGTGGTGCTGAAGGTGGCTTGCGACCACCACAGCAGCACAGCAGCCAGCATCAGGAGGCTGCCCGCCCAGCGTCCCGGCCGCGCGGGCAGGGGCTGGGCCAGCCATTGCTGGCGCTCCACCGACAGATAGAAGCAGAAGATGGAGGCCGCGTTCACGGCCAGCGCCAGAAGGATGATCCTGCCGTCCATGCTTACTCCAGGAAGAATTCCAGGCCGCGCGAGAGGGCCGGGAACAACGCGGAACCGTGGTCCTCGCCGGCCAGCGCAAGGAAGCGCACGCGAGCCAGCGCGGCCTTGCCGGCATCCTGAGCCGCCTGCTTTTGCAGGTCCACCGCCAAGTCGCGCGCGGCATCGACCATGCGTTTTTCCATCAGCATGGCGCTGCGTTCGCTGAGCTGTTTGCCTGGCGCGACCGCCTGTTCCAGTTCGCCCACTGTCAGCAGCAGTTGCGGCTTGCTCGTTGCGGCGGCTGCACGCGTGGCAAGTCCGGCCTGCTCGCTGAGGATGAAGCGCTCGCCCCACCAGATCGAGGGGCTGGCCGCGATGAAGGTCTGGAAGGCGGCGGGACGCGTGAACAAGGCGTGCAGGGTGAACAGGCCGCCGTAGGAATGGCCGAACAATGCCTGGTGCTGCGGATCGATTTTCGCCAGTGCGGCAATCTGCGGCTTGAGTTCCTGTTCGATGAAGTCGAGGAAGCGGTCGGCGCCGCCTTCCTTCTCCGTGGCCTTGGACGAAGGCGGCGTGTAGTCGCGGCTGCGCGCCGGGCCATCGTAATCCTCTCCGCTGGCGTAGCCGATGCCGACGACGACCGGCGCATTGCGTCCCGTGACCTTGCTGCGGCGCGCGACGGTGCGCGCCATCAGGGCCAGCGAGGGGAAGGAGGCATTGCCGTCCAGCGCGTAAATCACCGGATGGCCGGCCGCCGGCGCAGGCGTGTCGGGAATGCTGATGAAGATGCGGTAGTGCTGGCCGGTGTGGCGCGAGCGCAGGTCGGCTTGCCGCGCTTGCGGCAGCGCGGCTGGTATCCAGACGCTATCGGACGCAGCGCCGGGCTTGTCCGCCGCAACGGCTGGCGCCAGACCTGCCGCCAGCAAGGCGGTGGTGCCAGCCAGCCAGCGGCGCCGCGCGGGCGCTTTCTTCGCTTGAGGGTTATTCATCAGAAGTCCACCGATGCCGAGAGTTTATAGATGCGGCCCGCACCCTGGGTCACGAAGTTGTCGTTGAAGGAGCCTGCCCAGTAACTCTTGTTGGCGACGTTCTCCACATTGGCGCGCAGTTGCAGTTCTTTCTCCATCACGCGGGTGACGAAGCGGGCGCCCAGGTCGAAACGGGTCCAGCTGTCGATCTTTTGGGTGTTGGCGTTGTTGACGAACTGGCTGCTGGTGTAGATCATGCGGCCGTTCAGGCTCAGGCCACGCACGCCTGGCACGTCCCAGTCAGCGCCCAGATTCGCCTTCCATTTCGGGATGCCGTAAGGCGTTTTGCCATCCAGATTGGCGCTGGCGGCGCGCGTGAGCTTGCTGCTCGTGTAGGCCGCGCCACCCAGCAGGCGCAGCGAGGGGTTGATCTGGCCGAACAGATTCCATTCCGCGCCGCGATTACGCTGCTCGCCATCCACCGAGTAGGTATTGGTGGCGACGTTCTTGATCATAGAAGGACGCTTGATCTGGAACACGCTGAAGGTATTGGTGATTTCGCCCAGATCCCATTTCACGCCCGCTTCCACCTGCTTGCTGCGGAAGGGAGCGAAGACTTCGCCGTAGTTCTTGGCTTTTTCGTCGGTGACGGTGCCGCCCTGGCTCAGGCCTTCGATCATGTTCGCATACAGCGAAACCGACGGCGACCATGGTTTGACCACGATGCCGACTGCCGGCGTGGTAGCCTTCTTGTCGTAGGCGGAGGTGCGCGCGCCGGTGACAGCGTGGAAAGCTTCGGTCTTCACCTGCTGGCGGCGCGCGCCCAGGGTCAGCAGCACCTTGTCCTCGGCGAAGGAGAGCGTGTCGGCGAAGGCGAAGCTGCGCAGCGTGGCTTCATTGGTGCGTGGTGCAGGGCCGGGATCGGCGGCCAGGGCCGGCAAGGTCGGGTTGTAGATGTTCGAATTGAATGTCGCGCTGAAGGCCGGGTTGGCGCGGCCGGTATCGATATCCAGCGAAGTGATGCTGGCTACTGCCTGGTGGCGGATGGAACCCGTGGTGAAGCGGCCGCGCACGCCCACTTCGCCCGAGGTATTGTCGGTGGAACCGCGCTGGTGATAGGTGTTGGCAGTATAGTCGCCGGCGGTGTTCTTGATCGCAGCGCGGGTGCCGTTCACATAGCCGGAATACTCGTATTTCAGCTTGCCCAGGGAGGCGTAGGCGCTCACCTGATCATTGAATTCGTAGCTGACGCGCGCCATGATGGCGTCGTTTTTCAATTTGCCGTAGATGCCGCGCAGCAGATTGGTACCGGTTTTCGGTGGCGCGATCACGCCGGTGGCGGGAAAGGATGCCATCCAGGAGCTGCCATTGTCGATGTTCTCGCGGTCGCTATAGGCATCGATGCTGGCGGTCAGTTGCGGGCCGCGATAGTCCAGCGCGACGGAAGCGAGGATGCGCTCTTTTTCCTGATCCTTCACGCCGACCTTGCCGTCGCGGTAAGCGCCGTTGACGCGGATGCCCCAGCGATTGCTTTCGCCAAAGCGCTGGCCCACGTCGGCATGCACGCCGTACTGGCCGCGCGAGGTGTAGTCGGTGGTCAGGCGGAACAGCGGCTTATCGGTGGCGCGTTTAGGAATCAGGTTGATGATGCCGCCCACGGCGCCTTGCGGCGACATGCCGCCCAGCAGGGCGCCCGGACCTTTCAGCACTTCCACGCGCTCCAGGAATTCGGTCGGCGCATGGCCGCTCGGCGCCACGCCATACAGGCCGTTGAAGGCCAAGTCCTCGCCATTGATCTCAAAGCCGCGGATGCTGAAATTCTCGTAGATATGGCCTTCGGAGGTGGTGAAACGCACCGACGGATCGTTCAGCAGCACGGCGGCCACGGTGCTGGCCTGGCGGTTGGCCACCAGTTCGGCGGTGTAGCTGGTCAGATTGAAGGGCGCGTCCATGATGCTGGTGCTGCCCAGGATGCCGAGCTGGCCGCCACGGGCGACCTGGCCGCCGGCGTAAGCGCGCGGCAGCTCGTCGGCCAGCAGGGTGGAACTCACGTTGACGGCGGCCAGGGTCTGCTCCGGCTGGGTGCCGCCGGCAGCGGCGCTGGTCGAACGCTGGGCAGGTTTCGCCAGCAGCAGATAGCCGGAGCTGGTTTTCCCGATCACAAACTGGCTATCGCGCAGCAGGGCATTGAAGCCATCCTCCACGCCATAACTGCCTTTCAGGCCGGGGCTGCGCAGTCCCTGCACTTTTTGCGCATCCAGCACGATCGCCACGCCGGCCTGCTGCGCGAAGCGGTTCAGCGACTCCGCCAGAGGACCGGCCGGAATATCGTACTGCGCCTGTTGCGCGCCGGTCGCCTGCGCCAGGGCCACGCCCGGCAGGGCCGCCGCCAGCGCGCCGCCGAAGGCCAGCTGGATTGCCAGAGCCAGAGGCGCGAGATGGGTACGACGGGACGAAGTGGCGGCGCGCGCGGCGCCCTGATATTGCCTGGACATGCTCTGATTCCTTCTCGTTCTTGACGGTAACGCCCGCTGCACGCGGGACAAATATTCGCTGCTTCACCTACCTTGACGGACAGCCGCCCCAAACCGGAACCGTTCCCGCAAAAAAATCCCCTTTGACCTATATCAACGAATGTCCAACCCTGGTGTCAGGCACCAGAACCGGACATTCTTTGATTTTGCTCAAAGAATGTCCGACCTTAGTGCCTGACACCAGGGTGGGACATTGTTTGATTTGGCGCAAACGGTGGCGGGCTCAGCTGGCGGGGGCGTCGATCAGGACCAGGTAGGGGGTGACGGTGCGGATGCGCAACTGGGGGAAGCTGGTGAGCAGCAGGTGCAGGGCGCGTCCGGTGTCGTCCAGCGGGAGGACGGCGGAGACGCGGATGCCATCGAGCTGCGCGCGGTCGTAGCGCAGGGCGCCGGGACGGTGGCGCGCCAGTTCGTCCAGCACTTCGCTCAGGGGGCGGTCCTGCACCACCAGCTGGTGCAGGCGCCAGGCATCGGACACGCTGCCGGCATCGATGCGGCCGAGCGGGCCAAGCGCGCCGGCTTCGATGCGCAGGCGCTGGCCGGCGGTGACCACCATATTTTCCCGGCTGAGCTGCGCGGCCTGGGCGGCGGTTTGCACGGCGGTTTTCGATTCGAGCATCGACAGCTCGGTGACGCCGTCAACGCGGCGTACCACGAAGCGGGTGCCTAAGGCGCGGATGCTGCCTTCTTCCGTGTGCACGATGAAGGGGCGGGCGGCGTCGCGCGCCACGTCCACCAGGATTTCGCCCTGCACCAGGCGCACGGCGCGCTGCTGCGGGGTGTAGGCCAGCTTGACGGCGCTGCCGCTGTTCAGGGTCAGGCGGCTGCCGTCGCTCAGGGTGTGCTGCTGCCATTGTCCGGTGCCGGCGCGCAGGTCGGCGGTGAGCAGGGCGGGCGGGTAGTGCTGCAGGCCGAGCCAGGCCGCGCCGCACAGGCTCAGGGCCAGCATGGCGGCGGTGGCGAGGCGCGCGCCGCGCCGTTTGCCGTTGGCTTCGGGTTTGAGCGCGGCGTGGATGGCGGCGCGCGCGGGGCGGCTGTCGCCGGCGCCGATGCGCTGCACGTCTTCCAGTTGACCGAGCAGATATTCCATGCGTTCGGCCGCCTGCGCGTGGCGCGGATCGGCGGCCTTCCAGTCGTCCAAGGCGCTGCGCGCGGCGGCGCGTTCCTGCGGGGTGTCGGCCGTGAGCGCGACCACCAGTTCGGCGGCCTGCTCGGACAGTGCGCGCGGCAGGCTTACAGGCATGGCTCGTCCAGCGCCTCGCCGCAGCGCATCAGCGCCTGCACCAGGTATTTGTGCACCATGCGGGTCGAGACTTGCAGGCGCTCGGCGATGGCGGCATGGCTTTCGCCGTCCAGGTAGTGGGCCAGGAAGGCTTCGCGCGCCTTGTCGGACAGGCCTTCCAGCACGCGGGCGATGGCGTTCAGCGCCTGCGCCGCCTGCAGGATTTCTTCGGGCGAGGGATAGCAGGGCAGTTCCTGCGCCAGCAGTTCCAGTTCGGCGATATAGGCCTGGTCGATCAGGGCGCGGCGTTGGCGGTCGATCAGCAGGCGCTTGGCGGTGGTGGTGAGCCAGGCGCGCGGTTCGGCCAGTTGCGGCAGGGTGTCGCGCGCGGCGACGATGCGCAGGAAGGTGTCCTGCGCCAGATCGGCGGCATGGTGGGCGCAGCCGAGCTTTTTGCGCAGCCAGCCGAATAGCCAGGCGTGATGCTCGTGATAGAGCACGCCCGGATCAAGCTGCAAAGTGGTCGCCGTTGCCATCCCAAATCAAACGCAAATAAGAATTATTCTCATTTTAGCGCGATTTGGCGGCGGATGGCAATCGGGAAGTGGCGGCGGGCGGCCGCCACGGGGGAGGTTTACTGTGGACGCAGGCTGGCGCCAATGCGCTCGAAGCGCGGCTGCCAGCGGTCGGTGATGTTGGCCGAAACCAGGATGCGTTCGGCGCGGCCGATCAGCAGATCGCGCGGCACCAGGCCGATATAGCGCGAGTCGCTGCTGTTGTCGCGGTTATCGCCCAGCATCAGGAATTGATTGGCCGGGATCACCAGCGGCGCGAAGTCGCGCCGCGCATGCACTTGCGGCAGGATCTGGATGCGGTAGCTGGCGTCGCCATTGGCTTCGCTCAGTTGCAGCGCCTGCAGTTGGCCGGCCATGCCCATGTCCTCGCTATGGTTGCCCAGCACCGTGTATTCGGCCTGTTTGCCGTTGACGATCAGGCGCTCGCCGCGCATCTCCACCGTGTCGCCGGGCAGGGCGGCGACGCGCTTGATCAGGCGCGTGCCGTCCTTGGGCGAGGAGAAGGTCACGACGTCGCCGCGCTGCGGCTCGCCCAGGCGCGCCAGCGAGATATCGGTCAGCGGCACCTTCAGGTCATAGGCCACGCGGTTGACGAAGACCACATCGCCTTCCAGCAGATTGGGATGCATGGAGGCCGATGGAATCGGATTCCAGTCGGCGATGGCGGTGCGGAAGATGCCGAATAATGCGAGGAAGAGGAGGAAGCCTTTATTGTCGCGTGCCCAGTTTTTCATGACGACTCCTTGTTGATAAAGTCCTCACATCGTCTTGCAGACAGCTTAAGCGATGCTTAGACCGAAGGCCGCCAGCATCTGCCGCTGTCCCTTGGGCGCAACGCTCAGCGCGCGGCTGTCCAGATCCTGTTCCACCCAGCCCTTTTTCAGTGCCATCTGTAGCAGGGCCGCGCCCAGCGCGCCGCCCAGGTGCGGGCGCCGTTCGCTCCAGTCCAGACAGGGACAGGCGAAGCGGCGGCGCAGTTTGCGTGTGGCCGGCAGATCCAGTCCCAGCGCGGCGAAGCCTTGTTCTCCCGCAGCGCTCAAGCGGTATTCCTTGGGCGTGTCATCGGACGCTTCCAGCCAGCCTTGTTCGGCAAAGTGGTCGTGCAGGGCGACGGCGACCGAGCCGGCCATATGGTCGTAGCAGGTGCGTGCCTTGCGCAGGCGGTTCGGCGTGCCGGGCTTGAATTCGGGACGGGGCAGTCCGGCCACCACCAGCAGCGCTTCCAGCGCGGTGGCGACGTCCTGCCCGGCCAGCTGGTAGTAGCGGTGGCGGCCCTGCACCAGCAATTCCACCATCTGTTCTTCCTTCAGGCGCGCCAGGTGAGCGCTGGCGGTGGAGGCGCCGACTTCCGCCACCGCCGCCAGCTCGGTGGCGGTGCGGGCGTGGCCGTCGAGCAGGCAGCACAGCATGCGCGCGCGCGCCGGCTCGGCGATCGCGCCAGCGATGCGGGACAGGTGGTTGTCGGCTTGTGCATCCATATTTCGGTCCAGGGCGAAGTGTGGGGTGGGGCTTTTCAGCATACTGCAGCCATCCCACTCGTGCAAAGGAAATCCATGTATTTCGATCCGATAGCGGCAGTCACCCAGAGCGATCCCTATCCAGGCTATGCCGCCCTGGCGGCGCGGTCCGAACTGGTGTTCGACGAGGAGCGCAAACTGTGGCTGGCCGGAAGCCCGGTGCTGGTGCGCGCGGTGATGGCAAATCTCGCCTGCCGCGTGCGTCCGGTGGCGGAGGCGGTGCCGGCCGCCATCGCGGGCGGCAGCGCGGGGCAGGTGTTTGGTCAACTGGTGAGGATGAATGACGGCGCGCGCCACGTCGTGCCCAAACTGGTTTTGCAGCGTGCCTTGGCGGCATTGCCGCTGGAAGCGGCGCAGCTGCGCGCGGCCTCGCTGGCGCAGGCCTTGCCTCCGGCCTTGCACGCTGCGAGAACGCGTCTGGACGGGGCGAGGCTCTCGGCGTGGATGTGCGATGTGCCGGTGCAGACGATGGCCAGCCTGCTCGGCTTCGCGCCATCCCAGTTGCCCGCGCTGTCGGCGTGGATGCGCCAGTTCGTCGCCTGTCTCTCCCCGCTCAGCAGCCCGGAACAGCTGGCGCTGGCCCAGCACGCGGCACGCTTCCTACTCGACAGCTTCAGCGATCTGCTGCGCAGCGCGCCGCCAGCAGCGGACAGTCTGCTGGGCGCGGTGCTGGCCGAAGCCGAAGCGGCTGGCTGGAACAATGCGCAAGCGATCCTGGCCAATCTGGTCGGCCTGCTGTCGCAGACTTACGAGGCCACGGCGGGACTGATCGGCAATGCCATTGTCGACCTGCTGCGCGCGCCGCAGCGTGCCAGCGAAGGTGGGCTGGCGCTGGTACGGGATGTCGCTCTCAACGACCCATCGATTCAGAACACGCGCCGCTTCGTGGCCGAGGCAACGCGTATCGGCAGCGTCGAACTGCAGCCCGGCGATGTCGTGCTGCTGGTGCTGGCTGCGGCCAGCCGCGCACGCGATGCGCAAGGCCAGGTTTTCGGCTTCGGCCATGGCGCGCACACCTGTCCCGGCCAAGCGCTGGCGGTAACGATTGCCGCCGCTGCCATCGATGTTCTGCTGCAAGCGCAGGTATTGGAAAAGAATCGGTACGAATGGCGCTACCGCCCATCGCACAACGCCCGCATTCCGGAATTTTTCAATCAGGGAGAAGAAGCATGATCGCCGTCATTTTTGAAGTGAGTCCCAAAGCGGAAGGCCGCCAGGAATACCTCGACATTGCCGCCTCGCTGCGTCCTTTGCTGGACGAGGTAGACGGCTTCATTTCCATCGAACGTTTCCAGAGTTTGAGCCAGCCCGGCAAGCTGCTTTCGCTGTCCTTCTTCCGCGATGAAGAAGCCATTGCCGCCTGGCGCCGGCTGGAAGCTCACCGCGCCGCCCAATCCGCAGGCCGTGGCGCCCTGTTTGAAGACTACCGCCTGCGCATCGCCAGCGTCATGCGCGACTACGGCCTGCACGAACGCGCCCAAGCCCCCGCCGACAGCCGCCAGCATCACCACCAACCCTAGCCCCTCCACCGTTTGCGCTAGATCAAACAATGTCCCACCCTGGTGTCAGGCACCAAGGTGGGACATTTGCTGATCTAGATCAAAGAATGTCCGACTCTGGTGCCTGACACCAGGGTGGACATTGCTTGATATGGATCAAAGCTTGGCGGACTCAGGGTGGGGTGAGGGTGACGCGCACGGTGACGCGGTAGTCGGGCTCGGGGGCGTCGACGGCGGGGGGATCGGGCGGAACCAGGCTTTCGAGGGTGTAGCTGAGGCCGTCTCGGACTTCGGTCTTGCCGGCGTTGGGCATGTCCTCTGCCAGCACGAAGCTTTGGCTGGCGCCGCCTTTGTTGACGGTGAAGCTGAAGCTGATGTAGCCGGCCCAGACGCAGACGGCGCCCTTGCGGCAGCGGCTGTCATTGATGCGGTCGAGCGTGAGCGTGGCGCCGGCGGCGATCGGGACCGTCTGGCCGGCGCTCAGGGTGTAGGTGGCACTGGTTCGCATGGGCGTCCTCGGGCTGGGTTCGGGCGCCGTGCTGCGGGCGATGCCGCAGGCGGCGATGATGCTGAAGATGCAGAGGCATAGCATGACGCTGATGATTCTGGGTTGCATATGGTCTCCTGTCGAGCTGGCACGCACGAGGAAAATATTAAGCAAATTGCATCATCGGCGGCGCACCGCTGAACTGCGAGCATAAAACAAAAAACCGGGGCGACCCCCGGTTTTCTGAAAATTTAAGCGCGCAACAAGGCGGCTTAGACGTAGGCGGCCAGCGCGACTTTCATCTTCTTCAGCGCGGCCGCTTCGATCTGGCGGATGCGCTCGGCCGAGACGCCGAATTCGTCGGCCAGGGTGTGCAGCGTGGCGCCGGAGCCGTCGTCATTGGCCAGCCAGCGCGCTTCGACGATGCGGCGCGAACGCGCATCGAGCTTGCCCAGCGCGGTTTCCAGGCCTTCCGATTGCAGACGGGTCACGGCTTCGGCTTCCAGCACGCGGGTCGGCTCGTTCTGGTCGGACGAGAGGTAGGCGATCGGCGAGAATTTGTCGTCTTCGTCGTCGGACGGCGCTTCCAGCGCGATGTCGCGGCCGCTCAGGCGGGTTTCCATTTCGATCACTTCCTCGCGCTTCACGTCCAGCAACTTGGCCAGCTGGTCGATCTGGGCCGGCGACATGGCGTCCAGGCCTTGCTTGTGGCTGCGCAGATTGAAGAACAGCTTGCGCTGGGCTTTGGTGGTGGCCACTTTGACCAGGCGCCAGTTCTTCAGAATGTATTCGTGCATCTCGGCCTTGATCCAGTGCATGGCGTAGGACACCAGACGCACGCCCTGGTCCGGGTCGAAGCGCTTGACGGCCTTCATCAGGCCGATATTGCCTTCCTGGATCAGGTCGGCGTGCGGCAGGCCATAGCCCAGATAGCCGCGCGCGATCGACACCACCAGACGCAGGTGGGACAGCACCAGTTCCTGGGCGGCGCCCAGGTCATTGTTTTCCTTCAGGCGGCGGCCCAGGCGCACCTCATCCTCATGCGACAGCATGGGCAGGCGGTTGACGGCCGAAATATAGGCGTCCAGGTTGCCCAGGTTGCCACTGAAGCCGAGGCCCAGTGCACTGCTGCCGGCGGGGACCAGGGCGGATTGTGCGGACATCGTAGTCATATATTCTTTCCTCGCTCGAAGGTGTTGCTCTAGTCACAATATGCCATGCGGAATTGTCGGGCACTTGGACTGTTACGGTTCTTTACCGTTCGGATGCAGAATGCCGGATGGAACTTAATCGGCTCTTAAACTTGCACCGAGGCATGTTTTTAAACTTGCTGTTGAACATATATTAGCACTCTCCTTCGATGAGTGCCAATCGGCCGAAATGATGGGCCTTATAGCAAAAAGCTATCGACTCCAAAGGGCCGATGGGCTTTGGCATGCGAGCAGGAATAGGGATAGCATACGGGCGCCGCCGGTGCGTTCTCTGTGCGAGAACGCACGCGGGCGTGCCGAAGAATTAATTGAGGCGGGCCAGGTGGCGTTGCACGGAGAGCAGGGCGCCCACCAGGCCAAGACTGGCCGACAGGGCCAGCAAGCCGGCCATGGCCAGGGGTTCCAGCGGCGCCAGCTGGAATTCGGAGGCGTACAGGCGCGCGAATTCGGCGATCGCCGTATTCAGCGGCCGCAGTGCCAGGGCCACGGCGCCCAGGGCCGCGCCGCCGGCGCACAGGCCGAGCAAGGCGCCGCTGTAATAGAAGGGGCGGTGGATGTAAGCGTCGGTGGCGCCGATCAGCTTGGAGACGAGGATTTCCTCGCGCTGGGTCATGACTTGCAGGCGGATGGTGTTGAACACCACGGCCACCACCACCGTGCCCAGGGTCGCGGCCAGCAGCAGCAGGGCCAGGCGCAGCACGCCGAGCAGGGCGGCCAGGCGCTTGACCCAGGCCGAATCGACCTGCACCGATTCCACGCCGGGCAGGGCGCGCATCTGGTCGGCGATGCCGTCGATGGCCGCGCCTTCGGCCGCGCTCTGGAAGGCGTCGAGCTTGATGATATAGCTGTCGGGCAGCGGGTTTTCGCCGAGGGTGCTGATCACATCGTTCAAGCCGCTCTTGTCTTTCAGCTGCTCCAGCGCTTTTTCGCGCGGCACGAAGACGATCTTGGCATCCTTGACGATGGTGCGCAGCGAACCGGCAATGCCGGCCGCCTGCTCGCGCGGCGTGTCCTGTTTCATGAACACGCTCAGTTCGGGATCGACCGACATCTGTTCCGACATCGGCCGCACATTATTGAGCAGGGTCAGGC
Source organism: Pseudoduganella violacea (assembly GCF_014191875.1). Taxonomy (GTDB): domain Bacteria; phylum Pseudomonadota; class Gammaproteobacteria; order Burkholderiales; family Burkholderiaceae_D; genus Rugamonas; species Rugamonas violacea_A. The sequence continues at coordinate 210,277 of NZ_JACHXD010000005.1, forward strand.
CGGTGAAGGGCAGGGCCAAGGCGATGGCCACCACCAGGATATTGAACAGGAAACTGCCGGGCGCCTTGCGCAGGTGGATCAGCGCGGAGCCGAGGGCGAAGCCGTGTTGGCGCAGCCAGATGCTCATGCGGCCTCCTTCAGCAGTTCGCCTTGCTGCAGGTGGATCACGCGCGCGGCCGATTCGAGCACCAGCTCGTCGTGGGTGGAGATCAGGCAGGTCACGCCCACCGAGTGGAAGGCCTTCAGCGCGTCGAGCACGCGGGTGGCGCTGGCGCGGTCCAGATTGGCGGTCGGTTCGTCGGCCAGGATGATTTGCGGTCGGTTGACGATGGCGCGCGCGATCGAGACGCGCTGCTGCTCGCCGCCGGACAGGGCCAGCGGTTCATCGGCGGCGCGCTCCAGCAGGCCCACCTTGTCCAGCGCGGCGCGCGCGCGCTGCTCGGCGGCGGCGCGCGGGGCGCCGCTCACGGTCAGCGGCAGCATCACATTGGCCAGCACCGAGCGGTCGTTGAGCAGGCGCTGTTCCTGGAAGATCAGGCCCAGGTTGCGGCGCAGGAAGGGAATGCCGGCGCGGCGGATCTTGCCGATGTCCTGGCCGTTGACGATGACCTTGCCCGAGGTCGGGCGCTCCATGGCGGCGATCATCTTCATCAGCGTGGACTTGCCCGCGCCGGAAGGGCCGGCCAGGAACACCAGCTCGCCCTTCTCGATATTCAAGGTAATGTCGCGCAAGGCCATGGCCTCGGCGGAGTATTGTTTGCTGACTTGCTGGAATTCGATCATGGTGCCTTAGGCAAGCAGGGCTTCAACAAATTCGGCCGCATTGAAAGGTTGCAGGTCTTCGATCTTCTCGCCGATGCCGATGAAGTACACGGGCACCGGGCGCACGCGGGCGATGGCGGCGATCACGCCGCCCTTGGCCGTGCCATCGAGCTTGGTGATGATCAGGCCGGACAATTGCAGCGCATCGTCGAAAGCCTTGACCTGGGCCAGCGCGTTCTGGCCGGTATTGCCGTCGATGACGAGCAAGGTCTCGTGCGGCGCGCCTTCCATGCCCTTGCCGATCACGCGCTGGATCTTTTTCAGTTCTTCCATCAGGTGCAGCTGGGTCGGCAGGCGGCCGGCGGTATCGACCATCACCACGTTGCTGCCGCGCGCCTTGCCCGATTGGACCGCGTCGAAGGAGACGGCGGCCGGATCGCCCGAGGCTTGCGAGATCACCGTCACATTATTGCGCTGGCCCCAGACCATCAGCTGCTCGCGCGCGGCGGCGCGGAAAGTGTCGCCGGCGGCCAGCAGCACGGACTGGCCGTGCGCCTGCATATGCTTGGCCAGCTTGCCGATGGTGGTGGTCTTGCCGGCGCCGTTGACGCCGGAAATCATCATCACCGTGGGCTGGTGGCGGCCCAGCTCGAACGGCTTTTCCAGCGGCTTGAGCAGGTCGATCATCAGCTCCTTCAGCGCCGTTTTCACGGCGGCGGCTTCGGTCAGCTTGTCTTCCTTGACCTTGCGCTTGAGCGTGTCGAGCAGGTACTGGGTGGCTTCGATGCCGGCGTCGGCCATCAGCAGGGCCGCTTCCAGCTCCTCATACAGTTCATCGTCGATGCGCGCGCCGACGAAGAGCATGGACAGATTGGCCGAGGTCTTGGACAGGCCGGCCTTCAGGCGGCTCATCCACGATTGCTTCGATTCGGGCTTGGCGGCGGTTTCGAAATCGGCGGCCGACAGCGCGGCATCGGCAGTATCGGCAGCGGCGGCAGGGACGGCGGCAGCGGGAACAGGGGCTGGCGTGGCGGGGCGCGTCTCAGGCGCGGCCGGCGGCGCTTCGGCGGCGGCGGTTTTCTTCTTGAAAAAACTGAACATTGGGTAGGCGGTCGGGCGCTGAAAATAAGCGCACATTCTACCAGAGCGCTATGGTCGGGAAACAGGGAGGCCGGCGCGGGATTCAGGCGGCCTGGCCGTGCGTGCGCTGGCGCCACTCGGCGATGCCCTTGCCCAGGTCGGCCAGGCCGTACACCTGGGCGGCGCCGGCGGCGCGCTTGCGCAGCGCGGCATTGCTGCCGCTGGCCCAGATTTCCATCGCTTCCGGCAGGCGCGCGCGCAGCTCTTTCAAGGCATCGCCCACCTGGCGCGGATTGGCCAGCGGCGAGAAGGACAGCAGCACGATATCGCTGTGCAGGCTGCGCGCCGCTTCCACGATATCGGGCAGGGCGGTCTGCACGCCGAGCGAGGTGCAGTGGGCGCCGTCGGCGGCGAAAACGGCTTCGGCCATCAGCAGGCCCAGGCCCTGGCGTTCCTGCGGCAGGGTCGCCAGCAGGATGCGCGGACGCGGCGCGGCGCCGTGGTGGTGGGCTTGCGGAATCGAGAAAATGGCGCTGCGCATGACGATCTGCAGCGACTCACTGAATAAATGTTCTTCGAACACGGCCAACTGGCCGCCGGTCCAGGCTTCGCCGATATGGGCGGTGAGCGGCGCCACCAGATCGATGACGAAGTTTTTCAATCCCATCACCAGCATGGCTTGCGACAGCTTGCGGCGCAGCGCTTCCATCTGGTGGGTTTTGCACAGCTCTATATAGGTATGCAGTTCCGGATGCGGTGCGCTGACCGGCTGCTGGCGGCCGGCCGCCTGTTCGGCCATGGCCTGCAATTCGGCGCTGCCGAACTGGATCACCTTGCCGGGCCGGTAGCCCAGGTCGATCAGGCGTTTGACCAGGCGCAGCTTGTGCACCTGGTCGGCCGAGTACACGCGTTCGCCGAAGGCGTCGCGTTGCGGTCGCGGAAAGTCGTAGCGGCGCTCCCAGACGCGCAAGGTTTCCTTGGCTACGCCGGTGTCGCGTTCAACGTCGCTGATGGTGCTGGGGACGGGCTGTGATGGGCTTGAAGTGTTCATGCAAAAGCGGCTACGGGTCTTGGGTAGGCGCGGGTTTGACGACCTATCTGACCAATTCTACTCGCGTTTTTGGCGGGGAAGTGTTCGCTAGACGGGGCTGTTGGGCGCCCGCACGGCGCCGGCGGCGGCCCTTGTCCACGACACAAAGTTGCCCTACGTCAAATTCCTGGTAAATCGCAAGTTCCTCATATATTTGTATTGGACAAATAGTCGGTAAAAATAAATTGTTGCAGTGTTGTACGACGGTAAAACGCGGTGGGGAGCGTGGCGCACCGTCAACGGTGGTTTGGTTGAGATGTAACTTTTTGCAACGCAGCATATACTGAAAGTAGATGTCAATGTTCAGCCATGAAGTAATCTTCCTCTAGAGGCTGGCTCGTCTACTGTGACTGAAAGTCGTATGCCTCACCCAAATATTCTCTCGCCCAGAATCCGTATAACTAGCGTGCAGGCGAGCAACGTTCTGAAAAGCGGTATAAAATAGTCATAATGATCGAAAGGAACGTCTTTCCTTCTGTTTGGAATGGAAAGTTTCCGAACGACCGTTCGGGCAGCTTCTATTGCGATGCGATAGAATATTGCCGGGTGGCAAAGTTGCTTGCGCGTTTAGACCGACGGGGGAAGGATAGAACCGGAGGATTTGCTGAATTCGCAAGCATCTGACACTTGATGGATTGCCGATCCATCAGTATAGTGCCGCCTCCAGTGCCCTAGAGCACTGCGACAAGCCGGCATCGATGAACTCGGCCGCAGATAAAGTGAACGCGTTCCGCAGCGGAACAGCATAGTGGCAATCGGGGAGTTTGCCCTCACGGATAAGAGGCGCCGCAGGGTGGGGCGCCGATCAAGACCGAATTTAGCGGTATCAAAGCTTTTAAATTTTTGCTGCAAACAACTGAAGGAACTTTGTAATGAAAAAAACTCTAATCTCCATCGCAGTTTTGGGCGCCATGAGCAGCGCTGCTTTCGCACAGTCGAACGTCACCATCTACGGTATCGTTGATGCCGGTATCGTGGCAGAGCGCGGCGGCAAATCCGGCAGCGTCAACAAAGTAACCAGCGGCGTGGCCAACGCTTCCCGTCTGGGCTTCAAAGGCACCGAAGATCTGGGCGGCGGTCTGCAAGCCCTGTTCGTGCTGGAAGGCGGCATCAAGGCTGACACCGGCGAATCCGACGTGTCCGGCTCCATCGCCAACCGTCAGTCCTTCGTTGGTCTGCGTTCCAAAGAAGCCGGCACCCTGACCCTGGGTCGTCAGTACACCCCGTTCTACAACGCCCTGTCGCAAGTGGGTGACCCGTTCGCCGCTGGCCTGGCTGGTACCGCGAAAAACCTGTTCCCAGTCGCTGGCGCCAACACCCGCAACAGCAACGCTGCTGTGTACGTGACCCCGACCTACAACGGCGTGTCCGCTGAGTTCTTCTACGGCTTCGGCGAAAAATCGGCTAACTCGACCCAACGTCAAGTTGGCGCGTCGCTGAACTACTCCAACGGCCCGCTGAACGCGCGTCTGGCGTACAACAACCGCAACAACGACGACCAGCCAGTGCTGGGCGGCCCAGTTGCCGAAAAAGACACCGGCCGTAACACCCTGCTGGCTGTGAACTACGACTTCCAAGTTGCTAAAGCATTCTTCATGTACAGCGACAACAAAGGTCTGAACAGCGCCGCTCTGGCCAACGTCAACAACCCATACGGCACCACCGTGGCTCCAGTAGCTTCGACCAAGAGCGCTGACGCTCTGATCGGCGTGACCGTGCCAGTGGGCGGCGCAGGCAAGTTCATCGCTTCTTACATCAACAAGAACGATAAAACCAACCTGAACCAAGACGCTAACCAGTGGGCACTGGGCTACACCTACGATCTGTCCAAGCGCACCACCACCTACGTGGCATACGCTAAGATCAAGAACAAAAACGGCGCAGGCTACACCGTTGGCAACAACTCCGAAGCTGGCACCGGCGACAAAGCCTTCAACATCGGCGTGCGTCACTCGTTCTAATCGGAACCTGATCGCCTGATCTGAAAACCGGCTGCTTCGGCAGCCGGTTTTTTTTTACCGCTACAATATCGCTTATGAAAACCCATACTCGCTACGCTCTCGCCATCCTGTTCGTTTCCTGCGCTGCGCTGGCGGCGCCGAAGACGGTGCGCAAGGACAAGCCATATGGCTTGCCGCGCCACGGCATGTGGGTGTATTCGGATCTGTGCATCCATCCCGATAGCGGGGAGTTCGGCGGCCAGCGCATCACGCTGCAGCGCTTTGCCGAAGTCGATACGGTGATCTATGAGTACACGGCCGGCGGCTTGAGCTGGCCGGTGGTGGCGGGCGATGTGAATGTCGATCCGCGCGGCAAACTGTTCTACTTCACCGTGCAACTGGCCGACCAGGATGAGAAGACCATCAGCGGCAGCTTCTCGGCCGATGGCAAGATGCTGACGCTGGAGGGCGGCTATTGCGGCGAGCAGGGACCGTCCATGCAACTGCCGCTGGTGCGCGATTTTGGCGCCAAACCGAAGACTTGCAAGGCTTGCCCGCCGTCCAAGGCGCGGCCGCATGAGGAGCCGTCGTCTGAGCCGAAGCCATTCCCCAAATGGGAACCGGCGCCGCCGACGCAGGCTTGAGCGTGCACCCTTGAAAAAAGGCCGGGAGTCTCCCGGCCTTTCTTATTTTCCTGCTTTCTTACCTCGCCGCTTTTGCCGCCAGCGCGTTCTTGCTGATGGTTTCCAGCGTCGCGCCCGGGGTGATCAGGTTGCCGTCGTAGCGCAGCTCGATCAGGGCGGGCAATTGCTGCTCGCGGGCGTGCGCCAGGGCGCGCTGCAGGGCCGGCGCGAATTCGGCCGTGGTGTTCACCACCTCGCCGCGCGCGCCATAGGCTTGCGCCATGGCGGCGAAGTCCGGGTTGTGCAGGGTGGTGCCCGAGACGCGGCCCGGATACTCGCGTTCCTGGTGCATGCGGATGGTGCCGAACATCTGGTTGTTGAAGACGATGATGACCAGGCCGGCGCGGTACTGCACCGCCGTCGCCAATTCCTGGCCGTTCATCATGTATTCGCCGTCGCCGGCGAAGGTGATCACGGTGCGCTGCGGCGCCACGATCTTGGCGGCCACGCCGGACGGCACGCCGTAGCCCATGGCGCCGCTGGTGGGCGCGAGCTGGGTGCGCATGCCGCCGTAGGTGTGGAAGCGGTGCGCCCAGGTGGCGTAGTTGCCGGCGCCGTTGGTGATGATGGTGTCGGCCGGCGTCTGGGCGCGGATATCCTGCACCACCTGCCACAGGTCGAGCGGCGCCTTGCCGTCCTGGAAGATGGGCGGCTTTTCCTGCCAGGCGGCCAGCTCGGCGCGCGCTTCGGCCACGCTGGCGCGCCAGGCGCCGCTGTCGACCGGCGCCATCTCGGCCAGCATGGCCGCCGCTTGCGGCATGCCGCTGGCGATCATCAAGTCGGCCTGGTAGACGCTGCCCAGTTCCTCGGCGCTGGCGTGGAAGTGCACCAGGCGCTGCGCCGGCACCGGCGAGGCGATGATGGAGTAGCCGCTGGTGGTCATCTCGCCCAGGCGCGGGCCGATGGCGATAATCAGGTCGGCGTTCTTGACGCGCGCCGCCAGCTTGGGGTTGATGCCGATGCCGACGTCGCCGATATAGTTCGGGTGGCTATTGTCCAGCAAGTCCTGGAAACGGAAGGCGCAGGATACCGGCAAGGCATTGGCTTCGGCAAAGCGCTGGATGTCGGCGCAGGCTTGCGCGTTCCAGCCGCCGCCGCCCAGCAGCAGCAGCGGGCGCTGGGCTTCGCTCAGCATCTCGCGCAACTGGCCGATCTGGGCGCGCGATGGCGAGGCTTGCACCGGCTGGTAGCGGCGCGTGTCGGCCACGCTGGCCTGGGTGATCAGCATGTCTTCCGGCAGGGCCAGCACCACGGGACCGGGGCGGCCGCTGGTGGCCACCTGGAAGGCGCGCGCCAGGTATTCGGGAATGCGTTCGGCGCGATCGATCTGGGCCACCCATTTCGCCATCTGGCCGAACATGCGGCGGTAGTCGACTTCCTGGAAAGCTTCGCGGTCCATGAAGTCGCCGCCCACCTGGCCGATGAAGAGAATCATCGGGGTCGAATCCTGGAAGGCCGTGTGCACGCCGATCGAGGCATTGGTGGCGCCAGGGCCGCGCGTGACGAAACAGATGCCGGGCTGGCCGGTCAGCTTGCCGTAGGCGTCGGCCATGAAGGCGGCGCCCCCTTCCTGACGGTTGATGATGAAGCGGATGCCGGAATCGTGCAGGGCGTCGAGCACGTCAAGATAGCTTTCGCCGGGAACGCCGAAGGCGGTGTCGACGCCGTGGACTTTCAGTGCATCGACCAGAATCTGGCCGCCGGAACGGGATGGTTGCGTCATGGTGCTAGCCTCTGTAAAAAAACGGGGTAGAAATCCTGATGATCCGCCATTCTAGAACGGCGCCGGGGGAGCGGCTTTTGAAATGGCGACACCATTTTTCATTTGTCTACTCTGGAGCGGGGCGCTTTTTGCCGGGGGCGGGGGCGGCAGGTTACAATAGCGGGTGAAGCAAGCCAGACAGCCGCTGGCCGGTGCAGCAATGCACTGGCGGGAGGAAGGTCCGGACTCCATAGAGCAGGGTGACGGTTAACGGCCGTCCGCCGAAGTCCGCAAGGTATAAGGCGAGGAATAGGGCCACAGAGACGAGCGTATTAAGTTACGGTGAAACGCGGTAACCTCCACCTGGTGCAATTTCAAATAGGCACGCGATGATGTTGCTCGCGGAGCGTGCGGGTAGAAAGCTTGAGCGCCGGAGTAATTCGGCGCCTAGAGGAATGGCTGTCATAGCGCCGGTTCGCAAGGGTCGGCGCCGTAACAAAATCCGGCCTATCGGCTTGCTTCACTTGAATTCGATTTTCTTCGTAACACGATGAAAAAATACATCCTGGCTTTAGACCAAGGCACTACCAGCTCGCGCGCCATCCTCTTCGATCACCGCGGCCAGATCTGCGGCAGCGCCGCGCAGGAATACCCCCAGCACTATCCCCACCCCGGCTGGGTGGAACACGATCCCAACGAAATCTGGAACAGCCAGCTCACCGTGGCGCGCAAGGTCTTGCACGACAACGGCGTAGAAGGCAGCCAGATCCTGGCCATCGGCATCGCCAACCAGCGCGAAACGACCATCGTCTGGGACCGCAAGACGGGCGAGCCGATCGCGCCCGCCATCGTCTGGCAGGACCGCCGCACCGCCGAGATGTGCGACCAGTTGCGCGCCGACGGCAAGGCCAAGCTGATTACCGATGCCACCGGCCTGGAACTGGACGCCTACTTCTCCGCCACCAAACTGAAATGGCTGCTCGACCATGTGCCCGGCGCGCGCGAACGCGCCCGCCATGGCGCGCTGGCCTTCGGCACCATCGACAGCTGGCTGGCCTGGAAGCTGTGCGGCGTGCACGTGACGGACGTCAGCAATGCGGCGCGCACCATGCTGTTCAATATCCACCTGATGCGCTGGGATGCCGACCTGCTGCAGCTGTTCGATATTCCGGAAGAGATCCTGCCGCAGGTGGTGTCCTCCAGCGAGGAAATCGGCAATACCAGGGCCGCCCTGTTCGGCGCGTCGATCCCGGTGGCGGGCATCGCCGGCGACCAGCAGGCCGCCACCTTTGGCCAGGCCTGCCACAAGCCGGGCATGGTCAAGAACACCTATGGCACGGGATGCTTCATGCTGATGTACGCCGGCCGGCATCCGCGCGTGTCGCACAACCGCCTGCTGTCCACCGTGGGCTGGCGCGTCGACGGCCGCACCGACTATCTGCTGGAAGGCGCGGTCTTCATGGGCGGCGCCACCGTGCAATGGCTGCGCGACGGGCTGGGCATCATCCAGCAGTCGAGCGATGTGGAGGCGCTGGCCAACAGCGTGCCCGATAGCGATGGCGTGCTGCTGGTGCCGGCCTTTGTCGGCCTGGGCGCGCCGCATTGGGACCCGTATGCGCGCGGCACCATCGTCGGCCTGACGCGCGGCAGCGGCAAGGCGCATATCGCGCGCGCCGCCGTGGAAGCCATCGCCTACCAGAGCGCCGAGCTGCTGCTGGCGATGCAGAAGGATGCCGCCATTCCGGTGGCCGAGGTGCGCGCCGACGGCGGCGCGGCCCGCAACGATATGCTGATGCAGTTCCAGGCCGACCTGCTGGGCGTGCCGGTAGTGCGGCCCAAGGTGACGGAAACCACGGCCCTGGGCGCGGCCTATCTGGCCGGCCTGGCGGTCGGCTATTGGGAATCGCAGGAAGAAATCGCGGCCCAGTGGGAATGCGAGCGCCGCTTCGAGCCGGCCATGAGCGCCGACCAGCGCGGCCATCTGCTGGCGCGCTGGGCGCGCGCGGTGGAACGCGCGCGCGACTGGGAGCACGGCGTTTAAAGTCCGGCAAACGTGCGCGCCGCCGCATAAGGTATATTTCCTCGCATACAGATAACAACCCCCGCCACGGCGGAGGGAGAGCGAAGGGGAGGCGGCCATGTTGAACGACTTTGCGCAGCAGCGGCAGGCCGCCTTGCTGGAGCACGCGCTGGACGATGCGCTGCAAGCGCCTTTCGGCGTCGAATTGGCCGCCATCGAAACCCTGTTCGACGCGCTGACCGACGTCGCCTTCTTCGTCAAGGACCGCGCCGGCCGCTACATGGCCGTGAACCACACGCTGGCGCGCCGCTGCGGCCTGCGCAGCAAGCAGGAGCTGCTGGGCAAGACGGTGCTGGACGTGCATCCGCGTCCGCTGGCCCAGGCTTATATGGAGCAGGACCGCCAGGTGATCGAAGCCGGCAGCACCATCCGCAAACATCTGGAGCTGCATCTCTACCCCAACCGCCGGCGCGGCTGGTGCCTGACCCACAAGACGCCTTTGCGCGACGAATCTGGCGCCATCATTGGCCTGGTCGGCACTTCGCACGACCTGGGCCTGGCCGACGAGGTGCATCCGGTCTACCGCCAGATCGCCAATATCGCCCAGCGCATCCGCGACAACCACCGCCAACCCCTCAGCCTGAATGAACTTGCAAAAGAGGAGGGACTGAGCCTGGCGCGCGTCGAGCGCCTGTTCCAGCGCGTCTTCCACTACACGCCGCGCCAGCTGCTGCTGCAAACGCGCCTGAACGGCGCCTTGAGCCTGATCGAAACCGATCCTGAGCGCAGCATCGCCGACATCGCCATCGAGTGCGGTTACACCGACCACAGCGCTTTCAGCCGCCAGTTCAAGGCCTTCACCGGCCAGACGCCGATGCAATACCGCCTGCAATGCCACAAGACCGAGCCTAAGACTTGAGTGTTTTGTATCATTTTCGCCTTCCGCGCTGTGCTGATCGCAGCGGCCTGCCCGTCGAAATATAGCGAACCGCCAAAAGCGGCAGCTTGCGCCGTCATGCCGGCAAGCTTGCCAAGATAGTATTTCCTCGTCAGTGGGCCCGCTGGCATTCCATAAAACGAACATCAGGCACGCACCCATATAGAGGAGTGGTAGATATGTCTTTTTCACGGAATACCGCATTCACGGCCGGCTTGCTGACGGCTTTGCTGGCTGGCGCGGCGGCCCAAGCCGACACCGGCGTGGCCCATCCCCACGCGCACCAGGAGCGCTTGAAGCAGGCGCCCATGCCGCACCAGCGCCAGACCTTGCCGCCGTCCGACGAGCAGTCGCGCTACGGCCTCTCGGTCAGCAAGAAGCCGCGCAACGACCTGCTGCCGCGCAACCAGCGCGCCAGCGCCAAGTCCCTGGCGGCGACCGAGGACTGCAAGGATATGAACAAGCTGGCCACCTACAGCGGCGCGGCCCTGGCCAGTTATCTGGTCGGCCTGCCGGACTATGAATGCACTTATCCGCTGTTTTCCCTGACTTCGGCGCAGGCGGCCACGATTTATTCCAGCGCCAACCTGAACGCCGTCGCCAGCCGCCTGGCCAGCGAGGCCGCCAGCTACAACGCCGGCAATATGGCCGTGGTCAACCTGGTGCTGTATCTGCGCGCCGGCTACTACCTGGCCAGCGGCGGCACCCAGCCCGCGCTGCCGGCCTCCCTGCTGGCGCCGCTGCGCGCCAGCATCCGCCAACTGGTGCAGGGCAACAGCCTGTATCAACCGAATACGGTGGCGCCCTCCACCGCGCTGGAAGTATTCAAGCTGATTACGAACATGAACGACACGCCCTACCATGTGGCGGACGTGAAGGGCGTGGTGACGCGGTTTACCAACCGCGCCGGCTTCCCCAACGCGGCCGAGGCGCTGAAGCAGGAGAGCGTCAGCGGCGCCCTGACCGGCGCCCTGATCGTGCTGTTTACCGCCCACACGGCGCCCGGCGGCGCGGCGCTGCTGCAGAGCGATCTGTCCTACGCCAGCACGCTGAACACCTTCCTGCTGAATAATAAGACGGCCCTACTGGGCAGCTATGCCGCCTTCCAGCTGCAGGACGCGGCCAACGAGGCCTTCCGCTTCCTGCAGTACGCCGCCTTGAAGTCCGGCGTGAAGCCGATGGTGCAGAACATGCTGGCGACGACCACCATGACCGGCGCCGATTCCATGCTGTGGCTGGCCGCCGCCCAGGCCGTGAAGTACTACGACAATGCCAGTTGCAGCCAGTACGGCACCTGCAATTTCGAGGCCCAGCTGGCGAACGAGGTGCTCAAGGTGAACCATGCCTGCAGCCCCAGCCTGCGCCTGCGCGCCCAGGAAATGACGGCGGCCCAGGTGCAGGAAGTGTGCACGGCGCTGGCCAACGAGGAGGGCTATGTGCACGCCATGCTGCAGACCAAGCGCACGCCGGTGGCGCACGATAACAATACGGCGCTGGAGCTGGTGGTCTTCGACGATTACAGCAACTACAGCAAATACGCCGGCATCATCTACGATATCGATACCGATAACGGCGGCATGTATTTGGAGGGCAATCCAGCCGAAGCGGGCAACCAGGCGCGCTTCATCGCCCACGAGGCTTCGTGGCTGCGTCCCAGCTTCAAGGTATGGAACCTGGAGCACGAGTACGTGCACTACCTCGATGGCCGCTTCAATATGTATGGCGACTTCGGCGCCAGCACCTCGGTGCCGACGGTGTGGTGGATCGAGGGCATTGCCGAATACCTCTCGCTGCGCAATAACAACCAGGCCGCCATCGATATGGCGCGCAGTCGCAAATACAAGCTCAGTGAAATCTTCGGCAATACCTACAGCATGAACGACTACGTCGACCGGGCTTACCGCTGGGGCTATATGGCGGCGCGCTTCATGATGGAGCGCCACCGCGGCGACGTGGAGAATGTGCTGGCCAGGTTCCGCACGGGGGACTACAGCCGCTATCAGGACTTGGTGCGCCAGATCGGCAGCGGCTACGACAGCGAATTCGCCGCCTGGGCCGATGCCGCCACCACGGCCGGCGAACCGCAGCTGCCGGATGAACTGGGCGCGCTGCCCACCTGTTCCTCCGCCAGCTATCTGGGCAAGAACTGCGCGATCCGCAATCTGTCTTCCAGCTCGCGCAGCTATGTCTTCCTGATGCTGCCGGCCGGCGCCAAGAACGTGCGCGTGGTCAGCGGCGGCGGCAGCGGCGATGCGAATCTCTACCTGGCGCTCGACCGCTACCCGACGACGGCATCGTACGATGCGCTGTCAGCCGGCGCCGGCAATGCTGAAAATATCGGCATCGGCAGCCCCGCCGCCGGCCGCTGGTATTACATCATGCTGGACGCGAAACAGCCGTTCAGCGGCCTGTCGGTAGCGGCTTTGTACGACTGATACGCTTTTCTGGATCGCCAGCGCCGGCCGGTATAATGACGGCATCCGGCGCTGGCGCCGGGCAGTTAAAAGCATCTATAAATTGTATATACAAATTGGTTTGTGGCAATAAAAATTTTGCTGAAGAATCAAGCACTGGCTAGGCCGAAAGAGCACTATTCCCACCTGAGAACCCCAGCTTCGGATCGCGCGCAAAGCGTGGCAGACAGGACTTTTCCCCGAGATCGCCCCCATTTTTTGCCTGTTTTTTACTCATTAAACCAAGATTTTTGGTATCTTGCAAAAACACTAAGGCCACGTTGTTGACGGGCAACTTAATGGCTTTTTCTGATTTTTATTTTGTCCATTTTGCGACGCCCAAAAACGCCTTCCAGATAAGGTAGCACTTTCACTATCTTTCATAATGTCCTGATTTGTAGAGGTATTTTTACTGGAGCTTGCTTCAAGGATCGGCGCTAAGTCCTTAATTTCATTAGTAAAATCCCTGTTTTGCTAGCCGGAAATCGCTTGACCACTATCAGTCCATCCTCTAAAGTGGGCATCTGTGTGAAAAAGTGTCGTTTTGTGGGATTTTTTGGTGAGAAATTCCAGGCACAAGTTGGCTAACCAAAACTGAGGTCAAGAAGGTTCCCGTGTTCCAAGGCGCGTCCGCAATCAATCTCGATGCGAAAGGCAGGATGTCCATCCCCGCCAAGCACCGTGACGCCCTGACCATCCAGTGCGAAGGCCGCCTCACGCTGACCAAACACCCTGACGGCTGCCTGCTGATGTACCCGCGCCATGTGTGGGAAGCCAAGCGCGACCAGATCGCCGCCTGGCCCATGTCGGCCCGCGGCTGGCAGCGCATCCTGCTCGGCAACGCCTGCGACGTCGAGATGGACTCGGCCGGCCGCATCCTGATCGCGCCCGAGCTGCGCGACGCCGTCGGCCTGGGCCGCGAAGTCCTGCTGTCCGGCATGCTGACCCACTTCGAGATCTGGGATCCGGCCAAACGCGCCGAGAACGAGCAGGCCACCATCGATGCCGGCATGCCCGACACCCTTTCCGATTTTTCTTTCTAAGGCCCGCCATCCATGACGACTACAGCGGTGCCAGAATTCCAGCATCGTACGGTGCTGTTAGATGAAGCGGTCGACGCGCTCGACCTGGCCGGCGCGCGCGCCAACGGCACCTTCATCGACGGCACCTTCGGCCGTGGCGGCCATAGCCGCCTGATCCTGTCCCGCCTGGGACCGGACGCGCGCCTGATCGCTTTCGACAAAGACCCGCAAGCCATCGCCACCGCCGAGCAGGTGGCCGATTCCCGTTTCACGATCGTGCACGACAGCTTCGCCACCATGGCCGCTGCCCTGGCCGACCGTGGCATTGGCGCCGTGGATGGCATTTTGCTCGACCTGGGCATCTCTTCGCCCCAGGTGGACGACGCCGCGCGCGGCTTCAGTTTCCGCAACGACGGCCCGCTCGACATGCGCATGGACACCACGCGCGGCATGTCGGCGGCGCAGTGGCTCGCCACTGAAACCGAACAGACACTGGAAAAGGTGATTAGAGATTATGGGGAAGAACGGTTTGCTTTTCAGATTGCAAAGGCGATTGTTGCTCGCCGGGCAGTCGAGCCAATTTCAAGCACACGACAGCTTGCCGGCATCGTGGCAGGCGCGGTCAAAACACGGGAGAAGGGCAAGGATCCGGCAACCCGCACTTTTCAGGCTATCCGGATTTTCGTCAATAAAGAGCTTGAAGACCTCGAGGCTGGGCTGAACCAGGCCTTCGACGCGCTGGCTCCGGGCGGCATCATGGCCATCATCAGCTTCCACTCGCTGGAAGACCGCATGGTCAAGCGCTTCTTCGCCTCCAAGGCGAATGTGGCGCAGCCCGACCGCCGCCTGCCGATCCGCGCCGTCGACCTGCCGCAGCCGGAAATGAAGCTGCTGGCCAAGATCAAGCCATCCGACGCCGAGGTGGAAGCCAATCCGCGCGCGCGTTCCGCCGTGATGCGCGTGGCGCGCCGCCTACCGCTGCCGGAGGGCGCGCAATGAGCGGCAAAATCAGCCTGGTGCTGGTCGCCATCCTGGTAGGGTGCGCCCTGTCGGTGGTGAACGCGCAGTATCAGGCGCGCCATCTGTTCATCGAATTGGAGCGCTCCAAGCTGCGCGCGCGCCAGCTCGACATCGAATGGGCGCAGCTGCAGCTGGACCAGTCCACCCTGGGCAAGCATGCCCGTATCGAAGAGATCGCGCACCGCGAACTGGGCATGACCCAGCTCACGGCCAACCGTACCCAATACCTGACGGAGGGCGGCGAATGATCCGTGGCGGCAGCGCAGGCAGCTCGCGTGTGGCGGCGTCCAAGGGCGTCGCCTTCAGCAAGAGCCCCGTACTGGCAGTGCGTCTGCCGGTATGGCGCTCGCGCGTCGTGCTGTTCGTGATGTTTGCCGCCTTTGCCGCGCTTGGCGCCCGCGCCCTGTGGCTGCAGGGCGTGTCCACCCAGTTCCTGCAAAAACAGGGCGAGAGCCGCTACGCCTTCACGCTCGACCTGCCGGCCACGCGCGGCAAGATCATGGACCGCAACGGCCAGGTGCTGGCTTCGTCCGTACCGGTGAAAGCCGTGTGGGCAGTGCCCGACAACGTGCTGGAAGCGCCGCCGGAAAAACTGCGCGCCCTGGCCGGCCTGCTGGAAATCAGCGAGGCCGAGCTGCGCAAGAAGCTCGATTCCGACCGCAATCTGATCTACCTGAAACGCCAGGTGGAGCAGGAAGTGGCCGACAAGATCGCCAAGCTCGATATCGACGGCATCGTGATGCGCCGCGAATACAAGCGCTTCTACCCGCAGGGCGAAGTGATGACCCACGTGGTCGGCTTCACCAATGTGGAAGACGTGGGCCAGGAAAGCATGGAGCTGGCGCAGCAGAAGAATCTGGTGGGCATCCCCGGCAGCCGCCGCGTCATCAAGGACCGCCTGGGCCACATCGTCGAGGATATCGGCACCACGCGCGCGCCGCACGACGGCAAGGACTTGACCCTGTCGGTGGACAGCAAGATCCAGTACATCGCCTACACCCAGTTGAAGGACGCGGTGGAGAAGTTCAAGGCCAAGGCCGGCGGCGCCGTGGTGCTGGACGTGCACACCGGCGAAGTGCTGGCGCTGGCCAACTACCCGAGCTACGACCCGAACAACCGCCGCGCCCTGACCGGCGCCCAGCTGCGCAACCGCGTGATGACCGACTCCTTCGAGCCGGGTTCCACGCTGAAGCCGATCACCGTGGCGCTGGCGCTGGACAGCGGCCGCGTCAAGCCGAGCACCCTGATCGATACCGGGCCTGGCCGCTACACCATCCTGGACCGCACCATCACCGACACCAAAGGCCATGGCGTCATCAACGTGGCCCAGATCATCGAGATGTCCTCGAATATCGGCACCTCGAAGATGGCGCTCAGCATGCCGTCCCAGGAAATGTGGGAGATGTTCACCAAGGTCGGTTTCGGCCAGCAGCCGAAGTGGGGCTTCCCCGGCGCGGTGGCGGGCCGCGTGCGTCCTTATAAATCCTGGCGCCCGGTGGAACAGGCCACCATGAGCTACGGTAACGGCATTTCGGTGTCGCTGATCCAGCTGGCGCGCTCTTATATGATGTTCGCCCGTGACGGCGACACCATCCCGCTCTCGTTCGAGAAAGTGAACGACCTGCCGGCGGGCCAGCAGATCATCAAGCCGCAGACCGCGCGCCAGATGCGCGAGATGCTGGAGTCGGTCGTCTCCGGCGACCACGGCACGGCCAAGAAGGCGCAGATTCCCGGCTACCGCGCCGGCGGCAAGACCGGCACCGCCTACAAGGTGGAAAACGGCCGCTACGCCATTCCGCGCAAATACATCGGCTCCTTCGTCGGCATGGTGCCGATGTCGTCGCCGCGCTTCATCATCGCAGTCATGATCGACGAACCGACCCAGGGCGGCCACTATGGCGGCCAGGTCGCAGCGCCGACTTTCGCCGCCGTGGCAGCCAACGCCTTGCGCGCCATGAACGTGCCGCCCGATTCTTCCGTCACCGAAATCGTGATCCCGACCGATACCGGACCGGAGGCCATGTAATGACAGCCATGACCATCAAAGAAATCAGCAACTGGATTCAACAAGCCGCGCCGCAAGGCCAGCTGGCCTCGGACTCCCGCCGCATCAAGGCGGGCGATGTGTTTTTTGCCTATCCCGGCGAAGCCGGCGATGGACGCGGCTATATTGCCGCCGCCATCGCCCAGGGCGCCGCCGCCGTGGTGTATGAAGAGCAGGGCGCCAGCTGGGACGCGGCATGGAATGTGCCGCACCTGGCCGTGGCCGGCCTGAAAAAGCAGGCAGGCCCGATTGCCCACGCCTTCTACGCCATGCCCGACAGCGCCATGTTTACCGCCGGCGTGACCGGCACCAACGGCAAGACTTCCTGCGCGGTGTGGCTGGGCCAGGCCCTGTCGCGCCTGGGTGATGTCACCGCCGTCGTCGGCACGCTGGGCGTTGGCCTGTTCCGTCCGCGCGCCGAAGCCGAATTCGACGTCACCGGCTACACCACGCCGGACGCCGTGCTGCTGGCGCGCAAGCTGGCCGAGAGTCGCGACGAAGGCGCGGCCGCGCTGGCGATCGAAGTCTCGTCCATCGGCCTGGATCAGGAGCGCGCTGCCGGCATGCACTTCGACGCCGCCATCTTCACCAACCTGACGCGCGACCACCTCGACTATCACGGCGACCTGGAAAACTACGAAGCCGCCAAGGCCAAGCTGTTCGCCTGGCCGGGCCTGAAGCACGCCGTCATCAATCTGGACGATGCGGCCGGCCTGCGCCTGGTGGCGCACGTCAAAGCGAACAATCCGGCCACCGCCATCACCGGCTACACCTTGGCCGATGCCGCTACGCTGGCCGATATCGCTGGCGTATCGATGCTGCGCGCGGGCCAACTGCGCAGCCGCAGCCTGGGCACCGAATTCCAGCTGGAGTCGGCGCAGGGCGCCGCCACCGTCAAGACCCAGCTGGTGGGGCAGTTCAATGTCAGCAATGCGCTGGCCGTGCTGGGCACCCTGCTGGCGAAAGGCGCGCCGCTGCGCGCCGCCGTGGAAGCCATCGAAGCCCTGGTGCCGGCCCCTGGCCGCATGCAGCAGGTCGGCGGCCAGGATGCGCCGATGATCATCATCGACTACGCCCACACCCCGGACGCGCTGGAGAAAACCCTGGAAACCCTGCGCCTGGTGGCCCAGGAGCGCGGCGGCCAGCTGTGGTGCGTGTTCGGATGCGGCGGCGACCGCGATCCGGGCAAGCGCCCGCAGATGGGCCGCATCGCGCAGATGGCCGACCATGTGCTGGTCACCAGCGACAATCCGCGCAGCGAAGACCCGCACCAGATCATCGCCCAGATCGTGGCCGGCATGGACCGGAACCATCCCAGCTCGGTGTTCCAGACCGTGGAAGACCGCGCCGCCGCCATCCTCTCGGCCATCAAGCATGCCGCCAAGCCGGACGTGATCCTGCTGGCAGGGAAGGGCCATGAGCCGTACCAGGAAATCAAGGGCAAGAAGCTGCAGTTCTCGGACGCCGACCACGCCCAGCTGGCGCTGTCGGCCCGCCTCACCATGATGAGGCCCAACTGATGCGCGCCACGCTTGCCCAACTGCTCAAGGCGATTCCGGACGCGACCTTGATCCATCGCGCCCAGACCAATGACGACGCGCTGGAACTGGCCGTCGACGGCGTCTGCACCGACAGCCGCAGCGCGCCCGCAGGCTGCCTCTTCGTCGCCCTGCGCGGCGAGGTATTCGACGCCCACAGCTTCCTGCCTCAATTGGCGGAAAAAGGCGTGGCCGCCGTGGTGGCCGAGGAACTGCCGGAAGACTACGCGCTGCCGGCCATCGTGGTGCCGAACACCCTGGTGGCCCTGGGCCAGATCGCCAATTTCTGGCGCCGCCAATTCAGTCTGCCGCTGATCGGTGTCACCGGCAGCAACGGCAAGACCACGGTCAAGGAAATGATCGCCGCCATCCTGGCCGCCGCCCATGGCGAAGACGGCCGCCTGTCCACGCGCGGCAACCTGAATAACGAGATCGGCGTGCCGCTCACCCTGTTCCGCCTGGGCGCGGAACATAAATCGGCCGTGGTCGAGATGGGCATGAACCATCCCGGCGAGATCGGCCGCCTGAGCGTCATCGCCGAGGCGACCATCGGCCTGGTCAACAACGCCCAGCGCGAGCATCAGGAATTCATGCACACCGTGGAAGCGGTGGCGCGCGAAAACGGCAGCGTGCTGGCCGCGCTGCCCGCCGACGGCGTGGCGGTCTTCCCGCATGCCGACGAATTCACGCCGCTCTGGCGCGAACTGGCCGCCGGCCGCCGCGTCATCACCTTCGGCCTGCAAGCCGAGGCGGACGTCAGCTGCACCTATGCCGCGAATGCCTTTGGCAGCGAGCTGTCCGTCAGCGTACGCCGCCAGGGCGAAGCGGCACTGTCATTTACGGTCAGCCTGCAGGCGGCGGGCGACCATAATGTATTGAACGCGCTGGCATCCATCGCCTGCGCCCACGCGGCGGGCATCGCGCCGCAAGCCATCCAGCAAGGCCTGCAAAGCTTTGCACCGGTCAGCGGCCGCCTGCAGAAGAAGCTGGCAACGAACGGCGCCACCGTGATCGACGACACGTACAACGCCAATCCCGACTCCATGCGCGCCGCCATCGACGTGCTGGCGCAGTCCGCCGCGCCGCGCGTGCTGGTGGTGGGCGATATGGGCGAGGTGGGGACGCAGGGACGCGAGTTCCATGAAGAGATTGCCGCTTACGCGGCGCAAAAAGGCATCGAAACGGTGCTGGCAACCGGCGAGCTGGCGAAGCATATGCTTCCGCAGGCCCGCCATTTTGAAGAATTCGATGCTTTGCTGGCCGCGGTGGATGCGGCGGCAGGGCCGGATGCAACGGTATTGATCAAGGGCTCCCGTTTCATGAAGATGGAACGGGTCGTGCAGCATTTGATTGGATCGCAACAAGCTAACATAGGAAAACACTAATCATGCTGCTTTGGCTCGCACAGATGTTCCAGGACGACATAGGCTTCCTGCGCGTCTTCAACTTCATCACCTTCCGCGCGGTGTTCGCCACCATCACGGCCCTGCTCATCGGTCTGTTGGCCGGTCCCGCCGTGATCCGCAAACTGACCGAGATGAAATACGGCCAGGCGGTGCGCACCAACGGTCCTGAGACCCACCTGAAAAAACACGGCACTCCGACCATGGGCGGCGTGCTGGTGCTGATCGCCATCGGCGTCGCCACCCTGCTGTGGTGCGACCTGTCGAACCGCCTGATCTGGCCGGTGATGATCGTGACCGTCGGCTTTGGCGCCGTGGGCTGGGTGGACGACTACCGCAAGGTGGTGCGCCAGGACCCGGAAGGCATGCGTTCGGCCGAAAAATACTTCTGGCAGTCGCTGGTGGGCATCGGCGCCGCGCTGTACCTGGCGTTCTCGGTCTCGGCACCCACGCCGGCCAAGGTGTTCGAGCTGTTCTTCGCCTGGGTGCAGTCGGGCTTCTCGATGGACCTGCCGCCCAAGGCCGACCTGATCGTGCCCTTCTTCAAGACCATCAGCTATCCGCTGGGCGTGTGGGGCTTCATCGCGCTGACTTACTGCGTCATCGTCGGCACCTCGAACGCGGTCAACTTCACCGACGGCCTGGATGGCCTGGCCATCATGCCGACCGTGATGGTGGGTTCGGGCCTGGGCCTGTTCGCTTACCTGACCGGCAGCGCCACCTATTCCAAATACCTGTTCATTCCGCACATTCCCGGCGCGGGCGAACTGATTATCTTCGTTGGCGCGATGGTGGGCGCCGGCCTGGCCTTCCTTTGGTATAACACCCACCCGGCCCAGGTCTTCATGGGCGACGTCGGCGCGCTGGCGCTGGGCGGCGCGTTGGGCACCATCGCCGTCATCGTGCGTCAGGAAATCGTGCTGTTCATCATGGGCGGCATCTTCGTGGCCGAGACCCTGTCCGTCATCATCCAGGTGGGCTGGTTCAAGTACACGAAAAAACGCTATGGCACCGGCCGCCGCGTGTTCTTGATGGCGCCCTTGCACCACCACTTTGAACAAAAGGGCTGGAAAGAAACCCAGGTCGTCGTGCGCTTCTGGATTATCACGATGATGCTGGTCCTGATCGGTCTCTCTACCTTGAAACTGCGCTGATGATCTATAACGGCAAAATCGCTCTGGTACTCGGGCTGGGGGAATCCGGCCTGGCGATGGCGCAGTGGCTGGCCCGCTGCGGCGCGCTGCTGCGCGTGGCCGACACGCGCCCTGTGCCGGACCGCCTGGCCACGCTGCGCGAGCAGTTGCCGGGCACGCAGTTCATTTCCGGCCCCTTCGACGCGGCCCTGCTGGACGGCGTGGACTTCGTCGCCGTCAGCCCAGGCCTGGGTCCGAAGCGCGAGCTGGCCGCCATCATGCCGGCCGCCGCCGAAAAGAACATCCCCGTGTGGGGCGAGATCGAGCTGTTCGCCCAGGCCTTGAAATGGCTGAAGGACGAGCGCGCCTACGCGCCGAAAGTCATCGCTATCACCGGCACCAACGGCAAGACCACCGTCACCAGCCTGACCGGCCAGCTGTGCGAGCGCGCCGGCTTGACGACCCGCGTGGCCGGCAATATCAGCCCGGCCGCGCTGGACGTGCTGCGCGAAGCCATGGCCGACGACACCCTGCCGCAAGCTTGGGTGCTGGAGCTGTCGTCCTTCCAGCTGCACACCACCTTCAGCCTGAACGCCGACGCCGCCACCGTCTTGAACGTGACCCAGGACCATCTGGACTGGCACGGCGATATGGCCGCCTACGCCGCCGACAAGGCGCGCATCTTCGGCGAAACCAGCGTGCGCGTATTGAACCGCGACGACGCCTGGGTCATGAAGATGGCCAATCCGGTGGGCGAGAACGTCAGCTTCGGCATCGACGAACCGGCGCTGGCGGGCAGTTTCGGCCTGGTCAACGAGCGCGGCATCTTCTGGCTGTCCACCGCCGAGCCAAGCGAGGAGCAGGAACCGAAGAAGCGCCGCAAGAACGATCCGCTGCCGGAACCGGTGGAATGCCAGATCAAGAAGCTGATGCCGGCCGACGCCTTGCAGATTCGCGGCATGCACAACGCCTCCAACGCGCTGGCGGCGCTGGCCCTGTGCCGCGCCATCGGCCTGCCTTTCGCGCCGCTGCTGCACGGCTTGCGCGAATACAAGGGCCAGCCGCACCGCGTGGAACTGGTGAGCGCCATCAACGGCGTCGAGTTCTACGACGACAGCAAGGGCACCAATGTGGGCGCCACCGTGGCCGCCCTGAATGGCCTGGGCAAGAGCTTCACGGGTGAAAACCAGCGCCTGGTGCTGATCGCCGGCGGCGACGGCAAGGGCCAGGAATTCGAACCGCTGGCCGAGCCGGTGAGCCGCTATGTGCGCGCCGTGCTGCTGATCGGCCGCGACGCGCCGGCCATCCG
This sequence comes from Pseudoduganella violacea, assembly GCF_014191875.1. GTDB lineage: Bacteria > Pseudomonadota > Gammaproteobacteria > Burkholderiales > Burkholderiaceae_D > Rugamonas > Rugamonas violacea_A. The sequence goes on from NZ_JACHXD010000005.1 coordinate 232,413, forward strand.
CGCCGCCCTGGCGGACAGCGGCGCGCGCCTGGAAGATTGCGCCACCTTGGAAGACGCCGTGAAACGCGGCGCCGCCCTGGCCCATGCCGGCGACGCCGTGCTGCTGTCGCCCGCCTGCGCCAGCCTCGACATGTTCAAGAACTACGCCCACCGCGCCCAGGTCTTTATCGACACCGTGCGCGAACTGGCGCTTGATGCGGGACAGGAGCTCTGATGCCGCTGCAACTGCCATTCCGCTTTGGCTCCTCGTCGGCTTCGTCGGCGATGGAGAGCCGCGCGCGGCAGTCCAAGATGATGGAATACGACCAGCCGCTGATCTGGGTCACGCTGCTGCTGATGTTGCTGGGCATGGTGATGGTGTATTCGGCTTCGATCTCGCTGCCCGATTCGCCCAAGTTCGCCGCCTACAAGAACTCCTACTTCCTGACGCGCCAGGCCATCTTCATCGGCCTGTCGGCGCTGGCCGCCACCATCGCCTTCCGCATTCCGATCGCGGACTGGCAGCGCGGTGCGCCGTACATGTTCATCGGCACCCTGGTGCTGCTGGTGCTGGTGCTGATTCCCGGCCTGGGCGTGGTGGTCAACGGCGGCCGCCGCTGGCTGTCGCTGAAGATCATGAACTTCCAGCCTTCCGAGCTGATGAAAGTGGTGGTGGTGCTGTACGCCGCCGACTACACGGTGCGCAAGCAGGAATACATGCACAAGCTGACCAAGGGCTTCATGCCGATGGCGCTGGCGGTCAGCTTGGTCGGCCTCTTGCTGCTGCTGGAACCCGACCTGGGCGCTTTCGGCGTGATCGTCTGCATCGCCATGGGCATCCTGTTCCTGGGCGGCGTCAACGCCATCTGGTTCGGCGGCATCGGCGCCATGCTGGTGACGATCTTCGTCTCCATCATCGCGCTGTCGAAATTCCGGCGCGACCGCTTCTTCGCCTACCTCAATCCCTGGGAAGAAGAGAATGCGCTGAACAAGGCTTACCAGCTGACGCACTCGCTGATCGCTTTCGGGCGCGGCGAGTTGTTTGGCGTTGGGCTGGGCGGCAGCCTGGAAAAGCTGCACTACCTGCCGGAAGCGCATACCGACTTCCTGCTGGCGGTGATCGGCGAGGAGCTGGGCCTGGTGGGCGTGCTGATCGTGATCGCCATGTTCTACTGGATCGTCAAGCGCGCCTTCGACATCGGCCGCCAGGCCATCGCCATCGACCAGACCTTTGCCGGCCTGACCGCGAAAGGCATCGGCATCTGGATCGGCGTGCAGACCTTTATCAATATGGGCGTGAACCTCGGTCTTCTGCCGACCAAGGGCCTGACCCTGCCGCTGATGAGCTATGGCGGCACGGGCGTATTAATCAATTGCGTCGGGTTGGCGATCCTGCTCCGGATCGACTACGAGAACCGTATCCTGATGCGAGGCGGCAGATTATGAAACGACTGATGATCATGGCGGCCGGCACCGGCGGCCATATTTTCCCCGGCCTGGCGATCGCGCAGACCATGCGCGCGCGCGGCTGGGAAGTGAGCTGGCTGGGCACTTCGCACGGCATGGAGCAGGAACTGGTGCCGAAGAACGGCGTGGCGATGGACGCCATCCACTTCAGCGGCATGCGCGGCAAGGGCTTGCTGCATACGATAGGCGGCGCGTTCAGGATGCTGGGCGCTTTCGCCGACTGCTTCGGCTATATCGGCCGCCGCAAGCCGGACGTGGTGCTGGGCATGGGCGGCTACGTCTGCGTCCCGGGCGGCATGATGTCGCGCCTGCGCGGCGTGCCGCTTGTCCTGGTGAATGCCGACGCGGCCCTGCTGCTGTCCAACAAGACGCTGGCGCCGATGGCGAAAACGGTATGCTTCGGCTTCCCCGCCGATTTCGGCAGCGCCGCCGGCAAGGCCACCGTCACCGGCAATCCGGTGCGCAAGGAAATCCTGGCGCTGCCGGCGCCGGCCGAGCGCTTCGCTGGCCGCGGCGGCCCGCTGCGCATCCTGGTGGTGGGCGGCAGCCTCGGTGCGAAAGCCCTGAACGACAATCTGCCGGCCGCGCTGGCGCGCATCCCCGTGGCGCTGCGCCCCGTGGTCACGCACCAGTCGGGCAAGAAGAATATCGACGCGCTGCGCGCCGCCTATGCCCAGGCCCAAGTGGCTGCGAACGTGGTCGATTTCATCGACGATATGGCGCAAGCCTATAGCAATGCCGACGTGGTGGTTTGCCGCGCCGGCGCCATTACCGTTTCCGAATTGACGGCGGCGGGCGTGGCCAGCGTACTGGTGCCGCTGGTGGCTTCGACCACCAGCCACCAGCGCGACAATGCGCAGTGGATGGCGCGGCAGGGCGCTGCCATCCATCTGCCGCAAACGGATATGAACCCGGACAGCGTGGCGGCCCTGCTGCAGACGCTGACGCGGGAGCGCTGCCAGCAAATGGCTGAAGCGGCGCGGGCAGCAGGCAAGCGCGACGCCAACGACGCGATCGCAAAAGTATTGGAAGAAGCAGCATGAAACACAAGGTAAAAAACATTCACTTCGTCGGCATCGGCGGCAGCGGCATGAGCGGCATCGCCGAGGTGCTGCTGACCCTGGGCTATAACGTCAGCGGTTCGGACCTGGGCAGCAATGCCGTGACCCAGCGCCTGAGCGATATGGGCGCCACCGTGCACCAGGGCCACGCCACCGAGAATATCGGCGCGGCCGACGCCGTCGTCACCTCCACCGCCGTCAAGGAAGACAATCCCGAGGTGGTGGCCGCGCGCAGCCGCAAGATTCCCGTGGTGCCGCGCGCCGTCATGCTCGGTGAGCTGATGCGCCTGAAGCGCGGCATCGCCATCGCCGGCACGCACGGCAAGACCACCACCACCAGCCTGGTGGCTTCGGTGCTGGCCCAGGGCGGCCTCGATCCCACCTTCGTCATCGGCGGCCGCCTGACCGCGGCCGGCGCCAACGCCAAGCTGGGCACCGGCGACTATCTGGTGGCCGAGGCGGACGAATCGGACGCTTCCTTCCTGAATCTGTCGCCGATGATCGAGGTGATCACCAATATCGACGCCGACCACATGGAAACCTATGAGCATGATTTCGAAAAGCTCAAACAGGCTTTCGTGCAGTTCACGCACCGCCTGCCGTTTTACGGCCGCGCCATGCTGTGCATCGACGACGCCCATGTGCGCGCCATCATCCCGCATGTGACCAAGCCGATCACCACCTACGGCTTCCATGAGGACGCCGAAGTGCGCGCCGTGAACGCGCGCGCCGTCGGCACCCAGATGCACTTCACCGTGATCCAGGAAGGCTACGCCGACCTGGACGTGGTGCTGAACCAGCCCGGCATGCACAATGTGCAGAACGCCTGCTCGGCCGTCGCCATCGCGCGCGAAATCGGCGTCGAGGACAGCGCCACCCAGGCCGGCCTGGCCGGTTTCGCCGGCGTGGGACGCCGCTTCACCAAATACGGCGAGATCGCCATCCCGGATGGCGGCAGTTTTACGCTGGTGGACGATTTCGGCCACCATCCGATCGAGACCGAGGTGACGGTGGCCGCCGCGCGCGCCGCCTATCCCGGCCGCCGCCTGGTACTGGCCTTCCAGCCGCACCGCTACAGCCGCACGCGCGACCTGTTCGAGGATTTCGCCAAGGTGCTGAGCAGCGTTGATGTGCTGGTGCTGGCCGATGTCTACGCGGCGGGCGAGCAGCCCATCGTGGCCGCCGACGGCCGCGCCCTGGCGCACGCCATCCGCGCGCGCGGCAAGGCCGAGCCGGTGTTCGTGGAGAACATCGCCGATATGCCGGAGACGATCATGAATGTGGTGCGCGACGGCGACGTCGTGCTGACCATGGGCGCGGGCTCGATCAGCGGCGTGCCGAACAAACTGACTACGTATCAAAAGGTCTGACGTGAACAAGATTACTGCACAAGAAGCGCAAGCATTCGGCAAGGTCGGCGTGCTGTACGGCGGCCGTTCCGCCGAGCGCGAAGTATCGAAAATGTCCGGTGCCGGCGTGCTGGCCGCGCTGCAAAGCCATGGCATCGACGCCCACCTGTTCGACACCGGCGAGCGTTCGCTGGCCGAACTGGCAGCCGAACAATTCGACCGCGTCTTCATCGCGCTGCACGGCCGCTATGGCGAGGACGGCAGCATCCAGGGCGCGTTGGAACTGCTGGGCATTCCCTACACCGGCAGCGGCGTGATGGCCAGCGCCGTCGGCATGGACAAGATCACCACCAAGAACCTGTGGGTGAAAGCCGGCCTGCCGACGCCGGGTTACGCCCAGCTGGACGCCGGCTCCGACCTGGCCCAGGTGGTTGCTGAACTGGGCCTGCCGCTGATGATGAAGGCGCCGCACGAAGGCTCGACCATCGGCATCACCAAGGTCACGGACGCCGCCGACATGCAGGCCGTCTACGACGCCACCGCCGCGCTGGACGATTCCGTGCTGGCCGAGAGCTTCGTCAGCGGCCGCGAATTCACCGTGGCCGTGCTGGGCGGCGGCGCGAACGCGCGCGCCTTGCCGGTGGTGGAAATCGTCGCCCCGCAAGGCAATTACGATTATCAGAACAAGTACTTCACCGACGACACCCAGTATTTCTGCCCGCCGCAGCTGGACGCCGCCATGCAGGCCGAGATGCAGCGCCTGGCGCTGCTGGCCTACCGCGCCGTCGGCTGCGAGGGCTGGGGCCGCGTCGATGTGCTGCTGCGCGAAAGCGACAACACGCCTTTCCTGCTGGAGGTGAACACCTCGCCCGGCATGACCAGCCACTCGCTGGTGCCGATGGCGGCGCGCGCCACCGGCCTGAGTTATGAAGACCTGTGCGTGGAAATCCTGCGCGCGGCGCGCCTGAAACTGGCGAAAGCCTAGGAGCGAGAGACAGATGTGGCATGACGTGAAAGCCCTCAACGCGACCGCCAGCGGCTTGTTTGCGCTGGCCCTGCTGGCCTGCGCGGCCGGCGGCGTGTGGTGGGTATCGCAGCGTCCTGTATTCGATTTGCGCACCATCCGCGTTGAGACGCTGGACAAGACGGAATTGAAGCATGTGAACCACCTGACCCTGCGCAACGGCACGCAGGGCCGCATCCGGGGCAACTTCTTCACCGCCAACCTGGAGACGGTGCGCCAGGTGTTCGAAGCCGTGCCCTGGGTGCGCCGCGCCACCGTGCGGCGCGAATGGCCCGACCAGCTGATCGTGGCGCTGGAAGAGCATGAGGCGCTCGGCACCTGGGGCGAGGATGGCCGCCTGCTTTCGACCAAGGGCGATGTGTTCACCGCCAACCTGGCCGAGGCGGAAGAGGATCACGAGCTGCCCGAGTTCTCGGGACCGGACGGCAGCGAGAAGGAAGTGCTGGCGCGCTATGCCGAACTGCGCAAGTGGTTCGAGCCGATCAAGCTGGAGCCGGAAAGCGTGGCGCTGTCGAGCCGCTACGCGTGGACGGTGAAGCTGGATAACGGCATGAGCGTGGCGCTGGGCCGGGAGCAGCACCACAGCATGCTCAAGGAAAGGGTGGACCGGCTGGTGGGCATCTGGCCGCAGCTGGCAAGCCGGGTACAGAATATTGAAACGATCGATTTGCGCTACCAGAACGGACTGGCCTTGAGCGCGACGGGACTGAAAATCCCGGCCGAGAAGAAAACCGGCAAATAAAAGAATGAGTGAATTTACAGTAGGCATAGGAAATGACTAAAGACGCGAAAAACCTGATCGTCGGCCTCGACATCGGCACCTCCAAGGTGGTGGCGGTGGTGGCCGAAGTGATGGCCGATGGACGCCACGAAGTAATCGGCCTGGGCCAGCACGAATCGAAGGGCTTGAAGAAGGGCGTTGTCGTCAATATCGAGGCGACGGTCGAATCCATTCAGCGCGCGCTGGAGGAGGCGGAGCTGATGGCCGACTGCAAGATCCGCAATGTCTATGCCGGCATCGCAGGCAGCCATATCCGCAGCTTCAATTCCAGCGGTATGGTCGCCATCAAGGACAAGGAAGTCACCGCGACCGACGTGGCGCGCGTGATCGAAACGGCGAAGGCGGTCAATATCCCGACTGACCAGCAGCTGCTGCATACCGTGCCGCAGGAATTCATCGTCGACAGCCAGGAAGACGTGCGCGAGCCGATCGGCATGAGCGGCATCCGCCTGGAAGTGAAAGTGCATATCGTCACCGGCGCCGTGAGCGCGGTGCAGAACATCGTCAAGTGCGTGCGCCGCTGCGGTCTGGAAGTATCGGACCTGATCTTGCAGCCGATGGCTTCGGCCGACGCCGTGCTCACCACCGACGAGAAGGAATTGGGCGTGGTGCTGATCGATATCGGCGGCGGCACCACCGACGTTGCAGTGTTCTCGGACGGCGCGATCCGCCACACGGCGGTGATTCCGATTGCCGGCGACCAGATCACCAACGATATTGCCATGGCCCTGCGCACGCCGACGGCCGAAGCGGAAGAAATCAAGATCCGCTACGGCGTCGCCAAGCAGGTGCTGGCCGACCCTGGCGAACACCTGGAAGTGCCGGGCCTGGGCGACCGTGGCTCGCGCAATCTGTCGCGCCAGGCGCTGGCTGCCGTCATCGAGCCGCGCGTGGAAGAGCTGTTCGCGATGGTGCACCAGGTGGTGCGCGAGTCCGGCTATGAAGGCGTGCTGTCCTCGGGCATCGTCCTGACCGGCGGCACCTCCATCATGCCCGGCATGGTCGAAATGGCGGAAGACATCTTCCTCAAGCCGGCGCGCATGGGCACGCCGGATTACCGCGGCCAATTGGCCGACGTGGTGCGCAGCCCGCGCTACGCCACGGTCCTGGGCCTGCTGCAGGAAGCGAAGAAGCAATACCTGCGCGGCCACATCGTGACCCGCCAGGACGGTTCGGTGAAGGCGGTCTGGCAGCGCATGAAGGAATGGTTCCTCGGGAACTTCTGATTTTTTTGTAGTGGCAGGGCAGTACAAGAGCAAAGCTTTAAGGATATTGATAAACAAACGCAGTTTTCAATCCCCAGTTCTCCTACCGATATGAGCACTGGCGCTTGAAAACCGCATTCTTTAGGAGTACATCATGGAGTTCGATATGGTCGATAACGCAGCACTGGGAACGGTCATCAAGGTTGTCGGCGTTGGCGGCGCCGGCGGCAATGCGGTCCAGCACATGATCAACAAGGGCATGAGCGGCGTGGAATTCATCGCCGCCAATACCGACGCGCAGGCACTGTCCGCGTCGAAGGCCAATAACCTGATCCAGATCGGCGACAGCGGCCTGGGCGCCGGCATGAAACCGGACGTCGGCCGCCAACTGGCCGAGGAATCGCGCAGCCGCATCGAAGACTCCCTGCGCGGCGCGCACATGGTCTTCATCGCTGCCGGCATGGGCGGCGGCACCGGCACCGGCGCCGCGCCCATCGTGGCCGAAGTGGCCAAGTCCCTGGGCGCGCTGACCGTCGCCGTGGTTTCCAAGCCTTTCTCGCACGAAGGCCAGAAGTGCATGGACATCGCCGAAGAAGGCCTGGAACAGCTGTCGCAGAACGTCGACTCGCTGATCGTGATCCTGAACGAGAAGCTGGAAGAGATCTACGAAGACGAAAGCCTGATCGAGTGGCTGCAGCACGCCGACGACGTGCTGAACAACGCCGTGGCCGGCATCGCCGAGATCATCAATGTGCCGGGCCATATCAACGTCGACTTCAACGACGTGAAGACCATCATGGGCGAGCAGGGCAAGGCCATGATGGGCACCGCCACCGCCTCCGGCGTGGACCGCGCGCGCATCGCCGCCGAACAAGCCGTGGCTTCGCCGCTGCTCGATGGCGTCGACCTGTCGGGCGCGCGCGGCGTGCTGGTCAACGTGACCGCCAGCCGTGGCCTGAAAGGTAAGGAAATCAAGGAAGTCATGGCCGCCGTGCGCGCCTTCGCCGCGCCGGACGCGTCGATCGCCCAAGGCATCGCCTACGACGACGAGATGGGCGACGCGATCCGCGTCACCGTGGTGGCGACCGGCCTGGGCAAGGGCAAGAAGCATGTGCAACTGGTGCCCCAGCAAGTGCTGCGCACCGGCACCCACAACAGCCCGCTGACCCCGTCGGCAGCGCTGGGCGGCGGCGCCGCGACCACCTCCGTGTCGATGGGCGCGGCAGGCGGCCTGACCGGCGGCGGCGCGCAAGCCTTCGACGGCATGAAAGCGCCGGCCGTATGGCGCCGAGAATCCGCATCCGAACAGGTGCGCGCGCTGCAAAACAATGGCATGGAAACCTACGACATTCCAGCCTTCCTGCGCAAGCAGGCTGACTAAGCCGGTTTAGACCGGCCCGGTCGGCCGCGCCGCCGCCCGCTTCCTACCCGGAACGGCGCGGCGGCGCGGGCATTTCTGCACACTTTATTCGGCTCTGGCATACTGCTGCCGGGGCATGCCGCGCGCTGCGCGGTTTTTTTATTTCCACATTAGAAAAGAGGAGTCACGCCATGACCATCAAGATCGGCGACACCCTGCCGGAAGGCAGCCTGTCTGAATTTATCGAAACCGAGACCGAGGGCTGCGCCCTGGGTCCGAACACCTTCAATGTGCAGGATCTGGTCAAGGGCAAGAAGATCGCCATCTTCGGCCTGCCAGGCGCCTACACCCCCACCTGCTCGGCCCAGCACGTGCCGGGCTATGTCAAGCACGCCGCCGAGCTGAAAGCCAAGGGCGTCGATGAAATCTGGTGCATCTCGGTCAACGATGCCTTCGTGATGGGCGCCTGGGGCCGCGACCAGAAAGCCACCGGCACCGTGCGCATGATGGCCGACGGCAATGCCGCCTACTCCAAGGCCCTGGGCCTGGACGCCGACTTCAGCAAATTCGGCATGGGCACCCGTTCCCAGCGCTACTCCATGCTGGTGGAAGACGGCGTGGTCAAGCAGCTCAACGTCGAGCAGGGCGGCAAGTTCGAAGTCTCGAACGCCGAAACCATGCTGGGCCAGCTGTAATTTGTAGTCCCTTGCGCGGAGAAACGGCCGTCGCCGCTTCTCCCGCCCGCTGGTCTTACAGACCAGCGCCTGCCTGGTTGAATTGTATTTATATGACAACAAATTGCTTTTAATAATAAGCAATTTCGTCTATGCATCCCGTCTTGCCCCATACTCCCGCAAGTTGTACTGTTTGTAAAAAAACATCTTTCAAAATGCTAGTTTCTGACGGCGTTTTGGATCAACTTACTGGGGAGAAATGCAATGAAAAGAATTTATTGCGTACTGGGAAGCTGCATCTTGGCCGGCTGCGCCGCGAAGCCCGAACTGGTCTACCATAAGATCGACAGCGGCACGCCGGCGGCCTACAAGGAAAACATCGCCGACTCCTATTACCGCAACGCCTCCGTCGTCAGCGTCAGCGTGCAGGAACCCAAAGATCCGCAAAAGCCTGGTCCACTGACCTATGTCATCGCCTCCACGCCCACCGAGGCCCGCGATTTCAAGATCGGCATCGAACCCGTCAATAACCTGCTCAACACCACCAAGATCACCATCACCAAGCCGGAGAACAGCGAACGCTATGCGAGCGGCGGCAGCGAAACCAAAGACAATCTGAAAGACACCATCACCGCCGTCGGTGGACTGGTGGCGAAGGCGGTCGCCATGGCCGCGCCCTCGTCGCAGCCGCAAGCGGCCGGTGCCGACTCCTGCAGCGCCAAGCTGGGCGAAGTCGCCACGGTCGATCTGAGCGCCGCATTGATGAAAAAAGCGTCGCAATCGTTTACCGCGCGCTTCGATAAAGCCGACCCGGCCAGCGCCTGCATCAAGGTGGAGCTGCAGGGCGTGCCGCTCGACGCGATTCCGGTGGACGATTACCCCTGGGGCAAAAAAACCAGCGCGTATTTCTATTCGGCCTGCCGCAGCGCCACCATCACGGTCAGCTATCCGGATAAGAGCCGGCAGCCGCTGGTCAAAATCGTCCGCGTGGCCGATCCCGGCTTCCTGCAGTACGTGCACTATCCGTTCAAGGGCGTCATTACCATGCATTCGGAATGCGGGGTCTCGGTCAAGACCGACGGCACGGCGGACCCGCTGGCGGGCGTGGCGGCGATGACGGAGCTGCTGAAGCAGGCGGAGGCCATCAAAGGGGCCAATAAATGACAGCGCGCAGGACGCCGGCCGGACTGCGCCCCCTGGCCGGCATGCTGCTGCTGTGCGCGGCGTCCTGCCAGGCCAGCGACAGCGTGCTGGCCGCCAATCCCGCCGGCGTGTTTGAGCGCCTGATCCTGGATGCCATCGCCGTCGCCGATCGCAACGCGGAAAAATCCGGTTTTTTCGCGGAAAGCATTGCGGCCGCCCGATCGATCGCGCAGAATTCCGCGCTGTGGACCGGCGACAAAATCTCCGTGTGTTTCTGGAATGGCGAGGAAGCGGCGCGCCTGGCCGTGGCGCAAAGCGCGCAGCGCTGGAACAAGGCATCCCGCATCGCGCTCGACCTCTACGAGGCGTCCGGCAAGACGCGCCGCTGCGTCAATGCGGAGACGGCCGATATCCGGGTCTCGCTGAATGGCCAGGATGCGGCCCTGCGCTACTTCCCCGGCCAGGAACGCCAGGGCAACTGGTCGCTGATCGGACGCCAGAGCAATTTTCCGCCGGTCGGCGAGGGCAGGGGCGTGCGCTACGACGTCACCGTGAATTTGCCGGAAGTGCTTGGCAAGCTGGCGCTGAACGATCTGGACCAGCTGGACTTCACCGTGGGCCATGAGTTTGGCCATGCCCTGGGGCTGCTGCATGAGTTTCAAGCCGAGGTCTGCGCGGGCTGGATCGACATCGATACGCTGGCCAGCGACCAGGGGTGGGCCAAGCCGGATGCCGCGCTCAACCTGGCGCCGCTTACCGATCTGACCATCCGCTACCAGACGGTGGGCGCCTACGACAAGTTCTCCATCATGCAGTACAACTTCGCAGCCAAGTACTATGTGCAAAAGCCGCCGGAAGTGAATCCCTGCCGGCGGGACAAGGATGTGATTGCGCCCTCAAAAGGGGACTTCGCCACGCTGAAGGAGTTGTACGGCAAGCCCAAGGGACAGGTCGTGGCGGCGACCCAGGTCTTGCGCGTGTATGGCGGCATGGCCGGCTTGCGCGACAAGCTGCTCAAGCGGCGCCAATTCGCTTTGCAGAACCACCCGCCGGTGGCCGATGCGCTGGGCGAGGTGCAGCGCGCGCTGCAGCGGCTGGAAGACTTGGAGCAGGGACGCTACTAGCCGGTGCGCGTGGCGGGCGGCAAGAAGGGGATCAACGTCCCTTCTTGCCGCGCTTGGGCGCGAGCATGGTGCCGCTGCAAGTGGGCGCGCCGCAGAAACAGGCGAAGGCGCGCTTGACGGCGGCGGTGTGGCGGGCTTCGTAAATCAGGCCGTAGTTGTACTTGAGTTCTTCGCCGGGCGCGATCGGGTGCAGGGCGTGGATGAAGACGCGGCCATCCTCCTCGACCGCTTCGCAGTTCGGCTCGCAGGCATGGTTGATCCAGCGCGATTCGTTGCCGCCCGCGCCGCCGTCGATGAGCATGCCGTCATCCAGGCTGAAGAAGAAGGTATGGTTGATGGGGCCGCCTTTTTCCTCATTGCGGCGGCAGGTTTCCTCCCAGCTCACGCGCTCGCCCGTGTACTCGATGATGCGTTCACCGGGCGTGATGGCGCATAGCGCAAACACGCCCTGGCCATGGATGGACGAGTTGCGCACCTCGCACACGGCGGAAGGGGCGGACAGGCTGGCGGAATCGGAGAGGGAGGCGGGCAGGGTCATGACGCCAATCATAACCTGCTCTGTGCTGTTGCGCCGTCCCTGCTTTTACGCGGGGCTTTTCGTGTCGCGCCAGGTATCATGCCAGAGGCCTTCCTAGAATTCAGGAATGGGGCGGTCGTGAAATATATAACCGTGGAAGATGTGCTGCAACTGATCGCCAGGGATAAGCCGGCACACTATGAAGCAAGCCGGAACGAAAGCTACGAGGAATGGCTGCTGCGCACCGTGAATGCTGCCATCGCCGGCTTGGGCGATGGCAGCAACCCCGTATTCACGCCCGAAGAATGGGCGCGCCTGAAAGCGCAATGCTGGGAGCGGCTGGATGATGAGGGTTCTGCGCAGCCTGGGGTACCTAAGATCTTGACGCGATTACCCGCTATATCGCAGGGTTTGACCGCAAGGCGGCGTTGAATATGCGGGATAGCATCGATGTCCAGGTCGGCAAGTTGGCCGATCCGAATTATCCGCGCCGGACCGGCTGCGTTCCTGGAACTTTCGAACTGGTCGCGCACCGCAATTCCATCGTCACCTTTCAGCAAGACGCAGCGGCGGTGACTGTTTTGCGCGTAGTGCACGCGCGGCGGCGCTATCCCTGGGACAACATGATCGCCGGGCTTTGCGTACAATGGACGGTCCCGCTCAACTATCTGGATCGCCCGCGTGACCCCGCAATCGAAAGAAAACCTGCAAGCCATTTACGCCATGCTCGCCGCCGTCGCCATGTTCTCCTTCATGGATACGACGATGAAGCTGCTGGCCGCCCACTATCCCCCCATGCAGGTGACGGCGTTGCGCTGCCTGTGCTCGCTGCCCCTGGTCTGCGTCTATCTCGGCTATCGAGGCAAATTCGGCAATCTATTCAAGGTGCGCTGGCCGCTACAGATCTTCCGTGGCGCGCTCGGCATCGCCATGCTGACCCTGTTCGCCTATGCGCTCAAATCGCTGCCGCTGGCGGAAACCTATTCCATCTTCTTCATCGGCCCGGCCCTGATCACGGCCCTGTCGGTCTTCGTGCTCAAGGAAAAAGTGGACCGGATGCAGTGGCTGGCCATCGCGGTCGGCCTGGGCGGGGTGCTGGTGGTGCTGCGTCCCGACGGCGGCAATCTGGTGTCGCTGGCGGGGCTGGCCGTGCTGGCCTCGGCCGCCTGCTATGCGATCTCGGCCGTGGCCAGCCGCATCCTGAGCCGCACCGACGCGCCAGAACACATCATGTTCTGGGTGCTGGTGCTGATGGGGGCCGGCGCGCTGCCGCTCAGCTACCAGGGTTGGGTGCCGCTGCGTCCGGAAGACTGGCCGGTGCTGCTGGGCCTGGCCGTCAGCGGCTTCCTCGGCCAGCTGGCGCTGACCGTGGCCTTCAGCCGCGGCAAGGCTTCGATCGTGGCGCCGTTCGAATACTCGGCCCTGGCCTGGGGCGTGGGCATCGACTGGGTACTGTGGAATACGCTGCCCGACGGCTATACCCTGCTGGGCGCGGCCATCATCATCGGCAGCGGCATCTACCTGGTGCGGCGCGAAGCCGTGCACGCGGAAGCCGAGCATCCCTGAGCTGCCGCCGGGCAAAGCCGATATAATCTCAGCATGCTAAAACAACGTACTATCAAAGAGTTAATCCGCACCACAGGCGTCGGCCTGCACTCCGGCACCAAGGTGGTGCTGACCCTGCATCCGGCCGCGCCGGACACGGGCATCATCTTCCGCCGCGTCGATCTCGACCCGGTGGTGGAGTTCCCCTCGAACGCCATGGCGGTGGGCGATACCCGCATGGCCTCGGTGCTGATCCAGGATGGCGCCCGCGTCTCCACGGTCGAGCACCTGATGTCGGCCTGTGCCGGTCTCGGCATCGACAATCTGTATATCGACGTGAGCGCGGAAGAAATTCCCATCATGGACGGTTCGGCCTCCTCCTTTGTGTACCTGCTGCAGCAAGCCGGCCTGGAAGAGCAGGACGCGCCCAAGAAATTCATCCGCGTGCTGAAAGCGGTCGAGGTGCGCGATGGCAAAGGCGCCAATGAAAAATGGGCGCGTCTGGTGCCGCACGATGGTTTCAAGCTTGACTTCTTCATCGAATTCAACCACCCGGCGGTGGACGGCACGGCCCAGCGCGCCAATGTCGACTTCGGCGACGTCTCCTATATCCAGGCTGTGGCGCGCGCGCGCACCTTCGGCTTCATGCAGGATGTGGAAATGCTGCGCGGCATCGGCCTGGCGCGCGGCGGTTCGCTGGAAAACGCCATCGTCATGGACGAATACCGCATCCTCAACTCCGACGGCCTGCGCTACGACGACGAATTCGTACGCCACAAGATCCTGGACGCCATTGGCGACCTGTACCTGGTCGGCCATCCCCTGATCGCCGCGTACGAAGCGCACAAATCCGGTCACGCCCTGAACAATCTGCTGTTGCGCGAACTGCTGGCCCATCCCGACGCGTATGAAATCGTCAGCTACGACGACATCAGCAAAGCACCCCCATCCTACGCCCGCCAACTCGCCCAAGAGTGGTCCTACAACTAAGCCTGCAGCCCGACCAGCTTTGATCCAGCGCAAACAATGTCCACCCTGGTGTCAGGCACCACGGTCGGACATTTGCTGATCTAAATCAAACAATGTCCGACTCCGGTGCCTGACACCAGGGTGGGACATTGTTTGATTTGGCGCAAACGCGGGCGCTTAAGCGGGGCGGCGGCGCGCGACCATGGCGCGCAGGGCGGCGATCAGGGGGCGGTTTTGCGCGGTCTCTTCCAATTCCTTGCTGAGCTGGTCGAAGGAGTTGACGGCGCTGTCGGGCAAGGCGAACTGGCGCCGCTCGACGGGCAGGGGCTGGGCCGACTTCATCATCTGCACGCGCAGACGGATGTTGTTGATTTGCCACCCTTTTTGTTGCAATGCCTCTTGTAGCTTTGGCAATTGTTGCTTAAGCTTGGCGGCAACCGCGGCATTTGGCACCGAGAGCAGCAATTGACCGTCTTCGCAGGCCAGGATTTCGCTGAGCTTGAAGGCGGCCGGCAGGGCGGCGGCGCAGTCGGCTTGCAGGGCACCCATGCGTTCGGCGGCCGGCAACAGGGCGGCCAGGCGGTCGTGGCGGCGCAGGAAATCGGTGGCGTCGGCCGGACGGCGCGAGCGGTTGAAGGTGTCGAATCGCATGCGCCTACCTTACCATAGCCGGCTCATCCATGCTGAGCGGACGGGCTTGCCGGGGCAATTTATTCCCTGTTGCCTATTGTGTTATAGGGCCGGGAACCCAACCTTGCCGGGAACGCATGATAGAATCACCGTCTTTTGCCATAGGCGGACTCGGTGCGGTAGGGCCGCCCACTGGGGCGAGGTCGCGAAGCGAGCTTTTTTTAACGGCGTTTATACAAGAATTCAAGCATGTCCTTACTGACCCAGATCTTCGGCAGCCGTAACCAGCGGTTGCTCAAGCAATACCAAAAGACGGTGAAAGCGATCAATGCGCTGGAACCGGAATACGAAAAGCTGTCGGATGCCGAGCTGCAAGCGAAAACGCCGGCCTTCAAGGAGCGTATCGCCAACGGCGAGGCGCTGGACAGCCTGCTGCCCGAAGCCTTCGCCGTCTGCCGCGAAGCGTCCAAGCGCGTGTTCAAGATGCGCCACTTCGACGTGCAGCTGATCGGTGGCATGGTATTGCACTATGGCAAAATCGCCGAGATGGGCACCGGTGAGGGCAAGACCCTGACCGCGACCCTGCCGGCCTACCTGAATGCGCTGTCGGGCAAGGGCGTGCACATCGTGACCGTCAATGATTACCTGGCGCAGCGCGATGCCGAAACCATGGGCCGCCTGTACCGCTGGCTGGGCCTGAGCACCGGCATCAATCTGTCGCAGATGGAGCATGCCACCAAGCAGCAGGCTTACGCGTCCGACATCACCTACGGCACCAATAACGAGTTCGGCTTCGACTACCTGCGCGACAATATGGTGTTCGAGGCGCGCGACCGCGTGCAGCGCGCGCTGAACTTCGGCATCGTCGACGAGGTGGACTCGATCCTGATCGACGAGGCGCGCACGCCGCTGATCATTTCCGGCCAGGCCGAGAACCATACCGACCTCTACCACAAGATCAATAGCGTGCCGCCGCTGCTGACCTTGCAAGTGGGCGAGGAAACCGCCGACGGCAAGGGCAAGATCGAGGTGCCGGGCGACTATACCAAGGACGAAAAAGCGCACCAGGTGCTGCTGACCGAAGCCGGCCACGAGAAGGCCGAAGGCATCCTGACCCGCATGGGCCTGCTGCCCGAAGGCGCCTCGCTCTACGATTCGGCGAATATCACCCTGGTGCACCACCTGTACGCCGCCTTGCGCGCCCACGCCCTGTACTTCAAGGACCAGCATTACGTGGTGCAGAACGATGAAGTGGTGATCGTCGATGAATTCACCGGCCGCCTGATGACGGGCCGCCGCTGGTCCGACGGCCTGCACCAGGCCGTCGAAGCCAAGGAAGGCGTGAAGATCCAGAACGAGAACCAGACCCTGGCCTCGATCACCTTCCAGAACTATTTCCGCATGTACGCCAAGCTGGCGGGCATGACCGGCACCGCCGACACCGAAGCCTACGAATTCCAAGAAATCTACGCGCTGGAAACCGTGGTGATTCCGCCCAACCGTCCTTCCCAGCGCAAGGACCGCCAGGACCAGGTGTACAAATCGAATGCCGAGAAGTACAACGCCATGATGCTGGACATCCGCGATTGCTACGAGCGCGGCCAGCCGGTGCTGGTGGGCACCACCTCGATCGAAAACTCCGAGCTGCTGTCCGGCATCCTGGATAAGGCCAAGCTGCCGCACAATGTGCTGAACGCGAAACAGCACGCGCGCGAAGCGGAAATCATCGCCCAGGCCGGTTCGCCGAAAGCGATCACCATCGCCACCAATATGGCCGGCCGCGGCACCGACATCGTGTTGGGCGGTAACGTTGAAAAACAAATCCAGTTCGTCGAAGCCAATCCCGACCTGAGCGACGCCGACAAGGCGGCCCAGGCGCAGAAGCTGCGCGACGGCTGGCAAGCGCTGCACGAGCAGGTGGTGGCGGCCGGCGGCCTGCACATCGTCGGCACCGAGCGCCACGAGTCGCGCCGCGTCGACAACCAGCTGCGCGGCCGTTCCGGCCGCCAGGGCGACCCGGGTTCCTCGCGCTTCTACCTGTCGCTCGACGATCCTTTGCTGCGCATCTTCGCCGGCGACCGCGTGCGCGCCATCATGGACCGCCTGAAGATGCCGGAAGGCGAACCGATCGAAGCGGGCATCGTCAGCCGCTCGATCGAATCGGCCCAGCGCAAGGTCGAGGCGCGCAACTTCGATATCCGTAAGCAGCTGCTGGAATACGACGACGTCGCCAATGACCAGCGTAAGGTGATCTATCAGCAGCGTAACGAGCTGCTGGAAAGCACCGACGTGTCGGAAACCATCGAATCGCTGCGCCACGGCGTGTTCACCGATCTGGTGCGTGTCTACGTGCCGGAAGAATCGGTGGAAGAGCAGTGGGACGTGGCCGCGCTGCAAAACGTGCTGGCCAGCGAATGGCAGTTGCAACTGCCGCTGACCCAGATGCTGGAAGCCGAGCAGAACCTGAGCGACGAGGAGCTGCTGGAGCGCGTGCTGGCCGCCGCCGACGCGCAGTACAAGGAAAAGGTCGAGATCGTCAGCAAGGAAGCGTTTGCCGGCTTCGAGCGCAATGTCATGCTGCAGAGCATGGACAGCCACTGGCGCGAACACCTGGCCGCGCTGGACCACCTGCGCCAAGGCATCCATCTGCGCGGCTATGCGCAGAAGAATCCGAAGCAGGAATACAAACGCGAGGCCTTCGAGCTGTTCGGCCAGATGCTGGACATGATCAAGAACGATGTGATCAAGCTGGTGCAGACCGTGCGCATCCAGTCGCGCGAGGAAATCGACGCGGCCGAAGCGGCCATGGCCCAGTCGCATGTGGAAAACGTGCACTACCAGCACGCCGACTTCAACCCGAACGCGGCGCCGGAAGAGTTGCTGGCCCCGACCGCGCTGCCGGACGGCGCTACCGAAGCGAGCGTCAGCATGGGCGTCAAGGTCGGCCGCAACGACCCTTGCCCTTGCGGCAGCGGCAAGAAGTACAAGGCTTGCCACGGCAAGCTGGCCTAAGCCGGCTGCACACCAAAACCGGGGATGCGTCCCCGGTTTTTTTTCGTCCCTGGCCAGCGCCGGGGGCTTAGCGCGCCGCCTCGTAGAGGGGCGAACTGAGCGGCACGCTGATGCGGATCACGGTGCCGGCGCCCGGCGCCGAATCGATCGCGATGCGCCCGCCGAGCACGCCGCTGACGATGTTGTAGACGATGTTCATGCCGAGGCCGGTGCCGCCCTGGCCCATCTTGGTGGTGAAAAAGGGATCGAAGACGTGGCGCCGCACCTCTTCGCTCATGCCCACGCCATTGTCGCTGAAGCTGATCTCGGCCAGTTCGCCGCCGCCGGCCTGGGCGTGGATCACGATCTGGCCTTCGCTGCGGCCTTCGAAGGCGTGCATCAAGGCATTGTTAAGCAGATTGGTGAAGATCTGGTACAGGCTGCCCGGATAGGAATCGAGCATCAGGCTGGACGGCACGTCGAGGCTGACGCGGCAGTTGGCGCGGCGCAGGCGCGGCATGAAGGTGGCCGTGGTGTCGCTCACCACGGTAAGCAGGCTGAAGCAGCGGCGCTGGTCATTGGTCTGGTCGACGGCGATCTGCTTGAACGAGGAAATCAGTTCGGCCGCCTTTTGCAGCGAGCTGGAGATCAGGCCGCAAGCCAGGCGCACTTCCTCCAGGTGGCTGGTCAGGGCCGAGCGCCGCAGCGCGCCGGCCGCCACCAGGCTATCGAATTCCTCGACGCGGTCGCGCAGCGCGGTCGAGGCCAGCAGGCTGTTGCCGATCGGCGTGTTCAGCTCGTGGGCGATGCCGGCCACGAGGGAGCCGAGCGAGGCCATCTTCTCGGCCGCGATCAGGTCGTGCTGGGTGCGCTTCAAGGTGTCGAGCGTGTGCGACAGCTCGCGATTGGCGTGCTCCAGCTCGGCCGAGCGCTCGCGCACCCGGTGTTCCAGTGAAGCGTTGAGTTCCTGCAGCGCGTCCTTGGCCTTGCGCTCCTGGGTCAGGTCGAGCAAGGCCCAGATGATGGCTTGCTGCCCGTCGAGCAGCAGGGAGGACGACCAGATCGTCACGCTGCCCTGGCTGCCGTCCGGCAGCTGCACATCGGCCACCTCGCCGCGCACCGCGCCCTGGCGCTGGTGCAGTTGCCAGATGCGCTGGCGTTCCACCGGCGAGGCCCAGAACGGCAGCTCGTCCGAGCGCTTGCCGACGACGTCGGCCAGCTCGCGGTGGAAGGTGCGCAGCAGGGCGCGGTTGGCGATCAGCACGCGCCCATCCTGGCCCGAGACACTGAGCGGCAGCGGCGTCATGTCGAACAGGGTATGGAAGCGCGCCTCCGATTCCGACAGGCGCAGCTCGGATTCCTCCAGACGCAGGATGCGGTCGCGCAGGGTGGCGCTCATGGTGTTGAGCGAGTGGGTGAACACCTGCAGCTCGTCGCCGCCGCGCTCGGGCAGCTGGCGGCCGTACTGGCCCTGGGCCAGCTGCTGCGACTGCTCCGTCAGCGCCTGCAGGCGGCGGCCGATGCCGTGGGTCAGGGCGACGAAGAGCAGCAGGCCGACGCCGAAGCCGGTCAGCGCGATGGCGCTGCCCTGCAGCATGACCTCGTCACGCGCCTTGCCCAGTTCGGCTGTGGACAGGCCGAAGTTGAGCGAGCCGATCTCGTTCTGGTTCAAGAGCAGCGGGGCGCGCACATGCAGGATATGCTCGTCGAACAGGGTGCGCACGCCGCCCTCGTCGGCCTTGCCCCGGCGCAGCAGCGCGGGCAGTTGCAGCGGCTGCTCGCCGGCCTGGGCCAGGGCGCGGCCGGAAGCGTCGAGCACCACGATATAGCGCAACAGGCTGTCGCGCGGCTCGGCCAGCATCTCGTTCCAGTAGCTGCTCAACTCGTTCAGCCGGCCGGTGCTGGCATAGGGACTCAGGGTCAGGTTCAGCGTGACGGCATACTCATGGGCTACCCGCTCGGCATTACGGCTGACCGCGTTCTCCATCAGCCGCAGGCTATTGGCGATCAGCACGCCGACCACCAGCGCCAGGATAAACGCGCTCAGCAGCAGGAATTTGACGCGCAGGGGCAGTCTCATCGGTACTCCTCATCTGGATACCCCCGGATTGTATCCTTTTAGCAAGCCACTCCACCACCATCCCCACAGCCCAGCCCGTGTCCACCTTGGTGCCTGGCACCAAGGTGGACACGGGCCGGGCTGTGGATGCAAAAAGCCCGGCGCGGGGCCGGGCTGGGGGACATACTCGTTGCGGATGCTTTACGGCAGGGTCAGGATGACTTTGACGCTGTCGTCCACGGCCGATTTGTCGATGTAGCCGATGGCTTTGGGATCGTCGGCCACGGCTTTTTTCACCTCGGCGTTGGATTTGTACTCTTTCGGCGGCGTGCCTTTGCCGGTGAACACCAGCTTGGACCACAGGGCTTTGACCTGGGCCGCGTCCTTGTCCGCCACCTTCTGGTAGAACTCGTTGCGGATGTGGGAGCCGTCGGCCTGGTCGACCGGGGTGAACATGGCCGATTTGCCGAGGAAGAATTGGGACGCTTGTTCCGAGAACATGCGCGTGGCCGGATTCTTCGGATTGACGATCACCACGATTTCGGCCGAGGCTGGAACGGCGGCTGCGGCCAGGGCGGCCAGGATCAGCGAGGACATCAGTTTTTTCATGGGTAGCACCTTAGAAGACGAAATCGACGGCAGCGCCGACCACGGTCACGCTATCCTTGAAGCTGGTTGGCGTGAAGATCAGGGAACCGCCCTTGGTCTTCGGCTTGACGCGGTCCACTTGCACTTTCAGCGCCATCGATTTGGCGAAGTCCCAGCGCACGCCGACCAGGTTGGACGATTGTTCCGGCGACAGCAGCAGGCCGCGTACGGTGGCGTTCAGCGGCGGCACGGCGGCCAGCGCGGCCGGCACGTTCACGGAGGAGCCGGCGTCCTTGTACTGGGCGTGGGCGAAGTAAGGCAGCACTTTGCCGATGCGGTAGCCGCCCATCACGTACCAGGCGTTGGTGTCGGGGATGTAGACGGCTTGCTTGGCGCGGCGCTGGGCGTACTCGGCTTGCAGCACGATATTGTTCCAGTCCATGGTCAGGCCGAGCGAGGTGAAGGCGATGCGCTTGCGCTCTTTCAGCGTCAGGTCGTCGGCCAACTGGGTGAAGCCGATGCCGTTCAGGGTGTTGGTCAGGGTATTGATCGGCACGATGCCGTCGCTCTGGATCTTGCCTTGCACGTGGCCGAAGCGCACTGTGAAGGGGCCGCGCTCGGCGCTGATGGAGAAGCCGGCCGCTGGCGACTGGTGCTTGGCGACGATGCCGCCGCCGGTCGGGATGAACAGCTTGCCGCGGCTCTTGCCGACGAAGGCTTGCACCGTCACATTGGTGTCGCCGAAGCCGTGCTGCCAGTTGACGTCGACACCGTCCACGTTCTCGATCGGCGCCTGGCCGTACATCTCGATCGGCGGACGCATCATGGTGTTGGCGTAGCCCACGTTCTGGTAGTCGGAGATCAGGAAGGCGGGCAGCACCACGCGGCCCAGGCGTACCGAAGTCTCGTCATTGATCTTGTATTTCAGGAAGGCCCAGGTCAGGTCGGTGGTGAATTGCGGGCTGGTGTTCTTGCGGGTCAGCACCTGCATCGTACCCGACAGCTGGTCGCTGAACTGGTAGCTCGCTTGCAGGCCCAGGTTGGAATCGAGGCCGATGCGCGGCGAGTCGGCCACGCCCACAGCCTGGTTGTAGCGGGCAAATTGGGCATCATCGGTATTGCTTTTGGCGACGCCGAGGGTGCCGAAGCCGCTGATGCTCAGTTTATCGTCGCCGAGGGTGGCGGCTTGAGCTTGCATCAGGCCAACGGCGGCCAGAACGGATGCTACTAAAAGTTGTTTTTTCATCTCTTGAGATCCAATAGGTTTATTGTTTTGGTGGCTGGGAGGATGGCTCCGCCAAACTGGGCCGCGAAGCTTGTACGGCCGCTACAAGTGGCTTTTGTGTGCGCCTGAAACCTTAAAACAATTTCCCTGGAGCACGAAACGGAATTTACGGAATAGTGGCTAGACTCTAGTTTTTTGTCGTATTTGTGGCATTTCTCTTGAATTTTCGACAGCGTTTAAGCCTGCCTCGTGGATAAGGTATCAAGCTTGCCATTTGTGACATTTAGCCAAAAAGCAAGCTTGTAAAGTAACTGAAAGTTTCAGAAGGGCAGCGCCCGTCAGGGATTACAATAACGGCTTCTTTTATCTCCTTTTTCCGCTAGAGAGAGCTATGGCCGTCAATTCCCCCATTCCCGTCGCTGCCGACCTGAAACCTGTTGCCGGTATTGAAATCGGCTACGCCGAAGCGGGCATCAAGAAACCGAACCGCAAGGATGTGCTGGTCATGAAGCTGGCCGACGGCGCCACCGTGGCCGGCGTGTTCACCCTGAACCGTTTCTGCGCCGCGCCGGTGCAGGTTTCCAAGGACAATCTGGCGGCCGTGCAAGCGGGCGGCAAGGCTATCCGCGCCCTGGTGGTGAATACCGGTAATGCCAACGCCGGCACCGGCGAAGAGGGCCTGGCCCGCGCCCAGGCGACCTGCGCCGCGCTGGCGGCCGAGCTGGGCTGCGCGCCGCAGCAGATCCTGCCGTTCTCCACCGGCGTGATTCTGGAGCCGCTGCCGGTCGAGAAGATCAAGGCCGGCCTGCCGGCCGCCGTCGCCAACCTGAAACAGGACAACTGGTTCAACGCCGCCGAAGCCATCATGACCACCGACACCCAGCCGAAAGCCGGCTCGCGCACGGTGGACATCGCCGGCCACACGGTGACGCTGACCGGCATCAGCAAGGGCGCCGGCATGATCAAGCCGAATATGGCGACCATGCTGGGCTACCTGGCTTTCGACGCCAAAGTGGCGCAGCCGGTGCTCGACGTGCTAGTCAAGCAAGCGGCCGACCAATCCTTCAATTGCATCACCATCGATGGCGACACCTCGACCAACGATTCCTTCATGCTGATCGCCACCGGCGCCGGCACGCTGGAAGTGAACTCGGTCGACAGCCCTGAATACAAGGCGCTGGCGGCGGCCGTGACCGAGCTGTCGGTGTTCCTGGCCCAGTCCATCATCCGCGACGGCGAAGGCGCGACCAAGTTCATTTCGATCACCGTGGAAGACGGTGCCAGCATGGAAGAGTGCCGCAAGATCGCTTACTCCATCGCCCACTCGCCGCTGGTGAAGACCGCCTTCTTCGCCTCCGACCCGAATCTGGGCCGCATCCTGGCCGCCATCGGCTATGCCGGCGTGGACGATCTGGACGTCAGCAAGATCAATCTGTACCTGGACGATGTGTGGGTGGCCAAGAACGGCGGCCGCAATCCCGACTACAAGGAAGAAGACGGCCAGCGCGTGATGAAGCAGAGCGAAATCACGGTGCGCGTCAAGCTGGCGCGCGGCACGGCGGCATCCACCGTCTACACCTGCGACCTGTCGCACGACTATGTGTCGATCAACGCCGACTACCGTTCCTGAACGATGACGGCCGGCCCCGAACACGCATTGGCCCACTTCCTGGCGCGCGCCGAAGCGGTGCTGGCGCGCGTGGAGGCCTTGCTGCCGCCCGCGCCGCCGGCGCCGGACTGGCAGTCGGCCCACGCCTTCCGCTGGCGCAAGCGGCGTGATGGCATGGGTTGGCTGCAGGCGGTGGGCCATCCGGCCCGCATCGCCTTGGATGACCTGCACAATATCGGCGCGCAAAAACAGCAGATCGAGCAGAACACGCGCCAGTTCGTGGCCGGCCTGCCGGCCAATAATGTGCTGCTGACGGGCGCGCGCGGCACCGGCAAGTCCTCGCTGATCAAGGCTTGCCTGAACCAGTTCGCGGAGCAGGGCTTGCGCCTGATCGAGGTCGACAAGGCCGATCTGGCCGACCTGCAGGACATCACCGAGCTGGTGGCCGGACGGCCGGAGCGCTTCGTGATCTTTTGCGACGACTTGTCGTTCGAAGAGGGCGAAAGCGGCTACAAGGCGCTGAAAGTGGCGCTGGACGGTTCGGTCTCGGCCCAGTCGGACAATGTGCTGATCTACGCCACCTCGAACCGGCGCCACTTGATGCCGGAACGTATGTCGGAGAACACTAGCTACCGCTCCGACGAGAACGGCGACCTGCATCCGGGCGAAACGGTGGAGGAGAAGATCTCCCTGTCCGAGCGCTTCGGCCTGTGGCTCTCCTTCTATCCCTTCAAGCAGGACGATTACCTGGACATCGTGGCCCACTGGCTGGCGTCTTTCGGCTGCACGGCCGAACAGGTGGCAGCGGCGCGCGCCGATGCCCTGCGCTGGGCCTTGCAGCGCGGCTCCCGTTCGGGGCGCGTGGCTTGGCAGTTCGCCCGCGATTACGCGGGCAAGTTATCCATGAGTAGAGAATGACAGAAACACAGAAACGCCCGGTCGACGTTGCCGTCGGCATCCTGATGCAAGCCAATGGCGACGTGCTGCTGGGCCAGCGCCCGGAAGGCAAGCCGTATGCGGGGTATTGGGAATTCCCCGGCGGGAAAGTCGATCCCGGCGAAACCATTTTCCAGGCCTTGCAGCGCGAGTTCGTCGAAGAGCTGGGCATCGAGGTGGTCAGCGCCGAAGAGTGGTGCGGCATCGAGCATGTGTATGAACATGCCCATGTGCGCCTGCACTTCTTCATCAGCCGCGAATGGCGCGGCGAGCCGCAAAGCCTGGAAGGCCAGGCCTTTGCCTGGCAAGGCACGGTGGGCGTGGAGCCGCTGCTGCCAGCCACCATCCCATTGCTGGAGTGGCTGGACAAAGTGCGCTACTAAGAGGGGATTACTCCGATTTCAGCTCGTCGTCGAGCGGATCGGTGGGGGCGGCGCCGGGGATCGTGTATTTTTCCTCGGCCCAGGCGCCCAGATCGATCTGCTTGCAGCGTTCGGAACAGAAGGGGCGGTATTTGTTTTTCTCGCTCCACTCCACTTTCTTGGAGCAGGTCGGACAGTCGACAACGGTAGGCATCTTGCTAAATGGTTAAAAATTACAGAGCGTGAGCTCGAAGGGCACGTCTTCTTCCAGCGGCTTCGGTTTCAGGTCGCCGCCCTGGGAAGTGAAGCGCACCCACAGCATATATTTATTGGCCGAGATTTCGGGAATCGCACCGAGCGCCTCGTCCACATTCAGGCGCAGCATCTGGTACACCTTCCCCTGCAACATCTGCTGGTAGCTGCCGGTGTTGGCGATCATCTTGACCGGCGTGCCGGAATTGCGCAGCAGGCGCAGCACCAGGGCCAGCGCGTCGAACAGCGGCGCCAGCGGCGTGAACCAGCCGATGATATCGTTGAAGCGCTGCTCGGACGAGCGTTTCTGCCAGGCGTAGTAAGAGGGCAGGTCGAATTCGCAGGCGCCGCCGGGGATGATGGTGCGGCCGCGGATGCTCATCAGCCACTCATTGTCGCGCACATTCTGGCCGGTCTTGCCTTGCGCCGCGACCAGGGCGGTGCTCACGCCATCGAGTTCGGTCAGGATGGCGTCCAGCATGTCGGCTTGCACATTCGGGTTGGAGCGGTAGCCCAGCAGGCTTTGGCGCTGGCGCTCCAGTTCTTGCAGCAGGTCGGACTTCAGGTCGGCGCGGCCGGCCACTTCCAGCATGTCGAAGATCGTTGCCAGGGCAACGTGATGCTGCATCGGATGCTCTTGCTGCACAAAGAACTTAAATTTTTCGTACAAATCTTCCAGCCGCAACAACGTGCGTATGCGCTCGTTGAAAGGATATTCGTAGACGATCAAAATAACATCCCTTTATTGGTGGGCTGGTAACAATTCCCGTGATTCTGAACCATGCGAGGCAAAATTACAAACGTTGCGAAGGTATTGTTATCGTTCTTACGGAAAATGCCAGGTATAAATCGTGTAAACGCGCAATTTGTGCTTCCAGTGCTGCAATTTCGCCGCTGTTGTCCACGATGTCGTCCGCCGCATCCAGCCTTTGCTGGCGGCTGGCCTGGTTCGCCATGATGGCGCGCACCTGGTTTTCCGGCAGGCCGTTGCGCGCCATCACGCGCGCGACCTGCACCTCTTCCGGGCAATCGACCACCAGCACGCGGTCCACGCGCTCCTTCCAGTTGCCCGATTCGACCAGCAGCGGCACGGCAAACATCACGTAGTCGCCTGCGGCCATGGCGGCGGCGGCCATGGTGGCCTCGCGGATGCGCGGATGCAGGATGGCTTCCAGGCGCTGCTTGGCCTGCGGGTCGCTGAAGACCAGGGCGCGCATGCGCGCGCGGTCCATGGCGCCGCTGGCGTCGGCGCATTCGGGGCCGAAGGCGGCCAGCAGGGCCGGAATGGCCGCGCCGTGCGGGCCGGTCAGACTGTGGGCGATCTGGTCGGTGTCGATGACGGTGGCGCCGCGCGCGGCAAACATATCGGCCACCAGGCTCTTGCCGCTGCCGATGCCGCCCGTCAGGCCGATAGTGAATTTTTTATTAACTGGCTTGTGCTGCATGCTTCTGTGTTTTCCTTGGTGCGGCCGGCCTTAGCCCGCCAGGCTGCTGGTGAAACGGCTGATGGGTGCGCCGAAGATCAGGGCGATCATGCCGGCCGCCGCCAGATAGGGGCCAAAGGGAATCGGGTTGTTGCGGCCGTGCCGCGCAAACAAGATCAGGCAGATGCCGACCACCGCGCCCACCACCGAGGACAGCAGGATGATCGATGGCAGCATGGCCCAGCCCAGCCACGCGCCCAGCGCCGCCAGCAGTTTGAAGTCACCATACCCCATTCCTTCCTTGCCCGTCGCCAGCTTGAAGAGCCAGAAGATGCTCCACAGCGCCAGATAGCCGGCGGCGGCGCCGATCACGGCGTCGCGCAGCGGCACGAAGGTGCCGTTCAGGTTCACCAGCAGGCCGGCCCACAGCAGCGGGTAGGTCAGGTCGTCCGGCAGCAGCTGCGTGTCGGCGTCGATGAAGGTCATGGCGATCAGCATCCAGGCGAAGACCAGGGTGGCCAGGCCCATATAGCCGCTGCCGAATTGCCATACCAGGCCCGCAGAGAGCAGGCCGGTCAAGGCTTCGATCAGCGGATAGCGCGCCGAAATCGGATTTTTGCAGCTGCTGCATTTGCCGCGCAGGGCCAGCCAGCTGAATACCGGGACGTTTTCCAGCGCCGTCACCTGGTGGCCGCAATGCGGACAGGCCGAACGCGGCACCATCAGGTTGAAGCGGTCGGCATGCGGCGGCTGCTTGCCCGATTCGGCCGCCACATAATTGTCCGACTCGCGCTGCATCATCTTCGGCAGGCGGTAGATCACCACGTTCAGGAAGCTGCCTATCATCAGGCCGAAAATGCCGGCGATGATGGCGGCGCCCACGGTGCCGGGCGGCGAAAACAGCATGAGGTATTCAGGCATCGATACGCTTTCTTTCGTTTTGTATTCTTACACCACCGATCCCAATTTGAAGATCGGAAGATACATGGCGACCACCAGGCCGCCGATCAATACGCCGAGGATCACCATGATCATCGGCTCCATCAGGCTGGAAAGCGAGGCCACCGCCTCGTCCACTTCCTCTTCGTAGAAGTCGGCCACCTTGCCCAGCATGGCGTCCAACGCGCCCGATTCCTCGCCGATGGCCACCATCTGCGTGACCATGTTCGGGAACACGTCGGCATTCTGCATGGCCACCGTCAGGCTGGTGCCGGTACTGACTTCATTCTGGATGCGACGCGTCGCCTCCAGGTACACATGGTTGCCCGAAGCCCCGCCCACCGAGTCCAGCGCCTCCACCAGCGGCACGCCGGCGGCGAACATGGTGGCCAGGGTGCGCGTCCAGCGCGCGATGGTCGCCTTGCGCACCACGTCGCCGAAAACCGGGATCTTGAGCAGGAAGCGGTCCATCGCCTGCTGCATTTTGACCGATCGGCGCCAGGACTGGAAGAAGAAATAGAGTCCTCCGAACAAGGTGCCGAAAATGACGTACCAGTATTTGACGAAGTATTCGGACACCGTCATCACGAACACGGTGGGCGCGGGCAGGTCGGCGCCGAAGCTGCTGAACACTTCCTTGAAGGCCGGCACCACCCAGATCATGATGACGGCGGTGACGATGAAGGCCACCGCCAGGATCGACACCGGATACATCAGGGCCGACTTGATCTTGGCCTTCATGGCCAGGGTCTTTTCCTTGTAGATGGCGAGCCGGGTCAGCAAGTCCTCCAGGATCCCGGCTTGTTCGCCCGCGCCCACCAGGTTGCAGAACAGGGGATCGAAGTACAGCGGGAACTTGCGGAAAGCCTGATTCAGGCTGGTGCCGGTCTCGATATCGGCGCGCAGGTCCATCACCAGCTTGGACACGGAAGGATTGGCGTGGCCCTTGCCCACGATGTCGAACGATTGCAGCAGCGGCACGCCGGCCTTCATCATGGTCGCCAGCTGGCGCGTGAAGAGGGTGATGTCCTTGTCGCTGACCTTCTTGCCGGAGCGGTAGACTTTTTTCTTGACCTTGGTGACGACGATGCCCTGGCGCCGCAGGGTGACGTTGACCACCGCCTCGCCGCCGGCGCGCAGCTCGCCGCGCACGGTCTTGCCGGTCTTGTCCTTGCCCTCCCAGGCGAAGACCGACTCCTTGATCTGGTTGCCCGCATTCCTTGCCATGGTGCCGGTCCCTCCCAGGTGGCCGCGCGCGGCCTGCTTAAACGTGTTACTCGTTGGTGCAGCCCAGCACTTCCTCCAGGCTGGTCAGGCCGGCCTTGACCTTGACCAAGCCCGATTGGCGCAGCGACTTCACGCCGTCGGCCTGGGCCTGGGCGGCGATCTGCATCGCATTGCCGTGCGCCAGGATCAGCGACTCGATGGCGGGCGTGATCGGCATGATCTCGTAAATGCCGACCCGGCCCTTGTAGCCGGTGCCGTTGCAGCGTTCGCAGCCCACCGGGCCATACGGCTTCCAGCTGCCGTCCAGCTCTTCCTGCTTGTAGCCGGCGCGCAGCAGCAGCTCGTCCGCGATCTCCACCGGCTGCTTGCAGCTGCACAGGCGGCGGCCCAGGCGCTGGGCCGTGATCAAGATCACGGAGGAGGCGATATTGAACGGCGCCACGCCCATATTCATCAGCCGCGTCAGGGTCGAGGGCGCGTCGTTGGTGTGCAGGGTGGAGAACACCATATGCCCGGTCTGCGCCGCCTTGATCGCGATGTCGGCCGTTTCCAGGTCGCGGATCTCGCCCACCATGATGATGTCCGGATCCTGGCGCAGGAAGGATTTCAGCGCCACCGGGAAGGTCAGACCGGCCTTGTCGTTGACGTTGACCTGGTTGACGCCGGGCAGATTGATCTCGGCCGGGTCTTCCGCCGTCGAGATATTGATGCCCGGCTTGTTCAGGATATTCAGGCAGGTATACAGCGACACCGTCTTGCCCGAACCGGTCGGTCCGGTCACCAGCACCATGCCGTAGGGACGCTGGATCGCGTCCAGCAGCAACTGCCGCTGGTCCGGTTCGTAGCCGAGGGAATCGATGCCCATCTGCGCCTGGGTGGCGTCGAGAATGCGCATCACGGTCTTTTCGCCGAACAGGGTGGGCAGGGTGGAGATACGCAGGTCGATGGTCTTGGTGGGCGAGACGATCAGGCGCATGCGGCCATCCTGCGGCACGCGCTTTTCCGAGATATCGAGCTTGGCCAGCACCTTGATGCGCGAGACCAGCTTGTCCTTGATCGACACCGGCGGCTGCGCGTGCTCGATCAGCACCCCGTCGACGCGGAAGCGGATGCGGTAGAACTTTTCGAACGGTTCGAAATGCAGGTCGGAGGCGCCCATGCCCACCGCGTCCATCAGCATCTTGTTCAGGAAGCGCACGATGGGCGCGTCCTCGACCTCGTTGGCGGCGGCGTCGGGCGCGGCGGCGGCCGCCTCCTCCTCCTCGGCGAACTGGATCTCGCCTTCCTCGCCGGCCAGCTCGTTCATCGCCTGTTCGCTATCCTTGCCCAGCTCCGTCAGCAGGCGCAGCAGGGCGTCGTGCGGCACGATCACCGGTTCCACCGAGGATTCGGTCTGGAACTTGATCTGGTCCAGGGCCTGGGTATTGGTGGGATCGGAGATGGCGACGGCGATCTTGTTGCCGCGCCGCGCCAGGGCCAGCACGCGCTGGCCGTGCATCAGGCGCGGCTCGATCAGCTTGGGCGGCAGGGCGTCGGGATTCAGCGCCTGCAAGTCCATCAGCGGATAGCCGAAAGTAGTGGAGCAGAAGGCGGCCAGCTCGCGCGCGTCCATCATGCCGCTGCCCAGCAGCGCGTCGATGAAAGCCTGTTTATCGTTGAGGGATTTTTTTTGCAGCGCCTCGGCCTGCGGCGCGGTGAGGCGCCCGGCCTGGATCAAAGCCCGTCCCAGGCCCGGCATGGGGGCGCCAGGGACCGCACTGGGTTGGACTGCTGCCATAGAAGCGCGCTATCAGGTCTAGGGAGGAGTTCGAGGCTCGTCCTATCTGTCCGATCATGCCCCCAGGCATTGCATTTGTAAAGTCACGCACTGATCAGTGCGGGCGCTTGCCATCCGGGCGTCGCAATTTCACTACTTTGATGGCCTGGTTCTGCACCTGCACCACCTCGACGATGCAGCCGCCGGCTTGCAGGCTGATGGGCGCATCGGGGATTTCCTGCAGTAACTCCAGCAGCATGCCGTTCAAGGTCTTGGGGCCATCCAGGGCAAAGTTTAACCCCAGGCGCTTATTGATGTCACGTAAAGGAGTGCTGCCTTCGAGCAGGCATTCGCCCTTGTCGTCCCAGCCGAAGCTTTCGGCGCGCGTGGCGCCCGGCGTCGAGGTGGTGAAATCGCCGATCATCTCCTCGATGATATCGTCCAGCGTCACCAGGCCCTGCAGCTCGCCGTATTCGTCGACGATGATGGCCAGGCGCTCGCGGTTTTCCTGGAAGTTCTGCAACTGCGCGAACACCGCCGTATCCTGCGGGATGAAGTAGGGCGCGCTCAGCAGGGCGCGGAAATCGGCGGCGCTGAGCTCCTCGTGCTGGTGCAGCAGGGCTAGCGCCTTGCGCACGTGGAGGATGCCGGCGATCTGGTTGATCTCGCCGTCATAGACCGGCAGCTTGTTGTGGTAGCAGGTGGTCAGTTGTTCGACGATTTCCGCGATCGGCGCCGACAGGTTCAGCGCCTCGATCTGGGCGCGCGGGGTCATGATGTCTTCCACCGAGACCGCGTCGAGGTCGAAGAGATTGAGCAGGATATTCTTATGCTGTTGCGGGATGAAGCTGCTGTTTTCCAGCAGCACCGAACGCAGCTCGTCCCGCGACAAGCGCGGCTCATGCAGCGGCCCCGACGGCTTGACGCGGAACAGACCCAGCAAGCTGTTCACGAACAGGTGCACGAACCAGATCACAGGCCGTGCCGCCGACAGCAGCGGGCGCAGCACGATGGACGCCGGCAGCACGATCTGGTCGGCATAGCGCGCGCCGATGATCTTGGGCGAAATTTCGGCCAGCACGATCAGCACGAACACGATCAGGGCGGTGGAAGCGAGGATCACGCGTTCCTCCATGCCGAAATTGGTGATCGCAATGGCCGTGACCAGGGCAATGGCCATCGCATTGATCAGCGTATTGGCGATCAGCACCAGCGACAGCAGGCGCTCGGTACGCTCCAGCAGCCACAAGGTCGCGATGGCGCGGCGGCTGCCGCGTTTCGCCTCATGGCGCAAACGAAAACGGTTGGCCGCCATCAGCGCGGTTTCGGCCATGGCAAAAAAAGCCGACAAAAGAATCAGGAAAGCCAGCGCAGAAAGTTGCGCCCAAAGGGGAACGTTGTCCAAGAGAAGGTCAGAGCGCCACGGCGCCCCGCAAAAAGACCGGCCACACGGCCGCAGAGTCCCAAATTCTACGGGAACCCCCCACCCCATGCAAGCCTGCCAACTTCCCCCACAGCAACCCCTTTGATCCACCTCAACAAATGTCCCACCCTGGTGTCAGGCACTGGACTAGGACATTCTTTGATCCAGATCAGCAAATGTCCGACCCTGGTGTCAGGCACCAGGGTGGGACATTGCTTGATATGGATCAAGGGGGAGGCGGCTATAATGCGCGGCATGATATTGCCGCACGGAGATGCTAAGCGATTGGCCTTGCTCCCGCCGCCTTCGCTGGCCGGGATCGTGCGCTATTTCCATATCGAGTGCGCTAGCGGGGGCGAAGTGCTGGTGCCGGCCACGCCGTGTCCTGAGATTACCTTTTTTATCGCCGGCGGTTCGCGGCTGATGCTGGAGGCGGGCCTGGGGCCGCTCATAGACCGTCCCATGCTGGGCGGGCCGCAGACGGTACCGGCACTGGTGCATTGGGAAGCGGGCACGACCTTCATCAGCGCGCTGATCGAACCGGGGCAGTTCGGCCGCCTGTTCGATGCCGATCTGGTGGAGTTGCGTAATTTTCCGGTGCCGGTGGAGGCGTATCTGCCGCATCTGCCGATCCGCGAGCTGGAGGATGGCTTGCGCGCCAGCCGCGATCCCCATTACTGGCTGACGCTGCTGTCCGATTGGCTGCTGGGCTTGCTGGCGCAGCGCGCCGGCCGCGTCCGCCCCGCCTTCGCCCTGCCGCCCGGCATGCTGTTCCAGCCGACGGACGATATCGCCACCCGCTGCGGCTTGAGCGTGCGCCAGCTCGAGCGCGGCATGCTGGCCTCTTATGGCCAGAGCCTGCGCGATGAACGCAAGATGTGGCGTTATGTGCGCGCCCTGTCGATGATGCTGAGCTTGCCGCCCCGGCGCGGTCTGCTGACCCGCATCGCCATGGATTGCGGCTATCACGACCAGGCCCATATGATCCGCGATTTCATCCACTTCACCGGCCGCCGCCCGGGCAGCCTGCTGGAAGAAGATGATGGCAGCGGCCTGCTGCGCCTGTTCCGCTATGACGATCCGCACCGCCAGGTGGTCACCGGGCAGGTTTGAAGAGCGGGGATACGCATGTCGTTTCCGTACAATATTCGCCGCCAGCTTTAGGCTATCGTCCTCCCGGACTAAACGGGAGAGTAACGATGATCGAAGAAGCAACCCTGGAACGCGATGGTTACATGCTGACCTCGCTCGATGAGCTGGTCAATCTGATCCGCACCAACAGCATGTGGTATCTGAGCTTCGGCCTGGCCTGCTGCGCGGTGGAGATGATGCAGGCGGCGTCGGCGCGCTACGATATGGACCGCTTCGGTTTTTGCCCGCGTCCCTCGCCGCGCCAGGCCGACTTGATGATTGTGGCCGGCACGCTGACCAACAAGATGGCGCGCGCCATGCGCAAGGTGTACGACCAGATGCCGGAGCCGCGTTACGTGGTATCGATGGGGTCCTGTGCCAATGGCGGCGGCTACTATCACTACAGCTATTCGGTGGTGCGCGGCTGCGACCGCATCGTGCCGGTCGATATCTATGTCCCCGGCTGCCCGCCTACGGCCGAGGCCTTGCTGTACGGCCTGATGCAGCTGCGGCGCAAGGTGCGCGCCAGCAAGTCCAACCGCCACTACAGCGAACTTGCCCGATAAGCTTTCATTATTAAGGTGTAAATATTTCTGACATTTCCTCTAAAAAATATTAGAATCGTTGCGCAATTAATTAAATATAAATATTTCTTTTAAATATATTTAACATTGCGTGGTGAATTTTATTCATATTGTGGCTTTAAACCATTTTCTAATAGGGGAAACGATGTCGTCGCCGATCTATGAAATTGAAAAGCTGTACATTGAACTGCTGAACCGTCCTGCCGAGAGCGCAGGCATGGCTTTCTGGCTGAATGAATACAATAAGAGTGGCGGCAATCTGAGCGGCATTGCTCATGCGATCGAGCAATCGGCGGAATTCCAGGCGCTGTATGGCGGTCATGAATGGACCACCGGCACCGGTCTGATGGTCCAGGTCTACAACAATCTGTTTGGCCATAACCCGGATATGCAGGCACTGAATACCTGGGGAGTGAAATACATCGGCGCCCTGGTGGAGCACACCTCGATTGCCGATCTGAACATCCAGATGGCCGATGCCGCCACCGGTGCCGATCTGGTATATCTGAACCAGCGCGTGGTCACTGCGCTGGGCCAGCTGGGCCAGAATTCGGCCGCGCACGATGCCGCGCCGGTCGAAGCGCACGCCGCCGCCGATGTGCTGCTGGTCGGCGTGCATGTTGCGCAGGATGCCGTAATCTTCTAAGCGTTTCTCCGCAGCGCCTGCAGCACGCGGGCGCTGCTTTCCTCAACTGCCGCGATACGTCGAATACGACCACGGCGTGACCACCAGCGGCACATGGTAATTCTGCGCCGGATCGGCGATGCCGAAAGCGACTGTCACCTGGTCGATGAAGGGCGGATCGGGCAGGTTCAGGCCCGAGGCCGCAAAATAGGCGCCCGCCTCGAATACCAGTTCATAACGGCCCTTGCGCATGGTCGGACCTTCCAGCAGTGGCGTGCTGCAGCGGCCGTCGGCATTGGTCACATCGTTTTTCACCAGGACTTTTTCTTTCCCGCTGACCGCGAACAGGGCGATTTTGACGCCGGCGGCGGGGCGGCCGTGGGCGGTGTCGAGAACGTGCGTCGTCAGTTTGGACATGCTATCTCCTTATAAGTTTCGGCAAATTGGCGTATCGCGCAAATCATATACTGATGACAGGAAGCCAATATATGATCGCTGATATACCCCTACTGCGCCCGAGACCATGGACACTTATCAAAACTATCCCCGCGACCTGATCGGCTACGGTCGCACGCCGCCCCATCCGCAATGGCCGGGCCAGGCCCGCGTCGCCCTGCAATTCGTGCTGAACTACGAGGAGGGCGGCGAGAACAATGTGCTGCACGGCGATGCGGCCTCGGAAACCTTCCTGTCCGAGATCATCGGCGCGGCCGCTTTCCCGGCCCGCCACATGAGCATGGAATCGATTTATGAATATGGTTCGCGTGCTGGCCTGTGGCGCCTGCTGCGCATGTTTGAAGAGCGCAAGCTGCCGCTGACCGTGTTCGGCGTGGCGATGGCACTGAAGCGTCATCCGGAGGCGGTGGCGGCCTTTCAGCAGCTGGGCCACGAAATCGCCTGCCATGGCCTGCGCTGGATCTCCTACCAGAATATGGACGAGGCCACGGAGCGCGCCCACCTGCAGGAGGCGGTGGCCATCATCCGGGAGCTGACCGGTAGTGCCCCGCAGGGCTGGTACACCGGCCGCGATTCGCCCAATACGCGCCGTCTGGTGGTCGAGCATGGCGGCTTCCGTTACGACGCCGACTACTACGGCGACGACTTGCCTTTCTGGCAAAACGTCGAATACCGCGATGCCAATGGCTTGCTTGCCGTCAAGCCGCAACTGATCGTACCTTATACGTTGGATACTAACGATATGCGTTTTGCCGCCATGCAAGGCTTCAACTCCGGCACGCAATTCTTCGATTACTTGAAAGATGCTTTCGACGTACTCTATAAGGAGGGCGACCCGAATGGCCTGAATCAGCCGAAGATGCTCTCCATCGGCCTGCATTGCCGTCTGGTGGGACGCCCGGCGCGGGCCGCCGCGCTGGCGCGCTTCCTCGACTATGTGCAGGGCCATGAGGGCGTGTGGATTACGCGCCGCATCGATATCGCCGAGCACTGGCACCGCCACCACCCCGCGTCTGCCATGTGAAATTGATGATAACGGACATCATCGATTGATTATAATGGTCGGTGTCCCCGGGTGTTAATCTGTAAGCTGGGATAAAGCCGAGGCCAAGATGTCTGATTCAATTCGTTTTTACTACCGCGGGAACGTGCACGAAGTGCGCGACGCCGCCCCGACGCAGACGGTGTTGCAGCACCTGCGCGAGGACTTGCACTGCACCGGCACCAAGGAAGGCTGTGCCGAGGGCGACTGCGGCGCCTGCACCGTGGTCGTCGGCAGCCTGGTCAAGGGCCAACTGGAACTGAAGGCCGTCAATTCCTGCATCCAGCTCACGCCCACGCTGGATGGCAAAGCCTTGTTCACCGTGGAAGACTTGCAGCAGGCCGATGGCGCCCTGCATCCGGTGCAGCAGGCCCTGGTCGAATGCCACGGCTCCCAATGCGGTTTCTGCACCCCCGGCTTCGCCATGTCGCTGTGGGGCATGTATTTGAAGCAGGATGGCCGGCGCGCCGAGCGCAAGCAGATCGACGACTGCCTGTCGGGTAATCTGTGCCGCTGCACCGGCTACCGTCCCATCATCGAGGCGGCCCAGCGCATGAGCGAGCTGCCCAAGGTCGAATTCGACCGCGCCGCCCTGGTCCAGCAGCTGGAAGCGCTGAAGCGCGACAAACTGGCCATCTACAGCGCGCATGGCCAGGCCTTCATGGCGCCGCGCACGCTGGATGA
Organism: Pseudoduganella violacea; assembly: GCF_014191875.1. Lineage (GTDB taxonomy): Bacteria > Pseudomonadota > Gammaproteobacteria > Burkholderiales > Burkholderiaceae_D > Rugamonas > Rugamonas violacea_A. Next base: position 268,554 of record NZ_JACHXD010000005.1, read on the forward strand.
ACTGGTGGCGCTGCGCGCTGCGAATCCCGCGGCCGTGCTGCTGGCCGGTTCCACCGACGTCGGTCTGTGGATCACCAAGCAGATGCGCGAACTGGGCGATATCATCTATCTGGGCCACGTCGATGCGCTGAAAAATGTGCGCAGCGTGGACGGCAAGCTGGAAATCGGCGCCGGCGTCTCGCTCAACGACGCTTACGAAGCCCTGTGCCAGCATTATCCGAAAGAGCTGTCGGAAATGTGGCAGCGCTTCGCCTCCCTGCCGATCCGCAATGCGGGCACCCTGGGCGGCAATGTCGCCAACGGCTCGCCGATCGGCGACTCCATGCCCTGGCTGATCGCGCTGGGCGCCGAGATCGTGCTGCGCGGCCAAGCCGGCGTGCGCGTGCTGGCGCTGGAAGACTTTTACCTCGACTATATGAAGAAGGATTTGCAGCCGGGCGAATTCGTGCAGGCGGTACGCGTGCCGCTGCCGCGCGCCGGCGTGCAATTCCGTACCTATAAGCTGGCCAAGCGCTTCGACCAGGACATCTCCGCCGTCTGCGCCGCCTTCGCCTTCACGTTCGACGGCGATACCGTGGCCGACGCCCGCATCGCTTTCGGCGGCATGGCCGCCACGCCCAAGCGCGCGGCGCAGGCCGAAGCGCTGCTCAAGGGCCGCCGCTGGGACGAAGCCGCCGTGCAGGAAGCTATGCAGGCCTTGGCGCGCGACTATGCGCCGCTGAGCGATATGCGCGCTTCCAGCGCATACCGCATGAAGACCGCGCAGAACCTGCTGCGCCGCTACTGGCTTGAAACACGCGGCGATGCGCCGCTGGCGGCCGAAGCCGTCAACGCCTTCGCCTGCCGCGCCTGAAAGGAGACAGCATGAACTACCCTGGCGCCCCTGAACTGAAAGCGGCGGCGTGGACCGCCGTGGGCGTGTCGCGCCCGCACGAATCGGCCGAGCTGCATGTGCTCGGCCAAGCCACTTATACCGACGATATCCCGGAAGTGCAGGGCACCCTGCATGCGGCCCTTGGCCTATCGTCCAAAGCGCATGCGCTGATCGAGAATGCCGACCTGTCCGCCGTGCGCGCCGCGCCCGGCGTGGTGGCGGTGTACACGGTGGCCGATATTCCAGGCACGAATGACTGCGGTCCGATCATCCATGACGACCCGATCCTGGCCGATGGCCTGGTGCAGTATGTGGGTCAACCCATCTTCATCGTGGTGGCCGATACGCACGATAATGCGCGCCGTGCCGCGCGCCGCGCCAAGATCGATTACCAGGAATTGCCTGCCATCCTGACGCCGCAGGAAGCCAAGGCAGCGCAGTCCTATGTGCTGCCGCCGATGCGGCTTGAGCGCGGCGACGCCCAGGCCGCGTTCGAACGCGCGCCGCATGTGGTCAAGGGCAAGCTGTATGTGGGCGGCCAGGAACAGTTCTACCTGGAAGGCCAGATCGCTTACGCCATTCCGAAAGAGAATAAGGGCATGCTGGTGCAGTGTTCGACCCAGCATCCGAGCGAGATGCAGCATGTGGTGGCGCATGCCCTGGGCTTGCATTCCCACCATGTGCAGGTCGAATGCCGCCGCATGGGCGGTGGCTTCGGCGGCAAGGAATCGCAGTCGGCCTTGTGGGCCGCGGCCGCCGCCATCTCCGCTTCGAAGACCAGGCGTCCGGTCAAGCTGCGCGCCGACCGCGACGACGATATGATGGTGACGGGCAAGCGCCACTGCTTCTACTACGAATACGAGGTGGGCTACGACGACAGCGGCAAGATCGTCGCCGCCAAGGTCGATATGACGTCGCGCGCCGGGTTCTCGGCCGACCTGTCCGGCCCCGTCGCCACGCGCGCCGTCTGCCACTTCGACAATGCCTACTACCTGTCCGACGTGGATATCCGCGCCGCCTGCGGCAAGACCAATACCCAGTCCAACACGGCTTTCCGTGGCTTCGGCGGCCCGCAGGGCGCGATCGCCATCGAATACGTGATCGATGAAATCGCCCGCAATCTGGGCCGCGACGCCTACGATATCCGCCGCCTGAATTTCTACGGCAAGACCGAGAACAACGTCACGCCTTACGGCCAGGAGATCGTCGACAACATCATCGATGAGCTGTGCGCCGAGCTGGAAGAAAGCAGCGAGTACCGCGCGCGCCGCGCCGCCATCAATGCATTTAACAGCGGCAGCCCGGTGCTGAAAAAGGGCCTGGCTTTCACGCCCGTCAAATTCGGCATCGCCTTCAATGTGACCCACCTGAACCAGGCCGGCGCGCTGGTCCATGTGTATGTGGACGGTTCGGTGATCGTCAACCACGGCGGCACCGAGATGGGGCAGGGCATCAACACCAAGGTGATGCAGGTGGTGGCGCATGAGCTGGGCCTGGACCTGGAGCATGTGCGCGCCAGCGCCACCGATACCAGCAAGGTCGCCAATACCTCGGCCACCGCCGCGTCCACCGGCGCGGACTTGAACGGCAAGGCGGCGCAGGACGCGGCGCGCCAGATCCGCGAACGCCTGGCGCAATTCGCCGCCGGGCAGTATGGCGGCGAAGCGGCCGATGTGCGCTTCTTCGGCAACCAGGCGCATGCCAACGGCCATAGCGTGGACTTCGCCGAACTGGTGCAGAAGGCTTACCTGGCCCGCGTTCAGCTGTGGTCGGACGGCTTCTATGCCACGCCGCATCTGCACTGGAATGCCAAGACCATGAACGGCCACCCGTTCTCCTACTATGCTTACGGCGCCGCCGTGGCCGAAGTGGTGGTCGATACCCTGACCGGCGAATGGAAGCTGCTGCGCGCCGATGCGCTGTACGACGCGGGCCAGTCGCTGAATCCGGCCATCGATATCGGCCAGGTGGAGGGCGCTTTCATCCAGGGCATGGGCTGGCTCACCACCGAGGAATTGTGGTGGAACCCGGCGGGCAAGCTGATGACGCATGCGCCTTCGACTTACAAGATCCCCGGCATTTCCGACTGCCCGGAAGATTTCCGTGTGCGCCTGTTCGAGAACCGCAATGTGGAGGACAGCATCCACCGTTCCAAAGCCGTGGGCGAGCCGCCGCTGCTGCTGCCGTTCTCGGTGTTCTTCGCCATCCGCGACGCGGTGTCCAGCGTCGGCGATCACAAGGTCAATCCGCCGCTGAACGCGCCCGCCACCAGCGAAGAAATCCTGCGCGCCATCGCGGCGGTCGAAGCGGCAAGCTAAAGAGCGCAAACATGAACGATTGGCTGACGGCAGCCACAGTCCCGGCGGTGCTGGTGACGGTGGCGAAGGTGGAGGGCTCTGCCCCGCGCGAATCCGGCACGAAGATGCTGGTGACGGCGGCTACGCAGTTCGACACCATCGGCGGCGGCCATCTGGAATTGCGCGCGGTGGATATGGCGCGCGCCATGCTCTGCGCCGCCACGCCGCCTGCCGTACAATACAAGCGCTTTCCGCTCGGCCCCAGCCTGGGACAGTGCTGCGGCGGCGTGGTCTGGCTCAGTTTCGAGCCGGTGCAAGGTGCGCTGGCGGTGGTGCTCGATGCGCTACGCCAGCGCCGCAATGAAGATAGCTGGCGCTTGAGCGCCATCGACGGCGCGCCGGCCTGCGCCCTGTTCGATGCAAGCAGCAAACTGCTGGCCGGCGAGACTGGCCCAGGTTTCCCGGCGTTTGCGCGCGAACGCGGCGCTGGCGAAGCGGACGCCCGCGTCTTCGCCGACGACAGCGGCCGCCGCTGGCTGGTCGATGCGGTCCTGGCACCACGCGCCCACCTCGTGCTGTTCGGCGCTGGCCATGTGGGTGCGGCCATCGTGCGGGCGCTGGGCGAGCTGCCTTGCCGCGTGACCTGGGTCGATGAAAGAGAAGAGATGTTCCCCGCCGACCTGCCGCCGAACGTGACGGTGGAAGCGACGGACGCGCCGGAAGCGCTGGTGGCAGCAGCGCCGCCCGGCAGCAGTTATCTGGTAATGACGCACAGCCATCCGCTCGACCAGCGCCTGACCGAGGCGATTTTGGCGCGCGGGCAGGTAGGCTGGTTCGGCCTGATCGGCTCGAAAACCAAGCGCATGCAGTTCGAACACCGGCTGCAAGCGCGCGGCTTTGCGCAGGAGCGCATCGCCGCCATGGTATGCCCCGTGGGCCTGCCGGGTATCACCAATAAGGCGCCGGCCGTGATCGCGGCATCGGTTTGCGCCCAACTACTGACAGTTTGGGAAGCACAAGCGGCTTCCCCCTCTCCCGGAAAGAACTAAATGCAGACTGCAACGCAAAACGTGCAAGCTTACCGAGCCAGCTTGCTGTACTTTCACGCCGATCCGGCACTGGTCGAAACAGCCCATGCCTGGCATGAGGACGGCCTGCTGCTGGTCGCCGACGGCAAGATCCTGACGGCCGGCGACTACGCCGCGCTGCAGGGCGAAGTGCCGCCCGGCGTAGAGGTGCGGGACTATCGCGGCAAGATCATCATGCCCGGTTTCATCGACGCCCACGTCCACTATCCGCAAACGGATATGATCGCTTCGCCGGCGCCGGGCCTGCTGCCCTGGCTGGAAAGCTACACCTTCCCGACCGAGCGCCAGTTCGCCGATCCGGCCCACGCGGCGCAGGTGGCCGAGTTCTTCCTCGACGAGCTGCTGCGCTGCGGCACCACGACGGCCATGGTGTATTGCAGCGTGCATCCGCAATCGGTGGACGCCTTCTTCACGGCCAGCGAGCGGCGCGGCCTGCGCATGATCGCCGGCAAGGTGATGATGGACCGCCACTGCCCCGACTTTCTGCGCGACACGGCCGAAAGCGGCGCGCGCGAAACGGAGCAACTGATCCAGCGCTGGCACAAGCACGCGCGCTCGCTGTACGCCATCACGCCGCGCTTCGCGCCCACCTCGACCGACGCGCAGATGCAGCTGGCCGGCGAGTTGGCGCGCACCTACGCCGACACCTATCTGCAAACCCACGTCTCGGAAAACCAGGACGAGTGCAGCTGGGTCAAGACCCTGTATCCGCAGGCGCGCAGCTACCTCGATGTGTACGACCGCTACGGCATGCTGCGTCCGCGCGCCGTCTACGGCCACTGCATCTGGCTCGATGACGGCGACCGCGCGCGCATGGCCGAAACCAGGGCCGCCGCCGCCGTCTGCCCGACTTCCAATCTCTTCCTCGGCAGCGGCCTGTTCGACTTCGAGCGCGCCGACCAGGCCGGCATGCTGATGTCGCTCGCTACCGACGTGGGCGCCGGTACTTCTTTCTCAATGTTGCAAACGATGAACGAAGCCTATAAAGTAGCGCGCTTGAAGGGCAGTTATCTGCCTGCCATGCGCATGTTCTACCTGGCGACTTTGGGCGCTGCGCGCAGCCTGCAGCTGGACGGTACGATCGGCAGCCTGGCCGCCGGCAACGAGGCCGATTTCATCGTGCTCGACCCGGATGCTACGCCGCTGCTGGCGCGCCGCCGCGTCACCTGCAACAGCCTGGAAGAACAATTGTTCGCGCTGGCCCTGCTGGGCGACGACCGCGCCATCGCGGCCACCTACGCCGCGGGCCAGCTGGTGCACGAGCGCAAGCAGGGCTGACCTTCCGATCAAACCGAAGAGAGCACCCATGCAGAAAACCGTCCCGAATCTGATGGCCGCGCTGGCCCTGGCATCCGCCTCAGCCTTTGTTGCGCCCGCCGTCCACGCCGCCAGCAACGAAGACATCACCAAGCGCCACTTCGCGGCGCTGGTGGCGGGCAGCCAGCCCAAGCTGGCCGAGCTGACCCTGTTCTTCACCATGATGCCCAAGGGCGGCGATCTGCATCACCACTATTCGGGTGCCATCTACGCTGAGCAGTATCTGGAGTGGGTGGACAAGCAAGGTTTCTGCGTCAACAAGGCCAGCTACCAGATCGAAACCAAGAAGGATGTGATCGAGGCCGAGCGCGCCAAACCGGCCGAGCAGCGTACTTGCGTCAACTCCTCGGAGCTGATCGCCGATAACGCCACTTACCGCGAATTGCTGCAGCGCTGGTCGACCAAGGACTTCTACAACCACGGCGCGGTACAGCCGCCGCCGGACCGCGCCTTCTTCGACACCTTCGGCTACTTCGGCCCGGTCGCGTCGACGAATACGAACGAGGGTTTGAAAACCCTGAAGCAGCGCGCAATCGCCGAGAACCTGAGCTATATCGAAACCATCTTCGAGCTGGCGCCCATGACCATGAACGCCCAGTTCGACCAGGCCGTGCAGGGCGCGGACCAGGCCAAGCTGCAGGCGCAGATGGCAGCTTGGCTGCCGCAGCTGGAAAAAGATGCGGGATTCAAGCAAGCCATCCAGGCCTACGTCGCCAATGTGCAAAACAGCAGCGCCGGCGTCGACGACGAGCACTTCACCATGCGCTACCAGCCTTATGTGCTGCGCTTCCTTTCGCCTTCGCTGGTGTTCTCGCAAATGGTGGGCGCTTTCGAAGCGGCCACGCTGGAAAAGAAAATCGTCGGTGTGAACATCGTCGGCGCGGAGAACTTCAATGTCTCCATGCGCGACTACAGCATGCATATGCAGATGTTCAAATTCCTGAAGACGAAATATCCGAAGGTCAAGGTTGCCCTGCATGCAGGCGAGCTGGCCATGGGCATGGTGCCGCCGGAAGGCTTGAAGTTCCACATCGCCGAAGCGGTGAATGTGGCGGGCGCCAACCGCATCGGCCACGGCATGGATATCGCGCATGAAAATAATGCATTGTCGGTCATGCGGACCATGCGCGAGCGCGGCATCCCGGTCGAGGTGAATCTGACCAGCAACGAGTTCATCCTCGGCATCAAGGGTGAAGCCCATCCGATCAATCTCTACCGTAAGCAGGGCGTTCCCTTCGTGATCTCGACCGATGACGCCGGCGTCACGCGCCACACGCTGTCGAACGAATACGTGCTGTTTGCCAGCCGCTATCAGACCGACTATACGGAAGTCAAGAAACTCTCGTATGACAGTCTGCGTTACGCCTTCCTCGACGAGGGCGAGAAGCAGCGCTTGCTGAAGCAGCTTGATGCGCGTTTCGCAAAATTCGAAGCAGATATCGCCGCATCCCAGCGCAATACTGGCAAGTAATTCCTCTCCACCCGGCAGCGTCCTGCTGCCGGGTTTCCCCTCTTCATTTCCTGTTGGATATTTGTGTGGCAAAGCTGCTACACATGACCAAACGCGCTTATGCGTTTTTGGGTGCCTCTTATGAAATTTTTTCAGCTTGAGGCCGCTCGCTTATAATGCCGCCTTAAAGCCGCCTAGGCACTACGCACACACGATCAAAAGTCGAGCTATTTATTCGTTTTGCATATGAATATGCAAGCTAAATTGAATTTGTCATCGTTTGGGGCTTGCTGCATATTGCCGGATTATCACGTCATTTTGCCGCAATTCCGGCTTAACTATGTCATAAAGTTGTCATAAACCTGTCATCTTCATGAAACCTAGTCCGGATAGACTCACGGGTTGGCTAACCAGTTGCAACACAGTAAAGAGGGGATGCGAGCTGTTTCCAAAAGAACAGTGAACATACCGAATAATTAGTCTTTTAGGGGTAATACAATGATGAATCACAAACGGCTCCGGCTGACGCAGATTGCGCTAAGCCTGTCTATCGCTCTCGCGGCAGCGCCGTCCTTTGCTCAGAACACGACGTCCGCCATCGGCGGCCGCATCTCCGCTAGCGACGGTAAGCCAGCCGGCGGCGCGACTGTGACCATTCTGCACGTCGAGTCCGGCTCGGTCAGCAATGTCACGACCGACGCTGAAGGCCGTTACGTTGCCCGCGGCCTGCGCGCCGGCGGTCCGTACACGATCACCATCACCAAGAACGGCGTCAGCGAAAAGCGTGAAAACGTCTTCGTTGAAGTGGCCGAAACCGCCAGCGTGGACGCGCAACTGGGCGCCGCCATGCAGACCGTGACCGTGGCCGGCGTGGCCGGTGGCCGCAACGAGAAATTCTCGAAGACCACCATGGGCACCGGCACCAGCATCAGCGCTTCCGAGCTGGCCATACAGGCTTCGATCGCGCGTAATCTGCAAGACTACGCCCGTACCGACCCACGCGTGGCCCAGACCGACAAAGACCGCGGCGAAATGTCCGTGGCCGGCCAGAACTCGCGTTACAACTCGATGACCATCGACGGCGTGGCAGTGAGCGACACCTTCGGCCTGGAGTCGAACGGTTCCCCGACCGCCAAACAGCCGATCTCGATCGAAGCGATCCAGTCGGTGCAGGTGAACGTGGCCAACTACGACGTAACCCAAAAGGGCTACACCGGCGGCAACATCAACGCCGTGACCAAGTCGGGCACCAATACCGTCAAGGGCAGCGTTTACTACGTCTTCCGTAACGACAAGCTGGCCGGCGACCGCTACAACGCCACCACCGACGATTACTACGCACCGCCGCCGTTCAAGGAAACCACCAAGGGCTTCACCCTGGGCGCGCCGATCATCAAGGACAAGCTGTTCATCTTCGCCAACTACGAGAAGCTGGAATCGAGTCCAAGCCGCAACACCCCGGCCTTCGGTCCGCTGGGCAGCGACAAGACCAACGTCGGCATCACCCCGGCCGCCATCGCGCAGGCGCAAAGCATCGCCAAGAGCCAGTACAACCTGGACATCGGCGGCTCGCAAGTGCCGGACGGCACCGCGCTGACCGTGGAAGACAAGCTGGTCAAGCTGGACTGGAACATCAACGACGACCACCGTGCCATGGTGCGTTACTCGCGCACCGAGCAGAGCGAGCCGTTCTTCAATAACTTCAACACCACCAACCTGTCGCTGAGCTCGCACTGGTACGATCAGAAGAAGAAAATCGATACCATCGTTGGCCAGTGGTTCGCCGACTGGACCCCGAACTTCAGCACCGAGTTCAAGGTTTCCTCGCGCGACTACGACAGCGTGCCGAACAACGCCGCCAAACTGCCGGCCATGGGCCTGTCCTTCAGCGGCGCGCTGCCAGCCGGCGCACCGGCTTCGCTGAGCACCGCTGCCCGTTCGCTGAACTTCGGCACCGAAAACAGCCGCCAGTACAACGTGCTGAAGACCAAGACCAAGGATGCCTATCTGGGCGCCAACTGGTCGCTTGGCGATCACGAAATCAAGTTCGGTACCGACTACAGCAAGAACGATATCTTCAACGCCTTCCTGCAGAACGTCAACGGTAACTACACCTTCGCCTGCGTCAACGGCTGGGACTACAAGACCGTCAGCCTGCCAGGCGGCCTGTGCTCGAACCTGACCCCGGCCAATATGGAAGCGGCCGTGCTGGAGAACTTCCGCCGCGGCCGTCCAAGCTCCTACACCTATCAGGTGGCTGCCCCTGGCGCCTCCCTGGAGCGTGACGCCACCGCCAACTTCAGCATGAAGAACTATGGCCTGTTCCTGCAGGACACTTGGAGCGTCAACCCGCGCCTGACTCTGAGCTACGGCCTGCGCGTTGATTACACCAGCGTCGGCGACCGTCCACGCACCAACGCCGTGGTTGCTTCCCCACTGGTGGCAGCAACCGCCGCCAGCGGCGGCCGCCAGACCGGCGGTTTCGGCCTGGACAACACCAAGACCTTCGACGGCCAGAAACTGTGGCAGCCGCGTCTGGGCTTCAACTACAATATGGACACCACCCGCCGTACCCAGCTGCGTGGCGGCGTCGGCCTGTTCCAGGGTAACGCCGCTGCCGTCTGGCTGGGCAACCCGTTCCAGAACAACGGCGTGTCGACCCTGGTGTACAGCTGCGGTTCGGCCAACAATGCTTGCCCGACCACGGACGGCACCTTCAGCACCGATCCTAACAAACAGCCGACCAACTTCCAGGGCAGCGCGCCAATCGCCAACGTCGACGTGCTGGCGCCTGGCCTGCGTCAGCCTTCGGTCTGGAAAGCCAACCTGGCTGTTGACCATGAGCTGCCATGGGAAGGCATCGTCTTCGGCGCCGAGCTGCTGCGCACCCAGACCCGTGACGGTATCTACTACCAGAATGCGAATATGGGCGCGGCGACCAAGATCGGTACCGACGGCCGTGAGCTGTTCCACTCGCCACAAGGCTACCAGACCAACTGCTGGCGCGATGACGGCCAGCCTAACCGTAGCGGCACCTTCGGCGGCACCAACTGCAACGGCTTCCGCGAGAAGTTCGGCAGCAACGCCAAGTTCGGCAACGTGATGGTCGCCACCCCGACCTCCAAAGGCTTCAGCAATATGGCAACCCTGTCGCTGAGCCGTCCAATGATTTCGGGCCTGGCTTACTCGGTGGCTTACACCTTCACCGAAGCGAAGGAAGTGTCGCCGCTGACCTCCTCGACCTCCGGCTCGAACTTCAACGGCCGTTCGATCTTCCATCCTAACGAGGAAAAAGAAGAGAACTCGAGCTACCTGGTGAAAGACCGTATCAACGCGTCGGTCAGCTTCCGCAAGGCCTTCTTCGGTACCTACCGCACCACCTTCGGCCTGTTCTATGAAGGCCGCAGCGGCAAGCCATACAGCTGGACCTACAACAACGACCTGAACGGCGACAGCGTTGCCGGTAACGACCTGATGTACATCCCGTCGAAACCAGGTTCGGGCGAAGTGGTCTTCCTGGGTGACACCGCGACCAGCCATGCGAACGAAGACCGCTTCTGGTCCATCGTTGAAGGCAACCGCGGCCTGCGCAACAGCAAAGGCGGCGTGGTTTCGCGTAACAACAGCTTCTCCAACTGGACCAACAGCTTCGATATGCGCATCAGCCAGGAGATCCCAAGCTTCATCAAGGGTCACAAGGCTTCGTTCACCTTCGACATCTTCAACGTGGGCAACCTGTTGAACAAGAAGTGGGGCCGCATCAACGAGGTGCTGTTCCAGGGCGGCGGCGCGCAAGCACGTAGCTTCGTGGACTTCGCTGGTCTGGATTCCCAAGGCCGCTACATCTACCGCCTGCGCGACAAGGTGGAAGATCTGGAAGTGCGCCAGTCCAAAGGCGAATCCCAGTGGGCCATCCAGGCTACGCTGAAGTATGAGTTCTAAACCTGAACAGGTTTAGTTCTAGATGAAACGGCCGGTGGCGACACCGGCCGTTTTTTCGTTTGCGCGGCCTGTAACGTAAAGTTTCGCCCCCATGGCGACCGCACAGCAGCGCGCCATTGGCCTGTACAATAATCGATTGTCTCCGGCATCCCTCTCATGAAACCAGCACTTCGCACCCTCGCTCTCGCCGCGGCTATTGCCATGCTGGCCGGCTGCGCCAGCCAGCGCCCCTCGAATCATCTTGTCGATATCAATCTGGTCGCGCTCAACGATTTGCACGGCCACCTGGAAGCGGGCAAGTTCACCTATAACGGCGGCCTCTTTGGCAGGCAGACCACGGTCAAGGCGGGCGGCATCGACACCATCGCCGCCGCGCTGCGGGAATGGCGCAAGGAAGACCGCGAGCTGCTGCTGGTGGGCGCGGGCGATATGATCGGCGCCAGTCCAGCCATCTCGTCGATGTGGGCCGACGAGCCGACCATCGGCGCGCTGAACATGCTGGGCTTGAAGGCGACCTCGGTGGGCAACCATGAATTCGACGCCGGCCGCATCGAACTGCTGCGCCAGCAGAAGGGCGGCTGCAACTCGCCGCGTCCTGACAAGGCCTGCAAGTTCTCGGCGACCTACGAAGGCGCCAAGTTCAATTACCTGGCTGCCAATGTGATCGACGTGGTGACCAAGAAGCCCCTCCTGCCCGCCTATGAGATCGTGGAAGCGCATGGCGTGAAAGTGGCCCTGATCGGCGCCGTGCTGAAAGACACGCCGTCCGTGGTGCTGGCGTCCGGCATCGCCGGCCTGAGCTTCGAAGACGAAGCCCAGTCCATCAACCGCGTGCTGCCCGAGCTGAGGGCGCAGGGCGTGGGGGTGTTCGTGGTGCTGGTGCATCAGGGCGGCCGTACCGAATCGGCCTTCGACAAGCAGGATTGCAGCGACCTGCAAGGCGAAATCGTGGACGTGGTCAAGCGCCTTGACCCCGCCATCCGCCTGGTGGTCAGCGGCCACTCGCACAAGGGCTATCTGTGCCGCGTCGACGGCAAGCTGGTGACGCAGGCCGAGATGGGCGGGCATATGCTGTCGCGCATCAAGCTCACCGTGGACAAGGCCGCCAACACCGTGCGCAGCGTCAGCGCCCGCAATGTGGTGATGCAGCCGAACTGGTATCGCTCCGTGCCGGAAGTCGACGCCTATCTGAAGAAGGTCAAGCAGCGCAGCGAACAGGAGCTGGCGCGTCCCGTGGCCCGCCTCGGCGCGGCCATCATCAGCCGCGAGCGCCATGACGGCGACGAATCCGCGCTGGGCAATCTGGTGGCCGACGCCACCTTGCTGTCCGGTCGCCCCTTTGGCGCGCAGATCGCTTTCATGAATGTCGGCGGCGTGCGCGCCAACCTGGAAAGCAATGCGGCCGGTTTTGCCACCGTCGGCCATGCCCAGGCCGTGCAGCCCTTCGGGAATACGCTGACCGTGATGAATATGACCGGCGCCCAGATAAAGACCCTGTTGGAGCAGCAGTGGGTGGGCGACAAGGCACAGTCGCGCGGCTTGTTGCAGCTGTCCGAAGGCTTTACCTATCAATGGGACCCGAAACAGCCGGAAGGCAGCCGCGTGGTGGCCGGCAGCGTCATGCTGCACGGTGTGCCGCTGGAAGACGGCGCCAGCTATCGCGTGGCCGCCAATGCCTTCATCGCCGCCGGCGGCGACGCCTTCCCCGAATTCGCCAAAGGCACGAACCGCGCCAACACCGCCGTGCGCGACATCGATTCGCTGACCGCCTATCTGATCAAGTGCGAACAGGACCGCAAGCCGGCCGGTTCCGCCACCGCCCAAGAACCGCGCATTCAGCGCCTCAAGTAATCACCAGGAGTAAACATGCGCCGCATCCTCGTTTCCGCCTTGCTCGCCACCGCTTTCGGCAGTGCGCAGGCCGATTTCACCATTCCAGGTTTTGAGCTGGTGCAGACCGCACCCGTTGAAACCACGCTGAAAAACGCCGACCTGCGCGACCCGATCACGGTCTGGTCCGAGCTGTTCGACAACGCCAAGTCCGAAATCGTGATCGGCCAATTCTACGCCGCCAGCGTGCCGGGCGCGCCCTTCAACAAAGTGATCGAACGCCTGGCCGCCGCTGGCCAGCGCGGCGTCAAGATCCGCTTCCTGATTGACCAGAAGGGCGTCGGCCTGTCCGAGCCGGACACGCTGACCCAGCTCAAAGCGATTCCAAACCTCGAACTGCGCGTGCTCGACTTCAGCAAACTGACCGGTAACGGCATCATCCACGCCAAATACCTGGTGGTGGACCGCAAGACGGCCTTCGTCGGCAGCCAGAACTTCGACTGGCGCGCCTTCACCCATATCCACGAAACCGGCTTGCGCATCACCGACGAGAAAATTGTCGGCCAGATCCACGCCATCTTCGAGCAGGACTGGAATGCCCAGGCCACGCTGGCGCAAGGCCGGACGGTGGTGCCGCTGCAGGCGAAAAGCCTGGCAGCGCCCAAGCTGGAGCAGGGCAGCTTCCTGCTGGCCAGCCCGGCCGCTTTCAATCCTGCCGGCGTAGCCGATTCCGAAGCCGCGCTGCCGGCCTTGCTGGCCGAAGCGCAAAGCGAGGTGCGCGTGCAGCTGCTGGACTATGCGCCGTTGAGCTACGGCCCGAAAGGCACGCGTCCCTACTACGCCGTGGTCGACAACGCGGTGCGCGCGGCCGCCAACCGTGGCGTGAAGATCAAGCTGATGGTCTCGCACTGGAATACCGAAGCGCCGGCGCTGGCCTATCTGAAAAGCCTGGCCATGCTGCCGAATGTGGAAATCCGCGTCGTCACCATTCCCAAGGCATCGACCGGCTTCATTCCTTTTGCCCGCGTCATCCACAGCAAGACCATGAGCATCGACGGCAAGCTGGCCTGGGTCGGCACCAGCAACTGGGCCGGCGGCTACTTCGACCTGTCGCGCAATCTGGAAGTGGTGATGCGCAACGAGCAGATGGCCCAGCGCGTGGCCGCCGTGCATGAGCAGATATGGAACTCTTCCTACGCCCAGCCGCTGGACGTGAACAAGAACTATCCGAAGCCGACCAAGGGACGCGAAGAATGAAGAAGCTGGCCTGCATCCTGGCGCTGGGCGCCGCCTGCGCCGCCAACAACGCCCTGGCCTGGGGCAATGACGGCCACCGCATCGTGGGCGCCATCGCCGACCGCCTGATCCAGGGTTCCAATGCCGAGAAACAGGTGGCGGCCCTGCTGCAGCAAGGCGAAAGCCTGGCCGGCGTCGCCAGTTGGGCCGATTGCGTGAAAGGCACGTACTGCGGCCCGCAAACGCCGGAGATGGTGGCGTACACCACGGCCAATCCCAAGCACAGCGAGTACCACTACACCGACGTGCCTTTCCAGCTGCCGAAATACCATGACCATGGCGTCGGCACGGCGGAAGAGGACGTGGTGCAGACGCTGAAGCAGGCCATCCTGGTCCTGCAAGGCAAGGACACGGCGGCGAATAACCCGCACCGCTTCAGCAAGCGCCAAGCCTTGCTGCTGCTGACCCATTTGGCGGGCGACATTCACCAGCCGTTGCATGTGGGCGCGGCCTTTGTCGGCAAGGAGGGCGGCTTCGTCGTGCCGCAAAAGCCGTCCGATATCGACTCGTTGGCTGTCTTCGATTCGCGCGGCGGCAATAATCTGCTGCTGGATGATGCCACCCTGCTGGCCAATAGCGAGAAGCTGATTCCGCCGGCGGCGCCGAAAGAGGGCGCTGACGCTAAACCCGCCAACGGCGTGGCGAAATCGCCGACCAAGCCCTTGCACTCTTACTGGGATACCACGGTGGTGGACTATGCCATGCGCCGCGTCAGCACGCGCACGCCGGAGCAGTTCGCGCAGTGGGCCATCGCCAGCAAGCCGGCGGTGGCGGCAAACAGCGGCGATCCCGTCACCTGGCCTTATCAATGGGCCGACGATGCGCTGGCCGTGTCCAAGCTGTCCTATGCCGACGTGAAGGTGGGCGTGTCGAGCAAGCAGACCAGCCGCAGCGGCGAGAGCTATACCGTGTGGTCGCTGGCCGTGCCGGACAACTATCCGGTGCCTTCATCTGCCATCGCGCGCGAGCAGCTGATCAAGGGCGGCTACCACCTGGCCGCCGTGCTGCAGGCGATCTGGCCTTAAACCTATTTGAATTCCGCGTTGCGCCCTAAAACTGCTCCGACATAATCCAACGGAACTTCTACCAAGCCTTGGTCTTCAATGAAGCTTCCGTTATTCAAAATGGTCAATTTATAGGTCACGCCCTTGGGCTGTGTATTCGTCGTGAAATCGACGCCGATAAAGGTTATGTTGAGACCTTGCCTGGAACAGGAAAGACCGAGGTGGCCCAGTAGCGGCTGCTTGAGCAGGGTTTGCGCAAATTTAGTATTCGAAATGTCGATTTTTCCGGCGCTGTTGATGCTCGAGGAAAAAAAAGCGTTGCGCTGATGCCGGTAAAACGCCAGTTCGTAATTGATTTCATTGCAGTGCGCTTGATGGAGGTCGGCGCGGAAGCCGGCCTCCGCCGGGCGGCTGGTGCTTACCGTGACCGAGGTCTGGGCCTGTGCGCTGACGGCCGTGGCAAGCACGATAGGTAGAGCGATTTTTTTTGCGATAAACATACTTTTTCCTCGCTGAAGATAAGGTCAATACTATCGATTTCCCTTATCTTCATCTATGTGTGGATTAGCGGGGGCAGCGGCCAGGAACGGTATCCTTGGTGATGTTTGCCCCGAGCGGTCTTACATCAGGACCGGCCGCAGTATATTCATAGGTGTTGCCGCTCGCTATATCGACGATATAGTTAAGCATGCCCGGATCGACAGCCGAAGAGTTGAGCAGATTTCTCGCGACAACGGTGTCGCCTGGTCCGCCACCGGCGTGATTGCCCGAACTGGAAGGGATACCGGTTTCCACGCCCGCAATCGGAGTGTGGGAATGGATCATGGCGACAATCACTTCACCGGCATTCAGCGGACCGGAGGCGAAGTTGACGTTATGAAGCTCGCCCTTGACCAGTTCGCTGGTGCGCAGGCTGCCATTGGCCATTTTGATGATGAATGTGCCAATTTCATGGTTCTGCGAGCCGGGCGTATGAATGATTTTGTTGGCAATGTGTATCGCCGTGTCGCGCAAAAATTCCAGTGAAAGATCTTTCGGGATAATGTCGGGCGCCAGTGATTGGTGCACCGTGCAGTAGCTGTCATGCGAAAATTGCCCGGGAGGGGGCGGCCCCATATTGGGGAAGGGGCGGAATAGCGGAAAGGGATCATAGTGTTCGTCATTACTGCCGATCACTGTAATGGGAGGCATGATTTGGTCTGACATCTTGAGTCCGTAGATCGATTGAAGGAGTCTGCTGCGATAACAGAGACAGTACGGACAGGAAATGAGCGGCCGCCACTGCAAAATCATCGAGCAGTTTGAATGGCTGACGATGGCTGGCCGGGAATTGCTTATTTAATTATATTGCATTTAAGAAAATAAATGCAATGATTGCATCTGTCAGCGCCAAGCGCCATTGGAAGGGGCGAGCCATAACTCGGAACGCTGCAATGGTGTCTCGGGCGAAAGGCTGGGATTGGGCAGCTCGATCACGCGGCGCTTGTGCAAGGCCAGCTTCTCCAGCAGCGGGCTTTTGTGCTGGCGGAACAAGGCGTTCAGGCTGCCGTCCTGGATCATCATCTCCAGGCCGGCCTTGACGCGTTGGCCCAGCTTGTCGCCGGCCGCGTCGCGCCGCACGAAGAAGTAGCGCGGCAGCGGGTAGTGCAGCAGCAGCGTCGGTTCCAGCGCCATTTCGGGCACGCTGGCGTGGCGCTCCTCGTATTCCCGCATCACCTCATCGGCCGAACGCGAAAAGAAGTCGAAACGGCGCGCCGTCAGCATGGCGAACAGCCCCTCGTAATAGGTGCCTTCCACCACCGGAATGCCGGCGGCCGTCAGGATATCGTTGTCGGCCCAGCCCTTGCCCTGGCCGACGCGGAATTTGCGCAAGTCCTGCAGCGTGCGTACGGCGGCGAAGCGCGGCAAGTCCTCTTTGCGCACCAGCAGCACGCGCATGCCGATCAAGCCTTTGTCGACCGGGATGCGGATGGGCTGGAACTGCTTTTCCAGATCGGGCGAGGTGGCGCGCACGAAGATGTCGATGACGCCCTTGGGCGTGGCCAGTTCCAGCGTCACGCGGCGTGAGGACATGGCTTCGGCCGAAGGCTTCAGTTCGAAAGGACCGTAGCGCGAGACGGTGCGCGCCAGCGCCGTGCGCAATACCGCCCAGTCGTATTCGAAGAAGGAATCGATGACGGGCAGGCGGCGCGGATAAACCACGCGCAAGGGTGTTGGCGGTTGCGCCGTCAGCGCGGTGGCTGCCGGCAGCACCAGTGCGCCCATGCAGGCCAACATCGCGCGCAGCGCCGCCCTGCGGTCATCCTCTGCCAAACCCATTTCCCACCTCTTTATCGTCCCGGACGGGTGCTTGGGCTTATCTTACGCCAATGTGAGCTTGATTCCCATGGCGCGATAGGGGGCAATCAGGCGCTCCTCTACGCCGGCATTGACCACGATGTCGCTCACTTGCGACAAAGGAGCGATCTGGAAGGGTGCGGCCGTGTCCAGCTTTTCCTGCGAGGCCAATACCACGGTGCGCAGCGAAGCGGCGCTGATGGCGCGCTTGACGCAGCCTTCCTCGTAGTCGCCGGTGGTGATGCCGGCCTCCGGATGCAGGCTGCACACGCCCATGAAGAAGATGTCGGCGCGGATCTGGCTGATGGCCTCCATGGTGGCGGCGCCCACTGCCACGATGGAATGCTTGAACAGGCGGCCGCCGATCATCAGCACGTCGATGCTGGGGTGTTCGGCCAGCTCCACCGCGATGGAGGGGCTGTGCGTGACCACCATGGCGCGCAAGTCGCGCGGCAGGTGGCGCGCCAGCTGAACGGCCGTGGTGCCGCCGTCGATGAAGACCACCTGGCCGGGACGCACCATGGCGGCGGCGGCGCGGCCGATGGCGGGTTTGGCGTCGGCTGAAATCTGCTGGCGCTGGGCAAAATTGCCCATGGCCGGCGAGGCGGGCAGGGCGCCGCCATGCACGCGCTCCAGCAAGCCTTCCTTGGCCAGTTCGCGCAGGTCGCGCCGTATCGTGTCCTCGGACAGGTTCAGGCGCTCGCTCAGGGTTTTGGCGACGATCTGGCCATCCTGTTTCAAGATTTGCAGCAGCAGCTCTTTACGTTGTCGGGTCAACATGTTTGCACGAGTTTTCTTGATATTGCACGATAGTGCGTGATATTCAAGAAATACGCAAACACTTTACGGAGCCGTCCGCAAGCAGTAGCCCACGCCTCGCACCGTTTCGATTTCCACCGCATGGCCGCTCCCAGCTTGCAGCTTGTGCCGGATTTTGCTGATGTGGACATCGACGCTGCGGTCGTAGGATTCGCGCCGCCGGCCCAGCGCATGCCGGGTCAGCTCGTCCTTGCTCAAGACCGTTCCCCCGGCCTGCAGCAACAGTTGCAGCACATTGAATTCGGCCGCCGTCAGGGGCAGGGCTTCTTCGTTCTGGTAAGCCTTGCGGAACTGCGGATACAGCACCAGCCCTCCCATCGCCAGCGCGGACGCCATGCCGCCGGCGCGCGTCTGCCGCCGCAGCACGGCGCGCAGGCGCGCCGCCAGCTCGCGCGGATCGCAGGGCTTGTCGAGGTAATCGTCGGCGCCCAATTCCAGGCCGGCGATGCGCTCGGCGCGGCCGCCTTCGGCCGTTAGCATAATCACCGGCACGTCGCGGTAGCGCCGGATCTGGCGCAGCACCGCGATTCCGTCCACCGAGGGCAGGGTGGCGCCGAGGATGATGGCGTCGTATTCCCGGGCCAGGGCGGCGCCGATGCCGTCCGCGCCGTCCATTTCCGTCGCCACCTGAAAGCCCTGCCCGCGCAGGTAGAGGGACAGCATCCGGCTGAATTCCATGTCTTCCTCGACCAGCAGCAGCGAGGCGGGACGCTGCGGCGCCGGACTATGGTGGCCCTGGCGGCGCGTCCGCGCGGCGCTGCCGAGGTCTTTATCTTTACAAAACATTTTCACTTCCTTGACGAATTGTGAGCAGACTCGCGGAGTGCCTGCCCCTATCATCCTTAATGACAATGATTCTTATTTAATGTAGCTAGGGGATTTATGAAACAGATGTACGCACCACCCGCCTTATCTGCCGCCTTACCCGCCGCTTTAAGCCTTTCCCTCCTGACTTTACTCATTAGCAACGCCTATGCCGCTCCCGCGCCCGAGGCCAGCGATGCCGCCATGCCGACCGTGGTGGTAACGGCCAGCGCGGTGGCGCTGAACGTGCAGGACGCTCCCGCCAGCATCAGCGTCATCACCCGCGAAGAGATCGAACGCCAGCCCGTGTATGACCTGGGCACGCTGCTGCGCCGCATTCCGGGCGTGAGCGGCGGCCTGGCGCCGAACGGCGAACAGTCCAAGGTCAAGCTGCGCGGCCTGCCGGAGAACTACACCCTGATCCTGATCGACGGCAAGCGCCAGGGCAATTCCGCCGACACCAATTACCGTCCCGACCTGGGGCGCCAGGACTTGAACTGGCTGTCGCCGGAAATGATCGAGCGCATCGAAGTGGTGCGCGGCCCGATGTCTTCGCTGTATGGTTCGGACGCGATGGGCGGCGTGATCAACATCATCACGCGCAAGATTCCGCAGAAGTGGAGCGGCTCGGCCTCGGCCAACCTGACCCGTCCCCAAGATTCCGACCGGGGCGACGCCACGCAGATGATGCTGAACGTGGCCGGCCCGCTGGCCCAGGGCGTCGGTCTGCGCCTGGGCGGCAGTGTCACGCGCCAGAAGCCCGATGAAACCACCGGCGGCTTCGTGCCTGCCGGCCGCGAAGCGCCGAATGGCGTGGGCGGCAGCCGCGACGAGAATTTCAACGCCGCGTTGAACTGGACGCTGGCGCCGGGCCACCTGCTCAGCTTCGACGGTTCGTATGGCACCCAGCGCGCCACCCAGTCCGGCACGCAGACGGCGCCCAACCGTCCCCTGATCTCGTCCTGGGGCGCCACCAAGCTGGTCCGCAAGAGCGCGGGCATGGGCTATGAAGGCCGCTGGGGCAAGACCGAGGCCAAGTTCAACCTCTATCACAACCGCTACGACAATAACGACGGCGCGGCCTCCTCGCGCGCCGGCAGCACCATCCTCGACGGCCGCGTCAACCAGCCGCTGAAACTGGCGAACATCGACCATCTGCTGACGCTGGGCGGACAATGGAAGCGCGACACCCTGTTCAACAACCAGACCATCGGCACCATCCCGATCGACTACCTGGGCCATGCGGTGGTCGGCTCCAGCCTGTCGCGCAATACCAGCGCCCTGTTTGCCGAGGACCAGGTCTTCCTGAACGACGCCTTCACGCTGACGCTCGGTGCGCGCCTCGACCACGACGCCAAGTTCGGCAACCACACCAGCCCGCGCGCCTACGTCGTCTACCGTCCCGCCAGCGAATGGACTATCAAGGGCGGCGTGTCGCAAGGCTTCCGCGCGCCGACGCTGAAGGAAAGCACGCCCGGCGCGGCCACCCAGTCGCGCGGCGGCGGTTGCGGCAGCCTGGCGCCGCTGGGCTGGAATTCGCGCAGCGGCGGCTGCTATATGGCCGGCAATGCCGACCTGAAGCCGGAAACCAGCACCAACGCCGAACTGGGCGTGAACTTCCAGCGCGCCGGCTGGGATCTGGGCATGACCTACTTCCATACCAACTTCAAGGACAAGATCGAATACGACGCGCTGGGCTTCTTCCACGGCTATTGGTGGACCCGCATGAAGAACATCCAGAAGGCGCGCACGCGCGGCATCGAAGCGAGCGCCAACCTGCCGCTGGCATCCTCGCTGACCTGGCGTAACAACCTGACGTATATGATGGAATCGAAGAACCTGACCACGGGCGCCACGCTGCTGGCAACGCCCAAGCTGTCGGTCTTCTCGGCCCTGGGCTGGCAGGTCAACAAACCGCTGTATCTGGAACTGTCGGCGCAGTACACCGGCAAGCAGCTGCATGGCGGCGAATCCTTCGGCGTCACCTTCGCCAAGGCCTATACCGTCACTGACCTCACGGCCAACTACGCCATCAACCCCGCGTTGACCCTGCGCGCCGGCATCAACAACCTGACCGAAGAAGGTCCGCGCGCCGACGGCAAGACCAACTACTACGTCCCAAGCCGCCGCTTCTTCCTCGGCCTGACCAGCCGCTTCTAAGTGTTGGGAACGCGCCATCGGAACATAGGTCCGATGGCGCGAACTTATGCGGCTAAGGCATAACTGTTGTCGTTGCCGTTGGGATCGTCGTCATTGAACGGGTTGTAGACCTTCAGACCGGGGATGCGCGTAAAGGCTTCGCCCTTGTCCCGCGTCACCACCGTCAGGTCGTGCATCAGGGCCAGCGCGGCGATCTGCTTGTCGATGGTGTGCGGATCTTTCTTCTCGTTCGATAGCAGCGCGCCCCAGATGCGGGCGGCGTCGGAGTCGAAGCCGATGATGCGGTTTGCATGCTGGGCCACGAGGCCATCGAGCCAATCGGTGTAAGCATCGGCCCTGGACTTGTCCGCTTCGCTGCCGCTGCGGCGCAGTCTGGCAATGCCGGCCTGGATCTCGCCGATCACTTGGGCTGGCAGGAAGATCAGGTTGTCCTGTACACGGGCAAAGAAGCGTTGTACGCCGGGGTGGGAACGTTCACCCTTGCGGAACTCCGAGATGACGTTGGTGTCGAGCAGGTACATGGATGGCTAGCGGACGTCGAACAGCTCGTCGTCGCCGAAGTAGGGCATCGACGCCAGTACGTCCTT
The DNA here is from genome assembly GCF_014191875.1 of Pseudoduganella violacea. Classification (GTDB taxonomy): domain Bacteria; phylum Pseudomonadota; class Gammaproteobacteria; order Burkholderiales; family Burkholderiaceae_D; genus Rugamonas; species Rugamonas violacea_A. The sequence continues at coordinate 290,359 of NZ_JACHXD010000005.1, forward strand.
GAAAGCGCGTTTCCTGGGGGCGGATGGCAGAAGTTGACTGCGCAGGATCTCGCGGTGTTCAGCTTCGGCACTCCGGCCGTTGGCCGCAGCTTGGCGCTTCAACTCGGCAACGATCTCATCGTCGAGATCCCGGACAAGCAGTTGAGACATGATTGCCTCCACTAAGATGATAGCTATGATAGCAATCATTATACGTGTTCCGTGCCCAGTTCAATCTATTACCAAAAAGAAACCCCGCCGTAGCGGGGTTTTTTTTTGGCCGTCGCGTTTTAGCGCGACTTGACGAACGGGGTGCCGAGCGCTTTCGGCGCCACCGACTTGGCCATCAGGCCGGCCAGCACGATCACCGTCACCACATACGGCACCATCTGGATCAGCGAGCCGGGGATGCGGCCGATGACCGGCAGGTCCACGCCTTCGATCTGGATCTGCACCGCGCCGAAGAAGCCGAACATCAGGCAGCCGAAGAAGGTGTACACCGGACGCCAGTTGCCGAACACCATGGCCGTCAGCGCCAGATAGCCCGCGCCGGCCGACATATCGCGCAAGAAGAAGCCGCTCTGCACAATCGCCAGGTAGGCGCCGGAGAAGGAACACAGCACGCCCGCCAGCGCCATCGCCATATAGCGGGTGCGCGCCACGCTGACGCCGGCCGCGTCGGCCGCGTGCGGGTTCTCGCCGCAGGCGCGCAGGCGCAGGCCGAAGCGGGTGTGGTACAGCAGCCAGTGCACCAGCGGCACCAGGGCGAACGCCACGTAGACCAGCACCGAATGGCCGCCAATCAGCTTGGTATAGATCCAGCCCAGCACCGGCACGTCGGCCACGGCCGCGCTGCCCGGCAGCACCACGTCGAACAGGCGCGCTTCGCCCAGGTCCGGCGTGCGGCCGCCCTGCTGGAAGAAGTATTGTGCGACGACGAAGGTCAGGCCGCTCATGGCGATGTTCACGGCGATGCCCGCCACCAGCTGGTTGCCCTTCTGCGAAATGCTGACATAGCCTTGCAGCGTGGCCAGCGCCACCGACACGGCGATGCCGGCCAGCATGCCGTACCAAGGGTTCTGCGTGGCGAAGGCGACGGCGGCCGAGACGAAGGCCGAAGCCAGGATCTTGCCTTCCAGGCCGATGTCGATCACGCCCGAGCGTTCCGCGAACAGGCCGGCCATGGCGGCGAAAATCAGCACCGGCGCATTGCGCACGGTGGAGACAACGATACTGCCTAAATGAAGATCTTCGAAAGTCATGGTATTAGCCCTTGCGCGCTTTCAGCAGCTTGATGATGACCGGCGCGTAGAAGTTTTCCATCGCGCCGCAGAACAGAATGATCAGGCCCTGGATAAAGATGAAGGTCTCGGTCGGGATATTCGGTTTTTCCAGCGAGAGGTCGAAGCCGCCCTGGATCAGGGCGCCGAACAGCACGGCCGACAGGAAGATGCCGACCGGATGCTGGCGGCCCATCAGCGCGATCGCGATGCCGACGAAGCCGGCGCCGCCGACGAAGTTCAAGCTCAGGTAATGGGTCGAACCCATGATGGAGTTGACCGAGCCCAGGCCGGCCAGCGCGCCGGAAATCAGCATCACGGTGATGATCATGCCGCTGATCTTCACGCCCGCGTAGTGGGCGGCGTGCTTGTTCAGGCCCGTGGCGCGCAGCTTGTAGCCCCAGGCCGAACGCCACACCATCACGCCGTAGATGGCGAGGGCGGCGATCGCCAGCAGGAAGCTGACGTTGAGCGGAGTGTCGCCCAGCGCCGGGAACCAGGTGTTCAGGCGCGGCATTTCGGCGGCGGCGGCGAAGGCGCGGCTGGCGGTATTCTGCTCGCCCGGCGGAATCATGTATTTGACGATGATGAAGTTCATCAGCGAAGCCGCGATGAAGTTGAACATGATGGTCGTCACCACGATATGGCTGCCGCGTTTCGCCTGCAGATAGCCGGGCAGGAAGGACCACAGCGCGCCGAACAGGGCGGCGCCGAGCATGCCGAGCGGGATCAACACGATGGCCGGCATCGAGCTGTCGAAGGCCAGCATGGTCACCGTCAGACCGAGGCCGCCGAAATACATCTGGCCTTCGGCGCCGATATTGAACAGGCCCGCCTGCATCGCCAGCGACACGGCCAGGCCGGTGAAGACGAAGGTGGAGGCGTAGAACAGCGTATAGCTCAAGCCTTCCGGATTGATGACGGCGCTGTTGATCAGGATGTGCAGCGATTCCAGCGGGTCTTCGCCCAGCAGGTGGATCACCAGGGCCGCGACCAGCAAGGCCGACAGCAGATTCAGAATGGGCAGGACAAAGCCGGTTGCCCAGCGTGGCAGGTCGTTGGTGTTCATGATTTATGCATACCCCCCATCAGCAGGCCGATGCGGGTGGTGTCGAATTCGTCGATTTTCAGTTCGCCGGTGATGCGGCCGCCGCACATCACAAGGATGCGGTCGGCCAGGGCGCGCACTTCTTCCAGCTCCACGGAGACCAGCAGGATGGCCACGCCCGCGTCGCGCAGGGCCAGCAGCTGGCTGTGGATGGATTCGATGGTGCCGATGTCCACGCCGCGCGTGGGCTGGCCCACCAACATCAGCTTGGGCTTGGCCAGGACTTCGCGCGCGATCACCACCTTCTGCTGGTTGCCGCCCGAGAGCAGGCCGATGCGCAGGTCGGGATTGGGTGGACGCACGTCGAATTCCTTGAGCAGGGCGGTGCAGCGCTCGGTGATGTGCTTGAAGTCGAGCAGGCCGAAGCCCTTGGTCAGCTTGTCCTGGTAACCGAGCACGGTGTTCTGCATGACGGAGAAGTTCTTCACCACGCCGTCGCGCAGGCGGTCTTCCGGCACGTGGGCGATGCCCAGGTCGCGGAATTTCAGCGGCAGACCGTCGACGTCGTGGCGGCCGGCGAAGGGCAGCGCCTTGCCTTCGAAGTCGAGCTGGCCGGAAGTGGGCAGGCGCATGCCGGCCAGGATTTCCATCAACTCGCTCTGGCCATTGCCCGACACGCCCGCGATGGCGACGATCTCGCCGGCGCGCAGCGTGAAGCCGATATCGGCCAGCAGCTTGACCTGCTGCTCATCCTCCAGCTGCAGATTGCGCACTTCCAGTACCGGCGCGCCGGGATTGTAGGGCGCGCGCGGCAGATTGTTTTCGATCGGGCGGCCCACCATCATGTTCGCCAGCTCCTCTTTGGTGGTGCGGGCCGTTTCCACGGCGCCCACCACCTGGCCGGCGCGCATCACGGTGACGGTGTCGGTGATGTCGAGAATCTCTTGCAGCTTGTGCGTGATCAGGATGATGGTCTTGCCCTGTTCCTTGAACAGGCGCAGGATTTCGAACAGCGACTCGGTCTCCTGCGCGGTCAGCACGGCGGTCGGCTCGTCCAGGATCAGAATATTGGCGCTGCGGTAGATCTGCTTGAGAATCTCCACGCGCTGCTGGGCGCCCACGGACAGGTCGTGGATGGTGGCCAGCGGATCGACGTCCAGGCGGTAGCGTTCGCAAATCTCGCGCAATTTCGCTTCGGTTGCGGCGCGGTGGGCGGCCAGCTTGAAGCCGCCTTCGGTGCCGAGCATCACGTTATCGAGCACGGTCATGTTCTCGACCAGCATGAAGTGCTGGTGCACCATGCCGATGCCCAGGCGGATCGCCTCCTGGCTGTTGCGGATGTGCTGGACTTTGCCATCGAGCAGGATCTCACCGCCATCGGCGCGGTAATACCCGTACAGGATGCTCATCAAAGTCGATTTGCCGGCGCCGTTCTCGCCCACCAGGCCATGGATCGCGCCCTTGGCTATGGAAAAGTTGACGTCCGTATTCGCCTTCACAGCTCCGAAATGCTTGGAGATGTTGCGGAATTCTACTGCTGGCTGCATAGGATTTTCAGGGGTTATTTACTGAAAAACGCGCCAGACGGGAACCCCCGCCGGCGCGTTCTCTAATGAAGCAGGTAATTAGGCTGGGCAGCTGTTCGTGGCCCGGATATCGATGACCTTGATCTTGCCATCAATAATATCCTTGCGCGCGCCCATGACCTTCTTCTCGATCTCAGGGGTGATCAGCTTGCGGTTGTGTTCATCCAGCGCCCAATCGACGCCGCCTTCCTTGATGCCCTTGGCGGTCACGCCGGCTTTCCAGGTGCCGTTCTTCATCTGCATGAAGCTGTCGTAGACGGCGTTGTCCACGCGCTTGACCATGGAGGTCAGCATGGTGCCTGGGTACAGGTGGTTCTGGTTGGAGTCCACGCCGATGGCCAGCTTGCCTTTTTCCTTGGCCGTCTGCAGCGTGCCCATGCCGGAACCGCCGGCCACGGCGAACACCACGTCCACGCCGCGCTCGAACTGGGAGCGGGCCAGCTCGCCGCCCTTGGCCGGGTCGTTCCACGCGGCCGAGGTGGTGCCTACCATGTTCTGGAAGATTTCCACTTTCTTGTCGGTGGCTTTCGCGCCCTGCGCATAGCCGCAGGCGAAGGTGCGGATCAGGGGAATGTCGATACCGCCGATGAAGCCCAGCTTCTTCGACTTCGATGCCTGGGCGGCGGCCACGCCGACCAGATACGAGCCTTCTTCTTCCTTGAAGGTCACCGAGTTCACGTTCGCGCCCTGGGCCACGCCGTCGATCAGCACGAAGCGCACTTTCGGGAATTCCTTGGCCACTTTCTGCAGGGCCTGGGTCTGGGCGAAGCCGATCGAGGCGATCAGGTCGAGGTTCTTGCGGGCCAGGCCGCGCAATACCTGCTCGGCCTGCGTGTCGCTGTTGACCTGCACTTCGATGAAGTTGATGCCGGTATCCTTCTTGAAGCGCGAAGCGCCTTCGAAAGCGGATTGGTTGAACGATTTATCGAACTTGCCGCCGGCGTCGTAAACGATGCCCAGTTTCGGGTCCGCCGCGCTTGCGCTGGCGGCCAGCAGCAGGGCGCTAATCGCCACTGCGAGTTGTTTAATTTTCATTGGTTGGCTCCTGGAGGTTCGATATTGTATATTTTTTGTGGACGAAGCATGAAGTTTTGGTCCGCGATCGGCTGCGAAAACCCTATTAATTAGAGGCTTCGCTCGGCAAAAACGCGCTTGGCGCCGGCAAAACCTTATGCAAATGGCAGCTCACCGGCCACCCCTCCTTTTTCGTGTTGCAACGCAACGCGGCTTAATTCTTGGTAATGTATCTTTCGGCAAGATGTAGTGTTCTTGCAACGGTTTGCGCATATCTTTATGCAAAATTTTCTTGTTGCTTTTTTGTGCAGGCGCCGCAAAACCAATGGCAAATTGCTACTAGCTTAAGACCGCCGAAAGCCCAACCCCCAGTGGCCTCCCGCCGTGGTGGGAACTAGCTTTCCGCAAGGCCGATCCTTAACTATGCAATAAGCGATATAAGTATGACAAATACGTTTTTGCTTGCCTATTTATATTAAAAACAAATAGATTGCACGGTGTGTTTAGTGATTTTCCGTCAAAAATAATCGTGCTAGCATCGCCGCTTATTGCCCGATTTCTTTGTGTTTTGCAAAGGTTTAGCTGGAGGCAGGCAGAATTTTTACCTAATAAGGAGCTGGTTGATGAAGACGAACACGAAGTACACCCTGATGGCCTTGGCGCTGGCCGCCGCCTTCCCGCTGCACGCGGCGCGCGCCGATGACGCCCAGCCAGCGGCGGAAGAAACGCCGGCGCCGGCCGCCGCCAAGCAGGCCGGCCAGCTGGAAACCGTGATCGTCACCGCCCAGCGCCGCGCCGAGAACATCAAGGATGTGCCGATGTCCATCGCCACCCTGAAGGGCGAGAAGCTCGACGTGCTGACCTCCGGCGGCCAGGATATCCGCTTCCTGTCCGGCCGCTCACCCAGCGTCAGCGTGGAATCCGATTATGGCCGCACCTTCCCGCGCTTCTATATCCGTGGTCTGGGCAATACCGACTTCGACCTGAACGCCTCGCAGCCGGTCGGCCTGGTGATGGACGATATCGTGCAGGAAAACCCGATGCTGAAAGGCTTCCCGGTCTTCGACGTGGACCAGGTGGAAGTGCTGCGCGGCCCGCAAGGCACCCTGTTCGGCCGCAACTCCCCGGCCGGCGTGATCAAGTTCGACTCGGCCAAGCCGGTGTTCCGCACCGAGGGCTATGCCAACCTGGGCTTCGGCAAGGATGGCGTGAAGAACCTGGAAGGCGCCTACAACGTGCCGGTCAGCGACACCGTGGCCCTGCGTTTCTCCGGCCAGACCCAGCGCCGCGACGACCGCGTGCACAATCCGCGTCCGACCGGCACCCAGGACTTCGAAGGCTATAAGGACAATGCCGGCCGCTTCCAGGTGCTGGTCAAGCCGAGCAAGGACTTCAGCGCCCTGTTCAACGTCCATGCACGCAAGATGGACGGCACCGCCACCCTGTTCCGCTCGAATATCCTGAAAAAGGGCACGAATGAGCTGGTGGACGGCTTCGACTTCAAATCCTACCCAAGCGACGGCATCAACGAACAGCACCTGAAGAACAAGGGCGCCAATATGCGCCTGCGCTGGGATCTGGAAGGCGTGACCCTGCACTCCATCACCGGCTACGAGAAACTGGACTTCTACAGCCGCGCCGACGTCGACGGCGGCTATGGCACCGCGTCCAACCCGCCATCGGGTCCGGGCTTCGTGCCCTTCTCGGTCGAAACGGCCGACCTGATTCCGAATCACAAGCAGATCTCGCAAGAGTTCCGTGCCGAATCGAATTACAAGGGACCGCTGCAATGGATCGCCGGCGTCTTCTACTTCAAGGAAGACATCCAGATCGACAGCATCAGCTTCAATTCGCTGGCGGCGGGCAATCCGCAGAATCCGAACTACGCGACCCAGACCCAGAACTCCAAATCCTGGGCCGCCTTCGGCACCCTGAACTACACCGTCAACGAGCAATTCAAGCTGCGCGGCGGCGTACGCTACACCAACGACAAAAAGGATTTCGTCGCCAGCCGCATTCACGGCAATCTCTCCAGCGTGCATCCGCTGCACAGCGACTCCACCAATTTCAGCTGGGATCTGAGCGGCACCTACACGCTCGACAAAGACACCAATCTGTTCGGCCGCATCGCTACCGGCTACCGCGCGCCATCGATGCAGGGCCGCCTGGACTCGCTGACGGACGTGCCGACCCAGGCCGGCGCCGAGAAAGTGCTGTCCTATGAAGCCGGCGTCAAACAAGACCTGTTCAACCGCCGCGCGCGCTTGAGCGCCACCGTGTTCCAATACCGCGTCAAGGACAAGCAACTGACCGCCGGCAGCGGCATCGTCAATATGAACCGCCTGATCAACGCCGAAAAAGCCATCGGCCGCGGCGTCGAACTCGACTTCCAGGCCAATCTCGGCGACGGCCTCAGCACCACCTTCGGCAGCAGCTACAACGACACCAAGATCAAGGATCCCAACCTGTTCGTGCGCAGCTGCGGCAATGTGCAGAACAACCCGGCGACCGGCTGCACCGTGACCAATCCGACCGGACCATTCGCCGGCACCGCCCTGATCGACGGCAACCCGCTGCCGCGCGCGCCGAAATGGCAGCACAACTTCACGCTGCGTTACGCCGTCCCGGTAGGCAATGGCGAGTTCTACGCCTTCACCGACTGGGCCTACCGCACCAGCTACAACTTCTTCCTGTACGAAGCCAAGGAATACAAGGCCAAGTCCCTGCTCGAAGGCGGCCTGCGCGTCGGCTACAAATTCGGCGACGGCAAATACGAACTGGCCGCTTATGGCCGCAACATCACCAACCGCGTACAAGCGCTGGGCGCCATCGACTTCGTCAACCTGACCGGCATCGTCAACGAACCACGCACCTACGGCGTGCAATTCAAAGCCAACTTCTGATCCTCGTCCGATCAGGCTTAAGCCCGCGGCCGCCCTGTCCGCGGGTTTTTTTTCGTTTGAGCTATATCAAAAAATGTCCCACCCTGGTGTCAGGCACTAGACCCGGACATTCTTTGATTTTGCTCAAGAAATGTCACACCGTGGTGCCTGACACCAAAGTGTGACATTGTTTGATTTAGCGCAAACTCAGTCGCGCGAGGGCGGACGCAGGATGTTGAGAAAGGCGCGCACCACGGGGGCGTCGTCGAGGGCGGGGTAGGCGATGTAGAGATTGGCCGAGGGCGGATTGCTGCGGATCGGCAGGAAGACTACGCCGGGCCAGCCGATGCGGCTGGTGGTTTCGGGCATCAGGGTGACGCCGAGGCCGGCGCCGACCATGGCGAGCAGGGTCTGCGGTTCGGTCGCTTCCTGGAAGATCTCGGGGTGGAAGCCGGCTTTCACGCAGCATTGGATCAGGTAGCGCGGGAAGGCCGATTTATCCAGCGCCAGGGTCAGCATCGGCTCGTTGGCGATGTCGCTCAGTTCGATGGCTTCCTGCTTGGCCAGCGGATGGTGTTCGTTCACCGCCACGCAGACGTTTTCGCGGAAGCACAACTCTTGCCGCAGATTGTCGTTGCGCAGGCCGTCCTCGTCGAGCTTGGGTTCGCGCCAGAAGCCGATGTCGATCTGCTTGGCGCGCAAGGCCTCATACTGCACGGTCGGTCCCAGCTCGTGCAGGGTCCAGGTCACTTGTGGATACTTGCTCTGGAATTCTTCGAGCAGGCTGGGAATCGGCCCCCACATCGCGGAGCCGACGATGCCCACGCGCAGCCGTCCCACCTCGCCGCGGTCGATCTGGCGCACGGTGTCGATGGTCATGCGCATCTTGGCCAGCACGTCCGCCGCTTCCACCATCAGCGCCTTGCCCGCCACCGTCAGCTCGAAGGTGCGGGTGGTGCGCGCGAACAGTTTCACGCCCAGCTCCGCTTCCAGCTTCATGATCTGCTGGCTTAGCGGCGGCTGCGAGATGTGCAGCCTTTCGGCGGCACGGCTGAAACTCTTTTCTTCGGCGACGGCGAGGAAGTACTTCAACTGCTTCAGATCGATGGACATGGCGGACGGCTTTTCCTTGGGTTACGCGGCAGGGTGCTCCAGCATGGCGCGCGCCAGCTCGGCGCCGACGCGGGCATTGTTCTTCACCAGCGCGATATTGGTGGCCAGGCTGCGGCCCTGGGTCAGGGTCTTGATGCGCGCCAGCAGGAAGGGCGTGACCTTCTTGCCGGTGACGCCGTTCTCGTCGGCTTCCTGCAAGGCTTGCACGGTGATGGCGTCGATTTCCGCTTTCGGCATGGCGTCCGCTTCCGGCACCGGATTGCTGACGATGACGCCGCCCTTCAGGCCCAGGCGCCATTTGGTGTGGACGAAGGAAGCCTGTTCCGCCGCCGTGTCGATCTGGAAGTCGGCATTGAAGCCGCTCTCGCGCGTGAAGAAGGCGGGGAAGCCCGGCTGGCCGACACTGATCACAGGCACGCCCAGGGTTTCCAGGTATTCCAGCGTCAGGCCGATGTCGAGAATCGATTTCACGCCGGCGCATACCACCGCCACATTGGTTTGCGCCAGTTCCTGCAGGTCGGCCGAGATGTCGAAGCTGGTTTCGGCGCCGCGGTGCACGCCGCCGATGCCGCCGGTGACGAAGACGGAAATGCCGGCCAGCTGGGCGCAGATCATGGTCGCCGCCACGGTGGTGGCGCCCAGCTTGTTCTGCGACAGCACATAGGGCAGGTCGCGGCGGCTGACTTTCAGCGCATCCGGCGACTTGCCCAGCAGCTCCAGCTGCTCCGGCGTCAGGCCGATGCAGATTTTGCCGTCGATGATGGCGATGGTGGCCGGCACGGCGCCCGCGTCGCGGATGATCTGTTCCACATCGTTCGCCATCTGCACGTTCTGCGGATAGGGCATGCCGTGCGAGATGATGGTCGACTCCAGCGCCACGATGGCTTTGCCGGCGGCGCGGGCGTTGGCGACTTCGGGCGAAAACAGCAGATATTGGTGCATGGTGATTCCTTTCTTATTCCTGTCCGGCGTGATGAACCGCGCTGGCAATGGCGTCAGCCGACAGCGCGGGTGAAACGGTATGCGGGCTTTGCAGGGTGAGGGCGGCCGCCTGCAGGCCGCGCGCGCAAGCCTGGGTCAGGTCGGCGTCGCCTTGCGCCAGCGACCAGCAGACGGCGGCGGCGAAGGCGTCGCCGGCGCCGGTGACGTCGACCACGTCCACCTCATGCGCCGGCATCCAGTGCAGGTCGCCCGGGATGGTGTGGTAGACGCCGGCCGCGCCGCAGGTGACGATGATGTCCTGCACGCCCTGCGACTGCAGCTCCAGGCAGGCGGCGCGCACGTCGGCCTCGGTGGGCAGGGCGCGGCCGGCGCGGGTTTCCAGCTCGCCGCGGTTCAAGATCAGCAGTTGCAGGCCGCGCAGGTCGAGCGGCAGGCGTGCCATCTTCGGCTGCGACACGGCCACGATCACCAGCGGCACGCCGCCGCTGCGCGCTTCGGCCAGCAGCAGGGCCACGCTGTCGAGCGGCAGGTTGAGGTCGGCCGCGACCAGGGCGGCGGCGCTGCGCTGCGGCGCGCGGCTGGCCAGGAAGGCGGGCGACAATTGTTCATACAGGGCCATATCGGCCAGGGCCAGCACCATTTCGCCGCCCGCGTCCAGCACGGCGGTATACGTGCCGCTGGCCATGCCATGCAGTTTCAGGCTGCCGCTCATATCGATGCCGGCCGCCTCGGCATGCGCTTGCAGCGCCTGGCTGGCGGCGTCGCCGCCCAGGGCGGTGAGCAGGGCGGTGGGGGCGCCCAGGCGCGCCAGGTTCTCGGCGATATTGCGCGCCACGCCGCCGCAGGTTTCGCTGGCGCCGGCCGGATTCGAGGTGCCCATCTGCAGCGGCGCCAGGGTGCGCAGCTTGCGGTCCAGGTTGGCCGCGCCTATACATAAGATGGGGCGCTCGTCCGGCAGCACATAGGCGCGCCCCAGCAGGCGCCGTTCGCGGATCAGGCTGGCGATATGGCCGGCCACGGCCGAGCGCGACAAGCCCATCTGATCGGCCAGCTCCTGCTGGGAGATGAAGGGGTTGGCGCGGATCAGCTCATACAGCTGTTCTTTTTTCGGTAATTCGCTCACGTTCAGCCTGCGTTAAAACATTTGTCCGTTAGTATAAACATTTGTCTGACCTGACTGCAAGCCCATCATCAACTATAATAGCCGCCCATTTATATAAATCACGTATAAATTGGGAAGAAAAATGGTATTGGCCGTACATATAGAGGATGATGCATAGTTACGCCTGTCATCGAAACGCCCCTAGACAGTACGCTCGTACCGGACCATCGCGGCCCGCGCTGCATCACCGAATTCACCTATACCAAGACGAGGAAACCATGTTGAATAATTCCCCATTCCAGGCCGCCGCTATTGTCCGTTCGCGCATGCCCGCCAACTTCCAGCCGCGCGTGGCGCTGGTGCTGGGTTCCGGCCTGGGCGTGCTGGCCGAGCAGATGCAGGATGCCGTCGCCATCGGTTTCGACGAGCTGCCGGGTTTCCCGATCAGCACCGTGCACGGCCACGCTGGCCAACTGGTGATGGGCACCCTGTCCGGCGTGCAGGTGGTATGCCTGAAAGGCCGCGGCCACTTCTACGAAGGCTACGGCATGGGCGTGATGACGTCCGCCGTGCGCACCCTGAAGCTGCTGGGCGTGGAAATGCTGTTCGTGACCAATGCCGCCGGTTCCCTGCGCACCGAAGTCGATGCCGGTTCCCTGGTGGTGCTGAACGACCATATCAACTTCCTGCCGGGCACCCCGATGATCGGCCCGAACGACGAGCGTTTCGGCCCGCGCTTCTTCAGCATGGCCAATGCCTACGACGCCGAGCTGCGCAAGCTGCTGCAAGCCACCGCCGCCGACAAGAGCATCACCCTGCATGAAGGCGTGTACATCGCCTATCCAGGCCCGAACTTCGAAACCCCGGCCGAGATCCGCGCCTTCGGCCGCCTGGGCGCCGACGTGGTCGGCATGTCGGTGGTGCCGGAAGTGGTGCCGGCCCGTCACTGCGGCTTGAAAGTGGTGGGCGTGTCGGTCATCACCAACCTGGCCGAAGGCCTGTCGCCTTTCCCGCTGTCGCACGAGCAGACGCTGAAATACGCCGCCATCGGCGCCGAAAGCCTGATCAAGCTGATTCTGGCCTTCCTCGAAAACGTCGCGAAAACGCCGGCCCCCAAAGCCTAAGCGTCCGTCCGGTGGGGCGGTGCGGACCGCCCCGGCAGTGCAGAGCAGGCCGGTGCGGCCTGTACCCAAGAATTTCTTCCTCATCGAGACTTATCATGTCACGCGCCTTTATCCTCTTGCTTGACTCCTTCGGCCTCGGCGCGACGCCGGACGCCGACAAATACGGCGACAGCGCAACCAATACCTTTGGCCATATCGCCGCCTGGGCCGCCAAGATCGGCCAGCCGATGCAACTGCCGACCATGGAAAAACTGGGCCTGGCTGCCGCCGCCCACACCGCCTGCGGCGAATGGGCCGCCGGCTTCGACCAGCGCGACAGCTTTACCGGCGCTTACGGCGCGGCGCGCGAACAATCCACCGGCAAGGACACGCAAAGCGGTCACTGGGAAATCGCCGGCGTGCCGGTGCTGTTCGACTGGGGCTACTTCCCCAAGACCGTGCCATCCTTCCCGGCCGAACTGACCGACCAGTTGCAGACGCTGACCGGCGTGCCGGGCTTCCTCGGCAACTGCCACGCCTCCGGCACCGAAATCATCAACCGCCTGGGCGACGAGCATGTCGCTTCCGGCAAGCCGATTCTCTACACCTCGGCCGACTCGGTCCTGCAGATCGCCGCCCACGAAGAACACTTCGGCCTGGAGCGCCTGTACGAGATGTGCGAGAAGGCCTATGAGCTGGTCAAGCCTTACAACATCGGCCGCGTGATCGCGCGTCCCTTCGTCGGCGCCGACAGCAATTACAAGCGCACCTCCAACCGCCACGACTACGCCGTGCCGCCGCCGGCGCCGACCCTGCTCGACCACGTCAAGGACGCGGGCGGCGAGGTGATCGCCCTCGGCAAGATCAGCGATATCTACGCTGCGCAAGGCGTGAGCCGCGTGGTCAAAGGCCCGGACAATATGGCCCTGTTCGACGCGCTGCTGAAAGTGCAGGACGAGGCGGGCGACAAGTCCCTGACCTTCGTCAACTTCGTCGACTTCGACCAGGCTTTCGGCCATCGCCGCGACGTGGCGGGCTACTCGAACGCTCTGCATGAAATGGATGCGCGCCTGCCGGAATTCATCGCCAAGCTGAAAGCGGGCGATCTGTGCGTGATCACCGCCGACCATGGCTGCGATCCGACCTCGCCCGGCTCCGACCATACCCGCGAACATATCCCGATGATCTTCTTCGGCCCCGGCGTCAAGGAACGCTCGCTCGGCATCTCCGAGACCTTCTCCGACATCGGCCAGACTATCGCCCACCACCTCGGCGTGAAACCACTTGCAAACGGAACCAACCTCTTATGAGCATCTCCCCCGACTTCAAGCGTAACGAGGCAGTCGGCCTCGATCTCGGCTGGCTGAACCACATCCACGTCAACAAGGCCGCCGCCGACCGCCGCGCCGCCAGCCTGGCCAACCGCCGCAGCGTCAAGAAGGAATACCAGGCCGCCTGGCTGCTGAAAGCCATCAGCGTGATCGACCTCACCACCCTGGCCGGCGACGACACGCCGGGCCGCGTCGAACGCCTGTGCCGCAAGGCCATGCGTCCGCTGCGCGCCGACCTGGTGGAAGCGCTGGGCGTGCAGGATCTGAATCTGACCACGGGCGCGGTCTGCGTCTATCACGAGATGATCCAGCACGCGGTGCCGGTGCTGCAAGGCCGCCTGCCGATCGCCGCTGTCTCCACCGCCTTCCCGGCCGGCTTGAGCAGCATGGAAACCAAGTTGCGCGAGATCGAATTGAGCGTGGCCGCCGGCGCCTCCGAGATCGACATCGTGATTACCCGCCAGCACGTCCTGACCGGCAACTGGCAAGCCCTGTACGACGAGATGCTGGCTTACCGCAAGGCTTGCGGCGAAGCGCATGTGAAGGCGATCCTGGCGACCGGCGATCTGGTGACCCTGGAAAACGTGGCGAAGGCATCGTGGGTCTGCATGATGGCCGGCGCCGATTTCATCAAGACCTCGACCGGCAAGGAGGGCGTGAACGCCACCATTCCGGTGTCGCTGGTGATGGTGCGCGCCATCCGCGAATACTACGAGCAGACCGGCTTCATGGTCGGCTACAAGCCGGCCGGTGGCGTGAGCACCGCCAAATCGGCGCTGCAATACCTGACCGTGATGAAGGAAGAGCTGGGCAATGAATGGCTGGAACCGCATCTGTTCCGCATCGGCGCATCGAGCCTGCTGACCGATATCGAGCGCCAGCTCGAACACTACGTCACCGGCAATTACTCGGCCGCCCATCGCCACGCGCAACCCTAAGAATACGGATTCGTCATGCCAACTATTAACGAGATTCTCAAGACCATGGACTACGGCCCAGCACCCGAAGGCACGAAAGAAGCGCAAGCCTGGCTGGAACAGCGTTCCCGCACATTCGGCCTGTTCATCGACAATACCTGGAGCGAGCCGGGCGAACTGTTCGCCTCCACCAACCCGGCCGACGGCAAGCAGCTGGCCGAGCTGACCCAAGCCACCACCGACGACGTGGAACGCGCCGTGCAGGCCGCGCGCCGCGCCCAGCCGGGCTGGCAAGGCCTGGGCGGCCATGGCCGCGCGCGCATCCTGTACGCCATCGCGCGCCTGATGCAAAAGCATGCGCGCCTGTTCGCCGTGCTGGAAACCCTGGACAACGGCAAGACCATCCGCGAAACCCGCGACGCCGACCTGCCGCTGGTGGCGCGCCACTTCTACTACCACGCCGGCTGGGCGCAATTGCAGGATGAGGAATTCGCCGGCCACCGTCCGGTGGGCGTCGTCGGCCAGATCGTGCCATGGAACTTCCCGCTGCTGATGCTGGCGTGGAAGATCGCCCCCGCACTGGCCGCCGGCAACACCGTGGTCTTCAAACCGGCCGAATTCACCTCGCTGACCGCCATGCTGTTCGCCGAAATCTGCGTGCAGGCTGGCGTGCCGGCCGGCGTGGTCAACATCGTCACCGGCGACGGCCGCGTGGGCGAAGCCATCGTCAAGCATGAAGGCATCGACAAGCTGGCCTTCACCGGCTCCACCGAAGTGGGCCGCCTGATCCGCGAAGCCACCGCCGGCAGCGGCAAGAAACTGTCGCTGGAACTGGGCGGCAAATCGCCCTTCATCGTGTTCGAAGACGCCGACCTGGACGCCGCCGTCGAAGGTCTGGTCGATTCGATCTGGTTCAACCAGGGCCAGGTCTGCTGCGCCGGTTCGCGCCTGCTGGTGCAGGAATCGGTGGAACAGCGCTTCCTGGCCAAGCTGCGCGCCCGCATGGACAATCTGCGCCTGGGCTCGCCGCTGGATAAATCGATGGACATCGGCGCCCTGGTCGATCCGGTACAGCGCCAGCGCATCGCCGGCCTGGTGGACTCGGCCCGCGCCGAAGGCTGCACCGTGTACCAGCCGGCCGGCTGCGAAATCCCGGCCGACGGTTCCTGGTTCCCGCCGACCCTGATCACCGGCGCCTCGACCGCCGCCGCCGTGTCGCAAGCCGAAATCTTTGGCCCGGTGCTGGTGGCGATGAGCTTCCGCACCCCGGCCGAAGCGGTGCAACTGGCGAACAACACCGTGTACGGCCTGGCTTCCTGCGTGTGGACCGAGAACATCTCGCTGGCGCTGGACGTGGCGCCGCAGATCAAGGCCGGCGTGGTGTGGATCAATACCGCCAACCAGTTCGACGCCGCTTGCGGCTTCGGCGGCTACCGCGAATCCGGCTATGGCCGCGAGGGCGGCCGCGAAGGCATGTACGAATACCTGGTGCCGGTGTCGGAAGACGCGCGCCCCGCCGCGCCGGTGGTGGAGAAGTCCAAGGCCAAAGCCGCTCCTGCCGCTTCCGCCGATCCATTCGCCATCGACCGCACCGCCAAGCTGTACATCGGCGGCAAGCAGGCCCGCCCTGACGGCGCCTACAGCCGCGCCGTGCATGGCGCCGACGGCAAGTTCATCGCCGAAGTGGGCGAGGGCAACCGCAAGGACATCCGCAACGCCGTGGAAGCCGCGCACAAAGCCGCCGGCTGGACCAAGGCCACCGCGCATAACCGCGCCCAGGTGCTGTACTACATCGCCGAAAACCTGGCCGCGCGCGGCGAGGAATTCGCGGCCCGCATCGGCGCCATGACCGGCGCCAAGAATCCCGAGAAGGAAGTGCAGGCTTCGATCGAGCGCCTGTTCTACTGGGCCGCTTGGGCCGATAAATATGACGGTCTGGCGCATCAGCCGCCTATGCATGGCATCACCGTGGCTCTGAACGAAGCCATTGGCGTGATCGGCGTGGTCTGCCCGAACGAGAATCCGCTGCTCGGCCTGATCTCCCTGGTCGCTCCCGCCATCGCCGTGGGCAACCGCGTGGTGGTCGTGCCGTCGGAAGCGCATCCGCTGTCGGCCACCGATCTGTACCAGGTGTTCGATACGTCGGACCTGCCGGGCGGCGTGGTGAACATCGTCACCGGCAGCGCCGACGAGCTGGCGCGCACCCTGGCTACGCACGCCGATATCGACGCGGTATGGCGCCACGACGGTTCGGCCGAAGGCTGCGCCGAAGTGGAACGCCTGTCGGCCGCTTCGCTGAAGCGCACCTGGACCGGCGGCGCCAAAGGCCGCGACTGGTACAGCACCGCGCAAGCGGGTGGCCGTGCCGTGCTGGCGCATGCGTCGCAAGTGAAAAATATCTGGATTCCATACGGCGTATAAGTCTTAAGCAAATACGCTGATCCAAGGGGCCGCAGTCCGGGAAACCGGGCTGCGGCCCAAGTACCTTTCAACACAAGAGAGTAAATATGTTTCTGACCCAGGAAATTATCCGCAAGAAGCGCGATGGCGGCGTAATGAGCGCTGAAGAGATTCAATTTTTCGTGCGCGGCATTACCGACGGCAGCGTCAGCGAAGGGCAGATCGCCGCGCTGGCGATGGCGGTCTTCTTCAACGATATGAGCATGGATGAACGCGTGGCTTTCACCCTGGCCATGCGCGACTCCGGCGAAGTGCTGGACTGGAAATCGCTGAACCTGCCAGGTCCCGTGATGGACAAGCACTCCACCGGCGGCGTGGGCGACGTGGTGTCCCTGATGCTTGGCCCGATGATCGCGGCTTGCGGCGGCTTCGTGCCGATGATCTCCGGCCGTGGCCTGGGCCACACCGGCGGCACCCTGGATAAATTCGATTCCATCCCCGGCTATTGCACGGTGCCGGACAACACCCTGTTCCGCAAAGTGGTGCAGGACGTGGGCGTGGCCATCATCGGCCAGACCGCATCGCTGGCGCCGTCCGACAAGCGCTTCTACTCGATCCGCGACGTTACCGCGACCGTGGAATCGGTGGCCATGATCACCGGCTCCATCCTGTCGAAGAAGCTGGCGGCGGGCCTGGACGTGCTGGCCATGGACGTGAAAGCGGGCAGCGGCGCCTTCATGCCGAGCTATGAAAAATCGGTGGAACTGGCGGAGAGCATCGTCAAGGTCGGCAATGGCGCCGGCACCCTGACCTCGGCCCTGCTGACCGATATGAACGAATCGCTGTCGCCATGGGCCGGCAACGCCGTTGAAGTGCGCGGCGCGATCGACTACCTGACCGGCAAATTCCGCCCGGCCCGCCTGCACGAAGTCACCATGGCCCTGTGCGCCGAGATGCTGGTGATGGGCAAGCTGGCCGCCAATGAAGCCGACGCGCGCGCCAAGCTGCAGGCGGCTCTCGATTCCGGTGCCGCCGCCGAGCGTTTCGCGCGCATGGTGACGGCCCTGGGCGGCCCGGCCGACCTGCTGGAAAACATGGACAAGCACCTGGAAAAAGCGCCGATCATCCTGCCGGTGCCCGCGCCGCGCGCCGGCTTCGCCGCCAAGACCGACTGCCGTGGCCTGGGCCTGGCCGTGGTTGCGCTGGGCGGCGGCCGCCGCCGTCCGAGCGACGCCATCGACTTTGCCGTCGGCCTGACCGACCTGGTGGAACTGGGCCAGCCGCTGCAAGCCGGCCAGCCCATGGCCACCGTGCACGCCCGCACTCAAGCCGCCGCCGAACAGGCAGTGCGCGAAGTGCAGGCAGCGTACGAGATCGCCGACGCCGCGCCGGCCGTCAACCCTATCGTCTACCGCACCATCCGTCCTTGAGGCAAAACATGAATAACGAGACACTGATCGAAGAAGCCAAGGCCGCGCGCCTGAAGGCTTACACTCCTTACTCCAACTTCAAGGTGGGCGCGGCCCTGTTGTGCAGCGACGGCAGGATCTTCCACGGCTGTAATGTGGAAAACGCCTCCTATGGCCTGTGCAACTGCGCCGAGCGCACCGCCTTCTTCAGCGCTTTCGCCCAAGGCTACAAGCAGGGCGATTTCGACAAGCTGGCCGTGGTCGGCGAGACCGATGGTCCGATCGCTCCTTGCGGCGCCTGCCGCCAGGTGATCCTGGAACTGGGCGGCAACGAGCTGCCGGTGGTGCTCAGCAACCTGAAGGGCGATGTGTTCGAAACCACGGCGGCGGCCCAGCTGCCGAACGCTTTCGGCGGCGCCGACCTGAAGAAAAAGTGAAAAAGACCATCGACGTTCAGGCTGCGGTCGCCGTTGCGGCGTCCGAAGCCATTGCAGCGAAAACCCAAGGCACTTTCGGTGTCGGGGGCGTCATGCTCGACCAGTTCGGCACCGTGCTGAAGTCGCTGCATAACAACGTCATCCGCCATGGCCTGATTTTCGACCCGACCGCGCACGGCGAGCGCCAGTTGATCGACTGGTATTACGCCGAGCGCGCCAAGGGCAGGGAGCTGCCGCCGCCGCACGAGATCACCATCGTCACCTCGCTCGACCCTTGCGCCATGTGCACCGGCGCGATTCTTGCAGCCGGTTTCAGTATGGTGGCGGCCGCGCCGGACACCAAGGCCGGCATCAATTACAACGGCAGCGCCTTCTTCCCCTCGCTGCCGCAGCCCTTGCAGCGGCAGGCGGAAGCGACGTTTTCCTATCCCGCTGTGCTGGGCAGCTCGTCCTATGCGCGGCGCGGCGCGGGCGCCGCGCCCAAGCCTTTTTTCATCGGCAAGACCATCGCCGAGCCGACCCAGGCCCTGTGCTCGCTGGTATTCGAGGCCACGTCGGCCGGGGTGATGGACTTGTTCAATATCGATCCGCCCGGCAGCGCGCTGAAAGACCCGGCCACGCTGCCGGCCGACCATGCCATCGTGCGCGCCTTGAAGCGCGCCTGTCCCGACGCGCTGACCTATCGCGGCACGCCGCAGCGGCCGGATGCCGGCCTGGCGCCGTATCTGCAGCAGGCGATGGCGCGCGACAAAGCGCAGGGCGGCAAGGGTGATGCCGTGGCCCTGCTCGACGCTTTCGGCAATCTGCTGCTGTGCACGCACGGCCGGCAGAACGCTTCCGGCATCCGCACCGCCTTCATGGAGGCAACGCGCGCCTACGCCCAGTTGCGCTACAAGTTGATGGAAGGGGCCGACGCGGCGACCCAGACCGAGGTGCGCCAGTATCTGGGCCACCCCAAGGATGGCACTTTTGTCTTTGCGCTTGGGCCGGACGAAAGCGCGCTCAGTTTCATGAACCTGGGCGCTTACGGTTCGACCATGGAGGGCGCGCTGCCGGAGTCGAATCCGGCGCAATTCCAATATGTCCTGCCGGGCATGCCGGAGGAAGAATTGCATGCGCTGTGCGGCCGTCTGCCGCCGCTGTACCGCAATCTGATCCGCATCCGGCCGCAGCAGGTGGCGGATGCGGCGCTGGTGGCGGCGCTGTCCTGACCCTTACTGCTTCCAGGGATCGTAGGTTCCGATACTCCACACATGGCCTTCGGGGTCGCGCAGGGTGAAGCCGCGGCCGCCGTAGTCCTCGTCCTTTAATTCCATCAGAATCGGCGCACCCGCCCTCAGGGCGCGTTCATAGACTTCGTCGGCATTGTTGACCACCAGGTAAGCGCTCTGGGTGACCGCCATGCCGATCTCGCCGGGCTGTTTCATCAGCCTGCCGTATTCGGTGTCGAAAATGGAACCGAGCATCACCATGCCATTGCCGTAGGAAAGCTGGGCATGGGCGATGGAGCCATCTTCGTTCGGCACGACCAGCGCGGCTTCAAAACCCAAGGTGCTGCATAGCCAGTCGATGGCGCCGGGCGCGTCGCGGTAGCGCATGCAGGGCAAGATGGTGGCGCGCGTTTCTTTCGGAATGTTCGACATGCTTCTCTCCCAGATCAATGTGGTTGGCGGCGGCATTGCGGGGGTATGGCGGGCGGGGTTCAGGCAATATAGCCCAGTGGGGAGGAGGGGGCAAGCGGCGCGCACGCAACGCGGCAAAGCGCTACATTTGCTGGAATAAATGGGTGTTGCCGCGGCTGACTTCGAGTTCCTCCGGGAAGTTCTTCACGCGCACCATCTGCCGCCCGCGCAAGTCGCGGGTGACTTCGCTGATGGCGTCCACGCGCACCAGGGTTGAGCGGTGGATGCGCCAGAATTCATCGGGATCGAGTTCCTCTTCCAGTTCTTTCAGCGTCTTGCGGATCAGGACTTCGCCCTGCGCCGTCTGCACCCGTGTGTACTTTTCGTCGGCGCGGAAGAACAGGATTTCGCGCGTGCTGATCATGCGCAGGCTGTTGCCGACCTGGGCCTGGATCCAGTGCAGGTAGTCGGCCGCCTTGGCGGGCTGATTTTTCTGCAGCAGCTGGCTGAGCTGGCGTTCGATATCATTCGGCTGCTGTCCCAGCCTAGCCTGCAGGCGCGCGCAGGTGGTTTTCAGGCGCTCGCCGCCGGCCGGTTTCAGCAGGTAGTCGAGCGCGCCCTGTTCGAAGGCTTCGATCGCGTACTGGTCGTAAGCGGTGATGAAGACGATATGGCAGCGGTTGAACAGCATGCGCGCCGCTTCGATGCCGGACAGGCCGGGCATGCGGATATCGAGGAAGACGATGTCGGGCTGGTGCTGGCCGGCCAGCGCAATGGCTTCGATGCCGTTGCCTGCCTCGGCCACGATCTCCAGCTCGGGCCAGGCTTCGCGCAGGCGGCTGCGCAGCAGGTCGCGCATGGGTTCTTCATCGTCGGCAATCAGGGCGGTGGCGCGGGGATGGCTCATGGTTTGGACTCGGCAAAAATATCGGGGGCGAAGGGCACGCGGATCGAGGCGCGGCAGCCGCCTTCGAGCGGGGTTTCGATCACCAGCTCGGCGCGGTTACCGTACACCAGGCGCAGGCGTTCGCGCACATTGGTCAGGCCCACGCCGTCGGCCGCATGCAGATTGAAGCCGACGCCGTCATCCTGCACGTCGACTTGCAGCATATTGCCGTTGACGCTGGCGCGGATATCGATGCGGCCGCCTTCGATCTTCGGCTCCAGTCCATGCTTGATCGAATTCTCGATCAGGATCTGCAGCATCATGGGCGGGAAGGTGGCGCTTTCCAGCTCAGGCGGCACGTCGATGGACACGGCCAGCCGCGCCTTCATGCGCGCCTGCATGATGGCCAAATAGGAACGCGACAGCACGATCTGCTTTTGCAGCGTGCCGTTGCCGCGCGCCTTCATCTGCGGCAAGGTGGAACGCAGGTATTCGATCAGGTGGGTGTGGATTTTGGCGGCCTGTGGCGGGTCGGTCTCGATCAGCTGGCCGATCAGGGCCAGGGTATTGAACAGGAAATGCGGTTCGACCTGGGCTTGCAGGGCGGCCATCTGGGCTTCGACCAGGCGCCGCTCCATGCTTTCCGTACCGGCCTGGGCCGAAGCGGCGCGCGCCTCGATTTCCGCCTTGCGCTTGCCGCCCGCCAGCACCTTCAAGCCGCAGGAAATCAGCACGAAGGCGGCCGCCTGTTCCGGATGCAGCACCGGTGTGCACGCCAGCAGAAAAGCCAGCACCCAGGTCACGACCAGCTGGCGCAGGGGAACCTGGGCCAGCCAGTCGAAGAAATCCCACCACAGGGTGCTGGCGGTTTCTCCCACTTCCCGGACGAAGCTGAGTGCTCCTTTGGCGCGCTGCAAAGCCATGTTTAGTTGCTCCCCTCATGCGGCTGCTGCTGGGGCTGACGCGGGAAGTGGCGCGTCGGCGGCGGATTTTTTCCGACCAGCAGCTTGAGCAGCAGGAAGCAGGCGAACAGCATCAGGGCCAGCGGCAGGATGGTGATCAGCAGAGCCATCACGATGCACATGCCCAGCAGGCTAGGCCAGGACATGCGCGCCAGCGCGCGCTGGCAGTGGCGGGCGAAGCCACTGAAGGCATCGCCGATTTCGCGCATGGATTCGCCGAAGGTCTTGTTAATCGTTTTCATAATGTGCTCCACAGAATGTTGATGGCGCTACTGTATCAAGCGCCATCCCGCGTCGGTATGGCTATCCGATGAATGGCGGCTTTTTGAGGATGACTGGTTGCGGCGGGCGATGAGTGGGACGGGAAGTCCACTGGATTGTTGATTGTAATGCAATTATGATCGCCTATAATTCCACGCATAGCCTCTTTTCGACAAAATTTGCAATGACAGAAATTTTCTTCAACGGCAGCACCGTTTCGATCACATCTCTTGAACAACTGAAGGAAGCGTTAAGCGGCTTTGACGCCGTGCCGGAATTTGAATTGTGGATATCGATCGAGTCCGGCCCCATGCTGTGCATGCTGCGGAACGCGCGGCATGCGTGGCTGATGTATCAGAAGAATGAAGACGATTCGGTGCGTTCGGTTGGCAAGTACCAAGGCGACGAGGTGTGCAAATTCAGGCTGGCGAACGGGCAGGTGGATGAGTATCCATTATCCTGGTGCATAGAGGTTGAGCAGTGCTACCAGGCCATTACGTACTTTTATGTGAACCTTGGCGAGGCGCCCGCCTGGCTTGAGTGGGAGTGATTTTTTCTCGCATGCATGTCGAATTCAGGCATCGTCGCCCGTCGTGAGGTTGAAGCACCCCGTTGCCCATTCACCTTTAGCATGGAGATGCCATGAAAAAAGAGATTATCTTCAACCTGGCGGTCAAGGATCTGGATAAATCCAAGGCCTTTTTTGCCGCGCTCGGCTTCAGCTTCAATCCGCAATTCAGCGGCGAGCACTCGGTATTCATGAACATCGTCGACGGCATCCATGCCATGCTGTTGACGGAAAGCTTCTTCAAGTCGCTGATCGACAAGCCCCTGGCGCAGGCGAAGGAGGCCAACGAGGTCATCATCTGCCTGAGTTGCGAGAGCCGGGAAGAGGTCGACAGCCTGATCGCCAAGGCCGTTGCCGCCGGCGGCCGCACGCCGCATCCGCCCGAGGACCACGGCTTCATGTATGACCAGGGTTTCGAGGATATCGATGGCCACCTTTGGAACCTGGTCTGGGTCGCGCCCCAGGCTTGAGCTGTGTGTGTGGCGGCCACGCGGGAAAAATCGACCGTTCAACGATGCGGGCGAACCTGTCGCGGACTTTTGTGATATCCTGAGAGTAACAATTGTTGCTTATGATAATTGTTTTGCAAGAGGCCCGAGCCCACGCCCTCTTTCAACGGCGAATCCGTCGTTCCTTCCCGGCGTGGCTTGAATTGCAGTCACTTGTTAAAAAGATATCTGAAAGGCCTATATGTTGAAACCAGCAGCATTGTTCCTGTCCCTGGCCGCCGTGGGTTCCGCCCACGCTGGCGTTCTCGATCTCGGCATCAATAATGCCAACCTGTTCAGCCTTGGCAGCTTCAGCGCCCAGGGTTCCGACGTCGAAGGCGCGGTCCTGGTGGCGGGCAGCATGACGGCGTCGAACTATTCGGTCAACGACAAGAACAAGGACGCTTACGGCAGCTATTCGCTGGTAGTGGGCGGCTCGCTGAACTACACCTCCGGTTCGATCAAGCACGGCAACTACTACGTGGCCGGCGCCAGCGCCATGACCTCGGTGGGCCTGCAAAGCGCGACCAAGAGCAGCAGCAATCCGGTGGACTTCAATAAGCTGAGCAGCAGCGTGAAGAACACCTCGTCCTCGCTATCGAAAGTGGCGGCGACCGGCAGCAGCAATATCCAGTATGGCGGCATGACCCTGAAAGGCACCGGCAAATCAGTGGAAGTGTTCAACCTGACCGGCAGCGACCTGTCGAGCGTGAACAACTTCAAATTCAGCAATCTGACCAAGGGTTCGACCCTGGTCTTCAACGTCAGCGGCAAGAACGCCATCGGTTTCAACCAGAACGGCGTGGGCCTGGATGGCTTCAAGGACTACAACGTGGTCTACAACTTCTACGAATCGCAGAAGCTGAATATCCAGAACGTGGGCGTGTACGGCAGCATCCTGGCGCCATTGGCGACCGTGACCGGTAATGGTGGCCAGATCAACGGCAATGTCATCGTCGGCAACTGGCTGTCGAATGTGCAGGTCAACGCCAACCACTACTTCAGCGCCGCCAATGTGACCGGCTACGGCATTGCGCCGGTGCCGGAAGCGCAGACCTACGCCATGCTGCTGGCCGGCCTGGGCGTGGTGGGTTTTATCGCGCGCCGCCGTCGTTCGCAACAGGCAGGCTGACCGCCGCCAGAACCATCTGCACGATGGTCTGTTCGGCATCCTCGTAATCCTTGCGGCTGAGCTGTTTGCGGTTCAGCACAAGGGCCATCTGGGCTGAAAAATCCGCATAGGATTGCGTCATTGCCCAGATGGCGAACAGCAGGTGGGTGGCGTTCACCGCGCCGATTCTGCCCTCCACACTCCATCTCTCGAAGACTTCGATATCGCGCCGCAGCAGCGGCACGACGCGTTCCTGGATCTGCTTGCCGTACATCTGGGCGCCGCCGATCACTTCCATCGCATACACGCGTGAAGCCCAGGGCTGCTCGCGCGAAAATTTCAGCTTGGCCTGGATGTAGGCGCGCAGCACGTCCTGCGGCTGCTGGTCGGGATCGGCCAGGCGCTCCATGCGTTCCAGCCAGTCGTCCAGCACATCGTCCAGCACGCGCTGGTAGAGCGCCTGCTTGGTGGGGAAGTAGTACATCAGGTTCTGCTTGGACAGGCCGGCGTTGTCGGCAATCGCCGCCACCGAGGCGCCTTCGTAGCCGCATTCGGCGAAGACGCGCACCGCTTCGGCGGCGATTTCCGCTTCCAGCCGGTCGCGGTTCTGCAGGCGGCGATTGGGTCTATCGGCGGCCATGTTCTTTCCTTAGCGCGAGCAGGAAGTTGCGCAGGGCAGGGTGGTCGGCGTAGGCCACGTTGAAGCGGAACCAGATGCTTTCGCTGTCGCCCAGCATGAAGAAGTCGCTCGGCGCAAGCAGGATGCCGGCCTTCAGCGCCAGGTCGGCAATCAGCTTGCCGTTCCATTCCGGCGTGGGCGCCTCGTCCCAGCCGGCGCTGACGAACATGCCGCCGCGCGGCCGCGCCACCGGCTTCATGCCCGCTTCGGCCAGCGATTCGATGCTGCGCTCGCGGCCTTCCTCCAGCTGGCCTATCAGTTTTTCCACCATGCGCTTGTAGGGCCGCGCCGTGATCGCGTGGTACACGGCGCGCTCGTTCACCTCGGATGTGGTGAGGCCGGTCAGCATCTTGATGCGCACCAATTCCGGCAGCAGCGATTGCGAGGCGCAGATGGTGCCGACGCGCAGCACCGGCGACAGGGTCTTGGAGAAGCTGCCGATGCGGATCACGCGGCGCAAGCCGTCCATCGCCGCCAGCGAGGCTTCGCCGCGCGGCGTCAGCTCGCGGTAGATATCGTCTTCCACCAGCCAGAAGTCGAACTGCTCGGCCAGCGCGAGCAGGCGGTGGGCCTGGGCCTGGCTGAGCGAGGTGCCGAGCGGATTTTGCAGCACGGTGTTGACGAACATGAGCTTGGGCTGCGTGGCGCGCGCCTGTTCGGCCAGGAAGTCCAGATCGAGGCCGTTGGCGCCGCGCGGAATGCCGATCACCTGGCAGCCGTGGTGGCGGATCAGCGAGAGCAGATTGCTGTAGCCGGGATCTTCCACCAGCACCGTGTCGCCCGGCTTGGTCAGGGTGCGCAGGATCAGGTCGAAGGCATGCGTGGCGCCGTGCGTGAGCAAGATCTGCTCCGGCTCCAGCGCGAACAGTTCTTCGCTCAGGGTGCTGGCCAGGTATTGGCGCAGACCGGGAAAGCCGAGCGGATGGCCGTAGCCGCGCAGGCGGTTGGCGGGAATGCGGATGGCCTGGCGCACGGCGTCGAGGATGGTGTCCTCGCCATACCATTCGGGCGGCAGCCAGCCGGCGCCGATGGGCAGCGCGTCCGACATGCCGGAATACAGTTCCGGCGTGAGCGCGTCGACGGCGGCGGGGCCGGGGTGGAAGGGCGCGGGCGTGGTGGGCAGGGCGGGCGCGTCCTGGCGCGTCACGAAGTAGCCGGAGCCGCGCCGCGAGGAGAGCAGACCCAGCGTCACCAGGCGGTCGTAGGATTCCACCACGGTGAACGTGCTGATGCCATTACACTTGGCGAACTGGCGCACCGAGGGCATCTTGGTGCCGGCGCGCAGCTCGCGCCGCGCCACCATCTCCGACACGGCGGCGACGATCTGCTCCACCAGGCTGCCTTTCTTCGAGCGCTCTATGGACAGCAGCGGCCATTGTGGGCCATCGGTCTGCCGCGCTGCGCTCGCGCTTTCATCCATCTTTTGTCTCCATATGCTTCACTGCACAAAAGTGTAGTGTTTTTGTGACCTGTACGGTTGGATGGTTTTGCGAATTGTGTATATGTGCCATAGTTGAACTGCTGTCTATTATTGCATCATCATTTTGCCAACTGGTAAAGAATTTTTACGAGGCGACAAACAGGAGATATGCATGAATCAGACCAGACCAGAGTCGCTCGCGTCCTTCTGGATGCCCTTCACGAACAACCGTGATTTCAAGGCCAGCCCGCGTTTGCTGGTGTCCGCCGAAGGCATGTATTACAAGGACGTGGAAGGCCGCGCCATCCTCGACGGCACGGCCGGCCTGTGGTGCGTGCCTTGCGG
Source organism: Pseudoduganella violacea (assembly GCF_014191875.1). Classification (GTDB taxonomy): domain Bacteria; phylum Pseudomonadota; class Gammaproteobacteria; order Burkholderiales; family Burkholderiaceae_D; genus Rugamonas; species Rugamonas violacea_A. Next base: position 317,244 of record NZ_JACHXD010000005.1, read on the forward strand.
CCACGCCCAGCCCAAGATCGTCGCCGCCGTGCGCGAGATGGTGGGCCAGCTCGATTTCGCGCCCACTTTCCAGATGGGCCACCCTTCGGCCTTCGACTTGGCCGACAAGCTGATGGCCTATACCAATGGCCGCTTCGGCCACGTTTTCTACACCAACTCCGGTTCGGAAGCCGTGGACACGGCGCTGAAGATCGCGCTGGCCTACCACCGCGCGCGCGGCGAAGGCACGCGCACCCGCCTGATCGGCCGCGAACGCGCCTACCACGGCGTGGGCTTTGGCGGCATGTCGGTGGGCGGCATCGGCGGTAACCGCAAGCATTACGGGCCGCTGCTGCCGGGCGTCGACCATCTGCCGCATACGCATAATCTGGAAAAGAATGCCTTCACGCGCGGCGAACCGGAATACGGCGCCCACCTGGCCGATGAGCTGGAACGCATCGTCGCCCTGCATGACGCGTCGACGATCGCCGCCGTGATCGTGGAGCCGGTGGCCGGTTCCACCGGCGTGCTGATTCCGCCCAAGGGCTATCTGAAACGGCTGCGCGAGCTGTGCACCAAGCACGGCATCCTGCTGATCTTCGATGAAGTGATCACCGGCTTTGGCCGACTCACCACGCCTTTCGCCGCCGACTACTTCGACATCGAGCCGGACATGATGACCACCGCCAAAGGCCTGACCAATGGCACGGTGCCGATGGGGGCGGTGTTCTCCAAGCAGTTCATCCACGACACCTTCATGCAGGCTCCGGCCGGCATCGAGCTATTCCACGGCTATACCTATTCCGGCCATCCGCTGGCCTGCGCCGCTGCGCTGGCGACGCTGGAAGTGTTCGAGGAACAGAAAATCCTCGACCACGCAAAGAGCATGCAACCGTATTGGGAGGATGCGATCCATTCGCTCAAGGGGCTGCCGCATGTGATCGACCTGCGCAGCATCGGCCTGGTGGCGGGCATCGAGCTGGAACCGGTCGCGGGCAAACCGGGCGCGCGCGCCTACGATGCATTCAAGAAGATGTTTGCCGACGGCGTGCTGACGCGCGTGACCGGCGACATCATCGCGCTGTCGCCGCCGTTGACGTTGGAGAAGCAGCATATCGACGAATTGTTTGGCAAGCTGGAAAAGGTGTTACGTGGACTAGACTAAAACCATAAAAGAGGAGACAGCCATGCTGGTAGGCGTACCGAAGGAGATCAAGAATCAGGAATCGCGCGTTGGCCTTACCCCGGCCAGCGTGAAGGAACTTGTACTGCGCGGACATCAGGTGCTGGTACAACGCAATGCCGGCGTGGCGATTGGCCTCGCCGATTCCATGTATGAAGGATCGGGTGCCACCATCGTCGATACGGCGCAGGAGATTTTCAAGCGCGCCGAGATGATCGTGAAGGTGAAGGAACCGCAGCCGGAAGAATGCGCCATGCTGCGCGAGAACCAGATCCTCTACACCTACCTGCATCTGGCACCGGACCCGGAACAGACGCGCGCCCTGGTGCAGTCGGGCGCCGTCTGCGTCGCTTACGAAACCATCACCGGGGCGAACGGCGGCTTGCCATTGCTGGCGCCGATGAGCGAGGTGGCGGGGCGCATGGCGATCCAGGCCGGCGCTGCCCATCTGGAGAAATCCAAGGGCGGCATGGGCTTGCTGCTGGGTGGCGTGCCGGGCGTGGCGCCGGGCCATGTGGTCATCATCGGCGCGGGCGTGGTCGGCACCAATGCCTTGCAGATGGCGGTGGGCATGGGCGCCCGCGTCACGATTCTGGACAAGAATGTGGACCGTTTGCGCCAGCTCGACCTGATCTTCGGCAACCGCGTGCAGACCATGTTCTCCAACGCCCATACCATCGAGGAAGCGGTGCTCGATGCCGACCTGGTGATCGGCGGCGTGCTGGTGCCCGGCGCGGCCGCGCCCAAGCTGGTGAGCCACGACCTGATCTCGCGCATGAAGGCGGGCGCGGTGGTGGTGGACGTGGCCATCGACCAGGGCGGTTGCTTCGAAACCTCGCGCGCTACCACGCATGAACAGCCGACTTTCCTGGTCGGCCAGGTGGTGCACTACTGCGTGGCGAATATGCCAGGCGCGGTGGCGCGCACCTCCACCTTCGCGCTGAACAACGCCACCATCGGCCATGCGCTGGCGCTGGCCGACAAGGGCTGGAGCAAGGCGATGAAGGCCAATCCCCATTTGAAAAATGGATTGAATGTATGCCAGGGCAAGGTCACGTATGAAGCTGTGGCCCATGGCCTGGGTTATCCCTATGTACCGGCCGACAATCTGTTGGCCTGATTAATCAAGTAGAGCAGACAATGAGCAATCTCGATACCCGGTTGGACACCATTACCCACTTCATCAACGGCAGCAAGGTCGACACCTTGGGCGGTCGCTACGGCGACGTTTTCAATCCCGCCCTGGGCGAACCGGTCGCACGCGTGGCGCTGGCCACCACGGAGGAGGTGGATGCGGCGGTGCAGGCCGCCGCCGCCGCTTTCCCATCCTGGTCGGCCACGCCGCCGCTGACGCGGGCGCGGGTGCTGTTCAAGTATCTGCAACTGTGCCAGCAGCATACCGACGAATTCGCGGCCATGCTGACGCGCGAACATGGCAAGACTTTTTCCGACGCGCAGGGTGAGGTGGGGCGCGGTATCGAGATGGTGGAATTCGCCGTCGGCATCCCGCAGATGCTGAAGGGCGAATTCACCGACCAGATTGCGCGCGGCATCGATGCCTGGTCCATGCGCCAGCCGCTGGGCGTGGTGGCGGGCATCACGCCGTTCAACTTCCCGGTGATGGTGCCGATGTGGATGTTCCCGATCGCCATCGCCTGCGGCAATACCTTCGTGCTGAAACCATCCGAACGCGATCCATCGCCCTCGCTGCTGCATGCGCGCCTGCTGAAAGAGGCGGGCTTGCCGGACGGCGTATTCAATGTGGTGCAGGGCGATAAGGTGGCGGTCGATGCGCTGCTCGACCATCCCGAAGTGCAGGCCGTGAGCTTCGTCGGCTCTACCCCGATTGCCGAATACATTTACTCGCGCGGCAGTGCGGCCGGCAAGCGCGTGCAGGCGCTGGGCGGCGCCAAGAACCATATGGTGGTCATGCCCGACGCCGATATGGACATGGCGGTCGATGCGCTGATGGGCGCAGCCTATGGTTCGGCCGGTGAGCGTTGCATGGCGATTTCCGTGGTGGTGGCCGTGGGCGATGCGGGCGACAAACTGGTGGCCGCACTGGAAAAGCGCACCGCCGCACTGAAAGTGCGCGATGGCATGGAGCGCGACGCCGAAATGGGTCCGCTGGTCACGGCCGCCGCCAAGCAGCGCGTGGAACGGCTGATCGGCGAGGGCGTGGAGCAGGGCGCCAAGCTGGTGGTCGATGGCCGAGACTACAAGGTGGTGGATCGCCCGAATGGCTTCTTCGTCGGCGGCACGCTGTTCGACCATGTGACGCCGGATATGACGATTTATAAGGAAGAGATTTTCGGACCCGTGCTGTGCGTGGTGCGCATGGCCGACATTGTCCATGCGGTGGAGCTGATCAACAAGAACGAGTATGGCAACGGCGTGGCAGTGTTCACGCGCGACGGCGGTGTGGCGCGCGAATTCGTGCGCCAGATCCAGGTCGGCATGGTGGGCGTGAACGTTCCGCTGCCGGTGCCGATGGCTTTCAACAGCTTCGGCGGCTGGAAGCGCAGCCTGTTCGGCGACCACCACGCTTACGGCCCCGAAGGCGTGCGTTTCTACACGCGCCACAAGGCCGTGATGCAGCGCTGGCCGAATACGGCAAGCGCTGGCGCGGAATTTGCATTCCCTCAGATGAAGTAGGGGGCGCGGTCAGTAAACAATATGTAGCAGGCAGCAGCGCGGCAGATTCGAGCAGTTCGACCTACCAAACGGGATGGAAAGATGATCGATTCACTCAAACATATGCGGCATGCCCAGTCCAGCAAGGAAGAACTGGCCGGGCATTTCACCGATCTGGCGCCGGCACTCACTGTGCGCCAGGCAGCGATAGAAAGCGCGCGCTGCCTCTACTGCTACGATGCGCCCTGTTCGCGCATCTGTCCTTCCGAGATCGATGTCGCCAGCTTTATCCGCAATATCAACGACCGCAATGTGAATGGCGCGGCGGCCGGCATCCTCAAACAGAATATCCTGGGCGGCAGCTGCGCCCGCGTCTGTCCCACCGAGATACTGTGCGAAGACGTCTGCGTGCGCAACCACGACGCCGAAGGGCAGCCGGTCAAGATCGCGCTGCTGCAGCGTTTTGCACTGGACCATATGCGTTTCGAGGGCCACCCCTTCCGCCGCGCCGCCGCCACCGGCAAGCGCATTGCCGTGGTGGGGGCGGGACCGGCTGGACTGTCCTGCGCCCACCGTCTGTCCATGCTGGGCAACGACGTGGTGATTTACGAGGCGCTGGACAAGGCGGGCGGCTTGAACGAATACGGCATCGCCAAATACAAGCTGACCGATAACTTCGCGCAGAAGGAAGTCGAATTCCTGATCGGCATAGGCGGCATCGAAATCCGCTGCGGCCAGAAGCTGGGCGAGAACGTGCACCTGAAAGACCTGCACGCCGAATACGACGCAGTCTTCCTCGGCCTGGGCCTGGGGGCCAGCCGCCAGCTTGGCTTGACCGGCGAGGACGCTCCCGGCCTGCTGGCCGCCGTCGATTACATCGCCGCCTTGCGCCAGGCCGAAGACTTGAGTTCCCTGCCGGTGCCGCAGCGCGCCATCGTCATCGGCGCGGGCAATACGGCCATCGATATGGCGGTGCAGATTCAGCGCCTCGGCGCAGAGGAGGTGACGCTAGTTTACCGGCGTGGCTTCGACGCCATGAGCGCCACCCATCACGAGCAGGAAATCGCGAAGGCCAACCAGGTGCGCATGCTGACCTGGGCGCAGCCGCAGCAAGTGCTGCTGGACGAGCAGGGCCGCGTGCGCGGCATGCGTTTCGAGAAAACCTTATTGCAGGCCAATCGGCTGATCAGCACCGGCATCACCTTCGAAATCGCCGCCGACGCCGTGTTCAAGGCCATCGGCCAGAAGCTGGAAGAGGACGTCCTGAACGATCCGTTGGCGCAACTGCTGCAGCGCGATGGCGACAAGATTCATGTCGACGCCCAGTTCCGCACCGTGCTGCCGGGGATTTACGCGGGCGGCGATTGCGTGGCGCCAGGGCAGGATCTGACGGTGCAGGCAGTCCAGCATGGCAAGCTGGCCGCGCACGCCATCCATAACGATATCCAAGCGAAGCGGGAGGCTGAAAATGGCTGATCTGAGCATTGAATTCTGCGGCATCAAATCGCCGAATCCCTTCTGGCTCGCCTCCGCGCCGCCAACCGACAAAGCCTACAACGTCATACGCGCCTTCGAAGCCGGGTGGGGCGGCGTGGTGTGGAAGACGCTGGGCGAAGACCCGCCCGCCGTAAACGTGTCCTCGCGCTATTCCGCTATCTATGGCAAGAACCGCGAAGTTATCGGCTTCAATAATATCGAGCTGATTACCGACCGCAGCCTGGAGCAGAACCTGCAGGAGATCGCGGAAGTGAAGAAGGCCTGGCCGGATCGCGCCATCGTCGTCTCGCTGATGCTGCCTTGCGAGGAGCATTACTGGGCCGACATCCTGCCCAAGGTGGAGGCCACCGGTGCGGATGGCATCGAGCTGAATTTCGGTTGCCCGCACGGTATGCCGGAACGCGGCATGGGCGCCGCCGTCGGCCAGGTGCCGGAGTATGTGCAGATGGTGACGGCATGGTGCAAGAAGCATTCGAAACTGCCCGTCATCGTCAAGCTGACGCCGAATATCACCGACATCCGCAAACCGGCACGCGCCGCGAAAGAAGGCGGGGCGGACGCGGTTTCGCTGATCAATACCATCAACTCCATCACCTCGATCGACCTTGACCGCATGGTAGCGCTGCCCATCGTCGGCACGGCCAGCACCCACGGCGGCTATTGCGGCGCGGCGGTCAAGCCGATTGCGCTGAATATGGTGGCCGAGATTGCGCGCGATCCGGAAACGAGGGGCTTGCCGATTTCCGGCATCGGCGGCATCGCCAACTGGCGCGACGCGGCCGAGTTCATTGCCCTTGGCGCGGGTTGCGTGCAGGTCTGCACGGCGGCCATGCTGCATGGCTTCCGCATTGTCGAGGAAATGAAGGATGGCCTGTCGCGCTGGATGGACAGCAAGGGCTACCGCACGCTGGCCGATTTTTCCGGCAAGGCGGTGCCGAACACCACGGACTGGAAATACCTGGATATGAATTATCAGGTGATCGCCCACATCGACCAGAACGAATGTATTCAATGCGGCCGATGTCATGTGGCCTGCGAGGACACTTCGCATCAGGCCATCGCCCAGATTATCGACCAGGCCAGCGGCGCGCGCCGCTACGAGGTGATCGACCAGGAATGCGTAGGTTGCAATCTGTGCGAAATCACCTGCCCCGTGCAGAACTGCATCACCATGGTGCCCCAGGTCACCGGCAAACCCTATATGAACTGGACGCAGGACCCGCGCAATCCGCGCGCGGAAGTGAAAGAGGAAAGCACCGCAGTATAAAAATAAGGGGAACCCGGTGAGCAATGACCTGTCTGGCAGCACCCAGTTGTGGAATGAAGACCTTGCCCCCACCAGCGCCGCGCAGCGAACGTGGCGCTGGTATCACTTTGCGGCGCTGTGGGTGGGCATGGTCATGTGCATACCGGCCTACACCTTGTCGGCCAGCCTGATCGAAGGCGGCATGTCGGCTTATCAGGCGGTGCTGACGGTCTTCCTCGCCAATGCCATTGTGCTGCTGCCCATGCTGGCCATCGGCCACGCCGGTACCAAGTACGGTATTCCGTATGCGGTGCTGGCACGCGCTTCCTTCGGCACCACCGGCGCCCGTCTGCCAGCGCTGATGCGCGCCATCGTGGCCTGCGGCTGGTATGGCATCCAGACCTGGTTCGGCGGCCAGATGATCTACACCTTGCTCGGTGTGCTGATGGGCGGCGAGATCGGTGGCGCCAAGATTGGGGGACTGGGGATCAACGGCGCGCAGCTGCTTTGCTTTCTTGCGTTCTGGGCCATCCAGTTCTGGTACATCGTGCACGGCATGGACGCCATCCGCAAACTGGAAACCTATACCGCACCGCTGAAAATCCTGATCTGCTTCGTGCTGCTGTACTGGGTCTATGAAAAGGCGGGCGGCTTCGGGCCGCTGCTGGACCAGCCATCGCAATTCGTGGAAGGTGGCAAAAAGGCGGGACAGTTCTGGCCCACCTTCTGGCCTTCGCTGACGGCCATGGTCGGTTTCTGGGCCACGCTGGCCTTGAATATTCCCGACTTCACCCGCTTCGCGCACAGCCAGCGCGATCAGCTGGTCGGCCAGTCGGTAGGCCTGCCCGTACCCATGGGCTTATTGGCGGCGCTGGCCGTCATCGTCACTTCGGCCACCATTGTCCTGTACGGCAAAGCGATCTGGGATCCGGTCGACTTAGCCAGCCGCATGACCGGCGCCGCCGTGCTGATCGCGCTCATCATCCTGTTGATCGATACCGTCAGCGTCAACCTGGCTGCCAATCTGGTGGGGCCGGCCTACGACTTTTCCGCCCTGGCGCCGCGCCTGATCTCGTACCGGGCGGGCGGCTACCTGACCGCGTCCATCGCCATCGTGATGATGCCGTGGAAGCTGCTCGAATCCACGCAAGGCTATATCTTCACCTGGCTGATCGGCTATTCGGCCTTGCTCGGCCCCATCGCCGGCGTGCTGATTATCGACTACTACTTCGTGCGCAAGACCGAGCTGCATGTGGAAGACCTGTACCGCGAGAATGGCCGCTATTCCTATGGCAACGGTTGGAACAGCGCGGCCCTGGTGGCTTTCGTGCTGGGCGTGCTGCCGAATATTCCCGGCTTCTTGAACGCGGCCTTCCCGGCTTCCTTCCCCGGCGTGGCCGATGGCTTCAAAACGATTTATACCTATGCCTGGTTTGTCGGCATCGCCATTTCGGCCCTGGTGTATGGCGTGATGATGAAGGGGAAAGCCGTGCCATCCTTGAATGCAGCAGCCCAATCGTGAAAAGCGGAGACGAACAAATGACGACCATTATTCGCGGCGGCACAGTGGTGAATGCGGACCGCGCCTTCCGCGCCGATGTGCTCTGCTATGGCGACAAGATCGTCGCCGTCGGCACCAACCTGGACGCGCCGGCGTCGGCCACCGTGATCGACGCCGGCGGCCAGTACGTGATGCCGGGCGGGATCGATCCGCACACGCATATGAATCTGCCTTTCATGGGCACGGTGACGGCCGATGACTTCTTTACCGGTACGGCGGCGGGGCTAGCGGGCGGCACCACCACGATCATCGATTTTGTGATTCCGAGTCCGCAGCAATCGCTGCTGGAGGCTTATCGCACCTGGCGCGGCTGGGCGCAGAAGGCGGCGGGCGACTACAGCTTCCACGTTGCGATCACATGGTGGGCCGACAGCGTGCACGAGGAAATGGGCACCCTGGTGCGCAATCATGGCGTGAACAGCTTCAAGCACTTCATGGCCTACAAGAACGCCATCATGGCCGATGACGAAACCCTGGTGAAAAGCTTCCGCCGCTCGCTGGAGCTGGGCGCGATTCCCACCGTGCATGCGGAGAACGGGGAACTGGTCTATCAGCTGCAGCAGGATTTGCTCAAGCAGGGGCTGACCGGCCCCAGTTCGCATCCTTTGTCGCGTCCGCCAGCCGTGGAAGCGGAAGCGGCCAACCGCGCGATTGCGATTGCCAATGTACTCAATACGCCGCTGTATATCGTCCACGTCTCGTGCAAGGAATCGCTGGACGCGATCACCCGCGCCCGCGCCGGCGGCCAGCGCGTGTATGGCGAGGCGCTGGCAGGGCATCTGATCATCGACGACAGCGTGTACCAGAACCCCGATTTCGATTTCGCGGCGGGCCATGTGATGAGTCCTCCCTTCCGCGGCAAGGAACACCAGACGGCCTTGTGGCACGGTCTGCAAGGCGGCAATCTGCATACGACGGCGACTGACCACTGCACCTTCTGCGCCGAGCAGAAGGCGGCGGGCCGCAACGATTTCAGCAAGATACCGAACGGCTGCGGTGGGGTGGAAGACCGCATGGCCGTGATCTGGGATGCGGGCGTGAACAGCGGCCGCCTGACGCCATCGGAGTTCGTGCGCGTCACCTCGGCCAATGCGGCGCAGATTTTCAATATCTACCCGCGCAAGGGCGTGATCGCCGTCGGTTCCGACGCCGACATCGTGGTGTGGGATCCGGAAGCCAGCCGCACCATCTCGGCCAAGACCCAGTTTGCTAAAGGCGGCTTCAATGTCTTCGAAGGCCGCACCGTGCGCGGCATCCCGAGCGCCACGCTGGCTGCGGGCAAGCTGGCCTTCCACAAAGGTGAACTGATGGCGAAAGAGGGCGCGGGCCGCCACGTCGACCGACCCGCATTCACGCCGGTATCGGCGCGCTGAAAGGAGCAGGCATGAACGAGCTGAAAATCAATGGCGGGCGACTGTGGGACTCGCTGATGGAGCTGGCCAAAATCGGCACCACCGAGAAAGGTGGCGTCAAACGCCTGACCCTGACCGATCTGGATAAGCAGGGCCGCGATCTGGTCACCGGCTGGGCCAGAGATGCGGGCCTGAGCATTACGGTGGACCAGATCGGCAATGTCTTCATGCGCCGCGATGGCGTCAACAACGCGCTGCCGCCCATTATGACCGGCAGCCATATCGACACCCAGCCCACCGGCGGCAAATTCGACGGCAACTACGGCGTGCTGGCCGGGCTGGAAGTGGTGCGCACGCTGAACGATCGCGGCATTCGCACCGAGGCGCCGATCGAAGTCGCCTTCTGGACCAATGAGGAAGGCTCGCGCTTCGTGCCGGTAATGATGGGTTCCGGCGTCTTCTGCGGCGCGTTTACGCTGGAACATGCATATGCCGCCAAGGACACTGAAGGCAAGACCGTAGGCGAGGAACTGGAGCGCATCGGCTACAAGGGCGAGCAGGTGCCGGGCCAGCATCCTATCGGTGCTTATTTTGAGGCGCATATCGAACAAGGCCCGGTGCTGGAAGATGCCGACAAGGTGATTGGCGTGGTGCCTGCGGTGATGGGCCTCTCCTGGTACGACTGCACGGTGACGGGCATGGAAGCGCATGCCGGCCCCACGCCCATGCATCTGCGGCGCGACGCGATGCAGGTATCGACCCGCATCATCCAGGAAGTGGTCGCTATCGCCAACCGTTATCCGCCCTATGGACGCGGCACGGTCGGCATGATGCAAGTCTTTCCCAATAGCCGCAATGTGATTCCCGGGCAGGTCAAGTTCAGCATCGACCTGCGCAATGTCAGCGATGAGCTGCTCAACACCATGCACGAGGAAATGCTGGCCTTCGTCGACCGCACCGCCGGTGAAACGGGGCTGGACATCAAGATCGAGCGTGTGTCCTACTTCCCTCCCTGTCCCTTCCACCCCGACTGCGTGGGCGCGGTGCGCAAGGCCACCGAAAAACTCGGCTACTCGACCATGGATGTGGTGTCCGGCGCCGGCCATGACGCCATTTACGCCGCGCGCGTGGCGCCGGCCGGCATGATTTTCGTCCCCTGCAAGGATGGCATCAGCCACAACGAAATCGAAGACGCCAAGGCCGAGCATCTGGAGGCTGGCTGCAATGTACTGTTACACGCCATGCTGGAGCGCGCCCGCGTCGTCTGACTCAGCATAACCGCGCGTGGGCCGAGTCCTACGCCACACCAGCGCCACGGCCTATCGCCGTGCGCGCATGGGCTGCCTAGACTGGACTTTCCATCCCACCAGGAGGTAGCCATGCGCGCACTCGTTTACCACTCGGCCCGTGAAGTGAGCGTCGAGACCGTTCCAGATCCTCTTCTGCTGGAAGAGGACGACATCATTCTGCAGATCACCGCGACCGCCATCTGCGGCTCGGACCTGCACCTGTACCGGGGCAAGGTGCCCGGCTTGAAGGCCGGCGATATTCTCGGTCACGAATTCATGGGCGTGGTGGCGGAGGCCGGTCCCGGCGTGACCAGCGTGCGCAAGGGCGACCGCGTTGTCATACCATTTGTTATCGCCTGCGGTAACTGCTTCTTTTGCGATCAAAAGCTTTACGCCAGTTGCGAAACCACGAATCCCGACCGTGGCGCCATCATGAACAAGAAAAGTCTGCGTTCCGGCGCGGCCTTGTTCGGCTACACCCATCTGTATGGCGGCATGCCAGGCGGCCAGGCCGAATATGTGCGCGTGCCGAAAGCGAACGTCGGCCCGATCAAGATTCCCGATGTGCTGCCGGACGAGCAGGTGCTCTTCCTCAGCGATATCCTGCCCACCGGCTATCAGGCCGTGCTGAACGCCGAAGTCGGCGACGGCGATAGCCTGGCCATTTTCGGCGCCGGCCCGGTCGGACTGATGGCGGCGGCCTGCGCCCGCATGCGTGGCGTGGAGCGCATTTTCATGGTCGATCACCACGCCTATCGGCTCGATTTCGCGCGCAGCCAATATGACGTCATCCCTATTAATTTCGATGACACCGATGCCGCTGAAGCCATCCTCGAAAGCACCGCAGGGCGCGGCGTGGATGCGGTGATCGATGCAGTCGGCTTCGAAGCCAAGGGCAGCGCCCTGGAAACGGTGATGACGGCCATGAAGCTGGAAGGCAGCAGCGGCCAGGCGCTGCGCCAATGCATCGCCGCCTGCCGCCGCGGCGGCATCATCAGCGTGCCCGGCGTGTATTCCGGCTTCATTCATGGCTTCCTGTTCGGCGACGTCTTCGAAAAAGGTCTCGGCTTCAAAACCGGCCAGACCCACGTCCAGCGTTTCATGCCCGAACTGCTCCAGTTTATCGGCGAAGGCAAGCTGCACCCTGAAGCGATCATCACCCACCGCCTACCGCTGAACGAAGCCGAGCGTGCTTACTACCTGTTCGATAGGAAGGAAGAAGCGTGCCGCAAGGTGGTACTGCGACCCTGATGATATCTACCTTGATATGTACTGATGATGGCCTATATTGACTTCAAGAGCCACCCTTCTGACGCAAATGATGGACATCGCCAAAATCTTTATGACTGGGCGCAGCCAGGCAGTGCGCCTGCCAGCTGAATATCGTTTTGAAGGAAGCGAAGTGTATATTCGTCGCGACCCAAAATCCGGTGACGTTATCCTGTCCAGCAAACCCAATACTTGGGATGGATTATTCGCCCTCTATCGGAGCACTGAGGTTCCGGCTGATTTTCTATGCGAGGAAGAGCGCCGTCAAAGTTTGGATGAACGCGATCCGTTTGCGGAAAAATGACGCGTTATCTGTTGGATACCAATATCGCCAGTCACATTATCAAAGGTGACTTGCTTCAGCTGACGCAGAAGTTGGCAGGCATCCCGCCCCAGGATATTGCGATTTCAGTTATTACCGAGGCCGAACTGCTATATGGTCTGGAAAAGCGAGGCGCTCCAGCGGGGCTGTCGCTGCGCGTCCATGCTTTCCTTAAGCGGGTAACTGTCCTGCCATGGACCAGACAGGAAGCGGCAGCTTACGCAGAGCTTCGGGTAATTCGCGAGCGGGCCGGTCTTTCTCTGGGAACGATGGATATGCTGATTGCCGCGCATTCCAGGGCTGCAGGCCTCGCTCTCGTCACCCGTGACCGCACCTTTGGCCTACTGCCCGGGTTTCCTGCGGTCGAAGACTGGACTTGCTGAGATCTGGCTAGCTGTTCACCAATGCATCGGCCAGCTCGCGGGCGTAGCCTGGGAGGTTGGCGTAGCGGCGCATGCAGAGCAGCAGCTTGCGGCGCGACCAGGCGTCGCTCAGGTGAATGTGGCGGATGGTGCTGGCGTCGCGCGAGCGCAGCACAGCCGATTCGGGTACGACGGCAATGCCCGCGCCGCTGGCCACCATGCGGCAGATGGCGTCGAAGCTGCGCACCAGCACGCGGTAGTGCAGACGCTGACCGAGGCGCGAGGCATGTTCGCTGATGTACTGTTGCAGCGCGCTGTCGCCGGCCAGTCCGATAAAGTCGTTCTCCAGCACTTCGGCAAAAGGCACCACGCTGCGTCGTTTCAGGCTGCGCGCCAGCGGATGCAGCGGCGAGAGCGCCAGCACCAGCCGGTCTTCGCGGAACAGGCGCGTTTCCAGGCCGCTGCTATCCACCGCATCGGTGACGATGCCGATATCGCCCAGCTGATCGCGGATCGCTTGCACGATCTCATGGCTGGGCCGCTCTTCCAGATCGACGTTGACTTGCGGATGGCTGGCCATGAACTCGGCCAGGATGTCGGGCAGGAATTCGGTCAGGGCCGAGGTATTGCACAGCAGGTGAATATGGCCTTTCAAGCCGCTCGCATACTCGCCCATATCGGCGCGCATCTTTTCCATCTGCTGCGTGATGGCGCGCGCATGGTGCAGTAAGGTGCGCCCCGCATCGGTCGGCTCCACGCCGCGCCGGTTGCGCTTGAGCAGAGGCACGCCTAGCATCTCCTCCATGCCGCGGATGCGCGCACTGGCCGAGGCCAGTGCCAGGTGCACTGTTTCGGCGCCAGCGGTAATGCTGCCGCTTTCGGCCACGCGCAGGAAGAGTTTCAGGTCGGTCAGGTCAAAGCGCACGATGGTCTCCAGCCTTCGGATTTGACGAAGGCTGAGACAGTATATTCCACATTTTCACCATCCGCAGGCGATGGCAGACTGGCAAGCATGGAAAACAATATCGTCTTCGTGCTTGCTGTATTTACCCTTGCCGGCGCTGTAAAAGGCGTAACTGGCATGGGCCTTCCCACCGTGGCTATGGCTCTGCTCAGCCTTGTCATGACGCCGATCGAAGCGGCGGGACTGCTGGTTGTGCCTTCGCTTTTGACGAATCTCTGGCAACTGCTTTCCGGCCCGCCGCTATATGCGATGTGGCAGCGCCTATGGCCGATGACGGTGGGGATTTGCGGCGGCACCCTGATCGGCAGTGTGGTGATGCGGCAGAATGCGGCAGCCACCATCATGCTGGGACTGGCGTTGACGGCCTATGCCGCCGTGGGTCTATCCTCCCTGCGCTGGCAGGTGGCGCGTGAAAAGGAAGAGTGGATGTCGCCGCTGGCCGGCGCGCTGACCGGCGTATTCACTGCGGCGGCAGGTGTTTTCGTGCTGCCAGCAGTACCGTATTTACAGTCGCTGAAGATGGGTAGGGATGAACTGGTGCAGGCCATGGGTCTGGCCTTCACCGTATCCACCCTGGCGCTGGCCGTGGCGCTGGCGGCGCGCGGCGCCTGGGAGCCGGCGGTAGCGGGAGCGTCCTTCCTGGCGCAACTGCCCGCCATGGCCGGCATGCTGCTTGGCCAGAAGTTGCGCAACCGCATGCCGCAAGAGGCTTTCCGCCGCTGTCTGATGGTCGGGCTGCTGTTGCTTGGCGTCTATCTTTGCCTGGGGCGCGCGTAGTCCAGCGCCTGTGCTCCGCTATTGTGGTAATTTGATGTAAAAAATGCCATTCCCACTAAGGAGCAAGCGCATGAAAATTCGACTGGATAGCGTCCTCGTTTTCTCGTGCTTGGCCGTTGGTCAAGCCGCCGCTGCCGATCCGGCCGCAGGACGCCAGTTTGAACGTATTAGCATCCACCCCAATGGACAGGAATGGCTGGTGAGCGAATGTGCCCGCACAGCACCGGATAAGGATGACTGCTTCATTCTGCATTACGACGTTGCCAGCGGCGTTTTGGGGCGCTACCAACTGCCGGGGGGCTACTACTACCGCCATGCCGCCTATGCGCCGAGCGGCCACTACATCGTCATGACGCGCATGCCGCAAACTGCTATGGGAGCCACGCTTGATGAGGACGCGTTGGCGCAAGCCTATGAGGCTATCGAGATCGCGGTGATGGAGGCGGATGGCAGTGATTTCCATGTTCTGCCTCTGGCGCGGGGGTATAAGCTGACGCCAGTGATTTCTCCAGACAATAGCAAGCTGGCTTTCTGGCGCGGTGCACCGCGGCCGCAGGGTAGCAAAACGGTCGTCCACCAGCATGAATTGCGGGAAGCGAATTTGAACGGGCGGGAAGAGCATCCGTTTGCCGGCGAGTACGGCTTCTTTGGCGTGGGCCAGACGCAGTATCTGGATGGCGGCACGTTGCTGTTCAATGCTTCTTATCCCAGCAAGGACGCCGAATTCAGCACCGCGTCCGAGAGTTTCGAATCGCGCCAAGCCTACGAAAAACGCTATGGCACCAGCCAGGTGTACCGGATCGCGCGCGGCCAGCGCGGAGCGATTCACCCGCAACTGGCAGCCCTGCCGCGTGCCTCGCACGCCACCGCCGATGCCAAGGGAAACTGGTTCCTGACCGCCGAACTACCAGGCATCAGTGCCGTGCGTCGCGCACCCGATGGCGGCACGGCGCAATGGCCGTGGCCGGCCAACCTGCCCGCAACAGCGACACTCTCGGCGACGGCGGCGCCGGACGGCAGCAAGATTTTTTTTATCTATATGTTTGCCAGCGAGCTTGGAATGAATGGGCGCGCAATCGGCCAGCTGGATACTACCAGCGGGCAGTGGCGTGCATTTGATTTTCCATCCTGGCGCGACGGCATAGCCCTTCCCATCCGGTTGCGTTGAAGCGAAGCCGCGGCTGGCTCCCGCTCCAAGCTATCCAGAACATTTTGTTGATAACTTGCAGTTAAATATTGTTGCGAGGCCGGCGCCAGCGCCACCTTGCATGGAGCGGGCCTGTCGGTCACGGCTGGCGGCGGCGCGGCCCTGAACATCGGTGGCAACTCCTCCTCCGCATCGGACTATGACATCAACATTGTGCATGCGAATGGCGGCACAGTCACGCTGCTGGACGATACGCGGGCCAATATTTACCAGTACGATGGCGTTATCCGGGGCGGCAACAATAACAACTTCGGCGCCTTCGGCAGCGGCATCACGGTCTACGGCGCCAGCAGTAACGGCATATGGATGGGCAATACCAACCAGGGATCAGGCAAGCTCAATGTCGTGCAGGCACCTGGCGCAACCGTGATCGTCACCGACAATTCCTCGGCCAATGTCTATAACTCCGGCGGCACGGTGCATGCACTGGCGAACAGCAATGTGGGCGTGCTGGGGACGAACATCAATATCTATTGCGTGTGATGGATGCGAATTTCGACTTTAAGCTCGATGCGCGCGATAGCGAATGGAGCCATCTGAAAGTGTGGCAATATGCTCATCGACCAGGGCAGTTCAGCTTCAACTCCGGCGCTGCAGGCGCGCTGGCCAGCGTCAATCTGGTGTATGACACCAAGCAGATCCGGGCGGCGGTGCATACAGCGGGCCAGGTGGAACCCGAAGTGGCGGCGGCAAGCCTGGCCGAGTGGGAGCCTTTGCATGCTGGTTCCAGGTATCACCCACTGAAGGTAATCGGCTGGCCTTTGTTCGAATAAGGTCAGCGTGGCTTGGCCTGGAAGCGGCGCAGGAAATCGAGCAGTACCTGCGCCGCCAGGTCGGCATCGTCGGCTGTCATGGTTTCCAGCGGGTTGTGGCTGATGCCGCCGTTGCCGCAGCGCGTGAACAGCATGGCAACATCGGTGAGCGCGGTCATCGCCATGGCATCGTGGCCCGCGCCGGAGAGCAGGTCGAAGCGCTGCAAGCCGCTGCGTTGCACGGCGTCGCCGAACTGCTGCATCAACCATGGCGCGCAGGGCGCTGCGGAGGCTTCCACCATTTTCTCCAGGCTGAATTCGATCTGGCGACGCGCGCAGATGGCGGCGATGCCGTCGAGGACATCCTGGACGGCGGCCTGGCGCACGCTGTCGTCGGCGGCACGAATGTCCAGCGATAATTTGCAGGCGCCCGGAATCACATTCACCGAACCGCCCGGCACTTGCAACTGGCCGACAGTGCCGACCAGTGCTTCGGCCTGTCCGCAGCGCTGCTCGACCAGCAGCACGATTTCCGCCGCCGCCGCTGCCGCATCCTTGCGCATCGACATAGGTGTGGTCCCGGCGTGGCTGGCGAGGCCGCGCAGCTCGACCAGATAACGCGAGCTGCCCGCAATCGCCGTTACCACGCCCAGCGGCAGGCCGCGTTCCAGCAGCACCGGCCCTTGTTCGATATGAACTTCGACAAAGGCCAGCACGTTTTCCGCCTTGCGCGCTATGGCGGGAATGGCGGCAATATCGTGGCCTGCCGCTTCCAGCGCCGAGCGCATGCTGATGTCGTTGGCGTCGAGTGCATCGAGCAGCTTCGTATCGAAGCGGCCCGTGATGGCGTTAGAGCCGAGGAAGGTGCTGCGGAAACGCACGCCTTCTTCTTCCGCAAAGCCGACGACTTCGACATGGAAGGGCAGTTTCTCGCCTTGTTTGTGCAGGTGGTTGATGATGGAGATCGGTAGCAGGATGCCGAGGCGGCCGTCGTATTTTCCGCCGTTGCGTACCGTGTCGTAATGGGAGCCGGTGATCAGGGTCTTGGCGCCGGGCGCGTCGGACAGATAGCGCCCCACCACATTGCCGACGGCGTCGATTTGGACTTCCATGCCCGCCGCGCGCATCCAGTCCGACAACTGGGCTGCGGTCTTGCGGTGGGCCTCGGTCATGTAGGCGCAGGTCAGGCCGTCCTCGTCATCGCTCCATTGCGCCAGCACTTCGGACCAGGCCATTACCGTAGGTCCGAATTCCAGTTGCACGCCCAGCAGGTCGTTGATGCGCATTTCTGCGATGCGATGAATCTGGCGCAGGCACTCCGCCATCTCGTCGGCGCGCTGGTTTTTCAGGCGGCGGTTGAAGGTGGCGATGACGGTCTGGCGCGTCAGTCCCTTTCCATCCGCACCTTTCACTGCAAGGATGAAGGGGAAACCGAATTTGGCGTTGTAGTCGGCATTCAGCTTTTGCAGCGCGGCGAATTCCTCGGCGCTGCACAGGTTCAGGCCGGACTTGGCTTGTTCGTGGGTTGATTCGGCGGTGAGCTGGCCGGCGATGGCGGCTTTGCCCGCCAGTTCGGGGTGGGCGCGGATCAGGCCCAGTTGCTCGTCCGGCGTGGCGCGGGATACTTCGGCCTGCAAAGCCTGTTTCAGTGCGATGACGCTGGCGAAGGGGCGCTGGGCGGCGGCGCGTTCGGGAATCCACGGCGAATGCTCATAGATGCCGCGCAGTTGTTCGACAAAGGCGGCGCTGCCGCAGGCGTTCAGTTCGGAGAGTGTAATCGTCATCGCAGAATCCCGTTTTGAGGTCTTGATGATATATCCGGCCCATTAGCCAAATTATATGTCTGCGCTGATGAACGATATACGCTATTTCTGCACCAGCGCCTTGGCGACGGCGCCGACCTGGTCGCGCAGCCATTTGTGTTCCGGCGCCTGGTGCACGCGCTCGTGCCACAGCTGGTAAAAACGCATCGGCGGGAATTTGACCGGCACCGTGAAGGTCTTCAGCGGCAGGGTCTTTTCATATGAGCGCAGGAACTGGCGGCCGGTGGTCAGTACCAGCTCGGTCTGGGTCAGCATATACGGAATCAGGCCGAAGTAGGCCGACTCCACCACCACATTCCGGTGCAGGCCATGGCGCTCCAGGAAGGCGTCGATCACGCCGCCGTAACCGGGCAGCATCTGCGACGGCGCGACGTGGGGCAGGCTCAGATAATCCTGCATGCTCATTTCATCGCTGTTGGTGCGCTTGGCGTAAGGGCTGCCCGCGTGCATGGCGCAGATGATGGGGTCTTCGAACAGTTTGGACAGGTGCAGGTGTTGCGGCGGCTCGTCCCAGTTGGCGATCACCAGATCGAGTTCGCCATCCGATAGCAGGCGGATATAGTCGATGCCGGGACCAAGGTTGTGGATCACCACGCGGCTCATGGGCGAGCCGCGGCGTAGCGCCGCCACCACATTCGGCAGGAACTGGCTGTCCAGATAATCGGGTGCCGCGATATTGAAGGTGCGCGCTTCCTCCTGTGGCACGAAGGGCGTTTTCTTGACGAAGAGGTTTTCCGTCTCATCCAGGATACGCTTGGCCGGCTTCAGCAAACTCTCGCCGTGCTGGGTCGGCACCATGCCGCGCGCGCCGCGCACCAGCAGGGGATCGCCCGTCAGTTCGCGCAGCTTGCGCAGTGAAGCCGAGATGGAGGGCTGCGGCTGATTGAGTTTCAGCGCCACGCGCGAGACATTTTTCTCCACCAGCAGCAGGTAGAGAATGCGGATCAGATGCAAGTCTAAATGTTGCGGCAGGCTGGACATGGCTGGCTATATCGAAGTGGATATGTCAAATATACGGCATATTTCATGATGCAGGTATCGGAAAGCGGCTATCTTTCATAAATTGCCACTTGTCTAACTCAAGGAAACCCATGGATGCATTCGGCTATTTGATACCGTATGGCCTGGAATGGCTGAATCTATTGGTGCGCTGGCTGCACATGATTACGGGGATCGCCTGGATCGGCGCTTCCTTCTATTTCGTCTGGCTGGACAACTCGATCCGCCCGCCCGCGCCCGGTTCCGAACTGGCGAAGAAGGGCGTCTCCGGCGAGCTGTGGGCCGTGCACGGCGGCGGCTTTTACAACCCGCAAAAATATCTGGTAGCCCCGGCCGAACTGCCGAAGGAACTGCACTGGTTCAAATGGGAGGCTTATTCCACCTGGCTATCTGGCATCGCGCTGCTGACTATCGCCTACTACTTCAATGCCCAGGCCATGATGGTGGACAAGGCGGTCGCTGACTTGAGCAGCTTGCAGGCGGTGGGCGTCGGCATCGGTTTTCTGATCGCTGGCTGGATCGTGTACGACTTGCTGTGCCGCTCGCCGCTGGTCAAGCGCGAGGGCTGGCTGGGGCTGACGGTGTTTGCGCTGCTGACCGGCGCGGCATATGCGCTGACGCATCTGCTGAGCGGGCGCGCCGCCTTCATTCACATTGGTGCAATGATCGGCACCATCATGGTGGCGAATGTGGCCATGGTCATCATTCCGGGACAGCGCAAGATGGTGCAAGCGATGCAGGCAGGCGGCTTGCCCGATCCATCGTATGGCATCAAGGCCAAGCAGCGCAGCGTGCACAATAATTACTTCACCCTGCCGGTGCTGTTCATCATGATCAGCAACCACTACGCAATGACTTACCGCCATCCGCAAGCCTGGTTGGTGCTGGCGTTCATCATGGCGGCCGGCGTCTTCATTCGCCATTTCTTCAATCTGCGGCATAAGGAGTGCATCGAGTGGCGCTATCCGGCCATCGGCGTGGCGCTGTTGCTGGTCGTGGCGGTGGCGATTGCGCCGTCGCGACCCGCTGCGGTGGCCGCCGCTGCCGATCCCGAGGCGCAGTTCAGACAAGTGAAGGCGATTATCGACCAGCGCTGCGTATCCTGCCATTCCGCGCATCCGACCCAGGCCGGCTTTGCCACTGCACCGGCCGGCATGGTGCTCGACACGCCGCAGCAGGTGCGCCAGCACGCCATGCAGATCCACAAACAGGCGGTCGAGCTGAAAGCCATGCCGATCGGGAACCTGACCAATATGACCGAGTCCGAAAGGACGCAAATAGCCGCGTGGTTTGCGGCGGGAGCCAAATGAGATGAACCGACAAGAACAACTGAGCCAATGGATCGATGCCCACTTCGACGAGGAAGTAGCGCTCTTGCAGCAGGTGCTGCGCGTGCCTACCAATACGCCGCCCGGCAACAACGCGCCGCATGCGGATGTGGTAGCGGAGCTGCTCAAAGCCTATGGCTGGCAGGCCGAGAAGCACGTCGTTCCCGAACAGCGCGTGCGCGATTACGGCATGGAGAGCATCACCAATCTGATCGTGCGCCGTCCCTACGCCGCAGGCGGTCCGATCGTGGCGCTGAATGCCCATGGCGACGTGGTGCCGCCTGGCGATGGCTGGAGCTATCCACCTTACGGCGGCGTGATCGAGGGCGGCTATATCTACGGCCGCGCCGCCGCCGTTTCAAAATCCGATTTCGCCACTTATATCTTCGCCTTGCGCGCGCTGGAGGCGCTGGGCATTCCGCTGAAAGGCGCGGCCGAACTGCACTTCACCTATGACGAGGAATTCGGCGGCCTGCTCGGCCCCGGCTGGCTGCTGGAACAGAGGCTGACCAGGCCGGACTTCGTGATCGCCGCAGGCTTCAGCTACAACATCGTCACCGCGCATAACGCTTGCCTGCAGCTGGAGATCACTGTGCACGGCAAATCCGGCCATGGCGCCATGCCGGAAACGGGGCATGACGCCTTGCAGGCCGCCAGCAAAATCCTGAATGCCATCTATGGCCAACTGCCGGAGCTGAAGAAGATTAAATCCAAGGTGCCGGGAATCGACTCGCCGACCATGCTGGTGGGACGCATCGACGGCGGCACCAATACCAACGTCGTGCCGGGAAAAGTGGTGATGAAGATGGACCGCCGCATGATTCCGGAAGAAGACCCGGTGGCGGTGGAAGGGCAGGTGCGCGCCCTGATCGAAGACGCGGTGCGCGGAGAACCTGGCATCCGTATCGAGATCAAGCGCCTGCTGCTGTCGCATGCCCTGCGCCCCTTGCCGGGTTCCGAGAAGCTGGTCGCCAGCATCCAGAAGAACGCGCGAACCGTGATCGGCGAAGACATTCCCGCCAGCGGCACCCCGCTGTATGCCGACGCCCGTCTCTATGGCGAGCAAGGCATTCCGGCGGTACTATACGGAGCCGGGCCGCGCAGCGTGCCCGAATCGAATGCCAAGAAGGCGGACGAGAAGCTCCTGCTCGACGATCTGCGCAAGGCTACGAAGGTCGTTGCGCTTACCTTGCTGGACTTCCTCGCCGCTGAATAAACACGGAAAGGGAAGCAGATGTTTGAGCGTAAATTGATGGCCGGCTGGGGCGATATGGATTTCAACAGCCATATGGCGAATACGGCGTTTTTGAACAAGGTGGGCGACACGCGCATGCTGTTCCTGACCGAGCAAGGCTTCTCCGTGCAGGAACTCATGCGCCTGAATATCGGCCCGGTGGTGATGAAGGACGACCTGTCCTACTTCAAGGAAGTGCTGCTGCTGGAGGAAATTACCGTCACCCTGGCGCTGGCCGGCATGTCCACCGACGGCAGCCGCTGGCACCTGCGCAGCGACATCCTGCGCCCCGACGGCAAGCTGGCGGCCCGCGTCAACAGCGCCGGCGGATGGCTCGACCTCAGCGCCCGCAAGCTGATCGCGCCACCTGCCAACCTGCTGGCCGCCTGGCACTCGCTGCAGCAGACCGAGGATTTCCAGGAGCTGCCCAGCAGCATCCGCGCCGCCAATTAACAGTTGAGCCCGTGTCCGATTGGGGTCTTATATCGTGATAACCCTGTAAATTTACGTTTGCGAGCATGCCAGCCTGATGGGTCTGTGGGATAGCATCCCGAGGG
>NZ_JACHXD010000006.1 GCF_014191875.1 Pseudoduganella violacea
ATTCAGCATTGGGCAATCTGTCGCCCGCCGTCTATGAACGGAAAATGGCAGTGCGTGAACCTATTGTTGTGTCCGAAATTTCTTGACCACCGCAGCTGGCTCGTAGCGGCACGATCATATTGAGAATCAGTGTAGTTGATCGGTATTTGTTTGCCGTCTTTGCGCAGCGGACGTACGTCGACCTCCAATCCCTTCATATGGGACTCGTGGCCGAACGGCAGACCGTTAGCGATGCTGATGTTCCCGATGCCGAACTTGCGACTGTCTATCGCCTGCCATTCCCGTTCGACGACGAGAATCAGGCTCAGTAACTTAGGATGCGAAAAATGGGCGGCACCGCCCCCCGGTGTGCCATAGACATAATAACCGGCCTCTTCGGGGGCTTGCGGAAGCATGAAGAATCCCCGTCCATCTTGGGGCTGGAAGATATTTGTCATAGTTGTACCGTCAGGCAATGCGATTGGTTGATAAGTTCCAACCGCCTGAGGTGTTTCCTCCGGCGCCGCCTGCAATCCGCTGTTGTGCATATGTATGCCCCCGAATATTGATGGTCGGAACCAGTATTACCCCTGAAGAGGGAGGCTGGCTTGAGCAGCGTCAAGATCATTGCACAGCGGAAAATTATAAGTTTGCTTGCTTCCTCAAGGCAGCCGAGGTCAAAGGCAGACAGGCGAGGGTACTTTGCCAATCAGCGCAGATGAATTACCGTAGCTTTTCACAGTAGTTGGTAGTAATGACGCGCTTGTTCAATGCATGCGCATTTACCTGCGCATGATGCTCCCGACCTTCGTGCGTACCAGCGAATTGATCCAGAAGCCAGGAGCGCCGCGCCGTTCTTCACTTTCGCAGCCTTAAAATGAGGCATGCCTTTCAAAGGGGTTCTACGCTGTCTTAGAGCGCAAAGCAGGGATTGCTAGTGAAGGTGTTTTTGGTGATCCATGAAAACAGGGATTGCGATTGGCAACGGCATTGGCGCATTTATCAGTTTAGACGATGCTTAGCTCTAAATGTTTTCCTAGAGCGCTCACCGCCAGCTCAATGCTTTCCAGCTTCGACGTATGGCGCACATCGATAAGCCGATTGACGTTCTGCGGAATGGTCCCCATCTTGCGAGCCAGTTCCGAAGGTCCGATACCCTGCGCAATCATCTCATTGAGCAGCAAGACTTTTGCCGCAGTGATGGCCGGGATCGGCACCAGACGTTCGCCCGATAAGGGCGTGGATGGTGCAGGGATCTGCCGCTTTTGCTCCAGATAGAACTCGATGGAAGAGATCAGCGCATCCTCCGCCATCTCCATCGCTTCGGCATCGTCATCCCCTTGTGTAACCGCCTCTGGAATGTCTCGGAAAGTGATGACGAAGCCGCCTGCCTTCGGGTCGGGTTCAAATCGCGCCGGGTATTTCATAACTGCTCCTGCAAAATTTTTTCTGACGTTGGCTGAGCTTTACGAGCTTACTTCAGATCGAGTTGTTTCTTAACCGCCTCAACTAAGCCCGTTTTGAGTTCTTTGGCAGGATGCCTAGGCAGGTGACTCATTCGTCCGTTACAAAAGACTCGCAAATGGTTTGATCTATCCTCGAAGGTCGCACCATGTTGCTTGAGCCATTTCACAAACTCGCTCTGCTTCATCGTAGCTCCGATGGTAGCGATTTGAGAAAGATTAAGCAAGCGTGCTTAATTGCGGGGACTTGGCGGTATCGGCGCTTGCCGAGGGTAGTCTAAGCGGCAGCGGTGTCGGACTGCTCGTCGGCATCGAAGGGCAGCAGCGGGTCCATCCAATCATCGCCAAACAATTCGATTGGATGCTGGGTGCGCTCCGACCCATTGCCGCAGGCCAGCGCATCGACCGGGCAGTACTTGTCGCAGCCCCAGCAAATGCGCTCGGGGTGAAGGGGTTTAATCGGGAATTTTTTGGCCATTTTGCATCACTCCTCTAGGCTCCCTGGCAGCGGGCGCCTGTCATCCACCATGCTACGTTTCCGCCGGGCATGGAGGACATGATCTAGATCAATTTTTTGCTAGATGGCCGGGGTAATGCAGGACAACACTGTTGCGCTGTATTTGAATTCAGCGACACCAATCAGCGGACCTCCGGAATTGCGTGGTGATTGACTGCCTTTGAAAGCGGCGGCACGGGGCCGCCGCTACATTCAGTGCTTTCAGCAACCCTGTGCGTTGCATAGCGCAACGATGTTACTGGTCGTGAAGCGCGCGCCGTTGAAAGTCTGGCCGAAGGCGCCGGTGCAGGTGGTGCTGTCATAGCCATGCACCACCGAATCGACGTGATTGCCTGTGCGGTAGTCGCGTATCCACGGCCCGCCGCTGGAGCCATACGTCATCGAACAGCCGGTGTTGAGGATGGCCGCGCCACCGCAGGCGGCGCTGGGGCTGAAGCTCTCCGACGCGCACAGCTGCAAGGTATTGCCGCCGCCCAGATTGCCCGGATAGCCAAGCGCATGCTGGCTTAACACGCTGCCGTAATTCCACGAGCGGCCCAGCCATCCCGTGTAGTAGGTCACGCCGCGCCCCGCCGCATCGTTCTGCAGGGCGATCAGGCAGACGTCGGACGCCACGTCGCCGTTGTCGATCCAGCTGTTCAGCACCCGCGCCTGCGACCAGGTGAAGGTGCCATAGGGCGCGCTGCCGCTGTTGTAGGCCGGGGCGAAGGACCAGCCGCCGATCCAGCTCTTGGTGGAGCGGTTCCAGCAGCAGTGGGCGGCGGTCACGATGATGTTGTTGCCGCTGATGACGGAGGCGCTGCACGAACCGCTGTTGGTGAACAGCTTGCCGATGGCGCGGGGGGTATTCGAGTTATTCGTTTCCTGATACTGGGTAAAGACATTGGCGGTGCCTGCCCAGCCTTGGCCCGACAGGCTGAGACCAAGAAGAGCGACGATCAGACGGGAATGCGGGCAACCGGGAATCGCTTGCGTATCCATTTCAGACCTCCCTTGATGTTGTTATTTCTGGTCCTTCCACTCTTCCGGGTGCATCTTGCGCGCCTCTTCATCGGCCTTGGCATTGGGCTGCCCGCCCTCATGCGACTCGGGCTTGGCCGCCTCCAGCGCCTTTCTTTCGGCCGCCGTCATGGCTTTGCGCTTTGGTTTGCCGATGGTGGTGTTCCAGTCGAGCGGTTTGGATTTCAGGCGTTCCTCGCGCGTTTGAAAGGATGGCTCATCGAGCCGCTTGGCAGCCTCGGAATCGCGTTTGATAGTGGCCGTGGCATCCTGCGCCGCTACGCTGACGGCGCCTTGCGCCAGCGCGAAGCCGGATGCCAGCAGGACCGCCCGTTTGACTAGCTTTGACATACTCGCCTCCTGATCGATTGAGTGAACAATATGCCGATTGTGCTGAGGTCAAGATTGGAGGCCGCGCCGGCGTGGCGCTTCCTCTGGTTTCAGCGTAGGGCCTGGGCGCGGCAATTTCAAATCCTCTTTAGCTAGCCTCGGCGGGCGAATAACCGAACAGCCTCTTGAATTCGCGGCTGAACTGCGATGCGCTGGCGTAGCCGACCGCGAAGGCCGCCTGCGCCACCGGGCTGTCCTGCCTGGCAATCAGTTCATGGGCCTTATGCAGGCGCACGGCCTTTAGGTATTGAATGGGCGAGTGTCCGGTCAGTGCCTTGAACGCCTTGTGAAAACTGGACGTGCTCATCGCCGCTTCTTTCGCCAGCGCGTCGACGCTAAGCGGCTCCGCATAGCGTGTACGCAAGTGTTCGCAGGCGAGGAAGATGGGCCCGCGTCGCCCATGCCAGCTGGCGAGCGAGCGCAGGCAGTCCCCTCCCGCCCCCTGCAGCACGCGGTAGTGCAGCTCGCGCAGCAGTTGTGGCCCCAGTACGGCCAGCTCTTCGTTCGACCCCAGGCTGGCCAGCAGCCGTTCCAGGACGTCGCGCAACGTTTCATCCAGGTCGACCACGGCCATGCCGCGGGATGGCAGTTCAACCGAGGGGGCAAGCGTGGCCTGCATTTTGGCGAGCAGGTCGAATACCAGTCCCATATCGATTTCGACGGCGAGGGCCAGCATGGGTTCCCCTTCCGTCACGATGGTGTCGCAATAAAAGGGCAGGGGCACCGAGACGATCAGATATTGCCCGGGTTGATAGTGGAAGACTTCGCTGCCGAGAAAGCCGCGCTTCAAGCCCTGGGCCATGAGCACAATGGTGGGGCTTTGCAGCACCGCGCTGGGCGGCCGCGTGCTGTTGGCGCGCATCAGCGTTACGCCGGGCAGGCGCGTGCCGGTATCTCCCTCCTGCGGCGCCAGGGCCAGCAGACGCCGTACAATTGCCTGATCGCTTGCCGATGTCATCTCTGCGTTTCCCCCTTTATGCGGCGCTGGCCGTCATCGTCAGCACGATCTTACCAATATGCTGGCCGGAATCCATCAACGCATGCGCTTGCCCGGCCTCGGCCAGCGGGAAGCGGCGATAAACCAGCGGCTTGAGCGCGCCTGCTTTGAGCAAGGGCCAGACATTGCGGCGCAACTCGTCCAGCAGCGCCGCCTTCTCATTGGCCGTGCGCGAGCGCAGCGTGGAGCCGATGTGCGTCAGGCGCTTGCTCAGCATGGGAAACAGGTCCAGTTCCCTTGCCGGTCCCGCGATCACGCCGATCTGCACAATGCGGCCATTCATCGCAGCGGCGGCGTAGTTGCGCGCCACATAGTCGCCGGCGATGATGTCGAGGATGATATCCACGCCCCGGCCATCCGTCGCATCCCGGCTGGCCGCCACAAAATCCTCGTCGCGGTATAGCACGGCCACGTCCGCGCCCAGCGCCAGACTGGCTTCGCGCTGCTCGGGCGTGCTGACGGTGGTGATGATTTTCGCCGCGCCGAAAGCCTTGGCCAGCATGGTGGCCGTGGTGCCGATGCCCGATGCGCCGCCGTGAATCAGGATGTTGTCGCCGCGCCGGAATTGGCCGCGTTGGAACATATTGGTCCATACGGTCATAAAGGTTTCCAGCAGCGCGGCGCCTTCGCTTGGCGTCAACCCTTCCGGCAGCGGCGTGACGGTGCGCGCATCGGCCACGCTGTATTCGGCATAGCCGCCGCCCGGAATCAGGGCCACCACCTGGTCGCCCGGCTGGATATGTTCCACCTGCGCGCCCACGGCCGCCACGACACCTGCCACTTCGAGGCCCGGGATATCGGAAGCGCCAGGCGGCGGATCGTATAAACCTTTGCGTTGCATCACGTCCGGCCCATTGATGCCGGCCGCCAGGTGGCGGATCAGGACTTCGTTTGCGCTTGGCCGCGGCACAGGGCGCTGCACCACCCGCAGCACTTCAGGGCCGCCGGCGCCGGCGAATTCGATGGCGTTCATCGTGGTTTGCATAAGCCATCCTCCTTTAGCGCGCGGCCAGTTCCTGTACCAGCAACCGGGCGACGGCCGCGCCGGATGCCGGATTCTGCCCGGTGATGAGGCGCTGGTCGGAAACCGCGAAGGGCTGCCATGGCTGCTGCGCTTTCTGGAAGTGGGCGCGGCGGCGCACCAGCTCGTCCTCGGTCAGGAAAGGCACGAACTTATCCAGCTCGGCCTGGCGCTCTTCCTCGTTGGTGAAAGCGGTGACTTGCTTGCCTTCGACCAGCAGCGAACCATCGGAGAGTTTGATGTTCAGCAGTCCCGCCGCGCCATGGCAGACGGAGGCGATATAGCCGCCCGCCTCATAGATTTCGCGGCTCAAGCGCTGGAAATCCTGATTGTCCGGGAAGTCCCACATCACGCCATGGCCGCCGACGAAGTAAATGGCCGCGTAGTCGGTGGTGTTCACGTCGGCCGGCTTCAAGGTGGCGCCCAGGCGGTTCATGAAATCGCGCTTGCCATACCATTCCCAATCGATAGGCTCGGCCAGTGCCAGGCTGTGGGGATCGATGGGCGTGTAGCCGCCGTGCGGGGTCAGGTAATCGACCTCGTAGCCGGCCTGCTGCACCACATCGACGAAGTGAACCGCTTCGCCCAGCCATATGCCGGTGGCGCGCTGCAGGTTCGGATATTTTTCGGTGGCCGTCAGGACCACGAGGATTTTCTTGGGCATGATCACATTCCTTTGCTGGAGAGCGGCGTTGTTTGCCGCACCTGAATTAGACCGCGTCCGGCCTCCCAGGGTAAATGCCTGAAAGTCGAATTGACATGCCTAAAACTGTCATCCCATGGCCGGATCGGGCAAGGCTCTGGGTGGAGGCGGTGAACATGACCGCCCCATGGTAAAGTAGACTTCGTTTCTGCATTCCGGCCAGGTGACTTTTGTGTTGAAACATACGATTGCCCTGCTGATGGTGGCATCCTGCGCTTGGGCTGGCGCGCAGGAAGCGGCGCGTCCCATCCCGGCTTATAACACCTATCTGGTGGCGCCATACTCCATCGATGCGGCGCGCGGCTTGGCGCGCGCGCTGGCCACGCGCCTGAATGCCGAGCTGCCGCCGGAATATCAGCTGGAATACCGGCCGATACCGCGTACCCGGCTGCACGCCGCCGAGTTGAGCAAGGATGAACGTTTCGAAGGCGTGGTCCTGTTCATCGCCCCGCGTTTTGTCGGCGACCCGTATATGACGCGTTATCTCTGGTCCAAACCCCTTTTTGTCGACTGCAATCTGCTGATCTCGGGGCGCATGCAGCCGATCGAGTATGAGGGCGCGGCTTCGCTGGTGGGGCGCCGCTTTGCCGGCGTGCGCGGCTACCGCTATGAGCTGATCGACCAGATGGCGGTGACGCGCCGCCTGCAGCGCGAGGATAGCCAGGATGAGTTGAGCGGCTTGCAGAAAGTGGGTCTGGGGCGGGCCGATTTCACCGTCGTGCCATATACGATCTATGCCCATGCCGCGGCCGACAAGGAGCTGGGCAGCCTGCTGCACGTGGCCAGCAGGGCGCACCAGTGCTTCACGCGCCGCATCCTGATCGGCAAGGCCACTCCTCCCGGCCTGCTGAAGGCGATCAACCAGGCCATCGATACCATGGCGGCGGACGAGCATTGGCGCGCGCTGCTTGGCAGCTATCATCTTGATCTGGACGTGCTGGCGCAATGGACGGCGCATCCGCCGGCCGATGGCCAGGTGGTCGAGGTGCGCGGCAACGCGGTGCGCTAGCCGGGCCAGACCAGCGCTTCTTAATGATTCCTTTAGAAACGGCGCGCCAGCAGGCGTACCATCGCGTCATCCAAATGACAACGGAGGTATGCGGTGAAAGCTCTATCAAGTCTGATTTTATCGGCGGCCTGTCTGTTCAGCACCGCCGCCGGCGCCGCCAACGCGCCTGAAGTCGATGACGCGCAGAAGGCGGCCCAGAGCTGGCTGGCGGTGGCCGATCCCGGCAACTACGCCAGCACCTGGGACGGAGCGGCCAAGCTGTTCCAGCATGGCGTATCGAAGGAAGAGTGGGTCAAGGCGCTGTCTTCCCTGCGCCCCACCCTGGGCCACGTGAATTCGCGCAAGCTCAAGTCGGGCCAGTATTCCAAGTCCCTGCCTGGTCTGCCTGACGGCGATTATGTGATCGTGCAGTACGACACCGAGTTCGAGAAGAAAGCCAAGTCCATCGAAACCGTGACCCTGCTGCGCGAAGCCGACGGCGCATGGCGCGTGGCCGGCTATTTTATCAACTGAGTCAGTGGCTGGCCGTTTTCGAAAACAGGTTGATGACGGCCACGCCCGCGACAATCAGGGCCATGCCCAGCAAGGCCGGCAAGTCCAGGCGCTGGCCGTGCACCAGCCACGCCACCAGGCCAATCAGCACCGTGCCGACGCCGGACCAGATGGCGTAGGCGATACCCACCGGCATGCTGTTCAATGTCAGCGAGAGGAAGTAGAAGGCGGTGGCGTAACCCGCCACCACCAGCGCCGTGGGCCAGGGATTGCTGAAGCCCGCGCTGCTCTTCAAGGCGGAGGTGGCGATCACTTCGGCCACGATCGCGAGCGCAAGATACAACCATTTCTGCATGCTTACTTCCCTTCCGCCGCCTTGGTCTCGCCTTCGTAGCGCAGGCTGACGATGCGGCCGGTGCGGTCTTCCGCGATATAGATATTGCCGTCCGCGCCTTGCTTGACGTCGACCGGCGCGCCCATGCCTTGGTGCGGCTTGGAAGTCCAGCCGCTGATCAGGTCCACCGATTTGCCGAGCGGCGCGCCAGCTTTGTCCGGCAACAGGGCCACGAGACGATGGCCGTGCTGGCGGTAGCCATGGTAGCCCACGATCAGGCTGTTTTTATACACTTCAGGGAAGCGGCCGGCGGTGTAGAACAGCATGCCGAGCGGCGCGGCGTGCGCGGGCAGCAGGCGCTCCGGCTTGCGGTACTTGCTGCAATCGGCTTGCGGATATTCGGGGCTGGGCTGCCGATCGTCGTAGCAGTAGGGCCAGCCGTAGTTGGCGCCGCGCTGGACCAGGTTCAATTCATCGTGCGGCAGGTTGTTGTCGTTGGCCAGCTTGGGCATGGCGGCCTGGATGAAGTCGCGCGAATTCTCGCCCTGCCATAGCGCGTTGCTGACCGGATGGAAGGCCAGCGCCATCGAGTTGCGCAGGCCGCGCGCATACACCTCGCTGCTCTCCACCGTGCCGGCCGGCCACTTCATGCCGTAACGGCGGATCGAGCCGAGCGGGCTCTCGCCTTCGGCTTCGGCGCAGGCCTTGTCCGGCGCCGGGGCGGCGCCGTCCGCGTTCTCGCAATGGTCGGTGGCCGAACCGACGTTCACATACAGATCGCCCTTGCGGTCGAAGCGCATGGCGGTCAGCAGATGGCGGCCCAGGCCGGGTAGGGGCGCTGTCTTCGACGCGCCGCCCACCACGTCAGACATGGTGCCGGCGGGATCGCGCAGGTCGAAGCGTACGATGCGCTTGACCAGGCCCACATAGATCAGGCCATCGGGGCCGAGCACGATGCCGTTGGGACGATCGAGATGGTTCAGCAGCTGCTTGCGCTCATAGCCTTGCGCGCCGCGGGTCAGCAGCCATATGCTGCCGCGGCCTTCTTCCCAGCCGCCCATGTCGGTGACGAGCAGATCGCCATTTGCCAGCGGCTGCAGGCCGCGCGGGAACTTGAAGCCATCGGCCAGTTGGGCGACGCAGAAGCCAGGTGGGGTGGTGACATCGAGGCGGGGCAGGCCACCGCATTCGGGCGTTGCGGCGTGGGCGGTGCTGGCGGCGAAGGCCAGGCAGGCCACGGCCACGTGGTAAGGAGCAGGAATCTTCATAGGGTGAGCAGGATGGAACATAGCAGGACTATACCCGCTCTTCCCGATATCTGCGCGTGGCCTTACTCCTGCCTGAGCGGCGGCGGCAGCGCGGCGGCGTTGCCGGCCGGGCGCATGCCTGCTTCGGCGTCCTCCCGCTGCATCAGCCCCGCCACCGTGGCGGCGGGCAGGGCGCCTGCGCGCAGCCGGTAGACTGCATTGGCGTCGCCGCCCTGGCGGCGCAGCGCCGCTACCTGGCGTTCGGTTTGAAGTACGGCGCGTTGCAGCGCCTGCGCTTGCGCCTCCGTAGAGAGCGCGGCAAGCGGGAGCGTGGTGTGCGAGGTGGCGTCGCCCGTCGCAGGTGCGATAATGGACAGCTGGGTAAATGCCGTTGCGGCGGCCTGCGCGCTCTTGTCCGTGGCGTCGTCGCCGCTTGCCGGCGCGTCGCTGTCGGTGAAAGCGATCAGCGCCACGGCGCCAAGAATGCCAGCGCCGATAAGGTGCCGTTTCAAGGAATGCTTGATCTGCATGCAGCCTCCTGAAAGAAGGCGGGCGCGGTGCTCCGCGTCCGCCCGGCTTGCTACAGGCCGTAGATGATGCCAGCCACCTTGTCGAAGACCGGATTGATGGCTGACGCGGGCTGCAGCCAGCCGATGACGTCGAAGTGGTCGAAGCCATCATAGTAGCCCAGATAGTTCCATTTGCCGCGTACCGACGTGCCATCATAGTTGCGCACCGGCTGTCCCGCCGGCGCCTTCATGCTGATGGTGTTGACCACGCCGTCGTTGGCGAACCAGCTGTTGTCGATCGCCACGCGGCCGGATGCGGACTGCGTGTACGACCCCATGCCGCGCTGCAGGATGGACGGCACCACCCATTCGCCCGCCGTGTTCTTCATGAAGATGATCATATCGTCGCGCGCATACTGGTAGCTGCTGCTCTGGATCGGCGCGATCACGCGGTCGGTGCCGTTGCAGCAAAAGCCGCCTTGCTCGGTGGCTTTGGTGCCGATCGAGTAGTAGTAGACGTTGGGTGAGGTCTTGACCCAGGCATTCAACTCACGCGCTCCGTCCGGCCCCAGCTCCCATTGCGCCGAATCGTGGTTCGACAGCGACCAGAAAGGCGCGCCCTTGATGCGTTCCAGGAAGTCGTCGAAGGATTCAGCCGGTCCCTGCGCCAGACCAAATTGCTCCAGGCGGAATTTGTAGACGGGATTGTTGCTGCCGCCCAGCCCCGCGACCTGGACGATGCTGCCGGCCAGTTCCGACACCTTGGGCACGAAGTCCACGATCACATCGCGCAGGGTGGTGCCGTTGTGCGGCGTGGCGAGCGTGGTGGCGCTTTTCACCCAGCCCACCTTGCCGCCTGCATACAGCTCGCCGCCGCCCTCGTTGCCGTTGGGCGAACCGTTTTCCAGCAGCTGGATCAGGGTGCGCACGGTCTGGCCGCCCTGGCTGTGGGCGATCAGGTGGATGGGATGGCTGGCGTCCCAAGCCGGATACAGGGCCAGCGGATAGTTGCGTGGATTATTGTTTGGGTCGGCGGCCCAGCATTTGCCGGCGGGCTTCTGGATTGCGCCGTAAGCCGCATGGGCCGCCGTATGCTTGGCGCCATAGTCGGCGCAGCCGCCCTTGATCTGGTAGTACAGCTCCACGGCGCGGTCCCAGTTCGAGCTGACCGGTCCCACGCCGGTGGCGAACACCTGCCGCTTGCCGCTGCGCAGATGCGCGGCGATGTCGTTGAAGCCGCCCCAGTAACTGAAGCCCGTGCCTTGCAGCTCGTTCGGCCCGAAGCCGAGGAAGCCATGCACCAGCACCACGGGATAATCGTTGGCGGCCTGCGCCTGGGCGCCGCCGAACAGGGTTGCCGCCGTCAGCAGCAGTTTGGCCGCCATGGCCTTGCGCTTGAAAGTCCATCCAATCATGCCTGTCTCCTATCGATATGGTATGCGTTCAGGAAGGAAGGCCGCGCTGGCGATGGCGGGCGCGGTTGGATGATTTCAACACGAAGCGAAACGGCTCACGAGGCGCGCACGTTGGCCCGGCAAGCCAAACGCATGGCTTGCCGGGCCAACGGTCTTAGTCGCTCAGGACAGCCGTGCCGGCGAGGAAGCCGGCCAGCAGGGGATTGACGGCGGCGGCGTGGGTGATGGGCGCCATATGGCCACCCTTGGTCTGGGTGAGGGCGGCGTTCGGCAGGGCTGCGGCCAATTCCTCGGCGACGCGGCGGGTGGAGGCGGGCGCGTGCTGGCCGTGCAGCACCAGGGCTGGCATATCCAGCGCCGCCATATCGCGCAAGCTGGCTGGTTCGCCCAGCAGGGCCTGGAAGTCCAGCTTGACCTTGGCGATCTGCGCGGTGAAACGGGCTTGCTGTTCCGGCGCCAGCGCATCGAAGGCGCCGGCGCGGTTCCAGTAGTCGATGAAGATGCGGGTGGCATCCTGCTCGCTGCCCGCAGCCAGGATCGCGGCCACCACGGCCTCGATTTCGACGCGCGCGGCATCGTCCTTGGCCAGCAAGTGGAAAGCCACCGGTTCGAACAGGACCAGCGAGAGCACGCGCTCCCGCATCTGGCGCGCCAGGCGCAGGGCGGTGGCGCCGCCGTAGGAGTGGCCAATCAGGTGGAAAGGCTCGCCCGCGTCCAGGTGAGCGGCCAGCGCCGCGCTCACCGCATCGGCTTCGTGCGCCAGCGAGAAGGCAGCGCCTTCCACATGGTCAGGGAAGGGAGATTTGCCGTAGCCAAGCAAATCAACGGCAATAAAACGGAAGTCCGATTCCTGCTGCTTCATCAACTCGGACCACTGGGAACGGGAACTCATGGAGCTATGCAGGAGAACGACGGCCGGCCGCGTTTCCTGCGGTGTTGCGTTGTTAATCATTTCAAGGCTGCTTCAAAAACGGCAAACCCAAGATTATATGCCAGTTCGTTCAGCGCCTTAGGCGATCAGGCGGTGCATCACCGTCTCCAGCGGTCCGCGCTTGATCCGCCGCGCCCACAGCCAGGCAAAGCCCAGCGCCGCCGCGCAATACACGGCCGACGCCAGGACCGCCTGCGGCATGCCGCGCCCCTGCAGCCAGCCGATCTGCTCCAGCACGCCCATGCCGAGCAGGATATGGGCAATATACAAAGTCAGCGTCATGCGCCCGGCCGGCAGCAAGGCTTGCAGCCAGCCGGCCTGGTGCCAGCGCTGCGCTGCCCACAGGCAGACGCCGATGACGGCGGTGGCGATGCCGCCGCCCGCCAGCAGGTACAGCGGCACGGGCGGCAGCGGCGTGACGCCGAACAGACCGCCGAGCGAGGGATGCCAGGCGTTGACGGCGGCCGACAGCGCATATGCCAGCATGGCCGCGCCGCTGCCGCCGGCGATCATGCAGCGCTGGATTCGCGGATCGTCCATGCGCAGCCGCGCCAGCGCCAGTCCCCATAGGAAGAAGGCGGTCCAGGGCAGTACCGGATGCCAGCCATTGAACAGCAGATTGCGCGCAAAGCCTTCCAGCGTCCAGAAATCGGGATAGCTCAAGTCATGCCAGTTCCAGCCATAGCCGTAATCGAGCACGAAGAGCAGGGCGGTGAACACGGCGGCGATGACGCCGATCAGCAGCAGAAGCCAGCGCGTTCCCAGCGGCAGGCAAAGCGCGCCGACGAGGAAATAGATGGCGTAGTAGTGGATGATATCGGCCGGGAAGACCATAAAGTTGACCAGCCCGACCACCATCAGGATCGCGGCGCGGCGCGCGGTCTGCGACAGCGCGTCGAAGTAAGCGAGTTTGCGCGAAGCCAGGGCCAGGCCGATGCCGGCCAGCGTGACGAAGGTGGCGGCGGAACGTCCTTCCAGCGCTTCGAGCAGGCGGCCCAGCCAGGGCGGGCCGCCCGTAGTGGCACCCATGGCCAGGCGGAAGTTCACCAGGACCATGCCGATCAAGGCCAGGCAGCGCGCCAAGTCCAATCCTTCCAGGCGTGGGGTATGAATGTTGTTCATGGCGTGAGTAGCTTGCGCAGGACGGGCAGCAGCGCCTTGGCGCCGCCGGCGGGAGGGGTGAACAGCATGGCGCGCAGGGCATGGCCTTCAATGGCGTCCAGCAGCACGTCGGCCAAGGCGGCGGACGGGATGGCGCCGTCCACCGTGCCGTCCTGCACGCCGCGGCGGATGGTGTCGGCCAGCGCCTTGCACAAGTGCTTGCGGTTGAGGGCGAACAGCTGGGCCAGATCGGGGCGGCGCGCCGCCTCGGCGATCACCTCGCTGGTGAGGACGGCGTTTTCCACGCTGCTGCACCAGTGCAGATAGCCGCGCGCGAAGCCGAGCAGGGCGTCCAGCGGCGCTTCCTGCTCCAGGGCGGCCAGCATGGGTTCCAGCTCGTCCGATTCCACCTGGGCAATTTCCATAATCAGCGCTTCCTTGCTGGGAAAGTGGTTATACAGATTGCCCAGGCTGACGCCGGCTGCGGCGGCGATGTCGCGCATGCTGGCTTGATGGAAACCTTGCTGTAAAAAGCAGCCCAAGGCGGCTTCGACGATGCCGGCACGGCGCACCGAGACTTTTTCTTCACGCTTCATGACTATCGTTCCTTAACTGAGCGTCGATGCTAACACTGAACGTTCGTTCGTTCAATGTAATTTGACTCATCTGTCGGAAAATTTTACAGATGCAAGAGATACCAACAGTGTTTGCGAGGGGGACCAGGTGTGGCACGCTACGTGCTTTAATTCCTATAGGCAAAAGATATTAAGGAGATAGTCATGCCAGGATCACAGAGGAGGACGAGGTGAACCGTTCCACCCTGCCTATCCTGCTGCTGGTATTGCTGCTCGGTCTGCTGATCCAGAGCATGCTGTTCGGCATCGCCTATGCGTCGCCACTGGAAGAGTGGGCATTGCGCGGCATGAATCTGCTGGCGCTGGTCCTGAATCTGGTGGCTGTGCGCCGCCTTGACCCGGCCACGCTGACCCGCACCTGGGCGGCATTGGCGCCGGTGGTCATCTCCGGTGTGCTGCACCGTATCAATATCGGCGGCGACAGCGAAATCATCGTTTTCCTGCTGCCGCTGCTGCATGGCGGGCTGTCCTGGCTGCTCTTGCGGCTGCCGGACGAGATGCCGCACTGAGGCTTCAAGCTCCTTCTTGCAGGCGTTCGCGCAGCAGCTGTTCCCAGGCCGGCACGGCGCGGCGCCAGAAATCGTCGATATCGTTGGCCGCCAGATGCAGGCCGAGAAAGCGCGCGGCCGGCAGCAGGGCGCTGTGCAAGAGCGCGGCGGCCGGAACGCCATCGTCGAAAGCCTGGGCGCCGGTCTGCTTCGACAGCTTCTCGCCCGATTCGGCCAGCACCACCGGCACATGCAGATAGCGCGGCTGCGGCAGGCCAAGCAAGGCTTGCAGATACAGTTGGCGCGGCGTGGAGTCAAGCAGGTCGGCGCCGCGCACGATATCGGTGATGCCCTGGGCGCCGTCATCGGCCACCACCGCCAATTGGTAAGCCCAAAAACCGTCGGCGCGGCGGATCACGAAATCGCCCACTTCGGCCGTGATGTCCTGGCTGACCTGGCCATGCCAGCGGTCCTGGAAGGCGATCACGCAATGCGGCTGCTGCGGCGTGCGCAGGCGCAGGGCGCGCGCCGTCTTGCCCGGCGCCAGGCCGTTGCGGCAGGTGCCGGGATAGACCAGGCCCGCGTGCGGCGCGGCGCCCGCCGCCTGCAGGCGCAGCTGGGAATCCTGGATTTCGCGGCGCGAACAGCCGCAGGGGTAGACATGCTGGCCCAATTGGGCCAGCACCGTTTCATAAAAAGCGTAGCGCTGCGTTTGCCACGTCACCTCGCCATCCCACTGCATGCCGCAGCGCTGCAGCGAAGCGAGGATATGGCGGTCGGCGCCGGCCACATTGCGGTCCTCGTCCACATCCTCGATGCGCACCAGCCACTGGCCGCCGTGCACCTTGGCGTCCAGATAACTGGCCATGGCCGCCACCAGCGAGCCCTGATGCAGGGGGCCGGTCGGGGAGGGCGCAAAGCGGCCGATATAGGGCAAGGGCGAAGGCAGGGGCGGGGTCGGCATGGCCGCAGTATCCCCGAGGCGGCGCCCCGGCGTCAACCGCGCCCGCCTATGCTGCGCTGCACAGCATATTTGGCGCGGCAATCGCATACAATGCACGGCGCGGCGCTGCTGCCGCACCGTCAGGCATTACCTCCTTCGACCTTATTCACAAAATACAGGACATCATGCAGAAAATGTTCCCATCCCTTGCCGCTGGCGCCATCGCCGCCAGCCTGGCCCTGGCCTTCCCTGCCTATGCGGCTGGCGCCAAAAGCGCGCCGGTAGTGCAGGAAGCACCGCTGCGCGCCCACCTCGCCTTCCTCGCCAGCGATCTGCTGGAAGGACGCGGCACCGGCCAGCGCGGCGGCGACCTGACCGTCGCTTATCTGGAAAACCAGGCGCTGGCCGTGGGCCTGAAGCCGGGCAACGGCAACAGCTTCCGCCAGCTGGTGAAAATCGCCGGCGTGAAAACCCAGCCGGAAGCCAGCACCCTGCGCCTGGAAGCGAACGGCGCCGCCCTGCCGTTCAGCTTCGGCAAGGACTGGGTCTTTGCGCCGGGCGACGCCAAGGCCGAACACAATCTGAACGCCGAGCTGGTCTTCGTCGGCTACGGCATCAGCGCCTCGGAAGAGGGCTGGGACGACTTCAAGGGCCAGAACCTGGAAGGCAAAGTGCTGGTCATGATGGTCAACGACCCGCAGCCGACCGCCGAGCAGCCCAACCGCTTCGGCGGCAAGGCGCTGACCTACTACGGCCGCTGGACCTATAAATTCGAAGAAGCCAAGCGCCGCGGCGCGGCCGGCGTGCTGCTGATCCACACTGACGCTTCCGCCTCCTATGGCTGGAGCGTGATCCAGAACAGCTGGAGCGGCGTGGAACGCTTCCAGCTGGCGCAAGGCACGCCCGGCACCCCGCTGCAAGGCTGGATGACCGAAGACACGGCGCGCGCCCTGTTCAAGTCCGGTGGCCAGGATCTGGACGCGCTGCGCGCCGCCGCCGAGCGCAAGGACTTCAAGCCGGTCGCCCTGCAAGCCAAGCTG
This sequence comes from Pseudoduganella violacea, assembly GCF_014191875.1. Taxonomy (GTDB): domain Bacteria; phylum Pseudomonadota; class Gammaproteobacteria; order Burkholderiales; family Burkholderiaceae_D; genus Rugamonas; species Rugamonas violacea_A. The sequence goes on from NZ_JACHXD010000006.1 coordinate 16,214, forward strand.
GCCGGCGCGATGAAGGCCGAAGTGCGCCACGTCGAACAGTTCAACGTGGCCGGCGTGGTGCCGGGCACCGATCCCAAGCTGAAAGACGAAGTGGTGATCTACAGCGCGCACTGGGACCACCTGGGCAAGCAAGGCACGGGTGCCGACACCATCTACAACGGCGCGGTGGACAACGCTTCCGGCACCGCCGCCCTGCTGGCCATGGCCGCCGAAGCCGTGAAGTCGCCGGCCAAGCGCAGCCAGATGTTCCTGTGGGTCGCCGCCGAAGAGCAAGGCCTGCTGGGCAGCGCCGCCTACGCCAGCGCGCCGCTGTGGGCACTCGACAAGACCGCCGCCAACCTCAATCTGGACAGCTTGAACTGGGTCGGCACCACCAAGGACATCGGCACCCAGGGCAGCGAGCGCACTGAGCTGGGCAAGATGGCTGAAGCCACCGCCAAAGCCATGGGCATGCAAATCGCCAAGGCCGAACCCGACCTGGCCGGCGGCTACTTCCGCAGCGACCACTTCAGCTTTGCCAAAGCCGGCGTGCCCGCCTTCTCGATCGAAGCCGGCCGCGAGTTCAGCAAGGATCCCGAAGGCGCCGCGCTGAAGCGCAAAGCCTACGGCAAGAGCTACCACCAGGTCAGCGACGAATACGATCCGAGCTGGGACCTGTCCGGCATGACCCAGCAAGCCCAGTTCACGCTGAACCTGGGCCGCATGGTGGCCGACAGCCCGAAAATGCCGACCTGGAAAGCCGGCGACGCCTTCGGCAAAATCCGCCACGCCAAGTAAGCCGCACCATAGCCGAGCCCGTGTCCACCTTGGTGCCAGGCACCAAGGTGGACACGGGCTCGGCAGTTAATGCTTGACCATCAGCGTGATGGTGGTGCCGGTCAAGTCGATGCCTTTCATGCTGATGCTGCCGAAGCTGGGGCCGTCGGGGTTGCTGCCTTGCACGCGGATGTTGCGCAGGCTGATTTCGCCGATGGAGCTGGGCAGGCTGAGCGTCAGTGAGCCGTCGGCGTTGAGCGTGGTCAGCGCGCGCGAGTGGTCGTACACCACATTGTGCATGCTGACATCGGCGTCGAGAAAGCCCAGCACCGGATTGATCAGGCGCGCCATGTCGCCGATGATCTTCACATTGCGGTCCTTCATATGCCGCTCGATCTCATGCACCACATCGTCCTGCAGTCCCTGGGCCGTGACCGCATCCATCTCCGCTTCGCTCAGCGCCTGCATCGATTCCTGCCGGCCGGGCAGCAGCGGCTGGACCGCCACCGCCGTCGCCGGCAAGGCTTGCACCGCGAAACTTTCCAGCGGCGCGAACAGGGCCGCGATAAAGGCCGCCGCCATGCGCACCCGGCGCTGCCGGCGCAGGATATCGTGCACATGCTGCTGCGTGATCAGTTCCCACTCGGCGAAAATCTCGCCCAGGCGCTGGCCGGTGGCGCGCTGATGCTCGATCGCCTTTTGCAGCTGCTCTTCCGAGATCAGCTTGTGGCGCACCAGCAGCTGGCCAAATAGATGGTGGCTGCGATCCTTGCTCAACAAGCTCATGGCGTTCTCCCGCCGGCGATGGTGGACGGCGTCATGCCGAACCAGCGCTTGCAGGCGCGGTAGAAGGCGCTCGGCTCGGAAAAACCCAGTTGGAAGCTGAGCACCTTGAGCGACAAATCGCCCGCCGCCAGCGACTGGCGCGCCAGCTCGCGCCGCGTGTCGTCCACCAGCTGGCTGAAGCTCGTGCCTTCCTCGGCCAGTCGGCGCTGCAAGGTGCGCTCGCTGACCATCAATTGCACTGCCACCGAATCGCGGTGCGGCGGACCTTTGGGCAGCATGGTGGTCAGCAGTTCCTGCACGCGGCCGCGGAAGCCCTTCGGCTCGGCCGCCGCCAGCTTGGCCAGCATCTCGCCGCTGACCGGCATGCCGCCGTTCGGCAGGGCCGCCACCAGATCGGCGTCGGAAAATTCCATCACATTATTGGGCATGTCGAAACGCACCGGGCAGCCGAAGGTCTGTTCGTAGATATGCGCGTTGGCCGGCGGCGGAAACGTGTACTCCACCGCCACCGGATTGGCGTCGTCGCGGCCGGAAGCGCAGCGCAGGGTACGCAGCAGCACGCACCAGACGAAGTCATAGCGTTGTTGCGGCACCACGCGGTTCAGTCCCGGCAGCAGCAGGGCCACGCGGGTGTGGCCGTGACAGCGTTCGATGGTGCTTTGCACGGTGGGCGACACCAGCATGATGTGGCCCATCACGCCCAGCCAACCGAGGCGGTGCGGGGTGGAGATGCGCAAGCCGATCAGCGGGTCCTTGGAATGCTCGACCAGCAGTTCCCATAGATGGCTCAGGCGGTCGGACAGGGTGAGCGCGTCGCAGGCCAGGCCGTCGCCTTCGTTCAGGCCCGCCATCTCGAACAGCTGGTCGGCCGCCAGGCCGGAATGCGCCAGGCGCGATTTCACGCCGCGCACCAGATGCAGTGCTGAGGAATAAGTCATGATGGCCTCCCGGCTCAGGGTGCGATGGCGCTGCGCAGGCGCATGCCGATGCGTTGCTGCAGGTCCTGCAGCTTGGGCTCGATCACGCCGCGCGTGTCGGCCGCCACGCTGTCGCCCAGCGATTTTTGCAGCTCGGGCAGCATGTCCTCGAACTTCTTCTTCACCGGTGATTCGAGGATGGCGATCATCTGTTTCAGCTCGTCCTCGGTGAAGCGCTCGGCCAGCAGCGGCGCCACCTTGGCGCCGGCCATCTTCTGCGCGCTGGCGCGCGCGATCGGTGTATTGTCCTCCATAAACTTCTTCGCGTCCTGCACGATCTCGGTCATGGCGGCGTCGCGCTTCTCGACCGCGGCGCGCCCTTGCAGCATGGCGCGCGCCTGCTGCACCGCGTCGCTGACCGGCGCCTGCAGCATGGATTGGCCCACATTCTCCACATGCCATAGCTGTAATACCTTGTTGACCAGTTCCTGTTTCGAGGCCGGCACTGGCGCGGCCGCCTGCGCGGCGCTGCCCAGCAGCAGGAGGGCAAGGAGTAGGGATGGTTTTTTCATGGCAGATCGCTCCTAAAAACGATGGTTGTAACTGAACCCGACGTAGTGCACTTTGATATCGCCCGCTACATCGTGGCCCGCAAACGGGTTGTAGATCACGTTCAGGAAGGTGTTGCAGTTCATATTGCAGCTGCTGTTGGCCGGCGCATTGAAGTCGCCCTTCATATACGAGGCCGTCAAGCTGATATCGCTGCCGGACTTGAACTTGTAGTTCAGGCCCACGCTATACAGCTTGGTGTCCGGCAGCGGCGCGATCAGGTCGATCTTGTCGGCCGGGACTGAGCTCTTGCGCGGCTCATAGCCGAAACGCAGGGCCAGCGATTGGGTAGGAAACAGTTGCAGGCCATAGCCCATATTCACCACGCTCTTGTAGCCGCGCGGGATTTTCAATTTGCTCGAATCGGGAATGCCGTACAGGCGCGCCACTTCGAGCAGCCGTATGCTCTGGTCGAACTCGAAGGTGAGCGCGTTCCAGTCGCTCCAGCGCGCATAGCTGGCGTCCACATTCAGCTGCACATAGCGCACCGGGCGCAGCTTGATGCCCACTTGGAGGTGCGAGGGGAAGGGAATGGTGGCGCTCAGATTGCCGTGCTGGACTTCGGGGATCGAAGTCGGCAGGCCCAGCACCGCGCCGGCGATGGGGCCGAACAGGCTGGAATTCAGGCCCTTGACGAAGTTTCGCAGCATGGGATCGGCGCGGAACTCGTAGTTGCCACTGTAGCGCGTCTTCGAACCGCCCTGGTACACCGCGCCCAGCGCGAACCAGGGCTTGGGTTCCCACAGCACGCCGAGATTGATGGTGGGATCGAAAGGCGCCGTCATTTCCAGGCGCATCGAGGCCGCTTTCTTGAACGGCGAAACCATACCTTCGCGGCCGCCGCCGCACAGGCCGAAGCCGAAGACGTCGATCACATTGCCGCCGCTTTCCGGGCACCAGCCCTTTTGCAGGCTGCCGAACACGCCCAGCAGCTCATTGGGAAAACGCATATGCGTATCGACCACGAAGGCCGAGTGGGCGATCGGAATCGAAGCGCCGAAGCTCAGCGTGTCGGAGAAGCGGTAGCCCACCGACGGCGACAGGTACACCAGGCGCTGCAGCTGGACCTGGCGGCCCTGGAAGCGCGCCGGGTCGTTCGGGTCCGTGGTGCGGTCGATACTGATGGCCTGCGCCATATACGAGTTGGTGGCGAAGGTGAACGGCGAACCCTCTTTGTGGAACGCCATGCCCAGGCTGGGAATGAGCACGCCGGGCAGGCGCCACCCCGGCATGCCGTAGGTCGGCACATACATGGCCTGGCGCACCGGCCCGGCCTTGGTGCCGGACAGCGGATCGTCATACCAGCCGCCGATGCTGAAGCCGGGCGGCGTGCGGAAGCTGGCGTTGCTGCGGATCGAGGCGGCGAAGAAGGACTGGCTCTCCATATCGTACTGGATGCGCGCCAGGCCGGCCGGATTGAAGTGCACCGAATCGATGCCGGGCGGATCGGCCGTGACGGCATTTCCCAGCGCCATGGCGGTCACGCTGGTGGTCAGGTTTTCCACCAGCGCGGCATGGGCCGGCAGGGTACAGGCGACGGCGCAGGCCGCGGCCAGAAGGCGGCAGTGTGGTGCCATGGCTGCGTCTCAGGCTCAGAAGGCCAGCGGCAGGTTCAGGCCCACCGACAGATTCGGCGAGTCGCTGGTCAGGCCGATGCCGACCGACAGATTGACCGTGGTCTTGGGCGACATGCGGTAACCCAGGCCCAGGTTCAGCATGGCCGAGGTCTGCATATTGGTCTTCACTTTCAGGCCGTCGGCAAAGGTCAGCTTGGAGCCGGCCGCGATCGACTGCTGGAAGGACATGGTGGTGGAGATGCCATACGAGAGCGCATACGCGAAGCCCATGCCGAAACCGACCGAGGGGCCGGGCTGCACCTTGGTCAGCACGCGCGTGCCGTTCACCTGCCACAGATGCTTGGCCGGCAGACTGCCGGTCACGCTGAAGGAGCCGAACAGGGCGACCGGATCGACGATGCGATTGACGTTCAAGCCGGCCGAGAGCGAACCGACGCCGCTGCCGGTGGCTTGGCCGCTGCCGGCTACCACCTTGAAGGGGCTGCGGCCGGTGGGCAGGCGCACGGTGGTGGTGGCGGTCAGGTTGGGACGGTCGCGGCGCGCCTCCAAAGGCTGCCAGCGCGCGCCCAGGCTGATGTCGCCCAGGGTGTTGGACAGGCCGCTGTGGCCGCGCACATCGGAGTAGCGCGAGATCACGGGCAGCGTGACGTTGGCAGTCAGGTTGTTGCGCACGCCGTAGTCGGCCGACAGGGTGTTGGTGATAGTGTGAGAGCTGGTGTTCTCGATTTCGAACAGGGTCAGGCCGGCGATGGAGTAGTCGGTGACGATTTTTTCCTGGCCGATGTAGCTGTAGTTGAGGTCATAACTGACCTGGTACTGGCCCTGGCGGATCAGCGAATATTGTTTGTCGACGGCGGTCAGCGTTTCCTTCAGCAGGGCGCTCTGGTCGCCTTCACCTTCCTTCTTGGCCAGGGCGTCGCGCGCGGCATCGGCGCTGGCGGGCGCGGTCGTGCTCTGCTGGGCGTGGGCGGGCAGCTGGAGCAGCAGGGTGGAGGCAAGAAGGGCAGGCAGCATGCGTAATTTCATCTCGGTTTTTCCTTATGCTTGGGGTGCTTGAGGTACTTGAGGTGCTTGATTTGCGACAGACGACAGGCGGCGCTTACTGGCGCCGGGTCCAGGTGCCGGCGGCGCCCGAATTGACGGCGCGCTCCAGCAAGTGCGCCGCGTTATTGATCTGGCCCATCTGGCCGCGGTTGGTGATGCGGTCCATATCGACCACGCCCAGTTCCTGGTCGTTCAGCGCCAGTTGTGCCGGCACCTTGCTGCCAGGGGCGGCGGACAGGATGAACAGGGTGTTCTTGTCCCACAGCCGGGCAAACTCCTCGACCGAGAAGGCGAGGTTGCCGGCCGATGGGTCGGCAATGAACACGACGCCGTCGCGGATGCCGCGCAGCACCACGAAGTGCTTGGCGCCGGCGTAATCGATCGGCACGATGGCCGGTTCGGTCAGCGTCAGCAAATCCTTGACCTCGGCGCGGAAGCCGGCGCCCTGCACCTTCAGCGAGGCCGCGTAGCGCTTCATGTCCAGCAGCGAAAAGCCGCGCCGCTCGATGATCTTGTCCTTCTCGCCTTTGTCCAGCATGCCTTCCATGGCCTGCTGTTCCGTGACCTGGAGGCCGAGGTGGAAGCGCAGGATGGTCACCAGCGCCGCCGAGCCGCAGCTGTAGTCGTAAGCCTGGCGCACGATGTGGCGGTATTTGAGCTCGCTGAACGGCTCCATCGTCACGGCCTGGTTGTAGCTGCCGCCGCCCAGCAGGTTTTGCGGCATTTCGAACTGGCCTTGGGGCCGGTCCTTGACTTCGTGGCGCTCCAGGGCGCCGGCGCCGCCGATCAGCACGGCCAGTACCCCCATCAGCAGCATCAGCATGGCCGCCCCCCTGGAATGGACAAAGTTTCAGGGTGAGCGCTGCCCTTGGCCGTCGCGCGGCCTTTTTGTGTGACTCCCATGTTTTGTCTCCTATTTATTAGAACGACCGTGCTTTATTTTGCGTACAGTCGTTCTTGATATTTTTGTAATTTATTAACGCATAAAGTGCTCTTGCTTCGCAGCCAAAAAATTAGAACGGTGACTCTAGCCCTTTTGTTGCGAACTTATGCTAACGCAGTTGACGCGCATACAACACAGCGCTCCCTCTGAATGGCTTGCAGGGACAAGCGTTTGGCTTTTCCGGTCAGCGCAAGAACGTAGACCGCGGTCGGCGGCAACTCCTATCATAAATTTAATTAATATTGAAATAATATTAAGAGCAGTGCTTCGGCCGTTGCGCCCCATCAGGGCAAGCCGGCCAAGGAAGTGCAGGAAAACAGGTAGTCCCACATACACAAACACATACACAACGGAGATAAAACGATGAAACTGATCACCACCCTGGTAGCTGCCGCACTGTCCTCCCTGGCCCTGTCCGCATCGGCCATGACCCCGATCCAGGACACCGAACTGAGTGCTGTCACCGGCCAGGACGGCGTGTCGATCTTCGCCAACCTGAACGTCAAAATGGATTCCTTCGTCTACACCGATACGGATCCACTGGACGCCAACGGCCTGGGCGGCGGCTCGATTAGCTTCAACGGCATCAAGGCCACCGGTCTGATTGCCGCCAGCATCGACATCCTGTCGAAAAACTCCTTCCTGCAAGCTGCTGGCGCAGTCGGCGTGACCAATCCTGGCACCTTCTACAACCCGCAAACCGGCGGCGACGTGGTGCAGATCGCCATCCCGGCCGACGTGCAAGTGGCAGCCGGCAAGCTGCTGAACATCAGCGTCGACGCCGTCAAGATGGGCAACAACGCTGCTTCCTTCGGCTCGTTCGCCATGAACCAGCTCGACCTGCGCGGCACCCAAGTCTGGATCTGGGCTCACTAATCCAGACCGGGGCGGCCGTCTTCCGGGCGGCCGCCTCTTTTCTCTCATGAATGCCTCCATTTTGATGGCCGCCTTCGCGGCGGCCCTTTTTGCTGCCGGCGCGGCGCAAGCCCAGTTGCACCCGATGAGCGACGAGGAACTGTCGCACACGCGGGGCCAGGGCTTGATCGCGCTCAGCAACACGCGCCTGGGCGGTTTCGATTTCACCCGCATCGCTCTCGATGCGGACGTGACGCTGAACGCCAATCTGCGCAGCATGCGCCTGGGCGATTACCGCTACGCGGCGCGCGAGGGCATGGGCGCCGACATCGATATCGCCCATCTGCAGTTCGGCCGCAGCGACGGCAGCGCCGCGCAGCGCCTGGTCCAGATCGGCAATCCCTATTTCGAGTTCGTCTACCGCGACAGCGGCAACGCCGCCGCGCCGCGCGAAGCGGTCGGCATGCGCTTCGGCTTCGACAGCATCAGCGGCGATATCGGCATGAAGATCAATACGCTCTCCGGTTCGCTGCGGGTGGAAGGCAAGGCCGCCGACGGCAGCGCCATCGCGCTCGATTCGCGCAGCGATGCGCTGGGCGGCAAGCGCTGGGACGGCAGCTGCAGCGGGGCTTGCATGAATTTCTCCCAGCTGGGCGCGGTGCGCGCCGGCGATGCCTCCGGCCCGAGCCGCGACTTCTGGGTTTCCATGCTGAAGACGGGTGTGCAATTTCCCGCGCCGCCCGGCACCAGCCAGCTGCCCGATATGGCGCAAGCGGGCATGTGGATGAATTGGCGCGACAAGCTCAGCGCCATCAACGCCACGGGCGCATTGCCGCCCAATCTGCCGCCGGGACGCTGATGAAACGCCATCCGCACCTGCCCGACGGCAGCGCGCGCCGCCACGAGTGGCGCGCCGAATACCGCCCGGAATGCCGCGAAGCGCTGCGTCCGGAGCTGCATGGCTTGCGTCGCGCCGCGTATCGCCTGCGCCTGCGCTTGGGCCGGCGCGGCGCGTCCGCAGAGACGTATGCCGCGCCGCCTCCCGAGCACGCCGACCACCATGCCGACTACCTGCCGGCGCGCCTGCTGCCGGTGATGGCGCTGTGCGCCCTGGTGCTGGCGGCGCTGGTGGCTTTCGATGTCGCGGCCATGGAGCCGATGAACGACAAGGCCTTGTCGGCCGTGCGTGGCGGCGACGGCGTCAGCTTCGACTTGTCCGGCTTTCGCATGGACGGCGATGCGCGCCTCACTTACACGGCGCAGCCGGGCCGCAGCATATACAGCGAATACCTGAGCGCCTCGCGCAGCGACAGCGCCCAGCCGTTTGCCGATCCCTACCGCATCGACATCGTCAACGGCGCGCCGGGACTGGCCGACGTGATCCGCCTCGACATGCCGCGCAATGCGGATGGCGCGCAGAAGTGGCAGTTCGCCTACGACTGGGGCGTGAGCGCGGACGGCATCGACAGCTATGGCGGCGCCGTGCTGTTCAAGGATCTGGTCCTGTACGGCGGCGGCTGGCAATTCTCCACGCCGCGCACGCGCGACGGCGTTGCCTTCGGCGCGGCGGTGCGCATGGAGATCGGCCAGCTGGCCTTGCGCGCCAATGGCCGCAACGAAGTCCAGGGCCAGATGGCGATGGACGGCATCCGCCTCGGCGCGGTGGACAGTGCCGGCAATTTTACCGGCCAGCCCTGGGTCATCGCCGATGTGGCGGCGCAGCCGGGCAGCATCGACGCCGTGGCGCAGAACGGCGGTCCGCGCCTGCATATCGGCATCGCCTGGCCGGACGCGCAGTATGGCAGTGGGCAGGCGCCGCAAGGCGGCATCCAGATCGACAAAATCTCCTTCACCAATCCCGGCGGCGGCGTCACCGATTTCGGTTCCTCGCGCATCGGGTCGGTGCAGATCCAATACCTCGACATCAAATTCCGGCCATGACGATCACCTTCCTGCTGTTGGCGCGCGGCCTGCTGCTGAGCGCTCTGCTGTGCTGCTGCCTGCCGCTGCGCGCCGATCCGCTGCGCGCGCTCGATGATGCGGAACTGGAACAGGTGACGGGGCGCGACGGCATCAGCATCGCCACCCATCTGGTGATCAACGATCCTACGCTGCCCGGCGCGGTGAACGACAGCCGCATCGCCGTCGGCTTTCAGGGCGAGGGCGACGCGCGCTATCTGGTGATCCGCAATCTGCGCGGCGTGGTCGATATGTTTGCGCTCGGCCTCGATGTGCGCAAGCGTCCTGATGGCGGGCAGTATGTGGCGGTGAGCCTGCCGGGCAAGGTGAAATATACGAACTTCGGCTACGAATCGCTGAGCGTGCAGAACGATCCGCTGGCGCCGGTGACGAACAGCCTGGGGAGTTTGAACATCAACGGCAGCATGTCGATGCAGGGCGAGTTGCGCATCTGGGCGCATTGATAGGCCGCTTCAAAATGGCCGTGGCGTCGTTGCAGCTCCTTGCCGTGCAAGGTGCACTGTCTTCGTCGCTGCGCCTAGCCACGGCCATTTTTGAAGCGGCCTCCGGGGGCAGGCGGCGCAAGGCGCGCCGCCTGGAAGGGATTTAAGCCGGCGCGCCCAGGCCGCGCGGCGGACGCGGTTCGGTGGCGAAGGCCAGCAGGGCCACCAGCGGGAAGCCCAGGCCGGCCAGCAGCACGCCGTTCCAGCCGTGATGCGCGTACATCCAGCCGCCCAGCGAAGAGCCGATGGCGCCGCCGAAGAAGAAGATGGCGATGAACAGGCCGTTCAGGCGGCTGCGCACCTCGGCGCCGAGCGAGAAGATGGCGCGCTGTCCCACCACCAGGCTGCCCGACACGCCCATATCCACCACGATGGAAGCCATGACCAGCAAGGCCAGATCCAGATAGTGTCCGCCATGCAGCACCAGCGGCAGGCCGAAGGCCAGCACCGGCGCGCACAGCGAGATCAGCGTGGTCGAATGGCCCTTGCCCTGGTCGGCGCGGCGGCCGGCAATCGGCGAGACCACGGCGCCGCCCACGCCGACCAGGGCGAAGATGGCGATGCCGGTTTGCGACATCTGGAAGTGGGGGCCGGCCAGCACCAGCGGCACCGTGGTCCAGAACAGGCTGAAGGCGCCGAACATGCAGGCCTGGTACAGGGCGCGGCGGCGCAGCACCGGCGTGTCGCGCAGCAGATGCCAGAGCGACGCCAGCAGGGCTGGATAGCTGATCGCATTTTGCGGCTGGCGCTGCGGCAGCTTGCTGCGCAGGACGAAGGCCAAGGCCGCCGTGCCGAAAGCGGAAATGAAGAAGATGGCGTGCCAGCCCAGCAGGTCCGCCACCACGCTCGATACCGGACGCGCCAGCATGATGCCCATCAGCAGGCCGCTCATCACCGAGCCCACGGTCTGGCCGCGCTTCTCGGGCGAGGACAGGTGGGCCGCGAACGGCACCAGCACCTGGGCCGCCACGCAGCTGATGCCGATGCACAGCGCCGCCAGCAGGAACAGCGTGGCATTGCTGGTGCTGGCCGCGCCGAGCAGGGACAGCGCCGCCACCAGCAGCGCGATGAAGACCAGGCGGCGGTTTTCCACCAGGTCGCCCAGCGGCACGATGAACAGCAGGCCGACGCAGTAACCCAATTGGGTCAGGGTGACGATCAGGCCGGCCGCGCCGGGATCGAGGCCGGTGGCCTGGCTGATCGGTCCCACCAGCGGTTGGGCGTAATACAGATTGGCCACAATCAGGCCGCTGGCGATGGCCAGCAGCCAAACCATGGCCGGTGAAATTTCGTGGTGGTGCTCAGGCTGCGTCAATCGCGGCTCCTATGGTTTACTCAGCCAAGGCGCGCGTGGATCTCTGACGTTAAAGCGTAGGAATGCAGGCGAGCCTTATGCTCGAAGATTTGCGAAGTAATCATCAATTCGTCCGGCCGGGTGCTGGCGATGAAGGCGCGCAACTGGGCCTCGACCGTGTGCGGCGAACCGACGGCCGAGCAGGATAACACCGAATCGAGCATCGCGCTTTCAGCGGCCCCGATCTGCTGGCGGTAGCCGGCTTTGGGCGGGGGCAGGCGCGTGGGATGGCCGGAACGAAGATTGACAAAGGCTTGCTGCATCGACGTGGACAGCAACTGGGCTTCCTCGTCGCTGTCGGCAGCGAACACATTATAGCCCAGCATGACATATGGTTTTTGCAACTGCGCCGACGGCTGGAAATTGGCGCGGTAGAGTGCGAGCGCCTGCATCATCATCTGCGGCGCGAAATGCGAGGCGAAAGCGAAGGGCAGACCGAAATGGGCCGCGAGCTGAGCGCCATATGTGCTGGAGCCCAGTATCCATAACGGCACGTTCGAACCCTGGCCCGGTACCGCCTTGATCTGCTGGCGCGGTTCGTCGGACAGATAGTCCTGCAGATCGAGCACGTCCTGCGGGAATTCGTCCACGCTGGCGTCCATGCGGCGGCGCAGGGCGCGCATGGTGGCCTGGTCGGAGCCGGGCGCGCGCCCCAGTCCCAGGTCGATGCGGCCCGGATGCAGGGCGGCCAGGGTGCCGAACTGCTCGGCGATCACCAGCGGCGAGTGGTTCGGCAGCATCACGCCGCCCGCGCCGACGCGGATGGTGGACGTGCCGCCCGCGACGTGAGCCATCACGACCGCCGTGGCGGCGCTGGCGATGCCCGGCATGCCGTGGTGCTCGGCCAGCCAGTAGCGTTGAAAACCCCAGCGCTCCGCATGCTGCGCCAGGTCCAGCGTATTGCGCAGCGAGGTGGCGGCATTGCTGCCTTCGGCGATGGGGGAGAGGTCGAGTACGGAGAATGGGATAGTCATGGCGTCGATATTGGGCTGTGGCGCGGGCTTTCAAGCAAGGCCCTGACACGCGCGTGGGTATGACTTGCATCCAGCATGTCTTTTTGGGAAGCGGCGGCGAAAGACGGTAAACTGGTAACCATTCTCTTAGTATGGGTTTCTGTTTCATGACATTTCGACATCTGCGGCGGACCGCATGCAGCCTGCTGGCGGCCTTGCTGCTGGCGGCGCCGGCCCTGGCCGATCCGGGGCGCCTGATCGTGCTGGTGGCCACCGGCACCGAAATGCCGATTTCCGAATTCCGCGCGGGGGAGCTGGTGGGCGGCATCCATAAGGACTTGGGTGAAGCCTTGGCGCAGCAGCTGGGACGGCGCGCGCAGTTTCTCGCCATGCCGCGCAAGCGCATCGCCCAGACCCTGGAGGTGGGCCGCGCCGACGTGCTGTGCATGTATATGCCGGAATGGCTGCCGGGCAGCTTTTACTGGAGCTCCCCGTTCTTCCCCGTCACCGAGCTGCTGGTCTCGGACCGGCGCTGGCCGCGTCCCCTGACCGTGGCCGATGTGGGCGGCCAGCAGATTGCTACCGTCCTGGGCTATCATTACCCGGAGTTGGAGCATGCCCTGGGCGCGGAGTTCGTGCGCGCCGACGGCCCGTCCAACGAGATCAACCTGCGCAAGCTGGGTTTGGGACGGGTAAGGCATGCGGCCACCTTGAAGGCCTTGCTCGACTACCGGCTGAAACTGGGCGATCGCCTTGAGATCCATCCACCGCTTCACGTCAAAACCTATCTGACACGCTGCGCCGTGTCGGAGAAGTCCGGCGTGACGCTGGCGGACGTGAATGCGGCCATCGCGGGCATGCACCGCGACGGCGTCATTCACAGGATCGTGTCCAACTACCAATAACGACGAGACATATGCTGAAAAAGATTGCCCTTCTTGGCCTGCTGCTGCAAGCCCCGCTGCATGCCGCTCCCCTGAGCGACGCCGCCACCAGCACCGCCCGCCATGCCCGTAGCACCTACGAAAAGCCGATGATCAAGAGCCTGGCCACCATGGTCGGCTTCAATACCGTAGCAGACAAGAAGATCGCATTCGAAAACAATCCCGAGCATGCGGGCTTCAAGAAATTCCTGCGCCAGGAGGCGGAACGCCTGGGCTTCGATTTCAAGGACCACGGCTATGTGGTGGTGATCGGCATGGGCCAGGGCAAGGAGCGCGTCGGCGTGATCACGCATGGCGACGTGCAGCCTGTCGATCCCGCCAAATGGAAGCAGTCGCCCTTCAAGCTCGATTCCACCAGCGAGCCGGGACGCCTGGTCGGCCGCGGCACCGAGGACGATAAAGGCCCGATCGCCACCGCCCTGTACGCGATGAAGGCAATCAAGGACCGCAAGCTGGCGCTGAGCAAGCGCATCGAGCTGTATGTGTATATGGCCGAAGAATCCGACTGGGCGCCGCTGGAAGCCTTCCTCAAAAACCATGAGCCGCCCCAGGTCAATATCACGCTCGATGCCGAATACCCGGTGGTGACGGCGGAGAAGGGCTATGGCTCGCTGACGGTCAAGCTGCCGCACTGGGTGCAGGTGGAAAATGTCGCCGGCCCGGTGCTGGCCAGCTTTGCCGGCGGTTTCTTCGGCAGCCAGATTCCGGAAGATGCCAGCGCCGTCATCGACCAGGCTACGCCGGAGCTGGAAGCGCAGATCCGCGCCCGCGCCGTGGCGCAGAAAGGCATGCGCTACCAATACGACTGGCAGGGCAGCACCTTGAAGATCAAGGCGCTGGGCGTATCGGCCCACTCGTCCAAGCCGGAAGACGGCGTGAACGCGATCAGCATGCTGGCCGATGCGCTCAATGTGCGCCCATGGCAGGGCACCTCGGCGGCGAATATGGTGTCCTTCCTGAACGAGATGATCGGCACCGGCATCCATGGCGAGAAGTTCGGCAAGGCCGCTTACCGCGACAGCTTCATGGGACCGATGACGGTGGCGCCCACGGTGCTCAAGCAGTCGAATGAAGGCCTGGAGCTGAACATCAATCTGCGCCGCCCGCGCGGCAAGACGGCCGATGAGTTGAAGGCGGAATTCCAGCAGGCTTTCGACGGCTGGAACGCGGCGCGCGGCGCCAAGGCTGGCATCAATATGTATGTCGGCGATCCCTGGATCCAGGAGAAGGCGCCGCAGATTCCGACCTTGCTGAATGTGTTCGCGCACTATACCGGCATCAAGGATGCGCAGCCGGTGTCGATCGGCGGCGGCACCAATTCGCGCCTGTTCCCGAACGCGGTCAGCTTCGGTCCCGGCATGCCGGGCCAGGTCTATACCGGCCACTCCGAGCACGAGTTCATCACTCACAAGCAGCCGATGCTGAATCTGGAAATGTACACGGCGGTGCTGGTGGAGTTGGCGCGTTGAGTGGTCTGTTTGACCACTAGCTGACGAAGCGTTAATCCTTCTGTTGTTTTCTCCCGGCGCGGGCAAAAAAGCGCCGGGATTTCATCTTCCTTCGCGAAAAACTGCTTTACCATGGGCAACATATCCGCCAGCCGGGCGGAGCTGTCGCGGGGTCTGGCATGGTTCGCAAGTTATTGATTCTTCTTCTATTTTTGTTTTCAGGCATGGTGCATGGCGTGGAAATGAGCATACCTTCCACTTTGTCCCAGGCGCAGGACGGCGACGCCGTGCCGCGTCGCGGCGTGCTGTATCGCGTGCGGCACCATGGCGTCAGCAGTTATCTCTTCGGCACCATCCACGTCGGCAAGCAGAACTTCTATCCGCTGGAGCCGGAAGTGAGCCGCGCCCTGGCCGAAGCGCGCACCCTGGTGTTGGAACTGGACGTGCGCGCCAATGACGATTTCCAGCTGGCGCTGGGCAAATACGGCGGTTATCCGGCCGGCCAAAGCTTGCGCGACCATCTGTCGCCGGCCGCCATGGCGCGTTTGCAGGCGGCGCTGGACAAGAACGGCATGCCGCTCGCCAGCGTGGAAGGTTTCCGCCCCTGGCTGGTGGCGAATATCCTGGTCGGCATGGAGATGGAA
The DNA here is from genome assembly GCF_014191875.1 of Pseudoduganella violacea. GTDB lineage: Bacteria > Pseudomonadota > Gammaproteobacteria > Burkholderiales > Burkholderiaceae_D > Rugamonas > Rugamonas violacea_A. Next base: position 31,506 of record NZ_JACHXD010000006.1, read on the forward strand.
AAGCTGGGCTACCAGCGCAGCAAGGGCGTGGAAGGCTTTCTGCTGGAAGCGGCGCTGCGGCAGCAAAAGCCCTTGCGCGAGCTGGAGACGGCCGAATATCAGCTCAGCCTTTTCGATGGCTTGAGCGCGGCCCAGCAGGAGCGCTATCTGCTGGAGAATCTGGACGATATCGACAGCGGCGCCGCGCTGAAAAAATCGGCGGGCCTGATCGATGCGTGGAGCGCCTCCGACCGCGTGCGCATGGCCGAGCTGTCGCGCGAGCTGACCACGGGCGACAGCGTGTCGGCGCGCTTCATGGAGCAGACCTTGCTGGGCAAGCGCAATCCCGAAATGGCGGCGAATATCGAAACCATCATGGCGCGCGAACACAGCGCCTTTGTCGGCATCGGCCTGCTGCATCTGCTGGGCGAAAACAGCGTGCCGCAATTGCTGAAGCGGCGCGGTTACGAAGTCGAGCAGGTTTATTAAATCCGCTTGCCGCCGGATTGACGCATATCAAAGGGTGCGAGAACGCCCGCGCAATAATTGATCATCCGCAAAGCACTGATAAAGGATGCTCATGCAACAGTACGGTACGGATTGGATCGTGGAAGAGCTGGTGGCAGCCGCCTGCGGCGACGAGCGCGATGCGCGCACCCGCTACCTTTTCACGCAAGCCTTGTATGGGCTGGTGCGGCAGGCCCAGTCCGAACAGCTGCTGGCTTTGCGCGCCGATGCGGAGAAAGCCATCGGCGCCCTGGCTGCCGCCACCCAGCGCCGCCAAACCCGCGTCATGCTGCGCCGTATCGCCAGGGATGCCAGCAGCGGCCAGCGCAGCCTGCCGTTCGAACGCGATGAGAAGAAAGGGCGGGGCGCCTAATTTTCGTCGGAACGGTCGAGCAGCACGTCGAGCATGCGCTGCGGGTTCACCAGAAAATCGTGCATCACCTGGTAGTGTTCCGTTTCCTCGTAGCGGATGGGGTGGATGCCTTCGGCCGAGCAGGAATAAATCCGCGCCTCGGGATAGGCGAGCAGGATGGGCGAATGCGTGGCGATGATGAACTGCGAATTGCGCCGCACCAGATCGTGCATGCGGCTCAGCATCGCCAACTGGCGCTGGGGCGACAGCGCCGCCTCCGGTTCGTCGAGGATGTACAGGCCCTGGCCGCCGAAGCGCTCCATCATCAGTGCCAGGAAGGACTCGCCATGCGACATCTCGTGCAGCGAACGGCCGCCATAAGAATTGATGATGGGCGGACCACCGGGACCTTTATCCAGTTCCTCGATTTCCGACGCCACATTAAAGAAGCTTTCCGCGCGCAGGAAGAAGCCGTCGCGCGGCTTATGGATGCTTTGCGCGATGCGTAGATACTGGTGCAGCGCCGAATGCGAGGCACGCGTCGAAAAACGGAAATTCTTGGTGCCGCCTTCGGCATTGAAACCCAGCGCCACCGCCACCGCTTCCAGCAAAGTCGATTTGCCCGAACCATTCTCACCCACCAGAAGCGTTACCTTCGGATGCAGGTCGATGCTGGTGAAATTACGGATAGCAGGCAGCGCGAAAGGGTAGGCGCCGAAATCCGGTACGGCGCTGCGCTGCAGGGTAATGCGCGAGACGTACTGGCGGCCGATCAACTAAGCCGCCACCTTGCGATGCGACCACAGTGCCCACATGAAGGTGGCGCACACGATGGCGGCGCTGCAATCCACGCACCAGTCCTGGATCGAACCATGACGGTAGGGGAAGAAGCTCTGCACGAATTCGTCGAACGCGCCCATCACGGCCACCGTCAGCACCGCTTTCAGCGCGCGCTGGGCAGGGTTGCCGCTGCCGCCGGTGAACAGCAGGAACGCCAGCGTCGCATATGCGCAGGAATGCAGCACGATGCCGGAAGCGACTTCGCCCATATCGGCGCGCGCGCCGGGGATCGAACCGAGAATCAGGATCAGCGCATAAGCCGCCATCCCGCCCCAATAACGCAAGCGGGCGTGGGAGGAAGTCAAAAACAGTTGTTGGATCAAATTAAGCATGGGCCGAACGATACCACGCTAGAAGAAAAAACGCCCGCTACAAGAGCGGGCGAAAAACCCATTCGGGCCAAGAGAACATCAAGAAACAAAGTACAAACTCAATTCGGTGCGGTGCACCGGATTCCTCCGGCACACCTTCCCTGCCGCCACGCATATCGGTTGCATGTGCGGCAGATGTGATCAGTATAGGGGGGGATTATTACGCTGTTATGACACTGAGCAACATTTTCAGATATGCCAGCACGCTAGGGGGGGGGCTGGACGGAGTAGTATTTTCATGTGCGGCATTTGGAGTCAATCATGAAAACCTTGATCATCAGTAGCCGTGAGCTTGGCCGTAATGTCGGCGAGGCAAAGAAGGCATCCCAGGATCGACCGGTCGTCATCACTGAGCGAGGTAAGCCATCGCATGTATTGATGAGCATAAGCCAGTATCGCGAACTTGCCCTGAAATCACTTAGCCTTGCTACCGCCCTTGCGCAGGATGGGAATGCAGACGTAGAACTCGAGATACCTGAACTGAGAGGGCTTTACCGCGTTGCGGAACTAGATTGATGTTTGTTCTTGACACCAACGTGTTGTCTGAATTGCGCCGACCAGATCGTGCCGACCCTAAGGTACTGGCTTGGGCGGCCTCCCAGCCTTTGAGTAGACAGTATATTTCTGTTATTACTATTCTCGAACTGGAATTAGGGGGCTTCTGAAGGAGCGGAAGGATGCGAAACAGGGAGCTGTACTAAGGGCGTGGTTGGATTCACAGGTCTTAACGCATTTTATTGGCCGAGTCTTGATCTTCGATCAGGCGGTTGCCTTGCGGTGCGCCGATTTACATGTACCTCATCCACGGCCGGAGCGCGATGCAATCATTGCAGCAACCGCTCTGGTGCATGGGATGACGCTGGTAACCCGCAATGAGGTCCATTTCCAGAATTTAAGCCTGCCTTTGTTGAATCCCTGGAAATAAAAAAAAGCCCGCTCGAGGCGGGCTTAAAACTATTTTCTTGGAGGAGAATAGTGGAGACAGGAGAGATTATGCTGCGTCGCGGCATATATGTCTAATTTTTGTTTCCGATACCTGTCATAGATTATCTGTATATCTCAATTCTTGACCGGCACGGTGTAATTCAAGGCCAGGCGGCCGCCGTCGGCATACAGGGTCTGGCCCGTCATATAGCTGGCGTCGTCGCTGGCGAGGAAGGCGGCGATGGCGGCCACTTCCTCCGGTTCGCCGCAGCGTCCCAGCGGGGTGCGCGAGAGAATGGTGTGGCGCGCCTCGGGGCTGCCCAGCACCGCTTTCTTGGCCAGCTCCGTCAAAATTGTGCCCGGCCCGATGCCGTTGACGCGGATGCCATGCGGCGCCAGATTCAGCGCCATCACCTTGGTCAGCTGATTGACCCCGCCTTTCGACACCACATACGGCACCTGGTTCGGAATCGCCAGCTCGGAATTCACGCTCGACATATTGATGATGCAGCCACTTTGCTGTTTCACCATCGCGCGCGCCACGGCTTGGCTGCACAGGAACATCGATTTCAGGTTCACGCGCAGCACGCGGTCGAAATCCTCTTCCGTCAGGTCGAGGAAATCGGCGGCATGGGTGACGCCGGCGTTATTGATCAGGATATCGATGCGGCCGAAAGCGGCGAGGGTGGCCGCCACCAGCGCATCGACGTCGGCCTTCTGGCTGACGTCGGCCGCGAAGAAGCGCGCTTGGTCGCCCAGCGCCTCGGCGGCCTGCTGGCCCTCGGGCTTGATATCGACCAGCATGACTTGCGCGCCTTCAGCCACCAGGCGCTGAGCGCAGGCGAGGCCGATGCCTTGGGTGGCGCCGGTGACGATGGCGACTTTTTGGGTAAGTTTCATGAGCGTCTATTCTGTCTGTTCAGGATGTGGCGGATTGTAGCCTAGAGAATCAGCGCATCATTGGGCAGCTGATTGGGCCGCGCACCGTCAGCCGGAAACAGCTTGTGCAGGATGTCGTTGAGCTGCCGCAGGGCGGCCAGCGTGCTGTGATGGAAGTCGCCTTGGGCGAAGCCTTGCGTCATGGTGGCGCAGATGGCTTGCCAGTCCTGCTCCGGCACCTGCCGCCCCACATTGCGGTCGGCCACGATGTCGACTGCATGCTCGGCCAGGTTCACGTAAATCAGCACGCCGCAGTTTTCTTCGGTATCCCAGATGCCGTATTGCGCGAACAGGGCGCGCGCCCGTTCGCGGTTGCTGATATTGCGGAAGGCCGCGCCGGCGTCCAGCGCCGCTTCCACGATCAGGCGCACCTCGGCGCGGTGCAGCTTCTCGCCTTCGCCGATGGCCTGCTCAATGGCAGCCAGCGTGGCGGGTGGGAAGCAGCGTTTGCCTGAGGCGGAACCGCTCAGCAGATGGCGCAATGCGCGCCGGCAGCGTCCCGCAAAGCTGGTCGGTAGAGCGCTCATCACCAATCCCCCGATGCGCCGCCGCCGTCGAAGCTGCCGCCGCCACCACCGCCGAAGCCGCCGCCATCGCCGAAGCCGCCACCGCTGCCACTACCGCCGCGCGAGGCATTGCCCAAGGCATTGCCGATGACGCTGCCCAACATCACGCCGGCGGCATCCGAACCCCATCCATCACGCCGCAAGCCGCGCCGCGCACCGCCGCGCATCAACGGCAGCAGAACGAAGGCGCCGAACAGCAGCAGCGGCAACAGCCAGCCGATGCCTGGTCCATCATCGCCGGCGTGGGCTGGCGCTTGCTGCGGCGGCGCGGGGAAGTGCTCCTTATCCAGCAAGGTGGCGAGGGCGCCGACACCCGCCACCAAGCCGCCATAGAAGTCGTTCTGGCGGAAGTGGGGCGCGATCACGTCCTGCAGCACGCGCTTGGACTGGGCGTCGGTCAGCACGCCCTGCACGCCGCGTCCCGCTTCGATGCGCAGGCGGCGCAGGGAGGAGGGATTGTCCTTTGCCACCAGCAGCAGCACGCCATCGTCCACGCCCTTGCGCCCCAGTTTCCAGGCATCCGTGACGCGGATGCTGTACTGCTCGATGGCTTCGGGCGCGGTGCTGGCAACGATCAGGATGGCGATCTGGCTGCCGCTCTTGGCCTCGTAATCGGCCAGTACGTTTTCCAGCGCGGTGCGCTGCTGATCGTTCAGCATATGCACCTGGTCCGTCACGCGCGCCTTCAACTGCGGCACCGCGACGAAAGACTGAGCCTGCGCCGCCGCCATCATCCAGGCAAGGAGGAAGGCCAGCAGGGCAGGCAGGAGAGGGTGCCGGCGCATCGCGGCAAGTCCTTATTTTTTGCCGAAATCGACGGCGGGCGCGGTCGAAATGGCCTTCTCGTTTTCGACCTGGAAGGTCGGCTTGACCTCGTAGCTGAAGATCATCGCCGTCAGATTGGTGGGGAAGCGCCGCGCCAGCACATTGTATTCCTGCACCGAAGCGATATAGCGCTGGCGTGCCACGGTGATGCGGTTCTCCGTGCCTTCGAGCTGCGACTGCAGGTCGCGGAAACTGGTGTCGGCCTTCAGGTCGGGATATTTTTCCGACACCGCCATCAGCCGCGAAAGCGCCGAAGACAGCTCGCCCTGCGCCTGCTGGAACTTCTGGAAGGCCGCCGGATTATTCAGAACCTCCGGTGTAACCTGGATGCTGGTCGCCGTGGCGCGGGCGCGCGTCACCGATTCCAGCGTCTCCTTCTCATGCGAGGCATAACCCTTTACCGTGTTCACCAGATTCGGAATCAGGTCGGCCCGCCGCTGGTACTGGTTGACCACTTCGCCCCAGGCGGCCTTGATCGCTTCATCCTTGCTTTGGAATTCGTTATAGCCGCAGCCCGAGAGCAGGACGGCGAGAAAACCGAGTATGAACCAGCGTGAAAACGGGTGTCTGCGCATGATTTTCCTCCTGTATATGGACAAATATACACGTTTTGCAAAATCCGGGGCGTTCGCCGGGCAAGTTATAATGTAGGGTTTGCAACGACGAATAAAAAGGGCCTGCCATGACTTTTATGAATAAACTGAACGCCGCGTGGGCTGCCAATAACTCCCTGCTGTGCGTTGGTCTCGACCCCGACATGGCGCGCCTGCCGGCCCAGTTCCAGCAAGATCCAAACGGCATCTACCAATTCTGCACGGCCATCATCGACGCCACCGCCGATCTGGCCTGCGCCTTCAAGCCGCAGATCGCCTACTTCGCCGCCCTGGGCGCCGAACGCCAGCTGGAAGACATCTGCGCCTATGCCCGCGAAAAATATCCGCACATCCCGCTGATCCTCGACTCCAAGCGCGGCGACATCGGCGCCACCGCCAAGCAGTACGCGCGCGAAGCCTACGACCGCTACGGCGCCGACGCTGTCACCGTCAGCCCGTACATGGGTTCCGACTCGGTTGAACCGTATATGGAATGGACCGACCGCGGCGTGATCGTCCTGTGCCGCACCTCGAATCCAGGCGGCTCCGACCTGCAATTCCTGCAAGTGGACGGCAAGCCCCTGTACCAGCACGTAGCGCGCCTGGTTGCCGAAAAATGGAACGCCAACGGCCAATGCGCGCTGGTGGTCGGCGCCACCTACCCCGAAGAACTGGCCCAGGTCCGCGCCATTGTCGGCGACATGCCCCTGCTCGTTCCCGGCGTCGGCGCCCAAGGCGGCGACATCGAAGCCACGGTGAAGTCAGGCCGCAGCAAGGCTGGCACCGGCATGATGATCAACTCCTCCCGCGCGATTTTGTACGCGACGCCGCAAGCCGGCGAAGACTTCGCCGCCGCCGCCCGCCGCGTCGCCCTCGAAACCCGCGACGCCATCAACCAGCACCGCTAAAACCCTCCAGCGTTTGCGCCAAATCAAACAATGTCCCACCCTGGTGTCAGGCACCAGAACCGGACATTCTTTGATCTAGATCAGCAAATGTCCCACCCCGGTGCCTGACACCACGGTGGGACATTGTTTGCGGTAGATCAAACGCGGGGGCTTAGTAGCGCTGGGGGGCGATCATTTCGGCGTAGTCGTAGAGGGCGCCGAGGATTTCTTCGCCGCGTTCGTCGACGGTCTCCGAGAGCTGGTCGACTTCCATGAAGAGCTGCTCGACCGTGCGGGCGCCGGCTTCGCCTTCGAACAGGCGGGCGGCGCGGTGCTGTTCCCAGTGTTCCTGCTCTTCTTCGCTCAGGGTGTCGGGGAAGTTGCGAGCGCGGTAGCGGAACAGCAGCTCGCCCAGGCGGTCGTCCTGGAAGTGGGCGGTGGCGGTGGCCAGCTGCTCGGGCTTTTGTTTGCGCAGCGTTTCGAGCAGGCGGCGGTCGTTGTTGCCGACGAAGCCACCGTACAGGTCTTCGTCGACGTCGGCCGCTTCGGGCGCGGCGCGCTGGAAGACTTCGGCCCACAGCGCCGATAAATCCGGGCCTGCCGCGGCCAACTGGGCGTGGGCGCGGCCTTGTTCCAGGTCGAGGCCCCAGCGCGCGGCCATCTGCGGCGTCAAGGTTTTCAAATTACTAACGAGCATGGGCGATTTGTTCAGGTGTACGCTCTTGATCGGCAGGCGGCTCATGCCTTCAGGCAGGTCGGCGCTGCGGCTGAACAGGCGCAAACGGACGGTTTCGGCATCCAGATTGAACAATTCGCCCGGATCGAAGCTACAATCCCATACAAGGACTTCGTTTTTGTTGCTGGGGTGGGGCGCCAGCGGCCAGACCAGGGCCAGGCAGCCGCGCTCGGCCGGGAACATGCCCGAGACGTGCAGGAAGGGCTGGCGCTGGGCCGGCGGCAGGTGCATGCCGATTTCCTCGGCCACGCGATCCTTCTTGTGCAGGGCCAGGCAGAAGTCGAAGAGTTTGGGCTGCTGTTGGCGGATCAGGCGGGCCAGGGCGATGGTGGCGCGCACGTCGGACAGCGCATCGTGCGCCGCTTCGTGCGCCAGGCCGTTAGCCTTGCTCAGATGTTCGAGTTTGAAGCTGGGACGGCCATCCTCGTGCTTCGGCCATTCGATGCCGTCCGGACGCAGCGCGTAGCACATGCGCACCACGTCCAGCAGGTCCCAGCGGCCGCACTGGTTCTGCCATTCGCGGGCGTAAGGATCGATGAGGTTGCGCCAGAACAGGAAGCGCGTCACTTCGTCGTCGAAGCGGATGGTGTTGTAGCCGACGCCGATGGTGCCGGGCTGGGAAAACGCCTCTTCGATGACGGCGGCGAAACGATGCTCCGGCACGCCCTGTTCCAGGCATTGCTGGGGCGTGATGCCGGTGATCAGGCAGGATTGCGGATCCGGCAGGTAGTCGTTCGCGGGTTGGCAGAACAGCATGATCGGCTCGCCGATTTCATTGAGTTCGGCGTCGGTGCGGATGGCGGCGAATTGGGCGGGACGGTCACGGCGCGGCACGACGCCAAAGGTTTCGTAATCGTGCCAGAGGAAGGTGTGGTTGCTCATATTGTGCAAAGTGGTTCTTGTTGTCGCATGCTGAAGCAAGGAGGTCTATTGTGTCAAATCCTGTTTCCCTGAATACCCGCAGCAATACGGTGGCGGGCACCGGCTCCGATGCTTCGGTCACGCCGGCCAATAAGGCGAAATTGCAGATGAATGCGAATATTCTGCAAGCCTCGCTGTCGGTCTCCATCGGTTCGCAGAACGATCCGCTGGCCCTGGTTTATAAATCGGCGCTAACCAGCATCAACGAGGCGCTGAAGGCCGATTACGGCGAGAACGCGGTGCAGAACGCGGTTTCGCAGGACAATACGCCGGAAGGCACGGCGGGCCGCATCGTTTCGCTCTCTACCGGTTTCTTCGACTTGTACAAGAAGCAGAATCCCAGCCTGAGCGAGGACGAGGCGCTGGACAAGTTCATGGACACCATCAAGGGCGGCTTCGAAAAAGGCTTCAAGGAAGCGCGCGATATTCTACAGGGCTTGAAAGTGCTGAGCGGCGATATCGCCGCGAACATCGACAAGACCTATGAGCTGGTGCAGAAGGGCTATGCCGATTTCGTCTCCAGCCGCCGCGCCGCCAATGCCGAGAAACCGGAGCAGACGCCGCCCACCAAGCCCGCTACGTCCACCACGCAGACCGCAGCAACGCAGGACGGCAGCAAGGCCGCCAAGGCCGCGTAAGGACTCAGACGGCGGCCACCGCCACCCGGTTGCGCCCCGTTTCCTTGGCGCGGTACAGGGCCGCGTCGGCGGCGGCGATCAAGGCCTGTTCGTCCTGGCCCGGCTGCAGGGCCGCTACGCCGAACGACGCCGTGATATGCGGCAGCGGCAGGCGCATATCGCCAAACACCACCGCCTGGCGCATGCGCTCGCACAGGCGCTCGGCCACCGATTGCGCCAGGCCGATGCTGGTATTCGGCAGGATCACCATCATCTCTTCGCCGCCATAGCGCACCGCGCAGTCGGATGGACGCAGCGCGCCGCTCAGCACCTGGGCCGCCGTGCGCAGCGCCTGGTCGCCCTGCAGATGGCCGTGGCTATCGTTGAATTTCTTGAAGTGGTCGATATCGATCATCACCAGCGACAGCGGCGCCTGCGTATCGTGGGCCGAGGCCACCATGGTCGGCAGCAGGTCGTTGAGCCAGGCGCGGTTATACAGGCTGGTGAGGCCGTCGACCATCGACAGCTGGCGATAGAATTCGCCCAGCTTCTGGCGCCGCCGCAGCTGGGCATTGGCGGCGCGGATGCGGAAGGACAGCAGGCGCAGAAGATTGCGCGCCACGCCGTTCGATTCGTCGATCAGGCGCCAGACGGTCGCCGCTTCGATCTGCAGCAACTCGCTCTGTTCCATGGCTACGATGGGATTCAGATTGGCTTCCTCGTCGAGCACGGACTGCTCGCCCACGCTCTCGCCGGGCAGCACCTTGCTGATAGTGCCGTCGGCCATGCCGGTGCGGGTGTCGGCGCCCACGGCCAATGCACCGCGCAGCACGATGTAGAGGCGGGCGCAATGCAGGTCCGACACCGTTTCGCCTTGCTCCACCTGCACCACGGGACAGGCGGCCAGCAGCGGGGCGAGTTGCTTTGGATCGGAGTCGCGGAACAAATGGAGTTCGCCGATCTGCCAGGCAGAAGCGCCGAAGGTACTGATCTGTTTCAAGTTAGGCTTTCGATGTGCGGAATGCTCACAGGCAATCATAGCGCAATCGCCGCCGGGTGTGTTTCAATACCGCACCAACATTCGATACCGCGCGACAGATGACTTTCACCGATGCCCTGGGCCGCGAACACGCCCCCGCCCCCGATGCCCGCATTGTTTCACTTGTGCCATCGATCACCGAGCTGCTGTGCGATCTGGGACTGAGCCAGAAGTTAGTGGGCCGCACCGGTTTCTGTATCCATCCGGCCGAGGTGGTGCAGGCCATTCCCAAAATCGGCGGCACCAAGGATGTCAACTTCGACAAGATCCGCAAGCTCGCGCCCAGCCACCTGGTGGTGAATATCGACGAGAACGAAAAGCCGACGGTGGAAAAGCTGGCCGAATTCGTGCCGCACATCGTGGTCACGCATCCCGTGACACCGCTGGATAATCTGGAATTGGCGCGCCTGATGGGCGGCGTGTTCTGCGCGCAGCAGGCGGCCGAGGATTGGTGCGCGGCTTTCGCGGCCGAATACGCTGCCTTGCAGGCCGCGCCCAAAGGCCCGCCGCAGCGCGTGTTGTACTGCATCTGGCAAGACCCGTGGATGAGTGTTTCGGGCGATACCTACATCGCCCGCATGCTGGCGCAGATCGGCTGGAGCATCCCGAACCTGGGCGCGGCGCGCTATCCGCGTTTCGACTGGACGCCGGAGCTGCTGGCGCAGATCGACCAGGTGCTGCTGTCGTCCGAGCCTTACCGCTTTACCGAGGCGCATGCGGATGCGCTGGAAAAACAGATCGGCAAACCGGTGCAGCTGGTCGATGGGGAAATGATGTCCTGGTATGGCAGCCGCGCCTTGCAGGGACTACGCTATCTGCGCGGCTTGAGCGCATAGAGCCAGAGGGGGGCATACGCCGCGGCCCACAAAAACAAAAGGCGCCGTTGCCGGCGCCTGCTTTCTGATCTACCTGATTACTCAGCCTGTTCCTCGAAGTCCGGCGTCGCGTGACGCTTATCGTACAGGCGCCCCAGGGTGCTGTCGACCGAGCGTTTCAGCTTTTCCACCGCGCCGCTGATGGACTGGTGCAGGGTGGCGTCATGATCGCTGACGGCAATCGGCTGGTAGCCATTGAGGCGCGCTTCGATCGTGCAGCGGATTTCGCCATCGGCCGATTTTTGCGCATGGTTATTACTGAGGTGAACTTCGACACGGCTAATGTGTTCGCCGAACCGGTTGAGCGCAGTGCTGACGACATTGTGTACATGGTCGTCCAGGCCTGCATGACGTTCGATGGTTTTATCGGTGTTCACATGGATTTGCATTTGCTGCTCCCGTTTGTTCATCAAGTCGCGTATCAACGCGATTCCATCTTACTCCTTTTGGCGGAACTTGCAGGGTAGCGCAGCGGAATACTCAACTATTCAACATTGAGGCTGCAATATTCACGGACAGCCCCAATATAACCAGATTAAAGAAGAAACTGAGCACCGACTGCCCCAGCACCAGCTTGCGCAGCGACTGCGATTGCACGCATACGTCCGAGGTCTGCGCCGCCACCGCGATGGTGAAAGAGAAGTAGAGGAAGTCCCAGTAATTGGGCTGGCAATCGCGGTCGGGAAATTGCAGCGGACGCCGCGTCGGCGCGGCGTTGTAATAGAGGTGGGCGTAATGGCTGCAGAACAGCATGCCGACCAGGAACCAGGAGCCGAGCAGGGTCAGGACCGCAAAGGCGTAGTGCGGCGGCCGGTCGCCTGGCGGCAGGTCTTTCACGGCCGCCAGCTCCGAGCTGATGGCGGCAAGACTCATGCAGGCGGCCACGCAGAGCGTCAGCAGTATCACGGCCGCATTCTCGTCCTGGGCGGCCGCGATGCGGCGCACCTTGCGGTAGTCGGCGCGCGCCATCATCCACATCATGCTCAGCAGATAGGCCCACACCGCCACATTCCAGGCGGTGAGCAGGCGTGTCAGCAGCGTCCACGCGGAAGGCAGCAGCAGGCCCGCCACCGCGCCAAGCGCAATGGCCAGGCTAAGGTGCGGGCGGCTGCGGATGAATTGATGGGCTGGTGAGCGCATAGCGTGCCAATCTTACACTTTATGGTGGGGGAAGCGGTCCATGCGTGACAGGACGGGAAAACGCCAGGCCCACAAGCCCGTCACCAGCAAGGTGGCGGCGCCGCCGAAGATGACGGCGCGCGTCAGCCCGAACCAGCCGGCAGTCAGTCCCGACTCGAACTCGCCCAGCTCATTGGAGGCGCCGATGAAGACGGCGTTGACGGCGCTGACCCGGCCCCGGATCGCATCCGGCGTTTCGAACTGCACCAGCAGGTGCCGCACATAGACGCTGATCATGTCGCCCGCGCCCATCAGCAGCAGGGCGCCCAGCGCGACGGCGAAACTGGTGGTCGCGCCGAGCACGATGGTGCCGGCGCCGAACACCGCCACGCCGCCGAACATCCAGACGCCGACGCGGCGCGTGATGGGAATGAAGGCCAGCGTCACCGAGCACAGCGCCGCGCCGATCGCCGGCGCGGTGCGCAGCAGGCCAAGGCCACTGGGGCCGGTATGCAGCACGTCATGCGCCAGCGCCGGCAGCAGGGCGGTGGCGCCGCCGAACAGCACGGCGAACAGGTCGAGCGAGATGGCGCCCAGCATCACGGGACGCGAGAAGACGAAACGCAAGCCTTCCAGCACGCTGTGCCAGCTGGCCGGCTCCTTGCTGCGCACCTGCGGCGCGGGACGGGTGGCGGCCATCAGCAGCACGGCCGCCACCAGCAGCAATGCGGCGCTCAGGTACACCGCGCCCGGGCCGGCGATGTACAGCAGGCCGCCCAGCGTGGGGCCGAGGATCACCGCCACGTGGAAGCTGGAGCTGCTCAGCGCCACGGCCTTGCTGAACGATTCCTGCGGCACCATATTCACCAGCACCGCCTGCGTGGCGGGACTCATGAAGGCGCGCGCGCTGCCGAACAGCAGCAGCACGGCGAACACCGGCCACACGGCGCGCATGCCGCTGTAGGTAAAGGCCAGCAGCAGCAAGCCGCACAGCAGTTGCGCGCCCATGCAGCAGATGATGATGTTGCGGCGGTTGTGGCGGTCGGCCGCGTGGCCGGCGTAAAGGATCAGCAGCAGGAAGGGCGCGAACTGCGCCAGGCCGATCAGGCCCAGATAGAACAGATTGTGCGTCATCGCATACATCTGCCAGCCGATGGCGACGCTTTGCATTTGCACGGCCAGCGTGCCGAGGATGCGGGCGGAAAGATAGAAAGCGAAGTTGCGGTGCTTAAGGACGCTGAAGCCGTTCGATTCGGAGAGCAGGGACATGGGACGGACGTTGTGGCGGCATGCGGGTGCGGCCGGCATGCGGTGAAACATGTCCCGTCCGCCGCCGCCCGCCAGCGGACGATGGCGGACGGGGGCGGGGTGCTTAGGGCTTGGCCAGGTCGGCTTCGCTGGTGAAGGCGTCGGCGTAGAACTCTTCGTCCGGCAACTGGCACTGGGCGACGAAATCGCGTTTGGCGCTATCGACCACGATCGGCGCGCCGCAGGCATATACCTGATGGCCGGACATATCGGGCAGGTCGGCCATCACCGCCTGGTGCACGAAGCCGGTGCGGCCGCTCCAGCCGTCTTCGGGCAGCGCGTTCGATACCACCGGCACATAGGTGAAGTTGGGCATGTCGCTGGCCCATTGGCGGCACAGGGCGTCCATATACAAATCCTGCGGACGGCGCCCGCCCCAGTACAAGCGCATAGGACGCGTGGATTTGGCGCGCTGCATTTCCTCGACGATGGCCTTGATCGGCGCGAAGCCGGTGCCGGAAGCGAGGAAGACCATGGGCTTGTCCGATTCTTCGCGCACGAAGAAGGTGCCGAGCGGGCCTTCGAAGCGCAGGATGTCGCGCTCCTTCATGGTGGTGAAGACCTGGTCGGTGAACAGGCCGCCCGGCATATGGCGGATGTGCAGGGTGATCGGGCCGTTGTCGGGCGCGGTCGCCATGCTGTAGCTGCGGCGTTTGCCGTCGCGCAGCATGAATTCGATGTACTGGCCGGCGCGGTATTTGAGCGCCTCGTTGGCCGGCAGCTGCAGCGAGATCACGATCACGTCCGGCGCCACTTTCTCCAGCGTCGCCACACGCGATGGCATTTTCTTGATCGGATAGTCGCTGCTGCCCGCGACTTCGCGCGCTTCCAGCACCAGGTCGGAATGTGGCACGGCGCAGCAGAACAGCGAAAAGCCTTTTTCTTCTTCCTCCGGCGGCAGGGCGCGCTGCTGGTGCGGCTTGTGGCTCACGGCGCCGGACAAGACCTTGCCCTTGCAGGAGCTGCAGGCGCCGTTTTTGCAGCCATACGGCAGGCCGACGCCGGCGCGCATGGCGGCGGCCAGCACGGTTTCGTCTTCGTCACAGGGGAATTGATGGCCGCTGGGCTGAACGGTAATCTGAAAAGTCATATTGGTCGGGGTGGATTTGGTAGGGTAAGCTTTTGATTCTTATGGTGTTTTCAAGCGAACGGTCGGGGTATTCTACACTACCCCTTTACTGCGGCCTAGCGGGCTGCGCCAGCGCGTTTTCGGCGCTCGCCCTACAATCGCGGCTATGAAAACCAGAAAACCATCTTTCAAGCTGCCGCGCCTGCTGATTCTGGGCTGCGGCGACGTCGGCATGCGCCTGCTGCCGCTGCTGTGCCAGCGCTACCGCGTGTTTGCCGTGACCAGCCAGCCGGAGCGCCGCGCCGAATTGCGCGCCGCCGGCGCGGTGCCCATCGTCGCCGATCTCGACCAGCCGGCCACGCTGCGCCGCCTGGCGGGGCTGGCGCGGCGCATCGTGCACCTGGCGCCGCCGCAGACCGAGGGCCATCGCGATCGCCGCACGCGCCGCCTGGCGGCCGTATTGCCGGCGGCCCAGCTGGTGTATATCAGCACCACCGGCGTGTACGGCGATTGCGGCGGCGCGCTGTTTGACGAAACGCGCCCGGTGGCGCCGCGCAATGCGCGCGCGCTGCGCCGCGTCGATGCCGAGCAGGTGCTGCGCGCCTGGGCCCGGCGGCGTGGCGGCCGCGTCAGCATCCTGCGCGTGCCGGGCATTTATGCGGCCGACCGGCTGCCGCTCAAGCGGCTGCGCGACGGCACGCCGGCCTTGCTGGCGGAGCAGGATGTGTATACCAACCACGTGCATGCCGATGATCTGGCGCAAATTGTTGTACGCGCGCTGCAACATGGCCAGCCGGGCCGGGTTTATCACGCCGTGGATGACAGTTGCATGAAGATGGGGGAGTATTTTGATGCAGTAGCGGATGTGTTCGGTTTGCCACGCCCGCCGCGGCTGGCACGCGCGGCGCTGACGGCGGCGGTGTCGCCGGCCTTGCTGTCTTTCATGTCGGAGTCGCGGCGTTTGAGCAACAAGCGGCTAAAGACGGAACTCGGCGTGCGCCTGGGGTACACTGACGTTACTGAAGGATTGCAAGCCGCGCGTGCAAGCGCGGTGTAAGTTTTCTGCGCGATCCTGTCGGACCGCCTGCCTCGTTTGCGCTGTATCAAGCAAGGCATCGGCTGCTGCACTAAGGTGAAGTCATGGTGTGAAGGAGGGCATATGCAGATCATCCAGCATCCCAGCAAGGAACAAGTCCGTGCTTACCTGGCGCAGCGTATTGCCCAGCGGCGACAGGAAGATTTGCCCCCTCCCACGCCCGCTGAAATCCGCCGCCAGCTAGGCTGGTCGCTCTGTCCCCACTCCGGCTATGCCGGCGCCTTGACCTTCCCCTCCACCGTCGCCCGCCTCTCGGCCCTGCTCTGCCTGGCATGGTTTTGCAGCGCCTTCTTGCCAAACAATTCTCGCTAATCCTGTTGTATTTTCGAGCAGGAAATTTCCTAGCATAGGAAATGGCGCTACAATCTATCAAATTCTCACAAATTTAAGTGAGAGTTAAGCTATCAGCAACAAAACCGTGTATCATATCGTCCGTGTGCTGAAAAACGCGTCATTCGAGGCCTTTTCGAGCGCCAAATCGGTATAGCTTCGTTTTTTATTTTTTCAAAGTGTCGTGTTTTTGCAAAAATTCGGCCGATTCGATCCAAGAAAAGAGTTAATGATGTCCCTCAAAGAAATTACGGCTTCGCCCACTTACAATCCCAATCGCGTTCTGGATGCGATTATCGAGAAACTGCAGCTCAAAAATGACGCGGCCCTGTCGCGCGCGCTGGAAGTGGCGCCGCCGGTCATCAGCAAAATCCGTCACAACACGCTGCCCATCGGTGCGACCATCCTGATCCGCATGCACGAGATCAGCGATTTCAGCATCCGCGAACTGCGCGAGATGATGGCCCACTAAGCTGCGCCAGTCTCATGCAAAACGGCCGCTCCTGGCAACAGGAGGCGGCCGTTGTTTTTTGTTCCCTGCGTTTAGGGTTTAAGCCAGGCGCGGGCGCTGCGCGTAGAAGGCATCGGTTTTCACGGCAGGCACGCCCGAATACGCTTGCTTGGCCTGGCTGCTGGGCACGCCGGAGTAGGCCACCGAAGGCACGCCGGAATACGCCGTCTTGGCCTGTGCCGCCGGTACACCGGAGTAAGCCGTCTGCATCTGGGCTGCCGGCACGCCGGAGTAAGCCGTTTCAGCACGTTGGGCCGGCACCCCCGAGTAAGCCGTTTGCGCCTGCGCCGCCGGCACGCCGGAATAGGCTACCGAGGGAACGCCCGAGTACGCGGTTTTCGCGGCGGCGGCGGGGACCCCGGAGTAAGCCACAGTCGGCACGCCGGAATAGGCCGAGGCTTGCTGGGACGGCACACCGGAATACGCCTGTTCTGCCCGCAGATAGCTTTCGCCGAAAGTGCTTTCATACAATTCCTTCATGCGCTCGCCGACGCGGTGGTGGGCTTCCAGGTCGTCTTCGCCGCGCAGGCCGATATACGGGAAGTGGTGCAGGAAGTAACCAAATACGGCGTCGCAATCGATGGCGTATTTCATGGTGTCGAGAATATGGTAATGCCAGAAGGTATCGACATCCTTGAGCGGCGCGGTCTGCTCATGCGGGAAGGTTTTCATCAGGTACAAGAAGCGGCGGTATTCGAACTCCACGGCATTGGCTTGCTGCAGCGACCAGCCTTCGCCCGATTCCTCGTGCATGATTTTTACTTTGATAGGTTCGAGGTCGAGGTCGGCGATGGCTTTGAAGCTTTCTGCTGAAATCATGATAAATCCCTTTGTATGAATGGAGGAGAAAGGGACGCCGTCCGTGGCCTGCTGTTATCTGGCTGGGCGTCGAGCACGTTCGGGATATTGGGAACGATGAATTGATGCGGGGCAACAAAAACGTCATCAACGAAGCTCAGTATAAGCAGGATGTTGCGGAATACAAGCCGGGATTTCGAAAAATCTGATGCTGTAGCGCAACTGCGACACGCGCCTCCGGCGCCTGTTTTTTGGCGCCGGAGGCGGGAGGGGACTCAAGCCGGATCAGGCTTGCTGGGGCAGGGCAGGGCGGCTGGTGTAGAAGCTGGTGGGCTGGCTCACGGCCGCACCCGACCAGGCGGTCTGGGCCGGGGCTGCGCCCTGTTGCACTGCCGCACCCGACCAGGCGGTTTGGGCTTCGGCCGCGCCCGCCTGCACGGCGGCGCCGGACCAAGCCGTTTGCGCCTGTACCGCTGCACCGGACCAGGCGGTCTGCGCCTGCACCGCCGCACCGGACCAGGCCGTTTGTGCTTGCGGCGTTGCTTTCTGCACCGTCGCGCCCGACCAGGCCGTCTGTGCTGGTTGCGTCTCTTTTTGCACGGCGGCGCCGGACCAGGCGGTCTGTGCTTGCACCGCTGCACCGGACCAGGCCGTTTGCGCCTGCACCGCGGCGCCGGACCAGGCGGTTTTCGCTTCCACCGCGGCGCCGGACCAGGCGGTCTGCTCGCCCTGCTGCACGGCGGCGCCCGACCAGGCGGCCTGGCTGCGCGCATACGGTTCGTTGAAGGTTTCTTCGTACAGCTCTTTCATGCGCTGGCCGACGCGGGCGTGGGCCACTTCATCGTCCTCGCCACGCAGGCCGATGTAAGGGAAATGGTGCAGGAAGTAACCGAACACGGCCTGGCAATCGACGGCGTATTTCATGGTGTCGAGAATATGGTAGTGCCAGAAAATATCCACATCCATCAGCGGCGCGGTTTGTTCTTGGGGAAACTTCTTCATCAGGTACAGAAAACGGCGGTATTCGAATTCCACCGCATTGGCGCGCTCCAGGCTCCAGCCCTCCCCGGATTCGACGTGCATCAGCTTGACCTTGATCGGGTCCAGATCCAGTTCAGCGATAGCCTTGAAGTCGGTTGCGTTCATTGGTAGTTCCTTTCAGTGATAGTGGCTGGTGAGAAAGAAAAAACTGCGTGGTGCAAGCACATTCTTGCCGACGTGATGTCCGGCAATCTTGATTTTCATCAAGCTTTTTTGAAGCAAATTCCTAAAATCGCACGTGAATTTTCCGGTCATGGCCTAGGCTGGAAGCGTGGCGGCGGCATGCGCGGCGGCGATGGACGCGTGCAAGGGCACCATCACGGTCACGGTCGTGCCCGCATCGGGAATGCCGATGATGGAACATTGCCCCCCGAGCAGATTGACGCGCTCCTCGATGCCCACCAGGCCGAAGGAGCCCGATTTGTTGCGGCTGCTGGCGCGGATGCCCACGCCGTTGTCGCTGATGGTCATGCGCAGCATGCCGCTTTGGTGGCGCAGCTCGACGCGCACCTGGCTGGCCTTGGCGTGCTGGCTGATATTGCTGAGCGATTCCTGCAGAATCCGGAAATACGCGGTGGCGCAATGGTCGTCGATGTCCTTGTCGCTGCCGTCTTCCACCAGCTCGCAGCCGATGCCGGAGCGCTGGCGGAACTGGCCGATCTGCCATTCCACGGCCGCGCTCAAACCAAGGTCCAGCACATGCGGGCGCAGGTCGTTGATGATGTGGCGCACGCTGCCGATGGTGTTGTCGATCTGGCGCAGGGTGGCGCTGGCGCGCGCGTGCAGGCGCGGATGGCGTCCCTGCGTGCGCGAAGCCAGCATATCGGCTTCGATGCGCAGCACCAGCAGATTCTGGCCCAGATCGTCGTGGATCTCGCGCGCGATGCGCTTGCGCTCTTCCTCCTTGATCTTGTCGGAGTGGGCCGCCAGACGGCGCAGCTTCTGGTGCGACAGCTGCAGCTTGGCCTGCGAGTCGCGCAGCTCGCGCGTCATGGCGCGCGCCATCTTGATCGCGCGCTGGCGCGAAGAACTCAAGGTATGGAACAAGGCATACAGCAGCAGGCAGGCGGTGCCGCTCAGCGCGCCCGCCAGCCAAGGCAGATACACGTCGAAGCGCGAGTACAGCGCGCGTTCCGGCATGCTGAAATGCGCGTTCCACAAATGGCCGTTGAAGTTCACCGGCAAGTCCAGTTCGAAGCTCGCTTCCTTCGGTCCCTGCGCCATGCCGGACTCGCTGTCGAACAGCAGCAGCGGCGGCGGCGCGCCCGGCTTGGCGATGCCGTTGTACAGGGTCACGCGCATCTGCTGCAGCGACGTGTCGGCCAGCGCGCCCTGCATCAGGCGCTGGATGCTGAAGCCGATGCCGACCGAACCCATATACGCGGCCCGCCTTTCCGCCACGCTGAAAGCGGGCAGGCCCTTGCGGTATACCGGCAGGCGCAGCCCCATGCCCGACTGGCCGGGTTCGGTCAGGCCCACCGGCTGGCCGGAGCTGCTCAATTCACCGCTGTCGCGCGACTGCGCCAGGGCCTGCGCCACCTGCGGCCGGATGGCGATATCCATGCCGTACTTGGTGTGGTTGTCGGTCATCGGTTCGAGCAGGGTCAGCACCGCGTATTCCGAGCGCAGTCCCGGCGGTTGCAGGCGGAAGTTGGGATAGCCTTCGCCTTGCCCCCAATGCCGCATGCTCTGTTCAAAGAGCGGACGCTGTTCGGCCTTCAGATGGCGGGCGAAATTGATGCTGGCAATGGCGGGGAAGTGTTCAGCCAGGTCCAGGCCGGACACATAGCGGCGGAAGTTTTCCGGCGAGACTTCGTCCACGGCCTGGAAGAAGCTGGCGGCGCTGCGCAGCACATCGGTATAAGCCTTGATGCCGGCCACGATATTGTATTGGGTATTGCCGGCCTGGATGGCAAAGCGTTCCCGCGCCTCGCTCTCGGTGGAGGTGTAGGCGACGAAGTACAGCAGGGCGCCGACACCCAGGGACAACAGGACGCCGCCCCAGGCTTTTGGATTGCGCAGGGTAGAGGGTTGTCGCTGTTTTTGGAAAAGACGCATACCGTGGGCGCGGCAACTTTCAAGCGAAAATGTTTAATAATTTCGAATATTTCAAATAAGGCAACGCCCTATAGGATGTAGTGTATTTGTTCTCTTGATAAACCTCAAACATTAGATTTGTTTTTGATGAAAAAAAACCGCCCGAAGGCGGTTTCATTTGAAAAGGCAATACTTTATTTGGCCGAACCCCAGCTGTCCTTCAGCGTGACGATGCGGTTGAATACCGGCTTGCCTGGCTGGGAATCGATGCGGTCGGCCACGAAGTAGCCATGGCGTTCGAACTGGAAGCGCTGGTCGGCCACGGCGTCCTTCATGCCCGGTTCCAAATAAGCCGTCACGGTTTCCAGCGCATTCGGATTGAGCGCCGCCATGAAGTCCTTGCCGCCGGCATCGGGCTGCGCTTCGGTGAACAGGCGGTCGTACAGGCGCACTTCGGCCTGCAGCGCGGCAGCCACGCTGACCCAGTGGATATTGCCTTTCACCTTGTAGTTATTGGCGCCGTCCGTGCCCGATTTGGAATCCGGGAAGTAGTTGCAGTGCACCGCGACGACCTTGCCGTTTGCGTCCTTGTCGAAACCGGTGCACTCCACCACATAGCCGTACTTCAGGCGCACCTTGCTGCCCGGCTGTTCGCCCTGCGGCGGGTACAGGCGGAAGAAGCCCTTGCTCGGCACTTCCATGAAATCCTCTTCCTCGATCCACACTTCGCGCGTGATCGGGAACGTGCGGTTGCCCAGTTCCGGATGGTGCGGGTGCACGGGCGAGGAGCATTCCACGCTGGCGCTGGCGTCGAAGTTGTCGATGATGAGCTTGAGCGGACGCAGCACGGCGATGCCGCGCGGCGCTTTCGGATCGAGGTCTTCGCGCACCGCGCCTTCCAGCACGCCGTAATCGATCCAGCCGTCGGACTTGCTGACGCCGATGCGCTCGCAGAACAGCTGGATCGCTTCCGGCGTGTAACCGCGGCGGCGCAGGCCGACGATGGTCGGCATGCGCGGATCGTCCCAGCCGGTCACGATCTTCTCGTCCACCAGCTGGCGCAGCTTGCGCTTGGAGGTGACGACATAGGTCAGGTTCAGGCGCGCGAATTCATACTGCTTCGGCACCGGTTGCTTGAAGAAGCCGCCGGCCGACAGCGTTTCCAGCAGCCAGTCGTAGAAGGGGCGGTGGTCCTGGAATTCCAGGGTGCAGATGGAGTGCGAGATGTTTTCCAGCGCGTCCGAAATCGGGTGCGTGTAGTCGTACATCGGATAGATGCACCAGGCGTCGCCCGTACGGTGGTGGTGCGCGTGGCGGATGCGGTAGATGGCCGGATCACGCATATTCATATTCGGCGAAGCCATGGCGTCTTCGCTGATCTTGGCGCGCAGGATATGTTCGCCGTCCTTGTACTTGCCGGCCTTCATGTCGCGGAACATCTGCAGCGATTCCTCGCGCGGACGGTTGCGGAAGGGCGAATTCTTGCCGACGGCGCCGAAGTTGCCGCGGTTGGCCGCCATCTCTTCTGGACTTTGGCTGTCCACATAGGCGTAACCAGCCGTGATCAGATACTCGGCCATCGCATACAGCTGGTCGAAGTAGTCGCTGGCGTAGTGCAGGTATTCCTGGTCGCCCTGGTCGCCCGGCTGCGTCCAGCTGAAGCCCAGCCATTGCACGCTGTCGATGATGGTGTCGACGTATTCCTGTTCTTCCTTGGTCGGATTGGTGTCGTCGAAACGCAGGTGGCAGCGGCCCTGGTAATCGCGCGCTATGCCGAAGTTGACGCAGATGGATTTGGCGTGGCCGATGTGCAGGTAGCCGTTGGGCTCGGGCGGGAAGCGGGTGATGACCGGCGGCAGGCCATCGCGCTGATGGGTGCCGGCGGCCAGGTCGGCCTCCACGATGTTACGCAGGAAATTCGATGCCGGTACGGGTGCAGCGCTGTTTTTGTCGTTGCTCATGTAAAAAGGACGGGAAAAGAGTCGAATATCGTGCATTTTACCGTACCGCGCGACCATCCAGCGGGACGGCATATGCTTTTCTATAGGATAATTCGTCTTTACACATTATCGGCAATCGGCCCCGGAGTTTCCTTATGGATAATTTATATAATGTGCTCGGTGTCGCGCCCAATGCTTCGGACGAGGAAATCAAGAAGGTTTACCGGTCGCTGGCCATGCGTTTCCACCCGGACCGCAACCAGGCGCCCGGCGCGGACGCCCGCTTCAAGGCCATCGTGAAGGCCTACGAGGTGCTGTCCGACCCCGTCAAGCGCGAAGAGTACAACCAGAGCCTGAACCACCGCATCGTCATCGATCCGGAGGCGGAGGCGTATCAGCTGTGGCGCTCGGTCTTCAGCCTGCACGGCGTGGGCCTGCCCGCCGCCTGAAGCCGCGCCACACAACATCATCCTGAAAGAAAATAAGCAATGAGTAGAGTACACCCTGAATTCGCCTATCAGTCGCGCGAATTGGGCGGCCAGATCGAAGGCATTTTGGGCGATCCGCCCGACCGCAAGAATTACCAGAACATGATCCAGGCCTTGGTGTCTGAATACGCGAGCGGCGCCGGCATCGAAGACCTGAACATGATGGCCTTCGCCCTGGTGGACCATATCGAGTTCCACGACCGGCAAACGATTCTGGAAGAAGCCGGCGATTTCGAAGACGGCGACGCGGCGCGCGTGTTCGCCGCCGCCTCCTGCTCCAGCGAGGCGGAAAAGATGTATGCCGCGCTGGAAGAGAACTACCCCGACCTGGGACGCCAGGCCATCATTACCGCCTTCCTGCACAAGCACCCGCGCCTGTGGTCGGAAGACGATGTGTCGCTCGACCAGCTGGCCGAGGGCGATGACGGCGACGATGGCGATGATGACGACGACGCGGTGAGCGACGATTTCGCCCAGATGTTCGATCAGGAAGGAGAGCAGTGATGTCCGATAACAGCAATCTGCCAGCCATCAGCAAGCAGGTGACGGAACTGGTGCTGGCCGGCTCCCTGAGCCACGCCGAGCAGGCTTTTGCCGAAGCGGCCGAACAGCACGGCGACCTGGCCGTGGTGGAAGTGCTCAACAATATTCCGCCGCATGTGACGGCGCTGCATATGGCCGGCTTCGACGGCGGCAAGCTGTCGCTGGCGACCCTGCTGGTGCCGCCCAAGGCCTGGGCGCAGAGCCTGGCCTATCTGGCCGCGACCTGGCCGGACGATCTGATCGAGGACGATCCCGAGCGCATCGCCGAATCGCTGTTCGCCCATATCCACGGCGTGGTCTTCGGCACCGAGGACGAGGAACGCCGCAATGAGCTGCTGCAGGAAGCATCGGCCACCGACTGGGGCTGCACCGCCTTCGCCATCCTGTTCTCGATGGCGCCGAAAGAGGTGCTGGAACTGGCCGGCGAGATCATCTCCAAAGGCCCGTACATCACCGGCCAGACCACCTCCGACAACGATGTGGTGCCGCTGGCGCTGGCCTTGGCCAAGGCCAGCGAAGATGGCTGGGACCGCGCCCTGTTCGAACTGTTCCCGGACTTCCGCCACAGCGCCGACCTGGCCGATGCCGAATTCAGCGACGACCCGGATGACGAACCGTCCTTCCTGCAGCGCTCCACCAAGGAGCTGCTGTACCGTCTGCGCAAACAGGTGCCGAGCACCCGCAGCACGGCGGCCAAGGCAGGCTCGCGCCGCAGCATGGGCACGGGGATCTTCAACTGATGCTGCCCGCACTCGTACAGGAAAGCCTGCCGCGCCTGACGCGCGCCATCAAGCTGCTGCCGGGCGACGAACGCCCGGACGCGGCGGTGATGCTGGCCGACGAGCTGACCGGCATCACGGCCATGGTGGCCGAGAAGTTCACTAACAACCGCACGGCCGAAGGCATCCAGAAGGCGCTCAACCTGACGGTGGGCGGCGTCTCGCTGGGCCTGGAGCAGCTGCTGGCGGTGGACAGCGACCAGGCGGCGCTCGACTTCCTGGTCGATAACGGCGCCGAAGCGGCCTTCCAGGCGGGCTTCCGCCAGTTGAAGGAGCTCTCGCAGATGCCGGAAGACACGCTGGTGGGCGAGTACGACCAGGACCCGGTGTATGCCCAGCGCCGCCTGCGCGACCTGTTCTTCGACATCTGCTTCACCGATCCGAACCAGAATTGGAACGGCCCGGACAAGTTCCAGACGCAGTTGAAACAGCGCCAGCAAGTGCAGGCCGTGGTGCGCCTGGCGAACTGGCTGCGCCGCCACAACAGCGAAGGCCCGGTCAAGGATGCCGACTTGAATGCGGAAGGCGTGATCGCGCTGTCCATCATCTTCGCCGTCGAAGGCGGCGGCCGGGTGGTGGCGCGCACGGGCCAGAAGGAGTTCGAGCGCTTCGTGAAGGCCGTGCGCAAGCACAAGCCCGACTTCGAAACCGGCTGGGCGGCGCTGGCCGCCGTGGTGCCGGTGCAGCACCACGCCGTGCTGCTCGACCGCATCGACCTGTATCGCCGCACTTGCACCGTGCTGCAGAAAATCCCCGGCCGCACGGCCATGAAAACCCTGTTCGCCGACCTGGAAAACTACGCCGGCTCCGAACTGGAAGCGGACTACGACTAAGTCCGGCCAGCCTGTCCCGCTTTCTTCGGAGAGCGGGATAGCGCATCCATCTCATCCAACTCATTGACCGCTTCGCGCGCCAGCGCGATAAAAGCCGCCACCAAAGGGCTGCGGTCGGTACGCCGCTGCGCCAGCCATAGTTCGGTGGTCGCCGCCGGATCGGCAATCGGACGATACACCACGCCCTCCATATGCATGCGGTTGAAGGAGTCCGGCAGCACCGACACGCCGCAACCGGCCGCCACCAGGCCGATGATGGTGGATGCTTCGCCCGCCTCCATGCCGATCTTCGGCACGAAACAGGCGGCGCGGCACAGGCGGAAAATCTGCGGATAAATCCCCGTCCCCGCGTTCTTCGGATACATCACGAAGGGCAGGCCTTGCAGCTCGCTGATCGCGACCCGCTTCTTGCGCGCCAGCGGAGAGCTGGTGGGCAGCACCAGCACCAGCGGATCGTGGCGCAGCTCGGTGATGGCTATGCCTTCGCCGATCGGCACTTCCGGCGGACGGATGAAACCCAGGTCCAGCTCATGCGCCTCGATGGCGTCGATCTGGTGCAGGGTGGCCAGCTCGCGCAAGGTCAAGGTCACCTGCGGAAAGCGCTGGCGGTACAGATTGATGACGCGCGCGAACAGCGGCGTGAACGGCGTGGAAAAGGTGAAGCCGATGCGCAGCTCGCCCGCCTCGCCGCGCTCGGCGCGCTGCGCCGTCAGCACCGCCTGTTGCGACAAGGCCAGCACGCGGCGCGCATCGGCCAGAAACAGCTTGCCCGCTTCCGTCAGCCTGACCCAGCGCTTGCTGCGTTCCAGCAGGCGCGCGCCGACTTCCGCCTCCAGCGCCTGGATTTGCTGGCTCAGCGGCGGCTGGCCGATGTGCAGGCGTTCGGCCGCGCGCGTGAAGCTCAGCTCTTCGGCGACGGCGACAAAGTAGCGCAGGTGGCGCAGTTCCATGGTTCGGTAATCGTTTTAAAGTATTAATGATGCTTCAAATATATATTGGACAGTAATAGTGCGCAATCCTAAGATAAAAGCATGCTTTTTGATGGAGGCCGTTCCATGTCCCGCACCGCTATCGCCGCAGGGAGTCGCGAGTTCAAGCGCACGAATCGCGCGTTGTTCTTCGGCGGCTTTTCCAGTTTCGCGCTGTTGTACTGCGTGCAGCCGCTGATGCCGGTGATGGCGCAGCAATTCGCCTTGACGCCGGCCCAGAGCAGCCTCTCGCTGTCGGTGGCGACCGGCGCGCTGGCCGTATCGCTCCTGGTATCGAGCGTGCTGTCCGACCGCCTGGGCCGCAAGCCGCTGATGGTGGCGGCCATGGCCACCGCCGCGCTGATGACCTTGCTGTGCGCCTTCGCCCAGGACTACCCCCAGCTGCTGCTGATGCGCGCCGCGCTCGGCATCGCGCTGGGCGGCATGCCCGCCGTCGCCATGGCCTACCTGAGCGAAGAGATCGAACCGGCCTCGCTCGGCCTGTCGATGGGACTCTATATCAGCGGCAGCGCCTTCGGCGGCATGGTGGGGCGGGTACTGACGTCGGTGCTCAGCGACTTTTTCTCGTGGCGGCTGGCGCTGGCCGCCGTCGGCGTCGCCGGCCTGCTGGCGGCGGTCGAGTTCTGGCGCAGTCTGCCCGCCTCACGCAATTTCCGACCGGTGCAGGGCGGCTGGTCCGCCCTGGCCGGCGGCTTGCGCCAGCATCTGGGCGACGATGGCCTGCCCTGGCTGTTCGCGCTGGCTTTCCTGCTCATGGGCTGCTTCGTCAGCGCCTACAACTACATCGGCTACCGCCTGCTGGCCGCGCCTTATCATCTGAGCCAAAGCCTGGTGGGCGCGATTTCCTTCCTCTACCTGATCGGCATTTTCAGCTCGGTCTGGGCCGGCAAGCTGGCCGACAAGCTGGGACGACGCGGCGTGCTGTGGATCGTGATGACGGTGATGGGCGCGGGTCTGCTGCTGACGCTGGCCGATAATCTGCTGCTGGTCGTGGCCGGCATGGCCCTGGCCACCTTCGGCTTCTTCGCCTCGCACTCGATCGCCAGCAGCTGGGTGGGCCGGCGCGCCCGCGCGCCGCAGGCGTTGGCCTCGGCGCTGTACCTGTTCTTCTACTATCTCGGCTCCAGCCTGGTCGGCTGGTTGTGCGGACTGGCCTGGTCGGGTGGCGGCTGGACCGGCGTGGTGCTGCTGCTCGCCATCTTCCTGGCGCTGGCGCTGCTGATCGCGCTGCGTCTGCGCAAACTTCTGCCCATCAGCGGTGCTACTCCCAGCCTCGCCACGACCTGAGCTTGCGCCAGCTCAAAGCGCACTTCCAAATCAATTGTGCGCGAAGGTAGTCTGCCTATACTGTGTAAACAAACAGTGGAGGCTATATGGGCAGCTCAATTAAAGTGACTGCTGAAGATGTTGAGGCAGTAGTGCAATCTCTGCGCGATGGCAATTTGCATTATCCCGGTCTGTCGAAGGAGGGAATAGAAATTGCCTCCCGCGTGAAGATCACCACGAAGGACATTAACGAAGCTTTTAAACGAGCGGTACAGGAGTTATATGAGAGGGAGCGG
The DNA here is from genome assembly GCF_014191875.1 of Pseudoduganella violacea. Classification (GTDB taxonomy): domain Bacteria; phylum Pseudomonadota; class Gammaproteobacteria; order Burkholderiales; family Burkholderiaceae_D; genus Rugamonas; species Rugamonas violacea_A. The sequence continues at coordinate 58,920 of NZ_JACHXD010000006.1, forward strand.
TAATGAACGCATTGCCGTCCTGCGAAATTTTCTCGCTGCTAGTCAACGATAAGTATGATGCGGCGGGGGCCTTTGCCTAGCTTCTATATAAGCGGCAGAAAAACGAGTTCCTGCACAACTTCGTTTCAGTGCATGGGCGGCCGCCTACGCAGGATGAGCTTGAAATATTTCACGCCGCATGTGGAGTGGAAGCGCAACTGGTTGCCTATCGTGAGCAAGGCGAGATATTGGCAACACGTTTTGCCCAGCAATTCCTGGAAAGGCATCTCCACGATGCCGAGGCCGACGTGCGTACAGCTGAGATCAGCAAACAAATTCATCGCATTGAAGACAAGCTCAACGAGCGGCGCACCCTTAAGGGCTGATTGATGGATGTGGGCGGCAATTTGCTGGTCAGCTTGCTGACCGTGTTTGTGGTGGGTGCGCTGTATCTCGGCTATCAGAATCTGGAACTGATCGGCGTGAAGGCAGGGCAGTACGGTGGCATGCGGGCCGAATAAGCCCACATGCCGCATCAATCCTGCGGCCCGATCTGGCGGATGACGCGGGCTGGATTACCGACCGCGACCACGTTGGCGGGAATGTTTTTGGTCACGACCGCGCCGGCGCCGATCACGCTGTTCTGGCCGATGGTGACGCCCGCCAGCACGATGGCGCCGCCGCCGAGCCAAACGTTGTCCTCGATCACGATGGGTTTGGCCGCCTCGTATTTAGCCATGCGCAGTTCCGGTTCCAGCGGATGCGTCGGCGTCAGTAACTGCACGTTCGGGCCGATCTGCACATCGCGGCCGATGCTGATGGTGCCCACGTCCAGCGCCACCAGGCCGTAGTTGGCGAAAGTATTGGCGCCCACGCTGATATTGAAACCGTAATCGATCATGAAGGGCGGCTTGATGTTCACGCCTTCGCCCACACTGCCCAGCATCTCATGCAGCACGCGCTGCGCCTGGTCCAGATCCCGGCCATACGCCGCATCGTACTCGCGCATCAGCAAAAAGGCGCGGCGGCTGGCGGCGCTCAATTCCTGATCGTCGGCGATATACAGATCGCCGGCCAGCATCTTCTCCTTCTGGCTGCGCGTGTCCTTGGTACTCATGAGAAATCCTTTGGTGGCATGAAAAGCCCTTGATGATAGTCGATGTCGCCCCGGCGCGACGCCGCGCCCGAAAACGCTTGCTGCGCTTGAGGCCGCTCAACGGCGTGGCGGCCGGCGGAAACTCTGGCGAACTCGACAAGTCATAGTCATATCGGCACAACCCGTGCTGCTTTGATGAAGAGGGAGAATCGTCATGCTGCAACAGAACGAAATGCGCGTCCGTTTCAACAGCCTGCAATTTGCCATTGGCCAAGCCGCGCAAGCCTGCTCGGCCGAGCGCAATCTACCCGGCGAGCTGCGCAGCTGCATCCAAAAACTGGACAAGCAATCGGATAACATGGTCGGCCTGATGGCCGGCAGCGACGGCGAGCGCATCCAAAGAATACTGGGCGATATGGAAATCCTTGGCAAGCGCGCCAAAACCGTCTGCAGCAGCGGCCTGCCCGTATCCGGCCAATTGAAATCCGCCGTCAACCAGCTGCACGGCGAGCTCTGCTACTTCCGCGAATGCCTGAACTAAGGCCCCGGTCCGCAAAAGACTTGCGCCAAATCAAACAATGTCCACCCTGGTGTCAGGCACTAAGGTCGGACATTCCTTGATCTATCTCAAACAATGTCCCACCCTGGTGCCTGACACCAGGGTGGGACATTTGCTGATGTAGATCAAACGCGGCGAGGATTAGAGGATGCCTTTGGCGCGCAGGGCGGCGATGTCCTGCGCACTGTGGCCGAGGACGTCGCGCAGGATTTCTTCGGTGTGCTGGCCCAGCAGCGGCGGGGCGGCGCCGCCGTCGGTGGGGGTGGCGGACATGCGCATCGGGCTGCGCACGAGCTTGACCTTGCCGGCCGTGGGGTGCGGGGTTTCGGTGACGATGCCGCGCGCCTGCACTTGCGGGTTCTGGAACACGTCGTGCAGGTCGTTGATCGGACCGCAGGGGACGCCGACTTCTTCGAGCTGGCTAATCCATTCGTCGCGCGTTTTGCTCTTGACCATCTCGGCCAGGATCGGCACCAGCACGTCGCGGTTCTGCACGCGCAGCGGGTTGGTCATAAAACGCGGATCGCCCGCCAGTTCGGTGCGGCCGCCCACTTCGACGAATTTCTGGTATTGGCCGTCGTTGCCGGTGGCGACGATGATGTGGCCGTCGGCGCAGGCGAAGGTTTGGTATGGCACGATATTGGCATGTGCATTGCCCCAGCGCTTGGGCGACTTGCCGCTGTTCAGATAATTACTGCCCATATTCGCCAGCATCGCCACCTGCACGTCGAGCAGGGCCATGTCGATGTATTGGCCTTCGCCCGTGCGGTCGCGGTGGGTGAGGGCGGCCAGGATGGCGATGGTGGAGTACATGCCCGTCATCAGGTCGGTCAGGGCGACGCCGGCCTTTTGCGGGCCGCCGCCGGGCAGGTCGTCGCGCTCGCCGGTGACGGACATCAGCCCGCCCATGCCCTGGATCAGGAAGTCGTAGCCGGCGCGGTGCGCATACGGGCCGTCCTGGCCAAAGCCCGTGACCGAGCAATACACCAGGTCCGGCTTCACGGCTTTCAGCGACTCGTAATCGAGGCCATAGCGTTTCAGCTGGCCGACCTTGTAGTTTTCCAGCACCACGTCGGCGTGTTTTGCCAGTTCACGGATCAGAGCCTGGCCCTCGGGCTTGGCGATGTCGACGGTGATCGAGCGTTTGCCGCGGTTGGCCGCCAGATAGTAGGCCGCTTCGCTGGTGTCCTTGCCTTGCGCGTCCTTGGCGTAGGGCGGACCCCAGGCGCGCGTGTCGTCGCCGCTGCCGGGGCGCTCGACCTTGATCACGTCGGCGCCCAGATCGGCCAGGTTTTGCGAACACCAGGGACCGGCCAGCACGCGGCTCAGGTCCAGAACGCGGAGATGCCCCAGCGCTTTGGCTTGGGCGGCAGGGGAGGGAGTCAGTGATGCGGGCATGGACTTTCTCTATAGGAGGCGATTGCGCCGGTGCGCTAGCTTAACGGTTGCGCGGCCCCGCTGCAACGAATGCACCTTAATATTGTGTCAAGCGTCTTGATGTCAACCGAGTCCGTGCTAAGGTGGTTAATTCCTTAGTGCTGAAAACAAGGATGTTTGCCTATGTGGCCTTACCCAAAAATAGTCGCGCACCGTGGTGGTGGCACGCTGGCGCCTGAGAATACGCTGGCCGGCCTGCGCGCGGGCCTGGCCTACGGCTTCCGCGCCGTGGAGTTCGATGTGATGCTGTCGCAGGACGGCATCGGCGTGGTGATGCACGATCCCGATTTCGGCCGCACCGTCTGGGGCCAGGGCCAGGTGGCCGAAACCAGCGCGGCCGCGCTGGCGAAGATGGATGCGGGCCGCTGGTTCGGCCCGGAGTTCCGCGGCGAGCCGGTGCCGCTCTTCCTCGAATTCGTCGATTACTGCAAGGAGCAGCGCATCTGGATGAATATCGAGATCAAGCCGGTGCCGGGCTTCGAGGAGGAAACCGGCAGCTGGGTGGCGCTGACCACGCGCGGCCGCTTCGGCGCCGAGATCGCGGCGGGCGACCCGGCCGCCATGCCGCTGCTGTCCTCATTCAGCGCGGTGGCGCTGGCGGCGGCGCGCGACGCCGTGCCCGAGCTGCCGCGCGCCTATCTGCTGGACTGCATTCCGGCCGACTGGGAAGTCCAGGCGCGCGAACTGGGCGCCGTCGCCATTCACACCAACCACAAGCACCTGACGCCGGCGCTGGCGCAGGCCATCAAGGCCGCCGGTTTCGGCCTGTTTTGCTATACCGTCAACGAGGCGGAGCGCGCGCGCGAAATTTTCGGCTGGGGCGTGGATGGCTTCTGCACCGACCGCATCGACCTGATCGGCCCTTCTTTTGCCTGAATCCCGTCCCAATATAGCTAGAGGCCGGCGCCCACCGCCGGCCCCTGACTATCACGTATAATCGACCCTTTGCACCAGCCTGCAACTTAAGCCAATACGACATGAAATCATCTGAAATCCGCGAGAAGTTCCTTAAATTCTTCGAATCCAAGGGTCATACGATCGTCCGTTCCAGCCCGCTGGTGCCAGGCAACGACCCGACCATGCTGCTGACCAATTCCGGCATGGTGCAGTTCAAAGACGTGTTCCTCGGCCTCGATACGCGCCCGTATTCGCGCGCGACCACCGTGCAGCGCTGCGTGCGCGCCGGCGGCAAGCACAATGACCTGGAAAACGTCGGCTACACCGCGCGCCACCACACCTTCTTCGAAATGCTGGGTAACTTCAGCTTCGGCGACTACTTCAAGCGCGACGCCATCCAGTACGCCTGGGAACTGCTGACCAAGGTCTACCAATTGCCGGCCGAGAAGTTGACCGTCACCGTCTATATGGAAGACGACGAGGCTTACGATATCTGGGCCAACGAAATCGGCGTGCCGAAAGAGCGCATCATCCGTATTGGCGACAACAAGGGCGCGCGCTACGCTTCCGACAACTTCTGGCAGATGGCCGACACCGGCCCATGCGGCCCTTGCACCGAAGTCTTCTACGACCACGGCGCCGACATCTGGGGCGGCCCTCCCGGCTCGGACCAGGAAGACGGCGACCGCTTCATCGAAATCTGGAACCTGGTGTTCATGCAGTTCAACCGCGATGAACAGGGCAATATGACCAAGCTGCCCAAGCCTTGCGTCGATACCGGCATGGGCATGGAGCGCCTGGCCGCCGTGCTGCAGCACGTGCACAGCAACTATGAAATCGATCTGTTCCAGAACCTGATCAAGGCCGCCGCGCGCGAAACCGGCGCCACCGACCTGGAAAGCAAATCGCTGCGCGTGATCGCCGACCATATCCGCGCCGCTTCCTTCCTGATTGTCGACGGCGTGATCCCAAGCTCGGAAGGCCACGGCTACGTCCTGCGCCGCATCATCCGCCGCGCGCTGCGCCACGGCCACAAGCTGGGCCAGGCCAAGCCATTCTTCTACAAGCTGGTGCAAGACCTGAACATCGAGATGGGCCAGGCTTACCCGGAACTGGCTGAAGCCAAGGACCGCGTGGCCCAGGTGCTGAAGGCCGAGGAAGAGCGTTTCGGCGAAACGCTGGAAAACGGCATGAAGATCCTGGAAGCGCAGCTGGCGAAAGATCCGAAGAACCTGGACGGCGCCACCGCCTTCACCCTGTACGACACTTACGGCTTCCCGCTCGACCTGACCGCCGACATCTGCCGCGAGCGCGATGTGGTGCTGGACGAGGCGGGCTTCACCGCCGCCATGGAAAACCAGAAGAAGGTGGCGCGCGCCGCCGGCAAGTTCAAGATGGCCGCCAACGTGGAATATAGCGGCGAGAAGAACAAGTTCGTCGGCTACGACCAGCTGCAGCACAACGCCAAAGTGATCGCCCTGTACGCCAATGGCGCGCCGGTGCAGGAACTGAAAGCGGGCGAGCAGGGCATCGTGGTGCTGGACACCACCCCGTTCTACGCCGAATCCGGCGGCCAGGTGGGCGACCAGGGTCTGATCCAGTCCGCCGGCGCCAAGTTCGAAGTGGAAGACACCCTGAAAATCCAGGCTGACGTCTTTGGCCACCATGGCGTGCTGGCTTCCGGCGCGCTGAAAGTGGGCGACGCCGTGGGCGCGGAAGTGGACCAGCATCTGCGCGGCCGCACCATCCGCAACCACTCGGCCACCCACTTGATGCACAAAGCCCTGCGCGAAGTGCTGGGTTCCCACGTGGCGCAGAAAGGCTCGCTGGTCGATCCGGACAAGGCGCGTTTCGACTTCTCCCACAACGCGCCGATGACCGCCGAGGAAATCGCCAAGGTGGAAGCCATCGTCAACGCCGAGATCCTGGCCAACGCCGCCACCCAGTCGCACAATATGTCCTTCGACGACGCCGTCAAGCATGGCGCGATGGCCCTGTTCGGCGAGAAGTATGGCGATGAAGTGCGCGTGATGGACATCGGTTCGTCCAAAGAGCTGTGCGGCGGCGTGCACGTGCACCGCACCGGCGATATCGGCCTGTTCAAGATCATCTCGGAAGGCGGCGTCGCTGCCGGTATCCGCCGCGTGGAAGCGGTGACGGGCGAGGGCGCGCTGGCGCTGGTGCAGTCGATGGGGCGCAAGCTGAACGAAGCTGCCGCCGCGCTGAAATCCAATCCGGAAGAGCTGACCGCCAAGATCGGCGCCGTGCAGGACCAGGTCAAGTCGCTGGAAAAAGAACTGGCGGCCCTGAAATCCAAGCTGGCTTCGGGCCAGGGCGACGAACTGGCTACCCAGGCTGTCGACATCAAGGGCATCAAGGTGCTGGCCGCGACCATGGAAGGCGCCGACGTTACCGCGCTGCGCGAAACCATGGACAAGCTGAAGGACAAGCTGAAGACCGCTGCCATCGTGCTGGCCTCGGTCAACGACGGCAAGGTGAGCCTGATCGCGGGCGTCACGGCCGACGCCATCGGCAAGGTCAAGGCCGGCGAACTGGTCAACTTTGTTGCACAGCAACTTGGCGGCAAAGGCGGTGGCCGCCCCGATATGGCGCAGGCCGGTGCACCAAATGCGGGCCCGCTGCCAGAGGCGCTGGCGGGCGTTGCAGCATGGGTTGAACAGCGCGTATAAGAGTGTAAAATGCGGGCCGCGCCCTAGGGGCGGCCCTTTCCGACTCGAATCTCTCGTTGTGAAGTCGCAACGGTGAAAGAACTATTTTGGTGCAGTGCGTCACGCCAGATGTTTTGGAGTAGTATGTCGGAAATCAGTACACATTTTGCGAGATATTGATGAGCGACACACTAGTAGACACCGCGATCATGGAAGTGCATAAAGAACTCGACGCCCGCGGCCTGAACTGCCCGCTGCCGATTCTGAAGGCGAAGAAAGCATTGGCCGAGCTGGAAAGCGGCCAGGTGCTGAGGATCATGGCCACCGACCCCGGTTCCGTGCGCGACTTCCAGGCCTTTGCCAAGCAAACCGGCAATGCCTTGCTGTCGCATGTGCAAAACGGCACCGAGTTCACCTTCCTGATGCAGCGCAAATAAGTCTTTCCGCAGGGCGGGGCGCTGTGGTTGCCCCGTCATGTCCGCCTGTTCTACCCAGTCTTACAATCCATCTTCAACCAGCCTTAAGCCAGTTTGCGCTAATTTTAGAAGCTTCGTACTAACAAAAAATCGCACGATCGTGCTTTAATTTGGTGCGACTCTAAAATTGCTCTTATAATCTAGCCCACTTTTCACATATTCATTTTTCCAAAGGCACAGCTATGAAAGTCTTGGTACCCGTCAAACGCGTGGTGGACTACAACGTCAAGGTGCGCGTCAAATCCGACGGCACGGGCGTTGATATCGCCAACGTCAAAATGTCGATGAACCCATTCGACGAGATCGCGCTGGAAGAGGCGACCCGTTTGAAGGAAGCCGGTAAAGTTACCGAAGTGGTGGCTGTGTCCTGCGGCGTGACCCAGTGCCAGGAAACCCTGCGCACCGGTATGGCGATCGGCGCCGACCGCGGCATCCTGGTGGAAACCGCGACCGAACTGGAACCGCTGGCCGTGGCCAAGCTGCTCAAAGCGCTGGCCGACAAAGAACAGCCGCAACTGATCATCCTGGGCAAACAGGCGATCGACGACGACTCCAACCAGACCGGCCAGATGCTGGCTGCGCTGCTGGGCTGGCCGCAAGCGACCTTCGCGTCCAAAGTCGTGCTGGAAGACGGCAAAGCCACCGTGACGCGCGAAGTGGACGGCGGCCTGGAAACCCTGTCCCTGACCCTGCCGGCCATCATCACCACCGACCTGCGCCTGAACGAGCCGCGCTACGTGACGCTGCCGAACATCATGAAGGCCAAGAAAAAGCCGCTGGATACCGTCAAGCCGGAAGACCTGGGCGTGGACGTGGCGCCGCGTCTGAAAACCCTGAAAGTCGTCGAGCCAGCCAAGCGCTCCGCCGGCATCAAGGTGCCGGACGTGGCAACCCTGGTGGCGAAACTGCGCACCGAAGCCAAAGTTATCTAAGCGCGGCCTGGCCGTCTAACCCTTATAGGAATCATCATGGTCGCATTAGTTATTGCTGAACACGACAACGCCAGCCTGAAAGGCAGCACCCACCACACCGTTACCGCAGCCGCGCAGTGCGGCGGCGAAGTCCACGTCCTGGTGGCCGGCAGCAATGCCGCCGCCGCCGCCGCCCAAGCCGCGCAAATCGCCGGCGTGACGAAAGTGCTGGTCGCCGACGCGCCGCATTTCGCCGATGGCCTGGCCGAAAACGTGGCCGAGCAGGTGCTGGCGCTTGCCGCTCCTTACTCCCACATCCTGGCGCCTGCCACCGCCTACGGCAAGAACATCCTGCCGCGCGTGGCCGCCAAGCTGGACGTGGCGCAGATTTCCGAAATCACCAAAGTGGATGCGCCGGACACCTTCGAGCGTCCGATCTACGCCGGTAACGCCATCGCCTACGTGCAATCGTCGGACAAGGTCAAAGTCATCACCGTGCGCACCACCGGCTTCGACGCCGCTGCCGCCACTGGCGGCTCGGCCGCCACCGAAACCGTGAGCGCCGTTGCCGATTCCGGCAAATCGGCTTTTGTCAGCCGCGAAGTGGCCAAGTCCGACCGTCCGGAACTGACCGCCGCCAAGATCATCGTGTCCGGTGGCCGTGGCATCGGTTCGGCCGAGAACTTCAAAGTGCTGGAGCCGCTGGCCGACAAGCTGGGTGCCGCCATGGGTGCTTCGCGCGCCGCCGTGGACGCGGGCTTCGTGCCGAACGACTGGCAGGTTGGCCAGACCGGCAAGATCGTCGCGCCATCGCTGTACATCGCCGTCGGCATCTCCGGCGCGATCCAGCACTTGGCCGGCATGAAAGACTCCAAGACCATCGTGGCCATCAACAAAGACCCTGAAGCGCCGATCTTCTCCGTTGCCGATTACGGCATCGTGGGCGATCTGTTCGAAGTGGTGCCGGAACTGATCAAAGAACTGGGCTGATTAAGCCGCGCTGCAGAGTGGATTGAACATCAAGAGCCACGCTGGCCTCGGGCACACAAGCCGGGCCACCGTGGCTTTTTTCTTGGAGAGATGAGATGAGCTATCAAGCACCATTGAAAGACATGCTGTTCGTGATGAACGAGCTGGCCGGCCTGGGCGCCGTGAACGCGTTGCCCGGCTGCGAGGACGCCACGCCTGAAACGGCGGAAGCGGTACTGGAAGAGAATGCGAAATTCTGCAGCGGCGTGGTCGCGCCGCTGAACCACGAGGGCGACAAGGAGCCGAGCTTCTGGAAAGACGGCAATGTCACCACCGCCAAAGGCTTCAAGGAAGCCTTCAAACAGTTCGCCGAAGCGGGCTGGCAGGGCTTGCAGCATCCGACGGAATTCGGCGGCCAGGGCTTGCCCAAGCTGGTCGGCACGCCTTGCGTGGAAATGCTGCACGGTTCGAACCTGAGCTTCGCCCTGGTGGCGCTGCTGTCCGACGGCGCCATCGAAGCGCTGCTGACCGCAGGCAGCGACGAGCAGAAAGCCACCTTCCTGGAGCCGCTGGTGACGGGCAAATGGACCGGCACCATGAACCTGACCGAGCCGCAGGCCGGTTCCGACCTGGCCGCCGTGCGCACCCGCGCCGTGCCGCAGGGCGATGGCACTTACAAGATTTTCGGCACCAAGATCTTCATCACCTACGGTGAGCACGATATGGCCGAAAACATCATTCACCTGGTGCTGGCGCGCACGCCGGACGCGCCTCCGGGCGTGAAGGGCATCTCGCTGTTCATCGTGCCGAAGTTCATGGTGAATGCCGACGGTTCGCTGGGCGCGCGCAACGACGCCCACTGCGTCTCGATCGAGCACAAGCTGGGCATCAAGGCCAGCCCGACCGCCGTGCTGCAGTTCGGCGACAACGGCGGCGCCATCGGCACCCTGGTGGGCGAAGAGAACCGCGGCCTGGAATACATGTTCATCATGATGAACGCGGCCCGCTTCGGCGTCGGCATGCAAGGCATCGGCCTGGCCGAGAACGCGTACCAGAAGGCCGTTGCCTTCGCCAAGGAACGCGTGCAGTCGCGCGACCTGGCCGGTTCCGCCGGTCCTGTTGCCATCATCAACCATCCCGACGTGCGCCGCATGCTGATGTCGATGCGCTCGCAGACCGAAGCCGCGCGCGCGCTGGCCTATGTCGGCGCGGGTCTGAGCGATGCCGCACACTACCACGCCGATGCCGACACCCGCGCCGCCAACCTGGCCGTGTACGAGTACCTGGTGCCGGTGATCAAGGGCTGGTCCACCGAGATGTCCGAGAACGTCGCGCGCGACGGCGTGCAGGTGCACGGCGGCATGGGCTTCATCGAAGAAACCGGCGCCGCCCAGCACTACCGCGACGCCAAGATCCTGACCATCTACGAAGGCACGACCGCGATCCAGGCCAATGACCTGGTGGGCCGCAAGACCGTGCGCGACGGCGGCAAGATCGCCAAGGGCCTGATCGCCCAGGTGCGCGCCACCGAAGCGGAGCTGGGCGCGCTGGACGGCTCCGATTTTGCCGCCATCCGCAAGCAGCTGGAACAGGGCAGCAAGGATCTGGAAGCGGTGGTCGACTACGTGGTGGCCAATATGAAGAGCGACATCAAAGCCGTCTTCGCCGGCAGCGTGCTGTATCTGAAGCTGGCCGGCATTGTGCTGGGCGGCTGGCAGATGGCCCGCGCCGCCGTCATCGCCCAGCGCAAGCTGGCAGCGGGCGAGGGCGATGCCGCCTTCTACAAAGCCAAGATCGCCACCGCGCGCTTCTTCGCCGACCATATCCTGAGCCAGTCGGGCAGCCTGCGCAGCGCCATCATCGACGGCAGCGCCGGCGTGCTGGCCCTGGACGAAGACCAGTTCTAAGCGGTTTTCTCGTCGGGTCCAAAAGCAGCCTCCGGGCTGCTTTTTTTTGTTCCGCTTATCCGCCTCGTGCTACATTGCTTGGATAAGTGGCGAAATTAACAGCGGAGTTAACTATGTCAACAACGACAATTCGCTTGCCGGAAGAGCTGAAAGAACGCGTGGACAAGGCCGCTGAGCGTACGGGAAAAACGCCGCACAATTTCATCCTGGATGCCATCGCGGAAAAGGCTGAGCAGGAAGAGTTGAAGGCCGACTTCGAAGCTGAAGCCGGTGTGCGTTTTTCGCGAATCCTGGAGACTGGTGAAACCATATCCTGGGCCGAGATGCGACGCTACCTTAAAGACCGCATGCAAGGCAAGGATGCGGCAATACCAGTGGCAAGCGTGAACTCGTGATCGTGCGCAAGTCACATGGCTATGTGGCCTTGTATGAGTATGTGGATGTAATCGATACGGTCTTTATCCTGGGCTTGCGTAGCCAACGTGAGGCAGGCTACGTCGGCTCCAGAATGTAGTCTCTTTATTGGAATGAGAATGGAACTCGCAACCCTGATGCTGTTCGTGCCGGCTTGCTTTGCGCTGAATATGGCGCCGGGTCCGAATAATCTGCTGTCGATCAGCAATGCCACGCGCTATGGCTTCCGCCTGTCCTGCGCAGCGGGGCTGGGGCGGCTGTTGGCGTTTGCCGGCATGATCGCATTGGCTTCGGCTGGGTTGGCGGTGGTGCTGCATACCTCGGAGCTGCTGTTCTACGGGATCAAGACCGTGGGCGCGGTGTATCTGCTGTACCTGGCATGGCAGTTGTGGCGCGCGGCGCCGGGGCGGGAGGGCGAGGCCGAGGCCGGCGTCGGCTTGCGGCAGCTGGCGCGCCAGGAGTTCCTGGTCGCGGCCGGGAATCCGAAAGCCATCCTGATCTTCACCGCCTTCCTGCCGCAGTTCGTCAATCCCCAGCAGCCAATGGCAATGCAGTTCGCCGTTCTCGGCCTGCTATTCCTGGTGCTGGAGATGGTGGCCATCGCCATCTATGCCTGGATGGGCACACGCCTGCGCCGCTGGTTCGCCCAGCCGAGCGGCAAGCGCATCTTCAACCGCGGCTGCGCGGCCTTGCTGGCCAGTGCCGGCCTTGGCCTGCTGCTGTCGCGCCGCAGCTGATACGGCTTCGTACTTGCGCGCCCGCAGGCGCTTCAGCATCGGGATGCGTAACAAGGTCATGACGCGCGCTTATTCGCGGTGATCGCGCTCGCCGTACTTCCAATAGGCCTTGGCCGCCACGCGATCCGCGTCCATCTCCAGCGTTTGCAGGAAGTGCTGGCGCAGGCGTTTCATGGCGGCCGACTCGCCCGCCAGCCAGACCTGGTCGAAAGGCGATACCGCCGCTTCGATGATGGACTGCGCCAGCAGGGCGCCTGGCGGCAGCTGGGCCGCGTCGGCCAACAGCCAGCGGGCGCGCAGTTCGGCGCGGGTGTTCAGGGGCTGCAGCTCATCGCGGTCGGCCACCTCGACCCACAGCCACGCTTCCACATTCTCGGGCAGGCTTTCCAGAATCGCCATCATGGCTGGCAGGGCGGTGGCGTCGCCGCCCAGCAGCAGCCGGCGCGTGTCCGCGCGCAGCTCGAAGCCGCTGTTGCGCGGGCCGCCGAAGACCACGGCTTCGCCAACTTGCGCTGTCGCCGCCCAGCCGGAGACCGGGCCGTCGGCATGCTCGCCGCCGTGCAGCAGCATATCGATGTCCAGCGTGCCTTGCTGATGGTCGAGGTGGCGGATGGTATAGGCGCGGCCTTCACCGCTCGGAATGAAGAGTTTGCCCCAGGCGCCTGGTTGCGCCACGCCGGCATAGTCGAGGAAGACCTCGATGTCCGGGCCGCCGAGGGTGATGCGGCGCATATGCGGCGTCACGCTGGTCACGGCCACGATTTCGGCCTGGCAGCGCATGGTCAGGGCTTTGGGGATGATGTCGCGTTCAGCCATGGCGGGCCTCCGCGAAAAAAGTTGTTGAGATGTGCATAAATCCGGTCCTGGCTTTAAAATACGAGCAATTGCTCAATGATTGACAGAATATGTGCAATTGCTCGCATTGAAAACTCGCGTTTGGAAAATCAGATGAAATCACTGCCACAGCCCCGTAAAATGCCGCGCCAGGCGCGTTCGCAGCATATGGTGGAGACTATTTTGGAGGCCACAGCTCGCGTTTTGGCCGAGCGCGGCTATGCCGGAACCAATACCAATGTCGTCGCGGAGCGGGCCGGCGTCAGCGTCGGCTCGGTCTATCAGTACTTCCCAAACAAGGATTCACTGATTACGGCGCTGCATGAGCGCCACGCCTCGCAGATGTACGCGGTGGTGGACAAGGTGCTCGATGGCGCCGGGGCGGGCGGCTTGCGCGCGCGGCTGGCGGATATGGTGCGCGCGCTGCTGGAGGCGCACCGCGTGGAGCCGGAGCTGCACAAGGTGCTGGAGAAGGAGTTTCCTTTTTTCGACGCGCCGCACGATGAGAGTCCCGCCGACCATAGCTTCTTCCGCCGTGTGCGCGAGCTGCTTGAAACCCATGCCGGCGAGATCGCGCCGCGCGACCGCGACCTGGCGACGTGGATCGTGCTGCGCACCCTGGAAACGCTGGTGCACGCGGCCGTGATCGACGCCCCCGCGCGTTTCAGCACGGAGGATATCGAGCAGAACATCGTCGACGTGCTGGCCGGCTACCTGATGCCGGGCGCGCCGCGCGCGGCTTAGGCGGCGCCTGGCGTCAGCAGGTCGACCACGGCCTGGTACACGCGCACCGGCTCTTCCGAAATGCGGTTCAGCACATACAGGAAGTGCTCGTCGCCGAACACCGCGTATTCGCGCGTGGGGAAGCCGCGGGCGCGCAACTCTTCGATCTGCTCCGTTCCCAGCCCGATCAGCGATTCGAACTCGTAGTTGCGCGGGTTGAGGTCTTCGCTGAAAGCCAGTGCGCTCAGCTCCTGCTGGATGCCGCGATCGTGCGTGGCGATCGAGCATTTATGGCCGCTGCGCAGCAGCTGCGCGCCGAAGCGGCGGTAAGCTTGCGCCAACTCAGGGCTGTTGCGCGCATAGGCGATGCTTTCCTGCTCCAGCATCGCCCCCTTCACCAGGCGGATGCGGCCCGGATAGCGCAGCAGCATCGGCAGGTCGTCCACGCTGCGATGCAGCTTGGCGGGCATGGTGATGCCGACATTATCCAGGCCGTCTTCTTCGTGCAGGCGGCGGTAGATGGCGTAGATCTGGCTGGTGCGCTCTGAGGCTTCCATTGAAATCATCACCTCGCGGCCGATATTGGCGGCGGCGCGCGCGATGCGGCGTGCATTGCGGTAGCCCAGCTCCTCATCGATCACCGAGCCAAGGTGGGACAGGTCGAAGGAGATCGAACAATTCAAGTCCTGGCGGCCGATGGCCGTGGTCAGCTCCATGAAGACTTCCGTTTCCGCCATCACGAACGCTTCGCTGCGGCAGCTCTCGCCCATATATTCGGCCGACGCCGCGTGGCCGGCCGCATTGATGCGCGCCACCCGCGCCAGCACATCCGTCACCTTCTGCCCCGCCACATAGCGCTTGGCTACGCGCTGCATGAAGGGCTGCAGCAGCGGATCCTTGCAAAACTTTTCCTTGGCTGCCTCATCCAGCGCCAGGGTGCGCAGGGCGATGGCAGCCTGGTCGACCAGCGGCTGCCATTGCGGCGGAAAAGATGGCGGGAGGTTTTCTTGCACGGTTGCTCCTTTTGTGTGGGGTGATCCGTTCAATAATGATGAACTTATGCTAACGCAATATGACATTTGCTGCCGAAGTTCGTATTTACTTGCGGTTCCGAGCAATAAAAAAGCAGCCCGCAGGCTGCTTTTGGCGTGGCGCTGGTGAGGCTTAGTTGCGCACGATGGTGTTGTTGGCTTTCTTGACGCGGTCGCCTTGCAGCATGCCGGGATCGTGGTCGAAGCTGAATTTCTCGGTCTTGCCGTTGTTGTAGCGGACGTTGATGTTCCAGGTTTTCACCTTGTTGACCTTGCCTTCGATTTGCTTGCCGGCGTAGGCGCCGCCGGCGGCGCCGGCCACGGTGGCGAGCTTGCGGCCGGTGCCGCCGCCGACCTGGTTGCCGAGCAGGGCGCCGGCCACGCCGCCGGCGATCATGCCGACCGCGCCGCCTTCGCCATCGCGCTCGGTGACTTGCACCGAGGTCACGGTGCCGCACTCATTGCATTTGGGCGAGGCCTTGCCTGGCTGCGCCACGGCGCCGCCAGCGGCCAGAGCCAGCATCAGCGGCAAAATGATCGAGCGCTTGTTCATGTTTCTTCTCCTGTTGTTGTGACTGGTAATCTGAGTATAGGTGACGAATTTCCAATTGGAATGTATGTCATTAACGTCCGGCAGGAAACGGACGTTGACCCAGGTTACAAGCCGTAACAGTTTGTCTTGGTGTCAGCCGTAGGCGCCGCCGGTGTAGAGCAGGTCGAACAGGCGCGCCAGGGTGGCGATCATGCAGCCGGCGCCCACCATCAGCGTGAGCACCAGGATCAGGGCCAGCGGCCAGCGCGAGTCGGATTGCTTGCCGGAGTCGGGATTGAAGCGGGCATCCCATTTTTCGTCGGACATCAGGCCCAGCACCAGGGCTTCGAGGAAGCCGACCAGCATGGACAGGATCAGCGGCAGCAGCTGGAAGAACCAGTCGGCCTGGGGCCAGGCCAGAAAGACCAGCAGCGACGCCAGCAGGCTGGCCGCATGCAGCCAGCCCCAGGGATCGCGCATGCCGCGCAGATAGAAGCGGTGCAGGCCCACGCCGCCCAGCAGGAAGGCGAGCAGGGTGGCGAAGGTTTTGTTCTTGTGCGAAATCGGCATGGCGCTGTTGCTTTTTCGTGGAAAGCTTGCAGTATCGGCCATATTGCCGCCCCGGGCCAGCATTTTTGCCTGCAAAGCAGTTGCCCCAGCCGCCGGAGTAGGGGATAATCTTGGATTACCTTGTTACTCACCCGCTGTCTTTAATGCTTGCTGGTCGCAGGAAAAGCGCGCTATAATCTGCGGCTTTTTCCGACTCAGCACACTTTTTGGAAATATTATGGTCGTTATTCGTTTAGCTCGTGGTGGCGCAAAAAAGCGTCCTTTCTATAACATCGTTGTAACCGATTCCCGCAATCGTCGCGATGGCCGTTTCGTTGAGCGTATCGGCTTCCACGATCCGATGGCTTCGGGCCAAGCTGTGCCTTTCAGCATGGCGCAAGACCGTCTGGCCTACTGGCAAGGCGTTGGCGCGCAAATGTCGCCAGCCGTTGCTCGTCTGGTTGCCAGCAACAAAGCAGCCTAAGTCTGCATCCCTGGTTTGACCGGCAAGACTGCATCCGGGGTGCAAATCCCCGATGACCTGGTTCAGGTAGGCTTTGTTTCCGGCGCCTATGGCGTGGTTGGTGGAATCAAGGTTCGTCCGTTCTCGGAAGATGCGGATGCCTTGCTGCATGTCGAAACCTGGTGGCTGGATAAACCCGGCGGCCTGCGCGACGTCGACGTCAAGCGGGCCAAGTTCCACAGCGGCGACGTTGTGGCGCAGCTGGTGGGCGTTGTGGACCGGAATGTGGCCGAGTCGCTGAAAGGCGCCTCTGTCTTCATTCCGCGCAGCCTTTTCCCGACGCTGCAGGAAGATGAGTTTTACTGGTCCGACCTGATCGGTCTGGACGTAGAGAATTTGCAGGGCGAACGCCTGGGGCAAGTGACCGATATGATGAGCAATGGACCGCAATCCATCCTGCGCATCACGGGTCCGGCCGCGGCGGGCGCCGAGGGTGAGGCGCAAGAGCGCCTGATCCCGTTTGTCGAGCAGTTTGTCATCACGGTGGACAAGGACGCGAAGAAGATTGTCGTGGACTGGGGCCTGGACTACTAAGCTACTGTCATGCAGTTCGACGTTATCACCCTGTTCCCCGAGATGTTCGCGGCACTGACGCAGTCCGGCGTAACCCGCCGCGCGTTCGAGCAGCAGAAGTGGGGCCTGTCGCTGTGGAATCCGCGCGATTTCACCACCGACAATCACCGCACCGTGGATGACCGCCCTTATGGCGGCGGTCCCGGCATGGTGATGCTGGCCAAGCCGCTGGAAGCGACCATCAACGCCGCCAAACAGCGGCAGATCGTGGCCGGCCTGCCGGCGCCGCGCGTGGTCTTCATGTCCCCGCAAGGCAGGCAGCTGACGCACGAGCGCGTGATGAACTTGAAGCAGGAACCCGGCCTGGTGATTCTGTGCGGCCGCTACGAAGCGGTCGACCAGCGTTTGCTGGACCGCTGTGTGGACGAGGAAATCAGCCTTGGCGATTTCGTGCTGTCCGGCGGCGAGCTGCCGGCCATGGCCCTGATGGATGCCGTGGTGCGCCAGTTGCCTGGCGTGCTGAATACCGACGCTTCGGCGGTCGAGGACAGCTTCGTCAACGGCTTGCTGGATTCGCCGCACTACACGCGGCCCGAGAATTATGAAGGTGTGGCCGTACCGCCCGTTCTGATGGGCGGCAACCACGCCGAGATCGATAAGTGGCGGCGCGAACGCATGCTGGAGGCGACCGCGCGCAAACGTCCCGATTTGCTGGACAAGGCCCGCGCCGCGGGCTTGCTGAGCAAACAGGATGAAAAGTTTTTGGCGGGTTTGTAAACCTGCTGTAGTACCGTGCGGGCAATGTCTGCCCGCGTGTTTAACCCCATCCTCTACTGGGCCGGTTCACTCCGTCGCGCCGGCAAGATGGTTATTGGAGTCTATACAATGGATCTGATTCAACAACTCGAGCAAGAAGAAATCGCTCGCCTGGGCAAGAACATCCCTGAGTTCGCGCCTGGCGACACCGTGGTCGTTAACGTGAACGTAGTCGAAGGCACCCGCAAGCGCGCCCAGGCTTACGAAGGCGTTGTGATCGCACGTCGTAACCGTGGCCTGAACTCGAACTTCATCGTTCGTAAAATCTCGTCCGGCGAAGGCGTTGAGCGTACCTTCCAGCTGTACTCCCCGCTGATCGCTTCGATCGAAGTGAAACGCCGTGGTGACGTACGTCGCGCTAAACTGTACTACCTGCGCGAGCGTTCGGGCAAATCCGCACGTATCAAAGAAAAACTGCCGACCCGTCGCGCAGAAGCGAAAGCAAGCGCGTAATAGCGTTCTGCCGGAATGGAAGGGGTGCCTCTGGTGCCCCTTTTTTCTTTTTGGAGTCAGCATGAGCAAGCCACTCGTCGATCCCAGTCAATGGCCGGTCGATTCCATCGCCGGCGAAGCGGCCGTCCTGCTGGAGCGCCTCGCGCCCGCATGGCTGCGCCAGCGCTTCGCCCAGCCGCCCGCATGGACGCCGGAGCTGCCCGACGAATCGACGCGCTTTCCCCGTCCGACCGCCGCCGCCGTGCTGGTGCCGCTGGTGCTGCGCGAGGAAGGCCTGGCCTTGCTGCTGACCCAGCGCACCGCCCACCTGAACGACCATGCCGGCCAGATCGCCTTTCCCGGCGGGCGCGCCGAGCCGGAAGACGGCTCGCCGGCCGAAACGGCGCTGCGCGAAACGGAAGAGGAAATTGGCCTGGCGCGCCGCCATATCGAGATTATCGGCCAACTACCCGATTATCTGACCGGGACCGGCTACCGCGTCACGCCGGTGGTGGGCCTGGTGCTGCCGCCGTTCGAGCTGCGCGCCGATCCCGGCGAAGTGGCCGAGATTTTTGAAGTGCCGCTGGCCTTCCTGATGGATGGCCAGAACCACCAGCGCCTGTCGGCCGAGCTGCCCAGCGGCCGCCGCAGCTTCTACGCCATGCCTTACGAGGAGCGCTTCATCTGGGGCGCGACGGCGGGCATGCTGCGCAATCTGTTTCATTTCTTGCGCGCATAGGCTATCGTAGCGGGCATTGCGGCATTGCTATCACAAAGGACGTTTGATGACTTTTCTTTCCATTCTTTGCGCGTTGTTGTTGGAGCAACTCAAGCCCCTGCGCGCAGATAATCCCGTCTATGCCGAAATCAAGAGCCTGGCGGTGCGTATGGAAACCTGGTTCAACGCCGGCCATGAGCGCCACGGCCAGATGGGCTGGTTCCTCATGATGGGCGCGCTGATGCTGCCCACCGCGCTGATTTACTGGGTTCTGCTGTACTACAAGCTGTATCTGGCCGCCTTCGCCTGGAACGTGGCCATCGTCTACCTGACCTTGGGCTTCCGCCATTACAGCCATTACTTCACCTCGATCCAGCTGGCCCTGAACGCCGGCGACGAGGCGGCCGCGCGTTCGCTGCTGGCCGAATGGACCAAGCAGGATACCGTGGGCATGGAAGTGAGCGAGATCGCCCGCGTTGCCGTGGAAAAATCCCTGATTACCTCGCACCGCAATGTGTTCGGCGTGTTCTTCTGGTTCCTGATGCCGCTCGGCCCTTCGGGCGCGGTGATGTACCGCGTCTCCGAATACCTGGCGCGCGCCTGGAACGAGCCGGAACATATGCGCAATGAAGCCTTCGGCGAATTCGCCGCGCGCGCCTTCTACTGGATCGACTGGATTCCGGCGCGCCTGACCGCCGTGGCCTTCGCCGTGGTCGGCAACTTCGAAGACGCCATCTACGCCTGGCGCAATTTCGCCCACCGCTGGAAGGATGAAGCCATCGGCATCATCCTGTCGGCCGGCGGCGGCGCCATGGGCGTGCGCCTCGGTTCGCCGCTGGAAAACGCGGCCAAGGTCGCGCCCTCCGACGCCACCACCATCGATATCGGCGATGTGGAGATCGACACGCTGCCGGGCGATGAGCCGAGCGTGCGCGCCCTGCAAAGCACCGTCGGCCTGGTCTGGCGCGCGCTGCTGCTGTGGATGCTGCTGCTGCTGTTGCTGTCCGGCGCGGTCTGGCTCAGTTAAGCGGGACGAACAACCTTTTCGCCGCCGAAGCGGCATACAATACGGCTTTGACGCGGGTTTCCTGCCCCTTGCGGGCATCGGGGCAGGGAAGTCGGCGTTTTTTCGGTGGAAAATCAGGTACTTACCTGTTTAGGTCTTCTATAAGATATAATACCTAAGCTTCTTCCACGTACCCTAGTTACAAGCCGCCTATGGCCAGCGAGTTCTTTATTCTTGGCGTTACCGCCGATGGCAAGCAGTTCCGTCCGAGCGATTGGGCCGAACGCTTGTGCGGGGTGATGTCCTGCTTCCGACCGGAAGGCAGCGGCGGGCGCCACGCCCACTTGCAGTTTTCTCCCCTTGTCCGCCCCGTGCTGCTGAACGGCACCAAGGCCGTCGTGGTCAGCAATGACCTGCGCGAGTTGGAGCCGATGGCCTACCACTTCGTGGTCGCTTTCGCGCGCGACAATAACCTGCAGGTGGTCGATGCCTGCCTGGTGCCGACGCCGGAAGAAGAGGCGCGCGCCCAGGCCAGTGCCTGAAGCGAGCCTTAAGCGCCGCCAATAACATTCGGGAACCGCGCCGGTTCCATAGTAGGATAGGGTTTTGCCTTTCCCGAATGTCCATGATTTCCTTCAAGCCGCGCTTCGGCGCCACCGTCTTGCTGGCCGGCCTGGCCTTCCTGCCACCGGCCTATTCCCAAACCCTGCCGCATGGCGTCGTCAAAGGCCCATCGGCCGAGGGCATCACCGAGTACCGCCTGCCGAACGGCCTGAAAGTGCTGCTGTTCCCGGACGCGTCGAAACCCACCGTCACCGTCAACGTCACTTATCTGGTCGGTTCGCGCCATGAGAACTACGGCGAGACCGGCATGGCCCACCTGCTGGAACACCTGATGTTCAAGGGCGCGCCGCGCAACCGCAACATCCCGCAGCAGTTCGCCGAACGCGGCATGGATTTCAACGGCACCACCTCGCTCGACCGCACCAATTACTACGAGGTGTTCCAGGCCAGTCCCGAGAACCTGAAATGGGCGCTGGATATGGAGGCCGAGCGCATGACCAAGTCCTTCATCTCGCGCAAGGATCTGGATTCGGAAATGACCGTGGTGCGCAACGAGTACGAAAGCGGCGAGAACGATCCCTTCGGCGTGCTGGTCAAGCGCATGCAGAGCGTGGCCTACGACTGGCACAGCTACGGCCGTTCCACCATCGGCAACCGCAGCGATATCGAGAATGTGCGCATCGAGAATCTGCAGGCTTTCTACCGCACCTGGTACCAGCCGGACAACGCCGTGCTGCTGGTGGCGGGTAAGTTTGACCCGTCCCAGACTCTGGCCTGGATCAGCAAATCCTTCGGCGTGATCCCCAAACCGAAACGCAAGCTGCCGCCTTTCTGGACGGTGGAGCCGGCCCAGGACGGCGAGCGCAGCTTTACCGTGCGCCGCAAGGGCGATATGCAGATCGTGGCGGTGGCCTACAAGATTCCGGCCGCCCTGCATGCCGACGCCGACGCCCTGGGCTTCATGTCCGATATCCTGGGCGACACGCCCAATGGCCGCCTGCATAAAGCCCTGGTGGAAAGCGGCAAGGCGGCGCAGATCTACAGCTTTAGCCTGAACGGCTACGCGCCCGGCCTGCAGGTGCTGGCGGCCTTGGTGAAGGCGGGCGAACCGGTGGAGCCGGTGCGCGAGCAGCTGGTGGCGGCGATCGAGAGTTTTGCCGCGCAGCCGCCGACGGCCGAGGAAATGGAACGGGTGCGCCGCAACGTCAGCAACGGCATCGAGAAGGCTCTGAACGACCCGCAGCAGGTGGGCGTGGCGCTTTCCGAACAGATCGCGCTGGGCGACTGGCGCCTGCTGTTCAAGGGCCGCGACGACCTGGAGAAAGTCACGGCGCAGCAGGTGAGCGAGGCCGCCGCCCGCTATCTGAAGCGCGACAACCGCACCGTGGGCCTGTTCGTCCCGGAAGACGCGCCGCAGCGCGCCGACATCCCGGCCGCGCCATCCGTGGCCGAGGTGATGAAGGACTTCAAGGGCAAGGATAGCGTGTTGACCTCGGAAGTCTTCGATCCGAGCCAGGCCAATATCATGGCACGCACCGAACTGAAAACCCTGGGTGGCCTGAAACTGGCGCTGCTGCCGAAGAAGAACCGTGGCGAGTCCGTGTCGGTGGAGCTGCGCCTGCACTGGGGCGACGAGAAGAATATGTTCGGCAAATCGCTGGTGGCCACCGCCACCGCGCAGATGCTGATGCGCGGCAGCAGCCAGTACAGCCGCGCGCAATTGGCCGACGCCTTCTCGCGCCTGAAAATGTCGGGCAGCGGCCCTTACCAGTTCGACACCACGCGGCCGAACCTGGAGCAGGCGCTGCGCCTGGCGCTGCATGTGCTGAAGAACCCCAGCTTCCCGGAAGCCGAATTCGAACAGATGCGCCAGCAGTGGCTCGTGTCCATCGAAGCGGCGCGCAACGATCCGCAGACCGTGGCGACGCAGGCGCTGGAAGAATATCTCGACCACTATCCGAAAGGCGACCCGCGCGCCGCCATGAGCATCGACGAGCAGCTGGCCGGCGTGAAGGCGCTCAAGCTGGCGGACGTGAAAGCGTACTACCGCGACTTCTACGGCGCCTCGCATGGCGAGCTGGCCATCGTCGGCGATTTCGACAAGGCGACCGCCGTCAAGGTGGTGGAGGAAGAGCTGGGCGGATGGCTGAGCAAAGCCGCGTATGCGCGCATCCCGAACAGCAATTCGGGCAAGGCGCCGCTGTACAAATTCATCGACACGCCGGACAAGGAGAACGGCTTCTACACGGCCCATATCGAGCTGGATCTGAACAAGGACGACGCCGACTATCCGGCGCTGGAACTGGCGAACTACATCTTCGGCGACGGCGGCATGAAATCGCGCCTGCTGGACCGCATCCGCCAGAAGGATGGCCTGTCCTACGGCGGCGGCTCCTCGCTGACGGCGGGCGAGAAAGACCGCGCGGGCGGCTTCTCGGTGATGGCGATCGCCGCGCCGCAGAACCTGAAAAAACTAGAAGCGGCCATCCGCGAAGAGCTGGCGCGCGCCGCCAAGGACGGCTTCACGGCGGCCGAAGTGGCGGGCGCCAAGTCCGGCTTGCTGCAGCTGCGCCTGCAAAGCCGTTCGAAAGACGAAGTGATCGCCGCCGCCTGGACCCGCTACCTGTATCTGGGCCAGACCTTCGAACGCAGCGCCCAGCACGAGGCCAAGCTGAAAGCGCTGACGCCCGAGCAAGTGAGCGCCGCCTTCCGCAAAGCCATCGAGCTGGGCAAGCTGAGCGTGGTCACGGCCGGCGACAAGGCCAAAGCCGCAGCCGGCGGCGCTCCCAACAGCGCCAAGTAACCCCACCGTTTGCGCCAAATCAAACAATGTCCACCCTGGTGTCAGGCACCAGAGTCGGACATTCTTTGATCTTTCTCAAGCAATGTCCCACCCTGGTGCCTGACACCAGGGTGGGACATTTTTTGTTTTAGATCAAAGAAGGGGGGCAATGATGCTGCCCTTTTGCGCGGTTGCCTTTAAAACAGGCCGCCGCCACCGGCCATTTGGCGTTGGGCCAGCTCGGCCAATGTGCGCTCCAGTTCCGGAATGGCTTGCTGAAACTCGGGCGCGGCCTGGCGTAGTTGTCCCAGCCAGCCCAGCTCTGACGGTGGCGCTAGGCGCAGCGTTTGGGCGAGCGCTCGGCCAACTTCGGGCAGCAGATACCAATGTTCGGGAGAGCGCCGGATCTGGCGCTCCATATCGCGGAACATGGCGCTTGCCAAAGTACGCATATCGATGTCCAGATCGCCGCAGCGCTCGATCTCAAGTGGTGCGCTCAAGCGCAGGGTGGTTTGCAGGCCTTCTTCGGGACAGGCGTAAATGCCGATGACGACGGCATTGCTTTTCAGCGCAAATAAAGATGCGCCAGCCATGGCCGGCACCAGGTGGCCGAAGAAGGGCACATAGCTGGTATGGCCAGTCACGCCCAAGCTGTCCGGCATAATCGTCAGCACTTCGCCGCGCCGCAATGCACGGATGGCTTTCAATGCAGCGCTGTTGTGATCGTTCGAAATCGGGGCATAGCCATAGCCCAGGCGGCCGAACAGGCCTTCCACATCGCCCATGGGATGGCTGGCCGGGAGTTGATTGTGGAAACTGTTGACGGTCTTAACGCGTCCGATTGTCTGAATCAGCTTGAGGGCGACAATCGTGAAATTTCCATAGTGAGGGGTGAACAGAACCACCGGCCGCTCGCTATTGCGCGCCAGGTCGAGATATTCCTGGCCCTCGACCCTCACATGCCGATACAGGAAGCGCTCCATACCTGACGCATCCAGCCGACCTAAGTGTCGGCGCAATTGCCGCCGCTGGTGCAGCGATAAATAATGGCGCCGGCATAGTTCATGGCAATCTTCCGCCGGCATATGCGGAAAGAGTCGGCGCATGGACTGACTGAAAAGGCGTTGTGCGGCGCCGCCTTTGCGGTAGGTGAATTGTGGTAGGGCCTGGCGCAGACTTTGGCGTGCCAAGAAAAGTAGTTCCGAACCGGTGTACTGCATGCGTGCTCCTGCTTAATGCGAATTGCGCATCTCTGTCAGACGGCTTTTAACAAAGGCATAGGTTTGAGCATCCAACTCCGAACCGGCTTGCCGCCAGGCGTCGAAGTAAGCCTCAAGCTGCTTCAGCTTGTCATTGCGTTCAAGTGCGCGATACTGCCCGCTGGCACGGTATAAGTGCTGCCAGCTTAGTGTCAGTTCCGGGAAAGTCTGCGCCATATTCTGCAAATGCCCGCTCAGCCAACCCATGCATAGGGCAAGTGCTTTGCCGGCGTTGGGGCCGTCGGTTTCGGCGCCTTCAAACTGCTGTAGTTGAAGGCAGGAGGCTCGTTCGGGATTTGGGGCCAGCGTCAGCATGGTTTGCAGGCCAAAGCAATATAGCAGTGGCTCCAACAAGGAAAAGGTACAGGACTTGCCGAGGAAATTCAAAGAGGCGGTCGTGCCATTGCCACGTGTATGCAGTTCCGGGAAGCTGATATATAGCACGGGCGCGCTGCCATCCGTGCGTGCCGCTTTGACGCGTTTAATGACATCGCGTGGCGGCATCGTTTGCAGCGCCTTGATTGGAGAACTCATCGCACTCATGGTATTGACTACGGCCTGGTTTTCAATCAAGACCGAGCGCCGGGCCAAGTCGGCAGGGATATTGCGTAACCATTGCAAGGTGCTCAGATTGAAGGGCAGGGCCAGCATGCAGGAGCCATGCTGCAGCAGGCGTGTGACTTCGATTGCCACAGCTGACAGCTGTGGCGCATCCGCTGGCAAGGCGCCTCGTTGTAACAGCAGCTTATAACTGCTCATGCCGGCTTGCGCCGTACTAAACGCATGCTCTTGCTGCAGGCCGAGGAAATGACGCAAGCCCATTTGCGCTAATTTAACCATACCGGTCTCCCGCTGGTTGCGGATTTCCTCAGCGGGATCTGCGATGGACAGCAGTTTTTCCAGGGGAGCGAGCAGTAGCTTTCGCAAGGACATCGTGAATTTCCTTTCGGGGCGCGTTCTAAAAACTCTGAGGGGAACTGATCGCGGCGGCAAGATCGCGCAGGACACGCAAGATTCTTTTAATCAGGAAAACACCGGTTAACACCAGCGCGGTCGGCCAGAGCAAGTCACGCATCAGATGCAGCACTGCGGATAGGAATTCCGCCTCGCCGCTGAACTCCTGAACGGTCTGCTGCATTTGCTGCGGCAGCTCGGTGAGCTGTCGTAGCAGTTCGCGTAGCAAAAAATGACCAAAGTAAGCGAAGTAGGCTCCGCTCAATAAAGTGTAGACGTGCAGGATCCATATTTGCATGGGGCGTTTATCCTGGCTGTTCGGACGACCAAGTATGCGCAACAGCAGGTTGACGGCATGACGGCGCATCTGTTGATGTAAATTATGTAGGCCGCTCAGGTCGGACAGCAGCCAGTAACCGTCGAATTTGAACATCGGGTTGAGCGTAAACAGCATGGTGAACGTGATCATCCATATCAGTTGCAGGATAAAGCTGTCGCCGCTGGAAAGCGCCCAAGCATCCAGACCAATCAGTAGCACGGCCTGGAAATATACTCCGCCCAGATCAACTACGGCGCGTTGGCGGCGTGTCAAGCGCCAAACAGGGCTCACGTCGGCAAACCAGGCGGGGAAAATCAGATAGAGCCCGATCCCGATGCCGCCATGTTGACAGCCGAAATAACGGCAGGCTGTGATATGGCCTAGTTCATGTAGCAGGCCGCTCAGCACCAGTAAAGTGAGCAGCAATGGAACGGTGCCGGCATTCTGCCAGTTGCTATGTACAGCCTGCATGGCTGCAGGTAGGGTGAGCAGGTGCAAAATGGCGAAGGCCGACAGCAGCATCGCAGCCACGCTTGGCCGGAATAGCCAAGCCAAGCGTTGGCCGAGCCTCGAGGCCAGTGCCGTTGGCAGCAGCTCCATGCTGATGAAGAAGGGGCGAACGCGATTAGTCGTAGGGCTGTCGCGTAGCAGCGCCGGCGGTAAAGTCTGTGCGCCCAGCTCATGCAGCTTGGCGGCGGACATGGGAGGACCGCCTTCGGCCGCAAAGGCTTGCTCCAGTTCGCTATCGCTTGAAGGCCGCCTGAGCAGCGCGAGTATTAATGCACGCGTCCCGGCTGAAATCAAAAAATACCGCCCCTCGCATTCCAGAAGGAAGCGAGGAGCGGCGTGCAAGGTTGTCCCATCATAGGGTGAAATCCGAATGCCGTCTTTGAGGAGGGGGGTAGGCTGCATGGATCAGGGTTGGACGGGAACAAACTACAAATTGCCTTTGTGTATTACCTATGGCGCGGGGTCACGCGTAGCGCAGCCACAAATTATCACTGAGACGGTTGGGGCTGTAACTGCCTCCATCTCAAAACGCGCCTCCAATTCTTCAATGAGGAAAGGAGTGTTTGGCTCTTCGTCAACTACGCGCTGATTTTCTGTACTTACGGTTTGCATGTCTAACTCCAGAAGTAATTCACTCCGACTTATGCCTTCTTACCGCAAGCGGTAACGCACCGGACTTTGCGCTGCCTCATCAGGCTGCCTTGTTGGGCTTTCCGAATCAGTTAGAATAAAGTGTATTACAGACATAATTTATTGTAAAGACATAAAAAATTATTGTTTAACGATGATTAATTCCTATATCTTAAGAAGTGGTCGGCCTGCTGTTAGGCGTCTTTGCAGTAGCTTACAGGGCATCCTTGTTGTATTTGTGGCATTGCAGATACTTTATTTCGCCTTGTCTTGGGGCTCGACAGAGAGCTACTACGTGATTTCTATACGCATGTATTTCTATCCAGAAGGCATGACCTTCGATGAGTTGCTTCATCTAAGCTTTGTTCACCGCTTGATAGGCATCGGGCTTGGACTCCCTGCGCTGGGCATGCTGCTCTACGCCGTTATACAGTTGAATAGTATTTTGGCTTCAATAAAAGAAGGTATGATTTTTTCCCTACGCACCATTGCCGCCATGCAGGCGTTTGCCGGGTCGCTTCTCCTCTATTTGGTGTTGGGCAACCTGGAAAAGCCGCTGCGTGCCTCGCTCCTCAACGCGATGTCGGAGGTGCCGCTGCTGAAGTTTTTTTTCACCCTCAACTCAAATGAGATTTTGCTGGTTCTTTTGTGCGCCTTGTTCTACGTTCTGACTGCCATCATGTATGAAGGCCGTCGTCTGGAGGAAGAAAACAAGGGGTTCGTCTGATGCCCATTATTGTCAACCTCGATGTCATGCTGGCGAAACGCAAGATCAAGTCCAAGGAACTCGCTGCCCATGTAGGAATCACCGAACAAAACCTTTCCCTGCTCAAGTCCGGCAAGGTCAAGGGCATACGTTTTGTCACGCTGGAGAAAATTTGCGAGCGCCTGGCCTGCCAACCGGGCGATATTCTGGAGTGGCAGCAGAGCGAGGGCGCGGAGGAGGACACCGCGCCGGCCGAATTGCTCTAGCAGGAAGGAAGTGGGTTGGAACTCAGGGCGTGCTGAGTTCGGCCACAAAGTCATACATATCGCCGCGGAAGATCGAGCGGCAAAACTCCACCGCGCGGCCATCGCGCAAAAAGCCCAGCCTTTCCACCGCCAGTCCCGCATCGCCTTGCTGCGCCTGCAGCAGCGCCGCCTGTTCCGCGTTCAACAGCAGGGCCGAGAGGCGCTGCAAGGCGCGCACCGGCCGGTTGCCGGCCTTCTCCAGCGCCTCGTACATCGAGACATCGACCGCGTCCAGCGCGGGCAGGGCGGTGGCGACAATCGTCGCGTACTCCAGGCACATCGGCACATCGTCGGCGAAGCGGATGCGGTTGAAGCGGTACACCGGCGCGCCGGGGCTGAGCCGCAGCCGCAGCGCTTCTTCCGGCGTGACCGTGCCTTCCGAGCGCTTCAGCCACACGCTGCGCGGGGTGCGGCCGCGCGCGCGCATGTCCTCGGAAAACGAGGTCAGTTTGGCGAAGTTCTTTTCGATGCGGGTGTTGATGAAATTGCCGGAGCCGGGGCGGCGCACCAGCAAGCCTTCGTCCACCAGGCCGTCGATGGCCTTGCGCACCGTGATGCGTGAGATCGACAGCTCGCTGGCCAGCTGGCGCTCGGCGGGCAAGGCTTCGTCGGGCCCGAAGATGCGTTTGTCGATGGCTTCACGCAGGGCGCGCTGTAATAACTGGTATAGGGGCAGGCTGCTGGTTTGCGCCATGGCCTCCATGATTTGTGCAAGTGATGTCATACCACTTTCTTTCTTGTCTCGTGCGGAGCGCGTGCCTGCGTGGCTCCATTCTTGTCAAACAACGTCTTTCGATAATACCAAAAAAAGACCATGCGACAAGCTGCCAGCCTACCGTGCGTGGCTGCAACACCGCATCTTCACTCTAGGCTTACTAAGTGTTGATAGTGCATTATGTGTTTTTTGTGCAACGTTTGAAAAAAATCTAATAACTGGTAGTGATTTGGTATTGAGTGGGGGTATATTGGCGTGCAATTGGTTTTATGCAATTCCACACAGCACAGCTTAGGAGGAGACATGAAGCGCAATCTGACCCCGATCGCCACTGCGGTCGCCATGCTCGCCGTCGCCAGCGGCGCGGCGGCGCAAACCCCGCCAGCCAGCCCCCAGGTCGACGAGTCGGCGGTGGTCACGGTGACGGGCGTGCGCGCCGCGCTGGCCCAATCGCTGAACCAGAAACGCAATGCCGATTCGCTGGTGGAGGTCGTGACCGCCGAAGATGTGGGCAAGATGCCGGACAAGAGCGTGGCCGATTCGCTGCAGCGGGTGCCGGGCGTGTCGGTGGCGACGGCCGGCGGCAGCGAGGGCGGCTTCGGCGAGAACGACCGCGTCAGCCTGAAAGGCACGCCATCCAATCTGACACTGACCACGCTGAACGGGCATACCGTATCGAGCGGCGACTGGTATGTCTCGAATATCACCAACGGCGGCCGCTCGGTCAGCTACTCGATGTTCCCTTCCGAGCTGATCGGCCGCATCACCGTGCATAAAAGCTCGCAAGCCAATCTGATCGAAGGCGGCGCGGCTGGCAATGTGGACATCGAAACGCGCAAGCCGCTCAGCTTCAAGAAGCCCCTCACGCTGATGGGTTCCGTGGAGGGCGTGTACAGCGAGGGCGCGAAGAAGACCGACGCCCAGCTCAGCGCCCTGGCCAACTGGAAGAACGATGCCGGCAATATGGGCGTGCTGCTGCAAGTGTTCGACGAGAAGCGCAGCCTGCGCCGCATCGGCCAGGAATTCCTGGCTTGGGCCAAGGTCGATAGCGCCCTGGCGCCGGAATGGGTGAAATCCAATCCGGAAGTCAACGGCAAATGGCTGTCGGTGCAAACCGGCACCGCGCTGTTCGAGCAGCAGCGCGAACGCAAGGGCGGCATGCTGGACGTGCAGTTCAAGGTCAGTCCCGATTTCAGCTTCGACATCAGCGGTTTCTATACCCGTCTGGACGCCGACAATATCAACGCCAACTTCATGATGGATGCGGGCCAGCCCCTGTCCAACAACGCCAACCTGGCGGGCAGCGGCGGCATCCGGCCGGCGGCGTGGACGATCAAGGGCGATACCATCACCTCGATCAGTTTCCCGGCGACTTGCCCCGTGGCCGATTGCAGCGATATGGGGACTTCGCTGCAAGACATCATTGCCCGTCCCGGCTCCTACAGCGATTCCAAATTCCTCAATCTGGACTGGCAATGGCGCGCCAACGAGCAGCTGAAGTTCAAGGGCCAGATCGGCACCACGCGCGGCACCGGCTATGCGCGCGATTACGGCTACGAGGCATGGCTGGCCTATGCCGGCACCAGCTTGACCACGTATGGCCTGGACCAGCCGGCCACAGTGATCGTGCCGAACGCGGGCAGCTTCCAGCCGCGCAGCGGCGCCAACTTCTTCAGCGGCTGGGCTTCCGACACCAAGGCCAAGGACAAGGAGAGCTATGGCCAGGTGGACGGGGAATACAAAACGCCGTGGGAAAGCGTGCCCACCCTGCATTTCGGCGCGCGCATGGCCAAGCATGACCGCGATCTGATCTGGCTCGCCGGCACGGTGGCGCCGGCGGGCGGCTTGGCGGCCAACCGCCCCAGCGGCCTGACCACCTTCCCCGACAGTCCCTTGCCGAATCTGCTGAACAAGGGCTGGACCTTCAGCGCCGACTCGATGAAAGCCTGGGGCGACAAGTATGTGAGCTTCGACACCCACGCCTACCAGAGCGAATTCAAGATCCGCGAAAAAGCTTCGGCGGCGTATGTGATGGGCGATCTGAGTTTGGGGCCGGTGCAAGGCAATATCGGCGTGCGTTTCGTGCGCACCCAGATCGATGTGGCCAACGGTTCGCCCAACGACCGCTGGGCGCCGATCGAAACCTCGCGCACGTATAACAATTTCCTGCCCAGCCTGAACCTGCGCACCGACCTGTCGCAGAACGTGGTGCTGCGCGGCGCGGCCAGCCGCACCCTGTCGCGCCCCGACATCGGCGCCCTTGGTTCGCTCAGCCTGAACGATCTGACGCTGGCGGCAAATGGCGGCAATCCGAAGCTGACGCCCATCCTGTCGAACAATGTCGATGCGGGCGTCGAATGGTACTTCATGCCGAAGTCGCTGCTGGGTGTGAATGTCTTCAATATGCACATGGCGTCGTATGTGACGTTCGGTTCATCGACGGCGGATTTCTATAACCAGTCCATGGGCCGCGTCGTCAGCTATACCATGAGTTCCGCGGTGAACACCAAGGCGCGCGTGCGCGGCATCGAGCTGCAGTATGTGCAGGACCTGGGTAATGGCTTCGGAGTAAATGCCAACTATACCTACGCCGACGGCAAGGAAACCGGCAAGGCGCCGCGTTCGGCCTGCGCCGATCTGGGCGACTGCAATATGGTGGGCACCTCCAAGCGCTCATACAATGCCGGGGTCTTCTACGAAAACAGCAAGTTCAGCGCGCGCGTCAACTACAGCTATCGTTCGGCCTTCCTGAATGGCCTGGACCGCAACAGCGCGCTGTATCAGGACGGAATCGGCACGCTGTCGGCCGCCTTCAACTACAATCTGACCGAAAACCTGACGCTGTCGCTGGAAGGCAAGGATTTGAATGATCCAACCCTGAAATCGTATGCCACCACCAAGGACCGCCCGAGCGCCTTCTATAAGAACGGCAAGCAGATCTTCTTTGGCGTCCGTGGCAAGATGTAAGGCGTCGGAAGGGCAATAGTAGTACGGGGCAGGACCGCGCGGAGTCCTGCCCTTTTTCATGCAGGAGCAGAAATGAGAAGTAGAGCAAGGGCGGCGACGCCATGAACAAGCCGCAAAGCCGTTATTTATCGCTGGATGTGCTGCGCGGCCTGACCGTGGCGCTGATGATCGTGGTGAACACGCCGGGCGACTGGGGTCATGTGTATGGTCCGCTGCTGCACGCCGACTGGCATGGCTTCACGCCGACCGACTGGGTATTCCCGACCTTCCTTTTCGTGGTCGGTAATGCCTTGGCCTTTGCGCTGCCCAAGTACGCGGAGCAGGGCGATGGCGCGGTGCTGGCGAAAGTGGGACGGCGCACCGTGCTGATTTTCCTGCTGGGCTTTCTGGTCTACTGGTTCCCGTTCACCGGGCCGCTCGATCATGTGCGCATCCCGGGTGTCTTGCAGCGCATCGCGCTGTGCTTCGGCAGCGCGGCGCTGATTCTGCATTTCTGCAAGGAGAAGGGCGCGCTGTGGTTCAGCATCGCCGCGCTGCTGGCTTACTGGCTGGTGATGGCGCTGTGCGGCGACTACAGCGTGCATGGCAATGCGGCCTATAAGCTGGACCTGGTGGTGCTGGGCAAGGCCCATATGTATGAGGAGGCGGGCGTGCTGTTCGATCCGGAGGGCTTGCTCAGCACCTTGCCGTCCATCGTCAACGTCATCGCGGGCTACTTTGCGGGACGCCTGATCCTGTCCCTCGGCGCCAGCTATGAAACGCTGGCGCGGCTGATGATGGCGGGCGTGGCCTGCGTCGGCGTGGCGCTGTGCTGGGATCTGGCCTTCCCCATCAATAAGAAGCTGTGGACCAGTTCCTATGTGCTGTTCAGCGTCGGTCTGGACCTGCTGATCCTGCCGCTGCTGATCTACGTGATCGAGATGCGCGGGCAGCGCCGCTGGACTTACTTCTTCGAGGTCTTCGGCAAGAACACGCTGTTCATCTATCTGCTGGCGCAGGTGGCGGCGACGGTGCTGTTCGTCACCGATACCTATGGCTGGATGTACCAGCATGTGCTGCTGGCGTTTGCGCCGCCCAAACTGGCCTCGCTGCTGTTCGCGCTGTTCTTCATGCTGGCCTGCTGGCTGGTCGGCTATGCGATGGACCGCAAGCGCATCTACATCAAGGTCTAGAAGCGCAGCTTGAGGCCGGCGCGGTTGGCGGCGGCCACCAGCGCCATCATGGCCAGCGTCATGGCGGCGGCGTTCAGCAGTCCGGGAACGCCCCCGCTGTGCAGGTAGGGCCACCAGATGCGCGGCAGATGCAGCACGGCCGCCAGCTGCTCCCACAAGTCCGGCGCGATATAGGCGAACAGCGCGTTGGCGCCCGCCGGCAGCAGGATGACGCTCCATCCCTGCCACTGCCACACATCGATCACGATATAGAACAGCAGGAACAGGCCAAGCACAATGGCGCTGCAGACCAGGGTATAGCTCTCCGTCGCCTGGATCTTGTTGATGCCGTGGTAGGGCCGCAGCAGCAGGCCGCACAGCAGCAGGCCAAGCGCAAGGAAGAACATGCAGCGGATGCGCTGACGGTGTTCGGCCGACGGCGATACGAACAGATTGCCGACCAGCGTGCCGGCCAGCACATTGGCGGCGGTGGAGCCCAAGACCTCGGGCAGGTTGACGAAGCCGTTCACCATCTGCTGCAGCCCGGCCAGCGCGCCCGCCTTGCACCCCATATACAGCGCGATCAGCATGGCCAGGGCGCCCATCAGCGCCGTGCCGTGGCCGCGCGCGGCCAGGTAGATCAGGCTGCACAGCAGGTAGGCCCAGCCTATCATGCCGAGGATGCCCCACCAGCTATGCTGCAGATACACGCTGCCGAATTCCGCGTTCAGCGTGCCGCGAAAACTGGCGAGCAGGAAGAGCATCAGCAGCGCGCCGGCCCAGAAGCTCCAGCCGTGCCGTGCCGACTGGCGCCACAACAGGATCATCGCCACATAGAACAGCAGGAAGTACCAGGCGCGCGGCAGCAGCGCGTGCGCCGCATCGTAGCGGTAAGCGTTGGCCAGCACCACGCCCGCCAACATCAGGCTGCCCGCACGCCACGCCAGGCGGCCCAGCAGCGGCAGCGAAACATGGCCGACGGATTTGTGCAGCGAGAGTGGAATGGCGATGCCGACGATGAAGAGGAAGCCGGGGAAGACCAGATCGGGCAGGGTGAAGCCATCGGCCTTGGCGCTGGCATGTTCCAGCCAATGCGGCATGCCCGGCATGCCCGCGATATAGTTCACCCAGATCATCGCGAGAATCACGAAGCCGCGAAAAGCGTCAAGGCTGAGCAGGCGCCGCGCCGGTGCGGCGGTGGAGTGGAGGGGCGAAGCGGAGAGTTCAGGCATCAGCAAGCTTCCGTTCTCAAACAGTACAGGCGAAAAAAAGCGGGCAGGGCTTGCGCCTCTACCCGCTGTGCCGGCGCCGCGCTTATTTGGCGGCGGTGGCTGGGCGGTTCACCCACAGAATCCAGTAGCGGGCCAGGTCGTTGCGGCCGTCGGTGCCGGTCACGGTTTCCAGGGTCTTGATGGCATCCTCCTTCTTGCCGGCCAGCGCGTAGGAGACGCCCAGGCGCAGCTTGGCGTCTTCCGCGTTTTTCAGGCCGCCCTTGGCGATACCTTGCTGGATCAGCTCAATACCCTTGTCGAACTGCTCCATGGTCACGTAGGCGTAGCCCAGGTTGACCAGGCCGGTGCCGTCCTTGGATTTCTTGGCCGAGGCTTCGCCGGAAGCGATGTTCTTGGTGTCGTCGGCGGCCTGGCGGTTGGCCTGGTCGCGCACCTTGCGGTGCTTGTCGGCGTTCGGGCCGGTGCCCAGCACGCCCAGCGCGTAGCCGGCGTCCATGGCTTTCTTGGCTTCGGTCGGGAAGCCGGCCAGCAGGGCCAGTTCCGCCATCTCGGTGTACTCTTCCGGCGCCATTTTCGATACGGCGGCTTTCTCCAGACGGAACACGTCCAGCGCGAAGCGGGTCGAGTAGGTGGCCTTGCCCTGGGTGCGGCTCAGCAGGTCCAGCCAGTAGTCGTCGGTCGGATAGTATTTGACCAGGTTTTCCATCGCCACCAGATAGGTTGCCGTGTCTTTCGACTTGGCGCCGATATTGGCCAGCAGTTGCAGCTCTTCCATGCTTGGCGCGGTGTTCGACTGCTGCTTGGCTGCCAGATCCTTCTGCAGTTCGGCCTTGGCGGTGGCGAAGTCGTTGTTGAAGTAGTAGGAACGCAGCACGTGCTGGCGGTTCTTGGCCACGTCGCCGCTTTCCTTGGCATAGCGGTTGAACCAGACGATGGCGTTGGTGTAGTCCTTGTTGTTGTAGTAGGTGGTGGCCAGCGCCTGAATGAAGTCGCCACGCTCTTTTTCGGACAGCTTGCCCGACTCGATCACGGCGGCCAGGCCGGCGGTCATCATCGGCTGGTTATTGGTGGCCGAACCCAGCGCCACGCGCAGGCGGTTCAACACAAAGCTTTCGTAGGCGGACAGGGTCGGCAGCGCCTCGCCCTGTTTGATGCGGCTTTCCACTTCGGCGTAGTTTTTTGCATCCATCAGCGGCTTGATGGCGGCTGGGTCGACCAGTTTGAACAGGTCGGGACGCACGGTATCCTGTTTTGCTGCTTCTGCCGCCGCCGCCGCCGCGGCAGCTGCCTTGTCTTTTTCCTGGGCGTGGGCGGTGCCGATGAAGGCTGGAGCGGCGTTCAGGCCGATGGCGGCCAGGAGCAGGCTGATGCGGGCGATGCGTGACTTGGACATGGCAAAAAAATCCTTAAGACGGAAACAAACTTCTATTGTCCCATAAATTTGGGGCATGACAGGTATTCAAGAGTGCGCAATTGTTACCAAAGCTTACGGGCGCGCATAGGCCCGTCCGGCGCTATTGAACAGCAGGCAGCGCTCGGGCGGCAGATGCAGCGCGGCGCGGCTGCCAGCCTGCAAAGGCGCCCCTTCCGGCGGCTGTTTGGCGGCCAGCATGTCGGGCGCGCCATCGAGCGTGGTATAGACGATGGACAGGTCGCCCAGGTACTCCACATGGCCCACGCCCACGTCCAGCACATTCGCGCCGCCGGTCCCGCAGGCTTGCAAGGCCAGGTGCTCGGCGCGCACGCCCAGGCTCACGGCGTCGCCGCGCTGCGCCTCGCCCGGCTGGACAGCCACTTCCACCAGCGCGCCGCCCGGCAACTGCACCGCCACATGTTCGGCGCCCACGGCGGCGATCTGGCCGGGAATGAAGTTCATCTTCGGCGAGCCGAGGAAGCCCGCCACGAACAGGTTGGCCGGATTGTTGTACAGCTCATGCGGCGTGCCGATCTGCTCGATATGCCCGCCGTTGAAGACCACGATGCGCTCGCCCAGGGTCATGGCCTCGACCTGGTCGTGCGTCACGTAGATCATGGTGGTCTTCAGCTCCTGGTGCAGGCGGCTGATTTCCACCCGCATCTGCACCCGCAGGCTGGCGTCGAGATTGGACAGCGGCTCGTCGAACAGGAACAGGCGCGGCTTGCGCACGATGGCGCGGCCGATGGCCACGCGCTGGCGCTGGCCGCCGGACAGCTCCTTCGGCTTGCGCTTCAGCAGCGGCGTGATCTGCAGGATGCCGGCGGCGCGCTCCACTGCCTCGCGCACGGCGGCAGCCTTGTGGCCGGCCAGCTTGAGCGCGAACGCCATATTCTCGTACACCGTCATATGCGGATACAGCGCATAGGACTGGAATACCATGGCCAGCTCGCGCTGGGCCGGCGGCACGTCGTTGGCCAGGCGCTCGCCGATATGCAGCTCGCCGGCGGTGATCTCTTCCAGTCCGGCGATCATGCGCAGCAGGGTGGACTTGCCGCAGCCCGAAGGCCCGACGAAGACCACGAATTCGCCGTCGCGGATCGCCAGGTCGATGCCGCGGATGACCGGGGTTTTATTGTCGTAATGCTTGACGACGTTTTTCAGGGTGACGCTGGCCATGCTGTCAGCTCGCGGCGGCGGCCTGCTGCTGCGGCGCCGCCTCCGGGCTTTTCTCCTTCGAATTCATGGGAATCAGTTGCGACAGGATAGTCACGGGCACGGCGCTGAGCAAGACCCACAGGAAGAAGGTTTGGTAGCCAAGCGCCATCTGGATATCGCCGCTGATCCATTTGAACAGCACGAAGCCGAGCTGCATGATGCCGGTCGAGAAAGCATAGTGGGCGGTCTGGTATTTGCCCGGCGCGACCACCTGCATCATGTACAGGATCAGGCCGACGAAGCCGAAGCCATAGCCGAACATTTCCAGGCCGAGAGCGATGCCGATGGTGGTCAGGTCGGTCGGCAGGGTGGTGGACAGGAAGTAGAACACCAGGTTCGGCAAGTTCATCGCCAGGATCAGGAAGAGAATGGCGCGCTTCAAGCTAAGCCAGGACGTGAAGTAGCCGCCGGCCACGCTGCCGACGATGAAGGCGATGGTGCCGGTGGTGCCGTACACGGCGCCCACTTCGGCCGTGCTCAGGCCCAGGCCGCCCAGATTGCGCGCTTCGCGCAGGAACAGCGGGCCGATGGTCTGCACCTGCGCCTCGCCGGCGCGGAACAGGATGATGAAGAGGATGGACACCCAGATGCCCGGCTTGCGGAAGTACTCGATGATCACGTCCTTCAGCGTGCGCGCCACGCCGGCCACCGTGTGGTTGTCGGTGACGGGATTGGGCGCGAGCGGCAGCGCCCAGCTGTGGTACAGGCCGAGCGTGATCATGGTGGCCGACAGGATCAGGAAGATCACGGTCCATGCCGGCACCACACCCTGGGTCTTTTCCAGGTAACCGGCCAGGATCACCAGGCCGCCCAGCGAAATGAAGCGGCCGGCGTTGAAGAAGGTGCCGGTCCAGCCGGCGTACTGCGCCTGCTGTTTTTCGGTCAGGCTGGCGATGTAGCAGCCGTCGCAGGCGATATCGTGGGTGGCCGAGGCGATCGCCACCAGGCCAAGACAGACGATGCAGAGCACCATCCAGGCCGGCAGGTGCAGGGCCAGCGCCACCAGGCCGAGACAGACGCCGCCGATCAGCTGGAAGCTGACCACGATCAGCTTTTTGCTGCTGGCCAGTTCGAGGAAGGGGCTCCACAGCGGCTTGAAGACCCAGGCCGCGCCGATATAGGCGGTCCAGTGCGCGATATCGTCGTTCGGCACGCCCATGCTCTTCAACATCATGCCGGCGATCAGCGCCACCGCGAAGTAGGGCAGACCTTGCGCGAAGTACAGGGTGGGTATCCAGGTCAGCGGGCTGCGGCCTGTGGATGTTCGGTTGTCCATTCTGCGTCGTCCTCTATATATGCTTGTGTAGTCGTGGGTTCTGCTGCTTACTTCACGGCCCCGTCCATGCCGCGCATGAAGAATCTTTGTGTGAACAGGAAGGCTGCCAGCGTCGGCAGAATGGTGAGCACCGTGCCGGCAGCGATCACGCGCGTGCTGCTGCCGAAGGTGCCGCGCAAATACAGCACGCCCACCGACAGCGGGAATTCATCCGGCTTGCTCATCACAATGGAAGGCCAGATATATTCGTTCCATGCCTCCACCGCCGTCAGGATGCCCACCGTCGCCAGCCAGGGCGTGATCAGGGGCAGCATGATGCGGCTGAAGATGACCCATTCCGAAGCGCCGTCGACGCGGGCGGCGTCGATCAGATCCTGCGGCACTTCCTCGAAAGCCTGTTTCAGCAGCAGGATAGCGACCGCCGTCACCACGTTCGGCAGGATCACGCCGGCATAGGTATCGACCAGGCTCAGTTTCGTCACCGTGATGAAGTTGACCAGGAAGTTCACTTCGGACGGCAGCACCAGCGTCGCCAGGATCAGGCCGAACACCAGGCGGCGGCCGCGGAAATGCATGCGCGCCAGCGGATAGGCGGCCAGGGAACATAGCACCAGCTTCCAGAACACGGTGAAGGCGGCGATCAGCACGGAATTCTTGAAGAAGGACAGGATCGGAATCACGCGGAACACTTCCTCGAAATTCGCCAGTGAGGGCGACTTCGGCCAGAAGGTGGGCGGGAAGGCGAAGATATTGCCTTCGGTGGACAGCGCCGTCACCAGCGTCCACCAGAACGGGAAGACACAGACCAGCGCGATCGCGCACAGCAGAAAATAGTGGCCGGCGGCCTTGAATGTGCGCGTTTTCATCAGCGGTGCTTGGGCTTCAGATAGCGCAGGCACAGCACGGCGATGCCGACGCAGAAAACGGAGACGACAAAGCTGGCGGCCAGCGCGCGCGGCAGCTTCAGGTGCTTCAGGCCCTGGTCATAGGCGTAGTACAGGGCGGTGAAGGTGGAGTTCATCGGCCCGCCCTGGGTCAGCACGTCGACCTCCTGGTAGGCCTTCAGCGCGGCCAGCACCGACAGGATGGAGCAGACCATGATGGTGGGGCGCAGCATGGGAATGGTGATCTTCCAGAAACGCTGCCAGCGGTTGGCGCCATCGAGGATCGCCGCCTCCTGCATATCGGCGGGCACCGATTGCAAGGCCGCCAGATACATCACCATATACCAGCCCAGGCCGCGCCACAGCGTCACGAACATGATGCAGAACAGGGCCAGCGTATCGTCCGACAGCCAGCCCACGGGCGCGTTCACCAGGCGCAGGGTGGTGAGCACATAATTGAGCGTGCCCTGTTCATGGAACATGAAGCCCCACATGATGCCGACCACGGACACCGTCGTCACCACCGGCACGTAATACGCCGCGCGGAACAGGCGGATGCCCGGCAGGCGGTTATTCACCAGCACCGCCAGCGCAATCGCCCCGACCTGCACGAAAGGCACCATCAGCAGGAACAGCAGTGAATTTTTCAGGCCCGTGACGAACATCTCGTTATCGAAGATGTACTCGAAATTCTCCAGCCCCACCCACCGCGTCGGCCGGATCAGGCTAAAGTCGGTAAAGGCCAGGTAAGAGCCATAGCCCACCGGCCAAAACGAAAACACCGCCAGCAGCACCAGCGCCGGCGCCAGGAACAGCCAAGCCTGCAAGCTTTGCCTACGCATCACAGCCTCCCCACAGTTGAGCCTGTGTCCACCTTGGTGCCTGGCACCAA
This sequence comes from Pseudoduganella violacea, assembly GCF_014191875.1. Lineage (GTDB taxonomy): Bacteria > Pseudomonadota > Gammaproteobacteria > Burkholderiales > Burkholderiaceae_D > Rugamonas > Rugamonas violacea_A. The sequence continues at coordinate 98,426 of NZ_JACHXD010000006.1, forward strand.
GGTGGACACAGGCTGGGCTGTATGGCGCTGTTTGGCGAGCTTTTTGTTCCAGATGGCGACGGCGGCGTCGAGCGCTTGCTGGATGTCCTGGCGGCCGGTGACGCCGGCTTCGACGGCTTTGACCAGGGAGCGGCGCAGCTCGTCGTAGTCGGGAATGCCGGCCACGTACAGGGTGCGCGAGTGCGGCATGCTGACGGCGCCGGCGGCGACGGCTTTTTCGGCGGCGCCGGCACGCGGCGGCACGCTGACGAAGAAGGGATCGCGCGCGGCTTTGGCGGCGGCGGGGTAGACGCTGGCTTGGCGCGCGAATTCGAGCTGGTTGGCGTCGTTGCTCAGGTAGCGCGCGAACTTGCCGATGGCCGGCAACTGCTTGCTGTCGACGCCGGCGGGTACGGCGAAGTGGATCAGCCAGCCGCCGTCGGCAATGCCGGTCGGCCCCAGCGGCGCGGGGGCGACGTCGGTGATGGCGTAGATGTCCTTGGCGTCGGCTTCGATGCGCTTGACGGCAGTCGGCGGCGCCAGCAGCATGCCGAGACGGCCGCCTTTGTAGGCGGCGATGGCGGCGGGGAAGTTGTCTTCGGCGAACAGGCTGTCTTTCAGCAGCCCGCCGGCCTTGTAGGTGTCGGCCAGTTTGCGGATCAGGGCCACGTGGGCCGGTGAGTTGAAGACGGCGCGGCCGTTGGCGATCACGGGCAGGCCTTGCTGCATCATCAGGCCGTCGATCTTGGCGAGGGCGGGGCACAGGCCGGCCTTGCCGGTGCGCTCGGCGATCTGGCGCGCGAAGGCGAGCTGTTCGTCCAGGCTGCGCGGCGCGCGCGCGATGCCGGCGGCCTTGAAGATCTCGGTGTTGTAGGTGATGACGGCGACATTGCTGTACATCGGGAAGCCGTAGGTCTTGCCGCCGAAGTTCAGGTCCTGCAGCGCCGCAGGAAGATAGTGGCTGCGCGTTTCGGCGGAAAGCAGGCTATCGATGGGCGTAAGCAGGCCGTCGCGCGCAAATTCGTCGGCCCAGGGCACGTTCAGGTTGACCAGGGCCGGCGGCGTGCCGGCCACGATGCGAGTCACCAGCTTGGTCTGGATCACGTCCCAGGGGAAGTCTACCCATTCCACCTTCACACCCGGATTGGCCGCCTCGTAATTTTTAACGATGCCGTCAAAGTAGGGCGTGAATTTGGGCTTCATGCTGAAGGTCCAGAATTCGATCTTCTGCGCTGGCGCAGCCGCCACGGCGGCCGCGCAGCCCATGGCCATCAATGCGCTCAGCATGGTCTTGATGTTCATTGATGGCCAGGGTGGTGCTTAGTTGGTTTTGGTGACTTTGCTCAGGTGGCGCGGACGGTCCGGGTCCAGGCCGCGCGCCGCCGACAGCTTGGCCGCCATCACGTAGAAGGCCTGGATCGCCACGATCGGATCGAGGTCCGGCGTTGCCGCAACCGGCAGGGTCAAGTCGCGTTGCGCCACGTCGTCCGGCGCGGCCAGCAGCACGCGCGCGCCGCGGCCGCGCATCTCGTCGGCCAGGGCCAGCAGGCCGGCCTGGGTCGGACCACGGGTGGCGAAGATCATCAGCGGATAGCCTTCCTCGATCAGGGCCATCGGACCATGCTTGATTTCCGCGCCGCTGAACGCTTCCGCCTGCAGGGCCGAGGTTTCCTTGAATTTCAGGGCCGATTCCAGCGCCACCGGGAAGCTGATGCCGCGTCCCACCACCATGATGTTCTTGGCCGGGGCCAGCACGTCGATGGCGGAAGACCAGTCGGCCTGGGTGGCTGTCTGCAGGGCGTCCGGCAGCGCGGCCAGACCGGCCAGCAGCTCGGGATCGTTCTGCCATTGCGCTACCAGGCGCGCGCCGGCGACCAGGGAGGTGATGAAGCTTTTGGTGGCGGCTACGCTCTGTTCTTTGCCGGCGCGCAGCGGCATGGCCCATTCGGCGGCCTGCGCCAGCGGCGAGTCGATGTCGTTGACCAGGGCCACGGTGGTGGCGCCGCCGTCGCGGAAGTAGCGGATCGGTTCCACCACGTCCGGGCTTTGGCCGGACTGGGACACGGCGATGGTCAGCGTGTCGCGCGTGATGAGCGGCGATTTGTGCAGCGTGACCAGGGACATCGGCAGCGAGGCCACCACGCGGCCCAGGCGCGCCATGATCAGGTAGGCGATGTAGTTGGACGCGTGGTCCGAGCTGCCGCGCGCCACGGTCAGCGCGGTGGAGAAGGGCGTGCTCCTCAGTTTGCGTCCCAGCTCCGCGTAGCGCTCCGAATCGTTCGCCAATTGGTTGGCGACGCATTCGGCGGCGGACAGGGCTTCTTTAAGCATCATTGAGGTCACAACGTTCTCCTTCGATAATCACGGCTTTCAGTTTCAGGTCCCGATCCAGTACCACCAGATCGGCGTAGGCGCCGCGCGCCAGGCGGCCGCGGTCTTGCAAGCCGAGGTAATCGGCGGCATGGGTGGAAACGCGGGCCGAGGCGTCGGCCAGGTCGAGGCCAAGGCCGACCAGATTGCGCAAGGCCTGGTCCAACGTCAGCGTGCTGCCGGCCAGGGTGCCGTCCGGCAGGCGCACGCCGCCCATGCATTTCTGCACGGTGTGGCGGCCTAGCATGTACTCGCCGTCCGGCATGCCGGTGGCGGCGGTGGAGTCGGTCACGCAGTACAGGCGCGGAATGGCGCGCAGCGCGGTTTTGATGGCGCCGGGATGCACATGCAGCAGGTCGGGAATCAGCTCGGCGTATTCGGCGTGGGCCAGCGCGGCGCCGACCATGCCCGGTTCGCGATGGTGCAGGCCGCTCATCGCGTTGAAAAGATGGGTGAAGCCGACCGCGCCGTGTTCCAGCGCGGCCACGCCGTCGTCGTAGGAGCCGAGCGTGTGGCCGATCTGCACGCGCACGCCGGTGTCGGCCAGTTCGCGCACCAGTTCCAGGTGGCCGGCGATTTCCGGCGCCACCGTGATCACGCGCAGCGGCGCCAGCGATTCCAGACGCTGCACTTCTTCCAGCGTGGCGGCGCGCGCGAAGTTCGGCTGCGCCCCCAGCTTGCCGGAGTTGATGTACGGGCCTTCCAGGTGCACGCCCAGCACGCGCGCTTCGTTCTTGCCGCGCTGCTTGACGGCCTTGCCGATCGCCTGCAGGGCGATGTCGATATCTTCCGGCGGGGCCGTCATGGTGGTGGCCAGCAGGCTGGTGGTGCCGTGGCGGGCGTGGATGGCGGCGATGGCATGCACCGCGTCGCCGCCTTCCATCACGTCCTTGCCGGCGCCGCCGTGTACGTGCAGGTCGATAAAGCCGGGCAGGATATAGTCGTCATGGTTGGCCACCGGGTCCACATGGGCGCCCTGGATGTCCTGGATATGCTGGTCGAACGACAGCGTGCCGTGCACCCAGCCGTTGGGGGTCAGGATATTGCCTTTGATTGCATCGCTCATCTGCGCGACTCCGCTACGAATTCATAATAATCACTGCGGCAGTAGGAGTGGGTCAGCTCCACTGCCGCGCCGTTGTCCAGATAACTCACGCGCGTGATGTGCAGCATGGCCGTACCGGGAGCGATATTGGCCAGCTTGGCCTGTTCGATATTGGCGTTGATGGCGCGGATATGCTGCAAGGCGCGCATCGGCACCGTGCCGTTCGATTCCAGATAGCCGTACAGCGAATCGGTCACATGGTGCGGATTCGGCATGTACATGGCGGGGATGGTGGAGGTCTCGATCGCCATCACCACATCGTCGGCGGTGCGCAGGCGCTTCAGGCGCGCCACCGGCATATTCGGCGACAAGCCCAGCGACAGCAATTCCAGCGGCGCCGCCACACCCACTTCGCGCTGGATCCAGCGCGAACCGGCGGTAAAGCCGCGCTGGCGCAGCTCTTCCGAGAAGCTGGTCAGGCGCGACAGCGGCTGCTCCAGCTTGGGCGTGATATAGGTGCCCGAACCGCGCCGGCGCGTCAACATGCCGCGCTCGCACAGCATGTCGATGGCCTTGCGCGCGGTCACGCGCGAGATGGACAGCATGTCCGACAGCACGCGCTCCGACGGCAAGGCTTCGTTGGCGCGCCAGTCGCCATTGGCGATGCCGTCCGACAGCTTGTTCGCCAGCTGCATATACAGCGGCGTGTCGCTGTGGGCGTCGGGCCTGAAGTCGCTCAACTGAGCTAGCAAGGGCTACTCCTTTAAGTGTTGTTGGATCAGGCGCAGGCCGCCTTCGGCCGAATCGCCATGCGGGGGAACGATGCGCTGCAGCAGATCGACCGGCAGATAGGGACGCATCGGTTCGCCCAGGCCGCCGCACAGCGCGATCGGCAGCTTGTGCGAAGGGTCGAGCGCTTCGGCGATCAGGGCGACCTGCTGGCCGGCGTCGGTCAGGATGGCGCAGGCGGTGGCATTGCTGTCGGCATGCTGCAGCACCAGGCGCGCCAGCTGGGCGTAATTGGTTTGCGTGGCATGCGCCAGCCAGACCTGGATGCGGTCGCGGTTGCCGCCGCAAGCGTCGATCACGGCCTCGGCGAAGGCGCTGCCTTGGGCGCGGCCATCGATGACTTGCTGGATATGGTTGACGGCGCGCAGGCCGATCCAGGCGCCGCTGGCTTCGTCGCCGGCCGGGAAGCCCCAGCCGCCGACTTCGCGCCGCGTGCCGTCTTCCTGCAGGATTTCGCCCACGCTGCCGGTGCCGAGCGCGATGATGACGCCGGGCCGGCCCTGGTGCGCGCCGAGCACGGTGGTGAAGGCGTCTGTTTCGAGCGCCACGGCGCCGTAGCCGGGATTGGCTTCGACGAAATTGGCGGCCCACTGGTGGTTGTGCACACCGGCCAGGCCCAGCCCGACGGCGATCCGGCCGCGCGCGGGCAGCGCCAGTCCGGCGGCGGCGAAGGCCTTGGCGATAGCGTCTTCCACCGAGGCCCAGGCGCTCTTGATACCGTGCAGCAGGCCGGACGGGCCGCTGCTGCCTTCCGCCAGGGTAGCGCCGTCGAGGCGCGCCAGGCGGACACGGGTGCCGCTGCCGCCGCCATCCACGCCGATTAAGAATTCGATCATTTTTATATGGGGAAAAGAAGAGCTGTGGGGCACTATAGGGTTGCAAAACCAGCTTGTCAACAGGTATTTAACTGGTATTGTTAAACATCGAATTGGACTAGGTTTTGGTGTGTTGTATGGATGGGTAAGTAACTGTTTTTAAAGGTTATTTCCCATGGGTAAAATGGTATTATGTGTGGTATGGAATAATGCCACTTTCGGGCCCGGATGAGCCATTGAAAATGCAAAACGCCCGGCGCGCAGGCCGGGCGTTCTGGATAAGGGTAAAACTTAGGACGCTTACTCGCCGCGCCGCTCATGCGAACCGGCGCGGTCCACCAGCAGCAGGCGGTTCGGACTGCTCTTGCCGCGCACATTGACGACGGCATTGCCGGGACCGTTGACCACCACATCGGCACTGCCGGCCAGCAGACCACGTCCGTTCAGGCTGCCCGAACCGCTGAGGCGGGCATCCAGGGTATTTACCTTACCGCTCAGCGTGACGCCGCCGGGGCCGTTCATGGTGACTTTGGCGCTGTTGCACTCCGGGCTGGCGATCAGGTCGCCCGAACCGCGCACCTCGGCTTCCAGCGAATCGCTGACCTTGTTCAGGTGGATATTGCCCGGGCCGCGGCTGCGGGTCAGGGCGCGGCCCACTTGCAGGGACTTGGCGTTCAGGCTGCCCGAGCCGCTGACTTCGGCGTTCAGCGAATCGCTGCTGCCGGACAGTTCCATGCTGCCCGCGCTGCTCATCACCACGCGGCTGGTCTGCGCTTGCAGGCCGCGCGCTTCCAGGTCGCCGGAGCCGTGGATTTCGGCGTCGAACTTTTTGATGCTGCCGGCCACGCAGGCATTGCCCGCGCCCTTCAGCACGGCCGTCACGCTCTCCACCGCCAGCGTGCAGGCTTCCAGGTCGCCCGAGCCGGACAGGCTGGCGCGGATTTCGCGGCTGCGGCCACGCAGCGTCAGGTCGCCGGGGCCGTTCAGCACGGCGTTGATGCGGTTGGTGCGCACATCGCTGACTTCCAGGTCGCCCGAGCCGCGCATTTCCACATTCAGATCCTGGCTGATGCTGCCGGCGTGCGCATCGCCGGCGCCGTTCAGCTGCAGGTTCAGCGTGCCGACCCGCAGATTGGCGATGCGGATATCGCCGCTGCCATTGCCGTGCACGGTCAGATCCTGCACCGAGCCGGACGCGTTCACATCGCCGGCGCCGTTCACGTCCAGCCGCAGCGCAGTGCCCTGGAACTGTTCCAGATCCACATCGCCGCTGCCGCCCGCTTTCAGGCTGCGCAGGCCGGCTGCACCGATATACACCGTCACCGGATCGGCGCCTTTGCCGAACTGCAGGTGGAAGCCGTTGCGTTTGACGGGGCGCACGATCAGGGTGTCGCCGCTGACCAGGGTTTCGACCTGTTCCAGCTGCTTGCGCTGGCCTTTCAGCTCGACCGAGTTGCCGCCCTGGGCGCGCACGATCACACGGTAGGGGCCGGACAGCTCAATCGCGCTGAAGGCGCTGATGGCGCGTTTTTCCTCGGTCAGATCTTTCTCGCTGGCGGCATGGGCGAGGCTGGCGCCGCCGAGGCCAAGGGCGAGCAGGGAAAGGGCGATGGGGTGTTTGATCAGTTTTTTCATTTTTTTGTCACTGTTCAGGGCTGTGGAATCTGAACGATATGACAAAAAGACGCCGCTGTCCGCCGCCGTCGCGACGGAGCAGCAAATTTCCGGCCTCAGTTGCAGTAAACGATGGTTGAGCGGTAAGACCGGGACGGCTTCAGCGCGTCAGTTCCAGCTGGGTCGCCAGGGTGGATTGGTGGTGCTTGACGGCTTCCACGGCCTCGGCATGGACTTCGGCGCGGCTGCGGCCGACGGCCTGTGGCGCGGCGGACGGCGCGGCAGCGCTTGCGGCGGCGGCCTGGCCCGCGCTGGCGAGCTGGAGGTCGCCGCCCTTGCTCTCGGCCGTCCTGGCGGCTGTTGCCGCTGTTTTCGCCGGCTGGGCGGAGCTGGCGGCATCGGCGGGCGCGGCGCCGGCGCTGGATGCGGCCAAGGCGGCGAAGATGGTGGTGGCGCTCAGTGCGGCCAGCAGCTGGTTTGCGTTCATGGTGCTTCTCCTGATTGGCAAGACGGGCGGCTGCCCGACGATGGAGGCAGTTTATCGATTGCGATTCCCGCAAAAAAGGCGAATAATCGCAATGAACAATTTCTGAATCAGAAATGATAAGAGGCGGGAGACAGGAGCTATGGACAGGTTGCAATCGATGCGCGTGTTCGCCAAAGTGGTGGAGCAGGGCAGTTTTGCCCGGGCCGGCGGCGCGCTGGAGATGTCGAACGCCGTCGTCACCCGCCATGTGGCCGACCTGGAGCAGCACCTCGGCACGCGCCTGCTGAACCGCACCACGCGCCGGCTCTCGCTGACCGAAACCGGCCAGCACTATCTGGACCGGGTGCGCCAGATCCTCAGCGATATCGACGATGCCGACGCGCTGGCCGGCGCCGCCGTCAAATGCCCGCAAGGCACGCTGCGCATCTACAGCCACCTGGGTGTGGGGCAGGCGCGGCTGGCGCCCTTGCTGCCGCGCTTTGCCGCCCTGCAGCCGAATATCGTGCTCGACCTGACCCTGTCCGACCGCGCCGTCGATCTGGTGGAAGATGGTTTCGACGTCGGCTTCTTCACCGGCCTGCAGAAGATCGACAACTCCATGATCGCGCGCCGCCTGGCCACTTCGAATGTGATCCTGTGCGCCTCGCCCGGCTATGTGGCGCGGCGCGGCCTGCCGCAAACAGCGCAGGAATTGAGCCGCCACGATTGCCTGAATTACGCCTATGAGCAGCTGCGCCATTCCTGGCCCGTGCATTGCGGCGATTCGGAGGAGCGCGTGCCGATCACCAGCAAGCTCATTTCCAACGATACCGAGGTGCTGCGCCAGGCCGCCATCGCCGGCATGGGCATCATGATGCGCAGCTCCTACACGCTGAAGGACGATCTGGCGGAAGGCCGCCTGGTGCGCGTGCTGGAGGGGCATTGCTCGGGCAAGCTGGGCATCTTCATGGTGTATCCGAGCCGGCGCTTCCTGTCGGCCAAGGTGCGCGCCTTCACCGATTTCGTCGCGGCCCAATTCCCCGACCCGGAAGCCGATCCCTGGCTGGAGGAACTCTGATGCGGGCAGTTGTTTTGACGCCTCTTTCCCCAGGCGAAAACGTATGGGAATTTACGTCACAATGTCATAATGTGCTGGTCAGGGAGCACAACTATGATCAAGTACATAGGGAAGAGGACGACCGACGACGGCGGGACGATCTATGTGTTTCTCATCAATGGTTTGCAAAAGGAAATTCGGGAAAGCGCCTTGAAACAATATCCCGGCTGCTACGAAGCCTTGCCGGCTTCGGCCAAGGCGCAGATCAACGCAAACCGCGCATGGATGCGCAAGCTGTAGCGAGGGGCCAGCGTTCACGCGGCTCCCGGCGCCTGCTGCGCCCGGCGTTGGGCGCGGGCCTGCTGGCCCTGGCCGGCCTGGCGCAGGCCGAACCGCCCACCACCTTTGGCACCATCATCGGTTCCGGCCTGCTGTGCCAGGACCAGACGTCCAACCGCTACTACTTCGACTATATGGTGAAGTTCTTCGGCCAGCCTTACCGGCGCGAAGGCGGCGCCTACTGGTTCCGCACGCCCGATGCCCGGCTGTGGGGCCAGGAGATCCGCGAGGTCATGGTCAGCGACGAGAGCTATGCCTACAGTTTCGTCGGCGCGGTGGCCGAGGCCACGCCGGAGCAGGTGGAAGAGGCCATTCTGGCCCAGGTCGGCCTGCGGTATGCGAAAATCGAGAATTCGCGCTTTCCGGTAAGGGAGGCCAAGCCGGGTAGCCGCATCGTCTATTTCAATACCCGGTCCAAGATTTACTGCGCCAAGTTCAAGCCTCTGCCGCCAGCGCTGCGCTAGCGGCGGCTGGACTGGCCTCTCTCCAGGGTGTTCATGTACACGCAATTCTTTCAACTGAAACAGTCGCCGTTTTCCATCGCGCCCGATCCGCGCTACCTGTTCATGAGCGAACGCCATCGTGAAGCGCTGGCCCACCTGCTGTACGGCGTGGGCAGCGGCGGCGGCTTCGTCCTGTTGACGGGCGAGATCGGCGCGGGCAAGACCACGGTATGCCGCTGCTTCATGGAGCAGATCCCCGGGAATTGCAAGCTGGCCTATATCTTCAATCCCAAGCTGACGGTGGAAGAGCTGCTGCTCTCGGTGTGCGACGAATTCGGCATCACCTTGCCGCCGCAGGGCGCGGGCGCGGTCAGCGTGAAAGGCTATGTGGATGCGATCAATGCCTATCTGCTGGCCAGTCACGCCCAGGGCAAGAACAATGTGCTCATCATCGACGAGGCGCAGAACCTGTCGCCCGAAGTGCTGGAACAATTGCGCCTGCTGACCAATCTGGAAACCAGCGAGCGCAAGCTGCTGCAGATTATCCTGATCGGCCAGCCGGAATTGCGCGCCATGCTGGCGCGTCCCGAACTGGAGCAGCTGGCGCAGCGCGTGATCGCGCGCTACCACCTGGGTTCCTTGTCGGTGGACGAGGTGGGTAGTTATGTGCGCCATCGCCTGGCGGTGGCGGGATCGACTGGCGCCTCGCCTTTTGGCGCGAGCCTGATGACCATCATCCACCGCCTCAGCAAAGGCGTGCCGCGCCGCGTCAACCTCTTGTGTGACCGTGCGCTGCTTGGCGCTTACGTTGAAGGCAAGGCGCAAGTGACGCGGCAGATTCTGAACAAGGCGGCGCAGGAAGTGTTCGGCGGCGAAGGCGCGCCGCGCGCGCGCGGCGTCTGGCCGTATGCGGTGGCAGGCCTGCTGGCGGGCGTGGCGCTGACCGGTGCCGCCGCGTGGCAGTTGCTGCCGGCCGGTGCGGACAAGGGCGCGGCCGCCACCTCGGCCGCTGCGCGGACGGCGCAAACATCGAGCGGCAAGCTCGCCGCTACGCCGGCAGGACGGACGGCGACAGCTCAAGCGGCGCCCGCGAAAATGGCGCGGGAGCAGCCAGCCGGGGCGGCGAACGCGGCGCTTCCGGGTTCGCTGCCTGCGGCTTCCGCCGCGACCGGACCTGCTGCGGCATCGGTGGCTGGCGTGGCCGGCACGGTGGGCGGCGTGACGGCCGATGCGGCGCTGCGCCAGTTGTCGGCGCTGTGGGGCAGTGCGCTGGCCGACGGCGAGGGCTGCATGGCGGCGGTGAAGAAGAATCTGCGCTGCCTGCAAGGAAAAGGCGGCCTGGCCGAGCTGCGCCTGCTGGACCGTCCCGCCGCATTAAGGCTGCGCGGCGAAGATCCGATCACGGCGCGCTATGTGCTGCTGATGGCGCTGGACGCTAAACAGGCGACGCTGCTGGTGGGCGGCAAGCAGCAAGTCATGGCTTTGTCCGCGCTGGAAGCGGTAATGGATGGCGCTTACATCACGCTCTGGCGCGCCCACCGCAGCTGGCGTGACGAAGTGTCGGCTGGCGATCGCGGTCCCGACGTCGATTGGCTGGCGCGCCGCTTCGCGCAGATGCATGGCTTGAAAAAGCCGGCCGACAACCAGGCGCTGGAAGGGGCCACGCTGCGCCTGCTGCGCGAATTCCAGGGCGCGCAGGGCTTGAAGGCCGATGGCGTGGCTGGACCCAAGACCTTTATCCGTCTGAGCCAGCTCGCCGGCGTGCCGGAGCCGCGCTTGCGCGAACCGGTCAGGGTGACGGCAGGCGCCGTCAATGCGGAAGGCGCTAGCCCTCAGTAAGCGGCGCTTCTTGCCGGTTCGGGCGTGTCCGGGCGGCGGGCGTGCAGGGTTTGCAGCTTGTTTTGCAGCTGGCGTTCGGTGATGTAGACGAGCGCCACTTTTCCGCCCGCCTGTTGATACTGCACCTGATAGTAGGTGTAGGGGAAGAAGAGGCCGCAGCGCGCCGTCACGCGGCGCACCACGGTCAGCGTGGTGCCGGCCGGAATGCGCTGCTGCGGTGAGTGGCTATTGCAGAACAAGCCGCTGCGCGTGGCGGCATTGGCGGAAGCATCGGCGCTCAGGGTGCCCGTTTGAGCGAAGGTGAGAGGCGCCGCTAATGCGACGCAGCTCAGAAATAGAAGCTTGGACACGGCAGGCTTTCAGTAAGATTGTTCGTTGGCTACTGTGTATTTATGACAATTTGATTTCAATTGTGCCATGGGGACTGGAAATTGAATCTCTCCAAATGACATCTTTTGCGCAAATGACACACTCCTTAGGCTAGAGTATCGGGCGGCAAGTGCGCCCCTAGCGAGACCAGATTAAGAAACTATGTCCTATATTCTTGAAGCATTGCAAAAGGCCCAGGCCGAACGGCAGCTTGGCGAAGCGCCGACCATCCATGCCCCCACGCTGGAGCGCAGCGCCGCGCGTACCGCCCGCAACGGTAAGCGCCCGCTGGTGCTGGCCCTGATACTGATGTCGGCCGCCGTGGCCGGCCTGCTGGCCATGCTCCTGCGCTCCCAGCCGCAGCCGTCAGCGCCGCCTGCACCGGTGGCGGTGAGGACTCCGGCCCCTGCAACGCTGGCAGCGGCAACGCCGGCATCGGCCCAGGCTGAGTTCGCCGTTGCGCCTGTCAGCACAGCCGCCAGCGCCGCACCGGAACCCGCGGCGAGCGTGCCCATCGCCGCCGCGCCGGCCGCCGCGCCCGTTCCCGTGACAGCCCGCGATATGGCCGATGCGCCGAAGTCGGCGGCCAAGACGAGCGTCAAGGCGGGGCCCGCGCAAGCGGCAGTGGAAGAGGGCGGCAAAACGCAGGCCGCCGTTGCCCAGGCTGGCGAGCCGGAAGAGCGCGCCCAACTGCTGCGCGAATTGCCGGAGCCGATCCAGCGCGCCATTCCGCCGATTTCCATGAGCGGTTATATGTATTCGAAGAATCCGGCCGACCGCCTGATCCTGATCGACAAGGTGCTGCGCCGCGAAGGCGAGGAAGTGGCGCCCGGCCTGGTGCTGGAAAAGCTGCAAGCCAAGGGCGCGGTGTTCAGCTTCCGCGGCTACCGCTACCGCGTTCCCTATTGAAAGTCTGGCGCTGCGTATAATGGCGCCACGTCATCCAAGGGAGTACAGCAATGCAGCGAGAGAATTCCGCGTCCGCGCGCCGGGTGCTTGGCGTGGTGGGGCGTTCCGGCAGCGGCAAAACCACCCTGCTTGAATATCTCGTGACGCAGCTGGCCGAGCAGGGCCGTAAGATCAATATCGTCAAGCACAGCCACCACGATATCGAACTGGAACCGCCGAGCAAGGACAGCGCCCGTCTGCGCCGCGCCGGCGCCGCCGAGGTGATGATCGCCTCGCCCTACCGCTTCGCCGTGATCCGCGAGCTGCGCGGCGCCGAGGAGCCGGGCATGGAAGAGCAACTGTCCCGCCTCGCACCCGCCGACCTGACCTTGATCGAAGGCTTCAAAACCTGGCCCATGCCCAAGCTGGAAGTGTTCCGCCGCAGCGTGGGACAAACCCCGCTCTACCTGGACGACGGCAGCATCGTGGCCGTGGCCTCGGATGAGGCGCGGCCGGCCGAACTGCCCGCTAGCGTGGTCTGGCTCGACCTGAACCATCCGGAACAGGTGCTGGCATGGCTGTCCGAACGGCTGAATAATTTTTAAGCAAAAGCCTAAAGATTCCGGGGAAACGGTCGTTACAGAAGGATACGCCTCAATGGAGAACTCTCATGGACGTTTCAGGTATTGCCCGGCTGGCCACGACCATCGCTGACACTGGCCTTCGCCAGGAAGTCGGTATCGCCGTGGTCAAAAAAGCGCAGGAAGTGCAGGCATCGAGTGCCGCCGCCCTGATCGAAGCCATCCCGCCCGTGCCATCGGCCGGCTCCGCCAATCTGCCACCGAATCTCGGCACTCGCATCAACACCACGGCTTGAAGCAAGCAAGCCGCTGGCGGACGCGCCACCCCGGCGCGGCGCTGTGCTGCGCCGCACCGTCGAAATAATGAAAACCCGGCAATACGCTCAAGTGTTGCCGGGTTTTTTTCCGTTAGAATCCCTCGAGGTCGAGCAGCCCTGCCGGGGTAAAAAATCTAAAAAATCCGTGTAAGGATCGGCAAGGAGTCGGCGACTACCGTTCAGCCGCAGCATTTCTGCGTCTGACAGCTAACCCACAAGGAGATAAGCATGAACAAACGTCAAGCCCTGATCGCCGCCGCCCTGGCATCCGCCTGCGCCGTCGCCACCACCGCATCGGCCATGGACAACGCCAAAGCCGGCGATAAAGAGAAATGCTACGGCATCGCCAAAGCCGGCCAGAACGACTGCGCCTCGTCCAACGGTTCCCACTCCTGCGCCGGCCAGGCCAAGGCCGACAACGGCGCCACCGAATGGAAATACGTGGCCAAAGGTACCTGCGAAAAAGCTGGCGGCAAAACCGCACCGCCAGCCAAATAATCCGTACTTCCCGCTGCGCTAGCCCATCATGCAAGCCCACGCCGCTCCATCTGGCCTGACCATGCCAGGCGCTGGAGTGGGCTTGCGGGCGCCGCACTACCGCCAGTTTCTCGCACAGCGGCCGCGCATGGACTGGCTCGAAGTCCACACCGAAAACTACCTCGACCAGGGCGGCTGGGACTGGCATGTGCTGCAGGAATTGCGGCGCGACTATCCCATCAGCCTGCATGGCGTCGGCCTCGGCCTCGGTTCGGCGCGCGGCTTCAGCGCCGCCCACCTGGAACGCGTGCGCAGCCTGGCGCGGCGGATCGAGCCGATGCTGGTGTCCGAGCACCTGAGCTGGAACGCCGTCTTCGACCGCCAGCTCAACGACCTGCTGCCGCTGGCGCTGAACCATGAAGCGCTGGCGCTGCTCAGCGAACGCGTCGAACGCGTGCAAGAGCTGCTGGGACGTCCCATCCTGCTGGAAAACGTCTCCACCTACGTGCGCTTTGCCGATGACGCCATGAGCGAAGCCCAATTTCTCGCCGAGCTGGTGCGCCGCACCGGCTGCGGCCTGCTACTCGACGTCAACAACCTCTACGTCAACCAGATCAACCATGGCGAAGACGCGCTGGCCGCGATGGCTGCGCTGCCGGCCGGCAGCATCGGCGAAATCCACCTCGCCGGCCACCTGCGCACGCCCGAAGCCCTGATCGACCACCATGGCGACAAGGTCGCCGAACCCGTGTGGCAGCTCTACGAAGCCGCCCTGCAGCGCTTCGGCGTCCTGCCCACCCTGATCGAATGGGACACCGACATCCCCGCTCTGGACATCCTGCTCGCCGAAGCCGCCCAAGCCACCCGCCGCGCCGCGCCCTACAGCCCAGCCCGTGTCCACCATGGGGTCAGACCCCAAATCGGACACGAGCTGGGCAGTGACAGCCAGCGCAACAGCGGCTCAGTCTGTGTCCACCTTGGTGCCAGGCACCAAGGTGGACACGGGCTCGGCCATGGCGGCGCTGACTCGGCACCGGCTTTGGCGGCGGGGCAGCAGTGCTTTGCGCAGGCGCTGTTTGCGCCGGAGCAGGCTGAACGCTTGTTGCCGATGCTGACGGGGCCGCATCTGGCGCACCGTCTTGCGCTGTATCGCGGCAATTTGAGCGCGGCGTGGGAGAAGGCGCTGCATGCCGCCTATCCCGTCATCGCGCAACTGGTGGGTGCGGAGTTTTTTGGCGGCCTGGCGCGCGCGTATGGCCGTGCCCACCCTTCCGATGACGGCGACTTGAACCGCTTCGGCGCGCGGTTCGCCGCCTTCCTGGCGGACTTCGCGCCCGCCGCCGAACTGCCGTATCTGCCCGATATGGCGCGCCTGGAATGGCTGCTGCACCGCGCTCATTACGCGCCGGCCGCCGATGGCATCAGCGCGGCCGAGCTGGCCGCCGTGCCGCCCGAGACTATTGAGGCGCGCCGCCTGGTCCTGCATCCGGCTTGCGCGCTGAGCGCCTCATCCTGGGCCGTGGTGCCGCTGTGGCTGGCGCATCAGCCGGACAGCGCCCAGGCCTTTCCCGCGCGGATGGCGCAGGCCAGCTACGGCCTGGTCTGCCGCCCGCAGTGGAAGACGCAGCTGGTACCCTTAAGCGCCGCCCAGCACGCCGCCTTGCAGGTGCTGGCGCGGCAAGGCAGTTTCGGCGCCGCCCTCGACGCCGCTTTTGAGTTGGACGAAGAATTCGATGTTGCTGGCTCCCTCCAGCAATGGCTGACCCACGCAGTAATCATGAAAATCGGAGACTGAGTATGAATGCAATTCTGGGCCTGCACCGCCAACTGAGCCGTTATGACGCCAATCTGAGCGATTGGGGCGGCTCGATGCTCTCGCTGGTGCTGCGTTTCTATGTGGGGTCGCAGTTTTTCAAAGCCGGTCTGCTGAAGGTGAGCGACTGGGGCGCCACGCTGGCCTTGTTCAACGATGAATACAAGGTGCCGCTCTTGCCGCCCGATCTGGCGGCCTATCTGGGCGCGGGCGGCGAGCTGCTGCTGCCGGTGCTGCTGTTCGCCGGCCTGATGATGCGTCCGGCGGCGCTGGCGCTGCTGGCGGTGAACATCCTGGCCGTGCTGTCCTACCCGCAGCTGTTCGGTTTTGAATGCCCGGCCGCGCTCAACGATCATTTCTACTGGGGTGTGCTGCTGGTGGTGCTGGCCGTGTTCGGTCCAGGACGGTTCTCGATCGATTCCATCCTGGCGCGGCAAAAGCCCTAAGGTGCAGGGTTAGCGGAAGGCGCGCATGACCTTGTCCTCGCCCGTGGCGTCCTGAAATTCCTCATTGGCGGCACGGGTGGCTTCGATCATGCGCAGCAGCTGGGCGTCTTCAAAACGTTCCAGCTCCTCGTTCGCATTGAGCAGGGCTTGCGCCAGCTTGATGCGCGCAGCCTGGTACAGCATGCTGGTCTGGTGGTCGGTGTTTTTGAGCAGCTCTTCCGCGTTCTCGATGACTTGGCGCAGATCGCCAATCAAACGTTCCTGGTTGCGGTGATGGTCTTGAGGGCCGTCCATGGCGTTCCCCTTGATCTGTTTGACAATACTGCCCAACCGACCACGTCACCTTATGCACCGTCGCTACCGTCTCCCGGCACCACGGTGATGCGCACGTCGCCAAGGCTGATAACCTGGCCGGCGCGGATCTTGCAGGTCTTGCGCAGTTCCTGCTTGCCATCGACTTTGACCGCGCCGCTGGCAACCAACTGCTTGCCGGCGCCGCCGCTGTCGCACAGGCCGACTACCTTGAGCAGCTGATTCAGCTCGATGTATTCCGATGTCAATTCAAAACTAACTTTCTGCATTGTATCCTCATTGCGGTAACGTGTTGTGCCAGAACTCAACTGTCGTAAGAATGGCACAGCCTGCTTCAGGCGGCTAGCCTTGGGCGTTCGGCCTGGTCATCTCCAGCGGCACGATCCATTGTTCGAACTGTTCGGCGCTGACAAAGCCCAGGGCCAGCGCCGCGTCCTTCAGCGTGCTGCCTTCGTGCTGTGCCTTCTTGGCGATCTGGGCGGCGCGATCATACCCGATATGCGGGGCCAGCGCCGTCACCAGCATCAGTGAGCGCTCCATCAGCTCGGCGATGCGCGCGCGGTTCGGCTCGATGCCGCGCGCGCAATGCTCCTCGAAACTGCGCATGCCGTCGGCCAGCAGACGCGCGCTTTGCAGGAAGTTGTGGATGATCAGCGGCTTGAATACATTTAACTCAAAGTTACCGGAAGCACCACCGACGCTGATCGCCACGTCGTTGCCCAGCACCTGGGCGCACAGCATGGTGACAGCCTCGCACTGGGTCGGATTGACCTTGCCCGGCATGATCGAGCTGCCAGGTTCGTTTTCCGGGATGGTGATTTCGCCCAGGCCCGAACGCGGCCCCGAGGCCATCCAGCGCACGTCGTTGGCGATCTTCATCAGCGCCACGGCCAGGGTTTTCAGCGCGCCATGGGCGGCGACCAGCGCGTCGTGGCCGGCCAGGGCGGCGAATTTATTGTCGGCGCTGCGGAAGGGCAGTTGCAGGCGCGCTTCTAGCTCGGCTGCGATGCGGATGGCGTATTCCGGGTGGGCGTTGAGGCCGGTGCCCACGGCCGTGCCGCCGGCGGCCAGCTCCAGCACCGGCGGCAGGGCGGCGGCGATGATGCGCTCGGCGTAATCGAGCTGGGCCACATAGCCGGAGAATTCTTGGCCCAGCGTCAGCGGTGTGGCGTCCTGCAGGTGGGTGCGGCCGATTTTGACGATGTCGGCGAAAGCTTGGGCCTTGGCGTGCAGGGTGGCGCGCAGCTGGCCGATGGCGGGCAGCAGATTGCCGGACATGGCCTGGGCGGCAGCCACGTGCATCGCGGTGGGGAAGATGTCGTTCGAGGATTGGCCCTTGTTCACATCGTCGTTCGGGTGCAGCTGGCGCTGTTCGCCGCGCACGCCGCCCATCAGCTCGGAGCCGCGATTGGCCAGCACCTCGTTCATATTCATATTCGACTGGGTGCCGGAACCGGTCTGCCACACGGACAGGGGGAATTCGGCGCCCAGCTTGCCGTCCAGGACTTCATCGGCGGCCTGGGTGATGGCGGCGGCCTTGGCGGCATCGAGCAGGCCCAGGTCCAGATTGACCTGGGCGGCGGCGCGTTTTACGCTGGCTAAGGCGGCGACCAGTTCCGGCGGCATGCGCTCGGTCGAGATGCGGAAAAACTCCAGCGAGCGCTGGGTCTGCGCGCCCCAGAGGTGGTCGGCGGGCACGGCGATGGGGCCAAAACTATCACGTTCGGTCCTGCTTTCCATGGCATTCCTTTGGATGATAATAGGAGGACCAGTGTAGCGCTCCAGAGGGAAATCTGCCGGACGGCCTTCAAATTTGCAATTTTCGGCCGTTATAGAGTTACTCAATAGAAATTTGCCAAGCGATGATGCAGCTTTTACCCCGTTCTTCCCTCCGCCGCCGTTGGCGCGCGCTGCTGTGCGCCGCCGCGTGGCTGCCGGCCGCGGCCGGCGCTGTGGAGTTGGGGGAGGTGGTGGTGCATTCCCATATCGGCCAGCAATTGTCGGCCGATATTGAACTGGTCGATCTGACGGCGGACGAGCTGGCCGACTTGCAGGCGCGGCTGGCGCGGCCCGATGTGTTCAAGGGCGCCAGCATCAGCATGAATCCGGCGCTGTCCGGCTTGAATATCGCCGTCGTCAAACGCGACAAGCGGCGCGTGCTGCACCTGACCACACAGCGTCCCATCGACAGCGATTTGCTGCACATCTTCTTCGAATTCACTGGCGGCGGACGGCAGACCGTGCGCACCGCGAGCTTGTGGCTGACGCCCGATCCGGCACCGGTGCGCAGTGCCGCCGGCCCGGCCGATGGCGGCGATGGGCGGCCGGCATTGGCGGGGAATGCTGTGATGGCCGAGCTGGGGAAGCGCTCCGGTCCGCCGGAAACGTCCGCCGCCAAGCCGCCTGTCGCCAAAGCTCCGGCCGTCACGCCGCAGGCTGGCGCGCAACAAGCCGTCGTGTCGGTGACGCCGGTGAGCGCAGCGGCCAAATTGAGCAGCACGCCGCCGAACAGCGCGCCGCCGAATGCTGGGACGGCGTCCGCAGCTGGCGCTGCTGTTACGCCCAGCGATGCCGAGCTGTCGGCCGCCCTGGCGCGCGCGACGGCCAGACGGGCGGCGCATGCCATGCCGGCGTCCGCGTCGGCAGCTGTGCCGGTGCCCGGGAAGGGCAAAGACGCTGCGGCATCTGCGCTGGCCGTGCCGGCCAGCGTGGCCGCCATTAAGCGCGGCAAGACGGGAGGAGGGCAGTCGTGCTCGCCGGCCCAGCTCGATCAGCATCTCAAACAATGCGTGGCGTTGGATGCGCAGAACAGCGCGATCAGCAGCAAGCTCAATGATCTGGAAGGTAAGCTGAAGGTGTTGCAGACCGCCTTGGCTCCCGCCGCGCCGGCCGCGCATGGCGCGTCTACGGTCAAGGCTGCGGATGGCGTATCCGGCGCCAGTGCGGCGCAGGGCGCATCGACATCCGCTGGCGCGGCGAAAGGGGAGCATGCCGCCTCTGCTGCCGCGAAAGCTGATCATGCGCCTTCGGCAAAAACGGAGCCGGCCAGTTCGGCTGCGCAGGCAGCATCGGCGGCCAAAGCTGAGCACGATGCGCCGGCGACAGGAGAGCACGCGGCTTCGGCTGAGCATGCGGCCGCTGCAAAGTCTGAGCATGCTGCATCGGCATCGGCATCGGCATCGGCATCGGCTTCCGCCTCTGCTGCGGCCTCTGCTCCAGCCTCAGCGGCGGCGAAGGCTGCCAAGCCAGCCGCGCCGCCGGCGAAGCCGAAGCAAATGACCCGTTCGCGCCTGATGACAATGATCGCAGGCGGTGCCATTGCGCTGCTGGCCGTGATCGCCACGCTTGTCCACTTCGTGCGCAAACGGCGCGCCAGGATGTCGTCCGGTCCACTGAAAATTTGGCAGTCCTGGCGCAAGAAAAAACCGGAAGAGGCGGCGGTGGCCAAGGCTGAACCCAAGCCCGAGGAGCTGCCGCCCGAACCCGTGTTGACCGACATCGTGGAGCACGGCACAGCCTAGCTTCCTGCAAGTAATAGTCCTTAATGCCTAGTCCTATTTAGTGCTCGACACAAAAAAATAATCTGCGATATACTGGCTTCGTGGTCACTTAGCACCACAGCGAAAAACGGTTCAGGTTCTGGCGCAGTCACCAACGATAGCGTGGCGCGGCAAGCAGATAAGGTTGAGGAAACCACCTGTTCTGGAAGCGGTTCGCGATGCCTACTGTGGCGCGTGAACGCCGGATGCAACCGGCAGCTGGGCGACGCCAGGAGATACCTGGCGCTCGCTCTCCCCACCCCCTTCCCTGATTCCCAGTACAATGTCTTGCCCGGAATGTCATTCAGGGCGCCCGCGCGCCTGCGCTTTATCCTTGAAAGAGCTTATGACTTCCACGCAATCGCTGTACGACGCCTTCAAAGAACGCAAACTCAAACTCGATATGTCGCGCGGCAAACCCGCCCCGGAGCAGCTGGACCTGTCCAACGAGCTGATGGCGCCGCTCGACACCTACCTGGCCGCCGATGGCACCGACACCCGCAACTATGGCGGCGGCGTCGGCCTGCCCGAAGCGCGCGCCCTGTTCGCCGAGCTGCTGGCCGTGCCTGCCGCGCAAGTCGTGGTCGACAGCAGTGCCAGCCTGTCGCTGATGCACGACGTGATCGTCTACCACCTGCTGAACGGCGCGCCCGACCACGCGCCTTGGCTGGAGCAGGGCCAGGTCAGCTTCTTGTGCCCCGTGCCCGGCTACGACCGTCACTTCTCGATCTGCGAAAAACGCGGCATCAAGATGATCAACATCCCGATGGGCGACGACGGTCCCGATATGGACCTGGTGGAAAAACTGGTGGCCGCCGATGCGCGCATCAAAGGCATGTGGTGCGTGCCGAAGTACAGCAACCCCGGCGGCGCCGTCTACGCCGACAGCGTGGTGCGCCGTCTGGCCGCGATGAAAACCGCCGCCCCAGACTTCCGTCTGCTGTGGGATGACGCCTACCGCTTCCACCACCTCGGTGAAGAACGCATCGCCATTCCCGAAATCCTCGACGAGTGCGCCAAGGCCGGCCACCCCGACCGCGCCTTCGTGTTCGCCTCGACCTCCAAGGTCACCTGGGCCGGGTCTGGCATGGCCGCGCTGGCCTCATCCCCCGCCAATATCGCCTGGTGGACCGCCAATGCCGGCGTCCGCAGCATCGGCCCGGACAAGGTCAACCAGCTGCGCCACGTGCGCTTCCTGAAAAACGCCGACAACGTCGCCGCCCTGATGGAGCGCCACCGCCAGCTGCTCAAGCCCAAATTCGACGCCGTGCTCGACCAGTTCGGTAAATTGCTGGGCGACGTCGAAGGCGTGAGCTGGACCGTGCCGCAAGGCGGCTACTTCATCGACCTCGTCACCCCCGAAGGCCAGGCCCGCCGCACCGTCAGCTTGGCCAAGGAAGCCGGCATCACCCTGACCCCGGCCGGCGCCGCCTTCCCCTACGGCCGCGACCCGCTCGACCGCCACATCCGCATCGCCCCCAGCTTCCCCTCGCTGGCCGAGATCGGCGTCGCCGCCGAAGGCATTGCCTTGTCCCTGCGCCTCGCCATCGAAGAATCCCAAGACCTTTGATAATTCTCAAAGAATGTCCCACCCTGGTGTCAGGCACCAAGGTCGGACATTTGCTGATTTAGATCAAAGAATGTCCGACCTTGGTGCCTGACACCAGGGTGGGACATTGTTTGATTTGGCGCAAAGGGGAATGAAAAAAGCGCCCAGTGGGCGCTTGCTTCGGCGGGATGGCGGACGGGGATTAGCCGTTGAGCTGGGCCATCCAGGGTTCGGTGACGTCGCGGATGGCGCGGTCGTTGGCGAGGATTTGCTTGAGCAGCTCGATTTTGCGCTGGCGGGCGGCGCCGGCCAGGGCGGGTACGCCGCTCATGGTGGCGACCGAGGCGGCGGCACATTGGTTTTCCAGGCGGTCCAAACCGTTCCAGTCGCTCGCTTGCGCGGCAACGACCATTTTATTGGTCAGTCCGGCAATATTTTCGTACATCGAGAGGACTTCGCTGGAGGTCATATCGGGCCCTGAAAAGTGTAAATGGAGTACCGCTTGTCTGGGTTAACGTCGGCCTCGGCGGGAACTTTAGGGATTTTGGAAAATATTTTTAAGTATTTTTCTGACCTTGCAAAAAGAGAAAGCCGCTGCGGCCCCAACACAGGGCGGCAGCGGCCGGCAGGCAGCGCGGTGGGTTAGCGGATCAGCTCGTCCAGGCCGGCGCTCAACTCGTCAGGACTTGGCATTTCGTCAATCAGCGCATTCTCGGGCAAGCCCAGGGCGGCCGCGATCTCGGTCGGATAGCAGGCGGTGATTTCGTCAGGGCTGAGCTTGCTTTCCTCGATGCGGGCGCGCCAGGCGGCCAGATGGATCACGGCGGCCAGCTTGTTGGGCGGCGTGCGTTCCAGCGGATTGGGGAAGGCGGCGATGGTGTCGGCGAAGCTTTCCGGGAATTTCCAGCGGCGCGCCAGTTCGGCGCCGACGTCGGCGAAGCCGTAGCCGAAGGACGCTTGTTCGGCATCCAGGCGGCGCGAGTCGAGCGGGCCAGCCACTTTGTCCATCTGCATGGCCTGCTCCGGCATGGCGGCGTGCATCACCAGTTGGCCGATGGCGTGCATCATGCCGATGGTGAAGGCGAGGTCGGAATTCTCGCGCGTCTTCTTGGCGATCCATTTGGCGGCTACGGCGGTGTGCAGGCTATAGCGCCAGAATTGTTTCAGGTCCAGTCCGGGCACGGTCTTGAAGCCGCTCACCAGGCCCGAGCTGATGACCAGGGTGCGCACCGTGACAAAACCCAGCATCAGCACCGCGTCTTCCACCGTGCCGATGCTGCGCGACACGTGGTAGTAGGCGGAATTGGCCAGGCGCAGCAGCTTGGCGCTGAGCACCGGGTCGGCCGACAGCTTCTTGGCGATGTCCTCGGTCGAGACGCTGGCCTTGTCGAAACTGCTGATCAGCTCATCGACCACCTTGGGCGCCGTGGGCAACGCTGTGGGGTTCTGGAATAGGGCCTCAAGTTTCATATGTCTCTCCTGATTATTTGTGCGTTGCTGTAAGTGAACTATATAGGGATTCTCCGACGCGCAGAAGTGTTTTGTTAAGAGGGACGTGGCATTGCCGCACTGCATTCCGCGATTTCCGCACTTGGTCGGCCGTAGCTGCAGTTTGTCGCATGGTCCTCGCTGGAAAACGCCGGCTTGCCTACAGTCGATCCTGGCGCATTGTGCCAATAATTTGACCACGCAAATAAGAGGGGACCAATTTATGCAAGCTTTTATCCGGGCGTTGCCGCTGAAAACCGCCCTGGCCGTCGCTTTGTGCGGCGCCAACCTGAGCTTCGTTCCAGCCATCGCTGCCCAGGCTGCGCCGCCTGCGGCCGCATCGGCCAGCGTTGCCGCCGCCGTCCTGCCGGGCGACGATTTCTTCGGCTATGCCAATGCCGACTGGCTGGCCGCCACCGACATCCCCGCCGACCGCAGCAGCTGGGGCGCGGGCGCCGCCCTGGCCACGCAGACCAATGAACGCATCGTCAAGCTGATCGAAGCGTCGGCCAAGGCCGCGCCCGGTTCCGAGGCGCGCAAGGTGGCCGACTTCTACCGCACGTATATGGACGAGGCCGGAATCGAGGCGCGCGGCGCCGCCCCGCTGCACGCGGAACTGAAAAAGATCGCCGCCATCAAGGACCGCGCGGCCCTGGCGCGCGCCCTGGGCGCCAGCTTGCGCGCCGACGTCGATCCCCTGAACAACACCAACTTCTTCACCGAAAACCTGTTCGGCCTGTGGATCGCGCAGGGCTTGACCGACCCCGAACACAATATCCCGTATCTGCTGCAAGGTGGCCTGGGCCTGCCCGACCGCGCTTTCTACCTGGAAGACAATGAGCGCATGGCCAAGCTGCGCACGGCCTACCAGGCGCATATCGCCGCCATGCTGAAGCTGGCCGGCTACTCCGACCCGGAAGCGCGCGCCGCCCGCGTGTTCGAGCTGGAGCGCAAGATCGCCCAGTCCCACGCCAGCCGCACCGATTCTGCCGACATCCAGAAAGCCAATAATGTGTGGAGCGACAAGGACTTTGCCGCCAAGGCGCCCGGCATGGACTGGAAAGCCTTCTTCCGCAGCGCCGGCCTGGCGCGCCAGCAGAAATTCATCGTCTACCATCCGACCGCCATCACCGGCGCCGCCGCCCTGGTGCAGGATATGGCGGTCGATACCTGGAAGGACTTCCTCGCCTTCCACACCGTCAACCACTTCAGCGGCTACCTGCCCAAGGTCTTCGGCGACCAGCGCTTCGACTTTTATGGCCGTACCCTGAGCGGCACGCCGCAGCAGCAGGTACGCTGGAAGCGCGCCCTGATCGCGACCAACACCGCCATGGACGATGCCGTCGGCAAGCTGTACGTGGCCCAGGACTTCCCGCCCGCCGCCAAAGTGCGCGTGCAGGACATGGTGAAGAACATCGTGGCCGCCTTCCACCAGCGCATCGACAAGCTGGACTGGATGGCGCCCGCCACCAAGAAGGAAGCCCAGGCCAAGCTGGCCAGCCTGTACGTGGGCGTCGGCTATCCCGACAAATGGAAGTCGTATAAAGGCCTGGAGATCAAGGCCGGCGACGCCTTCGGCAACGCGCTGCGCGCCGAAAGCTTCCGCTACAAGCAGCAACTGGCCAAGCTGGGCCAGAAGATCGACCGCACCGAGTGGACCATGCCGCCGCAACTGGTGAACGCCGTCAACCTGCCGATGCAGAACGCGCTCAACTTCCCGGCCGCTATCCTGCAAGCGCCGTACTTCGACCAGCACGCCAGCGACGCCATGAACTACGGCGGCATTGGCGCCATCATCGGCCACGAAATCAGCCACAGCTTCGACGACCAGGGCGCCCAGTTCGACGCCGCCGGCCGTCTGCGCGACTGGTGGACCAAGGAGGATGGCGAACACTTCCGCCAAGCCTCGTCCGCCCTGGTGGCGCAGTACTCGGCGTATGAAGCCTTCCCCGACCTCAAGCTCGACGGCCAGCTCACGCTGAGCGAAAACCTGGCCGACCTGGCCGGTCTGGCTGCCGCCTACGATGCCTACCGCGTTTCGCTGGCCGGCAAGCCGGTCACGCCGGACGCCGACCGCCAGTTCTTCCTCGGCTATGCGCAAAGCTGGCGCGACAAGGAACGTGACGCCGCCCTGCGCAACCAGATCGCCACCGACGGCCATGCGCCCGCCAAATGGCGCACCTACACCGTGCGCAATCTGGACCCGTGGTACCAGGCCTTCGACGTGCAGCCCGGGCAGAAACTGTACCTGGCGCCGCAGCAGCGCGTGCGCGTCTGGTAAAGTAGGTGGATGGACAAGCGCATCGAACAGATCACCCGCCTCACGCTGGAACACTATGAACGCAACGCCCGCCAATTCCTGGAGGGTACGCGCGACCATGATGTGAGCCAGAATATCGCGGCCCTGCTCGATGCGCTCGAAGGCGCGCCGCCGTTCCGCATTCTCGACCTCGGATGCGGGCCGGGGCGCGATCTGCGCGCCTTCAAGGCGCTGGGCCACGAGCCGACCGGCATCGACGGTTCGGCGCAGTTTGTGGAGATGGCGCGCGAATGGAGCGGCTGCCCCGTGTGGCAGCAGGATTTCGTCGCGCTCGACCTGCCCACCGCCTATTTCGACGGCGTGTATGCCAACGCTTCGCTCTTCCATGTCCCCAGCGCGGCCCTGCCCGACGTGCTGCTGAAGCTGCACGCCGCGCTCAAGCCGCGCGGCGTACTGTTCAGCTCCAACCCGCGCGGCCAGAACGAAGAAGGCTGGAACGGCCCGCGCTATGGCAGTTACTACGATTACGCGACGTGGGAACGCTATCTGCTTGCGGCCGGCTTTGCAGCGCTGCAGCATTACTACCGTCCAGCCGGTTTGCCGCGCGAGCAGCAGCCCTGGCTGGCCAGCGTCTGGCGCAAAGCTTGAGCTGACTTGTGTTCGTGAGCGAACAGAACAGAATGTTATGCATCCTTAAGATGGACTCCGGTCACACAATCCTGTGTACAACTTACTACAAAGGAGTGCATCATGAACAAGGACCAGATCAAAGGTACGGCCAAGGAAATCGGCGGCAAAATCCAGCAGGAAGCCGGTGAGCTGATCGGCAGCTCCAAGCAGCAGGCCAAAGGCATCAAGAACCAGATCGAAGGCAAGCTGCAAAAAGGCGTGGGCGACGCCCGCGAAGCCGTGGACGATGCGATCGATAACGTTGTCGACAAAGGCAATCGCCAATAAGCCTGGCGCATAAAAAAAGCCCGCCGGCTGGCGCTGGCGGGCGAGAATGGCGCCGAAGCGCCACGAGGTCTTTACACCATCAATTCGTTTCCGGCTTCAGGTTCTTCTTGAAGTAGGCGTCGATATAGCTGTACACGTGCAGCTGGCCGGCGCGCGAGGAAATGCCGTGCTTGGCGCCCGGGTAAGTCATCAGTTCGAACTGCACCTTGCGGTTCACCAGCGCATCGATCATCTTGGTCGTGTTGGTGAACAGGACGTTATCGTCGGCCATGCCGTGGATCAGCAGCAGATTCGATTTCAGGCCGTCGACGTGGGCGAACACCGTGCTTTGCTTGTAACCGTCGGCGTTATCCTTTGGACGGTCCATGAAGCGCTCGGTGTAGTGGGTGTCGTACAACTGCCAGTCCGTGACCGGTGCCACCGACACGCCCATGGCGATCTTGTCCGACGCTTGCGACAGCAGGCGCAGGGTCATGAAGCCGCCATAGCTCCAGCCGAACACGCCGATGCGCTTGGCGTCGACGAAGCTTTGCTTGCTCAGCCACTCGATGCCGGTCAGCTGGTCTTCCACTTCCACCTTGCCCAGATTGCGGTAGATGGCGTCGGTGAAGACGCGTTCGCGGCGCGAAGAACCGCGGTTATCCAGGCGGAAGACGACGAAGCCTTGCTGCGCCATATATTGGTCGAAGTTATTGCCCCATTTGCGCGCCACGTGCTGGGCGCCCGGGCCGCCGTAGGTCGACAGGTAGACCGGATAGCGCTTGGCCGCGTCGAACTTGTATGGCTTGACCAGCGAGTAGTGCAGGGTCTGGCCATCCTTGGCTTTCAAGCTGCCGTATTCGGTCGGCAGATGGTCCGACTTGTACTTGAAGTAGGGGTGGGACTCGTTCAGCTCATTGCGCTCCAGCCAGCCCACCATGCTGCCGTCCGGGCGGCGGATGCTGACGTTCGGCGGCGTGGCCGGATCGGAGAAGGTGTCGACGAACACTTCGCCATTGCGCGAGAAGTTCGCATCGTGCCAGCCGTCGGCCTGGGTCACGCGCTTCGGCTTGTCGGCGTTGCTGCCGTCCAGGTTCAATGCATACACCTGCTTGTCGATCACGGCATCCTTATTGGACGAAACGTAGACGCGGCCAGCTTTTTCATCCACGGCCAGCAGGCCGTCGATGCCCCAATCGCCCTTGCTGACCGGGTGCAGCAGCTTGCCGTCCAGGTCATGCAGGTAGAGGTGGCGGCGGCCGTCGCGTTCCGACACCCACAGGAAGGCATTGCGCTTGCCGAGGAAGCGCGGCTCGTCCAGCACGTTGACCCAGGTCTTGCTGGTTTCGGTGATCAGCACGCGCTGGGCCAGGGTGGCGGCATCGACCGACACCAGCTCCAGCTTCTTCTGGTCGCGCGTTTGGCGCTGGAACAGCAAGGCCTTGCTGTTGGCG
The DNA here is from genome assembly GCF_014191875.1 of Pseudoduganella violacea. GTDB lineage: Bacteria > Pseudomonadota > Gammaproteobacteria > Burkholderiales > Burkholderiaceae_D > Rugamonas > Rugamonas violacea_A. The sequence continues at coordinate 125,611 of NZ_JACHXD010000006.1, forward strand.
CTCCAGTCGGCGCGCACCAGATAGATATCCTGCTCGCCACCCAGATCCACCTCGCGCCGCTCGCCCGATGCCGGCGAGACGATGAACAGCTGCACCGCCACGTTCGGATCGCCGGCGGCCGGGTAGCGCTGCTCGATCACGTCGGTGCGGTCGGCATAGATTTCGAAGCGGCGCGCCACTGGCACTTTCGACTCGTCATAGCGCTTGAAAGCGATAGCCGAATCGTCGGGCGCCCAGTAATAGCCGCTGACCTGGTGCATCTCTTCCTGCGCCACGAATTCGGCCTCGCCGTTGTGGATGGCGGCGGCGCCGTCGGTGGTCAGTTGGCGCTCCTTGCCGGTGCTCAGGTCGAGCACGAACAGGTTCTGGTCGCGCACGAAGGACACATAGCGGCCCTTCGGCGAGATTTGCGGATCGATCACGGCGCCGGTGGCGACCAGGCGCGCGCTATCGGGTTTGGCCAGTTCCACCAGATACAGGTTGCCGGCGATCGGCACCAGCAGCTGCTTGCCGTCTGGCGACCAGCTATAGCTGATGATGCCTTTCAGGCTGGCGGTACGCTCGCGTTCGCGGCGCGCCTTCTCGGCGTCGGACAGATTCTCCTGCGGCACCAGTACGCGCGAATCGACCAGCAGGCGGCTCGACTTATCCTTCAGATTGAATTCCCACAGATCGAGCTGGAACTGGTCATCGGCGCGGCCGCGCAGGAACGTCACGCGCGCGCCATCGGGCGACACCTTCATCTTGCGCATGCCGGGACCGGCCAGCGCCGGATCACCATGGATACGGTCCAAAGTAAGACGCTCAGCCGACGCCGAACCGATGGCCATCAAAGCCAGAAAACAGAGAGAGAAACGCATGGTGATCCCGGACAAGGTAAAAGCCCAAAACGATACCAGACTCAGCCATATCTGACGACCCGCCGCGATTCGGAATCCATCTCCCGAAACCGACTTTCCTTCGGCCAAACCGCCACCCCACGTTTGATCTCCCTCAACAAATGTCCTACCCTGGTGTCAGGCACCAGAGCAGGACATTGTTTGCGCTGGATCAAAGAATGTCCGACCGTGGTGCCTGACACCAGGGTGGGACATTGTTTGATTTGGCGCAAACGTCAGGCGGGGCGCAGGCGTTGCAGGGAGAGGCGGTTGAGGTACCAGCTGAGCAGCAGGGCGGCGACCGTCAGGCCGAGGACGAGGCCGATCCAGAAGCCAGCCGAGGCCATCGGCGCTGCGGGACTGAGCGGGAACCAGCTCGGGGCCAGGCCGAGAATGTAGCCGATCGGTAGGGCGAAGCCCCAGAAGGCCAGCAGCTGGATCTTCATCGGCGGGCGCGTGACCTTGTAGCCGCGGATGGCGCAGGAGGTGGCGACCTGGGTGGCGTCGGAGAGCTGGAAGATGGCGGCGAACAGCAGCAGGTGGGCGGTCAGTTCCTGCACGGCGGCGTCGCTGGTGTAGGCGCGCGCGATTTCGTGGCGGAACAGGGCGATCAGGGTGGCCGACAGCACGGCAAAGCCGAGCGACATGGCGACGCCGACCCAGGCCGTGAAGCGCGCGCGTTCCGGATTGCCTTCGCCTATGGCCTGGCCGACGCGGGTGATCAGGCCGATGCCGAAGCTGACCGGCACCATGAAGACCAGCGAGGAAAAGTTCAAGGCGATCTGGTTGGCCGATACTTCGTTGACGCCGAAGCGCGCCACCAGCAGGCTGACGGCGCCAAAGGCGCTGACTTCGGCGAAGTAGGTGACGCCGATCGGCAGGCCGAGGCGCAGCATGCTCTTGATTTCGGCCCAGCAGGGACCGTCCCATTCGTGGAAGGGGTAGGTGTTCTTATAGGCCGGGGCGATGCGCACCCAGACCAGCATGGCGCCCAGCATCAGCCACATGCACAGTGCGGTGGAGACGGCGCAGCCGATGCCGCCCATCTGCGGCAGGCCGAATTTGCCGAAGATGAGCATCCAGTTCATGACGATATTGAACAGCAGGCCGATGATGGCGATCACCATCACCGGCTTGGTCTGGTTGATGCTGGTGCTGTAGCCGTACAGGGTGCGGTAGGCCGCGAACGCGGGCATGCCGAAGCTGATGATGTGCACGAACAGCGAGGCGCGCGCCGCCACCGCCGCGTCCATATTCAGGTGGTCGAACAAGAGCGTGGCCAGATTGGCCAACAGCATGGCGATCAGGCCGATGCCGAGCGCCTTCCACAGCGATTGGCGCACCGAATGCGGGATCTTGCCGTAGGCGCCGGCGCCCACTTCATGCGCCACCACGCTATTGATGGCCATCATGGTGCCGCTGACCGAGACCAGGACCATGGACCAGATCGAGGCGCCCAGCGATACCGCCGCCAGCTCGGCGGCGCTGGCGTGGCCGGTCATGGCCACGTCCGCCACCGCCATGCCCACGGTGGCCAGCTGCCCGATCAGCACCGGCCAGGCCAGGCGCCAGAGGGAGGCGGCTTCAGCGCGAACATTCGGTAAAGTGAAGGTATGTGGCATGGATCGGCAGTCTTCGGAGCGGAAAAGAGATAGATTCTAACCAGAATCCAGTTTTTCCGTCCGACAGCGCTGCAGGGTAGGAATTTGTTACACAGTCGTGTAGTCTAACGGGTTGCGCTCAGCGTTGAACAAGCAGCAAGCCGCGCGCGCGGAGCACCCTACGGAGATTTTGATATGAAACGCATGTTTACCCTGGCCAGCCTGTTGGCCGCCACCCTGATCAGCCAAGCCGCCTCGGCCGGCGAAATGACCCTGTACGCGCGTGAGGGCTTCCGCGGTTCCGAAGTGACGGTGTACGAAACCACCTCCAACTTCCGCGACCTGGGCTTCAACGACCGCGCTTCCAGCCTGGTGGTGCATTCCGGCGCCTGGGAGTTATGCGAGCACCGCGATTTCGGCGGCTATTGCGCCGTGTTCGAGCGCGGCGAATATGCCGACCTGCGGCGTTTCAATAACAGCATTTCCTCGGCGCGCGAAGTACAGGTGCGCAACCGCGACCGCTGGGGCGGCGGTGGCGGCTGGAACGATAACCGCGGCCGCGATGACCGCGGCCATGACCACGACTGGCGCGGCCGCGACCGCGATCGTGATCGCGACCGCCAGCAATTGCCGCCGGTCGAACTGTATACCGACTCCCGCTTCGAAGGTCCGAGTGTGAGCGTGCGCAGCAATATGCGCAGCCTGGTGGACCTGAACTTCAACGACCGCGTCAGCTCCCTGATTATCAGCGAAGGCCAGTGGGAGCTGTGCGAGCATGCCGACTACCGTGGCGAATGCGTGGTCTACGGGCCGGGCCGCTATCCGAATGTGGGCGGCATGAACGACCGCTTCTCTTCGATCCGGCGCGTGCGCTAAGCCCTGCGCTTTGCGGTATTCTGTGCTCTGCAGGATTCGACCTGGAGAGCACTTCCGTGGAATACAAGGATTACTACGCTGCGCTGGGCGTGGCCAAGACGGCCAGCGATGACGAGATCAAGCAGGCTTACCGCAAGCTGGTGCGCAAATACCATCCGGACGTCAGCAAGGAGCCGAATGCGGATGCGAAAACCAAGGAGCTGAACGAAGCCTACGCCGTGCTGTCGGACGCGGAAAAGCGCGCGGCGTACGATGAGCTGGGCCATGCGCGCCAGCACGGCGGCTTCCAGTCGGGCGGCGGCTTCCGCCCACCGCCCGACTGGGGCGCCGATTTCGACACCAACGCCGGCAACGACCGCGATTTCTTCGCCGATCTGTTCGCCCATGTGGGCGCGCGCCGGCGCAGCATGCGCATGCGCGGCGAAGATAGCCAGGCCAGCATCAGCATCAGCCTGCGCGACGCCTATCAGGGCGCTACCCGCACCATCAATCTGCGCATCCCCGAACTTGACGAGCGCGCCCGCGTGGTCACGCGTGAGCGCACGCTCGACGTGCGCATTCCCGTCGGCGTCACCGCCGGCCAGCAGCTGCGCCTGAGCGGCCAGGGCCAGCCCGGCACCGGCGGCGCCGAGGCGGGCGACCTGTTCCTGGAAATCCAGTTCGAAAGCGATCCGCATTACCGCGTCGAAGGGCGCGATGTGTACGAGACCGTGCCGGTGGCGCCCTGGGAGGCGGCGCTGGGCGGCGAGATCGACGTGCCGACGCCGTCCGGCAAGGTCAAGGTGACGGTGCCGCCGCAGTCGAAGAGCGGGCGCAAGCTGCGCCTGAAAGGGCGCGGCATTCCCGCCTCTGGACCGAGCAATGCGGCGGGCGATCTGTACCTGCTGCTGGAAGTGGCGCTGCCGCCGGCCGACACGGAACGCGCGCGCGCCCTGTATCAACAAATGGCGCGCGAACTGGCTTTCAATCCGCGCGCCGCGCTGGGAGGCTAGGCCATGGCAAGCGATGCAGCCATGCGTGGCGTCTTGCTGGAAGAGGCGGCGCTGACGCTGGAAGAACTGGCGCGGGTGTGCGCCGTGCAGCCCGACTGGGTGCTGCAGCATGTGCGGGCCGGCGTGCTGTTGGCGGATGCCAGCCAGGCGCGGGAATGCTGGCGCTTTACCAGCGTCGACCTGGTGCGCGCGCGCCAGCTGCTGGAGGTGGAGCAGGTTTTCGATGCGAATGAAGATGTGGCGGCGCTGGTGGTGGACCTGAGCGAAGAAGTGCGCCGCCTGAAGGCCCGCCTGCGCGTGGCCGGCATCGCCAGCTGAGGGCGAGGCGCGGCCAGGGCTGCGGTGCGGATGGCCTTAGGCCTTAGCGCCGTTTATCGTCCGGACCGAGGTTGCCGCCACGGTGCGGGGCGATGAATTCATCGTTTTCGTCTTCGGCCTGCTCGCCTTGGCGGCTGCCCGGTTGGCGCTGGGATTGCTGGTTGGCGTATGAGTCGCCCGATTGCTGGTTGCGCCAATCGTCGCTTTGTTCCTTGCGCGCCTTGTCCGACTGCTGGCTGTCGCTGCGCGTGCCGCTTTTCTGCTGCCCCTGCTGGTTGACGGACTGGAACTGCTCCTGTTGCTGATCCTGCCGGCCGGGCTGGTTTGGCTTAGTCATGATCTGCGTCTCCTGTTGAAAGGTTGCGGCGGCGCTGAAGTAGCCGCCATAACCATGCTAGGACGTGAACAGCCGGGTGTGTGTAGGCGCACAGGCTGCGCCCTTGTAGGAGCCGGCGCTCAGAAAATTGGGTGGGGCAGGGTATGGTCGAGTTCAATGAATTGCTGGATCAGCCAGCGCGTGGCCGGCCCCGGCTCCTCATCCTTGCGGCGGATCACGAAGAGCGGATAGTGGAAAGTGCCGCCGTCCTGGATTTTCAGCTCGACCAGGCGGCCGTTTTCCAGGTCGTCGCGCACCACCGATTCCGGCATGCTGCCCCAGCCGATGCCGCCGCGCAGCAGCGCGTGCTTGGCGCCCAGGTCGCCCAGGCGCCAGTCGCGCAAACCGAGCACGCCGAAATCCTGGCCTTCGGTCAGCTTGCTGCGGTCGGTCAGCACCAGTTGCAGATGCTCGCGCGCGACGGCGTTGGGAATGCCGCCGTCCAGCCGTGCCAGCGGATGCAGCGGCGAACAGACCGGCAGCAGCGTGGCGTGGCCGGCCGCCTCGCGTTCCAGCGCATCGGGCGTGTTGACGGTGTAGCCGCTCAGGCCCACATTGGCGCGCCGCTCCAGCACCATCTGCGTGACCGCGCCCAGCGCCTCGGTGTGCAGGCGCATGGCGACCGTGGGGAAATGCTCCTGGAAGGCGTCGAGAATCCGCACCAGATGGCAGGTGGGGAACATCACATCGACCACCAGCGAGACTTCGGCTTCCATGCCGGAACCGAGGGCTTTGGCGCGGGCGCGCATCGAGTCGACCCGCATCAGCACCGCGCGCGCGTCCGACAGCAGGGCTTTGCCGGCCTCGGTCAAGGTCGGCTTGCGCTTGCTGCGGTCGAACAGGGCGATATTCAGCTGGTCTTCCAGATTGGCGACCGTGTAGCTGATCACCGATTGCGTGCGGTGCAGGGCGCGCGCCGCATGGGCGAAGCCGCCATGGTCGATCACGGCGGTAAACACGCGTAATTGTTCGAGGGAGGGCAGGCCGGGGTCGCGCATATATCAAGAAAATCGATGGATTTGATTCAGATAAAACTGGTTTTCTCGATACTAAACGCGAACTAAGATGAACGCAATCCCCACCCCATCAGGAGTTCATCGTGGCAAATGTACTGTATATCAATAGCAGCGTGCGTAGTTCCGGTTCCCTGTCGCGTCAGTTGTCGGCCGAGTTCATCGCCAAGTGGCGGGCGGCCAATCCGGGCGACACCATCGTCGAGCGCGACCTGGCGGCGCAACCCGTGCCCCATCTGAGCGAGGACATGATGGGCGCCTTTTTCACCGCGCCGGAGCAGCGCAATGCCGCGCAGGCGGCCGTGGTCAAAACTTCCGATGCGCTGGTGGCCGAACTGTTCGCCGCCGATGTGATCGTGATCGGCGCGCCGATGTACAACTTTTCGATTTCTTCCACGCTGAAAGCCTGGATCGACCATATCGCGCGCGCCGGCCTGACCTTCAAATACACCGAGAACGGCCCGCTGGGCCTGGTGCAGGGCAAGAAAGTGTATGTATTCACCGCCAGCGGCGGCGTGTACAGCGACGGCCCAGGCAGCGGCTTCGACTTCCTCAGCACCTATCTGCGCGCGGCGCTGGGCTTCCTCGGCATGAGCGACATCCGCTTTATCCAGGCCGAAGGCGTGGCCGGGGGCGAGCAGGCGGTGGCCGACACCGTGGCCAAGGGCCGCCAGACCATCGAGGCGCTGCTGGCCGCTTGATGGCTTGAGGCCGCGGCGGCGGCCGTTTTTTGGTGGATTCCGTGGCAGCCGGTATCATGCTGGATACCAAGCGCGCCACGGAGTCCCGCAATGAAACGCAAGCTGCACCTTCTCGTCATCGACCCGCAGAACGATTTCTGCGATCTGCCGGACAGTTATCGTCCCGAAAACCCGGCCACGCGCACCCCGCATGCGCCGGCTTTGCCGGTGCGCGGCGCGCACCAGGACATGTTGCGCCTGGCTGGCTTGATCAATCGCGGCCGCCATGGCCTGAGCGAAATCAGCGTCACCCTCGATTCCCACCACCGTTACGATATCGCCCATCCGACCTTCTGGTATGCGGCCGATGGCGCGGCCGTGGCGCCTTTCACCGAAATATCCAGCGCCGACGTGCGCGCCGCGCGCTTTCTGCCGCGCGACCGCGAAGCTTTGCCGCGCGCGCTGTCCTATCTGGAGCAGCTGGAAGCGCATGGCCGCTACCGCCTGATGGTCTGGCCCGTGCACTGCGAAATCGGCTCCTGGGGCCACAATGTGCACGAAGATGTGCGTGCCGCCTATAACCGCTGGGAAGACGCGGCGCTGGGCGTGGTGACCAAGATCGCCAAGGGTTCGAATCCGTGGACCGAGCACTATTCCGCCGTGATGGCCGAGGTGCCGGACGACGCCGATCCCGATACGCAGCTGAACCGCGGCCTGATCGCCAGCCTGGCCCAGGCCGACCGCGTGTATATCGCGGGCGAGGCGAGCAGCCACTGCGTCAAGGCCACCACCGAACATGTCACCGATCATATCGACCCCGCGCGCCTGGTGTTGATCACCGACTGCATGAGCCCTGTGGCCGGCTTCGAACAGCAGCAGCACGGCTTCCTGCAGGCGATGCAGGCGCGCGGCGCGCAGCTGGCGCAATCGGGCGATGTGCTGCAAGAGCTGCTGACCAACGCCGGCCGCTGAGAAGCCTCTGCACCATCCCTTACTGGAGAACTACCGCATGATCCCCGTCGTCCGCAGCCTGCTGGAAACCGACCTGTATAAATTCACCATGTGGCAGGCGCTGTTGCACAGCCAGCCGAATTCGCATACCGAATACGAATTCGTCTGCCGCAATACGCCGGTCTTCCCGCTGGCCCAGTTGAAGGAAGAAGTCGAGGAGCAGCTCGACCATCTGTGCGCGATGTCCTTCAGTGAGGACGAGCTGTCCTATCTGCGCTCGCTGCGCTATATGAAGAGCGACTTCGTCGACTTCCTCACAGTGTTCCGTTTCCAGCGCAAATTCATCACGGTCGAAACGGATGGCGAGCGCCTGGTGATCCACGCCGCCGGCCCGCAGGTGCACGTGATGGGCTTCGAAATCTTTGTGCTCTACATCGTCAACGAGCTGTACTTCCGCCGTTTCGATGAAGAGTCGGCGCTGGAAGAAGGCCGGGCGCGCCTGCACGACAAGCTGCGCGCGCTGAAGGAGTTCGGCAATCTGCCGGGACTGCGCCACCCGTTTGAATTTTCCGACTTCGGCCTGCGCCGCCGCTTCTCGGCCGCCTGGCACGATGAAGTGGTGCAAACGCTGGCAGCCGAAGCGCCGCGCTTCTTCAAGGGCACGTCAAACGTCTACCTGGCCAAGAAGTTCGGCCTGTTCCCGATCGGGACCATGGCGCATGAATACATCCAATCCTTCCAGGCTTTCGGCGTGCGCCTGCGCGATTTCCAGAAGGCGGCGCTGGAGGATTGGGTGCAGGAATACCGCGGCGATCTCGGTATCGCCCTGACCGACGTGGTGGGGATGGACGCCTTCCTCGACGACTTCGACCTCTACTTCGCCAAGCTGTTCGACGGCCTGCGCCACGACTCGGGCGACCCCGTGCTGTGGGGTGAAAAGGCCATCGCCCACTATGCCGCGCTACGCATCGATTCAAACACCAAGCGCCTGGTGTTCTCCGACGGCCTGGATTTCGACACCGCCTTCAGCCTGTACCGCCACTTCGCCAACCGCATCATGACCGGCTTCGGCATCGGCACCCACCTGACCAATGATGTGGGGCTGACGCCGCTGAATATCGTCATGAAGCTGATCCGCTGCAATGGGCAGTCGGTGGCCAAGCTGTCCGATTCGCCGGGCAAGACCCTGTGCAAGGACGAGACCTTCCTCGCCTACTTGCGGCAGGTGTTTCACCATACCGCTTCCTGAACGCGCTTACGCCTCGCTGGCGCCGTAGTGGCGCATGATGGCGTCCGCCTGTTCGCGGTGGACGTCGTCATCGACATCGACGCTGAGCAGGGCGGCGGGGCTGGCGAGCGGCTGGTCGGTATGATCGGCCGCATCGGGCGTCAGCGAATCGAAGAGATTGCGCACGGCGCTGGTCGACGTATCGGCCTGCCGCGCCTCATGCCGGTTCACCTGCACCGCCGCCGCGCGCCAGCCGGCATTCAGCAGCGCTGCCCGCGCCTGCTCCGCGTCCGCGATTTCCTTGAAGTTGCGATGGATAGTTTTCGCCATAAAATCCTCCTTTCGCGCCATTATGCGCGCTTAGTCATAAAAGCATTGTTCGTTTCCATTGCGCTATCCGCCTACCAATTTCTTCTAAGCCTAGATAGTTTACATATGTTAATTTTAGTTGTATTGTCGCAAAGGTATTTGGCAAAGAAGGCAATTTATGGTCAAGGAAGTATTGCTGGTGTTGGCCTTGCTGGCATCCGTGCCGGTGGCGGCTGAGGGACAGGCAGCGAGCAGTCTGCCTTTGCGCAGTGACTTGCTTGAGAGCGCTGCAAGCAAGGAGAAACCGGCGCAAAAGCCCGAGCGCGCCAGCATTCCTGAAGAGCGCGTGCCTGAACCCAGTCCGATGGCCATCCTGGCCACGATCCTCTTGGGCCTGGCGCTGGTACGCATGAAGCATTGAGGACAGGAAGTGAAAACGGGGCGCAAGGCCCCGTTGTGTTGATCAGAAGCCGTTCAAGGCATTCTGCGTATGCTCGACCCTGGGTGGCGCGGCAAAGAAGGGGCCGACCAGCGCGCGCCAGGCGGTGAAAGTCTCGCTGCTGCGGAACTGCACGGTATGATGCTCCAGCGTCTCCCAGCCGATCACGAGGTGGTAAGTATCCTGCCGTTCGATGATGCGTTCCAGCCGCATCGACAAGCACCCCGGCGAAGCACGGAACAGCGGCACAGCTTCGCGCACCGCCGCCTCAAAGTCAGCATGGACATCGGGTTTGATCTGGATTTCAGCGATTTCATAAATCATAAGCAGCTCCGCAGTTGGCAACCGCCTATTCTGACACGAAATTCCGCCTCCCTACAGCCGAGCCAGCTTGCCAGCTCTTTGATCCAAATCAAACAATGTCCGACCCTCGTGCCTGACACCAGGGTGGACATTTTTTGATTTGGCGCAAAGCTTAGAAGTTGTAGCGGGCGGTGAGCTGGACGTTGCGGGGGGCGCCGGGCAGGTTCAGCAACTTGCTGCTGCCGTGGCCGGCGGCGATGTAGTTGCGGTCGAACAGGTTGTTGATGTTCAGTTGCAGATCGAGGCCGCGCACGCGGTAGGCCAGCATGGCGTCGGCCGTCACGTAGCTTGGCAGCGTCACCGTGTTGCCGGGGTTGGCAAAGCGGTCGGCTACGTAGTTGACGCCGGCGCCGGCGCTGAAGCCGCCGCCGAGCGCTTTGCTGACCCACAGGTTCATGCTTTGTTTCGGCGTCAGCGTGGGGCGCTTGCCTTGCACGAACTGGCCGTCATCCTTGGCGAAGGACTTGCTCACTTCCGCGTCCATGTAGGCGTAGCCGCCGAATACTTGCCAGCCTTGGCCCAGGTCGCCGGTGAAGCTCAGCTCCAGGCCATTGGTCTTTTGCGTGCCGATCGGGATCAGCTTGTTGCTGACCGGGTCGGTGGACTTGATATTCGTGCGTTCGAGCTGGTACAGCGAGGCGGTGGCCGAGGCGCGGCCGCCGAAGAAGTCGAACTTGGCGCCGATTTCCTTGTTGCTGGTTTCTTCCGGCTCGATATTGGCGGCGTTGGCGGCCAGCGGCAGGCTTTCGGCCGAGGGCTGGAAGGATTTGCTGTAGGAGACGTAGTAGGACTGGTCCTGGCGCGGCTGGTACACCAGGCCGGCGCGCGGGCTCCAGGCGCGGTCGGTGCGGCTCAGGTTGGCCTGGCCGGCGCGGCGCTCTTCGGTTTCCTGCTTGAATTTGTCGAAGCGGGCGCCGACCAGGGCTTTCCATTCCGGCGTCAGCGTGGCCAGATCCTGCACATAGGCGCTGGAAACGGTCAGGATGCCGAGGTTGTCGGTCGAGGGCGCGGCCGTCACACTAAAGGGCAGCTTCGGCGCAACTGGCTTGAACAGGTCGACGGTGGCGACATTGTTTTGGCTGCGGAACAATTGGTCCTTGTTCTGCTTGCCGAATTCCACGCCGTAAAGGATCTGGTGCGGCATGCCGCCGATCACGGCTTTCTGGACCAGTTCGGTCTGGTTGAAGATGCCGTCTTCGGCGCGCTTCACATTGCTGCGGTTGAGCGAGGCGGTCTTCGCCACTTCATTGACCGCGCCGACCAGGGTGTTGTTGCGGTCGAGCTTGTAGTCGTACTGGCGCAGGGCGTTGCGCAGGGTCAGGTTGTCGTTGATGCGGTGGTTCAGCACCATGCCGAAGGAGGTCACGCGCGACTGGCTGTAGTCGAAGTCGCGGGCATTGGCGGCGCCGTAGTAGGTCGAGGGATCGACATCGACCGCGCGGTCTTTATAGGCCGGGATGCCGAAGTCGGTCACGCGGCGGTCGGAGATGTATTCGGCTTGCAGCAGCAGGCTGGTGTCCGGCGTCAGCTTGAACAGCACGGATGGCGACAGCGCTTCGCGCTTGAGGAATTGCTGGTCGCGGAAGCTGTCGGCGTCTTCCTTGGCGCCGGTGACGCGGAAGGCGGCGCCCTTGTCCTCGAAGTTGCGGGCCAGGTCGAATTCGCCGCGCTTCTGGCTCCAGCTGCCGACGGTCAGGCTGACTTCGGTCTTGTCGATGCCGGGCTTCTTGGTGATGCGGTTGATCAGGCCGCCGGAAGAGCCGCGGCCGTAGAGCACGGAGGCCGGGCCTTTCAGCACTTCGACCTGCTCCACATTGGACAGGTCGCGGAAGTACATGGCGTCGTCGCGCATGCCGTCGATGAATTGGTCGCCCAGGGCGCTGAAGCCGCGGATGGTGATCTGGTCGCGCTGGCCGTCACCGTGAGACAGGCCGATGCCCGGCACGGCCTTCATCGCGTCCTGCATCGAGTGCGCGCCCTGGTCGCGCAGCAGGGTTTGCGGCACCACGTTCACCGTTTGCGGAATGTCGCGCAGAGGGGCGTCGATCTTGGTGGCGCTGGTGGCGCTGACCGGGTTGTACGGCGTTTCCTTGACGGCGCCGACGGTGACGGTCGGCATGGCCTGGTCGGTGCTGTCGGCGTGGGCGGGGAATTGCTGGAGGGCGAGGGCGATCATCAGCGCCAGCGGCGTCTTCTTCATGGGATTGTCCTGTTGTGGTGGAAGCTGGCTACGATCATCCACGCAGGACTTTGGCTGGCTTTATTTTTTTAAATGAGAATCATTAGCATCAAATTATCCCGAAATGACTACCTTGTTGCAAGTAAATGATGCAGTTTCGATGAGAAATATTAGGAAATTGCCTCACAGACAGCCTTGACTCTTGGTAAAGTCGCGCGCCAAAAGATCAGCGCGGCCAGGCTGACGCCCGCGCCCAGCATGCAGACGCCGCTCCAGCCATACGCCGCATGAATGCTGGTGGTGGCGATGGCGCCCGCGCCGCTGCCGGCGGCGTAGAACAGCATATAGCCGCCGATCAGCCGGCTGTGCGCCTGGCTGGTCCCGCTCAGGATCATGCTCTGGTTGGTTACATGCAGGGCTTGCGCCGCCAGGTCGAGCAGGATGATGCCAAGCACCAGCGCCGCCAGCGATGTCGCGCCCCAGGCCAAGGGCAGCCAGGCGGCCAGCATCAGCAGCAGGGCGGCGCCGCTGGTGCGCTGGCCCAGTCCCCGGTCGGCCAGGGCGCCCGCGCGCGCCGCGCCCAGCGCGCCGGCCGCGCCGATCAGGCCGAAGGCGCCGATGGCCGTGTGCGACAAGGCATAGGGCGGGGCGCTCAGCAGCAGCACCAGGGCGCTCCAGAAGATGTTCAGGGCGGCGAACAGCAGCAGGCCCAACGTGCCGCGTACCTGCAGGGTGCGTTCGGTTTTCAGCAGCGTGAACATGGACAGCAGCAATTGTCCATAGCGCAGGCGTGGCGCACTGTCGCCGGCGGCGGCAAGCTGCTGCTGTTGCTGCGGCAGGGCGCGGCGCAAGGCCAGCAGCATGATGGCGCTGAGCGCGGCCGACAGAAAATACACGGCGCGCCAGCCCGCCACATCGGCCACGGCACCGGACAACACGCGCGCCAGCAGCAGGCCCAGCATCACGCCGGCCTGCACGGTGCCGACCACCTGGCCCCGCTGCGCGGGCGCGGCCACGCTGGCGGCATAGCTGATCAGTCCCTGGGTCATTGCGGTGCCGAGCAGGCCCGCGCCCAGCATGCCGAGTAGCAGCAGGGTGGGCGAGGCGGCGCAGCCCAGCGCCAGCAGCGTCAGGCATAGAGCCAGCAACTGCGCCATGGTCAGGCGCTTGCGGTCGAGCAGATCGCCCAGCGGCACGAGCAGCAGCAGTGCCAGCGCGCAGCCGATTTGCGTGGCGGTGACCACCAGGCCCACGTTCGCATGGCTGAAACCGAAATCGGCGGCGAAGGCGTCCAGCAGGGGCTGGGCGTAATACACATTCGCCACGCTGAATGCGGCGGCGATGGCAAACAGCAGGACTAGACTGCGGGATAGGGCGGACATGGATGGCTTCCTTAATGTGGTTGCAAATTAAAACTGGTTGAAGCATAGGGAATGTAGTTTTAAAATGCAACCAAAACCATGGGGGAGATATGGGCAAGCAAAAGCAGGCGGAGTTTTGTCCGGTGGCGCGCACGCTGGATGTGGTTGGGGATCGCTGGTCCCTGCTGATTGTGCGCGACGCTTTCGACGGCATCCGCCGTTTCGGCGAATTCCAGCGCAACCTGGGCATTGCGCGCAATATCCTTAGCGACCGCCTGCAAAAACTGGTCGAAGCCGGCGTGCTGGAAGTGGCGCCGGCCTCGGACGGTACGGCCTATCAGGAATATCTGCTGACGGCCAGGGGCCGCGACCTGTTCACCGTGGTGGTGGGCTTGCGCCAATGGGGCGAGCACCATTTGTATGTCAAGGGGGAAGCCCGTTCGAGCCTGGTGGAAGCCGATAGCGGCAAGCCCGTCCCCCAGCTTGTCTTGCGCCGCCGCGACGGCAGCGCGCTCAAGCCGGAAGAGACGGTGGTCCGAAAAGTGCAGCCTTAAGCGGCGCCGTTCAGGATGAGGGCGAGGCCGGCTTCGAAGTGCTGGTCGGGGCTGCGCTGGCGATAGCGCTGCATGGCCGCCGCGAGTTGTGGGTAGGCGAGCACACTTTCATCGAGCGTGGCCGGATCGGGATGGTCGGCTTGCTCCTCCAGCACGCAGCCCACCACATAATGGGATATCGTAACGAGCAGATCGATGGCATCCCCCATGTCCATGCCGGCCTCGCAGATGAAACGCAGTTGCGCGTCCAGCGCGGGCAGGGTGTCGGGCACCGGCTCGCTGCCGGCGTGCAGGCGCGCGCCGTCGCGATAGGCGAGCAGGGCGCGGCGGAAGCTGCGCGCGTTCTCGCCGAGGAAGCTGCGCCAGTCTTCGTCCGCTTGCGGTAGGGTGCGCTGGTGGGCGCGCTCCATGATTTCCAGATTCATTGCGTCCAGCAGGGCGCGCTTATTCTTGAAGTGCCAGTACAGGGCCGGCTGCTGCACGCCCAGGCGTTCGGCCAGCAGGCGGGTGGAGAGCTTGTCCACGCCGACCTCGTTCAGCAGATCGAGCGCTGCGGCGACGATCTGCTTGCGTTCAACTTTCATGTTCCGATCCTGAAAAAAATTCTTTTGACACGTAAACTTTATCACCTATAATTAAATTTATCGATGATAAATTGAGCAAGATATGAACAAAGGACTCTACGCGGTCATGGGTTCGGTGGTGATCAGCGCCGCCGGTATCGGACTGACCATGCCCATCGTGCCGCAACTGATGCGCGACGTGGGCCACACTGCCGAGCTGGGCTGGCGCTTTGGTGCGTTTACCGGCCTGTACGCCTTGATGCAATTCATTTTTTCGCCGATCCTGGGCGCGCTGAGCGACCGCATCGGGCGCCGCCCCGTGCTGCTGATGTCGCTGGCCGGCTCGATGATCGACTATGTGCTGCTGGCGCTGGCGCCCTCGCTGTCGCTGCTCTTCCTCGGCCGCGCCATCGCCGGCATTACCGGCGCCAGCCTGGCCGTGGCTTCGGCCTATATCGCCGACGTCACGCCGGAGAACCAGCGCAGCCGCCGCTTCGGCCAGCTCAACGCCTGCTTTGGCGTCGGCTTCATCATCGGCCCCGTGATTGGCGGCCTGCTGGGGGAATACTGGGTGCGCGCGCCCTTCCTGGCGGCGGCGCTGCTGGATGCGCTGAACTTGGTCGTGGCCTTTTTCGTGATGCGCGAATCGCGCACGCCGCAAGCGGTGCCGGTACCCCTGAATCCGCTGGCGCCGCTGCGCTGGGCGCTGAGCTTTCCCGTTCTGCTGCCGCTGATGGTGGTGTATTTCGTGCTGGCCCTGGTGGGCGAGGTGGCCGGCACGGTCTGGGTCATGTATGGCGAAGACAAGTTCGCCTGGAGTTCCCTGACCATCGGCATTTCGCTGGCGGGCTTTGGCGTGTTTCACGCCGTGGCCCAGGCTTTCGTGGCCGGGCCTTTGTCCGAACGCTACGGCGAGCGGCGCACTCTGCTGATCGGGATTACGGCCGATGCGCTGGCCTATGCGGCGATCGCCTGGGCCACCGAGGGTTGGGTCGCCTTCCTGCTGCTGCCGGTGTTCTGCGTGGGCGGCATCGGCGCGCCGGTTCTGCAGTCGCTGATGTCGGCCGGCACCGATGCGGAGCAGCAGGGGCGTTTGCAGGGCGTGCTGGCCAGTATCGCCAGTCTGGCGACGATTATCGGGCCGGTCGGCATTAGCACCCTGTATTTCATGTCGCGCAGCACCTTCCCGGGGGCGGTCTGGCTGGGCGGCGCGGCCCTGTATCTGTTCAGCATGCCTTTCCTGCTGGGGCGGGTGCGCCGCAATGCGCAGGCATAAAAGTGTCGGATTTCTTTACACTTGCCGGATGCTGAAAAATCGGTTTTCTTTTAAAACAAAGACTTACAGATCTGGCATGCAACTTGCTCTATGCAAGCTTTAATTTGAAATTGCATAAAGGTAAGTAACGATGAAATTCGTAAAGTTTGCTGTTGTTGCGGCAATGATGTCGGCAGGTGCGGTACAAGCTGGCTCGATCCAGCTTCTGAGCAATGGCAGTTTTGAAACGGGCAATCTGAACGGCTGGACCACTTCGGGCCTGGGCAGCACTGGCACCTGCGCCGGCGCCGGGCGCGACTGGAATGTGGCCAAGGTTGGCAGCGCCACCGGTTGCTCGACGGTGGGCAATCCCATCGACGGCAGCTATGCCGCCTACGTCATGAACGATGGTACGGCCACGACCAAGTACACGCTGGCGCAGAACTTCTTCGTGCCGCAAGGCCTGAAGGAAGCCACCCTGTCCTGGAGCGACTCCATCGTGGCGAGCTACTCCGGCCAGGCGCGCAGCTTCAAGGTCGATATCCTGCAGGGTGCTACGCTGCTGGGCAATGTGTTCAGCTACGACATCGCCAGCGAAACGAATATGGCATGGGATGCGCGCAGCATCAATGTCAGCGCCTTGCTGGCGTCGCACCAGGGCCAGAACCTGACTCTGCGCTTCTCCAACTACATTCCGCAGACCTGGACTGGCGCAGCGGGCCTGGCCATCGACAATGTGTCGCTGAGCGCCAAAGTCCCCGAACCCAGCTCCCTGCTGCTGGTCGCCGCCGGCCTGCTGGTTGCCGGCTTCGCCCGCCGCCGCTGCACTCCCGCCGTGGCGCTGTAAGCGCATCCCCTCCGGCTGCCGCATTCAGCGGCAGCCTTTCACATACCACTGAGCCGGATTAAGAAGAGCCGTCCCTGCCTCGTTCATGATGGCAGGAGACGACTATACTTTTCAATGCAGGGGCGAGTGGTATATGAAATTCTCCAGAAGCAAATGGTTGGCGTATACCTTTCTCGTCGGACTGATTCCGGTCTTAATGAGGTTGCTTGTATGGGCCGCCGCCAAGGCCGGGAAAGTTGAAGCCTTTGCTGCGCCGGATTTTGTCTCGTTCGGTCTTGTCCTGCATATTTCCATCATCAATGAAATGGAGCAGCTTCCGCAAAGAGAAAAGAACTGG
Organism: Pseudoduganella violacea; assembly: GCF_014191875.1. Classification (GTDB taxonomy): domain Bacteria; phylum Pseudomonadota; class Gammaproteobacteria; order Burkholderiales; family Burkholderiaceae_D; genus Rugamonas; species Rugamonas violacea_A. Next base: position 142,731 of record NZ_JACHXD010000006.1, read on the forward strand.
AAGGCAATACAAAACGGGACATCTATTATTTTTATCGCTTTGTATGGCGCGCTCTATGCGTTGGCCATTCTTGGCGGGAGGGGCGAGAATCTGGTTGATTCGTCGGCCGTTTTACGCAGCAGTGTCTTCTTTGTTTCATTATCAATAGCACTGAGCTTAAGTACGCTTCAGCGACTTTCAAGAGCGAGGACAAGATGAACACTTTACTTTACGTCATCACGTGCTTTGCCGCCGTACTCGGCCTTGGCGTTTCGATCTGGTCTTTTTTCGATACGCGCAAAAAGTACGGGAAGGGCTGCAATAAAGAGGAAGAAACATAATCTCTTCATAGGAAGCCTGCGCAAGCGCAGGCTTCTTCGCTTCGTGGGGATCAGATTGGCCAGTTGACGCCGCCTTTACTTGCCGCCGAAGGTGTAGGACAGGCCCAGCATCACGCTGCGCGGTGCGCCGGGCGTGTACTGGTTCTGGGTGTTGGGCGAGTAAACGCCAGCGCCGGAGTAGGAGCTGGAGGCTGAATCGGAGTAATGCTTGTCGCCCAGATTGCGCACATGGACCCAGGCTTCCCAGCCTGGCATGAAGCGGTAGGCGGCGCGCAGATGGAACAGCGCGTGGCCGGGATAGCGTACGGTATTGGCATTGTCCATCCAGTAGACGCCCTGGTGCACCGCTTCCAGCGCGATGCGCAAGCCCGGCATCGGTTTGTAGCCGATTTCGGCGCTGGTCATATCGCGCGGCGCTTGCGGCATGTCCTTGCCGCTGTAGTCCTGGGTGGCGGAGACGCGGTAGCGTTCATAGCGATGGCTGGCGATGGCGGTGCTGAAGCGCGCGTCGAGCGGGCCGTTGTCGTAGTTCAGGCCCAACTCCAGACCCTGGCTGCGCGTGCGTCCGGCATTGCGGTTCTCGCTATTGCCCGGCGTGATGGTGTAGCTGACGATGGTGTCGCGTCCCACCAGCCGGTAGAGCGAGGAATCCAGGCGCAGCTTGCGGTCGAGGAAGGCCAGGCGCAGGCCCACTTCCACGCTGCGGTAGGTGGCGGGCTGCAGGTCGGGAATGCCGGTCTTGCCATACATCTGGCTTACCTCCGGCGGCGTGAAGCCTTCGCTGATATTCGCATACGCATTGGCGTCCGCTCCCAGCACATAGCTGGCGCCCAGCTTGGGACTGAAGCGCGAGAAGCTGCGGCTCTCGTTCGGCGCGCCATAGTTGGCGCTGCCCTGCGGCGAGAGATTGTTGCGGAAGTCGTAGCGGATGCGGTCGGAGCGGCCGCCCGCGACCACGCGCAGCTTGGGCAGCGGCGACGCTTCCCATTGCGCGAAGATGGCGGTGTTGTCGATGTCGGCCTGGTAATCGCGCACACCTTGCGGCTGGCTGTCGTTGACGCGGGTATAGCTCAGATAGCGGCCGCTGGCCGGGTCGCGCACGATGCGCAGATTGTCGCTGTAATAGGGATTGTCGCTGCGGTCGATGTAGATGCCTGCGACCAGGCGCGAATTCAGCCAGGCGAATTCCTGCAGATGCTTCACATCCAGGCCGCGCGAATCGACGTGGTTGTTGTTCAGCGTTCCCTTGCAGATGCTGCCGCTGCAGCTGCCGATGGTGTAGCTCGGGATCTGTCCATGGTCGTTGCGGCGCGTGAACAGGGTGACGGTGGTGCTGCCGCCCGGCGTGGTATCGCCTTCCCAGGCCACGGTGCCGCGCGTGGTCTTGTCCTTGCGGTAGGTGAAGGTGTTCAGGCTCTTGCCGGGATTGTTCTGGTAATCGTTTTCGAACAGGCTGCCGGGCATGGCCGCATCGAGATCGGTGCGCACCAGCGTGGCGCGGACGATGCCCGCATTGCCCAGCGCATAGTCGGCGCGCAGGGTGAAGGAATCCTTGTCGCCGTAGCTGTACTCCTGCCAGTTGTTCGACGTGCGGCGCGAGCTGTAATGCGAGAAGCGCAGGCCGAAATCGCCCCAGGTATTGCTGGCCGCCGTGTCGTAGCGCGTAAAGCCGGACACGCCCTCATGCCGCACGCCGATGCGCGCATAGGGCGTGCGCGAAGGCGCGGCCGTCAGCGCGTTGATGGCGCCGCCCACGGCATTGCTGCCGTACAGCGAGGAGGCCGGTCCCTTTACTACTTCCACGCTGTCGCTGCCTGCGATATTCATTTCATTCAGCGAGTTGTGATTGAACACGCCCAGCGGACGGATAGGAATGCCGTCCTCCAGATACTGGTACACCGAACCGGTGCCGATGGGCTGGCGGATCGCCATGCTGTGCTGCTCATTGCCCAGGTCATTCCAGTGCACGCCGGCGACGCGATTCAGGATGTCGCCCATGGTCTTGGGCTTGTCGCGCTCCATCTCGCGGCCGCTCACGATGCCGATGGCGCTGGGCGTTTCGGATAGCTTGGTGACGGCGCGCGAGCCGCTGACGACGACGATTTCCATGCCGGGCGTTTCATCGGCGGCCATGGCGTTGACGGAGAAGGCGGACAGCACGGCGAGGCAGATGGCGCTGGGACGGTAGTTCATGATGTGCTTTCTTCTTTTAATGGCGTATTTGGCGCGGCGCAGGGCCACAGGCGGGCGACAAGGCGCGCGCAAACGGCCTGCTTCAATGCAGGTCAGACGGATGCTGCGGGATCAGGAATGGCTTGGCGGCGCGCGCGACTGCGCGGCGGACCAGATGAAGAGACGGCGTGGCGCCTGGTAGAAGAGGGAAGGGTATATCGCGCTGCCGGCTGCGGGATGCAGCGTCAGCGCCGGCGTGGGCGGCAAGCCCACGACATCGTGCTGGGTGAAGCAGAAGGGACAGTGTTCCAGATGCTGGGCGCTGTCGCCGGATGGCGCGCCGCCATCGTCGCCGATTTGGACGAATTTGGCGCCCTGCATGGTGCAGATCTCAGTCCAGCCGCTGTTGCCAGCTGGCGCCATGGCGCGCGAAACGGAAGGCACGAGCGCGGCGAAGAGGATCGCCATGAAGGCGAGCCAGGCGGCACAGCGTCGTATTGTTCCGTTCATATTCATACGCGGCCGATTCTAGCATGGGCCTGGCGCGCCGCCGAAAGGCGGCTGGGCCTTTCTTAATCCAGCTTAAGCCGGGCAGGCCTGTGCCGGCGCCCGTTCCTTTTGCCGCAGCGGCAGCAGGATGCGAAATGCGGTGCCGCGCCCCGGCGTCGATTGCACGTCAATGCGTCCGCCGTGATTGCGCACGATGCCGTAAGAGAGCGAAAGACCGAGGCCGGTGCCCTGGCCCAGCGGCTTGGTGGTATAGAAGGGATCGAAAATGCGCGGCAGTACCTCGGGCGCGATGCCGCAGCCGTTGTCGGCCACTTCCACCCAGGCTTCCGCGCCATGGCAGCCGGTGCGGATGGTGATCTGGCCGCGCGCCGGGCCGATGGCGTGGGCGGCGTTGATGACCAGATTCATGAATACCTGGTTCAGTTCGGACGGCAGGCACTCCACCATGGGCAGCTCGCCGTATTCCTTGCGCAGGTCCGCCACCTTGCGGATCTCGCCGGCCATGATGTTCAGCGTGGAGTCCAGGCCGCGGTGCAGATCGGCCAGCTCCCATGGCGAGCTGCTATTGCCATTGCGCGAAAAGTCCTTGAGGGACTGCACGATCTTGCTCACGCGTCCCATACCGTCCTTGGATTGCGCCATCAGCACGGGAATATCCTCGCGCAGGAAGGCCAGCTGGAACGGGGCGCTTTGCGGCAGCCGCGCCAGTCCGGCGGGCGCTTCGCAGCCGCCATTGCAGTTGTCGGCGTAGGCGTCCAGCAGCGCGAGCAGATTTTCCAGATACTCTTCCAGCACGCCGAAATTCGATTGCAGAAAACCGAGGGGATTGTTGATCTCGTGCGCCACGCCGCTGCACAGCAGGCCAAGGGAGGCCAATTTTTCCGATTGGACCAGGCGGCTTTCCAACTGCTTGCGCTGGTCGAATTGCTGCTGCAACTGGTGGTTGGCCTGCTGCAGTTCGGCGGTGCGGCTGGCCACGGCGCTTTCCAGGTTTTCCATGCGGCTGGCCGCTTGCCGGGTCAGCCGCCACTTCTCGGTCAGCGTATTGGCCAGCTGCTGCACCTCGATTACATCGAAAGGCTTGCGCAGGACGAGCAGGCGGTCGCGCGCGTCCAGCCGCGCCAGCACCTCCTGCCAGGTATGGTCGGAATAGGCGGTACAGATGACCACCTGCAGCGCCGGGTCGGTCTGCCACAGATGTTCGATGGTTTGCACGCCGTCCCAGCCAGGCGGCATACGCATGTCGACGAAGGCCAGGGCATAGGGCCGGCCGGCGGCCAGCGCGGCGGCGGCCATGCGCACGCCTTCCTCGCCCTGGCTGGCGCAATCGAGGGTAAAGGCTGGCATCGGCGCGGCGGCGGCAGCGGCATCGGCGCCGAACAGAAAGGCTTCGGCGGCATCCAGGGTGGCGTCGGCGGCGCTGGAGGACAGCAGGATCTTGCGGAAGTCCTCATGAATGGCTGGCATATCGTCGATCAGCAGCAGGCGGCGCTCGAAGGATTCGGATGGTGAATTCATGGCGTGCAGTCCTTGGCGGAAGAGTGGATGGGAAGCTGTAGGGTGAAGGTGGCGCCCGTGCCGGGGCCGTCGCTGGCTGCCTGCAAGCTGCCGCCCATCTCGCGGGCGGCCAGCACGCAGCTGTGCAGGCCGAAGCCGTGGCCGTCCTTGCGGGTGGTGAAGCCGTGGCTGAAGATGCGCGCCAGATTTTCGGCCGGGATGCCTTCGCCGCTGTCGGCCACCTGCAACTGCACGCTGTCGTCCGCGCTCTGGCGCAGGCGCAGGATGAGGCGGCGCTCGCCGGCAGCCAGGCCATCCATGGCGCGGCGCGCATTGCCCAGCAGATTGATCAGGATTTGCAGGACGCGGTGGCGGTCGAGCCGCAGCGGCGGCAGCGCGTGATAGTCGCGCATGATGGCGATGCCGTCCTGCTGGCCGGCCAGGCCGCTCATGCCCAGCGCTTCCTCCAGCAGATGGTCGAGGCTGCAGTCTTCGAGCAGGCAGGCGGCGCCGGCATAGGACTGCTGGGTGGCGATGATGTCCTTGATATGATCGATGCTGCTGGATAGAGAGTTCAGCTCGGCCAGCGCGTTTTGGCGTTCGGCGCCGAGTGCGCCGGCCAGTTCGTCAAGGTAGGCGGGCAGGCGCTGGCCGCGCTCGTCGCCGCGCAAAAAATCGACCCATTGCGCGCCCTGCTTGTTGATCAGTTGCACCGCCTTGGATAGGCCCGGCGCGCGCGAGTCGCGCGCCTGCCGCACCAGCAAGGAGACCGAGACGCCCACGCTGTTCAGCACATTCCCCACATTGTGCAGCACATTGGTGGCGATTTCCGCCATGCCGGCCTGGCGCGCCGCCGCCACCAACTGGCTCTGGGCCTGCTCCAGCTCCTGCGTGCGCAGGCGCACGCGCCGCTCCAGGTGTTCGTTGGCGTGCTGCAGGGCGTGGTTGATGCGGTTGATGATGCGGTGGCTGCGCAGCAGACGGATGGCGGCGTAGAGCAGCAGCGCCGCCAGGCCGGCCGAGAACAGCAGCAGATACAGCCGGTGCATATGGGCTTCGCCGGCGGCATGCTGTTGCTGCTGCGTCAGCAGGTTGTTGATCTCATCGAGATGGGCGGCGGTGGGTGCCTGCGCGATCTGGAGCAGCAACTGGCTCACCTGCGCATGTTCGCGCAGCACGGTGCGCACATGGGCCAGGAAAATGTCCAGCTTGAGCAGACTCTCGCCGCTCTGGCGCGAGCGGAAATCCAGCAGCGCTTCCAGCTCGGTTCGGACATTGACCATGTGTTCGGGCGCGGGCGCCTCGGTATACACCAGGGTGGCCAGCAGGACCGCGTTGACTGCGCTGCTTAGCTCACTCTGCGCCCGGCTGGACGCCGTCTTCTCGGGCAGCTCGGCGCCGGCGTCGGTGGCGGCCATCGGCAAGAACGCCAGGGAGTTGCGCAGGATGGCGTTGTGCGATTTGAATGCCTCGATGAGACGGGCTTTTTCCGTCATCGCCTGCTGAAAGGCGCGCAGTACCTGTTCCAGCTTTTTCTGCAGCGGCTCCGGCGCGTTTTGCTGCAGGACCGCCAGCTGCTGCGGCAGCGTGGCGACGTCGGGCAGGGGATCGACCAGGGCGTCGTAATTCTGATTGAGGCCGACCCGCGACTTCATCACGTTCAGCTCCCAGCTGGCGTCCAGCTGCTTCAGATGGCGCAGCAGCGCGAGATTGGCGAAATAGCTGGAGGCGTCGTAGTCGCGGCTCCTGGCATAGAACAGCAGCAGGGCGGCGGCGAGCAGCAGGCCCAGCGCGGTCAAAGGCAGCCAGCCTTTGCGCAGACGCGGGATCTTCATGGCTGTCCCCGCGGCGCGGCGCTTAGCGAGCCAAGAAACTGCGCGATCAGGCGCTTGTCTTCGGCCGATCCCACCCGTCCCAACTGATAGCGGAACATGATGTCGATCGCCTCTTCCAGCGTGGCGGCGGAGCCGTCGTGCAGATAGGGCGCGGTCTGCGCCACATTGCGCAGACTGGGCACCTTGAACACCTGGCGGTCCTCTTCGCGGCCGGTGCGCAGGAAGCGGCCCTGGGCCGCGCCGGTGCGCGCGCTGCGCGGCAGCAGATCTTCCATCACGCCGAATTTCTGGAACATATTTCCGCCCACGTTCGCGCCCTGGTGGCAGGCCACGCAGCCATACTGCTTGAAGCGCAGATAACCGGCTTTTTCGTTGGCCGTGATGGCTTTGCCGTCACCGCGCAGATAGCGGTCGAAGCGCGAATCGGGTGTGATCAGGGTGCGTTCATAGCTGGCCAGGGCGTTTTGGATATTGGCGCGCGTGACACCGTCCTTGTAGGCGGCATCGAAGGCGCGCCGGTAACTGTCGTCACGGGCCAGCAGACGCACGATGTCGGGCCAGGAACCGCCCATCTCCACCGGATTTTGCACAACCTGGTCGATCTGTTCTTCCAGCGTGGCGGCGCGGCCATCCCAGAACTGCTTGAAATTGAGCGCGGCATTCAGCACGGTGGGCGCATTCAGCGCGGTGGTCTGGCCGCGCCAGCCCAGCGACTGGCGCCGGCCGTCGGCGCCGCCCTTGGCCAGGTCGTGGCAGCTGGCGCAGGACACGCGCTGGTTGCCGGACAGGCGTACTTCGTGGAAAAGGCGGGCGCCCAGGGCCACGCGGGCTGGGTCCTGGCGCAGGCTGGCCGGCAGCGGCTTGATGGGTTCTTCCGCGACTTCGGCCGCGCCCTGGCCCGCCAGCAGCAGGCCAAGGCAGGCCAGGAACGGCAGCAGCATGGTTTTCATGGTCGTCTCCCGTCTCAGGCGTCGCTTTCGGCCAGGCCGTACAACTGCCAGTAATGGCGGAAGGCTTCGCGTAGATTTTCGCGCATGGTGCGGTTGTCCCAAGGCTTGGTGTAAAAGCGGTACAAGGCGCCGCGGTTGACCGACTCCACGATGGTGGCCAGTTCGGTCTGGCCGGAGAGGATGATGCGCAGCGTGCGCGGATACATGTCCTTGATGCGGTCCAGCAGCTCGGTGCCGCTCATCTCATCCATGCGCTGGTCGCAGATCACCACCTGCACCTCGTTGCAGGCCAGGAGATTGAAGGCTTGCGCCGCGCCCTGGGCGGTGAGGATGCGGTAACCGTCGTGGCGCAGCAGGCGTTCCAGCGCCGCCAGCACCATCGGTTCGTCGTCGATCAGCAGCACGGTGCGCTGTGGCGCCGCTGCCGGCGCGGCAGCCGCCACGGCCACGCGCCGTCCCTCCAGCAGCAATTGTTCGAAGCGCGCCGCCGGCAGCGGCCGCGAATAGTAATAACCCTGGATCTGGTCGCAGCGGCGCCGGCCCAGATAGGCCAGCTGCTCGGCCGTTTCCACCCCCTCGGCCACCACCTCCAGGTTCAGGTTGTGGGCCATGGCGATGATGGCCTCCACCATGGTGGCATCGCCCGGATTGCTGATGACATCGCGGATGAAGGCCTGATCGATTTTCAGCGTATCGACCGGGAAGTGCTTCAGATAGGCCAGGCTGGAATGGCCGGTGCCGAAATCGTCGATGGCGACGCGCACCCCGAGCTGGCGCAGCGCCGCCAGGATGCTGGCGGTGCGCGCCGTGTCGTCCATCAGGGCGCTCTCCGTCACTTCCAGTTCCAGCATGCCGGGTGCGATGCGGTAGCGCTTCAGCAGCGTTTCGATCAAGCCCTGCAGGTCGGCCTCGGCAAACTGGCGCGCGGCGATGTTGATGCCGATCTGCAGCGGCTGGCGCGTGAACTTGCGCCACTGCGCCAGCTGGCGGCAGGCTTGTTCCAGGATCCAGGCGCCGAGCGGCACGATCAAGCCCGTTTCCTCCAGCATGGGAATGAACTGGGCCGGCGACACCTGGCCGTGGCCCGGGCGGTTCCAGCGCAGCAGGGCTTCGGCGCTGACCATGCGGCCGCTGCTCATTTCCAGCTTGGGCTGGTAGTACAGTTCGAACTCTTCGTTCTTCAGCGCGCGCCGCAGCGCGCATTCGAAATCGAGGCGCTGCTGGGCTTCGATCTGCATGGTGTCGGTGAACAGGCGCGAGCGGCTGCCGCCGTCCTGGCGCGCCTGCCGCAGGGCGGTGCCAGCGTGCTTGAGCAGGTGGCCGGCGTCGCCCGCGTCGCCCGGATGCAGGGCGATGCCGATGCTGGCGCTCAGACTGACCTCGCTGTCTTCCAGGCGGAAGGGCGTGGCGCAGGCCAGGCGCACCACGTCGGCCTCGGCCACCTGCTGTGCCGGCGTCAGCCCGGCCAGCAACAGGGCGAATTCATCGTCGCCCAGGCGGCCCAGCATATAACCGGGCGGCGCATAGTCTTGCAGGCGCTGGACGAACTGGCGCAGCACGGCGTCGCCCAAGTGGCAGCCCAGGGTGTCGTTGATGCGGCGGAAACCATCCAGTCCAATCAGCAGCAAGGCCCGGTCGGCGCCTTGCGCCGCCGCCAGTTCCTGTTCCAGCTGGCTTTCGAACAAGGCGCGGTTGGGCAGGCCGGTGGCCGGATCGTGGCTGGCCAGGCGTCGCCCGAAATCGCGCGTGTCGCGGTACAGCAGTCGCACTTCGAGCAGGTGGTGGATGCGCGTCAGCATTTCCTGCACGTCCAGCGGCTTGCTCATGAAGTCGCGCGCGCCGGCCTGCAGGGCGCGTAGCTTGTGCTCCGGTTCGGCGGTGATGACCAGTACCGGCAGGTATTCGTCCAGTGCCATGGCGTGCAGGTTTTCCAGCAGGGTGAAGCCGTCCATCTCCGGCATGTTCAGATCGAGCAGGATCAGGTCGTAGCGCCGTTCGCGGTACAGGCGGCAGGCTTCGGCCGGCTGGGTGGTCGACTCCACCGCGGTATAGCCGGCGCAGCTCAGGATGTTCTCCATCAAGGCAATATTGCTGTGGCGGTCATCGACGATCAGAATGCGTGCCTGCTGCAGTTCGCTGAGGGGGATCATGGCATCTCCGACAAGATTAGGTAGGGGATCTGCTGGCGAGCGCTGCCGCCACCACGTCCAGCAGCTGGCGTTCGTCCATCGGTTTGGTGAGGTAGGCCTGCGGCGGATACCGCATGGCTTGCTGCTGGGCTTGCGGCGAATGCTGGCCGGTGACGACGACGGTGGCGATGTGCGGCGCCGTCTGCGCCAGGCGCGCCTGCAGCGTGAAGCCGTCCATCAGCGGCATGTGCAGGTCGAGTATCACGCAGCAGGGCTGCTGGCGCGCCATATCGGCCAGTAATTCGGTGCCGCTGGCATAACTGCGTGCCGCGATGCCGGCCGAGCGCAGCAGGCGCAGCACCGCCCGCCTGACCATATCGTCATCGTCCACGATTGCCACCCAGGGAGTAGAAGTATCCATGGCCTCAGCTTAGGCGCCGGGGCGGGAGGGCGGTATTGGACCTTGGTCCTATGCCGCCACTGTCAGGCGGGATGGGTGGGCTGTACCCGGTCGACCAGGCGCACCAGCGCGGTCAGCGAGCGCACCTGCATTTTCTGCATGATGCGGGCGCGGTGCACCTTGACGGTTTTTTCCACCATGCCCAACTCGGCGCCGATCTGCTTGTTCAACAGGCCTTCCACCAGCAGGGCCATGACTTCGCGCTCGCGCGGCGTCAGGCTGTCCAGGCGCTGCTGGATGCTGTGCCGCTCCTGGGCCGCGCCGCGCGCGCGCCGGTTGTCGGCGAAGGCGTGTTCGATGGCGCCGATCAGGCGCGCGTCGTCGACCGGCTTAGTGAGGAAGTCGGCGGCCCCCAGCTTCATGGCGCGGATGCCGGCATCGAGATCGCCCTGGCCGGTGAGGAAGATGGCGGGCAGCAGGCTGGGACGCTGGCGCAGCGCGTCCAGCAGATCCAGGCCATTCATGCCCGGCATGGAGAGGTCGAGCACCAGGCAGCCGGCGGCGTCGGCGTTGCCGCTGTCGAGAAAGGCTTGCGCCGAGAGATAGCTGTCCACCTCGAAACCGGTGGCGCGCAGCAGCCGGCCCAGCGCCTTCAGGATTTCGGGCTGGTCGTCCACCAGGAAGACGCGCTGCGGACTGTTCATGGCAGTTCCGGCAGGCTCAGATGCAGGCAGGCGCCGCCGCCGTCGCTGTTTTCCGCCCACAGCCGGCCCTGGTGGGCCTGGACGATGCTGCGGCAGATGGCCAGGCCCAGGCCCATGCCCTGGCTCTTGGTGGTGAAGAAGGGTTCGAAAATGCGTCCCAGCTGCGTTGGCGGGATGCCGGGGCCGCTGTCCTGCACGTCCAACTGCCACTGCTTGCCGTAGCGCCGGCTGCGGATGGCGATCTGGCGCTGGGCGGCCGGCGTGGCGGCCATGGCGTCGCAGGCGTTGATGATCAGATTGATCAGCACCTGCTGCAGTTGCACGCGGTCGGCCTGCAGGCGCAGGGTGCCGCCCGCCAGGTCCGTGTGCAGGGTGACGCCATGGTGGATCAGGTCAGCGCGCAGGATGTGCAGCACGTCGCTGAGCAACTCGTCGGCCACCACCGGCTGCAGCACGCTCTCCTGGTTGCCGATCAGGCTGCGCAGGCGGCGGATGATGGCGCTGGCGCGCTCGTCGGCCTCGATGATGTCGTGCAGGATGTCGCGCAACTCGTCCAGGTCGGGACGCGGCTGGCGCAGGAAGCGTTGCGCCGCCTGGGCGTTGCTGAGAATGGCCGTGAGGGGCTGGTTCAGCTCATGGGCCAGGGTGCCGGACAGCTCGCCCAGCATGGCCACGCGCGACAGGTGGGTCAATTCTTTTTGCTTTTGCAGCATGTCGAGTTCGGCCTGCTTGCGCGCCGTGATGTCGAGCGAAACGCCGCGCACCAGGGTCACCTGGCCGGCGCTATCGCATTCGGCCTGGCCCTGTGAGCTGATCCAGCGTTCCGCGCCGTCCGGATGGTGGATGCGGAATTCCAGCTCGTAGCGGCCGCGCGGCTGGACCAGGGCCGCTTCCGCCGCCGGCCGGTCTTCCGGATGGATGCGCCCCAGTACGTCGGCCATGGTCAGGGTCTGGCCGGGAGGGAAGCCGAACAGCGCGCGCCAGGTGTCGGACACCCAGATCTCGTGGCGCAGCTGGTCGCGCACCCAGATGCCCAAGCGCGCCGCCTGCGCCGCCAATGTCAGCCGGTGCTCGCTCTCGCGGCTTTGGGCCTGGGCCGTGCGCACGCTGGCGGCCGCGTCGCGCATGGCTTGCGCCAATTCGCGCGCCTCGCGGATGGCCAGCGGCGGCAACTCCGGCATATCGCCGCTGCCGGCGGCCAGGGCGGGCGGGATCAGCGCGCGCACCGAATGCGCAATGCCGCCGCCGACGCGCCAGGCCAGCAGCAGTCCTAGGGCCAGGGCGGCCAGGGTGCCGGCGATCAGCCAGCCCAGCGAATGGCGCAGGCCGGCGGTCAGCTCGGCGGTGGGAATGCCGAACGCCACCGTCCAGCCGGTGCGCGGCGAGCGGCTGTAGACGGTATACACCGGCAGGCCGTCCAGGGCGCGGCCTTCCAGGCTGCCTTCGCCGCGCACGGACAGGCTGTGCAGCAGTGCTGGCGTGGCGCTCTTGCCCACGTATTTGGCCGCCTCGTGGCTGCGCGCCACGATCTTGCCGCGGCTGTCCAGAATGGCGGTGCGCCAGGTGGCCGGCAATTTTTGTTCGGCCAGCAGGCTGGTGAGGTGGGCCGGCGTGGCGGTGGCGTTCAGAGTCATGACGATGGCGCCGTCGCGCCGGATCGGCACGCCCACGGTATAAATCAGCTGGCCGGCCAGCGGGCCGGGGAAGAGGTCGGACACGCCGCCGCGCCCGGTCGCCACGATGCGCTTGAGCAGGGGCGTGCCGGGCAGGCGCGGCAGCGGCTCGCCATAGGCGCGGCGGGTGGACAGCAAGAGTTTGCCGCTGGGATCGACCAGCACGATGCTGTCGGCGTGCAGATTGCCCAGTGCGTCGCGCGCCCGCGTGTGGAAGCCGGCCAGGTCGCCCGTCATCAGTTGGCGCGAAGTACCGAGCGCCTGCAAGGCCGCCTGCAGGCTGTCGAATTCGCGGTCCACGCCGGCGATGGCGGCCTGGGCCTGGGTGACGGTGCTGTCGATCAGTTGTTGGCGGCCGCGCTGGTAGAACTCGACGATGAGGAAGGCGGCCACCAGGGACAGCGGCAGGACGCAGCCCAGCACCAGCAGACCCAGGGTGGCGCGCACGCCGGGCGCATCCTGTCGCGTGAAGTATCGGCCGATGCGCATATCGAAGGGCGGAATCCTGGGCGGGCTGGTTTACGGTGGATAAGGCCTATTGTAGTGAAGCCAAAGAAGAATGCTATCGAGATCTGCGCTAGCGATTTACAAGTTGTTGCCTTTCTTCGCCGCCGGCTTACGGCGCGCGGCGGCACAGCCCCGTGCACTCCGCGTTTTCCATGGCTTGGAGGATGCGCAGCAGGGCGTCCTTGAAGGCCGGTGCGCTATTCAGGAGGCGCATCCGGGCCAGGGCGACAATGCGGCTGCGGTTCTCCAGCGGCAGCGCGGCCGCGTACACCGGCGCGACTTCGGCCAGCGCGCCCACCATCTTGAGCTGGTTCGCTTCGCTGACCGTTGGGTCGCCGATGCCGCTCAGGGCGCCGAGCATGCTGGTGAACAGCCCATTCTGCGTCATCGCCAAGCCGCGTTGCCGCGCCTCGTTGAATTCATCCGGCTTCAAGGTCGTCAGGAACTGTTCCAGCACGGGCAACTGCTTGCCCATGCATAGGGTCGTCATGGGCATCAGTTGCGCGATCTCATCCTGATAGCTGTGGATGTTCTCCCTTGAGGCTGCGGCTACCGCGGCGGATAAAGCCGCTGCATCCTTATTGCTGCGGTCGATGCGCTGCAGGTTGAACATCATGTAGTTCATCATGGTTTTGGTCATTTCCCCGCACAGCAGGCTGAGCTCACTCATATCGCCCGGCGTAAAGCTGCGGGAATCGAGGAAGCGTTGCCGGTCGGACAGCAGGGTAATCAATTCCTTGCCCTCGCCGCTGGCCATGCGCGGCGGCTCCTTGCCCTCGCGCTGGGCGGTTTGGCTTAGCGCCACCAGACGGTTGGCGGCGCGGGCATATTCCTCCAGTTCGCCGGCCGAGGCGAGATGGCTGGCGGCGAGCAGGGGCAGCAAAAGGAGTTGGAGCAGTCGTTTCATGATGATAGGCGTTAAAATAATTTCTGATCAGTAATTTTATCAGTCGGCGCGATGGGGGCCGGCAAGAAAGAGCGCATGGATATCATCAAAGAGTTGAACGAGAGCTGGGGCTGGGCGGGACTGCAGGCGCAGGCGGTGGTGGGTGAAAATGATTTCGGCAATCTGATCATCAAGGATGAGCAGGGCAGCTATTGGCGGCTGATGCCGGAAGAGTGCGGCTGCGCGGTGGTGGCGCCCGACCGCCAGGCGCTCGACGTGCTGTCGGCCGATCATGAGTTTTTGCAGGACTGGCATATGTCCGGGCTGACGGCGATCGCCCGCGAACATTGTGGCCCTTTGGGCGAAGGGCGCAAGTACTGCCTCAAGATTCCTGGCGCGCTGGGCGGGGAGTATAAGGCGGAGAATCTGGCGAGCGCGCCTTTGCATGAGCTGATCCGCCTGTCGGGCGATCTGGCGCGGCAGATGCAGGGGCTGCCGGATGGGACGAAGGTGAAGTTGAATATGGTGGATTGACGGCTGCTTAATGGGGACTAATCCATCTGAACCCTCAGTAAGGCTTTCGTGTCCCTCAATGCCGATGAAGCGCCTTCCATGCCGCATATTCAGATGGGCGTAAGCCATAGCGCGCCAGCACTCCTTCGTGCAGTCGCCGAAGCTCCTCGACGATCAGTGCCTGCACCTGTGGCTGCCCCGGCTCCGGAACGCGCTCCGCGACGGATCGCTGAATATTGGCAAGTGGATCACACTCGGGATGTGTGATGACCTCGCGGATGTGCCGTTCGCCCGCCAATGCCGGGGTGTCTGGCAAGAACTGCTGCCAGAGTCAAGCCGTTCTTGGATGCCCGGATGCTGTTCAATAAGTCTGTGGTGGAGGACATAGCGTTGGTGGCGCCGTTTGCGGGACTGTGGCGCAGTTATGGCGCAGTTCGAAAAACTGCGCCATTTTGGGACTGCCAAGGGGATTAAGATTGAGAGGGAAATACGAAGCAGGCATCTGCTGCTTCCTAGCTTTGTATCTGGCCATCTTGGGGATGTCGCACTTTGGGCGCTGTAGCATGAGCGGTGGCAGTATCTAAAGCACCATCATCTATTTCGATGATGCATGACCATGCCGACTGTTCCCTCGTGAGAATGACCTTTGTAACCGCGATGCGGTCAATCGTATTCAGCATATCGATCACAGCAGTCGCTGCGTTGCTCCCATCATGCTTCTCGATGAAAACAAGCCTTAAGGCAGCATCAACTACCTTGGGTACTTTGCCATATTTCTCCCACTTCGCCACCGCTTGCTCGGTATAGCCGAATAGCTTGCCAAGGGATTTTTGAGAAAGTAGCCGGGCGGTACGGATATAGCGGAATTCCGCACCGCTCCTCTCAATCCATTGCGGTAACTACGATCAAGCTTGGATCGTCATCGTTGATTGCTGCCACTACAGCGATATTACGCTCGGCGCGCTCTAGCCAGCGCCAGTGGCCAGCTATCTCACAGAGTTTGAGTCTGCGCAACAGCCCGTCGTACATATGTACAGAGCTTGAGCCTGTGTAAAGGCCGCCCTTCAACCCCTCCTAGTCTTAGGACATACCCGGTCCCGGAAGGAGGTGTGGAAATGTCTTATGTCTATCCCAAAGCGGCAGAGCTCAGTGGTCAGCCCGTTGTCGGTACTCGCCAGTGTGTGGCACTCGTGCAAAAGTATGCGGGTGCGCCTACAACGCCACATTGGCGACAAGGCGAGGCTGCCCTCGGCAGTGTAAAGCTGAGAACTGGCACTGCAATCGCCACCTTCGTAAAAGGCCGCTACGCAAATCGCGCCCATGGGAATCATGCAGCCCTTTACATCCGCCAAATAGCAAGCGGCATCGTTGTCGCGGACCAATGGAAAGCTGACAAGAAAACCGAGATTTCAGTGCGCATCATACGGTCCCTGGGCAAGGATGGAAGGGGTAATTTCATTAAGCCTAGCGACAATGCAGACGCATTCTTTGTCATTGAATGAAGGTGGATCGCAATGAGGTTCAAACTCAATTTCCAACAGCGCGTCATAGCAGGAAGGCTCGCGTGCATGGTGGTGTTGGCGGACTTCGCTGTACCTGCATCGGCCGCGCCCTCTGGGCCTGTTCTTGAGTGCCCTCAATTCATTGAGCAGAAGTCAGTGCAGATCTCGAATGCGCCATCGGGTTGGACTACGTTTGTTCGTGCGCCCTTGTATCTGCATGGGGCAGCGCCAATGAGCGGCCCGCCTGAAGAGCTGGGAGAACTCGCGGAATTCAGTCAGAAGCGGGAAAAAGGCGTGTGGATTTACACTTATCAACTTGATGCGCCGTTTCCAGCTGGGAAGTGGCTTGCTTGTACTTATGGGGAGTCCGACCAGGTTACGCTTGGAAAGAGACTCGATGACAATACTCGTGTTTGTTCTTTCAGATACCAGAAGGGGAGGCACGTTGGCGAAAACATTATCGCCATCGCTTGCAAGTAGCTGTTCATGAACCGTCCGCTACCGCGGACGCGAAATCGCGCTGCGATTTCGTGAATGGGCGAATCGGAGAGCCGCCCGCTTGCAAGCGGGCGTCGCTGCGCGGGCGGCTCGCATGCGAGCCGAATTCCCCGCTTCGCCCCGCGTCCGTGCCGGACGCGGATTCATTTCCCGCCAACTCTGCGCTAGCGAACAAAAAATTAGGCCCCCAAGCTTGCGCTTGGGGGCCTAATTTTTTGTTCGGTGGTGGAGACGGCGGGAATCGAACCCGCGTCCGCAAGCACTCTACAGACAGTTCTACATACTTAGCACTATCTTTTAATTTAACCAGCACAACGCGAATGTGCACGCTTTGTACTGGCGATTCACCTTAAATTTAGCGCTGATCCAAGTGACCCGTAGCAGCGCGATTCCCTGTAAATGACTCCTCAGCTTTTAACGGCCCGCCCCAGGGAAGAAGCGTTGAGGAGCTAACAGCCCTTAGGCTGCCAGTGCGTACGAGTTATCGTTTGCAGTTAGTTTGTTTCTGGGTGTATTTACGAGGTAACCAGCCCTCGGTATGCCCTGTTCTGCTTTGCAACCCACGTCGAAGCCAGGTCGTCCCCACAGAATCTTCATTGTAACCGATTCCGCAACAGTGTGCACCTGGCGGCGCCTATGCTTCCAGACTAACCAGGGGCCGCCCTTGCTCGGCCAGGCGCTCGACGGCGACCAGACCTTCAGTGAAGCTGCAGGCGAACAGGTGGCGCCGGGATTTTTCCACCTCGGCCGATTCCAAGTCGTAGAAGTCGTTGGCTTCCTTGAAGCCGAGGTCGATGGTCAGGCGGTCGATCATATAGGCTTCGTGCAGGCTGCGCAGGCGCTCGCGCCGCAGCCGGTGTTCCTGCGGACTGCGCGCGTCGGCGCCTTCGAAGTAACGGATCAGCGCCGCTTCCAGCACGTCCATCTGGCTGCGCTGCGAGGCTTGCTCGGCGAATTCCTTGGCTTCGGTGTCGACCGCGACATTGAAGTTTTGTACGAGCAGCAGGGTGTCATAATCCTGGGCGTTGCTGTCGCATAGATTGCTGACGGCCATCAACCGGCCCTTGGCCAGGCGGCCGGCCGGGTCGCGCGTCTGGCCGACGTATTGCACCTTGCTCGGGTAGTGCAGGCCGGTGTCGTGGCGCTGCATCAGGTCGTGGATGGTGAAGGTTTCCGTCATCGAGCCCCAGTTCAGGGTCATGTACTTGTCGTAGAGCTGAATCAGGGGTTTTTTGAAGGTGGCTTCGAACGGGGTCTTGAGTTCGACCGTGATCGTGCTTTTGCGCTCGTCGCCACCGAGCAGGATGGGAATGGTCAGCTTCAGGGAAAAAAAGCCCCAGCTGGTGCTGCGTTTGGGGTCGAAGCGCAGGCGCGGCCGGGCGACCAGCATGAAGATCAGGCGCTTTTCCATCGTCGCGTCCAGCGCGAACTGCATGCGGCGCTGGTAGCGCCCGATCGGGTCGTGGAAATCGGCCACCTTGGGGTCGTTGATCAGGTCGTACCAATAAAAGCTGGTTTCACTGACCGTAGCGTCCCATACCTGCGGAGCACTACTTCGTGGCAGTGCTAGCTCCGCTGCGTCATCGCTCGACATACTGTTCTCCGGACTCTTCGGTAATACTACGTATTGACTCTAATATCCGTATAGTACGCCTGTTGATTGCCATATGGCAACTTAATGTTGCAAAAAAATACTTGTTATCAGGCGGCTAGCGGCGCCGCCGCAACGGTGGCGCGGATCAGGGCCAGCAAGGCGTCCGGCGTGGGCAGCAGGTGGTCGGCGCCCCAGCTCGACGGCTCGCTGGCGCCGCAATATCCCCACTGGCAGGCGACGGTGGCCATGCCGGCGGCACGGCCGGCCTGGATGTCGCGCAGGTCGTCGCCCACATACCAGCATTGCTCCGGCGCCAGCTGCAGGCGCGCGGCGGCTTCCAGCAGCGGGGCGGGGTGGGGCTTGGGATGGGCGGTGGTGTCGCCCGACACCACACAGCCGGCTTGGTGCAGGCCGATCAGCGGCACCAGCGGCTCGGTGAAGCGGGCCGCTTTATTGGTGACGATACCCCAGCTCAGGCCGGCGCTTCGGATGCCCTCCAGCAGCTCGCTCACGCCCGGGAACAGGGTGCTGTGCACGGCGATGGCGGCTTCGTAATTGGCCAGGAAGCCCACGCGCAATTCCTCGAAACCGGCGTCGCCGGGCGTTAGGCCGAAGGAGGCGCCGATCATGCCGCGCGCGCCGGCCGAGGCGGTCGGACGCAGCACCTCATACGGCGTCGGCGCCAGGCCGCGCTTGCTGCGCAGCAGATTGATGGCGGCGGCCAGGTCGGGCGCGGTATCGGCCAGGGTGCCGTCCAGGTCAAAGAGGATGGCGCGAGGGGCGGAAAGGCTCATGGTGGGGAAGGGGCTGGGATAGGAGGCGGGGCGGCCGCAGCCGCCCTTAGTGTTTACAGTGGACGGGTGGCGGCGACCAGGTAGTTGACGCTGGTGTCGTCGTTCAGCGAGTAGATCTTGGTCAGCGGGTTGTAGCCCATGCCTTTCAAGCCTTCCACCTGCAGGCCGGCGCTGCGGATGTCCTGGCTCAATTCGGCCGGGGTGATGAATTTCTCATAGTCGTGCGTGCCCTTGGGCAGCAGGCGTAGCAGGTATTCGGCGCCGATCACCGCGAACAGATAGGCTTTCGGATTGCGGTTCAGGGTGGAGAAGAAGACCTGGCCGCCCGGTTTCACCAGGGTGGCGGCGGCGCGCACGATGGCTGCCGGATCGGGCACGTGCTCCAGCATTTCCATGCAGGTCACCACATCGTACTGGCCCGCTTCCTGGGCCGCCATTTCTTCGGCGGCGACCAGCTTGTAGCGCACCGGCACGCCCGATTCCAGGCTGTGCAGATCGGCCACTTTCAGGGCTTTTTCCGACAGGTCGATGCCCGTCACCTTGGCGCCCTTGCGCGCCATCGATTCGGCCAGGATGCCGCCGCCGCAGCCGATGTCGATCACGTTCTTGCCCGCCAGCGGGGCGCGCGCGTTGATCCACTCCAGGCGCAGCGGATTGATTTCGTGCAGCGGACGAAACTCGGAAGTGGGGTCCCACCAGCGATGGGCCAGCTCACTGAATTTTTGCAGTTCTAAAGGATCGGCGTTCATAGCCCGCATGATAGCCGCATTTTGCCCCACGCCAAAGCCGGGATGTCAAAAACGCGATAGGCGGCGGAAAAAGGCCAAAAAAAACCCCGCCGAAGCGGGGTTGGGTGGCGTGAGCCGAAGGGGGCTGATTACTTCTTGGTGCCCACGACTTCGATTTCAACGCGGCGGTTTTTGGCGCGGCCAGCGGCGGTCTTGTTGTCGTCGACCGGCTGTTTCTCGCCCTTGCCTTCGGTGTACACGCGGTTGGCTTCAACGCCTTTGGAGATCAGATACGCTTTCACGGCTTCCGAACGACGCACGGACAGTTTGTCGTTGTAGGCATCGGTGCCCACGGAGTCGGTGTGGCCGACGGCGATGATGACTTCCAGGTTGATGCTGCCCAGTTTCGACGCTACGTCGTCCAGCTTGGCTTTGCCTTCTGGCTTCAGCACGGCTTTGTCGAAGTCGAAGAAGGCGTCAGCGGCGAAGCTCACTTTTTCCGAGGTCGGAGCGGCTACTGGAGCGGCTACAGGTGCTGGGGCTGGTGCCACTGGCGCTGGGGCTGGTGGTGGCGGAGGCGCCACGCACTTGCCGTTTTCCAGCTTCTCTGGCTCAACGCAGATTGGCAGATCGCAGCCTGGCACGGCATCAGCCGGGGTCCAGTAGCCGGTGCGCCAGCACAGGCCGAATGGATCGCGGGCGATTACGCCACGTGCATCTTGCACATAGGCGCTCTTAGGCGTTGCCGCCTTGATGTCTTGGGTCACAGGGGCGAAAGGGGGCGCGGTTGGCTTTTCTTGTGCCAGTGCCGATACCGACAGAACTGCCGAGGCGGCAAAGATGGTTGTAATGAGTTTTTTCATATTTTTTCTTTCCTTTCGGGGGTGATATCCGCAGAAAAACTGCGCGACGTATTTGTTGCCTGGGGCGAATACTACCATGGCTGCCCCAGCTACACTAAATCCCACCCGTCGCGCTAGCCTCCCGATTGCGAAACATGCAATTAACTTCTCGTCCATTTTGCCACAGCCGGGAAAATCCTACATTTCTGGAGAAATCAGACGGCGGGGCGCGTTCGACCAAAATGTTGTTTTCGTGCAACGGGCTGGCGACGATGATAATTGGTAAATATGTCCTCGCCATGACATCGCGCAACATGCGCCAAACGCGGCTGGGAGCGGGCCCGGGCCGGAATTGCGCTGGGGACAGGAGCGCCATGCTAAAATCGTAGGCTTGTCCTGTCTGCCAGCTGTAGCGCACCGGACGGGCAAGCTAAACCAACGTCACAGAAGATCGACCCGCCAATGGATCAATTCGCAAAAGAAACAATCCCCATTTCCCTCGAAGAAGAGATGCGCAAGAGCTACCTCGATTACGCCATGAGCGTGATCGTGGGCCGTGCCTTGCCGGACGTGCGGGACGGCCTGAAGCCGGTACACCGCCGCGTGCTGTACGGCATGCATGAACTGAATAATGTGTGGAACCGGCCTTACGTGAAGTGCGCGCGCGTGGTCGGTGAAGTCATGGGTAAATACCACCCGCACGGCGACGCCTCGATCTACGATACGCTGGTGCGCATGGCGCAGGACTTTTCCCTGCGCTACACCCTGGTCGACGGCCAGGGCAACTTCGGTTCGGTGGACGGCGACAACGCGGCGGCCATGCGTTATACCGAGTGCCGCCTGGACAAGATTTCCAGCGAATTGCTGGCCGATATCGACAAGGATACGGTCGACTACGCCCCCAACTACGACGGCAAGGAAAAAGAACCGACGGTTCTGCCGACCCGTCTGCCCAATCTGCTGATCAACGGCTCCTCCGGTATCGCGGTGGGCATGGCGACCAATATCCCGCCGCACAATCTGTCGGAAGTGATCAAGGGCGCCCTGCACGTGCTGGCCAACCCGGATTGCTCGATCGACGAGCTGATCGAACTGATCCCGGCGCCCGATTTCCCGACCGCCGGCATCATCTACGGCGTGTCCGGCGTGCGCGACGGCTACCGCACGGGCCGCGGCCGCGTGGTCATGCGCGCCAAGACCCACTTCGAGGAATTCGGCAAGGAAGGCGGCCGCACCGCCATCATCGTCGACGAGCTGCCTTACCAGGTCAACAAGAAGTCCCTGCTCGAGCGCATCGCCGAGAACGTGCGCGACAAGAAGCTCGAAGGCATTTCCGATATCCGCGACGAGTCCGACAAATCGGGCATGCGCGTGGTGATCGAGCTGAAACGCGGCGAAGTGCCGGAAGTGGTGCTCAACAATCTGTACAAGCAGACCCAGTTGCAGGACACCTTCGGCATGAATATGGTGGCCCTGGTCGATGGCCAGCCCAAGCTGCTGAACCTGAAGGAAATGCTGCAGTGCTTCCTGTCGCACCGCCGCGAAGTGGTCACGCGCCGCACCGTGTTCGAACTGCGCAAGGCGCGCGAACGCGGCCACATGCTGGAAGGCCTGGCCGTGGCGCTGGCCAATATCGACGATTTCATCGCCATCATCAAGGCCGCGCCGACGCCGCCGATCGCCAAGGCGGAACTGATGCAGCGCGCCTGGGATTCCTCCCTGGTGCGCGAAATGCTGGCCCGTACCGGCGAAGAAGGCCAGGCGGGCATTGAAGCTTTCCGTCCCGAGCACCTGCCGAAGCACTACGGCATGCAGGCCGATGGCCTGTACAAGCTGTCCGACGAACAGGCGCAGGAAATCCTGCAAATGCGTCTGCAGCGCCTGACCGGCCTGGAACAGGACAAGATCGTCAACGAGTACAAGGACGTGATGGCGCAGATCGCCGACCTGCTCGACATCCTGGCCAAGCCGGCCCGCGTGACCGCCATCATCGTCGATGAGCTGAACGCGTCCATGCTGGAATACGGCGAGAAGGACGAGCGCCGCTCGACCATCGAGCACAACGCCACCGACCTGGAAACGGAAGACCTGATCACGCCGCAGGACATGGTCGTGACGCTGTCGCACATGGGCTATATGAAGGCGCAGCCGATCTCCGAATACCGCGCCCAGAAGCGTGGCGGCCGCGGCAAGCAGGCCATGGCGACCAAGGACGAGGACTGGATCGACCAGCTCTTCATCGCCAACACGCACGATTACATCCTGTGCTTCTCCAACCGCGGCCGCCTGTACTGGCTCAAGGTGTGGGAAGTGCCGCAAGGCTCGCGCAACTCGCGCGGCAAGCCGATCGTCAATATGTTCCCGCTGCAGGACAACGAGAAGATCACCGTGGTGCTGCCGCTGTCGGGCGAAAACCGCAGCTTCCCGGAAGACCACTACGTGTTCATGGCCACCAGCCTGGGCACCGTGAAGAAGACGCCGCTGAAAGACTTCAGCAACCCGCGCAAGGCCGGCATCATTGCCGTCGACCTGGACGAGGGCGACTTCCTGATCGGCGCCGCGCTGACCGATGGCGCCCACGATGTGATGCTGTTCTCCGATTCCGGCAAGGCGGTGCGCTTCGACGAGAACGATGTGCGTCCGATGGGCCGCCAGGCGCGCGGCGTGCGCGGCATGAACCTGGAAGAAGGCCAGAACGTGATCGCCCTGCTGGTCGCCGAGAACGAGCAGCAGTCGGTGCTGACCGCGACGGAAAACGGCTTCGGCAAACGCACGCCGATCACCGAATACACCCGTCACGGCCGCGGCACCAAGGGCATGATCGCCATCCAGACCAGCGAGCGTAACGGCAAGGTGGTGGCGGCGACCCTGGTCGATTCCAGCGATGAAATCATGCTGATCACGACCGGCGGTGTGCTGATCCGCACCCGCGTGGCCGAGATCCGCGAGATGGGCCGCGCCACCCAGGGCGTGACCCTGATCGCGGTGGAGGACGGCACCAAGCTGTCCGGCCTGCAGCGCATCGTGGAGGCCGATGCCGATGAGGTGGAGGAGGGCGGCGAAGCCGATGGCGGCGCCGCACCGGAAGCGCCGGCTGAGTAAGACGGCAGCAAGGCGGGCCCGGTCTGAATATCTCGGATCGGGCCCGTAGTGTTTTTAACCCGTTGTAAAACGCATAAGCTTATGAAGAAAATCCTTGCAAGCCTGTTGATCTCCCTCGCGTTTGCCGCCGGCCAACCCGCTCTGGCCCAGAACGCCCCGGCGCCCGAGCACACCGCCGCCATCAAGGAATTGATGGACGCGATGAATTACCGCACCATGATGACGGCGCTCATGCAGCAGATGGTGCAAACCCTGCCCGAGATGATGCGCAATACCGCCGAACAGTCGATCAGCGATAATCCCCGGCTGGATGCGACGGGCCGGCGCGCCGCGCTGCTGGCCATGGAGGCCGATCTGCCCAAGGCGGTCAGCACCATGCAGCAGGTCTTGTTGAGCCCGGAGTTGATGGATGAAATCATGGCCGAAATGATTCCGCTGTACGCGCGCCATTTTACGGTCGATGAAATGCGCCAGATCGCCAACTTCTACCGCACCCCGGTGGGACAGAAGTCATTGCGCGAAATGCCGCAGCTGATGACCGAAGGCATGCAGATCGGAGAGAAGGTTATTGGCCCGCGCGTGCGCAAGGCCATTGAATCGTTGAAGAATTAAGGAGCCGCCGCCGTGACGAACATCTACAACTTCTCCGCCGGCCCGGCCGTGCTGCCGAAGGAAGTGCTGGCGCAGGCCGCCGCCGAAATGCTGGACTGGCATGGCAGCGGCATGTCCGTCATGGAGATGAGCCACCGCGGCCCGGAATTCATCTCGATCTACCGCGCCGCCGAGCGCGACCTGCGCGAGCTGCTGGCCGTGCCGGACAATTACCGCGTCCTGTTCATGCAGGGCGGCGGCCTGTCGCAAAACGCCGTGATCCCGATGAATATGCTGGGCCATCAAGGCCCGGACGCCACCATCGATTTCATCCAGACCGGCTCCTGGTCCAGCAAGTCGATCCAGGAAGCGGGCCGCTACGCGAAAGTGAACGTGGCCGCTTCGGCCAAGGCGGACGGCTTCACCCACGTGCCGCCGCAGTCGGAATGGCAGCTCACGCCGGACGCCGCCTACCTGCACATCTGCACCAATGAAACCATCGACGGCGTCGAGTTCAACTTCGTGCCGACGGCGCAGGGCGAGACGCCCATCGTGGCCGATATGTCTTCGCACATCCTGTCGCGCCCTGTGGACGTCAGCAAATACGGCGTGATCTTCGGCGGCGCGCAAAAGAATATCGGCCCGGCCGGCGTCACCGTCGCCATCGTGCGCGATGACCTGATCGGCAAGGCCTTGCCCTTCTGTCCCTCGGCTTTCGACTGGAAGAACGTGGCCGAAAACGAATCCATGTACAACACGCCGCCCACCTACGGCATCTATATCGCCGGCCTGGTTTTCCAGTGGCTGAAAAAGCAGGGTGGCGTGGCGGCCATGGAACAGCGTAATATGGAGAAAGCGGCGCTGCTGTACGCGGCGCTGGACGCCGACGATTTCTACCAGAATCGGGTGGCAAAGGAATACCGCTCGCGCATGAACGTGCCGTTCTACCTGCGCGACGAATCTCAGAACGAAGCATTCCTGGCCGGCGCCAAGGCGCGCGGGCTATTGCAACTGAAGGGCCACAAGTCCGTCGGCGGCATGCGGGCATCGATTTACAACGCGATGCCGATCGAGGGCGTACAAGCGCTGGTCGATTATCTGAACGAGTTTGCGGGCCGCTGAAGCGTCCATGGGCGCCGCGCCCGCAGTCCAAACCCTAGTATTCAGACCATGACAGACAAATTAAAACCCTTGCGCGAGAAGATCGATGCCATCGATGCGCAAATCCTCGAACTGCTGAACCAGCGCGCCCAGGTGGCGCAGGAAGTCGGCCATGTGAAGGCCGAAACCATGGCGCCGGTGTTCCGTCCCGAACGCGAAGCCCAGGTGCTGCGCGGCGTGGCCGAACGCAACCCCGGCCCGATGGGCAATGTCGAAGTGCAGACCATTTTCCGCGAGATCATGTCGGCTTGCCGCGCGCTGGAAAAGCGCGTCACCGTGGCCTATCTCGGCCCGGCCGGCACCTTCAGCGAACAAGCCGTGTACCAGCAGTTCGGCACCGCGGTCGAAGGCCTGCCTTGCGCCTCCATCGACGAGGTGTTCCGCGCCACCGAGGCCGGCACCGCCGATTTCGGCGTGGTGCCGGTGGAGAATTCCTCCGAGGGCGCGATCAACCGCACGCTCGACCTGATGCTGCAAACCAGCCTGACCATCAGTGGCGAGGTGGCGATCGCCGTCCACCACAGCCTGATGACGCGCACCGGCGGCATGGATGGCGTGAGCGTGATCTGCGCCCATTCCCAGGCCCTGGCCCAATGCCAGGTCTGGCTCAACCTGAACTATCCGAACATCGAACGCCGCGCCGTCGCCTCGAATGCCGAGGCGGCGCGCATGGCGGGCGAAGACGGGTCGATTGCCGCCATCGCCAGCGAACTGGCCGGCACGCAATACAAGCTGGGCGTGGTCAAAGGCCATATCCAGGACGACCCGCACAACCGCACCCGCTTCGCCGTGGTCGGCCATCTGCACACCAACCCGTCCGGGAAGGACCAGACCTCGATCGTGCTGGCCGTCCCGAACAAGGCAGGCGCCGTCTACCAGCTGCTGGCCCACCTGGCGAAGCATGGCGTGTCGATGACGCGTTTCGAATCGCGTCCCGCGCGCATGGGCACCTGGGAGTATTATTTTTACGTCGATATTGAAGGCCACGTACATAACCCGTCCGTGAGCAAGGCGTTGGCTGAACTCAAGGACAACGCTGCCTTCTTCAAAGTGCTGGGCTCCTACCCGACC
Source organism: Pseudoduganella violacea (assembly GCF_014191875.1). Taxonomy (GTDB): domain Bacteria; phylum Pseudomonadota; class Gammaproteobacteria; order Burkholderiales; family Burkholderiaceae_D; genus Rugamonas; species Rugamonas violacea_A. The sequence continues at coordinate 168,710 of NZ_JACHXD010000006.1, forward strand.
AGCCTCAACTGACTTTAAGAGAAGATATCTATGTCCAAGCAATTCGGTCCTGAATACGTTCGCGCCATCGCCCCCTATCAAGCCGGCAAGCCCATCTCCGAGGTGGCGCGCGAGTTCGGCCTCGACGAGGCCAACATCGTCAAACTGGCGTCCAATGAAAATCCTTTCGGCGTGCCGGAATCGGCCAAGCAGGCCATGGCGCAAGCCGCCGCTGAACTGGGCCGCTATCCCGATGCCAACGGCTACGAGCTGAAATTGGCCCTGTCCAAGCGCTACGACGTGCCGATGGAGTGGATCACGCTCGGCAACGGCTCCAACGACATCCTGGAAATCGCCGCCCACGCCTTCGTGGAAGCCGGCCAGTCCATCGTGTATTCGCAGTACTCCTTCGCCGTGTACGCGCTGGCCACCCAGGGCGTCGGCGCGCGCCATATCGCCGTGCCGGCCAAGGCCCACGGCCACGATCTGGACGCCATGGCTGCCGCCATCCAGGACGATACCCGCCTGGTCTTCATCGCCAATCCGAACAATCCGACCGGCACCTTCGTCAAGGGCGCCGAGATCGAAGCCTTCCTCAAAAAAGTGCCGTCGCATGTGGTGGTGGTGCTGGACGAGGCCTACAACGAATTCCTGTCCAAGGAAGACCAGTACGAATCGGCGGCCTGGGTCAAGCAGTACCCCAACCTGCTGGTGTCGCGCACCTTCTCCAAAGCCTACGGCCTGGCCGGCCTGCGTGTCGGCTTCGGCCTGGCGCAGCCGGGCATCACCGAGATGATGAACCGCATCCGCCAGCCCTTCAATGTGAACTCCCTGGCCCAGGCCGCGGCCATCGCCGCCCTGAACGACAAGGACTTCCTGGACAAGAGCGCGCAGAACAACGCCGCCGGCTACCAGCAGTTCGTGGAAGCCTTCGAGCAAATGGGCCTGGAATACGTGCCGTCGCACGGCAACTTCGTGCTGGTCAAGGTCGGCAACGACCTGGCGGCCGGCGCGCGCGTCAACCTGGCGCTGCTGAAGCAGGGCGTGATCGTGCGTCCGGTGGGCAACTACGGCCTGCCGGAGTGGCTGCGCGTTTCCATCGGCCTGCCGCAGGAAAACGCGATCCTGATCGCGGCGCTGCAAAAGGCTTTGGCGGGGACCCGTGCTGAATAAAGTTGTTATCTACGGCGTTGGCCTGATCGGCGGCTCGTTCGCGCGCGCCCTGAAAAAGGCCGGCGCCGCGCGGCATATCGTCGGCATGGACCGCTCCCAGGACGCGCTGCGGCGCGCCTTGGAGCTGGGCATCATTGACGAGGTGGGCGGCGCGCTGCCCGCCGTGCTGTCCGGTGCCGACCTGGTGCTGCTGGCGGCGCCGGTGGCGCAGACCGAACGCATCCTGGCTTCCATTTTGCCGCATCTGGGGCCGGACACCGTCATCACCGACGCCGGCAGCACCAAGAGCGATGTGGCGGCCGCCGCGCGCAAGGCATTGACGGACAAAGTCGCCCAGTTCGTGCCGGGCCATCCGATCGCTGGCCGCGAAACCAACGGCCCCGAGGCCGCCATCGATGATCTGTACCAGGGCAAGAAAGCCGTGCTCACGCCGCTGCCGGAAAACCCGGCCGCCGCGGTCGAACGCGTGGCCGCCGCCTGGCGCGCCTGCGGCGCCATCATCCATACCCTGACGCCGGAAGAGCATGACAAGGTGTTCGCCGCCGTCAGCCATCTGCCGCACCTGCTGGCTTATGCCCTGGTGGACGACGTGGCGCGCAAGCCGCATGCCGATCTGCTGTTCCAGTACGCCGCCAGCGGTTTCCGCGACTTCACCCGCATTGCCGGCAGCTCGCCCGAAATGTGGCGCGACATCAGCCTGGCCAATCAGGCCGCGCTGCTGACCGAACTGGATGCCTATCTGGCACAATTGACGCAAATACGCGCCAGTCTCGCCGCCGGCGACGGCGCGGCCCTCGAAACCACCTACGCCAACGCCCAGCGCGCGCGGCGCCAGTGGATCGAAGCCATTGAAACGGCGGAAACGCCGCAACCGCAAGACCTGGCCGAATGAACCGCAACGAATCGAAGGATTGATGGCATGACGCAAACCGCATACCCCGAACACCTCGACCTGAAACCCGTGCCGCGCGTGCAAGGCGTAGTGCGCCTGCCAGGCTCGAAAAGCATCTCCAACCGCATCCTGCTGCTGGCCGCCCTGGCCGAAGGCGAAACCCGCGTCATCGACTTGCTGGCCTCGGACGATACCCAGGTCATGCTGGCGGCCCTGCGCTCGCTCGGCGTGCAATGGCAGGAAGCGGCGGGCGAAGGCGGCTCCACCGTGCACCGCGTGCTGGGCGCTAACGGCAATTTCCCGAAACGCCAGGCCGATCTCTTCATGGGCAATGCCGGCACCGCCATCCGCCCGCTGACGGCGGCCCTGGCCGTGATCGGCGGCGACTACAAGGTGCATGGCGTGCCGCGCATGCATGAGCGCCCCATCGGCGATCTGGTCGACGCGCTCAACGCGGTGGGCGCGCATATCGAATACACGGGCAATCCCGGCTATCCGCCGCTGCACATCCTGAGCGGCGAGTTCAAGACGCGCGAGCTGTCGGTGCGCGGCAATGTCTCCAGCCAGTTCCTGACCGCGCTGCTGATGGCCGCACCGCTGATGGCGCGCAGCGAGCCGGTGACGATCAAGGTGCTGGGCGAGCTCATTTCCAAGCCCTATATCGAGATCACCCTGAACCTGATGCGCCGCTTCGGCATGCGCGTGGAGCAGGATGGCTGGCAAGCGTTCACCATTCCGGCCGGCCAGTGTTACCAGAGCCCCGGCACCATCCACGTCGAAGGCGACGCCTCCTCGGCCTCCTACTTCATGGCGGCCGGCGCGATCGGCGGCGGTCCGGTGCGGGTGGAAGGCGTGGGCCGCGACAGCATCCAGGGCGATGTGCGCTTCGCCCAGGCCATGGAACAGATGGGCGCCACCATCACCATGGGCGAGAACTGGATCGAAGCCAGCGCCAGCGCGCCGCTGAAGGCTATCGACGCCGACTTCAACCATATTCCCGACGCCGCCATGACCATTGCCGTCGCCGCCCTGTACGCCGAAGGCACCAGCACGCTGCGCAATATCGCCAGCTGGCGCGTCAAGGAAACCGACCGCATCGCCGCCATGGCCGCCGAGCTGCGCAAGCTGGGCGCCACGGTGGAAGAGGGCGCCGACTACCTGCGCGTGACGCCGCCCGCCGTCTTGAAGGCGGCCGCCATCGACACCTATGACGACCACCGCATGGCGATGTGCTTCTCGCTGGCCACGCTGGACGGCGCCGTGCGCCGCGGCGCCGAGCTGCGCATCAACGACCCGAAATGCGTGGCCAAGACTTTCCCCGAGTATTTCACCGCCTTCGCGGCCATCGCCCGCAAGGATAGCTTCTAAAAGTTTCACATATGCCTACATCGCAGATTCCTGTTATTACCATCGACGGCCCGACCGCCTCCGGCAAGGGCACCGTGGCCCAGCGCGTGGCCGACCAGCTCGGCTACCACCTGCTCGATTCGGGCGCCCTGTACCGCCTGACCGCGCTGCAGGCGCTGCGCCGCGGCACTGACCTGGCCGACGAGCATGCGCTGGCCAAGCTGGCCGAACATCTGCACATCAGTTTCACGGGCGAGGCCATCTTCCTCTCGCACGAAAATGTGACCGACGCCATCCGCGCCGAAGAGGTTGGCAATACGGCATCGAAAATCGCCGCGCTGCCGGCCGTGCGCCAGGCGCTGTTCGCCCTGCAACTGGGTTTCCGCAAGGCGCCCGGCCTGGTGGCCGACGGCCGCGATATGGGCACGGTGATCTTCCCGCACGCCACCTTGAAGGTGTTTTTGACCGCGAGTGTGGAAGCGCGCGCCGAGCGCCGCTATAAGCAATTGATTGCGAAGGGAATTCCTGCTAATATGGAAGGTCTCTTGATGGATTTGAAAGCGCGCGACGACCGGGATACCCACCGGGCCATCGCGCCGCTGGTCCCCGCAGAGGGGGCGCACGTGCTCGATACCTCGACTATGACGGCTGACGAAGCCGTGGTTCAGGTGCTGGCCTGGTATGCGGCCATCGGGAAATAAGTAGTGGTGTGGCGGCAGGCTCTGACTGCCGCTGCGTGTCGTTAACCTAACCCAGTTGAAGCCGCACCCTGCGGGCCTTACTGGCTAACCTGGAAGTAATATGTCTAATATGGAAAGTTTCGCAGCCCTCTTCGAAGAGTCCTTGTCCCGTCAGGATATGCGCTCCGGCGAAGTGATTTCCGCTGAAGTCGTGCGTCTGGACCACAACTTTGTGATCGTCAACGCCGGCCTGAAATCGGAAGCTTTCATCCCTGTTGAAGAATTCAAGAATGACCAGGGCGAACTGGAAGTCAAAGTTGGTGACTTCGTTTCCGTGGCCATCGAATCGCTGGAAAACGGTTTCGGCGATACCATCCTGTCGCGCGACAAAGCCAAGCGTCTGGCTTCGTGGCTGGCACTGGAAAAAGCAATGGAATCCGGCGAAATCGTCGTGGGTACCGTCAATGGTAAAGTTAAGGGCGGCCTGACCGTTCTGACCAATGGCATCCGCGCTTTCCTGCCAGGTTCGCTGGTGGATACCCGTCCAGTCAAGGACACCACCCCATTCGAAGGCAAAACCCTCGAATTCAAAGTTATCAAACTGGACCGCAAGCGTAACAACGTCGTTCTGTCCCGCCGCGCCGTGATCGAAGCTTCGATGGGCGAAGAGCGTCAGAAACTGATGGAAACGCTGAAAGAAGGCACCGTGGTGACCGGCGTGGTGAAAAACATCACCGACTACGGCGCGTTCGTGGATCTGGGCGGCATCGACGGCCTGCTGCACATCACCGACCTGGCATGGCGTCGTGTGCGTCACCCATCCGAAGTGCTGACCGTGGGTCAGGAAATCACCGCCAAAGTGCTGAAATACGATCAAGAGAAGAACCGTGTTTCGCTGGGCGTGAAGCAACTGGGCGACGACCCATGGACCGGTCTGTCCCGTCGCTACCCGCAAGGCACCCGTCTGTTCGGTAAAGTCACCAACCTGACCGACTACGGCGCGTTCGTGGAAGTGGAACAGGGCATCGAAGGTCTGGTGCACGTGTCCGAAATGGATTGGACCAACAAAAACGTGGCGCCAAACAAAGTTGTTCAACTGGGCGACGAAGTGGAAGTCATGGTTCTGGAAATCGACGAAGAGCGTCGTCGTATTTCGCTGGGCATGAAACAGTGCAAAGCCAACCCATGGGATGACTTCGGCATGACCCACAAGAAAGGTGACAAAGTCAAAGGCGCGATCAAATCGATCACCGACTTCGGCGTGTTCATCGGTCTGGCCGGCAACATCGACGGCCTGGTTCACCTGTCCGACCTGTCCTGGACCGAGTCCGGCGAAGAAGCCGTGCGCAAGTTCAAGAAAGGCGACGAGCTGGAAGCCGTGGTTCTGGCCATCGACGTCGAGCGCGAGCGCGTTTCCCTGGGCGTGAAGCAGCTGGAAGGCGACCCATTCAACAACTTCGCCGCCATGAACGACAAAGGTTCGCTGGTGACCGGCACGGTGAAATCGGTTGAGCCAAAAGGCGCCGTGATCCAGCTGTCCGAAGAAGTTGAAGGCTACCTGCGCGCTTCCGAAATCTCCCGCGACCGCGTGGAAGATGCCGGCACCCACCTGAAAGTGGGCGATTCCGTGGAAGCCCTGGTCATCAACATCGACCGCAAAGCACGCAGCATCCAGCTGTCGATCAAGGCTAAAGACAATGCCGAGACCGCAGAAGCTATGCAGAAGATGGCAGCTGACAGCAGCGCCGCCTCCGGCACCACCAGCCTGGGCGCCCTGCTGAAAGCCAAGTTCGACAACAAGAACTAAGACTTTCTGCGATTAGTCGATGACCAAGTCCGAATTGATCAACCGCCTGGCTGAGCGTTATTCTCAGCTGGTGGCCAAAGATGCGGAGTATGCCGTCAAGACCATTCTCGACGCGATGACCGGCGCCCTGGCGAGCGGTCAACGCATCGAGATCCGCGGTTTTGGCAGCTTTGCTCTGAACAGCCGGCCGCCGCGCATTGGCCGCAATCCGAAGTCCGGCGACAAGGTGATGGTGCCTGAAAAACGGGTGCCCCACTTTAAACCGGGCAAGCAGTTGCGTGAGCGGGTCGATGCGATGGTCGGGCAGCCGATCATCGAGGACTGAGTCTCAGGATAGTCGGGGGCGGGCTGCGGCCCGCCCCTTGTTCGATCTGAAAGAGCGGCGTCCGTGGATGCCGTTTTTTTTATGGAAGCAGGAAGCTGAAGATGAAAATCTTATCAACGGTATTCGGTGTTGTACTTTTCGTCCTGTTCTTTGGTTTTGCACTGAAAAACACCCAGGAAGTGGATCTGCACTTCTTCCTCAACTATGAATTGCGCGGCCCCCTGGTGCTGATGCTGCTCGGCTTCTTTGTGGCCGGCGCGGCCCTCGGCGTGCTCGCCCTGACCCCGACCGTCTTCCGCCACCGGCGCGAAGCGACCAAACAAAAGACCACGATCCAGTCGCTGCAGTCGTCGGCCCTGCAGGCCGCCACCCCGACCCAGCCGGACAGCGTCAACGTGCAGCAGTAATGCCGCCTCTCTCCCTCTAAGCATAAGTACTCCATGGATTTTGAACTCTGGTGGTTACTGGGCATTCCGGCCTTCTTCGCGCTGGGCTGGATCGCCGCGCGCGTCGACATCCGGCAGCTGGTGTCCGAGTCGCGCACCCTGCCGCGCGGCTATTTCAAGGGCCTCAATCATCTGCTCAACGAGCAGCCGGACAAGGCCATCGATTCCTTCATCGAAATCGTCAAGCTCGACCCGGAAACGGTGGAGCTGCATTTCGCGCTCGGCAATCTGTTCCGCCGCCGCGGCGAAACCGAGCGCGCCATCCGCGTCCACCAGAACCTGCTGGCCCGTCCGGACCTGCCGGCCGAGGAGCGCGCCCACGCCGAATATGAGCTGGGCCAGGATTACCTGAAAGCCGGCCTGCTGGACCGCGCCGAGGAAACCTATAAGCGCCTGATTGGCAGCTCCTACGAAGTACAGGCGCGGCGCGCCCTGCTGGAGATTTTCCAGCGCGAGAAGGAGTGGGAGCGCGCCATCGAAGCGGCCGTCGCCCTGCAGGAAGCCGGCGCCGGCAACCGCCAGAAGGAAATCTCGCAGTTCTATTGCGAACTGGCGCAGGACGCGCTGGTGCGCATGCATCCGGAAGACGCCATGCCGCTGCTGGACAAGGCGGTGCAGGCCGACCGCAGCAGCGTGCGCGCCACCATCCTGGTCGGCGATGTGCAGCTGGCGCAGGGCGATGTGGCAGGCGCGCTGGCCACCTGGCGCCGCGTCGAGCACCAGAGCGTGCCGCATACGGCCCTGCTGGCGCAGCGCCTGATGGACGGCTACCGCAAGCTGGGCAAGGCCGAGGAAGGCGTCAGCCTGCTCAAATCCTATCTGGAACAGGCCTCTTCGATCGACCTGCTGGAGGTGGTGTTCAAGGCCGTTATCGAACTCGATGGCGTGGAAGCGGCCAAGCAACTGGTGGTCGATGAGCTGCGCCGCACGCCGACCCTGCTCGGCCTCGACAAGCTGCTGGAAGCGCGCATGATGGATGCGCCGGCCGGCGTGGTGTCCGAACTGTCCCTGGTGCAGAACCTGGTGCACAGCTACACCACGCGCCTGGCGCGCTACCAGTGCGGCCACTGCGGCTTCAAGGCGCGCCAGTTCTACTGGCATTGCCCGGGATGCAGCCGCTGGGATTCCTACCCGCCGCGCCGCAGCGAAGAATTGAACGTAATGAACTGAGGCTTATCGTGAGCACTACCCTGACTACTTATCAAGCGCCGGCACTGGATAAAGTGCGCATCCTGGTCGTGGGCGACGTCATGTTGGACCGCTACTGGTTCGGCGATGTCGGCCGCATCTCGCCGGAAGCGCCGGTGCCCATCGTGCGCATCGAGAAGCGCGAAGCGCGCCTGGGCGGCGCCGCCAACGTGGCGCGCAATGCCGCCGCGCTGGGCGCGCACGCCGGCCTGCTGGGCGTGGTCGGCGCCGACGAAGCCGGGGCTGAAGTCGAGCACCTGCTGCACGGCGGCGGCATCCACAGTTACCTGAAGCGCGACGAAGCCATCTCCACCATCATCAAGCTGCGCGTGATCGGCCGCCAGCAGCAGATGCTGCGCATCGATTTCGAGGAAGCGCCGAGCGACTCCGTGCTGCGCAATAAGCTGATGCAGTACAAGACCCTGCTGCCGGACTACGATGTGATCGTGCTGTCCGACTACGCTAAGGGCAGCCTGGTGAACGTGGCCGACATGATTGCCTCGGCCCGCGCCGAAGGCAAGGTGGTGATGGTCGACCCCAAAGGCGACGACTTCTCGCGCTATGCCGGCGCCACCGTGCTGACCCCGAACAAATCGGAATTCAAGCGCATCGCCGGCAGCTGGTCGAGCGAGGAGCAGCTGACCACCAAGGCGCAGAACCTGCGCCAGGAACTGCGTCTGGACGCGCTGCTGCTGACCCGTTCGGAAGAGGGCATGACCCTGTACACCGAAAACGATACATTCCACATGCCGGCCGACGCGCGCGAAGTGTTCGACGTGTCCGGCGCCGGCGACACGGTGATCGCCACCATGGCCGCCATGCTGGGCGCGGGCGTAAGCTGGCAGGAAGCCGTGCAGACGGCCAACCGCGCCGGCGGCATCGTGGTCGGCAAGCTGGGCACGGCCACCGTCACGCGCGAAGAGCTGTTCGGCTAAGCGCCACTGGCTTTCTTGATAAAACCCGCAAGTTTCCGCTTGCGGGTTTTTTCTATGCGCATGCAAGCTTGAGCAAGCGCAAACATTCACTGTCAACCAAGACGCCGGCGGCCCGTTAAAGAAGGCACAAGGCGAGCGCGCCTTGCCAATCACCCTAACGGAGGAATGACATGTTCAAGAAACTCATGCTGGCAGTTGCAACCCTGATTGCAACGATGGGCTTTGCGTTCGCCCAGGTCGACGTCAACAAAGCCGATCAGGCCGCGCTGGACAGCGTGAAGGGTCTGGGCCCGGCCAAAACCAAGGCCATTCTGGACGAGCGTAACAAGAACGGCGAATTCAAGGACTGGGCCGATCTGGAAAAACGCGTGAAAGGCATTGGCGCCAAGAGCGCCGCGAAGCTGTCCGAAGCCGGCCTGCAAGTGAACGGCAAAGCGCTGGACGGCGCCGCCGCCAAACCGGCCGCCGACAAAGCCGCCAAGGCCGATAAGGCAGGCAAAGCCGAAGCCAAGGCGGACGCCAAGGCGGACGCCAAGGCGGACATGAAAGCCGACAAGGCGGAAAAAGCCGCCAAGCCAGCCGACATGAAAGCGGCTGACGCCGGCAAAGCTGCCGACGCCAAAAAAGATCCCGCCAAGAAATAAGCCGTACCCGCCCCACCAAGAACCCGGACTTGCTCCGGGTTTTTTTAGCCCTACGGCCGAGCCCGTGTCCACCATGGGGTCTGACCCCAAGGTGGACACGGACTGAGCTGTGGTGCGGCTCAGGTGTTGACGGGTTGGGTGGCGAGGAAGGCGTGGATCTGGGAAACGACGGCGGCGCCTTCGCCGACCGCGGCGGCGACGCGCTTGGTGGAACCGGCGCGCACGTCGCCGATGGCGAAGACGCCGGGGACGCTGGTTTCGAGCGCGGCGCGCTGTGGCTTCTCGGGCGGGCGGGCGCCCTGTTCGAGCTTGGCGCGGCATTCACCTTTGTTCACGTCGAAGCCGGTGCGGATGAATCCTTGCTCATCTACCTCGACGCCGCAGTCGTGTAGCCAGGCGGTGTTGGGGTCGGCGCCGATGAAGAGGAAGACGTGGCAGACATCGTGGTGGAATTCCTGGCCCGTGTCGTTGCAGCGGAAGCTGACCTGGCGCAGGCCTTCCTCATCGCCTTCGAGCGCCGTGATTTCGGTGTGCGTGTGCAGCTCGATGTTCGGCGTGGCCTTGATGCGGTCGATCAGGTAAGTGGACATGGTGGCCTTCAGGCCATCGCCGCGGATCACCATATGCACCTTGGCCGCATGGGCGGAGAGGAAGACGGCGGCCTGTCCGGCCGAGTTGCCGCCGCCGACCAGCACCACTTCCGACGATTTGCACAGATTCGCTTCGATGCGCGAAGCCCAGAAGAACACGCCCTTGCCTTCGAACTGCGCCACATTGTGCAGGGCGGGGCGGCGGTAGCGCGCGCCGCAGGACAGCACCACGCTGCGCGCCTTGACCTGCTTGCCGTCGGCCAGCTCGATGCGCAGCGGATACTGGTCGCACAAGAGGCGCATGGCCGGCGCGGGAATCGCCACTTCGACGCCGAATTTCTGCGCCTGCACGAAGGCGCGGCCGGCCAGCGCGCCGCCGGAAATCCCGGTGGGGAAGCCCAGGTAGTTTTCGATGCGGGCGCTGGCGGCGGCCTGGCCGCCGAAGGCGTGGTTTTCCAGGGCCAGCACCGACAAGCCTTCCGAGCCGGCATACACGGCCGTCGCCAAGCCGGAAGGGCCTGCGCCGACCACGATCACATCCCAGACTTTTTCCTCATCCAGCTCGGGCAGCATGCCGAGGCAGCGCCCCATCTCGGCATTGCCCGGATTCTTTTTCACCGTGCCGTCCGGGCACACCACCAGCGGCCAGTCCTCGGCCTTGGGCTGGTAGTACTCGACCAGCGCGGCGGCCTGCTGGTCCAGGTTCGGATCGAGCAGGGAATGCGGATGGCCATTACTGGTCAAGAAGCTTTGCAGCGTATGCAGCGAGGCATGGCCGGCCGGCGCCACAAGCAGCGGCCCGCCCGAATTCAGTTCGATCAGGCCGACGCGGCGCAGGATCAGGGCGCGCACAATGCGTTCGCCCAGCTCGGCCTCGGCGATCACCAGGGCGCGCAGATTCTCGGGTGGGATCACCAGCACTTCCACTTCGCCCACGGCGTGGGCATTGACCAGCGAAGGACGGCCCGCCAGCTGCGCCACCTCGGCCGTGAATTCGCCGGGGCCATGTTCTACCAGCAGGGCCGAATTGCCCAGGCCATCGTAGCGGTTGATCGCCACGATGCCCGACAGCGTGACGAGCATGCCATAGCTGGTGTGGCCCGCTTCCAGGATGCGCACGCCATTGGCATAGGTGCGCACGGTGCCGAAGCGGTGCAGGCGTTTCAGCTCCTGCGCCGTGAGCACGGGATTCGATTGGTGGCGGCGCGATTCCAGATTTTGCAGGCTGGGCGAAACCGGCTCGTCGCGGTTCGCTTCGGGTACAAATTCCTGTGGGGTCAGCTGCATATTGGCCATGATGGCTCCATCTGGTGTTTTAGGTGAAAAGCAAATATCGATATGACCGGAAGTCTATCCGATTGTGCTATGTTTTGCTTTCAATTCACCTTCATCTTGAAAGGATATACATGCCCGCCATCCGCGCCGCCGAAGCTGCCGACCTGCCTGTTTTTTTCGACTATCTGAATGAACATTTGTCCGGCAATGGCGGCAATGGCGCGCCGCTGTTTCAGCCCATGGCGCGCGGCAGTATTTTCCCGGACGAGAAGCGGGCGGGCTTTGCGCAAGGCTTGGCGACGGCGCTCGACCAGCCGGGCTGGCGCCGTCTGTGGCTGGCCGAAGGCGAGAACGGCATTCTCGGTCATATCGATCTGCGCGCGCGGCCGGAAGGCGCGGCGCGCCACCGCTGCCTGTTGGGCATGGGCGTGCACGAGCAGGCGCGCCGCTGCGGGCTGGGCATGGCCCTGCTCGACGTGGCCATTGCCTGGGCCGGCGAGAGCGCGCGGCTGGAATGGGTGGACCTGGAAGTGCTGGGTGCGAATGGGCCGGCGCGTGCCCTGTACCGCAAGCGTGGCTTCGTGCAGACGGGCGAAATGCCCGACCTGTTCCGCATCGACGGCGAACGCCTGGCGTATATCTATATGAGTTTGGCTTTGTCCGCCGAGCGATAGGACGCGACTGCGATTAAAATGGCTATTTTGGCGAACCAAATCTGAACGAAGATGGCTTATAAGACAATTGCCGATACGATCGGCAACACCCCGCTGGTGCAGCTGGTACGCATCCCTGGCGCCGAGGCGGCGGCGCGCAACAATATCATCCTGGGTAAACTGGAAGGCGACAATCCGGCCGGCTCGGTCAAGGACCGCGCCGCCATGTCCATGCTGCGCCGGGCCGAAGAGCGCGGCGACATCAAGCCGGGCGACACCCTGATCGAAGCGACCAGCGGCAATACCGGCATCGCGCTGGCGATGGCGGCGGCCATCCGCGGCTACAAGATGCTGCTGCTGATGCCGGAAAACCTGAGCGAAGAACGGCGCCAGAGCATGGCGGCCTACGGCGCGCAAATCATCCTGACGCCACGTACCGGCGGCATGGAGTATGCGCGCGATATGGCCGAGCAGATGCAGAAGGACGGCAAGGGCGTCATCCTCGACCAGTTCGGCAACGCCGACAATCCGCGCGCCCACTACGAAGGCACGGGGCCGGAAATCTGGCGCGATACGCAAGGCCGCATCACGCACTTCGTCAGCGCCATGGGCACCACCGGCACCATCATGGGCGTGTCGCAGTATCTGAAGGAGCAGAACGCGGATGTGCGCATCATTGGCGCCCAGCCGGAAGAAGGATCGCAGATTCCAGGCATCCGCAAATGGCCGGAAGCCTATATGCCGAAAATTTTCGACAAGGCGCGCGTCGATCAGGTGGAGTATGTGACGCAGGCGGCGGCGGAGCGCATGGCGCGTCGTCTGGCGGCGGAGGAGGGCATCTTCTGCGGCATCTCGGCAGCCGGCGCCTGTGAAATTGCACTGCGTGTGTCGCAGACCGTGGAGAACGCCACCATCGTGTTCATCGTCTGCGATCGCGGCGACCGCTATTTATCCACGGGCGTGTTCCCGGCATAAATCAGCAGAGCGCCACCCCCTTCCCCTGGATAAGGGGGAGGGTGCTTGCTCAACCAAGCTTATTCAGCTTTTGGGCTTTCGCCTTCTTTTGGTTTGAACTGTTTGTCGCTGATGCGGAACTTGTTGCGGCGGTCGCCCATCAAGTAACGCAGGTCACGGATACTCAGATCGCTCACCTCGTGCATGCGGATCAGCAGCGAAGCACCCACCGGCAGGCGGTGGTGGCGGATTTTGCTGATGACCGGTGGCGCCACTTCCAATGCGCGCGACAGGGCGGCATCGTTTTTCAGACGCAGGTTTTCGATCAGGGTATCCAGCAGGCGGTTAGGGTTGTACTGCAGCAGATCGTCGCCTTCCGACTCGCTATTCATATCAATACCGACTTGGTTTGTCATGTCGTCTGTTCCTTGTAAAGTTGTCCTGCAGGGTGAAACACTCGGAGCTCATCTTGCTGCGTTAATGTTCTTCCTTCACCGAGGAACGAATTCACACACGGACGGATTCCGGGATAACAAGTTTCATAATATATACACAATTGTACAACATCAGGGTAGCTCGTACTTAAAAGCAACAAAAAATAGCATATTGCTCTCAAGTGCGTTGTCCTATCGCAACATTGTGTGAGAATTCTACCGCAATTTTTGTGATAAGGTAATGCAAGTCATGATTTGCAAATTGTGCAACATTGATTATAAGGCAGTAAATGCCGAATCGCCGCACGATGACATCCGTGCGGCAATTGCTTTTAACCTGCTATTGTTTCTATTGCACAATACATGCTGCAAAGAAATATATCAAGACTCTTTACTCTTCCTTACAACTCTTTCCGGCTCAGGCTCACGGCCCGTCCGAGCTCCACCACCGACATGGCATAGAAGTAGCTTCGGTTGTATTGCGTGATGGCGTAGAAATTCGGCGTGCCGACCCAGTATTCGGTTGGATCGGAGCCGTTCTGCAAGTCCACCAAGCCATACAGCATGCCTTCCGGTAAGGACGAGGTGGTGACGACGCCGGCCGTGGACAAGTCTTCGCGCCGGTATTTCGCTTCCAGGCCCTGGTTCACGTAAGCTTCCCAGGCACGGCTGGGTGAAACGCGCGCCGTGTAGACCAGCGGGCCGGCCTGTTCGCGCTGCCAGCCGTGGCCGACCAGGAAGGCGGCCACGCTGCCGATGGCGTCGCCGGGCGAGTTGCGCAGGTCGACCTTGCCGTCGCCGTCGAAATCGACGGCGTATTTCGCGATATTGCCGGGCATGAATTGCGGCAGGCCGACGGCGCCGGCATAGGAGCCGAGCAGGGCGAACGGATCGCTGCCGGTGCTGCGCGCATACAGCAGGGTCGCTTCGAGCTCGCTGCGGAAGAAGGCCATGCGCGCTTCGCGGTTGGGCGCCAGCGGATAGGCGAAGGCCAGCGTGGTCAGCACGTCCATCACGCGGAAGCGGCCGGTGTCGCGGCCGTAAATGGTTTCCACGCCAAGAATGCCGACAATGACTTCGGCCGGCACGCCATACTGCGATTCGGCGCGCGCCAGCGTGTCGCGGTGCTGGTTCCAGAAGGCCACGCCGGCATTGATGCGGATCGGTTCGATAAAGCGGCTGCTGTAGGCATGCCAATTCTTCGGCTTGCCCGGCGGCGCCGGCTTCACCAGCTGCACGGCGGCATCCACATAGCGCACTTGTTGCAGCATGGCGTCCAGCTCCTTGCGCTCGAAGCCGTGCTTGCTCACCATGTCATCGAGGAATTGTTGCACTTCCTTCCATTGGCCGAAATTCACGAATTCGCCGGTGTAATCGATGCCGGGCGCCTTTTTGGCGACCACGGCCTTGGCGGCTTTTTTGACCTTCTTGCTTTGCGCGGCCAGCAGTTCGGCCGGGACCAGGGCGGCGGCGGCCACGGCGGCGGCCAGCAAGGACAGGGCCAGGATACGGGGTTTGGAAAATTTCATCGAGATTGCATCAACAGGGTGTTCAGCCGTTTGACTGAATGGGTTCGACCACCGCTGTCCGGCACGCCATATTGCAGGGCGCCGTACAGCTCCAGAAATTCTTTCATGGCAGCTTTTTTATCCTCGGGCAAGGCGGCGGCCAGGATGCGCGCGGCATAGCTGCGCGGGCCTTCGTCGGCCGCGCGCGGCAGGCCGCGCCGCGCCATCTGCCGGCAGAAAGCCTGGTAGGCCGTGTCCACGGGATCGCGTCCACGGCCGGCGCGCAGGCGCTGCGCGGCGAACAGCAGCAGGGCCACCAGGACCAGGCCGAGCGCACTGCGCCAGTTGCCGAGCGCGAAATTTAGTTCCGCAAGGAAATTTCGCTGCCTTTCTGGATTGTAATCCAGGACCCATTGATTCCAAGAATTATTTATCGCATTGGCATTAAAACGCAGCCAGGAAAGCCACGATTCGCGGTCGTTTTGCAAGTCCACCAAGCCGGCCAGCCCCTCCAGGCCGAAGGGCGGCTCGGCCGGGATGGCGCGCGCCAGGCTTTGCTCGACGCGCTGCGGAGCAACGGCGGCGGTGGGATCGACGCGCTGCCAGCCTTGTTCGCCGAGCCAGACTTCGGCCCAGGCATGGGCGTCGGACTGGCGCACGAGCAGGTAGCCGTCGACCGGATTCAGCTCGCCGCCCTGGTAGCCGGTGACCACCCGCGCCGGAATGCCGGCCGCGCGCATCAGGTAGACGAAGGCGCTGGCGTAATGCTCACAAAAGCCGGCGCGGCTGGCGAACAGGAATTCGTCCACCGCGTCGCGGCCCAGGGCGGGCGGCGTCAGGGTGTAGCGATACGGCTCGCTGCGGAATTTGCGCAGCACGGCGCGCACCGCTCCCTGCGGGTCGTTCAGCGCGCGCAGGCTGGCCGCCAGTTCCAGCGCGCGCGGATTGAAGCCTGGCGGCAGCTGGCGCCATTGCGCCGTGCGCGCCGGACTGGCCTCGCCCTTCAGGCTGAAATCGGGGTAAGCCTTGGCGCGGTAGCGCAGGCGCTCGTGCAGCGGTTCCAGCACATAGCTTTCCAGCTCGTCGCTGCTGCGCAGGCGCTGGCCGGGGATGCTCAGATCCGGCTCGGTGAATTCGAGCGTGAACAGGAAGCGCTTGCCGCTCGGCTCCATGGTGATTTCGTGGCGGATGCCGGGGCCGCGCAGATGGATGCTGAGGCCCGCCGGCAGGCCGCCGCGGTACAGCGGACGGCCGCTGCGGGTCCAGGTGCGGCCGTCGTAGTTGCCGAGCACCACGCCGCGCCAGTACAGCTGGTTTTGCCGTGGCCGGGGATCGAAGAAGCGCACGCGGAAGGCGATGTCGTCGGAGGCGGCAAGGCTGGACAGGCTGCCCGGCGCCATCGTGTCGGAAATGCCGGTGCGCCCGCTGCGCGCATCGCCCGGCAAGCCCCATAGCGGCCCCTGGATGCGCGGGAAGGCGACGAACAGCAGCAAGCCCAAAGGCGCGGCCACCAGGAAGATGCGCGCCGCCATCAGCAGGCGCTGTTTCAGCGGCGGCACGATGCCGGTGTACTGGAAGGTGACCAGGGCTGTCAGCAGCATGACGATGGTGGCCATCATCGTCAACGCGGTGAAGATGCTTTGCGAGTAGAAGAAGTCGGTCAGCAGCAGGAAAAAGCAGAGGAAGACCACCACATACAGGTCGCGCCGCGCCTGCATTTCCAGCAGCTTGAAGGCCAGCAGCAGGGCCAGCATGGCGACGCCGGGATCGCGTCCCAGTAGGGTGCGGAAGGACAGGTAGACGCCGCCCATGGCCAGCACCGACACCGGCAGCAGGATCCACAGCGGCGGCAGGCGGCGGCCCAGCAGGGTGATGGCGGCGCGCCAGGCCAGCGTGAGCGTGGCGGTGACGCTGGTCCACAGCGGCAAGTGGGCGAAGTGCGGCAGCAGCACCATCAGCGCAGCCAGTAGCAGGAGCAGGGTGTCGGCCTTGTCGCGCGTCATGCGCGCCACCAGGCCCAGTACCGGCGTCGGCGTGGCTGGCGGCAGGGCGCCGATGTCGGGCGGGGCGGGCTTCATGCCGCCCCCTCGCCGCCGTACAGGGCCAGGGCGCGCAGACAGGCGGCGCGGTGGGCCTCGCCCAGCGCGGACGGGAAATGCTGCTGGCCGAGGCGGAAGGCGTAGGGCAGGGCGCGCTGCTCGGCTTCCAGTACCCAGCGCGTCATGCGCGACAGGCGCAGTTCCAGATCAAGCGTGGGTGGCAGCTGTGCGAAATCGAGACTCAGCTCGGCCACCGCGCCGCCTTCGAAATGCTTGGTCAGCAGCTGGCCGCTGGCCGGATCGAGGCGGGCGATCTGGCGCCAGGCCAGGTGGCGCATCGGATCGCCCGGCTGGTAGCTGCGGATGCCGGCGAAATTGTCCAGGCCGACCTGTCCATGCCCGTCCTCGCTGGCCGCGCCGCTGGTGGGCAGCGGCGGCGCGTCATATTCGGGGAAAGGATAGACCAGCACCTTCAGGTCGGGCAGCCAGTAGCTCCAGGCGCCGAACAGGCCGAGCGGAAAGCGCGTGAACAGGCGCACGCGCGGCGCCGCCAGCCAGCCGCGCCGTGCGGTGGGCGCGGCCAGCACCACGCTGGCGCTGGCGCCGGCCAGCACATCGGCCACATGGCGCGGCGCGCCCTGTTCCTGGAAGCCGAGCCAGACGGCGTAACGGTCGCGCCGTCCCGGGTTATGCAGATGCAGCTCGAATTGCGCCTCCTCGCCCGCGAACACGGGCTGGGCGCGGCCCGGCGCCAGGCGCAGCAAGCCCAGATTGCGCGCCGTCATCACCATATCGGCCACGGCGCAGGCGCCGGTGAAAAAGGTCAGCGCGAAACCCAGGCCGAGGTTGTAGTTGACCGCGCCGATCAGCATGATGAGCAGCAAGCCGCAGAAGGCCAGGCCGGCGCGCGTGGGCAGGATGAAAACGCGGCGCATCACCAGCAGCACTTCGCCCGGTTCGCGCGGGCCAAGCTGGAACAGCCAGCGGTCGCGCGCCCGCTTTGCCGCCGCCATTGCGCCTGCGCCTATCATGGCCCGCTCATCGTCCTTACAGCGGCACCGACTTCTGCAGCTGCAGCACCAGGTCGCGGCTGCCCAGCGCCACGCCCTGCGCCGATTTCAGCGGCCGCAGACGGTGGGCGCAGACCGGCACCAGCATGGCTTGCACGTCTTCCGGGATCACATGGTCGCGCCCTTCGAGCGCGGCCCAGGCGCGCGCGGCCTGCAGCAGCGCCAGCGCGGCGCGCGGACTGAGTCCCTCGGCAAAGGCGCCGCTCTGGCGCGAAGCCTGGGCCAGCGCCTGCACATAGTCGATCAGCGCGGGCGCGGCGTGGATCTGGCGCAGGCTTTGCTGCGCGGCTGCCAGTTCGGCCGGCGCCATCAGGGCCGGCAGCGTTTTGAGCATGCGGCGCCGGTCCTCGCCCATCAGCAGGGCGCGTTCGGCGGCGGCGTCGGGATAGCCGAGCGAGAGGCATATCAGGAAGCGGTCCAGCTGCGATTCGGGCAGCGGGAATGTGCCGATCTGGTGGGTCGGGTTCTGGGTGGCGATGACGAAAAACGGTTCGGGCAGCACGCGCGTCACGCCGTCGACCGAGACCTGGCGCTCTTCCATCGCCTCCAGCAGGCCCGATTGCGTCTTGGGAGTGGCGCGGTTGATTTCGTCGGCCAGCAGCACCTGGGTGAAGATCGGGCCGGGGTGGAAGGCGAAGCCGCCTTTTTCGCGGTCGTAGATGGAAATGCCCGCCACGTCGGCCGGCAGCAGGTCGCTGGTGAACTGGATACGGTTGAACTGCAGGCCCAGCGATATCGAGAGCGCATGCGCCAGCGTGGTCTTGCCCACGCCCGGCACGTCCTCCACCAGCAGGTGGCCGCCGGCCAGCAGGCAGGTCAGCGCTTGCCGCACTTGCAAGTCCTTGCCGACGATGACCTGGCCAACCTGCAGCGCAACATTATGGAATTTGGCGTACATGGTATCCTGTTAAGTCCCCGGCTGATATGGGGTAGGGCTAGATTACCGCCATAGGCACACAGACACAAGCGACATGAGCACAGCAATTTACAGTCATCCCGACTGCCAGCGCCATGAAATGGGCGAGTGGCATCCCGAATCGCCGGCGCGGCTGCAAGCCATCGCCGACCAGCTGATTACTGCGCAAATCGACGCCTTCCTCGACCACCGCGAAGCGCCGCTGGCCGACGTGGCCGATATCGCCCGCAACCACACGGCCAACGCCATCGCCATCGTGCGCGACAACCGTCCGTATCCGGGCGAGAGCCACTATCCGATCGACGCCGACACCTCGATCAACGCCTACAGCTGGCAGGCCGCCTTGCGCGCGGCCGGCGCCGCGGTGGCGGCCACCGACGCCGTCATCGATGGCGAGATCGACAACGCCTTCTGCGCGGTGCGCCCGCCCGGCCACCATGCGCGGCCGACCGAGCCGATGGGATTTTGCCTGTTCAATAACGTTGCCATCGCCGCCAAGCATGCGCTCGACGTGCGCGGCCTGGAACGCGTGGCCGTGATCGATTTCGACGTCCACCACGGCAACGGCACGGAAGAGTCGCTGCGCCATGAGCCGCGCGCGCTGATGGTGAGTTTTTTCCAGCATCCCTTCTATCCCTACACCGAGGCCGATCCGATCTCCGAGCACCTGGTGAACGTGCCGGTGCCGGCCCATACCAAGGGCGAGGCGGTGCGCCAGCTGGTGCAGGAAAAATGGCTGCCGGCCCTGCATGCCTTCCAGCCGCAGATGATCTTCATCTCGGCCGGCTTCGACGCCCACCGCGAGGATGAACTGGGCGGCATGGGCCTGGTGGAGGCGGACTATGTGTGGATGACGCAGCAGATCATGGACATCGCCAAGCTGTACGCCAAGGGCCGCATCGTCAGCTGCCTGGAAGGCGGCTACAGCCTGTCGGCCCTGGGCCGCAGCGTGGCGGCCCATGTCAAGACCCTGGCCGAACTCTAGGCGGCCTGCCGGGCAAATAGGCAGCGGCGCCCCAAAACGGTAAAATAGCGGATTGTTCGACAGATTTAGAAGGCAGAAGATGGCAATCCAATGGTTCCCGGGGCATATGGCGGCCGCCAAGAAAAAGGCGGCCGAGCAGATGGCGGACGTCGATGTGGTGATCGAGGTGGTGGACGCCCGCTTGCCCGAGGCCAGCTGCAACCCGCTGGTGGAGGAGCTGCGCAAATTCCGCGGCCGTCCCTGCCTGAAGATCCTGAACAAGGTCGATCTGGCCGATCCCGACGCCACGGCGGCCTGGGTCACGCACTATGAGCGCGATCCGGACGTGACGGCCTATGCCATGACGACCAAGAAGCCGGCCGACGTGGCGCGCGTGATCGACAAGGTGCGCGCGCTGGCGCCGCACCGCGGCCAGCCGACCAAGCCGCTGCGCATGATGATCATGGGGATTCCCAACGTCGGCAAATCGACGCTGATGAACGCGCTGCTCAAGCGCCGCGTGGCCAAGGTGGGCGACGAGCCGGCCGTGACCAAGCAGCAGCAGAAAATCTACCTGGACCTGAACACGGTGCTGATCGACACGCCCGGCCTGCTGTGGCCGAAAATCGCCATGCCGAGCGATGGCCTGATGCTGGCCGCCAGCCACGCCATCGGCGCCAATGCGCTGATCGAGGAAGAGGTGGCGGTGTTCCTGGCCGAAGAGCTGCTGCGCCGCTATCCGGCGCTGCTGAAGGCGCGCTATGGCCTGAAGGTGGAAGCGCTGGACGGCATCGGCGTGGTGGAAGGCGTGGCCATGCGGCGCGGCTACCGCGTGCGCGGCGGCGAGCCGGATTTCGAGAAAGCTTCGCACATGCTGCTGCAGGATTACCGCAGCGGCGTGCTGGGACGCATCTCGCTGGAAACCCCGCAAACGCGCGAAGCGGCGCTGGCCATCCACATCGAAGCGGAGCGCGTCAAGGCCGAAAAAGCCGCCATCAAGGCGGCCGAGAAGGAAGCCGAACGCATGAAAGGCAAGCGCGGCACCTGATGCAGCCTTAGCCTGCCGCCGCGCCGAAGCGGAAGCTCGACACCGCCAGCGCGCCGAAGAAATCATCCTCGTGGTATACCTCGTGCGCGGCCTCGTCTTCGGCCGCGCCGGCCGCCACCATCAACGGCAGCAGATGCTCGGCGCGCGGATGGGCGGCCCGCGCCGACGGCGCGTTTTCCCAATCGAGCAAAGCCGCGCTGCGCTGTTGGGGCGGCAAGGCCATGACGGCGCGCAGCCAGGCGTCGAAGGCATGCGAGGCTGGCGCGCCATGGCCGTTGAACTGGCGCAGATTGTGGTAACTGAGGCCGCTGCCGACGATCAGCACGCCCTCGTCGCGCAAGGGCCGTAGCGCGCGGCCCGCCTCGATATGCGTGAGCGGATCGAGGCCGTGCTGGAGCGAGAGCTGCACGATCGGCACGTCGGCCTCGGGAAAGGCAGGGTACATGGCGCTGAAGGTGCCGTGGTCGAAACCGCGTTGCCCATCGAGCAGGGCCGCATGGCCGGCAGCCTGCAGCAGAGCGCGCACGCGCCCGGCCAGCGCCGGATCGCCCGGCGCGGGATACTGGATCTGGTAGGTGTGCGGCGGAAAACCCGAGTAATCGTAAATCATCGGCGGACGCGCGCTGGAAGACAGCGTGAATCGCGCCGTCTCCCAGTGCGCCGTGACGACCAGGATTGCCTTCGGCTTGCCGCCGATCTGACGCGGCAGGTCGCGCAAGGAGGCGTCCAGCTTGTCGTAAGTGTGGCCGAACTCCGCGCGCATGAAGGGCCAGGGGCCGCCGCCGTGGGACAGAAAATAAGTGGCTAAAGTGCTCATATCGAACCTGTGCTATCGAGCCTTTACTTTAGCCTTCGGCCACCTCTTTGCCAATCCTGAAAATATCGCAGTCAGGCATCGATACTTTCGATAGCCGGCGCCTTGACCTTGGCCGCCTTGGCCACGCCGCCGCCATGGCGGGCGTTATCCGCCTGGGCCAGCGCGATCAGGGCGAACAGACGCGCGCTGCGCATCCAGGCCAGCACCAGCACGATGGCCTGGGTCAGCAGCAGGCCGCCGATAAAGCCGATGACCTGTCCGGTCGGCGCGTTGACGCGCGCAATGCCCAGCAAGGCGGCCAACAGCAAGCCGCCCAGGCTCAGCGCCAGATACAGTCCCAGCACCGTGCCCGGATAGCGCGCCAACAGCTTCAGGCCGCGCCACCAGGCCTTGACGGCCGAATTGCGGCGCTTGTCGATGGCGAGCGCCGCGCGGCCCGCATCCAGCGTCAGATTGGCGAAGGCCAGCAGCACGATGCCGGCGATGGTCGCCAGCAGGGCCGCATTCTCGGCGCTGGAAGCCAGCACCGCCTTCTCGCCATGGCTCTCGGCCAGGGCATGCAGGCCTTGCGCCGCACCCAGCGCCAGGCCCACCGGCACGATGGCCCAGATCAGGGTGCGCAGCAGACGCGGATACTCGGCCAGACCGCCCGACCACAGGGCGCGGAAACCGAGCACCTGGTGGCTGCGCGCCGCCGTGATCACGCTGCCGCACAGCAGCGGCGACAGCAGCAGGGCCAGCACGGCGCTCAGCAGCGCGCCGTTGCGCACGCCGCCGCCTTGCTCGCGGAAGCCATGGATCAGGTCCGCCAGCGCCGGATGGTTGAGCGAGGTGGCCAGCTCGGGCGCCAGCACCGAGTGGCTCAGCACATTCAGGTATTGCCAGACGGGCAGGGCCAGCACCAGGGACGGCAGCAGCGTCACGCCGCACCACAGCACCAGCAGCCGCCATTGCAGGGCCGCGCGCGCGGCCTGGATCAGATGGGTTTTCATAAGGTCGCAATCAGGGTGTACAGGGTTTGCGCCAGGGCGGCGAGGTCGAAGCTCCAGCGGCGCTGGGCGCGGCGGTCGGCTTTCAAGGTCTGGCTGTCATCGAGCTTGTTGATATCGAGCAGATGCTTGCCTTCCGGGTCCAGCGTGGCGGAAACGGCTTCGCTGTTGCGGGTCCACTCGAAACGGCGCCAGCGCTCCTCGCCCTCGAACTTCACGGTTTCGCTGCTGCCGTCGGCAAAGCGCACCTGCAGGGTTTGCGGCACGGCCGCGCCTTTGCGCTTGACCACCACCACCGTGTGGTAGGGGAAGGGGCCGCTGCCCTCCTTAGCGTCGGGATGGGCCTTCGCCCATTTTTCGCGGATCTCGTCGGCCTGTTTTTCCACCGCTTCGTTGCTGAGCAGGATGCGCTTGCCCTTGCCGGCGTGGCTGCCCGGCTGCGGCAGCACTTCCTCGCTGCTCAGGCTATCGATGCTGTCGTCGACCTTCGAGACGGCGTATACCTGCTGGGCGAAGACGCGCTCCACGGTTTTGCGCTGGCCGGTCGTCTCGGCCAGGGTTTCGCGCAGGTCGGCGATGCTCGGATGGCGGAATTTCCACAGCCGGTAGTATTCCTTGAAGCCGCGTTCCAGCGCCTCCTTGCCGATCTCTTTTTCCAGGTCGAGCATGGCCAGCGCGGTGCGCGAATAGACCGGGTTGATGCCCTGCAGGCGGTCCATGGCGTTGGCGCCCAGCGCATCGGCCGGGAAGCTGAGTGGCGTCAACAGGCGCTGCACCTGGCCGAATTCCCACACCGGATTCAGGCCGAGGCGCTGCATCCAGGGTGGGGCCAGGTGGAGATCGCGCCGTTCGGCGCGCGTCATGCGGGTGTTCCAGAACTGGTTCAGGCCCTCATCGAGCATCGGTTCCTCGAACTCGTTGTTGGCCAGGATGCCGTAGAAATAGCCATGGCCGAATTCGTGGATGGTGACGAAATCCAGGCCGAAAGCGCCCAGCGTGTCGGGCTGCAGGTCGGGGATGCCGTCGGCGGTGAAGAAGGTCGGGTATTCCATGCCGCCCGCTTCCTGCGCGTTATGCGGCGGGATCACCACGGTCACGGTCTGGTAGGGATAGGGGCCGAGGGTCTTCGAATAAAAGTTCAGCGCATCCTTGGTCGCCTTCATGGCCGGCGCCGCGTTGGCGGCGTATTCGGGCGGGAACAGCACCTTGATCTCGACCTCGGGACTGCCGGGGAAGGTCCAGGTCCCGGTCAGCGGGGTGGCGGTGCGGCTGTCGGCGGTCCAGGCGAAATCGTGCACATCGTCCTGCTTGTAATGGTGGGTCAGCATGCCGTCTTTTTCCACCGGCGCGC
This sequence comes from Pseudoduganella violacea, assembly GCF_014191875.1. Lineage (GTDB taxonomy): Bacteria > Pseudomonadota > Gammaproteobacteria > Burkholderiales > Burkholderiaceae_D > Rugamonas > Rugamonas violacea_A. Next base: position 192,734 of record NZ_JACHXD010000006.1, read on the forward strand.
CCTGGCGCTGGCCGGTGGCGCCCACGGTAAAGGCCTTGGGCACGGTCAGCTTCACGTCGTAGCTGCCAAAATCGGCATAGAACTCCGACTCCATATGGAATTCATGCACATTCCAGCGCGGCGCGGTGGCGCCCCGTTCGCCGGCCAGTTCCAGCACGCCGATCTTGGGGAACCATTGCCCCACCAGGTGGAAGGTTTCGAAGTAGCCGGTGCGCGCGACCACGCGCGGCAGCTGGTCGAAGAAGGCGATGTCCAGCGTGGTGCTGGCGCCGGCTTGCACCGCCTGCGGCAGATCCAGGCGCACCACGGTCTGGTCGGTGTCCGGGCCGCCGTCGGGCTGGACGAAGGACCAATCGACCTTGGCGCCGTTCTGTTGCACGCTGCGCAGCTCGATATAGCCCCAGTCCCCGTCCTTGGTTTCCACGCCGGAGCGGAAGCCACGGCCGCTGCGCCGGATCTCGCTGTGGAAGGTGCTGTTGGCGTTCTGGAAGGCGTTCAGGTACAGGTGCAGATAGACGCTGCGCACCGGCTGGTCGCTGCGGTTGCGCCAGGTGAGTTTCTGCTGGCCGCTGACGGTGTGCTTGACCGGGTCCAGCGTGGCCTCGATCTGGTAGTTCACCACCCGGTCGGAGAGCGTGGCTTCATTGCCGCTGCGCGGACCGCCCCAGGCATTGGGCGCGCTGGGCGTGGTCACGGCGGCGGCGTTGGCGGCGGCCAGCGGAATGCCGGTATCGGTGGTGGGCTGCGGCACGGCGACGACCAGGGCGCCCTGGGCGTACAGCAGCGATTGGATTGCCAGCCCGGCTACCACGGCAGTGGCAAGCAGGACCTTCAAGATGGGACGCGGTTGCATGGTTCTCCTTTATTGGAATGTAAAGAACTGCAAGCAACAATATATTCACCTTGCTAACAAAAAGCCAATATTTTTCGAGCAAGTGTGGTAAGCGTATAATGGCGGGGTTTTGGTGCCCGCCTCCTGTTCATGGATGCGGTTAAACGGGAAAAATGGAGTCGCCCCGCGCGGCCAACATTTGCTGCCCCCGCAACGGTAAGCAAGCGCCGTCCGCATCGGACGGCAGGACGGACCAAGAACCACTGCGCTGGCGCAGGAAGGTGGTCCAGCCCTCGCTTGCCAGCCCGGATACCGGCCAAGACAGGTGGAACGCGCCGCTGCGCGCCTTCCGTTCGACTCCTGCTGCGGGGAAGCGGCTGGAGGCTGAGGCCATCCTCTTTTTCCAAGCGCTCCGGCGCCACCATTTTATGAGCTATATCGTTTCCCGCCGCGCCCTGGCCGCGGCAGTTTCCCTGTGCTTTGCCGCCGCTCCCGCACTGGCGCAAACCGTGACCCAGACCTTGGGACCCGTCGTCGTTACCGGCTCCCGCTTCGACAGCAATCCCGGCCTGGCCCCGATCGGCGCCACCGTGATCACCGCCGCCGAGATCCGCCGCGCCGGCGCCAGCGATGTGAACCAGGCCATCCGCAAGGTCGGCGGCGTGTACGGCCGCCAGGCGCTGGACGGCAGCCCGAACTTCGGCCTCGACCTGCGCGGCTTCGGCAGCGACAGCAGCCAGAATATGGTGGTGCTGGTGGATGGCGTGCGCATCTCGGAAAATGAGCTGGTCGACGCCATCATGTCCAGCATCCCGATCGATTCGGTCGAGCGCATCGAAATCACGCGCGGCGGCAGCAGCGTGCTGTATGGCGACGGCGCCACCGGCGGCGTGATCCGCATCGTCACCAAGCGCCCGTCGGGCCAGGGTACGCACGGCAGCGTGTTCGCCGAAGCGGGCCAGTTCGGCCTGCGCGAAGCGCGTGGTTCGGTATCGCAGAGCTGGGACGGTTTCGCGCTCGACGCCTCGCTCGGCGCGCTGGACACCGACAACTACCGCGACAACAACGCCTACAAGAAACGCAATTTCACCGGCGGCGCGCAATGGACGCTGCCGGGCGGCCGCATTGGCCTGCGCACCGAAATCCTGCGCCAGGACGGCCGCCTGCCCGGTTCCCTCAGCCAGGCCGAGTTCGAATCCACGCCGCGCAAGACCAATGAACCGCATAACTTCGGTTCGGTCGACAGCGACCGCTACGTCGGCTTCTACGAGCAGAAATTCGGCGCCTTCGACCTGGCCGCCGAACTGGCGCACCGCAAGAAGGACGCCAGCGGCAGCTACTTCTATGGCGGCAAGCTGTCCACCACCAACTACGACACCAAGCAAACCCAGTTCTCGCCGCGCCTGCGCCACACCAGCCAGTTCGGCGCTGTGCAGAACGAAGTGGTGACGGGCATCGATCTGATGCGCTGGAACCGCGTGGTCGATGGCTCCTTCTCCAAGGCCGACGCCACCCAGCGCTCCAAGGCCTTCTACGTGCGCGACGAAATGAAATGGGCCGGCCCGCACGAAGCGCGCCTGGCCTTCGGCGCGCGCCGTGAACTGTTCGACATCGATTCGGTCGATCCGGTGCCGTATTCGACCGCCAACTACCACGACAAGCGCGGTCTGAACGCCTGGGAAATCCAGGGCAGCTACGCCGTCCTGCCGGAACTGACTCTGCACGCCAAGGCCGGCCAGAGCTACCGCGTGGCGAATGCCGACGAAAACGGCTTCACGCCGAAAGCGAATGTGGCGCTGAAGGCGCAAACCTCGCATGACCTGGAGCTGGGCGCAAGCTATGCGCTGAACGGCTACAAGCTGGCGGCGCGCGTCTTCAAGCATGAGCTGAACAACGAGATCTACTACGATCCGACCGCCACCCCTTACGGCGGCGCCAACAGCAATCTGCCGCCGACCCGCCGCCAGGGCATCGAACTCGATGCCAGCGCGCGCCTGGCGGCCGACTGGCAGCTGAGCGGCCACTATCAGCACGTGAAGGCTGAGTTCACCGAAGGCGCGCTGGCCGGCAAGGAGCTGGTGCTGGTGCCGAAGAATGTGCTGAGCGCGCGCCTGGCCTGGACACCGTCCAGTGGCCAGAGCGCCGACGTCGGCGTGCAGTGGGTCGACAGCCAGCGTTACGGCGGCGACTTCCTCAACACTTGCAACGCCCGCATGCCGTCCTTCACCACCTTCGACGCCCGCTATGCGCGCCAATACGGCCCGTGGGAGGTCGCGCTGTCCGGCCAGAACCTGGGCGACAAGCGTTACACCACGGCGGCCTTCTCCTGCCGCGGCGGCATCTATCCAAGCGATGGCCGCCAGCTCAAGCTGTCGGCGCGCTACGACTTCTGAGCGCGGCCCTAGGCCGAGCTTAGGCTTCAAAGCGGCTTAAACCCGCCTTAAAATGGCCCCCCGGACGGGATTTTTGTCCGGCGGGGCCATTTTTGCCTGCAAAAAGTGTTAATCTGCCGCCGTCTATAACTCGATAAAAAGGATGACCATGCGTTACCTGCGCTTCATGCTTGCCGCCGCTACCCTGGCCTTTTCCGCCGCTGGCGCCTCCGCCGCCGAACCGGTGAACGGCACCGAATACAAGGTTCTCGACACGCCAGTGCGCAACGATACCGGCGCCAAGGTCGAAGTGATCGAGTTCTTCATGTACTCCTGCCCGCACTGCAATTCCCTGGAACCGCTGATGTCGGACTGGGTCAAGAAGCAGGGCGACAAGATCGTCTTCCGCCGCATCCACTTCGCCTCGAGCGACAAGGACCCGCATGCCCACGCCTACCTGACCCTGGAAGCCATGGGCAAGCTGGAAGGCGTGCATGACAAGATCTTCCGCGCCATCCACGTGGAGCGCAACCGCCTGCGCAGCGACGACGCCATGACCGACGTGGTCGTGAAAGCCGGCGTGGACAAGGCCAAATACCTGGAATACTTCAATTCCTTCGGCGTGCAGACTAAAATGAAGCGTTCCAACCAGCTGGTCAGCTCCTACAAGGTTGATAGCGCCCCGACCATCGTCATCGATGGCCGCTTCGTGACCTCGCCAGCCCAGGCCGGCCGTCCGGGCCAGCCGGAGAGCGTATCGATGCAGAATACGCTGGTCGTGATGGACTATCTGGTCGCCAAGGCCGCCGCCGAGAAGAAAGCAGGCAAGAAGTAAGATGGACAGCAAAGAAGAAGGCCGCATGAAGATGTACCGGGAGTCCGAACCGGACGAAACGCGTCTGTTCGAACGCAGCTCGGTCAATCATGCCGCCTGGACGCTGCTGGCGCTGACGCTGGCCCTGTGCGGCTGGCTGATGGTGGCCCTGGTCAATGCCGAGAACCAGCGTTATGCGCTGGCCAGCGGCATGTGCCAGGACCAGGTCTTCAAGGGCGGCATCGACAAGGTGTGCCTGGCCAAGGCGCGTTCGCGCGAGCACTGGTGGCAGCACCTGGGCCATGCCATGACGACCTTCAAGCCCTGAGCCGCAGCCCGCGCGTCCCGAAAAAGCCCGCATCGCGCGGGCTTTTTCTTTTTCAAACGGCACAAGAAGCTGCTTCAAACGGCAGACGCATTCCGCGCCGCCGCGCTGGAACCGACAATGGCGGCACCATTCATTTACAGGAGCTTCCATGTCCCGTCTTGCCATTTTTGCCGCCGCCCTGTTGCCGCTGGCCGCCTTCGCCGCCGCCGACAGCCTGCCCGTACCGCAGAAGAGCTTCACCGGCGGCTCGCCCGCCGCGCTGGAACAGGTCATGCTGGCGGCGCGCCGCTATGCCGCTTTCTGGAACAGCGGCGATCCGGCTTTGGCGCGTGAGGCGCTGGCGCCGGAATTCACCGACCGCACCCTGCCGCCCGGCCGCGCCCAGGGTCTGCCAGGCCCGTTGCAAGCCAGCCAGACCTTCCGTGCCGCCGTGCCGGATCTGAAAGTGGAGATCACCGATCTGGTGGCGGCAGGCGACCGCGTCACCCTGCGCCTGCATTTCACCGGCCATTTCAGCGGCCAGTTCGGCAAGGTGCAGGGCAAGGGCCAGGCCATCGACTTCCAGGCTTTCGACTTGTATCGCGTGCAGGATGGCCGCATCACCGATAACTGGCACCTGGAAGACAATCTGACCCTGCTGCAGCAGATGGGCGTGATCGAGCAGTAAGCGGCTTACGCTGCCGTCGCGCAGCGCTCCAGCAGGAATTCCACCAGCAGCGCGATGCGCGGCGGCTGGAAGCGGCTGCGCCGGTACAGCAGATTGAGCGGCACGCTTTCGCGGAAATAGTCGTCCAGCACCGTCTGCAGGCGGCCGGCGCGCAGATCGTGCTCAATATCGAGCAGGGATTTATAGGCGAAGCCCTGGCCCGCCAGCGCCCATTTGCGGATTACCTCGCCGTCATTGCTTTGATGGCTGCGCTGCACGCGCACCGTGCGGCGCGCATCATCTTCCAGATAGCGCCATTCGTGCATTGGTCCGCTGGCCGTCACCAGCACCAGCGCCGGCAATCCAGCCAGCTGTTCGGGGTGTTCAGGCGCGCCGCAGCGTTCCAGCAGCGCTGGCGCGGCGCAGACCACACGCCGGTTCGGCAGCAGCGGACGCGCCACCATATCGCTGTCCGGCAGCAGGCCATAGCGCACCGCCAGGTCGATATCGTCCTGCACCAGATCGGACGTGGAGTCGCTCAGCGACAGGGCGTATTGCACGTCCGGATGGCGCTGGCGGAATTCCTCCAGCCATCCCAATAGCAGATTGCGCCCAAAATCCGAGGGCGCTGAAATCTTCACCAGCCCGCGCACCGCGCCTTGCGCCTGCAGGCCTGCTTCCGCCTCGGCCATCAAGGCCAGCGCCTGTTCGCAGTAGTGGCGGTAATGGCGTCCTTCCTCGGTCAATCGCAATTGGCGCGTGGTGCGCTCGAACAGCCGCGTTTTCAATCCCGCTTCCAGACGCTGGATGCAGGCGCTGGCGGCGGCGGGGGAGAGGCCTTGCTTGCGCCCGGCGGCGGAAAAGCTGCCAAGGGTGGCGGCGTCGAGAAAGAGGCGGATGGCGCTCAAGCTGTCCACGCCATGGCTGTCGATACTGGCACTCATTGCATGCATCCTTGCTGCGGTTGCGGGAAGGGGGCGCCCGCATTCCCCCGCAGTGTAACGGATGTCAGGCGCCGCGTGGGGCGGTGGCCTTGGCCGGCGCGGCCGCCGTGGTGGTCTTGCTGTCGAGGATGACGGTGCAGGTGGTGCCCGCCACCAAGGTCAGCTCCTTGGGCTGCTGGTCGATATGGATGCGCACCGGCACGCGCTGCGCCAGCCTGACCCAGCTGAAGGTCGGGTTCACGTCGGCCAGCAGTTCGCGGCCGGTGCTGGCGTCGCGGTCGGTGATGCCGCGCGCGATGCTCTCGATATGGCCGTGCAGGGTGGCGTCGCCGCCCATCAGCTTGACCTGCACCGGCGCGCCCGCTTTCAGCAGCGGCAGCTTGGTTTCCTCGAAATAGCCGGCCACGTAGAAAGAGTCGCTGTCGATCACCGCCAGGCGCGCCACACCCACGGCGGCGAAATCGCCCACATGCACGTTCAGGTTGGTCACATAGCCGCTGACCGGCGCGCGCACCACCGTGCGTTCCAGGTTCAGTGTGGCCAGATGCACGGCTTCCGTGGCGGCCCGCACCTGGGCGCTGGCGCCGTCCATGGCCGATGTTGCGCCTTCGCGGCTTTCGGCCGAGACCACGGCGTCGTCCAGCGCGGCGCGGCGCTTGGCCTCGCGCGTGCGGCGGCCTTTCTCGACCTGCTGCGCGGCCAGCAGCGAGCGCGCCTGCTCCAGCGCCGACTGGTAGCGCGCCGGGTCGACCACGAACAGCACATCGCCCTTGCGCACGAACTGGTTGTCGCGCACATGCACCTCGGTCACGGCGCCGGCGACGTCGGCGGTGATGTTCACCACGTCGGCCTTGATGCGGCCGTCGCGCGTCCAGGCCGATTCCATATACTGGTCCCACGCCCCCTTGCCGAACCACAGCGCGGCCCCCAGCAGCAGGGCGGTGAGGACGAATCGGAACAACTTGCTAGCACTCATAACGGGATTCCCTTCTTGTGTTTTATTGGTATAGGCCCATGGTCAGGGCGCTGAAGATGCAGACCAGCAGGCAAAGCCGCACCAGGGCCGGATGCAGCAGGCGGCGGTAAACGCCGGCATGGCCGAGCACCCAGTCCAGCAAGCCTTGCAGCAGCAGGCTGGCCAGGAACAGCGGCAGCAGGGTGGGAATGAGGACGCCGAACAGCGACACTTCACGCGGCATGGTGGACTTCTCCTTGGGTTTGGGGCATCTGGTCGAGCAGGGATGTGTAAATCGAATGCAGGTCGGTGAGCGCCGTCTGCAGGCGCTCAGCGCGCGCTGCCGACGCTTGCGGCAGCGCGGCGCGTACGGTGACGCCGGCATGCAGCAGCGAAGTGATGGCCAGCTCGCAGCGGCCGCGTTCGGGCTGGCGGAAGTAATTGGCCAGCGCATCGACCGCCTGCTGCAAGGCCGTGGCGACCGGCCCTTGTGCCGAAGTGGCGATCAGGGCGCGCAGCTCGATGATCGAATGGCCCAGCTCCAGCAGGGTCAGGCCTTGGCGCACCACCAGCCGCGCCGGCGCGCCGGGCGCGGGACCGGAGGCGGCGTTGAGCTGGTTGAGCAGATCGCGCACGCGGTTGTCGAAGCGGTGGCGCAGCCGGGCCGTCCATTCCTGGCCGGGGCCGAAGCACAGCAACAGGCGTGGCAGCAGGCCGCCGCCGGCCGCGCGCAGGTGCAGGCGCAGGCCGCGCGTGGACGCCGTGCACAGGGCCAGCGCCTCGCGCCACAGCGCCGCCGCCACGTGCTCGCGGTTGCCCATGGTGTGCTCGGGCAGCAGCACCATGAAGATGATGAAGGACAGCAGCACGCCGCCATTCTGCGCCAGCGTGATGTTGAGGAAGGAGGCGATATCGTAGTGCATCTGGTTGGCCGGCGCGATCACCTGGGCGCTGAACAGGATGATGCCGACGCCCACGCCCGCCTTTTTCGGATTGGTACTCAGATAGCTGCCGTAGGCGAACAGCGGCAGCGAGGCCAGCACCAGCATGGGAAAGCCGCTGGCGCGCGCCACCAGGAAGAACTCGACGATAAAGGACAGCGGCCAGGCGATCAGGAAGCCGGTCAGGATCTGCTTGACCATGGCCGTCGGGCGCGGCGAGGACGAGCACAGCGCGCAGAAGATGGTGGTCATCAGCAGGGCGGTGGAAGCGTGCGGCCAGGCCATCCAGTACCAGAGCACGGCCCCGCCCAGCAGGGCGGCGGCGGCGCGAAAGCCGCTGGCGAGCACGATGCCGGGCGGCGTCTTCGGCTTGTAGGCGCGCGGCTCGCTGACCTGACTGCGCTTTTGCCGCGTCAGGCCGTCGTAGCTGGCGTGGAAGGCGGACAGGTTGGCCGCGAAGCGTTCCAGCAGCTCCACCGCCGTATCGAAGTCGATCTGCCATTGCGGCGTGAGGCCGGCCAGTTCCTGTGCCGCGCCGGCATCATCCTCCTTGGCCGCCTTGGCCGCCTCGGCCAGGCGCTGCGCCAGTTCGGCGCGCGCGGCGGCGATGTCCTGTTCCAGCGCCGCCATGTCGGGCGGCACATCGTCGGCCAGCGCTTGCGCCAGGCGTTGCTGCATGGCTTGCAGCAGCCGCGGCGCCGGCGAATCCGGTTGCAGGTGCAGGCGGTGCAGCAGGCGGTGCAGGGTGTAGAGCGTGGTCAGGGCCGTCATCAGCGCCGCGTTGAAGGCATGCAGCTGGCGCGTTTGCGAACGGGCGTGGGCCGCTTCGAAGAAAGCGGCGGCGCGGCCCGATTCCAGCGCGGCGATGTCGGCCGCGAAGCGCAGGTGGGTCAGTTCCGCCTCGGCAGGCGACAGGCGGCGCTCCAGCACTTCGCGGCAAAAGCCCACGAAGCTGTGGCGGCGCGCCTGCACGGTGCGCATCAGCTGGGCGTTGTGGTGGCGCGGGAACAGCGCGTCGTTGACGACGGTGGCGCAGATCACGCCCAGGCTCACTTCCGTCAGCCGGGTGACGGCCAGCAGGAAGGCGCCGGCCGGCGCGTCGATGGCGGGAATGGCGATCATGCAGGCCGTATAGCCGGCCAGCACGAAGCTATAGGATTGCTGGTTGCGGTACATGGCCGCGCCGCCGGTGCACAGCCCCACCCACAGCGCCAGGCCGATGAACAGCAGCGGCGTCTGCTGCGGAAAGACGGCGATCAGCAGCAGGGCGCTGGCGCAGCCGACCACGGTGCCGAGCAGGCGGTAAAAGGCTTTTTCCAGCACCATGCCGCTGCTGGGCAGGGCCAGAATGAAGGTGGTGGTCATCGCCGTGCTGGGCGAATCGAGTCCGAGGCGGAAGGCCAGCCACAGGGCGGAGAAGGCGGCCAGCATGGACTTGAGCACGAAGATCCAGTGCTCGCCCTCGCCGGCCTGCCATTCGCGCGCCAGCCTGACCAGCTGCTCTCGTGTACTTGCTATCGGTGTGGCGGGAGGAGCGGCTGGTTCAGGGTTCATAAAAAGCGCTATAAATTATTTTCAAAATTATCCAGCTGGCGCTTGAACAACTGCTCCTGCTGGCGGATATCGTCGGCGCTGAAGCCGTCGTAAGCGCGGGTGGTGCGGTCCCAGACTTCGGGCATGACCTGCTCCACGATCTTGCGGCCGGCGTCGGTCAGCGAAATCATCACGCAGCGGCGGTCGCCGGGGCGGTTGCCGCGCTGGATCAGGCCCTGGTTTTCCAGGTCGTTGCAGACCCGGGTCAGGTTGGCCGGCTTCTCCATGCACGCCTCGCCCAGGGTGGACGCGGTCGAGGTTTCGCCTTCGGAACCGTACAGCACCGCCAGCACCATATAGCTGGCGTCGACCAGGTCGTATTTGCGCAGCACCGCGTTGGACAGATCCTTCATCTGCTTTTGCACGTGGTAGGTCATGCGCATCAGACGCACCAGATCCTCCGGAAAGTCGGGGATGCGGCCACGGATATTTTTCAGGCGCTTATTGGTCGCGTCGAAACTGCTCATTGCGCACTCCTGTGCAAAATACTAAAGATTAAATTGTACTATCGTTGCACTAGGGGAAATCCAGTTTTATGCCTCCCCCCAGGGCCGCCATCAGCGTGGCGTAGGTATCCATACAACGACTTTGGACTTGCAAGAGCTGCTGTTGTTCATTCAGCAGAACCAGGCGCGCGTTGAGCATGGCCAGCGCATCGTTCATGCCGGCCTTGTACGAGCGCTCGGCCAGATCCTGCGAGCGGCTCGCCGTGCGCATGGCCTGTTCCGCCAGCTTTTGCTGCTCGCGCTCGGACTGCATACGCGCCACGGCGTTGGCCACTTCGGACAGGGCTTGCACCAGCGTCGCGTTGTACTGCTCCACCGCCATATCGTATTGCGCGCTGCGGTTGCCGAGCTGGCTGCGCAGGCGGCCGCCGTCGAAGATGGGCAGGCTCACGGCCGGCGCGATGCCGCGCGTCTGCGAGGCGGCGTTCAGGAATTTGCTGAAGCCCAGCGATTGCAGGCCGGCGAAGGCCACCAGGTTGATGTTCGGATAGAAGTCGGCGCGCGCGGCGGCAATGCCGTGGCTGGCCGCCTCCACCCGCCAGCGCTGCGCCACCAGGTCGGGACGGCGCGCCACCAGTTCGGCCGGCAGATTGCCGGGCAGGCCGTAGCCCGCTGGCAGGGCCGGCGCAGGCCGGACGATCGCATCACCGTCGCCCGGCCCTTTGCCGATCAGGGCCGCCAGCTGGTGGCGCAGCAGGGTCAGGCTCTGGCTGAGCTGTTCCTGCTCGCGCCGCCCGGCAGGCAGCGTGGTTTCAATGGCCGCCACATCGGCCTCGGTGGCCAGGCCGGCGGCGTGGCGGCGGCGCACGATGTCGAGAATGCGCTGGCGCTGGGCCAGGCTGTCGGCCACCGCGTCGTGCTGGGCGTGGGCCAGCCACAGTTGCACATAGCTGCGCACCACGGCCGTTTCCAGCGACAGGCGCGCCAGCTGGGCTTCGGCCGCGGCCATATGGGCTTCGTCCAGGGCGGCGGCCAGCAGGTCGCGGTTGCGGCCCCACAGATCGAGGTCATACGCGGCGGTGACGCTGGCATTGTTGCGCCAGGCCCAGTGGCCGGCTAGCGGCGGCGGCGTGCTGCCGTGGGCGGAATAGCGCTCGCGGTTGGCGGCGGCGCTGGCGTCGACGCGCGGCCCGGTGGCCGCTTCGGCCGCGCCGGCGACCGCCTCGGCCTGGCGCACGCGCGCCTGGGCCACCTTGAGGCTGGGATTGTCCTGGATGGCGGCGGCCACCAGGCGGTCGAGCTGCCGGTCGCCCAGGGCTTGCCACCATGTCTCCTCTGGCCAGGCGGCGGGCGGCGCGGCCGCGATGGCGGCGCCGGTGGCCAGTTGCGCGGCGGGCGTCAACTGCGCCTGCGGCTTGATCGAACCCATGTCGGCACAGCCGGACAGGGCAAGCAGCAGCAGGGCGGCGGGGGCGCGGAAACGCAGCATGGGCCTGGCTCTCTTTCGTGGAATTACTTGGCGTAGTGCTTGGTGGTCTGGGCCACGTCCTGGTCGGCTTCGGTTTCGATCAGCTTGCCGTTGCGGCGCGCTTCGAGGAACTCAGCCTTGACCTGTTCGCGGCTCAAGCCTTGCTGGGCGGGCGCGGCCTGGCTGGCGGCAGCGGCCAGCGGGGCGCTGCTGGCGGCGGTGGTGTTGCTGTCGGCGGCAAAGGCGGCGCCGGCGGCGGCAAGGGTCAGGATGGCGGCAAATACTTGGGTGGTTTTCATACGGTTCTCCTTCGGGAGTGGTGAGCATGAAGATAGTATATCTGTGAAAAATACATTTATGAAATAAAAAATTCCAATCGATGCCATTGGGAAAAACAATCAGGGGTGCGCCGCCGTCCGCCCCGCTTTGTTAGAGTGGACCTGCGTTTTTCACCGGCAGGAGGTCATCATGGCAGGCAATAGCAGTCTCGATCCCGACAACTTACCGGCCACGCCCGACCGGGTGCTGGGCAAGGGCCATGGCACGGGCGCCCTCGGCCCCAGCGACAGTTCCGACTCCGGCAGCGACGTGCAGGGCGCGCCGGGCCAGGGACCGCGCGAGCATGGCGGCGTGCAGCAAGGCACGAATGAAGACAGCGGCAGCGCGCCCACGGTCGGCGCCGATCTCGGCGATACCGATCTCGACAGCGATACCGACCGCAAGGGTACCGGCGAACGCGCCGCCGCCGGCCGCGATACGGTGGCCCCGGACGGCGCCGATATCGATGTCGACCATATTGAAACGGCGCCGTTGAGGCAGGAGGGCATGGCGCCGGACTAGGCGCCTGGATGTGATTTTTGGATAGAAATTCGATCTTGCTTTTTCGGTAATATCATCCCTACTGGCAACTCCGAAAGATCGAATGTTCGCGTTGTACCGCGGCGTCCGCCGTGTCACTGCCCACCGCTTGCGCCGGTGCGTGGCTTCCTGGGCCATGCCTGGCGCTTTGTGCATTCGCCCGCCGTTCCCGGGCATGCCTTCGCTCTCCCGGTTTTTCCAGCATCTGCCGGCCATGCCGGCGCCATCCCTCCCTCCTCAAAATGAGAAACTCCATGCGAATGAAATTGCTCTGCCGCCTTGTGGGCGCAGCCTTACTTCTGAATGTGCAAATCAATGCGATGGCGGAAATGCCGGGCTCCGTCAAAGCCGTGCATCCGCATGTCGGCTTGCTCAAGGAAGATGTCGACCGGGTGCGCAATTCGCTGGCATTGACGGCGCCGGATGTTTTTCCCGCCATGCAGGGCCGGATGCGCTTTAGCATCACCCCGCGGCGCAAGGCGCTATCCGATCGCCTCGAACAGGCGATTTTTGGAAGTATCCAGACCAAGAAAAACGGCTTCTTCATTCGCCATGTCGATGGTGATTCCGCGGACGGGAAAAAGATCCGGTTTCAGCTCGGGTTTCAGGATGCTGCGATCGACACGTATGCCGCCTCGCGCACTTTTGAACTGGAGGCGGATAAGGATGTCACGATTGAGCTGAGCTGGGACAGTGTCTCGGTGATCCTCACTGTCAATGGCACATCCTACAACTTGAAATGGGCTGCCAGTATGCCCTCGCCATGGTCGGCTAAAGACCAGCAGTATGTCTTTGGCGGCCGGACCGATGAAGTCATCAAGGACTTCAAGCTATGGAATGCCGCCAGCCAGATCGTTGCCCAGCATGATTTTCTGGATCTGGAATTGCAGGAGCCTGTCCAGGAATATTTACGCTCGGTCGATGCCGACTGGACGACGCTGCAAGGCTGCGCGCAGGTCGCCACACCGACCCGGCAAAACGGTTCGCTCTGCGATCTGGCCTTCCAGGGCCGCGGGACGATTACCGGGGCGGCGCGCCGTTTTGCGCTGGCCTACCTGCTGACTGCGCGGCCGCACTATATGGCGGCGGCGCGCCGTTTGGCCGACCAGATGTTCCTGCTGAAAGACAACGTCACGCAAGGCTTGCACGGTCAGCAGCTGAAGCTGGCGGTCGGCGGCGAATGGGCCATGTCTTCCCGCGTCGGCGCCATGGGCATTCTGTACGACTGGCTGTACGACACAATCGATGATCGCGATATTCCCACGGGCGCCGCTTTCGAAGGCCATAACCTCGGCAATTACCGCACCCTGCTGGCGCAAAACATCAAAGACACCATCGCCGCCAATCATGTGGGCAGCAGTGACGACCTGATCGGCCATATTTGCGGACAATATGCCACGCTCTCTACCAGTCCGCTGAATTGCAATGGGACGATGCACTGGGAAGAGAATATCAATCCCTCGATCGCTCCATACTACATTGCCGGCCATCACCAAAGCGCGATCGCCGGTACCGTGCAGGGCCTGCTGGCCATTGCCCATGACGACGCTTCCGTGCTGCCCTTGCTGAAGACCATGTATGGCCATTTCGAAAACGGCTTCATGCCGGCACGGGCCTTCATTTCTGTTGACGGCGGCAGCCAGGCTGCTTTTTCCTATGGCCTATCGGACATGCCGGAACGCGTGCGGCTGTGGGGCAAAGGCCTGGAAGGCACCGGCAGCGAGCCGGTTCTTCCCGGCGACTGGATGGCCCAACTGATCTATCCGTATATCTATGGCCTGCGCCATGATTACAGCTTCCCGGCCCGCGGCGACAACTTCGATTTATCGCTGAGGGACGGGTCAACCGGCCCGATGGCGCTGGCGGCCATCGTGGACAAGCAGGATCCGGCGGTGCTGGCTTTCTACCGTCAGCAGATCAAAGTGGCGCGGCGGTCGGTCTTAGGGGCGCCGTCGCGGCGCAATGTTGATCAGGCTCTGCTGGGCGAGCGCTTGAACTTTTCCTTTGCCGGCTATCCCGAAGGACGTATTGAAGACCTGCCGTTGTCGCGCCACTTCCGCGTCGCCGGCCTGGTGTTGATGCGTGATAGCTGGGATTATGCCAACGCGACTCTGCTAGACTTTAAAGCGACGTCCTTCGTCAGCGAAAACCACCAACATCTGGACCAGAACAGCTTCTCGTTGAACTATAAGGCGCCGCTGCTGCTGGATACCGGCCTGTACGACGAGTATGGCACCAAACACTGGCAGAACTATTACATTCGCACCATCGCGCACAACAGCATTGTCGTGTTCGATAAGGACGAGCAGTTCGTCTTCAGCAACAAAGTCCTGAGCAATGACGGTGGTCAGTGGTTCAATGACCGTCCGACCTATCCCACTTTGGCACAGATCCAGCCGGGTGGCAGCAATGCCCTGCATGGCGTAACGGCGTTCGAGGAAGGCGGCGATTACAGCTACGTCGAGGGCAATGCCAGCCGCGCCTATTCGCAGAATAAGATGGACCAGGAGAGTGGCTTTGTGCGCAGCATCCTGTTCCTGCGCGAAAACGATCGCAAGCCTGTGGTGCTGGTCTTCGACAGCGTGCGCACCAAGAACGGCCTGGCCGCCACCTCCCTGCTGCACACGGCGGCCAAGCCGGCGTATGCCGTGGGCGCCGACACCTTGGGCGACGGCCGCTACCAAGTCAAATTCGCGCCGAATACCGCCCGCGTGGCCACTATCCGCAACGGCGGCGGCATGCTGAACGTGCAGATGCTTCTGCCGCAGAACGCCGATGTGGTGCAGGTGGGTAGCGAAGGTGCGGGCGGCAGCGATTGCGCACAAGTGCCAGGCAGCGCTAGCCAAGCCCAGAACGCCAAGGATTGCCGCTTCATGGTGCGTGAGTTGCAAAGCGATGGTACCAGCTACAAATGGCGCAACTATCCGTACTTGCCATCGCAAAACCAACCGGGCGATGTTGGCGCCTGGCGCCTGGAGATTAGTCCTGCCGCCGCGCCGGCCGATGGTGAGGCGCAGTATTTCCTGAACGTGCTCGATGTCGCCGACAACGACCAGGGCACGGGTTTGGCCTCACCGGTGAAAGCCGAGCGTCTGGCCGCCAGCGATGCCGGGACCGAGGCGGTGCTGGTGCAGGAGCACCTCATGGTCCTGTTTAACCGCGCCAGCACGCCAGCGGGACGTTATGGCTGGAAAGCGCCATCGAATTACGGTGCCCTGATCGCCACCGGCCTGAAGCGCAATACCGAGTATGCGCTGAGTGAAGCAGCGGTCCCTGGCGGCTATACCTTCAAGCTGGAAGAGAAGGTTGGCGGTGGGTTGTTCAGCTCCAAGGACGGTGTGTTGCGCAAAGGCCGCTAAGTCCAGCGCCAGCTTGGCCGGCAACGCAGGGAAGTGCCGTACCGGCCTGCCCCACGCGTAGTCTGTGCCTGGCTTTTGACCGTCTGTCGCAGCCGGTGACCGTTTGTCGCATAAAAACGTCTCGGAAAGATGGTTTTTTGCTACGCTTGTGTCTCGCTATCAACAAGGAGACGCTGTAATGCAAGGTGCTTTCAACTGCCGTACCCGTTTGTTACCCGTGGCCGCCGCCAGCGCGGCCCTGCTGCTGGCCTGTGCCATGCCGGCGCAGGCGGCCGATGGCTTGTCCGATCTGAAGGCGGCACTGGCCCGGCTGCAAGGCACGGCCCCGCTCAAGGCTGCGCTGGAAACCAAGACCTGGCGCCGGATCGGTGAAGGCAAGGAGGTGGAAGAAAGTTCGGGCCAGGCCAGCATCGGCCTGGAAGAAAACGGCCAGGGTTTGCAGCTGATTTACGGCAAGGACGTGCTGGCCCGTATGGACAGTGAACAACGCGCCCAGGTCAAGAATCCGAATGCCAAGGCGCCGACGCTGAGCGTGGCGCGCGAACTGAGCCCGATCGAACTGCGCACCATGACGGCCGCCGCCGCCAATCTGGCGCGCCAGTTGGAGCGCGTGACCTACAAGAGCGAAAAGACGGCCGTGTACAACGGCAACCAGGTGCGCCAGCTGACCTTCTCGGTGCCGCTGGAAACGCTGAGCGACCGCGACCGCAAATACATCAAGGACTTCGACGGCACGTTCGACCTGTGGATTGCCGCCGACGGCACGCCGCTGGCCAGCCACACCCTGGTCAACGGTTCGGGCCGCGCCTTCGTCGTGGTCGGCTTCGACTTCCGCCAGGAGGAAGACGCCGTGTATGGCGTGTCCGGCGACCGCCTGCTGATGCTGCGCCGTGACAGCAAGCGCAAGCAGTCCGGCGGCGGCGACAAGAGCGATGAGCGCGTGGTCAAGACCTTGCAGCCGACGGCCTGATTTATTTCGGCAAGTGTGAGTATTGGATAGATAGTTTCTGCCTGCCGCTCTTTACCATGTCGCTTTTTCAAGCTTATTGAAAGGTCAATGACATGGTTCTGAAATCGCTCTGCCGCGCCATGGCGGCGGCATTCCTGGGCGGCCTGCTGGCCGTTCCGGCGCTGGCGCAGATGCCGGGGCCGGTAAAAACCGAGCATCCGCGCTTGCTGGCAAGCCAGTCCGACATCCAGCAGCTGCGGGACTCGATCATGCAAGGCGAGTTTCCCAGCGAAGGCGGCAGCATCACGGTCACTTTCACGTCCCAGTTGATCAAGCCGGCGGACGACGCCTACGCCATCCTGTTCGGCGCTTATGAGGGGCCGGGTGGCGACCGCCTGTTCATCCGGCACGTCGAAAGTGCGTCCGAAGCCACGGCACGTTTCCAGGCCGGCATGATCCGCGCCAACGGCACCGCGATCGGCGCCATGAGCTTCGCCGCCAAGCCGGACGCGAACGGCAATATCACCGTGGTGTTCAAGTGGAATAAGGCTGCGGGCACCGCCTCCGCCTCGCAGAACGGGAATCTGCTGTTCAGTGTGAGCAACAATGCCGATGTGAAGGCTTGGTCGCCCAAGCGCAATAACTTCCTCTTCGGCCCCCGGATTGGCGAGCAGATCAAGTTTGTGGAAGTCCAGGATGCGCAAGGCAAGAGCGTGCACCAGGCCAGCGGCATCGATTACGATTTGCACGGCAGCCTGACTTCGCTCTACATCACCGCTGACAAGATGCCGGGCTGGCTGGCCGCCTGCTCGTCCACTGACCTGACGGGAGCAGGCGTCTGCAATGTCGCCACGGCCGGGCGCAATGTGCTGATCGAGACGGCCAAGAATCTGTCGCTGGCGTACAAGCTGTCGGACAATCCCAACCATCTGACGGCCGCCAAGGCCTATGCCGACCGGGTGTTGAAAGCGCCCGTCAGCAATGGCGGCGAATGGTCGATGAGCTCGCGCGTGGGCGCCCTCGGCGTGCTGTATGACTGGCTGTATCTGGATCTGGGGCCGCAAGCGGTGGCCGGTGATGCGGCGCGGCGCAGCTATAACCAGGTCTTTGCCGACACGATCAAGGCCACCGTCGCCAGTAGCGTGCCGGAGAAGGACAATCTGGTCGACTCCACCTGTGGCCACGGCAACACGTTCTCGGCCAGCCGATTCGATTGCGAAGTCGAGCCGGTCTACGAAAACTGGAGTCCCGCTTCGGGCAAGCCGAGCATCTCGGCGCTCTATCTCACCGGGCATAATATGAGCGCCGTCAGCGGCATGGCCATGGGACTGCTGGCGATTGCCGACACGCATACGGAAGTGCTGCCCATGCTGAACACGGCGTACAAGCATTTCCAGTATGGTTTTGTGCGGGCGCGCGAGCAGGTATCGGTGGACGGCGGCAACCATGTCGGCTATGGCTACAACGCCTCGGGTGAGGTGGCCGAGCGCCTGCACATCTGGCGCAAGGCGCTGGCGACCGATAGCGCCACCGAGGTGCTGAAGGCGGACTGGCTGCCCAAGATGATCTATCCCTTCATCTACGGCCAGCGGCATGACAACACCTTCCCCGCGCGCGGCGACGTCTTCACCTTCAATGCCGGTTTCGGCAATCTGGCGGCGTTGGCCTTGAGCGCCGCCGCCCTCGGGAATGATCCGGTTGCCATGGGCTATTACCAGAATCAGATCAAGCCGGTGCGCCAGCGCAGCGAACGGATTCCCTTGCTATGGGAGCGCATGCTCTATCCCGCCACGGTTGCGCCGGCCGGCGTCGAAAGCCTGGAATTGGCGCGCCATTTCCGCACCGCCGGTTTCGTGACCATGCGCGACAGCTGGGATTTTGCCCAGGCGGCCATGCTCGATTTCAAATCGACCTCCTTCATCAGCGAGAACCACCACCACATGGACCAGAACAGCTTCTCGCTGAACTACAAAGCGCCGCTGTTGCTGGACGCCGGCCAGTACGACGAATACAACACCCCGCACTGGTGGAACTACTATACCCGCACCGTCGCGCATAACAGCATCCTGGTCTTCGATAAAACCGAGGTTTTCAAGAGCGATAAGGATGCGCTGTTGAGCAACGACGGCGGCCAGTCGCTGGGCGGCCGCTCGCGCTACCCGACGCTGGAACAATTGAAGGAAGGGCAGTCGCATTGGCTGCAGGGCGTGACCGCTTTCGAAAACGGCGACAGTTACAGCTACACGGCGGGCAATGCCAGCCGCGCCTATTCGGCCAACAAGCTGGAGCAGGAAAACGGCTTCCTGCGCCATGTGCTGTTCCTGCGCGATCCGGCGCGCCGCTACGACGCCGCCAAGGCCAAGCCGATTATCCTGGTCTTCGACAGCGTGCGCACCAAGAACGGCCTGGCCGCCACCTCCCTGCTGCAGGCGGCGAACAAGCCGGCCAGCAATGCCGGCGAAGCCGATGAAGGCAATGGCCGCACCGCGCTGGCTTTCGCCGATAGCGCGGAGCGCCGCACCACCATCCGCAACGGCGGCGGCATGGTGACGGTGGAAACCTTGTTGCCGGAGCAGGCGCGCGTGGTGCGGGTCGGCCTGAACGCCAACGAGAGCGGCCAGTGCCGGCAAGCGCCGCTGAAGGATGAAACGGCGCCGGTGTTCAGCAATGATTGCCGCTATCTGGTGCAATACCCGGTGGGGAACGGTCAATTCGCCTGGTATAACTACCCCAACGATCCCAGCAAGGTCAATGTGCAGAAGGCCGATGCCGGCGGCTGGCGCCTGGAAATTTCCCCCCTCACCGCGCCCGCCGCCGGCCAGGCGCAGTACTTCCTCAACGTCCTGAATGTGGCCGACAACGATGGGCAAAGCGGCCCGGTCAACCGCTCGGTGGCCAGGCGCCTGAACCGCGTCAACGAGGCAACCGAGGCGGTGCTGATTCAGGACCGGCTGATGGTCTTGTTCAACCGCGGCGTCGCGCCGGTTGGCGCCTACGGCTGGACGTCGGCCAGTGGCTATAGCGAAATCCTGGCAACCGGCCTGAAAAAGAATGCCGCCTATGTCTGCCGCCGCCAGAGCAAGGACGGCGTCTACGTCTACAAGGTGGAGGAGAGCGCGGACAGTGCTGCCCGCAACAGTTCAGGCGAAGGTGTGCTGAGCTGCACGGCACAGGGCTGAAACCTGCGCTGAAATAAAGAAAGCCCGCAATTGCGGGCTTTCTTTGGTGCGGACCAGAACTAGGCTCAGGCGAAGTTCTTGGCCACGAAGTCCCAGTTCACCAGGTTCCAGAAGGTTTCCACGTACTTCGGACGGGCGTTGCGGTAGTCCACGTAGTAAGCGTGTTCCCACACGTCGCAGGTCAGCAGCGGCTTGTCGGTGGTGGTCAGCGGGGTGGCGGCGTTGGAGGTGTTCACGATGTCGACCGAACCGTCGGCCTTTTTCACCAGCCAGGTCCAGCCGGAACCGAAGTTGCCGACACAGGACTTGGTGAAGGCTTCCTTGAACGCGTCGAAGGAACCCCATTTGGCGTTGATGGCGTCAGCCACGGCGCCCGTTGGCGCGCCGCCGGCGTTCGGCGCCATGCAGTTCCAGTAGAAAGTGTGGTTCCAGACCTGGGCGGAATTGTTGAAGATGCCGCCGGAGGATTTCTTCACGATCTCTTCCAGGGACAGGTTCTCGAACTCGGTGCCTTTGATCAGGTTGTTCAGATTGGTGACATAAGCCTGGTGGTGCTTACCATAGTGGAACTCCAGCGTTTCCTTGGAGATGTGTGGTTGCAGCGCATCCATTGCATACGGCAGAGGTGGCAGGGTATGTTCCATTTGTCATTCCTTATTAGTTAAGACGGTACGTCTGTTTTTTGGCGAAACGGTCATTATTGTAAACGCTAAGCCGCGAGCCTGCTCGCCGGCGTGTCAGCGGCGGCGCGTGGTTTCGCGCACCACCAGCTCCAGCGGCGGAATGGCCGCCTGCGCCGGCTCGCCATTGATCAGGCGCAGCAGCGAGTGGGTGGCGATGCGGCCCATATCATATAAGGGCTGGCGGATGGTCGTCAGCGGCGGCGTCGTATAGGCGGAGCCGGGCAGATCGTCGAAACCGACCAGGGAAACGTCGTCCGGCACGCGGATGCCCTTGCGGTAGAGGCAGAGCCGCACGCCATAGGCGCTCAGGTCGTTGGCGGCGAAGACGGCCGTGAACTGTTGCTGGCTGTCGAGCAGGTGGCTGGCCGCCAGCAGGCCGCTGTTCTCATGGAAGTTGCCTTGCACGATAAGGCGCGGATCGGCCTTGATGCCCGCTTCCTCGAGCGCGCGGCGGTAGCCTTGCAGGCGCTCGGCCGCATCGACATTGTCTTCCGGTCCGCAGACGAAGGCGATGCGGCGGTGGCCCAATTCCAGCAGATGGCGCATGGCCAGCCAGGCGCCGTACTCGTTATCGAGCTTGAAGCCGAGCGCATGGCCGGTCTTCAGCGCGCGCCCGGTGGACACGATGGGACGCTGCCGGGCGAACTGCAGCACCGCCTCGTCGGCCATGCGGCCCGAGAGCAGGATGATGCCGTCGACCTTGCGCGCCAGCAGCAGGCGGATGCGCGCGGCCTCCTCCTGCGCATCCCAGTGGCCGCTGACGATGACCGAGGCATAGCCGGTGTCTTTCAGGCCGTCATCCACGCCGCGCAGGGTCTCGTCGAAGAAGGGCGAAGAGATATCCTGCACCACGATGCCGATGGTATGCGAGCGGCCCTTTTTCAAGCCCTGGGCCATCTGGTTCGGCGCGAAGCCGGTGCGGGCGATCGCCGCCATCACCGCCTGGCGCTTCTCATCCGACACCTTGGCCGTGCCGTTCAGGATGCGCGACACCGTTGAAGGCGACACCCCCGCCTCGCGCGCCACGTCCAGCAAGGTGCTGGGGGAAGCCATACCGTCATCCATCCAATGCCATCCAATCATGAAAACCTTTTCATTTCTAGCCTACCACGTTTGCCTTGCCGCCGGGGGGCGTGGCCGGATTGCGACGAAGGAGTTGACTTCTTTTTAAGCAGGGTGTTAAATGGCTGCACTTATGAAAACGTTTTCATGAAAAGAAAACGCCCACAACGGAGACAACTTGATGAAGCATCGGATTTTTGCCGCTGCGCTGCTGGCCGGCTTGTCGGCGGGCGTGGGCGCGGCGTCTGGCGCGCTGACCGTGGCGTCTTTTCCCGATCTGGACCGGGCCGTGAAGACGGCGCTGCCGCTGTGGCAGAAGACCCACCCGGAGATCCCGGTGAAGCTGGTCAGCCTGCAGATCGAGGATCACCATAATTCCATGACCACGGCGCTGGCGGCCGGCGCGCGCCTGCCGGACGTGATGGCGATCGACTTCGGCTATATCGGCATCTTCGCCGAATCGAAAGGGCTGGAGGACTTGCTGCAGGCGCCCTACGGCGCGGGCCAGTACCGCAAGCAGTTCGTGTCCTACACTTCGGCCCAGGCTACGGGCTCGCGCGGCAACCTGGCGGCGCTGCCGGCCGATATCGGCCCGGGCCTGCTGTTCTACCGCAAGGATCTGCTGGACAAGGCGGGCGTGGGCGAGGCCGAACTGACCCGCTCCTGGGAATCGTATATCGAAGCGGGCAGGAAGCTGAAGGCGGCCACCGGCGTGTACCTGCTCTCGCGCGCCGCCGACCTGAAGGACATCTATATCCGCGCCAACCTGAAAGACGGCGAAGGCCTCTACTTCGGCGACAAGGGCAGGGTGCTGGTCGATACGCCGCGCTTCGCGCGCGCCTTCGAACTGGCGAAGGCCGCCCGCGCGGCCGGCATCGACGCCAAAACCGTGCTGTGGACCAGCGAATGGTCGGAAGGCTTCAAGCGCGACAAGGTCGCCAGCCAGATGATGGGTTCCTGGCTCAGCGGCCATTTGAGCAAATGGCTGGCGCCCGGGTCGGCCGGCAAATGGCGCGCGGCGCCGCTGCCGGGCGGCGCGCTCGCCTCTTACGGCGGCTCCTTCTACGCGATTCCGAAGAAGGCCGCCAACAAGGAGGCCGCCTGGGAGTTCATCAAGTTCATGACCATCAACAAGGAGGTGCAGCTGAACGCCCTGCGCGAGATCGCCGCCTACCCCGCGCTGACGGCAGCCCATGCCGACGCCGCCATGGACGAGGCCCAGCCTTATTTCGGCGGCCAGAAAACGCGGCTGCTGGCGCGCGACGCGGCGGCCCGCATCCCGGTGATTCGCGTCGACAAATACGACACCATGGCCAATGAAGTCGTCAACGCGGAACTGGACAAGGTGCTGGTGCAGAACAAGGACATCAAGACCGCGTTGCAGGATGCGAAGGACTTGATCGAACGCCGGGCGCGCCGCTGATGGCCCGTCCTCAGCCACAAGGAGAATCCATGACTTCCCCCAGCCTGGCCCTGGACGGCGCCGTGCCGCGCCGGTCGCAGCGCCGCCGCTTCGACGCGAAGAAGTGGGCGCCGTATCTGTTCATCAGCCCCTTCTTCATCCTGTTCGGCGTTTTCAGCCTGTTCCCGCTGCTGTTCTCGGTCTACCTCTCGTTCAACCAGTGGGACGCGGCCAGCGGCATCACGGCCATGCAGTGGGTGGGGCTGGAGAATTACCGCTTCGCCCTGAACGACCCCTGGCTGTGGAAATCGCTGGGCAATACGGTCTGGCTGGCGCTGGCCTCGGGCGTGCCGCAGCACCTGGTGGCGATCCCGCTGGCGGCCTATATCCACCACGCCTTCCGCCGTTCGCGCAACGCGGTGATCGGCCTGTACTTCCTGCCCTTCATCACCTCCAGCGTGGCGATTGCCATGGTGTTCAACACCCTGTTCTCGCGCGAGTACGGCGAAATCAATCTGCTGCTGCGCGCCCTGTCCCAGATGCCGCTGCTGGGGGCACTGTTCCCCGCCGAGCCGATCGACTGGCTGAATAGTTCGGATTTCATCAAGCCGGCCGTGGCCTTCGTCATCTTCTGGCGTTACCTGGGCTGGAATATCGTGCTGTATATCTCGGCCCTGCAAACCATTCCGCGCGACCTGTACGAAGCGGCCACCATCGACGGCGCCGGCAAGCTGCAGCAGTTCTGGCATATCACCTTGCCCCAGCTGCGGCCCATGATGTATCTGGCGGTGATGATGACCATCATCGGCAATCTGCAGATCTTCGAGGAACCCTTCATTCTCGCCGGCGAGTCGGGCGGGGCGGGGCAGGCGGCGCTGACGACCGCGATGTTCGTCTACCGCACCGCGTTTTCCACCGGCGACTTCGGCACCGCTTCCGCCATGTCCTGGCTGCTGTTCCTGTTTATCGCCGCCGCCAGCTGGGGCAACAGCCGCCTGTTCAACCGCAAGGAAGGAGGCGAGCGATGAGCGCCGCCATGACTGCCGCCATGCCGCCGCGCATGCGCGACCTGAATCCGGCCCAGCGCGCCGCGCGCCTCGGCGCATGGCTGCTGGTCGGCACGGGCGCGCTGCTGATGATCATGCCCTTCTATTTCATGTTCGTCTTCGCCACCCATACCAGCGCCGAGATCTACAGCTTCCCGCCGCCGGCCTGGTTCGGGCCGGACGCGCCGGGCAACCTGAAACTGCTGGAAGAGCGCCTGCCGTTCTGGCGCAATATCGGCGTCAGCCTGTACGTGGCCCTGATGCAGACCGGGCTGACCTTGTTCTTCTGCTCCCTGGCCGGCTACGCCTTCGCCATGTACGAGTTCCGCTTCAAAAAGCCGCTGTTCGCCCTGGTCATGGCCTCGATGATCATCCCGGCCTTCATGAATATGGTGCCGACCTTCATGCTGATGGACTTCATCGGCTGGCTCGATCAGCCGCGCGCCCTGTACGTGCCCGGCGCGGCGGGCGCGCTCGGCATCTTCTTGATGCGGCAATACATCGCCAGCGCCATTCCCAGGGAACTGGTGGAGGCTGCCCGCGTCGACGGCTG
Organism: Pseudoduganella violacea; assembly: GCF_014191875.1. Lineage (GTDB taxonomy): Bacteria > Pseudomonadota > Gammaproteobacteria > Burkholderiales > Burkholderiaceae_D > Rugamonas > Rugamonas violacea_A. Next base: position 217,164 of record NZ_JACHXD010000006.1, read on the forward strand.
CGGCGAATTCGGCATCTACTGGCGCGTGGTGCTGCCGTTGGTGGGACCGGCCATGGGCACGCTGGGGCTGATCACCTTCATTAATTCCTGGAACAACTTCATCACGCCGCTGGTGGTGATGCGCTCCGTCGAAAACTACACGATTCCGCTGGCCCTGCGCAGCATGCAGGCGCCCAACGATACGGAGTGGGGCGCGCTGATGGTGGGCGCCGCCATTGCCGTGCTGCCGCTGCTGATCATGTTCATCATCTCGTCCCGTCGTCTGATCGAAGGGCTAACCCAAGGCGCCGTCAAAGGCTGATCCAACCATGACATCCATGAGCAAACTCACATTCCCGCCAAGCTTCGTCTGGGGCGCCGCCTCCAGCGCCTACCAGGTTGAAGGAGGCGCGGCCGAAGGCGGCCGCGCGCCGTCGATCTGGGACACCTTCACCCATACGCCCGGCAAGATCATCGACGGCAGCAGCGGCGACGTGGCGTGCGACCATTACCACCGCTATGCGGAAGACGTGGCCATCATGGCCGCCATGGGCGTGCAAGCCTACCGCTTTTCCATCGCCTGGCCGCGCGTGCAGCCGCTCGGGCAGGGCGCGTGGAACGAGGAAGGCTTTGCCTTCTACGGCCGCCTGCTCGATGCGCTGGAAGCGCAGGGCATCGCCGCCCATCTGACCCTGTACCACTGGGACCTGCCGCAGGCGCTGGAAGAGCAGGGCGGCTGGCGCGTGCGCGCCACGGCGCGGCATTTCGCCGCTTACGCGGCGGAGGTGGCGCGCCGCTTCGGCCACCGCGCCGCCACCATCGCCACCCATAACGAACCGTGGTGCACCGCCAATCTGGGCCACGGCGTGGGCCAGTTCGCTCCGGGCGAAGCCAATCCCGCCGTGGCGGTGCAAGTGTCCCATCATCTGCTGCTGTCGCACGGCTGGGCCATGCAGGCCATGCGCGAACTGGGCGTGAAGGCGCAGCTGGGCATCGTGCTCAATCAGTGGACCTCCGACCCGGCCACCGCCTCCGCCGCCGACCGCGCCGCCGCCGATTTCGAATGGGCGCGTTCGGTCGCCTGGTTCATGGACCCGATCTTCAAGGGCCGCTACCCGGAGCTGGCCCTGCAAAAACTCGACACCTCTCTTTTGTCGATTCATGAAAACGATTTCACGGCGATTCGGCAGCCCATCGACTTCCTCGGCGTGAACTACTACTTCCGCCATTTCGCCAGCACCGAAACGCCGCCGCGCCAGCCCGAGGGCGCGCTGGGCTTCACCGACATGGGCTGGGAAGTCTATCCGCAGGGCTTGACCGAACTGCTGCTGCGGCTGAAGGCGGAGTATCCGCTGCCGCCCCTGTGGATCACGGAAAACGGCATGGCCAACGCCGACCGGCCGCAGGAGGGCCAGGTGCACGACCAGGCCCGCATCGAATACGTCCAGCTGCATCTGCAGGCGCTGCAGACGGCGATGCAGGCCGGCGTCGATGTGCGCGGCTATTTCTACTGGAGCCTGATGGACAACTTCGAATGGAATTCCGGCTACGCCAGGCGCTTTGGCCTGGTCTACGTCGATTACGCCACCCAGCAGCGCACCCTGAAGGACAGCGCCTACTGGTATCGCGGCCTGATCGCGGAGCAAAGCTGAGCATGGCCGCCATCTCCCTGCGCGGACTGCGCAAATCCTACGACGGCGGGCCGGAAGTGGTGAAGGGGCTGGACCTGGAGATCGCCGATGGCGAATTCATGGTCTTTGTCGGCCCTTCCGGCTGCGGCAAATCGACGCTGCTGCGCATGATCGCCGGACTGGAAGAGATCAGCGCCGGCGAACTGCTGATCGGCGGCGCGCTGGCCAATCGCCTGGCGCCGGCTGAACGCGGCGTGGCCATGGTATTCCAGAGCTACGCCCTGTATCCGCATATGACGGTGCGCGAAAACATGGGCTTTGCGCTGAAGATGGCGCGCGTGCCGGAGCGGGACATCCGCATCGCGGTCGACCGCGTGGCGGACATCCTGCAGATCGCCAGGCATCTCGAGAGCAAGCCGCGCGCGCTGTCGGGCGGAGAACGCCAGCGCGTCGCCATCGGCCGCGCCATCGTGCGCCAGCCCAAGGTCTTCCTGTTCGACGAACCCCTGTCCAATCTGGACGCCTCGCTGCGTGTGCAGACCCGCATCGAACTGGCCAGGCTGCACAAGGAGCTCGGCACCACCATGGTGTATGTGACCCACGACCAGGTGGAAGCCATGACGCTGGGCGACCGCGTCGCCGTCTTCAACGGCGGCTATATGGAGCAGGTGGGCGCGCCGCTGGCGCTCTACTCGCGGCCGCGGACGCGCTTTGTGGCGGGATTTATCGGCGCGCTGCGCATGAACTTCCTGCCGCTGCGGGAGATCAGCGAGGGCGCGGCGGTGGTGTCGGAACGCTGCCGCATTCCGCTGCCGCCAGCGGCCGGCGCGCCAGGCGGCGCGGTGCTGGGCGTGCGTCCCGAGCATCTGAACATCGTCGCGCCGGAGCAGGGTTGCCCGGCCCGCGTCAACCTGATCGAGCAGCTGGGCGACGCGCAGATCGTGCACGCCACGCTCTGCGACAGCCCGCACACGGTCGCCATCAAGCTGCACGGCGGCCAGCGCCTGCCGCTCGAACCGGAGCAGTTGATCGGCTTTGTTCCCGAACCGGACAGGGTTTTCCTATTCGACCGGGCCGGCCGCGTGCTGGCCCCGCACTAAACACAGGAGGTGACGACCACGCACGCGCTGCAATAGCCGGTAGAGCTATGAGATATTCCCCAATCAAGGAAAGAGGATGACATATATGAAGCACGCGAAAAAGAAAGTGATCTGCACGCTGGCGCCGTTCGCGCTGATGCCCTGCGCCGCCCTGGCCCAGGAAAACGCCGCCGCCCCGGCTCCGGCGCAGGCCGCGCCGCCAGCCGCCACGGGCGCGCCGGCCGATATGGAACGCATCGTGGTCACGGCCACGCGCCGCAACACCTTTGTGCAGGAAACCCCGCTGGCCGTCACCGCCTACAACCAGGACACGCTCGCCAACAACCAGGTCAAGGACCTGGCCTCGCTCACCACCATGGTGCCCAGCCTGACGGTGGAGCAGCACGGCGACTCGGGCGGCGTGCACGTATACATGCGCGGCGTGGGTTCGGCCAATCACACCGAACTGGGCGACCCTGCCGTCGCCTTCTATGTGGACGGCATCTATTCGCCGCGGCCCCAGGGCGCGACGGCGCTGATGTATGACCTGAGCCACGTCGAAGTGGCGCGCGGCCCGCAAGGCACGCTCAATGGCCGCAACTCCACCGCCGGCGCGGTGAACCTGGTGTCCGGCGCGCCGGCCACGGACCGGATTTTTGGCTCGGGCAGCATCGTCGCCGGCGACCGCCACCGTCTGCAGACCCAGGGCATGATCAATATTCCGCTGGCCGGCAATGTGGCCCTGCGCGTGGCCGCCATCAAGGACAGCCACGACGGCTACGTCGATTTCCGCGCCGGTTCCAACGTGCCGCCCGGCGCGAAGCAATACGGCGCCGAGGACAAGATGGGCGCGCGCGCTTCGCTGCTGTGGAAGCTCACGCCCGAGTTGCGCGCCACGCTGATCGCCGACTACTACAAGGACCAAGGCGCGGGCAACGTCTACCTGGCCGCCGAGCCGGCGCCAGGCAGCGAGCTGCGTTCGGCCCTGATCGACTCCCCGGGATCGCTGGAGCAATCCATCATGACCTGGAAGGGCAAGCTCAATTACCGGCCCAGCGAAGCGCTCGACTTGACCTATCTCGGCAGCTGGAGCCGCTACCAGCGCCGTAACGTCAACGACGCCGACGCCGGCCTGTTCCCCGGCTTCAAATCCGAGAACCGCACCGAATGGGCCAAGTTCGACAGCTACTCCCACGAATTCCAGGCGCGCTCCGACAGCGACGCCCCGTTCCAGTGGGTGGCCGGCGTCTTCCTCTTCGGCGAAAAAAACAAGGTGCGCTTCGACATCGACCGCAGCCAGGTGGCGCAAGCCACGGTGGACCAGGACCTCGCCGCCGGCAACGTCATCTTCGTGCGGCCCACGGTGGGCGAATACGCCTCCGCCATGTCCTTCATCCAGGGCAACCGGCAACTGAAATCGCGCGCCGTCTTCGGCCAGGTCAGCCAGCAGCTCAGCGACAGTATCAAGCTGACGGCCGGCGCGCGCTACACCAAGGACCACAAATTCGATATCGGCGGCCAGAATTGGGCCTGCCCCAACTGGCCCGCCAACACCCCGCGCGGCACCACCGTGCTCACGCCCGACCAACTGCGCCAACTGGTCACGCCCGGCACGGGCTTGATCAACACCCACAATATCGGCCCGGGCGGCGTCATCTCCGCCGCGGCCTGCGGCAACACGCCCGGCGACAACACGGCCGACCTGCGCTACGGACAAGCCACCTGGCTCGGCCGCGTTGAATACAAGCTGCGGCCCGAGATCCTGCTGTTCGGCTCCGTCACCACCGGCTTCCACTCGCCAGCGATCGGCGACGGCGGCGCCACCACCAAGCCCGAAAAACTCACCAGCTACGAGATTGGCTTCAAGTCCGACCTGCTGAACCGCGCGCTGACGCTGAACATCGACGCCTTCCACATGAAATACAAGGACAAGCTCGAATCGCAAGTCGTCAACAGCGTGCTCGCCAACTTCAACGCCGCCGGCGCCACGGTGCGCGGCATCGAAGCCGAATGGACCTGGCGGCCGACGCGCTCCGACCGTCTGAGCGGCAACGCCACCTGGCTCAAGGCGCGCTACGACGACTTCCTCTCCTGCGACGTCGACAGCGCGCGCGCCAACGGCCAGGTATGCGGCGCCAGCGCGCCCAATGTGAATGTCGGCGGCAGCGTCATGAAGCACGCCCCGACCTTCGCCACCACCTTGCAATACGAGCACGACTTCATCACCGGCGGCGGCCTGCTGACCCCGCGCATCTCGGCCCACTACGAAGGCGCAACCTTTGTCGGCGCGGGCGCCTTCAGCAACGACGTCCCCGGCCACGCCGGCGTGAAAAAGCAGAAAGCCTACAGCACGCTGGACCTGAGCGTGCGCTACCAGCCCGCCAACAAAGCCTACACCGCCGAAGTGTTCGTGAACAACGCCACCAACAAGGACGTCAAGCTCGACGTGGTCGAATTGTGCACCGACACCGGCATGCCCTGTCAGCCGCGGCAGCAAATCTACGGCGCCTTCTACAACGCCCCGCGCAGTCTCGGCGCCCGCCTCAGCATGAAGTTCTGATCCACGTCAACCAATGTCCCACCCTGGTGCCTCGGCGGCCCCGCCTGACACCAGGGTGGACATTGTTTGATCTGGCGCAAACGTTAGAGGGTGGGTTGGATGGCAGCGAGGGTGACTTGGGCGCTGCCTTCGGCGAGGCGGACGGTCAGGGCTTCGCTTGGCTTGAGCTGGCGCGGGCTGCGCAGGATGCTGCCTTTGGCATCGCTGAGGATGGCGTAGCCGCGCTCCAGTGTGCGCTGGGGATTGAGCAGCTCGAGTTGCGCGCTCAGGGCGTTCAGCGTTTCGCGCTTTTGCTGCAGCTGGCTTTGCATGCTGACGCTGCCGCGGTGCTGCCAGGCGGCCAGGCCGGCGCGGGCCGGACGCACGTCGGGGCGCTGCGCGGCAAGACTGCCGGCCAGGCGCTCCAGAGCGTGACGGGCCTGGTTCAGCGGCGCGTGCTGGGCATGCCGCATGGCGGTGGACAGGGCTTGCAACTGCAGCCGCTGTTGCCGGATGCGCGCGCTGGGACTGAGCAGGCGGCGCGTGCAGTTGTCCAGCGTCTGCGCGGCGTCGCCCAGGCTGCGGCGCATGGCGCGGCGCAGGTCGGTGGCGTCGGCGCGCAGCGAGGCGAGCCAGTCGGCGCGCGCGGTGGCGGCCAGCTCGGCGGCGGCGGTGGGGGTGGCGGCGCGCAGGTCGGCGGCGAAGTCGGCAATGGTGAAGTCGGTTTCGTGGCCGACGCCGGACACCACCGGCATGCTGCAGTTGGCAATGGCGTAGGCTACGCTTTCGTCGTTGAAGCACCACAGGTCTTCGATGCTGCCGCCACCTCGGCATACCAGCAGCACATCGCATTCGGCGCGGCGCGAGGCGGTGTTGATGGCATGCACGATCTGGGCCGGCGCCTGCTGGCCTTGCACCAGGGCCGGGTAGAGAATCACGTTGACATGGGGCGCGCGCCGCCGCAGCGCGGTCAGCACATCGCGCAGCGCGGCCGCTTGCGGGCTGGTGACGATGCCGATGGTGCGCGCGAACATGGGCAGGGCGCGCTTGCGTTCCTGCGCGAACAGGCCGGCGGCCGTCAGCTTGTCCTTGAGCCGCATGAACGCTTCAAACAGATTGCCGACGCCGGCGCGGCGGATCGCTTCCACATTGATCTGGTAGTCGCCGCGCGGCCCGTACAGCGTGACCAGGGCGCGCACCTCGACTTTGTCGCCTTCGCGCGGCACGAAGCCGGCGTATTGGGCGCGGCCGCGGAACATCACGGCGCGCACCTGGGCCGCGTCGTCCTTCAAGGTGAAATACCAGTGGCCGGAGCTGGCGCGCGTGAAATTCGAGATTTCCCCGGATATCCACGTCAGCGGGAAAGAGCGTTCCAGCAGGCGGGCGACCGCATTATTGAGGGCGCTGACCGTCATCACGGGCGGCTGGTCGGGGGCGTTTTCAGGCAGGAGGCTGTTATTCATGGCGGGAACTGTCCACATATTCTGGCGGCGGTCATGCTTATGTCACATATCAAGCAGACAAGCAAGGATTTTTTGTAAACGATTGATTTTTAAGGAGAAAGCCGGGTGCTACATTCCCGAGCATTTCAGAAATTTCCTTATAGATCAAGCACTTTGCTGGCAGGGGTGGCGGTTACGCACAAAGATATCCACAGAAATTGTGCGGAACTGGGGGCAAGTTCAGGCCACTTTTTCCGAAGCAGAACAGGTGTGCTAAAAATTTACGCATAGAAATTTTCGATATATAAATCAAACACTTGCATCTTTGTACTGGCGCTTGCTCACAATTTTATCCACAGAAGATGTGCAGAAATCCACCGTGCCACCTGTACAGCTGAACGCAGCCAGCTCCGTGCGCTACCCGTAAAAATGCCTGCCTAAAATTTGGGCTGAGAAGGTTTTTCCTTTTAAATCAAGGGCTTTACCGCTTGTTCTTGCCTTTGCTCACAATTTTGTCCACAGAATTTGTGCAGAAGCGATGAGTTATCCTCATTTTGCTGCTTTCCCCAAGCTGGTAGCTCTGAAATTGCCGCAAATCCGGCAATTTCCTGCCAATGCATTTTTTTTGCGCAGGGAAGGAAAGTTCTTTTAAATCAAGGGCTTTACCTTGCATCCCGCGCCTTGCTCACAATTTTGTCCACAGAATTTGTGCAGAACTGCACAGTTGATCCATTTGGACTGTACAGTTGCTGATGCTTAATTTGTGAGCAGTCCGACTATTGCATTGTAAATCAATAGCTTAACCATGCTTACTGCCTATTGCTCACACTTTTGTCCACAGATTTTGTGAAGAACCGTACAGGTAGTGCTGGGGAAAAGCCTTGCTACTAAATTGCGCAACCTGAAAAAATCCTTATAAATCAATGCTATTCCTGTGAGTAATTCGGTTTGCCAACAACTTTGTCCACAGTTTATGTGGGCAAACTGGGGAAAAGTCGGGGCGGGGCCGGCGTGGCCGGGGGCGGGGGCTGGCTGGGGCGGGCGGCGCGCCACTTGCCGAGCGCCGTGCAACACGCTACATTGCGCGTTTAGGCAAAAAGCCGTCCCATTCACAGGAGTAAGTCTTGCTCGCCATCTTCCAAGCCGCAGGCTGGCCTATCTGGCTGTTGCTGATCGCGTCCATCGTCGCCACCGCCCTGATCATCGAACGCCTGCTGTACCTGCGCCGCGCCCGCATCCTGCCGCGCGGCCTGCTGGATGAAGTGGTCAAGATTTACCGCGGCGGCAATATCACGCCGGACATCATCGACAAGCTGGAAAAAAATTCGCCGCTGGGCGTGGTGCTGTCCACCGCGCTGCGCAATATCGACGCGCCGCGCGAAGTCATGAAAGAGAGCATCGAGGAAGCCGGCAGCGGCGTGGCCCATATGCTGGAGCGCTTCCTGACCACGCTGGGCACCATCGCCACGCTGGCGCCGTTGATGGGCCTGTTCGGCACCGTGGTCGGCATGATCGAAATCTTTGGTTCGCAGAACGCGCAGGGCGCTAATCCGGCCCAGCTGGCGCACGGCATTTCGGTGGCGCTGTACAACACCGGCTTCGGCCTGGCCATCGCCATGCCGACCCTGGTCTTCTACCGCCACTTCCGCGCCCTGGTGGACAGCTTCATCATCGAGATGGAGCAGCAGGCCATCAAGTTCGTGGACGTGGTCCACAGCGCGCGCAAATAAGCGGGAGGCGGCATGGCCATGAACTTCCGCCGCGGCAGCAAGCGCGAAGATCCGGAGATCAACCTGATCCCGTTTATCGACGTGTTGCTGGTGATCCTGATCTTCCTGATGGTGACGACCACCTACAGCAAGTTCACCGAGCTGCAAATCACCCTGCCCACGGCCGACGCCGAGAAGGCGAAAGACAAACCGCATGAGCTGAACGTGACGGTGGACGCCAAGGGCAACTACACCATCAACAATGTGCCGGTCTCCTTCCACGACGTGGCCGGCTTTGCCGAAGCGATGAAGTCCGCCGCGAAAGAGGGCGGAGACAAGGCGCCCGTGGTCATCGTCAACGCCGATCAATTCGCCATGCACCAGATGGTGGTCAATGTGATGGAGGCGGCGCGCATCGCCGGCTTCGACAAGCTCACCTTCGCCGCCCAAACCGGCTCCGCCAAATAAACCGCTGCGTCCCTTGCGGCGCGGCGCAGCCTTATGCCGACTACCTCTCCGTCCGCGCCCTCGGCGCTTGAAACCACGCTCACGCGTGCCTGGCTGCGGCGCGGGCCGCTGGCTTGCGCCCTGTGGCCCGTATCCCTGCTGTTCCGCGGCCTGGCTGGCCTGCGCGCCGCCGCCTATAAGCTCGGCCTGAGCAAGTCCGAGAAGCTGCCGGTGCCGGTGGTGGTGGTGGGTAATATCTTCATCGGCGGCACCGGCAAGACGCCGCTGACGATCTGGCTGGTGCAGGCCTTGCGCGCGGCCGGCTTCACGCCGGGCGTGGTATCGCGCGGCTTCGGCAGCAAGGACGGCGTGCCGCGCCCCGTCGGCACGGCGTCCACGCCGCGCGAGGTGGGCGACGAGCCGGTGCTGATCGCCGCCCGCACCGGCTGTCCGGTGATGGTGGGACGCAGCCGCGCGGCGGCGGGCAGGGCGCTGCTGGCGGCCCATCCGCAGGTGGACATCATCGTCACCGACGACGGCTTGCAGCACTACGCCTTGCAGCGCGATGTGGAGGTGGTGCTGTTCGACGGGCGCGGCGTGGGCAACGGCTGGACCCTGCCGGCCGGTCCGCTGCGCGAACCGCCCTCGCGCCGCCGCGATTTCACCGTGGTCAACGCGGCCCGGCTCACGCCGGGATTGCATAGCGCGGTGGCCGGCGCCGCCCCGGTCTGGCAAATGACCCTGGCCGGCGACATGGCCGAGCGCCTGCAAAACCGCAGCGAACAGGCCACGCTGCCTGAGCTGGCGCAGCGCGCCCGCAGCCAGGGGCTGCGCGTGGCCGCCGCCGCCGGCATCGGCAATCCGGCGCGCTTTTTCGGCATGCTGAAGGCGGCCGGATTCGAGCTGATCGAGCTGCCCTTGCCCGACCATCACGACTTTCTCGACCGTCCTTTCGCGCAACTGGAGGCCGATCTGATCTTGATGACGGAGAAGGATGCAGTAAAATGTGCGCAAATTGAAGAACTGAGGAACGATCCGCGCCTGTGGGTGGTTCCGGTGGCGGCGCGCATCGACGGCGCGCTGGCCCAACAAATTGTGGAGAAATGTCGTGGATGCTCGTCTGCTTGATATCCTGGTCTGCCCCGTTTGCAAGGGTCCGCTGGAGTACGATAAAAAGGCCCAGGAAATGATTTGCCGCGGCGACCGCCTGGCTTTCCCGATCCGCGACGGCATCCCGATCATGTGGGCCGATGAAGCCCGCACCCTGCAGGACGCGGTGGAATAAGTGTCCTTCATCGTCATCATTCCGGCGCGCCTGGCTTCGACCCGGCTGCCGAACAAGCCGCTGGCCGACCTGGGCGGCAAGCCCATGGTGGTGCGCGTGGCCGAGCGCGCGCGCGCAGCGGGCGCCGAGCGCATCATTGTCGCCACCGATCATGACGATATCCGCGCCGCTTGCGAACAGCATGGCGTGGAAGTGTGCATGACACGCGCCGACCACCCCTCCGGCACCGACCGTATCGCCGAGGTGGCGGCCAAGCTGAATCTGCCGGCCGACGCCGTGGTCGTCAATCTGCAGGGCGACGAGCCGCTGATCGATCCGCAACTGCTGGCCGCCGCCGCCGCCCGCATCGGCGCCCAGGTGCCGATGGCCACCTGCGCCCATCCGCTGCACGACGCGGCCGACGCTTTCAATCCGAATGTGGTGAAAGTGGTGCTCGACAAGCAGGAACGCGCGCTCTACTTCTCGCGCGCCACCATCCCTTGGCACCGCGACGCTTTCGCCGCCGGGCGCGCCGAGACCGCTGCGCTGCCGGCCGGCTATGTGCCATTCCGCCACATCGGCCTGTACGCCTACCGCAACGACTTCCTGCAAGCCTATCCCAAGCTGGAAGCCTCGCCGCTGGAGTCCATCGAAGCGCTGGAACAGCTGCGCGTGCTGTGGCATGGCCATCCCATCGCGGTGCACGTCACCGACTCGGCGCCCGCCGCCGGCGTCGATACGCCGGAAGACCTGGAGCGCGTGCGCCAACATTTCGTTTAAGGCTTTATCAAATTTGCATGGCCGCACGCCCGCAAAGTGGCGTTCGGGCTGGTTTTTGTGGTAAGTTTCGTAGCAAGCCAGTCAATCTAATCACAATATTCAAATCGTTTTTTAGGAAACTTCATGCGTCTCATTCTGTTAGGAGCTCCCGGCGCCGGGAAAGGCACCCAGGCCAACTTCATCAAGGAAAAATACAATATTCCGCAGATTTCCACTGGCGATATGCTGCGCGCGGCAATCAAGGCCGGCACCGAGATGGGCCTGGCCGCCAAGAAGGTGATGGACGCTGGCCAACTGGTGTCGGACGAGATCATCATCGGCCTGGTGAAAGACCGCCTGCAAGAAGCCGATTGCGCCAATGGCTATCTGTTCGATGGCTTCCCGCGCACCATCGCCCAGGCTGACGCCATGAAGGACGCCGGCGTGAAAGTGGACTATGTGCTGGAAATCGCCGTGCCTGACGAATCGATCATCGAGCGCATGGACGGCCGCCGCAGCCATCCGGCCTCTGGCCGCGTCTACCACGTCAAGTTCAATCCGCCTAAAGTCGCAGGCCTGGACGATGTGACCGGCGAACCGCTGGTGCAGCGCGACGACGACAAGGCTGACACCGTCAAGAAGCGTCTGGACGTGTACCACACCCAGACCGAAGTCCTGCTGGGCTATTACAATACCTGGGCCAATTCGGGCGACGCCAACGCGCCGAAATACCGCAAGATCGAAGGCCTGGGCGCCGTCGATGAAATCCGCGAGCGCGCATTCGCGGCGCTGTCCAGCTAAGAACGAGCAAAGCGAACCTCGATGGTTCGCTTTTTTTTCGCGCCGCTTCGCCCGGCGCCGTCACGGCCCCCTGGCCGTATCAGGTTTTGCAGTACGCAGTTTGGTTGGCCGCATCTGCCTATCCGGCGGGTAGCGGTTTTCTGAGTTCGTTACGTATGCTTGATTCCAATATGAAGGGGGAGGTCTGATGGCAGCAAGTCTATGGTTTGCGATAGCGTGCGGCATCATTGCCGTCATCTACGGTTTATGGTCGCGCAGCTGGATTCTGGGGCAGGAGGCGGGCAATCCGCGCATGCAGGAAATCGCGCTTGCCATCCAGCAGGGGGCGGCCGCCTATCTGGCGCGGCAGTACCGCACCATCGGCCTGGTCGGCGTGGTGCTGCTGGTGGCGATCTATCTGCTGCTGGGGATGCAGACGGCGCTCGGTTTCCTGATCGGCGCGCTGCTCTCGGGCGCTTGCGGTTTTATCGGCATGAATGTGTCGGTGCGGGCCAATGTGCGCACGGCGCAGGCGGCCACCGTCGGCATGAACGAGGCGCTCAACGTCGCCTTCAAGGGCGGAGCCATCACCGGCATGCTGGTGGTGGGCCTGGGCCTGCTGGGCGTGTCCCTGTTTTACCTGCTGCTGACTTCCCTGGCCTCGGGCAGCTACCCGAATCCGGGCCTGACCCAGCATGACATCATCAAGCCTTTGATCGGCCTGGCCTTCGGCGCTTCGCTGATTTCCATCTTCGCCCGCCTGGGCGGCGGCATCTTCACCAAGGGCGCCGACGTGGGCGCCGACCTGGTGGGCAAGGTCGAAGCGGGTATCCCCGAGGACGATCCGCGCAACCCGGCGGTGATCGCCGATAACGTGGGCGACAATGTCGGCGACTGCGCCGGCATGGCGGCCGACCTGTTCGAAACCTATGTGGTGACGCTGATCGCCACCATGCTGCTGGGCGCCCTGATGATCGCCAATGCGCCGCAGGAAGCCATCATTTATCCGCTGCTGCTGGGCGCCGTGTCGATCCTCGGTTCCATCGTCGGCTGCTCCATGGTCAAGGCCAAGCCGGGCAAGAAGATCATGTCGGCGCTGTACACGGGCCTGTGGTGGGCGGCCGGCCTGTCGCTGATCGGCTTTGCCGTCGTGACCTGGATGGTCTGGCCGGACGACGATATGCGCTACAAGATGCTCGGCTCGACCGTGGTCGGCATCGTGCTGACCGGGCTGATGGTCTACATCACCGAGTACTACACCGGCACCGACTTCAAGCCGGTGCGCCATATCGCCGAGGCTTCCACCACCGGCCATGGCACCAATATCATCGCCGGCCTGGGCGTGTCGATGAAAGCGACGGCCTGGCCGGTACTTGCGGTCTGCGTCGCCATCCTGGTCTCCTACAAGCTCTCCGGCCTGTACGGCATTGCGATCGCCGCGACTTCCATGCTGTCGATGGCGGGCATCGTGGTGGCGCTGGACGCCTATGGCCCGATCACCGACAACGCCGGCGGCATCGCCGAAATGTCGGGCATGCCGGACTCGGTGCGCGCCATTACCGATCCGCTCGACGCGGTGGGCAATACCACCAAGGCGGTGACCAAGGGCTACGCCATCGGCTCGGCCGGCCTGGCGGCGCTGGTGCTGTTCGCCGACTACACGCATGCGCTGGAATCGGTGGGACGCTCGCTGACCTTCGACCTGTCCAATCCGATGGTGATCGTGGGCCTGTTCATCGGCGGCCTGATTCCCTATCTGTTCGGCGCCATGGCGATGGAAGCGGTGGGCCGCGCGGCCGGCGCGGTGGTGGTGGAAGTGCGCCGCCAGTTCCGCGACATCAAGGGCATCATGGATGGCACGGGCAAGCCGGAATACGACAAGGCGGTGGATATGCTGACCGCGTCGGCCATCAAGGAGATGATCATTCCTTCGCTGCTGCCGGTGCTGGTGCCGGTCCTGGTCGGCATGCTGCTTGGCCCGGCCGCGCTGGGTGGCCTGCTGATGGGCACCATCATCACCGGCCTGTTCGTGGCGATCTCGATGACGACGGGCGGCGGCGCCTGGGACAACGCCAAGAAATACATCGAGGACGGCAATTTCGGCAGCAAGGGTTCGGAAGCGCACAAGGCGGCCGTGACCGGCGATACCGTGGGCGACCCGTACAAGGATACGGCCGGTCCGGCGGTCAATCCGCTGATCAAGATCATCAATATCGTGGCCCTGCTGCTGGTGCCGCTGCTGCCGGCCACCGGCTGGCTGTCGGTGACGATGCTGGCGCCGGTGCAGGCCCAGGCGCCGGCCCACGCCACCATGCCGGCCAAGGCCACGGCGGTTGCGCCGACGGTGGCGCCGCCACCCCAGGCTGCAGCGGCGGAGACGGTGGCCGCCGTGCCGCCGCAGGCTTCGGCCGCCGATGCGGTGGCAGCGCCCGCCGTGTCGGCCGATGGCGCCACGCCCGCTCCGGCGCCCGTTCCGGCGCGTTAAGCGCCAAGCGCCGTCCTTGCCCGCCGGTTGCGGGCAGGGTGGCGTCTTCCTTTGAGGGGGAGGCGGGCGTATGATGCCGATATTGCATCCGCCTGGAATTTTCATGATCGTCCGTTCTCTCCTTCTGCTCCTGGCCAGCGTCTTGCTGCTGGCCTGCCTCGGCGCCAATGCGGCGCCAGCTTCGGCCAGCGCCACGGCCAAGGCGCATCACAGCCATGCCAAGGACAAGGCGAAGGCAAAAGACGAGGCCAAAACCAAGCCTGGCAAGAGCGCTGCCGCGGCCAGGAAATCGGCGAAGGAACCGGCGCAGGAGCCGGCTAAAAAACTGGCCAAGGATGCGGCCAAGGACAAGGCGAAATCCAGGACCAAGCCGGCGGCAGCGCCCGACGCCGCGCATGCTGCGCCGAAATTGGCGAAAGCTGTTGTGGCAAGCGGCGCCGCTCCGGCGCAGCAGGAGCGCAAGCCCTTCGCACTCGCCCCGGCCTCCGCACCGGCGCAGGCGACGCCGGCCAGCGCCAGCCTGCAAAGCGCGTCAAGTCCGGACTCCGTGTATCCCGCCATTCCTGCCATGACGGCCAAGGAAAAAGCCGCCTACGCCCGTCTGCCGGTCTGCAAACTGAGCGCGGACGGCACGCGCCTGGCGGTCGAGCCCTGCCGCACGGCGCCGCAGCGGCGCGATGCGCCGCATCGCAGCGTCATGCCGCAGATGCCGCGCGTCCCGGCCGCCGCGCCGCCCGCAGGCCCGCAGCTGGTGCTGCCCAGCGCCGTGCTCGATAGCGGCCGCGCACCGGGTTCCGGCCCCTCGTTCACGCCGTCCGCTGCCAGCGGAGCGGCGCAGGACAACCGCCCCGTCCCCGTGGCCAACTGCACGCCGGGCGGCTGCACCGATATCCATGGCAACCGCTACATCGGTTCCGGCGCCACGCTGACCACGCCCACCGGCAAATCCTGCACCAACACGGGTGGCTGGATTCAATGTCATTGATTCGGCTACAATAAGCCCCACTTGACGTTAACGTAAACGTCATCCAATCCGAGATAGGGGACGACATGCAGATCAAAGACAGTGTATTCATCATCACCGGCGGCGCTTCCGGTCTGGGCGCGGCCACGGCGGCCATGCTGGTACAGGCGGGCGGCAAAGTGGTGCTGGCCGACGTGCAGGTGGAGGCGGGCGAAAAGCTGGCCGCTGAACTCAAGGGTACATTCGTCAAATGCGACGTCACCTCGGAAGCGGACGGCCAGGCCGTCGTCGCCGCCGCCAAGGCCCTGGGCACGCTGCGCGGCCTGATCAACTGCGCCGGCGTGGCGCCGGCCATGAAAACCGTGGGCAAGGATGGCGCCCATCCGCTCGAACTGTTCCAGCGCGTGGTCAATATCAATCTGGTCGGCACCTTCAATATGTGCCGTCTGGCGGCCGAAGCCATCGCCCAGAACGAGGCGCTGGAGCACGGCGAGCGCGGCGTCATGATCAACACCGCCTCGGTGGCGGCTTTCGACGGCCAGATCGGCCAGGCCGCCTATGCCTCGTCCAAAGCCGCCGTGGCGGGCCTGACCCTGCCGATGGCGCGCGACCTGTCGCGCAACGGCATCCGCGTGATGACCATCGCCCCCGGCATTTTCGAAACGCCGATGCTGCTGGGCATGCCGGCCGAGGTGCAGGACGCGCTGGGCAAGATGGTGCCGTTCCCATCGCGCCTGGGCAAGCCGGCCGAATACGCGCAGCTGGCCAAGGCCATCATCGAAAACGTGATGCTCAACGGCGAGACGATCCGCCTGGACGGCGCCATCCGCATGCAGCCGAAATAAGGTAGCATGCCAGAATCATCGGACGCGCGGCTTCGGTCGCGCGTTCGCGTTTCTGGAGAAGATATGTTGCGACCGCATTCCCTGGCCTTGGCCGCCGCCCTGCTGGGCGGCCTGGCCCACGCCCCCATCCACGCGCAGGAGCGCGCCCCCGAAATCGCCACCGGCTATGCCGAAAAAGCCGGCTGGACGGCGCAGAAATACATGGTGGCCGCCGCCAATCCGCACGCCAGCGAAGCGGGCTACCAGATGCTCAAGCAGGGCGGGGCGGCCATCGACGCCGCCATCGCCACCCAGCTGGTGCTGACCCTGGTCGAACCGCAATCGTCGGGCATCGGCGGCGGCGCCTTCCTCATGTATTACGACGGCAAGCGCGTGCAGGCTTACGACGGCCGCGAAACCGCGCCGGCCGGCGCCACCGAGCGCCTGTTCCAGGACGCCGATGGCAAGCCCGTGTCGCGCAGCGTGGGCGTGGTGGGCGGCCGTTCGGTCGGCGCGCCCGGCGTGCTGCGCATGCTGGAGCTGGCGCACAAGGAGCACGGCAAGCTGGCCTGGGACAAATTGTTCGAACCGGCCATCAAGCTGGCCGAGGAGGGCTTTGCCGTCAGCCCGCGCCTGAACGCCTTGCTGGGCTGGGACGCGCACCTGCTGCGCGACCCGGTGGCCGCCGCTTACTTTTACGACGCCGACAAGAAGCCGCGCCCGGTCGGTTATGTGCTGAAAAATCCCGAGCTGGCGCGCAGCCTGCGCGAGATCGCGGCCGGCGGCGCCGACGCCTTCTACAAGGGCCGCATCGCGCGCGACATCGCGGCCAAGGTGAACCAGCATCCGACCAATCCCGGCACTTTAAGCGAGGCCGATATCGCGGGCTATCAGGCCAAGCAGCGCGATCCGGTCTGCAGCGACTACAAGCGCTGGACCGTGTGCGGCATGCCGCCGCCATCCTCGGGCGGCATCGCCATCGCGCAGATGCTGGGCATGCTGGAGGCGAAACCGCTGGCCGCGCACCTGCCGGTGAAAGGCGTGCCCGACGCGGAAGCGGTGCACCTGTTCACCGAGGCGGGCCGCCTGGCCTACGCCGACCGCAACCGCTACGTGGCCGACACCGACTTCGTGCCGTTGCCGGGGCGTGGCCTGGCGGCGCTGCTCGATAAATCCTATCTGCGCCAGCGCGCCGCCCTGATCGGCGACAAGTCCATGGGCCGCGCCAAGGCGGGCGTGCCGACCGACCTGAAACTGGCCTGGGGCAGCGATAGCGCCATCGAAAATCCCTCGACCTCGCATCTGGTGGCGGTCGATGGTTTGGGCGGCGGCTTGTCCATGACGACGTCGGTGGAAGACGCTTTCGGCTCGCGCCAGATGGTCGACGGCTTCCTGCTGAATAACCAGCTGACCGATTTCTCCTTCGATTCGGCCGACGAAAACGGGCCCATCGCCAACCGCGTGCAGCCGGGCAAACGGCCGCGCAGCGCCATGTCGCCCACCCTGGTGTTCGACCAGGAGACGAAGAAGCTGGTGCTGGCCACCGGTTCGCCGGGCGGCTCGGCCATCATCAACTACGTGGCCAAGGTGCTGGTCGGCACCCTGGACTGGAACCTGGACGTGCAGCAGGCCATCAGCCTGCCCAACTTCGGCAGCCGCAATGGTCCGACCGAGCTGGAAGCGGGGCGCTTCCCGCCCGCCGTGGTGGACGTGCTGAAGGCCCGCGGCCACGAGGTGCGCCAGTACGAGCAGAACTCCGGCCTGCAGGGCATCCAGCGCCTGCGCCGCAACGGCAAGGAAGTGTGGTTTGGCGGCGCCGATCCGCGCCGTGAGGGGGTAGTGAAGGGCGATTAGCAAGCCTAAACGTGTTAATCTAGAGCAATGGGAAGCAAAAAGAAAACAGGCTTGATCCTGACCGGGGGCGGTGCGCGCGCCGCCTACCAAGTCGGGGTGCTACAAGCGATATCGGAGATACTGTGGGAGGAGGGCTGGCCGCCGGCGCGCAACCCTTTTCAGATCATCTGCGGCACCTCGGCCGGCGCCATCAACGCCACCGCCCTGGCTTGCCGCGCCGACAACTTCGGCGAGGGCGTGCAAAAACTGCTCGACGTCTGGAGCAATATCGAAGTCAGCCAGGTCTACCGCGCCGATTCGCTCGGCGTGATCCGCTCCGGCGCGCGCTGGCTTTCCCTGCTGTCCTTCGGCTGGCTGCTGCGCAAATGGCGCGCTTCGCCGCCCAATTCCCTGCTCGACAACACCCCGCTGGTCAACCTGCTGCACCGCATGCTGGACTTGCCGCGCCTGGACGCCGTGCTGCAGGAAGGCTTGCTGCACGCGTTGGCCGTCACCGCTTCGTCCTATACCGGCGGGCAGCACATCACCTTTTACCAGACCGCCGCCGACATCGCGCCTTGGGTGCGCATGCAGCGCGTGGCCATGCAGGACCAGATCGGCGTCGAGCATCTGCTGGCATCGTCGGCCATCCCCTTCATCTTCCCGGCTACGCCGCTGTACCTGGGCGGCCACCGCGAATACTGCGGCGACGGTTCGATGCGCCAGTTGGCGCCGATCTCGCCGGCCATCCACCTGGGCGCGGCCAAGGTGCTGGTGGTGGGGGCGGGACGGTTGACGGAGCCGGCGCGCCAGGCCACCGAATCGGCGCGCTATCCGAGCCTGGCGCAGATCGCCGGTCATGCCATGTCGTCCATCTTCCTCGACAGCCTGGCGGTGGATATCGAACGCCTGAACCGGGTCAACCAGACCTTGTCGGTACTGCCTGAGGAGCTGCTGCAAAAGACCCCGCTGCGGCCGGTGGAGCTGCTGGTGATCGCGCCTTCCGAGCGCCTGGACGATATCGCCACCCGCCATATCGCCAGCCTGCCCGCGCCGATCCGCACCATGCTGTCCGGGATCGGTGCCACGGAGACGCGCGGCGCCGCATTAGCGTCCTACCTGCTGTTCGAATCGACGTATACTTCCGAATTGATCCGGCTCGGCCAGCGCGACACCCAGGCGCGCAAGGCCGATGTGCTGGCGTTTTTTGCCTCCTGAGCCGTGGCTGTGTTTATCCAGGACCGATTGTTCGTGCTGCTCCCATTTCGACGCTACTGCCGCCAACTGTTGCTCCCCGCCCTGCTGGCGCTGGCGGGCGGCCTGCTCACGGACGCCCAGGCCGGGCCGCCGCCGCGCACCCTGCGCTTCGAGCAGCTGAATGTGGATGATGGCCTGGCCCAGGAATCGGTGCTGGCCATCATGCAGGACCGCCAGGGCTTCATGTGGTTCGGCAGCCAGGCGGGCCTGAGCCGCTACGACGGCTACCGCACCGTGGTGTTCCGCCACGCCGTTTCCGATCCGCATAGCCTGGCCGAGAACTGGGTCAAGGCGCTGCACCTGGACCCGATCGGGCGCCTGTGGGTGGGCACCGACGGTGGCCTGGACCGCTACGACCCGGTGACGCAGAAATTCAGCCACTACCTGCCGGACGAACCGGTCAAGCGCGGCAACGGCAACCGCCATGTGGGCGCCATCATCGACGACGGCATCGGCGCGCTGTGGGTGGGCACTTCCGACGGCTTGCAGCATTTCGATCCGGCCAGCGGCCGCTTCACCATTTATCACCACGAGCCCAAGGAGGCGGGCAGCCTGATGAGCGACCAGGTCAATGCCTTGGCGCGCGACGCGGCCGGCCGCCTGTGGGTGGGGACCGCCGCCGGCGTCGACATGCTGATGCCGGGCGCCAAGCGCTTCCGCCACTTCCCTTTGCAAGTGGGGAAGAACGGCCGCGGCGAGTCGGTGATCTCACTGCATGTGGATAGCAAGCAGACCTTGTGGGTGGGGAGCGTCAGCGGCGTCGAACAGTGGAAGCTCGATGGCGACGGCGTGCCGCACCGGCGCCGCATGGGCCTGGCCGAAGGCTTGCCGCCCGGCCCGGTGCCGGCCATTTACCAGGACAGCGAAGGCACGCTGTGGGTCGGCACCCAGCGCCATGGCCTGTTCCGCTGGCGCCCCGAGGACGACCGCTTCGTGCAGTACCGCCACCAGCTCAGCGATCCGCACAGCCTGTCGGACAATTACGTTTCCTCGCTGTTCCGCGACCGCGTCGGCACCCTGTGGGTCGGCACATGGTACGCGGGCGTCAGCCGCGTCGACCTGGGCAGCGGCGGCTTTGCGCGCCTGGTCAAGGATCCCGACCGTCCGCGTTCGCTCAGCGACAACCGCGTGCGCGCCGTCCTCGATGCCGGCAACGGCAAGCTTTGGCTGGGCAATAACGACGGTCTGAATTACTTCGATCCGGTCAGCGGCGAAACCATCTTATACCGCCTGGCTTCTCTGGCCGACAGTGTGGTCACGGCCATGTGGCGCGATCCGCAGGGCATGCTGTGGGTGGGCGGGCGCACCGGCATGCGCCGCTTCGATCCGGTCACGCGCCAATTCAGCAGCCTGCTGTTCTCGCGCGGCGATCCGGATAGCGACCACCTGCGCTATATCTACGGCGACCGCAGCGGCGTACTGTGGATTTCCTCGCGCGGCGGCTTGCACCGCTACGATCCGGCCAGCGGCGGCACCCAGACCTTCCGCCACGATCCGGCCGACGGCAACAGCCTGGCCGACAATATCGTGCGTCCGGTGCTGGAGGACAGCCGCGGCAGCCTGTGGGTCGGCACCTTCAACGGCCTCGATCTGCTCGATCGCAAGACCGGCCAGTTCCGCCACTTCCGCCACGACCCGGCCGACCCTTCCAGCCTGAGTCACGACGAGGTGCACTATCTGTACGAGGACGCGGGCGGCGTGCTGTGGGTGGGCACGGCCGGCGGCCTGAATCGCATGGAATTCGGCGCCGACGGCAATGTGAAGTTCCGCCGCTACCTGCGCAAGGACGGCCTGGCCGACGACGCCATCGCCGCCATCCTGGCCGACGACGCCAACAATCTGTGGTTGTCCACCAATACCGGCTTGTCGCGCCTGAATATCGTCACGGGCCAGATCCGCAATTACTCGGGCACGGACGGCACCATCGAGGGCGCTTACTTCGACGGCTCGGCGCTGCGCGCGCCGGACGGCAATATGTACTTCGGCGGCTTCAACGGCCTGACCGCCTTCGCGCCGAAAGAGGTGAAGGAGAACAGCATCGCGCCGACGGTGGCGATCACCGACTTCCAGGTCTTCAACAAGTCGGTGCGTCCCGGCCAGAGCGAAAACGGCGGCATGCTGCGCAACGCCATCGAATACACCAATGCCGTCACGCTGCAGGAGAGCGACACCATGTTCTCGCTGGAGTTCACGGCCTTGCACTACGCCGCGCCCAAGCGCAACCGCTTCGCCTACCAGTTGCAGGGCTTCGACCGCGACTGGGTGGTGACGGACGCCAGCAAGCGCTTCGCCACCTACACCAATCTGGACCCCGGTACTTACACCTTCCGCGTCAAGGCCGCCAACAAGGACGGCATCTGGAACGATAACGCCGCCACGCTGGAAATCACCATCTTGCCGCCGTTCTGGAAAACCTGGTGGTTCCGCAGCCTGATCGTCTTGACCCTGCTGGGCAGCGCCGTCATCACCTATCAGGCGCGGGTGCGCGGCCTGCGCCGCCAGCGCACGCGCCTGGAGCAGCAGGTCAGCCTGCGCACGGCCGAGGTGGAGCTGAAGAACAAGCTGCTGCAGCAGCAAAAGCGCGAACTGGAGCAGCGCGACGAGCGTCTCAGCTACGCCAAGCAGAAGGCGGAAGACGCGACGCGCCAGAAGTCGGAATTCCTGGCCAATATGAGCCACGAGATGCGCACCCCGCTGGCCGGCGTGATCGGCATGCTCGGCTTCGCGCTGCGCGACAGCCATCTGGCCGAGGGCACGCGCGAGCAGATCGAGCGCGGTCAGGCCAATGCCCAGTCGCTGCTGACCATCATCAACGATTTGCTGGACTTCTCCAAGATCGAGGCCGGCAAGCTGACCATCGAGAATATCGACTTCGCGCTGGCCGGCACGGTGGAGAACGTGGTCAGCCTGTTCGAAGAGCAGGCGGCGGCGCACAGCGTGGGCTTCGCGGTGGAATTCGGCAAGGGCTTGCCGCCTTTCGTGGTGGGCGACCCGACCCGCCTGCGCCAGGTGCTGGTCAACCTGGTCGGCAATGCCTTCAAGTTCACCCAGCGCGGCCATGTCTCGCTGCGCGTGGAGCGCCTGCCGGAAAGCGTGCTGCGCGAAGGGCGCGCCTGCAGCCAGATCCGCTTCACGGTGGAAGACACCGGCATCGGCATCCCGGCCGAAGCCATGCCGCGCCTGTTCCAGAAATTCGAGCAGGCCGACAGCACCACCACGCGCCGCTACGGCGGCACCGGCCTGGGACTGGCCATCTGCCGCCAACTGGTGGAGCTGATGGGCGGCGAGATCGGCGCCGTCAGCACGCCGGGCATCGGCAGCGTGTTCGCCTTCACCCTGCCGCTGCCGGACGGCGTGGCGCCGCCGCTGGTGCCGCATATTCCGCGCGAGCCGCACAGCCACCAGCTGCGCGTGCTGTGCGCCGAGGACTTCCCGACCAACCAGATCATCATCCGCATGATGCTGGAAGATCTGGGCCACAAGGTCGATATCGTCGGCAACGGCGCGCTGGCGGTGGCCGCCTGCGCCCACGCGCGCTATGACCTGATCCTGATGGATGGCCGCATGCCGGAGATGGACGGCCCCAGCGCCACGCGCCTGATCCGCTCGGGCGGCAGCGACGCCGCGCCGGTGCGCGACCAGGAGCTGATGATCATCGCGCTGACGGCCAATGCCAGCGAAGAAGACCGTAGCCGCTACCTCGCTTCCGGCATGGACGATTTCCTGACCAAGCCGATCGACGAGGCGGCCCTGCATTTCCAGCTGAGCCGCGCCATCGAACGCCAGCTGCAGCGCGGCATCCTGTTGCCGGAAATGCCGCTGCATTCCCCGCCCGGCCCGAGCGCGGCCGAACTGGACGCCATGTTCGGCGTGAGCACGGAGCCTGAGCACATCGTGCTGCCGCGCGGCGCGCCGGCTTCGCCGCCGCGCGTGCTGGCGCGCGAGATGCTGGACCGGCGCCTGCTCGACGCCTTCCTGGCCGATCTGCCGGAGCGCCTGGCGGAACTGGATGCGGCCATCGCCGCCGCCGACGCCGATGCGGCGGGGCGCCTGTTCCATGGCTTGAAAGGCAGCGCCGGCTACCTGGAACTATCGGAGTTGCAGGCGCTGGCCGGTGAATTGGAACGGGCGGCCGACCGCGCGCTATGGGCCGCCGTCACCGCCAAGCTGCCGCGCCTGCGCGAGCTGCTGCAGCAATTGGCGGCGGGCGGCGTGCGGACCAATTGAAAAACATGCACGCTGGATATAGGGTAAGATTGCCTGGCCGGGTCACAGCAGGCGCACACTGACGGTGACAGGCACAGGAGAGGATTGAATGAGAGTTCTGGTGGTAGATGATGACGTTGTCTCGCGCATGGTGCTGATGCACCTGATCGATAGCTGCGGCAAATTCGATATCGTGGAAGCGGAAGACGGCGCCGATGCCTGGCAACAGCTGGAAGGCGGCTTGCGTCCTGCAATCTGTTTTTGCGATCTGCGCATGCCGCGCCTCTCCGGCATGGAACTGCTGCAGCGCGTAAAAGGCGATGCCGCCTTGAGCACCATGCCTTTCGTGCTGGTCTCCTCCGCCACCGACACCGACACGGTGCAGCAGGCCACCAAGGCCGGCGCCGCCGGCTATATCGTCAAACCCTTCCAGGCCGACCAGGTGCGCGTGCACCTGACCGGCTTTCTCGACCAGGCCGCGAACGGCTACCAGCATGTGGCCGAAACCCCGGCCGAAACGCAGCAGCGCCTCGGCATCAACGGCGACCGCCTGCTGGTCTACCTGACCGGCTTCCAGAACCAGCTCACGGCCGCCAGCGCCGAACTCGATGCGCTGTTCGCGCGCGATGAGGTGGGCGAGGCGCGCAACCGCATCGAACGCCTGCATGCCGGCTGCGTGACCCTGGGCCTGCACGGCGCCGCCGCCGCGCTGGAACGCTTCCGCCGCGACGTGCCGCCGGAACTGGAGGCGGTGCAAGCGGCCTTGTCCGACGTGATACGGGCCGTGATTCACCAATCCGCCCTGGTGCGTCAAATCAGTTTGGGTTGAATGCGAGGCCGCCGCCACGGCGGTGAAAGCTCTTGTGGATGAATTAGTTTAGGTTTAAAGTATCTGCTTGCGGACTGACTTGAACCGACCATCCAATCAGGGCGACCATGAACAGATCATCTGCACCACTCGCGCCTAGCGCGCACCTCGACCCGTTCGCGCGCGATCATCTGCCGCCATGCGAACAGTGGCCGGAGCTGCTGTTCGACCTGCCGGAGCTGGATTACCCGCAGCGCCTGAACTGCGTGGCCGAACTATTGGACAAGGCGGTGGCCGGCGGCGGCGGCGCGCGTCCGGCCCTGTACGGCGAGCATGAGCGCTGGAGCTATGCGCAGCTGCAGGAGAAGGTGAACCGCATTGCCGCCGTGCTGCGCGGCCCGTTGGGACTGGTGCCGGGCAACCGCGTGCTGCTGCGCGGCGCCAATCATCCGCTGATGGCGGCCGCCGTGCTGGGCGTGCTGAAAGCCGGTTGCATCGCCGTACCCACGATGCCGCTGCTGCGCGCGCGCGAGCTGGGCGCGATCATGGGCAAGTCCCAGGTCAATGCCGTGCTGTGCGCCGACGGCTTGCGCGAGGAAATGGAACTGGCGCCGTCGCGGCCCGAACGCACGCTGTACTTCCATGGCGGCGCGGGCGCGGGCTCGCTGGAAGCGCTGATGGCGGACCAAGGCCCGCACTTCGAAGCTTGCGATACGGCGGCCGACGACGTCTGCCTGATCAGCTTCACCTCCGGCACCACCGGCGTGCCGAAAGGGACCATGCATTTCCACCGCGACGTGCTGGCCATCTGCGACTGCTTCCCGCGTCATACGCTGAAAGCCGACGGCTCCGACCTGTTCATCGGCACGCCGCCGCTGGCCTTTACCTTCGGCCTCGGCGGCTTGCTGCTGTTTCCCCTGCGCGTGGGCGCCGCCGCCGTGCTGCTGGAAAAGCTGACGCCGGAAACCCTGTTGCGGGCGATCGCCCAATACCGCGCCACCATCAGCTTCACCGCGCCCACCTTCTACCGCCAGATGGCGGCGCTGGCGCCGCAGCACGACTTGTCCAGCTTGCGCAAAAGCGTGTCGGCCGGCGAGGCGCTGCCGCTGGCCACGCGCGCCATCTGGAAGGAAGCCAGCGGCCTGGCCATGATCGACGGCATCGGCGCCACCGAGATGCTGCACATCTTCATCTCCGCCTCCGGCGAGGACATCCGCCCCGGCGCCACGGGCAAGCCGGTGCCGGGCTACCAGGCTTGCATACTCGATGGCGAGGGCAAGCCGGTGGGGCCGGGCGTGATCGGACGGCTGGCCGTCAAAGGGCCGACCGGTTGCCGCTATCTGGCCGACCCGCGCCAGAAAGACTATGTGCTGAACGGCTGGAACCTGACCGGCGACGCCTACGAGATGGATGCCGACGGCTATTTCATCTACCGCTCGCGCACCGACGATATGATCATTTCGGCCGGCTACAATATCGCCGGTCCCGAGGTGGAGGAGGTGCTGCTGCGCCATCCCGCCGTGGCCGAATGCGGCGTGGTCGGCAAGGCCGATGCGGAGCGCGGGCAGATCGTGGAAGCGCATGTGGTGCTGCGTTCCGGCTTCGACGCTTCGCCAGCGCTGGCGGCCAGCCTGCAGGAATTCGTCAAGGCGCAAATCGCCCCGTATAAATATCCGCGTTCGGTGCGCTTCACGGCGGCCTTGCCGCGCACGGAAACAGGAAAGCTGCAGCGCTTCAAGCTGCGCAGAGCGGAATAAGGAAACGCATGAATATCGTTTGCATAGGCGGCGGCCCGGCGGGCCTGTATTTCGGCCTGCTGATGAAAAAGCAGAACCCCGCGCACCGCATCACCGTCATCGAGCGCAACCGGCCTTACGACACTTTCGGCTGGGGCGTGGTGTTCTCCGACCAGACCCTGGGCAATCTGGTCAACGCCGACGAGCCGACGGCGCGCGCCATCCTGCAAGCCTTCAACCACTGGGACGATATCGACGTCTTCTTCAAGGGGCAGAAGGTGACCTCCGGCGGCCACGGTTTCTGCGGCATCGGCCGCAAGCGCCTGCTGAACATCCTGCAGCAGCGCTGCGAGGAGCTGGGCGTGGAATTGCTGTTCAAGACCGAGGTCGAGGACGACCAGGAAATCGCGCGCCGCTACCAGGCCGACCTGGTGATCGCCGCCGACGGCTTGAACAGCCGCATCCGCAGCCGCTACGAAGCGACCTATCAGCCGCAGATCGAAACGCGGCGCTGCCGCTTTGTGTGGCTGGGCACGAAGAAGAAGTTCGAGGCCTTCACCTTCGTCTTCAAGGAAACGCCGCACGGCTGGTTCCAGGCCCATATCTACCAGTACGACGGCGACACCTCGACCTTCATCATCGAAACGCCGGAAAGCGTATGGCGCGCGGCCGGCCTGGATCAGATGAGCCAGGAACAGGGCGTCGCCTGGTGCGAGCAGCTGTTCGCCGACCAGCTGGACGGCCATGCGCTGATGTCGAACGCGGCGCACCTGCGCGGCTCCAGCAGCTGGATCGCTTTCCCGCGCATCGTCTGCCAGCAGTGGGTGCGCTGGAACGATGGCGTGCCGGTGGTGCTGATGGGCGACGCCGCCCACACCGCGCATTTTTCGATCGGCTCCGGCACCAAGCTGGCGCTGGAGGACGCGATCGAGCTGGCGCGCTGCTTTGCCGCCGAAACGGATATCGCCGCCGCGCTGGCTGGGTACGAAAAGGCGAGGGCGGTGGAGGTGCTGAAGATCCAGAGTTCGGCGCGCAACTCGATGGAATGGTTCGAGAACGTGCAGCGCTATACCGCGCTGGAAGCGCCGCAGTTCGCCTATTCCATGCTGACGCGCAGCCAGCGCCTGTCGCACGAAAACCTGCGCCTGCGCGATGCGGCCTATGTGGCCGATTACGAAGCATGGTTTGCGCGGCGCGCGTTCGAACAGGCCGAGTTGCCGGCGCCGGCCGAGTTGCTTGAGCGGCCGGTGCCGCCCATGTTCACGCCCTACAAAGTGCGCGGCCTGGTGCTGAAAAACCGCATCGTCGTCTCGCCGATGGCGCAGTACAGCGCGGTGGACGGCACGGTGGGCGATTTCCACCTGGTGCATCTGGGCGCGCGCGCCATGGGCGGCGCGGCGCTGGTGATGGCGGAAATGACCTGCCCCTCGGCCGATGCGCGCATCACGCCCCATTGTCCCGGCATGTACACGGCGGAGCATACCGCGGCCTGGAAGCGCATCGTCGGCTATGTGCATGCGCATAGCGACGCGAAGATCGGCGTCCAGCTTGGCCACGCTGGCGCCAAAGGGTCCACCCGCGCCATGTGGGAAGGCATCGACCAGCCGCTGGGCAGCGATAACTGGCCGCTGCTCTCGGCTTCGCCGCAGCAGTACCTGGAGGGCGTGTCCCAGCTCTCGCGCGCCATGACGCTGGAAGACATGCAGCGGGTGGAGGACGATTTCGTGCGCGCCACGCTGGCGGCCGACCACGCTGGTTTCGACTGGCTGGAGCTGCATTGCGCCCACGGCTATCTGCTGTCCTCCTTCATTTCGCCGCTGACCAACCAGCGCGGCGACGAATTCGGCGGCAGCCTGGAAAACCGCTGCCGCTATCCGCTGCGCGTGTTCGCCGCCATGCGCGCCGTGTGGCCGGTGCACAAGCCGATGAGCGTGCGCATCTCGGCCCACGACTGGGTGGAAGGCGGCATCACGCCGGAAGACGCGGTGCGGATCGCGCGGCTGTTCAAGCTGGCCGGGGCCGACGTGGTCGATTGCTCGTCGGGCCAGGTCAGCAAGCAGGAGAAACCGGTCTTCGGCCGCATGTTCCAGACGCCGTTCGCCGACCGCGTGCGCAACGAGGCGGGCATTGCCGCCATGGCGGTCGGTTCCATCTTCGAAGCCGACCATGCCAACGGCATCATCGCCGCCGGCCGCGCCGATCTGTGCGCGGTGGGCCGTCCGCATCTGGCCAATCCAGCGTGGACGCTGACGGAGGCGGCGAAAATCGGCTACCGTATGGTGGCCTGGCCCAAGCAATACCTGCCCGGCAAGCAGCAGCTGGAACGCAATTTGGAACGGGAAAAACAACTGGCGGCCGCCAGCGGCGGCCTGACGCCGCAGCAGGTGGCGGCAAAATTGCTGGAGGGTTGAATGAGCAGTCCATTGAACGAAGTCAAATCCCTGGCGGGCCGGCACGCGCTGGTGACGGGTGGCGGACGCGGCATCGGCGCCGCCTGCGCCCGCGCCCTGCTGCTGCGCGGCGCCAGCGTGACCCTGGCGGGCCGCGATGGCGCCAGGCTGGAACAGGCGGCGCTGGAGCTGCACGCGTTGCTGGCCGATGAGCCGGCGCTGGCCGAGAGCTGCCGCGTCGCCATCCGCACCATGGACGTGGGCGACGAAGCCTCGGTGCGCGAAGGCTTTGCTGCTGCAGCCGAGCGTCTGGGCCGCATCGATGTCCTGGTGAACAACGCGGGCCAGGCGCATGCCGCGCCGTTCCTGAAAACCAGCGGCGAGGACTGGCGGCGCATGCTGGAGGTGAATCTCGGCGGCGTGTTCCACTGCACCCAGGCGGCCTTGCCCGCCATGCTGGAGTCGGGCTGGGGACGCATCGTGAATATCGCCTCCACCGCCGGCTTGACCGGCTACCGCTATGTGAGCGCCTATACCGCCGCCAAGCATGGCGTGGTCGGCCTGACGCGCGCCCTGGCGCTGGAAGTGGCGGCCAAGGGCGTGACGGTGAACGCGGTCTGTCCCGGCTTTACCGAAACCGATATCGTGAAGGACGCCGTCGCCAACATCATGCTGAAGACGGGACGCAGCGAGGAGCAGGCGCGCGCCGAACTGGCGGCCGGCAATCCGCAGCAACGCCTGATCCAGAGCGAGGAAGTGGCGCATGCCGTGGCCTGGCTTTGTCTTCCCGAATCGGGCGCCATGAATGGCCAAGCGCTGGCCGTCGCCGGCGGCGAAGTCATGTAAGGAAGCCCATGCCTCTCAATGACAACCCGGAGCAGGAGCGTGCCGGTGACGCGCCGGCGCCTTTGCCGGAACCGGTGCTCGATCTGGCCAGCCGCCTGACGCAGGATCACCACCAGGCGCTCAAGCTGTGGCTGCGCATGCTGTCCTGCACGGTCAAGATCGAAAACGAAATCCGCGGCCGTCTGCGCGCGCAGTTCGGCATCACCCTGCCGCGCTTCGATCTCATGGCCCAGTTGGAGCGCTATCCGCAAGGCTTGCGCATGGGCGAGCTGTCGCGCCGCATGATGGTCACGGGCGGCAATGTCACCGGCATCACCGACCAGCTGGAGCAGGAGGGGCTGGTGCAGCGCGTGGCCGATCCGAAAGACGGGCGCGCTTTCAGCGTCATGTTGACGCCGGCCGGCCGCAAGGCCTTCGCCAAGATGGCCGAGGTGCACGAAAGCTGGGTGGTCGAGCTGCTGCGGGATATTCCCGGCGACGACAAGGGCCGGCTGATCGAACTGCTCTCCGAAATGAAGGGGCATCTATATGCCCGCAATGGAAAGGACAAACCATGAAGTATCTGCAAGGCGAGCCGCACGCGCTGCCGGGCAACCACCAGCCGCTGGCCAGCTATGAGGCGCGCCATTTCCTGTTCGCGGTGGAGGCGGGCGTGGCGACGCTGACCCTGAACCGCCCCGAGCGCAAGAACCCGCTGACCTTCGATTCCTACGCCGAGCTGCGCGAGCTGTTCCGCGCGCTGGCCTATGCCGGCGATGTGAAAGCCATCGTCATCAACGGCGCGGGCGAGAATTTCTGTTCGGGCGGCGACGTGCACGAGATCATCGGCCCGCTGACCAGGCTCGACATGCCCGGCCTGCTGGCCTTCACGCGCATGACGGGCGATGTGGTGAAAGCCATGCGCGCCTGTCCGCAGCCCATCGTGGCCGCCATCGACGGCGTGTGCGCCGGCGCCGGCGCCATGCTGGCCCTGGCTTCGGACATCCGCTACGGCACGGAGCGCAGCAAGACCGCCTTCCTGTTCACGCGCGTCGGCCTGGCCGGCTGCGATATGGGCGCCTGCGCCTTGCTGCCGCGCGTGATCGGCCAGGGCCGCGCCGCCGAATTGCTGTACAGCGGCCGTTCCATGTCGGGCCTGGAAGGCGAGCGCTGGGGCTTCTTCAACAATCTGTACGCGCCGGAAGCGCTGCTGGCCGAGGCGCAGAATTTTGCGCGCAGCCTGGCGCAAGGCCCGACCTTCGCCCACGGCATGACCAAGAAGATGCTGCAGCAGGAGTGGAATATGGGCGTGGACGAAGCCATCGAGGCGGAAGCGCAGGCCCAGGCCATTTGCATGGCGACCAATGACTTCCACCGCGCCTACCACGCCTTCGTGGCGAAACAGAAACCGCGGTTCGAGGGGGATTGAGGCATGGCCGATAAAGACTATCTGGGTTGGCCTTTCTTCGAGCCGCGCCACGCCGCGCTGGAACGGGAGCTCGACGCCTGGGCCGCAGAGCAGGTGCGCGCTGCGCATGGCGCGGATGTGGACAGCGCTTGCCGCCAACTGGTGCGCCAGCTGGGCGAGGCGGGCTGGCTGCGCCATGCGGTCGGCGGCAGCGCCCATGGCGGTGCGCTGGACGCCATCGATACGCGCGCCATCTGCCTGATCCGCGAAACCCTGGCGCGCCACAACGGCCTGGCCGATTTCGCCTTCGCCATGCAGGGCCTGGGTTCGGGCGCCATCAGCCTGTTCGGCGATGCGGCGGCCCGGCAGGCCTGGCTGCCGCGCGTGGCGCGCGGCGAGGCGATTGCCGCCTTTGCGCTGTCCGAACCGCAGGCCGGTTCCGACGTCGCCGCCATGCAGTGCGCCGCCGCGCGCGAGGGCGACAGCTATGTGCTGAACGGCGAGAAGACCTGGATCTCGAACGGCGGCATCGCCGATTTCTACGTGGTGTTCGCGCGCGACGGCGCGGCCGAAGAAGCCCAGGGCACTCAGGCGCGCGGCACGCGCGGCATCAGCGCCTTCATCGTGCCGGCCGATGCGCCAGGCCTGGAAATCGCCGAACGCATCCAGGTGATCGCGCCGCATCCGTTGGCGCGCCTGCGCTTTGACAACTGCCGCATCCCGGCCGCGATGCGCCTGGGTGAGGCGGGGCAGGGCTTCAAGGTGGCGATGGCCACGCTCGACGTGTTCCGCACCTCGGTGGCGGCGGCGGCCCTGGGCTTCGCGCGCCGCGCGTTCGACGAGGCGCTGGCCCATGCGCGCCAGCGGCCCATGTTCGGCCAGACTTTGGCCGACTTCCAGCTGACCCAGGCCAAGCTGGCGCAGATGGCCACCGCCATCGACAGCGCGGCGCTGCTGACCTACCGCGCCGCCTGGCAGCGCGACCAGGGCCGCAAGGTGACGAAGGAGGCGGCCATGGCCAAGATGACGGCCACCGAAACGGCGCAGCAGGTGATCGACGCCGCCGTGCAGATGTTCGGCGGCCTGGGCGTGGTCAGCGAGCATCCCGTGGAGCGCCTGTACCGCGAAATCCGCGCGCTGCGCATTTACGAAGGCGCCACCGAAGTCCAGCAATTAATCATCGCGCGCGAGCTGCTGCGCGAGGCGGCTTAAACAAGGAACCGAGCATGCAGATACTTCAACCTCCGGGCTGGCCCCGCCCGCGCGGCTATGCCAACGGCATCGCCGCCCGCGGCAAGCAAGTCTTCGTCAGCGGCATGGTGGGCTGGGATGAGCAGGGGCGCTTCCAGACCAGCGACTTCGCCGGCCAGGTGCGTCAGGCCCTGCTGAATATCATCGCGGTACTCGCCGAAGCAGGCGCCGGGCCGGAGCATATTGTGCGCATGACCTGGTATGTGGTCGATAAAATAGAGTATGTGGCGGCGTACCGCGCAATTGGCCAGATCTACCGGGAACTGGTCGGCGCCCACTATCCCGCCATGAGCGCGATCGAAGTCAGCGCTCTTATTGAAGATCAGGCCAAGGTCGAAATCGAAGTCACGGCTGTTGTGCCGGATATGCTAAATTGCTGAAAAAACATTCACGCATGGCAAACAAAAAAAACAACATGTTATAGTTGGAAACATTTCTTGTTGTTAAAGGTGCCTATCATGCAGAAACTCTTTCCATCCACTGTCACCGCCAGCCTGCTGGCGGTTTCTCTGTTGGTTGCCAGCACCGGCGCCGCCGCCGCCACAACCCTGCTCAGTGCCAAGGAGCAGGCCCAGTTGTCCGCCTGGCTGGGCGAGGGCAGCATTGCGCTGACCAATATTTATACTAAAGCAGCAGGCCATACCGCGAAGGATTTTCATGCGGCGGTGGATGGCCGGGGGCGCACTTTTTCCGTCATGCAGGCAACGGACAGCAATGGCCAAACCTGGCTGGTGGGGGGCTACAATCCGCAGAGCTGGACTTCGTCCGGCGCCTACAATGTGACCGAGAACCAGGCTGACCGCAAGGCCTTCCTCTTCAATCTGACCAGCGGCAAGCTGCACCGTCAGACGCCGAAGGCGAATGGCCTGGATGCGGTGGGCGCCTACCAGACCTATAACGACGCGAAATATGGTCCGACGTTCGGCTGGGGACATGATCTGTATGTGCCGGATGACCTGACGCACGGCGGCTATTCCTTGATGTACTCCTACATCAATCCCTATGCGCCCGATACCAACGCCAGTTTGCTGAACGGTGCGCCGTTCAATGGGTTTAACGTCACCTACGGCGCCATTGAAGTTTATAACATTGCCGCCGTACCGGAACCTGCCGCGTATGGCATGCTGCTGCTCGGAATGGGACTGTTGGGCTGGGTGGCGCGGCGCAAGGCTTAAGTGCGGAGGGGGGGGGCGGTTTGGTCCCCCCGACTGGAATCGAACCAGTATCCCACGCTTAGGAGGCATGTGCACTATCCATTGTGCTACGGGGAGGACGCAAGGCGAGCGCAATTATAGCTGACAGATCGGCAAATGTTAGTAGCAATTGCGCGCTGCCGGTACAATGGCGGTTTCGATCATCCCCAGCCGCCCGCCGACCGCAGCAGGGCGGCGTTTCTGAATCCGCTATGGCAGTCATTTCCCTCACTTCCGCGCAACTGGCGTTCGGCCACGTCGCGCTTCTCGATCACGCCGAGTTCTCCCTCGAGAGCGGCGAGCGCGTCGGCCTGATCGGCCGCAACGGCACCGGCAAATCCTCGCTGCTGAAAATCATTTCGGGCCGCGTCAAGCTGGACGATGGCCTCCTGGTCATGCAGCAGGGCGTGACGATCGCCTATGTCGAGCAGGAACCCGTGTTCGAGCCGGAGATGACGGTGTTTGAAGCCGTCGCCTCCGGCCTGGGCGAGTTGCCGGCGCTGCGCAAGGAATACGATGCGCTGACCAGCCAGTTCGGCCAGGGCGACGACGAGGCCCTGATGGAGCGCATGCACGAGATCCAGCTGCAGCTCGACGCGGCCGACGCCTGGAATCTGGGCAACAAGGTCGAACAGACCCTGGACCGCCTGAATCTGGGACCCGCGGCGCAGATGAAAACCCTGTCGGGCGGCATGCAAAAGCGCGTGGCGCTGGCGCGCGCCCTGGTGGCGGCGCCCGACGTGCTGCTGCTCGACGAGCCGACCAACCACCTCGACTTCAGCTCCATCCTGTGGCTCGAAGGCTTGCTGCGCGATTTCAAGGGCAGCGTGCTGTTCATCACCCACGACCGCTCCTTCCTCGACAATGTGGCCACCCGCATCATCGAGCTCGACCGCGGCCGTCTGCTGTCCTATCCGGGCAACTTCAGCACCTACCAGACGCGCAAGGCCGAGCAACTGGCCATCGAGGAAATCGAGAACGCCAAGTTCGACAAATTCCTGGCCCAGGAAGAAGTCTGGATCCGCAAGGGCGTGCAGGCGCGCCGCACGCGCGACGAGGGCCGGGTGCGCCGTCTGGAGCGCTTGCGCGACCAGCGCGCCGCGCGCCGCGAACAGCAGGGCCAGGTGCGGCTGGAAGTGTCCTCGGGCGAGCGCTCGGGCAAGATCGTGGCCGAGCTGGACACCGTCAGCAAGGCGTATGGCGCGAAAACCATCGTGCGCGACTTCAGCGCCACCATCCTGCGCGGCGACAAGGTCGGCCTGATCGGCGCCAATGGCGCCGGCAAGACCACCTTGCTCAAGCTGATCCTGGGCGAGGAGGCGGCCGATGCCGGCACCATCCGCCAGGGCACCAAACTGCAGGTCGCGTATTTCGACCAGATGCGTAGCCAGCTCAACGAGGAAGCCAGCCTGGCCGACACGATTGCGCCGGGCAGCGACTGGGTCGAGATCAATGGCCAGCGCAAGCATGTGATGAGCTATCTGGGCGACTTCCTGTTCGCGCCCGAACGCGCCCGGTCGCCGGTGCGCACCCTGTCGGGCGGCGAGCGCAACCGACTGTTGCTGGCGCGCCTGTTCGCCAAGCCGGCCAATGTGCTGGTGCTCGACGAGCCGACCAATGACCTCGACATCGATACGCTGGAGCTGCTCGAAGAGCTGCTCGAAGATTACCAGGGTACGGTCTTCCTGGTCAGCCACGACCGTATGTTCCTCGACAATGTCGTGACCCAGGTCATCGTGGCCGAAGGCGAGGGCGCCTGGCGCGAATACATCGGCGGCTATAGCGACTGGGAGCGCGTGCGCGCCGTGGCGCCGGCCGCGTCCGCCAAGGCGGAGGCCAAGGCGGAGCAGAAGCCGGCCAAGGCGGCAGCGGCGCCGCTTGCTGCGCCTGCAGCAAAGGCGAAAAAGCTCAGCTTCAAGGAACAGCGCGAGCTGGACGAATTGCCGCAGCTGATCGCCAAGCTCGAAGACGAGCAGAGCGCGCTGAATATCGCCCTGTCCGATCCCGACTTCTACAAGAAGACGCCGGCCGAAGCGAAGCGCTTGAACAGCCGCATCGCCGAGATCGAAGCGGAGTTGCTGGCGGCCCTGGAGCGCTGGGAGGCCATCGAATCGCGTCAATGAGTTAGCTGATGAGATGAAAGATTTCTTTTCTACATCATTCGTGCGCTGCACCAGCGCATAATATTGTAATATCTGCAAACTCCGCAACGGAACCGCAGATATCGCATGAAAACCCAGCAGTCAGACCCTACCCGGCCGGCCGCCGCGCAGCCAGCCGGGCCGGACAGCGCGCCCGCGCGGCAGCCGGCGCTGGTCCGCATTCTTCCCTTTGCCGCGTACATGGCCTGCATCGCCATCGCCGACCTGCTCGACCGTTTTGGCCTGGCGGCGGCGGAACTGCGCTGGCTGTATGCAGTCAAAATCGGCGTCGTGCTGGCGCTGCTGTTCGCTTGCCGCCGCCATTACCGCGAGCTGGCGTGGCAGCCGCTGGGCGCGCGCGGCTGGCTGGCGGCCGTGGCCAGCGGCTTGCTGGTGCTGCTGCTGTGGGTCCATCTGGATGCGGCGTGGATGCAGATCGGCACGCCGGCCGGCTTCGACCCGCGCGGCGCCGGCGGCCAGATCGACTGGCCGCTGGCCTTGGTGCGCATTGCCGGCGCGGCCCTGGTGGTGCCGCTGATGGAAGAGTTGTTCTGGCGCTCCTTCCTGCTGCGCTGGCTGGAGCGGGCCGATTTCCTGAAAGTGAACCCCGCGCACGTAAAATTTAAAGCTTTTATTGTCACGGTGATATTATTCGGCCTCGAACACCATTTGTGGTTCGCCGGCATGGTGGCTGGCGCCGCCTATGGCCTCGTATACATGCGCAGCCAGAACCTGTGGTCGCCCATCATTGCCCATGCCGTCACCAATGGCGGCCTGGGGGTTTGGGTATTGATGACGGGTAATTGGTCTTTCTGGTAAGCGGCAAGCATCTACTCAATAGAAAAAATATGACACTTTCTTCAACCATGAGCAAGCGCCGCGGCGCGCTGCGTGTGCTGCCGCTGGCCCTGCTGGCCGCGCTGGCCGCGCTGGCGCAGGGGGCGGCGCACGCGGCCATCAGCGACACCCTCCACCCCTTTGTCTCCCTGGGTTATACCCATGACGACAATCTGCTGCGCCTGCCGGATGGCGTGCCGGGCCTGAAGGGGCCGCGCGGCGACAATATGCGCCAGGTGCAGGCCGGCTTGCTGCTGGAGCGGCCGATCGGACGGCAAAAGCTGACGGCTTCCGCTAAAGTTTCACGCGTAACTTTCGATCACTACGATCAACTCGATTATAATGGCAAGGATTTTTCCGCCGACCTGGCTTGGCAGCTAGGCAACCATCTGGATGGTCATATCGGGACGACCTATAACCAGACCCTGACCCCGTTCACGGATTACCACACCGACGAGCGCAATCTGCGCACGCAGCGGCGGCATTACGTGGATGGCGGCTGGCGCTTTCATCCGAGCTGGCGTTTGCGCGCCGGTTTCAGCCGCTACAAGTACAACTATGATCTGCGGGCGCAAAGCGTGAATGACCGCACCGAGGATCTGGCCGAGGCCGGCATCGATTACCTGGCGCCCAGCGGCAGCCGCATCGGCCTGGTGGCGCGCAAGCTCAAGGGGAAATACCAGAATCCCCGGCTGCTGAACGGCCGGCCGGCCTTCGGCACCAGCTGGGACCAGGATGAAATCAAGGCCAATGTGTACTGGCTGGCCAGTGGCGTGACCCAGGTGACGCTGCTGGCGGGCTGGGCGCGCCGCAACTATGACTTCTTCCCGCAGCGCGAATCGAGCGGGTTGAACGGCCGGGTCCGGGTCGACTGGCGCCCGCTGGGCAAGCTGCGCTTCGCGGCCCAGGGCTGGCGCGAGTTCGCGGCGGTCGAAAGCGCCTTTTTCAGCAATAGCTTGAACCGTGGCGGCAGCCTGGAGGGCACCTGGGATATATCGGCCAAGCTGCAAGCGACGGCCTCGACCCGGCGCGACCGGCGCCGTTTCGAAACCCTGGGCGGGGTGGCCTTGCCCACCGGGGATAGCGGCGATGCGATCCGCTATAACGCGCTGGGTCTGATGTATGCGCCCCAGCCTTCGGTCCAGATCGGCGTGAATGCCTTCCAGGAACGCCGGACCGGCAATGCTTTGGTAGGTACGGGTTCGTTTAAGGCGAATGGTGTGTCGGTAACGGCCAGCGCACAGTTTTAATGGCATTAAGTAAAAAATGACGGTTAACGATATTCCTCTGATTTCCTTCTTCCAGCGCGTGCTGGATCCGCTGATCATTATGGGCACGCTGTATGTGGCCGCGATGCTGTTCGGCGAACCCTTTACCGGCTACTCGCTGGTGCTGATGATCCTGGCCTTCTTCATCTCGTCGGCGGTATACCAGCATGTCGACCCCTACCGCACCTGGCGCAGCGGCCGCATGCTGGCGTATTCGCGCGATATGTTCGTGGGCTGGATCGTGACGGCCCTGATCCTGGTCTTCCTCGGTTCGGTCAGCGGCCTGGCTTACCACTACGACGAGGACGTGGTGCTGGCCTGGTTCGTCGCCACCCCCTTCGTGCTGCTGTTTAGCCACCTGGCGGCGCGCAAGCTCGGTTCCGACCCGGCCGAGCCGAGCGAGGTGCGTTCCGTGCTGATCATCGGCGCCAACGACGTCGGCCTGAAATTCGCGCGCACCATCGAGCGCCACCCGAACCTGTTCATGCAGGTCAAGGGCTTCTTCGACGACCGCACGGAAGACCGCCATCCGGCCGAACTGAAGCATCCGATGCTGGGCAAGATGGCCGACGTGGCCGCCTATGTGCGCGAAAACAATGTGAAGATGATCTTTATCAGCACGCCGATCTCGGCCCAGCCGCGCATCCGCAAGCTGCTCGACGATTTGCAGGACACCACGGCCTCGGTCTACTTCCTGCCCGATATCTATGTGTTCGACCTGATGCAGGCGCGTTTCGACAATGTCGGCGGCATGCCCGTGATCGCCATCTGCGAAACCCCGTTCACCGGCTTTAACAGCATGGTCAAGCGCGCCAGCGACATCGTGCTGGCGGCCCTGATCCAGCTGCTCCTGCTGCCGATCATGGCGGTGATCGCGCTGGCCGTGAAGCTCAGCTCGCCCGGCCCCATCATCTTCCGCCAGCGCCGCTACGGCCTGTACGGCGAGCAGATCATCGTCTACAAATTCCGCTCGATGACGGTGGCCGAGGATGGCGCGAAAGTGGTGCAGGCGACCAAGAACGACCAGCGCGTGACGCGCGTCGGCGCCTTCCTGCGCAAGACTTCGCTCGACGAGCTGCCGCAGTTCATCAATGTGCTGCAAGGCCGCATGAGCATCGTCGGGCCGCGCCCGCACGCGGTGGCGCACAATGAGCAGTACCGCAAGCTGATCAAGGGCTATATGCTGCGCCACAAGGTCAAGCCGGGCATCACCGGCTGGGCCCAGGTCAATGGCCTGCGCGGCGAAACCGAGACGCTCGACAAGATGGAAGCGCGCATCCGCTTCGACCTGGACTATTTGCGCAACTGGTCGCTGTGGCTGGACTTGTGGATTGTCATGAAAACCGTGAAAGTGGTGCTGGACCGCGAAAACGCCCACTAATTCCCCTTTATTAACAATAATTTAAGCCGGATCAGCAGGCAGCAGTGTATAGTCGCGCACTGTTGACTCGGCGTTGTATTTTTGTCTCGCTTGTGATATTTTTGCAAATATTTTTGGTGCGTACTTTCCTGGCACGGTGCAGGGGCGCAATCAATCCTGGAGGAATAAATTGACTATGATTAAAACAAACAGGAAAGTGCTGTGCACCGCGCTGGTGCTGGTGCTGGCGGCCGGCCTGAGCGCCTGCGGCAGCAAGGAAAAGAAGGCGGGCCAAGCCCTGGCCAGCGTCAATGGCGAAGAAATCACCGTGCTGCAGCTGAATGAAGAACTGCAGCGCGCCGGCGTGCAGGCAGCCCAGCAGGAAGAGGCCAGCAAGCAATTGCTGGAAGCGCTGATCGACCGCCAGCTGCTGCAGAACGAGGCGCAGAAGGAAAAGATCGACCGCGACCCGAAAGTGCAGCAAGCCATCGAACGCGCCAAGGCCCTGATCGTGGCCCAGGCGTATATGCAAAAGCGGGTCGGCAATATCGCCCGTCCCACCAAGGAGGAGGTGGAAGCCTACTTCAAGCAGCATCCGGAATTCTTTGCCAACCGCAAGGCCTTCGATCTGCGCCAACTGGTGATCGCCAGCGAAGACATGAACGACGAGCTGAAGGCGGCCATGGACCAGGCCAAGTCGCTGGACGAGGTGGCGGCGTGGATGGACGGCCACAAGGTCAAGTACGCGCGCGCCCAGGTGGTGCGCAGCAGCGCCGACCTGCCGCCTGAACTGAGCGGCAAGCTGCTGGCCATGCCGAAGGGCCAGCTGTTCATCATCCGCGAAGGCGCGCGCACCATGCTGATGGCGATCGCCGACACCAAGGAGGCGCCGGTGACGCTGGACGTGGCTTCGCAGCAGATCGAACAATTCCTGTTCAATAAGAAGAACAAGGAAGCGGCCGACGCCGAAGTGAAGCGTCTGCGCACCAGCGCCAAGATCGAGTATCTGGGCAAGCAGAAAGCGCCGGCCGCGGCGCCGGCTGCGCCGCTGGCTGCACCGGCGGCCGCCGAAGGCGCGGCCGCGGCCGACCCGCTGGGCAGTTCCGCCGAGCGCGGCGTGGCAGGACTGAAATAAGCGCCGGCAGGCGCGGCGAATTCATAAATAGATAGGACAAAAAATGAAACGATTGATGATGTGGATGACGGCGCTGCTGCTGTCGCTGGCCGCCGGTGTGGCGGGCGCGGCCGACAGCCCGCTGGGGCCGGGCGACGTGCTCAAGATTTCCGTGTACGGCAGTCCCGACCTGGGCCTGGAAACCAAGGTCACGGAAAGCGGCCAGATCACCTTCCCGCTGCTGGGCCAGGTGGACGTGGGCGGCCTGAGCGTGGCCGCGGCCGAGAAGAAAATCGGCGGCCTGCTCGAAGGCGGCGGTTATATCCGCAAGGCCCAGGTCAATATCCTGGTGACGGCCCTGCAGAGCGCGCAGATTTCGGTGCTGGGCCAGGTGAACCGTCCCGGCCGCTATCCGCTCGACGGCAAGCGCAGCATCATGGAAATGCTGGCCCTGGCCGGCGGCCTGGGCGCGGAAGGCGGCGACAGCGTGACCTTGATCCGCAAGCGCAACGGTGCGACCACCAAGGAAAGCGTGGACATCGTGGAAATGGTGCGCAATGGCGACCTGAACCGTGACCTGGAACTGGGCGCCAACGACGTCATCTACGTCGAGCGTGCGCCGCGCTTCTATATCTATGGCGAAGTGCAGCGTCCCGGCGCCTTCCGTCTGGAACGCGCCATGACCGTGCTGCAAGCCCTGTCCGTGGGCGGCGGCCTGACCCCGCGCGGCACCGAGCGCGGCATGCGCATCAAGCGCCGCGACGCCAGCGGCAAGCTGCAGATCATCGACGCCAAGCACGACGATGTGCTGCAGATGGATGACGTGGTGTACGTCAAAGAAAGCTGGTTCTGACCACCGCGCCATTTTGAAGAGAGCATGACATGAACTTTTCCCAACTTTTGCTGATCCTGCGCGCGCGCAAGATCATTCTGATCACGACCTTGCTGGTGGTGGTGTTTGCCACCGCCGTGGTCAGCGCCCTGCTGCCCAAGACGTATAAGGCGACCAGCTCGCTGCTGCTGAATTACAAGGGCATCGACCCGTTGACCGGTCTGACCATGCCGGGCCAATTGTTGCCCGGCTATATGGCGACCCAGATCGACATCATTTCCAGCAAAAACGTCGCGCTGCGCGTGGTCGACCAGCTCAAACTGGCGGAAAGCCCGGCCGTCGTGGCCCAGTTCAATGAGGCGACCAAGGGCCGCGGCAATGTGCGCGACTGGCTGGCCGACCTGCTGCTGAAAAAGCTTGAGATCGAACCGTCGCGCGAAAGCTCGGTCATCAATCTGAGTTTTAACGGCAGCGACCCGCAGTTCGTGGCCGCCATCGCCAACGCCTTCGCCGAGGAATACCAGCGCGCCAGCATCCAGCTCAAGGTCGAGCCGATCAAGAAAGCCTCGGCCTATTTCAACGAGCAGACCAAGCTGCTGCGCGACAACCTGGAAGCGGCGCAGAGCCGGCTCTCCAAATACCAGCAGGAGCATGGCATCGTCAGCGTCGACAACCGCCTGGACGTGGAGAGCACGCGCCTGAACGATCTGTCGGTGCAGCTGGTGGCGGCCCAGGGCCAGGCCGTGGAAGCGCAGTCGCGCCAAAGCATGGCCAAGGGCCAGCGCTCGGCCGAATCGCCGGACGTGGCGACCAATCCCCTGATCCAGAACTTGAAGATCAGCCTGGGCACGACCGAATCCAAGCTGGCCGAAGTGGGCCAGCGCCTGGGCCGCAACCACCCGCAATACCTGTCGGCCCAGGCCGAAGTGGACAAGCTGCGCAGCGAGCTGCGCGAGCAGATGCAGGTGACCTCGAACAGCGTGGGCAATAACGCCCAGATCCTGTCCGAGCGCGAAGGCGCGATCCGCGCCGCGCTGGCGGCGCAAAAAGCCAAGGTGCTGGAACTGAACCGTACCCGCGACGAGATGAATGTGCTGCTCAAGGATGTGGAAAGCGCCCAGCGCGCCTTCGACAACGCCTCGCAGCGCTTCTCGCAGACCAAGATCGAGGGCCAGGCCGACCAGTCCGACATCGCCGTGCTGAATCCGGCCGTGGCGCCGCTGTCGCCGTCCGGCCCGCGCGTGATGATGAACACCCTGCTGGCCCTGTTCCTGGGCACTTTGCTGGGCATGGGTTTCAGCCTGCTGGCCGAGATGTTCGACCGCCGCGTGCGTTCGGAAGCGGATATGAGCGAGATGCTCGGCATTCCCGTGCTCGGCACGGTGGCGTGGAAAGCGCCAGCCCATCCGCGCTACCGCCTTATCAATTCCCTTTTGCCGCGCCAGCTGCGCTTGAACTAAATCATGGGTGAACAGATGAACCAGCCTATCCACGCGCAATTTTCCGCGCCGGCCCGCGACTCCAGCATTGGCGGCCTGCTGCTCGAATCCGGCAAGATCACGCCGGAAAATGCTGAACGCGTGCTGCGCATGCAAAAAGAACTGGGCATCCGCTTCGGCGAGGCCGCGCTCAAGCTGGGCCTGGTGACCGAAGCCGATATCCAGCAAGTGCTGGCGCGCCAGTTTGACTATCCCTATCTGCAGCCCGGCGAAGGCAAGTATGCGCCAGAACTGGTGGCGGCCTTCCAGCCGTTCAGCCCGCAGGTCGAGAAACTGCGCGCCGTGCGCAGCCAGCTGATGCTGCGCTGGTTCGCGCGCGGCCGCAAGGCGCTGGTGGTGGCCGGCGTCAATCCCGGCGACGGCGCCAGCCTGTTCGCGGCCAATCTGGCCATCGTGTTTTCCCAGCTCGGCGAAAACACCCTGCTGGTCGACGCCAATCTGCGCAAGCCGCGCCAGCACGAGATTTTCCAGCTGAACAACCGCCAGGGCTTGTCCGACGTGCTGGCCGGGCGCGCCGACCTCGATGCGCTGACGCGCGTGCCGTCCTTCCTCTCGCTGTCGGTGCTGGGCGCCGGCACGCAGCCGCCGAATCCGCAGGAATTGCTGAGCCGTACCAGCTTTGCCGCGCTCAACGGCCAGCTTGAGCAGCAGCACGATGTGGTGCTGTACGACGCGCCGGCCCACACCGTGGGCTCGGATGTGCTGGCGGTGGCGGCCCGCGCCGGCGGCGTGCTGCTGGTGGCGCGCAAGAACCACACCCAGCTGGCCGATATCCATGCCATGAGCGAGCAGCTGACCCAGGGCGGCGCCCAGGTTGTCGGTTCGGTCCTGGTGGAATTCTGATGAACGATATGGTGCGACGTAGCGCGCTTGCCGGACTGGCCCTGTCGCGCCAGGCGCTGTGGGAAGCGGGGCCGATTGCGCTCGGTTTTGCCTTCCTGCTGCTGCCTTCGCTGTACGGGCTGTTTACCGGCATCTGGTCGACCGAAGACCAGGCCCATGGCCCCATCATCCTGGCCTTGTCGGTCTGGCTGCTGGCGCGCAAGTGGCCCGCGGCCCTGGCCGCGCCGCGCACGGGCGGGCAGGGCGTGGGCGCCGTGCTGTTTGTGCTGGGCCTGTTGATGTATATGGCCGGCCGTTCGCAGCAGATCCTGGCCTTCGAGATCGGCTCCTTCGTCGTGCTGGCCGTGGCCATCGTGCTGATCAAGCTGGGCGGCGCGGCCTTGAAAGTGCTGTGGTTCCCCTTCTTCTTCATGCTGTTCATGGTGCCGCTGCCCAGCGCGGTGGTGGCGGCCCTGACCATGCCGATGAAGATGGCGGTCTCGTATGCCACGGAAACCCTGCTGTTCTGGGCCGGCTACCCGATCGCGCGCAGCGGCGTGATCTTGCAGATCGGCCAGTACCAGCT
This sequence comes from Pseudoduganella violacea, assembly GCF_014191875.1. Classification (GTDB taxonomy): domain Bacteria; phylum Pseudomonadota; class Gammaproteobacteria; order Burkholderiales; family Burkholderiaceae_D; genus Rugamonas; species Rugamonas violacea_A. The sequence goes on from NZ_JACHXD010000006.1 coordinate 260,432, forward strand.
GCTGGTGGCCGATGCCTGCGCCGGGCTGCAAACCCTGCTGACGCTCGAAGCGCTGGGCCTGTTTTACCTGAACGTGGTGCGCCACACCTCGGCCTTCCGCAACACCATGCTGGCCCTGCTGATCATTCCGATCTCGTTTACCGCCAACGTGATCCGGGTGCTGACCCTGACCCTGATCACCTATTACTTCGGCGACGCGGCCGGGCAGGGCTTCCTGCATGGCTTCGCCGGCATGGTCTTGTTCATCAGCGCCCTGGTGCTGATCATCAGTCTCGATTCGGCATTGCAATATTTCATTAAGAGGCGGACCGCGGCATGAATCGCTCCATTCTCATCAGCTGCATTCTCGGCGGCGCCCTGGTGCTGTCCAGCGCCGGCGCGCGCTACTTGACGCCGACCGTGAAGGTGGCCGACGGCCGCCCGCCGGTGGTGCTGGAGCAGGCGATTCCGAGCCGCTTCGGCGACTGGGAAGAGGATAAGCACCAGATCGGCGCGGTGGTCAATCCGACCACCCAGGCCGAGATCGACCGCATTTATGCCCAGACCCTGGCGCGCACCTATGTCAACCGCAAGGGCGAGCGCATCATGCTGTCGATCGCCTATGGCACCGACCAGAGCGACAATCTGTCCGTGCATTTCCCCGAAGGCTGCTATGGCGGCCAGGGCTTCGCGGTCGGCCCGACCGTGCGCGGCACGCTGCAAACCGGCGCCGGCACGGTGCCGGTGGCGCGCCTGACGGCCAGCTTGAATGGCCGCATCGAGCCCATCACCTACTGGGTGGTGGTGGGCGAGCAATCCGTGGACAGCTCCTGGCAGTTGAAAAAGGCCAAGCTGGCGTACGCGCTCAAGGGCCTGATTCCGGACGCCACCCTGATGCGCGTCTCGAGCATCAGCGCCGACAGTGAGCGCGCCTTTGCCCTGCAGCAGCAGTTCGTCAATGACTTGCTGGCGGCCCAGCCGCCGGCGGCGCGGCGCCACTTCGCCGGGCTGGGGCAATAAGTAGCGAAGGACGCTGATGAAATTCCCGCTTTTCCGCCTGGCCGGCGCACCGGCCCGGCCGCTCGCCACGCTACGGACTCGCTTGCCGAGCCTGGGCCTGACGGCTGTTGTCTTGTGCTTGACGCTGCTGGCGCTGCTGCTGGGGGCGATCATTGCCCTCGGCTCGATCCAGATGACCATCACCTTCAGCGCCATGCTGCTGGCGCTGCCCGTGCTGTTCATGTTCAGCACGCGGCAATTGTTGCCGCTGTTGTTTGTGCTGACGTATCTGGTCCAGGGCGCGATGGTGGAGTTCCTGCACATGCGCATCGGCACCTGGATCACCAGCGCCCTGGCCGGCTTGCTGCTGGTGCGCGCGCTGCTCGAGTTATTGCAGCTCAACCGCTTCAAAGAGGGGCGGCCGCACGCGGATAGCCGCCCGGCCACGGCCGTGTATTTTGCCGGCTGGATTTATCTGGCGTTCTTCATGTTGAGCCTGTCCCAAGGCGAGGCCACCACCTTGCAGCGTATTTCCGCCCTGCGTTTCGCCATCCCCATGTTCGGTGTGCTGTTCGCCCTGTTCTGGTTCCGCTGGCCCATCCAGCGGCTGCAAATGATTTGGTGGCTATTGCTGGGCATGATCGTGCTGCAGTTGCCCTTGGTGGCATACCAGCACTTCGTCCTGGCCACGGCGCGGGACTGGGACTTGGTGACCGGGACGTTTGGCCACGGCTTGAGCGCAGTCCTGGTGCTGACCACGTTGGCAGCCATGGTCTATGCGCTGGCGCGCTGGCAGCATGGCGTCTCCAGTCACGTCTTGCCGGCGCTGATCGTGCCGACCGGCTTACTGATCTTGTTGCTGGGGGAGGTCAAGGCCATCGTGTTCTGGTTGCCGCTGGCCATCGTCATTGTGCTGCGCCGCCGCGTCTTGCGCAATGTGGGAACCCTGATCATGTACGCGGTATTTGCTCTGGTGTTTGCGGTGGGGACTTTTAGCGCCTACAAGGCCATGTATTGGGGCGAGAAAGCGGTTGCTGGCAATACCATCGAAGAAAAGCTTGAACGTACCGGCGGTTATTTCTTTGACGTGCGCCAGATGAATTTCCGCAACGGCGAAGTCAGCCGCGCCGCCTCACTCTACCTTTGGTATACCGATCCACAGCCGGGGGTGCCGGAGCGCCTGATCGGTTATGGTCCCGGCGCCAGTCTTACCAGCGCCGGAACCGGTAAAGGCGTGGTGGCGGCCCGCTATCGGACCTTATCCATCAATTCCACGGCGGTCACCCAGTTGTTATGGGATGTTGGCATCCTGGGCTGCATCGCTTTCCTCGCCTTCCTGGGCCTCGGGGTGGCGGCGGGATGGCGCTTCATGCAATCGGGCCGTGGCAACCCGCAAGAGCGGGCCATGGTCGATACGGCTTTGACCATGCTGGTACTCTACGGCACGACGGTGATTTATAACCGCAGCCTGCTCGACGAACCCACCATGCAGCTGCTGTTCTTCTTCTGCCTGGGCTGTATCGTGCAGTTCTGGCGTTTCGGCAGCACCGCTGGCCGCCCGGCGGCGCATACCTGACATAAAGGAGCGGGCCCGGCCCGTGATTCATCATGATTCCCAAGATTATCCATTATTGCTGGTTTGGTAACGGCAAACCAAGCATCCTGCACCAGCGTTGCATCGACTCCTGGCGCCGGTTCTGTCCGGATTACGAGGTACGCCTGTGGAACGAGCAGAATTCCGACTTGGAGAATGCCTATTGCCGGGCGGCGATCGCCAAGAAAAAATGGGCTTTCGTTTCTGATTGGGTGCGTTTCGATGCCCTGTATCGGGAAGGTGGGATTTATCTCGATACCGATATGGAGCTGATCCGCCCCCTCGATGGCGTGATCGACTACCCGAATTGCGTGATGGCGCGCGAGAGCCGCCGCTCCGTGGCGACGGCGTTTATCGCTTGCCGCGCCGCCGATCCGGTGATGGCGGCCGCGCGCCAGGTCATTTTGGCGGAACTGGCACCACGTAAGGTGTTTACCACTTCGCCGCTGATCGTTGGCCGGGCTATCGACCTGGCGGGAGCGGCCAGCACCACGGTGCTGACGGAGAAGTCCTTCTATCCCTTCAACCCGTATGATCACGAGAATGCCCTGAATGCGCGCCAATTCATGTATTCCGATGTGACGGCGGAAACGGTGGGCATCCATCACTATGGCCTGAGCGCCGGCTGGGCGGACGGACGGCTGCAGCGGGCGGCGCGTCGCCTGCTGGGCAAGGCCGGGCTGCGGCCGGCCTGGCGAATCGCCTTCGACCTGTTCCCGCCCTCGACGGCGCTGGCGGCGCGGTAAAGCATGCCTGCGATTTCAGTGGTCATGCCGGCCTACAATGCCGCCGCCTTCCTGCAGGAAGCCATCGACAGCATTCTGGCCCAGACCTTTACCGATTTCGAACTGATCGTGATCAACGATGGTTCGACCGATGCCACCGTCAGCTTGCTGGCGCAGCAAAGCGATCCGCGCGTGCGCGTGGTCGACAATGGCGTCAACCGGGGGCTGATCTATACCCGCAATCTCGGCATCGATCTGGCGACGGCGCCCTTCATCGCCTTCCTCGATAGCGATGACTTGGCGTTCCCGCAGCGTTTGCAGCGGCAGTACGATTATCTGCAGCAGCATCCCGAGGTCGATGCCGTGGGTTGCTGGTCGCAGCCCATTGATGCCGAGGGACGGCCGCGGCCGTACGCCTGGCGCTTGCCGGGCGATAGCGATTTCGTCAAGGCGACGCTGCTGTTCCGGGCGTATATCAGCACGCCAGCCTTCTTTGTGCGGACCGAGGTCATGCGCGCGCTGCGCTTTTCGCCTGAGCATGATCTGGCGGAAGACTACGATATGTACACGCGCGGCGTGCAGCACTACCGCTTCGTCAATCTGCCCGAAGTCTTGATCGCCATCCGCATTCACGGCAACAATATCACGCGGCTGAAAAAAGACCGGCTGGCGCAGAATATGAACGCCATCAGCGCCAAGCTGTTGCGGCGCCTGGAGATCGAGGCGAGCGAGGACGAGCTGCGCCTGCACCGTTATATCGAATGGCTGGACGAGGCCCCCGCCCAGGTCTTGCAGCGCAGCCGCGCGTGGCTGGCGCGCATCGTCGCGGCCAACCAGCGCTGCGGCTTATATGAGGCGCGCGCGCTGCGCCATGCTGTGGCCGAGCGCTGGTTTGCCGTCTGCAACGCCAACAGCCATGCCGGCCTGGGCGTGCTGCTGGCCTGGTTGCGCGGACCGCATTCCTGGGGCGGCGTGCTGGGGCCGCGCGACTACCTGAAACTGTGCGCCAAGACGCTGCTGGGCAGCCTGCGTCGGCGTGGATAAGGATTGTTTTTGAAGTCAAGTATCTTTAGTTTCCTCTGGCTGGCCAGCGAAAAGCTGGTGCGCATCTTTACCGGCGTTTTCGTCGGCCTGTGGATCGCGCGCTATCTGGGGCCGTCCCAGTATGGCGTCTACATGTATGCGCTGGCCTGGGTCGGCCTGTTTAACGGTATCGCCTGGTTCGGCGTCGGGGAAAACGTGATCCGCAACCTGGTGCGCAATCCGGGCAGCGATGACGAGGTGCTGGGCGCGGCGTTTGCCATCCGCCTGATCGGCTCCCTGATGGCCGGCACGCTGGCGGTGGCCGTCATGTATGTTTCCGGCCGGCGCGAGGCGGAGCTGCTGCAACTGGTCATTCTGATGAGTCTGGCCATTCCGTTTGCCGAAACCCCGGCCGGCATCTTCCTGTTCTTCCAAAGTAAATTGGCCATCGCCATGCCGGTGATGCTGCAAAACGGCGTGCGCCTGGCCGCTGCCGCGCTGCGCATCGGCCTGATCCTGGCCGGCTGCAGCCTGCCCTGGTTCGGCGCGGCGGTACTGGTCGAATCGGTGGGCATTTTCCTGGTCCTGTTTGGCTTGTATCTGGCGCGCGGCGGCCGCCTGTCGACTTGGAAATACAGCTGGGAAGGTATCCGCGCGATGATGATCCAGGGCACGCCGATCGCCATTTCCGCCTTGATTTCGAGCTTGGCGGCGCGCATCGACCAGTTGATGCTGGGCTGGTTTACCGACTTCGTCCAAGTCGGCATGTATGGCGCGGCCCTGCGCTTTTCGGAATTCTGGTGGACTTTCGCGCCCATCCTGATGAACTCGCTCTCGCCCAAATACATTTTCAATATCGAAGATCCCCAGCAGATGCAGCGCAATATCATGCGCATCAAGGCCGCCATGCTGGCCATCAGCCTGGGACCGGTGCTGCTGATCCTGCTCATCGGCGACTATGCGATTCCCTTGCTGCTGGGCCAGCAGTACGCGGCGGCCCTGCCCGTGCTGTATGTGCATATTTTCATCGCCGTGTTTGTGTTCTTCGATGCGCCGCTGGCCCAGTATTTACTGGCCGGCAACCGGCAAAGTCAGCTCATCTGGAAGTCGGTCTTCATGTTGGGCGTCAATGCCCTGCTCAATTTATGGCTGGTGCCGCTGCAGGGCGCGGTCGGCGCCGCGCTGGCGACATTGTGCGCCTATGCTCTAACCTTGCTGGTATTTTATCGCCTGGTGCCGGCGTATCGGGATTTAGGGCAACTCCAGCTCGGTTCGCTGGCTTTCATCTGGCGTCTGGCGCGCGGCCGGGAACGCTGGAGAATCGGCTGAACCTGCTTGAGATGCGACAGTCCCCGCACTGAAACAAATCCCGCCTTGGAGCGCTGCTGGCTTGCCGGTAAGATGGGCTTCTTTATCCACGGCCACGGCGGGAATTTGCAGAAGGTTGCCACTAGACAACGAACATTGCTTTTGATTCGTGTATAGTACGGCCTGGTTCCAACTGCACGCTGATTTGACCGGATCATTGAAGGCGGCGGCCCGCGCGCGGCAGCGCGTGGGAGAGCATCCCCGATGCTGAGTTTTCATGGAGACTTCAAATGACTTTCGGCAATAACATACTTGCTAGCATGATCGCGCTGGGTTTGGCGTCGATCGCGGTTCCCAGTCATGCGGACTGGGCCTTGTCGGCCGATCCGATCGCGGTCAAGCCGCGCCCGGAGCAAATGCAGGTGCAGCCGCAGAACCCGCCGGCCTTCACCTGGTCGCGCCATCCGCTCAAGCCGGCCAGTTACACGGTGGAAGTGAAGTCGGGCAGCGCGGTGGTGGCCACCTACACCACGAAACGCAATTTCTACCTCCCTGCCAAGGCGTTCGCTGCGGGCACCTATACCTGGCGTGTGACGCCCTCGACGGTGGAAGCCTGGTCGACCCCGCGTACCTTTGTGATCGACTCGACGTCCAAGGTCTTCGAAGTGCCGGAATCGGAAGTGCTGCGGACCAATGCCATCAAGCACCCGCGGCCGCGCATCCTGCCCAAGGAGTTCATGCCCGTCGCGCAATGGTCGGCGGCCATGAAAACCGACCGCGGCGCGGCGCTGACCCGGTTGACCAATGAAGTCACGGGCCGGATCACCTCGTTGGTGCCGATCCGCGATACGGACTGGGTGATGTTTACCACCACCACCGCGTCGGCGGCGCGCTCGGCGCAGGATACCGATATCCGTACCAAGATCGGCTTGGCGGCGCGCCAAGCGGAGGCCGCGGCCCTGTTGTTCCGCCTGACCGGCGATGTCAAATTCCTCAACGAAGCGCTGTTGCGCGGCGACCAGCTGGCGGCCCTGAATCCCTACGGCACCACCAGCTACAGCAACCAGGACCAGGCCACGCGCCAGATCGCGTTCTCGCTGGCCAAGTCGGTGGATTTGATTTACGACAAGCTCGACGCCACGCGGCGGGCCGCCTGGCTGAAAGCCATCGAGCAGCGCGTGGCCGTGATTTATGCCGACCTGGCCGGTGGTGATGGCCGGATGGACCAGTACCCCTTCGATTCGCATGGCGGCAGTAATCTGGGCTATGTGTCCGTGATCGCCGCGCTGCTGGTCAACGAAATTCCGGCAGCCCAGACCTGGTTTGATTTCGCCGTGCGCGCCTTCATCCATTCGACCTCGGTCTGGAGCGGCCCGGAAGGTGGCTTCTCTCAGGGCACGGCCTACGGCACGTATACGGCCGACATCTTGCTGCAGCAATGGCAGCCGCTGGGCGAGGCGTTGGGCTTGAACCTGTTCAATAAACCCTGGGCCATCGGCTTCACCAATTACATGATGCACTTCCTGCCGCCAGGCAGTCCGGGCAATGTGTTTGGCGACGAGCGCGAGATCATTCCGAACTGGGGCTTGACCAAGGCCTTCGCCTCGCGCTACACCACGCCGACGGCCGCCTGGTACGCGAAGAACCAGCTGGGCGATGAAAACGACCTGACCTTGCTGACGGCCCGCTATCCTTTGCCGGTGCAGACCGTGACGACGGCCGTGCCGCCGGCCAATGCCGCGCTGTACCCGAGCATCGGCTGGGTCGCCATGCACAGCAGCATGGCCGACCGCGCCCGCACCTCGCTGTACTTCAAGTCCAGTCCCTATGGTTCCTACAACCATAGCCACAGCGACCAGAATTCCATTGTTCTGAACAGTGGCGGGCGCCGTCTGCTGATGGAAGCGGGTTATCAGGACTACTATATGTCGCCGCTGGTGACCAGCTGGTATCGCCAGACCAAGGCCCATAACGCCATCACCTATGACGGCGGCGTCGGCCAGTTCACTCAGGGCACGGGCGAAAACCTTGGTTACAACGGGCGCATCACGGCCTTCAGCACGAGCGCCGCGCTCGACTACGCGGAAGGCGACGCCACCCCGGCCTATGCCGGCAGCCTGAGTGCGGCCATCCGCAAAGTCTGGTATTTGCGCGGCCAGGATGCGGTGGTTGTGTTGGACAAGATCAGTTCGCCGGCCGCGCATAAATTTGAATGGAATATGCACGCCGCCGGCCCGATCAAAACCGAGGCGCCCGCTAAAGTCGCCATCACCAATGTGGACCGCTCGGTCTGCCTGACGGATCTGAGCAGCGGCTCGGTCTTCGAAACGCGCAGCGGCCCGCCGCCGAAGGCTGGCATGGTCGAAAACCATGGTGCTTATGTCAAGACGGCGGCGGCCACCAGCGCCGAATTCCTGGTCGTGCTCGACGTCGGTTGCAAGCGCCCGGCGGTCACGCTGACCAACACGGCCTCGGGCCGCACGCTGACCATCGGCACCCAGACGCTGAACCTGCCCAAATAAGCCGGGGAGGGCGGATGAAAAACGGTTGCGTTAAAGCAACCGTTTTTTTTTGCGCGGCGCAGCAGCGGCAGCCCATCCGCACGATAGAACTGCGGCGCTGAGCGTGGCCGGTTTTCGTTTACAATCTCCTGGACAAGATTGCAAAAGTGGCAAATTGCTGCCGCCACAATTGTATTTTTGTTGACATTGTGTTATTGTTTGGCACTGCCTGTGCCGGTGGTTCCGAGCGCCCCCTGATTCTTCCACGAGTTTCCGATGTTAGCTTCCCTGCGAAAAGAAGTGCTGTATGGTGGACGCGCCTTGTTGCGCGACAATTATTTGAGCCGGCGCCTGATGTGGCGCCTGGTGGGCCAGGAACGCCTCGCCCCCGAGGCTTTGCAAGACTTGCAGCATCGGCTTTTGCGGCGCAGCATGCAAGCGGCCGTCGCGGCCTTGCCCTACTACCGCCATATCCGCAGCGATTTCAGCGCGGCGGAAGCGCCGCAAGCCTTGCGCGAACTGTTTCCCGTGATCGACAAGCCGACCTTGCTGCAGCAACCCGCTGCCCTTTACCCGCACGGCGGGCGCAAGCGGGTGTGGGAAGCCTGGGGCAAGACCAGCGGCACCACGGGCTCGCCGCTGACCATTATCCGCAGCATGGCCTCGGTGCAGATGGAGCAAGCCTTTATCAAGCGCCACTGGACCTGGGGCGGCTTTCACGACGGCATGCGGCGCGCCAGCCTGCGCGGCGATCTGGTGGCCGCGCCCGAACGGCGCCAGCCGCCGTTTTGGTTTTACAACCGCTATAACCAGCAACTGCTGCTCTCGTCGCGCCACTTGAACGAGGCTTGCGTCGATGCCATCATCGACGAGCTCGAGCGCTTTGCGCCGGCCATGCTGCAAGCCTATCCGTCGACCGCTTACACGCTCGCGCAATTCCTGCAGCGGCGCGGCCGCCGGCTGCGCATTCCGGTGCTGTTCAGCGCCTCGGAACCGCTGTATCCGCACCAGCAGGAGCTGATCGAGCAGTGGCTGGCGCCGAAAATCATGGACATGTATGGCATGGCCGAGCGGGTGGCATTCGCCACCCAGTGCGAACACGGGGAAACCCATATCAATCCCGATTATTCATATGTGGAAATCCTGGACGAGCAGGGCCGGCCGACCGAGGACTACGGCCACATCGTCGGCACCACCTTCCATAATCTGAGCCAGCCGCTGCTGCGTTACCGGCTCAGCGACCGCAGCCGCTGGAAGCCGGGGCAGTGCCGCTGCGGCCGGCCTTTCCCCATGATCGAATCCGTCACCGGCAAGCTGGAAGACGCCATTACCGGCGGCGATGGCGCGTTTGTCAGCCCCTCGGTGCTGACCTTCGCGTTCAAGGGCGTGCAGCATATCCGCAAATCCCAGGTGGCGCAGACGGCGCCGGGCCAGTGGGAAATCCGGCTGGTGCCCGATGCCGGTTTCAGCGCGGCCGACAGCGAACTGCTGTTGCGCAATATCCGCGAGCTGGTCGACGCCACCGTCCAGGCCCGCGTCGTCCTGCGCGACGAGCTGCCCAATACCGCGGCCGGCAAATTCCGCTGGGTCGTCAATGAAAGCCCGCGCAGCTCTTTTTAAGTGAGACCATTATGTTATTTCGAATTGCCGTTGCAGCTTTCGGTTCCGACTGGAAGCTGAAGCGTTTATGCGCCGAATGCCGTACTCCCTGGCTGCGGCGGGTGTTGATCAAGCTGTATGGCCTGTACCAGTATGAGAACGGCAGTTCGATTGCCTGGGATTCTCAGTTTGCTGGCGAACCGTGCTTTCCGCATGGACCCAAAAGCATTTTCGTTTCAGGTGGCGCCAAGATCGGCCGCAATTGTGTGATCTTCCAGCAGGTGACGATCGGTTCAAATACCTTGCCCGGCTCCAAAGGCATGGGCGCGCCGACGATCGGAGACAATTGCTATATCGGCGCAGGCGCCAAGATCGTCGGCGCCGTGCGCGTCGGCCACAATGTGCGCATCGCGGCCAATGCCGTGGTGTACGAGGATGTGCCCGACAACAGCGTGGTGCTATCGGGCGAGCAGCGTACCGTGACACGCGCGGCACCGCTGGACAACCGCTTTTACAGTTTCCGCGGCCGCTGGATGTTCTTCAGTGATGGCGCCTGGACGCCTGTGGTCGATGCCGCGGTGCTGGCTGGCTTGAGTGGGGGACAGTTGCGCTCGCCCGCCCAGCAGGAGTCCCAGCCATGAAGAAAATCCTCATGCTCGGCACCGGCCTGCAGACCATGGGCGGCGTGGCCGCCGTGATCCGGGTGTATGCCGAGGCCGGCTTGCTCAGCCGCTTTGATATCGCCTATCTGGGCACCCACCGCGACGGCGGCAAGGGCGCCAAGCTGGGGGCCATGCTGGGCGCCTACGCGCGTTTCGTCGGCATGCTGTGCCGCGGGCAGCTGGGCCTGATCCATGTGCATGTGGCCTCGCGCGCCAGCTTTTGGCGCAAGTCCTTCTTTTTCCTGCTGGCCTTCCTGTTCCGGATTCCCGCCATCCTGCATTTGCATGGCGGCGAATTCGCGCTGTTTTATGGCCGCGAGTGCGGCCCGGTGCGGCAGGCGCTGATCCGCTTCATTTACAACCGCGCCAGCCGGGTGATCGTGCTGTCCGAGGCGTGGCAGCAATGGGTGCGCGGCATCAGCCGCAATCCGCACGTGACGGTGATCCATAATCCGGTTGTCATGCCGGCGTCCATGGTGCCGTGGGCGGCGCGCCGCGCCGGCACGGTGCTGGCTTTGGGGCGCCTGTGCAAAGGTAAGGGCAGCTACGATTTGCTCGAGGCGGCGGCGCAACTGGTCGCGGCGCAGCCAGACTTGCAGCTGCGCCTGGGCGGCGATGGCGAATTGCCGGCCGTCGCGGCCCGGGCGGCGCAACTGGGGCTGGCCGAGCATCTGCGCTTGCTGGGCTGGGTCAGTGGCGTGGATAAGCAAGCGCAGCTGGAACAAGCCAGCGTCTTCACGCTGCCGTCCTATAACGAAGGCTTGCCGATGAGCGTGCTGGAAGCCATGGCGGCCGGCCTGCCCGTGGTCACCACGCCCGTCGGCGGCATTCCGGATGCCGTGACCGATGGCGTGGAGGGCTTCCTGGTTCCGCCCGGCGATGTCGCGGCGCTGGCCATGCGCCTGCAACAGTTGCTAAACGATACGCAGTTGGCGCAGCGCATGGGCGAGGCGGGGCGGCGCAAGGTCGCCACGATGTTTGCGACGCAGGCCGTGCTGCCGCAGCTGGAAAAAATGTACACCGAATTGGGATTCGCACCGAAATGACCTCCTTAGCGTGGAAGCTCAACCGCCTGAAACTGATGGGCGCGCCCGAAATCGCCTGGCGCGTGCAGCAACTGCTGCAAAAGAAGGCCAGTAAATTCGGCCTGGGTCTGGCGGCCCGGGCGCCGGCGCCGGACCTGGGCCGCCTGGGGGCGGCCTTTGTCGGCGATGCCGCCGCCGGCGTCGATCAAGCCACCGTTTGTGCCGCCGCCGACGCCATCCTGGCCGGGCGCTGGAATGTGTTCGCCCTGCGCGGCTTGCCGCTGGGCTTCCCGCCGCAATGGAACCGCGATCCCAAGACCGGCACCACGGCGCCCATGCAGTTGGGCAAGCTGATCGACTACCGCAGCGAGCGCGTGGTGGGCGATATCAAGTATCTGTGGGAGCCGAGCCGCCACCTGGAACTGGTGACGCTGGCCCTGGCCTGGCGCCTGAGCGGGGAGCGCCGTTATGCGGAGGGCGCGCGCGAGCTGTTACAATCCTGGCTTGCGCAATGCCCGTATCCGCAAGGCGTGCACTGGACCAGCTCGCTGGAACTGGCGGTGCGGCTTTTGAACTGGGCCTTTGCCTGGCAACTGCTGGGCGGCAAGACGTCCTTCCTGTTCGAAGGGGAGGGCGGCCAGCGCTTCCTGCGCCAGTGGCTGGACAATGTCTACCAGCACTGCCACTTCATCCGCGGCTATTTCTCGCGCCATTCCTCGGCCAACAACCATTTGTTCGGCGAATACATGGGCCTGTTCGTGGCGGCCGTCAACTGGCCGTGCTGGCCGGAGGCGGCGCGCTGGCAAGCCCTGGCCCAGCGCGGCCTGGAAGAAGAAGCGCTGAAACAAAACACGGAAGATGGGGTCAATAAGGAGCAGGCCATCTATTACCAGCACGAGGTGATGGACATGATGCTGCTGTGCCAGCGCATCGGCGCGGCCAATGGCGTCGGCTTCAGCCAGGCCTACCGCCAGCGCCTAGAGCGCCTGGCCGAGTTCGTGGCGGCCCTGATGGATGCTGGCGGCCATGTGCCGATGACGGGCGACGCCGACGATGCCCAGATGGTGCGCCTGGGCTACGAGCCGGGCTGGTGTCCTTACCGCTCGCTGCTGGCCAGTTGCGCGCTGCTGTTCGGCCGGCCCGACTTCAAGGCCAAGGCGGGCCGTCTGGACGACAAGAACCGCTGGCTGTTCGGCGCGGCCGGCGCGGCGCGCTGGGACGAACTGGGCGCGGCCGGGCCCGAGCGGCCGGTGCTGGCTTTCCCGCAGGGCGGCTACTACCTGCTGGGCAAGGATTACGGCCAGGCCGGCGAAGTGCGGCTGGTGGCCGATTGCGCGCCGCTGGGCTATCTGTCGATCGCGGCCCACGGCCATGCCGACGCGCTGGCGTTTACGCTGTCGCTGGGCGGCGAAGAGTTTTTGATCGATCCCGGCACCTATGCCTACCACACGCAAAAGCTGTGGCGCGACTATTTTCGTAGTACCGCCGCCCACAACACGGTGCAGGTGGATGGCCAGGACCAGTCCGAGATCGGCGGCAATTTCATGTGGTTGCGCAAGGCGACGGCGCGGCTGCTGGCCCATGCCGCCACTGGCGAGTTGCAAGTGTTCGAGGGCGAGCACGATGGCTATACCCGGCTGGCGGATCCGGTGCTGCACCGCCGCAAAGTGGAATTTGATTCCAATCGGAACGCCCTTGTTATTAAAGATATATTAGAATGCCGGGGCGAGCACGCGCTGGCCCTGCATTGGCATTTCGCCGAAGGCTGCCAGGTCCAAGGCACGCGCAGCCAGCTCAGTATCGAGGGCGAGCGGGCGCGACTGAATATGCGCTGCGAGTTCGGCGCCGGGGTGGAATTGCTGCGTTGCAGCGAGTCGCCGCCCGCGGGCTGGATCTCGCGCAAGTTTGATGAAAAAGCCGGCATCAGCACCGCCATCTGGCGCGGTAAGATTGTTGGCACAACGGAAATCGTGACTGTCCTGGAATGGCAGTTCAAGGCACATTAATAGAGGAGTAATATCTTGAAAATCAGTATCTTTGGCCTGGGTTATGTAGGGGCGGTGTCCGCCGGCTGTCTGGCTTCCGACGGCCATACCGTGATCGGCGTGGACCCCAACCAAACCAAGGTGGACCTGATCAATCAGGGTACGACCCCGATTATCGAAAAAGACATCGGCGAGATGATCGCCGCCACCGTCAAGAGCGGCCTGCTGCGCGCCACCACCGATGTGCGCGACGCCGTGCTGGGCAGCGACATGTCCCTGATCTGCGTCGGCACCCCGTCCCAGCTCAATGGCAACCTGGACTTGAGCCATGTGCGCAAGGTGTGCCAGCAGATCGGCGCCGCCATCAAGGACAAGGCCGGCTTCCACGTGGTCGTGGCGCGCAGCACCATGCTGCCCGGCTCGATGACCTCGGTGGTCATCCCGGCCCTGGAAGAAGCGTCGGGCAAGAAGGCCGGCGTCGACTTCGGCGTCTGCAACAACCCCGAATTCCTGCGCGAAGGCACGGCGGTGTACGACTACTACCACCCGCCGAAAACCGTGATCGGCGAAACCGACGAGCAGGCCGGCGCGCTGCTGGTCAAGCTGTACGAGAAGATGGACGCGCCCCTGGTGCGCACCGACGTGGCCACCGCCGAAATGGTCAAGTACACCGACAATACCTGGCACGCGGTGAAAGTGGCGTTCGCCAATGAGATCGGCAATATCTGCAAGGCGGTCGGCATCGATGGCCACAAGGTCATGGAAATCTTCTGCCAGGACACCAAGCTGAACCTGTCGCCCTACTATATGAAGCCGGGCTTCGCCTTCGGCGGCTCCTGCCTGCCGAAAGACGTGCGCGCGCTGACCTACAAGGCGCGCAGCCTGGACCTCGATCTGCCGCTCTTGAATTCCGTGCTGCCGTCGAACCAGAAGCAGGTGGAAAAAGGCTTGAAGATGATCGTCGACAAGGGCGCGCGCAAGGTCGGCATCCTCGGCTTCTCGTTCAAGGCCGGCACCGACGACCTGCGCGAATCGCCGCTGGTCGACGTGATCGAACATCTGCTGGGCAAGGGCTACGAGCTCAAGCTGTACGACAAGAACGTCAACCTGGCCGCCCTGACCGGCGCCAACCAGGATTACATCCTGAACCACATCCCGCACATCTCCAAGCTCATGGTCAATTCCATGGACGAGGTGCTGGACTTTGCCGACACCGTGGTGATCGGCAATGGCGCGGCCGAATTCAAGGCCGTGCCCGCGCGCCTGAAAGCCGGCCAGCAACTGGTTGACCTGGTGCGCATCAGCGCCGAGCAAAGCGGAGGTCAGTACGATGGCATCTGCTGGTAAGCCGCGCCGCGTCCTGATCCTGGTCGAGAACCTGCCGTCGCCGTTCGACCGCCGCGTCTGGCAGGAAGCGACCACCTTGCACGCCAATGGCTACGAGGTGTCGATCATCTGCCCGACCGGCAAAGGCTATGAGTCGCGCTACGAGGCCATCGAGGGCATCCATATCTACCGCTACCGCCTGCCGCTCGAAGCGGAAGGCGCGAAAGGCTATGCGATCGAGTATTCGGCGGCCCTGTTCCACACCTTCCGCCTGGCGTGGAAAGTGCTGTTCCAGCGCGGCTTCGACGTCATCCACGCCTGCAATCCGCCCGACCTGCTGTTCCTGATCGGCGGCTTCTTCAAGCTCACCATGGGCAAGAAGTTCCTGTTCGACCACCACGACATCAACCCGGAGCTGTACGAGGCCAAGTTCGGTCGCCGCGACTTCTTCTACAAGCTGATGGTGCTGTTCGAGCGCTGGTCCTTCAAGACCTCGGACGTGTCGATCGCCACCAACGAGTCCTACAAGAAAATCGCCATCGAGCGCGGCGGCATGGACCCGGACAAGGTGTATGTGGTGCGCAGCGGTCCCAAGCTGGACCGCCTGCGCGTGCTGCCGCCGGTCGAGCGCCTCAAGAAAGGCCGCCGTTTCCTGGTTGGCTATGTCGGCGTGATGGGCGCGCAGGAAGGCATCGACCTGCTGCTGGAAGCGGCGCGCCACCTGATCCAGGTCATGGGCCGCACCGATGTGCAGTTCGGCCTGGTGGGCGGCGGTACCTCGCTCGACCAGATGCGCCAGATGGCGGCCGATATGGGCATCGCCGACCACGTGACCTTCACCGGCCGCGTGCCCGACCAGGACTTGCTGGAAATGCTGAACACGGCCGATGTCTGCGTCAACCCCGACGTGGCCAACGATATGAACGACAAGTCGACCATGAACAAGATCATGGAATACATGGCGCTGGGCAAACCCATCGTCCAGTTCGACCTGGTCGAAGGCAAGGTGTCGGCACAGGAAGCCTCGCTCTACGCGCTGAAGAACGATCCCATCGATATGGCGCGCAAGATCGCCGAACTGCTCGACGATCCGGAACGCCGCGCGCGCATGGGCGAGTATGGCCGCAACCGCGTGGTCAACGAGCTGGAATGGGAATACGAGGCGCCCAAGCTGCTGGCCGCCTACGAACGCCTGTACTCGGCCAATGCGCCGCTGCCGAACGCCGTGCCGCCTTACCGCAAAGGAAGCTGAATGAAGATTCTGGTTACCGGGGGCATGGGTTATATCGGCTCCCACACCTGCGTCGAATTGCTGCAGGCCGGCCACGAGGTCGTGGTGTTCGACAATCTGTCCAACGCCGATCCCGCCGTGGCCGAGCGCGTGGCCCGCATCGCCGGCCGCGCCTTCGCTTTCGTGCAGGGCGATATCCGCGACCGTGCCGCGCTGGCGGCCCTGTTCGCCGCCCACCGCTTCGATTCGGTGATCCATTTCGCTGGCTTGAAAGCGGTCGGCGAATCGGTCGAGCAGCCGCTGCGCTATTACGACAACAATATCAGCGGCAGCGTGGCGCTGTTCGAAAGCATGGCCGCGGCCGGCGTCAAGTCGCTGGTGTTTTCCTCGTCGGCCACGGTGTATGGCGATCCGGCCTCGGTGCCGATCACCGAAGACTTCCCGCTGTCGGCCACCAATCCCTATGGGCGTAGCAAACTGGTCATCGAAGAGATCCTGCGCGACCTGGCCAAGTCCGACGCCAGCTGGCGCATCGCGCTGCTGCGCTACTTCAATCCGGTGGGTGCCCATGAAAGCGGTCTGATCGGCGAACAGCCGAACGGCATTCCGAATAATCTGCTGCCGTATGTGGCCCAGGTGGCCGAGGGGCGGCGCGAATTCCTCAGCGTGTTCGGCGGCGATTACCCGACCGTGGATGGCACCGGCGTGCGCGACTACATCCACGTGGTCGATCTGGCGCGCGGCCATGTGCGCACGCTGGACAAGCTGGCGACAGGCCCGGGCGTATTTACCTACAATCTGGGAACGGGACGCGGCAACAGCGTGCTGGAAATGGTGCGCGCCTTTGAAGCGGCCAGCGGCCAGCCGGTACCTTACCGCATCGTGGCGCGCCGCGCCGGCGATGTGGCGGCCTGCTATGCCGATACCGAGCTGGCTGAACGCGAACTGGGCTGGCGCGCCGAATACGATATCGGCCGCATGTGCACCGACGCCTGGCGCTGGCAGTCCTCGGCAAAATAAAAACACCGCGCAAACGCTACAAGGGGGTTTAGATGAAAGCAATGATTCTTGCGGCCGGCAAGGGTACGCGTGTGCGCCCGCTCACCTATGAATTGCCCAAGCCCATGATTCCCATCCTGGGCAAGCCGGTGATGGCCTATCTGGTCGAGCACTTGGCGCGCTATGGCATCACGGAGATCATGGTGAATGTGGCCCATCTGCATGAAAAGATCGAAGAGTATTTCGGTGAAGGCCACCAGTACGGCGTGCAGATCGGCTACTCCTTCGAAGGCCATACCAATGACGAGGGCGAGATCGTGCCCGAACCGCTGGGGTCGGCCGGCGGCATCAAGAAGATCCAGGAATTCGGCGGTTTCTTCGACGAAACCACCATCGTGCTGTGCGGCGACGCCTTGATCGACCTCGACATCAAATCGGCGCTGTACGAGCACCGCCGTAAAGGCGCCCTGGCCACTGTGATCACGCGCGAAGTGCCGTGGGATAAGGTCAGCAGCTATGGTGTGGTGGTCAGCGACGAAGACGGCCGTGTGCGCGAATTCCAGGAAAAGCCGGCCCAGGACGCGGCCAAATCGAATTGCGCCAGCACCGGCATCTACATTTTCGAACCGGAAGTGATCGACTTGATCCCGTCCGACCGGCCCTTCGACATCGGCTCCGAGCTGTTTCCGCTGCTGGCCGAGCGTGGCCTGCCGTTCTACAGCCAGACGCGCAAGTTCAACTGGACCGATATCGGCAGCGTCAAGGATTACTGGGAAGTGCTGCAAAGTGTGCTGATGGGCGAAGTGGCGAATATGGCTGTGCCCGGCATCCAGGTGCAGGATGGCTTGTGGGTGGGCCTGAACACCAGTATCGACTGGGGCGACGGCACCATCATCGAAGGCCCGGTCTACCTCGGTTCCGGCGCGCGCATCGATGCCGGCGCCCACATCGTCGGCCCGACCTGGATCGGCCACGGCAGCCATATCTGCTCGGGCGCCAAAGTGGTGCGCAGCGTCTTATTTGAATATACGCGGGTGTTACCGGATGTTACCCTTAACGAATTAATCGTGTTTAAGGATTATAGTGTGGACCGCGCCGGCGAAATGAAGCAGCTTTCGCAGAACGATACGGACGGCTGGGCCAATGCGCGCGACCGCCGCGCTATCCGCCGCCGTCCGGAAAACGATAACGAATACCTCCATTTAGAACAGAAAAAAGCATGAAGATTTATCCCGTAATTCTGTCCGGCGGCGCCGGTACCCGTCTGTGGCCGCTGTCGCGCGCCGTCTTGCCCAAGCAGTTGCTGCCCCTGGTGTCGGATAAGACCATGCTGCAGGATACGGCGCTGCGCCTGGCTGGCCGCCCCGACCTGATGCAGCCGCTGATCGTCTGCGGCAATGAGCACCGCTTCCTGGTGGCCGAGCAGATGCGCGAAGTGGGCATCAAGCCGCTCGGCATCCTGCTCGAGCCGGTGGGCCGCAATACCGCGCCGGCCGTGGCCGCCGCCGCCCATTATCTGCAAGCGATCGACCCGGACGCCGTGATGCTGGTGTTGCCGGCCGACCACGTGATCGCCGACGTCGACGCCTTCTACGCCGCCATCGTGCGCGCCAGCGCCCTGGTGGCCGACGGCGCCCTGGCCACCTTCGGCATCGTGCCGACCGGCCCGGAAACCGGCTATGGCTATATCAAGAGCGGTGAAGCGCTGGCCCAGGGCGAGCAATGCTTCAAGGTCGAGCGTTTCGTCGAGAAACCGAACCGTGAAACGGCCCAGGGCTTCGTCGACGCCGGCCATTATTACTGGAATAGCGGCATGTTCCTGTTCCGCGCCGACGCCTATCTGAAGGAACTGGCCGCCTTCCAGCCGGCCATCGCCAGCGCCGCCGAGCAGGCCGTGGCCAAGGATTACCGCGACCTCGACTTCTGCCGTCTGGACGAAGCGGCGTTCACCGCCTGTCCTTCCGACTCCATCGACTATGCGGTGATGGAGCGCACCCGCCACGCCGTCGTGGTGCCGGCTTCGATCGGCTGGAGCGATGTCGGTTCCTGGTCGGCGCTGTGGGAAGTGCAGCCGGGCGACGCCCAGGGCAATGTGACGCGCGGCGATGTGTATCTGGACAATGTGTCCGGCTCCCTGGTGCGCGCCGAGAGCCGCATCGTGGCCGTGGTCGGCGTGCAGGATCTGGTCGTGGTGGAAACCAATGACGCCGTGCTGGTGGCGCACAAGGACCAGGTGCAGCGCGTCAAGCAGATCGTCGAACACTTGAAGGACAAGGACCGTACCGAGCACCTGCACCACACCAAGGTCTACCGTCCATGGGGCTGCTACGAAGGCATCGATATCGGCGAGCGCTTCCAGGTCAAGCGCATCACCGTCAACCCGGGCGGCAAGCTGTCGCTGCAGATGCACCACCACCGCGCCGAGCACTGGGTGGTGGTCAGCGGCACGGCGCGCGTCACCTGTGGCGACAAGGTCAGCCTGCTGACCGAAAACGAGTCGACCTTCATTCCGATCGGCATGAACCACCGTCTGGAAAACCCGGGCAAGGTGCCGCTGCACCTGATCGAAGTGCAGTCGGGCAGCTACCTGGGCGAGGACGATATCGTGCGTTTCGAGGACGTGTACCAGCGTACCTAAACCGCCCGCGCTAAAAAGGCCGGAAAGCGCCCGCAGGGTGGCTGCCGGCCTTTTTCTTTTCATACATCAGTAATGCCTTAAAGCAATTGAAAATTGTAACGGCGGCAAGCCGAACGGCAGAGCCTGTGCTATCATCTTTAACAACTTAATTTGATTTCAAACAAGAGGTTTCACATGAAAAGCAAGTCGATCCTGGCCGCCGCCTTCACCGCTTGCGCACTGTTCGCCGGTGCCGCCCACGCTGCTAAAGACATCAGTTCGCCAAACCAGCAGGTTCTGCAGGGTGGCGTGGCGTCGCAGGAGTGGACGCAGGGCTACAAAAAGAATAATAAAGACAACTTCTTCAACGATGTTTTCCAGTTCAGCCTGGACCAGGCGCGCAGCGTGAGCTTCTCGCTGACCTCGACCAGCCCGAGCGCCGCCACCGGCCTGGATCTGACGGGCTTTTCCCTGTTCGGCGCCGACGACCACCTGATCCTGCACGGCACCATGCGCAGCACCGGCGCGCGCGACGAATGGGACTTGGCCACCCAGCTGGGCAAGGGCAATTACTACCTCAAGGTCAGCGGTTCCCTGATCTCGAGCACCGGCGGCACCTATGCCGCCAATGGCCGCATTTTCGCGCCGGTACCGGAACCGACGACCTATGCCATGCTGCTGGGCGGTCTGGCGCTGGTGGGCGGCATCGCGGCGCGCCGCCGCGCGTCAGCGGCGTGATGCGACTTCCAACCCTAGCGGCTTAATCCAGTTCACACACCATTTATGAAAAAAACTGTCCAATCCTTGCTGTTGACCTTCCTGTTAGCTGTCGCCGGCGTGGCCGGCGCTGCCCCGATCAACCTGAGCGGGCCGGGAAGCGACTTGAGCGCCGAACTGGATGACTATTCCAGCGCCGGCATCGGCCGCACCATCAAGCTGGTCAATGGCGCCCAGGCCGGCGAAGGCAATAACTACTTCAAAGACCTGTACACCTTCACCACCACCACCACGTATGACTTGTCGGCGATGATGAGTTCGGTGCTGAACGCCAGTTCCGGCTTGCACATCAGCGGCTTCAGCCTGCTGAACGGCAGCAACTACGTGTTCATCGGCAAGCAGGATGTGCTCAACTCGCTGCCATCGAGCCAGACCTGGCTGTTCGACAGCGGCAAGACCCCGCTGGGCGCCGGCAAATACACCTTGGCCGTGGAAGGTTACGTCAATTCTTCCGCCGGCGGCTCCTACAGCGGCAATATCGCCGTGGCGCCAACCGTGGCGGTTCCTGAGCCGGCGACCCTGGGCATGCTGCTGACCGGCCTGGGCCTGGTGGCGCTGGTGGCGCGTCGCCGCAAGCAAGCGTAATTTCCGCGCTGCACAAATCAAAAGGAGGCTGCGGCCTCCTTTTTTATTGTGGTTTTCCCTTCAATTTTTCTCGTCTTCGCGTAGGAAACTTCCTACATCGTAGCGTGCGCTTTGCAGCTTGTGAAATGGCAGCGGCTTTTCCCTCTGAACGGGCGTGCGCTGGTGCATTGCATTTGTAAAGTTTATCTAAGGCATTGTTTTTATTGGGAAATAAAACCATGTCAATCGTGCAATGTTCTTTTTTACCCCATGTTAGTATCGCGGCGCAGTACTTGATGAACCCGGTTGCCTTCGGGTGACCGACCTTATTTTTACGGGGGTAATACAATGCATGGTAAGAAAATTTTTGCTGCAGTAGCACTGGCGGCAGCCTCGCTGGCAGCTGGTTCGGCCTACGCGGCCGATGTCAGCCAAAGCAAGAACATCACGCTGACCGGCGGCACCATCGACTATGGCCGTTCGCTGCAAGCCAACGCGGGCGACACCTTTAGCGACCGCTGGAACTTCACCTTGGGCGGCACCGGCGACATCGGCACCGGCGTCGTGGCCGTCAGCCCGGGTCTGGTGGATGTCATCAGCATCACCGGCTTCAGCCTGTTCAACTCCGCCGGCCTGTCCCTGGGCGGCGTGCAACAGGCCAGCGGCCTGGCGGATGTGTGGACCCTGAACACCAGCCAGCTGGTGGGCGACAGCTACTATCTGCTGATCACCGGCACCGTGCTGACGTCGAAAGCCATCAGCTACGGTGGCAATCTGACCGTGACTGCCGTGCCTGAGCCTGCCACCTACGGCATGCTGCTGGCCGGTCTGGGTGTGGCTGGTTTCCTGGCCCGCCGCCGCAAAGACGATAAAGCCGCTTAAGCTCGCGCTATAATCGGAACGGAAGCTGCCGCCGCTGAGCGGCAGCTTCCGTTTTTTATTATTGTGACTTCCACGGAGTGAGCGTTTTGCGTTTCCTGTCCCTTTCCCGGGTGGCCGCCGTGGCCGCTGCCCTGACTGCCTTGCCGGCCGCCGCCGACTCCGGCCTGCCGCCCGCCGCCGGCTTGCAGCCCGCCCAGCTCGCCATTGTCATCAATGACGAAGAACCGAACAGCGTCGAAATCGGCGAGTATTACCGCAAGGCGCGCCATATCCCCGATGCCAATGTGGTGCATGTGCGCATTCCGCAGCGCCCGCGCAAGCTCGATGTGATCAGCTTCGGCAAGCTCAAGGATGAAATCAACGCCAAGCTCGGCCCCGAGATCCAGGCCGTGCTCTTTGTCTGGACCGCGCCCTATGCGGTCGAATGCAATTCCCTGACCAGCGCCTATGCCCTGGGCTTCGATGCCGAGCAGTGCGCCAAGCCTTGCGGACCGGGCAAGTCCAGTCCCTATTTCAACTCGAACGCGGCCAAGCCCGCGCAACAGCATATGATGCGCCTGGCCATGCTGATGCCGACCGAATCGGTGGCCGATGCCAAGGCGTTGATTGGACGCGGCATGGCGGGCGGCTTCAGCATGCCGTCGGCCAACGCCTACTTCCTGATCACCAGCGAACAGGCGCGCAATAGCCGCGCCCAGTTCTTCCCCAAGAGCACCGCGCTGCCGGCGCGCCGCCTGAGCATCAAGACCCAGCAGTCCGATGTGCTGGAAGGCGCGCGCGACATCATGTTCTACCAAACCGGCAAGGCGCGCGTCGAGAAGCTGGATACCCTGCAATTCCTGCCCGGCGCCCTGACCGACCACCTGACCTCGACGGGGGGCGATCTGCTGGGGACGACGCAGATGAGCAGCCTGCGCTGGCTCGAAGCGGGCGCCACGGCCAGTTATGGTTCCGTTAGCGAACCCTGCAATTACTGGCAGAAATTCCCCAATTCCGCCGTGCTGCTGCGCCATTACCTGAACGGCGCCACGGCCGTCGAAGCCTATTGGCGCAGCGTGGCCTGGCCGGCCCAGGGCCTGTTCATCGGCGAGCCGCTCGCCGCGCCTTACCGGCGCTGAGCAGGGCCAGCCCCACTAGCAGACTGAGCCATGTAGCCGGCTCCGGCACCGGCGCGCTGGCCACCAGTCCGCCCTCGCGCGACGTGAGGGGGCCGCCGCCCAGGCCGAAGCGCTCGGGGCTGGCCGCGGCGGCGCCGCGCAGCCAGCCGGGCGCGGGTTCGCGCCACCAGTACACATCCGCTAGCGCCCGCCGTTGGCCGGCGGCGCGCCATTCTTCCGCTTCCACGCCGAAGCGCCAGCCGGGCAGGGCGGCTTGGCGCGGCCCCGCATCGCCGGCGGGCGCCGCGCCCGCCAGCGCCAAGCCCAGCGCATGCTGCTCGCCCAGATCGAGAAAGCGGTGGCGCGGCGCATCCTCTTCATGGCCGTTCCCGTCCTGCCGTCCGCTGTCGCCGTCGTTGGTACGGTTCCCGCTGCCGACTTCGCCATCGTGCAGGCGGCAGGGGTTGTACCTGGCATCCAGATCGGCGCGCGCGCGCGGCTCGCGCAAATGGCTGGAGCAGGGGGAGGCGGGATTCGCGGCGGCGCTGGCAGCCGGGCTGGCGTGGGCCGGCGCGCCGCCGAGTGTCAGCAGGGCCGCCAGCGGCAGCAAGGCAAGACGGTGCAGGAAGCTCATGATCAGTATCCCGGAAGGCAGGCGCGCAGGCCCATTTCTGATATGAAACGATGCTTGGTGTTCTGGCAGTGTGCGCCATTCCATGGGAGCAGCGGTGGTTGCTACGCGACAGATGTAGGAAATGTCCGACATTTTCACTTGCCATAATTGAATTAATGTATTGTCATTAAGCAGTAATAACAGGCCGCTAATATGTGAATAGCAATATTGAAGTCCTTTTGTTAACTTCTTTACCCCCGACAAAAACATGAACCGATACGTATCTGCCCGCTTCGGCGCGCCTACCGCCCGCCTGACCGTGCTGGCCTCCCTGTTCGCCGGCCTGAGCGTTCCCGCGCTGGCCGCTTCCGACATCGTCATCAGCCAGGTGTATGGCGGTGGCGGCAATAATGGCGCCACCTACAAGGCCGACTTCATCGAGCTGTTCAACCGCGGCGCCAAGCCGGTGGCCCTGAACGGCTGGAGCGTGCAGTACGCCAGCGCCGCCGGCACCAGCTGGCAGAAAACGGCGCTGCCCGACGTCACCCTGCAGCCCGGCCAGTACTACCTGGTGCGCGAGGCGCTCGGCGCCGGCGGCAGCGTCGACGTGCCGGCCGACGTGAGCGGCAGCATCCCGATGTCGGGCACGGCCGGCAAGGTGGCCTTGAGCAATGCCAATGTGGCCCTGAGCGGCGCCAATCCGGGCGGCGCCAGCGTCATCGACCTGCTCGGCTGGGGCGCGGCCAATGCCTATGAAGGCGGCGCGGCCGCCGGCGGCACCGGCAATGCCACGGCCGTGCTGCGCAAGGAAGAGGGCTGCAGCGACAGCGACCAGAACGGCGCCGACTTCGCCGTGCTGGCCCCGGCGCCGCGCAATAGCGGCGCGCCGCGCCACGTCTGCGGCGGAGCGGTGGTGAAACCGGTCGTGGTGAGCTGCCCGGCGGCCTTGCCGGTGGCGCTCGGCAGCGCAGGCAGCGCCGCGCTGACGGCCAAGGATGAGGACGGCATCGTCAGCAGCGCCAGCCTGAGCGGCGGCGTGGCCGGCATCAGCCTTGAGCACTTCACGCCGGCCAGCGCCGCCGGCGCCAGCGCCAGCGCCCAGCTGACGGTGGCCGCCGGCGTGGCGGTCGGCAGCTATCCGCTCAGCGTGCGCTTCGCCAATACCGATGGCGACGCCAGCAGCTGCGACATCACCGTCACCGTGGCCGCCACCGGCGGCGTGACGCGCCGCATCCCGCAAATCCAGGGCAGCGGCGCCACCAGCCCGGACAACGGCACGGTGCAGACCACCGAAGGCGTGCTGACCCTCAAAGTGGGCGGCGGCTTCTTCCTGCAGGACGCGGCCGGCGACGGCGACCCCACCACCTCGGACGGCCTGTTTGTCTACACCGGCGCCACCGCCAGCAACGCCCAGCCGGGCGATCTGGTGCGCGTGACCGGCACCGTGTTCGAATACACGCCGAGCGGCGCCAAGCGTTCCTACACCGAGCTCAAGGATGTGACGGCCATTACCGTGCGCAGCAGCGGCCACAGCATCACCCCGGCCAATATCGAGCTGCCCAATGCCCAGCTGGACCGCGTCGAAGGCATGCTGGTGCGCTTCGTGCGCCCGCTGACCGTGTCCCAGGCCGAATACCTGGGCCAGCGCGGCGAGCTGAGCCTGTCCTCGGGCCGCCTCGAACTGCCGACCAACCGCTACGCGCCGCGCTCGGCCGAAGCCCAGGCCCTGGCTGCCGCCAACGCCGCCAACCTGATCGTGCTCGACGACGGCATCTTCACCACGCCGACCACCATCCCCTATATCGGCCAGGACAATACCGTGCGCGCCGGCGACACCGTGTCCGACCTGACCGGCGTGATCGACTTCGGCGCCATCGGCGGCGGCGGCGCGGCCTTCAAGCTGCAGCCCGTGGGCGCGCCGCGCTTCTCGCGCGACAACCCGCGCGGCGGCGCGCCGCTGCTGGCGGCCGGCAATGTGAAGGTGGCCAGCGCCAATGTGCTGAACTTCTTCACCACCTTCACCAACGGCATGAACGCGGCCGGCCAGAGCAACCAGGGTTGCAGCCTGGGCGGCTCGGTGTCGCGCAATAACTGCCGCGGCGCCGACAATCTGAACGAATTCATCCGCCAGCGCGACAAGATCGTGGCCGAGCTCAAAGGCATCGACGCCGATGTCGTGGGCTTGATGGAAATCCAGAACAATGGCGACACCGCCGTCAACTACCTGGTCGACAGCCTGAACGCGTCCTACGGCGCCACCGTCTACGCCGCGGTGCCGAAACCGGCCGCCACCGGCACCGACGCCATCCGCGTCGCCATGATCTACAAGCCCGGCCGCCTGAGCCTGGCCGGCCCGGCCCTGGCCGACGACCACAGCATCAACAACCGGCCGCCGATGGCCCAGACCTTCCGCGCCGCCAACGGCGAGAAGTTCTCGCTCATCGTCAACCACCTGAAATCGAAGGGCAGCTGCCCGGGCGGCAGCGGCGCCGACGCCGACCGCGGCGATGGCCAGAGCTGCTGGAACGCCACCCGCGTGCAGCAGGCCCAGCGCCTGGCCCAGGTCTTCGTGCCGCAGGTGGCGGCCGCCGCCGGCGACCCCGACGTGCTGCTGATCGGCGATATGAACGCCTACGGCATGGAAGACCCGATCGCCGCCATCACCGCGCGCGGCTTCGTCAACCAGCTGGAGCGCTTCGTGCGTCCGCAAGGCCTGCCTTACTCCTACGTCTTCGGCCACCAGGCCGGCTACCTCGACCACGCCCTGGCCAGCGCCACGCTGAACCCGCAAGTGGCCGGCGCCGCCGAATGGCATGTGAACGCCGACGAGCCGACCGTGATCGACTACAACACCGACGGCAAGCCGCAGGATCTGTACGACGCGCTGCCTTACCGCGCCTCCGACCACGATCCGGTGGTGGTCAGCCTGAACCTGCAGCCGGCCGTCAGCGACATCACGGCCAGCGTGCAGGTGCAAAGCTCGGCCCTGGTGTTCAACCGCGCCACGCAGAAATTCAGCGGCACCATCACCGTACGCAATCACGGCAGCGAGGTGCTGAGCGGTCCCTTCCAGCTGGCGCTGGAAAACCTGACGGCCGGCGTCAGCCTGAGCAACGCCACCGGCAGCCATCAGGGCGCGCCCTACATCACTCTGAACGCCAGCGAGCTGGCGCCGGGCGCGGCGCTCACGGTGGCGGTCAGCTTCAGCAACCCGTCCAAGGTCAACACCAGCTACAGCACCAAGCTGTATCGCGGTAACTTCTAATGCTTAAGGAAAAACACACCATGTTCACCACTTCCACCTTCTCCCTGCGCCAGCTGGCGCGCCAGGCCGTGGCCGCCGTCACCCTGGCCCTGCTCAGCGGCCTGGCCGCCGCCGGCACGCTGAGTGTGTCGATCGACACGCGCGGCTTCGGCAGCACTGGCTGGCTGGACTTCCAGTTCAACCCGGCCGGCACCGGCCTGAGCCCGGCCGCCACGGCGCGCCTGAGCAACTTCCACGGCTTCGACGCCGGCGCCGCCACCGAAGTCTTCGGCGACGTCAGCGGCGCGCTGGCCAGCGGCTATGTGTTGCGCAATAGCGGCAGCTGGAACGACCTGTTGCACGCCGTGAACTTCGGCGGCCTGCTGCGCTTTGACCTCAACATCAGCGGCGACGCCGATCTGTCGGGCAGCATCAACCAGTCCGCGTTTGCCGTGTCCGCCTACGCGGCCGACAAGGTCACGCTGCTGGGCAATCCGTCCGGCATCGATGGCAGCCTGGTCAGCTTCGCCTGGACCCCGGGCACGGCCGTCGGCGCCGCTGGCCGCCTCGACACCACGATTTCCTCGGCGGCCGCCAGCGTCAGCCAAGTGCCGGAACCGTCGATGCTGGTGCTGACCGCCACCGGCCTGTTGCTGATAACGGGCATGTTGCGCCGCCGCAAACCTTGGGATGGCGATAAGCTGTAAGTCTTGCGCTAACCCCCTGCACGCGGAAAAGTGATGCGTGCACGCCACAGAGACGCACCGGGCCCGGATGGCCGGTGCGTCTCTTCTTTTGAATGGAAAGTCTTGTTTCTGCTGGGATTTTTGACACGCAAGCGCCCCATTTGCCCTGACTGTAACCGGGAGCTACGTAGTATTTGGAATGGACACTTCAGATTAATACATAGTTAAATTTGTTTTTAACTTAAGGCAAGCCCGAGAGCTACGCCTGCGTATAAGAAGACTGGAGACTTTGTGCAACCCATCGTAATTCTGAATCCGCAGCAGCAGCAGCACCTGTTGCATGCCTTCGAAACCGCGCTGGCCATCGGCGAACGCAGCCAGTTCTTCCTGTGGACCCAGGGGCAGTTGCAGGCGCTCTTGCCGCACCGCGTGCTGGTGTGCCTGCAACTGGGGCCGAATGGCGCTGTGCTGCATAGCGAATGCTTCCACAGCGGCGTGCTGGATGAGGGATTGCGCCGCAGCCTGTGCGATCCGGCCAGCGGGCTGGCCGTGCGCCTGCAGCGCCGCTACCGCGAAGGCGCGGCCGTGCCGCTGGCCCTGTGCGCCGCCGCGCCGCAAGGCCGCCAGCAGGGCGTTCCCGGCAATCTGCCGGCCGAATTGCATGCGCTTGGCCTCGACAATGTGCTGGCCCACGGCAGCGACAGCCTGCCGGGCGGCGCCACCTTCTTCTGCCTGTTCGGCGTGGCGCCGGCGCCTGATGCCCGCCATGCCCACTGCCTGCGCCTGCTGCTGCCGTATCTGCACATGGGTTTGCAAAGCCTGGGCACGCCCGCCGAGGGCGCCGGCACGGCCCGCATCAGTGCGCGCCAGGCCCAGATCATGCGCTGGCTGCGCGAAGGCAAGGGCAATGAGGAAATCGGCCAGCTGCTCGGCATCAGCGGCCTGACCGTGAAGAACCATTTGCAGCGCCTGTACCGCCAGCTGGGCGTGAGCAACCGCGCCCACGCCGTGGCCCGCTGCGCCAGCCTGCGCCTGCCGGACGCCGGTCCCTATACCGAAGCGCGCCTGTAAGGCCGCGCCGCGCGTCGGCCGCGCGGCAAACCAGACAGCCCAAGCTGGCCTGTCTGGTTTGCCGCCGCCGTGGCCCCACGCCTTGGCCGGAGCCATGCTGCTTGACCATCCTGGCGGGCAGCGCGATCATGGGCTTTTTCCTGCCCGGATCCCTTCCATGAAAATCCTGTTTCCCGCGCTGCTGGCCGCCGTGCTGTGCGGCGCCTGCGCTGCGCCGCCCGCCGCCACGACGCCGCCAGCCGGCGCGGCCGAGACGCCGGATGCGGCGTCCACCTTGGCCCGCATCCGCACCCTGGCCGCCCACAACAGCTGCAGCAGCGCCAGCCAATGCCATAGCCTGCCCCTGGGCGCCAAGGCTTGCGGCGGGCCGGAAGCCTATCTGCCCTGGTCCAGCGCCAGCGCCGACGGCGCGCGCCTGCAAGCGCTGGCCCGGCGCTACCAGGCCCAGCGCGTCAAGGAAAATGCCGGCCTGGCCTCCGATTGCAGCCTGGTCGACGATCCCGGCGCCGTCTGCCGCGCCGGCCGCTGCCAGGCCGGCGGCGCGTCCGCCGCCGCCCAATAAAAAAGGCCGCGAGCGGGACTCGCGGCCTTGGCGGAGCAGGGCGCCCGCGGTGGGCGCCAGTGCCGCTTATTGACGGCTTGGCGGCGTTTCGCGCTGCGCGTTCGAGGTCGGCAGCGGATTGGTGGTATCCACTTCCACATAGGTGATCGCCTGCGGCGCGTTATTGGCCAGGTAGACGATGGCGCCCAGATGGCGCGCCGTGCCCAGGCCCGACCAGCTGATGCCGGCCGCCGCCGTGCCCGCGTTGTACACCAGGGCCGGGGTATTCACCTTGAAGCCGCCTTCGCTCAAGCCATTGCCGAGCAGCCAGGACGACAGCGTGTAGGTCGAGCGGCCATTGGTCGGCGCATAGCCCACCACGCAGACGCGGTAGGTGCCGGCGGCCGGCAGCGGCAGGGTCACGCTCTCGTTCGAGGTGGCGTTGCCGCTATTGGCCAGCGGCTGGCCGTTCGGGCCGAGCACCAGCATGTCCAGATCGTCCGGCTGGCCGGCCTGGTAGCCGCTGGTATCCACGTCATACAGCGAGAAGCGCGCGGCCAGGGTGTTGGCCGGCACGTCGAAGTCGTGGGTGCGCACGCCCGGATCGCCGCCGGCCTTGCACGCCGCTTCCACGGCGGCCGACTCGGTATTGCCGGTTTTGAGCACGGTGTAGGTGTCGCGCGTGGCGGCCTGCAGGCCGCCTTTCTGCGTCACCAGCGCGCCGGTATAGCCGCTGCCCACGGTGAAGGCCACGTTGCCGCTGCTGGTGTTGCCGTTCAGGACGGATGGCGCCGCCACCGCGGCCAGGCGCGCGGTCAGCGGGCTGCGCACCACGTGCTTGCCGTCGGTCCAGGTCAGCGCGCCGTAATTCCAGGCGCCGGCCACGGCGCCGTTATTCGACAGGGTGACGCTGAAGCTGGCCTTGGCGCCGGGCGCCAGCGTCAGCTGGGCCGGGGTGACTGTGACCTTGAAGCCCGGCACGCTGGCGTTGGCGCTGTAGGTCGCTTCGCTGTTGCCGACATTGGTGACGGTGCGGTTCAGGGTGATCTTGCCCAGCACGGTGGCGGCGGTCAGCGAGGCCAGGTTCAGATTATGCGGCTGGATCGAGCCGACGGCGCTGCAGGTGGTGGGCGCCAGGGTGCCGGGAATGCCGCACATGAAGCGCAGGTAGTCGAGCGTGCCGGCGTCGTACACCAGGCCGGGATCGGCCGCGCTATTGGCCGCCACATGGCCCGCGCCTTGCGCCCAGGGCAGGGTGCCGGCCTGCATGCCGGGCAAGCCGTCGGGCTTGGTGTCGTAGGCGGTGGTCATCAGCGCCGATTTGATGGCGGCCGGCGACCAGTCCGGGTGCAACTGCTTGAGCAGGGCGGCCAGGCCGGCCACGTGCGGGCTGGACATGGAGGTGCCTTGCAGCGCCACCCATTCCGGCTGCGGCACCAGCGTGCCGTTGGCGATGGCGTCGCGCTCGGCTTCGCTCTGGGCGGGCGTGCCGCCGGCCAGGATGGCCAGGCCGGGCGCGGTCAGGTCGGGCTTGAGCACATTGGCATTGTGCTTGTTCGGGCCGCGCGAGGAGAAGGAACCCATCACCGGCGCCGCGGTTGGACCCGATTGCAGGGTGGCTTTGCCGATGCTGGCGGCGCCGTCCGGATTGGCCGCCACCCAGGCCTTGACGGCCAGGCCGTCGTCGCGCCGCAGGTGCACGGTGGGCACGCTGTGCAGATCGGCTTCGATGGTGGTGGCGTTGCTGACATCGACCAGGATCATGCCGACGCCGCCGACCTGGCCCACGGCGCGGCTCTTGTCGACGCGCGCCGAGGAACCGCGGTCGCACACCACCACCTTGCCCGTGGCCTTGGCCGGATCGAGCGCGGCGTCGGCGCTGCCGCCGTACAGGGCGCGGTCTTCCGCCGTGTAGCAGCGCGTCAGCGCGGTCTGGTCCAGGCTGGACAGGCTGGCGTAGGGCTTGACGCCGGCATTCGCGGCCAGCACGGTGGGCGTGGCCGGCAGGGTTTTGGCCGCCAGGCTGGCGCCGTCATAGCTGGCGCCGTTGGCCAGACTCAGCTTGGCCATGCCGAACCGGTTGTGGGTGGAGGCGGCCACCGTCGTCAACCAGGGGCTGATGTGGGCCACGGTATTGGCCGGGCCGTTGTTGCCGGCCGAAGCGGCGACGAAGACGCCGGCATTCGAGGCGCCGAAGAAGGCCAGTTCCACCGGATCGTTGACATTGTTCTGGCTGCCGCTGATCGAGTAATTGATCACATGCACGCCATCCTGCACGGCTTGCTCGATGGCGGCCACGCTGTCCGAATCGAAGCAGGAATTGCGCGTGCCGCTGCCGTCCGGGTTGGTGGCGTCGGGATAGGTCCAGCACACCTTGTAGGCGGCCAGGCGCGCGCGCGGCGCCACGCCCGACATATCGCCGACCGGAATGCCGCCCAGCTTGCCCGGCACCTTGGCGTTGCCGCCGGCCGTGGTCGAGGTGTGGGTGCCGTGGCTGCCATGGCCGCTGGGACCGGCCACGGAATCGCGCGGCGACACGAAATCGGTCCAATGCAGCGGGCGGCCGGTGGACAGGAAGCCGGTGTTGAAGTAGCGCGCGCCGATCAGCTTGTTGTTGCAATGGCTGCTGCTGAAGCCTTCGCCGGTCTGGCATTCGCCCAGCCAGCCAGCCGGCGCCGGGCCGTAGACCTGCTCGGCGCCGGGGTCGAAGGTCGGCACGCCGTTGGCGTCGGCGCGGTCGGCATAGGAGGGGTTTTCCGGCCAGACACCGCTGTCGACGACGCCGATGATCATGTCTTCACCGGCCTTCAGGCGGCCGCCGACCTGGTCCCATAGGCCGCTGCCGGGCTTGTCCAGGCCGAGGAAGATGGGCGTGAAATTGGTGCTGGGCTGGCGCTCTTCGTCGACGGTGATGGCGGCCACGTTGGCGCTTTTCTGCAACTGGCGCACTTCGCCCTCGGTCAGGCGGGCCGAGAAGCCGTTGAAGGCCAGCTTGTAGTGGTGGCCGATCTGGGCCGTCGGCACGCTGGCGGCGACGCCGTTCTTTTTCTGTTCCAGGTAGGCGATATAGGCTTGCACATCGGCGGCGTTGACGTCGAGGCGGCGGCCGGGCGCGGGGCGGGTGGCGGCCAGGCCGCTCACTTCGCCGCCATAGGAGGCGACCGGCTTGTCGGCCAGTTGCACGATATAGGAGCGGCGGATTTCATCGGCGCCGGCGTGCAGGGCGGCGCTCGACAGCAGGGCCAGCACAGCCAGCGAGATAGGACGCAGTTTCATGGGGACTTTCCTTGTCAATAAACGGTCGGGGAGGGACGCGGGTCAACTCAAGCGCGCTGGCGCTTGCGGCGCGCCACCAGGCCCATGCCGGCCAGGCCGAGCAGCAGCAGCGCCGGCGTGGCGGGCAGCGGCACGGCCGTCACTTGCAGATTGTCGAGCGCGTACTGGGCCTGGTTGCCGGCCGGATTGCTTTCCGAGTTGACGCAGTCGCCGCCGTCGGTAAACATGCAGGCGTCGATGCTCAGGCTGCGCAGCGACTTGCCGGCGAAGGCCGAGCTGGCCAGCCAGTTGCTGAATTTGAATTTGCCGGTCGCGTCCTGGCCGGCGAAGTCCAGGGCGTCGCTGATCTGGCTGCCGTCGGCGGCCACGCCGGTCAGGCGCAGCTGGCCGTAGCCGCCATCGGGCAGGTCGCCGACCGGGGCGATGAAGCCGAAGTCCAGGCCGTCGAGGCGGAACGCTGCGCCATAGTCACGCGTGACCACCAGGGCGCCGTCGTTGAGGCCGGCGAAGTATTTGCTCAGATTGCCCGAAGGGCAGGCCAGGATGGTGCAGCTGAAGGGATTGGCGCCGTCGATCAGGGCGCCGGCCAGGCCGTTCAGGCCGGCGGCGCGCGCCACCGGGCCGTCCAGCACGTCGAAGCGGTAGCTGCCCTGGCGGAAGGCGTCGCCGCCGTTGTAGATCGAGTCGCCCGCGTTCAGCGTGGCGCTGACGATGTTCTGGGTGGCGCTGAAATTGATGATGTCGGCCTGGGCGGCGGGGGCGGCCAGCGCGCCCACACCAGCGAGCAGGGCGGCGCCCAGGACTCGGGAGAATGGACGTGGCGCTGCTGAGCGTTGGCTTTTCATAACATACCCTTCATGGTGAAATTCGTGACTGGCGGGGGCGCCGCCGCGGCCGGCCGCTACAGGCTATGCCGGATTGCCAAAAACTATATCAATTCCTGCACGAAATTGTCCAAAAAACTAACGTTTCTAATTTCTCTATATTGCTGCTTCATCGAATTTAATTTTGCTTCGCCTATGAAAGTGGCTGTAACAAAATGTAAGGCGGTATGTGTTTAATTTGCAACATTGAATGTTAAATCGCCCCCGTCGGCAGGGCGCGGCAGGGGGGCTTTCCCAGAGTGAAAACGCGAAGAAAAAGTTGTCGAATCCTTAAATGGCATGGTAGCCTTTGCCCTTCTTGAAAACTTGGTTTTTCCGCTGGCGCCGCCGGCGGCAGCGAAGGGGATGTGGATGCTGTCATTGAACACGGTGGGCCGTGAAAAATTCGGCCGCGCGCGCGGCTTTACGCTGCTGGAGCTGCTGGTGGTGATCGTCATCATCGGCCTGCTGGCGGCCTATGTCGGCCCCAAATACTTTTCCCAGCTGGGCAAGTCGGAAGTGACCATCGCCAAGGCCCAGATCGAAGCCTTCGAGAAGTCGCTCGACACCTTCCGCCTCGACGTGGGCCGCTATCCGAGCACGCAGGAAGGCTTGGGCGCCCTGCTGAACGCGCCGGCCACGGCCGGAACCAAATGGAACGGTCCGTATCTGAAGAAGGGTGTGCCGCCCGATCCCTGGGGCCGTCCTTACCAGTACAAGGCCCCCGGCACCAAGGCTGAATTCGAGATCCTGTCCCTGGGCAAGGATGGCCAGCCCGGCGGCGAAGGCGACAACGCCGACATCTCTTCCCAATAAATTCATCTGAGGCGTTCCGGCCATGCAGTTTGAAGTTCGCACCTTGTCGCCGGACATGAGCATCGACCGTCTGCTGATCGACGGCCGCGATGAGGCCGATGCGCGCCGCCAGGTCGAGGCGCGCGGCCTGTACGTCAGCGCCATCCGCCCCCTGCGCGGCCCCTTGCGCGCTAGCGCCGGCAAAGCCATGTCGCTGGTGCTGTTCAGCCAGGAGCTGCTGGCCCTGCTGACGGCCGGCCTGGGCGTGGTCGAAGCGCTGGAAGCCTTGCTGGAGAAAGAGGGCAGCCCGGCCACGCGCGGCGTGCTGGAACGCCTGCTGTCCGGTCTGCGCGAAGGGCGGCGCCTGTCCGCCGTGCTGGCCGACCAGCCGCAGTTATTCCCCCCTTTGTATGTGGGCATCGTCAAGGCGGCCGAAGGCACCAGCGACCTGCCGCGCGCGCTGGCGCGTTATATCGATTACCAGCAGCGCATCGACCTGGTGCGCGGCAAGATCGTCAGCGCCGCCATCTACCCCTGCATCCTGCTGCTGGTGGGCGGCGGTGTCAGCCTGTTCCTGATCGCCTACGTGGTGCCGCGCTTCGCCGAGGTCTACCAGGGCGCGGGCCGCAACCTGCCCTGGATGTCGCAAATGATGCTGAGCTGGGGTCAGTTCGCCGCCCAGCATACCAGCGCCTTGCTGGGCGGCTTGGCGCTGGCGCTGGCCGTCGTGGTGCTGGGTGTGCGCCGCCTGCTGGCGCGCGGCGGCCTGGTGCGTCTGCTGGGCCGCCTGCCCGGCATCGGCGAGCGGGTGCGCATTTACGAATTGTCGCGGCTTTACCTGACCCTGGGCATGCTGAGCGAGGGCGGCATCACCATCGTGCACGCCATCGAAACGGTGCAGGGCATGGTCTCGGCCAGCGTGCGCGAGGGCTTGCAGGCTGCGCGCGGCATGATCGAAGCGGGCTTGCCGCTGTCGGCGGCGTTTGAGGCCAATGGCCTGACTACTCCGATCTCGCTGCGCATGCTGCGCGTGGGCGAGCGTACCGGCGATATGGGACCGATGCTGACGCAGTCGGCGGCTTTCTACGACGGCGAAATCAGCCGCTGGATCGACCGCTTCACGCGCACCTTTGAACCGATGCTGATGGCCGCCATCGGCCTGGTGGTGGGCGCCATCGTGGTGCTGCTGTATATGCCGATCTTCGATCTGGCGGGAGAAATGTCATGAATCGCGCCGCCCCCGAAGCTATCCTCGACGCCGCGCTGCTGATGCGCGCGCGCCAGCAGCGCGAGCACAGCAAGCGCAGCCTGGTCGACGAGCTGGAAGTCTTGAGCGGCCTGGAACCGCGCCTGGTGGTGCGCGAGCTGGCCCAGCCCTTTGGCCTGGCCGTGCTGGAGACGGCCGATATGCTGGCCTTCGCGCCGGCCTTCGACCTGCTGCCGCTGTCGCAGGCGATGGCCCGCCACTGCGTGTTGCTGCGCGCCCAGGATGGGCTGGTGGTGGGCGTGGTGGCCGACCCCTTCGATATCGACCTGCAAACCTGGCTCTCCACCCAGGCGCGCAGCAAGCCGCAGTCGCCGCTGCAGATCCGGCTGGCGCTGCAAGCCGATATCCAGGCCTATCTATCCAAGCAGGAGGAGTCGGCGCGCGCCGTCGATACCCTGCTGCCGGGCGCCGACAATGCGCGCCGCGACGGCAAGACTGCCGCCGTGCTGTCCTTCGCCTCGGTGTCGGAGGCGGCCAGTCCGGCGGTGCGCCTGGTGAATTCCACCCTGTACGATGCGCTCAAGGCCGGCGCATCGGACATCCACCTGGAAAGCACGGCCGGCGGGCTGGCGGTCAAATACCGCGTCGACGGCGTGCTCGATCACGCCACCGCCGTCAACGGCATCGAGGTGGCCGAGCAGATCATCTCGCGCCTGAAGGTGCTGGCCGAACTCGATATCGCCGAGCGCCGCGTGCCGCAGGACGGCAGCTTCCGCGTCGAGTCGAACGGCCGCGAGATCGACCTGCGCGTCTCCATCATGCCCAGCATCCACGGCGAGGACGCCGTGATCCGTATTCTGGACAAGCGCGCCATGATCGAGTCCTACGGCTCGCTGACGCTGGAAGCGCTGGGCTTCGACGCGCCCTCGCTGGCTACCCTGCGCGTGCTGGCGCAGGAGGCCTACGGCATGCTGCTGGTGACGGGACCTACCGGTTCCGGCAAGACCACCACGCTGTACGCGGCGCTGACCGAAATCCACAACGGCCGCGAGAAAATCATCACGATCGAAGATCCGGTCGAATACCAGCTGCCCGGCATCTTGCAAATTCCGGTCAATGAAAAGAAGGGCCTGACCTTCGCCAAGGGCTTGCGCTCCATCCTGCGCCACGACCCGGACAAGATCATGGTGGGCGAGATCCGCGACCGCGAAACGGCGGAAATCGCCGTGCAGTCGGCCCTGACCGGCCACCTGGTGCTGACCACGGTGCACGCGAACAATGTGTTCGACGTGTTCGGCCGCTTCACGCATATGGGCATCGATCCCTATGCCTTCGTGTCGGCCCTGAACGGCATCTGGGCGCAGCGCCTGGTGCGCATCAACTGCCCGCATTGCGCGGCCGAATACACGCCGAGCGACGAGGAACTGGCCGGCGCCAACCTGGCGCGGGCCGATGTCTACGACTACCGCTTCATGCAGGGCAAGGGCTGCGGCGATTGCCGCGGCACCGGCTACAAGGGGCGCCGCTCGATTGCCGAAATCCTGACCCTGAACGACGAGATCCGCGAACTGATCGTGGATAAGCGGCCGATCCGCCAGATCAAGGCGGCGGCCTATGAGAATGGCACGCGCAGCCTGCGCCAGGCGGCGCTGGAGCTGGTGCGGCGCGGCGGCACCACGCTGGCCGAAATCAAACGGGTGACACTGCATGCTTAAGGGATGGGGACAGCAATTGCGCGTGGGCGTCGGCAGCCATGCGCTCAGCCTGCTCAGCGTCGGCCGCTGGGGGCGCAAGCCGCCGCAGGTGCTGGCCGAGTGCGGCTATATGGCCGATGAGGAATATGCGGCGCTGGGCACGGCCTTGCGCGGTTTGCTGCAGCAAGCCGGCGTCGCCGGCCGCTCGCTAAGCTTCGTGCTGGCCGATGAACTGGTGCGCCTGTGGCAGGTGACGCCGCCGGTCAACGCGGCGCGCATGGCCGATATCGAGGCGGCTGCCGCCCTGCGCTTCCACAGCCTGTACGGCGAAGCGCCGGCGGCCTGGCAGCTGTCGGCCGACTGGCACGCCAGCCAGCCTTTCTACGCCGCCGCTGTGCCGCGCAAGCTGCTGGCCGTGCTGGGCCAGGCCTGCGCCGACAGCGGCGCCGCGATGGTCGAGGTACGGCCGCACTTCGTCGCGTTGTGGAACCGCTGGCAAGGCGCCATCGGACGCGATGCCTGGTTCGGCGTCCTGCACGACAAGCTGCTGACGCTGGCCGCCATCGAGGACGGCCAGCTGCGCGCCCTGCGGCCCTTGCCGGTGCCGGCCGGCGCCGACCATTATTGGCTGGGCCAGATGGTGCGGCGCGAAGCCTTGCTGTTTAATTTGGCGCTGCCCAAAACCGTGCAGCTGTGCGGCGTGCTGCCGGCGCCGTTGGCCAAGCCGGGCGCCGGCGGCAAGGACGGGATGTCCTGCGTCCACCTCGATGCCGGCGTGCAGGGCAGCAGCTTCTCGGCCGCCAGCCTGCTGGCGTGGGCGGGGAGCGCGGCATGAGGCGCATGCAGATCGATTTCGCGCCGCCCGGCTGGCGCCGCGCCGTGTTCCGCCTGCGTCCCCTTGCCGTCTTCGGCGCCGTGCTGGGCCTGGGCCTGTGCGCCGGCGCCGGCTTGGCGGCCTGGGAGATGGCGCAAAAGCAGCAGGCGCGCGAAGCGCAGCTGCAAGCCATCCAGCGCAAGGCCATCGCCCTGTCCAAGGCGCCACCGCCGGTGGCCGCCGTCGCCATTCCGGAAGCGCAGGCGCAGGCCGTGAACGCCGCCATCCTGCAGCTCAACCTGCCCTGGAACGATTTGCAGGACGCGGTGGCCGCCGCCACGCCGCGCCATGTCGCCCTGCTGGCGCTGGATCCCGATGCGCGCAAGCGGCTGTTGAAGATTACCGCCGAGACCAAGAACGCGGATGAGATGATTGCTTATATCGAGGAACTAAAGCAGCAGGAATTCTTCAGCGCGGCGGCCCTGCTGCGCCATGAGGTCAACGAGCAGGACCCGAACCGCCCGATCCGCTTCCAGGTGGAAGTGCAGTGGAGGGCGCCATGAAGGACTTGCACCTGGCTGGCCTGCTGCTGGGCGCGCGCCTGCGGCTGCAGCGCGCGCCCATGGCCTGCCTGGCCCTTGCGCTGCTGCTGGCCGCGGCGCTGGCCTGGGCCTGGCTGCTGCCGCAGCGCGACAAGCAGCAGGCGCTGCTGGCCCGGCCGCTGCCCGCGCCGGCGACGCTGGTGACGGCGCCGCCGCCGCCCTCGGCCAATGAAAACCTGGCCGAGTTCTACGCCACGCTGGGCGAAAAGCGCCACGCCGAACAGCAGGTCGGCACGCTGTTCGCGCTGGCCGCGAAATCGGGCCTGACCCTGCACCAAGGCGAATACAAATTCAACTACGACAAGGCCAGCCGCGTCGCCAGCTACCAGATCCTGCTGCCGGTCAAGGGCGGCTACCAGCCGATCTGGCAGTTCGCGCTGCGCGCCCTGGCCGCCGTGCCGTTCGCTGCGCTCGATGAAGTCAGCTTCCGGCGCGACAATATCGCCGATATGCAGGTCGAGGCCAAGCTGCGCTTTACGCTGTATCTGCAGGAGGGCCAGCAATGAAACCGCGCCATCTGCTGATGGGCGGTGCGTTGCTGACCGCCGCCGCCCTGGCCCTGTTCGGCGACAAGACGCCGTCCGGCGACGTGGCCGAGGCGGTGGACCGTCCCGCTCCGCGCAGCGGCAACGATGCCGGCAAGACGGCGGCGCCCGCCGTGTCGCAGGCTGGCGCCGCGACGGTGGCCGCTAGCCCGCCTGCGCCACCGGCTCCCGCCGCGCCGCCGGTCGAAGCGCCGCCTGCCGCCACCGGCGGCAAAAACACTGGCGCCGGCAATGCCGCCATCTTGCGCCTGATCCCGCGCGCCCAACTGATCGGCGAGGCCGGCGAGGCCAGCTTCAAGAGCGGCGAAGGGGTGTTCCTCGGCCAGAACTGGAATCCCCCGCCGCCGCCGCCCGTTGCGCCGCCCCCGCCGCCGCCGCCCAGCGCACCGCCGCTGCCGTTCAGCTATATCGGCAAGTCGGTGGCCGATGGCGTTTGGGAGGTGTATCTGTCGCGCGGCGACCGTACCTATATCGCGCAGCAGAAGCTGGTCATTGACGGCACTTACCGCATCGACCGCATCGCGCCGCCCGAATTAACGATCACCTATCTGCCGCTGAACCAAGTGCAGCAGCTAAATATTGGAGCCATCGACTGATGCCTAGTCAACCGCACGGGCCTGCCCGCCTGGTACAAAAAATCACGCTGTCCGCCTTGCTGCTGGCCTTGAGCGGCTGCGCCGGCCAGATGGCCTACCGCGATGCCCAGGGCCTCATCGAAAAAGACCAGGTGGAAGCTGGCTT
Source organism: Pseudoduganella violacea (assembly GCF_014191875.1). Classification (GTDB taxonomy): domain Bacteria; phylum Pseudomonadota; class Gammaproteobacteria; order Burkholderiales; family Burkholderiaceae_D; genus Rugamonas; species Rugamonas violacea_A. The sequence continues at coordinate 300,017 of NZ_JACHXD010000006.1, forward strand.
GGCCAAGCTGCAGGAAGCGATGCGCCGCGAGCCAGGCAATGCCGAATACCGCAGCGCCTATCTGAATACCCGCGACCGCACGCTGTTGCGCTATCTCGATCTGGCCGACCAGCAGATGGAGGAAGGCAAACTGGACCTGGCACAGCAAAATATCGAGCGCGCCCTGGCAGTCAGTCCGCAGAACGAGCGCGCCCGCGGCGGCCTGCGCAAGCTGGAGATGGTCGAACGCCACGGCAAGCTGCTGCTGGGCGCCTCCGTCCTGATCGAGCAGCGCGAATACGACCAGGCCAAGCAGAAGCTCAACCAGGTGCTGGCCGAAAGGCCGCAGCATGAACGCGCGCGCGACATGCTGCGCGATATCGCGGAAAAAAATCCGCCCGCGCCAGCCGAAACCGGCCTGGCCAAAGTCTATAAGCAGCCCATCACCATCGAGTTCCGCGAAGCCCCGATCAAGCAGGTGTTCGAGGTGATTTCGCGCCGCTCCGGCTTGAACTTCATCTTCGACAAGGATGTAAAGACCGATACCCGCACCTCCATCTTCCTGAAGAACAGCACGGTGGAATCGGCCATCTACTACCTGCTGATGACCAACCAGCTGGAGCAGCAGGTCATGGACGGCAACACCATCCTGATCTACCCGAACATCGCGCCCAAGCTGAAGGAATACCAGGAGATGGTCATCAAGACCTTCTACCTGGCGAACGCCGAGGCCAAGACCATCGGCAATACGCTGAAAACCATCCTCAAGTCGCGCGATGTGGTGATCGACGAGAAGCTCAACCTGGTCATCGTGCGCGACAACGCCGAAGCGATCCGCCTGGCCGAGAAGCTGGTGGCGGCGCAGGATATCGCCGAGCCGGAAGTGATGCTCGATGTGGAAATCCTGGAGGTCAAGCGCACCCGCCTGATGGACCTGGGCATCGACTGGCCGGCCAAGGCGGTGTTCACGCCGATCAACAGCAAGAACGGCACGGACGGCTTCAACCTGCGCGACTTCGATAACCTGAACCGCGACCGCATCGGCGTCAATGGCACGCTGCCGGTGACGGTGAAGGCCAACAAGAACGACGGCGACAGCAATCTGCTGGCCAATCCGCGCATCCGCGTGCGCAACAAGGAAAAAGCCAAGGTGATGATTGGCGATAAGCTGCCGGTCATCACCTCCACCATTTCCTCCGGCGTGGGCGGCTTCAATACCGATTCGGTCAGCTTTGTGGACGTGGGGGTGACGCTCAACGCCGAGCCGATCATCTACCTGAACAACGAAGTCGCGATCCGCGTCTCGCTCGAGGTCAGCAATCTGGTCAACACCGTGATCACCAAGAACGGCACCACGGCCTACCAGATCGGTTCGCGCCAGGCTTCCACCCTGCTGCAATTGAAGGATGGCGAAACCCAGGTGCTGGCCGGCCTGCTCAATAACGAAGAGCGCTCCTCGGCCAGCAAGGTGCCGGGCCTGGGCGACTTCCCCCTGCTGGGCCGCCTGTTCGGCGCCTCGCACGACGATACGCAAAAGACTGAGATCGTGCTTTCGATTACGCCGCACCTGCTGCGCAATGTGCAGCGGCCGGAAGCCAGCATTTCCGAGTTTGCTGCCGGCACCGAGGCCAACTTCCGCCGTAAGCCGGATTTCTCGCCGCGGCCACCGGCCCAGCTGCCGGCGCCGGCCGCCGCGCAGCGCGCGCCGCAACCGGCAACACCGGCGACGGGCGCCGTGCCGCAAACGGTGGCCATGCCGCCGCCTCCGGTCAGCAATATGCCGCTGTCGAACACCCAGCCGGGTCCCGCCACCAGCGTGGCCCAGCCGCCGCTGCCTAGCCTCTCGCTGCCGCCGCCACCGCCCGAGGCGCAGCCGACCCCGCAGAATCCGCCGCCGCAGCCGCAATGAGTTTTTCGCGGCAAGGCGCGGCGCGCCGTGGCTTTACGCTGATCGAGCTATTGGTCACGCTGGCCATTCTCGGCCTGCTGGCGATGCTGGTCATCCCCACGGCCCAGGTCACGATCCAGCGCCGCAGCGAGCAGGAGCTGCGTTTTGCCTTGCATGAAATCCGCCAAGGCATCGATGCCTATAAACAGGCGTACGACGAGGGACGCATCGCCAAGGTTCTCAACAGCACCGGCTATCCGAAGTCGTTGGACGTGCTGGTGGAAGGCGTGGCCGACCAGCGCAGTCCCAAGCGCAGCAAGATTTTCTTTTTGCGCCGCGTGCCGCGCGATCCCTTCAATCCGGACAGCGCCTTGGGCGACGCCGACACCTGGGGCAAGCGCAGCTACGCCAGCGACGCCAACGAACCGCGCGAGGGCGAGGATGTGTACGATGTGTTTTCCAATACGGACAAGGTAGGCCTGAACGGCATACCGTATAAAAAATGGTAAAGAGCGTGAACAAGGGCAGGGGCTTTACCCTGATCGAGCTGCTGGTGGTGCTGGGTATTATTGCCCTGCTGCTGACCCTGGCCGTGCCGCGCTACTTTCCCAGCGTGGACCGCAGCAAGGAAACGGTGCTCAACGATAATCTGCGCAATACGCGCCTGGTCATCGACCAGTTTTACGGTGATACGGGACGCTATCCCGATTCGCTGGAACAGCTGGTGGAAAAGAAGTATCTGCGCGCCATGCCCATCGATCCGATCACGGAAACCAGCGACAGCTGGATCGTCGTGCCGCCCGACGATGGCAGCAAGGGCGGCGTGGCCGACATCAAGAGCGGCGCGCCCGGCAATGACCGCAATGGCAAACCGTATTCCGACCTCTAAACCGGCGCGCGGCTTCACCTACATCAGCGTGATTATCCTGGTGGCGGTGATTGGCCTGGTCAGCGCGGCCACCTTGCGCCTGGGCGTTGTGCTGCAGCGCAGTGCCGCCGAGCGCGAGTTGCTGATCATCGGCGCCGAATTCAGCGATGCTTTGAAAAGTTATGCCGCCGCCACGCCGCAAGGCCAGCACCCGCAGCCGCGCACCTTGAACGACCTGCTGCGCGATCCGCGCTATCCGCAGATACGCCGCCATCTGCGCAAGATTTACATCGATCCCATGACGGGCAAGCCGGAATGGGGCCTGCTCACGGTGCCGAACAAGATCGGCATCGCCGGGATTTACAGCCTGTCCGAAGCCAAGGCCATCAAGGTCGCCAATTTCCCGGCGCGCTTCGCCGTCTTTGAAGGCAAGACCCGCATCTCGGACTGGAAGTTCACGGCTGATGGTTTGGCGCCGCCGCCGGTGGCGACGCCGCCCGGCAATGCGCCCGGTTCGCTGTTCCCATCCACGCCGGGCAACAACCAGCCGCTCACGCCCGCGCCGGAGCAGCCTGCGCCGCCGCACGAGCCGCCGCCGCCGGCGACACCGCCAGTGCCCGAGCCGGTGCCGGAGCCACCCGCGCCGGTGGAAAGGCCGGAGCCGCAGCAGGAGCCGCCGGAAGCGCCACCCGAGCCGTCCCGCAGCTAGGCTGTGCGTCTTACGGCGTCAGGCGTCGCAGCAACTCCTGGCCGACCAGCGGCGCGGAGGCCGGATTCTGGCCGGTGATCAGTTCGCGGTCCGTGACCATATGGCCCTGCCATGGCTGCGCGCTGGGCGAGAAAGTCATGCCCGCCGCCTGCAGCGCGGTCTGCGGATAGAATTTCATGGCGCCGCCTTGCAACTGGGCCTTGGACGCTTCTTCTTCCACATTGCTGAACACCGTCATCTGGTAGCCGGCGTAAATCCATTTTGGCCGCGCCGGCTTGGCTTGCCGTTCCAGCTGGCGCGTGAAGCCTTTGGCGTCGGGCAGGGTGGACAGCAGCGCGATCGGGCCGTGGCAGACCAGAGCGGTCGGCTTGCCCGCGCCATGGAAAGCGGCGAGCAGCTTGCCGACGCTGGCGCTGGTCAGCAGATCCTGCATCGGCGCATGGCCGCCCGGCACATACACGGCGTCAAAACGGCCGTAGCCTTGTTGCTCGACGCGTGCCAGGCTGAGTACCGGCGATTGCTGCGGATCGGTCAGGCGCAGCGTTTGCAGCAGTTGCAGATGCGCGTCCAGCGCGGCCTGCTCGCCGCCAAAGAACATCGGGTTGACCGAGTTGCGGTCCAGCGTGGGCGCCTTGCCTTGCGGCGTGGCGAAGCTGACTTGATGTCCCGCATCCAGCAGCATTTTCACCGGTTGCATCAGCTCATTGAGGTAAAAGCCGGTCTGGAAGATTTTGCCGTCTTTCAGATCGAGGCTGTCGGCGTCCGACAGCACGACCAGCACATTGCCGGCGTGGGCGTTCAGGGCCAGGGCGGAGAGGGCGGTGACGATCAGTTTCTTCAGCATGGTGGATCTCCTTGAAGTAGTTTGCTGGACGCTACTTTATTCAAGCCTTCAGCGGAGATAAACTGCCACCACGCCAATTCATTTTTGTTCTAGGGGTAATAATGGGCCGTCGTTTTGACCATTTGGGTGATGTGGAAACCTTTATCGCCGTCGTGGAACGGGGATCGCTGACGGCTGCCGCCGTGGCGCTGGCGACCACGCCCTCCGTTATCAGCCGGGCCATCGCGCGGCTCGAAGCCCGCCTCGGTGCGCAGTTGCTGCGCCGGACTACGCGTAGCCTGGGATTGACCGACGCCGGCCGCCTGTATCTGGAGCAGACCCGCGCCGCGCTGGCGCAGATCGATGAGGTGGAGCGCAGCATCCAGGGCGAGGGCGGCGAAGTCACCGGCACGGTGCGCATCAGCGCGCCGACCACCTATGGCCATTACCGGCTACCAGCCGTGCTGGCGCGCTTCCGGCAGCAGTATCCGGCGGTGCGCATCGAGCTGAATATCACCAACCGCAATGTGGACCTGGCGGCCGAAGGCTTCGACTTCGCCATCCGCCAGGGCGCGCTGAAGGACAGTGGCATGGTGGCGCGCAAGCTGGAGGACGCTGCCGTGTGCCTGGTGGCTTCACCGGCTTATCTGGCGCGGCATGGCGCGCCGGCCAGCGTTGCGGAACTGGAGCGCCACGCATGTCTGTCCTTCCTCTTGCCCAGCACGGGGCGGGCGATTGCCTGGCAGTTGCGGGAAGAGGGGCGCGATGTGGACTGGACGCCGGAGTCGCCGCTCCAGGTGTCGGACGATGTGCTGGGCGTCTTGTCGCTGGCCGAAGCTGGCCTGGGTATCTGCCAGGCTTACGACTTTATCGTGACCGAACGGTTGCAGCGCGGCGCCTTGGTCGAGGTGTTGCCGGCGTCGCGCGGCCGTAGCCGGCCGTTCTCGTTGATTCATGCGGGCCAGCGCCGCTTATCGGCCGCTGGCCGGGCCTTTGCCAGCCTGCTGCAGAACGCCCAGCCATAAGGCTGCGCCGCTGCAAGCGGCTTATTTGGCGCTGCGCTTGAAATCGCGCGGACGGAAGCCTAGCGCGAATAGCACGCCGAAGTAGACCACGGCGCAGGCGCCAATCACCGCAAACAACACGCCGCCGCGCAGCAAGGGCGTGGCACGCATGGCCAGCCATTCGATCTGCGTGGCGCCGAGCCAGGCCACCGCGCCCATGGCGCTGACCGCGATCAGCAGCTTGAAGAAGAACTTGCCCCAGCCCGGCTTGGGCATATAGATCTGGCGCTTGCGCAGGCCGGCGTAGAGGAAGCCCGCGTTGATGCAGGCGCCCAGGCCGATGGACAGGGCCAGTCCGGCCACCGCCAAATGCGGCACGAAAACCAGGTTCATCAGCTGCACGGCGATCAGCACGCCGACGGCAATGCGCACCGGCGTGCGGATGTCCTGCTGCGCGTAAAAGGCCGGCGCCAGCGTCTTCACCAGGATGATGCCGATCAGGCCCACGCTGTAGGCGATCAGCGGGCGCGCCGACATCAGGGCCGCCTGGTCGGTGAACTGGCCGTAGTGGAACAGGGTGGCGATCAGCGGCAGCGACAGCATGGCCATGCCGACGGCGGCCGGAATCGCCAGCAGGAAGGTCAGGCGCAAGCCCCAGTCCAGCAGGTTCGAATATTCTTCCTTATCGCCCTCGCTATTGGCCTTGGAAAGGCTGGGCAGCAGGATCGTGCCCAGCGCCACGCCCAGCAGGGCGGTAGGGAATTCCATCAGGCGGTCGGCATAGGACAGCCAGGAGATACTGCCCGCCTGCAGGCCGGCGGCGATGGCGGTATTGATCATCAGGCTGATTTGCGCGGCCGAGACGGCAAATACCGCCGGCCCCATTTTCTTCAGCACGCGGCGCACGCCCGGATCGTTCAGGCCGCCCACCGGATTGATCGACAGGCGCGGCAGCATGCCGATCTTCATCAGCGCCGGAATCTGGATCGCCACCTGCAGCAGGCCGCCGATCATCACGGCAATCGCCATCGCGTAGATCGGCTTGTCCAGATAGGGCGCCAGGAACAGCGAGCAGGCGATGAAGCTCAGGTTCAGCAGCACCGGCGTGAACGCCGGAATCTTGAACTGGCGCCAGGTGTTCAGCACGCCGCCGGCCAGCGCCACAAAGGACATGCAGGCGATATAGGGGAACATCAGGCGCGTCATCCAGACGGCGGCGTCGAAAGCTTCCTGATTCTTTTCCAGGCCATTGGCGATCAGGTAGACGAAGAGCGGCGCGCCCAGAATGCCGAGCACGCTGACCAGCAGGGTGGCCCACACCAGGCTGTTCGCCACATGGTCGGCCAGGCTGCGCGTGGCCTCTTCGCCTTGCTGGTTCTTGTATTCGGATAAAATAGGCACGAAGGCCTGTGAGAAGGCTCCCTCGGCAAACAGCCGCCGCAGCAGATTCGGCAGGCGGAAGGCGACAATGAAAGCGTCGGTGTAAGCGCCGGCGCCAAACGCGCGAGCAAACAGGCTTTCGCGCAAGAGGCCGGTAACACGGGACAGCATGGTCATGCTGGAGACGGCGGCGAGGGATTTAAGCAGGTTCATGGGCCGAGATTATAGCTGGGGCAACGTTGCAGATGCGTTGAAAACGTGGCGAGGATGACAATTTCCTGATATTGGGAATTGATCTGGACGCAAAACGCAGCTATAATCTAGGGCTGTACAGAATTCAGTAAAGCAGACAATGTGCGGCCGGTACTGTTAGGCACACATGGTTAGGCAGACAGACTGAACGCACCGGTTTGGCAAACGCTATTGTTTGCAAACGAACTTTGACAACGATTTAGGAAATTCCATGGCAAATACCGCACAAGCGCGCAAACGCGCTCGTCAAGCAGTTAAGCAAAACGCTCACAACTCGGCACAGCGTTCGACCCTGCGCACCGCTATCAAAGCTGTTCGCAAAGCGATCCTGGCTGGCGACAAAGCCGCTGCAACCCAAATCTTCCAGGCTTCCGTTTCGACCATCGATTCCATCGCCGACAAGAAGATCATTCACAAGAACAAGGCAGCTCGTCACAAGAGCCGTCTGGCAGCTGCCCTGAAGGCACTGTCCGCCTAAGTTCGTGTGCGGCGGCAATAGCCGCCTTGCAGGTGCACAGAATTAACCCGCATGGCTTTGCCATAGCGGGTTTTTTCGCATGATATTCCGAAAAAAAGCCGCTTGCAGCGGCTTTTTTGCTTATTTCAGCTTGGGCAGATTGCCGATCTTGGTGCCCGGCTTGATATTCTTTTGCTTGAACCAGCCCAGGTTCATTTCCAGTGCATACATCACCGGCACGCCCTTGGCCGAGCAGTGGCTGTCCAGGGTTTGCGGCTGCATGTCCTCGATGTTGACGATCTTGCCTTCGGCGTCGATAAAGGCCACTGACAGCGGCAGCAGGGTGTTCTTCATCCACATGCATTGGGTGGCGGGCGCGTCGAAAACGAAGACCATGCCGGCGTTCGGCGCCATCGTTTCGCGGAACATCAGGCCCTGGGCGCGCTGCGGATCGGTGGTGGCGACTTCGGCCTTGATCAGGTTCATGCCGGCCGACAGGGTGGTAGTGGGGAATTGCTGGTTTTGCGCCTGGCTGGCGCCGGCGGCGGCCAGCAGGAGCAGGGAAACGGCAAGGGATTTCATGGGTTTTGTGAGTGAATCGCGAAGCGGCGATTAAGCCACGCGCCGCAGGCAACGTCAAGCGTGGCACAGTCCGGCTGCGGACAAGAAAAAGGCAGGCGCGCGGCCTGCCTTGCATGGACGCGAGCGGCTTATTTGGCCGAGGCGGCGGAAGCAGCCGACGCGGCCGATGCTGCGGAGGCGGCCGAGGCAGCGGCGGAAGCCTTGTGTTTGGATTTTTTAGCCTTGTGCATCGAGGCGGCCGAAGCGGCAGCCGAGGCGGAAGCGGCAGGCGCCGATGCAGCCGCCGAGGCCGGTGCGGAAGCCTGGGCGAAAGCGGATGCGGCGAACAGAGTGGCAACCAGGGCAGCAATAATCTTGGACATGGCAGTTCCTTTAGTGGTTTATGAACTCACACAGATTCGGATGAATCTGGCTCATTAACGCCGCTTCCGAATTGCCAGTTGACACACAAGATGCGGCACGGCCAAAGAATCGATGCCGCAGCGCAGCACGCGGTGGCCTTGGCCTCAGCCCTTGCGGCTCACGTCCTCGGGCGATACTTCCATCCACTCGCCCGGCAGCAGCGGGTGGCTGGCTAGCGAAATGCCGCCGATGGCGCTGCGCACCAGGCGCAGGGTGGGCAGGCCGACGGCGGCCGTCATGCGCCGCACCTGGCGGTTTTTGCCCTCTTGCAGGGTGATGGCGAGCCAGGAGGTGGGTTGCTCGGCGCGCGTCCGGATGGGCGGATTGCGCGGCCACAGCCATTCCGGCTCGGCAATGCGCACGGCGCGGCAGGGTTTGGTTACGAAATCGCCCAGGTCGAGCGGCGCCTGCAGGCGGGCCAGGGCGTCGGCGTCGGCCACGCCATCGACCTGCACCAGGTAGGTTTTGGCTTCCTTGCGCTCGGGATGGGCGATCTGGTGCTGCAATTTGCCGTCGTCGGTCAACAGGAGTAAGCCCTCGCTGTCGGCGTCGAGGCGGCCGGCGGGGTAAATATTCGGAATCTTGAGGTAATCGGCCAGGGTTGCGCGGTCCGGCTGGGGCGAAAACTGGCACAATACCTGGAATGGTTTGTTGAAAAGTATCAGGGGCATCCCGAGATTGTACTGTCTGGAGCACAAGCCAGTGTCCTAAAACCATGGCGCCCAGTAAAATACTGGTGCATAATGTGGAATGACTGTCTTATGTCTTATAGAAGACCTGCGGCCACGTTAACTCAACGGCAATAGTTCTGATTGCCTCACTTCGGAGAACACGATGTATCAACATATCAAAGTACCTGCTGACGGCCAGAAAATCACCGTCAACGCCGACTTTTCCCTGACCGTTCCTGACCAGCCTATCATTCCATTCCTGGAAGGTGACGGCACCGGTGTTGACATCACCCCAGTGATGATCAAGGTGGTGGACGCTGCCGTGGCCAAAGCCTACGCCGGCAAGCGCAAGATCAGCTGGATGGAAATCTACGCTGGCGAGAAATCGACCAATGTATACGGCCCGGACGTGTGGCTGCCGGAAGAAACCCTGCAGGTACTGAAAGACTACGTCGTGTCGATCAAAGGCCCGCTGACCACCCCGGTCGGCGGCGGCATCCGTTCGCTGAACGTGGCCCTGCGCCAGGAACTGGACCTGTACGTCTGCCTGCGCCCAGTGCGCTACTTCACCGGCGTGCCATCGCCAGTGCGTGAGCCGGAGAAAACCGACATGGTCATCTTCCGCGAAAACTCGGAAGACATCTACGCCGGCATCGAATGGCAAGAAGGCTCCGAAGGCGCCAAGAAAATCATCGAATTCCTGACCAAGGAAATGGGCGTCAAGAAGATCCGCTTCCCGGAAACCTCGGGCATCGGCGTCAAGCCTGTTTCGCGCGACGGCACCGAGCGCCTGGTGCGCAAGGCGATCCAGTACGCGATCGACAACGACAAGCCATCCGTGACCATCGTCCACAAGGGCAACATCATGAAGTACACCGAAGGTGGCTTCCGTGACTGGGCCTACGCGCTGGCACAAAAAGAATTCGGCGCTGAACTGATCGACGGCGGCCCATGGTGCAAATTCAAGAATCCGAAGACCGGTCGCGAGATCATCGTCAAGGATTCGATCGCCGACGCCTTCCTGCAGCAGATCCTGCTGCGCCCAGCAGAGTACAGCGTGATCGCCACCCTGAACCTGAACGGCGACTACATCTCCGACGCGCTGGCGGCGCAAGTGGGCGGCATCGGCATCGCGCCGGGCGCCAACCTGTCCGACTCCGTGGCGATGTTCGAAGCCACCCACGGCACCGCGCCGAAGTACGCCGGCAAAGACTACGTGAACCCAGGTTCGCTGATCCTGTCCGCTGAAATGATGCTGCGTCACATGGGCTGGACCGAAGCGGCCGACCTGATCATCTCCGCCATGGAGAAAGCCATCGACTCGAAGAAAGTCACCTACGACTTCGCCCGCCTGATGGAAGGCGCGACCCAAGTGTCGTGCTCCGGCTTCGGCGACGTGATGATCGAACAGATGTAATTTCGTGGCAGGGGAGCCTTCCCCTGCAGCGCAAAGCCCCATGCTCGCAGGAGCGTGGGGCTTTTTCTTTTATGTGGACTTCATTGGCGAACCTCGTCCAGCAGTTCGGGGTGACGGTCCAGCAATCTTAGTAATTTGATGGTGGAGACATGCGGCCGGGCCTTGCCTGTTTCGTAACGGGAGAAGGCATTGGCGCCGCCGCCGAAGATTTCGCCGGCCTCGCGCTGATCGAGGCGCAGTTTTCGGCGTACGGTCAGAATATAGGCCGGATCCACAAGCTCGCTGTTTACCTTGCGCTGGAATTCGCCAACCAGTTCGCTGAACCGGTCTACAGCATTGCGGTCTAGGGTGACCTCGCCGCAGCTGGCGCAGTGGTATCCCGTTATTGCGGGAATGATCGTGTTCTGAGCTTTATAGGTATAGGGCATATCGCGTGTGGCATGCACAGGCGAGGGTGCTCCGCACTCGGGGCAATTCTTCATTTCAAAGCTCCTTGAACGAAACGATTAATACATCAGCAATCACGGTCAACTTTATGTAGAGTGCGGTTCCGTCAGCGGTTCTGCCGTGGTACACGTCCTGCCATATACGGTGGTTTGCATGAGCGGTCATGCTCTTGTAAAAGTCGGCGCTGGTGAGTGATAGAACGACGTCGCACATCTCCTGCAAGGTATTGATTCCGACCGCGCGAGCGCTGATAGTCGCGCTAGTGGTTGCGGTGACTTGGCCCGCTTCGATCAGGGCTTTCATCTTGGGGAGCTTGCAGTGCGGCGTACTTTTTCCATATTAGCATAACCGAATAGGGTTAAAATAACCAAGTAGGTTAAAGGTATTCAGCGAGGCTGCTTTGCTATTTTTTGGGGGAACCATTGGAGAACATCTATAGCGAACGCCTCATATTACGTCCTTGGGCGGCTGAGGATGTCGCTGCATTCGTGCGCATCAATGCCGATCCGCGCGTGACGGAATTTTTGCTTGGTCCTTTATCGCAGGTGCAGGCTGAGGAATTCATCGCGGCCCAGACAGTGAAGGCGCGAGCGCCGTTATGCGGCATGGCTTTGCGCAACTGGGGATGGAGGAGGAGGTCGCCTTTACCGTGCCGCAGAGTTGTTCGCTGGATAGTTAGGTGTTTAGCGCTTTTCACGCGTGTGCCAGATTCGTAGCATGTAAATGGCAGTTTTCCTTACCTCGTACCGGATTTCGTATTGTCCAACGAGCAGACGGCGTACTTCGCGTGGCTGAAAGCCCAACAGTTTTTCGCCGATGTGAGGGTGTGCTGGAAGCCGATTTGCCGCAGCAACGATTACTTGCACTGATCGTATTGCTGCGGATGGGTTGACTGAAGCGAGAAACTCATGGAGCCTGCCGAGATCTGAACTGGCTTTGCTGGTCCAGAGCAGCTTCATTTATGGGATGGTAGCAGGGGCGAATCAGTTTCGAGGCTTGCGGCCCAGGCTTCGATGGCCTGGTGATCAACGACCCGCCCGGCATCGACATCGTCGAGAGCCTCCTTCGTCAGTTGGAAGCGATGATCTTCCTGCGCCAGCCAGTCGGCAAGCGCTTCCCGGATTATTTGATTGCGAGGTTTTTCGAGACGTGCCGCTATTTGATCCACTTTGTTGATCAAGTCTTGCGGAACGGTTTCGCTCAGCAGGATATCGTTGTTGCTCATGGTTTCAGCAGGGATAAGGAGTATTTCATCTTAGTGGTCCCGGCTATTGAAGGCAAGCTTGGCGTCATCCATTCAAATCGTACTGGTAGCGGTGGCCGTCCCGCATTTCCCCATTCACCAGCGCAAGCTGTTCCACATACTCGCCTTGCCTGAAGCCGCACTTGAGCAGGACACGGGCGGAAGCGGGGTTGTGGGCCGTGACGTAGGCTTCCAGCATCTTCAACTGCCATTCTTCGCGCGCCACCTGCTGCATATGGCGCACGGCCTGCGTGGCGAGGCCGCCGCCGGCGCTTTGTTCGGCGACGCGGTAGCCGATTTCCGACGAGGCTTTGGCGCGGTCGATGTCCTTCAGGTTGGCGCGTCCCAGCACGACACCGCTGGCGTCGAGCAGCAGGCTGGGGTGCATGGTGCCTTGCCGGTAAGCGTTCAGGCATTCCTCGATGTGGCGCACGATGCCTTCGGGCGAGTAGACATCGGCGGGCCGCGCGGTGATGTGGCGCGCGAACCATGCCCGGTTTTGCAGTTCGAAGTCGAGCAGGGCGGAGGCGTCTTCGTGGCGCAGGGTGCGGATGGTGACGGTAGTCATAGTTCCTTGATGTTGAGGTGGAAGGAGAGGATCGCGCAGACGAGCAGCATGGCGCCGGCGCAGGGCAGGGCGATGGCGAGGCCGATGCGTTCATGCAGCATGCCCCAGAAGGCCGCGCCGGCAGCTTGGGCGCCCGCCACCGCGAGGATGAAAACCGATAGGGTGCGGGCGCGCAGCGCTTCCGGAAAGGCCGATTGCGCTTGTCCGTTGAGCGTGGTGACGATGAGCGACCACGCCAATCCCGCCGCCAACGCGGCCAGCAGGGGCAATGGCCAGAGGCGTAGCAGCGGCAGCAGGATCAGCACTGCGCCGAACAGGGCCAGCGCGCCCGCCAGCAGCCACGCGGCGGGCAGCAGCGCGCGCAGGCGGGCGGTCAGCAAGGCCGATAGTACGGCGCCAGCGCCCATGGCGCCCATCTGCATGCCGTAGGCGCTGCCTTCCATATGTAGCGTGTCGCGCACGAAAAGCGGCAGCAGGGCGGTGTAAGCGACCGAGGCGAAGAAGATGGCGCCGGACTGAATCAGCAGGCGCCGATAGGAGCGGGCTTGCCATGCGCTGTGGATGCCGAGCTGGAAGGCTGTCCAGTTGAACGATGAGCGGCGCGACGGATCGGCCGCAGGCTGGGCGGGGCCGGCTGGCGCTGCGCACCCCTCATCGCTGGTGCGGCTCCAGCGCCAGCAAGTCCATAGCATGGCGCTCAGCGATAGCGCGTTCGCCAGGAACAGCGGCGCGGCGCCCAGCGGTTCGATCAGCATGCCCGCCAGCCAGGGGCCGAGCAGGGCGGACAGGTTGTAGCTCAGATTATTCAGTCTTGCCGCCGCGCCGATCTCCTCGTGCGCGACCAGGGTAGAGGTGGCGGCCTGCCAGGCCGGCAACGAGAAGGCATTGCCGCAGCCGAGCGCAAAGGTCAGCAGCAGCACGACCGTGGCGCTCGCGTGGCCGGCCATGACGGCAAATGCCATGGCCGCTGCCGCCGCCATCCTGACGCCGCTCATGATCAGCAGCAGGCGGCCGCGATGGAAGCTGTCGGCGGCGAGGCCGGCGGCCAGCGAGAACAGGAAGAGCGGCGCGTACATCGCGCTTGGCATCAGTGCCACGGCCAGTGCTGAATCAGTGAGCGAGGCCAGCGTCCACGCGGCGGCGCAGGTTTGCATCCACGTTCCCAGATTGGCGGCGGCGTTGGCGAACCAGAGCTGGCGAAAGCGTTGGTGCCGCAAAGGCTGGAACAGGGAAACGGATTGCGCTTGCATGAAAGACCGTGTTGATCGTCGTTGCGGCGAGTCTAGGCAGCGCCGGGGATGCGGTCAATCTCGATTGCCGCAATCAATATCGGGGCCGTTACAATGCGGGGATGAAAAAAGAATTGTCGGCGGCGGAGGCGGCGCAGATTCTCGGCGTCAGTCTGCCCACGCTGTACTCCTATGTCAGCCGAGGTCTGCTGGCGTCCAGCGCGCGCGAAGCCAGCGGCAGCAAACGCTATGCGCATGAAGAAGTGCTGCGCTTGGCGGCGCGCCGCGCCGATGCCAAGCGCGCCGGACACCGCGTGGCGGCCGCGATGGACTGGGGTGTGCCGGTGCTGGAGACGTCGATCTGCCGCATCGCCGATGGCGCGCTGTCCTATCGCGGCCACGATGCGGTCGGACTGGCCGAAACCGCAACGCTGGAGGACGTGGCCTGTCTGCTGTGGGGGCATGCCGAGGCGCGATACTTTGGCGCAGTGCTGTCGCAGCCAGCGCATTCGCTGCCGCTCGGTATCGGCGAAGACGGCGCCGGCTTGCCGCCGCTTGAGCGGGCGCTTGCGCTGCTGCCGTTGCTGGCGCCGCGTCGGCCGCAAACTGCCGGCGACGACAGTTTTTATGCCAACGGGGCGCATCTGATGCGGGTGCTGGCCAGTCTGCTGACCGGCGAGGAAGTCTCGGCCCGGCCTCTGCACCAGCAACTGGCGCGAGCCTGGGGCGGGGATGCGGCGCAGGCCGACATCATCCGCGCCGCGCTGGTGCTGCTGGCCGACCATGAGTTGAACGCGTCCACCTTCGCGGTGCGCTGCGTGGCCTCGACCGGCGCCAGCCTGGCGGCGGCGCTGAGCGCGGGTCTGGCCGCGCTGTCCGGTCCGCGCCATGGCGGCGGCTGCGAAGAGGCGCGCGGTTTGCTGGAACGGGCCTTGGCGGCGCCGGACCGGGAGGTTTTCCTGGTGGATGTCTGTCGCGATAGCGAAAAGGCAAGGGAAATCCCCGGCTTTGCCCACCCGCTTTACCCCGCCGGCGACCCGCGTGGCCAGCACTTGCTGGAGTGCTTAAAACAAATACCGAGGAAAGTTCCTATTATTCATGAACTGTTGAATATTGGAGACACTTTAAGCACCCATTGCGCTGTCCAGCCGAATGCCGACCTGGCGCTGGCGATCATGGAAATAGGTTTTGGCTGGCCGCGCGGCGCCGGTCTCCGCTTGTTTGCACTGGCCCGTTCCGCTGGCTGGATTGCCCATGCGGCAGAACAGCTGGCGGATGGCAAGTTAATACGGCCGCGCGCCCGCTATGTCGGCAAGTTCGTTCCGGCGTGATACAGTAGGGGCGAAAAAAAACCCCGCATGCGGGGTTTTTTAAATCACCAAGGAAACGCTTAGTTTGCCTGGATATTGGAAGCTTGCTTGCCTTTAGGGCCTTGCGTGACTTCGAACTGAACTTTTTGACCTTCTTTGAGAGTCTTGAAGCCGCTCATGTTGATTGCGGAGAAGTGTGCGAACAAATCCTCGCCGCCATCATCTGGAGTGATGAAGCCAAAACCTTTGGAGTCATTGAACCACTTAACGGTACCTGTTGCCATAAAAAGAACTTTCAATAAAAACGAATCACACGAGCCATAAAAGCAAGAAGCTTCCTGCCCCCTCCTCGACAACTCACTTCTTATCAACGTGTACATTTCTGCACTAAGTCGATACCGCATTGTTGGCGGAACAATTTTTAATGTCAAGCGCTTTTCTGCCAATTTCAGTATTATTTTTGCAACAGATTAAAAAGCAACTCTTGTTTTCCGAAACTGGACCGCCATCTGCGGCAAGTTGAGAAAGCGCGTAAGATTGAAAACAAATGGAAAGCCCCCTCTAAATGGGGCGTTGCAACCCCGGCGAAAGCATTAGAATATAAGCGTATGGCAACCAAGCATGACACAGAAACAGTCCTGGAACGACAGACGCTGAAACCGCCGCCCATGTACCAGGTGGCGTTGCTGAATGACGACTATACCCCGATGGAATTCGTGGTCGCTATCATTCAAGAGTATTTCAACAAGGACCGCGAAACCGCGACGCAAATCATGTTGAGCGTCCACCGCCACGGCAAGGGAGTGTGCGGGGTGTTCTCAAAAGATATAGCTTCAACCAAAGTGGAGTTCGTTTTAACGCATGCACGCAAGGCAGGCCACCCCCTGCAATGTGTGATGGAGGAAGTATGATTGCGCAGGAATTAGAAGTAAGTTTGCACATGGCCTTTGTCGAAGCCCGGCAAGCGCGCCATGAATTCATCACGGTGGAGCACCTCCTGCTGGCGCTGCTGGACAATCCTTCGGCAGCCGAAGTGTTGCGTGCCTGCGCCGTCAATATCGAGGACTTGCGCAAGACCCTAACTAACTTTATTGGCGATAACACGCCAACCGTGCCCGGCACGGGCGAGGTGGACACCCAGCCGACGCTGGGCTTCCAGCGCGTGATCCAGCGCGCCATCATGCACGTGCAGTCCGCTTCCAACGGCAAGAAGGAAGTCACGGGCGCCAATGTGCTGGTGGCCATCTTCGGCGAGAAGGACTCCCACGCGGTGTACTACCTGCACCAGCAGGGCGTCACGCGCCTGGACGTGGTCAACTTCATCTCGCACGGCGTGCGCAAGGACCAGCAGGGCGATGCCGCCAAGGCCTCCGAAGGCGTGGACGAGGGCGCACCGAGCGAAGGCCAGCAGAAGGAAAGCCCGCTGGACCAGTTCACCCAGAACCTGAACAAGGCCGCCGCCGAAGGCAAGATCGATCCGCTGATCGGCCGCGAAGAGGAAGTGGACCGCGTGATCCAGGTCTTGTGCCGCCGCCGCAAAAACAACCCGCTGCTGGTGGGCGAGGCTGGCGTGGGCAAGACCGCCATCGCCGAAGGCCTGGCTTACCGCATCACCCAGAACGACGTGCCGGAAGTGCTGTCGAACGCCGTCGTGTACTCGCTCGATATGGGCGCGCTGCTGGCCGGCACCAAGTACCGCGGCGACTTCGAGCAGCGCCTGAAGGCCGTGCTCAAGCAGCTCAAGGACAATCCGAACGGCATCCTGTTCATCGACGAGATCCACACCATCATCGGCGCCGGCTCGGCCTCGGGTGGCACGCTAGACGCGTCGAATCTGCTGAAACCGGCCCTGGCGAACGGCCAGCTGAAATGCATCGGCGCCACCACCTTCACCGAGTTCCGCGGCGTGTTCGAAAAAGACCACGCGCTGTCGCGCCGCTTCCAGAAGGTCGACGTCAACGAGCCGACCGTGGAGCAGACCGTGCAGATTCTGCGCGGCCTGAAATCGCGTTTCGAAGAACACCATGGCGTGAAGTATTCGTCCTCGGCCCTGTCCACGGCTGCCGAGCTGGCGGCGCGCTTCATCAATGACCGCCATCTGCCGGACAAGGCCATCGACGTGATCGACGAAGCGGGCGCCGCCCAGCGCATCCTGCCGAAATCAAAGCAGAAGAAGACCATCGGCAAGACCGAGATCGAGGAAATCATTTCCAAGATCGCGCGCATCCCGACGCAAACCGTCAACCAGGACGACCGCAGCAAGCTGCAGACCATCGACCGCGACCTGCGCAATGTGGTGTTCGGCCAGGATCCGGCCATCGAAGCGCTGGCCTCGGCGATCAAGATGTCGCGCGCCGGCCTGGGCAAGCAGGACAAGCCGATCGGCTCCTTCCTGTTCTCCGGCCCCACCGGCGTCGGCAAGACCGAAGTGGCCAAGCAGCTCGCCTTCATCCTGGGCATTGAGCTGATCCGCTTCGACATGTCCGAATACATGGAACGCCACGCGGTGAGCCGCCTGATCGGCGCGCCGCCGGGCTATGTCGGCTTCGACCAGGGCGGCCTGCTGACCGAGGCCATCACCAAGAAGCCGCATGCCGTGCTGCTGCTGGACGAGATCGAAAAAGCCCATCCAGACATCTTCAATATCCTGCTGCAGGTGATGGACCATGGCACGCTGACCGACAACAACGGCCGCAAGGCCGACTTCCGCAACGTGATCATCATCATGACCACGAACGCGGGTGCGGAAAGCCTGCAGAAAGCCTCGATCGGTTTCACCAACACCAAGGAAACCGGCGACGAGATGGCCGACATCAAGCGCATGTTCACGCCGGAGTTCCGCAACCGCATCGACGCCATCATCAGCTTCCGCGCGCTGGACGAGGACATCATCCTGCGCGTGGTCGACAAGTTCCTGATGCAGCTCGAAGAACAGCTGCATGAGAAGAAAGTCGAAGCCATCTTCAGCGAGAAGCTGCGCAAGTTCCTGGCGAAGAAAGGCTTCGATCCGCTGATGGGCGCGCGCCCGATGTCGCGCCTGATCCAGGACATGATCCGCAAAGCCCTGGCCGACGAACTGCTGTTCGGCCGCCTGGTCGCCGGCGGCCGGGTAACGGTGGACCTGGACGAGCAAGACCAGATCAAACTGGACTTCCCCGAATCCGACGCCGCCCCGACCCCGCCGCCCGAAACGGTGGAAGTCGAATAAGCTGTTCCGCGTCGCCCAAACCCGCTCCAATGAGCGGGTTTTTTATTGTTGAGCTTGTGTCCGATTGGGGTCTTATATCGTGATAACCCTGTAAATTTACGTTTGCGAGCATGCCAGCCTGATGGGTCTGTGGGATAGCATCCCGAGGGTC
>NZ_JACHXD010000007.1 GCF_014191875.1 Pseudoduganella violacea
CAAATGTTTTACGTTTTCTTGTCGTCATGCTTTAACTCCTCAGATAGTGGATTTTCCACCTATTGAGGTGTCCGGGCAAATTAGACCACGGCAGTTGGACGGTGCAGCGGTTGGAATTGCTAAGAAAGTGATTGGCGAAAACAGCTTAGACGGGTTGTCTGCAAAGCAAAAGGGTATCTATGAGAATGTCATATATCCTCAAATGAAAGTAGATTGCTCCGGCGGTTGTGGCGGCACTATCTCTATGGATATGGCTGCGGAAGCGATAAGAAATCAAGCAGCAGGCGAAGATTTCTTCTGTGTGGACTGTGAATATTCACATCGAGATAGAGGCGACGACTAACAACAAGCCCCGAAGTTCGGGGCTTTTTTTATATCCAAATTCGATATCATTATCATGTTGCATTAGCATTTCTCTTTCTTATTATTAGATAACGCAATAATAAAAGGCAGAAACTTAAAGACTCAAAACTATAGCTGATTAATGACATCTGTTCACAGCATCCGATCTAGATGGTCACAAAAATCCCCATAGACATTGGGGCAATCCTTAAAGGAAAATTCAGTTATGGAGCTTCTTAAGGTAGGATTTCAGTTACAGCGAGAGGTCCTTAATGAGCACACTCTTCAACTCCCTAGGGCGACCTTTGACAACATACTTGCAAGATAATTTTTCATAAATTTCGACCTCAAGTTGAGGCGTTAAGT
The DNA here is from genome assembly GCF_014191875.1 of Pseudoduganella violacea. Classification (GTDB taxonomy): domain Bacteria; phylum Pseudomonadota; class Gammaproteobacteria; order Burkholderiales; family Burkholderiaceae_D; genus Rugamonas; species Rugamonas violacea_A. Next base: position 709 of record NZ_JACHXD010000007.1, read on the forward strand.
GAACTGAATAAATTACGACTTTGCCGCCTGCAACTCCCCATGAGCGAATCTTTTGAGCAACAGCTAGACCTGGGTACTCAGTATAAATAGGACCAGTTCCCCTATGCACAGAAGTCGGAACATTTAGATCAATCAAGAAACAATCGAATTTAGACACTTTACCCTCAAGTTTATTAAGTGCCTCATCTGCCGATGCCGCTGTTTCTGTAGTACATCCTTTTGAATTCAACCATTCAACAAGCCACGATATGTTCGTATGCTCATCATCGAGTAAAAAAACATTTTTATTTTTCATATCTAGCCTTCTACTTAATTCCAAAGTTCTTTTGGAAATGCAATTCGGAATACGGTTTTTTCATTTCTCGCGGAATGCGATACAGATATCTTTCCACCGACATTATCCATAATTGCTCGACACACCCAAAGGCCAATCCCTGATCCTTGGGCAAGAGTTGCGCGAGCTTCGGTCGAACGAAAACCAAGATCAAAAATTCGCTCAGCATCAGCGTTTGAAAAACCCTTGCTAAATCCAGAAACCTCAATAATTAATTCAGATTTTCTATTAGTGCTAAATTTTGCTTTTACTTTTTGATCTGGATAACCATATTTCACCCAGTTATCAAAAATATTCATAAACACTTGTCGCACCAACTCTGGTCTGGCATTGACCACATACGAATTTTGCGACCTAATCAACTCTAAGGCCATATTTTTTTCCTTAGCTGTATCCTGAAAAAACTGAACAGACTCTAAGATAATTGATGTCATATCAGCTTTTGCGTATTTGGTAGGCGCCTTCAACCCTCGCTCCCCTCCGTGCGCCTCCGCAGGAACAACAGAAAATTCAGCAAAAAAAGCTAGATTTCTAATTAAAGATATGCATTGCTCTAATTGTGCACGCACTGCATTGATCTTTTTTTTTCCGGTATTTTGATCAAAAACGCCCTCTATATAGTTATCTAAGGTGCCACATATACCATTCAACGGATTTACCACTTGGTGAACAAAGTTTGATAAAAATATCAAGTTACTTTGCTGTGCCATATCTTTACCCTGGTCTTTATCTTCACTCATAGTTGCCAATCCTGTTGATCGACACCAATTATGCCGACGTCATATGAAATAGATAGATTTCCCCAGCTTGCGATTGATTCGATTATTTGACGCTGAAGGGTTGATAGTTCAAAAAAAGGTACTGGCCTTATCTCAGCTTTCTTTTCATGAAAATTCACAGTTCCATTTTCCATTCCCACACAAAGTGCAATATAAGCGACAATAGCCCTCAAACTAAGCAAATCTACAGATGGGTTTCCAGAATGCGTATAATTTCCAGAAAACATAACATCATCTTTATTGAAATGAAAATATGAAGAAAAATACCCCTGCTCTTCCTTTTGAGAAATTCGACTATAAACTAGCCAAGCCATTTCTTTCGCAAGCAGAGTTTCTTTTTCAAGACCCCTATCATTGAAAATTGCTTTTGATTCGGAAATGGCCAATTGCTTGGCGATTTCCTTAATAATCGTTAAAAATGGCAACGCTGAGATGCTTAAACTTCTTTCCAATCCATACTTATATGCGGTGTTTGGGCAGGATTTTATTTCTATTTCTAACTGAGAAATCGGCCAAAGTCTAATTTGAGGCCTTCTTCCCTTACTATTCCACCGCTCCGTTTCACTAATGGCATTGGGACTGTATGTTGAACTTGTTGTCATTAACAAATAGTCTGCGTCATGATTTTCAGCATATGCAAGCTTCTCGCGAATGGTAGGCCAATCAACCGATGCCTTATAACGCTTACATTCAACATACCATTTTTGTATCGAGCTGTATCCTGAAATATCTAGCGTAGAAAATGTTCCTTCAATGTCTCGCCCGCCGTCAGCTCCTGGTGTGCGCCAAATTAAGTTAACCATACCCTTTTCATGAAGCGTATCAAAAACTAAATTTTCAAACTGCGTGGGGCTAAGTGCTTTAATTTTCGTTTTCATCTTCATGCGATTGAAATTTGAAATGAAATGTTTTCACTTTTTGTCTGATTTCAGGGAGGTGTAATTTTCAAATTTTCCGAAAGAGATTATTAGCCTCGAAAGCCAAAGACGCGAAAAAGTTGCAAAACTACTCACCCTGTCAAATGTAGCAGCCATAATTGCTTCGTGCAAATAAAAGATGGTGAATAAAATCAAAAAAACACACTATTTCCATACTCTGAAAAAAACTCTCGTCCCACATGCCAATGTAGACGCATGAGTCGTCGGTTGTGACGCGCCAGCGCGGCGGGATTTCGCTTTAGCGCCGTGGAGCCCAAAGGGGCGACATCACAACGCGATGAGAGGTTGCAGGAGCGCTTTGCGCCGTACAGGCGCAGCGACGATGCCGAGTCCACTCAATACGCGTATCAGTTGTTTTTGACTTGCACATAGTCCCACCAGTGGGACTATGTGGGCCTAGCGGGGGACTGCGACGACCGAGAGGGAGTCGGAGTATCTTGCTAGGCCACCCCTCACGGGGTCGGCGTGCGGAGCACGGCGGGGGGGTTGGTGTGGTAGTCGAGTCTTCTGGCGAGACGGACACATGCAGTAGCACTAAAAATACACGAGGCATAAATGGCGAGATTCAAAACCAAAATGCGGTATCTTGCACCGGAATGGGCGGACAAAATATGGGACGCAGCCCAAGCCCGCAATCGCGGTGCGGGGGCAGAATGGCTGCTCCCGCTTGCGGTAACGGGCGTCAGGCCCGCGAGCCTTGAACGAGGAATCACGTTTGACCTCGTTCATGATCACGACGGTGCGGAGTACATTCGGGCAAAAAGCTTCGACGCAAAAATTCTAAAGGACTTTACCGGCGCTGCAATTCGCGGCCAGGACGAAGTACAAGTCTGCTGGCGGATAACTCCGCCAGCAGATGCACCTCATCGCCCTAATGAATTGTGGGCCATATTGCAGACACTTCAGCACAGCGAGCAAAAGAGAATCGCTGTCACCTATGATGTCGACGGTATATCGACACAGATTCGAGAACTGTCCAAAGAGATATGGCCTCGAAAACAGTATCAGGTATCAGCAATTTGCTACCGCGAGCTACTCTCCAGCTGCTGCAAAGACGCTGGTATGTCCGCTAGCGATATTGCGAAGGTCATGGGGCATCTCAGCACAGAAAGTCAGGGGCGTTATTCATCTGGTACACTCCGCTCATCATCAGCCCCACGGCAGCAAACCCGTTTGTTCAGCCATATCGCAGCTACGAATACTGTTCGCGTACATCGCTCCCCCATGCAGCGATTCAAAAATTCTGCTGCGAATCTCAATAGAAAAAGACTGGCCTTATCCATTCCTTGCTAACGGAATCTGAAACCATGAGTGTTAAGTTGCACTGAAACTGACCCGCCTTCCCCACGAATTTGCAACGGAATCTGACCCACGTTAGTAGCACAATTTTCCCTGTCCTTTTGGCCGGAGACCGGAGTGATCGACGTGGCATTGCAAGGAATAATTCGACGCTGGCACCTTCGTGCCCAGATCCCCATACGAGAGATTGCCCGGCGACTTGGCATCTCACGTAACACCGTCCGACGCTATCTGTGATCGGAAACAACCGAGCCCTCCTATGCGGAGCGACGGTCATCTAGTGGCTTGGATAAATACTCGGCGCAGCTATCTGGCTGGCTAAAGGCCGAGGCTATAAAGCCTCGTAAGCAGCGGCGCAATTTGAAGCAGCTCCATCTGGAATTGAAAGAACTCGGCTATGAAGGGTCATGCGACCGCGTGGCCCGGTAGGTAGGACTTCGACGAAGAGGCCGTCACTATCTGAGCGGGTATAAGTTTTTTCTTTTGGCTTGAGTGCCTGTAAAGCAGAGTGATTGAGAGACACAGGACAGTCAGCCGGGGCCATCGCCGCCCGATTCAATTATTAATGGCCCGGATTATGGCCCGGTTTTTTTGTGGATGTCGACGATTTTTCGCGATCAACCGCGATCAAAGAAACCCCGTATCTAAAGGAGAACTGTGATTTCGCGTTCAAACAAAAAATGACCGCGAACACTACTACACCTTCATCGGCAGGATCACCATCTGCAAGCCTTCCAGGTGCAGGCGGCGCTGCACGGCCAGCGCGGCCTGGTTGTGCAGCAGGCGCGTGAGCCAGTTGTCCTTGGCAAAAATCAGTTTGCTGGTGAAGAAAATCGCGTTGGGGAATTCCTCGCTGATCTGTTCGCACAAGCGCGTCACCTCGTCCACCGCGTCGGTGCCGAAGCCCAGGTAGGAAGAGGCGGCCATGCCGTGGCTGTGGCAGAAGTCGACGAAGTATTCCAGCGTTTCGGCCGCCTCCTCGCGCATCTGGTCCATGGCGCCGATGCCGCCATAGGCGTGCGAATCGACGGTGCGCGCATTCACGAACAGGAAGTTCCTGAAGTGGGCCGGGAACATGCGCTGCACCCACAGCAGCGCGTGCAGACCGCCGCCGCGCGAGGTGCCGACGATGAAGACGGCAGTCTGGTTGTCCGGGTCCGGTTCCACCGCCTCGCGGTTCGGGCCGAAAGGCTGGGTGGCGAAGACCTCGTCCACGGAATGGATGGCGCGCTTGGTTTCGCGGTAGTGGCGGCGGATCACGATGCACAGCGCGGCAATGGCGCCGATGATCACCACCGTGGCCCAGCCGCCTTCGGCAAAGCGTTCCACCAGCAGGATGGCGAGGATGCCGGCGCAAATTACGAAGCCCAGCAGCGAGAGCAGCAGGCGGCGCAGCCAGGGCGTGTCGCGCTTGCGGTTGCGTGCCCAGTACAGGCACAGGCCGAACAGGGAAATGGCGAAGGTCAGGAAGACCGAGATCGAATACAGCACCACCAGCAGGGTCACGCTGCCGCCGGTCCAGAACAGGATGGCCAGCGCCGCCAGGCCCATGACCAAGATGCCGTTCTGCGTCACCAGGCGGGTCGAGAGGTAGCGGAATTTGTGCGGCACCCAGGAATCGGCCGCCATATTCGACAGCACCGAAGGGCCGCCCAGGAAGCCGGTATTGGCCGCCACGAACAGCAGGCCGGCTTCGAAGGCCAGCACCACCACCAGCACCACCTGGTTGATGAAGGGGCCGCCCAGATTCATGCTGGCGATGATGGACTTGAAGGTCGAGGCGTTGAGCGTTTCGCCCGGCATCGGCCGCGCGTCCCACAGCAGGTAGAGCAGGATGATGCCGCCCGCCGTCACCGCCAGCGACAGGGCCATATAGATCATGGTCACTTTGCCGGTGCGCACGCGCGGCTCGGCCAGCAGGTTGACGTTGTTCGACACCGCCTCCAGGCCGGTGTAGGTGCCGCCGCCCTGGGAATAGGCCAGCAGCAGCATGCCCGCCACCCCGGCCCAGCCGATGCTGCCGGCCAGATTGGTGGTTTCGGCGAGGGTGGTGGGCATCAGGTCGGGCAGATAGGAGGCGTGCGCCGTGATGCCGTAGACGATCAGAATCAGATGGGTGGCGACAAAGCCGAGGAAGATGGGCAGCAGGATCTGGATCGCTTCCTTCAAGCCGCGCAGGTTCATCACGATCAGCACCGCGATGAAGAAAGCTTCAGCCCATAGCTTGTAGGGCTGGAAGCCGAGCGGCAGGAAGGAGGCCAGCGCATCGACGCCGGAAGCGATCGAGATGGCGATGGTCAGCACGTAGTCGAGGATCAGGGCGCAGCCGGAGATCAGGCCCATATACGGCCCCACCAGCTTGCTCGCCACGCGGTAGCCGCCGCCGCCGGTGGGGAACAGTTCGATCACCTGGTTATAGGCCAGCGCGATGATGAACACCGTGAGCGCGGTGGCGATCGCCATGTACAGGCCGAGATGGGTGTGGGCGCCCAGGGCCTTGAAGGTTTCCTCCGGGCCGTAGGCCGAGGAGGACAGGCCGTCCGCGCCCAGGCCGACCCAGGCCAGGAAGGCCACCAGCGCCATCGAATGGCGCGTTTCGCTCTTCAAAGGGTCCAGCGGCTTGCCAAGGATGATTTCCCGGATCTTCTTATTATTCATGCGAGCAGGCTGGCCGCGCCAGCGTAACGAAGGTAGGCGGATGATACGCCATCCGGCGTGGGAAATGATGCCAAAGTGGCAAATTGGCGGTCCAGGCTTGCCCGGTGCGAGTAAATCAGTGATAATGCAGGTCGCATTTACGGCGTAGCCAAAACGGCAAGCTGGCGAATGCGCTAAAAATTGGCCTCGGTGGTGAAATTGGTAGACGCAGCGGACTCAAAATCCGCCGCCGCAAGGCGTGCCGGTTCGATTCCGGCCCGGGGCACCAGGATTGGAAAAAGCACTGATGATTCAGTGCTTTTTTTATTTCCGTCTTATACGAGTTTGAAGATGATGAGCACCAGGGCGCTGGTCTGTATCAGGCCGAAGGCGACACCGATGCTCAAGGTCCAGCGCATCGAGTTCTGGCTGGTTTCGCTGATCTTCTGGCTCAACTCCGCAACCGCCTTGTCCAGCCGGGCGCCAAAAACATCGATTTGCGCGGCATTGCGCAGTTCATGCTTTTCCAGCACACAGGTATTTGCCGCCAGCTCAGCCATCATGCAGCCCATGGTTTCAGCCTGAACATCAGCATGGGCCGGCGTAACGCCTGCGTCCATCAGGCGCTTTGCGTACTTGTGGGTATCAAAGGCTGCGGCACTCATATGCACCTCGCTGAAGAGGCTTCATTATCTCACTCTGCACCCCAGCTCAGTTCGCCAAAGCGCTAGATAAAAATCAAATACCAAGCCCATTTCGTCAATTTTTGTTGACGACCTCAATATCGTCAACTAAGATTGACGAATGAGCTCATTGAAAACCCTCCCCTCCCCTGACGATCCGGCCGAAGCGCTGGCGGCGGTGATCGCCCTGCGCCTGACGGCGGACAAGCTGGAACGCAGCGCCGTGAAGGTGGCTTTGCGGCAAGGCTGGTCCTGGTCGCAGATCGCCGAAGCGCTGGGCGTCTCCAAGCAGGCGGCGCACAAGCGCCTGGCCGGCCTGGCGCAGGATTGAATCCCTCTACTTAGGAGCAGCAATGTTTGACAGGATTAAGCAGCGTTTGCGCGATATGGGCACCATCAAGCGTCTATGCGAAGACGCGGAAAAGCATGCCAATGCCGATGGCCAGGCCCAGGCCGGGGCCGAACATTTCATCCTCGCCGCCCTCGATCTGCCGGACGGCACGGCGCGCCAAGCCTTGCAGCGCCTGAACGTGGCGCCGGAGCAGTACCGCGCCGCCATCGCCCGCCAACATCAGGAAGCCATGCAGTTCGCCGGTGTGGCGACGCTGCCCGAACAGGTGCAGCAGGATGCGGCGCTGCCGCCGGCGGGCGGCCTGTATCAGGCCCAGGCTTCGGCCCAGGCCCTGATCCGGCAATTGAACGAGCGTAAGAAAGAGGAAGACAGCGCCCTGCCGCTGCTGGGCGCCCATGTGCTGCTGGCGATGACATCGGCCCAATACGGCACGGCGGTGCGCGCCATGCGCCTGCTGGACATCGACCTGGCCGCGCTGGCCGAGGCGGCGCGCAGCGAGATCCGCGCCTTCCGCCCGGCCTGATGCGCCGGAACCGCGCTTAAGCCTGCGCGTCAACGCTGCGGCGCTTGCCGCGGCGCGCCTGCGCGCCAATACCCAGCAAGCCGGCTCCCAGCATCAGATAGGCGGCAGGCTCGGGGACCGGCGTGATGCTGAGCGTTGTCTGCGGCGTGAAATAGCGGTAGACGAAATATGGCTCGTGGTCCATGGTCTCGATCTCGTATTGGCCGGAAACAATGAAGCTCGAGCCATAGGAGTTGCCGTCGAAGAAAGCGTCCCAATAGCTGCGGAAGGATAGCGTCCCATCCTCGCGATAGAAAAAATAGTCGATGGCGCAGTGGCTGCCCGGTTGCCGGCAGCCCAGGTAATCGGCTCCCTGGATCCGCAGCATCGATAATTCGTCCAGTTCCAGCACCCCATCGTGATTGCGGTCCTCACCGCGGAACGTGCCGCCCAGCCAAGGACCAGGCACCCAGTCGCTAAAGTCCCCTCTTTGCTCGAGGTGGCCGGAATACATGAAGCGCAGGGCAATTTCATCGGCGAGCGCCGGTAGCGCGCTCGCGGCCAGCGTTGCGGCACATAGCATCTTTCGGAACATCCCCTTCCTCCTTGAATAGTTAAAAGGCATGACCGCTCCGGCGCCGAATCCCGCTACGCCGCCAGCCACGGGCGGGCTGCTATCCACATCAAATTATATAAAAATACATATTATTCGATTATCACCAAAAAACACTTATACGCCATGGTCTTACTGGCAAAAAAATAACTTTGGTTGGCAATGATTATCATTTACTATTCACTATTGGTAATGATTCTCATTTAAAAATAAGCGCGATAAGGGGAGTGTATGCAGTTCAAGGTTGTGGTACTTGCGGTATCCGGTGTCCTGCTGTGCTGGCAGGCGCAGGCTGAGGAAAGCGCGATCGAGACCGTCGTCATCAGCGGCGATAAATTGAAACGGACCGAGGCCGACAGCAGCGCCAGCATCGGCATCCGCAACCGGCGCCAGATCGCCGAGGCGGGCCAGAACAATATCGAGGAAGTGGTGCGCCAGATGGCCAATGTGGGCACCGGCGCCGAGCTGGCCATCCGCGGCATTCCGCTGGCCGGACCGACCGGCGGCGGCAACGGCCGCACCATCAGCGTCACCAGCGACGGCGTGCAACAAAGCGGCTTCGCCCAGGATATTTCCAATCTCCCGGTGTGGGACGCCGAGCGCGTGGAAGTGCTGCGCGGTCCGCAGTCGACCAACCAGGGGCGCAACTCCCTGGCCGGCGCCCTGGTGGTGAAAACCCGCGATCCGCAGGACCAGCGCGATTTCAATGCCCGTATCGGCGCCGGCAACAAGAGCTCCTACCGCGCGGCCGTGGCAGGCGGTGGCGCGCTGGTCGAGCAGGTGGCGGCGGCGCGCATCAGCATCGAGCAATACCGCGACGGCGGCGACAATTTCAACGCCACCCGCAACGAGAAGCACTGGGACAAGGAAACCGGCCACACGGCGCGCGGCAAGCTGCGCCTGACGCCATGGGGCGAGCGCTATCAAGCCATGCTCACGCTGTCCGAATCCAAATACCGCAAGGGCGACGCCCAGGTGGAAGCGGTGACGCACCAGGCCCGGGAGCGCATCGCGCTGGCCAACGAGGCCAGCGCCATCGACAACCGCAGCCGCAACGCGGCGCTGGAGCAGACCTTCGCGCTGGGCGGCGCCGACATCACCCTGCTGACCGGCTATGCCCACAACCGCTACACACGCGCCAGCGATTACGATTACACGGAGCTGAACCAGGGCACCCAGACCGGCATGCGCAAGAACCGCGAACTGACCCAGGAAGCGCGCGCCAATTTCAGCGCCACCCTGGCGGGCAATGTGCTGAAAGGCGTGGCCGGCGTCTACTACGGCCACGACACGGCCAGCACCGACGACGGCTTCCGCGTGCCTGTTTCCTTCGTGCTCAATTCGGCGGGCCAATGTCCCAGCCCGGCCGCCTGCGCCAGCTTCGACAGCGACTTTATCCACCGCCGCAACCTGGAAAGCAATCGCACGCGCAACCGCGCCCTGTTCGGCGAGGCCGATTACAGCGTGGGCGCGCTGACCTATACGGCCGGCCTGCGCTACGACGCCGAGAAGCAGACCCGCGTGGTCGGCACCGTCACCACCGGCACCTCGCCCATGGCGCAGATGGTGATGGGACAGTTGATCGGCGCCGGCATCTTCAACGCCGACGGCGTGCGCGACGTCTCGTCCGACAACAAGGTGTGGCTGCCCAAGCTGGGCCTGCGCTATGCGCTGAACGGCGACTGGACCGCCGGCGCCACCGCGCAGCGCGGCTACCGCAGCGGCGGCGTGGGCTACAGCTATCAGCGCGGCCCGAACGCCTATGCGCCCGAATTCACCAAGAACTACGACCTGTCGCTGAAAGGCACGCTGCCGGGCAATTTCTTCCTGGCCGCGAACCTGTACCAGATCGACTGGAGCAAGCAGCAGGTGAATATCTCGCGCAACACCACCATCGACAACTTCGTGGTCAACGCGGGCAGCTCGCGCCTGCGCGGCCTGGAGCTCGAAGTACGCGGCATGCTGACGCGCGAGGTGGAAGTGTTCGGCGCGCTGGGTCTGTCGCGCAGCCGCTTCATCGAATTCCAATCGCCGCTGGGCGATTACAGCGGCCATGAATTCGGCCGCTCGCCGCGCCAGACGCAATCGGCGGGCTTCAGCTGGAAGCCGGGCCGCGCCCTGCTCAATCTGCACCTGACGCATGAAGGCGGCTCTTATTCCGGCGCCGAGAACGAGGAACGCAATGGCGGCCGCACCCTGTTGGGCGGCAAGACCGCCTACACCCTGGCCAATGGCCTCAGCCTGTTCGCCTACGGCAGCAATCTGCTGAACCACACCTATATCACTTCCGGCGCCATCAGCACCGTGCCGGGCCGGCATAACGTGGTGCAGGGCAAGGGCCGCCGCATCGGCTTCGGCATCGAAGGCCGCATCTGAAAGGACGACAATGAACTGGCTTAGCATATTCACCGCCACGCTGGCTGCCTGCGCCCTGTATCTGGCCTCACCGCACCAGACCTTGCTGCCGGGCGCGCGCGCCCAGGCGCGCCTGCTGCGCTGCGGCGCCCTGCCCTTGCTGGCGCTCGCCGTGCTGGCGGGCGACGCCGCCTACGGCTTCTGGTGCGGCGTCTTCGTCGCCCTGTCCGGCTTCATGCTGGCCCTGGTGGCCCTGCCCTATTTCGATGCTTACCGGAGGACGCGCCATGTGGGGTAAATCGACGGCCGCCTTCTTCCTCGGCCTGCCGCTGGCGGTGGCCCTGGTCGGCATCGCGGCCCTGCTCAGCGGCGACCAGCGCTACTACACCCTGCCGGCGCTGCTGCTGTTCTTCCTGGTCTGGGTCGGCGTGATGACGCTGGCCTTCGCCTTCCGCAGCGGCGCGCGCGCCTGGCTGTGGCTGGGCGGCGCCACCGTGGCCGGCTACGGCCTGCTGTATGCCTTGAAGGCCAGTGGCCTGGTGCGGGTGGCGGCATGAAGGCGGCGACTCTGCGCAGCTATATCGCGCTGCATACCTGGGTCGGCCTGGTGGCGGGCTTCGGCCTGTTCATCGCCTTCTTCGCCGGCGCCATCACCATCTTCCACGAGGAGCTGGGCGAATGGGAGGTGCGCGGCGCGCGCGTGGCGCCCATGCAATCGAGCGCCAATGCCCAGCAGCTGGTGGACGCCGTGCTGCGCGCCCAGCCCAAGGCGGCCGAGCATTTCGGCCTGATCCTGCCGAGCGAGCACGAACCGGTACTGCGCCTGCAATGGGACGAGCACCATAAGGACGGCAGCGAAACCGAGCATGCCTGGCGCCTGGACGCGCATGGCGCACTGGCCGACGCCAAGCCGGAATCGGAGCTGTCGCACTTCCTCTACCGCCTGCACTACACGGCCGGCCTGCCCGCTTCCTCCGGCATTTATGTGCTCGGCATCGTCTGCGTGCTGTACGGCCTGGCGCTGGCCAGCGGCGTGGTGATTTACGCGCCCGGCTTCCTCAAGGACTTGTTCGCCCTGCGCATCGGCAAGAACCTGAAGCGCATGTGGCAGGACGCGCACAATGCGGTGGGCATCCTGTCCCTGCCCTTCCACCTGATGTATGCCTGGAGCAGCGCCATCCTGTGCCTGGGCATCCTGCTGATGGCGCCCTTCCAGTACCTGGTCTTCGACGGCAAGCTGCTGGACCTGATCCAGTCCGACATCTACGCCAGCGCGCCGGTCAAGCCGGCCGGCGTGGCCGCACCGCTGCTGCCGGCATCGCAGCTGATGCAGATCGTGCAGCGCGAGGCGCCGCGGATGCGGATCGGCCAGATGTACTACAAGCATGCGGGCGACGCCAACGGCCAGGTCGAAGTATATGGCCAGACGCACGAGGGCACGCTCAACGCGATGAGCGTGGTGGTACTGAACGCCAGCAGCGGCGAGGTGCTGCGCGTGCTGCAGCCGGCCCAGTTCAGCGCCGGCACCACCTTCCTGCGCGGCCTGCAGACCCTGCACTTCGGCAGCTTCGGCGGCTACGCGGTGAAGTGGGTCTACTTCATCCTCGGCCTGGCGGGCGCCTTCCTCTTCTATAGCGGCAATCTGCTGTGGATCGAGGCGCGCCGCAAACGCAGCGGGGCGCAGACGCGCGGCAGCCGCTGGATGGCCAAGTTCACGGTCGGCTTCTGCCTGGGCAGCGTGGCCGGGGTGGGCGCGGCCTTCCTCGTCAACAAGCTGCTGGTGCTGCCGGCCGGCGCCTTGCCGGCGTGGGAGGAAGGCGCTTACTTCGCCGTCTTCTTCGGTGCCATCGTCTGGGCCGGCCTGCGGCCGCCGGCGCGCGCCGCGCATGAGCTGCTGCTGCTGTGCGCCGCGCTGGCCCTGGCCCTGCCTTTCGCGCAATGGTGGCAAAACGGCAGCGATCCCTTCTCGGCCCTGTGGCAGGGACGCGGCATCGTCAGCGGCGTCAATCTGGTGGCGCTGCTCTTTGCCTGGGCCTTCTGGCGCATGGCGCGCGCCACGCTGCGGCGCGGCCGCAGCGGCGACCCGGCCAGCGTCTGGTCGCTGCAGGCGCCATCACACACTTCGGAGACAGAGGCGAAAGCCGCTTGAGCGTGCGGGGTATTCGGCGCCGGTATTTCTCAATACTATTTTTTAGTTCTTTTTGAATGAAACAGTGTTTCCGGGTTGAACTATGTAAACATCGCTCCAGGCGCTGATCCAGCAATGGAACACGCGGAAGAAAAAGAAGATGGCGCCCGGCCCCGACTGGGCGCCCACATCCTGTTGTCCGAGGCGGCGCGCGGTGAAATCGCGCCGTCCCGACCGGTCTGCAATCAGTTTAAGCCTGGGTAGCGGCGCTGCGGCGCTTGTTGCGGCGCGCCAGCGCGCCGATGCCCACCAAGCCGGCGCCCAGCATCAGATAGCTCGATGGCTCCGGCACGGCCGTAATGCTGAAGGTCGTTCCGAGGGTAAAGCCATAGTAATGCACATAGGGTTCATGATCGAAATAGCGGGTATACCCTTCCTTGGAACCCACGTGGACGCTTTCGTGGTAAGAGCGCGCAGAGTACCCGGAATAAAAATCCAGGTTGTTGCCGCCGCTAAAGCTGAAACGGCTGATCCAGCAATCATACCCACCACATCGCGGGTTCGCAAAATTCACGCCTTCGAGTTCCAGATGCGTCAGCTCGTCCTGCTCGAGGATATTATTGCCGTTCAAATCCTCGCCACTGAACATGCCTTTCAGGGTCACATCCGGATACCAGACGCTCATGCCGCCGAAGTATTCCTGCATTCCCGTATAGGTGAACCAGCGCGTCGTGGTTTCGGCGAAAGCGGAAACGGAGCACAGCGCCAACGCCGCGCCGCAAATGGCTTTTTTAAACATGTAAACCTCTCAGTGAGTTAGACGATGGTGTCCAGGAAAAGACGGCAGAGCTTTGGTCCCGCACAGAATAATATCAAAACAATATTTCAAAAATATCACCAAATCTCTCTTGACGAGGTAAGCCGCTCAGCTCTCCACCTCCGTGTGCACTGTGGAGGTGGAGAGACAACCCATCTGAAACGGATGGGATTTGGTGCCAAGTTGTTTCTAAGTACCACTTTTTAATGCATTCTGGAAATGGCACAGAGTTTCCAAGCTGAATTATGTTAAGGTGGTATAGTTCCGTCCGCCTTCTGCTCCGTCCGCCATGGATACCATCCTCCCCCTCCACCTGTTTTCACCGCCGGACGATCCTTCGCTTCTGACATATGGCATCTACGATCCGCTGCTAGTTACCTTATCGGTAATAGTGGCGGTTTTTTCATCGTGGATGGGTTTGCAGCTGGTGGGCCAGGGCCGCAGCCGCGACAACCGCACGCTGCGTCTGCTGACCCTGCTGGCCGGCAGCCTGGCGCTCGGCGCCGGCGTCTGGTCCATGCACTTCATCGGCATGCTGGCTTTCCAGCTGTGCACCACGGTGCGCTACGAGCCGGTGCTGACCGTGCTCTCCATGCTGCCCAGCCTGGGCGCGTCGGCGGTCGCCATGTCACTGCTGCGGCGCGCCCATCTGCGGCGCAGCAGCCTGCTTACCGGTGGCCTGCTGGTGGGCGCCGGCATCGGCACTATGCACTACTCCGGCATGGCCGCCATGCAGATGGACCTGGGCCTGCGCTACGATCCCTTCATGTTCGCCCTGTCCATCGTGGTGGCGGTGGTGCTGGCGACGCTGGCGCTGTGGGTGCGCTTCGGCCTGCGCAGCCTGGGCACGCGCCTGACCGAGCAACAACGCCTGCTGGCCAGCGCCATCGTCATGGGCTGCGCCATCTCCGGCATGCACTACACCGGCATGGCCGCCGCGCGCTTCGTCGGCAATACCGTACCGGGCACCTTCGTCACCACCAACACCACCTTCCTGGCGCTGGCCATTTCCCTGATCACGGTGGTGTTCACCGTCTTCGTCATGGGCGCCAACGGCCTGCTGCGCTACCGCGAAATGTACCGCCACCTGAGCCAGAGCGAGAGCTGGATGCGCGCCCTGCTCACCACTACCGTCGACGGCGTGGTGACGGTGGACAGCACGGGCGTGATCCATGAATTCAATGCCTCGGCCGAACGCATCTTCGGCTGGACGCGGGCCGAAATCGTCGGCCGCAATATCGCGCTGCTGACGGCCGACCTGGAACAGTCGCGCAGCGAAGGCCTGTTCTACTTCCTGGCCCACGGCGACGAAAGCCAGATCAACAAGGGGTCCGAAGTGCATGCGCGGCGCAAGGACGGCTCGCTGGTGCCGATCCGGCGCGCCATCGGCCACGCCCGCCTCGGCGAGCGCGATCTGTACGTGCTGTTCGTCACCGATATCAGTGAGCGGCGCGCCATCATGCAGGAGCTGCGCGACAGCGAGCAGCAATTCCGCTCCCTGATCGGCAATATCCCCGGCGTCTCCTTCCGCTGCGAAGCGACGGGCGAGCGGCCCATGGTCTTCGTCAGCGACGGCGTCGAGCATGTGACCGGTTATGCGCGCGAAGACTTCCTGGCCCTGGGCCGCCACCGCCTGTTCTCCAGCCTGATCCTGGAAGAAGACTTGCCGCTGATGGAGCAGGCCGTGGCCCAATGCCTGGCCGACGGCCACCCGTACATGCTGGAATACCGCATCCGCCACGCCGACGGCGGCATGCGCTGGATGTGGGAGCACGGCGCCCTGGTGCTCAACGAGAGCGGCACGCCGCGCTGGCTGGACGGCGTGGTGCTCGACATCACCGAGCGGCGCCAGATGGAGGAAGAGCTGCGCGAGGCCAAGGAAAAGGCCGACCACGCGGCGGCGGCGCGCGCCACCTTCGTCGCCAATATGAGCCACGAAATCCGCACGCCGATGAATTCCATCCTCGGCTTCACCGACGTGCTGCTGGACGGCGAGCTGGCGCCGGAACAGCGGCGCCACCTGGACACCATCCGCCGCTCCGGCCGCGCCCTGCTGCGCCTGCTCAACGAAA
The DNA here is from genome assembly GCF_014191875.1 of Pseudoduganella violacea. Classification (GTDB taxonomy): domain Bacteria; phylum Pseudomonadota; class Gammaproteobacteria; order Burkholderiales; family Burkholderiaceae_D; genus Rugamonas; species Rugamonas violacea_A. Next base: position 16,218 of record NZ_JACHXD010000007.1, read on the forward strand.
TCCTCGACACCGCCAAATTGGACAAGGGCGCCATGGAGCTGGAGCTGGCCGACTACAATCTGCGCGGCCTGATCGACGAACTGGCCTCCACCTATGGCGCGGTGGCGCGCGGCAAGGGCTTGGACGTGAACGTCGGCTATACCGAGGCGCTGCCCAACTGGCTGCACGGCGACGAACTGCGCGTGCGCCAGGTGCTCACCAATCTGCTCGACAACGCCATCAAGTTCACCGCCGCCGGCAGCGTCACGCTGCAAGCTTCGGTGCATGACAAGCAGCTGCGCATCGCGGTGCGCGACACCGGCATCGGCATCGCGCCCGACCGCCTGGCCGCCATTTTCGATCCCTTCACCCAGGCCGACGCCTCCATGACGCGGCGCTATGGCGGCACCGGCCTGGGCACCACCATCAGCAAGCAGCTGGTGGAGCTGATGGGCGGGCGCATCTGGGCCGAAAGCGCGCCCGGCGAAGGCACCGGCTTCCATATCGAGCTGCCGCTGCGCCTGGCCACCAAGGAACATGCGCCCCAGGTGCGCGAACAGAGCGCCTACGCGCTGCCGCCGCTGCGCGTGCTGGCGGCCGACGACGTGCCGCAGAATCTGGAACTGCTTGGCCTGCTGCTGGAAAAGCGCGGCCACCGCCTGGTCACGGCCAACGACGGCGCCCAGGCCGCGGCGCTGGCGGCCCAGCAGGAATTCGACGTGGTGCTGATGGACGTGCAGATGCCGCATGTGGACGGCCTGGCCGCCACGCGCCTGATCCGCGCCTCGGCCCAGCGCCAACAGCGCCGCCGCGTGCCCATCATCGCCATGACGGCCAGCGTGCTGGAGGCGCACCGCCGCGCCAGCGCCGCCGCCGGCATGGACGGTTTCGCCAGCAAGCCGGTGGACTGGACGGCGCTCTCGCATGAAATCGCGCGCGTGCTGGGCATGAAGGAAGCGGACCAGCCGGCCGCGCCGGCCGCTGCCGGCCGGCGTCTGCTCAACCACGGCGCCGGCCTGGCGCGCTGGGGCGGCGATGCAGCCGCCTACCACACTGCGCTGGCGCGCTTCGCCGCCGGCCACGCCGGCGCCGCCGATGCGCTGGACGCCCTGCTGCGCCAGGGCGACCTGCCGGCCGTGCAGGCGCTGGCGCACAAGGTGCGCGGCGTGGCCGCCAATCTGGGCCTGGAACAGCTGGCCGCGACCCTGGCGCGCCTGGAGCAGGAAGCCGGGCAGGCTGACGCCGTGGTGGCCTTGCTGCCGCTGGCGGCGGCCCAGCTGGCGACCACCCTGGCCGCGATTGGCGCCAGCCAGGCCGAGAGCGAAGCCCTGCCGGCAGTCCCTGCCGAGGTCCCCGTCACCACGCCCGCCCTGCTGGAGCTGCGCCAGACCGCCGCGGCGCTGGACAAGGCCCTGGCGCGCGGCGCCCTGGACGACGCCGCGCTGGCGCAACTGGGCCTGGCCCTGCAAGACCACGCCGCATCGACTACACTGGCGAAACTGCAGGCCGCGCTGGACGACTTCGACTTCGCGCTGGCCCGGCAGCTGTTACAGGAAATACTGGCGCAAGCCCTGCCCCACAACGAAAGCCCGCGATGACCCAGCCATCCAAGCAACCCCTGATTCTGGCCGTGGACGACGAGGCCGGCAATCTGCAGCTGCTGCGCCAGATCCTGCAAGACCATTACCGCCTGGTGTTCGCCAAGGACGGCCAGCGCGCGCTGGAACTGGCGCGTCAGGAGCAGCCCAACCTGATCCTGCTCGACGTGATGCTGCCCGGGATGACCGGCTATGAAATCTGCCGTGCCCTGAAGGCCGATGGCGCCACCGCCGCCATTCCCGTCATCTTCGTCACCGCCTTGAGCGATCCGGCCGACGAGGTGATCGGCTTCGAAGCCGGCGCCGTCGACTACATCACCAAGCCCCTCAGCCCGCCCATCGTGCGCGCCCGCGTGCGCACCCACCTGTCGCTGGTGCGCATCGACGAGCTGCGCGAAACGCGCCTGCAGATCGTGCAGCGCCTCGGCCTGGCGGCCGAATACAAGGACAATGAAACCGGCCTGCACGTGATCCGCATGAGCCATTACGCCCGCCTGCTGGGCGTGGCGGCCGGCCTCAACGAAGCCGAAGCCGACGACCTGCTGCACGCCGCGCCGATGCACGACGTGGGCAAGATCGGCATCCCCGACCGCATCCTGCAAAAGCCGGGCAAGCTCGATGCCGACGAGTGGAAGATCATGCAGTCGCATGCCGCCATCGGCGCTGAAATCATCGGCGAACATACCCACGGCATGCTGCGCCTGGCGCGCAATATCGCCCTCAGCCACCACGAAAAATGGGATGGCAGCGGCTATCCGAAAGGCTTGAAAGGGGAAGAGATTCCGCTGGAAGGCCGCATCGTCGCCATCGCCGACGTGTTCGACGCCCTGACCTCGGCCCGCCCATACAAGCGCGCCTGGCCGCTGGAGGAAGCGCTCAATTATCTGCGCGAACAGCGCGGCCAGCACTTCGATGCGGCCCTGGTCGATCTTTTCCTGGCGCAGATCGAGCAGGTCGACGCCATCCGCCTGCGCTGGGCGGAACAGGAAAGCGAGAAGGAAGAAGCGGCGGAAGCGCCGCCGCAATAAGGAAAACCGCTGAAGAGGTGAACTCCCGCGCTGGCCTGGCCTGTGCGTTGCATGTTCGGCCGGAACCTGCGGACCATGGTCAGCGCAAGGAGTCCGGCGCCTATCTTAAGCGGCAAGCATGACAGCGCCTTGACACAGATCAAACGCCATGCTGCTTGCGATGCGCTAGTTCCTGGTACAGCTTCAGGTAATTTTCCGCCATCGCCTTGGCCGTAAACAATTCCCAATAGCGCTGCTCGGCGCGCCGCCCCATATCGGCCGCCATCTGCGGGTTTTCCCACAGCTGGCGCATGGCTTCGCGGAAGGCCGGCGCATCGCTGGGCGGCACCACCAGGCCGGTTTCGCCGTCCACATTGATATAGGTGGTGCCGGTGCCGATCTCGCTGGAGATCATGGGCTTGCCGAACATCGCCCCTTCCAGCAGCGAGATGCCGAAAGCTTCCGAACGCAGGTGCGAGGGGAAGGCCATGGCGTAGCTCAGCTTGAGCAGGGCGATCTTGTCCTCCTCCTCCACCGCGCCGAGGAATTTGACGTGGTGCAGATTCAGACGCGCCGCATGTTCCTTGAGTTCCTGTTCGATCGGTCCCGCGCCCACGATCACCACCGGGTAATCCAGGCCGGCCATGGCGTCGAGCAGGATGTGCAGGCCCTTGTAGTAGCGCAGCACGCCGACGAAGAGGAAGAAGCGCTCGCCGCATTCGGCGCGCCATTTCTCCATCACTTCGGCGCGCGGTTCCGGATAGATCGTGCGGTCCAGGCCATAGGTGATGGTGCGCGTCTTGTGGCGGTAGCGGCGCAGCACCGGCGAGGACGCCATATAGTTGGGCGAGGTGGCGACGATGGTGTCCACGCTTTTCAGGAAGCGCTGCTTGAGCGGCGTGTACACGCGCAGCAGGGTTTTCTGGCGCACGATGTCGGAGTGGTAAGTCACCAGGCTGGGCTTGTTCACGCGCGCCATGAAGTGGGCCAGGTCCATGAAGGGCCAGGGGAAATGGTAGTGGATCACGTCGGCCTTGCGCGCCAGCCGCGCCAGGCGGCGGATGGCGGCGAAGGAGAAGGCGTTGGAGGCGATCTCGAAGTCGAGCGGCACGCGGTGCACCGTATGGCCTTCGATTTCCATCTGCGCCGGCCCGCCGTTGCGCGTCAGCGTCAGCACTTCGTTGCTGACGCCCAGGCGGCTGGTGCCGACGCACATCTGGCGTATCACCTGCTCGATGCCGCCCCAGGAGTCCGGGTAATAAGTCTTGTAGAAATGGAGGACGCGCATGATAAATCTACTGCAAAAGAATGGATTGGTAGACGGCCGCCGTGCGGCGCGCCGTTTCGGCCCAGGTCAGCGCCAGCGCGCGCCGCTCGCCGGCGGCGATGCAGCGCTGGCGCAAGGCTTCGTCGCGCACGATGTCGAGCATGGCGGCACCGATGGCGCTCACCGACAGCGGATCGACTTCCAGCGCCGCGCCCAGCGTGACCTCGGGCAGCGAGGTGGTGTTGGAGGCGACCACCGGCAGGCGCGAGGCGAAGGCTTCCAGCAGCGGGATGCCGAAACCCTCGTACAGCGAGGGATAAATCAGGGCGCCGGCTTCGGCGTACAGGTCGCGCAGCTCTTCCTCGCCGGTCAGGCGGTCCAGCCAGCGCACGTTCTCGCCCTGCTGCACGGCGGCGGCGATGCGCGCCTGCAGCTGCTCGCTGCGCCAGCCGGGCGCGCCGACGATCACCAGTTGGCGCGCCGCGCGCAGCACGGGCGGCAGGCCCAGATAGGCTTGCAGCAGGCGCTCCACGTTCTTGCGCGGCTGCAGCGTGCCGACAAAGAGGAAATAGCCGGGACGCAGGCCATGCGCCGCCAGCGTGGCGGCGCGCCGTTCGGCCGGCGGCGGCGTGAACCAGCTGGCATCGACGCCGTTGTGCACCACGCTGATGCGGCGCTCGTCGACACCGAAGCACTGCACCAGCTCGGCCACGGCGAATTGCGAGACGGCGATCACGTGGTCGGCCTTGCGCGCGGCCTTGATCTGCAGCCAGTTCTTCAAGCGCCGCTGTTTCGGGCTGCACCATTCGGGATGGGCGATCGGCAGGGCGTCGTGCAGGGTCGCCACCACCGGGCAATCCATGCGCACGATGCGGTAATCGGTGGCGTGGTACAGGTCCAGGCCCATCTTCTGCCGCACAGCGGACGGCGCGGCCAGGTCGCGCAGCGTAGCGGCGGCGAAGGAGAGCGGCAGCGGCCGGCCCACCGTCAGGCGGGCGGCGGGACCGAAGGAATAAGGCTGGACGGCGCAGCCGGCGGCGGGCAGGTGGCGCAACAGGGCCTGGCTGTACACACCGATGCCATCCAGGCGTCCACCGTTCAGGCCGGGCTCGATTGTGGTACAGGACAGTCCGGCGCGCAGCGCGTTCACGCCTCGTACATCCAGCGCAGGGTCTGTTCCAGCGGCAGCGGCTCGATGGCGCCGACCACGGCGGCCAGGCGACGGTTGTCGCCGCTCAGGCGCGCCACTTCATTGGCGCGCACGAAGGCCGGATTGACGTGGACATTGATCTTATAGCCGGCGATGGCGGCCATCATGTCCAGCGCCTCGCCCAGCGAATAGGCCTTGCCCGAGCAGATATTGAAGGTCTGGCCGGCCGGCGCGGCGGCCAGCAGGCGGCGGTAGGCGGCGGCCACCATGCGCACGTCGGAGAAATCGCGCCACACATGCAGGTTGCCCAGCTCGATGTCCGTGGCCTTGCGGCGGAAGTGGGACACGATTTTCGGCAGCAGGAAGTTCTCGTGCTGGCCGACGCCGGTGTAATTGAAGGGGCGCACGAAGATCAGCGGCAGGCGGTCGCACCACAGGCGCGCCATGTATTCCATGGCCAGCTTGCTGACGGCGTAGTCGTTGGCCGGCGCGGCCGGCACGTCCTCGTGGATCACCGCCACATCGGTATTGCCGTAGATATTCGCGCTGGAAGCCAGCAGCACGGCGGAAGGCTTCTTCGGCGCGGCGGCCAGCGCTTCCAGCAGATTGCGCGTACCCACCACATTCACGCGGTAGATCTGCTCCACGTCCGAGTGGGCGACGAAGGCGATGGCGGCCAGGTGCACCACCACGTCCGGCTGCAGTTCCTGCACCATGGCTGCCACGCCGGCGCGGTCGCACAGGTCGACCGCCACGGTGTTCTCGCCATGCGCATGGCCCGGCACCGCGGTGCCGAACACCTCGTAGCCGGCGGCGCGCAGTTCCTGCGCCACGTAATGGCCGGTGAAGCCGGCCAGGCCGGTGACCAGGGCGCGCTTGCCCTCGCCTTCGCGCTCCGCCGATAAGAACTGCAGCGCCGCCATCTTAGAAGGAGAAGCCGGCGGCGTTGCGGCGCAGGTCGGCCTCGACCATCATCTGGCACAACTCTTCCAGCGTGGTCTTCGGTTCCCAACCCAGTTCCTTGCGCGCCTTGGCCGGATCGCCGATCAGCAGGTCGACTTCGGCCGGACGGTAGAATTTCGGGCTGATACGCACCAGCACCTTGCCGTTTTGCGCGTCATGGCCGGTTTCCTGTTCGCCGCTGCCCTGCCATTCGATGGCGATGCCGGCGGCCTTGAACGCCATGGTCACGAAGTCGCGCACGGTCTCGGTGCGGTTGGTGGCCAGCACATAGGTATCCGGCTTGTCGGCCTGCAGGATGCGCCACATGCCTTCCACGTATTCCTTGGCGAAGCCCCAGTCGCGCTTGGCGTCCAGATTGCCCAGCTCCAGCACGTCCAGCTTGCCCAGCTTGATCTTGGCGACCGAGTCGGTGATCTTGCGGGTGACGAACTCGCGGCCGCGCAACGGCGACTCGTGGTTGAACAGGATGCCGGAGGAGCCGAAGATGCCATAGGATTCGCGGTAGTTCACGGTCATCCAGTGCGCATACAGCTTGGCCACGCCATACGGGCTGCGCGGGTAGAAAGGCGTGTCTTCCTTCTGCGGCACGGCTTGCACCTTGCCGAACATTTCCGAGGTCGAAGCCTGGTAGAAGCGGATCTTGGGGTTGACGATGCGGATCGCCTCCAGCAGGTGCACGGGACCGATGCCGGTGATATCGGCCGTGGTCACCGGCTGCTCGAAGGAGACGCCGACGAAGCTTTGCGCCGCCAGATTATAGATTTCATCAAAATCGCCGGCCTGCAGCAGGCGGATGCTGGAACTCAGATCGGTCAGATCGTACTCCACCAATTTCAGGTTGGGATGGGACTCGATGCCCAGTTCCTCGATGCGCCAGAAGTTGACCGAACTGGTACGGCGGTAAGTTCCGGTTACTGCATAGCCCTTTTGCAGCAGCAATTCAGCCAGATATGCGCCATCCTGGCCGGTAATGCCCGTGATCAGGGCTTTTTTGGTCTTTTGCATGATGATGAAGATCTTTAATTAGGGCGATATATAACCGGGCATTGTAACAGAGGCGTCATGTGGGCTTTTTAATTGGCCGCCCCGATTACAACAGTTACAGTTTGTTACGCACCGCCTCAGGCATGGCCGATACCGCGCGCCATCGCGGCCGCCAGCACCGGAATGGCGGCGAACAGCATCAGCTCGGCCAGCAGCAGCGGGCGCAGGGCGGCGATGTCAGCGGAGGAAGGAGTAAAGCCGGCGTCGGCGCGCAAGCGCTTCTGCCAGGCCAGGATGCGCAGCGTGGGCTTGATGGAGAGCAGACCGACCAGGGCGAAGACCCCGATTTTTGTCCAGAACAATGGGTTGGCTGTATAGAAGGCCGCCCCTTTCGCGCCATGCATCACGCGGCCGAAGCCCACCAGCAGGATGCCCAGCGCGCTCAGGCCATACACGGCGTCGAGCCGCGCCAGCAGGCGCAGCGTGGCCGGCGCCAGGCCGGGACGCAGCAGCGCCCACTCGCACGCCAGCACGGCGGCGATGGTAAACACTAGCAGGTGGTGCAGGCTGGCCTGGAGGAAGTCGCTCATGGTCAGGCAATGTAACCGTGATTGACGATGCTGTCAAAAAGATTACATTACCCGCTTCACCACGAGCCGCGGGGGCGGTCAGCCCTTGCGCTGGGCCACCGCATCCACCACGCACAGCGCCGTCATATTGACGATGCGGCGCACGGTGGCCGACGGGGTCAGGATATGCACCGGCGCGGCGCAGCCGAGCAGGATCGGGCCGATGGCGATGCCGTTGCCGGCCGCCGTCTTCACCAGGTTGTAGGCGATGTTGGCGGCGTCGATATTTGGCATCACCAAGAGGTTGGCGTCATGCTCCAGGTCGGAGTTCGGCATGATGCTCTTGCGCAGCTTGGAGTCGAGCGCGGTGTCGCCGTGCATCTCGCCGTCGACTTCCAGCTCCGGCGCCTGCTCCTTGACCAGGGCCAGGGCGGCGCGCATCTTCTGCGCCGAGGCGCTGTTGGACGAGCCGAAGTTCGAGTGCGACAGCAGGGCCGCGCGCGGCGACAGGCCGAAGCGCTTCATCTCGTCGGCCGCCATGATGGTGATCTCGGCCAGCTGCTGCGCATCCGGGTTTTCGTTGACGTGGGTGTCCACCATGGCCAGCTGGCGTTCCGGCAGCACCAGGATATTCATCGCCGCGTACACATTGGCGCCGGCGCGCTTGCCCAGCACCTGGTCGATATAGTGCAGGTGCAGCTGGGTGGTGCCGAAGGTGCCGCAGATCATGCCGTCGGCATCGCCCTTCTTGATCATCATGGCGCCGATCAGGCTGTGGCGGCGGCGCATTTCGAGCTTGGCGTATTCCTGGGTCACGCCCTTGCGCGCGGTCAGCTCGTAATAGGCTTGCCAGTATTCGCGGTAACGCTCGTCGAAATCGGGGTTGATCACATCGTAATCGACACCCTGCTTCAGGCGCAGGCCGAATTTATGGATGCGCGCTTCCAGCACGGCCGGACGGCCCACCAGGATCGGACGCGCCAGACGCTCGTCGACCACCACCTGCACGGCGCGCAGCACGCGCTCTTCCTCGCCTTCCGCGTACACGATGCGTTTCAGCCCGGCCGGGGTCTTCTTGGCCACCGAGAACAGCGGCTTCATGAAGGTGCCGCTGCGGTAGACGAATTGCTGCAGGCTGTCGGCATACGCTTCCAGATCCTGGATCGGGCGCGTGGCCACGCCGGAGTCGAAGGCCGCCTTGGCCACGGCCGGCGCGATCTTGATCAGGAGGCGCGGATCGAAGGGCATCGGAATCAGGTATTCCGGGCCGAAGGCCAGGTTCTGGATGCCGTAGGTGGTGGCCACGATGTCCGACTGCTCGGCATGGGCCAGGTCGGCGATCGCATGCACCACGGCGATTTCCATTTCGCGCGTGATGGTGGTGGCGCCGCAATCGAGGGCGCCGCGGAAGATGTAGGGGAAGCACAGCACATTGTTGACCTGGTTCGGATAGTCCGAACGGCCGGTGCAGATGACGGCGTCGTCGCGCACGGCTTTCACCTCTTCCGGCAGGATTTCCGGGGTCGGGTTGGCCAGGGCCAGGATCAGCGGCTTGGCGGCCATCTGCTTGACCATGTCCTGTTTCAGCACGCCGCCGGCGGACACGCCGAGGAAGATGTCGGCGCCGGGAATGACTTCGGCCAGGGTGCGGGCGCTGGTTTCGCGCGCGAAGCGTTCCTTGTCCGGGTCCATCAGCTCGGTGCGGCCCTTGTAGACCACGCCGGCCAGGTCGGTGACGATGATGTTTTCCAGCGGGAAGCCGAGGTCGACGATCAGGTCGAGGCAGGCCAGGGCCGCCGCGCCCGCGCCGGACACCACCAGCTTGCAGTGCTTGATGTCCTTGCCGACGATCTTGATGCCGTTCAGGATGGCCGCGCCGACGATGATGGCGGTGCCGTGCTGGTCGTCATGGAAGACCGGGATCTTCATGCGCTCGCGCAGCTGGCGCTCGATGTAGAAGCACTCGGGCGCCTTGATGTCTTCCAGGTTGATGCCGCCGAAGGTCGGTTCCAGCGCGGCGATAATGTCGACCAGCTTGTCCGGATCCTGCTCGTTGATTTCGATGTCGAAGACGTCGATGCCGGCGAATTTCTTGAACAGCACGCCCTTGCCTTCCATCACAGGCTTGGCGGCCAGCGGGCCGATATTGCCCAGGCCGAGCACGGCGGTGCCGTTCGAGATCACGGCCACCAGATTGCCGCGCGCGGTGTATTTATAGGCGTTGGCGGGATCGATCACGATCTCTTCGCACGGGGCGGCCACGCCAGGGGAATACGCCAGCGCCAGGTCGCGCTGATTGGTCAGTTGCTTGGTCGGGGTGACGCTGATTTTGCCGGGTTTTGGGCACTCGTGGTATTCGAGCGCGGCAAGGCGCAGTTGTTGACGCAATTCCTCTTTTTTATCAGATGACGAATCCATGCTGTGCTGCCTTCCTGTCTCTTTTGTTCGGTAATCCTTTGATTCTAACAGACGGAATATGGCCCCCAGCTAGGTATTTTCACGCAGCGGCATGGCGTAAAGCCCAGACTTATCAACATGATAAAGCGATATGATTGCCTGATTTGAAAGGCTTTCCAGCCCCCGCTTATGTGCGCCATTTCACATATACGCAGAAAAATACGCGTGATTATCTAGACAGCAGACAAATCGCTTCCTATGCTTTAAGCATTGCTTTTTGGGAAGGCACACCATGAATCGCGTATTCTGGCAGCTTGGCGCCCGTTGCAGCGCCGCCCTCTTCCTGTTGACCTCGGCCGTCCTGTTCTTCACGCCCCAGGAATCGGACTGGGCCTTGCCCCTGGCCGTGCTGGCCCTGGGCCTGGGCGCAGCCTGGCTCTACCTGCGCGACGGCCCATCTTCGCTGCCGCGCCGTCCCGGCAACGACAAGGCCGTCGGCAGCGCCTGAGGCCCGCTACAATGGCGGCATGCTCTCCGAATTCGACCTGATCAAACACTACTTCGCGCCTTCGCGCGCCGCCGCCCAGCCGGCCCACGTCGCCCTCGGCATCGGCGACGACTGCGCCCTGCTCGCGCCCACGCCGGGCATGCAGCTGGCCATCTCCTCCGACATGCTGGTGGAGGACCGCCACTTCTTCGCCGGCGAGGACGCTCAGCGCCTGGGCCATAAAAGCCTGGCCGTCAACCTGTCCGACCTGGCGGCGATGGGCGCGCGCCCGCTCGGCTTCACGCTGGCGCTGGCCCTGCCGGCGGCCGATCCGGCCTGGCTGGCCGGCTTCTCGCAAGGTCTCTTCGCCCTGGCCGACGCCCACGGCTGCGCCCTGATCGGCGGCGACACCACCAAGGGGCCGCTGAATATCTGCATCACCGTCTTCGGCGAAACGGCGCCCGGCCGCGCCCTGCGCCGCGACGCCGCCCGCGTCGGCGACGATATCTGGATCTCCGGCACCCTGGGCGATGCGCGCCTGGCCCTGGCCGGCTACCGCGGCGAGACCGCCTTGAGCGCGGCCGAGCAGCAGGCGGCGGCCCAGCGCATGCACCTGCCCACGCCGCGCGTGGCGCTGGGACGGGCCCTGGCCGACGGCGGCCTGGCGCACGCGGCCATCGATATCTCGGATGGCCTGGCCGGTGACCTCGGCCATATCCTGGAACGCTCCGGCGTCGGCGCCACGCTGGACGTGGACGCCCTGCCGGCCGGTCCCGTGCTGGCGACGCGCGCGCCGGCCTTGCGGCGCGCCTGGACCGCGGCCGGCGGCGACGATTACGAGCTGTGCTTCACCGCGCCGGCCGCGGCGCGCGCGGCCATCCTGGCGGCCGGCGCCGCCAGCGCCACGGCCGTCACCCGCGTCGGCCGCATCGAGGCCGCGCCCGGCCTGCGCCTGGCCGATGCCGCCGGCGCGCCGCTCGATCTGCGCCTGGCCGGCTTCGACCACTTCAAATAAGACTTGAAGTAAGGCGCGTCAGGCATCCAGGGTCGTGTGGTCCTCGCCCGGTTCGCCGGCGCGGCGGCCGCTGCCGTGCATCAGCCAGTAGTGGTGGAAGGCCAGGCGGATATTGTCGCGCAGCTGGGTATCGTCCCAGGGCTTGGTGTAGAAGCGGTAGATGGCGCCGCGGTTGATCGAATCGAGCACCGCTTCCAGCCCCGTGTAGCCGGACAGGATGATGCGGATGGTGTCCGGATACATCTCCTTGACCTTGCTGAGAAATTCGGTGCCGCTCATGATCGGCATGCGCTGGTCGCACACCACCACCTGCACCGGGTGCAGGGCCAGCAGCTCGAAACCCTCGGCCGGCGAGACCGCCGTCAGGATGCGGTAGCCGTCGCGCCGGAACAGGCGGTGCAGCGAGGACAGCACGTTGACATCGTCGTCCACCAGCAGCAGGGTTTGCGGCGGCTCGGCGGCGCGGTTGGGGTCGGGCGGCACGCCCTTGCCCGAGGCCACCAGCGCGCCCATCTCGTCGGCCGGCAGCGGACGGCTGAAGAAGAAGCCCTGGATTTCATCACAGCGGTTGCGCCGCAGATATTCCAGCTGCGGCCGCGATTCCACGCCCTCGGCGATCACGCGCAGCTTCAGGCTGTGCGCCATGCTGATGATGGCCAGCGCGATGGCCGCGTCGTTGGGATTGGTGGTGATGTCGCGCACGAAGGCGATATCGATCTTCAGCTTGTCGATCGGGAAGCGCTGCAGATAGGCCAGCGAGGAATAGCCGGTGCCGAAATCGTCGATGGCGACCTTGATGCCCAATTCCTTGAGCACGCCGAGCACCTCGATGGTGCGCTCGGTATTCGACATCAGGGCCGTTTCCGTCAACTCCAGCTCCAGCAGCTCGGCCGGCACCTGGTGCTGCGCCAGCGCGTCCTTGACCTCGCTTTCCAGATCGCCCTCGACGAACTGGCGGCTGGCCACATTCACCGCCACCGTCACCGGCCCCACGGCCGAACCCGCCCAGGCCGCGATCTGGCGGCAGGCGGTGTCGATGATCCAGGCGCCGACGCGCACGATCAGGCCCGTGTCCTCCAGCACCGAGACGAATTCGGCCGGATACACGATGCCGTAGCCGGGCCGGTGCCAGCGCAGCAGCGCTTCGGCGCCGCTGATGCGGCCCGTGTGCAGATTGACCTTGGGCTGGTAGTACAGCACCAGCTCGTCCTGCTCCAGCGCGCGGCGCAAAGCCATTTCCAGGTCGAGCCGGGCCAGCACCTGCACATTCATGCCGGCGGTGAAGAAGCGGTAGCCGTCGCGGCCCGCGTCCTTGGCGCGGCCCATCGCGGTGTCGGCGTATTTGACCAGGGTATCCGGGTCGGTGGCGTCGTCCGGGTAGACGGCGATGCCGATGCTGGCCGTCAGCGTGGCGTCGTGGCCGTCGAGCTCGAAGGGCGCGCGCAGCGCTTCGCGCACCTCGTTGGCGACGTACACGGCGTCCTGCTGGTCGCGCGTCATGGTCAGGATCAGGCCGAACTCGTCGCCGCCCAGGCGGCCCACGGTGTCGCGGATGCGCACGCACTGCACCAGGCGGTTGGAAAATTCGCGCAGCAGCTGGTCGCCCTTGGCCGGCCCCAGCGAATCGTTGATGTTCTTGAAGCGGTCCAGGCCGATGAACAGCACCACGATGCGCCATTCCTTGTCCTGCGCCAGCTCGATCGCCTCGTTCAAGGTCTGGTAGAACAGGGTGCGGTTGGGCAGGCCGGTCAGGCTGTCGTAATGCGCCATATGCTGCAGGCGCTCCTGCGCCTGGCGCCGTTCGGTGATGTCGCGCGCCACGCAGATCAGGGTGCGCCAGGCCGCTTCGCCTTCCAGCTGCAGCTGCCAGTACAGTTCCACCGGCACCGCCGCCAGATCGCTGCGCGTCAATTCCAGTTCGCGCAGTTCGGGCGCGCGCGGTTCGCTGGCGCGCGCCGCCGGCAAGGCGTTCAAGGCGGCGGCATGGGCCATCAATTCTTCGCGCGCGCCGAGGCCGACGCGCGCCGGTTCATGCGCCAGCAGCTCGGCGCGCGACCAGCCGAGCATGCGGCAGGCGCCGTCGTTGACGTCGACAAAGGCCAGGCTGCCGGTATCGATCAGGAAGATGGCGTCGGCCGTGGCGTCCATGGCGCTGCGGAAGCGCTGCAGCTCGGCCGTGCGTTGGCGCACGGTCTGCTCCAGCAGGGCGTTGTAGTTGCGCGCCTCGCGGTGCAGCAGGCGCACTTCGAGCATATTGCGGATGCGCGTCAGCACCTCGACCGGATCGAAGGGCTTGCTGACGAAGTCCATCGCGCCGGCGTCCAGCGCCGCCATCTTCTTGGCCGGTTCGGCCGTCACCACCAGCACCGGCAGATAGGCTTCCACCTCCAGCGGCTTCAACGCTTCCATCACTTCGAAGCCGTTCATGCCGGGCATGTGCAGGTCGAGCAGGATGATGTCGTAGCGGTTCTCTGCATGCCAGGGCGCCACCACGCGCGGATCGGTGGTGGCGCTGACCGCCGTATAGCCGGTGGACTTGAGCAGGTACTCCAGCAGCTGCACATTGACCGGCTGGTCGTCCACGATCAGCACCTTGGCGTTGAGGATGTCTTCCTTGCTGATCATGGCTGCCCCGCTTTCTCCCGGTCCCGGGCCAGGTAGGAGGTCGTGCTGTTGATAGCTTCGGTGAATTCATCGATATTGATCGGCTTCACGAGATAGCGGAAGAAGCCGGCGGCCAGGCCTTTTTCCACATCGCGCGGCATGGCGTTGGCGGTCAGCGCGATGACCGGGATATGGCGCGTGGCCGGATCGGCGCGCAGCTCGGCCAGGGCGTCGAAGCCGCTCATGCCGGGCAGGTTGATGTCCATCAGGATGATGTCGGGCTGGTGGGCGCGCGCCAGCTCCACGCCCAGATGGGCGTCGGGCGCCGTCAGCAGCTTGAGGTCGGGCCGGAAGCCGATGATTTCCTCGATCAGGCGCAGATTGGCCGGATTGTCTTCCACATACAGCACGGTGGTGCGCAGCGGATGGTCGGCGTCGTCCGGCGCGCTGGCCGGCAGCACGCCGGAGGCCTTGAGCGAAGGCAGCGGGTCGGCGCATTTCAGTTCGACCCAGAACATGCTGCCCACGCCCGGGCTGCTGGTGGCGCCGATCACGCCGCCCATCAGTTCGACCAGGCGCTTGGTGACGACCAGGCCGATGCCGGTGCCCTCTTCCGCCCCGCTTTCCTGGCCCAGGCGGTTAAACGGCTGGAACAGCAGCTTCATCTGCTCGGGCCGCAAGCCCATGCCGGTGTCCTGCACCGAGAGGCGCACCAGGGAGGGGCCGCTCGGGCTGCTGTCCACCACCACGGCGCCGCCGTCGCGGTTGTACTTGATGGCGTTGGAGAGCAGGTTGAGCAGGATCTGCTTGAGGCGGGTGCGGTCGGCCACCACGTGGACCCGGCTGTCGGCCGGGAACAGCAGGCGGATGCCGCGCTCACCGGCCAGCGGGCGCACCATATCGTCGCATTCCTGCAGGATTTCCTGCAGCGCCACCGGTTCCAGCGACAGCGCCACCGCGCCCGATTCGATCTTGGCCAGGTCGAGGATTTCATTGATCAGGGTCAGCAGGTGGCGCCCCGATTTCAGGATGTGGCCGGCGAATTCGCGCTTTTGCGCCAGCGTCGACGGCAGCTTGTCCGAGGTCAGGATCTGGGCGAAGCCGAGGATGGCGTTGAGCGGGGTGCGCAGCTCATGGCTCATCGAGGACAGGAAGGCCGACTTGGCCTGGTTGGCGCTCTTGGCCTCCTCCATGGCCATGGCCAGCTCGCCGTTGGCGATTTCCAGCTGCATGGTGCGCTCGTGCACGCGCTGCTCGAGTTCGCCGTTGAGGCGCATGACTTCGTGCTGCGCCTGGCTGCGCTGTTCGGCCTCGCGCGCGATTTCGCGGTTGGAGGTTTCCAGCGCGCGCGTGCGGGCCTGGATCTCGTCGAGCATCTTGTTGAAGGAATCGACCAGCTCGGCCACCTCGTCCTCGCTCAAGCGCGTGGCGCGGCGCGAATAGTCGCCGGTGTCGACGATCTCGCGCGCCACGCCGGCGATGTCGAGGATGGGCTGGGTCAGCAGGGGATTCAGGCGCCGCAGCAGCAGCCAGGCGCTCAACATGGCGCCCAGCATGGCCAGCACGGCGATCGCCAGGTAGTCGAGGGCGCGGCCCAGCATCTCGTATTCGGCGCGCAGGAAGACCGTGCCCAGCACCTCGCCGTTATCGACGATGCTCTTGAACATCAGCAGCTTGCCGTCCTCGTAGCGGAAACCTTCGCCGCCGGCCTGGCGCGGGATGTCGGCGCTCTGGCCCGGCGCCACATAGGCGGCGAACAGGGCGCCGCCGGAACGGTAGATGGCGCCGGCGTCGACCTTCGGCCGCAGGCGCAGCAGGGCCAGATTTTCCTTGGCCAGGCGCGGGTCGTCGAACACCAGCGCCGGCGAACTCATATGGCCGATCAGTTCGGCCTGGGTGCTCAGATCGGCCACGATGGCGCGGTGGTAGGCGCGCAGATCGTAGACGATGAAGATGCCGATCGAGACCAGCAGCGCCAGCAAGGCCACCAGCATGACCACGGCCAGCATCTTCTGGCGCAGGGAGTGCAGTCTGATCATGCACGGCCCCTCATGAATTCACCTGCCACACTTTGTAGGCGGCCGCCAGCATGCGCGCGCTGATGCGCAAACGCGACACACCGGCCGCTTTCAGCGCCACCTCGAAACGCAGGCGCTCATCGGCGACCAGGAAGCGGATCACGCTGCCCATGGCTTGGGCGTCTTCGGCATCGCTGACGGTGAGGATGGCTTGGCCGCGCGCCGCCGCCAGCAAGTCCTGCAATTCATTGCGCTCCAGCGCGGCGCTGGCAAACAGGATGTGCAGGCCGGCCGGCGCCTCGCCTTTCTTCAGGCGAAGCACCTGCAGCGCGCGGCCGTTGACGGCATGGCCGGCCATGCGCTGTTCCAGCTCGGCGGCCAGGGCCTCGGCGCCGGCCACGCCGATCAGCAGCGGACTGTCGGGACGCACGAAACTGCCCTCGGGCCACTCGACAAAGCCGGCGAATTTGCACAGGTAGGCGGCCTTGACCTGGCGCTCCAGCGCCTCGCTGCCCTGGCCCAGGGCGAAGCCGTGCGCGACCACCAGGATCAGGAGCAGGCAACGGTCCCGATACAGCCGGGCGGCCCGGAATCGTACAGAGTTTAGAAACGCCATGAGAAGCGAGCCAAAATACTGCGATCGAATGCGCTACCGCCTTGAGGCTGGCGCCCGGCGTCGGGCCGGCGCTCACGCCATCTTGCGCTTTTGCCAGCCTACAAGCAAGTCAGTTGCTTAAAATTAAGAAAATGCTAACACAAAGCGCGCGCGCGGGGTGCGCAATTCGCTGCGGCGCAGTTGCAGCGCAGCAGAGATTTTTGCCCAGCCGTGTGCTCACGTCCACGCCCGCCGCGCTAGAATGGGACATCGGAATCTTTGCCAGAGGAGCCACTCATGATTACGGATATCAAGGAACTGGCCGCCCAGGTCGGCCGCGCCCTGCAGGAAAAGAGCTTGCTGCTGGCGACCGCGGAATCCTGCACCGGCGGCGGCGTGTCGCAGGCGATCACCGAGATCGCCGGCTCCACCGGCTGGTTCGACTGCGGCTTCGTGACCTATTCCAACGCCTCCAAGACCGAGCTGCTCGACGTGTCGGCCGCCATGATGGCGCAATTCGGCAGCGTCAGCGAGGAAGTGGCGGCGGCCATGGCCCAGGGCGCGCTGGCCAACAGCAATGCCCATGTGGCGGTGTCGACCACCGGCATCGCCGGCCCGACCGGCGCCGTGCCGGGCAAGCCGGTGGGCACGGTGTGCTTCGGCTGGGCCACGGGCGACACCGTGCACACGGAACGCCTGGTGTTTGCCGGCGACCGCGCCGCCGTGCGCGAGCAGACCGTGGTGCACGCCTTGCAGGGGCTGCTGCGCTTTATTAATTAAGCGTCGGCTTCCGGCTTGCGGAAGCCCGCCATCAGGTAGCTGCGCGCCGCCGCGTTGCGTTCGTCCGGCTCGAACAGCAGCAGCGCCTGCATGGCGCGCGTGATGGCCACGTAAAAATAGCGCTTTTCCTCTTCCGTATCGCGGCCGCGCGGGAACTGGCCCTGCTCGATCAGCGGCACCATCACGCAAGGCCATTCGCGGCCTTTGGCGGCAGCCACCGTGGTCAAAGTCAGTTGCTTGCGCTTGCCGCTGAAGCCCTGGCTGCCGACGCGCTTCTGGCGCTGCTGCAGCTCCTGCAGGAAGGCGGCGACGTCCATGCCGCCGTGCTGGCGCGCGAAGGCGACGAAAGCCTGGATGGCGCGCAGCGCCGAATCGGCCTGGCGCCGGTTGACCACGGCGCGGCTGGCGGCGGCGGGCAGATCCAGGGTCTGGCTGGCGAAATGCAGCAGGGCGGCGGCGTCCTGCTGCATTTCGCCCGCACCGCGCTGGCGCATCTCGTCCACCACCTGGCGCAGGCGCTGCTTCCAGCGCCGCGCCGCACCGCCGTCGCTGGCCGCTTCGGCGCACAGGGCGTCGCCCACCAGCCAGGCCAGCATGGCCGGGTCTTGCGCCACGTCCTCCTGCGCGCGCGCGGCCAGGCTGGAACCGCTGCCGTACATTTCGTGGCTGCTGTCCCACACTTCCGAAGCGCTGTCGATCGACAGGAACTGGTACAGGGCGGCGGCCATGCGCGCGCAGACGTCCTTGTCGCCGCGCAGGGTGGCGTAATCGCCGCAGGCCACGTGCAGCAGGCCGCGCAGCATCAGGATTTCCGGGCGCAGCAGATAGGATTCCACGCCATCGCAGGCATACGGCAGCTTGGCGTCGAGCAGCGCGTTTTCGATGGCGATGGTCTGGTCGGCCTCGCGCACGATGATGGCGATATCGGAGAGCTTGCCGCCCTCCTGCACCAGGCGCGCCACCTGCTGCGCCACGGCCGGCGCGCAGCCGGCGCCGGCCGCGTCGTATTCATGCCGGCCCACGCTGCTGTAAGTGTCGGCCATGGGCTGGCATTTGCGGCCGGAGGCGCGCGCCGCCAGCTTGGCCACCGAAATGCCGAAGCGGTGCGACTTGCTCAGCTCCAGGCGCTGGGCGCCGGGGAAGCCCAGTTCGAAGCCGAGGTGGGAAAAATGGATGTCGGCGCCGCGCGCCGTGTTGATGACCTGGGAGCGGTCGCCCACCACCACCAGGCGCGCCTGGCGGCGGAAGATTTGCAGCAGCTCGAATTCGGCCGCGTTCACGTCATGCCATTCGTCGACCAGGCAAAGCCGGACCTGGCGGATGCTGTCCAGCGCCGACGGGTGCAGGGACAGCAGGGACAGCACGTCCGGCACCAGATCGGCCAGGCCTTGCCACAGATAGACGCCCGGCTCCAGCTGGCGCATGCGCTCATAGGCCTGGCAGATTTCCACCGCCTGCGGCGGCACGTCGAAACGCTCGGCGATCTGCTCGATATCGTCCTGCTCCAGGTCTTCCTGGAAGCGGCGCGCCACCGTGGTCGCCTTCAGCGTCGCCAGCAGGGCCAGCATGGCGTCGATGCGGGCGCTGTTGTCGCGGAAGCTGAAATCGAAGTCGCCGCGGCGCTCCTCATAGCGCTGCCACACCGCTTCGGCCGCCGCCACCACCTGCGGCCGCAGCGACTCTTCGCTGGGGCAGAACTGGGCCTTGTCCACCAGGCCGTCGTGGGCCAGGCGCGACAGCAGGGCGCGCGCGAACTCCTCCATCGTCATCACGCTGACCTGGCGTCCCGGGCACTCCTCATGCAGCTTTTGCTGGAAGCGCAGCTTGGCCCCGGCCGAGAAGCACAAGCCCAGCACCTCGCCGCGCGCCTGTGCCGCCAGCATGGCCAGGGTGGTGGTCTTGCCGGCGCCGGCCACCGCTTCGACCATCAGCACGGGCGCGTCGGATTGCAGGATCAATTGCTGTTCGGGAGTGGGAGCGAGGGGCATGGGGCAGACAAAACGGTTTCACAAACCGCCATTGTGATATATCTTGCCCACCAACAGAAGAATAAGCGCGCCTCGATGCCATTATTGCAATCACTTTTACGCTGCATGTTTTGCGCCCTGGGACTGAGCGCCCTGGCGCCGGCCGCCGCCCAAACAGCGGCGCCCATCATCGTCTACGCGGCGGGCGACATCGCCGACTGCCGCTATAGCCGCCCCCAATATTCGGGCGCGGCGCGCACCGCCGCCGTGGTGGAAGTGGGCATCGCGCGCGACGCCGCCGCCGGTCTGCGCAGCGCCGTGCTCTCGCTGGGCGACCATACCTATCCGATCGGGCTGGAAGCCGAATTCCGCGACTGCTACGCGCCGACCTGGGGCCGTTTCAAGGACATCACCCATCCCACGCCCGGCAACCACGAATATTACGGCGGCAGCGCCGACGGCTACTACGGCTATTTCGGCGCCGCGGCCGGGCCGCGCGGGCGCGGCTACTACAGCTTCGACCTGGGCGGCTGGCACCTGGTTTCCCTCAACAGCCATATGCACGGCGAAGAACAGCGCGCCCAGATGCTGTGGCTAAAAGACGACCTGGAACGCCATCCGCGCCGCTGCATCCTCGCCTACTGGCACGCGCCCATGTATAGTTCGGGCGGACACTCGGCCAGCCTGCATATGCAGGAAGCCTGGCGCCTGCTGCAGGCGGCGGGGGCGGAACTGGTGCTGTCCGGCCACGACCACGACTACGAGCGCTTCGCGCCGCTCGACGCCGACGGCAAACCGGATGCGCGGCAGGGCATGCGCCAGTTCGTGATCGGCACCGGCGGCGCCTTCCTCACGCCCTTCCGCTGGCCGCACGCGCACAGCGAGGCGCGCGCCAACCGGCA
This sequence comes from Pseudoduganella violacea, assembly GCF_014191875.1. GTDB lineage: Bacteria > Pseudomonadota > Gammaproteobacteria > Burkholderiales > Burkholderiaceae_D > Rugamonas > Rugamonas violacea_A. Next base: position 36,500 of record NZ_JACHXD010000007.1, read on the forward strand.
ATGGGGCGTGCTGAAACTGGCGCTGAAGGAAGACGGCTACGACTGGGAATTCCTGCCCGCCGACAAGGGCGTGCACGATCCCATGGCGCAGCCGCAGGATGAACCAGACAGCGGCTCGGCGCGCTGTCGCTAACCATAAGAGCAAGACGGGAGCAAAGCGATGCAAAACACGGTGCACTTCATCCTGCAAGGTAAGGGCGGGATCGGCAAAACCCTGGTCTCCACCATCCTCGCCCAATGGCTGCAGGACAAGAGCGACACGGTGCTGCGCTGCTATGACACCGACCAGGAAAACACCACCTTCTCGCGCTACAAATCCCTGAATGTGCAGCATGTGCCGGTGATGACCGAAGCGCGCACCATCGATCCCAAGCGCTTCGACGCGCTGATGATCGACATCCTGCGGGAAGACGGCAACTGCGTGATCGACAATGGCGCCAACACCTTCTCGCCGCTGCTGGCCTATTTGATCGAGAACGACTGCTTCGCGCTGCTGGCCGAATCGGGACGCCAGGTCTACATCCACACCATCGTCGGCGGCGGCGACACGCTGCACGACACGGCCATGGGCTTTGTCTCCACGGCCAAGGCCACCCAGGTGCCGCTGGTGCTGTGGGAGAACGAGCATTTCGGCCTGCTGCAATCGGCCTCCGGCAAAGCCTTCATCGAATCGCAGACCTATGCCGACAACTCCAAGCGCGTCAAAGGCCGCGTGGTGCTCAGCCAGCGCAATCCCGACACCTTCGGCGCCGACGTCAAAAAGATGAACACCGCGCGCATGACGCTCAACGAGATCAAGGAAAGCGACAAATTCAATGTGATGGAAAAGCAGCGCATCAAGGTCGTGTTCCGCGACCTGTTCGAACAGCTCGACCAAGTGGACTGGTAAGCGGCCATGGACCCACAACAGCTGCGCACCCTCGTCTTTGAAAAAACCGGCATCAAGGTCGATGTCGACGACCCCATCTTCGCCCTGGTGGCCCTCAACGAAGCCGTGCTGGCCGAAGCGGTGGAACGCCACATCGCCCGCATCGACGCCGCCTCGCAAGAGTTGATGCAGCAGTTGCGCCAGGCTGGCGGTCAGCCGCACGCCGTCGCGCACGAGCACGAACGCCATCCCGGCTTCACGCCCGCGCCGGCCGCCGGCCCGGTCAAGCCGATCGCCACGCAAGCGCCTTTGCTGGTCCCGCGCGAGTTGCGCCTGCTCGGCGCCGCCGCGCTGGTCGCCCTGCTCAGCGCCAGCCTGGTCCTGGCCGGCCAAGCGCTGTTTGGCAAACCCGCCGAACTCACTCCCCAGCAACGCGCCGCGCTTGCGAAGGCCGAAAAGCTCGACCAAATCCTGCCCACCCTCCCCCCCGCCACCCGCGCCGCTGTCGAAACCGCCCTGCGCCAACCCTAAAGCTTTGATCTTCCTCAACAAATGTCTAACCCTGGTGTCAGGCACCAGAGCTAGACATTCTTTGATTTTGCTCAAGGAATGTCCGACCTTGGTGCCTGACACCAGGGTGGGACATTTGTTGATTTAGATCAGATGGGGTTTGCGGTACGGGAGGATTTGAGCTAACATTTGAATATCTGTTCAAATGTTTCTATTTATGAGTTCTTCTTCTGTTTCGGATGCGGCGGTGGCGCAGCTGGCGGACTTGTTCCATTTGCTGGGCGATCCGACCCGGCTGCGCATCGTGCTCGCCTGCGTGGCGGCGCCAGTGGCGGTGAGTGCGATCGCGGAGCGGCTGCAGCTGAGCGCTTCCCTCGTGAGCCACCATTTGCGCTTGCTGCGCGCGGCGCGTATCGTGAAGTCGGAACGGCAGGGGAAACAGGTCTTTTATTCGGCCGCCGATGCGCATATCAGCGGCGTTTTGGGCGATATGCTGGACCATATCGCGGAACCTTCCAACGGGATCGATGCATGAGCGCTCATCACCACCATGGCCATGAGCATGGCCATCATCACCATCACGGCAATCCAACGGATCACGGCCGCGCCTTTGCCATTGCCATTACGCTTAATGCGGTCTTCGTGGCGGTGGAATTCGTCTACGGCTTTATCGCCAATTCGACGGCACTGATGGCCGACGCGGGCCATAATCTGTCCGACGTGCTGGGCCTGATCCTAGCCTGGGGCGCGGCGATTCTGGCGAAACGCACGCCATCCGGCCGCTATACCTATGGCTTGCGCAGCAGTTCGATGCTGGCGGCGCTGTTCAACGGCATGCTGCTGATGGCGGCCTGCGGGGCGATTGCCTGGGAGGCGGCGCTGCAGTTGATGAATCCAACACCGGTGCAGGGACTGACCGTGTCGGTGGTGGCGGCGGTGGGCATCGCGGTGAATGGCGTGTCGGCCTGGCTGTTCATGGCGGGCAGCAAGGATGACTTGAATATCCGCGGCGCCTACCTGCACCTGGCGGCCGACGCGGCGATTTCGCTGGGCGTGCTGTTGTCCGGCCTGGTGGTGATGTACACGGGTTGGACCTGGCTCGATCCGCTGGTCAGCATCGCCATCGTGGTGCTGATTACAATGGGCACCTGGTCGCTGCTGCGCGAGTCACTGCGCATGGTGCTGGCGGCGGTGCCGGAGAATGTGGATGCGCCCCAGGTCGAGCAGTTCCTGCGCGCGCAGCCGGGCGTGACCGAGGTGCACGATCTGCATATCTGGTCCATGAGCACGACCGAAACGGCGCTCACGGCCCACCTGGTCATGCCGGACGGTTATCCGGGCGACCAGGCGCTCGACGCCATCACGCGCGAACTCAAGGAGAAGTTCTCCATCCACCATACGACGCTGCAAACCGAGCAGGGAACCACGGAGCATGCCTGCTGCCTGCACGGCAAGGGCGAGGCCGACGAGGGGCATGGGCACCATGGCCATGACCATGACCACGATCATGAGCATGGTCACGAGCATCGGCACGAGCCGGCCCACCAGCACGCGCCGCACCAGCACGGCCACCGGCACTGAGCCGGCCAGCGCCGGCGCTAATCGGCCAGCCCGTCAAACAGGGCCGTGCTGAGATAGCGCTCGCCGAATGAGGGAATGACGGTGATCACCATCTTCCCTTGATTCTCCGGCCGCCACGCCACTTGCAGCGCGGCCCACAGCGCCGCGCCCGACGAAATCCCCACCAGCAGCCCTTCTTCGCGCGCCGCGCGGCGCGCTGTGGCGAAGGCGTCCTCGTTCTTCACGCAGATCACTTCGTTGTACACATGGGTATTCAGCACGGCCGGCACGAAGCCGGCGCCGATGCCCTGGATCGGATGCGGTCCCTTGATACCCTGCGACAGGATCGGCGACGCTTCCGGCTCCACCGCGATGCACTGGAATTCCGGCTTGCGCGCCTTGATCACTTCACCCACGCCGGTGATCGTGCCGCCGGTGCCGACGCCCGACACCAGGATGTCGGCCTGGCCGTCCGTGTCGCGCCAGATCTCTTCGGCCGTGGTGCGGCGGTGCACATCGGGATTGGCGGGATTGTTGAATTGCTGCGGCATCAGGTAGCGCCGATCCGCCTCCGCCATTTCTTCGGCGCGGCGGATGGCGCCCAGCATACCTTCGGCGCCCGGCGTCAGCACCAGTTCCGCGCCATAGGCGCGCAGCAGCATGCGCCGTTCGCGGCTCATGGTTTCGGGCATGACCAGCATGCAGCGGTAGCCGCGCGCCGCGCACACCATGGCCAGGGCGATGCCGGTATTGCCGCTGGTCGGCTCCAGGATGATGGTGTCGGGATGGATCTGCCCCGCCGCTTCCGCCGCCTCGATCATGGACAGGCCGATGCGGTCTTTGACGCTGTGGGCGGGATTGTAGAATTCGAGCTTGGCCAGCAGCTGGGCCGGAGCGCCGGCCGCCATGCGCTGGATGCGCACCAGGGGCGTATTGCCGATCAGCTCAGTGACATTGTTGGCAACGTTCATGGCGAAGTCTCCGCGCGGACGAGAAACCCAGTGTACGCCGATTTGCCGCCGCCACGGCGCGTCGCTGCAACGCGCGCGGCGGCCAGCAGGGATTTACTTCACGTCCAGCAGTTCGACGTCGAAGATCAGGGCCGAATTCGATGGAATATCGCCCATGGCACGCGAGCCGTAGGCCAGTTCGGCCGGGATGATCAGGGTGCGCTTGCCGCCGATCTTCATGCCGGCCACGCCCTGGTCCCAACCCTTGATGACACGGCCTTTACCGAGCGGGAATTCGAGCGGCTCGCGGCCGATCGAGGAGTCGAACTTGCGGCCGCGCTGGTTCTTGGCCAAGGGGCGGTACAGCCAGCCGGTGTAGTTGACGCGCACGGTCTGGCCGGCCTGGGCTTCGCGGCCGGTGCCGACCTTGACGTCGGTGATGATCAGCTGTTCGGCCGCCGGGCCGGGCGTGGCGGAACCGACCACCACGGGCGCGGCAGCTTCAGGCTGCGGCTGCGCTTGGGGCTGGGCTTCCGGCTGCTGCGCCTGGGCAGCGGTGGCGGCGGCAAAGATGAAGGCAAATAATGCGGAACGACGGATCATGGTAAATTCTTTCCTCTGGTGTTGAGAGCGGCATCATGATAACAAATCAATCTTCAGGCGGGATAAACGCCGCGCCCGCCCACAAGCTTTTTTTCGCGCTCTGGCCCGATGCGGCCACGCGCGGCGCGCTGGCCGCGCTGCAATCCCAGGTCGCGGGACGCGCCACGCCGCCCGACAAGCTGCACCTGACCCTGGCCTTCCTCGGCCAGCAACCCGCCACGGCGCTGCCTGCGCTGCTCGATATTCTGCACGCCCTGTCCGTGCCGCCGCTGCGGCTGGAGATCGATTGCTTCGGTTATTTCAGCAAGCCGCGCATCGCCTGGGCCGGCATGTCGGCGGTGCCGCCCACGCTGATGGCGCTGCAGGAGGATTTGATGCGGCGCCTGGCAGCGGCCGGATTTTCGCCCGCCACCCACGGCGAATTCCGCCCCCACCTCACGCTGGCGCGCGAAGCCAAAACGGCGCCGCCGGCCGCTGCGGCTTTCGTCCCTATTGCCTGGGAGGTCAAGCAGATCGCGCTGGTGGAGTCGCTGCCCTCAGGCCTGTACCTGCCCGTCGCCAGCCGCTAACTGCGGCGCGGCTTCCACTGCCGCCACGCTGGCGGCCAGCTTGTTCAGCAGATGGCCGGCGGCCACCAGGCCGAAGGTGGCCGTCACCACCACCGAGGAGCCGAAACCGGCGCAGTTGATGCCGGTGACGCCGGGCGCTTTTTCGTCGGCGTCAACCGAGCACACCTCGCCCGTTTCCGGGAATTTCAGCGGTTCCATCGAGAACACCGCGTCCACATTCAGCTTGTTCTTCGAGTTGGGCGGATAGTTGTACTGGCTGCGCAGGCGGCGCCGTACTTTTTTCAGCAGCGGCTCCTGCTCGGTCTTGGCCAGGTCGCGCACCTCGATGCGGGTGGGATCGGTCTGGCCGCCGGCGCTGCCGATGGTGATCAGCGGGATGCCCTTGCTGCGGCAATAGTGGATCAGGGCCGTCTTCGACTTGGCGCTGTCGATGGCGTCGATCACGTAATCGTAGGCGTGGGCGCCGATCATCTCGTCCAGGTTGTCGGGCGTGATGAAGTCTTCGATCTGGGTGATCCGGCAATAGGGGTTGATCTGGGCCACGCGCTCGGCCAGCGCGGTGATCTTGGCCATGCCCAGGGTGCCGCTCAGCGCCTGGATCTGGCGGTTGATATTCGACTCGGCCACGTTGTCGAGGTCGATCAGGGTCATGCGGCCGATGGCGCTGCGCGCCAGCGCTTCGACGATCCAGGAACCGACGCCGCCGACGCCGATCACGCACACATGGGCGCTGCGAAAGCGTTCCAGCGCGCGCGCGCCGTACAGGCGGGCGATGCCGCCGAAGCGGCGTTCAAAGTCGATATCGTGTTCGGGGGCGGCCGCGGCGCCATCGCCTAGGCCAAAAGGAGTATGCAGGGAATTCATCCGCCATATTTTACCGGACCCAGCCCAAGAGTATCCTACAATGGCCCCAACTCAGCTAACGAGAAAGCCATGAACGATAAACTGTTCGACACGGCGCCCGGCTTCGATCAGCCGATCGCCGTCCTCAAGCACTGCCACGACCGCATCCGCAAACAGCTCAAGACCCTGGACAATCTGCTGGCCCACCTGCCCAGCCATGGCGCCGACGCCGCCGCCCAGCAGGCCGCCCAGTCCGTGCTCAATTACTTCAACAAGGCCGCCCACCTGCACCACCAGGACGAGGAGCAAGACCTGCTGCCCATGCTCGACGCCAATGCCCAGGGCGAGGACGCCGCCCTGCTGCTCAGCGTGAAGCCGCACATTCTGGCGCAGCACCAGCAGATGGAAACGGATTGGCATATAATCAAATCACAACTTGATCAGATTGCCAACGGCTCAGCGGCCCAGTTATCGCGCGCCGATGTCGAGCGTTTCAGCGGCATCTATGCCGGCCATATGGCAATCGAGGAAGAGCAGCTGGCGCCGATGGCGAAACGCCTGTTCAGCGCCGCGCAGATGCAGATCCTGGGCGAGGCCATGCAGCGCCGCCGCGGCATCGGCCAACAGACGCCGGCCGCCGGCGGCATCGCGCTGGCCGATCTGCGTCTCGATTACGGCCGCGCCAGCCTGTCGGAAGACGATACGCTGGCCGACCCGATCGCCCAGTTTGCCAAATGGTTCGACGAAGCCATGAAGGCGCAGGTGAGCGAGCCGAACGCCATGAGCGTGGCCACGGCCAGCAAGGATGGCCGGCCCAGTTCGCGCATCGTGCTGATCAAACAGTACGACGCGCGCGGCTTTACCTGGTACACCAATTACGAGAGCCAGAAAGGCCATGAGCTGGCGGACAATCCGCAAGCGGCTCTGCTGTTCTTCTGGCGCGAACTGGAACGCCAGGTACGCATCGAAGGCCGGGTGGAAAAAACCTCGGCCGAGGACAGCGACACTTATTTCTACAGCCGGCCATTGAAGAGCCGGTTGGCCGCCATCGCTTCGGCGCAGAGCATGCCGGTGGGCAGCCGCGAAGAGATGGAAGCCAAGTATGCGGCCGTGGAAGCGGCCAGCGGCGAACAGCCGCAGCGTCCGGCGCACTGGGGCGGCTACCGCCTGGTGCCCGAGCGCGTGGAATTCTGGCAGGGGCGCCAATCGCGCTTCCATGACCGGATCGTGTATACGCTGCAAGCGGACGGCAGCTGGAGCAAGGAGCGCATCCAGCCCTAATACAATAGGCCGTGTCCCGGCGCAGTGTCGTTGTGATCGTACTAACGGAGGTTATCTTGTTCGTACAAAGCCGACTCAGCGCCTGGACCGCAGGCATCCGCCAGCAAATCACCCTGCCCTTGCGCATCGAATTATGGAACGGGCAAGCCTTCGACTTTTCCAGCGAGGCGCCGCGCGTCACCATCCGCATTCCCAACCCGTCGGCCGCGCGCTACCTGCTCTCGCCCAGCCTGTCCAACCTGGGCACGGCCTATGTGGAAGGGGCGATCGAGGTCACGGGCAAGGCCAAGGACATGATACGCATCGTCAATGCGCTGGCGCATTCGACCCTGCATTCGGACGGCAAGCTGTCGCGCATCGTGCGCCAGTTCACGCACAGCCGGAAAAAGGATGCGCAAGCGATCCGCTACCACTACGACGTCTCCAACGAGTTCTACCAGCAATTCCTCGATCCGCGCATGGTGTACTCCTGCGCCTATTTCGAGGGCGGCGAGGAAGACCTGGCCAGCGCCCAGCTCAAGAAGATCGACCACATCCTGGCCAAGATCCGCCTGCAGCGCGGCCAGAGCCTGCTCGACATCGGCTGCGGCTGGGGCGCGCTGGTGATCCGCGCGGCGCAGAAGTATGGGGCGCGCTGCGTCGGCATCACCCTGTCGGAAAACCAGTACGCGCTGGCGCGCGAGCGGGTGGCCGAGGCGGGGCTGGAGCATCTGGTGGAAATCCGCCTGCAGGATTATCGCGATGTGCGCGGCAGCTTCGACCGCATCACCAGCGTCGGCATGTTCGAGCATGTGGGCGTCAAGCATCTGGCCGAATACTTCGCCATCATCCACCGCCTGCTGGCCGACGATGGCGTGGCCATGAACCACGGCATCACCAGCACCGATCCCGATAGTGGCGAAACGCCTTACGGCGGCGGCGAGTTCATCGACAAATACGTGTTCCCGCAGGGCGAGCTGGCCCATCTCGGCCAAGTGCTGAAAGCCATGCAGCAGGGCCAGCTCGAAGCCTACGACGTGGAAAACCTGCGCCGCCACTACGCCAAGACCTGCGCTATCTGGACCGATAATTTCGAGGCGCGGGCCGAGCAGGTGAAAGCCATCGCCGGCGACAAGCGCTTCCGCATCTGGCATGTGTACCTGGCCGGCTGCGCCTACGCCTTCGACCAGGACTGGATCAGCCTCTACCAGATCGTCTGCGGCAAGGCCGGCCGCCACCCGCAGGCGCTGCCATGGTCGCGCCGCTATATGTATGCGGCGGATCTGGCTTGAAGGGCTATTTGAGGTATTTGGTATAAGTCTTGCGGAACTTGGCGACCTTGGGCGCGACGACGAAGGCGCAATAGCCTTGCAGCGGGTGCTGGGCGAAATAGTTTTGGTGGTAATCCTCGGCCTGGTAGAAAGGCTGGGCCGGCGACAGCTCGGTGACGATCGGCGCGTCCCAGACATGGGCCATTTCCGCGATCACCTGGCGCGCCGTGGCTTCCTGCTCGGCCGACTGGTAATAGATCACCGAGCGGTACTGGGTGCCGACATCGTTGCCCTGGCGGTTCAGGGTGGTGGGATCGTGGATGGTGAAGAAGATTTCCAGCAGCTCGCGGTAGCCGATCACGGCGGGATCGAATTCGACGCGGATCACCTCGGCATGCCCGGTTTCGCCGCTGCACACCTGCTCATAGGTCGGCTCCGGCTGCTGGCCACCCGTATAACCGGACACCACCTTTTGCACCCCGCGCACCTCCAGGTACACCGCTTCCGTGCACCAGAAACAACCCCCGCCCAGCACGGCGGTTTCGCTGGCCCCCGTTATTGTCATACCGCCCCCTGGCTATTCAGTACCATCCGCTTACTGTAACGCAAAGCGCCGCAAGCTGCATCCGCAATCGCGTGTGATGACTCATGCCGCTCCCGGTTTGTGCTGCCGGGCGACAAATTTGGCATAATGGCAGAAAGATACGGGTCCTCCATGAATACACGCTCCCCCCGCGCCGCAACGCGCGAATTCGATAGCGGCCAATTCCGCCAAGCACTGGGACAATTCGCCACCGGCGTCACTGTCATTACCACGCGCCTGGCCGACGGCAGCTTCCGCGGCCTGACGGCCAGTTCCTTCAATTCGGTCTCGCTGGAGCCGCCGCTGGTGCTCTGGAGCCTGGCGACGGGCGCCAATAGCCTGCCGATTTTCAGTGGTAACTCCCATTATGTAATCAACGTGCTCAGCGCCGAGCAAGGCCATCTGGCCAAGCTGTTTTCCACGCGGGGCGAAAATCCCTTCGGCGTGGCCGAGTTCGAGCTGTCGCGCACTGGCCAGCCCGTCCTGACAGGCTGCTCCGCCTGGTTCGAGTGCCATAACCGCAGCCGCTATCCAGAGGGCGACCATGTCATCTTCGTGGGCGAGGTCGAACACTGCGAATTTTCCCCCCAGCCGCCCCTGGTCTTCCATGGCGGCCAGTTCCGTGGACTGCGCTAGAATAGCGTTCTTTGCAAGCAGTCTAGACAAGCTATATCAACCATAAAGAGAGAGACGGAATCACGATGAGCCAAAGCAAAGCCCAATTCCACTGGGACGATCCCCTGCTGCTGAACGAGCAGTTGACCGACGACGAGCGCATGGTGCGCGAGGCGGCGGCCGCTTATTGCCAGGACAAGCTGGCGCCGCGCATCCTGGAAGCCTTCCGCCACGAGCAGATGGATACCTCGATCTTCCGCGAAATGGGCGAACTGGGTCTGCTGGGTCCGACCATTCCCGAGCAATATGGCGGCCCGGGCCTGAACTATGTGGCGTATGGCCTGATCGCGCGCGAAGTGGAACGCGTCGATTCCGGCTACCGCTCGATGATGAGCGTGCAATCCTCGCTGGTGATGGTGCCGATCTATGAATTCGGCAGCGAAGCCCAGCGCCAGAAATACCTGCCCAAGCTGGCCACCGGCGAATGGATCGGTTGCTTCGGCTTGACCGAGCCGAACCACGGTTCCGATCCCGGTTCGATGATCACCCGCGCCAAGAAAGTGGCGGGCGGCTATTCCCTGACCGGCGCCAAGATGTGGATCACCAATTCGCCCGTGGCCGACGTCTTCGTGGTCTGGGCCAAGGACGATGAGGGCGCGATCCGCGGCTTCATCCTGGAAAAAGGCATGAAGGGCCTGTCGGCCCCGGCCATCCACGGCAAGTTCGGCCTGCGCGCCTCGATCACCGGCGAAATCGTGATGGACGAAGTGTTCTGCCCGGAAGAGAACGCCTTCCCCGACATCCGCGGCCTGAAAGGCCCGTTCACCTGCCTGAACTCGGCCCGCTACGGCATCGCCTGGGGCGCGCTGGGCGCGGCCGAAGATTGCTGGCACACCGCGCGCCAGTACGTGCTGGACCGCAAGCAATTCGGCCGTCCGCTGGCCGCCAACCAGCTGATCCAGAAGAAGCTGGCCGATATGCAGACCGAGATCACCCTGGGCCTGCAAGGCTGCCTGCAACTGGGCCGCATGAAGGACGCCGGCACCGCCGCCGTCGAGATCACCTCGATGATGAAGCGCAACTCCTGCGGCAAATCGCTGGACGTGGCGCGCATGGCGCGCGACATGCTGGGCGGTAACGGCATTTCGGACGAGTTCGGCATCATCCGCCATATGGTGAACCTGGAAGTGGTCAACACCTATGAAGGCACGCACGATATCCACGCCCTGATCCTGGGCCGCGCTCAGACCGGCATCCAGGCTTTCCAGTAAGCGCCTGCGATCCCAAAAAAATACCCGCCGCGGCATAACGCCGAGGCGGGTATTTTTACGTCGGCCGGACTTAGAACTTATACGTCACGCCCAGGCTGACGGCCAGCGGGTCGAGACGGGCTTCCATGGTCTGGCCGGTGGAGAAGCTGGCGGTGGTCTTCAGCTTGGTCTTGATGATGCCGATGTCCGCGCCCCAACGGTCGTCGATGCGCAGCGAGGCGCCGATCTGGAAGCTGGCGGCGAACTTCGACTTCAGCGAGAAGGTGGTGCCGGGACCGCCCGTGTTGAGCAGCGCCGTCAGCTGGGCCGAGCCGCGTTCCTTCTGGAAGTAGGCATAGGTCAGGCCCAGGCCCACATAGGGACGCAGGCGCGCGTTCGGCTCGAAGAAGCGGTACTGGATCAGGGCCGTCGGCGGCAGCACTTCGGAGGTGCCGAGCTTGCCCGAACCGGCGATCGAGCCGGCCGCCAGCAGGTCGTGCTTGTAGGGCACGCCCAGGTCCAGCTCGGCCGAGATATTGTCGGTGAGCATGCGGGTGATGTTGAAGATGGGCTTGGTGTCCGCCGCCACATCGGCCTTCGATTCCGGCAGGGCCGGCGCGCTCACATTGCCGCTCTCGACTTTCGGCGTGATGCGGTTGACGCCGACTTTCAGGATCCAGTCGCCGGCCGACTGGGCCGAGGCGGTGGACGCGGCGCCCAGGGCGACGCTGAGGACGGCAGCCTGCGCCAGCACGTGGGCGGCGCGATTCATGGTTTTTTTCATTTTGTCTCCAGATCTCTCGTGATGGATTACAGCCAGCCTTTAACCGTCATCTTCTGCGACACATAGCGCGCCAGCAGGAAGTAGTTGAACGGGGTTGGATGCACATCGTCGGCATAGGAGTAATGGCTGACGTCGCCCGCGATCAGATTGCTGGCGTTGCAGCCCAGGGAATTGCCCAGCGGGTTCTTGCTCGCGTCGCAGGCGGTATCCTTCACATTGGTCAGACCATACGGGCCGGGATTGGTGGCCTGGTCGTGGCTGACGGCAAACACGTCGACCACCAGCACCTTGCTTTCGCTGGCCAGACCGGTGTTCAGCTGGTCGTTGAAAGCTTTCACCATGGCGTTGATCAGGGTCTGGATGGCCGCCGGTTTCGACAGGCCGGCCGGGGTATTGGCCACGTCCGGGATATTGTTTACCACCACGTAGTTGGCGCCGTTGCCGACGACCTGGGTTTTCACCAGGGCCACCAGCTCATTGGCGGCGGTCGCCATGGCCGTCACCAGCGTCGGGCCGGTGGCGGTCACGTAGTCGGCGCCGGCCTTGGCGCCGGCGGCCTCGCCATCGGCCTTGGCTTTCAGCGCCATCGGGCCATACACGGCAGGCGCGGCCACGCCGGTATTGCCGGCCGTGACGGCGGCCGTCACGGCCGCGGTGAGCACGCTGGCGTCGGTGTGGCCGGGACGCACGCTTTCGGCCGCCAGCGCGGCGCCGATGGCTTGCGCGGCCGTGGCCGGATTCGGGGCGCCGGCCGCCAACTGGGCGGTCAGGCTGGCGCCGAAGGCCTTGGCGCCGGCCGCCGCGCCAGCCGCCTTGGCGCCCGCGTCGAGTTCGCCCAGGCCCACCAGCAGGTCATTGCCACCGGTCATAATCAGCACCAACTCCTTGCCGCTGAACTTGCCGCCCGTCACGGCCAGGTGGTTCTTCACCTGCTGCACCGTGGGCACGGTCAGGGCGCCCAGCGCGCTGCCGGTGGCCTTGTGGCCCTTGCCGATCGGATTGGTGACGCGCGAGCCGCCCTGGGCGTAGCCGAAGCAATTGGAATTGGTGGCGATGGGCACCGAGAAGCCCTTGCTGGCGTCGCCGTCCAGGCCGGTCATGGCCGGGCATGGCGCGGGCAGCTTGAGCTGGGCGGCCATCAGCTCGGTCCAGTTCTTGCCGGTCAGCGCGGGATTGACGGCCGTGTTGTCGCCGTTGATGGTGAAGGTGCCGCCGCCGATGGCCTTGACGGTGCCGACGCGGTAAGTGCCGACGTCGGAGAGGCTGTCGCCGAACGATACCTGGGATGCAAACTGGACCTTGTTATTCTGTTCGCCGGGGCTGGGGCTGCTGCCTCCGCAAGCGGCCAGGACGGCCGCAGCCATTGCAGCAAGTGCAAGCTTGGTAATGCGCATTAATGTCTCCTTGTGTGTTTTATAGTACGGACGTGCTTTTCGCCGTACATTTAATATGCCAGCACGCCAATGCCAAGCACAAGGAGAATTTTGTAAAAAGAACAGTTTTGTTGAAAATGCCGAACTCGGTGCCGAGCGGCCATACCAGGAGTAATCCAGCAAGATTTACTTCAATTCAGCCGTAATCTTGTCGAAGAAGGCGCGCGCGGCCAGCAGGCAGAAAGGCGCGGCCAGGCGCGCATGGTAGCGCTCGGCCACCGCCTCGTCCGGATTGCGCCCCTCTTTTTGCGCCTGCTGGCGCACGGCGGCCTGGTGGCGCGCGAAACCCTGGCGGTAGAGACTGTACTCATCCTGCTGGGCCTGGGCTTCCAGATCGAGCAGGACCGGCGCCGCGCCCTGGGCGCGGAAATAGCTGGCGGCGGCCGTGGCGTTATAGAAGGGCACGGCCGGATCATGCGCGGCGCCGCACAGCAGCAGCGGGCTTTGCGGCCGGTAATTGCGCAAATCGTTTTTCAGCATCCAGCGCCGCAGATTGTTCTGGCTGGGGCAGGCGCCCGGCGTGGCGCTGCAGGGATGCTCGGCCATGTCCTGCAGATAGGCCGCGCGGTAACTGCTGCGCACCAGATGCGGGTCGGCGAAATACGGCCGGCTGCCGTCGGCCTGGGGCTGCGAGTCGCTGGCGAACAGGGCGCGCGCGGGCAGCTTGCCGCGCTTGAACAAGTCTTCGCGCGTCAGGCTGCCCGGCAGCAGGGTTTCGATGCCGCTGGCGTACTGGCTCTCGTACAGCTCGCCCGGCGTGGCATAGATGGCCGCGCCCGAGCGCTGGGCCGAGGTGCCGATCAGCGGCAGGTAGACGGTGATGCCGGCGTTCGGCTTGCCGGCGAAGACATCGTCGGCCATCTGCGCCATCGCATACGGGCCGGACAGGCCGGCGGCGGCCGTCACCTGGAATTCGCCGCCATATTCCTGCTGCATGGCGCGCTGGGTGGCGAGCGTGACGAAGCCGCCCTGCGAATAGCCCGCCAAGAACAGGCGCGGCGCGGCCTGCATCTTCAGCTTGGCCAGCGCGGCGCGGCTGGCGCGCAGGGCGTCGGCCATATCGGCCGACTGCTGCTCGGCGTTCAGATAGGGATGGTAGGGCAGCGACGAGCCTTCATAGCCGGCGTAATTGGGCGCCACCACGATATAGCCCTGGGCCGTGAACATGGCCGCCACCAGGCGCGCTTCGCCGCGCAGGCGGGCCATATCGTGGCTCTTGGAGATCGAGGTGCCGTGCGCGTACAGCAGCAGCGGGCGCGGCCCCTTGCAGAGGCTGTCGCGGCCGGAGGGCAGGATCAGGGCGGCGCTGGCGTCGGTGGCTTCGCCGCTGCCGCCCACGGTGCGGTAGCGCACGGTATACGTGGTGATGGTGCAGCGCGGCTGGCCGATGGCCTGGCCGGCGTCCTCCCCTGCCCGGTCGAGCAGCTGGGACAGCAGTTCCGGTTCGATGCGCTTGGCACTGGAGAACGGTCCCATCTCGATGCGCGCCAGGGTCGGCCCCGCCAATAGCGCGCCGCGCTCGACACGCTCGACGCGCGCGGCATAGGGCTGGGAGCCGGCCGATTCCGCGGCGCCGGCGCATGGCGCCAGCAGCGCGGCAAACAGCGGGAAGAGGGAGAACAGCCGCGGCGATCGGAACATACAGCCTCCATGCGCAAGCCGCAGGCGGCGGGAGAGGCAGGCGGCACGCTGGCCGCCGCTGCGGCAGGAATGATGCGGAAACCTGATCCGTCACCGGTACACGGCTGGGCTTCCTTGCATAAGCATACTCCTGCCGTTGAGCTGTCAGCGCATGAGCTGCGCGCGCCGTTGCGAACACGCACTTGACGCGCGCCGCCACGCCGGGCGGTGTGGCGCTTCAGGCTTGCAGGAACTTGTCGATGGTGCCGGCGGAGCCGAAAGCGGCGCGGCGCAGGCGGTCGTTGACGCCCAGCCAGGCTTCGCCTTGCGGCGGTGCTTCGACCAGGATCAGGTCGGCCCCGGTCTGGTCCATGGCGCGCAGGGCCGCGTACAGGCCGTAGGCATAGCCCACCGGATCGCCCGGCAGGGTCGCTTGCGCACCACCGAGGGCGATGGCCGAATAGTGGATGACGGCCACCCGGCGTTGCCGCGCTTGCAGGGCGGCCAAGGTTTCCACCACGGCAGCGCCGGCAATCAGGGCCACCGGTGCTTTCGGCGCATAATGCGATTCCAGCGTGCCGGAAGCGCGCGGCGCGCTCTGGTCGGGCAGGCCCGGCATCTGGCCGATGACGTCGGCGATCTGCTTGGCGCTGATATGGCCGGGACGCAGCAGCACCGGGCCGTGCGTGGCCAGGCGCGACAGGTCGAGGATGGTCGATTCGATGCCGACCTGGCTGGAGCCGCCGTCCAGCACGGCGGCGATGCGCGCGCCGTTACCGGGAGCGTTACCGTTACCGTTACCGGGACCGGGACCGGAACTGACCTCGCCGTCGAACTCGTCGCGCACGTGCTGGGCCGTGGTCGGGCTGACATTGCCGAATTTATTCGCCGACGGCGCCGCCACCCCGCCCTTGCCGCCCTTGAAGGCCGACAGCAGGGCCACCGCGACCGGATGCGATGGGCAGCGCAAGCCCACCGTATCCTGGCCGCCGGAGACGGCGTCGGGGATATGGCTGGCGCGCTTCAGGATCAGGGTCAGCGGGCCGGGCCAGAAGGCCGCGACCAGGGCGTGCGCCTCGGCCGGAATCGCGCTGGCCCAGTAGGACAGGTCGGCGCCCGGCGCCAGGTGCACGATGACCGGGTGGTCGTTGGGACGGCCCTTGGCTTCATAGATGCGGGCCACGGCCGCCGGGCTTTCGGCGTCCGCGCCCAGGCCGTACACGGTCTCGGTCGGGAAAGCGACCAGGGCGCCCGCTTCCAGCGCCCGCGCGGCCGCCGCGATGGCGGCCTGGTCCAGCTCGTTCATGGAACTGCCACTCATGGCGCGATGCCCAGGATCAGGCAGGCCGCGTGCAACTGGTCCTGCGCCTCCTCCAGCGTGGCCGCGATAAAGGTCAGGTGGCCCATCTTGCGGCCGCGGCGCGGATCGTCCTTGCCGTACAGGTGCAGGCAGGCGCCCGGCAGGCCCAGGATGCGGTCCCAGGCCGGCTCGCGCGGCTGCTCGCTATCGCCCTCGAACCAGATATCGCCCAGGATGTTGAGCATCACGGCCGGCGAATGCTGGCGCACCTCGCCCAGCGGCAGGCGCGCCATGGCGCGCACCTGCTGCGCGAACTGGCTGGTGACGCAGGCGTCGATGGTGTAGTGGCCGCTGTTGTGCGGACGCGGCGCCATCTCGTTGACCACCAGGCTGCCGTCGGCCAGCACGAAGAATTCGATGCACAGCACGCCGACATAACCCAGTTCGGCCACGATGGCGCGCGCCGCCGCCTGCGCCTTGGCCGCGCATTCGGCCGTGATATTCGGGCCTGGCACGGTGGTGGTGAACAGGATGCCGTCGCGGTGCACGTTCTCGGCGATCGGATACACCACGGACTGGCCGTCGGCGCCGCGCACGGTCAGCACCGACACTTCATAGGCCAGCGGCAGCATCTTCTCCAGCAGGCAGGTGACCTGGCCCATGGCGTGGAAGGCGGCGTGCAATTCCTCGCGGCTGCGCACGCGCACCTGGCCCTTGCCGTCATAGCCCATGCGCACGGTTTTCAGGATGCCGGGCAGCAGCTCGTCGCCGACGCTGGCGATATCCGTTTCGGAGGAAATCACCTTGTGCGGCGCCGGCAGCACGCCCGACTTCGCGGCGCAGCCGACGAAGAAGCGTTTTTCCGCGATGCGGTCCTGGGCCACCGACACGCCATGGGCGTCCGGCGCGACAAAGACTTGCTGTCCCAGGCGCGACAGGCTGTCGGCCGGCACGTTCTCAAACTCGGTGGTGACGGCCACGCATTGCGCGGCCAGCGCATCGAGGCCGGCGGCGTCGCTGTAGCCGGCTTGCACCAGGCGCTGGGCGACCTGCCCGGCCGGGCAGTCGCGCGCCGGTTCCAGCACGGCCACCTGGTAGCCCATGCTTTGCGCGGCCTGGGCGAACATGCGGCCCAATTGGCCGCCGCCCATAACCCCCAGCCAGCTTGGCGGATTGGCTGCCAGCGGGGAAGAAGACTTCGGAGTACTCATTACATTATTCAAGCGGTAAGGTCATGGCCTTGGCGGCTGCGGTCTGCTGGGCGCGGAAAGCTTCCAGCTGGGCCGCGAGGGCGTCGTCGGTGGCGGCCAGCATGGCCACCGCCGTCAGGGCGGCGTTGGCGGCGCCCGCTTCGCCGATGGCGAAGGTGGACACCGGCACGCCCTTGGGCATCTGCACGATGGACAGCAGCGAGTCCTCGCCGCGCAGGTATTTGGACGGCACGGGCACGCCCAGCACCGGCACGATGGTCTTGGCCGCCACCATGCCTGGCAGGTGGGCGGCGCCGCCGGCGCCGGCGATGATGGCGCGCAGGCCGCGCGCGCGCGCGCTTTCGGCGTAGGCGAACATTTCGTCGGGCATGCGGTGGGCCGAGATCACTTGCGCCTCATGCGGCACGCCAAACTGCTTGAGCATGGCGACCGCGTGCTGCATCACGTCCCAGTCGGAGGACGAACCCATGATGATGCCGACCAGCGGCTTGTTCTGCTCGGTCATGCTTACACCTTCAGCTTCTCGCCGGTCAGGCGTTCGATGGCTTCGAAATACTTGGCCTGGGTTTTATTGATGACGTCGGCCGGCAGGGCGGGTGCGGGCGGCGCCTTGTTCCAGTCTTTCAGGGTTTCCAGGTAGTCGCGCACGAACTGCTTGTCGAAGGAAGGCGGCGACATATCCGGCGCGTAGGAGTCGGCCGGCCAGAAGCGCGAGGAGTCGGCGGTCAGCACTTCATCCATCAGGTGCAGCACGCCGTTGTCGTCCAGACCGAACTCGAACTTGGTGTCGGCAATGATGATGCCGCGCGTGGCCGCGTAGTCGGCGGCGGTGCGGTACAGTTCGATGCTGATGGCGCGCATCTGGGCGGCCAGGTCGGCGCCGATGCGCTCTTCCATTTCAGCGAAGCTGATGTTCTCGTCGTGTTCGCCCAAGTCGGCCTTGGCGGCCGGGGTGAACAGCGGCTCCGGCAGCTTGTCGGCCTGGCGCAGGCCGGCCGGCAATTGAATGCCGCAGATGCTGCCGGTGGCCTGGTAATCCTTCCAGCCCGAACCGATGATGTAACCGCGCACCACCGCTTCCACCAGGATCGGCTTCAGGCGCTTGGCGACCACGGCGCGGCCTTTGACCTGCTCCACCTCATCGGCGGCCACCACGGATTCCGGCGCCACGCCGGTCAGGTGGTTGGGCACGATGTGGCCCAGTTTTTCGAACCAGAAATCGCTCATCTGGTTCAGCACCATGCCCTTGCCGGGGATCGGTTCGTTCATCACGACGTCGAAAGCGGACAGGCGGTCGGTAGTGACGATCAGGATCTTGTCGTCGCCGACGGCGTAGTTGTCGCGGACTTTGCCGTGGCCCAGCAGGGGCAGGGATTGGATGGAGGATTGGTAAAGGCTGTTCATAGCGGGGGAAGGTCGGGATAAGCGAAACTAAGGAAACCAAGCAAAACCGGCGGGAAGGCCCGCCGGTCGAGGGAGTGTTACTTACTTCACAATCTGGGCCAGTTGGCCGGCCTTGTAGCGTTCGGCCATTTTTTCCAGCGGCACCGGCTTGATCTGGCTGGCGCGGCCTTCGCAACCGAAGGACAGGAAGCGCGCCTTGCAGATTTCCTCGGCGGCGGCACGGGCCGGCTTGAGGAAATCGCGCGGGTCGAACTTGGATGGGTTCTCGAACATGTACTTGCGCACGGCGGCGGTCATGGCCAGGCGGATATCGGTGTCGATATTGATCTTGCGCACGCCGTGACGGATGCCTTCCTGGATCTCTTCGACCGGCACACCGTAGGTTTCCTTCATGTCGCCGCCGAATTCGCGGATGATGGCCAGCAGGTCTTGCGGCACCGACGAGGAACCGTGCATCACCAGGTGGGTGTTGGGGATGCGCGCGTGGATTTCCTTGATGCGGTCGATGGCCAGGATGTCGCCGGTCGGCTTGCGGGTGAACTTGTAGGCGCCGTGCGAGGTGCCGATGGCGATGGCCAGGGCGTCGCACTGGGTGCGCTCGACGAAGTCGGCGGCTTGCGCCACGTCGGTCAGCAGCTGTTCGCGGGTCATGGTGCCTTCAGCGCCGTGGCCGTCTTCCTTGTCGCCCTTCATGGTTTCCAGGGAACCGAGCACGCCCAGTTCCGCTTCCACCGTGACGCCGATGGCGTGCGAGAACTTCACGACTTCACGCGACACTTCCACGTTGTACTCGTAGGAGGCAACGGACTTGCCGTCGGCTTCCAGCGAGCCGTCCATCATCACCGAGGTGAAACCGGAGCGGATCGCGGCCATGCAGACCGCCGGCGACTGGCCGTGGTCCTGGTGCATGACGACCGGGATGTGCGGGTAGGCTTCGACGGCGGCGTCGATCAGGTGGCGCAGGAAAGCTTCGCCGGCGTATTTGCGGGCGCCAGCCGAAGCCTGCATGATGACCGGGCTGTTGACCGCGTCGGCGGCAGCCATGATGGCCTGCACTTGCTCCAGGTTGTTGACGTTAAAGGCTGGCAGGCCATAACCGTGTTCGGCGGCATGGTCCAGCAGCTGGCGCATGGATACGAGAGACATGGTAATACTCCAAACAATAAAGAAATCTTTCGGTTCCGGCCGGCCTGGTGGGCGGGCCGGAACATGGCGCGCTTAGCGGGCCGTTTCCGCGCGGTGGGTGAATTCGCCCACTTTCACAATGCGCAGCGCGTTGGTGCCGCCCACTTTGCCCATCGGCGCACCCCAGGTAACGACGATCATATCGCCCTTCTCGGCGATGCCCTGCTTGACCAGCAGATCTTCGGCGCTGCGCAACACCACGTCGGTGGGCGCGTCCTGGGTCAGCTGGAAGGTGCAGACATTGCGGTACAGGCAAGCTTTACGCTGGGTGGTGACGCTCGGCGTGAGCGCGATGATCGGCGTGTCGATATTGTGGCGGCTCATCCACAGTGCGGTGGAGCCGGATTCGGTCAGGGCCACAATCGCTTTCACGCGCAGGTGGTGGGCGGTAAACAGCGCACCATAGGCAATCGACTGGTCGATGCGGGTAAAGCGGGCGTTGAGGAAGTCAGCGTCCAGCTTGTTGTATTCGGATTGCTCGGCTTCGATGCAGATGGCGGCCATCATTTCCACCGTCTCCACCGGGTATTTGCCGGAAGCCGTTTCGGCCGAGGTCATCACGGCGTCGGTGCCGTCCAGCACCGCGTTCGCCACGTCCGACACTTCGGCGCGGGTCGGCACGGCGTTGAAGATCATCGATTCCATCATCTGCGTGGCGGTGATGGCGATCTTGTTCGATTCGCGCGCCATGCGGATCATGCGCTTCTGCAGGGCAGGCACGGCGGCATTGCCCACTTCCACCGCCAGGTCGCCGCGGGCGACCATGATGCCGTCGGAAGCGTTGAGGATTTCCTGCAGGGCGGGAATGGCTTCGGCGCGCTCGATCTTGGCGATCATCATCGGCTTGTGGCCGAACGGCTCGCCGGCGATATTCGCCAGCTGGCGCGCCATTTCCATATCGGTGGCGTTTTTCGGGAAGGAGATGGCCAGGAAATCGGCCTGGAAGCTCATCGCCACCTTGATGTCTTCCATGTCCTTGGCGGTCAGGGCCGGCGCAGTAAGGCCGCCGCCCTGGCGGTTGATGCCCTTGTTATTCGACAGTTCGCCGCCGATCTTCACCGTGGTGAAGATTTCATGGCCGACGATCTTGTCGACCACCAGCACGATCAGGCCGTCATTGAGCAGCAGCAGGTCGCCGCCGCGCAGGTCGCTCGGCAGGTTCTTGTAGTCGAGGCCGACGCGTTCCTGATTGCCCAGCTCGCCGTTCTCGCCCCATTTGGCGTCGAGAATGAATTTATCGCCGTTGGCCAGGTCGATCTTATTGTTCTCGAACTTGCCGACGCGGATCTTCGGACCCTGCATATCGGCCATGATCGCCACTTCCTTGCCGCACTCCGCCGCCGCCTGCCGCACCAGCTTGGCGCGGTCGATATGGTCCTGGCCCTTGCCATGCGAGAAGTTCAGGCGCACCACATCCACGCCGGCGCGGATCATGCGGATCAAAACGTTCAGGTCGGTGGAGGCTGGACCGATGGTTGCGACGATTTTAGTGCCACGGGACATAGGGTTCCTTCATTCAGCGTGAGGGCGGGTCGGTGAGCGACAGGAAAAAAGCGCAGTGCGGATCACACTGCGCCTTCGGGATTTACTGCTTGCTGCGTTGAACCAGGATGTCGACCGCTGGCAGAACCTTGCCTTCCAGGAATTCCAGGAAAGCGCCGCCGCCGGTCGAGATATACCCGATTT
The DNA here is from genome assembly GCF_014191875.1 of Pseudoduganella violacea. GTDB lineage: Bacteria > Pseudomonadota > Gammaproteobacteria > Burkholderiales > Burkholderiaceae_D > Rugamonas > Rugamonas violacea_A. The sequence goes on from NZ_JACHXD010000007.1 coordinate 58,005, forward strand.
TATCGGTAATATCGTATTTTGCAATCGCCGCCAGGGTGTCGCCGCCACCGGCGATCGAGAAGCCCTTGGAGCCGGCAATGGCCAGGGCCAGGGTCTTGGTGCCTTCGCCGAACTGGTCGAACTCGAACACGCCGACCGGGCCGTTCCAGACGATGGTGCCGGCGGCGCCGATCTGCTCGGCCAGCAGCTTGGCCGTTTTCGGGCCGATGTCGAGGATCATATCGTCGTCGGCCACGTCGGCCACATCCTTGACGGTGGCGGCGGCGCTGGGCGAGAACTCCTTGGCGCATACCACGTCGACCGGGATCGGCACTTGCGCGCCGCGCGCGGCCATCAAATCGATGATGGCCTTGGCTTCGGCCACCAGATCGGCTTCGGCCAGCGATTTGCCGATTTTCAGGCCGGCGGCCAGCATGAAGGTGTTGGCGATGCCGCCGCCGACGATCAGGTTATCGACCTTGTCGGCCAGCGATTTCAGGATCGACAGCTTGCTCGAAACCTTGGAGCCGGCCACGATGGCCAGCAGCGGACGGGCCGGCGCGCCCAGGGCTTTGCCCAGCGCGTCGAGTTCGGCGGCCAGCAGCGGGCCGGCGCAGGCAACCGGCGCGAATTTGGCGATGCCGTGGGTGGACGCTTCAGCGCGGTGGGCGGTGCCGAAAGCGTCGTTGACGTAGACGTCGCACAGCTTGGCCATTTTCTGGGCCAGCTCGTCCGCATTCTTCTTCTCGCCCTGGTTGACGCGCACGTTTTCCAGCAGCACGACCTGGCCGTTGGCCAGATTGTCCAGGCCAGCGCCGTCGACCCAGTTCTGTTTCAACTCCACCGGCTGGCCCAGCAGCTCGGCCAGACGCACGGCCACAGGCGCCAGGCTGTCTTCCGGCGTGAATTCGCCTTCGGTCGGACGGCCCAGGTGGGACGTGACCATCACCTTGGCGCCAGCGGCCACGGCGGCCTGGATGGCCGGCACGGAAGCGCGGATGCGCGTATCTTCGGTGATCTTGCCGGCATCATCTTGCGGCACGTTCAAATCGGCGCGGATGAAGACCCGCTTGCCTTGCAGCGCGTTTTGCGCGACCAAATCCTGCAGACGAATGAAGTTCAGAACAGCTTGCATGGCTACCCAGAGGACGGTTAGTTGGAAAAGACCGCTATTCTACCCTAAGAACTCGTGGCAAAAATGGCCATAGCGTGCGCGCCGTGGCTTCCCGTGCGGGTCAGCAACGACACGGTTATGACAGAGTCATGCTTCTCTCGTGTTGCCTTAAGCCATCAATTTAAGCGCAGCAGTGTCGCTATCTTCATTGACCTAAGCAACGGAAAGAGTACGGCTGGATCGATTTTCCAGGCCGCCCACCGGCTATTGGACGCCGAAGCCGGACGAACATGTACCGGCGCGCCCGGACACCAATGTCCTGCGCAATGTGTAGCCGTGCAGAGGATGCTTGACCGTATTTGTCGCTCGGTCGAAGGCATAAACATACCCGCTTAGCTTCTTATTTTTTCGCAGCAGGACCAGATTCGGCGCATACCAGGCATGCACCAATGCGCCCCCTTCGCTGGTAAGTCGTCCCGCGCCATTTTCCGTAAAGACTGCGGAAAACATGAAGTCGCCGGCAAGCTCATTATCGTCCTCCAGCACTTTTATCGGCCAGCATTTGCTTACTTTTCGAAAATCACCATAGCCGACAAGGGCTGCAGACTGAATCCAACCTTTTTCTTCATACCCATTGTCGATATATGCCCAGCCGTTTTCATGTCGCGAACGGGTGCGCGCCCAATCGATTCGCAGCGCCATTCCCGTGCCCGCGCGCCACCGAATTGCCGCCTCTTGCCCCGGTGCATCACGCACGGCGGCATCATTCTGTGTGCTGAAAAAGAAAAAACAATCCTTGGCGTCATGCTTCAGGCATTGCTGGAAATGCTCTGCTGCGGCAGCCGGTCTGCCCCCCAACATTGCCAGAAGCAACACTACCAAAAAAGAAGCGCACGGGTTATTTATCATTGACCGTAGTGAATATGATTCCTGTGATTATACTGATCCCCAGGCTCAGCGATATTCGCATTAAAGACTGCCGGGGCACGACCAGGATAGATTCGCCATGGAGTCAGCAGGGAGCGCGCATCGGTCGCCCAGAGACTCTCCGTGAAATTTGCCATTATCGCCGGCTCCCGCGCCCGGATTACGCGACTATCGGCAGTCGCGCCATTATTGATTACCGCTCCATTTAACCTGTCGATATCGATAGCTCGGCCTCTCGTGTGCTGGGAACTCCACCGGGAACCGGCTGTGATACCCGCCAGAGTTGTCACTCGATTGCGTGCCGCAGCACGTTGAGCAATTGTCATGCCCGAGAAAGCAGGACTCTGGCTGTTGGCATAATATGATGTGAAGAAGTCGTAGCTGGGGCGCCATAAACCATTAAAACGCATCGACACCACTCCCTCGGTTTCAAAAGCTGCATCGACTGCCCCGTGGTAGACCTCCCAATTGGTTTTCCCCCTCGCTTCCTCGAAGCCAACACCAATGCCATTGGCCAAAGTCGCAGCTGTAGCATCAAACTGAAAAACGACCGTTCTATTGACCCCATTGATCACACGGGTGATCTGCCCCCCCTCTTGCTGGGCAAACAATGCCGAACGCTCGCGCAGTTCGTCCAGCGGCGCATCAGCCATCGCGGCGGCCGAAACGCGAGCAAACTCAATGGCGTCCAAGGTATTTCCTCGTAAGCAAGCTGCTTGCTGGTCAATTGTCAAATGCCGGTCTGCCAGCTCAGTCTCCAATGCGCCTGCGCGATAGCCGTACGAACGCAGAAGCCGCACTCCTGCGGTGTACTCTTCAGCCACCGGTAAGCCTTCAGCACGAAAGATGCGGCGAATGCTTGCGCGATCTTGCTCTATTCTTACCTCGGCAGGATCCAATTCAGTCCGTTGATTTTGCGGTTGGTTCGCCGTATTTCCCGCCCCCGCCGTGGGCGACTCCTGCGCTTGCACCAAGAGCCGGGTTCCCGTGGGCAGGTTCTTGTAAACCATATTTCGCAGATCGGCACTGCTATTCGTTTGGGAAATAGTCCCAGCCCGCAGCTTTCTTGAACCGTTCTCTGCAACGGCAAGCGCATCTGCCGCGACACGGGCATCGCCCTCTGCGCCAGCATCGTCAGGTGCGCTTTCGCCGACGCCGACTGAATCCTCCACCGTCATATAGTGCTGGGTAGCGATCAAGAGCGCACCGCAGGCCGTTTTCATGCCTTCCACCGCCGTGCCGATGCCACCGAAGCTGTGAAAATCCAGCCCGTCACTGATAGGAAAATACCCCTTGCACAAGGGACAATAGGTGCGATGGCCCTGCAACGCAATCGGACGACCGTCTATCGTGGCTGTCTCATTGCCCTCAAGAACCTCACCACCGTGCGAGGTGGGATCGCCTTTGCAAATCACGGCACGGGCCATCATGGTCTCCCTTTTCGTAAGGAAACTTTACTTTAGCCACCATTGAAGCCGACGGTATTGATTGATACCAAACGGAAACAACCGCAGCCTGCGGCTATCTCAGAACACATGTAAGAGGCGCAGACCGGTGAAAAACACCATGCCGAAGACGATGGTTTCCAGCATATTCCGGCGCAGCAGGTAGTAGACGATGGCCGCGATGCCGGCCAGCAGCTTGAGATTGCCCAGTTCCAGCTGGAGCTGGCCTTCGTTCAGCAGCAGGTCGGGCGCGATGATGGCCGCCAGCGCGCAGGCCGGGGCGTAGCGCAGCATATCGTGCACGCGGCGCGGGATCGTGATGTGGTGGCCCACCAGCCAGAAGGAGCTGCGGGTGGCGGCGGTGGCCAGGACCAGCACGCCGATGGTGGCCCAGATTTCCCAATCAGACATGCTTACTTTCCTTTGAGTTTGCGGTTGGCCAGCATTTCTTCCGCAGCCATGGCGGCGACCATGCCGACCACCACGGCGGCCAGCAGGCCCAGTTTGTAAGGCAGACCGGCGGCGGCCACCGCCACCACGCCGGCCACCAGCACGCCGACCAGGGTGGGCCGGTTGGCCACCATGGGCACGGTGATGCAGATGATCGCCAGCGTGCCGGCAAAGCCCAGCCCCCATTCGCTCGGTACGGCGCTGCCGAGGAAGATGCCGGCGATGGAGCCGACCTGCCAGGCCGCCCAGTTCGGATACAGCAAGCCTTTCAGATAGGACAGCTTGCCCAGCTGCGGCTTTTCGTTCGGGTATTTCTGCAGGAAGATGGCGACCGTCATATCGCCCGAAACATAGCCGAGCGCGACGCGCTGGCGCCAGGGCAGGTGCGAGAAATGCGGGGCCAGCAAGGCCGAAAAGATCACGAAACGCAGGTTGACCACCAGGGCGGTGGCGAAAATCACCCAGATCGGCGCGTTCGCCGCGATCAGGGGCAGCGAAGCCAATTGGGCCGAGCCGGCGAAGACCAGCAGGGTCATGCCCAGCGCTTGCGGCACCGTCAGGCCGGTCTTGACCATGGCGATGCCAACCACCAGGCCCCAGGCGGCGATGCCGAAGAGCGTCGGCGTGCCGGTTTTCAAGCCTTCCCGCCACGAGGCTTCATGGTGGGCGTCGGCATCTACGTGCGGCAAATTGACGGGCGGACGGGGTTCGGACAAGGGCTCACTCATGTGGTTTTCAGGCCACACATCAAAATCTATCGGTGTGGGCGATTGCATTGGGGAAGCCATCATTTTACCGATGAATTCTGCTTGCTGCGCAGATCCGTTAAAATCGTGGTTTTTGATCTCCCGGAGCACAATACGATGAGCAACGCCACCCAGCCAGTCGAACTCGAAGGCAAAGACCTGCCGGCCCACTGCCCTAACCCGGCCATGCCGCTGTGGTCCTCGCACCCGCGCGTGTTCCTGGAATTCAAGGATGGCGCCGCCAAATGCCCTTACTGCGGTACGGAATACCGCCTGAAACCGGGCACCGTCGTTTCCCACCACTAAAACACGGCCGGCCTTGCGGCCTGGAGCTTGCATGAAAAAGAAGCAGTTGAACGGCAGCGCTGCCGAGGTTGAGGCCGCTTTCTACGATGCATTGAACCGGGCCGATATCGAGGCCCTGATGGCCCTCTGGTCCGACGAGGACGAAATCGTCTGCATCCATCCGGGCGGCGCGCGCCTGATCGGCCACCGCGCCATCCGCGAATCCTGGACCATGATCCTGGAACAGGGCGGCCTGCACATCCTGCCCTCGCAGCTGCACGAAACCCATACTTTGATGAGTTCGGTGCACACCGTGGTCGAGGGCGTCACCGCCGCCAGCGGCGAGCCGGCCCACCTGCTGGCCACCAATGTCTACGCCAAGACGCCCAAGGGCTGGCGCATGGTGCTGCACCATGTGTCTGTCGCGCCGGGCCCCGTGCCGAATGAGCCGCATGCCCAGATCCTGCACTGAATCCTCGCCGCCGGCCGCCGCGCCGGCTTATTGCCGCCGTGTGCGCCATGGACTATCTCGCCCCCCGCTGGCTGCCTAACGGCCACCTGCAAACCATTTATCCGGCGCTGTGTCTGCCGAAGCCGGCCGTGCATCTGCGGCGCGAGCGCTGGGACACACCGGACGGCGATTTCATCGACGTCGATTTCGTCGACGGCGCGCCGGACCAACCCTTCGTGCTGATGTTCCACGGCCTCGAAGGCTCCTCGGCCAGCCATTACGCGCGCGCCATGATGGCCGAAGTCGCCGCGCGCGGCTGGTCGGGCGCCGTGCCGCATTTCCGCGGCTGCTCGGGCGAAGCCAACCGCGCGCCGCGCTTCTACCATTCCGGCGATTCGGCCGAGGCCGACTGGATCATCCGCCGCCTGCACCAGCGCGCCACGGGCAAGTTTTACGCCACCGGGGTTTCGCTGGGCGGCAATGTGCTGCTGCGCTGGCTGGGCGAATCCCAGCACCAGGCCGAGCTGATCGACGCCGCCTGCGCCGTCTCGGCCCCGCTCGACCTGGCGGCCGGCGGCAAGGCGCTATCAAACGGCCTCAACCGGCTGTACACGCGCATGTTCCTGCAAACGCTGAAACCCAAGTGCGAAGCCAAGCTGGCGCACTTCCCCGGCCTGTTCGACGTGCAGGCGCTGCGTGGCGCCCAAGACTTATATGCGTTCGACAACGTGGTGACGGCGCCGCTGCACGGCTACCGCGATACCGACGATTACTGGCACCGCGCCAGCGCGCGCCATGTGCTTGGCGATATCACCGTGCCGACCCTGGTACTGAATGCGCAAAACGATCCCTTCCTGCCCGGCATCCATTTGCCGCGGCGGGCGGCGGCGCGGGTGCTGCTCGACTATCCGGCCGAGGGCGGCCATGTGGGCTTTGCCAGCGGCCGCCTGCCGGGCAGCCTGGGCTGGCTGCCGCGCCGCCTGTTACACTTCCTGCATGACGGCGCCGCGACCCGCGCGCCGCACACGGATTCCGTTTGCGAGGCATAAGGCATGGATGAAATTGTTCGACAGGCGATGGCCAAATGGCCGAATGTTCCCCACTGCTATGGCTGGCTAGCGCTCGATGCGCGCGGCCACTGGCGCATGCGCGACGAGCGCGCCCAGCACCTGAACTTGGCCGGCGACAAGCTGAGCAACCCGGCCCTGGTGGGGTTTATCGTGCGCAATTATCTGCGCGACGAGCGCGGCTGCTGGTATTTCCAGAACGGGCCGCAGCGCGTCTACCTGAATCTGGAAGCGACGCCCTTCATCGCCCACACCGACCCGGTACAAGGCTTTGTGCTGCATACCGGCGATCCGCTGGGCCCGGTCGATGGCGCCTGGCTCACCGAGCGCGGCGAACTGATCCTGCGCAGCGGCCATAACGTGGCCCAGCTCGACGACCGCGACACAGCCGAAGTGCTGGAACGCCTGCGCCTGGACGGCGAAGCGGCCAGCGACGATGCCCTGCTGGCCTGGCTCGACGCCAAGCATGCCGGCGCCGGCCACCTGACCCTGGACATCGGCGAGCGCCGCCTCAAGGTCGAACTGCTGGCGCACGACGACGTGCCGCGCCGCCTCGGTTTCGTGCGCCTGCCGGCGCCCGATTAATCCTTTTTCTTCTCGCCCATCGCTTCGCGCCGGCGCGCCTGCAACTCGCGCTCGCGCGCATCGATCACGGCCTGGTCGTAGAAGGAGGCGTCGCTGGCCTTGCGCGCCAGCACCAACTGGTCGAGGGCGGCCATGGTGCCGCCTTGCAGCACATACGATTCGGCCAGCGCGATATGCTGCAGCGACATCTTGCCCTGCTTGGAATAGGCTTGCGCCAGCAGGTCGTACAGCTCCGGTTCTTCGCGGTATTGCTGCACCTGGTCGCGCAGGAAGCGCGCCGCGTCCTCCAGCTTGCCGGACTTGATCAGCGCGTCGGCATACTGGTAGACGATGCCGCGCGACAGCGGGAAGCGCACATGGGCCGCGTCCGCTTCCTGCAAGGCTTGCTGGATGACGGCCGGCTTGTCTTCCTGCTCCAGCTTGATTTCCAGCGAGAGATAGGCCAGCACGGTGGCCGTCTGCCCTTTCGGCACCGGTGAACTGAAAGCGCCCGCCGCCGGTGGACGGTCGATGGTGGCGCGACATTTGTCGAGCCATTTCTGGGCGGCGGCAAAGTCGCGTTTTTTCAGCGCCACCATGGCCAGGCCGTACTGGCCGGCCGCGATCTGCTGCCGGCTTTGCTGCTCGGTCTGGTTTTCGAAGAAGGCCGTGGCTTCGGCCAGGCCCTTGGTGCTCTCGTCCTGCAGCACGCGGGCGCGCGAACGCACCAGGAAGAAATCGAGGTTGTCCAGGCGCTGCTTGTACGGCTGCTCGCGGATGCGGGCCTGGATGTCGGCGATGCGCTCGGTGGTCAAAGGGTGCGTCAGCAGATAGGCTGGCAGCAGGTCGCTGTAATTGCGCGTGGCCGCCTGCATGCGCTGGAAGAAGGCCACCATGCCGCTGGTATCGAAACCGGCTTCGCCCATGATCTGGAAACCGACGCGATCGGCCTCACGCTCGGCGTCGCGGCCGAAATTGAGCTGGCGCTGGATGGCCAAGCCCTGTCCCGCCGTAAACACGCCCATGGCCGCGTCGCCGCTGGACTTGGCCGCCAGCGCCGCCAGGATCATGGCCGCCAGCGGAATCAGCGAATCCTGGCGCTGCTGGCCCAGCTGGCGCGCGATATGGCGCTGCGCCACGTGGCCGATCTCGTGCGACAGCACCGAGGCCAGCTCGGACTCCGACTGCGCCGCCAGCAGCAGGGCCGAGTGCACGGCGATAAAGCCGCCCGGCAGCGCGAAGGCGTTCAGCATCGGATCGCGCACGGCGAAGAAGCTGTAATTGAAATTGGCGTCGCCGCGCGCGCCGGGGCGCGCCGTCACCAGGATATTGCCCAGATTATTCAGGTACTCGAGGATGGGCGGATCGTCCAGATAGTCGTGGTCGCGGCGGATGTCGCGCATGATTTCCTCGCCCAGCTTGCGCTCCATCACCGGCGACAGATCTTCGCTGGCGGCCTCGCCCAGATTGGGCAGGTTCGGCGTTTTGGAGGCGGGCAATTGGGTCTGCGCCGTCGCCAGCGGGAAGGCGAGCAACAGGGAGGCGGCGAGAGAACTCAGCAGGCGGAGGGGGAAACGGTTTGCATTCACGGTGCTATCATACCTGTACATTCTTAAGACCCGGCCGCAAGCGGCCTTTGCTTTTTTTGCGCGATGAACGACCAGAATCCCGACCAGCTCACCCACTTCGACGCATCCGGCCAAGCACATATGGTGGACGTTGGCGCCAAACAGGAAACCCACCGCATCGCCGTGGCGACCGGCAGTATCCGCATGAAAGCGGAAACCCTTGCCATTATTCTAGCGGGAACGGCCAAAAAGGGGGATGTGCTGGGCATCGCCCGCATCGCCGCCATCATGGGCGCGAAAAAGACCAGCGACCTGGTGCCGCTGTGCCACCCGCTGGCCCTGACCCGCGTCACGGTCGATTTCGAAACCGATGCAGCCGCTTCCAGCGTGCACTGCCGCGCCCAGGTCGAAACCTATGGCAAGACCGGGGTCGAGATGGAAGCGCTGACGGCCGTGCAGGTCGGCCTGCTCACGGTCTACGATATGTGCAAGGCGGTGGACAAGGGCATGGTCATGGGCGAGATCCGCGTGCGCGAAAAACACGGGGGCAAGTCGGGCGATTGGTCGGCTTGATTGCCAAATCCTTAGCGGCTGTTATACTGTATATACAAACAGTGCAAATTTATTACTACGGCTTTAGCTTGTCTTTAGTATGATTTGCAATATTGGATTTTGGCTCGCACGACGGAGATTTTGAGATGGCGGTAACCATGGTTCGCCCTCGCACCGGCAGCGAGGCGGCAAAAGAAATCCTGGAACAGTATTGGGACGGGCGTCTGCCCATCCGCCCTGAACAAATTGCCGAACGCATGCAGATGGCGATGGTGGGCAGAGGTGGCGCCGGCGATGAAGGCTACAATTTCAGCGGATATTTTTCGATGCGCAACGGCAAGCCGACCATTGAATACAATGTCAATGATTCGCTGGTCAGACGGCGCTTCACGGTCGCCCATGAACTAGGCCATTATGTATTGGGCCATCAAGACGCCCCACGCGATTATCCGGACAGCTTTGGCTCGAAAAATAGTAGCCCTATCGAACAACAGGCCAATAAATTTGCCGCCGAATTACTGATGCCTGCGTATGTGGTTAAGGCGATGGCGCTGGCAGGTTCGAATTCCTTAGACGAGCTCGCCAATATCTTCGTGGTTTCCAAGGTCGCCATGGGGCACCGCCTGAGTAATCTGAGTCTGAGCCTATGAACCATCCGCCGCCGGATCCGTGGTCGACTAATAGCGATCCCGCAACCGGTGGCGCATCTGATTTCGCTGGCAGCGCAGACGCATCTGGGCGACGTCTGCATCCCACGGAAGATCTCGCCGGCGGTGATCATCTGGATCGACAAACCGCAAGCGGCGTTGATTTCTTCCATAAGCAAATTAAGAACATTTACTGGCTGCGCAATGCTGCCACCTTTGCTCTCGTCGTAACGCTGATTAGCCTGATTATTGCCTTGGGATGCACTCTCCATTCATTTACAAAGCAGATCGATAAAGCCACGCCCGCCGTTAATCTGAAAGAGCTGGTCGCCACGCCCCCGGCTGGCCAGGCAAGCACCAGTACTACAGATAAGCCAGCTGCCGACAACGCGACAAGCAAAGCCAGCAATCCGACGCAACTGCATGCCGCCATCAGCGTCGATATTTCCTCAATCGGCAATTCGGTGGTCGCGGTGGTGAGCGTATTGGTCATTGCGATTGCCATACTTGCCATTTCCCTGCTGCGCGCGGCTTACTCCTTATCGGTGGAAGGGATCAGTAAAGGCCAAATCAGCAAGGAAGCCGACAATTCCCTACCCTGGCCTGGGGTGGAAATGGTCAAGGCCGTGGGCGATGCGCTGGCAACCGCCCTGAAAGGAATGCCGGGTAAAAAAGGATAGGCCGCTTGCCGGTGAGCGTTGGTTACTTGCCACAGTGACAAAAATGTTGTCAAAGCCTTATAATCGGCGGATCGGCCATTCAAAAAAGGCAATCCAGTGAGCGATGGGGCAGCGGCGGGCGAGGCGAAAACGCAGGGATATGAGTTCGAGCAGATGAATCTGCAGGTGGGCGGACGTATCCAGTTCATCACCCACCGCAGCATCAAGCCGGTCCAGCATTTTTCCACCATCATCGGCTGGCTCAAGGATGAATACCTGATCGTCAAAGTGCCGTTCGAAAACGGCGGTCCGATCGCCCTGCATGAAAACGACAAGCTCACCATCCGCGTGTTTTCCGGCGTGAATGTGTGCGCCTTCCCCTGCACCGTCGAGCGCGTCTTTGGCCGCCCGCTGTTCTATGCCCACCTTTCCTTCCCGCGCAATATCCAGGGCACCAGCTTGCGCGCGGCGATGCGGGTCAAGGTCGATATTCCGGCCCAGGTGGGTTGCGACGACGGCAGCTCGCTGTCGGTCTTCCTCGTCAATCTGAGCGTCTCGGGCGCGCTGATCGAGTCGAAACGCAAGCTGCACCAGGACGAGGGCGTGGTCGACCTGACGTTTACGCTGCTCAGCCAACCGGGCCAGCGCCAGGTGCGCATCGGCGCCAGGGCGCTGATCCGCAATATGACGGTGTTGAAGCCGGTCAGCGCGGCGGAGGAAGTGTTCAGCTATGGCGTGCAATTCGTCGATCTCGATCCGGTGCATTACACCATGCTGCAAAACCTGACCTACGAGGCGCTGATCGCCGACCGCCAAAAAATCGTTTGAACGAAAAAAACCGGGCCGCAGCCCGGTTTTCTCTATCCAGCTAAGCCAGATCAGATATTGTTTTTCTCAACCGCGGCTTTGACTGCCTTGTTGGTGGACGTCGTTTCGGTCTTCCAGGTCATGGTGCTGTTGTTGGCCGTCAGCGTCGGGGTGAAGGTGATGGTTTTGCCGTCGACGTCGGTGGCGATGCCGGTGGCCAGGGTCAGGGTGATCACGCCATCGGCCACGGCGGCGGAAGCAACTTCCTTGGTGGCTTTGAAGTCGGAATCCTTCGGCACGCCATTGCTGTCGCTATCGCACTTGGTCAGGTCGCCGCCATTTTCCTGGGCGCACAGGGCAACCGCCGTTTTCAGCGAGTCGGCGGCGGAAATCGCATTGGCGGTCTTGGCTTTGGCGGTGTAGTCGCTGTACGCAGGAATGGCCACCGCAGCCAGAATACCGATGATGGCAACGACGATCATCAGTTCGATCAGGGTGAAGCCGGCTTGAGCTTGTTGCTTCATCATTTTCATGGATTTCATTTTGCTGCTCCTCAGGTAAAAAACTAGAAATTGGGTGAGACACAGGACATAGTGCAATCGCCGTGCCAGCCCGTTTTTGCCGTCGGAGTGACGAAATCCGGCCCTCCAGGCGCAGGAATTGTCAGTTTCAGTATGCTAGCTTGCCGTTTTTTGTCAGCCCGGCCCGCCAAAAAGCGTCAGCTGACGATTTTTGTCAGGGCAGGCGGAAGGCCATCAGGGTGCCGCCGAGGTCGATGACGTCGTCGGGCAGCAGGCGCTGGGCGGCGCGGCCGAGCGGGGTGCCGTTGAGCAGGGGGGCGGCCAGACCTTCGACGTGGGAAATGGTGTAGCCGCCCGCCGCGCGGGCGATGACCACCACCTGCACGCCGGGCCGGCCGAGCGAGGTCAGGGTTTTGAGCAGGGTGAGCTGTTTGCCCATATTGCTGCCGTTTAAGACTTCGATGCGGGCGGGCGGGCCTTCGGCCGGGGGCGACACGGTGGCCGCGGGTCGGCTGGCGGCCTGGGCGGCGGCCAGCGGCCGGATGCCGTCGGCCAGGAATTCGATCTGGTACTTGGCCAGCTTGATCAGGTCTTTGTGCTGCAGGAAATGCTTGCCGATGCGGTGGCCGTTGACGAAGGTGCCATTGGTGCTGTGCAAGTCTTCCAGGAAGGAATCGTCGAGGATGGTGGTGATCAGGGCGTGCTGGCCGCTGACGGCCGGGTGGTTGAGCACAATATCGTTGTGGCGATGGCGGCCCACGCTCATGCTCTCCTTGCTGAGCTGGATCTGCTGTTCCACCACGCCGTCCCGCGACACGATAATCTTCGCCAAATCCGCCTCCGGAAAATAAAAACGGGGAGCCGAAGCTCCCCGCTATTATTACTGCAAAGCAGGCAATATTACAGCATTGCTTTCAGCAGACGCGCCATTTCGGACGGGTTTTTGGTCACGGTGATGCCGCAGGCTTCCATGATTTCCAGTTTGGCTTGCGCGGTGTCGGCGCCGCCGGAGATCAGCGCGCCGGCGTGGCCCATGCGCTTGCCCGGAGGAGCGGTGACGCCGGCGATGAAGCCGACCACTGGTTTCTTCATATTGTCCTTGATCCAACGGGCCGCATTGGCTTCGTCAGGACCGCCGATTTCGCCGATCATGATGACCGCGTCGGTGTCCGGATCGTCGTTGAAGGCTTTCATCACGTCGATGTGCTTCAGACCGTTGATCGGGTCGCCGCCGATGCCCACGGCCGAGGATTGGCCCAGGCCCAGCGCGGTCAGCTGCGCCACGGCTTCATAGGTCAGGGTGCCCGAACGGGACACCACGCCGATGCGGCCTTTACGGTGGATGTGGCCTGGCATGATGCCGATCTTGATTTCGTCAGGGGTGATCAGGCCTGGGCAGTTCGGGCCCAGCAGCAGGGTTTTGGAACCGGCTTTGGCCATGCGGTCTTTGACTTCCATCATGTCGCGCACTGGAATGCCTTCGGTGATGCAAATCGCCAGGTCCAGCTCGGCTTCCACGGCTTCCCAGATCGCGGCGGCCGCGCCTGCTGGTGGGACGTAGATCACGGAAACGGTCGCGCCGGTTTCCGATTTGGCTTCTTTGACGGAAGCGTAGATAGGAATGCCTTCGAAGTCTTCGCCAGCTTTCTTCGGGTTCACGCCAGCGACGAAGGCGTTTTTGCCGTTCGCGTATTCGCGGCACATACGGGTGTGGAACTGGCCGGTTTTGCCGGTGATACCCTGGGTGATGACTTTGGTGTCTTTATTGATCAGAATAGACATGTTGATTCCTTAATTATTTACCGGCAGCGGCTGCAACAACGCTCTTGGCTGCGTCTTCCATGGTGTCGGCGGCGATGATCGGCAGACCGGAGTCGGCCAGCATCTTCTTGCCCAGGTCTTCGTTGGTGCCCTTCATGCGGACCACCAGCGGCACGTTCAGCGACACGGCTTTGGAAGCGGTGATCACGCCTTCGGCGATCACGTCGCAGCGCATGATGCCGCCGAAGATGTTGACCAGAATGGCTTTCAGTTCTGGGTTTTTCAGCATGATCTTAAACGCTTCGGTCACTTTCTCGGCCGTTGCGCCACCGCCCACGTCCAGGAAGTTGGCCGGCTCGCCGCCGAACAGCTTGATGGTGTCCATGGTCGCCATGGCCAGGCCGGCGCCGTTCACCAGGCAGCCGATATTGCCGTCCAGGGAGATGTAGGCCAGGTCGAATTTCGAGGCTTCGACTTCGGCTGGATCTTCTTCGTCCAGATCGCGGTAAGCGACGATTTCAGGGTGGCGGAACAGGGCGTTGGCGTCGAAGTTGAACTTGGCGTCCAGGGCGATCACTTTGCCGGAACCGGTCAGGATCAGCGGGTTGATCTCGGCCAGCGATGCGTCGGTTTCCCAGTAGGCTTTGTACAGGCCTTGCAGGTTGGCGCGCGCGTCGGCGATCGATTCGGCTGGCACGCCGATCTTGGCGGCCACGTCGTCGGCGTCGGCGTCGGTCAGGCCCACGGCCGGATCGATCACCACGTTGTGGATCAGTTCTGGGTGTTTTTCAGCGACTTCTTCGATGTCCATGCCGCCTTCGGAGGAGGCCATCAGCACCACGCGCTGGGTGACGCGGTCGGTCACCAGGGAAACGTACAGTTCTTTCTTGATGTCGGCGCCTTCTTCGATCATCAGGCGGCGCACTTTCTGGCCTTCCGGACCGGTCTGGTGGGTCACCAGCTGCATGCCCATGATCTGGTCAGCGTATTCCTTCACTTGTTCCATGGACTTGGCCACTTTCACGCCGCCGCCTTTGCCGCGGCCGCCAGCATGGATCTGCGCCTTCACTACCCACACCGGGCCGCCCAGGGTTTCAGCAGCTTTGACTGCCTCTTCCACGGACATGCACGGAATGCCGCGCGGAACCGTCACTCCGAATTTTCGGAGGATCTCTTTGCCTTGATACTCATGGATTTTCATGCTGGCTTCCCTTCTTCTGATACTGATGTGAAATACGGTTAATGTTACAAAAAAAATAGACAGCTCATGCAGCGCGGCTGGACCTAGACACCGGCCCCAGGCGTGGCCGCCCAGCGTGGATAAAACTGCGCCACGGCGCCGCCATCGGTGCGCAGGGCGTGGCAGCGGTCGAGCTGGAACGGTTGGGTGCTGGCTTGGGGAGTGACGCTGGCGGTGTCGTGCGTAGGCCAGACATCGCTGGCAAAAGCTTGCACGGCGGCCGTGGGCAGGATCTGGGCCAGTTCCGTCAGATGGGTACAGCCGGCAATGCCTGCCAGCCGCTGCTTCAGCTCCTGGCGGAAGCCCTTCATCAGGTTCAGGCCGACCAGCTGCGCATATGCCGGGCCGATGGTATTGCAGAAACCGGGATAGGGCACGGCGTCCGATACCGCTTCGGCGGCGACGATGGTGAGCTGGTGGTCCACGGTGATGCGCAGCCACAGGTCATGCAGCGGCTGGCCGCCCGGACGCTGGCCGGAAGCCAACAGGGTGTCCTTTACTTTGATGTCCGTGATATGGGCGTCAAGATCCCACAGGCCATCGTCGCGCGCGAACGCTCGGATGTCTATGGCGCGCGTATGGCGGAGCTCACGTCGGGAGACTGGAGTTGACAGGGACATAAGACGGTGCCGCTCGCGCGGCGCAATTAGTAAGCAGCGATGTACTGTTAAGCACGTTGCCGCAGCTTCTACGGACAACCCACCGCACCCGCGGTGCTGCATAAAACCCCAAAAGTGTAGCACAACGCATGATTCCTGCGCGAAAAAAGCAGTGCCGGTAGGCTGAAGCAGGACGGCACCGGCCCCTGCCGCGCCGACATGGACGGGGGCGGACCGTGACGCGCGTATCAGAAACTAGCTATTGCTTCGGCCGCGGCGCTTCGCTACGATGTGCAATATTGCATATTTAAATACTCATTGATGCAATAAATAAGCTTTTCTTTCCTCATCGCACATTTAGGAGTGTTCATGTACCGTCAAGCATTCGCCGCCATCCTGGTGGCTACCGCCAGCCTCACCCTGTCCAGCAGCGCCAGCGCCGCGCACAGCACCACGGCGCAAGCCAGCCTCAGCAATCTCAAACTGGGCGTGATCGACCTGACGCCGAATGACGGCGTGGCCGCCGGCTACCAGTTGGGCAGCCGCAGCACCCAGGTAGCCGTCGCCGGCCAATGGCTGGAGAATGGCCAAGCGGCCGGCAGCTCCAACCGTCAGCAGTTCGAGTTTCCCGTCCCGGTCAACTTCCAGGTCGCGCATGGCGGCTTGAAGGCGCAGGCCCAGCTCAGCGGCAGCCTGGGCACGCTCAAAAGCAGCGTCACCGGCACGCCGGAACTGGGCTGGAATGGCCAGTCTATGACGGGCGACGCCAGCCAGACCGTGCGCGTGCTGTTGAAGGCGCATACGGCGCTGCGCATCAGCGGCGACTACAGCGCCCTGCTGTCCACCCAGAATCCTGGCTATTTCAATCTGCCCGGCCAGACCCAGCTTGGCGTGAGCTTCGACAGCCTGTCGATGCCGGGCCTGATCAGCGAGCGCTTCAACAAGAGCTGGTCCCTGGCGCCGGGCTCGGCCGGCGAATCGGCCAGCGGCGGCTTCTCCCTGCTGGCCAGCAATAACACGGATGACGATATCGAAGCCAGCCTGGGCTTTTACGTGGGCAGCAGCGTCTCCCTGGCCCCCGTGCCGGAGCCGACCACCTGGCTGATGCTCGGCGCCGGCATGCTGGTGCTGGCGGGCCGCCGCCGTTTCGACCGCGGCTAAATCAAGACGGCGGCGGGCCGGCCGCCGCCTATTCTTCGTCGGGGTCGTAGCCGCGCATGGCGGCTTTCACGGCGCGCTGGGAAAAGCCGCGGCCGATCAGGAAACGCATCTGCTTGCTGCGGCCTTCGGCGTCCTCGGCCACGGCGCCGAATTTGCGGCGCCACACCTCGCAACAGCGCGCCACTTCGTCTTCGGCCAGGCCGGCTTTCAATTCCTGCA
The DNA here is from genome assembly GCF_014191875.1 of Pseudoduganella violacea. GTDB lineage: Bacteria > Pseudomonadota > Gammaproteobacteria > Burkholderiales > Burkholderiaceae_D > Rugamonas > Rugamonas violacea_A. Next base: position 74,767 of record NZ_JACHXD010000007.1, read on the forward strand.
GGGCGTCGCCGTCGATGCCGTGGCTTTGCAGCTCGGCCACGATGCGGCTATTGCCGTAGCGCGCGGCGCGGCGGTGGATCAGGGATTCGGAAAAGCGTTCCTGCGACAGCCATTTATTCTGTTCCAGCCAATTGAGCAGGGCTTCGACTTCCTCTTCACCGTCTTCGGCGTGGCGGGCCAGCTTGCGGGCCAGTTCCAGACGGCTGTGCTCGCGCGTGGACAGCAGGCGCAGGGCGCGCGCTTTCAGGCTGATGGGCGGGGCGGGCATATTCCTGTACTCCAAATGCAATCGCCACCGCGCCGCGCGCGGCGGGACGGTGGCGACGGGTTCAAACCGGACGCGGTCTTAGTCGACGGCTTTCAGCTTCGGCGCCGGCGCTTCGCCGTCATCGTCGCTGGCCGGCGGCAACTCGCGCACGCCGAGCGAAGCGCGCACCTTGTTTTCGATCTCGCGCGCCAGCGCTGGACGCTCTTTCAGGTAGACGCGGGCGTTGTCCTTGCCCTGGCCGATACGTTCGCCGTTATAGCTGTACCAGGAGCCGGACTTCTCGACGATCTTCGCTTCCACGCCGAGGTCGATGATTTCGCCTTCGCGCGAGGTGCCTTCGCCATACAGGATGTCGAAGTGGGCTTCCTTGAACGGCGGCGCGATCTTGTTCTTGACCACTTTGACCTTGGTTTCGTTGCCGATCACTTCGTCGCCCGACTTGATCGAGCCGGTGCGGCGGATGTCCAGGCGCACGGAGGCGTAGAATTTCAAGGCATTGCCGCCGGTCGTCGTTTCCGGGCTGCCGAACATGACGCCGATCTTCATGCGGATCTGGTTGATGAAGATCACCAGGGTATTGGTGCGGTTGATCGAACCGGTCAGCTTGCGCAACGCTTGCGACATCAGGCGCGCCTGCAGGCCCGGCAGGGAGTCGCCCATATCGCCTTCGATCTCGGCGCGCGGGGTCAGGGCCGCCACCGAGTCCACCACCACCATATCGACACTGCCGGAACGCACCAGGGCGTCGCAGATTTCCAGCGCCTGTTCGCCGGTGTCGGGCTGGGAGATCAGCAGTTCGTGCAGATTGACGCCCAGTTTCTGCGCATACCCCACGTCCAGCGCGTGTTCGGCGTCGATAAAGGCGCAGGTGCCGCCGATTTTCTGCATTTCGGCGATGGTCTGCAGGGTCAGCGTGGTCTTACCGGACGATTCGGGACCGTAGATTTCCACCACGCGGCCGCGCGGCAGGCCACCCACGCCGAGCGCGATATCCAGGCCCAGGGAGCCGGTGGAGACGGTCTGCACTTCCTCGATCGGTGCCGAGGCGTCCATGCGCATCACGGAGCCTTTGCCGAACTGCTTCTCAATCTGGGCCAGCGCGGCGGCCAGCGCCTTGGCTTTTTCCGATGCCGGTACTACAGCTTTTTTATCGTCCATAATCTTCTTTCGCGCGGTGGGTTGGTGTCGCTACAAGCGATACTGTATAAAAAAACAGTGCTTTTGGCAAGCACCTTCTTCAGGCAGGTTTAATCCACATCAAAAGCTGCCGACAATGCGTAAAATGAAACACAATGAAAGTCTCTTGAGCCGGATTGCGTGATGCGTATTTTACTTGCCGAAGATGACAGCGTGCTGGCCGACGGCCTGACCCGCTCCCTGCGCCAGTCGGGCTATGCCATCGACTGCGTGAAAAACGGGCAGGAGGCCGACGCCGCCCTGTCCACCCAGGAATTCGACCTGCTGATCCTCGACCTGGGCTTGCCCAAGATGAGCGGGCTGGACGTGTTGCGCCGGCTGCGCGCGCGCGCCTCGCTGCTGCCGGTGCTGATCCTGACCGCGGCCGACTCGGTCGAGCAGCGCGTCAACGGCCTCGATCTCGGGGCCGACGATTATATGGCCAAACCCTTCGCCCTGTCGGAACTGGAGGCGCGCGTGCGCGCCCTGACCCGGCGCGGCCAGGGCGGCGGCGCGGCCCTGGTGCGCCACGGCCCGCTGACCTATGACCAGGTCGGGCGCAGCGCCTATATCCATGAGCAGATGCTGGAATTGTCGGCGCGCGAGCTGGGCTTGCTGGAAATCCTGCTGGCGCGCAGCGGCCGCCTGGTGTCGAAGGAGCAGTTGGTCGACCACCTGTGCGAATGGGGCGAGGAAGTCAGCAATAACGCGATCGAGGTGTATGTGCACCGGCTGCGCAAGAAGATCGAGGTGGGCGGCATCCGCATCGCCACCGTGCGCGGCCTCGGCTACTGCCTGGAAAAATTCAATCCGGGCGCGGGGACCGAGGCCAAGTGAATCCGCGCGCGGCCGAGGCGGACGAGGAAGGCGCGGCCAGCCAGGCCGCCTGGGATCTGCCATCGGCCGGCCACAGCAATGAAGTCCAGCACTCGCTGTTCGGCGAAATCCTGGACTGGATGCTGGCCCCGCTGCTGCTGCTGTGGCCGATGAGCATCGCCATCACCTATCTGGTGGCGAAATCGATCGCCAACCAGCCGTTCGACCACGCGCTGGAAGACAGCGTGACCGTGCTCAGCCAGCAGGTGCGCAGCGTCGACGGCGTGCCGGCGCCGCGGCTGCCGGGCGCGGCGCGCGACATCCTGCGCGCCGACGATATCGACAGCGTGTATTTCCAGATCGTGGGCGCCAGTGGCGCCGTGCTGGACGGCGACCGCGACTTGCCGCGTCCGCGCGAGGACGAGGAGGACGTGCGCGCCGGCGCCGTCCACTTCCGCAACGACACCCTGCACGGCACGCCGATCCGCATCGCCTACACTTATGTGCAGCAGGGCGCGCCCGGCCCGGCGCCGGCGCCGCAACTGGCCCTGGTGCAGGTGGCCGAGACGCTGGAAAAGCGCGCCAAGCTGGCCAATGAAATCATCAAGGGCGTGATCCTGCCCCAGTTCATCATCCTGCCCGTGGTGCTGGCCCTGGTCTGGTTCGCGCTCTCGCGCGGCCTGTCGCCGCTGGCCCAGTTGCAGGAACGCATCCGCGCGCGCCGCTCGGACGACCTCAGTCCGATCGAGCCGAACCAGGTGCCCGAGGAAATCACGCCCCTGGTCAATTCGCTCAACGAGATGCTGGCGCGGCTGGCGCAATCGATGGAAATGCAAAAGCGCTTCATCGCCGACGCCGCCCACCAGATGAAGACGCCGCTGGCCGGCATGCGCACCCAGTCCGAGCTGGCGCTGCGCCAGACCGACCAGCTGGAAATCCACCGTTCGCTGGAACAGCTGGCCAAGAGTTCGGAGGCGGCCACGCGCCTGGTCAACCAGCTGCTGGCCCTGGCGCGCGCCGAGCACCAGCCGCAGGCCGGCGCGGTGCACGTGGCGGTCGAGCTGGGCGAGCTGGCGCGCAGCACGGTGCACGACTGGGTGCAAGCCTCGTTCGCCTACCGCATCGACCTCGGCTTCGAAGGACCGGCCGAGGCAGTGCGCATCCAGGGCAATTCTTTGATGCTGCGCGAAATGCTGTCGAACCTGATCGACAATGCGCTGCGCTACACGCCGGCCGGCGGCAGCGTCACGGTGCGCGTGCGCGGCGATGCCGCCCAGGCCATGCTGGAAGTCGAGGATACCGGCCCCGGCATCCCGGCCGCCGAGAGGCCGCATGTGTTCGACCGCTTTTACCGCATCCTCGGCAGTAATATGCCGGGCAGCGGCCTGGGCCTGGCCATCGTGCGCGAGATCGCCCAGCAGCACGCGGCCGAAGTCGATATCTTTGCCAATCCGCGCGCCGGCCATGCCAAGCTGCCCGGCAGCCTGTTCCGCGTCAGCTTCCCGCTGCTGCCACCGCCCGCGCCGCCCACCGAGGATGAGCCTTACTATGGATGACACGCCACGCGCGCGCCACTGGCGCCAGACCCGCCGCCTGACGGCCCTGCTCTTGCTGGCCTGGCTGCTGACCGGCTTCTGCGCCGTCTTTTTCGCGCGCGAGCTGAGCGGACTGACGCTGTTCGGCTGGCCGCTCTCTTTCTATCTGGCGGCCCAGGGCGCGTCGCTGGTCTATCTGGCCATCATCGCCTTCTACGCCTGGCGCATGCGCCGCCTCGACCGCCAGTATGCGGCGCAGGTGCAAGCCGGGGAGCCGGTCCGATGAGCCAGCCGCGCAGCTATTTCCAGCGCCTGACGCACTATTACGCCATCTTCACGCTGTGCTTCGCCGGCTTCCTGGTCGCCCTGGCCGTGCTGGAAAAAGAAGGCATGCCGCGCGTGTGGATCGGCTATCTCTTCATGTTCGCCACCATCGTGCTGTATGCGCTGATCGGCGTGGTCAGCCGCACGTCCAAGGTGACGGAATATTATGTGGCGGGGCGGCGCGTGCCGGCCCTGTACAACGGCATGGCGACGGCGGCCGACTGGATTTCGGCGGCCAGCTTCATCAGCCTGGCGGGCGGGCTCTACCACTACGGCTTCGACGGCCTGGCTTATATCATGGGCTGGACCGGCGGCTACTGCCTGGTGGCGCTGCTGATCGCGCCCTATCTGCGCAAATTCGGCCAGTACACGATTCCCGACTTCCTGGCGGCGCGCTACGGCGACGCCGACAACGGCCGCCTGATCCGCATGCTCGGCGTGGCGGCCACCATCATGGTGTCCTTCATCTATGTGGTGGCGCAGATTTACGCCGTGGGCCTGATCGCCTCGCGCTTTACCGGCGTCGACTTCTCGGTCGGCATCTTCCTCGGCCTGGCCAGCATCCTGGTCTGCTCCTTCCTGGGCGGCATGCGCGCCATCACCTGGACCCAGGTGGCGCAGTACATCATCATCCTGGTGGCCTTTCTGATTCCCGTGATGTGGATGTCGGCCAAGCATGGCGGCAATCCGGTGCCGCTGGTCGCCTACGGCAAGCTGCTGCCGGAAATCAGCGCGCGCGAAGCGGTGCTCAAGGACGACAGCAAGGAGCGCGAGGTGCGCGCCATCTTCCGCCAGCGCGCCGAGGACTATGAACAGCGCCTGCGCGCCCTGCCCGCCTCCTGGGAAGCGGGGCGCCAGGAAGCCCAGCGCCAGCTCGACCGCGTCAAGCAGCGCAATGCTTCGCTGGCCGAGGTGCGCAATGCCGAACGCGCGCTGCTCTCCTATCCGAAAAATGCCGACGAGGCCGTCACCGCCTGGACCGCGGCGCGCGACTACAACCGCGCCCGCGCGCGTCCGATCGTGCCGCATGCCCTGCCCTTTCCCGGCGCCGACCGCGAACAGTCCGATATCAAGCGCAATAATTTCCTGGCCCTGGCCTTTTGCCTGATGCTGGGCACGGCCGCGCTGCCGCATATCCTGATGCGCTCCTACACCACACCCTCGGTGCACGAGGCGCGCCAATCGGTGTTCTGGACCCTGTTCTTCATCCTGCTGATTTACCTGACGATTCCGGCGCTGGCGGTGCTGGTCAAATACGATATCTACCACGCGCTGGTCGGCACCGAATTCTCGCGCCTGCCCACGTGGATTTCCTACTGGGCCAATGTGGACAAGCTGCATCCCCTGGTCAGCATCACCGACATCAACCACGACGGCATCGTGCAGCTGGCCGAAATCGCCATCGACGCCGACGTACTGGTGCTGGCCACGCCGGAAATCGCCGGCCTGCCCTATGTGATCTCGGGCCTGGTGGCGGCGGGCGGGCTGGCGGCGGCCCTCTCCACCGCCGACGGCCTGCTGCTGGCGATCTCGAACGCGCTGTCGCACGATATCTATTACAAGATCGTCGATCCCAACGCCTCGACCCAGAAGCGGGTCACGATTTCCAAGCTGCTGCTGCTGGCCGTGGCCTTCATCGCCGCTTACGCCGCCTCCACCAAGCCGGGCGACATCCTGTCCCTGGTCGGCGCCGCCTTCTCGCTGGCCGCCTCCACCCTCTTCCCGGTGCTGGTGCTGGGCGTGTTCTGGCCGCGCGCCAACCGCGCCGGGGCGGTGGCCGCCATGCTCGGCGGCCTGGGCGTGTGCATTTATTACATGCTGCGCACCCATCCGGTGCTGGGCGAAGGCGCGGCCGGCCAGTGGTTCCATATCGCGCCGATCTCGGCCGGCATCTTCGGCGTGCCGGCCGGCATGCTGGTGCTGGTCTTGGTCAGCCTGCTGACGCCGCCGCCCGGCCGGCGCAGCCTGTCGCTGCTGGCCCATGTGCGCGCGCCGGACGAGGCCGCACCGCCGCATTAGAAGCCGGCCACCATTGCCAAAGCGATAAGGCGGTGATACTGTAGGGAAATTATTCAATAAGCAATAAACTGAACAAGAAACCCCTATGGCAAACACAATCAGAAGCATCGTCCCCGCTTTGCGGGCGCTGGCTTTCTCCATCGGCCTGACCGCCGGAGCGGCGGCATGGATGCCCGCGACGGCGGCGGTGCCGATCGAAGCCTTCTTCACCAATCCGGAATTCAGCGAAGCCCGCCTCTCGCCCAGCGGCAATTATGTGGCCGCCAAAGCCAGCCATAACGGCCAGCGCATGCGGCTGATCGTGGTCGACCTGCAAAACAATGCGGCCAAGGTCGTGGCCCAATTTGCCAGGGCCGATATCCGGGATTTCCAGTGGATCAGCGACCAGCGCCTGCTCTTCAATCTGACCGACCGCAGCGTCGGCCAAGGCGATGTGGCGCATGCGCCAGGCTTGTTTGCGGTCGACCGCGACGGCGGCAATTTCCGCCAACTGGTCAACCGTACCGGCCACGTCCTGAGCACGCCGGCGGCGGCGCGCATGCTGCCCTGGTATCACTTCATGCTGGACCAGAGCGGCAGCATGGATTCGGAATCGGTGTACGTCATCCGGCGTAATTTTCAAAATGAAAACGCGGACGAACTGGTCTTCGGAGAGCTGCTGCACCTGAACACGCTTACCGGCCAGACCAAATATGTGCCGCGCCCGCCCGATTCCGTGGGCTGGCTGCTCGACACCCGGGGCGAGCCGCGGCTCGCCGTCGGCATGGAAAAGAATCAGAAAAAAATCTATGTGCGCGCGCAAGGCCAGCAGGAATGGCGCCAGATCGCCAGTTTTGCCGCCGTGGGTAAGAGCGAGGGTGGGTTCACCCCGTTAGCCCTGACCGCCGACGACAAACTCTATGTCAGCAGTACCGCCGCGGGCGACAAGGCCGCCGTGCACACCCTCGATCTGGCCACCGGCAAACTCAGTAAAGACCCGCTGGTCCTGCTGGATGGCTATGATTTCGATGGCCATCTGCTGTTCCGCAATGACACCCTGATCGGCCTGCGCTTTACCAGCGACGCCCTGGGTACGCAGTGGTTGGACCCGGCCATGAAAGCGCTGCAGGAGGAAGTCGACGCCCTGCTGCCCGCCACGGTCAATCTGCTGAGCCCACCACAGCAGGCCGATGCGCCCAATCTGCTGGTGCAGTCCTATTCCGACCGCCAGCCCATCCTGACCTATATCTACCATCGCGCCAGCAAGAAGCTGAACCAGGTGGGCGCCAACCGCAGCCTGATCCAGCCGCAGCAGATGGCACAGCAGCAATTCCTGCGCTACAAGGCGCGCGACGGCCTGCCCATTCCCGCCCTGCTGACGGTTCCCGCCCATGCCAAAGGGCAGAAGCTGCCGCTGGTGGTGCTGGTGCATGGCGGCCCCTATGTGCGCGGCAACAGCTGGGGCTGGCATCCCGATTCGCAATTTCTCGCCTCGCGCGGCTATGCCGTGCTGGAGCCGGAGTTTCGTGGCAGCAGGGGCTTCGGCACACGCCACTTCTTTGCCGGCTTCAAGCAATGGGGTTTGAAGATGCAGGACGATATCGCCGACGGCGCGCGCTGGGCCATCGACCAGGGCCTGGCCGATCCGCAACGCATCTGCATCGCTGGCGCCAGCTATGGCGGCTATGCCACCCTGATGGGCCTGATCAACGATCCCGAGCTGTACAAATGCGGCGTCAACTGGGTGGGCGTCACCGACATCAAGCTGATGTACACCGACACCTGGGCCAGCCGTTCCGATGTCACACTGTTCGCAAAACGCTATGGCATGCCGGAAATGATCGGCGATCTGGAAAAGGATGCAGAACAATTGAAAGCCACCTCGCCGCTGCTGCAAGCGCACCGCCTGAAACAACCGCTGCTGATGGCCTATGGCGGTTCGGATATGCGCGTGCCCCAGTTTCATGGCAATAAGTTCCGCGACGCCGTCAGCGCCACCAACCAGGACGTCGAGTGGATCGTGTATCCGGAAGAGGGCCATGGCTGGGTGCTGCCGCACAACCGCATCGATTTCTGGCGCCGGGTCGAACAATTCCTGGACCGGAATATCGGTCCTGCCTCTCAACACAAGAAGCAGCCCGCCGCCGCCATGCCGCCTAAGGAGTCCCCGCCATGAATGTCTTCGCCCTGCTGCTGAGTGCCGTTCTCAGCCTTCCCTTGGCTGCGCAGGCAGCCCAGCCCGCCGCGCCGGTGCCGCTGGCCGCCTTCTTCGACAATGCCGAGTTCGGCGAGGCCGTGCTCTCGCCCAGCGGCAAATACCTGGCGGCCAAGGTCGGCGGCGGCGACCAGCGCGAGGGGCTGGTCGTGGTCGACCTGAGCCAGATCTCCTTACAGGTGGTGGCGCGCTTTGCCGACGTCGATATCAATCATGTGCAGTGGGTGAATGAGGAGCGGCTGCTGTTCGACACCATCGACAAGCGCATCGGCGTGGGTGACGTCCGCTTCGCGCCCGGCCTGTTCGCGGTCGACCGCGACGGCAAGAATTTCCGCCAGCTGGCCAACCGCAACGCCAACTTCGTCCAGCCGTCCGGCGCGGCGCGCCTGCTGCCCTGGCATACCTTCATGATGGAGCAGCGCGGCGCGCAGAATTCCGATTACGTCTATGTGCGCAGCCAGAAGATCGACGGTCCCGGCGAACTGCGCTATGAGGAATTGCTGCGTCTGAACACGCGCAACGGCCATGCGACCTCGTTCGGCCGGCCCGCCGATACCCGCGGCTGGATGCTGGACGATAAAGGCGAACCGCGCTTGACCTGGGGCCACGAGAAAGGCGTGCAGACCATTTACCTGCGCGAGCAGGATGGCGAGAAAGGCAGTTGGCGCAAGCTGGCTTCCTTCAATGCCTATGGCATCGCTAAACAAGGTTTCGATCCGCTCGCCTTCGGCCCGGACGGCACGCTGTATGTGGTCAGCCATCACGCCGGGGATGATAAGAAGGCGGTGCATACCCTGGACCTGGCCACGGGCCAGGTCAGCGCCAAGCCCCTGGTCCAGCTCGACGGCTTCGATTTTTCCGGCCATCTGATTTTCGGACGCGGCAAACTGCTGGGCGTGCGCTATGTGCGCGAAGCGCGCGACACGCTGTGGCTGGACCCGGAGATGAAGCAGATGCAGGCCGAGATCGACGCCAAACTGCCGAATACGATCAATCTGCTGACCGTGCCAAGCCGCCCGGAAACGCCGAATGTGCTGGTACGCGCCTATTCCGACCGCCAGCCCGCCGTGACCCTGATCTATAACAGCGAGGCCAAGACCTTCAACAAGGTCGGCGACAGCCGCCCGCAGATCCGCGCCGCCGAGATGGCGGGCCAGCGCTTCCTGCGCTACAAGGCGCGCGACGGCCTGGAGATTCCCACCCTGTTGACCGTGCCCAACGAGAAGGAAGGCCAGAAACTGCCGCTGGTGGTGCTGGTGCACGGCGGTCCCTGGGTACGCGGCAGCAGCTGGGGCTGGGATGCCAACGCCCAGTTCCTGGCCTCGCGCGGCTATGCCGTGCTGGAACCGGAATTCCGCGGCAGCACCGGCTTCGGCGGGCGCCATCTGCAGGCCGGCTTCAAGCAATGGGGCTTGAAGATGCAGGACGATATCGCCGACGGCGCGCGCTGGGCCATCGCCGAAGGCATAGCCGATCCGCAGCGCATCTGCATTGCCGGCGCCAGCTACGGCGGCTACGCCACGCTGATGGGTCTGGCGCGCAATCCCGAGCTGTTCAAGTGCGGCATCAACTGGGTTGGCGTCACCGATATCAAGCTGATGTACACGGGCCACTGGAGCGCCATTTCCGACCTGTCGGAACAATGGAAGGAATATGGCATGCCGCAGCTGATCGGCGATCTGGAAAAGGATGCGGAACAATTGAAAGCCACCTCGCCCCTGCTGCTGGCCGAACGCATCCGCCAACCCCTGCTGCTGGCCTATGGCGGCGCCGACCAACGCGTACCCATCTACCACGGCACCAAGTTCCGCGACGCCGTCAAAGCGCATAACAAGGAGGTTGAGTGGGTCGAGTATGCGGAGGAAGGCCATGGCTGGACGCTGCCGAAAAACCGCATCGATTTCTGGGGTAGGGTCGAAAAATTCCTCGACCGGAATATCGGCGCGGGCGCCAGCCGCCCCGATCCGGGCCCGGGCGCGCCGCAAGCAAAATAAATTATAAAAATATTATTTATCAGCTATGATTTTAATTATTTAATTGATAATTAAAATCATGCCCACCTACCGCTTCCCCGCCCTCGCCGCCTTCCTGGCTGCCGCCAGCACCCTGCTGCATGGCGCCGCCGCGGCGGCGCCCATTCCGATCGAATACTTCTTCGAGCAGCCCGAATTCAGCCAAGCCCTGCTTTCGCCCAGCGGCAAATACCTGGCCGCCAAGGTGGCGGCGCGCGGCAGCCGCGAAGGGCTGGTCGTGGTTGACCTGGTCAATAACAGCGCGCGGAAAGTCGCCCAGTTTTCCGATGCGGATATCGGCAACGTGCACTGGATCAGCGAGGAACGCCTGCTGTTCGACACCGAGGATAAGCGGCTGGGGCTGCGCGATATCGAATACGGTCCCGGCCTGTACGCCGTGGACCGCGACGGCCAGCATTTGCGCCAGCTGGCCGACCGCAGCGGCGCGGCCCTGCGCGAGCGCAGCATCCGTACCCTGCTGCCCTGGCACACCTTCATGCTGGAACAGCCCGGCGCCCAGGACTCCGACTATGTCTACGTGGCCGACCGCAAATACGAGTGGCCCGGCGTGCTGCGCCGCGAAGGCTTGCTGCGCCTGAATACGCGTACCGGCCAGTCCACGGCCGTGCTGCGTCCCGCCGACACGGAAGACTGGTTGCTCGACTATCAGGGCGAGCCGCGTCTGGCCTGGGCCTTCGAGAAGAATATGGCCACCCTGTATCTGCGCGAGGCGGCCGATAATAGCTGGCGCAAGCTGCATACCCACGATATATACAAGCCTGGCAGCGACAGCTTCACGCCACTCGCTTTCGGTCCGGACAAGCAGCTGTATGTCCGTTCGCACCAGAGCGGCGACAAGAGCGCCGTGCATGTGTTCGATAGCACGAGCGGCAAGATCAGCAAGACCCCCCTGGTGCAGCTCGACGGCTTTGACTTCAGCGGTCACCTCATCTTCGGCAAGGGCAGGCTGCTCGGCGTACGCCATCTGAGCGAGGCCTGGGAAACCAGCTGGGTCGACGCTGCCATGAAGAAGGTGCAGGAGGATGTCGATGCGCGCCTGCCGCAGACCATCAACCGCATCGACCTGCCGGCACGGCCGGAGACCGACAATATCCTGGTCACGGCCGAATCCGACCGCCAGCCGCCCCTGACCTATGTGTACAACACCCAGGCCAAGACCTTTAACAAGGTGGGCGAGAGCTATAGCCGGATCGATCCGGCGCGCATGGCGCCGCAGCAGTTCCTGCGCTACAAGGCACGCGATGGCCTGGAAATTCCCGCCTTGCTGACCTTGCCTGAGGGCAGCAAGGGCAAGAAACTGCCGATGCTGGTCCTGGTGCATGGCGGCCCTTGGGCGCGCGCCAGTATCTGGGGCTGGAATCCGTCGGCCCAGTTTCTGGCCTCGCGCGGCTACGCCGTGCTGGAACCGGATTTCCGTGGCAGCACCGGCTATGGCGACGCGCATCTGGCAGCAGGGTTCAAGCAGTGGGGCTTGAAGATGCAGGATGATGTGGCCGACGGCGCGCGCTGGGCCATCGCTCAGGGCTGGGCCGATCCGCAACGCATCTGCATCGCCGGCGCCAGCTATGGCGGCTATGCCACGCTGATGGGGCTGCTGCGCGACCCCGAACTGTTCAAATGCGGCATCAACTGGGTCGGCGTCACCGATATTCAGCTGATGTACAGCGGCCACTGGAGCGCGCTGTCCGACCAGTCCGAGCGCTGGCGGGAATACGGCATGCCGCAGCTGATCGGCGATCCCGAAAAGGACGCCGAGCAATTGAAAGCCACCTCCCCGCTGCTGCAGGCCGCGCGCATCCGCCAGCCCCTGCTGCTGGCCTATGGCGGCGTCGACCGCCGCGTGCCGCTGTATCACGGCACCAAATTCCGCGACGCGGTGAAAGCGCATAACAAGGAGGTCGAGTGGGTCGAGTACGCGGAGGAAGGCCATGGCTGGACGCTGCCGAAAAACCGCATCGATTTCTGGGGCCGGGTCGAGAAATTCCTCGACCGGCATATCGGCGCGGGGGCGAAAACGGAGTAAGCTGGCTGCTCCGTCAAGCACAGGGAGGAGAGAGCATGGGATCGGGCAAAATTCTGGTGGCGCAGGGCGGTGGACCGACCGCCGTCATCAACCAGTCGCTGGTGGGGGTGGCGCTGGAGGCGCGCCGCTTCCGCGAGGTGACGCGGGTGTATGGCGCGCAGTTCGGGGTGCGCGGCATCGTCAACGAAGATTTTCTCGACCTGACCCAGGAAACCAGCAATAACCTGGAACTGGTGGCGGCCACGCCCGCCTCGGCCCTCGGCTCGACGCGCGACAAGCCCGACCTGAAGTATTGCGAAGAGATTTTCAAGGTGCTGCGCGCGCATGAGATCGAGCACTTCTTCTACATCGGCGGCAATGACTCGTCGGACACGGTGCGCATCGTCAGCGAGCAGGCGCGCGCGGCCGGCTATCCGCTGCGCGCCATCCATATTCCCAAGACCATCGACAACGATCTGGTCGGCAATGACCACACGCCCGGCTTCCCCTCGGCCGCGCGCTTCGTGGCCCAGGCCTTCGCCGGCGCCAACCTGGATAACGCCTCCCTGCCCGGCGTGTATGTGGGCGTGGTGATGGGGCGCCACGCGGGCTTTCTTACGGCCGCCTCGGCGCTGGGCAAGAAGTTCCCGGACGATGGGCCGCACCTGATCTATCTGCCCGAGCGCGTGTTCTCGCTCGACAGCTTCCTGGCCGACGTGAAAGCCATGTACGAGCAGCACGGGCGCTGCGTGATCGCGGTGTCGGAAGGCATCCACGACGCCTCGGGCGAGCCGATCGCCACCTTGCTGGCCAAGGAGGTCGAGCGCGACGCGCACGGCAATGTGCAGCTCTCGGGCACGGGCGCGCTGGCCGACCTGCTGTGCGACGAGATCCGGGCCAAGCTGGGCATCAAGCGCGTGCGCGGCGACACCTTCGGCTATCTGCAGCGCTCCTTCATCGGCTGCGTGTCGGACGTGGACCAGCGCGAGGCGCGCGAAGTGGGCGAAAAGGCGGTGCAATTTGCCATGTGGGGTGGCCGCGACGGCTCGGTGGCGATCCGCCGCACCGGCTTCTACTCGGTCGACTACGATCTGCTGCCGCTGGCGGCGGTGGCGGGCAAGACGCGCACGATGGAGGATGAATTCATCGCCGCCAGCGGCACCGACATCACCGACGCCTTCCGCCTCTACCTGCGTCCCCTGCTCGGCTCCGGCATGCCCGACGCCTTCCGCCTGCGTCCCGCGCCGGTGCCGAAAATTCTCAAGCGTTAGAAAAAAGGCGGGGCATGCCGTGCATGCGCCGCCTTTTTTATGGGGGGCTGCGCGCGGCAGCCGCCGGGGTCAGACCACGATGGTCTGGTGTTCGCCTTCCTTGCGGGCGCGGATGGTGCCGATGCGGCTGACGGTTTCACCGGCGGCGCTCAGCTGGGCGATGGCGGCGTCGGCGTTGTCAGCCGAGACGATCACGGTCATGCCGATGCCGCAGTTGAAGACGCGGTGCATTTCGGCGTCGGCCACGCCGCCATGTTCCTGCAGCCATTTGAACAGCGGCGGCATGGTCCAGGAGGCGCCGTCCAGTTCCGCGGTCAGGTTATCGGCCAGCACGCGCGGGATGTTTTCCACCAGGCCGCCGCCGGTGATGTGCACCAGGCCTTTGACTTCCATCGCTTCCATCAGCGCCAGCAGCGGCTTGACGTAGATGCGGGTCGGCTCCATCAGCACGTCGGCCAGCTTGCGGCCGTGGAAGTCGGCGTCCAGGTCGGGCTTGGCCACTTCGATGATCTTGCGCACCAGCGAATAACCGTTGGAGTGGGCGCCGGACGAGGCCAGGCCCAGCACCACGTCGCCGGGGGCGATCTTGCTGCCGTCGATCAGTTTCGATTTTTCCACCGCGCCGACGGCGAAGCCGGCCAGGTCGTATTCGCCGGCCGGGTACATGCTTGGCATTTCGGCCGTTTCGCCGCCGATCAGGGCGCAGCCGGAACGTTCGCAACCGAGGGCGATGCCCTTGATGACGTCGGTGGCGATGGCCACATCGAGCTTGCCGCAGGCGAAGTAGTCGAGGAAGAACAGCGGCTCGGCGCCCTGCACCAGGATGTCGTTGACGCTCATGGCCACCAGGTCGATGCCCACGGTATCGTGACGGTTCAGCTCAAACGCCAGTTTCAGCTTGGTGCCCACGCCGTCGGTGCCGGACACCAGAACGGGCTCCTTGAACTTCTTGCTGATCTCGAACAGCGCGCCGAAACCGCCGATGCCCCCCATCACGCCTTCGCGCAGGGTGCGCTTGGCAAAGGGCTTGATCGCTTCAACTAAGGCGTCACCCGCGTCGATATCGACGCCGGCGTCACGGTAGGACAGGGAAACATTAGGTTGGCTCATGGTGTATTTCGCAGCGGAGGCGGTAAAATAGAAAGCGGTGCCCGTTCCGCGCCGCGCAAGACGCGAAATTGGGTAAGTCCGCTATTCTAGCAAAACACCCGGTCCAACTGCCTTTTTTCACAGAAATTCCAACCAGTCCATGCCATTTCCCCTCAGCTCAGAACAAAAACAAACGGCATTCTGGGTCGCGGTCTGGCTGGGTTTCCTCTTCCTGCTGGTCACATTGGGGCCGGTGTTGACGCCTTTCCTGGCCGCCGCCATCATCGGCTACGCCCTGAATCCGGGCGTGGACCGGCTCGACCGCCTGCGCTTCGGCCGCTTCCAGATGCCGCGCGCGCTGTCGGTGGCCCTGGTCATGCTGGTCTTTTTTGCTGCGATCATCGCCCTGGTGCTGATCGTGCTGCCGGTGCTGGAAAAGGAAATTCCCCTGCTGAAGGCGGCCATCCCCGCCTTCCTGGCCAAGCTGAACGACTTGCTCGGGCCGCGCCTGCACGAGATGGGCGTCAAGGTGCGCCTGGATTCGACCGGCATCCGCCGCATCGTCAGCGAGCAGATGGCTTCCAGCGGCGACCAAATCTGGAGCTCCATCCTCGATTCGGCCCGCGTCGGCGGCACGGCGGTGCTGGGCTGGCTGGCCATGCTGGCCCTGATCCCGGTGGCCCTGTTCTACCTGCTGCTGGACTGGCACCCGATGCTGGCGCGCATCGCCGGCGCCGTGCCGCGCCGCTGGATCGGCAGCACCCTGACCATGGCCGAGGAGGCCGACACCCTGCTGGCCCAGTATCTGCGCGGCCAGCTGCTGGTGATGCTGGTGATGGCCGTGTACTACTCGGTGGGCTTGACGATTGCCGGCTTCGAAGTGGCGCTGCCGGTCGGCATCTTGACCGGCCTGCTGATCTTCATCCCCTACCTGGGCTTCGGCCTGGGCCTGCTGCTGGCGCTGATGTCGGCCATGCTGCAATTTTCGGACTGGAGCGGCCTGGTGGCCGTCGCCATCATCTACGGCAGCGGCCAGATCATCGAAGGTTTCTTCCTCACGCCGCGCCTGGTGGGCGAGCGCATCGGCCTCAATCCGCTGGCCGTGATCTTCGCCCTGCTCGCCTTCGGCCAGCTGTTCGGCTTCGTCGGCGTGCTGCTGGCGCTGCCCGCTTCGGCCCTGCTGATGGTGGCTTTCCGCCATCTGCGCCGCCACTACCTGGGCAGCAGCTTTTATAATGCATGATGTGATGGACAAAAACGTTATGCAAAAGGAAACAGGGCGGCGGGCATGAAACAACTGGTGCTGGATCTGGGCGCCGAGCCGGTGCACACCCTCGAATCCTTCGAGGTGGGACGCAACGCGGAAGTGGCGGCGCTGATGCGCCAATTCGCGGACCGGACGTCGCCCGAGCATTTCGCCTATCTGTGGGGCGAAATCGGCGCAGGCAAAAGCCACCTGCTGAAGGCGCTCGCCTCGACCGAGAGGGCGCGCTACATCTCGCCGTTCTCGATCGAGACGGAGTTCCTGTATTCGCCGGAGGTGGACCTGTACCTGCTGGACGACTGCGAAAAGCTGTCGCCGGTGGCGCAGATTGACGCGTTCGCGCTGTTCAATGAAATCCGCGCCAACCAGGCTTTCATGGTGTGCAGCGGCGCCGTGGCGCCGGCCGTGCTGCCGGTGCGCGAAGACCTGCGCACGCGCATGGGCTGGGGCCTGATCTACCAGATCCATGGCCTGAGCGACGACGAGAAGGTGGCGGCCCTGAGCCAGGCTGCTGCCGCCCGCGGCTTGACGCTGTCGCCGGGCGTGTTACCCTATTTGCTGTCCCATTTCCGGCGCGATATGCGTTCGCTCTCGGCGATGCTGGACTCCCTCGACCAATATTCCCTGGAGACCCAACGTCCAATCACCTTGCCGCTGCTGCGCGAGTGGTTGCAGGCGGAGGCAAAAGAATGACCAAACTGGCCCTGTTCGACCTCGATCACACTTTGCTGCCCATAGACTCGGACTACGAGTGGGGCCAATTCCTGTGCCGTATCGGCGCGGTGGACGCGGCCGAATTCGGCCGCCGCAACGACGCCTTCTTCGCCCAGTACCAGGCCGGCACGCTGGACCCGGTGGAATATCTGGAATTTTCGCTCGGCACCCTGGCCGCCTTCGAGCCGGCGCGCCTGGCCGCGATGCAGCAGCAGTTCATGGACGAGGTGATCCTGCCCGCCATCCGCCCTGCCGCGCGCGCGCTGCTGCAAAAGCACCTAGATGCGGGCGACCTGGTATGCATCGTCACCGCCACCAACCACTTCGTGACGGCGCCCATCGCCAAGGCCTTCGGCGTGGAGCACCTGATCGCCGCCATGCCGGAAACGGCCGGCGACGGCCGCCTCACCGGCCGCCTGCTCGGCACCCCGACCCAGGGCGAAGGCAAGATCGTGCACACCAAGGCCTGGCTGGAAAAGATGGGCAAGACGCTGGAAAGCTTCGACACCGTCTACTTCTACAGCGATTCGCATAACGACCTGCCCTTGCTGTCCATCGTCAGCCATCCCGTAGCGACCAACCCCAACGCCAAGCTGTCCACGCACGCTGCCGCACAAGGCTGGCCTTCACTCCATCTATTCAATGATTAAGAAATTCATCCGTAAAATCCTGGGCGTCAAAGGCAAGAAAGCGCGCAATACCAGCGAGCCGAATGTGCTGGGTCCAAAACAGCATGGCATCGATCCCAAGCTGCTGTCCTCAAACGCCGTGCGCGTCACCAGCACCCTGCAGGAAGCCGGCTTCCAGGCCTTCGTGGTGGGCGGCGCCGTGCGCGATCTGCTGCTGAACGTCAAACCCAAGGACTTCGACATCGCCACCAACGCCACGCCGGAGCAGGTCAAGCGCCTGTTCCGCCGCGCCTTCATCATCGGCAAGCGCTTCCAGATCGTGCACGTGATGTTCGGCCAGGACCTGCTGGAGGTGACCACCTTCCGCGGCACCGCCGCCGCCAACGCGCCCAAGGATGAACATGGCCGCGTCCTGCGCGACAACACCTTCGGCTCGCAGGCGGAAGACGCGGAACGGCGCGACTTCACCATCAACGCCATGTACTACAACCCGGCCACCCAGGAAGTGCTGGACTACCACGGCGGCATCGAGGATATCCGCGCCAAGACCCTGCGCATCATCGGCGTGCCGGAAGCGCGCTACCGCGAAGACCCGGTGCGCATGCTGCGCGTGGTGCGCTTTGCCGCCAAGCTGAAATTCCAGATCGAGCCGACCACGGCGGAGCCGATCCGCGTCATGGCCCCGCTGATCAACAATGTGCCGGCCGCGCGCGTGTTCGACGAGATGCTGAAGCTGCTGATGAGCGGCCAGGCGCTGGCCTGCCTGCAGCAGCTGCGCAAGGAAGGCCTGCACCACGGTCTGCTGCCGCTGCTGGACGTGGTGCTGGAACAGCCGCTGGGCATCAAGTTCGTGACGCTGGCATTGGATTCGACCGACCGCCGCATCGCGGCCGGCAAGACCGTGTCGCCGGGCTTCCTGTTCGCCTCCCTGCTGTGGCATCAGGTGCTGGAAAAGTGGACGGCATACCAGGCGGCGGGCGAGTTCCCGATTCCGGGCCTGCACCTGGCGGCCGACGACGTGCTCGATTCGCAGACCGAGAAGCTGGCCCTGCAGCGCAAGATCGGCTCCGATATGCGCGACATCTGGGCCATGCAGCCGCGCTTCGAGCGCCGCAACGGCAAGAATCCTTACAAGCTGCTGGAGCACCTGCGCTTCCGCGCCGGCT
Organism: Pseudoduganella violacea; assembly: GCF_014191875.1. Taxonomy (GTDB): domain Bacteria; phylum Pseudomonadota; class Gammaproteobacteria; order Burkholderiales; family Burkholderiaceae_D; genus Rugamonas; species Rugamonas violacea_A. Next base: position 93,267 of record NZ_JACHXD010000007.1, read on the forward strand.
ACGACTTCCTGCTGCTGCGCTGCGCTTCGGGCGAGATCGACGCCGAGCTGGGCGAGTGGTGGACCGCCTTCTACGAGGGCGATGAAATCACCCGCGCCGACCTGGTGGCGAATGTGGGCAGCGGTAACGGTCCAAAGCGCAAGCGCGCGCCGCGCCGTGGTCCGCGCAAGACACTGGGCGAGCAGGCCGAGGGCGGCGAGTTCGCCGAAGGCAGCGCCGCGCCAAATGAATACGATGGCGAAGCCGAGCGCCCCGCTCCGCGCGCGCGCCGCCGCAGCGGCAGCGCAGCCGGCACCGAGGTGGCCGAAGGCGCCAACGCATCCTTCGACGGCGAAGACGCGGAAGCCGGCGCCGGCGAAGGCAGCGAGGGCGCGCCGCGCAAGCGCCGCCGCCGTGGCCCGCGCCGCAGCGGCGAAGCGCGCTCCCAGGGCGGCGAATCGTCCGGCGAATGAGCGTGCAAGCGTTTATCGGCATCGGCGCCAATCTGGGCGATGCCCGCGCCAATGTGCTGGATGCGGTGGAGCGCCTGCGCCGCCAGCCGGGCTGCGAGCTGCTGGCAGTCTCCAGCCTGTACCGCACCGCGCCCATCGATTCCAGCGGCGACGATTACATCAACGCGGTGGCGCGCATCGCCACCACGCTCGATGCGGCAAGCCTGCTGCAGGCGCTGCACGGCATCGAACTGGCGCATGGCCGCGAACGGCCTTACCGCAATGCGCCGCGCACCCTGGACCTGGATCTGCTGCTGTACGGCGACGAGCAGATCGCCAGCGCCACGCTCACCGTGCCGCATCCGCGCATGACGCAGCGCGCCTTCGTACTGGTCCCGCTGCTGGAAGTGGCGCCTGACATCATCGTTCCCGGCCTTGGCCCGGCGGCCGCGTTTGCGGCCGGCGTGGCGGATCAGGCCATCACCCGCCTGGCCCAAGCCTAAACACGAGATTCACATCATGCAAACCTTCCTACTGCTTGCCGCCTCCAATATCTTCATGACGGTGGCCTGGTATTGGCATCTCAAAGGCGGCATGAACAAGCCGCTTTTCACCGTGATCCTCATCAGCTGGGCGATCGCCTTTGTCGAGTACTGCTTGGCGGTTCCGGCCAACCGGATCGGCTTTGCCAGCGGCTGGAGTGCGGGGCAGCTGAAAGTGGTCCAGGAAGCCATCGCACTCGTCGTCTTTGGCGTCTTCATGGTCACGGTGCTGGGCGAGCCGCTCCATTGGCGGCATTTCGCCGCTTTCGCCTGCATCATGGGCGCGGTGGGCTTCCTGTTCGTCGGAAAGTAGCCGCGTTAGAATACGCGGTTTGGCGTATGGGATTACACTGTGCGCCCTGGCATTCATTTTGAGGACAACAATGTCTGGTTATCTGCAAGGAAAAGAGATGTCGAGCGCCCCAGCGGCCACCGGCACCCCCGCCCCCGCCAAAACGGTGGCAAGCAAGGCTGTCACCGTCACCACGCTGAGCGCGCAGCGCGCCGCCGGCGAAAAGATCACCATGCTGACCTGCTATGACGCGAGCTTCGCTTCGCTGATGGACCGCTGCGGCGTGGAAGTGCTGCTGATCGGCGATTCGCTGGGCATGGTGTGCAATGGCCACCACTCCACGCTGCCCGTCACGCTGCAGGAAGTGGCGTACCACACGGCCGCCGTGGCGCGCGGCGCCAAGTCGGCGCTGATCGTGGCCGATATGCCTTTCGGCAGCTACGGCACGCCGGAGCAGGCCTTCAACAATGCGGTGCAGCTGATGCAGGCTGGCGCGCATATGGTAAAAATCGAAGGCGGCGCCTGGCTGGGCGATACCATCCGCTTCCTGACCGAGCGCGCGATTCCGGTCTGCGCCCACATCGGCCTGACGCCGCAGTCGGTGCACCAGCTGGGCGGCTACAAGGTGCAGGGCAAGACCACGGAAAGCGCCGAGCAGCTGAAAGCCGACGCGCTGGCCGTGCAGGCTGCGGGCGCTTCGCTGGTAGTGATCGAGGCCATTCCGACCGCCCTGGGCAAGGAAGTGACCGAGACGCTGCATATTCCGACCATCGGCATCGGCGCGGGCCCTGACTGCTCCGGCCAGGTGCTGGTGATGCACGATATGCTGGGCGTCTTCCCCGGCCGCAAAGCGCGCTTCGTGCGCAATTTCATGGATGGCGCGACCAGCATCGACGCCGCCATCTCCGCCTACGTCAGCGCGGTCAAGGACGGCAGCTTCCCTGCGCTGGAACACTGCTTCTGATACAAAAACCTGCCGCCACGCTTCTCCTGCCGCCGCGAATTAGAGGCTTTGCTCAAGATAACGATCTTGTCGCAAAGAAATTCAATTAATACAATGGGGATGCAGCGCTACCAGCGCTGAATCTTCACTGGCCGGCAAACAGGAGAAGTCGTGAAATTCAGGTTTTTGTGTATGGCAAGTGCAGTTCTAATGACAATCGGCGCCAGTCCGATTGCCAGCGCCCACCCAGCCGGCAGCGCATGGCGATACATCGGCAGCTATACGAACACCGTAACATCATCGGAAAGTGGGGACTGCGACGGTTTCACCGTCCAGTTGTGGGAAAACACGCCCAAGCGGGGCAGCAATTCCGTGATCGGCACGTTTTCCCTGGCGGAAGGGCCATGCGATGCGCCAGCCCGCCCCATTTTTGACGCAACTTACAACCACCGTACCGGGAAACTATCCTTTTCGACTTTTATCAATCCGGAACATCCGGCGGCAACGCTGCGATTCCAGGGAAAACTCAGCGCAAACACACTGTCTGGCGTAGTCCAATCCGTCCAGGATGGCGGGGCCGGCTTCAATATGTCGATCCAGCTGGATAGAAAAAAATAAGCGCTGCTTTCTCAATCAAGACAAAAGGGGTCGATATGGACACAGTAGTTATTGTAGGTTCGCGCGAAACAGGATGGGATTTCACTCCCGATTACCTGAATTCGTACCAAAATCAAATGAACACCATCCAGAATCTGGTGGCGCCGCATCCTGAATGGATGCGTCTGCACTATCTGGACATGTTGGCGGATCAGGGCATCGATCCAAGCGATATGGGCGGCCCGGGCCAATCCTTCCCGACCACGGAGAAAAAAACCGTGCACCTGTCGTCGCAGCAGAATGTCGCCGTCACCTTCGACCCGAACGCCGACCACGCGGTCACGCAGTCGATGCAAACGGCGTTCAACGAGATCGTAGGCTCGGTGAAGGATCTGAGCTCGCTGAACATCTCCGCCACGACCAACGGCCACGTCGTCGGTTCCAACCACGAGATCGGCGATGCCGTCGACATCAACTGGATGAACGGCGTTCACATCAGCAACAGCGGCAAAGGCCTGGAAATGGCCAAGGCACTGGAAGCCGCCGCCATGATGAATCCGAATATCCGTTTTGTTGAAGGCCCGATCGGCAACTTCGCGCGCTCGGAACCAGGCGGCAAGTGGTACCCCTCCCCATTCCTGGGCAAGTCGAATTTCACCCACGTGCATTTCGACGTCTTCCCCAAGAAGTAAGCAACTCACGAAACGGCTGCCTTGGCAGCCGTTTTTTTCGCGCTGACGGCGGGCTAGCGCTGCTCCTTCGCCTCCGCGTGGGCCAGCATGGCGTCGCCGATCCTATGCTTGCCCTGCTCCTTCAGCCCTTCTCCGGCACCGCGTATATCGCGCGCGTCCTTATGCTGGCTCAGTTTCGACTTGCCGAGCAGGCGCGTGATTTCGATCTCGATGCCGACGATCTCCGTCAGGAGCGTATCGATAAAGTCCTTGGGCGCATCGCCCATCTTCCACGGAACGGACTGCGATACCTCGTGAGTGCGGGTCAGGCGCGCCACCACGCCGCGCACATAACGCTCGTCGTCGCGCGCGGTCAAACGGCCATAGGCATGGACCACCACATAATTCCAGGTCGGTACTTCCTTATGCGTCTCCTGCTTGCCCGGATACCATTGCGGCGAGATGTAGGCGTCAACCGCCTGGAACACGACTAGGACTTCGCCATTGCCCACATCCTGCCAGACCGGGTTCTTGCGGGCCGCATGGGCGCGCAGCACGCCAAACTCCCCTTCACTGGCATCGAGTTCAAACGGAAGATGGGTGGCATCCAGGCCATTCGAACCGTAGGTGATCAGCGTTCCCAAAGGGTGCTGCTGAATCAGGGCATGCAGCGCTTCGGTGCGCTGCTCGGCAAATTCGGCGGGGACGTACATTTCTGGAACTCCTTGGTAAATGGGATTGCATGCGTTTCCACTGAATTCTCTTGCTAAAATGGTTCAATGTGTAGAGCCAATTTCACAGCAATTTACTAGACCAGAATTTATGCCGAGACGACCGAAAGCCGTTGAACTGCCCGCCATCGGAGCGTTGGACCGTAGCGCAGGCAATCTGGGGCGCCAGCTTGCGCAGGCGCTGCGCGAAGCGGTGCGCAGCGGCGGCCTGAAACCAGGCGAATTTCTGCCCTCCACGCGCCTGCTGGCCAAGTCGCTTGGACTGGCGCGCGGAACGGTGGTCGAAACTTTTGAGCAGCTGACGGCGGAAGGCATCCTGGAATCGCAAACCGGCGCTGGCACCCGCGTGGCACAGGCGCTGGAGGTGCCGTTCAAAACCGTCGGCACAACACCCTTCCCTATCGCGGTCCAACAGTCGGTAACCCTGTCGCCGCGCGCCACCGCCTTCGCCAAACTCGCGCAGCAGCTCACGCCATTGCCGCCGCAGCCCTTCTCCGTCTCGGTTCCAGTGGGACGCACCGCGCCGCTGGACGACTGGCGGCGCATCGGCAACCGCATCCGCGCCACGGCGGCCGGCGCGCCTGCGGGTTACGATCATCCGCAAGGCGTGCCTGCGCTGCGCGAAGCGGTGGCCGAGTACATTCGGCGTTCGCGCTCGGTGCGCTGCCATCCCGACCAGATCATCATCACCTCCGGCACGCAGCAAGGCCTGTACCTGTCCTGCCAAGTCTTGCTGGAGGCGGGCGATACGGCGTGGGTCGAGAATCCCGCCTATCCAGGCATCACCTCCATTCTTGAAAATACGGGATGGCGGGACCGCGTCGCGCGTGTGCCGGTCGACGCCGAGGGTATCGATGTGGCGGCAGGCATCGAACTGGCGCCACAGGCGCGCGCAGCTTTCGTCACGCCCTCCCACCAATACCCGCTGGGCATGCCGATGAGTATGGCGCGGCGCAAGGCGCTGCTGGCTTGGGCCCAAGCGCACAATGCCTGGATTGTGGAGGACGACTACGACAGCGAGATGCGCTACGCCGGCCATCCCTTCCCTTCGCTACAAGGTTTGGGGCCGGAACGCGTGGTTTATCTCGGCACCTTCAGCAAGATCCTGTTTCCCTCGCTGCGGCTGGGCTATGCCGTCGTCCCGGAAGGCATGACTGCCGCCTTTTGCGGCGCGCGGGCGCTGATGGACCGCCATCCACCGAGCGCCGACCAGCATGTGCTTGCCGCCTTCATTCAGGAGGGACATCTGGACCGGCATATCCGCCGCATCCGCAACGTGTATGCGGAGCGCCGCGAACAGTTGGTGGCAATGCTGGAACGGCTGCTGCCGGCCGGTCTGGCCTGGGTCCAGCCTTGCGACCAGGGGCTGCACCTGCTGGTCTGGCTGGCCGACTCGATTGACGATTGCCGCTTATCCGCCCAAGCGCTGGAGGTCGGAGTGTCGGTACGGCCCGTGTCGCCCATGTATGCGGGTAAAGGGCGGCCAGGCCTGATTCTGGGCTTGGGGGATTTCAGCACGGAGCAAACCGAGGCCGCCGCCAAACGGCTTGCTGACACTATTTCGCTTGTATAGAAGCTCACTGAAGACGGGACAAAATGGAGTAAAAATTCCCCTGAGTATTTCTTTGTGCCATCTCAAATACCTATGGAGATTTCTTTCTAGAATCTCCTATGTAATTCCCTTCGCGCTGACGTGTTCGATTACATTGAAAGGTTTTATAACCCTAGACGAAAGCATTCAACACTGGGCTACATTAGCCCGGTAGAATTCGAATCCCTTAAATGCGCCTAGACGAAGTGTCCGTCACATTGGGTGAATGCCACCAAGGAATAAGTCTGGCCCCGAACAATCAGGGCCAAGACCACCCTTCTTATTGGATCTGAATCCAGGTCGTTTTCAACTCCGTATACTTGTCAAAGGCGTGCAGCGATTTGTCGCGACCGTTGCCGGATTGCTTGTAGCCGCCGAAGGGGACGGTGATGTCGTCGCCGTCGTACTGGTTCACGTGCACAGTGCCGGCGCGCAGGGCGCGCGAGGTCTGGATGGCTTTACTCAGGTTCGAGGTCCAGATGGCGGCATGCAGGCCGTAGGGTGTGGCGTTGGCCTGCTTCACCGCATCCTGCAGGTCGGTGAAACTGAGCACCGACAGCACAGGGCCGAAGATTTCTTCATTGGCGATGCTCATGCCGCTGTCGACACGGTCGAACAGGGTGGGAGCGACGTAGTAGCCACCGCTCTCTTTCTTCACTTGTTCGCCGCCGGCCAGCAAGCGCGCGCCGGCCTGTTTGCCTTGTTCGATATAGCCCATCACGGTGCGCAGCTGGATGTCGTCGACGATGGCGCCCATCACGGTCTTGTCGTCGAGCGGATCGCCCGGGGCGAAGGATGGCACCATGGCCAGCGCTTTTTCGAGGAAGCGTTCGCGGATCGATTCTTCCACGAACAGGCGCGAGGGGGCGTTGCAGCTTTCGCCCTGGTTGAAGTAGATGGAGCCGATGGCGGCCGACACGGCGGCGTCGAGGTCGGGGCAGTCGGCGCACACGATGTTGGCGGATTTGCCGCCCAGCTCAGTCCAGGCACGCTTCAAATTCGACTGCCCCGCCATCTGCATGATCTGCTTGCCGACGCGGGTGGAGCCGGTGAAGGCGATGCAGTCCACGTCCATATGCAGGGCGAGCGCGCTGCCCGCTTCATTGCCGTAGCCGGGCAGCACATTGAGAACGCCGGGCGGCACGCCCGCAGCCAGCGCCAGTTCGGCCAGGCGCAGCGCGGTCAGCGGCGATTTTTCGGAGGGCTTGAGGACGACGCTATTGCCGGCGGCCAGCGCGGGCGCGATCTTCCAGGAAGCCATCAGCATCGGATAGTTCCAGGGCACGATGGCGCCCACCACGCCGACCGCTTCGCGCGTGATCAGGGCCAGGCTGTGTGAAGGCGCGGGGGCGATTTCACCATACACTTTGTCGATGGCTTCGCCGTACCAGCGGATGCAGTTGGCGGCGCCCGCCACGTCGACGCTCTGGCTGTATTGGATCGGCTTGCCCATGTCGAGGGTTTCCAGCAGGGCCAGTTCGGCGGCGTTCTGCTGCAGCAGGTCGGCGAAGCGGATCAGGATGCGTTTGCGTTTGGCCGGCGCCAAATTGACCCAGCGGCCATCTTCGAAGGCGGCACGGGCGGCAGTGACGGCGATGTCCACGTCGGCTTTATCGCAGCGGGCCACGGCGGCCAGCTTGCGGCCGTCGATGGGGGAATGGCTGTCGAATTGCTGTTCGCTGCAGGCCCAGACGCGCTGGCCGTTGATGAAGGCGCGTCCGTCGATGCTGAGCTGGGCGGCGCGCTCGTGCCATGAGGTGGCGGGGGATTTTGCGGTGCTGTTCTCGGCCATGCTGGACTCCCTTTCCGTTTCCGGTTCAGGAGTCCATTGTAACGCTGGCGCGATTTACTCGGCGTCGCCTTTGAAGGCGGCGGCGATCTGTTTCTGGCGCAGGCGCTCGGCGCGGGCCAGGTAGATGCTGGAGGCGATCACGCCGATCGACACCACTAGGATGGTGATGGCGGCGACGGCATTCACGCGCGGGTCGAGGCCGAGGCGGGCGCGCGAGAAGATCACCAGCGGCATGGTGGAGGAACCAGGACCGGACAGGAAGGCCGACAGCACCACATCGTCCAGCGACAGGGTGAAGGTCAGCAGCCAGGCCGATGCCAGCGCCTGCTTGATATTCGGCAGCGTCACCAGGAAGAAGACCTGGAAGGGCTTGCAGCCCAGGTCCATGGCCGCTTCTTCCAGCGACTTGCTCATCTCCTGCAGGCGCGATTGCACCACCACGGCGGCATAGGCCATGCCGAGCAGGGTGTGGCCTATCCAGATGGTGGTCAGGCCGCGCTCAGGGAAGCCGAAGACCTTTTGCACCGACACCAGCATCAGCAGCAGCGAGAGGCCGATGATCACTTCGGGCATCACCAGCGGCGCGCTGGCCATGCCGGAGAACAGGGTGCGGCCGGGGAAGCGGCGATAGCGGTCCAGCACGAAAGCGACGAAGGTGCCCAGCAGAACCGAGCTGCAGGCGGTGAGCACGGCGATCCGCAGCGACAGGCCAAAGCCGGACAGGATTTCGCCATCCTTTACCAGTTCGGCGTACCAGCGCAGCGAAAAGCCGCTCCACACCATGTCCTGGCGCGATTCGTTGAAGGAGAACACCACCAGCACCACGATGGGCAGGTAGAGGAAGCAGTAGCCGAGCGAAAGCCAGCCACGGCCAAACCAGCGCTGAATCCAGGAGCCTTTCATTTGTGGCCTCCTTCGCGCTGTTCGGCCTGATATTTGTTCAGGATCGCCATCGGCACCAGAATCAGCAGAATCACAACCACCGTGACGGAGGACGCCATCGGCCAGTCGTTATTGGTAAAGAATTCGTCCCACAGCACGCGGCCGATCATCAGCGTTTCCGGACCGCCCAGCAGTTCCGGAATCACGTACTCGCCCACGGCTGGAATGAAGACCAGCATGGCGCCGGCGATGATGCCCGACTTCGACAGCGGCACGGTGATGCGCCAGAAAGCCTGCATCGGCGTGGCGCCCAGGTCGGCCGCCGCTTCCAGGAAGCGCATGTCCATCTTGGACAGGTTGGCGTACAGCGGCAGGATCATGAAGGGCAGGTACGCGTACACCATGCCGATCACCAGCGAGAACGGGGTGTTCATCAGGTGCAGCGGTTCCTGGATCACGCCCAGCGCCATCAGCGCGTGGTTGACGATGCCGTGGTTGGCCAGGATGCCTTTCCAGGCGTAGATGCGCAGGAGGAAGGAAGTCCAGAACGGCATCATCACCATCATCAGCAGCACCGGCCGCAGCGAAGCGCGGGCGCGCGCCATGAAGTAGGCGAAAGGGTAACCGATCACCAGACAGCACACGGTGGTGATGGCGGCGTATTTAAGCGAGCTGAGATAAGTCAGCACATACAGCTCGTCGCCCCAGATGAAGAGGTAGTTGGCAATCTTCACCTTGATGTTGACGATGCCGTCGGCATAGGTCAGCAAGGTGCCGAAGGGATTGCCGGCATCGACTTCGCTAAAGCTGATGCGCGCGACGATCAGGAAGGGGATCAGGAAGGCGAACACCAGCCAGACGAAAGGCACGGCGATGACGAAGCGCCGTCCGGTCAGCCAGCGCAAGGTCAGCAGATCGGTAAGGAATTTCAGCATGGCCGCCCTCAGCTGGTCAGCACGACAACGTCGCTGCCATCCCACCAGGCCCACACGCGCTGGCCGCGCTGGAAGCCCGACTCTTCGTGGCGGGCCGCATTGGTGCGCGCCACTTTCAGGTCCATGCCGGAAGCAAGGCGGACCACATAGTGGGTCTCGTTGCCGAAGTAGGAAATCGAGGCGATCGTGCCCTGCATGCAGTTGCGGCCATTCTCGCCCTGGTGGCTGCGCTGCTCGGGCAGTGGCGCTTCCAGCTGCAGCACGATTTTTTCCGGACGCACGGCCACGCTCACTTCCATGCGCTCGGTGCCGGTGATGCCGTGGGTGACGTAGTGCTGGCCTTCCGGCGTGTCGATGATGACGTGGTCCGGCTCGTCCTCGGTGACGCGGCCCTGGAACAGATTGACCGAACCGATGAAGTCGGCCACGAAGCGGCAGTTCGGGGTTTCGTAGATTTCGCCCGGCGCGCCCACTTGCAGGATGCGGCCTTCGCTCATGACGGCGATGCGGGTGGCCATGCTCATGGCCTCGTCCTGGTCGTGCGTGACCATCACGCAGGTCACGCCGACCTGCTCGATGATGTTCACCAGTTCGACCTGGGTGCGTTCGCGCAGTTTCTTATCGAGGGCGCCGAGCGGCTCGTCCAGCAGCAGCAGTTGCGGGCGTTTCGCCAGGCTGCGCGCCAGCGCCACGCGCTGCTGCTGGCCGCCGGACAGCTGGTGCGGCTTGCGCTTGCCATAGGCCGAGAGCTGCACCAGGGACAACATCTTGTCGACACGGGCGGCGATTTCGTCTTTCGGCAGGCCGTCGCGGCGCAGGCCGAAGGCGATATTGTCCCAGACCGTCAGGTGCGGGAACAGCGCATAGGACTGGAACATCATATTGATCGGGCGCTCGTAGGGCGGCACCGAGATGATGTCCTGCCCGCCCAGCTGGATGGCGCCGGAGGTGGGCGTTTCAAAGCCTGCCAGCATGCGCAGCAGCGTCGATTTGCCGCAGCCGGAGCTGCCCAGCAGGGCAAAAATCTCGCCCTTGTTGATCGTGACCGATACGTCGTTTACGGCACGGACACCGTCGAAATCCTTGACCAGATTGCGGATAAACAGAAATGGCTGGCCAGCTGCAGCAGATGCGGCGGGAGAGGCAGTCGTCATATGGGCGATTTATTAACTTTGTTGAAAGTGCAAGGGCTGCGTTTTGCAAAACGGTGATTATAAATGCAGCGCTTTCAAGAAAACCATAAATCGCTGGTCTGGATGCTCTAAATCCAGCCGCGGGCCTCCACGTCCTCCAGGGTGCGGTCGAGACAGAAGCGGATCAGGGCCACCATTTCGTCGATCTGCGCCCGGCCCATGACCAGGGGCGGGGCCACGATCATGCGCTCGCCGACGGCGCGCATGATCATGCCATTGTTGAACATATGGCCACGGCAGACCATGCCCACGCCCAGCGCCGGGTCGAAACGCAGCTGGTCATGCAGGCGGGCGGCCTTGCCGCGCACCAGATTCAGGCCGGCTACGAAGCCGCAAGTCTCGGCCACGCCGACCAGGGGATGGGCGGCCAGGCTGGCAAAACGCTGGCGCAGATAGGGACCGGTATCCTCGGCCACGCGCTCGACCAGCTTTTCCTCCTCGATGATGCGGATATTTTCCAGCGCCGCCGCGCAAGCCACCGGGTGGCCGGAATAGGTGAAGCCGTGGGTGAACTCGCCGCCGTCCATCACCACCTTGGCCACGCGGTCGCTCACCAGCACCCCGCCCAGCGGCACATAGCCGGAGGTCACGCCCTTGGCGAAGGTGATCAGGTCCGGTTCGATGCCGAACAATTCGGAGCCGAACCAGCGGCCCAGACGGCCGAAGCCAGTAATCACTTCGTCCGCAATCAGCAGCACGTCGTACTTGCGGCAGATGCGGCGGATTTCGGGCCAGTAGGTATCGGGCGGGATCACTACCCCGCCCGCGCCCTGGATTGGCTCGCCGATGAAGGCGCCCACCTTGTCCGCGCCGATTTCGAGGATTTTCTTTTCCAGCCAGCCGGCGGCGCGCAGGCCGAAGTCCTCCGGCGTCATGCCGACGCCATCGTCGAAATAATGGGGCTGGCCGATGTGGACGATGCCGGGAATCGGCAAGCCGCCCTGCTCGTGCATGCCGCTCATGCCGCCCAGGGAAGCGCCGGCCATGGTGCTGCCGTGATAGGCATTGCGGCGGCTGATGATGACGTGACGGTCAGGATAACCCATCAGATCCCAGTAGCGCCGCACCATGCGCACATTGGTGTCGTTGGCCTCGGAGCCGGAGCCGGTGTAGAACACGTGCTGGAAGCCGGGCGGCGCCAGCTCGGCCAGTTTGGCCGCCAGCTGCACCGCCGGCACATTCGAGGTATTGAAGAAGCTGTTATAGAAAGGCAGCACATCCATCTGCTTGTGCACTGCCTGGGCGATGCTGCTGCGGCCATACCCCACATTCACGCACCACAAGCCGGACATGCCGTCCAGGATCTTCTTGCCCTCCGAGTCCCAGAGATAAATCCCGTCGCCGCGCACGATCATGCGCGAACCTTTGCTGTGCAATTGCGTATGGTCGGTGAAGGGATGCAGATAATGCGCCGCGTCCTGCGCTTGCAGGGCCAGGGTATCCGGCATTTCCGGAACGACGGGATTGGTGGTCATGGCACACCTCCATTTTTTAAACGTGCAGCAGCAGATGCTCGCGTTCCCACGGGCTGATGACAGTCATGAATTCCTGATGTTCCAGATCCTTGATGGCGGCATAGACGTCGATGAAGCGTTCGCCCAGCACGGTGCGCAGCTTGTCCTCGGCGCGCAGGGCTTGCAGCGCTTCGGGCAGGCCTTGCGGCAATTCGTATTTCATATCGTAGGCGCTGCCGGTGGTGATGGGGCTTGGCTCCAGGCGCTCGGTCATGCCGAGATAGCCGCAGGCCAGCGTGACCGCCAGCGCCAGATAGGGATTGGCGTCAGCGCCGATGATGCGGTTTTCCACGCGCCTATCCTGCACGCTGGATTCGGGGATGCGGAAGCCCACGGTGCGGTTGTCCATGCCCCATTGGATATTGATGGGCGCGGCCGTGTGACGCACCAGGCGACGATAGGAGTTCACATAAGGGGCGACGATGGCCATGGCCGACGGCATATAGCGCTGCAGGCCGCCGATGTAGTACTTGAACAGCGGCGAAGGAGAACCATCCTGGTTGCTGAAGATATTCCAGCCGGTTTTGGCATCGACCACGCTCTGGTGCACGTGCATGGCCGATCCCGGCTCGCCCGCCATGGGCTTGGCCATGAAGGTGGCGTACATATTGTGCTTGAGCGCAGCTTCACGCAAGGTGCGCTTGAAGAAGAAGACCTTGTCGCCCAGCCCCAGCGGCTCGCCATGCAGGAAGTTGATTTCCATCTGGCCGGCGCCGATTTCGTGGATCAGCGTGTCCACGTCGAGGCCCATCAGGTCGCAGTAGTCGTAGATATCCTCGAACAGCGGGTCGAATTCATTGACGGCATCGATGCTGTAGACCTGGCGCGAGGTTTCGGCACGGCCGCTGCGGCCGATCGGCGCTTTCAGCGGCAGGTCGGGATCGGCGTTCTTGTCGGTCAGGTAAAACTCCAGCTCGGGCGCCACCACGGGACTCCAGCCTTTGTCCTCATACAGTTTCAGCACGCGGCGCAGCACGGTGCGCGGCGCGAAGTCCACCAGCTTGCCATCGGAGAAGTAGCAGTCGTGGATCACCTGCGCGGTGGGATCGGTGGCCCACGGCACCATGGTGATGGTGGTGGGATCGGCGCGCAGGACCATATCGCGGTCGGTGGACGAGATGGCGCGGTCGTAGCCCGCATCATCGACCGGGTAGTTGCCGGTCACGGTCATGCCCAGCACCGCTTCCGGAATGCGCATGCCGCGCTCCTGGGTGAATTTACCGCGCGGCAGAATTTTGCCGCGCGCCACGCCGGTCAGGTCCGGCACCAGGCATTCGATTTCGGTGACTCGTTTTTCGTTGAGCCACTCGTCCATATCGGTATAAGTAAAGTTTTCGCGGATTGCCATTTTTTGCTCCCAAAGGTTTTAACTGGCGCGTGCAAATGAGGCGCGCGCCGCCGTGCGTCCGTATGCGGGAGCAGCTAAGGGACGCCGTTCTGTTCGAGATACGCGATGCAGGCCTTACCGAAAGCAAGGAAGATCTTCGTCGAATCGGGGTTATCGGTGACGCGCCACTCGGGGTGCCATTGCACCGCCAGCGCGAAGCTGCGCGCATTGGCGACGCTGTACGCTTCCACCAGCCCATCCGGCGCCACGGCTTCCACGGCAAGGCCGGGAGCCAGCTTGGCTATTCCCTGTCCATGCAGGGAGTTGACCTGGATTTCGGCGGGATTGCCGAGAATTTCGGCCAGGACGCCGCCACGGGTCAAACGGATCGGATGCGCGGGGCCGTACTGCACTTCCATCGCATCCTGTGGCCGGTCGCGGTGATCGAGCATGCCGGATACTTCCTGCACCGCTTGATGCAGGGTGCCGCCCAATGCCACATTCATTTCCTGGAAGCCGCGGCAAATGCCAAGTATCGGAATGCCGCGTTCCAGCGCGGCGCGGATCAGCGGCAAGGTGGTGGCGTCGCGCGCGGCATCGAGCGGCAGCGCGGGGTCGTGGATAGTTTGACCGTACAGGTCCGCATGCACATTCGATGCGGAGCCGGTCAGCATCACGCCATCGGCCACGGAAAGGACCGCGTCCACATCGGCCAGCTCGCCCAGCGCCGGCAATACCAGAGGCATGCAGCGCGCGCCAAGGACGACGGCGTTGACATACTTGTGCTGCGCAGCGTGATTGGGATGCTCGCCAATCAGCCGGGTGCAGGCTGGAACAATGACGATGGGACGGCGCATGTAAATCCACCTTGCTAAAGGGTGTTTAAGTCAATTTATCACAATTTCGACTATCATTGGCTTACTGTTAAACCGTATCACCCTCCAATGCACTTATTCCCAACAGCGCCATGAAGAATCTGCCATGGCGTGAATTTTTCGCCCTTGTTATCAGTATCGGCGTGGTCGGCCTCGGACTAGGCGCCACGATTCCTCTTACCGCACTGACGCTGGACCAGCGCGGCGCAGGGACGCATGTCATCGGCATCGTCACGGCCATCAGTGCGCTCGGCATTCTCGCCTCGGCGCCTTTCGTGACGGGCTGGGTGGCGCGCTTCGGGCCGCGCCGCATGATGATGGTCTCGGTCTGGGTGGCCGCACTGACCACGGCGCTGATGCAGGTGACCGACAATATCTATGCCTGGAGCGTGCTGCGTTTCCTGTTCGGCGGCGTGATGGGCGTGCTGTTCACGCTGGGCGAAGCGTGGGTCAACCGCATCGCGCCCGACAATTCGCGTGGCCGTGTGGTGGCGATTTACGCCACCAGCTTCACGCTGTTCCAGCTGACCGGCCCCGCGCTGGTGGCTGCGGTGCAGGGCAAGATCACGTATAGCTTCGCCGCCTGCGGCCTGCTCTTCCTCGGCGCCTTGCCGGGCCTGGCGCTGCTGAACGGCGCCAATCCCGCCGCCGATGAGGGAGAAGAAGAGCACAGCCGCTGGCAAAGCGTGCTGCCGAAGATGCCGATGATCTTGCTGGGCGCGGCCTTCTTCGCGCTGTTCGATACGCTGATCCTGAGCTTCCTGCCAGTGTATGCGATGCGCCAGGGCATAGTCATGGAACTGGCGTTGCTCTCGGCCACCGTGGTGCTGGTGGGCGACACCGTGCTGCAATTCGCCATGGGCTGGCTGGCCGACCATTTCGGCCGCTGGCGCGTGCATGTGGCTTGCGGCATCGCGGTCTGCCTGCTGCTGCCCTTGCTGCCGCTGGCGGCGCGCCATCCCTGGCTATGGTGGACGGTGCTGGTGGCGCTGGGCGCGGCGGCGGGCGCCATCTATATGCTGGCGCTGGTCGCCTGCGGCGAACGATTCAACGGCGGTGCATTGACCACGGCCAGCGCGCTGGTGAATGTGGGCTGGGGAGCGGCCAGCGCCGGCGGGCCGCTGCTGACCGGTGCGCTGATGCAGAACGTGGGCATCAATGCCCTGCCCGGCGTTCTGTTCGGCGGCTGCGCGATCTTCCTGCTCAGCGCAGCGTGGGAGGCGTGGAGCGAGCGCAAGGCAACCAAGGCTTAAGCCGCATCAGGATTCGGCGGCAGCTTCGGCCAACGTTTCGGCCAGCAGTTTTTTCAACTCCGGCACGCAAGATCCGCAATTGCCGCCAGCCTTCACGCAAGCCGTGACTTGCGCCACCGATTTCAGATCCTGCTCGCGGATCGCGCCGCAAATCGTATTGCGGCCCACACCGAAGCAGGAGCAAACGGCGGGGCCGGCATCCTCGCCTTGCGCGATGGCGCGGCCAGCGAGCAGGCCGGCGCGGTCGGCATCGTCGAGCATCTCCTTGCCGAACAAGCCCGCCAGCCAGCTGCGCGCAGGCAGGTCGGGACGGGATGAGACGAAGATGCATTGCTCGATGCGGTCGTCAACGATATGCACAGCGCGGTACATGCCTTCGCTGCGGTCGGCGTATTCCAGCCAGTCGGCATCATCGCCATTCACACCCAACAGGGATTTGGCCCACAGGCCGAAATCCTCGATGCTGTTGCGACCAGCCAGCTCGTAGCGGGCAAAACCCCTGCCCTGCGCGCGCGTCCAGTGCGCCACGCCACCCAGATTCACATCGGCGCGACTCAGGATGAAGCCATGCCATTTCACGGGGAAGCGCTCGACGCGCACCGGCGTGTGCTTGAATTCCGGTTCACCGGAAACCGGACATACGGCTGGATTCACCAGCGCCCCGACGCGGGCATCGGACGCCGTCTGCCCGTTCCAGTGGATAGGAATGAAGACGCTGCCGCGCGCAATGCCGCCGCCGTGCTGAACCCGCGCCACCATGGCGCCCCATTGCGTCGTGACGCGCGCCAATTCGCCTTCGCGCACGCCGCTCAGCAAAGCATCCTGCGGGTGCATATCGACGAAGGATTCGGGAATATGCTCGGACAGCTTGGGCGCGCGGCCGGTACGCGTCATCGTGTGCCACTGGTCGCGCACGCGGCCGGTGTTCAGCGCAAAGGGATAATCTTCGTCGCGCTCGTTGACGGGAAGACGCGGCGCGGCAGCGATGAAACGCGCGCGACCGTCAGGATGAGAAAAGTGGCCGTCGCCAAACAGTCTTGCGCTGCCTTGTTGCGATTCGTCCTCTGCCTTCAATGGCCATTGCACAGGCTCTAGCGCATCGTAGGCGGCTGCACCAAGCTTTGCCAGGCCGCCGATATCCAGAACGCGGGGCAGCTCCTGCGGCGTATTGCGGAAGGCGGTCAGGCGCGCGTGCTCCGCAAAAATCTGCTGCGGGCTTTCGTAGTCGAACCCGGCGTACCCCATGCGCTGAGCGAATTGCGCCAATATCCGCCAGTCGGCGCGCGCTTCGCCAGGAGCAGGCAGGAAAGCGCGCTGGCGCGAGATGCGGCGCTCGGAGTTGGTAACGGTGCCGTCCTTCTCGCCCCAGCCCAGCGCGGGCAGCAGGACGTGTGCGAAGGCATTGGTGTCGGTATCCTGCACGATGTCGGAAGCCACCACCAGCTCGCACTTCTGCAAGGCGCGCCGCGCCTGGTCGGCATCCGGCAGACTGACGATGGGATTGGTGGCGATGATCCACACCGCCTTGACGCGGCCCGCTTCGATGGCCTGGAACAGATCGACCGCTTTCAGGCCCGGCTTGTCGGCAATGCGCGGCGAAGCCCAGAAAGTCTGCACGGCTTCGCGGTGCGCGGCCTTGTCGATATCCAGATGCGCGGCCAGCATATTCGCCAGACCGCCCACTTCCCTGCCGCCCATGGCGTTCGGCTGGCCAGTGAGGGAGAACGGTCCCATGCCCGGCTTGCCGATGCGGCCCGTCAACAGGTGGCAATTGATGATGCTGTTGGCCTTGTCCGTGCCGGCCGAGGATTGATTCACGCCCATGGAGAAGCCGGTAATCACTTTCTCCGTTGCGGCAAAGGATTCGTAGAAGCCCAGCAGATCGTCCAGATTCAGCTTGCAGGCCTTGGCCACCGCCTCCGGTTCCAGATCGGCAACTGCCAGCGCATCGTCCAACCCGAGCGTATGCGTTGCAACGAAGGCCGCATTTGCCGCGCCGCGCTTGGCCAGATAGTTGAGCAGGCCGTTGAACAGCCACACATCGGTGCCCGGTTTGACCGGCAGATGCAAGTCCGCCAGCTCGCAAGTGGCGGTGCGGCGCGGATCGATCACCACCAGCTTGACGCCAGGCCGCTGCTCGCGGATGCGGGCGATGCGCTGGAACAGGATGGGATGGCACCAGGCGGCATTGGAGCCGACCAGCACGATCATGTCGGCCAGCTCCAGATCGTCGTAGCAGACCGGCACCACATCCTCGCCAAACGCGCGCTTGTGCGCCGCCACGGCGGAGGACATGCACAGCCGCGAATTGGTGTCGATATTGGCGCTGCCGATATAGCCCTTCATCAGCTTGTTGGCGACGTAGTAGTCCTCCGTCAGCAGTTGGCCCGATACGTAGAAGGCCACCGCGTCCGGCCCATGCTCGGCGATGATCGACTGCCACTTATCCGCCACACGGTCCAGCGCCTCGTCCCACGATGCGCGGCGCAGCGCCCCTTGCTCGCGCAGTTGAGGATACAGCAGGCGTCCTTCCAGGCCGATGGTTTCACCCAGCGCCGAGCCCTTCACGCAAAGCCGGCCCGCGTTGGCGGGATGGTCGGCATCGCCCGCAATATCGAAGCCGCCATCGGCGCGCGGCGTGGCTTTCACGCCGCAGCCCACGCCGCAGTAGGCGCATGTGGTTCGTACCGCCAAATGGTCCTGGGACAGGTTCACGATGATTTCCGCTTCACGCGGCCTGGGCGCACAGCGCCTGGCCAAACAATAAGTGGCTGCGCATCGAGGAGATATCGGTGCGCTTCTGGATCAGGTCGAAATACCAGGGACCGTCCTGCACGTCGCCGTACAGCACCGCGCCAGCAATGCGGTTGCCGCGCAGGACCAGGCGCTTGTAGACGCCGCGCCGGGCGTCGCGCAGCACCAGATCTTCGCTGTCCTCGCCGCCGATGAAGTCGCCCGCCGAATACAGCTCGACGCCGGTTACTTTCAGCCGCGTGGCGCAAGCCTGCTGCACATAGCGGCGATGCCCCGCTCCGGCCAGATGCGCGGCGCAGACACGCGCCTGCTCCCAGATCGGCGCGACCAGCCCGAAGGTGGCGCTGCGGTGCTGCACGCATTCGCCCACGGCGTACACCCGCGGATCGTAAGTCTGCAAGGTGTCGTCCACCACGATGGCGCGTTCGCAATGCAGACCGGATTGCTGAGCCAGTGCGATATTCGGACGCACGCCCGCCGTCATCACCACCAGGTCGGCCGGAATCTCGCTGCCGTCCTTGAAGCGCACGGCACGCACGCGGTCTTCGCCCACGATCTCGCTGGTCTGCGCTTCCAGCATGAAGCGCAAGCCCTTCCCTTCCAGCGCCTTTTGCAGCAGCTGGGCGGCGGGCTTGTCGAGCTGCTGGTTCATCAGCGCGTCGGTCACATGCACCACCGTCACGTCCATGCCTTGGCGCTGCAAGCCATTGGCCGCTTCCAGTCCCAGCAGGCCGCCGCCGATGATGACGGCGTGGCGATGGTTGCGCGCCGCTTCCAGCATGGTTTCCACGTCCTTTATATCGCGGAAGGCGATCACGCCCGGCAGCTTGTGTCCCGGAACCGGGATGATGAAAGGCCGGGAGCCAGTCGCCAGTAGCAGGCGGTCGTAACGCACTTCGCGTCCCGAACGGGCGCGCACCACGCGGCGCTTGCGGTCGATGCGCTCGACGGGATCGCCGGCATGCAGGGTGATGCCGTGATGCTCGTACCATTCGCGGGTATTGAGCATGATGTCGTCCACCGTCTTCTCGCCCGCCAGCACCGGCGAGAGCAGGATGCGGTTGTAATTGCCATGCGGTTCCGCGCCGAACACGGTGATATCGTAGTGCCGCGGATCGAACTTGAGCAGTTCCTCCACCGTGCGCATGCCGGCCATGCCGTTGCCCACCACCACCAGCGCGGGTTTCATGCGCCGACCCAGACCTTTCCGCCATCGATGCGGGCCGGATAGGTCGGCACCGAATGCTCGGGCACTTCCACGCATTCGCCGGTCTGCAGATCGAAGTGATGCTTGTAGATGGGCGAGGCAACGACGATGCGTTCTCCCAGATTGCCGATCAGGCCACGCGATAGCACGGCCGCATCCGAATTCGGATCGTAATTGCCGATGGCGAAAACGCGCTGCTCGCCGCTGGCATTCAGGCGGAACACGGCCACCTGCTCGCCTTGCAGCAGCGCGCACACGCCAGTGTTCGGCACAATGTCTTCCACTGCGCAAACGGCAGTCCAGGTTCCGGGTTGGGTATCGCGGTGCATATCGTTCTCCTTTGATGGGACAGTTCAAGCCTGCTTCATGATCGGGATGCGTTTGCGCTCTTCGATGGTGGCGGGACGAATCTGGCCGCGCTCCTCCATGAAGACCACGTTATTGTCTTTTTCCTCGCTGTTGACGAAGTGGCGGAAGCGCTGGCGCGTTTCAGGATTGGTGACGGCTTCTTTCCATTCGCAGGCATAGGTATCGACCACGCGCTGCATATCGGCTTCCATCTCGGCGACGATGCCCAGCTTGTCGCCGATGACCACGGACTTCAGGTAATCCAGACCGCCCTCCAGGTTCTCGCGCCAGGTGCTGGTGCGCTGCAGGCGGTCGGCGGTACGGCTGTAGAACATCAGGAAGCGGTCGATGTAGCGCACCAGCGTGGCCTTATCCAGGTCGGCGGCGAACAGCTCGGCGTGGCGCGGCTTCATGCCGCCGTTGCCGCAAACGTAGAGGTTCCAGCCTTTTTCGGTGGCGATGATGCCGACGTCCTTGCCCTGGGCCTCGGCGCACTCGCGCGTGCAGCCGGAGACGCCGAACTTGATCTTGTGCGGCGTGCGCAAACCCTTGTAGCGGTTTTCCAGTTCGATCGCCAGGCCTACGCTATCGTCCACGCCGTAGCGGCACCAGGTGGAACCGACGCAGGATTTCACAGTGCGCAGCGATTTGCCGTAAGCGTGGCCGGTTTCG
The DNA here is from genome assembly GCF_014191875.1 of Pseudoduganella violacea. Lineage (GTDB taxonomy): Bacteria > Pseudomonadota > Gammaproteobacteria > Burkholderiales > Burkholderiaceae_D > Rugamonas > Rugamonas violacea_A. The sequence goes on from NZ_JACHXD010000007.1 coordinate 113,817, forward strand.
AAGCCGGCCGCGATCAGCTCTTCCCAAATGGAGGGAAGTTGCTCGACGCGGGCGCCGAACAGGTCGACGCGCTGGCCGCCGGTGATCTTGGTGTACAGGCCGTACTTCTTGGCGACCATGCCGACGGCGATCAGGCCGTCGGCCGTGACTTCGCCACCCGGCATGCGCGGCACCACGGAGTAGGTGCCATCCTTCTGGATATTGCCGAGGAAGTAGTCGTTCGAATCCTGCAGGCTGGCATGCTCCTTCTTCAGCACGAAATCGTTCCAGCAGGTTGCCAGGATGGAGGCTGCCAGCGGCTTGCAGATATCGCAGCCCAGGCCTTTGCCATGCTGGGACAGCAGCACGTCGAAGGTCTTGATCTGGCCAACGCGGATCAGGTGGAACAGCTCCTGGCGCGAATAGGCGAAGTGTTCGCAGATATGGTTGTTCACGTCCATGCCCAGCTTCTTCATCTCGGCCTTCATGATCTGCGTCACCAGCGGCACGCAGCCGCCGCAAGACGTGCCGGCGCCGGTGCATTTCTTCAGCGCGCCGATGCTGGTGGCGCCGCCCGCTACCGCCTCGCACAGCGCGCCTTTCGACACATCGTTGCAGGAGCATATCTGCGCTGCGGCTGGCAAAGCTTCCACGCCCAGGCCCGGCCTGGCCTTGCCGTCGGATTGCGGCAGGATCAGGAATTCGGGCGCTTCCGGCAGCTCGATCTTGTTCAGCATCATTTGCAGCAGCGAGCCGTATTCGCCGGCATCGCCCACCAGCACGCCGCCCAGCAGATATTTGCCGCAGTCGGAAACGACGATTTTCTTGTATACCTGCTTGCGCTCGTCGGTGAACTGGTAGCTGCGGCAGCCTTCGTGCTTGCCGTGCGGGTCGCCGATACTGGCCACGTCCACACCCATCAGTTTCAGTTTGGTGCTCATGTCGGCGCCGGCGAAAGCCGCCTGCTGACCGGCGATATGCCGTGCCGCTACGCGCGCCATATCGTAGCCGGGAGCGACCAGACCGAAGACCTGGCCGCTCCACTGCGCGCATTCGCCGATCGCATACACGTCCGGATCGGAAGTCAGGCAAGCATCATCGATGGCGATGCCGCCGCGCGCGCCGATCTCCAGACCGCATTCGCGAGCCAGGTAATCGCGTGGACGGATGCCCGCCGAGAAGACAATCATATCAGTGTCGAGGTGGCTGCCGTCGGCGAAGTTCATGCGGTGCGTGCCGTTCTCACCATCGACAATTTCCAGCGTGTTCTTGCCGGTGTGGACGGTCACGCCCAGCTCCTCGATGCGGCTGCGCAGAACGCGGCCGCCGCCATCGTCCACCTGCACCGCCATCAGGCGCGGCGCGAATTCCACCACATGGGTTTCCAGGCGCATATCGCGCAGCGCCTTGGCGCATTCCAGGCCAAGCAGGCCGCCGCCGATCACCACGCCGCTGCGCGAGCGCTGGCCGCATTCCAGCATCGCTTCCAGATCCTCGATGGTGCGGTAGACGAAGCAGTCCTTGCGTTCCTTGCCAGGCAGCGGCGGCACGAAGGGGAAGGAGCCGGTGGCGAAGACCAGCTTGTCGTAAGGCAGAGCTTCGCCGCCGTTCGTCGTCACCGTCCTGGCTTCGCGGTCCACGGCCACGGCGCGCGCGTTCAGCTTGAGCACCATGTCCGCGCGTTCGAAGAAGCCGGGTTTGACCAGCGACAGATCTTCGGCGCTTTTCCCGGCAAAGAACTCGGACAGGTGCACGCGGTCGTAAGCGGGCCGTGGTTCCTCGCACAGCACGGTCACGTCCAGCTGCTGCGCACCGCTCTCCGCCAGGCACTCCAGGAATTTGTGGCCGACCATGCCATGGCCGATGACGACGATTTTCATTCCATTCTCCTTAAGCTACGGCCTTGGCGATGGCCGGTTCTTCCGCGGCCGCGCCGAAGCGGGCGGCAATCGCGCACAGGGCCGAGGCGGCAACCAGCAGACCGAGCACGCTCAATGTCTGCTGGGTATCTCCCAGGCCTTTCATCAGGAAGCCAGCGGCCACCGCGCCCACATTGCCGCCCGCGCCGATGATGCCGGCCACGCCGCCCAGGGCGCGCTTATCCACGAAGGGCACCAGCGCATACGTGGCGCCGCAAGCCATATGGGTGAACAGGCCGAAGACCAGCATGGCGGTCACCGCGAAGGCCACGCTCTGCGCTTGCGAGAACCACAGCAGGCCAGCGCCCTCGCCGATCATCATCACGAACAGCAGGGTGACGCGGCTATTCAGGCTGCCGCGCAGGGCAGCTTTGTCCGACAACCAGCCGCCGAGGGCACGAGCGAACAGGGCCAGCAAGCCGAAGCTGCCCGCCGCCATGCCCGCCTCTTTCAGGGACAGCTTGAAGTGATCGACGTAGTAGATGGCGGCGATGTTGTGGATGAAGATTTCCACGCCAAAGCAAGCGCCGTAGGTCACGAACAGCAGCCACACGCGGTAGTTCGAGGCGGCCATGCGGAAACTGGCCCAGCCGCCCTTCTTGCCGCTTTCCAGCTCCACCCCGGCGGCGCGCAGTTCGGCGTAATTCCCGTCCGGGCAGTCCTGCGTAAAGCGGTAGTAGACGAAGGCCATGACCAGCATCAGCACGCCCGGTACGATCAGCGCGGCGCGCCAGCCCATGGCATCGTTCACGCCCAGCATAACGAGGGCCGCCATCAGCAGCGGCATCAGCGCCTGCGCCACGCCGCCGCCCGCGTTGCCCCATCCCGCGGCGGCCGCATTGGCGGTGCCGACGATGCGCGGCGCGAACATCACCGAGGTGTGGTACTGGGTGATGACGAAGCTGGCGCCGACCGCGCCGATCAAGAGGCGGAAGAAGAGGAAGCCTTCATACGTCTGCGCCGCCGCCACCCCCAGCACCGGGATGGAACCCAGCAGCAGCAAACCCGTATAGGTTTTGCGCGGACCATAGCGGTCGCACAGCGGGCCGACAATCAGCCGCACCACGATGGTGATGGCGACGGCGGCGATATTGATATTGGCGATCTGCGCCGGCGTCAGCCCGAATTCACCCTTGATGACGGGCATCAGCGGCGCGCAGGCAAACCACGCGAAGAAGCAGATGAAGAAGGCCATCCAGGTCAGATGGAAGGCACGCATTTGCGGCGTGTGGAAGGTAAAGAGGTCGATGCTGCTTGCTTTGCTGGCCATTTTCTTATCCCTGTTCAGAAAACAAAAAGGCGTCCGCGCAGCAGACCATGCAGGCCTTGCCGGGCGGACGCCGTTGTCCTGCCGGTCCTTCGTTAGACCGGCGCATATGTTGGGGAGGATCGCCATTGACCCTTGCCTACCTCTTTGCAAAAGCCGTGCCAGCAGCGAACGAACGTGCTTTCAGAGGGAGGCGGCGGTTTTTCTGCTACAGCGGCAGCGCTTTCGGTGGTGGGAATGACTTATCGCGGTGCAGGCCTGCCCATAAATGGTGCAGCGCAGCGTTGCCGGGTACGCTCGCCGTTCAGCCGGCGCTCAAAGGGAAACCAGCCGCGTAGCGCGCCGGATCGCTGCCGTCCCACACCGTGCCGTCCATCAGCGTGGAGCGGCGCAGCATGGCCATGGGCGCGTCCACTTCGGCCATCGCGGCCGCCTCGCGGTAGAGCGCGAGGCGCTGCACCGACTGTGCCACGGCGAGGTAATCTGGCTCCGTCTTGAGCAAGCCCCAGCGGCGGAACTGGGTCATGAACCACATGCCGTCCGATAAATACGGCAGGTTGGCCGCGCCCTCCTGGTGGAAGTGCAGACAGTCGCGGTCTTCCCAGCGCTGGCCCATGCCATTGTCGTAGTGGCCGAGGATGCGCTCGCAGATCGCGTCCTTGCCGGTGTTGACGTAGTGCGGAGCGGAGATGATTTCGGCCATGGCCATGCGGTTGGCGGCGCTGGCGTCGATCCAGCGGCTCGCGTCCAGAACGGCGGCGACCATGGCGCGGCAAGTATTGGGGTTGGCCTGCACAAAATCGGCGCTGGCGGCCAGCACCTTTTCCGGGTGGTTGGGCCATATCTGCTGGCTGGTGGCGATGGTGACGCCCACGCCATCCATCATGGCGCGCTGGTTCCACGGCTCGCCGGCGCAGAAGCCGTCGATATGGCCGCCGGCCAGGTTGGCCACCATCTGCGCCGGTGGAATGGTGATGGTGCGCGCATCGCGCTGCGGATGAATGCCGTGCGCCGCCAGCCAATAGTAGAGCCACATGGCATGGGTGCCGGTCGGGAAGGTCTGGGCGAAGCTGAAGCGGCGCGCGCTGGAACGCATCAACAGCGCCAGCGTGGCGCCGTCCACCGCGCCCTGCCGCGCCAGCGCCGACGACAGCGTGATGGCCTGGCCGTTGCGGTTCAAATTCATCAGCACCGCCATATCCTTGCGCGGCGAGCCGATGCCGAGCTGGGTGCCATACACCATGCCATATAGGGCGTGGGCCGCATCCAGTTCGCCGCCGAGCAGTTTGTCGCGCACGGCCGACCACGAGGATTCCTTGCGGAGCACGATGCGGATGCCGTATTTGCGGTCGAAGCCCAGCACGGCGGCCATGACGACGGAAGCGCAATCGCTCAGCGGGTTGAAGCCGATGCGGACCGTCTCTTTCTCCAGTTGTATTTTCTGCATATTGACTCCAGCGGGGCGGGCGCACCAAATGCGTGCATGCCTCAGCCCAGCAAATCCTCCACGTCGAGAATGCGCTGGGCCACTTCCGCCAGCTTCAGGTTCTTGTTCATCGCCAGCGTGCGCAGCTTCTGGTAGGCCTGGTCCTCGCTCAGTCCATGGCGCAGCATGAGCAAGCCCTTGGCGCGGTCGATCACCTTGCGCTCGGCCAGTTTATGCCTGGTGCTCTCCAATTCCTCGCGCAGCTTCTGTTCATGGCGAAAGCGCGCCAGCGCCACGTTGAGCACCGGCTTGATGCGCTCCGCCTGCAGGCCAGCCACGATATAGGCGCTGACGCCCGCTTCCAGCGCGGCTTCCATGGCGCAGGTATCCTCATCCTCGGTGAACATGACGATGGGGCGGCGCTCGTTGCGCGTGGCGAGCACGATGTGTTCGAGCACGTCGCGCGCATCCGATTCGGCGTCGATGATGATCATATCCGGCTGCAGCCGCGCAATCTGCTCGGGCAGGTGCAGATCGGCCGGCAGCGAGGCGATGATCTGGTAGCCAGCCTCCTTCAGGCCCGCATGCAGAGCATGCGCGCGCAGCGACGCCTCGCTTTCGGCGGGGGGATGGATGACAAGGATGCGTAGATGGCGGCTCATGCGTCTGACTGAGCAAGAAGCGCGCCAGCTACGGTGGAGGCCTTAGCGCTGCATCCCCCAGCGCCGCACGGTGACGCGCTCCAGGGTGGCGAAGACGAGATTCTCGGCCAACAGGCCAATCAGGATGACGGCAGCCAGTCCAGCGAATACCTTGTCGGTATACAGTTCATTGCGGTTCTGGAAGATGTACCAGCCCAAGCCGCCCTGCCCCGCCGACGCGCCGAAGATCAGCTCCGCCGCGATCAGGGTGCGCCAGGCGAAGGCCCAGCTGATCTTCAGGCCGGACAGGATGCTGGGCGCGGCGGCTGGAATCAGAATCTGCACCACAAAGGGAAGACCGCGCAAGCCATAGTTGCGGCCCGCCATGCGCAGGGTTTCCGGCACGCTCTGGAAACCGCTGCCGGTCGCTAGCGCCAGCGGCCAAAGCACGGCGTGGATCAGCACAAAGGACAGGCTGGCCTGGCCCAGACCCAGCCACAGCATGGCCAGCGGCAGCAAGGCGATGGCGGGCAAGGGATTGAACATGGCAACCAGGGTTTCCAGCAGGTCGCGGCCAAAGCGCGTGGAGACTGCCAGCGCGGTCAGCAAAAAGGCGGCCAGCACGCCCGCCACATAGCCTTTCAGCAGCGCCGCCAGCGACACGCTGACTTTAGCCAGCAGCTCGCCGGAGGCAAGTCCGCCAGCAAAAGCATGCGCTGTCTGCAGAAAGCTGGGCAGCATCAGATCGTTGTTCTGCCAGCGCGCACCCAATTCCCAGACCAGGGCCAGCGCCAGCAGCAGCAAGCCTTTGCGCAGCCAGGCCTGGCGTCCGGCCCACTGCCGCACCGCGCCGCCGCTCAGCCACGCGCGGTTCGCCATCGCAGCTTCCGCCTCCGTCCTTGCTTCCGCCGTAGGTGGAGCCGCATCGCGCTGGCGGCCAGGTAGTTGCACCAGCCAGGGCAAGGCGGCAGGATATTCCAGCTCGGGGCGGATCGGCGGATCGACGAATGGCGCGTTCATGCCTGCCTCGCCGTTTCGGCATCGGCGGCGGCCGGGGTAAGCGCCGTGCCTTGCGCAGCCGGATGCGGCGCCGCTTCATGGGCAGCGCCATCGGCGCCAAACAGGAGGTGGTGGATGCGCTGGCTGGCGGCCTGGAACTCGGCGCCGCCCGCGCTGTGCAAATCGAACTGGTGGCTGTTGATCTCGGCCCGCACCCGGCCCGGATGCGGCGACAGCAGCAGAATGCGGTTGCCCACCACCAGCGCTTCTTCGATCGAATGCGTGACGAAGAGCAGCGTAAAGCGCGCCTCTTCCCACAGGCGGCCCAGCTCTTCCTGCATCTTGCGCCGGGTCAGGGCGTCGAGGGCGGCGAAGGGCTCGTCCATCAGCAGCACTTCCGGCTCCATGGCCAGGGCGCGCGCAATCGCCACGCGCTGCTTCATGCCGCCGGACAGGGTGTGCGGATAAGCGTCGGCAAAGCCGTCCAGGCCCACCTTGGCGATCCAGTGCAAGGCGCGTTCCTCGGCCTCGTGGCGCTTGGCGCGGCCCGAAGCGAGCAAGGGGAACATCACGTTCTGCTTCACCGTCTTCCAAGGCGGAAGCTGGTCGAATTCCTGGAACACGGCCATGCGCTGCGGTCCCGGCCCACGCACTAATTCGCCGCCGACGCTGATGCTGCCCGCGGCCGGCGCCACGAAACCTCCCGCCGCCTTGAGCAGCGAGGACTTGCCGCAGCCCGAAGGTCCGAGCAGCACAAAACGGTCGCCGCGATACACGTCAAAGCTGACGCCATCGGTGGCCCGCAGCACGCGCCCTTCGCTGCGGTATTCCAGCGTCACATTGCGTGCCCGCAGCAGCGGTTCAGCGACGCTGGTCGGCGGCACCAGATGCAGGGCTTGCGCCGCCATCTCAACCACCCTGCCCGATCAAGGGATCGTCGAAGAAATAATCCTTCCAGCTGGCCGGCTGGTTCTTGATGACGCCGACGCGGTGCATGAACTGCGCCAGCACAAAGGTGTTCTGCGGCGCGATACGGAACTGCACTTCGGGATTGCGGATGATCTTCAGCAGCAGGTCGCGCTCGATCTTGGACTTGTTGAGGCGCTGATAGATGTCGGCGGCGCCTTCCGGATTCTTGTTCACATAATCGGCCGCTTCCGCCAGCGCCGCCGTGAAGGCACGGTAAGTCTTGGGATTCTCGCTGCGGTATTTTTCGGTCGCGTACAAGACCGTCGAAGAAGTCGGGCCGCCCTGCACGTCATAGGATTTCAACACGATGCGTGCATTCGGATTTTGCGCCAGCTCCTGTTCCTGGTATGGCGGCGTGGCGAAGTGGCCGGTGATCTCGGTGCCGCCGGCGATGATGGCCGCCGTCGCGTCGGGATGCGGCAGCGTCTGCGTGATCTTGTCCAGACGCGCATATTCCTTGTCGCCCCACTGCTTGGCGGCCGCCATCTGCAGGATGCGCGCCTGCACCGACACCACGGCGGCGGGCAGGCCGATGCGGTCCTTGTCGGTGAAGTCGGCAATCGTCTTGACCTTGGGATTATTGCTGATCAGGTAGTAAGGGAAGCTGCCCAGCGCCGCCACGCCGCGCACATTCTGGCGGCCATTGGTGCGGTCCCACACCGTCAGCAGCGGCCCCACGCCCGCGCCGACGATATCAATGGCGCCGGACAACAACGCATCGTTGGCGGCGGCGCCGCCAGAGAGCTGGGTCCATTCCACCTTGACGTCCACCCCGGCGCGCTTGCCGTGCTTCTCGATCAGCTTCTGGTCCTGCACCACGTTCAGCAGCAGGTACACGATGCCGTACTGTTCGGCGATGCGGATGCGGCCTTCGGCCTGCGCCGCATGCGCGGCGAGAGCAAAGCCGAGGGCGGCCAGCGTAGTACGCAGCAGGGTCTTCTTCATGCAGTCTCCAGGATCAGTAAGGACGGTCGCCTTCGATGGTGGTGCGGTACAGGGTGCGGCGCTGCTCAAACGGGCAGCCGGTCGCCAGATGCATCAGCGAGCGGTTGTCCCAGAACAGCAGGTCATGCGGCTGCCAGCGGTGGCGGTAAATGTGTTCGGGCTTGACGCTGTGGGCGAACAGCTCCTGCAGCAGTTCGCGGCTTTCATCCTCGGGCAGGCCAAGGATGCGGGTGGTGAAATGTTCGCTGATAAAAAGTGCGCGGCGTCCCGTTTCGGGATGCACGCGCACGACAGGATGGCTTACGGGTAGGACTTCGTGAATCTGCTCCGGCGTGAGCGCCGGCCGCCAGGGACTGTGACGGCGCAGCTCCTCATAACGCGCCAGATAACTGTGTTCGGCCCGAGCACCCTGCACGGCGCGGCGCAACGCGACAGGCAGGGTGTCGTATGCCAGGTGCATATTGGCGAATAGTGTGTCACCTCCTTTCGATGGCAGCTCCTGCGCATGCAATAGAGAGCCCAGACTGGGTTTCTCCTTGTACGACAGATCCGAGTGCCAGAACACACCCGCATCGCCCAATCCCGCCGGTTTGCCGTCCTTCAGGACATTCGATACCACCAGAACTTCCGGATGCCCCGACAACTGGAAGTTCCGCAGCACATGGATTTGCAGCTGGCCGAAACGCCGGCTGAAATCGATCTGTTGCTGCGGCGTGATACGCTGCCCCCGGAACACCAGCAAGTGATGGTCCAGGTGGGTGGCATGAATCCGCAAGAAGTCCATATCGCTGAGCGGTTGGGACAAATCGAGGCCTGTAATTTCCGCACCCAGAGGAGCCTCCAGGATATGGATCTCGAAATCCGAATCAACGCTAAGGTCTTCAAAAAGAACGGCTGACATGATTGTGCGATGCGGGGGTTGCTGGAGATTCCAGTCTAGGCCTGGCTTAACGTATTGGAAACGAATTCATTTTGATATTAATATGCGCTTTTCGATTCGGCGAACGCGCATGAATACATCCTCTTCCCGGCTTCATCTGCTGCTGACGGCGGCCATGTTTGCAGTGCTGATCTGGTCCGGCCTGGCGCCGTATGACCGCGCCACCTGGCTGATGGAAGTGGCGCCCGTCCTGATTGCCTTCCCGCTCATGCTGGCGACCTACCGCCGCTTTCCGCTGACCGATCTGCTGTATGTGCTGATCCTGCTGCATGCGATCGTGCTGATGGTGGGCGGCGCCTACACCTATGCGCGCGTGCCTTTCGGCTTCGATCTGCAGCAGTGGCTGGGACTGGGCCGCAATCCCTACGACAAGATCGGCCACTTCTTCCAGGGCTTCGTGCCGGCCCTGGTGGCGCGCGAGATCCTGCTGCGCGGGCGGCATATCGCGGGCCGCAAGATGCTGGCCTTCGTGGTGGTGTGCATTGTGCTGGCGATCAGCGCCACGTATGAGCTGATCGAATGGGGTGCGGCGGTCGCCATGGGCCAGGGCGCGGACGAATTTCTCGGCACGCAGGGCGATCAGTGGGATACGCAATCGGATATGTTCACGGCGCTGATCGGCAGCATCGCCGCCCTGCTCCTGCTGGCGCGCTGGCAGGACCGGCAGATCGCCGCTATCGAACGGATTTAGGAGTCAGCCAGCCGCCACGCGGTGCGCAAGGCGGCGACGATGGCGGCCAGCGCATCCTGGCGCGCCTGCGCATCGGGCACGCGCAGCGCATACGCCGGATGGTAAGTGGCGACAACCCAGCGGCCCTCATGCCGCACCGGCTCGTCCATGTAATCCTTCAGATTGACGCGGCCATCCTGCAGAACCGATTTGAGCGCCGTGCTGCCAAGCGCCAGCACCACACTGGGGCCGATCTGCTTCAGCTCTTCTTCCAGCCAGTAGTGGCAGGCCAGGACTTCGCGCTGGGCCGGCGTCTTGTGCAGACGGCGTTTGCCGCGCAGCTCCCATTTGAAATGCTTGACCGCGTTGGTGATGTAGACGGCGCGGCGGTCCACGCCGGCTTGCTCCATGGCCCGCTCCAGCAGCTCGCCGGCCGGACCGACGAAGGGCTTGCCCGCCAAATCCTCCTGATCGCCGGGCTGTTCGCCCACCAGCATGATCCTGGCGTGGCGCGGGCCTTGTCCACCCACGGCCTGGGTGGCGTTCTGCCACAGCTCGCAGCGGCGGCACTCGTCCAGGGTGCGCGGCTGCTCGCGCTCGGGCTGGGCCTTTTCCGCGCTGACCGGAATCGTCGTGCCGCTGCGGCGGCCAACGGCCGTGCTCTGGCCCGTGCTGCGCGCACCGGCGGCCGCTTGCGTGACCATCTCCGGCACGACGGCCGCTTCCGGCAAATGCTTCCAGAAGCGCGCAGTGATATGGCTGTGCATCAGGTCCGCGTTCAAGCGCGCGGGATTGAAGATGCTGCGGTAATAGGTCAGCCATAGCGCCTCGCCTGCGTCTTCGATATCGGCGGGGCCGCGCAGCAGCGCCGCGGTATGGTGCAATTGCGCGCCGTCCCAGAGCACCGTGGCGTCGGGCGTGGCGATCATCCAGCTGATGCGGCCCATGCGGCGCACGAAGTGTTGCGCCACCTGGGGCAGGACATCGTGCGCCGGTTCGAACCAGGCGATGAAACGCGGCGCGCCCTTGTCTTCAGGGCGTTCGCGAAAGCGCAGGTAGGCGTGCATATCATGTTCTTCGCGGCGCACCGCCTTCGCCATGGCTTGCAAACGCGCGCCATCGTCGTCGGCCATCGACAATACCTCCTGTTCGCCATGCTGCCAGCGCCACAGCACGCGGTAGAGAAAAGCCCAGCGGTCGGCCGCGCGAAAGCAGGCGGCGCGCTCCAGCATTTCCATCAGCGCGCGCGGGATGCGCAGAGCCGGGCCGTCAGCGCTGGCAACGGCAGCGGAAGGCAACGGCGCATCGCTCAACAGATCGATCTCGCCAGCGCGCTGCATCCATTGTACGGACTCGGGTGGCACACGGCGCACGATCAGGCGGCGCGCCGCCGCGCGCCATTCGGCAAAGTCACACGCCAGCACGGGGCCGGCGGGCCAGTCCGGCGCTGGCGCGGATGCGGCCCCGCTCATGCCACCTGCAGTTCCGGCCAGAGCGTGAGCTGCTGCTGGCGCTCGGCCATGGCGCGGCGCAGCGTTTCGGAAGGCGTACCGTCGCGCGCGGGCGTGTAGTCGGCCGTGATGATGAAGGGCGCGACCTTCTTCATGCTGCAACGCAGGCGCGACAGGTCGGCATAGCGCACGCGCCGCATGCGGCGCAGCTCCACAATGCGCTTGGCGTTGAGCAAGCCGATGCCCGGCACGCGCGCGATCATCGCCAGGTCGGCGCGGTTCAGGTCGAGCGGAAAGTGCTGGCGGTTGGCCAGCGCCCACGCCAGCTTGGGGTCGATGTCGAGCGCCAGATTGCCCGCCTGCGGCAGCAGCTCGCTAACCTGGAAGCCATAGCCGCGCAGCAGAAAGTCAGCCTGGTACAGCCGGTGTTCGCGCAGCAGCGGCGGTGGCGCCAGCGGCACGCTTTTCGGACTGTGCGGGATGGGACTGAAAGCCGAGTAGTAGACGCGCTTGAGTTTATAACTGCCGTACAGGGTTTCGGCCGTGCTCAGAATGCGCTGGTCGTCGCTGGCGTCGGCGCCGACGATCATCTGCGTACTTTGTCCGGCCGGCGCGAAACGCGGCGCTTTCGGTTCATCCGCCTTTTCATCCAGCTTGAGGCGGATGGCGCCCATCGCCAGCTTGATGGTATGCACGCTCTTTTCCGGCGCCAGGCGCTCGATGCTGGTCTGGGTCGGCAATTCGATATTCACGCTGAGCCGGTCGGCGTAGCGGCCGGCCGCCTCGATCAGCGCCGGGTCGGCATCGGGAATCGTCTTCAGGTGGATATAGCCGCGAAACTGGTGCACTTCGCGCAGTTCGCGCGCGATCGCCACCAGCTGCTCCATCGTGTAATCGGCCGACTGGATGATGCCGGAGCTGAGGAACAGTCCCTCGATGTAATTGCGCAGGTAGAAATCGACGGTGAGCTTGACCACTTCCTGCACGCTGAAGCGGGCGCGCGGCACGTTCGAGCTGCGCCGGTTGACGCAGTACTGACAATCGTAGATGCAGAAATTGGTGAGCAGAATCTTCAGCAGGGACACGCAGCGGCCGTCCGGCGTATAGCTGTGGCAGATGCCCATGCCATTGGTGGCGCCGACGCCATCCTTGCCTTCCGAGGAACGCTTGGGCGCGGCGCTGCTGGCGCAGGATGCATCGTACTTGGCCGCATCGGCCAGAATTTCTAATTTGTCTGTCAACTCCATGGCGCCGCCGATAACTGTATATGCATACAGTATATCTTAGGCGGACGCCGGGAGCCGTTTTTTTACAGTCAGGCGATGGGTTCGTAGTGCGCCAGACGATTGCGCACGCGGGCCGACAGGTCAGTCGGGCCGCTCACGGTCATTTCCAGATCGTGCAGGTGGCCATCCTTCAAGCCATACACCCAGCCATGCACGCTCAGTTCCTGGCCGCGGTCCCAGGCGTCCTGCACGATGGTGGTCTGGCACACGTTCACCACCTGCTCCACCACATTCAGTTCGCACAGGCGCTCGCTGCGCTTGTTCGTTTCCAGCACATCGCCCAGATAGCGCTCGTGCTTCTGTGCCACGTCCTGCACATGGCGCAGCCAGTTGTCGGCCAGGCCCACGCGGCCGCCGGTCAGCGCGGCGTGCACGCCTTTGCAGCCGTAGTGGCCGACGATCATCACATGCTTCACCTTCAGCACGTCGATCGCAAACTGCAGCACGGACAAGCAGTTCAAGTCCGAGTGCACCACCACGTTGGCGATATTGCGGTGGACGAAAACGTCGCCCGGCGCGAGGCCCAGCAGTTCGTTCGCCGGCACGCGGCTGTCCGAGCAGCCGATCCACAGATATTCCGGGGAGGCTTGCTGCGCCAGGCGCTTGAAGAATTCGGGATCGCGGGCGACCATGGAGTCGGCCCAGCGGCGGTTGTTGTTGAGCAGTTCCTGCAGGGCTGCAGGGCTCTTGATTGCTTCGCTCATTGATGCTCCTATCGTAGCAAGACCGCCGGTCCATCGGGATGATGGCGGCGGTCCGTTAGGCAGGCCGCACCGGGGCGCCCGGGGCGGTGAAAAGTGACGCTATATTACTCGAAGAAGTCCTTGACCTTGTCTTTCCAGGTCTTGGTCTGCGGGCTGTGCTTGGATCCGCCTTCCACCGTGGCGCGGTCGAATTCGCGCAGCAGCTCTTTTTGTTTTTCCGTCAGCTTGACCGGGGTTTCCACGGCCACGTGGCAGAACAGGTCGCCCGGATAACCGGAACGCACGCCCTTGATGCCCTTGCCTTTCAGACGGAAGGTCTTGCCCGACTGGGTGCCTTCCGGCACGGTGAAGGAGACCTTGCCATCCAGGGTCGGCACTTCGATCTCGCCGCCCAGGGCCGCCTTGGCGAAGGAGATCGGCATTTCGCAATGCAGGTCGTCGCCTTCGCGCTGGAACACCGGGTGCGCCTTGATGTGGATTTCCACATACAGGTCGCCCGGCGGGCCGCCATTGGTGCCCGGCTCGCCGTTGCCGGTGGAGCGGATGCGCATGCCGTTGTCGATGCCGACCGGGATCTTCACTTCCAGCGTCTTGTTGCGCTTGATGCGGCCCGCGCCGGCGCACGATGGGCATGGCTCAGGAATGATCTTGCCGGTGCCGTGGCATTTCGGGCAGGTCTGCTGGATGCTGAAGAAGCCCTGCTGCATGCGCACCTGGCCGTGGCCGCCGCAAGTGCCGCAGGTGGTGGGCGAGGTGCCCGGCTTGGCGCCGGAACCGTGGCAGGTGTCGCACTTGTCCCAGGACGGTACGCGGATCGTGGTGTCGAAGCCGTGCGCCGCCTGTTCCAGCGTGATTTCCAGGTTGTAGCGCAGGTCGGCGCCGCGATACACCTGCGGACCCGAACTGCGGCGTCCACCGCCGCCGCCGAAAATGTCGCCGAAGATATCGCCGAAGGCGTCGCCGAAACCGCCGCCGCCAAAGCCGCCGCCACCGCCCATATTCGGGTCCACGCCGGCATGACCATAGCGGTCATAGGCCTCGCGCTTCTCCGGATTGGTCAGCATCTCGTAGGCTTCCTTGACCTCCTTGAACTTCTCTTCCGCCTCTTTATTGTCCGGGTTGCGGTCCGGATGATATTTCATCGCGAGCTTGCGATAGGCTTTCTTGATTTCGTCTTCCGACGAATTCTTGGCGACCCCGAGGATCTCGTAAAAATCACGCTTTGCCATCTTGTAGGCACCTTGCTTTTACTGATGTACCGATTATGCGAAAAAGCCGAGCAAGCACCGTCGGACGGACGCTCTGCTCGGCAGGTCCGGCGCGGCGGCGATGCGCCGCGCCTTACACTCGACCGAAGTGGGACAGCTTATTTGCTGTCTTTGACTTCCTTGAAGTCGGCGTCGACCACGTCGTCCTGCTGTGGCTTGGCTTCGGCGCCGCCAGCTTGCTGCTGCTGCGCGCCTTCCGCGCCGCCGGCGGCAGCTTGCTGCGCCTGCATGTCAGCGTACATCTTCTCGCCCAGCTTCTGCGAAGCGGTCGACAGGGCGGCAACCTTGGCGTCGATCTCGGCCTTGTCACCGGTTTTCAGCGACGCTTCCAGATCGGTGATGGCCGCTTCGATCTTCTCTTTCTCGCCGCCTTCCAGCTTGTCGCCGTATTCGGTCAGCGATTTGCGGGTCGAGTGCACCAGGGCGTCGGCCTGGTTGCGCGATTCGGCCAGCTCTTTGAGCTTCTTGTCTTCTTCGGCGTTCAGCTCGGCGTCCTTCACCATCTTCTGGATTTCGTCTTCCGACAGGCCGGAGTTGGCCTTGATGGTGATCTTGTTTTCCTTGCCGGTGGCCTTGTCTTTCGCGCCCACGTGCAGAATGCCGTTGGCGTCGATGTCGAAGGTCACTTCGATCTGCGGGGTGCCGCGCGCTGCCGGCGGGATGCCTTCCAGATTGAATTCGCCCAGGGCCTTGTTGCCGGCGGCGATTTCACGCTCGCCCTGATACACCTTGATGGTCACGGCCGGCTGGTTGTCGTCGGCGGTGGAGAACACTTGCGAGAACTTGGTCGGAATCGTGGTGTTCTTGTGGATCATCTTGGTCATCACGCCGCCCAGGGTCTCGATGCCCAGCGACAGCGGGGTCACGTCCAGCAGCAGCAGGTCCTTGCGCTCGCCCGACAGCACGGCGCCCTGGATCGCGGCGCCCACGGCCACGGCTTCGTCAGGGTTCACGTCCTTGCGTGGATCCTTGCCGAAGAACTCTTTGACCTTTTCCTGCACCTTCGGCATACGGGTCATGCCGCCGACCAGGATGATGTCGTCGATGTCGGACACTTTCACGCCGGCGTCCTTGATGGCGGTGCGGCATGGCTCGATGGTCTTGGCGATCAGCTCTTCCACCAGCGATTCCAGCTTGGCGCGGGTCATCTTCAGGTTCAGGTGGACCGGCGCGCCGTTGGCCATGGCGATGTACGGCTCGTTGATCTCGGTCTGGGCGGACGAGGACAGTTCGATCTTCGCGCGCTCGGCCGAAGCCTTGATGCGCTGCAGGGCGATCGGGTCTTTTTTCAGATCCAGGCCGTTGATCTTCTTGAATTCGTCGATGATGTAGTCGATCACGCGCTGGTCGAAGTCCTCGCCACCGAGGAAGGTGTCGCCGTTGGTCGACAGCACTTCGAACTGCTTCTCGCCGTCCACGTCGGCGATTTCGATGATGGACACGTCGAAAGTGCCGCCGCCCAGGTCATACACGGCGATCTTGCGGTCGCCCTTGTCGGTCTTGTCCAGGCCGAAAGCCAGGGCCGCCGCGGTCGGCTCATTGATGATGCGCTTCACGTCCAGACCGGCGATGCGGCCGGCGTCCTTGGTCGCCTGGCGCTGCGAGTCGTTGAAGTAGGCTGGCACGGTGATCACGGCTTCGGTGACTTCTTCACCGAGGTAGTCTTCTGCCGTTTTCTTCATTTTGCGCAGCACTTCCGCCGAAATCTGTGGCGGCGCCAGTTTTTTGTCGCGCACGCCGATCCAGGCGTCGCCGTTGTCGGCCTTGGCGATCTCGTAAGGCATCAGGGAGATATCCTTCTGCACTTCTTTTTCTTCGAACTTGCGGCCGATCAGACGCTTCACCGCGAACAGGGTGTTCTTCGGATTGGTCACTGCCTGGCGTTTGGCTGGCGCGCCGACCAGGATTTCACCGTCTTCCTGATATGCAATGATCGACGGCGTGGTACGCGCGCCTTCGGCGTTCTCGATCACTTTCGGGGTGCCGTTTTCCATGATGGAAACGCAGGAGTTGGTGGTCCCCAAGTCAATACCGATGATTTTGCCCATGATTTATTCTTCCTATTTACTAAAGTTTCAGATAGTTCTTATATGTGGAAACGCTGTATCGTTTTCAAGTGCTCAAACAAACGGCATTATTTCGGCTGAGCGGCCGTGACGATGGCCGGACGCAGCAGGCGGTCGGCAATCATATAACCTTTTTGCAATACAGCAACAACGGTATTGGCTTCCTGATCGGCCGGCACCACGGCCACGGCCTGGTGGCGGTTCGGGTCGAGCTTTTCGCCCTGGGCCGGCATGATTTCGATCAGACGGTTCTTTTCGAAGGCGGAATTAAGCTGTTTCAGCGTCATTTCCACGCCTTCCTTCAGCGATTCCAGGGTCGGCGCCTCGACTTTCAGGGCCATTTCCAGGCTGTCCTTGACCGGCACCATGGCTTCGGCGAAGCTTTCCACGGCGAATTTGTGCGCTTTCGACACGTCTTCCTGGGCGCGGCGGCGGATATTGTCGGCCTCGGCCTTGGCGCGCATGAAGGCGTCCTGCATCTCGGCGGCGCGCGCTTCGGCGCTGGCCAGTTGCTCTTCCAGACTTGGAACGGCAGGTTCAGCAGGTGCCGCCGGCTGGGCTTGCACCGGCTCCGCCTCTTGATTAGGCACGGCCTGATTTTCCTGATCTTGCATCTAAAAGACTCCTACTATCGTGAATGTTAGTTTTTTGTCCGGATACTACTGGGCGGGAAATGGGGATCCTGCGCTGGTTTTCAAGAGCAGGCGGAGCCGGATGTAACGATTGATTTACAATTTCGCAACATTCCCGACATAGGTTTTTGGCCCGCAACGGCTAAGATGAAAACTGAACCGCGCTCTGGAAACCGCCATGAAACTGTCCCTCGTCACAGCCACCCTGCTCGCCTACATCGTGCTGGCGACGGCCTGGATCTGCTATACCGAACTGTTACCCTGACCGGGTATTGTAACAGGCTGGCACTCGTCACCGGCAAGTGCTGATTACGCCCGGCGCCCTGGCGGCGCCCGGCGTCAGGGCCGCTGTCAGGCCTCGGCGCCCAGTTGCAAAGCGGCGGCGCGCGCCGCTTCCGCCGCTTTTTTGTGCAGCTCGCGCTGGGCCGCCGTCTGCATGGTCGGCCAGCCGATGATGTGCTGCTCGGCAATTTCGGCCAGGGCCGCGATCCAGGCCGGATTTTCGTTCAGGCAGGGGATATAGTGGAATTCCTGGCCGCCGGCCGCCTCGAAGTCGGCGCGCACCTCCATGGCGATCTCCTCCAGCGTTTCCAGGCAATC
Organism: Pseudoduganella violacea; assembly: GCF_014191875.1. Classification (GTDB taxonomy): domain Bacteria; phylum Pseudomonadota; class Gammaproteobacteria; order Burkholderiales; family Burkholderiaceae_D; genus Rugamonas; species Rugamonas violacea_A. The sequence continues at coordinate 131,579 of NZ_JACHXD010000007.1, forward strand.
GCTGGTAAAGCCGGGACAGATCACGTCGACGCGGCGCGCGCCCTGGCGCGCCAGCGCCTCCACCGTCGGCGCCGTGTAGGGCTGCAGCCACTCGGCCTTGCCGAAGCGGGACTGGAAAGTGACCACGTAATCGTCGGCGCCCAGCTTGAGGCGGGACGCCAGCAGGCGCGCCGTCTTCAGGCACTCGCAATGGTAGGGATCGCCCAGCAGTAAGGTACGCTTGGGCACGCCGTGGAAGCTCATCACCAGCTTATCGGGGCGGCCATGCTGCTCCCAATGCGCCTCGACCGACTCGGCCAGGGCGCCGATATAGCCCTCATGCTCGTGATAATTGCGCACCAGGCGCAGCTCCGGCACGTTGCGGATATTCTTGTAGTGGGCAAACACCGCGTCATAGATGGACGCCGTGGTCGTGCCCGAATACTGCGGATAGGCCGGCAGAATGGCGATGCGTTCGCAGCCCTCGGCCTTGAGTTTAGCCAGCACATCCGGCAACGAAGGCGAGCCATAGCGCATGGCCATGGCCACCGTCAGCTCGCTGTGGCCGCGTTCGGCGAGCGCCTCCTGCAGCAGGCGCGCCTGGGCCTGGGTATGGACTTTCAGCGGCGAACCCTCGCGGGTCCAGATCGACGCGTATTTATGCGCCGACTGACCCGAGCGGAAAGGCAGGATCGCCCCGTGCAGGATCAGCCACCACAGCGCGCGCGGAATCTCCACCACGCGCCGGTCCCACAGAAACTCCCGCAGATAGCGGCGCAGCGCGCCCCGGGTGGGCGCATCCGGCGTCCCCAGATTCACGAGAACGACAGCGCTGCGCGAAATGCTGCCGTGGGCAAAAGGTGGCTCTTTAGCGAAAGACATAAACCCCGTCGAAGAAAGTCCAGGAAAGCCCGCCATTATAGTGCCCCACCCCACCATTTGCGCCAAATCAAACAATGTCCCACCCTGGTGTCAGGCACCAGGGTGGGACATTGTTTGATGCAGATCAAGAGGCGAGCAGTTCGCGGGCGTGCTGGCGGGTGGTGGCGGTGATTTCGAGGCCGCCGAGCATGCGGGCGACTTCTTCGACGCGGGCGGTGGCATCCAATACGTCGATGCGGGAGGCGGTTTTGCCGTTGTCGAGCGTGCTCTTGGCGACCTGGAAGTGTTGGTTGGCCTGACTGGCCACCTGCGGCAGGTGGGTGACGCACAGGACTTGGCGCTCTTGTCCCAATTTTTTCAGCAGACGCCCCACCACTTCGGCCACACCGCCGCCGATGCCGCTGTCGACTTCGTCGAAGATCAGGGTCGGGGTGGTGGTGGCTTTGGAGGTGATCACGGAAATGGCCAGCGAAATCCGCGCCAGCTCGCCGCCGGAGGCGACTTTGGCCAGCGGACGCGCGGCAACGCCGGCATGCCCGGCCACCATGAATTCGACCTGCTCGACGCCTTTGGCGCTCGGCTCGCCAGGATGCAGGGCAATCTCGAAGCGGCCGCCGGTCATGTTCAGCTCCTGCATGGCCTTGGTCACGGCTTCGCCCAGCTGGCGCGCGGCCACGGTACGGGTCTGCGTCAGTGCGGCGGCGGCGTCGAGGTAGACGGCTTTGAGTTTTTCTTCCTGCTGGCGCAGGCCGTCGATGTCGCTGGCGTCGGCCAGCTGGCCGAGCTTGGCCGCGAGCTTGGCGTGTTCTTCCGGCAGCTCTTCGGGCGCGACGCGGAATTTGCGCGCGGTCGAGTGCAGCGCTTCCATGCGGGCATCGACTTGGCGCAGGCGGTCGGGGTCGAGTTCGACGCGGTCCAGATAGGTGTTCAGGGCGTACACGGATTCCTGCAGCTGGATGCGCGCCGATTCGATCAGGTCGACCACGGGCTGCAGCTCGCCATCGACGGCGACCAGCTTGCCCAGCTTCTGGTTCAGCGCCGAGAGCTGGGACACGATGGGCTGCTCGTCCGATTCGGAAATCACGGCCAGCGCTTCCTGTGCGCCTTCGAGCAGGCTGGCGGCGTGCGACAGGCGGCTGTGCTCGTGGCTGATGTCGGCCCATTCGCCGGACTTGGCGGCCAGCTTGTCGAGTTCGCCAACCTGCCATTCCAGGCGCTCGCGCTCGTACAGCACATTGGCGGCATTGGTTTCGAATTCTTCCAGCTGGCGCGCCAGCGCGCGCCAGGCTTTATAGGCCACGCTGACCTCGCGCACATTGGGCGCGGCGCCGGACTGGTTGTCGAGCAGCTCGCGCTGGGCTTCGGTTTTCAGCAGGGACTGGTGGGCGTGCTGGCCGTGGATGTCGACCAGCAGGTCGCCCAGCTCGCGCAGCTGGGCGGCGGTGGCGGCCACGCCGTTGATGAAGGCCTTCGAGCGGCCGGCATTGTCGATCACGCGGCGCAGCAGGGCGCCGCCTTCGTCGGCCGCGAATTCGTTGGCGGCCAGCCATTCGGCCGCCTGCGCGGTGACGGTGAAGTCGGCCGTGATGTCGGCCTTGGCCGCGCCTTCGCGCACGATGCTGGCGTCGCCGCGTCCGCCCAGCGCCAGCGTCAGCGCATCGATCAGGATGGATTTGCCGGCTCCTGTTTCTCCGGTGAAGACGGCAAAGCCGGCGGAAAATTCCAGTTCAATCGTGTCGACAATGACGAAATCGCGGATGGACAGTGTACGCAGCATGGTCTCAAGAAGGATGGTTAAACTTTGCCGTCGGTGGACGGGTATTCGTTCCAGTGCAGCTTTTCGCGCAGGGTGTTGTAGTAACTCCAGTGCTCGGGATGCAGGAAGGTGATGGCGTGCGGCGAGCGCTGGATATGGATGCGATCCTGCGGCATCAGGCTGGCGAAGGTCTGCATATCGAAATTGACGGTGATGTCGCGCCCGCGCTTGATTTCGATGACGATCTGGCTGGAGTCGGGCAGCACGATGGGCCGGTTCGACAGCGCATGCGGCGCGATCGGCACCATGACGATGCCGCCCAGGGTCGGATGCAGCAGCGGCCCGCCGGCCGACAAGGCATAGGCGGTGGAACCGGTGGGCGTGGCGACGATCAGGCCGTCGGAACGCTGGTTGTACATGAAGTGCTCGTCGACGTCGACGCTGAGCTCGGCCATGCCGGCGCCGGCGCCGCGCGAAACCACCACGTCGTTGACCGCCATGCCGACATGGATGGCCACGCCGTCGCGCATGACGCGCCCTTCGAGCAGGGTGCGGCGCTCGGCCTCGTAGCTGCCGCTGAGGATCTGGCCCAGCACAGGCAGCATGTCTTCCAGCGGGATATCGGTCATGAAGCCGAGGCGGCCCTGGTTGATGCCGATCTGCGGCACATCGTAGGGCGCGAGCTGGCGCGCCAGGCCCAGCATGGTGCCGTCGCCGCCCATGACGATGGCGGCGTCGGCCTGTTCGCCGATTTCCTGCACGCTCATGACGGCGATGCCGGGCAGGCCCAGATGCTCGGCCGTGGCTTGCTCGAACACGACGCGGCGGCCCGTCGCCTGCAGGAAGTCGAGCAGGCTGCCGACCGACTCCTCGATGCCGGCGGTATTCGGTCTGACGACCAGCGCGATGGTGTGAAAGCTGGCAGGCGTGGCGGGCATATCAATCTCGTAAAAATATGGGGGTAGCAACACGCAGCAGAGTAAACCATAATGCAGGCTTCCGCCACGGATGGCTACGCACTTGCGCGATGCCGTGCTCGCCGGGAACACTGTATATGCAAACAGTATATCAGTGCAAGACTGTCAGTACAACAACAGGAGAATGGCATGGCAAAAGCGCTGGGCGTGGGCGGCATCTTTTTCAAATCGAAAGATCCGCAAGCCCTGATGAGCTGGTATCAGACCTGGCTGGGCCTGCCGGTCGAAGGCGGCGAGTATGCCAGCTTCGCGCCGGCCAGCATGCCCGAGGGCAGCAGCACCGTCTTCAGCGCCTTCAAAGCCAATACCGGCTATTTCGCGCCCTCCAAGCGCGAGTTCATGTTCAATCTGCTGGTGGACGATCTGGACGGCGCCCTGCGCCAGGTGACCGAGGGCGGCGCCGAACTGGTGGGCGATGTCCAGGCTTTCGATTATGGCCGCTTCGGCTGGTTCCTCGACCCGGACGGCAACAAGGTCGAGCTGTGGCAACCGGCCGCCAAAGGCTGAGCCGGCCACCGCCCGGAAGGCCTTAGTGGGCAGCGGACGCGCCCGCCATCATCGCCACCATGATGGCGATACTTAATGAAATCAGGTGCAGCAGCATCAGGCCGGACCAGCGCAGCAGGGTGGCGCGGCGGCTGCCGCCATACACGCGGCGCATGGCCCAGGGCAGGTAGCCGGCCAGCCAGCAAAACAGCACGAAGCGCACAAAGTCCTGGCTGACCAGGGTCAGGGCGCCGAACATGATGAAGGCGAAGGCATTGGTGTGCAGGGCGAACAATAGGTGTTCGCCAAAGCGCCGGCCACTGCCGATGTAGAGCACTTTCAGATAAAAGGCGAACAGCGGCATCATCAGGAAGACGGCGTAGGGCGCGTATTTGTAGAAGCCGTCGCTGAGCGCATCGGTCTTCTTTTCCGAACTCAGCTTGTCGAAACGGTCGATGCGTTCGGCGATGCTGGGCGCGTATTCGCGGATCTTGCCATCCCCGGGCGAGGCAGCGCGCGTCCCGATATTGAGGTTTGCCTTGCTCTTTTTCACCTCGTCGTCGGACAAGCCTTGCAGCGCGACGATGCTCTCTTTCTTCTCGTCCTCGTCGTTGAAGTTGACGGCGGCGAAGCTGGAAAACTTGAGCACGGCGAAAAAGATGATGCTCAGGCTCAGATACAGGCGCAGCGGCTCGACATAGCGCTTGCGGCGGCCACGTATGTATTCATTGGTCAGCAAGCCGGGACGGAACAGCAGGCGCGTGATGCTGCCCCACAGCCGTCCTTCCAGCGCCACGTAATGGCCGATGAACTCATGCGCGAATTCGCCGAAGCTGGGCGCATGCAGGCGCGTTTCCTGGCCGCAGTTGTGACAGTAGTGACCGCTTACCTGCGCATTGCAGTTACGGCATTCGGCGGGGGCATCGTGGGGCAGTGCAGCTGGGGCAGCAGGATTCACGCTTGTCTTTCTCAGAATATTTCCTACCAGCATGCTACCGGCTTCATGCCAAAAAAGCACTAGGCTTAGGCATGGATGCAACACTTCAAGCGGGCGACTGCGATCCGTGGCCTTGGCTAAGATGGTTGATCGCCAAGCTTTGCAGGGAGGAACGCCATGAACAAACCGCCACCCAACAGCCAGGACCGCAAGGTGAACACCCAGGCGCCGGTCGGCCCCACCGGCGGCCAGCGCCTGCCGCACGAACGCGACGAATCGCCCGAGGGCGTGCAGCACCAGAAGCCGCGCAGCGTGATCCGCCAGGCGGCGGCGGACGTGGAGCAGGGCCTGGTCGATACCGACCGCCGCGCCACGCCCGGCCTGCAGAAAGCGGCGCCCGGCAATGAAGCCCAGGCCCGCCCCCAGCCCGGCACCAAACGCGATTAAGGACACCCCTCATGCGCCCCGCCACCGCCCTGCTCCTGCTCCTGACCATCGGCGCCAGTCCCCTGGCGCTGGCGCAAAGCAGCAAATACCCGCCCGGCTTCGGCCCCGATCCGCAATTGCCCGAGCCGGAGCGCAGCCTGCTCCCCACCGTAAACGTGGCGCCGGTCGAACGCTGGCAGGGCGACGCCAAGCCGGTGCCGGCTTCCGGCTTCGGCGTCACGGCCTATGCGCGCGAACTGGACCATCCGCGCTGGGTCTATGTGCTGCCGAATGGCGATGTGCTGGTGGCTGAGAGCAATGCGCCGGCCAAGGAAGACCAGGGCAAGAGCATCAAGGGCGCCATCATCAAGCAGCAGATGAAGAAGGCGGGCGCGGCCACCACCTCGGCCAACCGCATCACGCTGCTGCGCGGCCTGGGGCCGGACGGCGCCGCCACCAGCCGCCACGTTTTCCTGCAGGGCCTGCACTCGCCCTTCGGCATGGTCCTGGTGGACAAGAATCTGTATGTGGCGAACGCCGACGCTCTGCTGCGCTTCCCCTACCAGGAAGGCCAGACCACGATCGCGGCGGCGGGCGTGAAGGTGATGGACCTGCCCGGCCTGCCGCTCAACCACCATTGGACCAAGAATGTGGTGGCCAGCCCGGACCGCAAGCACCTCTATATCGCGGTCGGTTCCAACAGCAATGTGGGCGAGAACGGCATGGACAAGGAAGAAGGCCGCGCCGCCATCTGGCAGCTGGAACTGGCAAGCGGCAAATCGCGCCTGTTCGCCAGCGGCTTGCGCAATCCGGTCGGCATGGCCTGGGAGCCAAGCAGCAAGGTGCTGTGGACCGTGGTCAACGAGCGCGATGAGCTGGGCAACGACTTGGTGCCCGATTATCTGACGTCGGTGCGCGACGGCGCTTTCTACGGCTGGCCCTACAGCTATTTCGGCCAGCATGTGGACGAACGCATCAAGCCGCCGCGTCCCGACCTGGTGGCCAAGGCCATCGCGCCGGACTACGCGCTGGGCGGCCACACGGCCTCGCTGGGCCTGGCCTTCTACGACGGCAAGCTGTTCCCGCCCAGCTACCAGAGCGGCGCCTTCATCGGCCAGCACGGTTCCTGGAACCGCAAGCCGCATAGCGGCTACAAGGTGGTATTCGTCCCCTTCGCCAACGGCAAGCCGGTCGGCCCGCCGCGCGACTTCCTGGTCGGCTTCCTGAGCCGCGAGGGCAAGGCGCATGGCCGCCCGGTCGGCGTGGCGCAGGACAAGGCCGGCGCCCTGCTGGTAGCCGACGATGTGGGCAATGTGATCTGGCGCGTGGCGCCGGCGGCGCGCTGAGAAAACGCATACAATTCAGCTTTTGCCAGCAATACGAAGGACTATCATGCGCATTCTGCACACCATGCTGCGGGTCGGGAACCTGCAGCGCTCCGTTGATTTCTACACCAAGGTACTGGGCATGCAGCTGCTGCGCACCAGCGACAATCCGGAATACAAATACACCCTGGCCTTCCTCGGCTACGGTTCCAACCCGGAACACGCGGAGCTGGAGCTGACCTATAACTACGGCGTGGACAGCTATGACCTGGGCAATGCCTACGGCCATATCGCCATCTCGGCCGACAATATCGTGGCCGCCTGCGAAGCGGTGAAAACCAATGGCGGCAACGTCACGCGCGAACCGGGTCCGGTCAAGGGCGGCTCCACCGTGATCGCCTTCGTCACCGATCCGGACGGCTACAAGATCGAGCTGATCGAGCGCCAGTTCAACGCCGGCGGCAGCGGCCTGCACCAGTAAGCACAGGGCGCGCGCCTTAGGCCGGCGCGGCCTCGCAATCGAAATCGCTCTCGAATTCGCGGCGCACGCTGGCCCAGCAAGCCATGTCGCCGGTGGGGATGAAACCATCGGCGGCGCCGCGCACCTTTTCGTCGTCCGACAGGGCGATCACGCGAATGCCGGCCGCCTTGGCCGCCATCACGCCGTTCAGGCTATCCTCGAAAGCCAGACACTCCTTCACATCCACCCCATGCAGGCGCGCCGCATGCAGATACACATGCGGCTCCGGCTTGCCGCGCGCGAACTGGTCGCCGCTGCACAGATGATGGAAGTGGGCGCGCAGGCCCAGATGGCGCAGCGACGCGTCGAGGATGGGCGGGCTGGAATTGGAGACCAACGATTGCGCCACGCCCAGTTGCGCCAGCCATTTGCAGAAGTCCACCGCCGCCGCCGCCGGCTCGGCGCGCCGCACATGGCGCAGCACGTATTCGATCGTGGCGCTGTACCAGTCGTGGTAGGCGGCGGGCAGCGGCGCGGACGGCGCCAGGCCAAACAGGATGCGGTAGACGCCGGGACCGTCCAGGCCGGACGGCAGCCGCAGCGGCGTTTCCAGCTGCAGGCCGTGCAGGGCACAGGCATGCACGATGGAATCCATATGAATGTCTTCGCTCTGGATCAGGGTTCCATCCAGGTCCCACAGCACCACGCTTACCGCCATTGCCATCCTCCCTCTCGCATCCATCGCATGACATAAAAAAAGGGGCCGATGGCCCCTTTGCTTTTACTTCACCAGCAGATCGTTGATCGGCTGCAGATCTTCCGGCTTCAAGGAGCCGGCCGCCGCCTTCAGGCGCAGACCATTCATGATGGTGTCGTAGCGCGCCTTCGCCAGGTCTTTCTGGGTGTTGTACAGCTGGCGCTGGGCATTCAGCACGTCGATATTGATACGCACGCCCACCTGGTAACCCAGCTTGTTCGATTCCAGCGCCGATTTGCTCGACACTTCGGCCGCTTCCAGCGCCTTGACCGTGGCCAGGCCGCTGTTCACGCCCAGGTAAGCCTGGCGCGCGTTCTGCGAAGCCTGGCGGCGCGTCGCCTCCAGATCGTTGCGCGATTTTTCTTCCAGCGAGATCGATTCGCGCACCTTGCTGGTCACGGCGAAGCCGTTAAAGATCGGCACATTCCACTGCAGGCCGATGCTGTTGTTGCGGCCGACGGCAGGATTCGGACCGCCGGTGCCGGTGCTGCGCTCGGCGCCCGCCACCAGGTTCAGGGTCGGCGCATGGCCGGCGCGGCTGCGCGAGATTTCGCGCTTGGCGATTTCGGCGTTCAGCTTGGCGCCCACCACGCCATAGTTCTGGTTCTCGGCGGCCGAGATCCATGGTTCGATACTGGCCGGCGACGGCGGCGAGATGCGCACGCCGGTGCGCAGAGTCGCCAGGGCGCCGGACGGCTGGCCGATGATCTGCTGCAGGGCGGCGCGTTTGACTTCCAGATCGTTGATGGCGGCGAATTCCTGGGCCACGATCAAGTCGTAGGCCGCTTGCGCTTCATGGGTGTCGGTGATGGTCTGGGTGCCGACCTCGAAATTGCGCTTGGCCGATGCCAGCTGCTCGGTGGTCGCCGCCTTCTGCGCCTGGGTCGCGGTCAGGTTGTCCTGCGCGGTCAGCACGTCGAAGTAAGCCTGGGCCACGCGCACAATCAGGTCTTCCTCGGACTGGGCGAAGACCGCTTCCGAAATCGATTGCTGCAGTTTGCTCTGCTGGTAGCTTTCCCAGTTGGCCCAGTTGAACAGGGGCTGCGACAGGGTCAGCTTGATGTCGCCGGAGGTGCTGTCGGACGAGGACTTGACCTGGGTGGCTTTGGGCGTGATCGTGCCATCGTTCTTCATATGGGTGCCGCTGGCATTAATCTGCGGCAGCAAGGCAGAGCGGCCCTGGGTGCTGCGTTCCCGGCCGGCGGCCAGATTGGAACGCGCGCTGGCATAGGTGGCATCGTTTGCCAGTGCCTGCTGGTACACCTGGACCAGGTCGGCCGCCTGAGCGTTGAGCGTAAACAGCGCGCTGGCGATCAGCACGGCGATAGTAGGTCTCTGCATTGCATTCTCCATTGGAGTCGTCAAAAAATAAGTTTTAGGTACTTCTTCTTGGTATAACGCTGAAACTATTCTTCGGCCGGGTACGAAACTCAGTACTTCGGCATGGCGCTGTCCACCTGCACAGCCCAGGCGTGAATGCCGCCTGTCAAATTCGTGATATTGCTGAAACCGTAGTGCTCCAACCAGGCCGCCACCTGCATGCTGCGCGCGCCATGGTGGCAGATGCAGACGATGGCGGCTTCCTCATCGAGCTCGTTGACGCGGGCCGGCACGGTATTCATCGGCATCAGGGTCGAGCCGGCGATATGGCAGGTCTCGAATTCCCAGCCTTCGCGCACGTCGAGCAGGAGCGGCGCTGGCCGGCCGCTGTCGGCCAGCCAGTCGGCCAGTTCGGGAGCAGTAAGATGCTGCATGCGTCCCGCCCGGCTTAGAAGGTGAACTGGGACGGGGTCACGGCGTCCTTCAGCGGCTTGGTGCTGGTCTCGAACAGCTTGACCGTGTCGTAGCCGGCTTCGGAAACGCGGGTGATCAGGTGGGCCGACATGACCGGCGCTTCGCCGATGATGGCCAGGATGCGGCCGCCGACCTTGACCTGCTGCAGGAAGGCTTCCGGCAGCACCGGCAAGGCGCCGGAAATGACGATCACGTCGAAAGGCGCGCCGTTGGCCCAGCCCTGGGCGCCGTTGCCCAGCTCCACCGTCACATTGGTGACGCCGTTCTCGGCCAGGGTCTTTTCCGCCTGCGCCTTCAGTTCCGGCGAGATTTCCACCGTGGTCACATGGCGCCCGCGGTGCGCCAGCAAGGCGGCCATGTAGCCGCTGCCCGTGCCGATTTCCAGCACGTTCTCATGTTTTTTCAGGCCCACATCCTGCAGGATGCGCGCTTCCAGCTTCGGCGTGAACATGGCTTCGCCGCCCGCCAGCGGGATTTCGGTGTCCACGAAGGCGATGTTTTTGTAAGCGGCCGGCACGAAATTCTCGCGTTTGACCACCGACAGCAGATCCAGCACATCCGTGTCCAGCACGTCCCAAGGACGGATTTGCTGTTCGACCATGTTGAAGCGGGCTTGTTCGATATTCATCTTTATGACTCGGTGAAGATTAGATAATCCGACATTTTAGCGTTGAACGGCTCAGACGCCCATGTTAACGATAATGCCGGGGGCCGACAGAAAATTGCGACAGTCTGCATTTTAAGGGGGCTGAACGTACAAAAACCACAAGCTTGCTCCATTATTCCCGGTCCGGCGGCCGCGGCAGCAGGCCATTCAGCGCCACATCGATCAGGGAACTCAGGTAGGCGTTGGCGTCCAAGCCCTCATGGTTTTCGCAAGGGAAGAACTTGTGCACCCACATCACCAGCATCAGCACGGGCGCCGTGAGGATGGGCATCATCACCTTGGGATCGTGGGGCCGGAATTCGCCGCGCGCGATGCCGCGTTCCAGGATGCGCATCACGAGCGCGTCGCCGCGCGCCGCCACTTCCTCGTTATAGAACGTGCTCAGCTCGGGGAAGTTGCCGGCTTCGACCATCATCAATTTGGTCAGGCCGGCAATGCGGGTCGAGCCGACCTGCTCCCACCAGCGCCACAGCATCAGGCGCAGCAGCTCGGCGCTGTGCACGTCCTCGGCGGCGGCCACGTCCAGCTCGGCCTGGCCGATGCACTCGCCGATGGTTTCGCGCACGACGGCCTTGAACAGCTCCTGCTTGTTTTCAAAATACAGATATAAGGTGCCCTTGGACACGCCCGCGCGACGCGCCACATCCTCCAGCCGGGTAGAGGCATAACCGCGCTCGACAAACAGATCGAGGGCGGCAGCCAACAGCTCTTGCGGCCGGGCATCCTTGCGGCGCTCCCAGCGCGGCTTGGTATCGGGAGGAACTTGCATAACTATAGTGTTTCGGTAACTTACTCTTGAGTCAGTTATGGTAGACCTGGGTGGGGGGAACGTCAAGCTCAGGACTAGTGTCATGCCGGAATAGGTGCACAGCTTACTACTCGTATAAATTGACCCTGCACAATCACAATGCTACTCTTTATACTCAATTTTTTCAAATGAGTACTATTATGAGCAATGCCTTGAGTGAGCTTACAAATGCACGAAAGGCCTTTGGACTGACACACGATGCGCTGGCGCAGCGCGCGGGCGTAAGCCGCATGACGGTTCAAAGAACAGAAGCCGGAAAGATCGACCCACGGCTGTCGACACTTCAGGTGCTGGCGCGTGCACTCGGCATGGATCTGATGCTGGTGCCGAAGGCGTTACGCCCAGACCTGGAGGACTTTATTCGGTCTGGCGGCCGCTTCCTCGGCCAGCCTTCCGGCATCGGCGCACCGGCGTCCTTGATCGACGAGTTGCTGCAACCCGATGAAGCCGCCAAAAAGCTTACCGCCCCCAAAGGCAGGCCATGAGCACAGCGATCCGCTACCTGCGGATGTTCCTGCACTCGCCGGATGGCGCCAAAAACCTCATCGGCTACCTATCACAGTACGGTGACATCCTGCGGGTGTCGTTCAGCGACGATTACGTCAACAATGCCGCTCGTCCCACACTCTCATTAAGTTACCTTGGTGCGAGTGAGGCCACTACGAGAGCGATTTTGAGCGCGCCGCGCGATATTCGGCTGGCGCGCAGCGACGGCAAGTGGCCGGCTTACTTCCAGAATTTGCTGCCCGAGGGGCACAACCGCGACCGGCTGGCCGCGCAGCGCGGATGCAGTCCGGATGATGAGTTCGAGCTGTTGGCCGCAGCCGGCCATGACTTGATGGGAGCGATTGAAGTTGAGCCGGTTCCCAGCGCTGAGGGTATCCCGGATACGGTTCGCCACTGGCACGCGGCGCTGGGCCTGGACGTGCTCGAACCTGGTTTCGTCGAATTCCCTGTAGAAGACGCGTCGGCGTTGCCGGGTGTCATCACCAAGTTCTCGGCGGTGCGCGAGGGCCGCCGCTATGTCGTCAAACGTCACGGCGCGGCGGGCTCATACATCCTCAAATTGCCGACCACGCGGCATCCGGACCTGGTGGCCAACGAATTCATGGGCTTCCAACTCTGCAAATCGGTGGGTCTGAACTGCGCCAACGCTTCCGTGATTTCGCGCGATGACGCGGAGCTGCCGGAAAATGTGCCGTTTGAAAACATTCTGGCGGTGGAGAGATTTGACCGCGGCCCGGGCGGTCGACGCATTCACATGGAAGAGTTCGCTCAAGTGCTGGGATATGAGCCCAAGCATAAATATGGCAAAGGGCTTCAGAAAGATTTTTCGGACATGCTGCGCATTATCGACCAGCTGTCAACCCGGCCGGCGCAGGACGTGCAGGAATTCGTCAACCGCTTCGTTACCTTCATCCTGATGGGCAATGCCGATGCCCACTTGAAAAACTGGGCCTTACGCTATCCGGATGGCATCCACCCTGAACTGGCCCCACTTTACGACCCGGTTTGCATCACAGCATTCTTCGACGGCGCATCCGAACAAGACTATGGACTCAATAGGGCGATCGACAAAACAGTGCGGGCACTCACCTGGGACGAACTCGACACAATGCTCGAAAAGGCAAAGGTAGTGCGCCGCAGCCGCATCCTGCAGCTTGCCAAAGCGGTGGTCGCCAAGGCAAAAGCGGACTGGCCGGAACTGCTCAAGGGGGCGCCGGAAAATATGCGGCGAGCGATTACTGAGCGCTTGGCCGGCGGCGTGACCTTAGCCGCAATGCCGGCTTGCGCACGCGTCAACGCAGATTTGTAAATGAGAATCATTTCTATTAAAATGCGGCCAGTTATCGTTTTTTAGCATCACCTTATAAGGCCGCAGCTCATGAAAATCCCCCTTTCCCTTGCCGCCATCCTGCCCGCCTGCGCCCTGGCCTTGAGCGCTTGCGGCAGCGTGGCGCCGGTCGCCCCTGCGGCCACCACCTTGGCGCAGGAAGTGCGCCAGACCGGCGAAATCGTCGAGCTGCGCAGCGGCCAGCGCCTGAGTCCCGAACAATTGCTGGCCCAACTGGCCGCGGCGCCGCGCGTGATCGTGGGCGAGGAGCACGACCAATTGAGCCACCACCGCATCCAGCAATGGCTGCTGGCGCAGCTGCAAGGCCAGCGGGCGCAGGGCGCGGTGCTGCTGGAGATGCTCAATCCTGACCAGCAGGCCAAGGTGGACGAGGTCAAGCCCTGGCTGCAAAGCGATCCCGTGGTGCGCTCCGAACATGTGGCCAAGCTGCTGTCCTGGCAGCCGAGCTGGAAGTGGGAGCTGTATGGCGACATGGTGATGGAAGCCATGCGCGCGCCCTACCCCGTGTGGTCGGCCAATCTGGACCGCAGCGAGATCAAGCAGCTGTTTGCCGCCCAGCCCACGCTGCAGGGCAAGCATTCCAACCTGGCCAATGCGGACAAGGTGCGCGCCCAGCAGCAACAGATCATCCGCGAGATGCACGATAATCAGATCGACGCGCCACGCCTGGCCGCCATGCTGTCAGTGCAGCAGCAGCGCGACCGCCGCATGGCCGAACGCCTGCTGGCCGCGCCCGCGCCGGCCCTGCTGATCGCCGGCGGCTACCACGCGGCCAAGGATATGGGCGTTCCCCTGCATGTGCAGGATCTGACGGGCAGCGCGCCGCCGATCGTGCTGATGCTGGCCCAGCGCGGCGCGCCCATCACCGCGCAGCAAGCCGATTTCGTGTGGTTCACGCCGGTGGCTCCTGCCGCCGCCGGCACGCAGTAAGCAGCTTGACCGTTTGACGCCGCCGGACGTCCGTTCCGGCATCTCTCCCCAGCACGCTCCCTCCGTAGCAGCCAGGTTGTTTTTGCATGCGCTTGCGCCGCCTTTGGCGCAGCCATGCCTGTTGATGTCTTTAACCTGATTCTGCTGATATGAATATCGATGTATTCCGCCGTCCGCTCGTCTGCGGTGCACTGCTGCTTTCCCTGAGTTCCGCCGCGCAGGCCGGCGCCCTGCCGCACGACCTGTCCCCGCTCGGCATGTTCCTGGCCGCCGACCAAGTGGTCAAAAGCGTTCTGATTGCGCTGCTGGCGGCGGCGCTGGCGGCCTGGGTGGTGCTGCTGGTGAAAGGCGCCAGCCTGCTCAAGGGCCAGCGCGACGCGGACCGGGCGCTGGCTTTATTGAAAGCGTCGGAGTCCTTGCCGCAGGCCGCGGCCAAGGCGCAGGACGGCGCCCAGGCGGCGCTGGCCCGCTTGCTGCTGGAAGATGTGCAGCAGGAGCAGCGCCTGTCCCATGCGCAAGCGCCGGCGGCCGCGCTGAAGGAGCGCGCGGGTTTCCGCCAGGAGCAGCTGATTGCGCAGCAGGTGCGCGCGATGGCACAGGGCATAGGCCTGCTGGCCAGCATCGGCGCGGTGGCGCCCTTCGTCGGCCTGTTCGGCACCGTGTGGGGCATCATGAACAGCTTTATCGGCATCGCCGCCAGCCAGAGCACGAACCTGGCGACGGTCGCTCCCGGCATTGCGGAAGCGCTGCTGGCGACGGCCCTGGGCCTGGTGGCGGCGATTCCGGCCGTGGTCATCTACAACCTGCTGAGTCGCGGCATCAACCACTACAAGGCGCAGTTGCGCGCCGCCTCGGCCCAGGTGCTGCTGATGCTGAGCCGCGAACTCGATCTGCGGGAAGCACCGGCGCCCGCCAATGCGCGCAAGCTGGCTTGAACCATGGCCTCCCTCTTCCCTTCCCAGGCCGACGATGCGGCCGATATGCCGGAGCTGAGCGAGATCAACGTCACGCCCTTCATCGACGTGATGCTGGTGCTGCTGATTATCTTCATGGTGGTGTCGCCGCTGGCCACCGTCGACCTGAAGATCGACCTGCCCGCCGCCACGGCCAAGCCGGAGCCGCGCCCCGACAAGGCGCTCTTCGTTTCGCTCAAGGCCGACCGCAGCCTGTATCTGGGCGAAACGCCGGTGGTGCGCGACCAACTGGGCAGCCTGCTCGACGCGCAGACCGGCGGCGACCGTCAGCGCACCCTGTTCTTCCAGGCCGACAAGCGGGCCGCGTATGAGGACGTGCTGGGCGTGATGGACGCCTTGCGCCAGGCCGGCTATCTGAAAGTGGGCCTGGTGGGCCGGGAGGGCGAGTGAGTACGCCCGCCCTGGCGCCGCGCCCGGTGCTGAGCTGGGGCATCGCCACCTCGCTGGTGGTGGCGGCCACACTGGCCCTGCTGTTATGGGCCAGCTGGCGGCCAGCCACCGTGCCGCAGTTGCAGCCGGCAGCCGCCGTGATGCTCGTCTTCGCGGCGCAAGCCATGTCGGAGGAAACGCAGCCCAGCCATGCGGTCGGCGCGCGCCAGTCGGCCGCCGCCAGCGCGGCACAGCAGCCCCCTAGTCGCAGCAGGCAGGATGCCTTGCCGGCGCTGGCGCGCGCCGCCGCGCCGCAAATCGTGGCGGCGGAAAAACCGGCGCGGCAAGAGCAGTCCAGCGTCGCGCCGCCCGAGCCGGGCAAGGACGCGCCGCAGGAAGCATCCCAGCCGGCACAGGCCAGCAGCAGCGCCACGCCGGCGCCCGCCGCCTTGCGCGGTCCGCAAGCGGCGCCTTTCAATAGCGACGCGCCTTCGTCCCATGCAGTGCAGGCCAGTTGGCAAAGCCGCGTGCTGAGTCATCTGGCCCACTTTAAACGCTATCCGCTGGAAGCGCGCCAGCGCCGCCGCACAGGCGAGGCCTGGGTACGTTTTCAGTTGGGCCGCGACGGCAAGCTGCTGGCAAGCGAATTGGTCGCATCCTCGGGCGCGGTGCTGCTGGACCGCGAAGCGCTGCAAGTACTGGAGCGCGCCCAACCCCTGCCCGTTCCGCCCGAGGCCATGCTGCGCCAGGGCACGGTGACCGTCACCTTGCCGGTGTCCTTCCAGCTCGATGCCGAAGGCCGTCCCGGCGCTGCATGACGCCATGCCCCCAATTTTTCCAGCCGCCGCCAACTCCAATAACAAACAAGTCGAGAGAAAACATGAAAACCAAAGTAATGGCGCACGCCGTGGGCGTATGCATAGCACTGTTAGCGCAGCAGGCGGCTGCCCAGACGCAGGACAGCGGGAACGGCAAAGTAGAATTCTCACCGCTGAACGTTTCGGGCGAGGCCATCGAGGTTGACCAGCAAGCGCTGGAGAAGCCAGGCGCCTTCAGTTCGCGCGGCGCCGATACGCGCCTGCAGCCGGTGGACCAGATCCTGCGCGGCATGCCGGGCACTTTCACCCAAATCGATCCGGGCCAGGGCGCCATCAGCGTCAACATCCGTGGCCTGTCCGGCTTTGGCCGGGTCAACACCATGATCGATGGCGTGACGCAGAACTACTACGGCAGCGCGCCGTCTGAAGTGGCGCACGGCAGCGTGCCTAGCAGCCAGTTCGGCGCCCTGATCGATCCCAACTTTATCGTCGGCGTGGACGTCTCGCGCGGCAACGCAAAGGGCAGCGATGGCGTGAATGCTCTGAGCGGCAGCGCCAATTTCCGCACCATCGGCGTGGACGATGTGGTGTTCACCGGCGAGAAGACCGGCGGACGCACGAAGCTCAGCACCGGCAGCAATGGCGTGGGTCGCAGCGCCATGCTGGCGGCGGGCATCAAGCTGCCGGCCTTCGAGGGCGGCAGCGTGGGCTTCATGGCAGCCACCAGCGCCAGTGTAATCGGCAGCAACTACAAGAACGCAAAGGGTGTGAACAGCGAAGAATTCGGCTTCGGCTACAACCAGTACTACCGGCAAAAACCCAAGTCGCAGCTGCTCAAGCTCGATATGAAAGTCAACAATTTCCACGCGCTGGAGCTGTCGGCGCGCGACTACCGCAACAGCTTCACGCGGCGCGATATCAAGAGCGACGACTACTATCTGAAATACCACTACACGCCGTTCTCTGAGCTGATCGACTTGAACATAGTGGCCAGCCGCAGCCGGGGCAACCAGAAATACATGCCGGGAGCTTTGATCAATTTCATCAACACCAACGCGGCCAACAGCGCCGATGCCTTCGACATCAACAACACCAGCAGCTTCCGCTTCGGCGGCGGTGACGTGCTGCTGACGCTGGGCGGCAAGGTCATGCGCAACAAGTACAGCAA
Source organism: Pseudoduganella violacea (assembly GCF_014191875.1). GTDB lineage: Bacteria > Pseudomonadota > Gammaproteobacteria > Burkholderiales > Burkholderiaceae_D > Rugamonas > Rugamonas violacea_A. The sequence continues at coordinate 148,947 of NZ_JACHXD010000007.1, forward strand.
ACATGTGGAAAGCCTGGTGCACGATCCCGACAATCCCCTCGCCAACCAGCAGTCGATCGAGAATAATACTTTCGGCCCGGAGGGCAGGCAAAAGATCGACAGCCTGCATGCGGGCCTGCAGTACAACCACGGCATCTACCAGATCAACGCGGGCCTGAACTACACCAGCTTCACGCTGAGCGGATACAAGCCGGCCTGCGACCCGCGCGTGCAGTGCTTCCCGCAAGGCGCGGCGCAGATCGCGCTCAAGGAACATGGCGTCCAGCCTTCGCTGCTGGTGTCGGCCCAGGTCAAGCCCTGGTTCCAGCCTTTCGCCAGCGCCGAGCGCACCATGCGCGGCCCTAATCCGCAGGAAGTGTTCTTCTCCAACGATGGCGGGGCTTCGATGAATCCCTTCCTGAAGGGTGAGAAATCGGCCACGTACCAGTTGGGTTTCAACTCCAGCATGCACGGCTTGCTGGCGAAGGACGATGCGCTGAACTTCAAGGTGCTCTACTTCCGCAGCAAGATCGACGGCTTTATCAACAGCCAGTCCTTCCTGGTTTGCCGGGGCGGGCGCAAGTGCAATATCGCCGAAGTGATCGCCACCAACTGGGCCACGCTCGACGATTACATGACGAATATGTACATCTACGTCAACTCGCCGACACCGGTGCGTTCGCGCGGCGTGGAACTGGAGGCGCAATACCAGTTTGGCCCAAGCTATGCACGTCTCTCCTACACGCGCAGCAAGACCACCCAGCCCACCTCGATTGCGAGCAGCTGGTTCGGCGCCAGCGATATCAGCGAGCTGCCCAATGTGTACTACACCCTCGATCTGGGCACGCGTCTGCTGGACAACAAGCTCGAAATGGGCGCCCTGGTCCAACACACCGGTTCGAACCGCCGCTTGTCGCCCGATAACGAGGCGGACGAGGTGACTGGCGCAACCATGACGGTGGTGAATCCGAAGATTCCAGCAGTGGTGGACCTGTATGCCAGCTACCAGATGAGCAAGAACCTGTTCCTGCGCCTGTCCGTGCAGAACGCGATGAACAAGGACTTCTCGGAAGCCCTTAACCGTCTGAACTCGATACCCTCGCAGTCGAGCGACAATAAGCCGCTGAGCACAGCGCGTGGCAGGACTTATCTGGCGGGGCTGGAATACCGCTTCTGATTCACACCGCCCCGATGCCGGATCGGCAATTCCGGCAGGCAGTCTGGCCGACTGGCATAAAATACCGCTTCACCGCGCAGTGCCGCGCGGGATGCCATATTTTCAAGCCATGACTGCCTCCACCTCTACCCTCGACTGCCGCTCCGGCTGCGGCGCCTGCTGCACCGCGCCTTCGATCACCACCCCCATTCCCGGCATGCCGCTGGGGAAGCCGGCGGGCGTGCGCTGCATTCAGCTGGACGAAGACCAACGCTGCCTGATCTTCGGCCAACCCGGGCGGCCCGCGTTTTGCGGTGGCTTGCAGCCCTCGGCTGACATGTGCGGCTCCAGCCGCGAACATGCGATACGCTGGCTGGATGAGCTGGAACGCGCCACGGCGCCAACCTGAATTCCCAGCACTCAAGCTAAGTGAAAGGCAAGACGCCTTTGCGCAAAATCAAACAATGTCCAACCCTGGTGTCAGGCACCGCGGTCGGACATTGTTTGCGCTATATCAAGGAATGTCACACCCTGGTGCCTGACACCAGGGTGTGACATTTTTTGATGCAGATCAAACGAAAAAAACCCGTGCCTGAGAACACGGGTTTTTTTGAGGTGCGGAGGATTATTTGGCTGGGGTCGCGGGGGCGGCTTTGGCTTCTTTGCTTTCAGCTTTGGCTTCGGCTTTCACTTCCTTGCCTTCGGCTTTTTCGGCTTTGTGCGCCTTGGCTTTTTTGCCGTGACCTTCGGCTTTGACTTCCGGCTTGGCTTCGGCTTTGACTTCGGCGCCGGCGGCTACCTTGCTGTCTTTGGCTTCGACTTTGCTTTCCACTTTAGCCGCGGCTGGTGCGGCGGCTGGCGTGGCTGGGGTGGTGCTTGGGGCTGGAGCAGCGGCGAAAGCAGCGGTGGCGAACAGGCCGGCGATCAGGGTAGCGATGGTCTTTTTCATGGTGTTGTCCTTTAAAGTATGCGGTTCAGGTATTCGGTTGTCGGTTTTGTGTACTGCGAATTACTTGGTGGCCGGTGCGCTGGCTTTCTCTTCGGCTTTGACTTTCTCTTCGGCTTTCGCTTTCTTGTGGTGCTTGGCGGCTTTGTGTTCTTTGCTGTCGGCTTTGACTTCCTTGCCATCGGCTTTGGCTGCGGCGACGGGGGCGGAGGCAGCGGCGGATGCGGAGGCAGACGCGGGGGCAGGGGCTTGTGCAAATGCGGCGGTAGCGAACAAACCAGCGATCAAGGTAGCGATGACTTTCTTCATTTCAGAGTTCCTTTTAAGTTTGTTTATCTAGTGCACTAATTCCCGTGTCACTGAGCAAGAAACGCGACCCGGTTTCGACCAGTTGACGGCTTTTACAAGCGCTTACAACTCAACTAATCTGCTTACATTTGGCTGTGCCAGCGCAAAACCGGGCTGGGGAACGGGGACTACGCTTGAGTTGAATGCCGGCGCATAGGCCGCTCGTGGTAAGCTTCGTGCCCGCGCCCCCGACTGTCCGCGCGCGCTCCCCACCGAACTGCTAATCAAATACACAATGGATATTATTTTTGCGCTGAAGGCTCTGGTGATGGGCCTGGTAGAAGGCTTTACCGAATTCCTGCCGATTTCTTCGACCGGCCACCTGATCCTGGCCGGCAGCCTGCTCGACCTGCAACGCAATGTATCGAAGGAAGTGATCGACGTCTTCGAGATCGTGATCCAGGCCGGCGCCATCCTGGCCGTGTGCTGGGAATACCGCGCGCGCATCGCTTCCGTGCTGTCCGGCCTGACCAGCGATCCCAAGGCGCGCAAATTCGTATTGAACCTGATCGTGGCCTTCCTGCCGCTAGCCATTCTGGGTCTGCTCGTGGGCAAGCATATTAAGGCGGTGCTGTTCAAGCCGGTGCCGGTGGCGCTGGCCTTCATCATCGGCGGCTTCGTGATCCTGTGGGCCGAGCGCCGCGCCAAGACCAATCCAACGGCGGTGCGCATCCATTCGGTGGAAGACATGAGCGTCAGCGACGCGCTGAAAGTGGGCTTCGCCCAGGCCTTCGCCCTGATTCCCGGCACCAGCCGTTCCGGCGCCACCATTATCGGCGGCATGCTGTTTGGCCTGTCGCGCAAGGCGGGCACCGAGTTCTCCTTCTTCCTCGCCATCCCTACCCTGCTGTGCGCCACCTTCTACTCGCTGTATAAGGAGCGCGCGCTGTTGTCGGCCGATCTGACCGGTTTCTTCAGCATCGGCACGGTGGCGGCCTTCATTTCGGCCTTCCTCTGCGTGCGCTGGCTGCTGCGTTATATCAGCTCGCACGACTTCACGGCGTTTGCCTGGTATCGCATCGTCTTCGGCGTGGTGGTCATCGTGACTTCGTATACCGGCATGGTGGCTTGGGTAGATTAAGCAATGAATAGTCAGGACACCGGCGCACGCGCCCTTCATCTGCTGCAGACCGTATTCGGCTATCCAGCCTTCCGCGGTCAGCAGGCGGAGATTGTCGAGCATGTTGGCAATGGCGGCGATGCGCTGGTGCTGATGCCAACCGGCGGCGGCAAGTCGCTGTGTTACCAGATTCCGGCCATGCTGCGCGATGGCGTGGGCGTGGTGATCTCGCCGTTGATCGCGCTGATGCAGGACCAGGTCGACGCGCTGGCCGAGGTGGGCGTGCGCGCGGCCTTCCTGAATTCGACCCAGACCTACGAGGAAGCGGCGCGCATCGAGCGCCTGGTGCGCACCGGTCAGATCGACCTGGTCTATATCGCGCCGGAACGCCTGATGACGCAGCGCTGCTTCGATCTGCTGCAGGATTCACCGATCGCGCTGTTCGCCATCGACGAGGCGCACTGCGTCTCGCAGTGGGGCCACGACTTCCGTCCCGAATACATCAAGCTGTCGGTGCTGCACGAGCAGTTCCCGAACGTGCCGCGCATCGCGCTGACGGCAACGGCCGACCAGCAGACGCGCGCCGAAATCGCGCACCGCCTGCAGCTGGAAGACGCGATGCAGTTCGTGTCCTCCTTCGACCGGCCGAATATACGCTACCAGATCGTGGAGAAGGCCAACGGCCGCAAGCAGCTGCTGGACTTCATCACCTCCGAGCATGGCGGCGACTCCGGCATCGTCTACTGCCTGTCGCGCAAGAAGGTGGAAGAGACAGCCGAATTCCTCAACGAGAACGGCATCCGCGCCATGGCTTATCACGCCGGCATGGAGCATGCGAAGCGCGCCTCGAACCAGTCGCGTTTCCTGCGCGAAGAAAATATCGTGATGGTGGCGACCATCGCTTTCGGCATGGGCATCGACAAGCCGGACGTGCGCTTCGTGGCCCACCTCGATCTGCCGAAGAGCATCGAGGGCTATTACCAGGAAACCGGCCGCGCCGGCCGCGATGGCATGCCGGCCAGCGCCTGGATGGCGTATGGCTTGCAGGACGTGGTGCTGCAGCGGCGCATGATCGACGAATCAGAAGCCGACGAGAATTTCAAGCGCGTGCTGGGCACCAAGCTCGATGCCATGCTGGGCCTGTGCGAAACGCTGAGCTGCCGCCGCGTGCGGCTGCTCGATTATTTCGGCGAGCAGGCCTCGCCTTGCGGCAATTGCGATACCTGCCTGATTCCGCCGGTCTCCTTCGACGGCACGGTGCCGGTGCAGAAGCTGCTATCGGCCATCTATCGCGTGGACCAGCGCTTCGCGGCCGGCCATGTGATCGAGGTGCTGCGCGGGGTCGAGACCGATCGCATCAAGACCTGGCATCACGATTCGCTGTCGGTGTTCGGCATCGGCGCCGACCGCAGCGAGCAGGAATGGCGGGCCATTCTGCGCCAGGTGATCGCGCTGGGCCTGGTGACGGTCGACCATGAGCAGTTCAGTTCCTTGAAGCTGACCGACGCGGCGCGCCCGGTGCTGAAGGGCGGCCAGAAGGTGCAGCTGCGCCAGTACCAGAAGCCGGTCAAGCAGAAGCGCGCGGCCTCGGTGCCGAAGGGTTATGTGGAAACCGACCTGACGGCGCAGGAACAGGCCATCTTCGACAAGCTGCGCTGGTGGCGGGTGGAGACGGCGCGCGCCCACAGCGTGCCGGCCTATGTGATCTTTGTCGATGCCACCTTGCGCGAGATCGCCAAGGCCCAGCCTACCTCGCTCGACCAGATGCGCGGCATTTCCGGCGTGGGCGAGAAAAAACTGGCCTCCTATGGCGAGGAAATCGTGGAGCTGATCAACGCGATGCTGTAAGCCTGTCCGGTGCGCGTTCAGGCGCACATGATCTGGCGGTAGCGGCCGGGCGGCACGCCCAGCGCGGCGCGGAAGCGGTGGCTGAAATGGCTCAGGTCCGCGTAGCCGCAGGCATCGGCAATCTGCTGCAAGGGCAGTTGCGATGCGCGCAGCAGGCCGCGCGCCTTGTCCAGGCGGCGGCGCGCAATCCAGGCCGAGGGCGGCATGCCGAAAGAAATGCGGAACATGCGCGCCAGATGAAATTCCGACATGCAGGCCACCAGCGCCAGCATGCCCAACGTGATATTCCCCTCCAGATTCGCTTCGATGTATTCCGCCAGGCGGCGCCGCACCAGCGGCGCCAGGCCGCCGCGCAGGCGCAGGCCTGGACGCTGCATGGCTTGCGACTGCAGCAGCTCGCTCAGGGCTTCGTGCGTGATCTCGTTGGCGCGCAGCAGCTGGTCCTTGTCCTGCCAGGGCGTATCCAGCAGCGATTCGCAAAGCGCCGCCAGACGCACATTCTCGAAATAGGTGCGGTCGGCCAGCGTCAGTTCGCGCGGCTCGCGGTCCAGCTCCGTCACGGCGCGGTGGGCGTAGTGCTCCGGCATGAAGTAGATGTGCATCAGGCGCAGCGTGTCGCGCACCGTCCAGTGGGATTCATGCCAGTCCGGCAAGGAGCATAATCGTCCCGGCGCGCCATACTGGCCTGGCGCGTCGTGGCGTTCGACGCGGTAGCCGCCGCCCAGATAGCAGGACAGGGTGTGGTGACCAGGCTGGATGTAATTGGTCTTGCCTTCCTGCGTGCTGCGCTGCCAGACGGCGACGGCCATGCCATCGCCCAGCCAGGCGAAGCGCTCCAGCTTCGCTTCGGTGCCGCTCATGGTGCGGAACACCGCATGCGACATGGCGTCGGCCGGCGCGCGCTGGCCATGGACGGCCAGCGCCAGCTGATCGTTCGCGGCAGGGACATCGGATTTCGGTTGGGTCGGCATGGCGGCTGGCTCGGTCTTATGGGCGGCAAGGCCGCGCGCTGTGCTCAAAGTCTAGCACGCGGCGCAACGCGGTGAAGCCGGGCCGTCGTAAATGCGCAAGATCAGACAATCGCGCAGCAGAGGCGGCTAACAAAGCGCAAGCCGGGACAAGCGCAAGCGCCGCTGCCCGCGCATGCTGGGCATTCCTACTTGCGCCTCTCTCCACCATGAACGCTTTTCTCTATCTGCTGACAGTCCTGATCTGGGGTACGACCTGGATCGCCATCAAATTCCAGCTGGGCGTGGTCCCAGCCCCGGTCTCGATCGCCTACCGCTTCTGGATCGCCGGGGCGGTGCTGCTGCTTCTGCTGTTCGCCATGCGCAAGCCGGCGTGGCCGCCGCGCCAGGCCTGGCGCTATCTGGTGGCGCAAGGCCTGGCCCTGTTCTGCCTGAACTTCCTGTGTTTCTATTACGCCAGCGCCAAGGTGCCGAGCGGCTTGGTGGCCGTGGTCTTCTCCACCGCGCCGATCTGGAATGCGCTGAATGGCCGCCTGTTCATGCAGCGGCCGATACGCGGCCAGGTCGTGGCGGGCGCGCTGCTGGGATTGGGCGGCATCGCCCTGCTCTTCCTGCCGCAGATGCGCGGCCACTGGGGCGACGGCAGCATGCTGGCCGGCCTGGCACTGGCCCTGGGCGGCACGCTGTGCTTCTCGACGGGGAATCTGCTGTCCAGCCGCATGCAGGCGCTCGGCCTGTCGCCATGGACGACGAATACCTGGGCCATGCTGATCGGCGCCTCGGTACTGAGCTGCGGCGCGCTGGCGCTGGGCATGCCCTTCACGTACGAACCGGGGCCGCGCTATACGGGCGCGCTGCTGTATCTGGCGGTGCCGGGGTCGGTGATCGGCTTCACCGCCTATCTACTGCTGTTGGGGCGCATGGGCGCGGACAGGGCGGCCTATTGCACCGTGCTGTTCCCGGTGGTGGCGCTGAGCATGTCCACGCTCTATGAAGGTTATCAGTGGACGCTGCCCGCGCTGGGCGGACTGGCCCTGGTCGTCGGCGGGAATGTGCTGGCCTTCCTGCCGGCGCGGAGCAGCGTGCGCGCGCAGGCCGCTCCCGCCGTCGTCAAGCTTACTTCTTGACGAAGACCAGATCCCAGACGCCGTGGCCCAGTTTCAGGCCACGGTTTTCGAACTTGGTCAGCGGGCGGTAGGCCGGCTGCGGCGCATAGCCGTCGGCGGTGTTTTGCAGGCCTTCTTCCGCGCCCAGCACTTCCAGCATCTGCTCGGCGTATTCCTGCCAATCGGTGGCGCAGTGCAGATAGCCGCCCGGCGCCAGGCGGTCGGTCAGCAGCTTGACGAACGGTCCCTGGATCAGGCGCCGCTTGTTGTGGCGCGCCTTGTGCCATGGGTCGGGGAAGAAGACGTGGACGCCGGCCAGGGTGCCGGGCTGGATCATATTGTTCAGCACTTCCACCGCATCATGCTGGATGATGCGCAGATTGCTCAGGTTCTCCTCGCCGATCAGCTTAAGCAGGCTGCCCACGCCGGGCGTGTGCACTTCCACGCCGATGAAATCCTTCTCCGGCATATGCTTGGCGATATGGGCGGTGGTGCCGCCCATGCCGAAGCCGATTTCCAGAATCACCGGCGCCTTGCGGCCGAAGGTCTGCTCGGCATCGAGCGGCGCCTTGGTGTATTCGACCAGGAATTTCGGTCCCAGATCGTTGAGCGCCCGCTCCTGTCCCGTGGACAGGCGGCCGGCACGGGTGACGAAGCTGCGGATGCGGTGCTCGGTCGGGTCGTACAGCATGGTACGGGCGCTTTTGGATGGGGTATCGGAAGACATGGGATGCAATCAAAAACTGTAAGGACGATCCGCCATTATACGTGATGCCGTTTTTGCCAGTCCATGCGGCCCGCGGCCTGCGATAATAGCGGCTTTCCACATACACGGCTGGCGGCGCATGGGCGACATCATTTACCTTATCCTCATGGGCATCTGCCCGGTGGCGATCTATTACCTCATCAAGACCAAGCCACACGCTACGGCCCTGCCAAGCGCGCCGAAGATGGACGCCGCGCCCTATACGCCGGCGCTACCACAGACTGCGCCAGCCAAACACTGGTCGGACGAAGGCCGCTTCCAGCTGGAGGTGGTGGCTGAATCGCGCTACCAGGCCATCATCCGCCAACTGGCGGGCGCGCATGGCGAACACAGTGCGAACGCGCGGCATCCGGCGATTCTGCTGCCGGACGATATGAATGCGTATGAGGCGACGGCGGTGGCAGTCTTCCTGTCCGGCCAGATGGTCGGCTACCTGGAACCGAAGGAGGCGGCCGCTTTCCGCCGCCTGCTGGCGCAGCAGGAGCTGGAGGGCCAGCCCACCAGCTGCGATGCGCTCATCCGCGGCGGCGGACTATGGGAAGGAAAAAGGCTGAGCTACTCGGTCAACCTCGATGTAGAGCCGCTGCGCTGATTGCACCGGTCTTGCCGGCCCCAGGTTGGGTGCCATCCCGATCAAAGAAGTGGAGCGGGTGATGGGAATCGAACCCACGCTATCTGCTTGGGAAGCAGAAGTTCTACCATTGAACTACACCCGCGTCAGCGGCATTCTACGCGGCTTTTGAACCCCTTGACAACTTCTCTACTACATCACGTACTCTCCCTCCATTTCCCTTCATTTTCGGACTTACGGTCGCAGAGAAATCGATGAAACCCAACAACAATAAAAGCCATACCGAAGAAATATGGTTCAAGCCCGACGAGTGGGATACGCTGACACAAAACATGCCAATTTACCGCGGGACAAAACATGTGGAGGCCGGTGAAACCATTCACATTTGTTCCCCCGAAAACCGCACCCCGGTCAGTATGCCTCTGGATGTACAGCGCGAAATGGATGACTGCTTCGAGCGTGCCTTTGGAGTCAGATTTCGCCAACGATCGCTGTTCGCCAGCGCAAGCCTCGATGTGGCCAAGAGCTATGCCGGCGGGTCCGGCGAAGTAAGGATTCTACGGCCCACAGCCCCATTCTGCTTTTGCTGGGGCTTGCATAGCAAGGATCTCTATTTCGCATATGAAGATATGCCCGACAAAGAATCGATTACCGGCCTGATCGAACGCCTGTCATTCAAAAACACCAGGCTCCTTGACGCCATTACATCCAGAAATGAAATCATGCTGGTAGGTGAAGAGTTCCGAGCAACCAGGATTCGCGAATAAGCCCAGATGACCACGCCCCAGAACCACGACGCCATCAATCTGGTCAAAACACTCGGCCTGGAGACTGTTGGGAACAGATACAAGATAACTCACGCCATCGGCCAATCGTTTGGCGGAACATCCTTTATCGGAAAAGACTGCTTGACTGGGGAAAAGGTATTCATGAAATACCTCATATGCTACCGAGGTGCCGCCGACCGTGCAAAATTTCTCATGGAACATGATGCGCTTTAAAAGCTTGAATCATATGCTCAGGCACACATATCCCCCCATGTTCTGCACTTTGAAGAATTTCCCTCGATTTTATCCGCAGTCACCGTGACAGAGTTTGCAGACGGCGAAAGCTTGACGGACTGGATGAAAAATGTCGCGGCAAAAAACCTGAATGAGAAGCTGAGCGTTTTTCATCGAATTATAGTTGCCTTATCCCACGGAACAATTTTTTTCAAACATCGCGACATCCACCCTGGCAATATCATCCTTATGCCAGCATCGCATGTTTCAATGGGACCCGAATTTACGGCCATGCAATTCGACCCAGGCATTCGCATTATTGACTGGGGAGAGGCTTTGCCCGTCATTTTTGGAAATTACGATGACGAACCAGAACATAATTTCACTCTCTTAAAAACTGCGCCTACCATGATAGGCGGTTCCATTACCAGCCTGCCGCCTGAAGTGTTTTCTCCATGGAAGCAAAATGCAGATTTCGGCGGCCTCTATGAAAGCTGGGGCATGGGACTCTTGCTGCATAGAATTTTCCTAAACGAGGAACTGCCTCGTGCAAAAAGTTTAGGTCACTATGTTGAGAGTATCAGTAACGGCAGTCTTCAAAGATGGGTTGACGATCAAGTCGCCCAACTGAAAAGGATGTCCCTGCCAGGCGGCTTAATAATCCCACAGTTGCTCAAACAGATGCTGGAGATATCGGCAGACTCCAGGCTAGAGCTGTCCCGCGCGGCAAGAATACTATGGGATATTCGGTATGAAAAATTCTCGATTACAGACGAGCAAACTCTTTTCAAGTATTTTTCGTCTCCCAACGATTATGAGCCGCCCGACGGCTGGACCCATTCCTTCTTCCCCGATTACGATTGAACTGCAGCCTGTGCCGACAGCAGAGGTGCGAGGGCCTGCTGCAAGATGTCCCACAGGCGCTGGGCGGTGGGGGACAGGGTGGCGTCGGCGCGGTGCAGGATAAGCTGGGCATGGGGCAGCGCGGGCAGGTCGTGGGCGCTGGCATCGAGCGCTTGCAGGCTGGCGGGCAAGCCGATATGGGTGCGCACCGTGACGCCCAGGCCGGCCGCGACGGCGGCCCAGACGCCGCTCAGGCTTGGGCTGCTGAAGGCGATGCGCCAGGGGATGCCGGCACGGTCTAGCGCGGCCGTGGCGGCGCTGCGCATCAGGCAGGGGGCATCGAACATGACCAGGGGCAGCGGCTCGACGCCGCCGGACCAGGCGAACGGCAAGAGCTGCGCACGGGTGGCTGGCAGCATGGGTGGGGCGATGCCGACATCGTAGGCAAGGGCGGGCGCCGCGGCAATCCATTGCATCGGCACGCCGCCCAGCGCTTCGGCATGGGGCGAGCTGCGACCCACGTCCCAGGCCAAGGTCAGATCGAGGCGACCGGCCAGCAAGCGCTCGAGCAGGTCGGCATTGCGCGCCATTTGGGCTTCGATGCGCACGCGGGGATGGGCTTTGGCGAAGCGGCCCAGCACCTCGGTCAGCACGCGTTCGCCGAAGTCTTCCGGCATGCCGAGGCGGATGCCGCCTTCCAGGTCGACGCCGCGCACGGCGCTGGCGGCTTCGTCGTTCAGCTCCAGCAGGCGGCGCGCGTAGGCCAGCAGGGTTTCGCCGGCCGCCGTCGGCACCATGCCGCGCCCGGCCTTGCGTAGAATGGGCGCGCCGACCTGCTCTTCCAGTTTTTTCAACTGGGCGCTGACGGCCGAGGTGGAGCGGCCCAGGCGCTCCGCAGCCTGGGCAAAGCTGCCCAGCTCCACGCCGGTGACGTAGCTGCGCAGGAAATCAAGGTCAAAGTGGAGGCGGCCCATATATCATCCCGTTTTTGTGAACGATGAGTTCAAATCTTTCTGATTTTCAGAATCACATTAGACGGCTATTCTGCACCTGTCAAACACAAACAAGGAGGATGCATCATGCCCATGAGCCGTATTTCCCTGTTGAAGGGTAAGTCGCCCGATTACTTGCGCGCGCTGTCGGATGGCCTGCACCAGGCGCTGGTCGAGGCCTTTGAAGTGCCGCCGACCGACCGCTTCCAGCTCATCCACCAGCACGAGCCGTATGAGCTGGTGTTCGACCGCGAGTATCTGGGCGGGCCGCGTTCGGATAATTTTGTAACGATCAACATCACCATCGGCCGGCCGCGAACGGCGGCCACCAAGCAAGCCTTCTATCAGCGCCTGGTGCAGATATTGGCAGAGAAGCCGGGCATACATCCGGAGGACGTGCTGGTGGTGATCACGCCGGTGCAGTCGGAGGATTGGTCTTTCGGCGGCGGACGCCAGGGCATCGGCTGGCCGCCGTCGGATTCAGGCCAGCGTTAGCAGTTCCGGACGGCTGCGCGCCAGGGCCAGGCTGGTAGCGTCCATGCGGGCGGCGCATTGCTGCAGGTATTTGGCGGCGCCGGGCGCGCCGCCGCGTTCGGCCATGGCGAGCAGGCGGTAAGCCTGTTCCACATCGGCCGCCGCGCCCTGGCCCCACATGAACATCAGGCCGGCATTCAGCTGGGCGCGGGCGTGACCCTGGCGCGCCGCTTTCAGATACCAGCCCAGCGCCGCGCCGAAGTCGCGCGGCAGCCCCTGGCCATTGTCGTAACGCAGGGCCAGCGTGAACTGGGCCAGGGTGTGGCCTTGCTCGGCGGCCTTGCGGTACCACTCGTTGGCGCGCACGGTGTCGGGCGCGGGGCCGGCTTCGTTGTCGAACAAGAGGCCCAGCATGTATTGGGCGGCGACGTAATCCTGTTCGGCCGCGCGCAGATACCAGCCCATGGCCTTGCGGTAGTCCTGCGGCACGCCCTGCCCCGCTTCGTAGCGCAGGCCGAGGTCGAACTGGGCGCGCAGGTGGCCCTGGTCGGCCGCTTTGCGGTACCAGAAGATCGCTTCCTGCTGGTCCTGCACCACGCCCTGGCCGTTCTCGTATAGCGTGCCCAGATGGTGCTGGGCGGCGGGGAAACCTTGTTCGGCGGCGCGGCGGAACCACTGCTCGGCTTCCGCATAATCCTGCACCACGCCCTGGCCATGCGCATAGCGCAGGCCCAGATTGTTCTGGGCGGCGGCGTGGCCTTGCTCGGCGGCGCGGCGATACCATTGCAGCGCCTTTTGCTCGTCGCGCGGCACGCCGTGGCCGTTGTCGTAGATCAGACCGAGATTGAACTGCGAGCTGACGTGTTCCTGCTGCGCCGCCAGCGTGTACCACTTGACGGCCTTTTCGCCGTCCTGGGCCACGCCCTCGCCCTTGTCGTAACGCAGGGCCAGGTTGAACTGGGCGGCGGCATAACCCTGCTCGGCCGCCTTGCGGAACCAGGACAGCGCTTGCGCCGGGTCTTTCGCCACGCCCTGGCCATTCTCGTAGCGCAGGGCCAGGTTGAACTGGGCGCGCGCATAGCCTTGCTCGGCCGCCTTACGGTACCACATGATGGCCTGGCGGAAGTCCTGCGGCACGCCCTTGCCGGTGTCGTACATCATGCCCAGATTGTTCTGCGCGCCGGCGTCGCCCTGTTCGGCGGCCTTGCTGAACCAGTACATGGCGCGCTCGGTATTGGCTTCGATGCCCTGGCCCTTGGCATACAGCCAGCCCAGATTGTATTGGGCGGCGGCGTAGCCCTGTTCGGCCGCCAGCTGGTACCAGTGCGCCGCTTCCTGGTAATCGAGGTCGACGCCCTGGCCTTTCTGGTACATCACGCCCAGATTGTATTGCGCGTGTTCCAGGCCGGCGTTGGCGGCCTGGCGGTACCAGGCGGCCGCCAGCTCGAAATTCTGCTCCACGCCCTGGCCGTTGAAATACATGAAGCCCAGGCTGTGCTGGGCATTGGCCACGCCGCGTTCGGCCATGGCTTTCACGCGCAGGAATTCGGCGGAATAGGACGGTCCGCCCGCGCCTGCCGCTTTCTCGATGATGGGGCTGTGGATGGTGGTGGCCATGGCCTGAGCTTACGCCTGAATCGCCATCGGCGCCACCGCCGCGTCCAGCGCCGCGCCGCCCGGCAATGGCGCCAGCTTGTTCTGCGCCTGCAGCACGCTGATGAAGCTGTGCAGGCAGATCGGCCGGTGGTACAGATAGCCTTGCATGGTGGTGCAGCCGTTCGCTTCCAGGTAGCGTTCCTGGATCTCGGTCTCCACGCCTTCAGCCACCAGGTGCAGGCCCAGGCCGCGCGCGATCGAAATGATGGCCAGGATCACCGGATAGTGGCCGTTCTCGTCGTGGATCTCCTTGACGAAGCTTTGGTCGATCTTGATGGTGTGGATCGGGAAGCGGTGCAGATAGCTGAGCGAGGAATAGCCGGTGCCGAAATCGTCGATGGCGACCGAGACGCCGAGCTGGCACAGCTTGTTGAGCTGCTCGATGGCGTACTGCGGATTGCGGATGCAGATATTCTCGGTGATCTCGACTTCGATCTGGGCCGGCGAAATACCGTAGCGCGTCAGCGCGCCGCGCATCTTCTCAAAGAAGTCGCCGCGGTCCAGGTATTGCGGCGACAGGTTCAGCGACAGGCGGATCGCCTCGCCGCCGGCCGCGTTCCACAGCAGCAGGTCGCGGCACAGGGCGCCCAGCATCCAGTCCGAGATCGGCAACATCAAGCCATTTTCTTCGGCAAACGGCAGGAACTCGCCGGCCGACAACAGCCCGCGCTGCGGATGGTTCCAGCGCATCAAGCCTTCGGCGCCGATGATGCGGCCGGTCACCACATCGACCTGGGGCTGGTAATACATTTCCAGCTCGTTCTGTTCGAGCGCCTTGCGCAAGGCCTGCTCCAGCGCGATCTTCTGATGCGACACGTCGAGCATGGAGTTGTGATAGAAGCTGTGGCCGTTCTTGCCCAGCGCCTTGACCTGGTACATGGCGATGTCGGCATGGCGCAGCAGCTCGTCGATGGTTTCGCCGTCGCTCGGATAGATGGCGATGCCGATGGAAGCCGAGATGTGCACCAGATGGCCATCGAGGTCGAAGGGCTTTTGCAGGCTTTCCAGGAATTTCTCGGCGATGGCCTTGGCGTCGGCGCGGTCGCGCAGCTCGGGCAGCACGATAGTGAATTCGTCGCCGCCCTGGCGCGCCAGGGTATCGCCCTTGCGCAGGCAATCCTTCAGGCGCAACGCGGCCTGCTGCAGCAGCTCGTCGCCCTTGACGTGGCCCAGGGTATCGTTGACCAGCTTGAAGCGGTCCAGGTCGACGAACATCACGGCCAGCTCGGTGAGCTTGCGCTTGGCCTGGATCACGGCCAGGCCCAGGCGGTCCTTGAACAGCATGCGGTTCGGCAGGTCGGTCAGGATGTCGTGGTAGGCCTGATAGGAGATGACTTCCTCGGCGCGCTTGCGGTCGGTGATGTCGCGCGCCACGCCATAGGTGCCGAAGAATTCGTGGCGCTTGACCTCGTGGTCGGGCAGGTGCATGCCGATGGCGTTGAGCGATATCGTCATCAGTGTGTTGTTGAAGGTGCGCTCGGCGCCGCCGCCGCCCTTGCACTTCAGGCGCAGTTCGACATTGCGCGAGGCGCGCTCGTCGACGCGGCGCTCGTTGAACACATAGCGCGCGCGCTCCAGGTCTTCGTCGTGCACCAGGATGGAGTAGTGCTTGCCGAGCAGCTCTTCGCGCGTGTAGCCGAGCAGCTGGTAGGCGCGGTCGTTGACGAAGGTGAAGTGGCCTTCGTGGTTCAGGGTGTAGATGATGTCGGGCGAGCTGTCCACCAGGTAGCGGTACATCTTTTCCGAGTTTTCCAGGCGCGAGGCGATGCGCTCGTTGTCCACCGCCAGGCGGCGCTTCTGCAGCGCGTTCTCCACGGTCTTGAGCAGCTCTTCGCGGCTGTAAGGCTTGCGCAGATAATCGTAGGCGCCGCGCTTCAAGGCGCCGATGGCGGCCTCGATGCCGACGTCGCCGCTCATCACGATCACGTCGCTGCCGATGCCGCGCGCGTTCATGAAGTCCATGATCTCGTGGCCGCTCATATCGGGCAGGCGCAGGTCGAGCAGGACCAGGTCGAACTGCAGGCGGTTCAGCTGCGCCAGCGCTTCGCTGCCGCAAGTGGCCGTCACCAGCTGGTAGTCGCGGTCGCGCAGCAGCTCGTACAGCGAGGACAGCAGGCGCGGTTCGTCGTCCACCAGCAGCAGGCGCGGCGAATAGTCGGGACAGAGCGGCAGCGGATGGCCGGCATCGGCGATGGTGGGCGGGTGCGGCGGGCTGGCGGGGATAGGCGGCGTCGTGCTCATCGTTGTCTCAAACGGAGTCCATTACCCGTGCCGGTACGCTGGCGGTCTGGCTGGCGCTGCCACGGGCGGGCAGCAGGATTTCAAAGGAAGTGCCGGTCTTGCCGCTGCGGCAGGTGATCATGCCGTCCAGCTTCTTGACCAGGCTGTGAACAATGGCGAGGCCCAGGCCATGGTGCTTGCCCTCCTTGGTGCTGTGCACCGGGGAGAACAGATTGGCCAGCACCTCGGGCGCCAGTCCGGGGCCGCTGTCGGCCACCACCAGCTCCACATACAGGCGGCGCTCGCGGTTGACGTAGCCGCGGTTGCTGATCTCGATCTTGCCGCCCTGGGGCTGGGCTTCGACCGCGTTTTTAATGAGGTTGACCAGGATCTGCTTGAGCAGGTCGGCCTCGCCCTCGATCTCGTTCGGCTCTTCCTGCATGCGCAACAGGATCTGCACCGAGGGCGGCACGAAATCGGTGGCGCGGAACAGGCGCAGCACGTCCTCGGCCACGCGGCCGATATGGGTGACGCTGCTGGCGTCGCTCGGCTGCAGGTCGGCCAAGCCGTTGATCAGGTGGCCGACGCGGTCGATTTCCTCATTGAGGATGGACATTTCGCTGACCACGGGTTCGCGCCGCGCCAGTTTGCTGTCCAGCACCGACAGGTAGTTCTTGATGATGGACAACGGGTTGTTCACCTCATGCACCACGCGGCGCGAGGCTTCGCGGTATTCCTCGGCCACATGGGCGATCTGGCGCCGCGCGTGGCCGCGTTCGGAGAGCGCCGTTTCCAGCGCGGCGGCGGCCTGGTTGCCGAAGGCTTGCAGGAAGCGCTCGCGCTTCTGGTAGCTCGGCAGCTGCCAGGCGGCGGCGCCGCCCACCAGCACGCCCAGGCAGCGCTGGCCGGCCACCAGCGGCAGGCAGACCATGCTTTCCGAGCCGAGCAGGCGGAACAACTGCTCTTCGGCGATGCTCAATTCCGGCGCGTTGCGCGCGGCCAGGATCTGGCGCCGCTCCTGGGCCGCCTGCACCACCAAGCCGCCCTTGTTGAGCGGGATGGACAGCTCGCTCAAGCGCTGCTGGTGCTCGCCGGCGACCACGCCGACCAGGGCATGGCCGGTGGGATTTTCCAGCAGCACCAGGGCGGCGTCGAAATCGAAGAGGATGCGGGCCGAGCGCGTGATCGCCGCCAGCATGCTGGTTTCGCCCTGCTGGCGCGCGAAGGTCTGGCCCATTTCGGACACCAGCACCATATTGCGCACCTCTTCCGACAGGCGCTGCTGCACCGGGTCGGGCGGCGGCGGCGCGTAGGCCGGCGGGCTGACGATGGCGTCGGCGCCACTGAGGTCGATGCCCAGGTAATCGGCCGAACGCTGCACCTGGCGCGCGGCGGCCTTGCAGATGGCGGCCAGTTCCTCGTCCGGCACGCCGCACAGGCGGCCGGCGTCGCCGATGGCGGCCGGCTCGTTGATATTGGCGCACAGGAGATGGGCCAGGCGCACGATGCGGATCAGGGGATGGGCCGCTTCCAGGCGCGCCACCGGTTCGTGGTGATACAGCACGCTATCGGCCAGGAAGGAATCGAGGTTCCAACGCTCGACCAGCCAGGCGCCCGCCTCGGTGTGGGTGATTTCCAGGGTGCGCTGTTCGACGGCGCACAATTCCTCGTCGTCGCGCGCGGTGAAATTGAAGGCGTATTCGCGGGGCGCCGTGGCCAAGAGGGCGAGGCGGCCGACATTGTGCAGCAGGCCGGCCAGATAGGCTTCTTCCACATGGGGATAAGCCATCTGCTTGGCGATGTCGCGCGCGATCACGGCCGTGGTCAGCGAGCCTTGCCAGAAGCAGCGCAGGTCGGTGCTGCCCGAATGCGGGAAGTTATTGAAGGTCTGGAACACCGATTCGCTGATGACCAGGGTCTTGATCATGTCGGTGCCGAGCGACACCAGGGACTGCTCCAGGCTCACCGTGCGGCTGTTGCGGTGGTAGGCCGAGCTGTTGGCGACCGACAGGATCTTGCTGGTCATGCCGGCATCCTTGGCGATCAGCGCAGCCAGCTCCGGCATGCCGGCGTCGTCGGCTTGCAGGTGCTCGATCAGCTTGAGCAGGATCTGCGGCATGGCAGGCAGCCGCGCGACCAGTAAGCGATTGCGAATGTCGTTATCGGGTTGGTGCATCGTATCAAGCATTGCCGCCAGTTAACGTAGTCCAGAGAATGAAACGTGGTATACCCGTGCGCCGAAATTATCCAAGGATAAATGTATCATAACTTATTAGCAAGAAAAATTTCCTACTAATATTTTCCTGTGGTTAAGAGTGTTGTACCGGATGGGCTGATAGCATGCGCCGGTATAGGCGCGCCGTCAACCACAAAGCCAAGGACGTAACCGCAAATAACAATTGCCCAATGGCAATTAGTAACAAGGAATGCGACACCAGCGGCGCCACCACCCCGGCCACCACGGCGCCCAGCAAGGTGCTGGCAAACGATTGGCAGGAGGCGGCCGTGCCGCGGATATGCGGGAACAGGTCGAGCGCCAGCAGGGTGGCCGCGGGCGCCACCACCGACATGCCGAAGGTGTACACGAAGAGCGGCAGCATGCTCCACGGCAGGGCCGGCGGCAGCCACAGATGGTAGGCCACATTCACGCTGGCCGCCGCGATCAGGCAAGCGAAGCCGAGGCCGATCTGGCGCGCAAAGCTGATACGGCCGACGATGCGGTTGGCCGCCAGCGCGCCCAGGAAGATACCGGACACAGCCGGAATGAACAGCCAGCCGAACTGATGCGGCCCCAGGCCCAGCTGGCTGGGCAGGGCTTCCGGCGCCGAGGTGATACAAATGAACAGGCCGGCGAAATTGAAGGCCACCACGCCCGATTTGAGCAGGAAAGGCGGCGAACCGAGCACGCTGGCATAGCTGTGCAGCAGGAAGCGTGGATTGAAAGGCTGGCGCTGGGCCGGCGGCAGGGTTTCCGGCAGGCGGCGGTAGCAGACGATGAACAGCAACACCGTATATATCAGCAGGGCCAGGAAGATGGTGCGCCAGTCGAAGGCGGTCACGATCAGGCCGCCCAGGATCGGGGCCACGGCGGGCGCGATCGAGAAGATCATCGTCACCAGCGACAGCAGGCGGGCCGCCGCCGCGTCGGCATACAGGTCGCGGATGATGGCGCGCCCCACCACCACGCCCGCCCCGGCCGACAAGCCTTGCACGATGCGGAAGAACCACAGGTATTCGACGCTGTGGGCGGCGGCGCAGCCGATGGTGCCCAGGGCAAACGCCACCAGGCCCACCAGGATCACATTGCGGCGGCCGAAGGCGTCCGACAGCGCGCCATGCCACAGCACCATCAGCGCGAACGCGGCCATATAGGCACTCAGGCTTTGCTGCACCTGCAGCGGCGTCGCTTTCAGGCTGGACTGGATCGCCGGGAAGGCCGGCAGGTAGGCGTCGATGCTGAACGGTCCCAGCATCGACAGGCCGGCCAGCACGGCGGCCAGCGCCGCCGGCGCCAGCGGCGCGCGCTGGCGCGGCTCGGATGGCGGCACCGGCTGCACCGGGTCGGGCGGCAGGGTGGGCGGGGGATTCGGGTTGGGGAACATCGGCTTTACTCCGGCTCTGGAACAGGGGCGGCGGAACGAGTCCGCCGCCGGATGCGCCGCAGCCGATGCGGCGCGCTACAACAGGACTTACTCCGCCTTGGGCGCGGGCGCGGCAGCGGCGGCGTCGGTCTTCGGCTTGGCTTCCTCGCGGCGGTTGAAGCCGGCCACCATATCGAAGCGGAACAGGCGGCATTCCAGGGCGCCGTTGAAGAATGGCGTCTTGCGCGATTCCTTCAGGCGCAGCATCTTGGGCAGGCCCAGGTCGGCGGTGAACAGATAGGCGGTCCAGCCGGCGAAACGCTGCTTGAGCGTGGAACTGAAATCGGCGTAGAACGATTTCGCCAGATCGTCCTCGGCCAGGGTGCTGTCGCCGCGCACGCCGATCCGCTCGCCGTAGGGCGGGTTGGTCAGCATGATGCCCGGCTGCGCGCTCGGCGCCTGCACCTGCTGCGCCTCGATCTGCTTGAGCGGCACCTCGAACAGGATGCCGGCGCTGCGCAGATTGTGGCGCGTCATGGCCACCATATCGCCCGAGATGTCGGAGCCGAAGATGGTCGGCTCGGCCGGCAGCGGATTGGGCTTGATGGCGGCCTTCATCGCCTGCCATGGGGCGGGGTCGAAGTCGTGGAATTTCTCGAAGGCGAAACGGCGCCGCGCGCCGGGCGGCACGCCCTGCACCATCTGCGCCGCTTCGCACAGGATGGTGCCGGAGCCGCACATTGGGTCGAACAGGGGCACGCCCGGCTTCCAGCCCGAAACGCGCAGCAGGCCGGCGGCCAGGTTTTCGCGCAGCGGGGCGTCGCCGGTCTCATTGCGCCAGCCGCGCTTGAACAGGGCTTCGCCCGAGGTGTCCAGATAGATGATGAACTGGCGCTGGTCGAGGAAGCCGGCGATGCGCATATCCGGCTCGCGCGTGTTGACCGATGGGCGCTTGCCGTACATATCGCGGAAACGGTCGCAGATGGCGTCCTTGATCTTCAGCGTGGTGAATTCGATGCTTTTCAGCGGCGACTTGATGGCGGTGACGTCGACGCGGATGGTGTGGTCCACGCCGAACCATTCTTCCCAGGGCTGGGCCAGCACCAGGTCGTAGATGTCGTTTTCGTTCTGATAGTGGCAGACGCCCATGCGCATCAGCACGCGCGACGCGATGCGCGAATGCAGGTTGATGCGGTAGGCGTCGTACAGGTCGCCCGAGCAGTGCACGCCGCCCGGCACCTGATTGTGCACTTTGAGCGTGGCGCTGCTTTGGGCGATCTCGCCCAGTTCCTCGGCCAGCGCCGCTTCCATGCCGCGTGGGCAGGGACAGAAATAAGAAGTCATAAGGTGTACCCTTTATCCGTTGAGTGAAAAGCGGACGGCCGCTGCCGCCCACCGCTTAAAATGGTTTGACCACCACCAGGATGGTGACGGCCAGCAGCAGCAGCACCGGCACTTCGTTGAACCAGCGATACCATTTGTGGTCGCGCTGATTGACGCCGCGCTCGAATTTTTTCAGCAGCGAGCCGCAGGCGTGGTGGTAGCCGACGATCAGCAGCACCAGCGTGAGCTTGGCGTGCAGCCAGCCGGGCAGCTTGAATTGCTCGCCGCCGCCGTATTGCAGCCACACCAGCCAGGCGCCGAACACCAGGGCCGGCAAGGCCAGCATGGTGGTGAAGCGGTACAGCTTGCGCGCCATCAGCAGCAGGCGCTCGCGCGCCGGCCCCTCGCCTTCCATCGCCAGATTGACGAAGATGCGCGGCAGGTAGAACAGGCCGGCGAACCAGGAGGCGATGAAGACGATGTGCAGGGCTTTGATCCAGAGCATGGCTTTCCTTGAGGCGTTGGGTGGGCTTGCTTGCGTGGCTACTTGCGGACTTCGCCGTGGCCGAAGACCACGTATTTGAGCGAGGTCAATCCTTCCAGCCCGACCGGGCCGCGCGCGTGCAGCTTGTCGTTGGAGATGCCGATTTCCGCGCCCAGGCCGTATTCGAAGCCGTCGGCGAAACGAGTGGAGGCGTTCACCATCACCGAGGCGGAATCGACTTCGCGCAGGAAGCGCAGGGCGTCGCTATAGTCTTCGGTGACGATGGCCTCGGTATGCTTGGACGACCAGGTGTTGATGTGCTCCATGGCGGCGTCGATGCCGTCCACCACGCGCACGGCCAGGATCGGCGCCAGGTATTCGGTGGCCCAGTCCTCTTCCGTGGCGCGCGCCAGGTGCGGGTAGCCTTCCAGGATGGCGTGCGCTTCGGCATCGGCGCGCAGCTCGACCTGCTGCGTGAGGTAGCGCTTGGCCAGCGCGGGCAGCACGGTGGGCGCGATGGCGCGCGCCACCAGCAGCGTTTCCATGGTGTTGCAGGTGCCGTAGCGGTGGCATTTGGCGTTGTAGGCGATGTCCAGCGCCTTTTGCAGGTCGGCCTTGGCGTCGATGTAGACGTGGCAGATGCCGTCCAGGTGCTTGATCATCGGCACCGTGGCCTCGGCCATCAGGCGCGCGATCAGGCCCTTGCCGCCGCGCGGCACGATCACGTCCACATACTGCGGCATGGTGATCAGGGCGCCCACGGCGGCGCGGTCGGTGGTGTCGACCACCTGCACGCCGTCGGCCGGCAGGCCGGCGCCGGCCAGGCCTTCCTTGACCAGCGCGGCCAGGGCGCGGTTGCAGTGGATCGCTTCCGAGCCGCCGCGCAGGATGGTGGCGTTGCCGCTCTTGATGCACAGGCCGGCCGCGTCCACCGTCACGTTGGGGCGCGCTTCATAGATGATGCCGATCACGCCCAGCGGCACGCGCATCTGGCCGACCTGGATGCCGCTCGGGCGGCTTTTCATATTCGAGATCTCGCCGATCGGGTCGGGCAGGGAGACGATCTGGCGCAGGCCGGCCACCATGGTGGCGATGGCCTGCTCGGACAGGGCCAGGCGGTCGAGCATGGCCGGCGCCATGCCGGCGGCGCGCGCGGCGTCCAGGTCGAGCTGGTTGGCCGCGCGCAGCACGGCGGCGTCGCGTTCGATGGCGTCGGCGATCAGGCCCAGGGCGCGGTTGCGCGTGGCGCCGTCGGCGCGCGCCATGGCGCGCGAGGCGGCGCGCGCCTGGCGTCCCACCTGTTCCATATATTCAGTGATGTTCATGATCTATCCTGCTTGCCCGGCGCGGTCAGGCGCGGGCGACGGTGAGCGCCAGCTGCAGCATGGCGTCCCAGGCATCGCCTGCAAACGCTTTCGCGCGCAAGCCCTTGACCATCTTGTCCACCTGGGCCGCCTGCTGCAGCGCCGACTCCAGGGTGGGCAGGGACAGGCGGCGCAGCGCGCCGTCCATCATGCGCTCGCGCGGACCCCAGATGCGGTATTCCTTGAGCAGAGCGCCCAGCGGGCGGCCCTGCGCCATGCCCGCCTTCAATTTCAACAGCGTGCGGATTTCCTCCGACACGGCCCACAACACCAGCGGCAGCGCTTCGCCCTCGCCCTGCAAGCCTTCGAGCATGCGCACCAGGCGCGCCGGATCGCCGGCCAGCATGGCTTCGCTGAGCTTGAAGACGTCGTAGCGCGCCACATTGAGCACGGCGTCGTGCACCTGCTCGTGCGTCAATTTGCCGGGCGGGTGCAGCAGGCCCAGTTTCTGGATTTCCTGGTGCGCCGCCAGCAGATTGCCTTCCACGCGGTCGGCGATGAAGTCCAGGCTTTGCCGCTCCACGCTCTGGTTCTGCTGCGCCAGGCGCATGGCGATCCAGTTGGGCAGCTGGTTGCGCTCGATATTCGGGATATCGATATACACCGCGCCCTGCTGCAGCGCGGCCACCCAGGCCGCCTTCTGCGTCTGCCAATCGAGCTTGGGCAGGGTGATCAGGGTCAGGTTGTCGGGGCTGAGATCCTTGACATAATTCTGCAGCGCGGCGCCGCCATCCTTGCCCGGCTTGCCGGACGGGATGCGCAGCTCGATCAGCTTCTTGTCGCCGAACAGGGACATGGCCTGGTTGGCCGCCAGCAGCTCGCCCCATTTGAAGCTGCGCTCGACGGACAGCACCTCGCGCTCGGAATAGCCCTGGGCGCGCGCGGCGCGGCGGATCTTGTCGGCCGCCTCCAGCGCCAGCAAGTGTTCGTCGCTGGTGATCACGTACAGCGCCGCCAGCGGTTTGGCGACGTGGGCGTCCAGCGCATCGGCGCGCAACTGCATGAAACGCTTACTCCTTGGGCGGGGCGACAGGGGTGGCCGGCGCCACCGACATCCGCACCACCGGTTTGATGGCCGCCATGCGGCGCATCATCTGCTGCACCAGGTCGGTCTGCATATCCTTGTACAGCAAGGCTTCTTCCTGCTCCTTCGCCAGCAGCTGGGTGTCGCTGAAGGTGATCGGGCGCGTCAGCTGGATCTGGGTCGGTCCCAGCAGCTCGTTGCCGGCCGGGTCGCGCACGCGGAACACGATGTTGTAGCTGAGCAGATACTCGCGCACGCGGCCATTGCTGTTGAGCGACAGGATCGATTTGCTGCGCGTTTTTTCCGGATCGTTGAGCACCTCGATGATGCCGTCGGCGCGCTTCGGATCGTTGACCACCTCGGTGTGGCCGTTGGCGCGGATATTGCGCTTCAGGTCAATCGCCAATGGCGACGACTCCGGCAAGCCCACGTACAGCGCAGGGAAAGGCAGGGTGTAGTTGCCGCTCGAACCGCGCAGATGGAAGCCGCAGGCGGCCACGCTGGCCGCCA
The DNA here is from genome assembly GCF_014191875.1 of Pseudoduganella violacea. Classification (GTDB taxonomy): domain Bacteria; phylum Pseudomonadota; class Gammaproteobacteria; order Burkholderiales; family Burkholderiaceae_D; genus Rugamonas; species Rugamonas violacea_A. The sequence goes on from NZ_JACHXD010000007.1 coordinate 173,167, forward strand.
GCAGCGCCGCCAGGATGGCGTTGCGCGCCAGGCGGATGAGTGTTGGAGTCGTCATTGCCATAAGTTTTACACCACGATGTTGACCAGTTTGCCCGGCACCACGATGACCTTCTTCGGCGTGCCTTCGATGAACTTCTGCACGCTTTCCTCGGCCAGCGCCGCCGCCTCGATGGCCGCCTTGTCGGCCGCTTTCGCCACTTTCACCGAGCCGCGCAGCTTGCCGTTCACCTGGATCATCATTTCGATCTCGGACTGCTCGAGCGCGGCTGGATCGACCTGCGGCCAGGCCGCGTCCAGGATGTCGCCGGCATAACCGAGTTCCTGCCACAGCACATGGGTGATGTGCGGCGCGACGGGGTTGAGCAGGCGCAGGAAGATGGCCAGGCCTTCGGACAGCACGGCGCCCGATTCGGCCGAGTCGTCGAGCTTGGCCGACTCCATGGTGTTGAGCATTTTCATGCAGGCCGAGACCACGGTGTTGTACTGGATGCGTTTCAGGTCGTAGTCGGCCTGCTGCAGCACCTTGTGCAGTTCGCGGCGCAGGGTTTTCTGCGCGTCGCCAGTCGCGGCGGCCGTCAGCGCGGCGCCCGCGGCGGCGATGCGCGCCTTCTGCGCGTAGGCATAGGACCAGACGCGGCGCAGGAAGCGGTTGGCGCCTTCGACGCCGCTGCCCGACCACTCCAGGGTCTGTTCCGGCGGCGAAGCGAACATGGTGAACAGGCGCGCGGTGTCGGCGCCGTACTGCTCGATCTGGGCGGCCGGGTCGATGCCGTTGTTCTTCGACTTCGACATCTTCTCGGTGCCGCCGATCTGCACCGGCTGGCCGTCTTCCTTGAGCAGCGCGCTTTGCGGGCGGCCCTTGTCGTCCGTGGTCAGCTCGACGTCGGCCGGGTTGAACCAGGTCTTCTTGCCGGCCGCGTCTTCGCGGTAATAAGTTTCATTGAGCACCATGCCCTGGGTCAGCAGGTTGACGAAGGGTTCGTCGAACTTGACCAGGCCGAATTCGCGCATCACCTTGGTCCAGAAGCGCGCGTACAGCAAGTGCAGCACGGCGTGTTCGATGCCGCCGATGTACTGGTCCATCGGCATCCAGTAATCGTTGCGCGCGTCGACCATGGCATCGTTCGAGCCGGGCGAGGTATAGCGCATGTAGTACCAGCACGAATCGACGAAGGTGTCCATGGTGTCGGTCTCGCGGCGCGCCGGCTTGCCGCACTGCGGGCAGTCGCACGTAAGGAAGGCTTCGTGCTTGTTGAGCGGGTTGCCCGTGCCGTCCGGCACGCAGTCTTCCGGCAGCACCACCGGCAAGTCTTTTTCCGGCACCGGCACCACGCCGCAGTCGGCGCAGTTGATCATCGGGATCGGCGTGCCCCAGTAGCGCTGGCGCGAAATGCCCCAGTCGCGCAGGCGGAAGGTGACTTTCTTCTCGCCCAGGCCCAGCGCGGCCAGGTCGGCGGCCACCGCGTCCACGGCTTGCGCGTAGTTCAGGCCATCGTATTTGCCCGAGTTGGCGACGATGGACACGCTCTTGTCGCCATACCATTCCTGCCAGGCGGCGTCCGAGTACGCCTGGCCTTCGGCGCGGATCACCTGCTTGATCGGCAGGCTGTATTTTTTGGCGAAGGCGAAATCGCGCTCGTCGTGGGCCGGCACGCCCATCACGGCGCCGTCGCCGTAGGTGATCAGCACATAGTTGCCGACCCAGACTTCGACCTGGGCGCCGGTCAGCGGATGGGTGACGAACAGGCCGGTCGGCATGCCCTTCTTCTCCATCGTCGCCATATCGGCTTCGATCACGGAACCCATCTTGCACTCGGCGATGAAGGCTTGCAGCGCAGGGTTATTTTGCGCGGCGTGCGTGGCCAGCGGGTGCTCGGCCGCCACGGCGCAGAAGGTCACGCCCATCACGGTGTCGGGACGGGTGGTGAAGACGAACAGCTTGCCCTCGCCGATCAGTTGGCCGTCGGCGCCGGCGATGGTGTGCGGGAAGGCGAAGCGCACGCCGGTCGATTTGCCGATCCAGTTCGACTGCATGATGCGCACGCGCTCAGGCCAGCCGGGCAGCTTGTTGTCGACGTAGTCGAGCAGCTCGTCGGCGTAGTCGGTGATGCGCGCGTAGTACATCGGGATTTCGCGCTTTTCGATCAACGCGCCCGAACGCCAGCCGCGGCCATCGACCACCTGCTCGTTGGCCAGCACGGTCTGGTCGATCGGGTCCCAGTTCACGGTGCCGGTCTTTTTGTAGATGATGCCTTTTTCCAGCATCTTCAGGAACATCCACTGGTTCCATTTGTAGTACTCGGGCTTGCAGGCGGCCATCTCGCGCGACCAGTCGATGGCCAGGCCCATGGACTCCATCTGCTCCTTCATATGGGCGATATTGGAATAGGTCCACTGCGCCGGCGGCACGTTATTGGCCATGGCCGCGTTCTCGGCCGGCATGCCGAAGGCGTCCCAGCCCATCGGCATCAGCACGTTGTAACCGTTCATGCGCAGATAGCGGTACATCACGTCATTGATCGTATAGTTGCGCACGTGGCCCATGTGCAGCTTGCCCGAAGGGTAAGGCAGCATCGAGCAAGCGTAGTACTTGCCTTTTGGGAAACGCGGGTCGTTTTCGACGGCTTTGTAGGCGTCGATCGCCTTCCAGTGGGCTTGGGCGGCTTTTTCGACGTCGGCGGGACTATATTTTTCTTGCATGATGGTTGCGGCCAGTAGAATTGGTGAAAGGTTACGAACCTTTCATTATACTGCTTCGCCGCCGGCCTGTTGCGCGGGCGCGCCTGCGATGTTTTCTTGCCGGAGATTGTGCATGTTGTATCGGGAGTATCCGCCCCACCCCACCTTGCGCCCCTGGGTCGCCTGCCTATGGACCGCCGAGGCGCGCGCGGCCGGGCCGGCGCCGCAGCGGCACCGCGTGCTGCCCGACAATTGCGTCGACATCCTGTGGCAGGACCAGGGCAAGCCAGCCTTTGCCGTCGGCATGATGAGCGCGTTTATCGAAGTGCCGTCGGCCGGCCGCGTGCGCACGGTGGCGGTGCGCTTCCGCCCCGGCGCGGCGCGGCATTTCCTCGGCCAGCCGTTGGCCGGACTCAGCGACCAGCGCGCGGACCTCGATCTGCTGTGGGGGCGTTCGGTGGCGGCGCGGCTCGACGAGGCGCTGTGGGTGGACGAACTCAGCGACCGGCAGCGGCTGCTGCGCATTGAGCAAGCGCTGCTGGAGCGCCTGCCTTTGTTGGCGGGCAGGATGGAGACGGTTTCGCTGGCGCGGACGGCGGTGGCGGCCATCGAGGCCACACACGGGCTGCTGCGCGTGGAGTCCTTGGCCGAGCGCTTCGGCGTCAGCCGCCAGCATCTGGCGGCCCAGTTCCGCGACCAGGTCGGGTTGCCGCCCAAACTGTTTGCGCGCATTTGCCGCTTCCGCCGCGCCACTGCCGTACTCGGCCAGCAAGCGGTGGGGGCAGCGGGCAGCGACTGGGCCGCCCTGGCCCTCGATTGCGGCTATTTCGACCAATCCCACCTGATTCACGACTTTCAGGAATTCGCCGGCCGCACGCCCGAACAATTCCTACGGCCGCCCCGCCGCGCTTGAGGATAGGGTAGGTCTTTGCGGGTCCCTATGGCAAATTTGCTCTAATTTGCTCTAATTTTTGCGGTCGCGTGAAAAACTGCTCTTTTCTGCTCTAAACCGCTGTTTTTGAACTTTTCCAGCCACTGGACGGTCCAATTAGAGCAAGTTAGAGCAGAAAAGAGCAGGTTTTCACGGATAAGCGAGGCCCATCATGAAAAAGAGCAGATTTGCCATAGCGAGTGGCGAGATAGCACCCCACACGCTACGGCGGCTGATGAACTGGCTCGATCAGCACGACGCGCTGGACCAACTGTCCCCCACCATCAGCGAAGCGGTCGAAAACTGGCTCGACCTTCAGCAAGCCCAGGAGGATGACAGGTCCAGCGCCTGCGCCCTGGCCGACTTCGCCGCGCCACCGGCGACAAGCGCATCGCCGGCCCCGCCAAGCCGCTCAAACGCAAACGCCCCCGCCCCGCCGGATGCCCCCGGCACGCTGGCGGCCTCCCGCCTGGCAAGCGGGCGCGGCTATTTCTGGAAAGCGCTCTTCCTGCCCGAAGGCACGCGGCTACGCGTCTTCATGCGCGGCGGCGGCCATGCCGAAGTCATCGGCAACCAACTGGTCTATGAAGGGCAGCCCACTTCGCCGAATCAGTTCCTGCGCCTATTCCGCGGCATCCCGCGCAATGCCTGGGAAGAATTGTGCATCCGCTTCCCAGGCGAAAAAAGCTGGCGGCGCGCCAAGGAGCTGCGGCGCGAATTCGGCATTGCGCGCCGGCGCGGCAGCATCCTGCCCTGAGCGCTACTTTCCATTTTTCCAATCGCCGCCGCGCCCGCCATGGCATGATGGCCGCATCGTTCAACCATCGAAAGGAGCACGCCATGATCAAAGGACTACGCAGCGCCATCTACCCCCTGCGCGTACCCGACCTGCAAGCGGCCAAAGCCTGGTACAGCCAGGTGCTGGGCCAGGAACCGTATTTCGACCAGCCCTTCTATGTCGGCTTCAATCTCGGCGGCTTCGAGCTGGGCCTGTGGCCCGAGGGCGAACCGGGCACGGCCGGCTGCCGCGTCTACTGGGGCGTCGAGGGCATCGAGGCGGAAGTGGCGCGCATCGTGCAACTGGGCGCCCAGCTGCACGGCAAGATCGAGGACGTCGGCGAAGGCATCCGCATGGCCGACCTGCGCGACCCTTACGGCAATCTGCTGGGCCTGATCGAAAATCCGCTGTTCGACGCCCACGCCGTGCGCTAGGCAAAGCCGAGCCCGCCATGCTAATATACGTTTCATATACGAATCATATAAAGGCATGGACATGGGTATCGTCAAGATTTCCGACCAGATGCACGAAAACCTGCGCCTTGCGAGCGGCGCCCTGAGCCGCTCGATCAATGCCCAGGCCGAGCACTGGCTGCGCATCGGCTTGCTGGCCGAAACCAATCCCGATCTGCGTTACAGCGAGCTGTGCCAGCTGCTGCTGCGCGGCAACGCCAACGCGCCCTTCAAGCTGGGCACCCTGGAGCCGGTGGCCGAGGGGGCGCACGATGCGTAAGCGCAGCAACGCCCTGCTCATCAAGAGCCCGGAACAGATCGAACTGGCGCGCATCGCCGGCCAACTCGCGGCCGACGTGCTGACCATGATCGGTCCCCACGTCCAGGCCGGCGTCAGCACCGAGGACCTGGACCGGCTGTGCCACGACTACATCGTGAAGGAACAGCAAGTCATTCCCGCCAATGTCGGCTACGGCAGCTATACCAAGACCATCTGCGCCTCGGTCAATGAAGTGGTGTGCCACGGCATTCCCTCGCCGCGCAAGATCCTCAAGGATGGCGACATCATCAATATCGACGTGGCCGTCATCAAGGATGGCTGGTTCGGCGACACCAGCCGCATGTACTATGTGGGCCAGCCCAGCAAGGCCGCGCGCAAGCTGTGCGACGTGACGTATGACGCCATGTGGGCCGGCATCCGCGCCGTCAAGCCGGGCGCCACGCTGGGCGACGTCGGCCACGCCATCCAGCGCCTGGCCGAGCAGCACGGCTACAGCATCGTGCGCGACTACTGCGGCCACGGCATCGGCATGGTCTACCACGAAGACCCGCAAGTGCTGCACTACGGCCGTCCCGGCCATGGTTTGGAACTGCGGCCCGGCATGCTGTTCACCATCGAACCGATGATCAACGCCGGCAAGCACCACACCCGCGTGCTGGGCGACGAATGGACCGTCGTCACCCAGGACCGCTCCCTGTCCGCCCAATGGGAACACATGATCGCCGTCACCGACACCGGCTACGACGTGCTGACCCTCGCCCCCGGCGAACAAGCCTAAACCGTTTGCGCCAAATCAAACAATGTCCCACCCTGGTGTCAGGCACCAAGGTAGGACATTGCTTGATAAATCTCAAAGAATGTCCGACTCTGGTGCCTGACACCAGGGTGGGACATTTGCTGATCTAGATCAAAGGTAGGTCAGGCGAGGGTGAGCTTGAGGGCGGGCTTTTCGCCGTAGTCTTCGTAGCGTTCGTTGAGGCCGCCGATGCAGTAGGCCAGCTCTTCGAGCAGCTCGGGGACGGCGGCGCGCAGGGCGGCGGCGTCGCGGATGACGATTTCGAGCACCTCGTTGGGCTTGAGGCGGAATTGCGTCATGTTTTCGTCGTCGCGCAGATAACTCATGCAGTCGAGCCAGGCGTCCATGCTGTTGCCGTAGCTTTCCGGGAAGCCGAAGGCGCGGCGCGCTTCGGCGTGGAAGCTGGACTCGTCGACGATCAGGGCGCCGTTCAGGGTGGCGGTGGCCATGCTGCTGCCTCCGCCGTTCAAGCGCTCAGGCCGTTCAGGCCCAGCACGTCGTACATATCGAACAGGCCGGTCGGCTTGTCGGCCAGGAAGCGCGCCGCGCGCAAGGAGCCGGCGGCGTAGTTGGCGCGGCTGCTCGATTTGTGGCTGATTTCGATGCGCTCGCCGGTGCCGGCGAACAGCACGGTGTGGTCGCCCACGATGTCGCCGCCGCGCACGGTGGCAAAGCCGATCGTCGACGGGTCGCGTTCGCCGGTCACGCCTTCGCGGCCATACACGGCGCATTCCTGCAAATCGCGGCCGAGCGCGTCGGCAATGACTTCGCCCATCTTCAGCGCGGTGCCCGACGGGGCGTCGACCTTGTGGCGGTGGTGGGCTTCGACAATCTCGATATCGTAGCCGGTGGCCAGTTGCTTGGCGGCGAATTCGAGCAGCTTCAAGGTGACGTTCACGCCCACGCTCATATTCGGCGCGAAGACGATGGCGGTTTTCTTGGCCGCTTCGGCGATGGCGGCCTTGCCGGCGGCGTCGAAACCAGTGGTGCCGATCACCAGCTTGACGCCGTGTTCGGCGCAGTAGGCGAGGTGGTCCAGCGTGGCTTCGGGCCGGGTGAAGTCGATCAGCACGTCGGCGCCGGCCAAGCCTTGCGCGAACTCGGCGGCGATGGCGACGCCAGCCTGCTGGCCGAGGAAGGCGGCGGCATCGCTGCCCAGGCCGGGCGAGCCGGCGCGGTCGAGGGCGCCGCTGAGGCGGGTGTCGGGCGCGGCCTGTACGGCCTCGATCAGCATGCGGCCCATGCGGCCGCTGGCGCCGGCAATGGCGATATTCAAAGTACTCATGGTTGTCCTTGCGCAGCCCGCCGGGGCGGGCCGCTGGTTCTGGCTATGCTATGTCTGGCGACTTGCTGCTTACTTGCTGCTTACTTGCTGCTTACTTGCTGGTTTCGCTGCCGGCCGGCAGCGGCGCCTTGCCCGGCGCGGCACTGGTGCTGGCCGCTTTTTCCTCGGCCTTCTTGAATTTGAGCACGGGGCCGGCGATGCGTTCGATGTATTCGCGCTCGGACGGCAGATTGCCGCCTTCCCAGCGCGCCACTTTGTCATCCTTGAAATACACCACCACGGTGGCGGTGGTGATCTCGCCATTGCCCTTGGCCAGGCGGAAGGGGTAGTCCCAGCGTTCGGCGTGGAAGATGTCGGCCAGCATCGGCGTGCCGAGCACGAAACGCACCTGGTCGCGCGTCATGCCTTCCTTGAGCTGGTCGAGCATGTCCTGCGAGACGAAGTTGCCTTGCTGGATGTCCGGGCGGTAAGGCGAGAAGAACCACATGAATTTCTGCAGCTGGGTGACGGTCGTCGTGTGCGCGCCGGCGCCGGCGGCCGGCTTGGCCGCGCTATCCGTGGCGGCAGGGGCGGCGCTGCGCGTGGCGCAGCCGCTGGCGGCCAGGGCCAGGCACAGGGCCGCCGCCAGCGCGGGGGCGCGGCGTTTCATGTGAGGCAACAAAGACGGCGAGAAAACAGGGGTGACGCGCATAGAAGACCTCAAATCCGATTGAGCAGAAGTGGCAAAAACGCTATATCATAAAGCACTCGAGCCACATTTGACACCAAACATGAGTAACAGCCCCACCGACCTGAAGGCCAGCGGCCTGAAGGCAACCCTGCCGCGCCTGAAAATCCTGGACATTTTCCAGAGCAGCCCCGTACGCCACCTGACGGCCGAAGACGTCTACAAAATCCTGCTGGCCGACAATATGGATGTCGGCCTGGCCACCGTGTACCGCGTGCTGACCCAGTTCGAGCAAGCCGGTCTGCTCAACCGCAACCACTTCGAGAGCGGCAAGGCCATTTTCGAGCTGAACCAGGGTTCCCACCACGACCACCTGGTCTGCCTGGACTGCGGCCGCGTGGAAGAATTCGTCGACGAGGAAATCGAGAAGCGCCAGCACATGATCGCCAAGGAGCGCGGCTTCAAGATCGCCGAGCACGCGCTGGCCATCTACGGCAACTGCACCAAGGACGCCTGCCCGCATAAACACTGAACCGGGGGCGGCGCGCGCCGCTTCCGCTCTGCCAGCCCCTGCCTGCGTCCGCAGCCAGGGGCTTTACTTTAGGCAGCCGCGCCGCCGCGCCTAAGGCTGGCTGAGCGCGTTCGACAGTAGGCGCGAGGTGATGTCGACGATCGGGATCACGCGCTCATAAGCCATGCGCGTCGGGCCGATCACGCCCAGGGTGCCGACGATGCGGCCATTGGCCTCGTAGGGCGCGGTGACGACGCTCATCTCGTCCATCGGCAAGAGCTGGGATTCGCCGCCGATGAAGATCTGCACGCCGGAAGCCTTGCTCGACACGTCGAGCAGTTGCATCAAGCCGGTCTTTTGCTCGAACATATCGAACATCTGGCGCAGCGAACTCATATTCGACGACAGATCGCTCACCGACAGCAGATTGCGCTCGCCGGCGATGACCATCTCGTCGGCGCTCTCGGCCAGCGCCTCGCTGCTGGCCTCGACGGCGGTCTGCATCAGCCGGCCCATATCGTCGCGCAACTGGCGCAACTCGTGCTGCAGGCGGCCGCGCACCTCGTCGAACGCCAGGCCGCTGTAATTCTGGTTGAGGAAGTTGGCCGACTGCTGCAGCTGGGCCGGCGTGTAATCGACATCGGTGAGCAGCAGGCGGTTTTGCACATCGCCGCCCGGCGCCACGATCACCAGCAGAATGCGCTTTTCCGACAGGCGCAGGAATTCGATCTGCTGGAAGGCCGATTCATGGCGCGGGCTGAGCACGACGCCGGCGAACTGGGTCAACGACGACAGCATCTGCGCCGCGTTAGCGATCAGCTTGTGCGGCTGGGCCGCCTGGGCCGGCAGGCGCAACTGGGGATCGACGGCGCGCTCGTCGAGGTGCTGGACGGTCAGCAGGGTATCGACAAACAGGCGGTAGCCGCGCGGCGTCGGCACCCGGCCGGCCGAGGTGTGGGGGCTGGCCACATAGCCCAGCTCTTCGAGGTCGGCCATGATATTGCGGATGGTGGCCGGCGACAGGTCCAGCCCGGAAATCTTGGACAGGGCGCGCGAGCCGACCGGTTGGCCGTCGGCGATATAGCGCTCCACCAGCGCTTTGAGCAGGGTTTGGGCACGGTTGTCGAGTTGCATGATTGTATCTAGCCAGCATTCATCGGTTCTATTATGCACGGGCGCGGGCCGCCGCGGCAATCCGCCACCCGACCTAGGCGCGCGCGGCCCACGGCATTCACGCGGCCAGCTGGCGCTCCAGCCAGCACAGCAGCTCGTCGAAGCTGGCGCAGATGGCGTCCGGCGCCCAGCCCTCGGGCGCCGCCGCACCGCCGCGGTTGAGCCAGACGGCGCGCAGGCCGGCGCGCTGGGCGCCCTCGACATCGAGGCGCAGATCGTCGCCCACATACACCGCCTCGGCCGGGGCCACGCCGAGCGCGGCGCAGGCGGCCAGGAAAATGGCCGGGTCCGGTTTGGCGCGGCCGAAATGGCTGGCCGCCAGCGATACCTGGAAATGGTGGGCGAGGCCGATGACTTCAAGGTCGGCATTGCCGTTCGAGATCGTGCCCAGCAAAATTTTCTGTTTCAGGTGCAGCAAGCCGGGCAGCACATCGTCATACGGCGTGACGGCATTGCGGGCGGCAAAGAAATGCGCCATGGCGCCGTCCAGGTGGCGCAAATCTTCGCCAGCCAGTTCGAACGCCGCTTGCAGGCCGGCGCGGCGCAGCGCGCCGAGGTCGACATGCAGGGCCGGATCGGCCGCGAGCAGGGCTTGGCGGCGCGCGCGCAAGTCCTCGATGGAAAACGCCTGCGCCACTTTCGGCGCATGGTCGGCCAGCCAGGCATGCAGGGTCACTTCGGCGGCGGCGATCACGGGCGCGATCGGCCACAGCGTATCGTCCAGATCAAACAGGATGGCTTTGGGGCGGAGAGAAGGCAGCATGGGGCTATTGTCGCACGCCGCGCGCCCGGCGGCGATGGACGACGGCCGGGGCCGGACCGGGACCGGGAGGCGGCGCACCATGCTAAATTAGCGCTTTGTCCATATTACCCCGGGGGTACCTTGTCCATTCTGTCCACGGCCGGCCTGCGCCGCGCCTTCCTGCTGCCGCTGGCCGCCGGCCTGGGCGGCTGCGCCGCCCTCGCGCCGCCGCCCCTCCCCTCCGCCGCCGCCCACGCCCTGCCGCCCGGCATCGCCGCGGCCTATGTGTTGCTGGGCGAACAGGGCCGGCCCGTGGCGCGCGTGCTGAGCAGCGCCGCCGCCTGTCCCGCCATCGAGGTCGACGGCCAGGCCCAGCCCATGCGGCTGCGCGCCCCGGCCGCCACGCTGGCGCTGCGGCCCACCGCCGCCGGCGCCGACAGCAAGCCCTCGGTCTTCCCCCTGCTGACCTGCGAAGCCGAACTGGCGCCGGCCGCGCGCAGCGCCAGCGTGGCCGGCTACGCCCTGCCGCTGCCGCGCGCCGAGGTGCAGCGCATCGCCGTCATCGGCGACACCGGCTGCCGCCTGAAAAAGGCCGACAATGCCTACCAGGCCTGCAACGACCTGCAAGCCTTCCCCTTTGCCGCCGTGGCTGCCGCCGCGGCGGCCTGGCAGCCCGATCTGGTGCTGCATGTGGGCGACTACCACTACCGCGAAAACCCCTGTCCCGAAGGCAATGCCGGCTGCGCCGACAGCCCCTGGGGCTATGGCTGGGACGCCTGGCGCGAGGACTTCTTCCGTCCCGCCGCGCCACTGCTGCAGGCCGCGCCCTGGGTGGCGGTGCGCGGCAACCACGAATCCTGCGCGCGCGCCGGCCAGGGCTGGTGGCGCCTGCTCGACCCGCGTCCGCTGCAGGCCGGGCGCGACTGCAATCTGCCGGCCGACGACCGCCTGGGCGACTACAGCGATCCCTACGCCGTGCCGCTGGGCGGCGACAGCCAGCTGCTGGTGATCGATACCGCCGCCACCAGCTGGCGCGGCCTGAAGCCGGCCGACACCGGTTATGAGCGCTACCGCGCCACCTACCGCCGCCTGGCGCAGCTGGCGGCCCAGGCGCCGTACAATCTGGGCGCCAACCACCACCCCATCTTCGCGGTCGGCGCCGACCGCGACCAGCAGGGCCAGCGCATCCTCATCCTCGGCGACAAGGGCTTGCATGACAGCTTCGGCTCGCTCAATCCCCTGTTCCTGCCCGAGAACGTGCAAGCCATGCTGTCCGGCCACGTGCACCTGTGGCAGCAGCTCAGTTTCAGCTCGCCGCACCCGAGCCAGCTGGTGGCCGGCTTCTCCGGCACGGCCGAAGACACCGAGCCGCTGCCGCCGCTGCCCGATCCGGCCATCGCGCCGGCGCCGGGCGCCGTGCTGGAACACTTCAGCGCCTGGCTCGACGGCTTCGGCTTCATGGGCATGGAGCGCGGCGCGCCGGGCGAATGGCGCATCACCGTGTTCGACCGCCAGGGCGCCGTCAAGAACCGCTGCCTGCTGCAGGGGCGCCGCTCGCAGTGCGAGCAAGCGCTGGTGCGCTGAGGCGGCCAACAGGCTGTTACAAGCTTTTCGGCGCCGTCTGTTGCAAGATGCACTAAAATAAGCGCCGATTTTCCGTGCAGCGCGCGCGGCACCAGCGCCTGACCTTAGATGAATTTGGAGAGTGTTATGAAGAAGACGTATCTGCGCTCCGGCGCCGCACTGCTGTGCGCCGCGACGCTGGCGGCCTGCGGCGGCGGTGGCGGCGGCGGCAATATCCCGCTGATCGTGCGAGTGGTCGGCCTGACCGAGGGCAGCATCAAGCTGAAGAACAATGGCGGCGACGAGCTGACCACGGGCAACGCCCCCAGCGGCGTCAGCTTCAGCCAAGCCATGGCCGACGACAAGACCTATAACGTGACCATCAGCCAGGAATCCGTGAGCGCCAAGTGCACGGTGTCCAACGGCAGCGGCAAGATCAACTGGTACAACCGCACGGTGGACGTGGTTTGCCTGCCGTATGAACGCACCCTGGGCGGCAGCATCAGCGGCCTGACCGGGCGCGGCCTGACCCTGGCAAACGGCGCCAGCAGCCTCAATGTGGAAGCCGGCGCCACCAGCTTCGTCTTCGGCGAAAAAGTGTTCCAGGGTCTGACCTACGCCGTCGCCGTGCTGCGCCAGCCCGATGGCCAGTCCTGCGCCGTCGTCCCCGCCACTGCCTCCGGCACGGTCGGCGCCGTCAACATCACCAACGTCACCGTCACCTGCAAATAAGTTTTCCTGGAGAAAGATATGCAAGCAATCACCCTGGGCCGCCTCAGCGCCCTCGCCGCTGTCCTGGCCCTGGCCGGCTGCGGCGGCAAATCCACGTTTGAAGTGAGTGGCAATTTCACCGAAGGCAACAGCAGCGCCACCAGCGCCGTGCGCACCGCCGGCCTGAAACTGAGCCTGAACGGCGATCAAGAGCAAATCGACATCCCGGTGGGCGCCACCAGCTACCGCTTCAGCAAACGCATCTCCTACGGCGAGAACTACACCGTCAAAGTGGTGCGCAGTCCCGAACACGTGACCTGCGCGGCCGACCCCAACTTCAGCTCCGGCTATGCCGGCCAGACCACCAGCATCGTCGTCAACGTCGCCTGCAGCCAGAATAGCTATTCCGTCAGCGGCAAGGTGAACAATCTGCTGGAAGATGGCCTGGGCCTGAACAATGGCGCCACGCCCGCCACCGTGAACAAGGCCTCGCCGGTCTTCACCTTCCCCGCTATTCCTTACGGTGCGCCGTATGCGATCGTCGTGACCAGGCAGCCGACCAACCAGACTTGCACCGTGGTCAACGGCAGCGGCTATATGGGCGAAGCGGCGGTGACGAATGTCGAGATCAACTGCACCCGTCCTTGATATTCAGAAATGGAATGACGGGTATCCGAAAGATAAATTGGATTGATATGCTGCAACACCGCATAATCACACCCGTCTCCTCCACTTCTTACTAAGAATTGGACTTAAGCCCGCAACAGCGGGCTTTTTTTTATTCCAACGGATTGCAACAGCCGAGCCCGTGTCCACCTTGGTGCCAGGCACCAAGGTGGACACGGGCTCGGCTGTTTGGGCTGGCTGGGCGGGCTTTAGGCGGGGTTGCGGGCGCTGAGGCTGTTGGCCAGGGCGACGTAGGCTTCCATGGCCACCATTTCGGGGCGGTCGGTAGGGTTGATGCCGGCGGCGGCGATCTGTTCTTCGGTGAACATGCCGGCCAGGCAGTTGCGGATCACCTTGCGGCGCTGCGAGAAGGCTTTCTGCACCACGGCTTCCAGCGTGGCGGCGTCGCAGGGCAGCGGCTGGGCGATGGGGATCATGCGCACGATGGCGGAGTCGACCTTGGGCGGCGGATCGAACGCTTCGGGCGGCACTACGAACAGCAGCGCCATCTGGTAGCGCCATTGCAGCATCACCGACAGACGGCCATAGACCTTGCTGCCCGGCTCGGCCACCATGCGTTCGACCACTTCCTTTTGCAGCATGAAGTGCTGGTCCTGCACCAGCGGCGCGTACTCGGTCAGGTGGAACAGCAGCGGGCTGGAGATGTTGTACGGCAGGTTGCCGACCACGCGCAGCTTCTGGCCGGCCGGCACCGGGATGGTGGAGAAATCGAATTTCAGGGCATCGCCGGCATGGATCACCAGCTTGTCGCGCGTATAGGCTTTTTCCAGGCGCGCCACGAGGTCGCGGTCCAGTTCCACCACATGCATCTGCGGCAGGGTGCGCAACAGTTGCTCGGTCATGGCGCCCAGGCCGGGGCCGATTTCCACCATGGCGTCGCCGACGCGCGGGGCGATGGACTCGGTAATGCTGTTCAGCACATGGTCGTCGTGCAGGAAGTTCTGGCCGAAGCGTTTGCGGGCGATGTGTTTCATATTCTTCTTCAGTTGATTCAGTGTTAAGCGGCGGCGCGGCTGGCCTCGGCCATGCGCAGGGCGGTGGCGATGGCTTCTTCCATGCTGGCGCAATCGGCTTGGCCCAGGCCCTGGCGCGCCAGGTCGAGCGCCGTGCCATGGTCGACCGAGGTGCGGATCAGCGGCAGGCCGAGCGTGATGTTGACGCCGCGCCCGAAGGTAGCGTACTTCAGCACCGGCAAGCCCTGGTCATGGTACATGGCGAGCACGCAGTCGGCTTCATTCAAATATTTGGGCTGGAACAGGGTGTCGGCCGGATACGGGCCGCTGGCGGCGATGCCGCGCGCCTGGGCCGCCGCGATGGCCGGCGCGATGGTGTCGATCTCCTCGCGGCCCAGATAGCCGTTCTCGCCCGCGTGCGGGTTCAGGCCGGCCACCAGGATGCGCGGCGCGGCGATGCCGAATTTGCGGCGCAGGTCGGCGTCGATGATGTCGATCACCCGGCCCAGGCCTTCCCGGCTCAGCGCCGCGGAAACGTCCTGCAGCGGCAGGTGGGTGGTGGCCAGCGCCACGCGCAGCGGCGGCGGCAACGGCGCGCCGGCCGGCGCGTGCGGCTGGCCGGCCAGCATCATCACCACCTGTTCGGTGCCGGTCTTTTCGGCGAGGTATTCGGTATGGCCGGAGAATCTCACGCCGGCGTCGTTGATGGTGCTTTTTTGCAGCGGCGCGGTGACGATGGCTTCGAACCAGCCGGCCTGCACGCCTTCGATGGCGGCATCCAGCGTGGCCAGCACGGCGCGGCCGTTTTCCTTATCCAGCACGCCCGGCTGCACATGGGCATCCAATGGAATATCGATCACGCACAGGCGCTCGGGACCGAAATGCGGCAAGCCGCCGTTGCGCACCGCCTGCAGGGACAGGGCGCTGACGCGGATGGCCGGATCGATGGCGGACGCCGTCATCGCCAGGAAGGCGGCGTCGCCCAGCAGCACGCAATTGGCCTGGGCGCGCAAGGCCCAGGCGGCGCGCAGCGAGATTTCCGGGCCGATGCCGGCCGGCTCGCCGCAGGTGATGGCCAGAACGGGGCGCACGCCTGGGCGCCGGGCTGTCAAAGTGGCGCTCATGCCTGCTTCCCTTTCTTCTTATTTGCTGTCGTCGTTGCGGAATTCGACGTAGGCGCGGTCGCGCACCTGGCGCTGCCAGTCTTCCACCGCTTCCACCAGCTTGCGCTCGCGCAGGGCCATGCGGGCCTCGTTGCGCTGCTTCTCTTTCGAGACGTCGTCGGTCTTGCGTTCCAGGACTTCGATCAGGTGGTAGCCGAAGCTCGACTCGACCGGGCCGCTGACTTCACCCGGTTTCAGGGCGTTCATGGCGGCTTCGAATTCGGGCAGCGCGTCGCCCGGATACAGCCAACCGAGGTCGCCGCCCTTGCCGGCCGAACCGTCGTTGGAATACAGGCGCGCCAGTTCCTCGAACTTGGCCGATTTGTTGTCCAGCTTTTCCTTGAACTCGGCCAGCTTGCGCTTGGCGTCGGCCGCGCTCAGGGTCGGCGTCACTTTCAGCAGGATGTGGCGGGCATGGGTCTGCTGCACGGTGGCCTGGGCCTGGGCTTCGGCCATGCTGCGCTTGTCGACCATCTTCAGGATGTGGAAACCGCCCACGCTCTTGATGATCGGCGTGACCTGGCCGGGACGCAGCTTGGTCAGCGCTTCGGCGAAGACCGGCGGCAGACGCTCGGGCTGGCGCCAGCCGACGGCGCCGCCGTCCAGCGCGTCCTGGGCGTCGGAATAGGTGGCGGCGATCTTGGCGAAGTCGGCGCCGGTGCGCAGCTGGCGCGCCACTTCGTCGGCGCGCGCCTTGCGCTGGGCGATCACTTCGGGCGAGGCGTTTTCCGGAATGCGCACTAGGATCTGCGAGATATTCACTTCGAACTGCTCGGCGGCGGCGGCCTGCTCCGAGGCCACGAAGCTGTCCACTTCCGCTTCCGAAATCTGGATCTTGGCGTCGACTTCATGCTCGCGCAGGCGCTGCATGATGATCTCTTCGCGGATCTCTTCGCGGAAGGCGGCGAAGGTGGTGCCGGATTTCTCCATCTGGTTGCGCATTTCCTGCACGCTCAGTTTCTGCTGCTCGGCGATGCGGGCGATGGCGCGGTCGAGCATGGTGTCGTCGACGCGCACGCCCATTTCCTTGGCCAGCTGCAGCTGGGCGCGTTCCACGATCATGCGCTCGGTCAGCTGGCGCTGCAGGTCGGCGCGGTCGGGCAGCGCCACGTTCTGCTCCTTCATGCGGCGCTCGACCGTTTTCAGGCGCTCGTCCAGCTCGCGCTTGGTGATCACTTCATCGTTGATGATGATGGCGATGGCATCGATCGGCGTATTGCTGGACTGGCCGGGCTGGGTGAAGCCCTTGGTGGCCGGCGCGGCGGCCGCGGCCGCCGGCTTGGCCTCGGCCTCGGTCTTGACCTTGGCATCCTGGGCCGAGACGCTGCCGGCCGCCATGGCGCACAGCAGGACAGCGGCTAGTTTGATGGGGTGCATACTGGCATTACGCATATCTGAAACGCTCATGTGTCAGGGGTGGAGAAATCGGAAGACGCTATCTTAGCCTAAGCTGGATGAAGGCCGGCTAAATCCGGCCCCCTTCCCGCGTCAGCGGCCATAGCCCTCGTTCAGGCGCTGGTAGCCGGCGATGCTGTTTTTCATCACCTCCAGCGGATTGCCGACGCCGAACTTGGACAGGCCGTTCAGCTCCAGCTGGAAGAAGATCGGCGTGGACGCCTTGTTGGCCGACGTCACGAAGCGCTGCGCGCCCATGCGGAAGACCCAGCAATCGCCATTGTATTCAAGGCCGACCAGGCTTTCGAGCACGGTCTTGTCCTTCAGCGAGTAACTTACGCGCGCCACGCCGTACCAGCGCTGCGACAGCGGCCACTGGCCGGAAATGTCGGCGTTCTTGAAGCTGTCGCGCAGGAAGCGGTAGCCCAGGTTCAGCACCTTCTTCTGGCCCGGCTGCCATTGCAGGGTGTGGTTGGTGCTGATCACGCGGCGCTCGCCCGGGTTGTACTGCACCGCGCTGTCGAAGCCCCAGGTTTCCGAAATGCGGCCGGCGGCGGCCAGCAGGGTGTCGGAACGGGTGTCGTAGCGCGGCTTGGCGTCGTCGGTGAGCTGGATGCGCTGCTCGTTGAAATAGAAGCGCTGGCCGAAGGACAGGCGCAGGCGCTCGGCGCCGGACGCTTCCAGGAAGCGCGACACCACGCCGGCCGTCACCTGGTTGGCGTCGCCGACGCGGTCGGAACCGATGAAGCGGCTCTCGCTGAAAATCTGCGAGAGGTTGAACGTCGCTTCGGCGGTGTCGAAATTCGGGAAGCCCTTCTGCTCGCGGTAAGGCGTGTAGACATAGAACAGGCGCGGCTCCAGGGTCTGGGTCACGGCGCGGCCGAACAGCGAGGCGCTGCGCTCGAATTCCAGGCCGGAATCGATGGAGACGGTGGGCACGGCGCGGCGCAGCGAACGCGACGCCAGATCGCCGCGCGCCGGATCCTTGAACGCTTCCAGCTGGTAGGCGCTGGCGTTGAGCATGACCTTGGGCGTGACGAAGTAGCTGGCGCCGATGATCGGATAGCTCAGCTGCGGCACCGCCACCACGCGCGTGCCGCGCTGCTCGGTGGGATGCCAGAAGCGCGTCAGTTCGCTGTCGAGCTGCCAGTCGAAGCCGCCCACATCGTAGCGCGCCGCGTGCAGATTGATGGCCGGCAGACGGTCGTAGGGACGGCTCACCGTCAAGTCTTTATTGTTTTTCGCCTCCGGATCCTGCAGCACCTGGTATTTCTGCACGCGCGCCGTCAAGCTCCAGTATTCGCGGCGGTAGTCGGTGCGCAGCTCGCGCAGCAGCTGGCGCTCGGCGCTGTTGGCCACGGTCTTCGAGAAATCGTTCGGATATTCGTCGTCCGAGGCGGCGCGCACATTCCAGCCATAGGTCCAGTCGGGGGCGATGGCCTGGGTGTGCGTGGAATGCAGCATCCAGCGGTCCTTGCCCGCTTCCTTATCGTGCGGCAGGTACTCGATATGGGTGCGGCCCTCGTACTCGCCGGCCTCGGTCTCGCCCATATAGCGGCCGACCGCGCCCATTTGCAGGCCGCGCCGCGGAATGATCTTGGGATAGACGGTCAGGTCGCGGTTGGGCGCGATATTGAAGTAATACGGCACCACCACCTCGGCCGCGCCCTTCGAGCCGAAGCCCGGGATCGGCGGCAGCCAGCCGGAGCGGCGCGCGCCCGAAAGCGAGAAGGACATGCCGGGCGTGCCGAGGAAGGGCACGTCCTTGAAGTACAGGACGGTGCCGCCGGCCGTGCCCACATCGCGCCCGGAATCGAGATTCAGGGTGGACGAGCGCAGATACCAGTCCGGATTCGGCCCCTGGCAGGTGCTGTAGGTGCCGTCGATGACCAGCGCTTCGTCCTCGTTCAGGAAGTCGATGCGGCGCGCCTTGCCCTGGGCGTTATTGACTTCCATGCGGTAGGTCGGATGCAGCATGAAGCCCTTGCCGGTTTCCATGTTCAGCTGCAGCTCGTCGGCCGTGTAGTAGTCGCCGTAGCGCCAGATGCGCACATTGCCCTGGGCTTCCAGCTCGGCCTCGACCTGCTTGTAGCAAGCCTTGTCGGCGGTCACGCGGGTCTGGTCGCGCACCACCTCGACGTCGCGGTCCAGGTTCAGGATGCGCTCGGGACGGCCGCCGATATCCTCGGCGCGGATGGTCGTCACGGCGTTCGGGTCTTCCACCCGCTGCGGGCGCTGCTTGCTGGCGGAGGTCTGGGCGTGGGCGGTCGCCGCCGCGGCGGCAGCCAGGGCGGTCAGGGCAAACGCCCACTTCTGCGAGTTTTTAGGGGGCGTAAACCAACTCATGTAAGGAACGCGCGTAACACCATAAAAGGCGATTTTTTAAAATGAATCCCTTATTATATGGGAATCTTCACATTCAACCGGATTCTCGGGTCGTTTCATGTCATTATTGCCTAATTTACCATCCGGTGCAGCCGACGCTGGCGCCGATTCCCGCCTGATCCTGTTGCTCGACTGGCTGCGCCCGCAAGGCGTGGTGGACGCCGATTCCGCGCGTCCGGCGTCCGCCGACGCCAGCTTCCGCCGCTACTTCCGCTTCGACGTGCTGCCGGCCCACCAGGCCGCGCACGGCGCCACCCTGGTGGCGATGGACGCGCCGCCCGAACGCGAAAACGTGCCAGCCTTCCTGCAGGTTGACGCCATGCTGGCCGAAGCCGGCGTGCACGTGCCGGCCATCGTGGCGCAGGACGTGGAACGCGGCTTCCTGCTGCTGTCCGACCTTGGCAGCACCACCTATCTGCAAGCGCTGAACCACGATAACGCGGCCGCCCTGTATGCACAAGCCCTGCACGCCCTGGTCAAGTTCCAGCAGAGCAGCCAGGCCGGCGTGCTGCCCGAATTCGACCGCGCCTTCATGCTGCGCGAAATGAACCTGTTCCCCGAATGGTATATCGGCAAGCACTTGAACGCCGAACTGACGGAGGCGCAAAGCGCCGAACTGCAAAAAGTCTTCGACACCATCATCGGCCACTGCCTGCCGCAGCCGCAAGTGTATATGCACCGCGACTTCCATTCGCGCAATCTGATGCTGGTCGACGACAATAATCCCGGCGTGATCGATTTCCAGGACGCCGTGTACGGCCCCGTGACCTACGACGCCGCCTCCCTGCTGCGCGACTGCTATGTGCAGTGGGACGAGGAACTGGTGCTGGACTGGGTGATCCGCTACTGGCAGCATGCCAAGAGCGCGGGCGTGCCGGTGCACAAGGACTTCGACGCCTTCTACAAGGACTTCGAATACATGGCCCTGCAGCGCCACCTGAAGGTACTCGGCCTGTTCTGCCGCCTCAACTACCGCGACGGCAAGGATGTCTACCTGGGCGACCTGCCGATCGTGATGGACTATGTGCGCAAGACGGCCAACCGCTACCGCGACCTGAAGCCCCTGATCAAACTGCTCGACGCGCTGGAAAACCGCCAGCCCGCCGTCGGCTACACCTTCTGAGACCCGTGCCATGAAAGCCATGATTTTCGCGGCCGGACGCGGCGAGCGTATGCGCCCCCTGACCGATACCTGTCCCAAGCCCCTGCTCAAGGTGCGCGGCCGCGCCCTGATCGAGTGGCATGTGCTGAACCTGGTGCGCGCCGGGATCAAGGACATCGTCATCAACCACGCCCACCTCGGCCACATGATCGAGGCGGCGCTGGGCGATGGCGCGCGCTATGGCGCGGCCATCCGCTATTCGCCCGAGAAGGAAGCGCTGGAAACGGCGGGCGGCATCGCCCAGGCGCGCCATCTGCTGGGCGAGGAACCCTTCCTCGCCATCTCGGGCGATATCTATTGCCCGCACTTCGACTTCGAGCAGGTCAAGGATGTGCTGCACGATAAGGATATGTGGGGCAATGCCTACAAGGCCGAGCAGCGCGACATCGCCTGGCTCTATCTGACCAAGAACCCCTGGCACAATCCCCAGGGCGACTTCGGCCTGAACCTGTACACCGTGTCGAACACCGGCGAGCCGCGCTGGAACTTCGGCAATATCGGCGTCTACCGCCCCGAAATGTTCGACGGCATCGCGCCCGGCACGCACGCCGGCCTGGGCAAGCTGCTGCGCGAATATGCCGGCAAGGGCTTAGTGGGCGGCGAAATCTACGAGGGCGAGTGGACCAATGTGGGCACCATCCAACAGCTGGAAGAACTGAACGCCGTGCTGACCCAATGATGAACTTTGCCGAGCGGCGCGCCCGCCTGATGGCGCAGATGGAGCCGGGCAGCGTGGCTGTGCTCCTGACCGCGCCGGAAGTGGCGCGCAACGGCGACAGCGATTATCCCTACCGCCACGACAGCCATTTCTACTATCTGAGCGGCTTCGCCGAGCCGGAAGCGGCCCTGGTGCTGGTGGCCGCGCGCGGCGATGCGCCGGCACGCGCCATCCTGTTCTGCCGCGAGAAGGATGTCGAGCGCGAAATCTGGGACGGCCTGCGCTACGGGCCGGAAGCGGCGCGCGCCGCCTTCGGCGTCGACGCCGCCTTCCCGATCGGCGCCCTCGACGAGGAGCTGCCCAAGCTGCTGGCCAACAGCCCTGCGCTGTATTACGCCCTGGGCCGCAGCGACAGCCTGGATGGACGCGTGCGGCGCTGGCTGGAGTCGGTGCGCCGCCACGGCCGCAGCGGCGTGGCCGCGCCGTCCGCCGCGCGCGACCTGGCGCCGCTGGTGGACGAGATGCGTCTGCTGAAAGACGCTGGCGAACAGGCCACCATGCTGCGCGCCGCCACCATCGCCGGCCAGGCGCATGAACGTGCCATGCGCCTGACCCGGCCCGGCATGTTCGAATACGAGATCGAGGCCGAGCTGCTGTACGAGTTCCGCCGCAACGGCGCCCAGTTCCCGGCCTATACGCCGATCGTCGCCTCCGGCGCCAATGCCTGCATCCTGCACTACAACAGCAATGCGCGCCAGACGGCCGACGGCGAGCTGGTACTGATCGACGCCGGCTGCGAACTCGATGGCTATGCCTCCGACATCACCCGCACCTTCCCCGTCAACGGCCGCTTCAGCGCGGCGCAGCGCGAGCTGTATGAGCTGGTGCTGGCGGCGCAGGCGGCGGCGCTGAATGTGGTGCGGCCCGGCACGCCCTACCGCGCCATCCACGACGCCGCGCTGCAGATCCTGGCGCAGGGCATGCTCGATACCGGCCTGCTCGACCGCGCCAAGGTCGGCAGCGCGCAGGACGTGATCGCGACCAATGGCCATGCGCGCTTCTATATGCACGGCACCGGCCACTGGCTGGGCATGGACGTGCACGACGTCGGCCTGTACCGCGACCTGGGCCAGGCCGACAAACCATCGCGCCCGCTGTTGCCGGGCATGGCGCTGACGGTGGAGCCGGGCATCTATGTGCGCCCGGGACCGGACGTGCCGGAGCGCTTCTGGAATATCGGCATCCGCATCGAGGACGATGTAATCGTCAGCGACAGCGGCTATACCTTGTTGAGCGGCGCCGCGCCGAAAGCGGTGGCCGAGATCGAAGCCCTGATGCAGGGCCATTAAGGGCGGCCGCGCCGCCTGCACCAACGTAATCGACTATGACTGCATCCACCACGCAACACGCCGCCGGCGCCCTCCCTGAACACGATTTCGATATCGCCATCTGCGGCGCCGGCCCGGCCGGCATGGCCCTGGCGGCGCTGCTGGTGCGGCGCGGCACGCGGCCGGAACGCATCTGCCTGATCGACGCCAAGACGCTGGAGCAGGCCAGCCACGATCCGCGCGTGCTGGCCCTGTCGGCCGGCAGCCGGCAGATCCTGGAACAGATCGGCGCCTGGCCCTTCCCCGCCACCGACATCCGCCAGATCCACGTCTCGCGCCGCGGCCAGTTCGGGCGCGCCATGATCCGCTGCGAAGAACACAATGTGCCGGCGCTCGGCTATGTGACACGCTACGGCGACGTGGTGTCGGCGCTGGGCGCGGTCTGCGCGCGGCTCGGCATCGCCACGCTGCGCCCGGCGCGCGTGACGGGCGCCGAAGAGCTGCCGCAGGAAGTGCGCCTGTGCATCGAAGAAGGCGCCGCGCGGCGCACCCTGCGCGCCGCCATCGCGGTGCAGGCCGAGGGCGGCCTGTTCAACGAACAGGCCGAACGCACGCTGAGCCGCGACTACGGCCAGACCGCCATCATCGCCCAGGTGCGCAGCAGCGCCCCGATCGCCCACCGCGCCTACGAACGCTTTACCGGTGAAGGCCCGCTGGCCCTGCTGCCGCAGGACGATGAATACTCGCTCGTATGGTGCCTGCGTCCCGAAAACGCGCAAGCCGTGCTGGCGCTCGACGACGCCGCCTTCCTGCAACGCCTGCAGCAGACCTTCGGCCAGCGCCTGGGCCGCTTCACCAGCGCCAGCCGCCGCCTCGGCTTCCCGCTCGGCCTGAACGCCCAGTCCAGCGCCACCGCGCGCACGGTGGCCATCGGCAATGCGGCCCAGACCCTGCACCCGGTCGCCGGCCAGGGCCTGAACCTGGGCTTGCGCGACGTGGCCGTGCTGGCGCGCCTGCTGGCGCAAGGCGCCACGCCGGCCATGCTGGGGCAATTCCTGGCCCAGCGCCGCGCGGACCGCGGCGTGACGGTGCGCCTGACCGACACCATGGCGCGCATCTTCGCCAACGACTCGCCGCTGCAGCCCCTGCTTGGCGCCAGCCTGGCGGCCATCGACCTGGCCGCCCCGGCCCGTGGCATACTAGCGGAATTGATGATGTACGGCCGCCGCTGATACTTATTTGACAATGACTGCAACATTGCCCGACCTTCTGCCCGATCACCTGATCTCCCGCTTGATAGACGACGCAATGGACGCCGTCATGATCATCGACGATGCCTCGCGCATCCGCTACCTGAACCACGCGATGCAGGCGCTGACCGGCTATGCCGGCGGCGAGCTGCTGGGCGAGCCGCTGGAAGGCTTGCTGCCCGACCACCTGAGCGAGAAGCACCGCGACTATGTGGTGCGCTATATCAAGGGCTCGGCCCCTTCGACGGTGCTGGGCCGCGTGCGCGAATTTGCCATCCGCCACCGCAACGGCGAGATGGTGCCGATCGAGCTGAAGGCGTTTGACCTCGGCGCCAAGGAAGGCGAGCGCTATTTCGGCGCCTTCATGCTGGACCTGCGTCCACGCCGCGCCATGGAAGAAAAGAACGCCCACCTGATGGCCCAGCTGGAACAGCAAGCCCTGTGCGACGCCCTGACCGGCCTGCCCAACCGCCGCGCCTTCGAGGCCGAGGCGGTACAGGTCATGGCGCGCGCCGCGCGCCTGCACGGCGCCGTCACCGTGGGCGTGGCCGACGTCGACCACTTCAAGAGCATCAACGACCGCTACGGCCACGCCGCCGGCGACACGGTGCTGCGCGAAGTGGGCCAGGCGCTGCGCAACGCGGCGCGCCTGACCGATGCCGTGGCGCGCCTGGGCGGCGAGGAATTCGGCCTGCTGCTACCGCACGCCACGCCTGAACAGGCGGCCCAGGTGGCCGAACGCCTGCGCGCCGCCGTCGCCGCCCTGCATGTGGAAACCGAGGATGGCCGCAGCATCAAGGTCACCATCAGCATCGGCCTGGCCGAACTGGCGCCCGGCAATGTGCTCGATGGTGCCCTGTCGCATGCCGACAAAGCCCTGTACCGCGCCAAGCACGGCGGCCGCAACCGCGTCGAAGTAGCCGCAGAGTGAAATAGAAAAAGGGGCCGCAGCCCCTTTTTCCCTGGTGCCGCCAGCGCTTACTCGGCCGCCTTCACCATATCTTCCAGCACCTTCTTGGCGTCGCCGAAGACCATCATGGTCTTGTCCATGTAGAACAGCTCATTGTCCAGGCCCGCATAGCCGGACGCCATGGAGCGCTTGTTGACGATCACGGTCTTGGCTTTGTAGGCTTCCAGGATGGGCATGCCGGCGATCGGCGATTTCGGATCTTTCGCCGCCGGATTCACCACATCGTTCGCACCCAGCACCAGCACCACGTCGGCCTGGCCGAATTCGCTGTTGATGTCCTCCATCTCGAACACCTGGTCGTAAGGCACTTCGGCTTCGGCCAGCAGCACATTCATATGGCCCGGCATGCGGCCGGCCACCGGGTGGATCGCATACTTCACCGTCACGCCCTTGTGGCCCAGCTTTTCCACCAGTTCCTTCAGCGCGTGCTGGGCGCGCGCCACGGCCAGGCCATAGCCCGGCACGATGATCACGCTTTCCGCGTTCGCCATCAGGAAGGTGGCGTCGTCGGAGGAGCCCGACTTCACGGGCCGCTGCGGCTGCGCCCCGCCGCCGGCCGCCGCCGTGGCCTCGCCGCCGAAGCCGCCCAGGATCACATTGAAGAAGGAGCGGTTCATGGCCTTGCACATGATGTAGCTCAGGATGGCGCCGGAAGAGCCGACCAGGGAGCCGGCGATGATCAGCATCGAGTTATTCAGCGAGAAGCCGATGCCCGCCGCCGCCCAGCCCGAGTAGCTGTTCAGCATGGACACCACCACCGGCATGTCGGCGCCGCCGATCGGGATGATGATCAGCACCCCGAGCACGAAGGCGATCGCCGTCATGACCAGGAAGGGCGGCCAGGCCGGCGCCGTGCCGCCGTCGAAGACGAAGACCAGGCCCAGGCCGACCATGACGACGGCCAGGGCCAGGTTCAGCATGTGCTGGCCGGCGAACACCACGGGCGCGCCCTGGAACAGGCGGAACTTGTATTTGCCCGCCAGCTTGCCGAAGGCGATCACCGAACCGCTGAAGGTGATGGCGCCGACAAAGGTGCCGATGAACAGCTCGACGCGGTTCCCCAGCGGCAGCGCCTCGCCGACGGCGGCGATATTGAAGGCGTGCGGCTCGGACACGGCGGCCACCGCGATGCAGACGGCGGCCAGGCCGATCAGCGAGTGCATGGCCGCCACCAGTTCCGGCATCTTGGTCATCTCGACCTTTTTCGCCAGCGTGGCGCCGATCGCGCCGCCGACCACGAGGCCCAGCAGCACCAGGCTCAGTCCATGGCCCTGGGCCTGGCCCTTGGCCGCCGCTTCGCCGGCCAGTTTCAGGATCAGGGCCACGGTGGTGAAGAAGGCGATGGCCATGCCGGCCATGCCGAAGGCGTTGCCCTTGCGCGCCGAGGCCGGCGAGGACAGGCCTTTCAGCGCCTGGATGAAACAGACGGAGGCGATCAGATACAGCAGCACCACCGTGTTCATGCTGACGGAGAAGTTCATGCCTTGTCTCCTTTAGCGCCCTTGTCCTTTTTCTTGAACATTTCCAGCATGCGCTGGGTGACGAGGAAACCGCCGAAGACATTCACCGCCGCCAGCGCCACGGCGACAGTGCCGGCGATCTGCCCCACCGGGCCGGTGGTCAGGGCCGCCGCCAGCATGGCGCCGACGATGACGATGGCCGAGATGGCGTTGGTGACGGCCATCAGCGGCGTATGCAGGGCCGGCGTGACGTTCCAGACCACGTGGTAGCCGACGTAGATCGCCAGCACGAAGATGATCAGGTTGATGATGGTGTGGCTCACTTCCATGATTCCATTCTCCTTATTTGCGCAGCACTTCGCCGCCGGCACAGACCAGGGTGGCCTTGATGATTTCATCCTCGCGGTCGATGGCCAGCGCATCGTCCTTGTCGATGATGAGCTTGAGGAAATCCAGCACATTGCGGGCATACAGGGCCGAAGCGTCGGCCGCCACATGGGCCGCCAGGTTCGGCTCGCCCACGATGTACACGCCGTGCCTGACCACCGTCTTGCCCAGCTCCGACAGCGGGCAATTGCCGCCCTGCTCCACCGCCAGGTCGACGATGACGGAGCCGGGCTTCATGGCTTTCACCGTGTCCTCGGAAATGAGCACGGGCGCCTTGCGGCCGGGGATCAAGGCGGTGGTGATGACGATGTCGGCCGCCTTGGCGCGTTCGTGCACCAATTCGGCCTGACGGCGCATCCAGTCGGCCGGCATGGGCCGGGCATAGCCGCCCACGCCCTGGGCGATTTCCTTTTCCTCGTCGGTCAGGAAGGGCACGTCGATGAATTTGGCGCCCAGCGATTCCACCTGCTCCTTGACTGGTGGCCGCACGTCGGAAGCCTCGATCACCGCGCCCAGGCGCTTGGCGGTGGCGATGGCCTGCAGACCGGCCACGCCCACGCCCATGATCAGCACGCGCGCCGCCTTCACCGTGCCGGCCGCCGTCATCAGCATCGGCATGAAGCGCTGATAGGTATTGGCTGCCACCATCACCGCCTTGTAGCCGGCGATATTGGCCTGCGAGGACAGCACGTCCATCGATTGCGCGCGCGTGATGCGCGGCACGGCTTCCAGGGCGAAAGCCGAGAGGCCGGCCGCCGCCATGGCGGCGATATTCTCCGCGTCGAAGGGATTGAGCATGCCGATCAGCACGCGGCCGGACGGAATCTGGCCGCGCTCCTCCTCGCTGGGCGCGCGTACTTTCAAAATAATATCCGCAGCAAACGCTTCGGCCGCAGTGACGATGCTGGCGCCGGCGGCCACATAGGCGTCATCCGGAACGGAGGCCGGAATCCCGGCTCCCGACTGGACAATGACCTGGTGCCGGGCCGCCAGTTTCTTCACGGTTTCCGGTGTCGCTGCAACTCTGGTTTCTCCCGGCCGAGTCTCGGCCGGTATGCCTATTCTCATGTAAAGCCTCCAAATGATAGAAAAACTGCCTAAAATCTAACATGGAATTCCAAAAAACCAACGTTTTTGACCGCTTAACGATTAGGCACTTACCACTATTGCCTTATGTGTAACTAGGCTGTCATCTGCGCGTGGCCGGAACAGGCTAAAATGTCGGCTCTTTCAAGGATGAGACTTCATGCCGCGTACCTGGAAACCCTCTGTAACCGTTGCCGCCGTCATTGAACGCGACGGCAAATTCCTGCTGATCGAAGAAGAAACCAGCGATGGCATCCGCCTGAACCAGCCGGCCGGCCACCTGGATCCGCACGAATCGCTGGAACAGGCGGTCGTCCGCGAAACCCTGGAAGAGACGGCGCACGACTTCCGTCCCACCGCCCTGGTGGGCATGTATATGTCGCGCTACCGCTCGGCGCGCACCGGCGAATTGGTGACCTATCTGCGCTTCGCCTTCTGCGGCGAGGTCGGCGAACACTATGCCGAGCGGCCGCTGGACGATGGCATTTTGCGCACAATGTGGCTTACACGCGACGAAATCGCCGCCTGCCGCGAACGGCACCGCAGTCCCCTGCTGTTGCAATGCGTGGACGAATACCTGGCCGGCAAGCGCGCGCCGCTGGAACTATTGCATACCCACATTTCCGTGTTCGAGGAAGTGTGAAACTGAATTGGAATTGGCAAGATGAGTAAGAAAAAAGTCGTGATCGGCATGTCAGGCGGAGTGGACTCCTCGGTCGCGGCGTGGATGTTGAAGGAACAGGGTTACGAGGTGATCGGCCTGTTCATGAAGAACTGGGAAGACGACGACGATTCGGAATACTGCTCCACGCGCCAGGACTGGATCGACGCGGCCAGCGTGGCCGACGTGATCGGCGTCGATATCGAGGCCGTCAACTTCTCGGCCGAATACAAGGACCGCGTGTTCGCCGAATTCCTGCGCGAATACCAGGCTGGCCGCACGCCGAACCCCGATGTGCTGTGCAATGCCGAGATCAAGTTCAAGGCTTTCCTCGACCACGCCATGCACCTGGGCGCGGACCTGATCGCCACCGGCCACTATGCGCGCGTGCGCCAGAACATGGCGCACGGCCGCTTCGAGCTGCTGAAAGCCTTCGACCATACCAAGGACCAGAGCTACTTCCTGCACCGCCTGAACCAGGCGCAGTTGTGCAAGACCCTGTTCCCGCTCGGCGAAATCCCGAAAACGCAAGTGCGCCAGATCGCCGAAAAACTCCAGCTGCCGAATGCGGCCAAGAAGGATTCGACCGGCATCTGCTTTATCGGCGAGCGTCCTTTCCGCGAATTCCTGAACCGCTACCTCTCGTACAAGCCCGGTCCGATGAAGACGCCGGACGGCAAGGTGGTGGGCGAGCATGTGGGCCTGAGCTTCTACACCCTGGGCCAGCGCAAGGGCATCGGCATCGGCGGCGTGAAGACTTACCAGAACGCCGACGGCAGCAGCGATGCCTGGTATGTGGCGCGCAAGGATGTGGCCAACAACACGCTATGGGTGGTGCAGGGCCACGACCATCCCTGGCTGCTCTCGTCCACGCTGCAGGCGGCCCAGGCCAGCTGGATCGCGGGCGTGGCGCCCGCGGCGGGCCGCATCGCGGCCAAGACGCGTTACCGCCAGGCCGATGTGGCTTGCGATGTGGCGCCGGCCGGCGATCTGGAATTCGCGCTGGATTTCGTCGATGCCCAATGGGCGGTGACGCCCGGCCAGTCGGCCGTGCTGTATGACGGCGATGTCTGCCTGGGCGGCGGGATTATCGGCAGCTCAAGCTTCGCCGCCTGAGCCATCGCCGTCGGCGGCGCCGTTCTGCGCCGCCAGCGCCTTCTGCTGGCGCTTGACCATGGCGATCACGGTGTTGCGGATGGTCTTCAACACCGTGTCGGCATTGAAGGGCTTGACGATGAAGCCGCTGACGCCCATGCCATGCGCCCACTGGATGGCGCTGGCGTCGAATTCGCTCGACACCATGAAGATCACGGTCTTGGGCCAGTCGCGGCGCAAGGCGCGCAAGCCTTCCTCGTCATCCTCCACCTGGCCGCGCGCGATGCAAACGATCTGCGGCTGGTATTTGACCATCAGGGCCGTGGCGGAAGCGCAGGTATGCCCTTGGCCGACCACGTCATAGCCGCCGTCCAGCAGAACGGTATTCAGCAGCCCGCGCGCCACCGCGCTGCCGTCGATGATGATTGCCTTTAACATCGTGTAAAGCCTTTTCTCTTTTATTATGCGACGCCGCGCGGCATGGTTTACTGCTCCCAGGCCAGCATATTCCAGCTGACGCCGATACGCACGTCGGTTTTTAATTGCACCAACTGACGTGAAAGATACAGCATATCGCGTTCTTTTCGTAGTGTTTCGCCCAGCGTGTCCTTCAGTATACCGGCGCCGGCCATGATCGCATCCAGGCTGCCATAAGTGCGCAACAGCTTGGCGGCCGTCTTGGCGCCCACCTTGGACACGCCGGGAATGGAATCGGTGGCGTCGCCCATCAGGGCCAGCAGATCGGGCAGCTGGGCCGCGCTCACGCCCCATTTGCGCTCGACCCAGTCGTGGTCATGCCATTCGCTCTTGAAATGGTCCCACAGCAGGGCACCGTTATCGATCAGGCAATGCAGATCCTTGTCGGTGCTGGCGACGATGGCCTCGCCACGGCCCTCGCCCAGCCAACGCAACACCACGGTGCCGATCACGTCGTCGGCCTCGACGTCGGGCAGGGAGACGGGGCACAGGCCGATGCCTTGCAGCTTGGCATAGAATTGCGGCAGGGCCGCGCGCAGCGGCGCCGGCATGGGATCGCGGCCTTCGCGGTAGCCGGCGTACAGGGCGTGGCGCCAGGTGGCGCCGCCGAAATCGAAGGCCGGCAGCACGTGGCTGGGCCGGTGGTCGGTGATCAGGTTGCGGAAGGAGGACAGCGCATGGCGCAGCGCGATCTCAGCCTTTTCCGCCGAATCGGGTTCGGGGCTGGCTTCGTAGACGCGGCGCACGATGTTCAGGCCGTCGATGGCAAGCAGGCGCGCCATATCAGAATGTCATCAGGGCAAAGTGCATGCCCGCCATTCTAACGGCAAACCGGCCCATCCCGGCCTTGCGCCCGGCTCAGGCGCTTTCCTTGCGGAGTTTTTTCAGCAATTCGGGCATTTGCTGGATGGGCACCATCTGCGCCAGCTGCTCGTCGGTCAGCGGCTGGGCGTCGGGGTCGGCCAAGGCCGCCGCCATGATTTTGCGCTCTTCCTCTTCCGAGTGCATGATGATCCGGAATCCCCTCTTAGTAACAAGCGTTATCATATTTCACCTTCTCCTTGCGGTTGGCTGGACGCAAGCTGATAATCCGATAGCGCTTGCCCCGTTCCACGAAAACGACAAAATACAGACCTGCATATCCGCCTTGTAAATCCAGTACCAAAGCAGCCATGCGCTGCTCATCGTAGGCATAGCGCCGATCTGGCCAGACCACGGCATGATCCCAATCGAGCTGGGCCGCCAAAGATAAAGGTACACCATGCCGCTTGCGGTTGGCGAGGTTCTCGGCCGCATCGAACTCGATCTCCATTTCCATGCTAGGCGTTCCGGATAGGCAGATCAAGCAAGCTTATCCGGCGGAGGCCGGGCAGGAGTTGTGCTAGGTCAGGAGTTCAGTCCAGTCATTCGTGGCGACTGCAGCGGGCCTCAAAGGCCGGCGCCGCCGGGGAACAGCTGGTGCACCAGTTCGACGATCTTCTTGTCGGCATCGATCCATTTGCCGGTATTCATGCCGCCGCTCTGCGAGTCGTATTTGGCTTCACCAATCAGCTTGCCTTCGCGGTAGACGCGGATGTCGGCATACGCCATGTACAGGGCCAGATCCCAGCGCCACAAGGCATTGTAGGTGGACGTGGCGGGACACTCCGTGATCGAGGCCGAGGATGGCAGGCGACGCACGATATAACCCTTGCTTTCCAGCGCGCGCTTATAGCTTTCGACAAAGCCCACGCGCACGCTGCTGTTCTCGATCAGGCAGATCTGCTTGCCGGTAAACGACTCCACCGGCCTCACCGTTTGATGGATGGCGCAGCCGCTCATGCTCAGGGCGGTCAGGGCCAGGGCGGCGAGTTGTTTCATGCGGCGTCCTTGCTGGATATTCGACATAGTGATGGATTGCACTTTCTATTTCTTAATGTGCAATATCATATATATCCTTTCCGGATGCCGCAATGGCGCCGGCTCAGCGCAGCAATTCGTAGGGACCGCCGCGTTCCAGCGCGCGCTGGTAGGCAGGACGGGCATGGATGCGCTGCAGGAAGGCCGCCAGGCGCGGCCGCTCGGCGTCGAGTCCGCCGCGCGCCGTGGCCGCCTCCAGCGGGAAGCTCATCTGGATATCGGCCGCGCTGAAGGCGCTGCCGGCGAACCACTCGCTGCCGGCCAGCTCGCCTTCCAGATAATCGAGGTGCTGCTTGATCTGCGGCAGGATGTAGCTTTGCTTGACCTTGCCCGCGATGGCCTTGGCGATGGGGCGCACGAAGAAGGGCGCGGGCGCGCTTTCCACGCGGTCGAAGACCAGCTTCATCAGCAGCGGCGTCATCAGCGAGCCTTCGGCATAGTGCAGGAAGTAGCGCCAGCGCAGCTTGTCGGATGTACCGGCCGGCGGCACCAGGCGGCCCTCGCCATACTTCTCCACCAGATACTCGATGATCGCGCCCGACTCGGCCACCAGCACCTCGCCATCCTGGATCACGGGCGACTTGCCCAGCGGATGAATCTTACGCAGCTCGGGCGGCGCCAGCATGGTCTTGGCATTACGCTGATAGCGCACGATCTCGTAGTCGAGGCCGAGCTCTTCCAGCAGCCACAGCACGCGCTGCGAACGGGAATTGTTGAGGTGGTGGACAGTAATCATGCGCGCTCTCATGGCAGGTGGCAAAGGCTTGCCAGCTTAGCATGGCGCGTACTTCCGAGTGGAGACCGTGCTGCCGCCTGGCTGCGCTGTTGCGCTGGCGCAGGCGGCCGCTGGCTTCAGCGCTGCAAGTGCAGGGTGATGACGCGGCGGGCGGGGCCGCCGCTGGAGGACGAGGGCGGGGTCGGGCCGCCGCTGCCGCCCGCGCCCTTGCCGCCGTTATCGCTGTCGCAAGAGCCGCAGGAACCGCAGCCGCTGCCGCAGCTGGCGCTGGTACGGAAGAACTTGGCGGTCTTGTCCTGGTTGAAGCCGCGCTGGCTCAGGAAGTGGACGATGCGGCGGCGCCAGGCGGCTGGCAGAAAGCGCGCGCTGGCATGCAGCGCGGCGGCGACGATGACCAATGCAACGATGATCTCCTGCCACATGGCTTAGCCTCCGGTGAAGTAGGTGGCGATACGGAAGGTCAGGAAGGACGCGCCGTAAGCCAGTGCAAACATATAGCCCGCCATCAGCAGCGGATAGCGCCAGCTGTTGGTCTCGCGCTTGACCACGGACAGCGTGGACAGGCATTGCGGCGCGAAGATATACCAGGCCATCAGCGACAGCGCGGTGGCCAGCGGCCAGCTGCCGCCGATCACCGGCACCAGCGTGGCGGCCAGTTCGTCGCCGGTCTGGGACAGGGCGTACACCGTGCCCAGCGCGCCCACGGCCACTTCGCGCGCCGCCATGCCGGGCACCAGCGCAATGCAGATCTGCCAGTTGAAGCCGATCGGCGCGAAGATGTATTCCAGACCGCGGCCCAGCATGCCGGCCAGGCTGTAGTAGATCGGCGGATGCACGGCGTCGGCCGGCGCGCCGGGGAAGCTCGACAACGCCCACAGCAGGATCATCAAGGTCAGGATCAGGGTGCCGACGCGCATCAGGAAGGTGCGCGCACGCTCCCACAGGCCCAGCGCCAGGTTCTGCAGATGCGGCCAGTGGTAGCTCGGCAGCTCCAGCATCAGCGGCTGCAGGCGCTTGCTGCCGAAGCTGCGCTTCATGACCCAGGCCACGGCCATGGCCGAAATAATGCCGGCGAAGTAGAGGCCGAACAGCACCAGGCCTTGCAGGCTCATGAAGCCCAGCACGTCGCGTTCGGGAATGAAGGCGGCGATGATCAGGGTATAGATCGGCAGGCGCGCCGAGCAGGTCATCAGCGGCGCGATCATGATGGTGACGAGGCGGTCGCGTGGATTCTGGATGGTGCGCGCGGCCATCACGCCCGGCACGGCGCAGGCAAAGCTCGACAGCAGCGGAATGAAGGCGCGGCCCGACAGGCCGACCCCGCCCATCATGCGGTCGAGCAGGAAGGCGGCGCGCGGCAGGTAGCCGCAGTCTTCCAGCACCAGGATGAAGAAGAACAGGATCAGGATCTGCGGCAGGAAGACCAGCACGCTGCCCACCCCGCCCAGGATGCCTTCGACCAGCAGGCTGCGCAGCACGCCCTCGGCCATATGTTCCTTGACCAGCTCGCCCAGATGGCCGACCCCGCCTTCGATCATGTCCATCGGCACTTCGGCCCAGCTGAACACGGCCTGGAACACGAGAAACATCAGGAGCGCCAGGATGACCGGGCCGGCCACGGGATGCAGCACCAGATGGTCGATCTTCTCGCTGCGGTCTTCCTTGCCATGCGGATCGCTGGTGACGGCGGCCAGGATGCGGCGCACTTCGCGCTGGGTCTCCTCGACTGAGACGGCGTCGATGGCGGCCAGCGGCTGCGGCGCGGTCTTGCTGATCGGCCACAGCGCATCGAGGGCGCGCAGCAGCGATTTTTCGCCGCCGCTCTGCACGGCCACGGTTTCCACCACGGCCATGCCCAGTTCCTGCGCCAGCTTGGTGGCGTCGATCACGATGCCGCGCTTCTTGGCCACGTCGACCATGTTCAGGCACAGCAGCATCGGCAGGCCGAGGCGCTTGATCTCCAGCACCAGGCGCAGGTTCAGGCGCAGATTGGTGGCGTCGACCACGCACACCACGACGTCGGGCGCGGCATCGCCGGCGCGCAGGCCGGCCACCACGTCGCGCGTGATCGCCTCATCGGGCGTGTGGGCGCTCAGGCTGTAGGCACCCGGCAAGTCCAGCACGCGGAAGGGATGGCCCTCGGGCGAGGTGAACTGCCCTTCCTTGCGCTCGATGGTGACGCCGGCATAGTTGGCGACCTTTTGGCGCGAGCCGGTCAGACGGTTGAACAAGGCGGTCTTGCCGCAATTCGGATTGCCGAGCAAAGCGACCATCGGCAGCTGCGTCACAGGCGACGCAGGTTTTTCTACTGCACCCATTATTTATTCCGGTTGGATCGAAATCAGCGCGGCTTCGAAGCGGCGCAAAGCAAAAGTGGCGTTGCCGACCTTGATGGCCAGCGGCTCGCCGCCGGGCATGCCGCGTTTCAGCATGCGGATGCGCTCGCCCGGCACGAAGCCCAGCTCCATCAGGCGGCGCGGCAGATCGGCCCCCTCGTCCATATCGCCCGGATTGCCCGGCGCAATATGGACCACCGTACCGCTTTTCCCGACGCCCAGCGTGTCGAGACTGATCAGGGAAGGCGTATGTGTCATGGGGTATTTCCAGTCTGTACAGCAGAAAATTCTGCGAAGAAATAAGTACTCATTATAAGGTCAATGCGAATGGTTTGTATTTGCACGGATTGCTTGCATTGTACGCCTGCTTGAGGCAAAATGGGAACCGTAATGATAATGATTCTCATTAAGTAAGAAGCAAAGGTGTTGAAAGCACCATCTCTTACAAATGGGCATCTGATCCGGATTCCAGCCCCACTAACTTAGCCAGACCGAAGGTGTTTCGATGATTGTTTGCGTGTGCAACAACATTTCCGACCGCGAAATCCGTCAAGCCGTGGACATGGGTTTGACGACGATGGCCGAACTGCGCCGCGATCTGGGCGTGGCCACTTGCTGCGGCAAGTGCCACCCCTGCGCCAAAGGCGTGCTCAACGAACACCTCAAGCACCTCAACGAAACAGTGTTAACACGCCCCGCCGTTATAGCTTAAGGAACAGCAATGAGTACGATGACCATCTCCGCCCCGCAAACCAATCTGAGCCATATGATCGCCGATCTGTGGCAGGAAAAGGGCGGGAAGATCAGCAAGCTGACGATGATCGCCGTAGCTCACCTGGGTCTGTTCTATGGCCTGCAAAGCGGCATGATGCGCGACGCCGTGAAAATGCTGCCGCAGGTGGTGGAAGTGACGTTCGTGGCCGCGCCCGAACCACCGAAGCCGGCCCCGGCGCCGAAGCTGGTGGAAGTGGCGACCAAGGCGCCGGTGCTCGCGCCGCCGCCCCTGCCCATCATCAACACCGTGGTGGAAAACACCATCACCGTGCAACACACCCCGCCCAAGCAAAGCGACGCCGCGCCGTCCGCGCCAGTCGTGGTAGCGGCCCCGCCCGCGCCCCCTGCCCCACCGGCGCCGGCCACCCCGCGCACCGTGACGGGCGTCGAATACATCCGCGCGCCGCAGCCGGTCTACCCTTCGATCTCGCGCCGCATGGGCGAATCGGGCGTGGTCACCCTGCGCGTACTGATCAGCGAAAAAGGCTTGCCGGAACAAGCCACGGTGCAGAAATCCTCCGGCTCCAGCAATCTGGACGAAGCCGGCCGCCAGGCCGCCATGCGCAGCCTGTTCAAGCCCTTCATGGAAGACGGCAAGCCAGTGCCGGTCTATGTGCTGGTGCCGATCAACTTCCAGCTCTCCTGACAGCGTAGCGATCCCATCCAAAGACCCGCCCCGTGCGGGTCTTTTTTCATCCCGCTTACAGCTCAGCCCGTGTCCACCTTGGTGCCAGGCACCAAGGTGGACACGGGCTGAGCTGTAAGGGCAATAAAAAAGGCGCGGGGTGCGCGCCTTGGGATGCTGTTGCTTTGCGGGTTCAGGTGTCGGCCCACATGCGCAGGAGGTTGTGGTAGTGGCCGGCGAGGCCGACCATGGTTTCGTTGTCGCCGTGGGCGGCGCGCAGTTTCTGGATGTTCTGGTCGAGATCGAACAGCATGGAACGTTGCCAGTCGTCGCGCACCATGCTCTGGGTCCAGAGGAAGGAGGCGATGCGCTCGCCCGCTGTCACGGGCATCACGCGGTGCACGCTGCTCGACGGGTAGACGATGGCGTCGCCCGCCGGCAGTTTGACTTCGTGCGCGCCATAGGTGTCCATCACCACCAGCTCGCCGCCTTCGTATTCGTCCGGCTCGCTGAGGAAGACCGTGGTCGAGACGTCCGAGCGCAGCTTGTCCAGGGTGCCGGACGGCACGCGGATGGCGCCGTCGATGTGCAGGCCGTAGTGCTCGCCGCCGGCATAGCTGTTGAAGTAAGGCGGCAGGATGCGCAGCGGCAGCACGGCCGAGAAGAACAGCGGGTTGTTGCCCAGCGCCCGCATGATGATGTCCCCGAGTTCGAGCGCCAGCGGCGAGCCTTCCGCCAGCTGGCGGTTGCGCTTGACCTGGGCGCCTTGCGAGCCGACGCTGGCGCGGCCGTCGACCCAGTCGCCTTGCGCCATCCGTTCACGGAAGTATTTCACCTGCTCTGGCGTCAACACGCCGGGGACATGCAGCATCATAGGGTTGCCTTGCCTTCTCAGTACTTGAAGTTGGCGGTCAGGGTCGCGCTGCGGCCAGGGCCGACGCCGGCGTAGTGCGGCGAGGAGACCTTGTCGAAGTACAGCTTGTCGGTCAAGTTCTGCACGTTCAGCTGCAGGCTGATGTGCTTGTTGACTTCATAGCTGGCCATCGCGTCGAAGCGGGTGTAGGCCGGCGCCCATTTATTGTTGTTGATGCTGGCGTAGACCTTGGACACATAGTTCAGGCCGCCACCAACGGTCAGGCCCGGCAGCACGCGGTAAGCGGTCCACAGCGAGGCGCTGTTTTTCGGCGTGGCGGGGAAGACATTGCCGTTGAAAGGCGAAGCGGACCACACCGGTTTCGCGGTGGTGCCGGTGTTGACGAAGCCGTTGTCGTCGACACGGCCGTCGAGCCAGGTGTAGCCGCCGAAGATCTGCCAGTCGTTGGTGATATTGCCGCTGACGCCGAATTCGAAGCCATCCACGGTTTTCTTGCCGACGTTCTGGGTGCCGCCATCCGGCGCGGTAACGCGGGCATTGTTCATCTTGCTCTTGAAGATGGCGGCGCTCAGCGACAGGCGGCGCGCCAGCACTTCCCACTTGGTGCCCAGCTCGAAGTTCTTGCTGTCCTGCGGCTTCAGGTTTTGCACGGTGGCCGACAGCGCGTCCAGGCCGTCGCCGCCGTCATTGCCCGGTGGCGTGGACGAGGTGCCGTAGGAGACGTAGATGCTGCTGTTGGCCGAGGGCTTGTACACCAGGCCGGCCTGGTAGTTGGTGAAGTTGCTGTCGGTCTTGGCGTACTGGGCGGCGGTGTTGACGCCGTTCAGGGTGTAGGCCGGCACGTTCAGGGTGCTGCGGAAGCTGTCCCAGCGCAGGCCCACGTTCAGCAACCACTGCGGATTGAATTCCATGGTGTCGAAGACATAGGCCGAACGCGAGTTGCTGACCACATTCGTCATATTCGGCGCCAGCGTGCGGCTGTAGACCCAGGGATCGTGCGGGTTCGGATTGACCAGGGTGGTGCAGTTGTACAGGGTCTCGGCGCCGGCCGTCGGGCAGGTGAAGGTATTGGTCTTCGGATTGTTGGTGCCGGGCGTGAACAGATAGCTGCCGCGGTCCATTTCCTCGCGGCCGAACTCGATGCCGGCGGTGTAGCTGTGCTTGATGCCGGCGGCCTGGAATTCGCCGGTCAGGGCGGAGGTGTTGCCGAGCGACTTGGCCACCACATTGCGGGTGTTGGCGCGGCGCCAGACGGTGCCGTACAGGGCCAGATTGCCTTTCGAGTCGTCCGGCTGGGTCCACACATAGTCGTTGCTGGTGCGGCCGTAGCGGGTGACGTTGCGGAAGCTCATGCCATTGCCGAAGTCATGCTTGACGTCGATGGTGCCGATATCGCTCTTGGTGTCGCGGAAGTCGCGGTTGACCAGGCCGTAGAAGGTGTCGCGCGGCACGGACACCGGGGTGCCGTCGCCGTTCTTGGCCACGTTCGGGCCACTGGTAAACGGATTGTTGAACGGCAGGCCGGTGTCCGGCGTTTCGCTCGACTGCATATGGTAGTAGCTCAGATTGACCTTGGTCGAACCGGTCAGGCCGAAGGCCACGGTGGGCGCGATGCCCCAGCGGTGGCCGCCGATCTCGTTACGGCCTGGCATATCGTTCTCGTGCACCATCACATTCAGGCGCAGCGCGGCGTTCTCGCCCAGCATGCGGTTGATGTCGGCGGTGGCACGGTGGTATTTGGCCGAACCGAGGCTGACGCTGCCGGTGCTGAAGTTCTCGGCCTTGGCCGTCTTGCTGACCAGGTTGACGCCGCCACCGGCGGAGGAACGGCCGCCGTAAGCGGAGTTCGGGCCTTTCACCACTTCGATCTGTTCCAGCGCGAAGATTTCGCGCGACTGCGAGCCGCTGTCGCGGATGCCGTCGATATAGGTGTCGGACTGGGCGTTGTAACCACGGATGAACAGATTGTCGCCTACAGGGTTGCCGCCTTCGGCCGCGCCGACGGTGATGCCGGGCACGGTGCGCAGCGCGTCGGTCAGGGACACGGCGCCGGTCTGCGAAATCACTTCAGCCGGCACCACGGTCACCGATTTCGGCGTGTCCAGTAGCGGGGCGGTGAATTTGTCGGAGGCCGAGCGGGCCGGCGCCTGGAAGTCGCTGGCCGGCTTGCCGGTGATGGTCACTTCCGGCAGTTTCACGGTCGGAGTGGTGTCAGCGCCTTCGGCGTGGAGGGCCAGCGGCATCGCCAGGGTGGCGAGGGCGGTGAGCGTGGCTGGCGCGTGCTTGCGGCTCTTAATGTAGGACATTTATTCTTCCAAGGTTATTGTAAAAACAAGGACTTGCGAGACGGATAAAACGCAAATGATAATAGTTTTCATTTACGTTAGCAATCCTGTCTTGCTGATACAACTTACGTGTATCAGCCCCGCGTGGCAGAATGGCAGCATTAATCACCAAATAAGAAGGCCACCCATGAAGGGCGATAAAGACGTCATCCGTCTGCTGAATGCTCAGCTGACCAATGAACTGACCGCGATCAACCAATACTTCCTGCATGCCCGCATGTACCGCCACTGGGGCTTGGCCAAGCTGGGCAAGAAGGAATATGAAGAATCGATCGGCGAAATGAAACACGCCGACAAGCTGATCGACCGCATCCTGATGCTGGACGGCCTGCCCAATCTGCAAGCCCTGCACAAGCTGCTGATCGGCGAGAACACCGAAGAAATGCTGGAATGCGACCTGAAACTGGAACGCGGCGCCCACGCCACAGTCAAGGAAGGCATTGCGCAGGCGGAAAAAGTGGGCGATTATGTCTCACGCGACCTGCTGCTGGAAATCCTGGAAGATACCGAAGAACACATCGACTGGCTGGAAACCCAGATCGACCTGATCGGCAAGATCGGTATTCAAAACTACCTGCAAAGCCAGATGGCAGAAGAAGAGTAAGCCAACCAGGCCGCCGCGAAGGCGGCCTTTTTTATCCTGACGGCTAGACATGGGCGAAAGCGGGCAGGTAGCCGTATACGGCGAAGCGCTGGTGGACGATTTCCTCAGCGAGCAGGTGGTCGGCGGCGCGCCATTCAATGTGGCGCGCAATCTGGCCGCGTTCGGCACATCCCCGCTCATGATCACGCGCATCGGCCTGGACGAGCACGGCGGCTTGATCCGCTCCGAATTCCGCCGTTTCGGCCTCGACGGCGACGGCGTGCAGCTCGATGCGCGCGCGCCCACCGGCCGCGTGATGGTCAAGCGCACGCCCCAGGGCCACCGCTTCATCGTGCTGCCGGAACAGGCTTACGACCATATCGAGGCGCGCCCGGCGCTCACCGCGCTGGAGCAGCATCCCGCCGCCACCATCTATTTCGGCACCCTGGCCCAGCGCGGCACGCAGTCGCGCAACACCCTGCTGCGCCTGCTGCAAGCGAGCGACGCCACCCGTTTCCTCGACCTTAACCTGCGCGAAGGCCAGTTCGCCGCGCGCACCATCGACGAGTCGCTGCAATTGGCCGACATCGTGAAAGTCAATGAGGAAGAGCTGGACCACCTGTTCAAATGCTATGCGCCGAGCTTGCCGGCCGGTGCCGCGGCGCGGCCGGAAGACGCTGCGGCGGCCGAAGCCTGCCGCGCCCTGCAGCGCCGCTTCGCCCTGCAAGGCTTGCTGGTCACGCTGGGCGCGCGCGGCGCCGTGTATTTCGATGGCGAAGGCCAACTCCATGGCGCGCATGACGGTGTGGCGCCGGCCCACTTCATCGATACCGTCGGCGCCGGCGACGCCTTTTCGGCCGTGTTCCTGCTCGGCCGCCTGCAAGGCTGGCCGCTGCCGCTGACCTTGGCGCGCGCGCATGCCTTCGCCGCCGCCATCTGCGGCATCGCGGGCGCGGTGCCGCCGGACCTGGAATTCTACGCGCCGTGGCTGGCGGGCTGGCGCTCGCGCTGAGCTCAGGTCAGCCCGGCCCGGCCGCGCAGGCATCAAGCCTGTGGCACGGTATCCTTGAAGGAGGGACGTTCGGACAGCTTGTCGAACAGGCGCGCCAGATTCGGATGGCTCTCGCGCCAGGCGATGGCGGGGAAGCGGAAGCTGAGCCAGCCGAGCGCGCAGCCGACCGCCACATCGGCCAGCGAATAGTGGTTGCCGGCGCAGAAGGGACTGTCGCCCAGGCGCTGCTCCATGGCCGCCAGGCCGCGTTCGACTTTCAACATCTGGCGCGCCACCCAGGCTTCGCTTTGCAGCTCCGGCGGTCGCTGGATGCGCTCCAGGCGCACCAAGACCGCCGCGTCCAGCACGCCGTCGGCCAGGGCTTCCCAGCACTTGATGTCGGCGCGTTCGCGGCCGTTCGGCGGCAGCAGCTTGCCGACCGGGGTCAGGGTATCGAGGTATTCGACGATGACGCGCGAGTCCTGCATCACATAACCGTCTTCCATGACCAGGCAGGGCACTTTGCCGAGCGGATTCAAGTCCTGGATGGTGGTTTCCGGCACCCACACGTTTTCCAACACGAACTGGCAGTCAAGCTTCTTTTCCGCCAGCACGACGCGCACTTTGCGCACATAAGGACTGGCGAGTGAACCGATAAGTTTCATAGACACCTGAGAGGGAGGATCAGATGTCAGTATAGCATCGGCGCCGCCGGCGCAAGCGCCAGGCTGGCGCGGCCGGCGGCGGCGGGCTGTTTGCGCCATCGGCGCCGCGATTTCAGGCCCGGCCGGTGGTAAAATCGCGTTTTGCTTTCCAACCTTGCTGCTGTTCTTTCCTGCTCCTATGACTACTCCCTACTCCACCTTGTCGGCCCTGTCTCCGCTGGACGGCCGTTATGCGTCCAAGACCGACAAGCTGCGCCCCATCCTGTCCGAATCGGGCTTCATGCACCACCGCGTGAAAGTCGAAATCGCCTGGCTGCAAGCCCTGTCCCTGGCCGGCTTCGACGAGATCAAGCCATTCCCGGCCGCCGCCAGCGCCCTGCTCGACAAGCTGGCCGCCGAGTTCACCGAACAGGATGCCGCCCGCATCAAGGAAATCGAAGCCGTCACCAACCATGACGTGAAGGCCGTCGAGTACTGGCTCAAGGAAAAAGTGAAGGACGTGCCGGAACTGGTGGCCGCCTCCGAATTCATCCACTTCGCCTGCACCTCGGAAGACATCAACAACACCTCGCACGGCATGATGCTGAAAGCGGCGCGCGACCAGGTCATGCTGCCGGCCCTGCAAGGCCTGGTGGCGAAGCTGACCGAGATCGCCCACGTCAACGCCGAGCTGCCGATGCTGTCGCGCACCCACGGCCAGACCGCCAGCCCGACCACCCTGGGCAAGGAATTCGCCAACGTCGTCGCCCGCCTGCAGCGCGCCATCGAGCGCATCGCCAAGGTCGAGATCCTGGGCAAGATGAATGGCGCGGTCGGCAACTACAATGCCCACCTGTCGGCCTACCCGTCCTTCGACTGGCCCGCCTTCTCGAAAAACGTGATCGAGCAACGCCTGGGCCTGGTGTTCAACCCGTACACCATCCAGATCGAGCCGCACGACTATATGGCCGAATTGTTCGACGCCGTCGCGCGCGCCAACACCATCCTGCTCGACCTGAACCGCGATATCTGGACCTATGTCTCGCTGGGCTACTTCAAGCAGAAGCTGAAAGCCGGCGAAATCGGTTCCTCCACCATGCCGCACAAGGTCAATCCGATCGACTTCGAAAACTCGGAAGGCAATCTGGGCCTGGCCAACGCCGTACTGAAACACTTGTCCGAGAAGCTGCCCGTGTCGCGCATGCAGCGCGACTTGACCGATTCGACCGTGTTGCGCAATATCGGCGTGGGCCTCGGCTACACCCTGCTCGCTTACGACAGCTGCCTGCGCGGCCTGAACAAGCTGGAAGTCAATCCAACCCGCCTGGAGCAGGATCTGGACGCGAACTGGGAAGTGCTGGCCGAGCCGGTGCAGACCGTGATGCGCCGCTACGGCATCGCCAACCCTTACGAGCAGTTGAAGGAACTGACGCGCGGCAAAGGCATTTCGAAAGACGCGCTGCGCGAGTTCATCACCGGCCTGGCCATCCCGCAGGAAGCGAAAGACCTGCTGCTGGCCATGACCCCGGCCAACTACACGGGCATCGCCGCCCAGTTGGCCAAGCAGATCTAAGCTTCGCCCCGCCTTGGGGCCAGCCTCTTAAAGCTGGTCTTAAGGTAAAGCCGCCGGCATTCGGTTATCGTCTGGGCTGTTCCGGCATCCGCCGGCGCCAGAAATGCCGGCGACTCCCGCGTGCAAAAAAGCGCACGCGGCGTTTCTTTGGTATATTTAGTCCTAATAAGTACTATTAAATCCAGGAAACGCCAATGGACCGCTACACCAAACCCGCCATCCTGCTGCACTGGCTCACCGCCCTGCTGATCATCGCCGCCTTCACGCTGGGCGTGATCATGACCGATATTCCCGGCCTGACGCCGACCAAGCTCAAATACTATTCTTGGCATAAATGGCTGGGCATCACCGTGCTCGCCGTGGCCGTGATCCGCGTGCTGTGGCGCAAGGCCAACCGCCCGCCCGCGCCGCCGGCCAGCATGCCGCAATGGCAGGTGAAGGCGGCCGACGCCACCCACGCCCTGCTCTACCTGCTGATCTTCGCCGTGCCCGTCACCGGCTATCTGTACACCACGGCGGCCGGCGTGCCGGTGGTGTATCTGGGCCTGTTCCAGATTCCCGCCGCCTTCGATCCGAACGCCGAATGGAAGCCGGTGCTGAAAGCCATCCACTACTGGCTGAATATGGTGATGGCCGGCGCCGTCGCCCTGCACGTGGGCGCCGCCCTGAAACACCAGTTCATCGACCGCGACGGCGTGCTGCGCCGCATGCTGCCCTGATTCCACCACTGACAGGAGTTCCCATGAAAATCACCCAACATGTATTGCTCGCCTCCCTGCTGGGCGTGTCGCTGGTGGCTGGCGCCGCCGTGCTGAAGACCGATCCGGCCAAGACCAGCGTGTCGGCCGTGTTCAAGCAGATGAATGTGCCGATCGAATCGAAGTTCAAGAAGCACAATATCGTCATCGACTATAACGCCGCCACCCCGGACGCCTCCAAGGCCTCGGTCGAAGTGGAGACCGCCAGCCTCGATCTGGGCGAGGCGGAAATGAACAAGGAAGTGGCGAAGAAGGAATGGTTCAACTCGGCCCAGTTCCCGAAAGCGACCTTCGTCTCCAGCGCCATCAAGAGCGCCGGCGCCGGCAAGCTCAATGTCAGCGGCAAACTGTCGATCAAGGGCAAAACCGCCGACGTCACCTTCCCCATCGTCGTCAAGACCGAAGGCGGCAAGCAAGTGTTTGAAGGCGCGCTGCCGATCAAACGCCTGGCCTTCAATATCGGCGAAGGCGAATGGAAGGATACCGGCA
Source organism: Pseudoduganella violacea (assembly GCF_014191875.1). Taxonomy (GTDB): domain Bacteria; phylum Pseudomonadota; class Gammaproteobacteria; order Burkholderiales; family Burkholderiaceae_D; genus Rugamonas; species Rugamonas violacea_A. The sequence continues at coordinate 217,479 of NZ_JACHXD010000007.1, forward strand.
TGGTTGCCGACGAAGTCACCATCAAGTTCCACGTTGTAGCCCAATAACCCGCACGTACAGGAGACTCAATGAAATCCAAGCTTTTGATCGCAGGCCTGATCGCCGCCGCCGCTACCGGTTCCGCCCTGGCGGACACCTATAACATCGACCCGACCCACACCTACCCCAGCTTCGAGGCAGACCATATGGGCCTGTCCGTCTGGCGCGGCAAATTCGGCAAGACCACCGGCACCGTGCAGCTGGACCGCGCCGCCAAGACCGGCAGCCTGGATATCGTGATCGACGCCGCTTCGGTCGACTTTGGCCTGGAATCGATGAACGCCCATGCGCGCAAGCCGGAAATGTTCAATGTCGAGAAATTCCCGAAAGTGACCTACCAGAGCAAATCCTTCAAATTCGAAGGCGACAAGCTGGTGGCCGTGAACGGCGAGCTGACCATGCTGGGCGTGACCAAGCCGGTGACGCTGACGGTCAATAAATTCAAATGCATCATGCACCCGCGCCTGAAACGCGAAGTGTGCGGCGCCGACGCCAGCGCCGAATTCAAGCGCACCGACTTCGGCCTGAACTACGCCACTCCAGCTTTCGCGCCGGAAGTGAAGCTGGCCATCCAGGTGGAAGCCATCAAGGCCGAATAAGCCCCCCGTACCGAACCCCTCCTCGCCCCCGGCGCTCGCCCGAGCCCCGGGGGCTTTTTTTGTCCTTCCTCTGCCGCCGCGCAAATCCCCCATGCGTGCCGCGCGCTACCGTTACAGGCAAGCCATTGGATACCCCACCCAAGCTGGATACACTCAATGCAAGCCCTGTTCATCGAACTTCCCGCCTTTGCAAGGCTGCGGGAACAATATCTGGATGATGAGGCCTACCGGCAGCTCCAGGCCGACCTGCTGCGCAATCCGGAACCCTCTTTGACAAGGATGAGGCTGATAATTTAAGCGCCGATCAATGCAGGCTGCTGCGCCAGCGGCTATTTGCGGAAATCGCGGCAAGAGAGGTCGAATCATGAACAAACGCAACCTATTCTCGGAAATGATGGAAGGCTTCGACGCTCTGCAAGCTGAGCGCGAAGGCAAGCTGACATTGAAGCGCACCTCGCTGGAACATCGGCCCATGCCGCGTTTAAGCGCCGAGGAAGTGGCAAATATTCGGCGCAAGTTGAACGTATCGCAGCAGGTATTTGCACGTCAGCTGCGTATCGAGGCACGCACAATCGCCAACTGGGAGCAGGGAATATCGCGGCCGAATGCCCAAGCCTCGATTCTGCTCAAACTGGTGGAATGCTATCCCGAATTGCTGGACAAGATAGGCAAACTCTGAGACAGCGCACGGTACGCTGCCGCACCAAGCGGCGGGCGGTGGACGAGGTACACTGTAAGCAGGGCCGGGCTGTGCCCGGTGGCCTTTCGTCAACTATCTGAAGGGGAATGAACATGAGCTTCATTATCTGGATTGTTGTAGGCGGCATCCTGGGCTGGCTGGCCAGCCTCGTGATGCGAACCGACGCGCAGCAGGGTCTGTTCCTGAATGTCGTGGTCGGCATCATCGGCGCCCTGCTGGGCGGCTGGCTGCTGTCTCCCTTGTTCGGCGCCGGCACCATCAATGCCGATGATTTCAGCCTGATGTCACTGCTGGTGTCCTTCCTGGGCGCCGTCGTCCTGCTGGCCATCGTCAACCTGATCTTCCGCGGCCGCGTGCGCTGACGGCGCCGTCCCACCCGCTTCGAGCCAGCGCCAGCGGCGTTGGCTTTTTTATTGTGCGACGCAACAATATTCGGTGCCGCAGCTCTGCTCCCGCTCTGGAGCGCGCAGCCACCCACGGCGCAAGCCGCAAAATACCGAATTTCCTTCAGCGTTTAGCCCCGATTTTGGTGTTGACGAATTCCTGCACGGTGCGGATACTCACGGATGCTCTTCAATCAAGTCAAAAGAGCACGCGCCGCTTCGACCACTTCATTCATCCAATCACACAATCGCATGAAAAAAACACTGATCGCGCTCGCCGTTCTGAGCACCGCTTCCGCCGCCTATGCCGACGAAGGCATGTGGATGCCGCAACAGCTGCCCCAGATCGCCAAGGATCTGAAAGCCGCCGGCCTGAAACTGGACCCCGCTTCCCTGACCAAGCTGACCGAGTTCCCGATGGGCGCCATCGTCAGCCTGGGCGGCTGCTCGGCCTCCTTCGTCTCGCCGCAAGGCCTGGTGGTGACCAACCACCACTGCGTGTACAACAGCGTGGCGCAAAACTCCCGTCCTGAGCGCGATCTGCTGGCCAACGGCTTCGTTGCCCGTTCGCTGAAAGAAGAGCTGCCGGCCGCACCGGGCAGCCGCATCTTCGTCACCACCGAAGTGCTGAACGTGACCGACAAGGTAGTCACCGCCGACGTGGCCAAGCTGAGCGGCAAGCAGCGCTCCGACGCCATCGAGAAAAACCAGAAAGCCATCGTGGCCGAGTGCGAAAAAGACGCCGGCCACCGCTGCACCGTGTCCTCCTTCTACGGCGGCCTGGAGTTCTACAAGATCAAGCAGCTGGAAATCCGCGACGTGCGCCTGGTGCACGCGCCACCGGCCGGCGTGGGCAAATTCGGCGGCGACACCGACAACTGGATGTGGCCGCGCCACACCGGCGACTACGGCTTCTACCGCGCTTACGTGAGCAAGGATGGCAAGGCCGCCGATTACAGCGAAGACAATGTCCCCTACGTGCCGAAGCACCACCTGAAGCTGGCCAAGGAAGGCGTGAAGGAAGGCGATTTCGTGATGGTGCTGGGCTATCCAGGCCGCACCAACCGCCACCGTCTGCCGTCGGAAGTGGCCTACACCTTCGATTCGAACTATCCAGCCTTCGTGAAAGCGTCGGGCGAAAACCTGGCGATCATCGCGCGCGAAACCAAGGATGACAAGGACGCCGCCTTGAAATACGCGGGCCAGGTCGCCAGCATCAACAACTACTACAAAAACCGCCAGGGCATGCTGAATTCCTACGCGGGCAGCGACTTCCTGGCGCGCAAAACCGCCCAGCACAATGAGCTGAAAGCCTGGGTCAACGCCAATCCTCAGCGCCAGAAGGAATTCGGCGCCGATATCGTCGCCGTGGAAAAACTGATCGCCCAGCGCGACGCCGAAACCAAGCGCGATTTCAACTTGTCCTACGGCCAGCCACGCCTGCTGAGCAGCGCCCGTTCGCTGTACCGCCTGGCGAACGAAACCCAGAAACCGGACGCCGAACGCAAGGCCGGCTACCAGGTGCGCGATCTGCCGCGCTTCAAGTCCAGCGTTGCCGGTCTGGTGCGTACCTATGACGAGAAAGTGGACAAGGCCCTGGTCCTGCACCACCTGAAAAACTACCTGGCCCAGCCAGCCGCCGAGCATAACGCCTCCTTCAACGCCGCCCTCGGCCTGAAAGCGGGCATGAGCGAAGCGGAACTGAAAGCGGCCATCGACACCCTGTACGCGGGCAGCAAACTGGGCGACGCCAAAGAGCGCGCCGCCTGGCTGGAAAAATCGCCGGCCGACTTCAAAGCCAGCAACGACAGCTTCATCAAGGCCGCCGTCGCCATGTATGAAGAGGGCTTGAAAGAAGAAGCCAAGGACGAAGAACTGGCCGGCAATATCCAGCAAGCCTACGGCAGCTACATGAAAGCGAAGATCGCCTTCATGAAGACCAAGGGCCAAGCCGTGTATCCGGACGCCAACAGCACCCTGCGCGTGACCTTCGGCAAGATCGCCGGCCGCGACCACGGCGCCGACGGCACCACCTGGACCGCCTTCACCACCGTCAACGGCGTGGCCGCCAAAGCCACCGGCCAAGGCGAGTTCAATGCGCCGCAAGCCCAGCTGGAAGCCATCAAGAACAAGGACTTCGGCAAGTTCGTCGATCCTAAGCTGAAGACCGTGCCGGTCAACTTCCTGGCGACGCTGGACATCACCGGCGGCAACTCCGGTTCCGCCGCGCTGAACTCGAAAGCCGAGCTGGTCGGCCTGGCCTTCGACGGCACGCTGGATTCCATCATCTCCGACTGGGACTTCAACAAAGCCAACACCCGCGACATCCAGGTCGACCTGCGCTACATGCTGTGGAATATGAAGCACATCGACAAGGCCAACAACCTGCTGAAGGAAATGAGCGCCGAGTAATCCCGCTCCCTTCCCCAAAAAGCCACGCCGCGGCAACGCAGCGTGGCTTTTTTTATTGCTGTGCTCAGGGCTGGGTGAGCTTGAGGCCGGCGATGGCGGCAATGATGGCGGCGATCAGCAACAGGCGCAGCGGGGCGGCGCTTTCGCCGTACAGCAGGATGCCGAGGGCGGCCGCGCCCGCGGCGCCGATACCGGTGAAGATGGCGAAGGCGGTGCCGACCGGCAGTTGGCGCAGCGCCAGCGTCAGCAGCGCGATGGCGCCGTTGGCGCAGGCCAGGCCCAGGATGCTTGGCCAGAGTCGGGTCCAGCCATCGGCGTACTTGAGCGCGATGGCCATGGCGATGTCGACCAGGGCGGCGGCCAGCAGCAGGAGCCAGGCCACCGTCAGTTCCCTTGCTGCCCGGCCAGCGCGCGCCGTACGGCGGGCCGCTGTTCGATGCGCGCCAGCCAGGCTTGCACCGCCGGCCAGGCGGCGATGTCGAGGCCCAGTTCATGATAGCTGTGCAGCCAGGGGAAGGTGGCCACGTCGGCGATCGAGTACTGCGCACCGGCCAGCCATTCGTTGCGCTGCAACTGGGTTTCCATCACGCCGTACAGGCGGCGCACCTCGCGTTCATAGCGTTCCAGCGCCTGGGCATTGTGCTCCTTGGTGCCGTGGCGGAAGTACCAGAGCTGGCCCAGCATCGGGCCGATGTGGGCCATCTGCAGGAACAGCCATTGCAGCACGCGGCTGCGCTCCTCGCCTTGCGCCGGCAGCAGGCGTCCCACCTTGTCGGCCAGGTGGATCAGGATCGCGCCCGATTCGAAGATGGCTTGCTCGCCGTCGACCAGCAGCGGAATCTTGTGGTTGGGGCTCATCTCGCTGAACGGCGCGAGATGCTGCTCGCCCGCGTTCAGATCGACGCGCCGAGTTTCATGCGCCAGTTCCAGTTCCTGCAGGGCGATGGCGATCTTGTGGCCGTTGGGCGTGTTGGCGGTGTAGAAGGTCAGCATGGCAAAGTCCTCATTCGATGGTCGATATGGGCAGTGTATGTTATGCAAAAATGCATTAAAATTAGAAAAATCAGCAGATTAATTCCGCAAATATGCATAAACTAGACTGGGAAGACTTGCGCTGCTTTGCCGCCGTCAGCCGCGGCGGCAGCATTTCGGCCGCCGCGCGCGAGCTGGGCGTCAATCACTCCACCGTGCTGCGCCGCCTCGATGGGCTGGAGCAGTCGCTGGGCGTGCGCCTGTTCGAACGCTTCCAGTCGGGCTATGTGCTGACGTCGGCCGGCGAGCTGCTGCACGATCACACGGGCGAGGTCGAAGAGCGCATCGAAACGGCCCAGCGCGCGCTGGGCGGGCTGGATGCGGAACTGAGCGGCGTCGTGCGCCTGACCACCACCGACACGCTGGCCCATGGCTTGCTGATGCCCATCCTGCAGCGCTTCCGCCAGCGCCACCCGGCCGTGCAGCTGCAGCTGGTGCTCAACAACAGCTTCCTGAACCTGACGCGGCGCGAGGCCGATATCGCCGTGCGCCCCTCCAACACACCACCCGATGCGCTCGTGGGCCGCAAGGCCGGCGTGGTGGCGAGCGCCTTTTACGCTTCGCGCGCCTACCTCAAAGAATTGGACAAGCAGGGCATCGCGCGCGACGACTGGGCCGCGCAGCGCTGGGTGGCGCCGGACGAGAGCCTGAGCCATCTGAGCATGGCGAAATGGATTGCCGCCCACGTGCCGCCGCAGCACATCGCGCTGCGCGCCGACAGCCTGCTGGCCATGCGCGACGCGGCGCTGGCCGGAATGGGCGTGGCCCCCCTGCTCTGCATGCTGGCCGAGGGCGAACGCAAGCTGGTGCGACTGGCCGCGCCGGAACCGCGCTTTCACACCCAGCTCTGGGTGCTCAGCCACCGCGACCTGAAACGTGTGGCGCGCATCAAGGCGCTGACGCAATTCCTGTACGACGAGCTGCGCGAAAATGCCCACGTTCTGCCGGCTTAGGTTACATTCACAAATCGTTGTTCATTTACTCAAATAGGAGCTTCACATGGCCGATAAAAAAATCGCTGTTCTCGTTGGCAGCCTGCGCAAGGAATCGCTGAACCGCAAGTTTGCACAGGAGCTGATCGCCCAGGCGCCGGCGGGCCTGCTGCTGGAAATCGTCGAGATCGGCGATCTGGGCCTGTTCAACCAGGATCTGGACGAAACCGGCCCGCTGCCCGCCGTATGGACCGCCTTCCGCGCCAAGCTGAAAGCCAGCGACGCCATCCTGATCGTCACCCCGGAATACAACCGTTCGGTGCCGGGCGTGCTGAAAAACGCCATCGACATCGCTTCCCGCCCATATGGCCACAGCATCTGGGACGGCAAGCCGGTCGCGGTGATGTCGGTGTCGCCAGGCGCCATCGGCGGCTTCGGCGCCAACCACCATGTGCGCCAATCCATGGTGTCGATGAACGCACCGGTAATGCCGGCGCCGGAAGCCTATATCGGCAACGCCGCCAGCCTGCTGGGCGAAGACGGCAAGGTAAGCAACGAGCGCACCAAGGAACTGCTGCAGAAGTTCATTACCGCCTTCAGCGCCTGGGCCGACACCAACGCGCCGAAAGCCTGATGTTTTTCGGGGCGGCGCCTAGCGCGCCGCCTGCAAGGACGGGCCGCGCTGCGTGACCAGCTCGCGCCGCAGATCGCGGATCACCCGTTCTCCCCCCTGCCATAGCACGGCCATGTCGGCGCCGGGCAGGCGCTCGGCGATCTGCTCGGCCGTCTCCCCCTCATCGCCGCTGACATAGATGCGACAGCTGCGCCAGCCCTGCTGAAAATCGAGCAAGGCGCTCAAACCGCCATGCGCCGGCATCGCCGTCAAGCGCAGGCGCACACCGGCCTTGCTCACATCCAGCGCCTCGAAAGCCTGCAAGCCGTGCAGGCGGCGCAGACCCAGCTCGCGCAGGCGGCGTAGCGCCGTCTCCGGCCCCAGCAAGGGAACCGACATATAGGGTTGCTGTGCCAGCCGCGCCAATTGTTCATCGCTGGCGCGCGACAGCAGCAACAGGTCGGGACGCGGATCGGGCCAGCCCGAATCCGGCATGGCGGCGGGATCGAGCAAAAGGCGCATCAGCCCAAAGCGCACTGTCAGCACGGCTGGCCCGGCAAAGCCCAGGCCTTCGCGGCAGCCCGGCGCATCCTCCCGCCGCAGCGGCACGCGCTCCGCCGCGATGGGCGGCGCCGCTTGTGCCACCGCGGCCGATAACGCGGCAAGCACGATGATCGTCAGTTTCCCGGTTTGTGTCATGGCTGGCTCCTCCAAGGTCGAACAACCTTGATAGCACGGGCCAGGGACGGGCTATCTGAAGCAGATCAAGGCCTGGCGCGGCGCGGGCAAAACATGGCCGAAATGCTACAATCCCAGCCTCGATGGCGCATTTATCCAGTGCGCGTTCATTTCCCACCATCTCTGAGATCCAGACCATGCAACGTGAAATGCTGACTCCCTATGAACAGGGCAACCAGAACCAGACCACCCTGTGGGCCGACTGCATAGCCTTCTATGAAGAACTGGCAAAACGCTTCCCCCAGGTACTGCGCTTCGAACAGGCAGGCATCTCCGATGCCGGCATCCCGGTGCATTTGGGCGTGGTAAGCGCCGACGGCGTGTTCGACCGCGAACAGATCAAGCGCGAAGGCCGCACCGTCTTCTTCAACAATAACGGCATCCACCCCGGCGAACCGGAAGGCGTGGACGCCTGCATGGCCATCGTGCGCGACCTGTGCTTCGAGCCGCAGCGCCTGGCCGCGCTGGGCAAGACCGTGCTGCTGTTCATCCCGGTTTACAACGTCGACGGTTGCCTGAACCGCGCCAATACCTCGCGCCCGAACCAGGAAGGCCCGGAGCTGTTCGGCTTCCGCGGCAACAGCCGCCATCTGGACCTGAACCGCGACTTCGTGAAATGCGACACGCTGAACGCGAAGCTGTTCAACCAGATCCTGACGGCCTGGGATCCGGACGTGATGGTCGATACCCACACCTCGAACGGCGCCGACTACAGCTACACCATGACGCTGATCCACACCCAGGCCGATAAGCTGGGCAGCGGTCTTGGCCCCTTCCTGCGCCACACCATGCTGCCGCACATCTTCCAGGAGATGGATGCGCGCGGCTGGCCGACCTGCCCTTACGTCAATCCCGTCAAGGACAGCCCGGACCACGGCATCGCCGAGTTCCTGGAAGTGCCGCGCTTCTCCACCGGCTTCGCCGCCCTGCACCATGTGATCGGCTTCATGCCGGAAACGCATATGCTCAAGCCCTACAAGGACCGCTACGAGTCGATGCGCGCCCTGCTGGACATCACCATGGCCTTCACCGTGGCCAATGGCGAGGAAATCAAGCAGCTGCGCGCCGCCGCCAAGGCCCAGGGCCGCGAACAGAAGGAATGGACCGTGACCTGGAAGATGGACGAGGCCAATCCGACCAGCTTCCGCTTCAAGGGTTACGAAGCGGTGTATTCGCCCAGCGTGATCGGCAACTACACCCGCCTGTCCTACGACCGCAGCAAGCCGTGGGAACGCGATATCCCTTACTACAGCAACTTCCTGCCCGACACCGTGGTGCGCGCGCCGAAAGCCTATGTGGTGCCGCAGACCTGGCGCGAAGTGATCGAGCGCCTGCAATGGAATGGCGTGGCGATGCAGCGCGTCGAGCAGGTCTCCACCGTGCAGGCGCAGTACTACCATATCGCCGGCGTGGTTTCGCGTCCCGGCCCGTACGAAGGCCATATGTTCCATGACGAGGTGCAGGTCGAAGCGCGCCAGGGCAGCTTCCAGCTGAACCCGGGCGACTACATCATCTCGCTGGACCAGGACAATGCGCGCTATGCCGTTGAGACCCTGGAACCGCAGGCGCACGACAGCTTCTTCCGCTGGGGCTTCTTCAACGCCATCATGGAGAAGAAGGAAGCGATCTCGGACTATGTGTTCGAAGACCTGGCCTCCGAGCTGCTGCGCACCGAACCCGAATTGAAAGCGAAATTCGATCAGTGGAAGGAAGCCAACCCGGAACTGCTGTGCAACCAGGACGCGGTACTGGGCTTCATCTTCCACAACTGCGCGCGTCACGCCGAACCGGAATGGCGCCGTTACCCGGTACTGTCCATCTTCTAAGAAGAACTGCGCCGCCCTGCGATCCAGGGCGGCGTTTTTGCGCGACCCTTTGCCGTTTATCGACATGCATTACGCTTTAAATCCGCGCACCTTTTTCTATAGCCACTATTTCCATTTGGGCTTGCGCTTCGGCGCGGGCCTGGTAGGCATCACCTTCCTCGCGCTGCAGTTCACCGATATGGAAACTGCGATGACGGTCGGCATCGGCGCCCTGTGCACGGCGCTGATGGATATGCCCAGCCCCCTGCGCCACAAATTCAACGAGATGCTGGCGTCGGTGCTGCTGTGCAGCGCCGTGACCCTGCTCATCAGCCTGTGCGCGCCCTATTACTGGCTGCTGATGACCACCCTGGTGCTGATCAGCTTCTTCGCCAGCATGATGGTGGTGTATGGGAAGAAGTCGATGCCGCTGCAGCTGGCCACCCTCTTCATCATGACGATGTCGATGGAGCACCAGATGACGCCGGCCCAGGCCTTCCACCACGTCGGCCTGTTCACGCTGGGGGCCATCGCCTACCTGGCCTATGCCATGGGCGTGGCCTGGCTGCTGCGCCACCGCATCAAGCAGCAGGTATTGGCCGAAGCCTTGTTCGAGCTGGCCGCCTATATCGACATCAAGGCCGACTTCTACGATGTGCGCTACAACCTGACGGAGCAGTTCAACAAGCTGGTGCGCCACCAGGCCTTGCTGGCCGACCGCCAGCAGGCATCGCGCGACCTGATCCTGCGCAGCCACCAGAACCGCAAGGACGCCATCGTGGTGCAGGTCCACGTCTGCATGCTGGACCTGTATGAACTGATCCTGTCCACGCATACCGACTATGCCCAGCTGCGCGTCCACCTGGTCGATTCGCCGGCCATGAAGACCTTGCACGATATCGCCTACAAGGCCGCGCGCGACATCGAATCGGTGGCGTATGCGGTGACGCGCAAGCTGGCGTCCTACGCGGCCATCAGCTACGAGCCGGAACTGGACGCCATCGAGGCCCATCTGCGGCAGCTGCAGGCCGAGGCCGACGCCGGCAAGCCGCGCCAGGAGGCGCTGGCCGTGCTGCGCGCCCAGCGCAACAAGATCCGCGCCATCATCCGCATGATCGGCGAGCTGCATGTGTCGAGCCAGCGGATTTACGAAGGCACGCCGTTCTGGGTCGACGCCGATATGCAACCCTTCCTCTCGCAGCAGAAGTACGAGCTGCAGCTGATGCGGTCGCACTTCCGCATGGATTCGCCGGTATTCCGCTTTTCGCTGCGGGTGGCGATGGCGATCGCCTGCGGCCTGGCCGTGGGCAGCCTGCTGCCGTATGCGGCGCACAGCTACTGGATCGTGCTGACCATCGTCATCATCCTGAAGCCCAGCTTCAGCATGACCAAGCAGCGCCGCAGCGACCGCATTGTCGGCACGGTGATCGGCTGCGTGATCACGGCCTTGATCCTGCGCTTCTTCAACTGGCCGGCTTTCATCATGGCCTGCCTGGTGCTGTCCACCATCGCCACGCCGACCTTCATCTACCTGCGCTACCGCTATGCGGCGATTGCGGTCAGTATCATGATCCTGCTGCAAATGAGCCTGGTGGCGCCGCACGATACGAACCTGATCACCGAGCGCCTGATCGACACCTTCATCGGCGCGGCCGTGGCCACGGTGTTCAGCTTTGTGCTGGCGAACTGGGAATACCTGAGCTTGCCGCGCCTGATACGCCAGGTGCTGGAGACGAATCTGAGCTATATGGAAGCGAGCTTCGCGCTGCTGCAAGGCCAGTCGCACAACGACTTCCCCTACCGCATCCAGCGCAAGCGCCTGATGGACAGCCTGTCCGGCCTGAGCGCGGCCCTGGTGCGCATGCTGGACGAACCGGCCAGCAAGCAGCGCGCGGTGGAAGACATCAACCTCTTCATCGTGCAAAACTATCTGCTGGTGGCCCATGTGGCGGCGCTGCGCGCCATCCTGCGCCGCCATGCCAAGGATATTCCGGCCGATGCGGTGAACGCCATGCTGCACTACAGCCATGACCAGGTAGGCCGCACGCTGGCGGCGGCCCTGGCAAGGCATGGCGGCACGGCGCCGCGCAAAGCGGGCATGGATGCGCTGACGCCGATTCCATCGAGCTTCGCCGAGGTGCCTTGGTCGGGCTGGCCGCTGGTGCAGCGCCGCATCCGGCTGCTGCAGGCCGATGCCGACAAGATCATCATCCACAGCGAAGCCATCATGCGCGACGTGGCGCCCGGGGCCACAGCGGCAGGCAGGCCGGCATGAGCGGCACGCCCCTGACAGGACGCGATCTCACGGCGGCGCTGTTCGTCGTTCTGATCTGGGGCACCAATTTCGTGGCGATGAAGTATGGCTTGCGCGACTTCACGCCTTTCCAGCTGGGCGCGGGCCGCTTCCTGTTTGCCGTGCTGCCGCTGGTATTCTTCATCCGCCCGCCCAAGCTGCGTTGGAAATGGCTGCTGCTGTATGGGCTGTGCCAGGGCGTGGGCCAATTCGGCTTCGTCTTCCTGTCGCTGAAGGTGGGCATGTCGGCGGCGCTGGCTTCCGTCATTTTACAGACCCAGATTTTCTTCACCGCCTTTTACGCCTTTATTCTGCTGGGCGAGCGCCCCAGCCACTCGCTGCTGGCCGGGCTGTTCCTGGCGGCGCTGGGGCTGGGCTGCTTCGCCGCCAACTATCTCGGGCCGGAGGCGCTGGCGGGCGGCACCACCCTGGGCGGCTTCTTGCTTTGCCTGTGCGGCGCTGCGATGTGGGCCGCGTCCAATATCGTGGTGCGGCGCGCCCAGCAAGCCACGCCGCAATTCGACACCCTGGCCTTCATGGTGTGGAGCAGCCTGGCGCCGATCCTGCCTTTCATCGCGCTCTCGCTGCTGTTCGATGCGCCGGAAAGCCGCTGGCACTGGACCGGCGCGCCGCTCGGCACCTGGGCCGCGCTGGCGTATCTGGGCTGGATGGCGACCATCGTCGGCTACGCGCTGTGGACCGGACTGCTGAAGCGGCACCCCGCCAACCGCGTGGCGCCATTCAGCCTGGGCGTGCCGGTGGTCGGCATCACGGCGGGCATGGCGGCACTGGGCGACGTCATCACCGGCTGGCAATGGGCGGGCATCGGCTTGATCGTGGCGGCGCTGGCCTGCGTGCTGTTCGGGCCACGGCTGTTCGGCGGCGCGGCGGACAAGGGCGGCGGCCGGATCAGCCGCTAGGCGAAGCAGACCTGATTGCGGCCCGCTCCCTTGGCCTGGTACAGCAGCGCGTCGGCCTGGCGCAGCATGGCTTCGGCGCTGCCGCTGGCGACGTCGACGGACACGCCCATGCTCATGGTGACCTTCAGGCAGGGGTGGATTTCCTGCCATGGATAATCCTCGATGCGGCGGCGCAGTTTCTCGCACAAGGCTACCGCCTGCGGCCCCGCCGTCTCGGGCAGGGCCAGCACGAATTCCTCGCCGCCATAGCGCGCCACCAGATCGCTTTGCCGGATATGGTCGCGCAGCAGCGCGCTCACCTGGCGCAGCACGGCGTCGCCGATGGCATGCGAGAACTGGTCGTTGATGCGCTTGAAGTAGTCGATATCGCCGATCATCAGGCTCAGTGGGCGCTGGTGGCGCACGGCCTGCTTGAACAGCGTGGTGGCCTGCTCGTCGAAGTGGCGGCGGTTATACAGACCGGTCAAACCGTCGCGGATACTCAGTTCGCGCAGCTGCGCCGCCTGCTGCAGGATGGTCTGGTGCGAGGCGTTCAATTCCGCGTGGCTGCGCGCCAGATCCTCGCTCATGGCGTTGAAGGCGGTCGCCAGCTCCGCCACTTCATCCTTGCCGCGCACCGGCACCTGCTGCAGCAGGGAACCTTTGTGCATGGCGCGCACTGCATTGGTCAGATAGCTCAGACGGCTGCTCAAGCTGCGGCTCAGGAGCAGGCCAAGGCCCAGCGCCAACGCGGTTGCCGCCGCCACGCCCGCCAGCAGCGAGGAGCGGATCGCGGCCAGGTATTCGCGCTCCTGCGGCGTGGGCGTCAGCACGCTTTGCGGCGAAACATAGGCCACGGTGCGCCCCTCCACCAACAGTGGACGCAGCCCCTTGCGCATTTCGACCGGCAGGATGCTGCCGTTGCGGGCCAGGCCGGCGCCCAGCAGCACGCGGTATTCGGCATCGGTCAGCAGGAAGCGGAACAGCGGCGGGCCGTCGCGGCGCGGGCGCGCCTCATGCGGCGGCGGATTCTCGGGCGGCCAGACCGGAGGCGGCGCTTCCAGCATGGGCGGTGGCGGCTCTTGCCCGGCACCGGGCAAGAGTGGGCGATGCCGTGGATGGCCGTCCGGCGGCATGCGCTGCGGGCCGTTATGCGGCGGCGCAGCATGCGGCGGCGGCGCACGGCGCTGGCCGGCATCGGGTTCATGGTGCGACTGGCGGTCCACTTCGGGCGGCATGCGCTCTAGCAGGTCGCTGGGACGTTCGCCCTGCGGCGCGCGCGCCTGGCGGCGCTGCACGAACTGGTCGAAGGATTCGCTGGCGATGGCCGTCTGCCAGTCGCCGTACTCGGCCAGGTAGGCGGTCATAAAGCTGTGAAAGTGCTGGGCGGCTTGCTGCTGGCGGATCGAGTCCACCTTGGCGTTGACGCTGATATAAGTAAGCCCGCCCACCAGGGCCACCGAGGCCAGCCCGGTCAGCAGCAGGGCCAGCATCAGTTTGGAACGCAAGGACATCCCGCCTTCTCCTGTTCTTTATCCAAGGCGGCATTGCCCTGAGGCTACTTATGATACATCAAGGATATAGTTACTTGCTTATTGCATGTAATTAGTTATGCGTTTGAGTGATGGATGGCATCACAAATCAAAAGTTTCCTTATGGATAGAACTGTACTATACTGCACTGCAACATAAGGATATTTACCAAGGAGGATCATATGTCCACCGCCACCAACATCACTTTCAATACTTATCAAGACCGCAGCTATGTCGCCAATGTGGCGCACGCTGCCCGCAACCTGCTGCGCGCCCTGTTCGCCGTGCAACCGGCCCGTGCCGCTGCCGCCAAGGACGAGATGATCTCGCGCGACCTGGCCCGCGACCGCGCCGCCCTGCTGTCGATGGCCCGCGATTTCGAGGCCTTCTCCCCGAGCCAGGCCGCCGAACTGCGTTATCTGGCATCGCGAGGTTAATCATGGCCATGATCAGCTTCCTCACCATCATCATCGCCGGTGCCGCCATCATGGCGCGCATTTGCCTGGTTCCCCTCGCCGAAGGCGAGGAATAAGAGGCTTATCAGCCTCTCGCAGTAAAAAAACCCGGCAATCGCCGGGTTTTTTCTTGTCCGCTCACCGCTGAGCCCGTGTCCACCTTGGTGCCAGGCACCAAGGTGGACACGGACCCAGCTATTGTCGGGGCTATTTCTGGTTCAGGCGCGAGTTGCGGATGCCATAAATGAAATAGGTCAGCACCGAGGCCACCATCCAGATCGCGAAGATGCGGAAGGTGGTGGTGGACAGGTCGCGCATGATGTACAGGCAGGCGAAGATCGACAGGCCCGGCACCACATACGGGCCGAAGGGCACGCGGAAGCCGCCTTTCTTCACGTCGCCGGCCTGGCGCTCCTTGCGGCGCATGACCGGCACGGCCAGCGACACCACGATGAAGGCGGTCAGCGTCCCCATGCTGACCATGTCCCACAGGAAGGTGGCGTCGACGAAGCCGGCCACCACGCCCACCACCATGCAAACGATCACGGTATTGCTGACCGGGGCCGAGGTGCGCGGGTTCACGGTCTGGAACGCCTTCGGAATCAGGCCGTCGCGCGAAATCGCGTACAGAATGCGGGTCTGGCCGTAAATCGTCACCAGGGTCACGCTGAAGACCGAAATCACGGCGCCGGCCGACAGCACCAGGGCCGGCCAGGCCTTGCCCGTCACGTTTTGCAGGATCACAGCCAGGCCGGCTTCCTGTCCCTCGAACATATGGGCCGGCTGGGCGCCCAGCGCCGCCACCGCCACCAGCAGATAGAACACGGTCACGATCAGCAACGCGCCGATGATCCCGATCGGCACATTGCGGCGCGGGTTGCGCACTTCCTCGCCGGCGGTGGCCACGGTATCCAGACCGATGAAGGAGAAGAACACGGTGCCTGCCGCCGCCGTCACGCCCGCCATGCCGGCAAAGCCCTTGCTGTTGTCGGTGTTGTAGAACGGCGTGAAATTGTCGATATTGAAGCCGGTGAAGGCGATCACCACGAAGAAGATCAGGATGGCCAGCTTGATCAGCACCATGATGGCATTGGTGGTGGCCGATTCCTTGGTGCCGCGGATCAGCAGGAAGCAGCACAGCACCACCAGGATGATCGGCGGCAGATTGATATGGCCGGGATGGAAGACCACGCCCTGCGGCCCGGACACGATCATCGGCGTGCGCAGCAGCTCCGGTATCTGCCAGCCAATGGCGTTGCCGAGGAAGTTATTCAGGTAGGCCGACCAGCCGATCGCCGTGGCGCTGGCAGCCAACCCATATTCGAGCAAAAGGCAGGCCGCCATGATAAAGGCGAGGAACTCGCCCACGGTGGCATAGGCGAAGGAGTAGGAGGAGCCGGAGGCCGGGATGCGGAAGGACAGCTCGGCATAGCATAGCGCCGTCAAACCGGCGGTAATGGCCGCCAGCAGGAAGGACAGCACGACCGAGGGGCCGGCTTTCGGCACCGCTTCCACCATGGTGAAGAAAATCCCGGTGCCGATGGTGGCGCCAACGCCGATCATCATCAGGGGGAACAGGCCAATGGAGCGGCTCAGGCCTGCCGCGGCGAGACTCTGGCCTTGTTCGGCATGAGCCTCGATCGGCTTGGTGCGGGTCAGTTTCTGGAACAGTGTTTGATTCACGCTTATCCTTTTGGTAATTCCAGCCTGCTGCGCCGCCGATCCCGCCGATCCTGCCGCGCCCTGCTCTGTCAATTTGTGCAAAAAAACAGCGATTATAGGGCCATCCGGCGCGCCGCCCGGTAAATCGCTGATGGTTTATCGTTTACGCAACAACACTGCCATTTCGGCCACATGGCAAAACAGCTGCGGCGGCGGCCGGCACGCGGCCGCGCGCGACGGACCTTATTCCGTTTTCAGCGCCTCGACCTGGATATTCAGCACCACATCCATTTTGAAGCCATAGTCCTTGCCGGCCGTGATGCCGAACTGGTCGCGCTGGATCACGGTGGCGATGTCGGCGCCGCACAGCTCGCGCTTGTTCAACGGATGGGGGATACATTTGAAGGAGTTGATCTTCAGGGTCACGGGTTTGCTCACGCCATGCAGCGTCAGTTCGCCCACGGCCTGGGTCGGCGCGCCTTTTTTAAAGCCGGCCAGCTTGCCCTTGAAAACGGCCTGGGGATATTTGGCGACATCGAAGAATTCCTCGCCCTGGGCCCAGGTATTGAGCTGGTCATGGCCGAAATCGACGCTGCCCATATCGATGTTCACTTCCACGCTGCCGCTGCCGGCGGCCTTGTCCAGCGTGACCTTGCCGCTCGATTTATTGAACTTGCCGCGCCATTTCGAAATGCCCATATGATCGGCTTCGAAGCTGGGGAAGGTGTGGGCGGGGTCGATCTCGTAGCTGGCCGGCGCGGCCAACGCGGCGCCGCTCATTGCGGCCAGCAGCAGCATCGGGAAAAAGCGCTTCATGCAAGTCTCCGGAAATTATTGTGGCGCCCAGTGTAACCTTGTTTTTAGAGTTGTTCGTTACACATGCTTACTTTTGATACAGCGCCATGTCTAGCCTGGCAAAGCGGTGCTCTGTAATCTGAGTCCACGCTTTACAACGACAGCAAAAGGAGCCAAGCCATGTACAAGAAGATCCCGACCAGCACCGCGCCACGCATTCATCCCCTGGTGGCCGGCGCAGCCATTTCCGTGACTTTGCTCAGTCTCGTTGGAACAGCGGCGATTGCCGGCTGGCTGCCGTCCTCGCGCGGCGAACCGTCGGCGCAGATGCAGCCGGCCATGGTGCAGCCCACCAGCGCGGTGAGCGGACAAGGTCCGGCCGCGCCATCCGCAGCGCCGGCAGCCAGCGCACCGGCTCCCGGTTTCATCCAGGTTTCGGCTCCGGTCCCGGCGAATGCCGCGCAGGTTCCAGCCCCACAGGCAGTAATCGCGCCGCAAGCGGCCCCGGTGCAGCAGGCGGCACCCGTGCAGCACAAGCCGCGCGTGCAGCGCGTCAGCCACGAACAGCCGCGCAATGAAGCGCGCTATGAGGACGAGCGTCGTGCGCCGCGCGAGCCGCAGGTCAGCCAGCAGCAGCAAGGTCCGAATTATGTCGGCATCGGCGCCGGCGCGCTGATCGGCGGCCTGCTGGGCAACCAGGTGGGCAGCGGCAATGGCCGCAAGCTGGCCACCATCGCGGGCGCCATCGGCGGCGGCTATATCGGCAACGAAATCCAGAACCGCCAGCAGAACCCGCAGCGCTAAGCAATACGCTCCTGGCCTGCGAGCCGCCCGAACCGTTACCGGTTCCGGCGGCTTTTCTTATTGCGGATAGGGACCGAGGTAATCGATCTTGCCGATATCGACGCCCTGGCTGCGCAGGATGCCGTAGGCGGTGACGAGGTGGAAGTAGAAGTTGGGCAGGCCGAAGCTGATCTGGTAATCCGCGCCGCCGAAAGTGGGCTGGATCGCTTCCCAGTTAAGCGTGATCTCTTTCGATTCGGCCTGGTCGACCAGCTCGCGGCCGACGCTTTCCAGATACGCCAGCGTGGCGTCGATGCGCTCCTGCAGCTGCTGGAAGGTCGCCTCGTTATCCTCCATCGACGGCGCCTTCACGCCCGACAGGCGGGCCACCGACATCTTGGCCGTATCGCAGGCATGCTGCACCTGGGCCGACAACGGCATCATGTCAGCGGCCAGGCTGGCGTTGAACAGCACATCGGGAATCATGCCCTGCTCTTCCGCGAACGCCTCGCCCTTCTTCAGCAAGTCCGACAACACCTTCAAGCCGCGCACGAAAGCGGGCACCGAAATCTGATACATCGACAGCGGCATGGCATCTCCTTCTTCGAATGATTGAGAACCTTGCGAGTCTAGCGCAAGCGCCGCAATCGCGCTTGCCGCCGCTCAGGCGCAGGCGGCCGGATCAGGAAACGCGCACCACCATCATGCCGGCGCGCAGGCCAATACGCACGTCGGGGTTGGGGAAGACCACCAGCTCTTCGGCATGCTGCACGGTGTAGATCTTGTCGCCGTCGCGGGCGATTTCGGCGCCTTGCGGCAGGGCCGTGAAGTTTTGCGTTTCGCGGCCGAAGGCCATGGTGAAGCCGTCACTGAGCTTGATGATGTTCTGCGCGACCTTGAACACATGCGGTTGCGTCACGGCGGGACGTTGTCCTGCGCCGCGCAGCAGATCGTCCAGCGCCTGCGAGGCGTGTACGAACTGGCTCAAGTCATTCTGGCCCAGGGTGCCGATGCGGCCCAGTTCCACCGTGGTGCCGGCGGCGCCGTGATGCTCGGCGCTGTAGTAGCTGTAAGTCCCTGCGGAGGCGGGATTCATGATGATGGCTTCGATGCCGGCCTGACCCAGCCAGCCGATCAGGCCATGCCGGGCTTCATCGGCGATCAGGTCGGGCACGATGGCGAACATCGGATACACCGAGGGACGGATAGCCGTGTGCAGATCCAGATGCCAGCGCTGCGGCCCGGCATCCTGGAAGAAGGCGGTGGTGGCGGCGATCATGACGTCGGCGCGCGCCGCTTCGGCCGTGCCTTCCAGCGTGCCGCGTTCGGCGCGGAACATGCGGTTCAGGTCCGCGTCGATAAAGCGCTTGCCGGCGCGGATGGCGCCGATATTGCCGACGCAGATCATCAGATCCACGGCCAGCGCCTGCGGCTCGCGTGCCAGGGCGTCGAGCAGCCAGGCCACCACTTCGATCGGGCCGGTTTCGTCGCCATGCACGCCGACGGAAACCAGCACCGCCGGGCGGGTTGCGGCGGCAGAGTCGCCGCGCGGCTGGCGGATGGTCAGGATGCCGTCGGCCGGTTCGCTGACGCTGAAACCGGCACTGGTGAAACTGCGCGCGACGGCGCCAAAATCGGCCTCCGCCAGCGCGCGTACCGCATCCGGCAGCGCGGATGCGCCGCCGGTGCTTGCTGCATTTACTTCATTTGCCATTACGTATGCTACCTTATGCTGCCTGTGCCAGAGTGCCGGTATTGGTCGCTTCGGACAGCGCCCATACGTCCAGCATCGCTTGTTCCAGATCGCTCGCCACCGCATAGCCGGACAGGCCCAGGGTGCAGGTCACGACTTCCACCGCTTCGGCCGCGTCGTGGCCATTGGTGGCGCGCTGCAGCACCTGGGTCAGCAGACGTTGCTGGGTGCGGCGCAGGGCTTGCTGGGCGTAGCTGCGCAACTGCTCCTGCGATTTGCTCAGGGCCGGCAGTTTCAGGCCGCGTTCCAGCGTATCGATGCCGGCCTGGCTGCGCAGGGACATGCCCACTTGCAGGAAGGCTGGCAGGTCCATGCCCGCCGGACGTTTCACCGCCAGCGCGGCAAACACGAAGGCCGCCACGCCTTCGATGGCGTCGACTGCTTTCCAAGCTTGCGCGAATTCGGCGCGCAGCTCTGGGTGACCATCGGCATCAGACTCGGTCTGGCCGGCCACCAGCTGCTTGAGCAGGGCCGGTTCGGCGAACAGGCGGGTCAGCTCAGCCACGCCAGGACCGGAGCGCAATTGATCGCGCGGCACCGCCAGCACACCTTCGATCACGGCTTTCAGCATGCTGCGGGTGCGCGCATCGACCTTGATCGACACGGCGCGCGGGACGTTCAGCGCATCGGCGTCCAGGGTGTCGAAGATCGGCGCCAGGTTCAGCGCCGACCATGCCTGGCCCCAGGCCAGGATCACGTCGGACTCGCTGCCGCCATGCTGGGCCGCCAGGTCGCGCAGCATCAGCGGGCCGCAACGGTTCACCACTTCATTCGCCAGCACGGTGGCCAGAATGGCATTGGCCAGCGGGTGGGCCAGCGCGGAGCGGGTTGCCACCAGCAGGTCGGGGAAGTAAGGCTTGAGCACCGGCTCGGCCCAGCTTTCCTCGGTCAGCGGCAGGGCCGACAGGATGCGCTTGTAGCGGTTCTTCACGTTGGCGATCACCACCGCCAGTTCCGGCGTGGTCAGGCCGCGGCCATCGGCTTTGCGGCGCGCCAGTTCGGCCACGCTCGGCAACTGTTCCAGCTCGCGCGACAGGGCGCCCTCTTCTTCCAGGCTGGCGATCAGGGCGGCATAGCCATCCTGCACCGCGCTCTCGCTCTGCGCTTGCGCTTCGCGCACCAGCAAACGGGTTTGCTGGGTGTTGTCGCGCAGGACCAGGCGCTCGATGTCGCCGGTCATATCGTTCAGCACGCGGTTGCGGTCTGCTTCGCTGAGCTGGCCGGCGTTCATTTCCACGTCCAGCCACATCTTCGCGTTTACCTCGTGGTCGGAGCAATCCACGCCGGCCGAGTTGTCGATCGCATCGGTGAAGATGCGGCCGCCCGCCAGCGCGAACTCGATGCGGCCGGACTGGGTCGCGCCCAGATTGCCGCCCTCGGCCACCACCTTGCAGCGCAGCTCACTGCCGTTGACGCGGATATTGTCGTTGGCGCGGTCCTTGACCTGGGCGTTGGTTTCAGCCGAGGACTTGATATAGGTGCCGATGCCGCCGTTGTAGAACAGGTCCACCGGCGCCAGCAGGATGCGGTGCATCAGCTCTTCCGGCGCCAGCGCAGTTTCCTCGATGTCGAGCGCGGCGCGCACCTGCGGCGACAGCTCGATGGAACGGGCGCTGCGCGGATACACGCCACCGCCCTGCGAGATCAGTTCCTTGTTGTAGTCCTCCCACGAGGAGCGCGGCAGGGCGAACATGCGCTGGCGCTCGGCGAAGGATTTGGCGGTATCCGGATTCGGATCGAGGAAGATGTGGCGGTGGTCGAAGGCCGCCA
This sequence comes from Pseudoduganella violacea, assembly GCF_014191875.1. Taxonomy (GTDB): domain Bacteria; phylum Pseudomonadota; class Gammaproteobacteria; order Burkholderiales; family Burkholderiaceae_D; genus Rugamonas; species Rugamonas violacea_A. The sequence continues at coordinate 238,674 of NZ_JACHXD010000007.1, forward strand.
GCAGCTTGATCTGGTTCGACAGCAGCACACCGTTGCCGAACACGTCGCCCGACATATCGCCCACGCCCACCACGGTGAACGGGGTGGTGTTCATATCGTGGCCCATCTCGTAGAAGTGGCGCTTGACCGCTTCGAACGCGCCCTTGGCCGTGATGCCCATCTTCTTGTGGTCGTAGCCGTTCGAGCCGCCGGAGGCAAAGGCGTCGCCCAGCCAGAAGCCGCGCTTGACGGCGATGCCGTTGGCGATGTCGGAGAAGGTCGCGGTGCCTTTGTCGGCGGCCACCACCAGGTAAGGATCGTTGCCGTCGTAGCAGACCGTGTCCTCAGGCGAGACGATCTTGCCCAGCACGCGGTTGTCGGTCACTTCCAGCAGGCTGGCGATGAACAGGCGGTAGACTGCTTCGCCCTCGGCCGCCACCACATCGCGCGTGGCGTCTTTCGGCATCTGCTTGCAGACGAAGCCGCCCTTGGCGCCCGCAGGCACGATCACGGCGTTCTTCACCATCTGCGCCTTCACCAGGCCCAGCACCTCGGTGCGGTAATCCTCCATGCGGTCGGACCAGCGCAGGCCGCCGCGCGCCACAGGGCCGCCGCGCAGGTGCACGCCCTCGAAGCGGCGCGAGAACACATAGATTTCGCGGAAGGGACGCGGTTCCGGCACCAGGGATAGATTGCTGGTGTCGAATTTGAAGATGATCTTGTCGCCCTGGTCGGCGTTCTGGAAGTAGTTGGTGCGCAGGGTCGCCAGAATCAGATCGATCAGCGCGGCCAGGATCACTTCCGTATCCGCATGGTTCAGCGCGGGCAGGCGGCCTTTGATGGCTTGCAGCGTGTCGCGCGCGGCATTGCGTTCGCCCTCGCCCAGCGCCGGATTGAAGCGCTGGCTGAAGGCGTCGACGATTTCCTTGATGATGGCGGGCTGGCGGCGCAGGCTCTCGGCGATGTAGCGCACGGAGAATTGCGTGCCGGCCTGGCGCCAGTAGCTCATATAGGCGCGCACCAGCTGCACCTGGCGGGTATTCAGGCCGCCTTCGATCACCAGGCCGTTCAGGCGGCCGTCTTCGGCTTCGTCATTGAGCAGGGCGCTGAACAGGTCCTGGGCCACGGGGGCGATGCCTTCGCGCGCCAGTTTGGCGGCGCTGTCGGCGTCCACGCCCAGGCTGGTGACGTAATAGCGTTTGCCGTCTTCGGTGCGGATCGAATGCGCCTGTTCGCGCTCGATCGAGACGCCGGCGTTATGCAGGGCCGGCAGGATGGCCGACAGCGCAGGCACGCGGTCCACCGAATACAAGCGGATGGAAGTGGCCGGATTGGCTTCGGTCGCCAGCTCCACGCGCACGGCGATGCGGTCGCTGATGCCGTTGCGCAGAATGGTGCCCAGATCGTGGAAGGCCACGCTCGGCGAGGTGGCGCTGACGTAGTCGAGCGGCAGGGTCGAGCACATCTTGCGCAGGCTGTTGCGCAGCGGCTCGTCGAACACCGCGTCGGACAATTCGGAGAAGCTGTTGTGCCAGCCGTCCAGCACGGACAGCAGCGGACGCTGGATATCGCTTTCCAGGTCGAGCGGATAGCGCGCGGCGTGGGCGATCAGGTAGACGCGGGCCAGCGGGCCGTCGGCCACCAGGGTCTGCGAGCTGACATGGCTGGCGCCCGAGCTTTGCTGCAGCGCCTTGGCCAGCGCCGACGCGACGCTGGCGCTATAGCGTTCGCGCGGCAGATACACCAGCACGTTCAGGTGGCGCGCATACACGTCGCGGCGCGCGAAGACCTTGGTGCGCGGCTGCTTGTACAGCGACACCACGGAACCGCACACCTCGGCCAGCCATTGCGGCTCGGCTTCCAGCGCTTCGGTGCGCGGCAGCGATTCCAGGATCTCGACGAATTTCTCGGCGCGGAAACCTTCCTTGCGCACGCCGGCGATCTGCAGCACCTGGGCGATGCGGCCGCGCGCGAAAGGCAGGCGGGCCAGCGGGGTCAGGTTGGCGGCGCGGGTGAACAGGCCGACGAAGCAATGCTCGCCCAGGATGGCGCCGCTGGAATCGGTGTTGCGCACGCCGATGAAGTCCAGCTGCTGGTCGCGGTGCAGGGTGCCGCCCACGTCGGCCTTGACGATGGACAGGGTGTGCGGACGCTTGGACAGGGTGTCGAAGTCGCCCGGGATATTCGCCAGGCAGCCGCCGTACACGGGATGCGCCGTATCCTGCAGCACGCCGATGCGGCTTGGAATATCGCGTTCCAGTTCGCGCGCGCCCGGCTTGACCTGGTAGTAGGCATAGCCGTGCACTTCAAAACCTTCATTGCCGGCCCACTCCAGGAAGGCGGCCACTTCCTGGCCCTCCTCGCCGTGGGCGGCAGCGGCGGCGGCCACGCTGCTGAAGCGCTCCTTCATCGCCGCCAAGTCGCGCCGCACGATGGCCGCGTCCCGCGCCACCATCTCGATGCTTTGCACCAGCGCCTGCAGGGCGTCGCCCTGCAGTTCTTCGGCCAGCAGGCAAAGCACATAGGATTCCTGCTTGTCGCCGTCGGCGCCGACCTTGTTGACCACGCCGGCAGCGTCGCGGCCCACGCTCAGCACCGCGTTCAGGACGCCATTCACGGCCACGCGCTGCTTGCGCATCGCCATGACGATGGAGTCCACCAGATAAGGCATATCGTCGTTCAGGATCAGCAGGGCCGTGGCATGGCCGCCACGGCCATCGGCGTAGCGCAGCTTGGCGATCTGGCAGCCGGTGCTGCTGCGGCGCGCGGCCTGGGTGAAACCTTCTACCAGCAAGGGAGCAAGACTATTGGGCGAGGTGTCCGCCAGATCTTCATCATCCAGCGCGCCCAGCCAGGCACTGATCAGGGCCGGGACTTGCCCGCCGTCGGCGGGCTTGCCCGCGTTGACCAGTTCCAGCGTCTGTTTTCTCAGCTCTTGCGGCATTTGTTTCATCTTGCTTCTCCAATACGTTATGTGTATTTCGCCTGCTCGCCCCGGCTTGTGGCTGCGCGGCAGCGATGAATCAGGAGGCGGAAGGTCATTCCGCCCTACTTTGGGATGCTATCTGAAATTACAAATCAAAATCATACAGGCCTGGCAGGCCCAGGATCATGCTCAATTCCTCCAGTGCGGCGTGCACTTCCAGCGCCAGCGCCGGATCGGCCAGATCCTGCGGCTCCAGACGGTCGCGGTAATGCTTCTCGACCCAGGCCACCAGCGTATGGTACAGCGACTCGCTCATCACCACACCTTGGTGCATTGCAGCAGATTCTTCCTCGGTCAGCGCCACGCGCAAACGCAGGCAGGCAGGCCCGCCGCCATTGCGCATGCTCTGGCGCAGATCGAAGTGCACCAGCTCGTCGACCGGGCCGCCGCTGGCCACCAGGCCTTGCAGGTAGCGCGCCACGGCGGCGTTTTCCTGGCACTCGTGCGGCACCACCAGGGCCATCTTGCCATCGGGCTTGGACAGCAGCTGGCTGTTGAACAGATAGCTGGCCACGGCGTCGGCCACCGACACCATGCCGGTATCGACGCGCAGCGCGTTCAGCTCAGCGCCGACGCCGGCCATGGCCTGGCGCAGTTGCGACAGCGCGCCCGCTTCGTCGGCAAAAGCCTGCTCGTGGTAGAACAGCACATTGCCGTTGCCGACCGCGATCACGTCGTTGTGGAACACGCCCTGGTCGATCACATCCGGATTCTGCTGGATGAAGACGCTGCGTGGCGCCGCCAGGCCGTGCAGGCGGGCCACGGCCTGCGACGCTTCCAGCGTGTGGCGGGCCGGATAACGCTTCGGCGCCGGAGCCGACGCATCGAACTCCGCGCGGCCGTAGACGAACATCTCCACGCCCTGGGCGCCATGGCTGGCGCACAGGCGGGTGTGGTTGGCCGCGCCCTCATCGCCGAAAGCGGGCGTGCCGGGCAAGGCGTCATGCACGGCAAAGCGGGTGCCGTCATTGAAGATGGCGCGCAGCGCGCGCGCCGACTGCACGTGCTCGAAAGCGCGGTGCAGCTTGTTATTCAGGTTCGCCGGCGTGAAATGCACGCGGCCATCGGCGGTATCGGCCGAGGGGCTGACGGTGGCGGCGTTGGCCGTCCACATCGGCGAGGCCGAGTAGGCGCAAGCCAGGATCACCGGCGATTCCTTATAGGCCTGCTGCAGCACGTCGGCATTGCTGCCGCTGAAACCCAGGCTGCGCAGCAGGCGGAAGTTGGGACGGTCCTGCGGCGGCAGCAAAGCCTGGGCGAAGCCGCGCGCCGCCAGGGCGCGCATTTTCTCCAAGCCTTGCAAGGCCGCCTGTTTCGGATTCGATGCGCTCTTCACGTTATTGAAGGACGCCACATTGCCAAAGGACAGGCCGGCGTAGTTGTGCGACGGGCCTACCAGGCCGTCAAAATTGAATTCGCGTGCGGAGCGCATGGTATTCCTTAGAAGTTCAGACCGGGGGAGAGCTTGGCGGGCATTTCCAGCGCGCCGTTCTCGATGGATGCAACCGGATAGGCGCAGTAGTCGGCCGCGTAATAGGCGCTCGGACGGTGATTGCCCGATTTGCCCACGCCACCGAACGGCGCGCTACTGGCCGCGCCCGTGGTCGGACGGTTCCAGTTGACGATGCCGGCGCGGGCGCGCTGCTGGAACTGCTTCCACAGCGACTCGTCGTTCGAGATCAGGGCGGCGGCCAGGCCGAAGCCGGTGTTATTGGCGGCGCGCACGGCGCTGTCGAAGTCCTTCACGCGCACGATCTGCAGCAGTGGGCCGAACCATTCCTCGTCCGGAATGCCCTGGGCATTGGTGACGTCGACGATGCCGGCCGAAACGAAGCCGGTGCCCGCTTTCAGCTGGCGCATTTCCAGCAGCAGCTTGCCGCCCTTGGCGACCATATCGTTCTGCGCCTGCACCAGGCGCTCGGCCACGGCGGCCGAGACCACCGGCCCCATGAAGGGCGCCGGCTCGGCGTTCGATTCGCCGACCACGATCTTGCCGGCCACTTCCACCAGGCGCTGGATGAAGGCGTCGGTTTCCGGCGTATCCTGCACGATCAAGCGGCGCGCGCAGGTGCAGCGCTGGCCGGCCGAAATGAAGGCGGAGGAAATCGCCATGAAGACGGCGGCGTCGATATTCTTCGCATCCCATACCACCAGCGGGTTGTTGCCGCCCATTTCCAGCGCCAGCAGCTTGCCTGGCTGGCCGCCGAACTGGCGGTGCAGAGCCGCGCCGGTCTGGCTGCTGCCGGTAAACAGCACGCCGTCCAGCAGCTCGTTCTGGCCCAGGGCGATGCCGGTATCGCGGCCACCGTTGACCAGATTCACCACGCCGGACGGCACGCCGGCTTTTTCCCACAGCTGCACGGTTTTCACGGCGGTGCGCGGCGCGTATTCGCTCGGCTTGAAGACCACCGTGTTACCGGCGATCAGGGCCGGCACGATATGACCATTGGGCAGGTGGCCGGGGAAGTTGTAAGGACCAAACACGCCGAACACGCCATGCGGACGGTGGCGCAGCACGGCTTCGCCATCGGCCACGGTGTTACGGGTTTCGCCAGTGCGCGCGCCATGGGACTGGATCGAGATATCGACCTTATTGGCCATGGTGGTGACTTCGGTGCGCGCTTCCCACAGCGGCTTGCCCACTTCCTCGGAGATCAGCAGCGCCAGCTCCTCGGCGTTTTCTTTCAGCAGGTCGCGGAAACGGATAACGACGGCGATGCGCTCTTCCAGCGGTTTCCAGGACCAGGCTTCAAAGGCGGCGTGCGCGGCGGCGCAAGCCTCGGCCACGTCCTGCGCGGTGGCTTCGCGGCTGGCCCAGGTCTGCTGGCCGTTGGCCGGATTGACGGTGACCAGCTCAGCGCCGCTGCCGGCCTTCCATTGGCCGTTGATGAAGTTGCTCAGTGCTTGTTCAGACATTGGTATTCTTCCTCACGTTGAGAGACAGGGTGCGCACGGTGTCGCCCGCCTTCACGCCCAGCAGTTTCTGGTCGGCGGCGGACAGGTCGATCTTGCCGTTTGCCGGGCTGGCGTCGGACAGGATCATGCGGAAATCCTTGAGCACCGTATTCGACACCAGCATCGGTTCCGGATTCGGCGCGCAGGCATGGGTTGCATCGCTATCGATTTCCACGCCGACCAATTCGCTGTCGCGCATGGCGCGCAGCTCCGAGGTGCGCGCCTGCAGCACGGGGCCGGCGTCGAAGATGTCGATATAGCCTTCGAAATACATGCCCTCCTGTTCCAGCAGGCGGCGCGCCGGCTTGGTCGCTTCGTGCACCTCGCCCACCACATCCTGCGCGTCCTGCGGCAGATAGGCCACATACATGGGCTGGCGCGGCATCAGTTCGGCGATGAAGGACTTCTTGCCCAGCGCCGTCAGGTCGTCCACATGGTGGAAATCCATCTTGAAGAAATGGCGGCCCAGGCCTTCGTAGAAAGGCGAGCTGCCGTCCGGCGCCTGGTAGCCGCGCATCTCGGCGATCAAGCGTTTGGTGAACAGATGCGGGAACTGGGCGATGAACAGGAAGCGGCACTTCGACAGCAGGCGGCCGGTATTGCCGCTGCGGTAGTCGGGGTGCAGGAACAGCGAGCACAGTTCCGAGCTGCCGGTCAGGTCGTTCGACAGGTACAGGGTTTCCATGCGCGTGAACACATCGAGCTCGCGGCTGGAGTGCACCAGAGTGCCGATGCGGTAATTGTAGAAAGGCTCGGTCAGGCCGACCGCCCCCTTGATGGCGCACACCCCGGCCAGGCGGCCGCTGGTGGTGTCCTCCATCACGAACATATAGTCGCGCTCTTCGGGCGGAATGGTCTCGGCAAAGGAAGCGCAGGCGATCGCCAGGCGGTCGCCCAGCATTTTCATGTCCGGCTTGAGCGTGGTCATGCCGGTGCCGACCTGGCTGGCCAGACCGTACAGGGCATCCAGGTCGGATGCGTTGATGGCGCGTACAACTAGCATAGCTCTCTCACTTTAAATGCGGACGCAGATCACATCGTCGCCCGCGGCGACGCCCAGCAGCTCCTGCAGATGCTGCGGCAGGCCGACGGTCTCGCTGTTCTCCAGCGCCGGGCTGGCGATGGTGACGGCGCGGAAGGCCATGCCCGGACGGGAGGCGATCGCATAGGTGGCGACGGCGTCGAGGGTATCGCCCGGCGCCACGTCCTGCACGCGGCGCGTCAGCGATGAGTTGAAGGTGCGCAGCGTATGCTTGTGGGCTTGCAGGATCGGGCCGCCATCGAAGATGTCGATGTACTCGTCGGCCTCGAAGCCTTCGGCCGTCAGCAGATTGAAGGCCAGCTCGCCCGATGGATGGATCTGGCCCATGGCCGCCTGGGCGTCGCCCGGCAGCAGCGGCACGTACACCGGGTAGTGCGGCATCAGCTCGACGATCAGGGTGCGGTTGCGCGCGCCGCCGATCACGCGTTCGGCGTCAAGGAAATCCATCTTGAAGAATTTGCGGCCCAGCGCATCCCAGAACGGCGAGCCGCCATCCGGATCGGTGACGCCGGCCAGCGGCACGAAGAAGCGGTCGCCGAAACGGTGCGGCGCCAGCACGGCGAACAGCAGGCGGGCGCGCGACAGCAGGGCCGCTTCGGGCCGGCTTTTCAGGCGCTCGTCGACATAGAAACTGGAAAGCTGGGAGTAGGCGGTCAGCTCCGAGCACAGGGTCAGCGCATGCACGCTGTGGCTGATGTTCAGGTCCCGCGAGACCTGCTGGATCACATCGTTGCGGAAGGAGAAATAAGTGCCGTTGGAACCGGCGGAGGCGAAGATGGCGGCCGTGCCGACGATCTGTTTTTCCGCCACCGATTCCAGCACAAACAGGTAGGACTCTTCGCTGGGAATATCGACATGCGCCGCGAACGAGGCAATCGAGCGCTCCACTGCCTGGACGATCTTGTCGCGCGTTTTCGGCAGGGTATGGACACCCGGCATGGTGACGGCGGCCAGCGCTTCGAGCGCGGCGATATCCGCAAGTTCTACCGGACGGACAACATACATTTGAACTCCTTGCTGAATATAGATACGCCCGGCGCCACCACAGCGCCGGGCTTTAGCAAGCCGCCGGGGCGGCCGCTATTACGCTGGCTTGGTCAGCTCGTTCAGGGCCAGGCGCAGCAGGCGGTCGGCTTCCTCGATCTGGGCGTCGGAGACGATCAGGGCCGGCGCCAGGCGCAGCACGTCGGTGCCGGCGATCAGCACCATCAAGCCTTGCGCTTCGGCGGCGCGCTGGATGTCTTTGGAGCGGCCCTTGAAGGCCTCGGCCACCACCACGCCCAGCAGCAGGCCGCTGCCGCGCACGGCGGAGAACACGTTCGGATAATCCTTGACCAGGGTTTCCAGCTTGGCGATCAGCTTGACGCTGGCTTCCTTCACGCGCGCCAGGAAGGCCGGCTGGTTGATCGTCTCCAGCACTTTCAGCGCGATGGACGCGGCCAGCGGGTTGCCGCCGTAGGTGGTGCCGTGGGTGCCCACGCTCAGGGTCTGGGCCAGCTCGTTGGTGGTCAGCATGGCGCCGATCGGATAGCCATTGCCCAGCGCCTTGGCGGCGGTCAGGATGTCCGGCGTCACGCCATAGCCCTGGTAGGCGAACAGCGCGCCGGTACGGCCCATGCCGGATTGCACTTCGTCGAAGATCAGCACGGCGCCGGTCTTGTCGCACAGCTCGCGCAGCACGCGCAGGTATTCGGGATTGCCCGGCATCACGCCGCCCTCGCCCTGCACCGGCTCCACGATCACCGCGCACACATCGTCGCCGATGGCGGCACGCGCCGCCTCGATATCGTTGTAAGGAATGTGGTCGATCGACGGCGGCAGCGGCTCGAAGCCCTCGGTGTACTTGGCCTGGCCGCCCACCGACACGGTGAACAGGGTGCGGCCGTGGAAGGAATTCAGGCAGGACACGACGCGCGATTTGTGCGCGCCGAACTTGGTGTGGGCGTGCTTACGCGCCAGTTTCAGGGCCGCCTCATTGGCTTCGGCGCCGGAGTTGCAGAAGAAGGCGCGGTCGGCGAAGGTCGCTTCGGTCAGGGCCAGGGCCAGGCGCAGCACCGGCTCGTTGGTATAGCCATTGCCCAGGTGCCACAGGGTATTCGCCTGCTGGGTCAGAGTCTCGACCAGCGCTGGATTGCAGTGGCCGAGGGAGGCCACGGCGATGCCCGACGTGAAATCCAGATAATGCTTGCCGTTCTGGTCCCACAGGTCCAGGCCCGAAGCGCGCACCGGCACCATCGCGGCAGGCGCGTAGGTCGGCACGAGCACGTCGTCAAAAGTCTGTCGGGTAACAGGGCGAGTGGTTACAGTCGAATCAAGCTTTGCATTCATGGCAATCCCCATCTAGGTAAGAGGTACGGAGGGCAGCAGGCCGCGCCCTGGTACTGGCATTGTAAAAGCGGGGATGCTAAAACTCTTTTGAATCTGCGACAAGGTTTTTCACAAATAGTAAAGATGCCACAGCTGACTTCGTGTCCACCTTGGGCTCAGCCGTAGGCTCAGGAGGCCGCGAGCTTGCGCTGGCGCTCCTCGCGTGGGGTGTTGCCGAACAGGGCGCCGAAGGCGGTGGAGAAGTGCGAGCCGGAGGAAAAACCACACATCAGGCCGACTTGGACGATGGAATGGTTGGTTTCACGCAGTAATTGGCGGGCGCGGCGCAGGCGCAGCTCCAGGTAGTAGCGCGAGGGCAGGCTGCCCAGGTATTGCTTGAACAGGCGTTCGAGCTGGCGCCGCGAGAGGCCGACCAGGTTGGCGACGTCGTCGGTGGAGAGTGGTTCCTCGATATTGGTTTCCATCAGCGTCACCGCTTCCGACAGCTTGGGCTGCAGGGCGCCGAAACGGGCTTGCAGGGCCACGCGCTGGCGCTCTTCGGGGCCGCGCACGCGTTCCACGCACAGCGCTTCCTTGATCTCGGCCTGCAGGGCAGCGCCGAACAGGGCTTCGATCAGGGTCAGCGAGAAGTCGAGACTGGCGGCGCCGCCGCAACAGCTCAGGTGGCGGCCGTCGATCACATACAGCTGGGGGATCAGGATGGCGCGGCTGGGTACGTCTTCGGTGTCGGCATACAGCGACCAGGGCAGCGCGATGCGCACGCCGCCGACGGCGCCCGCTTCGGCCAGCCACAGCACGCCGGCGCCCACGGCGCCCCAAAAGGCGGCTTGGCGGCAGCGCTCAATGGCGGCGCGGCACAGCGCGGGGTCGGGGTCGCGCGCGCCCTCCTCGCCCACCAACAGGGCCAGCTGCCAGCCGGGATGCTGCTCCGGCAGCGGCTGGGCCGCCTGCGCCAGCGTGCAGACCTCAAGCTGCAAGCCGTCCGGCAGCAGGCGCTGCGCCAGACGCAAGGGCTGCACCAGGGCCGACCAGCTCAGCGCCTCGGCTTCGCCCGCATTCACCAGCAGCACGCGCACCGGGCCGGCCTGCGTCAGCGGGGAGAGATTAGCGAATGAATTTGGCACAGCGGCTTAACATCGGGTCGGTCGGGTCTTTCAGGCAAGAGGCTTTATTCCGGCGCCAGCGAGGCGGTGGGGCGCGGCGCGCTATTCCATTGGCTGACTATCATACCGGAGATCAACAGTACCGCACCGAGCAGGCCGGTCCAGCCCAGGGTCTCGCCCAGCCAGAAATAGGCGAAGATGGCGGCGCAGCCCGGCTCGAACGCATAGATCACGGCCGCCTCGTTGGCCGTGGCATGGCTCTGGCCCCAGGTTTGCAGCGAGATGATGGCGGCCGTGGCCACCACGCCCAGATAGATCAGATTCACGCTATACAGCTTGAGTCCCTGCCAGACATAGGCCCAGTAATTGAGCTGGTCCTGGTGCACGTCGATCTGGCCGCGCGGCACTTCGCGCAGCAGGATCCACAGGCCGGCGCAGATGGCCACGGTCCAGATCTGGGCTGCGGTCAGGGTCATCAGGCGCTCGGCCTTGCGCGAAAACGCTTCCATCATCAGGATGTAGACGCCGAAGCACAGGGCCGCCAACAGCGCCAGGGTATCGCCCCGTGCCCAAGCCAGATTGCCGTCCCAGCACAGGGCGAACAGGCCGGCCATGGCCAGCGCCAGGGCCAGCACGATGCGGCCCTCGGCCTTGCGTCCCAGCAGACGGCCCAGCAGCGGCGGCACCAGCACGTTGAGGCCGCAGATGAAGGCGTTGCGGTTGGAGGTGGTCAGGGCCAGCCCTTCCACCTGGAACAGGTAGCAAAAGAACAGCACCAACCCCGCCAGGAAGCCGTAATGCAGGTCTTTCCAGCGCGCGCGCAGCAGGAAGGGCGAAAGCAGCAAGCCCGCCATGGTGAAGCGGCTGACCACGATCCAGTTCGCCGACAGATAGCCGGTCATATCCTTCATGGCCGGGAAGGTCGTGCCCCAGACTACCGTGACCAGCAAGAGGGCCAGAATGCCGCGCGCGTGTTGAGACATAGGCTATGAAATAAGCGGAAGGAAAAATGTTGTTTAGCCGCTCATATTACCCGAATGAAGGGGGAAGGGAAAATGCGGACCGGCGCTATAATCTCGCCCCATGGGGAATCGATATTTGAAAAGCATCCGTTTGCTGGCCGAGTGCATGCAAGCGTTCGAGCGGCTGTCCGGCGAGCATGTGCGCCAGTGCGGCCTGACCCATGCGCAATTCGACATCATCGCCACCCTGGGCAACACGCCCGGCATGTCCTATAAAGAGCTGGGGGAGAAAACCCTGATCACCAAGGGCACGCTGACCGGCGTCATCGAACGCCTGGAAGCCAAGGGCCTGGTCGAGCGCGAGCGCAGCGCGGACGATAAGCGTTCCTTCTTCATCCGTCTGACGGCAGAGGGAGAACGCCTGTTCCACGAGGTGTTCCCGCAAGTGGTGTCGCAAGGCGGCGCAGTGTTCGCGGCTTACCGCGAGGAAGATTTCGAAACCCTGGAAAAAACCCTGTCCGGACTCAAGCAGACGATCACGGCCGCCGGCCGTCAAGCTGACTGAACGGACACCGACTGAACCCGAGAACAAGACTACGATGTTAAAAACCACCCTGATCGCCGGCATCGCCCCGGCCAAATTCGACAAGCATATCGTCAGCAATCTGTTGCTGGAGAACGGCACGGAAGATGCCGTCCGCCAGGAAAAGCTGCTGATCGGCGTGCGCAATGAAGACGGCGCCATCTACCGTCTGATCGGCGCAACAAAACACAATAGCTTCATGAATGCCGTGGAAGAACTGTTCGACCTCGGCCTGTCCGACGAGCTGGAAGATGTGGAAGGCACCCAGGAAGGCTGCGACGCGATCTTCAGCGAAACCTGAGCCATATAGGCGCAAACAATCGGCGTCCACGATTTCCATCAAAAAAATCATTGGGGGTTTGCCTCTAAATTGATTCCGCAAGGCAATATTGTGGTTATAATTTTTGAATGGACAGACTGGACGCCTTTAAAAGCATCGCCGCCCAAGCGGGCCGCGGAGAGCTTGCATTCCCCACCAATGTGGCCGCCTCGGTCAAGCTACAGCAAGCGCTGAGCGACCCGGACTGCCACACCGATACCGCGGCCAAGCTGGTGCAGGCCGATCCCCTGCTGGCGGCGCGCGCCGTCGCCATCGCCAATTCCGTCGCCTACAACCGCTCCGGCAACGAGATTGCCGGCGTGCGCCAGGCCGTGCAGCGCCTCGGCGTGCGCACCCTGCAATCGCTGGTGGCGGCCCTGATCGTGCGCCAGCTCGGCAGCCAGATCAAGGATCCGGGCTTGCAGGCCATGGCCAAGCAGTTGTGGGAGCATACGGCCCATGTGGCCGCGCTGGCCCAGGTGATCGCGCGCCGCGTCACCCATGTCGACCCCGACACGGCCATGTTCGCCGGCATCGTGCACGAGGTGGGCGGCTTCTATATGCTGTCCTGCGCCGACAGCGACCCATCCATCATGCAGGGCGAGCCGGAAGAGTGGGTCGAGCACGGCGAGGCCCAGATCGGCCGTGGCGTGCTTAACAAGCTGATCATTCCGGAAGCCGTGATGCAGGCGGTGGAAGCGATGTGGGACGGCCTGCGCGCCCTGCCGCCGGAAACCCTGGGCGACACCCTGCTGCTGGCCAACGACCTGGCGCCCGTGCCCTCGCCGCTGCACAGCCGCCCCGGCGCCACCTCGCCGCAGGCGGCGCGCACCATCGACTTCGCCATCGGCGACGGCACCCTGAACGCCATCCTCACCGAATCGGCGGCCGAGGTGCATTCGCTGACCACGGTGCTGATGCTGTAGGTCTGGCTCAGATAAAAAAAGCCCGCCGATGTGGCGGGCCAAGTCCAAAACTAGGGATGTCCTGAAAGAGACAGTTCCATCTTATGTTTTGGACTGTTTCGGCTCTGTGCGTAACTTCACACAAACGCGTATTTACCAGACATGCTCGGTTTGCTTCCAAGCGGCAAGCTGTTGCACGCGGGCCAACCAGGCCAGCAGGTTCGGGTAATTGTCGATCGGCAGCTGGGCGCGCTCGCGGTACATCAGCGGCGCGGCGACGGCGAAGTCGGCCAGGGTCAAACCACTGCCGCTGATCCATTCGCGCCCGGCCAGATGCTGGTCCAGCACCGTGGCGAACTGTTCCAGGTCCTCGCCGCCGCGCTTCAGCTCGGCCGGGTCGGCCGTGCCGCCGGTGACGAGCGGCTTCCACACGCGCTCCCAGGTCAACACGCCGATGGCGGGCGAAAAGTGCTGGGCGGCCCAGAACAGCCAGCGGTTGATGTCGGCGCGCGCTTTCAGTTCTTGCGGATAGAGGGGCTGGCCGGGCGTCTGGTCGGCCAGGTACTGCATGATGGCGCAGGATTCCCACAGCAGGAAACCCTCGTCCTCCAGCACCGGCACCTTGCAGTTCGGATTGACCTCGCCCAGGCGGCGGCGGTCTTCCGCATCCATCAGGTTCAGCTCGACGCGATCCACCTTAATGCCGAGCTGGGCAATGGTGAGCAGCACGCGGCGGGCATTCGAGGATACGGGATGGTGGTAGAGGCGCATGTTCAAGTCTCCTGTTGGTTGGGTTGAGGACTTCATCATAAGCCTGGACACTGACAGTTTTTGTCAGGAGTCTTGCGGCGGAATCTTGTTCTCTTCGCGCCAGCGCTGGAGCAGGGTGTGGCGCGGCGTCGGATAGCATTCGGCCAGCGGTTCGGCGGCGCTGATGCGGTCGATGCGGAAGTGGCGCAGCGCCTCGCGCATTTCACACCAGGCCGCCAGCACGCGCAGCCCCTGGAAAAACGCCAGCGCAAACGGCCAGACCACGCGCTCGGACGTTCTGCCCTGTTCATCGCGGTAGGTGATGCCCAGCTTGTGCTGGCGCCGGATCGCCTCGCGCACCGGCTGCATGAAGGTGTCCAGGCCTGCGCTGTCAGGGCGCGATGGCACCCAGAGGCTGGTTTCGGCCATATCGTCGCGCAAATCCTTGGGCGTGGCGGTGGCGATCTTGGCCAACGCATTATTGGCCGCCTGCGCCAGGCCCGCATCGCCCTGCTGGCGCACCCAGCGCGCGCCCAGCACCAGCGCCTCCAGCTCATCCGGACTGAACATCAGCGGCGGCATGAAGAAGCCGGCGCGCAGTAAGTAGCCGACACCCGCCTCGCCCTGCAACGGCGCGCCCAGTTCGGCCAGGGTCTGCATATCGCGGTAAATGGTGCGCTCCGACACGCCCAGCTTTTCCGCCAGCGCCGCCGCCGTGACTGGATGGCGGTTGCCGCGCAAGGCATCCATCAGCTGAAACAAGCGGCCGGTACGGCTCATCGGAACTCCCAGGCAAAGGGAGCCAGCTTACCGCGCCCCTAGCTGAAAAACAATCCTGTCGCGCCCGCTGATGCGGCGCGACGGAGCGACAAATAGGCTTGCGTGAACGCAAACTCAAAAACAATCTGTCATGCATATTGGGGGCTAACTCAATGCCGGAAACGGAACCATGCGGAGCGAGAGCCACACACTTGGCAAACATGCCGATCTACCGCCTCTCAAGGCCATTACTCAACGGATTCTCCTACTGCGTGGTCAGAAAGTTCTGCTCGATGCCGATTTGGCCGCTTTATATGCCATACCGACAAAGCGCTTCAACGAACAGGTCAAACGAAATATCCGCCGCTTCCCGCCAGACTTCATGTTTCAACTAACAGAAGATGAGTTCGCTATTTTGAGGTCGCATTTTGCGACCTCAAACGCTTCATCGGAACGGCGCGGTGGACGCCGATATCTCCCCTTCTGCTTTACTGAGCATGGCGCCATCATGGCCGCTATGGTGATGAACAGCCCACGTGCGATTGAGGTGTCGGTGTGTGTTGTACGAGCCTTTGTACAACTGCGCGAGTGGATGGCATCGAATCAAGAACTCGCACTGAAGCTAAGCGAGCTGGAGCGTAAAACCGACCTAGCAATACAGCGGCAGCATCATTTCGAACATGAAACTTGCCACCAGATCCAGCAGATACTCGCTGCAATACGCGAATTGATGGCCCCTCCTCCACCTGGAAAAAAGCGCCCTATCGGTTTCATCACGCCAGAGGACGCGACATAAAAAAATCCCCTGGCATTGCTGGCAGGGGATTTTTTTTAGTGGAGCCGCAGGCTTAGACGACGGCGCCGTCGGTTTCGTCTTTTTCCTTGATCGGCTTGATCAGGTCTTCACGTTTGACGCCCAGCCACATGGCGACGGCGGCGGCCACGAAGACTGAGGAGTAAATGCCGAAGCAGATGCCGATGGTCAGCGCGATGGCGAAGAAGTGCAGGGTCGGACCGCCGAGGAAGAGCATCGACAGCACCATCATCTGGGTGCAGCCGTGGGTGATGATGGTACGCGAGATGGTGCTGGTGATCGCGTTGTCGATCACTTCATGCACAGTGGCCTTGCGCTGCTTGCGGAAGTTTTCGCGGATACGGTCGAAGATAACCACCGATTCGTTGACCGAGTAGCCCAGCACCGCCAGCACCGCGGCCAGCACGGTCAGCGAGAATTCCCACTGGAAGAAGGCGAAGAAGCCGAGAATGATCACCACGTCGTGCAAGTTCGCGACAATCGCCGCCACCGCGTATTTCCATTCGAAGCGGATGGCGAGATAGATCATCACGCCGACAATCACCATCACCAGCGCGTTCAAACCATTCTGTGCCAGCTCGCCGCCCACCTGCGGGCCGATGAACTCGACCTTCTGCAGCATCACCGACTCGTTGCCCGCCGCGTCCACGCAGCCGATCTTGGTCAGGTGCTCGCCCTTGTCGGTCACCTTGTCGAGCTGCTTGGTGCTGCCGTTTTCAGCCTTGCACAGCGCTTGGAAAACCTTTTGCGAGGTATCGGAGCTGCTGGCGCCCGGCGTGATCGGCAAACGGATCATGGCGTCGCGCGCGGTGTCGAAGCTGGTCACTTCGGGCTGTTCGTAGCCCAGCGTTTCCAGCGTGTGACGGATGGCGTCCAGATTGGCCGCCTTCGGATACTTCACCTCCATCACGGTGCCGCCCTTGAACTCGACCGACAGGTGCAAGCCCTTGGTCGCCAGGAAGAACACCGCCGCCACGAAGGTCAGCGCCGAGATCACGTTGAAGATCAACGCGTGGCGCATGAAGGGGATGTCTTTTTTAATGCGGAAAAATTCCATGTAATCCTCTACTGTAGGTATGCCGTTTTACTTCGCCTGGTCTGGAACCCAGACCGTGCCGATGGACAGCGACTGCAGTTTCTTCTTGCGGCCGTACCACAGGTTGACCACGCCGCGCGACACGAAGACGGCGGAGAACATGGAGGTCAGAATACCCAGGCAGTGCACCACGGCGAAGCCGCGCACGGCGCCGGAGCCGAAGACCAGCAGGGCAAGACCGACGATCAGGGTGGTCACGTTCGAGTCCAGAATCGTGGCCCAGGCGCGGTCGAAGCCGGCCGAGATAGCCGCCTGCGCCGAAGCGCCGGCACGCAGCTCTTCGCGCACACGTTCGTTAATCAGCACGTTGGCGTCGATCGCCATACCCAGGGCCAGCGCGATAGCGGCGATGCCCGGCAGGGTCAGCGTGGCCTGCATCACCGACAGGATGGCCACCAGCAGCAGCACGTTGACGGCCAGCGCCAGCACGCTGAAGAAGCCGAACATCATGTAGTAGGCGATCATGAAGATGGCGATGGCGGCAAAGCCGTACATCGTCGAGTGCAGACCCTTGGTCACGTTCTCGGCGCCCAGCTGCGGGCCGATGGTGCGTTCTTCGATGGCTTCCATCGGCGCGTACAGCGCGCCGGAGCGCAGCAGCAGTGCCAGTTCGGCGGAGTTTTCCATCGAACCCATGCCGGTGATGCGGAAGCGGCTACCCAGTTCGCTCTGAATAGTAGCCACGGACAGCACTTCCGGCTTGCCTTTTTCGAACAGCACGATGGCCATGCGCTTGCCCACGCGTTCGCGGGTGGCTTCGCGCATCTTGCGGCCGCCGTCGCCATTCAGGTCGATGCTGACGGCCGGCTGGTGGTTTTCGTCCAGGCTGGCGGTGGCGCTGG
This sequence comes from Pseudoduganella violacea, assembly GCF_014191875.1. Taxonomy (GTDB): domain Bacteria; phylum Pseudomonadota; class Gammaproteobacteria; order Burkholderiales; family Burkholderiaceae_D; genus Rugamonas; species Rugamonas violacea_A. The sequence continues at coordinate 256,097 of NZ_JACHXD010000007.1, forward strand.
AGATGTAGTCGCCGCTCAGCACCACGTCCTTGGTCAGCACGACCGGGGTGTTCTTACCGGAGGTGAACAGCTCGGAGTTGTACGGAATGGAGGCGTTCAGCTCCGTGCCCGGGGTGATGGTGTCGTCCACCATGCGCACTTCCAGGGTGGCGGTACGGCCGATGATGGACTTGGCGCGCGCCACGTCCTGCACGCCCGGCAGCTGCACCACGATGCGGTCGGCGCCCTGCTGCTGGATGATCGGTTCGCTCACGCCCAGCTCATTGACGCGGTTCTGCAGGGTGGCGATGTTTTGCTTGACGCCGTTGTCCAGCGTTTCTTTCAGCGCGGCCGGTTTCAGGCTGGCGACCAGTTTCAGGTCGGCGCCGTCGGCCGCTTCAACGAAGGCCAGGTCCGGCATCTGGCCGGACAGCACGTCCTTGGCCTTCTTGCGGGTTTCCTCTTCGCGGAACTTGATTTCGACGGTGTTGCCGACGCGGTCGATGCCGGCGTGGCGCACGTTCTTGTCGCGCAGCTCGGCGCGGATGGCAGCCTGAAAGCCTTGCACGCGCTTGGTCAGCGCCGCCTTGGTGTCCACCTGCATCAGGAAGTGCACGCCGCCGCGCAGGTCCAGGCCCAGGAACATCGGCAGGGCGTGCAGTTTCTGCATCCACTGTGGGGTGTTCGGCATCAGGTTGACGGTGACGATGTAGGCCTGGTCGGCGGGATCGGGGTTCAAGCCTTTTTCCAGGGCCAGACGGGCCTTGAACTGGCTGTCGGTGTCGGCGAAGCGGGCGCGCACGGAGTGGCTGGTGCCGGCATCGAGGCTGACGCCATTGTTCGGGATATTTTCCTGCTTGAGGACCGCTTCCACGCGGGCAGCGGTTTCGCTGTTCACCTTGACGGTGGATTTGCCACTGGTGATTTGCAGTGCAGGCGATTCGCCGAAGTAGTTCGGCGCCGTGTACAACGCGCCGAAAAGCACGGCCACGGCGATGATGATGTATTTCCAGACAGGGTAGCGATTCATATTCTTCAGTGTTCTGGGTTTATCAGGCGTCGGATGCACAAGCGGGCGGTCGAGCCGCCCGCGCCGTTCTTACAGACCCTTCAGCGTGCCTTTCGGCAGCAGCGTGGTGATGGAGCTCTTCTGCACCACGATGTCGGTGCCGGTGGCCACTTCCAGCGTCACGTAGACGTCGCTCACTTTGGACACTTTGCCCAGCAGGCCGCCGGCGGTCACCACTTCGTCGCCCTTGGCCAGCGCGTCCATCATGGCTTTCTGTTCTTTGGCGCGTTTTTGCTGAGGACGGATCATCAGGAAGTACATGACGACGAACATCAGTACGATCGGCAGGAAGCTGGTCAGATTGCTGCCCAGGGCCGAATCGGCGGCGGTTTGAGCGTAGGCGTTGGAAATGAACACGGGTGACTCCAATATCGGGTTTTGAAAAAATTAGCGCTGTATTCTAGCACTGGCTAATAGCGGCATATGGGGATATATAGGCCATTTTGCAAGATTGCCGCCGCCCGGGCGGCATCTACGCTACACGCCGCGCGCGCGGTCGGCGTGGAATTGCTGCACCCAGGCCGGGAAACGGTCCTCATCCAGGGCTTCGCGCATCTGGCGCATGATGTCCAGGTAGTAGTGCAGATTGTGGATGGTGTTCAGGCGGGCGCCGAGAATTTCCTGGGCGCGGTGCAGGTGGTGCAGGTAGGCGCGCGAGAAGTTGCGGCAGGCGTAGCAGCTGCAAGTCTCGTCCAGCGGCGCCTTATCGTCCTTATAACGGGCGTTCTTGATCTTGACGTCGCCGAAGCGGGTGAAGATCCAGCCATTACGCGCATTCCGCGTCGGCATCACGCAGTCGAACATATCGACGCCGTTGGAAACGCCGGCCACCAGATCCTCCGGCGTGCCCACACCCATCAGATAGTGCGGCTTGTTGGCCGGCAGGCGCGGGCCGACATGTTCCAGCACGCGCATCATATCTTCCTTCGGCTCGCCCACCGACAGGCCGCCGATGGCCAGGCCGGGGAAGTCGATCTCTTCCAGCTTGGCCAGCGATTCGTCGCGCAGCGACTCGAACATGCCGCCCTGGACGATGCCGAACAGCGCGTTCGGATTCTCGCCGCGCTTGAACTCATCCATCGAGCGCTGGGCCCAGCGCAGCGACATGCGCATCGACTTGGCCGCTTCGTCCACGGTGGCGGGACGGCCGTTGATTTCATACGGCGTGCACTCGTCGAACTGCATCACGATGTCGGAATTGAGCACGCGCTGGATCTGCATCGAGATTTCCGGCGAGAGGAAGAGCTTATCGCCGTTGATGGGCGAGTTGAAATGCACGCCCTCTTCGGTGATCTTGCGCATCTCGCCCAGCGAGAACACCTGAAAGCCGCCGGAGTCGGTCAGGATGGGCTTATCCCAGCCCATGAAGCCGTGCAGGCCGCCGAACTTGGACATCACGTCGTTGCCGGGACGCAGCCAGAGGTGGAAGGTGTTGCCGAGGATGATCTGGGCGCCGATTTCCTTCAGCTCCAGCGGCGACATCGCTTTCACCGAGCCGTAGGTGCCGACCGGCATGAAGATCGGGGTCTGCACTTCGCCGTGGTTCAGTTTCACGGTGCCGCGGCGGGCCTTGGTCTTGCCCGTGGTGTCGGTCTTGATGAGTTTAAATTCCAGCATGGTTCAATATCCTGTCAGGTCACGCGCGGTTGGGCGTGGTCAGCAGCATGGCGTCGCCATAGCTGAAGAAGCGGTATTCATTGGCGATCGCGTGCTGATAAGCGTGGCGGATCTCGGTAAACCCGGCGAAGGCCGACACCAGCATCAGCAGGGTCGATTTCGGCAGGTGGAAGTTGGTGATCAGGCGCGTCACGGTCTTGAACTGGTAGCCCGGCGTGATGAACAGGGCCGTGTCGGCGCTGCCCGCCGCCAGCTGACCGCTCTGCGAGGCCGATTCCAGCGCGCGCAGGCTGGTGGTGCCGACCGCCACCACATCGCGGCCGGCGGCGCGCGTGGCGCGCACCGCGTCCACCGTGGCTTGCGGCATGGTGTACCACTCGGTGTGCATCTTGTGCTCGGCCAGGTTTTCGGTGCGCACCGGCTGGAAAGTGCCGGCGCCCACGTGCAGGGTCACATAGGCGAATTGCACGCCCTTGGCTTTGAGCTTGTCGAGCAGAGCTTCATCGAAATGCAGGCCGGCGGTGGGCGCGGCCACGGCGCCCGGCACCTTGTTGAACACGGTCTGGTAGCGCGTTTCGTCGAATTCACCCGGCGCATGCTCGATATAGGGCGGCAGCGGCAGGCGGCCATACTGCTCGATCAGCTCGAACACGTCGGCGTCGAAATGCAAGGTGAAGAATTCGCCGGCGCGCTCGCCCACGGTGACGTCGAAAGCGTCGGCCAGGCGGATCTTGACGCCGGGGCCGGGCGACTTGGAGGCGCGCAGCTGGGCCAGCACGGTGCGGGTATCGAGCACGCGCTCGACCAGGGCCTCGACCTTGCCGCCGCTTTCCTTGACGCCGAAAAAGCGCGCCTTCAGCACGCGGGTATCGTTCATCACCAGCAGGTCGCCCGGCTGGAGCTGGTCGATGATGTCGGTGAATTGGCGGTCGTGCAGACGCGCGCCATCGACGTGCAGCAGGCGCGAAGCACTGCGGTCCGGTAGCGGAAATTGCGCAATACGTTCTTGCGGCAAGTTAAAATCGAAATCGGAAAGCGAATACATTGACGTACTTGTAAAACTGTTGGGCAACCTTCTATTTTACGCTAAGCCCAGCCCACCACCCGAAAATGGCAGAAACCACGCAAAAAGCCGCACCGGCCAAGGCCGCAGCTAAACCTCCCGCAAAAAAGGCCACGGCCGAAAGCAAGCTGGCCAAACTCGGCCTGCGCAGCGATATGGACCTGGTGCTGCACCTGCCCATGCGCTACGAAGACGAGACCCAGGTCGTGGATATCCGCGAAGCCTGCCTGCGCGGCGGCCATGTGTCGCAGGTCGAGGGCGTGGTGACGAAAAACGAGATCGCCTACAAGCCGCGCCGCCAGTTGCTGGTGCAGATCGCCGACGAAACGGGCGAGCTGCAGTTGCGCTTCATGAATTTCTACGGCAGCCAGGTCAAGCAACTGGCCGAAGGCACGCGGGTGCGCGCGCGCGGCGAGCTGAAACACGGCTTTTTCGGCGCGGAGATGGTGCACCCCGCGTATAAGATCATCAATGAGGGCGCGCCGCTGCCCACCTCCTTGACACCGGTCTATCCTTCCGGCGAAGGCCTGTCCCAGCTGGTGCTGCGGCGCGCCATCGCCGACGCCATGCGGCGCGTGGACTGGCGCGACACCGTGCCGGCCGAGGTGATCGAGCGCATGCGCCTGTCCAATTTCGAGCCGGCGGTCAAGCTGCTGCATTATCCACCGCAGCAGGTGGACGAGAATGCGCTGGCCGACCGCTCGCACCCAGCCTGGACGCGCATGAAGTTCGACGAGCTGCTGGCCCAGCAGCTTTCGCTGAAACGGGCGCAGCGCGCGCGCCGTTCCAAGGGCGCGGCGGCCCTGAAGAAGGTGGGCACGCTGTCGGCCGCCTTCCAGGCCGCCCTGCCCTTCAAATTGACCAAGGCCCAGCAGCGCGTGCTGACCGAAATCCGCGCCGACCTGCGCCAAGCCTATCCCATGCAGCGCCTGCTGCAGGGCGATGTGGGCAGCGGCAAGACCGTAGTGGCGGCGCTGGCGGCGGCGCAAGCCATCGACAGCGGCTTCCAGGCGGCCCTGATGGCGCCCACCGAAATCCTGGCCGACCAGCACTTCCGCAAGATCGCGGCCTGGATGGAACCGCTGGGCGTGAAAGTGGCCTGGCTCACCGGCAGCCTGAAAAAGAAGGAAAAAGCAGCCGCCACGGCCCTGGTGGAATCGGGCGAAGCCCAGCTGGTGATCGGCACCCACGCGCTGATCCAGGACACTGTGCAGTTCTCGAAACTGGGCTTGGTGATCGTCGACGAGCAGCACCGCTTCGGCGTCGGCCAGCGCCTGACCCTGCGCAACAAGGGCCAAGGCGATCTGGTGCCGCACCAGCTCATGATGTCGGCCACGCCGATTCCGCGCACGCTGGCGATGACCTATTACGCCGACCTGGAAGTGTCGGTGATCGACGAGCTGCCGCCCGGCCGCACGCCGATCGTGACGCGGGCGGTGGACCAGAACCGGCGCGACGAGGTGATCGAGCGCGTGCACGCGGCGGCGCTGGAAGGCCGCCAGGCTTACTGGGTCTGCCCGCTGATCGAGGAATCGGAAGCGCTGCAGCTGCAAACGGCGACCGAAACCTACGAAACCCTGGCCGCAGCCCTGCCTGACCTGCGCGTGGGCCTGGTGCATGGCCGCCTGAAACCGGCCGAAAAGCAGGAGGTGATGGACGCCTTTGCCGCCGGCGAGGTGCATGTGCTGGTAGCGACCACGGTGATCGAGGTCGGCGTGGACGTGCCGAACGCCTCGCTGATGGTGATCGAGCACGCCGAACGCTTCGGCCTGTCGCAGCTGCACCAGTTGCGCGGCCGCGTGGGGCGCGGTTCGGCGGCCAGCGTCTGCCTGCTGCTGTACCAAAGCCCGCTGGGCCATGTCGCCAAACAGCGCCTGATGACGATGCGCGAAACCACAGATGGCTTCGAGATCGCGCGGCGCGACCTGGAAATCCGCGGCCCCGGCGAATTCCTCGGCGCGCGCCAGTCGGGCCAGGCCATGCTGCGCTTCGCCGACCTGGAAACCGACGGCTGGCTGGTGGATCAGGCGCGCGACGTGGCGCACGCCCTGCTGCAGGAGCCGCAGCACCAGTCCACGGTGGACGCCCACCTGGAACGCTGGCTGGGCGGGCGCGAGGAATTCCTCAAGGTCTGACGCCATATGGCGCCGTCGCAGCCGCCGCCGCAACTTAGCCGTGGGCTGCGATGCCGATGAATTCGGCCGCCATGGTGAGCGCCACGATCATCGTCAGGTGCAGGCCAATGAGCAGCAGCCAGCGCGCGATGGTGGCCAGCCAATGGCCGCCGTACACGCGCTGCATGGCCAGCGGTAGATAGACGATCAGCGCCAGCAATGGCAAGAGCTGGACATAATCCGCCAGCGCTGCCGGCTGCACCGCATTAGCCACCAGCAGCCACATCGCCGTTCCCGGCAACACGATCATCACGCTGGCCGCCAGCAGCGCAAACGCATTTGCGTGCATGGCAAACAGCACATGCTCGCCATAGCGCCGCCCCGAACGCAGATACAACAGCTTCAGATACAGGGCAAACAACGGCAGGGCACCAATCAGCATATACGGCAGATTGCTGCGGAATCCTTGGTTCAGACGCTCGGCGCGACGCTGCGCCGGTTCGTCGAAGAAGTGGCGCACATTGTCAGCCCAATGCGTATTAACGCGCGCCAATTGCGATAACACGGCCGCGATCCCGTTGCGCACCTCGGGCGCATCGCCCGCCTTGTCATACATGGTGGCGCTGGCCGTGGTGACGGCCTCGCGTCCTTTGCCGGAACCGCCGATATGGATCGTTCGCTCATAACTCATGCCCACGGAGTCGGGCGCCAGCGTCAATTGCGGCAGCGTGATGCCGCAGATTTTAATCAGGGCGAAAAAGACCAGGCTTAAAGTCAGATACAGGCGCAGCGGCTCCAGGAACGGCACGCGGCGGCCGTGCAGGAATTCCGTGGTGAGCTGGCCGGGGCGCAGTATCAGCAGCTTCAGCGTGCGCCACAGCTTGCCCTCCAGCGCCACGTAATGGCCAATGAATTCATGCGCGAATTCGCCCACGCTGGGCGGATGCGCATGCACGGCCTCGCTGCAGTGATGGCAGAATTTGCCGATGACGGCGGTGCCGCAACTGCGGCAATGGGGATCGTGCACCGGCCCGGCTGCGGGGCCGGTGGGAACGGAATGGAGGCGGGGCTTCAAGTATTGTCTTTCGGAAATCTTGCCAGTCCGTCAGCATACCTGATGCCTTGGTAAAAAAACAAATGCGCCAGCGCCGGTTGTTGCGCCGACGCCGCGCCCACCTCAAAAGCACATATAAAAGCGGTTCGCCAGGTCCAGCATGAAGCCTGGCTGCAAATAGGCGAGAAAGCCCGCGGTAAGCGCGACGGCCAGCACCAGCCAGCCGAGAATCCGCAGGAGCCGCGTCTTCATGACCGCCTCACGCAGCCTGTAATGCAGGCCGCGACAGCGGCCGCTCATTGATCGGCAAGTTGACCAGGCCCGCCACGATGCCCAGCGCGATGGCGATACCCCACACCAGATCGTAGTTGCCGCGCTGGTCGAACAGATAGCCGCCCAGCCAGACGCCGAGGAAGCTGCCGATCTGGTGCGAGAAGAAGACCACGCCCGCCAGCATGGACATATGCTTGACGCCGAAGATGCCGGCGATGATGCCATTCGTCAGCGGCACGGTGGAGAGCCAGATGAAGCCCATTGCCGCGGCGAACAGGTAGACCGACATCGGCGTCAATGGCGCCAGCAGAAAAACCGAGATGATGACCGAGCGCGCCAGGTAAATAAAGGACAGCAGATAGCGCTTGGGCAGCTTGCCGCCCAGCTGTCCGGCTGTGAACGAGCCGAAGATATTGAACAGGCCAATCAGGGCCAACGCCATCACCGCCACGCCGGGATCGGCCACGCCTTTGTCTTTCAGATAGGCCGGCAGGTGGACGCCGATGAACACCACCTGGAAGCCGCACACGAAATAGCCGGCCACCAGGAAGAGGAAGGAGCGGTTGCCCAGCGCCTCGCGCAAGGCCTCGCCCGTGGTCTGTTGCTGCTGGCCGTGAGCATGTTCATGCGCAGGCTCGCGCAGCTTGAAGGACATGGGAATCATGGCGACGAAAATCAGGCCCGCCAGCAGATAGAAGGCCTGCTGCCAGCCCACGGCCGAAATCATCTGCTGCTCGATCGGCATCATCATGAACTGGCCGAAGGAGCTGGCCGCGCCGGACACGCCAAAGGCCCAGGAACGCTTTTCCAGCGGCGCCGCGCGGCCGATGATGCCGCTCACCGCGCCAAACGCGGTGCAGGACAGCGCCAGACCAATCAGCACGCCCGATCCGATCACGAACAGCATCGGCTGGCTCACCAGGGCCATCCAAAGCAAGCCTGCCACATAGGCCAGGGCGCCGAACAGCACCACGCGCATGGTGCCGAAACGGTCGGCCGCCATGCCGGCGAAGGGGCCAAACACGCCCCACATCAGATTCTGCACCGCCATCGCCAGCGAGTAGGTTTCGCGCGACCAGCCATTGGCCTGCGAAATCGGCTGCATCCAAAAGCCAAAGCCATGCCGCACGCCCATCGCCAGGGTCAGCACCACGCCGCTGGCGATCAGGACGGTTTTCAAATCTAGGGAGGGTTTGGCGGAACTCATGGAGAAATTGGCTATATAAATCGAGCATTAAGTGTACAAGAAAGCCAATCAATCGGCAGAGAGCGCATTTGCTTACTCGAATTCAGATTTTTACAACAATTGCAAATGTGGTAATATTGCGGTGCAATATTCCTTCTTTCAATTGAACACCGGAGTTTTGATGCGCAGTTTCTGCCTTGTATTGGCAATCGTCTCGGCCATGACGGCCAGCTCAACTGCTCTTGCAAGCAAAACTGTCCACGACAAAGAAAAGCCCGCAGCTCCGGCGACGGTCCCTACCTCCGTGCCAACGCTGCAAGCCGAGGGCCAGCCGCACGAAATCGCGCGCGAGGAAGAAAAAGCTGAGCCGGCAGAAGCCGACTACGCGGCGACACAGGACAACGATCCCAAACACGCACGCGACAATGCCGCCGAACCGGTCCCCGAGCCATCGGGCTGGGCGCTGCTGCTGGCGGGCGCCTGCGTGATCGGCCTGGCGGCGGGCCGCCGCCGCGGCTCCGAAACCTTCCACTGATTCGGTTAAGCGCCCTGGCGGTCGGCGGGATAGGCCACGCCGATCTGGGCGCGCATCGCATCCAGTACCCCCATCAGGGCCACGCTTTCCGCCTGCGGCATGACCGGGCTTTCCAGCAAGCCGGCGCGCAGGCAGCGGCTCACTTCCATGATCTCGTGCGCATAGCCATGGCCGATGCGCGGCAATTGCTGCGTGCGGCCAGTACCGTCGTTCAGTTCGACAGTGATGCTTTCGGTATTGTGGAAGCGGCCATTCAGGCGCAGAAAGCCTTTGCTGCCGCAGATGGTCAGCTCGGTCGGCGTGCGCGCGCGCAGGCTGCTGGTGCAGGTGCTCATGCCGCCATTCTGGTGGCGCAGGATGAAGCTGGCCTGCACATCGACGCCGGTCGGTCCCAGTTCGCCGCTGGCCTGCACCGACGCCACCTCGCCCATGAGGAAGGCGGCAATCGATAGCGGATAAATGCCCAGGTCGAGCAGGGAACCGCCGCCCAGTTCGGGGTTGAACAGGCGATGTTCGGGGCCAGCATCGGAAGCGAAACCGAAATCGGCCTGCACGGTGGCGGGCAGGCCGATCTCGCCGCTATCGACGATGCGTTTGGCTTCCAGCACGGCCGGCAGGAAGCGCGTCCACATCGCCTCCATCACGAACAGCTTTTTCTCGCGCGCCAGGGCGATGATGCCCTCGGCCTCGCGCCGGTTCACGGTGAAGGATTTTTCAACGAGGATGGGCTTGCCCGCGTTCAGGCACATGAGGGCATCCGCATGGTGCATGGGATGCGGCGTGGCGAGATACACCACATCGACTTCAGGATCGTCGGCCAGCGCCTGATAGCTGGCGTAGCTGCGCGCCACGCCATATTCGGCGGCGAAGGCGGCGGCATTGACCTCCGTGCGCGATGCCACCGCCACCAGTTCCACATCATTCACTTCAGTCAGCGCCTTGGCGAATGCCTTGGCGATTTTGCCCGTGCCGAGTATGCCCCAACGGATAGCCTTGCTCATGGTCTCGCTTTCTCCGCCGGGGCGGGGTTCAGGCTGCAGTCATCCGCTTGGGACGGAAAACGGCAGCGTCGTTATAGAAATCGTCATCCTGCTGCGGCCACCAGCCGGGAATGCCCAGCACCGGCAGCGGCGTGAAACCGGCGTTGCTCAAGCCCTCCTGTTCCAGCAGGCGCGTTTCGCGCTCGTCGATCCAGGCGCGGCGCGCCACCGGATCGAGCGCAAAGTAGCGGTCGTCGGCCAGCAGCACGCGGGTGTGGGCGGTGATGGCCTTGTAGGGCGCCACCAGCTTTTCCATCAGCGCGTGACCGAACAGCCAGACCTCGGCATCCGTGCCGAACATGGCGCGGCGCTCGACAAAGGCTTCGCGCCAGCGGTGATTGCGCAGGGCATCCACCAGGGCCGCGCCGTCGGCATTGTCGCGCACCACCAGCAGGGCCGAGTTCTCGTCGTAGATGGTGGCGGCGTCGCGCGCAGGGCCGCGCGATTTGCCGACACCGTCGCGCGCGATCTGCGCCGCCTGCAAGGCGTTCAACTGGCGTTTGACATGCGGGAAGGTGAGCCAGATCAGGCCATTGAAGAAATCATGCAGATTATCGCGCGTCGGCACGCCGCCGGTAGCGCCGATGAATTCCTCGTAGGCCGTTCCTTCCGGCAGCGCGGCTTGCGGCACGAAGGAGAGCGGCAAGCCGAGATGGTTGCGCAGCCCCAGCGCGCTGGCCTGGGCGCAGAAAGTGTCGATCACGCTGCTGCCGCTCAAGTCGCTGCGCGAGGCGACGTCCCGCACCGAGGCGAACCAGGGGCGGGACCAGTCGATGTCCGCGAACACTTACGCCATTTTCCAGTTGATCGTTTCGCCGGCGTTGAGCGGCACGATTTCCTGGTCGCCGAATGGCAGGGTTTCAGGCAGCGCCCATTGCTCGCGCTTGAGGGTGATGGTGTCGGTGTTGGGAGGCAGGCCGTAGAAGGCCGGCCCATTCAGGCTGGCGAAGGCTTCCAGCTTGTCCAGCGCGCCGGCGCGTTCGAAGGCTTCCGCGTACAGCTCCATCGCATGCAGCGCGGTGTAGCAGCCGGCGCAGCCGCAGGCCGCTTCCTTGGCGCCCTTGGCGTGCGGCGCCGAGTCGGTGCCGAGGAAGAAGCGTTCGTCGCCGCTGGTGGCCGCCGTCACCAGCGCCAGGCGGTGCTCTTCGCGTTTCAGCACCGGCAGGCAGTAGTAGTGCGGGCGGATACCGCCTTTGAAGATCTCGTTGCGGTTGTACAGCAGGTGGTGTGGCGTGATGGTGGCCGCGATCGGACCTTCCGCCTCGGCCACGTACTGCGCCGCATCCTTGGTGGTGATGTGTTCGAAAACGATGTTCAGGGCCGGGAAGTCGCGGCGCAGCGGGCGCATCACACGCTCGATGAAGACGGCTTCACGGTCGAACAGGTCGATGTCCTGGTCGGTGACTTCGCCATGCACCAGGAAGGGCATGCCCACTTCCTGCATCGCTTCCAGCACCTTGTAGCAGTTGGCCAGGTCGGTCACGCCCGCGTCGGAATTGGTGGTGGCGCCGGCCGGATAGAGCTTGACCGCGTGCACGATGCCGCTTTCCTGGGCGCGCAGAATCTCTTCCGGCGAGGTGTTATTGGTCAGGTAGAGCGTCATCAGCGGCTCGAAGCTCATGCCCAGCGGCAGAGCGTCCACGATGCGTTGGCGGTAGGCCTCGGCCGCCGCCACCGTGGTCACGGGCGGCTTCAGGTTCGGCATCACGATGGCGCGGGCAAACTGGCGCGCGCTGTGCGGCAGCACGCTGGCCATGGTGGCGCCATCGCGCAGATGCAAATGCCAGTCGTCTGGGCGGATAATGGTCAGGCTGGAAGGGGCGTCGAATTGGGACATGGCGGCTCTCATATTGCGGATGCCGGTATTTTACCTGCTGCCCGCCCCCAAACCCGCGGCACGCAGCAAATGCTTGACGAAATGTACACAGAAGCGTAGGTTTTCGTCTAAAAAAAGGGGAGACTTTATGACCATACTTTCGGCAAGCGCGGCGCGCGCCAGCCTATACCGGCTGATCGACGAAGCGGCCCAGAGCCATATGCCGATCACCATCACCGGCAAGCGCAATAGCGCCGTGCTGCTCTCAGTGCAGGATTGGATGGCGATTCAGGAAACGCTGCGCCAACTGTCCGCCGCAGCGGGCAAGACGCCGCCCGCCGCCGAAGACTTGCCGGCGGCCGGCCAGGCTAGCGGATGATGGCAAGGCGCGCCTGCAGGCGGCGCGCCAGCCAGGACAGGCCGCAACACAGCAACAGATAAACCAGAGCCACAAACACATACATCTCCACCAGCCGCCCGTCGCGCTGGGCGATCTTGCTCGCCGCGCCGACGAAGTCCGGCACCGACAACACATACACCAGGGACACGTCCTGGAACAGCACAATGGTCTGCGTCAGCAGCACCGGCAGCATATTGCGGAAAGCCTGGGGCAGCACGATCAGCCACATGGTCTGCCAGTAAGCCATGCCCAGCGCCTGCGCCGCATACAGCTGGCCACGCGAAATGGCTTGTATGCCGCCGCGCATGATCTCGCAGTAGTAAGCCGCCTGGAACAGGATGAAGGTGATCAGCGCCGACAGGAAGGTGCCCACCTTCACCGGTTCGGCAGCGCCGATCAGCCAGGCCGCCACATACGGCACAAGGAAGTAGAACCAGAAGATCACCAGCACCAGCGGCACGGCGCGGATCAGGTTCACATAAGTGGCGGCCAATAACGCCACGGGCTTGAAGCTGGACAGGCGCCCCAGCGCCAGCAAGGTGCCGAGCGCCACGCCGCCCAGCATGGACAACACCGTCAGCTCCAGCGTGAACACCATCCCGGTCTGGAACAGGTAGAGCCAGGAGCGCGCGATCACATCGAAGTCGAACTGGGAGAACATCAGCGCCCTCCCCCGCTGGCCAGGGTGCCGGGCAGCGCCAGCCGCCGCTCCAGCCAGGCCATGCCGGCCACCACCACGATATTCACCAGCACATAGATCAGGGTAGCGGCCGAAAACGCTTCGAACACCTGGAAGGAAAATTCCTGCACGGCGCGCGCGCTGGCGGTCAGCTCCATCAAGCCGATGGTCAGCGCAACGGAACTGTTCTTGATGATATTGAGGAACTCACTGGTCAGCGGCGGCAGGATGATGCGCAGCGCCAGCGGCAGCAGCACGTGGCGATATGTTTGCCGCCGCGTCAGGCCGAGCGCCAGCGCCGCCAGTTTCTGTCCCCCCGCCAGCGCCTCGATGCCCGCCGTGACCTGCACCGCCACCCGCGCCGAGGTAAAGAAGCCGAGGCAGACCACAGCTGTCAGGAAAGGCGCATTCGGCAATACTTTCAGCCAGTCGCCCGCCGCGCGCGGCAGCAGCTCGGGCACGACGAAGAACCACAGGAACATCTGCACCAGCAACGGGATATTGCGGAACAGCTCCACATAAGCCGTGCCGGCGCGGCGCAGCCAGGGATTGGGCAAGGTGCGCAGCACGCCCACCAGCATGCCCAGGGCCAGTGCCATGATCCAACCGGCCAGCGAGGCAGCCAGCGTCCACCCCAGGCCGGACATCAGCGTCTCCCAATAGGTATGCACGCCGTCCGGCGACAGTTCGCGGAAGATGGCCCAGTTCCAGTTGTAATGCATGGCGGCGGGCCAGGCTTACTTCTTGGTGGCGGCTTTCTGCGCCGGCGGCACGGCCGCGTAGGCCGCAGGGTCGGGCGAATCGGTCGGTTTGGCCAGCACGGCCTTGAGCTGCGGCGGCATGGTGAAGTTCAGGTTGATGCCCTTGGGCGGAATGGGGTTCATGAACCACTTGTTGTAGATGCGCTGGATATCGTCCGACTGATAGAGCCGGGTCAGGGCCGCGTCCACCGCCTGCTTGAAGGGCGCGTCCTCGCGGCGCAGCATGATGCCGTAGGGTTCGACCGACAGCGCTTCGGACGTGATCTGGAACTCGGAAGGATTGCGCGCGCTCGCCACCTGGGCCGCCAGCAGGATATCGTCATTGGCTTCGGCGACGGCGCGGCCGGTTTCCATCATCAGGAAGGATTCGGGATGGTCCTTGCCGACCACGATATTCATGCCCAGCTTCTGCTCGTTGTTCAGAATCGTCATCTGCTTGAGCGTGGTGGTGCCGGCCGTCGCCACCAGGGTCTTGCCGCGCATATCGGCCAGCGACTTGATATTGGACGACTTCTTCGCCAACAGGCGGTTGGCGATCACGAACATGGTGGGCGCGAAAGCCACCTGCTTCTGGCGCTCCGCATTATTGGTGGTGGAGCCGCATTCCAGGTCGATGGTGCCGTTCGCCATCAGCGGAATGCGGTTGGCCGACGTCACGGGATTCATCACCACCTTCACGTCCGTCATGCCCAGCTGCTTCTGCACATGGACCACGATCTTCATGCACAGGTCCACCGAATAGCCCTGGTATTGCTGCTTATCGTCCAGGTAGGAGAAAGGCACGGAGCCATCGCGCACGCCCAGCGTGATCTGGCCGGTGCGTTTGATTTTGGCGAGGGTGCCGCTGAGTTCCTGGGCGCTGGCCGTGGCGGCGCAGCAGGCGATGGACAGCAGGGCAAACAGTCTGGTCAAGGTCATGATTCCTCCGTAAAGAAAAATGCACCAACGCTTAGCAGCTCGCTACGGCAACCCTACAGCTTGAGCCGGATTCGGTTCCGGCGAAATTTCAATGAATCGCTTTAATGAATGATACGCGCAAGGAAGTCGCGGGCGCGCTCGGAACGCGGGGCGCCGAAAAATTCATCCTTGCCGCAGTCTTCCAGGATATGGCCCTTGTCCATGAAGACCACGCGGTTCGCCACCTTACGCGCAAAGCCCATTTCGTGGGTGACCACCATCATCGTCATGCCCTCCTGGGCCAGGCCCACCATCACATCCAGCACCTCGTTGATCATTTCCGGATCGAGGGCGGACGTCGGCTCGTCGAACAGCATGGCGATCGGGTCCATCGACAGGGCGCGCGCGATCGCCACGCGCTGCTGCTGGCCGCCGGACAACTGATTCGGGAATTTATCCTGCTGCGACAGCAGGCCGACCCGGTCCAGGTACTTCAAGCCACGGGCATTGGCCTCGTCCTGGCTGCGCCCCAGCACCTTGACCTGGCCCAGGGTCAGGTTCTCGCGCACCGAAAGATGGGGGAACAACTCGAAATTCTGGAAGACCATGCCGATGCGCGCGCGCAGGGCCGGCAAATTGGTGCCGGGCGCGCCGACCGATATGCCATCGACAATAATTTCACCTTTCTGGAAGGGCTCCAGGCCGTTGACGGTTTTTATCAGGGTTGATTTTCCCGAGCCGGAAGGGCCGCAAATGACCATCACATCGCCCTTGGCGACACTGGTGCTGCACTCTGAGAGTACCTGGAAATGGCCATACCACTTGCTTAGGTTTTTTATATCGATCATAGGCGCCCACACCTCCACGCTTGCTTGACAGTGCCCCTGACGACAAGGATACTGCGGAACTTGCTTATAAATTCACCATTCTAACGGCATTCTGGCCACTGTTATCCACAGCCGGCTAGACACTACCACAGGATAACTCCTTTATGAAAAATCAAAACCGCCTGACTACTTATATTATGGTCAGCCTGGTGCTGGGCATCGTAGCCGGCTACATCGCCAACACGACGCTGGCCAATCCGGCCGGCTTCGCGGACACCATGTCGCTGCTCACGACGCTCTTCCTGCGCCTGATTAAAATGATCATCGCGCCCCTGGTCTTCTCCACCCTGGTGGTGGGCATTGCGCGCATGGGCGACGCCTCGGAAGTGGGCCGCATCGGCATCAAGACCCTGGGCTGGTTCTTCGTCGCCTCGCTGCTGTCGCTGACCCTGGGCCTGATCATGGTCAACCTGTTCCGTCCAGGCGACGCCCTGGTCGGCCACCTGCCGGCGACCACGGCCGCCGCATCGGGCCTGGCCACCACCAGCCTGTCGCTGAAAGAGTTCATCACCCACCTGGTGCCGTCCTCCATCATCGACGGCATGGCCAAGAACGAAATCCTGCAGATCGTGGTGTTCTCCCTGTTCTTCGGCACCGCCGCTGCCGCTGTCGGCCCGAAATCGGAGCCGCTGGTGGACGCCGTGGACGGCATCGCCCACATCATGCTGAAGGTGACCGGCTATGTGATGCGCTTCGCGCCGATCGCCGTATTCGCCGCCGTCGCCGGCACCATCGCCAAGAGCGGTCTGGGCGTGCTGCAGACCTATGGCGTGTTCATGGCCGAGTTCTACCTGAGCATCGCCGTGCTGTGGGGTGTGCTGATCTTCATCGGCTTCCTCTTCCTCGGCAAGCGCATCGGCCGCCTGATCGCCGAGCTGCGCGGCCCATCGCTGCTGGCCTTCTCCACCGCGTCGAGCGAAGCGGCCTTCCCGAAAACCCTGGAAGGCCTGGAGCGTTTCGGCGTGCGCAACCGCATTGCCGCCTTCGTGCTGCCGATCGGCTACTCCTTCAATCTGGACGGCTCGATGATGTACTGCACCTTCGCCGCCGTGTTCATCGCCCAGGCCTACGGCATTGAAATGTCGCTTGGCACGCAGATGACCATGATGGCCGTGCTGATGCTGACCTCCAAGGGCATTGCCGGCGTGCCACGCGCCTCGCTGGTGGTGATCGCCGCCACCCTATCGCAGTTCAATATTCCGGAAGCCGGCCTGGTGCTGCTGCTCGGCATCGACCACTTCCTCGACATGGCCCGCTCCGCCACCAACGTGATCGGCAACGGCATCGCCGCCGCCGTTGTCGCCAAATGGGAAGGCGAGCTCACCGACCCGATCGACAAAGAACTGGCCGACACCCCCCTGCCCTGATCCCCCGGCGCCCCAACAAAAATGGCTTCCCCCCCCCCCGGAAGCCATTTTTTTTTGACAAATCTCAAACAATGTCCCCCCCTGGTGTCAGGCACCAGGGGGGGACATTTGCTGATGTAGATCAAAGAATGTCCGACCTTAGTGCCTGACACCAGGGTTGGACATTTGCTGATTTAGATCAAAGAATGTCCGGCTCTGGTGCCTGACACCATGGTGGGACATTGTTTGATCTGGCGCAAACCGCTGAGGCGGACTCAGGCGGCGGCGGGGGCTGGGGAGGCGAGGTCATCGTCGCCTTTGGCTTGCTGGCGTTCCCACATCTGGGCGTATAGGCCTTCGGCGGCGAGCAGGGCTTGGTGGGTGCCGCGTTCGACGATGCGGCCGTGGTCGAGCACAAGAATCTGGTCAGCGTCGGCCACGGTGGACAGGCGGTGGGCGATCACCATGGTGGTGCGGCTGCGCGAAATCTCCTTGAGCTCGGCCTGGATCGCTTGCTCGGCCTTGGAGTCGAGCGCGGACGTGGCTTCGTCGAAAATCAGGATGGCGGGATTTTTCAGCAAGGTGCGCGCAATCGCCACGCGCTGCTTTTCGCCGCCGGACAGTTTCAGCCCGCGCTCGCCGACCAGCGAGGCATAGCCGTCCGGCAGGCTTTCGATGAAGTCGTGGATGGAGGCGGCGCGCGCGGCGGCTACAATCTCTTCCTTGCTGGCGCCGGGCCGGCCGTAGGCGATGTTGTATTCGATGCTGTCGTTGAACAGCACCGTATCCTGCGGCACGATGCCGATGGCGTGGCGCAGCGAGGCTTGCGTCAGCGAGCGCAGATCCTGGCCGTCAATGGTGATGGCGCCGCCATTCACCTCATAGAAGCGGTACAGGAGGCGCGATAAGGTGGACTTGCCAGAGCCGCTATGTCCTACCACCGCCGTGGTGCTGCCGGCCGCAATGGTGAAGTCGACGTCGAACAGGATCTGGCGTTTGCTCTCGTAGCTGAAATCGACGTGCGAGAATTTCACCGTGGCGCCATGCGTGAGCAGGGTCCGCGCATCGGGGGCGTCGCCCACCTCGCGGTTCTGGTCGAGCAGGGAGAACAGGCGCTCCATATCGGCCAGGCTTTGCTTGATCTCGCGGTAAATCACGCCGAGGAAATTGAGCGGGATATACAGCTGGATCATGAAGGCGTTGACCAGCACCAGGTCGCCCAGCGTCATCTTGCCGTCGATGACGCCCTGGGTGGCACGCCACAGGATCAGCGTGACGGCGCTGGCGATGATCAGCGACTGTCCGGTGTTAAGCAGGGACAGCGAGGTCTGCGACTTGACCGCCGCCGATTCGTAGCGCTGCAAGCCTTCGTCATAGCGCTTGGCCTCGTATTCCTCGTTGCCGAAGTACTTTACCGTTTCGTAATTGAGCAGGGAGTCGATGGCCTTGGTATTGGCTTTCGAGTCCAGATCGTTCATGGTGCGGCGGAAGTGGGTGCGCCAGTCCGTGACCATGACGGTGAAGGTAATGTAGAGCACCAGCGCGGTAAAGGTGATCACCGAGAACCAGATATCGTAGTGCGTGACCAGATAGGTCAGCACCAGCGTGATCTCCACCAGCGTGGGCAGGATATTGAACAGGGTGTAGGAGATCAGCGAGCCGACGCTGCGCGTGCCGCGCTCGATATCGCGCGTCATGCCGCCGGTCTGGCGCGTCAGGTGGAAGCGCAGCGACAGCGAATGCAGGTGGCGGAAGACTTTGAGCGCAATGGTGCGCACGGCGCGCTGGGTGACGCGGGCGAACAGGAATTCGCGCAACTCGGTGAACACGGTGGTGGACAGACGCAGCAAGCCATACGCCACCAGGGCCGCCACCGGCAGCACCAGCAGGGCTTGCGGCTTGTCCGGCGTGATCGTCATCTGGTCCACCAGGTTTTTCAGCACCACCGGCACGCCGACATTGGCCGTCTTCGCGCCCACCAGGCAGAGCAGCGCCAGCAGCACGCGCCATTTGTACACCCATAGGTAGGGCAGCAGGGTTTTCAGCGTGGCGAGATCGCCACGGCTGGGCGGTGTTTTGCTGTCGGATGGGGGAGGCGAGTTCGAATAGCGGCGCATGAGGGCAGATGATACTGGCGGTGGTTTACAATTCGCCCAATTGTAGCCTTTCACGAGATTTTAAGATGACCACGCCAGACAACACCCTGATCCATTCCGAGAACCGCGGCCTGCCACCGGGCAAAATGCCCGAGCTGCGCGTGATGCCCGCGCCGGCCGACGCCAATGTCTACGGCGACGTGTTCGGCGGCTGGATCATGGCCCAGGTCGACATCGCCGGCTCGCTGCCGGCCACGCGCCGCGCCAACGGCCGCGTCGCCACCATCGCCGTCAATTCCTTCGTCTTCAAGCACCCCGTGTTCGTGGGCGATCTGCTGTCCTTCTATGCTGATATTGTCAAGGTTGGCAATACGTCCATCACCGTCAACGTCGAGGTGTACGCGGAGCGCAACCGCCTGCAGGCCTGCACCGTGAAGGTGACGGAAGCGACGCTGACCTATGTGGCCACCGGCCCTGACCGCAAGCCGCGCCCCGTGCCGCCGATCGAGACCCTGCTCAAGCAGCGCTAAAGCCATGGACGGCCAGCGCCGCCTTATGCTGCTGGCCGGCGCCCGCTTGGCGGGCCTGGCGGCGCTGGGGACGGGGCTGACGTCCTCCTACCAGGCTGGCGCGCGCGGCAACGGCGGCGCCTATCCTTTCAGCCTTGGCGTGGCTTCCGGCTCGCCCCTGCCCGATTCCGTCGTGCTGTGGACGCGCATCCTCTACGAGCCGCTCAACGCGACCGCCATGCCGCCCCTGGCCATGCGCCTGCGCTGGGAAGTGGCGCAGGACGAAGCGTTCCGCCAGATCGCCGCCAAAGGCGTGGCGACCGCCATGCCGGAACTGGCGCACAGCGTGCATGTGGACGTGAAGGGGCTGGAACCGGGGCGCTGGTATTTTTACCGCTTCATGCTGGGCGATGCCGTCAGCCCGGTCGGCCGCACGCGCACTGCGCCGGCGGCCGCTGCCCTGCCCTCATCGCTGAAGATGGCGGTAGCGTCCTGCCAGCATTGGGAATTCGGCCACTATGCGGCGCACCGCCATATCGCGGCGGCGGCGCCGGATCTGGTGGCCTTCCTTGGCGATTACATCTATGAATGGGGGCCATACCGGCTGGCGCATCCCGAGCGCGCGCAGCGCAGGGATGAGAGCTTCACGCTGGCCGATTACCGCGCCCGCTATGCCCAGTACAAAAGCGATCCCGATCTGCAGGCGGCGCATCTGGCCGCCCCCTGGATCATCACCTGGGACGATCACGAAGTCGCCAACGATTACGGCAACGACCGTGATGAATTGCTCAGCCCCGAATTCGCGGCGCGGCGCGCGGCGGCCTATCAGGCGTTCTACGAACACCAGCCGGTGCGCATGAATGGCGAGGGACTGGCCCGGCTGCGCATGCGGCAGCGCTATGATTGGGGCCAACTGGCGCGCATCCACGTGCTCGACACGCGCCAGTACCGCTCCGCCCACGCCTGCCAGCGGCCGGGACGCGGCGGCTCCGGCTCGGTCTACCGGCGCGCCTGCGCTGAATTGGGCGACCCACGGCGCAGCATGCTGGGTATGGAGCAGGAAGGCTGGCTGGAACAGGGTTTGCGCGGCTCACGCGCGCGCTGGAATATCCTGGCCCAGCAAACGCTGATGGCCCAGTCCACGCAAGTGCCGATCGTGCAGGCCGATGACGGCCGCTTCTGGACGGATGGCTGGGATGGCTATCCGTCCGCGCGCCAGCGCCTGCTGGATGCCTTGCAGGCCAGCGGCGCCGCCAATCCGCTGGTGTTGTCGGGCGATGTGCACACCTTCTACGCCGCCGATCTGGCACGCGAGGCGGTGCGCCCGGTATCGGTAGCCAATCCCGTGCTCGCCACCGAATTCTGCGGCACCTCCATCACCTCCAGCTCGCGGCCGCAGGAGCGCACCGCGCAGTACGTGGAAATGAATCCGCATATGCACTATGGCCGCAGCGACCGGCGCGGCTTCATGCTGCTGAATGTGACGCCCGAGCGCAGCGAAGTGCTGTTTCAGGGTCTGGACAATGTGCGTGACAAGGACAGCGCCCTCACCACCCTTGCCCGCTTCGCCGTCATCGACGGCAAAGCGGGCGTTGGTTCCGCCTGATTAGGCGGCTTTTTTCTCGTCGCGCAGCTGGCGGCGCAGGATTTTGCCGACGTTGGTCTTCGGCAGTTCGTCGCGGAACTCGATGTATTTCGGTTTCTTGTAGGCGGTCAGCTCGTGCTTGCAGAAGTCGAGCAGCTGCTCGGCCGTCAGCGACGCATCCTTGCGCACGACGAAGAGTTTGACGGCTTCGCCGGAGTTATTGTCCGGCACGCCGATGCAGGCCACTTCCAGCACGCCAGGATGGCCCGCCACCACTTCCTCGATCTCGTTCGGATACACGTTGAAGCCGGAAACGATGATCATGTCCTTCTTGCGGTCGACGATGCGGGTATAGCCACGCTCATCCATGATGCCGACGTCGCCGGTCTTGAAGAAGCCGTCCGGAGTCATGGACTTGGCGGTTTCTTCCGGACGGTTCCAGTAGCCGGCCATCACTTGCGGGCCGCGGATGGCGATTTCGCCAGCCTGGCCGAACGGCACAGGATTGCCGTTGTCGTCGAGGATGGAAACCTCGGTCGAGGGAATCGGCAGGCCGATGGTGCCGGTGAACTCCTTGATGTCGACGCGGTTGGCGGTGGCCACCGGCGAAGTCTCGGACATGCCGTAGCCTTCGATGATCGGCGTGCCGGTCAGCTTCAGCCAGCGGTCGGCCACGGCGCGCTGCACCGACATGCCGCCGCCGTTGCACACCTGGTAGCTGGAGAAATCGAGCTTGGCGAATTCCGGGTTGTTGAGCAGCGCGTTATACAGCGTGTTCACGGCCGGGAAAACGTGCATGCGGTGCTTGCCCAGTTCCTTGACGAAGCCGGGAATATCGCGCGGATTCGGGATCAGCAGATTCATGCCGCCCAGGCGCAGGCCCATGAAGGCGCTGATGGTCAGCGAGTAGATGTGGTACAGCGGCAGCGCGCAGACAAAGCCCAATTGTTCGGCTTCGGTCTCCATGCCCAGCCAGGCTTCGTTCTGCAGCACATTGGCCACCACGTTCCGGTGCAGCAGCACGGCGCCTTTGGAGACGCCGGTGGTGCCGCCGGTGTACTGCAGGAAGGCGACATCGTCATGCCCCAGCTGCACGGGATTGAGCGGCAGGCGGCCGCCTTCGGCCAGTACCTGCTTGAAGGAGACGGCGTTCGGCAGAGAGAAGGCCGGCACCATTTTTTTCACATTGCGCACGACGAAATTGACGATGGCGCCTTTCAGGCCGCCCAGCAGGTCGCCCATGCTGGCCACGACCACATGCTTGAGCGGCGATTGCGCCAGTACCTGCTCCACGGTGGTGGCGAAGTTTTCCAGCACGAAGATGGCTTCGGCGCCTGAGTCGTTCAGCTGGTGCTGCAGTTCGCGCGGGGTGTACAGCGGATTGACGTTGACCACGGTGTAGCCGGCGCGCAGGATGCCGGCCATGGCGACCGGGTATTGCAGCACGTTGGGCAGCATGATGGCGACGCGCGCGCCCTTTTTCAGGCCCTTGCTTTGCAGCCAGGCGCCCACTTTCTGCGACATCTGATCGACTTCGGCATAGGTCAGGAATTTGTCCATGCAGACGTAGGCATTGCGGTCGGCATACTTGCGGAAGGATTCTTCCATCAAGTGCGCCACCGACCGATACAAGGTCGCGTCGATCTCCGCAGGAACGCCTTCGGGGTAGGACTTCAGCCAAATCTTTTCCATCTCTAATGCCTCATCTTTCATGTCAGGCGGCGCCGCGCGCCGCGTCTTCAATCGTTATGCGCAAAAAAACCGCCTGACCGCAGGCGGTTGGGCCTGACGGTCGGCGTTTCACGCCGCCTTTTTGTCGCTGGGCGTCCCCTCGTCGCGCAATACGCGGCGCAGAATCTTGCCCACATTCGTCTTCGGAAGCTCATCGCGGAATTCGATGTACTTCGGTTTCTTGTATCCGGTCAGGTTCTCTTTGCAGTAAGCCATCAGCGCATCGGCCGTCAGCGCCGGGTCCTTGCGCACCACGAAGACCTTGACCGCTTCGCCCGAGTGCTCGTCGGGCACGCCCACGCAGGCGCATTCCAGCACGCCCGGATGGGCCGCAATCACCGCTTCCAGCTCGTTCGGATAAACGTTGAAGCCGGAGACCAGGATCATGTCCTTTTTGCGGTCGACAATCTTGACGTAGCCGCGTTCGTCCATCACGCCCACGTCGCCGGATTTGAAGTAGCCGTCGGCCGTCATGACCTTGGCCGTTTCGTCCGGACGGTTCCAGTAGCCGCTCATCACCTGCGGGCCGCGGATGCCGATTTCACCGGGCTGGCCCAGCGCCACTTCCTTGCCCTCGTCATCGAGGATGGCGATGTCGGTGGACGGAATCGGCAGGCCGATGGTGCCGGAGAAGGCGGTGCTGTCGGCGCGGTTGCAGGTCGCCACCGGCGAGGTTTCGGACAGGCCGTAGCCCTCGATGATGGACACGCCCGTCGCCGCCAGCCATTTGTCGTTGACGGTCTGCTGCACGGCCATGCCGCCGCCATTGCAGATCTTGAGACCGGAGAAATCGAGGCTGCGGAAATCGGGATGGTTGACCAGCGCGTTGTACAGCGTATTCACGGCCGGGAACATATTAAAGCGGTACTTGGCCAGTTCCTTGATCGTGCCGCCGATATCGCGCGGATTCGGAATCATCACGTTCAGCGCGCCAACACGCATGCCCCACATGGCGCAAGCCGTCAACGCGAAGATGTGATACAGCGGCAGGGCGCAAATGATGATGACCTGTTCCTGCTCCGCCAGATTGCCCAGGCCCGGCTTGGACCAGGCTTCGGTCTGCAGCAGATTGGCGATGATGTTGCGGTGGACCAGGGTCGCGCCCTTGGAGACGCCGGTGGTGCCGCCGGTGTACTGCAGGAAGGCCACGTCCTCCAGATTCAATTCGACCGGCGTCAGTTTCATGCCGGCCGCGTGCGACATCGCTTCCTTGAAGCGCACCGCGTTGGGCAGCGAGAACGGCGGCACCAGCTTCTTCACATTGCGCACCACGAAGTTGACCAGCATGCCCTTGGCCATGCCCAGCATCTCGCCCATGCTGGCGACGATGACGTGCTTGACCGGCGTGCGGCTCAGCACCTGCTCCAGCGTGGTGGCGAAATTTTCGAGAATGATGATGGCTTCGCTGCCCGAGTCGCGCAGCTGGTGTTCCAGTTCGCGCGGGGTGTACAGCGGATTGACGTTGACCACGGTGTAGCCGGCGCGCAGGATGCCGGCGATGGCGATCGGGTATTGCAGCACGTTGGGCATCATCACCGCCACGCGCGCGCCCTTTTTCAAGCCGCGGCTTTGCAGCCAGGCGCCGATGCGGCGCGAATAGGCGTCCAGCTCGGCGTAGGTGATGGCTTTATCCATGCAGACGAAGGCATTGCGGTCCGCATACTTTTGAAACGACTCTTCCAGCAGATGAACCAGGGAGCGGTATTGATTGACATCAATTTCCGACGCCACCCCAGCGGGGTACGACTTCAACCAGATTTTATCCATCCTGTGCCTCGTGTCTCGAATAATTATCGTTATATGATGAAAGCCGGCGCACAGAGCCGGCCTGCCAGTGAGTCGTTTCGAGAAAAAAGAACGCTCGTTCGATCTTATAATTAAGATGCTATCGGCAGGCCGATCAGTATGCAAGCGCTTTTGCTGATTTTGCCGGGCCTTTGCGCCGCCAAATTTTGCTGCAACGCAGCATCACTGCAGCCCGCTACTCGCGCTCTTTTCCTTTACAGCAATCGTTTCCGTTTCCGCCGGCATGGCCTTCGCCAGTTGTTGAAGTCGCTCATGCCGTTCGGCGCTGGGGAGATTGCCCATGCCTTGCACCGCAGCATAGAATGCCTTCATGTTTTTTTCGCGCGCCAGCAGGGCGCGAAATCCTGGCAGGAAATCATTATAGGTTGCAACAGAGCTCAGGTGGGCATTTGTCAACGGCTCGGCAAACCAGCGGTCGTAGCCGGCGTAACCGCCCCAGTCGGCTTTCAAGACCTGGTATTCGGCCTTCAGGGCGGCGAAGATGCGCGCCTTCTCCTCGCGCTTTTTCTTGACGCCGGCCTTGCTTGCGTAATTCGTCGCCAGCATTTGGCGATGGCGCACCAGCAGGGCGAGGAATTGCTGACGGCGCGCGTTGTAACGCACATAGGCTTCACGCATCGGTTCGGTGCCATACAGCTCCAGCCAGCGGTTCACGCCGGCCTCCTCCACCGCCGTGGCAAAGGCTTCATTGAATTTGGAATCGCCCTGCACGTAGACCAACTGGTGCGCCAGCTCGTGGAACAGCATGCGCGCCAGTTCGGCGTCGGAGTTATTGATGAAGGTGGAGAGCAGCGGATCGCTGAACCAGCCCAGGGTCGAATAGGCGGGCACGCCGCCCACCTGCACGTCGTTGCCCTCGGCGCGCAGTTCATCGGCATAGGCTTGCGCATCTTCCTTGCTGTAATAGCCACGGTAGCTGACGCAGCCGGCAATCGGGAAGCACCACTGGATCGGACGCAACGAAAGTTCGGGCGTAGCCACCACGTTCCACAGCACGAAGGGGCGTTTGAGCGAGGCGTAATTGGTATAGCTGGCATTATCCGGCAAACCCAGTTCGCGCACGGCGAAGCGGCGGATCAGGCGCGCCTTTTCCAGGCGCGCCTTGAGCTTGGGATCGGTGGCGGGATCGCCCAGCCAGTCGTCGATGGGGCGGGCGTCGGACCACAGCGCATATTGGCCCTGGGCCGCCTGGAAGTAATATTTAAACTGGGCGCAGCCCGCCAGCAGCAACGCGCACACGCCCGCCCCAACCCAGTGCCGGGCACGGATTTTCGGACGGGTGATTTTGCGCATGACTCACTCTCAAGCTGCTTTCTCCACTTGTACCAGTGTATCGTAAAACGTTGGGGCACGACCCATATCGGTCAGGCGCTGGCTGGTCACCTCGTTGGCGTTCTTGCCGTCCGAGGCCAGCTTCTTCCACCAGATCGAGAGGCCCACCGCCAGCCCTTTGCGGGCCTTGGGCGTAACGCGCGCTTTGGCGACGAAGGAGCCGCGATCGTTGAAGATGCGCACCATATCGCCATGGTTGATGCCGCGTTCAGCGGCGTCTTCCGGATTCAGGTCGAGGTGGGGCTCGCCCTCCGTGGCGCGCAGGCTCTGCACGTTCACGAAACTGGAGTTGAGGAAGTTGCGCGCCGGCGGAGATATCATCGCCAGCGGGTATTTTGCCGCCAGTTCCGGGTTACTTGCCGCCGATTCGTAGTTTTCAATATAGCCGGGCAGCGGGTCCAGACCATCTTTGAGCATTGTTTCCGAATAGAACTCGCATTTGCCCGATGGTGTAGCGAAATTGCCATGCGCAAACGGCGCTGCCGGCATGTTCAGTTTTTGCCAACCCTTGCGCTTGAGCGACTCCCAATCGAAATGGACGGCGCGCGCATCGTTCTTGCGGAAAGCCTTGGCGGCCAGCTCGTCGTCGCTTTCGCGGAAGCAGGGATCGTCCAGGCCCATGCGCGCGGCCAGCAGGCGGAAGATTTCCGTATTCGGCTTGGCCTCGCCCAACGGCGCGATGGCCGGGTTGTTCGCCATCATATACAGGTGGCCGTAGGCGGTGTGGACGTCGGTATGTTCGAGCTGGGTGGTGGCGGGCAGCACGATGTCGGCATAGTCGGCGGTATCGGTCTGGAAATGTTCCAGCACCACGGTGAACAGGTCTTCGCGCGCGAAGGCTTCGGCCACTTTCGAGGAATCGGGCGCCACCGCCACCGGATTGGAGTTATAGACGATGACGGCGTCCACGCGCGGCCCGAATTCCGCCGAGGCGGGACGCAGCAGATCGTCGCCGATGGTGACCATATTGATGGTGCGGGTCGGCTGTTTGAGCAAATCGCTGCGCTGCAGGGCCGGCTTGTCGGAAGGGAAAGATCCCGAGGACGAGAGCTGCACCCCGCCAGCCGCGTGGCGCCAGGCGCCGACCAGGGCCGGCAGGCAGGCGATATTGCGCACCGCCGTGCCGCCGCCGCGCACGCGCTGCACGCCGTAATTCACGCGGATCGCCACCGGCTCGCCGGCCTTGGCCATCTGGCCATAGGTGCGCGCCAGTTCCCGCACTTCCGCTTCGGTGATGCCGCAGACGCGCGCCACCCGCTCCGGCGGCCACTCGGCCGCGCGCGCCTTCAGCGGCTCGAAGCCGATGGTGTGCTCGGCAATATAATCATGGTCGAGCAGGTCTTCGGCGATCAGCACATGCATCATGCCCAGCGCCAGCGCCGCATCGGTGCCGGGCATCGGCGCGATATGCTGATGGCATTTCTCGGCCGTCAGCGAGCGGTAGGGATCGATGGCGATCAGCTTGGCGCCGTTGCGCTTGGCTTCCTGGGCACGGGTCCAGAAATGCAGGTTGGAGGCGATCGGATTGCCGCCCCAGATCAGGATCAGCTTGGCATTCTGGAATTGCTCGATATCGGTGCCGATCGAGGCGCCCACCGTGTAGCGGTAGCCGGTGGCGCCAGCCGTGGCGCAGATCGTGCGGTCGAGCTGGGAAGCGCCGATCGTGTTGAAGAAGCGCATGGCCATGGCCTCGCCCTGGAGCAAGCCCATGGTGCCAGCATAGCTGTAGGGCAGGATCGCTTCCGGCGCCGTTGCGGCCAGCGGTTTCAGACGGGCGGCGATGGCGTCCAGCGCCTCGTCCCAGCTGATGCGTTCGAACTTGCCCTCGCCCTTCTTGCCGACGCGGCGCAACGGATACAGCAGGCGATCCGGCGAATAGGTGCGCTCCGTATAGCGCGACACCTTGGTGCACAGCACGCCCGCCGTGGTCGGATGCTCGGGATCGCCCTTCACCTCGGTGGCGACGCCGTTCTCGACAGTGACGAGCAGGGCGCAGGTATCGGGGCAATCATGCGGGCAGGCGGCCCGGACTTGTGTCGTTGTCATTGAAAATTCCCGGAAGCAGGTACTTAAACCAGTATCGTAAACGATTCCGCCCTGCGCCACCTGAAGCTGGCGCGGCGCTCTGGCCTTCCGCTTGCTTCCAGGGCTACAATGGCTGCACCGCTTACTGGCGAACAGCGCCGCACGATGGCGCGCAAGAGAACAACACTGGAGATAACCAGATGAAACTTGTCGAACCGATTATCGCTTTTCAGTCCGAGCTGCAGCAGATCCGGCGCGATCTGCACGCGCATCCCGAACTGTGCTACGAAGAACAGCGCACCTCCGACGTGGTGGCCGCCAAGCTCGAAGAATGGGGCATCCCCGTCGTGCGCGGTCTGGGCCAGACCGGCCTGGTGGGCATCATCAAGCACGGCAGCTCCGGGCGCGCCATCGGCCTGCGCGCCGATATGGACGCCCTGCCCATGCAGGAATTGAACACCTTTCCGCACGCCTCGCGCCACCCCGGCAAGATGCACGCCTGCGGCCATGACGGCCATATGGCCATGCTGCTGGGCGCGGCCCACCACTTGGCCAGCCACCGCAATTTCGACGGCACCGTCTACCTGGTGTTCCAGCCCGCCGAAGAAGGCGGCGCCGGCGCGCGCCGCATGATCGAAGACGGCTTGTTCGAACGCTTTCCGATGGACGCGATCTACGGCATGCACAACTGGCCCGGCGCGGCGGCCGGCACGCTGAGCGTGCGCGCAGGACCGATGATGGCGTCCAGCAATGAGTTCCACGTCACGGTCAAGGGCAAGGGCGCGCATGCGGCCCAGCCGCACAAGGGCACCGATCCCATCATGATTGCGGTGCAGATCGCGCAAGCCTGGCAGACCATCATCAGCCGCAGCAAGAGTCCGCTGGACACGGCCGTGCTCTCGCTCACCCAGATCCACGCCGGCAGCGCCACCAATGTGATTCCCGACGAAGCGCGCATGGTCGGCACCGTACGCACCTTCACCACGCCGGTGCTGGACATGATCGAGCAGCGCATGCGCCTGCTGGCCGAAAATATCGCCGCCGGCTTCGATGCCGAAGTCGACTTTGTCTTCAAGCGCAATTATCCGCCCCTGGTCAACCACGCCAGGGAAACCGCCTTCGCCGTCGAAGTCATGCAAGCCGTGGTCGGCCCCGACCGGGTCGATGCCGACGTCGAACCCACCATGGGCGCAGAAGACTTCGCTTTCTTCCTGCAGAAAAAGCCCGGCTGCTACATCTTCATCGGCAATGGCGACGGCGAGCACCGCGACGGCGGCCACGGCCTCGGCCCCTGCGTGCTGCACAACGGCAGCTACGACTTCAACGACGGCCTGCTCCCCATCGGCGCCAGCTTCTGGGTCCACCTCGCCGAAACCGCCCTGCCCCTCAGCTGAGCCTGTGTCCACCCTGGTGCCAGGCACCAAGGTGGACACAGACTCAGCTGTTAGCAAGCTTATGGTAGGCGATCAGGTAGGGTGCCGACGCGCTGGCCGGGGTTCAGGCGCTCCAGCCCCAGCAGGGCAGCGGAGTGGTCGGCCTGGGGGCAGACGTCGGCCAGCGCATCGTAGCGTTCGGTGACCAGGCTGGTCAGCGGTAAGGTCACGCCTGCCGCTGCCGCTGCGGCAAGGATATTGTGCATGTCCTTGATCTGCGTCTTGACCTGGCCGCCCGGGATGAAATTCCGTTCCAGCATGCGTTCGCCGTGCACTTCAAGAATGCGACTTTCGGCAAAACCGCCGCGGATCGCCGTCCGCACGGCCGCCGGATCGGCTCCCGCGGCCTGGGCCAGCAGCAAAGCTTCGGCCACGACGTTCAAAGTGGCGCCCACGATCAGCTGATTGCACAGTTTGGCCACTTGGCCGCTGCCGGCCGGCCCGACCAGGGTGGCACATCCCATGGCGGCAAACACCGGCGCTGCGCGCTGAAAATCATCTTCGCTGCCGCCCGCCATGATGGCTAACGCACCCGCCTGCGCACCGCCCACCCCGCCCGATACCGGCGCGTCCAGAAAGCGGCAGCCACGTCCACCGAGCAGCGCATGGAAGGCCTGGGCTTCATCCTGGCGGGTGGAACTCATATCGATCCATAGGCTGCCGGCCGGTAGTGCGTCCAGCGCAGCGGTCAACACCTGACCCACCACGGCACCGGAGTCAAGCATGGATATCACGATATCGGCCTGGGCCACGGCATCGCTGAGCAGAAACTCCTGCCATGCGCCCGCCTCGACCAGCGCAGCAGCCTTGGCCGGCGTGCGGTTCCAGACCGTGACGCCAAAGCCGGCCCCCAGCAAGCGGCGCACCATGGGATCGCCCATCAGGCCGGTGCCAAGGAAAGCCAGGCGCGGTAAAGTCTGCATTTTTTAGCTCCAGTTCGAGATGGTTATCGCCAGATTAACCATTTTGCGGCCTTAATACGCCTTTTAGCTAAGACAGCTACAATATTGAGTATGCCGTATGACTTCAGATACGACAGTAAAAATGTAACCAAAACGTAGAGAGAATATGCAAACCAAGACCATCATTGCGGCCGCAGCCGCCCTCCTGGCGATGCAATCGAGCTTCGCTGCAGACAAACTGATCGACTCCGTGTACGGCGAATACGCCAGTGCTTCCAAAATCCAGATGGTGCGCGTTGGCGTCACTTCCAACTGGGATAAGCGCTGGTTCGAATCGAATGGCAAACAACTCAGCGGTTACTGGGATGCCAGCTTCGGCGCCTGGCGCGGCAAGCAATACCGCAACATCCCTGGCGAGCACCAGAACCTGGTCGACATCGGCTTCACCCCAGTGTTCCGCTGGGAAAACGCCAACAAAAAAGGCTTCTTCGTCGAAGGCGGCATCGGCGTGCACCTGCTGTCCAAGCTGTACGACAATAACGACGACAAACTGTCCACCGCCTTCCAGTTCGGCGACCATATCGGCGTCGGCTATGTGTTCGACAATAAATGGGAAGTGACGGCCAAAGTGCAGCACTACTCGAATGGCGGCATCAAAAAGCCGAACAGCGGCGTCGACTACATCATGCTGAAAGCCGCCTACAACTTCTAAGTTCCAGGCACGAAAAAAAACCGCTGGCGCGAACCAGCGGTTTTTTTACGTCTGCCGTTCTTACTCGGCGATATCGGCACCCACATTGATGGCCGCGTAAGCACGCTGCACGGCTTTCGCTTCCGCGCTATTGGTGCCATACAGCTCCTGCGCAGCCTGCAGCACTTTCAGGCGGGCATTCGCGTAGTTGGTGGAGGCGGTGAATTTGGTGGTCAGCGCCTTGAACCAGATGCGGTAAGCCTTATCCAGGCCGATGCCGGTCATGGCCAGCGGCGCTTTGGTCAGGTATTTGCTGTAATACTCGCTGCTCGAGCTGGAATTGGAGCCTTTGGCCAGGAAGTAGAACATGCGGTTGTTCGGGCCGCTGCTGTAATGCACGTTCAGGTTCTTCAGCGTGGAGCTCCAGGCATCCGGGCTCTTGCCATCCTTGCTCGGTTTCCACAACCAGCGCAGCGGCTGACCGTTCTTCGCGATTTCCTTACCGGTAGCCCAATCGTTGGCGCTTGGCCAAGGCAGGACGTTGCCGGTGCCGCCGGCACGGGCATAGGCTTCGGTGGCTTCGCCGTTGATGTCGGAAGCCGATTCGTTCAGGCCGCCCGATTCGCCGCTATAGGTCAGGTTGGAGGTGGCGGCGGTGACGCCGTGACCCATCTCGTGCGCGATCACATCGACGGAAGCGAGCGGTTTGAACATGCTGCCGCCATCACCGATGAACATGCACTTGCAGGAGTCCATGTAATAGGCGTTGTCGTAGTTGGTATTGGTGTGGACGGCAATCGAAGTGGCCGTGTTATTACCGTTCAGCGAGAGCCAGCCCATGACGTTTTTCAGCATGTCATAGGTGTTTTTCAGGCCCCACATGGCATCCACGGCAGCGGTCTGGCCATTGGCGTTGGTGGTGCTGCCGCCCGGAATGTAAGCGGCGCCATCGCCCCAGATATTGGTGCTATTGGTGTAGATGCTGCCAGCATTGGCGGTGTGGTTGGAGTTGGTGATCGCCATGCCGCCATAGGTGCCACCGGTGCCGCGCGTGGTATCGAGCAGCTTATAAGTGCTGCCGGACAGCGTGGTTTCCAGCGGCACGGTGCCGCTGTACAGGCTCTTGCCGGTGCCGGCAACGCTCTGCATCATATCCCACTGTTTCAGCACCGCGCCGTCGCTGGCGCTGACGATGGTGTTGTAGAAGGCGGGTTTGTCGGCCTTGTCCATGCGCGTCTGTACCAGATACGCCAGCTGGTAGCCTTCCACCACGTCTTCCAGGTCGACCGCATTCAGATCTTCCTCGGCTTTGCTTTCGGCGCCAGCCACGCGCGCACTCTTCACCAGCGGGAAGAGAATCAGCTCTGCAGTCGGTTTCACCAGATGCTCGCCGGCCGGCGCCACGGTGCGCACCACACCAGCGATCGCTTCCTTGGAGGACAGCACAGGCGTCACGTCCAGACGCTTGCCGGCGACGGCGTTGCGGCGCTCATCGATGGTTTCGCTGACGATATTGCCGCCGTCATCGGTCACGACCACCGACTCCGATTCAAAAATGCGCACACCTTTGTAGGTATGGTTCAGGCGGGTAATCGCCGTGCCTTTGACGCCAGGGTGCTGCTGAATGATGGCGTAGCCGTGGTCGGCATCCAGGCCATGCTTGCTGCGCTCGCCGTTCAGGGTGCTGAGCAGGCGGGCATTTTCTTGAGGGGAAAAGACGGCTTTTTCAGCCATCACATGATCGGAGGAAGCGGCGGCCTGGCCTGCGAGTACCAGAACAGCGGCGGCGATCAGAGTCTTGCGAAGTCCCATGTAATCTCCCTAGTCTGAAATTTTATTCGGCCAATGGCGGGCTGCCACCGGATGAACGAGACACTAGCGAGATCAGGATAGCGAAGTCAAAAAACTTGCCAAATGAGACAAAACAATAAACCGCTGTTTAATTTATAACAGCGTCAAAAGAAGCGCAGAAAACGAAAAAGCCCGCTAGATCACTAGCGGGCTTTCTCTTTATAACTAGCCTGACGATAACCTACTTTCACACTGGTTGCAGCACTATCATCGGCGCAAAGTCGTTTCACGGTCCTGTTCGGGATGGGAAGGGGTGGGACCGACTTGCTATGGTCATCAGGCATAACTTGTACGAGCATCGCGTTACGTTCCGCGCTGCCCTGAATCTGGAAGCAGTATTATAAAGATTTTTGTAGCGATTGTCTATCAACAATAACGAGTACTTCGCTATAACCAATCAATGTTATAGGGACAAGCCGTACGGGCAATTAGTATCGGTTAGCTTAATGCATTACTGCACTTCCACACCCGACCTATCAACGTCCTGGTCTCGAACG
>NZ_JACHXD010000008.1 GCF_014191875.1 Pseudoduganella violacea
CGCGTCAAATCGAACGGAAATATGCTTGATCGGCTCATAGTTCCACCTTTTTTGCGCACCAATCTCGCTAAAAGGGTGAATTGATCAGCGCTTCCGTAGCTTTCCATAATTGCGACGAGTCCGAATCGCTCAAGTCTTCCCACGCTCGGATAGCCAACACCATCCGAGTACCTGTACTGATCTGGTGACCCACATTGGCCCGACCATATGGCGCCTCTTCAACACGTTGAATAAAAATCGATGCATTCTCGACAAGTAGGCACGTTATCGGAACCTTGGGAACGGGTTGATCCTTAGGAGCGCCAGCAGCCACAGATGCCGGGTATAACATGACTAGCATGACCACGAGCATCACTTTGATTTTTAATACAACTGGGAATGGCGTAATCATTATTTGTGCCTAACCGTACATTCCCATACCATTGATAGCACGTTGGTCTCTCGAAATCCTCAAGATGAAGGTGCACCGCATTGCCTTCAAGTTCCAGGTGTAAATAGTCAGCAGCCGTACCCGGATCCCGCGCGCGGAGCAGCGGGTGTGGGACGGCTTCTTTTACTTGACCAGGCAGATAGCCCGTAACGAGGGACTATCTGCAACTGCAGGAGCGGTGTCACTGTAGGTGATCGATGTCGATCACTGCATTTACGAAGCCAGCAAATTCCGCCATTGACGAGGGAATGATTATCGAAGGTAGCCTGTGTTGACTTTCGATTACAACGGTAAATTTTGCCGCCCCACTTTTTGCTATTTCTCTGATCGTGTCGCGCGCCCCATTCAGTACCGGCTTAAGCTTGTTCCAATGCTCGAGAACTTCATCAGACTCCAGGTCCGAATCTAATGCCCAGATATTTTGCCTAGGTAAATCCTTTGCTGCATTTCTTTCGCCGCGACGGAACTCTCGACTTGGCGAAATTCCGGTTTTTTGAGAAATTTCTGCTGGCAACATTTCTGTTCCGATCAGAACGAAACAAACTTTAATTATATGGTCCATACTTACAATCCCATTGTGTTCATAAAGTGCTGCTGATCGCCAGGCTGGAAAGCGGGCGTTAGCTGGCTTGCCGCGTCATATGAGAAGTCGGTAGAGAAGGCTGAATATATACCGTTTGCCAGGCTTTTCACGGTGTCGTCGGCGTAGTAGGCGAAGTCCAGCTTATGCGCGGTCGAGGCCGCCGTGCCGCCGGCCAACTGCGCAATACGGCCGTCGTTGTCCAAGGTCAACAGGCGAGACAAACCATTGCCGAAGCGCCAAGCGTAGAGCTTGCCGCTGGCGGGCTGGTACAGGAAACTGTTGGCCACCACCGCCGCACCCAGGCGAATATCGGCCAGTTTGCCGTTCGCATCGTAGACATTTTGTGCGACGCACAAAATACTTTTAAGATTTCCTTTGACCAGCCTCGCTGATCACGGCCACTTCATCGGCCGGGCCCGGCTCGTACGGCGCTCTGGCCCGGCTTATACTAGAAATTAACGTGCTTCAGCCATACATGCGAACTCCCCCCAAGATTAGGCCACCTAGGGAAAAGCTCGATTGCATGATCAGGTCTCGCGATTACGGAACCGCCATTGTGGCATCTTGTCATCGAGTTGCGGGAAAGAACCGGTGATTAAATCAGCGCTTCTTTAGGATAATTACCTATTACAAACCCCAAAATGCCTCAAAAAGATTGCGAATCCATTCTGAAAATGCCAGACGTTTAGATTCACCTTTTTTCAAACGATACATTAAAACCCATGTTGCATATACTATAATAAATAAAAATATAGTTATGCAGGCAAGAAAAAAAAGGATTTGAAATATAGTTACCATCATAAATAGTCAGAAATATCCAGATTCTTTGATGAACTGCCAAACTCCTCGGCTCTGAATATAGTCAATAGGCCCGTTGAACTCGTCAGGATCATCGTAGTGCGTTCCTCCAGGGAGCATTCCCATAAGGTTTTTCCAAGTTGCATCAGATTTTTTTTCGCACCCGGCCTCTTTCCACTGTTGACGAGCACGCTTCCATGCAGCTGAAGATGACTTCAGATTCCATGTTCCCCAAGCAGCAAGGGTTACAGAAGGCAAGGCTCCCACACCAGTAGCCGCCGCCGGAGAAAGACCAATAGCAATTGCAAGCTTTACGCCACCTGATCCTGCAGAGACGCCAGCGATTACGGTGTTGCCCAGCGCCGACACTCCTTTGGCAGGATTAAACAATCCTGTCGGGTCGGCATTGGTAACCGGATTTCCGTCAGCATAAAGATATGTGTTTACTCCGGCATTTAGACCTGCTGGATCAGATTGAATGTATCGCCCCAAGGATGCATCATAAAATCGATGCCAATTTTGCCACATCCCCGTTTCCTCGTCATAATACTGCCCTGGGAAGCCAATATTCATCCCACCCACGGCATCTGCAGCCAACGTCCGGTCAAAGGCCGTATTCACGGCACGCCAAGCCACCGTGCCATTCGGCGCCGTCAGTACTTCGGGTCGGCCCACTTGGTCGTTGTGGCTGGCATAGAAACTGCCCTGATGTAGTACACCCAGCAGCTCCCCGCTCAGCCAGGCAAAGTTCTTGTGCTGGCTAGTATCGGTTTCTGCAAGCAGTTCGCCTTGTGGGCCATAGATGAAGATTGTGGTTCTGCCCGAGGCTATCTTTAGCGCACGTTGGCCAAAAGCGTTGTAGCGGTAATCGCCAACCTGGCTGCCGTTGATGCTGACAGTCGCTAGACGGTTAAAACCATCGTAGGTATAGCTACGGCTACCGTCGTTGCGGCTTTCCGAACTGAGGTTACCGACTGCATCATAGCCAAAGTTTCGATATTTTCCGCCGCCGTTCCAGCTGACCAACTGGTTGCTGTCATTGTCCGCCGTGAATACATAACCGACATTTTGCCGGTTGTGCCCAGTGCGGTTACCCACGGCATCCCAGGAAAACAGCTGTACATCGCCGGTTTGGCTGGCGGCTGTGAGGCGTCCCGTCGTGTCATAGCCGAAATTGGCTGTGAGCGCGGGATATACGCCGTTGCTCAGGTTTTTCACCGTGTCGTCGGTGTAGTAGGCGAAGTCCAGCTTGTGCACGGTTGTAGCCGACGAGGCGCCCGCCAACTGCGCAGTACGGCCGTCGTTGTCCAGAGTCAGCAGGCGTGACAGGCCGTTGCCGAAGCGCCAGGCATACATCTGGCCGCTCGCTGGCTGGTACAGGAAGCTGTTGGCTACTACGGCAGCGCCCAGGCGGATATCGGCCAGTTTGCCGTTCGCATCGTAGTTGTAGTCCAGGCGGTTGCCGTTCGGGTAGGTCAGCGAGCGCAGCAAGCCGCTATTGTCATAGTTCCACACGGTGGTAAAGACGTGGCCGTACACCGTGTTGACTTGCTTGATCAACTCACCAGCGGGGTTGTATTCGAAGCCGGTATTGCCGGTGGCATCGGCGATGTTGGTCAAACGTCCCTTCGCCCAGTTACCCTGGTCGTAAGTGAATACCTCCGCCATCCCGGAGCCGCTGCGAACAGTACGGCGGCCGAGCTTATCCCAGGCATAGTTCAAGGACTTGCCATCCGCCCTGCTTTCGCGCGACAGCCAGCCCGCTGCATCGTACTCATAGCTGGTCAGGCCGGTATCGGGGCTGTTGATGCTGGTGACATCGCCAAAGCCGTTGTAGGTATAGGTGGTGCGCAGGCCACGCGGGTCGATCACGTATTGCAGATGGCCTTCGCTGTCGTACACGTTCTGTGTTATGCCATTGTCGGGCGCCGTCGTCTTGATGAGGCGGTTTTGCGCATCGTATTCAAAACTTGTGGTGTGACCCAACGCATCGCTGCGCGAGACCAGATTGCCGTTATTGTCGTAACGGTACTGCACAGCCTGGCCGTTATTGCCCTGCTCCGTGTAGGGTCGGCCCAAGCTGTCGAGCTGCGTGGTACGGGTAAAGTCGCTGGCAGCGCTGGGGCTGGTCGGCGTGCCGCTGTTCGGAACGTGGCGGCCGGAACTTTGCGTTACCGAATTGCCGCCAACATTGATATCGATACGTTCAAAGTTCGACTGTTTGTCACCCAGCATATACAGCCGTCCGCTGTCCTTGTAACGGAAGCGTTTGGCCGAGCCGTCGGCAAAGTTGATATCGCTCAGTTGACGATTGTGGTTGTAGCTGCGCGAAGTGACGCGCCAGCCGTTCGTCAAGGTCGTGCTGGTGGTCAGCAGATTGCCTTTCTCGTCATACGTCATATTGGTGTCGACACCGCTGGCATCCGTATATTTCTGCGGCAGACCCAGGCCGTTGAATTGCGCCCAGTTTTCCGTATGACCCAGCGCATTGATACGCTGCACGATATTGCCGGCCGTGTCGTAATTGACTGTGCTGGTCGCAGCGCCCTGGGGCAATGCCTGCGTCACCGTTTTGGATCTGATCGTGCCGTTGCTGTAGTAGCTATAGCCGTAGCTGATCGATTTCTGCTTGCCGGTTTTCAGATCGTCCCAGGTTTCGCTGGTCAGATTGCCCGAATCCAGGCCGGTGACAGGTGCATAGGTGTACTTCGCGCGCAGATACGTATTGTTGTAGGCATCGCGGTAATCGGTCTGAATAATCTGATTGCCGCTCCAGGCGTGGGCCGTGGTTAGCGCCGCCGGCGTACCGGCTGCCGTCGTCACTTGCTGCAGGCGGCCACCACCATCATAGCTATAGTCGGTGCGGTTGCCCTTCCAGTCTTGCGTGTAGTCAATATAGCCATTGCTGTCATAAGAGGTGAACGCGCTGGCGCCGGAACAGGTACTGGTGCCGGCACGCGAAATCGACGTGACCTTGAGCTCGCCCTGAATTGGCGTGAAGTTGTAGGTCGTAGTCTGACCGCGCGCCACGTCCGTTACCGTGGTCTGGTTCGCGCCATAGCTGAAGGTTTCGTTCTCCTCCAGGCCCGCCAGCGCGCTTCTACTGACGCGACGGTCGCCGTAATACTCGTAAGTGCTGTAACGGACGCCGTTGATCGAAATACCCGTCAGTAATGTCGGGTCGCTGTTCTCGTAATGGTATTCGCGTATATCCTGATTTGCGCCACTACCGGGGGATGTAACCCGGTTCAGCATGCCGTTCGCGTTATAGCCATAAGTCCAGATATTGCCCGCTGGGTCTTTCGCCGTCGCTACCCGGTTGTTGGCGCCCCAGGTGAAAGCAATCGACTGCCCGTTGCTGTTGCTGATGCTCGCAACGCGGTCGGAGGTGCCAATGTAGCTGTACATCACCGAGGACCCGGAGGCACGCGAAATCGCCTCGATGTAGCCGTACTGGTCGAAGCTGTAGGTGACGCCTTCCAGTCCCAGAACCCAGCCACCGTTCGCCTCATGGACCAAATGGCCGGTCGATGCCGCGGCACCGGACAGGTAAAGGTAATCGAATGGTTCTCCGGCCGTAGCCGCAGGCGCCGACCGCCGCGTTCTTTTCGCGCTGGCGCGTTTGGCATCTTCGCTAAAACCTTCCGGCACCAGCGCTTTGCTGAAGGAATTCGTCAGGGTATAGACATGCGCTTCGCCGCTGGGGTGCGTGATGGTTACCCCGCGCGGTATGCATTGGCCCGATGGGTTCATCGTGCAGGTCGGGTCGGTAATGCGAACGCGCGGCATATCGAGATTGGACAGCCAGTTAGGGCCGAAGAAACGGCCCGTCGCGTGTTTGCTGCGATATGTACGCTCCATACTGAGGCCATATTCACCGCGTCCGAAGAAATCCAGTTCGTCCTTGTATTTTTCGCCGGTAGCGATGATGACTGGATTTTTGGTCGAGCCGCCGCAGACGTCCTTATTGGAGTTGTCTTTCGTGGGAGGTGTCTCGGTATTCGCAGGAGCCGGACCACGATCTGGCGCCGGACTGGTGCCGCCGCCGCTGCCGCCGCCGCGGCTTCCACCGGATCCTTCTCCGCGCTCCTCGCGGGGTTGGCCTAAATCTCCCCAACCGCAACGAGCGGATAGTTTGCCGTAACAATCCGCTGTGCCGTGAATATACTCACGAGGCATTTCTGGGTATTCAACCGCCTTCTGGGCAAAAGCCGAACTCGCCCCCAAAAAACCAAGTGCCAGCGCTATCTTGCGTTTGATTCTGCTCATTTAAACTCCGCCATGTTGGCAATTCATTAAATATAAAATCATTGCAACAAGCGTAGCCCTGAATCATTTTATTTCATACCTGAGCATTTTTCCTTGTACCTAAAGGCGTTTCTTAGTATCAACAAAATAGTATGGTTGCCACACAGCACTTAGAACGGCGTTCCCTTGCCATAAAATCGCCGCCGGACCCACACGCATAAAACAGTGCGGGAATCCGGCGGCGTTGGCGCGGCACCTGATGATTAGTAGCGCGCGTCTTTCGGCTTGCCGCCTTTCGGCCAGTCCTTCACTTTTTCAGGGAAGTCCGGGCGCGGCATGTGGCTGAAGTATTCCGCCACGTCGACCGCCTCCTGGTCGCTCAGATTGCCTTGGCCCAGCGGGAACTTCTGGCCGTGGCCCATCACCATATTGGCCTTGACGAAGCCGGCGGCCGTGTAAGTCCGGGCCATGCCGGCGCCGATATTGAACGAGCGGTCGCCCCACAGCGGCGGGAAGACGGGCGTTTTATTGGCATCGGCGATGCCTTCGCCATTGGCGCCATGGCAAACCGCGCAATGCTCGCTATAGATCTTCTTGCCGTTTTCCGGATTCGGCACGATGCTGCGGTCGATCATCGCCACGCCACGTCCTGGCACCTTGTCGCCCGGACGATATTCGCCCTTCATCCAGTCCATATAGGCCACCATCGCCTTCATCTCGACACCCTCCAGAGGCAGCGGCGAACCGTTCATCGAACGCTTGAAGCAGCCATTGATCCGCTCGGCCAAGTTGATGACCCGGCCCGCGCGCGGCGCTTCCGCCGGGAAGAAGGCCGAGACGCCGAGGAAAGGCGAACCTTTGGCCACCGTGCCACCGTTCAGGTGGCAGCTGCTGCAGTTGATATCGTTGCCGACGTGCTTGGGCAGCAATTGCCGGGTTTCGGTCATCAGGCGCATGCCCTGCACTAGTTGCGGCGCGTTCTGCTCCTTGAGCAGCGCGGCGAAGCGCGGGGTCTTGGTGTCGCTGCCGGCCAGTTGCTGCAATTTCAGCTCTTCACGCACCTTGGCGATCTGTTTGGGCGTCACCGGCTCGCCGCGATTGCCCCACTGGGTGCGGACGAAAGTCAGGATCTCGGACAGCTCATTGTCCGACAGCGTCGCATAGGAAGGCATGCCGAACGAGCGCGGCGAGGTCTGCGTCACCGCCGATTGCCAGCCGCTAAGCGCGATGTGGATCACCGTGGTCGGATCTTTGGACTGCACGGAATCATTGCCCGCCAACGTGGGGAATATCTCGCCGACGCCACGGCCGTCGCGCCGGTGGCAGGTGGCGCAGAACTGCACGTAGCCAAGACCGCCACGGCTGTTGTACATGGCCTTGTCGGTGGCGGCGACCGGCGCGGGCGCCTGTTTGCGGGCCACGCGGTTTTTGTCGTCGGTCGGCAGCGCGTGCAGATATGCCGCCAGTGCCGCGAGGTCGCCGTCGGTAAAGTGCTGGGTGCTGTGGGTGATGACCTCGGTCATGCTGCCGGCGGCGGTGCCATATTGGCTGCGCCCGGTTTTCAGCAGGCTGACGATATCGGCCGGCGTCCACAGGCTGCGCAGATTGACTGCATGCCAGGCGTCGAAGGTGAAGCCGGCCAGGTATTTATCGCCATTGCCGCCAAGGTGGCCCATGGTTTTTTCCTGGAAGGCCATGCCGCGCGGCGTATGGCAGGAACCGCAATGTCCCAGGCCTTGGGCGATGTAGGCGCCGCGGTTGAATTCGGCCGATTTCTTGGTATCGGGCTGGAACGGTTTGTCGTCGAGGAAGACCGCATTCCACAGGCCCAGACCCCAGCGCATATTGAAGGGGAATTTCATATCGCTGGCGCGGTTCGGCTGCACGACCGGGGCAACGCCAGCGTTCAGGTAGGCGAACAGCGCCTGCATATCGTCCTTCGTCATCTTGGCGTAGGACGGGTAAGGCATGGCCGGATACAGATTGTGGCCGTCGGCCGCCACGCCCTTGCGCATGGCGCGGTCGAACTGTTCGAAGCTGTATTTGCCGATCCCGGTTTTCGGATCGGGCGTGATATTGGTACTGTAGATGGTGCCGAATGGCGTTTTCAGCTCCAGGCCGCCCGCCATGGGCGCGCCTTTCGGACTGGTATGGCAGGCAACGCAATCGCCAAGCCGGGCGACATATTCGCCACGCTTGACCAGGCTGGCTTTTGTGTCGGGAGAAACCACAGCCTGCGATAATGATGGCGCCGCTGCCTGCGCGCTAGTGCCGAAGAACGTGGCACTTAAGACAACAGCGGTGGCCATCCACTGGATTGCGCCGCCTGATCGGTTCCGCTCGGGGATCGGTGCGCATAAGCGTTTAAGGAAGGGACGGAGGGAGCGGCGTAAACCGGTTTCAACTACAGATGCGATGTTCATAATTACCCTTTGTGGATCCAGGGCAAGTTTACGCAGTCTGCTCCATCTCTGAAATCGGAAGAAATTGCAGGTGGTATAGGTAATTTTACCTATAGGAAATACCGGCGATGGCGTCGGCGTATTGTTTCACCAGCCCGTCATTTTGTCCGTTTATCAAGGAATCCAGCGTCCAGAGAAAGCCGCCGCCCACTGAAGGGTCTTGCCGGCAGCGGGCCATCAATTGGCCCACCTGTTGCGGACTGTCTTCCGTCCAGTCGCCCGTGATCAAAAAGCCATCCGTTGGAAACGATGGGCATGCCTGCTTGATTGCGGCGGCCCATGGACCAGGCTGATTTTCCCCACCGCCGTCGTAGCACTGCAAGTTAAACCATTTCAGGGCGCCAGGATTCGACGCATTTAGGGCGGCGAGCGCCCCGGTCCAGAATGTCGCCTTGATGTAAGGACAAAAAGTGATGCCGAAGCCAATGCTGGCCAGCAGCTGGCAGAACGCAATAAATGAGGGCGAATCGTAGGTTTCCTCGCAATCGAGGTCGATGATGCTGATGGCAGGCAGATAGCGGCGCAGCGCAGCCAGATTGGCAGCCAGGTTGGTCTGCTCGAAGGAATTGCCGTTTGCCTCATAGATTTTTTTCAGCGTCTGGAAGTCCATGACGCCGCCACCACCGATGGAGGCGCATACCTTTGCAACGCTGCCGCTCGGCAGCGAGGCGATCAAACTGGGCCAGGCGGCGTCGCCCACATATTCTCCCTGCGAAAACACCAAGGTCGTGTTGAAATACAAATCACCCAGGCGTTGCAGCGGGGAGACGTCGTAGTCGCGTCCGATGTGGAACAGGCTGAGAATGACGGTGGTAAAACCTGACT
The DNA here is from genome assembly GCF_014191875.1 of Pseudoduganella violacea. Classification (GTDB taxonomy): domain Bacteria; phylum Pseudomonadota; class Gammaproteobacteria; order Burkholderiales; family Burkholderiaceae_D; genus Rugamonas; species Rugamonas violacea_A. Next base: position 9,347 of record NZ_JACHXD010000008.1, read on the forward strand.
GCTGAACGACGCCTATCGTTTCGCTCACTGGGTAAGTGGCGGATGGGTACATGCAGCCTTCAGCATAAATGGCGATGTTTAAGCCCTGCATACCTGCCTCCCTTATCGGTAGTTGCGCGCACGCGCGCAGCGCGGCGGCGGCCTTAAAGTATAGCCATCTTTACCGGTTGGCTGGAGGTGGCGGAGCGGATCTGCATGGGCGATTTCCACCGCTATGCCGCCGCGCATGGCGCCGACCGCCTTGTCGCGCACCGCGCCCAGGCTGTCGATGACTTCTTCGGGATGTTTTTGCGTGATCAGCACGAACTCGTCTTCCAGCAGCACCACCCGCCATTGCGCATTCTTTTCGCGCGCCTTGCTGCGCCCCAGCGGCATGATCACATTGCTGCCCAGACGCACGGTTTCCAGCGCCCGGATAAAGGGCATCAACTCGATCTTGTGCGGATAGTGCATGCGGCGCGCCATTTCCGCCACCAGGGCGCAACTGGCGCCGCCGACGCCCTCGCCTTTCGCTTCGCAGAAGCCGGGAATGGTGCCGGCGATCAGGCGTACTTCCGCCGCCGGGGCCGCCGGCAAGGCCAGGACGGCGGCAAGAACAAGCAGCAGGCGGCGAATTTTCATGGGCGGGATGCGCTAAGCGGGCAGAAACTAGCATACCGCTACGACAGCACTTAGTTCAACAACAGCGCGACCCGGTTGAGTACGGCACCCCCGCCGATCAGCCAGATAAACAACAGACCGGCCAGCAGCAGCGGACGCCAGCCCGCCTGGCGCACGGCGCTCAAATGCGTGCTCAGTCCCAGGGCGGCCATGGCGGCGGCCAGCAGCAGCGTATCGGCCGCCAACAGGGCTTGCACCAGGGCGGCGGGCAGGATGCCGGCCGAGTTCAGCGCCGTGGCCGCCACAAAGACGAAGGCAAACCAGGGCACGGTGATGACTGGCGTGTCCGCCCCTTGCGCGCCACGCGCCGCGCCGCGGCGGCCCAGCCAGAAAGACAGGGCCAGCAGGAAAGGCGCCAGCATCATCACGCGCACCATCTTGGCGATCACGGCCAGATCGGCGGTTTCCGGACTGATGGCGCGGGCGGCGGCCACCACCTGCGCCACTTCATGGATGGTCGACCCAGCGTACACGCCGAATCCGGCGGCGCTGGACGGCAGCCAATGCAGCTGCTGCTGGTACAGCCAGGGATAGAGGAAGATGGTGACGGTGCCGAACAGCACCACGGTGGAGACGGCGACCGTGACCTGCTCCGCTTTCGCCTTCAGCACCGGCTGGGTGGCCAGCACGGCGGCCGCGCCGCAGATCGAACTGCCCGCGCCGATCAGCATGGCCGTGTTGCGTTCCAGGCCGAACAGGCGGCGGCCCAGCAGCAGCGCCAGCGCGAAGGTCGAGCACAGCACCAGCGCATCGCTGAGCACGCCGGGCCAGCCGATCTGGGCGATATCCTGCAAGGTCAGGCGGAAACCATACAGCACGATGCCGGCCCGCAGCAGCATGCCCTTGCTGAAGACGATGCCAGGCTGGGCTTTGCCCTGCAGATGGCGGCCGGCGGTATTGCCGAGCACGATACCGAGGCAGATGGCCAGGGTCAGCGCCGAAAAACCATGCTGTGCCAACCAGTCCAACTGGCCCAGCCCCATCGCCAGCCCGCCCAGCGCCGCCGACAGCAGCACGCCGGGCAGCACAGCACCCACCCACGCCGTCCAGACTGTGCTGAGAGCCGGCCCCGCAGCGTCCGACTGGCGCGGTGCGGCCCGCTGGCCAAGAGGGGATGCTGCGGCTGGGGGCGAGTGTTGCGGCTTCATAATCTTTCCTTGGTGAATCAGATACTGGAATGATAGGAAGCTTGCATCAATCTGAGAAACGAATTATTTTTCTATTTTCAAGTTAAAAAACAGCTTATGCGTCTCTCCCTCAAGCAATTGCAGGTCTTCGTGGCTGTGGCCGACAGCGGCAGCACGGCGGCCGGGGCCGATGCGGTCGCGCTGTCGCAATCGGCCGCCAGCGCGGCCTTGAACGAATTGGAACGCCAACTACGCGTGCAACTGTTCGACCGCGTCGGCAAGAAACTGCTGCTGAACGACAGCGGCCGCCAACTGCTGCCGCAGGCGCGCCAGATGCTCGACGCCGCCCTGCAGATCGAAGGCCAGTTCCAGCACGCCCATGGCGGCACGGTGCGCATCGCCGCCAGCACCACCATCGGCATTTATCTGCTGCCGCCCATCCTGGCGCGCATGCAGGCCGAGGGCGCCAGCGCCCTGCCCTCCGTGCGCATCGAAAACAGCATGGCGGCCGCCGCCGCCGTGGCAGCCTATCAGGCCGACTTCGGCCTGATCGAAGGCCCGTGCCGCGAGCCGGAGCTGCTGGTCGAACCGTGGCAGGAAGATGAATTGATCATCGTGTGCGCGCCGCGCCACCCGATCACGCGCCGTCTGCGCGACGGCAAGGCGCCGGTGGCGGCGCTGGAACAGGCGGGCTGGCTGCTGCGCGAAGCGGGCTCGGGCACGGCCGACGCCGTCGACAGCCTGCTGCTGCCGCACTTGCACCATCTGCGCGCGGCCGCGCAATTCGGCAACTCGGAAGCGATCAAGCATGCGGCGGCGGCCGGCCTGGGCCTGGCCTGCCTGCCGCGCCTGGTGGTCGCCGACCTGCTGGCCCTGGGCCGGCTGGTGGAATTGCATGCCGACCTGCCGCCGCTGCGGCGCCAGTTCTACCTGATACGCCAGCGCGGCAAGAGCCTCTCGCGCTCGCTCGAAGCGGTGCTGGACGCTTGCCGCGCACCACCGCTATGAGGGCGTCTGTTTTCGGCACAAACTGATAGTATTGGTGAGAATCTCGCGCATTCGCTTCGGCATAATCATGTAGGGAGTTCTACCTTGCAAGGAGATTGCATGATACAACCCGGATTGCGTCCCCGTATTCTGATCGTCGACGATCAGACGGCGCACATGGGGGCACTGTGCGATATCCTGCGCGAACACGGCTACGACACCACCGGCTTCGCTTCCGGCGAAGCGGCCCTGACCCGCCTGCGCAGGGAAAGCTTCGACCTGCTGCTGTCGGACTTGATGATGCCCGGCATCGACGGCATCGCCCTGGTGGAAGCGGCGCGCCAACTCGACCCCGAACTCGCTTGCGTCATCATGACCGGCGAAGGCAGCATCGCATCGGCCGTGAAAGCGATGAAGGTCGGCGCCCTCGACTACATCATCAAGCCGTTCAAGGCGTCCGCCCTGCTGCCGGTGCTGGCGCGGGCGCTGGAAACGCGCGACCTGCGCCTGGCCAACGCGCATCTGGAGCACCAGCTGCGCCAGCATGCCGAGGAACTGGCGGCGGCCAACCGGCATCTCGACCTGGCGCGGCGCGAAGCCGAACGCGCCAATCTGGAAAAGTCGGTCTTCCTGTCGAATATGAGCCACGAACTGCGCACGCCGCTCAATGGCATCCTCGGCTTCGCGCAAATCCTCGCCTCCGACGCGCTGCCCGCCACGCCGCAGGAAAAGCAGAAATTCGCCGGCCATATCGTGCAGTCGGGCCGTCATCTGCTGACCCTGATCAATGAAATCCTCGACCTGGCCAAGATCGAATCGGGCACCCTGAGCATGGCGCTGGAAGCGGTGCCGCTGGACCAAGTCTTCCTCGAATGCCACACCATGGTGGCGCCGCTGGCGCAGCAGCGCGGCGTGCAGCTGAACTTCCCGGCGCCGGCCGGCCTGCAACTGCAGGCGGACCGCACGCGCGTCAAGCAAGTGCTGCTGAACCTGCTCTCCAACGCCATCAAATACAACCGCGAGCACGGCAGCGTCTTCGTCGAATGCACGCCGCGCGCCAAGGACCGGCTGCGCATCGCCGTCAGCGACACCGGCCCCGGCCTGTCGGAAGAACAGCTCGGCGCCATCTTCCAACCCTTCAACCGCCTGGGCCGCGCCGACAACAGCGAGGAAGGCACGGGCCTGGGCCTGGCCCTGAGCAAGCGCGTGGTGGAAGCCATGCAGGCGCAGATGGGCGTGGACAGCACGGTCGGCGTCGGCAGCACCTTCTGGATCGAGGTGGCGCTGCAGGGCGGCGAGGCGGACGTCGGCGCCGCGCCGCCGCCGAGTGCCGCCAGTGTTCCCGCCACGGCGCCGCCCGCGGCGCCGGCGCCAACGCTGCGCACCGTGCTGTATGTGGAAGACAATACCACCAACCTGAAACTGGTCACCGAATTGATCCGCATCCGCGGCGACCTCGAATTGCTGTTCGCCACCGATGGCCAGCGCGGCCTGGAACTGGCGCGCCACCACCGGCCGGCGGTGATCCTGATGGACTTGCACCTGCCCGGCATGGACGGCTACGAAGCGCTGGCCCGCCTGCGCGCCGATCCGCAGACGGCCGGCATCCGCGTCATCGCCGTCACCGCCAATGCGATGAGTACCGATATCGCGCGCAGCGAAGCGAGCGATTTCTTCCGCTATCTCACCAAGCCGCTCGATATCGACCTGTTCAACCGGGCGCTGGACGATGCACTCGCCCCGTCCGCCCTGCGCCGCCAGACAGAAGCCCTCGGCCAACCGCATTAAGCCTTTCCCGGAGGATGAATGAGCAGCACACCGTCGCAACGCCTGATTCGCCGCGAAACCCTGCTCGCCATCGGCCTGGCCTGCGTGCTCGGCCTGTTGTTGGCCGCCTATGTCTGGGGCAAGCGCAGCACGCCGGCCACGGCGCCGGCCGGGCCGCTGGAAAAGCTCATCATCGCCACCAATACCGAGTACATCGGCGCCTGCCCCGTGATTGCCGCGCGCGACCGCGGCTATTTCGCGGCCCAGGGCATCCAGGCCCAGGTGCAGTCCCACTCCAGCGGCAAGGCTTCGCTCAACGCCGTGCTGCAGGGCCGCGCCGACTTCGCCACCGTGGCCGATCTGGCGCTGGCCCTGGCCATTCTCAACGAGCAGCCGATTTCCATCGTCACCACCATTTTCCGCACCGAGAAAGACCACGGCATCGTCGGCCGCAAGGACCACGCCGTGCTCAGTCCGGTCAGCCTGAAAGGCAAGCGCATCGGCGTCACCCTGGGCACCTCGGGCCATTTCACGCTCGACGTCTTCCTCAACCGCCAGCGCCTGCGTTCCAGTGAAGTGACCATGGTCAATTACCGGCCCGAGGAGCTCGGCGCGGCCCTGGACAAGGGCGAGGTCGACGCCATCGCCGGCTGGGAACCCTTCCTCAAGCAAAATGCCGCCAGCCAGGGCGGCAACGCCGTCACCTTCTACGGCGACGAGGTGTATGAGAGCATTTACAATATCGCCGGCATGCGCGCCTTCGTCACCGAGCATCCGCGCACGGTGACGCGGCTGCTGCGCGCGCTGGCCGAGGGCGCGCGCTTTTGCAGCGAACAGGTGGCCGAAGCGAGCCATCTGGTCGCGCCCTCGGTCAAGACCAGCGAGGCCGAGCTGCGCGCCGCCTGGCCGGCCTACCGCTTCGGCATCGACCTCGACCAGGGTTTGATCCTGGCGCTGGAAGACGAGTCGCGCTGGGCCATCAAGAACAAATTCAGCAACCGCAGCGACATCCCCAATTACCTCGACCATATCTATCTGGACGGCATGGTGGAGGTAAAACCGGGCAACGTCTCCATCATCCACTAGCGGACGGGCGCCGTGAAGATCACCACCCGACTCAAGCTGGCCGAACTGCTGTGCCTGGCCGTGGCCCTGATCATCGGCGCCATGCTGGTGGCCACCACCTTGCAGATGCGCCATGAGCTGCGCAAGAACGAGGCGGCCGGCAGCGTCCTGCAGGCGGTGACGTCGCTGCGCTACCTGTCGCTGGAATATGCGCTGCGCCATGAAAGCCGCACCCATGCCCAATGGCGCTTGCGCAAGGAGTCGCTGCAGCAAGAGCTGGAGACCACCCATGTGTTCGACGACGGCGCCGAGCTGGCCATCCAGCGCGGCCTGGAAGGCCAGCTCGAGGGCGTGGCCCACCATTTCGACGAGCTGCTCAGCATCCAGCGCGAGCTGCAGGGCGCGCCCGAGCGGCGCGACGTGCTGGGCGAGCTGGAGTCGCGCGTGCACGGCCAGATCGCCAACAAGACCCAGAATATGATCGCCGACGCCGAGGAACTGGCCGAGCGCAGCCGCCAGGGCGTGCTGGCGGCGCAGCAGGCGGCCAATATCGTCACCCTGGCCTTTGGCGGCCTGCTCTCGGCCATCGTGGTCGGCAGCATCGTGATGACCATCCGCAGCGTGGCCAAGCCGCTCGAGCGGCTACGCCAGGGCACCATCGTGGTCGGCGCCGGCCAGCTCGACTTCACGCTGGGCGTGACCACCGACGACGAAATCGGCGACCTGGCGCGCGCCTTCGACGGCATGACGGAAAAGCTGCGCCAGACCACGGTCTCGCGCGACGACCTGGCCCAGGCCAATGCCGCCCTGCAGGCCGAGGCCGGCGTGCGGCGCCAGGCCGAGCAAAAGGTCACGGCCCAGCTGGTGCGCCTCAACCTGCTGCACCAGATCACGCGCTCGATCGGCGAGCGGCAGGATTTGCGCAGCATCTTCCAGGTGCTGGTGCGCAGCCTGGAAGACCAGTTGCCGGCCGACTTCGGCTGCGTCTGCCTGTACGACAAGGAAAAGCGCGAGCTGATCGTCAGCAGCGTCGGCTTGCGCAGCGAGGCGCTGTCCCTGAGCCTGGCGATGACCGAAACCAGCCACGTGCCCATCGATGAAAACGGCTTGTCGCGCTGTCTGCGCGGCGAACTGGTGTACGAACCCGACATCACCAACGCCACCTTCCCCTTCCCCAAACGCCTGGCGCAGGGCGCGCTGTCCTCGCTGGTGCTGGCCCCGCTGCTGGTCGACAATACCGTGTTCGGCGTGCTGATCGTGGCGCGCCACGCGGTGCACAGCTTCAGCAGCGGCGAATGCGAATTCCTGCGCCAGCTCAGCGAACACGTCGGGCTGGCCGCCAAGCAGGCCCAGCTCTATAGCGATCTGCAAAAAACCTATGACGATTTGCGCCGGACCCAGCAATCGGTCACGCAGCAGGAAAGGCTGCGCGCCCTGGGCCAGATGGCCAGCGGCATCGCCCACGACATCAACAACGCCATCTCGCCGGTGGCGCTGTACACCGAATCGCTGCTGGAAACCGAGCGCAACCTCTCGCCCAATGGCCGCAACTGCCTGCAGATCATCGAACGCGCCATCGACGACGTGGCCGCCACCGTGGCGCGCATGCGCGAGTTCTACCGCCAGCGCGAGCCGCAACTGAGCCTGAGCACGGTCAATGTCAACACCCTGGTCCCGCATGTGGTGGACCTGACGCGCGCGCGCTGGAGCGATATGCCGCAGCAACGCGGCGTGGTGATCGAGATGCGCAAGGAGCTGGAAACGGACTTGCCCGCCATTCTCGGCGTGGACGGCGAAATCCGCGAAGCGCTGACCAATCTGATCTTCAACGCCGTCGACGCCATGCCCGAAGGCGGCACCCTGACCCTGCGCACGCGCAGCGTGGCCGCGGCGCCCGGCCAGGACAGCGGCCAGGTGCTGCTCGAAGTCAGCGACACCGGCATCGGCATGGACGAAGCGACGCAGCGGCGCTGCCTGGAACCCTTCTTCACCACCAAGGGCGACCGCGGCACCGGCCTGGGTCTGGCCGGCGTCTACGGCATGGTCGAGCGCCACGGCGGCAAGATCACCATAGAATCGGCGCCGCAGCGCGGCACCACGGTGCGCATCAGCTTCCGCAGTCCCGCCGTTGCGCCGCCGGCGCCGGTGGTGGCCGATCCCGACAGCGTGCCGCCGCGCTTCCGCATCCTCGTGGTTGACGACGACCCCACCGTGCTGGCCTCGGTGCGCGACATCCTGCTGCGCGACGGCCACGACGTGGTGGCGGCCGACGGCGGCCAGAAAGGCATCGAGCTGTTTACCGCGGCGCAAGGCAGCGAGGCCCCCTTCGCCCTCGTGATCACCGACCTCGGCATGCCCTATGTCGACGGCCGCCGCGTCGCCGAAGCCATCAAGACCCTGGCGCCCGCCACCCCGGTCCTGCTGCTGACCGGCTGGGGCCAGCGCCTGATTCCCGACAGCGACGCCAACCCCGTCAACGTCGACTACGTGCTCAGCAAGCCCCCCAAACTGCGCGAACTGCGCGAAGTCCTCAGCAAGATCAGCGCCACCCACCCCAGCACCGCCTGAACCGCCCCCAGGCTTTGCGTTAAATCAAACAATGTCCACCCTGGTGTCAGGCACGGGAACCGGACATTCTTTGATCCAGCGCAAACAATGTCCGACCGTGGTGCCTGACACCAGGGTGGACATTGTTTGCGCTGGATCAAAGGAAAACGGCGGCCCCGAAGGGCCGCCGTTGGGGCTGCTTGAGCCGGGATTACCAGGTCGTGACCAGGGTGTATTTGCCGCTGGTGGCGCCGGTGCCGCCGCTGTAGTAGACCACTTTGGCGTAGAAGGTGACGGCCGCGCTGGTGCTGTTGGCGCGGGTCACGGTGTCCACCGCACCCGTGCCGGCGGTGCTCGAAGTCAGCTTGGTGCCGGCCGCGTTGTACAGCTCCAGGTCGTAGTCGGACGTGGCGTTCGGCGTCAGCACGGCTTTCAGGGTCTTGCCGGCCGGGACCGTGATGGCGAAGTAGTCGGCGTCGGTGTTGCTGCCGATATTGCCGTTCACGGTGGTGTTGGTTTGCGTGACCGGGTTGGCGGTGGCAATGGTGTTATTGCTTTCCGTTTCGCTGATCACCGGACCCGGCGGCACCACCACGCTCAGGATGTTCTGCGCTTCGAACTTGGCCTGGAAGGTGCTGGCGTAGCTCAGGTCGGCCGGGTACAGGGCCTTGGCGGCGTTGACGATGGCCGTCGCCATGGCCGGCATTTTCACGCCGGAGCCGAGACCGAAGTGGGCTTCCAGGATGATCTTGTCGATGTTGGCGCGCGGTTTGCCGGCGGCCAGCAGGGCTTGGGCAGCGGCGTACAGCGGCGAGGACCACAGTTCGTCGGATTGGAAGGTGACGCCGGCTTCGGTGACCGAGCTGTGGGCGCCATAGGTGCGCGAGGCGTTGTACTTGGCGTCGGTGCGGTTCAGCGCGCGGCCGCCCCAGCAAGCGTTGTGGCCGTCCCAGCTGAAGGCCCACTCCGGATGGTAGGTCTGGCCGTTGGCGGTGCTCAGCGAATAGGAACCGGCCCAGTAGTCGCCGAAGCCTTCACCCATGGCGCCGGTGTCGCCGCCGCTCCAGTTGTTGTTGATGTTGCGGTGGATGGCGTGGCCGTATTCGTGCAGGATGACGTCGGCGTCTTCGCTGTCGTTGACGCAGCCGTGGCCGAAGGCCAGGTAATCGCTGCCGCCGCCGTAGCTGTAGTGGGAATTATCGTCGCCGTTCAAGCCGTCGGTGTCGACGTCGAGCGGACGGTTGATGATGGACTTGGTGCCGGTGAAGCCGAGCGACTGGATGTAGCGCTGGTTCTGGTCCAGGTGGAAGTAGACGTTGGTGTCGTCGAAAGCATTGTTGCCGCGCTTGGCCGTCCACACGCCATTGGTGGTGGTGCTGGGGCCGGTGGCCGGCGCTTCAATATCCTTCAGGTTGACGTACGGGCCGCTCAGCTTGTAGACGCCGCCGGTCACGGTCAGGTCTTTCAGTGGCTTGGTGACATAGGCCGGATCGAAGGCGGTGGCCGGCGAGCTGTCGCTCAGCGTATCGTTATTGAGCGCGGTGCGCGGGTCCGGATCGAAGACCAGGCCGCTGCCATCGATGCCCGAGGCGGCCACGGTCGCATTGGCGGTGACGGCGCGCGCGGTGGCGCGGTTTTGCTGGGCGGCCTTGAAGGCTTGGGTGGCGGCGCCGCGGTCCAGGGTGGCACCGCTGACTTCGCCGCGCGCGGCCAGCGTGCGTTCACCGCCCTTGCGTGGCAGCGAGGTGGTGTAGGAATCGATCAGGCTGCCGTCATGGGCGTTCAGGTATTGCACGAAGCCGCCGGTCGGCATCTGCGCTTCGATGGTCACTTTGCGCGCCAGTTGCACGCCGCCCTTGGTGGCCACCCACACCAGCTCGCTCGTTGGCAGCGCCACCAGCGGATGTTGCACTTTCAGGTTGGCCCAGCCTTTGTCGAGCGCCTGTTCGTCGCTGATCTGGCGCTGATTGTGCAGCTGGTTGACGGCGGCCGCGTCCACGGTCGACGAGATGTGGCGGGTTTCATTGAAAATCTTCAGCAGCTCGCCGCGCTTGCCGATCGAGACGACGATCTCGGCGCGGTCCACCGGCAGGCCGCGCAGGGTCTGCTGGTAGTAATAGTGGGTGCCGGTCAGCGATTCCTGGGTGCGTACCAGCACCAGGTTGTCCAGATTGGCGGGCAGGCCGAAACGCTCGGCGTTTTCGCGCAGGGTTTCCTGTGCCGATGCGGCCTTGGTACTGGTGAAGAAGGTCAGATTATCGACCCGGTTGGCGGCGGCATGGGCCACGCCAGAGTAGGCAAGGACGATAAGGGAGGCAAGGATGGTACGCGAGGTGTGCTTCATGCTTTTATCTCTCCTGAAAGTGGGATGCGTATAAAAATGGTGCGAAGCATCGGTCCCAGCTGGCCCCACTCCGGGGATGAGGCCAATGGCAAATCGACGTGAATCGAGTATAGCCAGAAAAGCAAACGTTGCAAAATAGTTCATTTTTTTAACAATATAAACTTTTTGTCTCATTTTGCACTTTCCGCGACTTCGCCATGACAAAGCGCTAATATGATTGGTTATGCCAGTTCTTTGGAGGTTAGGATGAGATCGCCTATTTCCCGTCGCCTGTCCCCACTGGCCGCCGCCGTTTTGCTGGCCGCCACCCTGCCCGCCTGCGGCATGGCGCGCGAGCCGGCCACGGCCGTGCAAGCCGCGCCAGCACTGGCTTCCGCCGCTCCCGCCAAACCCATTCCGGACGAGGAACCGGCCGTCACGCAGGAGGTCGCGGCGCTGCTCGGCGAACTCGCCGCAGGCCGTCCGCAAGGCCACCGTTTCACCGAGAAAGCCGCTACCACGGTGCTGGCTGATGTGGATCAAAATCTGGCGCCGCGCCTGCGCGAATGTGGTATTCCGGTCACATTGGAGCTGTTGGCGCGCACCGTCGATGGGGAGGACCGGCAATACCGTTACCGCCTGCGCTGCCGCGCGCAGCCGCTGCTGCTCGACATCGTCTACAACAAGGCGGCCCGCGTTAACCGCTTACAACTCCTAGCGGAATAAACGGCTGGCGCGGCCCGTAGCGAATTGCGATAATGCAACGATGACTGCCGATTTCGCAATATCCGTGCTTAGCCATGTGGTGCTGCTGCCGCCGATGAGCCTGTTCCTGCTGATGGCCATGGGCTGGCTGCTGGCGCGGCGCTGGCCGCGTCTGGGCCGGGGCGTGAGCGGCCTCGCCCTCGGCGTGCTGGTGCTGCTGTGCACCGACGCCGGCGCGCGGCTGCTGGCGGCGCCGCTGGAAAGCCGCACGCGCGCCCTGCCACCCGGCGCGGCCCAGCGCAGCGGCGCCCAGGCCATCGTGATCCTGGCCGCCGGCCGCATCGAGCGCGCGCCCGAATACGGCGGCGACATCCCCGACCGCATCGCCCTGGCCCGCCTGCGCTATGGCGCCCACCTGCAGCACGAAACCGGCTTGCCGCTGCTGGTCAGCGGCAGCAACGCCACGGTCGGCGGCAAGGTCGAAGCCAAGGCGTTCAGCATGGCGCGCGCGCTGCGCGAAGACTTCCGCACCCCGGTGCGCTGGATCGAGGCCGATTCGGCCACCACGGCGCAAAACGCCCAGTTCTCGGCGCCGCTGCTGCGCGCCGCCCACGTGCGCCGCGTCCTGCTGGTGACGGATGCCATGCACATGCCGCGCGCCCAAGCCTGTTTCGAGGCGGCCGGTTTCGAGGTGGTGGCCGCGCCCACCATGTTCGAAACGCTGGGCCAGCTCACGCCGCTGCAATTCCTGCCCAGCGCCAATGCGCTGCAGCGCTCTTATTACGCCACTTATGAATGGATGGGATTAGCATGGTATTGGCTTCGCGCCGCGCGCGCGTGAAAACCCGCGCTTACGCGCCCTGGCTGGCGGGCTTGCTGGCCGCCATGGCGGCGCTGGCCGCGCTGGCCAGCTATGGGCTGGAACGCAGCGGCATTCCGCCGCGCCGTCTGGCGCCCTATCTGGAACAGCGCGCCGACGGCCACAATCCGCTGATCGTCGGCATGGGTCGCGCCATGGCTGCCACTCTGCATACCCTCGACCGCGGCGACCCGCCGCTGCCCGACGCGCTGCGCCTGCGCATCGGCGCGCAGGTCGAGGACGCGCACAACGCGGGGCCATCTACAGCGCGCGATGTCGCCGCCAGCGCGGCTGTCGAGACGGCCGGCCGGGGCGCCAAGGCCAACGGCGCGCCGCCTGCCGCTGGCGCTCGTGACGTGACGGTCGCCTCGGCCGACGCGCTGCGCGCGGCCATCGCCCAAGCCATGCCGGGCGACCGCATCACCGTGCTGCCGGGCCGCTACCGCTTCCTGGCCAGTTCGTATATCGCCGTCGACCGGCCCGGCACGCGCGCGCAACCCATCGTGCTGCGCGCCGCGCGCGCCGGCAGCGTACTGCTGGAACTGGCGATGGCCGAAGGCTTCCTGGTCTCGGCGCCGTGGTGGACCTTCGAGAACCTGCAAATACAAGGCGTCTGCCCGGCGCAGGGGAATTGCGAGCACGCCTTCCACATCACCGGCGCGGCCCAGCATTTCACGGCGCGCAATAACACCATCCTCGACTTCAACTCGCATATCAAGATCAATGGCCAGCACGGCGTCCAGCCCGACCACGGCCTGCTCGAACACAATACCCTGAGCAATACGGCGGTGCGCCAGACCGGCACCCCGGTCACGCCGGTCGACCTGGTGGCGGCCAGCCACTGGACCATCCGCGCCAATCTGATCAGCGACTTCATCAAGGGTGGCGGCGACCAGATCAGTTACGGCGGCTTCGCCAAGGGCGCCGGCAGCGGCAATGTGTTCGAGCGCAATGTGGTGATCTGCGAGCAGCGCCTGCGCGGCCAGCCGGGCCAGCGCGTCGGCCTGTCGCTCGGCGGCGGCGGCACGGCCGCGCCGTATTGCCGCGACCAGCGCTGCATCACCGAGCAGGATGGCGGCGTGCTGCAAGCGAATCTGATCGCTGCGTGTTCCGACGAAGGCATTTACCTGAACCGCGCCGCCACCAGCCAGCTGCGCCACAACACCCTGATCGACACGGGCGGCATCGCGCTGCGCTTTCCCGAAACCAGCGCCGACGTCGAAGGCAATCTGGTCGATGGCCGCATCGCCGTGCGCGGCGGCGCCCTCTTGCGCGCGCAGGATAATCTGGACAGCGGCGTGACCCGCCTCTATCTGGGCTCGCATCCGCTGCGCGCCCTGTTCCGGGCGCCGCTCGCATTCGACCTGCGCTGGCGCGGCCCGGCGCCGCGCCGCGCAGCGGTCAGCGAAGATGCGCGTAGCGGCCCGGTGGCCGAGCTGTGCGGCGCGCCGCGTCCCAGCCAGCCAGCCTATGGCGCGTTCGAGGATTTCGCCGCCTGCCTGCGGCCCTAGGCGCGCCGGCTGCGCTGCTCGGCGGCCCAGGACAGGCCGGCCTGCACCGCCGCCGTAAACTCGCCGATGTCGATCGGCTTGGTCAGGTAGCGGTAGAAGCCCGCGTCCAGCGCCGCCTGGATATCCTGGCGCATGGCGTTGGCCGACAGCGCCAGCACGGGAATGCCGGCCGTGGCCGGGTCTTCGCTGAGCACCTTGTGCGCCTCGCGCCCGCTCATGCCGGGCAGGTTCATGTCCATCAGGATCAGGTCGGGCAGGTATTCGCGCGCCAGCGCCACGCCGGCCGCGCCGTCGCCGGCCGTCAGCAGCACCACTTCCATATGCAGCGACAGGATGTCGCTGACCAGGCGCAGATTGGCCGGATTGTCTTCCACATACAGCAGCAGCGGCTTGTCCTGCGGCCGGCGCTGCGGCGCCGGCACGGCCGCCAGCGCCGGTTCCGCCTCGTCCGCCGCCAGCGGCACGGCCGCCGCCAATTCCACTGTGAAGGCGCAGCCGGCGCCCGGCATGCTGGCCACGGCGATGTTGCCTTCCATCAGTTCGGCCAGGCGCTTGCTCAAGACCAGGCCGATGCCGGTGCCCTCTTCCGGCCCGCCCTCCTGGCCCAGGCGGTTGAAGGGCTGGAACAGCTCGGCGATCTGCTCGGGCCGCAGGCCGGGGCCGGTGTCCTGCACCGTGAGCCAGATGCGGCCCGTGTCGCGCTGGCCGAAATCGACCACCACCGCGCCGCCCTGGCGGTTGTACTTGATCGCATTCGACAGCAGGTTGAGCACGATCTGGCGCAGGCGCACGCGGTCGGCCTGCACCGTCAGCGGCGACGCCTCCGGCAGCATCAGGCGGATGCCGCGCCGCTCGGCCATGGCGTCCACCATATGGCGCGCCTCGTGCAGCAGCTCGTGCAGGCCGACCGCCTCCATCGATAGCGTGATGGCGCCCGACTCGATCTTGGCCAGGTCCAGGGTTTCGTTGATCAGATTGAGCAGGTGGCGCCCGGCCTGCACGATATTGCCGGAAAAACTGCGCCGCTGCGCCTCCGTCACCGGCAAGCTCTCGTTGTTCAAGAGCTGGCCGAAGCCGAGGATGGCGTTGAGCGGCGTGCGCAGTTCATGCGACATGCTGGCCAGGAAGCGGTCCTTGGCCTTGCTGGCGCGTTCCAGCTCGTGGCGCTGTTCTTCCAGCGCCTTTTCGATGCGCTTGCGCCCGCTGATATCGCGGATGGCGCTCGACACCAGCACCTCGTCTTCCATCTCCAGCGGGCTCAGGCTGATCTCCACCGGGAATTCGCTGCTGTCGCGGCGGCGGCCATACAGTTCCACGCCGGCACCCATGGCGCGCGGCTTGGGCTGGCCGAAAAAGCCGTCGCGCGCGCCCGGGTGGTGGGTGGCGAAGCGGGCCGGGATCAATACCTCGACCTTCTTGCCCAGCAGCTCCTGGCGCGGGTAGCCGAACAGCTGCTCGGTCTGCGAATTGACCAGCACGATCTCGCCGCGGCTGTTGACGATCACCATCGCGTCCGGCGCCGATTCGAGCAGGCCGCGGAATTTCTGTTCAGCCTTCTTGCGGTCGCTGATATCGCGTACCGCGCTCATCACCAGCGGCCCTTCTTCGGTGGCCATCATGCTCAAGCTGATTTCAACGGGGAACTCGCTGCGGTTCTTGCGCACGCCGTACAGCTCCAGGCCGGCGCCCATGGTGCGCGTGCGCGGCTGCACGAAGTAATTCGCGCGGTGCATCACATGGCCATGACGGAAGCGTTCCGGCAACAGGATCTCGATTGACAGGCCGCGCAGCTCGCCGGGCGCGTAACCGAACAGGCTCTCGGCCTGGCTGTTGACCAGCACCACGCGGCCGCTGGCATTGGCCATCACCACCGCGTCAGGCAGCGATTCGAGCAGCTCGCGGT
The DNA here is from genome assembly GCF_014191875.1 of Pseudoduganella violacea. Lineage (GTDB taxonomy): Bacteria > Pseudomonadota > Gammaproteobacteria > Burkholderiales > Burkholderiaceae_D > Rugamonas > Rugamonas violacea_A. Next base: position 24,801 of record NZ_JACHXD010000008.1, read on the forward strand.
AACGGCCTTCGGCCAGCTTGGCGTCGCGCAAAGTGCGCGCGGCCGTCACATCCTTCTGGCTGAAGACGATGCGCTCGATCTTGGTATGGTCGTCGTAAATCGCCTTGCAACTGGCATCGATGAAAACCGGCGAGCCGTCCTTGCGGTGGCGCAGGCATTCGATGTCGACCTGGGGCTGGGCCGGCGAGAAGCCGGCCAGCAAGTCTTGCCAGCTCTGCCCGCTCATGCCGATCAGATCGAGCAGGTGGCGGCCCTGGGCCTCGTCGGACGGGTAGCCGTAGATTTCCTCGGCGCCGCGCGACCAGTAATTGACCATGCCGCGCGAACAGGTGGCAATCACCCCGCCCGGCGCCTCGTCCAGAATTTGCGCATTCACTTCGGCTGCCATATGGTCTCCCCAGCAGCCCGGCCGGCGCCCTGCGTTATAGGCGGCTTGCGAGAAGGAAGCGGACGCTGCGGCACGGGTTCCGACGAGTATGAGCCATTGCCTGGGCTTAGACAAGCGGCGCCGCGCCCGGGCCGCCGCCGTCGCCCGTATGCCGTCGCCCGTATGCCGCACTGCATGCAATCATGCTGGACTTGCCACATTTACTGTGGTCAGATATGCATTACCGCAGCTCCTAGAGAGGTTGGAATGGACATCATCACCAGCGCCCTCACCGCAGCGATTGAAGACGGCGCCAGCAGCCCCGCCTACCAGATGCTCAAAGCCCGCCTCGCGGCCCAGGCGCCGGCGGTGGAGGACGCCGTCGCCACCCTGGAAGAAGACGCCGGCTCGAAGTCGCGCCAGTTCGCCCTGTCCGATGCGCTGGCCGCGGCCGGCCTGGCCGGCGACCGCTACCTGCGCGCCGCCGCGCGAAACCTGCTCGACGAGATCGACCGGCGCCGCCCGCCACCGGCCGCCGGCGGCGCTTCCGCCAACGCGGCCGTGCTCAAGGTCTGGTTCGGCACCGACCGCCAGCAAAGCGGCGACCGCCATCCGGCGCGCCAGTTCGGCAGCCAGCGCGCGCCGCTGAGCTACGGTTATTGCGAGGTCAGCGTGCCGCGCGGTCCGCGCGATCCCGATTCGCCGGCCCTGCTGCGGCTGGAACTGCGCGACGATCCCAACCACCATGTGCGCCTGCTGCAAACCGAGCTGGCCGGCCATGACCAGTTCTTCACCGCGCTGGCGGCCCAGATCGCCGCCGCGCCCGAGTCCAGCGCCCTGCTCTTCGTGCATGGCTATAAGGTCTCGTTCGAGGACGCGGCGCGGCGCAGCGCCCAACTGGCCTATGGGCTGGGCTTTCGCGGCGCGCCGCTCTTCTATAGCTGGCCCTCGCAGGGCAAGCCGGCCGGCTATCCGGCCGACGAGGCCAGCGTCGAATGGAGCCAGGCCAATCTGCAGCGCTTCCTGCTCGACTTGCTGGAGAGCTGCCAGGTCGAGCGCATCTACCTGATCGGCCATGGCCTGGGCGGACGCGCGCTGGCCGGCGCCTGCGCCGCCCTGCTGCGCGGGCGGCCCGAGCTGGCCGCGCGCCTGCACCAGATCCTGCTGGCCGCACCCGATATCGACGCCGGCCTGTTCCAGCGCGAACTGGCGCCGGCCTTCGCCGCCAGCGCCCGGCCGCTGACCCTGTACGCCTCGAGCGCCGACGCGGCCCTGGCCGCCGGCCACAAAGCGCACGCGGCGGCGCGCGCCGGCGACGCCGGTCCCGGTCTGCTGGTGCTGCCCGGCGTGGAAACCATCGACGCCAGCGGCGCCGATATCGGCTTTCTCGGCCACGCCGCCGCCGTGCCGGCGCCGGTCTTGTCCGATATGCAGGAATTGATCGGCCAGGACCGCGGCGCCGCCCAGCGCCAGGGCTTGCGGCCGGCGCAGCAGGCCGGCGGACGCTACTGGATCATGGCGGCGGAGGGCGTATGAGCAATTACGGCTCGGCATCGGACGAAGCCATCTTCTGCGTGGACAAGCTGCTGGCGCTGATGGGCGCGGACGAGCATGGCGTGGAAGGCGTGAGCAAGATCGTGCGCCGCAGCATCGGCCCGGGCGTCGATCCGCTCAACCTGGCCGGCGAGGCGATCCGCGATGCGCGCCTGACCGAGGCGTGCCGCATCCTGCATAACCAGCGCAGCGCCCTGGCGGGCCTGGGCGCCAAGCGCTTCGTGGCCGCTAGCCTGGCGCTGGAATTGGCGCTCAATGAAAGCCGTCTGATGGAAGTGCCGGTGCTGTTCGCGGCCGTCGAGGGCGAATTGAAGCTGGTGCTGGAACACGCCGGCGCGTGGCTGGACCGCCACAACGGCCGCAATGCCAGCCGTTTCTAACGAATGGTTACAATTGTTGCGACTTTCACGATTTTGTACCAAACCCAACATGCTAAGATCGCCAACACTGTTTGACTAGCATTGCCGTCACCGATCGGGACAGAGCACCCGGCAATGCCGAAGCATTTCTATTGCTGACGCCAAACTACCTGGGCAGTTCTTGACTGGAAATCACAGGTCTTTATTGATTTTTGGCAACGAACTGGTATATTGGCGCCCCCGCCCGGAACCCGCGGGGGCCGAATAAAAATAAGGTAAAAGCGGAAATGGAATTATTTAACAAGTCCGGCGCGCTCTTGGCGTCGGTACTGGTGATGGTGGGCGCCCTGATCGCCTGCCAGGCGAAAGAAGATAGCGTGCCGCCGGCCCAGGTGATCGAGGCGGCGGCGCAGGCGCTGAGCGTGCATGGCGGCGCCGCCGCCGAACGCCGCCTGCGCGAATGGGCCGAGCAAGGCTCGGCCGTGGCCCGGCGCGAACTGGGCCTGTTCTACCAGACCAAGCAGGCGCGCCGCGCCGAAGCCGTCACACTGCTGGAGCAGGCCGCCCTGGCCGGCGACTCCGAAGCGGCTTTCCAACTGGCGGAAATCTACCGCGCCGGCCAGCCCTTCAACGCCAAAGCGGCCGAGAAAGCCCATCCCTGGTATTTGCAGGCGGCGCGCCACAACCATCCCAAAGCCGCCCTGACCCTGGCGTCCCTGGCCAGCAGCGGCAAAGGCGTGGCCCGCGACGAAGAAGAGGCCGCCAAGTGGGCCGACATCGCCGCCAGCCTGAAAGCCGGCAGCACGAGCGCCGCCCATGGCTGGAGCGGCTACTGAGCCGCCACCCGCCGCGTATTGCCGGCACCATCTTGCCATAAGAGCATTGCCAGTTCATCATGGCAGCAGCGCCGCCGGGATGCCCGTCCCGGCCGCTTCCGGAGAAGCGTCCATGCCGCTGCGCCAGATCAGCTTCCACATCCTGCATGCCGAGCCGGTGCTGGCCGCCGGCCTGCACGCCCTGCTGGACGGCCAGAGCGGCCTGCGGCCGGGGCCGCTGGCCGGGGCCAATGTCCTGCTCACCGACTACGACCATGCGCTGCGCCAGGCCGGCCACGTGGCCGCGCGCATCCTGCTGCTGACCCAGCGCGACAGCGAATGCGCGCTGCGCCGCGCCCTCGACGGCGGCGTGCACGGCTATCTGCTGCAAAGCTGCAGCGCCGATGTGAAAGGCGTGCTGAGCAAGCTCGACGCCACGGCGCGCACCCACGCGGTCGTGGTGGCGGCGCAACGCGGCCTGATTGCGGTGTGCCCGCCGGACAGCCGGCCGGCGCTGGGCGGCAGCGCCGGAGCTTGAGCCGGCGCAAGGGGAGCGGGCGCGCTTGTTCTTACTCTGGGCCTAAGTCCGCTCCGGAGATTGCGCCATGTCCCGCCTTGCCCTCCCCCTTCCGCCCCGCCTGCGGCCGCTGCTGCTGGCCACCCTGCTCAGCGCGCTGACGCTCGGCGCCTGCGAGCGCCATCCCGGCAGCGCCCAGCAACTGGCGGCCGCGCGCCAAGCCCGCCAGCAAGGCGACCACCGTAGTGCCATGATCGAGCTCAAGGACTTGCTGCAGCAAAACCCGCGCCAAGCCAGCGCCCGCCTGCTGCTGGGCGAAGTCTATCTCGACACCGGCGACGCCGCGTCGGCCGAAAAAGAGCTGCGCCGCGCCCGGCAGCTGGGCCTCGCGGCAGCCGAGGTTCTGCCCGCGCTCGGCCGCGCTCTGCTGATGCAAGGCCAGTACGACCAGCTGCTGGCCGAAATCGCGCTCGATCCGGCCCAGCCCTTGAGCGCCGTGCTGCGCGGCCATGCCTTGCTGGCGCAAAAACAGCCGGAGCAGGCGGCCGCCCTGTACGCCCAGGCCTTGCGGCGCCAGCCGGATTTGCCGGAAGCCTTGCTGGGCCAGGCCCGCCTGGCGCTCTGGCGCCAGGATGCCGAGGCCGCGCTGCGTCTGGTCGAACAAGCCCTGCGCCACCATCCCGAACACCTCGAGAGCCTGCGCTTCCAGGGCGACCTGCTGCGCGACGCCGGGCGGCTGGCGGCGGCGCGCCGCAGCCATGAGCGCATTCTGGCGCTGCGCCCGCGCGACGCCCAGGCGCGCATCGATATCGCCCACCTGCAATTGCAGGCCGGCCAGCTGGAGGCGGCGCGCGCCAGCATCGCCGCCGCGCGCACCATCGCGCCCAACAGCCTGCTGGTCTTGTACGCGCAAGCCTTGCTTGACTACCGCAACGGCCAGCACAAGGCCGCGCTGGAACGCTTGCAGCAAATCCTGCGCGCCGCGCCCGAGCACCCGCCCAGCCTGCTGCTATGCGGCGCGGTGCAGGCGGCGCTGGGCGCGCCGGTGCTGGCCGAACAGCACTTGCGCAAATTCCTCGACGCCGCGCCCGGCCAGCCTTACGCGAGCAAGCTGCTGGCCAGCGTGCTGCTGATGCAGGACAAGCCGGCCGCCGTCGTCGCGCTGCTGCAGCCGCTGCAGGCCGCCACGGCGCCCGATGCTGAACTGCTGGCCCTGCTGGGCGAGGCGCGCATGCGTCTGCGCCAGTTCCGCCAGGCGGCCGAGGATTTCCGCCAGGCCAGCGAGCTGGCGCCCGCCACCCCGGCGCTGCACCTGGCGCTGGGCATCAGCCGCCTGGGCAGCGGCGACCACGCCCGCGCCATCGGCGAGCTGGAGCGGGCCGCCGCCGCGCGTCTGCCGCGCGCCGGCGTGCTGCTCGTAATGAGCCATCTGCGCGCGCGCGATTTCGATGCCGCCCTGGCCGCCGTGCAGGCGCTGGAACGCCAGGGCGCCAATCCGCTGGTGCACAATCTGCGCGGCGGGGTGCAGGTGGCCAGCCAGGACCTGGCCGGCGCGCGCCGCAGCTTCGACCAGGCGCTGGCCATGGATGCGCTGTACCAGCCGGCCCTCGACAACCTGGCCCAGCTCGACCTGCTCGAAGGCAAGCCGGCTCAGGCGCGCCAGCGCTATCTGGCCGCGCTGGCGCGCCAGCGCAACAGCCTGGCACTGCAGCTGGCGCTGGCCCAGCTCGCCGTCCGGCGCGGGCAGCGCGCCGAGGCCCTCGACTGGGCCGCGCAAGCCTATCGCGACCATCCCGAAACGCCGGCGCCGGCCCTGTTGCTGGCCCGCCTGCGCCTGGCCGGCGGCGAAGTCGAGAAAGCGCTCAACCTGGCGCAAAAGCTGCAGGCGGCCCAGGGCGGCAATGCCGATGCCTTGAGCCTGCTGGCCGAGGCGCAGAATGCCGCCCGGCAGCCGGCGGCCGCACTGGAGAGCCTGAGCCAGCTGGCCCGGTTACAGCCGGCCTCGGCCCTGGTGCAGGTGCAAGTGGCGCGCCAGCACCTGCTGCTGCGCCAGCTCGACGCGGCCTTGCTGGCCGTGCGCAAGGCCCTGAGCCTGCAGGCGCAGCAGCCCGAGGCGCTGACCCTGGCCGTGGCCCTGCTGCTGGACAAACAAGCCTATGCCGAGGCGCTCAAGCTGGCGCGCCAGGCACAGCAGGCCGAGCCGGCGCAACCCATCGGCTACAAGCTCGAGGGCGATATCCTGCTGAGCCAGCAGCAGGCCGGCGCCGCCCTGCCCCTGTATGGCAAGGCCCACGCCCTGGCCCCGTCCGGTCCGCTGGCCATTGCCCTGCACCGCGCGCGGCTGGCCGCCGGCCGGCGCGCCGAAGCGGCGCAGCAGATGCAAGCCTGGTTGCGCCAGCACGAGCGCGACGCGCCCACCCGCTTGTATTACGCCAGCAGCCTGATGCAGGAACAGGATTACCGCGCCGCCGCCGCCCAGCTGGAGCGGCTGGCGGCCGCCGACGGCCACAATGTGATCGTCCTCAACGACCTGGCCTGGGCGTACCAGCAACTCGGCGATGCGCGCGCGCTGGACCTGGCCGAGCGCGCCTACCGGCTGACGCCGGACAATCCGGCCGTGGCCGATACGCTGGGCTGGATTTTGCAACAGCGCGGCCAGACCGCGCGCGCGCTCGCCCTGCTCAAGCGGGCCGTCGAGCAGGCGCCGACCTCGACCGACATCCGTTACCACCTGGTGCAAAGCCTGGCCCAGGCCGGCGACCGCGCGGCGCTGCGCCGCCATGCCGAACAATTGCTGGCCAGCCGCGACTTCCCCCAGCGCGAGCAAGTGCGCGCCTTGCTGGCCCAGCCCTGAGCGCGGCGTCGGCAGCCCTTACAGTCGCCGCGCCCGGCAGGATGGCCGCGCCGGCGCCTCCAGGCACAGCGCCCCCTGGCACGGGATTTGCTCACCGCTAGCAGGAGACATCGACCGGGAGCCCGACATGAATACGCAAGCCCAACTCTGCACCCTGCTGCTGGCCCTGCCCTGCTGGGCGCCACTGCCCGCTGCCGCCCAGCCGCTGGCGCCCTTCCTGCTCCACCATAGCGGGCCGGCCGAATTGAAATACACCGGTTACCTGGCGCGCAGCAGTGACCGCAGCGCGCCGGACCAGATGCAGGAAGCGTTTTTCGGCGCCGGCTAACTGGGTTGCAGGGAGTCGACGCGGATCTGGCTGGCTTCGCGCTCGAAGAACTGGGCCGCATCCGTCACCTGCACGCCGCCCAGGGCGCATTCCAGCAATTCGCGCACCGGATAGGCGCCGTTGCGGCGGTCGATAACGGAAACAATCACCTCATCGGCCTCGTACGCCCGCGCCAGCGTCAGCAGGGGCTGGCCGCTGGGCAGCACGCTGCCGGCCGGCACGCAGGAATTTTCGCCCGGCACCGGCACGCAGCCGATCACATGAAACTGGCGCAAGCCTTGGGGAGCGGCCGCCAGTTGCAGGCATTCCAGCGCCAGCATGCCGTCGCCCACCAGGATCACGCGCGACGACAACAGGCGCGACTGGCGCGAGCCGAACAGCAGCATACGCGTCAGCAGCACGCCGCCGGCGCCCAACAGGAAGGCCAGCCAGGCCGCGTCGCCCGCCGCCCCTTTCAGACCGGAACGCAGGGCGGCGGCCGGCGACAGCAGCACCAGCCAGCGATGCAGCAGATAGGCCAGCACCAGCGCCGGCAGCAGGCGCGCCAGCAGCGCTTTCGCATCCTCGCAGCGCTGCTGGCCATACATGCCCAGCGCCGCCATGCAGGCCGCCACCGGCGCCACAAAGAGCGCCGCCGCCAGATACATCTGGCCCGGCCGCCGCTCCGGCAGCCAGACCAGGGACACCAGCACCGCCGCCGTCAGTAGCGCCAGCACCTCCAGCAACAGCAGGATGATGCCCGCGCGGGACACATAATGATTGAAGATCCTGACCATGGCCCGACTCCTTTGCCGCCGGATGACGGCTCAGCCATGATGCCGGACGCCCCGCCGAGCAGCCTTGCGCCGCCACAAGCAAACACCAGAGCCAGATCAAAGCCGCCGCGAAAAGCCGAGCGGCCAGCAGGGCCAAATATGACGCGGGCATGACAAATGGTCTATAGTCATGCTTCTTGACAGAAAAATTCGAATCGCCATGAAATTTGATGTAGCCATCGTGGGCAGCGGCCTGGCCGGCCTGTCGGTCGCCCTGCACCTCGCCGAAACACGTAAAGTCGCCATCATTTCCAAACGCGCCCTGCTGGACGGCGCCAGCAACTGGGCCCAGGGCGGCATCGCCGCCGTGCTCGACTCAGGCGACAGCCATGACCAGCATATCGCCGATACCCTGGTGGCCGGCGGCGGCCTATGCGACGAAGGCGCCACCCGCTTCATCGTCGAAAACGGCCGCAGCGCCATCGAGTGGCTGATCGCCCAAGGCGTCCCTTTCACCCGCGACGACAGTGCGGAGCTGGGTTTCCACCTGACGCGCGAGGGCGGCCATAGCCAGCGCCGCATCATCCACGCCGCCGACGCCACCGGCCACGCGGTCCAGGTGACGCTGGAAGAAAAAGTGCGCGCCCACCCGAATATCAGCCTGTTCGAGCACCACTGCGCGATCGACCTGATCACCTCGGACAAGCTGGGGCCGCGTCCCGGCCACTCCCAGCCCAAATGCCATGGCCTGTACGTGCAGGATACGAAGACCGGCCAGGTGCTGACCTTCGCCGCCGAACACACGGTGATGGCCACCGGCGGCGCCGGCAAGGTCTATCTGTACACCACCAATCCCGACACCGCCAGCGGCGACGGCATCGCCATGGCCTGGCGCGCCGGCTGCCGCGTGTCGAATATGGAATTCATCCAGTTCCATCCAACCTGCCTGTACCACCCCTATGCCAAGTCCTTCCTGATCACGGAAGCGATCCGCGGCGAAGGCGGCCTGCTCAAGCTGCCGCCGGAAGCCGGCGCCGCCGCCGGCCAGCGCTTCATGCTGGCCCACGACGAGCGCGCCGAACTGGCCCCGCGCGACGTGGTGGCGCGCGCCATCGACTTCGAGATCAAAAAGCGCGGCCTGGATTACGTCCACCTGGATATCAGCCACAAGCCCGCCGCATTCCTGATCGAGCATTTCCCGACGATTTATGCGCGCTGCCTGGAACTGGGCATCGACATCACCAAGGAACCGATCCCCATCGTGCCGGCCGCGCATTACACCTGCGGCGGCGTGGTGACCGACCTGCTTGGCCGCACCGACCTGCACGGCCTGTATGCCGTGGGCGAAACCGCCTGCACCGGCCTGCACGGCGCGAACCGCCTGGCCAGCAATTCCCTGCTCGAATGCGTGGTGGTCGGCCGCGCCTGCGCCGACGACATCCTGTCCAAGGAAAAAGTCGACGCGCCCTATCTGCCGGATTGGGACGAAAGCCGGGTCAGCGACGCCGACGAGGAAGTGGTCATCGCCCACAACTGGGACGAGCTGCGCCGCTTCATGTGGAATTACGTGGGCATCGTGCGCACCACCAAGCGCCTGGAGCGCGCCCAGCACCGCATCGCGCTGCTGAAAGAGGAAATCGACGAGTACTACCGCAACTTCCGCATCACGCATGATTTGCTGGAGTTGCGCAACCTGGTCGATGTAGCCTCGATGATCGTCAACAGCGCCTTGCAGCGCCGCGAAAGCCGGGGCCTGCACTTCAGCCGCGACTATCCGGACACCCTGCCCAAGGCTCTGCCTAGTGTCCTGACGCCTTCGCGCCGCCGCAACTAAGGCGCGTCATCAAGGCACGCTGACGTCGAAGCGCTGTCCCAGGCGCTTCAACTCCCCGCTTTCGACCAGGCCCGTAAAAGCCTGGTCGAACTCGCGCCGCAAAGCCTCATGCAGCTGGCGCTTGGGGAAGGCGAAATAGCCGTCCTGCACCTGGATCACATGGGCCAGTGGCGCCATCTGCCCCGTCAAACCCAGTTTCGCCAATACCGGCTCGGTATTGCGCCGGTTGCTGGCAAACAGGGCCACATGCTGCGCTTCCACCATTTTCACCCCGCTTTCCACGCTGTTCGCCACGCTCACCTTGAGCATGGGGCGGGCCTGCTCGAACTGCTCGCCATAGGCCCAGCCATTCATGATGACGATGCGGTGGTCGGCCAAGGTGGCAAAATCGCCATGCCAGACGATGCCGGAAGTATTCAGCGCATAGAACACCATCTGGTCCTGATAGAAGGGGCGGCGCGAAAACGCCATGCGTTGCACGCGCTCGAAGGATTTGTAGGGGCCGACCAGGATGTCGGCCTTGCCTTGGGACAGGATGGCCTGGGCGCGCGCCCAGGGATAGATTTCGAAGCGCACCGTGTGGCCCAGCTGAGTGGCCAGGATACGCACGATTTCGGGACCGAGGCCGGTAAAACCGCCTTCCGGCGTGCGCTCGAAGACGCGTTCGAAATGCGCGCCGACCACCAGCAGCTCGCGCGCCCCGGCCGGGCCGCTAAGCAGCAGCAAGACCAGCGCCAGCAGCAGCACAGCTGCGATATGGAAGAGATGACGAAACCGCTTGCCGCGCATGGTGCCCTCCACCGTTATGCGCCTCATGATACCATTTTCGCATGAGCCAATCGCCCCCCGCCCCAGCCCCGCGCAGCGTGCTGCGCACCGCCACCGAAGCCGATATCCCGCGCATGGAGGCGCTGATTACCCGCTCCGGCATAGGCTTGAGCAAGGGTTTTTACAGCGACGAGCAGGCGGCGGCCGTCACCCACCATGTCTTCGGCGTGGACAGCCAGCTGGTGGCCGATGGCACTTACTTTATTATTGAACGCGAGGGCGAGGCGGTGGCCTGCGGCGGCTGGAGCAAGCGCGCCACCCTGTTCGGCGGCGACCGCACCAAGAGCGGCCCCGATCCCCTGCTCGATCCGGCCACGCAGCCGGGACGCATCCGCGCCTTCTTTGTCGATCCGGCGGTGCCGCGCCAAGGCCTGGGCAGCATGCTGATGCGCCATTGCGAAGCCGAGGCGGTGGCGCAGGGTTTCCAGGCGCTGGAACTGGCCGCCACCATGCCGGGCGTGCCGCTGTACCTGGCCAGCGGCTTCGAAGTGACGGAAGATTTCGAACTGAGCCTGCCGGGCGGGATTCAGCTGCCGCTCTCGCGCATGCGCAAGCGGATCGCCTGAACCCCTCCGGACGGCTTAAGGAGGCGCCTAGCGGCTGTTGAAGCCCTTGCCTTCGGCGGCCAGCTTGACCAGCAGCGGGGCCGGCGTCCAGGCTTCGCCGTGGTAGCCCTTGGCCAGCTTCTCGATGGTCGCCAGCACATTCGGCAGACCGACCGTATCGGCATAGAACATCGGGCCGCCGCGGTGCAGCGGGAAGCCGTAGCCGGTCAGGTAGACCATATCGATGTCCGAAGCGCGCAAGGCGATGCCCTCTTCCAGGATCAGGGCCGCTTCGTTCACCAACGCGTAGACCAGGCGCTGCACGATCTCCTCGTCGCTGATGGCGCGGCGCTGCACGCCGATATCGGCCGAGTGGCGCGCGATCATGGCGTTGACTTCCTCGTTCGGATAGGCCTTGCGGTCGCCCGGCTTGTAGTCGTACCAGCCGCCGCCCGTCTTCTGGCCGAAACGGCCTATCTCGCACAGCAGGTCGGCCGTTTTCGAATAGCTGATCTCCGGCTTCTCGACATAGCGGCGCTTGCGAATAGCCCAGCCGATGTCGTTGCCGGCCAAATCGCCCATACGGAACGGTCCCATGGCGAAACCGAACTTCTCAACCGCCTTGTCAACCTGCTCCGGCAGGCAGCCTTCCTCCAGCAAGAAGCCGGCCTGGCGGCTGTACTGCTCGATCATGCGGTTGCCGATAAAGCCATCGCAAACGCCCGAGACCACGCCGGTCTTCTTGAGTTTTTTGGACAGCGCCAGCGCCGTCGCCAGCACATCCTTGCCGGTCTGCTTGCCGCGCACGATCTCCAGCAACTTCATGACATTGGCGGGGCTGAAGAAGTGGGTGCCGATCACGTCCTGCGGACGCCGCGTGAAGGCGGCAATCCGGTCCACGTCCAGCGTCGAGGTATTGCTGGCCAGGATGGCGCCCGGCTTCATCACCTCATCGAGTTTGCGGAACACGGTCTCCTTCACGCCCAACTCCTCGAACACGGCCTCGATCACGATATCGGCGTCGGCAATCTCCTCATACGCCAGCGTGCCGCCGACCAGGGCCAGGCGCTGGTCCATCTTTTCCTGGGTCAGCTTGCCCTTCTTCAGCGTGCTCTCGTAGTTCTTGCGGATGGTGGCCAAGCCCTTGTCCAGCGCCTCCTGCTTCGTCTCCAGCAGGGTGACGGGGATGCCGGCGTTGGCGAAGTTCATGGCGATGCCGCCGCCCATGGTGCCGGCGCCGATGATGGCCGCCTTGCGGATGTCGCGTATCGGCGTGTCGGACGGCACGTCCGGTACCTTACTGGCCTCGCGCTCGGCGAAGAAGGCGTGGCGCAGCGATTTCGATTCCGATGTCTGGATCAGGTGCATGAAACGCTCGCGCTCGAACTTCAGGCCATCCTCGAATTTCATGGTGACGGCGGCGGCCACGGTTTCCACGCATTCCAGCGGCGCCGGGAACGGTCCGGCCACGGTTTTTACGGTATTGCGCGTGAACTGCAGGAAGGCTTCGTGGTTGGGGTAATCCACCTTGCGCTCGCGCACCTTGGGCAGCGGACGCACATCGGCGATCTTCTCGGCAAAGGCGACGGCCGCCTCGATCAGATTGGTCCCGGCCGGGAAGACTGCATCGAACAGCGCGCTGTCCGCCAGTTTTTCCGACGGCACGGGATTGCCCGAGACGATCATATTCAGCGCCCGCTCCAGGCCCAGCACGCGCGGCAGGCGCTGGGTGCCGCCGGCGCCCGGCAGCAAGCCCAGTTTCACTTCCGGCAAGGCGATCTGGGCGCCGGGCAAGGCCACGCGGTAATTGCATCCCAAGGACAGTTCCAGGCCGCCGCCCATGCACACGCTATGGATGGCCGCCACCACCGGCTTGACCGAGTCTTCCGCCGTGCGGATCAGGGTGTGCAGGGTGGGTTCGGTCAGCGCCTTGGGCGAATTGAATTCCTTGATGTCGGCGCCGCCGGAAAAGGCCTTGCCGGCGCCGGTGATGACAATGGCCTTCACGGCCGGATCTTCCTGGGCCTGGCGCAGACCGGCGACGGCGGCGGTGCGCGTCACCAGGCCCATGCCGTTGACCGGCGGGTTGTTCAGTGTAATCACAGCAACAGAACCGTGGACTGCGTAGTCGGCACTCATGTCTCTTCCTTATTGTGGTGTGAACTGGTGAATTCCGGAAGCCTACTATACCCCACAAAAGAACGATCGTTTTCTTTTTTTGGCGTGCGTAGAATAGCTACCGAAAGTATGACTTTTCATAGAGAAGCCATGGATTTAGTTTAATGAATTTTCAATGAAAGATGATTATCTCAGATAATCAGTTTTCAACACTTCCATGTATTAATTTTTGTTTCTCAAATGGAATATCACTTTCAAATTGATATCCAATCTAAGTCTTTGATTGTGCTGAATTTTTTAAACATTTCTATTCCATCTAGATTATTTTCACACGGCATCAAAAAATATTCAGAAAATACTTGCCACACGGCATTTCATGACATAAGATTCCATCCAGCAACTAACTGACAAGGGCAAACCAGGCGAAAGCCTGGGACGCAAAGTCATCGGTCTAAGGGGCTTCGGCTCTATGACGGCAGGACTGCCAGACTTAGTACATCGTACACACGATAGGTGTTGGTATACCTGCGTGGCGTCTCCAATCTGTCCCTCATCGGGCAGGCGGCAGTCCTTACTTTTTCAGAACTTTGGAAATATAGGACTCGCTACCATGAAATTCATCACCACCTCGGCCTTCTCCGCAGCAATCGCAACCGCCCTGGCAACCCTGGCCGCACCCGCCTTCGCAGCTAACGATAACGCGGAATTTGCCCGTGGCCGCCTCCTGGTAGAAGCCCGCGCCGGCCTGACCGCCACCGAATTCGAAACCATGCTCAAGCCGCACGGCGGCAAGCGCCGCAAGCTGGGCCAGAGCAATCTGCACGTCGTCGAACTGCCAGCCAACGCCAATGAACAAGCCGTGCTGGCCCAGCTGAAAAAGCACCCCGGCGTGAAATTCGCTGAGCTGGACAAGCGCGTCAAAGTCAGCATGGCCGTCAATGACCCCTACATGGGCAGCGAATGGCACCAGGCCAAGATCAACGCCCCGGCCGCCTGGGACGCTTCGCAGGGCGCCGGCGTGGTCATCGCCATCCTGGACTCCGGCGTGAACGGCGCCCACCCCGACCTGGCCCCGAATCTGGTCGCCGGCTACAACATCTACGGCAGCAACACCGACACCTCCGACGTCTGCGGCCACGGCACCCCGGTGGCGGGCAGCGCCGCCGCCGCCACCAACAACGGCGCCGGTGTGGCTGGCGTGGCCGGCCAGGCCAAGATCATGCCGGTACGTATCGCCTACCTCGATACCGCCACCAACAGCTGCTACGCCTACTACAGCACCATCGCCAGCGGCATCACCTGGGCCGCCGACCACGGCGCCCGCATCGCTAACGTCAGCTTCGACGGCGCGGCAGGCAGCTCGGCCATCCAGAGCGCATCGCAGTATATGAAGAACAAGGGCGGCCTGGTCTTCATCGCCGCCGGCAACAACAACCGCGACGAGGGCTTCGCCGCCAGCACCAGCCTGATCGCCGTGTCGGCCACCGACAGCAGCGACGCGCGCTCCAGCTTCTCCAGCTACGGCAACTTCGTTTCGCTGGCCGCGCCTGGCTCCTATATCTACACCACCAACAACAGCCTCGGCTACAGCGCCTGGAATGGCACCTCCTTTGCCAGTCCGATCGCCGCCGGCGTGGCCGCCCTGATGATGGCCGCCAACCCGGCCCTCGACAGCGGCAAGATCGAAAGCCTGCTGTTCTCCACCGCCGCCGACCTGGGCGCCGCCGGCCGCGACCCGATCTTCGGCTACGGCCGCGTGGACGCCGGCGCCGCCGTGCAAGCCGCCAAGAACTATGCGCCGCCAGCCGATACCGTGGCGCCAACCGTTGCCCTGGCCGCGCCGCTGGCCAACAGCACCGTCTCCGGCACCGTGACCGTCACCACCAGCAGCAGCGACAACGTCGGCGTCACCCGCGTCGACCTGAAAGTGAACGGCACCGTGGTTGCCACCGATACCGCCGGCCCCTTCTCCTTCGCCTGGGATTCCAACGGCGTCGTGAACGGCATGGCGCAACTGGTTGCCGTAGCATATGACGCGGCCGGCAATGCCGCCTCCTCCACCCCGATTTCGGTCAACGTGGCCAACGGCGTGCCCGCTCCGGCGATAGACACCACGCCACCGACCGTCGCCATCACCAACCCGACTTCCGGCGCGGTCAGCGGCACCGTCAACGTGGGCATCAGCGCGGCCGACAACAATGGTGCGGCCGGCATCTCGCTGACCCTGTACATCGATGGCGCAAAGAAAGCTTCCGGCACCGGCAGCAGCCTGGGTTACAGCTGGAACACCCGCAAGGAAAGCAGTGGCGCGCATACCATCCAGATCGTGGCCAAGGATGCGGCCGGCAACACGACCAGCACCAGCGTGCAAGTTACCCGCTGATCACCGCCCACTCTAAAAACCGGGCAATTGCCCGGTTTTTTATTTGTTCCGGATTAATGCTGCTTAATACTATTAAATTCAACTATTACATTGATAGTTGCTGCGCATAATTGACGTAAGTCATTGATTTAGCTCAGCCTTATGCTTTGCTAGAATGCACCCACCAACTTTGCATACTCAGCAGTTCAACAAGCTGATAAAGGCAAACCGCGCGAAAGCGCGGGACGCAAAGTCAACGGTCTAAGGGGCGAACACTCCCCCATGACGGCAGGACTGCCAGACTCTGAGCGCCAGCGATGGTGCGTGTCTTCAATCGCTCATGCAGATGGGCGGCCGGCAGTCCTCTTTTCGGTATTTTTTGAAAACTGGACTACTCCATGAAGAAGCGCACGACTATTTTTCTGCAAGACAAAACCTTCCTGTCCGCCTCCCTCCTCGTGGCGGCAGCCGCCCTGGCAGCCGTCACGCCGCCCGCGCACGGCGCCAAACCGCAGCATGTCCAGCAGGACGACGATCTGGCCGACAGCGAATACGCCCATGGCCGCATCCTGGTCGAGCCGCGCGAAGGCGTGAGCGAGGCCGGGTTCGACGAGGCCATCCGTCCACACAAGGGCAAGCGCCGCAAGATGGGGCAAAGCAATATCCACATGATCGACCTGCCGCCTGGTTCGGAAAAGGCCGCGCTCGCCAAGCTGCGCAAGGATCCGCAATTCAAATACGTGGAGCTGGACCGTCGCGTCAAGCTCAGCGCCACCACGAACGACCCTTACCTGGGCAGCGAATGGCATATCGGCAAGATCGGCGCGCCTGCCGCCTGGGATCTGGCCCAAGGCGCCGGCGTGACCATCGCCATCCTCGACAGCGGCATTTACAGCGCCCATCCGGATCTGGCGCCGCGCCTGGTGGCCGGCTGGAATGTCGACGGCAATAATGCCGACACCAGCGATGTCTGCGGCCACGGTACGGCCGTGGCCGGCGTCGCCGCCGCGGCCATGGACAATGGCGCCGGCGTGGCTGGTGTGGCGGGCAACGCCAAAATCATGCCGGTGCGCATTGCCTTCAAGGATGCCTCCGGCTCCTGCTACGCTTACTACTCGACCATGGCCAGTGGCGTGACTTACGCCGCCGACCACGGCGCGCGCGTGGTGAACCTGAGCTACGACAGCGCTCCCGCCAGCGCGGCCGTCCAGAGCGCGGCCAATTACCTGAAGAGCAAGGGCGGCCTGCTGTTCGTCGCGGCCGGCAATAACAACCGCGATGAGGGCTACGCGCCGACCAGCAGCATGATCGCGGTGTCGGCCACCGACAGCGCCGACGCCCGCTCCAGCTTCTCCAGCTATGGCAGCTTCGTTTCGCTGTCGGCGCCCGGCTCCTATATTTACACCACCAATATGAGCGGCGGCTACAGCGCCTGGAACGGCACCTCCTTCGCCAGCCCGGTCGCGGCCGGCGTGGCGGCGCTGATGATGTCCGCCAATCCCGCCCTGGACGGCGCCAAGATCGAAAGCCTGCTGTACTCGACCGCCGTCGACCTCGGCACGCCGGGCCGCGATATCTATTTCGGCAACGGCCGCGTGAACGCCGCCGCCGCCGTGGCCGCCGCCCGCAACGCCAGCGCCACCGTGAGCAAGGACACCAGCGCGCCCACCGTCGCCATCGCCTCGCCCTCGGCCAGCAGCTCGGTCACGGGCACAGTGAGCGTGGGTGTCAATGCCGCCGATAACGTCGGCGTGGCGCGGGTCGACCTGAAGGTCAACAATACTGTGGTGGCCAGCGACAGCAGCGCCCCTTACGCCTTCTCCTGGGATTCGAAAGGCGTGGCGAACGGCATGGCCGCCCTGGTCGCCGTGGCTTACGATGCGGCGGGCAATGTGGCTTCTTCCACCCCTGTGTCGGTCAACGTCGCCAACAGCACCACGGTCGTGAGCGCCGACACGCAAGCGCCGACAGTGAAGATCACCAATCCGGTATCGGGCAGGGTCAGCGGCAACGTCAATGTGAAGGTGAGCGCTGCCGACAATAGTGGCGCCGCCGGCATTGCGCTGGCGCTGTATATCGACGGCCAGCTCAAAGCCACCGGCAGCGGCAGCAGCCTGTCCTATGCCTGGAAAACGGGCGGCCTGAGCGCCGGCCAGCACACGCTCCAGAGCATCGCAACGGATAAGGCCGGCAACCGTTCCAGCAGTTCCGTGCAAGTGACGAAGTAATCTGCCTGCAAAAAAAATCAGCCCCGCATGTGCGGGGCTGATTCTTTTGAGAAGAGGGAGCGGCCTTCACTCCGTCTTCGAACCTAGGTGCAGCTTGCGGCCCAGACCGAGGGACAGCAGGCCAAGGCCGACCAGCAGCAAGCTGCCCGGTTCCGGCACCTCGCCCCCCGAACCGCCGCCGCCTCCACCGCCACCACCACCGGTGCTGCCGCTGCCGGCGACCCAGACGCTGCTCGAATAGCCCTGCACATGCACGGCGCTAATATAACTGCCGTCATCGGAATTCTGCGGCACGGACAGGAAATTGAAGGAATTGGCAGTCAAACCGGTGCCGGTAATGGTGTACTTCGAAGTGTTGCCGCGCGCTAGCTCACCGGGGTTGGCTTGGGGGAAGGCGAACCAGATATCATAGTCGCCACCGGTACCGTCCGCCTTGCAGCAGTTCGGGAAGCCATTCGGGTTTTTGTCGAGTGTGATCGAGTCGGCCGCCACGAAGCCCGCCACCGGCGTAAAAGTCGGCGCGTCGGCCAGATTCATGATGGTCGGATCAAGATTGAAATACCAGTCGCTGACATAGGCGCCAACAAGCAGGTTGGTCAACACGTTCATGGTGAGCGTGACGCTCCCCGTACCGCCGCCATCGTCGAAAACGGCGCGGGCGAAAACGGCGTTCGGATCTACCGGGTCGCTAGGTGGCGTACCAGAGAATGCGCCTTTCATGGCGAAATCTATGGTCAGCACGGTCGCTTGCGATACTGGGGTGATGCCTGCCAATAGGGCCAGCGCCAAGCCGCTTGCCAAGACAGTCTTTTTCAGGTTTTTCATATTTCCCTCCGCTCGTGAATTGCAGGCTGGAAGTGTGCATATCCCATGCCAGCGGAGGGAATGTGAGAAAAATCAATAACTTGCATTGAGCAAGCTTAAATAATGGCTTGCGGATGTAAAGTTTCCCGACAGGATGCGCTTATGTTGTCGGGGTTTCTGACGTTGCCAGCTGGTAATTGCGGAATTGCTCGCGCAGCTTGTTCTTCTGGATCTTGCCCGTGCCGCCCACCGGCAGCGCCTCGGCAAAGACCACGTCGTCCGGCAACCACCATTTGGCGACCTTGCCGTCGTAAAACTGCAGCAAGTCCTCGCGGCTCACGCTTTGCCCTGGTTTACAGACCACGACCAGCAAGGGACGTTCATCCCATTTCGGATGGCGCACGCCGATGCAGGCCGCCTGCGACACCGCCGGATGCGACATCGCAATATTTTCCAGGTCGATGGTGCCGATCCACTCGCCGCCGGACTTGATCACATCCTTGCTGCGGTCGGTGATCTGCATATAGCCGTCGGCGTCGATGGTGGCCACGTCGCCGGTGGGGAACCAGCCATCCTCCAACACCTGGCCGCCCTCGTCCTTGAAATAGGAATGGATGATCCACGGCCCGCGCACCTGCAAATGGCCGTAGCTGCTGCCATCCCAAGGCAAGAGCTTGCCCTCGTCGTCGACGATGCGCATATCGACGCCGAAGATGGCATGGCCCTGTTTCAGCAGCACCTTGCGCTGCTCGGCGCGCGGCAGTTCCAAATGGCGCGCCAGCAGGCCGCCCGCCGTGCCCAGCGGCGACATCTCGGTCATGCCCCACGCATGGATCACCTCCACGTCCAGCTCGTCGATCAGGGTATTCATCAGCGTCGGCGAACAGGCCGCGCCGCCGATCACGGTGCGGCGGAAGGTCGAGAACTTCAAGCCATGCTGCAGCACATAGTTGACCAGGCCCAGCCAGACCGTCGGCACGCCCGCCGAGAAGCTGACTTTTTCGCTTTCGAACAATTCGTACAGCGATTTGCCGTCCAGCGCGCAGCCGGGAAAGACCAGCTTGGCGCCCGACAGCGGCACCGAGTACGGCAAGCCCCAGGCGTTCACATGGAACATCGGCACCACCGGCAGCACGGTGTCGCGCGAGGACACGTTGAGCGCGTTCGGCACGGCCGAACCGTAGGCGTGCAGCACGGTCGAGCGGTGCGAATACAGCGCGCCTTTCGGATTACCGGTGGTGCCCGAGGTGTAGCACAGCGAGGCGGCCGCGTTCTCATCGAATTTGGGCCAGGCGAAATCGTCGGAATGGGTGGCGATCAGCGCCTCGTAGCTCATCAGCTCTGGAATCTTCGTCTCGGCCGGCAGGTGCTCCGGGCCGGCCAGCAGGATATAGCCTTTGACGCCCTTGCAATGCGGCGCCACCGCTTCCACCAGGGGCAGCAGGTTGAGGTCGAACAGCAGGTACTGGTCTTCGGCGTGGTTGATGATGTAGGCCAGCTGGTCCGGATGCAGGCGCGGATTGATCGTGTGCAGCACGGCGCCCGAGCCGGACACGGCGTAATACGCTTCCAGGTGGCGGTAACCGTTCCAGGCCAGGGTCGCCACCCGCTCGCCCATGCGCACGCCCAGCCAGTGCAGGGCATTGGCCAGGCGGCAGGCGCGCTGGCGGCACTCGCGGTATGTGTAGCGGTGAAGATCGCCCTCAACCCGGCGCGAAACGATTTCGCTGGCGCCGTAATGGCGGGCGGCGAATTCGATAATGCTGGAGATGAGCAGCGGCTCATCCATCATTTGCCCCATCAGGGGGCTGGAAGGCAAGGCTGGCATGCGGGCTCCTGTGTGCTGGATTTGTTTTTTTCATAACGAGTGTCGGTTGCGGCGCGGGCCGCCGTCAACCGATTTCCATGCTGCAATGCAGTATAGAAAGGGCGGCTTTTGTCAGCAGATGTAAAGCCCCTCTTGCAATCCGGGGCGGCCGCAATAAAATCGCTTCTATGCGTTAAAATCCGCGCTTTACCAGCCCTTACCGATCGGAACTGCCATTTTCTCCCTGCCTCTGGACAATTCCTTCGCCAGCCTGCCGCCGGCCTTCTACACGCGTCTGATGCCGACGCCGCTGCCGGCGCCCTATCTGGTGGCGCTCAGTCCGGCCGCCGCCCAGCTGGCCGGCCTCGATGCCCAGGCGCTGGCCGGCGCCGATGGCTTGGACCTGCTGATCGGCAACCGCGTGCCCGACCGCTCCCAGCCGCTCGCCGCCGTGTATTCCGGCCACCAGTTCGGCGTCTGGGCCGGCCAGCTCGGCGACGGCCGCGCCATCTTGCTGGGCGATGTCGCCAGCGCCGAGGGGCCGCTGGAGCTGCAATGGAAAGGCAGCGGCCTGACGCCCTACTCGCGCATGGGCGACGGCCGCGCCGTGCTGCGCTCCTCGATCCGCGAATTCCTGTGCTCGGAAGCCATGCACGCACTCGGCATCCCGACTTCGCGCGCCCTCTCGGTGGCCGGTTCGGACCAGGGCGTGGTGCGCGAAAGCATCGAAACGGCGGCCGTGGTGATCCGCATGGCACCCAGCTTCGTGCGCTTCGGCTCCTTCGAGCATTGGTTCTACAAGAACAAGCCGGATGAGCTGAAAATCCTGGCCGACTATGTGATCGGCCGCTTCTATCCAGACTTGCTGGCGGCGGCCAATCCCTATGCCGCCCTGCTGGAGGAAGTGGCGCGGCGCACGGCGCGCCTGATCGCCCAGTGGCAGGCGGTCGGCTTCATGCACGGCGTGATGAACACCGACAATATGTCCATCCTCGGCCAGACCCTCGACTACGGTCCCTTCGGCTTCATGGAAGCCTTCGACCCGCAGCACATCTGTAACCACAGCGACCAGCAGGGCCGCTATTCCTACGCCATGCAGCCGCAGATCGGCCACTGGAATTGCTATGCGCTGGCGCAAGCCCTGCTGCCGCTGATCGGCGAAGTCGACACCGCCCAGGCCGCGCTCGACGTCTACCAACCCGAGTTCGCCGCCGCCATCGACCGCCTGCTGCACGCCAAGCTGGGTCTGAAAGAAGAACGCGCGGAAGACCGCGCCCTGTTCGACGCCATGTTCGAGCTGTTGCAGGCCAATCATGCCGATTTCACCCTGTTCTTCCGCCGCCTGGGCGGCTTGCAGGCGGCTTCGGCCGCGGGCGACGAGCCGCTGCGCGACCTGTTCATCGACCGGCCCGCCTTCGACGCCTGGGCCGAGCAGTACCGCGCCCGTCTGCGCGCAGAGAACAGCGAGGACGGCGCGCGCCGCGCGGCGATGAATCTGGTCAACCCCAAGTATGTCTTACGCAACTATCTGGCGCAGCAAGCCATTGAAAAGGCGCAGAATAAGGACTTTACTGAAGTGGCGCGCCTGCTCGCGGTGTTGCAGCGCCCCTATGAGGAACAGCCGGAAAACGAACACTACGCCGCCTTGCCGCCCGACTGGGCAAGCCATCTGGAAGTCAGCTGCTCATCCTGAAAGCAACCATGAACGACAAAGTACAAAAAAGCGATGCCGAGTGGCGCGCCCAGCTCGATCCGCTGGAATACCAGGTGACGCGCCATGCCGCCACCGAACGCGCCTTCACCGGCAAATACTGGGACCATCACGCGCACGGCATTTACACCTGCGTCTGCTGTGACACGCCGCTATTCGCCTCGGACGCCAAATTCGACTCAGGCTGCGGCTGGCCCAGCTATTTCCAGGCGCTGGACCCGGCCAAGGTAATCGAGAAAGTTGACCGCTCGCATGGTATGCTGCGCACCGAAATTATTTGCGCAGTCTGCGACGCCCATCTGGGCCATGTCTTCCCGGACGGGCCGCCGCCGACCGGATTGCGTTATTGCATCAATTCGGCGTCCCTGCGTTTTGCCCCTCAAGACTGAATACAATATGAAATTCCTGTTTGATTTATTCCCGCTGCTGGTGTTTTTCGGCAGTTATAAATGGGCCGGTTCGAATGAAGCCGTGGCCCAGGCTTTTATCAACGACCATTTCAGCGCCATCATTTCCGGTGGCGTCGTCACGGCCAGCCAGGCGCCGATTATCATTGCCAGCCTGTCCGGCATCGTGGCCACCGCGATTCAAATTGCCTCGCTGCTGCTGCGCCGGCTCAAGGTCGACGGCATTCTCTGGCTCTCCCTGCTGATTTTCGTGATGTTCGGCGGCCTGACGATTTATTTCCATGATGATAACTTCATCAAATGGAAGCCGACCATTATCTACTGGTGCTTTGCCGTCGGCATGATGGTGGCCCATTGGGGTTTCCGCAAAAACCTGATGCGCGCCGCAATGGAAAAACAATTCGCCCTGCCCGAGGAAATCTGGCACCGCCTGAACCTGGCCTGGATGACGTTCTGGGTGATCCTGGGCTTCCTGAACCTGTTCGTGGCCTTTGTGTTGTTCCGCACCGACACCGGCGCCTGGGTCAGTTTCAAGGTCTTTGGCGTGACCGGCATCATGTTTGTGTTCATTATTGCGCAGACGATTTATCTGACTAAACATATCAAGGACGAGGCATGAACGACGCGCGCATCGCAGAAATCCGGGCGCGCCTGCAAGCCGCCTTCAGCCCGCTGGAAATGGTGCTGGACGATGAATCGGCCCTGCATGCCGGCCATGCCGGCGCCGCCTCCGGCGGGGGCCATTACCGCCTGAAAATCGTTTCGGCGCAATTCGAAGGTCATAAACTCGTCACAAGGCATCGTCTGGTGTATGATTCCGTGCACGATATGATGCATAAAGAAATTCATGCATTGGCCATTACCGCATTGGCACCATCGGAAGTATGATATGCGCGGCAATTTGGGACTAACATCAAAGAAGCTCATCACATAGACTATTCAAGTTGAAGCGCTGAGTCTGCTCCGCGATCCAAATCCCGTTTTACCGCGATTTTCAAGAACTTTTCCCCTAGGAATTAATAATGACTTTCAAGCCAGCTCGTCTGCTGCTCGCACTTCTCGCCGTAGCGTCGGCACCTGTATTTGCACAGAACATTGCTGTGGTTAACGGCAAAGCGATTCCTACCTCGCGCGTGGAAGCAGCAGTCAAACAACTGGTGGCCCAAGGCCAGCAGACCGACTCCCCACAACTGCGCGAGGCGATCAAGCGTGAACTGATCGGCCGCGAAGTGCTGATGCAAGAAGCGGTGAAGCAGAACTTCGACAAGGATGCCGCCGTCAAACAGCAACTGGAAAATGCCCGTCAAGCCATCATCATCAACGCCTTCATCACCGAGTACCTGAAGAAGAACCCGGTCAAGGACACCGAGATCAAGGCTGAATACGACCGCTTCGTAGCCCAGACCGGCGACAAGGAATACCACGTACGCCACATCCTGCTGGAAACCGAAGCCCAGGCCAATGAAGTCATCGCCAAACTGAAGGGCGGCGCCAAGTTCGAAGACCTGGCCAAGACCTCGAAAGACACCGGCACCGCCAGCAGCGGCGGCGACCTGGACTGGGCAGTGCCATCGGCCTTCCCGAAAGTCTTCTCGGACGCCTTCGTCGGCCTGCAAAAAGGCCAGATCACCGAGAAAGCCGTGCAAACCCCGAACGGTTTCCACGTGATCAAGGTCGATGATGTGCGCGCCGCCAAGCTGCCGACCCTGGACGAGCTGAAGCCGCAAATCGGCGAAGCCCTGACCCAGAAGAAAGTACAGGCGTATCAGGAAGAGCTGACCAAGAAAGCCAAAGTACAGTAATTAGCAAAACGATGCCGGCGCCCCAGAGGCGCCGGTCTTCTTTCCACCCTACCCTTCATAGGAATAGACAATGATTTTGAAGCCCGCCCGTCTGTTGATCGCCCTGACCGCTATCGCCGCCGCGCCCGTCATGGCGCAAACCCTGGCGACCGTCAATGGCAAAGCGATTCCCCAAGCGCGCCTGGACGCCGCGGTCAAGCAAGTGGTAGCCCAGAGCCGCCAGCCCGATTCGCCGCAGCTGCGCGAGATGATCAAGAAAGACTTGATCGCCCGCGAAGTGCTGATCCAGGAAGCGGACAAGCAAGGCTTCGGCACCAAGCCTGAAGTGAAGGCAGCCCTGGACAATGCGCGCCAGAGCATCATCATCAACGCCATGTGGCAGGAATACCTGAAAAAGAATCCGGTCAAGGAAGCCGACGTGAAAGCCGAGTACGAGAAGTTCAAGGCTTCGCGCAACGAGAAGGAATACCACGCCCGCCACATCCTGGTCGGCACCGAGAAAGAAGCCACCGACATCATCGCCAAACTGAAAGCCGGCGGCAAGTTCGAAGAACTGGCCAAGGTGTCGAAAGACGGTTCCGCCAACAACGGCGGCGACCTGGGCTGGGCGACGCCTTCGACCTATGTGCAGCCTTTCTCCGAGGCCATGGTGGCCCTGAAAGACGGCCAGGTCACCGACAAGCCGGTGCAGTCGCAGTTCGGCTTCCACGTGATCAAGCTGGAAGGCAGCCGCGCCGGCAAAGTGCCGTCCTACGAGGAACTGAAGGAGCGCGTGGAAGAAGCCCTGACCCAGCGCAAGATCGCGACCTACCGCGAAGAGCTGATGAAGAAAGCCAAGATTCAATAAGGCTTTCCACCCCGTTCTGGCCCGCAAAAGCACTCCACGGAGTGCTTTTGTCGTTTACGGGCCTCAGAACAGGTAGCGGTAGCCGAGGCTGGCGGCGTTGAAATGCTGGGCGCGGTAGCTGGCGGAAGGCGTGCCGTCGGCATGCGGGCCGGGCAAGCGCAAGCGGGTCCAGGCCAGGAACACGGCGTGTTGCGGCGCCAGCCGGTACTCGGCACCCAGGCGCCATTGCCAGGCGCTGCCGCGCTTGCGTGCCGGCCCAAAACAGTGGCAGCCATTGCTGAAGCTGGCCTCTGGCAGCGTTACCGAGGCCCAGCCCACGCCCAGGCCGGCGAAGGCCGACAACTCGCCCGTCAGTCTGGGCTGCCAGTAGGCGTTCAACATCGCCGTCGCGTAATGGCTGCTGGCCGAACTGGTTTCGCTGATGGCGGCCAGGGTGATCCGCTCCAGTTTGATCCGGCCGCGCTGGTATTCCAGTTCCAGCCGCGTGGACTCGCCCTGGCGTCCCAGTATCGCGCCGCCATGGCCGGCGCGCGCCAGCTCCAGCGCGCCATCCGCGCGCGCGCCGCCGAAATCGACGCTGGCCGGCCAGGTTTCGCGGCTGTGCTGGCCCAGATGCAGGCCGGTGTAATACTGCGCACCCGGCGTTTGCCCCCGCGCCGGCGGCGCCGTCAATGCGGCCCCGGCCGTGAGCGCGGCCAGGATGGCGAGCGCGCCGGAAATCTGCCTTGTCTGCCGCGTCCTTGCCCTCATTCGTCCCCCTTTGCTTACGCGTTGAAATGGGTGCCGAAGGCGGCATTCAATTCCGCCGCCCCGGCCGCTCCGCCATGCGGCAAACCGACCAATTGCACCTGGCCGAGATAATGCTGCTCCACCGCCTCGATGAAGCCCGCCGCCGAACTCGATGAAAAACGCTGGGCCAGGCTGCCGACCAGGGCCACGATGCCCGCATTTTCCCGGTTCGCCACCAGATACCCTTCGGCGTCGAAAGCGAAGGCGCTGGCCGTGCCGCTGCTGAACTGCGCACCGCGGTCCCCATAACCTTGGGCGGCCAGGCCCAAGCTGGCGGCCTGGGCCGCCGAGAGCAGCTGGGTCTGGCCAAGCTGGTTCTGGTACAGATGGAAGTCGGTCAAGCCCGCCGCGCCGGCCGCAGCCGCCAGGAAGCCCGCTCCCGGCTGCGCGATATAGCAGGCATAGGGCAGGCTTTGGCCGGCCGCCGCGAAATACCAGTCGCTGGTGAAGGGCTGGAAGCTGGGCAGCATGGCGCGGCCACCGGCTTCAATACTCAGCGAATCGAAGTAAGCGCCTTCCAGGCGCGCGCTCTCGCCCTGTGCCATGCGCGCCGCCTCGGCCGCGTCGGCGCTGTAGTAGCGGTCGCCGTTCGCCAGCAGGACGGCGAACACCGGCTTGGCGGCCGGCGGTTCGGGCGGCTTGGGTGCGCTCTGGAAGGCCAGCATGCCGGGGTCCACGATAACCCCATTCGCCACGCCATCCTCGTCGCCGGCACCACCATCGGTCAGCGTCAGCACGACGCGGTCGGCCTTGCCGTCGCCGTTCAGGTCGAGCAAGGTGGCGCCGTCATCGAAGGTGTCGAGACGCTGGTCGTCGACGAAATTAAACCAGCTCTGGCTCTGCGCATTCCATTTCAGATAGGCGTTCGCCTGCACGCCGCCCGGCGCCAGGTCCAGCACCACCCGGGTCTGCAGGCCGGGACGGCTGCTGTCCAGATCCGGCAACGGTCCGCTGTCCGGGCGCGCCCGCACCGAGAAATTGAACATGGCGCTGGCGGCCTGGGTATTCGTGGGCAGGGGCGCCGGCGCCGCGCTCATGCTGAGATCGGCCAACTGCGCGTTGCCGGTCAGTTGCACCGCCCCGGCCGCGTTGGCCGCGCCCACCGAGCCGGCCAGAATCGCGCCAAAGCTGCTGGCCGCTGCGGCGCGCCCGGCCTCGAATTCGGCCAGCGAAGCCAGCGGCAGTTGCGCCACATTATGCTGCTGCCAGTCGGCGATGCCGTCGCGGTTGAAGTCGCCGCCATTGGCCGCCAGCTCGACCGAGGGTGCGATGCCGTCGACGTCCGTCACCACCGTCACCTTCACCGGCGCGCTGCCCAGCAGCTTGCCGCTGGCATCATAGATTTCGGCGCGGAAGGTATAGACGCCGTCATCGAGCTGGCCGGTCTGCACATTGATCGTGCCGGCACTGGCGTCGGCCGCGCTGATGGCATTGCTGCCCACCTGCTTGCCGGACGGGTCCACCAGGCGGATACTGCCGCCCTGCTGCAAATAGCCTTCCGCGCGCACCGTGAACTCCGGCGTGATGACGCTGGTGACGGTATCGTTACTGCTGGAGCCATTGTCCGAGGTCGGGTCCAGACCGGCGTCGATGGGGCCGGTCGGCGGTTTGGGCGGCGTCGTCGGCACCTGGTCATTGTCTTCGATGGCGCCCGCCGCGCTGACGCCACCCACGGTCAGAATCAGGCTTTCCGCGCTTTCCACGACGCTGTCGTCCACGGTCGGCACCGTGATGGTAAAGCCGCTGACATTGGCCGGCACCACCAGGATGCCGCTGCTCGGATTGCCGCCCTGCCAGGCTACGCCATTGCTGAAACTGAAGCTGCCATAATCGGCCGTCGCCGCCGCGGTCCCATGCACGCTGACCGTATGCGTGGTGGCTGCCGGGCTGGCGCTGTTCAGCAATACCGTGTAGAGCAGCGCGCCGCCCTCTTCTACCGTATTGTCGTTGGCGCCCAGGTGGCCGGCATCCTGCACCGTCACCGAACTGACGCTCTGGCTATCGTTGTCGGTAATGGTGGCGCTGGCGTCCACACCGCCCACGGCCAAGGTCAAGCTCTCCGCCAATTCGATGGCGCTGTCGTCCACGGTCGGGACGGTCACGGTAAAGCTGAGCACATTGGCCGGCACCACCAGGATGCCGCTGGCCGGGCTGCCGTTTTTCCAGCCCACGCCATTGCTGAAACTGAAGCTGCCGTAATCGGCGGCAGCGGCCGTGCCGCTGACGCTCACGGCATACTCCGTGGCCACCGGACTGGCCTGGGTCAAGGCTACGCTGTAGCGCAGGCTGGCGCCTTCCACCACGCTATTGTCGGGCGGGTTGGCGCCCGTATTGGCGGCGTCTTCGGCCAGCACACTGGCCACGTTCTGACTATCGTTATCGGTCAACGTGCCGCTGGCCGACAAACCACCCACATTCAGCACCAGGCTTTCCGCCACCTCGATCTGGCTGTCGTCGGTGCTCGGCACCGTAATGGTGAAGCTGCCAACATTGGCCGGCACCACGATCACGCCGCTCAGCGGATCCCCGTTCTTCCACGCCACACCATTGCTGAAGCTAAAACTGCCATAGTCGGCCGCCGCTGCGGTGCCGCTCACGGCCAGACTGAACTCCACGGCCTGCGCGCTGCTGCCGTTGAGCACCACGGAGTACAGCAGGCTGGCGCCTTCCACCACGCTGTCGTCGACAGGAATGGCGCCGACATGCGCCGCGTCCTCGGCCACTACGCTGCTCACGCTCAGGCTGTCGTTATCGGTAATGGTGCCGGTGGCGGCCACGCCGCCTACCGTCAAGGTCAAGCTTTCCGCCACCTCGATCGCGGCGTCGTCGGCCGTCGTCACCGTGATGGCAAAGCCGCCCACGCCGGCCGGCACCACAATGATGCCGCTGGCGGGATTGCCATTCTTCCAGGCCACCCCATCGCTAAAGCTGATGTTGCTGTAATCGGCGGCGGAAGCCGTGCCTCCTATGCCCAAGGTGTACTCGGTGGCCGATGGCGCAGCCGCGTTCAACGCCACCGTATAGCGCAGACTGCCGCCTTCGATTACGCTGCTGTCGACTGGATTGCCGCCGGTATTGGCGGCATCTTCCGCCACCACGCCGCTCACGCTCTGGCTGTCGTTATCGGTGATGGTGCCGGTGGCCGCCACGCCGCCCACCGTCAAGCTCAGGCTTTCTGTGCTTTCGATCAGCGCATCGTCGCTGGTGACGACGGTGATGCCAAAACTGGCCACGCCAGCCGGTACAACGATGATGCCACTGGCGGGATTGCCGTTCTTCCAGGCCACGCCATCGCTGAAACTGATGCCGGCGTAATCTGCGGCGGAGGCCGTGCCGCCCAGGCTCAGAGTATATTCGGTTGCGCTAACACCGGCCGCGTTCAGTGTTACCGCATAACGTAGGCTGCCGCCTTCGACCACGCTGCTATCGACCGGGTTGGCGCCGGCATTGGCCGCATCCTCGGCCAGCACGCTGCTCACGCTCTGGCTATCGTTATCCGTAATGGTGCCGCTCGCCGCCACACCGCCCACGGTCAGGGTCAGGGTCAGGCTCTCCGCACTTTCGATTGCCGCGTCGTCGGTGGTGGCGACCGTGATGCGGAAGCTGCCGACACCGGCCGGAACGACAATGATGCCGCTCAGCGGATCACCGTTCTTCCACGCCACGCCATCGCTGAAACTGATGCTGCCGTAGTCGGCCACCGCTGCCGTGCCGCCGATGGCCAAGCTGTATTCGCTGGCGGCAATGCCCACAGCACTGAGCGCGACCGTGTATGCCAGGCTGCCGCCTTCGACCACGCTGCTGTCGACCGGGTTGGCGCCGGTATTGGCCGCATCCTCGGCCAGCACGCTGCTCACGCTTTGGCTATCGTTGTCCGTGATGGTACCCGTCGCCGCGACGCCGCCCACGGTCAAGGTCAGGCTCTCGGCGCTTTCGATTGCCGCGTCGTCGGCGGTAGCGACCGTGATGCGGAAGCTGCCGACACCGGCCGGAACGACAATAATGCCGGTCAGCGGATCACCATTCTTCCACGCCACGCCATCGCTGAAACTGAAGCTGACGTAGTCGGCCGCCGCTGCCGTGCCGCCGACGGCCAGGCTGTATTCGCTGGCGGCAATCCCCACAGCGCTGAGCACGACCGTGTACGCCAGGCTGCCGCCTTCGACCACGCTGCTGTCGACCGGGTTGGCGCCCGTATTGGCAGCATCCTCGGCCAGCACGCCGCTCACGCTCTGGCTATCGTTATCAATGATGCTGCCGGTCGCGGCCACGCCGCCCACGGTCAGCGTCAGACTCTCCGTATTTTCGATAAGCGCGTCGTCGCTGGTCGGCACCGTGATGGTGAAGCTGGCGACTCCGGCCGGCACCACGATCACGCCTGTGGCTGGATTCCCATTCTTCCAGGCCACGCCATTGCTGAAGCTGAAAGCGCCGTAGTCGCCGGCGCCGCTGCTGCCGCCGATGGCCAGGCTGAACTCCGTGGCACTACCGCCCGCCGCGCTCAGACCCACGGTGTACCGCAGGCTCGCGCCTTCCGTCACGGTGCTGTCGGTAGGCGTCGCGCCGGTATTAGCCGCATCCTCAGCCAGCACACTGCTGACCGTGACCGCCACCGCGTCGTTATCTGTGATCTGCACAGTGGCGCTGTTGTCGGTGATGGCGGCAAAGCGGCTGTCGCTCAGCGTGATGCCGAAGTTTTCGGCCGACTCGAGCGCCGTATCGTTCAGGATGCTGATCTGGATGGTCTTGCTGGTTTCGCCGGGATTGAAGGTCAGCGTGCCGTTGACGCCGGTGTAATCAGAGCCGGCGCTGGCGCTACCGTCGGCACTCGCATACTTCACCGTCACCGTATCGCTGCTGACCTTGCTCATGGTGACGGTCACCGTGGCAATGCCCGCGCCTTCGTCCACCACCACATCGCCGACGGTCAACTGGGGCTGAGCTCCCAGATACGTATTCAGCGAGGACAACAGGCCGGAAGTGGCGGCATTGCCGTTGACCTGGCCGCCGCTGATATTCAGCGTCTGCCCATTGAAAGTCAGGCCGATGAACGTACGCGGGTCGCCATTGGCGCCACTGAAAGGATCGATCAGATACGTGCCGCTATTGGTGGCCAGGGTCTGGCTGGCGCCCGTGGCGTAGAACACGATCGTGCTGACGGTGCCGCTCGGCGCGCGCCAGTTGATCACGCCGTCGATGGCATGCTGCACGCCGTTCGAGTCCGTAATCAGGATCGTGCCGGAATAATCATTGCCCTGGCTGCCGCCGAACTGGCCGTTGTCCGTGCTCTGGCGGAACTGGAAATTCGACCAGCCGTAGGTGGTCAGGTAGTTGGCATTGATCGCTTCGTTATTCTTGGAGTAGTCCCCAACAAAACCGTTGCCGAATGAGACAGTAATTATCGCCATCGCCGCCCCTTGCAGAATATGGTCACAACCATGCGCATACAAGCAAACCGTGCGATTGATCTTATCCCAGCTAAAAGCAGCGCGGTGCACTAAACCGCTGTCACGCAAAGCGAGCGGCGTCTTGCATCAAAATCCTTGTGCGCACAAAAACTTCCAAGATAAAAGTTGTTGCATTTTCCGCCTTCAAACGGCTGAAACATGCTTCATTCCTGCTAGTCGAAAGGCACTGCTATAGTCGCCATCTACCTTGTTTTGGGGAGTTGCCATGAACACTGCCGCGCTGGAGCCTTTATATGCCGCCTTGCGTGCCGCCGCCCGGCACGACAAGGCGCCGGCAATGCGCGCCTATATGCGCAACCAGTTCGACTTCCTGGGTCTGCCCACGCCTTTGCGCCGCGCCACCGCCAAGCCCTGGTTGAAAGCACAGAAAGGCGCGGGCGCCGCCGCCTTGCTGCACCTGGCCCACACGCTGTGGCAGCTGCCGCAGCGCGAGTACCAATACCTCGCCATCGACCTGCTGGCCATGCACTGGAAAGAGCTGCCGCTCCAGGAACTGCCCGCACTGCTGGCACTGGCAAGGCAGAAAGCCTGGTGGGACACGGTCGACGGCCTTGCCAGCCTGGTCGGCCAGGTGCTGCGCGGCAGCCATGAGGGCATGGATGAAGCGCTGGCCCACGAAGACTTCTGGCTGCGCCGCATCGCGCTGCTGCACCAGCTCGGCTGGCGCGACGCGGTCGACGAAGCGCGCCTGTTCCGCTATTGTCTGAGCCAGGCCCATGAAGAGGAGTTTTTCATCCGCAAAGCCATCGGCTGGGCCTTGCGCGACTATGCCCACCACCGGCCGCAAGCCGTGCGCGCCTTCCTCGACACGGCCGGCGCGCAACTCTCGCCGCTCAGCTACCGCGAAGCGGCACGCCATCTGGGCTGAAACGGCAGCGCACGGTAGGGCAACGGTTTTTTGCTAAAGAATCAAGCTCTTTGATAAAATCGCTGCCGATTCCGACTTTCATCTCCATCCCCATGAGCAATTCCGCTGGCGCCGCCGCGCGACGCCTGAAACTCCTGCAACTGGTTCCCGAACCCCTGCCCACCTTCCGCGCCGATGTCGCCACCCTGTTCGGCAAATATCTGCCGCGTTATGGCATTGACTGCCATGTGGTGGGGTCGGCCTCCGCCGCGCCGCTAGGCGAGCACAGCTTTGCCTCGGCGCGCCGGCCGGCGCATGGCGGTGGCCGCTTGCAGCGCGAACTGAATTTCCTGCGCTTGTGCGCGCGCAGCCTGTTCCAGGCCCGCCGCGGCGAATACGATGTGATCCAGGTGCGCGATATGGTGTCGATCGGCCTGCTCGGCTGCCTGGCGGCCCGCCTGAAGGGCAGCCGCTTCGCCTATTGGATGTCCTATCCCATGTGCGAAGGCCGCATTGAGAGGGCGCGCCGCGAACTGAGGGCGGGCGGCGGTCTGCGCTTCCGCTTCGTGCTGCTCAAAGGCCTGGCCGAACAGTTCCTGCTGAACCGTATCGTCCTGCCAAACGCCGACCATATCTTTGTGCAAAGCGACGCCATGCTGGCCAAGCTGGCGTCCGAAGGCGTGCCCGCGCATAAGATGACCCCGGTGCCCATGGGCGTCGACGGCGACGCCGTGGCCGCCAAGCCTCAAGCGCGCCGTCCGGAAGGCTGGGAAAACCGTCCTTTGCTGGCCTATCTGGGCACGCTCGATCATTCGCGCGATATGAACCGGGTCTTGGATGCCCTGCATCTGGTGCGCCAAACGGTGCCCGATGCCGTTCTGCTGCTGATCGGGGATTCGCCGGCGCCGCGCGATGTGCCACGCCTGCTGGAACATGCCGCCTCGCTGGGCTTGAGCGATGTGGTGCGGATCACCGGCTGGCTGCCCAGCGCGGAAGCGTGGTCCCTGCTCACCAGCGCCGATGCCGCCATTTCCTATATTCCGCGCGGCACCTTGTACGATGTGAGCTCGCCGACCAAGCTGCTGGAATACCTGGCCCTGCAAGTGCCGTGCGTGGGCAACGACAATCCTGACCAGCAAAAAGTCCTGAGCGAGTCCGGCGCCGGCTGGCTGACGGAGAGTTCCCCTGCCGCCATGGCGAAGGCCATCTGCGAGATTTTTGGCGACAAGGCGGCGGCACGCCTCCGCGCCCAGGCTGGACCGGCATATATCGACGCCCACCGCAGCTACCGCGTCATCGCCGAGCGGACGGCACAAAGCTATTTCGCCTTCGGCGCGCCAAACCAGCTTGTCTCAAGCGCGCACGCTTGAATTCGCCAGTTTGAAACGTCGGGCGATCTGTGCCAGCATGGCTTCTTTCTTCGTGAAGGGGAACGGCCATGCCCAGTATTTCTCACAAGATTCAACCCTGTCTGTGGTTCGACAGCCAGGCGGAACAGGCGGCGCGCTATTACACTGGCATTTTCCCCGGCTCCAGTATTTCCAGCGTCAGCCTGTACACGGAAGCCGGCCAGGAAATCCATGGCCGGCCGCCCGGTTCGGTCATGGTGGTGGCCTTCGAACTCGCCGGCTGCCGTTTCACCGCGCTGAATGGCGGCCCCATCTTCAAATTCACTGAAGCCGTCTCGCTCATCATCAATTGCGACAACCAGGATGAAATCGATTACTACTGGCATCATCTGGGGGAAGGCGGCGATCCGGCGGCCCAGCAATGCGGCTGGCTCAAAGACAAATACGGCCTGTCGTGGCAGATCGTGCCTGCCGTCATCAGCGATATGATGCGCGATACCGAGTCCGGCAAAGCCCAGCGCGTCATGACGGCCTTGCTGAGAATGCGCAAGATCGATTTCGCCGAGCTGCAGCGGGCATACCGGGGTTAAGCGGCAAAGCCGGCGAACAACAGCGGCCACGGTATGCGGGCTGCCTGTTATGCTTGCGTTTTTTGCCGAAGACATCCAACCATGAGAAGTCAGTCCAGCGGCGGTCTCGTCTATTCGACCGAAGTCGGCCGCACCTGCCCCAGCTGCCGCCAGGCCATTGCCGCCTGCACCTGCCAAGCCCAGACCACTATTCTTGGCGACGGCCAGGTACGCGTTTCGCGCCAGACCAAGGGCCGCGGCGGCAAGACCGTCACGCTGGTCAAAGGCCTGGCTCTCGATACGCTCTCACTCGCACAGCTCGGCAAGCAATTGCGCAGCGCCTGCGGCTCGGGCGGCACGGTCAAGGACGGCGTCATCGAAATTCAAGGCGATCATTGCGATCTTGTGGTGGCAGCATTGGCCAAGCTAGGTCACAGCCCGAAACGCAGCGGCAATTGAGAACCTGTCCGAGCGATCCGCTCGCGGGCGGACATGAAAAAAGCCGGGATAACCCGGCTTTTTTCTTGACGCCCTGGCGGGCTGGCGGCGCTGCTTAGCCCACGAACTTGCGGGCGTTGCGGAACATGCGCATCCATGGGGAATGCTCGCCCCAGCTGTCGGGATGCCAGGATTGCTGCACCGTGCGGAAGACGCGCTCGGCGTGCGGCATCATCACGGTGAAGCGGCCGTCGGCCGTGGTCACCGACGTCAGGCCTTGCGGCGAGCCGTTCGGATTGTACGGATAGGCTTCGGTCGCCGCGCCCTTGTTGTCGATGAAGCGCAGCGCGCCGATGGCCTCGCCGATATTGCCGGTCTGGCTGAAGTCCGCATAGCCTTCGCCGTGGGCGATGGCGATGGCGCTCTGGGTGCCGGCCATGCCCTGGAAGAAGATGGACGGCGAGTCCAGCACTTCGACCATCGAGAAGCGCGCCTCGAATTTCTCCGACTTGTTGGTGGTGAACTTCGGCCAGGCATGGGCGCCGGGGATGATGGAC
This sequence comes from Pseudoduganella violacea, assembly GCF_014191875.1. Lineage (GTDB taxonomy): Bacteria > Pseudomonadota > Gammaproteobacteria > Burkholderiales > Burkholderiaceae_D > Rugamonas > Rugamonas violacea_A. The sequence goes on from NZ_JACHXD010000008.1 coordinate 59,660, forward strand.
TTCAGATTGCTCATCATCTGGCAACCGTTGCAGACGCCGAGACCGAAGCTGTCGGGACGCTGGAAGAAACGCGCGAACTGCTCGGCCAGGGCCGGGTTGAACAGGATGGACTTGGCCCAGCCTTCGCCCGCACCGAGCACGTCGCCGTAGGAGAAGCCGCCGACGGCGATGATGCCCTGGAAGTCGTCCAGCTTGACGCGGTCGGCAATCAGGTCGCTCATGTGCACGTCCACCGCCGCGAAGCCTGCCTGGTGCATGACCCAGGCGGTTTCGATATGCGAGTTGACGCCCTGCTCGCGCAGGATGGCGACGCGCGGACGCACGCCGGTGGCGAGGAAGGGCGCGGCCACGTCTTCGTTCAGGTCGAACGTGATCTTCGGCGTGATGCCTGGATCGGTTTCGTCCAACAGGCGGTCGTATTCCTGGTCGGCGCAAGCCGGGTTCTCGCGCAGGCGCGAGATGCGCCAGCTGGTTTCGCTCCACAGGCGGTGCAGCGCGGCACGCGGCTGGCTGTAGATGATCTTGGCGTCGCGCGTGAATTCGATCACGCCACGTTCGTTCGGCTTGCCGATGATATGGCTGCAGGCGCCCAGGTTGAAGCTGCGCAGCACGTCCATCACTTGCGACTTCTCTTCGGCGCGCACCTGGATCACGGCGCCCAGCTCTTCGCTGAACAGCGCGCGCAAGGTCAGCTCGTTGCGGCGCTCGGCCACCTGGCCGGCCCAGTTCTTGGCGTCGCCCCAGTCGGCGGCGTGTTCGCCTTCCAGCGTCAGCATGTCCAGATTGATGGACAGGCCGGCACGGCCGGCGAAGGCCATTTCCGTCAGCGTGGCATACAGGCCGCCGTCCGAACGGTCGTGGTAGGCCAGCAGCTTGCCGTCCTTGTTCAGTTGCTGGATGGCGTGGAAGAATGCTTTCAGGTCTTCCGCGCTGTCCACGTCCGGCACGTCGTTGCCGAGCTGGCCGATAACCTGGGCCAGGGCCGATGCGCCCATGCGGTTCTTGCCGCGTCCCAGGTCGATCAGGATGATCGAGGTTTCGCCCAGGTCGGTGCGGATTTGCGGGGTCAGCGACTTGCGCACATCGTACACCGGCGAGAAGCCGGAGACGATCAGCGACACCGGCGACACCACGGCCTTGTCCTCGCCCTCATCCTTCCAGGTGGTGCGCATGGACAGCGAGTCCTTGCCGACCGGGATGCTGATGCCCAGGGCCGGGCACAGGTCCATGCCGACCGCTTTCACGGTGTCGAACAGGGCCGCGTCCTGGCCAGGCTGGCCGCAAGCGGCCATCCAGTTGGCGGACAGTTTGATGCAGGAGATGTCTTCAATCGGCGCGGCGGCCAGATTGGTAATTGTCTCGCCCACGGCCATGCGGCCGGAAGCCGGCGCGTCGATCACGGCCAGCGGCGTGCGTTCGCCCATGGCCATCGCCTCGCCCAGATAGCCTTCATAGCTCATGGCGGTGACGGCGCAATCGGCCACCGGCACCTGCCATGGGCCGACCATCTGGTCGCGCACCGACATGGCGCCCACGCTGCGGTCGCCGATGGTGATCAGGAAGGACTTGTCGCCCACGGTCGGCAACAGCAGCACGCGCTTGGCCGCTTCTTCCAGTTCCAGGCCGGTCAGGTCGATGGCCGGGAAGTCGTTCTTCACATGGTGCACATCGCGCTGCATCTTCGGCGGTTTGCCGAGCAGGACGTCCATCGGCATATCGACCGGGGAATTGCCCAGCTCATTGTCCACCAGCTTCAGCTGGCGCTCTTCGGTCGCCACGCCAACCACGGCAAACGGGCAGCGTTCGCGTTCGCACAGCGCCTGGAACTGCGGCAGGTCTTGCGGCGCGATCGCCAGCACATAGCGTTCCTGCGATTCGTTACTCCAGATTTCCTTCGGCGCCATGCCGCTTTCTTCCAGCGGCACTTTGCGCAGATCGAAGATCGCGCCACGCTTGGCGTCGTTGGTGATTTCCGGGAAGGCGTTGGACAAGCCGCCCGCACCCACGTCGTGGATCGAGATGATCGGATTGGCTTCAGCCATCTGCCAGCAGCCGTTGATCACTTCCTGGGCGCGGCGTTCCATTTCCGGATTGCCGCGCTGGACCGAGTCGAAATCCAGATCGGCGGTATTGGTGCCGGTCGCCATCGAGGAGGCAGCCGAGCCACCCATGCCGATGCGCATGCCGGGACCGCCCAGCTGCACCAGCAGGCTGCCGACCGGGATGTCGTTCTTGTGCGTGTGCTTGGCCGAGATATTGCCGATGCCGCCGGCGATCATGATCGGTTTGTGGTAGCCGAACACGGTGTCGTGCGCGCCGGCGAACTGCTTGCCGATATTCTGTTCGTAAGTACGGAAGTAACCGCCCAGCACCGGACGGCCGAACTCATTCGAGAACGCGGCGCCGCCTAGCGGGCCTTCGATCATGATCTGCAGTGGCGAGGCGATGCGGTCAGGCTTGCCGTAGACCGTGGATTCGTTGCGCTTGCCGACCGGCGCGGTGACGTTGGCCGCGTTCTCCCAGGCCTGCACCGCTTCCGGCAGCATCAGGTTGGACACGGTGAAACCGGTCAGGCCGGCTTTCGGCTTGGCGCCACGGCCGGTCGCGCCCTCGTCGCGGATCTCGCCGCCGGCGCCGGTGGAGGCGCCAGGGAATGGGGAAATCGCGGTCGGGTGGTTGTGGGTTTCCACCTTCATCAGCGTGTGGGTCAGCTCGGTGGAAGCGCCATATTCATGATCGGCGCCGCGCGGATAGAAGCGCGTCACTTCCGCGCCTTCCATGATGGAGGAGTTGTCCGAGTACGCCACCACGGTGCCTTTCGGCTGCAGCTGGTGGGTGTTCTTGATCATCTTGAACAGGGACAGATCCTGCGCCACGCCGTCGATGGTCCAGTCGGCGTTGAAGATCTTGTGGCGGCAATGTTCGCTATTCGCCTGGGCGAACATCATCAGTTCGACGTCGGTCGGATTGCGCTTGGCCGCGGTGAAGGCGTCCAGCAGATAATCGATTTCGTCTTCCGACATGGCCAGGCCCAGGTCCGTATTGGCCTTTTCCAGCGCCATGCGGCCCGCGCCCAGCACATCGATCGACTCCAGCGGCTTGGCTTCCAGACTGCGGAACAGATCGGCCGCCTGGTCGGGGTGGCGCAGCACCGATTCAGTCATGCGGTCATGCAGCAGGGCCGCCACGGCTTGCGCCTCTTCCGGCGTCAGCTTCTTGGCGGCGCCAATGCTGCTGCCCAGGATGCCGGCCTTCAGGTTCACGCGATAAGCCACGCCGCGCTCGACGCGGTGGATGTGGGCCATGCCGCAGTTGTGAACGATGTCGGTGGCCTTGGAAGCCCAGGGCGAGATGGTGCCGAAGCGGGGAATGACGAAGAACTCTTCGACGTGTCCTTCGGCATGTTCCGGCAAGGCCGGTTCGCCGTAGGTCAGCAGGCCGTTGAGGCGATTGGTATCGTCAGTGGTGAGCGGGTTCGCGGCATCCACAAAGTGGACATAGCGGGCCTGCACCGACGAAATCGCGGGCAATACTGCTTGGAGTTGGGTTAAAAGACGTTGGCTACGAAATGCGGACAGGGCGTTGGAGCCCGGCAGAATCAACATGGTTGGGAGATGGTTGATGCAGCTTGGCTGCGGATTAAAAGAAGAATTGGCACGAGATTGCTGGTCTTGCTAGATTTCCTTTTGCCGGCATTATACTCTTTTACCCCCCCTATTCCCAGCCCTGAGTCAGCTTGGTCCAACCCCAAAAGCTGGCGTCAAAGCAACATTTAGGGGCATAAATCCGGGCTTTGCGCCCGTTCCGGGGCAAAAACCGCTGGTTTTGTGACATGTATTACTCAAGCTTGGAGTATGCTCACTGCTATATAAGCGATCCGTGCGAACACAATGCCAGACTATAGCGACTTGTCGGTGCTGATCGTCGACCCCAATCCCGGGATGCGGGCCAATCTGCACAATATGCTGAGCCAATGCTCGATCACCCGCATCGAATATGCGGTCAGCGCCGGCACGGCCATCCGCCACCTGGGCGCGCGCAGCTTCGATGTCATCCTGTGCGAATACGATCTGGGCAGCGGCAGCGGCGACAGCGGCCAGGATGGCCAGCAGTTGCTGGAAGACCTGCGCCACCATAAGCTGATCAGCGACTGGACCATCTTCATCATCCTCACCTCCGAGGGCGTGTACAGTAAGGTGATGAGCGCGGCCGAGCTGACGCCCACCGACTACGTGCTGAAGCCCTTCACCACCGATGTGCTGATGCAGCGCATCGTCAAGGCTATCGAAAAACGCGCCATATTCGCCCCGATCCATCTGCTGATCGCCCAGGGCAAGCTGCGCGAAGCAATCGACACCTGCACCGAGCTGCAAGGCGCCAATCCGCGTCATGCGGGCGATTTCAACCGCCTGCGCGCCGAACTGCATCTGCGCCTGGGCGACTTGCGCGACGCCGAGCTGCTATACCAGGGCATCCTGATGACGCGGCCGGTGGGCTGGGCGCATCTGGGCCTGGCCCAGTGCCAATTCCAGCAGCAGCGCTATGAAGAGGCGCAGCAGACGCTGGACAATGTGATCGAGCACAATTCGCAGCTGATGGCGGCCTACGACCTGCTGGCGCGCGTGCACGAAGCCATGGGGCAGAAGGTGCAGGCCAAGAAAGTGCTGGAAGACGCCGTCGCCATTTCGCCGCATATGGTGCGGCGGCTGCGCCATCTGGGTGAAGTAGCTTATGACAGCGGCGATCTGGGCATGGCGGAAAAGGCCTTCAAACAGGTCGTCGCCAAGGCCAAGTATTCCGAGTTCCGCGATCCGGAAGACCATGTGAACCTGGTGCGCGCGCTAGTGCGCAAGGGCGACGCCAACCAGGCCAGTGGCGTGATCCGCGACCTGGAGCGATCGATGCGCGCCAGCGCCGGCACCGAAGTGTGCAAGGCATTCTCCTCGGCGCTGCTGATGGACCTGATGGGCGAGGAAAACGAAGCGGCGGCCCAGCTCAGCACCGCCGCGCGCGCCGTGAATATGGCGCGCGGCCTGTCCAACCAGCTCAAAATGGGGCTGGTGTACAGCTGCCTGCAGCACCAGCTCGACCAGGAAGCGTCCGGCGTCATGCTGAATATGATGCATGACAGCGAGAGCGGCGTGACCATGGAGCAGGCCGTCGGCGTCTTCGAAAAAGCCGGCCGCCACGACCTGGCCCGCAGCATGGGAGAGCGCATCAGCAGCGAAGTGCAGGATCTGGTCAGCGACGCCGCCGCCAAGAGCGCCCAGGGCGAGCACCGCGCCGCCATCACCACGCTCAACAGCGCGCTGCGGCGCACGCCCGGCAACGTGCCGGTGCTGGTCGCCACCATCCAGGCCATGTTGCAGCAGCTTGACGAGCGCGGCTGGGAAACCCCGCTCGGCGAACAAGCCGCCCACCTGCTCGAACGCGCGCGCCGCCTCGACCCGGCCCACCCCAGCCTCGAAATCCTCGCCGGCCAATACAACGCCACCCAGCGCAAATACGGCATCTCCACCACCGCTTAAACCGCAGCACTACAGCCCAGCCCGTGTCCGATTTGGGGTCAGACCCCAAATCGGACACGGGTTCAACCGTAACCGCCGCCGCCGGGGGTTTCGATGATGAACAGGTCGCCGGGCAGCATCTGGGTTTTGCCGATGTGGCCGAGTTCCTCGACGCGGCCGTCGGCGCGCTGGACAGTGTTGCGGCCAACCGCGCCGGCGCCGCCGCCAGCCATGCCGAAGGGGGCGTAGCGGCGGTTGTTAGATAGGATGGCGGCGGTCATCTCTTCCAGGAAGCGAATCTTGCGGATGCCGCCATTGCCGCCCCGCCAGCGTCCCTTGCCGCCGGAGCCGGGACGGATGGCATAGCTCTCGACCCGCACGGGATAGCGGAATTCGAGGATTTCCGGGTCGGTCAGCCGCGAATTGGTCATATTCGTTTGCACCACGTCGGTGCCGTCAAAGCCTTTGCCCGCGCCGGAACCACCGCTGATGGTTTCGTAATACTGGTAGCGCGCATTACCGAAGGTGAAGTTGTTCATCGTGCCCTGGGACGCGCCCATCACGCCCAGCGCACCGTATAAGGCGTTGGTGATGCAGGTCGACGTTTCCACATTGCCGGAAACGACCGAGGCGGGGTAATGGGGATTGAGCATCGAACCGGGCGGGATCAGCACCTGCAAGGGTTTCAGGCAGCCGGCGTTGAGCGGAATGTCGTCATCGACCAGGGTGCGGAAGACGTACAGCACGGCCGCCATGCACACGGCGGATGGCGCGTTGAAGTTATTCTCCTGCTGGTCCGAGGTGCCGCTGAAGTCGATGACGGCGCTGCGGTCCGCCTGGTCAACCCGGATGGCGACGGCGATGCGGGCGCCATTATCCAGCTCCACCGTGTAAGCGCCGTCACGCAGCGCGCTGATGACGCGGCGCACCGCTTCCTCCGCATTATCCTGCACATGGCCCATATAGGCGCGCACCACGTCCAGACCGAAGTGGGCCACCATGCGCCGCAGCTCGTCCACGCCTTTCTGGTTGGCGGCGACCTGCGCGCGCAGGTCGGCCATATTCTGATCGGGATTGCGGGCCGGGTACGGCCCGCCAGCCAGCAAAGCGCGTGCCTCGGCGTCGCGCAGCCGGCCGCCATCCACCAGCTTGAAGTTATCGAACAGGACGCCCTCTTCCTCGATATGGCGCGAATCGGGCGGCATCGATCCCGGCGTGGTGCCGCCGATGTCGGCATGGTGGCCGCGCGAGCCCACATAGAACAGGATGCCCTGCCCCGCCTCATCAAAGACCGGCGAGATCACGGTGACGTCGGGCAGGTGGGTGCCGCCGTTGTATGGGTCGTTGAGCATGTACACATCGCCCGGCCGCATGCCGCCCGCATTCTTCCGCATCACAGCCTTGATGCTTTCGCCCATCGAGCCCAGATGCACCGGCATATGTGGCGCATTGGCGATCAGATTGCCCTGCTCATCAAAGATGGCGCAGCTGAAGTCCAGGCGCTCCTTGATATTCACCGAGTAGGCGGTGTTTTGCAGGCGCAGGCCCATTTGCTCGGCGATGGACATGAAGAGATTATTGAAAATCTCCAGCATCACCGGATCGGCCGTGGTGCCGATGGCGCGCCGTTCGGGCAGCGCTTCGACACGCTTCAGCAGCAAATGGTTCTGCGATGTGACTTCGGCCTGCCAGCCCGGCTCCAGCACGGTCGTCGCATTCGCCTCGGCGATGATGGCGGGACCGGAAACGATATCGCCCACGCGCAGATCGTCGCGCCGGAACAGCGCCGTTTCGCGCCAGCGCCCACCGGCATGCATGGGAATCATGGCATGCGGCTGCAAAGGCGTCTGGCGCGGCGCGGCCGCTTGCTGCATTTCGGCGGGCGCATCGGATTTGCCGATTGCCTCCACCGACACCGCTTCGACCATCAGCCCCCGCCCAGGCATCAGGAAGGAGAAGCGCTGCTTGTAGGCCGACTCAAACTGCTCCTGCATGCGCTGTGGCGTATCGAATGCGACGATCAGCGCGGTATCCGTGCCTTCATAGCGCAAATGGATGCGGCGCGCCAGCGCGATATGCTCGTCCGCCACGCCTTGGCTGCGCAACGCCGCAACCGCATCTTTTTCCAGCGCTTGCAGCCGCTGAACGATGCCATCCAGCGCCGACGCTTCCAGCCGCGCCTCGACCGCCATTTCGCGCATCACGCTCTGGTCGGCCAGGCCCATGCCATACGCCGACAGCACGCCGGCCAAGGAATGGATGAAGACAGTCTTCATGCCCAGCGCATCGGCCACCAGGCAGGCATGCTGGCCGCCGGCGCCGCCGAAACTGGTCAGGGTGTACTCGGTGACGTCATGGCCGCGCTGCACGGAAATCTGCTTGATGGCGTTCGCCATATTGCCGACGGCGATCTCGATAAAGCCTTCGGCGATCTGCTCCGGCGTCGCGGCTGTGGTGCCGGCGGCCTCCTGCGCCATGGCGGCAAAGCGTTCGCGCACAATGTCAGCATCAAGCTCCTGCGCGCCGTCGGCGCCGAATAACTTGGGAAAATATGCCGGCTGCAGCTTGCCCAGCATGACATTGCAGTCGGTGACGGTCAGCGGCCCGCCGCGCCGGTAGCTGGCGGGGCCGGGATTGGCGCCCGCGCTATCGGGGCCGACGCGAAAGCGGCTGCCGTCGAAATGCAGGATGGAGCCGCCGCCCGCCGCCACGGTATGGATGCTCATCATCGGCGCGCGCATGCGCACACCGGCTACCTGCGTTTCGAACACGCGCTCAAACTCGCCGAAGAAATGCGAAACATCGGTCGATGTGCCGCCCATATCGAAACCGATGATGCGCTCAAAGCCTGCCGCGCGGCTGGCGCGCACCATGCCGACGATCCCGCCGGCCGGGCCGCTCAGGATGCTGTCCTTGCCCTGGAAGGCGCGCGCGTCAGTCAAGCCGCCGTTCGACTGCATGAATTGCAGGTTCACGCCCGGTAGCTCGCGCGCCACCTGATCGACGTAGCGCCGCAGGATCGGCGAGAGATAGGCGTCGACCACCGTGGTATCGCCGCGCGCCACCAGTTTCATCATAGGGCTGATCTGGTGCGAGACCGATATCTGCGTGAAGCCGATCGCGCGCGCGATGCGCGCAACCGCCTGCTCATGCGCGCCGTAACGGTAGCCGTGCATGAAGACGATGGCCAGCGCGCGCAGCCCGGCATCATAGGCCGCTTGCAAGCCGGCGCGCGCGCCCTCCTCATCCAGCGCCCGCACCACCTCCCCATGCGCGCCCATGCGCTCATCGATCTCGACCACATGGCGGTACAGCAGCTCGGGCAGCACGATATTACGATCGAACAGGCGCGGACGGTTTTGGTAAGCGATGCGCAGCGCGTCGCCGAAGCCGCGCGTGATCGCCAGCGCTGTCGGCTCGCCCTTGCGCTCCAGCAGCGCATTGGTCGCCACCGTCGTCCCCATCTTCACCGCGCCGATACGCTCGACGGGAATGGACTGTTGCGTCTCCACCGCCAGCAGATGGCGGATGCCCGCCAGCGCCGCGTCGGCATAGTGTTCCGGATCTTCGGACAGCAGCTTGTGCGTGCGCAGACTGCCATCGGGCAGGCGCGCCACGATGTCGGTGAAAGTGCCGCCGCGATCGATCCAGAATTGCCAGTCCATTGCCAGCCTCGCTCCGTTCAGTGAAGCGCCCATTGTAGATGCGGGTACCAAGGCGCGGCGCAGGCCAGGCAAAATTATTTCGATGATAAAATTGAGCGAATCCCAATTGCACGGCTCCGGGCCGTCACCTCAGGCATGAATCCCCTCTACTCCGTCGCTGAAATCCGCCAGATCGAAGCGGCAGGCGCCGCCCGTCTTCCCGCCGGAGCACTGATGCAACGCGCCGGCCAAGCCGCGGCCAACGCCGCGCTGGACCTGCTGCCCTTTTCCACCAGCCGCGCCAGGGTGCTGGTGCTGGCCGGTCCCGGCAACAACGGCGGCGACGCGCTGGAAGCGGCCGCCCACCTGTCCCACGCCGGCGCGCAAGTGGCGATCCGTTACTTCGACAGCCCACGTCCACCCTCGCCCGAGCGCGCGCATGCGCTGGAGCGGGCGCGCAACAGCCCGGCGCGGTTTGTCGAACTGCAGCCGGAGGATATCGCCGCCGCGGAATGGAATCTGGTGGTCGACGGTCTGTTCGGCATCGGCCTGCAACGCGCCCTGGAGGGCGCCGCGCGCGAACTGGTCCTGGCCGTGAATGCGCTGGGCTGCCCGGTGCTCGCGCTCGACGTTCCCAGCGGCCTCGATGCCGACAGCGGCTGCATCGTCGGCGATGCCGACGGCGTCGCCATCCGCGCTAGCCACACCGTCACCTTCCTCGGCGACAAAGCAGGCTTGCACACGTGCGCGGGGCGCGATTACGCGGGCCTGGTCAGCGTCAACCGGCTGGAAGTGGACGATGCCGCCTTTCCACCGGCCAGCATGCATCTGAACGACGTCGCCTTCTTCGGCCGTAACACGCGAGCGCGCAACCACAACTCGCACAAAGGCAGCTTTGGCAATGTCGCCGTGATCGGCGGCGCGCGCGGCATGGGCGGCGCGCCCGTGCTGGCGGGCCGCGCCGCATTGATGAGTGGCGCGGGGCGCGTCTATCTCGGCTTCGCCGCCGACGCCCCGGCCTATGACAGTGCCCACCCGGAACTCATGTGCCGCAACGCCGCCGACATCGGCTTCGACGATGCCGTACTGGTGGTCGGGCCCGGTCTCGGCACCGCGCCCGCCGCGCGCACCCTGCTGCTGCGCGCCATCGACAGCACGCAAACCCTGCTGCTTGACGCCGACGCCCTCAACCTGCTGGCCGCCTCGCCCGAGCTCAAGGAACAATTAGCGCACCGCACCGCGCCCATCATACTCACCCCGCACCCGCTGGAAGCAGCCCGCCTGCTCGGCATCAGTGTCGCCGAGGTCCAGCGCGACCGCATCGGCAACGCGCGCGCCCTGGCTGCGCAGCTGCAAGCCTATATCGTATTAAAAGGTTCCGGCAGCGTAATCGCCGCGCCGGATGGACGCATCGTCATCAACACCACAGGCAATCCCGCCCTCGCCACCGCCGGCACCGGCGACGTCCTGGCCGGCCTATGCGGCAGCCTGCTGGCCCAAGGCTGGCCGGCGTGGGAAGCCACCCTCGCTGCCGTCTGGCTGCACGGCATGGCCGCCGACGTCCTGGTCGCCGACGGCTGCGGCCCGATCGGCCTCACCGCCAGCGAGCTGCTGCCCGCCATCCGCGTCGCCCACAACCGCATGGCCCACCACCACGGCCGCTAAACCAAGGGTCAAACGAGGCGGCCGGCGGCGATGGTGATGGTGCGCTTGCAGCGGGCGGCGATGGAGGAATCATGCGTGACCAGCACCAGGGTCGAGCCGTGCTCGCGATTGAGTTCGAACATGAGCTGGATGACGGCTTCGCCCGTGGCGGCGTCGAGGCTGCCGGTCGGTTCGTCGGCCAGCAGCAGCGGCGGCTGGCTGACGAAGGCGCGCGCCAGCGCCACGCGTTGCTGCTCGCCGCCGGACAGGTATTTGGGATAGTGCTTCAGGCGCGAGGACAGGCCGACCCGCCCCAACATCTCTTCGGCGCGGCGTTTGGCATTGCTCTCGCCGGACAGCTCCAGCGGCAGCATCACGTTTTCCACCGCCGTCAGATGCGGCAGCAGCTGGAAGGATTGGAAAACGAAACCCAGTTTTGCCTTGCGCAGCGCGGCGCGGCCATCCTCATCGAGCGCGAAGATATCGCTGCCGTCCAGCAGCACCTTGCCTTCGCTGGGCGTATCCAGGCCGGCCAGAAGCCCGAGCAGGGTCGATTTGCCGGAACCCGAGGCGCCGACGATGGCGAGCGTTTCCGCCTTTTGCACGGTAAAATCCACGCTATGCAGGATGGTCAGCTCGCCGCTGGCGTCGGCCACCCGCTTGCATAGGCCGGAAACGGCGATGGCCGCCGTCGCGGCACGCACTTCGGCGGCCGGGATGGCCGGCGAATCTGGAATAAAACTGCTGGACGCTATTGGGAATTCAGGCATGATCCTGTTTGAAAAGTTACGTCGTTGTCTGCTGCTGTCGCTGGCCTCCCTGCTGCTGGGCGGCGCGGCGCACGCCTATTCTGCACCAAAAACGGTTCTAGTGCTCGGTGATAGTCTCTCGGCCGAATACGGCCTGGCGCGCGGCACGGGCTGGGTGGCGCTGCTGGAACAGCGTCTCAAGTCGCAGAAGCTGGAAGCGACCCTGGTCAACGCCAGCGTCAGCGGCGAGACTACCAGCGGCGGACGCACGCGCCTCCCGGCCCTGCTCAAAAAGCACAAGCCCGACGTGGTGGTGATCGAACTGGGCGCCAATGACGGCCTGCGCGGCCTGCCGGTGGCGGCGGCCGAGGCCAATCTGCGCGCCATGGTGGGTGACGCGCGCCAAGCCGGCGCCAAGGTGCTCATCGTCGGCAACCGCGTGCCGCCCAATTACGGCCGCGATTACGCCGAAAAATTCTTCGCCATGTTCGGCGCCATCAGCAAGGACACCAAGTCCGGTCTGGCGCCCTTCATGCTCGATGGCGTGGCCGACAAGATCGAGCTGTTCCAGCCCGACCGCCTGCATCCGCTGGCCAGCGCCCACCCCATCATCCTCGGCAATATCTGGCCGCACCTGCTGCCTATTTTAAGGACCAAATGAAGTATCCCGAGCTCCTGAGTTTCGAAGACATCCTGCCGCGCCTGGGCGAGTTCGACACCATCATCGACGCGCGCAGTCCCGCCGAATACGCGCAGGACCATCTGCCGGACGCCATCAATTGCCCGGTGCTGGACGACGCCCAGCGCATCCGCATCGGCACCATGTACAAGCAGATCGGCGCCTTCGAAGCCAAGAAGCTGGGCGCCGCGCTGGTGGCCAAGAATATCGCCCACCATCTGGAGACGCTGTGGCTGGACAAGCCGCGCGAATGGCGGCCGCTGATTTACTGCTGGCGCGGCGGCAACCGCAGCGGCTCCATGGCCCACATCCTGGCCAAGATAGGCTGGCCGGTGGCGCAACTGGATGGCGGCTACAAAGCCTTCCGTGCCCACGTCAACAGCGCGCTGGAACAGGCGCCGGCGCTGGACTTCCGCGTCGTCTGCGGCCCCACTGGCAGCGGCAAGACCCGCCTGCTCGATACCCTGGAATCGGTCGGCGCCCAGGTGCTCGACCTGGAACAGCTGGCCGCGCACCGCGGCTCGGTGCTGGGCAAGCTGCCCTGCCAGCCGCAGCCCACGCAGAAAGCCTTTGAAACCGGCATCTGGGACCGCCTGCGCCGCTTTGATCCCGCGCGTCCCGTCTTCGTCGAATCCGAAAGCAAAAAGGTGGGCGACCTGCGCGTCCCCGGCCCGCTGATGGAGAAGATGCGCGCCTCGCCCTGCGTCGCCATCCAGCTGCCGCGCCCTGAACGCGTACGCCTGCTGATCGAAGACTACCAACACTTCGCCTGCAACGCGCCGGCCCTGAACCAGCAGCTCGAATATCTGGTCGGCCTGCACGGCAAGGAAAAGATCGCACGCTGGCAGGACATGGCCAGCGCCGGCGACATCACCCCGCTGGTCGAAGAGCTGCTGGCCGAGCACTACGACCCAGCCTACCAGCGCTCCATCCAACGCAACTTCAGCGCCTACGCCCAGGCCCAGGTACTGCACCTGGACGGTATCACCCCCGCCCACTTTCTCCTCGCCGCCCGCCAGCTGCACAGCAGCTGATCCCGTCGCCGTTTGCGCAAAATCAAAGAATGTCCAACCCTGGTGTCAGGCACCACGGTCGGACATTTCTTGATCTTTCTCAAAGAATGTCCTGCTCTGGTGCCTGACACCAGGGTGGGACATTCCTTGCGCTAAATCAAACAATAAAAAAGCCGCCCGAGGGCGGCTTTTCGTCGAGCGGAGACCCCTTATTTGGCGGTCTCGGACTTGGCGGCGCTGCTGGTGTGCAGCACTTTGGTCTTGGCTTTGCGCTTCAGCGCTTCGATGAAGTCGAACATTTCTTGCTGCGATTGGGCTTGGCTGATGCGCTCGGCTTCCATCTTGCGGCGGGCGTCGTCTTGCTGGGTCGGCTGCTGCACTTTGTTGATGCGGTAGACGCCGTAGCCTTGGCCTGGCACTTCCACGCCGACATACGCTGGGAGCTTGCTGGTATCGGCTTTCATCAGGGCAGCGGCGGCTTGCGGCGGTACGCTGTCGGCCTTGGCGCGCGAGATCAGACGGGCTTCGCTGAAGCCGGCGACGTCGTTCGATTTCTTGACGGCGGCCAGTTTCTCTTCACCGGCTTTGCGCGCCAGCTTGGCGGCTTCTTCGATGGTCACGCGCTGACGGATCTGGGCGTCGACTTCGGCCAGCGGACGTTTGCTCGCAGGCTTGTGTTCGACGATGCGGCCGGCGATCAGGGTGCTTGGCGCCACTTCCACCGCCTCCGTATTGCGCTTGTTCTTCAGGGCTTCGTCGTTGAACAGGGCTTTCAGGAATTTGGCGTTGTTGAACGGCGCGGTGCCCAGCATCGGCGATGGCTCGCGCGACAGGTGCTCGGCTGTCTCGATCTTCAGGCCCAGCTTGTCGGCCACCGGTTTCAGGCTGTCCGCCTGCTCGTACACGGTGTTGGTGAAGGTTTCAGCCATCTCGGAATACTGCTTGGCGGCTTTCTGCTTCTTCACTTCGGCCACGACTTCGGCTTTGGCTTCGTCCAGCGGCTTGACGCTGGCTGGCTTGAGCTGGGTCACGGTCAGCACGTGGAAGCCGAACTCGGATTCGACCACATTGCTGATCTCACCTTGCTTGAGCTGGAAGATGGCGTCTTCCACCGGCTTCACCAGCGAGCCTTTTTCGATCACGTTCAGGTCGCCGCCCACTTCGGCCGATACCGGGTCTTCCGATTTGGCCTTGGCGATCTTGGCGAAGTCGCCCGGATTCTTGCGCACGTCGGCCAGGATGGCTTCAGCCTTGGCCTTGGCGGCGCTCTTCTCGGCCGCGCTGGCGCCCTGCTTCAGCGCTACCAGGATATGGCTGGCGCGGCGGGTTTCCGGCGTGGTGAAGCGCTTTTCGTTCTGCTTGTAGAAGTTGGCGACTTCTTCGTCGGTGGCGGTCACGGAGGCGGCCACCGTGGCGGCGTTGAAGACCACGTATTCGATCTTGGCCTGCTCCGGCACTTCGAAGAACTTGCTGTTCTTGTCGTAGAAGGCTTTCACCATCTCGTCGCTCACTTTGACTTGCGACAGATACTGGGCGGCAGGCAGCACCAGTTCCTGCACCTCGCGCTCCTGGGCGCTGAAGTCGGACAGCAGCTTGGACACGGTGCGCGGCGCGAAGCCGGTCGCTTCAACCGATTCGGCCAGCTGGCCCATGGCCATACGGCGGCGCTGGTCGGCTTCATAGCCCTGCTCCGACAGGCCTTGCGCCGTCAGCAGCTTGCGATAGCGGTCGTAGTCAAACTTGCCGTCGTCGCCGGTCAGGCCGGGCGTTTCGAGAATGGTTTTCTGCAGCGTGGCGTCGGACACGCTCAGGTGGGCGCGCTTGACCTCGGCGGAGATGGCGCGTTCAGCGATCAGGTTTTCGAGCACATTGTTCTTGAACTCGGGCGTGTCGAACAGCTTCTGGTCGAACTGCGGGCCCATACGCTGGCGGAAGTTCTCCAGCTGGTTGCGCTGGGCAGCATCCCATTCCTGTTGGGTCAGAGCCTGACCATCGACCTTGGCCACGGTGTTGGCGTCGTCACCGAAACTCTGATAACCGCTGATGCCGACGAGGGCGAAGGACGGGATAATCAGGATCGCCAGTAAAATCTGCATCAAGCGTTGATGCGTGCGAATAAATTCAAACATTGCTCAGCCAATTCAGTTGAGGGATCACTACAAAAAAAAGGCGAACCCACGTTCGCCCCTCTGCTGCTCACGCGATTTTACAGCGCGCTCCCCTCTATAGCAAGACAGCTTTTTGAATTATCGGCAATATTGCGTCAACCACGAAACAGGCGGCGCGGAAAAAGAAAAACCCCGCAGCTCTTGCAAGCTGCGGGGTATCTTGTTCTGGCGGAGCGGACGGGGCTCGAACCCGCGACCCCCGGCGTGACAGGCCGGTATTCTAACCAACTGAACTACCGCTCCAGTTAGACGTTTTTGCTGTGTGTATTTGCTGGCGGAGCGGACGGGGCTCGAACCCGCGACCCCCGGCGTGACAGGCCGGTATTCTAACCAACTGAACTACCGCTCCTGCAAACACAACACGGTACTGCTTGATTTAACTGGTGGGCGCTGAGAGGCTCGAACTCCCGACCTAATCCTTGTAAGGGATCCGCTCTACCAACTGAGCTAAGCGCCCGGTTAAACCGGCCGGTGAGTCGTCAACTCACCGAAGGCCATTATTGTACAGCGTCTTTCAAAGCTTTACCAGCTTTAAATTTAGGAACTTTTGCTGCTTCAATTTTGATCTCTTCTTTGGTGCGCGGATTGCGGCCGGTACGGGCGGCGCGCTCGCTCACCGAGAAGGTGCCAAAGCCGACCAGGGTGACGCTGTCGTTCTTGGCCAGAGTAGTAGTAACACCATCGATCACCGCGTCCAGCGCGCGAGCAGCTGCCGCTTTCGAGATGTCAGCGGAAGTAGCGATATGGTCGATCAATTCAGTCTTGTTCACAAGCATCCCCGTCACAAAGGTTTATATCATTTTATACCGTTTTCATGCTTCTATATAAGGCATTTCAACGGGTAGAGAAAAATCTCAGGCCGTATTAAACAAGCCACACTAACAGTATGTCAAGGGATTTCCCCTAGAAAAACAGGGGCAAAACGCAAAACAGGCGCCGCATGGGCGCCTGTTTTGTGTACTGCGAGCCAAGAGGTATTAGTGTTTCACTACTTCGCTCTGGCCATCGGGCTTCGCGGCCGCTGCAGCCACCGCTTCCACGGCGGCCACTTCGGTGATCGGCTCGGGCTGACGCTCAAGCGCCACTTCCAGTACCTTGTCGATCCAGCGCACCGGCACGATTTCCAGCTTGTTCTTCACATTGTCCGGAATCTCGGCCAGGTCCTTGACGTTCTGCTCCGGGATCATCACGGTCTTGATGCCGCCGCGATGCGCCGCCAGCAGCTTCTCTTTCAGACCGCCGATCGGCAGCACTTCGCCGCGCAGCGTGATCTCGCCCGTCATCGCCACGTCGGCGCGCACAGGAATGCCCGTGAACACGGACACCATGGCGGTCGTCATCGCGATGCCGGCCGAAGGACCGTCTTTCGGCGTCGCGCCTTCCGGCACGTGGATGTGGATGTCGTTCTTCTCGAACACCTCGGCCTTGATGCCCAGGCGCGCGGCGCGGCTGCGCACCACGGTGCGCGCGGCTTCGATCGATTCCTTCATCACATCGCCCAGCGTGCCGGTGCGGATCACGCCGCCCTTGCCCGGAATGGCCACCGATTCGATGGTCAGCAGATCGCCGCCCACCTCGGTCCAGGCCAGACCCACCACCTGGCCGACCTGGTTTTCCTTCTCGGCCACGCCGAAGTCGTAGCGGCGCACGCCCAGGAATTTATCCAGGTTTTTCGGCGTGACGGCGACCTTCTTCTCGGTCTTTTTCAGCAGCAGCAGCTTGACCACCTTGCGGCAGATTTTCGACACTTCGCGTTCCAGCGAACGCACGCCGGCCTCGCGGGTGTAGTAGCGGATGATGTCGCGCAGGGCCGCTTCGCTGACGCTGATCTCGCCTTCCTTCAGACCATTGTTTTTGATCTGTTTCGGCAGCAGGTAGCGCTGGGCGATATTGGTCTTCTCGTCTTCCGTGTAGCCCGACAGGCGGATCACTTCCATCCGGTCCAGCAGCGCCGGCGGGATGTTGTAGGAATTCGAGGTCGCCACGAACATCACGTCCGACAGATCGAAGTCGACTTCGATGTAGTGGTCGGAGAAGGTGTGGTTCTGTTCAGGGTCCAGCACCTCCAGCAGGGCCGAGGAAGGATCGCCGCGGAAGTCCGCGCCCATCTTGTCGATCTCGTCGAGCAGGAAGAGCGGATTGCGCACGCCGACTTTCGACAGCGACTGCAGCACCTTGCCCGGCATGGAGCCGATATAGGTGCGGCGGTGGCCGCGGATCTCGGCTTCGTCGCGCACGCCGCCGAGCGCCATGCGCACGAACTTGCGGTTGGTGGCGCGGGCGATCGACTGGCCGAGCGAGGTCTTACCCACGCCAGGGGGACCGACGAAGCACAGGATCGGCGCTTTCAGCTTGTCCACGCGCTGCTGCACCGCGAGGTATTCCAAAATGCGTTCCTTGACCTTCTCCAGGCCATAGTGATCGCCTTCCAGCACTTTCTCGGCGTTCGCCAGGTCGTTGTTGACCTTGGATTTTTTCTTCCACGGCAGGCTGACCAGGGTGTCGATATAGTTGCGCACCACGGTCGCCTCGGCCGACATCGGCGACATCAGCTTGAGTTTTTTGAGTTCGGCGTTGGCCTTGTCCAGCGCCTCTTTCGGCATCTTGGCCGATGCGACTTTCTTTTCCAGCTCGTCGAGGTCCGCGCCCTCTTCGCCTTCGCCCAGCTCTTTCTGGATCGCTTTCACCTGTTCGTTCAGGTAGTACTCGCGCTGCGATTTCTCCATCTGGCGCTTGACGCGGCCACGGATGCGCTTCTCGACCTGCAGGATGTCCAGCTCGCCTTCCAGCTGACCGAGCAGATGCTCCAGGCGCTTGGCGACGTTGAAGATTTCCAGGATGACCTGCTTCTGCTCCAGCTTGAGCGGCAGGTGCGCGGCCACGGTGTCGGCCAGGCGGCCGGCGTCGTCGATGCCGGACAAGGAGGCCAGGATTTCCGGTGGAATCTTCTTGTTCAGTTTTACGTACTGGTCGAACTGCTGCACGATGGCGCGGCGCATGGCCTCGATTTCCGAATCGTCGCCGATTTCGGATTCCAGCGGCGTCAGATCGGCCACGAAATGGGATGGGGTGTCGCTGATGCGGCGGATGCGGGCGCGCTGGGCGCCTTCGACCAGCACCTTCACGGTGCCGTCCGGCAGCTTCAGCATCTGCAGGATGTTGGCGACGCAACCGATTTCATAAATATCGGTGGCGGAAGGCTCGTCCTTGGCGGCGGCTTTCTGCGCGGCAAGCATGATGCTCTTGCCTTGTTCCATAGCCGCTTCCAGCGCCTTGATCGATTTTGGGCGCCCGACGAACAGCGGTATCACCATATGCGGGAAAACTACGACATCCCGTAAAGGCAACAACGGCAGCTGAGTTTGCTCAGTGAGTTTGGAAGTTGTCATGGCGTACCTTATGTAAAAGCATGTTTATGATGTAGGCACTCGCAGCCGAATCACAAGTCCTGCGGCCAAAATAATTCCTGAGAATATCTTGCGTTGCCTGGAATATAGGCCGCTCTGCTCTAAAAATATGCAGGTTACAATAAGAAAAGCCACCGCGCGACTGGCGCCGCTGGTGGCTTTCCGAATGAAGCCCGATGCTTTTATTGAGATCGATTGTACCGCCTTGCCCTATGGATGCAAATGCCTTTTTCTCCGGGTGTGCAAGGCTGCTCAAGCTTTAATCAATTCTCGCCAGAAGCTTTCGGAGTTTCCTGATAAATCAGCAAAGGTTTCGCGCCGGAGGTGATGGTATTTTCATCGATCACCACTTTGCTGACATTTTGCTGGTTTGGCAGCTCATACATAATGTCGAGCAGCGCGTGTTCCAGGATCGAGCGCAGGCCGCGCGCGCCGGTTTTGCGCGCCAGCGCTTTCTTGGCGATGGCGTGCAGCGCGGCGGGACGGATCTCCAGTTCCGAGCCTTCCATTTCGAGCAGCTTGGAATACTGTTTGACCAGGGCGTTCTTCGGCTCCACCAGAATCTGGATCAGCGCTTCCTCGGTCAGCTCGTTGAGCGTGGCGACCACCGGCAGACGGCCCACCAGCTCCGGAATCAGGCCGAACTTGATCAAGTCTTCCGGTTCCGCGTCGAGCAGGATTTCACTGTTGGCGCGCTGCTCCTGGCTCTTCACCGTGGCCGAGAAGCCGATGCCGCTCTTCTCCGAACGGTTGGAGATGATCTTGGCCAGGCCGTCGAACGCGCCGCCGCAGATGAACATGATGTTGGTGGTGTCGATCTGCACGAAATCCTGGTTCGGATGCTTGCGGCCGCCCTGTGGCGGCACCGACGCCATGGTGCCTTCGATCAGTTTCAGCAGGGCTTGCTGCACGCCCTCGCCCGACACGTCGCGCGTGATGGACGGGTTGTCCGACTTGCGCGAAATCTTGTCGATCTCGTCAATATAGACGATGCCGCGCTGGGCTTTCTCGACGTCGTAGTTGCAGCTTTGCAGCAGCTTCTGAATGATGTTTTCCACGTCCTCGCCCACATAGCCGGCTTCGGTCAGCGTGGTGGCGTCGGCGATCACGAAAGGCACATTGAGCATGCGGGCCAGGGTCTGGGCCAGCAGGGTCTTGCCGGAGCCGGTCGGGCCCACCAGCAGGATATTGCTCTTGGCCAGCTCGACGTCATCCTTCTTGCCCAGGTGCTTGAGGCGCTTGTAGTGGTTGTACACGGCCACCGACAGGATGCGCTTGGCCGTCAGCTGGCCGATCACATATTGGTCGAGCAGTTCGCTGATTTCCTGCGGCGTCGGCAAGTCCGACTTGGCGCCCGTGACAGATTCGATACTGGACGTCTCGTCGCGGATGATGTCATTGCACAGGTCAATGCATTCGTCGCAGATGAAGACGGAGGGTCCGGCGATGAGCTTTTTCACTTCGTGCTGACTCTTGCCGCAGAACGAGCAGTACAGAAGTTTTTCGCCGCTGGAGGATTTTTTGTCTGACATGGGACTTTTCTTTAGTTGCAAGATTGGGTGCTGCAGGTTCAATGTGTATAGGGAAAGAAGTCCTGCACACAACCACCATGCTACCCGAAATAAATGCAAAACGCCCGAACGTTGTAGCGTCCGGGCGTTTTTTTAGCAATTCCGCTTGGGACGCATCAAGTACGGCTGGTCAACACTTTGTCGATCAGACCATATTCCGCGGCCTCGTCGGCGGACAGGAAGCGGTCGCGATCCGTGTCCTTGGCGATTTGCTCGACCGTCTGGCCGGTGCGCTCCGCCAGAATCGAATTCAGGCGGTGGCGCAAGTAAAGGATCTCTTTGGCCTGGATCTCGATGTCCGAGGCCTGGCCCTGCGAACCACCGGAAGGCTGGTGGATCATGATGCGCGAGTTCGGCAGCGAGAAGCGCTTGCCCTTGGCGCCGGCGGCCAGCAGGAAGGCGCCCATCGAGGCGGCCATGCCGGTGCACAGCGTCGACACGTCAGGCTTGATGAACTGCATCGTGTCGAAGATGGCCAGACCGGCCGATACCGAGCCGCCTGGGGAGTTAATGTAGAGCGAGATATCCTTGTCCGGATTTTCGCTTTCCAGGAAGAGCAGCTGCGCCACGATCAGATTGGCCATCTGGTCGTTGACCGGGCCCACCATGAAGATCACGCGCTCTTTCAGCAAACGCGAGTAGATGTCGTAGGAGCGCTCGCCGCGGCCGCTCTGTTCGATCACCATCGGCACCAGGCCGAGCATTTCAGTATCGAGTGCTGGATTACGGTTCATTCCAGTCCTTCCTTTTACTTGAGTGAAGCAGCGCCGGTTGCCCGGCGCTGGTTAAACGCAAGACCTAAGCTTGAACTCAAGCCTGCGCGGCGCTTCCCATCAGTTCGTCGAAGGCGATGTCTTTCGACGAAGATTTCGACAGGCCCAGCACGTAAGTAACGACGTTTTCTTCCAATACAAGGGCTTCCACTTCAGCCAGACGGCGGCGGTCGCTGTAGTAGTACTTCAGCACTTCGCGCGGGTCTTCGTAGCTTTGCGCGAAGTCTTCGATCTGCGCTTTCACCTGTTCAGGCGTGGCTTGCAGTTCGTTGTCGCCGACCAGTTTCGACAGGATCAGGCCCAGGCGCACGCGGCGCTCAGCTTTGTCCTGGAACAGTTCTGGTGGGAACGGCACGTCTTTCACGTTCATGCCGCGCGCAGCCATGTCCTGGCGGGTCATTTCGGCCAGGCGCTCGGTGTCCTGGGCGATCAGGGCTTGCGGCACGTCCAGGGTCGCGGTTTTCACCAGCGCTTCCATCACGGCTTCCTTGTTGCGTGCCTTGATGCGGCCGCTGACTTCGCGTTCCAGATTGACTTTGATGTCGTCGCGCATTTTAGCCAGGTCGCCATCGGCCACGCCCAGGGACTTGGCGAACTCGGCGTCCACTTCCGGCAGGTGCGCCCATTCCAGCTGTTTCAGGGTGATGGTGAACGAGGCGGTTTTGCCGGCCACATCCTTGCCATGGTAGTCCTCAGGGAAAGCCAGCGGGAAGGTCTTGGACTCGCCCACTTTCAGGCCGATGGTGGCGGCTTCGAATTCCGGCAGCATGCGGCCTTCGCCCAGCACGAAAGCGTAGTCGTCAGCTTTACCGCCTGGGAATTCCACGCCGTCGATGGAGCCGACGAAGTCCACGGTCACGCGGTCGCCGTTGGCGGCAATCGCCTCGCCACCGTCGCCGTGTTCGCCTTTTTCACCCTTGGTGTGGAAGTGCACGCGCTGTTTGCGCAGGATTTCGATGGTCTTGTCGATTTCGCTGTCGGTCACGGCCGATTTCACGGTTTCGACTTCCACTTTCGACAGGTCGCCGATTTCCACTTCCGGATAGATTTCGAAAGTAGCGTCGAAGGTCAGCTGGCCTTCTGGCGCGCCTTCTTTCGGCTCGATGCGCGGGAAACCAGCCACGCGCAGATTGTTCTCGTTGGCGGCGTCGTTGAAAGCGCGGCCCACTTTGTCATTCAGGACTTCAGTCTCGATTTGATAGCCGTATTGTGCAGCAACCATTTTCAGCGGCACTTTGCCTGGACGGAAGCCGGGAGCGCGTGCGCTGCGGGCTTGCACTTTCAGGCGCTTCTCCACTTCGGCGCGAACGTCCGACAGTGGGAAGGAAATCGTGAGACGGCGTTCGAGTTTGCCCAAGGTTTCGACAGCAGTTGCCATGTAAAAATCGTCCAAAAAATTAGAATACTGTTGGTGCGAGGAGGGGGACTCGAACCCCCACACCATTGCTGGCGTCAGGACCTAAACCTGGTGCGTCTACCAATTTCGCCATCCTCGCGCGTTTTTGCACAAAAGCAAAGGGCGACCATTAAGTGAAAACGGGTCGCCCTATCCTGCAATCGCAGGAGCTTTCAACTTCAACGCGGTATTTTACTGTTTTTTTCAGAGTGCGGTAGGGTTTTTTAACTTATGCACAACGAATGTGCAAACTCTTTTATTTCATCCCCGCCGCACGCCGTCCGTTTCAACTCTTTTTCAAGTCTTTTCCACGCGGAACCAGGCCGCATATAAAGCTGGAAGGAACAATAAAGTCAGCGCCGTCGCCAAGACCAGGCCACCCATGATCGCCACCGCCATCGGTCCCCAGAATACGGAACGCGACAAGGGAATCATGGCCAGCGCCGCGGCGGCGGCCGTCAGCAGGATCGGACGACAGCGGCGCACCGCCGCCTCCACCACCGCATCCCACGGCGGCGTGCCGGCCTTGATGTCCTGCTCGATCTGGTCGACCAGGATCACCGAGTTACGGATGATCATGCCGAACAGCGCGATGATGCCGAGGTTGGCCACGAAGCCCAGCGGACGATGCAGCAGCAGCAAGGCGAAGGCCGCGCCGGCCACGCCCAGCGGGCCGGTGAGGAAGACCAGCATCGAGCGCGAGAAGCTGTGCAGCTGCAGCATCAGCAAGGTGAAGATGATGAAGATCGCCAGCGGCAGATTGGCCGAGATCGATTGTTCCGCCTCGCCGCTGTCCGACGCCGCGCCTTTCACGGTGATGCGGTAGCCGGCCGGCAGCTTGGCGCGCAGCTCGTCGAGCTTCGGATCGATCTGGTCCGACACGGTCGGCCCCTGGATGCCCTCCTTCACGTCCGACTGCACGGTGATGGCCCATTCGCGGCCCTGGCGCCAGACCACGCCCGGCTCCCACACGAAGTGCGCGCGCGCGATCTGCGAGATCGTGATGGCCTTGCCGCTGGCCGTCGGCACGCTGGTATCGTTCAGCACCGAAATCGTCTTGCGTTCTTCCAGCGGCTGGCGCACCTGGATGTCGATCAGCTTATTGCCTTCTCGGTACTGGCCGACCTGGGTGCCGGACAGGATGGTGTTCGCCACCCGCATCACAGTCTGCGAAGTCACGCCCAGGGCGCGCATCTTGTCCTGGTCCAGGTCCAGGCGCAGCACCTTGACCGACTCGTTCCAGTTGTCGTTCACGCCGATGGTATTCGGGTTGGCGCGCATGACGTCCTTCACCTGGTCGGCGATGGCGCGCACCTTCTCCACCTCGGTGCCGGTGACGCGGAACTGCACTGGATACGGCACCGGCGGGCCGTTCGGCAGCAGCTTGACGCGGCCGCGCACTTCGGCGAAGTCGTTCTTGAATACTTCCTCGATCTTCTTGCGCAGCTCTTCGCGCGACTTCAGGTCCTTGGCCAGCACCACCATCTGCGACACGTTCGATTGCGGGAATATCTGGTCCAGCGGCAGATAGAAGCGCGGGCTGCCCGTGCCCACATAACTGGTCACGCTTTCCACGCCGGCCTGCTTGCTGATGAAGGCTTCGAACTTCTTCACCTGGATTTCATTGGCGGCGAAAGCCGTGCCTTCGGGCGACCACATCTCCACCATCAGTTCGGGGCGGCTGGAATCGGGGAAGAACTGCTTCTCGATGAAATTGAAACCGTAGACCCCAAGCGCGAAGATCGCGATGGTAGCGGCGATGGTGGTCTTGCGCCAGGTGACGCACCAGTTCACCAGCCTGCGGAAGCGCTGGTAGCCGGGGCCGTCGAACACATCGTGGCCATGTTCGCCTTCGGCATGCGGCTTCACTTTCAGCAGCACATAACCGATATACGGCGTGAACACCACGGCCACCACCCAGGACATGATCAGCGCAATCGCGTTCACCGAGAACAGCGAGAAGGTGTATTCGCCGGCGGCCGACTTGGCCAGGCCGATGGGCAGGAAGCCCGCCACGGTGATCAGGGTGCCGGTCAGCATCGGCATCGCGGTCGAGGTATAGGCGAAGGTCGCGGCATCGAAGCGCGAGAAGCCCTCTTCCATTTTGCGCACCATCATTTCGACGGCGATGATGGCGTCATCCACCAGCAGGCCCAGCGCGATGATCAGGGCGCCCAGCGAAATCTTGTGCAGGTCGATGTCGAGCATGCGCATGAAGAGGAAGGTCACGGCCAGCACCAGCGGGATGGTCAGCGCCACCACCAGGCCGGGACGCACGTCCAGGCGCAGCTTGGGTTTGGTATGCAGGCCGAGCGCGACGAAACTCACCGCCAGCACGATCAGCACGGCCTCGATCAGGGTGTGCACGAACTCGCCCACCGACCCCTTGACGGCCGCCGGCTGGTTCGACACGCGATCGAGCTCGATGCCGACCGGCAGCTTGCCCTTCAGTTCAGCCACGGTTTTTTCGAGATCCTTGCCCATCTCGATGATATTGCCGCCCTTCTCCATCGAGATGCCCAGGCCGATTACTTCCTTGCCGTTGAAGCGCATCTTTTCATGCGGCGGGTCCTGGTATTCGCGCTTGACGGTGGCGAAGTCGCCCAGGCGGAAAGTGGTGTTATTAGCGCGCAGTTCCAGGTCTTCCAGGTCCTTGATGGACTTCAGGGCGCCGGTCACGCGCACTTGCAGATTGTCGGTCGGCGTCACCAGCAGGCCGCTGGATTCGACCGCGTTCTGCGTGGCGATCTGGTTCACGATCTGCTCGAAAGGAATGCCCAACTGGGCGAACTTCTTGTGCGAGAACTCGATATTGACCTTCTCGTCCTGCACGCCGAACAGCTCGACCTTGGACACGCGCGCCACGCCCAGCAGCTGCTGGCGCACGAAGTCGGCGTAGTCCTTCATCTCGGCATAGGTGAAGCCGTCGCCCGAGAGCGCGATGATGGAACCGTAGGTGTCGCCGAATTCATCGTTGAAGAAGGGGCCGACCACGCCTTGCGGCAGGGTGCCGCGGATATCGCCGATCTTTTTTCGCACCTGGTACCAGGCCGCCGCCGTTTCCTTGGGCGGCGCCGATTCGCGCAGCTCCAGCATGATCAGCGCTTCGCCCGGCTTGGAATAGCTCTTGATCTCGTCGATGTACGGGGTTTCCTGGAGTTTTTTCTCCAGCTTGTCCGTCACCTGCTCGGCCACCTGCAAGGCCGTGGCGCCCGGCCACTTGGCGCTCACCACCATCACACGGAAGGTGAACGGCGGGTCTTCATCCTGGCCCAGATTGGCGTAGCTCAGCATGCCGCCGATCAGCAGCACGGCGATCAGGTAGCGCGTCAGCGGGATATGCTCCAGCGCCCAGCGCGAGAGATTGAATCCGTCCTTCATTTCGACGCTCCCGCCACGGCCT
Source organism: Pseudoduganella violacea (assembly GCF_014191875.1). Lineage (GTDB taxonomy): Bacteria > Pseudomonadota > Gammaproteobacteria > Burkholderiales > Burkholderiaceae_D > Rugamonas > Rugamonas violacea_A. The sequence continues at coordinate 85,614 of NZ_JACHXD010000008.1, forward strand.
TAGTATTCGGCTGCGGCTGCGGCTGCGCCTTCTGCTGCGCCGGCTCGGCGTCCAGCACTTTGACTTTCTGGCCCGGTTTCAGCAGGTGCACGCCCGCCGTCACCACTTGCTGGCCGGCCTTGACGCCGCTGTTCAGCACCAGCTCATTGCCGGCCGCGCCGCCCACCGTCACCGGCACCAGCTTGACCGCGCCGTTTTCCACCACCCACACCGAGGTGGCGGATTTTTCATGGAACAGGGCCGTCAGCGGCACCTTGATCTGCGGCGCCGGCGTCTTCGACGCGAACTGCACCGAGGCCGTCATGCCCAGCTTGGCGTCGGCCATGCTCGGCGGGATCGTGACCTTGAAGGTATAGGTGCGGGTGGCGGGATCGGCCACCGGCGACACTTCGCGGATCTTGCCCGGCGCCGCTTCGTTCGGATTGGCCCACAGGCGCACCTGCACGTCCTCGATCTTGCGCAGCACGTCGACCTTGTCTTCCGGCACGCCGATCACGATTTCCTTCTCGCCCGACTTGGCCACGCGCACCACCGGCGTGCCGGGGGCGACCACCTGCCCCACTTCGGCATCGACCGCCGTCACCACGCCGTCGATATCGGCTTCCAGCGTCGAGTAGCCGGTCTGGTTGGCCTGGCCGGCCAGCACCGCCTTGGATGAATCGACCGTGGCTTCGGCCGCCTTGTAGGCCGAGCTCTTGGAGTCGAGGATGGCCTGGCTGACGAAATTCTTTTCGCGCAATTCCTGATAGCGCTTCAATTCGGCCAGCGCGAAATCGCGGTTGGTTTCGGCCGCGCGCAGGCTGGCCATGGCCTGGGTCTGGGCCAGCCGCAAATCCTGCGGGTCGAGCTGCATCAGCACCTGGCCGCGTTTGACCGGGGTGCCGACATCGACCTTGCGCGAAATGATCTTGCCGCCGACGCGGAAGCCCAGGCGCGATTCGACGCGCGGGCGCACCTCGCCGGAGAACTCGGCGTTCACGTCGACATCGCTGCTTTGCAGGACGATGGCGCGCACCGGCCGGATATCTTCCGTCTTTTCAGCGGGCTTGGAGCAGGCGGCCAGCAGAACTGCCGCTGCGGCCATCGCCGTCAATGAGAGGGGGTGAGGCATTTTTTTCAGGGAATACACGGTAATTTCCTTTACTATGCGGGCAGCTTGAATTGCAACGATAACAAATCGCCACTATTATTGCGTCTTGGAACTAACTGACTTTCCGTTTAGTAAAAAATTATAGCCGGGTCAACTCCATTTGCAAATGACTTTCGCGTCATTAACTTAAAAAACTTCTCTATGCCTGTTGACCACTACGAGAACTTTCCTGTCGCTTCCATCCTGATGCCGTCGCGGCTGCGGCCCGCGGTGGAAGCCATCTACGCCTTCGCCCGCAGCGCCGACGATCTGGCCGACGAAGGCGACGCCACGCCCGAGCAGCGCATCGCCGCGCTGGCAGCCTATGAAGCTGCGCTGGGCCGCATCGGCCGCGACGAAGCCGGGCTGGAGCCGCTGTTCGCGCGCCTGGCCGGCGCCGTCCACGCCCACGCCCTGCCCCTGCAACCGTTTTACGACCTGCTGTCGGCCTTCAAGCAGGACATCACGGTGACGCGCTACGCCACCTATGACAGCCTGCTCGACTATTGCGCGCGCTCGGCCAATCCGGTCGGCACGCTGATGCTGCACCTGTACGACGCGGCCGACGACGATAATCTACGCGATTCCGCCGCAATCTGCTCGGCCTTACAGATCATCAACTTCCTGCAGGATGTCGCCATCGATATGCAGAAGGAACGCATCTACCTGCCGCTGGAAGACCTGACGCGCTTCGCCGTCTCACCTGCCCACCTGGACCGCAAGGACAACCAGGCCAAGTGGCGCCAGCTGATGGCTTTCGAGGTGGAGCGGGCGCGCGCGCTGATGCTGTCCGGCGCGCCGCTGGCCAAGCGCCTCAAGGGCCGCATCGGCTTCGAACTGCGCCTGGTGATCCAGGGCGGCCTGCGCATCCTGGAAGCGATCGAGGCGGTGGAATACGATGTCTTCCGGCGCCGTCCCAAGCTGGAAAAACGCGACTGGATCAAAGTTTTCTGGCGCGCCCTTCGGATGTGAGGGTGCTTAGCTATACAATGGCGGCTTCGACAGCCAGAACCTTGTCTTTTTAGCCATGTCCCCCGACGAATATTGCCAACAGAAGGCCGCACAAAGCGGCTCCAGTTTCTACTACAGCTTCCTGTTCCTGCCGCCGGAGCGGCGCCGTGCCATCACCGCGCTGTACGCTTTCTGCCGCGAAGTGGACGATACGGTGGACGAATGCAGCGACGAATCGCTGGCGCGCGTGAAGCTGGGCTGGTGGCGCAAGGAAATCGCCGGCATGTACGAAGGCCAGCACACCCACCCGGTGACGCAGGCGCTGCAGCCGCATCTGCGCACCTACGACCTGAAACAGGAGCATCTGCAAGCCATCATCGACGGCATGGAGATGGACTTGAACCAGACCCGCTACCTGGACTATGCCGGCATGAGCAAATACTGCTGGCATGTGGCGAGCGTGGTGGGCATCCTGTCGGCCAGCATTTTCGGCGCCACGCGGCCGGAAACCCTGCAGTACGCGGAAAAGCTGGGCCATGCCTTCCAGCTCACGAATATCATCCGCGACGTCGGCGAAGATGCGCGCAAGGGCCGCATCTACCTGCCCGTCAACGAGCTGCAGCAGTTCAATGTGACGGCGGCCGACCTGCTCAATGCGCGCCACACCGAGAACTTCGTCAAGCTGATGGAATTCCAGACGGCGCGCGCCCAGCAAGCCTATGACGAAGCCTTCGCCCTGCTGCCGAAAGAAGACCGGCGCGCCCAGCGTCCCGGCCTGATCATGGCGGCCATCTACCGCACCCTGCTCAAGGAAATCCAGGACGACGGCTACCATGTGCTGAGCCAGCGCATCTCGCTGACGCCGATCCGCAAGCTGTGGCTGGCCTGGAAGACCTGGGTCCGTGGCTAAGCCGCAGCGCAAAACCGTCGCCGTCATCGGCGGCGGCTGGGCCGGCTGCGCGGCGGCCATGGAGCTGGCGCGCGCCGGCGTGCAAGTCACGCTGTTCGAAGCGGGCCGCATCCTGGGCGGGCGCGCGCGCCGTGTCGCCACCGACCGCCGCGAACTCGATAACGGCCAGCACATCCTGCTGGGCGCCTACAGCGAATCGCTGCGCCTGATGAAACTGGCCGGCGTCGATACCGGCCAAGCCTTGCTCAGGGCGCCGCTGCAGATGCGCTACCCGGCCGATTCGGACGGCATGGACTTCGTCGCGCCCAACCTGCCCCTGCCCGCCCCGCTGCACCTGCTGACCGCCCTGCTGTGCGCCAAGGGCTTGCAGCGCGAGGACAAGCTGGCCTTGGCGCGCTTCTCCACCACGGCGCGCTGGATGGGCTGGCGGCTGGACGTCGATTGCAGCGTCAGCGAACTGCTGGAGCGCTTCGACCAGACCCCGCGCCTGATCCGCCTGATGTGGCGCCCCCTGTGCCTGGCGGCCCTGAACACGCCACCGGAGCGCGCTTCGGCGCGCATCTTCCTGAATGTGCTGCGCGACAGCCTGGGCGCGCGCCGCGCCGCCTCCGACATGCTGCTGCCGCGCGCCGACCTGTCCGCGCTGTTCCCGCAAGCGGCCGCGCGCTATATCGAAGCGCATGGCGGCAGCGTGCGCAGTGGCGCCAAGGTGGCCGCCATCCGGCCCGGCGAAACGGCCCAAGGCCAGCAATGGGCGCTGGAAGCAAATGGTTCAGCCGTGGGCGGCAACTGGACCGCCTGGTTCGACGGCGTGGTGCTGGCCTGCGCGCCGGGCGCCTCGGCCGTCCTGCTCAACCAGCTGCCCGCCGCCGCCGGGCTGACCGCCCAGCTCACCGCTTTCGAAGCGGAAGCCATCACCACCTGCTATCTGCAATACAGCCCGGATACCCGCCTGGCCCTGCCCTTTTATGCCCTGGCCGAGGACGTGCATAACCACGCCTGGGGCCAATTCGTCTTCGACCGCGGCCAGCTCGACGCCAGCCAGGCCGGCTTGCTGGCCGTCGTCATCAGCGCCTCGGCCGAGGTGGCGGCCCAGGGCCAGGATTTGCTGGCCGAGGCGGTCGCCGTCCAGCTGGCGGTGGCGTTCCAGCGCCCGGAACTGGGCCGGCCCGAGTGGTTCAAGCTGATCACCGAGAAGCGCGCCACCTATGCCTGCACGCCCGGCCTGCAGCGCCCGGCCAACGCCACCGCGCTGCCGGGACTGGTGCTGGCTGGCGACTACACGGCCGGCGACTATCCCGCCACCCTGGAAATGGCGGTGCGCAGCGGCGTGGCGGCCGCCAGATTGCTGGTCAAGGGCGGCTGAAGGGTGCGCCGGCCTGTTCCGGCTATCCCCCGCATATGTCGCCTGCCCCGCCAATTTTGCAGCCTGTCGCACACCGATGGCCCGGCAGCGCCCCATTGCGTACAGTTTCATCATAGATAAAACGCTTTGGGGAATGAAAATGAAAACAGGTATTAGCACGCTCGTAGTCCTACTGCTGGTCGTCGCCAGCACGGTGGCGATCGTGGAATTCGACGAATTAACCAGTGCGCCGGGCGTGACCCTGGTCCAGACCGCGGCGCTGATCAATTAAGCGGGAGCGAGCATGAGCAAGTCGGACTACCTGAGCGCGCTCAGCAAGGCCCTGGCGGGACTGCCGCCGGACACGGTCGCCAAGACCCTGGCCTACTACGAGCAGCGTTTCATCGACGGCCTGGCAGTGGGCCGCAGCGAAGCCGAAATCGCTCAGGAACTCGACGAACCGCGCAAGATCGCCATGACCTTGCGCGCCAACGCCCACCTCCACGCTTTCGAAGAGAGACGCAGTCCGGCCAATCTGGCGCGCATGGCCATGTCCTTCCTCGGCCTGGCCGTGTTCAATCTGTTCATGGTGGTGCCGGCCGTGGTCTACAGCTCCATGCTGATGGCACTGTACGCCACCGCCTTTGCCTTTTACCTCAGCGGCATCGCCATCACGGCCAGCGGCCTGGCCGGCGCCAATGAGCTGGTATTGAATGGTCCGCTGCGCCATCTGGTGATTTTCGACGACGACGAGGACCGCAGCATGCAGACCCGCGTCTCCATCGGCGCCGACGGCTTGCAAGTGCAGCAGGAACCCTCGCCCGCCCTGCAGGCGGCGCTGGACGGCGAAACCAGCCGCTCCGGCCGGCTGATGGAAAAAGCCGAAGCCGTGGCCGAAAGCGGGGTGCGCATCTCGACCGACCTGGATGCCGAATCGCGCACGGCGCAAACGGCCATCGGCGTCAGCCTGATCCTGGGCGGCATCCTGCTTTGCCTGCTCAGCATCGTGGTGACGCGCTACACCGTGATCGGCATCCGCCGGTACATCGAAATGAATTTCTCCCTGTTGCGGGGCCGTTGAGGCGGAGCCAATGATGCGTGGACTGTTTAAAGTAGGCCTCGGCCTTCTGCTGCTGGCGATCTTGTTGACCGGCGTTTCCTACAGCGTGCTGCGGGCGCAGGGCATCGCCAACCCGTCCAGCGCCGCCGGCCGCTCGGCCGCCAGCGAAGAGCGCAAGGTCAGCGCCACCACCACCATGGTGGAATTGAGCGGGCCGATCGACCTCACGCTGCGCCAGGGCAGCAAGCCGATGCTGATCGTGCGCGGCGAACAGCGCATGCTGGGTAATGTGGACACCGAGCAGGAGGGCGCCACCCTGCACATCGGCATCAAGGGCATGCTGCTGCACCACCGCCGGCCCTTGCAGGTGGAACTGGTGCTGCCTTCGCTGAAAGAGCTGGAAGTGCATGGCAGCGGCGACAGCAGCGTGACGGGCTTTAGCGGCGATACGCTGTCGCTGCAGCTGCACGGTTCGGGCAATGTGAGTTTCAATGGCCGCTACCGCGAAGTCGAGGCGGGCGTGCATGGCAGCGGCGACCTGAATTTGAACACCGGCAGCAGCGAGAAGGTGGAATTGCAGATGGTCGGCTCGGGCCAGATCAAGTCCAGCGGCAGCTGCCGCGAACTGAGCGCCGAACTGACCGGCTCAGGCGACCTCGATGCGCGCCACCTGGCCTCGGACAAGGTCAGCGTCCACCTCAAGGGTTCGGGCACCACGCAAGTGTTTGCGCGCCACTCGGCCGAGCTGGTGCTGCGCGGCAGCGGCGACATCAGCGTGTTCGGCAACCCGGACATGCGCAATGTGAACCGCACCGGCTCCGGCGAGGTCAACTGGGAGCACTAAGCCTGGTTTGACGCCAGCCAGTCCAGCGCATCCTGGCCCGCCTGCCGGCCGCTGGCGAAGCAGGCAGTCAGCAGATAGCCGCCGGTCGGCGCTTCCCAATCCAGCATCTCGCCGGCGACAAAGACGCCGGGCAGCGCCTGCAGCATGGTGCCGTGCAGCGCCTCGAAACGCACCCCGCCCGCGCTGCTGATCGCCTCGTCGATAGGGCGCGGCGCGTTCAAACGCAGCGGCAAAGCCTTCAGCGCCTGCGCCAGACGCTGCGGATCGCCATATTCTTCCTTGCTCAGGCATTCGTGCAGCAGACCCGCTTTCACGCCCTTGACGCCTAAGCGCCCATGCAGATGGCTGGCCATGGAGCGCGAACCGCGCGGGTGCAGCACTTCGGCCAGCACGCGCTCGGGCGACAGGTCGGGCAGCAGGTCAAGTTCCAGCAAGGCGCTGCCATCGCGCTCGATCTGCTCGCGCAGGGCGGCCGACACGGCGTAAATCAGGCTGCCTTCGACGCCGCCGGCGGTGACCACGAACTGGCCCTGCTTGCGCTGCGGCCGGCCTTCGATGTCACGGTACAGGACCGCCACCGTGGTCAGCGGTTCGCCCGCATATTTGGCGCTGAAAAACTCGGTCCAGCGGACATCGAAACCGCAGTTGGCGGGCCGCAGCGGCGCCACCGGCACGCCCTGTTCGGCCAGCAGCGGCAGCCAGGCGCCATCCGATCCCAGCCGCGCCCAGCTCGCACCGCCCAGGGCCAGCACCACGGCGTCGGCCTGGATCGCCTGCTCGCCCTGCGGCGTGGCAAAGCGCAGCACGGCGCGCCCGTCGGCCCAGCCCAGCCAGCGGTAGCGCTGGTGGAAATGCACGCCGCTTTCGCGCAGGCGATGCAGCCAGGCGCGCAGCAGCGGAGCGGCTTTCATCTCGGTCGGAAACACGCGGCCGGAGGAACCGACGAAAGTCTCGATGCCCAGGCCATGGACCAGCGCGCGCACCTGCTCCGGCCCGAAGGCGTCCAGCATCGGACGCAGCTCGGTGGCGCGACGGCCGTAGCGCGTGATGAACTGCGCGTAGGGTTCGGCGTGGGTGATATTCATGCCGCCCTTCCCGGCCAGCAGGAATTTGCGGCCGACCGAGGGCATGGCGTCGTAGACATCGACGGCGTGGCCGGCGGCGGACAGGGTCTGGGCAGCCATCAGGCCGGCCGGGCCGCCGCCGATGACGGCCACGCGTTTGCGGTGAAGTGCGGGACTATTCATAAGGTGCAGCATTGTAGTCGAAAACAGCGCCCAGCCGGCCCCGCGCCGGCCAAGCCCAGGTTCAGGCGGCCAGCGGCAGCAGCCCTGCAAGCTGCCCCTCCGGCGCCAGCATACGCGCAAATTCCTCGGGCGGCATGGGGCGCGCGAAGTGGAAGCCCTGCACATCGTCGCAGCCCCACGAACGCAAGGCGGCAGCCTGCGCCGCGTCTTCCACGCCTTCGGCGATCACGCTCAGTTGCAGATTATGCGCCAGGTCGACAATGGCCTTGCAGATCGCCGCATCGGCCGCGTTGCTGCACAGATGGCGCACGAAAGCCTGGTCGATCTTCAGGTGGTCGATGGGCAGATGGCGCAGGCGGCTCAGCGAGGAATGGCCGGTGCCGAAATCATCCAGCGACAGACTGATGCCGAGCGACTTGAGCGCGTTGAGTTTGCAGCCCGCTTCGGCCGCATTGTCCATCACGGTCGATTCGGTGATTTCCATTTCAATGCAGGCGGCATCGAGCCCGTGATCGGACAGCGCGCGCCGGATCTCGTCCACCAGATGCTCGTCCTGGAACTGGCGCGGCGACAGATTCACCGCCACCACGGCCGTTTGCAGGCCGGCGTCGATCCAGGCGCGCTGCTGGCGGCACACCTCGCGGATCACCCAGGCGCCGAGCGGCACGATCAGACCCGAATTCTCCGCCAGCGCAATGAAGTCGCCCGGCGGCACCATGCCGCGCTGCGGATGGCGCCAGCGCACCAGCGCTTCGGCGCTGCGCACCGCGCCGCTTTCCAGGTTCACGCGCGGCTGGTAGTGCAAGCATAACTCACCCTGTTCGATGGCGCGCGCCAGGTCGGATTCCAGGGTGAACAGCTGCATGGCGCGCTCGTTCATTTCCGGCGCATAGAAGCGGAAGCGGTTGCCGCCCATGGCCTGGGCGCTGGCCATGGCCGCGTTGGCGCTGCACAGCAGGCTGGCGGCGTCCATGCCATCCTGCGGATACAGGCTGATGCCAACGCTGGCACTGCTCGCCACCGCCGCGCCGGCCCAGACAAAGGGCGCCTGCACCGCGCGCAGCAGGCGGGCCGCCGCGGCGCGCGCCTGCTCTCCCGTTTCCAGGTCGCCCAGCACCACCACGAACTCGTCGCCCGCCAGCCGCGCCAGCGTGTCGCCATCGCGCAACTCGGCCGACAACTGCTGGGCCGCATGCTGCAGCAAGGCGTTGCCGGCATCGTGGCCCAGGCTGTCCTTGACCTGGCGGTAGCGTTCCAGGCCGATCGCCAGCACCGCCAGTTGGCGGCCCATGCGCTCGGCCAGGGCGGCGCCCTGGCGCAGACGGTCGTTGAACAGATTGCGGTTAGCCAGCCCGGTCAGGGCGTCATGATTGGCCTGGTAGGCCAATTCCTGCTCGGCGCGCTGGCGGCGCTGCTCTTCGCGCAGGCTGTACATGCCGAAAGCCACATCGTCCACCAGTTCGCGCAGCAGGCCGATTTCGGCATCGTCGAAGGCCCCGGCCTGCGGCGCCACGATGCAGATGGCGCCCAGCAGCTCGCCGCGGCACTTCAGCGGCAGCACCAGGCAGTTGGCGGATTCCGCCGCGCCGTCGCCCGCCGGGCGGAGTCCCGCCAGCGCCAGCGCCACCTGCCGTCGGCCCGGCAGTTCGGTCCCCGGCGCAGCGCCCGCCTGGGCCGCCACGGCCACCGCGCCGGCGCTGTTTTGCATGCCCACCCACACCAAGGGATAGCCGCCCTCGCCGACCATATGGGCGCAGATCAGGTCCAGCAATTGCGCTTCATCGTTCACCCTCACCATCGCCTCGTTGCAGCGCGAGCGCAGGCGCAGGGTGCGGTTCAGGCCAATCAGCTCCGCCGTCCGGCCTTGCTCGCGCAGGTAGGCCTGCTGCAGATTGTCGGCCATGGCGTTGAGCGAAACCGACAGCTCGGCAAATTCGCGCGTGCCGCCTTGCGGCAGGCGCACGCTCCAATCACCGGCGGCCAGCTGGCGCGCAAAGCGCACGCCGGCGGCGGCTGATCTTTCGATATTGCGCATCAACAGGCGGGCAATGTACAGGCCAATCAGCATGGAAGCGGCGCCGCCAACCAGGATGATGGCGCTTACGCTGCTATTCGCCTTGCGCACCGAGCTGCGCGTCTCCTGCAAGGCCTGGTCGGCCTGCGCCCGCAGCGCCAGCAAGGCCGGTTCGATGCGCCGCACGGCTTCGTTGTAGGCGGTCGATGCCTGGCCGATTTCAGCCAGCGTATTCTGATAGCCGCGGAATGCGGCCAGATGGCGTTCCAGCAGCTGCTGCGCGGCCAGCTTCTGCGCCGGCGCCAGCGCCGTTTGCGCAAGCACGGCCTGCAAGGCCTCGCCTCTTTGCAGCAAGGTGCTCGCGCTGGCCTGCTCGCCATGCACGGCAAAAGCCACTTCCTGGCTTTGCATGGACAAAAATGCCTTGCGCGGCGCTTCGGCCTGCAGCAGCATCAGCATGCGCTCCAGCTCCTGGCCGCTGCCGCGGAAGGCCGCCTCCTGTCCCTGCTCGCGGTTGCCGAGCAGCTCATACTGCGCGGCCAGGCGCTGGAAACTGTCCTCATACAAGCCCAGTGCCGCTTCCACCGCGCGCACTTCGCGCTCCACCGCCCCGCCCTGTTTCAGGCGGCGAATCTCGGCCATGCTGGAGCGCACCACCTTCAGCTCCTTGCCGACCAGGGCGCTGTAGCGCGTCTTGGCTTCGCCGACGGGCAGCACGCGCGCCTCCAGCAGAAAATCCTTCTTGAAGCGGCGCGCCCGCTCCAGCGCCATCAGGCTGTTCGAACTAAGGTCGGCCATGCGGTCTTCGCTGTCGAAGTAATGGTCCACCGCCGCCAGCGCGCGCTCGTGGCCGAACATCAGCGTCATATCGCCCAGGCACATCAGGACGATGACCGTGCCGAAACCCAGTGCCAGCTTGAGGCGCAATCCCAGCCTGTCGATAAAGGCAAACATGCTCACTCCTCGCGGGAAAGCGGCAAAAGCGCTTCCAGCCATATGCATCAAACAAGGGAGCCGCGAGGAATGGGCGACGGGAGAAAGGGGATGCGTGGTCTTCCGGCACGGATTAGGCCATGGAAGCTGGCGGCCGGGAAGACCACCAAAGGCATCACCAACTCAGTATAGCCCGCGTGCCCCGCCGTCTTGCATTTATTTGCCCAAAATCAAGGCGAATGTTGCGATCGCGCAATACGAACCCAGGCAGGCGCTCAACCGCCGGTCACGGGCGGGAAGAAAGCCACTTCGCAGCCATCGGCAATCGCGGTCGATGGCTGGGCCATCACCTGGTTGCAGGCCATGCGCAGGGCGCGCCCTTCGGCCAGGGCCTGTTCCCAGGCGCCGCCGCGCCGCACCAGATGGGCGCGCAGCGCGCCCACCGTGTCCACGCCGGCCGGCAGAACGATGGTTTCGGAAGAGGTGCCAAGGCTTTCGCGCACGCTGGCAAAGAAACGCAGCGTAATCATTATTTCAACATCCTATTAATACAGCAGTTCATTAAATGGAATGAAACGCACCTGGTCGCCGGCGCGTATCAGATTGCCGGGCGGATTATCGATCACGCCATCGGCCCAGACGGTGGAGGTCAGCACGCCCGAACCCTGGTTCGGGAACAGATCGAGCCCGCCCTCGCGGTTCAGACGCGCGCGCAGGAATTCGTTGCGGCGGTCGGCCTTGGGCAAGTCGAAATCGGCGCGCAGGCTGTAGACGCGCGGCGCCAGCGCGGCCGGATCGCCGACGCCCTGCAGGCGCAGCACGAAGGGCCGCACGAACAGCATGAAGGTGATCAGGCTGGAAACCGGATTGCCCGGCAGGCCGATAAAGAAGCTGCGTCCCACCTCGCCGAAAGCCAGCGGCTTGCCCGGCTTGATGGCGATTTGCCACAGGTTCAAGCGCCCTTCCGCCTCCACGGCCGGACGGATATGGTCTTCCTCGCCCACCGACACGCCGCCCGAGGTGATGATCAGGTCATTGCCTTGCGCGGCCTGGCGCAGCACGTTGCGCGTGGCGGCCAGGGTGTCCGGCACGATGCCCAGGTCGACGATTTCGCAACCCAGGTTTTCCAGCAAGGCGCGCAGGGTGAAGCGGTTGGAATTGTAAATGGCGCCCGGGGCCAGCGGCTCGCCCGGCATGGCCAGTTCGTCGCCGGTAAAGAAGACGGCCACGCGCAGCCTGCGGCGCACCGGCAGCTCGGCCAGGCCAACCGAAGCGGCCAGGCCCAGCTCCTGGCTGCGCAAGCGGGTGCCCGCCGGCAGGATCACGCTGCCATGGGTGATGTCCTCGCCGGCGCGGCGTATCCACTCGCCGGGACGCGGCGCATGGCGGATGGTGACGATTTTTTCATGCAGCTCGCACTGCTCCTGCATCACCACGGCGTCCGCCCCTTCCGGGATCAGGGCGCCGGTGAAGATGCGCGCCGCCGTGCCGGGCAGCAGGGGCTGGCCCACATGGCCGGCCGGGATGCGCTGCGACACGGTCAGCGTGGCCGCGCCGCTGGCGCAGTCGGCCGAACGCACCGCATAGCCATCCATCTGGGTATTGTCCTGGCCCGGCACATTCATGCCCGAGACCTGGGACTTGGCCAGCACGCGGCCATTGGCGGCCAGCGTGGGCAGGGTTTCCACCTCTTCCACCGGGCGCGCCGCACCCAGCAGGAAGTCCAGCGCCTCGCGGGCAGACAGCATCGGCTGCGGCTGGAAAGCATTCATGGTTTACAGTCCCGTGTTGGCGGCGATATACGCCTTCATCTTCTCCACATCGGCCGGCATCACCACGAAGCGCTGCGGCAGCGCTTCGATATTCTCGAAGCCGGCGGGGCGCTCGGCATCCTCGCCCAGCGCGTCCAGAATGGTTTCATTGAACTTGGCCGCCAACGCCGTCTCCAGAACGATCATCGGCACGCCCTCTTCCACCTGCTCGCGGGCGACCTTGATGCCGTCGGCGGTGTGGGTATCGATCACGATGCCGTAATCGTCGGCCACGTCGCGGATGGTCGCCAGACGGTCCTCGTGGGTGGATTTGCCGGACTTGAAGCCGTAGTTTGCCACCAGTTTGAATTCGTCGCCATCGCTGCCCGGCTTGCCCGACAGGTCGAAGCCGCCATGGGTTTCCACCTTCTGGAACAGGGCGCGGGTGCGCGCCGCGTCGCGGCCCACCAGATCGTAGACGAAGCGCTCGAAATTCGACGCCTTCGAGATATCCATCGACGGGCTGCTGGTGTGGTAAGTTTCCGACGATTTGCGCACGCGATACACACCGGTGCGGAAGAATTCGTCGAGCACATCGTTTTCATTGGTTGCCGCCACCAGCTTGTCGATGGGAAGGCCCATCATGCGCGCGATATGGCCGGCGCAGATATTGCCGAAGTTCCCCGACGGGACGGTGAAGGACACCTTTTGCTCATTGCTGGTGGTAGCCGCCAGATAGCCGCGGAAGTAGTACACCACCTGGGCCACCACGCGCGCCCAGTTGATCGAATTGACGGTGCCGATTTTTTGCCTGGCCTTGAATTCCAGGTCATTCGACACGGCTTTCACCATATCCTGGCAATCGTCGAACACGCCTTCCACGGCGATATTGAAGATATTCGGATCTTGAAGGCTGAACATCTGCGCGGTCTGGAAAGCGCTCATCTTCTTGTGCGGCGACAGCATGAAGACACGGATGCCCTTCTTGCCGCGCATCGCGTACTCGGCGGCGCTGCCGGTATCGCCCGACGTCGCGCCGAAGATATTCAACTGCGCATCCTGCTTGGCCAGCGCGTACTCGAACAGATTGCCCAGCAGCTGCATGGCCATATCCTTGAACGCCAGGGTCGGGCCGTTGGACAGCGCCTGCAGCACCAGCTTCTTGCCATTGCTGTCTTCCAGCACGCGCAGCGGCGTAATGGCGAGCGCGCTCTCGTCGTGGCGCGCGTTGCGGTACACCTCGGGCGTATAAGTCTTGGCCGCCAGCGCGCGCAGATCGGCTTCTGGAATATCGGTCGCAAACTTGCGCAGAATCTCAAACGCCAAGTCTGCATAGGACAATTTACGCCAAGCATCCAGCTCAGCGCCAGTCACCTGCGGATACTCAGCCGGCAAGAACAAACCGCCATCGGCAGCCAGGCCGCCCAGCAGGATATCGGAAAAGGAGTGAGGAGACTGCGAAGCGGCCGGCGAAGCGGCCCGGGTGGACACGTAATGCATAGACAAGGAAACCCATTGAGCGTTGCGATCGGACACCTATTATAGTGCGCCCGGAGTTTCTATGTAAATTCAGTCAATTCCCGCAATTTTCTGCGGCTTTGATCTTCCTCAACAAATGTCCCACCCTGGTGTCAGGCACTGGGGTAGGACATTTACTGATCTAGATCAAAGAATGTCCTGCTCTGGTGCCTGACACCAGGGTGGGACATTGTTTGATTTGGCGCAAACGCGGGAGGCGGGGTCAGCAGGCGGCGTGGTTGACGGTGACGACGTGGATGGCGAGGCCGCCAAGCGAGGTTTCTTTGTATTTGGCCTGCATGTCGGCGCCGGTCTGGCGCATGGTTTCGATCACTTCGTCGAGGCTGACGAAGTGGGTGCCGTCGCCTTTCAGCGAGAGCGAGGCGGCGGTGATGGCTTTGACGGCGCCCATGCCGTTGCGCTCGATGCAGGGGATCTGCACCAGGCCGCCGATCGGGTCGCAGGTCATGCCGAGATGATGTTCGATGCCGATTTCGGCGGCGTTTTCGATCTGGGCGTTGCTGCCGCCCAGCGCGGCCACCAGGCCGGCGGCGGCCATGGCGCAGGCGACGCCGACTTCGCCCTGGCAGCCGACTTCGGCGCCCGAGATGGAGGCATTGCGCTTGCACAGCATGCCAATCGCGGCGGCCGTCAGCAGGAAATTGCGCACGCCGGTCACAGGGTCGAGCGGCTTGCAGTCTTCGGCGTAGTATTTGAGCACGGCGGGAATGATGCCGGCCGCGCCATTGGTCGGGGCGGTCACCACGCGACCACCGGCGGCGTTTTCTTCATTGACGGCCATGGCGTACAGGCTGACGCCGTTCAGCGCATCATGCGGCAGATCGTTGGCGCGGTCGCCGCCCTTGGCTTGGCGCCACAGATCGGCGGCGCGGCGTTTTACCTTCAGACCGCCCGGCAGTTGGCCGGCCGTTTCCAGGCCGTGCGCGATGCAGCCGCGCATGACGTGCCAGATGCGGTCCAGGCCCGCATCCAGCTTGGCCTCGTCGATCTTGGCCAGCTCGTTCGCGCGCAGCATTTGCGGGATGGTCTTGCCGCTTGCTTCGCCATGGGCCAGCAGATCGGCCATGGTGTCGAAGGGATAGGGAATGGCGGCGGCCGGACCTTTGTCGGTCGCGGCGCTCTCGCCTTCGGCGCGGATAAAGCCGCCGCCGACGGAGTAAAACACCTTATGCACGGTGCTGCCGTCGGCGCGCTTGAGCGTGAAGCTCATGCCGTTTGGATGCTCGGGCAAGGTTTCGTTCATGTGGAAAATCAGGCCCGTGGCGGCGGTGAAAGGCACGGCCTTCGCGCCCAGCAGCTTGATTTCCTTACGCTCTTCGACCTCGGCCAGCTTGGCGTCGACCAGGTCGGGATTGATGTCCTGCGGGGTCTCGCCCATCAGGCCGAGGATCACGGCCTTGTCAGTGCCGTGGCCGACGCCGGTCAGGGCCAGCGAGCCATACAGCGCGGATTCCACCGCCACCACATCATCCAATGGACCGGCTTCGATCAGGAAACGGCGCGCCGCCACCATCGGTCCCACGGTGTGGGAACTGGATGGGCCAATGCCAATTTTGAACAGATCGAAAACACTCATATCCATCGGATGTCTCTTTATAGTGATGTTGATGTCGCGCCGCTTTATTTATGCGGCCTTGCTTAAGCTGACATCGATATTGGCCAGCATGTCCTTGACCATTTCTTCGATGCCGATGCTTGCTTTCCAGCCCCAGTCGGCCGTGGCGGTCGCATCGTCCAGGCTTTTCGGCCAGGTGTCGGCGATGGCCTGGCGGCTATCCGGTTTGTAGCTGATCTTGAACTCGGGCAGCTTGGCGCTGATGGCAGCGGCCAGCTGTTCCGGGTTGAACGATACGCCGGCGACATTATAGGACGAACGGACCTTGATTTGCGAGGCCGGCGCATCCATCAATTCGATAGTGGCGCGGATGGCGTCGGGCATATAGATCATCGGCAGCGAGGTTTGCGGGCCGAGGAAGCATTCATAGCGCTCGCCGCGCAGCGCCGAGTGGAAGATGGCGATGGCGTAATCAGTGGTGCCGCCGCCGGGAGGCGATTTGAAGCTGATGATGCCGGGGTAGCGGATGCTGCGCACGTCCACGCCGTATTTCAGGAAGTAGTACTCGCACAGGCGCTCGCCGGCCAGCTTGCTGATGCCGTAGATGGTGGTCGGGTCCATCACCGTCATCTGCGGGGTGTTGTCGGCTGGGGTGTTCGGGCCAAAGGCGGCGATCGACGAAGGCCAGAACAGGCGCAGCGGCTTGCCTGCCTCGCCGCGCTCGCGCGCCACTTCGAGGATATTGAGCAGGCCATCCATGTTCAGCGACCAGGCTTTCAGCGGGGCCGCTTCGCCGGTGGCCGACAGCATCGCCGCCAGCTGGTATACCTGGGTGATGTTCTCGTCGGCCACCAACTGAGCCAAGGCGGCGCGGTTCATCACGTCCAGCACCTGGTAGTTGGCGGCGTTGTACAGGTTTTTCGGGCTGATATCGGTGGCGATCACATTTTGCGCGCCATGCTGTTTGGCCAGCGCTTCCACCAGTTCGCTGCCAATTTGACCGTTGGCGCCGATGACTAAGATACGTTCCATTGCTGTTCTTCCTGAATCCAATTAATTCTTCAAAATGCCGAGTTCACGGCCTGCCTGTTCGAATGCGGCGAGCACCTTGTCGAGCTGCTCACGGGTGTGCGCGGCGGAGAGCTGAACGCGCACGCGCGCCTGCCCCATCGGCACCACCGGGTAGAAGAAGCCGCTGAGCAGAACGCCCAGCTCATACATTCGTGCCGCAAACTTCTGGGCCACCGGCGCATCGAACAGCATCACGGGCACGACCGGGTGGGTGCCGGGCTTGATGGTGAAGCCGATGCGCTCGATCTCCTTGCGGAAGTAGGCGGTGTTTTCATGCAGGCGGTCGCGCAGCTCGGTCGATTCGGACAGGCGCTTCAGCACTTCCAGCGAAGCACCGGCAATCGACGGCGCCAAGGTGTTGGAGAACAGATAAGGACGCGATTTCTGGCGCAGCGTGTCGATCACTTCCTTGCGGCCGGAGGTGAAGCCGCCCATCGCGCCGCCCAGGGCTTTGCCCAGGGTGCCGGTGATGATGTCGATCTTGCCCAGCACATTGTGGTGCTCGTGGGTGCCGCGGCCGGTCTTGCCCATGAAGCCGGAGGCGTGGCATTCATCGATCATCACCAGGGCGCCGTACTGCTCGGCCAGGGCCACGATCTTGTCCAGCTGGGCGATGGTGCCGTCCATCGAGAACACGCCATCGGTGACGATGATCTTGTGGCGCTTGTCGGCGGCGGCTTTCAATTGGGCTTCCAGGTCGGCCATATCGTTGTGGGCGTAGCGGAAGCGCGCGGCCTTGCACAGGCGGATGCCGTCGATGATGGAGGCGTGGTTCAGGGCGTCGGAGATGATGGCGTCGTTCTCGTCGAACAGCGGCTCGAACACGCCGCCGTTGGCGTCGAAGGCGGCGGCGTAGAGGATGGTGTCTTCGGTGCCGAGGAATTTCGAGATCGCCTGCTCCAGTTGCTTGTGCACGGTCTGGGTGCCGCAGATGAAGCGCACCGAGGACAGGCCATAGCCGTATTTTTCGGTGGCGTCGATGGACGCCTGCGCCACCCACTCCTGGCCGGACAGGCCGAGGTAGTTGTTGGCGCACATATTGATCAGGGTGCGGCCGTCTTCACCCTGCACTTCGGAACCCTGGCGGGAGGCAAGCACGCGCTCCGGCTTGTACAGACCCTGCTCGCGCAGTTTTTCCAGGTTCTGTTGCAGGCCGCCGTAAAACGCATTTTTCGCTTGCTCGCTCATGATCTTCCTCTATATAGATGGTGAAGGCCGCCGCTTGACCGGCTGTTGCCTATGTTGTACCGTGACTGAAGCTGAAACCGATATGAAAGTCTACTCTCTTTCCTCTATCGCTTCCGAATTCCATTATTTTGAACACAGATTCAATATACTGAATACTACATAAGCATATTGAACTTTGCAAGCGATCTTTCCTCCATGAAGCCATCTGTTTCGACCAATGCCCCGCCCGAGGTGGGCGCCGCCCTGCAACGACTGCGCCTGGCGCGCGGTTTGACGCTGGAAGACCTGTCGCGCATCGCCGGCGTCTCCAAATCCATGCTGTCGCAGATCGAACGCGAGAAAGCCAATCCGACCATCGCCATCACCTGGCGCCTGGCCAACGCCCTCGGTGTCGCCATCGGCGAGCTGCTGGCCGACGTCGAAAAGAATGTCGAAACAATCAGGGTGCTGGACGCCCACGAAACGCCAACCCTGCCCGGCGCGCATGCCGGCTACATACTGCGCATCCTCGGCCCGATGGAACTAGCCGGCAAATACGAATGGTACGAGCTGACCCTGGCCCCGGGCGGCGAACTGGCCTCCCAGGCGCACGACCCCGGCACCCACGAACACCTGACCCTGCTGCACGGCAGCATGGAGCTGGAAGTCGGCAGTGCCAAGAAAAAGATCAAGCTCGGCAGCACCGCCCGCTATCCCGCCGACCAGCAGCACGCCATCCGCAACCTCGGCAAAACCGAAGCCAAAGCCCTGCTCGTCGTCATCCACCGCTAAACCCGCCACCCCAGTTTGATCTAAAACAAAAAATGTCCCACCCTGGTGTCAGGCACCAGGGTGGGACATTCTTTGATTTAGATCAGTAAATGTCTGACCTTCGTGCCTGACACCAGGGTGGGACATTTTTTGATTTGGCGCAAAGCCGGGGGGCTTAGATGGGGGCGCCGGGGGGAATCGGCGGGGCGGGACGCAGTTTGACGCTGCGCGGGTCGGCGAGGTAGCGCTGGATGTGGCTGGCGGCTTGTTGGCGGCTGGCGTCGCTGCTTGGGGCTTTCTTCAACCAGGCGGCGAGGTCGGCGCTTTGCTGGCGCAGCTCGGCTTCGGCGGCGGCGTGCAGCTGGTTGCCGTTCAGCAGCCGCAGCAGCGCGTCGAGGACGACCCAGTTGGCGCTGAGTTGCACGGCTTCGCTGCCGGCCTGGGTCGGCGGCGCGGCCGGGCGTTTCCAGGTGCGCTGCAGGACTTGGGTCATCAAATCGGCGATGCCGGGCTGGCCGGGATCGCGGGCGTGCTGCCAGTACAGGCGGTTGACGCGGCCGGCGTCGAACAGGAAGCCGGCCGTGTGGGCGGCGCCCGCTTCCACCGCCGACAAGGCGTCGAAGACGCTGTTCATGCGGGTTTCGAAATATTCCTTATTGCGTTCGTAGCCGGTGGCTGGTGGCGTCAGCAGGTCCAGCACCTTGGGCGGCAGGGCGAGGTATTCAGCGCTCAAGGTGTCGGCGAGCCTGGCTAGCGCCTGGCGCTGGCTGGCGGCTGGTACGGCGCGCACGCCGCTCCGGGCGCGGCCGGCTTTGACGTCGCCGCTGGTGCTGTAGTCGAATTCGCCGCCGCCGATCAGGCGGGCCAGGGCTTCGGCCTGGTAGCGCTGCAGCAGATAGACGGGAACCAGGCGCGCTTCGATTTCGCCGGTCTGGCGTTCGTTGGGCAGCACGTCGAGCGAGAAGCGCTGCAAGGCTTGGCGGCGGATGGCGCCCAGCTGGTCCCAGGTTTTCAGCGAGTCGGGGCCGAAGTCCCACAGCAATCCATTCGGATGGCTGGCGCCGGGCGTGCGCGCGTCGCTGTCGCTGACGTATTGCATGCCGGCCGCATTGGCCCGGGCGCGCAGCTGCGCCAGTTCATCGTCCGTCAATTCGCCGTAGATGTGCTGCACGATGTAGTCGTCCCAGGGACCGACACCGGCGCTGTAGGCTTCCTGCAGGCCGATGCGGCCATCCGTTTCGAGCTTGAGCACGGGATGGGGGTAGTCCATCACCGAACCATTGCCTTGCCGGCTGGCGGCGAAGTTGTGCGAGAAGCCCAGGGTGTGGCCGACTTCATGCGCGGCCAGCTGGCGCAGGCGCGCCAGGGCCATCTGCTCGGCCATCTTCTGCAATTCGGGATTGCCGGCTTTGCCGTAGGGCGCGAGCAGGCTTTCGGCGATCAGGATGTCCTGCCGCACGCGCTGCGATCCGAGCGTGACGGCGCCGCGGATGATTTCTCCGGTGCGCGGGTCGGCCAGCGCATTGCCGTAGGACCAGCCGCGCGTGGCGCGGTGCACCCAGCTGATGACGTTGTAGCGCACATCCATCGCGTCCGCGCCTTCCGGCAGCAGTTCGACGCGGAATGCGTCCTTGAAGCCGGCCTTTTCAAAGGCGCTGGACCACCAGCGCGCGCCTTCCAGCAGGGCGGAACGCACCGGCTCCGGCGCGCCCCGGTCGAGGTAATAGACGATGGGCTTTTTCACGGCGCTGGGCGCGGCGCCCGGCACGGTCTTTTCGAGCCGGTGCCGCAACTGCCAGCGCACATCGAGGCTGCTGGCCAGCGGTGCGGCGAAATCGTAGTAGCCGGTATCGAAACCGCCCGAGGCGGGATGGAAGGCGCGTGCCTTGTAGCCCTGGTCCGGCAGCCGCACCATGCTGATGTGCTGGCGCAGCGACAGGCTGGCCGGATCGGCCGCCACCTGGCGCACATATTCGCCCTGCCCCGCGCCCGAGAAAGTCAGCAGTGCTTCCAGCTCCACATTGTCGGGAAAGGCTTTTGCCAGCGCAGGCAAAACGGCACTGCGCTTTTCGTCGACCTTGTACGCGCCCTGCTTGCTGTCGCCGAGACGCTGGGCCACGCCATGCTGGTCGGCCAGCAGGAAGCTGGAGAAGTCGATCAGATAGCGTCCATTCTCGCTGGCGAGGATGTCGCCCGACCACAGCACCGCGGCGGCAAAGGATTCGGCCACGGCGTTGCGCTCGTCGGCATCGGCGGAGCGCGCGACGTAGCGCGTATTCTCCTGCACCAGGAAGATGCGCATTCCATGCTTCTGAAAACGCACCAATTTCATCTCGCCCGGCTGGCCGCGATCCAGACCCACATCGTTGGAACCCAGCGCGTAAGGCAGCGAGGACAGCATCAGGAAGGGCTGGTCCAGCGCCGCCACGGACAGCAGCACCCTGCCCTTTTCTTCGTCGCGCCAAAGATCGATGAAGCCGGGCTGCGCCTGCAAGGCCCGGGTTTGTTCGGCCAGCGTGCGCGGCGCATCGACAGCCCATGCGCCTGGCGCAAGCGCCAGCAGGGAAAGGGCAAGAATGGTTTCGGTCGGCTTCATCGGCATGCGGAAAGGAGTAAGAAAAAACGCGCCCCGAAGGGCGCGTTGTGTCGCTGTCAGCGTGGCCTTATTTGGCGCCGCTGACCGGTGCGCCCGCCGCTTTCGGCTGCACCGCAACATCGGCGGCCGGGGTCATGCCCAGGGCGCGGCCCAGGAAGCCCCAGCGGTCGGCCACTTCCTCGATCTGTTTCGAGGTCGGTTTGCCGGCGCCGTGGCCTGCCTTGGTTTCGATGCGGATCAGAACCGGCGCCGGGCCGCCCTGGGCTGCCTGGGCGGCGGCGGCGAACTTGAAGCTGTGCGCCGGCACCACGCGGTCGTCATGGTCGGCCGTCATCACCATGGTGGCCGGATAGCAGCCGCCCGCCTTCAGGTTATGCAGCGGCGAGTATTTGACCAGGGCCTTGAATTCGTCGGCGTTGTCGGACGAACCATAGTCCGAAGTCCAGGCCCAGCCGATGGTGAATTTGTGGAAGCGCAGCATGTCGAGCACGCCCACGGCAGGGATGGCCGCCGCGAACAGGTCGGGACGCTGGGTCATGGTGGCGCCGACCAGCAGGCCGCCGTTGCTGCCGCCGCCGATCGACAGCTTGGCTGGCGAGGTGACCTTGGTGGCGATCAGGTGCTCGGCAGCGCCGATGAAGTCGTCGAACACGTTCTGCTTCTGCAGCTTGGTGCCAGCCTTGTGCCAGGCTTCGCCGTACTCGCCGCCGCCGCGCAGATTGGCCATCACGTACACGCCACCCATTTCCACCCAGGCCAGGTTGGCGACGGAGAAGGATGGGGTCAGCGCGACATTGAAGCCGCCGTAGCCGTACAGATAGGTCGGGTTGCTGCCGTCCAGCTTCATGCCCTTCTTGGACACGATGAACATCGGCACCTTGGTGCCGTCGCGGCTGGTGAAGAATTCCTGGCGCGTTTCAAAGGCGCTCGGGTCGAAATCGACCTTCGGCTGGCGGTATACGCTGCTCTTGCCGCTCTTCGCGTCGTAGCGGTAGACGGTGGTCGGCGTGGTGAAGCTGGTGAAGGAGTAGAAGGTTTCGCTGTCGTTACGCTTGCCGCCAAAGCCTGAAGCCGAACCAATGCCGGGCAGCGCCAGCTCGCGTACCAGCTTGCCGCGCAGGTCGAACACCTTGACGGCGCTGTGCGCGTCGGTCAGGTAGTTCAACACCAGCTGTTTGTTGACGATATTGGCCGAGACCAGGGTCTGGGCGCTTTCCGGCACCAGCTCTTTCCATTGGTCCGGGGCCGGCTTGCGGATATCGATGGCGATCACACGCGATTTCGGCGCGTTCTTGTCGGTGGAGAAGTAGAAAATCGGACCGTCGTTGTCGATGAAGTTATACGCCGCGTCGAAGTTCTCCAGCAGGCCGACAACCTTGCTGTCCTTCTTGCCCAGATCCTTGTAGAAGATGCGGTTCTTGCGCTCGGTGCCCTGGCGGTTGGCGATGATGAGGTAGCGGCCATCGTCGCTCACATGGGCGCCGAAGCCCCACTCTTTCTGGTCGGGACGGTCGTACACCAGCTGGTCGGCGCTTTGCGGCGTGCCCAGTTTGTGGAAGTACAGCTTCTGGAAGTAGTTCACGCCGGCCAGCTTGGCGGCTTCGCTCGGCTCGTCGTAGCGGCTGTAATAGAAGCCGGAACCGTCGTGGGCCCAGGCGGTATTGGAGAATTTCACCCACTTGATATGGTCTTCGGTATCGACGCCGGTATCGATATTGCGCACCTTGATCTCGTTCCAGTCGGAGCCGGAAGCGGCGGTGCTGTAGGCCATGAACTTGCCGTTCGGGCCGACCGAGATATCGGCCAGCGCCACCGTGCCGTCGGACGACAGGGTGTTCGGGTCGAGCAGCACGCGCGGCTTGTCGTTCAAGGATTTCATGGTGTACAGCACGGACTGGTTTTGCAGGCCGTCGTTACGGCTATAGAAATAGCGGCCGCCTTCACGGAACGGCGTGCTGAAACGCTCATAATTCCACAGCTTGGTCAAACGCTGCTTGATCGCTTCACGGTTCGGGATCTGCTGCAGGTAGCCTTGGGTCAGCTTATTCTGCTCTTCCACCCAGGCCTTGGTTTCGGCACTGTTGGCGTCTTCCAGCCAACGATAAGGGTCGGCCACGGTGGTGCCGTGATAGTTATCCTGCTGGTCCACTTTTTTCGTGACTGGGTAGCTCAGAGGGTTGCCGGCCGGGCAGGTTTGCGCCAGGGCGTTGCCGCTGAAGGCGGCGAGCAGCGAGAGTACCAGTGAAGCGCGTTTAAATTGCATTGTTCTTCCGTAGTGTCATGAATGGGGAAAGGGCAGCCCTGTCGTGCAGGGTTGCGTCAAAGGATCATATCGTGGTTTGTGACAAATATGAAATGTTCCAAGCGCCCGCTTGACGCTTTTTATTTGGCAGGAACTGTGCTGTTTTCTTCTACACGGCTGGCGGCAGCGGCGCTGTCCGGCGCGCGCCAGCGGCCGATCCAGTCGCCCAGCTCCGTGGCCGGGATCGGACGGCTCATGAAATAGCCCTGGCCCTGGTCGCAGCCCATGCGCTTCAAGAGTGCCCATACGGCTTCGCTTTCCAGCCCTTCCGCCACCACGCGCAAACCCATATTGTGGCCAAGGTCGATGGTCGAACGCACGATCTTGGCGTCGCCCACGTCCTGCTCCATATTGAGGACGAAGGATTTGTCGATCTTCAGTTCGTCCACGGGCAAGCGTTTCAGATAGGCCAGCGAAGAGTAGCCTGTGCCGAAATCGTCAATCGAGAGGTCGGCGCCCATGGCGTGCAGGCGCTCCAGCGTGTGCTGGGCGCGCACCGGGTCGTCCATGATGGCGCTTTCGGTGATTTCCAGGCAGAAGGCGCCAGGCGAAACCTGGTGGCGGTGCAGGATCTCGGCGAATTTGCCCGGCAAATCCTGGTCCATCAGGTCGCGCGTGGACAGGTTGACCGAGATTTTCAGATGCACGCCGCGCTGCGCCAACTGGCGGCTCAGCATGGCCGACTGCTCCAGTACCCAGCGCGTCAGCACGCGGATAAAGCCGGTCTGCTCGGCGAAGGGAATGAACTGGTCGGGGAAGACATTGCCGCGCTCCGGATGCGCCCAGCGCACCAGCGCCTCGGCCCCGCTCACGACGCCGCTGGCGAGGGTGATCTTGGGCTGGACGAACAGGCGCAGCTCGTCGCGCTCCACGGCGTTGCGCAGTTCCGTCAGCAGCGACAGGCTCTTGGCGCTGCTCTGGTCGAACACGGCGTCGTACACCACCGCGCCGTCGCGGCGCTGCTTGGCCGTGTACATCGCCACTTCGGCCATGCTGAGCAGGGATTCGCCATCCTGCCCATGCTCGGGGTAGCCGGCGATGCCCAGGCCGGCGCCGATATCGACGGTCTGCTCGTCCAGCGACAGCGGCGTCTCCAGCGCCTGTAGCACTGCCGCCGCCAGGCCGATGGCGTGATCCAGGTCGGCGCCCGGCAGCAGGATGGCGAATTCGTCGCCGCCCAGCCGGGCCAATTGGGCCGAGCTCTGGCCGCGCTGCACCATCAGCGCCAGCAGGCGTTCCGCCACCTGGCGCAGCAGCGCGTCGCCGAACTGGTGGCCCAGCACATCATTCACATGCTTGAAGCGGTCCAGGTCCATCATCAGCACCCAGACCTGGTTGCCCAGCGTTGCCGCCTGCGCCAGCGATTCGTTCAGGTGCAGCAGGAACTGGGCGCGGTTGGGCAGGCTGGTCAGCGTATCCCAATACGCGAGGCGGCGGATTTCCTGCTCGCGGCGGGCGATCCCGTCGCGCATGCTGTCCAGCGCCTGGGCCAGGGCGCCCACCTCGTCGCGCCGCTCGACCGCGATGCGGCCCTTGTAGTCACCACGCTCCAGGCGCTTGGCGGTGCGCGCCAGCTGGCTCAAAGGCTGGGCGATGCGCTTGGCCGTCAGCGCCGCCGCCACACCGGAGACGATGATGCCGAGCGCCGTCAGCGCCAGCAGCCAGCGTTCCAGGCGCGCATATTCGGCCGTGGCCTCGTCCAGCGAGCGTCCCAGAACCACCACCGCGCGCTGGCCGCCGTCGGTGCCGATCTCCATCTCGCGCAGGCTGTAGCTGGCGCCGCCGATCTCCATTTCGAAGCTGTTGCCGGCCTCTTTGCCGCGCGCCTGCATCTGCGCCGCCAAGCTGCCGGCCGCCAGCCGCGGCAAGGTGGAATCCACGGACAGCCAGTTGCCGGCGGCATTGCGCGTCATGATGGTGGCCTGCAGCGCGCTGATTTCATGCATCACGCCGGCTTGCTGCTTATCGATGGGGAAGGTCATCACCACCCAGCCGATGGTGACCGGCGCCTTCACCGGCATCACCACCACCTGGTAAGGGCGCTGTTCGATGATGGCGATGCCGCTAGCGCCATCGGCCCGCTCGGCGCGCTCCAGCATGCCCTTGATCAGATTTACCAATCCGGGCGGCCGATAGGGACTGGTGGACGCGCTGATCTGGCCCTCGGCATTGACCAGCATCGTCAGCGAGGCCTTGATGCGCCCACCGTGGTTGGCCAGCGCCGACTCGATCGTCTCGCGGTCATCCTCCTCGTTATTGCCGATGGCGGCCACGAACGCGGTGTCGCGCGCCAGCAGACGGGCGCCGAAACGCAGGGTTTCCGCATTCTGCTCCAGCACGCGGCTGAAGACTTTGCTGCCATTGATCAGCTCTGCCGTGACGGCGTTGCGCGCATTGTTCTCGATGCCGCGCTGGATCAGGAGCAAGCCCGTAACCTGGACCGCGATCAGCAGCAGCAGGAAGAGCGTGGCGATCCGGCTTTCCAGGCTTCGAAAGCGCATGCTGGCCCCCGCCCCTTCAATACGAGCTGGCCGGCGCGTCGGCCGCGGCGGGCTTCAGCGCCAGCTTGAACACGGCGCCGAGCAGCGCGTCGCCGCCCTTCACCACAACGGCCTGCTCGGCCGGCTGGGCGCTGACAGCATTGTAGTGCCAGGCTTTCAGCACATACTTGCCGGCCGGGACATCGAGGCGCACCACGCCGCTGTCATCGGTCTTGGCGAAATACGGCGTATCGACCACGCGCACATAGGCCAGCATCTTGTCGTGGATATTGCAGCCCAGGACCACGGTGCCGGCCTTTTCGAAAGTCTGCGGCTCGGCGGTGGTGCCGGAATACAGCTTCTGGTCGAATTTATGCGCCGGCGAGAAGGAATAGATGTGGTGGCGCACCTTGTCGTTATTCGGAAAGAAGATCTTGCTGCCGCTCTGGACCGCTGTGACCAGGGGGATGAATTTCAAGCCTTTCTGGCTGATCTCGCCCGGCTTCAGGGTCTTGGGCGGGGCTTGCCCGCCATCCGCCTCGGCATACACGATCACGTCCGCCAAGGGCTTGTTGCCCTCGTCGCTGACCTGCACGGTAATGCCGGAGGCGGCTGCGCTGCTGGCAGCCAGGAACAGGCCAGTGCACAACAGAACCGGCGCGGCGTGACGAAGAGTATGCGGCTTAGGCATCGGGTCTCCTTATTATCAGCCTATTGTAGCCCCAGCATATCGCAGCGAAAAGCGCGCCGGCGCCCAGACGGCATCAAGGAATTACAATAAAACAACTTTGTTTTCCAAAATTCATCGTCCTGTCATAAATGTCATATATGCTGGGCCGCTCTCCCACCCCGAGCCCATATATCGTGAGCCAAGCGACCTTACTGCCTGCCCAGTCCGTCCAGCACGCCCCGCAGCGCCCGCCCGCGCCGCCGCCGCAGCCCAGCGTTTCCGACGAGCTGCTGGGCCAGCATCTGCTCGATATCATCGGTCGGCGGCAGTTAAGCGCGCTGTTCCAGCCCATCATCCAGATGCAGACGGGCGAGATCGTGGCCTACGAAGGGTTGATACGGGGGCCCTCGGACAGCCCGCTGCATGCGCCGATGAATCTGTTCAAGGTGGCGCGGGCGAATAATCTGACCCAGGAAGTCGAGCATCTATGCCGGCGCGTGGTGCTGGAACGCTTTGCCGAGCTGAATCTGCCCGGCAAGCTGTTTCTGAACGTCAGCCCGGAATGCCTGATGCCGCAGCGCCACGGCGCGCGCGGCGAAACGCTGGAAACCATCCAGCAGATCGGCCTGCACCCCGACCGCGTCATCATCGAGCTGACGGAAAACCAGCCGACCTACGACTACGAGCTGATGCGCGAAGCCGTGCTGCATTACCGCAATATGGGCTTTCGCATCGCCATCGACGACCTGGGCGAAGGCTTTTCCAGCCTGCGCCTGTGGTCGGAGTTGCGCCCCGAGTATGTGAAGATCGACATGCACTTCATCCAGGGCATCAACAACGATCCCGTGAAGCTGCAATTCGTGCGCTCCATCCAGGAGATTGCCGACAAATCCGATACCCTGGTCATCGCCGAGGGCATCGAAAGCCAGGCCGAACTGCTCGTGCTGCGCGACCTGGGGGTGGCCTACGCCCAGGGTTATCATCTGGGCCGGCCGCACGCCAGTCCAGCCAAGGCCCTGCCGGGCGAAGTGGTGAAGACGCTCAGTCGCAATGGCGTGGCGGTCTACCCCCAACGCAGTATCGAGAAAAATGCCGTGAGCATCCTGAAACTGCTGCACCGCGTGGCGGCCGTGCCGCCGAGCATGAATAACAACGATGTGTACGAAATCTTCAAGGCCGATCCCAAGCTCTTGATCATTCCCGTGGTCGAGAAGGACGTGCCGCTGGGCCTGATTTCGCGCTTCGTCATGATCGATCACTTCGCCCGCCCCTATCAGCGCGAGCTGTACGGCAAGAAGTCCTGCAAGCAATTCATGGATGGGCGGCCGCTGATCGCGGACAAGGACACCAGCCTGCAGGAGCTATCCTTCCGCATGGCCGAATCGGCGGCGCACCACCTGTTCAACGGCTTCATCATCACCGACCAGGGCCGCTACCTGGGCATGGGCACCGGCCACGACCTGATGCGCGAAATCACCCAGATGCAGATCCACGCGGCGCGCTACGCCAATCCCCTGACCCAGCTGCCGGGCAATGTGCCGATCAACGAGCATATCGACCGCCTGCTGCAGAGCGATACGCGCTTCTGGGTCTGCTATTGCGACCTCGACCACTTCAAGCCGTTTAACGATGTCTACGGCTACCGGCGCGGCGACGATGTGATCCAGCTGACCGGCAGCATCCTGAGCGCCCATTGCGATCCGAACCGCGACTTCATCGGCCACATCGGCGGCGACGATTTCATGATCCAGTTCCAGAGCGAAGACTGGCGCGAGCGCTGCCAGGCCATCCTCGACGACTTCGGCACGCGCATCCTGGACTACTACAGCATCGAAGACCGCGAGCGCGGCGGCTATATCAGCGAAGACCGGCAAGGCAAGAAAGTGTTTTATTCGCTGATGAGCTTATCGCTGGGCGTGATCAAGGTGGAGCCGAGCCAGTACTACTCCCACCACCAGATCGCCACCGCCGCCGCCGAAGCGAAGAAGCAGGCCAAGAAAATCCACGGCAACAGCCTGTTCCTCGACCGCCGCCAGGAACCGCAGCGCTAAGCCTTGCTTTCGCGGCGCAGCTTGCGCCGCAGCCGGAAGTTATCGGCCATCAAGGTCAGCACGACCATGGTCAGCAAGGCGTCGGCCGCAGCGTAGGACTGTTCGAGAAACCTGGGTTGAGAAGGATCGCCAAATAGCCGGGTGCAACGGCCTTGCTTCTTTGCCTTTTCTACATCTTCATGCGAGCATACGGCGTGTCTACATTTCAGAGGGTGAAATATGGCTGACTACAACGTCGCGTTGTTGCTTGGAGCCGCGCTGAGCGCGCTTGCGGCGCTTTTGCACCTGGGGATTATCTTAGGCGGACCATCCTGGTATCGCTTCTTCGGCGCGGGTGAGCGCATGGCGACGATGGCGCAACAGGGCAAGCTGTATCCCACCCTGCTTACCCTGGGCATCGCCGCCGTGCTGGCGGCGTGGGCAGCGTATGCGCTGTCGGGTGCCGGGTTGCTGGCGCCACTGCCTTGGCTGAAGACCGGGCTGTGCGTGATCGCCGCCGTGTATCTGCTGCGCGGCCTGGCCATCGTGCCGCTGTTGACGATCGCCCGGTCGAAGTCGACGCCCTTCCTGGTCTGGAGTTCGCTGATCTGCCTTGGCTACGGCATCGTGCACGCCATCGGGCTGCAACAGATCTGGAGCGCGCTGTAAAAAGCGTCCATTAAGCTACGCTCAGACCCGGTGCGTCTCGCGCCAATGGCGCGTCAAGGCGCGGGCGGAGCCGAGTTCCTCGGCGGAGAGCTTGCCTTCGATCAAAGCGCGGCTATTGCAAGCGGCGGCGTCGCCCGCATCGGCAGCCAGCGAAATCCACATATAGGAACGCACCTGATCCGGCTCGACGCCGCGTCCGGCCTGGTACATGCCGCTCAGGTTGTACTGGGCCAAGGCATGGCCCTGCTCGGCGGCCTCGCCATACCAGCGCACGGCCTCGGCCTCATCCTGTTCCACGCCCTGGCCGTTGGCATACATGACGCCCAGATTGTTTTGCGCGCTGGCGTCGCCCTGTTCGGCCGCCAAGCGATACCAGACCGCGGCGCACTCTTCGTCCTGCGCCACGCCCTGGCCATTCGCATACATCAGTCCCAAATTGAACTGGGCGTTGGCCGCGCCTTTTTCGGCCGCCTGACGGAAATACTCCAAAGCCCGTTGCGGGTCGCGGCCCACGCCGCGTCCGTGCACATACATGCTGCCCAGGCTGTACTGGGCGTCCGCATCGCCGTACTGGGCGGCCAGGCTGAACCAGGTGAAAGCGCGCTCCTGGTCGGATTTGATGCCGCGCCCCTCGGCATAGGCGGCGCCGACCTGGAACTGGGCCCTGGGCAAGCCTTGCGCCGCCGCCAGTCGGAAGAAGGCCAGCGCCTGCGCATCGTCGCGCGGCACACCCTGTCCATTCTTGTGCAGCAGGCCCAGATTCAGCTGCGCCAGCGCATCTCCTTGGGCGGCGGCCTTGCGGAACCACGCCAGGGCCAGCGCGATATTCGCCGCGCAACCCAGCCCGCGCGCATAATGCACGCCCATCATCGCCTGCGCGCCCGGCACACCCTGTTCGGCGGAGCGGCTGAACCAGGCCAGGGCCAGCTCATCGCTCTGCGCCACACCACGTCCCTTGCGGTACATCTGGCCGAGATTCTGCTGGGCCGCCGGCTCGCCTTGCGCGGCGGCGGAACGGAACCAGTACAGCGCTTCCGTGTCGTCCTGCGCCGTGCCGCGTCCGTGGAAATACATGGTGCCCAGATGATTTTGCGCGAAGGCCAGTCCCTGGCGCGCCGCGCAGCCCATCCAGATAAACGCGACATCGTCGTTGCGTTCGGTCTGTTCGCCACGCTTGTACTGCAGCGCCAGATTGAACTGGGCGTAGGCGTTACCGCGCTCGGCCGCTTGGCGAAACCAGAGATAGCACTCCCTCTCCTGCTGCACATTCTGCTTGGACATTTGGCTCTCCCTGTTAGAGTCAATATTATCTAAAGAATAATTTCAGCCTGGCGCACCGGTTTGTGCGTTCGCAAAGTCTGTAGCGGTTTGCTAGCATCGGCGCGACGGCAAGGAGACAAAAAAACCCCCGCGCCATTGCTGGCCGGGGGTTGCGGCAGGGACGAGTCCGCTGAAAAACCGGTACGGTCTACTTCAGAAGCGGGTGCGCACGCCGAACACCAGGCTGCGGCCCGGCAGCGGCGCGATGTCTTTCAGCACCGAGGTGGAAACGCGGATCTCTTCATTCAACAGATTGCGGGCGATCAGGAACCAGGTCACGTCCTGGCTGCCCAGCTTTTGCGTGTAGGCGAGATTGGCGTTGAGCTGGTTGTATCCCGGCGTATTCGTGGTTTCGAACGAGGCCAGACGGTCCTGCCCTTGCGCATGCACCAGGGACAGGCCGCCGCGCCAGCCGCCTTCACGGTAGCCGACGCTGGCGCCGATGCGGTTGGCCGGCTGCAGCGGCAGATTGCCGCCGACATCGAGCTTGCCGCGCGAGGTGTCGGCGAAGACGCGGCCCGACCAGCCCGGGCCGCGTTCGTTGTAAGTCATTTCGGCCTCGGCGCCGCGCACCGTGGCGTTGGCCTGCTCGAAGACGCGTTCGCGCAGTTCTTCGCCGGCATGGCCGTCCTCATCCAGCATATTGCCGGTGATGTGGCCATAGATGAAGTCTTTGATCTTGTTGCGGAAGACGTTGACCTTCCAGCGCACCTGGCCCGAGGTCTTTTGCAGGGTCAGCTCGATATTGCGCGAGGTCTCCTTCTTGAAGTCGGGGTTGCCGATATCGAAGGTGGCGGTGGCATCGTGCGGGCCGCCCGAATACAGTTCCTCGATGGCCGGCGCGCGCTGGGCATAGGACAGGGTCGCGCCCAGGCCATAGCCCGGCACGAAGGGCCACATGCCGCCCACCGAGGCGGAACGCAGGTCGAAGGAGCGGTTCAGGCCCGTCACCGGCTTGCGCTTCACATTTTCGATGCGGGCGCCGGCATTCATATGCACCGGACCGGCATCGACTTCTTCCACCAGGAAGGCCGCGCGCGAGGTCGAATGGGTGACGGGAACCGTGTCCGGCCCGCCTTCCGCGCTCAGGGCGGAAAAGTGCTGGTTCTCGGTCTGCACGCCGAAGGTGCCGTTCCATCCCGCCAACGGCTTATGCGCCAGCTCGGCGCGCGTTTCCAGCGAGCGGTTCTTGAAGACGACTTCCGGCTGGTTTTCGTCGTTCAACTCGGCGTGCTTGTAGTCGGTATAGCCGGCCTTGAACTTGAAGGACTCGAAGCCGGAAAACGGTGCGCGCACCAGGCTGTCGATATCGTAGCGGGTCTGCTTCTGGTCGATCTTCGAGCCCTCGTCGCTCGGAATGCCGTACAGATTGCTCAGGCGCGAAACCGAGGCGCCAACAAAGCCCCAGGATTCGATATAGGACGCGCCCAGCCCGCCGCTGCGTTCGCGCGTGGCCGAATGCGGCAGGCGGCCGGATTCGGAATCGGGGTCGCCCGCCTTGCGCGGCGCGGGAATCTTGTAGTCGTCGGTATTGCGCCAGCTGCCGTCGGCGTGCCAGGCCACCTTGCCGGCGCTGCCGTCAACGCCGCCGGACAGGGCGCGGCCCTTGTCGGCCGTGCTGTAGCGCGCCTCCAGCTGGCCGGTCGGTTTCGCTTCCAGCTCGGTCGGAATGCGTTCATTGACCACGTTCACCAGACCGCCGATCGCGCCCGAGCCGTACAGCAGGGCCGCCGGGCCGCGCAGGATTTCGATCTGGCGCGCGCTCGCGCCTTCGGACGAGACGGCGTGGTCGTTCGACAGGCCGGACACGTCCGACACCGCCATGCCGTTTTCCAGCATCTTCACACGCGAACCTTCCAGGCCGCGGATGATCGGCCGCGACGCGCCTGCGCCAAAGGCCGATGCCGACACGCCCAGTTCCTGCGACAGCGTCTCGCCCAGCGAGGTGCCGGTCTTGTCGCGCAGTTCGTCGCCAGCCAGCACCTTGGCCGGGGTCAGGATCTGGTCGTTTTCGGCCGTATGGAAAGGCGTGGCGGTGACGATGACTTTCGGCGTTTCGGCCGTTTCGGCGTGGGCCAGCGTGGACAGAGCGGACAGGACGGCGCTAGCCAGCAGCGTGTGTTGGATCTTCATGGGTAAACCTCAAGCAAAAAATAGATGACAGGCAGCGTGCCGGGCGCGCGAAAACGCGCGCGGCACAGGGCTGCGAAAACGAAATACAAAAGGCTGTCAGGCTTGAGGCGGGCCGCGCGGCTGGTAGGCATTCAGTGCGAGCAGGCTGGCCGCCACGGTCGCCGGCAACAGGGCGGCGGCATAGGCGCAGTCGCGCACAAAGAATTTGAATTCGGGACTGCCCAGGGCCGAGGCAAAATGGCTGGCGGCCAGACAGATGGCGCAACCATGCTCGGGCGCGAGCGATTTTTGCTGCGACTCGTCACTGCTTTCCGCCGCCTGGATCTGGGCCAGGGCCAGCGGCCGCCCGCTCGCCCAATGCGAATAGCCGTGCGACAGCGCCAACTGCTGCGAAATCAGCAGCAGAAGCGAGATCAGCACACGAGCTAGCAGGTGGCGGGTCATGCGAATGGATGGTTTATGAGTCGATCAACGCGGCTATTCTAACCGCAACAGTGTCAAAGCTTCCAGTTTTTCACAAAATCAGACAGCTTGCTGCTTGCGCAGGAAGGCCGGCACCTTGGCCGCCGCCAGCTTGTTCACCGCCAGCAGCAAGGCCGCGTCGACGGCAGCGATGCCGTATTCGCGCGCGATATGGCGGCCGATATGCAGCAGCACTTCGGCCGCCACTTCGGCGTCGGCCTCGGCGCGGTGGGCCTGGCCGCTGAAGCGGATGCCCAGGCTTTCGCTCAGGAGGCCCAGCTTGTAGCTGCCCAATTGCGGCAGCATGCGGCGCGCCAGCTTGAGCGAACACACGGTGGATGCATGGCCGGGCACCAGGCCCAGGCGGGCGCTTTCGGCACGCAGGAATTTTTCATCGAAGCTGGCGTTGTGGGCCGACAGCGGATCGCTGCCGATGAAGTCGAGCAGGCGCGGCACGACTTCGGCCGCTGGCGGCGCGCTGTCGACCATCTGCTGGGTGATCCCGGTCAGGCCGGTAATGAAAGAGGGAATGCGTACATTGCAGTTGACCAGGCTGACATAGCGCTCCACCACCCTGCCCTCGGCAATGCGCAGGGCCGCCACCTCGGTGATGCGGTCGCCCATATCGGGCGACAGGCCCGTGGTTTCAAAGTCGAGCATGACGATGGACTGGCTCAGCATCGCGCGCTCCTAGCCGAACTTACGCACGGCATCGAGCGCCAGGCCGGCGCCGATGCTGCCGAACAGGTCACCCTCGACCTTGCGCGCCGACGGCACCAGGGCGCCGATGCGTTCGCGCAGCAGGCGCACGCCGCTGGAGCCACCGGTGAAGAAGACGGTATCCACCTGCTCCGGCTTGATGCCGGCGTCGGCCAGCAGCTTGAGCACGGTCTGCTCGACGGAGCCGACCAGATGGCCCACGGCCAGGTCGAAAGCGGAGCGCTGCAGGTCGAGCGTGACGGGCGGCGCCAGGCGGTCCAGCTCCAGCGCGAACGTGTCGGCGCCGGACAGGCCGATCTTGCCCTCTTCTACCTTCATCGCCAGCCAGTGGCCGGCGCGTTCGTCGATCAACCTTTGCAGGCGACCCAGTTTTTCCTGCTCCTTGGCGTCGCGCAGCAGTTCCGACAGCTGCACCCACATCTTCTTGGTATAAGCCTGGTTGATGGTGTGCCAGGTCGCCAGGTTGAAGAAGTAGCTCGATGGGATTTCGCTGTTATTGCGCAGCTGGCTGCCATAGCCGAGCAGCGGCATCACGGCCGCCAGGCTCAGATATTTATCGAAATCGGTGCCGCCGATGTGCACGCCGCCATTGGCCAGGATATCGTCGCGCCGCTCGGCCTTCTGGGCGCGCTGCGGCGAAAGGCGCACCAGCGAGAAGTCGGATGTGCCGCCGCCGATGTCGGCGATCAAGACCAGTTCCTCGCGGTCGATCTGCGACTCGTAATCGAAAGCGGCGGCGATCGGCTCGAACTGGAAGGCGATATCCTTGAAGCCGACGGCGCGCGCGATCTCGCCCAGCGTGTCTTCCGCCAATTGGTCGGCGGCGGCGTCGTCATCGATGAAATGCACGGGGCGGCCGAAGACGGCCGACTCGAACTTGCGGCCGGCGGCCTGCTCGGCGCGGTGCTTGACCTCGCCGATGAACTGGGCCAGCAGCATGCGGAACGGCAGGGCTCGGCCGCCGACCTCGGTCTGGCCGTCGATCAGGCTGGTACCCAGCAAGCTTTTCATGGAGCGCATCAGACGGCCTTCGTAGCCAGCCAGGTATTCGGCCAGCGCGGCGCGGCCGAAGCTGACCTGATCGTCGTCGGCATTGAAGAAGACCACCGAGGGCAAGGTGGTTTTGCCATCCTCCAGGGGCAGCATCAGCGACTGGCCGGGACGCACCCAGCCTACGGTGGAATTGGAAGTGCCGAAATCGACGCCGCAAGCATTGGCCATGAGTCCCATCCAGGAAAAGCAAAGGGGCGACATTCTAGCAGAGTCCGGCCGCCCCGGCGGAAAACCGCCATTTTCTTCATTCTGGTGCGGCGGCGCGACAAGCGCCCCACAAAACAGCGCAAATTGTTGCCAGAAGGTAAGACATTAAGTTATGCTCAATAGCAATACTATAAGTCGCGGATAAGACCACTTTCCGTGGAGGCGACGGCAACAGAGACGATGACCAAGACTAAACCTCCTCAGGCGCTCAGCGCGGCGGACCAGAAGGCCGCCATTTTGCGTGAAGACCGCCGGGTGACTTCCTACGACGTGGCCATGCTGGCCGGCGTATCGCAGTCGGCAGTATCGCGTTGTTTCAAACCGGGCGCCAGCGTTTCCAAGGCGACCTATGCACGGGTCATGCAGGCGGCTGAAGGGCTGGGCTATATACCGAACGCGGCCGCGCGCAGCCTGATCACGCGGCGCTCGAACACGGTGGCGCTGCTGATTTCGAATGCATCGAACCTCTATTATCCCGAAGCGCTGTCCGAACTGAGCCAGCAGATCACGCGCCACGGCAAGCGCGCCCTGCTCTTCACCATGCAGTCGGAAAGCGATGTCGGCGAGATCCTGAACGATGTCTGGCAATACCAGGTTGACGGCGTGATCGCCGCCGCCGCCCTGAGCGAAGCCCAGATCGCCGAATGCGAACGGCGGCGCGTGCCGCTGGTGGTCTTCAACCGCCATCTGCGCGACAGCCATGTGGCCAGCGTCTTCTGCGACCAATACGAGGCCGGACGCATGCTGGCGGCGCGCCTGGCGGCGGCCGGGCACCGCCAATTCGGCATCATCGCCGGGCCGGAAGAATCGGTGGTGGCCAGCGAACGGCGGCGCGGCGCCAGCGACAAGCTGCTGGAATTGGGCCTGCCCGCGCCGGCCCTGGCCTACGGCTGCTTCGACTACGGCAGCGGCGCCCATGGCCTGCGCCAGATCATCGCCCAGCTCGGACGCGCGCCCGACGCCATCATCTGCGGCAACGATGTGATGGCCCTGGGCTGCCTCGACCACGCCCGCCATGAACTGCGGCTCGACGTGCCGGGCGAACTATCGGTCGCCGGCTTCGACGCCGTCGAACCGTCCAACTGGCTCAGCTACAACCTCACCACGCTGCGCCAGCCGATCCAAAAGATGGCCCTGGCCGCCGCCGACCTGCTGGCCAGCCTGATCGACGCCCCCTGCGGCGGCGCCGAAAAGCGCGTCTTCGCCCCGCAGCTGATCGAAGGCGCCACCGCCCGCCTCACACCGCGTCCCACCGCCCTCGCCGCCTAAGTTTGATCCAGCGCAAAAAATGTCCCACCCTGGTGTCAGGCACCAGGGTGGGACATTTACTGATCTAGATCAAAGAATGTCCTACTCCGGTGCCTGACACCAGGGTTAGACATTGTTTGACTTGGCGCAAAGGCGCGCGGTTTAGCCGGCGGCGACGCGTTGGGCGATGTGGGCCAGGGCGGCTTCGACCTGGTCGACGAGGATCAGGCAGAGGTCGCCCTCTTTGAGGCGGCCCAGCGCGGTGTCGATGGCGAGGAATTCGCCGTAGATGTCTTCGACGTGGCTGGTACGGCTGGCACCGCTCAGGCCTTGGCGCAGCAGCGCGAGCACTTCGCCGTCGGCGCGGCCGCGCTGGCATTGGTCCTGGTACAGCAGCACGTCGTCGAAGGCGCGGCCAAGGATCTCGGTCTGCTGGCGGATGTCCTGGTCGCGGCGGTCGCCGGCGCCGCTAATCACCACGGAGCGGCGTTTGGCGGGCATGGCGTCGACGGCCTGCACCAGGGCCAGCATGGCGTCCGGGTTGTGGCCGTAGTCGGCGATCACGGTGGCGCCGCGATAGTCGAAGACGTTGAAGCGGCCCGGCGCGTTGTCGCTGTCGTTGAGGAAGGTGCGCAGGCCGGCACGGATGGCGTCCCAGCTGATGCCGGCGCCCCAGGCCGCACCGACGGCGGCCATCACGTTTTCGACCTGGAAGCCGATCGTGCCGTTGCGGGTGATCGGCACGTCGGCCAGGGCGATGCGCTGCTCGGACTTGCCTTCGACCGCGACCAGCTGGCCGTTTTCGACGTAGATGGTGCGGCGGCCTTGCGCGATATGGCGCGCCACGACCGGGTGTTCTTTCTGCGCGCCGAAGAAGGTGACTTTGCCGCGGCAGTTGGCGGCCATGCCGGCGACGATAGGATCGACGGCGTTCAGCACGGCCATGCCGTTTTCGTCGACGTTCTGCACGATCACGCGCTTCAGCACGGCCAGGTCTTCCACCGTGGTGATGTAGTTCAGGCCCAGGTGGTCGCCAGCGCCGATATTGGTGACGACGGCCACTTTGCAGCGGTCGTAAGCCAGGCCTTCGCGCAGGATGCCGCCGCGCGCGGTTTCGAACACGGCCGCGTCGACGTCGGGATGCTGCAGCACATTGCGCGCGCTGCGTGGGCCGCTGCAGTCGCCGCTGTCGATCTGGCGGCCGTTGACGTAGACGCCGTCGGTATTGGTCATGCCCACGCGCAGGCCGCTGGCGGCCATCAGGTGGGCGGCCAGGCGCACGGTGGTGGTCTTGCCATTGGTGCCGGTGACGGCGATGACGGGAATGCGGCCGTCGTCGCCTTCGGGGAACATGGTGCTGATGATGGCTTCGCCCACGGCGCGGCCCTTGCCGTAGGACGGCGAAAGATGCATGCGCAGGCCGGGCGCGGCGTTCACTTCGACCACGCCGCCGTTCTGTTCTTCGATGGGCCGCAAGACGCTGTCGCAAACCACGTCCACGCCGCAGATATCCAGGCCGATCATCTGCGCCGCTTCCACCGCGCGCGCCGCCACGTCGGGGTGCACGTCGTCGGTGACGTCGGTGGCGGTGCCGCCGGTCGACAGGTTGGCGTTATTGCGCAGGATGACGCGCTGGCCCTGGGCCGGCACGGAATCGGCTTCCAGGCCTTGCAACTTAAGGCGCGCCAGGGCGATGTCGTCGAAGCGGATCTTGGTCAGCGAGGTCGAATGACCGGAGCCGCGGCGCGGATCGGCATTGACGATGTCGACCAGTTCGCGCACGGAATGCTTGCCGTCGCCCACCACATGGGGCGGATCGCGGCGCGCCGCCGCCACCAGCTTGTTGCCGATGACCAGCAGGCGGAAATCATGGCCGGCCAGGAAGCGCTCGACCAGGATGTCGTCGCGGAATTCGCGCGCGGTGGCGAAGGCGGCGTCGATCTGTTCCTTGGTGGTGACGTTGACCGTCACGCCCTTGCCCTGATTGCCGTCCTTCGGCTTGACCACCACCGGCAGGCCGATTTCCTGGGCCACGGCCCAGGCTTCCTCGGCGCTGTCGACCGAGCGGCCGATCGGCACCGGCACGCCGGCCGCGTCCAGCAACTTCTTGGTCAGTTCCTTGTCCTGCGCGATGGCTTCGGCGATGGCGCTGGTGCTGTCGATTTCAGCGGCCTGGATGCGGCGCTGGCGGCTGCCCCAGCCGAAGCTGACCATGCTGCCGCTGGTCATGCGGCGGAAAGGAATCTTGCGCGCCACGGCGGCTTGCACGATGGCGCCCGTGCTCGGGCCAAGGCGCACATCTTCATCCAGGTCGCGCAGTTCGGTCAGGGCGGCGTTCAGGTCGAACGGCGTGTCGTCCTGGGCGGCCTTGCACAGCTTCTCGGCCAGCTCCACGGCCAGACGACCCACGGCTTCCTCGGTGTATTCGACCACCATCTGGAAGATGCCCGTTTCCAGCGTCTGCGTGGTGCGGCTGAAGGTCACGGGGCAACCCGCTTCCGCCTGCAGCGCCAGCGCCGCCAGCTCCAGCACATGGGCCATCGGCACATTGTCGGCGTGGCCGGCCGGCTGGAATTGCGGGATGCGCGGGAAACGGCTGCGCAGACGCTCTTCGAAGCCGGGCAGCTTGTCCACCGCGTGTTCTTCCGGCGTGCAGGAGACTATCGCCTCGACCGCCGTATGGTGGCTCCAGAGGTTGGGGCCGCGCAGCGCGCGGGTACGAATCACTTCCATTTGTATTCCTGTCTGTTTATTCTTGGCCGGCGCGCTCTTACGCCGTGCTTTTACGCCGCGCTTCTATGCCTATTTACCGCTATTCCAGTCGAAGGTGCGCAGCGCCGCATCCATCAGCTCCGGACTCAGGCCCAGCGCCCAGCCGGCGCCGATGGCGGCCAGCACGGCTTCCCGATGCGCTTCCTGGCTGGCCGGCAGACAGCTAGGCGGCAGCACGGCCAGTTCGTCGGCACCGGAGGCCAGCACGAAGCCGTCGGCGCCCAGGAAGACGGCGCGGTTGCCGTCCTGGCGGTGCGCCGCCAGCGCCGGCACGTCGGCGTTCAGGCCGTAGAAGATCACGGCGCCGTCGCACAGCTCGGCCATATCCACCACTTGCGCGTCGGAGGCGTTCAGCACCGCCGCGCCTTCCGGCAGCACCACGTCGACCTGGGTGCGCAGCACGCCATACATTTTTTCTTCGGAATCGATGTAGAACTCGCCCAGCTCTTCATGGCCCGTGGCGTCGGTGACGATGCCCACGGTGCACTTGTCGTAGGCATAGCCTTCGGTCAGCACCATGCGGTTGCTGTTGGCGAAGACGGCGGCTTCCACATTCTTGTTGAGCAGCAGGCGCTGGCCGGATTCCCACTCGCTCAGCGGGCCGCGCGCGACCTTGCGGCCATTCAGGTAGATGCCGTCCTCGCAGCTCAGGCCCACGTGCTTGGCGTTAGTTTGCAGCATCCAGGCGGTGAGGCGGGCGATCAGCGCGGTATGGCGCTGGCCGGACACGCCGACGATGGGAATGCGGCCGTCCTCGTCTTCGGCGAACAACTCGTCGACAATGGCGGCGCCGACCGGGCGCACCTTGCCGCCGTGGGCGGGTTTCAGGTGGGCCAGCAGGCCGGGGCTGGCATTGACTTCGATGATGGCGCCGCCCTGCTCTTCGAGCGGACGGGAAATGTCTTCGGCCACCAGGTCGATGCCGGCGATGTCGAGGCCGACCACGCGGGCGGCCAGGGCGGCCATCTCGGCCACGTCTGGATGCACTTCATCGGTGACGTCGTTGGCGACGTTGCCGTTCAGCTGGATCAGCACCTTGCGGCCCGCATCCGGCACGGAATCCGGGGTCAGCCCCTGGCGCTGCAGGTCGAGCAGCACTTCTTCCGATTCGCGCGGCTGCACGATATTCAGCGGGAATTCTTCGGTGGTGCCGCGGCGCGGATCGGTGTTGATCTGGGTGTCGACCAGTTCCTGCACGGTGGACTTGCCGTCGCCGACCGCCCACAGCGATTCGCCGCGCGAGGCGGCGATCAGGCGGCGGCCCACCACCAGCAGGCGGTGCTCGTTACCGACGATGAATTTTTCCACGATCACGCTCTTGCTGCCGCCACGGGCAACGGCGATGTCGTAAGCGGCCTTCACATCGGCCTCGGTGCTCAGGTTCAGCGACACGCCACGGCCATGGTTGCCGTCATACGGCTTGACCGCGACCGGCAGGCCGATATCCTGCGCTTCTTCCCAGGCTTCGTCGGCGCTGCGTACCAGCACGCCTTCCGGCACCGGCACGCCGGCCGAGGAGAGCAAGTCCTTGGTCATGTCCTTGTCGCTGGCGATGCCTTCGGCGATGGCGCTGGTGTTGTCGGTTTCGGCGGTCCAGATGCGGCGCTGGCGCGCGCCATGGCCCAGCTGCACCAGATTGCCGTCGGTCAGGCGGATATGGGGAATCTTGCGGTCGGTGGCGGCATCGACGATATTGCCGGTGCTCGGGCCCAGGCACAGCGATTCGACCAGGTCGGTCAGGCTGGCGACGGCGCCGGCCACGTCGTAAGGACGGTCTTCGATGGCGGCCATCAGCAGGTCGCGGCCAGCGGCCAGCGCGGCGCGCCCGACCTGTTCCTGGCGGGTGCGGAATGCCATTTTGTAAATGCCGCTGCCTTCGGCGGTCTGGCGGGTCTTGCCGAAACCGGTGCGCATGCCGGCCAGATTTTGCAGCTCCAGTACAACATGTTCCAGGATGTGGCCGGCGTAAGTGCCGCCGCGCAGGCGCTCCAGGAAACCGCCGCGCTCGCCCACGCCGCAGCGGTGCTCGATCAGGTTCGGCAGCATGGCGGTCAGGCGCTCGTACAGGCCGGGCAATTTATCGGAGGGGAATTGCTCAAGCTCGCCGATGTCCAGCCAAGCTTCGATCACCGGGCGATAGGTCCAGATATTGGGTCCACGCAGATGCGTTACGCGGAGAACTTCGATGTCTTTCTTCTTTGTCATGTTTTTGCTCTAGTACCTCTTGCGGTATACTCCGCAAAAGCAGGCCGCCCTCTTCTAAGTCTAATGATGCATAGCTGACAGAATACCGTAAATAACAGCTACCTTCCGCCGTTACTGCTACTCGTGTTAGCGTTTCGCTTTTTAAGG
Source organism: Pseudoduganella violacea (assembly GCF_014191875.1). Lineage (GTDB taxonomy): Bacteria > Pseudomonadota > Gammaproteobacteria > Burkholderiales > Burkholderiaceae_D > Rugamonas > Rugamonas violacea_A. The sequence continues at coordinate 126,915 of NZ_JACHXD010000008.1, forward strand.
CCCGGTCCGATATTTTCCCACTGTTTCGCCATCCTTGCCAGTTTGCAAGGACCGCCCTGGAGTATGTTGCACAATGATAAAAACCCAGCTTGCCCTTGAACCCAGCCGCACAGAACTGCCTGAAGTGTGGCGCTCCGAGGTGCAAAACCAGCTTTCCACCGGGGAAAACGTTTTGAGTGCGCTGGAGGTTGACCTCGACGCTAAATTACATTTCGCCAAAGGTATCGTCCTGCTCACGGAGCGCCGCATTATGGCACGCGCACCGGGGCAAACGGTATGGCAGCAATGGGCTTATCGTCGTGGAATGTCTCTAAAATTGCACGACCACGCGGGCGTCGGCCACCTGGAGTTATTCGATCAACAAGGCCGCCTGGACGCCTGGCGTTTTACGCTGGGCCAGAACCTGCAGGCGCTGCGCCTGAGCGAACTGTTCGCGCCCGTGCTGGACAGCCACCTGTCCGGCCAGCCCCTGCTGCGCGAGGAAGAACACGCCTGCCCGACCTGCAAGGCGCCGCTCGAGCCGGACCAGGAAGAATGCCCGATCTGCACCAAGGTGGTCCACACGCCGCCCTCCACCTGGACCCTGTTCCGCCTGTGGCGCTTTGCCAAGCCTTACCGCTGGCCGCTGCTGGCCGGTTTCCTGCTGATGCTGGCCTCGACCGGCGCCCACATGATTCCGCCCTACCTCAGCATGCCGCTGATGGACAATGTGCTGATCCCTTATCAAAACGGCAAACCGGTCGATACCCATCTGGTCTTCCTGTACATGTCCGGCCTGACCGCCTCCGCCGTCCTGGCCTGGGTGCTGGGCTGGGGCAAGACCTATGTGCTGGCCCTGGTGTCGGAGCGCATCGGCGCCGACCTGCGCACCACCACGTATGAACACCTGCTGCGCCTCTCGCTCGAATATTTCGGCGGCAAGCGCACCGGCGACCTGATGTCGCGCATCGGCAGCGAGAGCGACCGCATCTGCGTCTTCCTGTCGCTGCACCTGCTGGACTTCGCCTCCGACTGCCTGATGATCATCATGACGGGCGTGATCCTGTTTACCATCGATCCCTGGCTGGCCATCGTCACGCTGGCGCCCCTGCCCTTCATCGCCTGGCTGATCCACCTGGTGCGCGACCGCCTGCGCACCGGCTTCGAAAAGATCGACCGCGTCTGGGGCGAAGTGACCAATGTGCTGGCCGACACCATCCCCGGCATCCGCGTGGTCAAAGCCTTCGCCCAGGAAGCGCGCGAAGCGAACCGCTTCCGCACTGCCAACAAGCACAATCTGGCCGTCAACGACCGCCTGAACAAGGTGTGGTCGCTGTTCTCGCCCACTGTTTCCTTCCTGACCGAGCTGGGGATTCTGGTGATCTGGGTGTTCGGCATCTGGCAGGTATCGAAATCGCATATCACCGTCGGCGTGCTGACCGCCTTCGTGACCTATAGCACGCGCTTCTACGGCCGCCTCGATTCCATGAGCCGCATCGTCTCGGTGACGCAGAAATCGGCGTCGGCCGCCAAGCGCATCTTCGATATCCTGGACCACGTGTCGAGCGTGCCGGAACCGGTCAACCCGGCCAAGCTGGAAAAGGTGGAAGGCAATATCACGCTGCGCGAAGTGGGCTTCCGCTACGGTAACCGCGCCGTCAACCGCGGCGTGTCGCTCGACATCAAGGCCGGCGAGATGATCGGCCTGGTGGGCCACAGCGGCTCGGGCAAATCGACCCTGGTCAACCTGATCTGCCGCTTCTACGACGTGGCCGAGGGCGCGATCCTGCTGGACGGAAAAGACATCCGCTCCTTCGCCGTCTCCGACTACCGCCGCAATATCGGCCTGGTGCTGCAGGAGCCCTTCCTCTTCTTCGGCACCATCGCCGAGAATATCGCCTACGGCAAGCCGGATGCCACGCGCGCCGAAATCATCGCCGCCGCCCGTGCCGCCCACGCCCACGAATTCATCCTGCGTCTGCCGCAAGGCTACGACTCGATGGTGGGCGAACGCGGACAAGGCCTGTCCGGCGGCGAACGCCAGCGCATCTCGATCGCGCGCGCCCTGCTGATCGACCCGCGCATCCTGATCCTGGACGAAGCGACCGCCTCGGTCGACTCGGAAACCGAAAAAGAAATCCAGAAGGCGCTGGACAATCTGGTGGCCGGCCGCACCACCATCGCCATCGCCCACCGCCTGTCCACGCTGCAGCGCGCCAACCGCCTGGTAGTGATGGACCGCGGCAAGGTGGTGGAGGAAGGCCCGCACGACGAGCTGATGGCCAAGGAAGGCGCTTACTACCGTCTGTACCAGGCCCAGGCCCGTAACGTAGACACCGACCTGGATGACACTGCAAGGAAACGCTATGACGACAATTGATTTCAAACTGGGGCGCGACAGCTTCGGCCGCCTCAACCTGACCACGGCCGACGGCGTGCTGCACGAGCATGTGTCGCCGGTGCGCGCCTTCCCCATCCAGGCGCCGCTCGACGGCCTGGCCCTGGTCAACACCGACGGCAAGGAAGTGGCCTGGATCGAACGCCTGGAAGACCTGCCCGCCGATTACGCCGCCATGGTGGCCGAGGAATTGGGCGGGCGCGAATTCATGCCCGAGATCAGCCGCATCGTCGACGTGACCAGCTTCGCCACGCCCTGCACCTGGACCGTGGCCACCGACCGCGGCGAAACCGACTTCGTGCTGCGCGGCGAGGAAGACATCCGCCGCATCGGCCGCGACGCGCTGCTGGTGTCGGACACGCACGGCATCCACTTCCTGATCCGCAACCAGTGGGAACTGGACAGGCATAGCAAGAAGATTCTAGACCGCTTCCTGTAAGACCCCAAAACAGCCCTTCGGGGCTCTGTTTTTGCCTGCAATCAATGTCCCCTCTTTCACGCGGGCTAAAGTGAAGTTTCCTAAACGCAAAAGGAGACTTCCATGGCCCGTGCTGTCATCTGCCTAGGCGATCCAACCTCGCATGGCGGCAAAGTTCTTGAGGGCGATCCCAATGCCACCATAGACGGCCGCCCAATTGCCCTGCGTGGGCATATGACATTGTGCCCACAATGCAAGGGCAAATTCCCAATCACTGAAGGACTGGATCACCATAGCTTCGGCGGTATTGGCACGGCACTGGAAGGCATGAAAACCGCATGCGGTGCGACCCTGATTGCTACTCAGCATCTCATGACTGCCGACGAGCAGTCCGAACACGAATCCGCCGATGTTTATGATGTAGATCTGGGTGAGGACAACGCTCAAGCTGAGAAAGAAAGGGCATTCAGCAGTTCAGAGCAACATCCGCCAACTAGTGCCACACCCGGCATTGCACGCATGAATTCAAGCTGGGCTGGTGCCGAAGGAAAGAATTCCGGTCCTGTTTCCAAAGCTCCTCATGCGCTGTTTAAAGAGCGCCAATATGAGGCGGTCTATGAAAAGGGGATATTCATTGGAGTTCGAAATTCGCTAGACACAAGTCAGTCTATTAGTGATGACGCGACAAGGATTCAGCTAAATACGCTTGATTCCATCAGGCATCTAATTGCTGAACAAAAGATGAACGCGATTCTTGAAGTACCCACTTCCTATGGTGCAAAGTCCTTTTCACCCGAATAGCAAAGCATCACCTTCATCAGGGAAAATATGATGCACTTCAGCTAATCAACCCTGGAGCTAACGCCGATGGCATATTCAAGACAGCGGAAGAAACAAATAAAAACAGTGACCTGGGGACAGAGAAAATTCCTACTGTCGGCAAAAATCCAGCCCATCCACAACAGGCTTGGGCATCGGGAATTAATATCCACCACGCCGGCATCAACAACTTCACCGGAGTAACAGAAAAAGGCAGCGGTGTTTCCGAGGGATGCCAAGTTGTTGCCAGCAATGATTGGGAAAACTTTATTGACTTGGTCGCGGAGAAAATTAATGGAAAATTTCAGATCCCATACTTTAATGTCTGGATTGTTCGAGAATAGCTACATATATTTCCTCTTAGCCATTATGCCATTTTTTTGCATTCGATGGAGGCAAGGGCAAGCACTTCCCTCATCTCGAATTCGGAAAAGACGATGCAAGCCTTATCTGTATTTATCATTGATGGCGTCTACGGATTTGATGAAGGTGGCGAGATATATTTTTTCCCTTCAAAGAAGGCGCAAAAATCGCTACCCCACTATCCGGCAAACGACAAGGTTGGCATTGGTTTTTCAAATTCCGATACAGCAATCTCCATGTTCGGGTTAAGGGAAGACCTGAAGAAAATTGACCTGCATGCCATTTGTGCTGTACGGGGACTGGCGAAGATAGAAGCATCCATCATCATGTTCGGAGAAGGGCCAGCCCGTCCCTGGTACACAATGAAATTAGAGCGGGTCATATGGCACTCGCCAGCGCAGATGGTTCCTTGTCGACCAGAGTATTAGCGTGGCAAGGCAATCAGGATTTGCTGCGACGCATCCCAGCGCCGGGCGGCGCGGTCGAGCTGAAAGACGGTAAAGGGCACGAGGCCGACGACGTCGCCGCGCGCATCCCAGTCGATGTCGGCGTAGGCGCCGCTGTAGTCGATGTCGCGGCCCTGTTTGACGGCGGCCAGGGCTGCGCCGATCTCTTGCGGGCCAACCTTGTCGCCGGGACCGTTCATCACCAAGCGCAGCGCGTCGCGGATTTGCAGGCCGCTGGGGTTGCGGCTGCCGCTGCTGAATCCGGCACGCTCGATGGCCAATGCCATCACCATCACGATGTCGTAGGTGGGTGCGGTGAAGTCCTGCGGTTCGCCGCCGTATTGGGCGATGTAGGCGCTGCGGAAGGCCCGGTATGAGGCGCTGCCGTAGACGCCAATGGTGGCGGCCGAGCCGCTAGCGCCGCCGATGATGCTGTTCGGATTGGCCAGGTTGTCGACAAAGGTCTGGTTGCCGGCGGCGGTGCCAGGCAGCAGCCACAGGTCGGGATAGTTGTAGGGTAGCGCTTCGTTCAGCACATTGGCGGCGATGTCGGCGGCGAGGATGCCGTTCAAGATCACGTCCGGCTTGGCCTCGAAGACCTGCTTCAGATAGGAGTCGAAACCGCTTTTCAGGCCGAAGGGAATGGCGACGGTGCGCACCACCTGCCCGCCCAGCGCCTGAAACGCGGGCGTAAACAGGCTGTTCAAGCCGGCGCCGAAAGCATCGCCTTCGTTGACCACCACCACGGCGCGCCGCTTGCCCGCGTCGAAAGCCACTTTCGCCAGCACCGGCGTGGCGTCCACGTCGGAGACGCCGATGCGGTACATCAGATCGTCGTCGGCCACCGTGCTCAATGTCGGCGAGGAGCTCGACTCGGTCAGTATCGGCACGCCTTTGGCGCGCGCCAAAGGCAGCAGGCTCAAGACGCGGGTCGATGTCGAGACGTTGAGGATTTGCACGCCGGCGTCCAGCAGTTGCTGGCCCATGGCCTGGGCCTCATCATTGTCGCGCGCCACCAGGGCGATGGCGTTCAAGCGCTTGCCGAGCACCCCGCCCGCCTCGTTGATCTGGCGCGCGGCCAGCAGCACGGCGTCGCGCGTGGACGTGCGCCAACCAACGGAGCCGATATTGATGGCGTTGGGGTCGAGCATGGCTTGAATGGGATTGGCGGGCAGCGGCGTGCTGGCGTCCTTGCCGCCACCACCACCGCCGCAGGCCACCAGCAAGGCCAGCGCCGCCAGCAGCGGCAAGGCGCGGCGGCGCGCGCTAGAAGCGGTATTCGTATTGAATGGCATAGCGGCGTCCCAGCGAAGGATAGTCGATGCCGCCGACGCCCGGATCGACGTAGCGGCTGTTCCAGAGATCGCGCACCTGCAGGCGCAGATGGGAGTGCAGGCTCAGATTCCAGCGCGCGCTCAGCGTGGTATCCCAATAGCTGCCCAGCCGGTAGTCCTGGTTGGCCAGCAGCACATTGGCGGTGGCGGCGGGACGCGGCCCCACATAGCGGTTGTCGGCGCTGAGCACCAGCTGCTGGCCGAGCAAGCCCGCGCTCAAGCCCAGATTGGCGCTGTTGCGCGGAAATAGCTCGCCGCCGGGACGCTGGGCCAGCGGCGCCAGGGTGTAGCGGTTCAGGCCGCGTTCCGTGCTGGCGTGGCTGACGTTGGCGTAGGCGTTCAGCCAGGACCATTGATAGCGCACTTCCAGCTCCACCCCCTTGACAGTGCTGGAACTGCTGTTGCGCGCCACCAGATTGAAGAAGGCCTGCTCCAGCGTGACCAGATCGGAGACGCTGGTGCGGTAGAGGGTGAGCGCGGCATTCCAGTGTTCCGACGGCGGCACGCTCAGTTGCAGCTCCACGGTGCGCGCCTTTTGCGGCGCCAGGTCCGGATTGCCGCGCACATCGCCCGGCTGCACCGAGGTGCGGTACAGCAGTTCCGACGACGGCGCCTGGAACGCCGTGCCGCCCAGCAGCTTCAAACCCCAGCCGCGCGGCAGCTCCCCCACCACCCCGGCGCGCCACGATTGCTGGCTGCTGAACACCGAGTGGCGGTCGCGCCGTCCGCCGGCAATGGCCTGCCACTTGCCGAACAGCGGGAACTGCCATTGCAGGTAAAAGCCAGTATTGCGCAGGCGGCGTTCGCCCGGCTGGCTCAATTGGAAATCGCTGCCATCGGCCAGGCTGCGGCGGCGGAAGGATTCCAGCGTTTCGCGGTCGCGCAGCACGTCGGCACCCAGCAGCAGACTGCTGTTCGGGCGCGGCTGCCACAACCATTCGACGCTGCCGTCCAGCGCCTTGTAGCCGAAGTCGCGCAGCAGATAATAATCGGTGGCGCCGGTCTGCACGCGGTCGCCGCTGCCCGGTTTTCCCTCGCCATAACTGAGGTTGGCGCGCACGGTATTGCGTTCGTTCAGTTTGCGGCTGTAAGCGAGGCGCACAAAGCCCTGGTGCAGGTCGGCATGGCTGGGCGGACGCAGTAGAGGATTGAGGCTGGAGAAAACATGGTCGCTCTCCTGCTTCTGCCAAAAGGCGCTGGCCGTCAGGTCGTCGCGCTCGCCGCGCCAGCCGCCGCGCAGATACAGGCTGCGCGGCCTGGATGCGTCGTCCGGCGCGAAGGCGCGGCTGGCGAGGCGGCGGTAATCGGGCGAGATGCGCGGCAGGTCCAGATTGCCGCGCTCTTCGCTCCCCGCCTGTACGCCCCAGGACAGCCAGTAGCCCTCGCGCTGCATGCTGCCGCTGCCGGATAGGAGCGTCCCGTGGCGGCCTTCGCGTCCGCGCTCATAGCTGGCGGCGAGGCGCTGGCCGCTGCTGCCGCGCCGCGTGATCACATTCACGGCGCCCAGCAACGCGTCGGCGCCGTACAGCACTGAAACCGGGCCGCGCACCACCTCGATCCGCTCCACCATATTCATGGGAATGAATTCCTCGCCGGTCCATTGCTGCTGGGTGCTGCGGAAGGCGATGGGCTGGCCATCGAGCAGGATCTTGATGCCGCGTCCCGCCGATTGCGCGCCGGCGCTGATGCCGCGCACGCCGAAGCTGTGATTGAGGCGGTCGTCGCTCTCGACAAAGCCAGCCATATGCGACAAGGCTTCGGCCAGGGTCTGATAGCCGTAGCGGGCAATATCGTCGGCCGTCAGCAAGGTGACGATGGCGGGCGTGGCGTGCAGGGCGACCGGGGTCTTGGTGGCGGTCAGCACCTTCACCGAACGCAGTTGTTCCAGGCTTAGCTCGAACACAGATTCATCCTGGGCCGGGATGCTGCGGGCGGCGCCGGTCAGCGCCAGGATGGCCAGCAGCAGCGCCGCCCGGCCCTTCCGGCGGCGCCGCCCCCTTGGTCTGCGTTCTGTGCTTTTCGCCACGAGGATTCCTTTCCCCAATGAACATGCGACGCCTGTCTCTGCCGTATCTTACTGCTATCCATGGGGGCTGTCGGGCCTGTAGGAAGAATGCAACAGGAAACAAAATTGCCCTATGGCAGCAGCAGTACGACCGGGCGCGGCGCGCCAAAAAGCTTGGCCGGACGGCAGGCGATTCAGCTAAGATGATTACCTGACGCAAAACTTGTGACCGGCAACCATGTCCGGCCGCGACGGGGAGAAGATGGCGAGCATGACGACGCGACGGCACACGCCTTGGCGCCTGCGCTATTGGGCGAGCAGTCTGCTGGCCGCCCTGTCCGCGTCGCTCCCGGCCTGGCCCCTGGCCGAAGAGATGGCCGTGCCGGAGCAGCAGATCAAGGCCGCCTATATTCTCAACTTCACCCGCTATGCCAGCTGGCCCGGGCCGGCGTTGGCCGATCCGCGCGCGCCGCTGGTGATCTGCCTGATGGGCCAGGGCGCGGCCGACATCGCGCGCCAGTTGCAGAACCGGGCGGCCGGCGGGCGGCCGCTGGAACTGCGCACGCCGGCGCGCATCGAGGATACCGGCGAATGCCACGCCATCTACCTGGGCCAGGGCGAGCGCCAGCGCCAGAGCGCCCTGCTGGCGCGCCTGCGCGACCAGGCCGTGCTGACCATCGGCGACTCGTCTTCCTTCCTGGCCGACGGCGGCATCATCAATATGATGCTGGTGGAAGGCAGCATCCGCTTCGAAGTTAATCTGGCGGCGGCCAAGCGTTCGGGCATGAGCCTAAATCCGCGCGTACTGGCATTGGCCGACAGGGTGCTGGGAGGCGCGTCGAAATGAACAGCCTGCGCAGCTATTTCCGCAACCTGGCTTTGCAGCGCAAGCTGCTCCTGGTATCGGTGCTGACCACCTTCGCGGCCCTGCTGGCCGCCCTGCTCGCCCTGGCGTCCTACGACGTGGTGGTAGCGCGTCCGCGCTTGGTGCAGGATCTGGCGGCGCGCATGGAGCTGCTGTCGCTGAATCTGGATGTGGACTTGAACTTCGGCGACCGCAACGCCGCCACGCGCACCCTGGAAGCGCTGCGCAGCAGCCGCGATATCGACAGCGCCTGCCTGTTCGACGCCGGCCACAAGGTCTTTGCCCAGTATGCGCGCCGGGGCGCGGGCGGCGCCCAACTGCGCTGCGCCTGGCCCGAGCAGGCCGGCATGGGCCACCGCTTCCACGGCAACTCGCTGACCATGATGGCGGCGGTGCACTTCGAGCGTGACGTGGTCGGCTACCTGCAGGTCGACTACGCCTTGCCGCCGCTGGCGGAAAGGCTGCGCCAGTATGCGCTGGTGCTGGCGGTGGTGCTGTTGACCCTCCTGATCGGCAGCCTGCTGTATTCGCTCAGCTTGCGCCGCCTGGTGACCCAGCCCCTGCTCGCGCTCTCGCGCGTGGCCGACCGCGTCACGCGCGAACAGCGCTACGACCTGCGCGTGCCGCCCGGCAGCGACGACGAGGTGGGCCGCCTGGCGCTCGCCTTCAACACCATGCTGGCAACGACGGCCGAGCGCAATTCGGCGCTGCGGCGCAGCCAGTCGCTGCTGCACAATATCGTGGAAAAATCCTCGGCCATCATTTATGTGAAAGATCTGGAGGGGCGCTACCTACTGGTGAATGAACGCTTCCGCATGATCCTGGCGCCCGGCGCCAGCGATCCGCTCGGCCATTTCGACCACGAAGTGTTTGCGCCGGAAGTGGCGCGCAGCTTCCGCGTCAACGATCTGGCCGTGATCGAATCCGGCCACGCCTACACCTACGAGGAGACGGCGCCCGACAGCGCGGGCCAGATCCGCACCTATGTGTCGGAAAAATTCCCGCTGATCGACGAGCATGGCCAGACCTGGGCCATGGGCGGCGTTTCCACCGACATCTCGGATCGCAAGAAGAGCGAGCTGGAACTGATCCAGTACCGCAACCATCTGGAAGAACTGGTGCAGGTGCGCACGGCGCAAATGATGGAGGCCAACCGCGACCTGGCCGAATCGCTGGAAACCCTGCGCCGCGCCCAGGATGAACTGGTGCGCAGCGAGAAGCTGGCGGCCTTGGGATCGCTGGTGGCCGGCGTGGCGCATGAGCTGAACACGCCGATCGGCAACAGCCTGCTGGCGGTCAGCACCCTGATCGACCAGACCACGCAGTTCCAGAAACAGTGCGCGCAAGGCATCAAGCGCTCGACGCTGGAAACCTATATCACCGACGTCAACGGCGGCGGGCAGATCGTGCTGCGCAATCTGCACCGGGCGGTGGACCTGGTGGCCAGCTTCAAGCAGGTGGCGGTGGACCGCGCCACCTCGCAATGCCGCGAGTTCCGCCTGTGCGACCTGGCCGGCGAAATCCTGCTGGTGCTGATGCCGACCTTTAAGAATTCCGGCATCCTGGTGCGGCAGGATGTGCCGCAGACCATCCTGATGCACAGCTATCCCGGCCCCTTCGGCCAGGTGCTGATCAATCTCGTCAACAATAGCCTGATGCACGCCTTCGAGGGGCGGCGCGAAGGCGAAATCTGGATCAGCGCCAGCATGGCCGAGGAAGCGTGGGTGGAGGTCACGGTGCGCGACAACGGCGCCGGCATCGCGCCGGAAAATATGAGCCGCATCTACGATCCCTTCTTCACCACCAAGCTGGGACGGGGCGGCTCGGGCCTGGGCCTGAACATCGTCTATAACATTGTCTACGGTGTCCTGGGCGGCAAGATCGAGGTGCGCAGCGAGCTGGGTCAGGGCACCAGCTTTATCATGACCTTGCCGACCCGCGTTTAGTCCACGCGCAGATCGGTCGCGAACAGCTGCACCGCGTCGCCTGCGATCGAAACGCCGCTTGCCTCGCCATCGTCTATCTCCACCATCACGCGCACCACCCCATCGCGGCGCAAGGCCCGGCCCTGGTGGCCGTCGAAGCTGAGGCGGCGGCCGTCATGCGGCAGTAAGCCGTGACGCACGATATACGCGCCCAAAGGTCCGTTGGCATTGCCCGTGACCGGGTCTTCGGCGATGCCGATGGCCGGAGCGAACATGCGGCCCTCGGTGCTGGCGTCGTCACGGATCAGGAAGGGATAGAAGCCGTTGCAGCCGATCTCGCGGCTGATCGCGCTCAGGGCGGCGGCGTCCGGGCGCAGTGCTTCCAGCTCGAAATCCGGGCGCAGCGGCAGCAGCACCTTGGAGTGGCCGGTGGAGACGATCTGCACCGGCAGATGCGCTTCAAGATCGGCCGAGCCGATTCCCAGCGCCTGCGCCATACGCTGCTGCTGCGCTGCACCGAAGGGGTCACCAAAAGAAATTGGGCCTTGATGCATGACGATACGGTAGTCGTCTTCGTGCCGTTGAATATCGACGCGCTGCAGGCCCGCACCGGTCTTCTGCACCAGGCTGGTGGCGGGAAGGCCAAGCTGGCATGCCCGCGCATAGTGGGCCGCAATGGTCGCGTGGCCGCACACCGGCACCTCGACCGAAGGCGTGAAGTAGCGGATATGCAGATCGTGGTCCGGGCCGTGGGGCTGGAGCACGAAGGCGGTTTCAGAATGGCGCAGCTCGCGCGCAATATCCTGCATCTGCCGATCGGACAAGCCATCCGCGTCGAGCACCACACCCGCCGGGTTGCCCCGGAATGGGGTACGGGTAAAGGAGTCGATATGGACCAGGCTTACGGTGGCGGGGGGAGTTTTCGGATTCATACTGCCAGCTTAATTATGAACTTCAAACGCAACAAGCCAGCACCGGAATGATAGACTATCCCGAATATAGGGAGAATCATGGAAAGCCTGGACGATTATCTGAACTTCATTGCGATTGTCGATGCCGGCTCGCTGACGGCGGCGGCGCGCAATAGCGGGCGTTCGCTGCAATCGGTCAGCCGCTCCCTGGCAGCGCTGGAAGCGGCCCTGGGCGCGCAACTGATCCAGCGCACCACGCGCAAGCTGCACGCCACGCCGGCCGGCGCCGCCTTTTATGAGCGCATGCGGCTGGTCCTGGCCGACATCGCCGCCGCCCGCGCCGAGGTGCGCAGCGAAACCCGGGTGGTCAGCGGCAGCCTGCGCGTGGGCGGCCCGGCGCTATTCGGCTCCACCTATCTGGCCGGCATGGCCGCCAGCTTCATGCAACGCTGGCCCGAGGTGAACATCGATCTGGTGCTGGGCGACCGCCATGCCGACCTGGTGACCGACAAGCTCGATCTGGCGATCCGGCTGGGCGCCCTGCCCGACTCCTCGCTGCATGCGCGCCCGCTGGGCAATCTGCGGCGCGTCTTCTTCGCCAGCCCTTCCTGGCTGCGTACGCACGGCCAGCCCGCAACGCCGGCGGCGCTGGCAAACCTGCCCTGCGTGGTGCGCACCATCGGCCGGGACGGCAAGCGCTGGCCCTATATGCTCGATGGCGAAGTCCGGCATGTGCAGGTGGCGGGCACTTTCCGCGCCAACGACGCCGCTGCCTGCAACGAGGCGGTGGCCTGCGGCGTGGGCGCCGGCATGGCGCCCTACTGGCAGGTGCGCCGTCTGCTCGATGAAGGCAGGGTGGCGCTGATGCTGGCCGCCTACGAACCGCCGCCGATACCGGTGCAGGCGGTCTGGCATGCCAGCGCGCGGCTACCGGCCCGTACCCGCCTTTTGATCGACCATCTCGCCGTGCAGTTCTTCAGCCTGCGCTGGTGATTGGCCGCGTCCATCGGCCCAGGCGCGGATGCTGCGGCCAGCCGGTTCCGCCAGATAGCGCGCCACCAGCCATGCCAGCGCACCGCTGAGCAGCAGGAACAATAGGAGCCATGGCAAGCGGGTGGCATAGCTCAGCTCCTTCTTGTTCAGCACATTGCGCATCAGGGCCAGCACGATCACATGGAAGAGATACAGCTCATAACTATGCCGCCCGGCCCAGCGCAGCAACACGCCCAGGCCGCCAGCGCAAAGCGTTGGCCGGGCGTCGTTCGCCGCCGTGTACAGAAAAAGCGCGGCGAACAAGGCCATCATGCTGAAGCCCAGCGCCTCGTGGCCGCCAAAGCCGATCAGGTAAACCGCCGCCATGCCGGTCGCCGCGCCCAGTCGCAAGGGGCGCCGCCACTGAAACGGCAACGGCGCGCGGCGCGCCAGCAAGGCAGTCAGGCAACCGATGGCGATCGCGTCGAAGCAGGCCTGGTAAGCATACATAAAGTAAATCTCATTGTCGGCATGGGCGGCGCGGTAGAACGGCGCATACAGCACCAGCACCAGGCACAGGGCCACGAACAGCCAGTTGCGACGCAGGACCAGGCAGACCGGCGGCAAGGCCAGATAGAACACTTCCTCCACCGACAGCGACCAGTAGACGTTCAGGCAGTAATTGAAATAGCCATACGACTGCATCAGGACGTTATGCCAGAAAGTGAGCACCGATCCAGCGCCCAACAGGAAATGCGAGGCGGGCAGATTGTTGCCGCCATCGGTATTGCTGAAATGCGGCACGCCGACGCTGCCCAGCGTGACGACAATGGCGAGAGCCGCCAGCAAAGGCGGCAGGATGCGCGCCACGCGATAGGCATAGAAGCTGCGCATATCGATACGGTTCAAGCTTCCCCAGCGCTGCAGCACGCCCGAGGTGATCAGAAAACCTGAAATCACGAAGAAGATGGTGACGCCGTAGTTGCCGTTGTAGACCATGGCGCCCAGCAGCTTGTGCGGAATCAGCGTGCCGAGCGGGCTGTCTTTCAGGCCGTAGGCCAGCGTGAAGTGCAGCAGCAGGACGCAGCTGATCGCCACGCCGCGCAACAGGTCGATGCGCGCGTTGCGCGGCGGGCTTGCTTGTACCATATTCATTCCTTGCCTTTACCGAATTCGTAGGTGACGCGCAGCACCGCGCCGCTGCGCGCGGTGCTGATCTGCTCGCGGAAAAATGCCTGCGCAAGATATTCTTCGCGCGAGACCTGGTCGCGGTGCAGCAGGTTGCTGACGCCGATCCGCAGGCGGCCGCCGTTTTCCAGTTTCCATATCCCGTACACGTCCAGCTCCCGCGAAGCGGGATTCACGCTGGCGGTGTCGATACCGATCCGCGCCCTGCCGCCGCCTTGATAATTGAAATCGGCGCCCAGGTCAAGCTGGCCCTTGCTGTATTCGAGTCCGAGATTGGCGCTGACGGGCTGTTGCTGCGCCAGGCGGTTGTCGGGACCGGGTAGACGTTTTACGCGCGACCAGTTGCGCGTCAGATTGGCGTTCAATGCCAGGGGCGGTGCATCGGCCATGAAGGAAGCCAGCGGCAGTTTGGCCTCCAGCGTGAAGCCATGCACATCGGCCTGGCCCTGGTTGGTGGGCGTGGCAAGCCAACGCGTCCCGTCCCTGACCAGCAGGGGCAGGATCACGTCGTCAATACGGCGCAGGAAGACGCTGGCCGCCAACAGGCCATTCTTGCCCACATAGCGTTCGTAGCCGGCATCCAGCCCCCATGCGCGTTCCGGACGCAGATCGGGATTGCCCTGGATATCGGGCCGGACGGCGCTGTTGTTGGCGTCGATGGTGAAGCGGCGCGGGAAAAGCTGCGCCATGGTCGGCGCCTTGTAGGTGCGCGCGATGCCGGCGCGCCATTTCTGCTCGGCCGAGGGTTTGTAGGCGGCCTGCAGGATGGGACTCAGTATCGGCGAACGCCTGCTGATGTCCTGCTGCTGGCGGTCCTGAATCGTGGTTTTCAGCAGCTCGCCGCGCAGACCGAGCGAGAAGGCCCATGCGGGCGAGAATTCCCATTCATCCTGCACATAGGCGGCGAAGCGCTTGCTGCTGCCCTTGAAGCGCTCGTCCGGCACCGGCACGACCGCGCCAGTGGCGAAGAATTCGTTTTCGAAACGGTCTTGCGAGCGGCGGAGATGCGCCAGCTCCCAGCCTGCGCTCAGCGCATGGCCGCCGCTGGGCTGCGCCGCATATTTGCCGGAAGCGGTAACGCCGGTTTCGGTTACATCGGCACTGACGTGGCGACGCAGCGGCAAGCCCGGGCTGCTGGGGTGGCCGCCAAAATCGTATTCCGTGCGGCGCGGATTATGCTGGACGCCAAGCTTGTACTCCCTGCTGCCGCCCGCTTCCAATTCGCGCTGCCAATGCAGGTCGCTGCGCAGCATCAGGGTCTTGGCGCGGAAGACGCTGCCGCCGTCCGGATACTCGCCGGCCTCGCCCGCGACCAACCGCTCCTGTCCGGAGATCGCCACCTTGCGGCGCGTGACGCCGATGAAGTTCTGCGACGTCAGCGTTTCGCCTTCGCCCAGGTTCCAGCTGACGCGCGGCGAAAGATTGAACATATTGGCGCTATTGGTTTCGCGTTCGTCGCGAATGCGCCGATGCATCAAGCCACCTTGCCGCCCGTGTTGGATATCGTCCACCATGCGCGGTTCGTCTTCCATGGAACGCTGCAGATCCAGCCCCACCAGATAGGAATAGCTGTCGGTCTTGCCCGATATCTGGCCGTTAAGACCAGGCAGAAGATGCTGCCATTGCCGGCCCAGGGTCAGCTTGAATTCCTGCACCGGCCGCGACGCCACCTTGCGCAGCACGATATTAATGGTGCCGGCGATTGCCTGCGTGCCGAGTTCCGCGCTGGCCGCCTGCACCACCTCCACACGTTCGATCAGGTCCGGCGCAATCGAGTCGAGAGAAAAACCGTTCGGCACGGCCATGCCGTTCAACAGAATCTGCACATAGCCGCTGCCCAGTCCGCGCATGCGGATTTCGCTGCCCTTCCCTCCACCGCCATCGCCAAGGCTGATGCCGGGAATACGCTTCAGCGCCTCGGCCAGCGAACGGTCTCCCTGCTTCATCAATTCCTCATGGCCCACCAGCAGGGTACTGGCGGTTTCCTGGCGACGCTGTTCCAGCTTGCTGCCTGTGACCTGGACTTTGTCCATAGGCTGGCTGGCGGCTTGGTCGGCGGCACGCGAGACGGCCGGCAACAGGGCCAGCGCAGCGGCAATGGCGCAAGGCATGATCTGCATAATTTCTCCTTTTATTTCGGCGTGCTGCGGCCGCGAGGGACGAGCGAAAGCCCGCCTCGCAAGACCGTAGCCGCGATGTCGTTTTCGTTAAGTGAGGAAGGGGTGCCGCCGCGCCGTGGGCGGCACTGTGGAATTAGCTGCTTGTGGCTGGCGATCCGCTGGGCGGCAGGTGCGCGGCTGCGCGCTTGCGCAGTGCGGACTTGAACGCGCCCTGCTCCAGATTGCCGATCAGGGTTTGCGGATCGATATGCTGGCCGTTCTTCAAGGCTTCCAGGTGCAGATGGGGCCCGGAGACGCGGCCGCTGGCGCCGGAGCGGGCGATCAACTGGCCCGCCTTGACGCTGTCGCCGGGAAGCACCGAACGACTATCAAGGTGGGCATACAGGCTGCGCAAGCCATCCGCGTGCTCGATGACGACGACCTTGCCGTATTTTTCCTGCCCGGCATACAGGTCGGTGGACTCAGCCACCACGCCATCGGCCACCGCGCGCACCTCAGTGCCCGTCTTGGCAGCAAAATCGACGCCGTGGTGAATGCTGGCGGAACTCTTGCGGGGCACGCCAAAGAAGCTGCTGACGCGGCCATCGCGCATAGGCTTGAGCCATTGCGCCTTGCCGGACACGCCGCCAACGGCGCTGGACGCTTCTGCAGCAGTGGCTGCGGCTGCGGAAATGGCGGCATCGGTGCGACCCGGTTCTTCCCCGCGCCAGGCGAACGCCGGCTGCAGCAGGATACTGGCCCCAAGCAGCGCGCATACCGACGCCGTCAGCGAAACGCGGCCAACCCAATTCAGGCGCGCAACCAGCGGCTGGCGGATCAGGCGGATGCGCATGCCCAACGCAGCCAGGCCGTCGCCGCCAAAAGCAAGCGATGCATATTGGCTGGTCTGCATGGACTGCTGCTGGACTTTCAATTGACCCAGCAAGGCCGCCGCATAATTCTTATGCTGGGCCGGCGGCCGGCCGGCCAACACGCGCCGGTCGCAAGCCAGCTCCTGGGCCAGCGCGAGCTTTTCGCGCAGCCGCGAGAACACGGGATTGAACCAGAACAGGGTTTGCAGGGCGAGGCTCAGATGCAGGCAAAGCTGATCGCGGCTGCGCCAGTGCGTCAGCTCGTGCGCGACGATGAGTTCCTGCTGGCCCGGGTCCATGCCGCGCAAATGTTCGGGCAACAGCAGCATGGGCTGGAAGCAGCCCAGCAGCATCGGCGAGATGGGGGCGCTGGTTTCGCGGATGCGCAAGCCCTTATCCAGCAGGGCGGCGCTGTCCTCGCGGGCAAAGCCGGGATGCAGGCGCAGCATGCGCGCATCCAGGGCATAGGAGGCCTTCAGCAAAGCGGACAGCAAGCGGCGCACGCGCAGCCAGCGCGCGGCGGTTGCAAACAGGCCGCAGAGGTAGACCGCGAGCCAGGTCTGGCCAGCCATCAACAAGCCGGATGCGAAGCCGCCATCGGCGTCATCGGGAGCGGCGGTATCGGCCGCTTCATGCGCATCATCGGCATGGACATCGTTCTGGTTGGTGCCCACGGTTCGGCCGCTTTCGGCGGACACGCTGGCAGGCGGCGCATCGTGCAGCTCAATCGCGGGCAGCAGGCTGAAACCAGCGCTGCCCGGCATCAGCACGGCGGCAAAGCTGACGGCAACGGCCAACTGCGCCAGCAGCCAGACGCGCCGCCCCAGCGCCACTGCGGGCCAGAACCGGGCCGCCGCGTGCAGCAGCGCCCATACCAGCGCGCCGCTCAGCATGCAGGTCAGGCTGGCTTGCAGGAACAGCAGGAAAAAGTCCGAAACCATTATTCGTCCTCCGCCGGCCAATCCTGCAGCATGTCTTCCAGCTGCGCCAACTCGCCTTTGTCCACCAGTTTACTGCCGGTGAACATGCTGACCGGCAGCGGGCCGTCCATCTCCATCACGCGGCGGCCGAAATCGTGGGCAAAAGCGGCCAGGGTCGCGACTTTTTCCAGCGTCGCCTCATACACATGCACGCCGTGCACCGAATGCTGGCGCACCATCTGCTTTTCCAGCATGCGTTCCAGCGTCTTGCGCGTGGACGAATACGACCAGGCCAACTCCTCCGCCACGCGCTCGTGGATTTCGCGCGCGCTTAGCGGATGCGCCTTCCACAGGCATTTCAGCAAGCTCAATTCGGTTGTCGAGGGAATCAGCATCGTCACTCCTATATGACTGGAGCCACGATAGTACGACACTTGTCGCACACGGGCAAGCGCTTTATGCGACATCCGTCGCACATCCATGCCACCCCGGTGTCAAGGCGGGGAAATTTGACTTGGATCAAGGACTTTGCCGGTCCGGAATACGACACTGCCTGCGTACCTCTTGCAATGCGACACCAAACCGTGTGCTAGGAGAAGACCATGACTTCACTTGACGGCAAACTCGGCTATCAGCCCGGCTCCCTGGGCATTGCCGCCCTCGACGAGCCGCACCGCACCCTGCTGCGCCAATTCGCCATTCTCCCGGCACTGGACGACGAGCGCTTCCAGAACGCCTTTGGCGCCCTGTGCGACACCATCGGGCGCGACTTCCGCGAGGAAGAAGACATGATGGAAGCGATCGATTTTCCCGGTCTGGCCGCCCACCGCGAGCAGCATGCGCGCGTGCTGGCCGGCCTGCACCACTCGCTGGCCGCGCTGCAGCATGGCGACTATGGGCCGGCGCGGCGCGCCGCCGTGCTGCTGCCGGACTGGTTCGAACTGCATATCTCGACCATGGATGCGGTGCTGGCCATGGCCCTGGCCTGGCATGAGGCCCGCACGGCGGCCACCCCGGCCTGAATCCCTGAACCCTTTTCCCTTCGTCTGGAGTAAACATGAGCTATAAAACCATCCTCGTTCATGCCGACCTGTCGCGCGCCGCGCCGCAGCGCATCCGCATCGCCGCCGAACTGGCCAACGCAGGCAACGGCCATTTGATCGGCGCGGCGCTGACCAGCACGCTCGGCCTGATCCTGCCCGGCAGCTTTGAGCTGGGCGGCGAGGCCCTGGCCACGCAGATGGCGCTGATGCGGGAAGACGCGCAAAGCTCGCTGAGCCAGTTCGACGCCATCGCGCGCGCGGCCGGCGTGAATTCGGCCGAAAAGCGCATCGTGGACGACGATGCCGAAGGCGGCATGATGGTGCAGGCGCGCTACGCAGACCTCGTAGTGGTTGGCCAGTACGACCCGGACGACAAGCGCGCCGCCGCCCGTCCCGACCTGCCGGAGTACGTGATGCTCAACTCGGCCCGGCCGGTGCTGGTGGTGCCGTATGCGGGCAAATTCGAACGCGTCGGGCGCAAGGTGCTGCTGGCCTGGGATGCCAGCATGGAAGCCACGCGCGCCATCGCCAACGCCCTGCCGATGCTGAAGGCGGCCGATCTGGTGACGCTGGCCGTCTTCAACCCGGATGAACGCTACGGCAAGCATGGCGAGCAGCCGGGCGCCGACCTGGCCTTGTATCTAAGCCGCCACGGTGTCAAGGTTGAAGTCAGCGAGCAGCAGACCACCATGGACGTGGGTAACGCCCTGCTGTCGCTGGCGGCCGATATCGATGCCGACCTGCTGGTAATGGGCGGTTATGGCCACGCGCGCTTCCGCCAGTTGCTGATCGGTGGCGTAACGCGCACCATCCTCAAGTGCATGACGCTGCCGGTTCTGATGTCGCACTAAGCCTTCCCCCCCCGCTAAGCTCCCACTAAGGGCTTCACTGAGGCGCGTTCCGCAAGGAGACGCGCCTCTCTTTTTTCCCGGCGCAGCAACACCCGTCCTCCTCATTTCGCCAGCAACCACGGGCGTTATCCAACCTTAGCGCTTCGTGAAGATTCTGCGCCTTAGGCTACTTTTCACCGCGCCTTTCGCGTACATTTAATGTTTGTTTCACATAACCTTCATGCAGAATTAAGCCGCACCTTACTAAGATCGAAAGTGAACTCTCTTCTTTTGCCAACCCGGACCACAGAGACGTTCGACCGATTATTTTTTCAAGGTACGCTCATGCTTGCAGATCATCGTCCCGGCTGGTCCGTCACGACGTCACTCCCCAACAACGCCCTCAGCGCCAGTACGCGCATCGAGGATGTCGGCCGCAACTGGCAGGCCTGGCTGCTCACAGCCACCGCCCTGCTGCTATTCGCCCGTCTCGGTCTGATGTGGTTTGCGCCGCTGGCCGACACCACCGAAGCGCGCTATGGCGAAATCGCGCGCCAGGCTGTCAGCAACGGCTTCTGGCTGATGCCGCATATGGACCCGCAGACGCCCTTCTTCGCCAAGCCGCCGCTCTCCACCTGGAGCAGCGCCGCCTTCATGGCCGTCTTCGGCGTCAACGAGTTCGCCGCCCGCCTGCCGGCGCTGCTGGTGTCGCTGGGCGCGATCTGGATCACCATGCGCATGGCGGCCGAACTGGGTCTGCGCCAGCGCTGGCTGGTGATACCGGTGCTGGCGTCCTCGCCGCTGTTCTTTGCCAGCGCCGGCGCCGTCATGACCGACGCGGTGCAGATGGGCGTGGTGCTGGCCGCCCAATACTGCGCCTGGCAGGTTTGGCGCGAAGCACCGCAGACAAGCCGCTGGCGCCTGGCTTTCTGGGCCATGATCGGCCTGGGCGCCCTGTCCAAGGGTCTGGCGACCTGGGTGCTGATCGCGCTGCCGCTGGCCTCCTTCGCCTTCATGCAAGGCAAGCCTATGCAGTTGCTGCGCCGCCTGGCCGATCCGCGGGGCGTGCTGCTGGCTCTCGTCACCTTCCTGCCCTGGTATATCGCGGCCGAAGCGCGTTACCCCGGCTTCCTCAACTACTTCATCGTCGGCGAGCATTTCGCGCGCTTCCTGCAGCCAGGCTGGATGGGCGACCGCTATGGCACGGCCCACCGCCAGCCGCTGGGCGCCATCTGGATTTTCTGGACCGGCGCCATCCTGCCGTGGATAGGCGTATTCGGCTGCCTGCTGTTCCGCGCCGTGCAGCGCTGGAGGGGCCGTCCGGCCGTCATGCAGCCATTGGAATGCTTCCTGTGGTGCGCCACACTGGCGCCGCTGCTGTTCTTCACCTTCAGCCGCAACATCATCTGGACCTATGCGTTGACCGCGATTCCGCCGTTCGCCGTGCTGGCTGCGCAATGGCTGGAAGACAGCGCCGAGAGCCTGCAGCAGCGTAGCGCCCTGGGGCTGGCCGCCTTTGCCGCGCTGGTGCTCACTTGCGCGCCGCTGATCGAGCGCCAGATGAATGCCAACTCGGAGCGTGAACTGATCCAGAATTTCCTGCAGCATGCGCCCACCGGCGCGCAACTGCATTATCAAACCCATCCCGCCTTTTCCTCCGCTTTCTATTCCAAGGGAGCGCTGTGCAAGGGCGACTGTCACAGCAAGGTCGTTGTTATGGATAACCAAGAGGCCCAGCGCCTGCATATTCCCGCGGACCGCATCCGCTTTCAAGGCGCGCACCGCTCGCTGGTGGAGATTAAATAATGTCCGCGCCTTCGATCAATCTGAACCGCGCAGGGCGTAAAGCCATCTCGGTGGTCCTGCCCGTGCTGAACGAGGCGGCCTCGCTGTCCCTGCTGTTGCCCGAGCTGGCGGCGGCCCTGTCGCGCTGCGACGTCGACTGGGAACTGGTGATCGTCAACGACGGCGGCTGCGACAATCTGGAAGAGGTGGTGGCCAGGTTCGAGAGGCAAAGCATGTACAGCAATGTGCAGCTGCTGCGCCTTTCACGCAATTTCGGCAAGGAGGCGGCGCTGACGGCCGGTCTGGCGGCCGCGCGCGGCGACGCCGTGCTGTGCATGGATGGCGACGGCCAGCATCCGCCCGAGCTGATTCAGCGCATGGTGGCGGAATGGCGCTCCGGCCACGACATGGTGGTCGCGGCACAGTCCGACCGCAAGCACGAGAACCGCCTGCTGGCCTACGCCAAACAGCGCTTCTACCGCTTCCTCCAAAGCGGCGAACGCTTCAAGATTCCACCGAATGCCGGCGACTTCCGCTTGATGGACCGGCGCGTGGTGCAGGCCTTGATGCGGATGCCGGAACGCGCCCGCTTCATGAAAGGCTTGTACGCCTGGCTGGGCTTCAAGACCAGCATCGTGCCGTTTGCCGCCGCCGAACGCACGGCGGGATGCAGCAAATTCCGTCTGGGCCAATTGCTTGAACTGGCCTCGCTGGGCCTGACCTCCTTCTCCATGCGCCCGCTGCGCATGGTGTCGGCTGCCGGGGCCGTCATTTCGCTGTGCGCCCTGGCCTATGGTGTGTACATCCTGGCCGATACGCTGATCTATGGGAATCCGGTTTCCGGCTGGGCCACCCTGGCTTCCGGCATGATGCTTCTATCGGGGATCCAGCTGCTTTGCCTGGGTGTGATCGCCGAGTATCTGGGGCGCGTCTTCGAGGAGACCAAGCAGCGCCCCCTGTACATTCTGGATGAATGCATCGATCACAGCATGGTCGGCCAACAGGAACTGGCGAAGAAAGGCGTCAACTGAGATGCGCAAACTGATACTCTGCGCCGACGATTTCGCCCAGTCGAGCGCCATCAGCGAAGGCATTCTGCGCCTGCTGGAACAAGGCCGCCTTTCCGCCACCAGCGTGATGAGCGAGTCGCGCGAATGGCCGATACTGGCCGCGCCCCTGCGCCGTTTTTCTCAGGATGCCGATATCGGCCTGCACCTGAACCTGACCCACGATTTCCGCCAAGGGGAGGAGCAGGTGCGTCCGCTGTCCTACTGGCTGCTGGCAAGCCAGCTGCGACTGCTTTCCATCGACAAGCTGCGTGGCATCTTCCTGAACCAGATCGACCGCTTCTGCCATCATTTTGGCCGTCTGCCGGATTTCCTCGACGGCCACCAGCATATCCACGCCCTGCCCTGCGCGCGCACCGCGCTGTTCCAGGCCATGGAGCAACGCTGGAGCGGCGATGAGCGCCCCTATCTGCGCGCGCCCGACCTGCTGGCCAATCCCGGCGACGACCGTTTCAAGTCGCATCTGCTTTGCCTGCTCACCCACGGCTTTTCCTACCAGGCCAACCAGCTTGGGTATGCGACGCCCTCCTGGTTCGCAGGCATGTATTCGCTCTCGCCGGAAGCCGATTTCGCCGACCTGATGGAAAAATGGTTGGCCGACGCCCCTTCCGGCGCGCTGATGATGTGCCATCCTGGCCTGGAGGCCAACGATAGGGATGACCCTATCGGCGCCAGCCGCGCGCTGGAATATGCCTATCTGGCCAGCGAGCGCTTTGGCGAGGCGTGCCGCCGGCTCGGCATTACCCTGGGACGCTTCAATCCCGCCCTTCCGCTGTCGGCCGCCTGAGAGAAGCAGAGAAAGCGGCCGCAGTCCCCCGCCATGCCCGTATAATGGGCAACACGCAAGGGGGGCGACATGAGACGTCTTGGATTCCTGATGCTTCTTTCCACCGCGGCGGCAAGCTGCCCGGCGCAGGAACTCACCATGTATCTGATGGAAGTGCCGCCGCTGACCATCAATACGGCGGAACGCAAAGGCGTGGTAGGAGATATCGTGCTGGAAGCCATGCACCGCGCCGGCTATGAAGCAAAGCTGCTGGTGGTGCCCAGCAACCGCGCCCTGGCCGCTGTCGCCAATCCCGCCGCGCGCAACACCCTGATCATCCCCCTTGCCCGGGTCGAGGCTCGCGAGGACAAATACACCTGGATCGCCCCCATTCTCAAAGTCAACCGCGCCTTCTTCTCCCTCGACAAGACGGTCAACTCCTTTGAAGAGGCGCGCGCCGCCTTCAAGGTGATCGGCGCGGCCCGGGGCACGGCGGGCGTGCATATTCTGCGCGCGAACGGCTTTGCCGACGGCCAGATTTACGAACTCAATCAGGATCAAACGCCGCAGAAAATGCTGCTGAACCGGCGCATCGATGCCTGGTATGGGCCGGTCGCGGAAGGCAAGGCTTGGGTGAAAGCGAGCGATACCGACACCCGGGTGCAGGTCAGCGCCTCGCTCGGCCCCACCTACAACTACCTGGCTTGTTCCAAACACTGCGATGCGGAGCTGGTGTCGCGCCTGGGCAGCGCGCTGAAAACCATGGAAAAGGACGGCACCTCGAAAGCGATCCAGAAGAAGTATGGCGATATCGAATAGCCGTCCGCGGCAGACGATCAGGCGCGGTTGATCGACACGCCGCCGTCGACCAGCATGGCGGTACCGGTCGTGAAGCTCGACAGGTCGGAAGCCAGATACAGCACCGAACGCGCGATTTCGTCCGGCGAGGCCAGGCGCTTCAGGGCGTGCAGGCCGGCGACAAAGGACTTGGCTTCTTCCGTGTTGGCCACGGCGCGGCCCATGGGCGTATCCGTGCCGCCGGGCAGAATGGCGTTGACGCGGATGCCCTGCGGTCCCAGCTCCGCCGCCAACGCCTGCGTCAGGCCGATCAGGCCAGCCTTGCTGGCGGCGTAGGCCGCCATCTGCGGCATGCCCGCCGTATAGCCGACAAAGGTGGAGGTGAAGATCAGCGATGCGCCGCTGCGGCCTGCCATGGCGGGAATCTGGTGCTTGGCCGCCAGGAAGGCGCTGGTGAGATTGGTGTCCAGCGTATTGCGCCAGCCCTCCACGCTGACATCGCTGGTGGGTCCCATTTCGCCCAGGGTGCCGGCGTTATTGAAAGCGATATCGAGCTGGCCGAAACGCTCCAGCGCCGTGGCGACGGCTTGGCGCGCGCAGCGCTCGTCGGCCACGTCGCCCGCGCACGCCACGGCGCTGCCCGGTTCCAGGCTGGCGACCAGCGCGTCCAGTTCCGCCTGGCGGCGCGAGACCAGGACCAGCTTCGCCCCCTCCTGCGCGAACAGCTTGGCGGTGGCGTAGCCGATACCCGAACTGGCGCCGGTGATGATGGCTACCTTGTTATTTAACAGCTTCATTTCTGCTCCTTTCGCATGACAGACAGGTGTCTACGATAGGGCCGGCCGCCACGCCAGGCACTCCGCTTCTTGTCATTGAATTCCATCGCTGGCATTACAAAAGCCATACATTCCGGCCAAGTCGAGCATATATAGTAATTACTCCACCTTTGAACCGCCCGGAGCCCGTCATGCCTTCCCGCCCCGCATACCCGCTTTTGTGGCTGCTGCTCTATTTGCGGCTCGCGGAAGATCCTCCGATACCGGGATGGGCGGCATGGGAAGCGCTAGCGGCTGCAAATGGCAAAAAGCCGGCCTCGCAGTGAGGCCGGCTTTTTAAAGCGGTGGCAAGATAAACTACTTTAAGCCAGCCAGAGACCTTGTCCTGCTTGCTGCGCCTGGATCACCGCGTCCTGCGCGATCCAGCTGCCAACCAGCTCGGCGCGGCTGTGGGTGCCCAGATAGCTCACCCACGCTGCCTCGCCACCGGCCGCATTGGCGGCCAGGCCGCTATTGGCGTACAGCGCATGCACGAAGGCCGCGTTATCGAGCTTGCCGTACAGCTTCTGGAACTCGTCCGAAGCGCTGAAGCTGTTCACCATCTGCTGGCTGCTCGACTGCGAAACCAGCCACCAGTTGATGCCGCCCACGTCCGCCGCGCGGTCGAACACGGCCTGGTACAGCAGGCCCGCCGTTTTCAGGCGCGCCGCATCGGCTTGCGTGAAGGCCAGGCTGATGGTGCCGTCGCTGAACTCGGCCTGCTCGATGCTGCTCAAGGTATCGACGTCGGCGTTGGCCTTGTCGGCCACCTTGATCTGGCCATCGGCGCCCAGCAGGATCTTGTAATCGGCCTGCTTGCCGCTGTAGACCGCCGTGTCCTTGCCGTCGCCGCCGACCAGCACATCGCTGCCCGCGCCGCCCTCCAGACGGTCGTCGCCGCTGCCGTTGATCCAGCCGGATTCCTTCTCCAGCGTGGTCTTGGCGAAGACGCCCTCCTTGGCTTGCAGCTTGCGGTGTTCGTCGCTCAGGGCGAAGTTCAGCAGCACGTCGGCGCGCGTGACCTTGACGCCATAGCCGCCGCTCAATGCCTTGGTCCAGAATTCGAAGCCGCCCTTGTCCGCTGCGCGGCCCATGACCTGCTCATACAGCTTGTTCAGGAAGGCTTCATCGTCGATCGTGTCCATCTTGGCCGCTTTCCACTCGGCCGATGCTGCGAAGGACGCGGCCACGCTCGTCAACGAGGCTTTAACGCCGGTGTAGAAATTCAGGCCACCAATATCGGCCGCGCGGCCGAAGGCAGCGTGATACAGCAGGCCCAGATCGGCCAGCTTGTCCTTGCCCGCGTTGAGGAAGGCCAGCTCCGGCAGCTTGTTCAGCTCCGCCATCTGCACAGCCTCGTTCTGGCCGGGAGCAAACACGGCCTGCTCGTGGGAAGCCACAATCTCGCCTTTCGCGTTGACGCTGAAGCTCCAGGCGCCTTGATCGCTGCGGCCGCCCTGCAGCACATCGTTGCCGTTACCGCCGATCAGCGTATCGTTGCCGATGCCGCCGACCAGGGTGTCGTTGTCGGCGCCGCCATCGAGGATGTCGTTGCCGCCCGCGCTGCCCAGAATATCGTTGCCGCCGCCGCCTTTGAGCACGTCGTCATCGACGCCCAGGAAGATATTCTGGCTGGCGTTATCGCCCACCACATAGTTGCGGCCATCGCCGCCGCGCAGCGTCGCGTCGCCCACCACGGCGGCGAAGTCCACATTATTCAGTTGCAGCACCGCCCCCTTGGCCAGTTGGCTGGCATCGATCACCAGGCCGATGACGGTGCTGTTCGTGCCGCCGCCCGCTGGCGTGGTCGAGCTGCCGCTGATCAGGATCGGTTGTTTGATATCGCTACCGCTCACCAAGCTAGGCGTAATGGTTTTGCTGAGCACCGTGACGTCCTTGCCCAGACCATCGAGGAAGCTGGTGCCTTGCCCTTTCATATCCGCCTGGGTGGACGACGCGGCATCGGTTTTCTGCTCGATGCGGCGGATCAGGTCCAGCAAGGCCTGCTCCTTACTGAGCAGGACAGTCGAACCCTCCGCGCCCAGACCGGCGCCCACCGGCAGGCTGACGGTCAGCTTGGCTTCGCGGCCGCCGCTGGCGACGTCCAGCGCGATATCGGCCAGGCCTTTGTTGGGCGTCTTGCTGTCGTCCTGGCGGCCGCTCGTCACAGTCGGCACGGTCACGGTGGCCGTGCTGGTTCCGGTCACGGAGTCGGCCCCGATGGTCTTGCCCACAGTGACACCATCCATCACTTCCGGCACCGGCCGCGGCGCCTCAGGCTCAGGACGCGGCGTCGGCTTGATCGGTTCCGGCTTCACTTCCGCTTCCACGATGAAGAGCTTGCCCATATCGGGGTTAGCCGCCACGGCATTGCCCGCCTTGTCCTTGAGCGAGTTGGCGTTGAGGCTCACGGTATAGGTGCCGTATTCGTCCTTATCCCAACTGCCGCCGGGCGCCTCGGCGACATATCGCAGTCCATCATTCGTCGCTTCGGCTTGCACAATCTTCAGCTCA
The DNA here is from genome assembly GCF_014191875.1 of Pseudoduganella violacea. Classification (GTDB taxonomy): domain Bacteria; phylum Pseudomonadota; class Gammaproteobacteria; order Burkholderiales; family Burkholderiaceae_D; genus Rugamonas; species Rugamonas violacea_A. The sequence continues at coordinate 154,047 of NZ_JACHXD010000008.1, forward strand.
CGGCCCTGGCTATCCTTGATGCTGATATTTCCCGGCTTGACGGAGCTGACATCGAGTCCGCTGCCAAAACCGTCCGTGAACGAGATTTTGGCAAAGAGCTTATTCAAAGCGGGGTCCGGGGCCGGAACCGATTGCAGATAGGCGTGTGGCGCTTCCTGATCCAATTGGAAGGTTCCGCTCACAGTCTTGCCCCAATTGCCCAAGTCATCCGCCACACCGACCTCGATGGTCCGTTTAGTCTCAGTCTGCGTAAACTGGCCCGGTTTCAAGAACCAGCGCAGCGGGTCTTGCGGATCGATGCCGGCGCTCACAAAGTTGCCGTTTCCCACTTTGACCCTGACCGCTTCCCCATCAGCCAAGGGCGCATCGAGCCTGCCGCTCAGAATCTGATCCTTGGAATTGGCGTAGAAATCGTTGGATGCGCTAGCAGCGCCATTCTCCAGCGTCAGACCGCTGACGGTGCGGAGCGGTCCTTCCTGGTCCACCAGGTAAGCGCGCTGCGCGATGATCTCGCTCTTGCCCGGACCATCATCGAGCCTGAGCTGGATGGTGCCACTGCCGGTCAGCGCCAGCCCCTTCCACAGCACATCCTTCTCACCGGCCGGGATGTTGATCGGGACCCAGCTCTTGCCATTATCCAGGCTGCCGAAGAGCAATTGCCCAGCCTTCAATGGCGTGTCGAGGGTCACCTTTACCTCCTGCGCGAGCTTGTTGGTGCGCAGCGAATCGTTCTTGGCAACAGCGCTGGTGAAGGCCAGGCCGCTTACCTGCACTTCCGGCGCGCTCACCTCCAGCACGATCTTGCGCGTGACCGAAGTGACGCCGTCACTGACTTCGACGGTAAAGCTGTCCGCGCCGGAGTAACCCAGCTGTGCTTGATAGCTCAAGCTGCCCTGGGGCGCGATATCGGCGGCGCCACTGTCGGCACGCGCGGCCACCAAGGCCTTGCCATGTTCAGCCGGGTCGCCCACCAGCTTCCATTCCAGCTTCTGGCCAGCGTCGGTATCGCTCACATGCAGCAGCTTGGCCAGATCGATGGCTTCCCCATTCGATTTGACTTTCACGGGCTGCTCGGCCTCCACAAACGTTGGCGCGGTGTTGGGCGGCGGCACCGCTACTTTGATATTGTCGATACCCCAGACCTGGGTTTTGTCGGTAGGACGGATAGTGACACGGCTAACGCCATCCAGGATGGCGCGATCCGCCTCCTGGTCAAAAGTCAGCACACCGGTTTTCGCGTCCAGCTGCGCCGTTACCGTCCCTTTGTCGGTGGTGAAATTGAATTCGCCCAGAATCTGGCCGGGGGAATACAGGGAAAGGCTCTGCAGATTAAACACCGCTCCGTTTAGACTGATCTCCAGCGGATTCGAGGCATCCTGTCCAGACTTCATCTGCGGCGTCATTTTGACGAAGACACCAGACATGGCCGGGCCGCCTTCAACACCCTGTTCCTCATATGTCAGAACCTTGGTCAGGGAGCGCAGCCTCAGTTGATAAGCACCCTGCGCTTCAACCATATTGTCGCGGTCATCGCCCAACCATTCGGCCCCGTCCAGGCCAAAGCTCAATTCAATCGGTGCAGCATTTTGTACCATTGCCATATCCATTGCTTTAACAATACCAAATGGCAATTATAATTTCTTTTTGGAAATTACGTAAATACGGCAAAATGCCTAGGCGGCCGTGGACGAGGAACCACCCATCGGCAATGGCGAAGTCTTGGCCAGCAGCTTGCGCGCCAAGGCGGCGCGAACAGCGCGATCCAGATAGATCAGGACAAAGGCCGCCGGTACCGCAACCAGGGTAGCGCCGAGAAGCTTTTGCAGCGGCGGCAAGGCCAGGAATTTCGGCATGGCATACAGCAGCTGGTAAATGGGCATGTGGATGACATACAGGGGATAGGACAGCTCGCCCAGCATGGAGCAGCCGCGCCGCAGCGCGCCGTGCACATCGATACCGGCGCAGCAGATGATCAGTGCTGGGACGATAAAGAAGATGTTCGCGAGCTGAATTTGCTTTTGCGCCAAGGCAAAGGCGCTAAAGCTGGCCAGAATCAGGCCATAGGCCATCCAGGCTGGCGTCTTCGTCTGGTACAGCTTGGCATCGGATATCCACACGCCCACGAAAAATCCCGCGATCACGCGGGGGAAGCCGCCGATAAAGGTTTCATAGCCCCAGCCTGGATTATTAAATCGGGCGCAGGTCAGGAAATACAGGCAGATCAACCCGAGCAATATCCCGATATGCAAGGTCCGGCGGTACTTCACCACCACGAAGAAGAAGAGGATATTGACGAAGAGCTCAAAGAAAAGCGACCAGGACGGACCGTTCAGTGGAAAAATCGGCCCAAAGACAAGCTCCTGGGCAAAGGGCCATGATATCTGGTTAAAGTAAGGCAGCATGAAGAGGCCGAGTGCGGCCGCTTTCGCAATCTCGGTCTGGTTGGGGCCGCCGTTAGCTGGCGGTACCGTTACCAAGGTCGCCCACAGGCCCAAAGCCAGGCCCAGCAGATAAAGCGGCATCAAGCGTATCAGCCGCGCCTTGAAGAAGGTCGCGAAGGACATGCCCTCCAAAATGCGCGAGCCGTAGCTGCGGGCAATTACAAAGCCGGAAAGAACAAAGAACATATCCACGGCAACCCCGGCGCCTGGCAGCCAGGGAAGGCCGCTGCGCTGGGTAAAGTGAAGCACCATAACAGCCAGTGCGGCCAGCCCGCGCACACCATCGAGGAGGTCAAAGCGCTTCTTGGAAGTGGATTTCATCAGCAAAAATTAATAAGAAGAAAATGTTTTCCATTCTATATTAATTTAAGAATAACTGTCACACGCCTGAAGCATGACATGGGTTCGCTGTGGCAGCGCGGCCATGCTCATTGCTTACCGGGAGGCGTATCATCCTCCTGCTTTTGCAACCTCGCCTCGGCAGCCTTCATGCCGTCGATCAGCTCCTCAATTTCAATGAGTCCGTGACGGTAGCGCTGCGCGGCGTCGTCCAGGATGCGCCAAGCGCCGACAAGCTTTCGATACTGATGGTCTGGCTGAACGAAGCCGACAACGGCCATACAGGTGGAGGCAATGATTGCGGCCACCTTGACCGCCTCTCCAGTGGTCGCCGCGGCGATCGTGGCGGCCACCACGCCGCCAATGCCGAATCCATAGTGGCAGATGACAAAAAACCAGAAAGAACAGAACCAGCCGTCCAGCCGGCGCTGGATTTCGGCCGGCAGATCACGAACTGGCCCCGGCACAGGCCGGGCGGCTGGCTTCAAGCTTGTTTTGGTCGTACCCATATCGCATCGCTCCTGGCGAAGAGAGTAGCGCGCCAGCCTGGTCCGGAATCGGCCAGGCTTCGGGCACTGGGGGCGTAGACGAAAGATCATACCGTGGCCGAGATCGCCGCACGAAAACAGGCGCGCGACGGCCTGATTCGGCGAGCTTTATATCAACCTGGCCAAACGCTAGCTGTCGGCGGCGCGCCACGAAGCCCCGGGCCTTCTCGGCTATCGGTCAACACCACTACATCGTGGCCGCCGCGCCGCGTCGTGAAAAGACAAACGTCGACGCAGCATCTCCGGCGCTATTTACTGAACATCCAACAGCTCAACATCAAAGATCAGGTTCGCGTTCGGTGGAATCGGGCCAACACCATTCGCACCGTAACCCATCTCCGACGGCACAATAATCGTGCGCTTTCCACCCACCTTCATGCCCTGCACTCCGACGTCCCAGCCCTTGATTACCTGACCGCCATCGACCTTGAAGGTGAACGGCGAACGCCCCACCGAGGAATCAAACTTGGCGCCATGCTGCGACTCAGCCTGCGGCTCATACAGCCATCCCGTGTAATTGACGACGGCGGTAGAGCCGGCAGTCGCCTCCTTGCCGGTGCCAACCACGGCATCAATCTTTTGCAGGGAAATCGCCGGAGCCGCCTCGGACGAAGTTGGCGCCGGCGACTCAGCGCGCTTGCAAGCGGACATGGCAAGGGCCATCGTCAGGGCAACGGCCGAGTAGGAGAGCAATTTTTTCAAATGAATATCTCGCATGAGTAAGTGATGGGAAATGCCGCAGCAGCATACATCTTGCGGCACGGTAAGCACAAGACGGGAAATCTACCACTTCGGGATGACATGAAGTCAACAAGATTCGGTACGATTGCTGTCCGACCAATTTCTGCATAGCAGAGGTAAACATTTTCGCTGGCCAATTTCAGCTAAGTTTTCGTTATATGGACATGCCAAGGCCGTCGTAATCTGCGTCCCGATCCGTTGATGTAATGTCTTGTAAGTCGAGTGTTTTATTCTTCGCGGCAGATAAGAATTTTTTTCTCGGCGGCAACGTAAGCATCACGAGCAATTTTAAATTCTGACGTCGACTGGGATGCATAGTTAATTGCAAGCGGTTTCAAGGTTTCGATCAGTAAGCTGTGCCAGTGGTTCGAGACGCCGCGCCGGACCTTGTACTACAGGGCAGTCAAGGCGACGTCGAAGGTGCAGCCACGCTTTGCCGAACCAATCAAGGCCATGATCAACGAGGAGCCATCATTCGGTTACTGATGCTGACCTGCTTTGAGAATTTGTAGCCACCGCCACAATTAGTCTTCGACTTTACGCCGCCCTTTTTTGGCGCCGCAGATTCCCGACCAAAGCTGGGGTGCGGTTGCCGAGCGCAGAATGCGGCCGCTCATTGTTATAGAAGTGCCGCCATTTTTCAATCACGAGTTTGGCTTCTTGGCGGCTTAGGAACCATTCCCGATTCAGACACTCGTCGCGCAGCTTGCCATTAAAGCTCTCAACGAATCCATTTTGCCAAGGGCTACCGGGCGTAATATAGGCGGGCCCTACGTTCCGGTCGCGCAGCCATTTCATGACTGCTGTTGCGGCGAACTCGGGGCCATTGTCTGACTCATGCAGCAACGCTTTGTGGATGACGAGTCGGTACTCAATCGAGTGTTTAGGCACCAGAGTTTAACCGATAGGGACAACTGCTGGTAACCAATACGAGAGAGGAACGTCGCCGGATTAGTCTAGCTCAGTTGGAAAAAATATTATATGAGTCTTTTGATTGTTACATTCTTTGAGTTTTATCGAACCCTCTTTCGGTACAATTGATTTTCCTGCAGAGTCACATTGGCCTGCGGTAACTGCTGAATAGGATTTTAAATGAGTTGATCTATAGAAACGCCGGGTATTTCGACCGCAGATATGTCGCAGCTAACCCTTACATTGGAGTATATTAAGAAAAGCCCTAACATGTCGCTGTTTTATCAGCACCTGGACGGTCTCACTATGTATGTCGGCCCGAACGTGAACACGGCAGCCCTGCCACAGTCTGGGCAGATCATGTGGAATCCTTATCAAGGATTACAGGTTATTTCGCGCGAAGGTGTTCTCGGGATCCAGTCGGCTGCAATGGGACTGGTTCATGAAATTGCTCACGTTATTTTTGGTCACGATGAGGCACAAGCGACCGCATTTGAAACACGTGTAGCCATCGATCTAGGAGAGCCGATTCGCGCAGATTACAACGCTATTGGCGAAGATGTAAGAATCAGGAACTCGACACAGCACACAGACAATGGAACTTGGACAACCTTCAATAAAGCACAGGGTATGATAAAGTGGGGAGTGTACGATGGCGGCATTAACCCGCCCAATTTGGGAAACGGATTTCCGATGCCGCCTCCAAACGCGCCTAAGGGTTGGGGCTATGCTACGTCTTATTATTACATGGATAATGGTCGCCTGATTGATAACAGTCATTGGCAGGATGTACCACAAAGATCCGTACCTAACGATTTTGATACCCGGATTTTTGAATCCTATCTAACACAGGACAATGCGGAACCGGTCACCGCATCGCCAATAGAACATAATGACGTGCACCTTGCTGCAGTACAAATCATCGGAGTGCACGAGTCGGTGCCTTATTGATTACAAAGTGAGCATCCTGGTTTTTATAATGCTTTCGTACTGATTGGAGAAGTAATGAAGTTTTTTTAGTAATGGCGCTTACCATGACGTCAGCAGCTTGCATGGGCCAGACAACAATACCTAAGAATGAAAAGGCATTAAACGGGATGCCCCGTGCTAGCGAAAGTACACCTGCGAAAACTCTACCGAAAACCATATATGGGGAAGCGTTGCCGTCGTCGCTAGACGATCAGTTCGTTTGGGATGAATTCAATCATCGCGGGAAGCTGGTGTGGGCTTGCAGGGGCTCGAAAACCGGGCAATTCGTGGCCAATTCATATTGCGCTATGCAATCGATGGTCGATTCCAGATGGCCGGATAAAGACACGCCTAAAGGGTACAGTGGCGTTCTCAATTTTGATTAAGAGCCACTAGCACAAGTCATCCACGAACTTCGAAGTTATGGTCGCAACCGCCATTGACAGCAACGCTTTGTGAATGTTGGTCTGGCGCTCAAAAGGGATTCGTAGCTTCCCAAAGCCAACAAGCCAGGAATGTGTCGCTCCACGACCCAGCAGTGTTGGCCAATTTAAATCCATCGCATCAAATCCCCTCGATAGTGCTACGGCATTCGTGAGCAGTGTATATGGCGTTCTGAACTGTGTCTAACCGTTTCAGCCAATCATTCAGCCAGAGTTCCGATCACTGATCGCCAAAATGGTATCAGGCTGACGGGTAGTGTCCGTATAATCTAGCCAATATTCTTATTTAATGTCGTTCTGCATTTTCCAAGGCACGAAGTGCAGACTGTTGCGCACCATATGGACGTTACGCAGCTAAACAGGGGGCCAGATGGGTCATGCCGACACCACCATGATCATGCGGACATACGGTAAATGGATCACTACCGGCCTCGATAGCGGACGCCGCAAGCGCTTGCTTGCGCTCTACAGCCAGACCAATCCCAAGCGGGGCGAGGAATCTCCCAGATTCTCGGAATGACGAACTCGCGCGCGTGTTGAAGTTGTGCACGCACGTAAACGAAAACAGCCGGCTTTAGCCGGCTGTTTTCTTGCAGAGGGGCAGGCATGTCGCATTGCCCCAAATTTACCCCAAGTTTCTATCAGCACCTAGCATTTCGCCTGTAAGTCTCTGATATTAAACTATTTGTTCTGGTGGGAAGTGCAAGTTTCGAACTTGCGACCCCTGCAGTGTGAATGCAGTGCTCTACCCCTGAGCTAACCTCCCGAAGTGGCACTATTATAGACGACGAACACAAAAAGTAAAAGGGTCAAATAAAACTAATTACAGACCGGCACTCACGCGGCGGCTGCACGCCAGAGGCAGTTGCCCTTCACTGCCTTGTCCAGGCCGTTGAGCAAGTCTTCGTGGGCGGCGACTTCATCGGCACTGGCGGACAGCACCAGCACATCGGCCAGCGCCACATGTTCCAGATGCACACCGCCACTGGTGGCCTCGACTTCCACGTCCATGCTCAGGCTGTTCTGGCCGCGCGTCATCGCCAGGTACACATCGGCCAGCAATTCCGCGTCAAGCAATGCGCCGTGCAGCTTGCGGTGGGCGTTGGAGATGCCGAAGTGGTCGCACAGCGCGTCCAGCGAGTTACGCTTGCCGGGACGCATTTCCTTGGCCTGCACCAGGGTGTCGATGACGCTGCCATAGTGGCCGTCGAACGGTGGCAGATTCATCATCTTGAACTCGTGGTTCAGGAAGGCCAAGTCGAACGGCGCGTTGTGAATGATCAGCTCAGCGCCACGGATATACTCGCGGAACTCTTCCACCACTTCGTGAAAGCGCGGCTTGTCGCTGAGGAACTCGGTGGTCAGGCCGTGCACCGCCAGCGCGCCCTCTTCCGATTCGCGGTCGGGATTGAGGTAGAAGTGCAAATTATTCCCGGTGAGCATGCGGTTATGCAGCTCGACGCAGCCGATCTCGACGATGCGGTTGCCCAGTTTCGGGTTAAAGCCGGTGGTTTCGGTATCGAGGACGATTTGACGCATAGATCTGTGCAGAAGAAGAAATGAAGCAAGCCGGGCAGTATAGCAAAGCCCGGCCGTAAAGGCTTATTTGCGGCGCACCGTGTCGACGCCGCGGTTGGCCAGCTGGTCGGCGCGCTCATTGCCGGGGTGGCCGTTATGGCCGCGCACCCAGCGCCATTCGACCTTGTGCATGGCCTGGGCCTGGTCCAGCGCCTGCCACAGGTCGGCGTTCTTGACCGGTTCCTTGGACGCGGTCTTCCAGCCGCGCGCCTTCCAGCCGTGAATCCATTCGCTGATGCCTTTTTGCACATACTGGCTGTCGGTGTGCAGCACCACGTCGCAAGGCCGCTTGAGCGCCTTGAGCGATTCAATCACGGCCATCAACTCCATGCGGTTGTTGGTGGTGTTCAGCTCGCCGCCAAACAATTCTTTTTCGGCATCGCCGGCGATCAGCCAGGCGCCCCAGCCGCCGATGCCGGGATTGCCCTTGCATGCGCCGTCGGTAAAAATTTCTACTTTATCCATCCTGCCGTTCTCTATGTTTGTTCGTGGCCGGCACGCCGACGGCGGCCGTTGCCCGGTTCTTGCTCCACGCCGGGCCGATCAGGCGCATGCCTTTGACGCGCTTGATGGCCTGCACCGCGTATACCGCGCCCAGATAAGGCCACCAGCGGGCGCCGGCATGGTCCATGAAGGCATAGCGCTTGAGCCATTTTTCGGTGCGGCACGCCGGGGCGTAGCAGCCGAAATGGCCATTGCTGACTTCCATATTCAGCAATTTTAACCAGTCTTTGATGCGGGGCATAGAGATGAACTCGCCCGCTTGCGGTAGATAATGGCTGCCGGTGATGCGTCCGGTCACGCGCCGCACGCCCCATAAGCTGGCCGGATTGAAGCCACAGATGATCAGTTTGCCCTCGGGGATGAGCACGCGCTCGACCTCGCGCAAGACCTGGTGCGGCTCGGCGGCGAATTCCAGCACATGGGGCAGCACCACCAGATCCAGGCTCTGCGAGGCGAATGGCAGCTCGGCATAGTCGAAGGTGACGGCGACCTGGCGCGCATCGCCGGGCTGGCGCCGCGCGCGCGTATCGGCCAGCCATTTGTTCGGCATGCGGTTGGCCGCCAGCGCGTCGATTTGCGGCGTGCCGATCTGCACCGCGTTGAAGCCGAAGATATCGGCGGTCAAGGCGTCGAGCGTGGCCTGCTCCCAGGCGCGCGCGTAAGCGCCGGCCGGCGTTTGCAGCCAGCTGTCCAGCGCTATAATGGATTTTTCGGATGTCGCACTATCCATGCCACTGCCTTATGACCAATTCCGCTCTCCAAGTTCTGACCGTTCCTGCATTCAATGATAATTACCTTTGGCTCATCCATGACGGCCAGCATGCCGCCGTGGTCGATCCAGGCGACGCGCTGCCGGTCCAGGCCGCCTTGGCGGCGCATGGCCTGACTCTCTCCGCCATTCTACTCACCCACCACCATGCTGACCACATCGGTGGCGTATCCCAGCTATTGCAACATGGCAGCGTGCCGGTGTTCGGACCGCGCCATGACGGCATCGCCGCCGTCACGCAGGCGCTGGGCGATGGCGATGCCATCACGGTGCCAGGACTGGACTTGCGTTTGCGGATACTCGATGTGCCGGGCCATACCAAGGGCCACATCGCTTATGTGCGCGACGGCGCCGAGCCCTGGCTGTTCTGCGGCGACACCTTGTTCGCGGCCGGCTGCGGCCGCCTGTTCGAAGGCACGCCGGCGCAGATGGCCGCCTCGCTCGACAAGCTGGCCGCCCTGCCCGACGCCACCCTGGTCTACTGCGCCCATGAATACACCCTGTCCAATCTGCGTTTCGCCTGCGCGGCCGAGCCGGGCAACGGCGTCCTGCACGAGCGCGTCGTCAGCGATAGCCGGAAGCGCGAACATGGGGTGCCGACCGTGCCCAGCACCATCGGTCTGGAGAAGGCCACCAACCCCTTCCTGCGCTACCGCGAGCCGGCCATTGCCAGCCAGCTGCAAAGCGCGGGCAAGCTGGCGCATGGCGCCGCGCCGCTGGAAGTCTTTGCCGCACTAAGAGAATGGAAAAACCACTTTTAATGGAGACTGCATGGAGCCAGTAAAGTTTTACTTTGACCCGATCAGCCCGTTTGCCTGGCTGGCCACCAAACACATCGCGCGCATCGAAGCGGCAGGGGTGCGCGTGGAGATGGAACCCATTCTGTTCGCCGCCATGCTGAATGCGCATGGCCAGAAAGGCCCGGCTGAAATCCCGGCCAAAAAAGAATTGACGTTCCGTGATGTGATGCGCCAGGCCCAGGCACAAGGCTTGCGTTTCGTGGGGCCGCCCGGTCACCCCTTCAATCCGCTGACCGCGCTGCGCATGGCCAGCGCCATCGGTGACAGCGGCGAGCGCAAACATTTCGCCACCGCCCTGTTTGCCGCCATCTGGGAAGACGGCCTGAACCCGCACGATGCCGCCGCCCTTACCGAGGTCGCCGACCGCTGCGGCCTGAATGGCGCCGCCCTGCTCGACGCCGCCGGTACACCGGCCGTCAAGCAGGCGCTGGCCGACAGCACCGAACAGGCGATTGCCGCCGGCATCTTCGGCGTGCCCAGCTTCGTCTACCAAGGTGAGCTCTTTTGGGGCGCCGACCGCATCGACTCCCTGCTGCGCCGCATCGCCGGCGAGCGCATCGACGAAGCCCAGCTCGCGGCCTTCCTCGCCCAGCCGCCCCTCGCCCAGCGCCGCTAAAGCCACGCCACACAGCCGAGCTCGTGTCCGATTGGGGTCTGACCCCAAGGTGGACACGGACTCGGCAATAAGCTGCTTAGATTTCTTCGTAGAGCGGGAGGGTCAGGAACTCGGCGAAGCTGGCCGAGGTCGACATCTCTTCGAAGATGACGGCGGCGCGCTCGTAGTTCGGGCTGCTGCCATCGGGGGCGGCGGCTTTGACCTTGGGCAGCTCTTCGGGGATCATGGCGCGCACCATCTCGGCCGTGACTTTGCGGCCGTCTTCCAGCACGCCTTTGCTGGAACGGATCCACTGCCACACTTGCGAGCGGCTGATTTCGGCGGTGGCGGCGTCTTCCATCAGGTTGTGGATGGGCACGCAGCCGTTGCCGCCCAGCCAGCTGCCCAGGTAGTGGATGCCGACGTTGATGTTGTAGCGCAGGCCTGCTTCGCTGATCGGCGCTTCGGGCTGGAAGTTGAGCAGGTCGGCGGCTTTCACGTCGACGTCGGGACGCTGTTTGCCGATCTGGTTGGGCGCATCGCCCAGCACTTTCTTGAATTCGGTCATGGCCAGCTCGACCAGGCCGGGGTGGGCTACCCAGCCGCCGTCGTAGCCGTCGGTGGCGTCGCGCGCCTTGTCGTTGCGCACGCCACCCATGGCGACTTCGTTCTTTTCCGGATCGTTCTTGATCGGGATCAGCGCGGCCATGCCGCCGATGGCCGGAGCGTTGCGCTTGTGGCAGGTCTTCAGCAGCAGCAGCGCGTAGGAGCGCATGAACGGCGAGGTCATCGTCACCTTGGCGCGGTCGGCCAGGCAGAAGTCCTTGTCGAGCTTGAATTTCTTGATGCAGCTGAAGATGTAATCCCAGCGGCCAGCGTTCAGGCCCGAGCTGTGCTCGCGCAGCTCGTACAGAATTTCATCCATTTCGAAGGCGGCCAGGATGGTTTCGATCAGCACGGTGGCCTTGATCGTGCCTTGCGGGATGCCGACTTCGTTCTGCGCCATCACGAAGATATCGTTCCACAGACGCGCTTCCAGGTGCGATTCCATCTTCGGCAGGTAGAAGTAAGGGCCGGCGCCGCGCGCCAGCTGTTCCTTGGCGTTGTGGAAGAGGAAGAGCGCGAAGTCGAAGATGCCGCCCGAGATGCGCTTGCCATCGACCAGCACATGCTTTTCATCCAGATGCCAGCCGCGCGGACGCACGACCAGGGTGGCGATCTTGTCGTTGAGCTTGTAGGACTTGCCGTTCTGTTCCAGCGCAATGGTGCGGCGCACGGCGTCCATCATATTGATCTGGCCGCTGATCTGGTTGTCCCAGTTCGGCGTATTCGAGTCCTCGAAGTCGGTCATATAGCTGTCGGCGCCGGAGTTCAGGGCGTTGATGACCATTTTGCGCTCGACCGGGCCGGTGATTTCCACGCGGCGGCATTGCAGCGCCTGCGGGATCGGTGCAATCGTCCAGTCGCCGTTGCGGATATGGGCCGTTTCAGCCAGGAAGTCGGGACGCTCGCCCTCATCCAGACGCTTGGCGCGGGCCACGCGCGCGGCCAGCAGTTCCTGGCGGCGCGGCTCGAAAGCGCGCGACAGCTTGGCCACCAGCGCCAGCGCTTCCGGCGTCAGCACGCGTTCGTAACCGGGCTGGATGGCGCCGGTGATTTCCATACCTGCTGGCAAAGTGAGGGAGGACTGCGTCATGTTTACTCCAATCTGGGGGAAGGTTGAAAACTCAGTATAGGCTGCGAATCGGGCGGAAATCATTCCCGATTCCGGCGGCATTTGGGCCGCTGCATGATTTGCAGTATATTCACTATTTAGTTATGCAAACGAGACAAAAAATCACTTCATCTGTGCGTTTTTGTCATAAATCCAGACAGGACGCCGCGTGGGACAGTTTCGCCAGATTTCGACTTTTGTAGAAGTGGTTGCCAAGGGCAGCCTTTCCGCCGCCGCCCGCGCCGAGGGCATCGCGCCCGCCGTGATCGGCCGCCGCCTCGATGCCTTGGAACAGCGCCTCGGCGTCAAGCTGCTGCAGCGGACCACGCGCAAGCTGGCCCTGACCGACGAGGGCGCCGCCTTCCTCGAAGATTGCCAGCGCATCCTGGGCGAGCTGGAGGACGCGGAAACCGCCGTGGCCGAACGCAGCGCGCGCGCCACCGGCCATCTGCTGATCTCGGCCCCGGCCGGCTTCGGCCGCCAGCACGTCGCGCCGCTGCTGCCCTCCTTCCTGGCCGAGCACCGCGAGGTGACGGCCACGCTGAACCTGAACGACCGCGTGGTCGATCTGATCGGCGAAGGCGTGGATGTGGCCATCCGCATCGCCAGCATGTCGGATTCGAATCTGGTGAGCGCCAAACTGGCCGATAACCGGCGCGTGGTGGTCGCCACGCCGGCTTATCTGAAGCGCCATGGCAAGCCGCTCGCGCTGGACGACCTGGCCCAGCACAACTGCCTGGCGATCAGCAGCGACGGCAGCCAGCGCGGCTGGACTTTCCGCGAAAACGGCAAGAACGTGACGCGCAAGGTGAATGGGAATATGGCCTGCAACGACGGCGCCGTGCTGCATGCCTGGGTGCTGGCCGATAAAGGCCTGGCCTGGCGCTCGATGTGGGAAGTAGGTGGCGATATCGAGACGGGACGCTTGTGCAGCGTGCTCGATGAGTACTCAGCGCCGGGCAACGATATTTACGCAGTCTTCGCGCAGCGCCGCCATCTGCCGCTGCGCATCCGCGCCTTCGTCGATTTCCTGCGGCGCAGCTACGCCCAGCCCGACTACTGGCGGGCACCGCACAGCCCCGGCTGAAGCCGGCTTACGCGGAGGACGGGCAAAAAAAATCCTCGGGAACCGAGGATTTCTTGTGTCGTCTAGACTCAGCGTATTACAGAGGCTGAATGTTCGATGCTTGCTTACCCTTTGGACCGGAGGTCACGTCAAAAGAAACGCGTTGGTTCTCTTGCAGGGATTTGAAGCCGGCCGATTGAATCGCCGAGAAGTGAGCGAACAGATCTTCGCCGCCTTCGTCAGGGGTAATGAAGCCAAAACCCTTCGAATCATTGAACCATTTTACGATACCAGTTGCCATTACAATTCCTATTACAGTTAAATGAGCTTGCGCCCGTGATATCGTTTGAAGCAAGTAGGAAATGACAGACTGACTGCACTACCCTTGAATCTAACGATCCCGCATTATACCGAATAAAACGTCAAAAACACGTCTTCGCGAAAATAATTGCGGCTGAGTGGTAGAAATGCTGAAAACCTGCGTTTTCACGCAATATTTCGCACCAAAACGCGGCAAAACAGATGCAGCGCTCACTCAGCCGCCAAAATTGCGTGCGGTATGAGACCTACTATAGGCAATCCATGTGGGGATGATTTGATAAATCTCAAGCCTGCGGCGGGTAGTGTTGTGCGCTTGGCTCTTGCGCTGCCCACGTTAATAGGGTATCGATTTCAGCCGCTGTCAGCGGCCAGTCGCCCTCGCCGGCCAGCAAGCCGCGCAGCTGCTGCTCCAGGCGGCGCGCCTGTTCGCCGAGCACCTTGAAGCCGAAAGAGCCGGCGGAACCGGCCACGGCATGCAGACTTTCATGCAGTTGGCGCAGATGCTCGGGGGTGGCGCCGCGTTCGCGGCATTGGGCGAGCGCCTGGGCGATCGCCGCCATCCTTTGCGGCACGCTGGCGGCGAACTTTTCGTTCAGCGCAGCCAAGCGGGCATGGTAGGCGGGATCGACCGGGGTCGCCATGGGGATTACTTGGTGCCGAAGATGCGGTCGCCGGCATCGCCCAGGCCAGGCACGATGTAGGCGTGATCGTTCAGGTGGCTGTCCAGCGAAGCGCAGTAGATCTTCACGTCCGGATGCGATTTCTGGAACACCTCGATGCCTTCCGGCGCGGCCACCAGGGCCAGGAAGATGATCTGGTCGTCGCTCACGCCACGGTTTTTCAGCACGTCCACGGCGTGCACGGCCGAATTGCCGGTTGCCACCATTGGATCGCACAGGATGAAGATGCGGTCGACCAGGTCCGGCAGACGCACCAGGTATTCCACCGGCTGGTGGGTATCCGGGTCGCGGAACACGCCGATATGGCCGACGCGGGCCGAGGGCACCAGGTTCAGCAGACCATCGCTCATACCGATGCCGGCACGCAGAATCGGCACCACGGCCAGCTTCTTGCCGGCGATCACAGGCGCGTCGATGGTCATCAGCGGGGTTTCGATTTCGCGCGTGGTCAGCGGCAGGTCGCGGGTGATTTCATATCCCATCAGCAGGGTGATCTCTTTCAGCAGCTCACGGAAGGTGCGCGTGGACGTAGCCTTGTCGCGCATATGGCTGAGCTTGTGCTGAATCAGGGGATGGTCGGTGATAAATAGATTCGGGAAACGTGGATCTTGTTTCATAGTTACTCTTTTTATATTAAGTACATTGGCTTGTATACCCGGCATTATCCCAGCCGGAGCCGCAGCCTGTCTATGTTTGGGCCGATAAAAAGCCCGACCCGCCTGGAGCGCCGGTTCAAACCTGCAAGGCGCGCGCCAAAATGGCGGCGCAGTCCGTCTCCGGCGGCAAGCGGCCGTATGCCCCGCCCGGTTCGCGCGCCAATCGCGAGGCCACGAAGGCCGAACTGACATAGGCCGGCGCATGGCGCAGCAGCAGGCCGGCCTGCACCGCCAGCACGATGCGTTCGGCCAGCAGGCGCGCGCCGAACTCGGCGTCGGCAGCCTTGTTCAGCGCATCGGCGGCGGCGCTTGCGGTATCCGCCGCTGCGCGGCCAGTGTTTGCCAGCCCGGCCAGCTCTGCCAGCAAAACCGAGCAGAACCCGCTGTAAACCGTATTCGCGGCGCCGGCCAGGCCCAGCTCGGCCGCCAGCGCGATCGCGCCATCGGGCGACCGCGAGAAGGCGCGCAGCACGTCCAGGCACATCACATTGCCCGAGCCTTCCCAGATCGAATTGACTGGAAATTCGCGATACAGCCGCGCCAACGGTCCATCCTCGACATAGCCGCTGCCGCCGAGCACCTCCATCGCCTCGGCGCCGAAACCGGGGCCGCGCTTGCAGATCCAGTATTTGCCGGCCGGCGTCAGGATGCGCGCCAGCATGGTTTCTGCCGGGTCGTCCGCATGGTCGAAGCAGCGCGCCAGCCGCATGGCGAAGACGGTGGCGGCCTCCGATTCCAAGGCCAGATCAGCCAGCACATTGCGCATCAGCGGCTGCTCGGCCAGCGGCTTGCCGAAAGCATGGCGCTGGCGCGCGTGGTGGATGGCCTGGGCCAGCGCGGCGCGCATGATGCCGGTGCTGCCCAGCACGCAATCGAGGCGGGTGTGGCTGCCCATTTCCAGGATGGTGGGAATGCCGCGCCCCGGCTTGCCCAGCAGCCAGCCGTAGGCGCCGGTGAATTCTACTTCGGATGAGGCGTTCGAGCGGTTGCCCAGCTTGTCCTTCAGGCGCTGCACGCGGATCTGGTTATGGCTGCCGTCCGGCAGAAAGCGCGGCAACAGAAAACAGGACAGGCCAGCGCTGCCGCCATGCTCGGTCTGCGCCAGCACCAGGTGGGCGTCGCACTGCGGCGCCGAGAAGAACCATTTATGGCCGACGATGCGGTAAACCTGCGCGCCCTCCTCGCCGAACACGCGTTCCGCCTCGGCCGCGCTCACTGCTTCGGCAAAGCTAGTATTACTACGCACATCGGAGCCGCCCTGCTTCTCCGTCATGCCCATGCCGATCAGGACGCCGCGCTTGCGCGCCATCGGCAGCGGCCGCGGATCGTATTCGCGCGACAGGATCTTGGGCAGCCAGCGCTCGGCCAGCGCGGGCGACTGCTTCAGCGCCGGCACACTGGCATACGTCATGGTCACCGGGCATTGCGAGCCGTTTTCCAGCTGGCCGAACAGGATGTAGCGCGCCGCGCGCAGCACCTGGCCGCCGGCCTCGCGCCCATCCCAGGGCGAGGCGTGGGCGCCGTATTCGATCAGCATCTTCATCAGCGCATGCCAGGCCGGATGGAATTCGATCTCGTCGATGCGCTGGCCGTTGCGGTCGAAATTGTGCAACTGGGGAGAATTGCGGTTGGCCTGGCGCGCCAGATCGAGAATCTCGCTCCGTCCCAGCATCTCGCCGAGCGCGGCCAGGCCGTCGCTGGCGCCGGCATCGATGGCCTGGCCCTCGCGCGCCACCGCCTCGCACAGAGCCGGATCGCAGCGGAACAGGTTCACATTGCCGAACGGCGCAACCTGATTATGGATTTCATGCGTATCGAATGGGTTCATCGCGCCGCCTCCAAAGCTGGAGGTCCAGACTAGCGCAAAGCAAGGGAAGCGGCAAGCGCGCGCACCAGCCTGCACGCGGCTTGGCGGGCCGGATCAAGCTGCCCAACAAAACATCAGCGCAGAAGGTTTTGCAGGAATAAAATAGTGTTTTACGCTTCCCGATAAGAAAAATAAGGAAAAGCAGCAAGGATATTGCTTTTTTTCATGTAATTTAACTCCCATCAGTGATACATTTCGTTCTGGTTTTGCAAGTTTCACAGGCCATGACGCATTAATAATGGCATGTGAACAAAGTGATATGCAGAAATTGAAAGATCAGACCGAAACAATGCTCTCCAGCCCAGCCAGCGTTCCCGAACGCGAACATCGGAATGAGATCGACCGGCTTCTGGAAGAAGCTGGCGATATCGTATTCCGCACTACCCTGCTGGGCCAGATCCTGTTCGCCAGCCAGCGCAGCGCCACCTTGCTGGCCGCGCCGCGCGAACTCGAAGGCCAGATGCTGGCCGGCGTGGTGGCCGACAGCGACCAGCCAGTGCTGAAAACGGCGTTGGCCGGCGTGGTGCAGGCCCAAGCCGCGAGCAAGGTCGAACTGCGTTTGCGCACGCCCGACCTGGACACCTGGTTCGAGCTGCGCGTCTCCCTCTACCGCAATGCCGAGGGCGCGCAAGAGCTGCTGCTGGTGGGCCGCGACATGACGACCCAGCACGCGACCGAGGAAAGATTGCGCCATATGGCGACCCACGATGCGCTGACCGAGTTGCCCAACCGGCTGCTGCTGTCGGACCGCATCCGCATGGTGATCGCCCATGCGCGCCGTTCCGGCCAAGGCTTCGCGGTGGCGACCATCGGCCTGGATAGTTTCAAGAAAGTCAACGACGGCCTGGGTCATCCGGTGGGCGACGCCGTGCTGCGCGAAGCGGCCGCGCGCCTGCGCAAGACCCTGCGCGACAGTGACACCCTGGCCCGCGTCGGCGGCGATGAATTCGTGGCCGTGCTGCCCGGCACCGCCAGCGAGGCGCAGATCAAGCTGGTCACGGGCCGCCTGCTGGCGACCCTGCAGTCGCCCTTCGAAGTCGAAGGCCATACGATTTATGTCGGCGCCTCGGTCGGCGTCTCGGTCTATCCCCAGCACGCGGAAGACGAAGTACGCCTGGTGGCCAATGCCGACGCCGCCATGTCGCGCGCCAAGGAGACCGGCAAGGCGCGCTGCGTGGTCTACAGCCCGCGCCACAGCGGCCCGCCGGAGCACGATATTTCGCTGGAAGCGGCCATGTTCCAAGCCGTGCGCGAGGGCGAGTTCATGCTGTATTACCAGCCCATCGTCAACGCCGTCACGCGCGATATCGAGGGTTTCGAAACCCTGATGCGCTGGAAGCATCCGACCCTGGGCATGGTGCCGCCGGCGCGTTTCGTGCCAATTGCCGAAACCAATGGCTTGATTAATCTGCTCGGCGCCTGGGCTTTAAAATCGGCTTGCGTCCAGCTGAAACAATTTCAGGAAGTGGCGAGGCGGCCGCTATATATCTCTGTTAATATCAGCCCCCGGCAATTCCGCAATGATAAATTCCTGGATGTGCTCGACGATGCGATTACATTCTCCGGCCTCGCTGGTGAACAATTGGTTTTAGAAATTACTGAAGGCACGCTGATGATCGATCCGGTGCACGCCGAATCCATCCTCAGCAAAATGGCCGAGCGCAAGGCGCGCATCGCCATCGACGATTTCGGCACCGGCTACTCTTCGCTGGCCTATCTGAAGCGCTTCCCCATCTCCGTGCTGAAAATCGATCGCGCCTTCATCCGCGACCTGCCCGGCTCGGAAAAGGACGGCGCCATCTGCAACGCCGTGCTGGACCTGGCCAAGCACTTGAATCTCTCGGTGGTGGCCGAGGGCGTGGAAACCGACGAGCAACTGCGCTACGTGCAGGAACGCGGCTGCCACTATATCCAAGGCTACCTGACCGGCAAACCGATGGCCGCCAATGTAGCGCTGGCCGCGCTGAAAGAGCGCACCTACGCCAATCTGCGTCCGGAAGAACAACGCCAGGTGCAGCAATGAACGGACAATTCATCGCCGGTACCAAGCTGGGCGAAAAGACCCTGAACAAGCTGTGGGAATGCACCCGGCTGCAGGGCGATATGCCGGGCTTCGCCAAGGCCATCACCGCCATCCTGGGCGCCATGCGCGGCGAAGACGACCAGGAATTCAGCATGGCCGGCACCGTGCTGTCCGATCCCGTCTTGACGCAGAAAGTGCTGCGCCTGGCGAACAGCAGCATGTATTCCGCCTTCGGCCAGCACGTCAACACCATCACCAAGGCCGTGCTGGTGCTCGGCACCGAGGCGATCGGCCACCTGGCCCTGGGCTTGAAGCTGATCGAAGAGCTGTCGAACGCCTCGCCCGATTCCGGCATCGCCCATATCGAGATGGAAAAAGCGGTATTGGCCGGCATGGTGGCGCGCGAAGTGGCCGGCAGCGCCGATCCGCGCTCGGCGGAAGAAGCCGTGGTGTGCTCCATGCTGCAAACCCTGGGCCGCATGATGCTGACCTTCTATATGCCGGAGCGCTGGACCGAGCTGCAGGAACGCGCCGGCGAAGGCAAGGAAGGCGATGCCGCGCTGGAGCTGCTGGGCCTGAGCATCGAGGAAATCGGGCGCGCCACGGCCATCCACTGGGGCTTGCCGAAAAACCTGATCGCGGGCATGCGCAATGTCGGCCCGATCGATCCCGACGCCGGCATCGGCCACCAGGACTGGATCGCCGGCATCTCCACCATGTCGCGCCTGTGCGCCGAGTCGCTGTGGCACGACAATGAAGCCGGCGCCGCCGAGGTGCTGCGCCTGACCGAGGACTATGCCGGCATGCTGGGCGTCTCGCCGCAGCAGCTGCAGACGGCCATCGAACAGGCCAAGGTGGTGGCGGCGGCCGATCTGTCGATCGCGCCCCTGTCCAAGCCCGCCGAGCGGCGCGCCAAGGCGCTGGCCCGCACGCGCCAGCGCCAGGAGGGCAATAAGATCCTGCTCAGCGGCTTGGCCGATATGCGCGACGTGGTCGATAGCGCCAGCCCGGGGCAGATGGTGTCGATCGCGCTGGAAACCGTGTTCCAGGGCCTGGACTTCTCGCGCGCCGTCGCCTTCGTGCACAACCGCCGCGAAGGCCGCTACGCCGCGCGCATGTGCTTCGGCGAAGGCATGAAGGAAAAACTGGGCCAGATGGTGTTTGACGACGCCTATGAACCGAACGTCTTCCATGCGGCGCTGACCAGCGACCGCGTGATCTTCATCGAAAATGCGCACGATCCGAAGTTTGCCGCCAAGCTGCCGGCATGGTGGAAAGCCACCCTGTCCGAGGCGCGCAGCTTCATCGTGCTGCCGCTGTCGGCGCATGGTCATCCGGCGGGCTTCATTTACGGCGACTGGGACGAGTCCTTCCCGCCGATCGAATTGAGCCAGACCGAATTCAGCCTGCTCAACGATATGCGCGCCCTGGTTGCCAAGGCGGTCGAGCACCGCCAGCAGCTGGAAACGGCCAGCAACCGCGTGGCCTGATCAGGCCACGCCCGCCGGCTTGCTTCCGGGCTGGCTGCGTGCCTGCCAGCGGAAAGACAGCGCGGCGGCGCCCAGCGACAGCGCCGCCAGTCCCGACGCCACATAGTAGACCGATTCCGGTCCCATCTTCTCCCAGCACTGCGACAGGAACAGGCCGCCCAGCGTGCCGCCCACGCCATAGGAAATGCTGATGTAGAGGGCCTGGCCGCGCGCCTGCAAGGGGCCGGCGAACCAGCGCTGCATGGTCATCACGGACGAGGAATGATGCAGGGCGAAAGTGGCCGCATGCAGCAGTTGGGCCGCGAGCAGCAGCGCCAGCGACGTTGCGCCGGCGCCGATCAGGGCGAAGCGCAGCACGGCCACCGCCAGCGTCAGATACAGCATGCGCCGCGCGCCCCAGCGCTTGAACAACGGCGCCTGGAAATAGAACAGCAGCACTTCAGCCACCACGCCCAGCGACCACATGGCGCCGATCATCGCCTTGCTATACCCTGCCCGCTCCAGATACAGCGAATAGAAGGTGTAGAGCGAAGTATGGGCCGCCACCATCAAGGCGGTCGACAGGAAGAAGGCCAGCACCTCGCGCTGGCGCAGCACGCTGAGCAAGGCTGGCGGCGCTTCCCGGTGCGGCGGGCGCGGCACGTCCTTGAGGCGGAAGGCGGCGCCGAAGACGCACAGCAGCAGGCCGCCCGCCACCCAGGGCAAGGCATTGGTGCCGTAGGCGTCGAGGGCGAACGCCGCGCCCATCGAGGAAATGATGAAACCGATCGAGCCCCATAGCCGAATACGTCCATAGTTACTTAGGTCGCCGCGCATCTCGGACAGCATCAGCGCCTCGCAGATCGGTCCCTGCGCGCTGGTGAAGAGATTCAGGAGCACCATGGCGATAAAGAAGTGGACGAAGGTAAAGCCGAAGAAGAAGCCGGAAAACGCCGTCAGCGCGGCCGCGCCGGTCAGGCGCAGCACCAGCACGCGGCGTTCGGAATGGTCGGCCACATAGCCCCAGACATTCGGCCCGAAAATGCGCAGCACCTGGATCAGCGACATCAGCACGCCGATCTGCGCCACCGTCATGCCCTTGCCGGCGAAGAACAGGCTGGCGTAGGTGGAGAACGTACCGGCGTGGGCGTAATAGCAGAACAGGAAGAGCGCGAAACTGACGGACTGGCTAGGCATGGCGGAGCGCCTCGCGGCGCGGTAAAAACAAAGGCCGCGCGTGGCGGCCATGAATCAAGGAAGCCGAAACGCTTACTTGTGCTTCGAAATATCCGGCGTGGACACGCGCACATCGCCGCACTGGGCGCGGTGCATCAGGGCGTGGTCCATCAGCACCAGGGCCAGCATCGCTTCGGCGATCGGCGTGGCACGGATGCCGACGCAGGGATCGTGGCGGCCGAAGGTTTCCACCATCACCGGATTGCCGTCCTTGTCGATGGAGCGGCGCGGCGTGCGGATCGAGGACGTGGGCTTGATGGCGATCGAAGCGGTGATGTCCTGGCCGGTCGAAATGCCGCCCAGGACGCCGCCGGCGTTATTGCCGACAAAGCCTTGCGGCGTCAGCTCGTCGCCATGTTCCGAGCCTTTCTGCGCGACACAGCGGAAGCCGGCGCCGATCTCCACGCCTTTGACCGCGTTAATGCCCATCATGGCGTAGGCAATGTCGGCGTCGAGCTTGTCGTAAATCGGCTGGCCCAGGCCCACCGGCACGTTCTGCGCCATCACCTCGATGCGCGCGCCGATGGAATCGCCATCGCGGCGCAGCTGGTCCATGGCCTCTTCCATGCGCGCGATCAGGGCCGCGTCGCCGGTGGCGGCGAAGAAGGGATTGTCGGCCACATGTTCCCAGCCCTGGAAAGGAATCTCGATATCGCCCAGTTGGCTCATGCAGCCCATGAAGACGGTGCCGTACTGCTGCTTGAGCCACTTCTTGGCAATCGCCGCCGCGCCCACCACCGGCGCCGTCAGGCGCGCCGAGGAACGGCCGCCGCCGCGCGGGTCGCGCACGCCGTACTTATGCCAATAGGCGTAGTCGGCATGGCCGGGACGGAAGCTGTCGACGATATTGCCGTAATCCTTGCTGCGCTGGTCCTGGTTGCGGATCATCAGCGCAATCGGGGTGCCGGTGGTCACGCCCTGGTAGACCCCGGACAGGATCTCCACCGTGTCCGGCTCCTGGCGCTGGGTGACGTGGCGCGAGGTGCCGGGCTTGCGGCGGTCCAGCTCAGGCTGGATATCGGCCTCGGACAATTCCAGCCCCGGTGGGCAGCCATCGATTACGCAGCCGATCGCCGGGCCGTGGGATTCGCCAAAAGTGCTAACGGAAAAGAGTTTGCCAAAAGAGTTGCCGGACATAATTTTCTTATCGTGGGTGGGCGGGAAAACAAGCCATTCTACCAGCCCTGCGCCCGCCTGCCCGCCTCCCAGTATCAAGTGCAAATTCCGCATGGAAACGACGTCCCATATATGCAAAATTTCTTATAAGAATTACACTGCTTTGCAGTACAATTCCACCTAAACTTGCATTAGGGAAGTCGGCGGTGTTGGGAAAGCGATGAATTAATCGTTCTCTTTAACAATTCGCTATATACTTAAACACAGAAACGCCCGTGCAATCCTGGAGAAGCCACACATGCCCCCATCGATCACGCCCCTTGACGAGAACGCCAAGGACGATCACGACGACCTGGTGTTTTTAGAGGAGCATCCGGCGCCCCAAGCGGCAGCCGCAACGCGCAGTGTCTGGCGGGTGATGATTATCGACGATGACGAAGACGTCCATTCCACGACCACCTTCGCCCTCGGCAACCTCGACATGCAGCATCGTCCGCTGGAGTTCGTGCACGCCTATTCGGCGGCGCAGGCGCGCGAGCTGCTGAAGCAGGAACAGGAAATCGCCGTCATCCTGCTCGACGTGGTGATGGAGCAGGACGACGCCGGCCTGCACCTGGTGCGCTATATCCGCGAAACGCTGCGCATGGCCGACGTGCGCATCATCCTGCGCACCGGCCAGCCCGGCTATGCGCCCGAGATCGACGCCATCCGCGATTTCGACATCAACGATTACAAGACCAAGTCCGAGCTCACGCGCATCAAGCTGTACACCACGGTGACGGCGGCGATCCGCTCGTATGAACAGATCCGCAAGATCAACGACAGCCGGCGCGGCCTGAACCAGATCATCAACGCCAGCACCGAACTGATGGCGCTGCACGGCGTGCACAATTTCGCCGCCGGCGTGCTGGCGCAGATCGCCACCCTGCTGGGCCAGGAAGCGAGCGGCGTGCTGTGCGCCCAGGAGTGTCCGGACAGCGGCTGCCGCGAACTGCACGTGATCGCCACGGCCGGCCAGTACCGCCACCTGGAAAACGCGGTGATGACCACCACCATCGATGCGCGCATGGCCGATTCGATGGAACGCACGCTGGCCGAGCACCGCAACCAGTACCGCGACGAATACGTCACCCTGCACTTCTCGGGCAAGGCCAGCCGCGCATTCGTCGCCTACCTGGACCTGCGGCGCGCGCCGACCGAACTGGAAGAGCGCCTGCTGGAAGTCTTCTGCGGCAATGTGGCCGTGGGCCTGGAGAATGTGGAACTGGTGTCGCACCTGCACAAGGCGGCCTTCTACGACACCCTGTCCAAGCTGCCCAACCGCACGCGCCTGATCGAGATCCTGGACGCCACACTGGCCGGCCCGGCCAAGCAGGACGCCACCCTGTCCCTGGTCGACCTCGATCACTTCGCCGAAACCAACGACGCCCTGGGCCACGAATTCGGCGACATGCTGCTGGTGGCGGTGGCGGCGCGCCTGCAAAACAGCCTGGGCCAGCAGCTCACGGTGGCGCGCATCGGCGGCGACATCTTCTGCCTGCTGGGCGACTCCAGCCAGATCAATCCAGCCTGCATCCTGTCGCTGTTCCAGACGCCGTTCAGCATCGAGGGCCAGGATGTGCAGCTGTCCGCCACCCTGGGCCTGGTGCGCCTGGCCGAGCATGACGGCAGCGGCGCCGATGCGCTGAAAGATGCCGACATCGCGCTGAAACGCGCCAAATCGCAGCAGCGCGCCGGCCACTTCTACTTCTCGCGCAGCATGGGCGTGGAAATCCGCGAACGCGTGCGCATGATGCACGCGCTGCGCACGGCCTTCGGCCAGAACCAGCTGTTTGTCGTGTACCAGCCGCAGATCGACCTGTTCTCGCGCCGCCCGGTCGGCGCCGAAGCCCTGCTGCGCTGGCAGACGCCGGACGGCAAATTTATCTCGCCCGACCGCTTCATCCCGATTGCCGAGTATTCCGGCCTGATCATCGAACTGGGCGAATGGGTGATGCGCACCGCCTGCCGCGAGCTGGTGGCGCTGCGCGCCGCCGGGCATGAAGACTTCACCATGTCGATCAATGTGTCGCAGGTGCAGTTCCGCCACCCGCACTTCCTCGATATGCTGCGCCGCGCCCTGAGCGATACCGGCGCGCCGCCCGAGTATGTGGAGCTGGAGATCACCGAATCCATGGCCATGGAAGAGCCGGACCTGCTGATCAAGATGCTGGCCCAGATCAAGCAGACCGGCGTCACCATCGCCATCGACGATTTCGGCACCGGCTTCTCCTCGCTGTCCTATCTGCAGCGCCTGCAGATCGACCGCCTGAAGATCGACCGCGCCTTCGTCACCGAAATCACCGGCTCGGCGCGCGGCAGCAGCATCGCCGAGATGGTGATCCAGCTGGGCCGCAACCTGGGCCTGGCCGTGATCGCGGAAGGCGTGGAGGACGAGCGCCAGGCGCAGATCCTGCACACGCTGGGCTGTCCGCTGGCCCAGGGCTTCCTGTTCGCCCGTCCGATGACGAACCAGGCCCTGCTGGGCTGGCTCGGCAACGATGCGCTGGCCGGCGTGGCCTGACGCAGCGCCGCTGCCCCAATAAAAAACGCTACCGGGTGGTAGCGTTTTTTGTTTGAGCGGCTGGCGCAAGCCGGCTCAGTTCTGCGCCTCATCGGCCGCTTCGGCCGGCCAGTCGCGGATATAGGCTTTCAGCATGCGGTTCTCGAAGCTCTGCGCTTCCAGCACGGCGCGCGCCACATCGTAGAAGGAAATCACGCCCAGCAGCGTTTTGGCGTTCATCACGGGCAGGTAGCGCGCATGCTTTTCCAGCATGATGCGGCGCACCTCATTGACTTCGGTATCCGGGGTCACGGTGATCGGATGGTCGTTCATATGCTTGCGCACCGTGCCGCCGCCCACCGAACCCTGGTTCGTATGCAGCGCCTGCAGCACTTCGCGGAAAGTCAGCATGCCGACCAGATCGCCGAATTCCATGACCACCAGCGAACCGATATCTTTCTCGGCCATGGTATTGGCCGCTTCCACCAGGGGTTGATCCGGCGAGATCGTGTAGAGAATATTGCCTTTGACTTGGAGAATTTCGGAGACTTTCATTTGGGGCCGTCCTGTGGATGATGTCGGTTTGGTTTTATTGTAAGCCGTACTTGGAATGTAGCGTAAGACAAATGAAAAATCCAGAGTTCCGCATAATTAAATAACAATACTATTCATCTCTTTGATAACGCTGTAGCATCCTGAGCATCCAATCACAGCGAAGGGAGCAATATGAGCGGTCCCCAGTACCCGGGTTTCGATACCCTTGCCCTGCATGCCGGCGCCGCGCCGGACCCCGCCACGGGGGCGCGCGCCACCCCGGTGTATTTCAGTTCCTCCTTTGCCTTCCGCGATTCCGACCATGCCGCGGCCCTGTTCAATATGGAGCAGGCCGGCCATGTATATTCGCGCATCTCGAATCCCACCAATGCCGTGCTGGAAGAGCGCATCGCCGCGCTGGAAGGCGGCGTGGCCGGCATCGCCACGGCCAGCGGCCAGGCCGCC
Source organism: Pseudoduganella violacea (assembly GCF_014191875.1). Taxonomy (GTDB): domain Bacteria; phylum Pseudomonadota; class Gammaproteobacteria; order Burkholderiales; family Burkholderiaceae_D; genus Rugamonas; species Rugamonas violacea_A. The sequence goes on from NZ_JACHXD010000008.1 coordinate 180,375, forward strand.
ATGCACCTGGGCCTGAGCACCATCGCCGGCGCCGGCTCGCATATCGTCGCCTCGCGCGCCCTGTACGGCGGCTCGCACAATCTGCTGGGCTATACGCTGAAGCGCTTCGGCATCGACACCACCTTCGTCGATCCGCGCGACCTGGACGCCTGGCGCGCCGCGATCCGTCCCAATACCAAGGTCTTGTTCGCCGAGACGCTGGGCAATCCCGGCCTCGACGTGCTGGATATTCCGCGCGTGGCCGAGCTGGCGCACAGCCAGCATCTGCCGCTGATGATGGACGCCACCTTCACCACGCCCTACCTGCTGCGTCCTTTCGACCATGGCGCCGACCTGGTGTTCCACTCGGCCACCAAATTCCTGTGCGGGCATGGCACGGCCATCGGCGGGCTGCTGGTCGATGGCGGCACCTTCGACTGGCAAGCCGCTTACGACCAGAGCGGTCGCTTTGGCGAGTTGTGCGAGCCGTATGATGGCTTCCACGGCATGGTCTTCGCCGAGGAATCGACTGTGGCGGCGTTCGCGCTGCGCGCGCGGCGCGAAGGCTTGCGCGACTTCGGCGCGGTCATGAGCCCCCACAACGCCTTCGCCGTGCTGCAGGGGATCGAGACCCTGAGCCTGCGCATGGAGCGCCATGTGGCCAATACGCGCAAGGTGGTGCAGTTCCTGTTGTCGCATCCGGCGGTGGAGTCGGTGTCTTATCCGGAACTGCCCGAGCATCCCGACTATGAGCTGGCCAAGCGCCTGCTGCCCAAGGGCTGCGGCGCGGTGTTTTCCTTCAACCTGAAAGGCGACCGCGCGGCGGGACGGCGCTTTGCCGATGGGCTGAAAGTGTTCTCCCATCTGGCCAATGTGGGCGACGCCAAGTCGCTGGTGATCCATCCGGCATCGACCACCCATTTCCGCGTCCCGGCCGATCAATTGGCGGCCTCCGGCATCGCGGAAGGCACGATGCGCCTGTCGGTCGGCCTGGAGGATGCGGACGACCTGATCGAAGATTTGGCGCGCGGCCTGAAACTGGCGCAGAAAGGAGGCTGAGATGCTGCTCAATGTACAAGGGGCGCAAGCCTACTGCTATACCGGCGGCAAGGCCTTCGATGCGCAGCTGCCGACGCTGGTCTTCATCCACGGCGCGCAGAACGACCATTCGGTGTGGGGCTTGCAGTCGCGCTACTTGGCGCACCACGGCTACAGCGTGCTGGCGGTCGACCTGCCGGGCCATGGCCGCAGCAAGGGCGCGGCCAAGCGCAGTGTCGAGGAGCTGGCCGACTGGCTGATCGCGCTGCTGGACGCGGCGGGCGCGCTGCGCGCGGCGCTCATCGGCCACAGCATGGGTTCCCTGGTCGCGCTGGAAGCGTCGCAGCGCGCGCCGCAACGGGTCAGCCATCTGGCGCTGCTGGGATCGACCTATCCGATGAAGGTGTCGGACGCCTTGCTGGAGGCGGCGCGCAGCGAGGAGCAGACGGCCATCGATATGGTCAATATCTGGTCGCTGTCCTCGCAAACCATGCCTTGCGCCGTGCCGGGCGTATCGCTCAGCGGCAGCGCGCGGCGGCTGATGCAGCGCATGTCGCGGCTCAATCCTGAACAGCTGTTCCATACCGACTTCAGCGCCTGCAATGCCTACGCCGGCGGCGAAGCGGCGGCGCGCGCGGTCAGCTGCCCCACCCTGTTCGTCTTTGGCGGCAAGGACATCATGACGCCGCCCAAGTCCACCAAGCTGCTGCGCGAAACGATTGCCCATGCGCAGACGGTGCAGGTGGACGCCGGCCACCAGATGATGGCCGAGCAGCCCGACGCCGTGCTGGCCGCGCTGCGCGGCTTCCTCAAGCAGGACAGCGCTTGAACTAGTCGCGGCTGTATTGGGCAAAGTGCTGGGACAGCGTTTTGCCCAGCCCTTCTTCCACCGCCGCTTCGGCCTGGCGCGCCAGCCCGGCGGCTTCGCGGCTGGCCTGCTGGTCGCGTTCATCGTCCGAATCGGCGATCACACCGGCGTTCAGGGCCATGCCGCCGAAGACGAACAGGCGGTAGACATCGGCCAGGGTCAACATGTCCGGATTGACCAGCAGCACCCAATGGTCGGCGCCATCGCTGGCGTGCTTGCCCCATTGGACGCGCGGCGGCGCCTCGACCTTGACCTTGCCGACCCAGCCCTGGCCCAGCATCTTTTCCAGCAGCACATCCATTTCATCGAAGCCTAAGCGGGTACGGGCGCGGATGGCGCCCGCGTTCACCAGCGCCGTCTCGCCGTGGCGGCTGGCGCCGTACAGCACCTTGAGCACGGCCATGGCGTCGACAAAGGCGCCGCCCGGCACTGCCTCATGCCACCAGCGTTCGTACTTCACCACTGGCAGCGCCGCCGTCAGCAAGGCGCCCAGCAGCGTCACCAGCCATGAGAGGTAGACCCACAGCAGGAAAATGGGCAGGGCCGCCAGCGCGCCGTAGATCTTGGAATACGTCGGAAACTGGGCGATGAAGAAGGCGAAGCCGCGCTTGGCCAATTCGATGCCGAGCGCCGCCAGCAGACCGCCGCAGATGGCGTCGCGCCAGTCCACCATGCGGTTCGGCACCGCCATATACAGCAGCGTGAACACGGCTGTGGTCAGCCCGATCGACAGGATGGTGGCAAACAGCGCGCCATACACATCGCCCACCAGATTGCTGGTGGCGCTGAAAAAGTGCGAGGACAGCGTCAGCGACACGCCCGCCACCAGCGGCCCGAGCGTGATCAGCGCCCAGTAGACCAGGATGCGCCGCGTCCAGCGCCGCTCGGCCTTCACGCGCCAGATGCGGTTGAAGGCCTTTTCGATGGTGGCCATCATCGCCACGGACGTCAGCAGCAGCGTGATCGCGCCCACCGCCGACAGGCGCGTGGCCTTGTCGGCGAAGGTGGTCAGGTAATTCAGGATGGTGTTCGAGATCGCCTTCGGCATCAGGCTCTGGATGAAATACGCCTCCAGCGCCGTGCGGAAGCTCTTGAACATCGGGAAGGTGGTGAAAATGGCAAGGGCGATCGTCAGCACCGGCACCAGGGCGAAGACGGTGGTGAACGTCAGGCTGCCCGCCACTTGCGGCAGGCTTTCCTCGCGCAGGCGGCGGCGGGCGAACAGCACCAGATCGCGGATCTCGTGCCAGGACAGCGCGCGCAGCTCGGCCATGCCGCTGTGGTAGCGGCCGGAAAGGTGTTGGAAAACGGGAGAGATGTACTTTGCAACCATGTAGTGTTTTGTTTTATCGTTGGCAGACGGTCTATATGCCGCCCTCTAAAGCGCCATATGATAGCAACAACGCCGCCGCAGGCTCGTTATCTCTACATTAATAGCTGTGCCATCATTACTATCCTTGCAATAGAAACGTGTATTCTTGAAGCTGATACAGGAGGGCAAGCAATGGAACCCCTGACGGATAACCCAGTGATTGCAGAAATCACCCACCATTTCCTGGCTCTGCAGGCATATGTGCCGCTTCGCCCTATTCACACCGAAGAGAGCTATGAACAAGCGATCGGCAGCTTGAATGCGCTGCTGGACCAGGGCGCGGCAAACGATGGCCATCCCCTTGCAGACTTGGTCAACGCCTTGGGCGCCATGATCGAACAATATGAGGCGATTCACTACCCTCAGGAAGCAGTCTCTCCGACAGATATGCTGCGTATGCTGATGGATCAGCATCGGCTTTCGCAATCCGACTTACCGGAAATTGGCGCGCAAAGCGTGGTGTCGGAAGTACTGAGCGGCAAACGCGAACTCAACGTCCGCCAGATCCGGGCACTTGCGGCTCGTTTCAAGCTCCCTCCTGGTGCGTTCTTCTGATTCCCGCCCGCGTCATTCCTCTCGGAGCAAGGGCAATATGACATAAAATAGCAGGATGATTTCATCCAACCTGACTATTCTTGTATTGTTTTATTCGAGGCATGGCTCTACCCGCAAGCTGGCCGAGTTGATTGCGCAGGGTGTGGAGAGCGTTCCGGGCTGCGATGCCCGCCTGCGCACCGTGCCCGCCGTGTCCACCGTGGCCGAGGCGACGGCACCGGAAGTGCCGGCCGAGGGCGCGCCCTATGTGGAGCTGGATGATTTGCAGGATTGCGCCGGATTGGCTCTCGGTTCGCCGACCCGTTTCGGCAATATGGCTGCGGCCATGAAGTATTTTTGGGATGGCACCTCGGCCCAGTGGCTGTCGGGCACCCTGGCGGGCAAGCCGGCCTGCGTGTTCACGTCCACCGGCAGCCTGCATGGCGGCCAGGAGTCGACGCTGCTGTCGATGATGATCCCGCTGCTGCACCATGGGATGATGATCATGGGCCTGCCCTACACCCATCCCGAGCTGATGACCACCGCCAGCGGCGGTTCGCCCTACGGCGCCAGCCACTGGTCTGGCCTGGATGGCAAGAAGCCGCTGAGCGAGGATGAAAAGCGCCTGGCCGTGGCGCTGGGCCGCCGTCTGGCCGAAACGGCAGTGAAGATGCGGAGCGCATGATGCAAGACCTAAAACAGAAAATCTTCCACTGGGGCGCCATCGGCAGTCTGGGCCTGCTGATTCTGTGGTGCGTGGCCTGGGAAATGTGGATCGCGCCTTTGAAGCCGGGCGGTTCCTGGATGGTGCTGAAGGCGGCGCCGCTGCTCTTTCCCCTGCTGGGCGTGATCAAACGCGATCTCTACACGCTGCAGTGGACGTCGATGATGATCCTGCTCTATTTCACCGAGGGCGTGGTGCGCGGCTGGAGCGACAAGGCGGCGCCCTGGCTGGGTTGGGGCGAGGCGGCCATCGTGGTGGTCTACTTCCTGTGCGCGATCCTGTATGTGCGGCCGTACAAAAGGGCGGCCAAGAAGGCGGCCAAGGAATTGCTGGACAAAATCAACCCCGTCAAGCATAGCGATTAAGCGGCCAGCCCGCAGCACCACATGAGCGCAAACTCCCCCCAGACCTCCTCCGATTTTCTCGCCGCCTGCCGCGCCTTGAGCGGCGCGGCCCATGTGCTGGACGATCCGGCCGATATGGCGCCCTTCCTGCGCGACTGGCGCGGGCGCTTCACCGGCCAGGCCTTGGCCGTGCTGCGGCCCGGCAGCGTGGACGAGGTGGCGGGCCTGGTGCAGCTGTGCGCCGCATACCGCATTCCCCTGGTGCCGCAAGGCGGCAATACCGGTCTGGTGCTGGGCAGCGTGCCCGATGCCAGCGGCAGCGCTGTGGTGCTGTCGCTGGCGCGCCTGAACCGGGTGCGCGCCATCGATGCGGTCAACCGCACCATGACGGTGGACGCGGGCTGCATCCTGCAGCAGGTGCAGGAGGCGGCAGCGGTCGAGGGTTGTCTATTCCCCCTGTCGCTGGCGGCCGAAGGCAGTTGCACCATCGGCGGCAACCTCTCCACCAATGCCGGCGGCATCGCCGTTCTGCGCTACGGGAATACGCGCGAGCTGTGTCTGGGCCTGGAAGTGGTCACGCCGCAGGGCGAGGTGTGGAGCGGCTTGCGCGGCCTGCGCAAGGACAATACCGGCTACGATCTGCGCGACCTGTTCATCGGCGCCGAAGGCACGCTGGGCGTCATCACGGGCGCGGTGCTCAAGCTGTTCCCCCAGCCGAAAGCCAGCATCACGGCGCTGGCCGCCCTGCCCTCGCCGCAAGCGGCCTTGCAATTGCTGACCATGATGCAGGATAGCTGCGGCGCCAGCCTGACCGGCTTCGAACTGATGTCGGCTTACTGCCTGGAGCTGGTGGCACGCCATTTCCCGCAATTGCAGCAGCCTTTCGCGCACAAGCATGCGCAATACGTGCTGCTGGAGCTGTCCAGCAGCGAATCGGAAGAACACGCCGTACAACTGCTGGAACGCGGCATCGGCGCGGCGCTGGAGGCTAGCGTCATCGAGGATGCGGCCGTCGCCTCGTCGGTGGCGCAGTCGCTGGCCCTATGGCAGTTGCGCGAGCATATCCCGCTGGCGCAGGCGGCCGACGGCAAGAACATCAAACACGATATTTCGCTGCCGGTGTCGCGCATCGGCGAATACATCGCCCATACCGAGCCGCTGCTGCAGCAGGCGTTTCCAGGCTGCCGCCTGGTGTGCTTCGGGCACCTGGGCGACGGCAATCTGCATTTCAATGTGGCGCCGCCGGCCGGCATTGCCAGCGAAGCCTTCCTGGCGAACCAGGACGCGGTCAACCGCGTGGTGCACGACGCCGTGGTGGCGTTCGGCGGTTCGATCTCGGCCGAACATGGCATCGGCGCGCTGAAACGCGATGAGCTGGCGCGCTATAAATCGCCGGTGGAGCTGAACCTGATGCGCGCCATCAAGGCCGCGCTGGACCCGCTGGGCATCATGAATCCAGGGAAAATCCTATGAGTCGCCTGTTCTGTGTTCTGGCTGGACTGTGCCTGGCGGCGCAGGTTTCGGCCCAGACCATGCACAAATGCGTGGTCGATGGCAAAACGATGTATAGCGAAGCGCCTTGCGCCGATGGCCGCGGCACGACGCTGGCCACGCCGCCCGTGCCGCCGCCCGATCCGCAAGCCAAGGCCGAGCTGAAACTCCAGCAGCGCGAGTTGAAGCAGTTGCAGAAAGAGCGCAAGCAGCGCGCAGCCCGGGATGAAGCGGACCTGCAAAGGCATGAGCACCGCGCCGCCGAAAAACGCAAGCGCTGCGACCGGCTCGCGCTCGACAAGAAATGGGCGGACGAAGATGCCCGCGCCGCCGTCGGCTCGAACGCCGACAAAGCCAGACAACGCGCCCAGCGCACCGGCGAAAAGCTGGCGCTGGAATGCCCGCGTTGAGTCCCGCGCCCGGCAAGCAGCAGGCCGCCGCGCTGCGGCGCCTGTCGCGCTGGCTGCTGCTGGGCGAATGGCGCGCCCATCCGCTGCGCGCGCTGATGGCGATTGCCGCCATCGCCGTGGGCGTGGCGCTGGGCTTCGCCATCCACCTGATCAACGGCGCCGCCTTCAACGAATTCTCCACCGCCATCAGCAGCCTGTCCGGCCAGGCCGATCTGCAGGTCAGCGCCACCGAAGCGTATTTCGACGAAGAGATTTATCCGCGCCTGGCGCAAAAGCCGGAAGTAGCCGTGGCCTCGCCGGTGTTGCAGCTGGATGCCGTCGTCCCTGGCCAGAAACAGCCGCTGCGCATCATCGGCATGGACAGCTTCCGTTCGATGTTCATCACGCCAGATCTGCTAGCTGTGCCGGCCAGCGGCGACCCGACCGACAGCATGGCGGCCGACGCCCTCTTCCTGTCCGGCGCGGCGGAAAGCTGGCTGGGGCCAAAGGCGGGCAGCATGGTCGCCTTCCAGTCCGGCACCCGGCCCGTGGCGCTGCGCTTCGCCGGTTCGCTGCAGCGCGCCCGTGTCGGCCAGCGCCTGGGCGTGATGGACCTGGGCGCCCTGCAATGGCGCTTCAATAAGCTGGGCCAGTTGTCGCGCATCGACCTGAAACTGCGCGATGGCGTGGACCGCAAAGCTTTCCAGGCGCAGTTGACGCAGGAACTGCAAGCCGCCTACCCCGGCCGTTTCCGCGTCAGCCAGCCGAACGACGAGAACCAGAATAGCCGCAACAGTAATCTGAGCCGGGCTTACCGCGTCAATCTCAGCGTGCTGGCCTTGGTGGCCCTGTTCACCGGCGCCTTCCTCGTGTTTTCTACCCAGGCCCTGTCCGTGACGCGCCGCCGCAGCCAGTTCGCCCTGCTGCGCGTGCTGGGCCTGGAGCGCCGCCGCCTGCTGCGCCAGGTGCTGCTCGAAGGCCTGAGCCTGGGCATTCTGGGCGCGGCGCTGGGCATCGGCGCCGGCTACGCTTTTGCCGCCGCCGCGCTGCGCTTTTTCGGCGGCGACCTTGGCGCGGGTTATTTCTCGGGCGTGCAGCCGGCGGCGCAATTCGACCTCGGCGCCGCCATCGTCTACTTCCTACTCGGCGTGGGCGTGGCCTTGCTGGGCTGCGCCGGTCCGGCCTGGGAAGCGGCGCGCGCCACGCCCGCCGTGGCGCTCAAATCCGGTTCGGACGAAATGGCGCTCAGGCGCCTGGCCAAGGCCTGGCCAGGCCTGGCCTGCCTCGCGGCGGCCGCGCTGATGGCGCTGGCGCCGCCGGTAACGGAACTGCCGCTGTTCGGTTATCTCTCGATTGCGCTGCTGCTGATCGGCGGCATCTCGTTGATGCCGCGCCTGGCCGCCCTCACCTTCCGCCTGGCGCACCGGCGCTGGCAGGCGGCAATGGCCGGCCGCAGCGCACCGCCCGCTGTGCCGACCTTGACCCTGGCCCGTCTCGCCAATGCCTCGGGACAGGCGGGTGTGGCGCTGGGCGGGGTGCTGTCCAGTTTCAGCCTGATGGTGGCGATGGCCATCATGGTGGCCAGCTTCCGCGTGTCGGTGGACGACTGGCTGCTGCAGATCCTGCCCGCCGACCTGTACGCCAATGCCGGCGCGGGCAGCACGGCCGGCCTGTCGCCGCAGAACCAGCAAGCCATCCGCAGCCTGCCGGGCGTGGCGAAAGCTGATTTCATGCGTCTGCGCTCCGTCTCGCTGGCGCCCGACCGCGCCAATGTCATGATTATGGCGCGCAATATCGATGAAGCCCACCTGGACAAAGCCATGGTGCTGACCAGCGAGGTGCGGGTCCAGCCGGCAGGCCGCAAGCTGCCGCCGGTCTGGGTTTCGGAGGCGATGGCCGACCTGTATCGGGCCAAGCCGGGTGGCGTGCTGACCCTGCCACTGCAGGGCCGGCCGCATGAATTCTTCGTCGGCGGTATCTGGCGCGACTACGCGCGCTCCACCGGCGCGGCGATAATCCAGCTATCCGACTACCGCGCCATCACCGGCGATATGGAAGTCTCCGGCACCGCCATCTGGCTGGAGAAAGGCGCCAGCGCCGCCACAGTTCAGCAGCACCTGAAAGCCCTGGAGTTCGGCGGCGCGCTGGAAGTCACATCGCCCGGCGAGCTGCGCGCCCTGAGCCTGAAAATTTTCGACCGCAGCTTTGCCGTCACCTATCTGCTGGAGGCCATTGCCATCGTCATCGGCCTGTTCGGCGTGGCCGCGACCTTCTCGGCCCAGACCCTGGCGCGGGCGCGCGAATTCGGCATGCTGCGCCACGTCGGCCTGACGCGGCGCCAGATCCTGGGCATCCTGGCGCTCGAAGGCGGCACGCTGACGGCGCTGGGCATCGCCACCGGCTTTGTGCTCGGTCTGGCCATCAGCGTGATCCTGGTCTACGTCGTCAATCCCCAATCCTTCCACTGGAGCATGCAGATGCACTTCCCCTGGGCCTTGCTGGCCAGCGTGGCGGGCGCCCTGCTCGTCGCGGCCGCGCTCACCGCCCTGTTCGCAGGCCGCCAGGCCTTGTCGGGCGGCCCGCTGCGCGCCGTGCGGGAGGATTGGTGATGCGCATCTTATTGGCCCTGCTCCTGCTGTTCGCCAACGCTATCGCATTGACCGCGCCGCCCCAGTTTACGCCGGTCACGCCGCTGGCGCCGGGCAAAACCCTGGACTTCCCCCATGATTTCGGCGCGCATCCCGGCTTCAAGACTGAATGGTGGTACGCCACCGGCTGGCTGACCACGGCCGATGGCAAGGCGCTGGGCTACCAGGTCACGTTCTTCCGCAGCGCCACCGGCCATGATCCGGATAATCCCAGCCGCTTCGCACCAAAACAGCTGGTGATCGGCCATGCCGCCCTGTCCGATCCGGCCATCGGCAAGCTGCTGCACGACCAGCGCAGCGCGCGCGAGGGCTTCGGACTGGCTTTCGCCAAGGAAGGCAATACCGACGTCAAGATCGATCACTGGCGCATGCGGCGTGGCGAAGATGGCAATTATCAAGTCGACATTGACGCCGCCGATTTCAGCCTCCATCTGCAGCTTGCACCCAGCCAGAAACCCCTGCTGCAGGGCGAAAACGGCTTCTCGCGCAAAGGACCGCAACCGCTCCAGGCCAGCTACTACTACAGCGAGCCGCAGCTGCGCACCAGCGGCAGCATCAAGGCCAAGGATGGGACGGTGCGCGCGGTCAGCGGCGTGACCTGGCTCGATCACGAGTGGTCCAGCCAGGTGCTCGACGAAAACGCGGCGGGCTGGGACTGGGTGGGCATCAATCTGGACGACGGCGGCGCGCTGATGGCTTTCCAGATCCGGAGCAAGGGAAAAGACGGCGCAAGTGGTAAACTATGGGGCCATGCGACATGGCGCGACGCATCCGGCAGGATCACGCACTATGCGCCGGACCAGGTCAGCTTTACCCCGCAAGCGCGCTGGCGTTCGCCGCGCACCAATGCCGAGTATCCCGTTGCCACCCAGATCGCCACCGGCAGCACGCTGTGGCAGGTCGCGCCCTTGCAGCAGGACCAGGAGCTGGACTCGCGCCGCTCGACCGGCTCGGTGTATTGGGAGGGCGCGGTGACGGTCAGCCGCGACGGCAAGCCGGTCGGCCGCGGCTACCTGGAGTTGACGGGCTATGCCCGTCCGATGAAATTATAAAGACGCTTACTAACAATACTGCGAACACAATGAGCAACAGCAACACAGCCAATACGGCCACCAACAACGCAGCGAGCAAGCCGCAGTCCGAAGCACGCGAATTGGAGAAAGGCAGCCTGGGCGCCCTCAAGGGCCTGGCGCCTTTTCTCAAGCCCTATTTGCGCCAGTTCGTCATGGCCGGCGTCGCCCTGGTGGTGGCGGCCAGCGCCACCCTGGCCATTCCCTACGCCTTCAAGCAGATGATCGATCTGGGCTTCGGTTCGCACGCGGGCGTGCATAGCGCCGAGCATGTGAACCTGGTGTTCCTGGCCCTGTTCGCGGTCGCCAGCGTGCTGGCTTTGGCGACGGCGGCGCGTTTTTATACCGTGTCCTGGCTGGGCGAGCGCGTAACGGCCGATATCCGCGCTGCCGTCTACCGCCACGTGGTGCAGCAAAGTCCTGAATTCTTCGAAACGACGCAGACCGGCGAAGTCCTGTCGCGCATCACCACCGACACCACCCTGATCCAGTCGGTGGTCGGCTCCAGCATTTCGATCGCGCTGCGCAATGTGCTGCTCTTCCTGGGCGGCCTGGTGATGCTGTTCGTGACCAGCCCCAAGCTTTCCTCCATCATCATCGGCCTGCTGGTGCTGACCGTGCTGCCGATCATGATGTTCGGCCGCCGCGTGCGCAAGCTGTCGCGCGACTCCCAGGACCGCGTGGCCGACGCCTCGGCCATGGCGGGCGAAATCCTGAACGCCATGCCGACCGTGCAGGCCTTTACCCACGAGAAGCAGGAAACCGCGCGCTTCAGCGCCTCGGTGGAAGACGCCTTCAAGACCGCGATGAACCGCATTCGCGCCCGCGCCATGCTGACCATGCTGGCCATCGTGCTGGTATTCGGCACCATCGTCTTCGTGCTCTGGCTCGGCGCGCACGCTGTGCTGGAAGGCTCGATGACGGGTGGCGACCTGGGCCAGTTCATCCTGTATGCCTCCATCGTGGCGGGCGCGATCGGTGCCCTGTCCGAGGTGATGGGCGAGGCGCAGCGCGCCGCCGGCGCCACCGAGCGCCTGCTGGAGCTGATCTCGGTGAAGTCCGAAATCCAGTCGCCCGCGCAACCGCTGGCGCTGCCGCCGCGCGCCGCCAACGGCGCGGCCCTGAGCCTGCATGACGTCAGCTTCTCCTACCCTTCGCGTCCCGAGACCAAGGCGCTGGCCCAGCTTGCGCTGGAAATCAAGCCCGGCGAGACCGTGGCCGTGGTCGGCCCTTCCGGCGCCGGCAAGACCACGCTGTTCCAGCTCTTCCTGCGCTTCTACGATCCACAGCTCGGTTCCATCCGCCTCGACGGCGTGGACATCAAGCAGCTCGACCTGGAAACCCTGCGCGGCGCCATCGGCATCGTGCCGCAGGATACGGTGATCTTCTCGGCCGATGCGATGGAAAACATCCGCTACGGCCGCGCCGACGCCAGCGACGAGGAAGTGATCCAGGCCGCCAAGCTGGCCGCCGCCCATGAATTCATCGAGCGCCTGCCGAACGGCTACAAGTCCTTCCTCGGCGAGCGCGGCGTGCGCCTGTCCGGCGGCCAGCGCCAACGCATCGCCATCGCGCGCGCCCTGCTGAAAAATCCCCCCCTGCTGCTGCTGGACGAAGCGACCAGCGCGCTGGACGCGGAATCCGAGCGCCTGGTGCAAAGCGCGCTGGAAGCGGCCATGGTGGGCCGCACCACCATCATCATCGCCCACCGCCTGGCGACGGTGCAACGCGCCGACCGCATCATCGTCATGGAAGACGGCAAGATCGTCGAAACCGGCAACCACCAGTCGCTGGTGGCGCTGGGCGGCATCTACGCCAACCTGGCGGCGCTGCAGTTCCACAACGTCCACGTTACCCATTAAGCGGCTGCCCGACCATGACCGACGCTGAACTGCGACAGAACTGCCATACGGTGCTGCCCGGCCACCGCCAGCCCACGCCCGCCGAAACCTTCGCGGCCATGGCGGCGTGGTGCGAGGCCAATCAGGTCGTGCACGATGTGTATGGCGAGGGCGAACTGATTCAGTCCTTCGAACGCAAGGTGGCCGATCTGCTTGGCTTCGAGGCGGCGGTGTTCTGCATCACCGGCACCATGACCCAGGTCACGGCCCTGCGCTTGGCGTGCGCGGAACGCGGCAGCCGCCTGGTGGCCCTGCATCCGAGCGCACATATCCTCAAGCACGAGAAGGGCAACCACCAGTTGCTAGGCCATTTCGATGCGCTGCAACTGGGCGATCCCTTCCGCCCCTTCACGCTGGACGAGCTGCAAGCCCTGCCCGACCGCCTTGGCGCCGTGGCGCTGGAACTGCCCGCGCGCGAGATCGGCGGCCAGTGCCCGGCGTGGGAAGAGCTGGAAGCGATCAAGGCGCACTGCCGCCAGCAAGGCATCCACCTGCATATGGACGGCGCGCGGCTGTGGGAAGCGGCGGCGGGCTATGGCCGTCCCCTCAGCGATGTGGCGGCGGGCTTCGATTCCGTCTACGTCTCGCTGTACAAGGGCATCGGCGGCCTGGGCGGCGCGCTGCTGCTGGGCAGCGCCGCCTTCGTGGCGCGCGCCCAGGAGTGGTTCCGCCGCGAAGGCGGCAATATCATCCACCGCACGCCGTATGTGGTGGCCGCCGCCATGCAATTCGATGCGCGCCTGGCGGCGCTGCCGGCCTGCATGCGCCGCACCGAATGGCTGTATGGCGAGCTGGCCCGCTTCCCGCTGTTCAAGCTGAATCCGGCGCGGCCGCAGGCGAATATGCTGCACATCCACATGCCGGTCAGCCGTGAACGCGCGCTGGAAATCCGCAACCACATCGCCGAACGGCATGGCGTCTGGCTGTTCAACCGCGCCTCGCATTCAGTGCTGCCGTCGCACAGTTATGTGGAATGGTATGTGGGCGACAATATGCTGTCGCTGGCCGACGAGCGCGTGCTGGAAGCCTTGAAGCTATGGCATGCGGCACTGGACGAAGGAGGCCCGGCATGAGCTTCGCTTCCCTGTCCCTGATCGATCCCCTGCTGCGCACGCTGGAAGAACTGGGCTACGACACGCCCACGCCGGTGCAAAAGCAGGCCATTCCCGCCGTGCTGGCGGGACGCGATCTGCTGGCGGCCGCGCAGACCGGCACCGGCAAGACCGCCGGTTTCGCCCTGCCACTGCTGCAGCGTCTGACCATGGACCCGGCGCAGGCCGGCGCGCATGCGGTGCGCTGCCTGGTGCTGGTGCCGACGCGTGAGCTGGCGGAACAGGTCTACGAGAGTTTCCGCAAGTACGGCGGCAAGCTGCCGTTGCGTTCCTACGTCGCTTATGGCGGCGTGCCGATGGAACCGCAGATCGCCAAGCTGCGCAAGGGTCTGGACGTGCTGGTGGCAACGCCAGGCCGCCTGCTCGACCTGCACCGCCAGGGCGCGCTGCTGCTCGACCAGCTGCAAACCCTGGTGCTGGACGAAGCCGACCGCATGCTGGACCTGGGCTTCTCGCGCGACCTGGACGCCGTGTTCGCCGCCGTGCCGAAGGCGCGCCAGACCTTGCTGTTCTCGGCCACCTTCTCGGACGCCATCCGTGGCATGGCGGCGGGACTGCTGCGCGATCCGCTGTCGATCCAGGCCAGTCCGCGCAATACCACGGCCAAGGCGGTCCGCCAGCACGTCATCACCACCGACAAGAAATCCAAGCCGGAGCTGTTCCTGCACCTGCTGCGCCAGCGCGGCTGGGGCCAGGTCATGGTCTTCGTGAAAACCCGCAAGGGCACCGACCAGCTGGTGGCCACGCTGCAGGCGGCCGGCGTCAGCGCCGACGCCATCCACGGCGACAAGCCGCAGCCGGCCCGCCTGCGCGCGTTGGAACGCTTCAAGGCCGGACAGGTGCAGATCCTGGCGGCCACCGACGTGGCGGCGCGCGGCCTGGATATCCAGGCGCTGCCGCTGGTGGTCAATTTCGACCTGCCGACCGTGGCCGAGGACTATGTGCACCGCATCGGCCGCACTGGCCGCGCGGGCGCCGAGGGCGAGGCCATCTCGCTGGTATGCGCCGACGAAGTGGAGCTGCTGCGCGCCATCGAGACCCTGATCCGCCAGGTGCTGCCGCGCACTGAGGAAGACGGCTTTGAGGCCGACCACCGCGTTCCCTCCACCGGCACACCGACGGCCCAGGCGGGCGGCAAGCCGCGCTCCGGCGCGGCCAAGCAAGGCAAGAGCGGCGCCACGGCAAGGCCCGCGCAAGGCGCAGCAGGGGCAAATGGGAAAAGCACTCGCCCAGCGCAGCCACGGCCAGCCAGTCCGGCTGCCGCCCCGGCGCGCGACAAATCCTTCCCGGCGCGGCCAGCTCGCTCTCAGCCTGGCGGCGTGGCGCGCAGCCAGGCCGGTACGGGCGCCCTCCCGCAGGGCAAGGTCGTGATGGCAGCGGGACGCGGCGCCAAATCGGCGGCCAAGGCGGCCGCGAAATCGGCCAGTAAAGCCGGCGGACGTCCGCCCAAACGCTAAGAATATGACAGGGCCGCCTGCGCGGCCCGGCAACACTCGGAGAATTGAATGAAGCAGTATCTGGAACTGATCCAAACCGTAATCGACCAAGGCAGCTGGCAGGACAACCGCACCGGCATCCGTACCCTGAGCATGCCGGGCGCGATGATGCGCTTCGACCTGAAGGAAGGCTTCCCCGCTGTCACCACCAAGAAGCTGGCCTTCAAATCCGTGGTCGGCGAGCTGTGCGCCTTCATGCGCGCCTCGCGCAGCGCGGCCGATTTCCGTGCCCTGGGCTGCAAGGTGTGGGACCAGAACGCCAACGAAAACCAGCAGTGGCTGAACAACCCCTATCGCACCGGCCTGGACGACCTTGGGCCCGTGTATGGCGTGCAGTGGCGCCAATGGCCCGGCTACAAGCTGCTCGACGCGGACCAGGGCGCGCAGATCGCCGACGCGCTGCGCAACGGCTTCCGCCAGGTCGCGCCGCTGGAGGAAGACGGCATCAAGAAAGTCCTGATGTACAAGGCCATCGACCAGTTGCGCGAATGCCTGGACACCATCGTCAACAATCCGTCCAGCCGCCGCATCCTGTTCCACGGCTGGAATCCGGCCGTGCTGGACCAGGTTGCCCTGCCCGCCTGCCACCTGCTGTACCAGTTCATTCCCAATCCGGGCACCAAGGAAATTTCGCTCTGCCTGTACGTGCGCAGCAACGACCTGGGTCTGGGCACGCCATTCAACCTGGCCGAAGGCGCGGCCCTGCTGGCCCTCGTCGGCCGTCTGACCGGCTACACGCCGCGCTGGTTCAGCTACTTCATCGGCGACGCCCACATCTACGAAAACCATATGGAGATGGTGCAGGAACAGCTCAAGCGCGAGCCTTTCCCGGCCCCGCGCCTGCTGATCTCCGAGCGCGTGCCGGACTTCGCCAAGACCGGCAAATACGAGCCGGAATGGCTGGAGAAAGTGGAGCCTTCCGACTTCAGCCTGGAAGGCTATGAGCACCACGCGCCGATCACGGCGCCGATGGCGGTGTAAGCGCGCTTACTCCGGCTGCATCGACGCCACGAGCGCGTGGAAGTATTGCGGCTCGCGGGTTTTGAACAGCTGGAACCAGGCTTCCAGCGTTGCCGGCTTGAACACGCCAATCAGCGCCAGCACTTCGCGCGTGAATTCCAGCGAGGCCAGACCGGAGGCGGTCACCAGATTCCCATCGCGCCAAGCCGGTGCATCCTGGTACAGGGCGGCGCCTTCGTAGGATGGGAAGGACGCCGTCAGGTGCTCCTTGTTGTTCGCCGTATGGCGCCGTGCATTCAGCGCACCGACGCGGGCCAAGCCATCGGCGCCGCCGCAGATGGCGGCGACTTTATGGCCGTCCGCCAGCGCCTTCTTGGCAAAGCGCAGGAAAGCGTCCGCCTGCGGCTCGCCCCACAGTTCGCTGCCCGGCAGCACCAGCAGATCGCCGTCTTCCAGGTGCAGGGCTTCCAGCACCAGATCGGGCTTGATCTCCATGCCGCCCATGGTGCGGATGGGCGCGCTGTTCAAGCCAACTTTGAGTATTTCGCATTCGATGCCAGGGTTCTGGAAGAAGCGCTTGCTGTTCAGCTCCGCGGTAAGCAAACCGATTTCCCAATCCGCCAGAGTGTTCAGAACGGCCAGATAGACTTTCATAGCATTCCCTTTGCAAAAAACACACTATAGCCGATTTGCCTAGACCTCACCGGGCGTAAAAAAGGCCGCCCGAAGGCGGCCTAAAAGCAGCAGCACAACAACGCTTAAAATTCTTCCCAATCCTTTTCGGCGGCCTTCACGCCAGCGGTGGCGCGTTGGCGGGTTTGCGGCTGGATGGGCGCGGCGGCCGAGGGGGCGGGCAGCGCCGCTGCCTTGGCGGGCCGCGATTTGGCGGCGGCTGATGTCAATGCTTGCGAGGCGATGACGGCGGCCGCGCTGTAGGTGCGCGCCGCTTCGCCATCGAGCTTGAACACGCTGACGATTTCGCTCAGTCCCTTGGCCTGGTCCTGCAGGGCGCCCGCCGCCGCCGCGGCTTCCTCCACCAGTGCCACATTCTGCTGGGTGATATCGTCCATCTGGCCGACAGCCTTGTTGATCTGTTCCAGACCGTGGGTCTGCTCCTGGCTAGCCTGCGTGATTTCGCCCATGATATCGGTCACGCGCTGGATGCTGGCCACCACTTCCTTCATCGTTTCGCCGGCCTGGTCGACCAGGCGCGCACCGCTGCCTACCTGGTTGACCGAGTCGTCGATCAGGGTCTTGATTTCCTTGGCTGCGGCGGCCGAGCGCTGGGCCAGGTTGCGCACCTCGGTCGCCACCACGGCGAAGCCACGTCCCTGCTCGCCGGCGCGCGCCGCTTCCACAGCAGCATTCAACGCCAGGATATTGGTCTGGAAGGCGATGCCGTCGATGACGCCGATGATGTCCACGATCTTGCGCGAGGAACTATTAATCGAGCCCATGGTCTCGACCACCTGGGACACCACATCGCCGCCCTTGATCGCCACTTCCGAGGCCGATACGGCCAATTGGTTGGCCTGGCGCGCGTTGTCGGCGTTCTGCTTGACGGTGGAGGTCAGCTGCTCCATCGAGGACGCGGTCTGCTCCAGCGAGGAGGCCTGCTCGCAGCTGCGGTCGGACAAGTCCATATTGCCGGCCGCGATCTGGGCCGAGGCGCTGGAAATGGTGTCGCTGCCCTGGCGCACTTCCGCCACGATGGAAGCGAGACTGCCCTTCATCTTGCCCAACGCCTGCAGCAGCGCGCCGATCTCGTTGCGGCTGCGGCTTTCGATGCGGCCGGTCAGGTCGCCTTCCGCCACGCGCACGGCGATGGTCATGGCCTCACCCAGCGGCACGGAGATGGCGCGCACCAGCACCACGCCGACCGCGCTGCCGATCAGCACACCCACCAGCAGCACGCCGATCACGGTATAGCTGGTATTGCGCAGATTGGCCGCCACGCTCTCCTGGTTGGCGACGGCGGTCTGCTCGTTGAATTCGGCCAGGGCTTTCAGCGCGCCGTCGCCGATGCGGTAGGACGGGTTGATATTCTTGATCAGGATGCCCTCGGCGTCATCCCAGCGATTTTCCTGGATGGCCTGCGCCGCGGCCTTCACATAACTCACGCCCAGGCCATTGCTTTTGTCGAACCAGTCCTGGGCCATGCGTTTTTCCTGGTCGGTCTTGATGCTGCCCAGATAATGCTCCCAGCGGCTCGAGGTGCGCGCCGTGATCTCGTCGATCTGGCCGAAGTGCACCGACAAAGGATGGTCATGCAGCTTATGCCATTCCAGTCCCGGATTGTGCTGCAAGGCTTGCAGGATCTGGCTGCGGCTGGTTTCCATATCCAGCCGGATGGCGTTCCGCTCGGTGACGTTCTTCTGGTCGTGCAGCGTGATGTCCTGAATCAGCGATACCGAGTACGAAGAACTATAGCTGCCCAGGGCGCCGATCAGCACCATCATGCCGATCAGGATGCCCAGAGCGCCGATCACCAGGGTTTTGATTTTCAGATTCGCTAACATGACTACTCCTTTGACATTCAAGGGCGGGCCGCCTGGCCCGCCTCCCGGTTATTACCCTTGCAGATAAAGTTTCTGGAAAAAGCGGTGCACGCCGGCGCGCAGCTCTTCCACCTGGTCGAACTCGATGTAAGTCACGTCGCACAAATCATCGAGTTCGCGCAGCAGCGTGGTCTTGATGGGCGCGCCCTGCCACACTAGGAACAGGATAGGAGTCCGGCGGCCTTTGAATATGTGATAGCTCAATTCAAATGCACTGCTCTCGCTCATGCCCACGCGGATGTTGATCAGCGCGTCGGCCTGCTCCAGCAATTGCAGCCGGTGGCGGCGGAAGTTCTGCGGCGTGAAGGCCTGCTGCTGGCTTTGTTCGAAGGACTGGCGGAAGGTATCCGCGCTTTCCGCCTGCAAGCCAGTCAGGTAGTCGAATGCATGCGGCAAGCCGTTGGCGCTGTCGATCAATTGCATGATCTCGGCCACCATCGCTTGCTGCCGCTGGTCGGATTCGGTAAAGGGCTGGCGGATGAAGAGCTTGAGCGGCACGCCGCCCACGGCCCGTTCGCGCCGCGTGGCGCGCCGCTCCGGCAGCTGCAGCGTGGCCGCCGCCAGATCGGACGGCGCCGGCTGCTGGCGGCCGGCCAGGGCCAGCGCATGGCGCGCGGCGTCGGCGCAGGCATGCATTTCCTGCAGGGACAGCAGGGTCAGGCGCTCCGCGTGCGGCAAGGCTTCCAGCACCGCCTCCGCCGCCGCGATGGTGGTGAGCAGCACCGCGCCGCTGCCCATCGCCGCCACGCGCAGCTTGCGCGAGGCGGCGATGGCGCCGCGTTTTTCATCGACCGTGATAATCGCCATGGCAAGCTCCTTGCGCTCCAGCAGAGCCATGATTTCCTCGTCTTCCAGCGACACCACCGGCACTTCGCCCGCCTCGATCACCATGGCGGTGACGCGGCTGGCGGCGATCTCGAAGCCCGCGCCATACAGATTGCGCGCCAACGCCACGGCACGCGCCTGGTCGCCGCGCCGCACGCGCAAGTACACCCGGCCCTGGCGCGGCAGGCGCACGCCCGCGCCCAACTGGGCCTTGAAGAAGGCTTCGCCAAAGGTCGCGCCGCTGCCCATCACTTCCCCGGTCGATTTCATCTCGGGACTGAGGATGGGATCGACGCCGGGGAATTTGGCGAAAGGCAGCACCGATTCTTTCACGCTATAGCTGCCCAGCACCACCTCGCCGCCGATCTTTTGCTGCGCCAGCAGCTGGCCGGCCATGCAACGCGCCGCGATGCGCGCCAGTTGCAGGCCAGTGGCTTTGGAAACGAAAGGCACGCTGCGCGAGGCGCGCGGATTCACCTCCAGCACATACACCACATCCTGCATGCGGCCATCGATCTTGCGCGCCTGCACCGCGAACTGCACATTCATCAGGCCCACCACGTTCAGGCCGTGCGCCAGGCGCTTGGTCTGGCGCTTGATCTCGATCACGGTGGCGGCGCTCAGCGAATACGGCGGCAGCGAGCAGGCCGAGTCGCCGGAATGGATGCCGGCCTGCTCGATATGCTCCATCACGCCGCCGACCAGCACTTCTTCGCCATCGCAGATGCAATCGACATCGACTTCGATGGCCTCGTCCAGGAAGCGGTCCAGCAACACCGGCGAATCGTGGGAAACCTTGACCGCCTCGCGCATATAGCGCTCCAGGTCCGCCCTTTCATGCACGATCTCCATGGCGCGGCCACCCAGCACGTACGAGGGACGCACCACCAGCGGGTAGCCGATTTCCTCGGCCATGCGCACCGCATCGGCCTCGTTGCGCGCGGTGCGGTTGGGCGGCTGGCGCAGATCCAGGGTGGCCAGCAGCTGCTGGAAGCGTTCGCGGTCTTCGGCGGCGTCGATCATATCGGGCGAGGTGCCGATGATCGGCACGCCGTTGGCCTCCAGCTCCAGCGCCAGCTTCAGCGGGGTCTGGCCGCCGTATTGCACGATCACGCCCTCGGGCTTTTCCAGCGCCACGATTTCCAGCACGTCTTCCAGGGTCAGCGACTCGAAATACAGGCGGTCGGAGGTATCGTAGTCGGTGGACACGGTTTCGGGATTGCAGTTGACCATGATGGTTTCATAGCCGTCCTCGCGCAGGGCCAGGGCCGCGTGCACGCAGCAGTAATCGAACTCGATGCCCTGGCCGATGCGGTTCGGTCCGCCGCCCAGCACCATGATCTTGCGCTTGCCGCTGGGCTGGGCCTCGCATTCCTCGTCATAGGTCGAATACATATACGCGGTGCGCGTGACGAATTCGCCAGCGCAGGTATCGACCCGTTTATACACCGGGCGCACCTTCAGCGCATGGCGGCGCGCCCGCACATCGTGCTCGCTCACGCCCAGCAGATGGGCCAGGCGGCGGTCGCCGAAGCCCAGTTGCTTGAGGCGGAACAGCTCATCGCGCTCCAGCGCGGACAGGCGCTGGTTCCGCAGCCATTGCTCGACTTCCACCAGCTCCTGGATCTGGGCCAGGAACCAGGGATCGATGCGCGACAGGGCCTGCACCTGCACCAGGTTCATGCCCTGGGCGAAAGCCTCGCCCACATACCAGATGCGCTGCGGGCCGGGCGCCGCCAATTCCTGTTCGATCACATCGCGGCCGGACTGGCTGCCGCGCAGACCATCCAGGCCAACATCCAGGCCGCGCAAGGCCTTCTGGAAGGATTCCTGGAAGGTGCGGCCCATGGCCATCACCTCGCCCACGGATTTCATCTGGGTAGTCAGGTGCTGGTCGGCGCCGGGGAACTTTTCAAAAGCGAAGCGCGGCACCTTGGTCACGACATAATCGATGGAAGGCTCGAAGGATGCCGGGGTCTGGCCGCCGGTGATATCGTTCTGCAGTTCGTCGAGCGTGAAGCCGACGGCCAGCTTGGCCGCCACACGCGCAATCGGGAAGCCGGTCGCCTTCGACGCCAGCGCCGAGGAACGCGAAACGCGCGGGTTCATTTCGATCACGATCATGCGGCCGTCGGCTGGATTCAGCGCAAACTGCACATTCGAGCCGCCGGTGTCCACGCCGATCTTGCGCAGCACCGCCAGCGAGGCGTTGCGCATGATCTGGTATTCCTTGTCGGTCAGGGTCTGGGCCGGCGCCACGGTGATCGAATCGCCGGTGTGCACGCCCATCGGGTCCAGGTTTTCGATGGAGCAGACGATGATGCTGTTGTCCTTGCGGTCGCGCACCACCTCCATCTCGAATTCCTTCCAGCCCAGCAGGGACTCCTCGATCAGCAGCTCATGCGTGGGCGACAGCTCCAGGCCGCGCGAACAGATGCTGTGGAATTCCTCTTCATTGTGGGCGATGCCGCCGCCGCTGCCGCCCATGGTGAAGGACGGGCGGATGATGGCCGGGAAACCCAGCTTCTGCTGCGCGGCCCAGGCCTCGGCCATGCTGTGCGCAATGCCCGAGCGCGCCGACTCCAGGCCGATCTCGCTCATGGCCGTCTTGAACTTGGCGCGGTCCTCGGCCATGTCGATGGCTTGCGGCGTGGCGCCGATCAGCTCCACGCCATAGCGTTCCAGCACGCCTTCGCGGTGCAGGTCGAGCGCGCAGTTGAGCGCCGTCTGGCCGCCCATGGTGGGCAGCACGGCTTGCGGCCTTTCCTTGGCGATGATGCGTGCCACCGTTTCCCAGGTGATCGGTTCGATATAGGTGGCGTCGGCCATCACCGGGTCGGTCATGATGGTGGCCGGATTGCTGTTGACCAGCACCACCTGGTAGCCCTCTTCGCGCAGCGCCTTGCAGGCCTGGGCGCCGGAGTAATCGAACTCGCAGGCCTGGCCGATGACGATGGGACCGGCGCCGATGATGAGGATGCGCTTGATGTCGGTACGTTTAGGCATTGCGCTGATCCTCCATCAGGTGAATGAAGCGGTCGAACAGGGGCGCCAGGTCGTGCGGGCCGGGCGACGCTTCGGGGTGGCCCTGGAAGCAGAAGGCCGGACGGTCGATGCGCATGAAACCTTGCAGCGAGCCGTCGAACAGGGATATATGCGTGGCGCGGCAATTGCGCGGCAGCGATTCGGGATCGACGGCAAAGCCATGGTTTTGCGATGTGATCATCACGCGGCCGTTGGTGATGTCCTGCACCGGATGGTTGGCGCCGTGATGGCCGAACTTCATCTTGATGGTACGCGCGCCGGAAGCGAGCGCCATGATCTGGTGGCCGAGGCAGATACCGAAGGTGGGAATGCCGATGTCGATCAATTGGCGCGCCGCCTCGATGGCGTAGGTGCAGGGCTGGGGGTCGCCGGGACCATTGGAAAGGAAGACGCCGTCAGGCTTCAGCGCCAGCGCGGCCTCGGCCCCGGCGCGCGCGGGCAGCACCGTGACGCGGCAGCCGCGCTGCGCCAGCATGCGCAGGATGTTCTGCTTGACGCCGAAATCGAAGGCCACCACATGGTAGCGCGGCGCTTTCTGCACGCCGAAGCCGGCGCCCAGGCGCCACTCGGTTTCATGCCACTCGTAAGCCTGCCCGGTGCTGACGGTGCAGGCCAGGTCCATGCCGTTCAGGCCGGGGAAGGCGCGCGCCAGCTGCAGCGCTTCCTGCTCGGTGCCGCCCGCCACGATGGCCGAGGACTGCGCCCCGCCGTCGCGCAGGATGCGGGTCAGCTTGCGTGTGTCGATGCCGGCGATCGCTACCACGTTCTGCGCGCACAGCCAGTCCTGCAGGCTTTGACCGCTGCGGAAATTCGAGGCCAGGGCCGGCACATCCTTCACCACCAGGCCGGCGGCGTGGATGCGCGCCGATTCGCCATCCTCATGATTGACGCCAGTATTGCCGATATGCGGGTAAGTCAGGGTCACGATCTGCCTGCTGTAACTGGGGTCGCTCAGGATTTCCTGGTAACCCGTCATGGCGGTATTGAACACGGCCTCGCCGCTGGTCCGGCCGGCCGCGCCGATTGCCACGCCACGGAACACCGTGCCATCCGCCAGTGCCAGGTAGGCATGATCCGCGCTCGCGGATCGATGCGTGAGAGGATGCTTCATTAGTGACTCCCTTCGCGTTTATGCAGTACTGGCAAGGGTTCTTGCCGTTTTCCAAGTTCATGAATGCGTGGCCGCGCAGATTCACAATACGTTAGAGAACACAGCATGAAACTCTCGAAAAGTCACCCCGCTGAAAATAGTAGGCGCAACAATAATCACTTGATATTTCCATGCATCACTTTCGCAACATGGTGTTGAAACAAGCTTCACAGAGTGGAAACAAATCGGCGATATAATTGCCTCCCGCGGGTTCATTGCCCTGTTTAACCTTTACTTATATGACCCTGCTCACGATCATCGTCGCCACCGACGCCGCCAACGGCATCGGCATCAACAACCGGCTGCCCTGGCACCTGCCGGAAGACCTGGCGCACTTCAAGCGCCTGACCACGGGCCATGCCATCATCATGGGCCGCAAGACCTTCGATTCGATCGGCCGCCCGCTGCCCAACCGCCGCAATATCGTGGTCACGCGCAATGCCGCCTGGCGCCATGAGGGCGTGGAAGCCGTGCCGTCGCTGGAGGCGGCGCGCCGCCTGCTGCATGGCGAGGCCAAGGCCTTCATCATCGGCGGCGCCCAGATTTATGCCGAAGCCCTACCCCTGGTGGACCAGATCGAACTGACCGAGATCGGCCAGAGCTTCGATTGCGACGCCTTCTTCCCGGCGCTGAACAAGAGCGAATGGCGCGAAACCGGCCGCATCAAGCATTGCAGCGATGCCGGCCTGCCTTACTCTTTCCTGACCCTGCGCCGCCAGTCGGCCTGATTTTTACTTTTCAACAGAGGATCGCCCCCCATGTCCGGACACGGTTTTCACGTCCACGGCCCGCACGACCACGCCGTGGAGCACGCGGCACACAGCAGCGACAAATTCTCCGGCAATATCGCCGTGACCACCGCCATCCTGGCCACCATCGGCGCCATGTTCGGCTACCAGGGCGGGGCCACGCAGAACGATGCGGCCCTGTTCAAGAACAATGCCGCCATCGCCAAGACCGAGGCGGCCAACCGCTGGAATTACTACCAAGCCAAGTCGAACAAGCAGAATCTTGCCGAACTGGCAATGACGCTGCCGAATGTGGATCCGGAAAAGTACAAGGCCGATGTGGCCCGCTATAAATCCGAGAAGGAAGGCATCAAGAAGGAAGCCGAGGAGTGGGAAGCCAAGTCCGCCGAGTGGGACAAGAAGTCCGACGCCGCCCTGCACCAGCACCACCAGTGGGCGCTGGCGACGACGGCCGAGCAGATCGCCATCTCCCTGGCCGCCATCACCCTGCTGACCAGCCGCCGCTGGCTGCAGGGCGCGACCTATGTGGTGGCCGCCGGCGGCATCGCCCTGGGCCTGTTCGCCTGGCTGCATGTGGACCCGATCGGGACCCTGCTGGCCAAGTTCGGCGGCGCGGCCGCCGGCCACTGAAACGCTTGCAAATTATTTTCCCGCAGTGCCACATTTTCTGCGAGAATCCCGTTCTTATTTTTTTGGCGCACCCCAGCGCCCCGCACCGCCCCGGTAAAGCAATCGACCGGGGCGTTCCTCTTTTGGAGACTTAGATGAAATTTCGTTTCCCCATCGTCATCATCGACGAGGATTTCCGCTCTGAAAACACGTCCGGCCTGGGCATTCGCGCCCTGGCCGCCGCGATGGAAAAAGAAGGCATGGAAGTGCTGGGCGTGACCAGCTATGGCGACCTGTCCCAGTTCGCCCAGCAGCAATCGCGCGCCTCGGCCTTCGTGCTGTCCATCGACGACGAAGAATTCGGCGGCGGCACGGTCGAGGAAACCGATGCGGCCCTGAAGTCGCTGCGCGCCTTCGTCGAAGAGATCCGCTACAAGAACGCCGACATCCCGATCTATCTGTACGGCGAAACCCGCACCTCGCGCCATATCCCCAACGATATCCTGCGCGAGCTGCATGGCTTCATCCATATGTTCGAGGACACGCCGGAATTCGTGGCGCGCCACATCATCCGCGAAGCCAAGTCCTATCTGGACAGCCTGTCGCCGCCCTTCTTCCGCGCCCTGGTGCACTACGCCAACGACGGCTCCTACTCCTGGCACTGCCCCGGCCACTCCGGCGGCGTGGCCTTCCTGAAATCGCCGATCGGCCAGATGTTCCACCAGTTCTTCGGCGAGAACATGCTGCGCGCCGACGTCTGCAACGCCGTGGAAGAATTGGGCCAGCTGCTGGACCACACCGGCCCCGTGGCCGCGTCCGAGCGCAACGCCGCCCGCATCTACAACGCCGACCACTGCTATTTCGTGACCAACGGCACCTCGACCTCGAACAAGATGGTGTGGCACTCCACGGTTGCCCCCGGCGACATCGTGGTGGTGGACCGCAACTGCCATAAATCGATCCTGCACTCGATCATCATGTGCGGCGCGATCCCTGTCTTCCTGATGCCGACCCGTAACCACCTCGGCATCATCGGCCCGATCCCGCTCGAAGAGTTCAGCATGGAGAGCATCCAGCGCAAGATCGAGAACAATCCGTTCGCGCGCGACGCCGCCAACAAGAAACCGCGCATCCTGACCATCACCCAGTCGACCTACGACGGCGTGGTCTACAACGTGGAAACCCTGCGCGAAATGCTGGACGGGAAAATCGACACCCTGCACTTCGACGAAGCGTGGCTGCCGCACGCCACCTTCCACGACTTCTACAAGGACATGCACGCCATCGGCAAGGACCGTCCGCGCGCCAAGGAGTCGCTGATCTTCTCGACCCAGTCGACCCACAAGCTGCTGGCCGGCCTGTCCCAGGCTTCGCAGGTGCTGGTGCGCGATTCCGAGTCGGTGCAGCTGGACAAGGACGCCTTCAATGAAGCGTACCTGATGCACACCTCGACCTCGCCGCAGTACTCGATCATCGCCTCGTGCGACGTGGCCGCGGCCATGATGGAAGCGCCGGGCGGCACCGCCCTGGTGGAAGAATCCATCCTGGAAGCGCTGGACTTCCGCCGCGCCATGAAGAAGATCGACGAGGAATGGGGCAAGGACTGGTGGTTCAAGGTCTGGGGTCCGGACAGCTTCGCCGAGGAAGGCATCGGCTCGCAGCAAGACTGGATCTTCACCGAAGAGAGCAAGGAATGGCACGGCTTCGGCGACCTGGCGCCGGGCTTCAATATGCTCGATCCGATCAAGGCCACCATCGTCAACCCCGGCCTGTCGCTGGACGGCCAGTTCGGCGAAACCGGCATTCCCGCGTCCATCGTGACCAAGTACCTGGCCGAGCATGGCGTGATCGTGGAGAAGTGCGGCCTGTACTCCTTCTTCATCATGTTCACCATCGGCATCACCAAGGGCCGCTGGAATACGCTGCTGACCGCGCTGCAGCAGTTCAAGGACGATTACGACAAGAACGCGCCGATGTGGCGCATCCTGCCGGAGTTCTCGGCCGCCAATCCGCGCTACGAGAAGATGGGCCTGCGCGACCTGTGCCAGCAGATCCACGACTTCTACAAGGCTTACGACGTGGCGCGCCTGACCACGGAGATGTACCTGTCCGACATGGTGCCGGCGATGAAGCCATCCGACGCCTTCGCCAAGATGGCGCACCGCGAAATCGAGCGCGTGGCGATCGACGACCTGGAAGGGCGCATCACCTCCATCCTGCTGACGCCTTACCCGCCCGGCATTCCTTTGCTGATTCCGGGCGAGCGCTTCAACAAGACCATCGTCGACTACCTGCGTTTCGCGCGCGACTTCAACGAACGCTTCTCCGGCTTCGAGACCGACGTGCACGGCCTGGTCAAGCGCGAAGTGAACGGCAAGCGCGACTACTTCGTCGACTGCGTCAAGCAATAAAGCGGCACATAGCCCAGCCCGTGTCCACCTTGGTGCCAGGCACCAAGGTGGACACGGGCTGGGCCGTGGGAGGCAGCCTTCGGGCTGCCTTTTTCTTTTTCTACTATCAAAAAGATCAGCTTTGTTGCGGCGCACGATTGGGCGTTGCCTCACCCCAAGGCACGGCTAGCAATTTAGAATTTTGCGCGTTGCAATATTGTAGAAATTAAAAATGCCCGCGCCCAGTTTTCGCCCGTATAGCATCACGTTCGTTCTCCTGCTGACCGCCTGCGGCGGCAGCACGGACCGTCCACCCCAGCACGATGAGGCCTTGCCGCCATCCCGCCTGGGCCAGCGCAGCGCCGCCCCGATGGCGGCCGCCGTATCCATCACGCCCCAGGAGGCCTCACGCTTCCTGGCCCAGGCCAGTTTCGGCCCGACCAGCCAGTCCATCAGCGAAGCAGCCAAGCTCGGCCCTGCCGCCTGGCTGGACAACCAGTTCGGCAAACCGCAGCGCTACCACCGCAGCTTTGTCGAGGCCCGCAGTACCGGCGGCAAGGCGCTGGACTACTATGTGTACGATTCTTTCTGGCAGCAGGCCGTGCGCGGCGAAGACCAGCTGCGCCAGCGCATGGCATTCGCGCTATCGCAAATCTTCGTGATCTCCATGCTGGATGATAACGTCGGCGCCAACCCGCGCGGCGTGGCCAGCTACTACGATATGCTGGCCACCCAAGCTTTCGGCAATTTCCGCCAGCTGCTGAAAGCGGTGGCCCTGCATCCGATGATGGGACTGTATATGTCCCATCTGCGCAACCAGAAGGAAGCGCCGGGCCGTTTGCCGGACCAGAATTTCGCGCGCGAGATCATGCAGCTGATGTCGATCGGCCTGTATGAGCTGAACCAGGACGGCAGCTTGAAGCTGTCCGGCGGCCGGCCCATCGAAACCTACGACAACGAGGATGTGGCCGGGCTGGCCAAGGTATTCACCGGCTGGAGCTGGGCCGGCCCGGACAAGGCGGCCGCGCGCTTCTACGGCCGCACCGCGGCCCCGAACCGCGACTGGGAGCCGATGCAGCCCTATCCCGAATTCCATTCCAGCGGCAGCAAGCAGGTGCTGGGGCGGAAAATCAGCGACGGCAACCCCTACGTGGAACTGGAAGCCGCGCTGGATATTCTGGCCGCGCACCCGAATGTCGGCCCCTTCATTGGCCGCCAGCTGATTCAACGCCTGGTGACCAGCAATCCCAGTCCCGCCTATGTGGGCCGCGTGGCGGCCGCCTTCAACAACAATGGCAAGGGTGTGCGCGGCGATATGAAGGCGGTGATCCGCGCCATCCTGCTCGATGCCGAGGCGCGCCGCCCCCCCAGCGGCAATAGCGGCGGCAAGCTGCGCGAGCCGGTGCTGCGCCTGGCGAACTGGATGCGCGCGTTCAACGCCACATCGAAATCGGGCTACTACCAGATGTGGCATCTGGACGATCCGGTGCGCGCTCTGGGCCAGACCGCGATGCGTTCGCCGACGGTCTTCAATTTCTATCGCCCGGCTTACACGCCGCCCAATTCGTCCATCGCCGCCGCTGGACTGGTCGCGCCCGAGTTCCAGATCACGGCCGAGCCTTCAGTCATCGGCTATCTGAACTATATGCAGTTTGCCATTCCCCATGGTCTGGGCCGGGACTACGATATCCGCGCCGATTACCGCAACGAATTCCCCCTGGCCATGCAGCCGGAGCAGCTGGTGGAACGGCTCAATCTGCTCTTGCTCAATGGCGCCATGTCACCGGGCCTGCGCCAGCAGATCGTGCAGGCCGTAAACAATGTGCCCGTGCCGGCCCGCGCCAGCCAGGCGCGCTATATCAGCGACAAACAATATGACCGTGTGCACCTGGCCATCTACCTTGCCATGAGTTCGCCCGAATACCTGGTGCAGAAATAAGGATAGCCATGACCCCTACTTCTCCGGCACGCCGGCGCTTCGTTTCGTCCCTGCTGACCTTGGCCGGCGGCGCCGCCACGCCCATGGCCCTGAATCTGGCAGCCATCCATGCCGCTGCCGCCGCCTCGGCCAGCGATTACCGCGCCCTGGTCTGCGTCTTTTTGGGCGGCGGCAACGACCATTACAACACCGTGCTCGCCACCGACCGCGCTTCCTGGGCGGCTTACCAGGGCGCGCGCAATACCGGCGGCGGCATGTCGATCGCGCTGGCCGCACCAGGCCAGCCGGGCGGCGTGCTGCCGCTGACGCCCGCGACGCCACACGCCGGGCGCAGCTTCGCCCTGCATCCGCAGTTGCCGCAGCTGCGCGGCTTGTTCGATGCCGGACGCGCGGCCGTGGTGGCGAATGTGGGCACCTTGCTGGCGCCGACCAGCCGCGCCGACTATCTGCGGCGCGGCCCGCTGCTGCCGCCCAAGCTGTTTTCGCATAACGACCAGCAGGCAATGTGGCAATCCTGCCAGCCCGAGGGCGCGACGCACGGCTGGGGCGGCCGCCTGGGCGAGCTGCTGGCTTCGGCCAATAGCCAGGCCAGCTTCACCTGCATTTCCACCGCCGGCAATGCCGTCTTTGGCGCGGGCCGGCTGTTGACGCCGTACCAGATCAGCGCCGAAGGCGCGCTGCCCGTCAACCGCCTCGACCAGCCGCTCTTCGCCAATGCGCGCCATCCGCTGCGGGCCATCATCAGCAATCCGCACAGCCACCTGTTGGAACAGGAATACGCCGCCGTGATGCGCCGCGCACTGGAGGCGCAAGCCCTGATGGGCGCGGCGTATGCGCCAGCCGGGCCGGGCGGTGTCCCCAATCCCGGCAACTATTTCAGTCCTGACGCCGGCGCGCCGCGCGTCAACCCATTGGCCGTGCAACTGCACACGGTGGCGCGCATCATCGCCGGCCGCGCCACGCTGGGCATGCGCCGCCAAGTGTTCTTTGTGCATCTGGGCGGCTTCGACACCCACGATTTCCAGCGCAACCGGCATGCCGAGCTGATGGCGCGCCTCGATCATGGCCTGGCGTATTTCGACGGTCTGATGGCGAATCTACGTGGCAGCAATTTGCGCGAGCAGGTCACGCTGTTCACGGCCTCCGACTTTGGGCGCACCCTGAGCAGCAATGGCGACGGCACGGACCATGGCTGGGGCGCCCACCATTTCGTGCTGGGCGGCGCGGTACGGGGCCGTAATCTCTACGGGGCCTTCCCGCCCATCGGCCTGGGCCATGACCACGAGGTCGGCCAGGGCGTGCTGCTGCCCCAGTTTTCGGTGGAACAGTATGGCGCCACGCTGGCCAGTTGGTTCGGCGTCTCCGCCGGCCAGCTCAGCGATATCTTTCCCAATCTGGGTAATTTCAATAGCCGCAATCTCGGCTTCATGGCCTGATACGGTTGCGGCGGCTCAAAGCCGCGCCAGTCGCCGCGCCTATATTAGGGAGGCGCCGCCACACGGCTTGGCGGCGTTTTTCCAACCCAGGCAGGGGGCCGTATGGCGCTCGCGGTATGGCTGCACAATGGCGATCCGGCGCAGCCGTCCACGGCCGGCGCGGCGGCCGCGCTGCGCCAGGCACTGCTGCGGGCAGCCGTGCACGTGCAGGCCCAGCCGCAAGACGGGGGCTATGGCATCGTGGTCTTCGCCCAGGCCGATGCGGCGCTGCTGGAGCGCTTGCGTGCCCTGGCCGCCTCGGCCTGCGTGCTGGCGGTCGGCTGCGAGCCGCTGAGTCCGGCCACGATGTGGCGTGTGCTGCAAGCCGGCGCCTGCGATGTGCTGCTATGGGCCGACGCGCAGGCATGCGGCGCGCAAGTGCTGGCCCGGCTGCAGCGCTGGCATGCGGTGCAAGCGCTGCTCGCTTCGCCCGCCGTCAGCGGCTTGCTGGTCGGCGACAGCCCTTGCTGGCGCGCCCTGCTGCGCGGCGTCGTCGAGGTGGCCGCCTTCACCACCTCCTCCGTCCTGATCACCGGCGAAACGGGCACCGGCAAGGACTTGATCGCGCAAGCCATCCACCGCCTGAGCGGACTAGCCGGCGAGTTGACCGTGCTCGACTGCTCCACCCTGGCGCCCGAGCTGGCCGGCAGCGAGTTCTTCGGCCACGAGCGGGGCGCCTTCACCGGCGCCGTGCAGGCGCGCGACGGCGCCTTCGCGCTGGCCGACGGCGGCCTGCTGTTCCTGGACGAGGTGGGCGAACTGCCGCTGGCCATGCAAGCGCAGTTGCTGCGCGTGATCCAGGAGCAGAAATACAAACGCCTGGGCAGCAATACCTGGCAGCCCAGCCGCTTCCGCCTGGTGTGCGCCACCAACCGCGAGCTGGAGGCCGAAGTGGCGCGCGGCGGCTTTCGCGCGGACTTGTATTACCGCATCGCGGCCTGGCGCTGCCGCACCCCGCCCTTGCGCGAACGGCGCAGCGATATCCTGGCGCTGGCCAGCCATTTTCTGCGCCAGCTGGCCGCTGGCCGCGACTATGCGCTGGACCCGGCGCTGCGCGATTACCTGCTGGCGCGCGACTATCCCGGCAATGTGCGCGAACTGCGCCAGACCGTGGCGCGCATCTGGCACCGCCATTGCGGCCCCGCTCCGATCACCCTGGGCGCCATCCCGCCCGACGAGCGCCCCGCCGGCGAGCCGCCCTGGCCCGACGCGCAATTCATGGCGGCCATCCGCCACGCCCTGGACCGGGGCCAGAGCCTGGGCCGCATCGGCCAGGCGGCGGCCGACGCGGCCATCCGGCTGGCGCTGGAACAGGAGGACGGCAATAACCAGCGCGCCGCGCTGCGTCTGGGCGTGACCGACCGCGCCCTGCAACTGCGGCGCAAGGCCCAGGCCGACAGTGCGAAAACTAGTCCAGATGCGCCAGGCGCAGCAAGTTCCCACCCAGGATGAGCGCTTCGTCGCGCGGACGCAATCCCAGCAGGCGGATCTTGTGCAGCTCCAGCGCCGGATGCAGCCAGGGGCCGTCGGAACCGAACAGCAGCTTGTGCGGGCCGGCGCGGCGCACGGCCTGCCGCAGCAGGTCGAAGCGGCGCACGCCGGCGCTGTCGGCATAAATATTCGCATGCCGCGCCAAATGGTCGATCAGGGCCAGTTGCGCGGCCCAATCGTCGGCGAAGCTGCCCAGATGCGGCAGGATGAAATTCACGTCCGGGTATTGCTCGGCCAGCAGCTCGGCCACCGCCACCTCACCCACCGGGTCATACAGCACGGGCAGGCGGAAACGCCGCGCCGCCTCGCATACCTCGCCGCTGATGCGCGCATCGTGGCGATGCACCTTGATGCCGACAAAGCCATAACGCTCCACCGCCCGCTGCACCATGGCCGCGATGCGTCCCCGGTCGCGGCGGGCGTGCACAAAGGCGAAGCCCAGCAGGCGCCCGGGAGCGGCGGCCACGATCTCCGCCACGGCGGCGTTGGCCAGCGCATAATCCGAATGGAAGCTGGCAAACAGCACGCTGCGGTCGATGCCGGCCCGGGCGGCGCGCGGCAGATAGCGCGACAGCGCGGTATCGCTGTCCCATGGTCCGCTCAAGCCGTCGCCCGGCCCCGCATGGCAGTGGCAATCGACGATCATGTCCAGGTCCCGAAGTGGGGAGCGTGCTGGCGCAGCGCCTGCAGCAAGGCTTGGCGCACGGCGGCCGGACTGCCGTCACCCTCGCCCGCCGCGCGCGCCGCGCTGCCGGCGATGCGCACGAAGCGGCGCGCCATTTCAAATTCGCGCTCTTCCATCGCCAGTTCGCCGAACTCCAGCTCCAGCGCCTTGCCCAACGCGCCGCCCAGGGCCGAGCCCAGCGCCGTCCCGACGCCGGGTATCGGTATCATCGATCCGAGCGCGCCGCCGACAAAAGGCAAGGCCTGCTTGGCCACGCCTTTCAGCACGCCGCCCAGGGGCTTGACCGCCTTGCCGATGGCGGAACCGGCTTTCTTCACGCCCTTCCACACGCTCTTGAACACATTGCCCAGGAATTGTTCCAGCTCCGCTTCGCTGGAGACGGACAGCAGCTCCATCGCCAGCGCCATTTCCTGCGCTTCGCTGAACAATCTTTCGCTTCGGCCAAATTCCATGATTTCGAAGCCGCCCGCCGCCTTGGCGCGGCAGGATGGGCAGCCGCAGTCCGATTTGTACATGCTGTTCTCCTCGATTAAGTCCAACTTCAAGTCCAGATTTCGCCGAGCACTTCCAGTTCCAGCTCGCGCCGCTGATTGGTCAGCACGCCGGGACTGCTGCGGAACATATCGTCGTGGATGCGGCGCTCGATGGCGCGGCGCTGCGCATCGCCGATGCCGCTGGGCGCGATATACACCTGGTGCGCGCTGAGCGGCAATCCCATCATCTGCCCGCACAAGGCATGCTGCTGCAGGCGCCGGCGCAGATTGTCGGTCTGGCCGCTATAGGCGCGGCGCTGGCCGTTGACGGTGAATTCGATCAGGTAAAAGCCGGCGCCCGCGGTGCGCGGATCGGCCAGCGCGCTGGCCACATTGCCCATGGCGACATAGCTGGGGCGCTGGGCAGCTGGCAGCCGACCCAGGGTGGCCGCCAGCGTGGGCGGCACCTCATAGCCGTCGTCGTCCTGCGCGTCGTCCGCATAGCCATCGTCCGGCATGGAAGCCGGTTCCAGCGTGGCATAGGGATCGCGCAAGACATAGCCATACGGGCCATATAGCCAGCTGCCGCCGTAGTCAGGCCTTGGCCGCGGATGGCGCTGGCGGAAGCGCGGATGGGGCGCCGGCCAGGGCGGCAGCCGTCCTGGCGCGCGCGGAGCGGAACCGCGTGGACCGGCGGCCAAGCCGCGCGCGTTGCCTCGGCTGCGCGGCTGGACCAGCGCGCGGCCACCGGCCATGCCGCCGCCCCGTGCCGAGCGCCGTCCATACATCTCGCCTTCCAGCTCCCATAGCTCCGGTGCGAATGGCAGGGATTCGAATTGCTGATTCATGCTAGCTCCTTCATATACGAAACAACAACCATGGCCGCCAGGGCCACCTCCTGCACCGTATGGTCGGCGCGCAGCAGGAACATCAGCGCCATGCGCCGTCCGGCATCCTGCAGCAGGCACTGCACGCCCCGGCGGCGTAAGGCTTCCTGCAAGCGGAAACCGTCGCAGCCCGCTGGCAGCACCACGCGCTGCACAGGAAATTCACCGCCTTCGCAGCGCAAGCCGGCCAGCGCCAGGGCGCTGCGAAACTGGCGGCAGCGCTGGCGCAGCAAGCCACGCAAACCGTCGCCGCAACTGCGGTTCAGCAGCAAGGCACGGCGGCCGGCATTGATCTGCGCCAGCGAGGGCGGGCTGCAATGCAGGCGCGTGGCGCTGCCGGCCTCAAACCGCTCGATCGCCGGCGCCGGCCCCGCCAGCACGGCCAAGGGCACGCCAAAACCTTTAGCCAGGGAGGCGCCCACCAGCACCGGCATGCCCTGCAAACGGTGCAAACGCGGCGAACCACCGCCGTGCCGCCCCAGCACGCCCAGAGCCTGCGTATCGTCCAGCACCAGGCAGCCTCCCATGGCCTGGGCCAGCGCCGCGTACTGCGCCAGCGGCGGCGGCCGCGCCGCGCCCGGCGTGTAGCCATCGGCCAGGATCACGGGCATGCGCCCCCTCTCGCGGCAATGGCGCGCCGCCCGCCGCGCCGCCGCCAGCGAACCGGCGGCAAACGGCTGTACCTGCATCCTTTCCGGCGCCAGCGCGGCGGCGCAGACAGCGCCCCAGCGCGCCAGCGGATACGCCCCGCCGTCCACCAGCACCGTGCAGCGCGCGCGCGCCAGCATGCGGAACAGGTCGAAAAACAAATGCAGGGTCGAGGGCAGCAGACTCGCCGCCGCACAACCCTGCAAGCCTGCCAGCTCACCGGCCAGCTCGCGCGCGCCAGGCGGCTCGGCCAGCGCGGCCGGCTTGCCCAGGCTCAGTTGCCGCCACGGCGTCAGTTGCGGCGTGGCGTGGTGCATGCCCAGATACAGGGCGCTGCTGAAGTCCGCCATGCCTTGCCTCAGGCATTGCGCTGCTGCTGGCTCAGGCGCTGGCGCAGCAAGACCGAGGGCAAGGTCGAGTCGGCGGCCGCATCGCTCCCATCCACCGATAGATCGACCCCGGTCGCCGCGCGGTAAGCGTGGATATAGCCCTGCGCCTGCGGACGCCAGAAGCGCGCCCAGTTGAACGCCTGGGTCGACTCGTAGATATCGCTCCAATTGCCGTAGCGGATGGACAGGAAGAGCTGCTCGCCGAACATCGCCAGGCTGCGAAAGTGCATCACGCTGGTGTCGGTCCAGCCCTGCAGCTTTTTCATCGCATCGACGCGGTCCATCCACGGTTCGGGATAGGCCACCATGACCCGCGTCGGCAGGAATTCGCGGAACTCCGGCCGCGCCAACAGCCATTGCTGCATCAGCATTTCGATGCGCGCCGTGGACGGCAGGTCGCCATACTGGTTATGCGCTCCCTGCGACAAGATCAGGTGCACCTCTTTCAGCGCATTCAGCACGGGGAAGGCGTCGGCCTTCACGGTGGTGTCGTCGTCCTGCTTGTAGAAGGAAGTCAGGAGACGCAGCAGATGGTGGAAAGCCTCCAGGAACTGCGAGCGGCTGTCGGCCGGACGGAAATGGCGCACGGCCTTGCCGTCCAGGCGGATGCCGTAGTGGTGGTCGTACTCGTAGTTGCGGCGCACCACGGTCAGCCGGTGCTGCTCGTCCTGGGTATAGCCCCACAGCAGATTGTTCAGCGGCCGCAGCATGTCGATCTCGGTATTGGCCAGCGGATCGAGGCCGATGCCCGGCGCGCGCAGGTTCTGGAAACGCTGGGTAATGGCGTTCATGGTCTGCACCAGCATGCCTTCCTCGTGCCAGTAGGACCAGATCAGCTCCAGCAGGCAGGGATTGGCCAGGCGCTCCTGGATGATGCCGAAGCACAGGTCGGCCTCATGCTCCATGCCGCTGCTCATGGTGATCGGAATATCGGGCAGCTTGCGGCGGATCACCGCCAGATAGGGCAAGGTCGGCACGCCGTCCACCGATTCCAGATAGTCGTTGGTCAGCACCTCGGACAGATTGCTGGTGTTGGGGATATCGCGCCGGTCCAGATAGGCGGCATCCTCGGTCGGATCGAAGGCCAGCGGCGTATTCAGCACGCCGCAATTGACCATGACGAAGGCCTCGGTCGCCGCTTTCAACACGCGGTAAGACTCGGCATCGTTGAAAGGCAGGGCGCGGCGCAGTTTCAGCGACTGGAAAGCCTTGTTCTTGTTGGGGAAACGGGCTCGTTCGAATTCCGTCAAATCCCCGCCGCCGCCGCAAAACAGCTGGTCGATAAACTGCAGGTAATTGTTGAAGGAGAGCGCCTCGGTGCTGTTGCGGATCAGCGTCCACAGCGGCAGGTCTTCGGTCGGCTCGGTCTCGGTGCGGGTCAGCGACACGCCCACGGTGCCGCTGATGGGCGAAGGCGGCCGGTCCTCGGCATCGAACTCGCGCAGCAGGGCCAGGGAAGCGGGGGCCGCGGCCAGACCCACGACGGCGGGGCCGCCGCCCACCGTATGCGCGGCCGGGCCGCCCGCCATGCGGCGCGTGGGATCGTTGTCGCCGCGTCTTGCCAGTTGCAGCAGGCCTTCGAATTTCTGCGGTCCGGCGCGGCGGACGGTGCTGATGAAGGTAAAGCGCTCGCCGGACCGAGCCACCCAAGGCAGCTTGGGTATCACCTGCACCCGGCTATCGAGCACGCGGTCGACGCCATTGAAGCTGACAAGGGCCAACGCCTTGTTGCCGACAAAGCCGCCGCGCGTATTGACCGGCTGACCGTCGCACTCCCACTCGATATCGACCACGGGGCGGATATCGAGCTCGAAGCAAGCCATTTCGGTGCAACCGGCGCGCACGGTGGCGCAATGGAACAGCACCGGCTCATTTGAGACGAAGGGCGTCACGTTATCGAAGGCCACGAAGTACACGCCGCTATCCAGATCGGAGAAAGTCAGCTTTCCTTCAAGGCCGGAAAAACCCTCGGCCAGGAAGGTATGGTTGGCCGGCTCCCAGTTCTGCATCACCTGATCGCTGCAGCCGGCCAGCGCGACACCATGGGCATCGCGCCCCAGATACAGGCGGAAAGCGGCATTTGCCAGCGGTACCCCACTGCTGCTGTCATGCACGCTGACCTGGATTGCGCCGCGCCTTTCCTTTGCTGCCGCCGCATTCTTGGTACTCATGTCTATCTCCTCAGTTAATCGGAATTCATGCTCCCGCCGGCGCACTGCGCGCTCACTTCCAGCGTGCTGCGCAAGGCCCAGTGCGTGAGCAGGCGCGACAGCAATACGCTTTCATGCTCGGGACTCAGGCGGCCATTGGCCCGCGCCTGCCCGATCACGGCAAAAACCAGCGTAGGCGGCGCTCGGTACATCAGCCACGGCGTGGCGTTCCAGCGCAGGAACAGGCTTTCCAGACGCACCGGCTGGCGCGCCCGCACCGTCAGCGCCTCCTGCAGCGAATGGCCGCGCAGGGCCGCCGGCCGGTGCTGCGCCAGCAGTTCCGCCAACGCCGGCAGGCTGTCGTCCAGCTCACGCAATAGCGTCTGTTCCGCCGCGCTCTGCCCCGCCAGCGGGTAGTAGGATTCCCACAGCCTTTCGATGCGCCGCCATTGCGGATGCGGATACAGCCTGCGCCCCATGGCGCAACTGAGCTTGACCCGTATCCAGGGCGCGGGATGGGGATCGTCCGCATTCAGCCGGAATACGAAAACGCGCGGCAGGCTGACCACGCCGATCAGACCCAGGGTGGCCACCACGCCGACCCGCGCCAGCGACCAGAAATCGGCCACCACCTCGGAAATCCAGCGCTCCCACAGCCGCCACACGCGCGCCTGGCCGGCATGGGCGCCTTGCAAGGCCTGCAGCACCGGCCGCAGCGAGTTGACCAGATCGAGCAAGGCCGCGCCCTGGTGTCCTACCTCATGGAACAGGGACGAAGCCACGCTGCTGCCGACCATGCGCTCGCGCGGCACCCGCACGATGGCGACCGGATTGTCGCCGCCGCCAGGCAGGCGGGTGCGGGCGCGCCGGATCGCCGCCCCCGGCCCCCGGTCCAGATAGCAGATGACGGGCGGCGGCCGGTAATAGGCGCCCGGCAAGGCCAGCGCGTCGGCCGAAGCGACATCCAAGCCGGACAGCCAAACCCCGTTCTTATGCTCGCTGCGCTGCGTGATTACGTCGTTGAACAGGTCGAACTGGGTCAATGCGGCATTGAAGCGCAGACGCAGCACAGTGAAGCGGCGCTGGGCCTCGGCCGCCGTGGCGCGCTGGGCCTCGGCGCTGCGCAGCCAGGCCAGGAACTCCTTTACCATGGCGCGCAGCTCGCGCCGCCCTTGCAGCAGATAGCGCTCGATGGCCGATTGCGCCGCTGGCAGCAAGGCCGCCGCCGGCACCATGGGTTCAATCAGCACAAAGGGCTGCACGCGGGCCAGCCGGGCCAGCAGCGAGCGCGCTTCTTGCGCCAGCATCCACGAGGCGTAGGAGCCGATGGCCATGGCTGTCAGACGCCGTGCACCACGATATTGCGGCCCTGGCGGGTCCAGCGTCCCCCGCCCCCTGCGCCGCGCTGGCCGCCGGCGGACGCGCCTTGCGCACCGCCCGCTCCCAAACCACCGCCCTGGGACGCCATGCCCTGCGAACCGCATTGCCCGCCCATGCCACGCCCCTTGCCCAGCAGGCCAGGCGCGTACTTGCGCGCCGCCGCCGTGGCAGCCGCCTGGGCGATCTGGCGCGGATCGCCGCCCTGAGCCTGCGCGGCGCGGCTGACCGTATCGGAGGCCAGCTTGACGAAGTTGCGCGCGCCTTCGAATTCGCGGTCCTCGCCGAGGAATTCGCCTTCCGCCTCCAGGCCCAGCGCGCCGCCGGCCGCCGAAGCCAGCCCGCTGCCGATCTTGGCGCCCAAGGGGCCGCCGAAATACCCGCCGATGGCGCCGCCGGCCAGCGGCAAGGCTTTCTTGGCCACCCCTTTCAGCACGCCGCCCACGGCCTGCCCGACCGGCGACTTGATGGCCGAACCGACGGCCGATGCGGCCTTGCGCAGGAAGCTGCCGAGGAACTGCTCCAGCTCGGCCTCGTTGGTGACGGACAGCAGCTCGTTGGCCAGTTCCATTTCCTGCTGCTCGCTCAGCAGCCCGCTCTCGCCGCTCCACTCACCCTGGCCGAACTCGTACTGCTCTGCCTCAAAGCCCATTTCCTGGCCAAATTCCAGGGTCGTGCGATCAATGTCATGCATGATTGGCTCCCAGTGATTAACAACTGCAATGAACAACACTCCATCCGGGGCGGGATGCCCGCCCCGGCCAGTCCTTCATCTGCCTCCATGGCGCAGCAGGCCAGGCGCATGGCGCCGCGCCGACTGCATCAAGCCTGAACGCACCCGCGCCGCGGCATCGTCGCCGGGCGCTGCCAGCGCGTTGCGCGCGGTGTCGAGGGCGAAGCGGGTGAAATGCAGGGCCAGCTCGAATTCCTTGTCCTCGGGGCTCAAGCCTTCCAGCTCCAGGCCAAACAAGCGCGCGGCCTTCAACTTGGCGTCGCGCGCGCGCAGGGGAAAGACGGCTGCCGCCGCCGGATACAGGGCTTGCAACAAGGGCCGTGCAAGCGCGCCGCCGGCCCGCCATCCGCGCCAGCTCGGTGAGCGTGGAAGCGATTTCGGCGCCGCTGCGGGCAGCCAGCAGGCGCGCGCCGAAGCCGATTTCGGCATCCTCCGCGCGCCAGGAGGCGCCGCCCTCCGGTCCGGACAGTTCCAACTCTGGGTAGTAATCGATCAATCGGCTTGCCATGGCTTGCTCCGGCTGGCGGGCGGCAACAACCGCCCTCCGCCGCTTAAGTGCAAGCGCCATGCCATGCACGGCATCAGCAGGAAAGGAAGGGAAAGCCGCGCTGGGCGGCGAAGGGAAATTCGCCCGCTGGCCTGGCCGGGCGAAATGCGGCGAAGCGGCTTTCGCCGCCTTGCGCTCAGGCTGCGATAACCACCGTCAGCAGGGCGACATAGCCGTCCGTTGCATTGCCGCTGATGGTAGCGAGCTGCAACGGGTAGCCATCGCTGAAGACATCGTCGGTGGCATAGCTGACCGGGAAAGATGGTGGTGAAAAAGTGTTGATCAGATTGCCGCTGCTGCCAGCGTTCGGCAAGCCGTTGGCAAGCGCTTTCAAGAAGCTGCTCAATTGCGTGCTGGAGTCCGAGCTATCGCTGCCCAAGGTCTGCAGCAGGCTTTTGAACGAGATTTCCAGCGTCGTGCTGTCCGATTCCGCCTCGTCCTCGGATGAGGCGCCGCCATCCAGCTTGGAAATCAGGCCTTGCAGATCGCTGGCCAGCTTGCCGGGGCCGCCGCCCGGTCCAGGTCCACCCGCGCCACCGGGGATGCCGCCCTGGCCTGCTTCGCCATATGGAGGCGGCCCGCCCTGCACGCCGCCCTGTTCATGCAGGGCCGCCATCAAATCCTGCAAAAAGCCGCCCAAGGCCTGGGCCGCGTTGCTGGTGCCGCTGGTACTGCCGGTGCTATCCGTACTTTCACCCGTGCTGCTTGCATCCCCGGCGCTGCTGACACCTATCGATTGCAAGGCATCGGCGACAGCGTTCACCAGGCCAGCGCCGTCGGGAGGCGGCGGCCGGCGCACCGCGACGCCATCCGTACTGCTGTTCTGCGCCGTCTTGCCGGTGTAGGCCAGCTGGCTGGCGGCGCTGCTGGAATTCAGGGAAGTGATATTCATACTTTGCTCCTTAACGGTAAATTCAAGGACGTGGCGGCCGCGCCGTCCCGCGCTCTTCGATCTGCTTGCGCTGCTCGGGGGTCAGCAAGGACAGCAGTTTCTGATCCGTGCGCACTCTTTGCAGCTGCATATTCGCCATCGCTTGTGCCGCGGCCTGCGCCTGCCTGGCCGCCGCCGCGTCGTCATATTTGTCGGCCAGGCGCATATCGTGCAGGGCGCGGGCGGCCTTTTCGTGGGCCTTCGCCTGTTCGCGCAGGTACGGCGCCTGGGCGTGCAAAATGGCGAAGACCTTGTCCTGCTGCACCTCGCTCAATTGCAAGCCATGCAGAAATGGCGGTTCGCCACGCGGACCGGGACCGCGATGCGACCCACCCGGCGGTGGAAAGCCCGGTCCTTTCATGCCTCCCTGCTCTTCCGGCAAGCTTTCAAAACCGCCATCGGGGGGGGACATTTCCGGACCACCGCGCTGCATGCCGCGCGGCGGCGCCTCGCCGGCGGCAAAAGCGCCCAGCGGCAGGGCCAGCGAAGCGGCGAGCGCGAATCCTTGCAAAGCTTGTTTTGTGTTTTTCATTTGCTTCAGTCCTATGAGTGGATCGGAGCATCCATTCTCGGCCGGGCAGGTGTAAAGCGCTGTCAGGCAGACGTAAAACCATGTAAAGATGGTCCGCTTCTCCCATGTAAAAGCAGGTAAAGCGGAACCGGGGAGCGGGGCTTCTTTGTTATGATGGCCTGATCCCATCCCATGAAAACACGGCAATGAGCAAGGTTCTGTTGATAGACGACGATATCGAACTGGTAGGCATGTTCCAGGAGTATCTGGAACAGGAAGGCTTCAGCGTGCGCACCGCCAACGACGGCGACAGCGGCGCGCGCGAAGCGCTCAGCGGCCAGTACGCCATCGCCGTGCTGGATGTGATGATGCCGCGCATGAACGGCCTGGAAACGCTGCGCCGCATCCGCGCCGCCAGCCACCTGCCGGTGCTGATGCTGACCGCGCGCGGCGACGATACCGACCGTATCGTCGGCCTGGAACTGGGCGCCGACGATTATGTGGCCAAGCCCTGCACGCCGCGCGAATTGACGGCGCGCATCCGCGCCATCCTGCGCCGCACCCAGAATACCGGCAACGAGAATAACGCTTCCGTCCAGCCGCTGAGCGTGGGCCAGCTCACCATGTGGCCCGAGCAGCGCCGCGCCACCTGGGCCGGCAATGCGCTGGAGCTGACCAGCACCGAGTTCAACCTGCTTGAGGTCCTGGCGCGCAATGCCGGCAAGCAGGTCAGCAAGAGTACCTTGTCGGAACAAGGTCTGGGGCGGCCGATGGCGCGCTTCGACCGCAATATCGACGTGCATCTGAGCAGCCTGCGGCACAAGCTGGGCACCATCGCCGACGGCCGTTCCTGCCTGCAGACCGTGTACCGCATGGGCTATCAGCTCATCAAGGAGTAGGCGCGTGGGCAGGTTGTTCTGGAAGTTCTTCTTTTCCATCCTGCTGGCGCAGTTTGCGGCCACGGTGGCCATCGGTGGCGCGGTCTGGCTCAAGGAACACAACGCGCGCCAGCAAAAGCGGCTGGATCTCGATACCAGCCCGCCCGCCGAGATGGCCATCGAATCGGCCGTCGCCACGCTGAAGTTCGGCGGCGCCGGCGCGCTGCGCCAGCTGCTGGAGAATATGGACCGCCACCGCGTGTATGCGGTCGACGACAGCGGCAAGGAGCTGCTGGGCCGCGTCGTGCAGCCGCCGATACTGGCGGAGGCGCGCGCCTTGCTGGGCAAGGGTGACCTGCGTGTGGTGCGCAAGGTCGCCACGCCGGGCGGCCATCCCTACCTGCTGTTCCTGCCTTCGCGCGAGCATTTTCGCGGCCTGGGCATCGACCTGCCGCCGCTGATCGGCCCGCCGGAACGCGCCGTTCCCGGCGGTCCCAATGGCGTGGAGCGGCCGCCTGGCCCGCCCGGTCCGCGCTTCCATCCGCTGACGCCCTTCATTCCACTGGCGGCGGCAGTCCTCGCCAGCCTTTTATTCGCCGCCCTGCTGGCCTGGTATTTCTCGCGGCCGATCCGCGCGCTGCGCCAGGCTTTCGAGGCTGCATCGAGCGGCGACCTGGCGCCGCGCTTCGCGCAAGCGCCCAGCCGCCACGCCGATGAGCTGAGCGATCTGGGACGCGATTTCGACCGCATGACGGCGCGCCTGCGCAGCCTGATC
Source organism: Pseudoduganella violacea (assembly GCF_014191875.1). Classification (GTDB taxonomy): domain Bacteria; phylum Pseudomonadota; class Gammaproteobacteria; order Burkholderiales; family Burkholderiaceae_D; genus Rugamonas; species Rugamonas violacea_A. The sequence continues at coordinate 223,516 of NZ_JACHXD010000008.1, forward strand.
GACGGCCAGACCCGCTTGCTGCACGACGTCTCGCACGAGCTGCGTTCGCCGCTTGCGCGCCTGCAGGCGGCCATCGGCCTGGCGCACCAGCAGCCGGAAAAGATGCGGTCCTCGCTGGAGCGCATCGAAAGGGAGAGCGTGCGCATGGATAAGCTGGTAGGCGAACTGCTCACCCTCTCGCGCCTGGAAGCGGGCGCCTACAGCCCGGGCAAGGAAGATATCGGCATGGCCGAACTGCTCGACCAGATTCTGGGCGATGCCGAATTCGAAGCGGCCTCGCACGGCCGCGCCATCACGCAGCAAGGCAATGCCGACGTGCTGGTCAAGGGCCAAGCCGAATTGCTGGCGCGCGCCATTGAAAACGTGGTGCGCAACGCCATCAAGCATAGCCCGGTGGGAGAGTTGGTGATTGTGGAACTGGCGGCGCATCCGGAGCAGGCGCCGCGCCAGCTCAGCATCCGCGTGCTGGATCGCGGCCCGGGCGTGGCGGAAGAGGATCTGGCGACGATCTTCCAGCCCTTCTTCCGCAGCAGCGGCACGCAAAAGGACGTGGAAGGCCACGGCCTCGGCCTGGCCATCGCGCAGCAGGTGGTGCAGCAGCACGGCGGCAGCATCCAGGCTGCCAACCGCGAGGGAGGCGGCTTGCGCGTGGAAATCCTGCTGCCCGCCCAGCCCCTTGAATATTGAAGCTTAAGCCTTCGGCAGGGTCACGCCGTGCTGGCCCTGGTACTTGCCGTTGCGGTCCTTGTACGAGGTTTCGCAGATTTCGTCCGACTCGAAGAACAGCACCTGGGCGCAGCCTTCGCCGGCGTAGATCTTGGCCGGCAGCGGCGTGGTGTTGGAGAACTCCAGCGTGACATAACCTTCCCATTCCGGCTCGAACGGCGTGACATTGACGATGATGCCGCAGCGCGCGTAGGTCGATTTGCCCAGGCAGACCGTCAGCACATTGCGCGGAATGCGGAAATACTCGATGGTGCGGGCCAGCGCGAAGGAGTTCGGCGGGATGATGCAGACATCGCTTTTCACGTCTACGAAGGAGTTCGAATCGAAGTTCTTCGGATCGACGATGGTGCTGTTGATATTGGTGAAAACCTTGAATTCGTCGGCGCAGCGGATATCGTAGCCATAGGACGAGGTGCCGTAAGAGATCACCTTGCGGCCATCGACCATGCGCACCTGGCCCGGCTCATACGGCTCGATCATTCCGTGTTGTTCCGCCATCCGGCGTATCCATTTATCGCTTTTAATCGTCATCGCAAGGCCATTTTCTCTAGATTGCAGGGTGGGCGGACGCTTGCGCGCCCGCAGTTTGGCAGCGATTTTACGCGAAAGGCCCGGCTTTGAACATTTTTAGCCGGCCAGACTTGCTTCCGGCTGCCCGCCGCACAGGCTCAGATGCGGGCCAATCAACGCGCAAATCATCTCGCGCGTGGCCTGGGCGGCGGCCGTCGGCGATTCCATCGGGAAGAGATGGCCGCCCGGCAGCAGGCGGAAATGCTCGCCCACCAGCGCCCGGGTCGCATCCAGGCCAGCCTGGCGGTTTTCCACCGACACCGTGCCGCCGACGAAACCGACCGGCACCGGGAAATCGCCCGCCACCAGGCTGCCGATATGGTGCGGCAGGCTGCGGTACACGGCCGTTTCGTTTTCGCGGGTGAAGCGCAGTTGCACGCCTTCCGGATGCGGCTTCAGGCCAGCCTCGATATAGTCCTGCAACACGCCCGGCGCCCAGGCGGCGAAGATATCCTTGCTGGCGAAGTGCCGCAGGGCCGCGGCGGGGTCGGGCCAGACATTGCGCCGGCGTGCCGAAAAGCGCGCCGGCGAATAGCGGTCGGCCACCATGGTGCGCTTCAGAAGGCGCCACATCAGGGCGCGCCAGCCGCCCACCACGGGCGAATCGAGCAGCACCACGCAGCGCACCAGGTCCGGACGCGCGGCAGCGGCCATGAGGCTCAGCATGCCGCCCAGCGAATGGCCGACCAGGATCACCGGCTCTTCCTTATAGCGCTTCACCAATTCGTCCAGCAGCTCGCGCACCAGCGCGTGCCAGCCATCCTGCACCGGATAGACGGGGTTGTGGGCGTGCATATCGAGGGCCTGGATGTCGAAGTCCTGGCCCAGCAGTTCAAACAGCTGGCGGTAAGTCCCCGCCGGATAGCTGTTTGCATGCGAAAAATGGATTTTTGGCTTGCTCATTGTGATGTGTGCGCCCAGCCGTGGCGGGCGGTCTCCTGATTATTATCATTTTATTGTAAGGAGACTAGCCCGGAAATATTGGTAGAAAGGCTCTAAGTTCCCTGCTCCGGCCGCGGCTCGGGCGTTTCTGGCGCATTCGGCTTTTCCACGATGATGAGATGGGTACTCTGCACTTCGCGGTGTTCCTGCTTCACGACCTGGGTGGCAACCGCTTTCGCTGGAACGACAGGCTTGGGGTGGCGGGGAAAGAGCATGGCCTCACGTGTGAAAAAGTCAAAGTTTCACCGATGTGGGCGCGGCGGCGCCAATTTCAAGGATGCTAAGGTCCGTACCAGTAGCGCGCGTGGCTTTTGCGGTACTCATCGACTTCCATCTTGTCAGTGAAGCGCAATGTGATGGCGCCGGATTCATCGCTGCGCAGGCGGCGGATGCCATTGGCGGCGTAGCGCGCGTAGACCTCCGGCTTGGGATGGCGGTAGCGGTTGCGGTAGCCGGTCTGAAAGATAGCGATAGAAGGCTGCACCGCCGCCAGAAACGCCGGCGTGGATGAGGTGCCGCTGCCGTGATGGGGCGCGAGCAGCACGTCGGCCTGCAACTTCTCTCCCGCACCGCGCAGCAGCTCGGCCTCCTGGTCGGCTTCGATATCGCCGGCCAGCAGCAGCGAGGCATTCCTCGTGCTGACGTGCAGCACGCAGCTGCGGGCATTGGTCTTAAGCTTTTCGTCGCCGTAGCTGGCGGCGGCAGGATGCAGCACCTCAAAGCGTACGCCATCCCACTGCCAACGTTGGCCCGCCTCGCAACGCCGGTGCTGGCGCGCCGCATCCAGCACCGCATGCCCATCCGGCAGCGAAGACAGCAGCCAGCGGACGCGCACATTCTGCATCACGGTCAGCGCGCCGCCGACATGGTCGGTATCGCTATGGCTGATGAGCATTCCATCCAGCTGGCCGATGCCGCGCGCCCGCAAATACGGCACGATGACGCGGTTGCCGCCATCGGCGTCGGGCGCATAGGTCGGGCCGGCGTCGTACAGCAGGCGGTGGCCCGAGGTTTCCAGCAGCAGCGCCATGCCCTGTCCCACGTCGAAAGCAGTCACCTGCAATTCGCCGTCCTGCGGATGGACCGGTTCGGCCGTCAGCAAGGGCAGCCAGCTCGCCAGGCCCAGCCAGCGCGTCGGCCATCCCCTGGGCGCGAGCAGCCACAGGGTTCCCACTAAAGTCCAGGCGAAGAGCCACCACGGCGGCATGGGGGCGGTCCAGACCGAAAATTCAACGCCGGACAACCAGCGCAGCCCGGCCGCCAGCACGCGTATGGTTTCGTGCGACGCCAGCAGCAAAGGCCCGGCCAGCGGATCGGGCAGGAAGCTGCCCAGCAGCGCCATGGGTGTCACGACCAGGCTCACAAGCGGAATCGCCACTGCGTTCGCCACGGGGCTGAGCAGCGAGACCTGGGCAAACAGCAGCATGGTCAGCGGCACCAGGCCCAGTGTCACGGCGTATTGCGTGTTCAGCGCCTCGCGCAGGCCTTGCCCGATACGCTGGCGGCGCGTCAGCGACGTACCGCGCCGTTTGCGCCGTCTTGCTTCACCCGGCGCTAGCAGCCCTGCCCCATCGCCGGCCTGGGCCTCGTTCTTATGAAGAGCGGTCCGTCCCAGCGAGGCATACAGGATGATCGCCACCGCGCCAAAGGAAAGCCAGAATCCCGGCTGCTGCACGGCCCAGGGATCGAGCAGCACGACAATGCCCGCCGCCAGCGCCAGCACATGGGATACCGCAGTCAAGCGGCCGCACCACAGTGCCAGCGCGATCACGGACAGCATATACAGCGTACGCTGCGCCGGGACGCCAAAACCGGCCAGCAGCACATACACCAGCCCCGCCAGCCATCCGGCGACGGCCGCCAGCTTTTGCGCCGGCAGCAGCAAGGGCAACTGGTGCTGAGTAAAGAAGGAATGCCGCCACAGCCATGAGGCCAGCCAGGCGGCAAGCCCCGCGATCATGGTGATATGCAGGCCGGAGATGGAGATGAGATGGCTGATGCCCGTGCGGTTGAACACCTGCCAGTCCGCCTGCGGAATGGAACGCTGGTCGCCCACCACCAGCGCCACGATCACACCGGCATAAGGTTTTCCGTTCAATGTGCGCTGAATCTTGTCGCGCAAAACAGAGCGGCAATACTCAACGACGTTATGGGCGTTGAAGACAAAGCTGCTCAAAAGCCGCTGGCTGCCATCGTCACGCACATAACCGGTGGCACGCACGCCCTGCTCCAGCAGCCACAGTTCATAATCAAAGCCATGCGGATTCGCATTCCCGTGTGGCCGTTGCAAGCGCACCTTAAACCGCCAGCGCTGGCCCGGTTGCACGTCGTCGATCGCATGCGCCGCGCCGAAACGTCCCGCGTACCATGAAAGGACGATGCGCGGCGGGACGATTGCCAGCGGCAGCGGACGATGGCTGGCATCTACCGCCTCTTCAACGGCGAAATTGAAGCGCATGCCGCGCTCAAAGCGATACGGCAGATTGTCGATCACGCCTGTTACGATGAAATCGCGGCCCTCATCAGCTTTCGCCAGCGCCGGCTCCAGCGCTATCTGCGCTTGCCACCCGGCCCAGAAAAAGCCCAGCAGGCAACCGAAGACGAAGCGTAAAAATGGTCTGCACAACAGCGGCTCGCGCATTGCGCGTTGCAAGCTTAAAGCCTGCAACAGCAAAGCGAGCAGGCTCGCGGCCAGCATTCCTTCAGCGGCATACGCGGGTAAATCCGACTGCATCTGAAGGACCGCCGCGCCAGCGATCACACCGAGCAACAAGCTACGCATTCCCACCCCCCTTGCGTCAACAATAAGGGCGAGTATTGGCTCTGTTCAAAAACGCTCGTTGATGTATACCTATCTTTATTTAGAATAGCTTACCGAACAAGCCTTTCAGAGTGGTCTGCTGGTCAGGGCCATAATTTATCAAGATGCGCGTGGCGTCGCATCCGCTCGCTGCGGGAGCGACCTTGTCCTGCGATTTTAGCCAGCTTACGGTGAGGTCAGTCTCGAAAGCCTTGCCGAATTCCGAGGTCGCGCCATTGCTGGTTCCCCAGCCGCCCGTCATCATCACGCTTTGCGCTCCGCCCCAGGCTAGAGGATGCAGGCCGTCCCGTTTTTTGGTATTCCCGCAAGTGCTGGCGCCCACAACACAGTTCCCGGCCAGCACCTGGGCCAAGGTAGCCTTGCCCGCGGCTACCTGGTCCATGAGCATATAGTTGGCTGGGATGACCAAGTTGTCTCGCGTCGCTTCGGAAACCAGAATGGCTGCCATGATGTTACCCAACGCATAGGTGGATTGATCGTCGCCCGTTATGCCGCCACCGCCGCCATACACGGCCTGCACGCGGTCCAGCGTCAGCGGGTTTGACTTCAGCGAATCGGCCAATTCGTACATCTCCGGATAGGTGCTGCCAAAGCAGGTACTGGCGTTGCCATCTTGCTTTCCCCAGAAGTAGACGTAATTGTTATGCTCGCCACCGAGGCAAGAGCGGTAGTAGATTGCTTTACCCATCGAAAAATAATGTGCGGTCAGACCGGTGCCGTCGCAGGTCATCTTGACCAGTTGGCGGAATTTAGTCTTGTTTTTGAAGTCGCCAAAATAATTGGTGGCGCCGGGAGGCGTGTTAGGTATTTCCGGATTCACGCCGGTGCAACGTCGCGGGTTGGTCGGTAAGGCTTGGGGCTGGAGCGCGGTATCGGCATTTTTTTTGTCGAGCGTCGCCTGCAATGCCGCCTGACGCAATACCTCGCCTGTCGCCAGCAAGGGTGGCGCGGTGGAGCCGATTTTCGCTTTCACTGCAAAACAGCTTCTTCTTTCATCGGCGGCAACGCTTAGCGGCAGTAAGGCCGTGATGCACAGAGCTGCCAGTCCGACACCGGCGCGCACGCGCCGGCTGCTATGGTAAATGGTTAACATATGATCGCCTCCAGTTGATAGCGCAACGCAGCGGCGCCGGAATGGAAACCGCCATGCGTCAGATCACGATAGGGCGAACGACACAGTCCAAACTGACAGTTGCTGACATATCCGGCGCTGCCGCTTTTGCTTATGCGGGCGATACAAATGCAGTCGGCTGCATGCGCGGCAGACTGGCGCAGGCGTTGGCAGCGGTGGCAGATGCGACTTCGCCGATATCGATGCCGCGCAGTTCGGCCAACACTGCGGCGATGCGCGGAATCTGATCGGGGGAGTTGCGGCCCGGATGAACCCAGGCGGGTGAGATATCGGGCGCGTCCGTCTCCAGCACAATGGACGACAGCGGCAATTCGGTCGCCAGGCGGCGAATCTGCAGGGCGCGCGTAAAGGTCATGGCGCCGCCGAATCCCAGTTTGAAACCAACGTCGATAAAGCCCTGCGCCTGCTGGAAGCTGCCGTTGAAGGCGTGGGCGATGCCGCCCGCCGGCGGAATCTGGCGCACATGCTTGAGCACCTGGTCCTGTGATTTGCGCACATGGCAAAGCACGGGCAGGCTGAAGTCGCGGGCAATCTTCAACTGCTCGCGCAGGAAATGGATCTGCTTCTCGCGCATCTGCGGTTCGCACAGCATGGGGATGAAGAAGTCCAAGCCGATCTCGCCGATCGCCACGTAGCGCGGATCGGCCATGGCCTGTTCGACCTGCTGGCGCATGAAGACCAGATCATCCTCGCTGGCCTGCGGCACGTAGATGGGATGGATGCCCAGCGCGTAGCAGGCATTCGGCGCAGTATCGGCCAGTTGCTTGACGATGGAGAAGTTGGCCTTCTCCACCGCCGGAATCACGATCATGTCCACGCCCTGCGCGGCAGCCTGCTTAGCCACGGCCAGCGACTCGGCGCCGAATTCGTGCGCATCCAGATGGCAGTGGGTATCGATCCACATGGCGGTCTCCTAGCCCGCGCGCAAGCCTTCTTCGCTCATGCGCATCATACGGTCGCAGCGCTTGGCCAACTCGGCATCGTGGGTGACGATGACGAAGGCCGTGCCGGAAGTGCGCGACAATTCCAGCATCAGCTCGAAAATCTGTTCGGCCGTGGAGTGGTCTAGATTGCCGGTCGGCTCGTCGGCCAGCACGCAGGCTGGTTGGGTAACGAGGGCGCGGGCCAGGGCCACGCGCTGGCGCTCGCCGCCGGACAGCTCGCCGGGCACGTGGGTCACTCGCTTGGCCAGGCCGACGCGCGCCAGCATTTGCTGCGCCTGTTCCTGCGCTTCGGCGCGTTTCACGCGACGTATCATCAGCGGCATGGCGACGTTGTCCAGCGCAGTGAATTCGGGCAGCAGGTGGTGGAACTGGTAGACAAAGCCCAGCGACTGGTTGCGCAGGTCGCCGCGCGCCGTTTCATTCAGGCTGGCGAAGTCCTTGCCGAGCAGCGATACGCTGCCGCTGGTTGGCGTATCGAGTCCGCCCAGCAGATGCAGCAAGGTGGATTTGCCCGAACCCGATGCGCCAACGATGGCAACGCGCTCGCCGCGCCGCACTTCAAAGTCGATGCCCGACAAAACCGGCACCGAATAACTGCCCTGGGTGAAGGTCTTGCCCAATCCCCGGCAAGCCAATACCGGCGCGCCGTTCATCATTTCATTACTCATAGCGCAGCGCCTCCGCAGGTTTGACCCGTGCTGCCCACCAGCTCGGGTAGATGGTTGCAAGGAAGGCCAGCGCAACCGACACCACGCCAATCACCGCTACGTCCGGCCAATGCATGTCCGAAGGTACGGTGCTGATGTAGTAAATATCGCTCGACAAGAACTGCACCCCCAATAGTTTTTCAATAAACGGTACGATGACATCGATATTCGTGGCGACCAGCACACCACCGGACACGCCTATCAGCGCGCCCAGCACGCCCACCAGCGCCCCCTGGATCACAAAGATCTTCATGATCGAACGCGGCGAGGCGCCCAGCGTGCGCAGGATGGCGATGTCGGCCTGCTTGTCGGTCACAGTCATCACCAAGGTCGATACCAGATTGAAGGCGGCCACCGCGACCACCAGCGTCAGCACCACGAACATCATGCGCTTTTCGATCTGCACAGCGCCAAACCAAGTGGCGTTCAGCTGCGACCAGTCGCGCACCGTCAGGCTGGATGGAACCATGCGCTGCAATTCCTGCGCCACTTCCGGCGCGCGGTGCATATCGGCCAGGCGCAGGCGCAAGCCGGCCGGAGCATCGATACGCAGCATTTTCTGCGCATCCTCGATATGGATGAAGGCCAGCGTGGCGTCGAATTCGGGATGGCCGGCGCGGAACAGCGCCGCCACCGTGAAGGAGCGCATGCGCGGCACCAGGCCAGCCGGCGTGACCGTCCCCTTGGCCAGCGCCATCGTCACCTTGTCGCCCACCGTCACATGCAGGGCACGCGCCAGATCGACACCCAGCACGATATTGAACTCGCCGGAACGCAAGGAATTAAAGCTGCCCTGTTTTACCTGCCCGGCCAGATCGGAGACATTCGGTTCCCGCTCCGGCAGCACGCCGCGCACCACGGCGGGACGCAGCTCGGAGCCGCCGTGCAGCAGCATGGCCTGGGTCTGCACGAAAGGCGCGTAGCCTTTCACTTCGGGATGCTTGCTCAGCGTCTTGGCCTGTTCCTGCCAGTCCGGCATGCTGCCATCCTTGCTGAATACCTCGACATGAGCCAGCACCGACAGCATATGGTCGGTCACGTCCTTGCGGAAGCCGTTCATCACCGACAGGATGATAATCAGCGCCGCCACGCCGAGCGCGATGCCGCTCATCGAAATCAGCGAGATAAAGGAGATGAAGCTATTGCGGCTGCTGCGTTTTCCGGCGCGCGTGTAACGCAGGCCGACCAGCCATTCATAAGGGAGATTGCGGATCATGCTCATGGGCTTATGCCTCTATTATTCGTAGCGCAGCGCGTCAGCCGGCTTGACGCGGGCGGCGGCCCAGCTGGGGTACAGCGTGGCGACCAGGGACAGCGCAACCGCCGTCACGCCGATCACCGCCACATCGGGCCAGCTCAGCTCCGATGGCACGGCACTGATGAAATAGATTTCCTTGGACAGGAATTTGAAGCCCAAGACCTGTTCGATGAATGGCACGATCACATCCACGTTCGCGGCCAGCAGCACGCCGCCCGCCACGCCGAAGACGGTTCCCAGCACGCCCACCATCGAACCCTGCACCACGAAGATTTTCATGATGGCGCGTGGAGAAGCGCCCAGGGTGCGCAGGATGGCGATATCCGCCTGCTTGTCCGTCACCGTCATCACCAGCGTGGCCACAAGATTGAAGGCCGCCACCGCCACGATCAGCGTCAGAATGATGAACATCATCTGCTTCTGCATGCGCACGGCGGCAAACCAGGTGGCGTTCACCTTGGTCCAGTCGCGTACCATGAAGTCGCCGTTCAAGGTCTGGCGCAGCTCGAAAGCCACTTGCGGCGCGCGCTGCAAGTCGGCTACACGCATGCGCAAGGCCATGGGGCCAGGCGTTTGCAGCAATTGCTGGCCATCTTCCAGGCTGATGAAAGCCAGACCAGAATCGAATTCGTTGTGGCCGGCCTCAAACACGCCCGCCACGGTAAAGCTGCGCATGGCGGGCGCCGCGCCGGACGAGGCCATCGCGCCCTGGGCCAGCGCCATGCCGACCTTGTCGCCGATTTTCACTTCCAGCGCTTTCGCCAGCTCCGCGCCCAACACGATATTGAAGGAGCCGGGCTTGAGTTCATTGAAACTGCCCTGCTTTACCTGGCGCGTCACTTCGGAGACGGTGCCTTCCAATTCGGGCAGCACGCCGCGCACGATGGCCGGGCGCAGATTGTCGCCGCCATGCACCAGCATGGCCTGCAGTTCGACGAAGGGGGCGGCGCCGCGCACCTCGGGATGCTGTTTGGCCTGGCGCGCCACGGCCTGCCAGTCCGGCATGGCACCGCGCATATCGTAGGCTTCCACATGGCCCAGCACCGACACCATGCGCTCCGTGACCACTTTCTGAAAGCCGTTGTAGACCGACAGCACGACGATCAGCGCGGCCACGCCCAGGCCGATGCCGCTCATCGAGATCAGCGAAATAAAGGAGATGAAGCTATTGCGTCCGCTGCGCTTTCCGGCGCGCGTGTAGCGCAGGCCGACCAGCCATTCGAAAGGCAGATTGTTAAAAATACTCATGAATCAGAGCCAGCTGAAGACGCGAAGCCCGCAGTGTGCCATATAAATGTCCGCCCATGGCTTAAAGTATAAAGTTTCACCAGAGAAACCCTGACAAAAGCGGTTTTCCGGCCCGGTGCTATCCACTACAATGGCGGGATGGCTTCTACCACCGTCGTACTTCCCTTCGCGCTTCCTCCCCCGGAACTGGCAACTGATCTGACCCGCGTTTTGCAGGCGCCCGCGCTGGCGGCCCTGGTTGCGCGCCACAGCTTGCGTAAATTACACGCTTTCGATCCGGCCGACCGTGTGCTGCCGCACGAAAGCTGGCTGGCGCGCGCGCTCGGCTCGGGCCAGGGCGCGGCGCCGCTGGCCGCCGCCGCGCTGCGCGGTTTTGGGCTGGAACAGAGCGAGGGCTATTGGTTCATCGTCCACCCGATCCATATCCAGCTGGCGCGCAACCATCTGCTGATGGCCGATCCACGCCAGTTGCGCCTGGACGAAGCCGATTCGCGCGCCCTGTTCGACGCGGCCCGGCCGTATTTCGAGGAAGTGGGCAAAACCCTGCTGTATGGCGACGCCGAAACCTGGTTCATGCGCGCCGACGAGTGGAGCGTTTTGCGTACCGCCTCGCCGGATGCCGCCGCCGGCGTCAATCTGAGCGACTGGATGCCGGAAGGGCCGAATACCCTGGCCTTCCGCAAGCTGCAAAATGAAATCCAGATGCTGTGGCATGAGCATCCGGTCAACCAGGCCCGCGAAGCGCGCCGCCTGCCGCCCGTGAACTCCTTCTGGATGTGGGGCGGCGCTGCCGCTCCCGCGCCGCAAGCGCCGCTGAAACTGGCAAGCTGCGAATGTCCGGCATGGCTGGCCGCGCTGGCGCCTGCCGGTGCGCGCGCCGCTTCCGCCGCCAACGTGCTGGCAGCGCCCGACAGCGTGACAGTCCTGGGCCAGCTTATCGCGCCCGGCCTGGGCGGCGACTGGTCCGCCTGGCTGCTGGAGATGCAACGCCTGGAACAGGAGTGGTTCGCGCCGCTGCTGGCGGGCGTCAAGGATGGCCGCATCGGCAATCTGACCCTGATCCTCGGCCGGCGCGACAGCTGGCTGGAAATCCGCACCAATAAACTGGCGCAGCACAAATTCTGGTGCGCGCCCAAGCTGAAGAATCTGCACACATGACCCGTATCGCCATTCGTCCCTGCCCTTTCCGCGAATCGGAAATGCTGCGCCAGGGCGGCATCCATCCCGTGCTCGCGCGCCTGTTTGCGGCGCGCGGCTTGTTCGACCCGAAAGAGCTGTCCAGCGAGCTGGCGGCCCTGATCGCCCCAGCCGGCCTGCTGCATATCGATGCCGCCGCCGCCTTCCTGGCCGACTCCATCGCCGCCAACAAACGCATGGTGATCGTGGCCGACTACGACTGCGACGGCGCGACCGCCTGCGCCACCGCCTTGCGCGGCCTGCGCGCCATGGGCGCCGACGTCGACTTCATCGTCCCTAACCGCTTCGAGTACGGCTATGGACTGACGCCGGAAATCGTGGCCCTGACCGCGCGCGAAAAGACGCCGGACATCATCATCACCGTCGATAACGGCATCGCCAGCATCGAAGGCGTGGCCGAGGCAACGCGGCGCGGCATTGAAGTCGTCATTACCGACCACCACCTGCCCGGCGATTCGCTGCCCGACGCGCGCGTCATCGTCAATCCCAACCAGCCGGAATGCGGCTTTCCGTCCAAGCATCTGGCGGGCGTGGGCGTGGTGTTTTACGTGCTGCTGGCACTGCGCGCCGAACTGCGCCGCCGCGGCGTCTTCGACGCGCAAACCCAGCCCAAGCTGGACAGCCTGCTCGACCTGGTGGCGCTGGGCACCGTGGCCGACGTGGTCAAACTGGACCCCAACAACCGCATCCTGGTGGCGCAAGGCCTGAAACGCATGCGCGCCGGCCGCATGCAGCCCGGCGTAGCCGCCCTGTTCCGCGTGGCGGGACGGCAGGCGCGCAGCGCCAATCCCTTCGACCTGGGCTTCGCCCTTGGCCCGCGCCTGAACGCGGCCGGCCGCCTGGAAGATATGTCGCTCGGCATTGAATGCCTGGTCACGGACGACGAGGACCGCGCCTGGCAACTGGCGCAGGAACTCAACGAGATCAATATCAAGCGGCGCGAGATCGAGGCGGATATGCAGGATACCGCCATGCTGCATCTGGACGATTTCAGTCCGGCCGACAGCAGCACCATCTGCGTCTTCGATGAATCGTGGCACCAGGGCGTGATCGGCATCGTCGCCTCGCGCCTGAAGGAAAAGTTTTACCGTCCCACCATCACCTTCGCTCCGGCGGGCGACGGCTGGATCAAGGGCTCCGGCCGGTCCATCCCCGGCTTCCACCTGCGCGACGCGCTGGACCTGGTGTCCAAGCGCGCGCCCAGCCTGATCGACAAGTTCGGCGGCCACGCCATGGCCGCAGGCTTGAGCATCCGCGCCGATGCGCTGGATGCCTTCACCCAGGCCTTCGAAGCCGTGGGCAGCGCCTGGCTCAGCGAGCAGCAGCTGGAACGCGTGGTGGAAACCGACGGCCCGCTGGATGACAACTGCTACACCACCCAGTTCATCGAGCTGCTGGATGGCCAGGTCTGGGGCCAAGGCTTCGCGCCGCCCGTCTTCTGCGACGAATTCCGCGTGGTCAGCCAGCGCATCCTCAAAGAGCGCCATTTGAAGCTGCTGCTGGAGAAGAACGGCGCGCGCTACGACGCCATCTGGTTCGGCCACATCGACTCGCTCGGCGACCGCGCCCGCGTCGCCTTCCGCCTGGACGCCAACGAATACAACGGCGTCACCAAGGTGCAGCTGCTGGTCGAGCATGCCGAACCTGCCTAATTAGGCAAGCAGATAGCGAACCTCTCCATACTCTGCACCGGAAAGGAATGAGTCCACACCCAAGCGACTTCCCCGTCCCAGCACTGCGCCGCGGATATCTTCGCGGCGCAAAGTCAACCTCATCTCACAGCTCAGCAAGCCAAGAGAGAGCTTGCGCACCATCGTTCGCAGAGCCGCCGCACCATCGCTGCCTGGCAGAAAACGATTGAAATCATCCTGCGTCAGCGGCCCAGCGTGCAGGCGTAAGCGCCGATCGCGGCGCCAGATGCGCTCTCCCAACGCGGCGTTTTCGCCAAGGACGCAGTTGTCCATGCCAAGACCGTTGCGTGTTTCAGCATTCAAGACTTCCCAACTGCCGGCAAACTGCTCAACACGAAGAGGGATGCCGAAATGCGCGCTTAGCATCTGGGCCATTGATGCCCCCGAGTTGGACGGCCGACGTAGGATCGCGGCGTAAAAAGCCTGGACTTCGTCTTTCTCAGTTGCGGCGGCCAGCGCCAGCATTATTTTCAGGAAACCGGTGTCGGATAGCGCTTCCGGGCGGTAGCTGCTCCAGGCCTTGAAGAATAGCGGCAATGCGCGGGCCGAGAATATCTCGATAAAGGCCTGCGCGCCGTCGTCGTCGTTCATGGCGCCGCGTCCAGCGGCGAGACGCTCGGTGTAGTGCAGCGGCAACGCCCCGCCGACACCCAGCATACTCATGAAGGCGGCTGTTAATTCAAGGCTGCCGTCGTCAGCTCGTTTCAGGACTTCGATTTCCGATCCTGGGAAAGCCAGCGATCTACTGCCCTTACAGTGCAGCGCTGGAGATCCGCAACGAAGCTTGCGGACTTCCAGCAGGCGCATGGCCTGGCTGAATTCATAACGCTGCGGCTCGCTCAGCAGGCACTCGATCAGCGCAGGCTCAGGTTTCCATTGCGGGGTGGGCATCGCAGCAGCTCCTCTCCGGTGGCGGCCGATACAACGGTCAATTGCGTAAAGCTGTTCAGGTGTACTTGCGTGGCGAGAAAGTGTTCGATTACCTGCGCGAATAAATGCAGGCCACTGCCTGCATAGGAACTTTGATCAAGCGTCATGCGGATAGCGAAACCTTGTACCGGCCACGCGCCGTGGCAGTCGCTCAAGGAAGCCTGCGCTGGCTGCCATTCGATGCTGACGATGCCTTCCACTAGCCGTCGCGTACTTGGCGATTGAACGGGATCGAACAGGGATAATATGGCGGCAAACTGCTGCGCATCCATCCGCTGCAAACCGCGCCCACTGCGGCTTAACAAGGCCAGCAAACGCCATTCGTTTTGCGCCTCCAGGGGCGCTGGACGCAGTGGCGACGGCTGGCCAAGTAGTTGCAGACGCTGGCCGGTATCATCGCGCAGGTCGCCGACCAGCCGTCGTGGCAAATCCGCATTGCAGCAGAGAAGATCGATGGAGGCTGCGGCGCAGCCCTCTCCATCAAGATCGATACTGCCGTCGGACAACGCGATGCGCATACCGGAGCGCCCTGCGCATCGATGGGCGATCCAGTACCGTCCTTTCGCCTCTTCCTCGCCATGGCTTTGGCGGAAGAATGGGCGGTAGATATCCACCTTGCCGCAGGCCGTCGCCATGCGCACCGAGTCAATGGCGAATATCTCGCCGGCCGATGGCGGCAATCCGCTCGGCTCAAGCTCATACTCGCTACGCATATGGGTCACGCTGATTGGGTTTGCCGCACGTGGAAAGAGATTGACGACAGGTGTGGCGCCAATTCGCAAATTGTCGGCCGACAGAGTTCCAAGCACCTGCGCCGGGCTCGCCTGGCGCTGCGCGTCGGGCAGCAGCAGATGCAAGATAAGGCGCCGGCCTGGATAGTGGCGCAAGGCGGCGATATCGAGATCGATGAAGTTGAACTTCTGCGGAAATGAAAAGTATTCCTTCAGGAGGCGTTCCCCCTCGTCCTCGCCGGGACAACGCGGCAGCAAGGCCTCATCCTCCGCGAAGCCTACCGAACGCAGGGGAATGGATGGAAGTGGGTGCCAAAGCCCGTCCCGGGTTTCCACGTAAGCCAGGCGCGCCTTGAGGAAGAAGGCATCGCGCAAGGCGGCGCAGAACGAAGCTTCTCCGTCCAGATATATGCGCAAGCACTCCTGCCCAGATCCCGGCAGCTCCTCGATCGTGATGCTGATGAGGGATGAGAATACCGGCAAATCTGGCTTGTCCGGCCGGGCCACGTAAGCGGCGGAAGCAATCCGCGCAGGGCTGACGCAAACGTCGTACACGGTGCGGAAGCAGCAAGCCACACTGTCCACCGGCGCCGACTGCAGCGTTGCGCCACGGGGGAGTGCGGCGCCCTGCCCGTCCAGGCAGACGATGGCGCAGGCAGGAAATGGACGCCAATGCTGTGGATACAGCATCTGAAACAAGGCGCTGATGAACCGTGGATAGTCGTCATCGAGGCGCTTGGCGATGCGGGCATTGAGCATGGCCACAGCCTGCGCCAGGCGGTCGGCATGGGGATCGACGGCCGCGCCATCATGCGCCAGAGCGCCAGCCAAGCCAGGATAGCGCGCGCCGAACAACGGGCTGGCGTGGCGCAGCGCCAGCAGTTCCCGCTCCAGATACGGCAGAAGTTGCTCCATAAGACGCCCTCGAAAGATATTCTGATTCAACATCTCCATACTGGCAGCTGGCGGCACTTAGAATATTGATTTACAGCAACAAGACACGCTTGCAGACACTCCGGATATGGAGTATAAAGAATTCAGAACCGGAGAAAATCATGTATTCCGCCTATTCCTACCCCAAGAGTGCCTTTGAACCCAGCTTCCCGGTGGATCTAAATGCCCGGGAAGAACGCGAAAGGCTGTCCAAAACCGCGCTGAAAGGCTTTTTCAAGCTGGTGGCAGCGTGGAAGCTGCGCGATGAAGATGCGCGCGAATTGCTGGGCGGCCTGTCCAGCAGCTCCTTCTACGAATGGAAGAAGAATCCCGACCGGGTGCTCGAAGTGGACCGCATCACCCGCATTTCCTACCTGGTCGGCATCTACAAATCGCTGCACATCATTTATGGCGACAAGCTGGCCGACGAATGGGTCTGCCTCGCCAACAAGAATACGATTTTCGGCGGCCGCACACCGCTGGCCTATATGCTGGCCGGCGGCCTGCTCTCGATGCAGACGGTGCGCAAGCTGCTGGACGCGCGGCGCGGAGGGCTGTAATTGCTGCGCGCCGCCACCCCGCCACTACGCCTGCTGCGGCAATTCGACACCTGCCGCCTGATCCCGTCGCGCTATGCCGATGTGGAGGATTCCGTTCTCAGCCCGCTAGCCGAGAACGACGCCGAACTCCAGGATCTGTTTGACCTCGATAACGCCACCAATGCGCGCCTGCTGGCCGAACATGGCGGCGCGCCCGGTATCGGCGTGGGCGAGCTGGTGGACCGGGTTCCCAACTTCCGCATCATCAACGCCGCCTTTACCTATGCGCGGCCGGAAGGCAGCCGCTTTAACGACGGTGAACGGGGCGCATGGTATTGCGCGTTTGAGGTAGAAACGGCGCTGTCCGAAGTCATCTTCCACAAGACAGTGGAATACGCCGAGATCGAGCGCTTCGACGACAGCGTGCGCTATCAGACCATGCTGGCCGATTTCACCGCCGAATTCCATGACATCCGCGGCGAGAAAGCGTATATCGCCTGCCTGGCGCCGGACAGCTATATCGATTCCCAGCATCTGGCGGCGCAACTGCTGCATGCCGGCTCGATGGGCATTATCTATCCCAGCGTGCGGCGCGAAGGCGGCATCAATCTGGCCTGTTTCCGTCCCGCGCTGGTGGGGAATGTTCGCAAAGGCCTCTCCTATCGGTTAACATGGGAGGGTTCGCCGACGCCGCGCGTCGAGGCGATTTAACCGATTCAAGAGCAAGCAATGCAAACCAAGCCAGAAAAAGACACCGAACTCCGCGACAAAGTTAACCGCGAAACCGCCCGCCTGCCATGGTCGGAGCTGATCAAACATTTCGCCGCCGGCACGGTGGTGTGGGTGGCCGACGAGCTGGACCTGGTCGATGTCGCCGTGCGCATCTCCCACGACGACAAGCAGAATATCGCCACCTGGATGGCCGAAGGCAAAATCGCCAAGGTCAATGATCAGCAGGCGCAGACCTGGCTGGAAACCAATGCCAATCTGTGGGCTTGCGTGGTCAGCCCATTTATCCTGGTGCAGCAGGAAAAGCGCAAGGTGCACTAGCCGGCGCTACAGCTAAGCGTTACGATTTCTTCTGCTTTGGCTGCCGGAAATTAGATTGTCGAACGTATTTCTCATACCCGGTGCCATCCTCAATCCCGCTTACCCAATGCCCACTGGATTCAAGAAAAGCAACCATGCAACCAGTTCCCCCATATGGGTAGCCATGAGGATGAAATACTAGCTTGCATCGACTATCTTCACATGGAATGGAGACAAGCTGGTAGTCTCCATTCAAGAAGGCATCGAGCATCGACTCAAGATGCCACTTCGGCGTAAGCATCGCGGGGGAATATCGAATTTCGATGGGCGTGGAAAACCACTCGTCATTCCATTCCTGCGCTTCCTCTGCGGATGGACTCCAGAAATAAGATCGGCCTATTCGGCATGAAGCTTCTCCAAGCGATACATCATTTCTTTTGCGACGCCAGCATTGGGAGATCCAGCGAACTTCCTGATGAGAGCAATAGCATCTGCTGTACCGATATCGGCCAGTGCATGACTGAACCATTTCGCGATGACCTCAGGCTCGGAACTGGTGTAGTCAAACATCTGAAAATCACCTTCCAAAATCTGTCGAATATACGGCACACTGGACGGACAACGGAGTTCTTGAATGTCCCGGGAATCTCCTGATGGAGTTCGTGGCCTGGCATCACCAATAATGTGTTGAGTGCCTCGGCTCTTACCAATGGGGCCTCAATCGCTCGTATAAATTCCAGCAGCGCGTACGAAGCCGCCCAATCATCCGCTTTTATTGCGGCCGCCATTTCTTGCGAAATATAGTCATTAACAGCATCAGGGGCAATGCCTGGAATCAGGTCTTGCTTCAACACGTCATTGCTGCGCTCATTCAGGAGTTCCCGTATTCGCTTTTCAATCATCTTTCACCAAATAAGCAAGTCAGTCCCGCTATCTTCATCACGGTTCGGGTGTTTGGTGGCGCAGGGCATGCGCCGCTTCCTTCATATAGATTTCGTACTGGGCTTCATTGCGCTCAAAACCCATGCTGCCTTCGCGCAGGGCCAGTGCCATTTGCAGCATGGCTCCGGGATGCTCCAGCGCTGCCGCTTGTTCGATCCAGCGCCGCGCCGCCGTTTCGTCGCGGCGGACACCTTCTCCGCTCAAAAGCATATTCGCGTATAGGAACATAGCCTGCGCCACCCTGCCCTGCGACGCTTTCTCCAGCCAGCGCGCGGCGGCGGCGCTGTCGCCCGCCACGCCCATGCCGTTGCGGTACATCAGGCCCAGATAGTAGGCTGCTGCGGCATCCCCCTCTTCCGCCGCAACCTTCAACAGGGAAAAGGCGCGCGGCCAGCCTGCGGGCGAAGCTGCCGGGCCGCGCAGCAGCGCCCGGGCTTCATCCAGCGCAGCGATTGCGCTTGGGGCGGCAGGTGCTGCAAGCGCGGTGGCATGGGCCAGACCTGCGCTGGCGGCAAGCAGCAGCGCTGCAATGCGCTCTTTCATTTCGACAGGTCGATAGCGTACAGGGCGAAGCCTTTGCCCATGCCGTCATCGGTTTGCAGCTGTGTGATGTGGTCCAGGCCTGCGGCGCGGGCCAGGTCCAGCTTCTCCGGCGCGGAATGGAAGACGACCGGGCCTTTGGTCTGCAGCTTGCTGAAGCGCCAACTGCGGGAGCTGCCGTTACTGGCTCGGTTCAAGCCTTTCGCCGCCTGGATATAGGCGATCAGGATTTCGCGGTTATTGTCCGGCGCGGCGAAGATGGTTTTGCTGCCGTCCAATCCGGGGAAGCCGCCACCGCCGCTGGCGCGGTAGTTATTGGTGGCGACCAGGAATTCCTGCGATGGATTGAGCGGCTGGCCTTGGTAGCTCAGCTTTTTCACGCGCTGGCCGGCGGGTTGGCTCAGGTCGATTTCGTAGCTCACATCGGGACTGCTCAATACGTCGAAGTTATAGCTTGGGTAGCCGGTGTTGACCAGCTCCTGCGGCGTCGCCAGCTTGGGATCGATGGTGTTGAAGCGCTCGGCGGAACGCTCCAGCCATGCTTTCAGGCCCGCGCCGTCGACCTTCACGCCGTATAGCGCGTTGGGATACAGGTACAGGTCAGCCGCGTTATTCAGCGCCACGCTGCCCGCCTTCACGTCCGTGTAGTCGCTGACGCCCGCCGTGCCGGCCTTGAATGGGGAGGACACCGACAGCACCGGCAGCCGCGCCAGTTCCGGCATATTCGCCTTCACATGCTTTTCCAGATAGGCGGCCTGCGCCTGATTCACGATCTGGATGGCGCTGACATCGCCCACATCGGCGAAATAGGTACTCATGCGGAAATCGGTCGTACCAACCGGCGTTTGCACATATTTGATGGTGGCGGCGTGTTCGGCGGCGATCAGCGGCGCGACTGCCGGATCGGCTTCCACATAACGCTTGTCGCCAGTCTGGATCGGACGCGCTTCCACCGTGGTGGCGCCGCGCTCGACGCTCCAGCCCTTGCCGTCATGGCGCAGACGCAGGGCGATCACGCCCAGGTGCTTACCCCACAGGTTCGCCATCACGGTCGGCACGCCATTGACCGTGCCCTTCACCTTATCCACGCCGGGCAGATTGAATTGCGGCACAGTGCTGGTGGCGTTGGGGAAGACTTGGTGCGAGTGGCCGATCAACATGGCGTCCACGCCCGGCACTTGCGACAGATACCAATTGCCGTTTTCCATGGTCGGAGAATAGGGGCTGTTATCCAGGCCGCCGTGCGAAATCGCCACCACCAGATCGGCGCCGTGGGCGCGCATCTCGGGAATGTATTTCCGTGCCGTTTCGCGCACGCCTTCGGTATAGATGCGCCCTTCCAGCCAGCGCTTGTCCCAGGTCAGGATGGTGGGCGGCGCAAAGCCGATGATGCCCACCTTCAGCGCCAGCTTGAGCGGCTTGCCATCCGGGCCGGTTGCGGTGATCTGCTTGTCGATGATGTGATAGGGCTTGAACAGCGGCTGGCGCGTTTTCACGCTATACACATTGGCCAGCACCTGCGGGAAGGCAGGACCGGCGCAGCGCGGCTTGGCCGGGTCCACGCTGTCCACGTCAAAGCGGTTGCCCGTCACCTGGCTCAGATACGCCAAACCGTAATTGAATTCGTGGTTGCCGATGCCGGCGCCCTCCACGCCCAACTGGTTCATCACTTTGTAAATCGCCAGCGTCTGATCGCAGGCCAGCGGCGCGACCAGCGCCTGGTAATCAGCCAGCGCCGTGCCCTGGATGGTGTCGCCATTGTCGAGCAGCAGGGTGTTGGCGAATTCGGCGCGCGCCTGGCGGATCAGCGTGGCGGTGCGTTCCAAGCCGATCGATGGTTCCGGCGCCAGCTTGTAATAGTCGTAGCTCGCCACGTTAGCGTGCAGGTCGGTGGTCTCCAGCAGGGCCAGCGTGGTTTCGCTGCCAGCCGGAACCGGCGATGGCGTCAGCGTCGAGCAGGCCGACAGGAGCAGGGGCAGAACGGGAAGGCAGGGTAGGAGGCGCATGCTTAATTAATAACAGCCGGTTACAGGATGGTCAGCATGATACGCAGGGCTGCGGGCCAGAACAAGGCGCCAGCCCCCTGCCCGACCGACAGTCAAGTATTTAGGACCGGAAACTACCATTTCTTACAGGTTTGATCCCGACTGTCGGAAAATCTTACATTTTATATGTAGGAAAAAATTACATTTTTATAAGTAGTTGATCCTAAAAAAGAGACATGCAGATGGCACGTCTCTTGCTCGGGAGGCCCCCGGCGCGTTGTTTAAAACGCCATCTTTCAGGCACATCTATTTCCGAGAGGGTTCCTTGTGACCATACTTAATCTATTACGCAAAAAGGCTTGTAACTATCTTTTACCAGCCGCGCTGATCGCTGCCGCCTTACCCGGGCAGGCAGCAGTAATCAATCTCTCCGCCGCCACCAGTTCCGTGGCGGTCGGCCAAAACTTCAATGTGGACTTCCGCATCAGCGGCTTGACTGGCGCCTTGGGCGACTCGCTCAGCGGCTTTGACCTGACCGTGCTATTCGACTCCAAAGTCCTGCAACTGACCGGTTTCAGTTTCATCGATTCCAATGGCGCGAATCAGCTCGACTTGGCCGAAGCCGCATCCTTCGGTTTTCTCGGCGATGCGAAGGTATCCGGCAACCTTATCGATGTCTTCGGCTTATCGGGCAATAGCGCCCTCGTGCTGGACTCCGCCCAAACCGACGCCTTCCGCTTCCTGAGCCTGAACTTCAAGGCGCTGGCGCCCAGCGCAGGCGCGGTAGTCAAACTCGACACAGTTGACCTTGATATGTTGTTCATCGATAGTGGAGCCGGCTACCTCCCTATCAGCTTTGACAACGAAGGACTGGAGATCGCCATCGGCCAGAACACCCAGGTGCCAGAACCCGGCACTTTGCTGTTGCTGCTGGCTGCCCTACCCGCATTGCTCCTGGCGCGCCGCCGTGGCGCGGCTGCTCTGGTCTTGAGCGCCGGTCTGGTCGCCACCGTGCCTGCATCGGCCAAGCAGCCAGCACCGGCCCAGGCCAGCAAAGACGCTTCCGCCCCCGCCGCCAAAGCCGGCGATGCCGTCAACGGGCAAATCCTGGAGATCAAGGGCCAGCGCGCCCAGATCCGCTTGAGCAATGGCAGCGTGCAGTGGGTGTCGCTGGATGCCCCGGTCGGCAATCTGCTGGTCGGCGCCAAGATCAGCGGCAAGCTGGTACAGGGCGGCGACACGCTGCGCCTGACCAATATCTCCATTTCCAACTGACGGCCATCCTTTTCGGAGCTAATAATGCGATTGAATATCACAGCGCTCTGGCTGGCGTTGGCGGCATCGTTTGCCGCCGCGCCGGCACTGGCGCAGACCACGTCCCCCTTCACCCCGCCCGAGGAAAAACTCGGCATCTATGTCGCCAATTCCGGCCCCGGCCTGGATACCGGCTGCACCTATCGCGGCGGCGGCCCCCTGCTGATCAAGATTCCCGTCCCCAAGGTCGTCAACGACAAGCAGTTGAACCCGGACGGCACCCTGGCCGACGCGGCCAAACTGGTGAGCAATGGCGTGCTGTCGGCCCAGGCCACGATCCGCTTCCCTGTGTACGATATCGATGATAAGGCGCAAAATCCCGGCATCGCGCCTGAACTGGACCGCGTAAGCTTCAACGGCAAGTTCAAGAAAACGCTGGAAGGCTTTAACAACACCTGGACCGACGACAGCATCATCGTGCCGATCGAAGAATTGAAGTTCGGCCAGGACAACGAGCTGCGCATCGATATCGACACCGGCAACACCACGGAGGAATGGTGCATGGCCGTGGACTGGGTTTCCATCGAATTCGAAGCCACGCCGCCCTATGTGCTGGCGCATGGCATCTGGGCCGACCGCGGCACCTGGGATGAGGGCGAGTCGCCCGGCGTGCTGGCCGCGCTGGAAGAACGCGGCGTGCTGGTTGACCGCTGGTCGCTGGGCGTGGCGCAGAACGGCAACGGTTCGGTGGCGGCCAACGCGGCCGAGCTGAATACCCATATCACCGACTACCTGAAACCGCTGAAAGCCGACAAGGTCCATATCATCGCCCACAGCAAGGGTGGCCTGGACTCGCAGGGCTTGCAGGCGCTGGGACCGGAGTTCGAGATCGTCTCTCTGTCCACGCTCTCCACCCCGCACCGCGGCAGCGTGGCGGCCGACCTCTCCATCATCCAGAAAACCACGGCCGACGACCTGGTCGCCCGGGGCGACGATCCCGGTGGCCTGGCTGCCGCCTACATCGATGGCTGGACTTTTGGACAAGGGCCGCAACTGCCCGGCCTGCGCGACCTGACCACCTATGCGGCAACGGCGGCCATCTCCACCGGCCAGCGCGGCAACATCCCCGGCACCTATACCTTTGGCGCCAACGCCGACTTGAATCACGATGACCTGCTGACCGATAACGAGATGGATCCCTATCCCGGCATTTCCCACCGCGCGCTGGAACGGGCATGGCGCGTGCTGCGCACTTTCCAGGAGGCGACCATGACGCTGACCACGGTGCCAGGCCATATCTGGGGCACGCGCACGGTGCTGACCTACACCACCGTGCTGACGCCCGAACCGCAGGCAAACGATATAGTCGTCACGGAGAATTCGGCCAATCCCGGCTACGGCACGCCGCTGGGCAATAGCGGGGCCAATCACAATACGGTACGCAGCGTGGGCAACGTCAATACCGCCCTCGACACCACGATCCCACTCAAATGAAGAGAACCGCGATGAAGACATTTATCACCTTGCTGTCAGCGGCACGATCGGCGCTTAGCCGCTTGTGGGCGCTGCTTTTCCTGTTTGCGCTGGCTTGCGGCCTGTCCGCCGCCCACGCGCAAAGCGTGCCGGTGGCGGTGAATACGCCGGTCACGGTCACGGGCAATATCGCGCCCGGCGCCACCTCGCTGGATATTCCCTTCAATGTCGGCGGCGCCGATGGCCTGCGCTTCGACCTGATCGTACCGGTCAATGGCGCCACCCTGAGCCTGATCGATCCGAACGGCAAAGTCGCCATCGGCCCGCAGGATTCGCGCCTGAGCTTTGAACCAGGCAGCGGCCGCACGCCGCCGTTGCCGGGCGGCGTGTTCACCGGTGCCGAACTGGCCAATCCCGCCGATGGCGTTTGGATTCTGCGCGTCAGCTTCCCGGCCGCGCCGGTCAAGACCGTGGCCCTGGGTACGGTGTTTGCCCGCTCGCGCTATCAGGTCGGCATCGCCATCGAACGCACTACCCTGCTGGCTGGGGAAGACGTGGGCGTGGGCCTGCTGGTGCTGGACAATGGCCAGCCGATCAAGGCGCTGACGCCAAGCATCGCCATCGGCTCCGCTGCGGCGCAAGCCGCGCTGGATAACGGCCAGGGCGCGGATGGACTGGCGAATGACGGCGTGTACAGCGTCGACCATACTTTCGCCGTCGCCGGCACGTTCGACATCGTCGGCAAGGTAACCATTCCCACTGCGAAGGGACCGATCCAGCGCAACGCCAGCGCCCAGGTCAAGGTGGTGCCGCCGCAACTGCAAAGCCAGGGCATCGACCTGCTGACTCAACGCGGCGCGAACAACTGCGTCAGCGGCCTGCAGGTGAATATCGGCTTCAATGTGCTGAAAGCGGCGCGTTATTCGACCCTGGTGCGCCTGGCCGCGTCGAACGGCAAATACATCGACGTGCGCAAGGCTGGCAGCTACCAGCTTGGTCCCGTCACCGTATCGGCCAGCTACAGCGCGGCCGACCTGAAGGCCAAGCTTGGCAGCGACGGTCCTTTCCGCGTCAGCCAGATCGATACCCTGGAACTGGGCGCCGACGAATTCACGCTGGCCTTCCGCAAGCGCGATGCCGGCGTGTTCAACGTCAATCTGTCCGACCTGTGCGCGGGCGCCATCGAACTGCAAAAGCAGCTCAGCGTGACGCCGGTGCTGCAGGACGGCTATATCGCCTCCTTCAAGCTGGCCTTCCCGGTCAAGGTGCGTTCGGCTGGCTTCTACCAGATCTCCTTCAAGGTGGTCGGCCCGAACGGCGAGGACATCGCCCTGCTCAACGCTTCGCGTTCGCTGCAGGCTGGCGACAATCTGGTGGAGGCGACCCTGGCGTCCGACAAGTTCCAGACCGTCGATGGCCCCTACCAGGCGATCTCGCTGGTGGTGGTGCAAGGCGCCAACAGCGCCCGCCTCACCAATATGGGCAGCACCGACAGCTACTCGCGCTGGCAGTTCTATCCGAAAAAGGCCGGTGATCTGGATGGGGATGGCGTGGTTGGACCAGCTGATGTAAGCTTGATCACGCAGCAGCGCGGCGCCGCCCTGAAACCGGGCGACCGCCGCGACATCAACCGCGACGGCGTCATTGACCTGCGCGACGCCCGCGCATTGCAGCAACTGCGCTGAAAGGATGAATGAGCCGCCGACATGCCCCAGCCATGGCCGCCATCGCCACCGCGGCCTATTTCGTGCTCAGTATCGGCGCGCTGCGCGCCTTCGCCCCCGATTTGCCGGCGGAACTGGAGCAGGTACTGGGCATGCTGGCGGCTCCCGCCTTAGTGCTCCTGCTGGTGTGGAACCCGATTCTGCATCCGCTGGGGCTGGCCTCCGGAGAATGGGTGATGGCGCCAAACGGCGCCATCACCCTGCTCATCATCGCCCTCTACTCCGCCCTTGCCTACGGCCTGGTGCGCCTGATCTGCGGCCCAGCGCCATCGCGCTGACCTGGGCAACTCTTCATATCTCAATGTCTTTTCAAGCCGGCCGCAATGGCTATCCGGACAATATGGCCTACTTAACAAGCGATGCGGCATGGCACCCCGGTCGTTTCCAGGCTGCGCAGCCCGCGGCGCTAGGGTATAATCCAAGGTTTGATTTCACCATAGAAGACTAGAAGATCATGGAAGCTGAACGCATCAATTCCCTCTCCGCCCTGCTCGCCGATCTGACGACGCGCGAAGCCGAACTTCGGAGGTATCTTTGACTTCGATAAGAAGTCGGAGAAACTCGAACAACTGAACGCCGAGCTGGAAGACCCGGCGGTCTGGAACGACCCGAAACGCGCCCAGGACATGGGCCGCGAAAAGAAAGCGCTGGAAGGCGTGGTCCTGACCCTGATCAAGGCCGATAACGACCTGCGCGACATGAACGACCTGTTCGCCATGGCCAAGGAAGAAGGCGACGGTGACACGCTGGAGTCGGTCGCGGGCGACGTGTCCGAAATCCAGAAAGTCATCGAATCGATGGAATTCCGCCGGATGTTCAACAATCCGATGGACCCGAACAATTGCTTCATCGACATCCAGGCCGGCGCCGGCGGCACCGAAGCCCAGGACTGGGCCTCCATGCTGCTGCGCCAGTACGTGCGCTATTGCGAGCGCAAGGGCTTCAAGGTCGAGATCATGGAACAGTCGGACGGCGAGGTGGCCGGCATCAAGACCGCCACCCTGAAAATCGAGGGCGAATACGCTTACGGCCATCTGCGCACCGAAACCGGCGTGCACCGCCTGGTGCGCAAGTCGCCGTTCGACAGCGCCAACGGCCGCCATACCTCGTTCACCTCGCTCTTCGTCTATCCCGAAGTGGATGATTCGATCGAGATCGAGATCAACCCGGCCGACCTGCGCATCGATACCTACCGCGCGTCGGGCGCCGGCGGTCAGCACATTAACAAGACCGACTCCGCGGTCCGTCTGACCCACGGCCCATCGGGCATCGTGGTGCAGTGCCAGAACGACCGTTCCCAGCACCGCAACAAGGCCGAGGCGATGGAAATGCTGAAGGCCAAGCTGTATGAGCAGGAACTGCGCAAACGCATGAGCGAGCAGCAGAAACTGGAAGACTCCAAGACCGATGTTGGCTGGGGCCACCAGATCCGCTCCTACGTGCTGGACCAGTCGCGCATCAAGGATCTGCGCACCGGCTTCGAAACCGGCAATACCAAGAACGTGCTGGACGGCGACCTGGACGACTTCATCTCCGCCTCGCTGAAACAGGGCGTTTAAACGATGAGCCAGACCGTACGCGCTTTCGTCTTCGATATGGACGGCACCATCGTCGATAATATGGCCTTCCACACCCAGTCGTGGCTGGCCTTTTTCGCGCGCCGCGGCCGCGCAGTCGACGCCGACGAGTTTTTCCGCACCACCGCCGGCCGTCAAGGCGGGGAAATCATGCGCAGCTATCTGGGCGAACACCTCAGCCATGAGGAAGTGGCCCTGCTCGCGCATGAGAAGGAAGAGCTGTACCGCGAGCTGTACGCGCCGCACCTGGCCACCGTGTCCGGTTTCGATGCGCTGATCGGCGCCGCCCGCGCCGAGGGCGTGAAACTGGCCGTGGCCAGCGCCGCGCCGCCGTCGAATATCGATTTCACGCTGGACGGTCTGGATCTGCGCCACCGCTTCGACACCGTGGTCTGCGCCGCCGATGTGGCGCGCGGCAAGCCGCATCCCGACGGCTTCCTGCTGGCGGCCCAGCGCTGCGGCGCCGCGCCCGAGCACTGCATCGTGTTCGAAGACGCGCCGCTGGGCGTGGAAGCGGCGCGCCGCGCCGGCATGCGCGCGGTGGTGCTGACCACCACCCTGCCGGCCGAAGCCTTTGCGGAGTTCGACAATGTGATCTGCATTGCGCGCGACTTCAGCGAACTGAATATCGCCGAGCTGTTTGCCAGCAGCCCGGCCACCAACTAAATAACACCCCTCAACACCACACTAGATCATGACTACGGAAATCCAAGAACAGGCAGCAGGCCCGGACGACAACAAAATCATCGCCGAGCGCCGTGCCAAGCTGGCAGCCATCCGCGCCCAGGGCGTGGCCTTCCCGAACGACTTCGTGCCCGAGCATAAGGCCGCCGACCTGCACCTGCAATACGGCGAGAAGACGCGCGAAGAGCTGGAAGCCAATCCTGTTTCCGTGGTCGTGGCCGGCCGCATGATGCTGAAGCGCGAAGCGGGCAAGAAAGCCGCTTTCGCCACGCTGCAGGACGCCTCCGGCGTCAAGGCCGACGGCCGCATCCAGATTTACGCGACCCTGGACCTGACCGGCGAAGCCGCCATGGAAGCGCTGCACCACTACGACCTGGGCGACATCCTGGGCGTGCGCGGCACCCTGTTCAAGACCAAGACCGACGAGCTGACCATCAAGGTCACGGAACTGCGCCTGATCACCAAGTCGCTGCGTCCGCTGCCGGATAAATTCCACGGCCTGGCCGACCAGGAAACCAAGTACCGCCAGCGCTACGTGGACCTGATCATGAACGAGGAAACCCGCCGCACCTTCAAGGCGCGTACCGCGGCCATGTCCTCGATCCGCCGCTTCATGGAAAAGAACGACTTCATGGAAGTGGAAACCCCGATGCTGCACCCGATTCCGGGCGGCGCGGCGGCCAAGCCTTTCATCACCCACCACAATGCGCTGGATATGCAGATGTACCTGCGTATCGCGCCTGAGCTGTACCTGAAGCGCCTGGTGGTGGGCGGCTTCGACCGCGTGTTCGAGATCAACCGCAACTTCCGCAACGAAGGCGTGTCGGTCCGCCACAATCCTGAATTCACGATGATGGAATTCTACGCGGCCTACACCGATTACAAATGGCTGATGGATTTCACCGAAGCCGTGATCCGCCAAGCCGCCGTCGACGCCCATGGCAGCGCCGTGCTGACCTACGGCGGCCGCGAGCTGGACCTGTCCAAGCCCTTCCACCGCCTGACCATCGTCGGCGCCATCAACAAGTACGCGCCGCACTACACCGAAGCGCAGCTGAACGATATGGACTTCATCAAGGCCGAGCTGCTGAAGTTCGGCGTCAAGCCTTTCGCCACCGCCGGCCTGGGCGCGCTGCAACTGGCGCTGTTCGAGGAAACCGCGGAAGCGCAGCTGTGGGAACCGACCTATATCATCGACTACCCGGTCGAAGTGTCGCCGCTGGCGCGCGCGTCGGACACCCGTCCAGGCGTCACCGAGCGCTTCGAGCTGTTCATGGTGGGCCGCGAAATCGCCAACGGCTTCTCTGAGCTGAACGATGCGGAAGACCAGTCGGCCCGTTTCCTGTCCCAGGTCGAAGCCAAGGATGCCGGCGATGAAGAGGCGATGTATTACGACGCCGACTACATCCGCGCGCTGGAATACGGCATGCCGCCGGCCGGCGGTTGCGGCATCGGCATCGACCGCCTGATGATGCTGCTGACCGACTCGCCAAACATCCGCGACGTGTTGCTCTTCCCCCACCTGCGCCGCGAAGACTGATCCCGCAGCGCAGCAAGTCAAAAAGCCGCCCGGCCACCCGCCGCGCGGCTTTTTTCATGCCGCTTGAGCCAGCTCAGTCCTGCGTGGAACAGGCCGGCATATCGCGCCTCAGCTCGCTTGACCCTGCCTGGGGGACGGCGCAAGATGAATGCATGAACTCCAATAACCGTGATGAAATCGAGGGTGTGCGTTCGCGGCTTGAATTGCTGATTGCCGCCAATCACGCTGAACTGAGCAAGCGTATCGAACGGCTTGAGGAGCGGCTCGCGTCTTCCATTGCCGAACTGAAGGCCATCATCGCCGGGCTGGATCAGCGCGTTTCCGTATTAGAAACAGGGTTCGTGGAACTGAAGGAGAAGTTCACCAGCCTAAAGATCACCGTCATCGTTACCGGCCTCAGCGCCACGTTGACCATTATTCTGGGCGTGGGCGCGATCAATGTTTCCCTGCTGTCAGGCATGATCGGCGCGTTCGAGTCGGGCCGGGGCATGGGTTCGGAGGGCATGGAAATACGCCATCAGCTGCAGGCGCTGCAGCAGCAAAGCAGTAGATCACAGCAGCAAACCGAGGCCATCCAGCAGCAGACGGTGAAACTGCAACAGCAGACCGATGCCATGCAGCTGCAAATGCGGGAAATGCAGGAACAGACCCGCAGCCTGCAGAAACAGACGGATAGCTTGCAGCAGCAGACCAGCGGCCTGCGTGAGGAGATGCGCGAGGTGAAACGGCTGGTCGAACGCCGCAACGCGTCCGACCAGCCGCCGCGCTAGGCTTACTGCACGATGCGCTAGGCTTACTGCACGATGCGGTAGCAAGGCGTGTACGCCTTGCCAGCCAGCTTCATGCGGCTTTGCGCCACAAACGATGCCAGCAGCGCATCCATCGGCCCCATGATCTCGGCATCGCCGTGGATTTCGAAATGGCCGTACTTCTCGATGGCACGGATGCCGTCATCCTTCACATTGCCCGCCACCACGCCCGAGAAGGCGCGCCGCAGCTGGGCCGCCAGCAGGTGGGTCGGCTGGTTTTTATGCAGGCTCAGATTGCGCATATTCTCGTGTGTCGGCGTGAAGGGACGCTGGAACTCCTCGTCGATCTTCAGCGCCCAATTGAAGTAATACGCATCGCTGCGCGCCTTGCGGAACTCGCGCACCAGCTTGATGCCGTCAACCATCTCCTTCGCCACCAGCTCGGGATCGTCGACGATGATCTTATAGCGCTGCTGCGCCTTCTCGCCCAGCGTACGGCCGATAAAATCATTGATCTGCACGAAGTATTCGCGCGAAGATTCCGGCCCGGTGAAAATCAGCGGGAAAGGCAAGTCCTCGTTATCCGGGTGCAGCAGAATGCCCAGAATATACAGGATTTCCTCCGCCGTGCCCGCGCCACCCGGGAAGACCACGATGCCGTGACCCGTGCGCACAAAGGCTTCCAGCCGCTTTTCGATGTCCGGCATGATGACCAGATCGTTGACGATGGGGTTGGGCGACTCGGCCGCGATAATGCCGGGCTCCGTGATGCCCAGATAGCGCCCGGCCCCAAAACGCTGCTTGGCGTGGCCGATGGTGGCGCCCTTCATCGGCCCCTTCATCGCGCCCGGCCCACAGCCGGTGCAGATATCGAGCGCGCGCAAGCCCATCTGGTAACCCACTTCTTTCGAGTAGTTGTACTCGGCGCGGTTGATCGAGTGGCCGCCCCAGCACACCACCAGGTTCGGATTGAGCTGCGGCTGCAGCACATTGGCATTGCGCAGGATATGGAAAACGGCATCGGTGATGCCTTCCGAGCGCGCCAGGTCGAACTTGGGATTATCAGTCACCTCATTGCTGACGAAAACAATGTCGCGCAGCACGGCAAACAGGTGCTCATGGATGCCCTTGATCATCTTGCCATCCACAAAAGCGATGGCCGGCGCGCCCTTGATCTCCAGCTTGATGCCGCGCTCGCGCTGCATGATATTGATATCAAACGAAGTGAAGCGTTCCAGCAATTCCTTTCCATCGTCGATCGTGCTGCCGCAATTGAGCACCGCCAGGGCGCAGTTGCGAAACATGGTATAAAGCCCGCCCTTGCCGGAGTCGAGCAGTTTATTTACTTCGGCCTTGGACAGTACTTCCAGCTTGCCTTCAGGCGAAATCAGGGTATCGACAACGTCATGTTCCATGGTGCGAATAATCCTTTTTTGTTGCGGGGCACAACAGCTGTGTCCACAGCACCAATATACGACATCTAAGGGTTTCGTGGTGGAATGTATATATTGCAAACGAGTCAATAAAAAGTTCACAATGCTGCAGGGCAGCATGTGAATTTGGTGACATTTCCAAACGGTGGATTACAATGGCGGCTTTTTTAGCAGGAGAAGCCGCATGAGCGGTGCAAGCAACCCTACCACGGAAGTCGCAATCCCTGAGTTCAAGCAGATCATGGGTCACCCCAGTCCGCTCTGGATGTTGTTCATGTCCGAATTCTGGGAACGCTTCGCGTTCTACGGCATTCGCTGGGCGCTGGTGCTCTACATCGTGTCGCAGTTCTACGGCGGCGATGCGGCGGGCCAATCGGCGGCCAACCTGACTTACGGCTCTTACCTCGCGCTGGTGTATGCCGGCGCCCTGTTCGGCGGCTTCGTCGCCGACCGCGTGCTCGGCTACCAGCGTTCGATCCTGGTCGGCGCCAGCTTCATGGCTGCCGGCCTGTTCATGATCGCCCTGCCCGATCCGAGCATCTTCAAGCTCGGCCTGGCCACCATCATCGTCGGCAACGGCATGTTCAAACCGAACATCTCGACCATGGTCGGCAAGCTGTACGGCATTCATGACACCCGCCGCGACTCCGGCTTCACCATCTTCTACATGGGCATCAACGTCGGCGGCTTCCTGGCCCCGATCTTCACCCAGCTGCTGGCGCAGAAAATCTTCGCCACCGGCGACACCCCGGCCTACAAGATCGTGTTCATTTCGGCCGGCATCGGCATGCTGATCAGCCTGTGCTGGTTCTACGTCGGCCGCCGCTCGCTCAAAGGCATCGGCGAACCCGCGCCGGAAGCCCGCAGCCCGATGCGCATCGTCTACGTGGTGCTCGGCTCGCTGGCCGTGATCCCGGTCGTGTACTCGCTGCTGGCCCTGGGCGCCGACGCCCTGCAAGGCATCCTGACCGTGATGTTCCTGATCCTGGCTGTCATGCTGATCGTCGAAGGCGTGCGCAACGGCAAAGTGGCGCGCGACAAGGTCATCGCCATGATGCTGATCTTCGCCTTCAACATCCTGTTCTGGTGCTTCTTCGAGCAGGCTGGCAGCTCCTTCACCTTCCTGGCCGAGAACATCGTCGACCGCAAGCTGGGCGAATTCATCTTCCCGACCGCCTGGTTCCAGAGCGTAAACTCGATCGCCATCATCTTCTTCGCGCCGGTCGTGGCCGCGATCTGGGTGATGCTGGGCCGCCGCAACATGAACCCATCGATCCCGCGCAAATTCGGCCTGGGCCTGCTGGGTAACGGCCTGGCCTTCGGCCTGCTGATGTTCGCCCTGTCCTCGCTGGTGGACGACAGCGGCAAGGTGCCATTCTGGACCCTGTTCATGGTCTACGTGATCCAGTCGATTGGCGAGCTGTGCCTGTCGCCGATCGGCCTGTCGATGGTGACCAAGCTGGCGCCGACGCGTCTGGTCGGCATGGGCATGGGCGGCTGGTTCCTGTCCACCGGCATCGGCAACAACCTGTCGGGCATGTTCGCCTCCCACGTCAGCGGCGAAAGCGGCATGTCGGTCGCGTCGGCCCTGTCCGGCTACACCTTCGGCTTCTACTCGCTGGTCGGTGGCGGCATCGTCCTGTTCCTGATCGCACCGCTGATCCAGAAACTGATGCACGGCGTGAAATAAGCGCGGCGCACAGCGCAAACACAAAAGGGCAGCCTGCGGGCTGCCCTTTTTCATTGCCGACTCCGTGTCCGATTGGGGTCTGCCCCCAATCGGACACGGGCTGGACTGTAGTCAGCGGATGGGGGGCTGGGCGGCGAGCCAGGCGGCGAGGCGGGCCTCGGCGCCGGGGGCGAGGTGCAGACCGAGCTTGGAGCGGCGCCAGAGGATGTCGGCGGCGCTGATGGCCCATTCATAGCGGCGCAGGTAGTTCACTTCGGCGGCGTAGAGGCCGGGCAGGATTTCTTCGCCCATATCGGCCATGCCGTGGCAGTCGGCCAGCAGGGTGTGGAGGCGGGTGCCGTAGGCGCGGGCGTAGCGCGCGACCAGGGCCGGCGCGAGCCAGGCGTATTTGAGCTGGCTGGCGGCGATCCATTGGCTGAATTCGCGCACGGAGCGGTTTTGCGGTTCGGCGCCGTACAGGTCGCCGCCGGGCAGGCAAACCTTGCCGGTCCAGCCCCGCTGGGGACAGCCCAGGCTGTGGCAGATCTTGTCCACCGCCTCTTCGGCCAATTTGCGGAAGGTGGTAATCTTGCCGCCAAAGACGCTCAGTACCGGCGGGCCATTGCTGTCGATCTCGAAGCGGTAGTCGCGGGTGACGGCCTTGGCGTCGGCCGCCTCGTCCTCCACCAGCGGGCGCACGCCGGCATAGGTCCACACCACGTCGGCAGGCCGTACCGCTTCGCTGAAATAGTGGCTGGCGACCTGGCACAGGTAGCCGATTTCGCTTTCGCCGATGGCCACCTGGCCTGGATCGCCTTCGTAGGTGACGTCGGTGGTACCGATCAGCGTGAAATCACGTTCGTAGGGAATGGCGAAGACAATGCGGCCGTCGTTGTGCTGGAAGATGTAGGCGTAATCGTGTTCGAAAATGCGGCGTACCACGATATGGCTGCCCTTGATCAGACGCAGCTGGCCGTCCATCGGCTTTTGCAGCACATCCTGGACCAGGTGCGCGGCCCAGGGACCGGCGGCATTCACCAGATAGCGCGCGCTCACGGACTGCTCGCTGCCGTCCTGCAGGCGCAGCCTCGCTTGCCAGCGTTCGCCGACGCGGCGCGCACCGAGGAAGGTAGTGCGCGTCATGATGCGCGCGCCCTTCTCGCAGGCGTCGCGGGCATTCAGCACCACCAGGCGGGCGTCGTCCACCCAGCCGTCGGAATATTCGAAGCCGCGCGTAAATTCGCGCTTGAGCGGGCGTCCGGCGGCGTGGCAGGAGAATTTGATGCCGCGCGAGCCAGGCAGCAGCTCGCGCCGCGCCAGCGCGTCATACAGCATCAGGCCCGCGCGAATCAGCAGCGCCGGGCGCTGGCCGCGCGCATGCGGCATCACAAACCGCATCGGCCACATGATGTGGGGGGCGCTGCGCAGCAGCACTTCGCGCTCGATCAGGGCTTTGCGCACCAGGCCGAATTCATAGTATTCGAGATAGCGCAGGCCGCCATGTATGAGCTTGGTCGAGGCTGACGAGGTATGCGAGGCCAGGTCATCCTTCTCGCACAGGACGGCGCACAGCCCGCGCCCCGCCGCATCGCGCGCAATGCCCACACCGTTGATGCCGCCGCCTACGATCAATACATCGCAATCGATGTCCTGTTCCGCCGCCATACCTTCCCCAGCACTGTCAATACGCACAAGATACGCTAAATTGTATGCAGTAAGCAACTATCATCCCTGCGCCGCGTCCCATTCGCTGAGCATGACGCCCATGGCGGCCATTTCTTCCTCCAGCCATTCGCGCAGCCGGCGTATGCGCGGCGCGGCCTCCTTGCCGCGCGCCGTCAGGAAGCGGTAGCCCGAGGCATAGGGCGCGCTGCGCGCCCGCAGCAGGCGCAGGACGCCGTTCCGCACATCCTCATGGACCATGGCGAAAGCCACCACCGCCACGCCCTGGCCCGCCGCAGCGGCCTGCGCCAGCAAGCCGGAATGACTGAAGCTGCGGGCGAACTGCAGGCGGGGATTGCGCACGCCGTTGGCCTGCATGAAGCGCATCCATAGTTCGCTGTCACCTTCGCACAGCAGCGGCAGCAGCGGCAGATCGTCCAGCTCAAGACTGTCGCGGCCGGGCGGCAGCAAGCCGGGGCTATACACCGCGACCAACCTTTCGCTGAATATCAGATCGGGATCGCCAGGCTGGAAGGGGCCGTGGCGGATGGCGACATCGATGCCGCCCGCATCCAGGTTCACTTGCCTGTCGTTGGAATCGACGCGGATATCCAGCTCGGGATGGAGGCGGGTAAAGCGCGGCATGCGCGGCACCAGCCATTTATAGGCAAAGGAGTGGGTGCAGGAGATGCGCAGCAGCGCGGCGTCTTCGTCCTCCTGCAAGGCGGCGCATTTGTCGCGCAGCTCGGTCAGCACCTGGGACACGGTGGCGGCGAATTCGGCCCCCTTTTCCGTCAACTGGACCTGGCGCGTCTGGCGCACGAACAACGGAAAGCCCAGCTCCTCCTCCAGCGTCTTGATCTGCTGGCTGATGGCGGCCGGCGTCTTGTGCAGCTCTTCCGCCGCGCGCTTGAAACTGCCCCATCGCGCCGCGCTATTGAAGTCGATCAGCCCCGAGAGGCTGCGCAAAGGCCTGCCCATGCAATCCTCGTGAATTAGAAAAACTTACTTGTTACCGGTAATATTTCTCGTTTGCCGACGCCCCGCTCCCGAAGGAACAATACATGCATCTGACAGGAGAATAGCATGACAAAGAATATCTTGATTATTGGCGGAACGCGTTTCTTCGGCAAGCTGCTGGTGCGCCGGCTGCTGGCCGAAGGTCACCAACTGACGCTGGCGACGCGCGGCAGGACCGGCGACGACTTTGGCAACGCGGTGCAGCGCATCCACGTCGACCGGCGCGATGCGGCCGCCATGCGCGCCGCCTTCGCTCGCGCCAGCTACGACGCCGTGTATGACCAGATGTGCTACAGCCCTTTGGACGCGGCCATTTCCAACGAAGTCTTTGCGGGCAGGACGGCGCGCTACATCATGTCGTCCACCATCGAGGTCTACCGCCACCTATGCGGACTGGCGCTGGCGCCGTTCGCCGAGTCGGCGCTGGACCTGGATGCGGAACGCATCGATATGGTCTATCCCTGGCACGATCCGGCCTACGCCGAAGAGAGCTATGCACCGGGCAAGCGCCAGGCCGAAGCCCTGCTTTACCGCAGCGCCGCCCTGCCCGCGGTCAGCGTGCGCATCGCCCACGTGCTTGGAGGCCGCGACGATTTCACCGGCCGCTTGCGGCACTATGTTGAACTGGCGCGTCGCGGCCAGCCTTTGCCGCATAGCTCCAGCGCTGCAGCCAGCTCCTTCCTGCATCCGCAAGCGATCGCGAACTTTCTAGCCTGGACCGGCACGCAGGATTTTCTCGGGCCAGTCAATGCCGCCAATATCACGCTGTCGGCTACCGAGCTGCGGCAACGTATCGGCCAGGTGCTGGGAGTGAGGGCGTATGCGCAAGCGGCGGCGCCCGGCGCGGTCCAGCCAGGCCCCTTCGACTATGCCCAACCCTACACGATGGATACGGCGCGCGCGGCGGCTCTGGGCTACCGCTTCGAGGGCGACGGCGCCTGGTTGGACACGTTGATACGCGAACATGCGTCAGCAGCGCAGGGGGCGGCGGCATGAGCGGCCTGGTTCATCTCCCCGCCTTTATCGCCGCCGCCCTGATGGTGATCTTCTCTCCCGGCCCCGGCACGCTCTATGTGGCAGGCCAAGTCCAGCATTCGCTGCCGCGCGCCTGGCAGGCTACGGCGGGCGTGGTGATCGGCGATCTGCTGCTGATCGCCTTGTCGGCACTGGGCTTTGCGGCCCTGATCGCGCGCTGGCCCGTGCTGCTGGATATATTCAAGATCGGCGGCGCCCTGTATCTGCTATGGCTGGGGATTGCGATGTACCGCACGCCGCCGCGGCTGGATGGCCGCAGCGCGGCGCCGGGCAGTCTGCTGCGCGCCGTGCTGATTACGGTGACCAATCCCAAGCCCATCCTCTTTTTCGGCGCATTCTTCCCGCTCTTTATCGACCATGGCGCCGGCGGCACGCTGCGCAGCTTCATGCTGCTGGGCGTACTGTTCGAGATCATGAATGTGCTGTACTTCGCAGGCGTGATCGCCCTGGTGGCGCGCTTGCGCGGCTTGCGCGCGCCCGGCAGGCTGGGTAGGCTGCCCTTGCACAAGCTCAGTGGCGGCGGTCTGATGCTGTGCGCCGCCTTTGTGCTGCTGGCTTAATCCAGAGTGGCGGGGCGTTTGTAGACCACGCCGTCCTTCATCACGAAACGCACCTGCTGCAGGACGCTGATGTCGCGCAGCGGATCGCCGCTGACGGCCACGATATCGGCCGCGAAACCCGGCTCCAGCGAGCCAAGACGGTTGGACTGGTTGAGCAGCTCGGCCGCCGACAAGGTCGCCGAGCGGGTCGCCTCCAGCGGAGGCATGCCCGCTTCCACCATATAGGCGAACTCCTTGCCGTTCAGCCCATGCGGGAAGACGGCGGCATCGGTGCCGAAAGCGATCTTCACGCCAGCCTTGTAGGCTTTGGCGAAAGTCTCCAGCATATGCGTGCCGATGGCGGCGGCCTTGGGGCGCACCAGCGGCGAATAGTAATCCGCCTCCTTGGCCTTCTCGGTCACGTATTTCCCGGCCGAGAGGGTCGGCACATACCAGGCGCCGGTCTTCTTGAACAGGGCAATGGCTTCATCGTCCATGAAAGTGCCGTGTTCGATCGAATCGACGCCGGCGCGCAGAGCGCGCTTCATGCCTTCCGTGCCATGGGCATGGGCGGCAACGCGATAGCCGTAATCCTTGGCCGTGGCGACGATGGAGCGCAGCTCCTCATCCGAAAACTGCGAGTTCTGGCCGCTGGCGGCCTGGCTCAGCACACCGCCGGTGGCGGTGATCTTGATCAGGTCCGCGCCTTCCTTGTAGCGGGCGCGCACCGCTTCGCGCGCTTCCTGCGGGCTGTTGACCACGCCCTGCTCCGGTCCCGGCACGCCTTTCAGGCGGCGCAGCTCGCGCGACAAGCCATTGGTGGGATCGGCATGGCCGCCCGTGGTGGCAATGGCCTGGCCTGAAGTGAACATGCGCGGTCCCGGCACATGGCCGGCGTCGATGGCGCGCTTCAACGCGATATTCAGGCCGTCGGATGCGCCCATATCGCGCACCGTGGTGAAGCCCGCCTTCAGCGTGCGTTCGGCGAAAGGCACGGAGCGCAAGGCCTGGTCGGCCACATCGCCGCTCAATTGGGAGCGCAGCTCCTCGATCTGCTTGCGGCTTTCGCCGCTCATATGGACATGCATATCGATCAGTCCCGGCAGACAGGAATAGGCGCTCAAGTCCACATCGCCCTTGCCCTGGGTGGGCGCCAGCGACTTGACGGCGCCGTTTTCGATGGCGACCGTGACCTTCTCCCGCCATACGCCCGCCTTCACATCCAGCAAGCGGCCGCAATCGACCGTTTGCGTCGCGGCGCCGGCGCCATTCATGACCAGTAACAGACTTGCCAGGGACAGCTTATGCATGCACTCCTCCTTGAGTTTAGGTTTGCTTCTTCTCCCTTGCCACCCACAACAACAGACCCATGATAAACGCATACGGCAGCAGCGACAGCGCATCGGCCGACGCGCCGTTGTAGAACGGATTGCTGTGCTCGGCCCAATTGCCCATCATGGCGTCGAAATTGGTCAGCACGCCCGCCGTGATGGCGATGACGATGCCGGCCAGCGCGCCGCCAGCGATATAGCCGGAAGCCAGCAGCACGCCTTCGCTGCGGTCGCCCGCCGCCTGCTTTTCTTCCTCGTTCAGCTTA
The DNA here is from genome assembly GCF_014191875.1 of Pseudoduganella violacea. Lineage (GTDB taxonomy): Bacteria > Pseudomonadota > Gammaproteobacteria > Burkholderiales > Burkholderiaceae_D > Rugamonas > Rugamonas violacea_A. Next base: position 262,337 of record NZ_JACHXD010000008.1, read on the forward strand.
GCGTACTGCGGCAGCTGGTTGTTGCGGCGGTCGGCCAGCCAGCGCAGCACACCACCGATCGCCACCGGCAGCGTCGCCGACAGCGGCAGATACACGCCCACCGCGAAAGACAGCGACTGAATGCCCGCCAGCTCCAGCACCACGGCCGCCATCACGCCCAGGATCACCAGCGTCCAAGGCAGTTGCTGGTCGAGGATACCTTTGATAATGTAAGACATCAGCACCGCCTTGGGCGCGTCATATTTTTTCACCTCGGTGCCGTCCGGACGCTTGCTGTGCGTGCCGTTGATGCCCGGATCGACCAGGTATACGGCCTTGCCCTGTTCGTCGATCAGGTATTTGCCGGCCGGGCCGCCCTCGGCATCGGTTTTCTGCCACACCTTGTATACCTTGCTGTCGCTGGCAGCCTGCGGACCGTGCAGCTGCGCCGTCGCGCTCAACTTCGAAGCGTCCGTGCTCAGGCCCGGCGCCACCTGGGCCGCAGGCACATACACCGTGCTCGATTCGTTCAACTGCAGCAGGATAGGACCGAGCAGCAGGGCCGAAGCCAGCGAACCGGCCAGAATCGCGTACTGCTGCAGGCGCGGCGTGGAGCCGACCAGGAAGCCGGTTTTCAAGTCCTGCGACGTGGTACCCGCATTGGCCGAGGCGATGCAGACGATGGCGCCGACGGAAAGCGCGGTCACGTAGTACTGGCCGCCGGTCCAGCCCATGATCAGGAAGATCAGGCAGGTAAACAGCAGCGTCGCCACCGCCATGCCCGAGGTGGGATTGGACGAGGAACCGATCTCGCCCGTCAGGCGCGAGGACACGGTCGAGAACAGGAAGCCGAATACCAGAATCAGCAGCGCGCCCAGCACATTCATATGCAGCGGCGTGGCGGCGGTGATCACGGCGATGATGCCGAGGCAGCCGATCACCACCCATTTCATCGGAATATCGCGCTCGGTGCGCTTGCTCGTGTCGGCCTTGCTGCCCTTGCCGATGCCGGCCAGGCCCGCCGCCAGGCTGTTCCAGATCATCGGCATGGCGCGGCACAGGCTGATCAAGCCGCCCGCCGCCACAGCGCCCGCGCCGATATACAGGATATAGGCGCTGCGCACCTCGTTCGGCCCCATTTCGGAAATCAGCATGCTGCCAGGCGCCAGGATGGTGGTCAGCGGGTCGCCGAAGAACTTGATCATGGGGATCAGCAACAGATAGGACAGCACGCCACCCGCCGCCATCGTCAGCGCGATGCGCGGGCCGATGATATAACCCACGCCCAACAGCTCGGGCGACACCTCGGCGCCCACGGAACCGCCCTTGAGCGGCGCGCCGAACACCACTTCCGGCGTGTCTTTCCAGCCCTTGAAGGAGACGTTCAGCGCCTTGTACAGCAGGCCAATGCCAAAGCCGCCGAAGATGATGCGCGCGCGGCGCTTGGCATCGCACGCCGCCTCCGATTCGGCTTGCAGGCTTTCGCCCGCGGCCAGGCGCGAACTGTCGGTGGCGGCGGCCTTGAGCACTTCGGCGCATGCCGTCCCTTCCGGGAATTTCAGCTCGCGGTGCTGGTCCACGATCATGGTGCGGCGCATCGGGATCATCATCAGGATGCCGAGCAGGCCGCCCAGCACGCCCACCAGCATCACGCGCGAGATTTCCAGGTCGAAGCCGAGAATGAGGATGGCGGGCATGGTCACGCCCAGGCCAAAAGCGATCGACTCGCCGGCCGAACCGGCGGTCTGGGTGATGCTGTTCTCCAGAATGCTCGAATCCTTGCCGCCCAGCTTCTTGGCCAGGCCGAAGACCGTAATGGCAATCACCGCCACCGGAATCGAGGCGCTGACGGTCAGGCCGACTTTCAGCACCAGATACAGCGAGGAGGCGCCAAACACCATGCCCAGCAAGGTGCCGAGGAACAGGGCGCGGAAAGTCAGCTCCGGCAGCTTGGCCTCGTCCGGGATATAGGGACGAACCGGCGCGGGGTGGTGATCGAGGGGCATTAAGGGAATCCTATAGTGACATTGCTGCAAAAATGCAGCCGGAACTATGGCACAAAGCGCACTCCCGTGAAAAGTATTTTTCCCGCCCTCCCGCGGCGCGGGAGCGGCCTGGCGCTTGGTCTATAATTGCCCGACTTCGCAACCGTGAGAACGCGTCTTGACTGCTCCCTCCCCTGCTTCGCCCAAGCTGCTGAACCGCCGCAATCTGAAAATCGCACTGATCGCCACCGCCGTTGCCGGCGCGCTGGGGGCAGCGGCAGTGGCAGGCTATATGACCCTGTACATCGCTCCCGGCCTGCCCTCGCTGGAAGCCATCACCGATTACAAGCCCAAGATCCCGCTGCGCATCTACACGGCGGACAAGGTATTGATCGGCGAATTCGGCGAGGAGCACCGCGACTTCGTCAAGGTCAAGGACATGCCGGAGATGATGAAGAAGGCGCTGCTGGCCATCGAGGATACGCGCTTCTATCAGCACGGCGGCATCGACTGGATACGCGGCGCGGGTGCCGCCGTCGCCAATCTGCGCGGCGGCTTCCGCCAGGGCGCCTCCACCATCACCATGCAGGTGGCGCGTAACTTCTATCTGAACCGCGACAAGACCCTGGCGCGCAAGCTCAGCGAAATCATGCTGGCCTATAAGATCGAAGCGGCGCTGAGCAAGGACGAGATTCTGGAGCTGTATATGAACCAGATCTACCTGGGTCAGCGCTCCTATGGTTTCAGTGGCGCGGCGCGCACCTATTTCAGCAAGTCGCTGCAAGAGCTGTCGGTCGCCGAAGTGGCCATGCTGGCCGGCCTGCCGAAAAATCCGGCACGCCACAACCCTGCCGTCAATCCCAAGCGTGCAAAAGAGCGCCAGCATGTGGTGCTGCGACGCCTGCGCGACCTGGATTACATCAGCGAGGCCGACTACCAAAAGGCCTTGCACGAGCCGTTGCGCGTCAACGCGCGCGGCCAGGAATACGACACCCACGCCGAATATGTGGCCGAACTGGCACGCCAGGCAGTGGTAGCCGAGTACAAGGACGAAGCTTACACGCGCGGCATCAACGTCTACACCACCATCCTGCACGCCGACCAGGACGCGGCCTACGAATCGCTGCGCCGCAACGTGATTGCCTACGACCAGCGCCACGGCTATCGTGGTCCGGAAGCGTTTATCGACCTGCCCGCCGAGCAGGAAAAGCGCGACGACGCCATCGATGAGGCTCTGGGCCGCCGTCCGAGTATCGACCGCCTGATCGCAGCCGTGGTGCTGCAAGCTTCGCCCAAGTCGGTAAAAGTGGAAACGGCCGACGGCGAGGAAGTGGAAATCAGTGGCGACGGCCTGAAACTGGCCGCAGCGGCGCTGAGCGACAGCGCCAAGCCGGCCATCAAGCTGCGCCCCGGCGCCGTGATCCGCGTCGCCCGCAACGAGAAAAAAGCCTGGGCTATCAGCCAGGTGCCGAAAGTGGCGGCGGCCTTCGTCTCCCTGGACGCCAATACCGGCGCCTATCACGCCCTGGTGGGCGGCTTCGACTTCGGCCAGCAGAAATTCAACCACGTCACCCAGGCCTGGCGCCAGCCTGGATCGGCGATGAAGCCCTTCATCTATTCGGCCGCGGTGGAAAAAGGCTATGGCCCTGCCACGCTGATCAACGACGTGCCGCTGGAAATGCCCGGCTCCGAAACCGGCGGCGAGCCATGGCGTCCGCAGAACGACGACGGCAAATTCGATGGCCCGATCAGCATGCGCCGCTCGCTGGCCGTATCCAAGAACGTGGCCTCGGTGCGTCTGCTGCGCGCCATCGGTGTGCCGTATGCCCACGAATACATCGGCAAGTTCGGTTTCGACGGCGCGCGCCAGCCGAAAAACCTGACCATGACCCTGGGCACCGGTTCGGTCACGCCGCTGCAGATGGCCGGCGCCTACGCCGTCTTCGCCAACGGCGGCTACCGCGTCCAGCCCTATCTGATTGCGCGCATCACCGACGCCAAGGGCGCGCCGCTGTCCGAAACCAAGGTTCCGGCGCCAGCCCAGGAAAGCGCGCGCGTGCTCGATGCGCGCAATGTCTTCATCACCGACAGCATGCTGCGCGAAGTGACGCGCAGCGGCACCGGCGCCGCCGCCACGCCGCGCGTGGGCCGCAGCGACCTGGCCGGCAAGACCGGCACCACCAATGACGCCGTGGACGGCTGGTTCGCCGGTTATGGCGGAGGCATCGTGGGCGTGGCCTGGATGGGCTACGACGATCCCAAGTCGCTGGGCGGCCGCGAGTTCGGCGCCACGCTCGCCATGCCGATCTGGATCGACTATATGCGCGTGGCCCTGGCCAAGCGCCCGCCGGTGGAACGCGCGGCGCCGGAAGGCGTGGTGCAACTGAACGGCGACTGGATCTATGAGGAATACATGAACGACGCCACGGCGCGCGGCATCGACCTGGAAGGCGAACCGCCCGGGGAAACCGCGCCGGAGACGGCGCCGGAGTCCCCAACTGCGCCGCCTACAACACCTGCACCAGCGCCGGCAGGGACTTGACTAGACAAGTCCCACCATAGCGGTGATAGAATCCCGGTAAATACTCACAAATAATCACCATTGCAATTTTGACCAGCCTGGCCGGGACCGGGAAATGAGAAGAAGAACAATCCTTCATAGCGCAGCCGCCGCCATGGCGCTAGCCGCCCTGCCGGGCGCGCTGGCCCAGGCGCGCCCGCCGCGCATCTATATGATCCTGTACCGCGGCGAAACCGGCGTGGAGCGCGGCTTCCGCGACTACTTCACGCTCAACCGCATTCCGGCCGAGTTCATCATCCGCAACGTGGACTTCGATGCGAGCAAGGTGCCGGCCCTGATCGCCGAGGCGCGCGAACTGAAGGCCGATCTGGTCTACACCTACGGCACCGCCGTCACCATGGCGGTGGCGGGCAAGGAAGGCAGCGCCGATCCGGTCCGCAATATCACCAACATCCCTATCGTGTTTACCATGGTGGCCGCGCCCCAGGCCTGCGGCATCGTCAAGTCGCTCGCCTCCTCGCGCCGCAATGTGACGGGCGTATCCCATGTGGTGCCGGTGCGGCAGCAAATGAACGCCATCCGCGCCTACCGCCGTTTCGAACGCATCGCCGCGCTGTACAACCCGGCCGAACCGAATGCCGTGGTCAATATGCGCGAGTGGCGCGCCCTGGCGGCGCAGGAGCATTTCCAGCTGATCGAAAAACCGGTGCCGCTGGACGAGCAAGGCAAGCCCTTGGCCGAAGCCCTGCCCGGCATCATCGAGGAATTGGCGCAGCAGGCGGACCTGCTGTACCTCGGTCCGGACAGCTTCCTGATGGCGCACCGCAAGCAGCTCACCGAAGTCGCGCTGGCCCAGCGCCTGCCCACCTTCAGCGCGGTGGAAGCTGGCCTGCGCGAGGGCCGCGCCCTGTTTGGCCTGGTTTCCGGCTATGAAAACCTGGGCCGGCTCGCCGCCCACAAGGCGGCGCAGATCCTGCGCCACCGCGTCAAGCCGGCCGCCCTGCCGATCGAAACCCTGCCGCGCTTCAGCTATCTGGTGAATATGTCGGTGGCCGAGGAACTCAAACTCTATCCGCCCGCGAAGGTGCTGCAATACGCCGAACAGATACGCTGACCAGCCATTAGAATAGCGCTTTAGGCTGCTAATTTAAGTCCTTCAATGACATCGCAAATCCAGTACCAACTTCAATACAAGCAGTGGGCGGATAAGCGCACGCTTGACGCGGCCGCACTGATCGATCCCATACACTTTCCATCCGAGATCGCCTTCGCCCGCCAGCAGCTGAACCACATGGTTCGCGTGGAAGAGGTTTTTCGCGCAAGGCTGCTCGGAACGCGGGAACCCCATTCGGCGTCCAATTCCGAAGCTGTCCCCGAGCTGAGGGAGTTGAAAGAACGCTTGTCGGCATCAAATGATTGGCTGCTGAAGTTTGCCCAATCAACACCACCTGAAACCATGACCGGAAAAATCCGCTTCCGCTTTTTTGACGGACAGGATGGAACGATGAGCCGCGAAGAAATCCTCTTCCATCTCGTCAATCACGGCACCTACCACCGCGGCGCCATCGGCCGGGCATTGGACCTTGCGGGAGGTCTTCGTCCTGCCGATACGTACACGGTCTTCGTTCACGCCATGGAGCCAGAGCGGCGCTCGCTTCGCGGCAACCTTGGAACCGTTCCCTTATGACGCCGGACACACTTCAATTCAAGAAGCAGGAAATCATCGAAGTGCTCAGGAACATCGAAGGCATTGTCGTTTCCTTGGACCGCCTTACGATGGCCCACGCCGATATGCCAGAGGATTTGTGGAAAGAGGCGGTGTTTGAATACTTCTTGAAGTCCAAGGCCTTGATGGCCCTTCCCTCATGCCGGGCAATTCTGTCAGCGCCATTTTGCACGGAACTGGAAGATGATGATATGGGTGAGCTCGAGCGCGCAATGGATGGCGCTGAGTACTGGTCTTACAAAGACTTCATGTCCAGGCATCCAGAAAACTCCAAGCCATAAAAAAAGAGCCGCTTGCGCGGCCCTTAAAAGCGCTCCCTGTGCGCTCCCTTAAAACTCTTCCCATCCATCTTCCGAAACGGTGGCCGCCACTTTTGAAGAGGCTTTGCTGCCGGACGACAGGTCCGGGCGTTTCAGTTCGGCGCGCGCCGCTGCCGGCTTGGCACGGCTGGCCGCAGCGGGCTTGAGCGCTGGCGCGGCGGGCGCTTTCAGTGCGGCGACAGTCGCCTTGGGCGCGGCCGCCGACATGGCCGGCGCGGCATTGTGATCGAGACGGAACACGCTGACCACCTGCGCCAGCTTGCCTGCCTGCTCTTCCAGCGACGCGGCGGCGGCGGCGGCTTCCTCCACCAGTGCGGCATTCTGCTGGGTCACCGTGTCCATCTGGCTGACCGCGGTGTTGATCTGGTCGATACCGCTGCTCTGCTCCTTGGTCGCCATCGTGATTTCGGTCATGATGTCGGTCACGCGCTGCACGCTGGTGACGATCTCGCCCATGGTCTCGCCAGCTTCGGCCACCAGCTTGCTGCCCGCGCCCACGGTTTCCACCGATTCGCTGATCAGCTGCTTGATTTCTTTCGCGGCCGCCGCCGAGCGTTGCGCCAGATTGCGCACTTCGGAAGCCACCACCGCAAAGCCGCGCCCCTGTTCACCGGCACGTGCCGCTTCAACGGCGGCATTCAACGCCAGGATATTGGTCTGGAAGGCGATGCCATCGATGACGCTGATGATGTCCACGATCTTGTTGGACGAGGCGTTGATCGATTCCATGGTCTGCACCACGCGCGACACCACTTCGCCGCCTTTCATCGCCACGCCCGACGCCGACGCCGCCAACTGATTGGCCTGCGATGCGTTGTCGGCGTTCTGGCGCACGGTGGAGGTCAACTCTTCCATCGAGGACGCGGTTTCTTCCAGCGAGCTGGCTTGCTCTTCGGTGCGCGAAGACAGATCCAGGTTGCCGGTGGCGATCTGCGAAGACGCGCAAGCGATCGTATCGGTGCCGGAGCGTACCTGGCCGACGATGCGGATCAGGCTTTCATTCATGTCTTTGAGCGCGCCCAGCAGCTGGCCGGTTTCTTCGGTGGTCTGGACCTCGATGCGGCTGGTCAGGTCGCCCGAAGCCACGGTTTTCGCCACCTCCACCGCCTCGTTGATGGGACGGGTGATCGCCAGCGTGATGTACCAGGCGCAGGCCACGGCCACGGCGATCGCCAGCAGGGCCGAGATCACCATCGTGCGCTGCGAGCTGACGGTGGCGTCCTGGCCGGCTTTCACGGCGTCGGCCGCCACATGCTTGTTCAGGTCGAGGATCTTCTTCAGCGTGGTCTCGGCCTTGGTGAACAAGGGGCCGGCCGCGTCGAACTGGGTGTAGAAGTCCGTGAAGAGTTTTTTCTGGCCTTCCTCGTCTTTGTTGGCCGCCAGCGCGCCAATGATGGTGGCCAGCTTCTGGTCGGCGGCCTTCCAGGCATTCCATTCCTCGACAAACTGCTTCCACAGCACCGCTTCATCGGCGGTCTGCGGCAGCGGCTCATAGGTCTTTAAACCGGCTTCCGCGCTGGCCCAAGCCTTCTGGCGCAGGGTCAACACCTCGGAGAAACGCGCCTGCGACTTGTAGTCGTTTTCCCAGATCGCGGTACGCAGCGTGGCCAGCGCCACGGCAGTCTGGCCTTCGCTCATCACGAGCAGGCCTTCCACGGAAGGCATGCGCACTTTGCCGATTTCCTCGACCGAGTTGCCGACCTTATTAATGCCGCTATAACCGCTGATACCGATGATGCTTAAAGCTACTAACATAATAGCGACAAGGGTAGCCAGCTTCCATTTGATCATTAAGTTCTTAAACACGGGAGCCTCTTGCAGTAGGGAGAAAGGGATTGTGATAATTGGTGAGTATTGCCACACGGCCAGAATATGTCTGCGTGCTTTATTGCGTCAATTGTTTTCTGCTTGTTCTGCACAAAGCGTGGCGCAAAGCACTACTCGACAGCAAGAATGATTGGCAACGCGGAATGATTCCCTGTTTTCCGCTATAGTCCGGGAAGAAAGCTTCACCAAAACCCAAGCATAAAATGGCCTATCCGATTGAAAACAAGCTGGTGATCGGCATCGCCTCCAGCGCCCTGTTCGACCTCAGCGAATCGCACCGCGTGTATCTGGAAGAAGGCGAAGACGGCTACCGCAGTTACCAGGAAGCGCATGCCGGCACAGTGCTGGCGCGCGGCGTGGCCTTCCCCTTCATCCGCCGCTTCCTCGCCATCAACCGCCACTTCCGCAAGCAGTCGCCGGTGGAGGTGGTGCTTTTATCCCGCAACTCGCCAGAGACCGGCCTGCGCGTGATGAACTCCATCGCCCACTACGGCCTGGATATCTCGCGCGCCGCTTTCCTGACCGGCAGCGCGCCCTACGTCTATCTGCCGGCCTTTAATGCCGCACTCTTCCTCAGCGCGAACGAGGACGATGTGCGCAAGGCGCTGGCGGCCGGCCAGCCCGCCGGCCTGGTGCTGCCCGCGCCGCACAGCGGGCCGCACGACGATCCGGATGACGCCGAGCTGCGCATCGCCTTCGACTTCGACGGCGTGCTGGCCGACGATGAATCTGAAAGCGTCTTCAAACGCAATAACGATGTGGCCGAATTCCATGCCCATGAGCGCCGCAACGCGGACGTGCCGCATCAACCAGGGCCGCTGGCCAATCTGTTCCGCCAGCTGCATGTGATGCAGCGCTTCGAGACCCTGCTGGCGCGGCGCCGTCCCGGCTACCGCAAGCTGCTGCGCGTGGCCATCATCACGGCCCGCAACGCGCCTGCGCATGAGCGGGTGGTGACCACGTTGAAGAGCTGGGGCGTCTCGGCGCACGAGACTTTTTTCCTGGGCGGCATGGACAAGGCGCGCGTGCTGGGCATCTTCAAGCCGCATATCTTCTTCGACGACCAGCTCAGCCACCTGCAGGCGCCCGGTCTGAGCACGCCCATGGTGCACGTACCGTTCGGCATTGCCAATCTGATTACAACAGCGTCCGACGTCCAGCCATCGCTTGGACTATAATTCGTGGTCTGATCGTCTCCCCCAGCGCTCCAGCACCGCATGTCATTCGACTTAAAAAAATCCCTTCCCAAGTCCGGCAACCGCTTCGTCTTGCCCACCCTGTATGGCTCTTCGGACGCCTACGCCCTGGCGCAAGCCGCGCTTGAACTGAAACAGCAAGGCCAGATGCTGGCCGTGATCGTGGCCCAGGCCAGCGACGGCCAGCGCCTGCTGGACGAATTGCCCTGGTTCGGCGGCGCGCAGCTGCGCTGCCACCTGCTGCCCGACTGGGAAACCCTGCCCTACGACGCTTTTTCGCCGCACCAGGATCTGGTATCCGAGCGTCTGGCCACCCTGCATGAAATCCAGAACGGCCAGTGCGATGTGATGATCGTGCCCGCCACCACGGCCCTGGTGCGCATGGCGCCGCCCTCCTTCCTGGCCGCCTACACCTTCTTCTTCAAGCAGGGCGAGGTGCTGGACGAGGCGCGCCTGAAGTCGCAGCTGACGCTGGCCGGCTACACCCATGTGAACCAGGTGATGTCGCCCGGCGAATACTCGGTGCGCGGCGGCCTGATCGACCTGTTCCCCATGGGTTCGGCCCTGCCCTACCGCCTAGACCTGTTCGGCGACACCATCGAAACCATCCGCACCTTCGACGCCGATACCCAGCGTTCGCTGTATCCGGTGCGCGAAGTGCGCCTGCTGCCGGGCCGCGAGTTTCCGATGGACGAGGCGGCGCGCTCGACCTTCCGCAGCCGCTGGCGCGAGACGTTCGAAGGCGATCCTTCGCGCTCCGTGATCTACAAGGATATGGGCAGCGGCATCGCCTCGGCCGGCATCGAATACTATCTGCCGCTGTTCTTCGAAGAGACGGCCACCCTGTTCGACTACCTGCCGCAAGGCTCGACCCTGGCCATGGTGGGCGATATCGAAGCCGCCATCAAGCGCTTCTGGGCCGACACCGAATCGCGCTACAAATTCCTCAAGGCCGACCGCGAGCGCCCGATCCTGCCGCCGCAATCCATCTTCCTCGGCGACGAGCAGTTCTTTGTCCTGGCCAAGCCGCATGCGCGCCTGGCCCTGAGCCGCGAAGGCAATGGCGAGGCGTCCGAGCTGTCGGCGCCGGTGCCGAATATCGCCGTCAACCGCCACCTGGACGATCCGCTGACCAATCTGCGCGCCTACCTGCTGCAATCGGGCCGGCGCGTGATGATCTGCGCCGAATCGGGCGGCCGCCGCGAAACCCTGCAGCAGTATTTCAGCGAATTCGACCTGGCGCCCGCGCCGGTGGAAGGCTTCGAAGGCTTCCTCGCCAGCGACGCCAAGGTCACGCTGGGCGTGGCGCCGCTGCACGCCGGCTTCGAGTTGGCCGCGCCGCAAGGCCGGCTGGTCTTCATCACCGAAACCGAGCTGTATGCCGGTTCCGGCCGCCGCGTCGGCAAGAAAAAGCAGGAGGCCGTCACCCAGGTCGAGTCCATGGTGCGCGACCTGTCCGAGCTGAAGATCGGCGATCCGGTGGTGCACATCAACCATGGCATCGGCCGCTATATGGGCCTGACCAGCATGGACCTGGGCGAAGGCGAAACCGAATTCCTGCACCTGGAATACGCCAAGGACACCAAGCTGTATGTGCCGGTTTCGCAGTTGCACGTGATCTCGCGCTATTCCGGCGCCTCGCCGGACGATGCGCCGCTGCACACACTCGGCTCCGGCCAGTGGGAAAAAGCCAAGAAAAAGGCCGCCGACCAGGTGCGCGACACCGCCGCCGAGCTGCTGAATCTCTACGCCCGCCGCGCCGCGCGCCAGGGCCACGCTTTCGAGTACTCGTCCCAGGATTACGAGCGCTTCGCCGACAGCTTCGGCTTCGACGAAACGCCGGACCAGGCGGCCGCCATCATGAACGTCATGAAGGATATGACCTCGGGCAAGCCGATGGACCGCCTGGTGTGCGGCGACGTCGGCTTCGGCAAGACCGAGGTGGCGCTGCGCGCCGCCTTCATCGCCGTCATGGGCGGCAAGCAGGTCGCCATCCTGGCGCCCACCACCCTGCTGGCCGAACAGCATGCCCAGACTTTCGCCGACCGCTTCGCCGACTGGCCGGTGCGCATCGCCGAAATGTCGCGCTTCCGCACCGGCAAGGAGATCGGGCAGGCCATCAAGGGCATGGCCGACGGCACGCTCGACATCATCATCGGCACCCACAAGCTGCTGTCGGACGACGTCAAGTTCGAGCGCCTGGGCCTGGTCATCATCGACGAGGAACACCGCTTCGGCGTGCGGCAGAAAGAGGCGCTGAAATCGCTGCGCGCCGAAGTCGACGTGCTGACCCTGACCGCCACGCCGATTCCGCGCACACTGGGCATGGCGCTGGAAGGCTTGCGCGACTTCTCGGTGATCGCCACCGCGCCGCAGAAGCGCCTGGCGATCAAGACCTTCGTGCGCGGCGAGAACGATTCCATCATCCGCGAAGCCGTGCTGCGTGAGCTCAAGCGCGGCGGCCAGGTCTACTTCCTGCACAACGAGGTGGAAACCATCCAGAACCGCCTGGCCGCGCTCACCGAACTGCTGCCGGAAGCGCGCATCGCCGTGGCCCACGGCCAGATGCACGAGCGCGACCTGGAAAAAGTCATGCGCGACTTCGTGGCGCAGCGCTACAACATCCTGCTGTGCACCACGATCATCGAAACCGGCATCGACGTGCCGACCGCGAACACCATCATCATGCACCGCGCCGACAAATTCGGTCTGGCCCAGCTGCACCAGCTGCGCGGCCGCGTCGGTCGTTCGCACCACCAGGCTTACGCCTATCTGCTGGTGCATGATGTGCAAAGCCTGAGCAAACAGGCGCAGCGTCGGCTGGACGCGATCCAGCAGATGGAAGAGCTGGGCAGCGGCTTCTATCTGGCCATGCACGACCTGGAAATCCGCGGCGCCGGCGAAGTGCTGGGCGAAAACCAGTCCGGCGAAATGCTGGAGGTGGGCTTCCAGCTCTACACCGATATGCTGAACGAAGCGGTACGCTCGCTGAAAGCGGGCAAGGAGCCCGACCTGGCGGCGCCGCTGGCCTCCACCACCGAAATCAATCTGCATGTGCCGGCCCTGCTGCCGTCCGACTTCTGCGGCGACGTCCACGAGCGCCTGTCGATCTACAAGCGCCTGGCCAACTGCGGCACGCAGGATGCTATCGACGGCCTGCAGGAAGAGCTGATCGACCGCTTCGGCAAACTGCCGGAAGCGGCCAAGGCGCTGGTGGAAACGCATCGCCTGCGCATCGCCGCCAAGACCGTGGGCATCATCAAGATCGACGCCCACAGCGAAGCGGCCAATCTGCAATTCCTGCCCAAGCCGCCGGTCGATCCGATGCGCATCATTGAGCTGATCCAGAAAAACCGCCACATCAAGCTGAATGGACAGGATAAACTGAAGATCACGGCCGCCATGCCGGATCTGGCAGCCCGCGTCACCCAGATTAAAACCGCCATTAAACACCTGACTTCCTGAGAATGAAAGCCGACGATTACACGATGAACCTGGTCCTGCAGGGACTGGGCGACTGCCAGCAGCGCCTGGAGCGCATTGCCGCCCTCACCGCGCCGGAACGCGTGGTGCAGCTCTCCGCCACCGCGCTGCGCTGCGAAGGCATCAGCTATTCCCCGGCCCTGCGCCAGACCATCGAAGTCGCGGCCCACGCGGCCCAGCTGGACGCCACCTATATGATGGGCATCCACAAGCTGGATGAATTCAAGCTGGTGGCCATGGATATGGACTCCACCCTGATCACCATCGAATGCATCGACGAAATCGCCGATATGCAGGGACTGAAGCCGCAAGTGGCCGAGATCACCGAAGCGGCCATGCGCGGCGAGCTGGATTTCTCGGAAAGCCTGAAGCGCCGCGTAGCCCTGCTGGAAGGCCTGGAAGCGTCGGCGCTGGAACGCGTCTACGAAGAACGCCTGCGCCTGTCGCTGGGCGCGGAAGAGATGCTGCAAGCGGTGCAGGCTGCGGGCCTCAAAACCCTGCTGGTTTCCGGCGGCTTCACGTATTTCACCGAGCGCCTGAAACCGCGCCTGGGTCTGGACTATACCCGCGCCAACGAGCTGGAAATCGTCGACGGCAAGCTGACCGGCCGCGTGCTGGGCGAGATCGTCGACGCCGACGTGAAGAAGCAGACGGTGGAGCATGTATGCGCCGCCATGGGCATCCGCCCCGACCAGGCCATCGTCATGGGCGATGGCGCCAACGATCTGAAAATGATGAGCGTGGCCGGCATATCGGTCGCCTTCCGCGCCAAGCCGGTGGTGCGCGAGCAGGCCAGCGTGGCGCTCAACTTCGTCGGCCTGGATGGCATCCTGCACCTGCTGGGCTGATACACTACCCTTTTCGATAACGGAATTAAGGTTCCACTTTGGCCCAGAACAGTTCCATCGCCGGCATTGTCGCCCTGCCCGAACCGGGGCAGGAACGCAGCCGCCAGGCCTTGGAGCGCCTGCTGCTGGCGAGCGAAAAACTGCTGGCCGAGAACCGTTTCGAAGATGCCGGCGTGGCCGAGCTGGCGCGCCTGGCCCAGACCTCGGTCGGCACCTTTTACCGCCTGCTGGGCGATAAAGAGACCCTGAGCGGCCTGCTGCTGCAGCGCTTTTTCAGCGAACTTGCCGAGCGCATCGAAGCACTGACCGAGCTGCGGCAATGGCAGGGCCGTAGCCTGGAAGATTTCGTGCGCGCCGCCGTGGCGCTGTTTGTTTCGATCCACCGTGGCCGCCAGGGCGTGCTGCGCGCGCTGATCACGCGTTCGTCGCGCGACCTGGAATTCCGCGACCGCGTCCACCGCGTCAACCAGTTGATCTCGCAGCGCACCATCGCCGTCCTGGCCAGCAAGTCGGCCGAAATCCGCCATCCCGACCCGGCGCAAGCCATGATGGTGCTGCCGCCGGTGCTGCTGGGCATACTCAACCATCACACCCTGACCGGCTCCCTGGCCTTCCTGTCCGATGCGTCCCTGGAAAATGAGCTGACCCGCATCGCCATGAAATATTTGCAATAACAACTTGAAATCGGAATTCTGATTCCGTATTATGTCTTCCAGAGCGAGGGCGAACGACCCGCGCCGCGACCACCCGTGAGGAGATGGAATGCGTACACTGGAGACAGGCCGTGGCCTGCATTGTCTGGACATCGGCCAGGGCGAAGCGGTGCTGCTGCTGCATGGTCTGGGTTCCTGCGGTCATGACTGGGAACCGCAGATTCAAACGCTGGCCCTGCACTACCGCATCATCGCGCCCGATCTACGTGGTCATGGACTGAGTCCCGTACCGCATGGGGGCAAACCATGGCGCATGACCGACCTGGCGCAGGACGTGGCCGAGCTGCTAAGCGCCCTGGAGCTGGACAGCGTGCATATCGTCGGCTTCTCGCTGGGCGGCATGGTGGCGCTGGAGCTGACCCAGATACAGCGCGCCGACCTGCCCCGCATCGCTTCGCTGTGCCTGATCAATTCCCTGCCGCTGGACGCGGCGCGCCCGCCCTCCCTGGTGTTCACCTACTGGCTGCGGCGCGCCATCATCGCGCTGTTCGGGCTGGGCGCCGTGGGCCGCATGGTGGCCGGCAAAATCTTCCCCCGCCCCGACCAGGAACGCCTGCGCAACAGCTTCATCACCCAGATGCAGCAGATGTCCAAGTCCGCCTACCTGGCCGCGCTGGACGCCATCTATCACTGGCATTGGCGGCCGCGCGCCGATGCGCTCTCCCTGCCCGTACTGATCCTCGCCGCCGACCAGGATTACACCCCGGTCGAAGCCAAGCGCGCCTTTGCCGCGCAGCTGCCCGACTGCCGTCTTGAAGTCATTGCCGATTCCCGCCATGGCACGCCGCTCGACCAGGCGTCCAAGGTGAACGCCTTGCTGTTGTCCTTCCTGCGTCAAAACATAACCAGTACGGAGACAAGATGAGACTCAAGCCCCTCGCATTCGCCATCGCATGCTGCTGCGCCCAGGCCATGGCGGCCGATCCGGCGCCCGACGGCGAAGACGCGCCGAGTGCCGAAAAGGCCGGCAAGAACGGTCAGATCGAGTCCGTCACGATTTCCGCGCGCCGCCGCGACGAACGCCTGCAGGACGTGCCGGTGGCAGTGACCGCCTTCTCGGCCAAAGCCCTGGAAAACCAGAATATCCAGAACCTGGGCGACCTGCAGACCCGCGTTCCCAACCTCACCGTCTACGCCTCGCGTGGCACCAACAGCACGCTGACCGCCTTCATCCGCGGCGTGGGTCAGGCCGACCCGTTGTGGGGCGTCGATCCCGGCGTCGGCATCTACTTCGACGATGTGTATATGGCGCGCCCGCAAGGCGCCCTGCTCGATGTCTTCGACGTGCAGCGCGTGGAAGTGCTGCGCGGACCGCAAGGCACGCTGTACGGCAAGAACACCATCGGCGGCGCGATCAAATACGTCTCGCGGCCGCTGAGCAAGGAGAACGGCGGCAGCGCCGAAGTCTCCCTCGGCAATTACGATCAGCGCAATGTCAAAGGTGCCCTGAATCTGGCCAGCGCCAGCGGCAAACTGCGCGCCCGCATCGCCATGGCCGCCCTGCGGCGCGATGGCTTCGGCCGCAACACATTCAACGGCGAACCGGCCAGCGACCAGGACACCGATGCCGCCCGCGTCTCCTTCGGCTACTTCCCGGCCGGCCTGCCCTTCACCCTTGTGGCCAGCGCCGATGCCGCCAACGACAACTCGCATATGCGCGGCTTCCAGCGCATGGGCACCAGCGCCTACGATCCGCTCAAGCGCCCGCCAAGCACCGACCGCTACGACTTCGCCAGCGCCATGCCCAGCCAGAACCGCACGCGCAACCGCGGCGCGGCGCTGACGGCCACCTACTTCGCCAGCGCCGACTGGACGCTGAAAGCCATCGGCGCCAAACGCCGCTCCTCGTCGGGCCAGACCATCGACTTCGACGGCCTCTCGCTGCCGATCGGCGACGTCTCGGGCGACGCCCACGACCGGCAAAAGACCCTGGAACTGCAAGCGCTGTACGCCGCCAGCGGCGGCATGTCCGGCGTGATCGGCGCCTATTACTTCGACGGCGACGCCGGCGGCCGCATCTTCAACAACTTCCTTGGCCGCCAGTTCACCGGCAGTGACAGCACCGTCTACACCAAGAGCACCGCGCTATATGCCGACTGGACCCTGCCGCTGGCCGAACGCTGGGAACTGAATGCCGGCCTGCGCCACACACGCGAAAAGAAACGCGCGGCGGTGCTGAACCGCGCCTTCGCCGACGCCGCCTTCCTGCGTCCCGCGATGACTCTGGCGAACTTCGACAAGGAACTGAGCGTCAGCAATACCGCGCCCAAGCTCACGCTGCGCTACCAGGCGCTGGAAAGCACCAATCTGTACGCCAGCACCTCGCGCGGCTTCAAATCGGGCGGCTACAATATCCGCGCCAACAATGTGGCCGTGCCCGAGTCCTCGCGCCCCTACCGCGACGAGAAGCTCGACTCGCTCGAATTCGGCGCCAAATACGCGCGGCCCGACGGCAGCTTCGATGTGAACGCGGCGCTCTTCCTCAACAAATACAAGGATATGCAGCTCTCCGTCTTCACCAGCTACGTGCAGGCGGATGGCACACCCTCGTTCTACGGCGACTTCACCAATGCCGGCAAGGCCAAGGTCAAGGGCGCGGAGCTGGAATTCGTCTGGCGTCCCAACCACCAGTGGAATGTCAGCGGCTTTGCCGCCTGGCTGCACGCGAGCTACGACGAGTATCTGAGCGGCGGGCGCAATATCGCCTCCGAACAAAAATTCAGCAGCACCCCGCGCGGCCAATACGGCTTGAACCTCGAACGCGTCGACCAGAATGTGGGCGGCGGCACGCTGCGCACCATGCTCGGCTACAGCTACCGCAGCAAGGTCTATCCCACCACCGACCTCAGCGAAACGCTCGCCCAGCCAGGCTACGGCCTCTGGAGCGCCGGCATCGTGTGGGAAGCCTCGCGCCAATGGACCTTCAGCCTGCACGGCGCCAACCTGGCCGACAAGCACTACCGCACCGACGGCTACAACATCCCCGCCCTCTACATCCTCGACGGCTTCTACGGCCCGCCCCGTCAAATCACCGCCCGCGCCGCCTACCGCTTCTAACAGCGGAGTCCGTGTCCGATTGGGGTCTGCCCCCAATCGGACACGGACTCAGCAATATCACCCCAGCTGGACGGCGTCTTCGTCGGCCAGGCGCTGGATTGCCGCGGCATCCAGCCCGAGGCTGGCCAGGACTTCGGCGGTGTGCTGGCCCAGCGTCGGGCCTTGCCAGCGCACCGCGCCAGGCGTCTCCGACAGCTTGGGCACGATGCCGGGCATCTTGACCTGTACGCCATCCGGCAAGGTCGCTTGCAGGATCATCTCGCGCGCCTGGTAATGCGGATCGGCCACGATGTCGGCCACCAAATAAATGCGCCCTGCCGGCACCTCGGCCGCTTCCAGCGCGGCCAGCACGGCGTCGATGCCGTTGGCCGAGGTCCAGCCGGCGATGGCCGCGTCGATCAGGGCCGATTTGGCGGCGCGCCCGTCGTTGCGGGCGAATTCCGGATCGTCGCCGAGGTCGGGGCGGCCGATCACCTGCATCAGGCGCTTGAAAATCGGATCGCTATTGCCCGCAATGACCACATAGGCGCCATCCCGTGTCGAATAGGTATTGGACGGCGCAATGCCAGGCAGCGCGCCGCCGCTGCGTTCGCGCACATAACCCAGCAGATCGTATTCCGGCACCAGGCTTTCCATCAGATTGAACACGCTTTCAACCAGCGAGACATCGACCACCTGCCCCTCGCCCTGCCCCATCTTCACGCGCAGCACCGACATCAGCGCGCCGATCACCGCATGCAAGGAAGCCAGCGAATCGCCCAGGCTGACGCCAACCCGCGCCGGCACGCCGCCCGCCTCGCCCGTCGTATAGCGGATGCCACCCATGGCCTCGCCGATCGCGCCGAAACCGGGACGGTCCTTATACGGCCCGCTCTGGCCATAACCGGAAATGCGCACCATGGTCAGCTTCGGATTAAGCGCATGCAGCACATCCCAGCCCAGGCCCAGCTTTTCCAGCGCGCCCGGCTTCAGGTTCTCGATCAGCAGATCGGCATCGGCCAACAGGCGCTTGGCGATATCGATGGCGGCAGGCGACTTCAGATTCAGCGACACCGATTTCTTATTGCGCGACTGCAGATACCACCACAGCGACGTCCCCTTATGCAGCTTGCGCCATTTGCGGATGGGATCACCCTCGCCCGGCGCCTCGATCTTGATGACTTCCGCGCCAAACTCCGCCAGCAGGCGCGCCGCGAACGGCGCCGCGATCAGCGCCCCGATTTCCACCACTTTGATGCCCTTCAACGGTCCACTCATGCCAAGGCTCTCCTTTCAACGGCCTATCAGCATAGTAAAACGCGGGACAGCAGTCCAGGGCAGGAATGGAAATCATGCTAAAGTCATACACATAATTTTCTTATAAGGAGACACGCTGATGAAATATCGTGGAAGCTGCCACTGTGGTCATGTGGCCTTTGAAGTGGAAGGCGACATCGGCACCGCCCTCGCCTGCAACTGCTCCATGTGCCAGCGCAAAGGTTCGCTGCTGTGGTTCCTGCCGTACGAGAAGCTGCACCTGCTCACGCCCGAAGAAAATGCGCAGACCTATGAATTCAACAAGCACGTGATCAAGCACCGCTTTTGCCCGAAATGCGGCATTCACCCCTATGCCAAAGGCGTGGACCCGCAGGGCAATACCGTGGCCGCCATCAATGTGCGCTGCCTGGACGATATCGATCTGACGACGATCCCCGTCCACAATTACGACGGCCGCAAGATTTAAGAAGGAGATTGTATGGCGCAAGAACTTGTTTTCGATGAACGCACCGATGCCCAGAAGACCTGGGTGCGATGGCTTTACCTGCTGCACGGGGCCAGCTTTGTTTTTTCGCTGGGCGCGTTTTCCTTCATCCCGCTGATTCTCAACTATGTGAAGCGCGACGAAACCACCGGCACTTTCCTCTACAGCCACCATGGCTGGCAAATCCGCTCCTTCTGGTGGTATCTGGTATGGATGGTGGTCGGCTTTGCGCTCTTCCTGACCATCATCGGCATTCCGTTCGCGTGGCTGATCTGGTGCGGCGCTTGGCTGTGGAAGGCTTACCGTCTGATCCGCGGCTTTGTGGCGCTCGGCAATAACGAACCCGTTTGATTGATATCTAGTTGTATTATGCGGAGGGCGGCGGATATCTCCGCCCGCCCATCAGTCGAAATGTACGCGGTACGTGTATTACCAGCAGTGCTTTAACCTGTTGGGTAATACTGCCAAGCATGCGATTTACGACAACCAAGCCTTTCGTACTCCCTTGGTCGATCTATTACACGACGCCGGATACGATTTTTCTGAAGCTCAGCTCCTGTTGGAAGAATCTAACTAGACGCGCGCCTTCAATAAAAATCGGTACCCACCTAACTGAAGAATTCCTCGCAATGCTTGAAGAAGCAATGTCAATGCGAAGCTCATCACTACACCATCTTCGACTAAAAATGAGATAGCGAGCACAATGCTGAAATACACCAATTCGAGGAGTACCGACTGGCTGTTCGGATAAAGCATATATTGGTTTGGATATCGCGCCCCCGCCAACTGCATTGTATTGAAGTGATCGGCAACGCCGATGGTCAGACTGAGGCGGAGGGTTTCGACCTGCCTGACGTTGACATGAAAGCTCCACTGCTGAACGCAGCCGTATTGAAGAGTCGAAAGCCGAGCAATTCAGCATGTCCTATTTATATCAAAAAATAGTCTCACGCTACTATTATGTCAAAATATTTTTTGACAAATAAGAGCAAATTATGAAAAATGCTCTTTTGCCAATCCAAAGAAAATGAAAGCATATATTCTCACCTTATCCCTAGTATTGCTATCCGCCAATGTTCA
This sequence comes from Pseudoduganella violacea, assembly GCF_014191875.1. GTDB lineage: Bacteria > Pseudomonadota > Gammaproteobacteria > Burkholderiales > Burkholderiaceae_D > Rugamonas > Rugamonas violacea_A. The sequence continues at coordinate 282,813 of NZ_JACHXD010000008.1, forward strand.
TGGGCAACCCATTGAGCAAAAAAAAGAAATGGCGAAAACAGAAAAAAGTAAATTGGAGGGAAAAGGAGAAATACTAAGAAGTGAAATAAATGCGGAGGCGAAACGTGTAGAAAAACTTCAAATGCCTGAAGTTTCTAAGGCAATGAAAAAAATTATTCTAAAACACATTCCAATTGGCCTCGATTTCGATAGCGCGGAACAAATCTTGCGTAGCGCCGGCTTTGCAATCAACCTAATGGGAAAGCAACTTAATGTATCAAAAAAAGAAGATGCAGTTTATTTAAGTACCGCTCTGTTCAAAGTTACAGAAAGTGGCTTCATATTAAAAGTTCCACTTAATGTATATGCTCAATTCCATCCTGAAAAGGAAGGAAAATTTGACAGTGTGAGTAGAATTGAAGTTTTCGCTGATGCCCCACTTCCTTAAATTAATTGCAGTTATAAAAATTTTCATTTTCGCGACATGAAAAAGCAAAAAATTCTTCTGCTTATCATTTTTGGTGCAGTATTCTTATTTGTCAACGCAAAAAATACCGAAAACAACTCAAACAATTCAAAAAAAATTGCAGTAAGAAAAGGAGAAATTCTTAGCAAAGAGCTTGAGCTTGGCGCATTAAAGGCCATTAACCTACCTATGCCGGAAGCATCGATTTTTATTAAAAATATAGTTTCAATGCATCTCTCTTTAGGTTTGGAAATTGGCGACGCGATTGAAATTTTGCAAGAAGCAAAATTCAACATTAAACCAATTTATGAGAAAATAGGCGATGAAAATCACGGTAACCCATCATATATTTTCGCAATGAAAAAATTGGAGAAAGCGGCTCAATATTCAAGGTTGCACTGAATGCCTATGTTGGAATTTATACAAAAAAGAACATATCAAATGAAGCAATTTCAAAAATTGATGTATTTGCAGATTCCCCCTTGCCCTAGGGAAGCGCTGATCAATTCACCCTTTTAGCGAGATTGGTGCGCAAAAAAGGTGGAACTATGAGCCGATCAAGCATATTTCCGTTCGATTTGACGCG
>NZ_JACHXD010000009.1 GCF_014191875.1 Pseudoduganella violacea
GGCGAGATCTACGTTCTGTCGAAAGATGAAGGCGGCCGTCACACCCCGTTCTTCAACAACTACCGTCCACAGTTCTACTTCCGTACCACCGACGTGACCGGTTCGATCGAGCTGCCAGCCGATAAAGAAATGGTCATGCCAGGCGACAACGTGTCGATCACCGTCAAGCTGATCAACCCGATCGCGATGGAAGAAGGTCTGCGCTTCGCTATCCGTGAAGGCGGTCGTACCGTCGGCGCCGGCGTGGTTGCCAAGATCATCGGCTAATTAGTTTCTTAGCGCGATAAAAGCGGGCCGGCCTGTGCTATCATGTCGGCCCGCTAGCAGTTCTTACATACATTGCCGGAACTTCAGTTTTCCGGTTCGTTCTTTAAGGAATTAGCATGTCCACCCCAAATCAAAAAATCCGCATCCGCCTGAAGGCTTTCGACTACAAGCTGATCGACCAGTCCGCCCTGGAAATCGTTGACACCGCCAAGCGCACCGGCGCCGTGGTAAAAGGCCCAGTGCCTCTGCCAACCCGCATCCAGCGCTACGACGTGCTGCGTTCCCCGCACGTGAACAAGACTTCGCGCGACCAGTTCGAAATCCGCACCCACCAGCGCCTGATGGACATCGTGGATCCAACCGACAAGACCGTTGACGCCCTGATGAAGCTGGACCTGCCAGCCGGCGTAGACGTCGAAATCAAACTGCAGTAATCGCATTCCGGCTGGACGGCTTCGTCGTCCGCCTCCGAAAACGGCCCGCCTTTGTGCGGGCCGTTTTTTTTCGCGCGCGCACCCTGGCGACCCCGCCTATCTACTCCCAAGATCTGAAAATCCAGAATTAATTCATTAAAAAGCAACAACTTGCAATTAGGTAGTTAAGAAAAAAATCAAATTAATTGCTTGACAATAACAAACATGAGAACTTTAGAATACTCGTTCAGGAGTAGGGGGTTATTCATAAATGAATAACTTTGAGAACAGACAGAAAAATAAAGCTTTTCATGGAGTTATCTTGAAACAGAAACCAGTGCTGAAACAAAGTGTGATCGCGGTAGCTGTGGCCTTGACCTATGCCTCAGCGGCTATGGCCCAACAGGCGCCTGCCCATGATACCCAGACCGTGTATGTGACCGGTTCCAATCTGAAACGTACCGACAAGGAAGGCCCCCTGCCGGTGCAGGTGGTGACTGCCAAGGACATCAAGGATGCCGGTGTCAGCAGCGTTGCCGATCTGCTGCGGAAAATCCCGTCCATCAGCGGCGACGGCAATTTCGACACCAATGGCGGCGCGTTCGCCAGCGGCGTCAGCACCGTCTCCCTGCGCGGCATGAGTTCGGCCTCGACCCTAATCCTGTTAAATGGCCGGCGCATGACGCCGGCGGCCTATGCCGATCCGAACAACGGCAATTCCACGCTGTACGACGTGAACAGCATTCCCCTGTCGGCCCTGGACCGGGTGGAAATCCTGAAGGATGGCGCTTCGGCCGTGTACGGTTCCGACGCGGTGGGCGGCGTGATCAACTTCATCACGAAGAGCAACTTTCAGGGCGCCCAACTGGCCGCCCGCCACAGCGCCAACGACGACGGCAACTCCAAGAAAAGCGGCGCCAACGCCTTCTACGGTGTCGGCGATGTGGATGTCAACGGCTACAACGTGTTCGTTTCCGTCGATGTGAGCAAGCGTGACCGCGTCAAGCGCGCCGACGCCACCGACATCGAAGTCGAGCAGCACAAAATCCTGGATAAGCGTTTCGCCACGTCCTACGGCAGCAATGTATCGTCTCATCCGATCTTCTTCCGTGAAAGCGAACCGGGCTCGGCAAACTTCGCGGTGACGCGCGCCACTGCCGCCCAGCGCCTGGTGATCCGCACCGATTGCGACCCGTCGCAGCAACTGGTGGGCAGCCGTGATATGGGCTTCTCCGCCGCCAGCGTGTACGTGGGCCGGACTTTCTGTAACTACGACACGCCGCAGTATCTGGAAGCGCAAAGCGAGGGCAAGGACGCCAGCCTGATGAGCCGTGGCGTGCTGAAGTTGAGCGAGAACACGCGCGCCTTTGCCGAGGTGGCCTACGCCCGTTCCGAACGCAACTACACCGGCGCCCCGACCACGATCGGCACCAACCCGACCACCAACTTCACCTCGAGCGCCGTGGGAGCCCCCTTCCAGGCCATCCTGGAAATCGGCCATCCGGACAATCCTTTCCCCAACGCCCGCTCCTCGGTGGCTTACCGTTTCGAAAACCTGCGCGGCGGCAGCAAGATCGTCAACGACAATATCCGCCTGCTGGCCGGCCTGGAAGGCAGTTGGTCGAGCTGGAACTGGGAAACGGGCTTGCTGTGGAACAAGTCGAAAAAGAAAGATACCGGCTACGGCTATCTGTATCTGCCCACGCTGCGCAAGCTGAACACGGGCACTTCGCTGGCCCAGTTGAGCGCCGACCCGACCTTGAACCATGATGTGGTGACCGACAGCAGCGCCTCGATCCTGCAGCTGGATGCGCGCGCCAACACCGAGTTCGGCATGCTGCCGGGCGGCGCCATGGGCCTGGCCCTTGGCGTGGAGGTGCGCCGGGAAAAAATCGGCCTGCGGCCGGACGACGTGCTGGCGCGAGGCGATATCCTGGGCCTGGTCAATACCGTCATCCAAAGCGAACGCGACGTGAAATCGGCTTTTGCCGAGCTGCGCACACCGCTGCTGAAGAACCTGGAGCTGGACTTTGCCGGCCGCTTCGACAAATATCCTGGCATCAAAACCAACTTTGTTCCGAAAGTGAGCGGTAAATGGACGCCGATCGAAAGCCTGGCGGTCCGTGGCAGCTATGCCAAGGGTTTCCGTGCACCGGCACTGGTCCAGGTCGCGGCGGGGGGCGCGCAATACTTCCAGCGCAATGTTTTTGATCCGAAACGCTGCGAGCCCGACAACACCACGCCGAAACCTGGCGCCACCGAAGACGATTGCGGCAAGACTATTGCCGGGGTGGGTGACCGCAACCCGAACCTGGTGCCGGAAAAATCGCGCAGCTATACCCTGGGCCTGATCTGGGCGCCGAACCGCGAGATCGATGTGACCCTGGACTGGTTCCGCGTGCGCAAGGAAGGCGAGGTGGCGCTGGGCACCCCGGTCGATGCGCTGAAAAACGAGGATCGCGATCCGAGCAAGGTGCAGCGTAACCCGAATCCGGTGAACTGGGTCAAGGACGCCAACGGCAACCCGATTCCGAACACCGGCCCGCTGCTGATGGTGAAAACGCCGTGGACCAATCAGGGCGCGACGGAAATCAGTGGCATCGACCTGGATGTGCGCCACCGCCTGAAGCTGGGTAGCTGGGGCTCGCTGGACAGCAAATTGAACACGACCTACACCCATAGCTACAAGGTGGCGATGAACCCGGGCGATATCGAGCACAATTCGGCGGGTACCGATCCGGGCTTGAACGACTGGGCGCTGAGCCAGAATACCCGCGTGCCGCGCTGGAAGACGACATTGTCGACCAACTGGTCGCTGGGCGACCACAATGTGAACCTGGCGGTCAACTATATCGGCCCGGTCTCGCTGAAACGCGTCCACTATGGCCCGAGAACGTATCCCGAACCGTTCTGCGGTTATGGCACGCCGAAGCCAACCGATGCCGATCCGGACCGCGATGCAACGGTGCCGCGCTACGAGGAGTTCTATCCGAAGTGCGCGGTCAAGAGCTGGACGACGGTTTCCCTGGGCTACACCTACACGGGTTTCAAGAACCTCTCGCTCAACTTTAATATCCAGAACCTGTTCGACAAGAGGGCGCCATATGTGCCGTACTCCGGCATCAGCAGCACCTTCCAGCCGCTGGCCGGCTATGACGAAGGCTTGCACAACAACTATGGTCGCTACTTCAACGTGAGCGCGAACTATACGTTCTAAGCCTGTCGGCCGTCAGGCCAGTACTGATCCGGCGCTGCGGCGCCGGATTTTTTTTGCTGCGTCCGGCATGGGCGCGCTCCGCCGCGGTCCGGGGCACGGCGGGCCAGGCGCCACTGCGGCAGGGGAACTGGCCCTGGCGGGAAAAATCGCGGTGTTGGCGGGCGCCCTGAATCCTCCGCTGGTTTCGTTATACTGGCGCGATGAGCAAAACGATTCTGATTGTGGAAGACGAGGCGGCCATCGCCGACGGCATCGCCTATGCCTTGCGGCGCGACGGCTTTGCGCCGCGCCATGTGACGCTGGGCGAGCAAGCCTTGGCCCTGCTGCATGCGGAGCAGGGCGGCGACGGCGCGCCGCTGCTGGTGCTGCTCGATGTCGGCCTGCCCGACATCAGCGGCTTCGATGTCTGCCGCCGCCTGCGCCAGTTCTCCGATGTGCCGGTGATTTTCCTGACCGCGCGCAGCGAGGAGATCGACCGCGTGGTGGGCCTGGAAATCGGCGCCGACGATTATGTCGCCAAGCCTTTCTCGCCGCGCGAACTGGTGGCGCGCGTGCGCGTGGTGCTGCGTCGCCTGGGGCCGCCGGAACTGCGCGCGGCGCCGCCGCCCGCCGCCATGGCCATGGCGCCAGCGGCCCAGCATGCCGCCGCGCCGCTGGCACCGGCCGCGGCCTGCGCCTTCGAACTGCGCGCCGCCGAGGCGCGCATCCTGTTCGGCGGCCAGCCGCTGGACCTGACCCGCTATGAATACCTGCTGCTGAAAACCCTGCTCGAACATCCCGGCCATGTGCTCTCGCGCGCCCAGCTGATGGACCGCGTCTGGACCGACGCGCCCGACACCCTGGAGCGCACCGTCGACGCCCACGTCAAATCGCTGCGCGCCAAGCTGCGCGAGATCGCCCCCGAGGCCGACCCGATCCAGACCCACCGCGGCATGGGTTATAGCCTGGCGCACGCATGAAGATCGGCCTGCGCATCCTGCTCGGCTATTTCCTGATTGTCGGCCTGGCCGCCTGGTTCCTGCTCAATGTCTTCGTGCAGCAGGTCAAGCCGGGCGTGCGCGGCGCGCTGGAAGACACCCTGGTCGACACGGCCCAGGTGCTGGCTGCCGCCGTCGCCGCCGATATGCAGGCCGGGCGGCTGCAGGATTCGCCCTTGCTGGAGAGCCTGCGCGGCAGCCTCGCCAAGGGCCTGGACATGAAGATCAGCGGCGTGCCCAAGGACCGGCTGCATTACCGCATCTATCTGACCGACGCCGCCGGCATCGTGCGCTTCGACAGCAGCGGCCGCGACGTGGGCCAGGATTACTCGCGCTGGAACGACGTCTACCTGACCCTGCGCGGCCGCTACGGCGCGCGCAGCACGCGCGAATACGCCGAGGACGATGCCAGCACCGTGATGTATGTGGCGGCCCCGGTGCGCGCCGACGGCCGCATCATCGGCGTGCTGACGGTGGCCAAGCCGATCGCCAGCGTGCAAGCCTTCATCGAGCGCAGCCAGCGCCGCATCCTGAGCCAGGGCGCGCTGCTGCTTGGCGTCTCGCTGCTGATCGGTATCGCCGTCACGTTCTGGCTGGCGCGCGCCCTGCACCGGCTGATGGACTATGTGGCCGCCGTGCAGGCCGGCCGCAAGGCGGTGCTGCCGGCCCTGGGCAAGACCGAGATCGGCACCCTGGGCGCCGCCCTCGAAGCCATGCGCGTCAAGCTCGAGGGCAAGGAGTATGTGGAAACCCTGATGCACACCCTGGCGCATGAGCTGAAAAGCCCGATCGCCGCGATCCAGGCGGCGGCCGAACTGATGCAGGAAGACATGCCGGAACAGGAGCGCCGCCACTTCCTGGCCAATATCCAGAGCCAGAATGCGCGCCAGCGGCAGCTGATCGACCGCTTGCTGGCCCTGGTGCGCCTGGAAAAGCAGCAGCGCCTGGATGCGCCGGAGACGGTTGACCTGGCGCAGCTGCTGCGCCAGGCCGCCAGCGATTGCAGCGCCAGCCTGGCGGCGCGCGGCCTGGTCCTGCAGGTGCAGCCGGCGGACGGGGGCGGCACCGACGACGCCGCGCTGCGCGTGCAGGGCGATGCGCTGCTGCTGCGCCAGGCACTCGGCAATCTGCTCGACAATGCGATCGGCTTTGCGCCAGCCGGCAGCCGCATCACGCTGGCGGCGCGGCGCCAGGGCGACCAGGCCGAGATCGCCGTCACCGATGGCGGCCCCGGCATCCCGGCCTATGCCGCCGAGCGCCTGTTCGAGCGCTTCTATTCGCTGCCGCGGCCGGACGGCGCCAAGAGCACGGGCCTGGGCCTGCCGTTCGTGCGCGAAGTGGCGTCGCTGCACGGCGGCAGCGTCGACGTCGGTAATGCGGACCAGGGCGGTTGCCGCGCCGTGCTGCGCCTGCCCCTGCCGCTGCGCCTGTAACGCACGGCCGCTTCACACGCAACGCATCGTCAACGCACACAGCTTTTCTACACTGGCGCCACCATTTACTACAGGAAGCGCCATGCAAAAGAAACTGCTGTTCAAAATCCTGATCATCATCGGCCTGATGCTGATGATCGGTCTGCCGCTGATGATGATCCAGGCCACCATCAACGAGCGCAGCGCCTACCGCGAGCAGGCGGTGCGCAGCATCGCCGCCGATTCCGTCGGCGAGCAGACCGTCTACGGGCCGGTGCTGGTCCTGCCGTATACCGACGAATACGAGCAGATGGAGGAGGGCGGCGAGGACAAGCCGCGCCAGCTCAAGAAATACCGCGTGCAGCGGCGCCACCTGGTCTTCCCCAACCAGCTCAATGTGGCCGGCGTGATCGGCACCGAACGGCGCTACCGCGGCATCCACCAGGTGCTGGTGTATAACGGCGAGCACAAGTTCAGCGGCGATTTCGTGCTGCCGTCCTTGAGCGAATTGCCGCGCGCCCAGGCCCAGTCCCATCTGACGCCGGGCCAGCCCTTCCTGGCGCTGGGGGTGTCCGATGTGCGCGGCGTGCGCGATATTCCGAAAATCCTGTGGGGCCAGCGCCTGCTCGAATTCGAGCAGGGTTCGGGCTTGACCGGGCAGCGCCAAGGCTTGCACGTGCCGCTTGAGATGAGCGATGTGGCGGCCGGCAGCGTCAAGTTCAGCTTTAACCTGGGCCTGGCCGGCATCGAGAGCCAGCAGTTCGTGCCGCTGGCGAAAAATAACCGCTTCACACTGACCTCGCCGTGGCCGCATCCGCAATTCGGCGGCCGCTTCCTGCCGGCCCAGCGCAGCATCAGCGAGCGCGGCTTTGAGGCCACCTGGCGCATTTCCGCCCTGTCCAGCGATGCCCAGCAGCAGCTGCGCCAGGCCGAGCTGCGCGCCCAGGAGGCGAACAGCAACACGCCCGCCGGCGCCCTGGTCGCGGCCGGCGCGCTGGATGCGTTTTCGGTCGACTTCATCGAACCGGTGAATATCTATTCGATGGCCGAGCGCGCCACCAAGTACGGTCTGCTGTTCGTGGTGCTGACCTTCGCCGCCTTCTTCCTGTTCGAAGTGCTCAAGCGCCTGCCGATCCACCCGGTGCAGTACGGCTTGGTGGGCCTGGCCCTGGCCATGTTCTTCCTGCTGCTGGTCAGCCTGTCCGAGCACATGCCCTTCCTCGTGGCCTATCTGCTGGCCAGCGTGGCGTGTATCGTGCTGATCGGTTTCTACCTGGGCCATGCGCTGGGCGACCGCCGGCGCGGCTGGGGCTTCGGCGTGGCCTTGAGTCTCTTGTACGGCATCCTGTACGGTTTGCTGAATTCGGAAAACAATGCCCTGCTCATGGGCGCCATCCTGTTGTTCGCGGTGCTGGCGGCGGTGATGGTGGCGACGCGTAAGGTGGACTGGTACGACTTGGCGGCGGAACCGCCGCTGCGTTAAGCGGCGTTCGCAGGGAAGCACGGCCCGCCGTAGCGGGCCGTGCTTGTTTACGGCCGCGGCGGGCTTAGCGGGCGGCGGTGAGGCTGGCCAGGGTCTGGTCGGCCGTGCTCATGAAGGCCACCACATCAGTCGCGCTGCCGACCTGGCCGAGCATGGCGCGCGCCTTGGCGGCGGCCTTGGCGCCGCTATACGCGGCCAGCTCGGCGCTGGTGTCGATGGCCGCCGTGAAGTAGACCGCCATCGCCGTCTTGCGCTGCAGGGCGTCGAAGTCGGCCTCGCTGCCATCGGTGGCCAGGGCGTTGAGCACGCCCAGCGCCACATAGCCGCGGCTGGCGCCCTTGGTGCTGAGCTGGTCGACCCAGTTGGCCAGTTCGGCCGGCGTCGGCGCCCGGTTGGCGAGGTTGTTGAAGACGGCGCGTACGAAGCTGGCATGGTCGCCCGGGTACAGGGCGCGCGCTTCGGCGCTGTTGCCCAGACCATCGACCAGTTGGCGGAGCGGCTGGTTGCCGGCCAGGTATTGCGGCTCCAGTTCGCTCGCATAGTCGTCGACATTGCTGGCTTGCAGCGCGCTCATGGCGTTCGCCAGGCTGGCCGCTTCGGCCGGCCGGCCCAGCACGGCCAGGTGGAGCTGCTGCGCCAGCGCGCGGTAGGCGCCGCAATTGACGCCGACGGCATTGAAGGCCGCCGTGACGTCGGCCACCCCATAGCCGCGGTTGCGGGCCGCGTTCTCGACGCCGCAGGCGCCCTCGTTATAGCGGCTGAACTTGGTCCAGTACAGGCGGTTGGCGTCGGCCATGACCTCGAAGGCCTTGCGCGTGTTCCAGCCGGGCTGGGTGGCGAGACGGTGGAAGGCCTTGTTGTAGATGCCGCTCAAGCGGTGCACATCAATGGTCTCGCGGTGGTAGAGCGTGTGCTCGACCGATTTGCCGTCGGCGCTGGGTTTGCGCATATCGCGCATGGCGGTGCCGCTCTTGACGACCTCGGCGCCCACCAGGAAGTCGTTGCTGCCGCGCGCATGGTATTCGGCGGCTTCGCCGGCCATATCGGAAAACGCTTCATTCATGCCGCCCGGCTGGCCGAAGTAGGCCAGGGCGGCACTGCGCTCGGTGTAGCCGTGGCTGAATTCATGCGCCACGAGGTCGAGCGAGACCATGGGGTAGTAGAGGCTCTCGCCATCGCCGAAGTTGGCGGTGCCGCGGGCCCAGGAGGCATTGTCGAGGGCGTTACTGGGATGGCCGCGTCCGATCAGGGGCAGGGGCACGGGCGGCATGTTCAGGTAGTCCATATACATGCGCAAGGTGGCCCCGGCGTGGGCGTGGATATCGTTCAGCGGCGCGTAGCCGCCGTTGACGGTCTTGAAGGTATTGCGCGGGCAACCGAACTGGTAGGGCGTCTTCTTCGCACTGCCGGTCGCCTCGCCATCCAGGTTGACGGTGATGATGCCATTGCTGTCCATGCTGCAGTTGGCCGACACGTCCAGGGCCGGGCGCTGCGTGCCGTATTCATACTGGCCGGTGCGGGTGTTGCCGCCGGGGCCGCTGGCGGCGGCCGTCATGTGGCCGTCCCACTGCTGCAGCACGCGGCCCAGGTTGGCGTCGATCAGCAGGTGCGGATAGCGCAGCTGCTGGCCGTCCTGCACATAGAAGGAGACCAGGTAGACCAGGCGCGCCACGTTGTCGCGGCCGGCGTACACATAGAGCGTGGCGGTGTCGTCCGTGGTCTGGAAGCGCTGCAGCTTGGTTTTGGCTTGCAGCAGGATGTCGGCGGCGGAGAAGACCGGCCGCGCGCTCGGCAAGTCCTGGCTGATGCGCTGCAGCACCGAGCCGCGCAAGGTGGTCGTGCCGGCATTGGCCTGGCGGTGTTCGACCACGAAGCCGTCCAGCACCGGCACGCCCTGGTAATACTGCTCATGGCGCCGCGCGCGCAGGCCGTTGGGATAATCGAGGCCGCGCCCCGCCTTCAGTTCGCTTTCGCCCAGGTCGGCCTTGGGCGCCAGGGCGGCGCGCAGCGGGCCATTGCTGGTGGTGGTATTGATTTCCACGCGCTGCGCCGCCTGCAGGCCGCCGCAAGCGAGCAGCGCAGCCGCGCCGGCGACGGCTTTCAGCCGGGTTGATAAAGTTAAGTCCATGCCTTGTCCTTTTTTGAAATGAATGGAAAAGAATTTGCATTATATGCAAAAATGCCTTTTTACTATTTCTTACAGGAAAAAGTTGATAGTGTGGACATAACCGTCCTGCGGTGTTGCCGTACTGCCGGCGAGGGGAGGCACGGCCGCGAACGCGGCCGTGCTGGGTGCGGAACGCCGTCTAGGCTTAGCGGCCGGCGACGAGATCGGCCAGGGTCTGGTCGGCCGTGTTTTGGAAGGCCACGACATCGGTATTGCTGCCTACCTGGCTGAGCATGGCGCGCGCCTTGGCCGCCGCCCTGGTGCCGCTATACGCGGCCAGCTCGGCGCTGGTGTCGATGGCGGCCGTGAAGTAGAGCGCTGTCGCCGTCTTGCGCGCCACGGCTTTGCCATCGGCGCTGGCGTTGTCGGCTGAGAGGACGTCGAGCACGGCCAGCGCCACCAGGCCGCGGCTCGCCCCCTTGTTATTCAACTGGTCCAGCCAGTTCGCCAGCTCGGTGGACGTGGGGGCGCGATTGGCGAGGGTATTGAAGATGGCATGGACGAAGCTGGTGTTATCGCCGGGATACAGCGCGCGCGCCTCGGCGCTGTTGCCCAGCCCGTCCACCAGGTCGCGGATCTGCTGGTTGCCGCTGCGGTAGGCCTGCTCGATATTATAAAGATAGTCAGGCACGGCGCTGGCCTGCAGCCTGCCGATGAAGTTGTTCAAACCGCCCACATCGGCCGGCCGGCCCAGCTGGGCCAGATAGAGCTGCTGCGCCACCGAGCGGTAGGCGCCGCAATTGACGCCGACGGCGTTGAAGGCCGCCGTGACGTCGGCCACCACGTAGCCGCGGTTGCGGGCCGCGTTCTCGACGCCGCAGGCGCCCTCGTTATAGCTGCTGAACTTGGTCCAGTAGAGGCGGTTGGCGTCGGCCATGACCTCGAAGGCCTTGCGCGCGTTCCAGCCGGCGCGGGTGGCGAGGCGGTAGAAGGCCTTGTTGTAGATGCCGCTCAGGTGGTGCACATTGGTGAAGTCATTGTGGTACACCGTGTGCTCGATCGATTGGCCGTCGGCGCTGGGATTGCTCATCTGGCGCAGCGCCGCGCCGCTCTTGACGATCTCGGCGCCCACCAGGAAGTCGTTGCTGCCGCGCGCATGGTATTCGGCGGCCTCGCCCGCCATATCGGAAAACGCTTCGTTCATGCCGCCGGGCATGCCGAAGTAGTTCAGCCCGGAATTGCGTTCCGTGTAGCCGTGGCTGAATTCGTGCGCCACCACGTCCAGCGCGACCAGCGGGTAGAACTGGCTGACGCCATCGCCGAAGGTGGCGACGCCGGCGCCCCAGGAAGCGTTGTCGAGATAGTTGCCGGGGTGGCCGCGCCCCACCAGCGGCAGGGGCACGGGCGGGGTGTTCAGGTAAGCCATGTACATGCGCAAGGTGGCGCCGGCGTGGGCGTGGATATCGTTCAGCGGCGCATAGCCGCCGTTGACGGCCTTGAAGGTATTGCGCGGGCAAGCGAACTGATACGGGGTCTTCAGGGGATTGTTGGTCAGGGCGCCGTCCAGGTTGACGGTGACAATGCCATTGCTGTCCATGCTGCAGTTGGCCGACACGTCCAGGGCCGGGCGCTGCGTGCCGTATTCATACTGGCCGGTGCGGGTGTTGCCGCCGGGGCCGCTGGCGGCGGCCGTCATGTGGCCGTCCCACTGCTGCAGCACGCGGCCCAGGTTGGCGTCGATCAGCAGGTGCGGATAGCGCAGCTGCTGGCCGTCCTGCACATAGAAGGAGACCAGGTAGACCAGGCGCGCCACGTTGTCGCGGCCGGCATGCACATACAGGGTGGCGGCGTCGTGCGTGGTCTGGAAGCGCTGCAACTGGGTCTTGGCTTGCAGCAGGATGTCGGCGGCGGAGAAGACCGGCCGCGCGCTGGGCAAGTCCTGGGCGATGCGCTGCAGCACCGAGCCGCGCAGCGTGGCCGTCTTGGCGTCGCCCTGGCGGTGCTCGACGACGAAGCCGTCCAGCACCGGCACGCCCTGGTAATACTGTTCGTGGCGCTGCACGCGCAGGCCGTTCGGATAGTCGAGGCTGCGCCCCGCCTTCAGCTCGCTTTCGCCCAGGTCGGCCTTGGCGGCCAGGCCCGCGCGCAGCGGGCCGCTGCCGCTCGCGGTATTCACTTCCACGCGCTGCGCCGCCTGAGCGCCGCAGCACGCCAGCAGCGCGGCCGCGCCGGCACTGTATTTAAGCCAAGTCTGTAAGGTGAACTCCATGCCTTGCCCCTTCATATGAATGGTGGATGAAGTTTCATTATATGAAAGATATCTTTTTGATATTAATAAATGTGCAAAAATAACAACGCCACTATGACTTTTGGCAGGGGGAAAGACGGGCTTGTCGGAAACATGACATACCTCGTACTAAGTTGTTGCGTCAAGGGGCAAATCACAGTACACTAGCCGGCTTCGGTATGGATTCGTCTTTTTCATGGTCCGTATCACTTTTTGTAGTTAAACAAAGCCCCGCCCAATCGTAGGTGGGAATGGAGAAAAAATGAGCCTTGGCCTCCTCGGTCGCAAGGTTGGCATGATGCGCATCTTCACGGATGATGGGGATTCGATTCCTGTCACCGTGCTGGACGTATCGAACAACCGCGTTGCGCAAATCAAAACTCCTGAAGTGGATGGTTACTCCGCTGTTCAGGTCGCATTCGGTCAACGTCGCGCTTCCCGCGTGATCAAAGCCGCTGCTGGTCACTTCGCTAAAGCAGGCATCGAAGCCGGCACTCTGTTGAAAGAGTTCCGCGTGGACGCCGCTAAAGCCGCCGAACTGAAAGCGGGCGATGTGGTTGTCGCTTCCCTGTTCGAAGTCGGTCAAAAAATCGACGTGCAAGGCGTGAGCATTGGTAAAGGCTATGCCGGTACCATCAAGCGTTACAACTTCTCGTCCGGCCGTGCTACCCACGGTAACTCCCGTTCGCACAATGTTCCAGGCTCCATCGGTATGGCGCAGGATCCAGGTCGCGTTTTCCCTGGCAAGCGCATGACCGGCCACATGGGTGACGTCACCGTGACCACCCAGAATCTGGAAATCGCCCGTATCGACGCCGAACGTCAGCTGCTGCTGGTGAAAGGTGCCGTTCCTGGCGCGAAAAACGGTCAGGTGGTGGTATCGCCAGCCGTTAAAGTCAAAGCTAAGAAGGGAGCTTAATCGATGGAACTCAAGCTCTTGAACGCGCAAGGTCAAGCCGCCTCCAACGTTGCTGCCGCAGACACCGTCTTCGGCCGTGATTACAACGAAGCGCTGATCCACCAAGTCGTCGTTGCCTACGCTGCCAACGCACGTAGCGGCAACCGCAAGCAGAAAGACCGTGAAGAAGTCCACCACACGACCAAGAAGCCATGGCGCCAAAAAGGCACCGGCCGCGCGCGTGCTGGTATGTCCTCCTCGCCACTGTGGCGCGGCGGCGGTCGTATCTTCCCGAACTCGCCTGACGAGAACTTCACCCACAAAGTGAACAAGAAGATGTACCGCGCCGGTCTCTGCTCGATCCTGTCCCAGCTGGCCCGCGAGGAACGCCTGGTGGTGATCGAAGAACTGACGATCGATGCGCCAAAGACCAAACTGCTGTCGCAAAAGCTGAACGGCATGGGTCTGGACTCGGTGCTGATCATTGCTGACGACATCCAAGAAAACCTGCTGCTGGCTTCCCGCAACCTGCCGAACGTGCTGGTTGTCGAGCCACGCCACGCAGACCCAATGTCGCTGGTCTTCTACAAGAAGATCCTGGTTACCAAAGCGGCCCTGGCCAAGATTGAGGAGATGCTGGCATGAGCGCAGTCATCAAACACAGCGAAGAGCGCCTGATGAAGGTGCTGCTGGCGCCGGTCATTTCCGAGAAGGCCACCATGGTCGCGGAAAAGAACGAGCAGATCGTGTTCCTGGTTTCCAAGGATGCGACCAAGCCAGAAATCAAGGCAGCCGTTGAACTGCTGTTCAAGGTCGAAGTGGAATCGGTGCAGACCGTGAACCGCGAAGGTAAAGTCAAGCGTTCCGGCCGTTTCATCGGTCGCCGCAACCACACCAAGCGCGCTTTCGTGTGCCTGAAGCCCGGCCAGGAAATCAATTTCTCCGAGGAGGCTAAATAATGGCACTCGTTAAGATGAAGCCAACCTCGCCAGGCCGTCGCGGCATGGTGAAGGTGGTGAATGCCGACCTGTACAAAGGCCGTCCTTTCGCCGCCCTGGTTGAGAAAAAATCGAAGACCGCCGGCCGTAACAACAACGGCCACATCACCACCCGTCATATCGGTGGTGGTCACAAGCAGCACTACCGTCTGGTTGACTTCAAACGCAACAAGGACGGCATTCCTGCCAAAGTGGAACGTATCGAATACGATCCAAACCGTACCGCCCACATCGCCCTGCTGTGCTACGCGGACGGCGAGCGCGCTTACATCATCGCCTCCAAAGGCATGGCTGTGGGCGACGTGCTGATGAACGGTTCGGAAGCGCCGATCAAGGCCGGCAACTGCCTGCCAATCCGCAACATCCCAGTCGGCACCACCATGCACTGCGTGGAAATGCTGCCAGGTAAAGGTGCCCAGATGGCCCGTACCGCTGGCGCTGGCGTTGTGCTGATGGCCCGCGAAGGTACTTACGCCCAGGTGCGTCTGCGCTCCGGCGAAGTGCGCCGCGTGCACATCGAGTGCCGCGCCACCATCGGTGAAGTCGGCAACGGCGAGCACAATCTGCGTAAGATCGGTAAAGCTGGCGCCATGCGCTGGCGCGGTGTTCGCCCAACCGTCCGCGGTGTGGTGATGAACCCGATCGACCACCCGCACGGTGGTGGTGAAGGCCGTACCGCAGCTGGTCGTCATCCAGTATCGCCATGGGGCCAGCAGACCAAGGGTAAGAAGACGCGTTCGAACAAGCGCACTTCTTCGATGATCGTCTCGCGCCGCGGCAAGAAATAAGGATAAACCATGACTCGTTCATTGAAAAAAGGGCCGTTCTGCGACGCCCACCTGGTGAAGAAAGTCGAAGCCGCGCAAGCGACCAAGGACAAGAAGCCAATCAAAACCTGGTCGCGTCGTTCGACGATCATGCCTGACTTCATCGGTCTGACCATTGCTGTGCACAACGGTAAGCTGCACGTGCCAGTGTATGTTTCCGAGAACATGGTTGGTCACAAGCTCGGCGAATTCGCGCTGACCCGTACCTTCAAGGGCCACGCTGCTGACAAAAAGGCTAAGAAATAATGGAAACTAAAGCTATCCTCAAAGGCGTACGCCTGTCGGATCAAAAAGGCCGCCTGGTGGCTGACCTGATCCGCGGTAAAAAGGTGGACGCTGCGCTGAACATCCTGCAGTTCAGCCCGAAAAAAGGCGCGGCCATCCTGAAAAAAGTGCTGGAGTCCGCCATCGCGAACGCCGAGCACAATGACGGTGCCGACATCGACGAACTGTTCGTGAAAACGATCTATGTCGAAAAGGGTCCGATCCTGAAGCGCTTCACTGCACGCGCTAAGGGCCGGGGTGATCGTATCTCGAAACAATCCTGTCACATTTACGTGACTGTCGGAAACTAAGGAGTCACGATGGGACAGAAGATACATCCAACCGGTTTCCGTCTGGCCGTTACCCGTAACTGGGCATCGCGCTGGTACGCAACCAACGGCAACTTCGCTTCGATGCTGAACGAAGACCTGAAAGCGCGCGCTTTCCTGAAGAAGAAGCTGAAGAACGCCTCCGTCGGCCGCATCGTCATCGAGCGTCCAGCGAAGAACGCGCGCTTCACCATCTACAGCTCGCGTCCAGGCGTCGTGATCGGTAAAAAAGGCGAAGACATCGAAGTGCTGAAGTCCGCCCTGACCAAGATCATGGGCGTGCCGGTGCACGTGAACATCGAAGAAATCCGCAAGCCGGAAATCGATTCCCAGCTGATCGCTGACTCGATCGCCCAGCAGCTCGAAAAACGTATCATGTTCCGCCGCGCCATGAAGCGCGCGATGCAGAACGCGATGCGTCTGGGCGCGCAAGGCATCAAGATCATGTCGTCCGGTCGTCTGAACGGCATCGAGATCGCCCGTACCGAATGGTATCGCGAAGGTCGTGTGCCGCTGCACACCCTGCGCGCCGACATCGACTACGGCACTTCCGAAGCTTCGACCACCTACGGCATCATCGGCGTGAAGGTATGGGTTTACAAAGGCGACCGCTCCGCTACCGGCGAAGCACCAGTCATCGAGACCCCGGCTGACGAGAAGAAGCCACGTGGTCCGCGTCGTGACGACGGCAAGCCAGCTGGCCGCCCACGTCCAGGCGCTAAAACCGCAACCGCACCAGCCGGTCGCCGCGCTGCCAAGCCGGCCGCAGCTGAGAAAGCAGGAGAATAATCATGCTGCAACCAGCACGCAGAAAGTATCGTAAAGAGCAGAAAGGCCGTAACACCGGTATTTCGCACACGCGCGGCACCGCCGTGTCGTTCGGCGAATTCGGTCTGAAAGCCGTTGCACGCGGCCGTATCACGGCCCGTCAAATCGAGGCAGCGCGTCGCGCCATGACCCGTCACATCAAACGTGGCGGTCGTATCTGGATCCGCGTTTTCCCGGACAAGCCAATTTCGAACAAGCCTGCCGAAGTCCGTATGGGTAACGGTAAGGGTAATCCAGAGTACTACGTGGCTGAAATCCAGCCAGGTAAAGTACTGTACGAAATGGATGGCGTCGCAGAAGAACTGGCGCGCGAAGCGTTCCGCCTGGCTGCTGCCAAACTGCCGCTGGCTACCACCTTCGTGGTGCGCCAGGTTGGCCAATAATTGGAGTGAAATATGAAAGCATCTGAACTCCGCGGCAAAGACCAGGCAGCTCTGCAAAAAGAGCTGAACGATCTGCTGAAGGCCCAGTTTGGTCTGCGTATGCAAACCGCGACGCAACAGCTGAGCAACACTTCGCAGCTCAAGAAGGTACGCCGCGATATCGCACGCGTTAAAACGGTAATGAATCTGAAGGAAGCCAAATGAACGAACCAGTGAAACAGTCGCTCAAGCGCACGCTGATCGGTAAAGTGGTGTCCGACAAGATGGACAAGACCGTTACCGTACTGATCGAGCGTCACGTGAAGCACCCTCTGTATGGCAAGATCATCGTGCGTTCCGCGAAATACCACGCGCACGACGAGACCAACCAAGTCAAAGCCGGTGATACGGTCGAGATCCAGGAAGGTCGCCCGATCTCCAAAACGAAGGCGTGGACGGTGACTCGTGTAGTGCAAGCTGCACAAATCGTCTAAGAGGTTTGCGGCCGGCACCGTGCGGTGCCGGCCACAGTCCAATTAGTTCTTGCAGGCCCGCAGGTTTTATGTGATACTTGCGGGCTTCGTTCATGTATCGCCGCTAAGTGTCTTTCCACAGACATGGATCGCGGTCAGTACTTGTCTGAAGGTCAAGCACCCAAACAGGCGCGTTACGCGTGTCTGGCGGGACCAAGACTGACCGAGGTTCACATTGTGTGGATTCTTCGGCTTAAGTTGGGAAAGAGAATACTATGATTCAAACTGAAAGCCGGCTCGAAGTGGCCGACAACACCGGTGCGAAAGAAGTTATGTGCATCAAGGTGTTGGGCGGCTCCAAGCGCCGTTATGCTGGCATTGGCGACGTGATCAAAGTCACCGTTAAGGTGGCTCAGCCGCGTGGCCGTGTCAAAAAAGGTGAAATTTATAACGCCGTGGTTGTGCGTACCGCTAAAGGTGTGCGCCGCCAGGACGGTTCCCTGGTCAAGTTCGACGGCAACGCCGCCGTTCTGCTGAACGCCAAGCTGGAACCGATCGGTACCCGTATCTTTGGCCCAGTCACGCGCGAACTGCGTACTGAGAAGTTCATGAAGATCGTGTCCCTGGCACCGGAAGTCCTGTAAGGAGTCGTAATGGATAAGATTCGCAAAAACGACGAAGTCATCGTCCTGACCGGCAAGGACAAGGGCAAACGCGGCGTGGTGCAACAGCGTATCGACGCTGAGCACGTCGTGGTGGAAGGCGTGAACCTGGCTAAAAAAGCCGTCAAGCCTAACCCGATGACTGGCGTTACTGGTGGCATCGTTGACAAGACCATGCCTATTCACGTGTCCAACGTTGCGCTGTTCAACGCTGCGACCGGTAAGGCAGATCGCGTGGGCTTTAAAGAAGTGGACGGCAAAAAAGTCCGCATCTTCAAGTCCTCCGGCGAAGTAGTGAAGGGGTAATAAGAAATGGCCCGTCTGCAACAATTTTATAAAGACAAGGTCGTTGCCGATCTGACCGAGAAATTCGGTTACAAATCGGTAATGGAAGTGCCGCGCCTGACCAAGATCACCCTGAACATGGGTCTCTCGGAAGCCGTAGCCGACAAGAAGATCATCGAGCACGCTGTTGGCGACCTGACCAAGATCGCCGGCCAGAAGCCAGTCGTGACCAAGGCCCGTAAGGCAATCGCCGGTTTCAAAATCCGCGAAGGCTACCCGATCGGTACCATGGTGACCCTGCGCGGCGCCCGCATGTATGAGTTCCTGGACCGTTTCATCACCGTGGCCCTGCCGCGCGTGCGTGACTTCCGTGGCGTGTCCGGCCGTTCCTTCGATGGCCGCGGCAACTACAACATCGGTGTGAAAGAGCAGATCATCTTCCCGGAAATCGAGTACGACAAGATCGACGCGCTGCGTGGTATGAACATCTCGATCACCACCACCGCCAAGACCGACGACGAAGCCAAAGCGCTCCTCGCCGCCTTTAAATTCCCGTTCAGGAACTAAGTAGATCATGGCAAAACTCGCACTGATTAACCGTGAGCAGAAACGCGTGGCCCTGGCTGAGAAATTCGCCGCCAAGCGCGCTTCGCTGAAGGCCATCATTGATGACCAGTCCAAGTCGGAAGAAGAGCGTTACGAAGCGCGCCTGAAACTGCAGGCCCTGCCACGTAACTCGAACCCGACCCGTCAACGCAACCGTTGCGTCGTGACCGGTCGTCCACGCGGCACCTTCCGTAAATTCGGTCTGGGCCGTATCAAACTCCGTGAATTCGCCATGCGTGGTGAGATCCCGGGTATGACTAAAGCCAGCTGGTAATAGGAGAACAAGCAATGAGTATGAGCGATCCTATCGCCGATATGCTGACCCGCATTCGCAACGCCCAAGGCGTGCAGAAGTCGACCGTGGCCATGCCATCGTCGAAAGTGAAAGTAGCGATTGCCAACGTCCTCAAGGACGAGGGTTACATTGAAGATTTCGCCGTGACCTCGAACGAAGGCAAGGCGGAACTGAAAATCGGTTTGAAATATTATGTAGGCCGTCCTGTTATCGAGCGCCTCGAGCGCGTGTCCCGTCCGGGCCTGCGCGTGTACAAGGGCAAGGACGAAATCCCGACCGTCATGAACGGTCTGGGCGTTGCCATCGTGTCGACCCCGCAAGGCGTCATGACCGACCGCAAAGCGCGCGCTACCGGTGTCGGTGGCGAAGTTATCTGCTTCGTGGCTTAAGGAGTTAGCACAATGTCTCGTGTAGCTAAAATGCCGATCGCCGTGCCGGCTGGCGCCGAAGTCGCCATCTCCGCGCAAGCGATCACCGTAAAGGGCCCGTTGGGCACCCTGAGCCAGAGCCTGAACGGCCTGGTGAAAGTGGAAAACAACGCCGGTACCCTGACTTTCGACGTGGCCAATGACAGCCGCGAAGCGAACGCCATGTCCGGCACCCTGCGCGCCCTGGTAAACAATATGGTTACCGGCGTCACCAAGGGCTTCGAGAAGAAGCTGAGCCTGGTTGGCGTGGGTTACAAGGCGCAAGCCGCTGGCGACAAGCTGAACCTGTCGCTGGGCTTCTCCCACCCGGTCGTTCACGCGATGCCAACCGGCGTCAAAGTGGCAACCCCGACCCCGACCGAAATCGTGATCAGCGGCATCGATCGCCAAAAGGTTGGCCAGGTGGCCGCCGAAGTTCGTGCTTACCGCTCCCCAGAGCCTTATAAAGGCAAGGGTGTCCGCTATGTGGACGAAGTGGTTAAGCTTAAAGAAACCAAGAAGAAGTAATTAGGGGCTGACGATGGACAAAAAAGAATCTCGTCTGCGCCGCGGACGTCAAACCCGCATCAAGATCGCGCAATTGAAAGTGAACCGCCTGTCGGTCCACCGCACCAATCTGCACATTTACGCGAACTTGACCAGCCCAGACGCCAAAGTACTGGTTTCGGCCTCCACCGCAGAAGCGGAAGTGCGCGCCGAACTGGCTGGCAAGTCGGGCAAGGGTGGCAACGCCGCCGCTGCCGCACTGGTCGGCAAGCGTGTCGCAGAAAAAGCACTGAAAGCGGGCATCACCGAAGTCGCCTTCGACCGCTCCGGTTTCCGTTACCACGGCCGTGTCAAGGCGCTGGCTGAAGCCGCGCGTGAAGCCGGTCTGAAGTTCTAAGGATACGATCATGGCAAAAATGCAAGCAAAAATGCAAAGCGACAAGCCGGATGACGGCATGCGCGAAAAAATGATCGCGATCAACCGCGTGACCAAAGTGGTCAAGGGTGGTCGTATCATGGGCTTCGCGGCGCTGACCGTGGTTGGTGACGGCGATGGCCGCATCGGCATGGGCAAGGGCAAGTCGAAAGAGGTACCGGTCGGTGTGCAAAAGGCAATGGAAGAAGCCCGCCGCAACCTGATCAAAGTACCGCTGAAAAACGGCACCCTGCAGCACACCGTGACCGGCCGTCATGGCGCCTCGCGCGTGATGATGAGCCCGGCCAAGCCAGGTACCGGCGTCATCGCCGGTGGCGCAATGCGCGCAATCTTCGACGTGATGGGCGTGACCGACGTGGTAGCCAAATCCACCGGTTCGAACAACCCGTACAACCTGGTGCGCGCCACCCTGGACGGCCTGTCGAAAATGAGCACTCCTGCCGAGATCGCTGCCAAACGCGGCAAATCGGTGGAAGACATCCTGGCTTAAGGGGAAACCGCATGAGCACTATCAAAGTAAAACTGGTGAAGGGCCTGATCGGCACTCGTCAAGACCACCGTGCCACCGTGCGCGGCCTGGGCCTGCGTCGTGTCAACTCGGTTTCCGAGCTGCAGGACACTCCATCGGTACGCGGCATGATCACCAAGGTCGCCTACCTCGTTAAAGTCGTATCGTAAGCTGCGGCTTACGATCTGGAGAATCAAATGGAATTGAATACCATTCAACCAGCAGCTGGCGCGAAACACGCTAAGCGTCGCGTTGGCCGCGGTATCGGCTCCGGCCTCGGTAAAACCGCTGGCCGTGGTCACAAAGGTCAGAAATCGCGTTCGGGCGGCTTCCACAAGGTCGGCTTCGAAGGCGGTCAGATGCCTCTGCAACGCCGTCTGCCAAAGCGCGGCTTCAAATCGCTGAATGCAACCTTCAAGGCGGAAGTGCGTCTGTCGGATCTGAACGCCCTGGCGGTCGGTGAAGTCGACATCCTGGTCCTGAAGCAAGCCGGCGTGCTGAACGTGCTGGCACGCGATGTGCGCGTGATCGCCTCCGGCGAAATCACCAAGGCTGTCACCCTGAAAGGTCTGAAAGTGACCGCAGGCGCGAAAGCCGCCATCGAAGCTGCCGGCGGTTCGGTAGCCTGAGTGACCGCTAAAAGCTTAATCGGAGCGAAAATTGGCGACTAATCCACAGCTTGCTAAAAGTGCCGCAGCCGGGTTCCCTTGGGGCCGGCTCTGGTTTTTGCTGGGCGCTCTGGTGGTGTATCGGATCGGGGCTCACGTCCCGGTTCCGGGAATCGATCCGGTACAGTTAGCCGCACTGTTCAAGTCGCAGGAAGGCGGCATCCTGGGCATGTTCAACATGTTCTCGGGTGGCGCCCTGTCGCGCTTTACGGTGTTTGCGCTGGGTATCATGCCGTACATCTCGGCCTCGATCATCATGCAGTTGCTGTCGATCGTGTCGCCGCAGATGGAAGCGCTGAAAAAAGAAGGGGAAGCGGGTCGTCGCAAGATCACCCAGTACACCCGTTACGCCACGGTCGGTCTGGCTTTGTTCCAGGCCTTCGGCATCGCGGTCGCGCTGGAAGCCCAGCCGAACCTGGTGCTCGACCCTGGCATGGGCTTCCGCTTCGTGACCGTGGTGACGCTGTTGACCGGCACCATGTTCCTGATGTGGCTGGGGGAGCAGATTACCGAGCGTGGTCTCGGCAACGGCATCTCCATCATCATCTTCGCCGGTATCGCCGCCGGTCTGCCGGGTGCCTTGGGTGGCTTGTTCTCCCAAGTGTCGACCGGTTCGATCAGCGCCTTCTCGGTGATCGTCATCGTCGCCCTGGTTGCCCTGGTAACCTACGGCGTGGTGTTCGTGGAACGCGGTCAGCGCAAGATTCTGGTCAACTATGCCAAACGTCAGGTCGGTAACAAGATCTACGGTGGGCAGACCAGCCACCTGCCGCTTAAGCTCAATATGGCAGGCGTGATTCCGCCAATCTTCGCTTCGTCGATTATCTTGTTCCCGGCAACCATCGTGGACTGGTTTTCGAAGGGTGCCGACACCGCCAATCCGGTGGTGCGGTTCCTGAAAGATCTGGCTGCATCGCTGGCCCCCGGCGAGCCGATTCATGCATTGCTGTACGCCGTGGCCATTGTGTTCTTCTGCTTCTTCTACACCGCTTTGGTGTTTAACAGCAAGGAGACCGCGGAGAACTTGAAGAAGAGTGGTGCGTTCGTGCCGGGCATCCGTCCCGGCGAGCAGACCGCCCGCTACATCGACAAGATTCTGACCCGTTTGACCCTGGCCGGCGCCGTCTACATCACCCTGGTGTGCTTGTTGCCGGAATTCATGGTCGCCCAGTGGAAGGTACCGTTCTATTTCGGTGGTACTTCTCTGTTGATTATTGTCGTGGTGACCATGGACTTCATGGCCCAGGTACAAAACTATGTGATGTCGCAGCAATACGATTCGCTGCTGCGCAAAGCTAACTTCAAGGGCGGAATTCCGACGCGATAAATGGCAAAAGACGACGTCATACAGATGCAAGGCGAGATCCTCGAGAATCTGCCTAATGCAACATTTCGAGTGAAGCTGGAAAACGGCCACGTGGTGTTAGGCCACATTTCGGGTAAAATGCGCATGAATTACATCCGCATTCTCCCTGGCGACAAGGTCACGGTGGAGTTGACGCCGTACGACCTGAGCCGGGCCCGTATTGTGTTCCGGACCAAGTAAATTTAAGTAATCGAACCAAAGAGAGTGCAAAAATGAAAGTTAACGCTTCAGTCAAGCGGATCTGCCGCAACTGCAAGATCATCAAGCGCAAAGGTGTTGTTCGCGTAATCTGCGTCGAACCACGCCATAAGCAGCGTCAAGGTTAATCAGTTCGAGGAATAACGAATGGCACGTATTGCAGGGGTTAACATCCCAAATCATCAGCACACCGTTATCGGCCTGACCGCCATCTACGGTGTTGGCCGCCCGCGCGCGCAGTTCATCTGCGCCCAAACGGGTGTACCGACCAATAAAAAGGTCAAGGACCTGGACGACAGCGAACTGGAAAAGCTGCGTGATGAAGTCGCGAAGTTCGTAGTAGAGGGCGATCTGCGCCGCGAACTGTCGATGAACATCAAGCGTCTGATGGACCTGGGCTGCTACCGCGGCATGCGTCACCGTAAGGGCCTGCCGGTCCGCGGTCAGCGCACCCGCACCAATGCACGTACCCGTAAAGGTCCGCGCAAAGCCGCTCAATCGCTGAAGAAATAATCTAGGAAACTACTATGGCTAAGCAACAAAGCAGCGCAGCAGCAGCGCGCGTTCGCAAGAAGGTCAAAAAGAACGTCGCTGAAGGTATCGCTCACGTTCACGCTTCGTTCAACAACACCATCATCACCATCACCGACCGTCAGGGCAACGCTCTGTCGTGGGCGACCTCCGGTGGCGCTGGCTTCAAGGGTTCGCGTAAATCGACCCCGTTCGCAGCGCAGGTTGCTGCTGAAGCCGCTGGTAAAGTGGCGGTGGAATGCGGCGTGAAGAACCTGGAAGTGCGTATCAAGGGCCCAGGTCCTGGTCGTGAATCCGCGGTTCGCGCACTGAACAACCTGGGCATCAAGATCACCGAGATCCAGGACGTGACCCCAGTGCCGCACAACGGCTGCCGTCCTCCTAAGCGTCGTCGTATCTAAGTCCAGTATGGCTATGGCCGGCATGCAGCGCGCCGGCCACCTGCCTGCTGGATAGAAAATCGCTGGAACAGTGGACCGGAAACGGTTATACTGTCCGGCTATTTTCGCCTGTCGAACCGGTTTCGGCGGGCGTGTTGAGCCACCGTCTGGCCAATCGGGCCAGACTAGCGCCTAACCGCATACCGATGCGGCTGGGGCGTCATCATTATTTAAGGAAAACACCGTGGCACGTTATATCGGACCAAAAGCAAAACTGTCCCGCCGTGAAGGCACTGATCTGTTCCTGAAGAGCGCCCGTCGCTCGCTGGACTCCAAATGCAAACTGGACATCAAGCCAGGCCAGCACGGCGTGAAATCCGGCGCCCGTACCTCGGACTACGGCAACCAGCTGCGCGAAAAGCAAAAAGTGAAGCGTATGTACGGCATCCTGGAACGTCAGTTCCGCCGCTACTTCGCTGAAGCCGACCGCCGCAAAGGCAACACCGGTGAAACCCTGCTGTCCCTGCTGGAAACCCGCCTGGACAACGTGGCCTACCGCATGGGCTTCGGCTCGACCCGCGCTGAAGCGCGTCAGCTGGTATCGCACAAAGCCTTCACCGTGAACGGCAATGTGGTGAACATCGCTTCCTACGTCGTGAAAACCGGCGACGTGATCGCCGTGCGCGAAAAAGCCAAGAAACAGACCCGTATCGTCGAGGCCCTGTCCCTGGCCGAGCAAGTCGGCATGCCATCGTGGGTGTCCGTGGATGCCAAGAAAATGGAAGGTACCTTCAAGTCCCTGCCAGAGCGTAACGAAATCGCCAACGACGTCAACGAATCGCTGATCGTCGAACTGTACTCGCGTTAATCGCAGTAAGTAAGCCGCAAGACCCGCCCACTCCACGGAGTGGGCTTTTTCACTAATGCCATCAGCCTTATCGGTGTAACGAGCCGAGGGTAATGAAAAGGACATTTCAATGCAAAACAGTTTGTTGAAACCACGTATTATCGACGTCGAAGCCCTGGGCGCCGGCCACGCAAAAGTCGTGATGGAGCCGTTCGAGCGCGGCTACGGCCACACCCTCGGCAACGCCCTGCGCCGCGTTCTGCTGTCCTCGATGATCGGCTACGCGCCGACCGAAGTGACCATCGCCGGCGTCGTGCACGAGTACTCCTCGCTGGACGGCGTGCAAGAAGACGTGGTCGACCTGTTGCTGAACCTGAAGGGCGTGGTGTTCAAGGTGCATAACCGCGACTCCGTCACCCTGACCCTGAAGAAAGAAGGCGAAGGCGCCGTGCTGGCTTCGGACATCGATCTGCCGCACGATGTGGAACTGATCAATCCGGACCACGTGATCGCCCACCTGACCGCCGGCGGCAAACTGGACATGCAGATCAAGGTCGAAAAAGGCCGTGGCTATGTGCCGGGCAATGTGCGCCGCCTGTCGGAAGACACCAACAAGACCATCGGCCGCATCATCCTGGACGCGTCCTTCTCGCCAGTGCGCCGCGTGTCCTACGCCGTGGAATCGGCGCGTGTGGAACAGCGTACCGACCTGGACAAGCTGATCATCAATATTGAAACCAATGGCGTGATCACCCCGGAAGAAGCGATCCGTCAATCGGCCCGCGTGCTGGTCGACCAGCTGAACGTGTTCGCCGCCCTGGAAGGCACCGAAGCCGCCGCTGAAGCGCCATCGCGCGCGCCGCTGGTCGATCCGATCCTGCTGCGTCCAGTGGACGACCTGGAACTGACCGTGCGTTCGGCCAACTGCCTGAAAGCCGAAAACATTTACTACATCGGCGACCTGATCCAGCGCACCGAAAACGAGCTGCTGAAGACCCCGAACCTGGGCCGCAAGTCGCTCAACGAAATCAAGGAAGTGCTGGCGTCGCGCGGCCTGACCTTGGGCATGAAACTCGAGAACTGGCCACCTGCCGGTCTGGAGAAGTAAGTTTGCAGCACCCCGTCCGGCAGATGACTGCCGGGCGGTTTAACCTCAGAAACCGGTCCGCGCCCGGCGCAAGCCATGGCGATCGAAGAACTCGGAATTAAACACAACCGAAAGGAAATACCATGCGTCACCGTCACGGCCTTCGTAAACTGAACCGTACCTCGTCCCACCGTCTGGCAATGCTGCGCAACATGACTGTTTCGCTGCTGCGTCACGAAGCGATCAAAACCACCCTGCCAAAGGCCAAGGAACTGCGCCGCGTTATCGAGCCGATCCTGACCCTGGGCAAGACCGACACCCTGGCTAACAAGCGTCTGGCCTTCAACCGCCTGCGCGATCGTGAAATGGTTCTGAAGCTGTTCGCAGAACTGGGCCCACGCTACGCAAACCGCAACGGCGGCTACCTGCGTATCCTGAAAATGGGTTTCCGCGTTGGCGACAACGCTCCAATGGCTTACATCGAGCTGCTGGACCGTCCAGAAGTCACCGCAGTGGAAGACGCTCCTACCGCCGAGTAATACCGGTTGTAGCTGTGGAGAAAGCCCGCCTTGGCGGGCTTTTTTTCGTTTACGGTTTGGCGCGCAGGCTGAGGGTGGAGCGCAGGGTGCGGAATTCCGACGTGGGATACCACTGTGGCCGGGTGCCGCCCTGGGCCAGCTCATGGCCGACCCGGAACAGCAGCTCGATATCCTCCAGGCCGCCGCTGAAATCCCAGTTGTCGCGCACATCGTCGCTGACCTTGTGGTAATCGTGGGTCACGTAGTAATCGACCACCTCGCGCGCATAGTTGTCGGGCTTGCCGATATAGCCGCTGCGCGACTTGGTGTACAGCACCGGCACGCCCTGGCGCGCGAATTCCAGCTGGTCGGCGCGGTAGAAGCTGCCCAGCTCGGGACGCGCGTCGGGCGTCATGCTGCGGCCCTGGGCGATGGCGTGGCGCGCCAGCAGCTCGTCCAGCGTGGAATGGCCCGAGGTCACGTTCTCGATCTGGCTGGTGCGGCCCCAGGCGTTGATGCCGTCGATATTGATATTGGCGATGGTGCGCGCCAGCGGATAGAGCGGCTCGTTGCCATAGTATTTCGCGCCGAGTAGGCCGCTTTCCTCGGCCGTGGTGGCGAGGAAGAGGATGGAGCGCTTGGGCCGTTGCGGCAAGGCTTGGAATGCTTGCGCCAGCTCCAGCAGGGCGCCCACGCCGGAGGCGTTGTCCAGCGCGCCATGGTAGATCTGGCGCGTGCGCGGCCCCGGCAAGCGCTCGTCGATGCCGAAATGGTCCCAGTGTGCGCTATAGATGATGTAGTCGTGCTTGAGCACCGGATCGGAACCCTCGATCAGTCCCACCACATTGTGCGAATTCAGCTTGCGCGACTGGCTGCTCACGTCGAAGCTGGCCTGCGCCTTCAGGCTGATGGGATGGAAATCCTTCGACAGCGCCGCCTGTTTGAGCGCCGCGAAATCGTAGCCGGCGGCCGCCACCAGTTCCTTTGCCTTGTCCAGATGAATCCAGCCCGGCACGGGCGGTCCATCGGCCGTGCCGTCGTCCAGCAGGCTGAAGCGCTCGGCCAGGGCGCCGTTGCGCACCACCTCATACGGATAGGCGGCCGGCTTGGTTTCGTGCACGATCAGGGCCGCCGCCGCGCCCTGCTGGGCGGCGCTCTCGTACTTGTAATTCCAGCGGCCGTAATACGTCATGGCTTCGCCGCGGAACATGGCCGGATCGAGGCGGCTCGGGTCGCGCGGGTCGGGCAGGGCGGGGTCGTTGATCAGCATCAGCAGGGTCTTGCCGCGCAGGTCGGCGCCCTTGTAATCGTCCCAGTCGTACTCGGGCGCCACCACCCCGTAGCCGACGAAGACCAGCTCCGAATCGCGCACGGCGCGCTGCTCATCAGGGCCGCTGGCATAGGCCACGAAATCGTCGGGGAAGCGCAGCTGCACCTGGCGCGCCTCTTCCTGGTAGCTGAAACGGGGCGTGGCGTACTGGCCGCGCATCGGCACCGCCTGCACATAACTGCCGTCCGGATTGCCGGGCTTCAGGCCCAGGCGGCGGAATTGCTGCTCCAGATAGGCTATGGTCTTCGCCTCGCCGGGCGTGCCGGGCGCGCGGCCTTCGAACTCGTCCGACGCCAGGACTTGGATATGGGCCAGCAAGCTGTTTTCGCTGGCGGTGCCGAAGGTGGGGGCGGCTAGGGTGGGGGCGGCCAGAACAGCGCCAAGCAGGGGCAGCAGGGTGGGGCGGATGCGCATAAAGTGGTCTCCGTGACAAGATTTCTTAAGTCTGGCATAAATCGGCCGAAATTGCGCTGCATCATCGGCGCGAATAGACTGGGCGGTGTACTATTCGCTTGCTCTATTGCCCAGATTAAAGACGATTGCTATGTCCAGCCTTATTTCCCCCCGTCCCTTCGCGCGCTGGCTGCTGGCGGCCCTGGCCGTGCTGCTGACGCTGGCCCTGCTGGCGGGCCGCAGCGCGCGCGCCGACGAAGAATTCCTCGACCCCAATGTCGCCTTCCAGTTTTCGGCCCGCATGGCCGACAGCAAGAGCGTGGCCGTGACCTACAAGATTGCCGACGGCTATTACATGTACCGCGAGCGCTTCGCCTTCAAGGCCGTGGGCGCCACCTTGGGCGAGCCGGAGATCCCGCCGGGCAAGGTCAAGTTCGATGAAACCTTCCAGAAAGAAGTCGAGACTTACCGCAATAGCGTGACCATCGTCATCCCGGTCGAAGCGGCCGGCCCCTTCACCCTGATGGCGACCAGCCAGGGCTGCTCGGACAAAGGCCTGTGCTATTCACCGCAAGACGCCAGCACGCGCCTGCAGGGCGGCGGCCTGAGCATCAGCAGCGCGAGCGCGGGCCAGGACCTGGCGGGCCTGAGCACGCCGGAAGGCTATGCCGCCGAGCAAGCCGCCCAGGCTGCCGAGGCCGCCGGTTCGGCGCGCGGCGCGGCGGCCGGGACCAGCGAGCTGGGCCGCATCGAAGCGGCGCTCAAGAGCGGCCGCCTGATGGTCATCGTGCCGCTGTTCCTGCTGCTGGGCCTGGGCCTGTCCTTCACGCCCTGCGTGCTGCCCATGGTGCCGATTCTGTCCTCGATCATCGTTGGCGAAGGCGCGGGCGCCACGCGCAAGCGCGGCCTGCTGCTGTCGGTGACTTACGCGCTGGGCATGGCCATCATTTATACCGCGCTGGGCGTGGCGGCCGGGCTGGCTGGTGAAGGCTTGGCGGCGTATCTGCAGAACGCCTGGGTGCTGGGCGCGTTTGCGCTGCTGATGGCGCTGCTGTCCCTGTCCATGTTCGGCGTGTATGAATTGCAAGTCCCGGCCTCCCTGCAGAGCCGGCTGATGGCGGCATCGAACCGCCAATCCTCGGGCAAGCTGGCTGGCGTCTTTGCCATGGGCGCGATCTCGGCCCTGATCGTCGGCCCCTGCGTGGCCGCGCCGCTGGCCGGCACCTTGCTGTACATCGGCCAGACGCGCGACGTCGTGATCGGCGCCAGCGCCCTGTTCGCGCTGGCCGTCGGCATGAGCGTACCCCTGGTCCTGGTCGGCGTCTCGGCCGGTGCCGTGCTGCCGCGCGCCGGCGCCTGGATGGAGGGCGTGAAACGCTTCTTCGGCGTGCTGATGCTGGCCGTCGCCTGGTGGCTGGTGTCGCCCGTGTTGCCGGCGCTGGTGCAGATGCTGGGCTGGACCGTGCTTGGCCTCGGTTATGGCATGTACCTCTTCGTCACATCCCGGCACTGGGGACTCAAAGCCCTGAGCCTGGTCTTTGCGTTTGTCGGCGCCGCCCAGCTGATTGGCGCCCTCAGCGGCGGCCGCGATCCCCTGGCGCCCTTATCGCATCTGCGCGGCGGCCAGGCGCATGGCCTGGAATTCACCCGCATTAAAACCGTCGCCCAATTGGACGCCACCTTGGCCAATACCGGCGGCAAAACCGTAATGCTCGATTTTTATGCCGACTGGTGCGTATCGTGCAAAGAAATGGAAAAATTCACCTTTGTTGATCCACAAGTCAAAGCCAAATTGGCCAATAGCGTCTTATTGCAAGTCGACGTCACCGCCAATGACGAAGCCGATAAAGAAATGCTGCGCCGTTTCAAATTATTCGGCCCCCCCGGCTTTATTCTCTTCGACCGCAGCGGAAAAGAAATACCCGATTCCCGCGTGATCGGATTCCAGAATAGCGAAAAATTCCTGCAATCCCTCAACAAGCTGCAATAAACCAAAACCCGGCCAATTAAGCCGGGTTTTTTATTCCCCCACAGCCGAGCCCGTGTCCACCTTGGGGTCAGACCCCAATCGGACACGGGCTCGGCTATGGCGTGCTGGTTTTTGGTGTAATCATGCCAATATTGAGCATGAGTGAAGCCAAAAAAGCCGGGCATCGGCCCGGCGCGCGGGTTTAATGGTGGTGGCGCATCATGCCGCGGCGATGCTGGTGCAGGCGCTTCGCTTGTTCGTCGAAGATTTTCTGCTGTTCGGGACTGAGCACGGCATAAAAGGTTTTCAGGGCGGCTAAATGGCTTTCCTGCTTGGCGATATGCTGTTTTGCCATTTCCAGGTGTTTCTCCATTCTTTGCGGCGCCGTCATATTCGCGGCGGCGGCGCGGTCGGAATGGGCGGCATTCATCTCCGGTTTAATCGCGGCGATAAATGTCGCCCAAGCCGGTTCTTGCTGGGCCGTTAATTTCAGGCTATCGTGCAAACGCTGCTGGCGTTGCGCGAAATGTTCCTGCCATTTGGCCTTGGCTTCTTCTTTATTGGCGGCGTGCGCATGGCGGCCTTGCGCCGGGGTTTCTTCGGCATAGGCGCTGAATGCGGCCGTGCCCAGGCTCAGCACGGTCATCCCGATAGCAATACGTTTGCGTAAGCTGGTCATCATACTTTCCTTTCAGGGAGTGGGAATATGTGCACCTTAGGTTTAGCACATGGTCTTATCTTCTCAAGCAGGTGTTTCTGACAAGTGTCGGCAGCGCCGCTTTTTGTTTCGAGATGTTTCGCCCGGCGGCATATACAAGACGATACAAAAGCCCATTGGTAAGCGGCGGCGGAACTAAGGATAATTGAGGCATGGAACCATCTTCTACTATTCTGATCGTCGACGACGACCGCGACATCCGCACCCTGCTGGCCGACTACCTGGAGTCGAACGGCTACCGCAGCCTGGGCGCGGCGGACGGCGCCGCCATGTGGAAGGTGCTCGATGAAACCCGCCCCGACCTGGTCGTGCTCGACCTCAACCTGCCGGGCGAGGATGGCCTGACCCTGTGCCGCAAGCTGCGCGCCCATTCGACCCTGCCGGTCATCATGCTGACCGCGCGCAGCGAGCCGCTCGACCGCATCCTCGGCCTGGAGATGGGCGCCGACGATTACCTGCCCAAGCCCTTCGAGCCGCGCGAACTGCTGGCGCGTATCCGCAGCGTCTTGCGCCGTAGTAACTCTCAGCCGGCCGGCGTGTCGGACCAGGCCCAGCAGATCCGCTTCTCGGGCTGGACCCTGGATTTGACGGCGCGCCACCTGCTCAACCCCCAAGGCATCGTCATCATGCTCTCGGGCGCCGAATTTCGCCTGCTCAAGGTTTTCCTCGAACATCCGAATCGCGTGCTCAACCGCGACCAGCTCTTGAACCTGACCCAGGGCCGCGACGCCGACCCCTTCGACCGCTCGATCGATATCCAGATCAGCCGCCTGCGCCAAAAGCTGGGCGAGGATGCGCGCATGCCGCAAATCATTAAAACCGTGCGCAACGGCGGCTATGTGCTGGCCGGCGCGGTCAGCGTGGAGCCTGCGGCGTGAAGGCTTTCTGGCGCTCGATGACCGGGCGGGTGTTTCTGGTCCTGATGCTGGGCATCGTCGCGTCGGCGGCCCTGACCCAGTGGCTGGCCGTCAACGAGCGGCAGCGCACCCTGTCGCGCTACCGCGACTATCACGCGCTGGAACGCGTCGAGCAATTGATCACCACGGCCGAGGTGGTGCTGCCCGAGGCGCGCGGCCAGTATCTGCGCGTGGCCAGCAAGGGCGGCCTGCGCCTGGAGCCGATCGAAAGCCTGGGCGCCGCCACCCAGCCGCCCACCGAGTTTTCGCGCGCCCTGGGCGCCCGCCTGGGCGCGGATTATCTGCTGACCCCGCTGGCTGGCCGGCCCGAGGCTTGCGACCAGCCGCGCCAGTCCAATTCCATCTTCGGCCCCACCCAGTGGCGCGGCACCTGCGAGGAAATCCTGGTGCGCATGCGCGACGGCCAGCTGCTCAAGCTCTCGGTGCTGCCGCCGCGCTCGCCGCCGCCCACCGGCCACAATGAATACGCCGTCTTCCTGCCCTTCCTGCTCAGCATCGCCATCCTGGCCTATCTGGTCACGCGCATGACGATGCGGCCGCTGAAAAAGCTGGCCCAGGCCGCCAAAGACCTCGGCAACGACATCAACCACCCGCCGCTGGCCCTGGCCGGCGCCAGCGAGATCCGCCAGGCCGGCGCCGCCTTCAACGCCATGCAGGCGCGCATCCGCCAGCACATCTTCCAGCGCACCGAGATGCTGGCCGCCATCACCCATGATCTGCAAACCCCGCTCACGCGCATGCGCCTGCGCCTGGAAAAAGTGCGCGACGAGGATTTGCAGCAGAAACTGATCGGCGACCTCTCGGCCATGCAGCAGATGGTCAAGGAAGGCCTGGACCTGGCGCGCAGCATGGACACCACCGAAGCCATGCAGGCGCTCGATCTCGACTCTCTGCTCGACAGCGTCTGCGCCGATGCGGTTGATGCCGGCCAGCGCGTCGAACTGGATGGCCGTTCGACCATGGCGATGATGTGCCGCCCGCTCGATATCCGCCGTTGTCTCGTCAATTTGCTCGATAACGCCGTTAAATACGGCCAACAGGCCCAAGTCGCGGTCGAACGCGTCGGCGGCGCGGCGCGCATCCGCATCCGCGACAGCGGCCCCGGCATCCCGGCCGACCAGTTGGCGCGCGTCTTCGAACCGTTTTACCGCATCGAGACTTCGCGTTCGCGCAGCTCGGGCGGCACGGGTCTGGGCCTGACCATCGCGCGCAATATCGCCGAGCAGCATGGCGCCACCCTGACCCTGGCCAATCTGGAACAGGGCGGACTCGAAGCCACCCTCGTGATTCCGGAGTATTACGCCGGCAAATGACACGATCCTCACTCTAACGTCGCCCATGTATGCGACAATCCGCTCGCCGTGCAGGCGCGGGCGGCGACTCTTAAACTTTGCCGTAAAGTACGAATGAAAAAGAAGACACTGGGAATTCTGGTAGGCGTAGCTGTCCTGATCGGCGCGGGCGCTTGGCATTTCACGCACAAACCCGCGGAAGGGCAGGGCGGCGGCAAGGCTGGCGCCAACGCCATGGGCCAGGGACCGACCACGGTCAATGTGGTCGCCCCCGTGCGCCAGGATGTGCCGGTGCTGCTGCAGGCCAACGGCACGGTCAGCCCGATCAGCACGGTCGACCTGCATCCCCAGACCACGAGCACCATCGTCAAGGTCCATGTCAAGGAAGGCCAGTTCGTCAAGGAAGGAGAGCTGATGTTCTCGCTCGACGCCCGCAGCGAGGCTGCCAATCTGGACAAGGCCGAAGCCCAGGTGCTCAAGGACCGCGCCACCCTGGCCGACCTGGAGCGCCAGTACAAGCGCAGCCAGGAACTGCTGAACCAGAAATTCATCGCCCAGGGCGCCGTCGATACCCTGAAGAGCCAGGTCGAGGGCGCGCGCGCCACCCTGGAAGCCGATATCGCCGCCGCCCGCGCCCAGAAGGTCAGCCAGAGCTATACCGCGATCCGCGCCCCGATGGCGGGCCGGGTGGGCGCCATCAATGTCTATCCGGGCAGCCTGGTGCAGCTGTCGACCTCGCTGGCCGTGATTACCCAGCTCAACCCCATCAATGTCGCCTTCACCCTGCCCGAAAGCAGCCTGGCGGCCCTGCTCGACGCCCAGCGCGCCGGCAAGGTGGCGGTGCAGGTGTTCCAGAACAATTCGAACCAGCCCATCGATGGCCAGCTCAGCTTTATCGACAATACGGTCGACCCCGTGGCCGGCGTGATCCGCGTGAAGGCCCAGTTCGACAACCGCGATACCCGCCTCTGGCCCGGCCAGTACGTGAACACCAAGCTCACCGTGCAAACCCTGAAAGATGCCTTGGTCGTGCCGCAAAACGCTATCATTACGAATACCCGCGGCACTTTCGTCTACACCGTGGCGCCCGACAATACGGCCGCCGTCGTGAATGTGCAGCGCCTGCATGCCTTCGGCACCCAGGCCGCTGTGACCGGCCTGAAGGGCGATGAAAAGATCATCGTGGAAGGCAAGCAAAACCTGCGTCCCGGCGGCAAGATCCGCATCGCCGATGCGGCCGGCAAGCATGGCGGCGCCAAGGGCGCCCATCCTGGCCAGGCGCCAGGCCAGCAGCAGAAGGGTAAGGCGGAATGAATCTGTCCGAACTGAGCATCCGGCGCCCCGTCATGGTGGTGCTGCTGTCGCTGAGCGTGATTCTGGCCGGCGTGCTGTCCTATTCGCACATCCCGGTCGCCGCCCTGCCCAGCTATAACACCCCGGTCATCAATGTCAGCGCCGACCTGCCCGGCGCCAGCCCGGAAACCATGGCCTCGTCCGTGGCCCTGCCGCTGGAAAAGCAATTCTCCACCATTGCCGGCCTGAGCCTGATTACCTCGACCAGCAATCTTGGCTCGACCTCGCTGACCCTGGAATTCGACCCCAGCATCAACGTCAACCAGGCCGCCGTCGACGTCCAGGCGGCCCTGCTGCGCGCCCAGCGCGCGCTGCCGCAGGAGATGACGGAGCTGCCGTCCTACCGCAAGGTCAACCCGGCCGACGCGCCGGTGCTGTTCATGGCCATGACCTCGCCCTCGCTGAGCTTGTCCGAACTCAACGATTACGCGGAAAACCTGATCGCGCCCAGCCTGTCCACCCTGCCGGGCGTGGCGCAAGTGTCGGTCAACGGCCAGAAGCGCTTTGCCGTGCGCGTGCGCGCCAAGGCCGACCTGCTCAACGCGCGCAATCTGACGCTCGACGAGCTGGCCACGGCCGTGCGCGCCGCCAACGCCAACACCCCGCTCGGCATTCTCGACGGGCCGAGCCAGACCCTGACCATCCAGGGCAATGCCCAGCTCATGAAGGCGGCCGAATTC
Organism: Pseudoduganella violacea; assembly: GCF_014191875.1. Classification (GTDB taxonomy): domain Bacteria; phylum Pseudomonadota; class Gammaproteobacteria; order Burkholderiales; family Burkholderiaceae_D; genus Rugamonas; species Rugamonas violacea_A. The sequence continues at coordinate 35,096 of NZ_JACHXD010000009.1, forward strand.
GCCGAACTCATCATCGCCAACCGCAACGGCCAGCCGGTGCGCCTGAAAGACGTCGCCACCGTCGAGGATAGTTTCCAGTCCGTGAAGACGGCCGGCAGCTACAACGGCGAACGCTCGATCGTGCTGATGGTGCAGCGCCAGCCCGACGCCAATACCGTGCAGGTGGTCGACGGCGTGCGTGCCCTGCTGCCGCGCTTCCGCGCCCAGTTGCCGCAATCGATCAAGATCAACCTGGTCAACGACCGTTCGGTCTCGATCCGCGAAGCCATCCACGACGTCAACCTGACGCTGGCGCTGACTGTGGTGCTGGTGGTGCTGGTGATCTTCCTCTTCCTGCGCCGCCTGGCCGCCACCTTCATCCCGGCCGTCACCATGCCGATCTCGCTGCTCGGCGCGCTGGCCCTGCTGTACGCCTTCGGCTACAGCCTCGACAACGTGTCCCTGCTCGGCATCACGCTCGCCGTCGGCCTGGTGGTGGACGACGCCATCGTGGTGCTGGAAAACATCGTGCGCCATATCGAGCACGGCATGAAGCCCTTGCAGGCGGCCCTGGTCGGCTCGCGCGAAATGGGCTTCACGATTATTTCGATTTCCATTTCGCTGGTGGCGGTCTTCATTCCGATCTTCTTCATGCCGGGCGTGATCGGCCTGCTGTTCCATGAATTCGCCGTGGTGGTGGCGCTGTCGGTGCTGGTGTCGGCCGTGGTGTCGCTGACCCTGGTGCCCATGCTGGCGGCGCGCTTCATGCCGGCCGACTCGCACGAAACCTCGGGCGACGACAGCTTCATCGGCCGCCACTTCGAGGCGGCGTTCGGCAAGCTGCGCGACGGCTATGCGCGCACGCTCGACGTGGCCCTGCGCCACCGCTACATCGTGCTGGCGATCGCCGTCGCCACCTTCGTGCTGACGGTGATCATGTACGCCACCATTCCCAAAGGCTTCTTCCCCGAGGAAGACCTGGGCCAGATCCAGGCCACCACCGAAGCCTCGGAAGACATTTCGTCCTCGGCCATGTTGGAACTGCAGATGCAGGTGGTCGAGCGCATGCGCGCCAACCCGAATGTGCAGGACGTGACATCCTTCTCCAGCGGCGGCAATACCGGCCGCATGTTCCTCGTGCTCAAGCCGCGCGGCGAGCGCGCCAAGATGCCCGAAGTGCTGGACAGCCTGCGCAAATCGGCGCGCCAGGTGGCGGGCATTTCCGTCTATCTGCGTCCGGCGCAGAATCTGCAGCTGGGCGGCCGTCCGAGCAAGAGCCGCTACCAGTACACGCTGCAGTCGGTCAGTCCCGACGCGCTCAACGACTGGGCCGGCAAGTTTGTCGAATCAATGCGCGCCGACCAGGACTTCCGCGACGTCACCACCGATTCGCAGAACCGCGGCCTGCAAGCCTCGCTCAAGATCGACCGCGACAAGGCCAATACCCTGGGCGTGAAGATCGCCGATATCCGCAGCGCGCTGTATCTCGCGTTTGGCGAGCGCCAGGTGTCGACCATCTATTCCTCGGCCGCCAGCTATTACGTGATTCTGGAAGCGGCCACCGAAGACCGCCAGTTCGACGATGCGCTGACCAAGGTCTCGGTGCGCAATGCCGGCGGCCAGCTGGTGCAGCTGTCGAGCTTTGCCTCAGTCGAGCGCACGGTGGGGCCGACTTCGGTCAACCACCAGGGCCAGCTGCAGGCGATCACGATTTCCTTCAACCTGGCGCCCGATGTCCCGCTCGGCAACGCGACAGCCAAGATCGACCGCATGGGCGCCGAGATGGGCTTGCCGCCTTCCATCATCACGACCTATGGCGGCGACGCGGCCGTGTTCCAGAGCTCGCAGAGTAGCCAGCTCATCCTGATTATTGCCGCGCTTGGCGTGATCTATGTGCTGCTGGGGGTGCTGTACGAAAGCTATATCCACCCGCTGACGATTCTGGCCGGCCTGCCTTCGGCCGCGGTCGGGGCGCTGCTGACCTTGTGGCTGTTCAACCTCGACCTGACCATGATCGCCATCATCGGTATTCTGATGCTGATCGGCATCGTCAAGAAGAACGCCATCATGATGATCGACTTCGCCCTGCAAGCCCAGCGCACCGAAGGGCGCACGCCGCAGGAGGCGATCCGCGAAGCCTGCGTGCTGCGCTTCCGTCCCATCCTGATGACCACCCTGGCCGCCATGATGGGCGCGCTGCCCATCGCGCTTGGCCTGGGCGCGGGCGCCGAGCTGCGCCAGCCGCTGGGCCTGGCCGTGGTCGGCGGCCTGCTGTTCTCGCAGGTGATTACGCTCTACATCACCCCGGTGATCTACCTCTTCCTCGACAAATACAGCGGCAGCGGCCCCATGAGCGACGCCGATCTGGCTGATGAGGAAGTGGAGGAGGGCGGCAAGCTGGTTGAGCTGAAAGCTGTCAGCGCGGTCAAGCACTGATATGATGCGGGACGGCTGTTGCTGATACATTCGCTAACATCCGTCAAGACCGAGTTTTAGTAAGCTTCTTCACCAGACCAGCAGACCGCTTTGCGCAGAAAGTCCGATGATTTTGTTTCAGTTCACCCGCTCCCACACGGATCACCACGAGTATTGCGAAGCGTGCGGCCAGCGCCTGCCGCCGCCGGGGGGCTATGGCGACAAGCAGCCGAACCGCATCGGCATCGCCATCTCGGTGGCCCTGCACGTGCTGGTGGCGCTGTACTTCCTGTTCGGCCCCAAGCACAAGATCGTGCTGACCCCGCCGGCCAAGGAAGGCGATATGGTGTGGGTCGCGCCGCTGCCAAAAGAAAAGCCCAGCAAGCCCAAAGCCCAGCCCCAGCCTGAACAGAAACCCACGCCGCGCAAGACCCAGCCGGCCAAGATCACGCCGCGCATCGTGCCGCAGCGCCACAACCCGAACGCCATCACCCAGGTTGAGATACCCGAGCAGCCGCGCACGCCGCAGCCGCCCGCCAAGCTGACGCCGCCGCCACCGCAAGTGGACGATATGCAGGCCATGGTCGAAGCGGCGCGCCGCCGCCGCGGCGCGGTGCCCTCGGCCGACGCCGCACCCGAAAGCGACGACGACCGTGCGCGCCGCATCGCCCGCGCCAACATCATGGGCGCCCAGGGCCGCAGCGCCAATGGCGAACGCAACGAAACCGGCGGCATTTTTGATGTCACCAACAAAACCTTCAACAGCGCCGACGTCAAATTCCGCGGCTGGAACACCAACTTCAAGCGCCAGTGGCTGCAGCAGGTGCACGTCGAAGTGAGCGGCGAAGCCGACATCGAAACGGCCGTGGTGAAAAAGATGATCGAGCTCATCCGCAAAGAAAAGCCCGGCGACTTCGAATGGGAATCCCACCGCCTCGGCAAGGTCGTGCGCATGAGCGCGCGCAAGGACGATGAAGCCGAACTGGCGGCCTTCCTGATGAAGGAAATGTTCCCCGAATACCGCCGCCCCCGCTAAACCCTTTGATCCAAAACAAACAATGTCCCACCCTGGTGTCAGGCACTAGAGTCGGACATTCTTTGATCCAGCGCAAAAAATGTCCCACCGTGGTGCCTGACACCAGGGTGGGACATTTGTTGATCTAGATCAGAGGTTTTAGGTGCTGGCTTTGAGCTTGCGGGCGATGTCGAGGGCGAAGTAGGTGAGGACGCCGTCGGCGCCGGCGCGCTTGAAGGCGAGCATGGATTCCATCATCACTTTGTCGCCGTCCAGCCAGCCGTTGAGGGCGGCCGCTTTCAGCATCGCGTATTCGCCGCTGACCTGGTAGGCGAAGGTCGGTACTTTGAATTCGTCCTTTACGCGGCGCACGATGTCGAGGTAGGGCATGCCGGGCTTGACCATCACCATGTCGGCGCCTTCGTTGAGGTCGAGCGCGACTTCGCGCAGCGCTTCGTCGCTGTTGGCCGGGTCCATCTGGTAGGTGTTCTTGTCGGCCTTGCCCAGGGTGCCGGCCGAGCCGACCGCGTCGCGGAAGGGACCGTAGAAGGCGGAGGCGTATTTGGCCGAGTAGGCCATGATGCGGGTGTGGATGTGGCCCTTGGCTTCGAGCGCGGCGCGGATGGCGCCGATGCGGCCGTCCATCATATCGGATGGGGCGACCACGTCGACGCCGGCGTCGGCCTGGGTCAGCGCCTGGCGCACCAGCATCTCGGTGGTGGCGTCATTGATGACGTAGCCGCTGGCGTCGAGCAGGCCGTCCTGGCCATGGCTGGTGTAGGGGTCGAGCGCGACGTCGGTCAGGATGCCCAGCTCGGGGAAGGCTTGCTTCAGCGCGCGCACGGCGCGCGGTACCAGACCGTCGGGATTGGTCGCTTCCACGCCGTCCGGGGTTTTCAGCGCCGCGTCGATATTCGGGAACAGGGCCAGCACGGGAATGCCCAGGGCCACGCACTCTTCCGCCACCTTCAGCAGCACGTCCACCGACACGCGCTCGACGCCCGGCATCGAGGCTACCGGCTCGCGCCGGTTGCTCCCGTCCAGGATGAAGACCGGGTAGATCAGATCGGCGGCCGTCACCACGTTTTCGCGCATCAGGGCGCGCGAGAACGGGTCGCGGCGCATGCGGCGCATGCGGATCGCAGGGAATTGTGCGGAGACTTGGGGATGGTGCATCGCTGGGGTTCCTATGGCTATTATTGGTCTGTTCCGGGCGCGGCGGCGTCATCCGGTGCATCCGCGTCGCCGGCCAGGCCGATCAGTTCCTCAATCTTGGCGGTGGCTTCGTCGATGCCGATGCGCTTGAGCGCGGAGAACAGCTGTACGGTGAAGGGGAAGCCTTCGCCGTCTTCGTCGACGTAACTGTCCAGTTTGGCTTGCGCCTGGCGCAGCACGTTGACGGATTCATTGCGGTTGAGCTTGTCAACCTTGGTCAAGATGCAGTGGATCGGCTTGCCGGTGGGGGCGAACCATTCGAGCATCTGGATATCGAGTTCGGTAAATGGGCGACGCGCATCCATGATCAGGACCAGGGCGGCCAACTGGTCGCGCCGTTGCACATAGTCGCCCAGCAGGCGTTGCCAATGCAGCTTGGCGTCGCCCGACACTTCGGCATAGCCGTAGCCGGGCAGGTCGGCGATCAGCGCCTGGATTTCGTCCACATTGGTTTCGTCCTTGCGGTGCATTGCCACATGGGCGCCGCCGATCGAAAAGAAATTAATATGCTGGGTACGGCCCGGAGTTTTAGATGCAAATGCCAGACCTTTTTGATTGCACAGGATATTAATTGCGGTCGATTTGCCGGCATTAGAGCGGCCGGCAAAAGCGATTTCCGGCACGCTTGTGCGAGGCAGGTCGCGCAAGTGGTTGACGGTAGTGAAGAAGCGGGCTTGCCAGAGTTTGGACATGGGAATAGGCGGGAATTACAACAAAAAGGGAGCGATAACGCGAGAAAGCTATTGTACAATAAGGGGTTACTAATTGCTGTTGTGGGGTGATCGGCCGGCTAATAACGCAGACTGATACAGCAATGATTATTACTAATTTCTAATTGTCTCAGGGTGTCCGAATGAATCGTGCGTTTTCACCATTTATAAAATCCTTGTTCATTACACTGCTGGCCGTTTCCGGTGTGGCATCGGCCTCCGACGCGAAGCACGCGCCGGCCGCTGCCAAGCCCGATGCCGCTAAAGGCGCCACCCTGTACGCCGATGGCGACGCGGCGCGCGGCCTGCCCGCTTGTGTCTCCTGCCACGGCGCCGCCGGCAATTCGACCATCACCGCCAACCCGAAACTGGCCGGTCAGCCGGAAGCGTATCTCTACAAACAGCTGGTGAGCTTCGAAGGTCCGTCGCGCAGCCAGCCGGTGATGACCACCTTCTCCAAAATGCTGTCGGATGAGGAAAAGAAAAACATCGCCGCCTACCTGGCAACCCAGACCTCGAAACCCGGCGCCGCCAAAAATAAAGACACGGTGGAACTGGGCAAGAAGATCTATCGCGGCGGCATCGCCGAGAAGAACGTTCCCGCCTGCGCCAGCTGCCATGGCCCGGCCGGCGCCGGCATGCCTGCCACCTATCCGCGCATCGGCGGTCAGCACCAGGATTACACCGCCGCCCAGCTGGCCCTGTTCAAGGCCGATGGCCGCAAGAACAGCCCGGAAATGAGCACCATCGCCAAACGCATGTCCGACGAGGAAATGAAGGCCGTGGCTGACTACGTGGCCGGCTTGAAATAATCACCTCCGCTAGTCCCGCGCCGACTGCTTTAAGTCTGCTTTAAGCGCACAGGACGGTTCAGGCAGTATAAAGGGCGGCCGCGTAAGCGGGCTGCCCTTTTTATTGGTATCCTCCTGCCTGCCTGGTTCCGTCCCTTTTGTGAAGACATCCGCATGAGCACCGCCAGTACCACCGCCGCCCCGCCGGCCAGCCACCGACCCACTCTGCACGAAGCGTTTGAGCTGCTGTCCTCGATGCGCTTTGCTATCAGTCTTTTGACGATGATAGCAATCGCCTCGATCATCGGCACGGTGATGCAGCAGAACCAGGCCATGAGCAATTACATCAACCAGTTTGGTCCCTTCTGGTTTGAAGTCTTCAATAAACTGAGCCTATATGCGGTGTACTCCGCCTGGTGGTTCTTGCTCATCATGGGCTTCCTGGTGGTCTCGACCTCGCTCTGCATCGTGCGCAATACGCCCAAGATGCTGAAAGATATGCGCAGCTGGCGCGAACATGTGCGCGAACAGTCGCTGCGCAACTTCCACCACCACAGCGAATGGACCACGCCGCTGGCGCGCGCCGCGCTGGCCCAGCAGACCGCCACCCGCCTGCAGCACGCCGGCTACCAGACCCGCATCATCGAAAAAGACCAGGCCCTGCTGCTGACCGCGAAACGCGGCGCCGGCAATAAATTCGGCTATATCTTCGCCCACGCCGCCATCGTCATCATCTGCGTCGGCGGCCTGCTCGATTCCGACATGCCGATCCGTCTGCAGGAATGGACCATGGGCAAGACCCCGTTCACCGGCGGCGGCCTGATTTCCGATATTCCCCAGCAGCACCGCCTGAGCCAGGCCAACCCGACCTTCCGCGCCAATACCGCGATTCCCGAAGGCCAGGCCAGCGATACGGCCATCATCCCGCGCGCCGACGGCGTGCTGATCCAGGAACTGCCTTTCACCATCGAACTCAAAAAGTTTACCATCGACTTCTACAGCACGGGCATGCCCAAGCTGTTCGCCAGCGATGTGGTGATCCGCGACAAGGAAAACGGCAAGACCATCCCCGCCACCATCGAAGTCAACAAGCCCCTGGTCTACAAGGGCCTGGCCGTCTACCAGTCCAGCTTCGAGGATGGCGGCACCAAGCTCAAGCTCAAAGGCTACCCGATGAAGGGCGCCAAGGCCGGGCAGTTTGAACTGAGCGGTGAAGTCAACGCCAGCACGCCGATGACCGAGGACTACACCATCGAATGGTCGGGCTTCCGCCCCTTCAATGTGGAAAACATGGCAAGCCAGGATGCGCGCGCCGTGACCAAGGGCGAGGACTTGAACAAGGAATTCGCGCGCAGCCTGGACAAGCACCTCGGTTCGGCCGCCAAGACCGCCAACAACAAGGATTTGAAGAACGTCGGCCCCAGCGTGCAGTACAAGCTGCGCGACAAGACCGGCCAGGCGCGCGAATTCCAGAACTATATGCAGCCGCTGGAACTGGAAGGCGCCACCGTCTTCCTGGCCGGCGTGCGCGCCAATCCGAACGATGCCTTCAGCTATCTGCGCATCCCGGCCGACGACGAATACAGCGTGCGCGACTGGATGCGCCTGCGCGCCGCGCTGCAAGACCCGGCCCTGCGCGCCAGCGCCGCCGAACGCTATGCGCGCCGCGCCGCGCCGGCTACCGCCGCCGCTAATGCCGTGCTGAACCTGCAACTGCGCGATTCCGCGCTGAAGAGCCTGGAAATCTTCGCCGGCGACGACAAGCAGGGCGGCTTCATGGCCATCAGCCGCTTCCTGGAAAAAGTGCCGGAGCAGGAGCAGGCCAAGGCCGCCGACATCTTTATGAAAATCCTCAACGGCACGCTGTGGGAGCTGTGGCAGATCGCGCGCGACAAGGATGGCCTGGCCCCGGTCACGGCTGACGAGAAGCATGCGCGCTATCTGCAGCTGGCCACCAATGCCTTGTCGGACGCCTTCTTCTACGGCGCCCCGATTTATCTGCAGCTCGACGAATTCACCGAGGTGAAGGCGTCGGTCTTCCAGGTCACGAAGTCGCCCGGCAAGAGCGTGGTCTACCTCGGCTGCCTGTTCCTGGTGCTGGGCGTGTTCGCCATGTTCTATATCCGCGAACGCCGCCTGTGGGTCTGGATCAAGGAGGAAGGGCAGGGCACGCACGCGCTGATGGCCATGAGCACCCAGCGCCGCACCCTGGACTTCGATAGGGAATTCAATGAAATGAAGGAAAAATTGCCGCAATCGGCGTAAGCTGTTGCTACGTTGTGGAGAGGAATAATGGAAATTACGCAAACCCAAACCTATACCGAGGCGCCCGGCTATTTCAAGCGCCTCAACTGGATCGACTGGCTGTTCGCCGCCGGTCTGCTGGGCGCCGCCCTGTTCGCGCTGAACCGTTTCGGCGCGTATATGGACATTTATGAAAAAGTGATCCTGCTCGCCTGCGCGCCCACCTTCGCCGCCCTGGGCTGGCACTGGAAGCCGGTGCGCTGGCTGATGCCGCTGACGGCCGCGCTGGCGCTGGCCGCCATCGCGCTGTACGCGGGCGACTTGAATATGGCGAACCAGAAATTCTGGCTGCGCAATATGTTGTCGAGCCAGTCGGCGATCCTGTGGATGAGCGTGATGTTCTTCCTCTCCACCCTGTTCTATCTGATCGGCCTGGGCCTGCGTTCGGGCATGGGCTTCACGGTCGGCTCCAAGCTGTGCTGGGCCGGCGTGATCCTGGGCACCACCGGCATGCTGGTGCGCTGGTACGAGTCCTACCTGATCGGCGCCGACGTCGGCCACATCCCCATTTCCAATCTGTACGAGGTCTTCATCCTGTTCTCGCTGATCACGGCGATGTTCTACCTCTACTATGAAAAACGCTACAACACCCGGCAGCTGGGCGCTTTCGTGCTGCTGGTGATTTCGGCCGCCGTCGGCTTCCTGCTGTGGTACACCGTGTCGCGCGACGCGGCCGAAATCCAGCCCCTGGTGCCGGCCCTGCAAAGCTGGTGGATGAAGATCCACGTGCCGGCCAACTTCATCGGCTACGGCACCTTCTCGCTGGCGGCCATGGTGGCCGGCGCCTACCTGCTCAAATCCTCCGGTTATCTGGTGGACCGCCTGCCGGCGCTGGAAGTGCTGGACGATGTGATGTACAAGTCGATTTCGGCCGGCTTCGCCTTCTTCACCATCGCCACCATCCTCGGCGCCCTGTGGGCGGCCGAAGCCTGGGGCGGCTACTGGTCCTGGGACCCGAAAGAGACCTGGGCCCTGATCGTCTGGCTCAACTACGCGGCCTGGCTGCATATGCGCCTGGTGACGGGCTTGCGCGGCCGCTTCCTGGCCTGGTGGGCGCTGGTCGGCCTGCTGGTGACGACGTTCGCTTTCCTGGGCGTCAATATGTTCCTCTCCGGCTTGCATTCCTACGGCAAGCTTTAAATCAGCTTTCAGGAAAGAGGTGTAAGGTTTCGCTGTCTGGCCAGACTAAACAACAAGCCTGCACTTTTTTCCTGGAGTTGCCATGTTGATCAAACGGAATCCAAACGGCATCGACTTGCCGTTTCCATCTGAAATCACCCCACGCGCCGTCTTCGAGTCGCGCCGCAGCTTCATGCGCCAGATGGCGCTGGGCGCGGTGGCCGGCGGCGCCCTGCTCGAATCGCTGGGCCAGGAAGCCCAGGCCCAGGGCCTGAATCCGAAACTGGCCGCCAAGCTCAATCCCGCCTATTCCGCCCTCGACAAGCAAAGCGCTTACAAGGACGCCACCAGCTACAATAATTTCTACGAATTCGGCACCGACAAAAGCGACCCGGCCCAGAACGCGCACACGCTGAAAACCCAGCCCTGGAGCGTGAGCATCGAGGGCGAGGTGAAAAAGCCCCTGACGCTCGATCTGGACGCCCTGCTCAAGCTGGCGCCGCTCGAAGAGCGCGTCTACCGCCTGCGCTGCGTGGAAGGCTGGTCGATGGTGATTCCCTGGGTCGGCTATTCGCTGTCCGAACTGATCAAGCGGGTCGAACCGACCGGCAACGCCAAATACGTCGAATTCATCACCCTGGCCGACAAGAAGCAGATGCCCGGCGTAGGCAGCCGCGTGCTGCAGTGGCCGTATGTGGAAGGCTTGCGCCTGGACGAGGCCAACCATCCGCTGACCCTGCTCACCCTGGGCATGTATGGCGAAACCCTGCCCAAGCAGAATGGCGCGCCGGTGCGCATCGTGGTGCCGTGGAAGTATGGCTTCAAATCGGCCAAGTCCATCGTCAAGATCCGCTTCGTGCGCGAGATGCCGCGCACCGCCTGGAATCTGGCCGCGCCCTCGGAATACGGCTTCTACTCGAATGTGAACCCCGAAGTCGACCACCCGCGCTGGTCGCAGGCCAGCGAGCGCCGCATCGGCGAGGATGGCTTCTTCGTGCGCAAGCGTAAGACACTGATGTTCAACGGCTATAGCGATGTGGCCTCACTGTATACCGGCATGGATTTGAAGAAGTATTTCTGAATATGATGGACTTTTTCCCCACCCCCAAACAGCTATCCCGCATCAAGCTCGCCGTCTTCGTGCTGGCGCTGCTGCCCTTTGCGCGCATGGCCTGGCTCACGGTCAGCGGCCAACTGGTCGAGCCGCTGCAGTTCATCACGCGCGGCAGCGGCGACTGGACGCTGTACTTCCTCTGCCTGACGCTGGCGGTGACGCCGCTGCGCCGCCTGCTGCAATGGCCTTGGCTGATCCGCCTGCGCCGCATGCTGGGCCTGTATGCCTTCTTCTACGCCTTCCTGCACTTCCTGACTTTCCTGTGGTTCGACCATTTCTTCGATGTGGAAGCGATGTGGAAGGACGTGCTCAAGCGGCCCTTCATCACCGTCGGCTTCAGCGCCTTCGTGCTGCTGCTGCCGTTGGCGATTACCAGCAGCAATGGCATGATCAAGCGCCTGGGCGGCAAGCGCTGGCAGTGGCTGCACCGGCTGGTCTACATCATCGCGCCGCTGGGCATCCTGCATTTCTGGTGGATGAAGGCGGCCAAGCACGATTTCAGCCAACCTATCCTGTTCGGCCTGATCGTCGCTGCGCTGTTGGGAGTGCGCCTGTGGTGGGCCTACAGCAAGCGCGCCGCTGCGCCGGCCGCCGCCAAAGGCTGTTCCGGCTGCTGCCACTAAGACATGCCCTCCTTGAGGATGCGCAAAGCCTGCGCATCCTTGCCCGTCGCAGCGCCACCTGGCCTCCCTACAATGGGCCATGGCCCATCAGCACGACAGCGCATACCGGCAACTCTTCTCCCATCCTGAAATAGTGGCCGACCTGCTGCGCGCCTTTATCCCGGCAGACTGGCTGAACCAGCTGGAGCTGGGGACGCTGGAGCGTGTCAACGGCAGCTATGTGGGCGAGGAGGGCGCCCAGCGCCACAGTGATATGGTGTGGAAAGTGAAGATGGCCGGGCAATGGCTGTACCTCTACCTCTTGCTTGAATTCCAGTCCACGCCCGACCCCTGGATGGCCTTGCGCATGCAGGTCTATATCGGCCTGATGTACCAGGATCTGGTCAAGCGCCACGAGCTGCCAGCCGCGCATCAACTGCCACCCATCCTGCCGCTCGTCCTCTATAGTGGCGCGCGGCGCTGGACCGGCAGCCCTGACCTGGCCGACTTGATCGCCGCCTGTCCCGCTGGTATGGAAGCTTTGCAGGCCGCACAGCGCTTTGTACTTCTCGATTTGCGGCGATTGATGAGAAAGCACAATGGTCTGCGCAATATCATTGTCGCGATGCTTCGTTTCAAGTACGAAAGTGAGGGTCCCGGGTTTGCGGAGGTGGTTACGCTTCTTGCCGAATGGTTGAGGGAAAAGCCGCCTCAGCCGCTGCGTGATGGCGTCTTGAACTGGTTGCAGCGGCGCTTGCCAGGGCAATCATGCGCGCCTAAGCTGGAAGCATTGATGTGTAGGGAGGGCCATCCAATGCGAATCAAAATCCCTGACTTCGACACTTTTGCCGAACAGTTCGCTTACGGCAAGCTGATGCGTGCGAGGCAGCATGTTCTGGAACGTATCTTGATCAAGCGCTTTGGCCCATTGCACGAAGACTATCTGTGGCAGATGCATTGGGGGGCGGAAGAGGATTTCGACCTCTGGGCCGACCGTTTCGCGGATGGCCTCAACCTCGAAGAAATCTTCGCCGACGGCCCGGAGGATTGAGCTGCGCACCATGCCGGTGCGCAGCCCGGGAAGCTTATTTCAGCACCGACTCCAGCGCGAACAGCTCTTGCGGCGTTTCGCGGCGGCGTACCAGATGGGTCTGGCCGCCATCGACCATCACTTCGGCGGCGCGGCCGCGCGTGTTGTAGTTCGAGGCCATCGTCATGCCATAGGCGCCTGCCGTGTGCATCACCAGCAGATCGCCCGGCGCCACCGCCAGCGCGCGTTCGCGCGCCAGCCAGTCGCCCGATTCGCAGATCGGTCCCACCACGTCGAAGGTCTCGCCGGCAGCAGAGGACTGCACAACCGGCTGCATATCCATCCAGGCCTGGTACAGAGCCGGACGCGCCATATCGTTCATGGCCGCATCGACGATGCAGAAATTCTTTTCTTCGCCGTGCTTGAGGAATTCCACGCGCGTCAGCAGCACGCCGGTATTGCCGACGATGGAGCGGCCCGGCTCGAAGATCACCTTGATCGGCTTGCCGCCGTGGCGTTCGGCGCGCCAGGCGTCGACGCGGCGGAACAGGCGGCCCAGATAATCGCCCACGGCCACCGGCGCGCCTTCGCCCACTTCGCCATAATCCACGCCCAGGCCGCCGCCGATGTCCAGGTGGTGCAGGTGGATGCCTTCCGCATCGAGCGTGTCGATCAGCTCGATCAGCTTGTCGAGCGCTTCCAGCAGCGGCGCATCGTCCAGCAGCTGCGAGCCGATATGGCAGTCGATGCCGCACACGTCCAAGTGCGGCAGGCTGGCGGCGGTGCGGTAGGTGTCCAGCGCATCGCTGAAGGCCACGCCGAATTTGTTCGCTTTCAGGCCGGTGGCGATATATGGATGGGTCTTCGCGTCCACATTCGGATTCACGCGCAGCGAAATGCGCGCCTTTTTGCCCATGCTGCCCGCCACCTCGTTGAGGCGGTGCAGCTCGGGAATCGATTCCACGTTGAAGCACAGGATGTCGTGCGTCAGCGCCAGGCGCATCTCGTCCACGCTCTTGCCTACGCCCGAGAAGATCACCTTGCGCGGGTCGCCGCCGGCCGCGATCACGCGCAGCAGTTCGCCGCCCGACACGATGTCGAAGCCCGCGCCCTGGCGCGCCAGCAAGTCCAGGATGGCCAGGTTGGAATTGGCCTTCATCGCATAGCAGACCAGCGCGTCGCGGCCGGCGCAGGCGTCGGCATAGGCGGCAAAGTTGCCCAGCAACTGGGCCTTGGAATAGACGTAGGTCGGCGTGCCGTATTGTTCGGCGATGGCGTTCAGGGCGACGCCCTCGGCGTGCAGCACGCCGTTCTGGTAAGCGAATTGGGACATGGATTACTGTTGTTGGGATACGGGCGGGGTGGCCGGGACGGGGGACGAAGCCGGTGCGACGCCCGGCTTGCCCGGCGCGGTGGAGCCGCCGGCCTTGGTCTGGGTTTTCGGCATGTACAGGGGGCCGGTCTGGCCGCAAGCGGACAGCAGCAGGCAGGTGGCGAGAACGCCAGTCAGCGCAAAAGTGGACTTCACGATTAAAATCACGGTTTGATCAGAGAGCTTGGAGTGTAGCATGACCGAATCGGAATTTTTGGACCTGGCCGACGCCACCCTGTCCGCCATCGAAGCCGCCTATGACCGCCTGTTCGAGCAGGACATGCTCGACGTCGAGTGCAGCCGCAGCGGCAATGTGCTGGAAATCGAATTTGTGCACAATGGCTCCAAGGTGATCGTCAATAGCCAGGCCGCCATGAAGGAAATCTGGGTGGCGGCGCGCACCGGCGGCTTCCACTACCGCCAGGTCGACGGCAAATGGCGCGACACGCGCGACAACACCGAACTGTTCGAAGCGCTGACGGCCATCACGGCCCACCAGTCCGGCGGCGCGCCGGTGGTGATTTCCGAACAGGCGTAAGGAACAGGAATAAACAAAGGGGACCGTGGTCCCCTTTGCGCAGTTCTCTTTGTTTATCAGAACAGTTCGTTCTTCACGGCATCTCTGGCTTTTTCCTCGGCCGGTGTGCCGCGCGCATTGCCTTCCAGGCTCTGCACGCCCACGCCCGGCGGATTCTCGGCATAGAAGTATTCGCCATCGGCCATGATGATGCCTTCGGGCACCGGCCTATCCTCGATCGGGATGTTTTTCAGCGCTTTCTGCATGAAGCCGATCCAGATCGGCAGCGCCAGGCCGCCGCCGGTTTCGCGGTTGCCCAGGTTCTTCGGCTGGTCGTAGCCGATCCAGGCCACACCCACCAGCTTTGACTGGTAGCCGGCGAACCAGGCGTCGATCGAATCGTTGGTGGTGCCGGTCTTGCCCGCGATATCGGGACGGCGCAGCACCAGGGCCTTGGTCGCCGTGCCGAAGCGCACCACGTCCTTCAGCATGCTGTCCATCATGAAGGCGTTGCGCTCGTCGATGACGCGGCTGCTTTCCGTGCCGGCGCGGTCGGGGTTGGCCTGGGACAGCACCTTGCCGTTGGCGTCCGTCACCTTGGAGATCAGGTAAGGCGTGACCTTGTAGCCGCCATTGGCGAAGACGGCGTAGGCGCCCGCCATCTGCAGCGGCGTCACCGAACCGGCGCCCAGGGCCAGGGTCAGGTAGGGTGGATTCTTCTCCGGCTCGAAACCGAAGCGGGTGGTGTATTCCTGGCCGTACTTGGCGCCGATCTTGTGCAGGATGCGGATCGAAATCATGTTTTTCGACTTGGTCAGGCCGCGCCGCATGGTCATCGGACCTTCATACTTGCCGTCGTAGTTCTTCGGCTCCCAGGCCTGGCCGCCGGTCTGGCCGGCGTCGAAGGAAATCGGGGCGTCGTTGATCACGGTGGCTGGCGACAGGCCGCGCTCCAGCGAAGCCGAATAGATGAAGGGCTTGAACGAGGAGCCGGGCTGGCGCCAGGCCTGGGTCACGTGGTTGAACTTGTTGCGGTTGAAGTCGAAGCCGCCCACCATGGCCTTGATCGCGCCGTCCTCGGTGCTGGCGGCCACGAAGGCCGATTCGATTTCCGGCATCTGGGTAATCTGCCAATCTTTCCCTTCCTGCATCACGCGGATCACGGCGCCGCGGCGGATGCGGCGGTTCGGCGCGGCTTTTTCCGACAGCCAGGACTTGCCCATCTCGACGCCGGCGCCGGTCATGGTGATTTCCTCGCCCGAGGCGGTGACGGCCACCACTTTCTGCGGGCTGGCCGAGAGCACGATGGCGGCCACGATATCGTCGCTGTCGGCATGCTCGGCCAGCTCGGTTTCGATGGCTTCGTCGGCGTCGGCCTTGTTCGACGGGATGTCGATATAGGCTTCCGGGCCGCGGTAGGTGTGGCGCTTCTCGTAGTCCATCACGCCGCGGCGCAGGGCCAGGTAGGCCGCATCCTGGTCGGCCTTGGTGATGGTGGTGAACACGTTCAGGCCGCGCGTATAGGTGTCTTCCTTGAACTGCTCGTATACCAGCTGGCGCGCCATCTCGGCCACGTACTCGGCGTGCACGCCGAATTCGCTGGAATCGGTCTTCACCTTGAGCTGCTCGTTCTTGGCCGCCTCGTACTGGGCCGGCGTGATATAGCCCAGCTGCGCCATGCGCTGCAGGATGTACTGCTGGCGGGTGCGCGCGCGCTTCGGATTGACCACCGGGTTGTAGGCCGACGGCGCTTTCGGCAGGCCGGCCAGCATGGCCGCTTCGGCGACGCTGATGTCCTTCAGGTTTTTGCCGAAGTAGATCTGGGCCGCCGAGGAGAAGCCGTAGGCGCGCTGGCCCAGATAGATCTGGTTCATGTACACCTCGAGAATCTGGTCCTTGGTCAGATTCTGCTCAATCTTCCAGGCCAGCAGGGCTTCATACGCCTTGCGCTTGAGGGTCTGCTCGCTGGACAGGAAGAAGTTGCGCGCCACCTGCTGCGTGATGGTGGACGCGCCCTGGCGCGCGCCGCCGGTGGCGTTGTGCACGGCCGCGCGCAGGATGCCGAGGTAATCGACGCCGCCATGCTCGTAGAAGCGGTCGTCCTCGATGGCCAGCACGGCCTTCTTCATCACATCGGGTATGTCCTTGATATGGACCAGGTTGCGGCGCTCTTCGCCGAATTCGCCGATCAGCACATTATCGGCCGAGAAGATCCGCAGCGGCATCTTGGGACGGTAATCGGTCAGCTGGTCCAGCGAGGGCAGGTTGGGGTAAGCCATGGCCAGGCCGAAGACCACCAGCAGTACCGCCGCCATCAGCAGGCCGACCAGCGAGGCCAGGGCCATCAGCAGGAAGCCGCGCGAGCGCGAGGGCTTGTTGTCAGGGGTAGGCGTCGCCTTGTTGGATGATGTCATGCGCAGGGAGCTTTCAGTATTTTATCCACAGCATTATAAGCGAGGGGCTGGACGGCCGGCGCGCGCGCCGGCGCAGGGAATTGTCACAAAACTTTACCTTTAACAAGCCGATAAGCTTGCCATTCCGGCAGCGGCGGCTGGGCAAAATCTGTGGCAAAACACGCACATACAAGTAAATGTGCACGGTAGAAATGGCTTTACATCGCGTCTGCCTTATTGCTAGCATCTAAACGTACCGTCTGACCAAAATTGTCTGGACCCGTGCCGCAGCAAGGTGTTCCGACAGGTATAACACTGGAGCGCATCCGGCAGCACCTGCGACCGTACAGGTGCTGAACCAAGGGGGACATGCTCGTGATGGTAGACCTCAAGACCCTGTTCGGTGGCGGCCATCCGCCGCTGGTCGGCATCGACATCAGCACCTCGAGCGTGCGGCTGGTGGAATTGAGCGATGCCGGCAAGGAGGGCGTGAGGCTGGAGCGCTGCGCCACCGAGGCGCTGCCGCGCGGCGCGGTCACCGACGGCAATATCGAGAACATGGACCAGGTGGTCGACGCCGTGCGCCGCGTCGTGAAAAAGAGCGGCACGCGCGCGCGCCATGTGGCGCTGGGCATGCCGCCCGCCGCCGTCATCACCAAGAAGATCATCCTGCCGGCCGGCATGTCCGAAGAACAGCTGGAAGTGCAGGTCGAATCGGAAGCCAGCCAGTACATTCCCTTCGCCCTGGATGAGGTCAGCCTCGATTTCGACGTCATCGGCCCGGTCGGCAATTCGCCCGACGATATCGAAGTGATGCTGGCCGCCGCCCGCCGCGAAAAGGTGGAGGACAGGGTCGCCATCGGCGAAGCCTCGGGCTTGAAGGCCAGCGTCATGGATATCGAATCCTACGCCGCGCGCGCCGCGCTGGACCGCATCGTGGCCCAACTGCCGGAAGGCGGCGCCGGCCAGGTCATCGCCCTGTTCCAGATCGGCGCCCAGGTCACGCATATCTCGGTGATGCTGGACGGGCAGACCATCTACGAGCGCGAGCAGCCTTTCGGCGGCAACTCGCTGACCCAGGACATTGTGCGCTCCTTCGGCCTGTCCTATGAAGAGGCGGAGGCGCGCAAGCGCTCCGGCGAGCTGCCGGAAAACTACGCCGCCGACATCCTCGCGCCCTTCCTGGAGAGCGCCGCGCTCGAAGTCACGCGCGCCATCCAGTTCTTCTTCACCTCCACGCCCTATACCAAGGTCGACCAGATCTACCTCGCCGGCGGCTGCGCCCTGATTCCCGGCCTGCTCGATATCATCGCCAGCCGCAGCAAGATCTCCAGCACCGTGCTGTCGCCGTTCAAGGGCATGCAGTTGGCGGCCGGCGTGCGCGAGCAGCAGCTGCGCGGCGACGCGCCGGCGTATCTGGTGGCCTGCGGATTGGCGCTGCGGAGGTTCGGCTGATGATACGCATCAACCTGCTCCCGCACCGCGAGGAAAAACGCAAGCAGAGGAAGGCCTCCTTCTTTGCCCTGTTGACCCTGGGCGGCCTGCTCGGCGTGGCCCTGGTGCTGCTGGTGGGTGGCTACAACGCGCGCGCCATCGCTATCCAGGACCAGCGCAACGAGGTACTGAAAAAGGCCATCGCGGAGCTGGACAAGAAGATCGCCACCATCGCCACCCTGAAGCAGGAAATCGAGGCGCTCAAGGCGCGCCAGCAGGCGGTCGAGGATTTGCAGGGCGACCGCAACCAGCCCGTGTATCTGCTCGACGAACTGGTCAAGCAGACCCCGTCCGGCGTCTACCTGAAAGGCTTCAAGCAGGACGGCCAGCGCGTGACGGTGGGCGGCTATGCGCAATCGCAGGAACGCGTCTCGGAACTGCTGCGCAATCTGGCGGGCGCCTCGCCCTGGCTGGAAAAGCCCGATCTGATCGAAGTGCGCGCGGCCAATCTGGCCCAGGGCAAGAGCACGAAAAAGGTGGTGGAGTTCAACCTGATCGTCAGCATCAAGCGCCCGCGCGACAAGGACAAGCCGGAAGAGAGTACGCCCGGCGCCAAGCCGGGGCCCGCCGGCAATGCGGCCAAGGCGGCCCCACCCTGAGGCAGAGCGCATATGGCGACCGACCTGAAACAATTGGGCGAGACACTGGCGGCGCAGTTCCGCGGGCTGCAAGGCGTGCATCCGGGCCAGTGGCCGCTGGCGCCGCGCCTGCTGTGCGCCTTGGGCGTGACGGTGGCGGTGATGGTGCTGGGTTACTTCGGCTACTGGAGCGGCCAGTTCGAAGAGCAGGAAACCGGCGCCGCGCGCGAACTCAAGCTGCGCGACGAGTACAAGATCAAGGTGGCGCAGGCCGTCAATCTCGACGCCCTGATCGCGCAGAAGCAGCAGGTCGACCAGTATGTGGTGCGGCTGGAGAAGCAGTTGCCCAGCAAGGCCGAGATGGCGGCCCTGCTGTCCGACATCAACCAGGCCGGCCTGGGACGCGGCCTGCAGTTCGAGCTGTTCCGTCCCGGCCAGGTGGTGGTCAAGGATTATTACGCCGAACTGCCCATCGATATCAAGGTGGCGGGGCGCTACCACGATATCGGCTCCTTCGCCGGCGATATGGCCAATCTGCCGCGCATCGTCACCCTCAACAATATGAACCTGAACACGGCCAAGGATGGCTCCCTGGTGCTGGAGGCGGTGGCCAAGACCTTCCGCTACCTGGACCAGGATGAGGTGGCGGCCCAGCGCAAGGCGGCGGCCGACAAGAAGAAGGGGAATAAAAAATGAACGCGCGCGCCGCCTGCCTGGCCTTGCTGCTGCCGCTGCTGGGCGCCTGCGGCGACAGCGACGAGCAGGAAGTGCGGCAGTGGATGAAGGAAATCGACGCCCAGACCAAGGTGGCGGTGCCGCCCCTGGCCGAGCCCAAGACCTTCATCCCCTTCGCCTATGCCTCGGCCGAAGCGCCCGATCCCTTCAGTCCCGCCAAGCTGCTGATCGAGCTGGCCAAGAGCCGCTCCGGCGGCGGCATCCAGCCCGATATGCAGCGGCGCAAGGAGTTCCTGGAGAGCTTCCCGCTCGATACCATGAAGATGGTGGGCGTCCTGCAGAAAGACCGGACCACGTACGCGCTGCTGCAGATCGACCGCGCCATCCATCACGTGCAGACCGGGCAGCATCTGGGCCAGAACTTCGGCCTGGTCACCGGCATCACGGAAGACGCGGTGAATGTGAAGGAAATCGTACAGGATGCGGCCGGCGACTGGGTCGAACGCACGTCGAAGCTGGAGTTGCAGGAGAAGGAGAGCAAGCCATGACCGCCATCCACACCCTGGCGCGGGGACTGCGCCGCGCCGGCGCCACGCTGGCGCTGCTGGGCGCCGCGGCCCTGGCCCCCGCGCCCGCCCTGGCCCAGGCGCCGGCCGGCAATGCCATCGAATCGATCACGGCCAACCAGCAGGGCTCCAACGTGATCGTCAAGATCGCCCTGCGCAACGCGCCGGCAAAGCCGCCGCTCGGCTTTGCCATCACCAATCCCTCCCGCATCGCGCTCGATTTCGGCACCACCGTCAATGCCACCGGCAAGACCATGCAGGAGCTGAACCTGGGCGACCTGCGCAGCGTGACCGTGGTGCAGGTGGGCGAACGTTCGCGCCTGGTCTTCAATCTGAAGCGCAGCCTGAATTACGCCACCGCCGTCGACGGCAATAATGTGATCCTCACCATCGAGGGCTCGGGCGGCGTGGCGACGGCGGTCGACGCCAGCGGCCTGCCGGCCAGCGCCGCCCAGCGCCAGGGCAGCGCCGCCCAGGCGCCGCCCGCCGCGGCGCCCGTCGTCGCCGCTCCTGCGGCGGCGGCAACGGGCAAGCAGATGTTGCGCGACCTGGACTTCCGGCGCGGCAGCAATGGCGAGGGCAGGGTGGTGGTCGATCTGCCCAACAACCAGGTGGCGGTCGATGTGCGCCAGACCGCGACCGGGGTGGTGGTCGATTTCCTGCGCACCGGCCTGCCGGAAACCCTGCGCCGCCGCATCGACGTGACCGACTTCGGCACGCCGGTGCAGCGCGTCACCGCCGTGCCGCAGGGCGAGAATGTGCGCGTGACCGTCGAAGCCAAGGGCTTGTGGGAGCAGAGCGTCTACCAGAGCGACACCCAGCTGGTGGTCGACGTGAAGCCGATCCGCGAAGACCCGAACAAGCTGACCCAGGGCACCCAGGGCTATCGGGGCGAGAAGCTATCCTTCAATTTCCAGAATGTCGAAGTGCGCGCCGCCCTGCAGGCGATCGCCGATATCTCCGGCCTGAACATCATCACCAGCGACAGCGTGGCCGGCAACCTGACCCTGCGCCTGAAGGAAGTGCCCTGGGACCAGGCGCTCGACGTGATCCTGCAGGCCAAGGGGCTGGACATGCGCAAGAACGGTTCCGTGATGTGGATCGCGCCCAAGGAGGAGCTGCTGACCAAGGAAAAGCTGGAGCTGGAACAGCGCGCCCAGATCGCCGACCTGGAACCGCTCAAATCCGAAATCTTCCAGCTCAATTACCAGAAGGCCGAATCCTTCAAGACCGTGTTCGGCCTGGATGGCGGCGCCGATGTGCGCAACCGCATCCTGTCCAAGCGCGGCAGCGCCATCATCGAGCCGCGCACCAACCAGCTGTTCGTCACCGACATCGCTTCCAAGATCGAGGATGTGCGCAAGCTGATCCAGAAAACCGATATCGCCACGCGCCAGGTGCTGATCGAGGCGCGCATCGTCGAAGCCAGCGATTCCTTCACCCGCAACCTGGGCGCCAAGCTTGGTTTCGCCGACCTGCGCACCCTGCGCGGCGGCGATTCCGGCTGGCAGATCGGCAATGGCAATACCCGCATCGGCATTGGCGGCAATATGTCGGGCATCGGCGAAGTCCTGGGCCAGACGCCGCGCACCGACCAGGGTTATACCAACAGCCAGTTCATCAACCTGCCGGCCGCTTCGATCAATGGCCAGCAGGCCGGCAGCCTGGCCATCAGCCTGTTCTCCTCGGCCGCCAACCGCTTTCTCAACCTGGAACTGTCGGCGCTGGAGGCCGACGGCACCGGCAAGATCGTCTCCAGCCCGCGCGTGGTCACGGCCGACAAGGCCGTCGCCACCATCGAGCAGGGCCTGGAACTGCCATACCAGATCGCCACCAGCAGCGGCGCCACCGCCATCGTTTTCCGCAAGGCCAATCTGCGCCTGGAGGTGACGCCGCAGATCACGCCGGATGGCAATGTGGTGATCGACGTCGATGTGAACAAGGATAGCGTGGGCCAGGAGACGCGGGCCGGCTTCGCCATCGACACCAAGCATGTGAAGACCCAGGTCATGGTGGAAAACGGCGGCACCGTGGTGCTGGGCGGGATCTACCAGCAGATCGAGCGCAACACGGTCAGCAAAGTGCCCATGCTGGGCGACGTGCCGGTGCTGGGTTTCCTGTTCCGCAACAATAGCCGTACCAACGACAAGACCGAACTGCTGGTCTTCATCACGCCCAAGATTGTGGCCGAGAGGTTGTCGGCACGTTAGCTTTCGCTGTCTATTCGAGAGGGAAGACCGATGCGCACATCCAGAGCTGGCTTCATGCAGAAACTCCCCACCTGGCTTGGCCTGCTGGCCTCGTTCAGCCTCCTCAGCCTCATGGCCGCCTGCGGCGGCGGCGGCGGCTCCCCCGGCACGAATCTCAATGGACAGCAGCCCTCCAAGGCCAGCACGGTGGTGCTGACGGCCAGCGCCGCCACCATTCCTTCTTCCGGCCAGGATGGCACCGAAGTCACGCTGACGGCGGTGGTCAAGGACGGCAGCAATAATGTGTTGCCGGGAGAGACCGTGAGCTTCAAATCCAGTTCCGGCAATATCAGCGCCACCAACCGCGTCACCGACACCGACGGCAAGGTGGTGGAAAAACTCAATGTCAAAGGCGACGCCAGCGCGCGCGACATCACCATCACGGCCAGCGCCGGCGGCGCCACCTCGAACACCGTCACCGTCAAGGTGGTGACGGCCACGCCCACCGTGGTGCTGACGGCCGATTCCGGCACGCTGCAGTCGGCCGGCGCCACCGGCGCCGAAGTGGCCCTGGTGGCCCTGGTCAAGGATTCCAACAACAGCGTGATGCCAGGCGTGAAGGTCGACCTGTCGGCTGATTCCGGCAGCCTGACCACCACTTCGCGCATCACCGACGCCAATGGCCGCGTCACCGAAAAACTCAGCACCGGCGGCGACCCCAGTTCGCGCGCCATCCGGGTCACGGCCTCGGTGCAGGGCGCCACGCCCACCACGGCCGTGGTGAACGTGATCGGCACCCGGCTGCAGGTCAACGCCAGCGGCACCGTGAATGTGGGCGGCAGCAGCGACGTGACGGTCAAGCTGGTCGATTCCGCCGGCAACGCCCTGATCGGCAAGCCGGTCAGCTTCAGCTCATCGATCAACCGGATCGTGGTCAAGGATGGCGGCGCCGCCGTCACCAATTCGGCCGGCCAGCTGATTCTGAGCTATACGGCCAGCGCGGCCGGCGGCGACACCATCGTGGTGCGCGCGCTGGGCGAAACGGCCACGGCTCCGATCACCGTCAGCGCCTCGGTGCTGACGGTGACGGTGGTCAGCGGCCAGACCATCATCATCAATGGCTGCCATCCGGTCGCCGTGCATAGCGACACCGGTTCGGCCGTGACCCTGAATACCTCGCGCGGCAACTTCTACAGCAATGCCGGCTGTACCACGGTGTTGAGCGGCGCCCTGGCCCTGAGCGGCGGCGACGGCAGCGCCTACCTGTCAGCCACCAGTCCGGGACCGGCCACGCTCACGGCCACCGATACCACCAGCGGCGCCACCGCGCAAAGCGCGGCGGAATTCGTGGCCCCGCTGTCGGGCGTGGACACCATCAATGTGCAAGCCGATCCGGCGGTGGTGGCGGCCAACGCGCCGGGCAGCAGCTCGCAGCAGGTGGCGCTGCGCGCCGTGGTGCGCGACGGTTCGGTCTCGAGCAACCTGGTCAAGGGCGCGCAAGTGGCCTTCTCCATCCTGGCCGACCCCAGTGGCGGCCAGCTGACCCAGCCCTCGGTCGTCACCACCGGCAGCGACGGCGCGGCCACGGTCAGTTATGTGGCCGGCACCTCCACCACGGCGGTGGATGGGGTGCAGATCATGGCGCGCCTGGTCGGCGGTTCGAACGCCAGCGCCATTGCCCGCCTGACGGTGGGCAGACGCTCACTCTTCATCTCGGCCGGCACCGGCAATACCGTGCAGACCCCGGATGCTGCCACCTACCGCATGGATTACTCGGTCTTCGTCAGCGACGCCGCCGGCGCCGCCGTGCCGGGCGTGAACCTGACGGCCTCCATCAAGCCGCGTTTCTACTACAAAGGCTTCCTCGCCTTCCAGGGTTCGGACGGCCCCTGGGCGCCTTCGCTGTATGTGCAGTGCGCCAACGAGGATAGCGACGGCAGCGGAATTTATTCCGTCGCCAAGGATATCAACGGCAATGGCCGCCTCGACCCGGGCATCCCGCTCACCATCACGGCCACTGCTGTCAGCGATGCGCGCGGTCAAGCTACCATTTCTCTTAGTTATCCGCGCGACCGGGTCTATTGGGTCGATGCGGACATGACCATCCGCGGCCAGGTGGCGGGCACGGAAGCACGCTATGTCGGATATGTGTCCCTGATTGGGCTGGCAACAGATTACAATAATAAGGATCTGATACCGCCGGGGCAGACCAGCCCATACGGCAAGGCCAACGTCTGCACTAATCCGAACTAGCTGGGGCTGAATGCAAAATGTGTTTTTGGTAGGACTGATGGGGGCGGGGAAAACGACCATAGGCCGCATCCTCGCCCGCAAACTGGGCATGCGCTTCGTCGACTCCGACCACGAAATCGAGTCGCGCACCGGCGCATCCATTCCCTTGATCTTCGAGATCGAAGGCGAACAGAGTTTCCGCCGCCGCGAAGCCGAAGTGATCCGCGATCTGACGGCGGAGGAGGGCATTGTGCTGGCCACGGGAGGCGGCGCCATCCTCAACCCCGACAACCGCGCCGTGCTGCGCGAGCGCGGCACGGTGATCTACCTGCGCGCCAGCATCAACAGCATTCTGGCGCGCACCAGCCACGACAAGAACCGCCCCCTGCTGCAGACGGCCGATCCGCGCCGCAAGCTGGAAGAATTGATGGCGCAGCGCGAGCCGCTCTACCTAGAAATGGCAGACCTGGTGATCGATACCGGCCGTCCTAACGTACAATCGATGGTTCAGATTATTATGAACCAGCTCGACGCGCTTGCCTGCGAGGCGGCGCCGAACTGTGTCACGCAGGCGGAACCCTCGATGAACGAACAATCCAATATCCTTCTCAATGTCGATCTGGGCGAGCGCAGCTACCCGATCTCCATCGGCCCGGCCCTGCTGGACGATCCCGCGCTGCTGCAGCGCCATGTGGCGGGCGGCAAGGTCGCCATCGTCAGCAACACCACCGTGGCGCCGCTGTATCTGGAGCGCGTGCGCGCGCCGCTGGCCGCCGCCGGCAAGGAAGTCATTTCCATCGTGCTGGACGATGGAGAGGAATTCAAGAACTGGTCCAGCCTGATGAAAATCTTCGATGCGTTGCTGGCCCATAAATGCGACCGCAAGACCACCCTGATCGCCCTCGGCGGCGGCGTGATCGGCGACATGACCGGCTTTGCCGCCGCCAGCTATATGCGCGGCGTGGACTTCATCCAGGTGCCGACCACCCTGCTGTCCCAGGTCGATTCCTCGGTGGGCGGCAAGACCGGCATCAACCACCCTCTGGGCAAGAATATGATCGGCGCCTTCTACCAGCCGCGCGTGGTGCTGGCCGATACCTCGACCCTGGAAACCCTGCCCGACCGCGAGCTGTCGGCCGGCCTGGCCGAAGTCATCAAGCACGGCGCCATCATCGACGCTCCCTTCTTCGACTGGATCGAAGCGAATATCGGCAAGCTGATGGCGCGCGACAAGGGCGCCCTGGCCTACGCCATCGCCCGCTCCTGCGAAATCAAGTCCGACGTGGTGCGCCAGGACGAGCGCGAAGGCGGCCTGCGCGCCATCCTCAATTTCGGCCACACCTTCGGCCACGCCATCGAGGCCGGCATGGGCTACGGCGTCTGGCTGCACGGCGAGGCCGTCGGCTGCGGCATGGTAATGGCGGCCGAGCTGTCGCAACGCATGGGCTTTATCGACGCCGATGCCGTGGCGCGCATGCGCGCCCTGGTGGCCGCCGCCGGCCTGCCGGTGCAGGCGCCCGACCTGGGCACGCAGCGCTGGCTGGAGCTGATGGAAGTCGACAAGAAGAACGAGGGCGGCGCCATCAAGTTCATCCTGATGAAGCCGGTGGGCAGTCCCTGCATCACCAACGCGCCGCAGGAACTGCTGCTCGACACCATCGCCGCCTGCGTGCGCTGAGCCGGAGCCGCCATGGAAGCAAGCCTCGCCCCTTACGCCGCGCATTCGGACCTGGGGCGCGGCCGCCGCGTCCCGGAAACCCCGCACGCCTCGCGCAGCCAGTTCCAGCGCGACCGCGACCGCATCATCCATTCCACCGCCTTCCGCCGGCTGGAATACAAGACCCAGGTCTTCCTCAACCACGAGGGCGACCTGTTCCGCACCCGCCTCACGCACAGCCTGGAAGTGGCCCAGATCGGCCGCTCGCTGGCGCGCAATCTGCGCCTGAACGAAGACCTGGTGGAAGCCATCGCCCTGGCCCATGACCTGGGCCACACGCCCTTCGGCCATGTGGGCCAGGATGTGCTGAACGAATGCATGCAGGAGCATGGCGGCTTCGAACACAATCTGCAAAGCCTGCGCGTGGTCGACCAGCTGGAGCAGCAGTACGGCGCTTTCGATGGCTTGAACCTGATGTTCGAAACGCGCGAGGGCATCCTCAAGCACTGCTCGCTGCACAATGCGCGCCTGCTGGGCGAGGTGGCGCAGCGCTTCCTCGACCGCAGCCAGCCCTCGCTGGAAGCCCAACTGACCAATCTGGCCGACGAAATCGCCTACAACAGCCACGATATCGACGATGGCCTGCGTTCGGGCCTGATCAGCATCGCCCAGCTGGAGCAGGTGGATTTCTTCGCCCGCCTGTGGCGCGAGGTGCAGACGGTGTATCCGGGCCTGGTTGGCCGCCGCGCCATTTACGAAACCTTGCGCCGCCTGATCACGGCGCTGGCCGACGACCTGATCGCCACCTCCGGCGAACGTATCCGCGAAGCCGCGCCGCGCAGCATTGAGGAAGTGCGTGCCGCGCCGCCGCTGATCCGCTTCTCCGACCAGATGCGCAAGGACGCGACGGAACTCAAGCGCTTCCTGCGCGAGAATCTGTACCGCCACTACAAGGTCAACCGCATGCGCCTGAAAGCGAGCCGCATGCTGCGCGAGCTGTACGACGCCTTCACCGCCGACGTTTTCCTGCTGCCGCCCGACTACCGCGAACCGACCGGCGACGCCAGCCTGCAGGCGCGCCGCATCGCCGACTACATCGCCGGCATGACCGACCGCTACGCCATCCAGGTGCACCGCCGGCTGTACTCCTTGGAAGAACTCTGATCCATATCAAGCACGCCGTCCGCTTCGCTTGACCTTGCCGCTTGCGCGGACAATGATGAAGCATCATGGACGAGAACTTCATCGAACGGTTCGTTACCTTGGAAGCGGATGTGGCGCACATCAAGCTCGATCTTGGGCAGATTCGTGCCAATTATGCGACCAAGCAGGATTTGGAGGTTTACGCGACCAAGGAAGACCTTGCGGTTATCCGCTCCAATTACGCCACCAAGGAGGATGTGGCGAAATTGGAAACACAGATTGCCAAGCTCGAATCCCGGCTTATCACTTGGTTTATCTCGACCGCCACAGCCTTGGCGGCCGTTTCAATCTCGGCCGCCGTCGCTACGATACATCTGGCGGGTTAAAACATGCGCGCCTGGCTGTTCGCCTGGTCGCCCAGCAATTCCAGCAGCAGCTTCTTGACCGGTGCGGGCAGGGCGGCGTCGGCCACGCGGTTCGTGGCCAGCCACTGGTAGCGCGCTTCGCCGGCCAGCGCTTCGCGGCGCGCCAGCGTGATCAGCAGCGGCGCGATATGCAGCTTGTAGTGGGTGAAGACGTGGGTGACCGTCATCAAGCGCTCCTGCGACTCCATTTCGCCGAAGGGCTGCATGGCGCGCGCCAGCGCGTCCTGGTCGATTTCCGGCTGTTCCTCATCCTCGGCCAGCGTATGGCCATCGAGTTCCGGCAGCGACAGCAGGCCGCCCCAGATGCCGCTGGCGGCGCGCTGCTCCAGCAGCACCTCGCCCCGGTCCACGATCAGCAGCAGGGTCGCGTGCTTTTCCGGCACCGCCTTCTTCGGCTTGCGCACCGGCAGTTCCTTGGTGCGCTGCGTCAGGTGCGCCACGCAGCGCTGCTGCATCGGACAGCGCGCGCAATCGGGGCTGCTGCGCGTGCACAGCGTCGCCCCCATGTCCATCAGCCCCTGGGTATAGGACTCGATGCCGCTGGCCGGCAGCAGGGCTTCGGCGCGGCGCCACATGGCTTGCTCGGTCTTCTTTTCACCGGGGAAGGTATCGATGCCGAACACCCGCGCGAACACGCGCTTCACATTGCCGTCCATGATGGCGGCGCGCGTGCCGCTGGAAAAGGCGGAAATCGCCGCCGCCGTCGAGCGCCCGATGCCGGGCAGCTCCGCCAGCAGGGCCGGGTCGGACGGGAAGACGCCGTCGTACTGCGCCACCACCTGCTGCGCGCAGCGGTGCAGATTGCGCGCCCGGGTGTAGTAACCGAGGCCGCTCCACTGCGCCATCACATCCTCCACCGGTGCGGCGGCTAGCTCGCGCAGCGTGGGAAAGCGCTCCAGGAAACGCGCGTAATACCCCAGCACGGCCGACACCTGGGTCTGCTGCAGCATGATTTCCGACAGCCAGATCAGGTAGGCGTCGCGCGTGTTTTGCCACGGCAGGGTGTGGCGTCCATGTTCTTTCTGCCAGCCGATCAGGGCGGCGGAAAAGCTGGGGTCTGCAAAGTCTTCGTGAAGCAATTCAATTCCTGTGATTTATGCGGCGGCATCCAGCGCCACGAATTCGGCATGCAGGGCGATGCTGATATCGCCCGCCAGTTCGGCTAGCCGGGCTTTCTGCTGTTCCAATTCCGCCTGGCCGGCCTCGAAGGCGGCGATCTTTTGTTCCAGGCTGTCGCTGGCCTCGTGGATGCGTTGCACGGCGGCCAGCCGGTGCTTCAGCTGCTCCTTGTGCTGGCGGATCTGCGCCTCCAGCGGCGCCATGATGACTTTCAGCCAAGCCTCGGCATCGGCATTCGCGGCCTTGAAGCAGCGCTTGACGGCCGAGGCGATCGAATCGAAGAAGCGCTCCATCAGCGACAGGCGCGAGGTGGTCAGCATGGCGGCGGCGCCAAACTGCTTATGATAAACGTTTTCGATGTCGGCGATCTCCTGCCGGTAGCGTTCCAGCGAAAACGCCATGGGCAGGGCCAGCGCGATCCCGTGTTCGCTGGAGAACTGGCGGTACATTGCATCCATCATGCCGTGGATTTCGCCCACCTTCTGTTCCGACAATTGCAGGTCGGCGCGCAGCGCGGCGAAAAAGACGCGCACCGCCTCGCGCATGCCCGTCGAGAAGGCGCTGTTGCCCATGGCCGCGCGCACCTCGTGCACATGGTCGCGCAGCATATCCATGCCCAGGCTGTCATACAGCTCGGTGGACAGGCGGGTGAAGACGGCGCGCGTGCCCTGCAGCTTGAACAGGCTGGCGTCGAATTCCTTTTTCTCGGCATCGACGCGCCGCATCATATGCGCGATCACGCTCTGGTTCTTGCCGCGCAGGCTGCGCAATTCATGCAGCTGCTCGACCAGGCCGCGCATGCGCGCCGCCAGCATGGCCTGCTGCGCGGCGCCCAGGGCCGCCAGATCGTCGGCCAGGCGCTGGCGGATGATGTCCTTCTTGGCCGGAATCAGCTCATCGAACAGGGCGCGTTCCAGCTCCAGCATGCGGCTCTTGTGGAGCAAGGCCTGGTCGCCCGTGATCTTGCCCACCAGCGCCTTCTGCGCCGACACCGGAAACACCTGGTCCGGCCGCAGTGCCAGCATATGCGCCGCGTGCTCCTGCTGGCGCGCGATCTCGCCATCGACTTCAGCGTCGCTGCGCAAGGCGTCCCACATGCTGTCGATCTTGTTCAGCACCACCAGCCGGCCCGCGCCGCCGCCGATATGCTGGCGCCAGACTTCGATATCGCTCTTGGTCACGCCGGTATCGGCGGCCAGGATGAACAGCACGGCGTGGGCGTGCGGGATCAGGTTCAGCGTCAGTTCCGGCTCGGTGCCGATGGCGTTCAGGCCGGGCGTATCGAGAATCACCAGGCCTTGCTTCAGCAGCGGATGCGGGAAGTTGATGATGGCGTGGCGCCACAGCGAGATTTCGACCTGGCCCTGCGCGTCGAGCGTGGCGGCCAGGTCGGGATCGTTCTCGTCATACAGGCCATAGCGGCGCGCCTCGTCCACGCTCACCTGGCGCGTGCGGCTGACCTGCTTGAACACCTGCTGCATCTCGTCGGCCGCCTCCAGGTTCAGCGGCAGCATGGTCCAGGCGGCGGCATCGTCGCGGTAATCGCTGGTGGAGAGCTGGGAGGCGCGCGTCTCGATCGGCAGCAGGCGGATGCAGGGCGGCCAGGCCGGATCGTATTTCAGCTCGGTGGGGCACATGGTGGTGCGTCCGGCCGCCGAGGGCAGGATGCGCTGGCCGTAATCGGCGAAGAAGATGGCGTTGATCAGCTCCGATTTGCCGCGCGAGAATTCGGCCACGAAGGCCACCGACATCTTGTCGTCGGCCAGGCGCGCCAGCGCGCGCGCCAGGCGCTGTTCGGCGGCGGCGTCGGCCAGCGGCGTGCCGGCCAGCCAGGCGCGGTAAGACTGCACCGTCTTGGCCACGCCCAGACGCCATGCGCTGTAGTGCTCCAGGTCTCTCGCCATCATGCCGCTTGCCTCGCACGTTGGATGGTCCAAAACGCCAGGGGATTATTTCTGGCAGTTCACGCAATAAAAGGTCGAACGCTGGCCTTGCTTGATCTGGCGCACCGGCGCGCCGCAAATGCGGCAGGGCACGCCAGCACGATCATAGACGAAATACGATTGCTGGAAATAACCGGACTGCCCGTTTACGCTGATGAAATCGCGCAGCGTGCTGCCGCCCTGCACGATGGCCTCGGCCAGCACCTCGCGAATGCACTGGGCCAGGCGGTCGTAGCGCGCCGGGCTGATGCGGTTGGCCGCCGTCTTCGGGTTGATGCCGGCGCGGAACAAGCTCTCGGAACAATAGATATTGCCCACACCCACCACGATATCGCCCGCCATCAGCACCTGCTTGACGGCGGCGCTGCGCGTGCGCGTCTGGCGGTAGAGCAGGGCGCCCGTGAAGGCCGGCCCCAGCGGCTCCACGCCCAGGCCGCGCAGCAGCATGTGCTCGTCCAGTTCGCCATCCTCGTTGGGGTGCCAGAGCACGGCGCCAAAGCGGCGCGGATCGGTCATGCGCAGCACTTCGCGCCCCTGCGGCCCTTCCACCACGAGGTCGAAATGGTCGTGCTTATCGGCCGGAATATCGGGCGGCAGCACGCGCAGATGGCCCGACATGCCGAGGTGGACGATCAGCGTGCCATGCTCGAACTCGATCAGCAGGTATTTGCCGCGCCGCCCGGTGGACAGCACGGTGCGGCCCGCCAGCAGCTGCGGCAGCTCGGCCGGAAACGGCCAGCGCAAGCCCTCGCGGCGCAGCACGACCGCGCGCACCGGCCGGCCTTCCAGGTGGGGCGCAACGCCGAGACGGGTGACTTCTACTTCGGGTAATTCAGGCATGGAGGACTCGTAAATGCACGCAAGCATGTGGTTGGGCGTAAAATCAAGACTTGAGCCCGATTTGCAGGATCAATCCTTTGAAAAACGCATTCGTCATTGTAACCCTCTCGGCTTTGCTGTCGGCATGTGCCGTTGCGCCACAAAAACAGGCGGACACGCCGGCCGAAGCGGAGGCCGCGGCCGCCCCGGCGGCTGAAAGCCCGGCCTCGGAAGCCATTGCCGCCGCCGCCCAGGCCGAAGAAAAGCTGCCCGCCGTCGAACTGACCAGCGAGCTGTTCTACAAACTGACCAAGGCCGAACTCGATTTCAAGCGCGGCCAGTGGCAAAGCGCCTACGTCACCATGATGGTCTTGGCCCAGCAGACGCGCGACCCGCGCTTGGCGCGCCGTTCGGCCGAAATGGCCCTGGCCGCCAAGCAGGGCAATGAGGCGCTGGCCGCCATCCGCCTGTGGCGCGAACTGGCGCCGGAATCGGACGAGGCGGCCCAATATTTCCTCGGCTTTGCCGTGCTGGGTGACGATCTGGCCGAAAGCGAGCAAGTCTTTTCCCAGCGCCTGAAAACGGCGCCGCCGGCCGCGCGCGGCCTAGCCATGTTCCAGATGCAGCAATTCCTGCTGCGCGCGCGCGACAAGGGCGCCGCTTTCGCGCTGATGCAGCGCGTGCTGGCGCCGTATGACGGCATGCTGGAAACCCATCTGGTGCTGGCCCAGGGCGCGGCGGCCAATAGCGACAACGAACGCGCCCAGAAAGAGGCGAAGGAAGCGCTGCGCATCAAGCCCGATTCGGAACTGGCCGTGCTGACCCTGGGCCAGGTCTTGCAGGATATGGATGGCGCCACCCAGCTTTTCAAGGGCTTCCTGGCCAAGTATCCGAAAGCGCGCGAAGTGCGTTCGGCCTATGCCCGCCTGCTGGTCGAACAAAAACAATACAGCCAGGCGCGCCAGCAGTTCGAGCAGTTGCTGACCGCCCAGCCGGACAATCCGGCCACCTTGTACGCGCTCGGCATCATGTCGATGCAGGCCAACGAGATTCCCGTAGCGGAAGAGTATTTCAAGCGTTTCGTCGCGGTGCTGGAAAGCAGCGAGGGCGAAGAGCGCGACCCGTCGAAAGCCTTGCTGATCCTGGCCCAGATCGCCGAAGAGCGCGGCGATTTCGACACCGCCATCGGCTGGCTGGACCGGGTGGAAGGCAACGATCCGCGCGTCTACCTGACTTCGCGCCTGAAGCGCGCCCATCTGGCGGCGCGCAAGGGCGATCTGGCCCAGGCGCGCACCCTGCTGAGCCAGATCCAGACCAGCGACCCGGCCGAACAAGCCCAGATCATGCAGACCGAAGCGCAACTGCTGCGCGACGCCGGCAAGTCGGAAGACAGCTTCGCCGTGCTGGAAGGCGCGGTGCAGCGCTTCCCCGCCCACGCCGAGCTGTTGTACGACTTTGCGCTGGCGGCCGAAAAACTGGGCCGGCTGGAGTTGATGGAGCAGATCCTGCGCCGGGTCATCGAGGCCGCGCCCGATAACCACCACGCCTACAATGCCCTCGGCTATTCGCTGGCCGAGCGCAATGTGCGCCTGGACGAGGCGCAAGCCCTGGTCGAAAAAGCCTTGCAGATGGCGCCGGGCGATCCCTTCATCATGGACAGCATGGGCTGGGTGCAATTCCGCATGGGCAAGCTGAAAGAGGCCGAGCAGTATCTGCGCCAGGCTTACAAGCTGCGCAACGATCCGGAAATCGCCGTCCACCTGGGCGAGGTGCTGTGGGCTTTGGGCGACAAGGATGGCGCCCAAAGCCTGTGGCGCGAAGCGCGCGCCAAAGACCCGAAAAACGATGCGCTGCGCAGCACCCTGGAACGCCTGAATGCCAGCATCTAAGCAAGATAATAAGGACTACATGCCCCATACCCGCGCCGCGCTGGCCGCCTGCGCCGCCGCTGCCATGCTCGCGCTGGCCGGTTGCGCCACCGCCCCGGGCGGCCCGCTCTCGTCCGTCCATGTGGCGCCGTTTAGCGAGGCGCAGGAACTGCGCGGCAGCATGTCGGCCAATTTCACGCGCGACGGCAACCGCGAATCGGTGACCGGCAACTTCGAATGGCGCCAGAGCGCCGCGCGCACCGACATCACCCTGTCCTCGCCGATCGGCCAGACCATCGCCGTTATCGCCGTCACGCCCGAAGGCGCCACCTTGAACGATGGCAAGAACCCGCCGCGTTCGGCGCGCGATATCAACCAGCTAAGCCGCGAGGCCCTGGGCTGGCCGCTGCCCGTGGCCGGCCTGCGCGACTGGCTGCAGGGCCACGCCATCGGCGCCGATGGCAAGCCCTTTGCCGCCAGTCCCGCTGTCAATACTATTCAAACCAAGGATGGCTGGCAGCTCAGCTACGTCACTTGGCAGGAAGGCAGCGTGCCGCCCAAGCCCAAGCGCATCGACGTCGAACGCCGCACCGGCGAAGCCATCGACGATATTTCCATCCGTATTGTGATCCGTCCCGAATGAGCAGCTTGAAGAATTGCCCGGCCCCGGCCAAATTGAATCTATTCCTGCACGTGAATGGCCGCCGCGCCGACGGCTACCATCTGCTGCAAACCGTGTTCCAGATGATCGACCGCTGCGACCGCCTGCATTTCGACTTGCGCGCCGACCATGAGCTGCGCCGCGTCAACGACATTCCCGGCGTGCCGCAAGAGCAGGACTTGATTATCCGCGCCGCCCGCCTGCTGCAGGCCGAGGTGCTGAAACGGCGCGGCGCGCTGCCGCCCGGCGTCGACATCGGCATCGAAAAAGTGCTGCCCATGGGCGGCGGCGTCGGCGGCGGCTCGTCCGATGCGGCCACCACGCTGATGGCGCTGAACCATCTGTGGCAGGCCGGTCTGAGCCGGCAAGAGCTGATGGACTTGGGCCTGCCGCTGGGCGCCGACATTCCCTTCTTTATCTTCGGCCAGACCGGTTTTGCCGAAGGCGTGGGCGAGGCGCTGCAGCCCGTCGCCGCGCCCGCCTGCTGGTATGTGGTGGTCGAACCGGGCGTCGCGGTTCCCACCGCGAAAATTTTTTCGTCCGAGTATTTGACAAGGGACACGCCCCTCGTTAAGATAACGGACTTTTCCAGCCACTACGGAAATCGCCAAGATAACCGTGGTTTTGGAAAGAACGACTTGCAACAAGTGGCCACCCGCTTGTTCCCGCCGGTAGCGAAGGCGGTAGAATGGCTGGGGGCTTACGGCGATGCCAGGATGACTGGCTCCGGTGCTTGTGTGTTCTGCGCCTTCGATAGCGAGGCCCAGGCCGATGCAGTGCTCAGCAATGTGCCTGCCGCCTGGACTGCTTGGAAAGCTAAAGCGCTGACACAGCATCCCATCGCTGAAATGTTGAAGTGAGTAAAAAGATTTGGCTTTACGTTAAATAGCTTGTATAATACTGGCCTACTGACGAAAAGCTTCAGTTTAGAGTAGGGGAATCGCCAAGCTGGTTAAGGCACCGGATTTTGATTCCGGCATACCAAGGTTCGAATCCTTGTTCCCCTGCCACCGTTTTCTCTGTGATCTGTCGATGCTGAAAGTGTCCGGCACGGAGTAAAAACAAAGATACTGCCAGTCACGCTGGTGTATCCTTTTAGCTCAGCGCCGGATGCGGCATCTGCCGGACCCGGTGACTTTTCAAAGAAATCAACGCTTACCTTCCTGGGACTCCCATGGCTTACGAAAACCTGATGGTTTTTACCGGCAACGCTAATCCTGCGCTGGCAGAAGGGGTCGCAAAAAATCTCGGCATCCCTCTCGGCAAAGCAGTCGTTTCGAAATTCTCGGACGGCGAAGTAATGGTCGAAATCAATGAAAACGTCCGCGGTAAAGACGTCTTCGTGCTGCAGTCGACTTGCGCCCCGACGAACGACAGCCTGATGGAACTGATCCTGATGGTCGATGCCCTGAAACGCGCGTCCGCTGGCCGCATCACGGCCGCCATTCCTTACTTTGGTTACGCCCGCCAGGACCGCCGCCCGCGTTCGGCCCGCGTGGCGATCTCCGCCAAAGTTGTGGCCAATATGCTGGAAGAAGCCGGCGTCGAGCGCGTCCTGATCATGGACTTGCACGCCGACCAGATCCAAGGCTTCTTCGATATCCCGGTTGACAATATTTATGCATCGCCCATCCTGCTGGGCGACCTGCAAAAGAAAGACCATCAAGACCTGCTGGTCGTGTCGCCCGACGTCGGCGGCGTGGTGCGCGCGCGCGCGCTGGCGAAACGCCTGGGCTGCGACCTGGCCATCATCGACAAGCGCCGTCCGAAAGCCAATGTTTCCGAAGTGATGAACATCATCGGCGACGTGGAAGGCCGCAACTGCGTCATCATGGACGATATGGTCGACACCGCCGGTACCCTGGTGAAAGCGGCTGAAGTGCTGAAAGAGCGCGGCGCCAAGAAAGTGATCGCCTACTGTACCCACCCGGTGCTGTCCGGCCCAGCCATCGAGCGCATTTCCGGCTCCTCGCTGGACGAGCTGGTGGTGACGGACACCATCCCGCTGTCGGATGCGGCCAAGGCTTGCGGCAAGATCCGCCAGCTGACCTGCGCACCGCTGCTGGCCGAAACCTTCAAACGCATCATCAAGGGCGATTCCGTGATCTCCCTGTTCGTGGACTAAGCGGCCCGCGAAAGCACAATATTCAGGCGGCGCGACCGGTTTTCCGGTGGCGCCGTCGTGTTTTTTCCGGAGACGGCTTGCCGCCTCCGATTTCCGGAGCGTCCTGGTCGCGGGACGCTTCTTACCGCAAGGCGCAAGCCTTGTTTATTTTTGGAGTCTCAAATGAAAGTAGTTGCATTCAAACGCGAACTGCAGGGCACGGGTGCGAGCCGCCGCCTGCGTATTTCCGGCCAAACCCCAGGCATCATCTACGGTGGCACCGAAGCCCCAGTGACCATCGCTCTGGACCACAACGCGCTGTTCCACGCGCTGAAAAAAGAAGCTTTCCACTCGTCCATCCTGGACCTGGAAATCGACGGCCAAGTACAGAAAGTGCTGCTGCGCGACTTCCAGATGCACGCTTACAAACAACTGGTGCTGCACGCTGACTTCCAGCGCATCGACGCCAACAAGCCAGTGCACGTGAAAGTGGCTCTGCACTTCGAAAACGCCGAAGTGTCCCCAGCAGTGAAACTGCACGGCGCCACCATCAGCCACGTCGCCAACGAGATCGAAATCTCCTGCCTGCCAGCTGACCTGCCAGAGTTCATCGTGGTCGACCTGACCAATGTGGACGTCGGCCACTCCGTGCACGTTGCTGACCTGAAACTGCCAAAAGGCGTGACCGCTATCACCCACGGCAACAACCTGACCATCGCTACCGCCTCCGTGCCAGCTGGCCACGTTGCTGCTGAAGCCGCTGCCGCTGAAGAAGCCAAGAAGTAATTTGCCCGCGCAGTCCTGCGCAGCATGAAAAACCCCGGCCTCGGCCGGGGTTTTTTTTATGCGCCTACAGCCTGGCCGGGCGCGGCGGTATAATCCGCCTTTTGCCTGGATTGCAATCCCATGTCCATCCGCCTGATCGTCGGCCTCGGCAACCCTGGTCCCGAGTACGAACAAACCCGCCACAATGCCGGCTTCTGGCTGGTCGATAATCTCGCCAACACCCTGCCCGGCGCGCGCCTGCAGCGTGAAACGCGCTTCAATGCGCTGATGGCGAAGACTTCCATCGGCGGCAAGGAAGTCTG
Organism: Pseudoduganella violacea; assembly: GCF_014191875.1. Taxonomy (GTDB): domain Bacteria; phylum Pseudomonadota; class Gammaproteobacteria; order Burkholderiales; family Burkholderiaceae_D; genus Rugamonas; species Rugamonas violacea_A. The sequence continues at coordinate 72,233 of NZ_JACHXD010000009.1, forward strand.
GCTGCTGGAGCCGCAGACCTATATGAACCGTTCCGGCCAGTCGGTCGGCGGCCTGGCGCGCTTCTTCAAGATCAATCCGGACGAGGTCTTGGTGGTGCACGATGAACTCGATCTGCCGCCCGGTTCGGCCAAGCTGAAAAAAGGCGGCTCGTCCGGCGGCCACAATGGCTTGAAGGACATCAGCGCCGCGCTCGGCACCCTGGACTATTGGCGTCTGCGCATCGGCATCGGCCATCCGCGCACGCTGAATCTGGCGCAGCCGGTGGCCGACTTCGTGCTGCACCGTCCGCGCCGCGAAGACCAGATGCTGATCGACGAGTCGATCGAAAAATCCCTGCGCATCCTTCCGCTCGCGGTGGCGGGCGATTTCACCAAGGCCACCATGGAGCTGCACACGGCTTAAAGATCGGCCACCAGGATCAGCAGATCGGTCGCGCCCACGTCGGCGCCGGCCTGCGACAGCAGGGTGGTGGCCTGGCCGCGATGGTGGGTCTGGTGGTTGAAGAAGTGCAGCAGCAGGCCGTCCACCGGGCGGCTGCCGGGCGCGCCCTTCATGCTGCGGTATTGCAGGGTCTGATCCAGATCGTCTTCGCTCAGCGCGTCCGTCCACCGCAGGATCTGCCGGTCGAGGAAGACGCGGCGTTCGCGCAGCGCGCCAAACGCCATCTCCTCGCCTTGCAGGCTGGGCGGCTGCGCCAGCGCCGTGCAGTCCGCCAGCACCTGCGCGAAACGCGCATGGCTGCCGAAGCGGCGCAGCCAGATGGTGTCGGCCGCGACGAGGTGCTGCAAAGTGCCGTGCAGGGAGCCGAAGAAGGCGCCACGGTCGGCCTTGCGCGCTGCCGCCGGCAGACTGGCGGCGGCCTCGTACAGCTTCAGGTTCATCCACTCGTTATATTTCGCCAGCAGGCGGAATTGCTCGGTTCTCTTCATCGCGGCTTCCAAAATAGTGGCAGGATGCGCGCAACAATATCATGTACCGCCCTTGGCCCAGACCGGGAAGCGGGACCGTTCTGCGGTACAATCTCGTTCTATTTGCGGCAGCGTCCGTAGCAGAACACTATCATTAAAGGTTTTCCATGAGTCTCAAATGCGGCATCGTCGGCCTGCCCAACGTGGGCAAGTCCACCCTCTTCAATGCACTGACCAAGGCCGGCATCCCGGCCGAGAACTATCCATTCTGCACCATCGAACCCAACGTCGGCGTGGTGGAAGTGCCGGACCCGCGCATGGCCCAGCTGGCCGAGATCGTCAAGCCTGAGCGCATGGTCAACGCCATCGTCGAATTCGTCGACATCGCCGGCCTGGTGGCCGGTGCGTCCCAGGGTGAAGGCCTGGGCAACCAGTTCCTGTCCCACATCCGCGAAACCGACGCCATCGTCAACGTGGTGCGCTGCTTCGAAGACGAAAACGTGATCCACGTGGCCGGCAAGGTCAGCCCGCTGGACGATATCGAAGTGATCCAGACCGAGCTGGCGCTGGCCGACCTCGGCACCGTGGAAAAAGCCATCCACCGCGAGCAGAAGAAAGCGCGCTCCGGCGACAAGGATGCCGCCAAGCTGGTGGCCCTGATGGAACAGCTGGTGCCGCACCTGAACGAAGCCAAGCCCGTGCGTTCGCTGGGGCTGGACGCCGACCAGATGGCCCTGATCAAGCCGCTGTGCCTGATCACCGCCAAGCCGGCCATGTACGTGGCCAACGTCTCCGAAGACGGCTTCAGCAACAATCCCCTGCTCGACAAGCTGAGCGACTACGCCAAGGCGCAAAACGCCCCGATCGTTGCCATCTGCGCCGCGATCGAAGCCGAAATCGCCGACCTGGACGACGCCGACAAGAGCGCCTTCCTGGCCGACCTCGGCATGGAAGAGCCGGGCCTGGACCGCCTGATCCGCGCCGGCTACAAGCTGCTCGGCCTGCAAACCTACTTCACCGCCGGCGTGAAAGAAGTGCGCGCCTGGACCATCCACGTGGGCGACACCGCGCCACAGGCGGCCGGCGTGATCCACACCGACTTCGAACGCGGCTTCATCCGCGCCCAGACCATCGCCTATGACGACTACATCGCCTACAAGGGTGAGACCGGCGCCAAGGAAGCGGGCAAGATGCGCGCCGAAGGCAAGGAATACGTGGTCAAGGATGGCGACGTGCTGAACTTCCTGTTCAACGTCTGATCCGTTTTTGCCCCATCCCCAAGCCGCGAACTTTCGCGGCTTTTTTGTTTTCTTCGTATCCAGCTTGCGAGATGCGCAAATTGACGCAAAATATATTCATCAGTGATGCAGGGGTTCTACCATGAGAACAACCGTGACGATTGATGATGAGCTGTATGAGAAAGCGCTGGAGCTTGCGGACCCCGCCATGGATAAGGCGGATCTCTTCCGCGAAGCGGTCAAAACCTTTGTCCGGGTGCCGGCAGCAAAGCGGCTTGCAGCATTAGGCGCGAGCGCTCGCGAAATGTCCGACATTCCCCGCAGACGGGCATGGCGCTTGCGATGAGCGGCATACTTGTCGACACCTCGATATGGGGCGATCATTTCGCCGCCGGAATGACATCCTGATCAATAAGCTTTATGGCTTGGGCTGCGGCTTGGTTGATGTGTTTCTTTTGATGTCAGCCCTGCTGAGTCCGGGCGCTCAGCTTTGGACCTGGGATAAGCGCTTGGCCATGCAGGCAAAGCGCTTTCGAATCTTGTATCACCCTACCTCCAACTAAGCTCAAGCGAGAGAAGTGCTTGCACAATACATTAGTATTTGCTAATGTGTTTTCATGGTTGAAAACGATATCTTCAAGGCGCTGGCCGATCCCACCCGCCGCGCCGTCTTCGAGAAGCTGGCGGCGGGCAGCATGAATGCCAGCGCTTTGCGCGAAGGCATGGAGATCAGCCAGTCGGCCATGTCCCAGCATCTTGCGGTCTTGCGCAATGCGGGGCTGGTGCGCGAGGAGCGGCAGGGCCGCTTCGTCAACTACGAGGTTGATCCCGAAGGCCTGGCGCTGATTGCCGGCTGGCTGGCGAAATACCGCCTGTACTGGCCGGCGCGGATCGACGCGCTGAAGGATTTGCTAAAGGACATGGACCAATGAGCGACATGGCAGCCGAAGAGGCAAAGCAGGAACTGGTGCAGGAATACGCGCTCGATGCGCGGCCCGAGAAGGTGTGGCGCGCCGTCAGCATCCCCGCCTTCCGCGAGCGCTGGCTACCCGATGGCGCGCTGGCCGATGCCGAACCGCTTGCCTCGGTCGCGGGTGAAGAAGTCAGCTACCGCATGCAGGACGACGCGCCGCCTTTCCTCGAAAGCGTGGTGACTTTCCAGATTAGTCCCGGCCAGGATGGCGGCACCCTGCTGTGCATCATCCATGGCCTGAGCGATGCACGCTTGCCGCGCGCACTACCGCCGGCAGCCAACGATGCCGGCCCGTACATGATGCTGGCCTGACGCCCTAGCCAGGCTCTCCCTCAATCAGCGAGAAAGGAGTTCGCCAATGCGCGAAATGATGCAGCTCGTCCCTATGGTTCTCGAACAGTCCGGCCGCGGCGAGCGGTCCTTCGATATCTACTCGCGGCTGCTGCGCGAGCGCATCGTTTTCCTGAACGGCGAGGTGAACGACACGGTATCGGCCCTGGTTTGCGCCCAGCTGCTGTTCCTTGAAGCCGAGAATCCGCACAAGCCCATTTACCTTTACATCAATTCGCCCGGCGGCGTCATCACCAGCGGCTTGGCGATGTACGACACCATGCAGTACATCCAATCGCCGGTGCATACGCTGTGCATGGGAACGGCGCGTTCCATGGGGTCCTTCCTACTGATGGCGGGCGCGCCAGGCGAAAGGGTGGCGCTGGCCAATGCCAGCCTGCATGTGCACCAGCCGCTGGGCGGCTTCCAGGGCCAGGCTTCGGATATATTCATCCACGCCGAGGAAATGCAGCGCACCAAGCAACGCGTCACGCGCCTGTACGCCGAACATTGCGGCCGCAGCTACGAGGATGTCGAACGTACCCTGGACCGCGACCGCTTCATGACGGCCGAGGAAGCCGTTGAATGGGGCTTGATCGACCGCGTGCTCAAGCAGCGCGATGATGCGCTGGCGTAGCGCGTATATCCGCAGCCTTGCCGTTATGCCGTGGCGATCAGGGCGACCATGCTCTGGCTTAAAGCCTGCAACTGCTCGGGGCCATGCGCAAGCCGTTCCATTACGGCCAGCCCACGCGTGAAGGCCAGGATGAGCTTTGCCGCCTCTGCCGGGGACATGGCGAGCGACGGGCGCACCGTGTCGCGCGCGAGCGCCTCGACCAGCGCTGCCTCCAGACCCTGCGTCAGGGCGCACACCCGGCCATGGATTTCCGCGCCACTCTGCCCGCTTTCCATCGCCGTTTTGGTCGTGAAGCAGCCGCGTGGCGGCGTATCCATGGTCATGCTGGCGATCGAAACCTCGAAGAAGCGCTGCAAGGCGACCCGGGCCGTTGGCGCCGCCAGCGCGGCCCGCGATGCCGCCAATACCTGTTCCGCATAGCGATCGAAGGCGAGCAGGAACAGCCGTTCCTTGTCGCCGTAGGCGTGATAGAGGGAGCCGCGCTGCACGCTGGCGGCGCTGGCCAAGTCGCTCATCGAGGTGGCCTGCCAGCCTTTGACCCAGAACACGTTCAGCACTTTGCCCAGCAGGACTTCCTCATCAAACTGCCTGGTCATCACCATACCCGCCCCCGCTCTTTCTCAATTTGACACTGGTGTCAACGTTGACTATGATGACATCGTTGACGGTGGAGTTAATTATAGCTGCGGATCGTCCCCGCAAGCCACAAGCGGCGGGGGACGATAACGCAAGCAGGTTCTCTTTAAGGGGCATCGAAATGGGACGCTTGAGCTCAAGTCAGCAGTTGGCGCCTGGTGGTGGCGTCAGTTCTCTGAAAAGCGGCTGGATATCGGTGCTGACCGCCGCCGCGCTGTGGGGAACCACAGGCCTCGTCTTTCAATCCTTGGGGGCGGTTGGCGGCGCGGATGCGGTGTCGATCAGCTTTCTGCGGCTGGCACTGTCCGTGCCGTTTCTATTGCTGATGGCGCGCCTGTATACGGGCGCCTGGCTGACGCCGCTGACGCCGAAAGGGCTGCTTATCCTGCTGGCGCTGGGGGGCAGCATGGCCTTCTACCAGTTGACGTATGTGCTGGCGATCGAGCGCGTCGGCGTGGCCATTTCGGTGTTGATCAGCATTTGCGGCGCGCCCATCTTTGTGGCGCTGATTTCGGTGCTGTGGTATCGGGAGAGCTTGCATGCCCGTACGCTGGTGGCCCTGGCCGCCGCCATCGGCGGCACCATACTGCTGGTCGGCTTGCCCACGGACTTGAATCCGGATACCTATCGCTTCTGGGCCGGCGTGGCGATCGCTGTCGCATGCGCTTTGCTGCAGGCCTTCTATGTGCTGGCCGCCCGCGCCGCCGGCAGCGTTTGCAGCGCCTCGCACGCGGGGGCCATTGGTTTTGCGATCGGCGCGCTGCTGCTCTTGCCGTTCGGTCCGGAGCAAGGGCTGCACCTCAGCTATTCCTGGTCGGGCTGGGCGATGCTGCTGTACGTGGCGGCGATTCCCACCGCCCTGGCGCAGACGCTTTTCCTGAATGGCCTGAAGGGCACGGGCGCCATCGGCGGCGCCATCGCCAGCCTGCTGGAGCCCTTGGTCGCGACCATCCTGGCCGTGCTCGTCCTGCACGAACGAATGAGCTGGTACGGCGTGCTTGGCGCGCTGATCCTGCTCAGCGGCATCGTCATCATCCAGTGGACGCCGCGGGAGTGAGGACGCTTTGCTTATGCCCGCAGCGTTCCCATTGCGATGATCTCGGGCGCCTCGGCGGTGCAAGGACGCTCGTCCCAGCCGCCCAGCCATGACGCGGCGCTCAGGCCTGCTTCTTCCAATAGTTCGGCCAGTTGCTCTTGAGCGGGGAAGGCGATTGGCGAGCGCGCCGAATACAGGCGGCCGCCGTCCTTCACGCGGTAGTAGCTGTCGTAGCTGACTATGCCGCTCGCCGCGTCGCGCGACACATCGTTCCATGCCTCGATGGCGCCCAGCCGCGGATGCGTCAACGTTCTTTGCGATTGGTCCGGCGTCCACTCCCGCCATTCCTCCATCAGCGGATTTCTGCTGTCGAAGATGAAGCGCCCGCCGGGTTGCAGATGGCTGGCGATGGTGCGCAGCACGGCCGCCTGGTCCTCGCGCGTCAGGAAGACCTGGAAGGCGTGGCCCGTCAGCACGACCAGGTCGAAGCGTTCATCGAGCCGCAGCGTGCGGGCATCGGCCGGCAGCCAGCGCACCAGATGGCCGCCGCCGCGCGCCCTGGCGATATCCAGCATCGCGGCGGCGGGATCGGCGCCTGTCACGGTACAGCGGCCCTCTTGCGCCAGCGTGGCGGCAAACAGGCCGGTGCCGCAGCCCAGGTCCAGCACCGAGGCGCGGGACGCGGCCAGCCGGCGGCAGTACTCCAACCCCTCGGTCCATGCGTTTTCCGCATCGTAGAACTGGGCGAGTTCGGGATCGTGATAGAGCTGGTCGTCGGTCATGCGTGGCCCTCGTTGGCGGAAGGACGCTACTCTAGCGCACTCTCCGCCATCGCGCAGGCGGTGGCTCAGGTGCGCGAGCCGAGATCGCGGCTATGCTCTCCGCCTTTGATCTGGCGCGTCAGTTCGTTCAGGCGCCAGATGCGGCCATCCCTGAGACGGGTGATGGCGATGACTTCAAACTGCACGGTCTCGCCTTCCTTGGTCTCGCCGTCGACGATGTGGCTTTCGGCGATGGTGTCGCCACTGGCGACAAAGTCGTCGATCACGATGCGCAGCGATTTCATCTTGTCGCGCACGATGGCGAAATGGTGGGTGGCTTCGGCGTAGTCCAGGGTTTTGCCGTCCACTACCTGCACATAATCCGGGTCGAAGTATTTTTCGTAGGTCTGGGTAGTGGCCTGCGGCTGCAGGACTTCATTCAGCGCGTTTTGCATCCAGGTTTTGCTCAGCATGGCTTGCTCCGTTTTTGGTTGATGGTGAAGCCATGATAGGGCGGGAGTTTTGGCTGGTCTGCGCTAAAATGGACAATCAATACCGCATTTCAGCCAATGACCTCTTTTCTCAGCGCGCTCCTGGTCCAAAATGACGCCGGGCGCATCACCGCTTCGCACAGCCACGCGCGCGGCCAATTGTTCGGCGCCCAGCGCGGCCTGCTGACGGTGGGCGCGGGCGATAGCCTATGGGTGGTGCCCGCCACGCATGCGGTCTGGGTGCCGCCGCACTGTCCGCATTCCCTGCATTCGCACGGCGCTTTCGCCGGCTGGAGCGTGTATGTCGATGACGCGGCCTGCGCCGGCCTGCCGCGCCAGCCCTGCGTGATGCAGGCTTCCGGCCTGCTGCGCGAGGCGGTGCTGCGCGCGGCGCAATGGGTGGAGGGAGAGTTCGACGCGGCGCGCCAGCGCGTGGCGGGCGTGATCCTGGATGAAGTGGCCAGCCTGCCGCGCGCCTCGCTGGTGTTGCCGATGCCCGCCGATGCGCGCCTGCGCCGCATCGCCCAGGCCATCGCCGCCGACCTGGCCGACAAGCGCCGCATGGAGGATTGGGCCGCCTGGGCCGGCATGGCGCCACGCACGCTGGCACGCCGCTTTCTGTCCGAAACGGGATTCAGCTTCGCCGACTGGCGCCAGCGCGCGCGCCTGATGCGGGCGCTGGAAATGCTGGCGGCGCAACGCTCCGTCACCGCCATCGCGCTCGATCTGGGCTACGACAATGTGAGCGCCTTCATCGCCATGTTCAAACGCAGCTTCGGCGTGACGCCCAGCCGCTATTTCAGCGAGACGGAATAAAGCTTATTTTGATGCGTCCTTGCCTTCGTGTGCGGCAACCGCCTTGGTGAATTTATCCATCAGCGGATTGGGCACGGCCAGCGAAAGCTGGTAGTGCTCGATCAGGAAACCCTTCTCCGTGCTGCGCAGCACGCCACTGGCCTGGCAGGTGCCCATCTGCGTATTCAACTGCTCGTCGAACCAGACATATTTTTTGTCGGGAGAAAAATAGACATTGCGCTTTTGCGCCGTGAAGGCCCAGGCCTTCTTGCGGTCGAAATAGGGTTTGGCCCAGACCTTGAAGGCGTCGCGCGTCCACACTTCGGATTTATCGGTGCCGATGTAAATGCCCTCGGGCGCCATCTTGTCGAAATAGGCCGGATCGGCGTTGGCCGCGTCCTTGTGCCAGCCGTCGACAAAGTCATTCACCTTGGCGCGGAAGGCCTGGTCGGCGGCCGGGGACTGGGCGCAGGCGGCGAAGGGCAGGGCGAGGCAGGCGGCAAGCAGGGGGGCGGCGAAGGCGGTTTTCATGGGCAATCCTTAAGGTTGGCGCGGGTGTCCGCTTTGACAAGAATACATCAGTAAGCGGGCCGGTTCGGCGCTGGCTGTATAATCACCCGCCACCTTCCACCGATCACTGAAGATAACAAGACACATGGCTTCACCCAACGATACCGTCAGCATGGCGCTGTTCTGCGACTTTGAAAACGTCGCCCTCGGCGTGCGCGACGCCAACTACGAAAAATTCGACATCAAGCCAGTGCTGGAGCGCCTGCTGCTGAAAGGCAGCATCGTGGTCAAGAAGGCGTATTGCGACTGGGACCGCTACAAGGGCTTCAAGGGGCCGATGCATGAGGCGAACTTCGAGCTGATCGAAATTCCCCACGTGCGCCTGTCCGGCAAGAACTCGGCCGATATCCGCATGGTGGTCGATGCGCTCGACCTGTGCTACACCAAAGCCCACGTGAACACCTTCGTCATCATTTCCGGCGACTCCGATTTCTCGCCGCTGGTGTCCAAGCTGCGCGAAAACGCCAAGAAGGTGATCGGCGTCGGCGTGAAGGATTCCACCTCGGATCTGCTGGTTGCCAACTGCGACGAATTCATTTTCTACGACGACCTGGTGCGCGAAAGCCGCCGTGCCGCCAAGCGCGATTCGCGCGACTCGCAGCAGCCCAAGCGCTCGCCGGAAGAGGAAAAACGCCGCCGCGAAGAGATGGACAAGCGCCGCAGCCAGGCCGTGGACATCGCCTACGCCACCTTCGACGCCCTGGTGGCCGAGCGCGGCGACAGCGGCAAGATCTGGGCATCGGTGCTGAAAGAGGCGATCAAGCGCCGCAAGCCGGATTTCAGCGAGTCCTATTACGGCTTCCGCACCTTCGGCAATCTGCTGGAAGAGATGAAGGCGCGCGGCCTGCTGGAATTCGGCCGTGACGAAAAATCCGGCGCCTACGTGTATCGCGGCAGCGGTCCGGTGCAGCCCGTCGTTGCCGAGAGCGCGGACGGCGAAGCCGCCCAGCCGCCGGCAGCGCAGCAAGCGCCGTCGCAGCAGGATGGCGAGCGCAACGAACAGCGCCGCGGACGCGGCAACCGCGGCGGCCGCAGCCGCCGTGGCGGCGAGCAGCACGAAGTCGTGCAGCCGAACGCCGGGGCGGACGTGATCGACGCCGAAGCCCAGGCTCCAGCCAGCGTCTGGCCCGAAACGCCAGCGCCGCAGCGCGAAGAGGCTGTGCCGCTGGGGGAAGCGCTTGAGCACGCGCCAGCCGAAGCCCCAGCCGAGGAAGCGCCTGCGCCGGAGGCGAAAGCCAAGCCTGCCAAGGCCGCCGCCAAGCGCGCGCCCGCCGCGCGCAAGACTGCAGTCAAAAAGCCAGCCCGCACCAGCAAGGCCGCCAAGGCAGCCGAACAGGCGGCGGAAGGCGCGGCCGTAGTTGTCGCCGAGGCGCAGCCGGAAGCTGTTGCGGAAACCGTGGCGGCACCCGTGGCGGCTCCTGCGGTCGCGGCGGCGGAGGGGCCAGATGCAGCTAGCGACGCCGCTGCCGCCAAGCGCGTGCCGAAGCCCGGCACGCATAAAGCCCCTGCGCGCAGCCGCCTGCCGCGCAAACCGAAGCCCAAGGCTGACGCCTGAATCCAGGCTTAAGCCGAAGAGAAAGCGCCCCGGCGATTTACTGCCGGGCGCTTTGCTGCCATACTTGAAGCCTGAATAATCATAAGCGGCAGCGGCATAAGCCTGCCGCCGCGGCGGCATCCATGGCAATCCTCAGCGAAATCACCCTTTATCCCATCAAATCCTGCGCCGGCATCGTTCTGCACGAAGCCACGCTGACCCGTTCCGGCCTGATGACGGAACAGGTGTATGACCGGGAATGGGTGGTGGTCGATGAGAATGGCATGTTCCTGACCCAGCGCGATCATCCGCGCATGGCCCTGATCGTGCCGCGCCTGAAAAGCGAGACGCTCGAGCTGCGCGCGCCCGGCATGCTGCAGCTGGAAATCGAATTGGGCCTGCCCGACCCCGAGCTGGCGCCCACCCTGGAAGTCCAGGTCTGGGACGACCGCGTGCTGGCCTACGACTGCGACGCCACCACGGCCGCCTGGTTCAGCAGCTTCCTCGGCATTCCCTGCCGCCTGGCGCGCTTCCACGCCAAAGGCGAGCGCCTGACCAGCGGCAAATGGACCGCCGGCGCCCGCCATCCCACCATGTTCGCCGACGGCTATCCCTTGCTGATCGCCGGCGCCGCCTCGCTGGAAGATTTGAACGGCCGCCTGCGCGCCGCCGGCCGCGACGCCATTCCCATGAACCGCTTCCGTCCCAATCTGGTGGTGGCGGGCCTGGACGCGTATGAGGAAGACTATGTGGACACTTTCCAGCTCGGCCCTATCGTGCTGCAAGCGGCCAAGCCCTGCTCGCGCTGCCCGATCCCGTCGGTGGACCAGAACAAGGGCGAATTCGGCCCCGATCCGCTGGATTTGATGGCGGGCTATCGTGCCAAGGAAGTGGTGGACGGTGCGCTATGCTTCGGCATGAATAGCGTGGTACTGGAAGGCGATGGCGAACGTTTGCGCGTCGGCCAGGAAATCGAGGTTACACTGGCGTTTTGAACGCTATTTTGGGCGGCATTCAAGGCAGATGGATATGAGGCAGCAAGTTACGGGCATACAGCCCCCGCAAACCGACCTGGCGGCAGAAAACCAGGCCTTGCGCGCGCGCCTGGCCTATCTGCTGGAGCAGGCCGAGCGCAACCACTCCATCATGACGCGCCACCAGGCTTTCGACCTGGAGATCGTCGGCGCCTCCAATTTCCCCGAGCTGGTGAGCACCATCTTCCGCACCCTGCCCGTGATCTCGGAGCTGGAGAGCGTGACCCTGACCCTGATCGACGAGGACGCCGACATCCACACCGTGATGGAAAAGCTGGGCGTGGACTTCGCCCAGTTCCCCGATCTGCTGTTCGCCGAAAGCATCGACGAACTGGGTTTCGAGCTGGAACCGCGCAATCTTGCCGCCCAGGCGCCGCGCCCCCTGCTGTGCATGTACGAGGCGGCCCGCCACGCGCGCCACTTCCCGCAGGCGCCGCAAGGCCTGCAGAGCGTCGCCCTGGTGCCGCTGCTGCGCAATAAGCGCATCATCGGCAGCCTGAATCTGGGCAGCGTCGACCCCACCCGCTTCACGCCCAGCCTGGGCACGGACTTTATCGAGCATATGGCCTCGATCATCGCCATCTGCCTGGAAAACGTGATCAGCAACGAGATGCTGAAGTACATCGGCCTGACCGACTCGCTGACCGGCGTCTACAACCGCCGCTACATCGACCGCCGCCTGCTCGAAGAGATCGCGCGCGCGCGCCGCCAGAACTACCAGATCTCCTTCATGTACATCGACATCGACCACTTCAAGCGCGTCAACGACACCGTCGGCCACCAGGGCGGCGACGATGTGCTGCGCGAAGTGGCGGCCCGCATCAAGGCCGAGCTGCGCCTGTCGGACGCGCTGGCCCGTTTCGGCGGCGAGGAATTCGTGGTGCTGCTGATCGATGCCGATCTGGAGAGCGCGGCCTTCGTGGCCGAACGCATCCGCGCCGGCGTGGCTGCCAGCCTGATCGAATTAGCGCAGGGTTTGCAGGTATCGATTACCGCCTCGATCGGCGTGGCCAGCCTGGGCCAGCCGGAGCAAGACCGCCCGGCCGAACAGGTGGCGCTGGAACTGATCGCCCACGCCGACGAAGCGCTGTACCAGGCGAAAGAGGGCGGCCGCAATCGCGTGATCCGCTACCAGCCGCACTAAATCAACAGCTGGGTTTCGGCGCGGGCCACTTCCTCGGCGCCGCCGCGCAGCACCACCACATCGCCCGCTTCCAGCACCGTATCCGGCGTCACGTCCAGCGGCAGCTTGCCGCGCCGGATGCCGGCCACTTCGGCCCCGGTCTCTTTCATCTGCACATCGCACAAGGCCTTGCCCACGCAGGAGGCGTTTTCCGCCAACGCCACCGAATGCAGGCGCACCAGGTCGGCCTCTTCGCCGCTGTCGCTGGCGCCGTGGAAATAGCCGCGCAGCGAGGCGTAGCGCTCTTCGCGCGCCACCTGCACGCGGTGCACCACGCGCCGCAGCGGCACGCCCAGCATCACCAGCGCGTGCGAGGCCAGCATCAGGCTGCCCTCCATCAGTTCCGGCACCACTTCGGCCGCGCCAGCCGCTTTCAGGCGGTCCAGGTCCGTGTCGTCATGGCTGCGCACGATCACCGGCAGGTTCGGGGCCAGTTCGTGCACCAGATGCAGCACCCTCAGCGCCGACGGCGTGCTGGCATAGGTGATGACCAGGGCGGCGGCGCGCGTCACGCCCGCCGCCACCAGGCTTTCGCGCCGCGCCGCGTCGCCGTAGGACACGTTGGCGCCGGCGGCCTGCGCCTCCTGCACCCGCTCCGGGTCCAGGTCGAGCGCGTGGTAGTCGATCTTCTCTTCCGTCAGCAAGGTCGCCAGGCTTTGCCCGCTGCGGCCGAAACCGGCCACGATCACATGCTGTTGCGTGGCCATGCTGCGCGCCGCGATCTTGGTCAGGTTCAGCGACTGCATCATCCACTCGTTGCTGGAGAATTTCAGCACCAGGCGGTCGGACTGTTCGATCAGGAAGGGCGCGGCCAGCATGGATAGCACCATCGAGGCCAGCACCACCTGGATCAGGGCGCCGTCCATCAGTTGCACGCCGCCCGCCACATTCAGCAGCACGAAGCCGAATTCGCCGGCCTGGGCCAGTCCCAGGCCGGTGCGCATGGCGGTGCCGTCGGAGGAGCCGAACAGCTTGGCCAGACCGGCGATCAGGGCGAATTTGAGCAGCACCGGCCCGGCCAGCAGGATCAGCACCAGCCACCAGTTCTGCATCACCACGCGGAAGTTGAGCAGCATGCCGACGGTGATGAAGAAAAGCCCCAGCAGCACGTCGCGGAAAGGCTTGATGTCTTCTTCCACCTGGTGCCGATATTCGGTCTCCGAGATCAGCATGCCGGCCACGAAGGCGCCCAGGGCCATGGACAGGCCGGCGCGCTCGGTGATCCAGGCCGCGCCCAGGGTCACCAGCAGCAGGTTGAGCATGAACAGCTCCTGCGAGCGGCGCTTGACGACGATGGTAAACCAGCCGCGCATCAGCTTCTGGCCGATGAACAGCAGCAGCACCAGCACGATCACCGCTTTCAGGCTGGCCCAGCCCAGGGTGGCGGCCAGGTTCTCGGGGTTTTGCGCGAGGGAGGGGATCAGGATCAGCAGCGGCACCACGGCCAGATCCTGGAACAGCAGGATGCCGATGATCTTGCGTCCGTGGTCGCTTTCCAGCTCCAGCCGCTCGGTCAGCATCTTGGAGACGATGGCGGTGGAAGACATGGCCAGCGCGCCGCCCAGCGCGAAGGCGGCCTGCCAGCTGATTTGCAGATAGGCCGGCAGCACCATCGACACCAGCCAGCCGAAGGCCATGGTGGAGACGATGGTCAGCCCCACCTGGGCCATGCCCAGGCCGAACACGATGCTGCGCATGGCCATCAGCTTGGGCAGGGAGAATTCAAGGCCGATGGAGAACATCAGGAACACCACGCCGAATTCGGCCAGGGCGTGGGTGGCGGGGCTTTCCTCGGCCAGGCCGAGGGCGTGCGGGCCGATCAGGATGCCCACCGCGAGATAACCGAGCATGGGCGGCAGGTGCAGCATGCGGAATGCCACCACGCCCAGGACGGCGCTGCCGAGCAGCAGCAGGGTCAGTTCAAGGGGAGAGAACATGGCGGCCTCGATTCCAGCGCCGGACGTAGCCGGATGCGTGCTTTGTTTTGTCTGGCAAGTTTTTTGCTTTCCCAATTCGGCTATACTTTGGGCATGAGTGTAACCCATGAAAAAACAATGCTGAAAGCTTTTGACGCGAACACCGCCAAACGCGCCCTGGAACTGGCGCGCGAAGCCCTGCAAATCGAGACCGACGCCCTGGCCGCGCTGCATGCCCGCCTGGCCAGCGACGAGAGCGTGGGCCAGGCCGTGTCGCTGTTGCTAAATTGCAAGGGCCGGGTCGTGGTGTCCGGCATCGGCAAATCCGGCCATATCGGCCGCAAAATCGCCGCCACCCTGGCGTCCACCGGCACCCCGGCCCTGTTTGTGCACCCGGCCGAAGCCGCCCACGGCGATCTGGGCATGGTCACCTCCGACGATGCCTTTATCGCCATTTCCTACTCCGGCGAAAGCGCGGAGCTGATGGCCATCCTGCCCGTGGTGAAACGCATGGGCGGCGTGGTGATTTCCATGACCGGCAAGCCCGAGTCGAGCCTGGCGCAGCTGGCCGACGTGCACCTGGACGTCTCCGTCGCCAAGGAAGCCTGCCCGCTGAACCTGGCGCCGACCGCCAGCACCACCGTCACCCTGGCGCTGGGCGACGCGATTGCCGTCGCGCTGCTCGACCTGCGCGGCTTCAAGGAAGAAGACTTCGCCCGCTCCCACCCCGGTGGCGCGCTGGGCCGCCGCCTGCTGACCCATGTGCGCGACATCATGCGCAGCGGCGACGCCATTCCGGCCGTGGGCCTGGATACCGTGCTGCCCGACGCGCTGCTGGAAATCACGCAGAAGGGCATGGGCATGACCGCCGTGGTCGACCCCGACGGCCGTCCGGCCGGCGTCTTCACCGACGGCGACCTGCGCCGCATGATCGACAAGGTGCAGGACTTCAGCAAGGTGGTGATGCGCGACGTGATGCACGCCAACCCGCGCAGCATCGGCCCCGACCAGCTGGCGGTGGACGCCGTCGCCGTGATGGAGCAGTTCCGCATCAACCAGATGCTGGTGGTGGACGCCGCCGGCAAGCTGGTGGGCGCGCTGCACATCCATGACCTGACCCGCGCCAAGGTGATCTGATGAGCGGCATCGACAAGCAGGACGTGCTGGCACGCGCCGCCAAAATCAAGCTGATGATCTTCGACGTCGACGGCGTGCTGACCGACGGCAGCCTGCATTACGGCGCCGAAGGCGAGTTGATGAAGACCTTCAATGTGCACGATGGCCTGGGCATCAAATTCCTGCAGCAGGCCGGCGTGCTGACGGCCATCATCAGCGCGCGCCGCTCGCCCCAGGTGACGGCCCGCGCCAAGGACCTGGGCATCGAATTCGTGCACCAGGGCGGCCATGACAAGCTGACGCCCTTCATGGACCTGCTGGCCAAGACCGGCCTCACCGCCGAGCAGGTCGGCTTCATCGGCGACGATGTGGTGGACCTGCCGATCCTGAGCCGCGTCGGCCTGGCCATCGGCGTGCCGAACGGCCGTCCCGAGGTGCTGCAGCGCGTGCACCATGTGACCGCCGCCAGCGGCGGCCGCGGCGCCGTGCGCGAAGCCAGCGAACTGCTGCTGCGCGCCCAGGGCAGCTACGAACAGATTCTGGCCCAGTTCCTGGTCTGACAAAGGACAGCCCGATGCGCCAGCGTACCGCCCACCGCTTCCGCCTGTCCATCGTGATGATGGCCATGCTCTTCCTCGCCTTCGGCAGCTTCTGGCTGCTGCAGCTGATGAACCAGGCCGGCGACCAGATCCAGGCCAGCCAGCGCCTGAATGAACCAGACTACATCGTGGAGGAGTTCAGCTTTGTCCGCATGAGCAAGGATGGACGCCCCAACTACATCATCTCCGGCGACAAGCTGACCCACCGTCCGGTCGACGACTCTTCCGAGATCGACAAGCCGCTGGTGCGCAGCTTGAGCAGCAAGGAGCAGCCGCCGATGGACATGCGCGCCCAGCACGCGCGCGTGGACGACAATAACAGCCGCGTCGTGCTGACCAAGGACGTGCAGATCGACCGCGCGGCCGCCGCCAAGGGCCAGCCTTTCCAGCTGCGCACCGAGGCGCTGACCATCTATCCGGACGAGGACCGCATGGAAACCGACCAGCCGGTGCAGATCCGCCAGGGCGAAGCCCGTGCCAGCGGCAGCGGCCTGCGTGGCAATAACGCGAGCCGCGAGCTGACGCTGAAAGGCCGCGGCACGCTGGTGCTGCCGCCTAAGCAGCACTAATCAATACCAAGAGAATGGAAATTCAATGAAAAAATTTCTGCTGACGGCCGCCATCCTGCTTGGCATGGCCGGCATGAGCCAGGCCGAGAAAGCCGACTCTTACAAGCCGATGGAAATCAACTACGACAATCTGGACGTGGATGATGTGAAACAGCTCAAGATCGCCACCGGCAACGTGGTCATCACGCGCGGCACTCTGCGCATGCACGCCGAAAAAGCCGTGGTGCGCCAGGACCCCGAGGGCTACCAGTTCGTGACCCTGACCGGCGCGGGCGGCAAGGCAGCGACCTTCCGCCAGAAGCGCGACGGTGTCGGCGACCAGTGGATCGAAGGCGAGGCCGAACGCATCGAATACAGTGAGAAGGTCGAGCTGGTGAAGCTGTTCACCAAGGCCAAGATCAAGCGCCTGGAAGGCAGCAAGCCGAGCGACGAAGTGCAGGGCGAGTTCATCTCCTACGACAGCCGCAAGGAATTCTTCACCGTGAAGAATAGCGAAACCGGCGAATCCAAGCCGGGCGGCGGCCGCGGCACCATGGTGATCCAGCCGACCCGCACCGAACCGCCTGCCGCGGCGCCTGCTGCGCCGGCCACCACGCCGAACGCGGGGAAATAAGCATGCAGGCTCAATGCAAGGGCAATACCCTGGTCGTGCGCGGCCTGCAAAAAAGCTATGGCAAGCGCCAGGTCGTGCATGACGTGTCGCTGCAGGTCGACTGCGGCGAGGTGGTCGGCTTGCTGGGGCCGAACGGCGCCGGCAAGACCACGTCCTTCTACATGATCGTGGGCCTGGTGGCCTCGGACGCGGGCAGCATCGACATCGGCGGCACCGATGTATCGAGCCTGCCGATCCACCGCCGCGCCACGCTCGGCCTGTCCTATCTGCCGCAGGAAGCGTCGGTGTTCCGCAAGCTGACGGTGGAAGAGAATATCCGCGCCGTGCTGGAAATCCAAAAGGTGGACGGCAAGGCGCTGGCCAAGACGGAAATCGACGCGCGCCTGGAAAAACTGCTGGCTGACCTGCAGATCGAGAAACTGCGCGAGAACCAGGCCCTGTCGCTGTCGGGCGGCGAACGGCGCCGCGTGGAGATCGCGCGCGCCCTGGCCACCAATCCGCGCTTCGTGCTGCTGGACGAGCCGTTTGCCGGCGTCGATCCGATCGCAGTGATCGAAATCCAGCGGATTGTGCGTTTCCTGAAGGAGCGCAATATCGGCGTGCTGATTACCGACCATAATGTGCGGGAGACCCTGGGCATTTGTGATCGTGCCTACATCATTAACCAAGGCTCTGTGCTGGCCTCCGGCCGTCCGGACGACATCATCGCCGACGAATCGGTACGCCGCGTTTATCTGGGCGAACACTTCCGCATGTAAAGCCATGAAACAGTCTTTGCAACTGCGCACCTCGCAACACCTCGCGTTGACGCCGCAGTTGCAGCAGTCCATCCGTCTGCTGCAACTGTCCACGCTGGAACTGCATCAGGAACTGGAACAGCTGCTGACTGACAATCCCCTGCTGGAGCGTCTTGACGATCCGCTGGACCGTTCCGTGCGGCTGCTGGCCGACGGCGCCATCAGCCAGGCGCCGGCCGCCGGCGACGCGGCGCCGGACAATGCCGCGCCGGCCGATGCGCCGGCGCCGGCCGCCGAGGCCGAACCGGCCTACGAAGGCGGCGAGAGCGAGAGTGTGGCCGAAGCCGATGGCGACTGGGGCGATACGGGCCGCGGCAAGGCGCCCGAAGACGACGACGCCCGTCCCCAGCTGGAAGCCCACCACTGCAGCCTGCGCGAGCATTTGCTGGAGCAGATGCGCGTCACCCTGCAGGAGCCGCGCGACCGCGCGCTGATGGAGCTGATCGTCGATGCGCTGGACGACAACGGTTATCTGGACGAGAGCCTGGAAGAAATCCACGCGCGCCTGCCGCTGGAACTCGATGTGGAGCTGGACGAGCTGCAAACCTCGCTCACCCTGCTGCAAAGCTTCGATCCGGCCGGCGTCGGCGCGCGCGGCGCCGCCGAATGCCTGGCGCTGCAGATCCGCCGCCTGCCCGGCGTGCCTTTGGTGACGCGGCGCATGGCTTTGTGCATCGTCGAAAAGCACCTGGCCTGGTTCGCCCAGCGCGAATTCACCAAGCTCAAAAAAGCCCTCGACTGCGACGATGAAGACCTGCGCGAAGCGCAGGCAGTGATCCGCCAGTGCAATCCGCATCCCGGCGCCGCCTTCGCCGCCGACGTGTCGGACTATGTGGTGCCGGACGTGGTGGTGAGGAAGGGCCGCAACGGCTGGATCGTCATGTTGAATAACGATGTGATGCCGCGCCTGCGCGTGAATTCCCTGTACGCCAGCCTGCTGCGCCAGGGGAAGGGCGAAACGCAGATGAGCGCCCAGCTGCAGGAGGCGAAGTGGCTGATCAAGAATATGCGCCAGCGCTTTGACACCATTTTGCGCGTGGCGCAGGCCATCGTGGAGCGCCAAAAGAATTTCTTCTCGCACGGCGCGGTGGCCATGAGACCCCTTGTGTTGCGTGAAATTGCTGATACACTGGGACTACACGAGAGCACTATTTCTCGCGTAACAACTCAAAAATATATGCTCACCCCCCATGGCATGTTTGAGTTGAAATATTTTTTTGGCAGCCATGTCGCGACGGAAGCGGGGGGCGAAGCTTCTTCCACGGCGATACGGGCGCTGATTGTGCAATTGACAGGAGCAGAAGACCCGAAAAATCCTTTATCCGACAGTAAGATTGCGGACATGCTGGGAGAACAAGGCATGGTAATTGCGCGACGCACTGTTGCCAAATATCGCGAAGCATTGAAGATCCCGCCAGTTAGTCTCCGCAAATCTTTGTAGTGCCTGGGTTCCTGCCAGCCCGGCCAGATTGGGCGCGCACGAACTTGTAGCGACATCATCTTTAGGAGTGTGTATGAATCTCACCATCAGTGGACATCATCTCGACGTGACCCCAGCGATTCGCGAATACGTGCAGAACAAGCTGGAGCGTATCAAACGCCACTTCGATCATGTAATTGATATTGCTGTCATCCTGACTGTAGATAACCTCACCGAGAAAGAAAAACGTCAAAAAGCGGAAATCAATCTGCGCGTTTCCGGCAAGACCATGTATGTGGAAAGCCTGTCGCAAGACCTGTACGCCGCCATCGATACGCTTATCGACAAGCTCGATCGCCAGGTCATGAAGCACAAAGCCAAACTCCAGGACCATAGCCACGCCGCTATCAAGCGCCTGCCGGACACCTACGAAGAAGCATCTGCCTCCGCCACCTGATACCAGGGCCAGGCAGCACCGACAAAAGGGCGCATCAGCGCCCTTTTTTGTATCCGCCGTAAATCCATATGCCGCGCTAGAATAAGCTTCCTCAAATTTTGGCGAGACCTCATGAGCGCATATGTCCACACCCGCGTCAGCAACGGCACCGGCATCATCACCCTGGATCGTCCCAAGGCACTGAATTCCCTCTCGCTCGATATGGTGCGCGCGCTCAGCGCAGCCCTGCTGGCCTGGCGTGGCGATGCCGCCATTGCCGCCGTGGTGATCCGCAGCAGCAGCGAGAAGGCCTTGTGCGCCGGCGGCGACATCCGCTTCTTCTACGAGGTCGGGCAGCAGACGCCGCAAGGCGGCAGCGCCCTGCTGGAGGATTTCTTCACCGAGGAATATGCGCTAAACCATTTAATCCATTTCTATCCCAAGCCCTATATCGCCGTGATGGACGGCGTGGTGATGGGCGGCGGCATGGGCATCGCCCAGGGCGGGCCGGATTGCGGCGTGCGCATCGTCAGCAACCGCACCAAGATGGCCATGCCGGAAGTGAATATCGGCCTGTTCCCCGACGTGGGCGGCAGCCATTTCCTCTCGCACGCGCCGGGCCAACTGGGCATGTACCTGGGCCTGACCGGCCTCACGGTCGGCGCGGCCGACGCCCTGTATCTGGGCTTGGCCGACCACTACGTCCCGGACAGCGATATGCCCGCGCTGGCAGCCCTGATCGACGCCACGCCGGGAGCGCAGCTGCGTGCTGCCATCGAAGCCTTTGCCGCGCCTTTGCGCGCCCAGGCCGGCGCCAGCGAGCTGGAAGCGCAGCGCGCCCTGATCGACCGCCATTTCGCCGCTGCCAGCGTCGCCGCCGTGATGGAGTCGCTGCGCGGCGATGCCAGCGATTTCGCGCAGAAAGCCTTGCGCGCCATGGAGCAGCGTTCGCCGCTGATGATGTGCGTGACGCGGGAACTGCTGAAGCGTGGCGCCGCGCTCGGCGTGGCCGACTGCCTGCGCCTGGAACGCAATCTGGTGCGCCGCAATTTCGAACATGGGGAAGTGCTGGAAGGCGTGCGCGCCCTGGTCATCGACAAGGACAACCAGCCGCGCTGGAATCCGCCCACCTTGGCTGAAGTGTCGGCCGAGGCTGTGGCGCGCTTCTTCGAGCCGGCCTGGCCGGAGCACGCGCACCCGCTACGCCATCTCGCGCCCTGAGCGCTAAGAGAAATTGTTGCGTCGCGGAGGGCGTTTTCAAGAAAACGTTTCTGCGCCGCTCAGTATGATGTTCTGACCATTTTTGAGGGAGGAACATCATGATCGACCACGTATCCATCGGCACGCGCGACCTGCCGCGCGCACTGGCCTTCTACACCGCCTGCCTGGAGCCGCTGGGCTATAGCGTCCAGCACCAGGATGGCGGCCAGGTCATTTTCGGCGCCAACGGCCACTGGAGCTTTGCCATTTATCCGGCGCAGAACGGCGATGCATTGGTGGGGCACCGCGCCCACGTCGCCATCACGGCGCCCTCGCAGGAAGCGGCGCAAGCCTTCTACAGCAAGGCCATCGAGCTGGGCGCGAGCAAGCTGCGCGAACCTGGTTTGCGGCCGGACATCAATGAAAAGTACTACGGCACCATGGTGTTTGACCCCGATCAGCATCAGATCGAGGTCGTGCACTGGTCGAAATAGAAGCCTTACTGTTCGCGGTGGCGCAGCACGACCTGCTCGCCGGCCTGGAAATGGCGCGCCAGCCGTTCGGCCATATACACCGAACGGTGCTGGCCGCCGGTGCAGCCCACGGCCACAGTCAGGTAGCTGCGGTTGTCGTTCTTGAACGAAGGCAGCCATTTGGCGATGAAGTTGCGGATATCCTGGAACATCTCCTCGGCGCTGGGCTGGGCGTCGAGGAAGGCGATCACCGGCGCGTCGCGTCCGGTCAGCGGGCGCAAGGCCAGGTCGTAATAGGGGTTCGGCACGGCGCGCACGTCGAACACGAAGTCGGCGTCGAGCGGCACGCCCAGCTTGAAGGCGAAGGATTCGAAGAACAGGGTCAGCGGCGCCTGCTCGCTGTGCACCAGATCCTTGACCCAGGCGCGCAGCTTGTTGGCGCTCAATTCCGAAGTATCGATCACATGGCCCAACTGCTGGATGGCCGACAGGCGCTCGCGCTCTTCCAGGATGCATTCGATCAGGGTGCGGCGCGCATTGGGATTGTCGCCGGGCCGCAGCTGGTGCGAGAGCGGATGGCTGCGCCGCGTTTCCGAGAAGCGCGCCACCAGCGAATGCGTGCTCGCGGTGAGGAACATCACGCGCACATCATGGCCGAGGGAGCGCAAGGCCTCGATATCGCCGGGCAGGCTGGCCAGGGAGGCGGCGCTGCGCGCGTCGACCGCGACCGCCAGCGCCTCCGTGCCTTCCGTGCCGAGCGTGACCACCAGATTCGCCAGCAGGGCCGGCGGCAGGTTATCCACGCAGTAGTAGCCGGTGTCTTCGAGGACGTTCAGGGCTACCGATTTGCCGGAGCCGGAGATACCAGTAATGAGGACGATTCGCATGCGGGCATGATACCCGAAAAAGCCGGTGTTTTAACCTCGCTTGCGGCTTGATTCACTGCGCGCACGTATCAGTCGCCGCTCATGGCTTGACGTTGGTGAAGCAGGGAATTGGTGCGGCATCGCCGCGCGCCTGCGGAACGGTGCGCCCTTGCAAGGGCGCACTCCTTAGCAGCATTCAATCTCCGCTCATGGCTTGACGCTGCCGTTCCATGAACTCTTGCAGCGTATCGATGCCGCGCAATTGCAGGATGGTGTTGCGCACGGCCGCTTCCAGCAGCACCGCGATATTGCGGCCGGCCGCCACCGGGATCACGACTTTGCGGATCGGCAGGCCCAAGACGTCCTCGGTCGGGAACTGGAAGGGCAGGCGTTCCACTTCCTCTTCCAGCGCCGAGCGGCGCACCAGGTGCACGATCAGCTTCAGGCGCATCTTGCGCCGTACCGCCGTCTCGCCGAAGATGGCCTTGATGTCGAGCAGGCCCAGGCCGCGCACTTCCAGCAGGTTTTGCAGCAGCGGCGGGCAGCGGCCTTCGATCATATTCGGCGCGATGCGCGAAAACTCCACCGCGTCGTCGGCCACCAGGCCGTGGCTGCGCGAAATCAGCTCGAGACCCAGCTCGCTCTTGCCCAGGCCCGAGTCGCCGGTAATCAGCACGCCCACGCCCAGCACGTCCATGAACACGCCGTGCATGATGACGCGCTGCGCCAGCTTCTTCGACAGGTAGACGCGCAGGAAGTCGATCACCTGGGCCGCCGCCAGCGGCGTGGAGAACAGGGGAATATTTTTCTCGTCGCAGATGGCGAGGATGTCGGGCGGCGTTTCCAGGCCTTGCGCAATGATCAGGGCCGGCGGGCCGCCCGCGATCAGCTCGCCGATCACATGGGCGCGCGTCAGCGATTTCAGGCGCTGGTAGTAATTGATTTCCTGGTGGCCGAAGACCTGGATGCGGCCCGGGTGAATCGTATTCAAGTGGCCGACCTGGTCGGCCGCCGACGCCACATCGCCCGAGATCAGGCGCTCGCCGCCGGGAAAGCCGGCGAACCATCCCAGCTGCAAAGTCTCGCGGTTATCGTCATACAGCCTTTGTATCGTCAGCGGAGTTTGCAGCATGGGTCTTCTTTGCGGAAAGTGGTATCGATCCTAGTTTAACCTGCCGCTTGCAAGCTGGGTTGCCAATTCACGATGCGGCTATGCACCGAGCGCGGGTCGGTATCAGTCGACAAGGCGGTGCGGAAAGCGTCGTCGGAAAACATCTCGGCGATCTCCGACAGGATTTCCAGGTGCTGCTGGGTCACATGGTCGGGAATCAAGAGGAAGAACAGCAGGTTGACGGGCTTGCCGTCGGGCGATTCGAAGGGGATGGGTTCGGCCAGGCGCACGAAGGCGGCCAGCGGCGTCTTCAGGCTCTTGGAACCCTTGATGCGGCCGTGCGGCACGGCGACGCCATGGCCCAGCCCGGTCGACCCGAGGCGCTCGCGCGCGAACAGATTGTCGGACACGGTGGAGCGGGCGATGCCGCAGTTGTTCTCAAAAATCAGACCGGCTTGCTCAAAGGCGCGCTTTTTGCTCGAGACTTCCAGATCTAACTGGACATTCTCTAGCGACAGGATTTTGCTCAGATTATTCATAACGCGACGTGAAATGGTGCGGCGCACAAAGGTGGCTTGCGAGCACAGAATTATAGGCCTGTTTGTGCGGCCTGTAACATGAAATCGCTAGCGCCCGGCTGGCCTCCGCATTCCGCTCCAGCCCGCCTGAGGCAGGCTAAAGCGTTATTCAAAAAATACTGGCAGCCGTCTTGGCAATTCACGCGCAGGTTTCCGGCAAAATGCCAGCTTTTTGCCTGTGGGGACGCGCTTTCGCCGTGGGTAATTCCATAACAGTTCTTAACTGATTGTAAGACAAAACCCGCTGAAATGTTTCACCACATTGTAAAAAATGCGGAGGATTGTTGATTGCAATCAACAATCCATGGGGCCGCTTACTGGCGCGCGTTGCGCAGATTGGACGGCAGGCGCGCGCCGCTGTGGTTGCTGCGCCAGGGATTGATGTCCAGGCCGCCGCGGCGGGTATAGCGCGCATACACGGTCAACTGCTGCGGACGGCAGTGGCGCAGGATGTCGGTGAAGATGCGTTCCACGCATTGCTCATGAAATTCATTGTGCTCGCGGAAGCCGATCAGGTATTTCAATAGACTTTCTTGATCGATTTGCGGGCCGGCATAGCTGATCTGCACACTGCCCCAGTCCGGCTGACCCGTGACCAGGCAATTCGATTTCAGCAGATGCGACACCAGCACCTCTTCCACCGGCTGCTCGTCGAAGTCGGCTTTCAGGATTTCCGGCTGCGGCGCGTAGTTATCGACTTCGATATCCAGGCGGTCGAGCAGCAGGCCGGACAGTTCGCCCATCTGCAGGCTGCCGAAGTCCTCCTGCATGGTCAGGCTGACCTGCACGCTGGCGCCGGCCGCGGCCGACAGATCCTGCTGCAGCAAGGTCTTCAGTGCATCCGGGCCGCCCAGGCGGGTCTGGTTGAAGGAATTCAGATAGAGCTTGAACGATTTCGACTCGATGATATTCGGCGAATCGGCCGGCACCGTAATGCGCGCCACGGCCACCTGCGGCTTGCCGCGCATATTCAGCCACGACAGCTCATACGCATTCCACAGATCGACGCCGAAGAAGGGCAGGGTGCCCTGCAGCCCCAGTTCGTCGCGCTTACCCTGGCGCGGGATGGGGAACAGCAGTTCCGGCGCATAGTCGGTACGGTAAGCGGAATTCTTGCCCAGAGGGGACTGGTCGGCGGTATTGGTCATGGCGGTGCTCAGAGTAAATCAGACAGCCCTCCATGTTAACGCAAAAGCGCCCCCGCCGCCGGATGAGCAGCCGCCGCATACAGCCGAGCCCGTGTCCACCTTGGTGCCAGGCACCAAGGTGGACACGGGCTCGGCTGTTGCGGGCGGCCGTTAGAGGAAGAGCTTGTAGACCGGGTTCTGGGTTTCGTCCCAGTAGCGGTAGCCGAGGGTGGCGAGGAATTTGTGGAACTCGCCCATCTCGTCGGACGGCACTTGCAGGCCGATCAGGATGCGGCCGACGTCGCCGCCCTGGGAGCGGTAGTGGCATAGCGAGATATTCCAGTTCGGCGCCATGCTGTCGAGGAAGCGCATCAGCGCGCCGGGACGCTCGGGGAACTCGAAGCGGTATAGCAGCTCGTCCTTGGCCAGCGCGCTCTTGCCGCCCACCAGGTGGCGCAAGTGGGCCTTGGCCAGTTCGTCATGGGTCAGGTCGAGCGTCGTGAACTGGCTATCTTCGAAGCGGCGCGCCAGGGCGCTCGATTCGTTGCGGTCGGCGATCTGCACACCGACAAACACGTGGGCCTGGTCCTGGTCGCTGATGCGGTAGTTGAACTCGGTCACATTGCGCGGCCCGACCAGGGCGCAGAAGCGTTTGAAGCTGCCGCGCTGCTCGGGCAGGGTGACGGCGAACACCGCTTCGCGCGACTCGCCCAGCTCGGCGCGTTCGGCGACAAAGCGCAGGCGGTCGAAATTCATGTTCGCGCCGCTGGCCACGGTGATCAAGGTCTGGTGCAGGACCGGGTCCTTGCTCAGCTCCGCGCGTTCGATATAGGCCTTGGCGCCGGCCACGGCCAAGGCGCCGGACGGTTCCAGGATCGAGCGCGTGTCCATGAACACGTCCTTGATGGCGGCGCAGATGGCGTCGGTGTCGACCAGGATCACATCGTCCACATACTGCTGCGCGATGCGGAAGGTTTCCTCGCCCACCAGGCGGACGGCGGTGCCGTCGGCGAACAGGCCGACGTCGGACAGGGTCAGGCGCTCGCCCGCCTTCAGGCTGCGCGCCATGGCGTCCGAATCGAGCGTTTGCACGCCGATGATCTTGATGTCGGGCCGGATCTGTTTCACATAGGCGGCGATGCCGGCGATGATGCCGCCGCCGCCGATGGGCACGAAGATGGCGTGGATCGGACCGGCGTGCTGGCGCAGGATTTCCATCGCGATCGTGCCCTGGCCGGCGATCACGTCGGGGTCGTCGAAGGGGTGGACGAAGGTCAGCTTCTGTTCTTTTTCCAGCGTCAGCGCGTGGTTGTAGGCGTCGGTATAGGATT
Organism: Pseudoduganella violacea; assembly: GCF_014191875.1. Taxonomy (GTDB): domain Bacteria; phylum Pseudomonadota; class Gammaproteobacteria; order Burkholderiales; family Burkholderiaceae_D; genus Rugamonas; species Rugamonas violacea_A. The sequence goes on from NZ_JACHXD010000009.1 coordinate 98,512, forward strand.
CGCCGTGCAGCACCACTTCCACGTGGGCGCCGCCGCGCGCGCGCACCGCCTCGATCTTCAGCTGCGGCGTGGTGGCCGGCATCACGATCACGGCCGGACAGCCCATGCGCGCCGCCGACAGCGCCACGCCCTGGGCGTGGTTGCCGGCCGAGGCGCAAATGACGCCGCGCTTCAATTGCGCTTCGCTCAGATGGGCCATCTTGTTATACGCGCCGCGCACCTTGAAGCTGAACACGTCCTGCATGTCCTCGCGCTTGAAATAAATTCGGTTTTGATAGCGCTGCGATAGGGTCGGCGCCAGTTCCAGCGGAGTTTCTTGGGCCACGTCGTAGACGCGGGCGGTCAGGATTTTCTTCAGGTAGTCGATAGTCATAGTCTGCAAACAAAAAAGTCGGGCCAGGGAGGCTGGCGGGGTGCAAAGACTTGCTGTTCAACGGCGGATAACCGAAGGGAGGCTGCACGCCGGCGCGCGCGGGTATGCTGGCGCCGGACTCAGTCGTGCGATGTGCTTGGTGCGACTCATTATAATGGACAGCCTGAGCCATCCTCCAAATCTTCATGATCGAATCCGCAATTGCCTGGCTGCTGGCCCTGCTGGCCGCGCCGGAAGTGGGCCTGACCTCGGTCTTTCTCATTAGCTTCGTGTCTGCCACGCTGGTGCCGCTCGGCTCCGAGCCGGCCGTCTTCGCCGTGGTCAAGGCCAATGGCGCCATGTTCTGGCCCGCCATCGCCGTCGCCACCGTCGGCAATACCCTGGGCGGCGCGGTCGATTACTGGATGGGTTATACCGCCAAGTCGGCCTTCGCCAAGGAGCGCGAGAGCCGCTGGTTCGGCTGGCTGGCGCGTTACGGCGCCAAGACCATGCTCTTGTCCTGGCTGCCCGGCATCGGCGATCCCCTGTGCACCCTGGGCGGCTGGCTCAAGCTGCCGTTCTGGCCCGCGCTCATGTATATGGCCATCGGCAAGCTGGCGCGCTATCTGACCATGACGACCCTGCTGCTGTATGTGCCGGACGGCTTCTGGCGTTCCGTGGCGCACGTGCTGGGCGGCTGAATGCTGCAAACGCAATTTTGCCTCGGGGCGTATCGCATGAATAATCCCTGGTAAAAATCGGTGAAATGCAATAAACGTGCGCTAAACGCCACATTTTTCAAATTAATTTCGGCAAACTGACGTTAACGGAACCCTGTGATGCCTTGGGGCTGTTAGGATCTTGTGCGGCGCAATACGATAGAATGGTCTTTCTTAGCGTCAGCCACTAGTCCACGCATAATGAACGCACCAGCACAAATCCAGGCCTTGCTTGCAGAAACGCCCGATGGGCACGCCCACACGCGCTTGCGCGAAATCCCCTATAACTACACCTCGTTTTCCGACCGCGAAATCGTCATACGGCTGTTAGGGGAAGAGTCCTGGCGCCTGCTCGACGAGCTGCGCGGCGCGCGCCAGACCGGCCGTTCCGCGCGCATGCTGTACGAAGTGCTGGGCGATATCTGGGTGGTGCGCCGCAATCCCTATCTGCAGGACGATTTGCTGGACAATCCGAAGCGCCGCGCCAAATTGATCGATGCGCTGCACCACCGCCTGGCCGAAGTCGACAAGCGCCGCCTGACGGTGGACGCCACCGAGGCCGATGGCGATGCCGCCCAGCGCAGCGGCAATGTGGAAAAGCTGCTGAAGGCGGCCAGCAAGGCGGTGGCCGACTTCGGCGAAGAATTCGGCCGCATGTACGACTTGCGCAAGCGCGCCAACAAGGTGCTGGGCCGCTATACCGAGAAGCACAATATCTGCTTCGACGGCATGAAGCGCATCTCGCACGTGACCGACGCCACCGACTGGCGCGTGGAATACCCGTTCGTGGTGCTGACCCCGGACAGCGAAGAGGAGATGGCCGGCCTGGTGAAAGGCTGTATCGAGCTGGGACTGACCATTATCCCGCGCGGCGGCGGCACCGGCTATACCGGCGGCGCGATTCCCCTGACGCCGCTGTCGGCCGTCATCAATACCGAAAAGCTCCTGACCCTGGGCGCCGTGGAAATGAAGGTCTTGCCCGGCCTGGAACGCGAATACGCGACTATTTACTCCGAAGCGGGCGTGATCACCAACAAGGTGTCGGAAGCGGCCGAGAAGGCGGGCTTCGTGTTCGCCGTCGACCCGACTTCGGCCCACGCTTCCTGCATCGGCGGCAATATCGCCATGAACGCGGGCGGCAAGAAGGCCGTGCTGTGGGGCACGGCGCTGGACAATCTTGCGTCCTGGCGCATGGTCGACCCGAACGGCGACTGGCTCGAAGTCACGCGCATCGACCACAATCTGTCGAAGATCCACGATACGCCGATGGCGCGCTTCCGCCTCGAATGGACGCATCCGAACGCCAAGGGCGAAGCGAAAGGCGCGCCGTTCAAGACCGAGATCCTGGAAATCGAAGGCCGCCGCTTCCGCAAGGAAGGCCTGGGCAAAGACGTCACCGACAAATTCCTGGCCGGCCTGCCCGGCATCCAGAAGGAAGGCTGCGATGGCTTGATTACTTCGGCGCGCTGGATTCTGCACAAGATGCCCAAGCATACGCGCACCGTCTGCCTGGAATTCTTCGGCCAGGCGCGCGACGCGATTCCATCGATCGTCGAGATCAAGGATTATCTGGACGGTCTGCCAGCCCAGGGCGAGCAGTTCGCCACGCTGCGCCTGGCAGGCCTGGAACACCTGGATGAGCGCTATCTGCGCGCGGTCGGCTACGCCACCAAATCCAAGCGCGGCGTGCTGCCCAAGATGGCGCTGTTCGGCGACATCGTCGGCGACGACGAGAATGCCGTCGCCAGCGCCGCGTCGGAAGTGATCCGCCTGGCCAATACCCGCGTCGGCGAAGGCTTCGTCGCCGTCAGCCCGGAAGCGCGCAAGAAGTTCTGGCTGGACCGCGCCCGCACCGCCGCCATCGCCAAGCACACCAACGCCTTCAAGATCAATGAGGACGTGGTGATTCCGCTTAACCGCATGGGCGAATATACCGATGGCATCGAGCGCATCAACATCGAGCTGTCGATCAAGAACAAGCTGCAACTGGCGGACGCGCTGCGCGAATTTTTCGCCGCCGGCAATCTCCCGGTCGGCAAGAGCGACGATGCCAGTGACGACAAGGTGGGCGACGCCGAAATGCTGGGCGACCGTCCGCAGCAAGCAGCGGCCCTGCTGGAGCAGGTGCGCGAGCGCTGGACCTATACGCTGGAAAACCTCGATCTGCCGTTGGCGCAAGCGCGCCACAAGCTGCAGGAGCTGGGCCTGCAGGAACTGGCTCCGGCCTTCGACGAACGCCTGCAGCGCCAGCCGCAAGCCACCCTGTTCGACGTGGTGCAGGACCGCACCATCCGCGTCAGCTGGAAGCAGGAAATCCGCGCGCCGTTCCGCCAGATCTTCAACGGCGCGGCCTACAAGCTGATTCTGGACGAGGCGACGGCGGCCCACAAGCGCATCCTGCGCGGCCGCGTCTTCGTCGCCCTGCACATGCACGCGGGCGACGGCAACGTCCACACCAATCTGCCGGTGAACTCGGACCACTACGAAATGCTGCAGGACGCGCACAAGGCCGTGGCCCGCATCATGAAGCTGGCGCGTTCGCTCAACGGCGTGATCTCGGGCGAGCACGGCATCGGCATCACCAAGCTCGAATTCCTCACCGAGGAAGAGATCGGCGACTTCCGCGCCTACAAGCAGCGCGTCGATCCGGAAGGACGCTTCAACAAGGGCAAGCTGCTGAACCTGCCCGGCATGGACGCGGACCTGAGCAATGCCTACACGCCGTCCTTCGGCCTGATGGGCCACGAATCGCTGATCATGCAGCAGAGCGATATCGGCGCCATCGCCAACAGCGTCAAGGACTGCCTGCGCTGCGGCAAATGCAAACCCGTGTGCTCGACCCATGTGCCGCGCGCCAATTTGCTGTATTCGCCGCGCGACAAGATCCTGGCGACGTCGGCCCTGATCGAAGCCTTCCTCTACGAAGAACAGACGCGGCGCGGCATCTCGATCCGCCACTGGGAAGAATTCGAGGACGTGGCCGACCACTGCACGGTATGCCATAAATGCGTCACGCCTTGCCCGGTGAATATCGACTTCGGCGATGTGTCCATGAATATGCGCAATCTGCTGCGCAAGATGGGCAAGCGCAGCTTCAATCCCGGCAAGCGCGCCTCGATGTTCTTCCTGAACGCGACCGACCCGGCCACCATCAACGCCACGCGCGAAGTGATGATCGGTTGGGGCTACAAGGCGCAGCGTCTGGGCCATGACATCTTCAAGAAAGTGGCGCGCAGCCAGACCAAGGCGCCGCCGCCGACCGTCGGCAAGCCGCCCGTGCGTGAGCAGGTGATCCACTTCATCAACAAGAAGATGCCAGGCAATCTGCCGAAGAAATCGGCGCGCGCGTTGCTCGATATCGAAGACAACAAGATGATCCCGATCATCCGCGATCCGCAGAAGACCAATGCGAATACGGAAGCGGTGTTCTACTTCCCGGGCTGCGGCTCCGAGCGCCTGTTCTCGCAAGTGGGTCTGGCCACACAAGCGATGCTGTGGGAAGTGGGCGTGCAGACCGTGCTGCCGCCGGGCTATCTGTGCTGCGGCTATCCGCAGCGCGGCTCGGGCGAGTACGACAAGGCCGAGAAGATGATGACGGATAACCGCGTCCTCTTCCACCGCATGGCGAATACGCTGAACTATCTGGACATCAAGACCGTGCTGGTGTCCTGCGGCACCTGCTACGATCAGCTGGCGACTTACGAGTTCGAGAAAATCTTCCCCGGTTGCCGCATCATGGATATCCACGAATATCTGCTGGAGAAGAACGTCAAGCTGGAAGGCGTGACCGGCACGCGCTATATGTACCACGATCCTTGCCACACGCCGATGAAGATGCAGGATCCCGTGAAGACGGTGAATGCCCTGGTATCCACCGTGGACAATGTGAAGATCGAGAAGAACGACCGTTGCTGCGGCGAGTCCGGCACACTGGCCGTATCGCGTCCCGATATTTCGACCCAGGTGCGCTTCCGCAAGGAAGAAGAGATGGTCAAGGGCGCGGACAAGCTGCGCCAGGGCTTCGATGGCGATGTGAAGATCCTCACCAGCTGCCCGTCCTGCCTGCAAGGCCTGTCGCGCTATAACGATGATTCGGGCACTACGGCCGATTACATCGTGGTGGAAATCGCCAAGCACCTGCTGGGCGAGAACTGGCTGCCCGATTACGTCACGCGCGCCAATGACGGCGGCATCGAAAGGGTACTGGTATGAGCGTGAACAAGCCCTGCGATCTGTGCACCTTGCTGGCCGCCTTCGCCGGCGGCGATGACGCGTCCCTGATCTGGCGCGATGAGCGCCTGTCGGTGGTGCTGGTCGACGAGCCGGGTTATCCGGGTTATTGCCGCGTGGTGTGGAACGCCCATGTCAAGGAAATGACCGACCTCGCGCCCGAGGACCGCGAACATGTGATGCGCGCCGTGTGGCAGGTGGAATTGGCGCAGCGCGAGGTGATGGCGCCGCATAAGGTGAATGTCGCCAGTTTCGGCAATATGACCCCGCACGTGCACTGGCATGTGATCCCGCGTTACACTGACGATGCGCACTTCCCTAATCCAACCTGGGGTGCGCAGCAGCGCGAGGCACCGGTGCAGGCCGTGGTCGAGCGCAGCGCCATGCTGCCGGCTTTGCGGGCGGCGATCATTCAACGCCTGAGTGCCTGAGTTTTTGGAAGAGTTTCAGTATGCATAACCCCACCGGTCTGACCGTCCACAGCAAATCCCGCGTGCTCGAAGTGAGCTTCGACGATGGCGCCACCTTTTCGATTCCCTTCGAGCTGCTGCGCGTGTATTCGCCATCGGCCGAAGTGAAGGGCCATGGACCGGGGCAGGAAGTACTGCAAGTGGGCAAGAGCGAAGTCGGGATGACGGACCTGGAACCGGTCGGCAATTATGCCGTCAAACCCACTTTTACCGATGGGCATAACAGCGGCTTATACACCTGGGATTATCTCTACGATCTGGGCGCGCGCCAGGACCAGCATTGGGCCGCCTATCTGGTGCGCCTGCAGGCCGCCGGCTTTACCAGCGACAGCGGCCGCGCGCCTGGCGCGGTGCTGCCCGGCGCCGCCGCTGCCCAGCCGCGCGGTTGCGGCCACAAGCATTAAGCCGCGTTTTTCTTCGCTAAAAACTCTTCGTACTCGCGCTGATGGCGCTCCCAAATATAGCGGAAGATAGCCCTTGTCTGCGGGGGGAGTTGGCGAAAAGCCTCCAGATTCAGGCCTAGCGGACGGGGTTCGGAGGGCGGGTAATCCTTGCTGTCCTCAACAAATTCAGCATGCAATGCGTCCATCTCCGCCATGGTTTTCTGGTCCAGTTCGGGTATATAGATGTCTGGAGGGAAACGTGATGTATTCATGGCGGCATCTCCATTAATTGCAAAATATTCACGATTTCGGGTGCTTGCATTTCAAAGCCGCCGATAATTTGCCGCAGCAGCCGCAGGCGGTCGGCTCTCCCAATTTGGGTATAGTCCCAGGTAGCAAATAAATGAATTTCCCACCAGCTGGCACAGCTGAATTGCCTGGCAGTCTGTTTCGCCTTGGCCATTAGACAGCCGCTGAAAATTAAAAGTTCCCCCATCGTTTTGTGGTTCAGGTCTTTCGGCAGCACAGTCAGTGAGCGGGCGGCCGTCAGGCGGGCCGAGGCCAGGCGCGGGTCGCCGCGCAGGATTTCATCGATGGCGTACTCTGAAGTATAGGTAAGGGCCGGCTGCATCTGCGTGCGCCACCAGTGCCGCGTCAGCTGCTGGCAGGCGCGGGTGAGGGCGTGGCGGCTCAGGGGATCGGCGTAGTGGCAGATCACCGAATGGTCGAGATAGGCGGTGTTGTGCATGGTTTTGCCAGCTTAGAGCGGACAAGCCTGGGCCATCTTCAGGCAGATCAAGGGTTTTTCACTCTGGGCGCTTGTATAATGCAGTCAAAATTAACAGGCAGCCCACCATGACCAATACCACCCATTTCGGCTATAAAACCGTTTCCGAAGACGATAAAGTCAAGGAAGTCGCCAAGGTCTTCCACTCCGTCGCCAGCAAGTATGATGTGATGAACGACTTGATGTCGGCCGGCTTGCACCGCGTCTGGAAGGCTTTCACCATTGCCAACGCCGCCGTGCGCCCGGGCTTCAAGGTGCTCGATATCGCGGGCGGCACCGGCGATCTGGCCAAGGTATTCGCCAAGCAGGCGGGGCCGACGGGCGAGGTGTGGCTGACCGATATCAACGAATCCATGCTGCGCGTCGGCCGCGACCGCCTCTTGAATCGCGGCCAGGTCACCCCCACCTTGCTGTGTGATGCGGAAAAACTGCCCTTCCCGGACAATTACTTCGACCGGGTCAGCGTCGCCTTCGGCCTGCGCAATATGACGCACAAGGATGTGGCGCTGTCCGAAATGCGCCGCGTGCTGAAGCCGGGCGGCAAGCTGCTGGTGCTGGAATTTTCGAAAGTCGCGGCGCCGCTGCAAAAGCCGTATGATTTGTATTCGTTCTCGGTGCTGCCGTGGATGGGCCAGAAAATCGCTGGCGACGCGGAAAGCTACCGTTACCTGGCCGAGTCCATCCGCATGCACCCGGACCAGGAAACCCTCAAGACCATGATGCAGGCAGCCGGTCTTGAGCGCGTACAGTATTACAACCTGACGGCAGGTGTGGCCGCTTTACACACCGGTATCAAACTGTAGGAATAATTATGAACTTCAAGAAAATTCTGATCGGCGCCACCCTGGCCATCTCCGCGATGAGCATGATGGCTGAATTGGCAGCCCGCCCGATGGGCGGCGGTCGTTCGATCGGCCGTCAGTCGCAGAGCGTAAGCAAGATGCCGGCCCAGCCCGCGCAAGCGCCGGCAGCCCAGCGCCAAGCCACGCAGGCGCCTGCCGCCACGCCGCCGGCCGCACCGCCCGTGAAACCGCCTAGCCCATGGAAGGGTATCCTGGGCGGCGCCCTGCTGGGCCTCGGTTTGGGCGCCTTGCTGTCCCACTTCGGCCTGGGCGGCGCCCTGGCCAGCGCCATCAGCTCGATCCTGATGATCGCCCTGATCGGCGGCGTGATCTTCTTCATCGTGCGCATGATCCGCAACAAGTCGGCTGGCCCCCGTCCAGCCCCGGCTGCCTTTGGCGGCAATGGCGGTTTCGGTGGTAATAGCGGCAATGTGGGCGGCTTCGGCGCGCCGCAGGGCGGCAGCAGCACGCCGGAAATCGGCTCGCGTCTGCAGCCGGCCGCTTTCCAGCCAGCCCAGCCGGCGTTCGAACCGGCCGCCGCGCCGGCGCCCGTGCCGCACCAGCAATGGGGCGTGCCGGCCGATTTCGACCAGCCTGCTTTCTTGCGCCACGCCAAGAGCAACTTCATCCGCCTGCAAGCGGCCTGGGATAAATCCGATGTGAACGATATCCGCGAGTTCACCACGCCGGAAGTGTTCGCCGAACTGAAGATGCAGATCCAGGAACGCGGCGGCAAGGCCGATTTCACCGATGTGGTGACGATCGACGCCGAACTGCTGGGCATTGAAAACAATGGCACGGACTACCTGGCCAGCGTGAAATTCACCGGCCAGATCAAGCCGGCGCCCGATGCCCTGGCCGAGCCTTTCAACGAAGTCTGGAACCTGGTCAAGCCGGTGTCCGGTTCCGGCGGTTGGCTGCTGGGCGGTATCCAGCAGCTTGCCTGAGGCGCTGCCTTGCCTTAGTTTCCCGTCGGCCGCAGCGGCAAGCTGCGGCAAACTGGTAATATCAGGACCGCCCAGGATTTCCGGGCGGTTTTGTTTTTTGGTGTCCCGATTATGTTCACACTTCCCTTTGCACTGCCGTCCCCCGGCGCCCCGGTCGCCGCCACCGTCAACCACCTGCTGGCGCAGGAGCCCTGGGCGCGCCAGGAGTTGAAGCTGCACGCGGGCAAGGTCGCCTGCATCGCCGCCAGCCCGGCCGAGCTGCGCCTGCGCGCCACCGCCGATGGCATGGTGGAAGCCGCGCCGGCCGATGCGACGCCGGCCGTGACGATCCGTCTCAAGCTGTCCGACCTGCCGCTGATCGCGCAAAACCGCGAACGCGCGTTTTCCTATGTGCAGATCGAGGGCGACGCCGAATTCGCCAATGCGATTTCGCGCCTGAGCCAGTCGCTGCGCTGGGAGGCTGAGCATGATCTGGAAAAACTGCTGGGGCCGATCGCCGCCGTGCGTCTGGCCGCCGGCGCCCGCGCCGCCTTCGGCGCGCTGCAAAGCGGCCGGCAGAAACTGGCCGAGAACGTGGCCGAGTTCCTGGTGGAAGAAAAGCCGGTGCTGCTGCGTCCCGCCATGACCGAGGATTTCGCCGCCGGCATCAGCCGCCTGCGCGACGATGTGGAGCGCGCCGCCAAGCGCCTGGACAAGCTCGAACAAAAACTTGCCCGCCGCAGCGCGGCCCTGCAACACAAGACGGACGTTCAATGATTCTCAAATTCCTGCGGCTGCTCAAGATCCTGCGCGTCGTCGTCCAGCATGGCCTGGACGAGATCGCCATCTCCGGCTTCGACAAGCCGCGCATTTCCCGTCTGCTCGACACGGTGTTTTTCTGGCGCGACCTGTCCACGCCGCGCGGCGTGCGCCTGCGCATGGCGCTCGAAGAGCTCGGTCCGATCTTCGTTAAATTCGGCCAGGTGTTGTCCACCCGCGCCGACCTGATTCCGGCCGATATCGTGGTCGAGCTGGCGCGCCTGCAGGACCGCGTGCCGCCCTTCGATTCCGACCTGGCCATCGCCCAGATCGAACGCTCGCTGGGCGCCCATCCGGAGCAGCTGTTCGCCCGCTTCGAACGCGTGCCCGTGGCCTCGGCCTCGATCGCCCAAGTGCACTTCGCCACGCTGAAGGATGGCACGGAAGTGGCCGTCAAGGTGTTGCGTCCCGGCATGAAGCGCCTGATCGACGAGGACGTCGCGCTGATGCGCCTGGCCGCCGACTGGGTCAGCCGTCTTTGGCCCGACAGCAAGCGCTTGAAGCCGAAAGAGGTGGTGGCCGAGTTCGACAAATACCTGCACGATGAACTCGACTTGATGCGCGAGGCGGCCAACGCGAGCCAGCTGCGGCGCAACTTCGCCGAATCGCGCCTCTTGCTGGTGCCGGAAATGTACTGGGATTACTGTTCCAGCAATGTGATCGTGATGGAGCGCATGTACGGCATTCCCGTGTCGCAGATCGACCGCCTGCTGGAAGCGGGCGTGGACCTCAAAAAGCTCTCCAGCGACGGCGTGGAAATCTTCTTCACCCAGGTCTTCCGCGACGGCTTCTTCCACGCTGATATGCACCCCGGCAATATCCTGGTGTCCATCGATCCCGCCACCTTCGGCCGCTATATCGCGCTCGACTTCGGCATCGTCGGCACGCTCAACGATTACGACAAGGATTACCTGTCGCAGAACTTCCTGGCCTTCTTCCGCCGCGACTACAAACGCGTGGCCGAAGCCCATATCGAGTCCGGCTGGGCGCCCAAGGAAACCCGGATCGACGAGCTGGAAGCGGCCGTGCGCGCCTGCTGCGAGCCGATCTTCGACCGTCCGCTCAAAGACATCTCCTTCGGCCAGGTGCTGCTGCGGCTGTTCCAGACCTCGCGCCGCTTCAATGTCGAAGTCCAGCCGCAGCTGGTGCTGCTGCAAAAAACCTTGCTCAATATCGAAGGCCTGGGCCGCACCCTCGATCCCGACCTCGACCTGTGGAAGACCGCCAAACCCTATCTGGAGCGCTGGATGGGCGAGCAGGTCGGTTGGCGCGGCCTGGTCGAACGCTTGAAAGCCGAGGCGCCGCGCTACAGCCATATCCTGCCGGCGCTGCCGCGCCTGGTGCACCATGCGCTGAGCGTGGCCGGCGAGCCGGATAGGGGCCGCAACGAATTGCTGGAACAATTACTGCAAGAGCAGCGCCGCACCAACCGCATGCTCAGCTTCTTCGTTTATCTGGCCGGCGCCTTTGCCATCGGCGTGGTCGGGCTGCAAGCCTGGCTACGCTGGCACGGCGCCTACTAAGCGAGATCTGCCATGCCCGAATTCCACAGCCGTGATCCGCTCTCGCCCGCCTTCTGGGACGAGCGCTTCGAAAAAGAGTTCACGCCCTGGGACAAGGGCGGCGCGCCGGAGCGCCTGCGCCGTTTCATCGCCGGCTGGCCGGCCGCCGCCGCTGGATTGGCTCGTCTATCCGCGCCCACGGTGCTGATTCCCGGCTGCGGCTCGGCCTATGAGTTGAACCTGATGTGCGAAGCGGGCTGGGACGCCACGGCCATCGACTTCTCGCCGGCCGCTGTTGTTGCGGCGCAACAAATCGCCGGCCCCTGGCGCGCGCGCGTGCAGGAGGCCGATTTCTTTGCCTACGCGCCACCCCAGCCGCTCGACTTGATCTATGAACGCGCCTTCCTGTGCGCCATGCCGCGTGCCATGTGGCCGCGCCTGGCCCAGCGCTGGGCCGATTTGCTGGCGCCCGGCGCCGTGCTGGCCGGCTGCTTCTTTTACGATTCGAATCCCAAGGGGCCGCCGTTCGGCACCAGCCGCGAGGAGTTGCACGGTCTGCTCGCGCCTTTCTTCGATTGCACGCTGGAAGAGCCGGTCGGCGATTCCATCGCCGTCTTCGCCGGGAAGGAGTATTGGCTGGAGTGGCGGCGCCGGTAAGCGCCGCAGGCCAGCGTCAGCACGATGGTGAGGCCGACGGCCGAGGCTGGCACCGGCTGGTCGGGATTTTGCAGCAAGGGCAGGGCGGGCGCCGCGCTGGCGGGCAGGGCGGCGCAAAGCGTGAGTAAAGTGGCAAGAAGATGCTGGCTCATTATGGTTATGGCCTCGTAGTGCTGTCATTACAGCACTGAATGTTTCTTGTATCGAATAGTATTTTTCTATTGGAAACAAAATTCCCTGCCTGGACCGCCCGGAGGAGTCAACGGGCGGGAAAAAGGCTTTATAATTCAGGGTTTTTGATGATTTTTGCGGAGTAAGTAATGCCTATTTACGCTTATCGCTGCGAGGAGTGTGGCTTTGCCAAGGACGTGCTGCAAAAGATCTCCGATCCGCAGCTGACCGACTGCCCATCCTGCGGTAAATCGGCCTTTAAAAAGCAACTGACGGCAGCGGGTTTCCAGCTCAAGGGTACCGGCTGGTACGTGACCGATTTCCGTGGCGGCAGTGTGCCGGCCACCGGTGTTGCCAGCAATAACACGGCCCCCGCCAAGAGCGAGGCCGCGCCCGCGGCATCGAGCGCACCGGCCGCAGCCAGCAGTGGCGGCGGCAGCGGCGAGTCGGCCTGAGACAAGGCGCCCACCACGGTGAAAACGATGCGTAAATACTTTATTACCGGCCTGCTGATCCTGGTCCCGCTGGCGATCACGGCCTGGGTATTGAATCTGGTGATCAGCACCATGGACCAGTCCCTGCTGATCGTGCCGGAGCGCTGGCAGCCGCGCACCCTGATCGGCTTCGACATTCCCGGCCTGGGCACGATGCTGACCATCCTGATCGTGTTCCTGACCGGCTTGCTGACCAATAATCTGATCGGCAACTATGTCGTGCGCATGTGGGAAAAGCTGCTGCACCGCATTCCCGTGGTCAGCTCGCTGTACGGCAGCGTCAAGCAGGTGTCGGACACGCTGTTTTCCTCGTCCGGCAATGCCTTCCGCAAGGCCGTGCTGATTCCGTATCCGCACCAGGCGTCCTGGACCATTGCCTTCCTCACCGGCACGCCGGGCGGCGATGTGAAGAATCATCTGGTGGGCGAGTATGTGAGCGTGTACGTGCCCACCACGCCGAACCCGACCTCCGGCTTTTTCCTGATGATGAAGCGTGAAAACGTCGTCGAACTGGATATGACGGTCGATGCCGCCCTGAAGTACATCGTTTCCATGGGCGTGGTTGCGCCCGAATAAAACAATTTAACCTGAACTGAGAAATAACCATGTCTATGCGTACTCACTACTGCGGCCTCACCACCGAAGCGCTGCTGGGCCAAACTGTTAGCCTGTGCGGCTGGGTGCACCGTCGCCGCGACCACGGCGGCGTGATTTTCATCGACCTGCGCGACCGCGAAGGTCTGGTTCAGATCGTTTGCAACCCGGAACAGGCCGACGTGTTCAAGGTCGCCGAATCCGTGCGTAACGAGTACTGCCTGCGCGTGACCGGCGTGGTCAAGGACCGCCTGGCCGGCACCGTCAACGCCAACCTGAAATCGGGCAAGATCGAAGTGATCTGCTCCCAGCTCGAAGTGCTGAACGCCTCGGTGGCCGTGCCGTTCCAGCTGGACGACGACAACCTGTCCGAAACCACCCGCCTGACCCACCGCGTGCTGGACCTGCGCCGTCCGCAGATGCAGAACAATCTGCGCCTGCGCTACAAGGTGTCGATGGAAGTGCGTAAATACCTGGACAACCTGGGCTTCATCGATATCGAAACCCCGACTCTGACCAAGTCTACCCCGGAAGGCGCGCGCGACTACCTGGTGCCTTCGCGCGTGAACGCCGGCCAGTTCTTCGCCCTGCCGCAATCGCCGCAGCTGTTCAAGCAGCTGCTGATGGTGGCCAACTTCGACCGCTACTACCAGATCACCAAGTGCTTCCGCGACGAAGACCTGCGCGCCGACCGCCAGCCTGAATTCACCCAGATCGACTGCGAAACCTCCTTCCTGAACGAACAGGAAATCCGCGATCTGTTCGAAGACATGATCCGCATGGTGTTCAAGAACACCATGGACGTCGAACTGCCTAACCCGTTCCCGGTGATGGACTTCGCCACCGCCATGGGTAAATACGGTTCGGACAAGCCGGACATGCGCGTCAAGCTGGAATTCACCGAGCTGACCGACGTGATGAAGGATGTCGAGTTCAAGGTCTTCGCCGGCGCCGCCGCCATGCCTAACGGCCGTGTGGTCGGCCTGCGCGTGCCGAAAGGCGCCGACATGCCGCGTTCGGAAATCGACGCCTACACCCAGTTCGTCGCCATCTACGGCGCCAAAGGCCTGGCCTACATCAAGGTCAACGAGAAAGCCAAAGGCCGCGACGGCCTGCAATCGCCGATCGTGAAGAACATCCACGACGCGGCCCTGGCCAAGATCCTGGAACTGACCGGCGCCGAAGACGGCGACCTGATCTTCTTCGGCGCGGACAAGGCCAAGGTGGTGAACGACGCCATCGGCGCCCTGCGCGTGAAGATCGGCCACTCCGAGTTCGGCAAGAAAGCCGGCCTGTTCGACGACGTCTGGGCACCGCTGTGGGTGATCGACTTCCCGATGTTTGAATACGACGAGGAATCGGACCGCTGGACCGCGACCCACCACCCGTTCACCGCGCCGAAAGACGGCCACGAAGACATGCTGGAAACCAATCCGGGCGCCTGCGTTGCCAAGGCCTACGATATGGTGCTGAACGGCTGGGAACTGGGCGGCGGCTCGATCCGTATCCACCGCGAAGAAGTGCAATCCAAAGTCTTCCGCGCGCTGAAGATCGACGACCAGGAAGCCCGCCTGAAGTTCGGCTTCCTGCTGGACGCGCTGCAGTACGGCGCGCCGCCGCACGGTGGCCTGGCCTTCGGTCTGGACCGCATCGTGACCCTGATGACCAAGTCCGATTCGATCCGCGACGTGATCGCCTTCCCGAAAACCCAGCGCGCCCAGTGCCTGCTGACCCAGGCGCCGTCGGAAGTGGACGAGAAGCAGTTGCGCGAACTGCACATCCGCCTGCGCGCGGCTGAGCCGAAAGTGGCTGGCTAAGCGGTTTGCTCTTGGAGAAAAGGCGCTGAGGCGCCTTTTCTTTTATCGCATGAAACCCTATAAAATCCCCGAATCCGTGCTGGTGGTGATCTACACCGCCGCCCTGGACGTGCTGCTGATCGAACGCGCCGACCGCGCCGGCTACTGGCAATCCGTCACCGGTTCCAAGGACGCGGTGGACGAACCTTTGCTGGAAACCGCGACCCGCGAATTGTTCGAGGAAACCGGCATCGTCGCCGACGGCGAGCGCATCGTGCTGCGCGACTGGGGGCTGGCCAATATCTACGAAATCTATCCCGTCTGGCGCCACCGCTACGCGCCCGGCGTCACGCAGAATACCGAACATGTGTTCAGCGTCGAAGTCCCGCGCGACACGCCCATCATGCTGAGCGCGCGCGAGCACTTGCAATACGTCTGGCTGCCCTGGCTGGAAGCGGCCGACCGCTGTTTTTCGCCCTCCAACGCGGAAGCGGTGTTGCAATTGCCGCAGCAGCTGAAAAAGAGGGGATAATGCAAGTCATGATCCTGCGGACAGGTGGGCACGATGGCGGACACCCTCGATATCTCCATAGATCAGCTGCAAATCGGTTTGTATGTGCATCTGGACCTGAAGTGGTTCGAGCACCCGTTCGCATTCAGTCACTTTAAAATTAAAAGTGAAGACCAGATCCGCGTCCTGCGTGGTCTGGGCCTGAAATCCATCCGTTTCGATCCGGCGCTCAGCGATGTGGCGCCGGCGCCGCTCGCCCCGGCGCCGCAGGCCGCGCCGCCCCCGGCCGCATCCGCGGTGGTCGAGCTGCATGGTCCCGAATCGCCCGCGCTGCAAGCCAAGATGGTGCTGATGGCGCGCATTCGCCAGCAGCGCGAAACGGCGGCGCGCATCGAGCACGCTTTTTTCGACACCGCCAACGCGATCCGCGACATCGAGCGCAATATGTTCGCGCGGCCGGCGGAAACCGTGCGCAAGGCCGAGGAATTGATCGGCAAGATCACCGATTCCATCCTGTGCGCGCCGGAATTGGCCATCCACGTCATGGGCGACAAGGTGGGCGGCGAGGAAATCTATACCCATTCGCTCAACGTCACCATGCTGGCGATGATGATGGCGCGCGATATCAAGCTGCCGGTGGAAGCGGCGGCGGCGCTCGGCACCGGCGCGCTATTCCACGATATCGGCTTGAAGAACCTGCCCGACCGGCTGATGCATCAGTTCGAGCCGCTCGCCGGCGCCGAGCTGCGCCTGTACGAAACCCATTGCGAGGTGGGGCTGGAGCTGGCGCAGAAAATGGGCTTGCCGGCGGCGGTGCAATCCGTGATCCGCGACCATCACGAAGCTTTTGACGGCAGCGGCTATCCGCGCCAGCTCAAAGGCGAGGCCACCGGCCTGCTGGGGCGCATCGTCGCCATCGCCAATTTCTACGATGAGCTGTGCAACCCGGCCAATCCGGCCGCCGCCATGACGCCGCACGAGGCGCTCGCACTGATGTTCGCCAAGCTGCGCGGCAAATTCGATCCCAAGCTGCTGCAGGTCTTCATCCGCTGCCTCGGCGTGTATCCGCCCGGCACCGTGGTGCAGCTGTCGAACGGGGTGATCGGTATGGTCGCCACCATCAATACCGCCAAGCCCACCAAGCCGGTGCTGGTGGTGTACGAAGCCGGCGTGCCGAAGGAGGAGGCGATCCTGGTCGACACCGAGCGCGAGACCGACCTGAATATCGTCAAGGCCATCAAGCCGGCCCAGGTGCCGAAAGAGATTTACCATTATCTGAGCCCGCGCAAGCGGGTCAGCTATTACTTCGACGCCAGCAAGCAGGGACAGGGGGCCGCCGCGTAATGGAAAGCCTGCAGCAGCTGATGCTGGACCACAGTCCACACTTGATGCTGCTGGTGGACCCGGCCGATCTGCGCATCCTGCTGGCGAACCAGATGGCGGCGCAAGTGCTCGGCTACCCCTTGCAGCAGTTGCAGGGCATGTCCATCACCGATATCGAAAGCTCCTTGCAGGACGTCTTCTATTGGGAGGATGTGCGCAACGGCCAGTACCAGGAAATCGCGGCGCAGGAAGGCGAATACCACTGCGCCGACGCCAGCTTGATGACGGTGATGAAAACGGTGCGCGTGATCCGCCAGGAGGAACGCACCCTGCTGCTGGTGCTGGCGCGCGACACGCGCCACGAGCGCCAGGTGGAGGATGTGCTGGAACAGACCTTGTCGCAGCTGCGCGCCACGCTGGAATCGACCGGCAACGGCATCCTGGTGCTGGACTGGCATGGCCGCATCAGCAGCATGAACCGCCTGTTCAGCCGCATGTGGGACCTGCCCGAATCCCTGCTGGAGGCGGGCGACGATGGCGCCATCCTGGGCTATCTGGCGGGCCTGGTGGTGGAGGGCGAGCTATGCCGCACCCGCCTGCAGCAGGTGGTCGATGCCAACGAGACGGTGGATTTGCTCAGCCTGCGCAGCGGCCGCGTCTTCGAATGCCGTTCGCGGCCCCAGTATCTGGGCGAGCGCATCATCGGCCGCGTGTTTGGCTTCACCGACATCACGGAGCGCCAGCGCGCCGAGCAAGCCTTGCGCGAATCGCGCGACCAACTGGAATACCGGGTGCGCGAACGCACCAAGGATCTGCAGATGGCGAACGCCACGCTGGAGCAGGAAAAGGCGCGCCAGGCCGATCTGATCCGCAAGCTGGGCGAGGCCCAGAGCCAGTTGCTGCAATCGGAAAAAATGGCCTCCATCGGCGTGCTGGCGGCCGGCGTGGCGCACGAGATCAATAATCCGGTGGGCTTCGTCAATTCCAATCTGGGCAGCCTGCAGCGCTACGCCGAATCCCTGCTGCACCTGCTCGACGCCTATGAAGCGCTGGAACCCAAGCTGGCCGTGGGCGACCGCGCCGCGCTGGCCACGCTGAAAGCCGAAGTGGACGCCGACTATCTGCGCGAAGACTTGGCCAGCCTGCTGAGCGAATCGCTGGAAGGCTTGGAGCGCGTCAAGCGCATCGTGCAGGATATGAAGGACTTTTCCCACGTCGACGGCGGCGAGCTGGCCGTCGCCAGCCTGGAAGCGGGACTCGACAGCACGCTCAACCTGGTCTGGAACGAATTGAAATACAAGGCCGACGTGGTCAAGGAATATGGCGGCGTGGCGCCGCTGGCCTGCTTCCCCTCGCAGCTGAACCAGGTGTTCATGAACCTGCTGGTCAACGCCGCCCACGCCATCGAAGAGCGTGGCCGCATCACCGTGCGCACCGGCCAGGACGAGCAGGCGGTGTGGGTCGAAGTGGAGGACACCGGCAAAGGCATCCCGCCCGAACTGATCGACCGCATCTACGAACCCTTCTTCACCACCAAGCCGGTGGGCAAGGGCACCGGCCTGGGCCTGTCGCTGTCCTATGGCATCGTGCAAAAACACGGCGGCCGCATGGAAGTGCAAAGCGCCGTCGGCAAAGGCAGCCGCTTCCGCGTGATCTTGCCGAAGCAGCCGGCCGAACAGCTCAGCCCCAGCTTCTGACCCCGGCACGATTGACGCTTGGCAAGCCGGGCCGTAAGGGTACAATGCCTGCATGAAGATCCGTGTTGCCACCTACAACATCCATAAGGGAGTGTCGTACCGCAGCCAGCCGCGGGTACACGCGCTCAAGAATGCGATCGCCCAGTTCGATGCGAACCTGATCTTCCTGCAGGAAGTGCAGGGCCAGCACGACCGCATCGCCGCCCGCTATGGCGAGGAGCACCACGGCCACCGCCATTGGCCCAAGGGCGGCCAGCATGAATTTTTCGCGGGTGAGTCGCACCAGTCCGTGTATGGCTTGAATGCGCAATACGACCACGGCCACCACGGCAACGCCTTGCTCAGCAGTTATCCCATCGCGCGCTGGACCAATACCGACGTCTCCGACCACGCTTACGAGCAGCGCGGCATCCTGCACAGCGTGGTGGAAACGCCGCGCGGCCCGATCCATTGCTATGTGATCCACCTCGGCCTGTTCGAACGCAGCCGGGTGCGCCAGCTGGAGGCGCTGATCGAGGCCGTCAACACCTCGGCCGGCCATGGCGAACCGGTCATCATCGCCGGCGACTTCAACGACTGGCGCAATACCCTGAGCGCCAAGCTGCGCAAGGCGCTCGGCGTGGTTGAGGTGTTCGACGAAATCGGCGCCGGCTCCAGCCTGGGCGACCTGGTGCGCACGCTGGCGCGGCGCCAGGCGGCCCAGCATCCGGCCAAGACCTTCCCCGCCGCCCTGCCATTCTTCCGTCTCGACCGTATTTATGTGCGCGGCTTCAAGGTAGAATCGGCGCAAGTCATGCACGGGGCGATGTGGGCCAAGCTGTCCGACCATGCCCCCATCGTGGCGACCCTGGATTTCGCCTAGCGGGGACTATGCGCTCAGTCAATTTCATTGCCGATAACGAAGTCAAGCTGCTGTACTGCGGTACCGAATATTTTCCGGCCCTGATGGCGGCAATCGACGCGGCGCAGTACGAAGTCTATTTCGAGACCTATATCTTCGCCGACGACGATACCGGCCACGCCATGCAGGCCTGCCTGATGCGCGCCGCGCGGCGCGGCGTGGCGGTGCGCATGATCACCGACTGGTTCGGCACCGGCCATGGCCGCGCCACCCGCATGGACGCGGAACTGCTGGACGCGGGCGTGCAGCACCGCATCTTCAATCCCTGGTTCAAGCGCGGCGTCACGCGCACCCACCGCAAGATCTGCGTGGTGGACCGCGAGGTGGCGCTGGTGGGCGGCATCAATATCAACGACGATATGTATTGCGACTACGACCGCAGCATCGCGCTGGCCGCGCCGCGCTGGGATTTCGCGGTCGAGGTGCGCGGGCCGCTGGTGGCCACCATCCACCATGAAGCCCAGGCGCAGTGGCTGCGCGTGGGCAAGCTGCCGCTGATCCGCCGTCTCGGCCTGTTCAACGAGATGCGCAAGGTCAGCAAGGTGGCGCGCGAAAGCTCGGTGCAGGCCGGTTTCGTGGTGCGCGACAATCTGCGCAACCGGCGCACCATCCAGCGCGCCTATCTGCAAGCGCTGGGCCGCGCCAAAAAGAGCGTGCTGCTGGCCAACCCGTATTTCGCGCCCGGCCGCAAATTCCGCCGCGCCCTGGCCGCCACCGCCCAGCGCGGCGTCGAGGTGGTGCTGCTGATCGGCGTGGGCGAGATCTGGCTGCAGGACGCGGTGGCGCATTCCTTCTATCCCAAGCTGCTGGCGGCCGGGGTCAGGGTGGTCGAGTACCACAAGACCCAGCTGCACGCCAAGGTGGCCGTGATCGACGACGACTGGTCCACGGTCGGCTCCAGCAATGTGGATGGCCTCAGCCTCTTCCTCAACCAGGAAGCGAATGTCGTGATCAAGGATGCCGCTTTCAATCAGGGCTTGCGCCGCCATATACAACAGGCGATGGCCGACGGCGTCGAAGTGCATCTGGAGGATTTCCGCAGCATCGGCCGCTGGCGCCGCTTCGGCTATGGTTTTGCGTATGTTTGTTATAAGATGTTAATGAGAATCTTCGCGGTAGGGAAATACGCTTGAACGAGAATATCCGCATCGATAAGTGGTTGTGGGCGGCGCGCTTCTTCAAAACACGCAGCCTGGCCTGCGAAGCCATCGACAAGGGCAAGGTCAAGCTGGACGGCGAGCGCGTGAAGCCGGCGCGCAACGTCAAGCCGGGCGACAAGCTGCACATCGATAACGGTTCGGACGAGTGGGAAGTGCTGGTGCTGGGCCTGTCGGGCAAGCGCGAAGCGGCGCCCATCGCCCGTACCTTGTACGAGGAAAGCGCGGCCTCCATCGCGCGCCGCGCCGCCGAGCAGGAAAGGCGCAAACTGTTCCGCGAACCGGGCGCCGATTTCAAGGGCCGCCCCACCAAACGCGACCGCCGCCAGTGGGACCGCGCCACCGGCGACGAGTGATATCACCAGGCGTATTGCTGCAACGCATCAATAGAACGCCGACTCTAACAATCCCGTTTGACATTTATCCCCCACTGGATAATAGTACGAGCGTTCGCAATTCTTTTTACACGAAGCAAATCCGCAGAGCGAGAATAGGTTTTTCTCCTGATACGGATTTAAAAGTGAGTGCCATTCTTATTAATACTTCGACAAAATTTATGCGCAAGGGCGAAATGACTCGCGCTGCCATTTTGGATGTGGCGCTGGACCTGGCCAGCCGTGACGGGCTGGAAGGCCTGACCATCGGTTTGCTCGCCGACCGCATGAATATGAGCAAATCGGGAGTATTCGCGCATTTCGGTTCGCGTGAAGACTTGCAGCTGGAAGTTGTGAAGCTGTACCACCGCCGTTTCGAGCAGGAAGTGTTCTATCCCAGCGTCAAGGAGCCGCGCGGCCTGCCGCGTTTGCGCGCCATGTTCGCGCGCTGGGTCAAGCGCGTCAGCGTCGAGATCGCGTCGGGCTGCATCTATATCAGTGGCGCCGTCGAATACGACGACCGTCCGGGACCGATCCGCGAGGAACTGGTGTCGATGGTGGCGGCCTGGCAGGGCGCCTTGCTGCGCTGTGCCCACCAGGCGACCGAATGCGGCCACCTGAAAGCCGATACGGATGCCCAGCAGCTGGTCTACGAGATGTATGGCCTGATCCTGGCCCTGCACCACGATGCGCGCTTCCTGCGCATCCCGGGCAGTCTGGAACGCGCCAGCGTCGGTTTCGAACGCTTGATCGAGAACTACAAAGCTTAAGCTGCGCCCCGCGCAGCATGTCACCAATCTTAATTATTTAGCCGTCAGGAGATAAATCATGGGTCAATACGTCGCGCCAATCCGGGATATGCAATTCGTTCTGCATGAGTTCCTGAAAGTGGAAGAACAGCTCAAGGAACTGCCGGCCCACGCGGAAACCGACGCCGACATCATCAACCAGGTGCTGGAAGAAGGCGCGAAGTTCACGTCCGAAGTGCTGTTCCCGCTGAACCACTCGGGCGACCGCGAAGGCTGCCACCATGATCCGGTCGCGAAAACCGTGACCACTCCAAAAGGCTTTAAAGAAGCTTACAAACAATACGTGGAAGGCGGCTGGGCCGCGCTGGCCTGCGATCCGGAATACGGCGGCCAGGGCCTGCCGATCGTTCTGAACAACTCCTTCTACGAGATGCTGAACTCCTCCAACCAGGCCTGGTCCATGTACCCGGGCCTGTCGCACGGCGCCTACGAGTGCCTGCTGGAGCACGGCACCGACGAACAGAAGAAAACCTATCTGCCGAAACTGGTGTCCGGCGAATGGACCGGCACCATGTGCCTGACCGAACCGCACTGCGGCACCGACTTGGGCCTGCTGCGTTCGAAAGCCATCCCTGAAGCCGACGGCTCCTGGACCATCACCGGCAACAAGATCTTCATCTCGGCCGGCGAACACGATATGTCCGAAAACATCCTGCACCTGGTGCTGGCCCGCGTGCCGGACGCGCCGGAAGGCTCGAAAGGCATCTCCCTGTTCCTGGTGCCGAAATACCTGCCGACCGCCGACGGCGGCATCGGCGCGCGCAACCCGATCACCTGCGGCGCCATCGAAGAGAAGATGGGCATCCACGGCAACTCG
The DNA here is from genome assembly GCF_014191875.1 of Pseudoduganella violacea. Taxonomy (GTDB): domain Bacteria; phylum Pseudomonadota; class Gammaproteobacteria; order Burkholderiales; family Burkholderiaceae_D; genus Rugamonas; species Rugamonas violacea_A. The sequence goes on from NZ_JACHXD010000009.1 coordinate 120,843, forward strand.
ACCTGCCAGATGAACCTGGACGGCGCCAAGGGCTGGATCATCGGCCAGCCGAACAAAGGCCTGAACGCCATGTTCGTGTTCATGAACGCCGCCCGCCTGGGCGTGGGCATGCAGTCCCTGGGCCTGACCGAAGTCGCTTACCAGAACGCCCTGGTGTACGCCAAGGACCGTCTGCAGATGCGCAGCCTGTCCGGCGTGAAAGCACCGGAAAAAGCGGCCGATCCGATCATCGTGCACCCGGACGTGCGCCGCATGCTGCTGACCGCCAAGGCCTACGCCGAAGGCGCGCGCGCCTTCTCGTCCTACGTGGCGCTGCAGATCGACCGCGAACTGCACCACCCTGACGAAGAAGTGCGCAAGGACGCCGCCGACGAAGTGGCGCTGCTGACGCCGATCATCAAGGCCTTCATCACCGACAACGCATGGATTGCGACCTCGGAAGCGATGCAGGTGTACGGCGGCCACGGCTACATCTCCGAGTGGGGCATGGAGCAGTATGTGCGCGACGCCCGCATCAACCTGATTTACGAAGGCACCAACACCATCCAGTCGCTGGACCTGCTGGGCCGCAAGATCCTGATGGACAACGGCGCCAAGCTGCGCAAGTTCGGCGAGAAAATCCGCGCCTTCGTGGAAGACAACGGCACCGACGAAGCGCTGTCCGAGTTCATCACCCCGCTGGGCGACCTGGGCGAGAAAGTCACCAAGCTGACCATGGAAATCGGCATGAAAGCCTTCCAGAGCCAGGACGAAGTGGGCGCCGCCGCCGTGCCTTACCTGCGCGTCGTGGGCCATCTGGTGTACAGCTACTTCTTCGCGCAAATGGCCAAGATCGCACTGGAAAAAGAAGGCTCGGGCGACAACTTCTACAAAGCCAAGCTGGCGACCGCGCGCTTCTACTTCGCTCGCCTGCAACCTGAAACCGCAACCTTGATTCGCCAGGCACGTTCGGGCGCCGCCAGCCTGATGGCACTCGACGCTGATCTGTTCTAAGAACCTAGAGGATAAACATGACTAACTTCACCGTGAAAAAAGTAGCCGTGCTGGGCGCCGGCGTGATGGGCGCGCAGATCGCCGCCCACTGCGTCAACGCCAAAGTGCCGGTCGTGCTGTTTGATCTGCCGGGAAAAGAAGGTACGCCGAAGAACGGCATCGTCCTGCGCGCCATCGAGAACCTGAAAAAGCTGTCGCCCGCGCCGTTCGGCGACAAGGCCGACGCTGAACTGATCCAGGTCGCCAACTACGAAGACAATCTGGACCTGCTGGCCGGCTGCGACCTGATCATCGAAGCGATCGCCGAGCGCATGGACTGGAAGCATGACCTGTACAAGAAGGTCGCGCCGCACATCGCGCAAAACGCCATCTTCGCCTCCAACACCTCGGGCCTGTCGATCAACAAGCTGGCCGACGGCTTCGACGCGGAATTGAAGGCGCGCTTCTGCGGCGTGCACTTCTTCAACCCGCCGCGCTATATGCATCTGGTGGAACTGATCCCGACCGCCGCCACCAAGCCGGAAATCCTGGACCAGCTGGAAACCTTCCTGACCTCGGTGCTGGGCAAGGGCGTGGTGCGCGCGAAAGACACCCCGAACTTCATCGCCAACCGCGTGGGCATCTTCGGCATGCTGGCCACCATCCATGAAGCCGAGAAGTTCGGCCTGTCCGTGGACGTGGTCGACGACCTGACCGGCGCCAAGCTGGGCCGCGCCAAGTCCGGTACCTTCCGTACCGCGGACGTGGTGGGCCTGGATACCATGGGCCACGTGATCAAGACCATGCAGGACAACCTGGCGGACGATCCCTTCTTCGGCGTCTACAAGACCCCGGCCGTGCTGGCGAAACTGATCGAGGGCGGCGCCCTGGGCCAGAAAACCGGCGCCGGCTTCTACAAAAAAGTGGGCAAGGAAATCCAGCGTCTGGACTTCGCTTCCGGCGAGTACGTTGCCGGCGGCGCGAAAGCGGCCGACATCATCGGCCGCATCCTGAAAGAGAAAGACCCGGTCAAGAAATTCAAGGCGCTGCGCGAATCGACCAACCCGCAAGGCCAGTTCCTGTGGGCGATCTTCCGCGACGCCTTCCACTACATCGCCTACCACCTGGAATCGATCGCCGACAACGCGCGCGACATCGACTTCGCCATGCGCTGGGGCTTCGGCTGGAGCGTTGGCCCGTTCGAGACCTGGCAAGCAGCCGGCTGGAACCAGATCGCCGAGTGGGTGAAACAGGATATCGACGAAGGCAAGGCGCTGTGCAACGCACCGCTGCCAGCCTGGGTGTTCGAAGGTCAGGTAGCCGAGAAGGGCGTGCATACCCCTGAAGGCTCCTACTCCGCCATCTCCAAATCCTTCGTGCCGCGTTCCGACCTGGCCGTGTACCAGCGCCAGGAATTCCGCGCGCCGGTGTTCGGCAGCGGCGGCGCTGACGCCAAGACCGCCGGCACCACCGTCTTCGAAGACGACTCCGTGCGCCTGTGGCACTCCGGCGACGAAGTGCTGGTGATCTCGCTGAAAACCAAAATGCACGTGATCGGCGACGGCGTGATCAAAGGCCTGCAGCGCGGCATGGCCGAAGCTGAAAAGAACTTCAAAGGCCTGGTGATCTGGAACACCGACGCAGCCGAAGGCGGCGCCTTCTCGGCCGGCGCCGACCTGCAATCGGCCCTGCCAGCCTTCATGGCCGGCGGCGCGAAAGCGGTCGACCCGATCATCCGCGAACTGCAAGACACCTTCATGGCCATGAAGTATTCCAACGTGCCGGTGGTGGCAGCGGTGGCTGGCCTGGCCCTGGGTGGCGGCTGCGAAATGGCGCTGCACGCGTCCAAGCGCGTGGCTTCGATCGAGTCCTATATCGGCCTGGTGGAAGTGGGCGTGGGCCTGATCCCTGCCGGCGGCGGCCTGAAAGAGGCGGCTGTGCGCGCCAACAAGGAAGCCAAGGGCAACGACATCCTGCAATTCCTGAAAACCGGCTTCACCAACGCGGCAACCGCGAACGTGGCGAAATCGGCTCTGGAAGCGCGCGCCATGGGCTATCTGAAAGAAGACGACGTGATCGTGTTCAACCCGTATGAACTGCTGCATGTGGCCAAAGTGACCGCGCGCTCCATGTTCGACGCGGGCTACCGCGCGCCGATCCAGCGTCCGGTGACGGTTACTGGCCGCTACGGCTGGGCCACCATCCGTGGCCAGCTGGTGAATATGCGCGACGGCGGCTTCATCTCCGCCCACGACTACAAGCTGGGCGACATGATCGCCGAGATCGTGAGCGGTGGCGACATCGACCAGGGCAGCGTGGTGAGCGAACAGTGGCTGCTGGATATGGAACGCAAAGCCTTCCTGGAATTGCTGAACCATCCGAAGACGCAAGAGCGCATCATGGGCATGCTGCAAACCGGTAAGCCGGTGCGCAACTAAGCCTGGCTCATGTCCATCCTGTCGCTGGCATTTAAAGTCCTGTTGAAAGTGAAACCGAGCATGGTTTATGAACGCATCAAGCAGCATATGACGGAGTCGCTGCCTTTCGTGCGCCTGCTGGGCATCCGCATCGAGAGCATCGGCGCCGGCACGGCCGAAGTCGTGCTGCCGGACGATCCCAAGCTGCATAACCATCTCGGCACACAGCACGCAGGCGCTTTGTTCACGCTGGCCGAAACCGCGTCCGGCGCGGCCATGGCAGGCGGCTTCGCCGACCTGATCATGGACATGCGCCCGGTCGCCAAGGAATCGCGTATCCAGTACCAGAAGGTCGCCAAGGGCGCTACGCGCGCCAGCGGCCGGGTGCCGGGCGACTTGGCGGCGCTCAAGGCGCAGCTGAAAGAACAGGGCAAGGTGGCCTTCCCGGTGAATGTCGACGTGTTCGACGCCGAAGGCACGCTGGCCGCACAAGTGCAGGTGGACTGGTATCTGTCCGCGAAACGCTAATCGATCACCAAATATTCGAAAGCACAAAATGAGCAAACAACTTCAAGAAGCATACATCGTCGCCGCGACCCGCACCCCGATCGGCAAGGCGCCGCGCGGCATGTTCAACAAGACCCGCCCGGACGATCTGCTGGTGCACGCCATCAAGGGCGCCATGGCCGCCGTGCCGAACCTGGACCCGGCCCTGATCATCGACGCCATCATCGGCTGCTCCTTCCCGGAAGCGGAACAAGGCTTCAATATCGCGCGTAACTCCGTGGTGCTGGCAGGCCTGCCGAACACCGTGGGCGGCGTCACCGTCAACCGCTACTGCGCATCGGGCATCACCGCCCTGGCCATGGCGGCCGACCGCATCCGCGTGGGCGAAGCCGACGTGATGATCGCCGGCGGCGTGGAATCGATGTCCATGGTGCCGATGATGGGCCACCACCCATCGATCAATATGGACACCTTCAAGGACGAGAACGTGGGCCTGGCCTACGGCATGGGCCTGACCGCCGAAAAAGTGGCGCAGCAATGGAAAGTGTCGCGCGAAGACCAGGACGCCTTCGGCCTGGAATCGCACCGCAAAGCCATCGCCGCCCAGCAGGCCGGCCTGTTCAAGGACGAGATCACCCCGGTCGAAATCACCACCCGCACGCCTGACCTGAAGTCCGGCGAAATCAAGGTCGGCAAGCGCACCGTGGACGCCGACGAAGGCCCGCGCGCCGACGCCTCGATGGAATCGATGGCCAAGCTGAAGCCCGTCTTCGCCAACAAAGGTTCCGTGACCGCCGCCACCTCCTCGCAGATGTCGGACGGCGCTGGTGCCCTGATCGTGGTCAGCGAAAAAATCCTGAAAGAGCACAACCTGACCCCGCTGGCCAAGTTCTCCTCCTTCGCCGTGCGCGGCGTGCCGCCGGAAATCATGGGCATCGGCCCGAAAGTGGCGATTCCAGCCGCTTGCGCCGCCGCCGGCATCACCCAGGACCAGCTGGACTGGATCGAGCTGAATGAAGCCTTCGCCGCGCAGGCGCTGGCCGTGATCCGCGACCTGAACCTGGACACCAGCAAAGTGAACCCGCTGGGCGGCGCGATCGCCCTGGGCCACCCGCTGGGCGCGACGGGCGCCATCCGTGCCGCCACCGTGGTGCACGCCCTGCGCCGCAACAGCCTGAAATACGGCATGGTGACGATGTGCGTGGGCGCCGGCATGGGCGCAGCTGGTATCATCGAACGAGTGTAATACGCATCCACAAGAGAGGGCGGGCCGCCTGGCCCGCCGCGACAAAGGGCGCCGCGGTTCACACCCGGCGCCCTTCCCACATGGAGACAATATGGATATTTTGAGCAGCAAGGCCGGCGGCATCCTGACCCTGGAATTCAACCGCCTGGAACGCAAGAACGCGATCACCTCCGTCATGTACCAGACCCTGGCCGACACCATCAACGCGGCCGAAAGCGACGCCGAAGTGCGCGCCATCCTGATCACCGGCAAGCCCGAGATTTTCACGGCCGGCAATGACCTCGACGACTTCCTGAAAAACTCGCAGCCGAAAGAAGGCGAAGCCTTCACCGACCGTCCCGTGTTCCAGTTCATGCGCGCCTTGAGCGGCAGCAGCAAGCCTATCGTGGCCGCTGTCAGCGGCGCCGCCATCGGCATCGGCACCACGCTGCTGCTGCACTGCGACCTGGTGTACGCCGCCGACAGCGCCAAATTCTCCGTGCCATTCAGCCAGCTTGGCCTGTGCCCCGAATTCGGTTCCAGCATGCTGCTGCCGCTGGCCGCCGGCCACGCCCGCGCCGCCGAAAAGCTGATGCTGGGCGAAGCCTTCGGCGCGCAGGAAGCGTATGAGATGGGCATCCTGTCCAAAGTGCTGCCGGCCGCCGACGTGCTGGCCTACGCCCAGGCCCAAGCCGCGAAGCTGGTCGCGCTGCCCGCCGCGTCCATCCGCACCACCAAGCGCCTGATGCGCCCCGCGCGCGGCGCCAACCTGGCCGCCCACATCGATGCCGAAAGCAAGCTGTTCGGCGAAATGCTGCTGGCGCCGGAAGCGAAGGAAGCCTTCACCGCCTTCTTCGAGAAACGCAAGCCGGATTTCAGCAAGTTTGCTTGATGTAATTGGCCGTGTTGCCACGGCCAATACTCTTGTCCACCACCGTCGATGGCTCCTGTGCTAAGGTAGGTATTGCCACCACATTGAGAACGCGAGGACGATATGGGCGCTCCAGCGAAATCGGGCAGGAAGACAGTACGGGACAGGCCGGCCGGCAAGCAAGCTAGCGCTGCTGAGTTGAAAGTCGTTGCTGAGCAGGAGGTTGAACGCCAAAAGCGCCTTCAAGCCATCGACCTGATATTTGGCATGTGGAAGGGTCGAACAGACATCACTCAAGATGGCTTGGCGCTTCAGGAGGAGCTGCGCGCTGAATGGTAAGCGTTCTACTCGACTCCAGCATTCTTATGGATCTCATGAATGGCATCCAAGAAGCGCGAACGGAGGCCAGTTATTACGCCGACATCACTATCAGCGCTGTCACCTGGATGGAAGTGATGGTTGGTTGTTTAATGGCCGACCAAACAAATCAGTCCCAGCAAGCCGGTCAATTCCGTAAATTTCTGAGCGCTTTGCGCATCAAGGTAATGCACACGGATGACCTGATTACCTTCAACGCGGCCCAGATCCGCGCGGCTGGCCTGGTAGAGATTCCCAAACGGCAGATCAAGCTTCCCGATGCGATTATTGGAGCGACGGCGAATGTTCTAGGCCTTACCGTCGTCACTCGCAATCCTCGCGACTTTGGCGCCAACTCCGTACGCGTACCGTATAAATGCCAATGTGACTACGATGAAGATGGAAAACTCGTCAGGTGGACGGTAAGCGACGTGGCAGCAGCGCCATGAGGATGCCCAGTTGAGCGCTGCTCAGAAAATATCGATGGTGAAGCCTGGATTGAATGCCAGGTTTTCCGCTTCCCCCGCCTTGTTCATGTAGCCGAAGGGATTGCAAACCACCCGGCACTTGCCGATCCGGTAGTCCATGGAGCTGTGCGTATGCCCATGCACCCAGAGGTCGGCCTTGGCGGCCAGTTCGTCGGCATTGGAAGCGTAGGCTGACGAAACCAGGTCATGCGCATAGTGTTCCGGTACGGATCGCACCGAAGGTGCCATATGCGTCACGACGATATTCGGGCCGACATATGGTTCCGCCAACTTTGCGCTCAGCCATGCCTTATGGGTTTCATGGAACTGAGCGGTATCCGAGGCGCGCAGCCTGCGGTAGCCTTGCTTGGCAAGGCGGATGCGGCGGTAGTCCGTCATGACGGACTGCGCCTGGGTCATGGCGAAGTAGCGCTGCTCTTCGCCAAACAGCTTGAAGTCGGTCCAGAAAGTGGCGCCCAGGAAGCGCACATTGCCGATACGGTGCTCTTCGCAATTGAGGAACTTGACATTCTCCGTCGCGGCGCTCGCTGTACGGATCTTCTCGATCTCGTTGTCCAGATTGTGGCCGTAGCCTTCGTGATTGCCGTGGACATAGATCACGGGAATGCCGCGGAAGGCCTCCGCTGCCCACTGCACCGCGCGTACCCCGCTGATATCGATATCGCCCGCCAGGATCACGGCGTCGGGCGCATTGCTTGCCGTGTCAAAGACGAGCTGATGCCGGGTCCAGAATTCGCGGTGCAGATCGGAGAGAATGAGAAGTCGCATCAGTGGCGGCGAGAGCGGTTGGATGCCACTAGCATACCCCAGAGGCGCATTGTCTTGCGGACGGCGCGCATGGCCATGCTACTCAGTCGGGTGTCCGCTGGCCGGGTCTACCGGCATTGGCATCCTTAACCATCCCAGCAGCCGGGGCGCGTCGACGCGTGGCCGGCCATTCTCGATGAGCAGCTTGTATCGCTCGCGGCTGGTGCCGAAGGGGCCGGGGTTTTGCTGAATTACTTCCACATAGTCGGGGCCGACCTGGCTGACGATGGCAACATGGCCAAAGCGGTTCAACACCCAGGGGCCGAAGACCAGCAGGTCTTCTTCGGCAGGCATTTCTCCTGACCCGCTGGCAAACTGCAGAAGCCCACGTTCGATATTCAATGCGCCGCTGGATAATTTGCGATCGTAGAAGTCTTTCGCATGGCCGCGGTCCTGCGGCATCTTGTGCTGGAAGCGCTCGTAGTAATAGCGTTTAACGAACTCGACGCATTGATATTTGAGGCCCAGGTTGTAGCCGTCGGGGGCGAGATTTCTTTCCGAGACGTGGCCAATCGCGCCGTTATAGAAGACGGAGACATTGCGGTGGGAATCGAGAACCTCGCCCACCGAATGCTTGGGATTGATGTTGACGTGGTTAACCGCGATGAACAGGCCCGCTCCCAAGGCCAAGATCGTCACAAGAGAGACAAGGGATTTGCGCATACAGAACCTGAATTCCAGTCAAAGAAGGGGCCAGACAGCTGACCCGCGTGGGCGCCATTATAGTGATCTGTATGCGCGGGCATTGGACTGTTCGGAAAAAGCGAACTGCCGATTCGCTCGCGGCTGGCTTATGCGGGCAAGGTAATTTCTTTATTCTGCTGCCGGTACATCAACCGCACTTTATAAAGGATGAGTCATGGCGGAGCAAAACAAGCAGTTGAACCAGCTGACGGTGGCAGACCGTTTTCAGATTTTCGAGCAGCTCAATCTGCATCAGCGCTATATCGATAACGATGGCAGCCGGGAGTCGGCGGAAAAGTATGTCAGCCTGTACTGGCCGGAGGCGACCTTCAAGGTCAACGATATCCGCACCAATCTGTTCGAAGGCGTGGCGGGCCTCAAGCAGCTTTACGATTACGCCCACAGTGTTTTCCCGCTGGAGAAGATGCGCCACGCGCTCGGCACTTTTGTGATCGAAGGCAGCGGTAATACCGCCAATGTGGAATGGAACTGGATCGTGACCTGGAAGGCCGAGAAACAAGGCTTTGTCTCGACCGGCACCTATACCGACACTTTCGAGAAACGCGACGGCGTGTGGAAGTGCCTGTCCCGCATTTCGGATGTGGACCCGAACTGGCCGGTTGCCCTGTTCCAGCCCTGGGTGGATGAGCAGGACAAGACTTACAAGGCTTCCTGAGTCTCCTATTGCGCAGCGGGCCGGCGCCGGCCCGTTTCAAAAAATATAGAAATTTTTTTCGCAATCTTGTCGATTTCGGCGATGCTGGGGCGTCGTGGGAATAATGGCGGACGCAATGCCAGAAAAACCCACCCACATGACTCATCAGAGAGGCCGATATGAACAAGCAAATCTTCGTCAACCTGCCGGTTAAGGATCTGGATAAATCGAAAGCATTCTTCGCGGCGTTGGGCTATACATTTAACCCCCAGTTCACCGACCAGAATGCCGCCTGCATGGTGATCGCGGAAAACAGCATCTACACCATGCTGCTGGTGGAAGACTTCTTCCGCACCTTCACCGGCAAGCCGATTGCCAGCGCCAAGGAAGCGACCGAAGCCATCGTCTGCCTGTCCTGCGAAAGCCGCGAGGAGGTGGATGGGCTGGTGAAGAAAGCCTTGGCCGCCGGCGGCAAGGCGCCGCGCGCGCCGCAGGATTATGGCTTTATGTACTCGCATGGTTTCGAGGATCTCGACGGCCATCTGTGGGAGCTGGCCTATATGGTGCCGCAACAAGCCGCTTAAGCGCATACTGACGCCACCACATCCACCAAGGAGACAAACATGAGCACCACGATCCGTCTGCACCGTGTCCTGCGCACCAGCCCCGATCACGTCTACCGCGCCTTCCTGGACGCCGATGCGCTGTGCAAATGGCTGCCGCCGCACGGCTTCACCGCCAAGATGCATCAGCAGGAACCCAAGGTGGGCGGCAGCTACCGCATGTCCTTCACCAATTTCACCACCGGCCATACCCATTCCTTCGGCGGCAAGTATCTGGAGCTGTCGCCGGGCGAACTGCTGCGCTATACCGGTGTGTTCGACGATCCCAATCTGCCTGGCGAAATGCAGACCACGATCAGCCTGCGCAAGGTCTTCTGCGGCGTGGAACTGAACGTGGTGCAGGAAGGCATTCCCGATGTGATCCCGGCCGAAGCCTGCTATCTGGGCTGGCAGGAGTCGCTGACCTTGCTGGCCCAACTGGTGGAAGCCCAGGTCACGGAGTAAGACGTGTCTGGCCGGCGCCGGCGCGCTGCTGGCTCCGTGCCGCGTGCGCCGGATCAGTAAGGGTAGGGCAGTTGCGCCAGCTCGTAATTGCTGGCGATGGTTTGCCACACGGCCTGCACGTCTTCCGGCCGGGTCAGGAAGAGGGAGCGGCTGCGCCTGGCCTGTGCGCGTTTGGGCGGCAGATTGCGTGCCACGCCGATGTCGACGGTGCGCGGCACGCCGCGTTCGAACAGCAGCACTTCGCCGCTGGCCGCGTCGCTGTTGACGTCCACCGCGTACACGCGGCCGCCGAACAGCGGCTGCACCTTGGAGACGATGGTGTGGCCGACCACGATGTGGCGGGCGCCGAAGGTACGCAGCACCAGGCTGACGTCGTCCTCGCCGGCCTGGCCGTAATCGGGCGTCAGCGCTTCCAGATAGCCGCGGTACTGGGTCAGTCCCTGGCGGCCCAGTACCAGCTCCAGCTCGTCGCGCGGCGCTGTTTCGCCACGCCAGTAAGCGCGCATGATGGTATTCAATTCCTGCACCGATTTGCCCTGGCGCGCCACGCTGGCGCTGATGCCGCCGTGGGCGAACAGCACGGGGCCGATTTGCACCACCACCGGCAGCTTGCGTAGCCAGTCGCCCAGCACGGTGTCGCCGGCGAATACGCTGCGGTAGCCGCCCAGTTGCTGGGCCGAATAGCGCAGCGCCGGATGCACCGATTTCATTCGTCCTTGCAGCAGGTATTGTTCGTGATTGCCGAGCAGGGTATGCACGGCGCCGCCGGCGGCGTGGGCCTGCTGCGTCAGGCCATACAAGCGCCACAGCACGGCGGAGACGTCGCGGCCGCGGTCCACGCTGTCGCCCAGAATCACCAGATGATTTTGGCCATAGGCCCAGTTGCCTTGGCCGTCGACGATCTGCAGACGCGCCAACGCCCCTTCCAGATAGCCCAGATTGCCTTCGATGTCGCTCAGCACAACAAGCTGCTCCGGCATGGCGGCCACGTTGTGGCTGGGCGTGGGCATATGGCCCAGCAAATGGCGCCGGCTTTGGCCGCCGCAATCGATGTCGAGGCGCTGGCCGCTGCCGTCGCGGTGTTCGACGCGCTTTTCGCAGAACCAGCTGGCGCTCCAATGATCGCCCGCCGTGCGCCGCACCACCGGCCCATCCAGATAGCCCGGCATGATGGGCGCGTCGCCGCTGCCGGCGTAGGTATGCACCTTGGCATAGGCGCCCGGCGCCAGCGGCAGGTAGAGCGCTTCGTGCACACCTTCCTGGCTCAGTTGCAGGCGCGCGTTCGACAGGCTGAGAACGAGGCCGCCGATACCCAGCAGTGCAATGCCGAGCACGCTGCGCCACCACCATTTCCTGTATTGCTTCCCCATGCTTTCACCCGTGTAGGCGCGCCTTTGGCGCAAACGGGCATCACTTTAACATTTTGACCATATGGCAAAATCCACCTTTTGTCACGCGGGGGCGCGTCGGTGGCCGATTCGTGCCTGCTTAGTGGCTAATATAGCGGGTGCGAATGGCGTCCAGCACGCCGCGCTGTTCCAGGCGGCCGATGGCGGCGTTGATCTGGTCCAGTTCGGCCTGCGTGGTGCGGGCGGCGTTCAGCATCAGATGTACCGGCGCCTTGAACGGCACATAGGGCAGGGACGTCAGCGGCACGCCCTGCTGGCGCGCCTCGTAGCGCAGGGCGGCGGCATCACCCATGATCAACTCGGCACGGCCGGCCGCGAACATGCGTATGCCCTGCTGAAAGCTGTTGAAGGTGGAGAGCCGGCCGCCCGCTTCGATGCCGTGCATGGAGCGCGCATAGTCCGGCCCATACCAGCCGACCTTGGGCGCGAGCAGGGTAAGTTGCTGGTCGCTCACATCTTCGAAACTGCCGAGCTGCTGGTATTGCTTGAGCTTGCCAGGCGTGGTGAACAGGCCCACGATTTCATAGCGGTAAGGTACGCTGAAGCGGGCATAGGCGCGCCGTTCCGGCGTGCTGTTGGCCGCCAACATCAGGTCGAGATTGCCATTCTGGAACATCAATTGCCGCCGCGCCGAGGGCAATTCTTGCTGGATCAGCAGGGTGCAGCCGGCCTCGTGCATGATGGCCGTCACCAATTCCAGGTCGAGGCCGGTGAGCCGGGCGCGCGCATCGCGGTAGATATAGGGCGGCCACTGTTCGGGCGCCATTTTCAAGCTGCACGCCAGGGCTGGACCAGTACAGATCCAGCAGGCTATCGCGATGAAGAAATGACGTGCTCCCATACCGCGATTGTACTTTGCGGCAAGTTAAAATGTCGCGGAATCTGCGGCCTGTCCTAGCAGAAAAGGGAGGAAGAATCTGGTGCCGGTATATTTCCCGACCGCCGGCGCCGGTAGAGGCAGCGGGGGCTGCCTGGGTTGCCCCTGTCCTCCAGGGCATGGACGATATTGTGCCGCCGGAATATGACAGGCGTTTGACGTCCCGTCCGCTTGCAAATGTGATGTAATACCGCGCATGAAATATTCCGACCCTTCCGCCATCGCCGCGCTGCTGCAAGCGGCCGTGGCCCAGCACCAGCGCGGCGCGCTGGAACAAGCCGAAGCCGGCTACGCGGCCGTGCTGCAACAAGCCCCCGACAACTTCGACGCCCTGCACCTGAGCGGGGTGCTGGCACGCCAGCGCGGCGCGCCGCAGCGCGCGCTCGAACTGATCGGCCAGGCGCTGGCCCTGGATGCGGCGCAGGCCATCGCCCACTGCAATCTCGGCGCGGCCTTGCAAGACCTGCGCCGCCACGAGGCGGCGCTGGCCAGCTTTGAACGCGCGCTGGTGCTGCGGCCGGACTATGCGATGGCCTTGTGTAACCGGGGCAATGCGCTGCGCCACCTGGCACGCCTCGATTCTGCCCTGGACAGTTATCGCGCCGCGCTGGCGATTCAGCCCGACTACCCGGAAGCGCTGTGCGGCCAGGGACTGGCCTTGCAGTTGCAGGAGCGGCATGCCGAGGCGCTCGACAGCTTCGGCGCCGTGCTGGCCCGTCGCGCCGGCGATGCTGACGCCTTGCACGGCGCCGCCGTCTCGCTGCACGCCCTGGGCCGCTATGCCGATGCTGTGGACGGCTACGAACGCGCGCTGCGCCAGCGTCCCGCCTGGGCCGAAGCCTGGAGCAACCGCGGCAGCGCGCTGCAGCGCCTGCATGAACACGCGGCGGCGCTCGACAGCCAGCAGCGCGCCCTGGAACTCGATCCCGCGTCGGCGCGCGCCCAGCTCGGTTGCGCCAATGCCTTGCGCGCCCTCGGCCGGCGCGAAGAGGCGGTCGCCGCCTATCGCGCCGCCCAAGCCTTGGGCGCCGATGCCGACACGGTGGCCTTCCTGCTGGCGGCGCTGGGCGTGCAGCCGGCGCCGTCCGCCTCGCCGCCGGCCTATGTGCGCGCGCTGTTCGACCAGTATGCGCCCGACTTCGAGCAGCACCTGGTGGGCGCGCTGCAATACCGCACGCCGCAATTGCTGACGGCGCTGCTGGGCGAACAGTTGCCGGCCGCGCCGTCGGGCGCGCTGGACGTCTTGGACCTGGGCTGCGGCAGCGGCCTGTGCGCGCCGCTGCTGCAACCCTGGGCGCGGCGGTTGACCGGGCTGGATCTGTCGCCGCAGATGCTGGAGCGGGCTGCCAGCCTGCGCGTCTATGACGAGCTGGTGTGCGCCGATATGGGCGTCTGGCTGGACCAGCAAGATGCCGCCTTCGACCTGATCGTCGCGGCCGATGTTTTTGTGTATGCCGGCGCGTTGGACGCGTTGCTGGCGGCGGCGCGCCAGGCGCTGCGGCCGGGCGGCTGGCTGGCTTTCTCGGTCGAGCAGAGCGAAGCGGAGGCGGGCGCCGACCATCTGCTGCGCGCCAGCGGCCGCTACGCCCACTCGGCCGCCTATCTGCGCCGTCTGGCCGCAGAGCAGGGCTGGCGCGCGCCGCGGCTGCAGGCCGCCACCTTGCGTCTGGACCAGGGCCAGCCGGTGGCTGGCTGGCTTGTCCTATTCCCGGCTTAATATAAAACGATTAATAAATCAAGCTCTATCGGCCGAAATAAGTATAAATACGAATAGAGGCTTTATTTTATTTTTTTATAAACTCGCATAAAATACGCCAACATTATCAAGGCGGAGCGTGGGATGGAGCTGGTGTATCGGAATGAAAAGAAGCTGTTCCGCCTGATGCTGGGCATTTCGGTTTTGTTCTGGACAATTCTGGTCGTCGTTTTAAAAACCGCCATCCTCGCCTATTTCATCGTTTTTCTGCTTATTTATTGCTTTATGCAATCCGCCGTGGTGTCGCATTTAAAAGGCACGGCGGTGCGCATCAGCTATAGCCAATTTCCCGACCTCAAGGCGCGCGTGGACGTCTGCTGCGAACGGCTGGGGGTGCAGCAAGTACCGGAAGCATATTTACTGCAAATGGGCGGCATATTCAACGGCTTTGCCACCCGCTTTCTCGGCAATAACATCATCGTGCTGTATTCGGAAGTGGTCGATGCGCTCGAAGATAAACCGGATGCCATCAATTTTTATATCGGCCACGAAATCGGCCATATAAAACGCCAGCATATGCGCTGGGCCGCCTTGCTGTTGCCGGCCTCGGTATTGCCGCTGCTGGGCGCGGCCTATGCGCGCGCGCGCGAATACAGCTGCGATCGCCATGGTTTTCACGCCTGCGACGATTTGAAAAGCGCCCAGATCGGCCTGGCCGCGCTGGCGGCCGGCGCGCGCCGCTGGCGCAATCTGAGTATCGGCACCTATAGCGCCCAGGCCCAGCAAAGCGCCGGCTTCTGGATGTCCTTCCACGAACTCATCAGCGACCATCCCTGGCTGGTCAAGCGCATGGCCGTGATGCGCGCCCTGGCCGGCGACGGCACGGCCCAGTTGCCGGGCCGCCATGCGTTGGCCTATCTGCCCGCGCTGCTGTTGCCGCGTCTGGCGCTGGCCGGCGGCGCCAGCGGCGTGCTGGCCGTGCTGGCGGTGGTGGCCGTGTTCGGCGCCATCGGTATTCCCGTCTACAAGGATTTCGGCGACCGCCAGCGCATGGCGCACGCCGTCAACGTCGGCAAGGACGCCACCGCCGCCGTCGAACGCTATTTCTACGTCAACGGCCGCAATCCCGACAGCCTGGCCGAGGCCGGTTACGCGCTCGATGACCCCAACCACGCCGTGGTGGACGTGAAGGTCGACGGCGCCAGCGGCACCGTGCAAGTCTTCCCCGCCGACTTCAGCTATCGCGGCAAGGCCATTGCCTTCATGCCCGCGCTCGATGAAAATAGGAAACTGGTGTGGCGTTGCGGCAGCGACGGCATCCCCGCCAAACTGCTGCCGGCCGACTGCCGCGGCCGCGAAAATAACTAAGCGGCGCCCGCGCGGCGCCGCCGGAAACGGAAAGCCGCTTGAGTTCAAATCTGGAAATCGCCGCCAATGCGGTGATGGCAATCTCCATCGTCCTGGCCGGACGCAATAATGTGCATTCCTGGTGGCTCGGCATTGTCGGCTGCGGCATGTTCGCCCTGCTGTTCTACGAGGTGCGGCTATACGCCGACGTCGCCCTGCAACTATTCTTCATCGTCACCTGCGCCATCGGCTGGCTGCAATGGCTGCGCGGCAATCACGGCGGCGCGTTGCCGATTACCACCGTGCGACCGCGGCGTCTGCTCTGGATGGCCCTGAGCGGCATTGCCGCCACCGGCCTGTATGGCTTGATGCTGCACCACTACACCGACGCCTACGCCCCTTTCATCGACTCCGCCGTGCTGGTGTTTTCCATCATCGCCCAATTCCTGCTGATGGGGCGGCGTCTCGAAACCTGGCCGGTCTGGCTTGTGGTCAACACCATCTCCGTTCCACTTTATCTGAGCCGAGGCCTGCACTTGACGGCCCTGCTCTACGCCGCCTACTGGCTCAACGCCCTGATCTCCTGGCGCCACTGGCGCCGCCAGCGCAGCGCTCCCACCTAAATCGTTTGCGCCAAATCAAACAATGTCCCACCCTGGTGTCAGGCACTAAGGTCGGACATTCTTTGAGCTTTATCAAGAAATGTCTCACCCTGGTGCCTGACACCAGGGTGAGACATTGTTTGCGGTAGATCAAAGGATTATTGCAGGCGGAAGATGGTGTTGACGGCTTGCGCGAAGGGGATGGCGCTGGGGATGGTGTAGTTGCTGGCGGCGGCCGTTGCCGAATCGCCTTGCTGGGCGCCGGTCTCGAATTGCATTTCAGCGAGGTCGGGCGCCAGCCACTGCCGGGCCTTGCCGCCGGTGGAGACGAAGGGATGGGCGGGCAGCGGCGATGCGTCCACCGCCAGACTGCCCAGCAGTCCCATTAGCGTCAGCGCGCAGCGCGCACGTTTCGGCATCGGCTTACTCCAGCGTCCAGACGTATTGAATCTGCTTGCGCGAGGCGACGGCCTTGCCTTTGTGTTGGGCGGGCTTGAACGAGCACAGCGCAATGCCGTCGCGCGCGGCCGCGTCCAGATCGGCGTGGCCGCTGGACCGGTGTACCTCGCTGCTCTTGACCTTGCCGTCCGCGCCGATCACGAAGCCGAGCGTCACGGTGCCGGTGCGCTGTTCGGTCAGCGCGGCCTGCGGCCAGACGGGTTTTTTGCAGCTCGAGAAATCCACCACGGCCGCCGTGTCGGGCTTGCTGACCAGCTGATCGGTGGTGGCGTTGGCGAAGCCGCCCAGGCAGGCCGCCGCGAGGCCCAGTGCCGGCAGGACGGCTTTCCAGTTGACGCGCTGCGGTTCGGGCTGGATTAGGTGTTTGATGCGTGCCATTAAATCTCCTCCATTGGCTGCGAGAGCCAGTCGTTGAGTGGAGAACTGGAGTTTTTCCAGTTCGGAAAGGGCCAGGGCCAGACGCCGCGGTTCGCCCAGCTGGCTTGCTGCTAAATCATCGGCAATCAATTCGCGTTCGGCGCGGATGCGCTGCGACAACCACCACACCACGGGGTGGTAGAACAGCAGGGTTTCGACCGCGTTCTGCAAGAGATTGACCAGGTAATCGTGGCGCCGGATATGCGCCAGCTCGTGCGCCAGCAGCGCTTCGAGCAGTTCGGGCGGCAGGCCCGACAGCAGGGATGCGGGCAGCAGCACCACCGGCCGCCACCAGCCCGCCGTGACGGGACTGGGCAGGCCATCCACCACGCGCAGACGCACCGGACGGCGCAGGCCGCAAGCCTGGGCCAGTTGCGTCAGCCGCGCTTGCCAGACGGGATGCCGTCCGCCGCGGCGGATGGTGCGGCTCAGCCACCACAGGCCGAGGCCGCTGCGCAGGCCGAGCGCCGCGATGCACAGCGCCCACAGCGCCACCAGCAGCGGCAGATAGCGCTGCGCCAGCACTTGCCAATGGTCGGCCGGCGCATAGACGGCGAACAGGCTGGCCGCGCCGCTGGCGCTGCCGGCCGCGGCCATGCCTTGCAGGCGGCCATACAGGCTGAGCAGCGGCCACAGCAGGCAGAGCGTCAGGAACAGGCCGGCCGCCGCATAACGCTGCTGGGGCCGCGCATGGCGCAGCAAACCCAGGGTCAGGCAGGCCGCCGCACCGAGCAGCACGCCTTGCCATAAAAAGTCGAGCAGGGTCCAGCCCAGCGCTTCGATCAGGCCGCTCATTTTTTCTCCTCTTTGAGCAGGGCTTCGATCTCGGCGCGCTCCTGCTTGCTGATGCCGCTGCGCAGCGCGGCCAGCACCAGGGCCTTGGCCGAGCCGGAGAAGGCGCGCTGCAGCAAGTCCTGCAGCAGATTGCCCTGCATCGCATCCTTGGCCTGGGTCGGCGCGTACACGTGCGAGCGCTGGCTCGCGTCGCGGATCAGCAAGCCCTTGCCGTGCATGATCTGCAGCAGGCGCAGCACGGCGCCATAACCGAGCCCGGGCTTATCGGCCAGCATGGCTTCGTGGACTTGCTTGGCGGTGGCGCTGCCGAGCGGCCACAGGTACTGCAGCAATTCGAGTTCGGCCGGCGTCGGCTTGGGGGGCGGTGTGGTCATGGCATGGTTTCCTTGCTAAGTTTTTTCTAGAATAGTCTGTCTAGACAAACCTGTATACTTTTATCTGCCGCTCCATGTGGTGTTAAGTATACAAGGCTGTCTACAGAGTTTTATATTCGGATTGCATAAGTAAGGAAGATTTAATTCGTTCTGGTAATGAAAAAGCCTGGGTATAGTGCTAACTCCGAAAAGCATCACCCCTTGGTGTCCGTCATGTTCCGTACCACCCTGATCACCGCAGCCTCCCGCCGCCACGTCCTGTACCTGCAGTGCATGGCGCAGTGCATGTGACGCCCGCCCCGTCCTAAACCGCATCCCGTTTTATCCGCGCAGCCCAATCCCGGCCCATAAGGCTGGCAGGACTCTGCACGTCCGCTTTTTGTCAATCAGAGGAAATAATGTTCAAGCCGCTCAGCATCACCCTGG
Organism: Pseudoduganella violacea; assembly: GCF_014191875.1. Lineage (GTDB taxonomy): Bacteria > Pseudomonadota > Gammaproteobacteria > Burkholderiales > Burkholderiaceae_D > Rugamonas > Rugamonas violacea_A. Next base: position 139,295 of record NZ_JACHXD010000009.1, read on the forward strand.
CCATCGCCGCCGCCTTCCCGCACTTCGCCGCCGCCCAAGAGGTGGAACGCGTTATCGTGACGGGCTCGAATATCCGCACCACGCAGAAGGAGGGCGCCAGCGCCGTCCAGGTCATCACGGCCAAGGAACTGGCCGCCACCGGCAAGAGCAGCGTGGCCGACATCCTGCGCAGCATTTCCGCCAACAGCGGCAACAGCTATAACGAGCAGTACACCGGCAGCTTCTCGGCCGGCACCTCGGGCCTGTCGCTGCGCGGTCTGGGCCAGCAGAACACCCTGATCCTGGTCAACGGCAAGCGCGTGGCCAGCTATGCCACGGCCCAGGATTTGAAGGAAACCTTCGTCGACCTGAACAGCCTGCCGATGGCCGCCGTGCAGCGCATCGAAGTGCTCAAGGACGGCGCTTCCTCGGTCTACGGTTCGGACGCCGTGGCCGGCGTGGTCAACATCATTCTCTACAAGGAATTCAAAGGCACGGAAACCAGCGTGCAGGTGGGCAGCTCGACCCAGGGCACGGGCCAGACCGAGAAGAGCGCCAGCCTGCAGACCGGCTTCGGCAATCTCGATGAAAAAGGCTGGAGCGTGGTGTTCTCGCTCGACGCGCTGAAGCGCGACAAGCTGCAGCAAAGCGATGTCGACTGGCTGGCAGGCAGCGATTTCCGCAACCAGGCTGGCGGCAGCCGCACCTGGGTGCCGACCAATTATGTGAATGGCGACGCGACCCAGCTGCTGGGCGGCCGGCAAGGCCCGCTGGAACTGCTGCCCTACGGCGACATCACGCCCGGCAAGACGGGCCAGGTGCTGGCCTACAACCCCTCGCCCTACAAGACCCTGATCCCCGGCATCAAGCGCGTGCACAGCTCGCTGCGCGGCACCTTGCGTCTGAATGAGCAGACCGAAGCCTATGCCGACCTGCTGTACGGCTACTCGCAGGCCGACCAGACCTTCGCCGCGCCGCTGTCGGTGAGCAGCGGCCTGCGCGCCTGGAACAATGGCAAGCAGGCGCTCGACACCATCCCCGTGCTGCTGCCGGTGGGGCATCCCAACAACCCGACCGCCAAGCCGCTGCCCTTTACCGCCACGCTATTCGACCTCGGCCCGCGCATGAAGCAGGACAAGGTGGACTTCTTCCGCGCCCTGGCCGGCGTCAAGGGCAGCTACCTGGGCTGGGACTACGATGTTTCGCTGGCCCATTCCGGCAGCAAGCTCAAGGAAACCGTGCAGAACTTCGTCAACCGCTACGAATTCGAAAAAGTGCTGGCCGACGGCAGCTACAACTTCGCCGACCAGTCGAAAAACAGCGAGGCCGTGCGCAACCGCCTGCGCCTGTCCACCCTGCGTCCGGCCGAATCGAAATTGAGCGTGGTCGACTTCAATGCCTCGAAAGAGCTGGCCGACCTGCCGGCCGGTCCGCTCGGCTTCGCCTTCGGCGCGCAGTGGCGCCGTGAAGAGATGGATTCGAACACCTCGACCGCCGTGCTGTCGGGCACCGAGCTGCGGCCCGCCATCAATATCATCAAGGGCACGCGCGATGTCAGCGCCCTGTTCGCCGAACTCAACGTGCCGGTCGTCAAGGACTTGAACGTCAACCTGGCCGCCCGCGCCGACCATTACAACGACTTCGGCAATGCCTTCTCGCCGAAGGGCAGCGTGCGCTACCAGGCCGCGCAATGGCTGCTGCTGCGCGGCACCGTGTCGCGTGGTTTCCGCGCGCCATCGCTGCCGGAGATCACCAATTCGACCTCGGTCAGTTATGGCAGCGTGCTTGACCCGCGCGATCCGGTGGCGCCGAACCAGGCGCGCGGCGTGACCAATATCACGGCCGCCAACGCCAAGCTCAATCCCGAGCGCTCGACCAATCTGAACTTGGGCATCGTGCTGGCGCCGAGCAGCAGTACCAGCGTCGCCATCGACTACTACCGCATCAAGACCAAGGGCGTGATCGACACCGAAACGGCCGAAAACATCATCGCCACCGAAGCCCAGTTCCCGGGCAAGATCGTGCGCGACGGGCAGGGCCGCATTCTGACCCTGTACCGCCAGTACGCCAACCAGGGCGACCGTCTGGTGTCCGGCTTTGACATCGACCTGCGCCAAAGCTTCGCCGCCCAGCCGTGGGGCAAGCTCAGCCTGAACGCCCAGCTCAGCCGCGTGCTCAAGTTTGAGCAGCCGCTGGCCCTGGGCGAAGCGGCCACCAACGGCGCCGGCACCAACCACTTCGGTTCGATTCCGAAATGGCGCGGCGTCACTGGCCTGACCTGGGACTACGCCGCCTTCACCAGCACCCTGAACTGGAACTATGTCGACGGCTACCAGCAAGTCAGCAATGAAGGCGAGCGCGTCAAGCCGGTCGGCACCGTGGACCTGACGGTGGCGTGGAAACTCAACCCCGCCACGACGCTGAGCCTGATCGTACAGAACCTGACGGACAAGCGCCCCTCGTGGGACTCGTCGACCAGCTTCTTCGACTACACCCAGTCCGACCCGCGCGGCCGCTTCGCCGCCGTCAAGCTCAACTACAAGTTCTAACCGCGTTTGCGCCACATCAAACAATGTCCGACCCTGGTGTCAGGCACCAAGGTCGGACATTGTCTGTGCAAAATCAAAGAATGTCCCACCCTAGTGCCTGACACCAGGGTGGGACATTTGTTGAGGGGATCAAAGTTTAGCTGTCTTTGGCTTGCGTTTGGGCGCTGTGGCGGTAGGCGCTGGGGGTTTGGCCGGTTTTTTCGCGGAAAGCGGTGGCGAAGTTGCCGGCGTTGTTGAAGCCGACCAGCAGGGCGATATCCTGCACGTCGATATCGGTGTCGCGCAGCAGTTCGAGACTGCGCGCGATGCGTTCTTCGCGGATGAAGGCGAACACGGTCATGCCGGTGTGTTCGCGAAACAGCAGCGAGAGTTTTTCGCGGTAGGTGCCGACGCTGCGCGCGATTTCGGCCAGACTGGGCAGGGCGGCCAGGTTGTCCGAGATCAGGCGCTTGGCGGCGCTGACGGTGACGGCGTCGGGATCGCTGGCGGCCGCTTCGTCCACGCTGGCCGGGGCCGCTTCCGGCGCGCGCCGTATCAGGTTCAGGTGGACGTGGATGCGCGCTGCCAATTCGCCCGGCGTGAAGGGCTTGGAGACGTAATCGACGCCGCCGATCGACAAGCCCATGATGCGGTCTTCCACCGCGTCGGCGCCGCTCAGAAAAATGATGGGAATGTCGTGCGTGACCGGATTGGCCTTCAGCAGGCGGCAGGCGGTGTAGCCATCCATATTCGGCATGCGCACGTCGAGCAGGATCAGGTCGGGCCGGTCGGCCAGCGCCAATTGGTAGCCCTGCAGGCCGTTGAAGGCGACCGCCACGCGGTACGCCTGTTCGCTCAGCAGATCGACCAGCATGCGTTGCTCGAACGCGGAGTCGTCCACGATCAGAATGCTGTGCACACGGGCATCATTGGTCAGGTACATGGTCGGGGCCGGCTGCAGAGTCTGTTGCGTATTATGCCCATAATCAAAAAAAAAGGCCGGCTTTCTCTTCCAGCAAAAGCGCTGTCACGGATAGCAAAAGTCGCACTGTAGGAAGTGTCTGATAATGGGATCGAAGATTGAGTTAGGGCAATAAATTTTTTCAGTATCGGTTGCGCTCTTCCCGGGAGGACACATGAAGCTCGCCAGGCGCTTTCATCCCGCCATTCTGCTTGCGGCCGGCATGCCGCTGCTGGTCTCGGCCGCCGTGTATACCAATGGCAGCAAGACGGCGACGTTCGATGTGACGATGAAGATCATCGCCGATTGCACCATTGCGGCCTCCAACCTGGACTTCGGCCAGTCGCAGGGCGTGCTGAACGCGACGGTGGCGGTGAACACCACGATCAATGTCACCTGCACCAACACCACGCCGTACAACCTGGGCCTGAGCGCCGGCACGGGCACCGGCTCGACCGGCACCACGCGCTATATGAGCGGCACCGGCGGCAACACCGGCACGGTGCGCTTCAATCTGTACCAGACGGCGGGCGCCACGCTGTGGGGCGATACCCAGGGCACGGATACGCGCAGCGGCACCGGCACCGGCGCCTTGCAGGCGATCACCGTGTATGGCGAGGTGCCAGCGCAGGCCACGCCCGCGCCGGACACCTATAAGTCGACCATCACCGCCACCGTGTACTTCTAGATGCGTGCCATGGCCTGCGGTCCGGCTGGCCGCCTGGGCGCGGTCCTGCTCTTGCTGGGCGGCGCGGCCGCGGCCGCCAATCTGCAGATCTCGCCGGTGAACCTGGCCTTCCGTCCCGGCCAGACGGCGCTCAGCCTGCAATTGCAGAATTATGGCGAGACGCCGGTATTCGGCCAGGTGCGGGTGTATGCCTGGGACCAGCAGGGCGGCGATGATGTGCTGCAGCCGACCGAGCTGCTGCTGGCCAGCCCGCCGCTGCTGCAGATTCCCCCCAAAACCAGCCAGACCATCCGCCTGGTGCGGCGCGACGGCGGCGCCGCGGCCGGTAATGAGCAGAGCTTCCGCCTGCTGATCGACGAGATTCCCGGCGAGGACGAGGCTGGCGGCGGCGTGGCGATCCGGCTGCGCTATTCGGTGCCGGTGTTCATGGCGTCGGTCCAGGACAACGGTGCGCCGGACTTGGCCTGGATGTTTTACCGTAAGGACGGCGCCTGGCATCTGCGGCTGCGCAATAGCGGCGGCTTGCATGCCCAGATCGGCGCCACCGTGGTCGCCAATGCGGCCGGCAAGGAATATGAAGTGAGCAAGGGCTTGCTGGGCTATGCGCTGGCGGGCCGCACGCGCGAATGGCGTTTGCCGCTGGACACGGCGGCGCAACTGGAGGGGCCGCTGACCATCCGCACCAGCATCAATGCGCGGCCGCAGACGGCCGCCAGCACGGCGGCGGCGCCGTAAGCAGCAAGACGTTTATCCTGGACACTTAACCACGCGGCACGGGGACAAGGAGCGATGCGTATTCATGAGGGCGGAGCACTGGGCCTACCGGCTGCTGCTGGCGCACAGCTTCGGGCTGTGCTGCTGCGTTCCCGTTCTCGCTCCCATTCCCGCGCGCGCCCAGGCGCCGCCGCCGCCGTCCGCGCCGGACGAGCTGTACCTGGAGGTCAGCGTGAACGGTGAGGATAGCGGCATGATCCTGCGTTTCCGCCAAGGACCGTCCGGCCTGCGCAGCAGCGTGCAGAATCTGCGCGAGCTGGGGCTGGACCCGGCCCTGTTCGGCGTGGCCGGCCAGGACGAGTTCGACCTCGAGCGCATCCCCGGCCTGCGCTATGACTACGATACGGTGCGCCAGCGCCTCCACCTGCAGCTGGCCGACGCGCTGCGCCCGCCGTTTGCGCTCGACGCGCGTGGCGGCCGCCCCAGCGCGCCGGCCAGCGTCACGCCCGGCCTGCTGCTGAATTGCGACGCCTATGCCCAGCTGGGACGCGAGCGCCGCCTGGCCATCTTCAACGAGTGGCGCTATTTTTCCGGCGCGGGCGCGTTCAGCAGCAGCGGCTTGTGGAATGCCAGCGGGGCCGAGCGCAATTACATCCGCCTCGACAGCTACTGGCTGCGCGAGGACGAGACCAGCATGCGCAGCCTGCAGGTCGGCGACTTCGTCAGCGGTTCGCTGAGCTGGTCGCGCGCGCTGCGCATGGGCGGCGTGCAGTGGCGCCGCAACTTCGACTTGCGGCCTGACCTGCTGACCTATCCGGTGGCCGCGCTCGGCGGTTCGGCCGTGGTGCCGGGCGTGCTGCAGCTGTATGTCAACGGCGTGCAGCAGTACAGCGCCGAGGTGCCGAGCGGCCCCTTCGTGGTGCGCCAGATCGCCGGCTTGAACGGCGCGGGCCAGGCCACCGTCGTCACGCGCGACGCGGCCGGCCGCGCCGTCAGCGCCACGCTGCCGCTCTACGTCGATACGCGCATGCTGAGCGAAGGCTTGAGCGATTATGCGCTGGAACTGGGCGCGCTGCGGCGCGGTTATGGCAGCCGTTCCTTCGGCTATGCGCTGCCGGCCGTCAGCGCTTCCTGGCGTCACGGCTGGTCGCCGCGCCTGACGCTGGAAGCGCATGGCGAGGCGGGCGGTCATCTCGTCAACGGCGGCGGCGGCCTGCTGTGGCGCCTGGGCCAGGCCGGCGTGCTGAGCGCGGCGCTGGCCGGCAGCTATCACAGCCGGGCTTTGCCGCCGACGGTGGCGGGCGGCCTCGGCGGCGTGCAGGACGGGAGCGGCACGGACAATGGCGCGGCGCAGGACGGGGCCGGCGCGTCTGGCGCGGCGCGGCGCGGCGGCGGCCAATTGGCGCTCGGTTATCAGTATCTGGGCCGGCGTTTCAGCGTCGATTTGCTCAGCGTGCGCGCCAGCGGCGGCTATGCCGATCTGGGCAGCGCGCAAGGCACGCCGGTGCTGCGCGGCAGCGACCGCATGGCGCTGAACCTGGCGCTGTCGTCGAGCCAGAGCCTGAGCCTGGCGTATACGGGCGCGCGTCCGTCCGCGCAGCCGGCGGCGCGCATTGCCGCGCTCTCGTATTCCCTCAGCATGGGCAATGGCCTCTATCTGGGCGTGAGCGCCTTCCGCGACCTCAAGGACCGCGCCGTGCGCGGCCTGTTCTTCAATCTGAGCTATTCCTTCGACAACCGCGTCAACGCGGCGGCCAGCAGTGGCCGCCAGAACGGCGTGCGCAGCAAGCTGTTCAGCCTGACGCGCGCGCCGGATTTTGGCGGCGGCTTCGGCTGGGCGCTGCAGAAAGGCAGCATCGACCAGACGGCGGTGGACCAGGCCCAGGTCCAGTATCTGGGCGACGCCGGCCAGGTCAGCCTGCTGACCCAGGGCCGCGCCGGGCAGCGCGGCACGTCGCTCAGCGCCAGTGGCGCCCTGGTGGCCATGGACGGCGCCGTGCTGGCCGCGCGCCAGGTGGGCAGCGGCTTCGCGCTGGTCTCGACCGGCGTGGCCGGCGTGCCGGTGGTGCACGAGAACCGCGAGATCGGCCACACCGGCCGCGGCGGCTATCTGCTGGTGCCGAATCTGCTGCCCTATGCGCTGAACCGGCTGGCCATCGATACCGGCGGCCTGGCCGCCGACGTGCGCGTGCGCAGCACGCGCGCCGAGGTGGCGCCGCGCCGGCTGGCGGGCGTGCTGGCCGCTTTCCCGGTCGAGCGCTACCGCGCCGCCACCGTTGTCGTGCAGCAGGCCGACGGCACGCCGATGGCGGTCGGCACGCCGGTGCGCCATGTGCAGAGCGGGGCGGAGACCGTGATCGGTTACGACGGCATGACGTTCGTCGACGAGCTGGGCGAGGAGAACGAGCTGGTGGTGGGCAAGCCAGGCGCGCAGTGCCGCCTGCGTTTCCGCTACCGGCCGCCGGCCGGCAGCGCCTTGCCGGTGCTGGGGCCTTTCCCCTGCCTGCCTGCAGCGGGAGGACGCTGATGCGGCGCGGCCAGGGCCTGGCGCTCTTGCTGTTCGGCTGGCTCGGGCTGGCCGGCGGCGCGCGGGCCGACAGCTGCAGCGCCACGCTGAGCGATATCAGCTTCACCTCGGTCAGCCCGGTGCCGGGTTCCGACTATTTCGCCAACGGCAGCGGCGTGGTGACGTGCACCTGGAGCCTGCTGTCGCCGACACCGCCTTTCCTGCTGCTGTTTCCGAACGTGGTGGTGTGCGTCAATGCCGGCCTGGGCGCGAATTCCACCGGCAGCAATCCGCGCGCGCTGGGCAATGGCGCGCTGCGCCTGAACTACAACCTCTACCGCGACAACAGCTATGCCGCTGCCTCGATCTGGGGCTCGCCCGCGCTGGCGGGCACGCCGACGCCGATCACCGTCACCGGCTCGGCGCCGCTGCTGACCGGCGGTACGATCATGCGCAATTTCACGGTGTACGGCAAGATCGCCGCGGCCGCGCTGACGGGCGTGGCCACCGTCAGCGATTCCAATACCGTCTACAGTTCCAGCTTCACCGGCGCGGCCAGCATCAGCTATGCCTTCTACAACCTGGTGCAGCCGGCCTGCACCACGGGCAGCAGCGCCACCTACACCTTCCAGCTCCAGGCCACGGTGGTCAACAACTGCCTGATTTCGACCGGCAACCTGGCGTTCGGCAACCGCAGCCTGCTCAGCAGCGCCATCCGCACCACGGCTTCCTTGTCGGTGCAGTGCACCAACAACAACGCTTACCGCATCGCCCTGAACGGCGGCACGGTCAGCGGCAATGTGGCGGCGCGCCGCATGCGCAAGACAGCGACGGGCGAAACCATAGCCTATGAGATTTCCGCCGTGCTCGACGGCGCCATCTGGGGCGACGGCTTGAGCGGCACCAGCATGGTGAGCGGCACCGGCACGGGATCGGCCCAGCCGATCACCGTGTATGGCCGGGTGCCGGCGCAGACCACGCCCTCGCCCGGCGATTACAGCGATACGGTGACGGCGACGATTGTGTTCTGAGGTTTAGAAGTAGACCGTCCACAGCGGCGCGGCGCTGTCGGCGGCAGGCGCTGGCAGGCGGCCGGCGCCGGTGTCGGCGGCCGTGGCGGCCGGGCTGCTGCTGTTGCCGGCGGGGTCCGCCGGCCGCGCGCTGTTGCTGGCGCGCTGCACTTGGTATGGGGTGGCGGCGGGGCAATCGACCACGGGGCCGGTGCTCGTTGCGGCGCTGCGGCTGATGTCGCAGGCGGCGACGATGGTAAACGAGACTTGCATGGTGGCGCTGCGCTTGCCGGCGGCGTGGGCCGCGAGCGGCGCGCTCAGCAGAAGGCTGCACAGAATTGCACTGAGAGACAAGATTTTCATTCAAGCACACATGGTCGGGGTGTGTAGCGTACTTGCGGCCGCTACGGAGCCGGGCAGCCGGCCACGGGTGGAGGGGGCCGGAGCGATATGCCGCCAGCTGCCGCGACCTATCTCTACAGGAAAAATTGTATCCCAAAGGAATTTACGCGAAATGTCACAAATCAAGTTTCATGCGGCTTGCGCGCGTGAGGTGAGTTTTGGAGAGATTTAGTGGGTGACTATTCGAGAGTTTCTAAGCCCCTTTTTGGATGTACAAAGTAGGTGGGTTTTCATAGTGTAAACCGGGCTCATCGCATGAGGATATTCACGTAGATGGGCAGGGATAAAAATCACACATTGTCACCAATTGTTTTGCTGGCCCTCACAGGCTACTGCAGTGACATTCATTTTGCAAGTGAATGCCCGAATTGTGTCCCCGCGTAGCGCGATGGCGTGGGGGGACTTTGCTAACAGACCGACAGGGAGGTTGTAATGAAACATACTGATTTTGGCCAGATGCCGTGCCCCATCGCCCGTAGCCTGGGTAAAGTGGGGGAGTGGTGGAGCATCCTGATTCTGCGTGACGCCTTCTATGGCTTGACGCGTTTCGATGAGTTCGAGAAGAGCCTGAAGATTGCGCCGAATATGCTGACGCGCCGTCTGGCGGGCCTGGTGGAAGGCGGCTTGATGGAAAAGCGCCTGTACAGCAACCGGCCGCCGCGTTACGAGTACATCCTGACCAAGGCGGGCCGCGATTTCAAGCCGGTGCTGCTGGCTTTCGTCGCCTGGGGCAATGAGCACCTGGCGCCGGAAGGGGCCAGCCTGCTGGTGGTCAGCCGCGAAACCGGCAAGCCGGCCGACCAGGTGCTGGTCGACGCCAACAGCGGCCTGGCCATCAATGACGAGGACTATATGTTCGCGCCAGGTCCGGCCGCCAATGAAATCATGCGCATGCGCCTGAATGAAGTGAGCAAGCGTCAGCCGCAAACGCATAGCTGACGGCAGGGTGGACGGCGCCACAGCCGCTGGGGGCTGTGGTGTGCGTCCCATCCCATTGATCCCACGTAGAATAAAGCCAGTCCAAACATACACCGTCCTGAAAGCGGCCTTTCACTCACACTCGAAAGGAATGGATATGGACAAGGCAAAGATGTGGCAGCGCGGCCTCGGCGCCAGCCTGCTGGCGGCGCTTCTGGCAGCCGGCGGCGCGTCGGCCCAGGCGCTGAACAAGGGCGACCAACGCCTGCTGAACGATCTGGCCCAGGCCAATATGGCCGAAGTGGAAGTGGCCCGGATCGCATTGCAAAAATCGCAGAATGAACAAGTGCGCAGCTTCGCCCAACAGATGATCGACGATCACGGCAAAGGGCTGGACGCGGTCAAGCAAGTGGCGCAGAACAAGGGCGTGAACCTGGCTGCGGAACCGGACAGCAAGCAAAAAGCCCTGGCGCAAAAGCTGCAAGCCTTGAGCGGCGAGCAGTTCGACCGCCAATACCTGGAACAGGCAGGCGTCCAAGGCCATCGCCAGGCCCATGCGCTGGTCAGCAAGGTGCAGAAGCAGGCCAAGGATGCCGACGTGAAAGCGCTGGCGGCCCAGTTGCAGCCCACCGTGGACCAGCACCTGAGCCAGGTGCAACAGCTTAACGCCAGCTTGAAAAGCGGCACCTCGGCCGGCAGCAGCGGCACCGAAGGCCGCAGCGGCAGCGGCGAGCCTGGCCTGCGTCTGCCACCAGGCGAGCGCGACAGCAGTGGCAATCCCGATAATCCGCTGAATCCGGCCCAGCCGACCAAGCCCGCCAATCCCGATATTCCGGCCAAACCGGTGCCAAAACCACCGCCGGAACGCTATTGAGATCGGTCTTGCGCAACGCGGCGGCCGTCCCGGCGGCCGCTGGCGGTGCGTTTCCTCTCTTACTGTCGCATTTGGACAACATTTATTTACCCACCATGCGGCTGGTTTGTCCTGCCGCGTCTTGCTATTCCTGACATTTCGGCGCGGCGCCAGGGCGCTTGGCGGAACTGTGGAATAATGCCAGATGATGTATTGCGGCAATTATTGAGGAATGAGAGTGCTTGAACTGTTTGTGCTCGACGAGGATGTGGCCCGCTGTGAAGCGGACTTGCCCGTCTTGCAAGGTGTCGCGCGCCTGCGTCAGCTGGTGCACCTGGCTTGGCATTTGCGCCAGCGCGATCTGGCGCGCGCGCAGGTCTTGGCGGCCGAAGCGGCGGCGCTGCTGCCCATGGCGCAGGCGCTGGAACGTCGCCTGCTGGCGGCCCGCCTGCAACTGCTCGACAGCGAATGGCACTGGCTGCACGGCGAACTGGCTGCGGCCCGGACGCTGGCCGAAGCGGCCCTGCTCGAATACGAGTTGCTGGACGACGCCCTCGGCCGCGCCGATGCGCGCTGCCAGCTCGCCAGCGTGGCCGTCGACTGCGGCGATGCCGCCCAATGCGAGCGCCAGCTGGCCATCGCCAGCGCCGATGCGCGCGCCGCCGGCGACGCCATGCGCGCCGACGTGGTCGATGCCGCCACCGCCCTGTTCTCGGTGTTCCGCGACGCGCAAGGCACGGCCGAGCGCTGGCGCCAGCGCTTCGGCGACGAAACGCCGGACGCGCATCCCGCCGTCGCCGGCTGGATCAGCGACTTCCTCGGCACCAGCGCCTTCCAGTGCGCCGAATTCGGGCGCGGCATCAGCCACCTGATGGCCGGCTTCGACGCCGCCCTGGCCAGCGGCCAGCTGCGCCGCGCCATCATCCTCGCCACCAATATCGGCAACGGCTTTACCAGCCTGAATGCGCACGACGCCGCGCTCGAATGGCTGCAGCGCGCCTTCGACCTGGCGCGCCCCACCGGCTGGCCCCTGAGCATCGGCCTGTGCCAGATGCAGACGGCGGAAACCCTGCGCCAGTTGGGCCAGCGCCAAGCGGCGCAAACCCTGCTGCACAAGGCGCTGCAAACCCTGCTGCCGCTGTCCGATTCGCGCGCCTATGCCGTGGCGCTGGAATACCAGGGCGACCTGGCGCTCGACCTGGACGACTATGACGGCGCCCTGGCCAGCTTCGCCCAGCTCGAAGAGCGCGGCGCGGCCCTCGGCCAGTCCGATTTCCAAAGCGCGGCGCGGCGCGGCAAGGCGCATGCGCTGTCGCTGCAGGGCCGCCCGCGCGAAGCGCAGCAGGTGGCTTGCTCGGCGCTGTCGCTGGCGCGCGCCAGCGGCGACGTCTGCAACCAGATCGCCGCCTTGCGCGTGCTGGCGCAGATCCACGAGCGGCATGCGCTGCCCGCGCCGGAAAGCCTGTCGGCGCCCAACGCCGTGCTGCATTACCTGGAACAGGCGCTGGCGCTGGCCGCCGCCATCGAAGGCTATACCGTGCCCTGGTTGCTGCTCGACACGGCGGCGCGCGAATACGCCGCCATCGGCAACTACCAGCGCGCCTACGGCATCGCCTTGCAGGCCAGCGCCGCGCGCGACAAGACCCACAACCAGGACGCCACCAACCGCGCCATCGCCATGCAGGTGCAGTACCGCACCGAACGCGCCCAGACCGAGGGCGAACACCACCGCCAACTGGCGGCGGCCGAAGCCCAGCGCGCCGAAGTGCTGCAGCAGACCAATGCCACGCTGGCCCACTTGAGCGCCATCGGCCAGGAGATCACCGCGCATCTGGACGCCGACGCCGTCTTCCGCGCGCTCGACCGCCATGTGCACGGCCTGCTCGACGCCACGCATTTCTCGGTCTTCCTGCTGGAAGCCGACGGCCTGCACCTGCGCTGCGCCTTCGGAGTGGAGGCGGGCCAGCCGCTGCCGGCCACGCGCTACGCGCTGGCCGACCAGCAAGCCAACTCCGTGCGCAGCCTGCGCGAGCGGCGCGAAATCCTGGTCGAGCTGGAAGCCGACGCGCTGACGCCGAACCTGATCCCCGGCACCCTGCCCACGCTGACCCTGCTGTTCGCCCCGCTCACCGTGGGCGAGCGCGTGCTGGGCGTGATGACGGTGCAATCGCTGCAGGCACGCGCCTATGGCGAGCGCGAACGCCTGATCTTCGGCACCCTGTGCGCCTATGGCGCCATCGCGCTCGACAACGCCGCCACCCAGGCCGAGCTGCTCGACAAAAATCTGGAACTGCAGCGCGCCTACCAGGCGCTGGAAGAGGTCAGCCTGACCGACCAGCTCACGGGCCTGCGCAACCGCCGCTTCTTCCTGCAGCATGTGGACGCCGACGTGGCGCTCAGCCTGCGCCGCTACGACGAGCCGTCCGCGCCACCGCAGGCCGAACGTGGCGAGATCCTGCCGGACAAGGATCTGGTGTTCTTCCTGGTCGACCTCGACCACTTCAAGGAAGTCAACGACAACCACGGCCACGGCGCCGGCGACGCCGTGCTGGTGCAGATGCAGGAACGCTTGCGCGAAGTGTTCCGCGAATCCGACTACCTGGTGCGCTGGGGTGGCGAAGAATTCCTCGTCCTGGCGCGCGCCACCCACCGCGAGGAAGGCAAGCAGGTGGCCGAGCGCATCCGCCAAGCCGTGGCCGGACGACCCTTCACCCTGCCCGACGGCAGCCGCCTCGACAAAACCTGCTCGATCGGCTTTGCCTGCTTCCCCTTCCTGCCCGCGCAACCGCGCCTGCTCAACTGGTCGCAGGTCGTCGAGCTGGCCGATCAAGCCCTCTACATCGCCAAGAACTCCGGCCGCAACGGCTGGGCCGCGCTATACAGCACCGCCAGCACCCGTCCCGAGCAATTGTTTTCGCGCCTGGTGCACCGCCTCGACCGCGCGCTCGACGAAGACCAGGTCCGCTTGCTGCGCGGCCCCCGCAACTAAGCCCCCGCTTTGATCTCCCTCAACAAATGTCCCACCCTGGTGTCAGGCACCAGGGTGGGACATTGTTTGCGCAGGATCAAGGAATGTCCGCTTCTGGTGCCTGACACCAGGGTGGGACATGGTTTGATTTAGCGCAAAGGCGGGGCCGGGCGTCAGCCGGCGTCGACCGGCGTTTCGACTACCACCTCGGCCTTGAGCGAATTGGCGATGTAGCACTTGTCGTGGGCTTCGTGGTGGATGGCCGCGAGTTCGTCTTCGCTGGGCCAGGCGGTGCCGCTGAAGACGATGCGCGGGCGCAGCGTGATGCTGGTCATGGCCAGCTTGCCGTCGGCGTTCTTGCCGAGCAGGCCGATGGCGTGGTCGCTATAGCTTTCCACCGTGTGGCCGCGCCGCGCCGCGATCGACAGGAAGAACAGCATATGGCAGCTGGAGGCGGCGGCCACCAGCGCTTCTTCGGGGTCGACATTTTCGACTTTCGACATCGGCAGCGGCACCGACAGCGGGGAGGACGAGGCGGGCACGCGCAGGCCGCCGTCGAAGATCCAGTCGTGGGCGCGGCTATACTTTTGGTCGAGAAAAGCCTGGCCTTGGCGCTGCCATTCCAGACGGGCTTCGAATTGCATGATATTTCCCCCTATTGCGAGTGTGGCGAATATTGGATAATCCGGAGCGTTATCCTAATTGAATCGGGCAGGCCGCGCTTGTCCCATCCTGCTTTCATGACGAAAACCCGCTGCTCCTGGGCCAACCCGGCCAATCCGCTCTACCTGGCTTACCACGACGAGGAGTGGGGCGTGCCCTGCCACGACGAGCTGCGCCTGTTCGAGATGCTGAATCTGGAAGGCGCGCAGGCGGGCTTGAGCTGGGAAACCATCCTCAAGAAACGCGAGACTTACCGCGTCGCTTTCGATGGCTGGGATGCGCAAAAAATCGCCGCCTACGGCCCGGACAAGGTGGCCGCGCTGTTGGCCGATCCCGGCATCGTGCGCAACCGGCTGAAGGTGGCGGCCGCCATCGGCAACGCGCAAGCCTATCTGCGCCTGCGCGCCGAAGGCAGCAGCCTGGATCAATTCCTGTGGGCCTATGTGGACGGCCAGCCCATCGTCAATCCGGGGCCGGAGCGCATCATCAAGACCGCGCTGTCCGACCGCATTTCGAAAGACCTGTCCAAGCGCGGCTTCAAATTCGTCGGCTCCACCATTATCTACGCCTATATGCAGGCCATCGGCATGGTCGACGACCACGACCCGGCCTGCTTCTGCCGCAAGGGAGCGTGAGCATGGAAGCCCTGCGCCATGTGATCTTCGACTGCGCCTTCGGCCACGGCGAACAGTTCGGCGCCATCTGGCGCGACTGGCCCGCCGACGGCGCGCCGCTGCACTATATCGCCGTCGCGACCACGCTGCCGCCGGCCGCCGCGCTGGCGCTGGATGGCCGCCACGGCGCGATCCTGCGCGCCACCTGGCCGCTGGCCTTGCCAGGCATGCACCGCCTGGCCCTTGACGGCGAACGCGTCACGCTGGACCTGCTGGTGGGCGAGCTGGATGAGTGGCTGCCGCAGATCGCGGCGCGGGTCAACGCCTTCGTGCTGCCGCAGCCGATTGCCGCCATGCGCAATCTGGCGCGCCTGGCCGCGCCCGGCGCCACCTTGCGCGTGCGCGCGCCGCAGGAGACCGATTTGAAAGCGCTGCGCTCGGCCGGCTTTGTGTGGCAGGGCGGGGCCGCGGCGGACGGCTGGCTGCAGGCGCTGTACGCGAGCCGCAAGCCGCAGGCGCCGCGTCCGGCGCGGCCGCGGCGCGAAGCCATCGTCATCGGTGCGGGCGTGGCCGGTGCCGCCGCTTGCGAACGCCTGGCCGCGCGCGGCTGGCAGGTGACGCTGGTCGAGCGCCATGGCGGCCCGGCGCAGGAAGCGTCGGGCAACCACGCCGGCATCTTCATGCCGCTGCTGTCGAAGGACGACAATATCCCGACGCGCCTGACGCGCGCCGCCTATCTGTACGCGCTGCGCCACTGGCAGCGCCTGGGCGGCGTCAGCGCCGGCGGCCAGCGCGCCGTGAAGGGCGCGCAATGCGGCGTGCTGCAACTGGCGCGCGACGCCGAACACGCGGCCCTGCAACGCGAGGTGGTCGAACACTGGAACTATCCGCCGGAATTCGTGCGCTGGCTCGATGCCGACGCCGCCGGCAGCCTGCTTGGTTCGGCCACGCCGCATGGCGCCTGGCTGTTCGAACAAAGCGGCTGGGCCTATCCGACCTCGGCCTGCAAGAGCATGTTGGCCGCCTGCGGCGAGCGCCTGCGTCACGTGTTCCACAGCGAGGCGCTGACGCTGCACCGCGTGGCGGACCTGTGGCAGGTGCGCGGCGTCAGCGGCGAGCTGCTGGCCGAAGCGCCGAACGTGATCCTGGCCAATGGCGGCGGGGCGCGCCATCTGGCCCAGAGCGCGCCGCTGCCGCTGTACACCATGCGCGGCCAGGTCACGCATCTGACGGCCGATGCCTTCCCGCCGCTGCCGCTGGTGGTGTGCCGCGAAGCGTATATGACGCCGGCGGTGGATGGCATCGTCTGCGTCGGCGCCACCTATGACGGCGACGAGGACCGAGCCTTGCGCGACACTAGCCAGCGCGAGAACCTGCAGCGCGCCGAACAGATCCTCGGCGCGGAGCGGCTGGCGCCCTACCATCTGGAGCAGGCGCCGCTGCAGGGCCGCGTCGGTTTCCGCTGCATGGCGCCGGACCGCCTGCCCCTGGTCGGCCAGCTGCCCGACTATGGCGCCGAGTACCGCATGGAGCGCCTGCGCGACGTGCCGCGCCATGCCGGCCTGTATAGCCTCCTGGGTTACGCCTCGCGCGGCCTGATCTGGGCGCCGCTGGCCGCCGAGTTATTGGCCTGTCAACTCGAAGACGAGCCGCCGCCGCTGGAAGCGCCCTTGGTCGAGGCGCTCGACCCCGCGCGTTTCTTCCTGAAAGCCAGACGCAAGGAGTAAGCCGCCGTCCGACTGTGGCGGGCGCGCCATAGCCGCCGGGGGGGCCGCCGCCCGGCGAGCTATAATTCGCTTCTGGAAACAATGAGGAGGCGGCACGGATGGAAGACCACGGCGGATCGCCTGAGCTATTCCTGTTCCTGGCATCGACGGTGCATGACATGAAGAATTCGATCAGTGTGCTCAGCGGCACGCTGGAGAATCTGCTGGCAAACGCCCCCGGCGCGCCCGCAGTCGCCGACACCTCCTATCCGCAAATGGCGCATATGCTGTACCAGACGCGCCGCCTGAACGATAAGCTGATCCAGCTGCTGGCCCTGTACAAGGAAGTGGGCAAGCCCAGTTATCCCTACGACCCGAACGCCGTGCGCATCGAGGAACTGGTGCAGCAGTTGGCGGGGCAGCAGCGCATCCTGCTCAACTCCAAGGGCATCCGCCTCGACGCCGACTATACGCCCGACCTGATCTGGACCTTCGACGAAGACTTGATCATCGGCGTGCTGCTGCACGCGATCAATAACGCCATCCGCTACACCACCGACCGCATCCGCCTCAGCATCGCCGAGCGGGATGGCTGGCTGGAGCTGCGCGTCGAGGACAACGGCATCGGCTTCCCGCCTGCCATGCTGCAGGCCGGCGCCGCGCTGAACGGCGGCGGGCCGGTCGATTTCGCCAGCAACAGCACGGGCCTGGGTCTGTACTTCTCCAGCGAAGTGGCGAAGATGCACCGCCATCGCGGCCGCGCCGGCAGCGTCCACCTCGAAAACGGCGGACGTCTGGGCGGCGGCGTCTTCATTCTGCGTCTGCCCTGAGCGCCATGGACCAGGTTCACAACGCCAATGACCCCACGCCCGGCATCGACTGGGCCGAGAAGCGTTATCTGATCGTCGACGATTTCGTCGGCATCCGCCAATTGCTGCGCGAAGCCCTGCGCAATCTGGGCGCCAAGCATATCGACCAGGCGGCCAGCGGCGGCGAAGCCATGACCCTGCTGTCGCGCACCCATTACGACGTGGTGCTGTGCGACTTCAATCTGGGCGAGGGCAAGAATGGCCAGCAGGTGCTGGAAGAGGCGCGCATCCGCAACCTGATGACGCCGAGCAGCGTCTGGCTCACGGTATCGGCCGAGAAGAGCGTGGAATCGGTGATGGGCGCGGCTGAGCACCAGCCCGAAGCCTATCTGATCAAGCCGATCACCGAAGGCGTGCTGCTCACGCGCCTGAACCGCGTCTGGCTGAAAAAGCAGATCTTCCGCCAGATCGACGAAGCCTATATCGACAAGGATTATCTGCGCGCCGCCCGTCTGTGCGACGAGCAGGCCAGCGACAATAAGGTGCACGAGGTCGACCTGCTGCGCATGAAGGCCAATCTGCTGCTGAAGGCGGGCGAGCCGGAAAAGGCGCGCGTGGTGTTCGAGCAGGTGCTCGAGCAGCGCGACTACAATTGGGCGCGCACGGGACTGGGCAAGATCCGCATGGCGAATGGCGAGCATGAGGCGGCGCGCCAGATGTTCCACAGCGTGATCGCGGAAAACCGCTACTTCATCGACGCCTACGACCAGTTGGCCAAGTCGCTGGAGTTGATGGGCAAGAGCCAGGAAGCCTGCGACGTGCTGGAGAAGGCGGCCAAGCTCTCGCCCAACTCGGTGCCGCGCCAGCGCAATCTGGGCCAGGCCGCGCTCAAGGTCGGCAATATACCGCTGGCCGAGAAAGCCTTCCGCAAGTGCATCGCCATCGGCGAATACTCGATCATGAAAACGGCCGACGCCTACTTCGGCCTGGCGCGCGTCTGCGGCCAGAAAAACGACTCGAAAGAGGCGCTGCAATTGCTGGCCGTCGCCCAGCGCGACTTCACCGGCGAGACCTTGCAACTGCGCGCCAAGATCACCGAAGGTCTGGTCTACCACGAGAGCGGCGACTACCGCCGCGCGCGCAAGGCGGGCGACGAGCTGGAAGTCATGCTGGCGGCCGACCCGGTGCGTCCGGACATCCCGACCTGCATGGAAATGGCGACCCTGCTGTTTGCCGTCGGCGTCAAGGATGCGCCGGTTGATCTGCTGTGCTACGTCACGCGCAACAACCACGACAACCAGGTGCTGCTCGACGAGGTGCAGAAAATCTTCGACAAGGCGCGCATGGGCGAAGAGGGCATGCTGCTGATCACGGCCGCGCGCAAGGAGGCGGCCGATATGATGAACAAGGGTGTGCTGCTGTGGAAGACCGGCAAGCTGGGCGAAGCGGTGGCCTGGATGCGCGAAGCGCGCCGCGCCCTGCCCAACAATCTGCGCATCCTGTTCAACTCGGCGCAGATCCTGATCTCGCACCTGCAGGAACATGGTTACGACGACGCCTTGATGGCCGAGGCCAGCGATGTGCTCATGTATGTGGACCGCATCGCCCCGGGCCAGCAGCGCTTTGCCCAAATGATCGAACAGCTGGCGCTGTTGGCGCCGGCCCCGCCACCCACCAGCGTCGAGGAAGAGCAGGCCGGCCCCGACGCCGCAGCACCCGCGCCTGCACCGGCTCAAGAAAACTAAACCAACTCCCAACCGAAGGAGACGAGGATGCGCGATATCGCGAAAGAGGTATACGAAAAAATGAAGGTTGGCGCGGCGGCGTGGATACGTCCCGTCAGCGCCAAGGGCGACACGCTGGAATCCTTCCAGGCCGCGCACGCCAGTGCGCTGGGCATGGAAGAAGAGGGCTTGATCCGCATCGTCAAGGTGCTGCGCCAGGACGACGGGCAGATACAGGAAATCCGCATCCAGCGCCTGGCCTAGGCCAAGGCGCCGGCGCTGTGCTTACTTAGGCTGCGGCGCGCTGCGCTTGGCGGCCGGCTTGCGCGCGGGCGCCTTGCTGCTGGCCGTATCGGCCTTGGCGGCGCCGTTTACGGCCGCCTTGGACGAGCCGCCCTTGCCGGCCGGTTTGGCGGCTTGGGCATCTTTGGCCGCGCCGGCGTGGGCGCCGGCATTGCCGCTGTCGGCCTTGGCGGCGGGCGCGCTATGGCCGGCCGCCGCATCCCTGTCCTCGGGCGCGCTGTTCTGCGCGGCGCCGGCCTTGTCGTTGGCGGCGCCTTGCGCGGCCGGCTTGGCTGCGGCTGCGCCCAGATCGGCCGCCATGGTCGAGCTGACGGCTTGTTTAAACTGCTCCTGCAGCAGATTCCACCAGATGGCCGGATTGGCCATCTGCGCGGCTGCGGCGCTGGCAGCATCGGCCATGCTGGGCTTGGGGCTGGCGGCGTCCTTGTTTTCGGACTTGGCCTCATCCTTGGCGGGAGCGGCGCCGCCGCTGGCGGCCGTGCCGCTTTTGCCGGCCGTCTCCGTTTTCGCGCCGGGCGGCTGGAAGAAAGCCGCATACGGCATGGTGTCGAATAGCGAATGCTCGCCGCTGGACGGCTGCTGCATGGCGGCGGCCAGGGTCTTGCCCATGGATTTCAGCGCGTTGATGGTGCCGCGCTGGACTTCCAGCGCCTGGATGCTGCTGCGGACCATGGTGGCGTTCAGGTTCAGCCAGGCCTCGACGGCCCGCAAATCGTTGATCTTCTTTTCCAACTCATCGACCGAGAGGGTCGGCGTGGCGATGCCGGGCAGACCGATGCCGGGCACGCCCATGCTGCCCCACAGGTTTTTCACGAAATCGAGGGTGTCGGTCATTACTGCGGCGCCGGGGATATTGGACATTTGCGGCGAGGTCATGGGCATTCTCCGTTTGTCTGAAGCAGGCTTGCGTAAGGAAGATCAGCGTAGCAGATACGGCGAAAAAAATCTTGCCAATTTTCTCACTTCAGCTGGCCTTCAGCCTGGCCCCGGCGGACACGGTACACTAGCGGCCATGACGAGCGTTTCTTACTACTCCAGCCGTAGCCGGCCGCTGATTCTGCTGGCGCTGATCGTCGCACTGCACTACGCCGTCATAGCCTGGCTGACCGGCCATATGGGCGAAAGCCCCGCGCGCAGCCCGCTGCCGCGCATGGTCGAAATCGAACTGCTGCCCGCGCTGGCCGCGCGCGTGCCCAAGCCCGAAGCGCCGCCGCGCGAACGGCCGCCGCCGCCGCGTCCGCGCCAGCCCATCCTGCCGCCGCCCGCGCCGGACTTGCAGCCGGCGCCGCCGGTCCCGCCGGCCGTGCTCGAAGCCGGCCTCGATGTGGCCGCGCCGGTCACGGCCGATGCCGAGGGCGCCATGGCCGCTGGCGCGCTTGCCGCCGCCGCGCCGGCCGTCCAGCCGGGCGCCATCCCCGCCGCAACCGACGTACAATCGCCGGCAGCCGATGCCGCGCCGCCGCCCCAGGGTGGACGGCGCTACAAGGTCGATCTGCCGCCGTCGGCCGGTTTTGAGCTGGACGTGAAGCGGGTCGACCCCAACGGCACCAAATGGAACGGCTCGGCCGCCATGCGCTGGCAAAGCGACGGCAGCCGCTACAAGGTGGGGCTGGAAGTGGGCATCACCGTGCTGATCGCGCGCGTCAACCTGCTCGCGCTCGACAGCGAAGGCAGCATCGACGACGCCGGCATCGCGCCGCAAACCATGCGCGAGAAACGGCGCGGCCGCTCGCAGACGGCGACCCATTTCAACCGCGAGCAGCGCCAGATCAGCTTCTCGGCCAGCGAAGCGAAAGTGCCGCTGCTGGCCGGCGCGCAAGACAAAGCCAGCGTGCCTTTCCAGCTGGCCGCCATCGGCCGCGCCGACGTCAAGCAGTTCGACGGCGACATCGATATTCTTGTCGGCGAAGACCGGGGCGCCAGCGTTTACCGTTTTCAGCTGGCCGGTGAAGAAGAGCTGGACACGGCCATCGGCAAGCTGCAGGCCTGGCGCCTGACGCGGCCGCCCAAGCCGGGCAGTTACTCGGCGCGGCTGGACATCTGGCTGGCGCCCACGCTGGGCTGGTATCCGGTACAGATCCGCAATACCGAAGCGAATGGCGCCGTGACCACGCAAACCGTCACGCGCATCACACAACTGGACTCGACTATTCAATGACCATGACCCATTTCAAGCAAGCCCTCGCCGCCAGCCTGCTGCTGGCGGCCCTGCAGGCGCCGGCCCTGGCGGCCAGCGAGCACCCGAGCATCAAGCGGCCCTTCAACCTGCCGCCCTCGGCCGACCTGCAATACGCGCTGAAAGCGCGCAACCACGGCCTGCCGCTGAGCGGCGAAGCGAGCGTGGCCTGGCGCGCCGGCGGCGGCAAATACTCCATCCTCAGCGAAGCGCGTTCCGGCCTGTTCGGCAAAGTGCTGGAAAACCGCAGCGAAGGCGCGGTCGACGATTACGGCCTGGCGCCGGACAGCTATTACGAGAAGCGCATCCGCAAAGGCGCGTCCACCACCCAGTTCAAGCGCGACAGCAAGACCATCGAATTCGCCGACGCCCAGGAAAGCTACCCCCTCAAAGGCGGCGAGCAAGACCGCACCAGCGCCCCCTGGCAACTGGCCGCCATCGCGCGCCAGGCTCCCGACAAGTTCAAGCCCGGCAGCGAATGGGCCTTCTTCGTCGCCGGCCGGCGCGACGCCGAAACCTGGACCTTCAAAGTAGTCGGCAGCGAAACCCTGAAAACCGCCATGGGCGACATCGAAGCCCTGCACTTCAGCAAAGCCCCGCCCAAGCGCGACAAAGGCCAGCAAGTCGACCTCTGGCTGGCGCCCAGCCTCGACTGGTACCCCGTGCGCATCCTCTTCTCCGAAGAAGACGGCGACAGCTTCGAACAGCTGCTCACCAAAATCGACCGCAAATAAACCCCCGTTTGATCTCCCTCAACAAATGTCCACCCTGGTGTCAGGCGGGGCCGCCGAGGCACCGGAGGTGGACATTCCTTGAGAAAAATCAAAGAATGTCCGACCTTGGTGCCTGACACCAGGGTGGGACATTGTTTGATTTGGCGCAAAGGGGGGCGGTGGTAGCTGGTATACTGACGCCCCCGCGTAGTTTGTTGCTGATAGCAAACTTGCATGTCTGGGCCAGGATACCGGAGTACGATGATTGATATTATGGCAAGTGCAGCGTTGGCTGCCGATGCAAACCCGACCGAGCAGGAGCAAAATGCTGCCCTGCAAGCCCACTTCCAGCCCAATGTCTCGGTAGACGAGATTGAACAGGTCTTCCACCTGAAGCGCGCCCAGCCGCTGCTCCAGGTGTTTACGGCCCTGTTCCACGGCGGTTTCGAGGGTGTTTTGGTGCGCCTGCTCGTGTTGCGCGAGCTGGCCAACGATACCGCTTCGTCCGCGTTTTCGCG
Source organism: Pseudoduganella violacea (assembly GCF_014191875.1). GTDB lineage: Bacteria > Pseudomonadota > Gammaproteobacteria > Burkholderiales > Burkholderiaceae_D > Rugamonas > Rugamonas violacea_A. The sequence goes on from NZ_JACHXD010000009.1 coordinate 162,048, forward strand.
CGCCGACATCAATACCAAGCTGGCCTATATGCTGCCGGAGAGCCTGGAAACGGTGCTGATGCGCCTGCGCTCGAACCAGTTGCTGGCCTGGGATGCGCAACAGGCGGTCTACCGCGTGACGCCGATGGCGCGCAATGTGCTGTCGGCCATCGACAGCCTGCTGGGCCTGGGCCAGACCGAGGACCAGGCGGAAATGGGCTTCCTGCTGTCCCAGGTGGCCGGCGCCCAGGCCGTGGGCGGCGTCACCGTCGAGCAGTTGCAGCATTTGCTGGGCCGCCTGGTTGACCTGACCGAGGAATTCCGCGACGCCATCGCTTCCGGTTCCGAATTCCGTCTGCGCGCCTCGCAGGCGAAGTGGCACCTGGCGTGCGACTGGGTGGAGAAGGGCTCGGAAATCCTGCGCGCCATCACCTCGGACGAGCGGGCTGACGCGGCGACCCACCGCGCCGCCCAGGCCATCGGCCGCGCCCAGAGCCAGCTGCTGAATATGCAGGGCATGTTCTCGCGCGCCCTGAACCAGATCGAGCGCCAGCGCGTGCATCTGGGCCAGTCCGGCCTGTCCACCACCGATATCAAGCGCTGGCTGCTGGAGCACGAGGATCTGGCCTCGCTGGCCGAAGACGCCATCGACCAGCCGGCCAAGCCGCTGTTCATCACGCCCGCCGAGATGATCGACGTGGCCGAAACGGAACTGATGGCCGAACGCGCCGGCAATACCGGCGAGGGCGGCCTGCCGACCGGCCAGGACGCGCCGACCACGATTAACGATACGCCCGCCATGCAAAAAGAACTCGATGACTGGCTGGCCCGCCTGTCGGACTTCGCCAACCTGAATAACTTCCCCAGCGTCGCCGAGGGCGCGCCGAAAGAGATTCCGGTGCACGAATCGCTGCTGCCGGCCAGCTTCGCGGTCGCCTCTTACCGCGCCTCGCTGCTGCCGCTGTTGGGCGACGCGGCCGAGGCCAGCCTGCAGGGCGCAACCGCCGAACTGGCGCGCCTGCCTCTCACCTTCACGCCGACCGACACCATGGTCAAGCTGCCCGATCTCGAAATCGCGGCCATCTCCATGGCATCCCTCTCACTAGATCTGGAAGAAAGCGGCAAGGCCGATGAATGACGATTCCCAAATCCTGATTGCGCGCCTGTTGACGCATCAGACCCTGCGCCGCGACGACCGCCTGGTCAAGCGTGCCCTGTCCGACGAGCAGTTCCGCGTCGAGGTCGACGCGCGCCTGATGGCCTGCGGCCTGAAACTGCTGGACAATGTTTACGCCGACCACGTGACCCTGTGCCTGCACCGCGCCATCGAGCCGAAGGTGTTCGGCGCGCGCGACACCTGGCAGAACAATAATTTCGGCCTGGCGCGCGATGGCGTGGCCTTGCTGGTGGTGCTGTGGGCGCTGATCATCCTGCCCAAGCGCGAACGCCAGGAAACCCACCAGCACGCCGACGACGACCAGAACGATATGTTCGGCCAGGAGAAACCGGTGCCGCGCGCCGAGGACACTTCGATCGGCATCCCGTACAAGGCGCTGCTGGCCGACTTCGGCGACAAGTTGGGCAAGAAGACCCGTATGGACATGAACCTGGGCATCCTGTCCAAGCTCGGTTTCATCGAGCGCCGCGGCGACATCCTGGTGGAAGGTCCGCTGCTGGACCTGCTGATGGATACCGACCTGCTGAAGGAGCGCATCATCAACGGCGCCCTGGCCGACGTGTTCAAGCGCGTGCCGGACCAGGTGGTGCATATTCCGCGCGCCGTGCTGGCCGCCGCCAACGAAGCCGCCATGGAAGCCGAGGCTTCCGCGTCCACCGAACACCCGAATCAGGACTGATCCATGTTTCACATCAAATCGCTAGAGCTGGTCCACTGGGACTACTGGCAGCGCATCAAGAATATTCCGCTGGATGCGAAGATCATCACCATCGCCGGCCAGAACGGCTCGGGCAAGACCACCTTGCTCGACGCGCTGCGCACCCTGTTCGGCCTCGATTGCTCGATGGGCCGCACCTACAAGCACTACGCCCGCCACTCCGGCCAGCAGACCGCCTGGCTGCGCGCCGTGGTGGACAACCGCGCCGTCGGCAAGCAGCTGTCCAACCGTCCTTTCCGCGGCAGCGGCTTCTTTTCCGACGACGATGTGACCCTGTTCTGCCAGATCCAGAAGAATGGCGGCGACTGGAAGCGCCAGTACCTGATGCGTCCGGGGAATGTCGAAATCGAGGAAGTCACTGAAGCCAATGACTGGCTGGGCGTGGAAAACTACCGCAAGCGCCTGGCCAATGCCGGCCTGTCGCCGGCCATGGCCAAAGTATTGGCGCTGGAGCAGGGCGAAACCGACAAGCTGTGCGAATACGCGCCGCGCCAGTTGCTGGACCTGGTGTTCCAGGTCTTCGGCGACAAGGAAGTGCTGGACGCTTACGACGAAGCCAAGCGCCACCAGCGCGACACCGAGGAAGAGCTGAAACGCTTCGAGGCGGAGCTCGATGGTTCGCGCGCCAATCTGGAAGGCCTGCGCCTGCGCGTGGCCAATTACCACCAGTGGGAAGGTCTGCACAAGGAGCGCCGCAATCTGCAGGAGGAAGTGCTGCCGTCGCTGGAATACCACGAGGCGCGCGAGAAGGCCGGCAATATCGGCAAGCAGCTGCGCGAGGCGCGCAAGCCGATGGCACAGGCCGACCAGCAGTTGACCGACAAGCGCAATGAAGTGGCGCGCCAGGCCAAGGCGCTGACCGATGCGCAGCAGCAGGAAACGCTGCTGGAGCAGGAATCGACCGTGCTGCAAGGCCGCCTGTCGCAGATCAACGCCAAACTGAAGCCGCTGGACAGCCTGATCGAGCAGAAGAACCGTCTGCAGAAGCTGGCGGCCGAAGCGGGCGCCGATGTGGCCGACGTGGCGGCCCAGCTGGAAGCCAAGGAAGCCGAACTGGCCAAGCTGCGCACCGCGCGCGACGCCGTCTCGGCCCGCATCGCCAGCGACAAGACCACCATCTCGGCGCTGCAAGGCAAGACCGCGATGCCGGAGCCGGACAATGTGCGCGCCATGCGCCGTGCCCTGCGCGATGCGAATATCCCGCACGATATGCTGTCCGATATCGTGGAAGTGACCGATCCGAAATGGCAGGGCGCCGTCGAGGGCGTGCTGGGCGGCTATGCCTCCGTGGTGCTGCTGGAGAATGCCTCCGACGCGTCGGCCGCCTACCGCCTGGCCGAGAAGGAGCGCTATCGCCACTTCATCGTGCCGGAACTGGTGACGGCGCAGCAGGCCAAGAACGAGAGCCTGCTGTCGGTGGTGCGCTTTACCGCCAAGGCGCCGGTCTGGCTGATCGAACAGTTGGCGCGTATTACCCGCGTCGATTCGGTGGAAGACGGCGCCAAGCTCGGGAATATCGAGGAGTGGATCACGCCCGAGGCTTACCACCGCGAACGCCGCGGCGGCCGCTCCCTGTTCGTGGAAGCCTCGCGTTACCGCTTCGGTTCCGCCGGCCGCACCCAGCGTATGGATGCGATCCAGAAGAACCTGCCGTCGCTGGAAGCCGAGGAAGACAAATACACCCTGCAGATCAGCAAGCTGGTGTCTGAAACCAGCGCGCTGAAAGCCCGCGTGGCCGGCGTGGATGCGGTCAAGGAACTGAGCGCGCGCGCCGACGAATTCGACGAGGCGGCGCGCAACGCCGTGCCGCTGCGTGCCGAGCGCACCGAGGTCGGCGGCCGCCTGGGCGAGCTGCAAAGCCTGATGAAAAACGCCACTGTGGCGCGCACCCGCGCCGACACCACCTGGCAGAACGCCCGCATGGCGCTGTCGGAAGCGGAAGCGGGCATGCGCCTGAACTACAAACGCCAGCTGGAACAGCGCAGCGACCATGCGCGCGCCTTGCTGGCCCTGCGCCGCCAGTGGCGCCACTTGCCGGGCGAATGGCGCAAGCCGGCACGCCGCCAGGCGCTGGTGGCGCAGCACCAGAATGCCCACCAGGTCGATCTGCGTATCGCCAGCCTGCAAGCCAGCCTGGCGCGCGACGACTGGGAACTGGATGCGACCGTGATCGACCAGTATCAGCGCCTGAACGACCAGCTGTCCAACCGCAAGCAGGAAACCGAGGAGCGCCGCTACCAGAACAACCGCGCCATCGAGGCCACGGCCAATGCGCGCGGCGCCTACATCGAGCGTCTGCGCTACACCATCAAGGCCTACTCCAAGAACATCAAGGAGTTGGGCGAGCTGGCCAATATCGAGGTGCACGCCGATCCGGTCAAACTGGAAAACGACGACCTGCTGCTGTCGCAGGCTGGCCTGCATGTGCGCTTCAAGTTCGACGGCAAAGGCCCGATCGGCATGAACGACGGCGAAGCGTCCGGCGGCCAGCAGGTGATGAAATCCCTGGTGCTGCTGATTGGCCTGCTGAAATCCGAAGACGGTTCCGGCGGCTTCGTGTTCATCGACGAACCGTTCGCCCACTTGGATATCCGCAATATCCAGCTGGTCGGCGAGTTCCTGAAGAACACCGACGCCCAGTACCTGATGACGACGCCGCTGACCCATAATACCGACGTATACGACCCTTCCGAGCTGACCCTGATCACCAGCAAGAAGAAGAAAGACACGCAGTGGGCGCAGCCGATCTTCGTGCTGCAGCGCCGCCAGAGCGAGCAGGCCGCCGCCTGATCCGGCGCCTCCTCCAGAAAACCGGTGCTTGACACCGGTTTTCTTTTGGTCTTTAATTTCCGTAACGACAGAAATTAAAGAATCGAGGGAAATCATGGAGCTCAGCCCAACCGAACAGAAATACATCCTGCACTGGGGCGAGATGGGCACGCGCTGGGGCGTGAACCGCACCGTGGCGCAGATTCATGCCCTGCTGTTCCTGGCCAATGAGCCGCTGAACGCGGAGGAGATCGCGCTCACCCTGACGGTGGCGCGCTCGAATGTCAGCAACAGCCTGAAAGAGCTGCAAAGCTGGGGCTTGGTGCGGGTGACGCATGTGATGGGCGACCGGCGCGACCATTTCCTGGCCCTGCACGATGTCTGGGAAATCTTCCGCGTCATCATGGAGGAGCGCAAGCGGCGCGAGATCGATCCCACGCTCAGCGTGCTGCGCGAATGCGCGATCGAGGCCGAGGACGATAAAAAAATCTCGCCCGCCACGCGCCAGCGCATGGGCGAGGTGCTGGGCTTCCTGGAGATGCTGGGCGACAGCTATGAGGATTACAAGCGCCTGCCGCAGCCGCTGTTGAAGCGCTTCCTGAAGATGGGCGGCAAGGTGGCCCGCCTGCTCGGCAAGGAAGGGAAATAGGCCATGGACAGCGCTAGCGTCCCGCGTGGCGAGGGGGAGCTGTTCCGCAAGATACTCGGTGCGGAATGGGGCAAGCTGCACCCGGATATCCAGCGCCGCTTCGACAAGAATCCCGCGCCTGGCAAGCCGCTGCGCTATGCCGGCAGCTTGAGCGAGCTGCGTTCCTCGGTTTTCGGCAAGCTGCTGGGATTCCTGTCCGGTCCCTTGATCGAGGGCGCCCTGATTCCCTACGACGACTTCGATTTCCCGGTCGATATCGAAGTTTATTCCAAGCCCGGCTGCCCATATATCTTCAAGCAGCGCATCTACCGCCTGCGCCGGCATAAGCCGGTCCGCTTCACCTCGTATATGGCGGAAAGCGAGAAGGGCGAGGTGCTGGAGTATGTGGGCCTGGGGCTGGGCATGAAGCTGCTGCTGCGGGTCGAGGATGGCAATCTGCATTTCACCAGCGACGGCTATTTCTGGCAGATCCTGGGCTGGCGCGTGCCCTTGCCTGACCTGCTCACGCCGGGCAAGACTTTCCTTTGCCACCGCAACGAGGCGCCGAACCGCTTCAATATCCGCATCGAGATCCGGCACATCCTGTTCGGCACCAGCTTCGTGCAGGCCGGCGTGTTTTACGAAAAAACCGAAGGAGGGCAGGCATGAATACGCATTTGCTGGCTTTGCAGCTGATGGCGCTGCAGGGCTGTCTCGGGGCTTTCGATACGCTCTACCACCATGAGCTGAGCGAGGCGCTGCCGCAGCGCGTGACGGCACGCCTGGAGCTGTCGATCCACGCCGCGCGCTCCCTGATCTACAGCCTGTTGTTCGCCGGCCTGGCATTCTGGACCTGGCAGGGCGCCTGGGCCTGGGTGCTGCTTGGCCTGTTCATAGTCGAAATCGTGCTGACCTTGTGGGACTTCGTGATCGAAGACCGCAGCCGCCTGCTGCCCGCCACCGAGCGCGTGACGCATACTGTGCTGGCGGTGAATGGTGGTGCCTTCATCGCCCTGCTGGCAATGAATATGCCGCAATGGCAGGCCGCCGAAACCGGACTGGCTTATACGCCGCATGGCGGCCTGGGTATCTTCCTTGCCTTGTGCGGCGTGGGCGTTGGCCTCTCCGGCTGGCGCGATGCGCTGGCGGCGCGCCGCTTGTGGCGCCTGGCCGCCGAGGATGAGGCGGGCGCGGAAGAGACGCTGCGCTTCGGCAGCGGCGCCAAACGCTTCCTGCTGACGGGCGGCACCGGCTTTATCGGCCAGTTGCTGGTGCATGCCCTGCTGCGCGACGGTCATGAAGTGATCCTGTTGGCGCGCAATCCAAGGCAGGCGGCATGGACCTTCGATGGCCGCGTCAGTTGCGTGGCGTCGCTGGACGAGCTGCCAGCCGCGCGCCGCGTCGATATCGTCGTCAACCTGGCTGGCGCCAGCATTTTGGGCTGGCCCTGGACGGCGGCGCGGCGCGCCGCATTGCGCCGCAGCCGCGTGGCGTTGACGGAAAACCTGGTGGCCTGGATGGCGCGCGCGGAACATAAGCCTGGCCTGCTGCTGTCGGCGTCCGCCATCGGCTACTACGGCCGGCAAGCTCTGGATGACAGGTCGGAATTGAACGAGGATGCGGCGCCGCAGGATATCTTCATGTCGCGCCTGTGCAGCGAATGGGAGCAGGCCGCGCGCGGCGCCGAAGCGCATGGCGTGACGGTGGTCCGCATGCGCTTTGCCCTGGTGCTGGGTCAGCGCGGCGCCCTGCCCATGTTGCTGCTGCCGGTGCGCCTGGGGCTGGGCGGACGGTTGGGCAGCGGACGGCAGACCATGGCCTGGATTCATGTGCGGGATCTGCTGGCCGGCGTCGCCCACCTATGTCGTCAGCATGAGCGGGGAGGGCTGGCCAACGGCGCTTTCAATTTCGCCGCGCCGGAATCGCTGCCGCAGCTTGAATTCAGCCGGACGGCGGCGCGCCTGGCGCACCGTCCCTGCCTGTTGCCGCTACCGGCCTGGCCGCTGCGCCTGCTGCTGGGCGAGCAAACCGACTTGCTGCTGGAAGGTCAGCGCGCGGTGCCGCAGCGTTTGCATGCCAGCGGCTTCCGCTTCCGCTATCCCGGCCTGCAAGGCGCGCTGGCCAGCTTGATGTGATTTACTCGGCGTCCGGCAGCGGCTTTTGCGTGCGGCGCCAGCGCAGCAGGCCGGCGGAGAAGACGCCGATGAAGCCCAGCATCAGGCCGAAGGCGATGGCCCTGGCCGGCGCGCGCATCAGCGTCACTTGCGACATCGCTTGCGGGATGGCGGCGCGGCTGTTCATATACAGCTCGACGCCGATCGACAGCACGGCCGCCGCGAACAGCAGGCAGACCAGCATGCCGAAGCGCGGATAGGGCGTGAAATAGAAGCGCAGGCCGCGATTTTCGAAGCGCGTGCGTTTCAGGCTGAATGCGGCGAGCCAGCCGCCGCCGAGGGCGCCCGCCGCCAGGAAGGAGATGGCGCCGGTATCGGGCAGCATGGCGAAGCCCAGGGCCAGCAGCAGCGCGCCGCAGACCGCCACGCCCATGACATGGCGCCAGGCCAGCGATTCCTGCCGCCTGAAGATCTGTTTCAGCCGCAGATAGATGCGCCATACCAGCAGGGGAATCAGGATGAGCAGGGCAAGAGTGGTCAGTTCCATGTAGGCGGTCGCGGAAATCGGCAAAAACAGGATTGTACAGGGATCGGCTTTGTAACTTTATGTGATTGACATTTGGCAGTCGCTTGCCCAAACTCGTCCGTTCCTTTCCAAAATGAATGAACGGAGCACCATGACTTCTCGTACTTCCCCGCTGCTGGCCATGGGCCTGATCGCCGCCGCGCCGCTGGCCGGCGCGCAGACCGCGTATCAAACGCCGCCCGCCGCCCTGCAAGCCATTGTCGACGCGCCGCGTCCGCCTCAGCTGAAACTGAGCCCGAAACGCAATCTGGCCGCCATGATCGCCACGCCGGCCCTGCCGGGCATCGCCGAAGTGGCCCAGCCCGAGCTGAAGCTGGCCGGCCTGCGCATCCATCCGCGCAGCTATTCCAGCAGCCGTTTTAACTTCGGTTCCGGCCTGACCCTGCTCGACATCGACACGCAGAAGGAAGTACAGATCGCCGGCCTGCCGCAACATCTGCGCCTGGCGGAAATGGCTTGGTCGCCCGACCAGCGCTATCTGGCCTTCACCCACCTGGGCAAGGACGATGGCGTAGGCAAGGCTGCCGGCATGGAACTGTGGCTGGTGGACGTGGCCGCGCGCAGCGCGAAGAAGCTGTTGAACCAGCCGCTCAACACCGTGATGGACAAGGGCTTCCATTGGCTGCCCGACAACAAGGGCTTGCTGGTGCAGTTGAAACCGGCCGGCAACCACGTGCCGCCTGCCGGCGCGGGCATCCCGACCGGTCCCGCCACCCAGGATAGCGCGCCCGGCGGCGCCAAGCAGCTGCGCACCTACCAGGATCTGCTGAAGAACGAGGCCGACGCCAAGCTGTTCGAACACTACATCACCGTGCAACTGGCGACCGTGGACTTGAACGGCAAGACCAAATTGATCGGTAAGCCGGAGCAGTTCTCCGAAGTGCATATTTCGCCCGACGGCAAACACTTGCTGACCGAAGTGCTGGAGCGTCCTTATTCCTACCTGGTGCCGGCCAACGATTTCGCCAAGCGCGTCGAAGTGCGCGCGCTGGACGGCAAGGTCGAACACACCGTCGCCAAACTGCCTTTGCAGGAAGGTCTGCCACCGGGTAATGACGCGGTGCCGACCGGCGTGCGTCACCCGAGCTGGCGCGCCGACGCGCCAGCCACCCTGGTCTGGGCTGAAGCCCAGGACGGCGGCGACCCGGCGCAGAAAGCCGAGATCCGCGACGCCGTGTATATGCAGGCCGCGCCGTTCAATACCGCACCGCGCCTGCTGGCGAAACTGGGCAGCCGCTATGCCGGCATCGTCTGGGGCCGTGGCGACGTTGCCTTGCTCAATGAACGCTGGTGGAAGACCCGCGCCGCCAAGCAGTGGAAGATTGCGCCCGACCAGGCCGCGAGCGCGCCGGAGCTGGTCTGGTCCGGTTCTTCGGAAGACCGCTACAACGATCCGGGCAAGCCTGTGACCCGTGCCGACGCGGCCGGCCATGCGCGCCTGGTGCTGGGTGCCGACAACACCATCCTGCTGGCAGGCGCCGGCGCCACGGAGGAAGGCGAACGTCCCTTCGTCGATCGCTTCAGCCTGAACACCAAGAAGAAGGAACGCCTGTTCCAGAGCGAAGCGCCGTACTACGAGAACGTGCTGGCGGTGCTGAACGACGACGGCAGCCGCCTGCTGTCGACGCGCGAATCGCCGAGCGAGCGTCCGAATATCTATCTGCGCCAGCTGGGCGCGGGCAGCGCCGCGCAACTGACGGCCCTGACCCATATGCCGCATCCGCTGCCGCAACTGAAGGATGTGAAGAAAGAGCAGATCCGCTACAAGCGCGCCGACGGCGTGGACCTGACCGCCAATCTGATGCTGCCGCCGAACTACGACGTCAAGCGCGACGGGCCGCTGCCGCTGCTGATGTGGGCTTACCCGCAGGAGTTCAAGTCGGCCAGCGCCGCCAGCCAGACCACCGGCTCGCCGTATAAATTCAACGCCATCAGCTATTGGGGGCCGGCCGCCTTCCTCGCCATGGGTTATGCGGTGCTGGACAATCCATCCTTCCCGATCGTGGGCAAGGGCGATGAAGAGCCGAACGACACTTATCTGCCGCAGCTGGTGGCCGACGCCGAGGCGGCGGTGGACGAGGTGGTGCGGCGCGGCGTGGCCGAGCGCCACCGCATTGCCATCGGCGGCCACTCCTATGGCGCCTTCATGACCGCCAACCTGCTGGCCCATACCCGCCTGTTCCGCGCCGGCATTGCGCGCAGCGGCGCGTACAACCGCACCTTGACCCCGTTCGGCTTCCAGTCGGAAGACCGGCCGTTCTGGAAGGCGCAGTCCACCTACCAGACCATGTCGCCTTTCAATAACGCCGACAAGATCAAGGATGCGCTGATGCTGATCCACGGTGAACAGGACAATAACTCCGGCACCTTCCCGATCCAGAGCGAGCGCATGTTCCAGGCTGTCAAAGGCCTGGGCGGCACGGCAAGACTGGTGATGCTGCCGAACGAATCGCACGCTTACCGCGCGCGCGAATCGATCATGCACATGCTGTATGAATCCAACCAGTGGCTGGACAAGTACGTCAAGAACGCCAAGCCCTGAACAGGCGCGTAGAATAAGGGTTCATGCAGCTTTGCTTAGGTAACTATTTTTACCGGAGTCGAACATGAACCCTTTCAGCAATCCCGCGTACCGGGTGCACCGCGCGCCCGATCTGCCGGTGCCGGTGGATGAGCCGCAGCCCGAGCCGCAGCCCGTCCACCCCCACCATCCAAACGTGCCCGTCCCGCAGGACGATCCGGTGCCCGACCATAATCCCAGCGCGCCGCGCGCCATGCTCCGGCTTTAGTCGAAGGCCCAGGTATACAGCACGTCGAGCGCGTTGTTGGTGCCGGTCTGGAATTGCAGGGTGATGCGCGAATTGAGTTTGTAGCGCAGCTTGACCAGGCTGGTGGCGCTGCCCGTGCCTTGCTCAAAGCTGAGGTAAGCGCGCGAGGACAGCCGTTTGCCGACCGTGACCACTGTGCTTTCCAGCCCCTTGGCCTGCGACACGCCCAACTCGTCCAGACCGACCTTGTTGGCCAGGCTGCCGCCGCTGCCGCCGAATAGCGCGCCCGCTGCGGTGCCGAGCAAGCCCATTTCATTGCCCGCCACATCGGCCATGCCGTGGCCCAGCACCAGCCAGGACAGCTTCTCGCTGTCCGGCACCGTGGGCGTGGAAACCAGCTTGGCCGATGGCGCCAGCGCCGTGCCGCGCACTTCGACGCCCGCTTCCACATTGCTTTCGCTGAGCTGACTGTCTTCGGGACGCTTGCGCACAGCCAGGATATTCAGCCCCGGATTGTCGTAAGCGCCGGTGAAGTTGATCACGCCGCGCTCGATGGCCAGGCGCTGGCCGTAGGCGGCATAGGTGCCGCTGGCCACGCGGATGCTGCCGTTCACGCGCGGTGCGCGGCGGTCCTGTATGCGCACCCGCACGGCGCCGGCCAGTTGCGCGTCCAGGCCTTTCCCTTTCAGATGGAAGTTGTCGCCCAGGTCCGCTTCCAGGTCCACGTTCAGCGGCAGCGATTTGCCGTCGGCTTTCGGCGCCGGCTTGTTGCGGCCGAGGATCACCACGTCCTCGCTGATGGTGGGTGTGTCCTGCGAAGGCAGTTCGATCGAGGCGCGGTCGGCGCGGAACTTGCCATCGAGCTGGAAGTGCTTGGCGTCGCGCACCAGGGTGCTGGAACCGCTCAGCACCAGGGTGCGGTCGGGACGGGCCAGCACTTCAAGCTTGTCGGCCGCCAGCTTGAGCTGCATGGTCGCTTCGGCATTGGCGAAACGCAGCCAGCCGTCGGCCTGGGCGCTGCCTTGCACGCCTTCGAAGCGCAGGCGCTGCAACTGCAGCTGGTCGCCCGCCAACTGCGCCTGCAACTGGCCGTTGCGCAGGCGGATGCCTTGTTCGGCCCAGTTCACCACCAGCTTGTCGCCGCTGACGCTGCCGTTCAGCGTCGGCGCGCCGACCGTGCCGCCGCCGCTGAAATTGGCTTTCAGCGCGCCGTCCAGCTCCAGGCTCGGGATGCCGACCAGGGGCGCCAGCCAGGCCAGCGAAGGCATGTCCACATTGCCGCTCAGGGTCAGCGCGCTGTCGTGCGGGATGCGGCCGTCGCGCAACTGGGCGGTGGCGTCGGCGCTGGCCTTGCCGGCGCGCGCGCCATCGAGCAGCAGCTGGGCGCGCAGCTGATTGCCTGCCACATTGAGGCGGGTATCGAGCTGGCGCAGGCCAAGGGCCACCGGCTTGTCGCCGCCGGTGACGGTGATGTCGCCCTTCTCGCGGAAGATATGCAGGCTGCCGTCGAGGGCCGGAGTCGCACCCTTGGCGGCGGGCGCCTGCATGTCCAGCGCCCAGTCGGCGCCGATGGTTAGGTCGCTGATGATGCTGTCGCGCCAGGCCTGCGACATCTGCGCCAGATAGCTGGCTGGCACGCCGGCCGCCGCGCCGCGGCTGCGCCAGTGGGCGCCATTCTTCTCCAGGTTCTCGATGCGCACGCTGCCGTCGGGCAGCTTGATCACGGCGTTGGACAGGGCGATCTGTTCTGGCTTGGCCAGTCCGGCCGGTCCGCTGCCCGGCGCGGCGGCCAGGCGCAGCGGCGCCGGCGCTTGCAGCGTGAGCGCGTAACGGCCCTTGTTCTGCAAGGCTTCCAGCGTGCCGTTCCAGGCATCTTTGGCCCAGCCGCCGCGCAGGCGCAGGCTGGCGTCGAAGTCCTGGCTGACGGCGCTCAATTGCAGGCTGTGCGCACCGACCGTGCCGCTGCTTTGCAGGCGGGCGCGGTCCACCGTCGTTCCGGCTGCGCTGTAGCCGGTGATTTCGGCATCGACCGCCAGCGCGTCATTGGCTTCCATGCCGCCCAGATTGGCGCTGGCACGCAGGGCTTTCAATTGCTGCTGGCCGGGCAGGCGCAGGCTGGAGCCATCGAGACTGAAGGCGAGGGCGGGGCGCGCCACGCTGCCGCTCAAGGTGCCACCGCCGCGCAACTGGCCGCCGAAGTCGGGGCCGAGGCTGGAGAGCTGGGGGGCGTCGAGTTTCCATTCCAGCCTGTCCTTTGCGCCACCAAAGCCGCCCTTGGCTTGCAGGGCGTTCGGTCCCAGGTGTAGGTCGAGGTCGGCGTTGTCGATGCGGGCCGCGTCGGCTGTCAGATGCGCATGGCCGGACAGCGGCGCGCCGGACAAGGTGGAGGGCTGCAGTTTCAGATCGAGCTTGCCGCGCCAGTCTTCCGCCAGTCTTCCGCTGGCGCTGAATTCCGCCCCGATGCTGCCGCTCATGCCGACGCCGAAAGCGGCCGGATTGAAGCGGCTAGCATTGCCCGCTACTTTCAGTTCGGGCTTGCGCTGGGCATCGAGTCCCACTTCGCCGCTGGCGTGCAGCAGGCTATCCGGCGCGCGCTGCTTGGCCGTGGACAGCGCCAGGCCGCGCGCATCGGCCGTGAAGGTGGAACGCGGCGCGGTGAAGCTGCCGCTGGCGACGCCGCTGGCATTTACGGCGCCCAGCAGGCTGCCGCTGACGACGGCCAGTTGCGGCGCATCGAGCTTCCAGTTCAGGCTATCGTTCGGCGCGCCGAAGCTGCCGCGTACTTCCGCCATATTCTTGCCCAGCGCCAGGCGCGCATCGACGGCGTGCACGCGCTGTGCGTCGGCCTGCAGCTTGCCCGCGCCGGACAGGGGTTGACCCAACAGGCGGCTTGGCTTGAAGGCGAAATCGGCGGCCACCTGCCAGGCCGGTTCCAGCTTGCCGCTGGCGCGCACCTCGGCATTCAGGTCGGCGGCCGGATAGCTGCCCAGCGCCGCAGGATCGAAGCGCGACGCCGAGGCCGTGGCCTTGAAGGCTTTGCCGTCTTTCAGGCTGGCTTCGCCGCTGGCGCTGATGCTGCCCTGTTTCGCCAGCAGGCGCAGTTGCTGCACGCGCAGCAGCTGGTCGGCCAGCGTGGCTTGCGCGTCGAGGCGCAGGCCGGCTTGCGCCAGCGCGGCGCTGAACAGATGCTGCTTGCCGTCGCTATGCGCTTTGAGTTCGCCGGCAATGGCCGTCTTGTTGGCGCTGGCGTGGATGGCGCTCAGGTCGAGACGCTCGGTGTGCAGGCGGAAGTCGGCCACTTCGATGGCGTTGCTGTCGGCATTGCGCTGCACGCTGCCGTTGCCCTGGAGCTTGCCAGCCGCGCCGAGATCGATCAGCACCTCGTCCAGCTTGGTTTGCGCCAGCGTGCCGCCGAGGCGCGCGCCGACGCTGCGCAGCGGCAGGCGCTGCCTGTCCAGCGGGCCGGACTCGCCCTGGTTCATCAGCGCCAGGCTGCCGGACAATTTTTGTCCCGGCGCCACCGCCGCCTGCAGATGCAGATTCAGGTCGGCCTTCGGCCACAGCGGATCGAAGCGGGCCGGATCGACGCCGCGCGCCTTGACCTCGGCCGTGCGCAGGATCACCGGATCGAAGGGCGCCAGCGTCAACGTGGCGTCGCCATTCGCGTTCGGCGAGCTGCCCTTGGCCTGCACCGTCAGCAGCTCAAGATTACCGCCGACGGTGGCGTCCAGCCGCGCGGGTTTCACGCCGGCCGGTGCGCCGGTCTGGCTCAGGCTCGCCTGGCCGCTCAGCGCGAACGGCGCTTGCGTGGCGATGCTGGCTTGCGCATCGACGCGGCCGATCTGCGTCAGCGCGCTGGCGTTCTTGAGCTGCCACTGTTTGCCGTCGCCCTGCAATTGCAGGCGCACGGCGCTGATGTCGTTGCGGCTATTGTCCGCGCCGAGCAGGGTCAGACGCTGCAGGCGCGCGTCGGCGATGCTGAGGCGGAAAGGCGGCGCCAGCGAGGTGGGCATGGTGGCCGGCTTGGAGGGGCCGATGCTGCGCACCGTCACGCCTTCCACATGCAGCTCGCTGATCGCAATGCCTTCCGAGAAGTACTGCAGGGGCGACCAGTCGATGTCGATATTGTCGGCCGTGACGATGCTGTCTTCGCTGCGGTAGACGATGTGGCCCAGGTGCATGCGCCCATACAGCGAGCCGCTGACGCCGCTGACCACGATCTGGCCGCCGCTGGCGCTGGCGATCTGCTGCATCAGGCGCTGCAAGGTGGTTTCGCGGCCCAGCAGCCACAGGGCGCCGCCCAGCACCACCACGGTGGCGCCGGCGCCGACCAGGGTGCGGCGCAGCCAGCGCCGCTGCGCGCGCGTGGCGGGCGCGCCGTCCGGCTGCGAGGATGGCGCGGAAGGAGGGTTCTTGCTATCGTCCATATCAGCCATCAGAAAGTAAAGCCCAGCGAGAAGTGGATGCGCATCTTGCGCGTCGCGTGGCCGTAGGCGAAATCGACATTGATCGGACCGACCGGACTCTTATAGCGTACGCCGACGCCATAGCCGGATTTGGGGTGGATCGATTTCGGCGAGTCGGCCGCATTGCCCGCGTCGTAGAAGACGGCGCCGCCCCAGGCGGGCTTGACCCAGTACTGGTATTCGGCGCTGGCGGTGGCCAGATAGCGCCCGCCCACGGTGGCCTCGCCTTCGCGCACGCCCAGTTCCTGGTAGGCGTAGCCGCGCACCGAGTTGTCGCCGCCGGCGCGGAACAGGAAGGTGGTCGGCACACCATCCTTCTTGCGCGAAGCGAGCACGCCCACTTCGCCGCGTAGGATGATGCTGCTCTTGCTGTTGAGCGGGAGGTAGGTGATGCCGCGCACGGTGCTGCGGATGAACGGTTCGTCCGTCAGCAGCGGCAGCAGGGCGCCGCCCAGTTGCGCGTTCAGCACATAGCCCTTGCTCGGGAACAGCAGATTGTCCAGCTTGCGCCAGGTGACGGCATAGGTCAGCGGCAAACTCTGGCTGCGGCTGGTGGGAATGCGGTCGATCGATTTCGATTCGGTCAGGTACTGCAGGCTGATGCTGCGCTCCAGCCTTGGCGTGCCCCAGGCGCGCTTGCCCTGCACGGACGCGGTGCGCGTGATCTCGCCCTGGATGTCATTGCGCTCGATGGCCGCGCCGAAGCTGTCGTTATAGCCGTCGGCCGTGGTGGGGAAGTAGAAATCGGTGCGCGCCGTCTGGCGCTTGGTTTCCAGTGTCAGCGCGCTTTTCATCTTCAGGCCGAAGACCGACAGGTCGTCGTAGTTGACCTGGGTACGGGCGCCGGTATTGGTGCTGAAACCCAGACCCACGCTGGCGTTGCGGCGCTTGTTCTCGCTCACGCGCACCAGCAGCGGCAAGGGCGCCATGGCGCTGGCGGCCGTGGCTTGGGGCTGGCCTTCCTGGCGCGCTTCGGCCGCTTCCAGCTGTTCGCCGATCACGGCCGACATGTCGGCGCTCACTTCCACGCCGCTGAAATAGCCGGTGTCCTGCAGGCGCGCCTGGTAGGCTTGCAGCGCCGCCTCGTTGTAATAGTCGCCGGGACGGATCTGGTTCAGGTTGCGCACCACCGATTCCGGATAGCGGCGCAAGCCTTCGATGCGCAATTCGCCGAAACGCATTTCCGGGCCGCTGTCGAGCACCAGATGCAGCAGCACCTTGTGCGTGTCGGGATCGACGGTGGCCTGGCTTTCGCTGAGCTGGGCGCGCGGATAGCGGGTCTGCATCAGCTGGCGCAGGATGCCGCGCTTGGCCGTTTCCCACTCGTCCTGGCGGAAGACGGCGCCTTCGGGCAGGCTCCAGCCGGCCTTCAGCGCGTCCTTGTCGAAGGCCTCGCCGCCGCTGCTGGCAAACCCTTCGAGCACGATTTCGACTTCGCCCACGCGCACCGGTTCGCCCGGCTGCACCTCGACCACCACCGTCGGCGTGGCGTCCGGCGTGTCGACGCGCACGCTCAGTACGGGCGAGTAGTAGCCGGCCGTGGCGACCAGGGTGCGGATCTGTTCGGGCGCCGTGCGCACCAGGCGCTGCAGCTGGTCGCGGTCCATGCGCGCATTGCCGCGGAAACGCAGCAAGTCCAGGTTCTGCTCCAGCAGCGTTTCCAGCTCGCCGGGCGCCTGGATGCGCACATTGTAGTGCAGCCCCTCGGCCGCCCAGGCGGCCAGCGGGAGAACCAGCGCGGCCGCGGCCAGCGCCATGCGCCGCAATACATTTCTCGCTACTTGTGCCAAAATTCGTGGTCCTGCCTTAATGTTCATGTCCACATGTTACCGGATTGGTACAGTGGATGGCGTCCCTGATAAGATTTACAGAAAGTTTCATATGTTAGCAACTGATACCGCACTGGTGCTGTTTAGCGGCGGCCAGGATTCCACCACCTGCCTGGCCTGGGCGCTGCAACGCTACCAGCGCGTGGAAACCATCGGCTTCGACTACGGCCAGCGCCACGCCATCGAACTGACCGTGCGTCCGTCCTTGCTGGAACAACTGCGCGCCCACAAGCCGCAATGGGCGCAGCGCCTGGGCGAAGACCATATGATCGACCTGTCCCTGATCTCGGCCCTGTCGCAGACGGCCATGACCGAGGACATCGAAATCGTCATGCAGGAAAATGGCTTGCCGAACACCTTCGTCCCCGGCCGCAACCTGCTGTTCATGACCGTGGCCGCCACCCTGGCTTACCGTCGCGGCCTGACGGTGCTGGTGGGCGGCATGTGCGAGACCGATTTCTCCGGCTATCCCGACTGCCGCGACGACACCATGAAAGCGTTGCAAGTGGCGCTCAACCTGGGCATGGATACCCGCCTCAAGCTGGAAACCCCGCTGATGTGGCTGGACAAGTCCCAGACCTGGGAACTGGCGCAGTCGCTCGGCGGCGTCGGCCTGGTCGATATGATCCGCGCCTCTACCCATACCTGCTACAAGGGCGAGCGCGGCGCCCTGCACGACTGGGGCTATGGTTGCGGCGCCTGCCCGGCCTGCGAGTTGCGCGCGCGTGGCTACCGCCAGTTCGCGGCGGCGGCCGCCAACAAGCCGGCCTGAGGCGGCCTGGCAATACCGAAGAGACTGACAATCGTTTTGCTAGTTTCCATTGGCTTTGCACATAGTGCATGCGGTATTTCCCACAGCACATAATATTCATTGCGGGGCAGGGGGCGGTAACGTACTATGAATGTCACCCTCTGCTGGCAGGAACACTATGGACACGCCCGCCCACCCCTCGCTGCGCGACCGCCTGCTGCATGGCTTGCTGCGGCCCGGTGTGCTGGCGGCCCTGGTGCTGGCGGTCTGTTCCGCGACCACCTGCGCGCTGTGGCTGGGCGCGCGCGCCGACGCCGAGCGGGAGGCTGAAACCGATTTCAACCACCGCGTCCGCGAGCTGATTAACAGCATGGCCCAGCGCATGCAGACCTATGTGCAGGTGCTGTATGGGGTGCAGGGTTTGTTCGCCAGTGCCGGCAGCGTGGACCGCGAAGCGTTCCGCATCTACGTCGCGGGCCAAGAGTTGAACCAGCATTTCCCCGGTGTACAGGGCGTGGGCTTCATGCGCTGGGTGCCGGGCAGTGCGCGCGAGGCGCATATCGCCGCCGTGCGGGCCGAAGGCTTTCCCGACTATACGATCACGCCGGCCGGCCTGCGTCCCCACTATGCGCCGGTGCTCTATCTGGAACCGTTCAGCGGCAGCAATCTGCGCGCCTTCGGCTTCGACCCGATGTCCGAGCCGATGCGGCGCGTAACGCTGGAACAGGCGCGCGATTCCGGCCTGCCGGCCATGACAGGCCGGTTGCGCCTGGTGCAGGAAAAAAACGCACCGGGGCAGGCCGGCTTCCTGGTGCTGCTGCCGGTCTACCGCAAGGGCATGCCGCAGCAGACCCTGGCGCAGCGCCGCGCCGCCATCGAGGGCTGGGTGTACGCGCCTTTCCGCATGGGCGATCTGATGGCCGGCATCGGCGGTGAGCGCGGCGCCAGTCTCGACGTGGAAATCTACGACGGCAATAGCGTCGATCCGGCGCAGCGCATGTATGACAGTGCTCCCGCTGAGCCGGCGCCTGGCGAACCGGCCGCCATGGCGCGCCAGACCACGCAACAGATCAGCGTGGCCAACCACCGCTGGACGGTGCGCATCGCCGCGCTGCCCGAGAGCTATAGCCTGCGCGACGAAAAGACCCAGTTGATCGGCATTGCCGGCCTGATGCTCAGCGTGCTGATGGCCCTGCTGGCCTGGCTGCTGGCGCAGAGCCGCGCGCGCGCCGGTCTGGCGCTGCAGCATAGCCGCGAGCTGGCGGCCGAGCTGCAGGAAGGCCAGGCCAGCATGCAGGCGCTGGCCGACAGCGCCCAGCGCAGCCAGGCCATGTTGCGCAGCATTCTCGACTCCACCATCGACGGCATCCTGGTTGACGATTGCCGCGGCACGGTGCTGAACGTGAACCGGCGTTTCCGCCAGCTGTGGAATGTGCCGGAACAGATGGATGGGCAAAGCGACGGGCCGATCCTGATGGCCCATGTGGCGGGCCAGTTGGAGCAGGCCGAGCCGTTCCTGGAAGCGGGCAAGCAGCCGCACCGCGACAACGAAGAACGGCAAGCGCTGCTGAACCTGAAAGATGGCCGCGTGCTGGAACAATTCACGCGCACGCTGCGTCTGGGCAGCGGCCAGGCGCGGCTGTGGTCTTTCCGCGACATCACCGAGCGCACCCAGATCGACCAGCGCGAACAGACCCGGCGCCAGGTGCTGGAGCTGCTGGCCACCGGCGCGCCGCTGCAAACCATCCTGGAAAGCGTGGTGCTGGGCATCGAGGCCGACAATCCTTCCATGCTGTGCAGCATCCTGCTGCTCGACCCCGAAGGTAGCCGCCTGCTGGTGGGCGCTGCGCCCAGCCTGCCGGCCTTCTTCAACGCCGCCATCCATGGCCAGCCCGTCATGCTGGGCAATGGCGCCTGCGGCCAGGCGGTGGCGGCCAACTGCCGCGTGATCGTCGAGAATATCCAGACCGACCCGCTGTGGCTGCGCCACCGCGATCTGGCGCGGCGCGCCGGCGTGGGCGCCTGCTGGTCGGACCCCATCCGCAGCTCCTCGGGCACGGTGCTGGGCGCCTTCGCCATCTACAGCCGACTGCCGCAGCGGCCCAGCCCGGCCAATATCACCTTGATCGAACAGGCCGCCCACTTGGCCGGCATCGCCATCGAGCAGGCCCAGGCGGCGCAGGCGCTGCGCGTGGAAGAGGCGCGTTTCCGCAGCCTGTATGACAATGCGCCCGTCGCCTTGTGGGAGCAGGACTGGTCGGAAGTGCGGGCCCGCCTGGTGGAGCTGGAAATGTCGGGCGTGGAAGATATTCCCGCCTATTTGCACCACAATCCCAGCCAGCTCAAACAGCTTGCCAGCCTGGTGCGCATCACCGACCTTAACGCGGCCGCCCTGCAGCAGGTCGGCGCGCTGCCCGGCCATAAGGATCTGTCGGCCCTGAGCCTGGCGCAAAATTTCGACCACAGCGCGCTGCCGGCCTTTGCGCGCGCGCTCACCGCCCTGGCCCAGGGGGCCCATCTGTTCGCCTGCGAAAGCAGTTTCCGCCGCCTGGACGGGGTGGCGCGGCAGAACGAGTTGACCCTCTTGGTCATGCCCGGCCACGCCCATAGCCTGGACTTCGTCATCGTTTCCACCGTCGACATCACCGAGCGCAAGCGCCTGAACGACGAATTGCTGCTGCTGGCCACCACCGACTTCCTGACCGGCTTGCCGAACCGGCGCGAATTCATGGCCCGCCTTGACGACGAGCAGGCCCGCCTGCAGCGCGACGTCGGCGAGCGCACGGCCGTGGTGATGCTCGACCTGGACCACTTCAAGCGCATCAACGACGAACACGGCCATGCCGCCGGCGACGCCGTGCTGCGCCACTTGGCCACCCTGATGCGCGACAGCCAGCGCAAGATCGATATGCTGGGCCGCGTCGGCGGCGAGGAATTCGCCGTGCTGCTGCCGGGCGCCGACCTGGCCGCCGCCGCCTCCTATGCCGAGCGGCTGCGCCAGCGCATCGCCAGCACGCCCTTGCTCTTGAGCGAACAGGAATTCACGGTGACGGTCAGCGTCGGCATCGCCGCCATGGACGCGCTCGACGCCAGCGGCGACGCGGCCCTGATCCGTGCTGACAAGGCCTTGTACCGCGCCAAGCGCGGCGGACGTAACCGGGTGGAAGTGGCGGGGCGGGACAGCGCGGCGGCGCCGGCCGAGGCGGAAACGAAGGCAGGAGCGGAGGCAGGAGGCGAGACGGGAGGCGAGGCGGCAAAGGAGGCGGACCGGCCGGGGCATCCCCCGGCCGCTTCCGCATGAAACTGGATCAGATGGTGTGTTCCTTGAGATCGGCCTGGCGGCGTTCGCGGCGGCGCGACACCATATACCACAGGCCGAACAGGATCAGCAGCGGCAGCAGGAAGGGCGAGATGGCCGCCACCAGCACCACGGCCAGGAGTGCCAGGCCCGCCACCATCAGCACGCCGAGTCCGGCGAACAGCAGGCCGACGAAGAGTGCCGCGCAGACGATGGCGACGGCCGCGATCACCAGACCGCCGGCGCCGAAGATCAGGCTGAAGAGGGCGGCCAGCGGCCCCTCGTATTCGTCGCCGCCGAAACTCACGGTCCAATCGCCCACGTCCAGCGTGTGCATGGCAGCGATAGCGAGAAGCACGATAACAGCGCAGGCGAGCAGTCTTTTCATGGCGAACCCCGTATGGTTGATTGTTCTGATGCCGTTTGGCATGGTGGTACTGTACTGCGCGCGGCAGCGGCCGGCGACGGGCTTGCGACGGACGGTGGATTTGGCGGGCCGAATGGGCAATGAAATCGATGAATGGAGGAAATTCCAGCCTTGAACTTGCTTCAAGCTTGCCTATACTGAATACCTATCTCGCGCATGGAGGGGCATATGGCATGGCTAGCATTTGACGAGGATCAATCGTTATCCTCGGGAATCGGCAGAGCAGGGCGCCAGCGTAGCGCACTTGATTGTTCCGGCGGGCCCAAGGGGCCGCCGTCCGCGCCGCCGACGATTCCGCCCATCATTATCACTCCGTACAAATACCAGACGCCGGAGCCGGCCATCGACCCGCGCATCACGCCGCCGGGACCGCCGGTGCGGCCGCCGGGCCAGCCGGCGATTTATTTCTGCTGAATACAGCCCGCTTCGGCGGGCTTTGTTTTGGGCGGGCTGGTATCATGGCTGCCTTTTTCCCGCCGCGAGCCCAGCATGAATGATTTTTCCGAACAGCAAGAAGACGATGTCCTGATCCAGGAAGACCGCGTCTGGCAGGGCAATGGCTGGACGGCACGCGTCATCAAGAATGAGGATGACGATGGCTGGGCGGTCGCCATGATCAAGGATGGCGAACCGGAACCGGCCCTGGTCGGCCCCTGGACCATGGGGCGCGACAAGAAAAATCCCAAGCCGCTCGACATCAACGCCTTCCACACCCTGGTCAAGACCGCCAGCGAGGTGATCCGCCGCCATGAGCAGCAGTTGCATGCCCAGCTGCATAAATCGCTGCGCGTGGAGAGCGAGCAGGGCAGCCTGACCGTCAAGCTCGACATCGTGCCGGACGAGGACGATCCCTACGCCCTGCTGAGCGCCGTCGACGCCTATGGCGAGCAATTGGCCCAGGTACGCGTGGCGCCCAACTTCAAGCTCAGCGCGACCAGCGCCGCGGCCTGGATCGAAAACGACTTCCGCCGCCCCCACTAAGCGGCCCCGAGGTTGCGGCTTTGCCGCATCCGGACCGGCTTTCGGCGGCTGGCGCGGGAATCCGCTGGCCCCGGCGGCGGCGCCCTGATAATATTTCCGTTGTGAATTATTCATCGTCCAGGGGAAATATGGAAAGCCGTTTGCGCCGTCTTGAAGCCGTCCAGTCCATGCTGCTCGAAATCGGCCAGCAATCGGTCAGCTGCACCGATATCGCGCTCTTCCTGCAAGCCGTGCACGCGGCGCTGGGGCGCATCATGTACGCGGCCAACTTCTATGTGGCGCTCAACGACCGCGACGGCGACGACAACAGCGTGCGCTTCGTCTACTTCGTCGACGTGCAGGACGAGGCGCCCGATCCCGGCCAATGGGTCGAGCTGGCCTCGCCCGAGCAATCGCCGACAGCCTGGGTGATCCTGAACCGCCAGCCGCTGGTGATGACGGCCGAAGAGCATATCTCGCGCGAAACCGGCGGCGCCTTCGGCCAGGGCACGGTGGCCGAGCACTGGATGGGTTGTCCGCTGCTCGACCAGAACCACCAGATCCTGGGCGCCATCGTCATCCAAAGCTATGACGCGGCACATACCTATAGCGAAGAAGACCAGGCCCTGTTCGCGCTGATCGCCAACTACGTGTCGAGCGCCCTGCAAGGCTTGCAAAGCATGGACCGGCTGGAGCGCGCCGTGCGCGAGCGCACGCTGCGCCTGGAGCACGAGGTGGCCGAGCGGCGCCGCGCCGAAAATCTGCAGCGCGCCCTGTACGAGATCGCCAGCCTGTCGGCCTCGGCCTCCGACGCGGGCGTGCTCTACCGTCGCCTGCATGAAATCATCAGCGAGCTGGTGACGGCGCGCAATTTCCTGATCGCGCTCTACCATCCGGACAGCGCGGAAATCAGCATCCCGTATTTCGTCGATGAAAAGGACGCCGAAGCGCCGGTCAAGCGCTTCCACTACGGCATCGGCATGAGTTCCTACATCCTCCAGCGCAAGCAGGCCCAACTACTCGATGGCCCGGCCTATGCCGCCCTGCGCGCCGCCGGCGAGATCGACGAACCGCTGGGCAGCGAAGACATCCGCAGCTGGATGGGCGCGCCCATGCTGCTCGGCGACCGCGCTTATGGCGTGATCATCGTGCAAAGCTATGACGCTTCGGTGGAGTACAGCCAGGCCGACCTCGACATCCTGGCCTTCATGGCCAGCCATGTGGCGGTGGCGATTGCGCGCATGCAGGCCGATCGCGCCATCCGCCGCGCCAAGGACACGCTGGAAGAACAGAACGCCGCGCTGAACACCGCCCTGACCCAGTTGCAGGCGGCGCAAAGCGAGCTGGTGCGCCAGGAGAAACTCGCCTCGCTGGGCCGCCTGGTGGCTGGCGTCGCCCACGAAATCAACACCCCGCTCGGCATCTGCGTCACCGCCACCAGCCACCTGGTGCAGGAACTCAAGCTGACCAAGGAAGACCTGGCCGCCGGCCAGCTCGACGAAGACGGCTTGCACGCCTTCTTCGACACCATCGACCAATCGCTGCGCATCATGACCACCAACACCCAGCGCGCCGCCGCCCTGGTACGCAGCTTCAAGCAAGTGGCGGTGGACCAGAGTTCCGACAATATCCGCAACTTCCATCTGCGCAAATACCTGGACGAAGTGCTGCTCTCGTTGCAGCCCAAGCTGAAAGGCAAGCCCATCAAGGTCGAGGTCGATTGCGCGCCCGACATCCAGCTCGACAGCTTCCCCGGCGCCATCTCGCAGATTGTGACGAATATGGTGATGAACTCCCTGGTGCACGGTTTCGAAGAAGGCCAGAGCGGCAGCATCAAGATCAGCGGCAAGAGCGATGGCGAGCACATCCAGTTCGACTACAGCGACGACGGCATCGGCATGGACAGTTCGCTGCTCAGCCAGCTCTTCGATCCCTTCTTCACCACCAAGCGCGGCAGCGGCGGCAGCGGCCTTGGCGCGCACATCCTATACAACCTCGTCACCGGCCCCCTGGGCGGCAGCATCAAGGTCGTGAGTGCCCCCGGCATGGGCCTGCACTACCACCTGCGCTTCCCCCGCGACCAGCGCAAAAAGCCCGCCGCTTGATCTGCATCAAACAATGTCAAACCCTGGTGTCAGGCACCAAGGTAGGACATTTGCTGATTTAGATCAAAGAATGTCCTGCTCCAGTGCCTGACACCAGGGTGGGACATTGTTTGATTTGGCGCAAACTTTAGTCGG
The DNA here is from genome assembly GCF_014191875.1 of Pseudoduganella violacea. Classification (GTDB taxonomy): domain Bacteria; phylum Pseudomonadota; class Gammaproteobacteria; order Burkholderiales; family Burkholderiaceae_D; genus Rugamonas; species Rugamonas violacea_A. Next base: position 186,758 of record NZ_JACHXD010000009.1, read on the forward strand.
GGAAGCGTTCGTTGATGGCGAGGGCGCGGTCGATGTTTTGGATCAGCAGTTCGACGTATTTGGGGTCGAGGTGGTGGCCGGCGACTTCGCGCAGGTGGCCGATCACTTGTTCGACCGGCCAGGCGTCCTTGTAGCAGCGCTTGTGCATCAGGGCGTCGAACACGTCGGCGACGGCGACGATGCGGGCATACAGGTGGATATCCTCGCCTTTCAGCCCTTGCGGGTAGCCGCTGCCGTCGTATTTTTCGTGGTGCTGGTGGGCGATCACGGCGGCCGCTTTCAGGATCGGCCGCTGCGAGCCGTCCAGGATCGAGAGACCGACCGCCGGGTGCTGCTTCATGATTTCCCATTCCGCCGCGTCGAGCTTGCCGGGTTTCAGCAGCACGGCGTCGGGCGTGGCGATCTTGCCGATGTCGTGCATCGGCGCGGCATGCGTGAGCACGGCGGTTTCGTCGTCGGGCAGGCCGCCGGCCTGGCCCAGCATCTGGCAGATTTCGGCCATGCGCCGCACGTGGTTGCCCGCTTCGTTCGAACGCGATTCGACCACGTCGCCCAGGCGCAGAATCAGCTCGGCCTGGGTGTCGGTGATTTCCTGGTTGAGCAGGATATTGTCGAAGGCGATCGCCACGCCCGAGCAAAATACTTCGAGCAGCTTGGCGTCGATCTCGGAAATCTCGTCCACGCCTTTGAGCACCAGCAGCGAAGCCTTGCCGCTGGTATTCGGGAAGTAGCCGACATAGGTGTCGCCAAGGATGCGCGAAATACGGTTGCGCTCGGCCACTTTGAGCTGGGCCAGCAGCTCGGGCGTGAGCAGCGGTTCGGCGTCGGCGCCGATCTGGGCCAGGATTTCATAGTCTTGTTCGCCCGTGATGGCGGTGGCCGCGCGCAGGCGCAGCAGCATGCTTTGCTCCAGGCGCAAGAGGGCCACCACTTGCTGCAGCAAGCCGCTGGCAAAATCCTTTAGGTTGCGCTGCTGGAAGATGTGGGCCGAGGCGGCGATCACGCGCTCCAAGCCTTCGCGGTAATTGAGCTGCTGGCGGCGCGCTTCCTCCACCTTCATGATGTCGCGGTAGGCGCGCAGGGCGGCAAAGGTCGTGGTGAACAGCTTGGTGCGGTCGAGCTCGGTCTTTTCCTTGTAATCGTTGATGTCGTAATTGACGATCACGCGCTCTTCCGGCGCCTGGCCCGGCTGGCCGGTGCGCAGCACGATGCGGGTGAACTGGTTGCCCAGCTCTTCGCGCATCCAGCGCGCCACTTCCAGGCCGCTGTCCTCCTTTTCCATCACCACGTCGAGGAAGACCAGGGCGATATCGCTTTCGCGCGCCAGCACTTGCTTGGCTTCGGCGCCGCTGTAGGCGTGGACGAAAGTCAGGCCGCGTCCGTCGAGGCGGAAGCGGCTCAAGGTCAGCTTGGTGATGTCGTGGATGTCGGGCTCGTCGTCGACCAGCAGGATTTTCCATGGCGCGAGCTTGGGCGTTGCTGAAGTCAGAAAAGACATAGGTATTCCGCTAGTTGGCTAAAGTCCCGGACGAGCGCACAGGGTTTTGGGCGCAGCCCGGTGATTGTATTGCTTGCCTCATTCATTAACAACTAGAAACAATTATTGCTTTCTCTCATTTGCAACACTTGCCGGCCTTGCTGCGCTGTCATAGCGCTTTTGGCAGCGCTCGCACCAGAAGCTGCGCCGCCGCGTCAGGCCCAGATGGGCTTTCTGCAGCGGTATGCGGCAGCGCGGACAGATGCGCCGCGTGTGCGCCAGCCAATGCTGTTTCAGCACCGATGCCTGCTTCCACTGCTTGAATTCGAAGCTGTATTGCCGGGCCTGCTTGACCAGCTCTCGCAATTTCGTTGCGGGAATATCTTTTACTTTTGAGAGAGGATGTATTCTTAAACGAAACAATACTTCATTTTTGATAATATTTCCCACTCCCGAGAAAATATTCTGGTCCAGCAGGGCGTCGCAGGCCAGCATCTGTGGTTTTGCGCGCAACTGCCGCAGCGCCAGGCGCGGTTCCCAGGCGTCGGCCATGACATCGACGCGCCAGTCGTAGACGGTGTCGAGCGCTTCGGCGATCTGGCGCACCGAGCAGGTATAGAAATTGAGTTCGCCGCCTTCGGCGAAGCGCAGCGCCAGGCGCGGCACGGCATCGGGCTTGCGCTCGTTGATGCGGTAACTGCCGAACATCAGCAAATGGATGCGCAGGCTGAACAGGGGCAATTCCAGCAGCAAATGCTTGCCCCAGCTGCGCACCGCCAGCAGCGGCTGGCCGGGCAGGGCGGCGAAATCGATGCCGCCGCTGTTGCCGCTGGCCGCGGCGATGGTGCGCCCCTCGAATTGGCGCGCCGCTTCCTTGAGGATGACGATCGACGGTCCTTCCGGCATGGCGGCCTCCGCAGCTGAAAATGCCATGCTGCACCCAGGCCGTCCCGGCCGCCGTGCGCCCACACACATTCCGCAGATTGCAAGTCACGTCACAATCCTGTCATTTTCCCTCCCTAGAATGGCGGCAGTTTTTTTAACCCCACCACTCTAGTGAAAACGGTCATGACCAACAAAATCGATCAAGACGATATCGGCTACAACGACACCCCGAACGAGCACTTCAGCACCGTGCTGGACCAGCGCATCAGCCGCCGCAATCTGCTGCGCGGCAGCGCCGCCTCGGCTGTCAGCATGGCCATGGCCACCTTCGGCCTGAGCGCCTGCGGCGGCAGCGACAATAACAATGGCGTGGTGTCGCCGCAGCCGCCCGTCACCCCGCCGGTGACCCCGCCGGCCGAGAAGCTGCTGGCCTTCGGCGCCGTCGGCAAGAGCCTGCTCGACAGCGTGGTGGTGCCGGCCGGCTACACCGCCAGCATCCTGTACGCCCTGGGCGATCCGCTGACCGCGTCCACCAGCGCCTTCAAGAACGATGGCAGCGATGCCGACTACGAAAACCGCGCCGGCGACCACCACGACGGCATGGAATTCTTCGGCCTGGGCGCCGACGGCAAACCGTCCGCCTCCGGCGCCGACCGTGGCCTGCTGGCCATGAACCACGAAGCGACCACCAACCAGGCCCTGTCCTCCTTCTTCATCCATGCCAATGGCGGCACCAACACCCTGCCGCGCCCCGCCGTGGAAGTGGACAAGGAAACCGGCCTGCACGGCATCTCCGTGGTCGAAGTGCGCCGCACCGGCGGCAAATGGGAATACGTCAAGGATTCGGCCTTCAACCGCCGCGTCACCTGCCTGACCGAGTGCGAACTGTCCGGCCCGGCCGCCGGCAATGCGCTGATGGTCACCAAGTACTCGCCGGACGGCAAGAAAACCCGTGGCACCCTGAACAACTGCGGCACCGGCAAAACCCCATGGGGCAGCTTCGTGAGCGGCGAGGAAAACTGGTCCGGCTACTTCACCCGCGACAAGAACGACGACACCGCGCGCGCCGGCGACAAGAGCGTGGCCTCGCTCAAGCGCTATGGCCGCAACGCCGGCAGCGCCTCGCGCCACGGCTGGGAAACCGGCGGCGCCGACGATAAATACGCGCGATGGAATATCAGCAAGACCGGCGCCTCCACCGACGGCAAGGACGATTACCGCAACGAGATGAACGCCATGGGCTACATCGTCGAGGCCGATCCCTACAACAAGACGCGCGCCCTGAAAAAGCGTACCGCCCTGGGCCGCTACGCCCATGAAAGCGCCGCCTTCAGCAAACCGGTCGTCGGCCAGCCGCTCGGCGTCTACATGGGCGACGATTCGCGCAATGAATACATCTACAAATTCGTCACCGAGGAAGTGTGGGCCGCCGCCGACGCCACCCCGAGCGATATGCTGAAAACCGGCGACAAATACCTGGACAAGGGCAAGCTCTACGTCGCCAAATTCGGCGCCGACGGCAGCGGCCAATGGATCGAGCTGAGCATCAACAACGCCGCCATCGCGGGCTATGCCGGCTACAAATTCGCCGACCAGGCCGACGTGCTGGTCAACGCCCGTCTGGCGGGCGACGCCGTGGGCGCGACCAAGATGGACCGTCCGGAATGGTGCACGGTCAACCCGGCCAATGGCGAAATCTACTTCTCGCTGACCAATAACAGCGGCCGCGTCGCCGCCGGCTCCGGCACCCTGGTCGATGGCCCCAACCCGCGCGCCTACACCGACCTGAAAGGCAAGAGCGAGCAGAAGGGCAACCCGAACGGCCACATCCTGCGCATCAAGGAAGGCAGCGCCGGCGCCTCGTCCGCCACCTTCAGCTGGGACGTCTACCTGTTCGGCGCCGAGTCGGGCGCCGACGCCGGCAAGGTCAACCTGTCGAACCTGACCGCCGACCAGGACTTCTCCAGCCCGGACGGCCTGGCCTTCACGCCATCGACCGGCCTGCTGTGGATCCAGACCGATGACGGCGCTTACACCGACGTCACCAACTGCATGATGCTGGCCGCCATTCCGGGCAGCGTCGGCGACGGCAAGAAAGTCACGCTGGACTACCCGGCCGCCGGCACCGCCGCCGCCTTCAAGGTCGACACCTTCGTCGGCAAGGCCGCCACGGCCGACACCGTCAAGCGCTTCCTGGTCGGCCCGGTCGACTGCGAACTGACCGGCATCGCCGAAACCCCGGACGGCAAGGCGCTGTTCGTCAACATCCAGCACCCGGGCGAAGGCACGGACCAGGCCAATATCGGCGATCCGGGCAAGTACACCAGCCAATGGCCGGCCAACGCCGGTTACGGCGCCGGCAAGCGTCCGCGCTCGGCCACCATCGTCATCACCAAGAATGACGGCGGCCGCATCGGCAGCTAAGTTCTAGCGCCAATGAGGGCCAAGCCCCGCAAACCGGCGGTTTGCGGGGCTTTTGTATCGATACGTAAGCAAAGTTTTCAGTTCTCCTGGCCGTGTGGGGAAAAGAGTATAGTGAAATGAGACTACTCTGAACGGAAAGGAAAAACCATGCGACTCCACGCCCGTCACGCCCTGGCCGCGGCGCTTTTGCTGCTGGCCGCCACGGCCGCCTCCGCCGCCGAGGTCACGGTCAATTTCATCAAGCCGGACAGCTATAACGACCTGCCGCGCATGGAGCGCGACCGCGAGCTCGTCCTCAAAGACTTGCGCGAACACTTCGTTAAGCTGGGCCAAAGCCTGCCGGCCGGGCAAAGCCTGAAAATCGACGTCAACGATATCGACCTGGCGGGCCGGCTGGAACCGGCGCGCCGCATCGAAGACATCCGCATCCTGAACGGCGGCGCCGACTGGCCCCATATGGCCCTGCATTACAGCCTGGAAGCGGACGGCAAGCTCGTGCGCAGCGGCGACAGCCAGCTCAGCAACATGAACTACATCCAGCGCCTGAACCGCTACTCCAGCGGCGATTCCCTGCGCTACGAAAAGCAGATGCTCGACGACTGGTTCCAAGCCACCTTCACCGAGTCCAAACTCAGCCAAAAATAAGCCTTTGATCTATCTCAACAAATGTCCCACCCTGGTGTCAGGCACCAGAGGTGGACATTCTTTGATCTAACGCAAAGAATGTCCGACCCTAGTGCCTGACACCAGGGTGGGACATTGTTTGATCTGGCGCAAAGGTTTAATCGATCCAGTTGACGCGGGGGAATTTGGCGCGGAACTCGTCGGGCATGGGGACGACCTGGCTGAGCTTGTAGTTGAAGAAGACGAAGCCGGATTTGGCCATCGCGACCAGTACCTGGTCCTGCGGGCGGGTGATGCGGAAGGTGATGTCGCCGCCGTATTTGTTGAAGTCCATGACGCCGACTTCGAACAGCAGCTGGTCGCGGGCATGGCCTTCGGCGCGGTAGGTGGTGGCGAGGTCGGTGACGATGATGCCGGTGCCGTCGCCCTCGGTCTCCTGCACGCCGAAGTCAAACAGGAAGCGCGCCCGCGCTTCCGAAATCATGGAAATCATCGAGTCGTTGCCGAGGTGGTTGGCGGCATTGATGTCGGTGACGCGTACCGTGAGCTGGGTGGAAAAACAAAACTGGTCTTCGGGGAATTCTAGTTTCAGTCGTGCCATGGCCGTTCGTTCGCGAGTGCAAAACTTGATTGTAGCCCTATTGCCGCACGATCTTGTAAACCTTGCCGCCGCCGACCAGCACATACAGCTCGCCCTGGGCATCCTGGCCGAAGGACAGCACGTTGCCGACGCTGGCAATGCCCCAGTCGCGCTGCTCGCCCACCGTGCCGCCGCTGTAGAGGAAACTCTTGAGGTAGCCCTTGCAGTAGTCGGAGTAGAAATAGCGTCCCGCCAGTTCGGGAATGGCCGCGCCGCGGTAGACATAGCCGCCCGTGATGGAGCAGCCGTTGGCGCCCGCGCTGCCATGCGTGTATTCGAAGGCCGGCCGGACCAGCCCGGCGCTGGCGCAAGTGGCGGCGTTGTAGCAGGCGCTGCCTTCCATGATGGGCCAGCCATAGTTGTTGCCGCCCGCCGCGATGGCGGCGATATCGACTTCCTCGCGCTCGCCTTGGCCGACGTCGGCGATATACAGCTGGCGGCTGGTGCCGTCGAAGGCGAAGCGCCAGGGATTGCGCAGGCCCAGCGCCCAGATTTCGCCGCGCTTGCCGCTCTGGCCGGCGTAGGGATTGTCGGACGGTACCTTGTACGCCGTCGGCAGGCTGATATCGACGTCGAGCCGCAGCAGCTTGCCCAGCATGCTTTCGGGGTTCTGCGCATTGCGGTTCGGGTCGCCGCCACCGCCGCCATCGCCGGTGCCGATATACAGATAGCCGTCCGGTCCGAAGGCGAGCAGGCCGCCGTTGTGGTTGCTATACGTGGGATGGCCGATGCTCAGCACGCGCGTCTGCGACTGCGGGTCGGCCACAGAGGGATCGGCCGACATGCGGAAGCGGTCGATGGCGATATTGCCGCTGCGGTCGGTGTAATACACGTAGAAGTAGCCGTTGCGCGCAAACTCGGGATGGAAGGCCAGGGACAGCAGGCCGCGTTCGCCGTCGGTGCTGGTCTGGGCGCTGATGTCGAGCAGGGGCTTGGCCAGCAGACTGCCGTTTTCCAGCACGCGGATGCGGCCCGGCCGCTCGACGATGAACTGGCGGCGGTCGCCGGCCGGCGCGGTCAGCATGATCGGTTGACTCAGGCCGGACGCGACTTCGCGCAAGCCCAGGCTCAGGGCGGCGGGCAGCGGCGCCGGCGCCGCCGCGGGCGGCATGGCATCGGCGGCACCGCCGCCGGAACCGCCGCCTCAGGCGGTGCCGAATGCCAGCAGACCAAGGGAAGCGGAAGAGAACAGCTTGCGCATGACAACCTCCGTATTCGCTCCATGTCGTGGGGCGACGCGTCCCGGAGCGCGGGGATGGCGCCGCAGCCTGCCGCTAGAGGTGCTCGCTGAGGAAGATCAGGCTTTCGCCATGGGCCAGGGCCGCCGAGCGCTGATGGTAGCTGGCCCGGTGCGAGCAGTTGAAGCCGTGTTCGGCTTCCTGGTAGAGATGGATGGCCACATGCTCGCGCTCGTCGAACGCGTGGGCGATGCGGCGCACCGCCTCGGGCGGGATGTGCGCATCCTGGCCGCCGAAGTGCAGCAGCAGCGGCACGCGGATGTCGCCGGCGCGGTCCAAGTGCTGCTCGATGCGGCCGCCGTAGTAGGCGATGGCCGCATCGACGTTCCCATTGGCCGCCGCCAGATACGCGAGCCGGCCGCCGAAGCAAAAGCCGAGCGCGCCGATCCTGGCGCCGACGCCGGGCAGGCCGCGCAGCACGGCGGCCGTGGCGCCGATATCCTGCTGGGCCTGCTCCAGGTCCGCCTGCTGCATATACTGCGCCGCCTGCGCCCAACTGGCGTCGTCATAGCCCAGCTCCACGCGCGGCCGCTGGCGCCAGAACAGGTCGGGCGCCAGCACCACATAGCCGTCCGCCGCATACTGCTCGGCCACGCTGCGGATATGGGCGTTGACGCCGAAAATCTCTTGCAGCAGCACGATGCCCGGGCCGGCGCCGCCGCGCGGCAAGGCCAGGTAGGCGCCGAAGCTGCCCTCGTCGACTGCGAGATCGATCCACTTGCTGCTGCCGTCCATGCCGCCTCCTCAGGCCAGCGCGCGGCGCAGGCCCAGCGTCGCCACGCATTCTTCGATATCCTGCATGCTGAAGCTGGCGATATTGCGCGCCAGTTCGGCCTGCACCAGCTTGCGCGTGGAGGCATGGGTGTTTTCGCGCAGCAGGCCGAGGAATTTGGGCGCGGCGATCAGGCAGAGATGCTGGTAGCGGTTGGCGCCGCGCGCCAGCTCCAGCCGTTCGCCGACGCTGCGCGCGAACAGGCGCACCTCATGCGCCACCGGCTCTTCCTGGCCGGGCGCGGTATGGCTCTGGCCAGCGGGACCGCCGAAACGGCCCTCGCCGTCGCTGGCAAGCTGCTTGTTGTCGGCGCGGCCCAGGGGATTGGCCAGGTCTTCGATTTCTCGCAGCGCGGCGTGCGGCTCGTCGAGCTGGAAAATGCGCGCGCGGCTACTGTTGGCTACCACGATCCAGGTTTTTTCCATGCTTGCCACCTCCTCATGTTCGCTTGCGCCGGCGCCCCCGGCGCGGGGAAACCCACGGGGCAAGCCAGTATATGCCGCGTGCTCGTGGGGCGGCGCAACGCAGACCGGGCCGGCCTGGCCGGACCGTGAGGCGCCGCCGAGCCGCTTGCGATCTTTCCCTGTAATACATGAAGTTGCTATGTGGTATATGGAACACGGGGCGGCGAAAAAGGGCCGCGATTGGGCCGGGCCGGGCCAGCGCGGCCGGGGAGCGGGGCGAATCCATGCTAATCTGGTGTTTTCCCCTGTTTTAGATGAGCGACACCATTCCATCCGCGCCCCCTGTCCGAGCCCCAGGCAAATCTGGCTGGCCGCGCCCGGTCACCCTGGTCCTGCTGTCGGGCCTGAGCCTGACGGGCTTGCTGTTTGCCGGCATCAGCCGCTTGGAGCAGGACAAGCTGGAGCTGGCCTTCCAGCAGCGCGCCCATGTGCGCCTGTGGGCGCTGAAGGAGGGCGTGGACAATGCCATCGGCAGCCTGCGCGCCGTCAACCAGCTGTTTGCCAGCCATATGGCCGTGAGCCGCGAGGAATTCCGCCGCTTCACCCAGCCCACGCTGGCCTACTACCCCTATGTGCAGAGCGCCAGCTATCTGCGCTTTATCGACGCGGCCGAACGCCCGGCCTTCGAGGCGAGCCTGCGCGGCTTCCAGGCCGACGCGCGCCTGACCGAGATGCGCGACGGCGTGGCGGTGACGGCCGGCGAACGCGCGCGCTACCGCGTGATCGACTATCTGGAACCGCTGCAGGGCAATGAAATGGCGCTCGGCCTCGACACCCTGTATCCGGCCGACGGCGAGGACGTGCGCCAGCATGCCTACGCTACCGGCCTGCCGGCGGCCGGCCAGCTGGTGGCGCTGGTCGAGGGGCCGGCGCCGCGCGTGGGCGTGGTGATCTCGATGCCGGTCTACCGCTACGGCGCCGAACTGGCCAGCGTGGCGCAGCGGCGCGCCGCCGTGATCGGCGAGACGGCCATCGTGCTGCGTCCGGCCGATATGATCGCCAAGGTGTTCGAAGCGGCCGGCCTGCGTCCCAACCAGGGCATGAGCCTGAACGTGTACGCCGCCGCGGCGGACGGCCAGCGCGAGCAGCCGCTGTACGCGGCGGCGGCGGCGCCGTCGGGCCAGGGCACGCTGCCGCGCTGGCTGTACCCGGGCCGCGCGGCGCCGCTGCGGCAAGGCTTCGACGTGGCCGGCCAGCGCTGGCGCGTGACGGCGGCGCCGGGCGACGAGGTGCTGCTGAGCGACCATCTGGCTTCGCTCTCGACGCTGGCCCTGGGCCTGCTGCTGACGGGACTGGGCGCGGCCTATATGCGCACCCTGTCGCTGCGCAACCGCGTGATCCAGCGCCATGTCGAGGAACGCACCGCCCAGCTCAAGGAATTGAACCGCGAGCTGCTGCTGCGCGAGCGCGCCATCGAGTCGAGCACCAATGCGGTGGTGATCACGGCGGCGCAGCCGGGCAATCCCACCGTCTACGTGAACCGCGCCTTTGAGCGCATCACCGGCTACAGCGCGGCCGACATCCTGGGCCGCAGCCCGCGCCTGCTGCACGGCGACGACACCGAGCAGCCGGGCGCGGTCGAGGTGCGCAGCGCCATCCGCGAGCAGCGCGACGGCCACGCCATCCTGCGCAATTACCGCAAGGACGGCACGGCCTTCTGGAACGAGATCTATATTTCGCCGGTGCGCGACGAACAGGGCGCGGTCACGCACTATGTCTCGATCCAGCACGACATCACGGCGATGAAGGCTTACGAGTCCGAGCTGCACCACCAGGCCATGCACGACGCCCTGACCGGCCTGCCCAACCGCCTGCTGCTGCAGGACCGCCTGCGCCAGACCATTACCCACTCGGCGCGCAAGCGCCATTCATTGTGGCTGGTGTCGCTCGACCTGGACCGCTTCAAGTTCACCAACAGCCATCTGGGCCACAAGGGCGGCGACCGCTTGCTGCAGGCGGTGGCGCAGCGCCTGCAGCAGGCCGTGCGCCCGGTGGACACGGTGGCGCGCATCGGCGGCGACGAATTCGCGCTGATGCTGCTGCCCGAGCATGGCGCGCTGACGCCGCGCGCGGAACAGGTGCAGCGCGTGCTGGCCGCGCTGGCCGCGCCGCTGCTGCTGGACGAGGCCGAGCTTTTCCTCAGCGGCAGCGCCGGCATCGCCGTCTATCCGGCCGACAGCGCCGATCCCGGCATCCTGATGGAGCGCGCCGACATCGCCCTGTACCGCGCCAAGGAAATGGGCGGCAACAACTACCAGTTCTACACAGCGGCGCTCAACGAGCAGCTGGGCGAGCGCCTGCTGATCGAAGGCGCGCTGCGCCAGGCGCTGGAGCGGCGCGAATTCGTGCTGCACTACCAGCCCCAGGTCGATATCGCCTGCGGCCGCATCGTGGGCATGGAAGCGCTGGTGCGCTGGCAGCATCCCGAGCTGGGCATGGTGGCGCCCAACCGCTTCATTCCGCTGGCCGAGGAAACCGGCTTGATCGTGCCGCTCGGCGCCTGGGTGCTGCGCACGGCGTGCGCCCAGGCCCTGGCCTGGCAGCGCCTGGGCCAGGGCGAGCTGCGCGTGGCGGTGAATGTGTCGGCGCGCCAGATGGCGGAACAGGACTTCGTGCAATCGGTGGCGGCGGCGCTGGCCGAAACCGGCCTGGCCCCGCATTGCCTGGAGCTGGAACTGACCGAGAGCCAGGTGATGAACGATATCGAGCAGGCCATCAGCGTCATGCACGAGTTGAAGAAACTGGGCGTGAAGCTGGCGATCGACGATTTCGGCACCGGCTATTCCAGCCTGGCGCATTTGAAGCGCTTCGCCATCGACGTGCTGAAGATCGACCAGACCTTCGTGCGCGACGTCACCGAGAACGCCGACGACGCGGCCATCGTGAGGACCATCATCGCCCTGGCCAGCAACCTGAAACTGGAGGTGATTTCGGAAGGCGTGGAAACCCGCCAGCAGCTCGACTTCCTGCGCCAGCACGGCTGCCAGCAGATGCAGGGCTATTACTTCAGCCGCCCGGTGCCGGCCGCCGAATTCCTGGCGGTGCTGGCGGCGCACGACGCGCGCCAGGCGGCCGAACGCGGCGCCCAGGCCGACCGCATGCTGGGCCAGGCCATCTGAAATTGCGGGGGCGGACGCGCCGCGGGATTGTTAATATGATAATATTGGCGTCCCCGAAATGTCACGCTTACAGGAGCAAGCATGTCCATCGTATCGATCAGCGCGGCGCTGAATCTGCCGGCGGCGCAAGTCTGGCACACCATCAGCGGTTTCGATTCCCTGGCGCAGTGGAGCGGCGCCATCGCCAGCAGCCAGCTGGAGCAGGGCGGCCGCCTGCGCCGCCTGACGACCGGCGACGGCATCGTCCTCGTCGAACGGCTCGAGTACTACAGTGAAAGCGAGCAGACCTATACCTCCTCGATCGTCGACGCGCCGCTGCCGCTGACGCGCTGCTTCGCCACGCTCGACGTGACGGCGGCCGGCCCCGGCCGCAGCGTGGTCGAATGGTCCTGCGACTTCGACTGCGCCCCCGCCGACGAGCAAGCCCTGGTCGACCTTTTCCGCAAGCTCTACCGCAGCGCCCTCGACCAGCTCGCGCGCCAGCTCGACGCCTAGCGTCGTTAACGCGGGACGCGGCCGAAGGCTTCGCCGGCTTTCCAGCGTGGCATGGCCGTGCTGTTGGCGACGGCGTAGCCGAGCTTGAGCGTGAATTGGGCTTGCTGCAGCATGCCGCTCAAGTCCCAGCCCGGGTGGTATTCGTCCGTGACCTGGTGGTAGTGCCGCTTGAAGCCGACGATCTGGGCGGCCTGCTCGGCATGCTGGTGGGCGAACTCGAAGTGGCCGTCGCCGGAGAAGACGGCGGAGCCGACGTTGAAGGCCGGCACGCCGGCCTTGGCGAAGTTGAAGTGGTCGGCGCGGAAGTAGGCGCCGGACAGGTCGGGAATCGTGGGCGCCAGCTTCATGCCCATCTGCTTGGCCACCTGGCCTGCCGTCTCATACAGGCTGCTGCGCTCGGCCCCGGCCACGCCGATGTCCTTGGTGCGGCCGGCGAAGTTCATGCTGTCCAGATTCAGGTCGGCCGCCGTTTTCGCCAGCGGGAAGGCGGGGCTGCGCACATAGGCGGCGCTGCCCAGCAAGCCTTGTTCCTCGGCCGCCGGCCACAGGAACACTTGCGCGCGCCGCGCCGGATGCGGGACCGCCGCGGCGGCCATGGCCAGCAGCGCGGCCGTGCCGGAGGCATTGTCGATGGCGCCGTTCCAGATATGGTCGCTGCGGTCGCCTTCGCGCACATTCTCGTCCACGCCCAGGTGGTCCCAGTGCGCCGAATACACCACGGCTTCTTCCTTGAGCTGCGGGTCGGTGCCGGGCACGATGCCGATCACATTGAATTGCTCGACCTGGCGGATGCTGCTGCGCAGCTCGGCCTTGGCGCGGATGCGCAGGTCGACCGGCTGGAACTCGCGCGATTCGGCCTGGGCGCGCAGCTTGTCCAGATCCTGGCCGGCGGCGGCGAACAGTTCGCGCGCCGTGTCTTCATGCAGCCAGCCTTCCATCTGGTTGCCGGGGCCGGCCAGGTGGAAGCGTTCGTGGCTGAAGCCATTGGCCGGCACGCTCCAGGGATAGGAGGCCGACGGCGTGGTGTGGATCAGCAGCACGCCGGCCGCGCCGCGTCGCGCCGCTTCCTCGAATTTGTACAGCCAGCGGCCGTAGTAGGTGTAGGCCTTGCCGGCGAAGCGGTTCGGTTCCTCGGCCGTGGGCTGCGGGTCGTTGACCATCATGACCAGGATCTTGCCTTTGACTTCGCGGCCCTTGTAGTCGTCCCAGCGCTCTTCCGGCGCGTGCACGCCGTAGCCGACGAACAGCAGCGGCGCACTGAAGGCGATATTGCTGCGGCCACTGGCGGTGCCGAACACGATGTCCTTGCCGACGATGGGCGTGATGCTCTTGTCGCCCACCTCGAAGCGCACCGAGCTTTCCGGCAGCAGCTTGCTGCCCTCGATCTTCACCGATTGACGGTAGCTGCCGTCGGCCAGCGGCTGCAGGCCGATGGCGGCGGCCTGGGTTTCCAGATAGCTCACGGCCAGGTCGCCGCCGCGCTGGCCGGTGCCGCGTCCTTCCAGCAGGTCGTGGCTGAGGAAGGCCAGGTGGGCGCGCAGCGGCGCCGCTTGCACGGTGGGCGCGGCCTGGGTGGCTGGGGCGGCCGATGCGGCGGCATGGCCGAGCAGGGGGGAGAGGGCGGCCAGCAGGGTCGGAAGGGTCTTGCGCATTGCTTCTCCAATTAAGGGAATGGAAAGGTCAGCCGGCATCTTACCCGATCCGCCACGGCGAAAATGGCTTAGTATGCAAGCATCATCTTTTGACAAGGAGGGCGGCATGCAAGTCATCGTGATTACCGGCGCATCCGACGGCATCGGCGCGGAAATGGCGCGCCAGCTGGCGCGGCGCCATGGCAGCGACCTGGCGCTGGTGCTGGCGGCGCGCAATGCCGCCGCCCTGGAGGAGGTGGCGGGACAGTGCCGGGCGGACGGCGCCCAGGTGCTGGTGCAGGCCACCGACGTCGGCGTGCAGGACGAATGCCGGCGCCTGATCGCGGCGGCGGCCGGGCGTTTCGGCCGCATCGATGCGCTGGTCAATAATGCCGGCCGCTCCGGCCACGCCCTGTTCGAGGAGGTGCAGGATCTGGGCTGGTACGAGGACTTGATGCGCGTGAACCTGTGGGGCAGCGTGTGGTGCACCCATGCGGCCCTGCCCTGGCTCAAGCAGGCGCGCGGCCAGGTGGTGGCGGTGGCCTCATTGGCCGGCCTGGTGGGCGTGCCGGGACGCACCGCCTACGGCGCCAGCAAATTCGCCATGGCCGGCTTTTTCGAGAGCCTGCGCGCGGAACTGAAACCGCATGGCATCAGCGTCACCACCGCCTATCCGGGCGTGGTGGCGACGCGCATCCGTTATCGCGGTTTCAACGCGGCCGGCGGCGAATTGGGCGCCAGCAGCCTGAAAGAGGAGGCGGCCATGCCGGTGGCGGAGTGCGCGGCGCTGATCCTGGCCGGCATGGCGGGGCGCAAGCGCGAGGTGGTGATGACGGCCAAGGGCAAGCTGGGACGCTGGCTGAAACTGATCGCGCCCGGCCTGGTGGAAAACATGGCGCTGGCGGCCGTCAAGGCCGAAGCGCGGCCGCACAGCTGATATTTCCGGGACTGGAAGCGCCGGAAAGAGTAAACTAGAGGCTTTCTGTCGCATTAGGCGATTCGAACAATAATTTTTAAGCGAGTGCCGCCATGACTGCAACAGCTCCAAATACCGCCCCCGTCCTGTTTACCGACCTGAATCTGAGCCCGGCCCTGATCAAGGCCTTGAAGGAGGTCGGCTATGAGTCGCCTTCGCCGATCCAGGCCGCGACCATTCCTTATCTGCTCGACAACCGCGACGTGCTGGGCCAGGCCCAGACCGGCACCGGCAAGACGGCCGCTTTCGCCCTGCCCATCCTGTCGCGCATCGATACCAAACAGGCGGCGCCGCAGGCGCTGGTGCTGGCGCCCACGCGCGAGCTGGCGATCCAGGTGGCGGAAGCCTTCCAGCGCTACGCCGCCCATATCCCGAATTTCCATGTGCTGCCGATCTACGGCGGCCAAAGCTACGGCCCGCAGCTGTCGGCCCTGCGCCGCGGCGTGCACGTGGTAGTGGGTACGCCGGGCCGCGTGATCGACCACCTGGACAAGGGTTCGCTCGACCTGTCCAAGCTGAAAACCCTGGTGCTGGACGAAGCCGACGAAATGCTGCGCATGGGCTTTATCGACGATGTCGAGCGCATCCTGCAAGAGACGCCGGAAACGCGCCAGACCACGCTGTTCTCGGCCACCATGCCGTCGCAGATCAAGCGCATCGCCACCACCTATCTGCGCAACCCGGCCGAAGTGACGGTGGCCGCCAAGACCGGCACCGCCGAGAATATCCGCCAGCGCTACTGGCTGGTGAGCGGCATGCACAAGCTCGACGCGCTGACCCGCATCCTGGAAGCCGAGCCGTTCGACGGCATGATCATCTTTTCGCGCACCAAACTGGGCACCGAGGAACTGGCCGAACGCCTGCTGGCGCGCGGCTTCTCGGCCGCCGCCATCAACGGCGATATGCAGCAGGCCGCGCGCGAGCGCACCATCGGCCAGCTCAAGGACGGCAAGATCGACATCCTGGTGGCGACCGACGTCGCGGCGCGCGGTCTGGACGTGGAGCGCATCAGCCACGTGATCAATTACGACGTGCCGTATGACGCCGAAAGCTATACCCACCGTATCGGCCGTACCGGCCGCGCCGGCCGCAGCGGCGAAGCGATTCTGTTCATCACCCCGCGCGAACGCAATCTGCTGAAATCGATCGAGCGCACCACGCGCCAGCCGATCGGCATGATGGAACTGCCGACGCTGCAGGCGGTCAACGACGTGCGCATCGCCCGCTTCAAGGACGAGATCACCGATGTGCTGGCGCAGGGCGGCCTGGATGAATTCCAGGCGCTGATCGAAGCCTACGAGAGCGAGCACAATGTGCCGGCGCTGGAAATCGCGGCGGCCCTGGCCAAGATGGCGCGCGGGAACAAGCCCCTGATGCTGGACAAGAAACGCGAAACCGGCTGGCACGACGACGGCCGCCCGCCGCGCGAGCAGGGCGACCGCCCCGAGCGCGCTGACCGTGGCGAGCGTCCCGATCGTGGCGAACGCTTCGCCAAGAAGGAGCGCACGCCGCGCGCACCCGATCCGGGCATGCTGACCTACCGCATCGAAGTGGGCTACCGCCACGGCGTCAAGCCGGGCAATATCGTGGGCGCCATCGCCAACGAGGGCGGCATCGATTCCAAATACATCGGCCGCATCGAGATCTTCGACGATTTCACCGTGCTCGATATGCCGGAGGATTTGAACAGCGAGACGCTGGACACGCTGGCGGGCATCCGCGTGGCGGGCCAGGCGCTGAGCATCAGCCGTGATGGCGAAGCGCCTGCCGCCGCCAAGCCTGCTGCCGCTGCCAAACCTGCCGCTGCAGCGCCGGCGCCGAAGAAGGCCAAGCCGGCGCCGGCCGCCGCGCCGCGTGGGGATGACGAGGAGCCGATGTTCGACGAGGCGCCAGCCAAGAAGAAAAAGGAAAAGCCGGGCAAGCTGAATATCCCGATGCGCGCTTACCGCGTCGAGGTGGGCAGCCAGCACGCGGCGACGCCCTCCAATCTGGTGGGCGCCATCGCCAATGAGGCGGGTCTGGAAGCCAAGTTCATCGGCCGCATCGAAATCTTCGACGACCACTCGGTGCTGGAAATGCCGGACGGGATGCCGCCCGATCTGTTCAAGCATCTGGGCAAGGTGTGGGTGGGCGGCCAGCAGCTGCGCATCAGCCTCGCCGACAAGATGCCGCCGCAATCGGAAAAACACACGCCGCCTAAAAAGCCGGCGGCAGGCAAGCCAACCACCGTCAAGCCTGGCTTCAAGGGCAAGAAGGGCTGATTCTTCAGCTTCCGCACCAAAAACCGGCCATTGGCCGGTTTTTTATTGTCCGCATGGCTGTCGCTGATCCAGGTTTGTGTTTTCGACTCCCTCGCGGAACCTGTCTGAAACGACTGCCTGTTTTGGCCTGAATTTGTCTGAATTTGCCTGCATTTTCCAAGCTGCATTCCGGCCAGACAAAAGCAGGCAAAATCAGACAAACTCAAACAGATTCAGACAATTTCAGGCAGTATTTTTCAGGCACATTCCGTTACGCAGTCGAAATGACATCCACCCCGCAACGCGCTATGCTGCGGGCTGGCCCGACTAACCGCAAGGATTCCCATGCTGAAGCAAGTCCGCAAGCCCCTGTTTTCCGCCGTCGCTGACGGCTGCCCTGGCGCTGCCGAGACCATTGTCACCGCGCCAATGACGCTGCAGGACTATCTGGCGCTGGATGGCGCGCCGCCCGCGCGCCGCATCGCCTATGGCGGCGCGCCTTCGCAGTTCGTGGAGCTGTTCAAGCCGGAAGGCGAGGGACCGTTCCCGGTGGTGGTGCTGATCCACGGCGGCTGCTGGACGGTGGACTTTGGCGGCATCGTGCAGATGCGCAGCATGGCCAACGCCCTGCTTGCGCAAGGCATCGCGGTATGGAATGTGGAATACCGCCGTTATGACGAGGCGGGCGGCGGCTATCCCGGCATGTACCAGGACGTGGCCACGGCGGTCGACCTGCTCAAGCAGGAAGCCTGCGCCGACCTGGCGCGCGTGGTGGCGGTGGGGCATTCGGCCGGCGGCCATCTGGCGCAGTGGGCCGCTTCGCGCCACAAGCTGCCGGCATGGAGTCCCGCTTACGCCGCCGCTCCGCTGCCGATTCCCAGCGTGATCAGCCTGGGCGGTCTGGCCGACCTGCGCAACGAGGCGGAGCTGATCAAGCGTACCTGCGAGCGCGACACGGCGCAGCTGGCCGGCCTGCCCACGCCCGGGCGTCCCGACGTGTTTGCCGACACCTCGCCGGCCGAGATGCTGCCAGCCGCCATCCGCACGCTGCTGATCCACGGCGAACTCGATGACATCTCGCCGCCGCAAACGGGTGAGAACTATGCGCGCCGCGCCGTCGCGGCCGGCGATGCGGCCGCCGTGATCGTCCTCCCAGGTGCCAGCCACTATGACGAGGTGGCGGCCAGCTCGCCCGCCTGGCGCATCGTCGGCGCCGAAATCCGCAAGGCGCTGGGCCTGGCGGGCTGACTCAATACTCGTCGTACTTGCGGGCGTCGCCCTTGACCTGCGCGGCCGGGTACTTGGCCCGGTTCAGCGCCATCTTCTCCAGCGCGGCGGCGCGCAGGTCGACGCCGGTCTTGTCGGCCAGCTGCACCAGGTAGAGCAGCACATCGGCCAGCTCGTGGCGGATGCCTTCGCGCTTGCGTTCATCGAGTTCGTCCAGCGCGCCGGTGGGCAGCCACTGGAAATGCTCGACCAGCTCGGCCACTTCCACCGACAGCGCCATCGCCAGGTTCTTCGGCGTGTGGAACTGTTCCCAGTCGCGCTCCGTCGCAAAAGCGCGGGTCAGTCCGCGCAGTTCGTCGAGGGAGTCCTGCCGGCTCATGCCGCCGCCTTGTGCATAAAGACGCTGTGCGGATCGTCGGGATAATCGCCGAACGGGCCGCAGCGCGCATAACCCAGGCGTTCGTACAGGGCCAGCGCTTCCGGCTGCAAAGGTCCGGTCTCCAGCACGAAGCGCGGACAGCCGCGCGCTGCGGCCGCGCCTTCGAGCGCCTGCAGCAGCCGGCTGGCCAGGCCTTGGCCGCGCGCGGCGGGCCGCACATACATGCGTTTCAGTTCGCCGAATTCCGGCGTCAGCACGATGGCGCCGCAGCCCAGGGCCGCGCCGTCGCCGTCGCGCGCCACGGCGAACAGCACATTGTCCTGGCGCAGGGCGGACAGGTCCAGCGCGTACACACTCTCCGGGGGATACAGCCCGTATTGGTAAGCATCCAGCTCGGCGATCAGGGCATGCACCTCCGGCTGATCCGGGGTTTCAAAAACGATCTTCATCGGCATTTTTTCAGGTGGCGGCAACAGGCGACAATGCTATCATCCCTGCGCCGCCCACCACAGATGGGCGCTCACAAGAGAAAGGGAGAAGAATGAAATCGCTAGTATCTCAAGCTGTGGCGCTGACTATCAGTTCCGCGTTCGCAGCGGGCGCCATCAGCGCCCATGCCGCCACCCCCGCCGCTGCCGCCGTCGCTGCTGTTACCAATGCGGCGCGCGCCGACAACCCCTGGCTCAGCGAAGCCGACGCCATGGCGCGTTCGGCCCGCGTCTCGAACGTGGCTTATGTACTGGACTTCAAACTCACCGGCGCCGAAAGCTTCAGCGCCACCACCACGCTGCATTTCGACCTGAGCGACGCCAGCCAGGCGCTGACCGTGGACCTGGACCAGGCCAGCATCAGCGCGCTCACCGTCAACGGCAAGGCCGTGACGCCGAAATACAATAAATGGTTTATCACCTTGGCGGCGGAAGACCTGCGCCAGGGCCGCAACACCGTCACGGTGGCGTATGAGCGCAAGCACAGCACCAATGGCGAGGGGCTGCACCGCATGGTCGATCCGGCCGATGGCCGCGTCTATACCTATTCCCATTTCGAGCCGGCCGCCGCGCACCAGATGTTCGCCCTGTTCGACCAGCCCGACCTGAAGGCGACCTACCAGCTCAACGTCACCGCGCCGGCCGACTGGCAGGTGGTGTCGATGACGCGCGAAACCTCGGTGCAGGACGTGGACGGCGCCAAGCGCTGGACTTTCCCTGTCTCGAAAAAACTCAGCGCCTATAACTTCTCCCTGCACGCCGGCCCTTACAAGGTGTGGGAAGACAAGACCAGCGCCAAATATCCGATGCGCCTGATGGCGCGCCAGTCGCTGGCGGCCCAGGTGCAGCCCGAGACCTGGTTCCGTTACACCGCGCAAGGCTTGAAGTTCTTCGACGAGTACTTCGGCATTCCTTACCAGTTCGACAAATACGACCAGATCCTGGTGCCCGACTTCCTCTACGGCGCCATGGAAAACGCCGGCGCCGTCACCTTCGGCGAGGCGCGCTTCGTGCACAAGGACGAGATGACGGCCGCCCAGCGCGAATCGCTGGCCACGGTCATCATGCACGAGATGGCCCACCAGTGGTTCGGCGACCTGGTGACGATGAAATGGTGGAACGGCCTGTGGCTGAACGAGAGCTTCGCTTCCTTCATGGCGACCCTGGCCGCGTCCGAGGCGACCGAATTCAAGAACGGCTGGCAGTCCTTCTATTCGCGCGGCAAGGTCGGCGCCTATGAGCACGACCAGCGCGTGACCACCCACCCGATCGAGGTGCCGGTGCCGTCCACCGCCAATGCCTTCGACAATATCGACGCCATCACCTACGCCAAAGGCGCGTCCACGCTCAAGCAGCTGCGCCACCTGCTGGGCCAGGAAGTGTTCCGCAAGGGCGTGCACAACTACCTGGCCAAGTACGCCTGGCAGAACGCGAAACTGGACGACTTCATCGGCAGCTTGGGCGAGGCGGCCGGCCGCGATCTGGGGCCATGGACCCAGCAGTGGCTCTACCAGCCGGGCGTGAACACCATCACCGCCAGCTATACCTGCAAGGGCGGCAAGCTGCAGGAATTCAGCCTGCAGCAAAGCGCGCCGGCCGCTTATCCGGTGCTGCGCGAGCAGCGCGTGCAGGTCGGCCTGTTCGTCAAGCGCGGCGGCCAGCTCAAGCTGGAACGCCAGCAGGGCGTGACCTACCAGGGCGCCAGCACAGCGGTGCCGGAGCTGGCCGGCGAAGCCTGCCCGGACCTGGTCTATCCGAACTACGAGGATTGGGGCTTTGCCAAGGTCAAGCTCGATGCGCGCTCCTTCGCCACCGCGCGCCAGTCGCTGCGCAAGGTCGATGATCCGCTGCTGCGCGCCATGCTGTGGAACAATCTGTGGGACAGCGTGCGCGATGGCGACCTGCCGCTCAACGATTTCCTGCAGGTGGCGCAGCACAACCTGCCGTACGAGAAGGATTACGCGGTGCTGGGCGACGTGATCGGCAAAGTGGACAAGGCGCAGGATTACCTGAACCTGATGGCGCCCGCCGCGTCCTACACCAAGCGCACCGCGGCCGCGCTGGAAAAGCTGAGCTGGACCCAGGTGTTGGCGAATAAGGGCAACAGCAATTTCCAGCGCCGCTGGTTCGACCTGCACTTGGGCGCCGTGGCCAGCCAGCCCGCGCTGGCGCGCCTGGCGGCCATGCTCGATGGCCGCGAAAAAGCCGCTGGCCTGAACATCAGCCAGGATCTGCGCTGGGCCATTCTGGGCCACCTGAGCCGCCGCAACTATCCCGGCACCGCCGCCCGCATCGAGGCCGAGCAGGCGCGCGACAATAGCGACAGCGGCCAGGCGGCCGCGCTGGCGGCGCGCGTGATCAGTCCCGATGCGCAGGTTAAGCAGGAATGGCTGGCCAAGATCGGCGACCTGCAAAGCAAGCTGCCGTTCTCGCGCATCCGCACCGCCATGGGCGCCATGTATCCGGCCGAGCAGCATGCGCTGAGCGAGCAAAGCGCGGCCGACCGCTTGCGCCAGTTGCCGCTGCTGGACAAGGCGGCCGGCCCGGTCTTCATGCGCGCCTATGGCGCCAGCATGATCCCGGCCACGTGCACGCCAGCCAGCGTGCAGCGCCTGGCCGCTGCGGTGGAGGACAACAAAGAACTGTCCACAGGCACCCGCCGCGCCCTGCTGCTGGCGCACCAGGAGGATGCGCGCTGCGTGGCGATCCGCCGGGCTTTGACAGTACCATTAAGCTAGCCTTTTCGATCCATCAAATCTATTTCGTCCCCCTATAGCGCTGGTCTATAGTAAAAACGGCGGCAGGTCCGGAAGGCATCCCGGCCCTGCCCCGTCCAATAAAGGGGAATTCCATGAACAAGACCACACTATGCCTGCTCGCCGTTTTGGCCGGCGCCGGGCAGGGGATGGCGTTGGCGGAACCGCCAGCGCAAGACGCCAAACAGCCGGTGGAAACCGTGCGCATTCCGGGCCAGATCGACCGCATCGATCTGCCGGCAACCAGCTATGGCATGAACGTCACCAATTTCGCGTCCTACCGCGGCAGTTATGATCTGTCCAACGGCCAGGAACTGTCGCTGCTTGCCGGCACGGCCAGCATGTATGCGATTCTCGACAACGGCCGCAAAGTGCGCCTGATCGGCGCCGGCACCGATACCTTCGTGGCCGAGGACCGCAGCCTCCATATGCGGCTCTGGCGCGGCATCGACGGCGAGGTGGGCGGCGAATTGCTGCTGGCCCAGCCCGCGGATATGGCGGGACTGGATGCGCCGCTGCTGCGCATGGCCATGCACCGCTAGCCTTGTCGTTGTGTAAAGCAGGCCACTCCCTTACACTGTGCCGGCCGGACGCGCACGCGTCCTTACCGGAACAGGAGGGAGTGGATGAAGAAACTGCTGCTGGGCAGCGCCGCCTTGCTGATGGCGGGCAGCGTCTGGGCCGCGCCGCTGCAGGATGTGGCCGAACGCTATACCAAACTGGTGCTGGCCATTGGCCAGCATGACGCCAATTATGTCGATGCTTACTACGGCCCGCCGCAATGGCAGGAAGAAGCGGCGCGCCAGAAGCGTCCGCTGAAGGAGCTGCGCGCCGACGCCGGCGCCACGCTCAAGCTGCTGGCCGGGCAGCAGGGCGCCGACGCCGACGACACCCTGCGCATCGAATTCCTCAATAAGCAGCTGGCCGCGATGCAGGCCTATATCGATATGCTGGACGGGAAGAAGTTCAGCTTCGATGAGGAAACCGCGCGCCTGTACGACGCCGTCACGCCCCACCATACGCGCGCCTACTACGAAAGCCTGGTCGGCGAAATCGCGCAGCTGCTGCCGGGCAGCGGTCCCGTGACCGAACGCCTGAAAGCCTTCCGCCAGCAGTTCGTGATCCCGGCCGACCGTCTGCGTCCGGTGATGGATGCCGCCATCCGCGCTTGCCGCGAACGCACCGCGCCGCATATCGGCCTGCCCGCGCAGGAAAGCTTCACGCTCGAATTCGTCACCGGCAAGCCCTGGTCGGGCTATAACTGGTACAAGGGCCAGTCGCGCAGCCTGATCCAGATCAACACCGAATTCCCCATCTATATCGACCGCGCCGTGGACCTGGGCTGCCACGAAGGCTATCCCGGCCACCACGTCTACAACGCGCTGCTGGAACAGAGCCTGGTCAAGGGCAAGGGCTGGGTCGAGTACAGCGTCTATCCGCTGCAATCGCCGATGTCGCTGATCGCCGAAGGCAGCGCCAACTACGGCATCGAATTGGCCTTCAGCGAGGACGAGCGCCTGGAGTTCGAGCAGAAGGTGCTGTTCCCGCTGGCCGGCCTCGATCCGGCGCTGGCGCCGCAATATGCGCGCCTGCGCCGTTTGCTGTCGAAACTGAGCTACGCCGACAACGACGCCGCCATGCAGTACCTGGATGGCAGCTTCACGCGCGCCCAGACCATCGACTGGCTGGTCAACGTGCAGCTCTACCCGCCGGAAAAATCGGCGCAGCGCGTGCAGTTCTACGACACGGTGCGCAGCTATGTCATCAACTACAACCTGGGCGCCGACTTGGTGAAAGCGTATGTGCAACGCCACGCCACCGCCAACGATCCGCAGCAGGCGCGCGCCCAGCGCTGGGCCGCGTTCCGCGCGCTGCTGTCGTCGCCGCGCCTGGCGAGCGGCTTGCGCTGATACGCTTGCATGACGATAGTGTCGCAGTTCGAGCGCGGACTGCGGCGCAATCGTGGCGTGCTTGATCCCGCTTCCCAACATGCGCTAGGATAGTCCGCGAGCTGTTCTCCCCGCTAAGCGTTACCCCGCTGTGAAAGGTGATGATATGCAGACCTCCTCCGAACCAGGCACGGCGAAGATCGACCGCTGGCAGAAGGACCGGCAGAAACTGTTCAAGACCATTCCGCCTGAAGGCAAGACGGTGCGCTATCTGGGCAAGAGCTTCCTGGTCTACCCCGACACCTTCTGGCCCTTCACCGACAGCCAGCCGCTGGTGCAGAACCTGCACATCCCGCCCGGCGCCAGCGTGCTCGATGTGGGCACCGGCTCCGGCGTGATCGCCGTCTTCGCCTGCTACGGCGGCGCGGGCCGCGTGCTGGCGCTGGACATCAATCCGGCCGCCGTCAA
Source organism: Pseudoduganella violacea (assembly GCF_014191875.1). Taxonomy (GTDB): domain Bacteria; phylum Pseudomonadota; class Gammaproteobacteria; order Burkholderiales; family Burkholderiaceae_D; genus Rugamonas; species Rugamonas violacea_A. The sequence goes on from NZ_JACHXD010000009.1 coordinate 210,950, forward strand.
GAGCGCGCGCCACAACGCGCAGCAGCACGGCTTTGAAAACGTGATGGAAGTGCGCCAGTCCAATTTGTTCGAGCAGGCGGGCGAGGAGCAGTTCGACGTCATCACCGCCAATCTGCCTTTCCGCAACAAGGAAGCGCACGATGTGGTGGCGCGCTCGCAGTGGGACACCGATTTCCAGACCAATACCCAGTTCTTCCGCCAGGTCGGCAACTACCTGAAGCCGGGCGGCCGGATCTATTTCGCGCACTCGAATTTCGGCGCGGTGGACGAGGTGAAAAAGCTGGCGCAGGAAGCTGGTTTCAGCGTGCGCCTGATGGCGACCGCCAGCGCCGACAAGGCGGAAACCAAGCAGTTCTACGCCTTCCTGATCGAACGCGCCCACGCCGGCGCGCCATAAGCGGCGGTTGCCATGAAAGCGCTGCTGCAGTCGGTCGCCGCGCTGCGCGCCGTGCCAGCCGCGCCATGGCGCGGCGCGGTGCGGCGGGTGGCGGTGATACTGACCAGTTCCCGCTCCGGCTCCAGCCTGTTCAAGAGCGTGCTGGCCGGGCATCCCGACATCGCTTCGCTGGACGGCGAGGCCGAACCCTTCCTGGCCCTGAGCGGCAACGGCTTTGGCTTCAACTCCGACAGCGACGCCTTGCGCAGCTTGAACGACATCGAGGCGCTGGCCGACAATATCTTCGACGGCTTGACCGTGGCCGACGCGCACTGGGCGCCTTTGCCGGAGCTGACGGCGCGCTGGCGCCGCCGTCTGCTGCTGCAGTTTCCCGCCCTGTTCAGCGTGCCGGAGGAATACCAGCGCATGCAGCGCGCGCTGGACGAGGTGCTGGGCCACGCTTGCGCGCGCGAACGGGATGCGCCCGAGCCGCTGGACGAGCAGGAAGTGCAGAGCCAGGTGCTGGCGGCCCTGTTCTGGCGCGAACCCTGGCGCGTCGATTATTACGACGGCCGCCTGGGGCCGGGCGCCAACAAGTATTTCGACGAGACGGCCAAGATCGAGGAGCCGCCCTTCGTGCTGCCGCGCCTGCGGCGGCGCCGTTTCGCCGCCGCCGACGCGCAGGACAAGATCTTGCTGTTCAAGACGCCGTCCGACGCCTACCGTCCCGGCCTGTACGAGCAGCTCTTCCCGCGGGCGGCGGTGCGCTATATCCACCTGACGCGCGGCTACGCCCAATGCGTGAACGGCTTGATGGACGGCTGGCTTTCACCCGTCGGCTTCTTCGCCCAGGACCTGCGCCGCGCCGGCGTCTCGCTCGACATCGCCGGCTATTCCGACCAGCTGCCTTTCGGCCGCCACTGGTGGAAATTCGATTTGCCGCCGGACTGGCATGCGCTCAGCGCCGCCAGCCTGGAAGAGGTGTGCCTGGCGCAGTGGCTGGCCAGCCACCGCGCCATCATCGCCAGCGGCGTGCCGGCGATACGTCTGGCGTTCGAGGACTTCATCGCCGATCCGGCCGCCATCATGGGCCGCGCCACGCGCTGGCTGGAGTTGGCGCCGTTGCCCATGCCGCCCGCGCTGCCGGTGACGATGGCGACCGAGGCGCCCGGCGCTGGCCGCTGGCGCAAGCGCCGCCCGCAGCTGGGGGCCTTGGCCGCGCGGCCGGAGGTGGCCAGCCTGATGGACGAACTGGGCTACCGCATGGAACAGGAGGATTGGCAATGAGGCGGCGTTTCCTTGTCCCCTATCTGATGGGCCAGCGCCGCGACGGCCTGGCGCGCGTGGCGCAACTCGATACGGCGCCGTGGCAGGTGCTGGCGCTGCCCAGCCGCAGCGAAACGAAGATCGCCGACAAGGGCGCGCAGATGGCCAGCATGGGCGAGGTGTATGCCGGACTGGCCGAGCAGGTGCGCCGCGCGGTGCAGGCGGGCGAGCAGCCGGTCAGCATTTCCGGCGACTGCATCTCGACACTGGGCATGCTGGCCGGCCTGCAGCAGGCCGGATGCGAGCCGCAGCGCATCCTGTGGCTGGATGCGCACGGCGATTTCCATACCTGGGGCACGACCCAGACCCAGTACCTGGGCGGCATGCCGCTGGCCATGCTGGTGGGGCGGCAGGACCGGCGCCAGAACAGCCGCGACGCCATCGCGGCGCTGCGCCGCGCGGTCGGCGTGCGGCCCTATCCGGAGCGGCGCGTGCTGCTGTCGGATGCGCGCGACCTCGATCCGGGCGAGGACGTGGCCTTGCGCGCCTCCGACATCGTGTGCTGCGGCTTCGGCGAGATCGAAGGCCATCTGCGGCCGGAAGAAAGCCTGTATGTGCATTTCGATACCGATGTGATGGACGCGGCGGAGCTGGCGGCGCTCAAGTACCACGTCGGCCATGGTCCCAGCTATGCCGAGACGGCGGCGCTGTTCCGCCGCCTGGCGCGCTACCCGATTGCGGCGGTCTCGGTGTCGGCCTGGCACGGCGACCGCGATGCGGGCGACAAGACGGCGCTGGCCTGCCTGGAGCTGCTGCACCTGCTGCTGCCCGGCTCATAAGGGCCAGTGGCGGGCGGCGATGACGCCGTGTTCGCGCAGCAGGTCGAGCACGCGGCGGGCCGCCTCCTCGACGCCGATGCTGCAGGTGTCGAGCACCAGCTCGGCCCGCGTGGGTTCCTCGTAGGGCGAGGAAATGCCGGTGAAGTCGGCGATCTCGCCGGCGCGGGCGCGCCGGTACAGGCCTTTGACGTCGCGCTCTTCGCAGGCGGCGACGGAGCAGCGGCAATAGACTTCGAGAAAATCGCCGGCCGGCAGCAGGGCGCGCGCCCGTTCCCGGTCGGCGCGAAAGGGAGAGATGAAGGCTGCCAGCACAATCATGCCGGCCTCGCTGAACAGGCGCGCCGCTTCGGCCGCGCGGCGGATGTTTTCCGAACGTTCGGCGGGCGCGAAGCCCAGGTCGGAGCACAGGCCGTGGCGCACATTGTCGCCATCCAGCACGAAGCTGCGGCAAGCCTGCTGGAACAGGCGCGCTTCGACGGCGCGCGCCACGCTGGACTTGCCGGAACCGGACAGGCCGGTGAACCACACCACGGCGCTGCGGTGGTTGTTCAACTGCTCGCGCTGGGCGCGCGTGATGCTGCTGTACTGCCAAACGATGTCGCTGCTGGTCATGGCTCAGGCCTTTCTTTTGCGGGGAAAGAAGGGACTTGCTTCGATGGCGGGACTGGTATCTGCAATATACACGGATTGGTTTGCCTTGTCGGGGAGGGCGGCATGCGCACGGTGCTGATCGTGGGCGCCGGCTTTTCCGGCGTGGCGTGCGCGGTACAGCTGCTGCGGCAGGCGGCCGGCTCGCCGCGCGCAGCCCTGCGCATCCTCTTGTTGAACCGCAGTCCCGGCATGGCGCGCGGCCTGGCCTACGGCACCAGCAGCGCCGGCCACCTGCTGAATATTCCCGCCGGCGTCATGAGCGCGCTGGACGACGACCCCGGCCATTTCCTGCGCTATGCCCAGGCGCGCGACAGCCGCATCGGCGCCGCCAGCTTCGTGCCGCGCAAGCTGTATGGCGATTACCTGGAGTGGCTGCTGCGCCAGAGCGAAGAGGCGGCGCCGCCGCTGGTGCGCCTGGAGCGCATCGCCGCCCAGGCCGAGGCGCTGGGCGTGGACGACGACGGCGCCACGGTGCGCCTGGCCGGCGGTGTCGCGCTGCGCGCCGAACGCGTGGTGCTGGCTTTCGGCCACTTCCCCTCGGCCGACCCGCGCGTGGCCGATATGGGTTTTTACGCCAGCGCGCGCTACCAGCGCGACCCCTGGAACAGCGCGCAGCTGGACAGCCTGCGGCCGGAAGAGCCGGTGCTGCTGCTGGGCAGCGGCTTGACGGCGGTGGACGTCGCCCTCAGCCTGCTGCAACGTAATCCCACGCGCCGCATCGAGATGGTGTCGCGCCACGGCCTGCTGCCGCAAGCCCACCGCCGTCTGGCGCCGCCGCCGGCCGGCAGCGCCGTCACGGGCACGCTGCTGCCGGCCATCTGGGGCCAGGCTGCGACCGTGCGCGCCCAACTGCATGGCTTGCGCCAGCACGCGCGCGCGCTGCAGGCGGCCGGCCACGATTGGCGCGCCGCGCTGGCCGCGCTGCGGCCGCATACGCCGGCCATCTGGCAGGCTTGGGACAGTACGCAAAGACGGCGCTTCCTGCGCCATGTGCAGCCTTACTGGGACAGCCACCGCCACCGCATGGCGCCCGAGGTTGCGCAGCGCCTGCAGGCGGCCTTGGGCAGCGGCATCCTGCGCGTGCACGCGGCGCGCCTGCTTGGCTATGGCGAGGATGCCGAGAGCGTGCGCGTGCGTCTGCAGCCGCGCTCCGGCCACGGGGACGCGTCCGCGCTGACGCTGCGCGTGGCGCGCGTGATCAACTGCACCGGTCCGGCCGGCCCGGCCGCCTGCGGCAACGCGCTGGTGGGCCAACTGCTGGCCGCCGGCCTGCTGCGCACCGACGCGCTGGGCCTGGGCATCGAAGTGGGGCCGGGCTGCGCGGTACGCGACGCGGCCGGCCGCTGCAGCACGGTGCTGCACTATATCGGCCCCTGGCTGAAAGCGGACTACTGGGAAGCCATCGCCGTGCCCGAACTGCGCCGTTTCGCCCGCCAGATCGCGCAGGATTGCTTGAAAAAATCATGATGCGCGGCTTGTCCTTTGGATGCGAAAACCAGCCTGCAATCCCTTTGCCGTTCCTTGCTGGCGCCGGAACCGTCCCGCCGCGCCTTAGTTGCCGACGCCAGCTTCCTTGAGCAGCTGGCGGTATTCATGCGACTGGCGCACCACGGCCATTTCGCGCCAGACCGCTTCGGCGCGGGCCGGCTCGCGCTCATACGCCTGGTGGCTGAAGATCAGGTGGAAGACCAGGGTGGCGTAGGGCGGTGTGGCTTGCTGCACGCGTTCGCGGAAGCGCGGGTCCTGCTGCGCCAGGCGGCTGGCCTCGCTGCCCTGCAGCACCGCCACATCGAACATGCCCGAGACCAGCAGGCGCAGCGCATCGTCGGCCGACTTCACCAGCTCGCGCGGCTTGTAGCCGCGTTCGCGCAGCACGCTGGCGATCATATAGCCGGTTTGCACGGCGATCTCGCCGTTCGGGCTGTATAGCGTCTGCCCATCCCAGCGGCCCTCGCCGCCGATGCGCAGGTAGACGTAGGCATGGTCTTCGTTGAGTGCGCGCGCGGGATCGGAGCGGCCGTCCGGCAGCAGCGGGAACTGGCCCAGGCGGCGCCGCGCCGGCGAATCGGCGGCGGCGATCACGCCATCGACGCGGCCGGAGCGGATCTCTTCCAGGCAGCGCCGCCACGGTTTGGGTACATAGAGAAATTGCTCGCCGAGCTGTTTTTCGACGCGCCGCAGCAGCTCGAAATTCAAGCCCTTGCCCTTGGGCGTGGTCCACGGCCGCTGCGCCACATCCTCGAAGCAGAAGGTCAGCGGCGGCGGTGCGGCGCGCGCCGGCAGGCCGGCCAGCAGGGCCAGGCTGGTGAGGACTAGAAGGTAGCGTCGTCTGGCGCGCATTGCCGCTCCGCTCGGTTTGCCATCGGGGCCCGTTTCAAGTATTCACGGCCCCTGACATGCATCCTAGCATGCCGCCCACACCGGCTGGCAAGACTTCTTTACGCCGGATTTTCCTTAATGGAAGCTTAATTATCAGGAAATATAAGTTGTTAGTAGGGAACATGAATGTTCCCTCTTGCACAATGCCAAGCCGGCCCCTACCATCGGTCTCGCCCTTATTTTCCTGTAATAATCCGGCACGGTCGGGCCAGCTTCCAGCGCGCCTATATTCCCGATCGTTCAATCAAAAATAAAAACAATCGCATTGAAAGTGCGAACCCGAAGAGAATCGTATTAATGCCTCATAGACATGCATTCCATAAAGATGAGGGGAAATGCCGCGCCACGCGGGCGGTGCTGGACCGGCTGGGCGATAAATGGAGCTTCACAATAGTCAGCTGCCTCTGCCAAGGACCGTTGCGCTTTAATGAGATCCGGCGCGGCATCGGCGTCATTTCGCAGCGCATGCTGACCCTGACCCTGCGCGGCCTGGAGCGCGACGGCCTGGTGGTGCGCACGGTATATCCCACCGTGCCGCCCGGCGTCGAATACGCGCTGACCGATCTGGGCCATAGCCTGCTCAAGCCCATGGTGGGCCTGGTCGAGTGGGCCTATGAACACCAGGAACAGGTGCACACGGCGCGCAGCCGTTTCGATGAAAAAAGCCAACGCTCGACCGCGCCGGCGGTGGGCATGACCCATGGCCGGCGAAATTAGTAATTAGTAATAATTATTATTAATAGGTAACATGTTTGTGCCTTCTTGTTGAATGGCGGCAGGCTCCATACCATCGTTTTTTCTTTATTGGCCCAAAAGGGAGAGACGATGAAACATCTCAGTGTCCGGCAGCGCATGCTGGCCGGCTTCGGCATCTTGATGTTATTGCTGACCAGTATTTCCGCGCTGAGCCTGTATAGCCTATATACGCTGAACGAGAATCTGAACAGCATCGTCAATATTAATAATGTCGAAGCCCGGCTGGCGGCCACGCTGGGGGCGACGGTGCAGGACCGCGCCATCGCCATCCGCAATCTGGCCCTGTTGAGCGACGCGGCGCAGATGCGCGCCGAGGTCGAGCGCGTGCGCAAGCAGGAAGCCCTGTATGCCGAGACCTATGCCCAGCTGGGCAAAATGTTCCATGAAGACGCCAATACCCTGCCCGAGGAGTTGCGCCTCTACAACGCCCTGAAGAGTGCGGAGGCCGACAGCCTGCCGGCCTTCGAGCAAGCCATGGCGCTGGCCATGGCGGGCGAGCGCGACGGCGCCACCGCCTTGCTGGTGGGCGAGATGCGGCGCGGCCAGCGCGCCTGGCTGGCCGCCACCGGCGCGCTGCAAGCGATGGAAGACAAGCTCAATGCCGACACCGGCGTGGCCGCCACCGCCCATGCCGAATCGTCCAGCGCCCTGATCATGCTGCTGGGCGCGATCGCCATCGGCTGCGGCCTGCTGACGGGCTGGCTGGTCACGCGCAGCCTGCTGCGCCAGCTCGGCGGCGAGCCGGCCCTGGCGCAGGAAGTGGCGCGCCAGATCGCCGACGGCAATCTGGGCGTGGCCGTACCCCTGTCGGGCGAGCGCGACAGCCTGATGGCCTCGCTCGAATCGATGCGGCGCCAATTGAACACCATGGTGTCGGGCATCATCCAGTCGGCCAATACGATCGCCGTGGCGGCCGATGAAATCGCCCAGGGCAATGCCGACCTGTCGCAGCGCACCGAGGAACAGGCTTCCTCGCTGGAGGAAACCGCGTCCAGCATGGAAGAGTTGACCACCACCGTGCGCCAGAACGCCGAGAATACGCGCAGCGGCCATGCCCTGGTGCAGAGCGCGGCCGAGGTCGCCGCCAGCGGCGGCCAGGTGGTGCAGCGCGTGGTGGCGACCATGCAGGACATCGCCGCCAGCTCGGCCCAGGTGACGGAGATCATCGCCGTGATCGAAGGCATCGCCTTCCAGACCAATATCCTGGCCTTGAACGCCGCCGTGGAAGCGGCGCGCGCCGGCGAGCAGGGACGCGGCTTTGCCGTGGTGGCCGGCGAGGTGCGCACCCTGGCCCAGCGCAGCGCCACGGCGGCGCGCGAGATCAAGGAGCTGATCGGCGCCTCGGCCAGCCACGTGGCGGGCGGCGCGCAACTGGTCGATATGGCCGGCCGCACCATGGCCGAGGTGGTGCAGGCGGTGGGCAAGGTGCGGCACATCATCGGCGATGTCAGCACCGCCTCGCACGAGCAGAGCGCGGGGATCGAACAGATCAATATGGCCATCATGCAAATGGATGCGGTCACGCAGCAGAACGCGGCGCTGGTGGAGCAGGCCACGGCGGCGGCGCAAGCCTTGTCGGCGCAGGCGCACGGCCTGCGCGCGGCGGTGGCCCGCTTTACCGTGGTGGAGGAGCGCGCCGGCGTGCCGCCGCGCCTGGTGCTGCCGCCGCGCCAGCGGCCGGCGGCAAGGCGCGGCTTGCGGTCCGCGCAGGGTGCGGTGTGAGCATTAATTTATGCAAGTAAAGTGGCTGTTGGCGAACTATAGTGAAACTGGGCGGCGCTTCGCCGTTCGTCAAACAGAGGGGATGCCATGACACGCAAATACATCGATTGCCGCGATTTTCCCAGCGATGCCCACTGCACCGTCGCCATGTCGGCCGACGATGAAGAGGAGCTGCTGGCCGTCGCCGTGCAGCACGCCGTGAGCGTGCACCAGCATGCGGACAGCCCGGAACTGCGCCGGCAGATCCGCACCATGATCAAGGATGGCATGCCGGGCGAGCAGGCGCTGCCCGGTGGCGCCGCGCAGAGCGGCCAGGATAGCGGCCGCCCCCTGCCGCATTAGCGCGCACTGCCAGGCGGCACGCGTCATGCCAGCCGCCCGGCTGGCATTTTTTTTGGCAGCGTCCGAGGAAGCCTTCTAGTGGCTTGCGGCGGCGGCGTGGTATAAATTCTCCCTCGCGTTTTTGCCTACCCCGAATGACAAGTATGGAGTTTCCCGCCGCCGGATCGCCGATCCGCATTCTGATCGTCGACGACCATCCCTTGCTGCGCGCGGGGCTGGCGGAAACGATCGCCAGCCAGCCCGATATGTGCGTGGCGGGCGAAGCGGAGAACGGCGTGCAGGCGCTGGCCATGTATCCGCTCTGTCGTCCCGACGTGACGGTGATGGACATCGCCATGCCGGAAATGTGCGGCGTTACGGCCCTGCTGGCGATCCGCCGCGATTTTCCGGCGGCGCGCATCGTGATGCTGACCACCTTCAAAGGCGACGCCCAGATTCAGCGCGCCGTGCAGGGCGGCGCGGCCGGCTTTCTGCTGAAGAGCAGTCTGCGCCGGGATCTGCTGGACACCATCCGCGCCGTGCATGCCGGCCAGCGCCGCATCCCGTCCGAGATCGCGATGGAGCTGGCCGAGCATATGGGCCGCAGCCTGCTGAGCGAGCGCGAAGCCGAAGTGCTGCGCAGCGCGGCGGCCGGCAATTCCAACAAGCGCATCGCGCTGCATCTGGCCATTTCCGAAGAAACGGTGAAGGCGCATATGCGCACCATCCTCGCCAAGCTGGGCGCCAACGACCGCACGCATGCCGTCACCATCGCCTTCAAGCGCGGCATGATTACGTTTTAGTCCGCACGTCGCGCGCTCGCGGCCAGCGTCGCCAGCAGCGCCAACAGGCAACAGGGCAGCAGCAGCGCCGCCATGCCGTAACGGCTGACCGCCAGCGCGCCGCCGAAGGCGCCCGCCGCGAAACTGAGCACGGGCCACAGCAGTTTCATTTGGTCCGCCGCACGCGCCGCGCCTGGGCCGCGCGCCGCGTCGATGGCGTCGATCACCAGCTGGGTCACATTGCCGGTCATGACCGTGGTGGCGGCCAGCTGCGGCAGCAGCAGCTTGCCGTAAGCGTTTTGCACGCCCATGGCCGCCGTGCACAGCAAGCCGCTCAGCATGACCAGCGGCGCATCGCTGCTGCGGATCGGTGCCGCCAGCCAGCCGCAGACGGCCGCCGCCAGCAGCAGCCCCAATTGCAGCAGCAGGGCGCGCCGCAGCGCGTTGCCGCCCAGGCGCTGCCAGCGCAGCACCAGCAGATGGCACAGCGCCACGGCGGCGATAAAGGCCGGGAAGGCCAGGAGCTTGAGCTGCACATCGTGATGCGGCTCGACCAGCGCCCGTCCCAGCAGCACGAAGTTGCCGGTGACGTGGGCGGTGAACAGGCCGAACAGCGCGATGAAGCCGGCTGTGTCCACATAGCCGGCGAGGAAGCTCAATGTGGCGGCGCAGCAGCGGGCGCTGGCTGTTGGGGCGCTGCCGGGGGAGGGGTTGCCGGCCATCTCAGCGTCCTCCCTGCGGCGCGCGCAGATCGTGCCAGGCCACCAGCAGGAAAGCGCCGGCCAGGCCCAGATGCTCGTAGAAGCTGTTGGCCGCCATAAAGCGTTGCATGCCCTGCATTTCCCAGTAACGGTTGGCGACAAAGGTGGCGGCCACGGTGAACAGGGCCAGCCCCAATGCGCCCAGCCAGCGCAGGCGGCCGCTGAGCACCAGCAGCGCCGCCCCCAGCTCGCCGAGGATGACGGCCGCCGCCAGCGGGGCGGCGGGCGACAGGCCGAAATGGCGCATCTCGGCGACGGCGCCGCCGAAATCCGTCAGCTTGTTCAAGCCGCCTTGCAGATAGGCGGCGCACAGCAGCAGGAGCGCCAGCCAGTGCAGGGCCGGTGCGGCGGCCCACACGCGCCAGCGCGGCGGCGTGCGGGTGGGATGGGTCTGCGCGCTCCGTGAAGGTTTCATTACGCCGGCCATCACACCGCCCAGCAGGCGCAGCCCAGGGCGCCCCAGAAGCTTTTCAGGTCGGCCACGGGCAGGCTGCGCGTCCATGCCGTGGCGTGCTGGTGGCCGTGCACATTGCACTGGCGCGAACAGCCGCAAGCCGCCGCCTGTGCGGCCTTGCTGTGCGCGTGGCCCGCCGCGCCGCGTCCCGCGAAGGACAGGCTGCCACGGTTGCCCCAGGCGCCATAGCCGCCGTAGTTGCGCACCGGCGACCAGTCGGGCATGGCGGGCGGCAGCGGCGTGTCGTGGCTGGCGAAGGGGCCGGCGGCGTACACCACCTTGCCGTCCACCATGGTCAGCAGCGAGGACGTGTCGGCGATATCGCTTTCGGCGCAGGCGAAGAAGTCGCGGTCCGGCACGATCAGATCGGCCAGCTGGCCCACGGCGATGCGGCCCTTCTTGCCTTCCTCGTTGGAGAACCAGGTCACGTTCTCGGTCCACATGCGCAGCGCCGTTTCGCGGTCCAGGCAATTGCGTTGCGGGTAAAGACGCAGGCCGCCCACGGTCTTGCCGCTGACCAGCCAGGCCAGCGACACCCAGGGATTGTAGGAGGCGACGCGGGTGGCGTCCGTCCCCGCCGACACCTTCACGCCCGCTTCCAGGATTTGCTTCACCGGCGGCGTCGCCTCGGCCACCGCGGCGCCGTAGCGTTCGACGAAGTACTCGCCCTGGTAGGCCATGCGGTGCTGCACGGCGATGCCGCCGCCCAGCGCGGCGATGCGGTCGATCGATTCCGGCGAAATGGTTTCCGCATGGTCGAAGAACCAGTTCAGTCCCTGTAGCGGAATCTCCTGGTTGACGCGTTCGAACACATCGAGGGCGCGGCTGATGGTTTCGTCATAGGTGGCATGCATGCGCCACGGCCAGCGGTTCTGTGCCAGGATGCGCACCACGCCTTCCAGGTCGTCTTCCATCGATTCCGGCATATCGGGACGCGGTTCGCGGAAGTCTTCGAAGTCGGCGGCCGAGAAGGTCAGCATCTCGCCCGCGCCGTTGTGGCGGAAGTAGTCGTCGCCCTGCTGGTATTTGACGCTGGAGGTCCAGTTCAGGAAGTCTTCCTTCTCCTGCTTGGGCTTTTGCGTGAACAGGTTGTAGGCCAGGCGCACGGTCAGTTGTCCCGCGTCGGACAACTGCTGGATCACCTGGTAATCCTCGGGATAATTCTGGAAGCCGCCGCCGGCGTCGATGGCGCCGGTCACGCCCAGGCGGTTCAACTCGCGCATGAAGTGGCGCGTGGAATTGAGCTGATACTCAGGCGGCAGCTTCGGCCCTTTCGCCAGCGTGGCGTAGAGGATGGCCGCATTCGGCTTGGCCAGCAGCAGGCCGGTCGGATTGCCGGCGCTGTCACGCAGAATGCGGCCGCCCGGGGGCTCCGGCGTATTCTTGTCGTAGCCCACGGCGCGCAGCGCGGCGCCGTTGAGCAGCGCGCGGTCGTACAGGTGCAGGATGAAGACCGGCGTATCGGGCGCCACGGCGTTCAGTTCCTCGATGGTCGGCAGGCGCTTTTCCACGAATTGGTGCTCGGTAAAGCCGCCCACCACGCGCACCCATTGCGGCGCCGGCGTGATGGCGACCTGCTGGCGCAGCATGGCCATGGCGTCGGCCAGGCTGCGCACGCCGTCCCAGCGCAGCTCCATATTGAAATTCAGGCCGCCGCGGATGATGTGCAGGTGGTTGTCGATCAGGCCGGGCAGCACGCGCCGTCCCTGCAGATCGATCCTGGCGGTGGCGGGACCGGCCAGCGCCAGGATCTCCTGCGCGCTGCCCACATGGGTAAAGCGGCCATCGCGGATGGCGACCGCGTCGGCCTGGGGATTGCTGCGGTCCAGGGTGGTGAATTGACCCCGGTAGAGGATGAGGTCTGGATGGCTGGGAGTGTTCATGTACTGCTCCGAAAAGGTGAATCTGCCGGCACCGTTCAAGGCGCGATGCCGCTTGCGCGCGCTCAGGCCGAGCGCTGGGCGTCGTCCGCCGTTTTTTTATCCGCCGTCGGCAGCTCGCCGAAGCAATGCGGTTTGACTTGTTCGCTGAACCAGGAAACCTGGCCGTCCTGCGGCTTGAACCACTGCTTGACCAGGGGCGGCAATTGCTCGCCCAGCAGGATGCCGAGCAGGCCGACCAGGGCCACCACCGGCGGTGCCGGCGAACGCACATTCAGTACGCCATAGATTAAACCCACCAGCAGGCCGGCGGCGAGGGATGCGATGTATATTTTCATGGGTGTTGTTCCGGGTAAAAAAGGCTGCGGCCCTTCACCGCCGCAGCCCCTTTGCATCAGCCTTCCTTGGCGTGGAACATGGTCTGGGCGTAGATGATGCCCAGGCCGTAGGCGCCGCCGAATTTCTTGGCGATGCCGGTGGTCAGCTCATAGCTGTCAGTGCGCGCCCAGTCGCGCTGCAGTTCCAGCAGATACTGCAGCGAGGTCATAGGACGCGCGCCAGCCTGGATCATGCGCTGCATGGCGCTGTCGTGCGCCTCGGCCGAGACGTCGCCGCAGGCGTCCGAAATCACGTACACCTCGAAGCCCTGGTCCAGGGCCGACAGGGCCGGACCGACGATGCAAACCGAAGTCCACAGGCCGGCCAGTACGATGCGCTTCTTGCCGATGGCGTTGACGCGGGCGATCACGTTGGCGTCTTCCCAGGTGTTCATGGAAGTACGGTCAGTGATCTCAGCGCCCGGAAAAGCATCCTTGATTTCGTCGAAGACCGGGCCGGAGAAGCTCTTCTCGGCCACGGTGGTGACGATGGACGATACCTTGAAGCCGGCGGCGGCATGCGCCACCAGGGCGGCGTTATTGCGCAGCGCAACGGCGTCGATCGAATGGGTGGCGAAAGCCATCTGCGACTGGTGGTCGATCATGATCAGGGTGTGGTCCTGCGGCGACAGCAGCAGGGCGCCTGGGGTTGGGGTAGCTTTGATGGTCATGGTGTTGATCCTTTCGGTTGAAAAATGGTGGCTTACCAGAGGGTGCGCTGGCTTTCCAGCGCGGTGCGCACGCCCGCGCCATAGGCTTCATCGGCCTTGGCGCAGTTGTCGATATGCCTTTGCTGGATAGGTTGCGGCACGCCGTTCAGGGCGCGCGCGGTGTTGTCGAACAGGGTCTGGCGCTGTTCCTGTGTCATCAGCTGGAACAGGGCGCGCGGCTGGCTGTAATAGTCCTCGTCGGCGCGGTGGTCCCAGTTGGCCGCGTCGCCTTGCAGGGCCAGCGGCGGCTCGGCGAACGATGGCTGCTGCTGCCACTCGCCCTTGGAGTTGGGCTCGTAGCCGATGCTGCCGCCATGGTTGCCGTCGCTGCGCATGGCGCCGTCGCGGTGGTAGCTGTGGAAGGGACACTTCGGCGCGTTCACCGGAATCTGGTGGTGGTTCACGCCCAGGCGGTAGCGCTGCGCGTCGCCATACGCAAACAGGCGCGATTGCAGCATGCGGTCGGGCGAGAAGGAGATGCCCGGCACCACATTGGCCGGCGTGAAAGCGGCCTGCTCGACGTCGGCGAAGTAGTTGTCCGGATTGCGGTTCAGCTCCAGCACGCCCACCTCGATCAGCGGATAGTCCTGGTGCGGCCAGACCTTGGTCAGATCGAAGGGGTTGAAGCGGTAGCTGGCAGCATCGGCTTCCGGCATCACCTGCACTTGCAGCTTCCAGCGCGGGTAGTCGCCGCGCTCGATGCTCTCGTACAGATCGCGCTGCGCGCTTTCGCGGTCGCGCGCGATGACGGCCTGCGCTTCCTCGTCGCTCAGATTGCGGATGCCTTGCTGGCACTGGAAGTGGAACTTGACCCAGAAGCGCTCGTTGGCCGCGTTGATGAAGCTGAAGGTATGGCTGCCGAAACCGTGCATATGGCGGTAGGAAGCCGGGATGCCGCGTTCGCTCATCAGGATCGTCACCTGGTGCAGGGCTTCCGGCAGCAGGGTCCAGTAGTCCCAGTTGCTTTCGGTGCTGCGCAGGTTGGTGCGCGGATCGCGCTTCACGGCGTGGTTCAAGTCAGGGAACTTCAGCGGGTCGCGCATGAAGAACACCGGCGTGTTATTGCCCACCACGTCCCAGTTGCCTTGCTCGGTGTAGAACTTGACGGCGAAGCCACGGATATCGCGTTCCGCGTCGGCCGCGCCACGCTCGCCCGCCACCGTGGAAAAGCGCAGGAAGACTTCGGTCTTCTTGCCCACCGCGGAGAACAGCGCCGCCTTGCTGAAGCGCGTGATGTCCTGGGTGACGGTGAAGGTGCCGAAAGCGCCCGAGCCCTTGGCGTGCATGCGGCGCTCCGGAATCACCTCGCGGTGGAAGTGCGCCAGCTTCTCCAGATGCCAGACGTCCTGCAGCAGCATCGGCCCACGCGGGCCTGCCGTCTGCACGTTCTGGTTATCGGCAACCGGCGCGCCGGCTGCCGTGGTCAAAAGCTTGCTCATTGCTTGGCCCTTGCTCAGTTCTTGATGAAAGCCAGCATATCGGCGTTCAGCTTGTCCTTGTGGGTATCGGTCAGGCCGTGCGGCGCGCCCGGGTAGACCAGCAGGGTGGCGTTTTTCACCAGCTTGGCGGCGGCGCGGCCGGCGGCGTCGATCGGCACGATCTGGTCGTCGTCGCCGTGCACGATCAGTGTCGGCACGTCGATCTTTTTCAGGTCTTCGGTGAAATCGGTTTCCGAGAAAGCCTTGATGCAGTCGAAGGTATTCTTATGGCCGGCCTGCATGCCCTGCGCCCACCAGGAATTGATCAAGCCCTGCGACACTTTCGCGCCCGGACGGTTGAAGCCGAAGAAGGGGCCACCGGCGATGTCCAGATAGAGCTGGGCGCGGTCGGCCAGCGAACCGGCGCGGATGCCGTCGAACACCGACATCGGCAGGCCACCCGGATTGTTTGCCGTTTTCAGCATCTGCGGCGGCACGGCCGAGATCAAGCCAGCCTTCGCCACGCGCTTGCTGCCATGGCGGCCGATATAGCGCGCCACTTCGCCGCCGCCGGTCGAGAAACCGAACAGCACCGCGTTTTTCAGGTCCAGATGCTCGATCACCTGGGCCAGGTCGTCGGCGTAATGATCCATATCATTGCCATCCCAAGGCTGGCTGGAGCGGCCATGGCCGCGGCGGTCGTGCGCGATGCAGCGATAACCCTGGCTCGCCAGGAAGATCATCTGCGATTCCCAGCTGTCCGAATTCAGCGGCCAGCCGTGGCTGAAGACGATGGGCTGGCCGTTACGCGGACCCCAGTCCTTGTAATACAGTTCAACGCCGTCGCGGGTGGTAATGGTGCCCATATATTGTGATCCTTTCAGGTTGGCGGAAGTCTTGGCCTTGGCGGCCGGCGCGGCGCTGGCGGCGAATGGCGTACTGACGGCAACGGCGGCGCCGGCCGCCGCGCCCATCAGAACGTTGCGGCGACGGCTGTCCACTGGCTGATTCGAGTCAGTCATTTTTATCTTTCTACGAGTTGAAGGGAGTAGCGCAAGCTGCGCACAGAATAGCCACGCGCAAGAGAGCTGGAATCGGCCGGAAGGGGGAAGCGGCCCTACCTCGATCGAGGGAGGCGGCGCGCGCAACAGGCCGGCGCTTACCGCGCGTTTTGCACTAGAATCTGGCGCACATTATTTTTATCGTCGCGAAGAATCCATGAAATTCCAAATACTGCTGGCATTGCCCCTCCTTGTAGCGCTGCAAAGCGCCTCGGCCACGACCCAATGTCCGCCCGGAGCCGAAAACTGCGGGCCGAATCCCTTCTATCCCCTAATAATTGCATTTACTCAGGTGTGCGCAGAAAAGTACCCGGAGCAAGCCGCGCGCCTCCAGGCACAGCTGGAGATGCTGACGGCCGAAGACCCAGCCGCCTATGCCAAGCTGAAAGCCGACCCCAAGTTTTTGAAAACCCTGGAGAAAATGCGGCAACAAGTTGCGCAAATGCCCCCCGACGAGCTGCGCCAGGAATGCCTGGGCCGACGCGACAAATAACCGTCCGTTTGCGCCAAATCAAACAATGTCCCACCCTGGTGTCAGGCACCAGAGTCGGACATTCTTTGATTTTGATCAGCCAATGTCCTACCCCAGTGCCTGACACCAGGGTTGGACATTGCTTAAGGCAGATCAAAGGATGGAGCGGTAGGCTTGAAGTAAGATGAATTTTTTGCTTTGGAATGGAGGCGGTATGGCTTGGTCGCGACGGGATTGGATGCTGCGAGGCGCCGGTTTGGCGGCGCTGGCGGCTTTGCCTTTGGCGCGGGCGGCGACGAGGGCGCCGGTGGCGTTCGAGGTGTGGAAGGATCCGCGCTGCGGCTGCTGCCAGGATTGGATCGCGCATATGGAGCAGAACGGCTTTAAGGCGAAGGTGTATCAGGAGGGTAATGAGGCGGCGCGCGCGCGCCTGGGCCTGGCGCCGCGCTTTGGTTCCTGCCATACGGCCCTGGTGGGCGGCTATGTGGTCGAGGGCCATGTCCCGGCCAGCGATGTGCTGCGCCTGCTGCAGACCAAGCCGGCGGCGCTGGGCCTGGCGGTGCCGGGCATGCCGGTCGGTTCGCCGGGCATGGATGGTCCGGCCTACGGCGGCCGGCGCGATAAGTATGAGGTGCTGCTGGTGCGTAAAGATGGCGCCAGCACGGTCTTCCGCAGCGTGGTCTAAGCGGCGTTTCAGCGGC
Source organism: Pseudoduganella violacea (assembly GCF_014191875.1). Classification (GTDB taxonomy): domain Bacteria; phylum Pseudomonadota; class Gammaproteobacteria; order Burkholderiales; family Burkholderiaceae_D; genus Rugamonas; species Rugamonas violacea_A. Next base: position 227,876 of record NZ_JACHXD010000009.1, read on the forward strand.
TCATCTTGACGGGACCGATGTCGCGCGCGAAGAACAACACGTCCCAGTGCTGGCCCAGCTTGCCCAGCGGCTCGGTGGCGTAGTCGAAGGTGAACTGGGGCAGGTCGACGACGCTGCTGCTGGTGACGCCGACGATGGGGGCGCTGGCGCCGCGCGCCAGCTGGTATTCGAGGCTGCCGCGTTCGGGCTCGGGCACGTTGCCGATCTGCATATTGGTGTAGTCGAGGAATCGGCCTTCGGCGGTGCTAAATTGCACAGCCTTGTATTGCGCGCCCCAACGGCGGTGCATGACTTCGCCCGATTGCAAAATGCCGGGCGCCGGTTCGAAGCCGCGCGCGATATGGAAGGTGTGGCCCCACACGACGGCTTTCTTGCCGGGGAAGAGGCGCTCTGCCAGCCAGATGGCGTTGTCGCCCATCTGGTTGTCGCGCTGGTAGTTCATATTGCCGCTCCAGTAGGTAGTCGCCTGCGCCTGCACGCTTTTCACCACCTGGCACCACCATCCGGCGCTGCGGATGGCCGTTTCGCTGGAGGCGCACAGGACGCTGCTGAGCGCGGCATGGTGGCGTTCGAAGCCGGCCTGGATGGCGGCCGGGGGCGCCGCGCGCTGCATGGCGAACAGGGGCTGGGCGGCTTGGGCATATGCGTCCCAGTCCTTGCCGCTGGCCAGCGCCGGCTGGCTTTTCTGCAGGAAGGCTTGCAGCTGCTTGAGCAGTTCGGTTTGCGACAGCAGGCCGCTGTGCTGGCTGTCGAAGCCGACCAGGGCGAGCGGCTTGCCGCTGCTTTTTTGCTGCTGCACATAGTGCAGCACGGCGCGCCCTTCCGCGCTGTTGGCGTACATGAAGAAGATATTGCCGGGCGCCATATCGTCGAGCTTCTCGCCCTGTTCCATGCGCCGCGCGATCTGGCCGACGTCGAAGAAGCCGCTTTCCAGGATCAGCACGTCGAAGCCCAGGCGCTCGTGCAGGAAGCGCAGCAGGCGCAGTTTCAGCTGGAATTCGCCGCGGCCGCCGTGGTTTTGCTCGCCCAGGCCGACGATGCGCGCATTGCCGATGGCGTCGGCGAAGGGCTGCAAGTCGCGGAAGTCGTCATGGGCGGGATCGCTGCTGGCGACCGGCCATTGCTGCAGCCTGGGAGGCAGGTCGGCGGCGCCGGCGTGCAGGGCCAGCGTCGCCGCAAGGGCGAGACAGAATCGGGCAGCGAACATGGGGTCTCCATGGCTTGGATTGTGTGTACCAATCATAGACCAATTTCTTGCCAATGCAACAGCAAAGCGTCGGAGCTTAGGTGGCCGGTATTTCCTCCGGCGCGTAGGCTTGGCGCGGATTGCAGCCCGCAATCAGGCGCGCCGCCGCCTGGGGATGGTCTTGCTGCGGGTGATAGAGCCATAGCACGGCCGCATCGATCAGCACGTGCAGCAGCATGGGCAGCAGCAGGCTGCCCGCGAGCAGGGCCAGCAGGCCGAACATCAGCCCCGCCAGCGTGGTGCGCAGCACGCCCGCCACGCCCTGATATGAGTGGCCGAGGCCGAACGCCAGCGAGATCAGCAGCCAGGCGCCCGCCAGGGTCAGGGACAGGCCGCCCGCCATCTGCCCCGTCAGAAAGTGCAGCAGGAAGCCGCGGAACATCAGTTCCTCGCAGACCCCGGCGGTCAGGCTGAGCAGCAGCCACCAGCGCCGTTCCTGGGGCGAGACCGGCAGCAGGAAGTGCAGATAGCTCACCGCTGGCGCGTATTTCAGCCGCCGGTGCGGGCGGCAGCGGCAGTGCAGGGCGGGCGCCAGCGCCAGTCCGAAATACAGCAGCAGGACGGCGGCGGCCAGCGCGCGCGCCCAGGGGCTATTTGCCAGCCAGTCCAGGCCGCTGCGCGCGGGCGGCAGGTGGAACAGGTCGAGCGGCCAGGCCAGTGCCAGCGCCGCCAGCGTCAGCAGCCACCACATGACGATGCCGCACCGCGCCACGGCCAGGCGCGCAGCCGCGCCACCGCCACCCGCCTGCTGGAAGCCACCATCGCCGTGCTCGACGAGGCCGGACTCGATGGCGCCGTGATTCCCCGCATCGCCGCAATGGCGGGCGTGGCCCCGGCCAGCGTCTACCGCCGCTACGCCGACAAGAATGCCTTGCTGCGCGCCGCCTTTCTGCAGGTGCTGGACCAGAGCAATGAGAGTCGCCGCGCCGAGCTGGCGCGGCTGATGCCGGGCGCGACTCTCGCGGCCACGGCGCGCGAGCTGCTGGCGCTGCTGTTCGCGCAATACCGCCAGCACCCGCAACTGCTGCGCGCGCTGACCCGCTTTATCGAGGGCGATAGCGACCAGGCTTTCGTGGCCGAGGCGCGCCGCCTGCTGCGCGCGAATGTCGAATGTATCGTGGAACTGTTGCTGCGCCATGTGGCGGAAATTGCCCACCCCGCGCCAGCGGCGGCGCTGCGCTTCGGCGTGCTGCAACTGGCCTGCGCCATCGAGGTGTATATGCTGGACCCGCAATCGCTCTGGCATGTGGCGCCGGCCTTTGCGGCGGACGAGTTGATGGCCCATCTGCTGCACGGCTTTCTGGCGCCCCTGCAATGCGGCCCGGGAGGCGTGCCCGGCGCCGCCTGATGCCTTGCGCCGGGCCTGCGTCAGGGTTTTAGTGGTGCAGCGGCTTGGCGCCTGCCTGCTCCCCGGTCATGGCCGGATGCAGGGCGTGTTCGGCCGGCGAGGTATCCCAATAGCCCTGGAAGCGGGCCACCTTGCCGTCACGGATCTTGAACACATGGACCCAGGGATTGTCGTAGCTGATGCCGGTCGACTTGGTCAGCCAGCTCGATTCGCCCATGACGACCACGGTGTCGCCCTCCGCGATCATTTCCTTGACTTCGAAGCGCTGCGCCTGCACCGTGGCGTCGAGCTTGACGAAGAACTGGGCAATGCCCTGCTTGCCGTGGAAGCAGCCGGCAAAGGGCAGGTAGTCCGATTCCGGACCGATCCATTCCGCATCGTCGTGATAGCGGTTGAGCAGGGCGCGGATATCGCCGGCCTGGAATAACTGGTAGCCTTCCATTACCAGTTTTTTGTTTTCTTGTACGTTCATGGCATCCCTCCTGTAGACCGGCCAGCCGACGCCAGCCGGTCAACTCAGCCTAATACGGCGGCAGGCGATGTCAAGCAGATTGCAAGCCACTTTTCTTGTGATAAGGAATGGAGGACTTCATGCTGGAAAAATCCCTGAACATCCGGCAAATCGAGGCGGCCGAGCTGGACATCGTGCTGGGCTGGGCCGCCGCCGAAGGCTGGAATCCCGGCCTGCACGACGCCGCCTGTTTCCACGCGGCCGACCCGGGCGGCTTCCTGATCGGCGAGCTGCGCGGTGAAGCCGTGGCCGGCATTTCCTGCGTGCGCTATGGCGGCAATTTCGGTTTTATCGGCCTGTACCTCGTCCAGCCCGCCTATCGCGGCCTGGGTCACGGATTGGCGCTGTGGCAGGCCGCCATGGCGCGGCTCGACGGCTGCAATATCGGCCTCGATGGCGTGGTGGCGCAGCAGGGCAATTATGCGCGCTCGGGCTTTCGCGCCGCCTACCGCCACGTGCGCCATGAGGGACGCGGCAGCGGCGAAGCGCTGGCGGCCGAAGACATTGTGCGCCTGTCGGCGCAGGATCTGGCGGCGGTCAGCCGCTACGACCGCGCCTGCTTTGGCGGGGAGCGCCAGCGCTTCCTGCAAGCGTGGCTGAGCCAGCCGCAGCACAAGGCGGTCGGCAGTGTCGGTGCGCAGGGCTTGCGCGGTTATGCGGTGCTGCGCCCCTGCCGCAACGGCTACAAGATCGCGCCGCTGTTCGCCGACACGCCCGCGCTGGCGGAACAGCTTTTCCTGGCGCTGCAAGGCCAGGTGGCGCCGGACATGCCGATCTTTATCGACGTGCCGGAAGCCAATCCGGCCGCCGTGGCGCTGGCGGCGCGCCACCGGCTGCAGCCGGTGTTCGAGGCGGCGCGCATGTATGCCGGCGCGGAACCGCCGCTGGAGCTGGCGCCGCAGTACGGCATCGCCAGCATGGAACTCGGTTAGGCCACCAGGCTGTTGGTAAAGCTCATCCAGGCCGGCGGCGCTTCGAGAAACAGATACATGGCCGCCAGCTGGCCCACGACCAGGCAGGGCAGGCCGTAGCGGTAGACTGCATGCACGCGCTTTTGCACCAGCCAGTCGCGCGCCACGCCGAGGATGATGAGCAGGTCGACGCCGGCATACCACCAGCCGGCCGGCACCCAGCCCGCCGGGAAGCGCGCGATGGCGGCCACGCTCAGGCAGCAGGTGGCCATCACCATCAGGCGGCGGTGGTATTCGATGCGCTTGCGCCAGTAGACGGCCAGCGCGAAGGTGATGCCGAAGCTGAGCATATCGTTGAAGGAGACGGCGAGAAAGGCGGGATTCTCCGGTCCCTGCGCCGCGCGCCACTTCTGCATGACGAGGGCGGTGGCAATGCCGAGGAAGGGCAGTACCGCGCCCACGGCCACGCCGCTCCAGCCCAGGCGCCGGTGCAGCTGCACATTGGCGCTGCGCGCCAGCAGCGATTGCGCGATCAAAATAATGACCCAGGCGCTGAACACGGCCGAGTGGAGATAGAGGATGAAGGGCGGCGGCAGCTCGGGATGAAGCAGTCCCTTGTCCAGCCGTGGCAGGAAGCCGAGCAGCACGACGGCCAGCACCAGCAGGCCCATGCCGAGATAAAAGTAAGTGCGCAAACCACGCTCGATCGCTTTATGCATTGCCATGCTCCTGTAGGATGGAAGGCTGTCACCGCTTGGTCGATGCAGTGTAATTGCGTGGTTTGGAATGTCAATCCGGCAATCTTTAGATGATGTGAAGGTTCGCCGCGCCGGCCGGGTTTGCTATGCTTGCGCTTTTGCGCCATCGCTGGCGCTTTCCCCACACGGAGTAGAAACATGGTTTCCCTGCAAGAACAGCTCATGAAGGCTGGCCTGGCCGACAAGAAAAAAGCCCAGAAGATCAACCAGGATAAGAGCAAGCAGCGCAAGGTCGAGCGCCAGACCGGCACCCAGAGCGTGGACGAAGCGCGCCTGGCGGCCCAGGAAATGCAGCGCAAGAACGCCGAGCGCGCGCGCGAAATGAACGCCCAGCGCGACGCCGCCGCCAGCCAGAAAGCCATCATGGCGCAGATCGTGCAGATGGTGCAACAGAACCGCCAGAACAAGAGCAAGGGCAAGGGCGAGGACATCGCCTACAACTTCACCTATGGCACGAAGATCGAGCGCATCCACGTGTCGGCCGAGGTGCAGGCCCACCTGATCGCGGGCCGTCTGGCCATCGTCTGCCTTGGCGAGAACTATGAGCTGGTGCCGAAAGTCATCGCCGAGAAGATCGCCGAGCGCGACGCCACGCTGGTGGTGCAGGTCAAAAAAGTCAGCGCGGAAGTCGATGAGGACGATCCCTACGCCGCCTACAAGATCCCCGACGATTTGATGTGGTAAGGCTTCGACACTTGCCGTCAGGCAAGCTCATCCTGTATCGTATTGCGTTTCGCTGCCCGTAATCGAAACTGGCAACAATGATAACCCCATCCTTATCGGAGACAGCAATGGCAAGTCAAGAACTCACTTTCGAGCAGGTTGCCGCGGCAGCCAATGGCCTGGAGAACGAAGGCCAGCAGGTGACGATCGAAGCCGTGAGCGGAGTTCTGGGCGCTGCCTCGCCCATCGCCATCCACCCGCATCTGCGCGCCTGGCGCGCCGGCCGCGCCCAGCCGGAAGCGCCGAAGGCGGAGTTGCCGCCGGCGCTGTTGGCCGCCCTCGGCAACTGGGCGCTGCAATATGCGGAAGAAGCGGGCGCCAGCGCGCGCGACGCGTTGGCCCAATCCGATAACGATCTGCAAGCGCTGCTGCAATCGGGCCAGCAAAGCGAAGCCGAACGCGACGAGGCGCAAGCCGTGCTGGCAGCGCGCGACGAGGAAGTCCAACGTCTGACGACCGAGCTGCGCGATGCGCGCCAGGTCGCGTCCGACGCCCTGGTCGGCAAAGCGAAAGACCAGCTGGCCATCGACGGCAAGGACCGCCAATTGAACGACCTGCGCGCCCAGATCGAACGCAATGTGGCCGCGCTGGCCGCCGAATCCGACGCCCGCCTGGCGGCCGAAATGGATTTGGTGGGCGCCACCACCGCGCGCGACAATTTCGCGGCCGAAGTCAAGGCGCTGCGCGCCGAACTCGACGCGCTGCACGCCGAGCGACGTCCGGCGCGCGCCTAAGCGTTGCGCGCGGCGCGGCCCCGCCGTCAGCCGCGCCGGCGATGCTCAGCCGAAGAGTTTGCCGCGCAACAGGCTCAGCCCCTGCGTCAGCAGCTCGTTCTGCGGCACCTGGCCGTCGGGCGTCAGCGTGTCGATAATCTGCGGCAACAGCTGGGCCAGGCCGGTCGAGGCGTGTTCCGACTGCAATCCCGCCTGCTGCGCAATCTGCGCGATATTCTCCGCCCCCAGCGCATCGCGGATCTGGTCGCCGGACACCGGCTGGTTCGCGCCCGTGCCAACCCAGGACGCGACCTGGTCGCCCAAGCCGCTGGCCTGCAGCTGTTGCAGCAAGCCCGGCAAACCGCCCGCCTGATTGATCAAACCCATCACGCTGTTCAGCAAATCCCCCTGCGGCACCGGGTCTTGCTGCTGCGAACCGAGCGAACCCAGCACCTGCCCTGCCAGTTGATCAAGTAGTCCCATCACATCCTCCAATACCGGTTGGAAAGCGGCACGATGGCCGCGTCTGGTCACTGTCTATTGCCATAGTAGGCCAAAAATCCCGGTGCTTTACGATTTCCAGGGATTAATTACCGGAACACGGCAGATGCCGACACAGCGGGGGCCTGACGTAGATGAGCTGGTCGTCGAAATGTCCAAAAAAGAAACGCCACCAGACGGTGGCGTTTTCGGAGTCTTGGTGGACTGCGCGGAAGCAAGCCATCGACAGGAAATCTTTAGACGGGATCGTCTTTCAATTCTGAGAATTGCCAATAGTTATCGCCATTGAAGACGCGTATGTTCTGGTCCGCGCTGTGGCTGAAGAAATCGTAGGAGCGTCTCCCTTTGACATCGATGCCCATCCAGTTTGCCGCCCCGCTGGCGAAGTTGAAGCCTGACATGTCTTTTTTGAGTACGGTCCGATGATCTGCGTCGCTGGAGAGAATGAAGAAAGGCACGGCGTAGTTCTGTTTGAATTGCGCGTCGTGAACAACTGTTTCGTTGGCGCTCCCTTTTTCCTCATGCCGCAAGCCATGATCGCTCAGGTAAATCATCGAAAAGCTTTCATTGCTTTTCTTTAAGATGTCGTGCACTTGCGAGAGCATGGCATCCGTTCTGCGAATGGAACCCATATAGCAGCGCATGTTCTGGCTGGGTGCGGAGAATAGTGCCTCCTCACCGCGTACGCGGTCGCAATAGGCCATATGGGAACCCATCAGATGAAGAATGAATAGATGGCTTCCAGTTTGTTTTTCTTTGACCCCTTCAGCCAATTTTTCCAGTAAAGCCGAATCGTCCACTTTCTTGGATGTACTTGAGCCCCATTTGGTAAAGTAAACATCGTCTGCGCTGGCCGCAATTCGCGATGAAGGGCTATCGTATTCGCCAACATAGCCCTGGTTTGAGTACCAGTGCGTTTTAAAACCTGCTTGCTTAGCCAGGGCCACGATATTTTTCCCATAAAGCACTTTATCGCCATCTAGTTCGGCCAGCATGCGGGGTACTGATGCCAGCGTATTTCCTGCGGGCGAAATAAAGCCGTCAATAAACAAGCCATTGGCATGTTCGGCGAATGGTGTCGTATCTTGCTGAAAACCATATGCCGACATGTAATCCTTGCGCACACTTTCGCCGATCACGATCACGTAATTTTTGTACTTGCTGTGCACGCCGAGGATGTCCCATGGATTGCGGACCTGTGCCAGCCGAAAACTTGCCTCCTCTGTCCGGTACTGCTCCAAAGCACGAGCAACCGTGCGGGGCAAATCGAGGATAAGGATATCCTTCCTTGCCTCAGCATCAGAGCGAAACAGCTTGGCGTAGGACGCAAATGATAGGGTGAACAGTAAGCAGCCCGCTATGAGTCGGCGTTTGGCAATTCGATCAGAGTTGAGTTTGAAAATGAGAAGCCAGGAAGCCAGGATAAAGGTGGCTGCAAGCAAAAGATTGCGAATGGGGATCTGCTTTATGAACTCTACGGATTCACTCGAATTCGTTTGCAAAACAGAAGCGATAATTAGGAAGTTGGGCTTGCCGTATATCAATCCAACCGGTATGTAAGAGCCGAGTAGCAGCACGCACGCGAACAAGAGAAAACGCAAGCCAGCGACACAACTGCCTAACAAGAAGAGGAACAGGCCAAGCACGCTCAGAACATTGTTGAGCTTAGCAGGGTAACCAAAGGAGCGAACGACCAGGAAAGATAAGAGGAGGGCGATCAGGTAATACGCTGGAGCTAGTATTTTTTTCAATTTCAATCCGAGCAAATCAATGCTCACTTCTGCACAAATATTGCAATTATACATCATTGCAATTGAGCAATTTTCTCCCTCGCCCCATCCTGAAGAACGGACCAGGCAAAAAATCTGTCCAAAAACAAAAAACGCCACCCGAAGGTGGCGTTTCTAAATTCTTGGTGGCCCGGGGCGGAATCGAACCACCGACACAAGGATTTTCAATCCTCTGCTCTACCAACTGAGCTACCAGGCCAAGGCGCGCAATTATAGCAGGGTGAAACCCGGCTTGCCTAGCCTGGATTGACGGATTTTTTCCGGAGGTATAAATTTTGACCTCCACCCCAGAGATTTTCCCCATGCCAGCACTTGCCCGGCCCCCGCGCCGACCACCGCCATGCCGATCAATTACGCCCGCCGCCTGACGGGCCGCCAGCGCGCCGCGGCCAGCAACCGCCAGCTGGGCGTGGTGCTGGCCTTTGTGGCGGGCGCGGCCAATGCGGGCGGCTTTGTCGCGGTTGGACAGTACACTTCGCATATGACCGGCATCGTCTCGGCCATGGCCGACAATGTGGCGATCGGCGCGTTTAGCCTGGTGCTGGCCGGCGGCGGCGCGTTGGCGGCCTTTGTCGCGGGGGCGGCTTGCTGCGCCATCATGATCAATTACGCGCGGCGGCGGCAGATGCATGGCGAGTATGCTTTTCCGCTGCTGCTGGAGGCGCTGCTGCTGCTGTGCTTCGGCATGCTCGGGGCCTGGCTGGCCGATATCGACGTGCTGGTGTTGCCGGCCACGGTGATGCTGCTGTGCTTCATGATGGGCTTGCAGAACGCCGTCATCACCAAGCTGTCGAGCGCGGAAATCCGCACCACCCATATCACGGGCATCGTCACCGATATCGGCATCGAACTGGGCAAGGCGGTGTACTGGAATGCGCAGCAGGCGGCCGCGCCGCCAGTCGTGGCCAACCGGTCCCGTCTACGCTTGCTGTGCGCGCTGGCGCTGGCTTTCTTTGGCGGCGGTCTGCTCGGGGCGCTGGGCTTTGCGCGCATCGGCTATCTGGCGACGGTGCCATTGGCGCTGCTGCTGGTGCTGATGGCCATCGTGCCAGTGCTCGACGATCTGAAAGCGCGCGCGGCCTTATTGCGCTGAGCTGGCCGCCGCCGGCAGTTGCCGGCTTTTCAGCAGGTGGCCATCGGCGCCGAACAGCAGCAGGGCTTGCGGCTGGGCTTGGCGCGTCCGCTTGGACGTAGCCGGCGGGTACAGCCAGACTTCCATGCCGCTGTCGAAGCTGATTTCCGTGGCGGGGCCCAGGCTGGCGCGCAGCTGGGCGCGCGTGTCGCCGGGCTGGGCGCCAGGCGCGGCCGATGCCGCGGGTGGCGCCGGGTCATCCATGTATTCGAAGGACAGCAAGGTGTCGTCGGGCCAGCTGGCGTCCCACAGCGGCGCGTAGTAGCTGCGGTCGAGCAGCACCTGGCAATCGCAGTAGGGCAGAGTGGCGGCATCCTGCGTGCCGCCCGCGTACTGCTGACGGAAGGGCAGCACGGCGCGGCGCGCGCCCGCTTGCAGCGTCACGCTGAACAGCGGGCGCTCGCTGAAGAACAGGTAATTGCCGTCCGCCGCCGTGCATACGCGCTCGCCGCTGGCGAGCCAGTCGCTGAGCCAGGCGAACAGGCGCGCATTGTTCGAGACCAGTCCCGCTTCCATGCCAACCAGGCATTCCAGCCGCAGATCGCCGAGGCGGCGCATGCCGTCCGGCACGCCGGGGCTGCGGACGTCGGCGCGCCAGGTCAGGCTGCTGGTCTTGCGGTTGGCGATCAGGGCGGCGTCTTCGCGCAGCGCGGCGTCGTTGCGTTCCAGCGTAAAGCTGTGGTCGGGTGCCAGCGCCACGGGCAGGCTCAGCGTGTCGCCGACAATGTGCAGCGCCACGTCGTCGAGCCGCACCGACGGTAGGCGCGGCAGCAGGCGAAAGCGCAGGCTGGCGCCAGGTGCCAGCCGGGCCTGCTCGCGCGCGAAGCGCTCCATGCCGCGCACCATTTTGCGGTAGGACTTGTCGACCGGATTACGGGTATTGGACACAATTACCTGCTCATCCCCATGCGGCAAGGCTGGGGCCGGAAATGCGAGGAGAAGCCAGACTGCTCCACAAATGGCGGCATAAGGCATGGTAATTCCCGCAACAGGTAGCATCGGCAGGGTATTTCCAACTTCAGTTGCTTTATTGGTTAATTGATATTAATGTACAATCTGCAAAATTTTTGACCCTTATTTTCTCTTATTATCATGCTGAAGAACTTTCAGGCGGCGCGCGCTATAGCGGCACTATGTGCGGCTGCCTTTCACTTGTCGATTAGCATGGCGTTGCCGCGCTATGGCGGCAACGCGGCTTTTTATGAAATTACGCAATATCTTGGCGCAAACAGATTTTTCTTTGTATTATCCGGATTCACGATTTTCCTGGCCCACGCGAAAGATATAGGCCAGCCTGCCGCCCTGGGAACCTTTGTATACAAACGGTTCACCCGTCTGATTCCGCTGTACTGGCTGTATACCCTGATATTTTCCATCATTGTTTGGATGGGCTTTGGCACCGATGCCAAAATACCGTCGAACTGGCTGGACTGGCTGACCGCCATCACCCTCATCCGTTTTACGCCGGGGGCGCCACCGCTGACGGTGGCCTGGACACTCTTTCATGAACTGGCTTTTTATGCCGTGTTCGCTGTGCTGATCTGGAATCGGCGGGCCGGGATGGCTCTGGCGGCGGTGACCGTGGCGCTGACCTTGCTGTTCTTCCACCATCCCGGCGCGCATGACCGGACGGCGTGGAATGTGTATACCGCTGCCTATAATCTGTATTTCTTGTTTGGCATAGGCGCGTGGTATTTATCGCGCAAGGCTGGTAACGGTGTTGCGGAAACCGTGCTGGCGCTGATTCTGGTGGCGATCGCCATGCCGCTCAAGGGTTTGCCGCATCAGCTCGGTTACATGATTTTGATTGCCGGCTTTGCCTTCTTCCTGGTGGGCATGGCCAAACTGGAGAACAGCGCCTCGTTTTTTGCGCCCGCTTTATTGGTACGGATCGGCAATGCTTCGTATACGCTTTACCTGATTCATGAGCAGGTCCAGGGCTTGTTGTTGAAGGTGCTCATGCGTAGCGGCCTGTATGGCGTGCTGGGCGCTCACCTCAGCTATATCGTGGTGTTTGTTGGAACGGTTGCCATTGCTTATGTGGTTTACCTGCTGGTCGAGCGCCCCATGGTGCAATGGTTCCGCCGGCGTTATGAGGCGTCGGCCAAACCTGATCCACGTTTCGGCGTTGCCGCCTGATTCCTGTACAGGTGCACATTCAGGGCTTGCAGCACATTGGCCGCGCGGTATGGAGATACCTGCCGGCGGCAGGCATCACGGTCCCTGGCCTGGGCCAGCACTTGCTCGATGCCCAGGCTTAATGCCGCTGGCGTCGCCTCTTCGACGAGGCGCCCCACCTGCTCATTGCCGATCAGCCTGGCGGCCTCGCCGACCTTGGTGCTGACGACCGGCAGACCGCAATGCAGAGCTTCCACCATCACCACGGGCATGCCCTCAAAGGCGGAGGACATGCACAGGCAATCGGCGGCGTTCATCCATCGCAGAATGTGCTGGTGCGGCTGGGGGCCAAGGATGCGTACCGCGGCCGATAAGCCCTGTGCGGCGATGAACTGGCGGACTTCGCCTTCCAGCTCGCCGCTGCCTATCATCACCAGATTCACATCCGGGCGCCTCTGGCGCAGCCGTTGAAAAGCCCGCAACAAGAGCAGCGGATCTTTCTGCGATACGAAGCGGCCGACAAACAAGAGCAGTTTGCCGGTGGACGCAAACTGGAGTGGCTGCACAAGCTGCGTGCGCAAGCCCGCTTGTTCGGTTTCCGGAAGACTTGCCGCGTTGTCATCGTCCACCCAGGTCGGGATGAAATGGATGCGGTCGTGCAAGCGGGGATAAAGAGACTGGTAGTCCGGTATCGCATCGCTGCGCACGATAAAAACGCGCTCTATTTTGGCGATCAGTCGTTTTTCCAGCAAAAAATACAGGCGCGGGAAATACGACCACTTCACTTCAGATTGCGGATTGTAAAAATCCTTACCATTATGTCCATGTAGAAACAAAATACGGGCGCAATCGCGGCCAAAGAAAGGCAGGCTGGGTTCGATGCGGTGAAAGATCAGCACGGTGTTATCGTGCTGGATGCAGGCTCGATAACGCAGCAAGGCAAGCGTAAATCGCAGAGATAGGGGAATGGGCTTACGGCGGCGTAGATCCGCGGAAAGTACCGGGAAAAACCGCAGTTTGCGTCCTTCCACTTCAATATTATGCCAGCGGCCTACGGGGTAGCGCGCGGGATTGCTGCTTACGCCCACATAACTGACTTCGCACTCCTCAGGAGAATGTTTAATTATGCCGCGAATATAAGTTCCAATACCACCCACATAAGAGCTAGTGGGGTCATAAGGGTGGATTTGAATAACTTGAATTCGAGACACGGAGATTTTTTGCGAGAACTGCTTGCGTAAAAGATATTGTATTTTACATCATATATAAACGCCAATAATACTGTTGGCGTTGCAGGGGACTCTTTTTGCGAGAAAAGATGTGGCGCGGGCAAGGCAAATCGTCGTATCGTAGGCATATCTCAAACCCAGGAGCCGATCATGAAATATGCGATTCTTGCCGTGGCCTTTATCGGTGCTGCCGTCCAGGCGAATGCCGCGGAAACCTATGCGAGCCGGCAGCAGGCCGAGCAGCTGGTGGGAAAAGTCACCGCCGCCATGCGCAAGGATGCCGGCAGTACGCTGTCGGCCATCACCGCCAAGGATGCGGCCTGGGTGCATGGCGACCTGTATCCGGTGGTCTACGACATGCAGGGCAAGGTGCTGGCGCACGGCCAGAATTCCAAACTGGTGGGCAAGAACCTGATCGATATCCGCGACGTGGAGGGCAATTACTATGTGCGCGAGCGGGTCGAGCTGGCCAAGAGCAAGGGCAAATTCTGGCAGAACTATGTGTTTGTCGACCCCGTCACCAAGGGCGTGCTGCCCAAGGAAATGTATTGCGAGAAGCTCGATGAGAGCGTGGTCTGCGCCGGCGTCTACAAGCGTTGAGCGGAGAGGGCATGCTTGACTATGCACAGGCCAAGGCCGCGATTGAAAAGGACAAGGAACAGCGCATCCAGGAACACCAGATCCGCATCGCCAACCGCCAGCGCATGCACGCCATGGCCGGTCCCGCCGGTTTGCGCACGGCGCCGCCGCTGAACCTGATCGCCCAGGGCGACAGCTGGTTCGACTATCCCTTGCCGTTTCCGGGCGCCAGCGATGTGATCGCGCATCTGCGCAATGTGCCGAAGGGGCCGGAAATCCTGTCCCTGGCCCACCATGGCGAGGCGGCCGAAAGCATGCTGGGCGTAAAGAAGCTGCACGAGCTGCTGCGCGAATTGCGCGATCCGCAGAATGGCCATTTCGACGCCATCCTGTTTTCGGGCGGCGGCAACGATCTGGCCGGCGACCAGTTCCGCCTGTGGGTGCGCGATGCCGTGAGCGCCGGCAGCGACCCGGCCCAGGGCTTGCTGCAGCCGCGCGTCGATGGCGTGCTGGCCGTGGTGCGCGCCGCTTACGAGGATCTGGCCCAGGCGCGCGACCGCATCGATGCTGCCATTCCCATTTTCGTGCACAGCTACGATTTCGCGTTGCCGGATGGGAAGGGCGTGTGCGGCGCGGGACCGTGGCTGCAACCGGGCTTGCTGGACCGGGGCTGGGAAGCGCTGGCTGACGGGCAGCTCATCGTGCGTGAGCTGCTGAGCCAGTTCTCCGCCTTGCTGGACGAATTGCAAACGCGCCACGCCAATTTCGTTCACGTGCCAACCCAGGGCACGCTGGGCGCGCACGACTGGGCCAATGAACTGCACCCGACACCCGGCGGCTTTGCCCGCATCACGCAGAAATTCCTGGAGGCTTTGCGCGCCTGGCCCGCCTTCCAGGGGCGTATCTGAAAAGTAAAACGCCACCCGAAGGTGGCGTTTTCGTTTTGCCGGGCTGAAGTCTTAAACCTGGCGGTTTTTGCGGCGGCTTGCCAGCGCGATGCCGGCCAGGCCCAGGCCCAGCATCAGGTAGGTGGCAGGCTCAGGCACGGCGGTGATCAGGCCAGGGCCGCCGATGGTGACGCTGTATTGGCCATGATCCGTGTTCTCGAAACCGGTCGAGACGAAGATGTAGGTCACGCCAGCGCTCAGCGGGCCATAGAAGCCCGAGGTGGTCTGGCCCAGCAGATCGTCGCTGGCGCCGATGGCGTTGGTCAGCGAGTCGGCTGGGTTGAACGAGTTTTCATACAGCAGTTGGAAGGTGTCGAACAGACCGGTGGTCAGGAAGGTATAGGTGCCGCTTTGCGATACGGTGAAGGCAAAGGAATCGTAGCGCACATTGGTGCCGACCGCCGACAGTCCCAGCAGCGATTCAACGGGACGGTGGAAGGTTGGACCGGTCGACGTATCGCCAGTGAAAGTTTTGATATCGGCGCGGGCGGCCTGGGTCAGCCCAGCGAACAGAATACCCGCAGCAAGTACAACCCTAAAGAACTTTACGATGCTCATCTTTTTTATGCTCCGTTTAGTATTGATAAGGGAAGAAGCGATGGAGACAGCCCTCGGGAAACGCTGAGAACTGCGATTCAATTATTGCATGCTTTTTTTGTAAGTGTTGGGTGTTCTACCAATATTGCTCAGCTTGCGGCGGATAAGCCACAAATGAAGCGATTTTGCGGCGCGCCTTATTTGGCGGGCGAATAAGGCTGTCGCGGCATTATGGCTTAGCGGAAACTTAAAGCGGCTCGGGCAGGCGCAGCTGCGCTGCGGCCTGCTGCAGATGCGCCCACAAGCGCTGGGCCGCCGGCCCATGCGGGCGGTCGCTGCGGCGCGCCGCCACCAGCGCTTCCACGTTGCCCGGCAGATAGCACCCGGCCAGCGAGAGCAGGGCGCCGTCGCGCAATTCCTGCGCCACCAGGAAGCGCGGCATATGGCCCCAGGCCATGCCTTGCAGGATGATTTCCTTCTTCATCAGCTGGTCGGCCACGGTGCACTGGTGGGCGCCGGCGATCATGAAATAGTCCGCCGAATGTGGAACGCGAGCGCGAGTTCCTGGATGCGGTGCTGTCCTTCCTGTGAGGCCGGCGCCTTAGAGGTAGCGCGCCAGCAGCGCGCGGTCGAGGGCGGGATCGAGTTCGATGCGCACGATATGGCCGCTGCCGTGGGCGATCTGGATCTCGCCGCCCTCGTCATTGAGCATGCGCGTCAGCGTGATGTCGCGGTTGCCGCTCGGGTGCATCACCTCGATGCGGTCGCCGACGGCGAAGCGGTTCTTCACATCGACGCGCGCCCAGCCGTTTTCCACGCCGAGCACCGCACCCACATACTGGCTGCGGTCGGTTTCGGAGGCGCCGCGCATATAGTTCTGGTGCGCCTGGGTGTGGTGGCGCTGGTAGAAGCCGTCGGTATAGCCGCGGTTCGCCAAGCCTTGCAGCTGGCCCAGCAGACCGGTGTCGAAAGGACGGCCCGCGACGGCGTCGTCGATGGCGCGGCGGTAGACCTGGGCGGTGCGCGCCGCGTAGTACAGCGACTTGGTGCGGCCCTCGACCTTGAGCGAATCGACGCCGATCTTGACCAGGCGCGCCACGTGTTCGACGGCGCGCAAGTCCTTGGAATTCATGATGTAAGTGCCGTGCTCGTCTTCGAGGATCGGCATCATCTGGCCGGGACGGCCGCCTTCCTCGATCAGGTAAGGGCGGTCGGCCAGCGGATGGCGCGGTTGCTGGCCCAGCGCGGAGAGCGGACGGCTGTTGGCCTCATCGAGCGCCTGGTTGAAGTCGAACTGGATCACCTTCATCTCGTTCAGGTCGCCGCTGGCGTCTTCTTCCGCGTTCTTGACCTTGTAATCCCAGCGGCAGGAATTGGTGCAGGTGCCCTGGTTCGGGTCGCGGTGGTTGAAATAGCCCGACAGCAGGCAGCGGCCCGAGTAAGCGATGCACAGCGCGCCGTGGACGAAGACTTCGAGTTCCATCTCCGGGCATTGCTGGCGGATTTCCTCGATCTCGTCGAGCGAGAGTTCACGCGACAGGATCACGCGCGTCAGTCCCATGCGGTGCCAGAACTTGACGTCGGCCCAGTTCACGGCATTGGCCTGCACCGAGAGGTGGACCGGCACGTCGGGCCACTTGTCGCGCACCATCATGATCAGGCCGGGATCGGCCATGATCAGCGCGTCCGGCTTCATCTCGATGACCGGTGCCATATCGCGCAGATAGGTCTTGAGCTTGGAATTGTGGGCGAAGATATTGCTGGCGACGAAGAACAGCTTGCCGCGCGCATGCGCGCCCTCGATGCCTTCCTGCAGCGCCTGCAGCGTGGAAAAATCGTTATTGCGCACGCGCAGGCTGTAGCGCGGCTGGCCGGCATAGACGGCGTCGGCGCCATAGTCGAAGGCGGCGTGCATCTTGGCCAGCGAGCCGGCGGGAAGGAGGAGTTCGGGAGCGCGGGACATGGTGGGGAAGGCAGGCAAAACCGCGTATCTTACGGTGGCTCTTCCTGCAAATCCTTGATGTACATCAAAAATGCCCGGCTAATTCCGGACTATTTTCGCGCGCGAAAAAATAGTGCTTTCGGTCCGGTGGGAAATACCCAGATGTAATTTTTAATAATGTAGTATTGCCGGAAATTCATTGAGGGAGTCGCCGATGTCCTTTCTGATTGTTCTGGCCGCACTGGGCTTTTTGATGCTGGCCGCTTACCGCGGCTACAGTGTGATCCTGTTTGCCCCCGTCGCCGCGCTGGGCGCGGTGCTGCTCACCGATCCCTCCGCCGTGGCGCCCGCCTTCAGCGGCATCTTCATGGAAAAGATGGTGGGCTTCGTCAAACTCTACTTCCCGGTTTTCCTGCTGGGCGCCGTGTTCGGCAAGCTGATCGAGCTGTCCGGCTTTTCCGCATCGATCGTGATGGCGGCCATCCGCTATATCGGCCGTTCGCGCGCCAACGCGGTGATCGTCACCGTCTGCGCCGCGCTGACCTATGGCGGCGTGTCGCTGTTCGTGGTGGTGTTTGCCGTCTATCCCTTCGCCGCCGAGCTTTACCGGCAAAGCAATATCCCCAAGCGCCTGATGCCGGGCGCGATCGCGCTGGGCGCCTTTTCCTTCACCATGGATACCTTGCCCGGCACGCCGCAGATCCAGAACATCATTCCCACCACCTTCTTCCAGACCACCGGCTGGGCCGCGCCCTGGCTCGGCGTCGCCGGTTCCGTGATGACGGTGACGGTGGGCCTGCTCTACCTGGAATGGCGGCGCCGCGCCGCCATGGCCAAGGGCGAGGGCTATGGCGCCGACAGCGCCGCCGTCCAGCAAGGCAAGGAGGCCAAGGACTTGCCGCATCCGCTGCTGTCGATCGCGCCGCTGTTGCTGGTGGGCGTGGCCAACTTCGTGCTGACCAACTTGATCCGCGACGCTTACGGCGCTAGCCACCAGCTCACCAGCGCCACCTTGCCCGGCCTGCACGCGCCCGTCACCACCAGCGTCAAGACCGTGGTCGGCATCTGGGCGGTGGAGGGCGCGCTGCTGCTGGGGATTGTGCTGGTCTGCGTGAGCGCCTTCGGCCGCATCCGTGCCGCCTTCGCGGAAGGCACCAAGGCGGCCGTGGGCGGCGCGCTGCTGGCCTCGATGAACACGGCCTCCGAATATGGCTTCGGCGGCGTGATCGCATCGCTGCCGGGCTTTATCGCCGTCAGCGATGCGCTCAAGAGCGTGCCCGATCCGCTGGTGAATGCGGCGCTGTCGGTGACCACGCTGTCCGGCATCACCGGCTCGGCCTCGGGCGGCATGAGCATCGCGCTGGCCGCCATGTCGGACTACTTCATCGCCGGCGCCCAGGCGGCGCATATCCCGCTCGAAGTGCTGCACCGCGTGGTGGCCATGGCCAGCGGCGGCATGGACACCTTGCCGCACAATGGCGCCGTGATCACCCTGCTGGCCGTGACGGGGCTGACGCACAAGCAGTCTTACAAGGACATTTTCGGCATCACCATCATCAAGACGGCGGCGGTGTTCTTCGTGATCGGTGTGTATTACCTGACGGGATTGGTATAAGAAAGGCGCGCGGCGGGTGAGCGCACCCGGTCCGCGCCACCTGCCGCTTTTCAGTCGAGGAAGTCGGCGTACTCGCGCAGGCTGTAGCCCGCCAGCTTGTTCCAGGGCGCGGTGGCGCTGGCCTTGGACGGCCGCACTTCGATGCGCTGGAATTCCTGGCCGGCGCGGTCGCCGCTTTCGATCACCAGGGCGATCTGGCGCGCGTCATCCCACAGCACGCGCTGGAACTGGCCGTTCTTCTCGCGTTCGCGCCAGCGCGCACCCGGCACGTCGGAGGCGCGGGCCGACAGCGGCATGTCCGCCACCATCTTTGGCGACACCAGGTAGAACTGGCCGTCCCAGGAGCCGTTGAAGCTGACATTGCCATACTCGCCCGGCGGCACGGCGATGCGTTCACGCGCGTGGGCGTCCACGTATTCCAGTTTCAGCGTGCCGTTTTCCAGCATCACGTGGCGCGCCAGCTGCGTTGGATTGAAGTGGCGGTGGCCGCTGCCTTTGTGCTCGTGCTTGTCCTTGGCGCGCTGCGGTAGCACGCGTTCGACCCACACATGGCCGGTGCGGCGCAGCCAGCGTTCCTCGTAACGGCTTTCGCGCGTCACGCCTTCTTCGGTGATGACCTTGCTGTAGAAGCTGATGCCCAGATCGAGATCGGGGGCCGCAGGCGCAGCCTGTGCCGCGAAGGAGCACAGGCTGGCCGCGAACAGCAGAAAAGACTTCAGGGATTTCATGCTGCTCCGTATTGCTTAGAAGCCGAAGGCCGATTTCAGCAGGGTGAACACCTTGGTGTTGTCCAGCGTGCCCTTGAAGGCTTTGGAACCGGAGCCGGTGGCGAACAGTTTGACGTCGCCGCCGCCGTGGGTTTCGCTGCTCAGGCGCACGCCGGCTTCCTGCAGATAGTCGTTGCCCTGCACGGTGGCGCTATCCAGGTTGGTGCGCACGTTTGGACGGTTCGGACCATTGCCGAAGACCAGGGTGGAGTAGGTATTGCCGTCGGCGTCCTTGCCCGGCTGGTTGTTGCGGTAGTCGCGGTTGATGTCCAGGATCGGGTTGCCGCGCTTGGCGTAGCCGTTGATGGTCAGGGTGTGGTCATGGTCGGCGGTGACCACAATCAGGGTGTTCTTCAGTTCCGGATCGAGTACCTTGGCCTTGTCCAGCGCCGCCTTGATGGCGTCGTCGAAGGCGATGGTGTCGACCAGGGCGCGCTTGGCATTGGTGCCGTGCAGGGCGTGGTCGATGCGGCCGCCTTCGACCATCAGGAAGTAGCCGTTCGGGTTTTTCGACAGCAGATCCATGGCCTTGGTGGTCATCTCGGCCAGGGTGGGCTGGCTGGCGCCTTCGCTGCCGGCGGCCGCGGTGCTGCGGTCCAGCTCATATTGCAGATGGCTCTTGGCGCTGTACAGGCCGATGAATTTCTTGTCCAGCGGCGCGGCGGTCATCTCGGTCTTGTTGGCGGCCACGGTGTAGCCCTTAGCCTTCAGTTCGGCCAGCAGGTCGCGGCCATCGGCGCGGCCGCCTTTATTGGTGGTGTCGAACGGGGTGAAGTGGTTGCGGCCACCGCCCATCAGCACGTCCACGCCGTCGCCCAGGGCGCTGTTGTAGCCGGCGCCGCCCGGCACCAGCTGCGCGGCGATCGCGTATTGTGCATTGCGGTTGCAGATGTGGGAGAAGGTCGCTGCCGGGGTGGCGTGGGTCAGCTCGGTGGTGGTGATGGAACCCACGGCCTTGCCCTTGGCCTTGGCCAGTTCCAGGATGGTGACGGCTGGTTTGCCATTGGTGGCGGCGCAGTTGTTCACGCCCAGGTTGCCGTTGGCGTCCTTGCTGGGTTCTGTCGCCACGGTTTCCGCCGACATGGAGATGACTTCATTGTTCATCTTCACGCCGGTCATGTAGGCGGCCATCGACGGCGCGCTGTCGGTGGTTTGCGCGTCGTTGGAGAAGGTCTTGATGCGGGCGGTGCGTTCCAGCTTGTCCATGGTCAGGCTGCCGTCTTCGCCGTATTTGTAGATGCGCGAGGCGGTCACGGTCGCCGGGCCCATGCCGTCGCCGAGGAAGAAGATGACGTTCTTGGCATCGGCCGCCACGGCGGCCTGGGAGAATGCCGTGCCGACAGCGAGGGCCAGCAGGGAGCGGTGCAGATTGCGTTTCATATTTGGATCCAGTCCAGAAAGAATTGATTGCAGGAGGGCGCGGCGCGCGCCGCGGCCCTCACAAGGCTTGTTACAGGCCGCCGGCGGCCTTGATCAGGCCAAACACCTTGGTGTTGTCGATGGTGCCGAGGAAGGTTTCGGAACCCATGCCGATCGCGCCGAGGAAGACATCGGTGCCGCCGTGCGTCTCGTTGCCGGCGCTGACGCGGATCACGCCTTCCTGGTGGTAGGTGTTGGCGCTGGTGACGCTGTCGTCCAGGCTGGCCAGCGCGGAGCGGCTGCCCTGGGTGCGGTTCTCGCCGTTGCCGAAGCCGATGATGGAGTAAGGCGCGCCGTCGGCGTCTTTTTCCACGGCGCCGGTGACGTAGTTTTTCACCACGCCCAGCACGCCGGCATTGTTGGCGGCGGTCTTGCCGGTACGCTTGGCGTAGCCGTTCAGCACCAGGGTGTGGTCATGGTCGGCGGTGACCACGATCAGGGTGTTTTTCAGCTCAGGGTCGGTCTGTTTGGCCTTGGCGATGGCGGCCTTGATCGCGTTGTCGAAGGCCACGGTGTCGTGCAGGGCTTTCTTGGCGGTGGTTTCGTGCAGGGCGTGGTCGATGCGGCCGCCTTCGACCATCAGGAAGTAGCCCTTCTTGTTCTTGGCCAGAACGTCCATGGCCTTGGTGGTCATATCGGCCAGGCTAGGCTCCTTGGCCGGATCGCGGTCCAGGTCATAGCTCATGTGGTTGGAGGTGAACAGGCCCACCAGGCGATCGGTCTTGGCCGCATCGATGGCGTTGAATTCGGCGGCGTTGCTGGCGTAGGCGTAGTTCTTGGCCTTGAATTCGGCGATCAGGTCGCGGCCGTCGGCGCGCTTGCCTTTGGCAGCGACCGGCGTGAAGAACTGGCTGCCGCCGCCCAGGAGGACGTCGATGCCGTTGGCGCCCAGCGCGCTGTTGTAACCGGTGCCGCCTGGAACCAGGGCCGCAGCGATATCGTTTTCCAGATCGCGGTGGCAGATATGGGAATAGGTGGCGGCTGGCGTGGCGTGGGTAACGCGGGTGGTGGTGACGACGCCGGCGGACAGGCCTTTGGCTTTGGCCAGTTCCAGCAGCGTGGTGGCCGGCGTGCCGTTCTTGCTGCCGCAGTTGTTGCCCAGCTTATTGCCGGCGGTATCGTTGATCGGATCGATGGCGGTGGTGTCGCTGGACATGGAGATGACTTCGTTATTCATCTTCACGCCGGTCATATAGGCGGCCATCGACGGCGCGCTGTCGGTCACTTGCGAATCGTTGGAGAAGGTTTTGACGAAGGCCGTTTCCGGCAGGGTGTCGATGGTCAGGTCGCCATCTTCGCCCACCGAGTAGATGCGCGCGGCGGTCATGGTGGTCAGGCCCATGCCGTCGCCCAGGAAGAAGATGATGTTCTTCGGCGTGGTGGGCGTGACAGGAGTGACTGGGGCGGTGGTGTCGCCCGAGTTATTGTCGCTGCTGCTGCAGGCGGCAAGGGCAAGAGCAACGCATACGCCGATCGCGGCGCGCAGAGGGAACTTTGGCATGGCGGTTAGTCCGGGGTGTCGAAAAGCCTGCACCATACCAATGGCGTGTGACGGGTTCATGACGGAACGTTAAGTTTCGTCATCAAACCGTCATATTTGCATGAAAAATATTCAGCAAAGCTGCGCGTGCCGCGGCGCCGGAGAAGACGCGCAGGGCGCGTAATCTCGTCATTAGGGCCGCGACAGCCAGGCCGATGCCGCGCGCGTCAGGCGCGGCATGATCCAGTACACCATGAGCGCCGAGATGATTGCCGCTGAAGCGAACATCTCGGCGGCAACAGGCAGGCCGGGAGCAAAGCTTTGCCCCGGTATTCTGACCACGGGCGGCACGATGGCTGTCAGCGGAAACACGGCCGAGGTGGACAGCAGCCACTGCTTCCAGCGCGCCGGCGCCGGGCCATTCTGCGAGGGCGCAAACCAGAATTCGGCGTCGTCGTGCACGCGGAAACGGTCGCGTCCCAGCAGCCAGGGCCGCGCCTCTTCCAGCAACGCGCGCCGCAGCGGCGACAGCAGCCATTCGCTGGCGCTGGCCGACGAACAAAAGCGCAGGATCACCACATAGCGCAAACCCGCGCCGGCCGGCATCAGGATGTCGGTCGCGACGTGGCCGGGAAAGCGCTGGTGCGCCTGCGTGGCGCGCTCCATCCAGCGTTCGTAGTCGGCGCGATGGCGCGGATGGACATCGTGCACGATCACGCTGGTGCTCAGGTCCGGCGCGGGCAGGGCGCTCATGCCGCCGCGCGCTGGCGGCGCTGCATGGCGCGCGCGTACAGTTCGCGCCGCAGCGGAATCAAAGGATCGTCCGACGCTTCGATGCCGTCGATCGCGCCGCCCGGACTGAAACCCAGGCTGCGCTGCAAGGCCGGCTGCGCCGCCGTGTCGGCCGCCAGCGCCTCCACGCGGATGGTGCCGAGCATGATCTCCTGACGGGCTTCGGGGCCGCTGCGCGGCCAGACCTGCGAGCAGTCGTCCAGCACATCGCCCGGCGCGGCCAATTGCAGCATCAGGCGCATCAGACCGGCGCCGGCATCCAGGCGCTGCGCCAGTTCCGCGCTGAGGAAGTTGGGCGGCATGGCCAGCGCTTCGGCATCCGTCAGGTGCGGGGCCGGCGCCAGCGGATCGATGCGGTAGCGGCCGTGGCGCACCTCACCCGCCGCGTTGATGAAGCGGAAAGCGTTCAGGCCGAAGTAGTGCTCGGACAGATAACTTTTCGGCGCGGGCTTGGGCGCTTCCAGATAGGCCTTGGCGCGCGGGTGCTGTTCCAGAAAGCGGTTCAGGCGTTCCGCATCGGGCTGCGGCGCGACGCTGGCGGCGATCGCCTGCAGGAAGCCGAGAAACTCCTCCGGCGAACCGGCGGGAAAGCCGTCATGGGAATGGGCGACGATGTCGTGGCTGGTGCCGTCTTCCAGCTGGAAGCGCAGGGCCAGGCCGCGCGGATTGGCCATGCTGTCGCCATCGGGCGTGGTGGGCACGCCGCTGAAATTGGAGAAGCGCAGTTGCAGCGGAATGGGTGTGGCCTGGAAATGCGGCGCGCGCGTGATGGCTGCGGCGCCGGGTGCGGCGACAAAGGTGCCGAGAGCGACGATGCCCTTGGCATGGCTGACGCGGAAGCCTTCATGGCAACCAAAGCTGGCCGTCAGCGCGTCGAGCATATCGTCGTAAAGCTTATCCTTGTTCACGGACTGGATCTTTCAAAAAATTAGGGGGCTGGCTTAGCGCTGCGCCAGGCCGTGGGTCATGGTGATGTGCTTGAACTGGATGAAGTCGTCCATCGCCGCCATGCCGTTCAGGCGGCCCAGGCCGGACTGTTTGACGCCGCCTTCCTCGAATTCGTCGTACACCACGGCCCAGTCGTTGACCCAGACCGTGCCTGCTTCCAGCGCGCGCGCCACGCGCAGCGGGCGGTCGATGTCGCGTGTCCAGACGCTGGCGGCCAGGCCGTATTCGCTGTTGTTGGCCAGGGCGATGGCTTCCTGCTCGCTGTCGAAGACCTGCATGGTCAGCACCGGACCGAAGGTTTCCTTCTGCACGATGTCCATATCGGGATCGTTCACCTCCAGCAGCGTTGGACGGTAGAACGCGCCCTGGGCCAGCGGGCCTTGCGCCACCGGGCCGCCGCGCACGATCACCTTGGCGCCCGCTGCGATGGCTTCGTTGACCGCGCGGTTCACGCGTTCCACGTTGGGACGGTCGATCAGCGGTCCCATCTCGCTGGCTGGATCGGAGGCCGGGCCGACCTTGACGGCTTCCAGGCGTTCGGCCAGGCGCTGGCGCAATTTGTCGGCAATGCC
This sequence comes from Pseudoduganella violacea, assembly GCF_014191875.1. Classification (GTDB taxonomy): domain Bacteria; phylum Pseudomonadota; class Gammaproteobacteria; order Burkholderiales; family Burkholderiaceae_D; genus Rugamonas; species Rugamonas violacea_A. Next base: position 252,454 of record NZ_JACHXD010000009.1, read on the forward strand.
CGACTGCACCAGCAGGCGCGAACCGGTCATGCAGAACTGGCCGGCGAACACGGTCAGGGCTTTCTCCAGCTTGGGCAGGGCGGCTTCGATGTCGGCGTCGTCAAACACGATCATCGGGGTTTTGCCGCCCAGCTCGAGGCCGAAGCGCTTCAGGCGCTGCGCGCCGACGGCGGAAATGGCGCGGCCGGTGGCTGTGCTGCCGGTGAAGCTGATGGCCGGCACGTCGGGCGATTCGATCATCCACTTGGAACCCTCCGCGCCCGATTCGCTGAACAGATTGACCACGCCGGTCGGCAGCGAAGTCACTTCCGACATGATGCGGGAAACCAGGGTATTGGTCTGCGCCGTCTGGCCCGGCATCTTGATGACGGTAGTGCAGCCGGCGGCCAGGGCCGGGGCTAGCGAACGGATCATCAGCACCACGGGCGAGTTCCACGGCGCGATGATGCCGGCCACGCCGATCGCTTCGCGCAGCACCACGGACAGGCGGCCCGGCTTGGGATCGGCGGCGCGGCCATATTCGGTGCGGGTCAGCGCGGCGTAGTAGCGCAGCTTGGACGGCACCATGCTGACTTCGAATTCGGCCTCGCCCTTCACCTTGCCGTTTTCGGTGGCGAGAATGTCGATCAGCTGCGCGCTGTGGCGCTCGAAAGCGTCGGCCAGCTCATTGAGCGCCTTGGCGCGCAGGGCGCGGTCTTCCTTCCACTCGGTTTCGACGAAGGCGCGCTTGGCGGCGGCGATCGCGTCGCTCGCCTCGCGCAGGCCGCCGTCGGCATATTGGCCGATCACTTCGTAGTTGGCGGGATTGATCGAATCCTTATGGATGCCGGAATCGGTCCATTCGCCGCCGATCCAGTTCAATGCGATGTTCTTGTTCATGTGTGTGCTCCTTTATCAGTGTTATGGGGTTCAGGCGAAACGGCTGGCGATGCGTTCCGCAGCGGCGATGGTCGTTACATTGGTGGCCACGGACGGCACGTCCGGGAAGATCGAGGCGTCGACCACGCGCAGGCCGGTCAGGCCGTGTACCTTGCCTTCGAAATCGACCACGGCTTGCGGCGCGCCGGCATGGCCCATGGGCGCGGTGGACGTCGGGTGGTGATAGGTATCCAGCGTGGCCTTGATCGAAGCCAGGATGGCTTCGTCGGACTGGGCGTCGGGACCGGGATTGAGTTCGCTGTCCACCATGGCCGCCAGCGGCGCGGTCTGGCCGATGCGGCGCGACAGCTTGACCGCTTCCAGCAGGCGCGCGCGGTCTTCCGGCTCGGCCAGGAAGTTCAGGTCGATCTTCGGCGCGGCCAGCGGGTCGCGGCTGTTCAAGGACAAGCGGCCGCGCGACAGGGGGCGGGTCAGCGCCACGGCCAGCACGAAGCCGACCTTGGTCGGGCTTTGCTCATGCGGGAACAGGTGGGTGGCGGTGATATGCACATCCAGCTCGCCCTGGGCCGCGCCGCTGCTGTGGGTCCACAGCTTGGCGCCGATCACCGGGGTTTGCGCGCCGATGGCTTCCGGCTTGGCGGCGTAGGCGTTGTAATAGAAAGGATGGTCGATCAGGTTCTGGCCCACCGGCAGGTCGGCCACCAGCGGAATCTCCAGTTCGCGCAGATGCGCCTGCGGGCCGACGCCGGAACGCAGCAGGATGGCCGCGCTGCCGTAGCTGCCGGCCGACAGTACCACTTCGCCGGCATACAGGCGCGCGCCGTTCGCCATCTGCACGCCCACGGCGCGTTTGCCGTCGAACAGGACTTTATCGACCGTGCTGTCGCCGTGGATGAAGAGGTTTTCCCGCTCGCGCACGGCGGTCGTCAGGTAGGCCATGCCGGTGTTGACGCGCACGCCGTCGACGATATTCATTGGGTAAGGACCGGCGCCGTTGGCATCGGCGGCGTCGAAGTCGGCGATCTCACGGTGGCCGTTGGCCAGCGTGGCGTCGAGGAAGGCGCGCTGCATCGGCGTGATGTCGGCGCGTTCCAGCTGGCGCACCGGCAGCGGGCCGGAGCGGCCATGCAGCTCGTCGCTGCCGCCGGAACGGCTTTCCAGATTTTTGAAGTGCGGGAGCATATCCTCGTAGCTCCAGCCGGGCAGATTCCAGCGCTTGAAATCTTCGGGACGGGCGCGCAGCGCCACCGCGCCGTTCACGCCCGAGCTGCCGCCCAGCACCTTGCCGCGAATCGCCGCGATCGGGTGGCCCACATAGCCGGCTTCGGTCTGATAGCCCCACTCATGCTGCGCATCGCCGTTGGCGCCCAGGATGTCGCTTTGCGCGATGATGGCGGGATAGGCATTCGGCTCGTAGCTTTGTCCCGCTTCCAGCAGCAGGACGTTGCGCTTGCCGTCCGCGCTCAGGCGGTTCGCCATCACGGCGCCGGCCGAGCCGCCACCCACTACGATCACGTCGAAAACAGCATTCTCGGTCTGCTTGCCATGCACTGCGTCGTTCATCTCTTAGTCTCCAAAGCCGCGGGAAATCCGCGAAACGAAGACTACGGGGATTAGCGATTTTGCATAAGCCGATGAATCACGAATCAGAAGTTCGTTTTTTCCGAACGATCGCTGGAAACGGCTTGCAACTGCTCCTGGATCGGCAGTTCCCACACGGGCGGATAGCCGATTTCCTCGATCAGGAAGTTCACCAGGGTCTGGATCTTGAGCGAGGCGCGGTGCGACTGGCGGTACACGGCCGACACCATGCCGCCGGAAGGCGCAAACTCGGGCAGCACGATGCGCAGCGCGCCGCTGGCGACGGCGTCGGCGCACAGGAAGGTGGGCAGGATGGCCAGGCCCAGTCCCTGCCTGGCCCCGGCCATCAACTGATGGCCGCTATCGGTGCGCATGCGGTTGCGGATGCGGAAAGAGCGGACCTCGCCATCGACGGGCAACTGCCACATGCCATGCGGTTCGCGGTGCACGTACAGCAGGCCGTCATGGTCCTGCAGATCCTCCGGCCGCGCGGGCGTGCCGCGCTCCGCCAGATACTCCGGACTGGCGCAGATCACATGGCGGTTGACGGCCATGCGCTTGGCGACCAGGCTGGAATCCTGCAGCGTGCCGAGGCGGATGGCGAGGTCGTAATTCTCGTCATTCAGGTTGACACGGCGGTCGTCGGCCTCGACGTCGATGCGCAGCTCGGGATGCAGGCTGGCGAAGCGCGCCAGCATGGGCGCCAGATGGCCGATGCTGAAGGCCATCGGCGCGGCAATGCGCAAGCTGCCGCGCATGCAGGCCTGTCCCGCCAGGACGGCGTTTTCCGCTTCGCTCACCTCGGCCAGGATGCGCGCGCTGTGGGCGTAAAAAATCTGGCCCGGTTCCGTCACCATCATCTGCCGTCCGCGCGCCAGCAGGCTCACGCCCAGGCGCTGCTCCAACTGCTGCATGCGCTGGCTGACCATGGACTTGGTGGTGCCCAGGCGCTTGGCGGCCTCCGACATGCTGCCGGCATCGACCACCGCCACAAAGAAATGCATTTCCGCGAACTTGTTCATTGACTGGCTGGCTCCATCTCGTTTTTCTGCGTCGGCATGATAACGGGATCTGGCGTGCAGCCGCTACTATTGAGCAAGTTGCGTGTTGGCGCCGCGAATCAGGCCAGGCTGCAGGCGCGCGTTTGCATCACGCCTTTGAGGAAGCCGCGGCGGATTTTGCCGGCCAGCAGGGCGTTCTGCACTTCCTTGGAATGGCGCTCGGCGCCACTCAGCTTGCGCAGCCAGCCACGGAAGGGGATGGCGCCTTCCACCGTGTTTTGCAGGGCGCCGGTGGCGGCCTTGCTGGCCATGTCGCGCGCCATCTCGGTGCGGCCCTGCTTTTCTTCGGGCGCGTCGATGTCGGGGCCGAGCAGATCGTCCAGGGTATCGACCTGGCTGGCCAGGCTGGGGCAATCCTGTTGCGCGGGCGTGGCATAAGGCTTGTCCAGCGCCTCGCGCAGCGCGGCGGGAATCTCGGGCTTGGAAATATTGAGGTCGCGCAGCGGCGTGCCGGCGATTTCGGTGATGCGTGCTTGTTCCGGGCTGGCGCAGGCAGTCAATGCCAGCGCGGCGGCGATGGCAAGTGCCATTGTCTTCATAAAACCGTTCCTTATCTAAACTGATGCCAACTATATCATGTTGTCACTAAGAAATTCTGAACGGTGCGCCGTGGCGACAGGCAGCAAAAAGCCACCCGCAGGTGGCTTGTCTGGCAACGCTGGCGGTCAGGCGGCTTGCAGCTCGCCGTACAGCGCCAGGAATTCCTGGCTCAGCTTGTGGTTGCGGTCGAGGTGGATCATGGGCAGGTTGCGCTCGTGCGATTCGCGGATGCGGATCGAACTCGACAGCTTGTTCTCCATCACCGGCAAGCCTTCCTCCTTCAGTTCGTCAACCAGGCGCTGTGGCAGCAGGGCGCGCGGCTGGAACTGGTTGACCACGATGCCTTCGATGCTCAGGTTGGCGTTGTGGTCGGCCTTGATCTCTTTCACGTTATTGATCAGGGTGTACAGGGCTTGGCGCGAGAAATCGTCGCAGTCGAAGGGGATCAGGCAGGTATCGGCCGCGATCAGGGCGGATTGGGTGAAGAAGTTATACGCGGGCGGCGTATCGACGAAAATTTCATCGTATTGCTGGCTCAGCTCCTTGAGCGTGTCGCGCAGCTTATAAATCTTGTGGCGCGATTCGAGCTTGGACTGCAAATCGCCGAGCTCGGGATGGGCCACCATGATGGACAGGTTCTCGAACGGCGTCGTGTGGACGTAGTGGCTGGCTTCCTTGGCGAACATGGAAAAGCTCAGCATCTGCTCGAAGTAGGCGCCCAGGGTCGGCGCCACCTCGGTAGTGGCCGCGCCCAGCACATAGCGGCTGGAATTGCACTGCGGATCGATATCGATCAAGAGTGTCCGCTTGCCCTGGTGCGCCGCAATGGCCGCCAGATTCACCGCAATCGTCGACTTCCCGACCCCGCCCTTCTGATTGAAGATCACCCGTTTCATACGCTGGCCCATGAAATGGCTAAGAATGCAAGAATTCTAGCATGATGCGGCGCAGCAAGTGGACAAGTCGGGGCAGATTATCGTGTTGTTGACATGCGGTGGACCTTTCCTCGCCGGCACGCGGTAGTTGCTTTAACGCAAGGTGCATTCTGAACCACATCCTAGGATGAAGTTTTCCGTCATCTTACTTGGAGCTCACGATGCCTTACACTGCAAAAAAGAATTTTACAGAACAAGCAAAAATTTTCGGAAATGGTCAGTGTGTAGCCCTGGTGCGCGAGCTGACAGGCGCACCCGCGTCGTCTACCTGGCGAGAAGGCGATAAGCTGGTTGATTTACTTGAAATTAATGCCCCCATCGCAGCAGGAACAGCCATCGCCACATTTTTCGACGGCCGTTATCCAAATTGGCCACATGGTAATCACGCAGCCATTTTTCTGCGCTGGGTTAGTAACGGGATTGAGGTGTTTCACCAATGGAAAGGTAAGGCGCCTCACCGGCGTGTGCTCTATTTCGGTCGTTCACAAGCTCAGACATTTCTACGCGCTGAACACTATTCAGTCGTCAAATGAAGACCGCAATCCTTGTTCTCGCCAGTACTTTCGCCGGCTTCGCCTCGGCCGGCCAACTGAGCTGCCCCCAATTCGCGCCTGCGGACTGGGGCATCGGGCAGAAAGCGCTGGAGTCAGTGCGTGTAATGTCCTACCCAGCCCAGGATTTGCCTGGTCCGGATCGTGAATACTATGCTACGCCGCCGTGGGAAGAGCGTGAAAAGGCAGGATTTATCTACCAAATCTGGCACCTTGAAAAGGTCGTTGGCTTTAAGCATGAGGTCGACTGTGTCTATGCCGGTACGGATCGCTATCTCAGCCTTGAACTGGCCAATGCGCGAAGATGTGCCGCACGCTGGCGCGCGCGGCGTGACCATGGGGTTGTTCCCTATAGCTTGAATTTCTGGTGCAAGTAGCATTATGCCGGCGAAGGGCGGCATGCGCTGTTACCGGAAATATTCTCCAGCCCGCTCCGGCTGGTAGAGCACCTCCAGCAGGCGAACTTGCAGCAACTGGCCATCGGGACGAGGCCACTCCATCGTATCGCCCACCGACAGGCCCAGCAGGGCGGCGCCAATCGGAGTGAGAATGGAAATGCCGTTTGGCAAATGAGCCATATCCTTGGGGTAGGCGAGTGTGAGGCAGCGTTCTTCGCCCGCGCCGATAATTTCAAAGCGGACGGTGGAATTCATGGTGACGACGTCGGCCGGCATGTCTTCCGGCGCCACGATGTCGGCGCGCGCCAGTTCGTCGAGCAGCGCCTGGCCGGTGACATCGGCAGGCCGTGGCGCGTCGAGCAGGGCTTCCAGCCGCTCGGCGTCGAGCGAGGAAATGGTGATATGGGGTTTCATTGGCAATTCTCCTGGTTTTCGGTTTGGCTTGAAAGGTAAGCGGTAAGCGGGAGCGGCTCGGCGAGGCGGGGATTGCCGGACAGGTCCGGTAGGGCCTCACCGAGCCCAGGAAAGCCAGGCGAGATTGCGGTTGAAGAGCAGGCCGGCCACGACAGGCATACCCGATGCGCGCCCGCTGAGGGAGGCATTGCAAAGGGTTGGAATGGCGGCCAGGGTCATCATGGCTGCGAGTATAACGCGTCCCGCGCGGGGATGAAGGCTTCGCTCCTGAAAACGGAAACGCTACCCGAAGATGGCGGTGCCTGTCTTCTTGGTGGCTGTTCAGAAACGACAATGCGCCAGCATGGCTTGTGGAATTGCCTTACGATTCCCAGGGATTAATGACAGTGACATTGGCCGCTTCGTAGGGAGCCGTATCGCGTGATGCGATGATGAATCTGCGTGACACCGCAATCGCGGCAATGTAGCCATCCGGTGTTGGAAATCCACGTCCGGCGGCTTTGGCCGTCACCGCCAATTTGGCATAGTTCCGCGCTGCATCAGTGTCGAAGGGGAGTATCCGGCCGCGGAAAAGGTGCATCAGGCTGTCAAGGGCTTGCGCCAATATATCCCGGCGTTTTCCGGTCGGAAGTGTCCGTATGCCAAACAGCAACTCGGCAAGCGTTACGCTGGACAGGTACAGGGTTTCGGCCGCTTGCGCGTTCAACCATGCCCGCACAGCAGGGTGGGGCGCGGGCTTCATCGCTTCAGAAACGACGTTGGTATCGAGAACGATCATTCAAGCCTGAGCGGATCGGCCGGCAACTTGTCTCTTGCTTGGGTCAATATGTCGATGTCCTCGTCCGTCACGCCAATTTCGCGGCCCAACGCCGCCAGGGCATCACCCATGAGAAGGCGGGTCTCCGGCTTGACCGCATTCGATAGAATCGCGCGAACTTCGGCCTCCGTGCTATGCCCATGTTGGGCGGCACGCACGCGCAAGGCGCGATGCACATCATCTGGTAGATTGCGTACAGTTAACATTGCCATAGCATCACCTCATACAAATGCCTGCGACGCATTCATAATATGGTGTTGACTGCATGTTCGCAAGCCGGGATGCCTAAAAATGGAGCGGATACGAGGGGTGTGGAACCCACGAACAAAAACGCCACCCGAAGGTGGCGTTTTCTATATTCTTGGTGGCCCGGGGCGGAATCGAACCACCGACACAAGGATTTTCAATCCTCTGCTCTACCAACTGAGCTACCAGGCCAAGAGGCAAGATTATAGCACGCGAAAAAGCATTTGCAATAGCGCCAGGGAAGTTTTTCCTGAAAAATTGCCGACTCAGGGGCGGAAGCGCTGGTCGCGCGCCCTGTATCAAGCCAGAAATTCCCTCTCGCGCAAGGCATTCTGCCCTATGGCAAGGGCTATAATGGCCGGATGAACAATCTGTCCACATCGTCCACGCGGCACCACGTGCAGACTGCGGTTTGCATTGTCGGCAACGGTGCTATCGCCAAAACCACTGCTCTGGCCTTCGCTCAGGCCGGGCACAGCGTCACTTTGCTGGGGCCGCCGCCGTCGCCGGCCGCCAAGCCCGGCTTGGAAGCGAGTTGGGATGTGCGCGTATATGCGCTGAATCACACCGCCTACAATCTGCTGTCCCGCCTCAAGGTCTGGGGCGCCATGGACCAGGCGCGCATCGCACCGGTCGACGCCATGCTGGTCAACGGCGATGGCACGCATGCCGGCGGCCTGCACTTTGACGCGTACGGCGCCCATACCGGCACTCTGGCCTGGATCGTGGAGGAGCGCAATCTGGACCAGGCTTTGGATGCGGCGCTGCGCTTCGCGCAGAATGTGCACACGGTTTCCGGCCGCGCCACCGCCCTGGTGCGCGAGGACGATGGCGCCAGCGTGCACCTGGACGATGGTAGCGTGATTAAAGCCGCGCTGGTGGTGGGCGCGGATGGCGCCAACTCCTGGGTGCGCGGCCAGTGCGATATCGGCATGGATTACCGGCCGTATCACCAGCGCGGCGTGGTGTCCAATTTCGCCTGCGAGAAGCCGCACCATGGCGCGGCCCACCAATGGTTCACCTGCGAGCAGGGCATCGTGGCCCTGCTGCCGCTGCCGGGCAACCAGGTATCCCTGGTCTGGTCGGCGCCCGATGCGCTGGCCGACACCCTGTGCAGCGAGGGCGCGCAGCGTCTGGCCGCGCGCCTGGCCGAATTCGCGGCCGACAAGCTGGGCGCCCTGACGCCGCTGCAGCCGGAAGTGGTACGCGATTTCCCGCTGCGCCTGATGCGTCCCCATTCCCTGGTGTCGCAGCGCGTGGCCCTGGTGGGCGACGCCGCCCACGTGGTGCATCCGCTGGCCGGCCACGGCATGAACCTGGGCTTTGGCGATGTGGAAGACCTGCTCCGCGTGATCTCCGAACGCGAGGAGCAGCGTTCCGTGGGCGACGAGCGCGTGCTGGCGCGCTATGCCCGCGCGCGCAAGGAAGACGTGCTGCTGATGCAGATCGCCACCGATGGTTTGCAACGTCTTTTCGGCGCCGATCTGGAACCGGTGCGCGTAGTGCGCAATTTGGGATTAAACTTGCTGGACAAATTGCCGGGCCTGAAGCGCCGGCTGATTTCTCAAGCACTTGGAAAGCAGTAAACCGGAGAACGTATGAAAAAAAGTAAGTTTGCATTGATGCTCATGTCGGCCTTGTTGATGGCTTGCGCCGGCGCGGAAAATCCCACCGAAGCGAATATCAAAAAGCTGATCGAACCGCGCCTGGGCGACAATGTGAAGGTCGATTCGGTCAAGGAAACTCCTTACGCCGGCCTGTATGAGATCCGCATCGGCGACGAAATCCGCTACACCGACAAGACCGCGACTTACCTGATGGTGGGCCATATCTTCAATCTGAAGACCACCGAAGACCTGACCCAGGCCCGCATCGACGACATCAACAAGATCAAGTTCAGCGATCTGCCGCTGGAACTGGCGCTGAAAACCGTGAAGGGCAACGGCAAGCGCGTGATCGCCGTGTTCGAAGACCCGAACTGCGGCTACTGCAAGCGCTTCCGCAAGCAGACCCTGAACGAGATGGACAATGTGACGGTGTACACCTTTATGTACAACATCCTGTCCGAAGATTCGTTCACCAAGTCGAAAAACATCTGGTGCTCGGCCGACCGCAACAAGGCCTGGGACGACTGGATGGTCGCCAACAAGGCCGCGCCGGCCGCGCCGTCAGGCTGCGTGGCGCCGAACGACAAGGTGCTGGCCCTGGGCCAAAAACTGCGCATCAACGGCACGCCGGCGATCTTCTTCGCCGACGGCAGCCGCGTTCCTGGCGCGATCGACGCCAAGACGCTGGAATCCAAGCTGTCCGCAATCAAGCAGTAAGCATCATCCGACGGGATGCCCGGGCCCAGGCCCGCCATCCCGCAGCATCATTATTGGCGCGCATATCGCTTGCGTGCCTGTACCTCTTTCACGAAGCCCCAGCCAACGCCAAGGAGTAAGAGATGATTACGCTGAATATCAACGGACGCGATACCCAGCTCGATGCCGATCCATCGACACCGATCCTATGGGCCTTGCGCGACAACCTGAATATGACGGGCACCAAGTTCGGCTGTGGCGCGGCCTTGTGCGGCGCCTGCACCGTGCATATGGGCGGTCAGGCCATCCGTTCCTGCGTAACGCCGATCTCCTCGGCCGTGGGCCAGAAAATCACCACCATCGAGGCGATGGAAGGCGACAAGGTGGGCAAGGCGGTGCAAAACGCCTGGGTCAAGCATGATGTGCCGCAGTGCGGCTACTGTCAGAGCGGCCAGGTGATGAGCGCCACGGCTCTGCTGAAAACGAATAAGTCGCCCAGCGACGCCGACATCGAAAGCGCCATGGCCGGCAATATCTGCCGCTGCGGCACCTATCAGCGTATCCGCGCCGCCATCAAGGACGCGGCCAAATCCCTCGCCTGAAGGAGAGCGTCATGCGTAAAGAATGGATGAAGCAGGATGCGGTTGTGGTGGGCGAGAGCGGCGCGGTATCGCGCCGTAGTTTCATGAAGGCGGGCGCATTGGCCGGCAGCGGCCTGGTGCTGGGCTTCTTTATCAGCGGCGGCAATCGCTTCGCGCGCGCGGCCGAAACAGCCAAGCCGGTGTACCAGCCCAACGCCTTCCTGCAGATCGCGCCGGACAATACGGTGACGGTGCAAGTCAACCGCCTGGAGTTCGGCCAGGGCGTGCATACGGCGCTCCCCATGCTGATCGCCGAAGAACTGGACGTGGATTGGCGCCAGATGCGCGGCGCCCTGGCGCCGGCGGCCGAGGCCTATAAAGACCCGGCTTTCGGCATCCAGATGACGGGCGGCTCCGGCACCGTGGCCCATTCCTGGAACCAGTACCGCGAGATCGGCGCCAAAGCGCGCCTGATGCTGATCGCAGCGGCGGCCGAGCAGTGGAAGGTCGATCCGGCCCAGGTCAAAACATCGAAAGGCATGCTGCTCGGACCGAACGGCCAGAAGTCCAGCTACGGCGCCGTGGCCGATGCGGCCATGAAGCAGCCCATGCCGGAAAAGGTCACGCTGAAGGAAGCGAAGGACTTCAAGATCATCGGCAAGCCCACGCCGCGCCTCGACGCGCGCGCCAAGTCCAGCGGCCAGCAGCAGTTCGGCATGGACTTCAAGCCGGAAGGCTGCAAGGTCGCCGTGGTGGCGCGTCCGCCGGTATTCGGCGCGAAGGTGGCGAAGTTCGACGCCAGCAAGGCCAAGGCCATTCCCGGCGTGGTCGATGTGGTGCAGGTGCCGACTGACCGTGGCGGCAGCGGCGTGGCGGTGATCGCCAACGGCTACTGGCCCGCCAAGCAGGGCCGCGAGGCGCTGGAAATCGAATGGGACAGCAGCGGCGTGGAAAAGGTCAGCAGCGACAAGCAACTGGCCGAGTACAAGGAGCTGTCCGCCAAGGCCGGTTTGTCGGCGAAGAAGGCCGACACTTCCAAGCTGGCTTCGGCGCCGAAAAAAATCAGCGCCGTCTATGAATTCCCCTATCTGGCGCATGCGCCGATGGAGCCGCTCAACTGCGTGGTCGATCTGAAAGCCGATTCCTGCACCGTGTGGGCCGGCAGCCAGTTCCAGACCATGGACCAGGCGGCCGCCGCGCGCACCGCCGGCCTGAAGCCGGAACAGGTCACGTTGCACACCATGATGGCGGGCGGCGGTTTCGGCCGCCGCGCCGTGCCGACTTCGGACTATATCGTGGAGGCGGTGAACGTCGCCAAGGCCTACAAGGCCAGCGGCAAGGCCGGCCCGGTGAAAGTGATCTGGAGCCGCGAGGACGACATCAAGGGCGGCTATTACCGTCCTTCCCATGTGCACCGCGCCGAACTGGGCCTGGATGCCAAAGGGCAGATAGTAGGCTGGAACCATGTGATTGTCGGCCAGTCGATTTTGACGGGGACGCCCTTCGAGCAATTCATGATCAAGGATGGCATCGACGCCACCATGGTCGAGGGCATGGGCGATCCCTACGACGTGCCGCTGAACCTGAGCGTGCATAACGTAAAGGCCAATGTGCCCGTGCTGTGGTGGCGCTCGGTCGGTTCCACCCACACCGCTTTTGTGATGGAGACCCTGATCGACGAAGCGGCCCACGCGGCCGGCGCCGATCCGGTGGCTTACCGCAAAAAGCTGATCGATCCCAAGCACAAGCGCCACCATGCGGCGCTGGACCTTGCGGTCGCCAAGTCCGGCTATGGCAAGAAGGCGCTGCCCAAAGGCCAGGCCTGGGGCGTGGCGCTGCACGAATCGTTCAACACCGTGGCGGCCTATGTGGTCGTTGCCTCGGTCAAGGATGGCGTGCCCAAGCTGCACAAGGTCACGGCCGCCGTGCACTGCAACCAGCCGGTCAATCCGCTGACCATCGAGGCCCAGATTCAGGGCGCGATCCTGATGGCTGTCGGCACCACCTTGCCCGGCGCCGCCATTACGCTGAAAGACGGCGTGGTGGAGCAGTCGCAGCTGGCCGACTACGCGATTGCGCGCATGCCGGATATGCCCAAGGTGGAAGTGCATATCGTGCCATCCACCGAACCGCCCACCGGCATGGGCGAGCCCGGCCTGCCGCCGCTGGCGCCAGCTTTCGCCAATGCGGTGTTCAAACTGACCGGCAAGCGCCTGCGCAAGCTGCCTTTCGACCTGGCGACGGCATGACAATGGCGGCAGCGGCGTGAGCATCGTCGGCATTCTGCTGGCGGCCGGGCGAGGCAGCCGCTTCGACCCGGCTGGCGCGCGCAACAAGCTGCTGCAAGCCCTGCCCAATGATGCCGCCTCTGTGCTGGAAGCCAGCGCGCGCCGGCTGCTGGCCGCATTGCCGCGCGTGGTCGCGGTGGTGCGGCCCGTCGACGAAGAAAGCGCGACGCTGCTGCGCAAGCTGGGCTGCGAAGTGAGCGTCTGCCCGCAGGCGGCGCAGGGCATGGCTGCTTCGCTGGTGCATGGCTTGCGCCAAGCGCCGCAGGCGTCCGGCTGGCTGCTGGCGCTGGGCGATATGCCTTATGTGCAGCCGTCCACCATGGCCGCGCTGGCGCGGGCGGTGGAAGAGGGCGCCGACATCGCCGCCCCCATCTATCAGGGCCGGCGCGGCAATCCCGTTGCTTTCGGCCGCCGCCATCTGTCGCTGCTGCTGGCGCTGGAAGGCGACCAGGGAGCGCGCGCCATCGTCAAGAATTTTCCTGTCAATGAAGTGGTGGTGGAAGATTCCGGCATACTGCTGGATATCGACACCCCATCCGACCTACTATGATCAAGACCACGCAAAAGAAAACCGTCCAGAAAAAATCCGGCATCACCTACGCCATCGTCGGCAAGGACCTGCCCGCCCACCTGTACCAGGTCACGCTGACCGTCGATGCGCCGGCCGTGGATGGCCAGATTCTGGCCCTGCCGGCCTGGATTCCGGGCAGCTATATGATCCGCGAATTCTCGCGCAATATCGTGCGGATCAGCGCCGAATCGAATGGCGAGGCCGTGGCCTTGACCAAGCTGGATAAGCATTCCTGGCAAGCCGCCCCGGTCAAGGGCAAACTGGTTGTGCATTACGAAGTCTATGCCTGGGACCTGTCGGTGCGCGCCGCTCACCTCGACCGCAGCCACGGTTTCTTCAACGGCACCAGCGTTTTCCTGCGGGTGCTGGGCCAGGAAGAGGCGGAGCATGTGGTCGATATCCAGCGTCCCGCCGATGAAGCGGCGCGCACCTGGCGCGTGGCGACTTCGCTGAAGGAACTCAAGGCCAAGCGCTACGGCTTTGGCACGTATACCGCCGTCAATTACGATGAGCTGGTGGACAGCCCGGTCGAAATGGGCGATTTTGCCCTGGCCAGCTTCAAGGCACACGGTATCCCGCACGATATCGTTTTCACCGGCCGCGTGCCGAATCTTGACCTGGCCCGCCTGTGCGCCGACCTGAAAGCGATCTGCGAAACCCAGATCGCCTTCTTCGAGCCGAAAACAAAGAAGGCGCCGATGGATCGCTACGTCTTCATGACCATGGTCCTGGGCGATGGCTACGGCGGCCTGGAACACCGCGCCTCCACCGCCCTGGTCTGCTCCCGCGCCGACCTGCCCACCACCGCACAGCAGAACAAGGAACCGAGCGAGGGCTATATGAAGTTCCTCGGCCTGTGCAGCCACGAGTACTTCCACACCTGGAACGTCAAGCGCATCAAGCCAGCCGTGTTCGCGCCTTACGACCTGCAGGTGGAGAACTACACCCCGCTGCTGTGGCTCTTCGAAGGCTTCACCAGCTATTACGACGACCTGCTGCTGGTGCGCGCCGGCCTGATGAGCGAAGCGGCCTACTACAAGCTGCTCGGCAAAACCGTCAACGGCGTGCTGCGCGGCGCCGGCCGCACCAAGCAAAGCGTGGCCGACTCCAGCTTCGACGCCTGGGGCAAGTACTACCGCCAGGACGAGAACGCGCCGAACGCCATCGTCAGCTACTACACCAAGGGTTCACTGATCGGCTTGGCCCTGGACCTGACCATCCGCGCCAAGACCGCGGGCAAGCGCTCGCTGGACGATATCATGCTGGCCCTGTGGCAGCGCTATGGCCGCGACTTCTACCGGGGCGGCGCGCGCGGCGTGACCCCGGCTGAAGTGGAAGCCTTGGTCGACGAAATCAGCGGCATGAAGCTGAAGTCCTTCTTCGAGCGCTATATCCGCGGCACCGAAGACCTGCCGCTGGCCAAGCTGCTGGCGCCGTTCGGCGTCAAATACAGCGATGAGCGCAAGCGCACCAAGCCTAGCCTGGACGTGAACATTGGCCGTGACGGCACTGACTGCAAGCTGGCCAGCGTGCATGAAGGCGGCGCGGCGCACCGCGCCGGCCTGTCGGCCGGCGACCTGCTGGTGGCGGTGGACGGCCTGCGCGTGACCGGCAGCCCATCCAATCTGGAAGGCCTGCTGGCGCGCTACAAGGTTGGCGATACGGTGGAGATCCATGCCTTCCGCCGCGACGAGCTGATGACGTTCAGCGCGCAGCTCGAAGGCGACCGCGCGCCAGGCGTGAGCATTGCGGTGGATGAAGCCAAAAAGAAAGGCGCGGGACCAAAGCGTCCGACGGCAGTGTAAGTCCGCTGGCGCATGTTTGCCTCGCTCGACGTAAGAACCATCATGATCATGACCACGCTGATGTGCGCGGTCATGAGCGTGGTGCTGTATTCCGTGCATCGCAGCGCAGGCCGCGAGGTGCAAGGCCTGGACCAGTGGGCGGCCGGCCTGCTGGCGCTGGCGCCCAGCATCTGGCTGTATAAGCTGTACGGCATCCTGCCCGATCCGGTGATCGTGCCGATCGCCAACGGCGTGGTGCTGTGGGGACTGGGCCGTACCATGCTCGGCACGCAGATGCTGCTGGGGCGCCGTCCTTCCTGGCTGCTGTTCCATGCCGGCTGGGCGGGCGGCGCATCGCTGCTCTGCTGGTTCGCCGCCATTTCCAGCTTCCCCTTGCGCATTGCCGTGTTCTCAGTGGTCGCCTTTTCCTTTTACGCGGTGCAGATTGTGGCCGTGCTGCGCTATGGCGCGCGCCACTTCTCCAGTTATTTCTTCACCGGCCTGCTGGCGTTGCAAGCCTTGCCGGTGCTGGCGCGCGGCGTGATGGCGCTGACCGCCGATCTGTCCACAGTGGATCTGCAAAGAGGCAGCGCACTGGCCACGGTCTACCTGGCCGTAGCCAATATGATGTCGCTGCTGCTGGCGGTGGGCTTCCTGATGATGGCGATGCGGCGCCTGCAGACCGTGCTGGAGCGCCGCTCCACCCATGATCCGCTGACCAATGTGCTGAACCGGCGCGGTTTTGGCGCCTGCTATGACGCGCAACTGGCCTTGCTGCGCCGCGAAGGCCGTCCGCTGGCGCTGATGCACATCGATCTCGACCACTTCAAGAAAATCAACGACCGCTATGGCCACTCGACGGGCGACCAGGTGCTGGTGCACGCGGCGGGTGCCATCCGCTACGCGGTGCGCGAATGCGATTACGTGGCGCGTTTCGGCGGCGAGGAATTCGTGGTGCTGCTGCCTGACTCCACGCTGAAGGCGGCGGCCGGTGCCGCCGAGCGCATTCAGAACATGCTGCGCGAACTGCGCGGCGCGCACCTGCCGGCATATACGGCCAGCATCGGCATCGCCTGCCAATACTCCTCGCATGAATCGCTGGACAATCTGCTGGCGCGGGCCGATGTGGCCCTGTATCGCGCCAAGGCGAACGGCAGGAACCGCGTCGAACTGGACGACGATCCCTGCTCGATGGAGTGGTGCAGCGTGGCCTGAGCAGGCCACGCGGGATCAGGCAAACAGGCGGCTGAGTTCGGCGCCCGGATCGGCGGCGCGCATGAAGGCTTCGCCCACCAGGAAGGAGTGCACGTCGGCGTCACGCATGCGTTTCACATCGTCGCCATTCAGGATGCCCGACTCGGTAATCACCAGGCGCTCTTTCGGAATGCGCGGCAGCAGGCCGAGCGTGGTGTCGAGCGAGGTTTCGAAAGTGCGCAGATTGCGGTTGTTGATGCCGATCAGGCGGCTATTCAGCTTGAGCGCGGCGGCCAGCTCGTCGCCGTCATGCGATTCGATCAGCACGTCCATGCCCAATTCGTGCGAGCAGGCTTCCATTTCGGCCATCAGGCCATGGTCCAGCGCCGCCACGATCAGCAGGATGCAGTCCGCGCCCATGGCCCGCGCCTCATAGATCTGGTACATATCAACCATGAAGTCCTTGCGCAGCACGGGAATGGCGCAGGCGGCGCGCGCCTGTTGCAGATACTCCGTGGCGCCCTGGAAGAACTGCTCGTCGGTCAGCACCGACAGGCAGGCCGCGCCATTGCCGGCATAGCTGGCCGCGATGTCGGCCGGACGGAAGTCGGCGCGCAGCACGCCTTTCGAGGGCGAGGCCTTTTTCACTTCGGCGATCACGCCAGCCGCGCCGGCATCGATCCGCTTGCGCAGGCTCGCTTCAAAACCGCGGATGGCGGCGCGCGCCTCCTTGTCGGTTTCCACTTCGCGGCGCAGGCTTTCCAGGCTGCGGTGCTTTTTGGCCGCAGCCACCTCGTCGGCCTTCACGGCCAGGATTTTGTTCAGGATGTCGGACATGCTGTTGCTCTCAATGTTGTTCAGAAGGTCAGGCGTGCAATGCGGGGGGAGGGGCGCAGCGCTTAATTTCCCGCGCCCAGCGCCTGCGTCACTTCCACGAACTGCTTCAGCTTCGCCATCGCCGCGCCGGAAGATACCGCCTGGCGGGCGCGCTGCAAGCCGTCTTCGATCGAGCTGGCGACGCCGGCCGCGTACAGCGCCGTGCCGGCGTTGAGCGCCACGATATCGCTGGCCGGTCCCGGCACGCCTTGCAGCGCTTCCAGCACCTTGGTTTTCGATTCCGCCGCATTGGCCACCTTCAGGTTGCGGCTGGCCGTCATCTTCAGGCCGAAGTCTTCCGGATGGATTTCGTATTCGCGGATCTCGCCGTTCACCAGTTCGCCTACCAGGGTGCCCGCGCCCAGCGACACTTCATCCATATTGTCGCGGCCATACACCACGATGGCGTGTTGCGCGCCCAGGCGCTGCAGCACGCGCACCTGGATGCCGACCAGATCCTGGTGGAACACGCCCATCAGGATATTCGGCGCGCCGGCCGGATTGGTCAGCGGTCCCAGAATATTGAAGATGGTGCGCACGCCCAGCTCGCGCCGTACCGGCGCGGCATGCTTCATGGCCGCGTGGTGGTTCGGCGCGAACATGAAGCCGATGCCGCTCTGCGCAATCGACTGCGCGATCTGCTCCGGCTTGAGATCGATATTCGCGCCCAGCGATTCGATCAGGTCGGCGCTGCCGGAGGCGGAGGACACGCTGCGTCCGCCGTGCTTGGCCACGCGCGCGCCGGCGGCGGCGGCCACGAACATGGAAGCGGTCGAGATATTGAAGGTGTGCGCGCCGTCGCCGCCCGTGCCGACGATGTCGAGCAGGTTGGTGGCGTCGGCCATCGGCACTTTGGTCGAGAATTCGCGCATGACCTGCGCGGCGGCGGTGATTTCGCCGATGGTTTCCTTCTTCACGCGCAGCCCCATGGTCAGGGCGGCGATCATCACGGGCGACATTTCGCCGGACATGATCTGGCGGAACAGATGCAGCATCTCGTCGTGGAAGATTTCACGGTGCTCGATACAGCGCAGCAGGGCTTCTTGATGGCTAATTGGCATGACAATTCCTTCAATAGAATGAATAGCGTCGCAAAACGGTGGTGCGGGACGCGCGGCGTCCCGTAGCAATCAGCGTTCGAGGAAATTCTTCAACAGCGCGTGGCCGTGTTCCGACAGGATCGACTCGGGGTGGAACTGCACACCCTCGATATCGAATTCCTTGTGGCGCACGCCCATGATTTCGCCGTCGTCGGTCCATGCCGTCACTTCCAGGCAGGATGGCAGGGAGGCGCGCTCGATAGCCAGCGAGTGGTAACGGATGACTGTGAAGGGGCTAGGCAGATTTTTGAATACGCCAACACCCGTATGCGCGATGAAGGAAGTTTTGCCATGCATGACCTGCTTGGCGCGGATGACGTTTCCGCCAAAGGCTTCGCCGATGGCCTGATGGCCAAGGCAAACGCCGAGGATAGGTTTCTTGCCCGCGAAGTGCTTGAGCACCTCGACGGAAATGCCCGCCTGCGCCGGCGCTTTCGGGCCGGGCGAAATGCAGATGCGGTCGGGATTGAGCGCTTCGATTTCCGCGATGGTGATTTCATCGTTGCGGAAGGTGCGCACGTCTTCGCCCAGTTCGCCGAAATACTGCACGATGTTGTAGGTGAAGGAGTCGTAGTTGTCGATCATCAGCAGCATGTTAGAACCCTCCATCCAGGCCATCTTGCACTTGTTCGGCGGCGCGCAGTACGGCGCGCGCCTTATTTTCGGTTTCCTGCCATTCCATCTCCGGTATTGAGTCGGCCACGATGCCGGCGGCGGCTTGCACATGCAGCATGCCGTTCTTGATCACGCCGGTACGGATGGCGATGGCCACGTCCATCTCGCCGCCAAAGGAGAGATAACCGCAGGCGCCGCCATAGATGCCGCGCTTGGAAATTTCCAGCTCGTCGATCACTTCCATGGCGCGTACTTTCGGCGCGCCGGTCAGGGTGCCGGCCGGGAAGGTGGCGCGCAGGACGTCCAGATTGGACATGCCCGCTTTCAGCTTGCCTTCCACATTCGAGACGATGTGCTGCACATGCGAGTATTTTTCGATCACTAGGCGGTCGGTGACCTTCACCGTGCCGATGTCCGAGATGCGGCCCAGGTCATTGCGCGCCAGGTCGATCAGCATCACGTGTTCGGCGATTTCCTTCGGATCGGCCAGCAGCTCTTCGGCCAGTTCGGCGTCGTGCTCCGGCGTGGCGCCGCGCGGGCGGGTGCCGGCGATCGGGCGCAGCGTAACTTTTTTCTCGCCGTCCGGCAGGGTCTCGTTGCGCACCAGGATTTCCGGCGATGCGCCCACGATCTGCATATCGCCGAAATTGTAGAAGTACATATACGGCGAAGGATTGAGCGAGCGCAAGGCGCGGTACAGGCTCAGTGGCGAATCCACATAAGGCTTGCGGATGCGCTGGCCGATCTGCACTTGCATCAGGTCGCCCGCCATCACGTATTCGTGGGCCTTGGCGACAGCGGCCAGATAGTCTTCCTTCTTGAAGTCGCGGATGATCTCCGTGCGCACCGAGGCCGAGGTGAGCGGCGTGTCGACGCCGCGCCGCAGCAGGGCGCGCAAGTCTTTCAGGCGCTGGCGCGCTTTGGAGAAGGACTCCGGCTGCGCCGTGTCGGCATACACGATCAGATACAGTTTGCCGGACAGGTTGTCGATCACCGCCAGCTCTTCCGTCACCATCAGCTGGATGTCGGGCAGGCCCAGATCATCCTTCGGCTGGGTGTGCGCCAGCTTCTTCTCGATATGGCGCACGGTGTCGTAGCCGAAGTAGCCGGCCAGGCCGCCGCAGAAGCGCGGCATGCCGGGACGCAGGGCGACTTTGAAGCGGGCCTGGAAGGACTCGATGAATTCCAGCGGATTGCCTTCATGCGTCTCGATCACTTCGCCGTGTTTGACGACCTCGGTGCGGCTGCCGGTGGTGCGCAGCACCGTGCTGGCGGGCAGGCCGATGAAGGAATAACGGCCGAAGCGTTCGCCGCCCACTACCGATTCTAGTAGGAAGGTGTTCTTGCCGTTGTTCTGGATCTGGGCCAGTTTGAGGTACAGGGTCAGGGGCGTTTCGAGATCGGCGAAAGCTTCCGCGATCAGAGGAATACGGTTATAGCCTTCCTTGGCCAGCGATTTGAATTCGAGTTCGGTCATGCTTCTCTCCATTCCGCCAGCTTTGGATGTGGTGGTGGCGGTGAGGTTCAAAAAACCTGCCGGGAGCGAACGCGTAGGAACGCAACGGCAGCAATCAATACGGCTTAGTTAGCCAACGATTGCCAGCGTCGCCACAGCCAGGCCTCAATCGAGCCGCGGTGGGTGACATTGTGTCTTTTGTTGAGAAACATCGTCTTTAGAAAGGTCAGTTTGCGATTGGGTTTTGCAAGCTAATTAATTGGGCCGCTTGGAGCAGCGAGGCAACTATACCATCAGAATTGATTTTGTGTATACACTCTCCGTGGTTATATCCATATGGCACGGTGAGCACTGGACAGCCGGCCGCGCGCGCGGCTTCGGCGTCGTTCGAAGAGTCGCCGATGGCCACTACCTGCGCCGGCTCCAGCCCGAAATCGTGGCAGACCTGCAGCAGCGGCAGCGGGTCCGGTTTTTTCTTCGGCAGCGAATCGCCGCCATACACAATCTCGAAATAGCCATCCAATTTTTTTTGCGCCAGCAGCGGGCGCGCAAAGGCGATTGGCTTGTTGGTGACGCAGGCCAGACGCAGTCCCGCATCCTTGAATGCCTGCAGGCCGGCCATCACGTCCGGATACAAGGTGCTGTGGTTGCCGTTGATGTCGAGGTAGTGGCGCTGATAGGCGTCCATCGCGGCGGGGAAATGGCGTTCCACGCCATCGGCTTCGTGGTCTAGCGCGAGCACGCTGCGGATCAGGTTTTCCGAACCCTTGCCGACCATGATCTGAATGCGCTCGGCGCTGATGGGCGCCAGATTCAGATCGGCGCGCATGCGGTTGATGGCGACGTGGAAGTCCGGCACGGTGTCGAGCATCGTGCCGTCCAGATCGATGATGGCGGCGCGCACGCCGCGAAGCACAGACGCCGCCGTCATGCTTACACCGTCGCCAGTTGGACGCGCATGGCGTCGATCACGGCCTTGTAGTCCGGCTGGCCGAAGATGGCGGAACCGGCCACGAAGGTGTCGGCGCCCGCTGCCGCGGCGGCGGCGATATTGTCGACCTTGATGCCGCCGTCCACTTCCAGCAGGATGTCGCGGCCGGATTCATTGATCATCTGGCGCGCCAGGGCGATCTTCTTCAATGCCTGCGGGATGAAGGACTGGCCGCCGAAGCCGGGGTTGACCGACATGATCAGGATCATGTCGATCTTGTCCATCACGTGTTCCAGGTGGTGCAGCGGCGTGGCGGGGTTGAACACCAGGCCGGCCTTGCAGCCGTTGTCGCGGATCAGTTGCAGGGTGCGGTCGATATGGTCCGAGGCTTCCGGGTGGAAGGTGATGATGTTGGCGCCTGCCTTGGCGAAATCGGGGATGATGCGGTCGACCGGCTTGACCATCAGATGCACATCGATCGGCACTTGTACGTGCGGACGGATGGCCTGGCACACCAGTGGACCGACCGTCAGGTTGGGCACATAGTGATTGTCCATCACGTCGAAGTGGATGATGTCGGCGCCGGCGGCGACGACATTGCGCACTTCCTCGCCCAGGCGGGCGAAGTCGGCGGACAGGATGCTGGGAGCGATGCGGAAAGTAGTCATGGTGGGGCTTGCCTTAAAAAGATGCGCTATTTTACGCTGCCGTGACTCATCCCGCAGCCGCGGCGACACATTTAAGGGGGACACACCTTGCGCCCGCGCCGGATTTGCGGTGCAATGTGGGACACGCGATATGAAAACGCCATAATTACACTCGAGGCATGTTTGCCGCCCAATCAAGGAAACTCGATGCCCCAGTATGAATTCACCGTTGCGGTCAGAACCCAGTATCTGCCGGAACAGTCCGATCCTGAACGCACCAATTTCGTGTTCACCTATTCGATCACGATCCAGAACACGGGCACCGTGGCCGCGCAGCTGATCTCGCGCCATTGGGTCATCACCGATGCCAGCAACCGTAAGGAAGAAGTGCGCGGCCTCGGCGTGGTCGGCCATCAGCCGCTGCTGCAGCCCGGTGAAACGTTTGAATACACCAGCGGCACCCAGCTCGCCACGCCGCAAGGATCGATGGTAGGCGAATACTTCTGCGTGGCCGAAGACGGCCACCAGTTCGAAGCCAAGATTCCGGAATTCGTTCTGTCCCTGCCGCGCACCTTGCACTGAGCGGCAGGAGCGGCATCCCTGGCACGCCGGTGGTGGGCGTGCCGCAGCCTGCGGGCTGCCTGTTTTACTCGACGCCTTGGTCGTCCTTCTTTTCCGGCAGAGCCTTGACCGGCGGAGTTTTCTTCTTGCTCGGCAGCGTCCACCAGACGATAAAGACCAGCAGGAAGAGGGCCACCAGCGCTTCAATCATTAGATACCACATAGATAATCCCCATGTTATTCGCACGCCGTAGTCTACTCGTTTCTCCCGCCCCCGTCGCCGCTACCGCCCTGGCCTTGCTCCTGAGCGCCTGCGGCACCACGCCGCCGCCAGTCCAACCGGTCAAGCCCGCGCCCGCGCAGCCGGCCACGCCGCCCGTCCAGCCGGCGCCGGTGCAGCCCGCGCCAGCCGCGCCGGCGCGTCCGGCCAAGACTGAATTCGTGCCGGTGCGCTTCTCCTCCCTGCCGGGCTGGACGCGCGACGACGTGCGCGCCGCATGGCCCGCCTTCATGTCTTCCTGCGGCGTGCTGGCCAAGCAGGCCGACTGGAAGGAGCCGTGCACCATCGCGCGCGGCGTGAACGGCAATGACGAAAAGGCGATCCGCCTGTTCTTCGAATCCTTCCTGCAGCCGCACCAGGTGGTGGCGGCCGATGGCGCCAATAGTGGCCTGGTCACAGGCTATTACGAACCGCTGCTGCAAGGTTCGCGCAAGCGCGGCGGCCCATTCCAGACGCCCCTGTATAAAGCGCCGGATGACCTAGTGACGGTGGAACTGGCCAGCATTTATCCGCAACTGAAAGGCATGCGTTTGCGCGGCCGCCTGCAAGGCAAGAAAGTGGTGCCATATGCGACCCGCGCCGAAATCGAGAAGGCCGACTTCAAGGGCAAGGAATTGATGTGGGTGGACGATGCGGTGGAAGCCTTCTTCCTGCAAGTACAAGGCTCGGGCCGCGTCCAGCTCGGCGATACCCAGGAAACCGTGCGCGTCGCCTATGCCGACCAGAATGGCCACCCGTATAAGTCCATCGGCAAATACCTGGTGGAGAAGGGGGAGCTGACGGCCGACCAAGCCTCGGCCCAGGGCATCAAAGCGTGGATTGCCGGCCATCCGACGCGCCAGCAGGAACTGTTCAACGCCAACCCGAGCTATATCTTCTTCCGCGAAGAGAAGTTGCCGGACCCAAAAGTGGGTCCGAAAGGTTCGCTCGGCGTGCCGCTGACGCCGCAGCGTTCCGTCGCCGTCGACGCTGCGCAACTGCCGCTGGGCGCGCCACTGTTCATCGCGACCACTCAACCGAACAGCGAAGTGCCGCTGCAAAGGCTGGTGATGGCGCAGGACACCGGCGGCGCCATCAAAGGCGCCATCCGCGTCGACTACTTCTTTGGCTTCGGCCCGGAAGCGGCGGAAAACGCTGGTCGCATGAAGCAGTCGGGCAATGTCTGGGTGCTGCTGCCGCGACTGCAGCGCTGAACTGGCGCTGCGTGCGGAGCCACTTAGCGTAGCACCAATACCGGCAGCGTGGTGTGGGCGAGCACCTTCTGCGTCTCGCTGCCGAGGAAAAGCTTGTTCAGGCCGCGCCGCCCGTGCGAGGCCATGAGGATGATGTCGCAGCCGAATTTTTCGGCCGCTGTCACGATTTCATCGTAGGGCGTGGGCGATACCGCCACCACGCCTTCGCAAGGCACGCCCGCCTCCTTGGCGGCAAGGGCGACCCGCTCCACGCTGGCGCGGGCCGCCGCGTCCATCTGACGTTCGAATACAGTGGCGTCGGGAACAATCACGCCATCGCCCATCGGCACGAAGGGAAAGGGCTGGGCCACTGAAATCGTCACCAGCCGCGCGCCATTTAATTTGGCGAACTGGATGGCGGTTTCGGTCGCTTTGTGCGACAGCTCGGAGCCGTCGGTCGGCAGCAAAATACTCTTGTACATGGCAACCTCCTATATAGAGGTCAGTGTAGAACCCTTGTTGGCTCAGGGGCGCACGCTTCGGATGGGGCGCGACAGCAGCATCGCCGCCGTCAGCGCCACGCCGCCCGCCGCCACGCAGGCTAGGCCGGTGCGGATGCTGAAGTGGTCGGCCACGTAGCCGGCGGCCAAGGCGCCCAGCGGCGCGGTGGCGATGGTCAGGAAGCGCATGGTCGAGATCATGCGGCCCAAAAACTCGTCGGGTGTGGCTTTCTGGCGCAGCGCCATATAGGGGACAAAGTAGAGCATCACGCCGCAGTCGAAGAAGAAGACCAGGGCCGCATACGCCACAGCGCTGGCCGTCGCGCTGCCGAACAGCGTGGCCGGAATGGCCGGCATCAGCACAAAGCCCATGGCGGTCGCGCCTACGCCCAGCAGAATCGTCACACCCTGTCCATAGCGCCGGTTGAGAGGCTTCAGCAGCAGCGAGCTGACAAAAACACCGATCCCGCCCAGCATCTGCGCCGTCCCCAGTACGCCCGGCGACATGCCCAGTTCGCGCGTCGCGAACAGCAGCACCAGGGCCGAGTAGCCATAGAACAGCAGATGCCAGGCTGCGGCCGACCAGGCCAGCGCGCGCAGCAGCGGCTGCTGCCATATATACGCCAGGCCATCGCGGATATCGCGTAGCGGGTGCTTGTCGGAGGGCGGCGGCACCGGATCGCGCACGCTGACCTTGCGCATCAGCTGCACCGAACACAGGAAGGTGGCGGCATTGACCAGGATGGCGAAGGGGGCGCTCAGCCATTGGATCAGTATCCCGGCCATGCCAGGTGCAATCAGACGCGAAGCGGAATCGGTGGCGGCGAATTTGGACTGCGCGTCGATCAACCCTTCGCGGCCCACCATAAAGGTGAGGAAGATCTGTTCGGCGCCGCCACCCACCAGGGAGCACATACCCATGATGAAGGCCACGGTATACATCCAGGGCATCGACAGCATGCCCAACCACCAGCCCAGCGGTACGCTCGCCAGAGTGAGTGCCTGCACGATCTTGCTTGCCAAAAGAATGGGCAACTTGGCGCGCCGGTCCAGCCAGACGCCGGCGGGCAGGGCGAACAAGGCGAAGGGAATGGCTTGCGCCGCGGTCATCATGCCCATCTGCGCCGGCGACGCGTGCAGCAGCAGTACGGAGCACAGGGGCAGGGCGAGGGCGCTGATCTGGCCGCCGAAGCCATTCAGGATGCTGCTGATCCAGTAGCGGCGGAAATCGGCGCTGCGCAGCAGGGCGTCCTTGCTAAGCTGTTCGGCGAGGTAGGAGCGAAAGACCGTAAACATTGAAGCTTGAATATACCAGCGCGGCGGATGAAAAGGCTACAATCGCCGCACACCTTTCACTCTGGAGGAGATACATCGATGCAATACGAAGACCTGATCGTTGAAGTGCACGACAAAGTGGCCCTGATCCGCCTGAACCGTCCCAAGGCGCTGAATGCGCTGAACGACCGCATGATGAATGAGCTGGGCGATGCCTTCGCCAAGTTCGATGCCGACCCGAATATCGGCTGCATCGTCCTGACCGGCAGTGAAAAGGCGTTTGCCGCCGGCGCCGACATCGCCGCCATGGCCGACTATACATACCAGGACACCTACCGCGACAACTACATCACCCGCAACTGGGAGCATATCCTCAAAGTGCGCAAGCCCGTGGTGGGCGCGGTGGCCGGCTATGTATTAGGCGGCGGCTGCGAGCTGGCCATGATGTGCGACTTCCTGATCGCGGCCGACAGCGCCAAATTCGGCCAGCCCGAAATCAAGGTCGGCGTCACGCCCGGCGCCGGCGGCACCCAGCGCCTGCCGCGCACCATCGGCAAAGCCAAGGCCATGGACATGCTGCTGACCGCCCGCACCATCGATGCCGCCGAAGCTGAGCGCATTGGCCTGGTCTCGCGTATTGTGCCTGCCGACAAACTGATCGAAGAGACCCTGGCTGCGGCCAATACCATTGCCGCCATGCCCTTGTCAGTCGCCATGATGATCAAGGATGCCGTGAACCGCGCCTTCGAAACCACTCTGACCGAAGGCGTGAATTACGAGCGCCGCCTGTTCCACGCCGCCTTCGGCACGCCGGCCCAGCGCGAAGGCATGCACGCCTTCCTGGAAAAACGCTTGCCAAAGTTCGACGGCCTTTGATATAGTTCTGCCCCTGCCGCGACGGTTGATGCAAATCACGAAGCGACAGGGAAAGAAAAGAAGCTTGACGAATCGCACGAAACACTAGATAATCTCGCTTCTCTGCTGCTGACAAACACAACGCTTTGTCGATAAATGCAGCGATCAGGATCTTTAAAAATTAACAGTCGATAAGTGTGGGCGTTTGATGATGTGCCCGGGACTTCGGTCCTGAAGCTCAAATAATAGATTCAAACGCTCATGCAAATATATTAAACGTGACCTTCGCAAGAAGGGATCGTCAGTATTTTGAGTGAGTGAC
>NZ_JACHXD010000010.1 GCF_014191875.1 Pseudoduganella violacea
ATAAATAAATTTGTGGACACAATCAATTTGCATCCCAAATTCAATCATGGCGACGCGCTGCACTCAATGGAAGACGGCGCTGGCGAGACGCTTACACTCGACAACCAAAGTCTAGCGTTTGCGCGCACTTGGCCAGGTTGAGATTCAAGTGATTTCTAGTTCGCAGTACGGCAGCTCAAAGCGCAACCACTCTAAAGGTTGACGCAATGCTTCTCAAAAAAATTCTTGAGCCATCCGAGAACTTAAACACCGAACAGTTAGAAAAACCTACATGATGCCTACACGAAGGTCCACAGAAAAAACAAAGGACCGAAGCTCGCTCCTAAGTCCCTGTTTTTACTACATTTAATTGGTAGGCCCTCCCGGAGTCGAACCGGGCACCAAAGGATTATGAGTCCTTTGCCATACACAACTATAGATAACTTTGTGCACCTTTACAATGACTTAGCTCCCGTCATCTAACAACGCACATGCGACAAGCAATTACGCCATTAAACTATTGTGGTTCCCGCTAAGTTGTTTTAGTACGCAACACCCTATCAGGGGTTAAGATTGAATTTAGTAAATCAACGCAAAGTGATCAACGCAGAATCTTCGATGTCGCAAATTTTCTTTCCGTAACGCGACACACGCAAAGTGCCTAAAACTAATATATACATGCCTGAGAAGTCCTCTTCCTCATCAAGACGGAAACGCTGCATCACCTGCTGCCTAAACTCTTGAGGCAGGAGAAAGCTAGCAGCAGACCGTCCGCCACTGTTGAGCCAGAGAACCCCGTCCGAGCCCTCTCCAGCATCAGTGAGCTGCCCCCAATACCCTCGAAATTGCCCTTCATAACGATCCGTCACATCACTCAAGTGAACAAAGAAATCGCTGGCAGGCATCTCCGGCTGATTAGCGACTGCAATTATTTGATTCGAATAACGGAAATTTGGCGCAGTTACGAGCAGGCGAAGCAACGTGCTTAAGCGCCGATGCATTTGCGCCACTCGTGCCCCCCCCTCTCCGACAAAACGACCTCCACGCGGACGTCTTGGGCCACGTTCATCGCCATCCAAATGTACTTCAACATCTTGACCGCCAAATGCTAACTCTACAACAATCCTGTCACCGGCATTGAACGCCTCGTCTTGATCGTCTCCCGCACCAGGCACTCGAGCGTCATTGTCAACAGCAGCCTGATCGCAGTTCTCGCCGTGGGGACGAGCGCCGAAACAAGCGCCGCGCCCGCTGCGAGACGGTTTTCTGAAAAAGGCGGGGAACTCGCATTCTTCGCAGATTAGTTGTCGCCGCTTACGTTCTAGCTGTACTGGATCAAGCCTTGAAAATTCAACTGCAGTGTATGTATGCCCATCTTCTGTACAAATTGCTGTATCCATAGTAGCCACCTAGCATTGAAGAAACTTGATTTTGCCAGTCAGCCAGAAAATTGCCAACAAGAATTATTACTTGCATATTGGAAGCATTCTAATATCCGAAGAGTTCAGCCCGAAAATGGAGGAAATAATGTGACAAAGAAAGATCCTTGATGACCTGATCAACTCTGCAACAGGATTCAAATGATCGTGTCTTTTGCATATGATCGGGTGAGAGATGCGCATACCCAATTCGCTGCGAATTTTGACCATTGAGCAGACTTGCATCAGCAATCTGAATCCAGGTCATCAAGCGTAGGCTCGACTCTGGCTCATCAAAAGCAGCCTATGCACCAACGCTCGACCTTCGGTAGTGAACATATAGCTCGCGGGAGTCGCGCCGGATAAAGCAGGTAACGGCATATTCACCCACTCTCCGATACCTTCGCATAGTAGTCGCCACGTTAAGTGTAAGTACCGCGAGCGGCCTCGGGGTTTCTGTGAGCAACTTACGAATTGACGTCACCCTTCCTCGTAAATCATTCACGACCGCCATCGAGTGATGCAAGCAACGAACTGCATCCTGACCTCTTTCGTCACGGGCTAAATCGACAGCCAATTGACGAGCTTCGTCGGCTTGTTTCTTGGCGGCCCATAGCGCCACGAGTACGGCAGCAAATGTCGCAAATGCGGATACCCACGCCCCCAACATTGCAAATAGCAGGAAGCCGTATTTTTCATACTCATTGGGAGTTCCCCCCTGTTCAGCATACCCCAGCCAAAAGCAGCTACGCAAAAAACAGGGACGAAGAGCGCGTAAACACCTCGAAGTAAGTTAAACATGAATTTTCACAATGCTAACTCGCTGTTGAACCCCACATAAGAAAAAAGGGCCACGATCTAACGTAACCCATTGATTTTACTGCATTTAATTGGTAGGCCTCCCCGGAGTCGAACCGGGTACCAACGGATTATGAGTCCGCTGCTCTAACCAAGCGTGAGCTAGAGGCCCAAAGGTGATGCGGATGCGCTGGGGCCGATGCAGCCTGCCCTCTGACGCGCTCGCCGAACTTGCAATGGCGAACACGCGAGGATAGGGCTTGCACCGGCTCCAGTCAAGTTTTTAGTTACCTTCCAGGAAGCTTTTCAGCTTGTCTGAGCGCGAGGGATGGCGCAGCTTGCGCAGCGCTTTCGCTTCGATCTGGCGGATGCGTTCGCGCGTGACGTCGAATTGCTTGCCAACCTCTTCCAGCGTGTGGTCGGTCGACATTTCGATGCCGAAGCGCATGCGCAGCACCTTCGCTTCGCGCGGGGTGAGCGAGTCCAGCACATCCTTGACCACGCCGCGCATGGAGGCGTGCAGGGCCGCGTCGGACGGCGCCAGGGTGTTGTTGTCCTCGATGAAGTCGCCCAGATGGGAATCGTCGTCGTCGCCGATCGGCGTTTCCATCGAGATCGGCTCCTTGGCGATCTTCATGATCTTGCGGATTTTGTCTTCCGGCATTTCCATCTTGATCGCCAGCGTCGCCGGATCGGGTTCGGCCCCGGTTTCCTGCAGGATCTGGCGCGAGATACGGTTCATCTTGTTGATCGTTTCGATCATGTGCACCGGAATGCGGATGGTGCGCGCCTGGTCGGCGATCGAGCGCGTGATGGCCTGACGAATCCACCACGTCGCATAGGTCGAGAACTTGTAGCCGCGGCGGTATTCGAACTTGTCGACCGCCTTCATCAGGCCGATATTGCCTTCCTGGATCAGGTCGAGGAATTGCAGGCCACGGTTGGTGTACTTCTTGGCGATCGAAATCACCAGACGCAAGTTGGCCTCGGTCATTTCGCGCTTGGCCTTGCGCGCCTTCATTTCGCCGGCCGCCATCTGGCGGTTGATGTTGCGCAGGTCGGGCAGCGGCAGCACCACGCGCGCCTGCAAGTCGATCAGGCGCTGCTGCAATTCCTTGATGGTCGGGATATTGCGGCCCAGGATGGCGCTGTAGGCGTGATTGGCCGCCACTTCGCCGTCCACCCAGTCCAGATTGGTTTCATTGCCGGGGAAGACCTTGATGAAGTGGGCGCGCGGCATGCCGCAGCGGTTCACGGCCACGTCGAGAATCTGCTTCTCGATATGGCGCACTTCATCGACCTGGCCGCGCAGGGTGTCGCACAGCTTCTCGACCACCTTGGCCGTGAAGCGGATGCCCAGCAATTCCAGCGAAATCGATTCCTGCGCCTTCACATAGGCTTTGGAATTGTAGCCATCCTTTTCGAAGGCCTTGCGCATCTTGTCGAACTGCGCGGCGATCTGGTCGAATTTTTCCAGCGCGGTCAGCTTCATGGCTTCCAGCTGCTCGGCCGAGTAGCCGGCCGCCGCGCCCGACGGGCTGGCCGCTTCTTCCTCTTCCTCTTCTTCCTCTTCGTCCTCGTCGGCGTCCTCTTCCTCTTCCTCGGACGGCGGCGCGGCCTGGGCGGCGGCCTCTTCGTTGTCATTGACCAGGCCGTCGACGATCTCGTCGATCTTGATCTCGTCGACGCGGATGCGGTCGGAGGTGGCGATGATCTCGGCGATCGTCACCGGGCAGGCCGAGATGGCCTGGATCATGTCTTTCAAGCCGTCTTCGATGCGCTTGGCGATCTCGATCTCGCCTTCGCGCGTGAGCAGCTCGACCGAACCCATCTCGCGCATATACATGCGCACCGGGTCGGTGGTGCGGCCGAAGTCGGAGTCGACGGTCGACAGCGCCGCTTCGGCGGCGGCCTCGGCTTCGTCGTCACTGGTGACGGTGGCCACATTGTCCGACAAGAGCAGGGTTTCGGCGTCCGGCGCGTGCTCGTAGACGGCGATGCCCATATCGTTGAAGGTGCCGATAATGCCTTCGATCGCTTCCGGATCGACGATATTGTCGGGCAGGTGGTCATTGATCTCGGCATACGTGAGGAAGCCGCGTTCCTTGCCGAACTTGATCAGGGTCTTGAGTTTCTGGCGGCGGCGCTCCAGCTCTTCCTCGCTCGCTTCCGTGTCGGACGAGAAGGCGTCTTTGAGCAGCGCTTTTTCCTTGGCCTTGCGGTCCTTGGCCTTGGCCTTGTCGACGGCTTTGAGCTCGGCGCGCTCGACGGCGTTGAGCGCGGCCACTTCGTCGTTCTCCGGCTGGAATTCCTTCGGCTTGCGGCCACGGCGGCCCGGCACCTTGACCGACGGCAGCACATAGCCGGATGTATCGATGGCCGCCAGCGCAGCGGCATCCGTGGTCTGACTCACCGCCGGCGGCGCGTTGCTGACGCGGGTTTCCGGTTTGTCGGCCGCCTTGGCGGCTTTCGCGGTCACTTTGGCAGGCTTTGCAGCCGCTTGGGTTTCAGGTTTCTTTGTTGGCACAGGCGCTTTCGATTTCACAACGACTTGCTTTTCGGGATTAGGAAGTTCCCGAACCCGCCGACAACGCAGGTCCGGCACCGCTACAACGACTACTCCTTGCCGGCCGATCCGCAACGCACAGACCCGACCGCTACCGACGGCTCCAACAGGGCCGCGTGGCAGGAATTCTACTGTATGACAGCAAGCGGGGGCTAGAGGAAGGATGCAGGCCGCTGGCCTGACTTCGGCGACAAGAAACTCGCGCCGTCTCAACCCAAGTCTGGCCCTGGCCGCCAGCGCCGTCTTCCTGCGCCGATCAAGAGCCTAACTTACTGAAAACAAACACAAATTCTGAACTGAAAAACCATGCCAAAGTATTTAATACTTAGCGTTTTATTATAGCACGCAACTTTACAATTTCCAGAGCAAGCCCCTGAGGGCTGCCCTGGACAGCGCCTTGGGCCATTAGCGGTTGGCCCGTTCCGCCTCGGCCTCGCGCTGCAGCTGGTCGAGCTGGGCCGAAATCTCGCGGTAGCGCGCGCCGATCTCGGCCGCCGACAGGCCGGAGCCGGCCAGGGCGTTGAGTTCGGCCTTCAGCGCATCGCCCTTGATCTGGCGGATGGCGCCGTGGGTGAACACGCGCACGGCCTCGACATCGGACTCCGGCTCGGCGGCGATCTCGCTAATGATGGCGTCGTACTCGCCGCCCTGCTCTTTCAACTGCTGGGCCAGAGCGGCAAAGCCGCCATGCTGCCCCAGCGCGCACCCCATCTGCACCAACTGGCCCAGACGCTCGGCCGCCGACGGGCCAAGGGCGGCAAAGGCTGCCAGCGCCGAAGCGTCGATTTCCAGCGCCAGCGCCGGATGCGCCACCAGGTGGCGCACCAGTTGCAATTCCAGGCCCACCGGCTCGGGCCGCCCGGCGCGCGGCGGCGCGCGGCGCGCCACCGACACCGGCTTGGCCAGCTCGAACAAGCCTTCGATCTCGGCCGGCGTGCTCTGCGTCATGCCGGCCAGGCCGCGCACGATCTGCAGGCGCAGGGCCGACGGCGCCATCGCCTGCAGCAGCGGCTTGGCGTCGAACTGGGTGCGGGCCCGGCCTTCGGGTTCGCCCAGGTCGTGCTCGCCGGCCACCTCGCGTAGCAGGAACTGCGACAGCGGCATCGCTTCCTGCACCTGCTGCTCGAAAGCGGGGGCGCCATGCTCGCGAATATAGCTGTCCGGATCGTGCTCGGCCGGCAGGAAGAGGAATTTGATGGTCTTGTTGTCCGACACATGGGGCAGACAGGCTTCCAGCGCGCGCCGCGCGGCGCGGCGGCCGGCCTTGTCGCCGTCGAAACTGAAGATCACATCATCGGTCTGGCGCAGCAGTTTTTGCACATGGGTCGGCGTGCACGCCGTACCCAAGGTCGCCACCGCCTGGGGGAAACCCATCTGCGCCAGCGCCACCACATCCATATACCCTTCCGTCACCAGCACATAGCCCGCGTCGCGGATCGCCTGGCGCGCCTCGAACAAGCCATACAACTCGCTGCCCTTGGAAAATAAGGGCGTTTCGGGGGAATTCAAGTATTTCGGTTCGCCCTGGTCCATGATGCGGCCGCCAAAGGCGATGACCTGGCCCTTGGTATTGCGGATCGGGAACATCACGCGGTCGCGGAAACGGTCGTAGCGCTTGGTCTTGTGGCCTTCCTCATCGACGCGGTCGATGATGAGACCGGCTTCGACCAGGGCCACCGCCTCGTAATCGGGGAAGACGGCGCGCAGATTGTCCCAGCCGCCGGGCGCGTAGCCGAGGCCGAAACGGGCGGCGATTTCGCCGGTCAGGCCGCGCCCCTTGAGGTAGGCGATGGCCTGCGGCGCCGTGCGCAACTGGGCGCGATAGTAATCGCAGGCCACCGACATCGCTTCCGACAGCGCCATGCTCTGCGCCTGCATCTGGGCGCGCTGGGCCGGCGGGATGCGGTCGTCGGCGTCCGGCACCACCATGCCCACGCTCTGCGCCAGATCCTTGACGGCGTCGACAAAGCCCATGCCCGAGTACTCGATCAGGAAACCGATCGAGGTGCCATGGGCGCCGCAGCCGAAGCAGTGGTAGAACTGCTTGGTCGGGCTGACCGTGAAGCTCGGCGATTTCTCGTTGTGGAAGGGGCACAGCCCCATGAAGTTGGCGCCGCCCTTTTTAAGCTGCACATAGCGGCCCACCACGTCCACGATGTCGACGCGGTTGAGCAGATCGGAAATGAATGACTGAGGAATCACGGCTGACGGTCTTGTTCTAGATCAGACTATACCGCCGCCCCGCGCCGGGCTTTGAGCCAGCGCAAG
The DNA here is from genome assembly GCF_014191875.1 of Pseudoduganella violacea. GTDB lineage: Bacteria > Pseudomonadota > Gammaproteobacteria > Burkholderiales > Burkholderiaceae_D > Rugamonas > Rugamonas violacea_A. Next base: position 7,030 of record NZ_JACHXD010000010.1, read on the forward strand.
GTGCGGCATTGCAGCGGCATATCGCTACAGGCTTACGCCGGGGGCTTACGCCGAGGGCTTACGCCGGGGTCAGCGCTTTTTTTACCAGGGCCGAGACCACGGTCATGTCGGCGCGACCGGCCAATTGCGGCTTCAGCACGCCCATCACCTTGCCCATATCCTGCGGGCCGGCGGCGCCGGTGGACGCGACGGCAGCGGCCACGGCGGCGGCCACTTCCTCGTCCGACAGGCCGGCCGGCATATACGCGGCCAGCACTTCGAGCTCGGCTTTTTCGATATCGGCCAGGTCGGCGCGGCCGCCGGCTTCGAACTGGGTGATCGAATCCTTGCGCTGCTTGATCATTTTTTCGACGATGGCCACGGTCTGGGCGTCGTCCACTTCGATCTGCTCGTCCACTTCCTTGCGCTTGATTTCAGCCAGCAGCAGGCGGATGGTGGCCAGCTTGCCGGCTTCCTTGGCGCGCATCGCGTTTTTCATGTCGTCGGAGATTTGTGCTTTCAAGCCCATGGCTACCTCAAAAAATATGCGGTTAAAAACGGAAAACCCGCTGCGGCGAACCGGAGCGGGTGGAAACTCTGTGCGCAGCGCAACCCGTGGCGAGCAAAGCGCCGAAAACGGGCCGGTTCTGCGAGAGCAGTATTAGTACAGCTTTTTCGGCAGTTGCTGGCTGCGGATGCGCTTGTAGTGGCGCTTCACGGCAGCGGCCAGCTTGCGCTTGCGCTCTGCGGTTGGCTTTTCGTAGAACTCGCGTGCGCGCAGTTCGGTCAGCAGACCCGTTTTTTCGATAGTGCGCTTGAAGCGACGCATGGCGACTTCGAACGGCTCGTTTTCTTTAAGGCGAATAGTGGTCATGTAAAAATTCAAACCGTTAGGGGTTTTAAGGAAGACAAAGATATTAGCAGCTTTTGTCCAGAAATGGAAGAGGCATGGACGCTAAACCGGCCCAGCAAGCGGACTCCGCTATGAAAATCCGCCTGAAAAGGGCAATCTTTCCGCCCCGCTAACATCTGCTCCGGCATCGTTGCATCACACCGGGACGGCAATGATATCAGATTGCCAGCCCGGCCGCCACACCCGAAGCCCAGGCCCACTGGAAGTTGTATCCGCCCAACCACCCCGTGACATCGATGGTTTCGCCGATAAAGTACAGGCCCGGCACCTTGGCCGCCATCATCGACTGCTGCGACAGCTCGCGCGTATCGACGCCGCCGCGCGTGACTTCGGCCTTGCGGTAGCCTTCCGAGCCGTTCGGCAGCAGCGACCACTGGTTGACCGCCTGGCCCAGCTGGCGCAGGCGCGCATCGGGCAGGTCGGCCAGACGGGCGTCGGCGGCGAAGCCATGCGCCTGCAGCAAACCCTCGGCCAGACGCGCCGGCAACCATTGCGCCAGCACATTGCCGAGCTGCTTTTTCAGCGTCGCCTTGCCTTCGATCAAGGTCTGCGCCAGATCCATCTCCGGCAGCAGGTTGATGACGATGGGCGTATTGGGCTGCCAGAAACTCGAAATCTGCAGGATGGCCGGGCCGGACAGGCCGCGGTGGGTGAACAGCAAATCCTCGCGGAAGCGCGCGCCCGTCGCGTTGCGGCCCTTGAGCGTGCCCGTTTCCACCTCGACTTCGAGCGCGATGCCGGCCAGCGGCACGAACGGCGCCCAGGCGGCGGCATCGAAGGTCAGCGGCACCAGGGCCGGACGCGGCTCGACCAGCTTCAGGCCGAACTGCTTGGCCACGCGGTAGCCGAAATCGGTGGCGCCGATCTTCGGAATCGACAGGCCGCCGGTGGCGATCACCACCGCCCCGGCCTGGATCGTCCCGCTATCGGTGTCGAGCACAAAGCCCTGGCCGTCGAGCTGCTGCAGGTTCTCGACCTTGGCCGGCATACGCCAATGCACATCGCCGGCAGCGCACTCGGCCTTGAGCATCTCGATGATCTGCTCGGCCGAATCGTCGCAAAACAGCTGGCCCTTATGCTTCTCGTGGTAGCCGATACGGTGCTTCTTGACCAGCGCCAGGAAATCCTGCGGCGTAAAGCGCGACAGCGCGCTCTTGCAGAAATGCGGATTCTCCGACAGGAAATTCGCCGGTCCCGCATTAATATTGGTGAAATTACAGCGCCCGCCACCCGAGATGCGGATCTTCTCCGCCAATTTATCGGCGTGATCGATCAGCACCACGCGCTTGCCGCGCTGCGCCGCCGTCGCCGCACACATCATCCCGGCCGCACCCGCGCCGACCACCGCCACATCAAACTGCTTCGCCATATTTCCCGCCAAACTGAACGCCCAAAGGCGAGATTCTACGCGATCCCCCACCCTTTGCGCCAAATCAAACAATGTCCCACCCTGGTGTCAGGCACCAGAGTCGGACATTCTTTGATCTTGCGCAAAAAATGTCCTACCACCGTGCCTGACACCAGGGTGGGACATTGTTTGACGCAGATCAAAGGGGGCGCAGTTGGCGCGCGATGGTGAGGCAGTGGGCCACTTGCTGGGCGATGGGGTCGGGGACTGGGATCTCGCCGCGCAGCACGGCAGCGATCCAGGCGGCGGTGGCTTCGGCGCTTTTGTCTTCGGGCAGCGCGGGCAGCACTTCGACCAGGGTCTGCTTTTCGACCAGCACGGTGCGCTCGGCGCCGTGGATCCAGTCGATGCGCTGGGCTTTGTTGGCGTTGGCGACGGTTTCGCCTTCGGTGCCGCGCATCAGGAAGACGTCGCCGCGCGCCGGGTCGGCCGTGGTGGTAAAGAACGCGCCCAGCGTCTCTAAATACTCGGGGTGGGTATAGGACACCAGCCGCAGCGCCGGTCCGGCAAACGGCTGCAGGATCTTGACCAGGGTGTGGGTCGAGTTGCGCACGCCCAGGATGCGCCGCAGCGACAGCATCCACGCCAGGCGCGGCGCCAGCGCATCAATGGTGATGAAGCTGACGTGGCCGGAGGCCAGCGCCGCTTCCGCCTCGGCCGCATCGCGCGCGGCGGGGACGCCAAGCGCGGCGAACACCTCGGCCGTGGCCACCCGGCCCACGTCATGGGCGACGCCGTGGCACAGCACCGGCACGCCTTCGCGCGCCAACAGCATGCCGAGCAAGGCGGTCAGATTGGCCATCTTGCGCGCGCCGTTATAGCTGGGGATCAGCACCGGCGCATATGGTCCCGCGGGCGCGCGCAGCGGCGCGAACGAGGCTTCGGCCGCCGCCAGGAAGCCGGCCAGCTCGTCCACCGTTTCGCCCTTGATGCGCATGGCCAGCAGGATGCCGCCCAGCTCCAGGTCGGAAACGCGGCCGTCCAGCATGGCGCCGTAGAGTTCATGCGCCTCGTCGCGCGTCATGGCGCGGGCGCCGTCTTTGCCGCGGCCGATCTCCTTGATGAAGCGGGCCGCCGGGAAGGGTTGCTGTGTAGTCATGGGCCACAGCTTACACGCTTTGCCTGCGGTCTTGAAGAATGCTGCTCCGCACAAAGCCGCCGTTTCGGCTACACTACATGATCCCTGACGATAAAAAGACCCGTAGTAGCTGAGTACATCATGATTCAAGACCTGGAAAATATTAACGTTACATCCTTCGCGTCGATGCCGACGCCGGAGTCGCTGCACGCCAAGCTGCCGCTGAGCGAAGCCGCCTCCGCCACCGTCACCCAAGGACGCGAAGACCTGCGCAAAATCCTCGACCGCCAGGACCAGCGCCTGTTCGTCGTGGTCGGCCCCTGCTCGATCCACGACCCCGCCGCGGGCCTGGACTATGCACGCCGCCTGAAAGCGCTGCAGGAAGAAGTCAAGGATACGATGCTGCTGGTGATGCGCGTGTATTTCGAAAAGCCGCGCACCACCACCGGCTGGAAGGGTTATATCAACGATCCGGACATGGACGATTCCTTCCGCGTCGACGTGGGCATGGAGAAGGCCCGCCAATTCCTGCTCGATGTCTGCGAACTGGGCTTGCCCACGGCGACGGAGGCGCTCGACCCGATCTCTCCGCAGTACCTGGGTGACCTGATCGCTTGGACGGCGATCGGCGCCCGTACCACGGAGTCGCAGACGCACCGTGAAATGTCCTCGGGCTTGTCGACCCCGGTCGGCTTCAAGAACGGCACCGATGGCGACATCGGCATCGCCATCAACGCCATCCTGTCGGCGGCCAATCCGCACGCCTTCCTCGGCATTAACAGCCAGGGCACGGTGTCGATCGTGCGCACGCGCGGCAATCCGCACGGCCACGTGGTGCTGCGCGGCGGCGACGGCCGCCCGAACTACGACTCGGTGTCGGTGGCGATCGCCGAACAGGCGCTGGCCAAGGCCAAGCTGCCCGCCAATATCGTGGTGGACTGCTCGCACGCCAACAGCTACAAGAAGCCGGAGCTGCAGCCGCTGGTGATGACCGATGTGGTCAACCAGATCATGCACGGCAACCAGTCGCTGGTGGGCGTGATGATCGAATCGAATATCGTGGCCGGCAACCAGAAGATCCCGGCCGACCTGTCGACCCTGACCTATGGCCAGTCCGTGACCGACGGCTGCATCGACTGGGACACCACCGCCGCCATGCTGCGCAGCGCCGCCGCCGAGCTGCGCAAGCGTCCGTAAGCCGCTGCCGCCAGCCCGCCCGGCGCGGGCTGCGGCCGCCGAGGGGAATCCGCTTTCATATTACAATGGCGGATTCCCCTTTTCTTTTTGCAGCTTTCCATGATCGTTCTCGGCGTCGAATCCTCCTGTGACGAAACCGGCCTGGCCCTGTATGACACGCAGCGCGGCCTGCTGTCGCACGCCCTGTATTCCCAAGTCGCGATGCACGAGGAATATGGCGGCGTGGTGCCGGAACTGGCTTCGCGCGACCATATCCGCCGCGCGATCCCGCTGCTGGAACAGGCGCTGCAAGGCGCGGCCATCACGCCGCAGCAGATCGACGCCATCGCCTACACCCAGGGTCCGGGCCTGGCCGGGGCGCTGCTGGTCGGTTCCTCGGTCGCCTGCAGCCTCGGTCTGGCGCTGGACAAGCCGGTGCTCGGCATCCACCACCTGGAAGGCCATCTGCTATCGCCGCTGCTGGCGTCCGAGCCGCCGGAGTTTCCCTTTGTCGCCCTGCTGGTCTCGGGCGGCCATACGCAGCTGATGCGCGTGGACGGCGTCGGCCAGTACGAGCTGCTGGGCGAGACGCTGGACGACGCGGCCGGCGAAGCCTTCGACAAGTCGGCCAAGCTGCTGGGTCTTGGCTATCCGGGCGGCCCGGCGATTTCGCGCCTGGCCGAATTCGGCGATCCCGAGGCGTACAAGCTGCCGCGCCCGATGCTGCATTCCAAGGATCTGATGTTCAGCTTCTCCGGCCTGAAAACGGCGGTGCTGACGGTGGCCAAGAACCAAGGCTTGGCCAATATCTGCGAGCAGGACAAGGCGAATATCGCGCGCGGCTTCGTCGATGCCATCGTCGACGTGCTGACGGCCAAATGCGTGGCGGCGCTCAAGCAGACGGGCCTCAAGCGCCTGGTGATCGCCGGCGGCGTGGGCGCCAACAAGCAGCTGCGCGCCTCGCTCGATGCAGCGGCGGCCAAGAAGCGCTTCAAGGTCTATTATCCCGAGCTGGAATTCTGCACCGACAATGGCGCGATGATCGCCTTTGCCGGCGCCATGCGCCTGCAAATCAATCCGCTTGCGGCGCAGCGCGACTACTCCTTCAATGTGCGTCCGCGCTGGCCGCTGGACGAGCTGAAAGTCGTCTAAGCCTGGCTGGCGCAGTTGAGCGCCGGCTCGGCGCGCAGGCGCGCGGCCATCAGGTCGATGAAGGCGCGGATGCGCGCCGAACCGTGGCGGCTATCGCGATGCACAATGTGGATGGGCAGGGGCGGCATTTCATACTCGGCCAATACGCGCTGTAGATCCCCTTTCTCCAGCGCCGGCGCGGCCTGGTAGGACAGCAGACGGATCACGCCCAAACCCAGACGCGCCGCTTCGATGGCCGCGTCGTTGCTATTCACCGTCAACCGGCTTTTCAGGCGCAGCGACTGCGCCGTCCCATCGCGCAGAAAGCGCCATTCGGGCGCGGCGCTGGAACCGGTGGCGGAAATGATGGTGTGGCGCGCCAGTTCTTCCGGCGTGCGCGGCAAGCCATGCCGCTCCAGATAGGCGGGTGCGACGCAGATCACGCGCCGCACATGGCCGACCGCAATGGCGCGCAGACTGGAATCGGGCAGCTCGCCGATGCGCACACCCACATCCAGCCCCTCCTCCAACAGATTGGTGACGCGGTCGACAAACACGGTCGACACTTCGGTATCCGGATAGCGCTGCAAATACTCGACGATGCCGGGCATCACATACATGCGGCCGAACAGCACGGGCGCGGTCACGCTCAGGTGGCCGCGCGGCGCGGCGTTGATGCCGGCGGCCGCTTCGTCGGCTTCATCCACCTCGGCGATGATGCGGCGCGCATCGTCCAGGTAGCGCTGGCCCGCTTCGGTGACGCGCACATGGCGCGTGCTGCGGTCCAGCAGCTTCAGACGCAGACGGTCTTCCAGCGCGGCAATGGCGCGCGTGACGGCGGGCGGCGACATACCCAGGCGGCGCGCCCCACCGACAAAGCTCTCTTCCTCGGCCACGGCGACGAAGACCGTCATCAGGTGCAGGCGGTCCATGCTCAGCCGCCCTTCCCTGCGGCGGTGGCGGCATGCGCCGGCAGCTCCTTGCCGCAGCTCTTGCAGAAGCACGCGCTGTCCTCGTGGCCGCCGGCGCCACAGGCGGCGCAGACGCGCCGCCAGCGCAACTGGCCCGCGCGCTGGTAGCTGATCTCCGAGCTGATGATCCCGGTCGGCACGGCCAGGATGCTCCAGCCGAGCAGCATCATGACCGAGGCAATGGCGCGTCCCAGATCGGTCTTCGGCACCAAATCGCCGAAGCCCACCGTGGTCATGGCGCTGATGGCCCAATAAACGGCGGTGGGAATGCTGGTGAAGCCGCTCTCGGCGCCCTCCACCACATACATCACGGTTCCCAGCAGCAGCACGATCATCATCACCACCGACAGGAAGATCAGGATCTTGCGCCGGCTGGCGATCAGGGCGCTGGCCAGCATGCCGTATTCCTCGATGTACTTGGTCAGCTTGAGGACGCGGAACATGCGCAGCAAACGCAGGATGCGCACATCGAGCAACACATGCGCGCCCGGCACGAACCAGGACAGATAGGTGGGCAGAATCGCCAATAGGTCGATCACGCCGAAAAAGCTGCGTGCGTAAGCCAGCGGGCGCTGCACGCAAGCCAGGCGCGCCAGATACTCCAACGTGAACAGCGCAGTGAAGACCCACTCCGCCGTCTGCAGCCAAGCGCCCCATTCGGCGGCGATGGACGCCACGCTGCCCGCCACCACGGCGGCCACGCTGAGCGCGATGGCGGCGATCAGCAGCAGATCGAAAGCGCGTCCGCTGCGGGTATCGGATTCGAAAATAATGGTGTACAGGCGCGCGCGCCAGCCCTCGGCAGGCTTGCCGAACAGCGGCGTGGAAAAGCGGGAATCAGTGGCATTCATGGAGCGGCATGATACCGCAGTGCGGCCTCCACCTTTGATCCAGATCAAACAATGTCCCACCCTGGTGTCAGGCACCAGAGTAGGACATTCTTTGATTTAAATCAGCAAATGTCCGACTCTGGTGCCTGACACCAGGGTGGACATTGTTTGATTTGGCGCAAAGCGGTTTAGGGTGGGGTGAGCAGGTCGGCGCGGGGTTGATTCCAGCGGGGGATGCGGGCGGGACAGGCACGCGGGGCGCCGCTGGCGACGTCCATCGTGGTGAAGTTGCCGCGCGGGGTGCTGGTGAAGCGCAGGTCGCTGGCGCGCCCTTCATCCACGGCGGGGATGCGGGCGAAACGCAGCCAGGCGTCGAGCTGGCAGTCGCTTTGCCGCAGGCGGCGCAGCAGGGACAGGCTGCCGTTCCACTCGCTGTGCAGCAGCACGCCGGCCTGGACGGTGCGCGGCGGCGCGGGATCGAGCATGCTGGCCGGACATTGGGCTGGCGGCAGCCAGCCGGGCGCCAGACTGAGCATGCCGCGCCGCACGCGGTAGCTGTCGCGCGCTTCGTTGCGTTCAATGGCGGCGAAGCTCCAGCACAGGGGCTGGGCGGGGAAGGCGGTCAGCGCGACGTCGAGCAGCTGGGCGGCGCCGCCTTCCTGGCGCAGGGCGGCCGCGACGCGTTCGCGCGCCAGCGAGGAGGCGCTCTTCTGCACGCCGATGAAGCCCAGGCACAGCAGCAGGGCCAGTGCCAGCGCGCGGCGGCTGCGCAGATGCAGCAGGCGCAGCGCGGCAAGCGCGCCACCCAGCAGGAGCAGGCCGGCATAAGAAGTCCAGCCCAGGTAGCCGTGCAGGGTGAAGTACAGCAGGGCCACGGCCAGCACCGCGACCATCAGCCAACGCACGGGACGCCAGGGTATGGCCAGCGCCAGCGGCACGCCGAAGGCAACCCAGAATACCGGCTCGATGATGAAGATCATGTCGCCGAAATACCAGTCGCCATTGAAGGGATGGAAGGGATGGACGCCATAGGAGTTCATGAAGTCCATGCCCAGGTGTAGCAGGAAGCCGGCCGTCATCGCGCCCAGCAGGCCAAGCCGCGCCACCCGGCTCTCCTTGAGCAGGGCGCGCGCCTTGGGCCAGAACAGCCACAGCGCCGCCAGGAGCAGCAAGGCTTGCGGCAGCAGGAAAAGCAGCGTGTGCGTATGGCCGCGGTGGTGCAGCAGATAGCCGAGCGGCGGCGCCATCAGCTTGGTCAGGAACAGGTCGAGGTCGGGGAAGTTGCTGGCCAGGGCGCAGGCCGTGAGCAGCAGACGGTGGCGGGTGCGCTGGCGCGCTTCGCTGGCTTCGGCGGGCAGGCTGCGTTGCAGCAGCTCGCCCACGCCCAAGCCAACCAGGGAGTGGGTGATATTGTCCATGCGGGTTTAGTCGGGTTCCAGCAATTGCTGCAGGCGGCGCTGGTAATGGTTCAGGAAGTCGCGGGTGACGGCGTAGTGCTCGGTGTCTTCATACGCCATTTCGGTGATGCCGCCGCTGTCGAAGCACAGGATCTTGGCGTTCGGGTAGGACAGCAGGATGGGCGAGTGGGTGACGATGATGAACTGGGAATCCTGCTTCACCAGCTGGTCGATGGCGGACAGCGCGGCCAGCTGGCGGTTGGGCGAGAGCGCCGCTTCCGGTTCGTCCAGCAGGTACAGCCCCCTGCCCTTGAATTTGTTCACCAGCACCGACATGAAGGCTTCGCCATGCGAGCGTGCGTGCAGCGAGCCGCCATACCCGGCCAGATAGCCCATCTCCTCCATATAGGTGGCGACGTTGAAGAAGCTCTCGGCGCGGAAGAAGTAGTGGTCGGCGGGCTTGCGAAAGCTGCGCGAGAGCTTGAGCGCGTCGCTCAGCGGCGCATCGTGGCTGGCGGTGTTCAGGCGCACGTTCAGGGTGCCGCCTTCCATGCTGAAGCCCAGCGCCAGGGCGATGGCTTCCATCAGCGTGGATTTGCCGCTGCCGTTCTCGCCGATGAAGAAGGTGACGTCCGGATGAAAATCGATGGCGCTCAGTTCGCGCACGGCCGGAATCGTGAACGGGAACGCGTCCAGATCGGCGCGGCCGTAGTCCGCGCTGACGCGCTGCAGATACGGCCGCGCGGAAAAGCCCATCTCAGTGCGCGACTTCGACGCCGTGCCAGAAGGCGATGCGGTCCTTGATCTGGCGCGCCGCTTCGCTTGGCGTGGGGTAGTACCAGGCGGCGTTCTGATTCACCTTGCCATCGACGACCACGTCGTAATAGCTGGCCACGCCCTTCCACGGGCACAGGGTGGTATGGCTGTTCGGCTGCAGGTATGCCTGGTTCACGCGCTCCGGCGGGAAATACACATTGTGCTCGACAATTTCGACTTCATTGGCGCTGGCTTCGGCGATCACCGCGCCATTCCATATTGCTGTGGGCATTCCATTCTCCATTCCATTCAGTTCTCCACCCGGTTGCGCCCATTCTGCTTGGCGCGGTACAGGGCGGCATCGGCCTGGCGCAGCAGGCTGTCGGCATCGTCGATGTCCATATGGTTGAAGGAGGCGATGCCGAAGCTGGCCGTGACCTGGATGCTGCGCGCGCCGTCATGATGCACCTGCGCTTCGATTTTTGCACGCAAAGATTCAGCGAATTTGCGCGCGCCTTCGGGCGGGGTGTTGGGCAGCAGGATACACAATTCTTCGCCGCCATAGCGGCCGGCGAGGTCGATCACGCGGATATTTTCGCGCAGCAGCCGGCCGATGTCGGCCAGCACCAGGTCGCCCGCGGCATGGCCGTATTCGTCGTTGACCCGCTTGAAGTGATCCAGGTCGATCATCACGGCCGAGAGCGGGGTGCGGAAGCGGCGCGTGCGCGCCACTTCGAATTTCAGGCGATGCAGCAGGGAGCGCCGGTTGTGCAGGCCGGTCAGCTCGTCGGTGGTGGCCAGCTGCTCCAGCTCGTGCAGCGAGGCTTGCAGCGCCTTTTCCTTGGCGCGCAGCTCGATCAGGGCCATCGCCTGGCGCGCCAGGCCTTGCAGCAGGCCGCGCTGCTCCGCGCTCAGGCGGCCGGGCTTCACGTCCATCACGCACAAGGTGCCGAGGGCATAGCCGTCGGAAGTGCTCAGGGCCACGCTGCTGTACATGCGCAGATGCGGCTCGCCCGCGGTCAGCGGCATGCGCGCGGTGCGCGCGTCCGCACTGAGGTCGGGAATTTCGGTGGCGTTTTCGCCCAGCACGGCCAGCGAGCAATAGCACTGGTCGCGCGGCAGTTGGTCGATGGCCAGGCCGGTATAGGACTTGACCCAGACCTGCTCGGCGTCGACCAGCGTGATAAAGGCATACGGCACGCCGCAGATGCGGGCGGCCAGTTCGGTCAGGAAGCGGAAGTCTTCCCCGGCCGGTTCTTTGAGTACATCGTAGCGGTGCAGGGCGGCCAGGCGGTGCTGGTCATCCTGCGGCCGCCGGAAAGGCAGCGTCTGGATCGGTTCTGCGGCTGACATGTGTCTCCCTGTAGCGTCGTCGGCGTATTTACGCTCACTTCTTGCTGATGTGCTACGCGGGGCCAGTGTAACGCAAAACAGGGACTTGTTATACGTCCGATAAGAGCGCGCTTTCCCGCCTTATTTCTGCGCCAGGATTTCGCGCAGCGCCTCTTCAAAGGCTTCCGGCGGCTGGCCGCCCACCATCAGGTGGCGCTCGTTGATGATGACGGCCGGCACCGAGCTGATGCCGTTCTGCTGGTAGAAGCGTTCGGCGGCGCGCACCTCGTCGGCATAGCGGCCCGAAGCCAGCACCTCGGCGGCGGCAGCCTGGTCCAGACCGGCTTCGGCCGCGGCCTTCAGCAGCACCTCGTGCGAGCTGGGGTCTTCGCCGCGCGTGAAGTAGGTGCCGAACAGGGCGTGCTTGAGCGCCTTTTGCGCCGGACCCGAGGTTTCGCCGGCCCAGTGCAGCAGGCGGTGGGCGTCGAAGGTGTTGTAGATGCGGCTACGCTTATCCATGGCGAATTCGAAGCCGACATCGGCGCCGCGCTGGCGGATCACGGCGCGGCTCTGCTCCTGCTGCTCGGCACTGGCGCCGTATTTCTGGGTCAGGTGTTCGGTGATGTCCTGCCCTTCCTTGCCCATATTCGGGTTCAGTTCGAAGGGCTGGAAGTGGATCTCGGGCTGGACTTCGGCGCCCAGGCGCTGCAGCGCGGTTTCCAGCGAATTCAGGCCAACGGCGCACCAGGGGCAGGAAACGTCGGAAACGAAGTCGATACGGAGGGAGGTGGACATGACGGCCTTTCAATAGGGGCGCCGCCGACGGCGGCTCGTCTATTGTAGTTGAGGCCGCCCATCCCGATTGCAATAGCGCTTACTTCTTCTTGCTGCCGATGCGGCTTTCCTTGCCCGCCATCAGGTTCGAGATATTCTTGCCGTGGCGCCAGATCAGCAGGCCGCTCATGACCAGCACGGCCACCAGTTGCGGCTCGGTGCCGAACAGCAGGCCGTAGTAGAACGGCGCGAAGATGGAGGCGATCAGGGCCGCCAGCGAAGAGTAGCGGAACGCATAGGCCACCACCAGCCAGGTGACGAGCGTACCCAGACCCAGCCAGGGATTCAGCGCCAGCAGCACGCCGAGCGCGGTCGCCACGCCCTTGCCGCCGACGAATTTGAAGAAGACCGGCCACAGGTGGCCGAGGAAGACGGCAATCGCCACCAGCGCGATGGTCATATCGCCCACGCCCAGCGGTTCGGCGAAATACTGCACCAGCCAGACCGCCAGCCAGCCCTTGACGGCGTCGCCCACCAGGGTCCAGATCGCCGCGCCTTTATTGCCACTTCGCAACACATTGGTGGCGCCGGGGTTTTTCGAGCCATAGGTGCGCGGGTCGGACAGGCCATACACCTTGCTCACCACCACGGCGAAGGAGATCGAGCCGATCAGATAGGCGGCGATAACCAGTAATACTGTATTCATATTTTCCCTTTTATATATTCTAATCTGGAGGCCGTTTCAAAATGGGCGTGGCTAGGCGTGGCGACGAAGACAGTGCGCCTGCACGGCCAGGAGCCACAACGACGCCACGGCCATTTTGAAGCGGCCTCCGGGCCGCTGGACTATACACCAGCGCCTTTAATCGGCCAAGGCGCAGTGCACCGGCTTGGCCGCCAGCACCTCCAGCAGCACGCGCGGCGCGATGCCGATCAGGAAGCCGCGCCGGCCGCCATTGATATAAATCGTTTCCAGCGCGAGGATGCTTTCCTCCACATACACCGGCATGGCCTTCTTGGTGCCGAAGGGCGAGGTGCCGCCGATCATATAGCCGGAATGGCGCTGCGCCACCTCGGGCTTGCACGGCTCCACCGATTTGCAGCCGATATTGCGCGCCAGGTTCTTGGTCGACACCTTGCAATCGCCGTGCATCAGCACGATCAGCGGCTTGGCCGCCTCGTCCTGCATCACCAGGGTCTTGACCACCTGGTGTTCCGCCACGCCCAAGGCCTGGGAAGACACGCCGGTGCCCCCATGTTCCTCGTATTCATAGGGATGTTCGCTGAAAGCCACCTTGTGCTTGCGCAGCAGCGCGGTGGCCGGGGTTTCGGAAATGTGCTCTTTCTTCGCCATGCCGTGATACGCTAATTGTTCGAAAAGGAGTTTCTAATTATGCAGCAAGAAATTCGCTTTGCCACTTTCAATGTTTGCAATCTTGCCCCGCCGGGCGCGAAATTGTACGACAATCTGCTCCCGCTCACGGCCGGGGAATACGAGGCCAAAGCCGCCTGGACCGCCCAGCAGCTCGATGAGCTCGACGCCGATGTGATCGGTTTCCAGGAAATCTTCTCCCAGGCCGCGCTGCGCGACGTGCTGTCCCGTACGCGCAAATACCAGGACGCGGTGCACGCCGGCTTCGACCCCGATCCGCGCGCCGAGCGGCTGACGCCGAACGTGGCCCTGGTCTCGCGCCTGCCGCTGGCCGCGCCGCCCGAGGTGTATGCGAATTTCCCGGAAGGCGTGCCGTCCGACTCGGGCAGCCGCGACGCCGACCGCTTCGCGCGCGCGCCGCTGCATGCGCGCGTGGTGCTGCCCGGCGGCACGGTGGCCGATGTGATCGTGGTGCACCTGAAGTCGCGCCGCCCCGACTACCGCAACGGCGACAATGGCGACGACCCGCTGCTGTACGCGATGGCCAATCTGCGCTCGCTGGTGTGGCGCGGCACGGAGGCGGTGGCGCTGCGCGTGCTGCTGAGCAATCTGCGGCGCGAAGGGCGGCGCCCCTGCATCGTCATGGGCGACTTCAACGACACGGCCGATGCCGTCACCACCACCATCGTGCTGGGCAGCGGCGCCCTGGCCCAGTCCGGCGAAGAACTCAACGGCCGCATGTTCGACTGCAACCAGATCCAGCGCCGCCAGGATACCTTGCGCCACGTCGGCTACACCAATATCTATGAAGGCCACTACACCACCATCGACCATGTGCTGGTGTCCGAGGAATTCCACCCGGCCTCGCCGCGCGCCATCGGCGAAGTGCTCGACGTCAGCTATCTGAACGACCATCTGCGCCAGGAGCGGCCGGAAGTGTCCGACCATGGCCAGGTGCTGGTGCGCCTGCGCCTGTTCGAGGCGGCGGGCGCGGCGGCAGCCGGCAACGGCGCGGCGGCGCGCTAGGCGGGGCGGCGCGCTAGGCGGGGCGCTAGGCAGCGCGCCAGCCTCACTGCAACAGGCGTTCCAGTTCGCCCTGGGGCAGGGCCGCGCTGGCCTGCTGCCCCTGGTAAAGGTCGCAGCCTTCCTGGCGCAGCAAGTCCAGCTGTTCGGCGGTCTCCACCGCTTCCGCCACCACGGCCATGCCCAGGCCATGGGCCATGGCGATGATGGCGCGGATGGCACCGGCATCGCCGCCGTCGCGCAGGAAGGCGGGCGCGATCTTGAGCTTGTGGATCGGATAGCTGCGCAACTGTTCCAGGCTGGAATAGCCGCTGCCGAAATCGTCGAGCGCCAGGCGCACGCCGAGCGCCGCCAGGCTGCGCAGGGTGTCCAGCGCCTGCGGGCCGTTTTTCAGCAGCATCGTTTCGGTCAGCTCCAGTTCCAGGCAGGCCGGCTCCAGGCCCGCCGTCTGCAAGGCCTGGGCCACCTGGTCCGGCAAGCTCTTTTGCATGAACTGGGCGGCCGACAGATTCACCGCCACCGTCAGGCGCTGGCCGTGCTCATGCCAGCGCTGGGCCTGGCGGCAGGCTTGCTGCAAGACCCAGGCGCCGATGGGCAGCATCAAGCCGCTCTCCTCCGCCACGGCGAGGAAGCGCGCCGGCGGCAGCACGCCCAGCTCGGGGTGATGCCAGCGCAGCAGGGCTTCCATGCCCACCGGCGCGCCGCTGGCCAGCGCCAGCAAGGGCTGGAATTCCAACGCGAACTGCTGCTCGTCCAGGGCGCGGCGCAAGCCCTCTTCCAGCGTGCCGCGTTCGACCATGCGCGCATTCATGTCGGGGCTGAAGAAGTGGAAGCGGTCGCGCCCACTCTCCTTGGCGTGGAACATGGCCATGTCGGCATGGCGCAGCAGGCTGTCGGCATCGGCCCCGTCGTGGGGATAGATGGCCACGCCGATCGAGGCCGTGATGCTGAGCTGGTGCCCGGCCAGCCGGTATTCCTGGCCCACGGCCTGGCGCACGGACGCGGCAACATGGGCCGCATGCTCGACGCCGCCGATCTCGGGCAGGATCAGGATGAATTCGTCGCCGCCCTGGCGGCTGACGGTGTCGCCCCCGCGCACGCAGCGCGTCAGGCGGCGCGCCACTTCCTTGAGCAGCAGGTCGCCGGTATGGTGGCCCAGGGTGTCGTTGACGCCCTTGAAGTGGTCCAGGTCGATGAACAGCAGGGCCAGCATGCTGTGGTGGCGGCGCGCCGCCGTCAGCGCCTGGCTCAGGCGGTCGGCCAGCAGCACGCGGTTCGGCAAATCGGTCAGGAAATCGTGCTCGGCCAGGTGGCGCGTGTGTTCTTCATTTTTCTTGCGCTCGCTGATATCGGACAGGATGGCCATATAGTGGCTGCTGCGCTTGCCGCTGCCGCGGATGGTGGTCAGCGCCACCAGGGCCGGGAACACATGGCCGTCGCGGTGGCGCAGGCGGATTTCGCCCTGCCAGTGGCTGCTGGCATCGACCATGCCCCAGAGCTGGCGGAAGAAGCTCTCATCCTCCTCGGCCGAGCGGAAATGCTCAAGCGGCTGGCCGGCCATGGCCTCGGCGCTGAAGCCGGTGATCTCGCTATAGGCGCGGTTGACGGCGATTACGCGCTTGTGGCGGTCGGTCAGCACGATGCCTTCACGGCTGCTCTCGAAGACCTGGGCCGCCAGGGCCAGGGTGCGCTCGGCTTTCTTGCGCTCGGTTACATTGTGCACCTGGGCATAGAAGAGCTGGTGGTGGTCCTGACTGATCGAGGTCAGCAGCACCTCGCCCCAGAACAGGCTGCCTTCGCAGCTCAGGAAGCGCCAGTCGAAGCGGCAGTTGGTCTGGCTCAGGGCTTGCTGCATCAGCTCGGCGACGGCGGGGGCGGACACGGAACCGTCGGGCTGCTGCATGGGCGACAGATTGGCCAGGCTATGGCCCACCAGCTGCTCGCGGCTGGCGCAAGCGAACATGCCGAGGGCGGCCGGGTTGGCATCCAGGATCTCGTTATTGCGGATCAGCAGCATGGCATCGGCCGATTTCTGGAACAGCGATTGGAAGTTGGCGCTGGCGCGCGCCAGCGCCTCCTCGCCCTGCTTGCGCTCGGTCAAGTTGATTTTCATGCAAAAGATTTGCTTCAACTCGCCGCCGCTGAAGATGGGCAGGCAGATCGAATACAGCCACAGCCGGCGCCCGTTCAAGGTGCGCACCCACCACTCGCGCGGCGTGGCCGGCTGGCCGCTGCGCCAGACCTCCTCCACCATGGCTTCGTATTCGGCTTCCCGCTCGTCGTAAAAGAACAACTGGCGGATGGAGCGGCCGTACAGCTGCTCGGGCGCCAGGCCGCACAAGCCGGCGCAGGCGGGATTGCAGAAACGCACGCGCCAATCGCGGTCGAAGCTGACGGCGCTGACCAGGGGCGTGATTTCCATCGCCTCCACCAGGCGCGCGATCATCTGCAGCGCCTCGTGGGCGGTATAGGGGGACGGCGGCGGGAGCCGATGGGGCTGGGGATGGGCGGCAGAGGCCTCATCCTGCGGTTCGTCGGGCGGAGCCATACTCACCTCGCAACGAGAAACGGACAGGATTCTATCTTGCGCGTCACCGTGCCCCCATCGTTTGCGCTGGCTCAAACGGACGGGGTTGATCTTTCCAAAAACACAACACCTTGCCGGCTGTCCGGCGCCGGACACCGTCTGTCCGCCAAATCGGACGCCTGAGCCGGGCTTTTTGCATTTCAGGCGCGCGATTTTGCGCTTCATCGCATTCCGCCCCTCTTCACGCTTGCAAATCCGTAAAGTGCCAGCATCGCCTCACCCGCCGGCAGCGGCCCCACATCATTAGAGAGACCAGCATGACATTCGAAACCCTGCCCCTGAAACAGTCCCGCATGCCGCGCTGGCGCAAGCCCGTGATCGCGCTGGTGCTGCTGGGCGTAGTCGGCGGCGGCTGGACGGTCTTGCACCACGCCAAGGACGATGCCGCGCCCGCCAGCGCCGCCCACGACGAGGGCAAGGATGGCAAAAAAGACAAGATCGAGGTCTACGAGCTGGCCGGCAGCGATGTCGCCGCCGTCGAGGCGCGCGCGCTGGCCGTCAGCCTGCCGCTCTCCGGCTCGCTGGTGCCGGTGAGCCAGGCCACGATCAAGGCCAAGGTCTCGGGCCAGGTGCACGAGTCGGCACCGCGCGAAGGCATGGCCGTCAGCGCCGGCCAGGTGTTGACCCGTATCGACCAGGCCGATCCCCAGGCGCGCCTGAAGCAGCAGCAAGCCCAGCTCGACGAAGCCCAGGCCCGCCTGGCGCTGGCGCAGAAGAACGAGGGCAATAGCCAGGCCCTGCTGCGCCAACAGTATATTTCGCAGAATTCCTATGACAGCACGGCCAACGCGGTGGAACTGGCGCGCGCCAATGTCAAGGCTGCCGCTGCCCAGGTGGAACTGGCCCGCATCGCGCTCAACGACAGCACAATCCGCGCCCCGTTCAGCGGCATCATCAGTAAACGTCATGTGCAGGCGGGCGAAAAAGTCGCGCCTGACATGCCCGTCTATACCATCGTCAACCTGGCCGAACTGGTGCTCGAAGCCCAGGTGCCGAGCACCGAAATCCCGCGCGTGAAAGTGGGACAGGACGTGCAGTTCCAGGTCGATGGTTTCCAGCGGCGCCCCTTCCACGGCAAAGTGGCGCGCATCAACCCCACCACCGAAGCCGGTTCGCGCGCCATGCTGGTGTACGTCAGCGTGGCCAATGCCGACGGCGCCCTGCGCGGCGGCATGTTCGCCAAGGGCAGCATCGTCACCGAGAAATCGGCCGTGATGCCGCTGGTGCCGCTGGCGGCCCTGCGCAAGCACGAGGGCAAGGACGTGGTGTTCAAGGTGGAACAGAACAAGGTGGTGGCCCAGCCGGTCGCCATCGGCCTGCGCAGCGAGGATGAAGGCTATGCCGAAGTGACCGGCGGCCTGGAGCAAGGCAGCCAGGTCATCGTCGCCAAGCTGGAGAACGTCAAGCCGGGCGACAAGGTGAAACTGCCCGCCGCGCCCGCCGGCGGCGCCACCCCGAACAAGGCCGCCATGCTGGCTAAGCAGGATTAAGCGCCATGTGGATTACCAAGATCAGTATCCGTAACCCGGTCTTCGCCACCATGGTGATGGTGGCGCTGATGGTGCTCGGCATCTTTTCCTACCGCGACCTGGGCGTGGAGAGCATGCCCAATGTGCAAATTCCGTTCGCCGCCATCGAAGTCAACTATCCGGGCGCCTCGCCGGAGGCGGTGGAAAACGATATCACGCGTCCGGTCGAAGACATCGTCAACACCGTCAGCGGCATCAAGACCATCCGCGCCAACTCCTGGGAAGGCCGTTCCGGCGTCTACATCGAATTCCAGCTGTCCACCAATATGGACAAGGCGATGCAGGACGTGCGCGACAAGGTGGCCCTGGTGCGCCCGCGCTTCCCGAAAGAGGCGAAAGACCCCTTCATCGCGCGCGCCGAAGGCGACAACGCCCAGCCCATCGTCAACCTGAGCATGACCTCGGACACGCGCAGCATCCGCGACCTGTCGACCTTGGCCGACCAGGTGGTGGTCAAGCGCTTCCAGGGCGTGCCCGGCGTCGGCCAGGTCAACACCTTCGGCCTGTCCAAGCGCCAGATCCTGATCAGCCTGAAGCCGAACGAGATGACGGCCCAGGGCATCGGCGTCGATGAGGTGATGCGCGCCATCCAGGCCACCAATACCAATCTGCCGGCCGGGCGCATCAGCCGCGGCGTCAGCGAACAGCTGGTGCGCGTCGAGGGCAAGCTCAAGGACGCGCGCGAATTCAACAAGATCATCGTGGCGCGCCGCGCCAGCGGCCCGGTCTACCTGGAACAGGTGGCCGAGGTGGTGGACGGCGAAATCGAAGAGGAATCGCTGTCGCGCGTGAACGGCAAGCGCTCGATCTCCTTCGACATCACCAAGGTGCAGGACGCCAATGTGGTGGAAGTGGGCAGCGGCGTCAAGAAAGTGGTCGAGGAATTGCGCCAGACCCTGCCCGCGGACGTCAAGCTCAGCATCCTCGATTCCGAATCGGACCGCGTGCAGAGCCAGTTGAACAATGTGAAGCGCACCATCGTCGAAGGCGCGGTGCTGACCATGATCATCGTGTTCTTCTTCCTGCACTCCTGGCGCTCGACCGTGATCACTGGCCTGACCCTGCCGATCGCCGTGCTGGCCACCTTCATCGCGCTCAAAGCCTTCGGCTTCACGCTGAACTTCCTGACGCTGATGGCGCTGTCGCTGTGCATCGGCCTCTTGATCGACGATGCCATCGTGGTGCGCGAAAACATCGTGCGCCACCTGGGCTTCGGCAAGGGCCACCGCAAGGCGGCCGAGGACGGCACCAACGAGATCGGCCTGGCCGTGATGGCCACCACCTTCGCCATCGTCGCCGTGTTCGTGCCGGTCGCCTTCATGAAGGGCATCATCGGCCGCTTCTTCCTGCAGTTCGGCATCACCGTGGCGGTGGCCGTGATGGTCTCGCTGTTCGTCAGCTTCACGCTCGACCCGATGCTGTCCTCGGTATGGCGCGATCCGGCCAAGGACCGCTTCAAGTATGTGCCATGGCTGGGCCGCTTCATGGAATTCACCGAGCGCGGCGTGGACAAGCTGCACCTCTGGTACGGCAAGGTGCTGGAATGGGCGCTGCACTGGCGCAAGACCACGCTGCTGGCGGCGCTGCTGATCTTCGTCGGCTCCCTGATGCTGGTGCCGAAGATCGGCGGCGAGATGATGCCGGAAACCGACCGCGGCTGGATCAGCCTGACCTTCAAGGTGCCGGTCGGCTCCAGCCTGGAATACAACGATGCCAAGATCCGCCAGATCGAAACGGCCTTGAAAGATTTCCCGGAAATCGAAGCCGTGCTGTCGAACGTGGGCAAGCCGGAAGGCCGCCATATGGCGGACATGCACTTGAAGCTGCTCGACAAGAACGTGCACCAGCGCCGCACCCAGAAGCAGCTCGAAGAAGCGATCCGCAAGCGCCTGGCCCCGATCGCCGGCGTGACCACTTCGCTGGGCGACGGCGACAAGCCCATCTTCATCGCCATTCTCGGCACCGACGAGAGCAAGCTGGACAAGGCTGCCCACGAGCTGATGGCCAAGATGCGCAAGATCAAGGGCATCGCCGACCTCGAATACAGCCAGGAAGGCGCCAACCCGTCGACCACGATCAAGATCAACCGCGAGCTGGCCAGCGACCTGGGCCTGAACGTGCAGCAGATCGGCGTCGCCCTGCGTCCCTTCGTCGCGGGCGAGACCGTGAGCTACTGGCTGGCTGGCGACGGCCAGAACTATGAAGTCAATGTGCAGCTGCCGAAGTCGGGCCGCCAGCGCGTGGCCGACCTGGCCGACCTCTCGCTCGCGTCGAGCAAGCTGGACGCCGATGGCCGCCCCATCATGGTGCCGCTGCGCCAGGTGGTGGACTTTGTCCCCTCCTTCAGCCCGCAAGTGCTGAAACGCCAGGCCCTGCAGCGCCGCGTGGCGATTTACGCCAACGTCGAAGGCCGTCCGGCCGGCGACGTCGACAAGGACGTGAAAAAAGCCATGGACACCATGCAGCTGCCGGCCGGCGTGCGCTTCGACGTCGGCGGCAACGCCCAGCAAATGGCCGAAACCATGGGCGGCGCGGTGACGGCGCTGAGCATCGCCGTGATCTTCATCTACCTGGTGCTGGCGTCGCAGTTCGGCAGCTTCCTGCAGCCGATCGCCATCATGGTGTCGCTGCCGCTGTCCCTGATCGGGGTGCTGCTGGCCTTGCTGGTGACGGGCAGCACGCTGAATATCTTCTCGGTGATCGGCATCATCATGCTGATGGGTCTGGTGACCAAGAACGCGATCCTGCTGGTCGACTTCGTCAACCATGGCCAGCAGGGCGGCCAGGGCCAGCGCGCGGCGATTCTGGCGGCCGGCCAGGTGCGCCTGCGCCCGATCCTGATGACCACGCTGGCCATGATCTTCGGCATGCTGCCGATGGCCATCGGCTTTGGCGACGGCGGCGAAACGCAGGCGCCGATGGGCCGCGCCGTGATCGGCGGCGTGATCACCTCCACCCTCTTGACCCTGGTGGTGGTGCCGGTGGCCTACAGCTATCTGGACACGCTGGGCAAGCGCTGCGCGCGCTGGTTCGGCAGCGCCGAGGACGCGCATGAAGAACAGGGCAGCCATGCCCCGCTGGCCGTGGCCGGCAAACGAGACAAGGCGGCGGAAGTCGCCTAACGGTTCGCCCACCCCGTCCCCGCGCCGTGCGGGGACGATTCGGCGGCTTATCACCAAACCCGGGGCGGGGCTGCCGCGCCCCGGGTTTGCACCACACAGCGGGGAGGCGCCGGGCGCCCTCCCCGCTTTTTTTTTACAGTCCAGCCCGTGTCCACCTTGGTGCCAGGCACCAAGGTGGACACGGGCTGGGCTGCGGCGGCTTTAGTCGTCGGCGGTGCTGGTGTCGGTTTCGCTGCTGTCGAAGCCGGCTTCGTCGGCCTCCTGCTCGCCGGCCGGATGGTTCTTCGCCTCTTGCTTGCGGCGCGCTTTTTCTTCGGCCTTGCGTTTCTTCTCTAACTCGCGCTGCCGCTTCTCGTACTGGAAATTCGTCTTTGCCATGGGGCACCTCCTGCCCCCATTATGCCCCAGTGCCCGCCCGCCCCCTAGCGGCCAGATCAAACCGGCATGCCAGCAAGAAAGATGGATTGGTGCTAGAGTGTGGCGCGCATTGATATTTCGACTAGATTAATACCAAAGCCATGGTCAATCCCTATCGCAAGCTTTTCCGCGCTCCCGGCAGCCGCCGCTTCGCCCTTGCCGCCCTGCTGGCGCGCATGCCGATCTCGATGACGGGCATCGGCCTGATCACCATGCTGGCGCAGATGCGCGGCGCCTACGGCCTGGCCGGCGCCGTGGCCGCCACCTTCGCCCTCTGCACCGCCCTGCTCTCGCCCCAGGTCTCGCGCCTGGTGGACCGCCATGGCCAGCGCCGGGTCTTGCCGCGCGCGGCCGGCGCCAGCATCGCCGCCATGCTGGCCCTGCTGCTGTGCGCCCATCTGCAGGCGCCGGACTGGACCCTGTTCGTCTTCGCCGCGCTGGCCGGCTGCATGCCCAGCATGTCGGCCATGTCGCGCGCGCGCTGGACTGAAATCTACCGTGGCCGGCCCGAGCTGCAAACGGCGTATGCGCTGGAATCGGTGCTCGATGAAGTCTGCTTTATCGCCGGGCCGCCGATCTCGGTCGGCCTGAGCGTGGCCCTCTTCCCCGAAGCCGGGCCGCTGGCGGCCGTGCTGCTGCTGGGCGCGGGCGTGGCCGCCTTCGTGCTGCAGCGCGCCACCGAGCCGCCGGTGCATGCGCGCGTCAAGGGCTACCAGGCGCCGCTGCTGGCCAAAAACGGCATGCGCGTGCTGATGCTGCTGATGGTGGCCATGGGCACCATCGCCGGTACGGTGGACGTGGTCAGCGTGGCGTTCGCGCGCCAGGAAGGCGAGCCGGCCGCGGCCAGCATCGTGCTCTCCATGTATGCCATCGGTTCCTGCGTGGCGGGCCTGACTTTCGGCGCCCTGCATCTGCAGCAGCCGCTGCCGCAACTGCTGCGTCTGGCCGGCCTGGCGACGGCGGCCACCACCCTGCCCCTGCTGTTCGTCAACAATATCCTCAGCCTGTCGGCGGCGGTGCTGCTGGCCGGCTTGTTCTTCGCGCCGACGCTGATCGTGGCCATGGGCCTGGTGGAACGCATGGTGCCCAATGCCCGCCTGACCGAGGGCTTGACCTGGCTGGTGACGGGCCTGGGCATCGGCCTGGCGCTGGGCGCGGCGGCGGCCGGCCAACTGGTCGATCTGTATGGCGCGCGCGCCGGTTTCGGCATGGCGCTGGCCGCCGGCTGCGTGGTGCTGTTTACCGTGCTGTATGGCCAATGCCATCTGGACGAGGCGGCCGCACCGCAAGCGCCGCGCGTGCCCGGCTAAGGGCCACGCCTAGCCGCGCGGGTGGTGCACGGCGTGCAGCTGCTTGAGCCGCTCGCGCGCCACATGGGTGTAGATCTGGGTGGTGGAAATATCGGAATGGCCCAGCAGCAGCTGCACCACGCGCAAGTCGGCGCCATGGTTGAGCAGGTGGGTGGCGAAGGCGTGGCGCAGGGTGTGCGGCGACAGCGGGGCCGTGATATCGGCTTTCAGCGCATGCTTTTTCACCACCACCCAAAACATCTGGCGCGTCATCGGGCCGCCGCGTCCCGTGACGAACAGGGCGTCGTCCTGCTGGCCGTTGAGGATGGCGCCGCGCGCCTCCTTCAGATAACGCTCGATCCACAAGCGCGCCTGTTCGCCGAACGGCACCAGGCGCGTCTTGGCGCCCTTGCCGGTGATGCGCAGCACACCGTCGTTCATGCTCAGCTCCAGCGTCTTCAATTCCACCAGTTCCGACACGCGCAAGCCGCTGGCATACATCAATTCCAGCATGGTGCGGTCGCGCAGGCCGAGCGGCGAGCGCAGGTCGGGCGCGGCCAGCAAGGCTTCGACCTGGGCTTCGCTCAGGGTATGGACGAAACGCTGCGGCTGCTTGGCCGAGGCCAGCTTCAAGCAGGGGTCTTCGGCAATGCGCCGTTCGCGCAAGGCCAGCTGGTAAAAGCGCTTGAGCACCGACAGGCGGCGGTTGGCGGAACTGGCCTTGGTCTGTTCATGCCGCGCCGAAAAGTAGGCTTCGATATCGTGGCTGGCCACGGCCAGCAGGCTGCCGACGGCGGGCCGCGCCACTTCCAGCCAGCGCAGGAACAGGCGCATATCGCGCCGGTACGCATCCAGGGAATTTTTCGACAGCCCGTCTTCCAGCCACAGGCTGTCGCAGAACTCGTCGATCAGAGCAAGGTTGTCTGCTGCCATGCGTATTCGCTATGTCCTTCATGCGCCAGCAGCCAGCGTTTCACGCCCAGCGTAAAGCCCTGCTGGTTATCGTCGCCGGCAAAGCCGCCCAGGCCATTAGCGCCGGTCACGCGGTGGCAGGGAATCACCAACGGGAAGTAGTTGGCGCCGCAAGCCTGGCCCACGGCGCGCGCGGCCGAACCGAGGTGGCGCGCCAGCTCGCCATAGGTGCGCACCTGGCCGCGCGGGATGCCGCGGATGGTGTCCCAGACGCGGCGCTGGAATTCGCTGCCCAACTGGGCCAGCGGCAAATCGAATGGGGAGTCGGGGTCGGCGCAGTAGGCCAGCACTTGCCGCGCCGCGCGTTCGGCCAGCGCGTCCTGCGGCGCTTTCTCGGCATAGCTGGCCGGCAGATAGAACAGCTCGGTCACCAGAGCGCCCGCGGTGCGGATGCCCAGCGCGCCAAAAGGTACGTGGATAATGGCGGAAAAAAGTTCGCTGCCTTGTTGCGTTTTCATCACAGTTGCTCCCCTGCTTCTTGTGGCATTCATGCTACACGAGTGCCGCGCAACGGCCAAGGGCATAAAAAACTCAGCTTGCGCTGCAAGCCCCCAAAAAAAACCGCAGCTTGCGGTGCAAGGCTAAAAAAAAACGCACCTTACGGTGCGTTTTAACATATTGCGCGGCCCCGGCCGTTTGGCGCGCTGTAGCTGGCTTGTGGCCGCCCTTAGCTGCTTTCCAACGACATTCTGTAAGCCACGTGTCTCCTCATGTATCCGCGGTATTGATTACCGGTTCTTCTACACTCCCCACTAAACCCGATGTCCTTGCTACCTTGGTGCATTTCCATATGCAATCTGCACCATTTGGGAGCGACGCCATCATAACCGATGGCGCGCCGATTTTCCCTGTTTATTTTAGGAAAGGATTTATTTGATTCAGGAGTAAATCAAGTTAGGCAACCAGATCGAGATTTGTGGTACGTAGGTCACGAGCATCAGGAAACCGAGCATGGTCAGCAGCCACGGCATGACGGCCACGGTCAATTCCGAGATGCCCATCTTGGTGATCCCCGAGGCCACATACAGGTTCAGCCCCACCGGCGGATGGCACATGCCGACCTCCATATTCACCACGATCAGGATGCCGAAGTGGACCGGATCGATACCGAGCTTCATCGCCACCGGGAACAGGATCGGCGCCATGATCAGCACGATGGACGAAGGCTCCATCACATTACCCGCCAACAGCAGCAGGATGTTTACCACCAGCAGGAAGCTGACCACGCCCAGGCCTTTGCCGGTGATCCATTCCGCCATGGCCTGCGGGATGTTCTCGCTGGTCATGAGGAAGGAGAACAGCACGGCATTGGTGATGATGTAGAGCAGCATGGCCGACATCGAGGCCGAATCGAGCAGCACCTTGGCGACCTGCTTGATCTTCAAGTCCTTGTAGACGAAGACGGCGATGAAGAAGGCGTACACGGCGGCCATGGCGGCCGCCTCGGTCGGGGTGAACACGCCGGAGTAAATGCCGCCCATCACGATCACGATCAGCAGCAAGCCCCAGGCGCTCTGGCGGAAGGTGGTGAAGCGTTCGCCCCAGGTGGCTTTCTTCAGGCGCGGGTAGTTGTGCTTCTTGGCCAAGAACCAGGTGGTCAAGCCGAGCAGGAAGGCCAGCATCAGGCCCGGCACCACGCCGGCCATGAACAGCTTGCCGACCGAGGTATTGGTGGTGACGGAATACATCACCATCACGATCGAAGGCGGGATCAGGATGCCCAGCGCGCCCGAGGTCGTGATCACGCCGGCGCCGAAGCGGTTCGGATAGCCCTGCTTGACCATGGCCGGCAGGATGATGGAGCCGATCGCCACCACGGTCGCCGGGCTGGAACCCGACACCGCCGCGAACAGCGCGCAGGCCATCACGCCGGCCAGCGCCAGACCGCCGTGCCAGTGGCCCACCATCGAGCTGGCGAAGTTGATCATGCGCCGCGCCACGCCGCCGTGGGTCAGGAAATTACCGGCCAGGATGAAGAAGGGGATCGCCATGATCTCGAACTTCTCGATACCGGTGAACAGCTTCAGGGCCACCGATTCGATCGGCACGTCGGTCATGGTGAAGAGGAAGGTCAGCACCGTCAGGCCGAGCGAAATCGAGATCGGCATCCCGGTCAGCATCAGTGCCAGCAGCAGGACAAAAATAATCAGCGCGTTCATGCCTTGGCTCCTTTTTCCAGCTCTTCGTCCAGTCCCTCGACGTGGGAATGGTCATGTTTCGGCAATTCGCCGGTGCGCACAAACTGCACCATCACTTGCAGGAAGCGGAAGCACATCAGGTAAGAGCCGCAAGGCACGGCCAGGTACACCAGCCACATCGGCACTTCCATATCGGCCGAGGTCTGGTCGGTGTGCGCCATCTCCCACACGAAGCTGGCGCCCAGGGTGCCGACGATGCCGGTAAACAGCGCGCCGGCCAGCAGGCCGAAGATCACGAACTTGCCGCGCATCGCGGGGCTGAGGCGGTTGATCACCACGTCGACGCCGACGTGGATGCCGGTGCGCACGCCATAGGCCGCGCCGAACTTGGCCATCCACACGAACATATAGATGCACAGTTCCTGCGCCCAGCTGGTGTTGAGGGTGATGAGGTAGTCCTGCAGCCCGGGGATGGGCAAGCCGGCCAGGTAGCGGTGCACCACCGCCACGAAAATGATGAAGGTGGCTGCGCCCATCAGGAACGCAATGATCCACTCTTCCAGGTGGTCCAGGAATTTCATGGTGTCTCTTCCGGTATTGGAGAAAAAAAGGACGGCGCAGCGGCCGTCCTCATCAGGTTGCGCTTACTTCGCGCTTTCCTTGTTGATGGCGCCGATCAGGTCTTTGCCGATGCGGTCTTCCATCTGCTTGTGCACCGGCAGCAGGACTTTGCGCCACTCCGCCGTTTCCTGGGCGCTCAGCGTGTAGATCTGGGTCTTGCCGGCTTTCTTGATGGCTTCCAGCGCCATATCGTTGTCGCGCTGGGCGATGGCTTTTTCGTAGACGGTCGCTTCGCGCATCGCGCCTTCGAGCTGGCCGCGCACGTCGGCCGGCAGGCCGTCCCAGAACTTCTTGTTGACGATGACGGCATAGCCCAGGTAGCCGTGGTTGGACACGGTCACATGCTTCTGCACCTCATGCATCTTCTGGGTGTACATATTCGATGGCGGGTTCTCGGTGCCGTCCACCACGCCGGTCTGCAAGGCCTGATAAACCTCGGAGAAGGCCAGCACCTGCGGGTTGGCGCCCAGGGCGCGCATCTGCGCGTCCAGCACCTTGGAGGACTGGATGCGCAGCTTCTGGCCCTTGAAGTCGGCCGGCATCTTCAGCGGCTTGTTGGCCGACATGACCTTGAAGCCGTTGTCCCAGTAAGCCAGGCCGGTGATGCCCTTGCCTTCGAGCTTTTTCAGCAGGCCTTTGCCGATCGGGCCTTCAGTCACGTTGTACAGCGCGGTCTTGGTCGGGAAGATATAAGGCAGGTCAAAGACTTCGAATTCTTTCACGCCCAGCGGGCCGAATTTGGCCAGCGAGGGGGCCAGCATCTGCACCGCGCCCAGTTGCAGGGCTTCCAGCTCTTCCTTGTCCTTATACAGCTGGCTGTTCGGATACACTTCCACTTTCACGCGGCCATTGGTGGCCTTCTCGGCCAGCTGCTTGAAGCGCTCGGCGGCCTGGCCTTTCGGCGTGTCGGTCGCCACCACGTGGCTGAACTTGATGACGATGGGCGCCTGGGCGAAGGCGTTGGAGGTGATGCAGGCGGCCGCGCTCAACACGACCAGGATGGACTTGAGTTTCATACTGTCTCCACGAATGAAAAAGGGCTGAATTATTATTCTTGCATGTTGATTTTGTCCAATGGAAATTTGCATTTCAACTGTGGTTAACCACAATAGCCCTGGTTTTTAGAATCGTTACGCTCCGAAAATGCCCAATTCCGTCCCTACATCGTCCAGCCGCCTGCATTTTGCCCATCCGGTACGCTGGCTGCTGCCCGTGGTGCTGGTGTTGTTCTTTCTCGCCATTTTGATCTGGCTACCCTGGCAGGCGCGCCAGATGGAGCGTAGCGAGCGCCAGGAACAGCTGATCGCCGATACGCTGTGGGTGGAGCAAACCATCCGTTTCCAGCTGGGGCGCCATGAAGAGAGCTTGCGCGGCCTGGGCGGCGAGATTGCCGCCGGCCAGCTGCACGGCGCGCGCCTGCGCCAGCGCCTGGAAAGCCTGCTGAAGAACGGCCGTGAGCTGCGCCGCGTGATGTGGGTCGATGCCCAGGGCAAGGTGCTCGCCTCCAGCGAGGAAGCGCCGGCGCTCCTGGCCGGCCTGTCGCCGGCCTCGCTGGCCGCGGCCGAACGCGCCCGCCTGTCGCGCAATCCCGTCTACGCCCAGCCCGAAACCCAGGCCGAGAATCCGGCCGGCCCGCCGGGCGCCATCATGATGGATTTCCACGTGCCCCTGTTCAGCGGCGAGCGCTGGCTGGGCAGCCTGGTCGCCACCTTCCAGCTCAGCGCCGTGCTGGAAGAGATGGTGCCCTGGTGGTTCGCCCAGGACAATCAAATCACCCTGCTCGACCGCGACGACAAGGTGCTGGCCCAGCGCGCCGCCGCAGGCCCTGGCCACGGCGTCTACACGCATAAGCGCGCGCTCGACCTGCCCGGCACCGTCATCACCCTCGTCACCGACAGCATCAAGAGCGAGCCGCGCCTGCTGCCCAATCTGCTGGTCGGTTCGGTCATCGCGCTCTCGCTGGCCTTGTTATGGAGCTTGCTCGCGCTGTGGGGCCATATCTCGCGCCGCCTGGCGGCCGAAGGCGCGCTGCGCCAGCAGATGAGCTTTCGCACGGCGATGGAAAATTCCCTGGTCACCGGCCTGCGCGCGCGCGACCTGGAAGGCCGCATCACCTATGTCAATCCAGCCTTCTGCCAGATGGTCGGCTATCCGGCTGAGGAACTGGTGGGCAAGCTGCCGCCCATGCCTTACTGGGCGCCGGAAGCCATGGCCGAATACCAGGGCCGCCTGGCCAGCGTGCTGGCGGGCGCCGTCACGCCGCAGGTCGAAACCATCTTCCAGCGCGCCGACGGCGAACGCGTGCCGGTGCTGATCTTCGAAGCGCCGCTGGTGGACAAGGACGGCCGGCAAACCGGCTGGATGGGTTCCATCCTCGACATCTCGGACCGCAAGCGCATCGAAGAACTGAACCGCGAGCACCAGGAAAAGCTGCAGGCCAGCGCGCGCCTGGCCACCATGGGCGAAATCGCCTCGATGCTGGCGCATGAGCTGAACCAGCCGCTGGCGGCCATTTCCAGCTACACCACGGGTGCCCTGAATCTGCTCAAGCGCAATGCCGAGGAACACAAGCCGGTCGACGCCACGCTGCTGCGGCCGGCGCTGGAACAGGCCAGCGCCCAGGCCCAGCGCGCCGGCCAGATCATCCGCAGCGTGCACGAATTCGTCAAAAAACGCGAGCCGGAACGCCAGGACGTGAGCCTGGCCTCGATGGTCGACAGCATCCGCGCCCTGATCGAAATGCAGGCGCGCCAGCACTACGTTTCCTTCGTGCTGGATATTCCGGCCACGCTGCCGCTGGTACGCGCCGACCGCGTGATGATCGAGCAGGTGCTGCTGAACCTGACGCGCAACGCCATCGAATCCATGGCCGACGTGCCGCCTGCGCGGCGCGTGCTGAGCATCGTGGCCGAATACACCGCCGGCGGCGAGTCGGAACCGGAACAGGTGCTGGTCAAGGTCATCGACCGTGGCCACGGCATTCCGCGCGAAGTGGCCGAACGCCTGTTCTCGGCTTTCTTCAGCACCAAGGCCGAAGGCATGGGCATGGGCCTGAACATCTGCCGCACCGCCATCGAATTCCACGGCGGCACGCTGGAGCACGGCGACAATCCGCAAGGCGGTACCATATTCACATTTACACTGCCGGCATCGACCGCAGGACACTGAACGAGGGGACACAATGCTGCATATAGTTGACGACGAAGAGGTGGTGCGCGACTCCCTGTCCTGGCTGGCCAGTTCGCGCGGCATCGCCGCCACCGCCTACGCCAGCGTGGCCGATTTCCTGGCCTACGCCGCCGCCGGCCAGTTCGACGCCGAAGGCGACTGCGTGCTGCTCGACGTGCGCATGCCCGAGATGAACGGCATCGCCGTCTTCGACCAATTGGCCGCGCGCGGCCTGACCCAGCGCCTGCCGGTGATCTTCCTCACCGGCCACGGCGACGTGCCGATGGCGGTGGACGCGCTCAAGCGCGGCGCCTTCGATTTCTGCGAAAAGCCCTTCAACGACAACCAGTTGATGGACCGCGTGCAGGAAGGCCTGGCCGCGGCCCGCCACGCCAGCGCCGCCGACGCCGTGCGCGCCCGCCTGGCCACCCTGTCCTCGCGCGAACGCGAAGTGCTGGACCTGATCCTGGCCGGCAAAATGAACAAGGTGGTGGCCGACGAGCTGGGCATCAGCATGCGCACCGTCGAAGTCCACCGCGCCCACATCTTCGACAAGATGCAGGTCAAGACCGCGGTGGAGCTGGCGGGCTTGCTGAAGTAGGCCGGTCTATTCGGCAAACAGTTCCTGCAAGCGCGCCAGGCTGGCGCTCAGCGTAGGCGCGTCAGCATGGCCCAACCTGCGAATGAGGCGGGTTTTATCGATCGCCCGAACCTGATCCAGCAGAATCAGCCCATGCTTCAACTCAAAGGAAACGGGGATACGGTAGGGAGCTGGCTTACTGCCGGTAGTCATGGGCGCGACGATGACCGTGCGAATGTAATCATGCATTTCAGGAGGGGAAATGATGATGCAGGGTCGCGTTTTCTGAATCTCGCTGCCCACGGCGGGATCGAGCGCGGCCAGCCAGATATCGCCGCGCTTTACCACTCGATTTCCTTGTCTGCCTCATTCGCGAACTCCGGCCAGACCAGTTGATCCTCACCGGTCTGCGCCAGCGCCTGGCTCGCTTGCGCCCAACCGGCGCGCACGGTCTGCTGCGGCTTACGAAGCACTATCGACTCATCCTCGACAATCAGCTCGACTTCGCCGCCATCCATCCCGCTTTGCACCAGGATAGGTCTAGGAATCAATACGCCGTCCGCATCGACTGTCTTGCGTATTACCGTTTTCATATTGGCCTCCCCTGATGGGAATGGTAGTACACAATGTCCGTTCTGTCCTCATCAGCGCACAAAGGCGTCGATGGCGTCGAGCAATTGGGCGCGGCCGAATTGCGGGCGTTCCAGGTGGATGAAATGCGAGGCGTCTGGGATGCGCAGCACTTGCACCTTGCCGGCGTGGACCAGATCGGCGGCCAGGTTTTGCACGTCTTCGGGACGGGACCAGAAATCGCGCTCGCCGGCCACGATCAGGGTGGGGGCGGTAATCAGCGAGGCATCCCATTGCTGACGGCCGGTGGCCAGATAAAAACTGTCTTCGAAAGCGCCGCAGGGCGAGCGGAAGCTCGCAGGCGCGCGCGCGCCGCTGCCTGGATCGCTGGCCAGCGCGGCCTGGGCATAGGCCTGCGCCACTTGCGGATCGCGCCGCACGCTCTTGTCGGCTTCGGGGATGGCATCGTCCCAGGGGCGGGCCAGCGACGCCGCTTCGTTCAGGCGATAGGCACCGCAAGCGCCCGGATTGAAGCGGCCCGGCTGCGCGGGATGCTCCATGCGCGAACCTTTGCCGATCAGCGCATGCGGCGTGCTGCCGCGATACAGGCTATTCAGCACGATCAGGGCGCTCAGCCTGTCCGGATGCAGACTGGCATAGTGGCCGGCCCACTGGCCGCCGGTCGCCCAGCCGAACAGCGCGACGCGCTGCCCCTTGCGGCGCTGGCGGATGAACTCCACGGCGGCGCCGATATCCTGCACCGCCTCATTGCTGCGCACCAGCGGCGCGTGCGCCGACGGCGCCTGCTCCAACTGCACCGGACGGGCCGAGTCGCCGTAGCCGCGCACATCCAGCAGATACACGTCGAAGCCGCGTTGCGCCAGGTCGGCGGCGAAGGAGCCGCCGGCCACGGGCAGGTCGAAAGAGCCGACGCCCGCCACCCGCGCTCCATGCAGCAGCAGAATCGCCCTGCCCTCGCCCGCGGCGCCGCGCACCTGGCGCAGATGCAAACGCATGCCCGCGATGTTTTCCGTGTACAGCTCCTGGCGCTGCAGCGTCTCCTGCGCGCGGCTCGGCGCGGGACCAGACAACATCAGAGGCAAAATCAGGGCAAGCGTCAGTCGCGGCATCGATGCATCTCCGTGTGGATGGTGGAGCGCAGTGTGGCATTAGGCGCAACTTCAGGCAAGCACCGGACATGGCGGATCAAGGGCGGCCGGCCGTCTCCGCGCCTTGATCCGGCGCCGCTTACTTGATCGGCAGGGCGATCGGGCGCATCGGTGCGGCGTCGGCGCCGCGCAGCTTCAGCGACGCGCCGATGAAGGCGAACTGGTAGACCTTGTCGCGCGCCAGACCTTCCAGATTCACCAGCTCCATGATCGGCACGCCGTGCTCGGCCAGCAGATAGGTGTGCAGCGGGATGTAGTTATCCTTGACTTCGGAGGGGAAGGTTTCGAAGCTCAGATTGTCGGCGCCCACCACCATCGCGCCCTTGTCTTCCACCAGGAAGCGCGCCGCGTCCAGGCCCATGCCGGGCGGATTGGCCATGTATTCCTGCGCCTTTTCATATTGCTGCATGCGGCCGGTGCGGATCAGCACCACATCGCCTTTTTCCAGCGCCACCTTCTGCTTGGCCAACGCCTCGACCAGATCCTGGCGCGTGATGCGGTAAGCGTCCGGCAGCATGCTCACGCCCTTGGCGGCGGCCACGTCGATCATCACGCCGCGGGCGATGATGGGGGGCAGCTTCTCGGCGCCGGTCACGTCCCAGCCGCGGTCGCCCAGATGCTCGGACGCCTTGAAGCCGTTATAGATCTTGCCGTTCAGGCCGAAGTGGTTGAGCGCGTCGATGTGGGTGCCCATATGCGAATACATCGAGATGGCGGCGCCGGTGTAGCTGACGTGCTCATTCATCTTCTTGCCGGTGCCCATGGGGTCGGACACGCCGTTGCCATGCGGCGTATGCGTCATCCACATCAGATAGGGCGGATCGCCGGCCGCCTGCCAGCTCGGCATGCCGACAAAGTAATCCACCGACAGGTCATAGGCCGCGCCGCCCGTCACGCGCGCCATGATGGCGGCGCGCGAGGCCGGCGTGACCAGGTTCAGGCGGCCGATCTCGTCCTTCGGCCCCCAGGGGCTGATGCCCACTTCGGCGGCCTGGGCCGCCCCCCTGGCCCAGCACGCCGGCACCCAGCAGCGCCAGCACAGCCGCCACGCGGCGCATACGAATCGATTTGCTCATCTTGTTTCCTTTCTGGTTGAGATAGACGAGAGCTTATTCAATTCTCCGGATAAAATAATCAGCAATTCAGCACATACATATTTCACTCACAGGACACAATGTGGACTTATTGAACGCCATGCAATCCTTCCGCCGCGTAGTCGAGCTCAGCAGCTTCAACCAGGCGGCGGCCGAGCTGGGCCTGTCGCCGGCCGGCATCGGCAAGCAGGTGCGCTGGCTCGAACAGCGCCTGAACGCCGTGCTGCTGTCGCGCACCACGCGCACCATGCGCCTGACCGATACCGGCCACGCCTACTACCAGGAATGCTGCCGCCTGCTCGACGAGCTCGAAAGCCTGGAACGCGCCACCGCCGCCGACAGCGTCGAGCTGAGCGGGCGGCTGCGCCTGAACGCGCCGCTCTCCTTCAGCGTGGCCGTGCTGGGGCCGCTGCTGGCGCGCTTCATGGCCGCTTATCCGCAGCTGAAGGTCGAGCTGACCTTGACCGATCGCCTGCTCGACGTGGTGTCGGAAGGCTTCGATCTGTCGCTGCGCGTGCGCACCGCGCTGCCCGATTCCTCGCTGGTGGCGCGGCCGCTGGGCAAGGTCGAACAGCTGATCTGCGCCGCGCCCGCCTATCTGGCCGCGCGCGGCACGCCGGCCACGCCGGCCGAGCTGGCCCTGCACGACTGCCTGGCCTATCGCCTGGCCGAGATGCCGGGCCGCTGGGCGCTGCGCGGTCCCGAGGGCGAAAGCCTGATCGCGCTGCCGGTGCGCTTCTCGGCCGACAACAGCCTGATGCTGGCCCAGATGCTGGCGGCCGGCGCCGGCATCGGCACCCTGCCCTCCTTTGTCGCCCGCCCGCTGCTGGACGAGGGCCGCCTGCACACCGTGCTGCCCGGCTACAGCCTGGCGGCGCGCACCGCCTATGCCGTCTATCCGAGCAACCGCCATCTGCCGCGCAAGGTACGCGTACTGCTCGATTTCCTGGCCGAGGAATTGCCTACTTTATTATAAAAAAGCATTTTCATAAGCGCTTATATATTGTTAGGATAGCTCCATGAAACCAGGACTCGGAACCCAGTTGCGCCACCTGATCGAACTGCTCGACGGGGCCGTGCAAGCCGTCTATGAAGAAGCGGGCATTGATTACCGCCCGCGCTACACGCCGGTGATGCGCGCCCTGCAAGCGCAGGGCAGTTGCAGCATCGGCCAGATCGCCGAAGCGGCCGGCATCACCCAGCCGGCCGCCACCCAGACGGTGGCGCTGATGCAGAAGGCGGGCTTGGTCGCGGCCGCGCCCGGCGCGACGGACGCGCGGCAAAAGCGCATCCAATTCAGCGCCGCCGGGCTGGCCCTGTTGCCCCAGCTGGAGCAATGCTGGCGCGCCACGGCCGAAGCCGCCGACAGCCTGGACCAGGAACTGCCCTACCCCTTATCCACCGCGCTGGCCGACGCCATCGCGGCGCTCGAACGCCAGAGTTTCGGCGCGCGCATACGCCAGGCCCGCAGCAAGCAATAACAACACACAAGGAGGCTTTATGAACACCGCGCAGCAAACCGTGATGCCCATCCCCACCTTCCGCCACCGCATGCTGGCCAAGCCCCTGGTGCGCGGCATCGTCGCCGCCCTCGCCGTCGTCGTGCCGCTGGCCGCCGCGCTGATGCTGTCGGAAGCCATCGCCCCCAAACATCTGCGCGTGATCTGGCCGAACATCCTGGCCATGCTGGCCTGCCTGGCCGGCTACGGCTTCTACGTGCACCGCGTGGAAAAGCGGCCGCTACTGGAATTGTCGGGGCCGGACGCGCTCGGCGAAACCCTGGCCGGCGCCGGCCTCGGCCTGCTGCTCAGCCTGGGCGCGCTGCTGCCGCTGTGGCTACTCAACGTCTACCAGGTACAGGGCGTGAACGCCTGGACGGTGCTGTTGAAACCGGCGGCCGGCATGGCCCTGGTCGCCGTGTTCGAAGAGCTGCTGTGCCGCGCCGTGCTGTTCCGTCTGGTCGAAAAATCCTGGGGCAGCGCCACCGCGCTGGTGGTCTCCCTGCTGTTTTTCATCGTCGCCCACCTGCCCAATGAGCACATCAGCGCCATCGGCGTGCTCAACACCGGCATGGCCGGCATCGGCCTGAGCGCCGCGTATATGGCGACGCGCCGCCTGTGGCTGCCGATCGGCCTGCACTTTGTGTGGAACTACCTGTTCGACGCCGTGTTCTCGATCCCCGTTTCCGGCCAGCCCGCCAAAGGCTTGCTGCAAGGCACCATGCACGGCCCCGAGTGGCTCAGCGGCGGCGCCTACGGCATCGAAGCCTCGCTCCTGACGCTGCTGGTCTGGAGCCTCGCCAGCCTCATCCTGCTGCGCCTGGCCCAGCAGCGCGGCCACACCTTCCCCCGCCCCCGCTAAGCTCCCCCCGTTTGCGCCAAATCAAACAATGTCCACCCTGGTGTCAGGCACCCGAGGTGGACATTCTTTGATCTTGCGCAAGGAATGTCCGACCTTGGTGCCTGACACCAGGGTGGGACATTTGCTGATCTAGATCAAAGGGGGGGCAGGGTCAGCCGTGGCGGGCGAGGGCCCAGCGGATGTGCTCGCGGACCAGTTCGGAGGGGTGCTCGAGGCGGCTGCGCAGGGCGGCCACGATGGCGGGATCGCCTTTGGCGCCGAGATCGGCGGCGTTGCCCAGGCCGACGGCCAGATTGCGCAGCCAGCGCTCGTGGCCGATGCGGCGGATGGGACTGCCTTCCATGCGGCGGTTGAATTCGTCCTCGGTCCAGGCCAGCAGCTCGATCATGCCGGCGCTGCCGAGGGCGTGCCGCTCGTCGAAGTCGGGCAAGGTGGCGCGCTGGGCGAATTTGTTCCAGGGGCAGGCGGTCTGGCAATCGTCGCAGCCGTAGATGCGGTTGCCGATCAGAGGCCGCAATTCTTCGGGGATGGCGCTTTTCAGCTCGATGGTCAGGTAGGAGATGCAGCGCCGCGCATCCATCCGCCCCGGCGCGACGATGGCCTGGGTCGGGCAGGCGCTGATGCAGGCGGTGCACTGGCCGCAGTGGGCGCCGGTCGGTTCGTCCACCGGCAGCGGCAAGTCGACCAGGAGCTCGCCCATGAAGAACATGGAACCGGCGCTGCGGTTGATCAGCAGGGTGTGCTTGCCGCGCCAGCCCAGGCCGGATTTTTCGGCCAGCGGCAGCTCCATCACCGGCGCCGAGTCGGTGAACACGCGGAAGCCGAAGGGGCCGATGCCGGCCTGGATGCGGTCGGCCAATTGCTGCAGCCGGGCGCGCAAGACCTTGTGGTAGTCGCGGCCGCGCGCATACACCGAGATCACGGCGGCCGAGGGATCGGCCAGGCGGCGCGCTTCGCGTTCGCGCCAGTCTTCCGTCTCGCCGTCCTTGTCCGGCGGCAGATAGTTCATGCGCGCCGTGATCACGCGCACCGTGCCCGGCACCAGCTCGGCCGGACGCGCTCTTTTCATGCCATGGCTGGCCATATAGTCCATTTCGCCGTGCATGCCGGCGTCGAGCCAGGCTTGCAGGCCGGCCTCCGCGGCGCTCAGGTCGATGTCGGTGATGCGCACTTCGGCGAAGCCCAGTTCCACGCCCCATGCCTTGATGGCGGCGGCAAGTTCGGCTAAATTGGCTTGAGAGAGGGACATCGGGATGCTCCGGCGATTACAATGCCGGCTGAACCGGATCAAACCAATATTTTACTCAATGCCGCACTTTAAATCCCATTTGCACGACGAAGCCGGCACCGCCGCCCTGGGCGTGGCGCTGGCGCGCGCCCTGGCGCCCGGCCTGTCCATCTATCTGCACGGCGACCTGGGCGCCGGCAAAACTGCCCTCACGCGCGCCCTGCTGCACGCGGCCGGCCATGTGGGACCGGTGAAAAGCCCGACCTATACCTTGTCCGAACCCTACCGCGTGCAGCTCGGCGGCCAGCCGCAGACCGTGATCCACTACGATCTGTACCGCATGGGCAGCCCGGAGGAATTCCTCGACGCGGGCTTCCGCGAGGACTTCGACGGCGCGAATATCTGCATCGTCGAGTGGCCGGAGAAAGGCGAACCGGTACTGCCGCCGCCCGATCTCCACATTTTTCTCACTGTGGCAGGCCAGGGGCGTGATGTAGAATTGCAAG
Organism: Pseudoduganella violacea; assembly: GCF_014191875.1. GTDB lineage: Bacteria > Pseudomonadota > Gammaproteobacteria > Burkholderiales > Burkholderiaceae_D > Rugamonas > Rugamonas violacea_A. The sequence goes on from NZ_JACHXD010000010.1 coordinate 44,521, forward strand.
CGTCGTCAGCTCTGGGCCAGTCATGCCTTCAACGCCTTTCCTTCGCACCGAATCTTTGAACGCCAAGCCTGTTGCCCGGCGCACTGTCCTGAAAGCCGGCGGCACTTTGCTGCTGTCGGTGCTCGCGCCCCAGTTGGCCCACGCCGCCCAGATCCTGGCCGTGCGCGTGTGGCCGGCCGATGACTATACCCGCGTCACGCTGGAAAACGACAGCGACCTGAAAACCAGCCACTTCCTGGTCAAGGATCCGGAACGCCTGGTGGTCGATATCGAAGGCCTGGAACTGAACCCGACGCTGAAAAGCCTGGTCGCCAAGATCCAGTCCAACGACCCGTACATCAAGCAGGTGCGCGTGGGCCAGAACCGGCCGAACGTGGTGCGCCTGGTGTTCGACCTGAAGGAAGAGGTCAAGCCGCAGGTGTTCACCCTGGCGCCGGTCGGCAATTACAAGCACCGCCTGATCTTCGATCTGTATCCGGTGAAAGCGGTCGATCCGATCGCGGCCATGATCGAAAAAGGCGAATGGTCGAGCGACAGCAAGAGCGCGACGGCGACGACCCAGCCGGCCGCCACGCCGGCGCCGGCCACGACCCCAAGCAGCGGCGCGCAGGCCAATACTGCCGCCGGCCCCGTCCAGCCGCCCGTCGGCAGCGGCACCGCAACGCATCCGGCGCCGCCCGGCACGGCGGACGCGGGAGCCAACGGCAAGCCCGATATCGCCGCCGCCAAGCCCGAGCCGAAGCACGAAGCCAAGCCCGATAACAAGGCCGAACAACGCGCCGAGACCCGTCCCGGCAAGGTGACGCGCATGATCACCATCGCGCTCGACCCGGGCCACGGCGGCGAAGACCCCGGCGCCATCGGCGCGCGCGGCAGCCGCGAGAAGGATATCGTGCTGGCCATCGCCAAGCGCCTGAAGGCGCGCATCGAGGAGCATCCGAATATGCGCGTGATGCTGACGCGCGACGGCGACTACTTCGTGCCGCTGCCCACCCGCGTGGAAAAGGCGCGCAAGGTCGATGCCGACCTGTTCGTGTCCATCCACGCCGACGCCTTCGTCCAGCCTTCGGCGCGCGGCTCCTCGGTCTTCGTGCTGTCGGAAAAAGGCGCCAGCTCGACGGCAGCGCGCTGGCTGGCGAACAAGGAAAACCAGGCCGACCTGATTGGCGGCGCCAACGTGAAAACGCCGGACAAGCAATTGGCCAGCGTGCTGTTCGACCTCTCCACCACGGCCCAGATCAACGACAGCATGAAGGTCGGCAAGGCGGTGCTGGGCGAAATCGGCGGCATCAACAAGCTGCACAAAGGCTCGGTGGAACAGGCCGGATTCGCCGTGCTGAAAGCGCCCGACATCCCGTCCATCCTGATCGAAACGGCCTTCATCTCCAACCCGGAAGAGGAGGCGCGCCTGCTCGACAACGCCTATCAGGAGCAGATCGCCAACGCCATCGTCAAAGGCATCAAGAGCTACTTCGCCAAAAACCCGCCGCTCGCCAAGAGCCGGCAGACGTGAGGAACCGCAGCATGAGCAATATGGAACAGGCGGGCCAATTGTCCGCCGTGCGCATCAAGGCGCAGGATGGCTCGCAAGCCCTGATCGCGCTGTATGGCGGCCACCTGCTGTCGTGGAAGAACGGCGCGGGCAAGGAACGCCTCTTCCTCAGCGAGAGGTCAGCCCTCGACGGCAGCGCCGCCATCCGCGGCGGCGTGCCCGTGATCTTTCCCCAGTTCGGCCAGCGCGGCAACGGCCAGCGCCACGGCTTTGCGCGCACCGCCACCTGGCGCCTGGCCAGCCATGCCGACGGCCAGCCCGGCATTCCGGCCCACGCCGAATTCCATCTGAACCAGGACGACCTGGCGCCCGCCGTCAAAGCCGACTGGCCTTACGCTTTCGAGCTGCGCCTGCGCTTTACCCTGCGCGCCGACGCGCTGAGCATGGCCTTCAATGTGCGCAATACCGGCCAGGACGACTTTTCCTTCGCCGCCGCCCTGCACACCTATTACGCGCTGGCCGATTTCGCCAGCACCACGCTGGACGGCCTGGCGGCTCCCATCGATTTCAGCGAATTCCTCGACGAGATCCATCCCGCCACGCCGACCTTAAGCCTGCGCCAGCCGGCCGGCCAGGAATCGCTGCAATTGCAGCAGCAGGGCTTTAACGAGTGGGTGGTCTGGAATCCGGGCGCGGCCAATGCGGCGGCCCTGCTGGATATGGCGGATGAGGAATGGCGCCGCTTCGTCTGCATCGAACCGGCGCGCGTGGACAAGCAGATCCTGCGCGCCGGCGCCGAGTGGAGCGGGCTTCACACCGTCAGTTCGATTCCTTGATCATGCGCCCCGATCCCGCCTGGATCGGGCGCGCATTGAGCGGATACAGGCGGCTGAACAGGGCCATCTGCGCAGGCGAAGCCTGCACCGGCTCCTTCATCACCAGCCACAGCACGCCTTCGGTACAGGGCGGCGTGGTCAGCGATCCCATATACGTAAAGTAATCGCGGCGCTGCGGCAGCAGGTCGTTGGGGTCGAGCACCACCGAGGGCATGGCGATATCGCGTTTTTCCAGCGGCAGGTGGTTCCACACGGTCTGGATGGCCGGTTGCGGCTTGCCGCGTTCCAGCAGCAAGGCCAGCACGGCCAGACGGCCATCGGCGTCCTTGTGCACCAGGTGGATCACCATCTCGAAACCCTTGCCGTTGATGCGTTCCTCGGACGGGCGGTGGAAATGGAATTGCTGCAGCTCGTACATGCGGTTCTGCACCGACAGGAAATTGCCGCCGCCGACCGTCACCTGCACCGTGTGGCCGTTGTCCTGCACCGAGAAAGCCGAGGGGCGGTAGTCGAAATTGATCTGCTCCAGATCGACTTTCATGCCATCGCGGATATCGATGGGCGACTGGCGGTTGCCGCTGCCGCACTTGGCCCAGTCCGAATTGATCTTGCTCCAGTTGGCCGGGCCGAACTCGCCCTCGTAGGCCCAGTGCGTGCCGTTGGCGCGCGGCGGCGGCATGGCGGCCAGCTTGGCGGCGCGGGCGGCGGCATCCTTCTTGGCCTTGGCGGCGGCGGCGGCGCGCGCGGCCTGGTTGGCGCGCATCGCGGCCAGGCGTTCGGCGATCTTGGCCGACAGCTCGGCCTCGGCCTGCTCTTCCTGTTCGCGCGCCGACAGCTTGGCGGGCTTGCCGGCCGTGCCCTTGGCGCCGGCGGCGGGTTTGCCTTCCTTGCCTTCCTTGGCCGAGGCCGAAGAGGAACCCGGCACCGAAGGATTGGGCGGATGGATGGACTTGATATTGGCTGGTTTGGGCGGCGGCTGGCCCGCGTCGAAGGCACCCGCCGAGGCAATCAGGAAACAGCTGGCGGAGAGGACGATGAGCTTACGCATGGGAGTCAGGGATAATCGTTGATTACCCCTGTTAACGGTTGCCCCCGGGGAAAACTTGAGGGCAAACCAAAGGAAGGCTTAACGGCCGAGCACCTTGCGACCCAGCTTCCACATGCCGCCCAGGGCCATCGGCACGATGGCCACGCCCACGCCGACCAGCACGATGGTGGTCAGATTTTCGCGGATGATGGGCAAATGACCGAACATATAACCGGCCACGGTCAGCGACAGCACCCACAGCACGGCGCCGGTGATGTTATACAGCTGGAAGCGGGCCTGGGTCATATCCGACACACCGGCCACGAACGGCGCGAAAGTGCGCACCACCGGCACGAAACGGGCCAGGATGATGGTCTTGCCGCCATGGCGCTCGAAGAAATCGTGGGTGCGGCGCAGCGCCTCCTTATTGATCCAGCGGTAATCGTGGGTGAAGACGCGCTGGCCGATGGCCTCGCCGATCCAGTAATTGGTGGTATTGCCCAGCACGGCCGCCGTGATCAGCAGGCCCGCCAGCAAGGCCAGGTTCATTTCGCCCGTGGCGCAGAAGGCGCCGGCGATAAACAGCAGGGTGTCCCCAGGGAAGAAGAACAGCACAACCAGGCCGGTCTCGCAAAAGATAATGGCAAACAGCACCGCATACACCAAAGTGCCGTATTGCGCGATCAGCGTGCCCATCGCCTTGTCGACGTGGACCAGCATGTCCAGAAATTGAACTAAATCCATTAAATAATCCCAAAAGGTTGCGGCGGGAATCATACACCAGCCTTGCAGGCAGAAACGCTCCGGTATCGGATATTTCTTAGCACCGGCGGGGCAAGCCCAAGATATTCCAGTTTACAATTCCTCAACACGGCGCAGCAAGCCGCCGACCACAAGGAGACTGAAGGATGCAGAAAGCACTGAGCGTTTTGACGAAGCGGCCGGGCGCAGCGGCCCTGGCTTTTGTCCTACTAGCTGGCGGCACTGCCGGCGCGGCCGACAAGGAGCTGCCGCCCAAGGCCACGCTGGCCGATGTGATCAAGGCCTCCAAAGCGGCCGACTGGCGGCCGCTCGATCCCGAGAACACCTTATATATGGAGCTGCCGGCCGGACGCGTGGTGATCGAGCTGGCGCCCGCCTTCGCGCCCAAACACGCCGCCAATATCCGCGCCATGGCGCGCGAACACTATTTCGACGGCCTGGCCATCCTGCGCTCCCAGGACAACTGGGTGGTGCAATGGGGCGACCCGGACGAAAAGAATCCCAAGCCGCTGAAAACCGCCCAGGCCAAGCTGGCCGGCGAATTCACCGTCCCGCTGTCCAACGACAAGCATTTCACCCGCCTGCCCGACCGCGACGGCTACGCGCCGCAGGTGGGCCACTCCAACGGCTTCCCGGTCGGGCGCGACCTGAAAAACAAGCAAACCTGGCTGGCGCACTGCTACGGCATGGTCGGCGTCGCGCGCGGCAACGAGTCCGACAGCGGCAACGGCGGCGCCCTGTATGCCGTGATCGGCAACGCCCCGCGCCACCTCGACCGCAATATCACCGTGGTGGGGCGGATCGTCTCCGGCATGTCCCTGCTATCGGTCCTGCCGCGCGGCGCCGGCCCGATGGGCTTTTATGACAAGCCTGAGCAGATGGTCCCGATCAAGGCCGTGCGCCTGGCCGCCGACGTCCCCGAGGCCGAGCGCAGCCGTCTCGAAGTCATGCGCACCGAAACGGCGACCTATGCCGCCGCCGTCGAAGCCCAGCGCAACCGCGGCGGCCCCTGGACCAAGGTCGCCGCCGGCCACATCGACCTGTGCAACGCCCCCCTCCCCGTCCGCGAGCAAACCCCTTGATCTAAATCAGCAAATGTCCAACCCTGGTGTCAGGCACCAGAGGTGGACATTGTTTGCGCAAAATCAAAGAATGTCCGACCTTGGTGCCTGACACCAGGGTGGGACATTGTTTGATCTGGCGCAAACGGTTGAGCGGGCTCATTTATAATGCGGGACATGAACGCGCCTACTCTTCCTCGTCCCATCCGGGCTTTGCCGGACCAGCTTATTTCCCAGATCGCTGCCGGCGAGGTGGTGGAGCGGCCCTCGGCCGTGGTCAAGGAGTTGCTGGAAAACGCGCTCGACGCGGGTTCGTCGCAGATTACCGTGCGCCTGGAAGAAGGCGGGGTCAAGCGTATCTGCATTACCGACAACGGACGCGGCATTCCGCCCGATCAGATGCCGCTCGCACTGGCGCGCCATGCGACCTCGAAAATCGCCAGCCTGGATGACCTGGAAAACGTGGCCACCCTCGGTTTCCGCGGCGAGGCGCTGGCCTCCATCGCGTCAGTGGCGGCCGTGACCCTGACCTCGCGCACGGCCGATGCCGCCCATGCCTGGGAGATCGAGGGTTCGCATAACGGCACGGTGTCACCCTCTTCCGGCGCGCAAGGCACCACGGTCGATGTGCGCGACCTGTATTTCAATACACCGGCGCGGCGCAAATTCCTGAAGTCGGAACAGACCGAATTCGGCCACTGCGCCGAGGTGGTGCGCCGCGTCGCCCTGGCGCGGCCGGACGTGTCGTTCACGCTGTCGCATAACGGCCGCACCGTGGACCACTGGATGGTGGCCGATATGGCCAAGCGCAGCGCCCAGATCCTGGGCGAGAATTTCGCCGAGGCGCGCCTGCCGCTGGACGAGGGCTCGGGCCTGCTGCGCCTGCACGGCTTCGCCGGCCTGCCGACCGCCTCCAAGGCGCGCGCCGATGCCCAGTATTTCTATGTCAACGGCCGCTTCGTGCGCGACAAGCTGCTGGTGCACGCGGTGCGCGCCGCCTACGAGGATGTGCTGCACGGCGACCGCTTCCCATCCTATGTGCTGGCGCTCGACCTGGACCCGGCCCTGGTGGACGTCAACGTGCACCCGTCCAAGATCGAGGTGCGCTTCCGCGACGGCCGCGCCGTGCACCAATTCGTCTTCCACGCGGTGCAGCGCGCCCTGGCCCAGACCTCGGCCACGGCCCACGGCAGCGTGCCTTCGCCGCTGCCGGCGGCCGACACCCTGGCCGGCGGCCCGCTCTGGCGGCCGCAGCAAGCCTCCTTCGGCGCCGAGCTGAATCCGCACTACCAGCCCACGTTCTCGCCCTCGCCTTTCGGCCAGCCCGGCCAGGGCGGCGGCGTGGCCCAGAGCACCGAGCGCTATGGCGCCCTGTTCGGGGGCGAACGGCGCGCCGACGGCCTGGATGGCACGGCCCCGGATGGCAGCGCGGCCCTGAACGGCGGCGGCGGCTTCTCGGCCACGGGCAGCTATGCCATGCCGCAAGCCACGCCGTATATCGCCTCGCCCGCGGTGATGGCGCAGGACGAGGAGTTTCCGCTCGGCTTCGCCCTGGCCCAGCTGCATGGCATCTATATCCTGGCGCAGAACAGCAAGGGCCTGGTGCTGGTGGACATGCACGCCGCCCACGAGCGCATCCTCTACGAGCAATTGAAGACCGCGCTGGACGAGCAGCTCAACGGCGCCGCCATGCAGATCCAGTCGCTGCTGATTCCCGTCACCTTCTACGCCGACGCGGTGGAAGTGGGCACGGTGCAGGAGCATGCCGACACCCTGCAAACCCTGGGCTTCGACATCGCCGCGCTCTCGCCCACCACCCTGGCGGTGCGCTCCGTGCCCGCCCTGCTGAAGAACGCCGACGCGCAAACCCTGGCGCGCGACGTGCTGCGCGATGTGCGCGAATATGGCGGCTCGCGCATGCTGATCGAGCGCCGCAACGAGCTGCTGGGCACCCTGGCCTGCCACACGGCGGTGCGCGCCAACCGCATCCTGACCCAGCCCGAAATGAACGCCCTGCTGCGCCAGATGGAAAGCACCGAGCGCGCCGACCAGTGCAACCATGGCCGTCCCACCTGGGTGCAAGTCGAAATCAGCGCGCTGGACAAGCTGTTCCTGCGCGGCCAATAAGAATACCCGCATCATGAACCACATTACTGGGCGGCCGCTGGCGGTCGCCATCATGGGGCCGACGGCCAGCGGCAAGACCGCCTCGGCCCTGGCCATCGCCGCCCGCATCCCGTCGGAAATCATCTCGGTCGATTCGGCCCTGGTCTATCGCGGCATGGATATCGGCACCGCCAAGCCTTCGCGCGAGGAGCTGGCCGCCGTGCCGCACCACCTGATCGACATCATCGATCCGCTCGACGCCTATTCCGTGGCCCAGTTCCGTACCGACACCTTGCGTCTGGTGGCCGAGATCCAGGCGCGCGGCCGGCTGCCGCTGCTGGTGGGCGGCACCATGCTGTATTTCAAGGGCCTCAACGATGGCCTGGACGAGCTGCCCGGCGCCGACCCGGCCCTGCGCGCCCGGCTGGAAGACGAAGCCGCCCGCCTCGGCTGGCCCGCCATGCACGCCCGCCTGGCCGCGCTCGACGCGGAAACGGCGGCCCGCCTGAAGCCGAACGACGCCCAGCGCATCCAGCGCGCGCTGGAAGTCATTGAACTCAGCGGCCAGCCGATGTCGGCCCTGCTGGCCCAGCGCGAAAAGACCGAGCTGCCGTTCGAGCTGCTGGCGCTGGCCTTGGAACCATCCGAGCGCAGCGTGCTGCACGCCCGTATCGCGCAGCGCTTCGACCTGATGCTGGACGCGCCGGACGGCGGCCTGCTGGCCGAAGTCGAAGCGCTACGCCGGCGCGGCGACCTGCATCCCGGCCTGCCTTCGATGCGCTGCGTCGGCTACCGCCAAGCCTGGGACTATCTGGATGGGCGCACCGATTACGCCACCCTGCGCGAAACCGGCATCATCGCCACCCGCCAGCTGGCCAAGCGCCAGCTGACCTGGCTGCGCGCCATGCCGGAGCGCAGCGTCATCGACTGTCTGGCGCCGGATGCGGCCGGCCAGCTGCTGGCGCGGGTCGAAGCGGCCCTCGCCGCGCGCGCCGCCTAAGCGGAAAAGCGCCTAATCATAGCGAAATTGCCACTTCCCACCATTTTTTCACGATGCTGTAAAAAACTTGTGGCAGTTTCCTTGACAGAGTCCGGCCCAAGCCCGATAATGCTTGCCGTTGCGGTGATATAGCTCAGTTGGTTAGAGCATAGCATTCATAATGCTAGGGTCGTTGGTTCAAGTCCAACTATCACCACCACCCGAATTAAGCGAAGAAGGCCTGAACTGGAAACAGTTCAGGCCTTTTTTGTTTTCCAAGACCACCGCGCCATACCACCCTCACCGCCTCCCCATACCAGAGCAGTACCAATAAAGCGCGAAATCCGCATATTTACACACCAATTCTGACTACCTCTGGCGGAATAGTGTCATAATGACAGCGTTTTGCGTACAAATTCCACAACAATGCAAAAAATAATTTCAAGTGGTAGCATTTTGGTATTTAAAATAACGTATATTGGTATGAGTGGTGCAGTTGAAGTACTGAAGTACTCATACGTAAGTAAGCAAGTAAGAAGCCCATCACCTTGGAGAGAGTAATGAAGTTCGATCAGAAACAAGCAAACCGCCTGACCCCGGCCGCCCTGGCCGTCGGCCTGCTTATCGTGAGCATTTCCGCGCCCGCGTTTGCCCAAGATGCCAAGACCGATCCATCCAGCGTTGTGACCGTGACCGGCGTGCGCGCCGCCCTGGAGCAGTCGCTCAAGCAAAAACGTAATGCCGACTCCGTGGTCGAGGTGGTGACGGCGGAAGACATCGGCAAGATGCCCGACAAGAACGTGGCCGACGCCATCCAGCGTCTGCCAGGCGTGAACATTCAATCCTCCGCGGGTGGTGAAGGCGGCTTCGGCGAAAACGACCGCGTCAGCCTGCGCGGCACCAGCCCCAGCCTGCAGCAAACCCTGTTCAACGGCCATGCCATCAGCACCGGCGACTGGTTCGTGCTGAACCAGGTCGGCGGCAGCGTCGGCCGTTCCAGCAGCTTCTCGCTGCTGCCATCGGAGCTGGTCGGCTCCATCGTCGTGCACAAGAGCGCGACCGCCGACCTGGTCGAAGGCGGCGTGTCCGGCGCGATCAACGTCATTACCCGCCGTCCGCTGGACTTCCGCAAACAGCTGACCGTGGAAGCGTCGGTGCAGGCGACCCGCAACGATCTGGCCGACAAGACCAAGCCGCAGCTGTCGGCCATGGTCAACTGGAAGAACGATGCCGGCACCGCCGGCATGCTGGTCCAAGCCTTCTCCGAGAAAACCTCGGTGCGCCGCGACGGCCAGGAAATCCTGGGCTATTCCAATATCGAAGCGACCAGCGCGGCGGCCAAGGCCAACCCAAGCCTGGCCGGCGTGCGCGTGCCGACCTTCATCGGCGCCTCACTGTTCGAGCAGGTGAAAAAACGCGAAGGCGGCGCCTTCGACTTCGAGATCCGTCCGACCAAGGAACTGACCCTGGACGTGAACGGCTTCTACTCCAAGCTGAGCGCCCCGCACCAGAACACCAACTGGCTGGCCGCGCCGGGCAATTCGATCAACCGCGACGGCCTGCTGGTGAAAAATCCGGTGATCCAGAACGGCACCCTGGTGTCGGCGGCCTTCGACAAGAACTCGGGCGAAGTCGACAATATCTACCGTCCTAACGCCGGCGGCAAATCCTGGTACGCCGACTTCAACTTCCGCTACCGCGCCACCAAGGACTTCACCGTCAGCGGCAAGGCCGGCCGCACCAATGGTGTGGGTTACGACCGCGACGACGTCTACTACCAAAACAATGTCGACGGCGGCATGACCTATGCGCTGAACGGTTTGAGCCCGGCATCCGTGTCCTACCCGGGCGGCGTCACCAACAAGCCGGGCAGCACCGCCTGGGCCGGCGGCGGCGAATCGCAATCGGTGGACAAGGAAAAATACTTCCAGCTCGACGGCGAGCTGCGTCTGAGCCAAGGCATCTGGGATTCCGTGAAATTCGGCGTGCGCGGCACCGACCACACCCGTAGCGCGGAACACCCGCTGGAAGTGCGTCCGGGCGCGCTGGGCTTTAGCAATCCTGGTCCAACCTGGAGCGGCCAGATGTACCCGAGCGACTTTGCCCATTCGATTGGCGGCAACCTGAGCTCGAACTACTTCAAGTATGACGGCGCCGCCCTGGGCGCCTGGGGCGCCACGCCAGGCAACCGCCTGATGGACCCGGTCCGCCGCCACAACTGGACCGACGAGTTCAAGCTGCAGGAAAAAACCTCGGCCGTCTACGCCATGGCCAATCTGGCCGGCGACAACTGGAGCGGCAACTTCGGTGTGCGCGCCATCCACACCAAGCAAAGCACCCTGGTCAACTCGGCCGGCGGCGTGACGCCGATCACCGGTTCCGATTGGGGTCCTTACAGCCAGACCCAGTTCGAGCGCACCTACAACGACTACCTGCCAAGCGCCAACATCAAGTATGACGTGAGCCAGGATCTGGTGGTGCGTGCCGCCATCGCCCGCACCATGGCGCGTCCCGACTACAGCGCGCTGGGCGGTTCGGTCTCGCTGAACGACGACGCGCTGAGCGGCCAGGGCGGCAATGCCAAGCTGGACCCGATCCGTTCCAACAACTTTGAAGTCAGCGCCGAATGGTACTTCGCGCCGAAATCCTCGATCACGGCCGGCCTGTTCTACATGGACTTGAAGTCGATCGTGTCGCAAGGCACCAGCAGCGGCACCTACTACAACACCAAGCAGAACAAGCAGACGGTGTACCAGATCACCTCACCGTTCAATACCTCGGGCAAGAACAAGGGTATCGAGCTGAGCTACCAGCAACCGCTGTTCGGCAACTTCGGCACCCTGATCAACTACACCTATGCCGATGGCAAGCTGGCCGATGGTGGCGAGCTGATCAACTCGTCGAAAAACACGTACAACCTGACGGGCTACTATGAAGACGAGCGCTTCAGCGCGCGTCTGGCCTACAACTACCGCTCGACCTACAAGGCCGGCGTGGACCGTGGCGCCAGCCAGCACGTGAAAGGCATGGGCAACCTGGCCGCTTCGCTGAACTACAAGATCAACGAGCAGCTGACCGTGACCTTCGATGCGCTGAACCTGAACAACGCCACCATCAAGATGTTCGCCGAGACCAAGGAACAGCCGCGCGCCTTCTACTCGAACGGCCGCACCTTCTACCTGGGCCTGCGCGGCAAACTGTAAGCCGCCCAGCGCTCTACCTTCTCTCTTGTAGTGCCTTCACCCGGACCCTTGTGGTCCGGGTATTTTTTTATCCCTCCCCTTTGCGCCAAATCAAACAATGTCCCACCCTGGTGTCAGGCACCACGGTCGGACATTTGCTGATATAGATCAAAGAATGTCCACCTCTGGTGCCTGACACCAGGGTGGGACATTTGCTGATTTAGATCAAACGGGGCTTAGGCGGGATGCAGGGTGCCGTCGATGAGGCGGGTCAGGCCGAGGGGGTTGGCGCTGGACAGGGCGGGCGGCAGCAGCTCGGCGGGAACGTCCTGGTAGCAGACGGGACGCAGGAAGCGGTCGATGGCGCTGGCGCCGACCGAGGTGCTGCGCGGGTCGGACGTCGAGGGGAAGGGGCCACCGTGGACCATGGCGTGCGCCACTTCGACACCGGTCGGGAAGCCGTTGAACAGGATGCGGCCTGCCTTGCGTTCGAGCACCGGCAACAGGCGCGCGGCCAAGTCGCGGTCGCCGGCGCGCGCGTGCAGGGTGGCGCTGAGCTGGCCTTCCACATGCTCGGCGATGCGCAGCAAGTCGTCCGCGTCGCGGCAGCGTACCAGCAGGGAGCTGGGGCCGAAGTTTTCGTCTTCCAGCGCGGCGGTGCGCAGGAAGGTGTCGGCGTCGCATTGGTAGACGGCGGCTTGGGCGGCGCAGGCGCCGGGGCCGGGCTGGCCTTGGGCCAGCAGTTGCACGCCGTTCTGGCCGGCCAGGCGCTCCACGCCAGCGGTATAGGACTGGTGGATGCCCGGCGTCAGCATTGTGCTGCCGACCTTGGCCGGCAGGGCCGCGGCCACGGCGGCGGCGAATTGCGCCAGCTCGGGGCTGTCGATGCCCAGCAGCAAGCCGGGATTGGTGCAGAACTGGCCGGAACCCAGGGTCAGCGAGTCGACATAGGCTTGCGCCAGCTTGGCGGCGTCGTCGGCCAGGGCGCCGGGCAGCAGGAACACCGGGTTGATGCTGGCCATTTCCGCGTACACGGGAATCGGTTCCTTGCGCTGGGCGGCGATGCGCATCAGGGCCAGGCCGCCGTGGCGCGAGCCGGTGAAGCCGACGGACTTGATGGCGGGGTGGCTGACCAGATCCTGGCCGATCTGCACGCCGGCGCCGATCAGCATGGAGAACACGCCTTCCGGCATGGCGCAGCCGATGGCGGCTTTTTGCACGGCCTTGGCCACCAGTTCGGAAGTGCCGAGGTGGGCCGGGTGAGCCTTGACCACCACCGGGCAGCCGGCGGCCAGCGCGGAGGCGGTGTCGCCGCCCGCGACCGAGAAAGCGAGCGGGAAGTTGCTGGCGCCGAAGACGGCGACCGGGCCAACGGCGATCTTGCGCAGGCGCAGGTCGGCGCGTGGCGGCACGCGTTGCGGCAGGGCCGCGTCGAGCGTGGCGCCGATCCAGTGGCCGTCGCGCACCACCTTGGCGAACAGGCGCAGCTGATTGACAGTGCGGCCGCGCTCGCCTTCCAGGCGCGCTTGCGGCAAGCCCGATTCGGCCATGGCGCGTTCGATCAGGGCCGGGCCGAGGTCGAGGATGTTTTGGGCGATCGCTTCCAGGAAGCGGGCGCGCTCTTCGAGGCCGGTTTCGCGGTAGGCGTCGAAAGCGCCGGCGGCCAGCGCGCAAGCGCGTTCCAGCTCGGCGCGGCTGGCCAGGCCGAAGCCCGGTTCGATCTCGGCATTGCGCGCCGGATCGACCGCCTTGATAAACCCTTCCCTGCCCATTACTGCCTGGTGTCCGATGATCATCTCGCCGGCAATCTGCATCGCTTCCTCTCCTTTATTATTCGGCGCCGGATGGCGCGGTTGGCTTATGAATACCGCGGAAGGATACACCGAAACGCCGGCCACGCGGCGGGAGGACGCGGCGGCGGCGGCCCGTCCAGGGCCCGCGGCTAGCGGGATGCTAGGCCGTGGCGGCGAGCCGGGCGAAGGCTTGGCGGATTTCTTCGGCGCTGCCAGGGCGCACCAGGCGCGCCACTTCCTGGCCGTCGCGCAGGAAGACCAGGGTCGGCCACAGCTTGACACGGAAGGAACGGCCCAGCGCGCGGCCGGGGCCATCTTCCACCTTGATGTGCGGCACGGCGGCATGGCCGGCATAGGCTTCGGCCAGCAGCGGCTGGGCGGCGCGGCAGTAGCCGCACCAGTTGGCGCCGAACTCCAGCAGGGCCGGGCCGCGCAGCGCGTCGACCTCGGCGCGGGCGGGCGCGGCGGCGTGATACAGCTGTTCCATAAGTCTGTCCTCCTGGCGCCACCTTAGCACGCCGGCGCCAGGCCTGCAGGCGCGCTTACTTGCCTTTGAATTTGGCGCAGGGATCGGGCCGCTGCACGGCCTCGACCTGGCGCAGCTGGTCGAACTGGCCGGCGCCGGCCTTGCCTTCGGCGTAAGCGATGCTGGTCCAGGTCAGCTTGGGCTGGACGGCGTCCAGCCAGCGCGGCACGCCGATATCGCGCCGCACATGGCCATTGCCGGCGATCAGCACCACATCGCGCGGGCTTTGCGCGCGCACCAGCTTGGCCATCCAGATATCGCGCGCCACCTGGGCGTTGACCATGCCGGGCACCATGCTGTCGGGCAGCATATTGCAGTGGCCAGTACGGATTTCCGCCTCCTGGCCTTGGACGATATCGGCCGGCAGCGCCTCGTTGAGGCGGTAGGCGGCCACGGTCGGCGCGTCAAACGAGGACGCCACGCCGTCGCGCACCACTTTCGAGGCATCGCCGCGCGAGAGGTTGGCGGCGATCAGCGGCAGCTTGTTGTTCAGCGCCAGCTCGATGATGGGGTGGTAGAGCTGCCAGTCCCAGCGCGGCCCCTTCATCACGCGGATCACGCAGTTGGCGTCCAGGCAGCCCTTTTGCGCCTCGTCCAGCAAGGCTTGCTGTTCGCGGTCGAACTGCTCCATGGCGATGGCCGGGCGCCAGCCCGCCGCCACGCGTTTGCGCAATTCCTCGTAGCGCAGCTTGTGGCCCTGGGGATTGTCATGCACTTCCCCCAGCAGCAGGACTTGCGGATTGGCGGACGCGGCGACCGGTTCAGGTTTTTTCTTGAAGCTGCCGCAACCGGCCAGCACAAGGCCCGCCAGCAGCAGGCCCACGGTGGAGGATTTCATCATGCGTGAATAAGGGAGTCGAAAGCCCCCAGTCTAGCGCAAAAACCGGCGCCAACGGCCGAGTCCGTGTCCACCCTGGTGCCTGGCACCAGGGTGGACACGGACTCAGCCGTTGTGGAGGCTTACAGGCCGCAGACGGCGTGGATGTTGGAGAAGGAGATGCCGCTGGCGATGGCGCGGCCGATGCAGCCGACCTTGCGCCCGCCGCCGTCAGACAGGGCAAAGCCGGCCAGCACTAAAACCACCAGCACGCTGCCCAGGATCAGCAGGCCGCGAAAATGGTCGTTCTTCTTTTTCATATTTCCACATGGCAATTTTTCAAAGCGCCATTGTAGCCCGCCGTTAGCTTTCAGGCAATCGTCACAGACTGTATTCGAAGGAGTAGAAATGCTTGCCGTTTTCAATCTTGATATCGAGTTTGCCGCTGATGCCCTTCAGCTCGCCCGTGCCGGAGTCGGGCGCGACGAAGATCTGCAAGCCGTCGTGCGGCCCGCCCATGACGCCGCGGTGCACCAGGGTAAAGCTGCCGCTGCGGCCGTGCAGCGTGCCCTCCACTCTTTCCACCGCCACATAAATGGCCGAACCGGGCACCGAGCCCATATAGCTGAGGAATTCGCCGCGTCCGCTGGCATCCAGCACGCCGTGGTAGCGCTTGTCCAGATGCATGCGGCCGATGCCGCTGCCCTCGCTGACCTGGGACAGGGCTTCGGGCGCCATCTTCACGTCGAATTCACCGTTTGCAATTGCCATGCTTCCCTCCGTGTTTTTGATTGAATGTGGGCGCCGGCGCTAAGCTTCGCGCGCCAGCGCGTGCAGCTTGCTGATGGTTCCCCAGTTGCGCGTGGTGACGGCGTCGCCCAGGATCTTGCCCATGGCCGCCGCCGCGCGGCTGGCCAGCACGCCGTCGGCGCACCAGATATAGGCGGCCCAGCGGCCCAGGGCGAACGCTTCCGGCTGCCAGTCCTGGTGCAGCAGCGGCTCCAGGCGCGCGCGGTCGGCCGGCTGGTTCAGCACGGCCACCAGCAGGCGCGCGGGATCGTCCGCCTGCGCCTGCAAACTATTGTCCTCGACGATGGCGTCGAGCTGTTCGGCGTCGAGCACGGTGACGCGCGCGCCCACGCCCAGCTTCAGCACCAAGGCTTCCTCCATGCGCGTGGCGACGTCGCGCGGCGCCTGGCTGGCGCTGAAGACCACATTGCCGCTATTGAGCAGGGTGCGCACATCGCTGAATCCCAACTCGCCCAGCAGCTTGCGCAGATCGGCCATGGCGACGCGTTTGGCGCGCCCGACATTGATGCCTCGCAGCAGGGCAATCTGGCGGCGTTCGCTCATCTTGATCCTCCTTGTTCTGGCGACAGTATGCGGCAGCGGCGCCAAGGCGGGCGCTCGCCTGCCTCTCAGGCATGCAGCGGCGCGTCGGCGTGCGGTTCATCGCTGTCCTCGTGGGACGGCGTGATGCGCGGAATGCGCAGCACGAAGCTGGCGCCCTGCCCCAGCGTGCTGCTGACGGTGATGGTGCCGCCGAACTGCTTGGCAATCAGGTTGAAGACGATGTTCAAGCCCAGCCCCGTGCCGCCCTGGCCGCGGCGCGTGGTGACGAAGGGGTCGAACACGCGGTCCAGCATCTCGGGCGCGATGCCCTTGCCATTGTCGGTCACGGCCATCTCGATGATGTCGCCGTCGAGGCGCACGCGGATCTGGATCAAGCCTTCCATCTGCGGGTCGAAGGCGTGCTCCACGCAATTCAGCGTGAGGTTGGTGATGACCTGGGCCAGGGCGCCGGGGTAGCTGTCGAGCACGATGTCCTGCGGGCATTCGATGCTGACGGCGATATGCGATTTCTTCAGCTTGGGCTGCAGGCTGGCCACCACCTCGCCGATGTATTCCTGCAGCTCGAAGCGGCGCCGCGCCTCGCTGACCTGGTCGACGGCGATCTGCTTGAAGCTGTGGATCAGGTGGGCGGCGCGGTAGCAGTTGTTCATCACCAGGGTGGTGCTTTCGCCGGCCGTGTCGATGTATTTGAGGATGTCGGATTTCTTCACCGCGCCCGCTTCGACCGACTGGCGCACCTGCTCGGTGGCGTCGCGCAGCACCGAGGCGCTGGTCAGCGCGATGCCGACCGGGGTATTGATTTCGTGGGCCACGCCGGCCACCAGGCCGCCCAGCGACGCCAGGCGCTCGGCCTGCAGCAGCGATTCCTGGGTGCGGCGCAGATCGTCCAGCGCGTGCGCCGTTTCCTGCGCCGCGCGGCGCGCTTCGTCCTCGGCCTCGCGCGTGCGGCGGATGATGGACTTGACCTTGCGCTGGATGGCGTTGAAGCCGCGGATCACGTCGCCCAGTTCGTCGCGCCGCTTTTCCGGCAGCTCTTCCACCTCGTCGCTGCCGCGCGTGGCCAGTTCGGACAGGCCGTCGCGCAGCTGCTTGAGCGGCTCGAACACGATGCGCAGGCTGAGCGCCAGCGCCACCACCAGGATCAGGTCGAGCAGCAGCACCTCGATCACCTTGCGCCGGATTTCGGCGGCCAGGGTGGCGTCGATCTGCTCGCGGCTGAAGTTGACGACCACGCGGCCGACGATCACCGGTTTCAGGCTGCCGGCGGCGCCGGCGTCGCGGTAAGCCAGGTCGGCCACCACGGGCGAGCCGCCGATGGCGCGCTCGTTTTCGACATTGACGGCCGTGCCGTCGGGACGGCGCACCTTGCCCGAGAACAGGCCGACCGAGGTATCGTAGACGCGGATGGCGACCAGCTCGGGCGGCAGCATTTCGGCCGCCACGATATTGTCCACCTTGGCCTTGTCCAGGTCCCACAGCGCCGAGGGCAGGCTGGTTTGCAGACGGGTCAGCACGCCTTCGCGCAAGCGCTGATTGCTCACTTCGAGCTCCTGGCCCAGGCTGATCTGGGCATAGGTGCCGGAAATGCCCAACACCACGGTCACGATGACCACAAACAGGGCTGTCAGGCGGCCTTGAATTCCGTACATCTAAGCTGTCCTCCCGTTGCCGGCGCAAGCTTGCATTCGCTCTTGTCCCACCAATGTACGGTATGGCCTGCCTCTTGGCAAGATTTTAGCGCGGGCGCGCACGCGGACGGGACAGACATTGCAACCCCGCAATGGTAAGATCGCACTGTAGAAACACGGAGGAGCCATGACGGCAAGTTACCAACACCTGGCGCTGGCGGACGTGCAGCCGGGGATGATCCTGTCCGACGAATTGCTGGACGTGCAAGGCTATGTGCTGCTGCCGCAAGGCACGGTGCTGACCGAAGCCATGATCGCCCTGATGCCGCGCCACGGCATTGCCAGCCTGCCGATCCGCCTGGACGGTCCCAGCGCCGCCGAGGAAGCGGCCAGCCGCCAACACCATGAAGCGCGCCTGAACCACCTGTTCCGCCGCCACGATCCCGACGCGCCGCAGGACTGGGCGCGCGGCGTGCTGCGCCGCTTCGTCGCCGATTTCCGCCTCGGCATGGAGCAGGCGCCATGAACCCGCTCAGTTACGACGATGTGGTGACCCAGCTCGACGACCTGCCTTCGCTGCCGGCCGTGGTGATGGAGCTGCTGAATAGCATCGACCAGGAAGACATCGATATCTCGGTGCTGGCCAAGAAGGTCTCGCACGACCAGGCGCTGACGGCCAAGACCCTGCGCCTGGCCAATTCCTCGCTGTACGGGCTGCAGGTGAAGGTCACCACCATCCACCAGGCCATCACCTATCTGGGTTTCCAGACCACGCGCAACCTGATCACGGCGGCCGCCGTCACCGGCTGCTTCGCCGAGGGCGCCTGCGCCGGTTTCGACCACAAGGCCTTCTGGCGCCATTCGATCGCCAGCGCCGCCTGCGCCAAGGTGCTGGCGCGCCATATGCGCTTCAACCAGGATTACGCGTTTACCGCCGGCCTGCTGCACGATATCGGCCGCCTGGTGCTAGTGTCGAGTTTCCCGCAGCGCTATGAGGAAGTGCTGGCCTGGCGCGCCGAACACGATTGCCATCTGCTGGAGGCCGAACGCGCCGTGCTCGGCATCGACCATGTGGAGGCCGGCCTGGCGCTGGCCGAACATTGGAATTTTTCCGATACGATGCGGCTGGCCATCGGCGGCCACCACGACCCGGAAGCGCCGGGCGCGGGCTTTTTGGCGGCCATCATCCACGTGGCCGACGCCATCGTGCATGCGCTCGATCTGGCGCAGGCCGAAGACGATCTGGTGCCGCCGGTGTCGGCCGTGGCCTGGCAGGCCTTGGCCATCGATGAAGACAGCTATATGCACATCTTCCGCGAAACCGAGCTGCAATACGAAGAAATCTCGATGGTGCTGCTGGCCTGACCGGCGCCAGCAGCACCACCGGCAGCGGCTTGCTCAGTGGGCATAGTTGCCGCCGGCGCCGCCCTCGCTGGCCTTGGCCTGGGCAGCCAGCTTGTCTTCCGGCTTCGGCCGGCCCTGGGCGTCGGACAGGCGGTACTTGGTGCGGCGGTCGCCCATCAGGTCGCGCAGGTCGCGGATGCTCATGCCGGTCACTTCATGCATGCGGATCAGCAGCGAGGCGCCCACCGGCAAGCGGTGGTGGCGGATCTTGCTGATGACCGGCGGCGCCACTTCAAGCAGGCGCGACAGCGCAGCGTCATTCTTGAGCTGCATCTTGCCCAGCAAAATATCGAGCAAGTGGTTGGGGTTGTAACTATCCTGGGATGCAAGTGCGTGGTGTGCCATGATGTTCCTCGTCTCTATGTGGTTACTGAAATAAATCTGCTCCGAACTTGGCAAGACGCGACTGCCGTCAAGAAGTTGCAGAACGAGTTACGCCGGGAAAAACTGGCGCAGGGGCCAGGGCTTAAGCGAAATTGCTCTACCGGCAATCTTATGCCCAAACCGGGTGGCTCCAGCCAAGCAGTGCCGCACAGACATTGTTCTAGCTCAATAATGCGCTAGAAAACTTGGCAACAATGCTATTTCAACACATGGGGGCGGTTTGCGGCGCACGCAAGAAACCGGAAAGAAACTGTTACAAACTGGCAGTCCGGCTTGCTCGCCGGACCGGGGTGAAGGGAAGAAAGCGCTGTAGCTATAGGGAAAGATTCACACCACTTCGTTGACGCGGCTGCCCGGCGCGGGCGCCGGCGGCTGGTTGTTTTGGGACTGCAATTGCTGGCGCGTCAGGAAATCGCGCTGCTGGGCCGCCTCCGCATCGGAGGTTTGCTGGGCCTGGCGCCGCGCCACATTCTGCTGCTCGGTGCGGGCCACATCGGCTTCGCGCCGGGCCTGGTCCTGCTCGGCCAGGCGCGCCTGCTCGACGCGGCGCTCGGCGGCGGCATTATTGACCTGCTGTACATAGGCGCCGGAACTGACGCCCGCTATCGCACTCACTGCCATGGCAACCTCCGCCGGATAGATCAAGCTTCTTCAATTTAGGGCGCGCTTGCCCGGAATGCAAGGCCATTTCGCCAGCCCTGGCATTTCGAATTACGGTAAACTTCCACTTATGCAGAAAAAAGTCTTTATCAAAACCTTTGGTTGCCAGATGAACGAGTACGACTCGGACAAGATGGCCGACGTGCTCGGCGCGTCCGAGGGGCTGGTGCGCACCGACCGCCCGGAAGATGCCGACGTGATCCTCCTTAACACTTGTTCCGTGCGCGAAAAGGCGCAGGAAAAAGTCTTCTCCGACCTGGGCCAGTTCCGCAAGCTCAAACAGGCCAAGCCCGATCTCTTGATCGGTGTGGGCGGCTGCGTCGCCTCGCAGGAAGGCGACGCCATCGTCAAGCGCGCGCCCCAGGTGGACATCGTGTTCGGTCCGCAGACCCTGCACCGCCTGCCCAAGATGATGGAGCTGCGCCGCCACAGCGGCAAGCCGCAGGTCGACATCAGCTTCCCGGAAATCGAGAAGTTCGACCACCTGCCGCCGGCGCGCGTGGACGGCGTTTTCGCCTACGTCTCCATCATGGAAGGCTGCAGCAAGTATTGCAGCTACTGCGTGGTGCCTTACACGCGCGGCGAGGAAGTCTCGCGCCGCTTCGACGACGTGCTGACCGAGGTCGCCGGCCTGGCCGCCCAGGGCGTGAAGGAAGTCATGCTGCTGGGCCAGAACGTGAACGCCTACCGCGGCGCCATGGCCGAAGACGGCCAGCTGGCCGATTTCGCGCTCTTGATCGAATACGTGGCGGCCATTCCCGGCGTCGAACGCATCCGCTTCGTCACCAGCCATCCGAAGGAATTCACGCAGCGCCTGATCGACTGCTACGCGAAAATCCCGCAACTGGCCGACCACCTCTATCTGCCGGCCCAGCATGGCGCCGACCGCATCCTGGGCGCGATGAAGCGCGGCTACACCGCGCTTGAATACAAATCGGTGATCCGCCGCGTGCGCGCGGTGCGTCCCAACATCACCGTGGCCTCCGACTTCATCGTCGGCTTCCCCGGCGAGACCGAGGAAGATTTCGACGCCATGATGAAGCTGGTGCGCGACGTCGATTTCGACAACAGCTTCAGCTTCATCTTCAGCAAGCGCCCCGGCACCCCGGCCGCCAACCTGGCCGACGACACGCCGCACGAGGCCAAGCTGGCACGTTTGCAGCGCCTGCAGGCGCTGATCGACGAGAACACCAAGCGCCACAGCCTGGCCATGGTGGGCAGCGTACAGCAGGTGCTGGTGGAAGGCCCGTCGAAGAACGGCGGCGGCGAACTGCAGGGCCGCGCCGGCAATACGCGCACCGTGCTGTTCGACGGCGGCGCCGACGGCGCGCGCCTGGCCGGCCAGATGGTCGATGTGCGCATCACCGAAAGCCTCTCTTATTCCCTGCGCGGCGAGCTGATTGCCGCCGCGCCCAGCCTGGATGCAGCCTGATTTTGAAAACCAAAACCCCCGTGCAGCCGCACTACTTCATTCCCGAGCCGCTGGACAATACCCGCTTGGCGAACCTGTGCGGCCCGCTCGATGAAAACCTGCGCCAGATCGCGGCGGCGCTGGACGTGACCATCTTCCGCCGCGGCGAAAAATTCATCGTCAGCGGCAGCAACGCCGAACGCGCTGTGCAGATCCTGGAACAGTTCTACGCCGTCGCCGGCAAGACCGTGCCGGTGGAGGAAGTGCAGCTGGCCCTGGTCGAACAGCGCGCCGGCCTGGCGCCGGACGACGAAGGCGGCGAGGAAGAGCCGCCCTTCAACGATCCCGAGATCAGCAGCCCGGTGCTGAAAACGCGGCGCAGCGATCTGCGCGGCCGCACGCCGCACCAGATCCGCTACCTGCGCAATATCCTGGAGCACGACATCAGCTTCGGCATCGGCCCGGCCGGCACCGGCAAGACTTATCTGGCCGTGGCCTGCGCCGTCGACGCGCTGGAGCGCGACGCCGTCAAGCGCATCATCCTGACCCGCCCCGCGGTGGAAGCGGGCGAGCGCCTGGGCTTCCTGCCGGGCGACCTGGCGCAGAAGGTGGACCCGTATCTGCGTCCGCTGTACGACGCGCTGTACGACCTGCTCGGCTTCGACCGCACGCAAAAGCTGTTCGAGAAGCAGGTGATCGAGATCGCGCCGCTGGCCTATATGCGCGGACGCACCCTGAACCACGCTTTCGTGATCCTGGACGAGGCGCAGAACACCACCGTCGAACAGATGAAGATGTTCCTGACCCGCATCGGCTTCGGCAGCAAGGCCGTGATCACCGGCGACGTCACCCAGGTCGACCTGCAGAAGCACCAGAAGAGCGGCCTGGTGGACGCCACCCAGGTGCTGCGCGAGGTGCGCGGCATCGCCTTCAGCCACTTCACCAGCGCCGACGTGGTGCGCCATCCGCTGGTGGCGCGCATCGTCGACGCCTACGAGACGGCGCAGCACGCGGAAGCGGGCGTGGCGCCACTTTTGAAACCTGTTAAAGCTGTCCGCAATGTCCGAAAAAAATAAACTGAGCCTGTCGGTGCAATATGCCGACCCGCGCCTGCAAGAGAGCATCACCCGCCCCAAGATCCGGCGCTGGGTGCAAGCCGCCCTGTTCGCCCCGGCTGAACTGGCGATCCGCTTCGTCGACGCCGAAGAAGGCCAGCAGTTGAACCGCGAATACCGCGGCAAGGATTACGCCACCAATGTGCTGACCTTCGCCTATAACGACGGCGAGGAGATCGCCGACGACGAACCGACCCGCGCCGACATCATCCTGTGCACCGACGTGCTGCAGCGCGAGGCGGCCGAACAGAAAAAATCGGTAGAGGAGCACACCGCCCACCTGATCGTGCACGGCGTGCTGCACGCCCAGGGCTACGACCACGAGGACGACGAGGAAGCGGCCGAGATGGAAGGCCTGGAAACGGAAATCCTGGCCGGCCTGGGCATCGCCGATCCCTACGCCGAGGCCTGATCGAGGCCTAACTCAATTCGAGCAAAACCGGGGACAGATCCCTGGCGGGGTCTGTCCCCGGTTTTCCGCCAACGCCAGCTAGTCGCGCTGCTTGCGGTAGACCAGCCCGCCCGCGACCACCGTGAAGCCGCCGACGATGGCGGCCACGATCCAGAAGCCTTCGGCATCCTGCGCCAGCGGGATGCCGCCCACATTCATGCCCAGCAGGCCGGCGATGATATTGATCGGCAGCGCCAGCACGGTGACGATGGTCAGCACATACAGGCTGCGGTTATTGCCTTCGTTGACCAGGGCCGCGATCTCCTCCTGCAGCAATTTGATGCGTTCCTGCAGCGAGGCCATATCGCTCAATCCCACGGCAAATTCCTCGGTCGATTCGCGCAGCTCCTGGCGGTCCTGCTCGGAGACCCAGGCCGGCGGCCGCTGCAGGAGGCGGAACAGGGCCGCCGGTTCCGGCGCCAGCAGCCTTTGCAGGCGCACCAGCACCCGGCGCAGCGCGCCCAGGTCGGCGCGCTTGTAGGTCAGTTTGCCGGACAGGAGGCTGTCCTCGATGCCGTCGACACGGCTGGTGGCATCGCGCACGATGCGGGTCAGCACGTCGGCCTGGTCGCGCAAGAGATGGGTCAGCAGCTCCACCGAGGAGCGGATCGCTTCGCCGCGCCGCACCGCTTGGCGCAGCCGCTCCACCGCCTGCAGCGGCTTGCGCCGCGCGCTGACCACCACCTGGCGCTCGACGCTCAGGAACAGGCTGGAAATATCGGAAGGTTCAAAAGAAAAGTCGCGCAAAACATCATTGACCACGGCCACCAGGGTGTTGTCGGCCTGCTCGATGCGGGTCGAGCGCGAACCCTCGTGCAGGCTGTCGTAAAACTCCTCGGCCAGGACCAGGCGCTCCTTCAGCCATTTTTCGCTGGCGGTATTGGCCAGGTTGAAGTGCAGCCAGAGGAATTCGCCGGGATGGGCGGCGCGCTGCATCAGCCAGGCCGACGCGGCATCGGCCTCGATCGGCTCGGGCTGCTCGCCGCGGCCGAACAGATAGCCGCACACCAGGCCATTTTGATCCGATCCATAGGTCACTGCGCTCGCTTGCATGCTGACTCCAACAGGGACGCGCCCCGCTGGCGCCGCAGCGCAGCATAGCAAATTTCGCATCGCCTGGGGCATGCCGTTTTGGCAAAATCGGACCGGGCGCGCCATTTGGTGTATCCTATAGCACTTCGAAACAACTGGCTCACGCCTGCTATGCAAGAGCACTCTAGTAGCGTCAGGAATGACGCTAAACCCCATCGCTCGCTATTCGAGCGCCTCACCGCCCTGATTTCCCCCGAGCCCGAGAACCGTTCGGAACTGCTCGAAGTCCTGCATGACGCCCACGAACGCAACCTGATCGACGCCGACGCCCTGTCGATGATCGAAGGCGTGTTCCAGGTATCGGACTTGTCGGCGCGTGACATCATGATCCCACGTTCGCAGATGGACGTGATCGATATCTCCAAGCCCATCGAGGAATGGCTGCCGCTGGTGCTGGAAACGGCCCACTCGCGCTTCCCCGCCATCGAGGGCGAGCGCGACAAGGTGGTCGGCATCCTGCTGGCCAAGGACTTGCTGCGCTACTACGCCGAAGAATCCTTCGACGTGCGCGATATGCTGCGTCCGGCCATCTTCATTCCGGAATCGAAGCGCCTGAATGTGCTGCTGCGCGATTTCCGCGCCAACCACAATCATATGGCCATCGTAGTCGATGAATACAGCGGCGTGGCCGGCCTGATCACCATCGAGGACGTGCTGGAACAGATCGTCGGCGACATCGAGGACGAATACGACTTCGACGAGGAAGAGGACAATATCCTCTCGATCAAGGAAGGCCAGCTCGGCCCGCGCTGGCGCGTCAAGGCGCTGACCGAGATCAGCCAGTTCAACGAGGAACTCGATACCGGCCTCTCGGACGAGGACGTCGACACCATCGGCGGCCTGGTGTCCAAGCACCTGGCGCGCATGCCGCACAAGGGCGATGTGTTCGATATCGAGAATCTGCGCTTTGAAGTGCTGCGCGCCGACGCCCGCCAGATCCACGTGCTGACCGTGGAAAAACTGCCGCCCGCCATGGACGAGCAAGACTGATGCGCTGGCGCCGCGCCCGCCCCGTCGATCCGAACCGCCCCCAGCGCAGCACCCAAGGCCGCATGCTCATCGCCGCCGTGGCCGGCGCGGCGGGCGTGCTGTCGTTCGCGCCGCTGGGCTGGTGGCCGCTGCAGATCCTCAGCCTCGCCATCCTGTTCTACCAGGTGCTGCGCGCCGCCTCGGTGAAGGCCAGCGCACTGGTCGGCTGGGCCTTCGGCTGCGGCTGGTGCCTGGCCGGCGTGCACTGGCTGTACATCGTCCTGAACCGCTTTAACAATCTGTCGGCGCCCATCGCCGCCATCGCCATCGTGCTGCTGGCCCTGTTCATGGGCGGCTACACGGCGCTGGCCATGGGCGGCGCGGCCTGGCTGCGCAAGCGCTGGGCCATGCCGCTGCCGGCCGCCAACCTGCTGCTGCTGCCGGTGGCCTGGGCCATCGGCGAATGGTTGCGCGGCTGGGTCTTCACCGGCTTCCCCTGGGCCACGGCCGGCTATGCCCACAATATGTCGCCGCTGGCCGGCTACGCGCCGCTGCTTGGCGTGTATGGCCTGAGCTGGCTGGCCGCGCTGACGGCCGGCGCCCTGCTGCTGGCCATGCACAAGAGCCGCTGGATCGCGCTCGGCCTGGCCGCTGCCACCTGGCTGGCCGGCTTCGCGCTGCAATCGCTGGCCTGGACCGAGGCCGCCGGCAAGCCGATCAGCGTGCGCCTGGTGCAGGGCAATATCGCGCTGGAACGCAAATTCGATCCGGCCCAGCTGGAACAGACCCTGCGCAGCTACTACCGCACGGTGACGGCGGCGCCGGCCGACCTGATCGCCACGCCGGAGACGGCGGTGCCGCTGTTCCAGCACCAGCTGCCGACCGGCTACCTGGACGCCTTCGGCCAGTTCGCGCGCAAGAGCGGCAGCCACGTGGTGCTCGGCATTCCGGTGATGGACAGCCCGACCAATTACTCGAACAGCGTGCTGGGACTGGCGCCCGCGCTGGGCGGCGCGCCCTACCGCTACAACAAGCACCACCTGGTGCCCTTCGGCGAATTCATTCCGCTGGGCTTCCGCTGGTTCACCGACATGATGCAGATTCCGCTCAGCGAGCAGACCGGCGGCCAGCTGCTGCAGCCGGCCTTCGCGGTCAAGGACCAGCGCGTGCTGCCGAATATCTGCTACGAGAACGCCTTCGGCGAGGAAATCGCCCAGCAGCTGAACGACGCGCCGCAGCCGGCCACGCTGCTGCTGAACGTGTCGGAACTGGGCTGGTACGGCCAGTCGGTGGCGATTCCCCAGCATTTGCAGATCTCGCAGATGCGCAGCCTGGAGACGGGCCGCCCCATGCTCAGCGCCACCAATACCGGCGCCACCGTGGTGATCGACAGCCGCGGCCAAGTCACGCACGCCCTGCCCTATTACGAGGCCGGAGTGCTCAGCGCCACGGTGCAGGGCATGCGCGGCAGCACGCCGTATATCCGTCTGCAGAACCGCCTGTTCCTGGGACTGGCCGCCCTGGCCGTCGCCGGCGCCTGGCTATGGTCGCGCCAAAGCGCCAAAAACCGGCTGAAAAGCGCCTGAAAATGCGGCCAATAGGGGCTGATCTCTACAGCCCCGCCGCAAAACCCGCTAAAATGATTCGCTTTAGCGAACCGATAACGCTCACGCGCGCCCCGCGCGTCACCGACACACTACGATGCTGACATTTCAACAAATCATCCTGACCCTGCAATCCTACTGGGACAAGCAGGGTTGCGCCCTGCTCCAGCCTTACGATATGGAAGTGGGCGCCGGCACCTTCCACACCGGAACCTTCCTGCGCGCGATCGGCCCCGAGCCATGGCGTGCCGCCTATGTCCAGCCTTCGCGCCGTCCCAAGGATGGCCGCTACGGCGAGAACCCGAACCGCCTGCAGCACTATTACCAGTACCAGGTGGTGCTGAAGCCGGCGCCGGAAAACATCCTCGACCTGTATCTGGGTTCGCTGGCGGCGCTGGGCCTGGACCTGAAGCAGAACGATGTGCGCTTCGTCGAAGACGACTGGGAAAGCCCGACCCTGGGCGCCTGGGGCCTGGGCTGGGAAGTCTGGCTGAACGGCATGGAAGTGACCCAGTTCACTTACTTCCAGCAAGTGGGCGGCCTCGATTGCAAGCCGGTGCTGGGCGAGATCACCTATGGCATCGAACGCCTGGCCATGTACCTGCAGGGCGTGGAAAACGTCTACGACCTGGTATGGACCGAGTGGGAAGAAAACGGCGTGACGAAGAAGCTGAGCTACGGCGACGTCTTCCACCAGAACGAGGTGGAGCAATCGACCTACAACTTCGAGCACGCCAACACCGAGCTGCTGTTCGCCCAATTCGCCAACCACGAATCCGAAGCCAAGCGCCTGATCGAGCTGCAACTGACCCTGCCCGCCTACGAGCAGATCATGAAAGCCTCGCACAGCTTCAATATGCTGGACGCGCGCGGCGCCATTTCCGTGACCGAGCGCGCCGCCTACATCGGCCGCGTGCGCACGCTGTCGCGCCTGGTGGCGCAAGCCTATTACGATTCCCGCGAACGCCTCGGCTTCCCGATGCTGGGAACCGCTCCAACCGCCGCGTAAAAGAATACCGAACATGAATCAGACACTGTTAATCGAACTGCTGACCGAAGAACTGCCGCCGAAAGCCCTGTCCAAACTGGGCGTCGCTTTTGCCGCCGGCATCGTCAACGGCCTGAAATCGCGCGACTTCCTGGAAGCCGACAGCGTAGCCACCACCTATGCCACGCCGCGCCGCCTGGCCGTCGCCATCACCAAGGTGCGCGCCACCTCGCCGGACAAATCGATCCGCGAAAAAGTGCTGCCGGTGAGCGTGGCGCTGGACGCCGAAGGCAAGCCGAGCGCGCCGCTGGCCAAGAAACTGGCCGCGCTGGGCTTCCCCGACCTGCAAGTGACGGACCTGGAACGCGCCCAGGACGGCAAGGCCGAATCCTTCTTCTACACCTACACCGCATCCGGCTCGGCGCTGCAAGGCGGCCTGCAGGCGGCGCTGGAAGACAGCGTAGCCAAGCTGCCGATCCCGAAGGTGATGAGCTACCAGCGTCCGGACGGCGCCACCGTGCAGTTCGTGCGCCCGGTGCACAGCCTGATCGCCCTGCATGGCGCGAGCGTGCTGCCGCTGACCCTGTTGGGCCTGACCGCGTCCAACGTGACCGAAGGCCACCGCTTCCTGACCGCCCCCGGCCAGCGCAGCGTGAGCGTGGCCGACGCCGACGCTTACGCCGCCACCCTGTTGGAACAGGCGAAAGTCGTGCCGGGCTTCGAGGAGCGCAAGGAAAAAATCCGCAGCGCGCTGCTGGAAAAAGCCGGCGCCGACCAGGTGCTGATGCCGGAAGCGCTGCTGGATGAAGTCAGTTCGCTGGTGGAATGGCCAGTGGTCTACGAATGCCATTTCGAGGAAGAGTTCCTGGCCGTGCCGCAGGAATGCCTGATCCTCACCATGCAGACCAACCAGAAATACTTCGCGCTGACCGATGCCGCGGGCAAGCTGCGTTCGCGCTTCCTGATCGTCTCGAACATCGCCACCGCCACCCCGCAAGCCATCATCGGCGGCAATGAGCGCGTGGTGCGTCCGCGCCTGTCGGACGCCAAGTTCTTCTTCGAGCAGGACAAGAAGAAGACCCTGGAATCGCGCCTGCCGCTGCTCAAGAACGTGGTCTACCACAACAAGCTGGGCACCCAGGCCGAGCGCAGCGACCGCGTCACCGCGCTGGCCGGCGCCATCGCCGCCAAGCTGGGCGCCGACGTGGCGCTGGCCGAACGCGGCGCGCGCCTGTCCAAGGCCGACCTGCTGACCGATATGGTGGGCGAGTTCCCCGAGCTGCAAGGCATCATGGGCACCTACTACGCGCGCCACGACGGCGAGCAAGAGGAAGTGGCGCTGGCCGCCTCCGAGCACTACCAGCCGCGCTTTGCCGGCGACAGCCTGCCGAGCACCAACACCGGCACCGCCGTGGCCCTGGCCGACAAGCTGGAAACCCTGGTCGGCATCTGGGCCATCGGCCTGCAGCCGACCGGCGACAAGGACCCGTTCGCGCTGCGCCGCCACGCCCTGGGCGTGCTGCGCATGCTGATCGAAAAACGCCTGCCGCTGTCGATTTCCGGCCTGCTGGCCGACGCGGTGAAACAGTTCGCTGGCGTTGCCAACTTCAAGGACCCGAGCGGTGAAGTGGCCGCCTTCATGCTGGACCGCCTGCGCGGCATCCTGCGCGAGCGCGGTTTCACGCCGAACGAGATCGAAGCCGTGGTGGCGCAGAATCCCGACCGCCTGGACGATATCGTGCAGCGCCTGGAGGCGGTGCAAGCCTTCGCCGCCCTGCCGGAAAGCGCCTCGCTGGCCGCCGCCAACAAGCGCATCACCAATATTTTGAAGAAGAACGAGGAAGCCCTGAGCCAGGTGGCCGCCGGCGGCGTCAACGCTGCCCTGCTGCAGGACGAGGCCGAGAAAAAGCTGGCCGCCTCCGTGGCGCGCGTGCAGCCGGAAGTCGACGCCGCCTTCGGCCGCGGCGATTTCACCGGCACGCTGAAAACCCTGGCCCAGCTGCGCGACGACGTCGACGCCTTCTTCAACGACGTGATGGTGATGGCCGAGGATGTCGCCCTGCGCAACAACCGTCTGGCCCTGCTCTCTTCGCTGCACGGCATGATGAACCGCGTGGCCGATATTTCCAAGCTGGCGGCTTAAGATGGGACAGAGCATGGGGCAGACGAAGCTCATCATCCTGGACCGGGACGGCGTGATCAACCACGATTCGCCGGACTTCATCAAGTCGCCCGCCGAATGGATACCGATTCCCGGCTCGCTGGAAGCGATCGCCCGCCTGAACCAGGCCGGCTACCGCGTGGTGGTCGCCTCCAACCAGTCGGGCATTGCGCGCGAGTTCTTCGACATCTCCGTGCTCAACGCCATCCACCAGAAGATGCACACGCTGGCGCAGCAGGCGGGCGCCGACATCGACGCCATCTTCTTCTGCCCGCACGCCTCGGCCGACAACTGCGACTGCCGCAAGCCCAAGCCCGGCATGTTCGCGGAAATCTCCAAGCGCTACCAGCTTAGCCTGAAGGGCGTGCCGACCGTGGGCGATTCGCTGCGCGATCTGCAGGCCGGCTTCATCAGCGGCTGCACGCCCTATCTGGTCTTGACCGGCAAGGGCGAAAAAACTCATGCCACGGGCGGCCTGCCGCCCGGTACAATGGTCTTCCCGGACCTGGCCGCGATGGTGACGCACTTGCTGAAAGCGCCCGCCGCCCAGCCAGCCGCCAACTGAATTCGAATGGAGTACCGCATTGCGTAAAGCTGTCTTGTTCCTGCGTTCCCTGCTGTTCATGGTCCTGATGGGCATTGCCACCGTCATCTGGTCCGCGGTCTGCATGCTGGTGGCCCCGCTGCCTTACAACAAGCGCTACTACGTCACCTCGCGCTGGAACGTGTTCGTCGTCTGGTGCGCCAAAACCATCTGCGGCATCGAGTACGAGTTCAAGGGCTACGAGAATTTCCCGGACAGCCCGGCCATCATCCTGTCCAAGCACCAGTCGGCGTGGGAGACCATCTTCCTGCTGGCGAACCTGCCTCGCCCCCTGGTGTTCGTGTTCAAGAAAGAGATCCTGTACATTCCCTTCTTCGGCTGGGGCATCGCGCTGCTGCGCATGATCCCGATCGACCGCAAGCAGGGCAAGAACGCATTTAAATCCGTGGTCGCCCATGGCAAACGCCGCCTGAAAGACGGCCAATGGATTATCATGTTCCCCGAAGGGACCCGCATCCCGGTCGGCAAGGCAGGCAAGTACAAGAGCGGCGGTACGCGCCTGGCCATCGAGACCGGCGCGCCGGTCGTGCCGATCGCGCTGAACTCCGGCGAATGCTGGCCGAAAAACTCCTTCATCAAGTATCCCGGCAAGATCACGGTTTCAGTCGGCAAGCCTATCGCTTCCGAGGGCCATACGCCAGACAGTTTGATGGAACAGGTGGAACAGTGGATAGAATCAGAAATGCGCGTCATTTCGCCCCACGCCTACAACGCTGGCTAGACAAGCAAGCCAGCGCGCAGCAGACAACGGGGGCCGCGAGCAGGGATCAGTTCGACCTGTTTGCCTCCGGCGTGGCTGCGCAGGATATGGCGTCCGCCAGCAATGCCACATCGGGCGCGGCCGGAATCTCGGCCGCCGCCGCTTCGCCCCAGACTGCAGCACCCATCCCCGCTCCCGCTTTCAGCGCCCCCTTCCCCGTTCCCGCACCCGCCACCGTGAATTTGCTGCGCCCTCCCGTTCCGCTGCGCCGCCCCGATCCGGCGCCGCCCGCGCCCGATGTGCAGGCGCGGCGCCAACTGCTGGTCGGTGAATTCATCCTCGAATATGTGCTGCGCCGCTCGACGCGCCGCTCGATCGGCTTCATGATCGACGACGACGGACTGCGCGTGACGGCACCCAAGCGCTGCACCCTGGCCGAAATCGACAACGCCATCCGCGCCAAGCAACACTGGATACTGTCCAAGCTCGACGAACGCCGCCAGCGCCGCGCCGCGCGCCTGGAAAAGCCGCCCATCGAATGGATCGACGGCGCCGTGCTACCGTATCTGGGCAGCGAGATCACGCTGCGCCTGTACACGGCGGCGCGCAACCGCAGCGACTTCAATCCGGTCACGCGCGAGCTGTCGATGGGGCTGGTGCAGGGCGCGACCGAGCACCTGCTGAAAGAACGGGTCAAGGCCTGGATGAAGCGCGAGGCCGAACAGTTGTTCGAACAGCGCCTGGACCTGTACGCGGCGCGCCTGGGCGTGCGCCATTCCGCGTTTTCGCTGACCTCGGCCGGCACGCGCTGGGGGTCCTGCACGGCGCAGCGTGTGATCCGCCTGAACTGGAAGCTGGTCCATTTCTCGCTGCCGCTGATCGACTATGTGGTGGCGCACGAACTGGCCCACATCCTGGAAATGAACCACAGCCCGCGCTTCTGGGCCGCGGTGGAAAGCATCTATCCGCGCTACGCGGAAGCCAAGGAACTGCTGCGCAAACGCGCCCAGGAACTGCCTGTGCTGTTCTCCTGAGCGCGCGGACCGTTCTTACTTGTCCAGCAGCCGCACGTCGGCGATCTCGAACTGGTAATCGCCCGGCACCGGACCGGCATTGAAGGCGATCATGGTCAGCAGGCGCGCATCGATGCCCTTGAAGTCGGCCAGGTTCATGCTCACCTCCTGCCATTCGGCCGCCGCCGTGAAGCTGCGGTTGACCGGAATCTGCACGCCTTCGGCCAGCAGCGACACGCCATAGTTCTTGCCGTCGCCGCGCACGCGGAAGCGCAACACCTTGGCCGCGCTCAGATTGGCCGCCTCCCCGGGGCGGACGCCGGTCATGAAGGCCAGCCCGGCCCAGGGATAGGCGAAGCCCGGCGCCACGCTGGCGTTGACGCGCACGGCGTCGCCTTCCTGGCGCTGCAGCTGCACGCTCGATTTCCCGCCCAGGAAGCCGTCGGACGACGGCACCCAGCCGGCGCCGAAGGGACTGGCCAGCTTGTCCTTGCCGAACAGGCTGATACGGCCGTCGGCCGGCAGGGCCACCACCTCGCCGCCCACCTTGCCGCTCGCCTCCAGCGCCACCTTCTCCTGCTGCGCCTTGCGCAAGGCGGAAGCCGGCGTCCCGTCCTTCCACACCTCCACGATGCGGCGCGTGGCCTGGATATCCTGGGTCGGGTCGCCCTCCACCAGCAGCAGGTCGGCCTTATAGCCATTGGCGATGCGGCCACGCTGCGGCAGGCGGAAAGCCTTGGCCGGCGCCGATGTCGCCGCCGCCAGCGCCGCCTGCGGCGTCAGGCCGGCCTGCACCAGCGCGCGCAATTCGTGATGCAGGCTGACGCCATACTGGGTGCCGGTATTGCCGGCGTCGGTGCCGGCCAGCAGCGGCACGCCGGCCTTGTACAGCGCCGCCGTCACGGCCTTGGTCGCCGTCATCTCCTCCGGCTTGGGCTGCTTGCCATAACTGCCTTGCAGCGCCAGCAGCTGCTCCTTTTTGAGCAAGGCGGTCAGGCCGGCGTCGGCCAGCACATCGTCCTCGCGCAGGCCGGCGATGCTTTCCAGCACGCTGAAGGTGGGCACGATGAAAGCCTTGCGCTCGCGCGCCAGCCTGACGAAGGCTTCCAGATCGGCCGCCGCGATGGCCGCGCCATCGAACAGGTGGACCAGGCCATCGGCGCCCGCCTCCAGCGCGGCGCGCGCATCGTCCAGATTGCCGATATGGACCACGGCCAGCTTGCCGCGCCGATGCGCCGCCTCGATCAGCGCCTTCACGGTGGGCAGGTCCAGGCTCGGAATCTTGTGCGCGGCGCTGCCCGGCTCCATCACGATCTTGATAAAGTAAGAGCCTTCCGCCAGGCGCGCATCGACCCAGGCTTGCGCCTCCTCGGGCTTGGTCAGGGTGGGGATGGGCATGCCGTACTCCGTGCCATGGCCGCCCGGCACGGTCGCCAGGGTGCCTGCCGAGAACAGGTCGGCCTGTCCCTGGTTCTCGCCTTTTGCCATGCGCTCGCTCACTTCGCGCATCAATGGCACGGCGGTAAACATATCCACCTGGGTGGTCACGCCAAACAGCAGCGGCAGATCGAGATGACGGTAAGCGTGGACATGGGAATCGATCAGGCCAGGCAGCAAGGTGCGGCCCTTGCCCTCCACCACCTTGGCGGCGGCCGGCGGCTTGCCCTTGAAGTCCGCATCGCGGATCTTGCCATCCTCCAGCAGCACCGAACGGCGCGCATGCACGCGTTCGCCATCGAATACACGCACATCGCGAATCAGCCACGTATCGGCCAGCGCCGGCCACGCCGCCGCCAGCCCCACCAGCAGCAAAGCCGCCCGCATCTTTTGCATTGCCATGTCCCCTCCATTAAAAATTCAATAATAGAGCAAGAACCAAAATACCGCTGCCCCGCCGCCCTTTGACTTTAATCAAACAATGTCCCACCCTGGTGTCAGGCACTGGGGTGGGGCATTGTTTGATCGAGCGCAAGCAATGTCCTACTCTGGTGCCTGACACCAGGGTGGACATTGTTTGATTTGGCGCAAAGAGAGGGGCTTAGTCGGCCAGGGGGGGGAGCAGGGCCAGGGTGCGGGCCGTGGCGCCGCGGTGCTGGTTGGCGAAGCCTTGGGCGCGCTGGCCCATGGCGGCGCGGCCGTCGGCGTCGTCCAGCAGGCGGGCGGCGGCGGACATGAGCGCGCCGGCATTCGCCACGCGTTCGGCGCCGCCGGCGGCAAGCGCGTCTTCAGTGACTTGGGCGAAGTTGAAGGTGTGTTCGCCGATCAGGACGGGCTTGCCCAGGGCGGCGGCTTCGATCAGGTTCTGGCCGCCCAGGGGCAGCAGGCTGCCGCCGATGAAGGCGCAGTCGCAGGCGGCGTAGTAGGCGAACATTTCGCCCATGGAGTCGCCCAGCAGCACGCGCGTCTCCCCGGCCACGCTGGCGCCGGCCTGATTCAATGCGCTGCGGCGCTGCACGGCCAGGCCGCGCGCCACTGCCATGGCTTCGACCGCGTCAAAGCGCTGCGGGTGGCGCGGGACGAGCAGCAGCAGCGTCCCGGCCGGCAGCGCCGCTTGCCGATAGGCGTCGAGGATCAGCTCTTCTTCGCCTTCGCGCGTGCTGGCGCACAGCAGCACGGGACGGGCGCCGATCTGGCTGCGCAGTTGGGCGCCGGTGGCCAAGGCCACGGTCGGCACCACCACGTCGAATTTGATGCTGCCGGTGACGGCGACATTGGCCGCGCCCAGGGCGCGCACGCGCTCGGCGTCGGCCTCGGTCTGGGCGGCCACCAGGGAGATGCCTTGCGCCGCATCGCGCATCATCTGGCCGAAGCGGCGCGCCTTGCGCAGCGAACGTTCGCTGAGGCGGGCGTTGGCCAGCACCACGGGCACTTCGGATCGGCCGCACTGGGCGATCAGATTCGGCCACACCTCGGTCTCCATCAGGATGCAGATGCGCGGTTCGAAGTGGCGGATGAAGCGCCGCACCAGCAGCGCGATGTCATACGGCAGATAGGATTGCACCAGGCGCGCGCCATGCTTGCTGAACAGGGCTTTGCCGGTGGCGCGTCCGGTCGGCGTCATATGGGTGAGCACGATGCGGCTGCGCGGATATTGCTTGAGCAGGGCTTCGACCAGCGGTTCGGCGGCGCGCGTCTCGCCCACGGAGACGGCGTGCACCCAGATGGTCATCGGTTCATCGTTGGCGGCGCGGCGGCCGTACAGGCCAAGCCGCTCGCTCCAATGCCGGCGATAACCCGGTTCCTGCCGTCCGCGCAGCCATAGGCGCGCCAGCACCAGGGGCAGGGCCAGCCACCACATCAGGGAATAGAATCGCAGCATGATCGTTCAGGCCAGCAGGCTACGGGCGGCGGCCAGCACCTCGGCCACGGATGGCGGCGCGCCGCGATCGCCCAGATTGATGATTTTCGGCGACCAGTTGCCTTCGGTCTTCCAGCGCGGCGAATCGCAATAGATTTCCACCACGGGACGGCTGAAGGCGGCCGCGATATGGGTCAGGCCGGTGTCCACGCCCACCGCCAGCGCCGCATGGCGCGCCAGCAGCACGGCGTCGGCCATCGACAGCTTGGGCAGCACGCGCGCGTTCGGCAATGCGGCCGCCAGCGCTTCGGCTTCGGCCTTTTCCTTGGGCGAGCCCCAGGGCAGCAGGATGGTCATGGGCGCCAGTGCCTGGCCCAGGGCGATCCAATTTTGCGGCGCCCATTTCTTGGCGTCGCGCGCGGTGCCGTGGAAGTAGACGGCGTAAGGGCCGGCCGGCATCCAGTCGGGGCGGGGATCGCCGGGCGAGACATCGGGCAGGCCGAAGTCGGCCGGCGTGTCCACCGCATAGCCCAGTGCCGCTCCCGCCACCAGGCGGCCGCGCGCCACGGCGTGGGTGCGCGCATCGAGCGGAATGCTCTTGCTGTGGAAGATGCGCGAGATGCCTTCGTAGCCCGAGCCTTCGCTGCCGTTGGCCAGGCCGACTTTCTGTCCGCCTTTTTTGACGCGGGCCGCGCCCATGATGACGCCGGTCTTGAGCAGGCCCTGGGTGTCGAACACGTAATCGTATTCCTGCTGGCGCACGGCGGCGAAAAAGGCCTTGATCTCGGCGCGCGTTGCCTTCTGGCCCAGGCTCTTGCGCCAGCGGCGCAGGGCGAAGGGGATGATGTTGCGCACGCGCGGATTCAGGCGCACCAGGCTGACATAGCCCTCTTCCACCACCCAGTCGATATTCGCGCGCGGGAAATGGCGCGCGATATCGGCCACGATGGGCATATTGTGCAGCACGTCCCCCAGCGAGGAGACGCGCACCAGCAGGATATTCATGCGCTTCTTAGAATGGCAGTTCGGCGTCCGGCTTGGCGGCCAGGATGACGTCGCGGAACTGGCCCTGGATGCGCGCCAGCGCAGCCGGCGTCTCCGCCTCGAAGCGCATCACGATCACCGGCGTGGTGTTGGAGGAGCGCGCCAGGCCGAAGCCGTCGGCGTATTCCACACGCAGGCCGTCGATGGTGATGATCTGCTCATGGCCGGGGAATTTGGCGTCGCTGCGCAGCTTGTCCATCAGCGCGAAGTTTTCGCCTTCGTTCAGGTGCAGGTGCAGCTCGGGCGTGCTGTCGGACTGCGGCAGGGAATTGAGCAGGGCCGACGGGTCCTGTTCGCGGGTCAGGATTTCCAGCAGGCGCGCGCCCGAATACAGGCCGTCGTCGAAACCGTACCAGCGGTCCTTGAAGAAGATATGGCCGCTCATTTCGCCGCCCAGCGGGGCGCCGGTTTCGCGCAGCTTGGCTTTCACCAGCGAGTGGCCGGTCTTGTACATCAGCGGCTTGCCGCCGGCCTTGGCGATCCATGGCGCCAGGTGGCGCGTGCACTTCACGTCGAACAGGATCTGCTGGCCCGGATGGCGGCTCAGCACGTCGGAGGCGAACAGCATCATCTGGCGGTCGGGGAAGATGATCTGGCCGTCCTTGGTGACCACGCCGAGGCGGTCGCCGTCGCCGTCGAAGGCGATGCCCAGTTCGGCGTCGGTCTCTTGCAGGCAGCGGATCAGGTCTTGCAGGTTTTCCGGGTGGGCCGGATCGGGGTGGTGATTCGGGAAGTTGCCGTCCACTTCGCAGAACAGTTCAATGACTTCGCAACCCATGCCGCGGAACAGGTCGCCGGCGAAGGCGCCGGCCACGCCGTTGCCGCAGTCGACGGCGATCTTGATCGGACGCGCGAGCTTCACGTCGCCGATGATGCGCTCCAGATAAGCGGCGCGGATGTCGTGGGTGCGGTAGGCGCCCGGCGCGGCCGCCAGTTTATCGCCATCCTGCTGGATGCTGCGGTACAGGGCCTGGATCGCTTCGCCGTGGATGGCCTCGCCGGCCAGCACCATCTTGAAGCCGTTGTAGTCGGGCGGATTGTGGCTGCCCGTGACCATGATGCCGGATTTGCTTTCCAGCACATGGGTGCCGAAATACACCATGGGGGTGGCGACCACGCCCAGGTCGATCACATCGACGCCGGCCGACTGCAGGCCGGCGGCCAGGGCGGCGGCCAGTTCGGGGCCGGACAGGCGGCCGTCGCGGCCGATGACCACGCTGCGCTCGCCTTTGGCGACGGCGGCCAGGCCGAAGGCGTGGCCGATCTGGCGGGCCACGCCCGCATCCAGGGTTTTACCGATGATACCGCGGATATCGTAAGCTTTGAAAATGGTATGGGAGAGGGAAACCATGATTGAGATCGCGTGAAGTCGCGCCGGCCGGGCCGGTGGCAACGAAATGGATAGGGAAAAATGGATAGCCTGCTAAGCCGCAAGCCGGACAACCGACATAGTAAGTGCGATACCGGCGACAGGCAAGCCCTGCCGCCAGGCGTGCCGGGGTGAACCCGGCGGGAGGGGGCTCAGATGCGCAGGCCGTCGATGGCTTTGCCGGCTTCGAGCCATTCCTTGACCCATTTCGGCTGGCGGCCGCGGCCGGTCCATTGCTGGCTTGGATCGGCCGGATTGCGGAATTGCGCCGCCACGGTGCCGCCTTTGCCGCGATTGCCGGGCGCGCCCAGCAAGTCTTTCAATGGCACGCCCACGCTTTGCGCAATCGCGAGAATCTGCTCGCGCGCTTTCTGCAAATCCTGGGTTTCACGCTTCTTCAATTCACGCTTGATTTGCTCCTGCAAATCACGCAATTCACTGGCACTCTTATTCGTCAGATCCATTGTCACTCCTTAATCAGAAATGGGTTAAAGCTTCTGAGCGAAATATACAC
The DNA here is from genome assembly GCF_014191875.1 of Pseudoduganella violacea. Taxonomy (GTDB): domain Bacteria; phylum Pseudomonadota; class Gammaproteobacteria; order Burkholderiales; family Burkholderiaceae_D; genus Rugamonas; species Rugamonas violacea_A. The sequence continues at coordinate 82,864 of NZ_JACHXD010000010.1, forward strand.
TAAATATTGAAATCACGAATGTTTCTTGTGCCGTATCATCCAGCGCGGCGCTTTAAATCGGACAATTCTTACATAAAGCCAGACATAACTGGTGACGAATAAAAAACAGAAGCACATCAGAACCCAGCTATGGCGCCAGAATACCGTGGCCGGAATAACCGCCATCAGCGAAAACATCCACAGATAAGGCGAGGTCAGGGAATTGCGGCGCATCAGGGCGCGCGCGTCCTTGCGCCCCACGGCCCACTGCACCACGCGGCGGAAGATCAGGCTATGCAGATGGATGCCGTCCGGCATGGTCGGCGATTTCCCGCGAATAAACATGCGCCGGTAAGCGGAAAATAAAGTTTCAAATGCGGGATAGATTAAAAGCAATGCTGCATACCATGTGGAAACTTGTGGATTGCGCATTACCAGCAACAGGGTCAATTCCCCCAGCATAAAACCGATAAAATAGGCGCCGCCATCGCCGAGAAAGATCAGACCGACCGGATAATTCCAGATCAGAAAACCGGCGGTGGCGCCGGCCACCATCAGGGCCGCCACCAGCACAAACATATCATTGACTTGCAAGGCAACATAGGCCAGTGATAAGAGCATGCAAATCGTCACCACGCTGGCCAAGCCATTAAATCCATCGATAATATTGACGGCATTCGCAATGCCAGCCACTGCCAATATGGTCAGCGGTAATGTCAGCCATAAATACGGCAGGGGCCAGGCGGAAAATACCCAGTCGATGCGGTCGATGCGGGCGTCCAGCAGGTAATAGCCGAGCAAGGCGGCGACCATGGTCAGCAAGAGGCGGCGCAGGGCGCTGACGCGGCCGGTGTAATCCTCGATGATGCCGCCGGTAAAGGCGATGATGGAACAGCACAGCAGGGACATCATCCAGCTCGTCATGGCCGGCACGCGCCAGATCGAGATGCAGGCGCTGAGCGCCACGGCCAGGAAGATGGGCAGGCCGCCGATGCGCGCGACCGAATGCGCATGCACTTTTTGCACGCCGTGGAAATTGGCATCCAGGGCCGGGCCGTGCAGGCGCGCATCCTTGATGACCAGCAGGGTCAACAGCGCCGACGCGACAAAGCTCACCAGAAATGAAAACATGTTTTTTTGATCGATATAGAGTAGCTTGTCCCGTCGCAGGCCCCTGCCTGTCCGCTGCCAGCCCGCGATTGTACCGTCTTCCGGTACGGCGCAGGGGACGGCCAAGGCGCCGGTATTCTAGCAAACGGCCGGGCTGAACCCGGCCGCGCTTACCTTTCGACACACCGTGGGGGGCGCGCTTAGCCGCTCATGCACAGGCGCAGGGCCGCGCGCCAGTGCGGCAGCTGGCACAGCTGCCGCGTCAGTTTGGCCGAGGACAGCACCGAATACTGGGGCCGCGGCGCGGGCAGCGGGTAGTCGGCGGTGGTGATCGGCAGCAGGCGGCAGGCCATGCCGGCCTCCTCCAGAATGGCTTCGGTGAAGCCGAACCAGGTGGTCTGGCCCTGGCTGCTCAAATGATACAGACCGCCGTGCTGGCGCCACCAGTCGGGGCCGCCGGCCCGGGCCTGGGCCAGCACCAGGGCGGTGCTGTCGGCAATGGTGCGGCTCCAGGTCGGGGCGCCATGCTGGTCATCGACGATGCGCAATTCTTCGCGCTCGCGCGCCAGGCGCAACATGGTCAGCAGGAAATTCTTGCCACGCATGCCATACACCCAGCTGGTGCGGAAAATCAGGTGGGGAATGCCGGCCGCCGCGATGGCTTGCTCGCCGGCCAGCTTGCTAGCGCCGTAAACATTGATGGGGCCGGTGGCGTCGCCCTCGGCGCGCGCCGCGGCCTCCGTGCCGGCGAAGACATAGTCGGTCGAGTAATGCACCAGGGCCGCGCCCAGGCGCTTAGCCTCTTCCGCCATCAGGGCCGGCGCTTCGGCGTTGATGCGGTAGGCCAGTCGCGGCTCGCTCTCGGCCTTGTCCACGGCCGTGTAGGCGGCCGGATTGACGATCAATTGCGGCTGTTCGGCGCGCAGCACGGCGCGCAGCTGGTCGAGGTCGGACAGGTCGAGGCGGCCGCGCTCCAGCGCCACCACCGTGCCCAGCCCCTGCAAGCTGCGCTCCAGCTCATACCCCACCTGGCCATTGCGGCCCGTCAGCAGGATCTTCATGCGAACATGTCCGCATCGGCCAGCAGCAAGCCCTGCCGGTCCTTGCCGGACAGCTGGGGCGCCCCGTCCAGCGGCCATTCGATACCGATGGCCGGATCGTTCCAGATCACGGTGCGTTCGTGTTCGGGCGCGTAGTAATCGGTGGTTTTATACAGGAATTCCGCGTAATCGCTGGTGACCACGAAGCCATGGGCAAAACCCGGCGGCACCCACAGCTGGCGTTTGTTCTCGGCCGACAGCTCGATCCCCATCCAGCGGCCGAAGGTCGGCGAACTCTTGCGCAAATCGACCGCCACGTCGAACACCGCGCCGGCCGTGACACGCACCAGCTTGCCCTGCGACTGCTGGATCTGGTAGTGCAGGCCGCGCAACACCCCCTTGGCCGAGCGCGAATGGTTATCCTGCACGAACTCCGCCTGAACGCCGGTCATCTCGGCGAAACGGCGCGCATTGAAGCTTTCGTAGAAAAAGCCGCGCTCATCGCCGAACACGGCGGGTTCGATCAACAGCACGCCGTCGATCGCGGTCGGAAGCACTTTCATCGCGGGATTACCTTATCCTCAAGAATTTGCAGCAGATATTGGCCATAGCCATTTTTCTTCAGCGGTTCGGCCAGCTTGCGCAGCTGGGCGGCATCGATATAACCCTTGCGGTAAGCGATCTCCTCCGGACACGCGACTTTCAAACCCTGGCGCCGTTCGATGGTAGCGATGAACTGGGAGGCGTCGAGCAGCGACTCGTGGGTGCCGGTGTCGAGCCAGGCCATGCCGCGCCCCATCACTTCCACCTTGAGTTCGCCGGACCTCAGGTAAGCCTGGTTGACGTCGGTGATTTCCAGCTCGCCGCGCGCCGAGGGTTGGATGGCGGCAGCGATGGCGCCGACCTGGCGGTCATAGAAATACAGGCCGGTCACGGCGTAATTGGATTTCGGCTGCAGCGGTTTTTCCTCGATGCTCACCGCCTGGCGCTGCTCGTCGAATTCCACCACGCCATAGCGCTCGGGATCGGTGACGTGGTAGGCGAACACGGTGGCGCCCTCGGTGCGCTCGGCCGCGCTGCGCAGCATGGCGTCCAGATCGTTGCCGTAGTAGATGTTATCGCCGAGGATCAGCGCCGAAGGCGCATCGCCGACGAAATCGCGGCCGATGATGAACGCTTGCGCCAGGCCGTCCGGCGAAGGCTGGACCGCATAGCTGAGCTGCAAGCCCCACTGGCTGCCGTCGCCCAGCAGCTCCTGGAAGCGCGGCGTGTCCTGCGGCGTGGAAATGATCAGGATCTCGCGCATGCCGGCCAGCATCAGCACCGTCAGCGGATGGTAGATCATCGGCTTGTCGTAGATCGGCAGCAGCTGCTTGGACACCGCCTTGGTGATCGGATACAGGCGGGTGCCGGAACCGCCGGCCAGGATGATGCCCTTGCGGTGGGGCAGGGTTGGCGTCGTCATTGCTGGGCTTCCCGGTTGAAGTAATTGGTTTCCACCCACTTGGCGTAGGCGCCGGATTGCACGTCGGCCACCCAGTCCGGATGGTCGAGATACCACTGCACGGTCTTGGCGATGCCGGTTTCGAAGGTTTCGGCCGGTTTCCAACCCAGCTCGCGCTCAAGCTTGCGCGCATCGATGGCGTAGCGGCGGTCGTGGCCGGGGCGGTCTTTGACATAGGTGATCTGGCTGCGGTAGCTGGCGCCGTCGGCCTTCGGCTGCAGCCGGTCCAGCATATCGCACAGGGTATGCACCACGTCCAGGTTGGCCATCTCGTTCCAGCCGCCAACGTTATAGGTTTCGCCCAGACGGCCGGCGGCCAGCACGCGGCGGATGGCGGCGCAATGGTCGCTCACATACAGCCAGTCGCGGATCTGCTGGCCGTCGCCATAGATGGGCAGGGGCTTGCCGGCCCGGGCGTTGGCGATGATCAGCGGGATCAGCTTCTCGGGGAAATGGTAGGGACCGTAGTTGTTCGAGCAATTGGTGGTCAGCGTCGGGAAACCATAGGTGTGGTGGTAGGAGCGCACCAGGTGGTCGGACGCGGCTTTCGACGCCGAATACGGGCTGTTCGGCGCATACGCCGTGGTTTCGCTGAACGGCGCGTCGTCCGGCCCCAGCGTGCCATACACCTCATCGGTCGAGACATGCAGGAAGCGGAAGGCGGCTTTGGCCGTCTCGTCCAGGCCGTTCCAGTACGTGCGCGCCGCTTCGAGCAAGCTGAAGGTGCCGTTGATATTGGTGTTGATGAACTCGGCCGGGCCATGGATGGAACGGTCCACATGGCTTTCCGCCGCAAAATGCACGATGGCGCGCGGCTGGTGCCGCTGCAGCAGCGCCAGCACCTGGGCCTGGTCGCCGATATCGCCGCGCACGAAGACGTGGCGCGCATCCTCCTTGAGCGCGGCCAGATTGTTCAGATTGCCCGCATAGGTCAACTTGTCGTAATTGAGCACGGGTTCATCCGATTGAGCCAGCCAATCCAGCACGAAATTCGAGCCGATAAACCCTGCACCGCCCGTCACAAAAATCATTTAGTATCCCGCGCCAGCGTGTGGTTGATGATACTCATGATTTTATGTGAAACTGAGCCTTCCACGGTTAAAAAAACCCTGCCCAACCAATACCTTTAAGAAATATCACCTTGGCCGCAACGCTTTCCCCCTCCATGAAAACTTTCGTCATCGGCGACCTGCAAGGTTGTCACCAGCAGGCCGTGGCCCTGGTCGAGCGCATCCTGGCGCAGGAACACGCGGCCGGCGCGCCGCCGCCGGCCATCCTCTTCTGCGGCGACCTGATCAACCGCGGCCCGGATTCGCTCGCCACCTTGCGTTATGTGCAGGCCCTGTCCCAGGGCAGCGATGGCCGCATCGACACCGTGCTCGGCAACCATGACCTGCACCTGCTGGCCGTGGCCAACGGCATCCGCCCCGAGTCGGCGGCCGACACCATCATGCCCATCCTTGGCGCGCCCGACCGCGACGCCCTGCTGCACTGGCTGCGCCAGCGTCCGATGGCCCTGCTGCACAAAAATCACTTGCTGGTGCACGGCGGCGTGCTGCCGCAATGGTCGGCGGCCGCGACCCTGGCCCACGCGGCCGAGGTGGAAGCGGCGCTGCGCGGCCCGGACTGGGTCGGCTTCCTGCGCCAGATGTATGGCAACAGCCCGGACCGCTGGAGCGAGGACCTGGCCGGGCCGGAGCGCCTGCGCTGCATCGTCAACGCGCTGACGCGCATGCGCTTCTGCAGCGCCGACGGGGTGATGGATTTCAAGCTCAAGGAAAGCGCCAAGGCCGACCCGGCCAGCGGCCTGATGCCGTGGTTCGAAGTGCCGGGACGGCGCACGGCCGACGTCACTGTGGTGTTCGGCCACTGGTCGGCGCTGGGCTTGCAGCTCAAGCCGCGCCTGATCGCGCTCGACAGCGGCTGCGTCTGGGGCGGCCAGCTGTCGGCCGTCTGCCTTGACGACCGCCAACTGCTGCAGGAGGAATGTCCGCAGATCTGCGTGCACACGGGCGCCCGCCACGGCGCCTGAGCACGGAGCGGATGGCTCAGTGGCTGGCCTGGCTGGCCGCCTCGGCCGTCAGCGGCACCAGGCCCAGCGCGGCGGCGATGGCGTCATGGCTGGCCTGGGCCAGCTCGCGGCGGTGGGTGCCCGTCGCATCGCTAGCCGGCAGGCAATGCAGGCGCGCCGTCACGGGCGGTCCGTCCAGGATCGCCAGAATACTCTGCACAAAGGTCATCTCGCCGACGAAATCGACTGTCGGATGACGCTCGCCGCGCGCATCGGCATAGGATAGCGCGAACGGCTGCACCATCACCTTAGCGTCGATGGCCGCCTCGAACAGATTGGCATGGAAAGGCAGGATGGAACCCTGGGGCGCCGTCGTGCCCTCCGGGAAGAAAGCCACGCGCTCGCCCGCCTGCAGGCTGTGCACCAGGCCCTTGAAGATATGGCGCAGGTCGCGCCGGCTGCCGCGCGCGATGAAGACCGTGCCGGCCTTCTCCACCAGCCAGCCCGCCAGCGGCCAGGAACGGATTTCCGCCTTCGCCACGAAGCGGCAAGGATACAGCGCATTGATGACGAAAATATCCAGCCAGGAAATATGGTTAGCCACGATCATGGCCTGCTGCAGCGGCTCGGCGCCGCCGGCGACCACCTCCACTTCCACATTACACAGCCGCAACAGCTGGCGCGACCAGCGGCGCACATGGTCGTTGCGGCGCGCGCCGCCGATCCACGGAAACACGATGGCGCAAGTCACCATCCCCTGCAGCAGATGCAGCACCACCCGTGCCACGCGAAAAATGAGTCTCAGATTCAAATCACACCAAACCCGGTTTGCGATAAATCAAAGAATGTCCCACCCTGGTGTCAGGCACCAAGGTTGGACATTGTTTGCGATAGATCAAAGAATGTCCGACCCTGGTGCCTGACACTAGGGTCGGACATTGTTTGAGGGAGATCAAGCGGCGTTGGCGGCACGGCGCTCGTAGGCGAGGTGGCCGGCGACGATGGTCGCTTGCACCTGGCCGCTCAGCTCGTAGCCGAGGAAGGGGGTATGCTTGCCTTGGCTGGCCAAGGCGCCCGCTTCCACCGTCCAGCGCGCGGCCGGATCGAACAGACAGACGTCGGCCACGGCGCCCACGTCGAGGCGGCCGGCGCTCAAGCCGGCGACGCGCGCCGCTTCCGAGGTGACGCGCGACAGGGCGCGCGCCAGGCCGTCCTGCTGGCCGGCGGCGTAGTCTTCGACCCATTTCAGGGTCAGGGACAGCAGCAGCTCCAGGCCGGTGGCGCCGGGCGAGGCTTCGCCGAAGGGCAGCAGTTTTTCGTCGTCGTCGACCGGGGTGTGGTCCGAGCACAGGGCGTCCACCGTGCCGTCGAGCAGGCCGGCGCGGATGGCGTCGCGGTCGCGCTGGCTGCGGAACGGCGGGGTGACGCGCGCGTTCGAGTCGAAGAAGTTGATGTCGGCGTCGGTCAGGTGGACGTGGTGCACGCCAACGTCGCAGCTGACCGGCAAGCCTTCAGCCTTGGCGGCGCGCACCAGTTCCAGGCCGGCGGCCGAGGACAGGCGGCACAGGTGGACGCGGGCGCCGCTGGCGCGCATCAGCTCGAAGATGGTGTGCAGGGCGATGGTTTCGGCCATCACCGGCACGCCGGACAGGCCCAGGCGCGAAGCCAGCGGGCCGCTATGGGCGATGCCGCCGCGGCCGATATGCGCGTCCTGCGGACGCAGCCAGACGGTGTAGCCGAAGGTCTTGGCGTATTGCATGGCGCGCAGCAGCACGGTGGTGTCTTCCACCGGCACTTCGGCTTGCGAGAAGCCGATGCAGCCCGCTTCGGTCAGCTCGGCCATCTCGGTCAGCGCGCGGCCTTTGAGGCCGACGGTCAGGGCGCCCAGCGGGTGCACATTGGCCTGGTTCAGGCCGCGCGCGCGGTGCTTGAGCATTTCCACCAGGCCCGGCTCGTCGAGCACGGGGTCGGTGTCGGGCGGGCACACCAGGCTGGTGACGCCGCCCTGCACGGCCGCCTGCATTTCCGATTCCAGCGTGGCCTTGTATTCGTAGCCCGGCTCGCGCAGGCGGGCCGAGAGGTCGACCAGGCCGGGCGCGACCACCAGGCCGCTGGCGTCGATCACGCGCTCGGCGGCAAAGCCGGCCGGCGCGGCGCCCACGGCGGCCACTTTGCCGTCGGCGATAAACAGATCCTGTACTGCGTCGATGCCGTTGGCCGGGTCGATCAGGCGGCCGTTCTTGATATGAAGTTTCATCCTTGGTTTCCTGCCAAAATACTCATCACCGCCATGCGGACCGCGATACCGAACGTCACCTGCGGCAGGATCACTGCCTGCGGGCCGTCCGCCACCGCCGAATCGATTTCCACGCCGCGGTTCATCGGGCCCGGGTGCATCACGATGGCGTCCGGCTTGGCCAGCGCCAGGCGCTCCGGCGTCAGGCCGTAGCTCTTGAAGTATTCCTGGGCCGAGGGCAGCAGGGCGCCGCTCATGCGCTCGTTCTGCAGGCGCAGCATGATGATCACGTCCACGCCTTTGAGGCCTTCATCCATATTGGTGAAGGTGCGCACGCCCAGCTGTTCCAGGCCGCCCGGCAGCAGGGTGTGCGGGCCGATGGCGCGGATTTCGGGCACGCCCAAGGTGGTCAGGGCGTGGATGTCGGAACGGGCCACGCGGCTGTGCAGGATGTCGCCCACGATGGCCACGGTCAGATTGGTGAAATCCTTCTTGTAGTGGCGGATGGTGTACATGTCCAGCAAGCCCTGGGTCGGGTGGGCGTGGCGGCCGTCGCCGGCGTTCACCACGTGCACGTGGGGCTGCTTGGTGTCGATCAGGTGCTTGGCGATCAGGTAGGGCGCGCCCGATTGCGCGTGGCGCACCACGAACATATCGGCGTGCATGGCCGACAGGTTGTCGATGGTGTCGAGCAGGGATTCGCCCTTGCTGGCCGAGGAAGCCTGGATATTCAGGTTGATGACGTCGGCCGACAGGCGCTTGGACGCGATCTCGAAGGTGGTGCGGGTACGCGTCGAGTTCTCGAAGAAGAGGTTGAACACGCTTTTGCCGCGCATCAGCGGCACCTTCTTCACATCGCGGTCGGACACGCCGACGAAGGACGAGGCGGTATCGAGAATCTGGTTGATGATGGCCTTGGGCAGGCCTTCGGTGGTCAGCAGGTGCTGCAGCTCGCCGTGTTTATTCAGTTGCGGGTTAAGCATGGTCTTCCACGATAGTCAGGGTGAAGGTTCCGGCGTCGGATTGTTGCAGGCGCAGCGCCTTGCCCTGCCCCACGCGGGTGTGGGCGGCGACGAAATCGGCGGCGATCGGCAGCTGGCGTTCGCCGCGGTCGACCAGGGAGGCCAGCATGATGCGCGCCGGACGGCCGTAGTCGAACAATTCGTTGATGGCGGCGCGCGTGGTGCGGCCGGTGTACAGCACGTCGTCCACCAGCAGGATGGTGGCGCCATCGACATTGAAGCCGATCTGGGTCGGCTTCACTTCGGCCGGCAAGCCTTTTTTCGCGTAGTCGTCGCGGTAGAAGGAGACGTCGATCGCGCCGCAGCGCTGGCTCAGGCCCAGATCGCGCGCCAGGCGCTCGGCGATCCAGGCGCCGCCGGAATGAATGCCGAGAATGGCCGGATCGCTGGCCTCGGCCAGACCGGCTTTCACCTGCGCGAGCAGGGTGGCGTACAGCGCTTCCGCGTCGAGCGCGGCGGCATCGGCCAGGGGGAGGTTATTGTGGGACATATTCGTCAAAGTATTGTTGCAGAATGATGGCGGCGGCGCGGTCGTCGATGATCTCGCCGCGCTTGGCCTGGATCATGGCCGAGGAATAGCGTTCGTCCACCAGCACCACGGGCAGGTTGAAGCGGCCATGCAGCTGGTTGGCGAAGCGGCGGCAGCGCGCGGTCATTTCATGTTCCGCGCCGTCGGGATGGAAAGGCAGGCCGACCACGATGCGCGTCGGCCCCCACTGGTCGATCAGGGCCTTGATTTCGGCAAAGCGGGCGTCGTTGCCCACCGAGCTGACCACGGCCAGCGGGGAAGCCTGGCCGATCATCGTATTCCCCATCGCGACACCAATGCGCTTGATGCCGAAGTCAAAGCCAAACACGGTTTCCGGACTATGCATGGCCCGCTTCGGAAGTGAGCATCAGGGGATCGATGCCGAGCAGCTTCATGGCCGCCATATAGCGTTCCTCGACCGGCAGGTCGAACAGGATGCGGGCGTCGGCGCCGACGGTGAGCCAGCCATTGCGGCTGATCTCGTCCTCCAGCTGGCCGGGACTCCAGCCCGAATAGCCGATCGATACCAGCACGCGGCGCGGGCCGCTGCCGCGCGCCACCGCTTCCAGCACGTCGATCGAGGTGGTGAAAGCCACTTCCTCGGTCACCGTCAGCGAGGAGGAGTAGCGCGCGCCGGGCGTGTGCAGCACAAAGCCGCGGTCGTCCTGCACCGGGCCGCCGAACATGATGGGTTCGTCCGCCACGTGGCGGTCCAGGCTGGAGGCCACGTCCAGCTCGATGCGGTCGAACAGCACCTGCATGGTCATATCGGTGGGTTTGTTGATGACTACGCCGAGCACGCCGTTTTCATTGTGCTCGCAGACGTAGACCACGGTCCCGCCGAAGACGGGATCCTGCATGGATGGCATGGCGATCAGGAAGTGGTTCGCCAGGTTCAGCGCCGGGGCAGCCATGGACATTGCTTGCTCCTCTGGGTCGCGGGGTTCGCGTAACAGGCCGGGTACAGGTAGAGTCGTGCTGACTTTGCTTTTCTTCATACGCTTTGCTCTCTCTGCTAGGCTGCGGTGTGTTCTTCTCTATGCTTTGCTGTAATATCGCACGGCCCGCGCCGAAGCGGCCGCCGCGTATACACCGACAGTTTACTATGAATTGCCGGTCCGGCCATTTTCCGCCGCCCTGCCAAGCGCATTCCTGGCCGCGCCCATGGCAAAAACCCGGCTTGCAATATGATTTACTCCTTGAATATGGCTTTTGACACCACCCTGGTCTGGTTCCGCCGCGACTTGCGCAGCTTCGACCACGCTGCACTGCACCATGCGCTGCGCCGCAGCCGCCGCGTATTTTGCGTCTTTGTCTTCGACAAAGCGATCCTGGACGGCTTGCCGCAGCGCGACCGCCGCGTCGACTTCATCCACGCCAGCGTGGCGGCGCTGGGTGCGGATTTACAACAGCTGGGCGGCCATCTGCTGGTGCGCCATGCCGACGCGGCCACGGCGATTCCCGCGCTGGCGGCCGAACTGGGCGCCGAGGCGGTGTTCGCCAACCACGATTACGAGCCGCAGGCGATCGCACGCGACGCCGCCGTGGCGGCCGCGCTGGCGGCGCAGGGCCGCGGCTTCCACAGCTTCAAGGACCAGGTGATTTTCGAGAAGGACGAGGTGCTGTCGCAAGCCGGCACGCCGTTTTCGGTGTTCACGCCGTACAAGAACGCCTGGCTCAAGAAAATGCAGGCCGATCCTTCCTGCCTGGCGCCATGGCAGGTCGAACCGTATGCGGCCAGCCTGGCGCCCGGCGCGGGCACCCTGCCCACCTTGGCCGAACTGGGATTTGAGCCGAGCAATCTGGGCGAATTGGCCATCCCCACCGGCATGGCGGGCGGCGCGGCGCTGTTCGCGAACTTCCAGGCCCGCGTGGCCGACTATGGCTTCGCGCGCGATTATCCGGCGCTCAAAGGGCCGTCCTACCTGTCCCTGCACCTGCGCTTCGGCACGGTGTCGATCCGCCACCTGGTGCGCACCGTGGCCGAGCTGTCGGCGCGCGGCCAGGCCGGGGAAGGCGGCGCGGTCTGGCTGTCGGAACTGATCTGGCGCGAGTTCTACATGATGATCCTGTACCAGCATCCGCATGTGGTGCACGCCTCGTTCAAGCCGGCCTATGACGCCATCGAGTGGGAGACCGGCCCCGAGGCCGATGCCGCTTTCGCCGCCTGGTGCGAGGGCCGCACCGGCTATCCCCTGGTCGACGCGGCCATGGCCCAGATCAACCAGACCGGCTATATGCACAACCGCTTGCGCATGGTGGCGGCCTGCTTCCTGATCAAGGATCTGGGCATCGACTGGCGGCGCGGCGAAGCCTATTTCGCCCTGCACCTGAACGATTTCGACCTGGCGGCGAATAACGGCGGCTGGCAGTGGGCTTCGTCCTCGGGCTGCGATGCCCAGCCCTATTTCCGCATCTTCAACCCGATCACGCAGTCGGAGAAGTTCGATGCCGAAGGCCGCTTTATCCGCCGCTACCTGCCGCAGCTGGCCAAGCTGTCGGACAAGGAAATCCACGCGCCCTGGCTGGTGCCGCGCATGCTGCTGGCGCAGCGCGGCATCGAACTGGGACGCGATTATCCGGAACCCATCGTGCAGCACGACGCGGCGCGCAAGCGTACGCTGGAACGCTATGCGGTGGTGAAGGCGCCGGCCTAAACCCGGTCAAGCCGCCGGCAGCAGGCCGGCAATGGCGCTCAGCAGCACCGCCTCCTGGTAGGGCTTGCCGAAGTAGGCATTCACACCCAGTTCCATGGCGTAGTTGCGGTGCTTGTCGGCGCTGCGCGAGGTGATCATGATGATGGGGATGTCGCGCGTGCGGGCGTCGCCGCGCACATTGCGCGTGAGGTCGAAACCGTCCATGCGCGGCATCTCGATATCGACCAGCATCATGTCGGGGCGCAGCTCCTGCATCTGTTCCAGCGCGTCCACGCCATCCTTGGCCAGCACCACCTGGTAACCCTCGCGCTCCAGCAGGCGTTGCGTGACCTTGCGCACGGTGAGCGAATCGTCGACCACCATCACGGTGCATCCCGGCCGTTCGCCCTGCCCTGCCGCCACGCTGCCGGCCGCTTCGGCATACTCGGCGCGCAGCTCGGGATGCTGGGCCAGGTGCTGCACCAGGGCCAGGGGATTGAGGATCAGTACGATCTCTCCCGAACCAAGCACGGTGGCGCCGGCGATGCCGGGCATGCGCGCCAGTTGCGGGCCGATATTCTTGATCACCACTTCGCGGTTGCCCAGCACTTCATCCACATGCAGGGCCAGTTTATCGCTGCCATTGCGCAGCATCAGCACCGGCGCGGAGCGCTGCGCCGGCATGCGCACGGCCGCGCCGCCGAGCAGTTCCGGCAAGTAGTGCAAGGCGGTGTGCTGGCCATGCAGCACCAGTTCGCCCTTGGCCTGGGCCTCGCCCAGCGCCGTGTCCTTCATCTGCAGCACCTGCTCGACCTGCACCGACGGCAGGGCATACATGCGGCCGCCGGCCGACAGCAGCACCACCTGGGTCACGGCCAGCGTCAGCGGCAGATGGATGGTGAAGCGCGCGCCCTTGCCGCTTTCGCTCATGGTGTCGATGCGGCCGCCCAGGGCTTGCGCCTCGGCGCGCACGATGTCCATGCCGACGCCGCGCCCGGCCAGCTCGGTCAGGGTGTCGGCGGTGGAGAAGCCCGGTTCGAAGATCAGATTGGCCGCCTCGGCATCGCTCACCTCCTCCGTTTCGCCCAGCAGGCCGACGCTGCGCGCCTTGGCGCGGATGCGCTGCAGATCGAGGCCGGCGCCGTCGTCGCTGAATTCGATCACCACCTCGTTGCCCTGCTGGCTGACCTGGATCAGCAGCTCGCCGATTTCCTCCTTGCCCGCCGCGCCGCGCCGCTCGCGCGTTTCGACGCCATGCACGATGGCGTTGCGCAGCAGATGCTCGAAAGGCGCCGCCATGCGTTCCAGCACGCTGCGGTCGATGTCCACGGCGCTACCGCGGATATCCAAATTGACACGTTTGTCGACTTCCTTGGCGCTCTGGCGCGCCACGCGGAACAGGCGCTCCGAGATGCTGGCGAACGGCACCATGCGCACCCGCATCAGGTCGCGCTGCAATTCGCGCGTCATGCGCGCCTGCTGATTCAGGTCGCCGCTGGCCGCCTCCACCGAGCGGCCCAGGTTTTCATGGAAGGCCGCCACGTCGTTCACGCTTTCGGCCATCATGCGGGTCAATTCCTGCAGGCGGGTGAAGCGGTCGAACTCCAGGGGGTCGAATTCGCGCTCGCCGGAAATCGACATGCGCGAGGCGATCTGCGTTTCGGCCTGCATTTCCACTTCGCGCAGTTGGCGGCGCAGGCGGTTCAGGTTTTCCGAGAAGTCGTTCAGGGAGGCGCGCAGGGAGCCTACCTCGTTTTCCAGGCGCGAACGGCTGATCGACACTTCGCCGGCCTGGTTCACCAGCCGGTCGAGAATGTCGGCGCGCACGCGCACCAGCGGCGTTTTGGCGGCGACGTCGGAGGCGGGGTCGGTGCTTTCCAGCGCGCCTGGCGCAGCGCCATCCGGCACGGCCGCTCCGGGCTGGACGACGGCGCCTTGCAGGGCCGCCGGGTCTTGCAACTGTTCGAACAGCAGCAGGGCATGGTCGTAGTGGGCCAGCAGCTCTTCGAACGCATGCGGCGTGGCGCTGCCCGCGTGCACCATGTTTTCGATATGGGTTTCGATTTCATGGGCGTGCTGGCCGAGGCGCATGGCGCCGGCCATGCGCGCGCTGCCCTTCACCGTATGCAGCACGCGCTGCAGCATCTGGGCGTGGCTGAAATCGGCGGGATTGTGCTGCCAGGTGCGCAGCGCTTCGCCGATCTGCGGCAGCAGGTCGGCACCTTCTTCGAGGAAGACCGGCAGCAGGTCGGCATCGATTTCGTCCTGGAAGCTGCCGGGAGCGGGCGTTGCCAGTTCGGCCGGCGCGCCGGGCAGCGCCAGCACTTCGACTTCGGAATCGAGGTCGACCGCGGCACCGGTTTCGGCGCCGGCCGGGGGGGCGGCCGCTGCACCAGTCGGTGCTTCGGTCGGCGTTTCGACGGGCGTTGCGCTTGACGCTTCCAGCAGCGCTGCCGGTTCGGCGGCCGGCGCTTCGGGCGGCAGCGACGCGGGGCCGGCGGCGTGCTCGCTCAAAGGCGCCAGCTCGGACGCCTCCAGCGGTGCGACGGGCGCGAAGCTGTCGTCGAAGGCGGAGGCGAACAGGTCGTCGATATCGTCGCTGGCGGCGGCGCTGGCGGCCGGTGCGGCCGGGCGCGCTGCGCGCTGCGGGGCCGGCGGCGGGCTGGCGATCAGGCTGTGGTAAGTGTCGGTAAACAGCGCGTCGAGGCGGGCCGCCAACTCGTCTTCGGCGGAGGGCGCTGGAACCTGGGTTTCTTCCAGCGGCGACTCCGCCGGCATGGCATGGGCGGCCATGCCGGGAACAGGCTGCGGCAGTTCCGCGCCTTCGCTGTCGGCCAACAAGGAGTCGAGCCGGGCGTCGAGTTCCGCGCCGGTGCGGGCCGGGCTGGCCAGTTCGGCCCGCAGCTTGTCGAGGGCGGCGATCAGCTCCGGCTGTTCGGGCGGCATGTCGGCGGCGGCGAAGCTTTGCAGCATCTGGCGCACGCGCTCCACCGAGAAGTCGAGCAGGTCGTGCTGGGCGTGGTCGAGCTGGGGCGCGGGCGCGCTCAGGGCCAGCAAGGTCGATTCCAGCGCATACGCCAGTTCGCGCAGCGCCTTGAAGCCGACCGTGGCCGAGGTGCCGGCCAGCGTGTGCGCGGCCTGCAGGGCTTCCGGGCTGACAGGGCGGCGCGGCTCGTGGCGCCATTCGCCGAAGTCGCGCGCCAGCAGGCGCACGATTTCATCGGTTTCGGCCAGATAGATGTTGTACAGCGGCAGAGGAATGGCGAGGCGGCCAACGAACTTGATATTGTCCTCGCCCGGCTGGGCGGCTGGCGTGGTCGCCGCCGGGAAGTCGATCACATTGCCGTTCACCGTCGCCGCGGGACGCGGCGCGGCACTCTCCTGCGGCGGCGCGACTTCGCCCCCGCCGGCGGCGGTATCAACGCCGGCGTCAGCGTCAGCATCATGCGCGGCATCTTCTGCGGCGCTGGGTTCAGACACCGGTTCGGGCGCTGGCTCGGCGGCGGCTTCCGCCTCCAGCGCGAAGGCGCCGCCTGCCTGCACGCGGCCGGCGGCGGCGATCAGGGCCAGGCCGTTGCGCGGCGAAGCGCCAGCGGCAACCAGTTCGCCGACCCAGGCGCCCAGTTCGGCGGCGGCGTGTTCCAGCAGCGCGAACAGCGCATCGCTGGCGGGGCGCTCCTCGGCCAGCCACTGGTTCATGGTGCGCTCCACCGCTCCCGCCGCATCGGCGAAATGGTTCAGGCCCACCATGCGGCCGCTGCCCTTCAATGTGTGGAAGGAGCGGCGCAGCATCGTCAGATGATCCAGGCTGCCCGCCTCGGCGCGCGGCTTGGCCAGGGTGGCGTCGACGAAGGCCAGCACGTCCTGGGCCTCGGCGATGAAGATGTCAAGCAGCTCGGCTTCGATGGCGGCGTCGCCCGCCTCGCTCTGCGCATCCGATGGCGCCATGGCGGGCGCCTGCTGCGGCGGCACCGGCGTGGCGGGCGGCGCGACTTCGTCCTCCAGCACCGGGATCGATTCCGCTCCCGCCATCTTGCGGAAGGGGACGGCGCGGAAGCTGCCTTGCCCGGCATCGAAGCTGAAGCGCTCGCGCGCGCCGGCCGGATTCTGCGCCAGCGTATCGACGAAGAAGCCGAGCGCGCCGACATTCTGCGCGACCTGGTCCAGCAGCTTCGCTTCCTGCGCCGGATCGCCCTGCCCAGCGGCCAGCTTCTGCACTTCGGCGCGCACATGCTGGGCGGCGCGCACGGCGTCGTCCTGGTCGAGCAGGCTCAAAGCGCCCTGCAACTGGTGCAGCACGCCATCCAGCGGCGCCAGCTCGGCGCGGCGCGCCGGGTCGGCGTAATAATCGTCCAGCACTTTTTCCACCTGGCGCAGGCCGGTCTTCATCTCCGTCGACAGGGCCGCCACCGTATCGTCCTGCTGCATGCGGCGCGCCAGGCTGCCCTGCCATTGCGCGGGCTGGGGCGGAGTCTGGCCGGACAACAGGGCCTGCAGGCGCGCGCCGATGGTGTCGGCGTGGGCCGCAAAATCGTCGGGCAGATGGCGGATCTGCTCCAGGCCATGTTCGGCGAACAGCAGGGCCGTCGCCATTTCCAGGCCCAGCTCCTCGCTGCGCCCGACCGTGGCGGCGCTGTTGGCGACGTCGGCCAACTGGCGCATCAGGGTCGCCAGCGCGGGCAGCCCAAGCTTGCTGCCGGCCGCGCCGACGATTGCCAAGGCCTGTCCGAATTCATCGTTGAGGGCCGCGTCGCCGCCGGCCTGCTCCAGCCGGCGCCAGGCGGCTTGCGCCTGCTGCATGCCTTCGCGCGCGCGCGCCAGCGCTTCCTGATCGAGCTGGCCGTAGCGCCTCGCCTCGTAATCGCGCGGCACCATGCGCTCCAGCGCATACGCATGGTGCAACTGCTGCGCCAGCGGCGGCAGGCTGTCGGCATCGGCGGCGGCAACAAAGAACAGGGCGTCGCGCAGCAGGCTGTCGGGCAAGGCCATATTGCCTTGCGACTGGCGGCGCAGCTGCAGATTGATCAGGCCAAACAGCTGCTTCACATACAGGCCGCTTTCGAGCTGGCCGGCGGCCACCATCCCGGCGAAAGCCTGCTGCGCCAGCCAGAAGGCGCGCGCCTGCGGTTCCTGCTGGGCGTCGGCGACGGCGGCGACGGCGTCCTGCAGCGCGGCGGCCTGCGCCATCTGGGCGGCGGCGTCGGGCGCTTTCAGATAAGGCAGCAGCGCGCGTTCGAAGCGCTGGCGCAAGGCCGTGTAATCGGGAGCGCCGGCATCCGGCGCTGCGGCCGACAGGGCGGCGCGCGGCGAGAGATCGGGGAAGAACAGGTCGGCCGGATGCACGCGCTCCGCGCCCAGCATGGCCTGCACCTCGCGGTACCAGGGGAATAGCCGCACCGGCTGCAGCGGCTCGCCTTCCAGCAGCTCCTGCAGGAATTCGGTTAGCGCCTGGTACAGCTCCGCCACTGTCCGCACATGGTCGGTGTTGCATTTAAGCGTGCCGGCCTTGAAGCGGTCCAGCACCTGCTCGGCCAGTTCGGTGAGCACCACCACGCCATCCACATCGACCATCTGCAAGGCGCCGTGGGCCTGGTGCAGATGCGATTTGGCGTGCTGCAGGGCGGTGGCCTGGTCTTCCGCCTCCCTGCCCCCGGCTTCGAACAGCGCCGTCCTTGACCGCCCCAGCGCCTCGCGGATTTCCACCATGACCCATGACAGCGGGCCGGTGTCGAATTGCGGCGTTGCGCTATAGGGAAGATCAGTTCTGCTCATTCTTGCCTCAAGAAGTAATACGGAAACGCGATACCGAGTTTTTCAGTTCCTGCGCCAGCACCGACAGCTTGCGCACCGATTGCGCGGTCTGCTGCGTGCCATCCTTGGCCTGCTCCGTGACTTGCAGGATGTGCTGGATATTGTGCGCCACGCCGCTGGCCGATGTCGCCTGCATGCCGGTGGCGCGCGAAATGCCCTGGATCAGCTCCGCCAGGCGGTTCGACACTTGGGAGATATCCTCCAGCGCCGCACCGGCCGCGTCGGACAGGCGCGCGCCCTCGACCACGCCCTGGGTCGATTTTTCCATCGCCGCCACGGCGTCGTGGGTGTCGGTCTGGATGGTCCGCACCAGGGCGCCAATCTGCTTGGCCGCGCCGGCCGAACGCTCGGCCAGGCGCTGCACCTCTTCGGCCACCACCGAGAAGCCGCGCCCCGCCTCGCCCGCCGACGCGGCCTGGATGGCGGCGTTCAGCGCCAGCACATTGGTCTGTTCCGTGATGTCGGAAATCAGCTCGGTGATTTCGCCGATCTCCTGCGAGGATTCGCCCAGGCGCTTGATGCGCTTGGAGGTTTCCTGGATCTGCTCGCGGATCTCGTGCATGCCCTTGATGGCGTTCTGCACCGCCGTCGCGCCCTGGCGCGCCGCCGCCACCGACTGGCGCGCCACGTCGGCCGATTCGGAGGCGGACTTCGACACCTCGGTGATCTCGTTGGCCATCTTCACCACGGTGGAGCTGGCGTCCTGGATCTCGCGCGACTGCTGCTGCGAGGCCAGCAGCAGGTCGCTGGAGATGCCTTGCGCGTGGGTGGAGGCCGACGTCACCTGTTCGGCCGTCACCGTGACCCGGCCCACCAGGCCGCGCAGCTCTTCCACCGTGTAGTTGACCGAGTCGGCGATGGCGCCGGTGATGTCCTCGGACACCGTGGCCTGCACCGTCAGGTCGCCGTCCGCCACTTCCTGCAGCTCGTTCATCAGGCGCAGGATGGCCGCCTGGTTCTGCGCGTTCATGGCCTTGGCTTCTTCTTCCTTCTGCTGCGCCTGCAGGCGCATGGCCTCGGCCTCCTTGCGGCGGCGGTCGGCGCCGCGCGTGCGCGCGTGCGAGTCCTGCAGCAGCACGCGCCCGATGGCGGCGGCCGAAAGCAGCGTGAGCATGCCGCCCGCCACCATCAGCCAGAAGCTGTAATTCAGCGATTCCTGCTCCGCGCGGAAGGCGTTCTGCAAGGTCGCCAGGCTTTGCCGCAGATTTTCGTTGCGGCTGAAGATCAGCTGTTCGGCGCTTTTGGCGGCGGTGAATTTATCCAGGCGGTTCAGGATCGAGCCGACCATGGCCTGGTATTCCTCGAAGCGCCCTTTCAGCAGGCCCAGTTTCTCGCGCAACTCGGCGTCGCGCGTGGCCTGCAGCTGCAAGCTGTCGCTGCCGTTCAGGAAACCATCGACCGTATTGCGGAAGACGGTGGTGTCGCGCCCCAGCTGGAAAGCCGTTTCCGAACTGATGCCGCCGGCCGTCAGGAATTCGCTGGCGCCACGGCTCATGCGCTGGGTCAGCATGGACAGCCTGCCCAGCGCCGCCAGCTCGCGCGCATTGCCGCCACGCTGCAGCTTGAGCGAGCTGATTTCCTCGCTCAGGGCCAGCAGCTCGGGCGACATGGCGTTCAGGCTATGCAGGGTTTTATCAACGCCGCTCAATTCCGGCTTCAGGCGCAGGATGGTTTCCGCCGCCTTGTCCGACTCCGCCCAGCCGCGGCGCGCCTGGCCCAGCGTCCCCGCCAGCGCGGCCGGCGCGGCGCCCACGCTGCGGCCGCCGTAACTGCCCCCGCTGCTCATCAGGGTGAAGGCGTGATTCAGTTCGCGCCGGCTCTCTTCCAGCTGGCGGAAGGCTTCGGCATTGCCTTCCACCGCGTTCGGCGCGGCCTTGCCGATGCGCTGCGAGTGCATCAGGGCGTCGCCCGCGATCTGGGTGCGGGTGGAGCTCAGTGTGCCCTCATGCGCGTACAGGGCGACAAAGGCCACGCTCAAGGCCAGGCTCAGGGCCAAGGCGCTGGAGAGGATGCTTAACTGGCGCTGCGGCGCCAGATGGCCGATCAGGGGCAGCTTGAAATCCGGGCCGGTATCGGCCACCGGCGCCGGGCCGCGGCGGCGGATGGCGTCGCGCAGGCGCAGCGGCGCTTCGCTGTCGTCGGCGGCCGCCGGCGCGCCCGCCTCCGGCAGCGGGGCGGTATGGCCGAACTGCGAGTTGCCGTCGCCATAACCGGCGAATTCCGAATTGGGCGCTGGCTCGGCGCTGCCCGCCGTGGAGCGCGGGAATATCTTGAATACCATTACAGCATCCCCCGGTTACTTGGTATGGCGCCGCCTGTGGCGGTTTTCTTATCTACCGGCCTGCTGGAAGCGCGCCTCGCGCACCAGCAAGCCCAGATCCAGGCGGGTCCAGACCTGGTTTTCCTTGTCCTCGAACCGCTGCGCGCACCAGGGCTGGGCATCGGCCGCCGCCGCGTCGCTTGGCCGCATTTCGTCCAGCCGGCGCAGGCCCAGCACGCGCGCCACCAGCAGGGCGCAGTTATAGCCCAGGGCCGGCGCGAAGGTGATGAAGCGGCTGTCCGCCTCCGGCGCGCAGGGCGCTTCGCCCAGGTAGCGCGCCAGGTCGACCACCCCAACCAGGTTGCCGCGGATATTGGCCAGGCCCAGATACCAGTCCTGCGCCAGCGGCACCGGCGTCAGCGCCTGGCAGTGCACGATCTCGCCGATCTGGGTCAGGTCCAGCAGGCCGCGCAGCGCGCCGGCCTGCACGCCCAGCTCGCGGCCGGCATTGCCCGCGCCGCCCTGGGCCGCCTGCATGCGCTCCAGCAGCTGCACCTGGTATTGGCGCAGCCGGCTGCGGCGCTCGGCGCCGTCCGGTGCTGCCGCCGCGTGCCCGTGCGCGCTGGCCATGTCAGCCGAGGGCCGCGATCTTCGCCAGCAGTTCGGCCGCCGCCACCGGCTTGATCAGATAGTCCTTGGCGCCCTGGCGCATGCCCCAGATCCGGTCGGTTTCCTGGTTCTTGCTGGAGCAGATGATCACCGGCACGTCCTGCAGGGCCGGATCGCGGGCGATGGTGCGCGTGACCTGAAAGCCGTTCGCCCCCGGCATCACCACGTCCATCAGGATCAGCTCCGGCTTGTCGGCCTTGATCTTGTCCAGCGCCTCCTCGCCGTTTTCGGCGGTGGTGACGGAAAAGCCGTTCTTCACCAGGATATCGGTGAGGTAATAACGTTCGGTGGGCGAATCGTCGACGATCAGGATTTTTTGGATGGCCATGCTTGCCTCGCTGGTCTTATGCGCCTGCCGCGCCGGCCGTGTGCTCGCGCACCGCCGCCAGCAGGCTGTCTTTGGTAAAAGGTTTGGTCAGATAGGCCGCCGAGCCGACCATGGCGCCGCGCGCGCGGTCGAACAGGCCGTCCTTGGAGGACAGCATCAGCACCGGGGTCGTATGGAAGCGCGTGCTTTTCTTGATCAGGGCGCAGGTCTGGTAGCCGTCCAGGCGCGGCATCAGGATGTCGCAAAAGATCAGGTCCGGGTGGTGGTCGCTGATCTTGGCCAGGGCGTCGAAGCCGTCTTCGGCCAGCAGCACCTGGTAGCCGGCCTGGCTCAGGAAAATCTCGGCGGAGCGGCGGATGGTACTGCTATCGTCGATCACCATGATTTTCAAACCTGTCGCTTGCGGCGTAGTCGTCATAATCGTTTCACCGGGATGTTATCCACACGATAGCACAGGGTGCCGCGCCTGGGCGGGCGTTTCAGATCGCGACCATCTCGAAATCGTCCTTGCGGGCGCCGCATTCCGGGCAGGCCCAGTTCATGGGCACGTCGGCCCAGCGCGTTCCAGGGGCGATGCCTTCGTCCGGCAGGCCGGCCGCCTCGTCGTAAATCCAGCCGCAGATCAGGCACATCCAGGTCTGGAATTCTTGGGTCGTATCCTCGCTACTCACGTTCTGCCATCCTCAATCAAGTAAAATGCCGAATTAGGTATCTTAATCTACCCGCCGTGCAAAACCAAACTTCGCCCCTCATCCTGACATTTGGCGCCGCCGATCCGATCGGCGCGATCGGCGTCCACGCCGATCTGGCCACCTTCTCGGCCCTGCACTGCCAGGGCTTCGGCGTGACCACCGCCCTGCTCATCGGCGACAGCGCCGGGGTCGAAGACCAGCAGCACGTGGACCCGGACTGGGTGGCCGACCAGGCCCGCGTGGTGCTGGAAGACGTGCAGGTGGCGGCCTTCAAGATCGGCGCGCTGGATAATATGGAGCATATCTCGGCCATCGCCGAGGTGGTGTCGGACTATCCGGACGCGTCCCTGGTCCTCGATCCCTTCGGCTCGCGCCTGCCGGAACTGCCCGAAGGCGAGGATATGGACGAAATGCTCACCGTGCTGCGCCAGCTGCTGGTGCCGCAGGCGACCCTGCTGATGCTGTCGCAGGTGGAGCTGGGCCGCCTGGCCGAGACCTGGCGCGACCTGGGCAACGGCGAAACCACGGCCGACGACGCCCAGCACCTGATCGACCTGGGTTGCGAATACGTGCTGGTGACGGGCACCCCGGCCGGCAAGGGGCCGAGCGACGCCTCGCTGCGCGCCAACACCCTGTACGGCGCCGGCGGCGTGGTGCGCCACGACCGCTGGCAGCACCTGCCCGGCTCCTTCCTCGGCGCCGGCGGCACGCTGTCGGGCGCGATCGCCGCCTTCATGGCCTTGGGCGCGGAAACGCCGCAAGCCGTCGATCTGGCCCAGCAATACACCTTCGGCACGCTGGCCCACGCCCAGCGCCATGGCATGGGCAAATTGGTGCCCAACCGATTTTTCAAGCTGCACAACCCCCATTGAAACGACTATGACTACTTCCAAGAACGATACGCTGTTTGCCCGCGCCCAGAAAACCACCCCGGGCGGCGTCAACTCCCCGGTACGCGCCTTCCGCTCCGTGGGCGGCACGCCGCGCTTCATCACCCGCGCCGAAGGACCGTATTTCTGGGACGCGGACGGCAAACGTTATATCGATTACATCGGTTCCTGGGGACCAGCCATCGTCGGCCACGCCCATCCCGAAGTGGTGAAGGCAGTGCAGGAAGCGGCCACGCGCGGCCTCTCCTTCGGCGCGCCGACCGAGGCGGAAATCGAGATGGCCGAGGAAATCTGCCGCCTGGTGCCGTCCATCGAACAGGTGCGTCTGGTCTCGTCGGGCACCGAAGCGACCATGAGCGCCCTGCGCCTGGCGCGCGGCGCCACCGGCCGCGACAAGATCGTCAAGTTCGAAGGCTGCTACCACGGCCACGCCGACTCCCTGCTGGTGAAAGCGGGCAGCGGCCTGCTGACCTTCGGCAATCCGACCTCGGCCGGCGTGCCGGAAGATTTCGTCAAGCACACCCTGGTGCTGGACTATAACAATGTGGCCCAGATCGAAGAGGCCTTTGCCAATATGGGCGAAGAAATTGCCTGCGTCATCGTGGAACCGGTGGCCGGCAATATGAATCTGATCAAGGCTACGCCGGCATTCCTGCAAGCGCTGCGCAATCTGTGCAGCAAATACGGCGCGGTCCTGATTTTCGACGAAGTCATGTGCGGTTTCCGCGTCGGCCTGGGCGGCGCGCAAGCGCTGTATAACATCAAGCCGGATTTGACCGCCTTGGGCAAGGTTATTGGCGGCGGCCTGCCGGTGGCCGCGTTCGGCGGCAGCGCCGAATTGATGTCGAAAATGGCGCCATTGGGCGCGGTATATCAGGCCGGCACCCTGTCCGGCAATCCGGTGGCCGTGGCCGCCGGCATGACCACGCTGAAACTGATTCAACAGCCGGGCTTCTACGATAAACTCGCCGCCAGCGCCAAACGCCTGGCCACCGGATTAACCGCGGCGGCAAAAGAAGCCGGCATTACTTTCTGCGCCGATTCCGAAGGCGGCATGTTCGGCCTGTATTTCAGCGCCACCCCGCCGAATAATTACGCGGAAATGATGGCCGGCGACCGCGCCAAATTCAATACCTTCTTCCATATGATGCTGGATGAGGGCGTGTATTTCGCGCCGGCCGCGTTTGAAGCAGGTTTCGTTTCCGCGCAACACGACGACGCGGTAATCGACGAAACCATCGCCGCCGCGCGCCGCGTATTCGCCAAGCTGGGCTGAGCTGCCCCCCTCCCCGAAGCCCGTGCCACGCGGGCTTTTTTTCGTCCTTTCATCTGCTTTTCATGCCAGATTTCAGCCTGATCGCGCAGGGAACTGGCATGGCTGCGGCGTCTTCATGCAAGCGCCGCCGCAGCCGCGTAGAATAGTCCGCGTTCCATCCCACCGGCCGGAGGAGATATGGTTTTCAGCTTGCGCAAACAACTGCTGTTTGGCTTCCTGGTGCTGCTGGTATTCAGCGGACATTACGCCCTGCTCAATACCGCCACGCTGCTGAACGAATATGGGCGACAGATCGAAGAATGGCCGCTCTTATTCGATACCGTATTTTTCCTGCCCCTGCTGTATTACCTGATTTTCCGTCCCGGCCTCAAAGACTTTCTATTCAAGACCATTGCGCTGTGCATCGGCGGCATTGGCTTCGACAGTTTCGCCATTCCCGACGAAAGCAAAATCCTTTGGCATGACCTGGAGAATGTGCGACCGTATCTGGCCGGGTTGATGGTGATCGCCGAATTCACCCTGGTCGGCTGGCTGGTTTATCAGACCTGGAAACTGCTGCGCCTATCGGGTGATGTCGATAATATGCTGGAGCGGGAAGTCATTGGCCGCCTGGGCGACAGCCCCGTGAGCCGCATCATATTATTCGACGCCAAAATCTGGTTTTACGGACTGCTGCTCAGAACGAATAAGACGATTCAATACGAAGGCGAGCAGCATTTCGGCTATGCGCAAAATGGCGGTAATGCCTCCAACCAGCTCGGTATTATTTTCCTGATGATGTTCGAAATCCCATTGGCCCATGCGCTACTGCATTTTCTCGCCGCGCCCGCCGTAGCCTGGCTGATCAGCGCCCTTACCGCCTTCGGCCTGCTGTATCTACTGGCCGAATACCGCGCCACTTTGCGCCGCCCGGTGTCGCTGGGCCGCGACGCCCTGCTGCTGCGCTGCGGCCTGTTCGCCCCCGATGCGCGCATCCCCTACGCCATGCTGGCATCGGCCGCGCCGCTGCACGGGCCGGCGCCGCGCGAACGCGGCACGCGGCGTTTGCAGCAGATGGGCGAGCTGAATGTGGCGCTGCGGCTGCGTCCCGGCAGCGAATTGCCCGGCTTCCTCGGCGGCATGCAGCCGGTGCAGTGCATTTGCCTCGGCCTGGACCGGCCGCAAGATTTTCTGTCAGCCTTGCAGGCGCGGATTGCAGATGAAAAGTGATTTTTGGTGAGTTTTTCTGGCAGTTGTACGGCGCATACTTGCACCTACAGAATTGTTGCCCCACCTGTCATGATCCTGATCGCTGAGAAACGCTCCCGCCACGACCAATTCGACGTGCTGCGCCTGGTCCGCAACAACGGCAGCGCCACCGAAATCCGCATGCCGCGCCAAAGCAGCCTGCCGCGCGACCTGCTGCATTATGTGGTGGAATCGGCCCTGCCCCTGCACCACGGCTTCCTGAGCCGGGTCGCCCATGGCGCCGAGGCCGACGCCGCCCAGGACGCCGCCCACACGGCCGGCAACCAGCGCGCCGAAGAACAGCTGGTCCAGGCCGAATCCATCGTTGACGGCCTGCACGCCCAGCTGCAAGCCGGCGCTTTCGACCTGCCCAGCTTCCTGAGCCTGACAGCCGCCGCCTGCGAAGCGCGCGGCAAGCGTCCCTTCGACCTCAGCCCGATCGACGTGCAAAACTCGCTATTCGAGCAAGCCCAGGCGCTAAACCAGCAATGGCAAGCCATCCCCTACTGCAGCGCCCTCTCCCTCGACTTCCGCCCCCGCCTCGCCGCCTGAACGCCACCACAGCCCAGTCCGTGTCCACCTTGGGGTCAGACCCCAATCGGACACGAACTCGTCCATAGGCCAGTAGCAGAGTTTGTGTCCGTTTCGCTGCCATGCACCAAGGTGGATAAGAACGCGACGATACACGGGCCATTCCATAGCTCAGGCCGTGTCAGATTGGGGTCTGACCCCAAGGTGGACACGAGCTCGGCTTTAGGGCTTACTTGAGCCAGCCGCGGTGGCGGAAGTAGAGGAAGGGGGCGATGGCGCTGAAGACCATCAGGCCGAGGGCGAAGGGGTAGCCCATCGACCATTCGAGTTCGGGGAACCAGCCTTTGAAGTTCATGCCGTAGATCGAGGCGATCAGGGTCGGCGGCAGGAAGGCGACACTGGCCACCGAGAAGATCTTGATGATCTTGTTCTGGTTGATGTTGATGAAGCCGACCGTGGCGTCCATCAGGAAGTTGATCTTGTCGAACAGGAAGGAGGTGTGGCCGTCCAGCGATTCGATGTCGCGCAGGATCTGGCGCGCTTCTTCAAACTGCTCGGAATTGAGCAGGCGGCCGCGCATCAGGAAGCTGACGGCGCGCCGCGTGTCCATCATATTGCGGCGGATGCGGCCGTTCAAGTCTTCTTCGTGGGCGATGGCGCTCAGGGCATCGGCCGCGTCCTGGTCGGTGAATTCCTCCTGCAGCACGCGGCCCGAGACCTCTTCCAGCTTCTGGTAGATGCCTTCCAGCGCGTCGGCCGAGTATTCAGCGTCGGTGGCGTACAGGTCGAGCAGCACGTCCATGTAGTCGGCAATCGAACCGGGACGCGAACGGGCGCGCATGCGCACCAGGCGGAACACCGGCAGGTCGTCGGTGTGCACGGAGAACAGCATTTTCTTGGCCAGGATGAAGGCCACGGTGACCACGCGCGAGGGGCCGTCGTCTTCTTCCAGCAGGAAATCGGTGCGCAGGTGGAGGTCGCCGTTTTCGGCTTCGTAGTAGCGCGCCGAGGCTTCAATGTCTTTGACTTCGTCTTCGCCCGGCAGGATCACGCCGTAAATGGCTTTGACCCAGGCGCGTTCGTCTTCGGTCGGATCGGTCAGGTCGACCCACACCGGCGCCGCTTGCTCAAGGTCTTCGCGCGTCTCAATAGGCACCTGATTGAGCCGGCCATTTTGTAGAACGAAAACATTAATCATAGGCACTCTCAGCCGACGGTGGGTTCAGGCGCTGCCGCGCGGAAAACGAAACAGCGCAAGTGTACTCGCAAAGCCCGGGGCGAGGCCACCCCGGCGTGCTATTTTTTGCTGCCCTGGCCCGAACTTCGGCTATTTTCGGTCTATGCGGGCTGAGTGCGCACTCCGCCGCGCTTTAAGGCAGTTCGGCCGATCCCATGCGCTTGAGGATGGTGCCGGTGCGCCGCGCCAGATAGCTGGAATCGCGGTGGCCGTCGTAATAGCGCGGGTTGGGCAGCATCACGGCCAGTTTGGCGGCTTGGGCCGCGCCCAGCTTGGCGGCCGGGATGCCGTAGTAATGCTTGGCCGCCGCTTCGGCGCCGAAGATGCCTTTGCCGAATTCGACCACGTTCAGGTAGATCTCGAAGATGCGCTCCTTGTCCATCAGCGCTTCCAGCATATAGGTGATGATCAGCTCCTGGCCCTTGCGCAGATAGCTGCGCGAGCCGGACAGGAAGAGATTCTTGGCCAGCTGCTGGGTGATGGTGGAACCGCCGCGCGCCACTTTCTTGCGCTTCTGGTTGGTCTCGTAGGCTTTTTGCAGGGCGTCCCAGTCCACGCCTTCATGTTCGGAGAAGTTGGCGTCTTCCGAGGCGATGATGGCGCGTTTCAGGTTTTTCGAGATGCGGTTGTACGGCACCCACTGCTGCTGGATATTCGCGTCGGGATTCTTTTCGCGCAGGGCCGACTGCTGCTCGCGCATGAAGGAGGTCATGCTCGGATTGTGGTCGACCCACCACCAGATCTGCACGAGAAAGTAAGCCTGCACCGCCAGGAACAAAACCACGGGAAGGATGAAGACCCACTTCACCCAGGCGAAGCGGCCAGCTTTGTTGCGCGTTTTTGTCATAGTTTTGTACGCAGTTGTTGCAGTAAATCCGTGGTGGCGGGACGCGCGCCGCGCCAGACTTCAAACGCTTCGGCGGCCTGTTCGACCAGCATGCCCAGGCCGTCGCGCGGGATGGCGCCATGGCTGGCGGCAAAGCGCAGGAAGACGGTGGGCTCCTTCCCGTACATCATGTCCAGCGCCAGCGCGCCGGGCTCGAAGGCCGATGGCGGCAGCGGCGGCAGTTCGGCGCTCAGGCTGGCCGAGGTGGCGTTGATGACGATATCGTACTGGCCCTGGACGTCGGCAAAGCCGCAGGCCGA
Organism: Pseudoduganella violacea; assembly: GCF_014191875.1. Lineage (GTDB taxonomy): Bacteria > Pseudomonadota > Gammaproteobacteria > Burkholderiales > Burkholderiaceae_D > Rugamonas > Rugamonas violacea_A. Next base: position 110,998 of record NZ_JACHXD010000010.1, read on the forward strand.
GAGCACGCCCTCGCCCGCCAGCGCGGCGAACTGCTGCACCAGGCCTTCGGCCGTGGCGACGGTGCGGTTGGCGATGGCCAGCGCCGCCGGACGGTGTTCCAGCAGCGGCAGCACGACGCCGCGCGCCGCGCCGCCCGCGCCCAGCAGCAGCACGCGCTTGCCGGCGATGGCCACGCCGGCGTTGCGCGCGATGTCGTTGACCAGGCCCGCGCCATCGGTGTTGTCGCCGATGATGCCCTGCTCGCTGAAGACCAGGGTGTTGACCGCGCCGGCCGCCTGGGCGCGCACGGTGAGGGCGTCGGCCAGGGCGTGCGCTTCGAGCTTGAAGGGTACGGTCACATTGGCGCCCTTGCCACCGGCGGCGATGAAGGCTTGCACGGCGGCGGCAAAGCCGTCCAGCGGGGCCAGGCACTTTTCATAGCTCAGTTGCTGGCCGGTCTGGGCGGCGAAGGCGGCGTGGATGTCAGGCGATTTGCTGTGGGCGATGGGATTGCCAAAGACGCAGTAGCGGTCCAAATCAGGCTCCGATGGGTAGAGTGGATTCAATTGACGCCGCCCAGATTCGCTTCCAGCTTTTCCTCGCGCGTGAATTTGAAGCGGGTGATGATGATCCACAGATCATCCTTATCCTTGGACAGCATTTTGGGCGGGAATTTGCCAAAGGGCGCGGCGCGGCGCACGATGGCCAGCGCCGCTTCGTCCAGCGCCGGGTTGCCCGAGCTTTGCTCGACGCGGGCGCCGCCTTCCTTCATATAGATGGTGCCGTCCTGAAAGATGGGGATGTTCACCACCAGCTCCCCATACAGCTTACGACCATTCTTTTGCGGGAAGTTCAGCGTACCGATGGTTTCCACGCGCTGCTGGAATTCCTTGTAATACTGGGCATAGCCCACTTCCTGGGTGCTGGGCGTGATGCGCGTCTTGCGCGGACGCTTGTTCTGGTCGTCGATGGTCTGGGTGATTTCGGCCGCCATGCGCGCCAGCGCCTTGCTGCTGTCGATCAGGTCGGCGCCGCTGGGCAGCGGCTCGGGCTTGTTCTTTTCCGTGACGGGCGGCGCGGCGACAGGGCTGTCCTTCACCTGGGTCAGGAGTTTTTTCTGCAGTTCTTCCAGCTCGGCGATGCGGCGCTTGGTGGCCTTGATGCTGTCGCCCGATTCCATCTTGCGCATATCGGGCAGGGGCGACTTGGCGCGTCCGGCTGCGGCATTGCCGCCGCCGTCCAGATTGGCCTGGGCCAGGGCTTCGGCCTTGAGCGGTTTCTTATCGTGCTTGGCGTTGACGAGGATGACTTCCAGGCCCGGATCGGTGGGTTCGATCTTGAAGTCCTTCGGCGCGACAAAGTGCACCGTCAGCATGGCCGCGTGGGCCGCCAGCGAAATACCGATGGCGATGCAGAGGAACAGATTGTCTCTTAAATACTTCACGCGGGGCTGGGCCAGAGCAAACAGAATGCTGCATTCTACGACAAAGCCGGCGGGCCTCAAGAAAAATCGAGACCCGCCGCGCGGCCAGGCGCTACTGGCCGGAAGGCTCGGCGGCGCCGTCCTGGCCGGCCGCTGCGGTGACTGCAACTTCGGCTTGGACCGGGTCGGCCGCTTCCGCCACCGTCTCTTCCACCTGGGCCGGATCGTTCGCCTCGTCCACCAGATCGTCTTCCTCGAAGCCCACGTCCTCGCTGGCCGTTTGCGTGACCGGCACTTCGCCCAGGCGGGTTTCGATGCCCAGGTCCACCTCGTCCCAGCGCAGCACGTCGAGCTTGACCTGGATGCCGCGCGCCAGCGAAGGCATGCCCGGCAGGCGGATGACGAGCGGAATCTCGACCAGGCGCAGCACCTCGTCCTTGAGCACGACGGCGTCGACTTCCTTGGCATCCTCCTGGCCCAACCAGCGCAGGCACCAGTAGCGTTCCATATTCGACTGGAAATCGGCGTAGGCGGCGTAGGCGGCGTCGAAGGCGGAGACGATGGCGAACAGGTTGGCGTCCTTGTGCTTGAACGGCGCCACCAGCGGCGCGGTCACGCCATGCTCGGCGCAGGCCAGGATCTGCCACTGGTTGACCAGGTCGGTGTAGCGGCGCAGCGGCGAGGTGGACCAGGCGTACTGGTCGACGCCCAAGCCCTGGTGCGGCGCGGCATGGGTCAGCATGCGCACCTGCATCTTGGCGGCCCAGCCGCCCACGCCCTGGCCCTGGCTGCGATAGATGCCCGGCACGCCATGGTCGTGCATCATCTTGCCCCAGGTGCTGTTGGCGAAGATCATCAGTTCGGCCACGATCTTGTCCAGCGGCGCGCCGCGCTTGCGGCGGCTGATGGTGACGACATCGTCTTCCACATAGAAGTTGAAGTCGACACGGTTATTCTGCTCGGGTTTCAGGCCGAAGGCTTCGCGCTTGACCATGCGGCCCTGCTCCAATTGCTGGGCCCAGGCCCACAGCAGGGTCAGCTCGGCCTTGCGCGGATATTCGCCGCTGCCATCGGCCAGGCTTGCTTCATTGACCACGTCGTCCAGGTCGTTGTGGCGCAGGTTGTTGGCGATCGGCACCAGCTCGGCGCGCGTCTCGGTGGCGATCACGCTCCAGTCGGCCGGATCGAGCGTGGCGTACAGCGACAGCGCCGGGCAGGTCTTGCCCTCGGCCAGGGTGAAGGCGTCGACGATGCTGTCGGGCAGCATGGTGATTTTGTCGCCCGGCATGTAGACTGTGGACATGCGGCCGCGCGCGATCTTGTCGATGGCGTCGTCGGGACGGATGCCCAGGCCCGGCGCGGCGATGTGGATGCCGACGCGCACCTTGCCGCCGTCCAGATGCACGACCGAGAAGGCGTCGTCGATCTCGGTGGTGGTCACGTCGTCGATGGAGAAGGCTTCGACGGCGGCCAGGGGCAGCGTGGCGGGCGCCTGCGGCACGGCCAGCTCGGGGAAGCCGTGGCCTTTGGGGAAGTTCTCGAACAGGAACTTCGCCATATGCAGGTCTTTGGGCGAGGCGATGCCGCCGGCGGCCAGCATCAGGCGCGGCGGCGTGGTGTGCAGCTCGTCGCAAGCCGCTTCCAGCGCCTTGTATTCGATGGTGTTCTTGTCCGGCTTGAACAGCAGTTGCTGCACGATGTTCTGCATCGCGGCCGGCAGCCGGTTCTGCTTGAGTTCATCGACATACTGCTGCTGGATGATGGCTTGCTGCTTTTTCTTTTCGATGCCGGCCAGCGCCGCTTTCAGCGACTGCTCGGGCGCCGCCTTGTAGCGGCCGCGGCCCTTCTTATAGAAATAGATGGGCGAGGAATGCAGGCTCAGGATCAGGCCGGCCGCTTCGTGGGCCAGCGGCGCGTGGCCGAAATATTCGGCGCCCAGCTCGGCGAAGCCGAACTCTTCTTCGCCCGCCACTTCCCACAGGAAGTCGAGGTCGACGTCGGCGGCCACCGCCTTGGCCTGCTCCAGCAGCTCGGCCGGAGCCGGTTTTTCGAACTGCAGCAGCACGTCCTTGGTCTTCACCTTGTTGCGCTTGCCGCTGGCCATTTCCACCTGATAGGACTCGCCAGCCTGGGACAAGACGGTGCCGACTTTGAAATCGCCGGATTCTTCAAAAAATACGTTCATTATTTATTCGTCATTCTTAATAAGGTGGCCAGCTTGCGCCAAGGCCAGCACCGAGGGAAAGAACACTTCGGTGACCAGCAATAATCCATGGCGGCGCCGGTACAGGCGGCGCCGCGCGAACAGGACGGCCTGTTCGCTCAAATCATCCTGTGTGGCGCCGGCCCCGGCCCCGGCCCAGGCGCGGCGCGCGCGCTGCGCCAGCGGATGGCTGGGCTGCAGGCGCGCGAACTGCAAATCGCTGCGCGCAACCAGGGGATCGGAAAACAGCACCGTCGTCCCCAGCGGCCGTTCGCCCAGGGCGCCGAACAGCGGCCAGTCGGCCGCCGTGGCCGACACTGGCACCACGGAGTGGCCGAACACCACAGGCGTATTATCACACCGCAGCAAGACTTCGCGTTCCTGCACGCGGCCGGGGCGCGCCAGGCCGAGCGCCGCCGCCTCGTCGGCCAGGCAGGTGGCCGGATACTGGTGCAGGCGCTGCAGGCGGAAGGCCGCGCTGTGCGCGCTCAGTTTGACGGTCAGCGAGCCGGTGTCGGTCAGCCAGTGGCGCAGCGCGGGAGGCGCGCCGACGGCGTTCGCATGGTTGTGCCAGCGGGCCAGGCGTAAGGACGGCCCCCTCACTGGGCACCGCCGGCCGGGTGGGCGTCGATGCCGCAGAACGCCAACACGTCCGTCAGGTATGCCGCATATTCCGTGATGCTGTGATCGCTGCCCTGGATGATGTGCTGGCGCGCGCCCGCGTAGTGGGCCACCATATCGCGGTAATCCAGCACCTCGTCGCGGGTGGCGCCGATCAGGAAGTAGCGCTCGGGCCGGCTGATGCGCGGCACGGCCAGCGCGCGCAGCTCCTCGATATATTCGCGCTTGAATTCAAACGGCTTGTCCGAATGGTATTCGGTGCTCACGCCGACATATTTTTCCAGGTCTTTGAGCGGGGCGGTGGCCGGGTTCAGCAGCACCGCGCGGCAGCCGAGCTGCTCGGCCATCCAGGTCGCGTAATAGCCGCCCAGCGAGGAACCGACGATGGCCAGTTCCTGCGCCGGTACGTCGCGCACCAGTCCGAAGGCCAGTTCCAGCGCCAGCTTGGGCGAGGCCGGCAGCTGGGGCGCGCGGAACTCGGCGCTGCGGCCCAGCTGCGCCATGCGCTCGCCCGTCAGCCGCGCCTTCATCGACAGCGGCGAGGAGCGGAAGCCATGCAGGTAAAGAATCATCGGGCCAAGGCCTCCAGCAATTTCTGGTGGACGCCGCCGAAGCCGCCATTGCTCATGACCACGATATGGTCGCCGGGACGGGCCTGGGCCGCGATCGCCTTCACCATCAGTTCGATGTCCTCGTAGGCGCCGGCCACTTCGCCCATCGGCGCCAGCGCCGTGCCCAGGCTCCAGCCCAGGGCTTTTTCGCTGCCAAAGCCGAAGACCAGGTCGGCCTCGGCCAGGCTGCCCGGCAAAGCATCCTTCATCGCGCCCAGCTTCATGGTGTTGGAGCGCGGTTCGAGCACGGCCAGGATGCGGCTGTGCTTGCCGATCTTCTGGCGCAGGCCGCCAACCGTGGTGGCAATCGCGGTCGGATGGTGGGCGAAATCGTCGTACACGGTAATGCCGTTGACGGTGCCGCGCACTTCCATGCGGCGCTTGACGCTCTGGAAGCTTTCCAGCGCTTGCGCGGCCTGGGCCACTGGCACGCCCACATGGCGGGCGGCGGCGATCGCGGCCAAAGCATTGGCCCGGTTGTGGCCGCCCGTGAGCTGCCAGTGGATGGTGGCGGCGTGCTCGCCGCGGAAGACGACGTCGAAACTGCCGTCTTCGTGTTCTTTCATGGCCCAATCGCGCCCGGCCACGCGGCCGAAGCTTTCCTTTTCGCTCCAGTAGCCGCGTTTCAGCACGCGTTCGAGCGAGGCTTCGTCGCCATTCACGATGAGCCGGCCGATGCCCGGCACGGTGCGCACCAGGTGGTGGAATTGGGTTTCGATCGCACCCAGATCGGGGAAGATGTCGGCATGATCGTATTCCAGATTATTCAGGATGGCGGTTTTCGCGTGGTAGTGCACGAATTTGCTGCGCTTGTCGAAGAAGGCGGTGTCGTATTCATCCGCTTCGATGACGAAGAAGTCGGAATCGGCGCCTTTGCCGCTCAAACGGGCCGAGATGCCGAAGTTCATGGGCACGCCGCCGATCAGGAAGCCGGGCGCGTAGCCGGCGTCTTCGAGGATCCAGGCCAGCATGGCCGAGGTGGTGGTCTTGCCGTGCGTGCCGGCCACGGCCAGCACCCATTTATGGCGCAGGATATGTTCGCCGATCCACTGCGGGCCGGACACATAGGGCAGGCTGCGGTTGAGGATTTCCTCGACCAGCGGATTGCCGCGCGAGACAACATTGCCAATCACATACAGGTCCGGCTTGAGTTCGATCTGCTCCGGCCCGAAGCCCTGGATCAGCTCGATGCCCTGGGCTTCCAACTGGGTGCTCATGGGGGGATAGACGTTGGCGTCGCAGCCGGTAACGCGGTGGCCGGCTTCTTTGGCAAGCACGGCGAGGCCGCCCATAAAGGTGCCGCAGATGCCAAGTATATGAATGTGCATATTGAATAGTGCGCTGGCGAATGGATCAAGACAGCGATTTTACCTGAGCCGGCGGCTTTTTCGCGGGTCGGCTAATCAGGGTATCATTCTGCGTATGATGCAAAACCCTTATGACGAAGGCCAGCAGCTGCGGGCCGAGATCGCCGCCACGGCCGCGCGCCTGATCGCCCAGGACGGCGCCGACTATGCCACGGCCAAGCGCAAGGCCGCGCGCCTGGTGCTGGGCGAGGCCCAGGCCCAGGCGCGCCAGAGTTTGCTTCCTGACAATAATCAGATCGAGGAAGAGTTGCGTCTGTATCAATCCCTGTTCCAGGGCGACACCCAGCCGGCGCGCCTGTTCCGCCTGCGCAGCCTGGCGCTGCAGCTGATGGAAGAGCTGGAACGCTACCATCCCTGCCTGACCGGCGCCGTGCTCAACGGCACCGCCGGCCCGCATGACGACATCCATCTGCAATTGTTCGCCGACAGCGCCAAGGAAGTGCAGATCTTCCTGCTGAATAAGGGATGGCATATTGACATATCGGAGACCCCCCACTTCAAGGGGCCGCGCTATGATCCGGTCGAGACCGCCAGTTTCCTGTGGCGGCAAGAGGGCGTCCACCTCGCCCTCTATGAACTGGACGATCTGCGCGGCGCAATGAAGCCCCGTAGCGACGGCAGGCCGCTGCGCGCCGATCTCGGCGCCGTGCGCGCCCTGCTGCTCGCCTCCACCCATCCCTCGCAAGAAGAAAAACCATGAAGAAGAAAACCCTGCTCGCCTATTCCGTGATTGCCGTGCTGTTCGCCGCCGCCGGCGCCTGGGTCGGCGTCAACAAGAAGCCGCCGGCGCCGCCCATCACCCACACCGTGCAGCCGGGCGTGACCGGGCCGGTGCAAGCCCTGTTCAGCCAGACCATGGCCGACGCGGCCGGCAGCCAGCAAGCCTTGTCGCAGTGGAAAGGCAAGACCCTGGTGGTGAATTTCTGGGCGCCCTGGTGCGGCCCCTGCGTACAGGAAATGCCGGAACTGTCCGAGCTGCAGACCGCCAGCAGCGGCAAGAACCTGCAAATCATCGGCATCGGCATTGACTCGCCCGCCAATATTGCAGAATTTGCCAAGAAATTCCACATTGCGTATCCGGTCTATGTGGCCGGCATCGGCGGCACGGAATTGTCGCGCCAGTTCGGCAACCAGCAAGGCGGCCTGCCGTATACCGTGCTGATCGGGCCGGACGGCGAGGTCAAGAAGACGTATCTGGGCCGGCTGAAGTTCGATCAGCTGCGTGCCGATCTGGCAGCAATGTAGTCATTTCTACAATACATTTTTACTTGCCATTGCTCACGCTTGGCGGCAAAATGCGGAACTTTCGCAGAAAACGGTCAGGAAACATGGCAAAAAACCTCCTACTGCTCAACGGCCCCAATTTGAATCTGCTGGGGACGCGCGAGCCTGAGGTCTACGGTGCAAGCACCCTGGCCGACGTCGAGCAAGCCGCCCAGGCGCAAGCCGCGGCGGCTGGCGCGAGCCTGGCCTGTTTCCAGAGTAACCATGAAGGGGCCTTGATCGACCGCATCCATGCCGCCCGGGCCGAGGGCGTGGATGGCATCATCATCAATCCGGGCGGCCTGACCCATACCAGCGTCGCCCTGCGCGACGCCTTGGCCGGGGTCGCCATCCCCTTTATTGAAGTCCATATTTCCAATATTTATCAGCGCGAAGAGTTTCGCCACCACTCTTTCCTCAGTGCAATCGCGCAGGGCACGATCTGCGGGCTGGGTATCGAAGGATATCGGCTAGCCATCGACTTTGCGCTTAAAAAGCGTTAATCTACGCGATCTGCACGCATTTAGCGCGGAACTTCCCACAAGGAAACATCCGCACTCAACTTATAAAACAAGATACCCAGGGAGTCTCAGATGGATCTACGCAAGCTCAAGACCTTGATTGACTTGGTTGCCGAATCGGATATTGCAGAACTCGAAGTAACCGAAGGCGAGAGCAAAGTTCGCATCGTCAAATCCTCCGCCACGCCGCAGAACCAGGTCGTGATGATGCAGCCGCAAGGCATGCCGGGCCACTACGCGCCAGCCGCCGCCCCGGTGGCCGCCCCTGTCGCCGGCGCCGCGCCGGCCGCCAGCGTTGCCGCCGAGCCAAGCGGCCACGTGGTGAAATCGCCGATGGTCGGCACCTTCTACCGCTCCTCCGCGCCGGGCAATCCCGCTTTCGTCGAAGTGGGCCAGACCATCAAGGAAGGCGATACCCTGTGCATCATCGAAGCGATGAAGCTGCTCAATGAAATCGACTCGGAAAAAGCCGGTGTCGTGACCCAGATTCTGGTGGAAAACGGCCAGCCGGTCGAATTCGGCCAACCCCTGTTCGTGATCGGCTAAGTGCGGCGCGCGGCCCAGCCGGCCGCCCCCACCTGCCCCATCCCCATCTACAAGGCGTGTCCGGTTCGCCGGATGCCCGCAAACATACGAACCTGCCATGTTTGAAAAAATCCTCATTGCCAACCGCGGTGAAATTGCCCTGCGTATCCAGCGCGCTTGCCGCGAACTGGGCATCAAGACGGTTGTGGTCCATTCGGAAGCCGATAAAGACGCCAAGTACGTGAAGCTGGCCGACGAGTCCGTGTGCATCGGACCGGCCGCCTCCACGCTCAGCTATCTGAACATGCCCGCCATCATCAGCGCGGCGGAAGTGACGGACGCCGAGGCGATCCACCCCGGCTATGGCTTCCTGTCGGAAAACGCCGACTTCGCCGAGCGCGTGGAAAAATCCGGTTTTGTCTTCATCGGTCCCCGTTCGGACTCGATCCGCATGATGGGCGACAAGGTCTCGGCGAAACAGGCCATGATCAAGGCCGGCGTGCCTTGCGTGCCGGGTTCGGACGGCGCCTTGCCGGACGATCCGAAGGCGATCGTGCAAATTGCGCGCAAAGTCGGGTATCCGGTGATCATCAAGGCCGCCGGCGGCGGCGGTGGCCGCGGCATGCGCGTGGTGCATACCGAAGCGGCGCTGTTGAACGCCGTGACCATGACCAAGAGCGAAGCGGGCGCCGCTTTCGGCAATCCCGAAGTGTATATGGAGAAGTTCCTGGAAAATCCGCGCCACGTGGAAATCCAGATCCTGGCCGACGAGCATAAAAACGCCGTCTGGCTCGGCGAGCGCGACTGCTCCATGCAGCGCCGCCACCAGAAAGTCATCGAGGAAGCGCCGGCGCCCGGCATTCCACGCAAGCTGATCGAGAAGATCGGCGACCGCTGCGCCGAAGCGTGCCGCAAGATCGGCTACCGCGGCGCGGGCACCTTCGAGTTCCTGTACGAGAACGGCGAGTTCTACTTCATCGAGATGAACACCCGCGTCCAGGTCGAACACCCGGTCACGGAAATGATCACTGGCATCGACATCGTGCAGGAACAGATCCGCATCGCCTGCGGCGAGAAGCTGCGCTTCCGCCAACGCGACGTGATGCTGTCCGGCCACGCCATCGAGTGCCGCATCAATGCCGAAGACCCGTTCAAGTTCACCCCGTCGCCCGGCCGCATCACCGCCTGGCACACCCCGGGCGGCCCGGGCGTGCGCGTGGACTCGCATTCCTATGCGGGTTACTATGTACCGCCCAACTACGACTCGATGATCGGCAAGCTGATCACCTATGGCGCCACGCGCGAACAGGCGATCCGCCGCATGCAGATCGCCCTGTCCGAGATGGTGGTGGAAGGCATTCTGACCAATATCCCGCTGCACCGCGAGCTGATGGTCGATGCCCGCTTCATCGAAGGCGGCACCAATATCCATTATCTGGAGCAGAGACTGGCCGAGATGCCGAAGGCGGGTTCATGAGCTGGACTGAAATCGTTATCGAAGTCGCACGCGACCACGCCGAGGCCCTGTCCGACGCGCTGATGGACGCGGGCGCCCTCTCCGTCTCGGTGGAGGATGCCGATGAAGGCACCGACGCCGAGAAACCCCTGTTCGGCGAGCCGGGCATGGAACCGGAAGAAGCGGCCTGGGACCACAGCCGCGTGGTGGCGCTGACCGACGTCGATGCCGACCAGGCCGCCATCGTGGCCGAAGCCGCCGCGGCCGTCGGCCTGGCGGCCGTGCCCAAATTCTCGCTGCGCCCGGTGGCCGACGAGGATTGGGTTCGCCTGACCCAGTCGCAGTTCGAACCCATCCATATCGGCAAGAATATCTGGGTGGTGCCAAGCTGGCACGAAGCGCCCGACGCCAACGCCCTGATCCTGGAACTCGATCCGGGCCTGGCTTTCGGCACCGGCAGCCATCCGACCACCCGCCTGTGCATGGAGTGGCTGGAAGCGCATCCGGCGCCGGCCAAATCGGTGCTCGACTATGGCTGCGGCTCCGGCATCCTGGCCATGGTGGCGCGCAAGCTGGGCGCCAACCCGGTGGCCGGTGTGGATATCGATCCACAGGCGATCGAATCGGCGCGCGACAATGCGCAGCGCAACCAGGTGGCCGATATCGCCTTCTTCCTGCCCGATGAATTCGCCAAGTCGGCCCACGCCGAGCAGCGTTTCGACGTGGTGGTGGCCAATATCCTGTCCTCGCCGCTGAAGCTGATGGCGCCGATGCTGTCGGGCCGCGTGGCCGACGGCGGTGCCCTGATCCTGTCCGGCGTGCTGGCGCGCCAGGCCGAGGAAGTGGCGGCCGCCTACGCGCCCTTCATCAAGCTGGGCGTCTGGGCCGAGCAGGATGGCTGGGTCGCCCTGCATGGCCGCCTGGGCAGCGATACCGTTCCACCCGCACGCTAAGGTTCCCCCCTTAACGCGATGGCGCTCGCCACCAAATGCCCCCACTGCAACACAGTCTTCCGGGTCGCGCACGACCAGTTGAAACTGCGTGGGGGCATCGTGCGCTGCGGCGCCTGCAATGAAGTCTTCGATGGCAATGCGGCCCTGCTGGAGCCGCCCACCCATCCCCCGATCCGCCCCCCTGCCGCCCCCCCGCCCGCCGCCGAGCCGGCCGAGCCAGCGCTCGAACTGCAAGCCGATCAGGTAGAAGACGCGCTGGCCGATGGCGTGCCGGCAGCCGACGCGGCCGAACTGCCGCTGGACCAGGAAGTCGACCTCGAACTCGACCTGGACGTGGACGTGGACGAGCCACCGGCCCCGTCCGCAGCGGCAAGCGCCGCTGCCGTGCCGGCGGACGGCCGCCGCGAACCGGACTTCGATACGCCGCAGGAACACATCGTCGCCGTCGCCCTCGACGAGCTGCACCATTTTGATGCAAACGAAGCGCACGACATCGCCAAGGTCAGCGCCGAGGTCAGCGCCGAAGCTCCGCCCGGCGACGAGGCCGCGGCTGCGCTCGATGCCGCGCGCAGCGTCATCGCCAGCAGCACGGCGCCCGCCGCCGCCGCCCTGCGCGCCAGCCGCATGGCGCCCGCCATTCGCCTTCCAGTGGAAGACGAGCAGCAGGACGCGCCTGCGGATATGGCCGATGCCGCTATCCCGGCGGAGACCAGCGCTGGCGACATGCCAGACTGGTTCAGCGCCGACGCTGCAGCGGATGCCGAAGTCGGCGCGGGTGAAGTCGCCGCCGCAGCCGCCAGCGCCGCCGAGGCACAGCAGGACGAACCCGATTTCATCAAGCGCGACCGCCGCCGCCAGCGGCTGGGCAAGGCGGCGCGCGTGGTCATGGCCTGCGCCCTGCCCCTGCTGCTGGGCGGCCTGCTGCTGCAAGGCTTGACCACCTTCCGCAACAGCCTGGCCGCCAGCGTGCCGGAATTAAAACCGGCCCTGCTCGCGCTATGCGCCAAGATCGGCTGCAAGGTCGACTATCCCACCCAGATCGACGCCCTCAGCGTCGAGCAAGGCGAACTGCAGGCCATGACGGACAGCACTTTCAGCTATGCGACCGTGCTGCGCAACCAGTCGCGCACGGCCCAGGCCTGGCCGCATCTGGAGCTGATCCTCAACGACAGCGCCGACCAGCCGCTACTGCGCCGCGTCTTCACGCCGCGCGAGTATCTGGCCACGCCGGCCGAGGTCGAGAAAGGCTTCAGTCCACGCAGCGAGCAAACCGTTAAACTGTACTTCGAACTCCGCCAGCTCAAAGCATCGGGCTATCACATCGCAATTTTCTACCCATAAAACCTATCATGAAGAATAAGACTTCCCTGATTTGCGGTTCGCTTGCGATCGACATCATCATGCAATACGAAGGCCGCTTCGGCGACACCCTGCTGGCCGACCAGCTGCACAAGGTCAACGTCTCCTTCCTGGTGCCGACCATGCGCACCGAGTTCGGCGGCTGCTCCGGCAATATCGCCTACAACCTCAAGCTGCTGGGCGGCGAGCCGCGCATCGTCGGCGTCATGGGCCAGGATTGCGCGCCCTATCTGGAGCGCCTGCAACAGCTCGGCATCTCGACCGAGAACATCCTGATCAAGAAGGACGCCTACAACGCCCAGTGCTTCGTCACGGCCGACTCGGACAATAACCAGATCAACGCCTTCCACCCGGGCGCCATGTCCTTCGCCCACGAAAACGAGATCGCCAAGGCCGGCCCGGCCGCCATCGCCATCATCTCGCCCGACGGCCACCTGGGCATGCTCAAGCACGCCGACGACCTGTCCCAGCTGAACATCCCCTTCATCTTCGACCCGGGCCAGCAGATGCCGATGTTCACGCCCGAGCAGTTGATCGACTTCATCAACAAAGCCACTTACGTCACCTGCAACGATTACGAAATCGAGCTGCTGATGGACCGCACCGGCCTGACGCTGCCCGAGATCGCCAGCCGTCTGCAGGCGCTGATCGTCACGCGCGGCGACAAAGGGTCCGAGATCTACACCGACGGCAAGCGCATCGACATCCCCACCGTCGCCGTCACCGAAGCGCTCGACCCGACCGGCTGCGGCGACGCCTACCGCGCCGGCCTGCTGTATGGCCTGACCAACGAGCTCGGCTGGGAAACCACGGGCCGCCTGGCCAGCCTGCTGGGCGCCATCAAGATCGCCCACAAAGGCGCGCAAAACCACGTCCTCAGCAAAGAGCAGATCGCCGACCGCTTCGAAGCCGCCTTCGGCTACCGCTTCTAAGCCAAGGCCAACAGCCGAGCCCGTGTCCACCGTGGTGCCAGGCACCACGGTGGACACGGGCTCGGCAATAAGCATAGGCACGCCAGGCCGGGGATGTCCCCGGCCTTTTTCATTCCTTTAAGGGTTTGCGGTGTTAGACGCGGCTTAGCGGCCGCCGAAGAGCATGCCGAGCACGAGCTGGGCGATTTGCAGCAGGATCAGGGCGACCAGCAGCGAAAGGTCGAGGCCGCCAACCAGGGGCACGACGCGGCGCAGGGGCCGCAGCAGCGGTTCATTCAATGCGCGGATGAAGGGGGCGGTCGGCGCGTGCGGGTTGATCCAGCTGAAGATCGCTTCGATCACCAGCAGCGCCATGAAACCATACAGTATCCAGTTCAGGAAACGGTGCAGCGCCATCAGCAGCACGGTTTCGGGCGGCAGGCCGGCCACAAACAGCACGGAACTCGCCAGCAGGACAATCAGGAATGCGCCCAGCAGGCTGGCCCAGTCATAGCCGCCCACGCCGGGGACTATCCGGCGCAGAGGACGCACCAGCCAGTCGGATAATTGGAAAGTGAATTGGGCCACCGAGGATGGCGGACGGACGCGGATCGCTTGCATCCAGAAGCGCAGCAACAGAACACCGGCCAGCACACTGGCGGCGGTGTCGACAATCAACATAACAATACTAAGCACGTGGACCCTCCATAAAAAAGCCGCTGTGTGATTGTCTCACACAGCGGCTGTCGCCTCATCCGGGCCTAAGCGCTTTGCTTAGGAAGGACGGGTGCTGGTTGGGAAAGGCCATGCGGCAGCTGGGGCCAGCACGGTTTTCGCGGTTGGAGCAGCGGCGGCGGCGGCCGGTTTGGCGGCAGCTTCTTTCTTAGGAGCGGCGGCTTTCTTCGGTGCGGCTTTTTTTGCGGCTGGCTTGGCAGCTGGTTTCGCAGCAGCTGGAGCGGCTGGTTTAGCGGCTACTTTGGCGGCCGGCTTTGCAGCTGGCTTGGCGGCTGGTTTAGCAGCGACTTTTTTGACAGCTGGTTTAGCGGCTGGCTTGGCAGCGGCTTTAGGCGCAGCGGCTTTCTTGGCGGCTGGTTTAGCGGCAGCTTTCGGAGCAGCTTTAGGCGCAGCAGCTTTCTTGGCGGCTGGCTTGGCGGCGGCTTTCTTCGCTGCTGGTTTAGCGGCGGCTTTCGCTACGGTTTTCTTGGCAGCTGGTTTGGCAGCGGCTTTTTTAGCGGCCGGTTTAGCAGCGGCTTTCTTGGCTGCTGGCTTGGCAGCGGTTTTCGCTACGGCTTTTTTCGCTGCCGGCTTGGCAGCGGCTTTCTTGGCCACTGGCTTGGCTGCGGCTTTTTTCGCTGCTGGTTTAGCGGCGGTTTTCGCTACGACTTTTTTCGCTGCTGGCTTGGCGGCCGCTTTTTTGGCGACTGGCTTCGCTGCTGCTTTCTTCGCTACTGGCTTGGCGGCTGCCTTGACCGTGGCTTTCTTCGCTGCTGGTTTTGCTGCTGGCTTGGCAGCGGCTTTTTTGGCCACTGGCTTAGCGGCGGCTTTCTTCGCTACTGGTTTGGCAGCGGCTTTTTTCACTGCTGGCTTAGCGGCGGCTTTCGCTGCTGGTTTAGCGGCGACGGCTTTTTTCACTGCTGGCTTGGCAGCGGCTTTAGCGACGGTCTTCTTGGCTGCTGGTTTGGCGGCAGCTTTTTTAGCAGCTGGTTTAGCGGCAGCGGTTTTGGTAGCTGCTTTTTTAGCGGCAGGAGCGGCCTTTGCGGCGGCTGGTTTCTTTGCTTCGGTTTTTTTAGCGGCTGTTGCCATTTTTTTTCTCCTTCATCTGAGATGAGAACTTATACGCACAAGATGTAAACCCGCCCCTCCTCCCCAATGGAAGATAGGCGAATTATTCATCGGCGCAAACAACTTCGGGGTTTGCGCTAATGAATACGGCACCAGCTGAACTGCTGCAACTCCTCACGTTTGCAGCGCTTCAGCCATCGACTCTGCCGCCGCACCACAGGGTGCTTTCGGCGGCAGCTTCAAAATCTTGTTACGGCACGTTCCGGTTCGAGGGCGTATGCTCAGCTCCATTCGATCCCGCGCCGCAGCCACATCACGTCATCAAGTTCAAAGAAAAAACCGCCCCGCCTGATCGGATTCAGGCAAGACGGCTTCCCGATAACGGTGTGGTCTTGTGCATATCTGTGCGTTTTGTATCCCGTTTTTTCGTCGATTTTTGCGCTTACAACACACTCAAAAAAGAGCGCTTGCAAATTCAAGTATTTTCAAGTTCGTAAAGTACACGAAAACCTTGTTAATGCGCAACCGGAACAATTGATTTTCACCTTCTTTTTTTCATTGAGTTGAGCGCGCCAACGCACATTCAAACACTGAAGAAGGCCCGCCGATGCTGCTTGCGCGCCCTTTCCGATCACCTCATCGCGCGCATGCGCTTCGCATAGCTCCTTTACCTAAAGGCGCTATGCGTTTTCAAAAAATCCGGAGGAAGAACTTGCGCGCGCGCGCCGCGCGGCGGCGCCGGCATTTTTGTCGTCGCGATTAAACGACAAGAAAAAAAAGCGCTCGCGCTCCATCGCGACGCGGCGCGGCGTAAAAAGCGCATAAAAAAAAGCCCGGCGCGTGCCGGGCTTTTCGAAGAAGCGAAATCGCGAACGGGTCAGTCCCAGTTCAGCGCGCCGCCGGTCTGGTACTCGGTGACGCGGGTCTCGAAGAAGTTGCGTTCCTTCTTCAGGTCGATCATCTCGCTCATCCACGGGAAGGGATTTTCATCCTGGTCGAACAGCTGCTCCAGGCCGATCTGCACCGCGCGGCGGTTGGCGATGAAGCGCAGGTAACCTTTGAACATGGTCGCGTTCAGACCCAGTACGCCGCGCGGCATGGTGTCTTCGGCGTAGGCGTATTCCAGGTCCACGGCGTGCAGGAACAGGGCCTTGATCTCGTCGCGGAAGGCCGGGGTCCACAGCTGCGGGTTTTCCAGCTTGATGGTGTTGATCAGGTCAATGCCGAAGTTGCAGTGCATGGACTCGTCGCGCAGGATGTACTGGTATTGCTCGGCGGCGCCCATCATCTTGTTCTGGCGGCCCAGCGCCAGGATCTGGGTGAAGCCGACATAGAAGAACAGGCCTTCCATCAGGCAGGCGAAGACGATCAGGGACTTCAGCAGCTTCTGGTCGTTTTCGATGGTGCCGGTGACGAAGGCCGGGTCGGTCAGGGTGTTGATGAAGGGGATCAGGAACTCATCCTTGTCGCGGATGGATTTGATCTCGTTGTAGGCGTTGAAGATTTCGCGCTCGTCCAGACCCAGGGATTCCACGATGTACTGGTAGGCGTGGGTGTGGATCGCTTCTTCGAAGGCCTGGCGCAGCAGGTACTGGCGGCACTCCGGCGCCGTGATGTGGCGGTAGGTGCCCAGCACGATGTTGTTGGCGGCCAGGGAGTCGGCGGTGACGAAGAAGCCCAGGTTGCGCTTGACCAGGCGGCGCTCGTCTTCGGACAGGCCGTTCGGGTTCTTCCACAGCTCGATGTCGCGCTGCATATTCACTTCCTGCGGCATCCAGTGGTTGGCGCAGCCGGCCAGGTATTTGTCCCAGGCCCATTTGTACTTGAAGGGCACCAGCTGGTTGACGTCGGTCTTGCCGTTGATGATGCGCTTGTCGTCGGCGTTCACGCGCAGGGCGATCTGCTCGGCCGTGCCTTCACTGGCTTCGGCGCTCACTTGGTTGCGCGCCACCGGCGCGGCTTCTTCATCCCAGGACAACATGGTTTCTTTCCTTATCAATCTGTAAAAGAATCGGCCGGGCAGGCCCGGCGCGATTCTGACTATGCTCTATAGATGGCTACTCAACAGCTTATTGGCAAGCTTCGCATTCCTCGAAGCCGGCATCGCCCGGACGCAGATAGCAGGCGGCGCCGTCCGCCACTTCCGGGGTAGTCGCGCCGGCAGCGGCGGCTGGCGCGGCGCTGACGGCAGCTGGCGTCACCGCCACGGCGTTCAGGGCGCCGGTCTTGGAAGTGGACTTCTCCATATGCGAGGCAGCGATGGTACGCAGGTAGTAGGTGGTTTTCAGGCCGCGCAGCCAGGCCAGCTTGTAGGTCTCGTCCAGTTTCTTGCCGGATGCGCCAGCCATATAGATGTTCAGCGACTGGGCCTGGTCGATCCACTTCTGGCGGCGCGAGGCGGCTTCCACCAGCCAGGTCGGCGACACTTCGAAGGCGGTTGCATAAATATCACGCAGGTCTTGCGGCACGCGGTCGATCTTGCTCAGCGAGCCGTCGAAGTATTTCAGGTCGGCGATCATGACCTCGTCCCACAGGCCGCGCGCTTTCAGGTCGCGCACCAGGTAGGCGTTGATCTCGGTGAACTCGCCCGACAGGTTGGACTTCACGTACAGGTTCTGGAAGGTCGGCTCGATGCAGGCCGACACGCCGATGATGTTCGAAATGGTCGCGGTCGGAGCGATCGCCACGCAGTTCGAGTTGCGCATGCCGAACTTGGCGATGCGTTCGCGCACCGGGGTCCAGTCCATCGAGGACGACAGATCCTGTTCCAGGTAGCCGCCGCGCTCTTCGGCCAGCAGCTTGACCGAATCCTGCGGCAGGATGCCGCGGTCCCACAGCGAGCCTTTGTAGGACGCGTACTGGCCGCGTTCCTCGGCCAGCTCGGTGGAGGCCAGGTAGGCGTAGTAGCACACCGCTTCCATCGAGGTGTCGGCGAAGGCCACCGCTTCGTTCGAGGAGTACGGCACGCGCATCATGTGCAGGCAGTCCTGGAAGCCCATCACGCCCATGCCGACCGGACGGTGGCGCATATTGGCGTTGCGGGCCTTCTCGACGGCGTAATAGTTAATGTCAATCACGTTGTCCAGCATGCGCATGGCGGTGCGGACGGTTTTCTGCAGCTTGACGTGATCCAGCTTGCCCTCTTTCATGTGGGCCGGCAGGTTGACCGAACCCAGGTTGCAGACGGCGATTTCGTCGGGACCGGTGTTCAGGGTGATCTCGGTGCACAGGTTCGAGCTGTGGACCACGCCCACGTGCTGCTGCGGCGAACGGATATTGCACGGGTCCTTGAAGGTGATCCATGGGTGGCCGGTTTCGAACAGCATGGACAGCATCTTGCGCCACAGGTCGAGCGCTTCGATCTTCTTGGAAACGCGGATTTCGCCGGCGGCCGCCTTGGCTTCGTAGCCCAGGTAGGCTTGTTCGAAGGCCTTGCCCACCTTGTCGTGCAGGTCCGGGGTGTCCGATGGCGAGAACAGGGTCCAGCTGCCTTTTTCCATCACGCGCTTCATGAACAGGTCGGGAATCCAGTTCGCGGTGTTCATGTCGTGGGTGCGGCGGCGGTCGTCGCCGGTGTTCTTGCGCAGGTCGAGGAATTCCTCGATGTCCATGTGCCAGGTTTCCAGGTAGGCGCAGACCGCGCCCTTGCGCTTGCCGCCCTGGTTCACCGCCACGGCGGTGTCGTTTACCACTTTCAGGAACGGCACCACGCCCTGCGATTTGCCGTTGGTGCCCTTGATGTGGGCGCCCAGGGCGCGCACCGGGGTCCAGTCGTTGCCCAGGCCGCCGGCGAACTTGGCCAGCAGCGCGTTTTCCTTGATGGCGTCGTAGATGCCTTCCAGGTCGTCCGACACGGTGGTCAGGTAGCAGGAAGACAGTTGCGAACGCAGGGTGCCCGAGTTGAACAGGGTCGGGGTCGAGGACATGAAGTCGAAGCTCGACAGCAGGTGGTAGAACTCGATGGCGCGCGCTTCGCGCTCGGTCTCGTTCAGGGCCAGGCCCATGGCGACGCGCATATAGAAGGCCTGCGGCATTTCGATGCGCACATCGCGCACGTGCAGGAAGTAGCGGTCGTACAGGGTTTGCAGGCCGATGTAGCCGAACTGCAGGTCGCGGTCGGCCACCAGGGCCTTGGCCAGCTTGGCCAGGTCGAACTTGGCCAGTTCCTCGTTCAGCAGCTCGGCCTTGATGCCCTTGGCGATGTATTGCGGGAAGTACTCGAGGTACTCGGCGGCGGCTTTGGCCTGCGGCACGTCCTTGCCGAACACCTCTTTACGGATGGTGTGCAGCAGGATGCGCGCGGTCACTTGCGAGTAGGCCGGATCTTTTTCCATCAGGGCGCGGGCGGCCAGGATGGCGGACTTGTGCAGCTCTTCGACCGGCACGCCGTCGTACAGGTTCTTCACGGTTTCGGCCAGGATGGCGTCGGCGTCGACGTGCTTTTCCAGGCCGGAGCAGGCGGCGTTGATCAGGTCACGCACTTCCTGCATATTCAGCGGACGGCGCGCGCCGTTTTCGGTGACGTGCAGCTGCGGCTCGCCGATGCTGGCAGCGCCGGCGGCTTCCTTTTTCAGGCGGCGTTCTTCCATATGCTTGGCGCGGTACAGCACATAGGCGCGCGCCACATCGTGTTCGCCGGAGCGCATCAGGGCCAGTTCCACCTGGTCTTGCACGTCTTCGATATGGAAGGTGCCGCCGGATGGCTGGCGGCGCACCAGGGCATTCACCACGCTGCTGGTCAGCTCTTCCACCAGTTCACGCACGCGGGCGGAAACGGCGCTCTGGCTGCCGTCCACGGCCAGGAAGGCCTTGGTCATCGCGACCGCGATTTTGGAGGGCTCGAACGCGACCACCGCGCCATTACGGCGGATGATGCGGTAGTCGCCCAGCGTGCCGGCCGCAGTGGCCAGGCCGCCGCCGGCAGCGCCGGCCGAAGCCGGTACTTGCGGCGCTGGATTGATGGTGATGTCCTGAGTAGATTGCATTTCAGCTCCCGATAACAGCGTGCAAAAAGGGTGGTAACAGATTTAGTTGCTCTAAAGCAGGTTTTAATTTGTAGCAAGTTTATTCACTAGATTTAGTGAAACGAACCGACCTGAACACTAATTGTAGGACAAGACTAAACCGTGTGGGGCAAAAAAAATTGCCGAAACAGGCAATTTTTCTGTTGACTTTTAAGTGCTTCGGACAGCAAGCGCGGCTTGCGGTAAGCAAGCACTAACACTGCGCCAAAGCGCGGCCCGGCGCTGCCTTTTCCTTAGGCAAAAACCGGGGCCGGGCGCCGCCTCCGTGGCGATTTTGTATTGACGAAACGATCACGAATGGGGCGGCGGCGGGCGCACCGGGGCGGTCTACGGACAGTGTCCGGACCTGCGGCCGGCGCGCGGCGGAGCGGCATTATAGACGATCCGCGCGTCCGGCCGCCCAAGTCAGGCTTCCGGCTCCTGGATATTCAGCTTTTGCATCTGGTAGCGCAGCTGGCGGAAACTGATGCCCAGCAACTGGGCGGCCTGGGTGCGGTTGAACTGGGTCTGGGCCAGGGCGCGCAGGATGATGTCGCGCTCGACCTGGGCCAGGTAGTCGGGCAGATTGCTGGGCAGGGCGTCGAGCGGCGGGGGCGGCAAGGCGGCGGGCGCTGTCGCCGGTGGCGCGTCCGCCGCCTCGGCCTGGGGCGCGGCGGCGGCAGGCGGCGCGGGTGCGGCAAGCGGCCCGGCAGGCGCCGCCTTGCCGGTCTGCGGCGGGGCGGCGGCCGCCACCGGCACCGCAGGCGGCGCGCCGCGTCCCGGCGCGCCGCCCTTGAGCGCCAGGTCGGCGGCGTCGATCACGCCATCGCTGGAAAACGCCAGGGCGCGCTCCAGGATGTTTTCCAGCTCGCGCACATTGCCGGGGAAGGAATAGGCGCGCAGCGCTTCCAGCACGCCCGGCCCCAGCACCGGCGTGGCGCCGAAACTGCCCAGGCGTTCGAGGATGGCGCCGGTCAGCTCGGGCAGGTCGTCGAGCCGCTCGCGCAGCGGCGGCAGACTGAGTTCGATCACGTTCAGCCGGTAAAACAGATCCTGGCGGAACTTGCCCTCCTCCACGCAACGCGCCAGATCCTGGTGGGTGGCGCTGATGATGCGCACATCGACCGGCTCCTCGGCCGTGGCGCCGATCTTGCGCACGCGCCGCTCCTGGATGGCGCGCAGCAGCTTGACCTGCATCGCCAGCGGCAGGTCGGCCACCTCGTCCAGCATCAGGGTGCCGCCGTGGGCGGCCTGGAAAAAGCCGTCACGCTCGTCGGAAGCGCCGGTGAAAGCGCCCTTGCGGTAGCCGAAAAACTCGGCTTCCATCAGCGCCTCGGGAATGGCGCCGCAGTTGACGGCGATGAAGGGCCGCTCGGCGCGCGAGCTTTGCGCGTGGATTTCGCGCGCCGCCAGCTCCTTGCCGCTGCCCGACTCGCCGGTGATGGCGATCGGCGCCATGGAGCGCGCCAGCCGTCCGATCTGGGCGCGCAAAGCCTGGATCACGGCCGAATGGCCGCGCAGGCGGCTGCGCGCCGGCCCCTGGCTGGGCGCGGCCGGCGGCGGCGCCTGATTAACCTTGAGCGCCGACTGCACCAGCACGCGCAACTGGTCCAGCTGCACCGGCTTGCTGACATAGTCGAAAGCGCCCGCCTTCAGCGCCACCACGGCGTTTTCCGCGCTGCCGAAGGCGGTGACGACGGCGATCGGGGTGTTCTTGCAGGCGGCGGAGACTTCCCGCACCAATTCCAGGCCCAGGCCGTCCGGCAGGCGCATATCGGTCAGCACCAGGGCGTATTCGTGCCGCGTCAGGAAGCCGCGCGCGCGCTGCAGGTTTTCCGCGCTGTCCACGTCCAGGCCCATTTTGACCAGGGTGATTTCCAGCAGCTCGCGCAGGTCCGCTTCGTCATCGACCACCAGGACACGGGGAGAACTCATGCCGCCGCCCCTTCTAATAGATATAGCCAGCGCTCAGCGCGCGGTGGACCGCGCGAATGTAATCACGAAACGGCCGCTCGACTTGCGGCTGCCGTCCGGGTTCACCTCGGAATCGTAGCGGTGCTCATAGTCCAGCATCGCCTCATTATTCAAACACAATTCGCGCGCCAGGTACAAACCCAGCCCGGTTCCCTTGCTCGATGTTGTATGAAAAGGCTCAAACAGGTGGGCGCGCACCTCGGGCGAGATGCCGGGACCGTCGTCCTGCACGTGCAATTCCAGCGCCCGGCCCGGCGTATTGACAATAAAGATACGGATGCTGCGCGGCGTGGCGCTAGCATAGCGCACCGCATTACTGAGTAGATTCAGCAGCACCTCGCGCAGGTGTAGCGGATCGAAGCGCACCGTGGCCGGCGTCACGCCGCCGATGCACAGCTGGCGCGGGTCGAGGCCTTGCACATCGTCGAATTCCGCCTTCAGTTCGGCCAGGAAATCGGGCAGCTCCAGCGGCTCGGCATGGCTTTGCGCCTTGCGCGAGAGCTGCAGAATGTCCTCCACCATGCGGTTCACGCGCGCCACATTGTCGCCCACGATCTTCAAAAGGCGCATCTGCACCGGGCCTTGCACGTCCTCGGCCAGCAGCGAAGTGGCGTGGTCGATGGCCGCCAGCGGATTGCGCACCTCGTGCGCGATGCTGGCCGTGAGCCGGCCCATGGCCGCCAGTTTCAGTTGCTGCGCCTGGTTTTCGATGGCCGTCACGTCCTCCAGGAAAATCACATTGCGCTCGATGCCCAGGCCGGCCGTGTCGGCGGCAACGAAGCGCACCTTGAGGTGGGACGCCATATCGCGCCGCGCGCTCCAGGCGGCGGTCACGTCCTGCAGGGCCGGATCGGTATACGGCTTGATGCTCAGGAAAACGGTGGACAGCAGCGGATTGGCGCGCCAGTCGGCATAAGCCTGGGCCAGCGGATGCAGGGCGGGCGAGCTGCCCAGTTTGAAATCCAGGCGCTGGCCGACCAGGCCAAGCATCTGCTGGGCGGCCGGATTGCCGCCATAAATCTGGCCGTCGGCGCCCGCCACCACCACGCCATCGCCGGCATGCGACATCACCAGACGGTTGACGGCCTGCTGCACGCCGATCTCGATGCCGCGCTGCACGGCCAGCTCCTCCTGTCCGATCAGGCGGGCCGCCATGCGGTTCACCACCAGCACGGTGGCAAAGAAGGCCGCGCCATACAGGCCGGCCTGCAATACCGAGGCATCGAGTTCGAGCAGCAGGCCGCGGTAAATGCTCTCGCCCAGCATGAACAGCGTGACCAGCGAGGTGCAGAACAGCGCCAGCAGCAGCGGCGCCAGGATCGCCGCCCCCGCCAGCGGGAAGAGATAGAGGATGGCCAGGCCGCTGCGCCCGCCGCCGCCCGCCACATACAGCAGCGAGATCACGGCCAGGTCGCAGGCGATCTGCGACAGCAATTGCAGCATGAAGCGGCGCCGCCAATACAGGGCCGCCAGCGAGAAGGACAGCGCCAGCACCAGGTAGCTGGCGCAGATCTCGGCATAGAAGAAATCCCCGGCCGAACGCAGGCCGCGGCTGTCGAAGCTCAGATAGAGCAGCAGGACGATGGCGATCACCACCCGCGTGCCGGTCAGCGTTTGCAGCGAGCGCCAGAACGTCTCGCGGGCTTCGGCTGACAGCACTTGCGGGCGGGTGCTCACCGGAGGATGGGATCAGGGCGCCGGCAAACCGGCGTGGGCCGCGCTGCAATAATTACGGCCATCGGAGGCTACGTTTTCCGAGGCCGGATAATGCACGCCGCAGTGGCTGCAGCACAGCATGGCCTCGGCCTGGGGCGGCGCCTCGGCGGCGCGCGCGCGGCCAGACTGCTGCTCCGGCGGCCGGCTGGCCGACTTCAGCTTGCTGCGGATGGCGGCGACGACCAGGAAGATCAGGGCCAGCCAGAACAAAATACGTGTCATGCGAATCCTCGGTGCAAAACCACTTCCATCACAAAACGGCTGCCGACATAGGCCAGCAGCAAGGTCGCAAAACCGGCCAGCGTGAAGCTCAACGCCGTCTTGCCGCGCCAGCCGCGGAAGTGGCGGCCCGCCAGCAGCGACGCGAACAACAGCCAGGACAAGAGGGTAAAGACCGATTTATGGTCCCACTTCAGCGCCCGGCCAAACAATTCCTCGGAAAAGACCACGCCCGACAGGACCGTCAGGCTCAGCAGCAGGAAGCCCAGGCCGATCATGCGGAACAGCAGCTTCTCCATGGTCAGCAGGGCCGGCAGCTGGTCCAGCGCCGCCCACAGGAAGCCGGCGCGTTCGCTGCGCGTATGCAGGCGCGACTCCTGCAGCGCCATCAGCACGGCGTGGAAAGCCGCGATGGTCAGCGTACTGTAAGCCAGGGTCGCGATGGCGATATGCCAGGGCAGCATGCCCGAGCGGCCTTCGAGCGACACCAGGGCGCCGGGGAAGAGCGCCTCCAGCGCCACGCTGATCGCCGCGCAAGGCATCACCATGCGGCGTAAGCCATCGAGCTGAAAATTCCGATTCTCCAGCCAGTAAGCGCCCACCGAAATCCACAGCGCCGACGAGGCCATGGTCGCGAATCCGATGCGCAGCGAGCCGGGCTCCATCACATCGAAAGACAGCGTAATCCCGTGCAGCACCCAAGCCAGGCCGGTCACGGCGGCAATCAGCGTAGCCTGGCGGGCAGGCAAGACGGCACACACAACATACAGCAACGCGGCTGCGATCAGAAAGTAAGTCTGCATCCAGCTAGTTTACACCAAAGCCCGCCAACCATGCCCCCTCCCCACCCTTTGCGCCAAATCAAACAATGTCCACCCTGGTGTCAGGCACCAGAGTCGGACATTCTTTGATCTAGATCAGCAAATGTCCTACCTTGGTGCCTGACACCAGGGTTGGACATTGTTTGAGATTAGTCAATGGCGGCGAGGCGCAGTTCGTCGTTGTGGTGGCGCTGCTGCTCTTCCATCACGAGCTGGCCGAGCTCGCGCTTGAGGGCGTTGAATTCGGCCGAGGCCGGGTCGCGCAGGCGGGGCAGTTCGACCAGCAGGTCGCGCTTGACCGTGCCGGGGCGGTAGGTCATCACGACGATGCGGTCGGCCAGATAGATGGCTTCCTCGATGCTATGCGTGACGAAGATGATGGTCTTTTTGAGCTCGGCCCAGATGCGCAGCAGCTCGTCCTGCAGATTGCGCCGGGTCAGCGCGTCGAGGGCGCCGAAGGGTTCGTCCATCAGCATGATGGGCGAGTCCAGCGCCAGCACGCGGGCAATGGCGACGCGCTGGCGCATGCCGCCGGACAGGTCTTTCGGATAGCGGCTGCGGAAGTCGCTCAGCGAGAGCATCTGCAGCAGCTGGTCGACCGTGGCCTTGATGCGGGCTTTGTCCAGGCCCTTGATTTCGAGGCCAAAGGCGATGTTGTCGGCCACCGTCATCCACGGGAACAGGGCGTATTCCTGGAAGACCATGCCGCGCTCGGGGCCGGGCGCCGTCACCTCGCGGCCGTCGACGGTGATGCTGCCGCTGCTGGGCAGGGAGAAGCCGGCCACCGCGTTCAGCAGCGTCGACTTGCCGCAGCCCGATGGCCCCAGCAGGCAGACGAACTGGCCTTGCGGGATCTCCAGCGTGATATTTTTCAGCGCCACCACTTCGCGGCTGTCGGTCTGGAACACCTTGCTGACGTCCTGCACCAGAATATGGCTCATCTTAATTCTCCAGGCCGCGGTGCCAGCGCAGCAGGTGGTTGTTCAGGCGGTTCATCAGCACGTCGATGGCAAGGCCGATCAGGCCAATCGAGATCATGCCGGCGATGATCTTGTCGGACCAGAAGTACTCGCGCGCCTCCAGGATGCGGAAGCCCAGGCCATTGTTCACGGCGATCATTTCGGAGACGATTACCACGATGAAGGCGGTGCCGATGCCGATGCGCACACCGGACAGGATGTAGGGCACGGCCGCCGGCAGGATCACGCGCAGGAACATGGTGGCGCCGGAAGCGCCCAGGTTGCGCGCGGCGCGGAGATAGATGCCGTCGACCTGGCGCACGCCGGCGATGGTGTTCATCAGCACCGGGAAGAAGGCGCCCAGCGCGATCAGGAAGACGGCCGGCGGATTACCGAGGCCGAACCACAGGATGGACAAGGGGATATAGGCGATCGGCGGAATCGGCCGCAGCAGCTGCACCAGGGGATTGAGCCAGGCGTAGACGCGGTTGCTGGCGCCCATGCCCAATCCCACCGGCAGCGCCAGGCCAGCGCCAATGGCAAAGCCGACCAGCACGCGGTACAAGCTGCCCATGGCGTCGTGTATCAGTTCTCCCGACAAGGCCCACACCAGCCAATTGCCTTCGCTGTAAGGCTGCAAGGGCAGCAGGTACTCCACCCACTTCTGCACCACCGCCAGCGGCGAAGGCAGCACCTGGGGATTCACCCAGCCCAGCGCGGCCACCGCCTGCCAGGCCGCGATCACCAGCGCCGGCACCACCAGGCCGACGGCCGCTTCGCGCCATGAGAATTTCGCCATACCGCCCTCCCCTGCTTATTATTTAACTTCTTATTTAACGTTCAGGCTCTTTTTGGCCTGGTCCAGCAGGTCGGTCTTGACCCACTCCTTGGCCACCGGCGGCTTGGCCATCTTGCCGACGCCGGTCTTGGCCATCACATCGGTCGTGATCTGGATATGCTCGGGCGAGATATCGTAGGAGTACGGCGAATTGCTGATCGCGTCCTGGAAATCGTCCTTGGTGATCTGGCCTTTGAAGATCACTTCGCGCACATATTTTTCGGCCACGTCAGGCTTGTCGATGAAGGTACGGGTGGCTTCGACGAAGCAGCGCATGAACTTCTCGGCCACCGGACGGCGCTCCTTGTAGAACTTCTCCGTCATCACCATGGTGCGAATCGGCTCGCCGATCGGCGTGTCGTACGGCTTGATGATCTCGGTGCCGAAGCCTTTGTTGATCGATTGCGAGGATTGCGGCTCCGACTGCATCATGGCGTCGATATTCTTGCCCAGCAGCGCCTGATTCAGATCGGCGTAGGCGAGGAAGACGATCTGCACGTCCTTGCCCGGCTGGTCGGAGGCGGTCAGGCCGGCCTGCTGCAGCTCGGCCAGCAGCAGCACTTCCTGGATGCCGCCGCGCGTGACGCCGACCTTCTTGCCTTTCAGGTCGCGCACGGTTTTCATTTTCAGGTCGGTGCGGCCGACCAGGCGCGCGCCGCCCTTGGCGAAACCGGCCACCACATAGATCGGCGCGCCGCCGGCGCGGCCCGAGATCGCCGCTTCCGACGCGGTGCTGCCCACATCGAGTTCACCGGCGATGATGGCCTGCATCACGTCCAGGCCCTTGGCGAAGACATGCTCCTCGACCTTGATGCCGCATTTGGGCGCGATCTCCTTAATATAGGAGACGGCGCCGTAGTGGGCGAATTTCAGGTTACCGAGGCGCACCACTTCCTGCGCCTGGGCGCTGCCCGCCATGGCCAGCGCCGCCAACGCCAGGGTCTTTGCGATCTTATTCAGTTTCATCCGGTCTCTCCTCGCCAGTCAGATAGAAATATGGCCCGCGGCCACGGTCGTTCGTGCGCGCAGATCATATCAAAAAATATTGCCGTATAGATATATATTGCACTGCCGTGCCGCGCTTGTTTTGCTCAGGCTATCAGAGCGGCCCCGTTCTGGCGACTGCGGCGCTCGTTTCGCCGCCCATCCTAGGGACGGGCGTTGCGCAGGCGGGCCAGGCGTTCGCTGCTGACGGGGTGGCTGGACAGGTAGGCGCTGGCATTCTTGTCCAGCTTTTCCAGCACTTCGAAGACGCGTTCCAGGTGCGCCAGCGGCAGGCCGTTGTGGCGCAGCATGGCGGCGGCGTAGTCGTCGGCATCGCGTTCGGCGTCGCGCGAGTAGCGCAGGTCGAGCAGCAGGGCCGGGACGCCGGCGATGATGGCGGAGGCATCGCCAAACACCAGGGCGGTCACGGCGGCCACGGCCGAACCCTGGATCACGCGCCGCGTCAGGTGGCGTTCGTGCAGATGGCCCAGCTCATGCGCCAGCACCGCCATCACGGCGCCGTCGTCCGGCAGCAGTTCGGCCAGTTCGTCGGTCAGCACGATGTCGCCGGACGGCAGGGCAAAGGCGTTCGGGCCGATGCTGCTTTTGCGGAAGAGCAGGCGGTAGGCGGGCGCGCCCGGCTCCGGCGAACGCAGGCCGGCAAAGGCGGCCCTCAGCGCGGCCTGGCGCGCGGCCGGCATATCCGACTGCACAAACACATGCCGGTCCAGCACTTCCAGCATGCCGCTGCCCAGCATGCGTTCGGCCTGCACCGGCAGGTGGCGCGCCACCACCGTGGCGGCGGCGGGCAAGCCATATAGATAGACGGCGCCCAGCAGGGCCACGGTGGCGACGGCCGCCAGCGCCGTGCCGCGCCAGCTTTGCTGCGCGCGCACCACCCAGCTGTCGCCATGACCGCTGGCGTGCAGCAGCCGCTCGAAAGCGGCGCGGTCCACCGCTTCCAGGTAGGCGCCGTCGTCGAAGGTTACCTTGCGCACCGCATGCGCGCTGCGCTCGGAAACGCGCAACTGGTCCAGCGGACAGGCGCGTTCGGCCTCGCCGCTCAGATGCAGCATGCCTTCCCGCACCCGCACTTCCACGCGGTGGGCGCGCGACGTCTTGCCGTCGAAATAGCGGGCGGCGGCGACCTCGTGTTCCATTACAGCGCCAGGTCCAGGTCGATGATGTCGGCCACGCCTTCGCCGGTCGAATCCACATCCTGCTGCACGCCGGCGATGAAATCATCCAGGCTGCCGGCCGCCAGCATGGTGGCCGATTCCAGACGGTACTTCAGCACGCGCACCTTGGCGAAGGGGATGAACAGGCCCAGGGTGCAGATGACGCCCAGCAGATTAGTCAGGTAGATGGAGGTCAGGCGGCCCCAGGCCAGTTCCGAGCGGAAGCCGTGCTGGCCAAGCTGGGTGTGGTCCCAGATCAGGTTCTGCAGGCGGGATTGGAACAGCGGCCAGATGCTGAAGAGCCACAGATAAGTCAGGCCGATCATCAGTATGGTCGCCGCCGCCGGGCCGCCGAACGGCAAGGCGTGGGCGAAGGCCGTGCCAAGGAAAAAGCCGGCGACGCTGCACACGATGGTGCCGACAAATGTGATCGCAAAGAAGATCAGGTACTGGCGATAGAAGCTGCCCACGCTGGCATCGAAGCTGAACTTGGTGCTGCCGAAACGCGCTTCGCTGTGCTGGAAGCGCTTGACGCGCTGGTGCACGAAAGGCAGGGCCAGGCCCAGCGAGAGGCTGACCAGCAGCGGCAACCACAGATAATGGATGTAGGCGCTGCGCTTGTCGCCGTCGAAACCGAAGCGGATGCCACGGTAGCTGGTGTTGTACAGCTTGAACTGCATGCTGCGCCAGACCAGCACCGGCATCACGATCGCCACCGCCACCATCATGGCCAGGCCGAGCAGCGGCGAAATCTTGAACGCCAGGTTATAGCCGCCCACCAGGATCAGGGCCAGGATGCGGCCTTTTAAAATCGCTTTCGGATTGCCGTGATATTCAAAGCTGCTGCCATCCAAACGGGTGCTGGAATAAAAATATTGATTGCTGCGCACCTTGGCCCAGGCCGAATAAATACCGAGGGTCACAATGCTGAGCAGCAGATTGACTATCCAGATGCGGAAATATTCGCTGCCGGTGGCGCTGAATTCCAGTTTCAGTTCGCGCGCCTGGTCTTCCTGCGGCCATGCTGCCTGCGTGTTATCCATGAATATTCCTGACAAGATTATCGATGAAATAAGACTGTAACCGGAAAGCGGCGCAAGCGGAAGATGATTTTTATCATCAATTAATGCATTGTGACAATGTGCGAATTTTCATCCCAGGCAGGGAGAGGATAATAGCTTTTTTAAATAATTAAGTCTTTGATAATGAAATGCCATATCATCAAAACCGCACTGGCTTTGAGTTTGCTGGCGCTCTTGGCAGCCTGCGGCGGCGGCGGCGGCGATACGCCGACCGTGATCGCGCCCCAGCCGCCGACGCCGCAGCCGGCTCCCGAGATCACGCTGAGCGCCCCTGCGGAACTGGTGCTGGCCGCCGGCAAGCCCGTGACGGTGGACGCCAAACTGTCCATTCCAGGCGCCATCAGCTGGACGCTGAATCCCGCTATCGGCACACTGAGCGGCAACGGCAACAGCGCGGTCTACACGCCGCCGGCCACGCTGGCCGAAAAGATCCGGGTTACGGTGCTGGCCACCTCGGGCAGCAGCGCCAAGTCTGTCAACATCATGGTGTATCCGAATCCCGGCACACCGGGCATCAGCCTGGTGGCCGGCAGCGGCGCCGGCAAGGTGGTGGTGGATGGCCAGGGCACGGATGCGCGCCTGCGCAACGTCAGCGCCATGGTGGCCGACGACCAAGGCAACGTCTATGTCAATGACGCCAATGTGCTGCGCCAAGTGACGCCGGCCGGCGCGGTGCGCACCATCAAGGAGTTCACCCTGCAGACCAGCGACGGCTCCACCACTGGCTACTTCCCGCAGCTGCAAGGCATCGCCTATGCCGATGGCAAGCTGTATGCCGCCACCGCCTGGCGAGGCACGCTGAGCATCCAACGGGTCGACAGCAAAGGCGGCGTAAGCAAAGTAATCGAGCTGCCCGCGCGTAAAGCCGCGCCTGGCGGCATGCTGGCCGACACCGGCGGCCAATTCTATCTGCGTTACGAGAACGATATCGTCAGGGTCGCGGCCGATGGCAAGGTGACGGTACTGGCCGGCCGCGAAGGCGCCAGCGATGGCGTCGACGGCGCGGGCGAGACAGCCCGCTTCCGCGCCCTCCGCGATTTCGCCCTTGACCAGGACAGCAATCTGTATGTGCTCGACAGCGCCAGCGTGCGCAAAATCACGCCAGGCGGCCAAGTCAACATCGTGGCCGGCACCCTGGGCGCCGGCAATGGCGCCGCCGTCAACGGCGACGGCGCCGCGGCGCGCTTCGGCAATCCGCAGTCCTTCGCTTTCGACACGCTTGGCAAGCTGCTGATCCTCGATCGCAGCGGCGCCACGCCGACCGCCTTCGCCATCCGCACGCTGACGGCCGAAGGCAAGGTAAGCACGCTGCTCAAAGGCAGCGATCCAGCCGCGGGCAGCGCCAGCTCCGTGCTGCGTGTCGGCAGCGGCGGCGCCGTCTTCATCGGCGCGGGTGGCCGCATCGACAGCGTCAAAGCAGGCGGCATCGGCGCGCTGGCCGGCATGGAGGATAGCAGCGCGACGTCGGTCGACGGCGTCGGCAGCGCCGCGCGCTTCGA
Organism: Pseudoduganella violacea; assembly: GCF_014191875.1. Lineage (GTDB taxonomy): Bacteria > Pseudomonadota > Gammaproteobacteria > Burkholderiales > Burkholderiaceae_D > Rugamonas > Rugamonas violacea_A. Next base: position 142,246 of record NZ_JACHXD010000010.1, read on the forward strand.
GCGTCCCGCTTTTCTGGCGGCCGATGGCGCCGGCAATCTGTATGTGACAGATATGTTGAGCCGCAATAGCGGACCGGATAAAGTCACCACCCACCTGGTGCTGCGCAAGATCACGCCGAACGGCACCGTCAGCACCGTGGTCAACCAGTCGGTGGGCACCCCTTCCGGCATCATGGCCGACAGCGCGGGCAATATCTATGTCGCCACGTATGCACCCGGTCGCACCGATTCCAAGCCGCCTTACAGCGGCGCGCTGTATCGCGTCACGCCGGCCGGCGTGCTGGAACTGGTGGCAGGCCAGCCGGTGGCCGCGCCCGAACTGCGCGATGGCCCCGGCCTGCAAGCCCGCTTTAATCAGCCGTATCTGGATGCCATCGATGCCGAGAATAATCTGTATGTGCAGGATAAGGATCCTGCCAGCGGTAAAACCGTGTGGCGCAAGATCTCCCCGAATGGCGTGGTCAGCACCCTGGACCAGTGGCATGGAGTGCAGATGAAGGCGCCCGATGGTCTGGTCTATAAATACAATCTGGTCGGTCAGATCGTACGCGTGAACGCCGACGGCAGCAATACGGAGCTGACCAATCACGGTCTGGGCGCGACCGAAGCCGGCCCCCTGCCCGGCCGCCTGTCGCCGGTCGGCCACCGTCCGGTGCCGTATGGCCCCTATGCGCTGGCGGTGATTGCCGGCTCAGCCATCTATAAAGTGGTGCTGCCGCACTAAATCGGGTGCGGCAGGGCCATGGCGGCGGTACGGCGCAAGCTGCACCGCCGCTTGTCTTTGCGCAGCGTCACATAAGGTAAAATGTGCGTTTTTGCGGCGTCGCAGCGCCGTCCGCAACTGACCGTATACTAATTAGTAGGCTTACCATGCTAGACAACCTGACCCAACGCCTTGCCAAGGTCGTCAAGACCATGCGCGGCGAGGCCCGCCTGACCGAGTCCAACACCGCCGAAATGCTGCGCGAGGTGCGCCTGGCGCTGCTCGAGGCCGACGTCGCCCTGCCGGCCGTGCGCGAGTTCATTTCCAAGGTCAAGGAAAAGGCCCTGGGCGAAGAAGTGATTTCCTCGCTGACGCCGGGCCAGGCCCTGGTCGGCGTGGTGCAGCGCGAGCTGGCCGCCATCATGGGCGCCGACCTGGGCGCCGAAGCGGCCCAGCTCAGCTTCGCCCAGCAGCCGCCCGCCATCATCCTGATGGCCGGTCTGCAGGGTGTGGGTAAAACCACCACCGTCGGCAAGCTGGCCAAATACCTCAGGGAAGAGAAGAAGAAAAAAGTGCTGACCGTGTCGGCCGACGTGTACCGTCCGGCCGCTATCGCCCAGCTGCAATCGGTGACCGGCCAGGTCGGCGCCGATTTCTTCCCCTCCACCGCGCAGGACAAGCCGGTCGACATCGCGCTGGCCGCGCTGGACTGGGCCAAGAAGCATTACCACGATGTGCTGATCATCGACACCGCCGGCCGCCTCGGCATCGACGAAGAGATGATGCGCGAGATCGCCGCCGTGCACGGCGCGGTCAAGCCGGTGGAAACCCTGTTCGTGGTCGACGCCATGCTGGGCCAGGATGCGATCAACACCGCCAAGGCCTTTAACGACGCCTTGCCGCTGACCGGCATCGTGCTGACCAAGCTCGATGGCGATTCGCGCGGCGGCGCGGCGCTGTCGGTGCGCCATATCACCGGCAAGCCGATCAAGTTTGCCGGCGTCTCGGAAAAGCTCGACGGCCTGGAAGCCTTCGACCCGTCACGCATGGCCAACCGCATTCTGGGCATGGGCGACATCCTGGCCCTGGTGGAAGAAGCGCGCAAGGGCGTGGACGCCAAGGCGGCGGCCGACCTGGCGGCCAAGATCAAGGTCGGCGGCAAGTTCGACATGAACGACTTCAAGGCCCAACTGGGCCAGATGAAGAAAATGGGCGGCATGGCCAATCTGATGGACAAGCTGCCGGCCCAGTTCCAGCAAGCGGCCGGCAACGCCAATATGGACCAGGCGGACAAGCAGGTGCGGCGCATGGTCGGCATCATCGATTCGATGACGCCGATGGAGCGCGCCAAGCCGGAGCTGATCAAGGCCGCGCGCAAGCGCCGCATCGCGGCCGGCGCCGGCGTCCAGGTGCAGGAGGTCAACCGCATGCTGAACCAGTTCGAACAGATGCAGACCATGATGAAGAAGCTGTCCGGCGGCGGCATGATGAAGATGATGCGCAGTATGAAAGGCATGATGCCCGGCATGCGCTGACCGGCCTTCCCGCCTTTGTCCGACACTCCGAAGCCGCCTGCGCGCACCGCGCCAGGCGGCTTTTGCATAGGGCGTTTGCGGCGCGGCGGCGCGGCGGCCCTGCATTGGCGGGGTTTACGTATCGTTTCCGATGAAAAAAGCGAAAAATGCTTGCATAGTAGTCAAAACCCCACCAATATTAGCCGTGCGAACGATTTGCGCAATTTTCCATGTGTTTGTTAAGGAGGCTCGAATATGGCAACAGCCAAGAAAACCCCAGCAGCACCAGCAAAAAAGGCCGCCGCCAAAGCGGCTCCAGCCAAGAAGGCCGCTCCGGCCAAAGCAGCAGCCAAGCCAGCAGCGAAGAAAGCAGCACCCGCCGCACGCAAACCCAACGCAGCCTTCATGAAAGCGATGACGCCATCGAGCGCACTGTCTGCCGTGGTAGGCGCGAGCCCCCTGCCGCGCACCGAAGTGACCAAGAAGGTATGGGACTACATCAAGAAGCTGAATCTGCAGGATCCGGCCAACCGCCGCATGATCAACGCCGACGACAAGCTGAAAGCTGTGTTTGGCGGCAAAGCGCAAGTATCCATGTTCGAGATGACCAAGCTGATCTCCGACCACCTGAGCTGATCGCCTGGACTACTCCAGCCAAACGCCCCGGCACTGTCCCGGGGCTTTTTTTCGCCCCTACTCCAGCCCGTGTCCACCCTGGTGCCTGGCACCAAGGTGGACACGGGCTCGGCCATAGCGGCGGCTTACAGGCCGGCTGCGGCGCGCATCAGGTCGAAGACGCGGGTGTTTTCGAGCGTGCCTTTGAAGGCGGCCGAGCCGGCGCCCGCCGCGTAGAGCTTGACGTCGCCGCCGCCATGGGTTTCGCCGCGCAGGCGCACGCCCGTCTCCTGGTGGTAGTCGTCGGCGCCGGCTTCGGCGCTGCCGACGTCGGCCCGCTGCGCCGGACGATTCGGGCCGTTGCCGAAAACCAGGGTGGTGAAAGTCTTGCCGTCGGCGTCGAGCAGAGCTTCGCCGCTTTCGCCGCGCACGATGTCGAGAATGGGATTGCCGCGCCGCGCATTGCCGTTGAAGGCCAGGGTGTGATCGTGATCGGCGGTGACGACGATCAGGGTGTTGGCCAGGCCGGGATCGAGCTGCTTCATTTGATCCAGCGCGGTCTGCACGGCGTCGTCGAAGGCCACCGTGTCGACCAGGGCGTGCTTGACGTTGGAGCCGTGCAGGGCGTGATCGATCTTGCCGCCTTCGACCATCAGGAAGAAGCCTTTCGGATTCGCGCTCATTAACTCGATGGCCTTGGCGGTCATCTCGGACAGGCTGGGCTGGGTGCCGCCTTCGCCACGCGGCGGGGTGGCGGTGCGGTCCAGTTCATATTCCAGGTGATCTTCCTTCGCGTACAGGCCGACGAATTTCTGGCCGGGGCGGGCCACCGACATTTCCATCTTGTTGCTGGCGACGGCGTAACCCTGGGCCGCGAATTCGGCCAGCAGGTCGCGGCCGTCGGCGCGGCCCTTGCTGTTGCTGGCCGCGTCGTAAGGCGTGAAGTGGTGGCGCCCGCCGCCCATCAGCACATCGAGGCCGTCGCCCAGCGCCGGGTTGTAGCCCGCGCCGCCCGGCACGGCCTGCACGGCGATGGCGTAGCCGCTTTGGCGGTGGCAGCTGTGGGCATAGGTCGATGCCGGCGTGGCGTGGGTCGCTTCGGTGGTGGTGACGGCGCCTACCGAGCGGCCGGCGGCCTTGCTCAGTTCCAGGATGGTGGTGGCGGCCTTGCCGTTGCCGCTGGCGCAGGTGTCGATGGTCAGGTTGCCGCGTTCGTCCTTCCGCGGCATGCTGGCCTTGGTGTCGGAGGACATCGAGATCACTTCGTTGTTGATCTTGATGCCGGTCATGTAGGAGCCCATGGATGGCGCGCTGTCCGTGGTTTGCGCATCGTTCGAATAGGTCTTGATGCGCGCCGTGCGTTCCAGCCGCTCGAATTTGAGCAAGCCTTCTTCGCCATACTGGAAGATGCGCGCGGCCGTGATGGCGGTCGGTCCCATGCCGTCGCCGAGGAAGAAGATGATGTTCTTGGCCGGCGCGGCCGGCGCCGCCTGCGCCGCCGTGGCGCTCAAGGCCAGCAGCAGGCCGGGAATAAGGGCTTTCTTCATATATCTCCGCGGCGGCTTACCAGCCGGCCGCATTCCGTATCAGGTTGAACACGCGGGTGTTGTCGATGGTGCCGCGGAAGTCTTCGGCGCGCGCGCCGATGGCGCCCAGCCAGACGTCGGTGCCGCCCGGCGTGGCGCTGCCCGGCGCGGTGCGCACCACGGCTTCCTGCGCGTAGCCGCTGGCGCTGACGGTGGCGTCGTCCAGCGCGGGGCCGCTGTTGCGCGGACCTTGCACGCGCTTGCCGCCGCTGCCGAAACCGATGATGGTGTAGGGCGCGCCGTCCAGATCCTTGGCCTGCTTGCCGTCGCCATAGCGCTTGAGCAGTCCCAGCACGCCGGGTTCCTGCAGCGTGGTTTTGCCGGTGCGCCGGGAATAGCCGTTCAGCACCAGAGTGCTGTCGTGCGTCGAGGTGGCGACGATCAGGGTGTTTTTCAGGCCGGGATCGCGGCGCTGCATCTCATCGATGGCCGCTTGCAGCGCCTGGTCGAAAGCCTGCACTTCTTCCAAGGCGGTGCGGGCGCTGGAATCGGCCAGCGCTTTTTCGATATGGCGGTTGCCCACCACCAGCAGGAAGCCCTTGCCGTTGCTGGACAAGCCGGCGATGGCGCGCTGCGTCATCTGCGCCAGGCTGGGTTGGCGGCTGGCGTCGCGCGCGCTGCCGGCGACCAGCGCCTCGTCGGCGAACAGGCCAAGCAGGCGCTGGCCGGCGGCCGGTTTCAGCGCATTCAGCTCCGTCAGATTCGTCGCTTGGACATAGCCTTTGGCGCGCAGCTCGGACAGCAGGTTGCGGCCATCGACGCGCTGGCCGAAATCGCGCGCACCGCCGCCCAGCACCACGTCCAGGCCACTGCCGAGCGCCGCGTTATAGCCTGCGCCACCCGGCGTCAGCGCGGCCGCGGCCGACTGCGCCAGCCCGCCCGCCTGCGCGGCGGCCGGACGCAGGCCCGTTGGACAATGGTGGAAATAGCCGGCCGCGCTGAACGCATCGGTCACGCTGCCGTTGCTGACAATGCCGGCCGCCAAGCCGCGCTGTTTGGCCAGCTCCAGCAAGGTCGGCACGGCACGCGCCTGCGGCGTGCCGCAATCGCTCATGGCCAGCACGCCGTTCGCCGTCTTTTCCCCGCTCAGATAGGCCGACATCGCGGCCGCGCCATCGCTGGCCTGCATATTGGCCGAATAGGTTTTGACATACGCCGCTTCCGGCAAGGCGTCCAGCGCCAGCTGGCCTTCCTCGCCGACGGCGAAGATGCGCGCCGCCGTCATGGTATTGATGCCCATGCCGTCCGCCACGAAGAGCAGGATGTTTTTCGGCCCTTGCGCCGACTGCGGCTGGGTGCTGGCGCAACCCGCCGTCAATGCGGCCAATCCCATGGCGGCCGCCCACTTCAACACCATTCCTGCTCCTCTTGTCAGACAAAGTCTGCAATCTTAGCGGAAAATGGCCTAAGTTTGATGTACGGGAGGGATCAGCGCGCAGCGACGGCGGATGCCGCGTGCTTCCAGTTATTCCAGGCGGCCAGCACGGCGTTCGGGTATTCAGGACGTCCCCGGCTGCCGTTGTAGCGGCCCAGAGCGAGATAGAGATTGCCGCCTTCCATATCCAGATACATGCGCAGGATGGCGCAGCCGTAGCGCAGATTGGTCTGCATATTGAACAGCTTGCGGCGGTCGCTGTCGCCGATCACATTGGTCCAGAAAGGCATGACCTGCATGTACCCGCGCGCGCCGACAATCGACACGGCGTATTTGCGGTAGGCCGATTCCACCTGTATCAGTCCCAGCACCAGTCCCGGATCGAGGCCGGCGCGGCGCGCCTCATACCAGGCGGTTTCCAGGAATTCGATGCGGCTCTGCGCGTCGGGCAGCTTGCGCTTGAGGCGCTCGGACATCTCGCCCAGCCACTGCTCGAAGCGCAGGCGTTCGGAGGGATTGCTGAAACTGGGCTTGGGCGGACGCGCATCGTGGATGGCGTTGGACAGCGCCACGCGCACCGAGTCGCCCAGCGCTTCCTCCTTCTGGTTGCCGGCGTGGGCCGGCGCCGCCAGCAGCCCGGCGCCCAGCGCCAGCACCGCGGCAGTCCGTGGCAGAGCGGCGAACCGCCCTTGCCGCAGGCGGGACAGCAAGGCGCGCGGCAGGCGGTTCATCCTCAAGCTCACTGCTGGATCTTGCCCTTGACGAAGGACACGATGTCGGCCAGGGCCACGGCGCTGGCTTCGGCATCGCGACGGCCCTGGTATTCCAGATTGCCTTCCTTCAGGCCACGCTCGCCGATCACCACGCGGTGCGGCACGCCGATCAGTTCCCAGTCGGCGAACATGGCGCCTGGACGCAGGCCGCGGTCGTCGACGATGACGTCGATGCCTGCCGCTTGCGCCGCCGCGTACAGCTTATCGGTTTCCTCCTTCACCATCTCGCTGCGGTCGTAACCCATTGGGCACAGCACCAGTTCGAACGGCGCCAGCGAAGTTGGCCAGATGATGCCCTTGTCGTCGAAGTTCTGCTCGATGGCCGCGCCCAAGATGCGGGTGATGCCGATGCCGTAGCAGCCCATCTGCAACGGCGCCGGTTTGCCGTTTTCGTCGAGGAAGGTAGCCTGCATGCTTTCCGAATAGGCGGTGCCCAGCTGGAAAACGTGGCCCACTTCGATGCCGCGTTCGATGGCCAGCACGCCCTTGCCGTCCGGCGAAGGATCGCCTTCGACCACATTGCGCAGGTCGGCCACCAGGCTTGGCTCGGCCATGTCGCGGCCCCAGTTGGCGCCGGTGAAGTGGAAGTCCACCTCGTTCGCGCCGGTCACGAAGTCCGACATCAGGGCCACGGTGCGGTCGGCCACCACGGTGACGGGCGCCTTGGTGCCGATCGGACCCAGATAGCCTGGCGCGCAGCCATACACTTCCTTGATCTCTTCTTCGGTCGAGAAGCGGTAAGGGTTCAGGCCCGGCACCTTGCCGGCCTTGATTTCGTTCAGCTCATGGTCGCCGCGCAGCAGCAGCATGAAGTACTGCTTGGCGACCTTGCCGTCCACTTCCTTCTCCGAGGTCAGGGCGATGGTCTTGACGGTGGTTTTCAGGTCGATCTTCAGCTGGGCCGCCACGTCCTCGCATTTCGAGGCTTTCGGGGTCGCGGTCTTGGCCAGCGCGGCGCCGGCGGCGGCGCGGCTGCCGGTGGCAATCGCCTCCGCAGCTTCCATATTCGCCGCGTAGTCCGAGCTTGGGCAGTAGACCAGGGCGTCCTCGCCGGTGCCGGCGATCACGTGGAATTCATGCGAACCGGTGCCGCCGATGGCGCCATTGTCGGCCGCCACGGCGCGGAACTGCAGGCCGAAGCGGGTGAAGATGCGGGTGTAGGCGTCGTACATGATCTTGTACGATTTCTGCATGCCTTCCAGGTCGCGGTCGAAGGAGTAGGCATCCTTCATGGTGAACTCGCGGCCGCGCATCAGGCCGAAACGAGGACGGCGCTCGTCGCGGAATTTGGTCTGAATGTGGTAAAAATTCAACGGAATTTGACGGTAGGATTTAATTTCACTACGGACAACATCCGTGATCACTTCCTCGGAAGTGGGCTGGAAAGCATAGTCGCGGCCATGGCGGTCTTTAATGCGCAGCAACTCCGGCCCCATCTTGTCCCAGCGCCCGGTTTCCTGCCACAGCTCGGCCGGTTGCACCAGCGGCATCAGCAATTCAACGGCTCCCGCCTGATTCATCTCTTCGCGCACGATGGCTTCGACCTTGCGGATGACCTTCAAACCCATCGGCATATAGGTATAGATCCCCGAGCCGAGGCGCTTGATCATGCCTGCGCGCATCATAAGTTTGTGGCTAACAATTTCCGCGTCGGAAGGCGCTTCTTTGAGGGTTGAAATAAAAAATCGGGATGCACGCATGACGATGAATTCTTTTTAAAAAGAGAGGGTTATAATCAACCTAATTTTAAAGGATTAGCTGGCTGATGCGTCCAATCTTTATACAAATGCGTGCATTTACGGGTCCTCCGGCCGCTTTCGTACCCCGAAAGCCGGGTTGGCGGGCCATTTTGTGGGCAAAAATGTAAGAAGGACGCGCTGCCGCAGAAAGTTTGAGGTGCAATATGCTCGATCGGGAAGGGTTTCGCCCCAACGTCGGCATCATCCTGCTCAACGCCCATAACGAGGTGTGGTGGGGCAAGCGGGTGCGCGAGCACTCATGGCAGTTTCCGCAAGGCGGCATCAAATACGGAGAAACGCCCGAGCAGGCGATGTACCGGGAGTTGGAAGAGGAGATAGGTTTACGTCCCGAGCACGTGAAAATTGTGGGACGCACGCGCGACTGGCTGCGTTACGAGGTGCCGGATCATTTCATCAAGCGGGAAATCCGTGGCCACTACCGCGGCCAGAAACAGATCTGGTTCCTGCTGCGCATGTGCGCGCGCGACAACGACGTCAATCTGCGCCTGACCGACCATCCGGAATTCGACGCCTGGCGCTGGCATGACTACTGGGTGCCGCTGGACGTGGTGATCGAATTCAAGCGCGAAGTCTACCAGCGCGCCCTGCAGGAGCTGTCGCGCTTCCTGACCTGGCCGCCGCACGGCAACCGCCACACCTCGCGCTACCTGCGCCAGCCGCATGGCCAGCGCCAGGGCGGCAGTGGTGGTAACGGCAGCGGCGGCAACCGCAACCAGCAAGCGGCGGCGCAGATCGCGGCGCCCTGCGAAGAAGCCGGCCTGATCGTCCCGGCCGAGAAGTAGGCGAGAACGGACAGCCCAGGCTGTCCGTTTTTATTTGCGGGTACAATAGCAGCCCCTGTTTTGCCGTTCCAGCCGCCGCCTCATGTTCACGCCCTCCTCCCACGACGTCCGCCGCTTCTTCTGCGAAGTATTGCGCAAGCAGCGCGCGCGCGAAATCCTGACCCCGCTCGAAGCCATGGCCCAGGACTGGGTGCAGCAGCACCCCGAATACGAGGAAGCCTTGAGCGACGTCGAAGCGGCCATCGCGCGCGACTACTCGGTCGAAGGCGGCCAAGCCAATCCCTTCCTGCACCTGTCGATGCACCTCTCGATCGCGGAGCAGGTCTCGATCGACCAGCCGCGCGGCATCCGCGACGCCTGCCAGGCGCTGGCGCGCAAGCTCGACTCCGAACACGAAGCCCACCACATCATCATGGAATGCCTGGGCGAGATGATCTGGACCTCCCAGCGCCGCGGCCTGCCGCCCGACGGCGCCGCCTACGTCGAGTCCATCCGCCGCCGCCTTTGACAAATCGCAAACAATGTCCACCCTGGTGTCAGGCACTAGAGTCGGACATTTTTTGATCTAGATCAGTAAATGTCCTACCTTGGTGCCTGACACCAGGGTGGGACATTTTTTGATTTGGCGCAAACAATAAAAAAGCCCGCGAGTTGCGGGCTTTGTCTTTGCCGGGACGGGATCAGCGCGAGATGACCAGGGTGCCAGGCAGGCTGTGCAGATAGGCGGCGAGGTCTTTGATGTCCTGGTTGCTCAGCGGCTTGACCTGGCCGGTCATGATGGCATTGCTGCGGCCGTTGGCGCCGTCGCCGCGCTTGTAGGCGGTCAGGGCATGTTCCAGGTAGTCGCGGTGCTGGCCGGCCAGCTTGGGATAGCTCTGGTCGATCGGGCTGTTGAAGTCTTTGCCGTGGCAGCTGGCGCAGTTGTATTTGTCGGCCAGCGCTTTGCCGGCGGTGACGTTGCCGGCGGCAGCGGCGCTCAGCGAGACGGCGGAGCAGAACAGGGCGATCGTCAGTTTTTTCATCATGGCTGGCCTCATTTCTGCTTGGTGGCGGTTTGCTGCGAGTAGTACGCGGCGATGTCGGCGATGTCCTGATCGGACAGGCTGACGGCGATGCCCTTCATCGAAGGATGCTTGCGCTCGCCCTTCTTGTAGCCTTGCAGCGCGTTTTCAATGAATTTAGCGGACTGGCCACCGATCATCGGCACCTGAAACACTTCCGGGAACGTCGCTTTGTAGCCTGGGATACCGTGGCAACCGATACACATTTCGATCTTGGCTGGGGCGGCCTTGGCGTTTCCAACGATGTCCGCCGCAGCGGCAGCCTGGGTGATGCCGGCGAGCACGAGGAGTGCAAAGAGTTTTTTCATGGTGTGGGTATGGATCCGTGGGGATTAGTTCCAGTAACGCAAATTTATTTTAAGAAACCTTGATCTATGTACTAGCAATTCGCGATTCTAACCTAGGAAGATTCATACCGTCCACATTAGAACTACCCTCCCACGCCCCCTCTCCGGTTCTGGCATATACTCGGAAAATCCGACTTTTACCGAGAAATCCACCCCATGCATCCACCTTCTGGTTCCAACGCCCGTTTCGAGGGTTCCGACAACTATGTCGCCACCGGCGACCTGAAACTGGCCGTGAATGCGGCCTTGACGCTGCAGCGCCCCTTGCTGATCAAGGGCGAGCCGGGCACCGGCAAAACCATGCTGGCCGAGGAAGTGGCGGCGGCGCTGGATATGCCGCTGATGCAGTGGCATATCAAGTCCACCACCAAGGCCCAGCAAGGTCTATATGAATATGATGCAGTGTCTCGTTTACGCGACTCCCAGCTCGGCGACGAGCGCGTGCGCGACATCCATAACTACATCATTAAGGGCGTGCTGTGGCAGGCTTTCACGGCGCCGGAGCCGGTAGTGCTGCTGATCGACGAGATCGACAAGGCCGATATCGAGTTTCCCAACGACCTGCTGCGCGAACTCGATCGCATGGAGTTCTATGTCTACGAAACGCGGGAAATGGTGACGGCCAAGCACCGCCCGCTGGTCATCATCACCTCCAATAACGAGAAGGAGCTGCCGGACGCTTTCCTGCGCCGCTGCTTCTTCCACTATATTAAGTTCCCGGACAAGGAAACGATGGAGGCCATCGTTAAGGTCCACTATCCGAACCTGAAGCAGGAGCTGCTGGCCCAGGCCCTGCAAACCTTCTACGAGGTGCGCGATGTGCCGGGCTTGAAGAAAAAGCCGTCCACCTCCGAGTTCCTGGACTGGCTCAAACTGCTGCTGGCCGAGGACATTCCGCCCGAAGCCCTGCGCAACAAGGATGCCAAGGCCATCGTGCCGCCGCTGCACGGCGCCCTGCTGAAAAACGAACAGGACGTGCACCTGTTCGAACGCCTGGTATTCATGTCGAGGACGAACCGCTGATGAGAGAGATAAGCCCTGTCACCCTGGAGCTGAACGGCGTGCGCCTGGAGCCGCTGCAGCCGCGCCACGCCGCTGGCCTGCGCGCCGCCGCCAGCGATGGCGAATTGTGGAAGCTGCGCATCACGTCGGTGCCGGAACCGGAAAACACCGAGCAGTACATCGCCACCGCGCTGGAGATGCGCCCTTCGCGCCTGGCGTTCGCGGTGATCGACATCGCCAGCGAAAAAGTCATCGGCTGCACCAGCCTGCACGATATCGATCCGCTCATCGGCCGCATCGAGATCGGCTACACCTGGTATGCGAAAAGCGTGCAGCGTAGCCACGTCAACAGCAGCTGCAAGCTGATGCTGCTCGCCCATGCCTTCGACAAGGGCTATGAGCTGGTCGGCTTCCGCACCGACATCTTCAACCACGCCTCGCAGAACGCCATCGAGCGCCTGGGCGCGAAGAAGGATGGCGTGCTGCGCCACCACGCGCTGCGGCGCGACGGCACGGTGCGCGACACCGTCATGTACAGCATCGCGCGCGGCGAATGGCCGCAGGTGAAAACGCATCTGGAATACCGTCTGGCGCGGGGCCGTTCATGCTGATCGATTTCTTCTTCACGCTGAAAGAAGCCAAGGTTCCCGTCACCATCAAGGAATTCCTGACGCTGCTGGAAGCGATGGAGAAAAACGTCATCGCCAGTTCGATGGACGATTTCTATTATCTGGCGCGCCTGACCCTGGTGAAGGACGAGGCCCATTTCGACAAGTTCGACCGCGCCTTCGCCCACTACTTCAAGGGCATCAACGCCGCATTCGATACCAAGGGTGAGATTCCGTTGGACTGGCTGCTGCAGCGCATGAAGCGCGAGCTGACGCCGGAGCAGATCGCGGCGCTGGAGAAATTCGGCTACGACAAGCTGATGGACCGGCTGGCCGAGCTGCTGAAGGAGCAGAAGGAACGCCACGAAGGCGGCAGCAAGTGGATCGGCACGGGCGGCACCTCGCCGTTCGGCCACGGCGGCACCAATCCCGAGGGCGTGCGCATCGGCGGCAAGGGCGGCAACCGCACCGCCGTCAAGGTGTGGGAGCAGCGCGCCTACAAGGACTATGACTCGGAACGCGAACTGGGCACGCGCAATATCAAGGTGGCGCTGCACCGCCTGCGCCGTTTCGCGCGCCAGGGCGCGGCCGAGGAACTGGCGCTGGACCAGACCATCCGCGCCACGGCCAATAACGCCGGCTACCTCGATATCAAGATGCAGCCGGAGCGCAAGAACAATGTGAAAGTGCTGATGTTGTTCGACGTGGGCGGCACCATGGACGACCATATCGAGCGCACCGAGGAGCTGTTCTCGGCGGCCAAGACGGAATTCAAGAATATGGAATTCTTCTACTTCCACAACTGCGTCTACGACTATCTGTGGAAAAACAACCGCCGCCGCAACGCCGAGCGCTTCCCCACCTGGGACGTGCTGCGCAAATACACGCCCGACACCAAGCTGATTTTCGTCGGCGACGCCACCATGAGCCCCTACGAAATCCTGCAGCCGGGCGGCTCGGTCGAGTACAACAACGAGGAAGCCGGCTCGGAATGGATCACGCGCTTCACCAATGCCTTCCCCAAGGCGATCTGGCTGAATCCCGAACCGGAGGGTTTGTGGCAATATCGGCAATCGATCGCCATCCTGCGCCAGCTGATGAACAACCGCATGTACCCGGTCACGCTGGAAGGGCTGGAGCGTGCCATGCGCACGCTCAGCAAATAGCCAAGCCGAATCAGGCCGGCAAGAGCAGGCGGTAGCCGACCGCCGTTTCCGTCAGCAGGTATTTGGGCTGGGTGGGATCGTCCTCCAGCTTATGGCGCAAGTGGCCCATATAGATGCGCAGATAGTGGCCGTTCTCCGACTGCGCCGGTCCCCACACGGCGCGCAGCAGCTGGGGATTGGTCATCACCCGCCCCGCGTTGCTGACCAGGACCGACAGCAGGCGGTATTCGGTCGGCGTCAGGTGCACATTCTCGCCGCCCTTGCTGACGCGGCGGTTCTGCAAATCCACCGCCACATCGCCGAAATGCACCAGGCCCGCCTTGTCGGCCTGGGGTTGGCGCTGGCGGCGCAAGGTGGCGCGCACGCGCGCCAGCAGCTCGCCCACGCCGAAAGGCTTGCTCAGGTAATCGTCGGCGCCCGCATCCAGGGCGCGGATCTTGTCGGCCTCGTTGACGCGGGCCGAGAGCACGATCACCGGCACATTCGACCATTTGCGGATATCGCCGATGAAGTCGATCCCGTCGCCATCGGGCAGGCCCAGGTCGAGCACGATCAGGTCGGGCTTGCGCGTGCCGGCGTCGATCAGGCCGCGCTGCATGCTGGCCGATTCGTGCACCTGCCAGCCCTCCTCTTCCAGCGCGGCGCGCACGAAACGGCGGATCTGCGGCTCGTCTTCCACCAGCAGGGCGGTGGGCGGGGTGTCGTTCAAATGCGTAGTCATTCAGTCGTGCTTTCCATTTGGCCGGCGCCGCCGTCTTCCGGCATGGCGGGCGGTGTACCCAGCGGCAAGGTGAAGGCGAAGGCGGCCCCGCCCAGCGGCGAGGCCGCCGCGTCGATCTTGCCGCCATGGGCTTCCACGATGGCGCGGCAGATCGCCAGTCCCAGTCCCACGCCGGGCTTGGCCGATTCGCGCTCGCCGCGCGTGAATTTTTCGAAGATGGCTTCTTCGCGTCCATGCGGCAGGCCGGGACCGTCATCGTACACGAGGACGCGCGCCCACAGGCCATGCAGTTCGGCCGCGACCACGATGCGCGAACCGGGCGGCGTGTATTTGGCCGCGTTTTCCAGCAGATTGCACAACACACGCTCGATCAGCACGGCGTCGAAACGCAGCAGCGGCAACTCGTAAGGCAGTTGGGTGCTGACCTTGTGCGCTTTCAGTTGCAAGGCGCTGGCACGCAGGGCGCTGCCCACCACCTCTTCCAGCGGCTGCCATTGCAGGTTGAATTTGACCTCGCCGCTCTGGATGCGCGCCATGTCCAGCAGGTTCGAAACCAGGGTGCTCATGCGCAGCGCCTCGTCATGCAGGGAGCCGGCCAGCGCCAGCTGCGGCGGCGACAGCGGCGGACGCGAACCGGCCAGCGATTCGGACAGGCCGACCAGGGAGGTCAGCGGCGTGCGCAGATCGTGCGACAGGGCCGCCAGCAGGGAGTTGCGCAAGCGTTCGGACTCCATATTGACCAAGGCCTGCTGCGCCACTTCGATATAGTGCACGCGCTCCAGCGCGATCGCGGCCAGGGCGGCGAAGGTGTCAAGCTGCTGCCGCTGCTCGGGAATCAATATCCAGCGCCGCTTTTCCGGCTCGATGGCGAGCACGCCGCGCGTGCGCATGGGCGCCACCAGGGGCATGTAGAAGATCGGACTGGCCGGCAGGGTATCCGTTCCCAGGCCGGCGCTTTCCGCGTGGTCGAACGCCCACTGGGCGATGCCGCTATCGATCTCGGCGCGCGGCGCTTCGCCTGCCGCGCCGCCCACCGGCGGCTGCAAGCGTCCATCGTCGTCCGGCAGCAGCAGGGTGGCACGGGCGCGGAAGGTGCTCTGGATGAAACTGCGAGTGGTGTCGAAAATCTGCTCGGTTTGCAGGGCTCCCGACATTTCGCGGGCAAATTCATAGAGGGCGCGCGAGCGCGCCTCGCGGTGGGAGGCGACGCGCGCCTGGAAGCGCAGGCCCGCCGTCAGGTGGCCGGTGATCAGGCCCACGGCCAGCATCACGCCAAAGGTGATCAGGTACTGGAAATCGGAAACGGCAAAATTGAAGCGCGGCGGCACGAAGAAAAAGTCGAAGCAAGCCACACTGACACAAGTGGCCAGCACCGATGGACCGCGCCCCCAGCGCACCGCCACCAGCACCACCACCAGCATGAAGAGCATGGCGATATTGGCCAGATCGAGATAGGCCACCATGGGCGTGGCCAGCAAGGCCGCCGCCAGGCTGGCTACGCCCGCACCGGCGTAGGACAGGGCCAGCAACCGGGCGCCCTGCTCGCGGTCCATTTCCGCCTCGGCCGAGGCGCCGGAACGGTCCACCGCGCGCTCGACGGCACTGCCGCCCAATTCGATCAGGTCGATGTCCGGCGCATGCGCCGCCATGCCCTTGATATGCGAGCGGCGCCAGGGCCAGGTGCAGTGGCCGCGTCCCAGCGTGATCTTGGACAGGTTATGGTTGCGCGCGTAATCCACCGCCGCCGCCGCGATATCGCTGCCGGACAGCACGGCGGTGGTAGCACCCAGGTCCTGGGCCAGCTTCAGGGTTTTCAGGATGCGTTCGCGCTCGGCGGCCGGCAGGCGCTGCAAGGCCGGCGTTTCCACATAAATCGCATGCCAGGCCGTACCCAGCTGGCCGGCCAGGCGCGCCGTGCTGCGCACCACCTGCTCGCAGCCGGGACGCGGGCCGACGCAGGCCAGCAGCGCGGCCCCGGTTTTCCAGATGGCGTCGATCGACTGTTCGACGCGGTAGGCGCGCACATCGTCTTCCACCCGGTCGGCGGTGCGGCGCAGCGCCAGCTCGCGCAGGGCGATCAGATTACCCTTGCGGAAAAAATTCCTGGAGGCGCGTTCGGCTTGCGGCGCCTGATAAACCTTGCCGCCTTTCAGCCGCGCCAGCAGCTCGTCGGCCGGAATATCGACCAGCACCACCTCGTCGGCGGCGTCGAACACGGTATCCGGCACGGTTTCGCTGACGACGATGCCGGTGATGCCACCCACCACATCGTTCAAGCTTTCCAGATGCTGGACGTTGACGGTGGTGTAAACGTCGATGCCCGCTTCCAGCAGCTCCTCCACGTCCTGCCAGCGCTTGGGATGGCGCGAGCCGGGCGCGTTGGAGTGTGCCAGCTCGTCCATCAGGATCAGCGGCGGGCGGCGCGCCAGGGCGGCGTCGAGATCGAATTCGCCCAGCGTCTTGCCGCGGTATTCGATGCGGCGCGGCGGCAGCAGCTCCAGGCCGTCGGCCAGGGCAGCGGTCTCGCTGCGGCCATGGGTTTCCACCACGCCCACCAGCACCTGGCCGCCGCCGGCCGCGTATTTACGCGCGGCCGACAGCATTGCATAAGTCTTGCCTACTCCGGCCGAAGCGCCAAAGTAGATGCGCAACTTGCCGCGCGCCTGCCTGCGCTCCTGCGCCTGGACTTGCGCCAGCAAAGTGTCGGGATCGGGCCTTTGGCTATCGGTAGGGATCATGTATCGCTAATTACTTAAAAATGCCATTTCAGCGAGTATGCGCAGTTTTTCCATCCAGCGCCAGATTCAACGCCAGCACGTTCACGCGCGGCTCGCCGAAAAATCCCAGTGCGGGCTTGCTGGCATTGGCGTCGATCAGGCCGCGCACCTGCTCATGCGTCATGCCGCGCGCCGTCGCCACGCGCTTGGCCTGGTAATAGGCGGCAGCCAGGCTGATTTCCGGATCGAGGCCGCTGCCCGAGGCCGTTACCAGATCGACCGGCACCGGCGCGGTGTTTTCCGGATCGGCCGCTTTCAGCGCGGCCATGCGGCTTTTCACACTGTCGCTCAGGGCCGGATTCAGCGGCCCCTGGTTGGAACCGCCGGAACCGGCGCCGTTATTAGCCATCGGCGCGGTGGCCGATGGACGGCCCCAGAAATACTTAGGCGAGCTGAAAGCCTGGCCGATCAGCTGCGAGCCGACTGGCTTGCCGCCGGCTTCGACGATGCTGCCGCCCGCTTGCGCGGGAAAGACGGCATTGCCGATGCCGGTGACGGCGAAGGGATACAGCACACCGCAAACCAGGGTCAGGGCGCCGAACAAGACGAGAGCGGGACGTAATGGAGATGCCATGGTGGCTCCTGTTTAAACGAGGTTGAGGGCGGACAGCAGCATGTCGATCAGCTTGATGCCGATGAAAGGCAGGATCAAACCGCCCACGCCGTAGACCAGCAGATTGCGGCGCAACAGGGCGCTGGCGCCGATCGCGCGGTACTGCACGCCTTTCAGCGCCAGCGGGATCAGGAAAACGATGATCAGGGCATTGAAGATCACCGCCGACATGATGGCCGAATTCGGGCTGGCCAGCTGCATGACGTCCAGCGCCTTCAGTTGCGGATAGGTGCCGACGAAGGCCGCCGGAATGATGGCGAAGTACTTGGCGATATCGTTGGAGATCGAGAAGGTGGTCAGCGAGCCGCGCGTCATCAGCATCTGCTTGCCGATTTCGACGATTTCCAGCAGCTTGGTCGGATTCGAATCCAGATCCACCATATTGCCCGCCTCCTTCGCGGCCTGGGTGCCGGAACTCATGGCGACCGCCACGTCGGCCTGGGCCAGCGCCGGCGCGTCATTGGTGCCGTCGCCGGTCATGGCCACCAGGCGGCCTTCGGCCTGGTAGCTGCGGATCAGTTTCAGCTTGTCTTCCGGCGTGGCTTCGGCCAGGAAGTCGTCCACGCCCGCTTCGGCCGCGATGGCGGCGGCGGTCAGCTTGTTGTCGCCGGTGATCATCACGGTCTTGATGCCCATGCGGCGCAATTCGGCGAAACGCTCCTTGATGCCGCCCTTCACGATGTCCTTCAGCTCCACCACGCCCATCACGCGGCCATTCTCGGCCACCACCAGCGGCGTGCTGCCGCGGCGCGAGACCTCGTCGGTGACTTTCACCACCTCGGCCGGATAGCTCTGGCCCGCCGCCTCCACGTATTTGCGCACGGCGTCGGCCGCGCCCTTGCGCAGCTCGCGGCCATCCACGTCCACGCCGCTCATGCGGGTATTGGCCGAGAAAGGCAGGAAGGTGGCGTGCAGTGAAGCCATCTCACGTTCGCGGATGTTGAAACGCTGCTTGGCCAGCACCACGATGCTGCGGCCTTCCGGCGTTTCGTCGGCCAGGGAGGACAGCTGGGCCACGTCGGCCAATTGCTGCTCGCTGACGCCAGGCGCGGGATAGAAGGCCGAAGCCTGGCGGTTGCCCAGGGTGATGGTGCCGGTTTTATCCAGCAGCAGCACGTCCACGTCGCCCGCCGCTTCCACGGCGCGGCCGGAAGTGGCGATCACATTGGCCTGCATCATGCGGCTCATGCCCGCCACGCCAATGGCCGACAGCAGGCCGCCGATGGTGGTCGGAATCAGGCAGACCAGCAGCGCGATCAGCACAGTGATGGTGACCGGCGTGCCCGATTGCGCCGCTTCCACCGAGAACAGGGAGAATGGCAGCAGGGTCACGGTAACGATCAGGAACACGATGGTCAGCGCCACCAGCAGGATGGTCAGGGCGATTTCGTTCGGCGTTTTCTTGCGCTTGGCGCCTTCCACCATGGCGATCATGCGGTCGAGGAAAGTCTCGCCCGGATTGGCCGTGACTTTCACCACCAGCCAGTCCGACAGCACGCGGGTGCCGCCTGTGACGGCGGAAAAATCGCCGCCCGACTCGCGGATCACGGGCGCCGATTCGCCGGTGATGGCGCTTTCGTCCACCGTGGCCACGCCCTCCACCACTTCACCGTCGATGGCGATCACGTCGCCCGCCTCGACCAGCAGGTAGTTACCCTTGCGCAGATCGCTGGCAGGGCAAGGCAGCCAGGTAGTGCCGTATTTGGCGCTGGCCAGCTTCTTGGCGATCACGCTCTGCTTCAGGTTGCGCAGCGAAGCGGCTTGCGCCTTGCTGCGGCCCTCGGCCATGGCTTCGGCGAAGTTCGCGAACAGCACGGTGAACCAGAGCCAGACGGCGGTGGCGAGGATGAAGCCCGAACTGGCCTCCCCCTTGCCCGCCAGCGACTGCAGGTACAGCAGCGTGGTGATGATGCTGCCGACGTACACCACGAACATCACGGGGCTGCGCAGCTGGGTGCGGGGGCTCAGCTTGCGGAAGGAATCCACGATGGCCGGCACCACCAGTTGCGAATCGAACAGCTTGAGGCGCGGCGCGGGCGTAGCCGTCAGCGTCATCTCTTTTTGCGTTGCATTGGCTTGCGACATGGAGGGTTCTCCTTACTTCATATACATTTGCAGGTGTTCCACGACCGGGCCAAGGGCCAGCGAAGGAACATAGTTCAGCACACCGACCAGCACCACGATGCCGGCCAAGAGGCCAATGAACATCGGGCCATGGGTCGGCATGGTGCCGGAGTTGGCTTGCAGGCGCTGCTTGCCGGCCAGCGAACCGGCAATGGCCAGCACCGGCACGATCACGGCAAAGCGGCCGAACCACATGGCAATCGCCAGCATCACGTTGTAGTAAGGCGTGTTGGCGGACAGGCCGGCGAAGGCGCTGCCGTTGTTATTGGCGGCCGAGCTGAAGGCGTACAGGATTTCCGAGAAGCCGTGCGCGCCCGGATTGGCGACGCCGGCCTTGCCCACGTCCAGCAGCACCGACAGCGCGGTCCCCAGCAGCACCAGGGTGGGCGTCACCAGGATGACGATGGAACTCATCTTCATTTCATAGGACTGGATCTTCTTGCCCAGGTATTCGGGCGTGCGGCCGATCATCAGGCCTGCGATGAAGACAGCCAGGATGGCGAAGACCAGCATGCCGTACAGGCCAGAGCCGACGCCGCCGAACACCACTTCGCCCAACTGCATCAGCAGCATCGGCACCATGCCGCCCAGCGGCGTGAAGGAATCATGCATGGCGTTGACCGCGCCGCAGGACGCCGCCGTGGTCACGGCCGCGAACAGTGTGGTGGCGCTGATGCCGAAGCGGGTTTCCTTGCCTTCCATATTGCCGCCGGCTTGCAGTGCGCTGTTACCCTGGTCCACGCCCATGGCTTGCAGGGCGGGATGGAGCTGCTGTTCGGCCGACATCACGGCGCAGGCGGCGACCACGAAGAGCAGGGTCATGGCTCCCAGCACGGCCCAGCCCTGGCGGCGGTCGCCCACCATCTGGCCGAAGGTGAAGCACAGCGCGGCCGGAATCACGAAGATGGCGATCATCTCGAAGAAGTTCGACAGCGCCGTCGGATTCTCATACGGGTGCGCCGAGTTGGCGTTGAAGAAGCCGCCGCCATTGGTGCCCAGCAGCTTGATCGCCTCCTGCGAAGCGACCGGCCCCATGGCCAGGGTCTGGGTGGTGGCGGTCTGCTCTTCGGTCACAGCCTGGCCCTTGGCGTCCAGCACGGGCTGGCCATCGGCGCCGGTTTTCGGCACGGTGTAGGTGACGGGATCGAGCAGGCTCACTTCCTTGTAAGCCGACATATTC
This sequence comes from Pseudoduganella violacea, assembly GCF_014191875.1. Classification (GTDB taxonomy): domain Bacteria; phylum Pseudomonadota; class Gammaproteobacteria; order Burkholderiales; family Burkholderiaceae_D; genus Rugamonas; species Rugamonas violacea_A. Next base: position 162,953 of record NZ_JACHXD010000010.1, read on the forward strand.
TGGATCACGCCCTGGCCGGTGAGTAAGACGGCGAAGATCACGGACAGCGGCAGCAGCACATACAGCGTGGAGCGCGTCATATCGACCCAGAAGTTACCGATGGACTTGGCCGAGCGCGAACTGAAGCCGCGGATCAGGGCAAAGGCGACGGCGATGCCGGTGGCGGCCGAAAAGAAGTTCTGGCAGGTCATGCCCAGCATCTGGGTCAGATAGCTCATGGTCTGCTCGCCGCCATAGCCCTGCCAGTTGGTGTTGGCGACGAAGCTCACCGTGGTGTTGAAGGACGAATCCGGGCTGACATTGCCCATATTCTGGGGATTCAGCGGCAGCCAGGCTTGCACGCGCTGGATGGCGTAGGTGAAGATCGCGCCCACAGTGTTAAACACCAGCAGGGCGACGGCATAGGCTTTCCAGCCCATGCCCTGTTTTTCCTGATCCAGCGGCACGCCAGCGGCGCGGTAGAGCAGCTTCTCGACACCGGCCAGCCAGCCGAAGCCCGGCACCGGGCGGCCATCGGCCACGCGCACCATCAGGATGCCGAGCGGCCAGGAAAGCGCCAGCAGCACGGCCAGGAAGAGCAGCAGAAGAAGGATGGACTGGGTAGTCATATCACAGCTCCTCCGCGTTCAGCAGGGCCACGGCCAGATAGGCCAGCAGACCCACGGCGGCGACAGCGCCGATCACATAAAAGAGATTCATTGCTTGCCTCCCAGCTTGTCGCAGCCGGCGGCGAAGCCCCAGCACAGGACAAAGAAGACGGCCAGCGCCCCGATAAACACGAAATCCATTTCCACCCCTTTACAGGTCTTGTTTTGACAATGGACAGGTTATCGGCCGGGGTCTAAAAGTGGTGTAAAGACTTCAGCGCCCGGTGTAAACAAGATGTAAAAATCGGCTGCGGCCGGACCGCAAGGCTTACATCCCGGCAGCCGCTGCGGCGGAAAAGTATTTGCTGGGGATCTCGCCCAGTACTCCCTTGAACACCGTCGAGAAGGCACTGGGACTGCTATACCCCAGCTCCATCGCCACGCGCGTGACCGCTTCGCCATTGCCCAGGCGAACCACGGCCGCCAGCAGGCAAGCCTGCTGCCGCCATTCGAGGTAGCTGATGCCGGTATGCAGGCGAAATTGGCGTGTAAATGTGCGGCGGCTCATGCCGGCGCGCTGCGCCATGGCATCGATCCCGAGCACCAGCGAGGGCGCAGCCAGAAACGCGCTGCACGCCGCCGCCAGGCGCGACTCATCGGGCATGGGGGCATTCAAGGAGAGCGCCGGCATGGCGGCGATTTCGTGCAGCAGTAGTCCCATCAGGTGGCCATCGCGGCCACTGGCGGCATAGTTGGCCGGTATGCCGGCCGCCTCCCCCAGCAGCTGCCGCACCAGGGAAGACACGCCAAAAACCTGGCAGTGCCGGGGCAGGCCCACGCGCCGCGCGGCGTGCGGGCGGACATAGGCATTGAGCATGGTGACGGGGCCGCGCATCTGCATCGCATGCGCCAGGCCCGCCGGCACCCAGATCGCCCGCAGCGGGGGAACAGCCCAATTGCCAGACTCGGTTTCGACCGTGATGACGCCGCGCGCGGCATACGCAAACTGGCCGCGGCCGTGGCTATGCAAGGGAAAGAAGTCGCCGTCGGCGTAGTCCGTGCTTGTCACCTGCACGGCGCAAGGCGAGCCATCGTCGAAATCTGCGGGGATTTTCTGCATGGCCCAATTTTAATTCCAATTGACCTTAAACTGAAAGCGGGCCATTCAGGACTGGGGCATATTGGATGCGTATCCAGGCGTCCTGCCCTGGCCTAGAAAAGAGTTCGAAACCATGCATAGAAAACACCTGCTCCTCGCCGTCCTCGTCACGGCGGTATGGGGCATCAACTTCCCGATAAGCAAATTGGGACTGGCCCGGATCGATCCGCTGCTATTGACGGCCATCCGTTTTGCGCTGGCCGCCCTGCCCTGGGTCTTCTTCGTCAAACGCCCGCAAGTCGCCATCGCTTGGCTGGCGGCGTATGGGCTGATCTTCGGCGTGGCCATGTGGGCCTTGATCAATCTCGGTATCGCAATGGGCGTGCCGCCCGGCAGTGCCTCGCTGCTGATTCAGTTCAGCGCATTTTTTACACTGGGCTGGGGCGTTCTGCTGTTCCGCGAAACCCTGTCGCGGCAGCAGCTGGCCGGCGTTGCGCTGGCGTCCGTCGGCCTGGCCGGCATCCTGCTGGGCAGCCCCGGCAAAGCCACGACTACCGGCTTTGCGCTGGTGATGGTGAGCGCACTGGCCTGGAGCATCGGCAACGTCATCATCAAGGTATCCAAGGTGAAGGAAATCTTCGCCTTCGTCGTGTGGGCCAGCCTCTTTCCGCCCCTGCCCTTGCTGCTGCTGACCTGGTGCTGGCATGGCGCGGCGCCCTTTTCCAGCCTGGCCTCGCAGATCAATAGTACGGCGCTGTTCTCGCTGGCCTTCCAGGTCTACGCCGCCACGCATTTCTGCTATTGGGGATGGAACTTTCTGCTGCGCGAATATCCCGCGTCGCGGGTGGCCCCGCTATCGCTGCTGATTCCCGTCTTCGGCATCGCCAGCTCGGCCTTCATCCTGCGCCAGCTGCCAGGCATGGGCGACTGGGTTTCCCTCGCCCTCATCCTGGCGGCGCTGGCCATCGGCATGAAGAAAAGCCCGGTGGCCAGACCGGGCCTGGACCGCGCTGCCGACGCTTAGAAGGTCTTGCTAAGCGTGAGCTGGAGGGCGGTCTTGCCCATGAATTTGCCGTTGACGGCGTTGGCGTAGGCGGTCTTGCTGGCGTTGGTGCCGATCACGGCGAGGGCGCCGGTCAGTACGCCGAAGTCCTTGCTCACGCCGACTTTCCAGTCGGTGTAGTCGGCGGCGCTGTTGTGGCGCACTTTCTGGTAGCCGGCGTGCAGGTTGACGAGGAAGCCATGGCCGGTGTCGATATTGGCGCCGACGTCGAGATAGCCGCTGTTCTTGCTGTCGGCATAGCTGAACAGATTCGTCAACGAGTGGGAATACTTGATATAGGCCGGGCCGTAGCCAAGCTGGCCGTAGATTTCGGCGGTGTTGGCATTGGCCACGCCGGCCACGTTTTTCAGGCCGTTGGAGGGATAGATATAACCCAGCACACCGACGTCGTAACTAATATCGGCATTGATCTGGCCGCGCTTGCCGGCGGAGAGGTCCACTTCCACCGAGCCGCCGCCGCCCGCGTCCTTGGTCCATTTGATGGTGGAGGCCCAGGCGCTGACATACAGGCCGCTGGGGTTGTGCACATAATCGACGCCGCCCTGCAGCGCCGGTTTCAGACGGGTCTGCGAGATGCCGCGGTAGCGGTAGTCGGAGGTGACGGCGGCATTGAAGCTGACTTCATGTTCCGGCTTCTGCTCCTGGGCATGGACGCTGGCGGCGCAGGCGGCCATCACGGCCAGGGCGAGCATTGTTTTTTTCATGTTGCGGTCTTTCTGGGTGAGTAAAAATCAGGAGGCGAATACTTCTTGATAGAGGGCGGCCATTTCGGCCTCGGCATCTTCGCCCTGGGCGGGCAGGTGAATCACGGTGCCGGACAGGTTGGCGGCCATCACGCGCGAGACATAGGCGCGCACAGCGGCCATCTGCACGCTGTCCGGGTCGGACGCGCCGCCCAGCACCACAAACAGCACGCGCAGGCCGGGATTGAACATGCGCGCGCTGTTCAGGCGGGCGATCAGCTTGTATTGGGTGGCGAGATCGACCTGGTCGGGCGCCACCGGCACCACGGCGATGCGGGCAGCGATCAGCGCGGCGCGGCTTTCCGCCGTGTCGCGCCCCTCGGTGTCGATGACGATATCGTTATAGCGGCAGCGCAGGATTTCCAGTTCGTCCTGCAGGGCGCGGCCATGGATGGCGCGCGCCGCCAGCCTTGCCTGTTTGGCGGCGCGGCTGGCCGGCACGGCGCCGGCATGCTCGCGGCTCAGCGCCGCGCAAGCCTGACGCGGATCGGTGTCGAGCAGCAGCACCTTGCGGCCGCTGCGCGCGCGCAGCAGGGCCAGCCTGCTGGCGACAATGTCTTTGGCCGAACCGGGATTCTGGCCTGCGATGGCGATAATCATGGCTTCTCTCACGCTGTTGCGATGAGAGACAGCTTATCGATCGTCCCGTAAAAACGGTCTAAAAAGGCGGGGGTGGCGTGTAAACGCCGCGTATATATTCAACGTAACAGCGTCAATGCAGCAGCGCCGGCAGATCGAGTTCGCGCCGCAGCAGGTCCAGCAGATGGTGGTCGGCCACCGGTTTATCCAGCACGCCCTCGGCTCCGGCGGCGCGGGCGCGCTCGGCATCATATATAAAGGGCGGCGCCGCCAGGAAGACCACCGCTGGCGGTTCGCACTGCGCACTATCGCGTCCACGCAAGCCGTGCAGGCCGTCGGGCTGGCGCAGCGCGGCGCACACGCGGTAGGCGTCGATTCCCGGCGTGGTCGTATTGATCAGCACCAGGGCCACCGCGCCCTGGCGGCAGATGGCCACCGCCTCGTCCTCATTGTCGGCCCAGCGGCAAGCCAGCCGCCATGCCAGCAGCAGGCGTCCCACATGCAGGCTGAAAGCCGGGCTGCGGTCCAGCACCAGCACCGCGCCGCGATGGGCGTGATGGCGCATGGCGGCATAGTCGGCGGCTTCGGTCAGGTCGAGGTCGAGCCGTTCGCGGCGGCGCCGGTCGGAGCGCTGTGGCGCACCCTGGTGCGCCAGCCTGTCCAGCGCGCCGGCGCGGCGCTTGAGCAATTCGTCGAGGGCGGAATAAACGCTGCCCCAGCGCACCGGCAGGCGCAGGCTGGGATAAGGCAGGCAGACCGGCGGCGCGCCCAGCACCAGGGCCGGGTGGATGTCGCCGGCCAGCGAATCGAGGGCGGCCAGGGCGCGCAAATCGGCGCCGTTGGCCAGATACAGATCCGGCTCTTGCAAACTGCCGTCGGACAGGCAAAAATATGCCGCCCCCTTGCGGGGCGCCCTGTGCAGGCCCAGCGCGATGGCGCGCGCTTCTTCCGGCGGAAAACCGAGCAGACGCACAGCGAAGGGATATTTCTCCGTTTGCATGGGATCAATCCGTGGTTTTTTTAACATTAAACCACAGTTTCCCATGCCGTCCCAACGCCCGGATTCCGCCCTTTCCTCCCGTTGAGGATAGAATGCGCGTGCGTCCGCATTAACCAAGAACCGCATTTCAAAGTATGGCCACTAAAAAACCAGTATCCGATTACAGCGAATCATCCATCCGCGTCCTGAAGGGACTGGAGCCCGTCAAGCAGCGTCCCGGCATGTACACGCGCACGGAAAATCCGCTGCACATCATCCAGGAGGTGATCGACAATGCCTCCGACGAGGCGCTCGGCGGCCATTGCAAAAACATTATCGTGACGCAGAATGCCGACGGCAGCATCACGGTGGAAGACGATGGCCGCGGCATTCCGGTCGGCCTGCACCCGGAAGAAAATGTGCCGACGGTGGAAATCGTCTTCACCCGCCTGCACGCCGGTGGCAAATTCGACAAGGGCTCGGGCGGCGCCTACGCCTTCTCCGGCGGCCTGCACGGCGTCGGCGTGTCGGTGACGAACGCCCTGTCCAAGCGTCTGGAAATCAGCGTCTGGCGCAAGGACGACAGCGGCAACGGCTTCCACCAGCTGGCGTTCGAGAACGGCGACCTGGTCGAGCCTTTGAGCTCCCAGCCCGCGCCGCGCGACGGCAAAAAATCCGGTACCCGCGTCACCGCCTGGCCGGACGCCAAATATTTCGACTCGCCGCTGATCTCCCAGGTCGAGCTGCAACGCCTGCTGCGCTCCAAAGCCGTGCTGCTGCCGGGCGTGAGCGTGACCCTGAACAACGCCAAGACCGGCGACTCCCAGACCTGGCAATACAATGAAGGCCTGCGCGGCTACCTGACCGAGGAACTGGCCCAGACCAGTTCCGGCGGCGCCACCCTGATCCCCCTGTTCGAAGGCGCGCAATTCGCCGGCCCGGACGCCGAAGGTTTCGCCGAGGGCGAAGGCGCGGCCTGGGTGGTGGCGTGGACCGAGGAAGGCGCCGTGGTGCGCGAATCCTACGTCAACCTGATCCCGACCCCGAACGGCGGCACCCACGAATCGGGCCTGCGCGACGGCCTGTTCGGCGCGGTGAAGAACTTCGTCGAGATGCACTCGCTGCTGCCGAAAGGCGTGAAGCTGCTGCCGGAAGACGTGTTCGCGCGCGCTTCCTTCGTGCTGTCGGCCAAGGTGCTAGACCCCCAATTCCAGGGCCAGATCAAGGAGCGCCTGAATTCGCGCGACGCGGTGCGCCTGGTATCGACCTTCGCCAAGCCGCCGCTGGAACTGTGGCTGAACCAGCACATCGATTACGGCAAAAAACTGGCCGAACTGGTGATCAAACAGGCGCAATCGCGCCTGCGCTCGGCGCAGAAGGTCGAGAAGAAAAAATCCTCGGGCGTGGCTGTTTTGCCGGGCAAGCTGACCGACTGCGAATCGTCGGAGGTGGCGCGCAATGAGCTGTTCCTGGTCGAGGGCGACTCGGCGGGCGGTTCGGCCAAGATGGGCCGCGACAAGGAATTCCAGGCCATCCTGCCGCTGCGCGGCAAGGTGCTGAACTCCTGGGAGACCGACCGCGACCGCCTGTTCGCCAATAACGAGATCCACGACATCGCCGTGGCCATCGGCGTCGATCCGCACAGCATCGGCGACACGCCGGATTTGACCGGTCTGCGCTACGGCAAAATCTGCATCCTCTCCGATGCGGACGTCGACGGCTCCCACATCCAGGTGCTGCTGCTGACCCTCTTCTTCCGCCACTTCCCGGCGCTGATCGAGCAAGGCCATATCTGCGTGGCGCGTCCGCCGCTGTACCGCGTCGACGCGCCGGCGCGCGGCAAGAAACCGATCCAGAAGCTGTACGCGCTGGACGACGGCGAACTGGTGGCCATCGAAGACAAGCTGCGCAAGGACGGCCTGAAAGACGGCAGCTGGTCCATCTCCCGCTTCAAGGGTCTGGGCGAGATGAACGCCGAGCAGCTGTGGGAAACCACCATGAATCCGGACACGCGCCGCCTGCTGCCGGTGGCGCTGGGCGACTTCGGCCACGCCGAATCGTCGGCCCGCTTCAATATGCTGATGGGCAAAGGCGAAGCCGCCGCCCGCCGCGCATGGATCGAGGAACACGGCAACGAAGTGGAAGCGGACATCTGATCCGGGCATCTAATCAAGACAAGTATTCACAATGACTCAAGCAAACCTCTTTGACGAACCAACGCCCGCCCAGCCGGGCGGCCCGGGCGATGGCGGCGAATCGCTGACCCTGTCCACTTTCGCCGAGCGCGCCTACCTCGATTACGCCATCTCCGTGGTCAAGGGCCGCGCCCTGCCCGACGTCTGCGACGGCCAGAAGCCGGTGCAGCGCCGCATCCTGTATTCGATGAATGAGCTGGGCCTGAGCGCCACGGCCAAGCCGCGCAAGTCCGCCACCGTGGTGGGCGATGTGCTGGGCAAGCTGCACCCGCACGGCGACCAGTCGGTGTACGACGCGCTGGTGCGCATGGCCCAGGACTTCTCGCTGCGCTATCCGCTGATCGACGGCCAGGGCAACTTCGGCTCGCGCGACGGCGACGGCGCGGCGGCAATGCGCTACACCGAGGCGCGCCTGACGCCGATCTCGCGCCTGTTGCTGGACGAGATCGACCAGGGCACGGTGGACTTCCAGCCCAACTACGACGGTTCGTCGGAAGAACCGAGCCTGCTGCCGGCGCGCCTGCCGATGGTGCTGCTGAACGGCGCATCGGGCATCGCCGTGGGCCTGGCCACCGAAATCCCTTCGCACAATCTGAGCGAGGTGGCGCAAGCGGCCGTGGCCCTGATCCGTAATCCGAAGATGGAGCACGCGGAGCTGATGGCGCTGATCCCCGGACCGGACTTCCCGGGCGGCGGCCAGCTGATTACGCCGCCGGCCCAGATCATGGACATGTACGCCTCCGGCCGCGGCAGCATGAAGGTGCGCGCGCGCTGGAAGATCGAGGAACTGGCGCGCGGCCAGTGGCAGGCCGTGGTGCACGAGCTGCCGCCCGGCACCTCGGCGCAGAAGGTGCTGGAAGAGATCGAAGAGCTGACCAATCCTAAGGTCAAGATGGGCAAGAAGGCGCTCTCGCCGGAACAGCTGGCGCTCAAGTCGCTGATCCTGGGCGCGCTCGACACCATCCGCGACGAATCCGGCCGCAACGCGCCGGTGCGCCTGGTGTTCGAACCGAAGTCGAAGAACCAGGACCAGACCGAATTCATGCTGATGCTGCTGGCGCATACCTCGCTGGAGACGTCGGCCTCGATGAACCTGGTGATGATCGGCGGCGATGGCCGTCCGCGCCAGAAGGGTCTGGGCGACATCCTGCAGGAGTGGATCGACTTCCGCTTCAGCACCGTCACCCGCCGCACCCAGTTCCGCCTGAACAAGGTGGACGACCGCATCCATATCCTGGAAGGCCGCGAGACCATCCTGCTGAATATCGATGAGGTGATCCACATCATCCGCAATTCGGACGAGCCGAAAGCGGCGCTGATCGCGCGCTTCAAACTGTCGGACCGCCAGGCCGAAGACATCCTGGAAATCCGCCTGCGCCAACTGGCGCGCCTGGAAGCGATCAAGATCCAGCAGGAGCTGGCCGAGCTGCGCAAGGAAAAACAGACCTTGCAGGATCTGCTGGACAATCCATCGTCGATGAAACGCCTGATCATCAAGGAAATCGAAGCCGACGCCAAGACCTATGGCGACGCGCGCCGCACCCTGATCGAAGAAGCGCAGAAAGCCGTGGTGGAACAGAAGGTGGCGGACGAACCGGTCACGGTCATCATCTCCGAAAAAGGCTGGGTGCGCGCGCGCACCGGCATCGGCCACGACCCGGCCCAGTTCAACTTCAAGGCGGGCGACTCGCTGTACGGCGCCTTCGAATGCCGCACGGTCGACACCCTGCTCGGCTTCGGCGACAACGGCAAGGTGTATTCCGTGCCGGTGGCCGCGCTGCCGAACGCGCGCGGCGACGGCGTCCCGATCACCACCCTGGTCGACTTGAGCGGCGGCGCGCGCCTGCTGCACTACTTCGCCGGCCCCGCCGCCACCCAGCTGCTGCTGGCCTCCGACAGCGGCTTCGGCTTCATCGCCAAGGCTGGCGACATGGTCAGCCGTCTGAAAGGCGGCAAAGCCTTCATTACGCTCGATGAAGACGCCAAACCGCTGCCGCCGAGCATCGTGGTCGAAGGCACCAACGCCATCGCCGTGATCTCGGAGAAGGCCCGTCTGCTGGTCTTCGGCATGGACGAGATGAAAGTGCTGTCGAACGGCGGCCGCGGCGTCACCCTGATCGACCTCGATGACAAAGAGAAGCTGGTTGCCGCCCGCGCCATCAGCCAGAAAGGCGTGATCGTCCAAGGCATCGGCAACGCCAGCAAGGCCAAGGAAGAGCGCATGGGCATTAACGCCCTGCAAGAGCACATCGGCAAGCGCGCCCGCAAAGGCAAAGCCATGCCAACCCGCATCAAGCCCACCGGCCTGCTGCCCATCACCTAAGGCCTTTGCGCCAAATCAAACAATGTCTCACCCTGGTGTCAGGCACCAGGGTGAGACATTTCCTGATCTAGATCAAAGAATGTCCTACTCTGGTGCCTCGGCGGCCCCGCCTGACACCAGGGTGGGACATTTGTTGATTTGGATCAGACTTTCTTCATTTTGCGGGGCGGCTGTAGAGGTCGATGGTGGCGCTGATGGCGTCGGCGCACACGGCGCAGAAGGATTCGCTTCGGTCGAACATCAGACATTGCTGCTGCGAACGGTAGTAGCCGGTGGCTTCGTAGTTGGCCCCCTCGAACGCGCCCACTTCATGCTTGTGCGGGGCTTTGCTGAACAGGGCGTTGGTCCAGGCCAGGTCGTCCTTGAATAACTTGCTCATCTCGGATTCGGGGCGGTTGGCTTTGCGCAGCTCGGCGCGCACTTTCTGGTATGCGCGCGAGTGTTCTTCATACTCTGCTTTGGGCCAAGCGGTCGGCAACGCCGTGCCGGTTTTCACAAATTTTTTCCATTTGACGTTGGCGGGGTCGCGCAGGGCGGTGACGTTGGGTTCCCAGGGTTCGCTGCGCTCGCCGCCGGTGGCGTAGGCGACCGGGGAGGTGTAGTACTCGTCGGCCAGGCCGGCGAAGTGGTGGCCGAATTCGTGCACGAAAAGGTAGTTGGCCCAGTCGCTATTCGCTGCGGCGGTGCTGAACTGGCCGTAGATGCCGCCACCGCCATAGGTGTCGTTATTCACCAGGATTTCGATGAATTCGTATGGCGCGTGCTGGGCGATGTCGCGCAGGGCGCGGTTGTCGGTGGTGAGCACGTAACGCTCGCTGCCGAAGATGTCGTAGCGCGTGCCGAGCGCGGAGGCGTGGTGCACATTGGTCGAAGGGCGGCTGACGCCGGACTCCTGGGTCGGCACGGCCAAGCCCCAGACATTGAAGTCCCCTGCCCTTTCCTTGAAGGGGCTGACCGTGAACAGGTAGTCGGCCAGGCGGCGCGCGGTCTGTTCGAATTTGGGCAGGTCGGCCTTGGTGTAGCCGTCGCCCAGGATCAGCAGGTCGACCTTCTGCGGCGAGGGGCCGCTCACGCGCAGCGGGGTGGGCTTGGCGGGCGCGGGCTCCTGCTTGCGCACCACGTCGAGGGCGTCAGTGTCGACGTCCACGCTCCAGGCGATGGAGAACTGGTTGCGTTCGTCGCGCTTGAGGATGCGCACGCGCACCGGCTTGTCCGGCTTGGGAAAGCGCACCGATTCGCTGAAGCCGCGGTTGGCCTTGCCCGCTTCATCGGTGCTGCGCCATTCGCCGAAGATGGTGGAGAAGCCGCGCGAGTACAGCAGCTGGCCGGTCTTCGCGTCCACCACTTCCACCTTGTTGATGCCGCGGTCCGTGTCGTCCACGCTGCGCGACATATCGCCCGGCCATGGCAGCGGTTCGATCACCACGCGCTCCATGGCGTAGTGCTCGGACAGGGCATTGCCGCTGTGGAGGTAGTCGATGCGGACGGTGGCGGGTTGCGCTGGTGCGGCACTGGCGGCGCAGCTGGCAAGCGCCAGCGCGGCGGCGGCGCCGGCACGGGCGAAGGCGAAGGCGAAGGCGGAAAACGGCATAAGGTCTCCTGGCTAGAAAAGTGTGCCGGCTATTCTAGCCCAGAGATCCTTATTTATAGCGGTAGAGCGGGTACTGTATTTCGATGGGGCGGATGTCGAGCCGCATATTGAGGATGGAGTAGGCTTCCGCCACCGAGGACGAGTAGCCGACGCTGTCGCCGGTTTTGCTGAACTTAAATTCGAAGCCCAGTTCGTGCAGCGGTTCGGATGGATGGCCGATGGCGATGCCGACGGCTTCCTTCTGCGCGTTGTCGATCAGCTTTTCCATCAGGTCGATGACGGCGTTCGGCCCCAGGATATCGGCTGTGAAGATCGGCAGGTTCAGGCTGGGGCGCGCCGGATCGAGCAGGCCGTCAACCTTTTCCGGCGAGGGGATGAAGCGGCGCTGGTCGATATCGTATTTGTCGCCGCGGTCCAGATAGCTCAGATTGACGCCGCTGATATTGAAACCGATGGCCTTGGGGTCGGTGCTGGCGCGCGTCAGGTCGATCAGCAGCGCGCCCTTGTAGCCGACGATTTCGACCTGGCGCTTGCTGTCGATGACCATGGCGGTGTTTTCGTCGATGCCCAGGCCGATCTTGTAGCCCTTTTTCAGCATGGCGGGAATCATGCGCGCAAAGCGGCCGCGCGTGAGCAGATGCTGGTCAATGAAGATGTCGTCGCCGATAAAGCCCAGTCCCGGCGCGATCTCGCGGCCTTCGTTGACGCCGCTGCGCAAGGTGCTGAAGACGGTCTTCACCTCGTAGAACATGGTGCTGCTCATGATGGCCGCGCCGGCGCTGGTGCCGGCCACCACGCCGCCGCGCCGGTACACGTCCCATACTGCGTCGAGCAGCGCGCTGCGGCTGCCGTCGGCCCGGACCATGGCTTGCGTGATGCGCGCCTGGTCGCCGCCGGAAAAATAGACGCCGCCGGCCGAACGCACCGATGCGGCCAGCGCCGCATCCTCGGCCACTTTGCGGAAGTCGCTGCCTTCCAGCTTGACCGCCAGCGGCACCAGGAAGGCGTCCGCCCCATGCTGGTTCAGGCGGCCCACGATGAACTGGCCGGAGCGCGCCGGATTGGCCGCCGCCGAGGGGAAGACGGCGATGCGCGCGCCCTTGCCGCCGGCCAGCTGCACGATGCGCTGCCAGACCGGCGCATTGTCGCCGCGCAGAGCACCGCCGATGATGACCAGCGAGCCTTTCGGCGTTTCCGCCGCCTGGGCGCCGCCGCCCATGAGCGGCATGGCCGCCAGGGCGAAATGCATGAGGAGTTTGCGCAGCGCCAGCATGGTTCAAGCCTTATTTATAGCGGTACAGCGGTTGCTGCAACTGGATCGGACGGATGTCCAGGCGCAGCTTGAGCACCGAATACGCCTCCGCCTCGCTGGAGGTGTAGCCGACGCTGTTCAGGGTTTTGCTGAAGCGGAATTCAAAGCCCAGGTCCGGATACGGGTCGCGCGGGTTGCCGAAGGCGATGCCGATGGCTTCCTGCTGGGCGTTGTCGATCAGGTTGCCCATCAGGTCGAGCACCGCGTTGTTGCCGAGGATATCGTTGGTAAACACCGGTTCGCGCATATCGGGCTGGTTCGGATCGAGCTTGCCGTCGGCCTTGTCCGGCGCCGGGGTGAAGGCGCGCGTCACCAGGTTGAACTTGTCGCCCCGGTCCAGGTAGCTGATGGCGGCATTGCTGATGTTGAAGCCTTTCACGCCACGGTCGGTGATGGCGCTGGACAGGTCGATCAGCAGCGCGCCGCTATAGCCGATGATTTCCACCTCGCGGTCGGAGTTGACCACCATGGCGCTGTTCTCGTCGATGCCCAGGCCGATGTGGTAGCCCTTTTTCAGCATCACGGGAATCATGCGCGCAAAGCGGCCGCGCACCAGCAAGTGCTGGTCGACGAAGACGTCGTTGCCGATGAAGCCCAGGCCGGGAGCGATTTCGCGGCCGTCGGTCACGCCCATTTTCAGCATGTCCAGCACCGGCTTGGCGTCGTAGAACATGGTGGTGCTCATGATGGCGGCGCCAGCGCTGGAGCCGGCCAGCACGCCGCCGCGGCGGTAGGTGTCCCAGATGGCGTCGAGCAAGGCGCTATGCGTGCCGTCGGCGCGCACCAGGGCTTGCGTGATGCGCGCCTGGTCGCCGCCGGCGAAGTAGATGCCGGCGGAGTTGCGGATCATTTCCACCAGCACCGGATCTTCGGCCGCCTTGCGGTAGTCGCTGCCGCTGTACATCACGCCGATCGGCACGAAGAAGGCGTCGGCGCCATACTGATTGAGCTTGGCGATGGTGCTGTTGGCCGATTTTTCCGGATTGATCGATGCCGCGCCGAAAACGGCGATGCGCGCGCCCTTGCCGCCCGAAAGCTGCACGATGCGCTGCCACACTTCGGCATTGTCGGCGCGCAGGCCGCCGCCGATGATGACCAGCGTACCTTTCGGCGGCTGCACCACCGGCTTGGCCGGCGGCACCGCCGCTTTCACGGTCTTGGTGTTCTTCACGGCGGACGCCTCGGCGCAGCCTTGCAGGCCGAAACTGGCGAGCACGATCAGCGCAGTCGTGCCCAGACGTTTAAGCGATAAGAATAAAGAGTTCATGTTGCCTTTCCTGCACTGATAACTCTATTGCAAAAACTTTACACAAGCATGACAGCGCATCACTTGAATGCGTAGTTGGCGCTGGCATAGAAACGGCGTCCACGCGGATCGGTATAGCTTGGATCATAGCCCGAAAGGAAGTGGAATGCCTGATTGGAGTACGGCGGGCTCTTGTCGAACAGATTCTGGATGCCGACGCGCAGTTTGAGCTGCTTGCTCCAGGCGTAGGAACCCGACATATCCCACAGCGAATACGCTTTCACATGGTTAGCCTTGACCACGCTGCCATCGGTCGGATTGATGGCTGAGTTCTGGTCTTCGTAGCCGGAGGAGAAGCTGTTCGACAGCGTGGCCGCGAATGGTCCCTGGTCCCAGTCCAAGCTGATGGTGTGGCGCCAGCGCTGCACCACGCCCTCGGTGACGAAGCGGTTCAGGTTGGAGATGAAGGCATCGCCCGGCGCGGTCTGGATCTTGGACGCCAGCACATAAGTGCCGTTCAGGTGCGCGCCGAAGCGGCCCACGCCAGTGTGGATATTGTGCACGTCCACCACCAGGTCGATGCCGCTGGCTTTCTGCGCGCCGCGGTTTTCCTTGCGCAGGTCGATGTAATCGATCTTGCCGTCTTCGTCGCGGTGCACCAGGGAGCCGTACTTACCCAGGTTGCCGAGGATGATGTCGTCGCCGATTTCGCTGATCAGATTGGTGCGCTTGATATTCCAGTAGTCGGCGCTGACGGTCAGGTGCTGGCCCGGCTCCATCACGGCGCCCAGCGAGAACTGCTTGCTGCGTTCCGGCTTCAGGTTGGCGTTGCTGTAGCGGCGCGTGCTCCAGTTGTCGGCGCAGTCGGAGTAGTCGTTTTCCACCGTGGCGCAATAGACCGGATCGGGCAGGGTCGCCGTGCTGCTGTACACCGTGGGACGGTACAGTTCCGACATGGACGGCGCGCGGAAGCCGCGTCCCATCGAAGCGCGCACCAGCAGCGATTTGCTCGGCGTGTAGCTCAAGCCCACTTTCGGGCTGAGGGCGCCGCCGACCTTCTGGTAACGGTCGTAGCGGGCCGAGATCTGGGCCTGGATCTCCTTGGTGAAAGGCGCCAGCAGCTCGCCAAAGACGCCGGCCACGCGGCGGCTGTCGCTGGTGGCCTTGCCGCCTTCGGGCGCGTCGTCGTTATTGATGTTATTGCTCATCAGCAGAGCCGATGGATTGAAATTGGTGCGCTCGCGGCGCACTTCGCCGCCCACGGCCAGCGACAGTTCGCCGCCCGGCAGCGTGGTCAGGGCGCGCGAGGCCTTCATATCGAGGCTGTCCATGGTGCCGCGCGCGCGGCGCACCACGTCGTTGACCTGGATGCTGTCGATCAGCGCCTGGCCTGCGGGGCTGGAAGGGCCGAAGGGATTGATGCGGCCATCGGCGATGCCCTGCTTGAGTTCCTTGTACAGCAGGTAGCCGTGGGTGTCCTTGTCCTTGACGGTGTTGACGCTGTGGTTGTAGCCCACGTCATAGTCCCAGCCGCCAAGCACGCCGCTGATGCCAAGCACGTAGCGCTGGCCTTCGCTGGTCAACTCGCTGGTGCGGCGGCCGGCTTCGTTCAGGCGCAGGCGCACTTCCAGCTCGCCCTTCTCGTCGTCATCCAGGCTATCCAGGCCGGTATTGGCCAGTTGCGGGATCTTGCGGTAATCGATGCCGGCGGTGACGCGCGCGGCCGAACCGACGTAGTAGCTGCGCGAGCGGCTCAGCGCCACCTCGGCATAGGCCTGGGTATCGCTATTGATCCTGAAGACGCCGCGGCTCAGCAGGTTCTGCTTCTCGGTTTTGGGATACAGCTCGGTGTCGCCCATGTAATCGTAGGTACAGGCATCCTGGCCGCCGGTGCCGCCCGGCAGGTACAGATTGGCCGGCGGATTGCATTTCGGGATCGACAGATTAATCATGCGGTTGGTGATCGGCTTGCCGTTCAACTGGAAGCCGATTTCCTGCAGATGGTCGCGCTGGGCCGAGGTCAGGCGGATATTGCCCGGGCTGGTGAAGCCGGACAGCAGGTGGCCCAGACGCTGCGGCACCTGCAGCTCGGAGACGAATTTGCGCTGCGAGGTGCTGAGGCGGTCGGTGCGCTGCGCATCGAACACGGCGAAGACGTTATAGCCATCATCCTGCAAGTCGCCGATGCCGCCGCTGATGGAGACGGTGCGCTTGCCGGCGCCACCCTCGTCGGTTTTCAGGCCGTAGGCGTTCAGTTCCACGCCGCGGAAGTCCTTGCGCGTGATGAAGTTGATCACGCCGCCGATGGCGTCGGTGCCGTACAGCGAGGAGGCGCCGTCGAGCAGCACTTCCACGCGCTGGATGGCGGCCGCCGGAATATTGTTCAGGTCCACGCCGGTATCGTCGCCGGGCGAGGCGAAATTGGCCATGCGGCGGCCGTTCAGCAGCACCAGGGTGGAGGAAGTACCGATGCCGCGCAGATTGGCGCTGTTGAAGCCGCGCTGGTCGCCGCCCACATTGATGCTGGCGCCATCGGTCAGGCCGCCCACATTGGCGCTGATGCGCGTCATCAGTTCGGCAGCCGTGGTGACGCCGGTCTTGTCGATTTCAGCACGGGTGATCACCTGCACCGGCAGCGGGGTTTCCGATTCGATCTGCTTGATGGCCGAACCGGTGATTTCCACGCGCGGCAGGACGGGCGCGTTCTGCGCCTGCGCGCCCTGGGCCAACAGGCTGGCGGCGACGCCCGCGCCGAGCGCCAGGCGCACCGACAGGGCCAGAGTGGAAAGCGGAAGATGCTTGCTGCCTTGCTGCGGGTGTGGCTTGCTCATTCGGGGATCCCCATTTTTTATTGTAGAAGTTGTTATATTAGCGCCTGCTTAACGCTTGCCATACAAGTAAGTGGCTATCACCTCCGTTAATTGGGCCGCTTTTTCCACATTGCCGCGGTTGGACACCATCAGCGCCGCAGCCAGCGCCTCGATCACGGCCAACGCCGTGCTGTTACTGCTGGGTAGCACCGGATGCACGCTTTGGGCGCACAGCAGGTGGTCGGCCAGCGCCGCCAGCGGCGAGGCCGGCGAATCCGTCAGCGCCACGATGGCGGCCTTGCGGTCCCTGGCAAAGCTGGCCAGGCGGCAGCAGTCAACGGTATAGCGCGGGAAGGAGATGGCCACCACCACGTCCTTCTCCGAGATATTCACCAGGTGGCCGGCGGCCACCTCCGATCCTCCGATGCCCACCACCTCCACCACATGCGCGCAGAAAGGCTGCAGGTGCTGCACCATGGCGCCCGCCAGATGCGAGGACAGGCCGAAGCCCATCACATACACGGTGCGCGCGCGGGTCAGCTTGCGCACCACGGCTTCGATCTGGGGCTGGGCCAGGTTGCTGGCCGTGGTGGTGATATTGGCCAGGGCGTATTCGAGCGACTCGGCCACCGGCGCGGCGCGGCGGCGCTGCTCGATGGAGCTGCGCAGCTTTTCCACCGGCTGCAGCACTTCCTGCAGGGTGTCGGCCACGGCGCCGCGCATGGCGGCGTAATTGCGAAAGCCGATGTCGCGCGCGAAGCGGCTGACCGTGGCGGTCGACACCCGGCAGCTGTCGGCCAGCTCCTCGATGCCGAGCGCGGTCACGCGCATCTGATGGCGCAGCAGATAGTTCGCCAGCGTTTTCTTGTTGTGGGAAGAGCCGTCGTCGGCCAGCACGCGCAGCAGCAGCCGGCCCAACGCCGAATGGGCGAACGCCACTTCAGGCGAGGAAGCTTCGGCGGCGATGGATGGTTTCATTACTCTCCCGGCACTGCATGCATGTAAATCGTTTTACAGAAATTACGGTGGCGAAAAAATCAATTAGATCCGACTTTACGCACATCATGCGCAAAACTCAATATTTTTCTGCAGGAATATTTACATCAATTTACTTTGTGAAAATCGTGCTACATAATGAAGCAAATTCCGGGGCAAAATCCCCACCGCGGCGCCAACACAGGGCAACCCATGCAAGCACACAAACATCCGATTTCGGCGCCGCACAGCAGCGCCAGCTATGAGCTCCACAGCTTCCACTTCGGCACGCCCGGCCAGGGCAAGAAGGTATATATCCAGGCCTCGCTGCACGCCGACGAAGTGCCGGCCATGCTGGTGGCCCAGTTCCTGCGCAAGCGCCTGACCGCGCTGGAGGCCGAGGGCAAGGTGCGCGGCGAAATCATCCTGGTGCCGGCCGCCAATCCCATCGGCCTGGCGCAAGCCGTGCACGGCGCGCCCTTCGGCCGCTTCGAGCTGGCCAGCGGCGTCAATTTCAACCGTGGCTTCAAGCACGTGGCCGAGGAACTCAAGCAATCGCTGGCCGGCCTGCTGGGCGGCGATGCGCAGGAAAACATCCGCCTGGTGCGCGAACATGCGCGCCAGTCCATCGCGCGCTGGCAGCCGGCCAGCGATGCCGAGACGCTGAAAAAGCACTTGCTGGACATGGCCATCGACGCCGACTTCGTCTTCGACCTGCATTGCGATAACGAGGCCGCGTTGCATATCTACGCCGGCACGCCATTAGCGCCGGCCGTGGAGCCGCTGGCGCGCCTGATGGGCGCCCAGGCCGTGCTGCTCTCGCTGGCCGCCGGCGGCGAACCGTTCGACGAGGCCTGCAGCCGCCTGTGGTGGGATCTGCAAAGCCATTTCGGTCCCGCCACGCCGATTCCGCCGTCCTGCATGGCGGTGACGGTGGAACTGCGCGGCGAGATGGATGTGCATTACGAGCTGGCCGAGCGCGACGCCGAAGCCCTGCTCTGCTACCTGACCCTGAACGGCGTGATCGAGGGCGATGCGGCCGGCGTGGCCACCGCCCTGCCCGCGCCGCTGTGCGCCATGACGCCGCTGGAAGGTTCGGAACCGATCATCGTGCCGCACGCGGGGGTGCTGGTCTACCACCGCCAGCTGGGCGAACGCCTGAAGGCCGGCGATGTGGTGGCCGATGTGATCGATCCCGTGAGCGGCCACACCACGCCGCTGCGCTGCACGGTGGGTGGCATCTTCTACGCCCGCACGGCGCACCGCCACGTGCTGCGCGGCTGGAACGCGGGCAAGGTGGCCGGGGCGCGGGCTTACCGCGCCGGCGACCTGCTGAGCCAATAAGGATCCGCGCATGAAAAAATTCAAACTGCCCAATACCTTTGTATTGCTGTTCGCCATCCTGGCCCTGATCGCGCTGGCGACCTGGCTGGTCCCCGGCGGCAAATACGATACCCATCTGGTCAACGGCAAGCAGCTGATCGATCCGGCCTCCTTCCACTATATCGAGAGCAAGCCGCAGGGACTGGCGGCGCTGATGATGGCTCCCATCAAGGGCTTTGCCGAAGCGGCGCTGATCATCGGCTTCGTGCTGATCGTGGGCGGCGCCTTCGCCGTGCTGCAAAAGACCGAGGCCATCGACGCCCTGATCAAATCCATCGCGCGCGCCCACAGCCATTCGCGCTTCGTGCGCGCGGCCCTGATCCCGGTCTTCGTCACCATGTTCTCGCTGGGCGGCGCCACCTTCGGCATGAACGAGGAAGCGATTCCCTTCATCCTGATCTTCGTGCCGCTGGCGCTCGCGCTGGGCTACGACTCGGTGGTGGGCGTGTCGATTCCCTTTGTCGGCTCGCAGGTCGGCTTCTCCGCCGCCTTCCTCAATCCCTTCAATGTCGGCATCGCCCAGGGCATCGCCGGGCTGCCGGTGTTTTCCGGCATGGCTTACCGCATCATCGTGTGGGTGATCGCCACCGCCGTCACCATCGTCTTTTTGATGTGGTACGCGGCGCGCATCAAGCGCCATCCCGAGAAAAGCCCGACCTGGATGCTGGACTGCGAAAAGCGCAAGGAAAGTCAGCTCGACCTGAGCGGTTTTACCGGCATGACCGTGCAGCACCGCCTGGTGCTGTGGATCTTCGTCGCCACCCTGGGCACCATGGTGTTCGGCGTGGTGCAGTTCGGCTGGTATATCGAGCAGATCGCCGCCCTGTTCCTGACCATGGCCATCCTGGTCGGCATCGTCGGTCGCCTCGGCACCGACGAGATGGTGGCCTCCTTCCTGCAGGGCGCGCGCGACCTGGTGACCACGGCGCTGGTGATCGCGCTGGCGCGCGGCACCATGATCCTGGCGCGCGACGCCAATATCATCGACAGCATGCTGCACGGCCTGATGCCGCTGGTGCAGTCTTCCAGCCCGGTGTTCGCGGCGCAGAAGATGTTCCTGATCCAGTCGGTGATCAACTTCTTCATCCACTCCGGCACCGGCCAGGCCGCGCTGACCATGCCCATCATGGCGCCGCTGGCCGACCTGGTCGGCGTGACGCGCCAGACCGCCATCCTGGCCTACCAGTTCGGCGAGTTCACCACCCCCATGATTCCCACTTCCGGCATCACCGTCGGCGTGCTGGCCCTGGCGCGCATTCCCTGGTTGACCTGGGCGCGCTGGATGGTGCCGCTGCAGCTGATCTACCTGGCGCTGGCCCTGCTGCTGCTTATTCCGCCTTGCCTGATGCAGTGGCAGTAACCGGCATCTCCTTGGCTCATGGCGTCTGCTTCAGATATTGCGGCGGCAGCGCGGTGGCGTCTTCCTCCGATTGCCAGACCACGGACTGGATCCACCAGCGCTCGCCGTCGCCCACCAGCTGGATGCTGCTCAAGCTGCGGCGGAAAGGCTCGGCGTCGCCGCGCTCGCGCTTGACCTCATAGCTGCTCAACACATGGGCCATCTGGCCGTACTGGTCGACCTGGCGCCGCATCTCGCTCTGGTAAAAGCCTTCCTTGGCAAAGTATTGCACGCTGCCGCCGATGTATTCCTCCACCGTGACCATGCGCGACACCAGCTTGCCGCTCTCCTTGTCACGGCGCAGGGAGGTCAGGCGCGCGTCGTGACGGAACAGGGTGCGCAGGCGGTTCCAGTCGCGCGGCTGCCCTTTGCCGCCGGACATGGTCTGATAATAGGCGTCCACCAGGCTGTCGATGCTGTTCACATCGGATGGCATCGGCTTGGGCGGGCGGTAGCCCCAGGCCACGCTGGCCGCCGCCGCCGCCGCCAAGGCCATCAATAGCAAGGTATACATGATCTTCTTCATCCGCGCCCTCTCCTCTTTGCCTGAATTTCTACGCAATATTACTGAATCAGCAACTCATTGTAGCGCAGTGGCCGCGCCAATAGCCTTCCGCAAGCCAACCTTGTTTATAATCAGTTCAAGTACAACCGGACCTCCATCATGACTGCACAACTCTCCAAGAAGGGCGAAGCCTGGTCGGCGCGCTTTTCCGAACCTGTTTCCGACCTCGTAAAACGCTATACCGCATCCGTCTTCTTCGACAATCGCATGGCCAAAGCCGACATCCAGGGCTCGCTGGCGCATGCTGAAATGCTGGCGGCGCAAGGCATCATCCCGGCCGCCGACCTGGCCGAAATCCAGCGCGGCATGGCGCAGATCTCGCAGGAGATCGACGCCGGCCAGTTCGAATGGCTGCTGGACCTGGAAGACGTGCACCTGAATATCGAAAAGCGCCTGACCGAGCTGGTAGGCGACGCCGGCAAGCGCCTGCACACCGGCCGCTCGCGCAACGACCAGGTGGCCACCGATATCCGCCTCTACGTGCGCTCGGCCATCGACGACATCAGCGCCCTGCTGCACCAGCTGCGCACGGCCCTGACCGACCTGGCCGAAAAGAACGCCGACACCATCCTGCCCGGCTTCACCCATATGCAAGTGGCACAGCCGATCACCTTCGGCCACCATATGCTGGCCTATGTCGAAATGTTCGGCCGCGACGCCGAGCGCATGGCCGACTGCCGCAAGCGCGTCAACCGCCTGCCGCTGGGCGCGGCCGCGCTGGCCGGCACCACCTTCCCGATCGACCGCCTGCGCGTGGCCAAGACCCTGGGCTTCGACGACGTCTGCCACAACTCGCTGGACGCCGTCTCCGACCGCGACTTCGCCATCGAATTCACGGCCGCCGCCTCGCTGATCATGATGCATGTCTCGCGCATGTCCGAAGAGCTGGTGATCTGGATGAGCCCACGCGTGGGCTTCATCGACATCGCCGACCGCTTCTGCACCGGCTCGTCCATCATGCCGCAGAAGAAAAACCCCGACGTGCCGGAACTGGCGCGCGGCAAGACCGGCCGCGTCTACGGCCACCTGATGGGCCTGTTGACCCTGATGAAGGGCCAGCCCCTGGCTTACAACAAGGACAACCAGGAAGACAAGGAACCGCTGTTCGACACCGTCGACACCGTGGTCGACACCCTGCGCATCTTCGCCGACATGGCCGGCGGCATCAGCGTCAAGCCGGACGCCATGCGCGCCGCCGCGCTGCAAGGCTATGCCACCGCCACCGACCTGGCCGACTACCTGGTGAAAAAAGGCCTGCCCTTCCGCGACGCCCACGAAGCCGTGGCCCACGCCGTGCGCGCCTGCGACAGCATCGGCTGCGATCTGGCCGACCTGTCGCTGGACCAGCTGCGCGCCTTCTCGCCGCTGATCAGCGACGACGTCTTCGCCGTGCTGACGCTGGAAGGCTCGGTCGCCGCGCGCGACCACGTCGGCGGCACCGCGCCGAACCAGGTGCGCGCGGCCATCGCCCGCGTAAGGAGCCAGCTCGCCATGTAAATACAGCGGCACACCGTCACGCGGCATCAAGAAGCATTTACCCGAACCTGGGCGCCAACGCAGCGCCCCTTAGAAGAGGATGGAGGAGACAAGAATGTTCATGCCAGTTTCGCGGGCAATCGACCAATTGAACGACAAGATCGCAGCGGCCGTATCCTGGGCGCTGCTGCTTGCCGTCATCATCTGCACCGGCAATGCGCTGATCCGCTACGCCTTCAACGCCAGCTCCAACGCCTGGCTGGAAATCCAGTGGTATCTGTTCGCCGCCGTCTTCATGCTGGCGTCCAGCCATACCCTGCGGCGCGACGAGCATGTGCGCATCGACGTCATCGTCGGCCGCTTCTCCAAACGTACCCAGGTCTGGATCGACCTGCTCGGCTTCCTGCTGTTCCTGATGCCGATCTCGCTGGTGATCCTGTACTACGGCGTCCCCTTCGCCCTCGAATCGCTGCGCAGCGGCGAAATGTCCAGCAACGCCGGCGGCCTGATCGTCTGGCCGGCCAAGATCCTGGTGCCGCTCGGCTTCATTCTGATGGTCCTGCAAGGGCTGTCCGAGATCATCAAGCGCATCGCCTTCCTTAACGGGAAGCTCGACGCCAGCGCCTTCTCCAAGCAGGTCGCCACCCCCGAAGAGGAAATCGAGGCGATCAAGGCTGCCAACAAGATGAACTGACATCGCTGACAAGAACGGACAATAAAAGATATGGAAGCTTTCATCATTGCGAACATCGCGCCCATCATGTTCGGCGCACTGGTGGTGTTTCTGCTGTCGGGCTTTCCGGTGGCCTTCTCGCTGGCGGCCAACGGCCTGTTCTTCGGCCTGGTGGGCATCGAACTGGGCCTGCTGAAACCCGAACTGCTGCAGGCGCTGCCGAACCGCATCTACGGCATCATGGCCAACGACACCCTGCTGGCCATCCCCTTCTTCACCTTCATGGGCCTGATCCTGGAACGCTCGGGCATGGCCGAAGACTTGCTCGACACCATCGGCCAGCTATTCGGCCCGATCCGCGGCGGCGTGGCCTATGCCGTGATCTTCGTCGGCGCCCTGCTGGCGGCGACCACCGGCGTGGTGGCGGCATCGGTGATTTCCATGGGCCTGATCTCGTTGCCGGTGATGCTGCGCTACGGCTATGATCGCAAGCTCGCCTCCGGCGTGATCGCCGCATCGGGCACGCTGGCGCAGATCATCCCGCCCTCGCTGGTGCTGATCGTGATGGCCGACCAGTTGGGCCGCTCGGTGGGCGATATGTATAAAGCCGCCTTCGTGCCCGGCCTGCTGCTGACGGCCATGTACGCCGGCTATGTGCTGGCGGTGTCGATCTTCCGCCCGGCCTATGTGCCGGCGCTGCCGCCGGAAGCGCGCAATCTGCGCGAACCCAATGGCAAGAGCGGCGTGGTGTCGCTGCTGGTGCTGGCGGCCGGTTCGGTGGCGGCGGCGTATCTCTTCGCGCACTTCTACGCCGCGGCGCATCCGAATACGGCGGCCGACGAGGTGGGCATCTTCGCCGGCGCGGTCGGCATCCTCGGCGCCTATGCCCTGGCGCTGGCCAACCGCTACCTGAAACTGGGCCTGCTTTCGCGCATGGCCGAGAAAGTGGTGTTCGTGCTGATTCCGCCGCTGGCCCTGATCTTCCTGGTGCTGGGCACCATCTTCATCGGCCTGGCCACGCCGACCGAGGGCGGCGGCATGGGCGCCATGGGCGCCATCATCCTGGCCATCGCCAACCGGCGCCTATCCTGGAGCCTGCTGGTGCAGGCCATGAACTCGACCACCCGCCTGTCCTGCTTCGTGATCTTCATCCTGATCGGCTCCACCGTGTTCGCCCTGGTGTTCCGCGGCGTGAATGGCGACCTGTGGGTCGAGCACCTGCTATCGAGCCTGCCGGGCGGCACCACGGGCTTCCTGATCGTGGTCAACATCATGTTCTTCCTGCTGGCCTTCTTCCTCGATTTCTTCGAGCTGGCCTTCATCCTGGTGCCGCTGGTGGGGCCGGTGGCCGACAAGCTGGGCATCGACCTGATCTGGTTCGGCGTGCTGCTGGGCGTGAATATGCAGACCTCCTTCATGCACCCGCCGTTCGGCTTCGCCCTGTTCTATCTGCGCTCGGTGGCGCCGAAGGAAGTCAAGACTTCGGACATCTACTGGGGCGCGATTCCCTTCGTCTGCATCCAGGTGCTGATGGTGGCCCTGATCATCGCCTTCCCGAACCTGGTCTCGGTCGAGAAGAAAACCGATATGAAGGAACAGATCGAACTGAAGATCGACGCCCCGCCCGACTACGGCACCCCGCCGCCGGAAGAGAAGAAGGACGAGGAAGCTCCTCAGCTGAACTTCTCCAGTGACGTGGATAAGAAATAAACGAAGGGGGGTTGCCCCAAGCGCAGGCAAACAACGCTTGATTGGCCTATAATTTCCGTATGGGTCGGGAGCGCCGCCCTCTGCGACGCGTTGGACGTTTGTTCCACCTGGCTCACCCGATTTCCCTCCGGGCTATCTCTACGATAGCCCGTTCTTTATTGACGTCCAGGAGGCAAGATGCACTTGCTCTACGTGGATGAATCCGGTTCCATCGGCGATGCCAGTCAACGCTACTTCGTACTGGCTGGGGTATCGGTATTTGAACGGACCACGCACTGGATCGAGCTTGCCCTTGACAATATTGCACTCAGAATAGATCCCGGCTGTCAGAACGAGCTGGAATTTCACGGTTCCCCTATGCGCTCAGGCAAGGGGATTTGGAGAAAGCTTCCATTAGCTGCCCGCGAGAATCTGATCAAGGAAGCCTTGCACGTCAGTATCATTCAGCAAGTAAAAGGAGTACGGCTTTTGGCATGCGTGGTTGAGAGGAATGCAATAGCGGGGAAAGATCCTGTTCACATCTGCTTTGAACAACTTGCTCGCCGCTTCGATCTTTTTCTTCAGCGCTGCCACACCAAGCATCAAGATCGGCAACGCGGCATCATGCTGTTTGATGAATCCAGCACCGAGCAACGCCTGCAGACGCTGGCCCGTGAATTCAAGCACAACGGCCATGCCTTTGGCAAAACACATAATTATGCGGAAGTACCGGTCTTTCTGGATTCGCGTGCCACAAGACTCATCCAGCTCGCCGACCTTGTTGCCTACTCTATTTTTCGCCATTTCGAGAACGGCGATTCCCAATTCTGGGACATTATCAAGGGCCGCTTTGATGAGGAGGGCGGCGTCAGACATGGCTTCGTTTTATACGATGCGGCACATCCCACGCCTCTACCCATCAATCTTGCCAGTCCTCCAGATACTGTGTCCACCGTCATGGCCGATGCCTTCGCCGCTGCCAAGGCAACAGCGCCCTAGCATCAATGCGCGGCGATCTTCGACAGCACCGAGAACGCCGCCCCGGTATGCTCCTTCTCCAGGATCAGGGTCAGCTCGGTGTGGGTCGAGATGATGTTGACCAGGTTGATCTTGTCCCAGGCCAGCTTCTTCAAGATAGCGTGGAAGATGCCGGGCGTGCGGTAGGAGTCGGGACGCAGGTATAGCGTGACCGCGTTCAGGCTCTCCAGCCTGGCCAGCTGGCGCTCGCTGCGGAAGGCTTGCTCCACCTGCGGCGTCAGGCTGCGGCTGCAGATCACCATCAATTCGCTGATGCCGCGCGTGACGGTCAGGAAGGTGCCGTGCTGCGCTTCGGCCAACGTGAGCAACTGACGGTGGCATGCATTACTGTAGTCGGACAGCGCAAAGGTGGATTCGATCAGGTCGGTGCGCGCAATCAGCTCGCCGGTGCGCTGGGTCAGCACGATTTCATCGTTGACGGCCTGCGGCAGGCGCTCGGCGACGCGGCGCAGCGCCATCACCACGGCGGCCTGGCCCACCGGCTTCCATAAATCGCTTTCGAGCTGGGGCTGCAGCTGGCGCGCCAGTTCCGACAGATTGATGAGACCCCGTCCCAGCCCTTCGCTGAGGAAGGGCGACTCTTTCACAATACGCTCAACTTTCGTAGATATGGAAAGCATGGCTTCACACCGCCCTTTTGGGGCAAGGCTCCGGTAATAGGAGTGACGAGCCGGCTCCGCTTTTCACGGCACGGCGGCTGCCCACCCCTGGTTGACGCGCAGACGCATACGGCCACCCTCGGGCGCAGGCCTTCGGGGACTGTTGCGGACTTCTTGGGGAACCGGGTGGCGGCGTTTACGCAGGCGGTGAATGCGCAGCCTGGCGCAGATTGGGGGGAATAACGCGTCGAACAGCTTGACCTGTTGGTTTCATGGTTTCTCGTCCCTGGTGGCGTTCATTGCGCTGTATTGTTGGGCGGAGCCCGCGCATTTATCGGTATGACAGCCGGTCGCAGTGCGCCGTTGTTCTGCAAATAGTGTAAAACGCAAAATTATGAAAAAGCAACCGAAGCATGCAGCTGAGCCCTCCAGAGTGTTGCGCCAAGCATGAATTTAGAGGACAAACTCCAGGCTGTGCGGAGAAGCCACAGCTGCGCATATCGTGCGCCACCACGCCTTGTTTTTGTGTAGATGCTTGCGTCCATTTTTTTGATAAAAATGTCCGATCCATAACAGTTTTCGCACTTTCGACCAATTTTCCAAGATTTTTGACTTCGCCCGATCGAAGGGAATAAGGTGCGGCCTACCCGGATTTCCAACGTTGGAAAGCGCACCGGGGTGGCCATCCGGCAGCGCGCGGGCAGGTCACACCAGACACCCATATATCGAAAAACCTTGGAGAAGAGATGAATCTACGTAAGACTCTGCTTGCCGCATCCATCGCTACCCTGCCGATGGTGCTATCTGCCGCGGTGCATGCCGCCCCTCAATCCGCGCCCGTGATGGCCGCCCCCGTCAGCGCCCAGTCGCCGCAACAGGTCGATGCCCTGTTCAGCAAGCTGGCCGCGCGCCGCGGCAAGACCGGCCTCGATGCCAGCCATGGCTACAAGGTCACGGTGCAGCACCCCGGCGTGACCGGCACGCGCATCACGCGCGCCAACCACACCTATAAGGGCTTGCGCGTGTTCGGCTCGGAGACCGTCATCGTCAGCAGCGACGCCGGTGAAATCCTGAGCGAATCGTCCTCGCATCTGCGCGACAAACTCAATGCCGGCAAGGACAGCAAATCGGGCTTCAACACCGCCCCGGCGCTGAACGCCACCGCCGCCATCGACAAGGTGACCAAGGAGCTGGCCGCGGGCGGCTTGCACCATGTGCCGCCCAGCGCCGAGCTGCTGATCTACCCCGTGGTGAAAACCGTGCGCACCGCCGCCGCCGCCAACAAGCAGGAAGGCGCGCTGAACGCGCTGGACGTGGAAGACGTGGTGGACCGCTACGAGCTGGCCTACCTGGTCCAGGTGCGCATGCTGCAAGGCCAGAATCCGATCTACTACGATTACATCGTCAGCGCCAAAAACGGCGTGGTGCTGAAAAAATGGAAAGCACTGCAAACCGTGGCCGGCACCGGCAACAGCCAGTACAACGGCACCGTGCCGCTCAACACCTCGCAGTCGGGCTCCACTTTCAGCCTGAAAGACCCGTCGCGCGGCACCGGCGGCACCTACGGCATGATGGCCATCACCAACGCCAACCATGGCACCTCGCCCGGCAGCGTGTACACCAATACCACCAACACCTGGGGTGACGGCCAGCAGTACAACGGCGGCAGCACCACCAACGCCAACGGCCAGACCGCGGCGGTGAACGCGATGTGGGGCTTGATGAACACCTACGATATGCACAAGAACGTGCTGGGCTGGCAGTCGCTGGACGGCCAGAACACCGCCACCTTCATCGCCGCCCACGTCAACACCTCCTACGACAACGCCTACTACGACAGCGGCTGCAAGTGCATGTACATCGGCGACGGCGGCAGCATGTTCAACAACCTCGGCTCGATCGACGTGATCGGTCACGAAATGGGCCACGGCATCACCGACGCCACCTCGGGCCTGATCTATTCGCAGGAATCGGGCGGCCTGAATGAGTCGTCCTCCGACATCGCCGGCGAATCGACCGAAGCCTATGCGCGCGGCGGCGGCACCGGCACCACCATCCCGTCCGGCCTGAACGACTGGCAGATGGGCAAGGAGATCGCCAAGAACGGCCAGCCGCTGCGCTGGATGTGGAAGCCGAGCAAGGACGGCCGCAGCCCCGACGCCTGGAGCACCTCGATCAAGAACCTGGACGTGCACTACAGCAGCGGCCCGAACAACCGCATGTTCTACTTCCTGTCCCAGGGCTCCGAGTCCAGCTCCAGCAGCGAGAAGTACAGCTCCTACCTGAACAAGCAGCCGCTGGCCATGACCGGCATCGGCATCGACAAGGCTTACCGCATCTGGTTCAAGGCCAACTCGACCAAGTTCACCCAGTCCACCAACTACGCCGATGCGCGCAACAAGGTGCTGCAATCGGCCGAGGAGCTGTATGGCGTGGGTTCCAAGGAAGCGATCGCCGTGAAGCGCGCTTACGCGGCCATCAATGTGGGCGCCGACGTGGATGAAAATCCAGGACCGGGCACCGGCGTCAGCATCACCACCCAGCCGGCCAGCATCAACGTGTCGGCCGGCGGCACCGCCACCTTCACCGTGGGCGCCAGCGGCGGCACCACGCCGTACAGCTACAAGTGGTACCGTAATGGCGGCGCGATTCCCGGCGCCACCTCGGCCACCTACTCCTTCACCGCGCAAGCGGCGGACAACGGCGCCGTCTTCAACGCCGTCGTCACCGACGCGGCCAACCCGCCCACCAGCGCCACCTCGCAGAACGCCACGCTGACCGTGGGCGGCGGCGGCACCGGCACCGAGCGCGTGACCAATGGCGGCTTCGAAAACGGCACCACCGGCTGGTCCGGCACCACGGGCGTGATCGGCGCCCACCAGGGCCAGTCGCCGTATGAAGGCACGCGCTTCGCCTGGCTGGGCGGCAATGGCCAGAGCGCGACCGAAACGCTGACGCAGGACATCAACATCCCTGCCACCTCGACGTCGGCCACGCTCAGTTTCGCCCTGCATATCGACACCGCGGAAACCGAGAACGTGGTGTACGACAAGATGGTGGTGACCGTGAAGAGCACCTCCGGCGCCGTGCTGGGCACCCTGGCCACGTATTCGAACCTGAATCCGGCCTCGGGCTTCCAGATCCGCACCTTCAACCTGCTGCCCTACAAAGGCCAGACGGTGCGCCTGTCCTTCGCCATGACCGAAGACCAGTCGCTGCAGACGTCCTTCGTGGTCGATAAGGTCAGCGTGATCGCCAACTAAGCATCCGCATGACTGGCGGTTTCGCCTTGCAAGCCGAAGGCGGAGCCGCCAGCTCCCTGTTGCGATTTACCACAGCATAAAAAACAATATTGCATTTTAATTATGATCGGTCTAAGGTAACGCTGCGCTACCGCGCGCGGGTACTGGCTGTCGAACCTTTCTCATTGATTGCGATTTGACCGATGCTTACTCCATCCCTGGGCTCGCCCCTGCCGTCCCCCTTCCCTTTCCGATCGCAGCTGGCATGAGCTGAGCCGTGCTGTTGACCGACACCATTCGCCGCTACTGGCGAGACCAGAGCTTTGCGCGCTCCGCGCTGCATGTACATCTGGCGCCCGGCGAACTCGCATGGCTGGAAAAACGCGGCGACCAGCCGGTGGCCAACACGCAAGGCCGGCTGTCCCTGTCCACGATGGATGGCCATTGGCAGGCGGCGCTGGCCGCGCTGCACGTCCTGCTGGACGAAGACGATCACAAACATAGGCTGCCGCTGGCGATCAGCGTTGCCAGCCGCTGGTGGCCGGTGCTGATGGCGCCATGGAGCGATGCCTTGCTGCGCGAGCCGCAAGCCGGCCAGTATCTGAAGACCCAGATGGCAACGCAGTATGGCGAGCCAGCGCGCAGCTGGCATGTCACGGCCGACGACGCGGCCTATGGCGGGCCGCGCCTGGTCTCCGGCATCGACGCGGCGCTGCTGCAAGGCTTGCGCGAAGCCGCCCGCGAACACGGCAGGCGCTGCCTCTCCATCGAGCCGCTGCTCAGCGCGGCCTGGCAGCATATGGGCAAGGCCGGTATGCAGGCGCTGGCCCTGCTGGAACCGGGACGCCTGCTGCTTGCCGCCAGCAGCAGGGGACGCATCTACGCCATCCACATGCAGCCGTGCAGCGGCACTTGGCTGCGCGAACTGCCGCAGGCATGGCAACGCTGGACCTTGCGCCGGCCCGAGCTCGCGCGCATCGCGCAGGTGGCAGTATTGAACATGAGCTCCGAAACGATAGCGGCGGCACTCCTGCCCGCCCTGGGCGCGCAATTCCGCATGCTGGACGCGCCAGGCCTGCCGGGATGGCAAACGGGCGTCGTGCATGCCGAACCGGTGGCGGCATGCGCCTGAGCCGCCTGAATTTTCTGCCCAAGCCGGCGCTGCCGGGCGCCTCCGCCATCACCCTGTGCGTCACCGCCTGTCTGGTCTTGCTGCTCTCGGCATTGAACTGGATGGTCCAGCGGCAGGCCGTCGAAAAACTGGAACAGCAGTTGGCGGATGCCGCGCACAAACGCCCCACACAGCGGACTAGCAACCCAGCGCGACAGCGCGAGCTGGAGCAGCAGACCAAGACCATGGTGGCGGCCGCGCGCGAACAAAATCTGTCGGCCGCTCGCCTGCTGCGCCATATCCAGGCGCCGCGCGACCTGCCCATCACCCTGCTGGGCCTGGACCTGAACAGCCAGCGCGATGCGGAAAACCGCAAAGCCGGCATTTCCTCCGGCAGCGTGAAGATCAGCGCCGAGGCGGCGACCTTGCTCGATATGCTGAATTACCTGGCCTACCTCAACGAACAGCCCATGTTCCAATCGGTCTACCTGGTCAAGCATGAGATGGTGGAAGGCCGCGCAAGCCCACCTGCCGCCGCATGAGGCGCTGCCGGAACAGCTTCAGCTGCTCATGCAGGCGGCCCGTGACAGCGGCATTTCGCTGGCGAAGGCCGATTACAAGCCGCAGCAGGAAGCCCGCGCCAACGTGCTGCGCTACCAGATCACGCTGCCGGTGAAAGCCAAGTTCTCCAATGTGCAACTGTTTATCGTCAACGCGCTGCAAAGCATGCCGACGCTGACGCTGGAATCGGTGACCTTCCGCCGCGAGCGCATCGAATCGGGCACGGTGGAAGCGCGCATTCAATTCGTCCTGCTGGTGCGCAAGGCGATAACGCGATAATAACGCCACTATTTTCGATGCGGCATTTGGCATAGTCGAGAAAACGCCGCGAACGCCGCGCCGGCTATTCTGGCAGGCCTTTTTTCGCCCAATCTGGCGGCATCCTGATACAAAATACTGCTATCATGCTGCGCATTCTTTACACAGGAGCGAGACATGAGCATCGGCGGCAAGACAATCGAAGAAGCACTGGCAAGCCTCTCCAACATGACGGCGGGCGCCCAGCCCATCGGCCGGAAAGAACATCTTGAAAGGATAGAAAAAGCGCAGGAATACATGCGCAACAAGGGTTATTCCGCGATCTACGTCAATGCCGGCTCCAACCTGCTCTACTTCACCGGCACCAAATGGTATCCCAGCGAACGCATGGTCGGCGCCATCATTCCAGCCGCCGGCCCGGTGCAATACATCGGTCCTGCCTTCGAGGACGGCACCCTGAAGGACTTCATGCTGGTCGAAGGAACGGTGAACTGCTGGGACGAGCACGAAAGTCCGTACGAGCTGTTCATCAATGTGCTGAAGAAGATGGGTATCATGCCGAATTCAGCACAATGTCCGCGCATCGGCATCTGCGAAAGCGCACCCTTCTTCATCTTCGACGGCATCCGTCCGCTGGCCACAGGCTATGCGCTGGAAAATGCGCGTCCGGTCACGGCCCACTGCCGCACGCGTAAATCGGCCGCCGAAATCGCCCTGATGCAGCGCGCCATGGACATGACGCTGGCCGTGCACGTGGCGACGGCCAGCATGCTGCGCGAGGGCATGAAGACGGCCGAGGTGCAAGCGTTTATCGAGCAGGCGCACCGCAAGGTCGGCGCGGCCGGCTCCACCTTCTGTATCGTGCTGTTCGGCGAGGCGAGCGCTTTCCCGCATGGCGTGAGCTATGAGCAGACGCTCAAGCGCGGCGACGTGGTGCTGATCGATACCGGCTGCAAGCTACACAACTACAACTCGGACATCACCCGCAGCTATGTCTTCGGCGAGGCGAACGAGCGCCAGCGCAGCGTCTGGGCCAGCGAGAAGGCGGCGCAGCGCGCGGCGTTCGACACGGCAAAATTAGGTGTTCCCTGCGAAGAGGTGGACCGCGCCGCGCGCCGTTCGCTGGAGGCCGACGGTTTCGGTCCCGGCTACAAGCTGCCCGGCCTGCCGCACCGCACCGGCCACGGCATCGGCCTGGACATCCACGAGTGGCCCTATCTGGTGGGCGGCGACAAGACGCCGCTCGACGTGGGCATGTGCTTCTCGAACGAGCCGATGATCTGCGTCCCCGGCGAATTCGGCATCCGCCACGAGGACCACTTCTACATGACGGCAAGCGGCCCCAAATGGTTCACCGAACCAGCCCACACCATCGACGATCCTTTTGGTCTCCGCCGATAAAGACGCTCATCGCTAAAGCATGCGTTCGGACAGCACCCGGAAGGCGACAGCGGGAACCGCGAAGCTGAAGGGGGCGGCGCGGGCGCCGATCACATCCAGGAAGGGGCTGGCGGCGCGGGCTTGCAGGGGCTGGACGGCGGCCAGATCGACCGGCAGCTCGATGCGGGCGTAGGCCAGGCGATCCACGTCCTCGGCGTAGGCGATGGCGGCATGCTGCAGGCTGAGGAAGGCGATGGACTCATCCCATGAATGGAACAGGGCAGCGAAGTCCGGCGGCAGCGCGCGCGTGCCGGTGGCCTGCGCGCTGCATTCGAAGGCGGGGGCGCTGCCCTGGCCCGGATCGATGCGGGTGTCGTAGCGGCCGTCCTGACACCGGTGCGTGAAGGCGGTGGCGTAGTGCGATGGCAGGGCATCGCTGAAGACACGGGTGCCCACGGCGTGCACGGCGCTATCGAGAATATTTTTCACGAAGAGGACGGTCGCCTCATCGCCCGGCCCATCAAGATAAAGGCGCCAGTTCGATTGCAGCGGCGAGGGGAACAGCTTGCGCAGCGGGCCGGCGAAGGCGGGGCCGAAATGGCCGTGGGTGTAGGTCAGGATGGTGAAGATGGTTTTGCCGTCGCGCTGCCACAGCTTGACGCCCTGCGGCACGAGGTGGGCGACGGCTGCCACGTCGACCACCCAGTTGCAGTAGACGACGTCGCGCACATCGCTGGCCAGACGCAGGAAGGGCAGGCGCGACATGATGGCGCGGCGGCAGGCCAGCAGCAGCGGCGAATTGGCAAGGCGGTTGGCGCAGGCGCCGATGATGCCGGGGACGGGATGGATATAGCGGTTGGTTTGCATGGCCGCCATCTTGCCACGGATGGCGGCCGCGCGTCAGCGCTTAATTGTGCTTGGATACCAGGGTCAGGATGTCGTAACTCGCGACCAGTTCGTCGTTCTGGTTGGTGACCTGCACGTCCCAGGCGACCACGCCCTGGCCCACGCCCTTGTCGTCCTTGCGGTTGCGGTCGACCTTGCGCTTGCAGGTCAGGCGGGCGCGGATGGTGTCGCCGATGGCGACCGGGGTGATGAAGCGCAGATTATCCAGGCCGTAGTTGGCCAGCACCGGGCCGGGCGCGGGCGAAACGAACAGGCCGGCGGCGGCCGACAGCACGAAATAGCCGTGAGCGATGCGCTTGCCGAATTGCGTGTCCTTGGCGGCGATCTCGTCGAAGTGCATATAGAAGTAGTCGCCCGATACGCCGCCGAAGTTGACGATGTCCGCTTCGCTGACGGTGCGGCGGTGCGTGAGCAGGGAGTCGCCAACCACCAGATCCTCGAAATGCTTGCGGAAGGGATGGACCTCGCTTTCGCGCACGGCGCCGCCGCGCACATATTCGCCGGTGATGGCGGAGAGCATGGTGGGCGAGCCTTGCACGGCGGCGCGCTGCAGGAAGTGGCGCACGGCGCGGATGCCGCCCAATTCCTCGCCGCCGCCGGCGCGTCCAGGGCCGCCGTGCTTGAGCTGGGGCAGCGGCGAACCGTGGCCGGTGGAATCGACCGAGGCTTCGCGTTCCAGCACCAGCACGCGGCCATGCGAAGCGGCGGCCACCGGCACGGCGTAGGCGGCGGTGCGCGGGTCTTTCGTGACGAGAGTGGAGACCAGGCTGCCTTTGCCGCGCGCGGCCAGGGCCAGGGCTTCGTCGATGTCGGCATAAGTCATCATGGTGCTGACGGGACCGAAGGCTTCCACATCGTGCACGGCATCGTTTTCCATCGCATTCCGGCACAGCAGCAGGGTCGGCGCGAAGAAAGCGCCCTGCTCCACGCCCTCGCCGACCGGCTTGAAGCCGTCGCGCGCGCCGAACAGCAGCTCGTTGCCGGCGGACAGGCGCTCGACCTGGGCCGCCACGTCGCGCTGCTGGTCTTTCGAGGCCAGGGCGCCCATGCGCACGCCTTCGACCGAGGGATCGCCCACCGTCACCTTCGACAGGCGTTCGCGCAGGCGCTCGGCCACCGCGTCCGCCTGCGCGGCCGGCACGATGATGCGGCGGATGGCGGTACATTTCTGGCCGGCCTTGCCCGTCATCTCGCGCGCCACTTCCTTGACGAAGAGGTCGAACTCGGGATCGTCCGGCGTCACGTCCGGCGCCAGGATGGCGCAGTTCAGCGAATCCGCTTCGGCCGTGAATGGGATGGAGTTGGCGATCAGATTGCGGTTGGCGCGCAGCTTGGCGGCCGTGTCGGCGGAGCCGGTGAACGTCACCACGTCCGGACCTTGCAGACGGTCGAGCAGGTCGCCGGTGCCGCCGATCACCAGTTGCAGCGCGCCCGGCGGCAGCAGGCCGGAATCGTTGACCATGCGGATCAGGGCTTCGGTCAGGTAGCTGGTGGCGGTGGCTGGCTTGCCGATGCAGGGCATGGCGGCCAGGAAGCTGGGCGCGAATTTTTCGAGCAGGCCCCAGATCGGGAAGTTGAAGGCGTTGATGTGGACGGCGATGCCGCCGCGCGGCACCAGGATGTGGGTGCCGGCGAAGCCGCCGCGCTTGCCCAGCGCCATGGCCGGACCTTCGTGCAGCACATTGGACGAGGGCAGCTCGCGGCTGCCCATGCCAGCGTAGGCGAACAGGGTGCCGATGCCGCCTTCCACGTCGACCCAGCTGTCGGGGCGGGTGGCGCCGGTCAAGTGGGAAATCTTGTACAGCTCTTCCTTGCGCTCCATTAGATACAGGGCCAGCGCCTTGAGGCAGGCGGCGCGCTGCTGGAAGTCCAGCTTCATCAGGGCCGGGATGCCGGTCTTGCGGCCATACTGCACCGCCTCGGTGAAGTCGATCTGCTCGGCATGGGTGTGATAGATCACGCTGTTATTCAGGGCGCTGTAAAGCGGCGTGGCGGCTTCCTTGCCGTGCCAGCGGCCGCCGATGAAGCTTTGCAGGGTAGCTGCGTTGGTCATTCCTGTCTCCTAGATTTGTATGTATTCAGGCCGATGCGTTCTTGTGCAAATGCAGGGGCAGCGCGGAATCCCAGTGGATGCGCTGGCGGTCCGGTTCTGCCTCGGTCAAGGCCTCCACCTCGCGCATGGTCTGCATGGAGCGTACGGCCAGCTCGTGGTACTGGCTGGTGCCGGACATCTTCCATTTCAACTCCACGTCGCTGACCTGGCGCACCACGCGGGCCGGGGTGCCCATCACCATGCTGCGCGCCGGGATCACCATATTGGCCTTGACGAAGCTCATGGCGGCGATGATGCTTTCCTCGCCGACGACGGCGTTGTCCATCACCACGGCGTTCATGCCGACCAGGGAATTGCGGCCGATGCGGCAGCCGTGCAGCACGGCGCCATGGCCGATATGGCCGTCCACCTCGACCACCGTGTCGGCGCCGGGAAAGCCGTGCACCACGCAGGTATCCTGCAGATTGGCGCCCTCCTCCAGCACCAGGCGGCCGAAGTCGCCGCGCATCGAGGCCAGCGGGCCGATATAGCAGCGCGGGCCGACGATCACATCGCCGATCAGCACTGCCGTCGGATGCACGTAGGCGCTTGGATGCACCACCGGGCGGATGCCATTGATTTCATACACCTTGACCATGGCCGCCTCCTTACACCCGTTCGATGACGAGGGCGATGCCCTGGCCGACGCCGATGCACATGGTACACAGGGCGTAGCGGCCGCCGCTGCGTTCCAGCTGGTTCAGGGCCGTCGTCACCAGGCGGGCGCCGGATGCGCCCAGCGGATGGCCGATGGCGATGGCGCCGCCATTGGCATTGACGTGGGCGGCATCGTCGGCCAGGCCCAGGTCGCGCGTGACGGCCAGGCCTTGCGCGGCGAAGGCTTCATTCAATTCGATCACGTCCATCTGTTCGATGGTCAGGCCAGTCTGGGCCAGCACCTTGCGCGTGGCGGGCGAAGGACCGAAGCCCATGATGCGCGGCGCCAGACCGGCGACGGCCATGCCCAGCACTTTGGCGCGGGCGCGCAGGCCGTATTGGTCCACCGCTGCGGCGGAGGCCAGCAGCACGGCGCAGGCGCCGTCGTTGACGCCGGAGGCATTGCCGGCAGTGACGGTGCCGTCGGGCTTGACCACGCCTTTGAGTTTGGCCAACTGTTCGAGCGTGGTGTCGGGACGCGGATGCTCGTCGGTGTCGAACATTTTGGGATCGCCTTTTTTCTGCGCGATCGTGACCGGCACGATTTCGCTGGCGAAGAAGCCGGCGGCATGGGCGGCGGCCCAGCGCTGCTGGCTGCGCTGGGCGAAGGCGTCCTGGTCGGCGCGCGCGACGCCGAAGGTCTCGGCCACGTTTTCGGCCGTTTCCGGCATGCTGTCGATGCCGTATTTGGCTTTCATCAGCGGGTTGACGAAGCGCCAGCCAATGGTGGTGTCTTCGATCTTGGCGCTGCGCGAAAAGGCGCTGTCGGCTTTCGCCATGACGAAAGGCGCGCGCGTCATGCTTTCCACGCCGCCCGCGATCACCAGTTGCGCTTCGCCCGACTTGATGGCGCGCGCGGCGATGCCGATGGCGTCCAGGCTGGAGCCGCACAGGCGGTTGATGGTGTTGGCCGGCACCTCTTCCGGCAGGCCGGCCAGCAGCGCGGCCATGCGGCCGACGTTGCGGTTATCCTCGCCGGCCTGGTTGGCGCAACCGTAGATCACGTCGTCCAGCCGCTTCCAGTCGACGCCGGGATTGCGCGCCATCAGGGCGGCGATGGGCACCGCGCCCAGGTCGTCGGCGCGCACGCCGGACAGGGCGCCGCCGTAGCGGCCAAAGGGCGTGCGGACGGCATCACAGATAAAAGCTTCGTTCACTTCTTCTCCTCACAATATCTTGGGACGTTTGTCGATGACGCGTTTGGCCTTGCCGGTCAGCGTGCGTTCGATGCTGTTGGCTGCCAGCAGACGCACCTTGGTGCTCACGCCGACATAGGTTTTGATGCGGTGTTCCAGTTCGCGCGCCAGCGCCTCGGTTTCGTGCTCGGCCAGCTTGCCGCTCAACTCGGGGCGCAGCTCGCCCACCACGTCCAGCTTGTCCAGATGGCCTTCGCGCGAGACGATGAGCTGGTACTGCGGCGCCAGCTTGGGCATTTTCAAGATCAGCTCTTCGATCTGGCTGGGGAAGACGTTGACGCCGCGGATGATCAGCATATCGTCCGAGCGGCCGGTGATCTTGCCCATGCGGCGCATGGAGCGCGAGGTGGGCGGCAGCAAGCGGGTCAGGTCGCGCGTGCGGTAGCGGATGACGGGCATCGCTTCCTTGCTCAGCGAGGTGAAGACCAGCTCGCCCTCGGCGCCTTCGGGCAGCACCTGGCCCGTTTCGGGGTCGATGATCTCGGGATAGAAATGGTCTTCCCAGATCACGGGGCCGTCCTTGCTCTCCACGCATTCGCTGGCGACGCCGGGACCGATCACTTCCGACAGGCCGTAGATGTCCACCGCATCGAGGCCGGCGCGCTGCTCGATCTCGGCGCGCATGGCCTCGGTCCACGGTTCGGCGCCGAAAATGCCCACCTGCAGCGAGGACCGGGCCGGGTCCAGGCCCTGGCGCTGGAATTCCTCGATGATGTTCAGCATATACGAGGGCGTGACCATGATGATGGACGGCTTGAAGTCCTGGATCAGCTGCACCTGCTTTTCCGTCTGCCCGCCGGACATGGGAATGACGGTGCAGCCCAGGCGCTCGGCGCCATAGTGGGCGCCCAGGCCGCCGGTGAACAGGCCGTAGCCGTAGGAGATATGCACCATATCGCCGGCGCGGCCGCCGGCGGCGCGGATGGAGCGCGCCACCATATCGGCCCACATATCGATATCCCTGGCCGTGTAGCCCACCACGGTGGCCTTGCCGGTGGTGCCGCTGGAGGCATGCAGGCGCGCGATGCGCGCATTCGGCACGGCGAACAGGCCAAAGGGATAGTTGTCACGCAGGGTTTTCTTGTCGGTGAAAGGGAAGCGGGCCAGGTCGGCCAGGGTTTTCAGGTCGGCGGGATGCACGCCGGCCGCGTCGAAGGCGGCGCGATAGTGCGGCACATTGTCGTAGGCATGCTTGAGCGACCACTGCATGCGCTCCAGCTGCAGCGCCTGCAGCTCGTCGCGGCTGGCGCGTTCGATCGGCTCCAGCTCCGACGCGGCGGGATTGCGTTGGACCATCCGTGTCTCCTTGTGCGATTGCTTTTTTGCGATTGCTTTTATTCCTGCTGCGGCAGCACCTCTCCGCCGACGCGGTGCGACTTGCCGCGCAACAGGGCGATCAACCGGCCATCCTGGTTGCGCACGCTGACATCATAGACGCCAGTCTTGCCGGACAAGACCTGCTCCACCGCTTCGGCGGTCAGCATGTCTTCCTGGCGGCCGGGCGCCAGGTACTCGATGGTGCAGCCGGCGCCCACCGTGTTGAGATTGTGGCTGTTGCAGGCAAGCGCGAAGGCGCTGTCCGCCAGGGCGAAAATGAAGCCGCCGTGGCAGGTCAGGTGCCCGTTCAGCATATCTTCCCGCACCGGCATGCTCATACGCGCGTAGCCGGGACGGATCTCCTCCAGCCGCATACCCATGGCCTGGCTGGCGCGGTCGCGTGCGAACATGGCTTCGCCGGCCGCTTCGGCCAGTTGCTGGGGATCGGCGTGATAACGATGATGCGCGTTCTTATGCATGGAAGCGCGCTCCCGCCGCCTGTTTGCGGCGCAGCAGCGGCGAAACGCG
Organism: Pseudoduganella violacea; assembly: GCF_014191875.1. GTDB lineage: Bacteria > Pseudomonadota > Gammaproteobacteria > Burkholderiales > Burkholderiaceae_D > Rugamonas > Rugamonas violacea_A. Next base: position 202,525 of record NZ_JACHXD010000010.1, read on the forward strand.
GTAGCGGTCCTCGCCGTAAGCGGCAGCCATGTTTTCCAGCACCGTGACGATATGGCCGATGCCCACGGCGTCGGCCCAGGCCAGCGGGCCGCGCGGATAATTGACGCCCTTCTGCATCGCGGTGTCGGCGGCGGCGGCGCTGCATACACCCTGGTTGACGGCGTCGGCCGCCTCGTTGGCCAGCATGGCGACGGTGCGCATCACGGCCAGGCCGGGCACGTCGTCCACACGCGTGACGGCAAAGCCGGCGGCCTGGAAGATGCCGACCACGGCGTCGAAGGCCTCCGGCCGGCATTGGTCGGCGCGGGCCAGCGCGATGCGGGCGGCCTTGCCATAGTCCAGCACCAGGTCGAAGACGATGGTGTCGGCATGCCGGTTGTCGCGCGCGCGCGCGGTGGCGGTGCGGCCATCGGTGAAGTAGACGGCGGCGCCGTTGCAGTGGAAGGCCGGCGCCTCGTTATGCTGGTGACCCTCGGCCGATTTGCGGCGCGCCACTTTCAGGCCATGCGCTTCCAGGCGCTGGCACAGGGCGCTGGTGATGGCGTCGCTCTGACCCGGCTCGATGCTGTAGCCCACGTAGTCGGGACGCGGCTGCGGCGCTTCGCTGCGCGGCCCGGGATTGGCCGCGCCCTCGCCGTAGCGGAAGAAACCGCGCCCGGATTTGCGGCCCAGGAAACCGGCGTTCAGCAACTCCTGCTGCAGCACCGAAGGCGTGTAGCGCGGGTCGTTGTAATAGGCGTTGAAAACGGACTGGGTGACGGAGTAGTTCACGTCATGGCCGATCAGGTCCATCAGCTCGAATGGTCCCATGCGGAAGCCGCCGCCCTCGCGCATGACGGCGTCGATAGTGGCGGGATCGGCGGCCTGCTCGTTCAGCAGGCGCAGGCCTTCGGCGTAGAAGGGGCGCGCCACGCGGTTGACGATGAAGCCGGGCGTGGACTTGGCGTGCACCGGGTTCTTGCCCCAGGCGGCGGCCGTGTCAAAGACGGTGGCGGCGACGGCGGGATCGCTGGCGACGCCGCTGATCACTTCGACCAGGGCCATCAGCGGCACCGGATTGAAGAAGTGCATGCCGACCAGGCGCTGGGGATGGCGCAGGCGGGCGGCAATCGCCGTCACCGAGATCGAGGAGGTGTTGGTGGCGAGGATGGCGCTCTCGCCGACGATGGCTTCCAGGTCGGCGAACAGGGCGCGCTTGGCGTCGAGGTTTTCGACGATGGCTTCCACCACCAGCGCGGCGTCGGCCATCTCGGCCAGGCCCGACGCGGCATGCAGGCGGGCGCGCGCGGCGTCGGCATCGGCCGCGCTCATCTTGCCCTTCTCCACCAGCTTGGCGTAGACGGCGCCGATATCGGCGATGGCCTTGAGCGCGGCTTCGGCGCGCGTGTCGAACAGGCGCACCGTGTGGCCGGCGGCGGCGGCGATCTGCGCGATGCCCGAACCCATGGCGCCGCTGCCGATCACGGCGACGACGCTGCCAGTGGCGATTGCTGCCATGCTTATTCCCCCTTGAAGTGCGGCGTGCGTTTATGGATGAAGGCGTCCACGCCTTCGCGGTAATCGTGGCTGTAACCGAGCTCGCGCATCATCTCGCCTTCCAGCTTGAGCTGGTCCTGCAGCGAGTTGCCGTAGCTGAGCTGCAGCGCTTTCTTGGTGAAAGCCATGCCCTTGGTGGGCGCCACGGCGAAGTGTTCGGCCATGGCCATGACGTCGGTCATCAGCAATTCGTCGGGCACGCATTTCCAGATCATGCCCCATTGCTCGGCGCGGTCGGCGGTGAGCTTTTCGCCCAGCATGGCCAGGCCGGTGGCGCGCGCGCGGCCCACCAGGCGCGGCAGAATCCAGGTGCCGCCGGTGTCGGGAATCAGGCCCAGTTTGCAGAAGGCTTCGATGAAGCAGGCCGATTTGGCGGCGACCACGATGTCGCAGGCCAGGGCCAGGTTGGCGCCCGCGCCGGCTGCCACGCCGTTGACGGCGCAGATCACGGGCATGGGCAATTCGCGCAGCGCCAGCACCAGGGGCGCATAGTATTTTTCCACCGACTCGCCCAGGTCCACGCCCTGGGCGCCCGGTTCCACGGCGCGGTCGGACAGATCCTGGCCGGCGCAGAAGCCGCGCCCGGAGCCGGTCAGGACGAAGACGCGCACCGATTTGTCCTCGCGCACCTTGGCCAGCGCGTCCTGCACTTCGCGGTGCATGGCCTGGGTGAAGCTGTTCAGCTTATCGGGACGGTTCAGCGTCAGCTTGGCGATGCCGGCCTTGATTTCAAACAGGATGTTTTCGTAGCCCATGTCCAGTCCCTTCGTTTATTCGCCCTGGTCGAAATCGACCACGAGCTTGTCCGTTACGGGGAAGCTCTGGCAGCTCAATACGAAGCCGCGCGCGATCTCGTAGTCTTCCAGAGCGTAGTTGACGTCCATATCGACCTTGCCGTCCACCACCTTGCAGCGGCAGGTCGAGCACACGCCGCCTTTGCAAGAGTAGCGCATATCGAGGCCGGCGCGCAGGCCCGCGTCGAGCACGGATTCCTTGTCCTTCTCCATGCTGAAGGTGGCCGCGTTGCCGTCCATGATGACGGTGACTTCGGTCATGTGGCGCGAGGCAGCGGCGTCGAGCTGGGCGCGCGGCTGGTGCTGGTGCTTGGGAATGCTGGCGGCGAACAGTTCGATTTTGATATTCGCCTTCGGCATACCGGCTTCCTGCAAGGCGGCGGAAACGCCGTGCATCATGTCCTCCGGGCCGCAGATGAAGGCCACGTCGTAGTCGGCGATGTCGACCCAGTGCTGCAGAAACTGCCGGCACTTCTCTTGCGTGATGCGGCCGTTGAACAGCTCAATGTCCTGCTGCTCGCGGCTCATCACATAGACGATATTCAGGCGCTCCAGGTATGTGTCCTTCAGCGCCATCAGCTCGTTCTTGAAGATCACCGAGGATGAGGCGCGGTTGCCGTAGAACAGGGTGAAGCTGCTGTGCGGCTCGGTCAGCAAGGTGGTCTTGATGATGGAGAGGATGGGCGTGATGCCGCTGCCGGCCGCGAAGGCCAGGTAGTTGCGGCGGCTGGCCGCGTCCAGCGCCACGTTGAAGTGGCCCATGGGCGGCATGACGTCGACGGTGGCGCCGGCGTGCAGCGTGTCGTTGGCCCAGCTGGAGAACAGGCCGCCCGGCGTGCGCTTGATGGCCACGCGCAGCGCGCCGTCCTGCACGGCGGAGCAGATGGAATAGGAGCGGCGCACATCTTCCTCGCCGATCCGGGCGCGCAGGGTCAGGTGCTGGCCCTGCTGGTAGTGGAAGCTGGACGCCAGTTCCGGCGGCACGGCGAAGGTGACGGCGATGCAGTCGCGCGTTTCCTGCTGCACGCCGGCGACGGACAATGAATAGAATTTGCTCATGGTCTCAATGGCACTTGAAGTAGTCGAAAGGCTCCTGGCAGTCCTGGCATTTGTACAGGGCTTTGCAGGGCGTGGAGCCGAACTGGCTGGTGAGTTCCGTGTGGGGCGAGCCGCAGTGCGGGCAGACGACTTTCAGCGCGGGCTGGGCGCGGCGGCTGACGCCCGCCTTCAGATTGCTGATGTCAATCACGCGCTCGGCCGGCGGCGCGATGCCGTAGCCGGTCAGGCGCGCCTTGCCACGCTCGCTCATCCAGTCCGTGGTCCAGGCGGGCGACAGGCGGGTGGCGACGGTGACGTAGTCGACGCCATGGCCGCGCAGCGCCTCATGCACGGCCTGCTCGATCACCTGCATGGCGGGACAACCCGAATAAGTCGGCGTGATGGTGACGGTGCAGGCCGAGCTGCCCGTGACCTGCACATCGCGCACGATGCCCAGATCGACCACCGAGATCACGGGGATTTCGGGGTCGGACACCTCGTTCAGCCAGGCCCAGATCTGCTCCGCGTTCAGCGCGGCGGCGGCGTGCGCGTTCATCACCACTCGGCGCCGGGATAGGCGCGCTGCAGGAACTGCATCTCGGCCAGCAGATAACCCAGGTGCTCGCTGTGGCGGCCTTGCTTGCCGCCGCGCTGCATCCAGGCTTCGACCGGCGGCATGGTCAGCGTGGCCTCGCCGAAGATGTCGGCCACATGGTCGAACCACTGGCTGCGCAGGCCGGCCGCGGCGGGGGCGATGCCGGCGGCCACCATGGCCTCATCCACGGCGTCGTAGTTGAAGGCTTCGCCGGTGTACATCCACAGCTCGTTGGCGGCCGTTTGCGCGCGGGCGTGGCTCAATTCCGTGCCGTCGCCCAGGCGCACGATCAGGTCGCCGCTACGGCGCAGGTGGTAGGTCACTTCCTTCAGCGATTTTTCCGCGATCTGGGCGATGCGCTGGTCGGCCGATTGGCACAGGGCGCCGATCTGGAAATAGTGCCAGGTATCGAAGTAGAACTGGCGCATCAGCACATCGGCGTAGTTGCCGTTGGGCTGCTCGACCAGCAGCAGGTTCTTGAAGTCGTGGGCGTCGCGCAGGAAGGCGATCTGGTCTTCGTCGCGGCCCTGGCCTTCCAGTTCGGCGGCATAGCCCAACCACATGCGGGTCTGGCCCAGCAGGTCGAGCGAGACATTGGTCAGCGCCATGTCCTCTTCCAGCGCCGGCCCTTTGCCGCACAATTCGGACAAGCGCTGGCTCAGCACCAGGGCGTTGTCGCCCAGGCGCAGCAGGTAGGCGATCTTCGAGTCCATGGCGGCGCTCACAGGTTTTTCACTTCTTCCGGCATCGGGAAGAAGGTCGGGTGGCGGTATACCTTGCTGTTGGCCGGCTCGAACAGGGCGCCCTTGTCGCCCGGGCTGCTGGCGACGATGTCGGCGGCGCGCGCCACCCAGATGCTGACGCCCTCATTGCGGCGGGTGTAGACGTCGCGCGCGTTATTGATCGCCATTTCCGCGTCGGGCGCGTGCAGGCTGCCCACATGCTTGTGCGCCAGACCGTGCTGGCTGCGGATGAAAACTTCCCACAGAGGCCATTCCTTGCTCATCTTGCTGTCTCCTCAGGCCGCAGCCTTTTTATCGCTATGTTTGTCGGCGTAGGCCACCAGCGCGTCGCGGAACCATTCGCCATCCTCATAAGCCTTGACGCGGGTGCGCAGGCGCTCGCGGTTGCAGGGGCCGTTGCCCTTCAGGACGTTGTGGAATTCGGACCAATCGATCTCGCCGAAATCGTAGCCGCCTTTCGCCTCGTTCCATTTCAGGTCGGGGTCGGGAATGGTCAGGCCGAGGAATTCGGCCTGGGGCACGGTCTGGTCGACCATGCGCTGGCGCAGCTCGTCGTTGGAGAATAGCTTGATGCGCCATTGGCTCGATTGGGCGCTGTTGACGGAGTCGGCATCCGACGGGCCGAACATCATCAGCGAAGGCCACCACCAGCGGTTGAACGCATCCTGGGCCATGGCTTTTTGTTCCGGCGTGCCGCGCGCGAGGCTCAGCATGATGTCGTAGCCCTGGCGCGCGTGGAAGGACTCCTCCTTGCAGACGCGGATCATGGCGCGCGCATACGGGCCGTAGGAGCAGCGGCACAGCGGGATCTGGTTGATGATGGCCGAGCCGTCGACCAGCCAGCCGATGGCGCCCATATCGGCCCAGCTCAGGGTCGGGTAGTTGAAGATGCTGGAGTATTTGGCTTTGCCGGCATGCAGGGCGGCCAGCAGTTCGTCGCGCGAGACGCCCAGGGTTTCGGCGGCGCTGTAGAGATACAGGCCGTGGCCCGCCTCGTCCTGGATCTTGGCCAAGAGGATGGACTTGCGCTTGAGCGTGGGCGCGCGCGTGACCCAGTTCCCTTCCGGCAGCTGGCCCACGATTTCCGAGTGGGCGTGCTGGGAGATTTGCCGGATCAAGGTTTTGCGGTATGCTTCCGGCATCCAATCTTTCGGCTCGATCTTGACGCCGGCATCGATACGGTCCTGGAAGGCGCGCTCCTCAGCGCCCATCTCGTCCTGGCTGCGGACGGTTTTCAGACCGGTGTCCACCATTTGTGCATACATGGCATGTCTCCGATTTTAGGTATGAAGCGATAATACGATACAAATTTTCGTTTGCATACTGATTTTTTGTGTCACATAAATTTCCCGTATCTCATCAATACTGTTGTATAGAATGTGGCTTATGCAAAATAAACAGAAGATGAGCGAATGGATCGCGGGCTTTCTGGCGGCCGATCCGCCGCGCTCGAAATCCCTGCTGACGACCATTTTCGGCGACGCCATCGTGCCGCACGGCGGCACGGCGTGGATGGGCAGCCTGATCGAGCTGCTGGCGCCCTTCGGCGTCAACGACCGGCTGCTGCGCACCTCGGTGTTCCGGCTGGCGCAGGAAGGCTGGCTGGGCGCCCAGCGCGACGGCCGGCGCAGCGCGTATGCGATCACGCCCGAGGCCATGCAGCGCTTCAGCCAGGCTTACCGGCGCGTGTACGCGCCGCTGCACAATGACTGGGATGGCCAGTGGACGCTGGTGCTGGGCAGCAGCGGCCTGGATGCGGCCGAACGCGGCGCGCTGCGCAAGGAGCTGCTGTGGGAGGGCTATTGCCTGATCGCGCCCGGCATCGCGGGGCATCCGGCCGGCGACGGCGAGGCGCTGCAGGCGCTGCTCGAACGCACGGGCTTGCAGGGCAAGGTGTTTGTCTGCAAGGCGGCTGAGGCGCCGGGCCTGAAGGCGCGGCCGCTGGGCGAGCTGGTGGCCGAGGGCTGGGATTTATCGGGCGTGGTCGATGGCTACCGCCAGTTCCTGGTGCACTTCGCGCCGCTGCTGGATCTGATCGAGGATGGCTTGAAGATGACAGCGGAACAAGCCTTCGTCGCGCGCACCCTGCTGATCCACGCCTACCGGCGCGTGCAGCTGCACGATCCGCATCTGCCGGTGGCGCTGCTGCCGGAGCCGTGGCCGGGCGCGGCGGCCTACGAGCTGGCGCGCGCGCTGTACCGCGCGCTGTACCGCGAGGCCGAGGAACACCTGATGCGCGCCCTGCACCGCGAGGACGCCTCCGCGCCGGAGGCCGACGCCGCGTTCTACCAGCGCTTTGGCGGACTGGATTAGTTTTTCTCAGTCGGTGCAGCGGCGCGCGACTGATCGGCGGTCGGTGTAAGGCAGCCAGCGCTCGACCTTGGCCTGCTGGCGCCACAGGGTGGCGCGCACCCAGAGGCCGCGCGCGCCGCGGCGTATCCAGATGTCGCGCCAGGCGTTGCGCACGCTGCCGGTCACCTGCAAGGCCCAGGCGCGGGGGGAAACCGCTTCGCCGGCATACATCAGGCGGTCGCCGCGCACTTCGGCGTAATACTCGATGCCGTGGTGGCGCAAGCGCAGCTCAGTGCCATCGGGCAGATACACGTCTTTCCACTGGTAGCCGCGCGGACTCTGGCGGCCGCCGCTGCGCGCGGCCAGCCAGTCGCGCAGCGCTTCGGACACCACTTCATCGAGCCGGTTACCGTCGCCGGTCTTGTGCAGTTGCACGGCCAGCTCGAAGTAGAGCTTGGGGTTGACCGATACGACCATGGCCTCGTTTTGCATTTTTTGTGCCTCGCATTGCCTCGTTTGGATAATGGTTGGACGCCCAGTCGCAGAGGGAAGTTCCGGCCATCCCACAAGAAAACGAGGCAAAAGCGCGGCACGATTAGGCAAAACGAGGCCTTGCCTCGCAGTAGCGAGGCATACACCCGATCCCCAAATTTTGCTGGGGCAAACCATGAATCAATCGCAATGGAATTGCAACGAACCGTCTTGCACGACGCCCCGCCGCAAGCGCCACCTCGCAGTGCAGTGCTTTACGGTGTTGGCGTCAAAGCTGATATAGCGCTCTTCCCCCAGGTAAACGCAATCAACCCGAAAGACATAGGCTGGTGCATCGAAGCCCATGCGCCAGCTTTGATAGAAAAAACCACCCACTTCTTTTTCTTCAGTGGGCGGCATAGCCCGCGATGAGCCATTATCGGTGGGTGGATCGTTTTTCGGATAAGACAGCACGCGCACGCTGTCCAGTCTTGCGGGCGGTGATTGCGCGGTCGCCGGCAAAAAGGCCGGGCAACTGATTGCCTGGGTTTCCCCCGCGTGGGCAACCAAGGATCGCGCAAGACTGAACAACACGAACAGCCGCGCTTTCATTTCACGATCGAGTAGAGTTCGGGCCGGTTCACGCCTGCCGCTGCCGGACGACCGAAAGACAAGATGCGCTTTGCCGGCTTTTGTTTTTTCCATTGATCGAATATCTCGATCCCGCCCGCCACACTGCGGATGAAAACCGCCGCGTGATTGCCGCTTGGCAGATTTGGATAACGGCCATTGATAAAGGTGGCAATAGCGGTGCCGCGAGCGATGGGTTTGCCGCTCGAGAGCAAATTCATAACCTTCTCTCCTTCACGCCATAAGGAAGATGGCGGCGCGCCAGTCAGCTTTTTCACCAAGGTGACGCATTGGCCGTTTCCGATCACCTCGGTTTCATCGGTAAATTTTCCGCTTGCGATATAGGGCATGATCTTCTCCTTGTCTGGAAAATTTCATGCTAGAGCGCAATGGCAGCGCCATATTGATTAGAGTCATTATGTTGCTTCACACCACCATTGCGCAACACCGTGCCGCATGCTGAACTGCTCAGCGGCGGCCGATGCTGATCAGGTAATTTTGCATGGTCGCCTCGGCCACCGAGGCCCACTGGTTCTGGTCCTGGCGGAAGCGCTTCCACGGTTCGTAAATCTTTTTGAACTTGGCGTTCTTCGCCGCCTCTTCCTCCATCACGGCAGTCGAGGTCTTATAGGCCGCGTCCATGATCTCTTTCGAGAAGTTGTGCAGCTTGGCGCCGTTTTTCATCAGGCGCGCCAGGGCGGCCGGGTTCTTGGCGTCGTAGTCGGCCTGCATGCTGACGTGGCATTCGTAGCTCGCCGCTTCCAGCGCGGCCTGGTATTCCTTGGGCAGCTTTTCCCACTCCTTGATATTCACGTAAAACGAGAGCTGCGGCCCGGCCTCCCACCAGCCCGGCGTGTAGTAGTGCGGCGCCACGCGCACCAGACCGAGCTTTTCATCGTCGTAGGGGCCGACCCACTCGGCGGCGTCGATCGTGCCTTTTTCCAGCGCGGCGTAGACGTCGCCCGCCGGGATCTGCTGCGGCACCACGCCCATGCGCTCCATCACGCGGCCGGCGAAACCGGCCACGCGCATTTTCAAGCCCTTCATATCGGCCACGGTCTTGATCTCCTTGCGGTACCAGCCGCCCATCTGGGTGCCGGTATTACCAGCGAGGAAATTGACGATGCCGTAGCCTTTGTAGAACTCGCGCAGCAGCTCGCGGCCGCCGCCCTGGTCCATCCACGCCGTCTGCTGGCGCGAAGTCAGGCCGAAAGGCACGGCGCAGTCGAAGCAGAAGGTGGGGTCCTTGCCGAAATAGTAGTAGGCCGGGGTGTGGCCCATTTCCACCGTGCCGGCCTGCACCGCGTCCATCACCTGCAGGCCCGGCACGATCTCGCCGGCGGCGAACTGGCGGATCTGGAATTTGCCGCCCGTCAACTCGGCCACGCGTTTGACGAACTGGTCGGCCGAGCCGTAAATCGTGTCCAGGGTTTTCGGGAAGCTCGAAGCCAGGCGCCAGTTGACCTGGCCACCCTGGGCCAGGGCCGGCACGGCCAGCGCGCCGGCGCCGGCGCCGATGGCGGTCTTCTTCAGGAAGGAACGGCGTTGCATAGATGTCTCCAATATATTCTTGTGTGTCATCGAATCGCGCTGCTGCCGGTTCATTGTAGCTGTTTCGGCGGAAAGATTGTCAGATGCATCAGGGGTGTGGATGCGCGCGGCGCGGCGAGGCGGTATCATGTCGCCTTTGCGCCGCCGGCGCCTTATCCACCAGCCAGGGACACACAATGTCTATCAAAATCAGCAGCCAGTTCGACGCTGGCGCCATCGACGTCGTCAGCGTGACCAGCGCCGGCGATATCGACCTGAACATCCGCAAGGATTCCCACGCCGACATCACCCAGTGGTTCTATTTCCGCGTCCAGGGCGCGCAAGCGGTGCCGCTCACCATCCGCTTCCTCAACGCCGGCCAGGCCGCCTATCCGGACGGCTGGAAGGATTACCAGGTCGTGGCCAGCTACGACCGCGACACCTGGTTCCGCGTGCCGACCAGCTATGACGGCAAGGTGATGACGGTCGACCATGCGCCCGAGTTCGACAGCGTCTACTATGCCTACTTCGAGCCCTACTCGTGGGAGCGCCACCTGTCCCTGCTCGACAGCGCCCAGCTGTCGCCGCTGGCCCAGTTGGTGGACCTGGGCAGCACGGTCGAAGGCCGCGACATGAACCTGTTGGTGGTGGGCGATCCCGAAGCCGAGAAAAAGGTGTGGGTCATCGCGCGCCAGCATCCGGGCGAAACCATGGCCGAGTGGTTCGTCGAAGGCATGCTCGAAGCCCTGCTCGACCCGGCCGACCCGTTCGCCAGCCAGTGCCTGAAGGACGCCGTGTTCTACGTGGTGCCGAATATGAACCCGGACGGCGCGGTGCGCGGCAATCTGCGCACCAACGCGGCCGGCGCCAACCTGAACCGCGAGTGGAATACGCCGAGCATGGAACGCAGCCCGGAAGTGTTCCTGGTCAAAGCGAAGATGCAGGAAATCGGTTGCGACCTCTTCCTCGACGTGCACGGCGACGAAGGCTTGCCTTACGTCTTCGTGGCCGGCAGCGATTCGCTGGAGAATTTCACGGCCGAGCAGAAAGCCGCGCAAGACAGCTTCATCGCCGACTTCAAGCTCGCCAGCCCCGACTTCCAGGATGAGTTCGGCTATCCCGACGGCCCGTTCACGCCCGAAGTGCTGACCATGGGTTCGCCGCACATCACCCACCTGTTCGGCTGCCTGTCGCTGACGCTGGAATTGCCGTTCAAGGACAACGCCAACGACCCGGACGAAGAACGCGGCTGGAACGGCGCCCGCAGCGCCAAGCTCGGCGCCGCCGTACTGCAACCGATCCTGCGCGCGCTGCGCGCCTGATGCCACCGCTGAGTCCGTGTCCGATTGGGGTCAGACCCCAATCGGACACGGACTCAGCTGTTGCGGGCTTATTTGCCGCCGCGGCCAGCGCTGATCAGGTAGTTCTGCATGGTCGCTTCGGCCACCGAGGCCCATTGGTTCTGGTCCTGGCGGAAGCGCTTCCACGGCTCGTAGATCTTGGCGAACTTGGCGTTCTTGGCCGCTTCCTCGTTCATGACGTCGGTGGCGGCCTTGTAGCAGGCGTCCATCGTGTCTTTCGGGAAGTTGCGCAGCTTGACGCCGTTTTTCAGCAGACGCGCCAGCGCGGCCGGGTTCTTGGCGTCGTATTCGGCCTGCATCACGACGTGGGCTTCATAAGTCGCCACTTCGATCGCGGCCTGGTATTCCTTGGGCAGCTTTTCCCATTCCTTGATGTTGACGTAGAAGGAGAAGGAGGCGCCCGCCTCCCACCAGCCCGGCGCGTAGTAGAACGGCGCCACCTTGTAGAAGCCGAGCTTCTCGTCGTCGTAGGGGCCGACCCATTCGGCAGCGTCGATCGTGCCTTTTTCCAGCGCCGGATAAATATCGCCGCCGGCCAGCTGCTGCGGCACCAGGCCCAGGCGCTCGAGCACCTTGCCGGCGAAGCCGCCGACGCGCATCTTGGTGCCTTTCAGGTCGGCCACGGTCTTGACTTCCTTGCGGAACCAGCCGCCCATCTGGGTGCCGGAATTGCCGCCCAGGAAATTGAGGATGCCGTAATCCTTGAAGAAGGCGCGCGTCAGTTCGCGTCCGCCGCCCTGGTCGTACCAGGCCGTGTGCTGGCGCGAGGTCAGGCCGAAGGGCACGGCGCAGTCGAAGGCGAAGGTGGAATCCTTGCCGAAGTAATAGTAGGAGGCGCTATGGCCGATTTCCACCGTGCCGGCCTGCACCGCATCCATCACCTGCAAGCCCGGCACGATCTCGCCGGCCGCGAACGAGCGGATATTGAACTTGCCGCCGGTGAGCTGGGCAACGCGCTTGATGAAGATGTCGGCGGCGCCGAAGATGGTGTCGAGCGATTTGGGGAAGCTCGACGCCAGGCGCCAGTTGATGGTGGGTTGGCCCTGGGCCAGGGCCGGCGCGGCCACCACGCCGGCGCCCGCGCCCGCCGCGGCTTTTTTCAGGAAAGAACGACGTTCCATGCGATGTGTCTCCTAAGGATTTTTCTGCGTGACGGAAAACCTTACAGCTTTGTTATGCTGGAGACAGTGTAGGGAAAGCCCTACCGGCTTGCAATCAAAATATCGGACGCGATCGTTCCTTCGTTACAACGTTCAATTACCCGCAACAACCATCTTCTCGATCAGGATGGAGCCGGTCTGCTTGGTGCCGCGCACCAGCACATCGCTGCCGATGCCGACGATCTGCTGGAACATTTCCTTCATATTGCCGGCGATGGTGATTTCCTCCACCGGATACTGGATCACGCCATTCTCCACCCAATAGCCGGAAGCGCCGCGCGAATAATCGCCCGTCACGTAATTGGTGCCCTGCCCCATCAGCTCGGTGACCAGCAGGCCGGTGCCGAGCTTGCGCAGCATGGCTTCGAAATCGTCGCCCTTCCTGGTCAAGGTCGAGGTCAGCGACAGATTGTGCGAACCGCCCGCGTTGCCGGTGGTTTGCATGCCCAGCTTGCGCGCCGAATAGGTCGACAGGAAGTAGCCCTGCAGCACGCCATCCTTGACCACGTCGCGCTTGACGGTGCGCACGCCCTCTTCATCGAAGGGGGCGGAGCCGACGGCGCCCACCACATGCGGGTCTTCCTTGATCTGCACATGGGAGGGGAACACCGACTGGCCCAGGCTGTCGAGCAGGAAGGTCGATTTGCGGTACAGCGCGCCGCCCGAGGTCGCTTGCACGAAGGCGCCCAGCAGGCCGGCGGCCAGCGGCGCCTCGAACAAGACCGGGCAGGTGCGCGTGCTCAGCTTGCGCGCATGCAGGCGCGCCAGCGCGCGTTCGGCGGCGTAGCGGCCGATCGCTTCCGGCGAGGCCATCTTGCGCGCGTCGCGCACCGAGCTGTACCAGTCGTCGCGCTGCATATGCTTGCCCTTGCCGGCGATCGGCGCCACCGACAGGGTGTGGCGCGAATACGGGTAGCCGCCGATGAAGCCGCGCGAATTGGCGGCCACGAAATGCGACTGCTGCACATGCACGCCGGCCCCTTCGCTATTGGAAACGCGCGCATCGACCGCGAAGGCGGCCGCCTCGGCGCGCTGGGCCAGGGCCACGGCTTCCTCGGTGCTGATGGTCCAGGGATAGAACAGCTTCAGGTCGCGCGGCGCCATTTCCAGCATGTCGGCGTCGGCCAGGCCGGCGCAATCGTCCTCGGCCGTGAAGCGCGCGATATTGTAGGCCGCGTCGACCGTGGCGCGCAGCGCGGCGGGGGAGAAATCGGAGGTGCTGGCATTGCCGCGCTTCTTGCCGATGAAGACCGTCACGCCCATGCCCTTGTCTTTATTTTGCTCGATCGTTTCGATCGCGCTCTTGCGCACCGAGACCGACAAGCCGCTGCCTTCGCTGATTTCGACTGCGGCATCGCTGCCGCCCTTCTCGCGCGCAAACGCTAACACGTCGCGGGCAAGCTGTTTCAACTGGTCCTGGCTATGGGTAAAGACGGAGTCGCTCATGGGGTGTTTTTGGTCGGCTAAGCGTTAAAACAGTTATCATAGCAGCCGTTTACTGTTTTTACAGGCAAGTTCACGCTTGCCCTCTCTATCATGCCAAATGCAAACCGTGGCGCCGTCGGCTTCCAATCCTCCGAATTCCAGGAACAATACGAGCGCCCTTCCAAGACCGAACTCAAACGCCAATCCGACGCCCTGCAAGACCTGGGCCGGGAACTGGTCGAACAGCCGCGCGACCGCGTCAAGCGGGTGCCGATGCCGGAAGACGTGCGGGATGCCATTTTGGAATGCCAAAATATCAAGAACCATGAAGGCCGCCGCCGCCAGATGCAATTCATCGGCAAGAAGATGCGCAGCCTGACGGAAGAGGAAGTGGCCGCCATCCAGCGCACCATCGAAGGCTGGAAAGGCGCCTCCAAGGCCGACACGGCCGCCCTGCACGCGCTCGAACGCCGGCGCGAGAAGCTGCTGGCCGACGACAACGCCCTGACCGTCCTCTTGGCCGAGCACCAGGAACTCGACGCCCAGCACCTGCGCACCCTGATCCGCAATGCGCGCAAGGAGCAGGCCGAGCACAAGCCGCCCAAGGCTTACCGCGAAATCTTCCAGATCCTGAAAGACCTGGACGCCAAGGCCAAGGCCGCCGCCGCGCCGGCCGGCGACGAGGACGCGTCCGAGGACGACGATGAATGATGCGCCGCTGGTGATCGGCCTGGTGTCGATCTCCGACCGCGCCAGCGGCGGCGTGTACGCCGACCAGGGCATCCCCGCCCTGCAAGACTGGCTGGCCGGCGCGCTGACCACGCCCTTCCGCGTCGAGACGCGCCTGATTCCCGACGAACGCAGCCAGATCGAAGCGACGCTGGTGGAGCTGGTCGACACGGCGCGCTGCCATCTGGTGCTGACCACGGGCGGCACCGGCCCGGCGCGGCGCGACGTCACGCCGGAAGCCACGCTGGCCGTGGGCACCAAGGAAATGCCCGGCTTCGGCGAACAGATGCGCCAGATCAGCCTGCACTTCGTGCCGACCGCCATCCTGTCGCGCCAGCTGGCCGTGATCCGCGAGACGGCCGACCACGCCGCCTTGATCATGAACCTGCCGGGCCAGCCCAAGGCCATCAAGGAAACCCTGGAAGGCTTGAAAGACGCCGACGGCAAACAGCTGGTGGGCGGCATCTTCGCCGCCGTGCCCTACTGCGTTGACCTGATCGGCGGGCCGTATATGGAAACCGATCCGGCCGTGAGCAAAACCTTCCGCCCCAAATCGGCCCTGCGCCCTCCCAAGGAATAAGATGAGCCAAGTACTCGACAATATCGAAATCACGACCGGCGAGCAGCCGACGGTCGCCATCATCTGGATGCACGGCCTGGGCGCCGACGGCAACGACTTCGTGCCCCTGGTCGACGAGCTGAATCTGCAAGGCTTGCCCGCCATCCGCTTCATCTTCCCGCATGCCAAGACCATGCCGGTGACGATCAACGGCGGCTATGTGATGCGCTCCTGGTACGACATCGTGCACACCGACCTGGGCCGCCAGGAAGACGAAGCCGGCCTGCGCGCCTCGCAGTTGGAGGTGGAAGCCCTGATCGCGCGCGAAAAGGCGCGCGGCATCCCGGCCGAGCGCATCGTGCTGGCCGGCTTCTCGCAAGGCTGCGCCATGACCCTGCAGACCGGCCTGCGCCATCCGGAAAAGCTGGCCGGCCTGCTGTGCCTGTCCGGCTATATGCCGCTGGCCGACAAGATCGCGGCCGAACGCCACGCCGCCAACCAAGCCACCCCGATCTTCCTGGCCCACGGCCGCATGGACCCGGTGGTGCCGGTGGCGCGCGCCCTCGCCACGCGTGAGCTGCTGCAAACCCTCGGCTACCAAGTCGAATGGCACGAATACCCGATGCAGCACTCCCTCTGCCTGGACGAAGTCCAGCACCTCAACGCCTGGCTGCGCCAAATCCTCGCCTAAACAGCTCAGCCCGTGTCCACCCTGGACCCTGGTGCCAGGCACCAATCGGACACGAACTCAACGGGAATAATCGCGGCGATGGACGGCCGAGTCCGTGTCCACCTTGGTGCCTGGCACCAAGGTGGACACGGACTCGGCTGTTTTTTTATGGCAGGGGCGGGGCGCTGCTGGCGGGGGCGGGGGTTTGGGCGACGTTCATGACCATGGCGAGTAGGGCGTAGTAGCCGTTCAGGCCCGTCAGGTCGGTGACGCCGTGTTCGCCAAACTGGGATAACGCGGCGGCGTAGCTGGCGTCGCTCACGCGCTTGTCGCGCTGGAGTTCAGTGCAGAAGTCGTACACGGCTTGTTCGTCGGCAGCCAGGCCGGACGGCGCGCGGCGTTGCGCGATGGCGTCGATCACGTCGGGGCGGATGCCGGCCTCGGCGGCAATCGGGGCGTGGATAGCCCATTCCACCGGCTGGTCCCAGGCGCGCGCCGTGACCAGGATGGCCAGCTCGGACAGGCGGGTGCCGATGGCGCTGCGGTAGCGCAGGTATTCGCCCAGGCGTTGGGCGCAGCTCATCAGCTCGGGACTGCGCAGCAGCGGCACGAAGGGGCCGTATAGCGAGCCGCGCGGGCCGTCGATCACGGCTTGCGCCGCGGCCTGCTGCGCCGTTGTCATCTCTGCAAAGGGAATGGGGCCAAGCCGTTCTATCATCGTCTGCCTGTGGTAGGAATGCGAAAAATATCGCATACGATACCGCAAAAATCAAAATCGCCTTTAGCGGCGGGGCGTATCGTCAGCTCTCCAACACCATAGGAGGGGACCATGAGCCATCTTATCCACCGCCAGCTGCGCCACACGCCGCCCGTTGCCGATGGCGGCAGCGGCCTGTATCTGCGCGACAGCGAGGGCCGCCTCTATCTTGATGCAAGCGGCGGCGCAGCCGTGTCCTCGCTGGGCCACGGCCATCCCGATGTGCTGGCGGCGATGCAGGCGCAGATCGGCAAACTGGCCTATGCGCACACGGCCTTCTTCACCAGCGAAGTGGCCGAGGATCTGGCGCTGCGCCTGGCCCAGGACGCGCCGGGCGACCTGGATCACGTCTACCTGACCTCGGGCGGTTCGGAAGCGATCGAAACGGCGCTCAAGCTGGCGCGCCAGTATTTCGTCGAGCGCGGCGAGCCGCGCCGCAGCGTCTTCATCGCGCGCCGCCAAAGCTATCACGGCAATACCCTGGGCGCCCTGGCCCTGGGCGGCAACGAGTGGCGGCGCCGCCATTTCGAGCCGCTGCTGATGAAGGTGGCGCGGGTAGCGCCTTGCTATGAATACCGCGACCGCCGCCCCGGCCAGGATGTGCACGAGTACACGGCCGGCCTGCTGCGCGAGCTCGAAGACGTGATCCTGGAAACCGGGCCGGAACGCGTGATCGGCTTTTGCGCCGAGCCGGTGGTGGGCGCGACGGGCGGCGCGATTCCGCCCACGCCGGGTTATTTGCGCGGCGTGCGCGCGCTATGCGACAAGTACGGCATCCTGTTCATCGCCGATGAAGTCATGTGCGGCATGGGCCGCACCGGCACGCTGTACGCCGTCGAGCAGGAAGGCGTGCTGCCCGACCTGGTCACGCTGGGCAAGGGCCTGGGCGCGGGCTATGCGCCGATCGGCGCGGTGCTGGCGCGTCAGCATATCGTGGAGTGTCTGCGCGCCGGCAGCGGCGCCTTCCAGCATGGGCATACCTATACCGGCCACCCGATCGCGGCGGCGGCGGCGCTGGCGGTGCAGAAAGTGATCCGGCGCGATTGCCTGCTGGGCGCCGTGACGGTGCGCGGCGGCGTGCTGCGGCGCATGCTGCGCGACGCCTTCGGCGGCCATCCGCATGTGGGCGATATCCGCGGCCGCGGCCTGTTGCTGGGGATGGAGCTGGTGCAGGACCGCGAGAACAAGCACGCCTTCGATCCCGACCTCAAGCTGCATATGGCGATCCGCGAGCAGGCCATGGCCTGCGGCCTGATCGTGTATCCGATGGGCGGCACCATCGACGGGCGGCGCGGCGACCATATCCTGCTGGCGCCGCCGTTCACCGTGACGGAAAAGGATCTGGGCGAGATCGTCTCGCGCCTGCAGGACGCGCTGGAGCGCGCCCTGGCCAGCGTGCGCTGCGCTTAGAACTGCTGGAAGCCGATCACGTCCTGCTGCTGTTCACCCAGGCCGGCGATGCCCAGGCGCAGGAAGTCGCCCTTCTTCAGGAAGCGCTTCGGCTTGCGCGCCATGCCCACGCCGGGCGGGGTGCCGGTGGCGATGATGTCGCCCGGTTCCAGCGTCATGAAGCGCGACAGGTAGGCTACCAGCTGCGGCACCTTGAAGATCATGTTCTCGGTGCTGCCGGTCTGCATGCGCTTGCCGTTCAGTTCCAGGTAAAGATCGAGCTGGTTGACGTCCCACACCTCGTCGCGCGTGACCAGCCAGGGGCCGACCGGACCGAAGGTGTCGCAGCCCTTGCCCTTGTCCCACTGGCCGCCGCGTTCGAGCTGGAATTCGCGTTCGGTGACGTCGTTGACGACGCAGTAGCCGGCGATGTATTTCTCGGCCTCGGCCTCGCTCACATTGCGCGCGCGGGTACCGATGACGATGCCCAGCTCCACTTCCCAGTCGGTCTTCTTCGAGCCTTGCGGCAGCATGATGGGATCATCCGCGCCGGACAGGCAGGTGATCGCCTTCATGAAGACGATGGGTTCCTTCGGAACCGGCAGGCCCGCTTCGGCCGCGTGGTCCTTGTAATTGAGGCCGATGCCGATGAATTTGCCGACCTTGGCGACCGGCACCCCGAAGCGCGGATTGCCGCGCACGATGGGCAGGGTTTCAGGGGCGATCTTGGCCAGCTTGCGCATGGCCTTGTCCGACAGCTGCTCGCCGCCAATATCGCCGATCACGCCAGACAGGTCGCGCAGCTTGCCTTCTTCATCGATCAGGCCAGGCTTTTCTTTGCCGATACGGCCGTAACGAACCAGTTTCATAGTCTTCCTCGGAGTTGTACTCCGCCATTTTACTGGATCGCCAGCGCCCTCCTCGCGCGCCGCGTGCGCAACAGGAACAGGAGCAGTCCGGGAAGCTGCAGCAAGAGCAGCACGCAGAAGGCCGCCTGATAGGCGACAACGGGATAGCGGCCCTGCGCATCGAGCGGCCAGAAGGCGACGATCTGGCCAAAGCCGGCCTGCACGACAAAGGCGCCGAGGAAGATCAAGAGGTTCAGGCAAGTGGCGGCGCGGCCCGTCAACGCGGGCGGCATGGCCTGCGCCACGATGGCGTATTCGATGCCGGTGATGGTGCCGGCCAGCGTGAACAGCACGGCCAATTGGCTGTAGCCGGCCCGCCAGTTGCATACGAAGCCGAACTGCACCAGCAGGAACAGCGCGATGCCGGCCGCCGCCACATTGAGCGGCGCGATGCCGCGCCGCGCGGCCCATTCGGTCAGCATGCCGACCGCGATGGCGCCGAAGATCAGGGCCGCCATGGCCAGGTACAGCAGCCAGGCCACACTCTGCTCCGGATAGTGTCCCGCGTCGCGCAGCCAGCGCGCCACCCACAGGCCCTGGATGCCGAAGAAGACGGTGTGCGGAATGAGCACCAGCGAGGCCGTCTGGCGGAAGACCGGATGGCGGTAGACGTCGGCCAGCACTTTCCAGCTGAAGGGTTTGGGCGCGGTAGCCGGCGGCGTGGGCGCCAGCAGCAGGATGGCGAGCGCGGTGACGGCGCAGGCGGCGGCCAGCCAGACGAACAGGCCGCGCCAGTCGGTGAACTGCAAGGCCAGGCGCACCGGCAGCGTGGCGGCGGCGGCGCCCAGGCCGCCGCCGGCGATCAGATAGCCTTGCACCGAAGGCAGGCGCGCCGGCGCGATCCAGGTCGATACCGCCTTCACCGCCGCCATGAAGCAGCCCGCCAGGCCGAAGCCCATCAGGGCGCGCGCGCACAGCAGCTGGGCAAAGCTCTGGCCCCAGGCAAAGGCCAGGGTGCCGGCCGCCGCGACCAGCAGCAGCACGCATTGCACGCGGCGCGGCCCGTGCCGGTCGAGCAGCACGCCCACCGGCAGCTGGAACAGGGCGAAGGCCAGGAAGTAGGCGCTGGTGAGAAGGCCTAGCTGGGCCGGGGTCAGCGCCACCGACGCCATCATCTGCGGCGCGACGATGGCGTTCACGGTGCGCAGCAGGCTCGATAGCGCATGGCCCAGCGCGAACGGCAGGAAGACCAGGAATAGCACCGCCGCGCCGGACAGCGTGCCCGGCACGCGCTCGCGCCCCCGCCATAACTGACGCAGCGCCGGACGCGCCTGGTCGGCCGCTGGCGACGCGGGCGGCGCTGGCGCAGGTGCCGGCACAGATGCTGGCGCAATCCGGCGGCAGGCTTCAACACTGGGCATGGCGCGCTCAGGCCGCGTTGCTTTGGCTGCCGGCATGGGCGCGCGCGGCAGCGGCCAGGGACAGCGGAATCACCTTGCGTTCAGGCGCCGCTTCATCGCTCTCGAAGAAGAACTTCTCTTTGCCGAAGGCGGGCTTCAGGTGGTCGAGCCAGGTGGCGTTCTCATCGAACTTGGCATAGAAAGGCTTGCGCACCCAGTCCGCATTGCGCGCCTGCAGAAACTGCAGGGCGAACACCTTTTCGCCGGCGATGGTGGCCACGCCGTCGATCACCACCTTGCCGGGGAAGGCGCTCATCGACGGCCCGCGCACGGTGCGCGACAGGCCCGACACCATCTGGTAAGCCTGCTGGAAAATCTCATGCGCGCGCGCCAGCGGCAGCTGGAAGTATTCGCGCGGGCCGGTGTCGCGCTCGACGAACATATAGTAGGGAATCGCGCCCAGGCGCACGCCCGTGGTCCACAGCTCGGCCCAGCTTTTCGGGTCTTCGTTGATGTGGCGGATCAGCGGCCCCTGCATGCGCAGGGTGGCGCCGGTGCCGACGATACGCTTGACGGCCTTCTGCGCGATCTCCTGGCGCAGTTCAACGGCGTGGTTGTAGTGGCCCATGATGGCCATGTTCTTGCCGGCGGCGACCACCTTCTCGAACAGGCGCAGCAAGTCGTCGGCGTCGCGGTCGCTGACGAAGCGCTGCGGCCAATACGCCACCGACTTGGTGCCGATGCGGATGTTCTGGATATGCGCCAGCTCCGGCGCCAGCAGCGGTTCGATGAATTCGGCCAGCGAGCGCGTATTCATGATCATCGGATCGCCGCCGGTGATCAGCACGTCCGTCACATCAGGATGGCTTTTCAGATAGGCCACCAGTTCATGCGTTTCGCGCGCGTCGAACTTCATATCGTCCATGCCGACGAACTGCGGCCAGCGGAAGCAGAAGGTGCAGTAGGCGTGGCAGGTCTGGCCGGCGCTGGGGAAGAACAGCACGGTCTCCTTGTACTTGTGCTGCAAGCCTTTGAGCGGCGCGTCGTTCACGCGCGGCACATTGTGCGTCATCTGGCCGGCCGGATGGGGATTCATGCGCATGCGGATGCTGTGGGCGTAGCGCGCGATCTCCTCCTCGTCGCGCCGCACCAGCACCAGCTCGCGCAGCCGCGCATATTCGTCCTCGTGCAGCATGTCGCGGTGGGGAAAGGTCAGGCGGTAGATCGGATCGTCCGGCACATTGTTCCAGTCGATCAGGTGGTTCATCACGTATTCATTGGTGCGAAAGGGCAGCACGCGCGACACCACCTGCACCGCTTCGCGCAACTCGAAGGGTAGCCACTCCCACTGGCGCGCCTGCTGGATCGATTGCCGGGTATAGGGCTTGAATTTTTCGGGCACGGACAAGGCGCTCATGACGGGTCTCCTGATGGGGTTGGGCAGTACTCCATGCTAGGAAATCGGCCGCGCCGCAAATTGCCAAAGATCAATGGCTGCACAGAAATTGCGTGCCTTATCGCAAGCTTGCGCCATCGCAAATTCCAGCGCACCGCGACGGCGTACAGTAGCCAATGCAATTGGGAAATACCGTCACCCCCACCTTCACCAAGGAGCTGCAATGAAACACTTACTGACTGGCGCCCTGCTCGGCCTGGCCTTCGCCACGGCCGCCGCCACCACCGAACCGGGCGAGAAGGAAGCCATCGCCATGGCGGAAAAAGGCGCGGCCTTCCTCAAGGTCCATGGCAAGGACGAGATGATCAAGAAGATCAGCGCCGCCCATCCCGACTTCGTGCAAGGTTCGCTGTATGTGGACATGCGCGACATCAATACCGGCATCGTGCTGGCGCACCCGATCAATCCCTCCATCGTCGGCAAGGACCTGGTCGACGTGCCCGACGCCAGCGGCAAGAAATACCGGCGCGAGATCATCGAGCTGGCCGCGAAAAAGGGCAAGGGCTGGGTCGACTATATGTACAAGAACCCCAGCAGCGGCAAGATCGAGCCGAAGACCACCTATATCCTGCGCGTCGGCGACGTCGTGCTGGAAGCGGGCATTTACAAAAAGTGATCTGGATCTGATCCTTGCCGGGAGGGCGCCATGCTAAACAAACTGCGTATCGGTCCTAAACTGCTGCTGGCGCCCGCGCTGGTGCTGCTGCTGCTCATCGCCACCGCCGGCTGCGCCTGGTTGGGCATGGTGCACCAGAATGCCTCGATGGAAAACCTGGTGCAGGTGCGCGCCACCCGCCTGCAGGCGGCGGCCGACGCCATGGGCGAGGCGCGCCTCGCCCATGCCGGCATCTACCAGCTGCTGGCATGGATCAATGGCAGCTTCGCCCAGCAGCGCCTGGATGAACTGGGCCGCCAGATCCGCGCGCGCCATGCGGCGCTGGAAGGCCAGTTGGGCGAGCTGGCCCAGGTCTCCTCGCCGGACGAGGCGCGCATCGTGGCCGCCTGCGCGCAGGCGCTGGCGGCCTACCGCAAGGGCGTGGAGGAAACCATGGAGCTGGCGCAGATGGACCAGTCCATCGCCACCAACGCCATGGCCAAGGCGGAGCACCAGTTCTCGCTGTTGAACGAGGATCTGGCGCAGCTGGCGGCGCTGGAGCGCAAGCTCAGCGAGGAAGCCTATGCCGCCGCCAACGCCGAATACCATCGCCTCGGCGCCGCCATGGGCGGGCTGGTGGCGCTCTCGGTGCTGCTCTCGCTGCTGGTGTCGATGCGGGTGCGCAGCGTGCTGCTGCGCGAGATCCAGGCCATCGGCAACGCCGTGCGCAGCCTGGCCGACGGCGATCTGCGCTGCGGCCCGGCCAGCGCGGGGCGCGACGAGATCGCCGAAACCGGGCGCGTGCTCGACCACAGCGTGGCGCGCCTGAACCATACGCTGCGCCTGATCCAGGACGCGGTGCAATCGATCGACACCGCCTCGCACGAAATCGCCAGCGGCAACCAGGATCTGTCGGCGCGCACCGAAATGCAGGCCAGCTCGCTGC
Organism: Pseudoduganella violacea; assembly: GCF_014191875.1. Classification (GTDB taxonomy): domain Bacteria; phylum Pseudomonadota; class Gammaproteobacteria; order Burkholderiales; family Burkholderiaceae_D; genus Rugamonas; species Rugamonas violacea_A. The sequence goes on from NZ_JACHXD010000010.1 coordinate 225,449, forward strand.
AGCAGACGGCCAGCGCCATGGCCTGCCTGACCGGCGCCGTGCGCCAGAACGCCGAACATGCGCAGCAGGCCAGCGCGCTGGCGGCCAGCGCCAGCAGCCTGGCCAGCGACGGCGGCGCCGCCATGGGCCAGGCGGTGGCGGCGATGGAATCGATCCGCGGCTGCTCGCGCAAGATCGTGGAAATCATCGGCGTGATCGACGGCATCTCCTTCCAGACCAATATCCTGGCACTGAACGCGGCGGTGGAAGCGGCGCGCGCCGGCGAGCAGGGACGCGGCTTCGCCGTGGTGGCGGCCGAAGTGCGCACCCTGGCCCAGCGCTCGGCCAACGCCGCGCGCGAAATCAAGACCCTGATCGCGGAATCGGTGGCCACCATCGACAGCGGCAATGCCTGCGTGGGCCGGGCCGGCGGCAGCATGGACGCCATCGTCGGCTCGGTGCGCGAGGTGAACGAGATCATCGCCCGCATCAGCGCCGCCAGCAGCGAGCAGGCGCAGGGCATCAGCGAGGTGAACCAGGCCGTGGGGCAGATGGACGACGCGACCCAGCAGAACGCCGCCCTGGTCGAGGAGGCGGCGGCGGCGGCCGAAAGCCTGCAGCGGCAGGCCATCAGCCTGAGCGAGGCGGTGGCCGTGTTCGAATTGGGCGAGGCCGCGCCGGAGCCGGAGGCCGCCGCGGCGGACGGGCAAGCGCCGGCCGCGCCGGCGGCACAGGAGGACGCGGACGAGGAGTATGCGATGCCGGAGCGGCGCGCCGGCGGCAGCCGCATGCGCGCGGCGCGACCCGGTTCAGGCGCCCGGGAAGGGCTTGCTCAGAAAGCGCGAACCGGCCAGGCCGAAGCGCCAGGGCAGGTCCACCGCTTTGGAAATGCCGATGCGCGGGCCGACCGCGATGCGCACCCGGCCGCTGCGCGGCAGCAGTTCAAACGGTAGGGCGTTCAGCGCCAGCGCGTTATGGGCGCGCGTCACGCCCAGCGCCTGGCACACCCGCCCCGGCCCGGCGCACAGCAAGCGTTCATTGTGCTGGCCGCGCCGCGCGCGCATCGCCTCCAGCCCGAGCACCGGCTCCAGCGCGCGGATCAGTACCCCGGCCCCATGGCCCTCCTCGCGGCAGACGAAGTTCAGGCACCAGTGCATGCCGTAGGACAGATACACATAGGCGTGGCCCGGCGCACCGAACATGGCCTGGTTGCGCGGCGTCGGCCCGGAAAAACTGTGCGAGGCCGGGTCTTCCCGGTCGTAGGCCTCGGTTTCCACGATGCGCCCGCCCACGCCGTCCACCAGCACGGTGACGCCGATCAGGCGCCGCGCCACCTCGCGCGACGGGGCGGCAAAATCGATGCCGGCGATGAAAGTTGTCATGCCGGCTATTCTAGCCCGGCTGGCGCCAGCCGGCTTGCCGCCGTCCAAGCTATCGTGCCATCCCTTCAAGCTTGCCCATTCTTGCTGTCTTTTCGCCATGAAATCGCCGCACTTGGACAACAATTCCCTGATTTAGAGGAAATATTCCCCGCTCCGGCCGTCGTCCAGCCGCCAAAACCGGCGATAATCGGAGCTTGGCCACCCGGGCAATATAGTTGCAGGTAGGCTATAGTTCAGGTACGCCAGTCCACCCCATATCGATATGACGACAGTTGCAGCCCCCGCCCCGGTACAAGAAACATCGGTCGAAGACGCTTTGCTGCGTTCGATCCGCATTCCGCCGCGGCCCAGCCTGCTGGTCGACCTGCAACGCGAGCTGGGGACCGACGATCCCTCGCCGCGCCGCATCGCGCGCATCATCGGCAACGACGTCGGCATGTCCGGCGCCCTGCTGAAGCTGGCCAACTCGCCGTTCTTCGGCGCCGCGCGCAAGGCCAAGTCGGTGGAACAGGCCATCAATTTCCTCGGCCTTAACCAGTGCGCCGCCCTGCTCACCGGGCTGCTGGCGCGCCAGGCCATCGAGGGCCAGCAAGCCGAATTGAACCAGTTCTGGGAAGTGTCGGCGCGCCGCGCCCAGGCCCTGGTGTTCCTGGCCCGCAAGCTGCGCGTGGCCCCGCCCGACATCGCCCATACCTTCGGCCTGTTCTGCGATATCGGCGTGCCGCTGCTGATGGCGCGCTTCCCCGACTACCGCCAGACTTTCGAGCTGGCCTGCAAATCGGCCACGCGCAAGATCACCGCCATCGAGGACGAGCACCACACCACCAACCACGCCGCCATCGGCTGCCTGCTGGCGCGCAACTGGGGGCTCTCGCCCGACGTGTCCTGGGCCATCCTGCACCACCACGATTACGAAGTGCTGGAGGACGACAGCACCGACGACGCCATCCGCTCCCTGGTTGCGGCCTCGGTACTGGCCGAACACGGCATTCAGCGTTACCATGGCAACCGCGCCTCGCTGGAGTGGGACAAGGGCGGTGAACCGGCTTGCCGCCATCTGGGCCTGAGCCCCGACGAAACCGCCGACCTGCTCGACGAGCTGCACGAATCCTTCCATTTCGACCACTAAGCCCGCCAACGGGCATTCACGAATCCCATGCCCAAGAATAAGCGCCCCGCCCCGCGTAAATCCAGCACGCCCCCCGAAGAAAAAGAAGAAGTCCTGAGCCAGGCCTTGTGCGCCCTGGCGCTGGAACTGGCCGAGCAGGAGGATGGCGACAGCCTGGGCGCCGAACTGCGCGACAAGGAGCAGGACTTCGCGCGCCTGCTGCGCCGCTACCTGAACCAGCAAAAAGACGAGATCCTGTACGGCGCCATCGAACAGGCGCGCTATGAAGACGTGGGCGCCTACCAGCTGCTGCGCAGCGCCATCGAGGAAGCCGCCGGCACCGTGCAGCTGCGCCGCGAAGGCGCCCCGGCGCTGGAAATCGACGCTTTCGCCATTCCCGTGTTCGCGCGCAGCCAGGGCGGCTTGAAACTGGAGCAATGCTTCCAGGACGACGCCGCCTACGACGCGCTGCTGCAAAGCCTGCGCAGCGGCGGCCTGGAAAGCCCGCAAGCAAAACTGGTGCTGGTGCGCCACGCCTACGACCTGGGCGAGGCCGAACGCATCAGCTACGGCCAGCTCAACGCCATGGTGCGCGAAGCGGCGGCCTCGCTGACGGAAAAGAAGATGAGCGAAGCGCCGGCGCTGCAGCGCAGCATCGCCGGCTGGAGCGGCCCCGCGTTCGGCGCCGGCGACGAGGCGGTCGAGCTGCGCTTCCTGCTCGGCTTCGCGCTGAAGCGGGCCGACGATCCCTTTTACGCCATCCCCGCCGGCGAAGACCAGGCCGACGCCTACTTCGCCAGCCGTATGGAACGCTACCGCGCCTGGACCCAGCAATACGCGCCGCTGGTGCGGCGCTGCCTGGCCGGCGAGCGCGCGCTGGAACTGAACTTCCTGTACCAGGATCTGTTCTTCGGCGCCGTGCAGCAGGGCCAGGCCGAACATGCGATGCTGGCCATGATGGCCGAGCTGGCGCAAGCCCTGCAGGGCCAGTCCGCCGCCCAGGCCGCGGCCATCGTCGGTCCGGCCGACAGCGGCGGCAGCATGCAACTGCGCGTGAACCTGTACGCGGCGCCGGGCGGCGCCCTGCTCGCCGCCAGCGCGCGGCCGCTGGACCTGGGCTGCGACCTGGAAGCCGAGGTCGAGGACGTGCGCGACGCCCTGGCCACGCTGGGCGTGCAGGCCGTCTCTGTGGCGCGCCGCTTCGACGCGCAAGGCCAGCCGGAAGACGTGGTCGCGCTGCCTGCGCAATAAGCATTTCCTGTTTGACAGCATCTCCCCAGGCGAGGATACTTTCCCCAGGGAGGTGCATGATGAAACGTCTGATTGTCCTTGTGTGCGCGCTGCTGCTGAGCGCCTGTTCCAGCACCACCATCCACCCGGCCGCGCCGCCGGCGGCCCAGCTTTTCAGCGACCAAAGCTTTGCCGTCGCCAGCGAAGACGTGGGCGCCGAGCAGATCCTGGCGGCGACGCCGGCCATGAAGCGCTATGTGGACGAAGCCCTGCGCAGCCAACGCGACAAACCGCCCCACCGCGCCCTGTTCGACGCCCTCTACCGGCGCGACCAGCTCAAGATCGAATACGATTCCGCCAACACCCGCACCGCCGCCCAGACTTTCGAGGCGCGCGCCGGCAACTGCATTTCCCTGGTCATCATGACGGCGGCGCTGGCGCGCGAAATGGGGCTGCAGGTGCAGTTCCAGAACGTGTCTGTGGACGAAAGCTGGAGCCGCTCCGGCAGCCTGTACATCTCCAGCGGCCATGTGAACATTGTCCTGGGCCGCAACAAGATGTACCAGGCCAGCTATGACGCCAATGCCTACCTGGTGATCGACTTCCTGCCGCCGGCCGACATCCGCAGCCTGGATGCGCGCCAGATCGACGAAAAGACCGTGCTGGCCATGTTCATGAACAACCGCGCCGCCGAATCGCTGGTGGCGGGCAAGCTGGACAACGCCTACTGGTGGGCGCGCGGCGCCATCCTGCAAGACCCGGACTTCTACAGCGCCTACAACACCCTGGGCGTGATCTACAAGCAGCATGGCGACCTGGCGCTGGCCGAGCGCACCATGCGCTATATGGCCCAGCTGACGCCCTCCAGCACCGTGCCGCTGTACAACCTGGCGCGCATCCTGGACAGCATGGGCCGCGACGCCGAAGCCAAGACCGTGCGCGAGCAGCTGGCGCGCATGGAGCCCAATCCGCCCTTCCATTACTTCAACCTGGGCCTGAAAGCCATGGAGGAAGGCCAGTACTTCAAGGCGCGCGCCCTGTTCGCGCGCGAAGTCGAGCGCCAGCCCGGCTACCACGAATTCCACTTCTGGCTGGCCCTGGCGGCCTATAAGCTGGGCGATCTGCGCCTGGCCGACAAGCACCTGAAGCTGGCGCTGGAAAACAGCACCACGCGGCGCGACCACGAGCTGTACGCGGGCAAGCTGGAACGCTTGCGCGCCGAAGGCATCCGCCTGCGCGGCGGCCGCGGCAGCGACCCGGATTGAGGCGGCGATACGCCGCGCCGGGCAAGATTGCCTTTTCCGTCATACGGTTTACACTGTGGGACTTTCCACCCCACAGTGCCGACCATGATCCGACCTCTTTCCGTACTGGCCCTTTCCCTGGCGCTCTGCGGCGCCGCCCATGGCTTTGACCGCGCCGCCGTGCTGGCCGCCGACGACGCGCCCGCAGCGCCGAAAAGCAGCCCGCGCGAACACTACACCAAATACGAATTCCGCATTCCCATGCGCGACGGCGCGCGCCTGTTCACCACGGTCTATGTGCCGAAAGACAGTTCGAAAAGCTATCCCTTCCTGATCGAACGCACGCCCTACAGCGCCGGGGTGCGCGAACAGGGCAAGCTGCAGTACGGCGTGGAGTTCTATCCCAAGTCGCTCGGCCCTTCGCGCGAATTCGAGCAGGCCGGCTATATCTTCGTGCGCCAGGACGTGCGCGGCCGCTATATGTCGGAGGGCAAATGGCAGGAGATGACGCCGCACATCAACGCCCAGCGCGCGCCCGGCGAAGGCAATGAGAGCCAGGACATGCACGACACCATCGAGTGGCTGCTGAAGAATGTGCCGGGCAATAACGGCAAGGCCGGCATCTACGGCATTTCCTATCCCGGCTTCTACACCTCGGCCAGCATCATCGATTCGCATCCGGCCATCAAGGCCGCCTCGCCGCAGGCGCCGGTGACCAATCTGTTCATGGGCGACGACGCCTACCACGGCGGCGCGCTGATGCTGGCGGCGAACTTCGACTTCTACTCCGCCTTCACCAGCGAGCAGAATCCCACCGCCCAGCCGAAGAACTGGGAAAGCTTCGACTACGGCATGGCCGACGGCTACGACTATTTCCTCAAGCATCAGAGCCTGGCCAACATCCTGGCCCAGCTCCAGCCCAAGCAGCGCACCTATCTGGAGCCGACCATTGAGCACAGCTCCTACGACGCGTTCTGGAAGTCGCGCGATATCGCGCCGCACCTGAAAAACGTGCGCGCCGCCGTGCTGACCGTGGGCGGCTGGTTCGACGCGGAAGACCTGCAAGGCCCGTTCACCACCTACCAGGCCATCGGCCGCAACAACCCCGGCATCTTCAACGGCCTGGTGATCGGCCCCTGGTCGCATGGCGGCTGGGCCGGCGGCGAGGGCCGCAATCTGGGTCCGGTGAAATTCGACAGCAAGACTTCCGAGCACTTCCGCCAGAAGATCCAGTTCCCCTTCTTCGAGCAGCATCTGAAAGGCGTGAAGCCGGAACAGGCCACGGCCAATGTGAACGCCTTCGAAACCGGCAGCAATGTCTGGCGCCAGTACAGCGCCTGGCCGCCGCAGCAGGCCAAGGCGCGCACGCTCTACTTCGGCGCCAACGGCACCCTGCACTGGCAGCAGCCGGCGGCCGGCGGCGGCGAGTACGACGAATACGTCAGCGATCCGAAAAAACCGGTGCCGTATATCGGCTACGCGGCCACCGGCGTGCCGCGCGAATACATGGTGTCGGACCAGCGCTTTGCCTCCAGCCGTCCCGACGTGCTGGTCTACCAGAGCGAGGTGCTGGAAGAAGATGTGACGCTGGCCGGCCCGGTCGCGCCCAAGCTCTTCGTCTCCACCAGCGGCAGCGACGCCGACTGGGTGGTCAAGCTGATCGACGTCTATCCGCAGGAGTATCCGGCGCCGGCCAAGGAAGACGGCGCCAGCGCGGTGAAGATGGCGGGCTACCAGCAGCTGGTGCGCGGCAATCCCCTGCGCGGCAAATTCCGCCACAGCTTCGAAAAGCCGGAAGCGTTCACGCCCGGCAAAGTGGAAGCGCTGAACTTCCAGCTGGGCGACGTCAACCACACCTTCCGCCGCGGCCACCGCATCATGGTGCAGGTGCAAAGTTCCTGGTTCCCGCTGATCGACCTGAATCCGCAAAAGTTCATGGACATTCCAAAAGCGAAGCCTGAGGACTTCCAGAAAGCCACCCAGCGCGTGTACCGCGCGCCGGCCACGCCGTCCGGTATCGCGGTGCAAGTGCTGGCGCGCTAAGCCGTTTCCCCTCCCTTTCCCGGGGCCGGAAGCATCGGCCTTCCGTCCCGGGCAAGACCTTATGCTGGTCAGAAAAGGCCGGTGCTGCAAGTGATTTGTATTTTCGCCACTCCGAAATTTTAAGCATGCTTGGCTGCGGTTTTGTGTGGGATGATCGCCGGTGCATCTGATTGTGCAGCGCGTCAAACTCCCGCCCTGCAACCCTGTGCACGGGCGGGCCATCCCCGATGTTCGCCACTTAGGAGTCCGAAGATGAAACTGTCATCCTCGCTTGCCGCTTCCGCCATTCTGCTGGCCGCCGCTCCCTGGGTCCACGCCAGCCCGCCCTTGCCGGCGCTGGGCGCCGACCAGAATGCCACTTCCGTCTCGGGCCTCTCGTCCGGCGCTTTCATGGCGGTGCAATACCAGGTCGCCTATTCCAATTCCGTGGTCGGCGCCGGCGTGGTGGCGGGCGGCCCTTACTACTGCGCCGCCAACGGCTTCCTCGCTTATGCCGCCATCTGCATGGGCCAGGTGCCGTTCGTGCCGCCCAATCCGGCCTTGATGGCGTCCGCCGCGCGCAGCTTCGCCGACGCCGGCCAGATCGACCCGCTCACGGGCTTGAACAAGGCGCGCATCTACGTCTTCAGCGGCACGCGCGACACCGTGGTCTACCAGCAGGCGGTGAACGCCACCGTGTCCTTCTTCAAACAGGTGGGCGTGGACAAATCGAATGTCCAGTACGTGAACAATGTGCCGGCCGGCCACGCGCTGCTGACGCCCTCCTTCGGCAATCCCTGCGCCGACAATGCCGCGCCCTATATCAGCCACTGCACCGTGCAGCAGCAGGCCTACGACCAGGCGGGCGCCATCTTCAACCACATCTACGGCAATGCCAGGCCGCCGGCCAGCAACCTGTCGGGCCAGATCATCAAGTTCAACCAGCGCGAGTTCGCCAAGGCCGATAGCGGCATGGCGGAGGATGCGTTCGCCTATGTGCCGAAAGCCTGCAGCGGCAGCGGCAATGCCTGCAAGGTGCACGTGGCCTTCCACGGCTGCCTGCAGTCCGCTGAATCTGTGCAGGACGATTTCTACGGCAAGACCAGCTACAACGCCTGGGCCGACACGAATAACATCATCGTGCTGTATCCGCAGGTGAACAAGTCCGACATCCCGTTCAACCCGAACGGTTGCTGGGATTGGTTCGGCTACACCGACAGCAATTACGCGCTGAAATCGGGACAGCAGATGGTGGCCGTGAACGCCATGGTCAAGCGCCTGACCGCCGCGCCGACCAGCGTGCAGGCCGCCGCCGTGACGGACGGCGTGTCGCGCTGAACCCGCGGGCTGTTGCCGCCGCCGGCTTTTTCTCGTCTGCCGCGCGCAAGGCGGCGGCGATTCTCGCTACACTGGAGGCATGAACAACTCCAGAAAAATGGCGGCGGCCGCAGGCATGATGGGCTTTGTCTGGGCCGGGCTGACGGCCGTGGTGGCGGCCAGCCAGCGCAAGCTGCTGTTCAATCCCAACGTCAAGCGCGAGGTGCGCAGCCCGCGCAGCAGCGGCCATCGCACGCGCGCCGTGGTGCTGCGCGCGGCCGACGGCACCAAATTGGCCGGCTGGCTGATGACGCCGCGCCAGCCCGGCCCCTACCCCGCCGTGATCTATTTCGGCGGCCGCTCGGAGGAAGTGTCCTGGGTGGCGCGCGACGCCGGCACCCTGTTCCCCGGCATGGCGGTGCTGGCCATGAATTACCGCGGCTACGGCGAATCGCAGGGCGAGCCGGGCGAAGAACATATGGTGGAAGATGGGCGCATGCTGTTCGACTGGCTGCGCGATAGCGCCAACGCCGATGCGGCGCGCATTGCCGTGGTGGGCCGCAGCCTGGGCTCCGGCGTGGCGGTGCAGGTGGCGATGGAACGCGCCGTGCATTCGATCGTGCTGATCACGCCCTATGACTCCATCCTGGCGCTGGCGCGGCGCCGCTTCCGCGCCATGCCGATCGGGATGGTGCTCAAGCACCGCTTCGAATCGGTCAAGCATGCCGAGCGCCTGACCGCGCCGACCTATGTGCTGCGCGCCGCCAGCGACGATGTGGTGCCGCACTCGCACACCGATGAACTGGTGACGCGCCTGAACCGCCTGCACCTGGACGAGACCGTGCCCGGCACCGATCACATGAATATTCCCTATCTGGAAATCACGCAGCGCAAGATCGCGCAATTCCTGTCGACGCAATTTGCCCAGGCCACTGAGCAAGCCGGCGCAAGGCCGGCGGCAACTAGCCAGGTTTCGCCGCCAGCGCCGCCGGTGCTGGCAGGCGGCGCAGCAGGAATGCTTGCAGGGGTTGCTCCAGCCAGCGATATACCGCCAAAGCAAGCAGCACGGTAAGTACCAGCGTCAGCGCCAGGAAAGCCGATGTCCCGCCATGCCAACCGGCGAGTCCCCAAGCGCGGCCGGCCGGTCCCAGCACGAAACTGTGCGTCAGGTACAGGCTATAGGACGCGCCGCCCAACAATACAATACCGCGCCGCAGGCTGGATACGCGGCCGGCGCCAATCGACGGCTCCGCAGCCAGGCCGCAAACGAACATCGCCCCCAGCGCCGCCAGCGGCGAGAACAGCTGCGCCCCTTGCCACCACTGGATGCCGATGCAGTAGGCCAGGATAAAACTCAGCGCCAATGCTGCCTGGATCCGGAAGCTGAGCCGCCACACCCGCTGCCCCAGTGCCAGGCGCCACCAGCCCAGCGCCATCCCGGCGCAGAAGCACAGCAGGATGGGGGCGCACCAGAATGCCAGCAGCTGTTCAGGTCCGCTGCCCGGCGCCGGATTCAGCCACAGCCCGGCCCCCACGGCAGCGCCCATCAAGAGCAGCAAGCCGGCCACGCCGCGCCCCAGCTTCTGCGTCAGGGCGAGGGCAAACAGGGCATAAAAGAGCATTTCATAATTCAGGGTCCAGCCCAACCCATAAACCGGATGCCAGTAACCTTTGGCGTTCTCGTAAGGGATAAACAGCAAGGACTTGAACATGGCAGCCAGCGACGGCGCTTCGCCGCTCAGCGCCAGCTTCAAGGCGTAGATCAGCGTGGCCAGCCAATACAGCGGCACAACGCGGATGCAGCGGCGCCAGAAAAATGCCAGAGGCTGCGCGCCGGGCGCGCTGCGGTCGCGCGTCGAAATCACCATGATGTAGCCGCTGATCATAAAGAACAGTTCCACCCCCAGCTTACCCAGCGCTTCAGCCTGCGCCATATCCACGGTGTCGACACCGGCCTTGCGCTTGATCGTAAACAGGGCATGGTTCAGCCCCACCAGCAGCGCGGCCACGGCGCGCAGCAGCTGAAGCGAGTCGATTTTCATCTTATCCGGGCTTGAACGCGCTGCGGAAGGCACGCAGCGCGGCCGGGTGGTAGACCGTCAGGTGGGTTTCGTCGGGCAGCGGCGCCAACTGCCAGCGCAGGCCTTCGACCTTGCTGCCGGCCAGAGCGGCCTCCAACTGCTGCGCCAGTTCCGGCATGCCTTTTTCGCCGCTGGCCGCCACGTACAGGGTTTTATCGAGGCGCTTATGGGCGCGCAGCCTGGCGCCGGCCTGTTGCAGCAGCTGGCGCTTGTTCCACCATAGACTTGGATCGATGGCGATATAGGTGTCGAACAGTTGCGGCTCCTGCAGGAAGGTTTCCATCACGAACAGGCCAGCCAGCGACTCGCCGATGATGGCGCTTTCCTGCGTGGTGCGGTAGCGCGCCTTCACCTGCGGCATCAGCTCTTCCCGGATAAAGCTGCGGTAAGCCGCCGAACCGCCCACCACGGGGGCGATCTTGCGGTCTTCGGCAACTTCGGTGGGGCCGGTCAGGTCGCGCCGGCGCTGGGTGTTTTCTATGCCGACCAGCATGAAGGAGCGCATGGTGCCGTTGGCCACCGAAACCTGCAGCAGGCCGGCCACATGCAGGAAGTCTTCGGCCAGGCCGCCATCCGGCATATACAGCACCGGCAGCGGCGCGTCGGGCGCGTCGTTCCAGCCGCGCGCCATATACACATTGATGCGGCGGGTTTCGCCCAGATGGCGGGAATCGATGGTGAAGGTGTCGCCGATGGACAGCGGAGCCGCCTTGCTGAATGCCTCCGCCGCCTGCAGCGGGCTGAATGCCGCCGCTGCCACCGTTGCTGCCATTGCTGCCAGAACCTTGCGTCTTGCCGTCATGCGCCTGCCTCCCGTGTTTTTTGAAGGGCAAGTCTATGAAAAGATGGGGGATTTGTCCACAACGTTCGGCAAGCGGAGATTGTGCTGGAACGCGTTCTGGCGGATAATTTCGGCCATGAACGATACTACTACCCGCCCCCCACTGCCCGATCACCTGTCCGTCGACCCACGCAGCCCGCACCATGTCGCGGCCGTGTTCGAGTTCGATATCGGCATCAAATTCAATGACAAAGACCGCTTCGACGTCGAGGAATACTGCATCAGCGAAGGCTGGATCAAGGTGCCAGCCGGTAAAACCCTGGACCGCAAGGGCCGCCCCATGCTGATCAAGCTGAAGGGCAAGGTCGAAGCCTTCTACCGTTAATCCACAGGCCACGGCATCCACCGTGGCCTTTTCATTTCAGGCAAACTCCATCACTTCCGCCAGCGGCCTGCGCGGCTTCTGCGGCCAATTTTCCTGCGTGGCGTAGCCCACCGTCACCAGCATCACCGGCACATCGCGCTCGGACAGGCCGAATTCGCGCGCCACGCCCTGCTGATCGAAGCCGCCCATCGGGCAGGTATCCAGACCCATGCCCTCGGCCGCCAGAATCAGCGTCATGGCCGCCAGCGAGGCGGAGCGGATCGCTTCATCGCGCTGCAGTTGCGGATTGTCGTGGTGCGCGCCGTGCGCCATCCCCACCCAGCTTTGCAGCATCGAAGCGTTGATGATGCCGGCATCGAGCGAAGGCTGCAGCGCGCCGGCCAGTCCCTCATGCGCGGCCAGCGTGCCGCAGACGATGAAGGTGACGGCAGCTTCCGCCACTTTTTTCTGGCCATAGGCGACGTCCAGCAGGCGGGCCTTGGCCTGCGGCGAACGCACGGCCACGAATTTCCAGTTCTGGAAGTTGTAAGCCGATGGCGCCAGCGTCGCCAGGCGCACCAGTTCCGCGACTTGCTGATCGCTCAGCGCGCGGCTGCTGTCGAAGTTGTTGACCGAGGTGCGGGATTCAATCAGGTTTTTAATATTTTCGTACACATCAAGCTCCTAAAACACGTTGTTGTGGCGCGGCGGCTTGCGCCCATTGTACGGCCAGCACGCTGCCGAACACAGTAATCAATCCCAGTAGTGACCAGCCGCGCATGCTCTGTCCCAGCAAGGCCCAGCCCAGGATCACGGCGGTCAAAGGGCTGAGCAGGCCAAGCGAGGACACGGCCACCGGCGACAGGCGCGCAATGCCGCGGAACCACAAGGCGTAAGCGACCAGGGCGCCAGCCAGCGACAGATAGGCATAGCCCATCACCGCGCCGCTGCCCAGCGCCGGCAGCGGCGGATCGGCCAGCAGCGCCAGCGGCAGCAGCATCGCGCCGCCGGCCAGCAACTGCCAGCCGGTGAAGGCCAGCACCGGCACATCGGGACGCCAGCGGCGCGCCAGATAGGTGCCGGCCGCCATGCAGGCCGCCCCCGCCAGGGCGGCGGCGATGCCCAGCGCATCCCAGGCGGCGCCCGGCGTCAGCAGCAGGGCCGCCATGCCGAGCACACCGGCGACGCTGGCCCAGACCGCAACGCGCGCCGGCCTTGCGCCATCCAGCGACCAGGCCATGCCCATCACCAGCAAGGGCTGGATGGCGCCGACCACCGCCGCCACGCCACCCGGCAGCCGGTAGGCGGCGACAAACAGCAAGGCCTGGAAGCAGCCGATATTCAGCGCCGCCAACAGCGCCAGCCGGCCCCAGTCGCGCCGCGCCGGCAGGCGCCGCACGAACAGGCTGAGTAACAGGCCGGCGGGCAGGCAGCGCAGCAGGGCCGCCGTGAACGGCCGGTCCGGCGGCAGAAAGGTGGTGGTGACGATATAGGTCGAACCCCAGATGACCGGCGCCAGCGCGGTCAGCAAGACATTTCCCCAGGATATGCGCGGCATCATGCTCTCCATTTATCTTCAATTCAAGATAATTATTCCAGCTTATAATCTTGAGATCAAGATAAATTTAAGGAAAATCCGATGGCGAAGAAACGGCCGGCCGATGCGGTCGACAAGATACTCGAACAATGGAACCGCGAGCGCCCGGAACTGGACGTGGCCCCCATGGGGACGATCGGCCGCCTGAAGCGCTGCGCGGCGCTGGTGCAGCGCCGCCTCGACGCGGTGTTTGCCGCCCATGGCTTGAGCAGCTGGGAATTCGACGTGCTGGCGACACTGCGCCGCTCGGGCGCGCCCTACTGCCTGGCGCCGACCCATCTGTTTTCGGCGCTGATGATCACCTCCGGCACCATGACCCACCGCCTGAAAGGGCTGGAAACGCGCGGCCTGGTGCAGCGCCTGGCCAATGCAGAGGATGCGCGCAGCATTCTGGTGCAGCTGACGGACGACGGCTTGCTCCTGATCGACCGCGCGGTGGCGGCCCATGTGGACAACGAGCGCCGTATCCTGGCGCCGCACAGCGGCAGCGAATTGGCCGCGCTCGATGCCAGCCTGGCGCGCCTGCTGGCGGTGCTGGAGCCGGCCGACGACGGTGGAAACAGCCGGACTTAGATAGCCCCGCTCCGCGCGCCAGGTACGCTCCCTTGCGAAGCCGCGTCGAACAGCCGCAATCCGGCCGCTCAACGGCGGCGCAACCATCCCCAGCGCGCCGCACGGTCGGCTGCGCGGTAAGCCAGGTGCGCGGGGACGATCAGGGCGATCTCCGTCCCGGCATCCGGCGCGCTGCGGATTTCCAGTTCCGCCTTGAGCGCCGCCGCCCTCTCGCGCATGCCGGGCAAGCCCCAATGGCCGCTGCGACCGCCCGCTTGCAGGATCGCCGGCGCCATGCCCCGGCCATCGTCCTTCACGCCAAGGCGCAGACCATCATCCCGGTAGGCCAGCGTGATGTCGACGCGGCCGGCCTGCGCGTGCTGCAGCGCGTTGTTGAACGCTTCCCTGGCGATGGCCGCCATCTCGTCGCAGACTTGGGCCGGCACATCGCGCGGTGCGCCCGTCACGCCGACCACGCATTCCACCTGCTGCTCGGCGCGCCATCCCGCCAGTTGCCGCAACGCGCTTTGGAGCCTGTCGCCAGTCTCGGGGCCAAGCCGCAGATCGCTCACCTGGTCGCGCGCTTCGGCGATCACCTGGTCCGCCGCATCCAGCGCCTTTTCCATCATCCGCCGTTCCGGCAGGCCGGATGGCAGGGGCGCCATCGCCAGCTGGAAGCGCGTGGTCAGAATCTGCACGCCTTGCAGCAGGGTGTCATGCAGGGCGCGCGCGATGCGCTCCCGCTCCAGCAGGCGGACGTGATAATGCTCGCGCGCGCGCCGCGTCGCCAGCGCCAGCCGCCAGCGGTAGAACAGATACAGCGCAAGCAGGAAAGCCGCCGCGCACAGGGACTTGAACCAGATGGTCTGCACGAAGCTGGGCTGAATCGAAAAATCCAGGCTGGCGCCGCTTTCGTTCCACAGGCCGTCGTTATTCGAGGCAATCACGCGAAAGCGGTAATGGCCCGGCGCCAGGCCGGTGTAGTAAGCGGTGCGCCGCGTTCCCGCTTCCTGCCAAGCCTCGTCCACGCCTTCCAGGCGGTACTTGAACTGCATGCGCTCGGGCATGGTCAGGCTGAGGGCCGTGTAATCGATCTGCGCCGACGTGGAACCCGGCGGCAGTGCCGGCGTTCCCGTGGCGTCGAAGACCATCTCGCCCGAACGCAGACGGCGCACCAGCACGGTGGGACGCAGCGGATTGCGCGCCATGGCTTCTGGCGCCAGATTGTAGATGCCGAAAGAGGTGCTGAACCACATCCGGCCGTCCGTTCCCATCAGCGCCGTCGGCGTCTGCGCGTACTGCGCCGGTGTGCCGCGCAAACCATCGAGAAAATCATAGCGGCTGAAGCGCACCTTGTAGGCGCTGTCGCGCCTGGCCGCCGCCAGTTCCGCCGCCGTGATGCCGCTGATGCCATACAGGCCGTTGATCCACAAGGTGCCTTTCGCGTCGAAGACCAGGCCGGATGCGCCCGAAAACGCATCGCCCGCGCGCGCCGAGATCGTGGCAAAGCGCTTGCCGTCGTAGACCGCCACGCCATCTTCGCCGCCGATCCAGATCTCGCCGCGGTATTCCGTGAATTGCTTGATGGAGCCGAGCCGCGGACCATCGGACTCCTGCAGAATGCGCAGCTGTTCGCCATCCAGCAGCGCGATCTCATTGGTGGTGGAGCCGAACCACATGCGCCCTCTGGAATCGCAAAAGATGGCGATGGCTTTGAAGTCTTCCAGTTGGCGATGGCCGCCGCCCGACTGCCAGACGCCGTTCCGATAACGCTGAAGCCTGGAGCGGATGATCCATAGCGCGCCGGTGGCGTCCTTCGCCATGCCGCTGATGGCGGCCTCCTTTTTTTCCGTGGGCGGCAGATCGATGGTCTGGCTCCTCCCATCGACCACATGGAAAAGCTCGGTGAGGGAGCCGATCCAGAAACTGCCGTCAGGATCGCTATACACATTGGTCACGATGTTCTTGGCCGTGGGCGGCGGACCAATCAAGGTGGCGGCCTCCCTACCCTGGCCGGGCCGCTCCAGCACATAGCGGTCTACGCGCAGGCTGCCGTTCGGACCGGCGGCGATGGGGCGCGCGTCGGCCAGATAGTCCGGCACGTCGATCGATTCCAGGCGATTGGCGCGGAAGCGGTCCAGCCCTTTGCCCGTGCCGATCCAGGTATTGCCCTCCCGGTCCACCAGCATGGCGTTCACGGTGCCGCTCAAGCCTTGCGGCTCGTCCAGCCAGGTGACGCGGTCGGGAGCCTGCGCGCGGCCGACGCGCAGCACGCCGAATTCCTTGCTGGGCGCGGCCCAGGCATTGCCCTGCTGATCGAAGGCCAGATACGAGATTGCCGGCAAGGCCGGGGGCTGGAACACCGGCCGCCCGGTTGGAGCATGCAGCATCTGCAGGCCGGCCTTGTCCAGATCGGACATCCAGATGCTGCCGTCCGGCGCCTTGACGATCTGGCCATAGCTGCCGCCATCGGCCGCGCGGCGGAAAGCGCTCTCGCCGCGCGCGCGGGCAACAGTCGCGTCCACCGTCCGCACCCACAGCGTGCCAGCATCGTCCAGCAGGATGGCGCCCACCCGCGCTTTGGCGGATACGCCATCGATTTGGGCCAGGCGCCAGGCTGGCGCGCCCGGCGCGCGGTGATACAGGCCGCTCGCCGTGCCCACCCAGACACCGCCATCCAGATCATGCACGACGGTACGGACGGTTGACGGTGGCAGGCCGTCCTTGGCGCCAAAGTGGCTCAGCTTTCCGTCCTGCAGCACGCTGAAGCCGCCGAAGCGATAACCGGCCCACAGCGCGCCGGAAGGCAGAGTGCCGACCGTGAGTACGCTGGATGAGGCGAGCGGCTGCTTGATGTCCTGGTATTTTTCGAAGCTCACGCCATCGAAGCGGAACAATCCGCGCGAACTCGCCATCCACAGCCAGCCATCCGGGGTCTGCGCCAGGCCCGTGATCCGTCCCGGCACGCCGTCCTTCGCGCTCCAGGCAGTATGGTGCTGGGTGATGATGGGGTAGTTGAGTTCAGCGGCAAGCGCGGTTTTGCAGAAGAGCAGGAACGCAAAAAGAAAAATGACCCGTCGGTGCATAAGATCCGTGACGTGGGTTGATCGGGGATGAAAGCTTCAGATGAGCGGCGCCGCGATCTGGAGCGAACGCAGCATGATTCGCGTGTTGGTGTCCTGCACGCCGCCGCGCGCCCTGAGATTTTCGGTCAGCCGCACTAAGGCCTCCTGGTTGGCGCAGGCGACGCGCACCATGTAATCGAAGCTGCCGGTCATCAGGACCGCTTCCACCACGCCCGGAATGGTTTGCAGCGTCGCTTCGAACGCTTGCGCCGTCACGCCGGGCAGCATCTTGACGTCGATGACGGCCTGCAGGGACAAGTCGAGCGCATGCGGATCAAGGCGCGCATGGTAGCCCAGGATCACGCCAGCGGTTTCCATACGCCGCATCCGTTCGGCCACCGCATTGGCCGACAGATGGATGCGTTCCGCGATCTCCTTGTAGCTGATTCTGGCGTCGTTGCGGAGAATGGCAGCGATTTTCGCATCGATTTGATCCATGACTGAGTTTATCTCGGAAAAACCCGGATATTACACAGAAAATCCGCAGAAAAAACAAGCGGGGATTGCTATGATCGACGGCACGGCGGCAATGCCGCGCAATCATTCAATAATCACTCAAACGACCATCGAAGAGACAAAGGAAGGTTCTATGCCCCGCATGCTAATCACGCTCTTGCTCGCCGCCGCCGCCCACGCATCCGCACACGAAGCGCCATCGCCCAGCGCGGCGCTGGATGCCGCGGCGCGCCAAGCCATCGTCAAGGAACTGGCACAATCGGTCGAAGACAATTACGTGTTCCCGCAGGTGGCAAAGAAAGTAGCCGCGCACCTGCGCGCCAGGCATGCGAAGAACGCCTATGCCAGCGCCGATACGGCCGCCGCGCTGGCAGATTTTTTAACCGCCGATCTGCGCAGCGTCGGCCAGGATTTGCATTTTAGCGTGCGCTTCGATCCTGAGTTCAAAGCGGTGCCGGAAGACGTGGCGCCCAGCGCCGAAGAACTGGACCAGCAACGCCGACAGGCCGAGCGGGTGGCGGGTGGCGTATTCCGGGTCGAACGCCTGCCGGGCAATGTGGGTTATCTGGAACTGCGCGGTTTCGAACCGGCCTCGTTTTCCGCGGCGTCCATCAGCGCGGCGATGACGCTATTGAAGAATACCGAGGCAATCATTCTGGATTTACGCAAGAACGGCGGTGGAGAGGGCGAAACCGTTGCCTACCTGATGAGCCACTTTTTCGCCGAGGGCGATCAGCGGCATTTGAACGATATGGTCTTCCGCAAAGCCCATCGCAACAAACAGCACTGGACCAGCACCGCCGTTGCCGTGCACTACACGCGTCCAGTATATGTACTGACGTCCAAACAGACCTTCTCGGCGGCCGAGGAATGCGCCTACAATTTTCAAACGCAGAAACGCGCCACCCTCGTCGGCGAAGTGACCGGCGGCGGCGCCAATCCCGGCGATTCCTTTCCGATAGGCGCGGGCCTGGTCGCCTTCATTTCGACCGGCCAATCGATCAACCCGGTCACGCAGAAAAATTGGGAAGGGGTCGGCGTCAAGCCGGATGTGGCCACGCCGGCAGATCGCGCATTCGATGTCGCCAACGCCAGGATCCTGCGCGAGATCGTCATTCCAAAAACCGGCGACGACAGAGCACGCGCGCAACTGACTGCGCAGGCGGAGCGGCTGGAGAAAGGGGCGGCAGCGCCGAATTGAAACGGGAGTGGAGGCCGGGCGTTATGCCGGTCACTTGCAATATCAAGAGCCAGAAGTTGAGTGAGGTTTTCGTTAATTTTGACACCCGATACACAGTCCTAGCGCAGCACTCCAACGCAACGCCAGGAAATGTAAATGCAAGTGATGTATGATGGATAATGCCTGAAGCTCAAGCTAAGGAGAGAAAGATGCGCACCACTTTAGCAATCGACGATGATGTGCTCGCTGCCGCGAAAGGGCTTGCTGCGCTTCATCGCAAAAGCGTCGGTCAGGTCATCTCTGCGCTCGCCCGACAGGCACTTCAACCGCAGAAGCCCAGTTACACCACGCGCAACGGTGTACCGCTACTCAAGCCGCAAACGGGGGCCGTACCGGCCTCACTGGAAATAGTCAACAAATTGCGCGACGAGCTCCCAGGATGACCTACCTGCTGGACGTAAATGTTTTGATCGCACTGGTTGATCCCAGCCACGTCCAGCACGACATTGCGCATGAGTGGTTCGCGAGGGATGGGAAAAAAGCATGGGCCACCTGCCCTATCACAGAAAACGGCGCGTTGCGCATTATTGGTCACGCTAGCTATCCCAACTCGCCTGGAAGTCCAGCTGCGGTGGCCCCCTTGTTACGCACCATGCGCTTGCTCAACGGGCACGTATTTTGGAGCGATGATATCAGTCTGCTGGACAGTGGGAAAATCGATACCATGCGTTTACTGAATGCGGCGCAGACTACCGATAGTTATCTGCTTGCGCTGGCTCAAACCCATGGTGGCCAGCTAGCGACACTCGATCGCCGCCTTGTCGTGACTGCCGTTCATGATGGAGCCAGCTCTCTGTGCCTGATCGGCGACTAGCCATAGCCAGCAATCAATCGCCCCGCAGCACCTGCCACTGCCGCAATTTTTCTGCGTATGGCACCGTATAGGCCGGGCTGCTCGATGGCAGTTGCAGGATGCGGTAGCGCGTGGCGTGCTGGCCCAAGGCTTTGAGGCCAAGTTTGCCCGCCGTACCGCCGTTAAAGGCGATCGCGGTTATCCCGGGATAGCGGGTCAGCAGGTCCAGCAGGTCGTTGTCGTCACGATTGCGAATATTGCTGTCCAAGCTGCCCGCGCGGTGCGCTTCCGCCACCACATCCCACAGGCCAATGCCGTGCCGCAGCAGCGTTGCCAAGCGCTCGGCATAGACCAGCGGCGTCATTTTCTCATCGATCACGTCCGACATCAGCTGCCAGAATTTGTTTTGCGGATGGCCGTAATACTGCTGGAGCGCCAGCGACTTCTCGCCCGGCAGGCTTCCCAATATCAGGAGGCGGGTGCGCTCGTCAACGACCGGATCGAAGCAGCGCTTGCGCAGGTTTAAGTCTGGGGCGGGTTTGCTCATTCGCAGAATTCTACTTGAAGTGCGGCGGCAAGCAGCTACCATGATGTCCACGGATTTAGCAATAGCTCGCCTGAGCGGGTGTAGAATTAATGCCATAAAAGCAAACAGGAGATACGCCATGCCCGAAGCCAGAGCGATCGATACCCTGCTCGCCCGTTATAGCGAAAGCCATCTGCATCCCGTGAACGAACTGATTCACTTCGTTTGCGTGCCGGTGATTATGTTTACTGTGCTTGGCCTGCTGTGGGCCGCGCATCCCCTGCTTGCGCTGGTGGCGGTGGGGCTGAGCATGGTCTATTACTTCAAGCTGTCGCCGCCCTTCGCCGCCGGCATGCTGCTGATGGCGGCGGCGATGCTCGCCATCCTCGCCGCGCTGCCGCCGCGCGCCGTGCTGCCGCTGTCCTTGCTGGTCTTTGTGTTGGCCTGGATCGGGCAGTTTATCGGGCATAAGATCGAGGGCAAGAAGCCTTCCTTCTTCGAGGATCTGCGCTTCCTGCTGATCGGCCCCCTGTTCGTCCTGAGCTTCCTGTACCGCCGCCTGAAACTGGCCTACTGAGCCGCTTCATGTAGGGAGCGGAGAAAGACCGTATACTGAGGGGATGTCTTCTCCTGTCCTCTTTATTCTCGCTTCCCTGATCTGGGGTTCCACCTTCTTCGCCATCACGCTGCAACTGGGTGACGTGCCGCCCGCCGTTTCGGTGGTCTACCGCTTCGCGCTCGCCTCGGCGGCGCTGTTTGCCTGGTGCGCGCTGCGCGGCCAGCGCCTGCGCGTTTCCTGGCCCGCCCAGCGCTGGACCTTCCTGCAGGGCAGCAGCACCTTCGCCCTCAGTTATATCTGCACCTATTCGTCGGAGCAGTATCTGGTATCGGCCCTGGTGGCCGTGCTGTATGTGCTGATGGTATTCTGGACGCCGCTGCTGGGCCGCATCGCTTTCGGCACACGGATCAGCAAGCGCACCTGGAGCGCCGGCGCCGGCGCGCTGGCCGGGGTTTCGCTGCTGTTCCATGAATCGATCTGGGCGGCCTGGCAGGAAATCCTGCGCGGCGGCGATGGCCACTTCCTGCTTGGCCTGGGACTGGCGCTGACCGGCACTGTCGCCAGCTCGGTCGGCAATCTGCTGGTGGTGAAAGTGCGCGAGCATGATTCCAACGTGCTGCTGACCATGGCCTGGGCCATGCTCTGGGGCACGCTGCTGGTGGTAGTGTGGGCCGTGGTCAGCGGCGCCTCGTTCCGCCTGCCGCCTTCGCCAACTTACTGGGGTGGCTTGGTCTACCTTGCGCTGTTCGGTTCCGTGATCGCCTTCGCCTGCTACTTCACGCTGATCCACCGCCTTGGCGCGCAGAAGGCGGTGTATATCGGCGTGGTGACGCCGGTGATCTCGGTGCTGCTGTCGATCCGGATGGAGAATTTCCGGCCCGGCCCCGTGCAGTGGCTGGGCATGGTGGTCTGCCTGGCCAGCGTGGCCTGGGCGCTGCATACGCCAGCCGCAGCGCCCAGGCCAGCCGGTCAGACCGATGTTGAAGAATTAGAGCAGGCTTCATAAGCGGCGCCGGGCAACGTCACGCTGCCTATTGAGCCGTGCTCGGCACACCAAATTTGCTGAGAACCGGGAAGTTTTGCAGTTTGAGGAAGACTTTGGCTTTGACGTCGTCCACTTCCATATTCTTGACAATCGCACCCGTCGATTCGCGCAGCGCGGCGATCATGGTGGTGCCGTCGGCGGCGCTCACCTGCTTCATGGCGACCATATTCAGAATCCTGCCGAGCATCTCGAAGGAACGCTGGGCCAGATCTATCTGCAACTCGGCGCGCCTGACCGCGGCCTCAGCCAACCGCGCATCCTGATCCAGGAAATGCAGGCAGGACTTGCGCAGTGCTTCCGCGTTCTGCAGCAGCTCTTTTTTACGCTCCGTGACGGACTGCGAAATCATCTGGCCGAACAGCGTGGTGCAGACCTCGCGGCCAAAGCCCAGTTCCAGCGTGGATTCCACGATTTTCGTGACCGCCTGGCTGATATGCTGCGCCGTTGCCGCATCCACCGGCGCGCGCGCGGGCTCCACGGCGAATACCGCGTTCGACATGCTGCCGCCCGTCGTTCCAGCCGCCGCCCGTACAGCCTTAGCTTCCGCCAGATCCGTGCGTCGCGTCTGCGTCAGCTCCTTTGCGGTCTTCAATGTGGCGTCGGCCTTGTCAGCCTTGGTTTTGGCCGCGATGTAATCGTCGCTGCTGGTATCGGCCGGATTCTTTTTCTTGAAGTCCTCCAACTCCTGCTTCGCGGTCTTGGCATTGGCGGCGGCGCTGTCCTCGCTGCTTTGCGCCGCCTGCAAGGAAGCGCTGGCCACTTCAACCAGCTTGATCGCATCGCCCAGCACATCGGCATTGGTGCCGCCGGCCTGGCCGCTGATCGTCACCGCCGGCGCCTTCACCGCACCGGTCAGCTGCTCGATGGCCAGCACCGCCACCATCGTGCTCTGGAAGCGTCGCTGCAGCGTTTCCAGGCCGAATTCGGTCACGCCAGCGTTGATGAAGGCCTCGCAGTTGGTGAACATGATGTCGCGCAGCAGCTGGATGCTCTGCGTGCGCAAGCCTATGCTGGCCGCGCCCTCCGAGAAAGCTTGCGAATAACCGATGTCGCCCTTGGTCGGAACCGAGACATCCAGGCCGGCCTTGGCGGCGAAGGCGGACAAGGCGTCCGGACTGGGTTCGGCGCAGTAGCGGCGCAAAGGCTTGTTGTCCTTGTCGTAAGCTATATTGGTCACCACGGCGCGCTGCTTGGCATCGACAAACACCGCCGCGGCTTTCTCTCCTTCGAACTCTCTCTCCTTGTTGTAAGTGGACCAGCTGGCGCAGGCGCTTACACGCGGACGCCAGGCAAAAAAAATCCCGCGTCAGCTTGCGCTGCGCGGGGCGGAACCCATTGTCAAGTGGGAGGGGAGATGAATCAACGAGTTCACTATATTCCTGCCCTTTGACGAAATCCCGGTCCTTTACAATTCCTTACCAACAGTCGCATCTTCCTTACATCTGCTGGCTTGAAATCCGGCGACGCGGCACCACCATGCGCTCGGCCAGTTCGAACAAGCCTTGCGTCAGCAGGGCCAGTGCGGCGGCGGGCAAGGCGCCGGCCAGCAACATATCGTTGTCGTTCAAGGCCAGGCCGGTGGTAATGCGCTCACCGTAACCGCCCGCGCCGATAAAGGCGGCAATGGTGGCCGTGCCCACGCTCATGACCGCCGCCGTCTTCACCCCTGCCAGGATCACGGGCAAGGCCAGCGGCAGTTCAATATGCAGCAGGCGCTGATTGGGCCTCAGGCCCAGCGCCAGCGCGGCGGTCTTTAATCCCTTTGGCACGCCGAGAATGCCGGTGCATGTGTTGCGCACAACAGGCAGCAGCGCGTATACAAATAGGGCGATCAGCGCCGGCAAGGTGCCGATGGCGCCCAGCAGCGGGATCAGGATCGCCAGCAGGGCCAGCGAAGGCACGGTCTGCAACACGCCAACCACCGCCATCACAGCCTGGCGCAGGCGCGGCGCATAGGCCGCCAGCACGCCGAGCGGAATGCCCACGGCACAGGCCAGCAGCACGGACAGCGCCACCAGCGTGACGTGCTGGCGCGTCAGCGGCCACAGATTGTCGTCAAAAATCTTGGCGAGCAGGCCGGGACGATCGGCCTTGGCTGGCGTCGCGCGCGGCGGCGCAGCGTCCGCAACGGCGCTTTTGGCTGCTTGCGCGGCGAGCCAGTCGCGCGCCACGGCGCTGAAGCTTTTGCCTTCGATTTCGGCGGCGGCGTTCATCGCGATCATGTCTCCGGCGGCGATGCGTCCCTCCAGGCCGCGCATGGCCTGCCAGGCGGCGGGGAAGCGCTTGGCCGCGTCCAGCCGGTACAGCAGCACGGCGTCGTAACGCGGGAAGTAGGCGCGGTCGTCGTCCAGCACGCGCAAGCCGTATTGACTGATCTTGGCGTCGGTGGAGTAGATGTCGATCACGTCGACCTGGCGCTGTGCCAGCGCCTCATACGCGATGCCGTGATCGAGACCGGAGGGCCGCTGGCTGATGCCGTAGCTGCGCGCCAGCCCCTGCCAGCCGTCGGCGCGGCCGATGAATTCATGCGACAGGCCGAACTTCAATTCCTTGTGCCGCGCCAGATCGCTCAGCGCGCGCAAGTCCGCCGCATCGCCACGTACAGCCAAGGCATAGGTATTGTTGAAGCCCAGCGGCTGCGATACCCCCAGTCCCTGCTGCGCCAGCTCGCGCCGGATCTCGTCCAGCGTGGCGGGCTTGGCATGCTTGAGGATTTCCTGGTCGATGGTGCCGACGTACTCGGGATAGACGTCGATGCTGCCCGCTTTCAGCGCGGCCAGCACGATGGCGGTATTGCCCAGCCCCTGGCGGTGTTCGGTCCGGGCATGCGGCGCGGCCGTCTGCGCCAGCACCTCGCCCAGCACATACGATTCGGTGAAGCGCTTGGAGCCGATGCGCAAAACCGCGTCATCGGCCAGCGCCGGCGCCGCGGCGGATAAAAGCGCGGCGACCAGCCAGGGACGCGCGCTTCCCACTCAGCCGCCGGAGCTGGTCCGGGCCGCCGCCAGGCTGGCCATATCCAGCAGCGGCTGGCGCCATACGCCGCCATTGACCACGGCGCGGCAGGGATTGAAGCCGAAGGCATAGGACAGGTCGGCCGGACGGGCGATCCGCCACAGCGCGAAGTCGGCGCGCTTGCCCACTTCCAGGCTGCCCACTTCATCCTGTAAGCCCAGGGCGCGCGCAGCGTGAATGGTGCAGCCGGACAGCGCCTCCAGCGGCGTCAGACGCCACAAGGTACAGACCATATTCATCGCCAGCAACAGCGATGTCATGGGCGAGGTACCGGGATTGTTGTCGGTGGAGACAGCCATCGGCACGCCGGCGGCGCGCAGCGCGGCAACCGGCGGCGGCGTGGTGTCGCGCAGGAAGTAGTAAGCGCCAGGCAGCAGCACGGCCACCGTACCCGCCTGCGCCATGGCGGCGATGCCGCTCTCGCTCAAATGCTCCAGATGGTCGGCGGACAGGCCGCCGTAGCGCGCCACGAGCTCCGCCCCGCCCTGGTCGGACAACTGCTCCGCATGCAGCTTGACCGGCAAGCCATGCCGCTGCGCGGCCTGGAATACGCGCTCGGTCTGTTCGCGGCTGAAGCCGATGCGTTCGCAGAAGGCATCCACCGCATCGGCCAGGCCTTCAGCGGCCAGCGCGGGAACCATCTCGCACACGGCCTGCACATAATCGTCGGCACGTCCTGCATATTCCGGCGGCAGCGCGTGCGCGCCCAGGAAGGTGGTCGCCACCCGCAGCGGCAGCTCAGCGCCGACGCGGCGCGCCACGCGCAGCATCTTGCGTTCCGACTCCAGGTCCAGGCCGTAACCGGACTTGATTTCGATCGTGGTCACGCCTTCGGCCAGCAGGCTGGCGATGCGCGGCAGGCTTTGCGCCAACAGTTCTTCGTCCGAAGCGGCGCGCGTGGCGCGCACGGTGGACATGATGCCGCCGCCGGCGCGGGCGATATCCTCATAGGTCGCGCCGTTCAGGCGCGCCTCGAATTCATCGCTGCGGTTGCCGGCGTGGACGATATGCGTATGGCAGTCGATCAGGCCGGGCGTCAGCCAGCAGCCACCGCCATCGCGTTCCTCGTCCGCGCTGCCATGGCGCGCCGCGTCAGCGCGCGCGCCCAGCCAGGCGATGCGGCCATCTTTCACCGCCACCGCGCCGTCGCGCACTTCGCCATAGCCTTCGCCGGCCATGGTGGCCAGGTGCACATTGACGATCAGCAGATCCCACACTGCACTCATGCTTTACTCTTCTTCGTTTGGAATGATATCGACGATGAACACGGTGGCCTGTCCGGCCTCCAGCGTCCACACATCCTCGCGGTCCAGCACCAGCGCGTCGTAGCGTACCATCGCCACGCGTTCCCTGCCGCTCGCCACCGTCAGGCTCTCGCCCTCGGCCAGAAACAGCACCGTCAATTCGCTGCGCCGCTCCAGCGTGGAAAAGTCGCGCACCTCGCGCCGCTCCAGCTGGTGGCTGCAGCGCGCGCGGCGCGTCATCACATTGAAATCGGTGGTGATGCCTTCGATGGTGGCCGAAACGGCCGTCTCGCCGGGGAAGGCCACCACCGGTTCGCGCTCGCTGAGCGCCACGCGCCGTTCATTGCCCACATCCAGCACCACGCCAGCGCCTTCCACCAGGGTCAGCGTGCGGTCGATGCCGGGGAAAACGGAAAACGGCCCGCTGGCCGCGATCGTCGCCAGGCTGATGCGCCAGTCGAATTCATCGAAGCTGGCGCCCGCAGGCGCCACGGCGATTTCCGTCGTGCTGCCGCCGCCATTCTTCCATGGCGAAGCGTGCAGACTTGCATACTGGATCAGTGCAGTCATGTTCCCAGTCCGCGCAGTTCGGCCAGCGTCTGTTTGAAGCGCGCGGTGATGGCCGGTTGCGCCGCGTGCTTCTGGCCGCGCACCACCCACTGGCCGCCGACCATGACATCTTTGACTAGATTATCATTTCCGCAGAAGACCAGGCTGCCCAAAACCTCTTGCGCATCCAGGCCATCGAGATTCGGATGCTCATTATCGAGCACGATCAGGTCGGCGCGCTTGCCCACGCTGAGCGCGCCCACGGGACGGCCCGCCGCCTGGGCGCCGCCTTGCAGCGCGGCCTGCCATAAAAAGTCACCCACATTGCGTTGTTCGCGCGAGACGGCGATATTGCGGCGCTGCTGCTGCAGACGCTGGCCATATTCCAGCCAGCGCAGCTCTTCCACCGCGCCCTGAGAAATATGGCTGTCGCTGCCGACGCCGAAACGGCCGCCTTGCTGCAGGAAAGGCTCCAGCGGGAACAAGCCGTCGCCCAGATTCGCCTCCGTCGTCGGACACAGGCCGGCCACCGCGCCGCTGCGGGCGATGGCGCCCACCTCCTCGTCCACCAGATGGGTGGCGTGCACCAGGCACCAGCGCTGGTCCACCGGCAGATGGTCATACAGATACTGCACCGGACGGCGGCCGCTGTAATCGAGCGACTGTTTCACCTCACCCTGCTGCTCGGCGATATGGATATGCACCGGGCGCTGGGCCGGCAGCGCCGCCAGCACTTCGCGGATCTGCGCCACCGAGGCGGCGCGCAGCGAATGCGGGGCCACGCCCACTTCCACCTGGGCGCCGCGCTGGCTTTCCAGCGCGCCGACGATGTTCAACACATCCTGCGCATCGGTCTTGAAGCGGTTCTGCTCGGGCTTGAGCGCGGCCTCGCCGAAACCGGAATAGCTGTACAGCACCGGCAGCATGGTGATGCCGATGCCCGACAGTTGCGCCGCCGCGATCACGCGCTGCGCCGTTTCGGCCGGCTGCGCATACATCGCGCCGTCCGGCGCGCGCTGCACATAATGGAATTCGCAGATCGAGGTATAGCCGTGGCGCAAGCATTCGCTGAACAGCTGGGCGGCAATCGCCTCGATCTGTTCCGGCGTGATGCTGCGCGCAAAGCGGTACATCAGGTCGCGCCAGGTCCAGAAGCTGTCCGGACTATCGCCTGCCTTCTCGGTCAGGCCGCCCAGCGCGCGCTGGAAGCTGTGCGAATGCAGATTGATCATGCCCGGCATGACGTAGTGCGCGGTTTCGACGCCTTGGCCGGGCTGCGCATCCGGAGTTACCGCTGTCAGGCTGCCCGCCGCGTCCCACTGCAACAGCACATTCCGATGCCAGCCGTCCGGCAGCAGCGCATTGCGCGCGAACAGCGCCGTCATTGCCTGGTCCAATCGGCGGCGGCCTGGGTCAGCTGGCGCAGCAAGGGCTGCACCCGCGCCGCCAGATCGTCGCGATAGGCGAAAGGCAGGGTTTCATTCATATAGGTGGACTGGCACATCTCCAGCTGGATGCCATGCACGCCGCGTTCCGGCTTGCCGTAGTGGCGCGTGATATGGCCACCCTTGAAGCGGCCGTTGACGGCCACGGTATAGCCGCCATGGGCTTGCGCCAGGCCGGCGATGGTTTCGGTCAGCGCGGGCGCGCAACTGGCGCCATCGGCCGTGCCGAAGTTCAGGTCGGGCAGCTTGCCTTCGAAGAAGCGCGGCACGATGGAGGCGATGGAGTGCGCGTCCCACAGCACGACGCGGCCGTGCAGATGCAGCAGGCGGTCGAGTTCCGCGCGCAGCTGGTCGTGATACGGTTTCCAGTAGGCGGCCAGGCGGCGCTGCACTTCCGCCTCGTCCGGCTGCTGGCCGTCCTGGTACAGCGGTTCGCGGTGGAAAGTGTCGAGCGGGCACAGGCCGGTCGTATCCTGGCCCGGATACAGATTGGTGTTCTCGGGAGGACGGTTCAGGTCAATCACATACCGCGACCAGCGCGCCGACAGCGTAGACGCCCCCATCTCCTGCAGGAAGTCATACAGCTGCACCAGATGCCAGTCGGTGTCCGGCTTGTCCAGCGCGCCCGGCGTGAAGCGGGCCGCGATATCGTCCGGAATATCGGTGCCCACATGGGGCATCGACACCAGCAGCGGAATGCCGCCGGCCTTGAATTGATAATCCATATACGTCCTCCCTGCCGCTTAAGGATGCAGCGGCGTGAACAGATTTTTGCAGCCGGCGCTCAGCTCACCTTTGAGCACCATCTGCTTGGCCGCCTCGATGTCCGGCGCGAACAGGCGATCGACGTCGAAGAACGGCACCTTCTGGCGCAGCTGGGCGTGCACTTGCTCCAGTTGCGGCGAAGACTGCAGCGGACGGTGGAAGTCGATGCCCTGCGCCGCCGCCAGCAGCTCGATGCCGACGATGACGGCGGTATTGTGCGCCATATCGTCCAGGCGGCGCGCCGCGAAGGTGGCCATGCTCACATGGTCTTCCTGGTTGGCCGAGGTCGGGATGGTGTCCACGCTGGCCGGATGGGCCAGTGACTTGTTCTCAGACGCCAGCGCGGCGGCGGTGACGTGGGCGATCATGAAGCCCGAATTCACGCCCGGGTCTTTCACCAGGAAAGGCGGCAGACCGCCGGACAAGGTGGCGTCGATCAGCAGCGAAATGCGGCGCTCGGAAATGCTGCCGATTTCGGCAATCGCCAGCGCCAGCGTGTCGGCGGCGAAGGCCACCGGCTCGGCATGGAAGTTACCGCCCGAGACGATCTGCACATCGTCGCCGGAGAAGATCAGCGGATTGTCGGTGACGGCATTGGCTTCGATCAGCAAGGTACGGCTGGCGTTGGCGATCAGGTCCATGCAGGCGCCCATGACTTGCGGCTGGCAGCGCAGGCAGTACGGGTCTTGCACGCGCTCGTCGCCCACCAGGTGCGAGGCGCGGATGGCGCTATTGGCCACCAGCTGGCGGTAGATCGCAGCGGCGGCGATCTGGCCCGGCTGGCCGCGCACCTCGTGCACGCGGGCGTCGAACGGCGAATCGCTGCCCTTGGCCGCGTCCAGCGACAGGGAACCCGTGACCATGCCCGCTTCCAGCAGGCGCTCGGCCATGAACAGGCCATGCAGCGCCAGCGCGGCGGACGCCTGGGTGCCGTTGATCAGCGCCAGGCCTTCTTTCGCGGCCAGCACCACCGGCGCGATGCCGGCGGCTTTCAGCGCGTCGGCCGCCTGCATCAGCTCACCGTTCACGCGCACCTGGCCTTCGCCCAGGATCGCCAGCGTCATATGCGACAGCGGCGCCAGGTCGCCCGAGGCGCCGACCGAACCCTTGGCCGGAATGGCCGGGACGATGCCGGCGTTGTACAGGGCGATCAGGGTGTCGATCACCACCGGACGGATGCCGGAGAAGCCGCGCGCCAGGCTGCCGATCTTCATCAACATCAGCAGGCGCACGACGTGGTCGGACATCAGCTCGCCGGTGCCTACGGAATGCGACAGGATCAGGTTGCGCTGCAGCTGTTCCAGCTTGTCGTCCGGGATGCGGGTCTTGGCCAGCAGGCCGAAACCGGTGTTGATGCCGTAAGCGGCCGCGCCCTTCTCGACGATGGCGCGCACGGTGGCGGCCGACGCTTCGATGACCGGATAGGCTTCGGCGGCCAGCGCCACCGGCGCGTGCGCGTTCCAGGCGGCGCGCAATTCGGCCAGGGTGATTTTGCCGGGCTTCAGGGTCCAGGCGTTGTTCTGCGTTTTGTTCATGTGCTTTGTCTCTTTATTTAATCATTGGCAGATTCAGGCCGTTGCGCTTGGCGCAGGCGACCGCGGATTCGTAGCCGGCATCGGCATGGCGCATCACGCCCGAGCCGCTGTCGTTGACCAGCACGCGCGCCAGGCGCTTGGCGGCGGCGTCGGTGCCGTCGGCCACGATCACCACGCCGGAGTGCTGGGAATAGCCCATGCCCACGCCACCGCCATGGTGCAGCGAAACCCAGGTCGCGCCGCCGGCGGTGTTCAGCAGGGCGTTCAGCAGCGGCCAGTCGGACACGGCGTCGGTGCCGTCCTTCATGCTTTCCGTTTCGCGATTAGGGCTGGCCACCGAGCCGGTGTCCAGGTGGTCGCGGCCGATGACGATCGGCGCTTTCAGCTCGCCCTTGCGCACCATCTCGTTGAAAGCCAGGCCGGCGATATGGCGCTCGCCCAGGCCCAGCCAGCAGATGCGCGCCGGCAGACCCTGGAAGGCGATGCGCTCGCGCGCCATGTCCAGCCAGCGGTGCACCTGCGCGTGGTGCGGGAACAGCTCCTTGATCTTGGCGTCGGTCTTGTAGATATCCTCCGGATCGCCGGACAGCGCCACCCAGCGGAACGGGCCGCGGCCTTCGCAGAACTGCGGACGGATATAGGCCGGCACGAAGCCGGGGAAGTCGAAGGCGTTCTTCACGCCCTGGTCCAAGGCCACCTGGCGGATGTTGTTGCCGTAATCGACCACCTTGGCGCCCAGCTGCTGGAAGTCCAGCATGGCCTGCACGTGGACGGCGCAGGACGCGGCGGCCGCGCTGGTCAGGCGCTCGTGGCTGGCCGCATCCTGCTGCGCCGCCTTCCACTCGGCCACGCTCCAGCCGTTCGGCAGATAGCCGTTGATCAGGTCATGGGCCGAGGTCTGGTCGGTCACGATATCGGGGATGATGCCGCCGGCCTTAGCGCGCTTGACCAGCTCCGGCAGCACCTCGGCCGCATTGCCCAGCAGGCCGATGGAAATCGCCTCGCCGGCCGCCTTGTGCTGCTGCACCAGGGCCAGCGCCTCGTCGATGGAGGCGGCCTGCTTGTCCAGGTAGCGGGTACGCAGGCGGAAGTCGATGCTGCTCTGCTGGCACTCAATGGTCAGCGACACCGCGCCCGCCATGGTCGCGGCCAGCGGCTGCGCGCCGCCCATGCCGCCCAGGCCCGCCGTCAGAATCCAGCGGCCTTTCAGGTCGCCGCCGAAATGCTGGCGGCCCGCTTCGGCGAAGGTCTCGTAGGTACCCTGCACGATGCCCTGGGTGCCGATATAGATCCAGCTGCCAGCCGTCATCTGGCCGTACATGAACAGGCCCTTGCGGTCCAGCTCATTGAAATGCTCCCAATTGCCCCACTTCGGCACCAGGTTCGAGTTCGCGATCAGCACGCGCGGCGCATCGGCGTGGGTCTGGAACACGCCCACCGGCTTGCCGGACTGGATCAGCAGCGTCTGGTCCTCTTCCAGCTCCTTGAGCGAAGCCAGGATCTGATCGAAGCACTCCCAGTTGCGGGCAGCGCGGCCGATGCCGCCGTAGACCACCAGATGCTTCGGATTCTCCGCCACTTCCTTGTCCAGATTATTCTGGAGCATGCGGTAGGCCGCTTCCGCGCCCCAGGTCTTGCACACCCGCTCAGAACCGCGCGGCGCGCGGATCTCGCGGGAAGCATCGAAACGGGGATCATTTTCCAGGCTGCTCGAAGGGGTGCTCATATCGTCTCCATAAAATAGGGAACACGCAGGCAGCAATGCCCACATATGCGCCAAGCATAAGTTGTCTATACAACCAAGTCAACCGAATTCTACCCCACCGGCTTTGATCTACCGCAAACAATGTCCACCCTGGTGTCAGGCACCACGGTCGGACATTTACTGATTTAGATCAAAGAATGTCCTACTCCAGTGCCTGACACCAGGGTGGGACATTGTTTGATTTGGCGCAAAGCTTAGGGGGCGGTGTAGACGGGTTTGCCGCTGAGCCAGGTTTGCTGGACGCGGATTTTGCCGATGGCGCTGGCGGGAACTTTGAACAGGTCGGCGTCCACGACAATGAAGTCGGCCCATTTGCCGGCTTCGAGCGTGCCGATGGCTTTTTCCTGGCGGGCGGCGTAGGCCGCGTCCAGGGTGAAGCAGCGGAAGGCTTGTTTGCGGCTCATGGCCTGGTTCTTGTACCAGCCGCCGACCGGCAGGCCGGCGCTGTCCTGGCGCGTGACAGCGGCGTGCAGGCCTTCGAACGGGTTGGGCGATTCGATGGGGAAGTCGGAGCCGCAGGCGATCTTCGAGCCTTGCTTGAGGAAGCTGTGCCAGGCGTAGGCGCCTTTGATGCGCTGCGGGCCGACGCGCTGTTCGGCCATGTTCTGGTCGGAGGTGGCGTGCGTGGGCTGCATCGAGGGGATGATGCCGAGCTGCTTGAAGCGCGGGATGTCGCCCAGCGCCACC
This sequence comes from Pseudoduganella violacea, assembly GCF_014191875.1. GTDB lineage: Bacteria > Pseudomonadota > Gammaproteobacteria > Burkholderiales > Burkholderiaceae_D > Rugamonas > Rugamonas violacea_A. The sequence continues at coordinate 257,855 of NZ_JACHXD010000010.1, forward strand.
ACCTGCGCGTGCTCGATGCGGTGGCGCTGGGCGGCGCCGGGATATTTTTTCAGCAGGGCGGCATAGCCGTCGAGGATCTGGCGGTTGCCGGCGTCGCCAATGGCGTGGATGTTGACCTGGTAGCCGGCCTTCATGGCCTTTTCCATCTTGGCCAGCATCTCCGCGTTTTTGTAGAACAGCAGGCCGTGGGTGTGCGGCGCGTCGCTGTAGGGCTGCATCATGGCGGCGCCACGGCTGCCCAGGGCGCCGTCGGAGACCAGCTTGACGGCGCTCAGCGCATACAGGTCGTTGGCGTAGGATGCCAGCGGGCCGCGCGCTGACAGGCGGTCGAAGGCTTCGCCGGTGTCGCCGATCATGGCGTAGACGCGGGTGGTGAGCTTGCCCTTGTCGGCATATTCGCGGAACAGCGCGTCCTCGGCTTCGCCCATGCCGGCGTCGTGCACGCTGGTCAGGCCGACCTTGGTCAGGGCCGCCAGGGCGCCATCGAGCGCGGCGCGGCGTTCCACATCGCCGGGACGCGGCACCACGCCATCCATCAACTCCATCGCGTTGTCGACCAGGATGCCGGTGGCGTTGCCGTCCGCATCGCGTTCGATCTTGCCGCCGGCCGGGTCTTTCGTGTCGCGCGTAATGCCGGCCAGTTGCAGGGCCTTGCTGTTGGCCCAGGCGGCATGGCCGTCGACGCGGCGCAGCATGGCGGGACGTTCGCCCGTGACGCCATCGAGTTCGGCGGCCGTGGGGAAGCGGCCCAGCTTCCAGATTTCCTGGTTCCAGCCATTGCCGACGATCCAGCCGCGCTGCGGATTGGCCTGGGCAAAGGCCTGCACGGTCTTGAGCGCGCCGTCGAGCGAGGTGGAGCTGTAGAGTTCCACGCCGCTGGCGATATAGCCCAGGCCAAAGACGTGGCCGTGGGCGTCGATCAGGCCGGGCAACACAGTCTTGCCCTGCACGTCGACGCGTCGGTAGCCCTTGGCCTTGGCCGCCACTTCCTGCGCGTCGCCAACGGCGACAATGCGGCCCTGGTCGTCAAAGGCCAGCGCCTGGAACCGCAGCAGCTCCCCGCCGGCATTCAGCGTGTAGCCGTTGGCGTTGTCGATCATGGTGCCGGCTTGGGCGGCATGGGCGGCTACCAGCGCGGCGGCGGCCAACAGGGTGCGGCGGAAGTGCATGGACTGTCCTCTCGAATTGGAAAGCAAGATCCAGAGTGTAGCGAAATTCACGCTCTGGTCCAATCAAGCCTTTGCTTCCGGAGTTGCCGCCATGCTGACGCTGTTCGATTATCTGCCCTCGCAAAACGCCTATAAAGTACGCCTGCTTCTGAGCCATCTTGGCCTGCCCTATCGCACGGAGCTGGTCAGCATCTTCGAGGGAGAGGGCCATGCGCCAGCATACCTGGCCATCAACCCCACCGGCGCCGTGCCGGCCATCCGCCTGGACGATGGGCGCGTGCTGGCCGAATCGAATGCCATTCTGACGTTCCTTGCGCACGGCACGCGCTACCTGCCGGCCGATGCTTTTGCGGCGGCCAAGGTGCAGCAGTGGATGTCGTTCGAGCAGGACTATGTAGTGAATATCGCCTCGCTGCGCCATTGGACGACGACCGGCAAGCTGGCGCGCCGGCCCGCCGCCCTGGTGGAGATGCGCCGCGCGGGCGGTCTGCGCGCGCTGCAGATTCTGGAGCGGGAGCTATCCAGCAGCTCCTTCATCGCGGGCGACGACTACAGCATTGCCGATATCTCGCTGTTCGCCTACACGCACCGGGCCGACGAAGCCGGTCTGCCCTTGCGCGAATTCCCCCCATGTCTGCGCCTGGATCGAACGCGTGCGCGCCCAGCCGGGCTTCCTCGACGAGCACCACCCCTATTCCATCGATCCGCATTCCAGCGGCGAGCTGCCCTGATTATTGTGCGTCGTGGAAGATGATGCCGAGGGTGTGGCGGGTGCCGCTGCGCAGGCGGCTGACGCCATGCCGCATATTCACGCGGTAGACGCCGCGCGTGCCGTTCACGGGGCGCTGCGCCACGGGGAAGATCACCGCGTCGCCCTGCCCCAGCGCCACCACTTCGACCCGCGACTGCATGCGCGGGCGCTGCTCGGTCAGCACGAATTCGCCGCCTTCGAAATCCTGGCCGGGGCGCGACAGCAGGAACGCCGCCTGCAGGGGGAAGACATGCTCGCCATACAGATCCTGGTGCAGGCAGTTGTAGTCGCCCGCGCCGTATTGCAGCAGCAGCGGCGTGGGGCGCAGCTGGCCCGCCGCGTGGCAGCGTTCCAGATAGTCGGCGTGCCGTTCCGGGAAGCGCGTGTCGATGCCCAGCGCCGCATGCCAGCGGTTGGCGATGGCGGCCAGCGGCCCATACATGCGTTCGCGCAGCTGGGCCACCAGCGGCGGCAGCGGGTAGGCGTAGTACTGGTATTCGCCCTTGCCGAAGCCATGGCGCTCCATCAGCACCCGGCTGCGGAACTGCGCCGCATCGGCGTAGCCGGCCGCCAGCGCCTGGCACTGCGCCGGCGAGAGGGCGGCGCGCACCACGGCGCAGCCGCAGGCATCCAGCTCGGCGCCGATGCGCGTCCAGTCGACGCGGCTGGCGGCCGTTCCGCCTTGCGCCTCGCGCGCCGCCGATTCCTGCGCCGCCGGCGAATCGGCCTCGCTCACTTCGAACCCTCGCGTTCGAGCAGGATTTGCTTGCGCTCGACGCCCCAGCGGTAGCCGGAAATCGAGCCGTCGTTGCGCACCACGCGGTGGCAAGGCACGGCGATCGCGATCGCATTGGCGGCGCAGGCGCCGGCCACGGCGCGCGCGCCCTTCGGCGCGCCGACCATCTCGGCCAATTCGCTATAGCTGACGGTGCGCCCGGCCGGAATTTCGCGCAAGACCTGCCAGACGCGCTGCTGGAAGGCCGTGCCGCGCACGTCGAGCGGCAGGTCGAGGCCGATTTCGGGATGTTCGACCATGCCCACCACGCGCGCCACCACCTGCTCGAAATCCGGTTCGGCGCCGATGATTTCGGCCTGCGGGAAGCGGTCCTGCAGGTCGCGCGCCAGGGCGTCGGGATCGTTGCCCATCAAAATGGCGCAGATGCCCTTCGCGGTGCTGGCCACCAGGATCGCGCCCAGCGAACTGGCGCCGATGGCGAAGCGGATGGTGGCGCCCTTGCCGCCGCTGCGGAAGGCGCTCGGCGTCATGCCCAGCGCGCCCTGGGAGGCGGCGTAGAAACGGCCGCTGGAATTGAAGCCGGAGGCGTAGATGGCCGCCGTCACCGACTCTTCCTGCGCCAGGCCCTCCTGCATGCGGCGCTGGCGCACGGCGCTGGCATAGGCTTTCGGCGTCAGCCCGGTCTGGGCCTTGAAGATGCGGTGGAAGTGGAAGCGGCTCATGCCGCTCGCCTCGGCCAGGCTGTCCAGATCCGGCTCGCTCTCGGCCTCGTCGATCAGGCGGCACATTTTCGCCACCATGGCGGCGTGGCGCTCGGCCAGCGGCGGCTGGTCCGGCTTGCAGCGCTTGCAGGGCCGGAAGCCGGCCTGCTCGGCCGCCGCGATGCTGTCGTGAAAACTCACATTGCTGCGCAGAGCCGGCCGCGCGCCACAGGAAGGGCGGCAAAACACGCCGGTGGTGCGCACCGAATAATAGAACTGGCCGTCGGCCGCGCTATCGCGCTGCTGGACGGCGGCCCAGCGCTGCGCCTCGCTCTTGAATTGACTCTTGCCCATGCCGCTACTCCATGAAATCGTCTGATGTTCCCATCATAGCCAGCCCGCCGCGCGCCCGCATCCCGCCTCTTGCTTTTGAATTCGCCCAGGCCGGTGCTAAAATCGCCGCGCAAGCACGGGTCGCCGCGCAGGCACGGGCCTGCCGCATTGCCGCTTCGGAGAACGGATGGAACAAACAGCACTAGACCATACCCCTATTTTTCAGCGCATCAAGGATTATCTGCTGGAGCAGATCGCCGCCGGGCACTGGAAGGAAGGCGATGTGATCCCCTCCGAGCAGGCCCTGACCAAGCAATTCGGCGTCTCGCGCATGACGGTCAACCGCGCCGTACGCGAACTGACGGCCGAACAGGTGCTGACCCGGCGCCAGGGTTCGGGCACTTTCGTCGCCCAGCAAAAATACCAGGCCACCCTGCTCGAAATCAAGAGCATCGCCGAGGAAGTGCGCGCGCGCGGCCACGCCCACCGCAGCAGCCTGCAGCAGCTCGAACGCGGCAAGGCCAGCGAGCTGCTGGCCAAGCAGTTCGACCTGGCGCCCGGCCACCTGCTGTTCCACTCGGTGATCGTGCACTACGAAAACGGGGTGCCGATCCAGGTCGAGGACCGCTGGGTCAACCCGCTGTGCGCCCCCGATTATATGGAGCAGGACTTCGCCCATATCACGCCCAACGAATACCTGATGGCCGCCGCTCCGCTGCAGGGCGCGACCTACAGCATCGAGGCGCTGGCGCCGCCGCGCGACATCGCCGACATGCTGGCCATCGACACGCGCCAGCCCTGCCTGGTGCTACGCCGCCAGACCCGCTCGGCCGGGCGCATCGCCTCCCTTGCCACCATGTGGCATCCAGGCCACCGTTACCAGTTCGCCGGCAGTTTCGCCTGAGGGCGGGAAATCTCTCCAAATCTCTCCGAGCCTCCCCGAACGCCGCCCGGGCCGCAGCCGGCCGCGCGCGCCGGCTTGCCGCTTTTTCCACGCCCTGGTGCGCTGGGAAAGATCCCCGCTTTTCCTCCGCAAAAAGTAGTCGCCACGAGCAAAATTTCGATGCTATAGTTGTTTGGCCCCGCTAGCCGAGCCGGGCCCATCGCGCCAGCACGTCTTCCAGCTGCCAGAAAGGGAAGCCCTTGTTGCATCGCCATCGACCAAGCAGCCCAGCTCCCGCCCTGCGCCGCCTCGCTTGCCGGGCCGCGGTGCTGGTCCTGGTCTGCACGCTGGCGCCGGCCGGGGCGGCGGAGAAAGTCACGGTGCAGCTCAAATGGCGCCACCAGTTCCAATTCGCCGGCTACTACGCCGCCCAGGACAAGGGCTTTTACCGCGAGGCCGGCCTGGACGTGACCCTGCTCGAAGGGCAGGCCGACGCCGACCTGACGCAGAACGTGCTGTCGGGCCAGGCCCAGTATGGCGTCGGCAACAGCGGCTTGCTGCTGCAGCGCGCGGCCGGCCAGCCGCTGGTGGTGCTGGCCTCGATCTTCCAGCATTCGCCCGCCGTCTGGCTCAAGCGCCGCGGCGAGGACGGCAAACCGCTGCCGTGGGCGCGCCGCCGCATCATGCTGGCGCCGAACAACGGCGAGCTGTTGGCCTATCTGAAGCAGGATGGCGTCGATCTGGGCTTCCTGCAAATGCTGCCGGCGCGCCGCAGCCTGGAAGAGCTGATCGCCGGCCGCATCGACGCCGCCTCGGCCTATGTGACCGACGCGCCCTTCGTGCTGGACCGCAGCATCCTGCACTATGACGTGCTGTCGCCGCGCACGGTCGGCATCGATTTCTACGGCGACGTGCTGTATACCACCGAGAGTGAGCTGCGCGAGCATCCGGCGCGCGCGCGCGCCATGCGCGCCGCCACCCTGCGCGGCTGGCAGTATGCGATCGAACACCCGGCCGAAATCGTGGACCTGATCCGCGCCCGCTACCCGGACCGCAACAGCCGCGAACACCTGCTGTACGAGGCGCACCAGACCATCCCCCTGCTCGACCGGCCCGCCGCCGGCCTGGGCGAAAGCAGCCCGGCGCGCTGGCGCGCCATCCTGAATACCTACGCCAGCCTGGACATGCTCAAGGGCGAGGTCGATCTCGACGATTTTCTGTATCAGCCGCCCTCGGCCTGGCGCGCCTGGGAAGTGCTGGCCGGCGGGGTGGCGGCGGTCGTGCTGCTGCTGGTCGGCGCCATGGTATGGCGCCTGCAGCGCCTGCGCCGCGAGCTGCACGGCGCGCGCACCCAGGCCACCGAGGCCGAACGCATGGTCGACTTCGCGCTGCAGGGCTCGGGCGAAGGCGTGTGGGATTGGCAGCCGGCACAGCAGCATCTGCACCTGTCGCCGCGCTACTGCGCCATCCTCGGCTACGAGGCGGACGAGCTGCGCCCGGCCAATGCGGAAGAGTGGCTGCAGCATGTGCATGAAGACGACCGGCCGCGCCTGGTCCACGATATCGCCGCCTTCGACCAGCCGGAAGCCCATCCCGCCCCCTTCAACTGGGAATTCCGCATGCGCTGCCGCGACGGCAGCCATAAATGGGTGCTGGCGCGCGGCATGGTGATCGCGCGCGCCGCCAACGGCAAGCCGCTGCGCGTGAGCGGCACCCTGGGCGACATCAGCGACCGCGCCCAGGCCGAGGAGGCGCGCGTGGCCGCCGTGCTGGAGGCCACGCCCGGCCCCATGCTGGTGGCCGACCGCAACGGGCGGGTGCGCTATGCCAATACGGCCTGCAGCGGCTGCTTCGGCTATGCAGAGAACCAGATGGCCGGCCTGTCGCTGGAACAACTGGTGCCGGACATGATGCGCAGCGCGCCGGGCGGACCGCGCGAGCTGTTTTCCCGTCCGCGCCTGCCGGGCCGCGTGCTGACGGCGCGGCGCGAGGATGGCAGCCGTTTCCCGGCCATGGTCCACCTGTCGCCGATCCAGATCGCGGGCCAGGGCTTGTCCGTCATCGCGCTGCGCGACATGACCCAGCGCCAGCGCACCGAGGAAGCCCTGCACGCCAGTTCGGAGCGCTACCGCCTGATCGTGCAGACCGCCGCCGAAGGCATCTGGATGACCGACGCCGAGGACATGACGACCTTCGTCAACCCCACCATGGCGCGCATGCTGGGCTACGAGATGGAGGAAATGCTGGGCCATCCGATGGGCGAATTCATGGACAGCGAAGGGCAGGAACTGCTGCGCCGCCAGCAGCAGCGGCGCTACCCGTCCGGCGTGGCCGAGCAGGGCGACGTGCGCTTCTACCGCAAGGACCGGTCGGCCATGTGGGGCCTGCTCTCGACCACCGTCATCAATGCCGACGACGGCGCCTATGCCGGCACGCTGGCCATGATCACCGACATCACCGACCGCCGCCTGGCCGAGATGGCGCTGCGCAATTCCAGCCAGCGCATGGCGTCCGTCTTCAACACCGTGACCAATGGCCTGGTGGTACTCAACAGCGAAGGCACGATTTTGGAAAGCAATGCGGCGGCGGCGCGCATGCTGGGGCCGGCCGCGGTGGGCGGCGCGGCGCTGTGGCCGGGCGTGCGCGAAAACGGCGAAGCCTTCGACTACAACGAGCATCCGGTGCACGAGGCCCTGTCCAGCGGCCGCTCGGTGCGCGATGTGGTGATGGGCGTGACCCAGGCCGACGGCGGCACCAGCTGGCTGTCGGTGAACGTCGAGCCGCTGCGCAACGAATACGGCGGCGCCAGCATGGCCGTGGCCAGCCTGACCGACATCAGCTACCGCAAGCGCAGCGAGGACGCGGTGCGCCAGGGCGAGCAACGCCTGCAGGAAATCATCAAGATGATGCCGACCGGCCTGTTCATCAAGGACCCGCAGGGCCGCTTCCTGCTGATGAATCCCGCCTGCGAACAGCAGTTCGGCTTCCACTTCCATGAACTCAACGGCGGCGACGACAGCGCCTTCCATGCGCCCGAGGATCTGGAAACCATCCGCCGCAAGGACCGCGAAGCGTTTGCCGGTGGCGTGCTGATCGACTATGAGGAAGCGATCTGGAATCCGGTGATGCGCCAGCTGCGCCACCTGCGCACCTTCAAGAAGCCGGTGTTCGACGAGCGCGGCCTGCCCGCCTATCTGATCTGCATGTGCATCGACATCACGGACAGCAAGCGCGCCGAGCGCGAGTTGCGCGAATTGAACGAAACCCTGGAAGAGCGCGTGCAGCGCCGCACCGCCCAGCTGGACGAGGCGCGCAAGATCGCCGAGGAAGCCAGCCAGGCCAAGGGCCAGTTCCTGGCCAATATGAGCCACGAGATCCGCACGCCGATGAACGGCGTGATCGGCATGGCCTATCTGGCGCTGAAGACCGAACTCGATCCGCGCCAGCGCGACTACCTGGAAAAGATCCGTTTCGCCGGCGAGCACCTGCTGGGCATCATCGACGATATCCTCGACATTTCCAAGATCGAGGCCGGCAAGCTGGAAATCGAGCAGGTCGACTTTTCCCTCGACCATGTGATGCAGACCCTGACCACGGTGGTGGCGCCGAAGGCAGCCAGCAAGGAGCTGACCCTGAATTTCGACCTCGATCCGGCGCTGCCGGCCGTGCTGCGCGGCGACCCGCTGCGCATCGGCCAGGTGCTGATCAACTACACCAATAACGCCATCAAGTTCAGCGAGCAAGGCAGCATCGATGTCCGCGTGCGCCATGTGGTGGGCGACGAGCAGCATTGCGTGCTGCTGTTCGAGGTGAGCGACCATGGCATCGGCATGTCGGACGCGGAAATGGGCAAGCTGTTCCAGTCCTTCCAGCAGGCCGACACCTCCACCACGCGCGAATACGGCGGCACCGGCCTTGGCCTGGCCATCTGCAAGCAATTGGCCCAGCTGATGGGCGGCGAAGTGGGCGTGCGCAGCGCGCCCGGCGCCGGCTCCACCTTCTGGTTCACCGCCCAGCTGGGCGTGTCCAGCCGCGCCGTGCCGCAGTTGATCAGCCAGGTCAGCGAGGCGGCGGCCGAGCTGGTCGACAGCGCGCGCAGCGCCACCGTGATGCAGGCGCTGAAGGATGCCCGCATCCTGCTGGTGGAAGACAATACCTTCAACCAGCAGATCGCGCTGGAAATGCTGGAGGAAGCCGGTTCTTCGGTGTGCCTGGCCAATAACGGCGCGGAAGCGCTCGACCTGCTGCGCCAGACGCCGTTCGACTGCGTGCTGATGGATGTGCAGATGCCGCTCATGGACGGGCTGGAAGCGACGCGCCGCATCCGCGCCGATCCGCGCCTGGCCGAGATGCGGGTGCTGGCCATGACGGCCACCGCCACCAGCGACGACCGCGCGCGCTGCATCGACGCCGGCATGGACGATTTCATCTCGAAACCGATCCAGCCGGCCCTGATGTACCGCACCATCGCGCGCTGGCTGCCGCCGCGCGCGGAGCAGGACGGCACGCCGCCGGCCGCGCGCGCGCCGGCCTTCACGCCCACGCTGGCGGGTGATCCGGAAATCATCGACCTGTCGATCCTGGCCAAGCTGCTGGGCTACCACCCGCAGAAGGTGCGCAAATTCGCGTTTAAATTCCTGCAGACGACGGAAGCGGGCTTCCGCGAAATGGAAACGGCGCTGGCCAACGGCGAAATCCAGCGCATGCGCGAACTGGGCCACCGCATCAAGTCCTCGGCGCGCACGGTGGGTGCGCTGGGCATGGCTGAATTGTGCTTAAATCTGGAAAACCTGCCGGCTGGCGCGCCGGCCGAGGAAGCGGCCCAGGCGCGCGCCATCCTGGCCCGTCTGTGGCCCCTGCTGGAACGTATCGTGGAGCAGATCATGACCAACACCTCTTTCGCCAATGATGACTGAAGCCGCGCTGGCCAGCACCGCCCCCTTGCGCGTCCTGCTGCTGGACGACGACCCCTTCATGCTGTCCATGCTGGGCGATATCCTGGAGGAGGTGGATGGCGACATCGATGTGCGCAGCGAGCGCGATGCGCGCGCCGCCCTGCAGGCGCTGGGCAAGCACCGCCCGGAGCTGCTGATCTGCGACCTGTCCATGCCCGAGATGGACGGCATCGAATTCCTGCGCCTGACCGCCGAAAGCGATTTCCGCGGCGGCGTGGTGCTGTTGTCTGGCATGGACCCGCGCATCCTGCAGGCGGCCGAAATGCTGGCCATGGCCCAGGGGCTGACCATTCTCGGCGCCTGCAGCAAACCGCTGGCGGCCGGGGAACTGGGCGACCTGGTGGCGCTGGCGCGCGGCCTGCGGCAGCGCCCGGATCGGCCGCATTAGATAATAAACACTAATAACCGGGGAGCAATCTTCCGCACAAGCGCGCAAAATGGGTTATTATTTGATTCATTCCCCGCCTGATTCCCTCTTGCCACCCCAATATTGAATTAGCGCGCATCAGCTCCATCTCCTGCATACAAGCAGTAACACAGACGGCCCTGATGGCGAAAGCTGGCAAGATGGCGTGCCCAGGCGTTATTGATTTCACCCTCGATTGAGGCAAAACATGAGCGAAAACATCAAACATATTACCGACGCGTCGTTCGAAGCCGACGTGCTGAAAGCTGACCGTCCCGTGCTGGTGGACTTCTGGGCCGAATGGTGCGGTCCTTGCAAGAGCATCGCGCCGATGCTGGAAGAAGTGGCCAAGGAATACGACGGCAAGCTGACCGTCGCCAAGATGGACGTGGACAGCAACCAGTCCGTGCCGGCTAAATTCGGCATCCGCGGCATTCCGACCCTGATGCTGTTCGCCGGTGGCGTGATGAAGGCACAAAAAGTCGGCGCGATGGCAAAAGGCCAGCTGACCTCTTTCATTGACAGCAATCTTTGAGTAAGATAGGCGGCGCTGCGCCCGCAGCGCCGCCTGCCTGGCCGGCCTAGGGCTCAGACTCTGGCCTTTTTGATAATAATCCACGCAGTTCCCTCCCCTACCTAATTTCCCGTCACGGGACACTCAACACATATGCATCTATCTGAACTTAAGGCTATGCACGTTTCCGCCTTGCTGGAAATGGCCATTGGTCTTGACATCGACAATGCGGCTCGCCTGCGCAAGCAGGAACTGATGTTCGCAATCCTGAAGAAACGCGCCAAAGCCGGCGAGCAGATTTTCGGCGACGGCGCCCTGGAAGTGCTGCCGGACGGCTTCGGCTTCCTGCGCTCGCCCGACGCCAGCTACATGGCCTCGACCGACGACATCTACATCTCCCCATCCCAGATCCGCCGCTTCAATCTGCACACCGGCGACTCGATCGAGGGCGAGGTGCGCACTCCCAAGGATGGCGAACGCTATTTCGCCCTGGTCAAGGTAGACAAGGTCAACGGCGAATCGCCGGAAGCCTCGAAACACCGCATTCTGTTTGAGAACCTGACGCCGCTGCACCCGCAGGAACCGCTGCGCCTGGAGCGCGAGATGAACGGCGCCGAGAACATCACCGGCCGCATCATCGACCTGATCTCGCCGATCGGCAAAGGCCAGCGCGGCCTGCTGGTCGCGTCGCCGAAGTCCGGCAAGTCCGTGATGCTGCAGCATATCGCCCACGCCATCACCGCCAACCACCCCGACGTCACCCTGATCGTGCTGCTGATCGATGAACGTCCGGAAGAGGTGACGGAGATGCAGCGCTCGGTGCGCGGCGAAGTGGTGGCCTCCACCTTCGACGAACCGGCCACCCGCCACGTGCAGGTCGCCGAGATGGTGCTGGAAAAAGCCAAGCGCCTGGTCGAGATGAAAAAAGACGTGGTCATCCTGCTGGATTCGATCACCCGTCTGGCGCGCGCCTACAACACCGTGATCCCGGCTTCGGGCAAGGTGCTGACCGGCGGTGTCGACGCCAACGCCCTGCAACGTCCGAAGCGCTTCTTCGGCGCCGCGCGTAATGTGGAAGAAGGCGGCTCGCTGACCATCGTCGCCACCGCGCTGATCGAAACCGGTTCGCGCATGGACGACGTGATCTACGAAGAATTCAAGGGTACCGGCAATATGGAGGTGCACCTGGAGCGCCGCCTGGCCGAAAAACGCGTCTACCCGTCGATCAACCTGAACAAATCGGGCACCCGCCGCGAAGAGCTGCTGATCAAGCCGGACCAGCTGCAGAAAATCTGGATCCTGCGCAAGCTGCTGTACTCGATGGACGAGATCGAAGCGATGGAGTTCATCCTCGACAAGATGAAGTCGACGAAGACCAATCTGGAATTCTTCGACCTGATGCGCCGCGGCGGCTGATTTTCCGCCCCTGCGCTGTCAAAGCGGCAAGCCCGGCACCAGCCGGCTTGCCGCTTTTTTGCATCCAATGTATAATCAGCGGTTGATTTTTTAACCACCTGGCAAGTGAGCGGCAATCGGGTCGAGAGGCAGCAAGGACCGACGAAGTGCTGTTTGGCTACCAAACCTTGAGAGAGAAGCACATGAAAGCCGAAATCCATCCAGATTACCGTGAAGTCCTGTTCGTAGACGTGTCCTGCGACTTCAAATTCATCACCCGTTCGACCATCCAGACCCGCGAAACCGCTACCCACGAAGGTAAAGAGTATCCGCTGGTGAAGATCGAGGTGTCCGCTGAATCGCACCCGTTCTACACCGGTCAACACAAGATCGTCGACACCGCCGGCCGCGTGGAAAAATTCCGCCAGAAGTTCGGCAAAGTCGGTTCCAAAACCGCCGTTGCAGCAGGCTAATCTGCCGCTCAGCGAAAAAAAGGCAGCTACGGCTGCCTTTTTTTTATTATCGCTGCTACTCTCTTCCCGTTTCCCTTACTTGTAACGCCGATGAAGCCAGTCCGTCTGCCTGCCGCCGCCACCCTTGCCCTGCCCCGCTGGGCCCTGTATGCCCTGGGCCTGCTGTACATCCTGCCGGGCCTGATCGGGCGCGAACCGTGGAAGAACGATGACGCAGCCAGCTTCGGCGTGATGTGGACCATGGCCCAAGGCGGCTGGCAGGACTGGCTGTGGCCGAACGTGGCCGGCCTGTCCATGCCGGAAGAAGGGCCGCTGGCCTTCTGGCTGGGCGCCCTCGGCATCAAGCTGTTCGGCTGGCTGCTCGGCGATGTGCTGGGCGCGCGCGTGGCCACCATCGGCGTCTTCCTGCTCGGCACCCTGTCGCTGTGGTACGCCACCTTCAATCTGGGCCGCCGGCCCGAGGCCCAGCCGCTGCGCCTGGCCTTCGGCGGCCAGCCCGAACCCAACGATTTCGGCCGCACCCTGGCCGATGCCGCCGCCCTGATCTACCTCGGCTGCCTGGGCCTGCTGGTGCACAGCCATGAATCGACCTCCGAGGCGCTGCAAACCTCGCTGCTGGCCCTGACCCTGTACCGCGCCGTGCGCTATATGGAGAAGCCTTCGCTGCGCAACGCGGCCCTGATCGGCCTGGCCCTGGGCCTGATGACGCTGACGCGTGGCTGGGTCACGCCGGCCGCCCTGCTGCTGGCCCTGTTCCTGTGCGGCCGCTTCCTGGCCCTGCCCGTGGGCCGCGCCCTGCGCGACTTGGCGCTGGCCGCCGCCACCGCCCTGCTGGTGACGCTGCCCTGGCTGCTGGCTGCCGTTTTGAGCCGCCCCTATGGCCAGGAACCGCTGGCCGCCTGGGCCGCCTGGAACCTGAACCAATTGGCCCTGCCCGGCACCTATTCGCTGCGCGCCTTCCTGCGCGTCGGCGTCTGGTTCTTCTGGCCGGCCTGGCCGTTCGCGCTGTGGGCGGTGTACGCCTGGCGCCGCCAAAGCAATCTGCTGCACATCGTGGTGCCGACCGCCTTCGTCAGCGTGGCCTCGCTGCTGGCCCTGTGCCACCCGAATCCCGAACAGGGCCAGTTCCTGATGCTGCTGCCGCCGCTGGCCATCATGGCCGCCTTCGGCCTGCTGACCATGAAGCGCGGCGCCATCAACGCCATCGACTGGTTCTCGGTCATGGTGCTGACCCTGTGCGCCGCCGTGCTGTGGATCTTCTGGTACGCCCAGCTGACGGGCTGGCCGCCGCGTCCGGCGCATAATGTGCTCAAGCTGCTGCCCGGCTTCCAGCCCGAGCTGCACGTGCTGGCCCTGGTGGTGGCGGGCATCGCCACCGCCGGCTGGTTCGCCCTGGTGCATTGGCGCATCTCGCGCCAGCCTTCGGTGCTGTGGCGCGCCGTGGTGCTGTCCTCGGGCGGCTTGATCCTGATCTGGATTCTGCTGATGACCCTATTCCTGCCGCATATGAACTACAGCAAGAGCTACGCGGCCGTGGCGCACCAGGCGGCGGCCAGCGTGCCGGCCGGCACGCGCTGCATCGACAGCAATGTGGGACCGGCGCAGCGCGCCTCCTTCGCCTACTTCGGCCACCTGCCCTTCGCCCGCGTCGACGACGGCAACTGCTCCATGCTGCTGTGGCAGGACAGCACGCGCGGCCGCAGCAAAAAAGACTTGGCGGCGCCGCCCGCGCCGCACTGGCAACTGGTCTGGGAAGGCCGCCGCGCCTCCGACCGCAGCGAACGTTTCCGCCTGTTCCGCCGCGTTGACTGAACCCGTCCCGCAACCCCGCCCTGCGCCCGCCATGGCCACGCCGCTTCCCTTCCCTCCGCGCGGCCCATGGCGGCCAGGCGCGGACGCCGCAAGCCGGCCAGCCGCCAAAGGCGCGCGCCCGCGCCACGGCCTGGCGGCCCTGCTGCTGGCCGCGCCGGCGCTGGCGTGGGCCGCCTCGCCGGCCAGCCTGCACACCGAGACCCTGGCCGATTTCCGCAATGGCCCGCTGCCGGCCAGCCGCGGCGCCGGAACTGCACCTGACCACCGAGCATTCGCCGCCAGCGAGCATGCTGGTCGAAGGCCGCGTCGGCGGCCGCGAAACCGACAAGCTGCGCGAAATGCTGGAACGCAGCGACATCCCGCACAGCTTCGACTTGCTGCCGTGGAAGCGCGCCTACACCCTGGCCCAGCATGCGCCGCACACCTGCGTGTATTCGACGGCACGCACGCCCGAGCGCGAAGTCCTGTTCAAATGGGTGGGGCCGACCGACGTGTCGGAGTGGGTGCTGATGGGCCGCGCCGATGCGCGCCTGCGCCTGCGCAGCCTGGACGACGCGCGCGGCCTGCGCATCGGCACCTATAACGGCGACGCGCGCGAAGAGTATCTGCAGGCGCGCGGCTTGCGCGTCGAGCCGGTCGCGAGCGACGCGCTCAATCCGCAAAAGCTGCTGCTCAAGCGCATCGACCTGTGGGCGGTCGGCATGCGCACCGGCAGCCAGTTGCTGGCCCAGCAAAAACTGACGGGCAAGATCGTGCCCTTGCTGGTTTTTCATCGCGTGAAAGTTTATCTGGCGTGCAATCCTTCGGTGCCGGACCGCTTGATCGAACGCATGAATTCCAGCCTGGACGAGATGCGCCACGACGGCAGTTTCCAGCGCCTGGACCGCAAGTATGAAAAATGGACAACGCCCAACTAAGCCTTATGTTAACAGGCTGTCCATTGATGTTGCGTCGAAAAATTTTTTCTTGCGATAGCCAAACACAAAGCCGCGCAAGCGAGCTATATTCCCACCATACACCGCGTAGCCGCTCAGCATATTTCCAAGTCTGAAAGTAAAAGCTGCATCCCAAGCAGCGTTCATGCACAGCGTCACGACGACAATCCGCCTGCGCCCCGCCGCCGCGCATTTCGTTACTCCCTGATTGCCCGAACGTCCATGTTTAATTTCTACAAACTTCAGCTGGCGCTTAAAAATACCTGGGTGCGCGTCGCCCTGCTGCTGCTCACGGGCGCCCTGGTGGCCTGGGCCGCCCTGGGCCGCGAGGCCGTGCAGGACGGCAGCCCCGTGCTGCGTTCGCAGGACATTTCCGAAATCACCGCCCTGGTGGCCCAGCGCGAGAAGCTCGACTACCTGCTGATCGCGCGCCCGCTGTCGGAGGCGCCGCGCTATATCTACAAATTCAAGAACGCCGCCACTCTGCATGTGGTGAAAGTGCCCAGCACCTCGCATCTGAGCCTGGAACGCGAAGTCCTGCTGCGCAACGGCCTGCCGTATGCCATCGCCAAGGACGAGTACCTGGCCTCGCACAAGGCCGTGCTGCAGGACGAGGGCGGCGCCCTGGCCGGCAGCGGCGAATTCCTGCGCCGTCATGCCTTCGACATCTTCGTGCTGGCCGTGGTGCTGTTCCTGCTCAAATCCGGCCTGCCCGGCATGGGCATGTCGGCCAGCGTGATCTCGCCCGACAAGCTGAAAGGCAGCATGGACGACTTGATCGGCATGGACGATATCAAGCAGGAAGTGCTGCATCTGGAAGACATGATACGCAACCGCGCCGTCTACAAATCGCACAATATCGACAAGCCGTTCAATGTGATGCTGACCGGCCCCGCCGGCACCGGCAAGACCAAGCTGGCCGGCTACCTGGCCAAGCGCCTCAACTACCCGCTGATCCAGGCATCCGGTTCGGCGCTGGAATCGGGCTATATCGGCGGCGGTTCCAAGGCCCTGAACGCGCTGTACCGCAAGGCCTGCGCGCGCGGCAACTGCATCATCTTCCTGGACGAGGCCCAGGCCCTGTTCATGCCGCGCGGCCGCGGCGAAAAGAAATGGGAAGACGATACCGCCAACACCCTGCTTGGCCTGCTGGACGGCGTGAAAAGCGAGGAAGGCAAGGGCGTGATCTGGGTGGTGGCCTCCAACTTCGACGACGCCTCGACGCAGATGGATGAAGCCATGCTGCGCCGCTTCTCGGTGAAGATCAATTTCCGCCTGCCCAACAAGACCGAGCGCCAGGAGCTGCTGCGCTCCTTCCTGCGGCGCAAGGAAGAAGGCTGCGTCGACTGGAACGATGTAGACCTGAACCAGGTGGCCGAGATCACCAACAATCTCAGTCCCGCCCTGCTGGAAACGGTGGTGGAGCGCGCCTCCATGCTCTCGATCCAGGAAAAGGCCGTAATCAATACCGATCTGCTGTTCCGCGCTTTCGAGCGCGCCACCATCGGCCTGACCGACCGCGCCACCACGGCGGAAAAAACCCGCCAGCGCGAGCGCATCGCCTTGCACGAGCTGGGCCACTTCTTCATGCAGATCGATCCCTATCTGCGCGCGGGCCTGAGCCTGGCCGAGGTGAAGGAGAAATCGCATCTGCTGAAGATCAGCACGGAGTCGGTGTCCAAGCTCAATGCGCTGGGCTATGTGCTGTCGGCCGGCGACGATATGTCGCTGCGCACCCTGGAGGAAATGGAGCGCGACGTGATGCAGCTGTACGGCGGCGTGGCGGCCGAAGAGCTGTTCTACGGCGCGCGCGGCATTTCGGTGGGCAGCCAGAACGATATCCAGAAAGCCACCTCGATGCTGGACACCATGGTCAACCGCCTCTCCATGTATTCGCGCTCCAAGCTCGACTACAGCCAGTTCAAGAGCGAGAGCGGGGCCGAACACACGCTGGGCCAGGTGGAAGCCAAGGCCGATGAGCTGTACAGCCACACCCTGCAGGCGATCGGCGATTACCGCGCCGTCATGGACTCGATCAAGGATGTGCTGCTGGAGCGCTATGTGCTGTCCAAGGACGCCGTCTTCGCGCTGCTGGAAGAGCGCCTCGACGTCGCCGCCCTGCATCCGCTGCCGCGCGCAGCGTAAGCGCCGGGACCTTCACTCGCCCAGATCGTAGGGGCAGACCGGCAGGTGCTGCTCCAGATAGGCGATCAGTTTTCTCACCTTCAGCGGCAAATGGCGCCCGCCGGGATAGACGGCCCAGATCCCGGTCGGCGCGAACTTCCATTCCGGCAGGACCACCTGCAAGCGCCCTTCGGCGATATCGGCCGCCGCCAGAAAGGCCGGCACGATGGCGATGCCCTGGCCCGCCAGCGCGGCCGCATGCGTCATCTGCGCGCTGTCGGCCCATAGGCGCGGCTTGACCTTCACCGATTCCGTCTTGCCGCGCCGCGTCAGCTGCCACACATCGCCAAAAGGCGTCAGCGAGAATTGCAGCACGCGGTGCCGGCCCAGTTCGGCCGGGGTGGCGGGCGTGCCATGTTCGGCCAGATAGGCCGGCGTGGCACAGATGCGCCGCACGTCCGGACGCAGGCGCTTGGCCACCAGGCTGGAATCGACCAGTTTGCCGATGCGCACCGCCAGGTCCACATTCTCCTCCACGATATTCACATAACGGTCGGACAGCGAGACGTCGATTTCCACCTCGGGATACTGCCGCATGAAGCCGGGCAGCGTGGGCAGCACATGCAGGTGGCCGTAGCTGACGGGCAGCGCCAGCTTGAGGCGGCCGCTCACGGCGCCGGCCGCATCGCGCAGCGACTGGTCGGCCGCGTCCATCTCGGCCAGCAGGCGGCGGCAGTCGGCGTAATAGTGCTCGCCCGCCTCGGTCAGGCGCAGGCTGCGCGTGGTGCGCGTCAGCAGGCGCACGCCCAGGCGCGCCTCCAGCGCCGACACGCGCCGGCTCACCGCCGACGACGACAAGGTCATGGCCTGCGCCGCCAGCGCAAAGCTCTGATGCCTGACCGTGGCGACAAAGGCCGAGATTTCGGCAAAGCGGTCTTCCGTTTTCATTCCAGCGTTCCTTGCAAGAGTGAATTGCATATTACCCGCTTTACCGAGTGCAATGTCCGATTGTACATTGGCGGCTTCACCCCTCACTTTCGGAGAAAACATGAAAGCAGTCGAATTGCGCAGCTTTACCAAGGACGGCCTGGTGCTGGCCGAACGCGCCGAACCGGCCATCGGCCCGCATGAGGTGAAGGTGCGCGTGCGCGCCGTCTCGCTCAATTACCGCGACCATATGGTGGCCAGCGGCATGTACGGCATTCCCGCCGACGCGCTGCCCCTGGTGCCGGTTTCCGACGGCGCCGGCGAGGTGGTGGCGGTCGGCGCCGGCGTGAGCCGCTTCAAGGTGGGCGACCGCGTGACCAGCATGATGACGCGCGATTTCATCTCCGGCGACCTGACGCCGGAACGCCAGGCCGCGCAGAACGGCGGCCCGCTGGACGGCATGCTGCAGGAGTACGCGGTGCTGCCGGAACAGGCCCTGGTGGCCTTCCCGGCCCACCTGAGCTATGAGGAAGCGGCGACCCTGCCGATCGCCGCGCTGACCGCCTGGAATGCGCTGACCGAAGGCGGCGCCGCGCCGGGCCGCACGGTGCTGCTGCAAGGGACCGGCGGCGTGTCGCTGGCGGCGCTGCAGCTGGCCAAGCTGTTCGGCGCGCGCGTCATCATTACGACCAGCAAGGAAGAGCGCCGCGCGCGTCTGCTGGAGCTGGGCGCCGACGTGGTGCTCAACTATAAGACCAGCACCGACCTGGCGGGCGAAATCCTGGCCGCCACCGACGGCCGCGGCGTCGATATGGTGATCGAGGTGACGGGCCTGAGCGGCATGCAGACTTCCCTCTCGGTGCTGCGCCAGGGCGGCTATATCGGCTTTGTCGGCCTGCTGGCCGGCATGGGAACGGCGCCCGATTTCACGCTGCCGCTGCTGTTCAAGAATGCGCGCATCCGCGGCGTGCTGACCGGCAGCCGCGATGTGTATGAAGACATGCTGCGCGCCATCGGCCAGCACCAGCTCAAGCCGGTGGTGGGCGAGGTCTTCGCGCTGGCCGATTTCCAGCGCGCCTTCGAGCGCTATCAGAGCAGCGCGGTATTCGGCAAAGTGGTGATCCGCCTGGATTGAGGCGGCGCGCGGCCAGGCCCGTCGCGGCACTCCATGGCGGGCCTGGCGCTCAACTCAGCGGCTGGCGTACATCGTGATGTTCTGGCCCGTTTGCGCCAGGGGAGACATGCGCTCGAAATTGGTGATAGTCAGCTTTTCGCCGTCCTCGCGGAATTCGATGAGTGCACCGCTCTCGGTCAAGAACACCCCTGGTGATTGGCCGAAAATCTTGTGGCGCGGTTCGCCTTTGAGCGTGGCATAGAAGTGGTTGCCGAACTGGGTGAATTTCATGGTCTGGCCATTGCTGAGCTGATAGGCGCTTTCGTAGCTGGCGAATTCGCTGCTGGAATGGCGGTAGGTGGATTGGGCGCTGATGCGCACCACATCGCTGTTCTGTTCAGTTTGCGGCGCGGCATAGGCGGCGCCGGTGGCGGCGAGCGCGATCGCAAGCAGCGCGCTGAGGGTCGAGGCTTTCATGGCTTTTGCTCCCTGGGGAAGGTGGTTTACCGGATTGTCGCCGCCCTGTATTGGAATATGCGGGGACGCTTTCAAGGTAGCAAGCGACCATGCGCAACGCACGGTGCAGGCGACGAACGGCCGGATCGGCACGACGAAGCGCATGGCGCGCCGATAAGCGGCGCCATGCTGCCTGCACTTCAGGGGAGGCGAATCTGCTGCTTTATCTGCGCGCGACGTAGACGCGGGCAGGATCGATGGCGGGGCCGCCGGCATACGGCAGCAGCTCGAGATGGCTGATGGCGATGATGTCGCCCTCTTCCTTGAATTCCATGCGGCTGCCGGCGGCGGTCATGAAGACGCCTTCGGCCAGCGGAAAGATTTCCAGCGGTGTTTCATCCTTATATTGGACATAGTAATGCCGCCGCTTCTCGTGGAAGCTAAGCACCATGCCGTTTTCCAGCAGGTAGCGCTGTTCGTAGTTGTAGAACTCCTGCGGCGCCAGGCGGTAGGCTGCAATGGCCCGAGCCGACACCTGCACGGTTTCCTGCGTGCGTTCAGGCCGGTCGGCGACCGGGGCTTGCTGTGCGAATGCGGATGTGACAAGGCAGGCCAGTGCGGCGGTGGCCCAGCCCCGAGGCATGGAAAGATCCATGATGACCTCCTGCTCAGAGTTGGTCACTCAACAAAAGTGACTCCTTCATACTAGCCGCCGAGCCCAGCCTTGTACAGGCGGCGCCGCCGCTAAAGTTTTCAATCCCTTGCGCGGCGGGCATAGCCTTTTTATGCTTGACCTTCAGACCTTCATCGGCAAGATCACCACCCTAGCGTAATAGCACCATTTTTACTTGTCTCGATCCGATTGCCAGTCTAATTTGGCCCCGACTATGGCCCCATAATTGAAGGTAGGGAACGGCGGCAACGGCATTCCTCCGAAACGTCGGCCCCGCAAGCCTTCCCGCCCTCTCTAGGGAAGCACTGATTAATTCATCAGGCGCTGCTCCGCGCGGCAGTCGGACCTGAGACAATAGCGGCATCCCCACTGTTCGCCATCGGCCATG
>NZ_JACHXD010000011.1 GCF_014191875.1 Pseudoduganella violacea
CATGGCCGATGGCGAACAGTGGGGATGCCGCTATTGTCTCAGGTCCGACTGCCGCGCGGAGCAGCGCCTGATGAATTAATCAGTGCTTCCCTAGGTAATCCCAAATTCTGATACACGTGAAAAAGACAAATATTCTATTGCTGCTTGCGGCTCTGACGGTATCTACCTTTGCCTCTGCAGATACGGCAGCGTCAAGAGCGCTCAAAGAGTCCGAAAATACTCCTGGCTTTAAACCGAAGGTAGGGATGGTGCCTGATGCGGCGACAGCCATTTCAATTGCGGTTGCGGTCTGGAACCCTATTTATGGGGAGAAGCAAATTGCGTCGGAAAAGCCATATAACGCCATATTGAAAGGCGGTCTGTGGACTGTTACGGGGAGTGTGCCAGGCGGCTGGGTTGGTGGCGTTGCCACTGCTGTAATATCAAAACAGGATGGGCGCATCATCAAGGTCTATCACACCAAATGATGCGAACGGCTGAGGAGAAGTTCTACCTATTGCTGCGAGGGTGTAAATAATGTTGTGTAAACGGTCATTTGGCAGGACACTGCCGCCTCAAGGAGATTTAATGACCGTTGTAAAGCGTAACAAGCGGGCTAAGCCCGATCCGGAGCTGCTCAAACTGGCCGACAGCCTGCTGGCGAACTATCAGAAGCCGGAGGACCTGATCGGTGAAAACGGCCTGCTCAAGCAGCTCACCAAGATGCTGGTGGAGCGCGCCTTGGAGACCGAAATGACCGATCACTTGGGCCATGATAAGAGCGGCGAGGTGACCAACAACACCGGCAACACCCGCAACGGCCATAGCACCAAGACCCTCAAGGGCGACTTTGGCGCCCTGCCGCTGGACGTGCCCCGCGACCGCCAGGGGACATTCGAGCCGCAAATCGTGGTCAAGAACCAAACTCGCTGGGCCGGCTTTGACGACAAAATCATCTCGCTCTACGCGCGCGGGCTGAGCGTGCGGGAGATTCAAAGCCACCTGGAGGAGATGTACGGTGCCGAGGTGTCACCGACCCTCATTTCCAGCGTCACGGACGCCGTCAGCGAGGATGTGAAGCTCTGGCAGGCCCGCCCGCTCGACGCCGTGTACCCGATCCTGTATCTCGACTGCATTCACGTCAAGGTACGCGACAACGGCGCGGTGCGCACCAAGGCGCTCTACCTGGCCATCGGCGTCAACATGGAAGGCCACAAGGAAGTCTTGGGCCTCTGGATCTCTCAAACCGAAGGCGCCAAGTTCTGGCTACAGGTCGTGACCGAACTCAAAAACCGCGGCGTGCAGGATATCTTCATCGCATGCGTCGACGGTTTAAAAGGCTTCCCGGACGCCATCGAGGCGGTCTATCCGCAGGCCGCCGTTCAACTGTGCATTGTGCATATGGTACGCAACAGCTTGAACTTCGTTCCCTGGAAAGCGCAGAAGGAAGTGGCCGCCGATTTGAAGCTAATCTACAGCGCGGCAACCGCCGACGAGGCTGAGCTCCGGCTGGCGGAATTTGAGAGAAAATGGGATAAACAGTATAAACCAATAAGTCAGTCATGGCGCCGCAGCTGGGAGCGCGTCATCCCGTTCTTCGACTACCCGCCGGAAATCCGTAAGGTGATTTACACCACGAACGCGATTGAATCGATTAATATGAGCCTGCGAAAAGTCACGAAGACCCGCAGTTCCTTTCCGACCGATGAGGCTGTGAGCAAGCTGTTTTATCTGGCGCTGAACAACATCAGCAAGAAATGGACGATGCCGATACGGGACTGGAAAGCTGCACTGAACCGCTTCGCCATCCAGTTTGAAGACCGGGTGCCGCAGGGTTAAACGAAAACCCGTTTACACAGAATTCAGTACACCCCCATTGCTGCCGCTGGCGGTCGTTGCACCTAGTCGGAGGCAGGCGCTCGCCGCGCCTGCTTTGGTGCGCTCTGCTGTACTACTCGAGCTATGGCCGCTTCGACGCATTACTGCCAGGTGAATATCGGCCGACTATTCTGTGCCATCAGGGAAGGGTCAAGTCCAAACCGAACATCCTGCTAAGGAAGAAGGTGAGGAGCCCCAGGCCCAGGAGCGATACCATGAAGCCTGCGGCCACCTTGCCGCTTGCGCGCAGCACCGCGCGCCTCTCCGTCTGCTTCCCCTTCTTCCCTTGATCGTAATGCCACTTGATGGCGAAGAACATCCCCGTGCAGAGCACGAGCGCCTTGAACGTAACGAAGACTATCGGGGTCCATTCCATAATGTTGAGTCTTTCCAGGTTTTTACTTGATAGTATCTATCGTGAGTAGCACAGCTTCAGCGTATTGCTTGAGTCATGCAAGGATGGTATTGCTGCTCGTTCTGATGCATACTACTTAAAAGCAATTTCCATACATAGAGACAAACTGTCCCAGTTGAAAACCATACAAGATGAAAATGTGCCGATTTGGTTGCCGCGATTGGCCGTGAATGGCGGGCCACGTTTCTTGCAAATTGCGGATGCCTTGCAGGCGGCAGTGGCAGATGGCTCGCTGAAACCGGGCGACCGTCTACCTCCGCAGCGCCAGTTGGCGGCACAGCTGGACGTCGACCTGACGACGATCACGCGCGCCTACGACGAGGCCAGACGCCGCAACTTGTTGGAAGGCCGCGGCGCCCGAGGCACTTATGTCGCGGCGCCGAAAGTCGAATTGACCTCGATCCTCGACCTGAGCATGAATACCCCGCCACCGCCGGAGGGCGTGGACTTCGACGATATGTTGAAGCAGGGTTTGTCTCAAGTACTGATGAGGGCCGACAATGAATTGCTGATGACTTACCACCTGGCCGGGGGAAGCGATTCCGACCGCAAGGCTGGAGCTAAATGGCTCGAACCGATGTTCGGGCATCTGGATGCGCGGCAGCTCGTTGTTTGTCCGGGCGCGCAAGCGGCGATCGCCGCATTGATCCTCGCGCTGACGGAGTCTGGCGATGTCATCCTGGCCGAGACAATGAGTTACCCCGGCTTGCGTGCGGCGGCGACCCAATTCGGCCGGCTCCTCATTGCGGTGGAAGCGGACAAGCACGGGATGGTGCCTGAGATGCTGGAGGAGGCGTGCCGCCAGCATAAACCTGGGCTGGTCTTCCTCAATCCGACATTACAGAACCCGACCGCCATCACCATTCCGGAACACCGGCGCAGGGAGCTTGCCAGCATCGCGCGGCGCTGCAATGTGCGTATCGTCGAGGATGATCCCTATTGGCTTCTTGCCGATGCCCCGCCACCGCCGATAGCCACCTTTGCCCCGGAACAGGTGTACTACATCTCAACCCTGTCGAAATGTCTGACGCCCGGCTTGCGTGTCGCCTTCGTGCTGATACGCGACCCGCACGAACGCGAACGTTTCTTGGCTGCGCTAAGAGCATTTGCGCTGATGGCCGCTCCTCTGACGGCCGCCCTGGCCACTCAGTGGATACTCGACGGCTCGGCTGATGGATTGATGGAAGGCGTACGCACCGAGGCGCGCCTGCGCCACCGCATGGCCCGGGATATTCTGGCGGGGCGCTACAGCGGCGCCGGAGACGGCCTGCATGTATGGCTCGAATTACCGGCGTATTGGAACTCCTCGCAGCTGGCGCGCGCAGCCGACAGCGAAGGCATCGCAGTCACGCCGGCGGAGACATTCGCTACCGGCGGCGCTTCCGTGAATGCCATCCGGATTTCTTTGGGTAGCATCAGGAACCGCGGACGCTTGCAGGCGGGTCTTCAACGGCTGTCCCATCTGCTTGCGCGGCGGCCCGAGTCGTTCAGCGCTGCTGTGGTTTAACTGTCCAGGAAAGTGATCGGAAGTAGCGGCTGATGGCCGTCCATTCAAACTCAAAGGTGTCTTGCGCTGCTCATTTTTTGAGCGAAATTGTGCTACGATGAGGACGTGGAATCCATGCCAAGTCCTTGAATCGTAAAGCTATCTGATGGAAAATCACCACCATAATCCAGCGCAAGCCGTAGTATCGGTCGCCGATGTGAACGAGCGTCGCCTCGAAAAACATCGTCCGGTAGCTCTCGCGCTGCGCGGTGGCGTCGCAACTGGTGCGGACGTGGTTCTAGCTCTTGCATATGAGCAGGTCGCGTTATGGGAGCGAGGGAATTTGTGTAGTCAGGACTATATCGACGCATGGAAAGAGTTGCTACTGCATCCCCTGCAGGCAGCTCAGATTCTTGAAGAGCGCTCGCCCCGTGCGGCTGCATTACGCCAGAATTCCCCTTTCGTTGCATCCGTGCGTAAGTTCCAAACATTAGCGGATGCGACGTGAGCAGATCCAGCTTGCCTTAGAAGCGGCCGCGAAGTGTGGCCCGCACACGGAATTCGTCATTGCCGGCAGCTTTTCCGTTGGTGATGCTGGAGTTCGGAGGTATTCGCGCCTACTTCCTCGATGTGAACGACACTGCGATTTCCAAGTATGTACGCAGCGCGGAGAACGATTTCCGATGGATCGATGCTGGTTTGGAGGCAGGTTTGCTCGACCTCGATATCATCGAAGGCAGAGCTGACCTTGGCGTCGACTACCCCGGTGAAGACGATAAGCGTAGGGTTTGCAACGGCATCCGATCGCATCGCGCCGCACGTAATGAGGACGGTACGTTACGACATGAATTGCTCACTGCCTTGCGCTCATATTCTCAAACACGCATTGCCAATCTGTTGAGCGACAATCATCTCTACACTGGCGAAATTCTGTATGCGGACGCAAGCCGGGTTGTCCAGGAAGTTGAACCCGATGTCTTGGTTATCCACGACTCATCCAACTGGAATACCAACCCAAGGGTTGGTCAGTGCTACTGCGTTGGTTACGACGACGGTGTGGTTGCAATAGCCGCGAAGCCAGAATAGGCATCGCGGAACTATTGCATGATTCCTTCTACGCGGCACCCCGCCACTGGAAGCGCTCGAACAGCGGCGCGATGCGGCGCAGCAGGTCGGTGCCGGGGTAGCCTGGGAGGGCGCTGGCGTTCAGGGCCGCGTCGCCGCAGCCTTCCTGGCGAAACTCCTGCAGCACGAAATTGCGCACGCCCATGCTGGCCAGGTCGAAAGCCAGTTCGTAGATCTGCTCGGGCAGCAGCAGTTGGGGATGGACGGTGGTGCGGCATTCGTAATCGACGCCGCTGGCGATGATGCGGCGCGCGCAGTCCCAGGCCGCCGAGCCGCTGCCCGGAACGCCCGTGATGCCGGGATACAGGCGCTCATTGGCCTTGATGTCGAAACCCACCCAATCGAGCATCGGCAGGATCTGCGCCAGCCGTTGCGGATAGATGCAGGCCGTGTGCAGGCCGACCGCGTAACCGAGGCCTTTGACTTCGGCGATTGCCGCTTCCAGCGCCGGATCGATGGTCGGCTCGCCGCCGCTGAACACCACACCGTCCAGCAAGCCTTTGCGCCGCTCCAGCAGTTCCAAGACTTCCTGCCAGGCGATCGCCGATTGCTCGGGACGGCGCTGCAGCTCGGGATTGTGGCAATAGCCGCAGCGCCAGGGGCAGCCGTGCACAAAGACCGCCATCGCCAGCTTGCCTGGGAAGTCGGTCGCGGTGAACGGCGTGACGCCGCCCACCTTTAGCGCGTTGGCCGAGCGTTCAGCTGTGGCAGGCGGCTGCACGGGATTCACGGAAGTATTTGCGTTCATGGAACTCACCCTTCTTGCCCGTGTTGAACGAAGAGACCGGACGATGGTAGCCCATCACGCGGGTCCAGATTTCGCAGGGCTGGCGCTCGGCGTCGCTCAGGGTGACGGCGGCGTTGGCAAGATGGGTGGCCTGGCTCAGATCGGTCATGATTTCTCCTTCAGTGGTTTCAAGGTTAGGCAGCTTCACGCTGCTTGCGGGCGAGCAGTTCTGCATCGCATTTCGGACAGTATTGGTGCTTGCCGCTCAAGTAGCCATGTTTCGGGCAGATCGAGAAGGTCGGCGTCACCGTGATATAGGGCAGGCCGAATCGTTCCAGCGAACGGCGCACCAGCGAGCTGCAAGCCTGGGAGGTGGATAGCGCCTCGGTCATATACAGGTGCAGCACGGTGCCGCCGGTGTATTTGCGCTGCAGCTCGTCCTGCTGTTCCAGTGCCTCGAACGGATCGTCGGTGAAGCCGACCGGCAGCTGCGAGGAGTTGGTGTAGTAGGGCATGTCCACCGTGCCGGCCTGCAGGATGTCCGGGAAGCGCTTGCGGTCTTCGCGGGCAAAGCGGTAGGTCGTGCCTTCGGCCGGCGTGGCTTCCAGGTTGTACATATGGCCGGTTTCGTCCTGGTACTCCAGCATGCGGGCGCGCACGTGGTCGAGCAGGCGGATGGCCAGGGCGCGGCCTTCGGCCGTGGTGATGTCGTCCTGGTCGCCGCTGAAGTTGCGGATCATCTCGTTGATGCCGTTCACGCCCAGCGTCGAGAAGTGGTTGCGCAGCGTGCCCAGATAGCGCTTGGTATAAGGGAAGAGGCCATTGTCCATATGGCGCTGGATCACCTTGCGCTTGATTTCGAGACTGACCTTGCCCAGTTCCAGCAGGCGGTCGAGGGCGGCCAGCAGGCCGGCTTCGTCGCCTTTATGCAGATAACCGAGGCGGGCGCAGTTGACCGTGACCACGCCGAGGGAGCCGGTTTGCTCGGCCGAGCCAAACAGACCGTTGCCGCGTTTGAGCAGTTCGCGCAGGTCCAGTTGCAGGCGGCAGCACATGGAGCGGATCATATTCGGCTTCAGTTCCGAATTGATGAAGTTCTGGAAGTAGGGCAGGCCGTAGCGCGCCGTCATCTCGAACAGCAGCTCGGCGTTCGGGCTGGTCCAGTCGAAGTCCGGCGTGATGTTATAGGTCGGGATCGGGAAGGTGAAGGCGCGGCCCTTGGCGTCGCCGGCCATCATCACTTCGATGTAGGCGCGGTTGATCATGTCCATCTCGACCTGCAGATCGCCATAGCTGAACGGCATTTCCTGGCCGGCGATGACGGGGATCTGTTCGCGCAGGTCTTCCGGGCAGACCCAATCGAAGGTCAGGTTGGTGAACGGGGTCTGGGTGCCCCAGCGCGACGGTACGTTCAGGTTGTAGATCAGCTCCTGCATGTACTGGCGCACGGCGGTGTAGTCCAGCTTATCCTTGCGGATGTAGGGCGCCATATAGGTGTCGAAGGAGCTGAAGGCTTGCGCGCCGGCCCACTCGTTCTGCAGGGTGCCGAGGAAGTTGACGATCTGGCCGACGGCGCTCGACATATGCTTGGCGGGGCCGGCTTCGACCTTGCCCGGCACGCCGTTCAGGCCTTCGTTGAGCAGGGTGCGCAGCGACCAGCCGGCGCAATAGCCGGCCAGCATATCGAGGTCGTGGATGTGGATGTCGGCTTCGCGGTGGGCCTGGCCCACTTCCGGCGGATAGACGTGGTTCAGCCAATAGTTGGCGATGACTTTGCCCGACACGTTCAGGATCAGGCCACCGAGCGAGTAGCCCTGGTTGGCGTTGGCGTTGACGCGCCAGTCCTGCTGGTTAAGGTATTCGTTGATTGAGGATTCCACGTCCACCAGCGACTTGCGGTCCTGGCGCAGCTTGCTGTGCTGCTCACGGTAGACGACGTAGGCGCGCAGGGTTTTGCGGTGGCCGGCATCATACAGCACGCCTTCGACGATGTCCTGCACCTGCTCCACGCTCATGCGCGAAGGCGTCAGGGCGGCGCAGCGCAGCAGCACCTGCTGGCACAGGATTTCCGCTTCGTCGGCATTGAACTCGCCGCTGGCCTGGCCGGCACTGCGCAGGGCGGCCGTGATCTTGGCGGCGTCGAAGGCTTCGCTGCGGCCGTCGCGCTTGATGATATTGCTCGTAATCTGTACCACGTCGGTAGCCATAATCTCTCCGTAAAACACTAGATTTAGTGCATGCGTAGAGATTAGTGGCTAAATATGGCGTGGTCAAAGGTAAACTGTTGCGGTGTTGAAAATCCTTGATTCAGGTCAATTTCAGCGCCTTGCGCGTCGCGCGCAGCAGTTCGGGGTCGGGCGAGACGTCCAGCACCGAGCTGAAAGCGACCACCACGCCTTGCGGATCGAGCAGGGAGATGCGGCTGCTATGATTGATGTCGCCGCCGCCCAGCACGCGGAATTTCACGTTCAGCGCGGCCGCCACGGCGCGCGTGGTCATCTCGTCCTTGGCCACGGCCAGGCGGTAGATGGCGGTGTCCAGCTTGTGGGTGCTGGTCAGCTTGGCCAGGGTGGGCGGCGCGTCGCGCATGGAGTCGAGGCTGACCATCAGCACGCCCAGTTTGCCGGATGGCGCTTTCAAGGCCGTAATGGTCTGGCGCAGGTTTTCGATGATGATGGGGCAGGCCGTGTTGCAGTCGCCGTAGAACATGGTGGCCAGCATATGGCGGCCGGCCAGGTCGGCCAGGCGGAAACGCTTGCCATCCTGGTCGGTCAGTTGGGCGTCCAGTCGGTACAGGGAATCGCCCGGCAGCGAATTGGCAAAGCCGGGCAGGGAGAAAGCGCCGGCCAGCGAGGGCAGGCCAAGACCGCCGCCCAAAGCCAGGGCGGCGCTGGCGGCGTGCAGGAAATCGCGTCTTTGCATGATATGTACTCCTTGTTAGCTTATTGCGCGGCGGCCGTTTCGGGCTGCACGTCGCGCACGCAGCGGAAGCCCAGATTGGCGCCGTGCTGATTGCTTTCCATCGCGGCCAGCAGGGCCAGGCGCATCAGGATGGCGTAGTTGCGGCGGTCGGCCAGCGAGACGGCGGCGCCGCCGCAGAACTCCATGGTTTTTTGCTCGCCCTTGGCGCGGCTGTCGGCGTTGACGAACAGGCCGCTGAAATCGTCCACCCATTCCCAGATCAGGCCATGCAGATTGTGGATGCCATACAGATTGGCCTCGTCCAGTCCCACCGGACCGGGACGCACATTGCCCGGCCGTTCGTACCAGCTCAGGATCTTCAGCAGCCATTCATCGTCCTCGCGCGCGTCGGCGCGGGTGGCGCTGGCGGCGGCGGCGAATTCCCATTCGTACCAGCGCGGCAGGCGGGCGCCTTCGGCCTCGCAGAAAGCGCGGGCGGCATACCAGCTGACCTGGGTCACGGGGGAATTGGCTTGCAGGGGAGCGCTGTCCATATCGCCCTGCCAGGCGGCGAGGTAGGCGGGGGCGGCGAACAGGCGGGGGATCTGGCTGCGCTGCCATTCGGGATGGCTGGCCAGGAAGTTCTTGAATTCTTCCACGCTGACGGGATTGGTCCGCAGCAGGAAGGGGGCGACGGTAGCCGGGGCATCCACGCCATCGGCCGGCAGCACGCTGCGCAGCGAACCGCCAGGCACTTTGCGGTAGCTGGCGGCGGGCGTGGCGCTCAGGGCGCCATCGTCCGCCGCCGCGGCCACCGCGCCGGCTGGTGCAAGCAACTGCACCAGCAGCACGGCGGCGCTGCCCAGCCCGCGCAGAAGGGAACCGCGCGGGGTGGCCATTATTGCACCTTGGCTTTACGTTGGGTGCGTACCTGTTCGGCCGTTGCCACTTCTTTGCCGCGGTTCATGCCGGCGCTGATGTAGTTGATGACCGAAGCTACATCTTCATCGTTCAGGTCTTGCGGCGGCATCACGCCGTTATAGCGCTTGCCGTTGACGACCAGCTCACCGCTGCGGCCCTGGCTGATGATGGCGGCCAGTTCGTCCGGACGCTGTTGCACGAAGTCCGAATTCGCCAGCGGCGGGAACACGCCGTCCACGCCCTTGCCGTCGGCTTGGTGGCAGGCGGCGCAGTTAGCTTCGTACACGGCTTTGCCGCGCGCGTGCTGCTGCGGTTTGGCGGCGGCCGACGCGGGAGCCGCTGCGGCTGGCTTGGCCGCTTGCGGTACTGGCTTGGCCGCCGGCTCGGTCTTGTTCACGGTGCTGTCGGTCAGTGGACGTTTCACGCTTGGGCCGAAGACTTCAGGACGCTCAGGACCGGTCACTTTCAGCAGGCCGATGGCGCCCTTGTGGAAAGCGCGGCTCAGCGAGTGGTCGACCAGGGTCAGGTTGCCCGGCACCTTGGTCTTGAACTCGGCGATGGTTGCGCCGCCGGCAGGCACCATGGTGGTCTGCACGTTTTCCT
This sequence comes from Pseudoduganella violacea, assembly GCF_014191875.1. Lineage (GTDB taxonomy): Bacteria > Pseudomonadota > Gammaproteobacteria > Burkholderiales > Burkholderiaceae_D > Rugamonas > Rugamonas violacea_A. The sequence continues at coordinate 10,036 of NZ_JACHXD010000011.1, forward strand.
GGAAGTTTTTGCCGCCTTCCAGATAGACCTTGTCGAAGATGGCGCCGATGATGTGGAAGCTCGACGTGATGTTCGGACCGCCCACGCCGAAGAACATGCGGATCTTCTCGTCGGTATTGGCGGTCAGCGAATTCTCGCCGGTCAGCGCGCCGTCGGCGCCGTTGAACAGCACATAGGTTGGCTTCTCGTCGATCGACTTCTGCATGTCGAAGGCTTGCAGACCAGGCGCGCGGTAATTGCCGGCGGTGTAGAAGTCGCCTTGCATCACGTAGTATTCCTTGTCGACCGGCGCCATGCCTTCTTTCGGCTCGACCAGGATCATGCCGTACATGCCGTTGGCGATGTGCATGGCCACTGGCGCGGTGGCGCAGTGATACACGTACAGGCCTGGGTTCAGCGCTTTGAAGGTGAAGATGGCTTCATTGCCGGGAGCGATCAGGGTGCGCTCGGCGCCGCCGCCTGGGCCGGTCACGGCGTGCAGGTCGATATTGTGCGGCAGTTTGTTTTCGGCCAGGTTCTTCAGGTGCAGTTCCACCGTGTCGCCTTCGCGCACGCGGATCATCTTGCCCGGAACGGTGCCGCCGAAAGTCCAGAAGGTGTACTTGGTGCCGGGAGCGATTTCTTTTTCGAACTCTTCCACGGTCATGTGCACCACGACGCGGGCTGGGGTTTTGCGGGTGATGCGTGGTGGGACCTTAGGTGGCGCTACCAGTTCATGTTGAACGATTGGCAGCTCAGGCGCTGCCTGGACAGCGAAGGGCGCCATCGCGAAGGCGCCAGCCAGGCATGCGAACATTGCAGGAGCGATACCGTATTTCTTCTTCATTTTCTTCTCACCTTCTAGTTTGGTTATGTCGACATCCAAAAGCACCTGATGTCGTTACCATCCTACGAGCGGGTGAGAAGCCCAGCCATGATCTAAGTTACGGATTCTTGGGGATTCAAAGGAAGGGAAATGGTGTCTTCTTGACGGCAACTGCGGCGATATAGGCAAAAGTGACTAGGGCGCCAACCAGCGCCGCCACTCGGGCGGACTTGGTTTTGCCGCGTTTTAAAGCCACCGTTCCGAGGCCGATATAGACCAACAGAGCTAGTACTTTTGCGGTGAGCCAGCCTTGCACGAAAGGGTACTGCGCGCTGAGAAAAACCATCGCCAATGCGCTCAGCAAAAGCAGGCTGTCGACGATGTGCGGCATCACCTTGACCCAGCGCTGCTGCAGTTTGGGCGAGTCGAGCAGCATCCAGCTGCCGCGCAAAAGAAAAAGGCTGCCGCTTAAGGCAGCGCAGCCCATGTGGATGTGTTTGAGGGTGTAGTAGTCCATCCCCGCAGCTTACCATTAAGCCCGCGAGGATGCGACGCTGACGCGCTTAAGAAGCGCTTAGAAGAGGCTTAAAGATGGCTCAGGAAGCGATCAGGAAGTCGATGATGATTTCGCCCGGATTGCGCGAGACGTAAGAGATGCGCACATGCTGGCCGAAGTGCTGGTCGATCTGGTGCAGCAGCGGGATCGGATCGTGGTCGTTGCAGAAGCGCATTACCTCGCCCGGATTGAGCGCGTCGAGCGCGCCGAAGATGGCGGCGTGGCGGAAACGCTTGGCGATGCCGCGCGCGTCGAACGCGTAAATGCCGGCGGCGGTGGGCTGGGAACAATCGTGCATGAAAAACTCCTCGATGAAAAAAAATGGGAACCCATGCGTGAACATGGATTCCCCTTGGCTTAAATCAGATTAGACCTTGCTGCCGACGGCGGCGCCGCTGGCGGCTTCTTTGCGCTTGCCGATCAGGCGCAGCGCGAACAGGGTCAGGAAGCCGGTGCCGCAGGTGAACACGATGTCGCCCGGTACGCGCAGCCACACCAGCGTTTCCATCACGACCGAGTGGATCACTTCAGGCGAGCGGGCGAACCACATGCCTTCGGTGATGCTGGCCGCGGCCTGGTAGATGCCGGCCGGCAGGACGGACATGAACACCATCATGGCCAGGCCGATGTTGAGCAGCCAGAAGGTTGGCGCCAGCAGGCGGTCGGACCATGCCAGGCGGTCGGTCAGGCCACGCAGGCAGAACAGCATCAGGCCGATACCGAGCATGCCGTACACGCCGAACAGGGCGGCGTGGCCGTGGGCTGCCGTCAGGTTCAGGCCTTGCACGTAGTACAGGGCGATCGGGGTGTTGATGGCGAAGCCCAGCAGGCCGGCGCCGACCAGATTCCAGAAGCCCACTGCGATGAAGCACAGGATGGCCCAGCGATAGCTCTGCACCCACGGCGCCGATTTGGACCGGCGGTAGTTGTTCCATGCCTCGATGCCGAGCATCGACAGCGGTACCACTTCCAGTGCCGAGAACATGCCGCCCAGGGCGATCACATAGGTTGGCGTGCCGGTGAAATACAGGTGGTGCAGGGTGCCCAGGATGCCGCCGGTCAGGAACACGATGGTTTCCAGCACGATGGCGCTGTTGGCGGTCGCGGCGCGGATCAGGCCCAGACGGGTGAACAGCAGTGCGATAACGGCGGTGGCGAACACTTCGAAGAAGCCTTCAACCCACAGGTGGACCAGCCACCAGCGCCAGTACTCGATGATCGCGTAGTGGGTATGACGGCCCCAGGTCAGCGAGGTGGCGTAGAAGCCGCCGATGCAGACTGCAGCCAGGAAGACCATGACGATCAGACCGCGGCCTTCGGAAGGCTTGGTCAGAGCAGGCCACAGGGCGCGGCCCAGCAGGGTAGCCCAGAACAGCAGGCCGACGAAGAGCAGGATCTGCCATACGCGGCCCATGCTGGTGAATTCCAGGCCTTGGTTGCCGATCCAGAAGGCGAACTCGTTGCCTTTGTGGCCCAGGGTGCCGAGCCAGCCGGTGATGGTGGAGCCGGCCACGATGAACAGCAGCGCGTAGAACAGCAGGTTCACGCCCAGCTTCTGGAACTTCGGCTCATGGCCGGAGATGGCTGGTGCGATATACAGGCCGGTAGCCAGCCACGCGGTGGCGATCCACAGCACGGCGAACTGGGTGTGGATGGTGCGGCTGACGGTGAAGGGCAGGATTTCAGCCAGAGGGAAGCCGAAGAAGCTTTGGCCTTCCACCGCATAGTGGGCGGTGACGACGCCCATGCCAACCTGGGCCAGGATCAGTGCGATCACCACGAAGAAGTATTTTTTCGTGGCCAGCATCGACGGCGTGGCTTTCAGGTTGAAGAAGGGATCGGCCTTCGGCGCTTCAGGATCGGCTTCTTCGCCGGCTTTGGCGTGGACGAAGATCATGCCAGCGATGGCGGCGATCATCAGGATCACGGAGGCGATGGACCAGATGCCGGTGCCCGCGGTAGGACGGTTGTCCACCAGCGGTTCGTGCGGCCAGTTGCTGGTGTAGCTGATGCCGCTGCCGTCAGGGCGATTGGCGGCAGCCGACCACGAGGACCAGAAGATGAAGGCCGGCAGGGCTTTCAGGTCGTCAGGGTCGGTCAGCGAGTTGGCGTTCATCGCGTACTGGATGCGCAGCAGGTTCAGGTCTTCATCGTTGCCGAACAGGCCGATGTAGTGGCGAGCCACTTCCTGCACCGCCTGGGCGCGTTCCTCGGACAGCGAGATGGCGCCGGTGGCGGCGTCATAGCCGTTCTGGCGCATCTCGGTCTTCAGGCGCGCATCCAGGCCGGCTTTCTGCTCCACGCTCAACTGCTCGTAGGGCGCGCCGTGTTGTTTGCGGGCCCAGATATCGCGCAGGGCGACGGCTTCGCGGTGCAGCCAGTCGGCCGACCAGTCGGGAGCAACATAGCTGCCGTGTCCCCACACGGAGCCGAGCTGCTGGCCGCCGGCGGCGAGCCAGGCTTCCTGGCCACGCTGCACTTGGCCCTCGGAGAACAGAACGTCCCCTTTCAGGCTGATGACTTGCTTAGGTATTGGTGGAGCAGCAAGGTAAATCTCCTTGCCGACCCAGACCAGGACGGCGAAAGACAGGGCGCAGATAACTGCTAACCAAGTCCAGAGTTTGCGCGTAGCGTGCATGGCATGGTTTCCTCATTGTTATGGTTGAAGGGAAGGTGGTATGCGAGCAGTTTAGGCATCTTCAGAAAAGAAGTATAAAGAATCTATGTTTTTCTTAAGATAGGTCATCAACAAATGCTCCAGGCTTCGGAATAATCCATACCGAGCAAGCAAGCTATATGGAATAAGGCCATGAGACTGACCGCATACACCGACTACGCCATGCGTACCTTGATTTACCTGGGCGTCCACCGTGGCCGCCTGGTGACGATCCAGGACATCGCCGTGCTGCACGGCATATCGAAAAACCATCTGACCAAGGTGGTGCACCAGTTGGGCCGCTGCGGCATGGTGGAAACCGTGAGGGGGCGCAATGGCGGCATCCGCCTGCGCGGCGAACCGCATGGCATCAATATCGGCCAGGTGGTGCGCACCACCGAGAGCGATTTCGAGATGGCCGCCTGTTTCGGCAGCAGCGCCAACGCCTGCGCCAACGCGCCCTGGTGCGGCCTGAAAGGCGTGCTGTCGGCGGCCACCGGGGCTTACCTGTCGGTGCTTGACAGAGTGACGCTGGCCGATCTGATTAGGGCTGCCTAGTCATTTAGTACTAGCACCCTAAGCAGCATGAATTGGAAAAACCTCCCTTAGACGAATGGCGCATAAGCTTGCGAAAAATTACTCTGTCGTCATCCGATAGTGCAGGGAGAAACGACGTGAGCAAAGAAAAAGACAACAGAGCGGTATCCGTGCTGGTGGCCAGCACGTTTGCCTTCACCATCTGCTTCGCAATCTGGATGATGTTCGCCGTCCTGGGCATCCCCATCAAGAAGCAGCTCAATCTGAACGAAACCCAATTCGGCCTGCTGGCCGCCATTCCCGTCCTGAGCGGCTCGCTGGTGCGCGTCCCGCTGGGCATCTGGTGCGACAAGCACGGCGGCCGCATCGTGTTCTTCCTGCTGATGCTGGCGACCGTGGTGCCGATCTGGATGATCAGCATCGCCACCGAGTTCTGGCACTTCCTGGTGCTTGGCCTGTTCGTCGGCCTGGCGGGCGGTTCCTTCTCGGTCGGCACGCCGTATGTGGCGCGCTGGTTCCCGCCCAAGCGCAAAGGCCTGGCCATGGGCATTTTCGGCGCCGGCAACTCCGGCTCGGCCCTGACCAAGTTCGTCGCGCCCGCCATCATCGGCGCCTACGGCTGGCAGATGCTGCCGACCGTGTACGCGGTGGCGATGGCGCTGACGGCCCTGATCTTCTGGCAGTTCAGCTATACCGATCCTTCGCACCAGGTCAAAGGCGGCGACGCCTCGCTGGGCGCCCAGCTGAAAATGCTGAAAGACCCGCGTGTATGGCGTTATTGCCAGTACTACTCCGTAGTGTTCGGCGGCTATGTCGCGCTGGCGCTGTGGATGACCAAATACTACGTCAGCGAATACGGCTTCAATCTGCAACTGGCGGCCCTGCTGGCGGCCTGCTTCTCGCTGCCGGGCGGCGTGCTGCGCGCCCTGGGCGGCTGGATCTCCGACCGCTACGGCGCCCACAAAGTGACCTGGTGGGTGATGTGGGTGTGCTGGGTGTGCTTCTTCCTGCTGTCCTATCCGCCAACCAGCATGGTCATCAAAACCGTCAACGGCGACATGACCATGGATATCTCGGTATCGCCGCTGGTGTTCACCGGCCTGCTGTTCATCGTCGGCACCGCCATGGCCATCGGCAAGGCATCCGTCTTCAAATTCATCGCGGACGACTTCAGCGGCAATATCGGCGCTGTCTCGGGCGTGGTGGGTCTGGCCGGCGGCCTGGGGGGCTTCGTGCTGCCGATCATGTTCGGCGCCCTGGTCGACCTGACCGGCGTGCGTTCCAGCGCCTTCATGCTGTTGTACGGCACCGTCTGCGTGTCCCTGGTGTGGATGCACTACTCGTTCAAACCGGCTGCATCCGCTCCTGTTGCGCTGCCGGCCGCTGCTTAAATCCTGGAGACTAAATCATGAGCAAATATGTGATCACCACATGGGAGCCGGAACTGACCGGCTTCTGGCAAAACAAGGGCCGCAGTACCGCGAATCGCAACCTCTGGCTGTCGATCCCTGCGCTTGCCCTGGCTTTCGCGGTCTGGATGGTATGGAGCGTGGTGGTGGTTAATCTGCCGAACATCGGCTTCAAGTACAGCACCAACCAGCTGTTCTGGCTGACGGCGCTGCCTGGCCTGTCCGGCGCGACGCTGCGCATCTTCTACTCCTTCATGGTGCCGATTTTCGGCGGCCGCAAATGGACCACGATTTCCACCGCCTCGCTGCTGATTCCAGCGGCCGGCATCGGCTTCGCGGTGCAGGACGTGAGCACCGGCTATCCGACCATGCTGATTCTGGCCCTGCTGTGCGGCCTGGGCGGCGGCAACTTCGCCTCCTCGATGGCGAATATCAGCTTCTTCTACCCGAAAGCGCAGAAAGGCTATGCGCTCGGCATGAACGCAGGCCTGGGCAATCTGGGCGTGTCGGTGGTGCAGTTCGTGGTGCCGCTGGTGATTACCGCCGGCGTCTTCGGCGCCCTGGGCGGCGAACCGCAAATGCTGGTGAAAGCGGGCGAGAGCAAGCCAATCTGGCTGCAGAACGCCGGCTTTATCTGGGTGCCTTTCATCCTGACCAGCGCCGTGCTGGCCTGGTTCGGCATGAACGACCTGGCGTCGGCCAAGGCTTCCTTCGCCGAGCAGGCCGTGATCTTCAAGCGCAAGCATAACTGGCTGATGTGCTGGCTCTATACCGGCACTTTCGGTTCCTTCATCGGCTACTCGGCTGCCTTCCCGCTGCTGATCAAGACCCAGTTCCCCGATGTGAACCCGCTGCAGTTTGCCTTCCTCGGCCCCCTGGTCGGCGCCCTGGCGCGCGTGGTGGGCGGCGTCATCTCCGACAAGCTTGGCGGCGCCCGCGTCACCGTCTGGACCTTCGCCGGCATGATTGGCGCCGTAATGGGCGTGATCGCCTTCCTGCCCAACGCCGATGCCGGCGTGGCGGGCAGCTTCACCGGTTTCTTCTGGATGTTCATGCTGCTGTTTGCCGGCACCGGCGTCGGCAACGCTTCGACCTTCCGCATGATTCCCGTGATCTTCCTGACCGAGCGCCAACGCGCCGCCGCCGGCAAGAGCAAGGCCGAGCAGGAGCAGGCAGTGGTGGAAGCGAACAAGGAAGGCGCGGCGGTATTGGGCTTTACCTCCGCCGTGGCGGCCTATGGCGCCTTCTTCATTCCGAAGAGCTACGGTACTTCGATTGCGCTGACCGGCAGTGCCGAAGCGGCGTTGTGGGGCTTCATCGCCTTCTATGCAAGCTGCATAGCCATCACCTGGTGGTGCTATGCGCGGAAAGGTGCGGCAATGCCATGCTGAACGATCCTTCCCCCAGTAGGCGCGGCGTCATTCCGCTGGTGCCTCAGGTAGAATTCGACGCCGCCCTGGTGCGGCGCATGAGCAAGAATGGTCCACGCTACACCTCGTATCCCACGGCGGACCGCTTCATCCCGGGCTTCGGCCCGGCCGACTACCGCGCCGCCGTGGCGCGCAGCCGGGGCGGCATGGAGCACGGCCTGTCGCTGTACGTGCATATACCGTTCTGCGCCTCGCTGTGCTACTACTGCGGCTGTAACAAGATCATCACCCAGGATCGCACGAAGTCGGTGCAGTACCTGCAGTACCTGGAAAAGGAAACCGAGCTGCAGGCGGCCCTGTTCGCAGGCCGCAACCGCGTCGAGCAGCTGCACTTCGGCGGCGGCACGCCCACCTTCCTCGACGACGAGCAGATGTCGAACCTGCTGGCCGGCCTGCGCGCGCGCTTTCGCTTCGCGCCGGACGAGAAGGGCGAGTACTCGATCGAAGTCGATCCGCGCACCGTCTCGGCGCTGCGCATCCACACACTGCGCCGCCAAGGCTTCAACCGCATCAGCCTTGGCATCCAGGACTTCGATCCGAATGTGCAGCGCGCCGTCAACCGCGTGCAGTCGGAACGCCAGATCCTGCATGTGATGCGCGCCGCCCGTTCGGCCGGCTTCCGCTCCATCAGCGTCGACCTGATCTACGGCCTGCCGCTGCAGACGGTGCAGACCATGAGCGCCACGCTGGACAAGGTGATCGACGCCAATCCCGACCGCATCGCCGTCTACAACTATGCCCACCTGCCGCATCTGTTCAAGTCGCAGCGCCTGATCGAGAGCTCGCAACTGCCTTCGCCGGAAGCCAAGTTGGAAATGCTCGGCCTGTGCATCAAGAAGCTGAACGAGGCCGGCTACGTCTACATCGGCATGGACCATTTCGCCAAGCCGGAAGACGACCTGGCGCTGGCCCAGCGCGAAGGCCGCCTGCACCGCAATTTCCAGGGCTATTCGACCCATGCCAACGCCGATATGGTGGCGCTGGGCGTGTCGTCCATCAGCGCCGTGGGCGGCTGCTACAGCCAGAACGAGAAAACCCTGGCGGCCTACTACAACCGTCTCGATCGCGGCGAACTGCCGATCGCGCGCGGCATCTCGCTGAACCAGGAAGACCTGCTGCGGCGCGACATCATCGGCCGCCTGATGTGCGACTTTGAACTCGATTTCGACACCGTGGCGCTGCCCGAAGGCCTGTCCTTCGAACAGTGCTTCGCCTCCGAGCTGGAACAGCTGCGCCAATTGGAGGAGCAAGGCCTGCTTAGCGTGAGTGAACGCAGCATGAAGGTGAAGATGCGGGGACGCCTGCTGATCCGGAATATCTGCATGGTGTTCGACCAGTATCTGTCGGCCGTGCGGATGGAAGGCCCGGCGCCGTTGCGTTACTCGACAACGATTTAAGGATTTGCTATGGATAAGACCAAGATCAAGGTACAGGCATTCTTAGCCCGCGTACCCCTGTTTAACTCGATGCGCCCCGAAGAGCTGGACCGCATCGCGCTGGGAACCACCGAATGCCATGTGGCGCGCGGCGAAACCATCTTCCAGCGTGGCGATCCCTGCGTCGGCTTCCACGCCGTGGTGTATGGCCAGGTTAAGCTGTCCTTCGTGTCGGTCAACGGCGCCGAGAAAGTGATCGAACTGGTCGGCCCCGGCCACAGCTTCGGCGAAGCGCTGATGTTCATGGGAAGTCCCTACATCGTGTCGGCGCAAGCCATGGCCGATTCGCTGCTGCTGCACGTGGCCAAGCCCACCATCTTCCGCGAGATCCAGAACGATCCCGGCTTCGCCTGCAAGATGTTGGCGGGCCTGAGCCAGCGCATGCACGCCCTGATGTGCGACTTGGAATCGTATTCCCTGCGCTCCGGCACCCAGCGTGTCAGCGCCTACCTGCTGAAAGAGCAGCCGGGCAGCACCGAGATCACGCTGCCGGTCGCCAAGGCCGTGCTGGCCTCGCGCTTGAACCTGACGCCCGAGCACTTCTCGCGCATCATGTCGGAGCTGAGCGGCCAGCAGCTGATTTCCTTCAAAGGACGGCGCGTCACCATCCTCGACCCGGACAAACTGCGTCTCTGCGCGGGCTGAGGTAGGCATGCTGAATAATCTGAAGCATCTGACGATACGGATGCGGCTTGCGTTCGTCATTACCTTTCTCTCCGTGCTGCTGGTGGCGGGCGGCATCGTCGGCCTGGTCAGCCTGGCGGCGGCCAATAACGCGCTGCGCGCCAACTACGAAGACCGCATGCTGCCGATGGCCAAGCTGGACCAGATCGTGCGGCTGGTGCTGAGCAATCAGCTCTCCATCGCCGAATCGGTGGATGCCGAGCCTGCGCAGGTCGAAAGCGAGATGCGCGAGGTCGAACAACGCATGCGTGAGATCGGCGACCTGACCACGGCCTATATGGCCAGCGGTCTGACCGAGGAGGAGGGCAAGCTGGCGCGCGAATTCGTCGCCGCCCGCGGCCTGTTCGTGGCGCAAGGCCTGAAGCCGGCCATCGCCGCCTTGCGCGCCCAGGATCACGCCTTGGCCCGCAGCTTGGTACACGGCCCTATTCGCGACTACTTCGCCCCCGTGCGCAAGCATGTGGACGCCCTGATGCAGTTGCAACTGAGCGAGGCGAAGAGGGAATTCGAAAACACCCAGACTATTTACCAGCGCGTGCGCGCCAGCTGCCTGGTCGCCATTGCCTTTGGCCTGCTGCTGTCGGGCGTGATCGGCATCTTGCTGCAGCGCGCCATCGTGCGTCCGCTCGACAAGGCGGTGCGCGTGGCGCGCGCCGTGGCCGAGGGCGACCTGACCCAGCATATTGAAGTGCATGCGCGCGACGAAACCGGCCAGCTGATTTCCTCGCTGAAGGATATGAACGGCAGCCTGGCCCGCATCGTTGGCGACGTGCGCGACGGCACCGACGCCATCGCCAGCGCCGCGCGCGGCATCGCCCAGGAAAACGCCGATCTGGCCCTGCGCACCGAGCAACAGGCCGCCGCGCTGGAGCAGACCGCCGCCTCGATGGCCCAGCTCACCGTGACCGTGCGCCAGAACGGCAGCAGCGCGCAGCGGGCCGACCAGCTGGCGCAGTCAGCATCGGCGGTGGCGCAGAAGGGCGGCGCCGTGGTTGAGCAGGTGGTGCAGACCATGGGGTCGATCAACCAGTCCGCCGCCCGCATTGCCGACATCATCGGCGTGATCGACAACATCGCCTTCCAGACCAATTTGCTGGCGCTCAACGCCGCCGTGGAAGCGGCGCGCGCCGGAGAGCAGGGCAGGGGCTTTGCCGTGGTGGCGAGCGAAGTGCAGCAGTTGGCGCAGCAGTCGGCCAAGGCGGCCGGCCAGATCCGCGAACTGATCACCGAATCGCGCCAGCAAGCCATCGCCGGCGCGCAACTGGCCGACCAGGCCGGCGGCACCATGTCCGACATCCTGAGCAGCGTGGAGCAGGTGACGGACATCATGCGCGGCATCAGCGACGCCAGCCGCGACCAGACCGCCGGCATCGAACAGGTCAACAACGCCATCAGCGGCATGGACCAGGGCACGCGCGAAAACACCGCGCGCGTGGAAGAAGTGGCCGCCGCCGCACAAGCGCTGCAAGAGCGGGCGGACCGTCTGCGTGGCGTGGTGGCGGTCTTCCGTCTGAACACCGGCGGCACGGTGGCTCCGGCCCCGCGCCAGGCCGGCCAGCCGCTTGGTCGCAGCAAGCGCGCGGCGGCCATGGCACAAGCCGGCGCCACGATCCAGGCGTTTGGCGACGCCAGCGCGCTGCTGTCACGCAAATCCGCCACCCGGGGCGCCGCGCCGGCGGCAGAAATGGAGTAGTGATGGAAGATATCGAAAAATTCGTGCGCGGCTTCAGCCGTTTCCAGGAACAGTATTTCAGCGAGCCGCAAACCATTTACGACACCCTGCGTGACGGCCAACACCCTACCACGCTGCTGATCGGCTGCTGCGATTCGCGCGTCGACCCCATGCTGTTGACCGGCAGCGACCCGGGCGATATGTTCGTGGTGCGCAATATCGCCAATCTGGTGCCGCCCTGCACGCCGACAGCGCCGCCCGGCGTCAGCTCGGCCATCGAATTCGCCGTCTGCAATCTGCAGGTGGCGCGCGTGATCGTGCTGGGCCACGCCCGCTGCGGCGGCATCCGCGCTCTGATGTCGCCAGGTGCGCCGGCGGCGGAAACCGATTTTGTCGGCCAGTGGATGCGCATCGCCGAACCGGTGGCGCGCCGCGTCAAGCACGAGTTGGCGCATCGCAGCCTGGAACACCAGCACACCGCCTGCGAACAGGCCAGCATCCTGCAATCGCTGGAAAACCTGCTGACCTATCCCTGGGTCAAGCGCCGCGTCGAACAGGGATCGCTGAAACTGCACGGCTGGTACTTCGACATGCAAAGCGGCGCCTTGATGGCCTATTCCGCGCGCCAGGAATGCTTCCTGCCGCTGGTCTGCCCGATCGAGCGCAAGCTTGGTCCGCCGGCCCGCAGTCCGGAACATGGCGGACCGGCCGCCGCGCAGCAGGGCGCCGGCAGCGCCGGCCAGGCGGGCGGCTGCGGCGCCGGCGCCGCCTGCACCTGCACCGGCTGACTTGGCGGCCGCCCATGAAAACCACGCTGCGTACCTACGCCATGCAGCTGGCCGCCATCGGCGCGGTTCTGCTGCTGGCCTTCTGGCAGACGCATGCCGGCGATAGCCAGGCGGCGGCCGTCTCCGCGCCGTCCGGTATGCGCTGCGCCGCGCAGGGCCAGATCCACTACCGGGGCGCGGCTCCCAGCTTCCATTGCGACCTGGCCGAAATGTTCGCCCTCGCATCGGCCCAGGAACAGCGCGGCCATATCAGCACCATGTTCGTGCGCGACAGCGGGGCGTCCGGCGAACATTGGATTCCCGCCGCGCAGGCCCAATACATCGGCCGCCAGCCGCGCCAGCCCTTGCTGGCCTTCGCGGATAAGCAGCGCGCGCTGGATTACGCCAGCCGCAACGGCATCCAGACCATGCCCTACAGCCTGGCCCTGCTGGGCATCCGCGACTGAAGCCGTCGCTGCCGGGCAAAACGGTATACTCCGCACCTTCGCTTTCACGATGAAATGGAGATGCTTTGCCGTCCGTGTTCCTGGCTTTACTACTTTGCTGGCTATCCCTTGCCGCCCATGCGGCGCCCACGGCCGATAAGGAATCCTACGAGCGGCGGCGCTGGACGCTGGCGGACGGCGCGCCGCAGCAGGTGACAACCCTGGCCCAGACGGACGATGGCATGCTGTGGTTTGCCTCGCCAAATGGGATTTACAGTTTCGACGGCATTCGCTTCCGGCGCGCGACATCCATTTATGGGCAGCGCATCCCTTCGGTCAATATCTCGGCCATGAAAGTCATGCCTGGCGGTTTGGCCCTGGCCTACCAGTTCGGCGGCTTGAGCGTTTTCACCCGTTCGGGTGCCACGCATTATGTGGCCGGTAAGGATTATCCGGCCGGTTCGACGCTGAGCCTTGCTATCGACAGGCAGGGCGTCCTGCATGCGGCGACCAATTCGGGCCTGGTACGTCTGCGCAAGGGGCGCTGGGACCGTTCGGCCAGGACAAGTCTTTGCCGGGCTTGGCCTCGCATATCAAATTCGACAGCGACGGCACTTTATGGGCCAACATCAACCACGGCTACTACACCATGCCGCTCGGTTCAGACGATTTTCGCCATGTCATCGATCTGAATCCGGTGAAAACGACTTCCGTGGGCGGACGTGTGATTGCGCTGCTGCCCGGCACCGGCTTCATGGAGCTGTCCGCATTCCGGGCTCCCCGGCCGATCCGGGTCGATGAACCCGCGCGCTACAAGTATTTTCTGTTCAATGGACCGCATGGCAGCCTATGGGCCGCGCGCGACAATGGTTTTGCGCGCATGGCTTACCGGCCGGACGGCGTGCTGCAGGCGGTGGAGATTTTTGCCAACGACAGCCGGTCGGATGGCATTCCCCTGGGCGCTTTTCTGGACCGGGAAGCCAATCTATGGGTCACGACAATGGATGGGGTGGAGCGCTACCGGCGCCACCGCATCCATCTGGTCGATACAGCCAGTGACGGCTACTACTGGCTGGCGCAGCGTGGGCTGGGCGATGAATTATGGCTGGGCGGAGAGAGTGCGCCGCTTGCGAAGATGGGGACCGATGGCCTCATGCAGCCGATGGCGCCAAACAAACCTGCCGTCCTCTATCGCCAGGCCGAAGACCATGTCTGGGTCGCCAGCAAGCCCTGGCTCTGGGAATACCATGGCAAGGAAGTGCGCCGTTGGGAGCTGCCGCCAGAGCTGGCTGGCCGGCGCGACATCCAGAGCATGAGCGCCGGCAGCGATGGCCAACTGCTGGTATCCATCATCCGCAGTGGACTATGGCGCTTCAAGGAAGGCCATTGGACGCGGGATGGCGGCCTGGTAGGCATCGCCGATCCTACGCCCATCGGCATGCTGACCACCTCCAGCGGCCGGGTATGGCTGGGCCTCACCGGCAACCGCCTCGGTGAATTGACGGCCACCGGCTTCAAGTTGCTGACTCCAGATGCCGGTCTTAAGATCGGCAATATATTGAGCCTGTTCGAATACCGGGGCAGGCTGCTGGCCGGTGGCGACTTCGGCGTGGCCTGGATCGATGGCGACAGGGCGCATGCTTTGCAGCCCAAGCGCAAGGAGAGCTTCCGCCGCAACACCGGCATGGTGAGCGACGCGATGGGCAATCTCTGGCTGCATGGCGACGATGGCTTGTTCCGCGTGACGGCCGCAGAGCTGGAACGCTTCTGGCGCGATCCCCGCCAGCCTGTCGAATGGGACTTGTTTAACTTCGAAGATGGATTGCATGGGCTGGCGGCAGCGATCCGTCCACTGCCGTCGCTGACGGTGGCAAATGGCGGACGTATTTACTACGCCACTTTCTCCCAGGTGGGCTGGATCGATCCGGCTGCGATCAGCCGCAATCAGCGTCCGCCCAGCGTCATTGTCGAGCAACTGCGTGCGGGCCAGAGCGTCTATGAGCCGGCGAACGGCATACAGCTGCCAGAGCGTACCACCGCTGTCGATATCGCCTTCACGGCAACCGCCTTGTCCATTCCGGAACGGGTGCGCCTGCGCTACCGGCTGGATGGCGTGGACGCCGACTGGCGCGAGGTCGAGCGCGAGCGCAGCGCCCATTACACCAACTTGATTCCCGGCCAGTACCGCTTCCGCGTCATCGCCGCCAACGAGGACGGGATATGGAATATGACAGGGGCCGAGCTGCGTTTCGAGATCAAGCCCTCCATATGGCAAACCGCCTGGTTCCGCGCGTTGGCGGTCCTGGCCGTGTTGGGCGCGTTGGTCTGGCTGTACCGCTGGCGGGTCGCGCTGTTGCACCGCCGCGCCGGCGAGCAGGTCGCAGCGCGCCTGGACGCCACACTCAACGAACGCGAACGCATCGCGCGCTCGCTGCACGACAATCTGCTGCAAGGCGTGCAAGCGCTGCTGCTGCGCTTCCAGCTGGTGCAAGTGCGGTTGAAGGATGAGCCGGAAACGCAAAAGCTGCTGGACCGGGCCTTGAGCGACGCCGAATGGCTGGTCGAGAATACGCGCGACGAGGTGGTGGCGCTGCGCCGCGAACCGCAAAGCAGCACCTTGCTGACCGAGCTATATGACGCTGTCGTCAAGGTGGCGCCGGAGGCGGCCAACCTGCTGCATCTGTCGACGGCGGGTGAGCCGCGCCCCTTGCGCTGCGAGGCGGCGGAAGAGATGTTCTATGTCCTGCGCGAGGCTGTCCTGAACAGCGTCCAGCATGCGCGCGCCAGCCGCATCGCCGTGCAGCTGCGCTTCACAATGGACGCGGTGGAGTGCCAGGTGCGCGACGACGGCATCGGCATCGCGCCCGAGGTGGCGCAAGCCGGCCTGGCCGGCCACTGGGGCATTATCGGCATGCGCGAACGCATCGCCCGCATCGGCGGCGAGATCAGCATCACCCTGCGCATCGAGGGCGGCGTGGCGGTGCGTTTCACGTTGCCGGCCGGCGTTGCGTATCAAAATGTCAAGTGAAAAAGGCTGGCGGCCGCGCCGCAAGGCCGCCATCGAGCTAGTCACAAATAGCTAGTCGCCCTAGTACTTCTCGAGCCATTGCATCAACTTCTTGCGGATTCCCACAGCTTGACCTCCTAAGTAGACTGGCCCTATTGATGGTGGACCGTATTTAGGGAGGTAGCATGAGTCACTTTCTGGACCGTTTGAATTTTTTCGCCAAGCCGAAGGAGAGCTTCTCCAACGGCCATGGCGTGGTGGTGGAGGAGGATCGCACGTGGGAAAACGCATATCGCCAGCGCTGGCAGCATGACAAGATCGTCCGTTCCACCCATGGTGTGAACTGTACCGGCTCCTGCAGCTGGAAAGTCTATGTGAAGAACGGCCTGATTACCTGGGAAACCCAGCAGACCGACTATCCCCGCACCCGTCCCGACCTGCCGAACCACGAGCCGCGGGGTTGCCCGCGCGGTGCCAGCTATTCCTGGTATGTGTATTCCGCCCAGCGCGTGAAATACCCGATGATCCGCGGCCGCCTGATGGATATGTGGCGCGAGGCGCGCAAGACCATGGACCCGATCGCGGCCTGGGAATACGTGAGCCAGGACCCGGAACGCTCCAAAGCCTATAAGTCCATCCGAGGCCTGGGCGGCTTCGTGCGCGCCAACTGGGATGAAGCCACGGAGATGATCGCCGCCGCCAATGTGCTGACGATCAAGAAATACGGCCCTGACCGCGTCGTCGGCTTCTCGCCGATTCCCGCCATGTCCATGGTCAGCTACGCTTCCGGCACGCGCTATCTGAGCCTGATCGGCGGCGTGGCGCTGAGCTTCTACGACTGGTACTGCGACCTGCCGCCAGCCAGCCCGCAAGTGTGGGGCGAGCAGACCGACGTGCCGGAATCGGCCGACTGGTACAACTCCACCTTCCTGATGGTCTGGGGCTCCAACGTGCCGATGACCCGTACCCCGGACGCCCACTTCTACACCGAAGTGCGCTACAAGGGCACGAAAACGGTAGCCGTATCTTCCGACTTCGGCGAGATGGCCAAGTTCAGCGATATCTGGATGGCGCCGAAGCAGGGCACCGACGCCGCGCTGGCCATGGCCATGGGCCACGTCATCCTGAAGGAATTCCACAGCGAAGGCCAGTCCGCCTACTTCCGCGACTACGCCAAGCAATACACCGACTTCCCGATGCTGGTGCGCCTGGTCGAACAGAACGGCATCCTGGCGCCTGAATACTTCCTGCGCGCCTCCCACCTGGCAAACAATCTGGACGAGGAAAACAATCCGGACTGGAAAACCCTGGTTATCGACAGCGCCACCGGCGAGATCGTGGCGCCGGCCGGCACCATCGGCTTCCGCTGGGGAGAAAAAGGCAAGTGGAACCTGGAGCAGAAGACTGGCCGCAGCGGCCAGGCCATCGACCCGCGCCTGTCCCTGATCGACTGCGCCGATGAAATCGCGTCGGTCGGTTTCGCCTATTTCGGCGGCCGCGACGCCAGTGACGTCCTGCAGCGCAATGTGCCGGTCAAACGTCTGACCATGGCCGACGGCAGCAGCGTGCTGGTCGCCACTGTGTTCGACCTGTCGATGGCCAACTACGGCGTGGACCGTGGCCTGGGCGGCGGCAACGTCGCCACCAGCTATGCCGATGACATTCCTTACACCCCGGCATGGCAGGAAAAACACACCGGCGTGAAAGCGGCCGACGTCATCACCGTGGCGCGCCAGTTCGCCGAGAATGCCGACAAGACCCATGGCAAGAGCATGGTCATCGTGGGCGCTGGCCTGAACCACTGGTATCACATGGACATGGCTTACCGCGGCATCATCAATATGCTGATGATGTGCGGCTGCGTGGGCCAATCGGGCGGCGGCTGGTCGCACTATGTGGGCCAGGAGAAGCTGCGTCCGCAGACCGGCTGGACCCCGCTGGCCTTCGCGCTGGACTGGAACCGTCCAATGCGCCAGATGAACGGCACCTCCTTCTTCTACAACCACACCGGCCAGTGGCGCCACGAGAAGCTGGACATGTCGGAAATCCAGTCGCCGACCGCCGAGGGCAATCTGGGCGATATGACCATCCTGGATTACAACGCCAAGGCCGAACGTCTGGGCTGGCTGCCGTCCGCGCCGCAGCTGCAAACCAATCCGCTGGAAGTGGTGCGTGCCGCCGAAGCCGAGGGCAAGGACCCCGCCGCCTACGTGGTGGAGAACCTGAAGTCCGGCAAGCTCAAATTCAGCTGCGACGATCCCGACCATCCGGACAACTTCCCGCGCAATATGTTCGTCTGGCGCTCGAACATCCTGGGCAGCTCCGGCAAGGGTCACGAATACTTCCTGAAATACCTGCTCGGCACCCAGAACGGCGTGATGAGCGACGAGGACGATTGCCTGAAACCGCGCGATGTCACCGTGCGTCCGGCCGGCGAGGGCAAGCTTGATCTGCTGGTGGTGCTGGACTTCCGCATGTCCACCACCTGCCTGTACGGCGATATCGTGCTGCCGACCGCCACCTGGTACGAGAAGGACGATCTGAACACCTCGGACATGCACCCCTTCATCCACCCGCTGTCGGAAGCGGTGCAGCCGCTGTGGCAGGCCAAGACCGACTGGGAAATCTACAAGGGCATCGCCAAGAAGTTCTCCGAGATCGGCGGCGAGTACCTGGGCACGCAGAAGGACATCGTGCTGTCCCCGCTGATGCACGATTCGCCGGACGAACTGGCCCAGCCTTTCGATCCGAAAGATTGGCGCAAGGGCGAATGCGACCCGATCCCCGGCAAAACCATGCCGACCATGAAGGTCATCGAGCGCAATTACAAGGACGTGTACAAGAAATTCACCTCCGTCGGCCCGCTGCTGGAAAGCATCGGCAATGGCGGCAAGGGCATCAGCTGGAAAACCGGCCACGAAGTCGAGATCCTGCGCGGCATCAACCGCACGGTGCAGGAAGAGGGCGTATCGAAGGGCCAGCCGCGCCTCGACACCGCGATCGACGCGGCCGAGATGGTGCTCTCGCTGGCGCCGGAAACCAATGGCCACGTGGCCGTGAAAGCCTGGGCTGCGCTGTCCGAAGCGACCGGCCGCGATCACACCCACCTGGCGATCCCGCGCGAACACGATTCGATCCGCTTCCGCGACATCCAGGCGCAGCCGCGCAAGATCATCTCCTCGCCGACCTGGTCGGGCCTGGAGTCGGAAGAAGTCAGCTACAACGCCTGCTACACCAACGTGCATGAACTGATCCCATGGCGCACGCTGACGGGCCGCCAGCAGTTCTACCAGGATCACCGCTGGATGCGTGATTTCGGCGAAGGCCTGTGCGTGTACAAACCGGCTGTCGATACCAAGACCACGGAAGCCCTGCTGGGCGCCCGTCCGAACGGCAACCAGGAGATCGCGCTGAACTTCATCACGCCGCACCAGAAGTGGGGTATCCACTCCACCTACTCGGACAACCTGCGCATGCTGACGCTGTCGCGCGGCGGTCCCCACGTGTGGCTGTCGGAGATCGACGCGCAGAAGGCCGGCATCATCGACAACGACTGGATCGAGGTGTTCAACGTGAACGGCACCCTGACGGCGCGTGCCATCGTCAGCCAGCGCGTGCCTGAAGGCTTGACCATCATGTACCACGCCCAGGAAAAAATCGTCAACGTGCCGGGCGCAGAAACCACCGGCAAGCGCGGCGGCATCCACAACTCGGTGACGCGCGCCATGCCGAAACCGACCCATATGATCGGCGGCTACGCCCAGCTGGCTTATGGCTTCAACTACTACGGCACGGTCGGCGCCAACCGCGATGAATTCGTCCTGGTGCGCAAAATGAATAAGGTCGACTGGATGGAAGGTCCGCTCGACGAGTCCAAGAATGGGAGCAAAGCATGAAAATTCGAGCACAAATCGGCATGGTCCTGAACCTGGACAAATGCATCGGCTGCCATACCTGCTCAGTCACCTGCAAGAACGTGTGGACCAGCCGTGACGGCGTGGAGTACGCATGGTTCAACAACGTGGAAACCAAGCCGGGCATCGGCTATCCGAAACATTGGGAGAACCAGGACAAATGGCAGGGCGGCTGGAAACGCAATAGCGACGGCAAGATCGAGCCGCGCCAAGGCGGCCGTCTGAAGATTCTGGCCAATATCTTCGCCAACCCGAATCTGCCGGCCATCGACGAGTATTACGAGCCGTTCACCTATGACTACGAGCGCCTGCAGAACGCGCCGCTGTCGCAGACGCCGCCGACCGCGCGTCCGATCTCGGTCCTGACCGGCAAGAAGATGGAAAAGATCGAATGGGGTCCGAACTGGGAAGACGACCTGGGTGGCGAATTCGCCAACCGCAGCAAGGACAAGCTGTTCGACAATATGCAGAAGGAGATGTACAGCACCTTCGAGAACACCTTCATGATGTACCTGCCGCGCCTGTGCGAGCACTGCCTGAACCCGACCTGCGTGGCGTCCTGCCCCTCCGGCTCCGTGTACAAGCGCGAAGACGACGGCATCGTGCTGATCGACCAGGACAAATGCCGCGGCTGGCGCATGTGCATCTCCGGCTGCCCCTACAAAAAGATCTATTACAACTGGTCCTCGGGCAAGGCCGAGAAGTGCACCTTCTGCTTCCCGCGCATCGAAGCGGGCCAGCCGACCGTGTGTTCAGAAACCTGCGTGGGCCGTATCCGCTATCTGGGCGTGATGTTGTACGACGCCGACAAGATCGAAGCGGCGGCCTCGGTGGCCGACGAACGCGATCTGTACCAGTCGCAGCTCGACCTCTTCCTCGATCCGAACGATCCGGAAGTGATCGCCGAGGCGCGCCGCCAGGGCATTCCCGAGCAGTGGCTGGAAGCGGCCAAGAAATCGCCGGTCTACAAAATGGCGATGGAATGGAAGGTCGCTTTCCCGCTGCATCCGGAATACCGCACCCTGCCGATGGTCTGGTACATCCCGCCGCTGTCGCCGATCCAGTCGGCCGCTGAATCGGGCAAGATGGGCATGAACGGCATCCTGCCGGACACCAAGTCCCTGCGCATTCCGGTGCAGTACCTGGCCAACTTGCTGACGGCGGGCGACCAGCCGCCGGTGATCCGCGCCCTGGACCGCATGCTGGCAATGCGCGCCTATATGCGCAGCAAGAGCGTGGAAGGCAAGCCGGATCTGGCGGTGCTGGAACAGGTCGGCCTGAGCGCGGCCACGGTGGAAGACATGTACCACATCATGGCCATCGCCAATTACGAAGACCGCTTCGTCATCCCGAGCAGCCATAAGGAGATGGTGGAGGACAGCTTCAACGAAAAAGGCTCCTGCGGTTTCAGCTTCGGCAACGGCTGCTCGGACGGCGTCAGCGATACCACCCTGTTCGGCAAGAAGAAACACGGTTCGACCATCTTCATGTCGATGCCGAAGTCCCGCAAGAAAGCGCAGGAGGTGTCATGAAACAGTTCAAGGTCTTGTCGGCCCTGCTGCTCTATCCGGAGCCGGAGCTGATCGAGCATCTGCCGCTGCTGGAAGACATGGCGGCGGAGCAGGACGGCTGGGCGGAGGCGTTGGCGCCGCTGTTCGCCTACCTGCGCGGCCATGGCCTGATCGAAGTGCAGCAGAATTATGTGGGCACCTTCGACCGCACACCTTCGCACTCGCTGCACCTGTTCGAGCATATCCACGGCGAGTCGCGCGATCGCGGCCAGGCCATGGTCGACCTGATGGCCGAGTACCGCAAGCATGGCCTGGAAATGCAGGGCAATGACTTGCCGGACTATGTGCCGCTGTTCCTGGAGTTCCTGTCGCAGCAGGACGAGGCCGAAGCCGGCCGCCTGCTGTCGGACGCGGTGCATGTGCTGGCCCATATCGGCCGCAAGCTGCGCGCCAACGACAGTCCGTATGCCGGCATTTTCGCGCTGCTGGAGCAATGCAGCCCGGTCGCGGCCGAAGAGCTGAGCGAACCGCCGGTCAACGATATGGACGAGGCGCTGGAAACCTTCGGCCCCGGCGTGGATGGCGTCGAGCCGCTGCTGCGCAAGGCGGCGGGCGGCGTCCAGCCGGTCAATTTCTATCCAAGGGGGACGCATGGCGCCTCCCGGGCCGCATAGCAATAGAGGAGATACAAATGGACTATCTACACCAATTCATTTTCGGGATTTATCCCTATATCGCGCTGGCGATCTTCCTGCTGGGAAGCCTGATCCGCTTCGACCGCGAGCAATACAGCTGGAAGTCCGAGTCGAGCCAGGTGCTGCACCGCGGCAGCCTGCGCATGGGCAGCACCCTGTTCCACATCGGGATCATCGGCCTGTTCTTCGGTCATGCGGCCGGCCTGCTGACCCCTGTGTGGGTATGGGATGCGCTGGGCGTGCCGCACGGCGCCAAGCAAGTCTTCGCCATGGCCGCCGGCGGCGTGATGGGCAGCATGTGCCTGATCGGCATCCTGCTGCTCCTGAGCCGTCGCCTGGGCAACGACCGCCTGCGCGCCGTCACGACCGTGAAAGACAAGATCGTGCTGCTGTGGATCTTTGCCACGCTGCTGCTTGGCCTGTCCACCATCTTCGTCTCGGCCTCGCACCTGGACGGCCACATGATGGTGCAGCTCATGAGCTGGGCCCAGCACGTGCTGACCTTCCGCGGTGACGCCGCCAGCTTCGTGGCCGACGCGCCGGTGCTGTTCAAGCTGCACCTGTTCATGGGCATGTCGCTGTTCGTGATCTTCCCCTTCACCCGTCTGGTGCATGTGTGGAGCGGTTTCGGCGCCGTGGTGTATCTGCGCCGCGCATATCAACTGGTGCGTCCGCGCTAAGGAGTCAAAGATGGGAATTGCTGTCAACGGAATCGATATCAGCGATCGAGAGATTGAGGCCGAGCTGCCGCACCACCAGGGCGCCGCCAACCCGCTGAAAAGCAGCGTGCATGAGCTGGTGCTGCGCAGCGTGCTGCTGCAGGAGGCGCAGCGCCTCGGCCTGCCGGGCGAAGATGAGGACGACCGCATCGAAGCCCTGTTCGACCAGGAAGTGAAAGTGCCGGAAGCCGACGAGGAAGCCTGCCTGCGCTACTACGAAGCGCAACGTCAGCGCTTCATGCGCGGCGAGCTGGTGGAAGCGCGCCACATCATGTTCCAGGTGGCGCCGAACGCGCCGCTGGAACTGCTGCGCGACACCGCCGGCGCCATCCTGGAGGAACTCAAGGAGCGTCCGGAGCGCTTTGCCGAACTGGCGACCCAATATTCCAACTGCCCGTCCGGCGCCATCGGCGGCAGCCTGGGACAGCTGGGACGCGGCCAGACCGTGCCGGAATTCGACAGCCTGCTGTTCCGCCTCGCCCCCGGCGAGCTGCATGGACGGCTGCTGGAAACCCGCTTCGGCCTGCACATCGTCCAGGTGATGCGCCGCATCGACGGCTATCTGCTGCCGTATGAAACCGTCCGCGCCCAGATCGCCGACGAGCTGTCGCGTCAGTCCTGGCAGCGCGCCCTGCACCAGTACCTGCAGATTTTGGTGGGCAAGGCGCAGATCGAAGGCATCACGCTGGAAGGCGTCGCCAGCCCGCTAGTCCAGTAGCAAAGGGCAGGGTAGCGAAATGCGATTTAGAGGCCGGCTAGTTCTTTTGGATTAGCCGGCCTAGTTCATCCTGGGCGATGGCAAGAGCGGGATGGACCGATACAATTCTCCTGTGAGATATGAGGAACCCGAGATGTTAAGCGACCGGTTTGGACGGTCCATCGACTATCTGCGCGTGTCCGTGACCGACCGCTGCGATTTGCGTTGTACCTATTGCATGCCCACGGGATTCAAGGGGTTTGAAGACCCGCCCGACTGGCTCACCTTTGACGAAATGGAAAGGGTGATCGGCATCTTCGCCCGCCTTGGCACCTCGCGCGTGCGGCTGACGGGCGGCGAACCGCTGATGCGGCGCCGTCTGCCGGAACTGGCGGCGCGGCTGGCGGCGCTGCCCGGACTGCGCGATTTATCGCTGTCCACCAACGGTACCCAACTGGCGCGGCATGCGGCCGATTTGCGCGCCGCCGGCGTCGCGCGGCTGAACGTCAGCCTCGATTCGCTGGACCGCGACTGCGTGGCCAAAATCACGGGGCGCGACTGCCTGCCCGATGTGCTGGAAGGCCTGAAAGTGGCCAAGGCCGCCGGCTTCGCCCCCATCAAGATCAATATGGTGGCCATGCGCGGCGTGAACGACGCCGAAATCGACGATCTGGTCGCCTTCTGCATCGAGAACGAATTCGTGCTGCGCCTGATCGAAGCCATGCCGATGGGCGAAACCGGACGCAATGCGGCGTACATGGGACTGGAACCGGTGCAGGAAAGGCTGCGCAAGCAGTTTGGTCTGGTGCCGCAGGCGGTGGAATTGGGCGGCGGTCCCGCGCGTTATCTGGCGACCGGGGATGGGCGCGCGAGCGTCGGCTTCATCACCCCGATGTCGCAGCACTTCTGCGCCAGCTGCAACCGCATCCGCATGTCGGTCGACGGCACGCTCTACCTCTGTCTTGGACAGGAAGAAAAATTTGAACTGCGCCCCCTGCTGCGAGGAGGCGCCAGCGACGCCGATCTGGAGCACGCGATCCGCCAGGCCATCGAACTGAAGCCACAGCAACACGACTTCACCCGCCAGCCCGGCAAGATCATCCGCTTCATGTCCCAGACCGGCGGCTAGCGCCACAGCGAAGGCTTGATCTGCCTCAAAGAATGTCCACCCTGGTGTCAGGCACCGGAACCGGACATTTTTTGAGAAAAATCAAAGAATGTCCCACCCTGGTGCCTGACACCAGGGTGGGACATTTGTTGATTTAGCTCAAAGCTAGGGCGTGTATACTGGGCTGTAGAGGAGAGTTTGGGATGGTGAATAGTCCGGTGTTGCCTGCTTGGCAAAAGTTGTCGACGAAATTGGTAGGGGCTTTGCTGCTGTTTTTGGCGGCGGCGCTGACTGTTATCGGGTCGACGCTGTTTTTGTCCTGGCAGCTGGAGGGGAGCGCGGCGGCGATCAATGATACGGGCAGCCTGCGCATGAACAGTTATCGGCTCAGCGCCTTGCTGGGCCGCCTGGAAACCGGCGATGAATTGGGCCTGGTGCGCAATGCGGCAACGCAGCAGATCGGCCGCATCGACGGCACGCTGGCCTTGCTGCGCCAGGGCGATCCTCAGCGTCCGCTGTTCCTGCCGCCGAACACGAAAATCCGCAACAGCTTCTCGACCATTACCCGCCATTGGCAGGACGGCTTGCGCCCTATGTCGCGCGCTATCCTGGCGCAGGAGGTGGCCGATCCGGATGCGATCCGCACCTTCCAGAAAGAGGCCGACCAATTCGTGGCCCAGGTGAATACGCTGGTCAAATTGATCGAGCAGGATAGCGAGCTGCGTACCTTCTGGTTGCGCGGCTCGCAGCTTGCCTTGCTGGGCCTCGCGCTGGTGACGACGATCAGCATCATCTTCCTGCTTTTCAGCCTGATTATCGAGCCGGTCACGCGCCTTTACGAGGGCATGAGCCGCATGCGCGAGGCGCAGTTTGAGGTGCGCCTGGACGTGGACAGCGACGATGAATTCGGCCAGCTGGCGCAAGGCTTCAACCAGATGGGCGACCGCCTGCAAGACCTGTACGGCAATCTGGAGGCGCTGGTCAAGGTCAAGACCCAGGCGCTGGAAGAGCAGAACCGCGAGTTGGCATTGCTTTACGATTGCTCGGCCTTCTTGCAACGTCCGCAGCCGGCGGAGGAGTTATGCGAAGGCTTCCTGCACCGCATCAGCGAATATTTCAAGGCCGATGGCGGCTCGGTGCGCATCATCGACGCTCAGCGCGGCAATGTGCATATGCTGGTGCATCACGGCGTTTCGGACGAACTGGTGGAATCGGAGCATTGCCTGAAGGTGGGCGATTGCCTGTGCGGCGAGGCGGTGGAAAAGCGCATCGCCGTGGTCCACGATATGCGCCGCATCGACCAGGCGCACGAGAAGCAGTGCTACCGCGAGGGCTTTGTCACGGTTTCGGTCTTTCACATCTTCGCCCATGGCCAGCATGTGGGCTTCTTCAACCTGCACTTCCGCCAGCCCAAGGTATTCAACCCGCACGAGAAGGAGCTGCTGGAGACGCTGGGCCAGCAGCTTGGCATCGCCATCGAGAATATGCGCCTGGCGACGCGCGAGCGCGAAATGGCGATTTCGGAGGAACGCAACCTGGTGGCCCAGGGCCTGCACGACAGCATCGCCCAAGGCCTGAACTTCCTGAACCTGCAGGTGCAGATGCTGGAGCAGTCGCTCAAGCAGGGAGAAATCGGCGATGTGGCTGAAATCGTGCCCCAGCTGCGCGCCGGGGTGCAGGAGAGCTACGAGGATGTGCGCGAGCTGCTGCACAACTTCCGCAGCAAGCTGGCCGAGGGCAGCCTGACCGGCTCCCTGGAGACGACCATCGACAAATTCCGCCGCCAGACCGGCATCGAGGTCGATCTGATTTCGGACGGCGAGGGCGCGCCTTTCCCGCGCGAGCAGCAATTGCAGCTGCTGTTCATCGTCCAGGAAGCCTTGTCGAACGTGCGCAAGCACGCGATGGCGACCAAGGTGGAAATCGGCCTGCAGGACCATCAGGACTTTTCGCTCTCGATCCACGATAATGGGCGCGGCTTCGACGCCGCGACCTTGTCGGCGAAGAGCGAGGAACACGTGGGCATCCACATCATGCGCGAACGCGCGGCGCGCATCGGCGCCGAGCTGGATGTGCGTTCCAGTGTGGGCTTGGGCACCACGGTGCAATTGACTTTAGCGCGCGCCCAGCGCCGCGCGGCTTAATTTATAACAGGAGACAGTATATGGAGCAGGCGGACAAACCCATTAGCGTTTTGCTGGTGGACGACCATACCTTGTTCCGCAGCGGCATCAAGTCCCTGCTCACGCGGAACGCCGAGTTCCAGGTGGTGGGCGAGGCGGCCGACGGTGTGGAAGGCATTAAACGCGCGCAGCAACTGCAGCCGGACGTGATCCTGCTGGATCTGAACATGCCGGGCATGTCGGGCGTGGAGACGCTGCAGCTGATCCTGCAGGACTGCCCGGATAGCGCGGTGGTGATGCTGACCGTGTCGGAAGACGCGCAAGACCTGTCGGTGGCGCTGAAGGCCGGCGCCAGCGGCTATCTGCTGAAAAATATCGACACCGATTACCTGATCCGCGCCATCCGCCGCGCAGCCGCCGGCGAAACCGTGGTGGCCGAGGCGATGACGGGCAAGCTGGTGGCGCAGTTGCAGGGCGGCGCGCCGGCCGCCTCGGAGCTGGACAAGCTGACCCCGCGCGAGAAGCAGATCATCGCCTGCCTGGCCCAGGGCGAGAGCAACAAGTCCATCGCGCGCACGCTCGACCTGGCGGAAAGCACGGTCAAGATCCACGTGCAGAACGTGCTGAAAAAGCTCAACCTGAGCAGCCGCGTGCAGGCGGCCGTCTACGCCGTCGAACACCGCCTGCAAGCCGACCGCTAACGCCGCCTACAGCCGAGTCCGTGTCCACCTTGGTGCCTGGCACCAAGGTGGACACGGACTGAGCACTAGGGACGAAAAAACGGCGGCACGCGGCCGCCGAAAGATACGACAAATGGAACTGTTTGCGGGCGCTTAGCCGCCGCAGCAACCGCCGCAGCAAGAGCCGCTGGAGGCGCCTTCGGGTTGGGCTGGGTAGCCGGCGCGGCTCAGCTGGTCGGCCAGGATTTGCGGCGAGACGACGGCGCCGTCGTATTTGATTTCAGCTTGGCCGCGCGCGGTGGTGATGTTGATGGCGGAGACGCCTGCCATCGCTTGCAGGGTGGCGGCGACGGCTTGGGCTTTTTCGGCGTCGCTCATGCCGACGATGTTCAGTACAGTGGTTTGCATTCTTGCTGCTCCTGTTGATCGGATAAGTGGGGCTGGAAGGATGGGACTCGCATGCCTTCAGCGCATGGATGCAAGCGTAAGTCAGCACGGCGCGCGCGTCGAGGGCTGGCGGGCTTCTACAGCCGGTATATTTGATTTCCTTAATTTGTATCATCCTTTTGTCCGGCGCCGCTTCACAAGCGCCGGGACGCCGCCCACAATCTTGACTGTCGCGGCGCAATGCCGATGCTCGTCTGGAGTGCCTTATGAGTCTCATGCAAGTAGAAGAACCCGAACCCGTCCCACGCAGCGGCGGGCTGTTTGGACACCCGGTCTGGAATCTGGGTTTCCGTCCTTTCTATCTGGCCTCGGCCCTGCTGGCGGCGCTGGCGGTGCCGCTTTGGCTGGCGCGCTATTACGGCTGGCTGCCGGTGCTAGCCAAGGTCGATCTGGCCTGGCATATGCACGAGATGATTTTCGGGATGGCGATTGCCGTGGTGGTGGGCTTTCTGTTCACGGCGGGACGCAACTGGACCGGCTTGTGGACGCCGGTGCGCGGCCATCTGGCGGCGCTGGTGGCGCTCTGGCTGGCGGGGCGCGTGGCGCTGCTGACGGTGGGCGGCGCGGTGGGCGCGCTGGTCGACCTGCTGTTCCTGCCTTGCGCCATCTGGCCGCTGTGGCAGGTGATGCGCCGTTCGAAAAATAGCCGCAACTATATGTTCGTGGTGCTGCTGTCGCTGCTGACGCTGGCCAATGCGCTGTACCACGCGGTCTGGCTGGGTTGGTTGTCGCTGCCGCTGATGGCGCCCGCACATGGCGCGATCCTGATGATTGTGCTGATCGAATCGCTGATCGGCACGCGCGTGATCCCCATGTTCACCCGTAACGGCGCGCCCGGCACGGTGCCGAAAGTGGTGCCGACCCTGGACAAGGTGTCGGTCGGCCTGCTGATCGCCTCGGCCCTGGCCTGGGTGGCCGCGTTGCCCGGCTGGCTGGTGGCGCCGCTGTGCGTGGCGGCCGGCCTGGTGCTGCTGTATCGCCTGGCCGGTTGGCAACCGCAGCGCACCGCGCGCGTGCCGTTGCTGTGGGTGCTGCACC
Organism: Pseudoduganella violacea; assembly: GCF_014191875.1. Taxonomy (GTDB): domain Bacteria; phylum Pseudomonadota; class Gammaproteobacteria; order Burkholderiales; family Burkholderiaceae_D; genus Rugamonas; species Rugamonas violacea_A. The sequence goes on from NZ_JACHXD010000011.1 coordinate 38,373, forward strand.
TGTCCTATGGCTGGATCGGCGTCGGCTTCACCCTGCTGGCGCTGGCCGCGCTGGGCATGGTGAGCGCCAGCGCCGCCTTCCACGCCTTGACCGTGGGTTCGATGGCTGGCCTGATCATCGGCATGATGACGCGCACGTCGCTGGGCCACACCGGCCGTCCGCTGCTGGCGGGCCGCACCGAGTTCTGGATGTATATGGCGATCCAGGTGGGCGCGGTGGCGCGCGTGCTGGCTTCCCTGCTGACGCAGCCGGAATTGCGCGAAGGCTTGATGGTGCTGGCCACCGTTGGCTGGACGCTGGCCTTCTGGCTCTTCCTGGCGAAATATGCGCGCTATCTGGGCCAGCCCCGCATCGACGGCAAGGAAGGTTAAATCTGCTTGGTGGAAATGCGTATAATTCTCATTTCCACCCATTTGGCAGAGTAAGCAATGCAAGGCATGAGCGCCGCGAAGGATGCGGCAGAGGTAGCAAGAGGCGGCCCGCAGGCAGCGGTCGCGCCGGCGCCGCGGCGGGCGGCGCATCCCGCCCGCAAGCCAGGACGGCTGGCGCGCGCCAAGGATCTGCTGCGCACCGTCCACCTTTGGCTGGGCCTCGTCTTCGGTTCGGTGTTCGTGGTGCTGGGATTGACCGGCGCCGCCATCGCTTGGCTGCACGAAATCGACCACACCCTGAACGCGGACCTGATGCGGGTCGCGCCGCCGCCCGGCATGCAAGCCGGCGCGCCGCTGCCGGTCACGCCGGCCATGGTGCAGGCGGTGCATGAGCGTCTGCTGAACGATCCCGCCTACGGCAAGGCCACGCAGATCATCTTCCCCGGCGAAGCGGGGGAGGTGGCGGTGGCCTGGTATAAGCTGCGCCCAGAAGGAACCTATTGCCTGCAGCAGTTCCGGCAGGTGATGGTCGATCCCTTCACCTTGCGCGTGACGGGCGAGCGCGTATGGGGCGAGCTGGGATTTTCGCGCCAGCTCCTGATGCCGACCTTATTCCATCTACACCGTTATCTGGTGGCCGGCGAAACCGGCAAGATGCTGATTGCCACATCTGGCGTCGCGATGCTGGGGGTGGCGCTGAGCGGCCTGTTTGTCTGGTGGCCGAAAGCCACGCGTTCGGCATGGCGCATGGCGCTGACGGTGCGCCATGGCGGCTCCTGGCCGCGCTTCAATTTCAGCCTGCATCGCGCGGCGGGCTTTTTTGCCGTGCCGGTACTGCTGGTGCTGGGCTTCTCCGGCGCGCATTTCAATCAGCCGGCGTGGATCGCGCCGGTAATCAATGCCGTAGCACCCTTGCCGCCGGCCGGCAAGGCTGTCAACCGCAGCGATAAGTCGCTGCCGCTGATCGCGCCGGCCGATGCGGTGCGGGCCGCGCAGGCGGCGATTCCTCAGGGACGGGTGTCGCGCTTAAGCCTGCCGGCCAAGGCCGACGCGCCCTACGAAGTGCGTTTGCGCCAGCCCGGCGAACTGCGCGAAGGCGATGGCGCTACCCGCGTCAGCATCGATTCGCGCAGTGGCGACGTGCTGAAGATGGCCGATCCCCTGCGCCCGCAAGGCGGGGAGGCGGTGGTGAACTGGCTGTTCCCATTGCATAGCGGAGAAGCGTTCGGCACGGCGGGACGGGCTTTCATCAGCGTGTTTGGCCTGATGCCCCTGGTCTTCTTTGCGACGGGACTGGTCATCTGGAGCAAGCGCCGCCGCGCCAAGCACAAGGGCCGGCACTAAGCGAAGCCCGGGCGTAGCGCGGCGCTGGACGCGCCCTGGCCCAGCGCTTGCTCGATGATGTCGCCCACCATATCGGCCGTGGCGGCGGACAGCGTCCAGCCCAGGTGTCCGTGGCCGGTATTGTAGAAAACGCAGGGCGCCTTGCCCCGTCCCACGCGCGGCATCAGATTGGGCATCATGGGCCGCAGGCCGGCCCACGGCACCACGCTGCGCGTATCCACATCCGGGAAGCATTGCCTTACCCAGTCGACCAGCGGCTGGATGCGGTCGGCACGGATGTCCCGGTTAAAGCCATTGAATTCAGCACTGCCCGCCACGCGCAGGCGATCCGCGCCGAAGCGGCTGGCCACCAGCTTGGTGGCCTCGTCCAGCAGGCTGACATTGGGCGCGGCGCGCCGGCTGCCTTCGTCCTGCAGATTCACCGTGATCGAATAGCCTTTGACCGGGTAGACATTGACATGGTCGCCCAGGGCGGCGGCGAAGGCGCGGCTTGCCGTGCCGGCGCAAATCAGAACGCCGTCGAAAACAGCGGTGGCGGCGTCGCCATCGCAAACGGCGGTGACGCGGGCGCGCCCGCCGTCCACGGCGACTGAACGCACATCCTGGTTGCAGCGAATCTCCACGCCCAGGCGCTCGGCGGCTTGCGCCAGGCCGGTGGTGAATTTGTGGATGTCGCCGCTGGAATCGCTCTCGGTGTAGAAACCGCCGTAATAGCTGCCCGCCAGCGCCGGCTCGATGGCGCGCATTTCCTCGGACGTGACGGCATGGCGCTGCAAGCCGCCCTGGGCCAGCAGCCGGCTCACCTTGGCGGCGCGCTCGAAGCCGGCCTGGTCGCGGTAAATGTGCAGAATGCCTTCGCGTTTCAGGTCGAAGTCGATATTTTCCTCATGCGCCCAATGGAACAGGTGCTCGCGCGCGGCGATCGCCATTTGGACCGTGGCGATGGTGTTCTCGCGATAGCGCGGAATGGCGGCGATGAATTCGGCGAACCAGGACAGCTTGTGCCAGCTGGGCTTGGGATTGACCAGCAGCGGCGCGTCGCTCCTGAACATCCAGCGCATGCCTTTGGCGATGATGGACCAGTGGTTCCACACTTCGGAATGGGAGGCTGAAAGCTGGCCGCCGTTGGCGTAGGAGGTTTCCATCGCAGGGTAGCGCTGGCGTTCGAACAGCGTGACCTGGAAGCCGCGTTTGGCGAGGGCATAAGCGCTGGTGACGCCGGTAATGCCGCCGCCGATGACTGCAATGGTCTTCATAAACGATGTCGCTTCAGGCGTCTGGAGGCGTGGAGGGCGCGAAGCGGAGAGGTTCCGGGCGCCGGCTCCATCGGCGCCGGCCTTTGCGGGGCCGAACATTTCCGATACTGCGATGGCTTGCGGCCACCGCGCAAACGGCATGGCCGCTTGCTCGCGGAGCAGGATAGCGCAGTTTGTCAAAATGGAAAAGACATTTCGCCGTCTCGCCATATGGTCTTATGATATCGTCCGATGCTGCAGCACTGAACAGGAGTCAAGCATGGAAATGAAACGTATCAACGCAGGCAAACTGCGCGCCATCGGCTACGAGCCGCGCGAACGCCAGCTGCGGGTGGAATTCGATGACGGCAGCGCCATCGATTACTCGGGCGTGGGCGCCGAAGTCTGGCGGCGCTTGTCGACCTCCGCGTCGGCATGGAGCTACTACCGCGACAATATCGAAGAAGAATTCAGCGGCCGCCGTGGTGTCGCCAAGGCCGAGAAAAAGTCCCTGGCCGCGCTGGAAGACCTGTTCCGCGCGCCGGACGAGGACAAGGGCGTTTGAATGGGCCAACCGATGCACCCCAAAAAATTCGCCTCCTTGCTGGCAGCTCCGGGACCGGTGCGCTTCGACCATCTGATCGCGCAGGCCGCCGATAGCGAAACCTTGTGGGGACTGAAGAACGAAAAGGGCTGGGTTTCCCTCTCCGACAATGCGCAGGCGACCGGCTTCGCCGTCTGGCCGCATCCCGATTTTGCCAAGGCCTGTGCCACGGGTGACTGGTCCGATTGCGAGCCGGCGGTCATCGATATCTACCGCTTCGTCGAAGACTGGCTGCCGGATATGGCCGGCAAGGGCTTGTCGATTGCGGTCTTCCCGACTCCCGCCATGCGCGGTGCGTGGATTGCGCCCGCTGAACTGAAGTCCTGCCTGGAAGAAGAACTTGCACAATACGAGTAGCGCGCGAAGCGAACGCCGGCGCCTTCCCTAAAACCTAGAGTCCGGTTTCAATATGGGCAATGTTATGATTTGCTCATGGATACCCTCAACCCGAACTGGTTCTTGCGGGCGCGCCTGAAGACGCGGCAATTGCTGCTCTTGATCGCGCTCGATGAGCAACGCAATATCCACCGCGCCGCCGAGACGCTCCACATGACGCAGCCGGCCGCCTCCAAGCAGCTGAAGGATCTGGAGGAAATGCTCGACGTGCGCCTGTTCGAGCGCCTGCCGCGCGGCATGGAGCCGACCATCTATGGCGAAACCATGATCCGCCATGCGCGCATGGCGCTGACCAGCCTCTCGCTGGCGCATGACGACGTGCTGGCGCTGAAGTCCGGCCTGGGCGGCCAGGTTGAGGTAGGATCCATTATGACTCCCGGCATCACCCTGCTGCCGCAAGCCATCGCGCGCGTGAAACAGCACGCGCCGCTGCTGCGCATCGGGGTGCGCCTGGAACCGAGCCATGTGCTGCTGGAGCAGTTGGAACAGGGCACATTGGATTTCATGATCGGCCGCATCGTGGAACGCGATAACGGCTCCGGCCTGATCTACGAGGAACTGACCGAGGAACCCTCGTGCGTGGTCGCGCGCGCCAGCCATCCGCTGCATGCCGCGCAGGACTTGCAATTGAAAGACCTGGCTAGCCAGCCCTGGATACTGCCGCCGCAAGGCAGCGTCCTGCGCAACCGCTGCGATATGATGTTCCGCCGCGCCGGCCTGGAACCGCCGGCCAATGTGGTCGACACCACGGCACTGCTGCTGGTCACTGCGCTGCTGCAGCAGACCGACGCCGTGCACGTGATGCCGGCCGCCGTGGCGCAGCATTATGTGGCGACGGGCGTATTGGGCATCCTGCCGATCGCGCTGCCATGGAAGATGGACGCTTTCGGCATCATCCGCCACCACGACCATTTGCTGTCGCCCGGCGCCGACCTGCTGCTGCAGGCGGTGCGCGCGGCCGCCAAGGAAATCTACAGTCCATGACCATCGTCTATTCGAGCCTGAACCACGCGCTGCGCGTGCCGCTCGCAGCGGAAATCCACTCGCGTCCCTTTCTCAAGCTGGACGCGCCCGAACTGGTCTCCCACTTCGCCGTTTATGCCGATCCCGATCAGCAGACCAGCAACGCCGGCGCCCAGCATGCGCTGCTGGCCGATCTGTGCGCGCATTTCGGCGTGGCCGCGCCGGGCGCGGACGCCAGCTATTTTTTTCATGACTTCGGCCGCTTCCGCCTGAAATGGGAGCTGCATACCGAGTTCGCCACCTACACCTTCGCCGAGCATGTGGAACATTCGCCGCCGCTGGCGCAGTCCTTCGAAAGCATGCCGATCCGCCATCTGCCGCAGCAATGGCTGCTTGGCCTGTACGGCAAGCTGATGGTGGCGGCGCACGTGGCGCTGGACCGCAGCGCCGCCTCGTCCGAGGTGTTTGCCAAGGCCTTGCAATCGGTCTTCGAAAGCGCCGGGCTGGCTGGCAGCCAGTTGCAGCATGGCGGCGAGCTGTGGACCGATTTCGTGATCCAGTCCGATGGCTTCAGCCGTTTCGTCATACGAGAAGGCGCGATGCGCCAGCAGCAGGCCGGCCGCCTGGTGCAGCGCGTGCTGGAAATCGAGACTTACCGCATGATGGCCATGCTTGGCCTGCCGTATGCGCGCCAGGCCACGCCGGCCCTGAACGCCATCGAAGGCCAGCTCGTGACCTTGGCCGCCGCCATGGTGCAGTCGGATGGCGCGGCCGGCGACGGCATGGCCACCGATGGCGCGGTGGAGCAAGCCTTGCTGGAGCAGATCACCCACCTGGCGGCGCGCATCGAGAAGCTGTCGCTGGAGAACAGCTACCGCTTCGCCGCTTCCAAGGCTTACTTCCGGCTGGTGAATGCGCGCATCGAGGAATTGCGCGAAAGCCGCATGGAAGGCATTCCCATGGTGCAGGAATTCATGGACCGGCGCCTGCGTCCGGCCATGGACACCTGCCAGGCCGTCGCGCGGCGGCAGGAAGCGCTGGCGCGCCGCATCGCCAACAGCAACGACCTGCTGCGCACGCGGGTCGGCATCGTGCAGGAAGCGCAGAACCGGCAGATCCTGCAATCGCTGAATGCGCGCGCCCTGCAGCAATTGCGGCTGCAGCAGGCGGTGGAAGGCTTGTCGGTCGCCGCGATTTCATATTATGTGATCGGCCTGGCCGGTTACTCGGCCAAAGGCGCGAAAGCTGTGGGCTGGGTCGGCAGTCCCGAGCTGGTGATGGGCATTCTCGTGCCCTTCGTCGCCGCAGCCGTCTGGCTCTCCCTGCGCAATATGCACAAGCGCCTGCGCAAGTCATAATGGCAGAGCCTGTGTCCGATTGGGGTCTGACCCCAATCGGACACAGGCTCTGCCATCAGGTGGGGCGATCGTTATTTTGAATGGATTGGTGATATGAGAAAAATTGGCTGCTTGCCGGCTTTGCTGGCGGCGTTGGTATTGAGCGGTTGCGTGACGGCGGGCGGGCCGCCGCCTTCGGGACCGGTGCGGGGCAAGGTGCATGTGCCGCCGGATATTCAGGCGGCGCGCGGCGAACGCGCCATCGGCAGCCTGCGCCTGATCGGCGAGCAGCGCATCGCGCATCGCCAGCAGTTCGCCGGGACGACGGTGGGCGGCTTGTCCGGCGCCGATTACGATGCGCGCAGCGGCGACTGGGTGCTGGTCAGCGATGACCGCTCGTCGATCAATCCGGCGCGCTTTTACCGGGTCAAGTTGCATTTCGACGCCGGCACGTTCGCGCCGGTGACGGTCACGCAGGTGGACTATTTCCTGCAGGCCGACGGCACGACCTATCCGAATGCGGGCGTGGCCGGCGGCGATGTGCCCGATCTGGAGAGCATCCGCGTGGATCCGCTCGACGGCAGCATCTGGTATGCCAGCGAGGGCGAACGGCGGCGCGGCCTGGACCCGTATCTGCGCCATGCCGCGCGCGACGGCAAGCTGCTGGGCAGCCTGCCTTTGCCGGAGATGTTCAAGGTCTACCCCGGTCGCGAGTACGGGGTGCGCGAGAACGCGGCTTTCGAGGGCTTCTCGTTCGCGCCGGACGGCAAGTCGCTTTGGCTGGCGCTGGAGGCGCCGCTCTATCAGGACGGCGCCCTGCCGACGCCGCAGAAAGGGGCGTTGACGCGCTTGAGCCGCTTCGACCGCCATGGCGCGCTGCTGACGCAGTATGCCTATCCGATCGAGCCGATTGCGCAGGCGCCCGCGCCGGGCAAGGAAGCCGATAACGGCATATCCGAAATCCTGGCCGTCGACGACAGCCGCCTGCTGGTGCTGGAGCGCGCCGGGGTGGAGCAGGCCGACGGCAGCTACCTGAATTTCGTGCGCCTGTACGAGACGGATACGGCGGCCGCCAGCGATGTGCGCGATGTGCCGTCCTTCCTGAATGCGCCCGAGGGCAGCGTGCGGCCGGCGAGCAAGCGCCTGCTGCTGGATCTGAATTCCCTGGGCCTGCCGCGCGTCGATAATCTGGAAGCCGTGGCTTGGGGACCGCGCCTGGCCAATGGCCATGAGACCTTGCTGCTGGTCTCAGACGATAACTTCCGCCGCGCCCAGGTCACGCAATTCCTACTGTTCGAGGTGCTGCCGCCCTGATTTCAGAATTCCATTTGGTGGAATAGTGAATTCTATCTGGCGCATATTCTCTCGCGCTGGGAAACAATGCACACTGCTGCTTATCGCAACCGTGTCCATGAAAGGGATTCGCCATGAAGCTGTATTACCACCCGCTGTCCGGCCATTCTCATCGCGCCCACCTGTTCCTGTCCCTGCTCAAGCTCGATTTCGAGCTGGTGCTGGTGGACTTGCTCAAATCCGAGCATAAAGCGCCGGACTTCCTCGCCAAGAATTCCTTCGGCCAGTTGCCGGTGCTGGAAGACGAGGGCGAATACATCGCCGATTCCAACGCCATCCTGGTCTACCTGGCCAAGCGCTACGGCGACGCCAGCTGGTTGCCGGAGACGCCGCAGGGCGCGGCGGCGGTGCAGCGCTGGCTGTCGGTGGCGGCGGGCGAAATCGCCTTTGGCCCGGCCACGGCGCGCATCATCAACTTGTTCAAGCGTCCGCAAGACCCGGCCGACAGCATTGCGCGCGCCCACCGCATCCTGGCCCTGATCGAAACCAGCCTGGCGGGCCGCGAGTGGATCGCCGCCGCCACGCCGACCATCGCCGATGTGGCACTGTACAGCTATATCGCCCGCGCTCCCGAAGGCAATGTCGATCTGGCGGCCTATCCCCAGGTGCGCGCCTGGCTGGCCCGGATTGAAGCGTTGTCCGGCTTCGCGCCTTTCGTCAAATCGCCGGTCGGCCTGGCTGCCTGAGGAGCGCGCCATGAATGACAGGGCAGGCATTCCGCAGGACGACACAGCTGAAGCTTCGCCCTGGCATGCGGGCGAACAGGCGATCCAGCGCAGCATCGGCGCGGCCGAGCGCATGGACGAGGTGGGGCGCAAGGTCATCCGGCGTTTCATGCCGGAGCAGCACCGCCAGTTCTTCCCGCAACTGCCCTTCATCGTGGTGGGAGCGGTGGATGGCGCGGGTGATGTCTGGGCCACGCTGCGCGCCGGCGAAGCGGGCTTTCTGCAATCGCCCGATCCCGAACATTTGAGCGTGCGGTTGGGCCGCGCGCCCGACGATCCGGCCGATGCGGGCATGGAGGAGGGGGCGGCCATCGGCCTGCTCGGCATCGAGCTGCACACGCGCCGCCGCAACCGCTTGAATGGCCGCGTGCGGGGCCGCTCGGACCAGGGCTTCATGCTCGATGTGGATGAATCCTTCGGCAACTGCCCGCAATACATCCATGTGCGCGACTTCAGCTTCACGCGCGCCATCGATGCGCCGGCGCCCGAAGCGGCGCGCCGGCTGCCCGGTCTGCGCCTGCCCGGCGCCGGCGATCCGGCCGATAGCGCCGCCGCCGTGCGGGCCGCGCGCCGCCTGATCGAGGGCGCCGGCACTTTCTTTGTCGCCAGCTATGCCGACCAGGGCGCGCGCCGCGTCGACGTGTCGCACCGGGGTGGGGCGCCGGGCTTTGTGCACTTGGCGGAAGACGGCACACTGAGCGTGCCCGATTACGCCGGCAACCGTTTCTTCAGCACCCTGGGCAATATGCTGCTGAACGGGCGCGCCGGCCTGGTCTTCCCCGACTTTGCCAGCGGCGGCCTGCTGCAGATGAGCGGCGAGGTGGAAATCGAATTGGACGCGCAAAAAGCGGCAGCGGTTTTCGCCGGCGCGGAGCGCATGTGGCGTTTCCGTCCGCGCCGGATCGTCTGGCGCGCGCAGGCGCTGCCGCTGCGCTGGGATTTGCGCCGCCTGACGCTGTAACTCAGGCGACGGATGCCGCTTCCAGCGCGCCGAAGGCGTCGAGCAGGGTGCGGGCGCGGAAGGGTTTGACGATGATGCGGTCGATCTGTTGCAGGCGCAAGGTGCCGAGCAGTTCGGCCGTGCAGCGTTCGGTCATCACGGCGATCGGCATGCTGGGGCGGCTCACGCTGCCGCCCTCGCGCACCTGGGCCACCAGGCTCAGATCATAGGCGGCGTCGGAATCGATGGCGATCACGGCGCCGTCGTATTTTTCTTCCTTGAGCAGCTGGCGTGCCTGCTGCACGCTGGCCGCTTCGCGGATTTCGGCCATGCCAAGGCTGCGCGCGGTCAGGGCGACCGTCCGCCGCAGCATGGCTTCCGGCTCCACCAGCAACATGCGGGGCGTCGCGCTTTTATCCGGCATGGCGTGCCTCCGATTTGATCAGTTCCTGCACCGCCAGGCTGCGCAGGGTGGACAGAATGGCCAGCTCGATGCCGTCCAGCGTGCGCGGCCGGGTATCGATGATGCACAGGGTGCCCAGCGCATAGCCCGAGGGCAGGATCAGCGGCGCGCCGGCATAGAAACGGATGTGCGGTGGCCCGCTCACCAGCGGATTGTCGTGAAAGCGCGCATCGTCCAGCGCATTCGGCACCACCATGATGTCGCCGCGCATGATGGCGTGGCCGCAGAAGGAGATATCGCGTCCCGTTTCGCAAGTCGCACCGAGGCCGATGGCGGCCTTGAACCACTGCCGGTCGGTATCCACCAGGGAGATCAGGGCGATGGGAACGTCGAATTCCGCCGCTGCGAAGGAAACGATCTTGTCGAAGCGCTCCTCGGGTAGCGTGTCGAGTATCAGCAAGGCGAGCAAGGCGCTAAGCCGCTCGGCTTCATTGTCGGGCATTGGCGCAGCTATCATCGTCGCAGGGCGCACGGCGCAAAGTGGCTGATCGATCTACTGTAACAGAGATCCATGCCGCGTCGCGCCATGTAAGGTGCAAGTGTTGCATGCGCCGAAAATCGCTGTATCGGCCGCGTTTTCTTGTTTATTCTTCATCGCTTCCCGACCTGTGAGGAGAGAGCGATGAAACACATCGTGCTATTCATGATGCTGATGGCGGGCGTCACGCCCTTGAGCTATGGCCAATGCTGCGGCTTCGGCATGAGCTACAACAATGTGGTGGTCTGGCCTGCGCCGGACTTGCGTCTACCCGTGGCCGAGGAAAAAGCGGCGCACAAGACGGTGGCGCCGGCGGTGTCCCGCGCCAAACCGGCGGTCGAGGCCAATGCGCAGCAACTGTCGCTGCACTTCCCGCCGGATAAGCGCGCAGAGATGGCGCGGATCTATGTGCAAAGCATGGATATTTACCTCAAGATCGAAAAGAAAATGGGCTGGACGCCACGCGATCTGGCCGGCGGCCTTGCCGCATTTGTAGTGGGGAATTACATGGTGCTGAAGAATACTGAAGTCTCCGATGAAGCCTTCGCCGCCGTGGCACGCCAGTTCCGCGCCCAGGCCGGCTTGCGCGAACTCGGCAAAAAACAGGACCAGGAAAAACTCCGCGATGTTTTCGAACAGAGCGCCATGCTCGGCACCTTTATGGCACTGGCGCACAAATCGCACCAGCAGCAGCCGCAACCACCGGATGTGTACGAGAACATGCGCAATTCGGCCCAGGAAAGCTTGAAACTGGTGCTGCGCACCGATCCCGCCACCTTGCGCATTGACGCCAGCGGCATTCGCCCTTAGTCCGCACGCGCGGCTTAAGGCTATTTACAAATTTTTCCCCGCGCCGCCATTGGATTTCTGGCAAGATTCCACCTGGGTTAATCTAAGCTGGAGAAGGCTATGGCCGTGAGGAGCGCAGGCGGTGTGGGACGATGGGTGAAACGCGGCGTGCTGTTGTTGCTGGCGCTGCTGGTGCTGGCCTTGCTGGCAGCCTGGTTCTTCCTGCGCGGCAGCCTGGCCCAACTCGACGGGCGGCGCACCGCGGCGGGGTTGACGGCCACCGTCACCATCGCGCGCGACGCCCAGGGCGTTCCCACCATCTCGGGCAGCGACCGGCTCGATGTCGCCTACGCCACCGGCTTTGTGCACGGCCAGGACCGTTTCTTCCAGATGGACTTGTTGCGCCGCGTGGCGGCCGGCGAACTGTCCGAACTGTTCGGCCCCAAGGCGCTGGTGGTGGACCGGCCTAACCGCCTGCACCGCTTCCGCGCCCGCGCCGAACAGGCTGTCGCCGCCATGGCCCCGGCCGACCGCGCCCTGCTGGAACGCTACGCGGCCGGCGCCAATGAGGGCTTGAACGCGCTCGGCACCCGTCCTTTCGAATATGGCTTGATCGGCCTGAGCCCGCGCGCCTGGACGCCGGCCGACTCCCTGCTCGTGATCTGGGCCATGTACTTCGACCTGCAAGGCCGGCTGGAAGCGCGCGAGCTGGCGCGCGGCTGGCTGCGCGACAACAGCTCGGCCGAGCAATTGGCCTTCCTGTTGCCCGAGTCGACCGCCTGGGATACGCCGCTCGATGGCGTGGCGCCGCCGCCGCCCGCGCCGCTGCCCGAGCGCGCGCCCGGCTGGTGGGGCAAGTCGGCCGCCAAGAATGGCGATGAGGTGGCCGCCATCGATTTCGTCGACTCCGTAGGCAGCAATAACTGGGCGCTGGCGGGCAGCCGCAATGGTGGTGGCGGCGCCATCGTGGCCGACGATATGCACCTTGGCATCAAGCTGCCGAATACCTGGTATCGCGCGGTGCTGGCGATCCCCGACGCGGCCGGCGGCACGCGCCGTTTGGTCGGCGTGACCTTGCCCGGCGCCCCGCTGATCGTGGTCGGCAGCAATGGCCGCGTAGCCTGGGGCTTTACCAACAGCTATGGCGATTATCTGGACTTGATCGCGGCCGAGGAGGACGCGGCGAAACCGGGGCAGGTCAAGCTGGCCGGCGGCGACTGGGAAAAGCTGGTGGTGCGGCAGGAAACCATCCTCGTCAAAGGCGCCGCGGCGGAACCATTGACGGTGCGCGAAAGCTCGGCCGGGCCGCTGCGCCAGGCGGGTGGGCGCACTTACGCCGTGCATTGGACGGCACACGCGCCGGGTGCGGTCAATGTGAATATGCGCAAGCTGGAGGCGGCCAATAATCTGGACGAGGCGCTGGCCATCGCCGCCACCATGGGCATCCCGGCGCAGAATTTCGTCGGCGGCGACGACAAGGGCAATATCGGCTGGACCATTGCAGGCCTGCTGCCGCGCCGCGCCGCGCCCGGCCTGGCCTCGACCTTCCCGCTGGCGGCGGACACGGTGGGCGTGGGCTGGTCCGGCTGGCTGGCGCCGCAGAACTATCCGGTGGTGCGCAACCCGGCCAGCGGCCAGCTGCACACGGCCAACAGCCGCCAACTGCTTGGCCCCGGCGCGGAGCTGCTGGGCGACGGTGGCCTCGATCTGGGCGCGCGTTCGCAGCAGGTGAGCGCCAGCCTGAAAGCGCTGGGCGCCCAGGCCGACGAGCGCGCCGTGTATGGCGTGATGCTGGACGACCGCGCCCTGTTTATGGCCGGCTGGCGCGAGCGCGCGTTGGCGGCGCTGGCCACGCCGGGCGCCAGCAGCGATCCGAAACGCGCCGAACTGGTCCGCCTGCTGAAAACCGGTTGGAGCGGCCACGCCAGCGTCGATTCCACGGCTTACCGCATCACGCGCGGCTTCATGTGGTCGTTGTACGAGCTGCTGTATGGCGCCGCTAACGCCGATCTGCACAAGCTCGACGAGGAAGCGCGCATCTCCACCGCCACGGCGCGCTGGCCGGCGGTGCTGGCGCGCTTGCTGGACGAGCAGCCGCCCGGCTGGTTGCCTTCGCAGTACGCCAGCTGGACGGCGCTGCAACTGGCGGCCCTGGACCGCACAGCGGCCGAGCTGGCGCCGGACGGCAAGCCGCTGTCGGCCGCGACCTGGGGCGCGCGCAACACGGCCGGCATCGCCCACCCGATCGCCGGCGCCGTGCCGGCGCTGCGCCAGTGGCTCAGCGTGCCGCCCGACCAACTGCCCGGCGACAGCAATATGCCGCGCGTGGCGGGGCGCACTTTTGGCCAGTCCGAACGGCTGACTGTGTCGCCGGGACGCGAAGAGCAGGGCATCTTCAATATGCCGGGCGGGCAGAGTGGCCACCCGCTGTCGCCCTTCTTCCTGGCCGGGCACGAGGATTGGGTCAAAGGCAGGCCAACGCCGCTGCTGCCCGGTCCCGCGCAATATCTGTTGACCCTGACCAAATAGCCTTGCCGCCGGCTTTGGGTGCATAATGCAGGCTGGTCGTCTGCATCTTGAACTCAATCCCCGGCGAGGCAAGCATGGTCAACGATTTTGCCGCAGCATCCAGGGCCACCATGGCCTTCCTGCGCGAGCGGCTCGGTTTTCAGCTCTGGATGGTGACGCGCACCGAAGGCAACGACTGGATTGTGCTGCACACTCTGGACCAGGGTTACGGCGTCACTCCCGGCAAAGTGTTTTGCTGGTCCGACTCCTTCTGCTCGCGCATGGCGCAAGGTTTGGGACCGAATATCGCGCCCCAGGCCAGCGCCGTGCCGGCCTACGCCGCCGCCCCGATCGGGCAGCAGGTGCCGATCGGCGCCTATGTCGGCGTCCCGCTGCGGCGCGCCGACGGCAGCCTGTTCGGCACCTTGTGCGCCATCGATCCCGAACCCCAGCCCGAACGCATCCGCGAAGAGCAGCCCATGCTGCTGCTGCTGGCCGAGCTGCTGAGCGGCCTGCTCGAAAGCGAGTTAAGCACCGCCGACGCCGTGCGTCGCGCCGAACGGGCCGAAGTCGACGCCACGCGCGATGGCATGACCGACCTCTACAACCGGCGCGGCTGGGACATGCTGCTGGCGCGCGAGGAAGAGCGTTGCCGGCGCTACGGCCATCCGGCCTGCGTGGTCTCGCTCGACCTGGACGACCTCAAATTCATCAATGACACCCAGGGCCACGCGGCTGGTGATCTGCTGCTGCGGCGCGCCGGACAAGCCATGAGCGAAGTCACGCGCGCCTCTGACGTGGTGGCCCGGTTGGGCGGCGACGAATTCGCCATCCTGATGGTCGAATGCGACTATTTCGACTCCCAAGCCATGCTGCAGCGCCTGCAAGAAACCCTGGCCGGGCACGGCGTACGCGCCTCGCTCGGCATGGCCATGCGCAAATCCGGCTACGACCTGCAAGAAGCCTTCGAAATGGCCGACGCCGAAATGTACCGCTCCAAGCGCAACCGCAAAGTCCTCAACTAAGCCGCACCTTTGATCTGCATCAGGCAATGTCCCACCCTGGTGTCAGGCGGGGCCGCCGAGGCACCAGGGTGGGACATTCTTTGCGCTAGATCAAAGAATGTCCGACCTCCGTGCCTGACACCAGGGTGGGACATTGTTTGCGCTGGGTCAAAGCGAGGGGGCGGCGATGTTTAGCGGTAGCGCGCTTCGGCCAGGTCGAGTTCGCGCACCAGTTTGCGCGACAGCTCGTCGGACAGGCGGTCGTGCCGCGCCAGGTTGAAGATGGCGCGCCGTTCGGCCTGCAAGGCCGCCAGACGCAGCGCGCGCTCGGCCTGGTCGCGCTTGCGGAACTTGACCGCGTCGTCGCCCAGCGAGGTGCCGACATTCAGGCGATGCTGATAAAGGGCGATCACGCGCGCCGCCGCTTGCGGATAGACTTCCGGATCGGCGCTGAGCGGCATCAGTTCCACCTGGGCCGCTTCGATGGCGACGATGGCGGCGGCCGCCGCTTCACGCCGCGCCAGATCTTCCTGCTGCTGTTCGGCCGGTTCGCGCGGGAATTGCATGCCGGCCAGCAGGCGCGGCAAGCCGATGCTGGCGGCCAGCAGGGAAATCAGGATCACCGCGCTGGCCAGGAAGATGGTCAGGTCGCGCGCCGGAAACGGCGAGCCGTCGGGCAGGGTCAGGGGCAGGGTCATCACGCCGGCCAGCGTGATGGCGCCGCGCACGCCGGCCAGCGAGGTGGCCAGCAACAGGCGCCAATGCGGACGCTGCGCATGCTCGCCGCGTTTGCCCTTCTTGTACAGGGTGATGCGCAGCGTGGCCCAGACCCAGATGAAGCGCAGGGCCAGCAGGCCGAGGCTGACGCTGAAGGCGTACAGCACCAGCCACCAGGGATTCACATGGCCGCTCTGCTCCAGCGAGGCGCGCGCGCCGTGCAGGATGTCGGGCAGTTGTTCGCCCAGCAGCACGAACATCACGCCGTTCAGCGAGAATTGCACCGTGTCCCACACTGCCGAGCGCTGGATGCGGGTCGCCGCCAGCGTGTGGCCGCTCAGCTCCACATAGCTCATGGCGATGCCGGCCGCCACCGCCGCCAAGATGCCCGAAGCGTGATAGTGCTCGGCCACCATATAGGCGCCGAAAGGAATCAAGAGGTTGACAAGAATGGGCGAACCATTCGGTTCGCCGAAATGGCGGGTCAGCCAGCGCTGCACCCAGGTCACGATGACGGTCGCGCCCAGGCCGATGGCGACGCCGGCGCCGGCCAGCCAGAGGAAGGTGATCGAAGCCTGGGCCACGGAAAACGCGCCCGTCAGCGCCGCCGCCACGGCAAAGCGGAAGCACACCAGGCCACTGGCGTCGTTGAGCAGGGATTCGCCTTCGAGGATATGCATCAGGCGTTTGGGAATCGGCGCGCGCGAGGCGATCGAGGAGACGGCCACCGGATCGGTGGGCGAGACGATGGCGGCCAGCGCAAACGCCACCGCCAGCGGCATGGCCGGAATCAGCAAGTGGATCAGATAGCCCGCACCGAGCACGGTGAACACCACCAGGCCCAGGGCCAGCTCCAGGATCACCACCTTATCGCGCAGCAACCCGCTTTTCGGGATGCGCCAGCCGTCCAGGAAGAGCAGGGGCGGCAGGAAGAGCAGGAAAAAGATTTCAGGGTCCAGCGTGACGCCATGGCCGGTAAACGCGGCGATCAGCGCGCCCAGCGCAATCTGCACCAGCGGCAACGGCAGCGACACCGGCAGCAAGCGCACCAGGTAGGCGCTGGCAATGACGGCCAGCAGCATGGCCAAAACGATTTCGATCGACTCCATTGAACCCTATAGAAAAATCCCGCGCGGCGCGACGGCGAGCCACATTATATAGTCGACATCCTTGCCCCTGGTTAAAGCCGAGTCCGTGTCCACCTTGGTGCCAGGCACCAAGGTGGACACGGACTCGGCCGCAGCGGAAAATGGGGCTGGCATTTTGCCAGCCGTTCTGTCATAATCATGCCTCGTTTGCGGGAATAGCTCAGTTGGTAGAGCGCAACCTTGCCAAGGTTGAGGTCGAGAGTTCGAGACTCTTTTCCCGCTCCAAAATTCAGAAAAAAGGAAGCTTCGGCTTCCTTTTTTGCATTCCGGCGCCGGAACATCGACAATGTTATACTGAAGACATGCTTCTTTCCTGCGCCAATCCCGAGCTGCACACGCCCCGCCTCTTGCTGCGCAAATTCGCCGCCGGCGATTTCGATGGCTTCCGCGCGTATCGCTGCCTGCCCGAGGTCTACCGCTTTCTGTACAACGATCCGCCCGAAGGCGAGGCGATGCGCGCATGCTTTGAAACCGTGCGCACCGCGCCTTTCGCGGCTGATGGCGACAAGCTGACGCTGGCTGTGTGCCGCCGCGAGGATGGCGCCGTGGTCGGCGAGGTATTGCTCAAACTGGGCAACAAGGCTGCCTTGCAAGGCGAGCTGGGCTATGTGTTCAATCCAGCCTTCGGTGGCCAGGGCTTCGCGCTGGAGGCGGCGCGCGCCATGCGCGATTTCGGCTTTGGCGAACTGGGTTTCCACCGTATTTTTGCCCGCCTCGACACCATGAATGCCGCCTCGGCCCGCATTGCCGAAAAACTAGGCATGCGGCGCGAAGCACATCTGCGCCAGAGCAACCGGCATCAGGGCGTGTGGGGCGACGAATTCATCTACGCGCTGCTGCGCAGCGAATGGGATGCTGAATAAAAGCCGCTGCCCATTTTGCTATCGATTTGGCTAGATGGGTTGATTTTTCTGCACGCCAACTGTTGTATCTGCCCCCGCAATCCGATTTCACGCTTGCTCTGACTGGCTGTATCTGCAGGCATGCCGTTATACTGCACTTACAGTTTCGCGCAAGGCGGAACTAGCTATCGAAATTGGAGATGAACAATGAATTCAGTTCAACAAGAAGTTGACGAACGCAGTAACCTGACTAACTCCAACAAATTCGAGCTGCTGTTATTCCGCCTCGGCGCGGACGAGAACGGCGACCATTCCGAACTCTACGGAATCAATGTCTTCAAGATCCGCGAGATCGTGGCCATGCCGCAGGTGACCGCGGTGGCCGGCTCGCCTTCGCACACCCTGGGCGTGGTCAATCTGCGCGGCCAGATCATCACGGTGCTGGATCTGCCGGCCATCGTGGGCGTGAAGCCGAAGACGGGGCTGAACATCATGCTGGTGACGGAATTCGCGCGTACCACGCAGGCCTTTGCCGTGGAGTCGGTGGATGAAATCGTGCGCCTGGATTGGAGCCAGGTGCTGAGCGCGGAAAACAGCAATGCCGGCGGCATGGTCACCAGTATTGCCCGCCTCGATGGCGACGTGAACGCCACCCGCCTGGCCCAGGTGTTGGACGTGGAAACCATTCTGCGCAAGATGGTGCCGACCGAGGGCAAGGATGTCGATCCCGACACCATCGGTCCGAAGCTGGGCCTGAAGCCGGGCACCTTCATCCTGGCGGCCGACGATTCCGTGGTGGCGCGCAATCTGATCGAGCGCGGCCTGGAAGCGATGGGCGCGCCGTTCGTGATGACCAAGACCGGCAAGGAAGCCTGGGAAAAGCTGCAGCACATCGCCGACGGCTGCAAGGCCGAGGGCATCGCGGTCGACGAGCGCGTGGCCCTGGTGCTGACCGACCTGGAAATGCCGGAGATGGATGGCTTCACGCTGACCCGCATGGTGAAGCAGGACCCGCGCTTCAGCAAGATTCCGGTGGTGATCCATTCCTCGCTGTCCGGCAAGACCAACGAGGACCACGTGAAAGGCGTGGGCGCCGACGCGTATGTCGCCAAGTTCGTCGCCGAGGATCTGGCCGAAACCATCCGCAAGGTGCTGCACAAATAAATCCGCCGCAAAGCCCGCGGTAACGGAAGTGGGCTATGATCGTCTCTCCTATTGCGTTTTTGATACCGGAGGAGATGACCGTGGCTGCAAAGAAAATTCTGTTACTGACGGGTGATTTTGCCGAGGATTATGAAACCATGGTGCCGTTCCAGGCACTGCAGGCTGTCGGGCATACCGTGCACGCGGTATGTCCCGGCAAAAAAGCCGGCGACAAGGTCAAGACCGCCATTCACGATTTCGAGGGCGACCAGACCTATACCGAAAAGCCGGGCCACCAATTTTCCCTGAATGCCAGCTTCGATGAGGCCGATGCCGCGCGCTACGACGCGCTGGTGATTGCCGGCGGCCGCGCGCCCGAATATCTGCGCCTGAATCCCCAGGTTATCAGCCTGATCCAGGGCTTCGCGCAGGCCAACAAACCGGTGGCCGCCATCTGCCACGCCGCCCAACTGCTGGCCGCGGCCGATGTGATCCGGGGACACAAGATCAGCGCCTATCCCGCTTGCGCCCCCGAGGTGAAACTGGCTGGCGCCGAATATGCCGACATCCCCATCGACGGCGCCATCACCGACGGCGTTTTCGTCACCGCCCCCGCTTGGCCCGCCCACCCGCAGTGGATCGCGCAACTGCTGCAAAAGCTGGGCACGGAAATCAAGCTGTGATCCGCTGATATCGGGCTGCCGCCTTGGCGATGGCGGCGGTCTTTCATTCACTTTAGGACGGCATCAATGAAGGAACTTCGCTTCAATATTTTCGGCAATCTCATCGCTATTCGTGGCACGCCGGGCGCGTGGCACACCTTCTATTTCGGCGCGGAAGGCAAGCGCCGCCCAGCCGATTTCATCGTCCCGAATGATGTGGCGGAACACGAGTTATGCGAATACCTGGCCGACCTGTTCCACGAAGACGCCACCCCGCGCAACCATTCGGCCCGGCAGCTGTCCTGAGTCAGCTCCCTGCCAGATTGCGGGCGTGGAAGCGCAGGTGGTCTTCCATGAAGGTGGCAATGAAGTAGTAGCCGTGGTCGTAGCCGGCGTGGCGGCGCAGGGTGAGCGGCTGCCCGGCTTGGGCGCAGGCGGCTTCGAAGGCTTCCGGATATAACTGTTCGGCGAGGAATTTGTCGTCCAGGCCTTGGTCGATCAGGATGCCTTGCGGGTAGGGCGTTCGCAGGCCGGACATCAGGGCGCTGGCGTCATGCTGTTGCCAGACATCTTCATCGCTGCCCAGATAGCCGCTGAAGGCTTTGCGGCCCCAGGGACAGCGTGCCGGAGCGGCAATCGGGGCGAAGGCGGAGACGGAGCGGAACACGTCGGGACGCTTCAGCGCCAGCGTCAGGGCGCCATGGCCGCCCATCGAGTGGCCGAAAATGCCGATGCGGGCCGGGTCGAGCGGCAGCTCGGCCGCGAGCAGCTCGCGCAGTTCGTGGACATAGCTTTCCATGCGGTAGTGCTTGGCCCATGGCGCTTGCGTGGCGTCGAGATAGAAGCCGGCGCCGACGCCGAAATCCCAGGCTTCGCTGTCGCCGGGCAGATTCGCGCCGCGCGGGCTGGTGTCGGGCGCGATCAGGATCAGGCCCAGCTCGGCCGCCACGCGCTGGGCGCCGCCCTTGATCATGAAGGTTTCTTCCGTGCAGGTCAGGCCGGCCAGGTAGAAGAGGGCGGGCAGGCGCGCATCCATGGCTTGCGCCGGAATGAAGACGGAAAAGCGCATCGGCAGGCCGATTGCGCGCGCATCGTGCTGGTAAAAACGCTGAACGCCGCCGAAACAAGCGTGTTCGCTAAGAAGCTGGAGCATGGGTGTCCCTTCGTTCTGAAGCCGCCATTGTACCTGCCGCCAGGATGCGGTGTGCACGGCCTGCTGCCGGGGCCAAACTCTACGGTGCGCCAGCGTCCGGGACATTGCAATACAGTCATTATTGAATTGTGTGCAGCTTGCATCCTTGGGGATAATCAATTACATTTGCGCCAATGTAAGTCGCCGATCCTGCCCGGCGCGAAGCAATCAACAATAGGAGGAAACCATGCCAGACTTCCTGGTAACGCTGGACTTGCAGGCCATCTCGGCCGAATTAGCCTGGCCCGTCGCAATCGCCTTGGCCTGGCTGGCCGGGGAACTCATCCACCGCTGGACCACCTTGCCGCGCATCAGCGTGTATGGCCTGGTGGGCTTTTCCGTCGCCCAGGCTTTTCCCGAGCTGTTCGCCACCGAGAGCGGCAGTCCGGTCACTTTCCTGGCCAATGTGGCCTTCGGCCTGATTCTATTTGAGCTGGGCTACCGCGTGAATCTGCGCTGGCTGCGCGTCAATCCCTGGATCCTGGTCAGCGGTCTGATGGAATCGGCGCTGACTTTCGCCGTCGTGTATCAGCTGGCCCATATGAGCGGCGTGCCGCCGCTGACGGCGCTGCTGCTCGCTTCGCTCGGCATGTCGACGTCGCCGGCCGGCGTGCTGCGCATCATTAACGAGCAGAAAAGCTCGGGCCAGGTCACGGAGCGCCTGCTGCACCTGGTGGCGATCAATAGCGTGCTGGCCGTGTTCGTGTTCAAGGTCATCGTCGGCTTCTGGGTCTTCGATACTTCCGGCAGTCTGCCGCAGGCGATCTCGCACAGCCTGATCGAGCTGGTGGCGTCGGCCGTGCTGGGCGCCGTCTTCGGCTTTATCGTGCCGGCCGTGCTGCGCAAGCTCGGCACGCTGGCGCTGGACGGCACGGTGGCCTTTGCACTCGGCGTCATCATGCTGGTGGCGCTGACGCATGCGGCGCAACTGTCGCCGGTGCTGGCCACGCTGACCTTCGGCCTGATGGCGCGCCACCGCCGCGTCACCTTCGCCCGCACCGAGCGCAATTTCGGCGCCATCGGCGAGTTGCTGACGGTGCTGCTGTTCGTGTTCGCCGTGTCCACGCTGGAGTGGGAGCGCGTGATGGCGGGGGCCACCCTGGCCCTGGCCTTGCTGACGGCGCGCTTCCTCGCGAAAGCGGCGGTGGTGGCGGCCTTCTCCCATGTGGGCGGCACGTCCTGGCGCAAGGGCGCCTTGACCGGCATCGCGCTGTCGCCGATGTCGGTGTTTGTGGTGCTGGTGCTGGAGCAGACCAAGAGCATGGGCATCGTGCTGGTCGACGAGCTGGCTGCGTTGGCGGGCATGACCCTGTTCATGGAGGTGATCGGTCCCATCATCACGCAGCGCGCCCTGATCTGGGCCAATGAAACCACGCGCAAGGAGGAACACTGATATGGCGCTCGAAGCATTCAAAGCATCCGACCCCCTGACCATGGGGGTGGAGCTGGAGCTGCAACTGGTCAGTTTTTCCGACTTCGACCTGACGGCGTCCAGCCCCGACTTGCTGCATCTCTTGAGCCGCAAGCCTTTCCCCGGCAATGTGACGCCGGAGATCACCGAGAGCATGATCGAGATTAACTCGGACGTGCACACCCGCCACGCCGAACTGCTGGCGCAGCTGCAGCTGATCCGCGATACGTTGGTGACGGCGGGCGAAACGCTGAATATCGGCATCTGCGGCGGCGGCACCCACCCGTTCCAGAAGTGGTCGGAGCGGCGCATCTTCGCCAAGCCGCGCTTCAAGGAAGTGTCGGCGCTGTACGGCTATCTGGCCAAGCAGTTCACCATCTTCGGCCAGCACGTGCATATCGGCTGCGCCTCGGGCGACGATGCGCTTTACCTGCTGCATGCGCTGAGCCGCTACGTGCCACACTTCATCGCGCTGTCGGCATCCTCGCCCTTCGTGCAGGGCGGCGATACGCTGTTCAATTCGGCGCGACTGAATTCGGTGTTCGCCTTCCCCATGAGCGGACGCGCGCCCTTCGTCCTGAGCTGGGACGAGTTCGAGCACAGCTTCTTCTCGAAGATGGAGCACACGGGCGTCATCAAGAGCATGAAGGACTTTTACTGGGACATCCGCCCCAAGCCGGAATTCGGCACCATCGAGCTGCGCGTCTGCGACACGCCGCTGACGGTGGAGCGGGCGGCGGCGCTGGCCTGCTATCTGCAGGCGCTGTGCGCCTATCTGCTTGAGCGCAAGGAAGCGCCGCCGGCGGAAGACGATTACCTGGTCTACAACTACAACCGCTTCCAGGCTTGCCGCTTCGGCCTCGATGGCACCATCGTGCATCCGAAAACGTATGAGAGCCTGTCGCTGCGCGAGGATATCCTGACCACCTTGCGCCGCATGGACCCGTATGCCGAGAAGCTGGGCGGCCTGCCGGCGCTGAACCATCTGATGCAGGTCACGCATATGGGCAGCGATGCCCAGTATCTGCGTGACCAGTTCAGCGCCACGGGCAGCGTGGAAGGCATCGTGGACGCGGCGGTGGCCCGTTTCCGGGGCTAAGGCCTAGAAGCGGGTTTCGCGCGCCACGCGCAAGAAGTTGTCGAGGATGGCAGTGCAGTCCAGCAGCTCCTGCCCGCCGGCGCGGTGGAATTCGGGGTGCCATTGCAGGCCCATGACGAAAGGCGCCTTGCGGTAGCGGATCGCCTCGATCATGCCGTCGGGATGGGACAGCGCTTCCACCGCCATATCGCGTCCCAGCGTTTTCACCGCCTGGTGGTGGATGGAGTTCACCAGCCCGCGCTCCTGTCCGCGGAACATCTTCGCCAGCGAAGAGCCTTCGGGGAAGGTGATCTCATGGCGGTGGCGGTCGTAATCGTCATGCACGTGGGCCAGGGCGGCCGGCACGTCGGTGGCGATGTCCTGATACAGGCTGCCGCCAAAAGCCACATTCAATAACTGGCAACCACGGCAGATGCCCAGCACCGGCTTGCCGGCCTCCACGAATTCGTGCAGCAGTTCCAGTTCGTACATATCGCGCGCGCGGTCGCCGCCCCATTCGGGCCGGGTCGGCGTTTCGGCATAGCTTTGCGGCGAAACGTCGGCGCCGCCCTGCAGCACCAGGCCATCGAGATGGCGCGCGTAGTCGCGCAGGCGGATATTGCTGGGGTGGAGCAGGCCGTCCGTATTCACGGTCGGAATCATGAACACCAGTACATCGCGCGACATCACCCACTGCGCGATCGACTCCTCCAGGTACTGCAGGTTCTTGCTGCGCAGGCCTTTGGCGCCGGCCTCGGGATGGAAGATGCGCGCCGAGATGCCGATGCGCAGCGGGCGCTGCATGATGTGGCGGGTGGCGGCGGCCGCGATGCGGCGGTAGCGCGCCATGATGACGCGGCCCCATAGCGTGAAGACGGTTTCGCCGGGATCGAGATAGCGCGGCGCGTCGTCCTTGCGGCGCTGGCGCTGCTGGTCGTCGCCGCGCCGGTCATTGGCGCGGCGCTCGTGTTTTCTGCTCTCGCTATCGTCTGTGCTCATCCACTTTCCTGCATGGTGAAGGGCAGGGGCTGCAGCCCGAAGCCTTCATCGAGCACTTCGATACTGCCCAGCAGCCCTTGCAAGCCGGTGTTCAAACTGGCCAGATGCCCGGGTTCGAGCTTGGCCAGCGCCTCCGGCAGCAGGCCGCGCGCCGGTTTCGGCGCCGCCTGCAGCAAGGCGCGGCCCTGTTCGGATAAGGAGAGTTTTACCACACGCTGGTCTTGCTGGTCGCGCGTTTTGACGATATGCCCCTTGCGCACCAGGCTTTCCAGCAGATTGCTGGTGGTGGCCTGCTGGATCGCCAGGCGGGCCGTGATCTGGCCCACGCGCAGGTCGGGCGTTTCGGCCAATTCCTGCATGATCCACAACTGGGCGCCATTGACCCCGCATTGTTTTTCTATCCACAGCGAATGCCGCTGTGCCGCGCGAATAATGATGCGCAGTTTTTGCAGTACTTCCAGATCCGGGCTGGCTGCCTCGGTTGCCGTTGCGCTGCGCTTGCTCTTACCACCCATCTGCATGTCTCCAATCTGATAGGTTCATCAACGCGGCACGGCAAGGTTTGGTTTACCTGTTGAGCATTATTGGCTGCGCAAGATGGCGATCACCTCCTCTTCGCTGACCTGGGGGAAGTAGTCGTAGTGGCGGCTGACGGCGAGAAAATGCATGGGCGCGGCCAGGCACACCACCTCGTCGGCCAATGGCGCGATCAGCTCGATGGCGTCGGGCGCGGCCACCGGCACGGCGGCGACCAGGCGCGCCGGCTGGCGCGCGCGCAGGGCGCGCAGGGCGGCGGCCATGGTGGAACCGGTGGCCAGGCCGTCGTCGACCACGATGACGAGGCGGCCAGCCGGATCGACCGGGCGGCGCGAGGCGCCATAACTGGCGCGGCGGCGCTGCATCAGGTCCAGCTGTTCGCGGGTTTGCAGCTCGACCCACTCCATGCTGGTGCGGGTACGGTGGAAGTAGGGCGCCAATTCGCGCTTGCCATGCTCATCCACGGCGCCCACGGCCAGCTCGGGATCGATGGCGGAAGGGATTTTGCGCACCAGCACCACGTCCAGTTCGCCATCGAGCGCCTCGGCGATGATCTGGCCCATGGGGACAGCGCCGCGCGGAATGGCCAGCACCAGCGGCCGCCGGCCGCGCAGGGAAGACAGGCGCTCGGCCAGCAGGCTGGCGGCGTGTTCCCGGTCGGAAAAAGGGAGTTCGAAACTCATGGTTGCCTCGCTAGGCTGGCATATCTTCCAGCATAGCGCGGCGGGAGGGCGGCGTTAAGCCTTGATGTCGATCAGTGTGCCGATGCGTTCATCGGCCGCCTGCACCACCTTGGCGGAGAGGTCGAAGCCGGCTTTGTAGACGAGGGAATTGCTCATGTCCTTGGCCATGTTTTCGCTGGACAAGCCTTCCTGCTGCGCCAGGCCGCGCGCGGCAGTGGACAAGGTCACGCCGGTGCCGGCCGGATTGGTTTCCTGGAAGTTGGCCTGCTGCGGCTGGAAGTTCTGCGTGTTCGCATTGGCAACATTGTGCGCCGTGACATCCAGGGCTTTCTGATTGGCTTGAAGGCCGGACAGGCCGGCGCTGAGAGCGGAAATAGCCATGACGTGATTTCCTTAAGGCAAGAGCGGACAGTGTACACGGATTGTTCGGTTGCCGCACGTCAACGCCTAAAAAATAGGCAGTTCGCGCAACAGCCTGTGCGCGGCAAGTGTCGCCGAGTGTTGCCGCAGCGCGCCAAAACCATGGTTCAGGCAAGAAAAGCTGCTGCAATTAAAGTTCTGCCATTGCCTAGAAAAAAGGCAGATTGCACAATCAGATTATTGCCGCACACCAAGCTCGCCTGGAGACCGCCATCAATTCCCCGCGTTATTTGCGCTGGCTGCCCGCCATGCGCCGCCTTGTGTTGCCACAAACGTTGCCGCTAACGCCGGCGCGCCGCCTGGCGGCTGTGCTGCTGGCGCTGGCCTGCGCTTTACTGGCGGACGGGGCAGTCGCGGCGGCGGGCCTGGCGCAAGGCGTGGCGCCGCTCGACGCGCGCCTGAACGAACAGATTCTCATGTTGCCGGCCGGTCCCGGCGGCCGCGAGCGCCTGGAAACCACGCTGTTCAAGCCGGACGGGCCAGGCCCGTTTCCCCTGCTCGTGATCAACCACGGCAAGGCGCCGGGCAATCCGCGCCTGCAGCGGCGCGACCGCTTTGTATATATGGCGGCCGCCTTCGTGCGGCGCGGCTATGCGGTGCTGGTCCCGATGCGCACCGGTTTTGCCAATTCCAGCGGCCGCTACAGCGATTTCGGCTGCAATATGACGGCCAACGGCTACGCCCAGGCCGCCGATATCGCCGACGTGCTGGCGTACGCCGGCCAGCAGCCTTGGATCGACGCCCGCCGCATCGTGGTCGCCGGCCAGTCCTATGGCGGCCTGGCCAGCATGGCCCTGGCGACCCAGGACATTCCCGGCGTGCGCGGCGTGCTCAATTTCGCCGGCGGCCTGCGCACCATCGGCGGCAATTGCGATTGGCAGCAGGCGCTGGTGCAAGCCTTTGCCGATTACGGCCGGCGCAGCCGCCTGCCCAGCCTGTGGCTGTATGGCGCCAACGATTCCTTCTTCGCGCCGCCCTTGGTCAGCCGCCTGCACCAGGCGTATACGCGGGGCGGCGGCAAGGCCCAGTTGCTGGCCTATGGCGCCTTCAAGAGCGACGCCCACCGCATGCTGGCCAGCCGCGACGGCGAGAAAATCTGGCTGCCCCATGCCGAGCGCTTCCTGCAAGCGATCGGCATGCCCTTCCGCGAGGTGTATGCGCTGGCCGACACGCCGGCCGCGCCCGCCAGCAATTACGCCGCATTGGAGGATGTGGCCGCCTTACCCTATGTGCCGGAGCGCGGGCGCGAGCAATACCGCGCCTTCCTCAAGCGCATGACACCGCGCGCCTTCGCCATTTCCGCCAGCGGCGCCTGGGGTTGGGCGGAAGAAGGCGAAGAACCGGAAGCGCGCGCGCTGGCGGCCTGCCAGTCGTCCAGCGAGCAGCCCTGCCGCCTGTATTCTGTCGATGAAAGAGTGGTGTGGCCGGACGTGAGCGCCGGCCGCACCGACTGAGGCTAGAGCCAGACGCGGATACTCAGATAGGCGCCCAGCGACAGCAGGGCGCTGCCGCACAAGGCGGGCCGCACGCCCGCGCTCATGCGCTGCGCCATCACCGCGCTGCCATGGTGCAGCTCGGCATAGGCCAGCGCCGCCAGCACATTTTGCAACGCTACGAAGAGATTGAGC
Source organism: Pseudoduganella violacea (assembly GCF_014191875.1). Classification (GTDB taxonomy): domain Bacteria; phylum Pseudomonadota; class Gammaproteobacteria; order Burkholderiales; family Burkholderiaceae_D; genus Rugamonas; species Rugamonas violacea_A. Next base: position 65,343 of record NZ_JACHXD010000011.1, read on the forward strand.
GCGAGCGCCAGGCCCAGGCACAGCGTGGTGCTGAAGGTTTCGCGCGCGAACTGCGCCAGCTGCGGAATATTCTCCATGCTCAGGATCAGCAGCAAGCCCTGGGCGATGGCCAGCATCATGCCCCAGCTGGTGCGGCGCATGAAGCGCGCATTGTAGTAATCGGCGTGCCATTGCGGAATCAGGGCCAGGGCGTGCATGACCAGCACCGCGATCGTCAGCGCCTGCAAAACCCAGTAGACCGAATCGAAAGTCCTCAATTCTTCCATGGCGATTCCTCGCGGGGGAAAAGTCAAAATAGCATAATCCGGGGCCGCCCGCCCGCATGATACGGCGCATCAAATTCTGCGCGAACGCGCAACAGTGGGCGGGGAATCAGGCGAACAAGCTGAAGCCGGCGGTGTAGTGCCGCAGGATGTCGGCCGTGGCCAGGGTACGCACGGACAACTGGTGGAATGTCGTGCCGGGCAGGCGGCCGCTCTCGCCCCAGGCCTGCCATGCGCAGGCGCGCTGGCCGTCTTCCTGCCCCGGCGCCCAGATTTCGACATCGATCCGGTCCTCTTCATGGCTTTTCAGGTGGCGCTGCATCAGCAGCCAGCGATAGGCCTCCAGGCTGGCAATGTCCTGGTGCAGCTTGGCCTGTTCGCAAAATTTGCGCCAGTCCTGCCAGGTTTTCGGCTGCTGCCTGGTGCTGGGCGCGGCCGGCCTGGTCTTGAAGAAGGCGTCCTGGGCGTAGGCGGCGGAATATTTGAAATCGATCAGCAGCAGGCGGCCGTCCTCGCCTTCGACCACCAGGTCGGGGCGGCGGGCGGTGCCGTTCCAGGCGAACAGTTCATGGCGCGTCCGCGTCCAGCGCTGGCGCTGGGCCGGTGTGGCCTGGTACAGCAGCTCGTGGTCGCAGCTCAGGATGCGCGCGGCGCCAAAATGGGCCAGTGCGTGGTTCAGGCATACCGCCTCCCAGACGCGGTGGAAGCCTTGCAGGCCGAAGATGTCGCCACCGCCGGCGTTGGCCGAGCAATGCAGCACCTGTTCCAGTGTATCGGCCAGCTCGCGCGCCTCGGCGTGCACGGGCGGCGCGCTGCCGGTCGCGGCGTCGAACGCGTCCTGCAACTGGGCCAGGGTGCTTTCATGGCCGGCGCCGAACAGGGAGGCGTCCTTGGGCAGATGCTGGCTGTCGGCACAGCGCGCGGCCAGGGTTTCCCATTCTTCAAGCAGGCTGGGCGCGATTTCCTGGTCGGCGGCCGCGGGAAAGAGATGGTGCAGCGCGTCCAGGGCGATCCAGCAGGCCAGGCCGACCAGGTCGTTGCTGCCGCGTTGCAGGCGCGCCGGCTGCATCAGCATGGTGTCGAAGTAGGGCGTGTGGTCCGGCAGGTAGACGGCGCGTTCCAGATTGCGGCTGATATGGCGCGCATCGAAGCCGGACGCGAGGCCGGGCGCGCGCACCAGGGCCAGCAGGCTGGGATCGTTCATGCGCCGGATCAGCGCGATATGGCTGGCGAGCTTGCTGTAATCGAGATCCTGTTCCCGGCTGGGTTGGCTGGCCTGTCCCTGCGCCGCCCTCAAATAGCCGTCGCGCTTGCTGGTGTTCTCCTTGGGGTATTCGCGCGCGAAGCGGGCCAGCACGCGGGACAGATGACCCAGGCAGTGCTCCTTGCTGTCGCCGGGTTGCGGGTGATAGCCGTAGGGCAGGCGCAGGCTGGCGCTGCCGTCGGCGTTGCGCACCAGGCCGACATAGGCTTCGCTGGTGCAGTCCAGCGTGGCCGCTTCCAGCTCAAATTGCCAGCCGCTGTGCTTCACGCGCTGGCCGTCTCGGCCGGCGCCAGCAGGCCGGCCAGCAGCATGGCCGCGTGCTCTGGGGTGGCGAATTCACCGAAGGTGCGCGGGTCGCCGCCGGCCATGCCGCCCAAGCGCAGCAAGGCAAACAGGGGACTGCGGTCGCGCGAGAAGACATTATCCCAAAGGAAGAACATCAGCTTGTTGCGGATGGTTTCCAGCGTGATGCGGGGCGCGGGCACGTCCAGGAACGCGTCGATATGCTCGATCAGCTTCGCCGCCAGCAATTCCGGTTGATAGGGATTGACGTCTGCCGGCCAGCCCGCGCCGAACGCTTCGAAATCAGCCTTGGCGCTGACGGTGAGCAGATTTTCGCCGAAGCCATAAGATTCCGCCTTGGGGAAAATCTTGACCCACTCGCCATGCCCGGACTTCCCGACGAGCGGCGCCAGCTTCACTTTGAGCGCTTCCAGAGCCGCCCCCAGCTTCTCCGGCGCGGTGAGGGGGACTTTGACGAACCAGAGGCCGATTTGCTTGTCGTCGATATTGCGGCCGCGGAAGCTGCCGGCAATGTAGTCGTTGAGCCGGGTCAACACACTGATCCAGTCGCCGTCCACGCCCTCGACCGTCAAGCTGCGCTGGCGTTCATGCAAAACACCACCTGGCTGGCCGCTCCACGGCATGAAGGCGAAGTCCCAACGGCGCTTGAAGGCGCTGTCCATGTAATACACCGATTCGTCGCTGGTGTTCATGGTGCCGATCAGGGACAGATTGGGCGGCAGATAGAGTTTCTGCGCGGGGCAGGCGCTGGCGGGTGCGCCCTGCCGCTGCAATTCGTTTTGCAGGGCGCCGTGGAAGAGTTGGCACAGTTCCACGCCATATTCCGAACGGCCGCTATCGTTGCGGTCGAGCAGCTGGAAAATGTCGCCGAAGATCTGGGCGCAATTGCCGCGGTTGATCTCATCGATCACCAGCAAGACATTCTTGCCCGGATCGGCGTAGGCCAGGGCCAGGGCTTTGAGCAGCGGCCCGGTGTGGATATTGTATTCGATGGAGGAGCGTTCCACCTCTTCCTGGATGGTGGTGGCGGGAATCGGCCCGGCCGCGCTGAGCAGGTATTTTTGCTGATACTTGCTGGTCTGCGGCAGCAGCTTGGCGAGGAAATCGCCGTAGCCATATTCCGGATGGAAGGTGGTTTCGATCAGGCGCGGGCCAGGCACGGTGATGCCCAGTTCCTCTTCGGCGATCTTCCTGACGCGGAAACTCTTGCCGCAGCCTGGCGGGCCAAACAGGATTTTTTGCAGACAAGTCACAGCAGCCATGGTTCCTTTCACCGGCAAGCAAGGGGGAGGAAAATTTTACTATAGAAATAAGTCAGGCTGGCCGCGACGGGGCCCTGGCTTTACGGCTCAGTTGCATGCGTGAGGTAGGAGGGCGCACCTTTGATTTTCGTCAAACGCGGGCGGGGACGCTGACGTAGTCTGGGTTCCTGTGCCGCCGGTGCAGGTGCCTGCGGCCTTGATCAACCCTTTTCCGTTCGAGGTTTCCATGTATCCCTTTACTTCTTCTCCCGCAGCCCGTGAACACATGAATGAGCAAGTCGCCTTCTTCAACGATATGTCCAAGACCCTGATGCAGTCGGCGCAGGAATGCCAGAGCATCGGCCTGCAAATGGCGCAGTCGATGCTGGAGGAAAGCGCGGAGGTCGGGCGCAATATGTTTTGCGCGCAAAAGCCGGCCGACCTGTTCAGCATGACGGCAGCGCGTATCGAGCCCTTCAGCGATAAGCTGTGCAGCTATAACCAGGAAATATCGCGCGTGGCCGCCGACGGCCAGGTGCGCCTGGTGCGGGTGGTGGAGCAGCACAGCGCCGGTACGGCGCGCGCGGCCAAGGCCTTGGCCGATGAAGTGGCGCGTATCGCCTCCGAAGAGACCGGCAAGGCCCTGCGCAAACAGCAGGATGCCTTGTCGCGCATTGCCGACCCGATCGACGAGATGGCCGACACCGTGGTGCGCCGCACGCGCGAAGCGATGGGCGAGGCCATGGAGATGAGCGAGGCGGACGGCAAGGAAAGACAGCCGCGCCACGATGGCGAGCGCGGCGGCCAAGCCGGTGAAAAAGCCGGCCAGGCTGTCGACAAAGCGGTGCAGGCCGGCGAGAAAACGCTACAGGCCGGGGAACGCATCGCCCAGGTGGCGAGCGGCCAAGGCGGCGGCAGCCGCCACGGCGCGCGCCACGACGCCTGAGCCTTTTGCCGCGGCCGTGCCTGGACGCCTTAGCGCAGCCAGGCAATGACTTCCTGCGCCACCCGCGCCGGCTGCTCGCGCTGCGGGAAGTGGCCAACGCCGTCGAGCAGCAGGCGGCGGTAGGGCGCGGCAAACAGGTGTTCGCGCTGCGCGGAGGTGGCGGGATCGTTGGCGCCGTCGAGGGCGCCGTGCAGGGTCAAGGTCGGCACGGTGATGACGGAATTGCGCCGCAACTCCGTTTCCAGCGCCGAATAATAGGGATCGGATTCCGCCCAGCCCCAGCGGTGGCGGTAGGAATGCACGGTGACGCTGGCCCAGTCGGGATTGTCGAAGGCATGCGCCGTGGTGCGGAAATCGGCTTCGTTGAATTGCCAGCCCGGCGACCAGGTTTGCCACAGCAGATGGGCCAGTTCGCGCCGCTCCTTGCGCACGGCAACGGCGCCGCGCTCGGTTGCCATATACCAGTGATACCAGTAATTGCGCGCCTGGGCCAGGCTCAGCGTCTGGTGCGGGTCGTTGCTGCCCCAGCCCACCGAAATACCGACGCAGCGTTCCACCTTTTCCGGCGCCAGCAGGGCGGCGTTGTAGGCGGCGCGCGCGCCCCAATCGTGGCCGACCACGCGGAAGCGGCGGATATCGAGGGCCAGCGCCATATCGAATACATCCTGGGCCAGCGCGCTGAGCTGGCCGCTGCGCGGGATGGCGCTGTCGCGGAAACGGGTATCGCCGCAGCCGCGCAGGCTGGGCGCCAGCACGCGGTAGCCCTGTTCGGCCAAGGCCGGCGCCAGCGCATCCCAGGTATGCACATCGTCGGGCCAGCCATGCAGCAGAAAGACGGGCGCGCCTTGCGGCGGGCCGTATTCTCTGTAGGCAATATGCAAACGCTCGGTCGTCAGGAATTGCATGCATCCCTCCCAGCTCAGGCATAAGGTCCGATTATCGGACGCGGCCGTTCTGCAAACAAGCGAAATCTTCGTTACACTGCGCCCGACCAAGATGCAAACCCGGATGGAAACCCTATGACTACTTCAAGCTCCGCGCCGGCCGAGGCGCTGCACATCGTTTGCCCCCACTGCGACGCCGTCAACCGCGTTCCCGCCGCCCGCCTGCGGGAGGAGCCGGTCTGCGGCAAATGCCAGAAGCCGCTATTTACAGGACAGCCGGTGGATTTGTCGAGCGCGCGTTTCCTCAAGCATATCGAGCGCAGCGATTTGCCGGTGCTGGTCGATTTCTGGGCGCCGTGGTGCGGTCCCTGCCGCCAGATGGCGCCGTTCTACGCGCAGGCGGCGCAGCGCCTGGAACCGGCTTTCCGCGTGGTGAAGGTGAATACCGAGGAAGCCCAGGATCTGGCGGCGCGTTACGCCATCCGCAGCATTCCCACCCTGGCCCTGTTCAAAGGCGGACGCGAAGTGGCGCGCCAGCCGGGTGCGATGGACGTCAATAATATCCTGGCCTGGGTGCAGCAGCACGCGCGCTGACGGACTTTACGCCATCTGCTGCAGCACTTCGCGCAGACGGCCGATGGCGATATCGATGTCGAGCAGCTCGATGGCGCCATAGCCCATGAACAGGCCAGGCAGGGGCGGGGCCTCGGCATAGAACGGTGCCAGCGAATACAGGCCGACCTCGGCGCGGTGCGCGACCCGGACCAGCAGTTCCATATCCAGCGGCCGCACGCAGAGGGCGGCCAGATGGTAGCCCGCCGTGGCCGGCACCAGCTTGAACCAGGGCGCCAACTCGCTGTCGAACAGCGCTTGCAGGCGCGCGCGCCGCGCCGCATACACCGCATGGCAGCGCCGGATATGGCGCGCCAGGCAGCCGTCTTCAATGAACTTGGCCAGCGCATGCTGGTTCAGCGTCGGCGTATGCCAGTCGCTCAGGCGCTTGACCAGCAGCAGGGCGGACTGGATGGCCGGTGGTAGCACGATATAACCGAGCCGCAGCTCCGGTCCAAGCACCTTGGAGAAGGTGCCGACGAAGGCCACGAGGCCGTGCCGGTCCATGCTTTGCAGCGAATCGGTGGGGCGGCCCTGGTAGCGGAAGCTGCTGTCGTAATCATCCTCGATGACGATGGCGCCGATGTCGCGGGCGCGCGCCAGCAACGCTGCGCGGCGCGCCATGCTCATCGGCATGCCCAGCGGGAACTGGTGGGCCGGGGTCACATAGATCAGGCGGGCGCTGGCCGGAATCAGATCGACGCGCATGCCTTCCTCATCGACCGGCACGCCGCACACGTCGGCGCCATGGCTGCTGAAAATCAGGCGCGCGGGCGGATAGCCGGGCTCTTCCATCGCCACCACGCTGCCCGGCGCCAGCAGGGTGCGTCCGAGCAGGTCGAGCGCCTGCTGGGCGCCGTTCGTCACCACCACTTCCCCGGCGCCGCACAGCACGCCCCGGCTGAAGGACGCGTGATGGGCAATCGCCTGGCGCAAGGCGGGTAGGCCTTCAGGCGGACTGTAGCGGCCACGCGCCAGCGCTTCCTGGCGCAGGGCGTGCAGCACGCAGCGGCGCCAATCTTCGGCCGGAAAGTGGTTCGGGGTCGAGCGGCCGCCCACGAATTCATAGCGCGAGCTGGCGATCTTCATTTTGCGCAGCGGCTTGCCCAGCTCTTCCCAGTGGCGCAGCATATCGGCGCTGCCCAGATCCTGGACGGTCTGCGGACGGGGCAGGGCGGCCGGCGGCGCTTGCACATAGCTGCCCGCGCCGACTTTGCCAACCAGGAGCTGGTCCAGGCTCAGGCGGGAATAAGCTTGCGACACCGTCTTGCGCGACAGTCCCAGCTGCTGGGCCAGCAGGCGGGTCGGCGGCAGTTGCGCGCCGTCGGCCAGCCGGCCGCTGCGGATCGCCTCGCTGAGCTGGCGGTAGAGCTGGCCCGCCAGATCGCGGCTTCCGTCCATCACGATATGTAATTCCATGGGCGAAGCCTGCCTGTTCCGGTCGACTTTGGCAAGCATTGGCCTCCAAAATTGGGTATTGGACCGCCTGATTTTCCGGAAATTGGCTCCTTTGCGCGCTCCGCCGGCCTCTAGAATGGAGTCCATGCAGTACACACTTTTCAAGGAGAAGAAAATGGAACCACGTCTGGATTACCACAAAGCCAATCCCGAAGCCTATAAGGCCATGCTGAACTTCGAGATCGCCGTCAACAAGCTGGGCCTGGAAGAATCGCTGCTGGAACTGATCCGTCTGCGCGCTTCCCAGATCAATGGCTGCGCCTACTGCGTCGACCTGCATGCGGCCGACGCGCGCAAGGCCGGCGAGACCGAGCGCCGTCTGTATTCCCTGTCGGTGTGGCGCGAAGCCCCGTTCTACACCCCGCGCGAACGTGCCGCCCTGGCCTGGACCGAGGCGCTGACCGACCTCAGCCACACCCACGCGCCGGATGCCGACTACAAGACGCTGCTGGCCGAATTCAGCCCGGCGGAATCGGTGGCCGTCACCATGGCCATCAATGCCATCAATAGCTGGAACCGCATTGGCGTGGGTTACCGCAAGGTGCCGGCGGCCGACTAAGCCTCGTCCAACCTTTCTGCCGCGGCGCTGCCGGCGCCGCGCTTGATCGCGTATAAATAAACAAAAAAATTTACTTAATGCCGCATTAGCGGTATATTTGTAAAACGATTTGTTTATTTATCTCGGTCATGAAAAACATCCTCCTGATTACGGCGGCCTGCCTGCTGGCGCTGCTGTCCACCACCGGCACCTCGCTGCCCTATCCTATTCTGCCGCCGCTGTTCGCGACCGATTCCGGCAACGGCCTGACCCAGTTCCTCGGCCTGCCGCCCAAACTGCTGTTCGGCCTGGCCTTGATGATGAATCCGCTCGGTCTGCTGATCGGTTCGGCCGTGCTCGGCTCCCTGTCCGATCGCTACGGCCGCCGCTCGGTGCTGTTGCTGACCACGGTCGGCGCCGCCATCGGCCATGCCGCGACGGCGGGCGCCATGGTGCTCGAATCCTATCCCCTGTTCATCGTGGCCCGCTTCATCACCGGTTTGCTGGAAGGTAATGGCGCCGTTGCCCGCGCCCTGCTGGCGGAAAAGCTTGACGGCCCGCTGCGCGCCCGCGCCCTGTCCTGGCTGAACGGCGCCTTCCACCTGGGTTGGCTGTTCGGCCCGTTGCTGGCCGGCCTGACCCTGGGTTTCGGCATCACGGTGCCGTTCTGGATCGCCGTCGCCGCGCTGCTGCTGGGCGCGCTGCTCGTGACGATCGCGCTGGAACGCGAAACGGCTAGCGGCGCCGCCACCTCCTGGTGGCAGGAGGCGCGCCGCAACCATGCCTTCAATCTGCTGCGCAATCCGGAGTTGCGCACCTTGTTCATCGTCCAGCTGGCGCTGACCTGCGGCGTCACCGCTTTTTATGAGTTCTACCCGCTGTGGCTGGTGGAAAATGCCAACTACGATGCACGCAGCATCGCCTTCTTCAATGTCGGCATGTGCGGGCTGATGACGCTGACGGCTGTTTTCGCCGGCAATCCAAGCCGCCATGAGCCGCTGAAACGCGCTACCTGGTATGCGGCGGGTATCGGTCTGGTCGTGGCGATGGTCGCTTTTGGCAATATTTGGCTCGGAATGGCCGCAATTATGCTGTTCGGCGTGCCCAACGCGTTTTACAATGCGGTAGTGCAGGCTTGGTCGGCCGAACGCTTCAGCGCCCATGGACAGGGTGCCGTGATGGGGCTGCTGGCGACCACGTTCTGCTTGGCGAATATTCTGATGGCGTTGGCTGGTTCCGTACTCACCTTGCTCAATACGCGTCTGATCCTTGGTTTGGGCGCCGCGCTGGCGCTGTGGGCGGCCTGGCGCATCCAGGGCTGGCGTACGCAATTGGCGGCGGCGCCGGCCGTGCTGTAACAACTTATAAGAATGAATACTGCTGACCACATCCTTTTTCTGCTCAAGACGCGCGGCCCGCAGACCGCGCAGCAGCTGGCCGAAACGCTCGATCTGACCTCGATGGGCGCGCGCCGCCAGCTCGAAACGGCACAGGAAAAAGGCTTGGTGACGTTTGAAGACGTCGCCGAAAAAGTGGGCCGTCCCTCGCGCCGCTGGCTGCTCACCGCCGCCGGCCACGCGCGTTACCCCGACCGCCACGCCGACCTGACCTTGCAACTGATCACCCAGGTGCGCAGCCTGTTCGGCGAAGAAGGGCTGGACAAGCTGATCGCGGCGCGCGAGCAGGCCAGCGAAGAGCTGTACCGCAACAATATCGACAGTGGCGGCGACCTGCCCGAGCGCGTCGCAGCGCTGGCCACGGTGCGCGACGCCGAAGGTTATATGGCCGAATCAGAAGTGCAACCGGACGGCAGCGTGGTACTGGTCGAGAACCACTGCCCGATCTGTGCGGCGGCCAAGGAATGCCAGAAATTCTGCCGCTCCGAGCTGGACGTCTTCCAGCGCGTGCTGGGGCCGGATTGTAAGGTCGAGCGCTACGAGCATGTGCTGAACGGCGCGCGCCGCTGCGCTTACAAGATCCAGCCGGTTTAGGATGGTAGAGGCCGACACGCAACTGACCCTCGTCCTGCTGCCCGGCATGGATGGCACGGCGACCCTGTTCGAACCCTTGATCGCGGCCCTGGGCGACAGTTTCCATATCCGCCGCGTCGCCTATCCCTGCGACCAGGCGCTTGGCTACCGGGAACTGGCGGAAGTGGCCCGGCAAGCCTTGCCGGTGGACGGGAAGTTCATTTTGCTAGGGGAGTCGTTTTCGGGGCCAATCGCCATAGCCCTCGCGGCTGCACAGCCCGATGGATTGCTGGGCGTCGTACTCTGCAGCACCTTCGCGCGCAATCCCCATCCGTTGTTCAAGCCGCTGCGCGGGTTGGCTGACATTCTGCCCGTCAAATTGCTGCCGAACGCTGTCCTCAGCTATTTCCTGATGGGCCGATTTTCCACTCCCCAATTGCGTGTCGCCTTGGATGGCGCGCTGGCCCAGGTTTCGGCGGCGGCTTTCCGCGCCCGGCTGAAGGCGGTTCTGGCGGTTGACGTCAGCGCCCAATTGCAGCGTTTGCAAGTGCCCTTGCTCTATTTGCAGGCCAGGCATGACCGGGTGGTGCCGGCCGGCGCGGCCCGGCATATTGCGTCCACCTATCCGGCAACGCGGATAGCGGCTCTCGATGGCCCCCATTTTCTGTTGCAGATAGCGCCACAGGCCGCGGCCGCCGCCATCCAGGCCTATGCCTTGGAACTGGCAGAGGCATCTATACGCTCACGTCAAAATTTGGAAGCGTGACAATTTGGACTTCGCCGCTATCAAGCCTTAGCGCGATTTCATGGGCGTTCAGTTGCGTGAGTTCCTCTATCCAGAAGATGTCGGGAGGCTCTCGATTAAATTCCCAGTATTGCCTGCTTGGTTTTCCATTCGCGTATTCATCGAATGGTTCCGCCAGCCGATAGATAATCAGCCCGCATCCCCCGATGGCACACCAGTTTTCATCCGCGTCGATCAGCGCTGCCTGGGGATCGCCATAAAAATCGCCAACCACGATTTTCCTTCCACCGGGCAGGCGTAGATACGCAAGCTCATATTCATGCTCGATGGCGTAATTGCTACTTGTTGCCAGGGTATTCGGCGCCATAATCAATCCCCTTGGCATGGTGGCTTGCTATAGCATATTCCCGATAGCATGACGAACTCGTTTTCAATTTCGCAAAGTGTCACCTTATCCAGCCAATATTTAATAGGGCTGACGCCATCCCATGTGAGTTTGCCCAAGCAGTCCTGCAAGAGGTAGTGTCCCAGGACCAGCTCGGATAGCGCGGCATTCTTGAGTACTTCAGGCAGGCACGGGTATCCGGCTTGGGCCAGATCATCCTGCGGCCCCCCATGCTGCTCGTCATCCTCTTTCGACTCCGCCACCCAAATCAAGTACGCCGGCTCCAGATATTCGATTAAATATGCCGTATTTATCTTGAACGAAAAAATATGTGCGATCATGGTCGCGCGGCTTGAGCTTAGGCTCATTTCCGGCACTGCGAAAATGGCGGGCCGGTGAGCGGTGTTATCAATCAGTAGGTGGACAATTGGCTGCATATATATTGATCTTACTATGGAGTTGCGATGTCATCCGATTTAAGAGAAGAGATACGTGCTATTGAGGAACGCCTGCGGCTCGCCATGCTGGCATCGGACCAAATTGCGCTGGATGAGCTGATTTCTCCTGAGCTGACCTTCACCAACCATCTAGGGCAGGTATGTGGAAAGCAAGACGATCTCGCTCTGCATCGGTCCGGCATACTGAAATTCCACCTGCTACAGCCCTCAGAACAGCACATTCAAGCCGATGCGCAATTGGCTATCGTATCGGTGCGGATGATGGTTGCGGGTAGCTATGAAGGCCACGCTTTTAGCGAGGATTTGCGCTATACCCGCGTATGGCGTAGCTCTGCTGATGGTAAGTGGACGATTATGGCGGGCCATAGCAGCCGAGTCGCCGCTTCCCCTGCCTGACAATGCACAGCCATAGGAAGGCCATGCTCGCCGGTGGTAGCTTATTGCTATTGGGGGCGATCTGCCATCACTTATTCGCAAGCTCCTTATATGCGCCGGAAAGCGCGCTGGTGAAATTTTCGCCCTGGCTCCTGTTTCAAGGCCTGGACTTTGCCGTTGCGGTGCTCGGCGGGATGCTTGCGGTACGCTATTCGCCAGCAGCATCGCTGAAGGCTGCTGGCATCTTGCTGCTCCTCATTTTGCTGCAAATTTTGTTTGCCGATCTTCCCGTGGGGCTGTCGTCAGGCTGGATATGGCTGGGCGGATGCGCTGGGCCACTGGGCTTGGCGCTGGGCGCAAGCTGGTATCGTTACCGTGTACTCGCCGGACAAGACAGGGAGCACTTGCCCAGCTTGCTGGAGTTGTTCGCCCCTACAGCGGATAGGCGAGCTGAAGCGGCGCCGCATACCGGCCTGCTGGAAGCGCTGGCGCTAAGCGTCCTTTGCTTCGGAATCTTCATTTTGTACTCAAGCGTGGCGGCCTTCGAGTCTTCCTTCCGTTCCTTTGACTTTTCCATTAGTGAGCAGGATCTGCTGAATGTGCTGCTGACAGAGATCGTGCTTGGCGTGCTGGCGCTGGCATGGCTCCGGCTACGCCGCTACCCTTTAGCTACCTTGCTGCCGCGCCCCAGCCTGTTTGGTCTGGTGCAGGGATTCGTTCTCTATCTGCTTAGCTTTGGCTTGAGTGGAGGCATGGTCCAACTGCTATCGCCGCTGGCAGCCGCAGACCCGGCCATGCCGCTGTCTCGGACCAGTATCAGTCTCTATACAATACTGTCCGTTGCCGCCATCAATGGCCTATATGAGGAAACCTTCCTGCTCGGATTCCTGCTGCGCGGCCTGCGGCGTTATGGGATGGCTGCGGCCTTCCTGGTCAGCCTTCTGATCCGTGCCTTATTCCACACCTACCAGGGGCCATTCGGCATTGTGTCGGTGCTGATTTTTGGTTTGGTGCTTAGTCTGTACTACTGGCGCAGCAGGCTGCTGTTCCCGGTGGTAGTCGCCCACGCCTTCACCGACATTGTACCGTTCCTGCTGAGCTGAGCTGGACGAAAGCTGAGCGCCTATCGTGTGCTGGCGTACAGATATTGCTTGCCTACCCGTTTACGCTGCAAGTTCATGCGGGAGGCCGATATGGAAAACAGCGATATGAACGATGAACAGCGGCGCCAGTTCATTGCCGACGTATGGCGCCGCTTTGAAGCGGTGCAGGACTGGGCGATTGCGAACTGGCCCGATGCGCGGCATCCTCTGAGCTCGTCCGACTTTGTGGAGAGCCGCAAGGAGATTCTGAGCCTGGGCCTGCCTCCGGGCCAGCGCCTGCATCTGGTGCCACAGCAGAATGTGCCGGAACCGGAGCAGGGCGGTCCGCAATATGAAGATGTGACGCCAGCGCCCTGGCCTTGAACCGGTGGCGCTGGCTTGATCCGCCTTAAGCGGTTTTTTTCTCCGGCAGCGCCAGCACCCAGGCCAGCAAGCTCACCAGCAGAAGGGCGGCAACGCCCACGGCCAGTTTCAGCGCGCTGTCGAACAGCAGCGGCGCCAGCAGGCCGGAGACGGCGGCGAACAAGGTCATCTGGATAAAGGACTGCATCGAGGCTGCCAGGCCGCTGTTTTGCGGGAACATATTCATCGCCATCAGCGACATCGGCGGCATGGAAATCGCCAGTGCCAGCGAATAGAAGAACAGCGGCAGCACGGCCCACGGCACTTCGGCGGTGAAGAAGTAGTTATAGGCCACGTTCACCAGGGCCGACGCCACCATGCCCGCATAGCTGATCCACACTAGCGTCGGCTGCGAGTAGCGGTGCGCCAGCTTGCCGGCCATGCCGGAGCCGATCACCATGCCGCTGATCAGCGGAATGAAGAGCCAGGCGAAGGCCGTCTCCGGCAGGTGCAGGATGGTCATGATGAAGTAGGCCGCCGAGCCGATATACAGGGCGAAGCCGCCGAAAGCCAGGCCGAGGGCCACAGCCAGCATCAGGAATTTACGGTTGCGCAGCACTTTCCAGTAATTGCCGGCGATGGTGCCGAGGTGCAGGGGATGGCGGTCCTTCACCGCCAGGCTCTCGGGCAGCCAGCGGTAGACGGCGATGAACATCACCACGCCAAAGGCGGCCAGGAACCAGAAGATCGAGCGCCAGCCGAAGCTCACTTGCAGCCAGCCACCCAGGATCGGCGCAATCGCCGGCGCCAGGCCGAAGAACATCATGATATTCGACAGCATCTTCTGCGCTTCGGCGCCGGAGAAGCGGTCCTGCACGATGGCGCGGGCGATCACGGAACCGGCGCCCGAGGCCAGGCCTTGCAGCACGCGGCAGGCCAGCAGGAAGCCGAGCGAGCCGGCAATCGCGCCGCCGACCGAGGCCACAATGTACAGCACCAGCGACACCAGGATCACCGGCCGCCGCCCGAAGCTGTCGGACAGGGTGCCGTAGAACAGCATCATGAAAGCGAAGGTGAACAGGAAGAGGCTGAGCGTCTGCTGAATCGCGATCGGGCTGGCGTTGAAGGTTTGCGCGATGGCGGGGAAAGAAGGCAAATAGGTGTCGATGGCGAGTGGACCGACCATGGTCAAACCCGCCAACAGGAGCGTCAGCAATATATTCATGGATAAGCTAGGATTGGTTAGGGACGTATTTTACGCCAGCCGGCAGTGGCTTGCTTGCCGCTAGGGATTTGCATATGCGGATTGCGCATATCGATTGCTGAAATTCTTCCTTCATTTTGCGGCGCGGCTTCCATTAAGCTGAACAATTGCGTTTATATTTTAGCCATGACCATCGATACCTTTGACGGCACCGGCGTCAAGCCGGCCCAGTGGAATCTCGACGCCATCGTCCACCAGCTGCGCGTATCGCGCGAAGCCACGCACAATATCCGCCACCAGGGCAGGGTGCGCGAGCTGCCGTCGCGCGAGGCGCTGCAAACCATCGTCAACGGCTTGTCGGCCGTGCTGTTCCCCACCCATTACGGGCGGCCCAACCTGACCGACGAGAGCATCGACTACTTCGTTGGCGACACCTTGAACACCACGCTGAACCGCCTGACGGAGCAAGTGCGGCGTGGCCTGCTGTTTTCGGCCGATACCGATGCGCTCGACGAAACGGAGCTGACGCACAAGGCGCAAGAGATCACGCGCGAGTTCGCGGCCGGCTTGCCGGAGATCCGCGCCTTGCTGGTGTCGGACGTGCAGGCCGCCTATGCGGGCGATCCTGCCGCCACCTCGATCGCCGAGATCATGCTGTGCTACCCGGGCACCATCGCCATCCTGCACTACCGCTTGGCGCATCGCCTGCACCGCCTCGGTTCGCCATTTATTGCGCGCATGATCTGCGACATCAGCCACTCGCTGACCGGCATCGATATCCACCCTGGCGCGCAGATCGGCGCCAGCTTCTTCATCGACCACGGCACCGGCGTGGTGATCGGCGAAACCGCCATCCTCGGCCAGCGCGTGCGCCTCTACCAGCATGTAACCCTGGGCGCGAAACGCTTCCCGGCCGACGCATCGGGCGCGCTGATCAAAGGCACGCCGCGCCACCCGATCGTGGAAGACGATGTGGTCATCTACGCCGGCGCCACGATCCTGGGCCGCATCACCATCGGCGCAGGCTCCACCATCGGCGGCAATGTGTGGCTGACGCAGAGCGTCCCGGCCAACAGCAACGTGTCGCAGGCGCAGATGCGCAACGACTGCTAGGAATGCAAAACGGGACGGCTTCGCAGCCGTCCCGTTTTTCAATCAGCTTGCGAGAATTTACTTCTTCACTGCAGCGGCCTCCATGGCCTGCTGGTAGTCGGTCTTGGAGTAGTTCTTGAAATACTTGTTGGTGATGTCGAGGAATTCGCGCGAGCGGTAGGCGGCGGCGATGTCCTTGGCGAACTGCTTGTCCTTGTCGGCCGTGCGGATGGCCACCAGGTTGATGTAGCTCGGCGAAATCTTCTCGGTGACCAGCGCCTCGGCCAGGCTGATGCCCGACGCTTCAGCGTAATTGCCGTTGATGAAGGAATAGTCAGTGTCCTGCAGCGAGCGTGGCAGCTGGGCCGCTTCCAGCGCGATCAGCTTGACCTTCTTGATATTCGTGGCGACATCGCGTTCCGAGGCGCGCAGCGGATCGACGTCGGCGCGCAGCTTGATCCAGCCTAGTTGGTCCAGCAGCACCAGGGCGCGGGCCTGGTTGGTCGGATCGTTCGGCATGGCGATGGTCGAACCTTCCTTCACCTCGTTCAGCGACTTGTGCTTGCGGCTGTAGATCGCGATGGCGGCGGTTGGAATCGTGATCAGTGGCGACAGCGCCAGCTTATGCTCGGTGGCGAATTTGTTCAGGTAGACGATGTGCTGGAACACATTGGCGTCCAGCGAGCCTTCGGCCAACGCGAAGTTCGGCTGCACATAGTCGTTGAATTCCACGATCTTGACCTTGTAACCCTGTTTTTCCAGGATAGGCTTGATGCCGAGCTTGAGCTGGTCGGCGTATTTACCGGCGCTGGTGCCGATCACGAGATCCTTCGGATCTTTGGCGGCGACGTTGCCGGCGGCGAAGGCCAGTGCGACGGCGCCCAGAATGAGCTTGCGGCGGGTGCTGAAAAGTCGGGACATGGTTTTCCTTAACGTTTGTCGAGATGTTTGGCGAGGCGGTTGCCGCCGAATTGGATGACTTGAACGATGGCGATCAGGATGGCGACGGTAATGACCATCACATCGGTCTCAAAGCGGTAATAGCCGTAGCGGATGGCGAGGTCGCCGATGCCGCCGCCGCCCACCACGCCGGCCACGGCGGAGTAGGAGAGGAAGCTGATCGACAGCACCGTGAGCGCCAGCACCAGGCCGGAACGGGCCTCCACCAGCAGCACATGGAACACGATCTGCAGTTCGCTGGCGCCCATGGCGTGCGCCGCTTCGATCACGCCGCGCGGCACTTCGCGCAGGTTCTGTTCCACCAGGCGGGCAAAGTAGGGGATGGCGGCGAAGGACAGCGGCACGGCGGCGGCCAGCGGGCCGATCGAGGTGCCGGCCAGCACGCGGGTCAGCGGCGTGAGCGCCACCAGCAGGATGATGAAGGGGAAGGAGCGCACCGTGTTCACCAGCCAGCCCAGAATCGTGGCGGCGGGGCGGTTTTGCAGCGACTGGCCTTCGGATACCAGGAAGAGCAGGATGCCGAGCGGGCCGCCGATCAGCACGGCGGCCGACAGGCCGATGCCGAGCATGGTCATGGTTTCGCCGAGGGCGGTCCAGAGTTCAGGCAGCAGGGGGAGCAGTTTCTCAAACATGGGCGGCCTCCTTGGCGGCGGAGGTGGCGGAAGCGTTGGCGGCGCGGGCGTACTGCAGCAGCTCGCGGCCCAGCGCCGTCTTGCGCGGCGTCTCGTCGCCGTCGTTCAAGGCAAATTCTTCGGCCACGGCGCCATCCTCGATCACCGCCACGCGGTTGCAGATTGCGCCCAGCACGTCCAGCTCATGGCTGACGATGACGATGGTCACGCCCAGGCGCTGGTTGACATCCTTCAGCGTTTGCAGCAGGGAGCGCGTGGTTTCCGCATCGAGCGCGGAAGTCGGTTCGTCGCACAGCAGCACGGCCGGTTTGCTGGCCAGGGCGCGGGCAATCGCCACGCGCTGTTTCTGGCCGCCGGAAAGCTGGGCCGGATAGGTGTCGGCCTTGTCGCCCAATTCCACCAGGTCGAGGCAGGCGCGCACGCGCTCTTCGATCTGCGCCTTGTCATGGCTGCCGTGGATGCGCAGCGGGAAGGCAACGTTGTCGAAAACGCTAGCGTTCTGCAGCAGATTGAACTGCTGGAAGATCATGCCGATGTTCTGGCGCGCGTCGCGCAGGGCTTTCTTGCCCAGGGCCGTCAGCTCCTGGCCGTCGATGGTGATGCTGCCGCTGTCGGGGCGTTCCAGCAGATTGAAAAGGCGCAGCAGGGTCGACTTGCCCGCGCCGCTCTTGCCCATCAGCCCAAAGATATCGCCTTCATTGACTTCCAGCGTGACGTTGCGCACGGCGTCGAAACGGCCGCCCTTGGGCAGGGCGAAAGACTTGCTGGCGGCGCCGATACGGATCAGCGCCTTGCCGCGCGGGGTGGCTCCTTGTGGCCGGAGCTTGCTGGGAATAGTCATCGGTGAATCGTGTGTATCCATAGTGAGGGTAAAAGTATCGCTGCTAACGGCTCAGCAGTCCACGACAAATTACTTCTTTGCTTATTCCGATTGGATATGGAGAAGTTTTCGCATAAGGAATTGCAAAACAATTCGTTTTGCTTTTGCGCCGGCCGCCGTAGTCTGGATTGACCGACAACTTTGTGGAAACGAGAAGGGGATACGAGATGAGCATACTCCTGCTGGCCGGCAGTCCGGCCATTCCATCGAATTCCAGCCGGCTGCTGCTGCACATTGGCGATCTGCTGGCGGCGCGCGGCCACCGCCATTCGCGGCTGCATATCCGCGACCTGCCGCCGCGCGCCCTGCTGCATGGCGACAGCGAAGAGTCGACCATCCGCCGCGCGCTGGCCGCGGTGGCGGCGGCCGATGCGCTGGTGATTGCCACGCCGGTGTACAAAGCCGCCTACAGCGGCGCGCTGAAAGCCTTCCTCGACCTGCTGCCGCAGAATGGCCTTGCCAATAAATACATCCTGCCCATCGCCACGGCGGGCAGCCAATCGCACCTGCTGGCGCTGGACTATGCGCTGCGTCCCGTGCTGCAGGCGCTGGAAGCCAAGCAGGTGCTGACCAGCGTGTTCTGCACCACGCATCAATTGCAATGGAACGACGATGCCGGGCTGAATCTGGCTCCCACCATCGCGGCGCGGGTGCAGTCGGGTGTTGAGGAGCTCTCTGGCCTGCTGCGCCATGCGCGTTCCGGCGGCGCCAGCGTGCACGCGGTCGGGCCGCACGCCTTGCCGGCGCGTTCGCTGCGCGACCATCCCTATAACGCGAACAGCCAGGCGGCATAAGGAACAATATGAAGGTAGATAACAAGAGAGCGTTGCGCCGCCGTACGCTGGGCATGCTGGTGGCCGGTATCGTGGCCGGCAGCTTGCCCGGCAGTGCGCGGGCGCAGGGCAGGCCGGTGCTGCGCATCGGTTTGCAGAAATATGGCACGCTGACCTTGCTGAAAGGGCGCGGCACGCTGGAACGCCGCCTCGCCGCGCGCGGCATCGATGTGAAGTGGACTGAGTTCCCTGCCGGCCCGGTGCTGCTGGAAGGGCTGAATGTGGGCAGCATCGATTTCGGTACCGTGGGTGAGGCGCCACCGATCTTCGCCCAGGCGGCGGGCGCGGACCTGGTATATGTCGGCAACGAGCCGCCTTCTCCCACCAGCGAAGCCATCGTGGTGCCGAAGAACTCGGCCTTGCGCGGCGTGGCCGATCTGAAGGGCAAGAAGGTGGCGCTGAACAAGGGTTCGAATGTGCATTACCTGCTGCTCAAGGCGCTGGAGAAGGCCGGCCTGGCTTACCGCGATATCGAAGCGGTATTCCTGCCGCCCGCCGACGCGCGTGCCGCCTTCGAGCGTGGCAGCGTCGACGCCTGGGCCATCTGGGACCCGTTCCTGGCGGCGGCCGAGAAGCAATTGGGCGCGCGCGTGCTGGCCGATGGCCGCGGCATCGTCTCCAACCACCAGTTCTATCTGGCTTCGCGCAGCTATGCGCAGAAAAATCCCGAGATCGTCAGCATCGTCATCGACGAGCTGGCGGCGGTGGACGAGTGGGGCAAACGCAATCAGAAGGAAGTGGCGGCGATCCTGGCGCAGCAGACCGGCCTCGACACCTCGGTGGTGGAGCTGGCGGCGGCGCGCTATGCCTACGGCGTCAAGCCGGTTTCGCATGAGGTGATCCGCGAGCAGCAGAAAGTGGCCGACGCCTTCGCGGCGCTGAAGCTGATACCGAAGCCGATCGCGGTCAAGGACGCGCTGCTGGCGCAGCAACTGTGAGGAGGATGGACGATGTCTTTGAATGTGTTCTGGTTCATCCCCACGCATGGCGACAGCCGCTATCTGGGCACCAGCAAGGGGGCGCGCGCCGTCGACGCCGATTATCTGAAACAGGTGGCGGTGGCCGCCGATTCGCTGGGCTATGACGGCGTGCTGCTGCCGACGGGCCGCTCCTGCGAAGATCCGTGGATCGTCGCATCCTCGCTGATCAATGTGACGAAGAAGCTGAAGTTCCTGGTGGCGGTGCGGCCCGGCCTTTCGACGCCGGGGCTGGCGGTGCGGATGGCGTCGACCTTCGACCGGCTGTCGAATGGACGGCTGCTGATCAATGTGGTGACGGGCGGCGATCCGCAGGAGCTGGAAGCCGATGGCCTGTTCGCCGACCACGCGGAGCGCTATGAGATCTCCGGCGAATTCATCCGCATCTGGCGCGGCGCGCTGGCGGGCGAGGGCGGCGAAGCAGGCTTCCATTTCGAGGGCAAGCATCTGCAGGTGAAAGGGGCCAAGACGCTGTATCCGCCGGTGCAGAAACCGTATCCGCCGCTGTACTTCGGCGGCTCGTCGGAAGCGGCGCACGCGCTGGCGGCCGAGCAGATGGACGTTTATTTGACCTGGGGCGAGCCGCCGGCCGCCGTGGCCGAGAAGATCGCCGACATCCGCGCCCGCGCAGCGCGCCATGGCCGCACCGTGCGCTTCGGCATCCGCCTGCATGTGATCGTGCGCGAGACCAATGAGGCAGCCTGGCGCGCCGCCGATGAGCTGATCAGCCATCTGGACGATGAGGTGATCGCCAAGGCGCAGTCGGTGTTTGCGCGCATGGATTCCGAAGGCCAGCGCCGCATGGCGGCCCTGCATGGCGGACGGCGCGACAAGCTGGAAGTGTCGCCCAATCTGTGGGCGGGCGTGGGCCTGGTGCGCGGCGGCGCCGGCACGGCCTTGGTCGGGGATCCGGAAACAGTGGCCGAGCGCATCCGCGAATATGCGGCACTGGGCATCGAGACCTTTATCTTCTCCGGCTATCCGCACCTGGAAGAGTCCTACCGTTTCGCCGAGCTGCTGTTCCCGCTGCTGGGCAAAGGCGGGCATGCGGGCGAGCAGTCGCTGAGCGGACCTTTCGGCGAAGTGATGGCGACCGAGCTGCTGCCGAGAAGGGCGGCGTAATGGGCCGGCGCTTAAGGAACCATGCCGCGGTCGCGGCGCTGGCGCCCTGGCTGCTGCCGGCGGCGCTGCTGATCGCCTGGGAGCTGGCCTCGCGCATCGGCTGGCTCTCCAGCCGCGTGCTGCCCGAACCGTGGGCGGTGGCGCAGGCCTTCTATACCTTGGCCGCCAGCGGCGAATTGTGGCAGCACCTCGGCAAGAGCTTGTGGCGCGCGACGACCGGCTTTGCCATCGGCGCGGGCAGCGGCCTGGCGCTGGGCCTGCTGACCGGCAGCTTCCGCAGCGCCGCCACGCTGCTCGACACGACGCTGCAGATGATCCGCAATATACCGGCGCTGGCCCTGATTCCGCTGGTGATCCTGTGGTTCGGCATCGACGAAAGCGCCAAGCTGTTCCTGCTGGCGGTGGGCGTGTTCTTTCCGGTCTACCTGAATACCTTCCACGGCATCCGCAACGCCGACCAGAGCCTGATCGAGATGGCGCGCAGCTACGGTCTGCACGGCTGGGCCTTGTACCGCGATGTGATCCTGCCCGGTGCCTTGCCTTCCATCCTGGTGGGCGTGCGTTTCGCGCTTGGCCTGGTGTGGGTGCTGCTGATCGTGGCCGAAACCATTTCGGCGCAGGCGGGCATCGGCTATATGACGATGAACGCGCGCGAGTTCCTGCAAACCGATGTGGTGCTGGTCGGGATCCTGCTGTACGCCTTGCTGGGCAAGGCTGCCGATCTGCTGGCGCGCGCTTTGGAGCGCCATTTCCTGAGCTGGAATCCAGCTTACCGTTAAGGAGAAAACGATGCTTCTGTCTCCGGTTTCCATCGATACCGATCTGTATTACTACGTTGACCCGCCCGAAACCGCGCCGCCGCCGCGTGCGCGCAGCCTGAATGCGCGGCTCGGCGTCAGCGTCAAGCTGCATGGCCTGAGCAAGTCCTATACGCGGACGCGCCCCGTGCTGGACCAGGTGGACTTGCACATCCGTCCGGGCGAATTCGTGGCCGTGGTCGGGCGCAGCGGCTGCGGCAAGAGCACGCTGCTGCGCACCATCGCCCAGCTGGAACAGGCCGACGCCGGCCGCGTCGATATCGCGGGCGGGCGCGTCGAGACCGAGCTGCGCATCATGTTCCAGGAGGCGCGCCTGCTGCCGTGGAAGACCGTGCTGGAAAATGTGGGCTTGGGCGCGCGCCACAGCTGGTATGCGGCGGCGGCCTCGCTGGCCGCCGTCGGCCTGGGCGACCGCTGCGACGACTGGCCGGCCGAACTCTCGGGCGGCCAGCGCCAGCGCGTGGCCCTGGCGCGCGCGCTGCTGCACGAGCCGAATGTGCTGCTGCTGGACGAGCCCTTGGGCGCGCTCGATGCGCTGACCCGCATCGAGATGCAGCAGCTGATCGAGACGCTGTGGCGCGAGCGCGGCTTCACCGCCGTGCTGGTCACGCACGATGTGCAGGAAGCGCTGGCCCTGGCCGACCGCGTGCTGCTGATCGAGGATGGCCGCATTGCGCTCGACCTGACGGTGAATCTGCCCCGTCCGCGCCAGCGCGGCAGCGCCGCATTCGCCGCGCTTGAAGAGCAGTTGCTGGACCGCCTGCTGCAAACCTGCGCCCCATCGGCGCCGCCGCCATACCCTCTGAGCCAGCCTGCCGCCGCCTGAGCACCTTTAAAACCGCCAGGGCGGCGGCTTTCCCCATTCCCGCGTTATCATCATGGCACTGCCGCTATCCATATTTGGCAGGCGTATCCGCATTATCGATTTTTTCGATAGTAAAACGGTAAATTATGCGTTTTACACGCATATTCATCCATGTGCATAATCGGTTCCATCATTTAATCGGAGTCCACATGAAAAAACTGCTCGCCCTCGCACTGGCCGCCGGCTTCTCGCTGTCCGCCTTCGCCGCCCCGGAAACCTTCGTCATCGACGGCAACCACACCTATCCGCGCTTCGAATACAGTCACTTTGGCTATTCGACCCAGGTGGGCCGTTTCGACAAGACCAGCGGCAAGATCGTTATCGACCGCGCCGCTAAAACCGGTTCCGTTGACGTGACCATCGACACCAAATCCGTCGATTCCGGCAACGACACCTTCAACAGCCACCTGCAAGGCGCGGACTTCTTCGACACCGCCAAGTACCCGACCATCAGCTACAAGTCCACCAAATTCAACTTCAGCGGCGACAAGCTGGCGTCGGTCGAAGGCAATCTGACGGTCAAGGGCGTGACCAAACCGGTGACGCTGGAAGTGACGTCCTTCCACTGCGCCCCGCATCCGATGCTCAAGCGCGAGGCCTGTGGCGCCAATGCCGTGGCCAAGATCAAGCGCACCGAGTTCAACGCCGGCAAATACGCGCCAGCCGTCAGCGACGACGTGACCCTGACCTTCGCCATCGAATCGATCAAGGAGTAAGGCCGGGCGCTTCCGCCTGCCTGGAACGGCCCGCCGCGCGCGGGCCGTTGGCGTTTACGGCGCCGCGTCTCAGACCAGGCCCAGGGCGCCCAGCAGCGCGCCCGCCGCCAGCAGCCATAGCAGATGGATGCGCGTGCGCCAGACGATGAGGCCGGCCACGATGGACAGCAGCCACACAGGCCAATGCGTGGCGGCCTCCTGATCGGCGCCGCCGAGGATCAAGCCGGTCGCGACCAGCATCGCAATCACCACCGGCGCCATGCCCTGCTTGAAAGCGCGCACGGCGCGCAGCTCACGGTTACGGTGGCCCCAGCCGGCCGCCAGCAGGGCCACCACGCTGCTGGGCAGCATGATGCCCACCATGGTCACGAGCACACCCAGCACGGCGGCCGCGTAACTGCCCGCATTCAGGCCCACATTCCAGCCCATCAGGGCCACGAACAGCACGTTCGGCCCCGGCGCGGCCTGGGCGATGGCGATCGATTCATTGAACTGGGTCTGGGTCAGCCAGCCGTGCTGTTCGACCAGGAAGCGGTGCATCTCGGCCGTGGTCGAAATCGCGCCGCCCACCGACATGCAGGACAGCAGCAGATACTGGCCGAACAGGTGCAGCCAGTCGCTCCAGCTGAGCACGATATGCAAGGGCGCATTCATGGTTTCAGCCTGCGATACGTGAGCACGCAGCTCAGGCCGCCGATACCGATCAGGGTCGCCAGCATGGGCAGGTGCAGCACGGCCATGAAGATCAGGCCCAGCAGGGCAAAGCCCAAGGTCAGCGGCAAGGGCAGGGGATGGTTTTTCAGCGCCGCCGCCAGCTTGATCCCGGTGGCGGCGATCAGGCCCGCCGCCACCGCCGCCATGCCGCGCAATGCGCCCGCCACTTGCGGATAGCTGGAGAATTCGCCATACAGGCTGGCCAAGCCCAGGGCCACCAGCAGCGGAATCAGCAGCATGCCACCCATGGCCGCCAGCGCGCCCGGCAGGCCGAAATAGCGCGCCCCGATCATCATGCTCATATTGACCACATTCGGTCCGGGCATGCTTTGCGCGACCGACCATTCTTCCAGGAATTCCTCCTGGGTCAGCCAGCGCTTGCGCTCGACCAGTTCGCGCTGGACCACGGCCACCACGCCGCCGAAGCCTTGCAGGGCGAGCAGGGTGAAGGAGATGAAGAGGTCGGCAAGCGACTCGGGGCGGGGGCGGTCGGGGCTGTTTTCCATACAGGGATTATCAGTTGTGGCTTGCTCGATGTCCATTCCGAGCTGCTGCTTTCGCGCAAGCTTGCAAATTGGAAGAAAATCCCTGGAATCATGGGAAGCTGCCATTGACTTTGGCAATTGATATCGGATACTCCTCTCAGACCTGCCGCGGGAACGGCAGCATTCCTAAATTACTTAATCGCTGGAAGGATCATGATGGACGTTTCGACTCTCCACCCGCATCACCTGGCCGAAGTAAGCGAGCTGTTTCAGCAGCGCACAGATTTGCAGAGCAGCGCGATCGTGGACAAGGGCATCGCCGTACAGGACTGCTTCAATACCGTGTGTGCCATCGAGTACCTGAAGTCGCACAACATCAATCCCCAAGTCATCGAAAGGGTCTTGCTGCAACCCGAACAGAGGCGCCGTCTTGTCCATTGAGACCGTCCGCGCCGACACTCCGCCCACTCCGGCGGAGTGTTATGTTATTCACAAAAATTGCTTTTTTTGAATGAGCGTAAATTTTTCGCCACTCTTGCTGTGTGAGAATTTGTGATAATTTAAGTGTTTGATTTTATTGGCTAAAATTATTGCCCATCGAACGAGCAGTTTGTTATAGATGGCGTCGTTACGGGCTGTGTGCCTTGTCAAGCCAGCCTTATCAACAAAGATATCCACAATCGATGTGGATATTTCAAAAAGCGCTTTACAATCCGTCACTTAGGAAGAGATAGCTGAGCCGGGAATAGGAAGAAGAGTGGCCGCGCGAGCCAATCGACGACATACAGCGGGGGAAAGTGAGCTGTATGTCCGTACAGTGATTCTACAGTATTTTCCCGCTGACCGTAAACTGCCCGTTTTCAGAGCTTGGCGTGGCGTTGAGGGCGACCCGGCTGGGCGGCTCGCCGATGCTCAGCTCGCCTGACCAGCTTTCGCCCTGTTGCAGGGCCAGCAAGGCCGCCGCCGCCTGCTGTTCATGGGCTTGGGCCTTGTCCAGTGCGGCTTGCAGGGCGGCGCTGCGCTGCTCCGATTCCTGCAGCCCGGCGTAGCCGCGCAGCGAGGAAATCACCGTGGTAAACAGCTTGCGCGTGGTCAGGTCGCTCTTGCACCAGAAATCGTTGATGTCGTAGTCGAGGATGATGCTGTGCTCCAGCGCCTGGCCGGGCTGGCCCGTGCGCAGCACGATGCGCACCAGCTTGTTGTGCAGCACTTCACGCACCTTGGTGGCGACCTTCAGGCCGGCATCGCTGGTTTCCATGATCACATCGAGCAGGATCAGGGCGATATCGGGCGTGCTGCGCAGGATATTGATGGCCTCGTCGCCGCTATAGGCGTGCAGGAAACTCAGGCGGCGGCCCATGAAGCAGGCGTTGCTGAGGGAAAATTTGGTGACCACATGCACGTCCACATCATCATCAACGATCAGGACGCGCCATGGTTCCGGGCTGGCGGCTGGGTTTTGCTCCTCCGGGGGAGCCTCATCTTCTATCATCCAGTTGGTACTGGCGTCGTCGTCTATTGCTTTCGCGTCCATGCAGTATCCCTGGCTAGTCAATCACGCAGCTACCATAGTGGTGACACTAGTCCTCGCTAGTATTTTTGTCAAAGGGTTCAAGCGTCTGTTGTGCACCAAGATGGGCGGTGAAAAATAAATTTTCAAGTGCTTGCGAACGGCTTTGATTTAACGCAAATGCAATGCGCAACTCATTGATTTTAAAGGGATAAATAATTGCTCGAAGAATGGGCAATTTGTTGAAACCCGCGCCAGTGCTGGCCTCCCGGCTTGTCAAGATGGGCTTGTCCACATCTTTATCCACAGCGAAAGTGGATAACTCGAAAATCCGCTTTAAAAACGTCTTCTTAGCGGCGATTTGTGAGGAGAAGCTTTCACTTGTGCATCAAATCGCATCCATCAGGCGTCGCAATTCGGCCAGAAAGCGCTCCTGGGCCAGATCGGGCGGCCAGGGTTCCCACGGCCGCCCCCCATACAAAGCCAGCAAAGGATCGTCCTGCAACGGCTCGCTGCGGATCTTCAGGATGCCGCGTACCTCCTGTCGCGACCAGCCGACCACATGGACCGCCTCGCTGGCGGCCGCGATGCGGTCGGCGCGCTTGTGGATACGGTGCTCAGCGCGGGTCCAGGCCGGCAGGCCATAGCGGCGGAATACGGCCGTCTCCAGCCGCTGGCTCAATTCGCGGAAACTCTCGCCCAGAAAAGGCTTGAGCACGGAAATGCAATCGAAACCCAGCAAACCCTCTTCGGCATCATGCAGCAGCTCGCGCAGCTCCGTCACCGGATCGAGCGGCGAGACCGACCACAGCCGGCGCAACTGCATCACCGTAATCGAATGCTGGGCCACCGACAAAGGCAGGGGCCAAGCCGAATGCCCGCCCCAGCGGTAAGTGCGCGCCAGACCCAGCGCCAAATCCGCGTCATCCCAATCGAAAGGTGTCGGATCCAGCAAATCGAGCCGCTTCCCCGACGGCATGCGCACCCAGGCGCGAGCATGGTTCATCTTCATCCCCGCATGCTACACGCCACCGCCAAGCCCTGCCAAGCCCACCCCTTCTTTGATCCAGCTCAAGTAATGTCCCACCTTGGTGTCAGGCACCTGAGGTGGACATTCTTTGATTTTGCGCAAAGAATGTCCGACCGTGGTGCCTGACACCAGGGTGGGACTTTTTTTGATTTGGGTCAAACGTGGGTGTCGGTGCGGAGGTCGGCGCAGGCTTGGTCGAGGCGGGTTTGCAGCTCGGGCAGGCGGGCGCGCACTTGATCGAGCTGGCCGGCGGCGGCCAGTTGTTCGAGCTGGTGACAGAGGCGGTGCAGTTCGTCGGAGCTGAGGTAGCCGGCGCTGCCTTTCAGGGCGTGGAAGGCGGAGGAGGCGGCTGGGCCGTTGCCGGCCAGGGCGGCTTTGCGCGCCAGCTCCAGGCGGCGCGGGGCTTCGTCGAGGAAGGCGTTGGTGATGCGCAGCATGTGCTGGGCCGAGAGGCCGGCCAACGGCATGATCTGGATGGCGCCCGGCGCGGCCGCCGTCTCGGCCGGGGCGACACCGAATTGCGCGGCCAACTTGGCTTCCTGCGGATTGCCGCTATCCAGGCCGGCGGGCTTGGCGTCGGCGCGCAAGGGCGAGGGCGCCTGCGCCGGCAACGGCCGGCCCCAGTTAAGCAGCTGGGCGATGGTCTTTTCGATCTGGTCGTAGAGCAGGCGTTCGTCCACCGGCTTGCTGAGGAAACCATCCATGCCCACCGCCAGATAGCGGGCGCGGTCATGGTCGCTGGCATTGGCGGTCAGGGCGATGATGGGGATGAGGGCGTCGCGCACCGGGTAGTCGGCCGTGCCGCCGCGCCGGATCAGGCGCGTGGCCTGCTCGCCGTCCATCTGCGGCATGCGGCCATCCATCAGCACCAGGTCGTAGCTGGCGGCGGTCAGCGCTTCCAGCGCCTGCACGCCGTTTTCGACGATGTGCACTGAGTGACCCATGCTTTCGAGCAGGGTGCTGATGATGATCTGGTTGGTGCGCACGTCCTCGGCGCACAGCACGCGCAGCTTGTGGGCGTGGCGTTCGTGGCGCGGCACCGAGAGGGGATCGGCTTCGGGTGGCATGCCCGGTTCCAGCGGCAGGCGGAAGCTGAACGTGGAGCCGTGGCCGACCATGCTGTCGGCGCGGATGGTGCCGCCCATCAGCTGAACCAGCTCCTTGCAGATGGCCAGACCCAGGCCGGTGCCGCCGTAGCGGCGCGTGGTCGAGTGGTCGGCCTGTTCGAATTTCTGGAACAGGCGGGGCAGGGTAGTGGCGGGGATGCCCGGGCCGGTGTCGCTGATGCTGAAGCTGACCATGATCTTGCCCTGCGCGCCGGGCGTGGCATGGCCTTCCAACCGCACTTCGCCGCTGTCGGTGAACTTGATGGCGTTGCCCAGCAGGTTAAGCAGGATCTGGCGGATGCGGGTCGGGTCGCCTCTCACATAGCGCGGCAGGTCGAGCGCCAGCTCGCGCCGCAGCAGCAGGCTTTTGGCATCGGCCTGGGCTTGCAGGATGCCGATGGCGTCGTCGACCAGGGCTTGCAGATCGAGGTCCACGGTTTCGATGCTCAGACGGCCGGCATCGATCTTGGAGAAGTCGAGGATGTCGTTGAGGATGGCGAGCAGCGCCTGGCTGTTCTGCAGGCCGATGCGCAGATATTCTTCGGTGCGGCCCTGCACCGAATGGTCGCGCAGCGCGAACTTGAGCATGCCGATCACGCCCGCCAGCGGGGTGCGGATGTCGTGGCTCATGGCTGACAGAAAGTCGATGCGGTGGCGGCTCACCACTTCCGCATGCTCCTTGGCCTCGGTCAGCTCGGCGGTGCGTTCCTGCACGCGCTGTTCGAGGTTGTTGCGCAGCAGGCGGATCTGGTCGGCCAGGGCGAAGGCCAGCAGGATGCCGTCCAGCGTGCCGCCCAGCAGGGCCGCCAGCTGGGTATTGTCGAACACGCGCGGCATCAGGCCCAGATTATTCGGCAGCACGATCAGCCCAGGCATGAGCAGGGCGAGGAAGCCCAGCACGAAGAAGCGCGCCGGCTGGTAGCCCTTGCGCCAGACCACGATGCCGCTGGACAGCGCCAGGACCATCCAGATCATGATGGCCAGCGTGGCCAGCGTGTGTGCCCACGACAGGGCGAGGAAGCAGCTGGGCAGCATCAGCAGCGACAGCCACAGATTGGCGTAGCTGGCGCGGTACAGGCGCGGTGCGTTCTCCTTCAAGTGCAGGAAATTGGTATAGAACAGGGTGCTCAGTACCGGCAGCAGGAAGAAGAAGATGTAGTGCACATTCAGCTGGCGCCAGCCGAACAAATCGGTGCCGAGGTGGAAGGTCAGCGCCCAGCCGATGGCGTAGGCCACCACATAGGCGGCGTAATAGATGGAGGCGCGCTGGCGCGTGATCAGATAGATGAAGAAGTTAAAGATCGCCATCGAGGCCAGCGCTCCCAGGCAGCCGATGATCAGGGTGTTCTCTTGCGCCGCCAGGGCGCGGTATTCGGCCTGCGGCACGAAGGCGAAGCCGGGGACGCGGGCGTAGTAGGGACTGTCGAAGCGCAGCAGCACGTCGACGGTTTCGCCGGGCAGCAGCGTGAAGGGTTTGCCGTAGTGGAGGAAGTATTCGTGGCTGGCGCGGTAGCCGCTTTGCATCCGCTCGACCTGGCCGTCGTCGCGGAAGATGTGGATGTCGATGCGGTCGATCAGGGTTTCATTGATATCGAGCACCCAGGCCGTTTCATTGCCGCTGTTGCGCACGCGCGCGTGCAGCCAGTAGGCGCCGCCCAGCAGATCGACTTTGGCGGCGGGCTTCAAGCGCGCGAGCAAGGCTTGCGCCTGCTCGGCATCGGCCGGCATGGCTTCATCCCGCGCCTGGTACAGGCGTCCGGCCAGATCGACTTCGAGGCTGGCGCCAGCGGCCAGCACGAGTTCCGGCGCAGGGCTGGACGCGGCCGGTGCGGCGTACGCCAAGGCGCCGCAAAACAGCTGCAACAGCACCAGATAGGCCAGCCAGACTGGCGGCGGGATACGGCGGGCAAGGCGGGACACGGCTTGGGACTATGACTTTTAATATGGAAGAGACAGGATTTTAATCGACATCGCGCTGTCTGGCGGCCAGGAAGGCCAACGGTGCTGACACAGTTTTTAGTATGATTCCACTTTCTTTGTTGGATGGAAATGCTATTGTGCTAATTTCGCCTGAACAGTTTTTCGGCTTTCTGGCCGCCGCCCTGCTGATTACCGTGTCGCCGGGGCCGGATAATTTGATGGTCCTCAGTGTCGGCATGTCGCGCGGACGCACGCAGGGCATGGCCTTCGGCCTGGGTTGCGCGCTCGGTTGTTTGAGCCATACCTTGCTGGCCACCCTGGGCGTGAGCGCGCTGATTGCCGCCTCGCCGCCGGCCTTTACGGCGCTGAAGGTGGCGGGTGGCCTATATCTGATCTGGATGGGCATCGGCGCCTTGCGCAGCCGGGGCGGCGCCCGCGTCGAAGGACAGGGGCTGCCGGACGAATCCTTGCTGCGCCTGTTCGGCAAAGGCTTGTTTGCCAACGCCATCAATCCCAAGGTAGTACTGTTCTTCCTGTCCTTCCTGCCGCAGTTCGTGGTAGCGGGGCAGGGCAGCGTGAGCTGGCAGACGGCGCAACTGGGCCTGATCTTCACTGCCCAGGGCTGCCTGTTGTTTGGCATGCTGGGCTACTTCTCGGGCGCCGTTGGCAAGTGGATCAACCGCAATCCTGGCGCCGGCATGTGGCTGGACCGCGTGGCGGGCGCCGTCTTCGTCGGTCTGGGCCTGCGCCTGCTCGTGGCGCGCTAAGCGTGGGCCTCAGCGGGCGGTGACGGTGAAACGCAGTTCCAGTTCGTCCTTCACGGCCAGCGCGCCGCCCAGCACGGCGAAGGGCACGATGCCGAAATCGCTTTGCTTGAAGACCAGCGTGCCGCTGGCGCTCAGGCCGCGCGGCGTGACGGCGATGCGCGCCGGGATCTGGTAGTTGCGCGTGACGCCGTGCAGGGTCACGGCGGCGTCCAGCACATCGTCCTTGCGCAAGATCTGCAGCAGCACCCAGGGATGGTGTTCCGCGTCCAGCGTGCGGGTCAGCATATTGCGGCGGGTGCCGGCGATGGCGTCCTCCGACGGGGAGGTTTTCAGGCCGGCTTCGGCGCGCAGGGCGCTTTCGTCGACCGTCATTTCATCCAGGCGAAAACGCAGGTCGGCCCGCTGCAGGCCTGGCGCGGCGTAGCCTTCCAGCTTGCGCACAGCCACCACATGGTCATGTCCGATGCGTGCCAGCAGGCCGCCGGTGCGTACGGTGACGGCGATCAGCGATTCTTCCGCATTGATCTTGAATACCGGCTGGCCGCCCGCCTTGGCTTGGCGGTAGAGGGCGGGAGGGAAGCTGGCGTCGGCGCCTTGCAGTGCCGGTTCCGGCTGCGCGGGCGCGGCGTCGGTAGCCGGTGGTGGCGCCGAGGCGCAGGCTGCGAGCAGCAAGGCAAGGAGGAATGTTGCGGACGACCTGAAAAAACTGGGCATTGTGAGTATTGGAGAGTTTGTCCTGGCGAACTTGGACTATCTTGAAAACAAGACGCTTGTTTCGCAGCCCCCCGATTGTGACAGTGTATGGTGCATTTGTCATGCCGGCGTAACAAGCGTGTGAGATGATTCCCCCGCTCTTTCAAATCTCTCCCGATTTGAATCCCTTGGCCCGCATCGTGGATGCGGGCGTTTTTTTGTGCGCCGCGTTCAGGCTTCGCCGCCGATGCGGAAGGTGCGCACCACCTGCGCCAGCTTGGCTGCTTCCTCCTGCAGGGCGCTGGCTGCCGCCGCCGCTTCTTCTACCAGGGCCGCGTTCTGCTGCGTCACCTGGTCCATGTTGACGATGGCGCTGTTGACCTGTTCGATGCCGGCCGTCTGCTCTTCGCTGGCGGAGCGGATCTCGTTCATGATGTCGGTCACGCGCTGCACGCTGCTGACCACATCGCCCATGGTGGAGCCGGCCTCCTGTACCAGCTTGCTGCCGGCGTTGACATTGCCGACCGAGTCGTCGATCAGCTCCTTGATCTCGCGCGCCGCCGCCGCGCTGCGCTGGGCCAGATTGCGCACCTCGCCCGCCACGACGGCAAAGCCGCGCCCCTGCTCGCCGGCGCGCGCCGCTTCCACCGCGGCGTTCAGGGCCAGGATATTGGTCTGGAAAGCGATGCCGTCGATGACCGAGATGATGTCCACGATCTTGCGCGAGGAGGCGTCGATCGCACCCATGGTTTCCACCACCTGCGACACCACGGCGCCGCCGCGCTGGGCGATGTCGGAGGCACTTTGCGCCAGCTGGCTGGCCTGGCGCGCATTGTCGGCGTTCTGGCGCACGGTGGCGGTCAGCTCCTCCATCGAGCTGGCGGTCTTCTCCAGCGCGCCGGCCTGCTGCTCGGTGCGCGAGGAGAGATCCTGGTTGCCGCTGGCGATCTCGCCGGAGGCGGTGGCGATATGGTCGGCGCCCGAGCGTACCTGCCCCACCACGGAGGACAGGCTGCTGCTGATGCCGTTCATCGCTTCGGCCATGCGGCCGATTTCATCGTCGCCCTCGGCCCGCAGGCGCACGCGCAGGTCGCCGTCGGCGATCTGGCGCGCCGCGTCCTGGGCATGGGCCAGCGGCAGGGTGACGATCTTGCGCACCACGAAGTACAGGGCGAGTGCGAACAGGAGCAGCGCGCCGAAGCCGAACAGGGCGTAGCGGGTGCGCAGCTTGACCGCTTCGCGCGTGATTTCCTCGGTATAGGCGCCGCCGCCGATCACCCAGTGCCAGTCCTTGACCCAGCCATAGGCCACGATCTTTTCGCGTGCCGAGGTTTCGCCCGGATTCAGCCAGGGGTAGCGGATCACGCCGTTTTTCTTCTCCAGCATCTCCTTGATGAATTCATGGCCGGACGAATCCTTGGAATTCAGGATGTTCGCGCCTTCGCGCGCCGGGTGGATGATCAGCTTGCCGTAGTCGGGACCGGGGCGTGAATCGAGCACATAGAAGTAGCCGGTCTCGCCCACCTTGATGGCCTTGATGCGTTCTTTCAGCACCGCGATCTCGCGCGACACATCGACGCCCACGAACAGGATGCCGACCACCTTGCCGGCCGCGTCGCGGATCGGGTCGTAGCGCGTGATGAACTGCTTGCCGAACAGGGTGGCCAGACCGGTATAGCTCTGGCCCGCGCGCAGCGGTGCATAGCCGGGATGGGCGCGGTCGAGCAGGGTGCCGATGGCGCGCTCGCCGTCTTCCTTCTTGACCGAGGTGGAGATGCGGATGAAGTCTTCGCCGCTGGCCGCGAACACGGTGGCGACGGCGCCGCTTTGCGCGGTAAAGCGGTCGGGGATGCTGAAGTCCATATTCAGCACCTTGCCGCCGTCGCTGAGCGCGGGTGAGGGCTTGCCGCCGACGTCGATGGTCTGGGCCGGATCGAGCGCGAATTTACCGCTGTAAGAGGCGGCTAGCACATTGGCAAAGCTGTTCGCTTCGCTGGTAACGGCGCCGTTGAAGACTTCCACCATATCGCGCACGCCGCGCAGTTCGGTGTTCAGTCCCTTGATTTCGCGTTCTTCAAGCAGGGCGGTGGTGCTGCTGCTGATCAGCACGATGAGGATGGCGAGAATCAGACTCACCAGGCTGAAGGTAAAGAAGGTGAGCTTTCCGCCTACGCCAAGTTGCCGGAATTGAAATGTCCTCATGGGAATTGCTTTCTTCTTTTAATGAAGTCCTAAGCCTGCTTAAAAGAAAGGATGGCAAAGTGTACTCCGTAGCGCGCGATCCCTGTCGCGCGACAGGCTGCCAGTTTGCCCCTAACTGGCACAGTTTCTTCCCGATGGGTGGGTTGCCCGTTGGAACCCCTATCCCCGCGCTAAGTATAGCGTTTTGACCGGCTCCCTCCTCAGATTGCGGCCGGTCTTTTTTTGTTCGCCAGCAAAAGTGTATGAATGACGCTATGATCTGTTTCCCCTTCATTGCAGCAGGCAGACAAGGACATTTATGATCGACTTTTATACCGCCGCCACGCCCAACGGTCACAAGATTTCCATTGCATTGGAAGAATTGCAATTGCCGTACACCATGCACGTGCTGAGTCTGTCGGCCAATGAACAGAAGCAAGACTGGTTCCTGGCCATCAATCCCAATGGCCGCATTCCCGCCATCGTCGACCGTGCCAATGACGATTTCGCCGTATTCGAATCGGGCGCGATCCTGATTTACCTGGCCGAGAAGGCCGGCCGCCTGCTGCCCGCCGATCCCAAGGCCCGCTCGCGCGCCCTGCAATGGCTGATGTTCCAGATGGGCGGCGTGGGGCCGATGATGGGCCAGGCCAATGTCTTCTTCCGCTACTTCCCGGAAAAGATCCAGGCCGCCATCGACCGCTACCAGGGCGAGAGCCGCCGCCTGTTCCGCGTGCTGGATGGGCATCTGAAGGATAACGAATACCTGGCCGGCAGCGAATATTCGATCGCCGATATCGCCAACTGGGCCTGGGTGCGCACGCACAAATGGTCGGGCGTGGAAACCGAAGGCTTGCCGCATCTGCAGCGCTGGCTGGCCCAGGTCGGCGAGCGTCCGGCCGTCAAGTGCGGCATCGAGCTGCCGCCGTCGCGCGCCATCGACGAGCGCGAGCAAAAAGGCGAGGAACTGGCTGCCGAAGTGCGCAAGATGCTGGAAACGGGCCAGTCGCGGGACTGAGCGGATCAGAGGCTAATCAGACTGGCGGACAAATCGCGCCGCTCGTGTAGGATGCGCAGCACGTCAATCCATATTCCATCTACGCGATAGAACAGCAGGAATGGAAAATGGTCGAGTTGCCAAACGCGCAGAGAGCGATCTGGTAGAAAGTGTGCATAACGGCGTGAGCCGACGCCGGGTTGGGAGCACAAGCCGTGCAACGTTGCTTCCAGTTCGGCGACAAACCGTTCAGCCAGTTCAGGTGAAATATCTGCGTAGTAGTCTGCAATTTCCAGCACGTCGCTTTTGGCGATCTGTGCGAGCTTGAAATCCACGGCCTTATCGCTTGGCGTTGATACGCGCACGCAATTCGCCAGCCAATTCCTCAATACTGATTTGGGATGACGGGCCGCTGCGGATGCCTTCCATAACGAGCTCGTATAGGCGCGCCTCCGCTTCGTTCTGCGGACCTAGCGCGTCAGCGTCGCGTGGCATCAAGAATTTGGGAGTTTCGGGCAGGGTGCTCATGGCTAGATTATAAGCCGGTTCGCTTTCGCACTACGAGTTTCTGTTGTATCTCAGGCGATGCGCTTGTACCAGGCTTGCTGGGGCAGGAGTTGCTGGTAGTGGCGGGCGTGGGCGTCGTCGCTGGCGAGGGGGCGGTCGAGGCCGAGGATGCCGAGTGGAGCGAGGCTGGCGTGGAATAGCGTCAGTACGCGCTGGCGCAGCAACGGGCCGAAGTCGGGAAGGGCGCGACGGCAGACGATGAGCTGGAATTCGTTGAAGGAGGCGTCCGTCACCAGATTGTATTGCGCCCAGCTGATGCGGCTGCGCAGCTGCGGCAGCAATACGGCGTGGCCGTCTTCGATCTGGAAGTGCACCGTCAGGCTGGCTGTGCCGCCCGCGTATTCGTACAGGCGCTGGCACTGCGCCAGCCGTTCTACAGGAATGCGGCAGGCGGCGGCTTCGGCCAGCAGCTCGTCGCTGCCGACAGTGGCGTGGATTTCGGTCCGGGCCAGCAGGCCTTCTTCTTCCAGCAGCACGGCCAGGGTCCAGGCTTGCTCGGCGCCAGCGCAATCGGCCAGCCAGACGCGCGGCAGGGCGGCGCCGCGCAGGCAGGCGTCGAGCAGGCCGCGTAGCTGCAACGCTTCCTGCGGATCGTCGAACAGCGTGGCGGGCGGCACGCTCAGCGCGCGCAGCAGGGCGCTGGCGCTGGCAGGATCGTGCAGGGCGCGATCCTGCAGCGACGACAGCGTCGCCAGGCCGCGCCGGTGCATCAGCGCGTACAGCTTGCGTTTCAGCGCGTCGCGCTCGTGCAGGCGGTAGTCGAAGCCGTAGCGGCGCACCAGCGCCTCCAGCAGCAGGTCCAATTCCAGTTCCTCCAGCTCCGCGCCGGCTTCGCTGCGCAGGTCCGATAAGGCGCCCATGGCTGTTCCTTCCGCCGCCATCAATGCAGCCAGACCCGCATCAGCGACAGCAGCTGGGCCACATCGACCGGTTTGGTGATGTAGTCCGAGGCGCCGGCGGCGATACATTTGTCGCGGTCGCCCTTCATCGCTTTCGCCGTCAGCGTGATGATGGGCAGTGACTTGAACTTGGGTATGCGGCGGATGGCGCGCATGGTGTCGTAGCCATCCATTTCCGGCATCATGATGTCCATCAGGACGATCTCGATGGTCGGATCGCGCTCCAGCACCTCAATGCCATCGCGTCCGTTCTCGGCGAACGATACCTGCATCTGCTGGCGCTCCAGCAGCGAGGACAGGGCGAAGATATTGCGCAAGTCGTCGTCGACGATCAGCACCTTGCGTCCCGCCAGCCCGCTGTCGGCGGCGTGGATCTCTTCCAGCATGCGCCGCTGCGCTTCCGGCAGGCTGGCTTGCGAGCGGTGCAGGAAGAGGGCGGTTTCATCGAGCAGGCGTTCGGGTGAGCGCGCATCCTTGATGACGATGGTCTTGGCATAGCGCTTGAGCTTTGCCACTTCCTTGCGGTTCAACTCCTTGGCCGTGTTGATGACGATGGGCAGGTCGCGCAGGCTGGCGTCCTTGCCGATGAGGTCGAGCAGGTCGAAGCCGCTGATATCGGGCAAGGTCAGGTCCAGCACCATGCAGTCGAAGCGCGCGGTGCGTAGCGCGTCGAGCGCTTCCTGGCCGGTGCCGACGGCCGTGATGTGCAGGTCGGCGTCGCCGATCAGGGTGACGATGGCGTCGCGCTGGTTCTGTTCATCGTCCACCACCAGCAGATTGCGTTTGCCGCCCAAGAGGAATTTCTGGATGCGCGCGAATTCTTCCTGCAAGGCGTCCTTGCTGACCGGCTTGTTCAGGTAGGAGATGGCGCCGCAGCGCAAGGCGCGCTCGCGTTCGCGCAGGCTGGACATCACATGCACCGGGATGTGGCGCGTGCTCGGGTCGCGTTTCAGGCGATCGAGCACCGTAAAGCCGTCGATATCGGGCAGGTCCAGGTCGAGCAGGATGGCCGAGGGCAGGTAGTCGCGTGCCAGGCTCAGGGCCGAATCGCCCTGGTGGGTGACGATGCCCTTGAAGTTCTTCTCGCGCGCGAAATCGAGCACGATCTTAGCGAAACGTTCGTCGTCCTCGATGATGAGCACCGAAGGGTCGCCCGGCGCGGTCAGGCCGCGGTCGTCGATGGTCGAACCATAGGTTTCGGCGTCGGCCTCCTGTTCGGCGGCAAAGCCGCTTGCGCCTTCGACTTCGGCCGGTTCGGCCGGCTGTGGCGGGGTGTACACCACTTTCGGCGGCGCGGGCGGCAGGCGCACCGGCGGCTGGCGGCCGGTATCGTAGTTGATGAAGCCGGAGCGGTTGTACGGCAGGAAGAGGGTGAAGGTCGAGCCCACGCCGACCGTGCTTTCGACGCGGATTTCGCCGCCCAGCAGGCGCGCCAGTTCGCGCGAGATCGACAGGCCCAGGCCGGTGCCGCCGTATTTGCGCGCGGTCGAGCCGTCGGCCTGCTGGAATGCTTCGAAGATCAGCTGCAGCTTGTCGGCCGCGATGCCGACGCCGGTATCGCTGACGGCGAAGGACAGCACGGCGTCGGCGTGGCCCAGGTTCGGGTGGTCGCTGCTCCAGCCGCTTTGCACCAGGCCGATCACCAGCGAGACCTGGCCGTGGTTGGTGAACTTGAAGGCGTTCGACAACAGGTTTTTCAACACCTGCTGCAGACGCGTGGTGTCGGTGGTGAGGGCAGCCGGCAGGGCGTCGGCCAGCTCCACCGAGAAGCCCAGATGCTTGGCCTCGGCCATGTGGCGGAAGGTGCGGTCCACATAATTGCGCAGATTGAGGAAGCGGTATTCCGACACGTCCAGCGTGACCGTGCCGGATTCGATCTTCGACAGGTCGAGAATATCGTTGATCAGGGTCAGCAGGTCGGAGCCGGAGCCGTGGATGGTCTTGGCGAATTCGACCTGCTTGCCGGACAGATTACCCTCCGGGTTGTCGGCCAGTTGCTGCGCCAGGATCAGCAGGGAGTTCAGCGGCGTGCGCAGCTCGTGCGACATATTCGCCAGGAACTCGGATTTATATTTGGACGACAGCGCGAGCTGGGTGGCCTTGTCTTCCAGCGCCAGCTTGGCCTGTTCCACCTCGCGGTTCTTGCGTTCCACCTCGATATTCTGCTCGGACAGCAGGCGTGCTTTTTCCGCCAGCTCCTGGTTGGTCTGCTGCAGCTCCTGGGCCAGCGACTGCGATTGCGTCAGCAGCGATTCGGTGCGGCTATTGGCCTCGATGGTGTTGAGCACCACGCCGATCGACTCCATCAATTGGTCGAGGAAGGAGAGGTGGGTTTCGGTGAAGCGGTCGAGCGAGGCGATTTCGATCACGGCCTTGACCTGCTGCTCGAACAGGATCGGCAGCACCACGATATTGGTGGGCGGCGCCGCGCCCAGGCCGGAGGACACCACGATATAGTCGCGCGGCACGTCGGTCAGCCAGATGCGCACCTTCTCCAGCGCGCACTGGCCGACCAGGCCTTCGCCCGGCAGGAAGGAGGTCGGCAGCTTGCGGCTGGAACGGTAGCCGTAGCTGGCGATCATGCGCAGGCGGGCATCGTATTCCTGCGAGTCCATCATATAGAACACGCCGTGGTGGGCCGATACCAGGGGGGCCAGCTCGGACAGAATCAGCTTGGTCACGGCCTGCAGGTCGCGCTGGCCTTGCAGCAGGCGGGTGAAGCGCGCCAGATTGGTTTTCAGCCAGTCCTGCTGGGCATTCTTCTGCGTGGTTTCCTTCAGGTTGCGGATCATCTCATTGATGTTGTCCTTCAGGTATGACACCTCGCCGCGCGCTTCCACCTGGATGGAGCGCGACAGGTCGCCGCGCGTCACCGCCGTCGCCACTTCCGCAATCGCGCGCACCTGGTTGGTCAGGTTGGCCGCCAACTGGTTGACGTTCTCGGTCAAGTCCTTCCAGGTGCCGGCCACGCCGGACACATTGGCCTGGCCGCCCAGCTTGCCCTCGGTGCCGACTTCGCGCGCAACCCGCGTCACTTCGGAGGCGAAGGAGGACAATTGGTCCACCATCACATTGATGGTGTCTTTCAGCTCCAGGATCTCGCCCTTCACGTCCACCGTGATTTTCTTGGACAGGTCGCCGCGCGCCACGGCCGTGGTCACGGCCGCGATATTCCTCACCTGGCCGGTCAGGTTGGAAGCCATGAAGTTCACATTGTCGGTCAAGTCCTTCCAGGTGCCGCCCACGCCCGGAACATAAGCCTGGCCGCCCAGCTTGCCCTCGGTGCCCACCTCGCGCGCCACGCGCGTCACTTCCGATGCGAAGGAAGACAGCTGGTCCACCATCACGTTGATGGTGTTCTTCAGTTCCAGAATCTCGCCCTTCACGTCCACCGTGATCTTCTTCGACAGGTCGCCGTTCGCCACGGCGGTGGTCACTTCCGCGATATTCCGCACCTGGCCGGTCAGATTGCCCGCCATCGAGTTCACGCCGTCGGTCAAGTCCTTCCAGGTGCCGGCTACGCCCAGCACATTGGCCTGGCCGCCCAATTTTCCCTCGGTGCCCACCTCGCGCGCCACGCGCGTCACTTCCGAGGCGAAGGAGTTCAACTGGTCCACCATCACGTTGATGGTGTTTTTCAGCTCCAGGATTTCTCCCTTCACGTCCACCGTGATTTTCTTGGACAGGTCGCCGTTCGCCACGGCGGTCGTCACTTCCGCGATATTCCTCACCTGGCCGGTCAGATTGCCCGCCATCGAGTTCACCGAGTCGGTCAAGTCCTTCCAGGTGCCGGCCACGCCTTTCACCTGGGCCTGGCCGCCCAACTTGCCTTCCGTGCCCACCTCGCGCGCCACCCGCGTCACCTCGGAGGCGAAGGAGGACAGCTGGTCCACCATCACATTGATGGTGTTTTTCAGTTCCAGGATCTCGCCCTTCACGTCCACCGTGATCTTTTTCGACAGGTCGCCGTTCGCCACGGCGGTGGTCACGGCCGCGATATTCCGCACCTGGCCGGTCAGGTTGGACGCCATGAAGTTCACGTTGTCGGTCAAGTCCTTCCAGGTGCCGCCGACGCCGGGCACGTAAGCCTGGCCACCAAGCTTGCCTTCGGTGCCGACCTCGCGCGCCACCCGCGTCACTTCCGATGCGAAGGAGCGCAGCTGGTCCACCATCACGTTGATGGTGTCCTTCAATTGCAGGATCTCGCCGCGCACGTCCACCGTGATTTTCTTGGACAGGTCGCCGTTCGCCACGGCGGTGGTCACTTCCGCGATATTGCGCACCTGGGAGGTTAGATTGCCCGCCATCGAGTTCACCGAATCGGTCAAGTCCTTCCAGGTGCCGGCCACGCCTTTGACCTGGGCCTGGCCGCCCAATTTACCTTCCGTGCCGACCTCGCGCGCCACCCGCGTCACCTCGGACGAGAAGGAGGACAGCTGCTCCACCATGGTATTGGCGGTGGTCGCGGCGCGCAGGTACTGGCCCTTGAGCGGATGGCCGTCCACCTCCAGCGCCATGGTCTGCGACAGGTCGCCCTTCGCCACGGCGCCGATCACGCGCGCCATTTCCGTGGTCGGCCGCACCAGGTCGTCGATCAGGGTGTTGACGGAGCTGATGATGGTGCTCCAGCCGCCCGCAACGGTCGGCACGGCGGCGCGCTGGGTCAGGCGGCCTTCACGGCCGACCACGCGGCTCACGTCGGTCACGGCCTTGACCAGCTTCTCGTTGTTTTCAATGATGTCGTTGAGCGTATCGGCGATCTTGCCTGAAACGCCGGTCCAGTCGGACGGCATGCGCACAGAGAAATCGCCTTTTTTCAGCGCCATCAGGGTGGACAAGATCAGGCGCAGGTCCAGTTCCTCGGGCAGTTCGGTCATATCATTCATTGACGAAATCCTCTTGGGGTAAAGGGGTATGTCCGCTCATATACAAGGTAGGCAGCACTTCCTGCGCCGGCAGCGGAGGGCAGAACAGGTCGCCCTGGTACTGCTCGCAGTCCACGCTCTGCAGCACGGCCAGCTGGCTCTGATTCTGCACGCCCAGGGCCATGACCTGCATGCCGAGGGCGCGCGCCAGGTGGACAATGGCGGCCACCATATCGCTGCCGCCTTCCACCGTGCCGATATTGCGCACAAAGCCGGCGTCGATGCGCATCTGGTCCAGGCCCAGCTTGCGGCAGGTCGCCAGCGAGAAGTGGGCGTGGCCGAAATCGTCCAGCGCCAGGCGCACGCCGCCCGACTGCAGCTGGTGCAGCACGCCCTCGATCGCCTCGTTATGGGCGTGCAGCAGGGCCTCGCCCAGTTGCAGCGTGATGCTGCCGGCCGGCAGGCGGTGCTTGCGCATTTCCGCCAGCAGGCGCGCTGGAATTTCGGTATGCAGCTGGGTGGTCGCCAGGCGCAGCGACAGGTGCAGCGGCGCGCAGCCGGCGGCCACGCCGCTGACTGGCGCCCCACTACCGGCGTTGAAATCGGGCAGGGACAGGCCGGGCGGACGCGGACCATCGCGCCACAGCGCCGCCTGGGCGCAGGCGACGCCGACCAGCCAGGCGTCCAGCCGGTCGAGCAGGGCGCGGTCCTGGATATCGGCCAGGAAGCGCGGCGCGGCCAGCAAGCCCTGGTGCGGGTGGCGCCAATGCAGCTGGGCTTCCACGCCGCTGGCGCGGCCGGTCGCCAGGTCGACCTGGGGCTGGTACAGCACTTCCAGCTGGCCGCTGACCAGGGCCAGGCGCAGTTCCGACGTCCACAGCTCGCGTTCGCGTTCCAGCTGGTTCAACTCATCGTGGAAGAATTTCAGGCTGCCCTCGTCG
Organism: Pseudoduganella violacea; assembly: GCF_014191875.1. Lineage (GTDB taxonomy): Bacteria > Pseudomonadota > Gammaproteobacteria > Burkholderiales > Burkholderiaceae_D > Rugamonas > Rugamonas violacea_A. The sequence continues at coordinate 107,004 of NZ_JACHXD010000011.1, forward strand.
CCGCCGGCATGGCTGGCGCGCGCATGGCTCAGGGCCAGGTCGGCGTGCTTCATCAGCTGCTGGGCATTGTCCGCGTCATGCGGATAGAGCGCGATGCCGATGCTGCTGACGTTCTTCAGGCGGTGGATGCCGATATCGAAGGGCCGGGCATGGGCTTGGCCGATCTTGTGCGCCACGCGCGCCGCATTGGCGCCGGCGCCGTTGCCCTCGATGAGCACCGCGAATTCGTCGCCGCCCAGGCGCGCCACCACGTCGGACACGCGCACGGCGGCCGACAGCCGCGCCGCCACATGGCGCAGCAGCTCGTCGCCGACTTCGTGACCCAGACTGTCGTTGACCTGGCGGAAGCGGCTGATGTTCACGAACAGCAGGGCGAATTCGCCGCGCTGGCGGTCGGCCGTGGCGACGGCATGTTCCAGCTGCTGCACCAGGGAGCGGCGGTTGAGCAGGCCGGTCAGGTTGTCGCGCGTCTGCAGCTCGGCGGCGCGGCGCTCGGCTTGCTGGCGCTCGGCCATTTCCTGTTCCAGCTCATGGCCGATGCGTTCCAGTTCCTGCTGGCGCTGGGCGCGCAGGCTCTGGTTCAGTTTGTGCAGCTCGTCGGCCTGGTCGCGCAGCTGCATGCTCTTGCGCGCCAGTTCGGTGAACACCGCCACCTTGGCTTGCACGATCTGCGGCACCAGGGGCGTGAACAGGTAATCGGCGGCGCCGTTCTGGTAGGCGCGCAGGCGGTTCACCTCGTCGGCATAGTGGGCCGTGATGAAGATGATGGGCACCGCGCCCGAACGCGGGTGGGAACGGATGGCGTCCGCCGTGTCGAAGCCATCCATGCCGGGCATGCTCACGTCGAGCAGGATCACCGCGAACTCATGGCGCAGCACGGCGCGCAGGGCGTCTTCGCCCGAGACGGCGGCATGCAGCTCATAGCCGCGCCGGTCGGCTTCGGCGGCCAACAGGCTTTCCAGCGCAAACAGGCTGGCGGGATCATCGTTTACAAGGAGGACTTTGGGAATCTGCACAGCGGAACCACGGCAATTGAAAGTTGATCGGCCCTGTCAGCGCCTCTTGCGAATGTCCACGATACTCCACCAGGAAGACGAGTCAAGCAAAAGATTTAAGGACGGACAAGGTGACAAAATCCGACATTTTATCAATTGGGCAATGTTTATTGCAGGTATTTTTTTCAGAATAAAACAGCCGGCCGGCGGGTGGCGCACGTTTGGCGCCCCCCGCCGGCCGGCAAAGTGCCGCAATCAGCGCCTTATTTCAACTGGTTCAGCAGGAAGGTATAGGTCAGCGCCCACATCTGCGCCTGCTGGTCGTTGTTGGCGGCGCCCGCGTGGCCGCCCTCGGTATTTTCCCAGTACAGCACATCGTGGCCCTGTTCCTTCATGCGCGCCACCATCTTGCGCGCATGGCCCGGATGGACGCGGTCGTCGCGAGTCGAGGTGGTAAACAGGGTGCGCGGGTAGTGCTTGTCCTTCGACACATTATGGTAGGGCGAATATTTGCTGATATAGGCCCACTGCGCCGGGTCGTCCGGATCGCCATACTCGCCCATCCAGGAAGCGCCGGCCAGCAGGCGGCTGTAGCGGCGCATATCGAGCAGCGGCACCTGGCAGACGACGGCGTTGAACAGGTCGGGGCGCTGGGTCAGCACCGCGCCCACCAGCAGGCCGCCATTGCTGCCGCCCATGATGCCGAGGTGGCGTGGGCTCGTTACCTTGCGCTTGGCCAGATCCTGGGCCACGGCGATGAAGTCGTCATAGGCGCGCTGGCGGTTTTCCTTCAGCGCCGCCTGGTGCCAGCGCGGGCCGAACTCGCCGCCGCCGCGGATATTGGCCAGCACATACACACCGCCATGCTTGAGCCAAGCCTCGCCCGTCACGCCGCTGTAGAAGGGCTTGAGCGAGACTTCAAAGCCGCCATAGCCATACAGCACGGCGGGATTCTTGCCATCCAGCTTGGCGTTCTTGTTCATGACCACGAAGTAAGGCACTTTGGTGCCGTCCTTGGAGCGCGCTTCGAACTGCTTGACGGTGTAGGGCTTGGCGTCGAAGAAGGCCGGCATGGACTTCAGGGCTTGGCGCTTGTCGCTGCCGGCCTGGGCCAGATAGAGCGTGGCCGGATTCAGGAAGTCGGTCACGGTCAGGAAGTACTGGTCGGATTCGACCGGGTCGAGCGCGGCCGCTTCCAGCGTGCCGAAGGCGGGCGCTTCGACGGCGCGGCGCTGCCACTTGCCGTCCACGTGCTTGAGTTCGACCAGGCGGTTCTTGACGTTTTCCAGCTCGTTCAACAGCAGGGCGCCGCGGGTGACGGTCACGCCGTCCAGCGAACGCGTGGGCGAGGGCGTGAACAGCACGTCAAACTGGCGTCCGCCCTGCATGAAGCGGCGGAAATCGGTGGCCAGCAGCGCGCCTTGCGGATAGGTCTTGCCCTCGACCTTCCATTCCGAGCGCAGCTCGATCATCAGCTGGTCGCGCACGGTGTAGGCATTGGCATCGTCCGGCTTCGGCACTTTTTTCAGCTGGCCGCCTTCGTACAGGAACAGCTCGCTGCTGTAGAAACCGATCTGGCGCGTGATGAACTGGGCTTCATAGCCGGGCGTGAAGTCCTTGTAGGCGCCGGCGGCCAGATCCTCGGGCTTGGCGTCATACAGCTGGCGCGCGCTGCTGAGCGGGGTGCCGCGCTTCCATTCCTTGATGATGCGCGGGTAGCCGGAGGTGGTCATGGAGTCGGGGCCGAAGTCGGTGGCGACGAAGACCGTGTCCTGGTCGATCCACGCCACATCGCTCTTGGCTTCGGGCAGGGCGAAGCCGCCGGCCACGAAGGCGCGTTGGCTCACATCGTATTCGCGCAGCACCTGGGCGTCGCCGCCGCCGCGCGAGAGCGCGACCAGGCAGCGTTCGCCTTTCGGGTAGAGGCAGTTGACGCCGGCCCAGACCCAGTTTTCCTTTTCCTCTTCGGCCAGCTTGTCGAGGTCGATGATGGTTTCCCATTCCGGCTCGGCCTTCTGGAACTGTTCCAGCGTGGTGCGGCGCCAGATGCCGCGCACATGCTGCTCATCCTTCCAGAAATTGTAGTAATGGCTGCCGTACTTCTTGACGAAGGGAATGCGCTCCTTGGAGTTGAGGATGGTTTTGAGGCGCGCCTGGATGGCCGGGAACTGGGGGCGGGCTTCCAGCTCTTTCAGCGCGGCGGCATTCTGGTCCTTGACCCAGGCCATGGGCTTGTCGCCGCCGACTTCCTCCAGCCATTGATAGGGATCGGCCTGTTGCGCCTGGGCGCTCGCGGCGGCCAGGCCCAATACCATGCTGCCAGCCAGTTTCCGGTATGCGTGCATCACATCTCCTCTAGGATAACGAGGCTGATACTCTACACCAATCTTGTTATTTTGAATGGTCAGTTTTACACTGCTTTGGCGCCGGCATGGGCCGGACGGCTCAAAGGAGAATCAGAATGAAGACGCTGACCCTGGCGCGGACGCCGTCCGCCCTGTCCCTGCTCCTGCCCTTGGGCGCCGCATGGCTGGCGGCCGTGCCGCTGGCGGGTCTGGCCGCCGAGGCGCCGGCCGCCGCGGCCAAGCTGGCGCCGCTGGCTTTTCTGGCCGGCCATTGCTGGCGCGGCGATATGCCGGGCGGCAAGGCCAGCGATACCCATTGCTTCGAATGGCTGTATGGCGGCCACTACCTGCGCGACCGCCATGTGGTGTGCGCGCCGGGGCGGCCCGATTATGAGGGCGAGACCCTGTATTTCTACGACCATGGGCGGCAGCAGATTGCCTACATCTATTACGAGAACGCGGGCGGCATCGGCCGCGGGCTGGCCCTGGGCGAAGGCGGGCGTCTGGTCTTCCCGGAGGCGGAGTTCGTTTCGGCCTCGGGCGGCAAGCTCGCTTACCGCGCCACCTGGCAGCGCATCGGCGACGCGGCTTACGAGGCCAGCAACGAGATCAAACGCGACGGCCAGTGGCGCAGCGAATTCACAATGCGCTTGAACAAAGTGGCGCCCTGACCGGCTCAGGGCGGAGCTTGCTGATTCACCCAGAGCGGGGCCGACCAGAGCTGCTTGCCGTCGTCCTGGGTCAGACGAGCGTAGTAAAAGTGCTGGCCGTGGGTGGGCGTGATGGTGAGCGTGTCCCGGTCCTGGGCCAGCAGGCGCGTGCTGGCTTTCTGGCCGGGCACGCCTTCAAAGATTTCCACCCGCACGGGATAGTGGCCGCCGCTGCTGGCGTAGCCGAGCTGGAATTGCAGCGGCCCGCTATTGTCGAAACGTTCGCCCATCAGGTGGCCGTTGGCGCTGAACACCAGTTGGCTGCCCTTGTCCATGGTGGCGAAGACGCGGCGCTGCCGCAGGGCCGTGACCAGATTGTCCAGCGTCAGGCTGTCGCCGGCGGGCAGCAGCACGCCGGTGCGGTTGCTGTAGGCGGCGCCCCAGTTGGCGCAGTGGTTGTCCTGGTTGCTGCTGAAGGCCAGGTGGTAGCCCGCTTCCAGCAGCACGCGGCAACGCTCTTCATAATTGCTGAGATGGCTCTCCTGCTCATCGTTGCGGTTGGAGAAGGCCGAGCTGTTCATCACCTCGCACAAGACCATGGCCTGGTCGCCGTCGCCGCTGAAGGCGAAAGCCTGGCCGCCGATGCGGAACTGGCTGTCGCCGGGATGGTTGAACTGGCCGATCCAGCCGCGCTCGCGCATCAACTGGTACAGGTTGGCGTAATCGCCTTTGGCGGTGAAGGTGTCGGCCATCAGTTCGCCCGCGCCATTGCGCTCCCATCCGAGCAACTCGGGGCTGTTGAAAATATTCAAGTGGCCGCCCTTGCTGATGACGCCCCATTCCATGCCATAGATGCCGAGAAAGCCGGGATGGGCGGCGTTGAAAGCCGTCGTCTGTTCCCGCCCGCTTTGGTAGAGCTGGCGCGCGCGGCTCGCGTCGGCGTTCGGATCGCTGCCTTCGGAACCGTCGTACATATGGTTATGCTCGGACGTCATAAGGAAGTCCAGGCCGTGCGCGCGCGCGTAGGCAAAAGCTTGCGCCGGACCGGCTGCTGCGCTTTGCGGCTCCTGCGCGCCGTGGCAGCCGGGCAGCTCGCCGCCACCGTCGCTGTGGCCGGTCTGGCTGTGCAGATTGCCGAGGTAGACGGTGTAGGGCCGGTCCGCGCTGGGCAGCTCAGCCAGCGGCTTGTCGGCGCGGCCAGCGGCGGGCGGCGCGGCGGCGGCCTGGCCGGCCAGCGGCAGCGCCTTGCCGCCCGCGATGCACAGCAGCGGCGGCTGGCCGATGGCGATGGGCCAGCTTTGTTCGATGGCCTGTTCCGCCCGCCACGCCAGACGTGCTGGCGATGTCGCCTTGCCGCGCGCGGCGCGGGCCGGCGGCTCGGGCATGGCGCGTAAGCGTAGATGGTAGAGACCGGCTGGTGGCCGCGCTGCCGCGGCATTGCTGGTCCGGCCCGCTGCCCAGGCGGGATCGAGTTGCAGTTCCGCGCCGCGCAGGGCGGCTTGGCCCCGCCAGCGGCGCAGACTGCGGCCGCGCTGGTCGAGCAGGTCGAGCTGCCAGCGCAGGCGCTGGCCGGATGCGGCGCCGGGATAGCGGAAGCGCAGATGCAGCGGCCGTGCGCCGGTTTCGCCGCCGAGGAAGGGCGCGTCGAGCGCCGCCTCGAATTCATGGTGGTCGGCCGCGCCTTGCTGGGCGGCGGCTGGCGCCAGCAAGCTGCAAGCGAGCAGGGCGGCCAAAAGCGGCTTGGCCGCACCGGTTTCTTGCACTGAAATGATACTGGCGGTAAATATGTCGGATCGAAGCGACACCATTTTTTCTTCCCCCCTTTGCTGCTTGGAGCGGGCGGGCGAAAAATGGTTCGCACTGGCGTTTAATAGTATGCTGCTGCAATGCAAGAGGAAAATTCCGGCGGATCGATGCGCAAACTCAATGAGCTTGGGAATAGTCTGGTCAGTACGCGCTTGCTGCTGTGGGGCGCGGGCCTGGCCTTGGCTGGCGCCGTCGGAATGATGCTGTATGCCACCGCTGCCAAAACGGTGGAAGACGATGCCCAACTGCGCTTCGACAACCTGACGCGCGCCACCCAGTACAGCATCTCGGCCCGCGTGAAATCCTATTCGGATGTGGTGCGCGGTCTGGTGGCCCTGTTCCAGACCACGGACTCCCTGACGCGGCTGCAATTCCGGCAGTATGTCAACAGCCTGAATATGCCGCTGCATTTTCCGGCGATCCAGGCCATCAATTACGCCCCCTATATTCCCGCCGCCGAGCGCGAGGACTTCGTGGCCGCCGTGCGCGCCGACCGCAGCATCAATCCGGCCGGCTACCCCAAGTTCGACATCAAGCCGCCGGGCCAGCGCGGGCACTACGCGCCGCTGACCTACCTGGAACCGATGGATATGCTGATGGAGCGCTTCGGCGTCGACATCACGGCCAATCCCGCCATCGACCGCGCCATGGAGCTGTCGCGCGATACGGGCCAGATCAGCGCCTCGGGCCAGCCGGTGCTGCTGAAAAAACCGGCGCCGCATATCGGCTTGGGCATGCGCCTGCCGGTCTACCGGCGCGGCCTGCCGGTGCACGATGTGGAGAGCCGCCGCGCCGCCTATCTGGGATCGGTCGGCATCGGTTTTTCCGTGGCCAAGCTGGTGCAGGGCGCGATCGACGAAATGGCCGACCGCCAGGTGCATATGATCCTGTACGCCGACGGCGCCAGCGATCCGGAAAAGCGCAGCCTGAGCATCGGCAAGGAAGACCGCCTGCTGTTCAACGATAACGGTTCCATCGATGCGCCGCCGGTCTTGCCGGGCAATTCGGACGACTACTTCCTGACCGTGCTGCCCATCGATTTCAACGGCACCTTGTGGAAGGCGCGCTTTCACGCGCGCAAGACCGATATGGTGCTGGGCTTCGACCGCTGGTTTCCGCTGGTGGCGCTGGGCACGGGCTTTGCGGGCACCCTGCTGATCTACCTGTTCTTCTTCAGCCTGTACTGGCAGCGCCGCAGCGCCCAGGAGCAGCGCCGCCTGCTGGACAGCGTGCTGAATAATGTGGATGCCCATGTGTATATGAAGGACCAGGGCCGCCGCTTCATTTATGTGAACGCGAAGATGGCCGAGGCCATGGGCCTGCCGGTGGAGCAGATCATCGGCCGCCTGGACCGCGAGGTGATGCCGCTGCGCGATGCCGAGCAGGCCTGGAACGAAGACCGCGCCGTGTTTGCCGATAGCCTGAAACGTTCGGGCGAGGGCAAGTATGTGGACCGCCACGGCGTGATCCACCATCTGTGGACGGTGAAAGCGCCGGTGGAGGGGGAGCAGGGCGTGAGCGCGGTCATTGCGCTGTCCACCGACGTGACGGAGCTGCACAATTTGAAGGAGCAGGCGCAGGCGGCCAACCAGGCCAAGAGCGACTTCCTGTCGAATATGAGCCATGAGATCCGCACGCCGATGAATAGCGTGATCGGCATGGCCCATCTGGCGCTGAAGTCCGTCACCAATCCCAAGCAGCGCGACTATCTGCAAAAGATTTACCACTCGGGTCAGCACCTGCTGGGCATCATCAACGACATCCTCGACTTCTCCAAGATCGAGGCGGGCAAGCTGGATCTGGAAATGCTGGACTTCACGCTGGAGTCGCTGCTGTCGAATATCTCGAACCAGCTGGGCGAGTCGGCTTCGCGCAAGGAGCTGGAACTGGTGTTCGAAATCTGGCCGGGCTTGTCGCGCCAGATGCGCGGCGATCCGCTGCGCCTGGAGCAGGTGCTGCTGAACTTCACCAGCAACGCCATCAAGTTCTCGGAAAATGGCCGCATCTATATCCGGGCCCGGCCGGTGGAAGACCGCGACAACTACACCATGGTGCGCTTCGAAGTGCAGGACAACGGCATCGGCATGAGCCCGCAGCAGGTGGAAAAACTGTTCCAGTCCTTCCACCAGGCCGATACCTCGACCACGCGCAAATACGGCGGCACGGGCCTGGGCCTGGTCATCAGCAAGCAGCTGGCGGAGCTGATGGGCGGCGGCGTGGGGGTGGACAGCGAGCCGGGACACGGCAGCACCTTCTGGTTCACCGCGCGCCTGATGAAGAGCACCAATTTCCTGCAGGAGCCGCAGAGCGACGCGCTGCAGGGGGAGGTGGCGGCCTCGCTGCGCGGCGCCTCCATCCTGCTGGTGGAGGACAATATCTTCAGCCAGCAGGTGGGCCAGGAACTGCTGGAGGATGCCGGCGCCACCGTGGTGGTGGCCAACAACGGCAAGGAAGCCATCGACCTGCTGCTAAAAGAGCATTTCGACTGCGTGCTGATGGATGTGCAGATGCCGGTGATGGACGGTTTCGAGGCGACGCGCCTGATCCGTCTCCATCCCAAGCTGTCCGGCACGCCGGTGATCGCGATGACGGCCAATGCCGGCCGCGAAGACCAGGCGCGCTGCCTGGAGGCGGGCATGGACGAATTCGTGACCAAGCCGATCGCGCCGCAACTGCTGTTCGCCGTGCTGGCCAAGTGGCTGGGGCAGCGTGCCTCCGATGGCGCCTCGCGCACGGCGCGGCCAAGGCCGCCGCCGCGCGAGGCCGCGTCGCTGGAAAATGCGCCGCCCATCGCCAGCGTGGCGGAAGCCGCGCCCGCCGCCTTGGCGCCCAAGATTGCGATACCGGCGCCGGCGGCGTTGCCAGCGGCTTCGCCTTCACCTGCGCCTTCGCCTTCGCCTGCGCCGGACGACGATGGCGCGGCCGATATGGCGCTCGCCGGCGAGGCCGAACTATTCGATCTGCGCGCCTTGGCCCAGACCTTCGGCAACAAGCCGGACAAAATGCGCAAGTACGCCCTGATGTTCCTCGACTCGGCGCGCGACAGCATGGTGGAAGTGGACGAGGCGCTGCAACTGGGCGATATGAAGCGCCTGTCCGAGCTGGGGCACCGCATCAAGTCCTCGGCGCGCGCCGTGGGCGCCATGAGTTTCGCCGACCTGTGTCTGAGCCTGGAGCGTTTGAAGCCGGAGGATGGCCTGGAGCAGGCGCGCGCCATCGTGGTCCGCATGCAACCCTTGTTGGCGCGCTTGAAAGAACATGTGGCGCAGGAACTGGCGGCCAGCGTGCCAGGCTAGCGGCATGCGAGCCGCGCGCGTGGTCCAGGGTTTGTATTCGGCGCGCGACAGGCGATAATAGCGGCTGGCATCCACTTCCACGGCACTATGCACGCGAGCGTTACTCCCGGACTTCTGATCTTGCACGGCAATCAGCTGGAGCAGCTGCGCGCCGCGGTGTTCCAGTGGCTGCGCGCGCACCCGCTGGCGCCGCTGGAGACCGAGACCTTCCTTGTGCAATCGAACGGCGTGGCCGAGTGGCTGAAGATCGCGCTGGCCGAGGATGCCGGCGTGTGCGCCGCCACCCGCGTGGCCTTGCCGGCCCGCTTCCTGTGGGAGACTTACCGCGGCATGCTGGGACGCGAGCGGGTGCCGCCCATTTCCGCCTTCGACAAGGTGCCGCTGACCTGGCGGCTGATGCGCCTGTTGCCGGTGCTGCTGGCCGATCCGGTCTTCGCGCCGCTGCGCCATTTCCTCGGCGACGGCGACCCGGAGCGCCGCCTGCAGCTGGCCGAGCGCCTGGCCGACTTGTTCGACCAATACCAGGTGTACCGCGCCGACTGGCTGGAAGACTGGGCGGCCGGGCGCGACCTGCTGCGCAGCGCGCGCGGCGAGCTGGCGCCGCTGGCCGAGGACCAGCGTTGGCAGGGCGCCTTGTGGCGCGCCGTGATCGCCAGCGTGCCGGAACACGAGCGTGAGCTGGGCCGGGCTTCCGTGCACACCGAATTCCTGCGCGCCGTCGCCGGCGGGGCGCAGCCGCTGGGCCGCCTGCCGCGCCGCATCGTGCTGTTCGGCGTTTCGGCCCTGCCGTTCCAGACCTTGCAGGCGCTGGCCGCGCTGGCCCGCTTCACCCAGGTGATGCTGGCCGTGCCCAATCCCTGCCAGTTCTACTGGGGCGACATCATCGAAGGGCGCGACCTGCTGCGCGCCGCCCACCGTCGCCAAGGCCTGCGCAATGGCGTCGACCTGGGCCAGATTCCGCTGGAGGAGCTGCATGCCCACAGCCATCCGCTGCTGGCGGGCTGGGGGCGCCAGGGCCGCGACTTTATCCGCATGCTGGACGAATTCGACAGCGCCGCCGCGGCCGAAGGGCGCGGCGACAGCCTGCGCGTGGACCTGTTCAGCGAAGGCGAGGGCGCCACCCTGCTGGCCCAGGTGCAGGCGGCGGTGCGCGACCTGCTGCCGCTGTCCGAGCATCCGCAGGCGCCGCCGCCGGACAGCGACCGCTCCATCGAATTCCATGTGGCGCACAGCGTGCAGCGCGAAGTCGAGGTGCTGCACGACCAACTGCTCTCCATGTTCGCCGCCTCGGAGGCGGACGACGGCCCGGCGCTGCGGCCGCGCGACGTGGTGGTGATGGTGCCGGACATCGACGTGTTCACCGCCGCCATCCACGCCGTCTTCGGCCAGCACAAGCGCAGCGACGCGCGCTATATCCCGTTTGAAATCGGTGACGTCAACGACCGCAGCGTGAATCCGCTGCTGGTGGCGCTGGAATGGCTGCTGCGCCTGCCGCAGCAGCGCTGCCGCCAGAGCGAGGTGCGCGACCTGCTGGACGTGCCGGCGCTGGCGGCGCGCTTCGGCCTGGCGGCCGACGACCTGCCGACGCTGGGGCTGTGGATCGAAGGCGCCGGCGTGCGCTGGGGTCTGGACCGCCAGCACCGCGAGGGTCTGGGCCTGGGACCGGCCGGCGAGCAGAATGCCTGGATTTTCGGCGTGCGCCGCATGCTGCTGGGCTATGCCAGCGGCCATGGCGCGGCCTTCAAGGGCATCGAACCGTATGGCGAAGTGGGCGGACTGGATGCGGCGCTGGCCGGCTCGCTGGCCCAGCTGGTCGAAGCCCTGCTGCACTGGCGCGCGCTGCTGGCCCAGCCGCGCACCCCGGAAGAATGGGGCGTGCAGGCGCGCGCCCTGCTGGCGGCCTTCTTCAAGGCCAGCGACGAAGGCGACCGCCTGATGCTGGCGCAGCTGGACGAAACCCTGAACCGCTGGCTGGAAACCAGCGCCGGCGCCGGCTTCGAGGAAGCCGTGCCGTTGGCCGTGCTGCGCGAAGCCTGGCTGGGGGGATTGGACGAGCCGTCGCTGGAACACCAGTTCGTGTCCGGCGGCGTCACCTTCTGCACCCTGATGCCGATGCGCGCCGTGCCTTTCCGCGTGGTGTGCCTGCTGGGCATGAACGATGGCGACTTCCCGCGCCGCGCCAGCAAGGCGGACTTCGACCTGCTGGCCTTGCCCGGCATGGCGCGTCCGGGCGACCGCTCGCGCCGCGACGACGACCGCTATCTGATGCTGGAAGCCGTCCTGGCCGCGCGCGACAAGCTGTATATCAGCTGGGTGGGGCGCAATGTGCGCGACAACAGCGAGCAGCCGCCGTCGGTGCTGCTGTCCCAGCTCTTCGATTACCTGAAGGCGGGCTGGCAGCTGGACCTGGGCGCGCGCACCACCGAACACGCTTTGCAGCCCTTCAGTCGCCGCTATTTCGAGGCCGGCGGCCTGCTCACCTACGCCGGCGAATGGCGCGCCGCCCACACGGCCGACGAGACGCAGACCCCGGAAGCGGATGGCCAGTTGCCGCCTTTCGAAATCGACGACAGTTTCCGTCTCAAGCTGAACAGCCTGGCCAGCTTCATCCGCCAGCCGGTCAAATACTTCTTCCGCCAGCGCCTGGGCGTGGTGTTCGGCGAATCGGCCCTGGTGGGCGAGGACGAGGAGCCGTTTTCGCTGAACGCGCTGGAACGCTATCTGCTGGAAGACACCATGCTCGATGACGGCGGCGCCGACGAAGACATCGCCGATGTGCGCGGCGGCCTGGAACAACGCGCCGCGCGGCTGCGGCGCGAGGGCGTGCTGCCGATCGGCCTGATCGGCGAGCAGTGGCAGGAGCAATTGGTCGATGCGCTGGAGCCGGTGCGCTACGCCTGGCTGGCGCTGCGCGCGCGCTATCCGCTGGCCGCGCCCAAGCTGCCGGTCAAGCTGGAACTGGCCGGCCTGGTGCTGGAGGACTGGGTCGACCAGCTGCGCCACGACGGTTCCACCACGGTATGGCTGGCGCAGATGTCGTCCAAGGCCTGCGACAAGGACGGCTGGCCGCGCGGCGAAAAGCTGATCCCCATGTGGCTGCGCCAGCTGGCCGCCGCCGCGCAAGGCATGCCCGTCACCGGCTTCCTGGTGGCGCGCGACGCCATCATCACCATGGCGCCGCTCGATCCGGCCCAGGCGCGCGATCAGCTGGCGGCGCTGGCCGCGCTGTGGCGCGCCGGCATGGATGCGCCCCTGCCCACGGCCTGCAAGACGGCGCTGGCCCTGGTGCGCGAAGGCGATCCGCGCGCCGTATACGACGGCGGCTTCGAAGTGATGGGCGAGAACGAGGACTTGTGCCTGGCGCGCCTATGGCCCGATTTCGCGGCCCTGGCCTCGGTGGCGGAATTCGCCGACTGCTCGCGCGAGCTGTATGGCCCGCTGGCCGACTGGCTGCAGCATGCGGTGACCGTCGACCCGATGCAAGAGGAGGGCGCGGCATGAGCCAGCAACTGTTGCCCGCCAGCTTCCCCCTGCACGGCTCGCGCCTGATCGAGGCCAGCGCCGGCACCGGCAAGACCTGGACCATCGCCGCCCTGTACTTGCGCCTGGTGCTGGGCCATGGCGGCGCCGACGCCTATGCGCGCCCGCTGCTGCCCTCGCAAATCCTGGTGATGACCTTTACCCGCGCCGCCACGCGCGAGCTGTCCAACCGCGTGCGCGAGCGCCTGGTGGAGGCGGCGGCCTATTTCCGTGGCCAGGCAGAGGGCAGCGATCCCTATCTGGACGAGCTGCTCGCCTCCTGCGCCGGCGACAGCGCGCGCCAGCAGGCCGCGCACCGCCTGACGCTGGCCGCCGAGACGATGGACGAAGCGGCCATCTTCACCATCGACGCCTGGTGCCAGCGCATGCTGCGCGAACATGCTTTCGACAGCGCCAACCTGTTCGACGAGGAACTGGTCAGCGACGAGGCGGCCCTGTTCGAGGACGCGGTGCACGACTACTGGCGCCAGCAAGTCTATCCGCTGGGTGCGGACGTGCTGCAATCGCTGCTCGAATGCTGGTCCGATGTCGATGCGCTGAAGCGCTCGGTGCGCGAGCTGGTGCGGCGCGTGGCGGCGGTGGGCGCGGCCGGCGGCGAAACGCTGGCGGCGCTGATCCGGCGCGAACAGAACGAGCAGATGCTTAAGCTGGCCGGCTTGAAGGAAGATTGGTACGAGCGCGCCAACCGCATGGAGCAATGGATTCTGGCGCAGCGCGCCGACGCGCCGAAATGCTTCAACGGCGTCAAGATGAAGCCGGAGTCGGTGGCGAAATGGTTCGAGGCGCTGCGCAACTGGGCCATCGATGCGCGCCAGCTGCGGCCGGAATTGAACGACACGGCATGGCGCCGCCTGCGGCCGGACGGCATCGCCGACGCCTGCGCCAAGGGTTTCAGCCCCATCGTTCCGGACGATTTCGATGCGGTGGCGGCGCTGGAAGAGGCGCTGGCCGCGATCGAGCCGCTGTCCCATGCGCTGTACCGCCACGCGGCGGCCAGCATCGCCCTGCGCATGAGCGAACTGAAACGGCGCAACCGCCAGTTCGGCTTCGCCGACATGCTGGAGCGCCTCAAGCAGGCGCTGGAAGGCGGCAATGGCGCGGCGCTGCGCAAGCGCATCACCGAGCAGTATCCGGTCGCCATGGTGGACGAATTCCAGGATACGGCGCCCAGCCAGTACCGCATCTTCGACCTGCTGTACCGCGTGGCGGAGAACGATCCCACGCTGGGCCTGTTCCTGATCGGCGATCCGAAGCAGTCGATTTACGGTTTCCGCGGCGCCGACATCCACAGTTATCTGGCGGCGCGGCGCGCCACCACGGGACGGCATTACCAGCTTGGCACCAACTACCGTTCCAGCGCCGCCGTGGTGCAGGCCGTGAACCGCATCTTCCTGCATGCCGAGGGCGGGCCGGAAGGAGCGCCGGAGGCGTCCGCCGGCTTCCCGCGCGGCGCTTTCCGCTTCCGCCGCGACGGTGCCAATCCGCTGCCCTTCGACGCGGTGGCGGCGGCTGGCCGCAAGGAGGTGCTGGTCGACAGCCAGGGCGCCTTGCCGGCCCTGACGGTGGCCTGCAATCCGGCCGATGATCTGCGCGCCGACGGCTACCGCGATTTCTTCGCTCAGCACTGCGCCGAACATATCGCCAATCTGCTCAACGATGGCCGCGCCGGTTTCGAGGATGCGCAAGGCTGGCGGCGCCTGCAGCCGGCCGATATCGCCGTGCTGGTGCGCGACCGGCGCGAGGCGGCGGCCATCCGCCAGGCGCTGCTGCGGCGCAAAGTACCGAGCGTCTACCTGTCGGACAAGGATTCGGTGCTCGATAGCGACGAGGCGGCCGATGTGCTGCGCTGGCTGACGGCGCTGGCCAATCCGCTCGATGGTGCGCTGGCGCGCGCCGCTTTCGCCACCCGCACCGTGAATCTGCCGCTGGCCGAGCTGGCGCGCCTGTCGGCCGACGAGGTGGCGTGGGAAAAGCGCGTGGAGCAGTTGAAGTCCCTGCACGTGGTGTGGCAGCGCCAAGGCGTACTGGCCATGCTGCGCCGCTTCATCCACGAATTGCGCCTGCCGGCGGCGATGCTGGCCCAGTCCGGCGGCGAGCGGCGCCTGACCAATCTGCTGCATCTGGCCGAGCTGTTGCAAAGCGCCAGCCGCCAGCTCGACGGCGAGCAGGCCCTGATCCGCTGGTTGGCCGAACAGATCGACAGCGAGAGCGAAGGCGGCGATGAGCGCGTGCTGCGGCTGGAGTCGGACGCGGAACTGGTCAAGGTCGTCACTGTGCACAAATCGAAAGGGCTGGAGTATCCGCTGGTATACCTGCCGTTCGCCGTGACCGCGCGCAAGGTGGAAAAGCGCAACCGCAGCTTCCTCGAATACACCGATGAGGAAGGCGTGCGCCATCTGGACCTGGGCCGTTCCGACGCCGCCCTGGCGGCCGCCGACGAATCGCGCCTGGCCGAAGACCTGCGTCTGATGTACGTGGCGCTGACCCGCGCCCGCCATTTCCTGTGGCTGGGCGTGGCCGCCCTGGCGGCGCGCAAGGCCGGCGAAAGCACGTTGCACGAATCGGCGCTGGGCTATCTGCTGGCGGGCGGCGCCGCGCTGCCGGCCAGCCGGCTGGGCGAGTATTGGCAGCAGCTGCGCGGCGATTGCGCGCATATCGGCCTGCGCATGCTGGAGCCGCAGCAGGGCTTGACCCTGTTCGGCCGGGTGGAGCAGGCGCCGCCCCTGATCGAGCCGCGACCCTTCAGCGGCAGCTTCGAGCGCGATTGGAGCGTGGGCAGTTTTACCTCGCTGGCGCGACGTACTTCCGGTCCCGGATACGGGGCGGCGGCGCAAGCGGCGGCGCCCGTGCCGCGCGACGCCTTGCAGGAAAAGCTGCTTGAACAGGACGACGAGCAGGCCTTGGGCGGGGGCGGCGTCGCCGCGCTGCGCGCCGAAGACGCGCCTTGGCACCGCTTCCCGCGCGGCTCGGTGCCAGGCAATTTCCTGCACGAGCAGCTGGAATGGATAGGCCAGGAAGGTTTCGGCAGCGTCCATCACGCCACGTTCGAGACCCGCCTCGGCAAGCGCATCGAGCGCGCCGGCTGGGGCAACCGCCTGGACGATGCGCTGGCCTGGCTGCGCAGCGCCGTCACCACCCCGCTGCCGCCTTTGGGCGCGGCGCTGGACGGCATCGGCCCCGTGCTGTCGGAGATGGAATTCTGGTTCCCCAGCGAGCGCTTGCGCACCGGGGCGCTGGACCGCCTGTGCCGCGCCCACTTGCTGGATGGGCTGGCGCGTCCTGCGCTGCCCGAGCGCGAGCTGCATGGCATGCTGAAAGGCTTCTGCGATCTGGTGTTCGAACATGAGGGCCGTTACTGGCTGCTCGATTACAAGTCGAATGCGCTGGGCAGCGGCGACGCGGCCTACCACAAGCAGGCGTTGGCCGTGGGCATGGCCGAGCACCGCTACGATATCCAGGGCGCGATCTATCTGCTGGCCCTGCACCGCCTGCTGCGCAGCCGCCTGGGCGAGTCCTACGATCCGGCGTCGCAGCTGGGCGGGGCCATCTTCTACTTCCTGCGCGGCATAGGCAATCCGCAGACGCGCGGCTGCTATGTGCTGGAAGCGCAGGCCGGCCTGCTCGACGGGCTGGAAGCGCTGCTGGGCGACAAGGTGGAAACGGAGCGAGAGTATGATGAATAGCGTGAGCGGCAGCGCCGCGTCCAGGGCCGCCGCCGGAGAAGCACTATGAACGAGAGCAGGGAAAGCGTCATCGGCACGCCGCTGGACGCCCAGATCGAAGCCTTGACCGAGGCGGGCAAGCTGCGCCGCCTGAGCGGCGCCTTCGCGCGCTTTGTCGCCACGCTGGGCATGCCGTCCAACCGGCCCACCGGCGGGGCGGAAGCGCCGCTGATGCTGGCCTGCCTGCTGCTGTCGGAGCTGGAGGGCAGGGGGCATAGCTGCCTGATGCTGAACGATCTGGCGCAAGACCCATCTGCCTTGCTGGGCTGGACGCCGGAGGAGTGGAACGCGCTGCGCGACGCGGCCGGCACCTTGCCGCGCAATGCGATGGCCTGGCGCGCCATGCTGTATTCCTGCGAACAGGTGTGGCCAGTGGGCGACCTGGATTTCAAACAGCCGCTGGTGCTCGATGGCGAGCGGCTCTACCTGCGCCGCTACTGGAGCGACGAGACGGCGGTGGCGGGCGCGGTGCGCAGCCGCGCCGGCCAGCCGCTGCCGGTGGACACGGCCGAGGCGCGGCACTGGCTGGACATCCTGTTCGACCACGCCACGCGCGAGGGTGGCCCGGACTGGCAGAAAATCGCCTGCGCCACCGCCTTGCGCGGCAATCTGGCCGTCATCACGGGCGGTCCCGGCACCGGCAAGACCTATACCGTGGCCCGTCTTCTGGCCCTGCTGTTCGCGATGGCGGGAGCGCAGGCGGGCGGGCTGCGCATCGCCTTGGCCGCGCCGACCGGCAAGGCGGCGGCGCGCCTGAAGCAATCCATCGACCACGCCCTCGACACCCTGGCGGGCAAGGTCGGCGCCGCGCTGCCGCTGCGCGAGCTGGCCGGGCGCATGGGTGCGGCGCGCACCTTGCATAGTCTGCTCGGCGCGCGGCCCGACACGCGCAGCTTCCAGCACCACGCCGGCAATCCGCTCGATGTGGACGTGCTGATCGTCGACGAAGCCTCGATGGTGCATCTGGAGATGATGGCGGCGCTGCTGGCGGCGCTGCCGCCGCACGCGCGCCTGATCCTGCTGGGCGACAAAGACCAATTGGCCTCGGTCGAAGCAGGCGCGGTGCTGGGCGACTTATGCCACGACGCGGAAGCGGGCCGCTACAGCGCCGCCACGCTGGATTATGTGGCCGCCGCCAGCGGCCAGCAGATTCCCGCCGCCTTCCTCGATGCCGCCGGCGGCGCACTGGCCCAGCAAACCGTGATGCTGCGCCAGAGCCGCCGTTTCGGCGGCCCGATCGGCGCCTTGGCCACGGCCGTCAACCAGGGCGACGCCGAAGCGGCGCGCAGCGTCCTGCGCGGCGACAGCGGCGGACAACTGCTGTGGATGGAAGCGGCGCAGCTGCCCGAGGTGCTGAAGCTGGCCGTGCAAGGCCGCGAAGGCGCGGGCAGCGGCTACCAACAGTATCTGCGGCTGCTGCAGGCCGGCCAGACGGCGGCCATGGAAGGCGGTCCCGATGTGCATGAAGCCTGGGCGCGCGACGTGCTCAAGAGCTTCGAAGCCTTCCGCCTGCTGTGCGCCGTGCGCGAAGGCGAGTGGGGCGTGACGGGCTTGAACGAAGCGATCGAACAGCGGCTGGAAGCGGCGGGCCTGATACGCCGTCGCGGCGAATGGTATGTGGGACGGCCGGTCATGGTCACGCGCAACGATTACGGCGCCGGCGTTTTCAATGGCGATATCGGCTTGGCGCTGCCCGATCCGCTGCGTCCCGGTTCCCTGCGCGTCTATTTCTCCGAAGGCGAAGCCGTGCGCAGCGTGCTGGCGACGCGCCTGCGCAATGTCGAAACCGCGTTCGCGATGACGGTACACAAATCGCAAGGCTCCGAATTCCGCCACACGGTGCTGGTGCTGCCGCGCGAAGGCGGCTCGGTCCTGGCGCGCGAGCTGATTTACACCGGCATTACGCGCGCCCGCGAATACTTCACCCTGGCAACGCCCAGCGCCCACATCCTGGCCGAAGCCATCGCCGAGCGCACCCACCGCGCCAGCGGCCTGCGCGCCCAGATCGCCGGCTAAGCCCCAGTCCCGCCTTACATGGCGGCGCGGCGGCGGCGCGGGGTGCTGCGGGCGGCTTTTTTGCGGCCAGTGCTGGCTTTGAGCACTTTCGGTTCGTCGGCGCCGGTCAGCAGGCGGCGGATGTTCAGGGCGTCCATGACGCGCGCGGAGTTGGCCTTGGCGTTCAGCAGCACCAGGGTGGCGTTCTTGCCGGCGGCCTTGATGCGCATGATCAGGCAGCGTCCGGCTTCTTCGGTGTAGCCGGTCTTGGACAGGTCGATGTCCCAGCCTTTGGCGCCGACCAGGCGGTTGGTGTTGTGATATTCCACCTTGCGTCCCTTGATGTCGATGACTTCCTTGGTGTCGGTGGTGTAGCGCCGTATCGTCGGGTAGTTGGCGGCCGCTTCGGCCATTTTGACCAGGTCGGCGGCGGTCGAGGTATTGTTCGGCGACAGGCCGGTCGGCTCTTCGATGCGGGTGTTGCTCAGGCCGAGCGTGCGGATCTTGGCGTTGACGGCGGCCTTGAAGGCGGTCGGGCCGCCCGGGTAGGTACGTGCCAGCGAGGCGGCGGCACGGTTGTCGGAGGACATCAGGGCCAGCTGCAGCACGTCGCCGCGCGCAATGGTGGCGCCGACCGGCACGCGCGAGGTGCTGTGCTTGATGTTGTCGACGTCGTCCTTGTCGATGCTGATGGGTTCTTCCATGTCGAGCTTGGAGTCGAGCACCACCATGGCGGTCATCAGTTTGGTCAGCGAGGCGATGGGCACGACGACGTTGGCGTTCTTTTCCAGCAGGACTTTGCCGGTGCCTTCTTCCACCACCAGCACGGACTGTGAACCCAGCGGCACAGCCATAGCGGCGGCAGAGAATGACAGCAGCAGGGCTGCGGTAATTTTCTTGATCATTTGATATGTATTCGGGGAAGCGGCAAAACAAAGGCGCCCGGAAACGGACGCCACGCGAAATTCTGTCTATGAGGCAATATTTGTGCGACTTAGACGATAACATTAAAGTGATTTCTAGTCTAGATGCCGGCCGCTGCCGGTGCGAAATTCCTGTCCCGTTTCCCGCCACGCTTCCGCTGTCGCTTTCTTGCCCGGCTATTAAGCTTGGTAGTTCACCACGCCCAGTGTTTTTGAAATACTTAACCAGTAGTTAATTCTAAGCTGGCAACATGCACCATCTCACTGGGAGACGTCAATGAAGTCGGTAAGCCCTGTGCATCACCTCGCTACCTTCCGCAAATGCCTGGTCGGCCTGCTGGCTGCCCTGGCCGCCACGGCCGTCTTCGCCGGGTCGGCCACCTACACTTACGACAGCCTGGGACGCGTCACCAAGATCGTCTACAGCAATGGCGTGGTCATCACCTATACCTATGACGCCGCTGGCAACCGCAGCACGTATGTGGTGACCGGCGCTCCATCCTGAGTTCAATTCATGAGGCCACGGCATGCCGCTGCGCGGCAGGCCTCGGCGCGCACCGAACTACCACGAGATACAGGGGATAAGAATGTCGAAATTCAAATGCCTAGGCATAGGCGTGCTGGCGGCCCTTGGCTGGGGCAGCGCCCATGCCGACGGGAATATCCGCTTTGGCGGCACGCCCGCCATTGCCTATGAACAAAAGGGGACGGCCGCCGAGGAGGCGGGCAAGTCCGGCCAGCAGCCCGGCTTTAACCGCGCCGTCCTGCCGCCGGTGTCGCCGGAGGAGTCGGAAAAAGCCATCTGGTCGCGCCAGATCGGGCGCATGAACCAGGGCGTTGCGCCCCTGCTGCGCAGTGCCAAGGGCGCCAAGGTGAGCGCCGCCCGGGTCGCGGGCGACACCGCGCCCACCGGTCCGGCCTCGATTGCCGAGCTGGCGCGGGCGCTGCGCGGCAATCCGGACTTGATCTACGAATATGTGCGCAACAATATCGAGTATCTGCCGACCTGGGGCATCCAGAAAGGCGAGTTTGGCGCGCTGCTGGACAACCAGGGCACGGCCTTCGACCAGGCCGCCCTGATGATCGCCCTGTTGCGCCAGTCCGGCTATACCGCGAGCTTCGTGAAAGGCCGCATCAGCCTGACCGCAGCCCAGTTGCGCGATTGGATCGGCGCCGATCCGAGCAAGATTTGCGCCGTGCTGAACCAGTTGGGCAGCGGCCAGATCCCCACCTCATCCGTGATTGCGACCGCCGCCGGCAGCTGTCCGGGGTCGAGCGCGGCGCTGGTGAGTTTGAAGGTCGACCACGTCTGGGTGAAGGCGGTCATCGGCGGCACCAGCTATTACTTCGATCCGAGCTTCAAGCCGCACGCGGAGGTCAGCGGCATCAATGTGGCGACGGCCAGCGGCTACAACGCGGCCAGCTTCATGAGCGCCGCCACGGCCGGCGCCACCATCACCGGCGACTATGTGCAGGGCATTAACCGCAGCAATGTGCGCAACAGCCTGAGCACCTATGCCAATAATCTGGCCAGCTATCTGCGCAGCAACAAGCCCGCCGCCACGCTCGACGACGTGATCGGCGGCGCGCGCATCACGCCCTATGAGGGCGCCGCACTGCGCCAGACCAGCCTGCCGTACCAGGACAGCTCGGTGGCGCTGACTGAGTGGACCGATGTGCCGGCCAACTACAAGCCCACCTTGCGCGTGCAATACCAGGGCATCGACCAGACGTTCAGCTCGGACGCCATTTACGGCCGCCGTCTGACGATCAGTTATAACGCCTCGAACCAGCCGCTGCTCTCGCTGGACGGCGCGGTGCTGGCCACCGGCACGGCGACCACCCCGGGCACTTATGGCGCGGTGGCCCTGACCGTGACCCACGGCGCCTATGCCAATGCCTTTGCCAACCAGGCGTTCAGCCAGCAGGTCAAGGCGGGCGGCACCTTCCTGATCGGCAACGGCTGGGGCAGCGCCGGACGCGGCATCGTCGACCTGCACCGCAGCCGGCTGGAGCAGGCCGTGGCCGGCGGCGCGGCGGCCGGCTCGGAGCCGGCCCTCGGTTCCAGCCTGGCCGTGCTGTCGTCGAGCTGGATCGCCCAGGTCAACCATTCAAACTACATCACCGACCGCCTGGCGCGCACCAAGACGCTGTTCCACCACCAGATCGGCATTGCCGGCTACAACACGGCCGCCTTCGTCGATTTGCCGGGCAATATGCTGAGCGTGGTCAGCCTGGACGGCAATAAGGACAAGGAAGCGGCCGTCTTCTTCAGCGCTTCCATGCACTCGAGCATTTTCGAGTCGACGGCGGTGCAGCAGACCACCGGCGGCAGCGCGGTCTCGACGGTCAAGCTGATCGACCTGGCTGTGGCCGCCAACGACCGCATCTATGACGCCAAGGCCGCCAACTACGCCGCGGCCGTGCAACCCAATCTGGTCGGTTGCACGGCCTGGCAGGCCGGCTTCCAGAGCGCGGTCAACAGCGGCCGGCGCCTGATCCTGCCGGCGCGCTGCACCTTGAACGAGGGCAGCTGGACCGGCGGCGGCTATTACAGCATCCTGGTCAGCGCCAACAGTTCCAGCATCGGCGCCATCATCAGCGGCGGCCTGGCCGGCGGTTTCTCGACCAGCCCGCAGCCGCCCGCCACCACCAACAGCAATACGGTGCGCAATACCCAAAGCCCGAGCGTGCTGCTGCCCTACACCGGTTCGAGCTTCGGCGATCCGATCGATATGACCAAGGGCCATTACCTGTATACGCATACGGACTTGAGCAGCGGCGTCGGCGAATTCCCGATGAGCCTGGCCTTTACCCGCGCCTACACTTCGGCCAGCCGGACCCAGGACAGCGGCCTGGGCCTGGGATGGACCAGCAATTTCGATTCCACCGTCAGCGTTGCTTCCGACGGTTTCCAGGGCATGGGCGAGGATGCGGGCCTGGATGCGGTGCAGGCCGTCGCCGAAAAAATGGTCTCGCTGGACCTGATGGGCGATGTGGCCAAGCCGGTCAGCAATATGGTGATCGCGACCTTGGCCCAGCGGTGGTTCGGCGAGCAAATCACCGGTAATACCGTGGTGGTGAAGCAGGGCATGAACGGCGAAGTCTTCGTCAAGTTGGCCGATGGCTCGTATAGCGCGCCGCCCGGCAGCTCTTCCCGGCTGAGCCTGAACGGCGACGGCACGTACAACTATGAAACGGTGAACAAGGCCAATCTGAGCTTCAACAGCGCCGGCAAGCTGGCCACCTACCGCCATCCGGGCGGGGTGCAGGTGCGCTTCAGCTACAGCGGCAATCTGCTGAGCCAGGTGAGCAACAGCCTGGGCCGGGTCCTGAGCTTTAACAACACCGGTGGTCGCATCAGCTCGGTATCGGACGGCAGCCGCACGGTCAGCTTTGCCTATGATGGCAACGGCAATCTGAGCACCTATACCAATGCGCTGAGCCAGGTGACCAGCTACCAGTACGATTTGCCGGGGCGGATGACCAAGAACTTCAACCCGGGCGCGCCCAGCGTCGCCGTGGTCAACAATGTGTACGACAGCCTGGGCCGGGTGCAGAGCCAGACCAATGCCAACGGCAAGCTGTACACCTATTACTTCGCCGGCTCGCGCTCGGAGGAGGTGGGGCCGTACAACCAGAGCCTGGTGTCCTATGTCGACGCGCAGGGCAAGATCCTGAAATCGCTCGATCCGCTCGGTCGCGCCACGGTCAACAGCTATGACGGCCACTCGCGCCTGGTGCGTTCGGTCCTGCCGGAAGGCAACGCCATCGAGTACGAGTACGACGACGCGCCCTGCGCGGCGCAGTTGCGCTGCACGCACAATGTGAAGACCATCCGCCGTCTGGCCAAGCCCGGCAGCGGTCTGGCGCCCCTGGTCAGCAGCTTTACCTACGAGAGCAATTTCAACCGCGTGGCCAGCTCCACCGACCCGCGCCTGCAGACCACCAGCTTCACCTACACGGCCGATGGCCATCCGCTGAGCGTGACGGCGCCGGCCGACGCCCAGGGCGTGCAGCCGGTGACGAGCTATGCTTACGGCAGTTATAGTCCAAGCGGCTTCCCGGCCTTCACGCTGCAAACCTCGGTGAGCAGCAAGATTTCGCCGTCGGCCACCACCGTCACCAGCTATAGCTACAACGCCGGCAATAAATTCGTGCCGCAGACGACGGTGCTCGACGCCGGCGGCCTGAACCTGACGTCGACCTTCACCTATGACGCGGTCGGCAATGTGATCCTGGTCGATGGGCCGCGCACGGACGTGAGCGACACCGTGGCCTCCAGCTATGACGCTGAGCGCCGCCCGCTGCAAGTGAGCGACGCCTTGGGCAAGGTGAGCCGGAATGCCTACGATGCCGACGGCCGCCTGCTGCGCACGGCAGCCCAGATCGGCGGCCAGTGGCTGGTCAGCTGCAACAGCTACACGGTCAGTGGCCGCCTGCTGAAGTCCTGGGGACCGGCCCAGACCACGTCCGACACCGTGTGCCCGGCCGCGGCCGCACCGGTGACGGTGATCGATTACGCGTATGACGATCTGGACCGGCAAACGCGGGTCATTGCCAACCTGACGGCGGCCGAAGGCGGCAACCGCATCACCGAAACGGCCTACTATCCGGATAGCGCGGTGCAGAGCGTGAGCCGGGCCGTCGGCAGCGCCGACGCCCAGGTGTATGCCAGTTATACCTACACGCCAAACGGCAATCTGGCCAGCGTCAAGGATGCGCGCAATAACCTGACCAGCTACTTGTACGACGGCCACGATCGCCGCAGCAAGACCCAGTTCCCCGACAAGGTGGCAGCCAATACCTCGTCGGCCACCGATGTCGAGCTGTATGGCTATGACAATAACAGCAATCTGGTCTCCTTCACCAAGCGTAACGGCCAGCTGATCACGGCCAGCTACGACAATCTGGGCCGCGTGGTCGGCCGCAGCTACCCGCAAGCGGCCGACAACACCAGCTATACCTATGACCTGCTGTCGCGCCAGATCGGCGCCCAGTACGTCAACGGCAGCCACGGCGTGGTGTCCGCCTATGACAACGCGGGCCGCCTGGTGAGCACCAGCGCTGGCGGCAAGACCCTGAGCTTCCAATACGACGCGCATGGCAACCGTATCCGCACCACCTGGCCGGAGGCGACCCCGTTCTACGTGACCACCGAGTACGATGCCTTGAACCGGCCGACCGCGATCAAGGAGCAGGGCAGCGTGCTGCTGGCCAGCTATGCCTATGACGAGCTGTCGCGGCGCAGCACGGTCACCCTGGGCAACGGCACCAGCACCAGCTATGGCTACTCGGCCCAGGACAAGCTGGTCAGCCTGACCCACAATCTGGCGGGCACGGCCCAGGACATCAGCTGGACCTTCAACCGTAACCAGGCCCAGGACATCATTGCCCATGCCTGGAGCAATGACATCTACCAGTGGACCGGCTACCGCAACGGCAGCCGCAGCTATGCCGCCAACGGCCTGAACCAGTACACCAGCGCGGCCGGCAGCACTATCAGCCACGATGGCAACGGCAATATCAGCGGCGACGGCGTCTGGACCTATGCCTACGACGCGGAAAACCGCCTGCGCAGCGCCAGCAAGAGCGGCCTGGCGGCAACGCTGGAATACGATGCGGCGGGCCGCCTGCGCCAGAGCGTGATCGGCGGCGCGACCAGCAACCTGCTGTATGTGGGCACGGAATTGCTGGCAGAGTATGACGGCGCCGGCAATCTGCAGCGCCGCCACGTGCACGGTCCGGGTACGGATGAACCGCTGGTCAGCTACGCGGGCGCCGGCACGGCTGGCAAAACCTGGTTGTACGCCGACCACCTCGGTTCGGTGGTGGCGCTGGCGGATGGCGCGGGCAACAGCACGGCGACCCAGACCTATGGCCCGTACGGCGAGCCGGGCGGTGCCCCGGGCGGCCGTTTCGGCTACACCGGCCAACAGTATCTCGGCGAGCTGGGACTGTCTTACTACAAGGCGCGCTTCTACTCGCCGGCGCTGGGCCGCTTCCTGCAGACCGATTCGATCGGCTATGCCGATGATATGAATCTGTACGGCTATGTCGGCAGCAATCCCCTGAATCAGACCGACCCGACCGGCCATTGCCCCTGGTGCATCGGCGGCGTCACCAGCGTGCTGATGGGCGGCGCCATCCGCTACGTGACGTCGGGCGGCAACTGGAGCGCCGTGCTCGATCCCAAGGCCGTGCTGGTGGACGCGGCCCTGGGCGCGGCCGGTGCCGGTCTGGCCAACAAGGTCAACCAGCTGCGCCGGCTCAAGGATGTGCCGGTTTCGCTGGGTACCAAATTGAGCGCCCAAGGCTCGACCAAATTCGAGCAGGGCCTGTACCTGGCCGAGTCGAATGCCGGCAAATATGTCGGCCAGTCCGGCCAGATCACGACCCGCCTGGAGCAGCACGTGGCCAAGTCGCGCTTCGGCGCCGGCAGCGCCGAAGCGGCCGATGACGCCGTCCGGCTGGCGGTCGGCGGCGGCAAGACCTCGCGCGAAGTGGCCGAGCAGCGCGTGCTGAACGCGATGGGCGGGCCGAATACGCCGGGCGTGCTGAACCGGGCCAATCCGGTGGGCGGCCGTCCCTGGTTGCTGAATAACCCCAGCCTCGGTGTGATTGATGGTATCTTTGTACCGAATATCGGCAAGGGCTTGTCGGCTGGGATCGGCGCGGGCGTCGGTGCCGCGGACAATGCGCTCAGCTGCAGTAAATAAACCTTGGAAAAATTGCGTTTATTGGATCGTTTGAAGTCCTTGTCCGCCAGTGTTCGTGCTTCCATGGAACTCGAACCTGGCGAGTTTGGCCTGCGCGCCGTGCCGAAGGGACACTGGGAGGCGCGGCAGCAGGCCTATTGCATGGAACGGCAGATCCATGAGCTGCATTTCAACCACGCCAAGGGTTACCAGTCGACCGGCAGCTATGGATTTCTGGCCGACTGGCCCGGCCTGCTGGGCTTGAAAGTGCTGGACCCCCTGCTGGAAGACCTGGATTTTTTGGCCGCGCAGCCGGCGCTGCGCGCGCTCGACCTCTCGTTCACGGGCAAGATACGGCGCGGCATCGATCTGCAGCGCTTGCCCCGGCTTGAACGGCTCACCTTGTTGTCACGGTTTAGCGGCATGGAAAGCCTGTTCGGCTGTACCGGCCTGCGCCGGCTGGCGCTGGCGCATTTTCCCGGCAAGATGACGAGCGCCATGCTGGCGCCCTTGGCGGGCTTGGAGGAGTTGTGGCTGAGCGCGCTGGTGCTGCCGGAACTCGATGCCCTGGCGGGGTTCAAGGCACTCGAGCGCCTGAGCATCAGCGGTGACCGCAGCCTGGCGTCGCTGGCCGGCCTGGCCGGGGCGAGCGCCTTGCGCCACTTGACCCTGGAGTCCTGCCCGCAGATCGGCTCGCTGGCAGCGCTGGCCTCCCTGTCCCGCCTCGAAACGCTGTGGCTGTACGACTGCGGCCGGTTGGAGTCGCTGCAGCCGCTGTCGGCCTGCCGCCAACTCCGTGAATTGAATATCCTGGGCAACACCAGCATCGCCGACGGCCAGCTGGGGCTGCTGCGTGACTTGCCCCAGCTGCAGCGCGTTTGCATTGTCGCCAAAAAACACTACCAACCCGCTGCCGCCGACGTCAACCGCGGCTAGCCGGCGGCGGCTGGCTTATTTGCTGCCGTAGATCTTGTCGAACTCGCCGCCGTCGTCGAAGTGCTTCTTCTGGGCCGCGCGCCAGCCGCCAAAGACCTCATCCACGCTGAGCAGGGTGATCGGCTTGAAGCTGGCCGCGTATTTCTTGGCCACCGCTTCCGAGCGCGGACGCAGGAAATGCTTGGCGATGATGTCCTGGCCGGCGTCGGAGTACAGGAAGTTCAGATAAGCCGTCGCCTGCTTGCGCAGATTGCGGCGGTCGACCACCTTGTCGACCACGGCCACCGGCGATTCGGCCAGGATCGAGGTGGACGGGTAGACCACTTCGAAATTATCGCCGAACTCGCCGCGCACGAGTTGCACCTCGTTTTCGAAGGTCACCAGCACGTCGCCGATCTGGCGCTGGGTGAAGGTGGTGGTGGCGGCGCGGCCGCCGGTGTCGAGAATCGGCACATTCTTGAAGATCTTGCCCACCAGCTCGCGCGCCTGGGCTTCATTGCCGCCTTTTTTGAGCACCGAGCCCCAGGCCGCCAGATAGGTGTAGCGGCCGTTGCCCGAGGTTTTGGGGTTGGGAATGATCACCTGCACGCCCGGCTTGGCCAGGTCGGTCCAGTCCTTGATGGCTTTCGGATTGCCCTTGCGCACCAGATATACGACGGTCGAGTAGAACGGCGCCGCGCCGTGCGGGAATTTCTTGCTCCAGTCGGCCACCACCAGGCCGCGGTCGGCCAGCAGGTCGATGTCGTTGGCCTGGTTCATCGTCACCACCGACGCTTCCAGGCCGTCGGCCACGGAGCGCGCCTGCTTGGACGAGCCGCCATGCGATTGGTTGACCGCCACGGTTTCGCCGCTGCGTTTCTTGTAGTCGGCGATGAAGGCGGGGTTGATGTCCTTGAACAGTTCGCGCGTCACGTCGTAGGAGACGTTGAGCAGGGTGGGGTCGGCGGCGGCGGCGCCCAGGGGCAGGGCGAAGGCGGCAACGGCGGTGGCGAACAGGGTGCTGATGTGACGGCGTTTGCGGCTAAATGCGTTTTTTGCTGTTTGCATGGTGGGCTCTTATTGTGAAAACAGATATCAATGGTCTAAAATTCGGCGCCGAAAAGATACGAATTTTTCGTAATATGCTTAGACAGTAAGGGATCAACGCCTTTTTTCGAGCTGGTGTATAGTCGGCTTGTGGATGGAATTTTTGTGAGTACGCATGAGTCTTGAAATTCGTATTGCAGCATCGGCCGACGCCCTGGCAGCGTGCCAGGTACTGCGCCGTTCAATTACGGAATGTTGCATCGCGGACCACAATAACGATCCCGCCATTCTGGATGCCTGGCTGGGCAATAAAAACACGCAGACCGTGGCCAGCTGGTTCGAATCCCCCACCAATTTTTCCCTGGTTGCCGTGGAAAACGGCGCGGTGGTCGGTGTCGCGCTGCTCACGGCGGCCGGCAAGCTGGCGCTGTGCTATCTGCTGCCGGAGGCGCGCTATAAAGGCGCGGGCAAGGCCTTGCTGGCCCGCATTGAGGCGCAGGCCGCGAGCTGGGGCGTGAAAGCGCTGCAGCTGCACAGCACGGCCAGCGGCGAGGAATTCTTCGCGCGCCAGGGCTATATCCGTTCCGGCAATGTGCGTTCGCCGTATGGGGTCGATACCGTCTTCTTCTGGAAGCAGTTGGGGGCGGAAAGTTGTCCGCCGGAAGCTGGGCGCAAGCGCTTTTGCGGCTGCGGCTCGACCTGACCCTTTCTTACAGCAAACCCATCTGCGCGGCCTCGTAGACGGCTTCGCCGCGCGTGTGCACGCCCAGCTTGCGGTAAATGCGCTTGACGTGGTGGGCCGCCGTGTGCGGCGAGATGCCGTGCAGGCCGCCGATTTCGTTCATGGTCAAACCCTTGCCCAGGGCGCGCAGGATATCGCTTTCGCGGCCGGTCAGCGGCGTGGCCAGCGGCGCCGGCGCGTTCGCCTGCAGCCGGCGCAGCAGCTGGTGGGCGCTGGTCGGGCACAGGAAGGCGCTGCCGTTGCGCAGTGCGCGCAGGCAGTCGCGCAGCTCGGCGGCGCTGCATTCGGTTTGCAGGCAGGCGTTGGCGCCGGCCTGCAGGCAGGCGTAGAGCAGGGCGTCAGCGCCGCTCTTGGCCACGATGGCCACGGCGCAGCCCGGATGGCTATCGAGCGCCAGCCGCGTCAGCCGTGGCGCCTGGCGATCGGCCAGGTGGCAGAGAATCAGGTAGACATTGGCGCTGCTGCGGCTGATCAGGGTTTCAGCGGCGGCCGCGCTGGCGGCATAGCCGAGCGGCAGCATGCCGGAGTCGGCCGCGATCAGGCTGTGCAGATGCTGGCGCGTGCTGGGGCAATCGGCAATAAGGGCAATGGCAGTGGGCATGAACGCAGCCGTGGGGACGGCAAATGCTGTGCATGCTTCATGATAGTCCGAGCCGCCACGGCCCGCAAAGCCGGGCTTAGAAGCCGACGGCCAGCGGCAGCGGCGCCGCTTCGAACTGGACCTGGCCGGCGCCGAACATTTTCAGTTCGCCGGGCTGGAAGGCGGTCCAGGCTTCGTTCGAGGTCAGCGGCTCGGTGGCGATGACGGCGATGCGGTCGTCCAGGTGGTTGTGCTGGCTGAAGTCGATGCTCAGGTCGCAGTCGATGAGCTTGGCCACCGAGAAGGGATAGGCGCGCAGCACATAGTGCAGCTGGGTGCTGCAATGGGCAAACAGGGTGTCGCCGTCGGACAGGATGAAGTTGAAGGTGCCATGGGTGGCGATTTCCTCGGCCAGCAGGCTCAGCTCGGCATACAGCCGGTCGCGCGAGGGCTGGACGGCGAAGCGCTGGCCCAGGCGCGACAGCAGGTAGCAGAAGGCGCGCTCGCTATCGGTGTCGCCTTCCGGCGTGTAGGCGCCGGCGGCCGGGGCGAATGCCTTGAGGTCGCCGTTATGGGCGAAGGTCCAGGTGCGGCCCCACAGCTGGCGCTTGAAAGGATGGCAGTTTTCGCGGGCGATGCGGCCTTGCGTGGCTTTGCGGATATGGGCGATCACATTGCTGGCTTTGAGCGGCTGCTGTTTGATGCTGGCCGCCAGCGGCGAAGCGATGCAGGGCAGGTGGTCGGCAAAAATCTGGCACTCGTCCTTGGTGTGGAAGGCGATGCCCCAGCCATCCTTGTGCTCGCCCGTGCGGCCACCGCGCTCGGCAAAACCGGAAAAGGAAAATCCCAGGTTGGCGGGCTTGCTGCTGTTCATTGCGAGGAGCTGGCACATGGTATGGAGGCGAGATTGTTGCTGACGGTCCCAAGATACCGAGGAACTGGCCCAGCAGGAACGAATCAATTCTTATATGCATATTCACCGGGCTTCACCTATCCTTTATGTGTGTGAGTTATAAGCTAGGGAAAAAGCATTCTTTCGGTTTTGCCGGCCGAGCGCGTAGGCTAGGGGTTCTGGCGCCATGGGCGCGTGAAGGAGCACTATGAAATTCCCTGTCCTGCAAAACTATCTGGCGCGCCTGTCCGATCCGGCCGCCACGGCCTCGACCATCTGGCTCGACAGCGAGGGCCGCGCCCTGGGCCGCTTCTTCAACTGCACCATGACCAGCGCCTTCCAACCGGTGCGCCAGCTCGATACCGGCCGCGTCTTCGCCTACGAGGGCTTGGCGCGCAGCGTGTCGACGGCCGACGAGGGCTTGTCGCTGTGGAAGCTGCTCGACCACGCCGCCAGCGACGACGAGTCGGTGGAACTGGACCGGCTGTGCCGCATGCTGCATGCGATCAATTTCTTCCGCCAGAACGAGAGCGGCGACGCCGTGAACGGCGGGGCCGACCTGTACCTGAATGTGCATGACCGGCTGTTGAGCGCGGTCAGCAGCAACCATGGTTATGCCTTCCAGCGCATTCTCGATGCGCTCGGCTTGCCGATCGGCCGCGTGGTGTTGCAATTGCCGCAAGTGAATGCGCAGCAGGGCTGGCTGCTCAATTATGTGTCCGACAATTACCGCCGCAACGGCTTCCGCTTCGCCGTCAATGTCTCGGGCGGACGCGAGGGCTTGAACCTGCTGGAGCGGGTGCGGCCCGATGTGGTGAAGGTCGATGCGCGCGCCTTGCACGACGAGGCGGCCCTGGTCGAATTGCTGCTGCGCAGCGCCTCGGTGGGCGCGCAACTGGTCTTCAAGCGCCTGGAAGAGCCGCAAGTGCTGTCGGCGGTGCGCCGCATTGGTGAACTGGCCGGCTTGCCGGTGCTGGGCCAGGGCTATCTGCTGGACAATCCGCGTCCGGCCCTGCTGGAAGCGGCGGCGCCGCGCCAGTTGGCGGCCTGAGCCGGTCCGAAGACTTAAACTTGGCTTAAGGAAAGCACCGTAGTTGGCGCACGAAGTTAAAGGAATTTCTCAACTCCCCCCGCTATACGCTATAGTATCCGCATTGTTTGATTGGACATGCTATGGCAACGCGCAGAGATTTTTTACAGAAAGGGCTGGGCCTGACGGCGGCCAGCTGCATCGGCGTGCCGCTGATCGGCTGCGCTTCCAGCCGCGCCGCCGACACGGCCGGTACGCGTCCGAGCCGCCAGGCCAGCGCGGCCGCGCCGCGCAGCGCCGCCAAACCGACCCAACTGGCCCAGGCCGCGCCGCTGGCGCCGGCCGAGCTGGCGCCGCCACCCGATATTTTCGACGCCCAGGCGCTCGACCTGGAATTCTGGCTCAAGCCGCGCACCCTGCACGTGATCCGGCCCGCCAGCGGCGAGAAGAGCAAGCTGCTGTACTGGCGCGATGGCGAGGTGATCGACACGGCTTACCAGGAGCTGTGCCATCTGCTGCGCGATGTCAATGGCCGCGAAACGGCCCAGATCGATCCCAAGCTGCTGGAAACGCTGTGGGGGGCGCAAGCCTTCGTGGCGCGCTATGGCATCGAAAGCCCGGTCGAAATCCTGTCCGGCTACCGCACGCCCAGTTCCAACAAGCGCCTGATCGAGCAGGGCATTCCGGCCGCGCGCCAATCGCTGCATATGGAAGGCAAGGCGGCCGATATCCGCATCCCGAACTTGAACGCCGAGGTGCTGGGCGGCCTGGTCAAGAGTTTCGGCCAGGGCGGGGTGGGCTTCTATTACCGCGAAGGACCGCGTGGCGGCTGGATCCACGCCGATACCGGCCTGAAGCGCACCTGGAAGGGCTGAGGCCAGGGCGCGGCCCGGTCCCAGCGCTAGTCTCAGCGATAGTAATACGGCCGGGTCGGCACGGCGTCGTGCCGCGCCCGCTCCCGCGCGTCGAAATCCTGGCGCCGGTCCCACCAGATATACCAGCCGCGCCGCTGCTCGGCGACGGCGGCCGGATGCTGGTCCAGATAGCCGTGCATGAAATGCTCGAATTCCGACACATAGCCCTGGTGGAAAGGCCGCCACGGCTGGCTTTCAGCTGCTTTCATCTTTCCTCCTGTCTTCGGTTACACTGGCGGGCTCGAATAGCCATCAGTCATAGAAAAGCCATGCAGGACAATCACGATGCGGCCAAGCCGCGCTTCCGCCCCGTGCCGTGGACGGCGCTGGAAACCCCGGCCGATGCCGAGCTGTGGATCGCCGAGCACAATCTCGCCTTGCAGGAACATATCGCGCCCAATGAAACGGGCTACGGCGTCTGCTTCACGCTGGCCGAGGGCGGCGATCTGTTCATGCAGACCGTCGACGGCGCCCTGATTCTCGATCTTACGCCGGAAGCCGAATGGGTGGCGCCCCTGATCGCCGCCGTGGCCCAGGCCGCGCCGCCGCAAGGCGCGCTGTGGCTGCTGCCCGACGATAAGCTGGTGCAGCTGCTGATCGGCTTGAGCAGCCTGATCGCCAGCACCACCCTGGTGGTCGGGCACCGTTTCGGCCGCGCCGGCCGCCGCTCCTTGTAAACCACGCCAAGAAGGGATATCCCATGCGCAGAACCGTCCTCACCCTGATTGCCGCCAGCCTGCTGGCCGGCGCCACGCTGCCCGCCAGCGCCGCCGACCTGCTGGCCACGGCGCGCGCGCGCGGCACGCTGAAAATCGCGCTGGAAGGCACCTATCCGCCCTTCAACTACAAAGACCCGAAAACCGGCGAATTGAGCGGCTACGACGTGGACGTGGCGCGCCTGCTGGCGAGCAAGCTGGGCTTGAAGCCGGAATTTGTCGCCACCGAATGGAGCGCCATCCTGGCCGGCCTGGCCAGCGGCAAATACGACATCATCGTCAACCAGGTCGGCATCAATCCGAAGCGCGAGCAGGCTTTCGATTTCTCCCAGCCGTATACCTATTCCACGCCGCAGCTGCTGCAGCGCCAGCAAGATAAGGCGGTGTATGCCGTGCTGACCGATCTGCGCGGCCGGCGCGTGGGCGTCGGCCAGGGCAGCGTGTTCGAGCAGCAGGCCAAGACGGTGCCGGGCATCGACGTGCGCAGCTATCCGGGCGCGCCGGAATACCTGCAAGACCTGGCCGTGGGCCGCATCGACGCCGCCCTCAACGACAGCCTGATGGTGGCCTGGCTGGTGAAGACCAGCAAGCTGCCGTTGCGCGCCGGGGCGCGCGTCGGCAAGGTGGAGCGCATGGGCATTCCGTTCCAGAAGAATAATCCGCAGTTCAAGGCGGCCATCGACAAGGCGCTGGCCGAGGCGGCGGCCGACGGCAGCCTGAGCGCCATTTCCAGGAAGTGGTTCGACGCCGATGTGAGCAAGGCGCCTTAAGCGATGGCCTTGCCCGGTCTGGACCAGCTGCCCGATCTGCTGGCCCTGCTGCAGGAGGCGGCGCCGGCCCTGGGCCAGGGCGCGGCCTATACCCTGGCGTTCGCCGTGGCCGCCATGCTGGGCGGCTTGCTGATCGGCTTTCCCGTGGCCGTGCTGCGCATCCTGCCGTGGCGCCTGTTGCGCTGGCCGGCCGCCGTGTATGTCAGCCTGATGCGCGGCACGCCGCTGCTGGTGCAGATGTTCGTCATCTATTAC
Source organism: Pseudoduganella violacea (assembly GCF_014191875.1). Lineage (GTDB taxonomy): Bacteria > Pseudomonadota > Gammaproteobacteria > Burkholderiales > Burkholderiaceae_D > Rugamonas > Rugamonas violacea_A. The sequence continues at coordinate 140,835 of NZ_JACHXD010000011.1, forward strand.
GGCCTGCCCAGCATCGGCATCGAGTTCGCGCCGCTGACGGCCGGCGTGCTGGCGCTGAGCCTGAATGCCGGCGCGTATCTGTCGGAAAGCTTGCGCGGCGCCATCCTGAGCATCGCCAAGGGGCAGTGGGCGGCCAGTTTCAGCCTGGGCCTGGGTTACGGCCAGACCCTGCGCCATGTGGTGCTGCCGCAAGCCTTGCGCGTGGCCGTGCCGTCCATGAGCAATACCCTGATCAGCCTGATCAAGGATACCTCGCTGGTCTCGGTCATCACCGTGACCGAGTTGATGCTCTCGACCAAGGAAGCGATCGCCACCAGCTTCCGTCCCCTGCCGCTATACCTGGCGGCGGCCGCGATTTACTGGGCCTTGAGCCTGCTCTTTGAAGTCTTGCAGGGCGTGGCCGAACGGCGTCTGAACCGCGCCCACCGCCAGCCCTGAGCGTGCTCGACATCGCCCCATGCGCATGGTAGTCTAGGCTTGCCGAAAGACCATTGCATGAACGAGGGCTTATGGACGAAGAGCAGCAAGCAGCGCCGGACGGGCTGCGGCCGGCGGCGGTCTATGCCGGGCCGGAGCTGAGCCCGATACCCGACCTGGATCCCTACGCCTTGCTGGCCGACAGCCCCGGCCGCCTGCCGCTGGCCACGGCCGACTACGCGGCGAACACGGTGCGGGCGCGCGCCGAGCGCGAGCAAGATTATTTCAACGATATCTATCTGCTGGCCCCGGTCGGCTACTTCGTGCTGGCGCTGGACACCACGGTGCTGCTGATGAACCTGGTGGGCGCCGACCTGCTCGGCATCCCGCGCGCCAATCCCCAGCGCCTGCGCCTGCGCGGCTTTATCGCCCAGCGCTTCCTGCCCGATTTCGACGCCTTCGTCAGCGCCGCCCTGAACAGCCGCGAAGCGCAGCGCTGCCAGGTGCAGATGACGCGCGGCCGCGGCGACCGCGGCTTCCCGGTGACGCTGCTGGCCAGCGGCAGCGGCGACGGCCAAAGCTTCCGCGTGGTGCTGGAACTGGCCGAGGGCAAGCTGGCGGCGCTCGAGCGCAGCGAGGAACGCTTCCGCCGCATCGTCCACAACGCCGAGGAGGGCATCTGGGAAGTCGACGCCGCCGCGCGCACCAGCTTCGTCAATCCCAAGATGGCGCAGATGCTGGGCTATACCATCGAGGAAATGCTGGAGCAGCCGCTGCAGCACTTCATGGACGAGGAAGGCCGTACCCTGTTCGAGCACAATATCGCCAGCCGGCTGCAGGGCGTGGCCGAGCGTCACGATTTCAAATTCCGGCGCAAGAATGGCGAGGAGCTGTGGGCCAGCCTGTCGACCAATCCCATCTTCGATGGCGACGGCGTGTATCTGGGCGCGCTGGCCCTGGTCACGGACATCACGGCGCAGCGCCATTCCAGCGAGGAAGTGTGGCGCCAAGCCAATTTCGATGCCCTGACCGGCCTGCCCAACCGCCATATGTTCCAGGACCGGCTCGGTCAGGAAATGAAGAAGGCCAAGCGCGACAATATGTTCCTGGCCCTGCTGTTCATCGACCTCGACCAGTTCAAGGAAGTCAACGACCGCCTCGGCCACGCCATGGGCGACCGCCTGCTGGCCGAAGCGGCCGGGCGCATCGCCGCCTGCGTGCGCGCCTCCGACACGCTGGCGCGCCTGGGCGGCGACGAATTCGTCGTGATCCTGCCCGGCCTGGAACACGCGGCCAGCGTCGAGCGCGTGGCGCAGAACATCCTCAGCGCCTTGAACCAACCGTTCCAGCTGGCGCGCGAGCAGGGCCGGGTCTCGGCCAGCGTCGGCATCGCCCTGTTCCCGAGCGACGCCGCCGAGCCGGCCGACCTCTTGAGCCATGCCGACCAGGCCATGTACGCGGCCAAGTCGGGCGGGCGCAACCGCTACTGCTATTTCACGGCCGATATGCAGGCGGCGGCCCAGCAGCGCCTGCGCCTGTCGGGCGATTTGCGGCGCGCGCTCGACGCCGGCGAATTCCAGCTGTATTACCAACCCATCGTCAATCTGCGCAGTGGCCGCATCGAACGCGCCGAAGCGCTGCTGCGCTGGCACCATCCGCAGCGCGGCACGCTGCATCCGCCCGAATTCATCGGCAACGCCGAGGCGAGCGGGCTGATCGTGGACATCGGCGACTGGGTCTTCCGCCAGGCGGCCGACCAGGCCCAGGCCTGGCAGCGCGAGCTGGGCTGGCCGCTGCAAATCAGCGTCAACCAGTCGCCCGTGCAATTTCGCGGCGACCCCGGCTTCTGCCAGGGCTGGCTCGACTACGTCAATCAATTGCAATTGGCGCCGCGCAGCATCGTCATCGAAATCACGGAAAGCATCCTGACCGAAGCGGCCGGCGCCGTGCTCGAACGGCTGCGCCAGTTCCGCGCCATGGGGCTGCAGGTCGCGCTCGACGACTTCGGCACCGGCCATGGCTCGCTGGCCCACCTCAAACAGTTCGAACTCGACTACCTGAAAATCGACCGCAGCTTCGTGCAAGGCCTAAGCGGCGACAGTGGCGGCCTGGCCCTGTGCGAAGCCATCATCGTCATGGCCCACAAGCTGGGGCTGCAGGTAGTAGCCGAAGGCGTGGAAAGCGAGGTCCAGCTGGCCCTGCTTAAAGCGGCCGGCTGCGATTATGCCCAAGGTTTCGTCTACGCCCATGCTCTGCCGCCCGACGACTTGGCCGCCATGATCCGGCGCGACGCCGCCAACGACGGCGCCAGCAAGGCCGTTTGATCTGCCGCAAACAATGTCTAACCCTGGTGCCTGACACCAGGGTGGGACATTTGCTGATTTAGATCAAAGGGGAGGGATTAGGCGCTCAGGCGCAGGAGGGAGACGACGCGGTCGCGGCTGATGCCGACCAGGGCGGAGTTCAGCGCCAGCAGATTGCTGTAGCTGGGCTCCTTGGCGACGTCGGCAAAGCGCAGCGCGGCTTCGTCGATGCCGGCGACGTCGATTTCAGCCATGGCGGCGGCGGCGCGGTGGCTCGCTTCGTACAGCGCGGTATTGACCTTGGCCAGCGCCGCTTCGACGTGGGACAGCGCTTGCATGACTTGCTGCAGCGTGCGGCGGATGGATTCGACGTCGGAGGCGCCCCAGCCTTCCGGCGTGATGATGGGCGCTTGTTCTTCGGTTTTGATGCGGTTGAGCTGGCCGGCCGGGAAGCGGATGCCGCCGCCCTGCACGGAAAAGCCTTCGCGGATGGCCGGGAACAGGGCCTCTTCGGCCACGAAGATCAGTTCGCCGGCATCGTTGACCGACACGCTCATGCCGGCCGGCGCCAGTGTCTGGTTGAAGCGGGCCACGATTTCGCCGTCGCTCAAGCCCGGCGTCAGGGTCAGCGAGCGCAGGTTCTGCGCGCTGCCGTTGAGCGAAATGGCCAGGGTTTCGCGCGCGCCGCTGCGCAGATTGGCCATGCTCATGCCGCGCACGGTGAAACGCTGCACGGCCGGTTCGCTGCTGCTGAATTCGAGCTGGGGATCGAGCGTGCCGCCGGCCGCTTCGCTGCGGCTGCGCCAGGTGTCGTTGAATTGGCGCAGACGCGCTTCGACTTGGCCGTCACGCTGCTGGCGGCTGGCCAGGCGGCCGGCCAGTTCCGTTTTCAGGGCGCGCAGCTGGGCGGCGCTTTGTTCCAGGAAATCCACGGCTTGCTGGGCTCCGGAGATATCGTTTTGCAACGGTTGATCCAGGTTGCTGAGGCCGCGGCGCAACGGGGCGGCGCTGCCGCTGCCCGTGACGGGCGCGGCGGCGGTATCGGCCGCGGTCTTCAGCCCGGTGGCGTCGACCTGGCTGGTGGAACCGCTTTGGCCGGCGGCGATTCCATTGGGGCTGGAGCGCTGGACGATTTGCATGATGGTCGTTTACAGAAGCTTGAAGAGGGACAGGTCGCTGATCTTGGTATAGGCCTTGTAGGTAGCCTGCAAGGCAATATTGTAACCGTTCAGATCAGTGGCGGCGATGCCGTAGTCCAGCTGGCTCAGATCGTTGAGCGCACTCTGGTTCGACAGACTGACGTTGGCGTGGTTGTTGCTCAGCGTCGTAATCACATTCTGCGCGCCGCCGAATTCGGCGATGCGGCCGGCCACCAGGGCGATGGCGTCGTCGATGGCGTTCAGATTGGCGGTCAGCGCGGCGCGCGTGGCCACATTGGTGGCCGAGGCGCCCGGCGCGATGAGGGCGGCGGCGGCGGCGTCCATCTTGTTGAGCACCAGGTCCACGCCTTTGACGTCGACGTTGGCCGCCTGCACCACGCCATTGCCGACCACGACTTCCTGTTTGTCGGTATTGCCCTGGAAGCTGAAGCGGGTGCCGCTGCCCACGGCGCCGGTATCGGCCAGCGGCGCGGTGGCAGTGGCGGTGCCGGAGAAGATGTATTTGCCTTCCTGGTCGCGCGTGTTGCCGTTGTAATAAATACTGTCGAGCAGGGCGCGCATCGGCGTGGCGATGGCGTTCAAGTCGGACGGGGTGTTGTGCGCGTCGAGCGCCAGCACCATCAGGTCGCGTGCCTCGTTGAGGTCGTTGACCATGCCTTGCATAAAGGTTTCATTGTGCGCCAGACGGATCTTGACGGCCGAGATATTGTCGCGGTACTGGTTGACAATGGATTCCTCGCGCAGCAGACGCGAAATGCGCACGTTGGCGATCGGGTCGTCGGACGGCACCAGCAGCTTGCTGCCGCTGGCCATCTTTGCCGTCAGCTTGGACAGGGCTTCCTGGTTGAGGCCGAGGGAGCGGTTCATACTGGCCTGGAACTGGTTGCTGGCGATACGCATGATAAATCCTTAGTTGAACATGGCCAGGGTGGAATCGAACAGGCTGTTGGCCACGGCAATGGCTTTCATGTTCGCCTGATACATTTTTTGGAACTCGACCAGATTGATCGCTTCCTCGTCTTCATTCACGCTGCTGGTGGAGGCCCAATCCTCCTCGGCCTGCTCGCGGATGGTGGTGGCGTTCTTCAGCAGGGACTGGTTTTGCTTGCTGTCGATACCGAGCTTGCCGACCAGCTGGGTGTCGGCGTCGCCGATCTGCACGTTGCCGATCGAGGTCAGGCTGATAGAGGCGTTTTTGATGGCGATCAGCTTTTGCAGATTGCCGCTGTCGCCGGGCTGGCCATTGGCGGAGAAGGCCAGGTCTTCGCTTTTGAAGTTGCTGGCCAGATTCAGCAGGCCGCCGGTGCCGGAGGCGTTGTACACGAACAGGTCGGTGCCGGCGGTCGGCGGCGTGCGCCCGTTCTGGCCCAAGGCTTGCTGCGCGTTGATCTTGTCCGACAAGCCCTTGGCCAGTTCCATGATCGAGGTTTGCAGCGGAGCCAGGGTATTTTGTTCGAAGTCGGCCAGGCCGCCCATCGAGCCGCCGATGCGGGTGGCGTCTAGGCCGAAGACGGAACCGGCGAAGCTCAGGCGCAGTTCGGCCGTGGTCGCCGGCGGGGTGGTCACCAGTTGCAACTGGGCGGCCAGCTTGCCGGTCACCAGCGGCTGCCCGCTTTTCAGCGAGACGCTGCTGCTGCCGTCTGGCTGCTGCAGCACTTCGATGGCCATCATTTTGGACAGGTCGTCGATGGCCAGGTCACGCTCATCGACCAGGGCCGAGGTGTTGGTGCCCAAGGCGCCGGCCTGGGTGATGCGGTCGTTCAGGTCGGCGATATTGGCGATCAGGGTATTGGCCTGTGGCAACATCGATTCGCGCTGCTGCTGCACCGACAGCTGCTGATTGCGCGTCACCGAGTAAATGCTGTTGAAGGCCTGCGCCATGGCGCCGGCGGCCGTCACCACCTGGCCGCGCAGCGGCGTGGAGATGGGGTCGACGCCGGCCGCGTTCAGGGCTTGGAAGAATTGGTCGATGCCATTGCTGATGCTGGTCTTGTCGTCGCCCATGATGCGTTCGAGCTGGCTCAGATACGGCTGGCTCTGGGTCCGCATGCCCAGTTCGGAATTGGCGCGCCACAGTTGCTGGCTCTTATAGGCGTCGCTGAAACGCAACAGGGCGCTGACCTGGACGCCCAGGCCGGGACCGTTCATGCCCTGGGAAGGGCCCAGCGCCGTCAACAACACGCCCTGGCGGGTATAGCCACGGGTTTTCATATTGGCCGTGTTCTGGCTGGTGGCGTTGATCGCGGCCTGGGCGGCGAGGGCGCCGCTAAGTGCATTCCTGATGGCGGTCATTGTGACGGTTCTTTCCTGGAGTGGGGCGAGGGACCGGCGCCAGGAGGGCGCCATGATCCGTTACTAAACTAAGGCGACCGCTTACGGAATTGTATTAAGCGGCAGCGGGAGGTTTTTTCTCAGTGGCAATGTTGCCAGGCTGTTGGGGGGCTGCGGGCGCGGCCGGCAGCAGCTGGCGCAAAATGGCGTCGGCCACGCCGAAGGCGCGGCGGTTGGCCAGGCTGTCGGCCACGAGGTTGTCGGCCATGTCGAGCATGTCCTGGTTTACCTCGTCCTTGTAAATGCTGTCCTCGCCGGCCATTTCGCGCGTCGAGCTGCGCATCTGGTGCAGCAGATGGCTGATGAAGAAGCTTTCGAACTTGGTGGCGGCCTCGGTGGCCTTGGCGCGGTAGGCCGGGTCGACGCCATCGACCGTCGGCTGGGCGGCGGCGATGCGTTCCTGTTCCTCGGCGGCCAGGGCGGGATGGTGCAGGGGGGAGATGCGGTTGTCCATCAGATCACCACCAGTTCGCCTTCGATCGCGCCGGCCTGGTCCAGGGCTTGCAGGATCGCCATGATATCGTCGGGCGAGGCGCCCAGGCTGTTGACCACGTCGATGATCGATTGCAGCTTGGCGCCGGCCGGCCACTTGAACATCTGGCCCGAACCCTGGTCGACGCTGACGTTCGATTGCGGCGTGACCGTGGTCTGGCCCTGGGCGAAGGCGTTCGGCTGGCTCACTTTCGCGCTTTCCGAGATCACCACCTTGAGCGAGCCGTGGGTGACGGCGGCGGCGCGCACGCGCAGACCGTCGGCGATGACGACGGTGCCGGTGCGCGAATTGAACACCACTTTCGGGTTTTCATTGCCGACGTCGATGGGCAAGCCTTCGAGCTTGGCGACGAAGGCCACGCGCTGGGTCGGATTTTCCGGCGCGATGACGTCGATGCTGGTGGCGTCGCTGGTGCTGGCGATCTGGCCGAAGCGGCGGTTGATCGTTTCCACGATATTGGTCGCGGTCTGGAAGTGCGGATGGCGCAGCGACAGGCGCACCGTCGGCTTGCTCGAGAAATCGGTGGCGATTTCGCGTTCGATCACGGCGCCGTTGGGAATGCGGCCCGAGGTCGGGGTATTCACGGTGACCGACGAGCCGCTCTTGCCGGCCGCGTTCAGGCCGCCGACCACGACATTGCCCTGGGCCAGGGCGTACACCTCATTGTCGGCCGCGCGCAGCGGGGTCAGGAGCAGGGCGCCGCCGCGCAGGCTCTTGGCGTCGCCCAGCGAGGAGACGGTGATGTCGATCGGCTGGCCGCGGCGGTAGCCGGGCGGGAAGACGGCGCTGACCATGACGGTGGCGACGTTCTTGCTTTTGGCGTCCGAGCCGTCCGGCATCTTGACGCCGAACTGCTTGAGCATATTGACCACGGACTGGCTGGCGAACTTGACCTGGGTCGAGTCGCCGCTGCCGTTCAGGCCCACCACCAGGCCGTAGCCCACCAGCGGATTTTCGCGCACGCCCTCGATGCTGACGAGGTTGCGCAGGGTTTGCGCCGCCGAGGCCGGCTGGCTGAAGGCCAGCAGGGCGGCGCTGGCGCACAGGGCAGGGAGAATCCAGCGGAGTTTCATGTAATCACCTTAGAAGGGCATCCAGGGGCCGACGAAGAAACGGGTCAGCCAGCCCGGCTGTTGCACATCGGCCAGGGTGCCGTTGGCCGAATAGGCGATGCGCGCATTGGCGATGCGCAGCGAGGACACCTGGTTGTTGGCGTCGATGTCGGCGGCGCGCAGGTAGCCGCGCAGGCGCAGGAATTCCTCGCCCTGGTTCAGCGTCAGATTCTTTTCGCCGGCCACGCGCAGCAGGCCGTTGGGCAGCACTTCCTGCACGATGACGGTGATGGCGCCGTTCAGCGTGTTTTGCTGGGTGCTCGAGGAGTCGCCGGCAAAGCCGTTCTTGCCGGACAGGTCGACGCCGGCCTTGGGGAAGGTCTTGCCGAGCAGGCCGGGCGCGGCGATGGCGGTGCTGGAGTCCTTGCTCAGCTTGGTGCCCGCGCTCTTCGAGGCCTGCGTGGTTTCCTGCAGCAGCACGGTGACCAGGTCGCCGACGCGGAAGGCGCGGCTGTCCGAGGTCAGCGAGACGCCGCCCTCGGGATCGAAGACGCCGCCCGAGCTGCCGCGCGACGGCGCCACGCGGGCCACCGGCGGCGGCTCGTCGAAGGGCGCCGGCCGCACGGGCGGCTGGGCGCAGCCGGCCACCAGCGATGCCAGGACCAGCGTGCTCAGGACGGCTTTCATTATCTTGCCGCCTGGGCCAGGTATTGCAGCATATTGTCGGCCGCCGACAGCACCTTGGTATTCATCTCATAGGTGCGCTGGGCCGCGATCATGTCGACCATCTCTTCGACCACCTGGACGTTCGAGCCTTCCAGCGAGCCTTGCTTGAGCTTGCCGAACTGGGCGTCGCCGGGACGGCCTTCGGTCGGCGCGCCGCTCGAGGCCGTTTCCTGGAACAGGTTCTCGCCCAGGGCCAGCAGGCCGGTCGGGTTGATGAAGCTGGTCAGGGTCAGCTGGCCCAGTTCGGTCGGCGCGGTATTGCCGGGCAGGGTGGCCGAGACGGTGCCGTTTTCGCCGATGGTGATGCGGGTCGCGTTGTTCGGGATGGTAATCTGCGGCACGATGGGCAAGCCCTGGGCCGTGGTCAGGATGCCGTTGCTGTCCATCTGCAGCTGGCCGGCGCGCGTGAACGCGGCTTCGCCGTTCGGCCGGCGCACCTGCAGGAAGCCGTTGCCGGTGATGGCCACGTCGAAGGTGTTGTTGGTGGTTTGCAGATTGCCGTTGGTGAAGACTTTCTGCGTGCCCACCAGGTGGGTGCCGTTGCCCAGCTGTACGCCGGACGGGCTCAGGGTATTGTTGTCGGCGCGTTGGGCGCCCGGCTGCGCTTCGATCGAATAGAACAGGTCTTCGAACACGGCGCGGTCGCGCTTGTAGCCGACGGTATTGGCATTGGCCAGGTTGTTGGCGATGGTTTGCAGCTTCGCGTCTTGCGCCTGCACGCCGGTTTTGGCGATCCACATTGCTGGATTCATCAGTTTCTCCTTGTCGGGGCTTAAGCGCCGAGCAGGCGGTTGCCTGCCTCGTTCATGCTGTCGCTGGCCTTGAATAATTTCATCTGGATTTCAAACGTGCGGTTCAGGCTCATCACGGCGACCATTTCCTCGACGGCCGAGACGTTGCTGCCTTCGAGGTGGCCGGAGCGGACCTGCACGGTGTTGTCGGTGTTGAGCAACTGGCCGTCGCGCGCGACCAGCAGGCCCGCTTCGTTCTTGGTCAGTTCCGCCGTTTCCGCCTTCACCAGTTTGAGCTTGTCGATCACCTGCATCTGGGCCTGGCCCGGCACCTGGATCGACACCGTGCCATCCTGGCCGATCTCGACGCGGGTGTGGATGGGCAGGGTCAGCGCGCCGCCTTCGCCCAGCAGCGGCATGCCGTTCACGGTCATGGTGCCGTCGGCGTCGAGCGTGATGCCGCCGGCGCGCGTATACGCCTCGCCCGTCGGGCCTTGCACGGCGAACATGCCGGCGCCGGAAATGGCGACATCGAGTTCGCGCCCGGTCGGCTTCAGCGCGCCCTGGCGGCCGTTGACGGCATTCGCCTGCATGCGCGACATATGGCGGTCGTCATAGCCGTAGCCGGGCAGGGCGGCGGCCGTGGCCAGCTCGAGGTTGGCGCGGAAGCCCGAGGTATCGAGGTTGGCCAGGTTGTTGGCGTGGACCTGTTGGCCCCGCAGCGCCCGCTCGGCGCCGCTCATCGCGGTATAGATCAGCGCGTCCATGCTGGGTCAGTCCTTACAGGGCTTGCATCAGCGATTGCAGCATCGCGTTCTCGGTCGAGATGACCTTGGAGTTGGCCTGGTAATTGCGCTGCGAGGTCATCAGGCTGACCAGCTCGGTCGTCACGTCCACGTTCGACTGTTCCAGCGAACCGGTGTTGAGGGAACCGGCCACGCCCTGGCCCGGTTCGGCATAGTTGGCCACGCCCGACTCGCCGCCGGCGATCCAGCTGGTGTTGTCGGCCGGGATCAAGCCTTCGTCATTGGGGAAGGTGGCCAGGGCCACGACGGCGATCTGCTGCTTCAGGCCGTTGGAATACTTGGCGATCACGCCGCCATCCTTGTTCAGTTCCACGCCGACGAAGGTGCCGGGCGCGTTGCCGTCGGCGGCATTGACCGAGGTGTTGGCCTCGCCGGCCTGGAAGGTGGTGCCGGTATAGCCGATCACCACATTCATCGCGGCGGCCGCGCCGGCCGGAATGGCCACCGTGTAATTGGCCGGCGCCGGCGCCGTCAGCTTGCCGTTGACGTCAAATTGCAGATTGGTCGCGGCGGCGGTGGGGAAGGCGCCGTCGACGCTGACATACACCGCGACCTCGGAAGGGGTGACGGTGGCGGTCTTGCGGAAATACTGGGTGATCGAATGCTGTTTGCCCAGGGAGTCGTAAATCACCGACACCTTGGACATATTGTAGGTGGCGGGATCGACCACGCCGCTGGCGGGGGCGGCGGCCGGCCAGGGGCTGGCCGGCACTTTCCAGTCGGCCGACATATTGGCCTGGAAGTCGACCTTGGTGGACGCCTTGCCCAACTGGGTGCCGGTCGGCACGGCGATATCGCCCATGGCGCCGCGCACGGTCGACGGCGGGGTCATGGCATAGCCTTGCACGCGGCGGCCGGAGGCGTCGACGATGAAATTGTCGGCGGCCTTCTCGAACAGGCCGACGCGGGTGTAGTTCATCTGGCCGGTGGAATCCTTGGCCACGAAGAAGCCGCGGCCGTTGATCAGGGCGTCCAGGCCGCGGTTGGTGGTCAGCACGCCGCCGTTCTGGGTGATGGATTGGCTGGTCGAGCCGATGCGCGTGCCGGTCGGGCGCTCGCCGGCATACATGGCGGCGAAGTTGGCGCGGCTCGATTTGAAGCCGAGGGTGCCCGCATTGGCGACGTTGTTGCTGATGGTGCTCAGCTGTTCGTTGATGGCTTGAATGCCAGACAGTGCGATATCGAAGCTCATGACGGTAACCTTTCTTAAATCTTGCTAGCGGAAGTGGTGGCGGACTTGCCGTTAAACGCGGTAATGGCCGTGGAGGCAACCTCGCCCACATTGCCGACATTCAGCACAACATTGCCGTTGGCGCCCAGGCGCACGCTGTTCAAGCGGCCGGCGACGTCGAGCGGCGGCTGTTCGCCGCTGCTGGTGACAACTTTCATCTTATAGGTGCCGGCCGGCAGGCCCAGCGCGGTCGGGTCGATCGCGAACGGCGCCACGCCGACGCCCAGCGGACCGAGGACGACGGAGCGTTCGATGCCGTCGCTGCCGGTCAGGATCAGGGTGGTCTTGCTGCTGGCGTTTTCCAGCGTCACTTCGCCCTTGACCTTGGCGCCATCGAGCTTGACGCTATCGCTGTTGACCATCACGTCCGAGCCGACCTGGCCGCCCAGGGCCAGCACCTGCATGCTTTGCAGCACGCTGGCATTGGCGCTGGTGAGCTTGGCCATATTGTTCAAGGCCTCGGTCTGCGACAGCTGGGTCAGCTGCTGCACGAACTGGGCCGGGTCGCTGGGCGAGAGCGGGTCCTGGTTCTTGATCTGGGCCACCAGCAGCTTGGTGAACATTTCCTGGTTGGCGCTCATGCCGGAGGCGGCCGCGGGCGCGCCGCCGCCCTGCTGGCCGTTGGCGGCCGAGCTGGCCGTGTTGGTAAACAGATTGGTTTCCATGGATTAGCCTTCGCCGAGTTTGAGCAGGGATTGCTGCATGCCGCGGATGCGGCCCAGCACTTCGACATTGGTCTCGAAAGCGCGCGAGGCCGACATCATGTCGGTCATCTCGGCCACCTGGTTGACGTTGGGGTAGAACACCATGCCCTCGGCATTGGCGAGCGGATTGCCCGGCTCGTGCACCTTGCGCAGGGCTTCCGCGCTTTCCACCACGTCGAGCACCTGGACGCGGCCGCCGGCGGCGCCGTTGAAGCCCTCGTTCATGACGGCGGCAAACACGGGCTTGCGCGCGCGGTAGGTTTCAGCTTCGCTGCCGGCCACCGAATCGGCATTGGCCAGATTGGAAGCGACCGTGTTCAGGCGCACGGTCTGGGCCGCCATGGCCGAGCCGGCGATCTGGGAAATGTCCTTGAAGCTCATGATTATCCTTGTCCGTTGATGGCTTTGGCCAGGCCGCGCAGCTTCATATTGACGAAGGTCAGGCTGGTCTGGAACTCGGTGGCGTTTTGCGAGAAGGCGGCTTGTTCGACGCCGATCTCGACCGTGTTGCCATCCTTGGTCGGGTGGTAGGGCACGCGGTACAGCGGCGCGTCGTCGCCGGCCAGGCTCAGCTCGCCGTCCGCCTCGGCCTGGACGCGGGCGAGGGCGGCGGCGAAGTCCATGTCCTGGGCCTGGAAGCCCGGTGTGTTCTCATTGGCAATATTGGAGGCCAGGACGCGGGTGCGTTCTGCCCGCAGCTGCAGCGCGTCGCTGTGCAGGCCGACCGCGTCCTTGAAATTGATGCCCATTTTCTGTCTCCTGAGATAAAACTGTCGCTATTCTGAAACACGGTACCAGGCTGCCATGTACAATTGCGGCCACGGCTGCCCTACCGGGGAGCCCAGCCGCTACGCTATAGTAAAGGTATTGCCCATGTTCAACAATCCTATTGTACCCCGTTTGGCGATTTTATTGCTTACCGGAATCACAAATATGTCGGCTTTGGCCGACACTTTACCGGAACAGGTGATAGCCCAGGTACACCAGGCGGCGCTGGAGCAATTGCAGCGCCAGGCGGAACGGGCCGGCTGGACGGCGGTGAAAGCCGAGGCCGAGGTGGTGCGCGGCAGTCGGCCGCTGCCCGCTTGCCGCACGCCGGTGACGGTGGACGGGGTCGACACGCGGGCGCCGGCGCGCATGCGCTTTGTGGCCGCCTGTCCGGGAGCGGAGGGCTGGCGGTACGATTTCGTGGTGCGTGGCAAGCTCTCGGCCAAGGTGGCGGTGCTGGCGGCCGATGTGGCGGCGGGCAAGCCGCTTGGCCTGGCCGACGTGTCGCTCGAACGCAACGACATCACCACGGTGCCGGATGCGCTGGCCGACCTGGCCGCCGTCGACGGCATGTCGGCGCGGCGCAGCCTGCGCGCCGGCGAAGTGCTGCGGCCGAATATGCTGATCGCGGCCCTGCTGGTGAAACGCGGCGAGATGGTGCGCATCGTGGCCAAGCGCGAGCAGATCGAAGTGAGCATGGCGGGCGAGGCGCTCGATGCCGGCGCGCGCGGCGCCATCGTGCGGGTGCGCAATGCCAGCGGCACCACCATCCGCGCCCGCGTCATCGACGCTGGGACGGTGGAGCCTGCTGACCTGCCGGGGGCCAATTAATCCTCCGGGCGCTGGGCGATGCGCGCCGCCAGGCGCGTGAGTTTCTCGGCGTAGCCGGGATCGGTGGCATACCCGCCCTGGACCAGACCCTGGGCGAAGGCACGGGCGTTATTACCCGCATGCAAAGCTTTTTGATAACGCGGATTGTCCAGCAGCAGGCTGGCATAGTCGCGGAAGGCGGCGCCCTGGTCGGGGTAGCTGCGGAAACGTTCCACTTTCTTCATGGCCACGCCACCTTCATACTCGGTGGTGCGGGCGGGATTGACTTCGCCCTGCCACTGGCCGCCGGCCTTGATGCCGAACAGATTATTGCTGTCGGCGCCGCCGGGCAGGCGCAAGGGACGCTGGCCCCAGCCCGATTCCAGCGCGGCATGGGCGGCCACGATGTCGGGTGCCACGCCCAGTCGTTCGCCGGCTTCCGCCGCCCACGGCTTGATGTTGGCCAAAAACTGTTCCTGGGTTTCGCCATCGACGCCGTTGGCAGCGCCGGCCGGCGTATTGCCGTCGATGGCGCCGCCGGCCAGACGGGCGCGCAGGGCGGCCGCTTCCACGCTCAAGGCGCTGCCGGCGCCGTTGTCGGGCGCGCTGAAGCCGGCGCCATGGGCCAGGAAATCCTGGACCTCGGACTGCACCTGGCGGAAGGCGGCGCCGAAACGCTGGCCGGCGTCGCCGCCGGCACTGGTGAAGGCGGCCGGCAGCACGGCTTGGGTCGCGCCCATATTCGAGCGCGTCGCCTGGGTGGCGGCGGTCGCTTGCGTGGCGCTGGTGCGCGCGAAGAAATCAGACCGGTTCATAAATCTGATCCTCGCCCTTGAGTACTTTTTCCATGATGGTGTATTGCTCGGCGAGCAAGTCGCCATTGCGCTTGCCGCTGGCTTTCGCCGCAAGCACCATTTGTTCCAATTCCGCCCAGTCGGCTTCGAGGCGGGCGCGCGGCTCATGCTTGAGCAGGGCAAACACCTGGGCCATGCCGCCTTGCGCACCGACCAGCCGTTCGGCCAGTTCCACGCGCAGGCGGCGCCGCACCTCCATGCTGTCGACCAGGGTGGAAATCTCGGCGGCGATCTCGCCCAGACGCGCCTGCTGGTGGCGCAGCGCGGCCTGGAACTGCTGCTCGAGCAGCTCGATCAGGTTGCGGTAAGCCTGCTGGTCCTCGGCCACGCCTTGCAGCAGGCCGAGCATGGCTTGCTGGCGCGTCATCTGGTTCACTTTTCGCTCCCGTGGAAGCGCTGGATCAGGCCGGCGAGCTTGCCGGCGTTGAACGGCAGTTCACCCTTGGCCAGGGCGTCGCGCAACTGGGCCACTTTCTCGTGGTCGATATCGGGCAGGTCGCGCAGCGCCTGCAGCGCCGGTTGCAGCACGGCCGATTGCAGTTCGGCCGGGGCGGACGGCGCGGCCGCGGCGTGGGCGCCGTCGGCGGCTGTGACCTCGCTGACCTGCTGGACGCTGACCCCGCCCGGGGTGGCGGTGGTGATACGCATACGTTGCCCCCTTGTCTTGTTTTCAATGGCCATTGCCGTTGCCCTTTGCACCCGGCAGCAGCTTATTGCGCAGCTGCTGCAGTATATTAACATCAGGCAACTCAGAATCCACATCCAAGGTCAAAGGACTCTTCTTGCCAGGCATGCCGAACATGGCCGAAATGGCGGCGGCCTGCCCCTTGGTGAGAATGAGCAGCTCGATGCGGCGGTTGATGCCGGCTGTCGCATTTTTGACATCGAGCGGGGCGCGGTCGGCCATGCCGACCACTTGCAGCACGCTGTCGGTGGGCATGCTGCCGGCCAGCAGCTGGGCGCGCGCCGACATGGCGCGGTTGGACGACAGATTCCAGTTGGAGAAGGCCGAATGGCCGGTGTCGGCGTACTGCAGGGAGTCGGTGTGGCCGACGATCAGCATCTGGTTTTCCATCTTGGCAAACAGCGGCCCCATCTTGCGCAGCAGGGCTTGGAATTTGCCGGTCGGCACGGCGCTGCCGCGCACGAACATGCCTTGCTCGTCCGTATCGTGCAGCATCACGCGCAAGCCATAGGGCGTGACCACCGATTCGAGGTTGCTGGCCAAGCCCGCTTCCTCGCTCATATTGCCCAGGGCCTTGGCCAGTTGCTGCAAATCGTTGGGCGTGTCGTAGCTGACGCGCTCGGGCTGGGCTTGGGGATTGGTTTGCGTGCTTTGCGCGGCGTTGCCGGGCGCGTCGGTATTGCCGGTGCGGGTCATCGGGAAGCGCTCGATCAGGCTGCCGCGCGGGCCGCCGATCTGCTGCGGCATCACGCCCTTGCCCTGGTCGGTCTTGTTGCCGTCGGCCTCGGTCAGGATTTGCTCCAGGCTTTCGGTATTGCGCGAGGCCATCAGCCACAGCACCAGGAACAGGCACATCAGGGCGAGGCAGAAGTCGGCGAACGCGACTTTCCAGGCGCCGCCGTGCTCGTCGTGCTTGTGCTTGCCGCCGCCGCGCTTGACGATGGTCGCTTCGTGGTGCTTATCATGCGGCTTTAGCACGGCCACCTCCACGGCGAGAATCCGGCTCGCTATCGCGGCCTTCCATGGCGTTGATCCAGCCTTCGAGCTGGGCGAAGCTTGGCTTGATGTTCAGCTGCACCAGGCGGCGGCCGGCGTCGATGGCCAGCAGCGGCGGCTTGCCGGCGACGTGCGTGACCAGCACCACTTTCACGCATTCCATGGTGGACGCTTCCTGCACCACCAGCTGCTTCATCATATTCGACAGCGGGTCGAGCAGGCCGTAGCAGAAGAAGATGCCGATGAAGGTGCCGACCATGGCCGCGCCCACGTGTTCGGCGATCTCGCCCGAGGTGGCGCCGCCGCCCACGCTGTTCATGGTCATCACGATGCCGAGCACGGCGGCCAGAATACCGAAGCCGGGCATGGCTTCGCCGATCTTCTGCAGCGATTTGGCCGGCTGGGTCAGCTCTTCATGGATGGCTTCCAGTTCCTGCTCGAGCACGCCTTCGAGCTCGTGCGCGTTGATCTTGCCCATCGCCATCAGGCGGAAGTTGTCGACGATGAAGGCGAGCAGCTTCGGCTCTTCCAGCACGGCCGGGTAGCGCTGGAACAGCGGGCTTTCCTTCGGCGCCTCGACGTGGGCGTCGAGCGCTTTCAAGCCGCCAGCCGCCAGTTGCAGCAGTTCATACATGAGCAGCAGCAATTGGCGCTGGAACTCGGAATCGTACTTCTTGCGGAAGACAATTTTCTTGAGCTGGCCGCCGGTTTCGCCCAGCACATGGCGTGGGTTGCCCAGCACGAAAGCGCCGAGGCCGGCGCCGGCGATAATGATCAGCTCGATCGGTTGCCAGATGGCGTGGAACGTGCCGCCCATCATGGCGAAACCGCCGAACACACTGCCGAGCACGATGAGAATACCGACTAATTGCTGCATGATTGCTTGCCTTTCATTTCATTATCTTGGTGCCGCTTAGCGCTGCAGCACTGCCTTCATCTTGCCCAGGGCCGCCTTGTTGAGCTGGCAGACGCGGGCGTCCGTCAAATCCAGCACGGCGGCAATTTCTTTATAGCTCAGCTCGAACTCGTAATACATCTGCACCACGCGCTGCTCGCGCTCGTCCAGGCCGTTCAGCGCCTGTTCCAGGCTGCGCCGCACCATCAGCTGCTCTTCCGGACTGGGCGCGCTGCCCGCGTCGCTCAGCGTGTCTTGCAGCAGGTCGTCGAAGCTGGCGATCTGCTCGGCGTTCTCGTCCAGCAGATAGCTCTGGTATTCCTCGGGCGTCAGGCCGAGGCCGGCGATCGCCTCGTGCTCGGCCGGTTCGCGCCCGAGCTTGCGCGTGAGCGCGCGCATGGCGTCGCGCAGCTTGTGGCTGTGCTGGCGCACGGCGCGCGGGCGCCAATCCTGGCGCCGCAGCTCGTCGAGAATGGCGCCGCGGATGCGCAGGCTGGCGTAGCTGCCGAAGGCGGCGTCGGGCGTGCCATAGCGGCGCAGCGCTTCGAGCAAGCCCATCAGGCCAATCTGCTCCATATCGTCGCGGTCGATCGCGCCCGCCACCTGCGAATTGAGCTGGCGCACGATGCGTTTGACCAGCGGCGCATAATCCACCAGGCACTTCTGCTCGGCGGCCGGACTGAGCGTCGGCGCGGCGGCCGCCGTTTCGCCATACCCATCGGCGCAGGCTTCCGCTTGTTCTAAATATGCCATGAAAATCCCATCTCCTGCTTGGCTTCGGGGTCGGGCATTATTCGAGAATCATCTTGCCGATCATTACATTATTGAACGGCTTGTCCAGTCTTTCCTTTTCATAGGTTTCATCGAAGGCCTTGTTCAGCTCCTCGGCGAACTGGTCGATCGACATGGTTTCGGCCTTGGCCATCGGCAGCGCCGACAGGGACTTGACGGCGATGCTGCGCAGCAGCGGCAGGTGTTCCTTGGCTTCCTTTTCCTTTTCCGCCGTGGTGGCCACCACCAGGTCGGCCGACATATAGTGCGGCACCGTGTCGCCGGGCGCCTTGCGCAGCATGACGATGACCTTGTCCACGGTCAGGTATTTGGGCGGCTTGCCGTCGCTGCGCGGCGCTTCCGCCTTGGCATGCGCGGCAGCCGGTACGGCGGCATTGGCCGAAGCCTTGCCCATATACCAGACGGCGCCGCCGGCCACGCCCGCGGCGAGGACGGCCACACCCACCAACGCAATTACCAGTTTCATATTCTTCATCCTTGTCTTACTCCAGATCGCTCAGCATGGCAAAGGTGGAAGCGGCGCCGTCCTCGGACAGGGCGCGGCCCGGCTGGCGGCCGTCTTGGCCGTCGCGCTCGGGCTGACGGCCGCGGCCGTCGGCATCGGCAAAGCCCTGGCCGCGGCTGGCCGAGACGGTCACGGCCACCTCGCCGTACTGGCGCTGCGACAAGTCTTGGCGCATGGTGTCGCCGATGGTGCTCAGTTGGCGCAGCACTTCGCCATTGCTGGCCGATAAATTCACCTGCAGGGCGCCGGCCGTATGGCGGATCGAGATTTCCACGCTGCCCAGATTGGGCGGGTCGAGGCGGATCACGGCATGGTCGTTATTGCGCTGCAATTGCAGCTGCAGGCGGTCGCCGAGGGCGGCGCGCAGCGGCTGCTGCCACTGGTCGGGCGCGCCGGCCAGTTTCACGCTGTCGCCGGCGGCGCCGGTTTGCGGGGCCGTGTTGGCAAACAAGGTCTTGAAGCCGGCGCCGGCCTGGGCCGCGTCGCCGACGGCGTCCTTGACGGCCGCCTTGGCATCGCCGCTGCGCCCGCTCTGTACGGCGGCCAGCTCGGCCAGCAGGGGGGCGGCATTGTCGCGCGCCTCGGCGCCGGCGGCGCCGGGCAGTGCGATGGCCGGCGCGCGCGCGCCGCTGGCGGCGGGCGCGGCGGGCGCGCCGCCGCTGGCCAACTGGGGCGGCAGGGGCAGGGCGCCGCGCGCGGCGGCGTCCGCGCCCAGCGGCGCTGGCGCGCGCGTCTGTGGTTCCGCCTGGGCGGCCAGCAGGGCGGGATGGGTCGGGGCCGCGGCACGGCCATCGATGGCGCCCACGCCGGCCACGCCGCCCTGCTGGCCGCCGGCACCGGCACCGGCGGCGGGCGCGGTGGCGGCCGGGGCCAGCGCCGCCAGCATGGCCGGCAGCGGCATGGTGCTGAAGGCCGGGGTCGCGGTCGGGTCCAGCGTAGCGGCGCTCGCGTCGGCGCCGTGTTCCGTGTCGTGTTCCGGGCCGGCGCCGTCCGGCGCGCTGCCGGCGTCGACCAGGCCCAGCAGTTGACCAAAGAGGGACAGGGGCGCGGCGCCCGCCGCCGTGCTCAACAGCGCCACTGCCTCGGGGGCGGCCGGCGCGACGTCGAGTAAGGTAGGGGCGGCAGCGGGGGCGGCGCCAATGGATGTCATGCTCATGCTTCGTGTCCGATTACTTCGTTGTCGAGGGAGTAGGCATACCAGCCTTCTTTATTGGTATTCATAGTGCTCATGCGCGCAGCCAGTTCCGCGCCGGCCGCCGTGCAGCGCGCCAGCGCGGCGCCATGCTGCTGGCGCAGGACCGTCAGCGCCGCCAGTTCCGGCGCCGTCCACGGGCCTTGCTGCGCCAGGGCCGGCAAGCTGGCCGCCAGCAGCGCATCCGCCGCCGCCAGGGCGTCCCAGTCGGCGGCGGTGCTGGCGGCGCTGAGCTTCTGCGCCAGTTGCAGCAGCGTGTGTTGCCTATCCATTCGCTTGCACGCCCAGCCAGCCCTGCTTGATGGTGGTTTGCAGGGTCACGACTTCATCGATGATGTCGGGATTCATATCGATGCCGGCGCGGTACAGGCGGGCGGCGCAGTAGTCGTAGAGACGGCTCAGATTGACCACCACTTCGCCGCCATGGTCGAAGTCGAGGGAGCTGGCCATGCCATTGATGATCTGCGTGCACTTGTTCAGGCTTGCCGCCTTCAATTCGTAGCGGCGCGCCACGATGTGCGCGCGCGCGCGGGCCAGCTCTTCCAGCAGGCCGTCGGTCAGTACCAGCACCAGCTCGACCGGGGTGGCGCGGGCCGTCTGCGCGTCCAGATTGACCGAGTGGTAGCTGCTGTAGGCATCCTGGTTCATCATTATTGTCACCGTCTTGCGTTAATTGCGTTGAAAATCAGTTGCTGCTCTTATTGCCGAACAGCGCATCGAACAGGCTGGAGCTGCCGGTCATCTGGGCCTGCAGGGTCTGCAGCTTGGTGTACTGGTCCAGATAGCGTTTGTAGACGCCGTCGTACTGCCGGTCGAGGTCGGCCTGCTTGGCCGTGAGCTTGATCTGCAGCTTGTCGAGCGCGCCGCGGCGGGTGACCAGCTGGCCCTTGCTCAGATCGGTCCACTGGTCCATCAGCTTGTCCATGCTGCCGAGCACGCCGCTCGGGCTGACCAGGCTGGCGCTGCCGAACAGCTTGTCGAGCGAGGTGGGGTCGGCGGCCAGCGCCTTGGCCAGGCGGCTGGTATCGAGTTCGATGCTGCCGTTGAGCGTGCCCTTGATGCCATAGGTGACCAGGCTTTGCGTGCCGAGCGCCTGGCGCATGACCGCTTTCATGCCGTTGCGCAGCGAGAGCAGGCCGGAGTCGCCGGCAAAGGGACCGGCCGGCAGGCCGCTTTTCGGGTCGCCCGGATTGGTGACGTCGCGCAGCACCGCGTCGAGCTTGTTGTAGGCATCGACGAAAGCTTGCACATTGGCATTGGTGCCCGCGCTATCGCTGCCCACCGTCAGCGTCACCGGCGCTTCGCCGGCGCCCTGGGCCTTGGTGAAGGTCATCGTCACGCCATCGATCATGCCGCTGAAGGTATTCGAGGCCTGGACGATTTTCTGGCCGGTGCCCTGGGGGCCGACCCAGACTTCGGCGTCCTGCGCGCCCTGCAGCACCTTGGGCGCGCCCAGGGCCGCTTTCAGGGCCGGATCGTTGACGGCGCTGACGTCGAGGCTGGCGACGCCGTTGGCGGCGCCCGTGGCGTTCGAACTCAGCACCAGCGTGGACTGGCCATTGATGGTCAGGGTCGAGGCCGTGATGCGCGAATTATTGCTGGCGGCCACATTGATCGCGGCCGCGATTTCCTTGGCCGTCAGGGTGCCGTTCATGTCCTTGTCGGCGCTGGCCAGGTCGACCGTGAAATTGCTGCCGTCGCCCAGCACCAGCTTGAGCGTGCCGCTGCCCGCGGCCGTGGTGTCGGTGATGCCGCCGTAAGACACCTGGCCGGCCGTGGCCAGCTTTTCCACATAGAAGGAATAGCTGCCCGGGCTGGCGGTGGCATTCGCCGTGGCGGTGCCGACGGCCGAGCTGAACGTGGCCGCATTGGCGATCACGCTCTTTTTCGTGCTCATCGCGGACAGGGCGGCCTCGAAGGCCTTGATCGCGCTGCTGACCTTGCTCAGGCCGGTGGAGTCCGATTGCAGGTCTTTGACGGCCGCATTCTGTCGGTCCACGGCGCCGGCCATGTATTTGTTCGCCATTTTGGTGGCGGTGGGGACTGGATCGTAAACCGGGCTGGTGATTGCCATTTTCGTGCTCCGTGGAAATATATGGGAAGTGTACTCTGGTAAGGGGCGACCTAAGTAGTGTTCCTATGAAATTTATTTCGTATCAGAGCGTTTTTTGCCCGCGCAACCACAGTTGCGTTGCCAGTTCATCATTCTTTTTGCGCTCCTGCTGGTCTTGCGCGCGGCGCACGGTCTGCTGGGTCTTTTCCAGCACCTGGCCCAAGACTTCGCGCTTGACGTAGGCCGCGTTCAGGGCGCGCTGGGAGACGGCCATATCGGCTTCATGCATGGACAGGTCGAGGCGGTGGGTATCGACCATCTGCATCACGGCTTCCTTGTAATTGCCGCAATTGACCGACAGCGCCAGCGGCAGGCTGCCGCTGGCGCCGCTATTGGTGTAGAGGCTGGTCAGACGCTCCAGGCTCTTCTGGTAGCGCTCGCGCACGCTGTTTTTTTCCGCCATTTCCGCCTGCAGCTTTTCCACTTCCGTATTGCGCAGCGAGACCAGGGTATTCAGACTCCGAATGGTGTTGTGGTGTTTCATGCCATCAGCCTTTCAAGTTCTTCCACGCAGGGGAGATAGGGCGCCGCTTCCTTGGTGCCCTGGCACAGGAATTCTTCGATGTGGGGATGCAGGTTGACGGCCCGGTCGGTCACCGGGTCGGCGCCGGGCACGTAGGCGCCCAGCGGAATCAGGTCGCGCACCCGTTCGTGGCGCGCCATCGTCGCTTTCAGCGCGCGCGCCGCCTGCATATGTTCCTTGCTGATCACATGGTTCATGCAGCGGCTGATCGAGGCGGCGACGTCGATGGCCGGGTAGTGGCCCCGTTCGGCCAGCTCGCGCGTGAGCACGATGTGGCCGTCGAGGATGGCGCGCGCGGTATCGACCACCGGGTCTTGCTGGTCGTCGCCTTCGGCCAGCACGGTGTAGATGGCGCTCATGCTGCCGTCCGGGTTTTCGCCGTTGCCGGCCGATTCCACCAGCTGCGGCAGGTTGGAAAACACCGAGGGCGGATAGCCCTTGGTGGCGGGCGGCTCGCCCAGGGCCAGCGCCACTTCGCGCAAGGCCATGGCGTAACGGGTCAGGGAATCGACCAGCAGCAAGACATTCTTGCCCTGGTCGCGGAAATGGGCCGCGATCGAATGGCACAACTCGGTGGCCATGATGCGCATCAGCGGCGATTCGTCGGCCGGCGCGATCACCAGCACGGCCTTGCGCAAGCCGTCCGGCCCGAGCGACATCTCGACGAATTCGCGCACCTCGCGCGACCGTTCGCCGATCAGGCCGACCACCACCACATCGGCCACGGTCTGGCGCGTGATCAAGCCCAGCAGGACGGATTTGCCGACGCCGGAGCCGGCCATCAAGCCCACGCGCTGGCCCTGGCCCAGGGTCAGCATGGCATTGATGGCGCGCACGCCCACGTCGAGCGGTGCGGTGACGGGTTTTTTCTTCAGCGGATGCACGCGCGGCGGTTGCATCTCGAGCGGGAAGTCGCCGCCCAGCTTGCCCAGGCCGTCGATCGGTTCACCCAGGCCATTGACCATGCGACCGAGCCAGCCGGCGCCGATTTGCAGGCTGAGCTTGTCCGAGCCGGGCAGCACGCGGGCGCCGGTGGTCAGGCCCGCCGCCTTCTTGAACGGCATTAAGAACGAGAGCTTGTCGCGGAACCCCACCACTTGGGCGTCGAGCCAGCTGCCGTCGACTGTCTCGATCTGGCAACGCTGGCCCGTGTAGAGCGGGCAACCGACGGCCTCGAGCAGCAAGCCGGACGCGCCCACCAGGCGGCCCGTCGGGGTCGCCAGCGGGACTTCGTCCAGCTCCAGCTTGCGCAAGGCATCGGCTATCATTCTTCGCTCTCGGCTTCATCGCCGGTATCGGCGGCCTGGAGTTGATTATCGACCTGTTCCATGACCGCGGCAAGCCGCTGATGACATCCGGCATCGACTTCGCTGTCGCCCGCCTTGATGCGGCATTCGCCCACTTCCAGGCGGGCGTCGGCGATCAAGTTCCAGCGCTTGGCGCGCTTGGGGTCGAGTTCGTTGATGCGGCGCATCTCTTCTGGATTGAGGAACACATCGATTTCTTCGCGCGTGGGCGGCATCGAGGCCAGGGTCTCGTCGACCAGGGCCATGATCTGCACCGGCTGCAGCGCCAGTTCGGCGCGGATCACCTGGCGCGCCACCTTGGCCACCAGGTCCACCACTTCCTTGCGCTGGGCGGCGCGGTAATCGGCGCGCAGCTTTTTCAGGCTTTTGAGCATGGCGTCGACCGGCCGCGCGGCGTGTTCGAAGCCGGCCAGCACTTCCTGCCGGCCTTCTTCGCGGCCCTGTTCGGTGCCCGCGCTGCGGCCCGCTTCGAAACCGTCGTCCTGGCCGCGCTGCAAGCCGGCTTCATAGCCTTCGCGCTGGCCCTGCTCGAAACCTTCGCTGAGCGAGGCTTGCCACTGGGCCGAATCGACTTGCACGCCGCCATGGGCGCCATTGCGCAGCGAGGGCGGCGGCGTGAACTGGGCCAGCGGCGGGAAGCGGTAGGGACGGAATTGCTTCATTCGACCACCGTTTCGGCGAACAGCTGGACTTCGACTTCGCCGGCGTCGGCCAGGGCCTTGACGGTGGCCATGATTTCCTGGCGCGTCGATTCGATGCGCGACAGCGGCACCGGACCGGCGCGCCGCATCATGTCCTCGAAGGCCTGGGCCTGGCGTTTCGGCATGGTGCGCAGCACGGCGTCGCGGATCGACAGCTCGGCGCCCTTGAGCGCGATGGCCCACTGCTCGAGCGGCACTTCCTCGATGATGCGGGTGAGCGTGACTTCGGTCTGGGTCGAGAGGATGAGGAAGTCGTACATCGACAGCTCGATCTGTTCCACCACTTCCGGATCATGGGCGCGCAGCAGTTCGACGATCTGGGCGCGGTTGCCGGGCAGGCGGTTGAGGATCTCGGCCACCTGGCGCACGCCTTCCACGCTGGTGCTCTGCATGTCGAAGCTGCTCAGGCAGCGGTTGACCAGTTCGTCGAGCTCGGCCAGCAGATCGCGGTCGATCTCGTCCAGGCGCGCCAGGTTCAGCAGCACCAGGTCGCGCCCTTCGAGCGGCAGCGCGTCGAGGATCTGGCCGGCCAGGGTGGGCGGCAGGAAGGCCAGGAACACCGCTTGCATGCGCACGTGTTCGTTGGCGATGTAGTCGGCCAGCCATTTGGCCGAGGCCCATTGCAGGCGCGCCATTTTCGGGCGCAGCTCGTCGCCGTAGATATTGTTGAGCACGGTGTTCGCGATATCGCCGCCCAGCGCCAGGTCGAGCGAGCGCTTGAGGTAGCTGCGCGAAGCGCCATGCACGCCCGACTGCTGGCGGTAATCGTCGAAGAAGGTCTGCATGGCCAGCTTCACCGATTCGACCTTGATGCCGCTCATGCGCGACATCACCTGCGTCACTTCCAGCAGTTCTTCGCGCGACAGGCAGCGCAGCACGGCCGCGGCCGGCTCTTCGCCTATGCTCAGCAGCACGATGGCTGCCTGTTCCACCGGGCTCAGCAAGCCATCGGCGGCGTCATCATTGAGGTGAGTGAGTTCGGCCATTTTTCTGCATCCATTGTTTGACGACTTCTGCCACGCGTTCGGGCTCTTTCTCTGCCAGCACCTTCAGGTGGTCGACCATGACGTCGACCGACGAGCCGGTAGGCGGCAGATCGTAATTTTCCAGCAGCGGCACCACCGGCATGCCGGCGCCGTCGAGTTCGCCGGCCTTCTCGCCGGCCGCGCCTTCGGGCGCGCCGAGGGCGGCGGCGCCGGC
Source organism: Pseudoduganella violacea (assembly GCF_014191875.1). Taxonomy (GTDB): domain Bacteria; phylum Pseudomonadota; class Gammaproteobacteria; order Burkholderiales; family Burkholderiaceae_D; genus Rugamonas; species Rugamonas violacea_A. The sequence goes on from NZ_JACHXD010000011.1 coordinate 166,130, forward strand.
CGGCGCGCTGGCGGCGCCGGCCGCGCCCGGCAGGGCAGCCCCTTCGCCGGCCGTGGCGCCCACGGTGGTGGCGTTGAGGGCGCGGCGTTCGGCGGCCGTGCGCGGCTTGGCCGGCGCGAAGCGGGCGCTGAGCAGGCGCAGCAGTGGACGGGCCAGCAGCAGATAGCCGAGCAGGGCGGCCACGGCGTAGCCGATCCAGGCGCTGAAGTCGACCACATTGTCGCGTTCCTGCCACCATGGCACGGCGGCCGCTTTGGGCGGGAAGTTCATGGCCGTCACCACCAGGGTGTCGCCGCGTTCGGTGTTGATGCCCAGGCCATTGCGCAGCACCTTGTCGATATTGGCCAGCTCATTGGCGCTCCAGCCGGTTTTCGGCGTCGGCGCCGCGGCGTGGGCCAGCACCACGGCCACGCTCTGGCGCTCCAGGCGGCCGCGCGCGCGCTTGGTCTGGGTGATGCTGCGGTCATACGCGTATTGGCGCGTGGTGGCGTTCTTGCGCGCCGTGCCGTCGGGCAGGGCGGCGCCGGCCGCGGCGCCGGCGGCGCCAGCGGCACCGGGGGCGGCCGCCGGCGCCGGATTGGCGGCATCGGCGGCGGCTTGCTGCGGCGGCCGGTTGGACAGGGTGCCCGGCACGCCCATCACCATGCGGTTGCGGTCCTGCTCGTCGCGCATGGCTTCGCTGGTGACTTTCGGCGTTTCGCCGTATTTCTCCACCGTTTCTTCCACCTTGTCGTTGTCGACGGCGGCCGTGACGCTGATGCGGAAATTGTCGTCGCCCACGATCGGGCCGAGCAAGCCCTTGATATTGCCGCGGATTTCATCCTGGATGCGCTTGCCGCTTTCGCTATTGGCGGCGTTGGCGTCGTAACCGTCGGCCAGGTCGACGTGGGAGGACAGCAGGTTGCCGGCCTGGTCGACCAGGCTCACGCGCGCCGGGTTCAGGCTGGCCACGCTGCCGGCCACCATGTTCACGACGGCGGCGATGGTTTCGGGGCTGAGCTGGCGGCCCGGCTTGGTGGCCACCACCACCGAAGCGGAGGATTTGTCGCCGTCGCTGGAGACGAAGGAGGTCGATTTGGCGATCGACAGGTGGACGCGCGCGTGGGCGATGGCGTCCAGGGTCATGATCGATTGCGCCAGCTCGCCTTCCAGGCCGCGCCGGAAGCGCACGTCCTGGACGAACTGGGAGACGCCCAGCGGGTCATTCTTGTCCATCAATTCCAGGCCGGCCGGCAGCTGCGCCGTCACGCCCTTGGCGGCGAGCAGCATGCGCACCTTGCCCAGCATGGCTTCGGGCACCATCACCTGGCCGCTGTCGGGGTGGACGCGGTAGGGGATGGCCTCGGCATCGAGCACGTGCATCATATCGGCCGCCGCCACCTTTTCGCGCGCGCCGAAGACGGGCTTGTAGGCCGACTGGTCTTTCCAGAGGAACATCAGGACCAGGGCGGTGATGCCGATGGCCAGGACCAGCAGCGGATACAGGGTTTTCAGCAGGGCAGGGGAGAGCGCGGGCGCCGCCTCCGGGTTAGGGGAGCGCCAGCGTCCGAAAGCGGACTTGAGGGTGTTGATCACGTTGGGGGCTTTCGCGGGATACGGGGAGAAAGGCTAGCTTACAGCGGGAGCTTGATCAGTTCATCAACCGCGCCCATCACCTTGTTGCGCACTTGCATCAACATCGAGAAGGACAGGCTGGCTTCCTGGCTGGCGAGCATGGCGCCCACCAGATCGTTGGAACGGCCGGCATCGACGTCGGCCATGGCGGCACCGGCGGCCTGGTCGGCCGCATTGACGCCGGCGACGGCGTCTTGCATCGATTGGGCGAAGGAAGCGGGTTGGGCGGCGGCGGGGCCGAATTGGGCGGCCGGCGCCACGGGCGCGGCCTGGTGCGCGAGGTCGGCGGCCGCATTGGCCAGCGACGCCAGATCGGCCTTGATCAGGCCAGCGATTTCATTTGCCATCTTGTCACCTCCACTTTCATGCAGCGTTGATACTGGTTATGCGCCCGGGCTGTCGGCGCCGCGGCGGGGGCGGCTGTCGGTCAAACCCGGACAACTTTCGGTGGCCGCTTACGCAGGCGGCCGCGCGAAATATTACTTCAACGAAATTAATTGCGCTAGAAAATGATACGGTGCGCCGCTCGGCACGGGGCTGCGCGGAACACTGCATGAATGACAAAAGCTCTTACAAATCATGCACTAAGCGCTTGCTTTTCATGGTGCTGCTCAGCAGCAACAGGGCCAGCGCAACAGATTGAAGCTTACCTGTTGGCAACTTTCCTGTAAAGGCTTATTTAGGGAGGGAATATTGATTCATGGCAATAACACCGAATATGATGTATTCTACGCTACCGAGATCGTCCTACCCGCCAGACTTTTACGCTAGGATGTAGCATGCAGGCCGCATCCGCCTGCGCTGGCGGGGACCGAGCCGGGAAACAGGGTGCATACAGAGTTCCGACTTGACCAGAATATGACAAACACAAAAACGACAGTGCAACATCAGGTACTGGACCCTTGCCTGCTTGGGCGCCCCGTCCACCGCCTGCCCGTGTTTGCCGGCCAGTTGCGCGAGGATCTGGTGCAGGCCATGCGCCTGGCCATGAACCGGCGCTACTGGGGCAGCATGCAGGTCAGCGACGTGGCGTTCAGCCGTCTCGACGGTAGCGAGGCCGCGCGCCGCTGGCTCAATTTCTCGGCCCCGGCCGGCAACCTGTCCTTCGCCATCGAGCGCAAGGTGCTGCTCAGTATTCTCAATTACCGTTACGGCCGCGGCAAGGGCGCCGACGCCCTGCCCGACGAGGGCCAGGTGCGCGTGACGGCGACCGAAGAGCGCTTGGCTGTTGTTTTGGGGCAACAGCTGGCCGGCACCCTGGCTGGCCGCATCGAGGTCAACCTGCCGCCCAGCGACAAGCCGGCGGCCGACGAGATCAAGCCGCTGCCCTCGGTGCAGCCGCCGCGCGGCAGCTGGATCATCACCGTCAGCGTCAGCGAAGCGGCCAGCGGTTTGAGCGGCAGCGTCTGGTTTGCGCTGGACAAGACCATGATGTCGGATGTGTTGCGCGGCTTGCTGCCCGAGCGCGAAAGCAAGCGCGGCGGCAAGAGCGCGCCACCGCTGGCGAGCCGCCTGCAGGTGGGCTTGAACGGCCGCCTGGTGAGCAAGGAAATCACGCTGGGCGCCCTGTTCGACCTGAGCGTGGGCGATGTGATTCCGGTCAGCCTGCACCGTGCTGATGTCCTGCTGGAAGAATCGCGCCTGTTCACGGCCGCCGTGACCGAGCACAAGGGAAAACTCTGCCTAACCTCTTTTGAAGATATCGAATGAACATGATGAATGTAAATCCCAATAGCGCCAGCGACGCCTTGCTGGATGATATGTCGGAAGAGATGATCATCGACCAGGTCAGCCATGAACTGGCCGAGGCGCCGCTGGCCGCGCCCAAGCGCGATCTGCCGGCCATGATGCGCAAGATTCCCGTGACCCTGACCCTGGAAGTGGGCTCGGCCCGCATCTCGCTCGAAGAGCTGATGCAGATCGGCCCCGACAGCGTGGTCGAACTCGACGTGCTGGCTGGCGAACCGCTGGTGATCAAGGTCAACGGCACGGCCATCGGCCGCGCCGAAGTGGTGGTGGCGGGCGAGAACTATGGTTTGAAGGTGGTGGATCTGGACGGCCTCAATCTGGACATGATGGCGCCATGACCGTGCGCCGCCTTCCTGGCCTGGCCCGTTCGCGGCTGGGCCTTGCTGTAGGCGCCGTCGCGGGCGCCTTCTTGTTGTTGGGTGTCTGCGCCAGTGCGCAGGCTCAGGATCTGCTGGCCAATGTGGTGCCGGGCGCCAAGACCGACCTGTCGGTGAAGATGCAGATCCTGGTCATCATGACCTTGCTGGGCTTGCTGCCCATCCTGATCATGATGATGACCAGCTTTACCCGTTTCGTCATCGTGCTGTCCTTGCTGCGCCAGGCCTTGGGCCTGCAGCAGGGCTTGCCCAGCCGCGTCGTGACCGGCGTTGCCCTGATTCTCACCCTGCTGGTGATGAAGCCGATCGGCGACCAGGTCTGGCGCGACGCCTTCCTGCCTTACGACCAGGATAAGATCGGCCTGCAGGAAGCGCTGAAGCTGGCCGAACAACCCATTTCGCGCTTCATGCTGGCCCAGACCAGCAAGGCTTCGCTGAAGCAGATCGCCCACCTGGCCGGCGAAGACCAGGTGGCCACGCCGGCCGAACACGGCTTTACCGTCAAGCTGGCCGCCTTCGTGCTGTCCGAGCTCAAGACCGCCTTCCAGATCGGCTGCATGCTGTTCATTCCCTTCCTCATCATCGACCTCGTGGTGTCCTCGGTGCTGATGGCCATGGGCATGATGATGCTCTCGCCGCTGGTGATCTCGCTGCCGTTCAAGCTCTTGCTGTTCGTGCTGGTCGACGGCTGGACCCTGACCGTGAACACGCTCGTGACGAGCATCCAGGCTTACTGAGACGCCATGCTGACGCCTGAAATCGCGGTCGACCTGATCATCGAAGCGCTGCATATGGTGATGATCATGGTCATGGTGCTGGTGGTGCCGGGCCTGATCACCGGCTTGCTGGTGTCGCTGGTGCAGGCCGCCACCCAGATCAATGAGCAGACGCTGAGCTTCCTGCCGCGCCTGATCGTGACCTTGCTCGCCATCATCCTGACGGGGCGCTGGATGGCCGGCTATCTGATGGACTACTGCGTGTCCATCTTCACCCGCGCCGCCACCCTGGTCGGCTAGCCTGCCCGCGATGGAAGCCCTCCTGGCCCAGTTACTGCCTTGGCTGAACGCCCTGTGGTGGCCGTTCGTGCGCGTGCTGGCCTTCCTCTCGGCCGCGCCGGTGCTGGGCGAGGCCATGGTGCCGGTCACGGTGCGCATCCTGGTGTCCCTGGTGCTGGCCGTGGTGATGCTGCCGCTGACCCAGGGCGCGCTGAGCGTCGACCCGCTGTCGCTGCAGGCCGTGGCGGCCACGCTGGAACAGGCCGTCATCGGCGGCGTGCTGGGCCTGGCCTTCCATTTCACCATGTCGGTCATCCTGCTGCTCGGCTTTGTCGTGTCGAGCCAGATGGGCTTGTCGCTGGCGGTGATGAACGACCCGCTCAACGGCCAGTCCTCGGACGTGGTCTCGTCCCTGTTGCTGATGATGACCATCATCATCTTCTTCAGCGTCGACGGCCACCTGGTGCTGGCCGGCGTGATCGGGGCCAGCTTCCAGGCCTGGCCGGTGGGCGCCGGCTGGCCCGGCCCCTTGCTGCTGCAGACCGTGGCCTTCAATGTGGCCTGGATCTTCTCGGCCGCCATGCTGCTGGCCATTCCCATCGTGTTCGCCACCGTGGTGGTGCAGCTGGGCTTCGGCTTCCTCAACCGCGTGGCGCCGACCCTGAACCTGTTCTCGCTCGGCTTCGCGGTGATCACGATGTTCGGCTTGCTGATGCTGGGCCAGGTGGTGCGTTCCATTCCCAACCACTATGTGCGCATGGCGAACCAGATCCTGGACATGATCCAGGTGCAGATGCGGGCGGCGGGCCATGGCTGATTCCGGCGGCGATAAAACCGAAAAGCCCTCAGCGCAGAAGCTGAAAAAGGCGCGCGACGAAGGCCAGGTGGTGCGCTCGCGCGACCTGGCGACGGCGATCGGCATCCTGGTCAGCCTGAAGCTGTTCGTCTGGCTGCTGCCCATGTATCTGCTCGAGTTTCGCGACATCTTCCTGCAAAGCTTCGCCACGCTGGACAGCGAGGGCGCCATCGACAACACCCTGAGCCGGGTCTTCCTGAGCGCCATCGTGCTGCTGCTCAAGATGATCTTGCCGCTGTTTGTGGTGCCCCTGTTCGTTGTGCTGGGCAGCCTGGTGCCGGGCGGTTGGACCATGTCCTTCAAGAACTGGATGCCCAAGTTCGAACGCCTGAGCCCGATGGCCAATCTGGGCCGCACTTTTTCCGGCAAACATGGCTTCGAGCTGCTGATCTCGATCGCCAAGGCCGGCGTGCTGCTGTGGGTGCTGTCCCATGTGGCGCGCGCCAGCGTCAGCGACTATGCGCGCCTGCAGGGCATGCCGCTCAACGAGGCCATGCTGCAAGGTTCCAGCCTGATGCTCGACGGCCTGATGTCGCTGGTGGTGATCTTCATCCTGTTCGCCGTGGTCGATGTGCCGGCCCAGGCCTTCTTCTTCACCCAGGGCCAGCGCATGAGCAAGCAGGAGCTCAAGGAAGAATACAAGAGCAATGAAGGGCGGCCCGAAGTGCGCCAGCGCATCCGCCAGCTGCAGCGCGCCCTGGCCCAGCGCAGCGCGCGCAAGACCGTGCCCACGGCCGACGTGGTGATCGTCAATCCGGAACACTACGCGGTGGCCTTGAAGTACGACGAGCAGCGCGCCGAAGCGCCGTTCGTGGTGGCCAAGGGCGTCGACGAAATGGCGCTGTACATCCGCCAGATCGCCGCCGAATTCCAAATCGAGGTGCTGCCATTGCCGCCCCTGGCCCGCGCCATCTACAATACCAGCCAGGTTAACCAGCAGATACCGGTGCCCCTCTACCAGGCGGTATCGCAGGTGCTGCACTATGTGCTGCAGCTGAAGGCCTTCCGCTCTGGCCAGCGCCAGGGCGAACCGCTGTTCCCGAGTCAAGTTCCCGTACCAACATCCATGAGTGAGGTTTCGCCGTCATGAATTTCCTGAACCGGCTGGTTGCCGAATTGCGTCGCCACAAAGTCGCCACCCCGCTCTTTGTGGTGATGCTGCTGGCGATGATCATCCTGCCGCTGCCGGCCATCCTGCTGGATGTGCTGTTTACCTTCAATATCGTGCTGGCCCTGATCGTGATCCTGGTCAGCGTCAGCGCCAAGCGCCCGCTCGACTTCTCGGTCTTCCCGACCGTGATCCTGGCCACCACGCTGATGCGCCTGACCTTGAACGTGGCCTCGACCCGGGTCGTGCTGCTGCGCGGCCACGAGGGCACGCACGCGGCCGGTAAGGTGATCGAAGCCTTCGGCAATGTGGTGGTGGGCGGCAATTTCGTGGTCGGCCTGGTGGTGTTCGTGATCTTGATGATCATTAACTTCGTCGTCGTGACCAAGGGCGCCGAGCGCATTTCCGAAGTGTCGGCCCGCTTCACCCTGGACGCCTTGCCGGGCAAGCAGATGGCCATCGACGCCGACCTCAATGCCGGCTTGATCAACCAGGAACGCGCCCAGCAGCGCCGCCGCGAAGTGGCGATGGAAGCGGACTTCTACGGCGCCATGGACGGCGCCTCGAAATTCGTGCGCGGCGACGCCATCGCCTCGATACTGATCCTGATCATCAATATCGTCGGCGGCGTGGCCATCGGCGCCCTGATGCAGAACATGTCCTTCGGCGACGCCTTCCGCCAGTACGCCCTGCTGACCATCGGCGACGGCCTGGTGGCCCAGGTGCCGGCCCTGCTGCTGTCGGCCGCCGCCGCCATCATCGTGACCCGCGTCAGCGACGCGGGCGACTTCGAGCAGCAGGTCAGCAGCCAGCTGCTGGCCTCGCCAAGCGTGCTGGGCAGCGCCGCGGCCGTGATGGTGGTGCTGTCCATCGTGCCGGGCATGCCGTGGATGATGTTCATGAGCTTCGCGGCCGTGGTCGGCTACGTGGCTTGGCGCATGAGCTTGCGCAAGGCCGCGCCCGCGCCCTCGAATATCGCGGCGATCGAAGCGGCGCTGCGCGAAGAGAAGGTGCCGGAACTCGAATGGCAGAACTTGCCGGCGGTGCAGCCGCTGCAGGTGCTGCTCGGCTATAAGCTGGTGGGCATGATCGACAAGGGCCATGGCGAGCCGCTGACCAAGCGCCTGCGCGGCGTGCGCCAGAGCGTGTCCGAAGGCATGGGCCTGGTGGTGCCGCCGATCGCCGTGCGCGACGACCTGAGCCTGAAACCGTCGGCCTATACCGTGGTGCTGGGCGGCGCGGCCGTGGCCCAGGCCGAAGTGTTCGCCGAGCTGCTGATGGCGATTCCCTCGCCCACCGTGTACGGCCAGATCGACGGCATTCCCGGCGTCGAGCCGGCCTATGGCATGCCCGTGACCTGGATCGAGCCGGACGCCAAGGCCAACGCCCTGGGCATGGGTTACCAGGTGGTGGAGGCGCCGAGCGCGATCGCCACCCATGTGTCCAAGCTGATCCGCGAATACCTGCCCGAGCTGTTCCGCCACGACGATGTGGCCGCCATCATGGAACGCTTGACGGCGCTCTCGCCCAAGCTCGGCGGCGCGCTCGACAAGGCGCTCACGCATACCCAGCTGCTGCGCGTGTTCCGCGTGCTGCTGGCCGAAAACGTCTCGCTGAAAGACATCGTGCCGATCGCCACCACCTTGCTCGACAGCTCGGAAACCACCAAGGACCCGATCTTGCTGGCGGCCGAGGTGCGCTGCGCGCTGCGGCGCCAGATCGTGGCCGGCCTGTTCGGCCAGAAGAGCGAGATGCTGGCCTTCAATCTGGGCGGCGAGCTGGAAAACATGCTGCTCGGCTCGCTCAACCAGGCGCGCCAGAGCGGCAAGGTGGCGCTCGACAACTTCCCGATCGATCCGCATCTGCTGCAGCAGCTGCAGGTGAATATGCCGGTGGCGCGCGAGCAGATGAAGCAGCAGGCCACGCCGCCGCTGCTGCTGGTGCTGCCGCAGATCCGGCCGCTGCTGGCGCGCTATGCGCGCCTGTTCGCGCCGGGCCTGCATGTGCTGTCGTATAACGAAGTGCCGGAAAACCGCGAAGTGAGCATCATCGGCACGGTGGGTTAAGCGCTGGCCGGGCGGGCGCGGCGGCCGCTGGACGGGACAAGAAAACGGCCGCGCTGCGGCCGTTTTGACGTGCGCGGCGGGCCGCTCAGGCGGCCGGCGCGGCGGCCGCTTCGTGCAGTTCCGGCTGCGGCGGCTGCGACAGCATGACGGCGATATCGGCCATGGCCTTGAATAGCGGCGGCGTCAGCAGCATGACCTGGGCCGGGTTCGGATTGTTATTGGCCGCGTCGATCAGCGGCAGCTCGCGCATCAGGCGCGCGCGCAGGATCGACAGGCCGCAATGGCTGGCGATGCTGGCGATGTGCGGCAGCATTTCGCGCATATATTGCATGGCGGCCGTTTGCGCGGCGCCGATTTCCAGCACCACCACACTGGCGCCGGCCGGTTCCATCTGGATCACCACCTTGCCCAGCTCGTGCAGGTGCAGCTCCAGGCGCAGGGCCACGCGCACGCGGCGCCGGCGCTGGGTCTCGCTGGCCGGTCCCGGCTCGCGCGCCACCACGCGCAGCACCAGTTTTTCCGCTCCCCAGGCATAGACGGCGAAGCGCCAGGCATCCATTTCCGAGACGAAGGGCAGGCCGGTATGCTCGCGCAGGGTGTTCTGGCGCGGGTCGGCCAGGAACAGGCTGCCCGGCAGGTGCTTGCCCTGGGCCTGCTCCTGCATGGCGGCGCGCTGCTCGCCATAGGTGCGCACCATGACTTGCCAGGTCATGGCCATGATATTCGGGTCCGGCGCATGCCAGACGATCTGGCGCGCCAGCAGCTGGTTCGGCAGCATGGCGGCGGACTCGCCCGCCAGCAGGGACTGGGCGCTGGCCACGCCGGCGGCGGCCGCGGCGGCATGGCCCGGCTGCGCCAGCAGGTCGGCGGCCTCGGCCAGTACGGCCGGCACGGCCGGCGCCTGTTGCGGCAGATTGAAGTCGGGCGCCTTGGCCGGCACATTCTGCACCGGCGGCACGGGCAGGGCCTGGCTCGGCTGCACGCGCACCATCTGTTCGTGGACGGTCAGCGCCGGATTGGTGGGAAGAACGCGGTCAATTGCCATAAGACAAAAACACTAGCACGGAATAGAAAAAAAGCCAACCGGATGTCCGGTTGGCTCCTGTCCAACCCGGCCGCAGGCGGCCGGGAAAGCGGCTGCGATTACTGCAGCAGGGACATGACCATCGAGGACATGCTGTTGCTTTGTTTCAGCATGGCGGTACCAGCTTGCAGCAGCATCTGGGCCGACGTCATTTTCGAGCTTTCGGTCGCGAAGTCCACGTCCATGATACGGCCGGTAGCGGCCTTGGTGTTGGTGGAGATGTTGGCCAAGTTGCTGTTCACGTGGTCCAGACGGTTGGCGGTTGCACCCAGGGAGGACTGCACTTTGCCCACGGAAGCGATGGCCGTTTCCAGTTTGGTGATGGTGCCGTTGGCGGCGGTGCCGGTGGCGATTTCGGTGCCGGTGGCGGCGCCGGTGTAGTTGGCGGTGGCGGCGCTGACGTCGGTGACGATCTGGCTCATGTCGGTGGTCAGGTTGATCGCCATGGTTTCGCTGGCGGCTGCACCGATCTGGAAGGTCATCGAGCTGGCGATGGTACCGCCCACCAGCAGTTTGGAGCCACCGAAGGTGGTGTTTTTCAGCACGTTGCCCAGTTCTTGGCCCAGCGCGTCGAATTCGGACTGCATGGCGCTCTTGTCGGCGGTGGTCGAGGAGGCGTCAGCGGCCTGGGTGGCCAGATCCTTCATGCGCACCAGCATATTGGTCACTTCGTTGAAAGCGCCTTCAGCGGTTTGCAGCATCGAGGTGCTGTTCTGGGTATTTTGCATCGCCACGGACATGCCGCTGGTCTGAGCTTTCAGACGGGTTGCGATCTGCAGGCCAGCAGCGTCGTCCATTGCCGAGTTCACGCGGAAACCGGTGCTCAGGCGGGTCATCGAGGTCGACAGGGTAGCCTGGGTTTTGGAGATCGAGTTTTGTGCCGACAGGGCAGCGTTGTTGGTGTGAAGGCTCAGCATTTGTAACTCCTGTTAGTGTGGGTTCGGTTCGGAGCCGCAGGTTCTTGCGCTCTCAAAAGTACAAGACGACCGCCCGCGCCCGCTTATTAAATTCTTTGTGGAAATTTTTTGAAATTTTTTGCGCCACCGGTTTTCATTGCAATTGTATAAATAGGGCGCCGCCCATCACGAAAGCGGCGGCGACGCGCGCGGCGTGCGCGGCCAGCCAGGCGTCGCCGGCCTGGCGCGGGCCGTCGCCGAAGGGCCAGCGGTAATCGTCAAGGATGAGCCAGCCGCCCGGGGCCAGGTAGCCGGTCCAGGCCGCGACGTCGGCGGCCACGGCCGGGGCGCTATGGTTGCCGTCGATATGCAGCAGGGCGATGCGGCCGCCGTAGTCGGTGCGGCCGAACGCCGCGCTGGTGACCGTGCGCTGCTGCCGGTACCGGGCAGCGGCCTCGACCGAGGGCAGGCGCAGATAATTGAGGTCGCCGGCGGCGTACGGCAGCAGGTGGGCTTCGAAGGCGCGCAGCATTTCCGCGTAATCGTAGTGCGGCAGGCAGGCGTCGACCAGGCCGCCCGCGTCATGCTGGACGGCGGCGCTGCCGGACCAGGGGTCAACGCACAGGGTGGGGCCGATGCCGTACAGGCGGGCCAGACGGTTCAGCACGAAGGCGGACTTGCCGTAGGCGCTGCCGATCTCCACCACATCGCCGGCCACGGCGTGGCGGGCGATACTGGCCAGAGCGGCAATCTTGTCGTTGTCGCACATGCCGGGAATGGCATGGGCGTGGCGGAACAGCGCCACCAGTTCGCCGCGCGCCAGCGCGGGCCGGGCGGCCACGCTCGACGCCAGCTCGGGCGGCAAATGGGCGCAGCGGTCGGCCTGGACTTGCGCGGCATGGAAGGGCGCCAGCTCTTCCGCCAGAGGCCAGGGATTGAGCAGCGGCACCGGCAGCGCGCCTTCCTGCGCCAGACGCTGCAGCGCGCTCCAGACCACCGGATGGGGGGTGAAGATGCCGCCCACGCCGTGGGCCTGGATCTGGGCGCGCAGCGCGGCGGCGAATTGCGGCTCGTGGATATAGGGCAGGTGCAACCAGGCCGGGTAGTGCGCCTGGGCCGTGTCGTAGGCCAGCGAGGAGGCGCCGATGGCCGCCAGGCCATGGCGCCGGCAATGCTCGAGGTAGGCGAGGGCGCGCGGCATCCCTGCCGGAAAGATCAAGACGGGCGCGGAGGGGGACATGGGCCGGCTCCCTGCTCAGGGGCGTTGAATCAGCTCGACAATACTGTCCACCTGCGCGTCCTGCAAGTCGGGGAAGATCGGCAGGCAGATCACCTGGCTGGACACCGCGCTGGCCACCGGCAGGCGCGCGCGCGCGGCCGACGGCATGCCGCGGTACATGGGGAAGTCGCTGATGAGCGGGAAGAAATAGCGGCGCGCATGGATGCCGGCCTCGCGCAGCCGCTGATACAGGGCGTCGCGGCTGTGCGGATAGTCGGGGCCGACGAGGATGGGGAAGTAGGCATGGTTCGGCTGCGTGGACGCGGCCGGGGCCGGGCAGCGGATGCCGGCCACGTCCTGCAGGCCGGCGCGGTAGCGCTGATCGATGCGCGCGCGCCGGGCCAGGGCGCCGTCGATGCCCTTCAGCTGCAGCAGGCCGAAGGCGGCCGACACCTCGTTCATCTTGCCGTTGATGCCCGGCGCCACCACCGTGACCTCATCGACGAAGCCGAAATTTTTCAGGTGGTCGATGTGGCGCTTCATCTTGGCGTCCTGGCAGATGATGGCGCCGCCTTCAAAGGTATTGAAGACCTTGGTGGCGTGGAAGCTCAGCACGGAAATGTCGCCGTGCTGCAGGACGCTTTCGCCGTGGTGGCGCACGCCGAAGGCATGGGCCGCGTCGTAAATGACTTTCAGGCCGTAATTGCTGGCGATTTCCTCGATGCGCTCGACATTGCAGGGCTGGCCGTAGCAGTGCACCGGCATGATGGCCGTGGTGTGCGGCGTGATCGCCGCCTCGATCTGGTCCGGGTCCAGGTTGAAGGTGTGCGGATCGATGTCGACGAAGACCGGGCGGATGCCGTTCCACAGCAGCGAATGGGCGGTGGCCACGAAGGAGTAGGGCGTGGTGATCACCTCGCCGGTGATGCGCAGCGACTGCAGCGCGGTAATCAGGGCCAGGGTGCCGTTGGCGAACAGCGAGATATGCGGCACGCCGAGGTAGTCGGCCAGCGCGCGCTCGAGCTGGGCGTGGAAGGGGCCGCAATTGGTGAGGAATTTGTTTTCCCAGATTTCCTCCAGATAGGGCAGGAACTCCTGCAGCGGCGGCAGGTAGGGCTGGGTCACATAGATGGGGGCGGGTTTTTTGTCGGAAGTCATTCTGGTCTGCGCGGGCGCCGGCCGGGGGCCGGCTCGCCCGCTCCTTTCACGGATCGGTGGATGGAGTTACAGGTCGGAGGGCGGCGCGGCGGGATCGCCCTCGGTCGTCAGTTCCACTTCAAAAGTTTCGGGCGCCAGGCCGGCGCACCAGCGGTGCCACATGGCGCGGGCCGCGCCTTCCAGGCCGACGGCAATGACGCCGGGCTGGCCCAGGGCCGACGCCGCCAGCAACTGGCGCATGCGCGCGCGCAGGGACGCCAGCAAGTCCAGCTGGCCGGTAATGTAACGGCCTTTTTCCAGATACTCGTCGGCCGTGTGGGCAACGAAGGCCGCCAGGCCGAGCCGTTCCAGCACGGCGGCGCTGACCCGCGCCGGCATGGTGGCGCCGGCCAGCGTCAGCATCGGCACGCCCATCCACACGCCGTGCAGGGTGGTGGTGCCGCCCGTATACGGGAACGTGTCGAGCGCGATATCGACCTGGTGGTGCAGGCTGAGGTAGCCGCGCATATTGGTGCGCGGCTGGAAACTCAGGCGTTCGCGCGCGATGCCTTCGGCGGCGAAGCGGGCGATCAGCTCGTCATAGGAGGCGCCGGGCGTCATGCCGGCCAGCAGCAGGCGCGAGCTGGGCACGGCGCGCATCAGGCTGGACCACAGCGCAATGGTCTGCGCATTGATCTTATTGGAGCGGTTAAAGCTGCCGAACGTGATGAAGCCGTTTTGCAGCGCCGGCAGCGCGTTGACCGGCGGCGCGTCGCCGGACGGCAGGAAGGGCGCGGAGGCCGGCATGTAGGCAAACGCTTCGGCGTACTGGCTGGCGAATGCGGCCGGCAGCAGGTAGCGGTCGGTCAGGAAGTAATCCATCGCATCCATGCCGGTGGTGCCCGGATAGCCGATCCAGGACGCTTGCAGCGGCGCCGGCTTGCGGGCAAAGGTCAGCAGGCGGTTGCGGCCGGTGTGGCCGGACAGGTCGATCAGGATGTCGATGCCGTCTTCCCGGATCAGCTCGGCCAGTTCCGCGTCGCTGAGCGGCGCCACGTCGCGCCAGTGGGGCAGGCAGGCTTGCAGGCGCTGGGTGGCGCTGTCGCGCACCGTATGGTTGTAATAGCCGTACAGGCTGACGCGCGGCGAGTGGACCAGACACTCGAGCACCGGCAGAATGAAGTTCGCCACCGCATGCTGGTAAAAATCGCCCGACACGAAGCCGATGCGCAGCACGCGTTCCGGCTCGCGCGAATTGCCATGGGCGCGCCAGGCGCTGCGCAGCGGCGCTTCGAATTTCTCGGCAAAGCGGCGGTGCTCGGCGTACAGCTGGGCCGGTTCGATATCGCCCAGGTGCGACAGGCAGAACAGCATGCTGTTATGCACGCTGCAATAGTCGGGGTTGACCTGCAGCGCGTCCCGGCACACCTGGACCGCTTCGTCCAGCCGGCCCAGATTGCTCAGGGTGGAGGCCAGGTTCAGCGGCGCGTTGCTGAGGTCCGGTTGCAGCGCCAGCGCGCGGCGGAAGCTGTCGACGGCTTCGTGCGGGCGTTCCAGATGGTGCAGGCAGTTGCCCAGGTTGAGGTAGGCCAGCGCATAGTCCGGATCGCAGGCCACGGCCGCGCGCTGGCAGCGCTCCGCTTCCTGGTAGCGGCTCTGGCTTTGCAAGGCCACGCCCAGATTGCCATGGAACAGCGCATTGTCCGGCGCCAGCGCCAGCGCCTGGCGGTGGCAGGCTTCCGCCTCCTGGTTGCGTTTGGCGCCGTGGTAGGCCAAGCCCAGCATATTGTGCAGCGTGCCGTCCTCGGGCGCGAGCTCGGTGGCGCGCTGGAAACTGGCGATGGCTGCGTCATACTGCTGCAGCCGGTGCTGCACCTGGCCCAGCCAGTTGAGGGTGGGCACGGATTGCGGCGCCAGTGCGCTGGCCCGCAGCAGCAGGGGCAGGGCATCCTCGTGCTGCTGCAGTCCCATCAAGGCGATGCCCAGCAGCATATGCGCCTCGGCGCTGTCCGGTTCCAGTGCCAGGATGCGGCGGTAATACGCGGCGGCCTGCTCCGTCTGCTCGAGATTGATGGCGCTGTCGCCGGCGGCGCGCAGCGCCGGCACATCGTCGGGCGCCAGCGCCAGCGCCCGTGCCAGCAGCGTGCCGGCTTCGGCCCAGCGCCCCAGCGCCTGCAGCGCCAGCGCCAGCTTGCACAGCAGATCGGCGCTGTCCGGTTCCAGCTGCAGGGCCGCCTGGTAGGCGGCCGCCGCTTGCGCCGGCTGGCCCAGTGCGCTCAGCGTGTCGCCCAGTTTGCGCCGGACCAGGCCATAGTCCGGCTGGATGGCCAGGGCGCGCTCAAAGCTGGCGGCGGCCTCGGGCAGGCGTCCGAGCGCGCACAAGGCGCTGCCCAGATTGCCATGGGCTTCGGCAAACTCCGGTTGCAGGCGCAGCGCGCTGGCATAACTGGCGATGGCCTGGTCGAACTGGCCGCGGCTTTGCCAGGCGTTGCCCAGGTTGCTATGCCCTTCGGCATCGTCGGGCGCGAGTTCCACGCATTTTTGCAGCGCCGCCAGTTCGTCCTTGTGCTGCAGTTGCAGGGCCGTGCCCAGCACGCCCCACAGCAGCGCCGATTCGGGCTGGCCGGCCAGCAGGGCGCGCGTGCGCGCTTCCAGCGCCGCATACTGGCCGCTCTGGTACAGCTGCGCGAGCTGCTGCAGCTGCGCCTCGGCCGAGTCCGCGGGCAGGGCGCCGGCGGCGGCGCGCGCCTGCGCCAGAATCTGTTGCGCCTGCGGCGTGTCGAGGCCGCGCTGCATGGCCGTTTCGATCAGTTCCCGCGCCGCCTGCGGCTGGCCGGCGTTCAGCAGGCCGTTCGCATAGGACAGCCAGAACTGGCCCTCGTCGGGATTGATGCTCCAGGCGGCCTCGAAATAGGGCAGGGCGGCGCCATGCTCGCCCTGCTGCCCGTGCAGCAAGCCCAGATTATGGTTGGCCACGGCGTGGTAGGGGCGCACGGCCAGCAGGCGCTGGTAGTGTTCGGCGGCGGCGGCAAGCCGGCCGGCGCGATGTTCGGCCAGGGCCAGTTGCAGCGCGCCGTCGTCGGCCATGTCGGGGGAGGCTTCAGTGCTCATGGAAAAGAGAAAAAGAGTGAAGGGGAGGCGGCGGCCGATCGTGTGACGCCGGGCTCAGGCGCCGGCTTCGCACATCAGGAAAATGCTGGCGCACAGGTCGGGATATTGCTGCCCCAGCTTATAGCAGCCGTCCAGGTATTCCTGGGAAATAATATCGGTCTGCAGCAAGCGGTCCCACTGGAAGTTCGCCAGCGCCTTGAAGAAGATGCCGGAGCGCACCACCACGCGCAAACCGGCCGCGCTGGCGTCGCGCTCCAGGGTGTCGCTGGTGTAGGTGCAGCGGTGGCCATGCTCGGCCTCGCCCGCCGTCACCGCGCTGTTGTGGCTGATCAGGCCCATCTTCACGGCGATCTGGCGCGAGGGCGCGTTGGCGTTCGGGCACACCAGGAAGAAGCGGCCGCCGGGCGCCAGCCATTCCGTGTTAATCCGGCGCAGCACCGCGACCGGATCGTCCAGATGCTCCAGCACATGGGTCAGCACGATATTGTCGTAGCGCCGCGGCAGGCTGACGTCCTCGAAGCGCGAGTGGATGATATCGACGCCGGCGCCGCATTTGCGGCGCGCCTCGGCAATGGCCGCGTCGGACGCTTCGACGCAGGTGATGTCGGCAAAGTGGCTTTGCAGACGGCGCGTCAGATCGCCTTTGAAGCTGCCCAGTTCCAGCAGGCTGCCCGGGCGGAAGAAGGGCTGAAACGACTGGATCATATACGGATGCATGACGTCGAAATCGAAGCCGTAGGCGTATTTGCGCTGCTCGACATCCTGCATTTCAAGGTTGTAGTCGCGTTCATTGCTCATTGTGTGCTCCATTGCCGGGATGCCGGCTCATAAGAATGCTGTCCCCGGCCTGCTGGCGGGGATGGAAACCGTGTTTGCGGTATAGGGCGAGGGCGGCGTGGTTGTCCCGCCCCACTTCCAGTTCGAGCCGCGCCAGGCCGGCGCCGGCCGCATAGGCCAGGCAATCGGCCAGCAGCCGCGAGGCGATGCCTTGCCCCGCCCAGGCGGGCAGCACGCTGACATTGCTGATGAAGCCGGGCTTGCCGTCCTGGCCGTCGCAGTAGGCGGCCACCAGGCCGATCAGCAGATCGCCGCGCCAAGCTTCGAAGCGCACCGCCTGCCGTCCCAGTTTGGCGGCATAGGCCGGCAGATCGACGCGCGAACTGAGCGGCGGCTGAAACATCGGGTCGCACTCCTGCAGATGGCCGGCGATCTGTGCGGCGCTGCTCAGATTGCGGGCATAGCGGATGGCCGGGCTCATTTTTCCAGCACGGCCAGGCCAAAGCCGTCGCGGCCGAATTGGTTGCCGTTGTACAGCAGATAAGTCTGGCCGTCGCACTGGAAGACGTGCGGGTAGCACTGCATATCGCTGTCCCATTGCCCGGCGGCGCCGGGCGGCAGCGCCGGCGACAGGTCGTCCCGGACCCAGTGCGACAGGTCGTCCGACCAGGCATGGCCGATGCGGTAGCCGCGCGCGGCGTTCTGCCGGAAATCCGAGGATTGGCGGTAGCAGAAGAACATATGGTAGCGGCCGTCGATCTCGGTGACGGTCGGCAGCGCCTGGCTTTCGTCCGGCCCCAGCACGTCGGCGATGATCTGGCGCGCCTCGTCCTTGCGCCAGTTGATGCCGTCGTCCGACACGGCGTGGCCGATCTTGTAGGTGCGGTCGGGCGCCGCCGCCGCGTCGTAACGGCGCCAGCCGGTGCCGAAGATGTACCACATATGGAAGACGCCATCGATCACCTTGACGAAGCCGTCGCCCACCAGGCAGGGTTCGTGCAGCGAGGGGCCGAGCACCGGGCCGCTGCCGTGGCGCGTAAAGGTGCGCCCGCCGTCGCGGCTGATGGCCAGGCCGATGGCGGTATCGACCGACACGGAAACGCGGCGGTTCCAGCCGCAAGTGTAGGCGTACACCAAGCCCGCGTGCGGCAGCACATTGATGGGGAAGATGCCGTGCTCGTCAAAGCAGCCCAATTCGCCCAAAGGCAGGACGGTCTGCTGCGACACGCCGATGACGTCGCGCAGGTTTTTGCGCATGTCGACGTAGGCGATATGGCTCAGGTACTTGCCGTTGGCGGGATCGACGGCCCGGGTGGAAAAATAGATGCGCACGAAATCGTCGCACACCAGCGCCTGCGGCGATTGCGCAAACTGGAGGCAGTGATTGGGCAGCTGGTGCTGGCCTGGATCGAAGATCTTGCCTAACTTGGTCCACTTCATCGTTTACTCCAAAGTCCCATCGAGCACGGCCAGGCCGAAGCCTTCGCGTCCCACCTGGTTGCCCAGATACGCCAGATAGGTTTTGCCATCGAGTTCGAACACATGCGGATAGCTGATCATTTCCTCGTCCCAGCCGCTGTCCGCGACGTCGATGCCGGCCTTGCTGTCGTCGCGTTCCCAGTGCAGCAGGTCGTGGCTGGACGCGTAGCCGATGCGGTAGCCGAATGCCTTGCCGCGGTAGTTGCCGCTGTAGCGGTAGCAAAAGAACATATGGTATTTGCCGTTGGCGTAGAACACGTCGGGACTGGCTTGCGCCTCATCTTCTTCCACCCGGCTGGCGATCAGGTCGCGGTTCTGCTTGACCCAGTTGAGGCCGTCCTGCGAGCTGGCCATGCGGATCTTGTAGACCGGTTCCGCGCGTCCTGCGACCAGCTTCCATTTGCGCCCGGCGATATACCAGAGATACCAGGTGCCGTTAAAACGGCGTACCTTGGGACCGCTTAACACGAAAGGTTCTTCCGGCGAGTAGGGCAGGACCGGCCCCTTGCCGGCCTTGCGGAAGCTGACGCCGCCGTCCTCGCTGACGGCCATGCCGATGCCGACGTTGAACGGCACCGACTCGCAGCGGGTCCAGCCGGCGTAATAGGCGCGCACCTGGTCGCCGTCGCGGATCACGGACACCGGATAGGTGCCGAACTCATCGAACTCGCCCAGTCCGCCCAGCGGCAGGATGGGTTCGGCGCTGACCGCGCGCACCTGGAACAGGTTCTTCCGGTCCAGATCGACAAAGGCGGAGTAGCTGACGTACTGGCCCTGGGCATCGGCCGGCGGGCGGCAGGAGAAATACACGCGGACGAAATCGTCGAAGACCAGCGTCGCCGGCGCCTGGGCAAACTCCTTCAACCACGGGCGTCCACTGACTTCCTGCGGCGTAAAGGCCCGGCCAAGCTTGTTCCATTTGAACATATTCAGATCAATTCATAGTGGGTCATGACACGTTCGCGCACCGTGCCGACGGGATTGAACATCATGACGTCGGCAATCGAAAGCCATGGCACGAAGGGCGCGCCGAACTGCGGGTAGTCGAAAGGGAGCGAACGGAGGAACTGCAGCTGCAGGCCGCGCGCCGCAAATTGATCGCGCGAATACAGCTCGGTACCGCCGATGGCGTTGATATAGGTGCTGGCGCCGACAGCCTGGCAGATGGCCAGCACCTTGTCCTGCCCCTTCAGCGCATGGTCTATCGGCACGGTGGAAGAGAGCCGGATCGGCGTGCCGATGTCCAGATGCGCGCAGGTTTTCAGCAAGGCTTGGTGCAGGAAAGCGAACAGATTCTCCTCCGGGGCGCCGGCGATGCTGTCGAGCAGGCGGGCGGTGGACGCGAAATGCGGGGCATGGCGGTAGGCCCCCTTCATCTGCGCCAGCCATTTATGGCGGGCGGGCGGCGCGACCAAGGTGCGCTCGCACACATCGAGGCTGTCGGAAGCGGCCGCCAGCGGCAGGGAAAACAGGGTGTCCGAACCGTTGAGCAGCATGCGGTTCCGGTTGATCCAGCCTTTTTTGGTGTATTTGATGTTGTCGTAGATAACAAACAAATCCACCGCCCCGATCAGCTGGAAATAACCGATATAGGGCAGAAAGTAGGGCTGCATCAGGGCCACCCTCATGGCTGCGCTCCCGCGCGCGGCAACGGACAGGTGGCGGGCTGTAAGGGCCTGAAAATAGGGGTCATTTATCCATTGTAACTGCTCCCTCGCCCACGGAGAAACTTTCCGCAAAGAATTTTTTCACATTCTTTCAGCCGGCTGGCCCGCATACGCAAAAAGCGCAGAATTTCTGCGCTTTTTGGTCTGGCTTACAGCTTGGCTTACATATTCGGATAATTCGGTCCGCCGCCGCCTTCCGGCGTGATCCAGACGATGTTCTGGGTCGGGTCCTTGATATCGCAGGTCTTACAGTGCACGCAGTTCTGCGCGTTGATCTGCAGGCGGTCCTGGCCCTCGTCCGTTTTCATGAACTCGTACACGCCGGCCGGGCAGTAGCGCTGTTCGGGGCCGGCATACTTGGCCAGGTTGACATCGACCGGGATGCTGGCGTTCTTCAGCGTCAGGTGGATGGGCTGGTCTTCGGCGTGGTTGGTGTTCGAGATGAACACCGAGGACAGGCGGTCGAAGGTCAGCTTGCCGTCCGGTTTCGGATAGACGATGGGCTGGTAATTGGCGGCCGGCTTCAGGCACTCATGGTCGGCGTGGCTGTGGTGCAGGGTCCACGGCGCCTTGCCGCGGAAGACCAGTTGGTCGACGGCGGTCATGATGGAGCCGAAATACAGGCCCTTGTTCAGGTACTGCTTGACGTTGCGCGCCACGTGCAGCTCTTCGTGCAACCAGGATTTTTCGAACGCTGCCGGGTACGCGGCCAGCTCGTCGTGCTGGCGGCTTTCGCCCAGCGCGGCGGCCACGGCTTCGGCGGCCAGCATGCCCGATTTGATCGCGGCGTGGCTGCCCTTGATGCGGCTCATATTCAGGAAGCCGGCGTCGCAGCCGAGCAGGGCGCCGCCCGGGAAGACCAGCTTCGGCAGCGATTGCAGGCCGCCGGCCGTGATCGCGCGCGCGCCGTAGGAAATGCGCTTGCCGCCTTCGAAGAAGCCGCGGATGGCCGGGTGCGTCTTATAGCGCTGGAATTCCTCGTAAGGCGAGAGGTAGGGGTTCTCGTAATTCAGGCCGACCACATAACCCACCATTACCTGGTTGTTTTCCAGGTGGTAGAGGAAGGAGCCGCCATAGGTCTTGGTGTCGAGCGGCCAGCCGGTGGTGTGGATCACGAGGCCAGGCTGGTGCTTGGCCGGATCGATTTCCCACAGTTCCTTGATGCCGATGCCGTAAGCCTGCGGGTCTTTGCCCTTGTTCAGATCGTACTTGGCCATCAGCTGCTTGCCCAGATGGCCGCGCGCGCCTTCGGCGAAGAGGGTGTATTTGCCGTGCAGTTCCATGCCCAGCTGGAATTCGGGACCGGCTTCGCCATCGCGCTTGACGCCCATATTGCCGGTGGCGATGCCTTTGACCGAGCCGTCCTCGTTGTACAGCACTTCGGCCGCGGCGAAGCCGGGGAAGATTTCCACGCCCAGCGCTTCGGCTTGCTGGCCCAGCCAGCGCACCACATTGCCCAGCGAAATCACATAATTACCATGGTTCTCGAAGCAGGCCGGCAGCAGGAAGTTCGGCGTCTTGTAGGCCTTGTTCTCGGTCAGGAAGAGCACGCGGTCTTCCGTCACTTCCGTGTTCAGCGGGGCGCCCAGTTCCTTCCAGTTGGGAATGAGTTCAGTCAGCGCTTTCGGGTCCATCACCGCGCCGGACAGGATGTGGGCGCCGAGCTCACCGCCTTTTTCCAGCACCACGACCGAGATCTCCTGACCCTTCTCCTGTGCCAGTTGCTTGATGCGGATGGCTGCCGACAGGCCAGCAGGGCCACCGCCAACGATAACGACGTCATACTCCATCGCATCGCGCGGGCCATACTGTTCAACGAGGTTTGTCATGATAATTTTTATAAGAAACTGAATGTTGAAGGAAATTAGCACGAGTGTGCTTCTTTTTCCCCCGGATTGCAAGGTGGCGCCATTGTGAGGGACATTATTAGATGTCGCAATCTAATACTGGCGTTTTGTGTAATCATTACGTTCAGACAGCGAAGGCGCTGTCGGAATTTGAACACTGACAGGAGCGGCACGTGGGTATAGAAGTCAATTTTGAGGGCAAGATCGCCTTGATCACCGGCGCATCGAGCGGGCTGGGCGCGCGTTTCGCCAAGGTGCTGGCAAGGGCCGGCGCCCAGGTGGTGCTGGCTTCGCGCCGCATCGAGCGGCTGAAAGAGCTGCGCGCCGAAATCGAGGCCGACGGCGGCGCCGCCCATGTGGTCACGCTCGACGTCACCGATTATGCGAGCATCAAATCGGCCATCGCCCATGCCGAAACGGAAGCTGGCCCGATCGATATCCTGGTGAATAATTCGGGCGTGTCGACCACGCAACGCCTGGTCGATGTGACGCCGGAAGACTACAACTTCGTGATGGATACCAATCTGCGCGGCGCCTTCTTCGTGGCCCAGGAATCGGCCAAACGCATGATCGCGCGCGCCAAGGGCGACCCGAAGAAGCAGCACCGCATCATCAATATCGCTTCGGTGGCGGGCTTGCGCGTGCTGCCGCAGATCGGCGTGTATTGCATGAGCAAGGCGGGCGTGGTGCAGATGACCAAGGCCATGGCGGTGGAATGGGGCAAATACGGCATCAATACCAACGCCATCTGCCCGGGCTATATCTCGACCGAGATCAACGAGGATTATTTCGCCAGCGAACAGGGCAAGAAGCTGATCGAAATGCTGCCGCGCAAACGCGCCGGCAAGCCGGAAGACCTGGACGGCCTGCTCTTGCTGCTGGCCGGCGAGGAAGCCCACTTCATCAACGGCGCCATCATCTCGGCCGACGACGGCATGACCGCGACCTGAGCCGCGGCCGGCGCGCGGTCAGAGCTGCACCCCGACCAGCTTATGCACCAGTTCCGACGAGGTGGCCGCGTCGAACTTGCGCATCAGCTTGGCGCGGTGCATCTCCACCGTGCGCGGACTGAGGTCGATCTGGCGCGCGATGACCTTGCTGGTCTTGCCTTCAACCAGCAAGGCCGCGATTTCGCGCTCGCGCGGGGTCAGCTCGGCCGTCACCGGCCGCTTTTCGCTCACATCCTCGAAAGTCCAGATGCCCGGCCCCAACGGCTCGTTCGGCTTCAGCGCATGGCCCGTCACATGGCACCAGAACAGCTCCTGGTTGGCGCGGCGCATGATGCGCTCGTCCGAATAACGGCCCTTGGCGTTCATGATGGGGATGATGCGGTCGCCCGTACGCAGGAATTCGTCGAGGGTGGGGTAGAGGATCTTGAAGGAGGTGCCGGTCAATTCCGCGCGCGTATAGCCGAACATGCGCGCCAGCGCTTCGTTGCAGGACTGAATCACGCGGTTCTCGGAAATGCACATGCCGACGGGTGCGTGCAAAAAGATATGTTCGTAGTCGATCGCGTTCATCTTGGGACGGGCACAGGTAGTTCTACGGTATTGTACTTTTGATTCGCGTATTCTATTCTGATACGCCATCTTGACCACACAGCAAGCTTATCAAAAATAGAGGGGAAGCTATGAACAAAGTTTATCCCGATGCAGCGGCCGCCCTGGCCGGCATCGTAGAAGATGGACAAACCATCGCCGTCGGCGGCTTCGGCCTGTGCGGCATTCCGGAAGCGCTGATCGCCGCCTTGCGCGACACCGGCGCCAAACAATTGACCGCCATTTCCAACAACGCCGGCGTCGATGGCTTCGGCCTGGGCCAGTTGCTGGAAACGCGCCAGATCAAGAAAATGATCTCATCCTATGTCGGCGAGAACAAGGAATTCGCGCGCCAATACCTGGCCGGCGAGCTGGAGCTCGAATTCACGCCGCAAGGCACGCTGGCCGAGAAGCTGCGCGCCGGCGGCGCCGGCATTCCCGCCTTCTTCACCAAGACCGGCGTCGGCACCATCGTCGCCGACGGCAAGGAAGTGCGCGAATTCGACGGCGAGCAGTATGTGATGGAACGCGCCCTGGTGGCCGACGTGGCCCTGGTCAAGGCCTGGAAGGCCGACAAGGCCGGCAACCTGATCTACCGCAAAACCGCGCGCAACTTCAACCCGAACGTGGCCGCCGCCGGCAAGATCACTGTGGTGGAAGTGGAACAACTGGTCGAGATCGGTGAGATCGACCCGGACCAAGTCCACACCCCCGGCATCTTCGTGCACCGCATCGTGCTGAACGCCACCCCGGAAAAACGCATCGAACAGCGCACCGTGCGTTCGAACTGAGGAGACAGACATGGCTTGGACTCGTGATGAAATGGCCGCGCGCGCGGCGAAAGAGCTGCAGGACGGCTTTTATGTGAACCTGGGCATCGGCCTGCCGACCCTGGTGGCCAACTATGTGCCCTCGGATATCGAAGTGTTCCTGCAATCGGAAAACGGTCTGCTCGGCATCGGTCCCTTCCCGACCGATGACGAAGTCGACGCCGACCTGATCAACGCCGGCAAGCAGACCGTGACGGCCTTGCCCGGCGCGGCTTACTTCAGCTCGGCCGATTCCTTCGGCATGATCCGCGGCGGCAAGATCAATCTGGCCATCCTGGGCGCCATGCAGGTGTCGGAGCAGGGCGACCTGGCCAACTGGATGATCCCCGGCAAAATGGTCAAGGGCATGGGCGGCGCGATGGATCTGGTGGCCGGCGTCAAGCGCGTGGTGGTGCTGATGGAGCACGTTGCCACCGCCAAGGATGGCTCGACCTCGCACAAGCTGCTGAAGAAATGCGACCTGCCGCTGACCGGCGTCGGCGTGGTGGATCTGATCATCACCGACCTCGGCGTGATGGAAGTCAGCGAGCGCGGCCTGAAAGTGACCGAACTGGCGCCAGGCGTCAGCCAGGACGAGATCGCCGCCGCCACCGGCGTGGAGCTGGATTTCTCGGCCCTGTAAGCGGCCGCGAAAGCGTCAAAAAGGCATGCTGCGGCATGCCTTTTTTGTTACAAAGTGTGCATGTTTAATAACTTCTTATCTGTATAGTAAGTGGCGGTACTACCCCCATAACTATACTCAAGGAGGTTTGCATGCGTGCTTTGAAATACGGCGCGGCGGCGCTGGCTTGTGTGGTATCCCTTTCGGCGCTGGCTTTGCCCGCGCCGTTCTATTTGTGGCAAAGCAAGTTGAACGGTAGCCTGGTCTGCGCCCAGAATTCGCCGGGCTGGAACTGGACCCGCTTCAGCGGCCCCTACTCGAACGCCCGCTGCGGCCGATAAGCCTGTACGGCGACGGGGAGGCATGGCCCGCTCCCCGGTTTGTTGTGTGCTTCGCAAATGATATGCAAATGTGGGTGCAATTAAGCTCACGGTCCATAGTTAGACCGCTTGAATTTCTGCCGCCAGGTTCAGGCGTAGGCCAATTGCGTGCAAGCGCTTGTCGCGCGTCCAGAGCAAGGTGCCGGGGAGGTGATTGGCGGAAGCAAGCAGATGCGCATCGATATAGCCGATGCCGCTACCGTGCAGAACGTGTGCGTCGATGAACTCGAGAACCTGCTGAAGCGGCGTAACGTCGGCTTGCGGCAGGTCATGAAACTTTTTGAGCCAATATGGACGGCGACTCAAAGTGCCCATGGCTAATTCACCGACTACAAAAGGATGCATCAATACCATATTCCGCTTGCGGAGCGTTTCGATGGCGTGCTCTGGACGGCGTAGGTGATCTATCCAGACCGATGTGTCGATAAGAATCAAATCCGCTCCCAGCGTCGACGTGGAATGTCCTCGATATCAGGCTCGGTGCCGCCATTTTCGAATATCCAACGCCCCGCTTCCACATGGATAAGCGTCGAAAACGCTTTCTCGGCAAGCTCTTCGTCGCTGGCAGACGCGAAATACTCGCGCGCCCGGTCTAATAAATCCTTATCGATTTGAATGTTGACTTTGCTCATCGCGCACCTCCTCTCGCTATATTTCTCAATATAGCAGTGGGTGCCATTTGCACTATTGATGAGCGGCAATGAAAAAAGCTCCGGACATTGCTGTGCGGAGCCTTTGCCTGGATGGCGATGTCGGATTTAATCGCCGTGTGGCGCCAGTGCCGGGGTTGCCGTGGCCTGCGGGTGGGCGTGGCTGGGCTGGGCCAGTTCGCGCTGCAGGGTGGCGTGATCGAGTTCGTTTTCCCATTTCGAGACCACCACCGCCGCCACGCCGTTGCCGACGAAGTTGGTCAGGGCGCGGCATTCGCTCATGAAGCGGTCGATGCCGAGGATCAGCGCCATGCCCGCCACCGGAATGGTCGGTACCACGGCCAGCGTCGCGGCCAGGGTGATGAAGCCGGCGCCGGTGATGCCGGAGGCGCCTTTCGACGTCAGCATCGCCACGCCGAGAATGGTCAGTTCCTGCGTCAGGGTCAGGTCGGTGTTGGTGGCCTGGGCCACGAACAGGGCCGCCATCGTCATATAGATATTGGTGCCGTCCAGATTGAAGGAATAGCCGGTCGGGACCACCAGGCCCACCACGGGCTTGGCGCAGCCGAGTTTTTCCAGCTTGTTCATCAGCGAGGGCAGGGCGCTCTCGGAGGAGCTGGTGCCCAGCACGATCAGCAGTTCTTCTTTGATGTAGAGGATGAAGCGGCCGATCGAGAAGCCGGTGAATTTGGCGATGGCGCCCAGCACGACGAGGACGAACAGGCCGCAGGTCAGGTAGAAGGAACCCATCAGCTTGGCCAGCGGCAGCAGCGAGTCGATGCCGTATTTGCCGATGGTGAAGGCCATGGCGCCGAAAGCGCCGATCGGGGCGGCCTTCATGATGATGTTGACCATGCTGAAGATTGCGGCCGAAGCGTCGTCGATCAGCTTGACGATGTGGCGGCCTTTTTCGCCCGACAGCGACAGCGCGAAGCCGAACAGCACGGAGATCAGCAGCACTTGCAGGATGTCGCCCTTGGCGAAGGCATCGACCGCCGTGTTCGGGATGATGTTCATCACGAAGTCGATGGTGGATTGGTGCTTGGCCTTGTCGGTGTATTGCGCGATGGCCTTGGTGTCGAGGGTGGCCGGGTCGGCGTTGAAGCCGGCGCCAGGCTGCAGGATGTTGGCGACGAAGAGGCCGATCACCAGCGCGAACGTGGAGACGACTTCGAAGTAGAGCAGGGCCTTGCCGCCCACACGGCCGATCTTCTTCACGTCCTGCATGCCGGCGATGCCCGAGACCACGGTGCAGAAGATCACCGGCGCGATGATCATCTTAATCAGTTTGATGAAGCCGTCGCCCAGCGGCTTCATGGCCACGGCGTCGGTCGGCAGGTAGATGCCCAGCAGGACGCCGCAAGCGATCGCGAACAGCACCTGGACATACAGAATCTTGTAAAAAGGTTTTTTCATGACGGCCCTCTTTGTCTCCAATGGTCTCCAATGGGCGTGATCATGCTTGAGAATTATGGTCATCACTATTGTGATTATCCCTATTGCGGTTAACCACAATGGCGCAAAGTGCAAGTCGATGCCGGTATAATCCACCGGCAAATCCGCAAGCTGTTTTGAGCCTCCTATGCCTTTACAAAGCTACCTCGATACTTTCCCCGAACTGGCGGACGGTGTGTACGTCCACGAAACCGGCCAGATCATCGGCGACGTGACGATCGGCCGCGATTCCTCGGTCTGGTGCAATACCGTGCTGCGCGGCGATGTGAACCGCATCGTCATCGGCGAATGCAGCAATGTGCAGGACTTCGCCATGGGCCATGTCTCGCACAAGAACGCGTCCAAGCCGGACGGCTCGCCGCTGACCATCGGCAATTACGTGACGGTCGGCCATTCGGTGCTGCTGCATGGCTGTACGATTGGCGACGAATGCCTGATCGGCATGGGTTCCATTGTGATGGACGACGTGGTGGTGCAGCCGCGCGTGATGCTGGGCGCGGGCAGCCTGGTATCGCCGGGCAAGGTGCTGCGCAGCGGCCATCTCTACGTGGGACGGCCGGCGATGCGGGTGCGGGAATTGACGGCCGAAGAAATCGCTTACCTGAAGTATTCGGCCGAGCACTATGTGCGGGTCAAGAACAACTATATGAAGTAACGGTTATTGCGCGGCCCAGCCGCCGTCCATATTCCAGGCCGCGCCGCGCACCTGGGCCGCCGCGTCGCTGCACAGGAAGACGGCCAGTTCGCCCAACTGCTCGGGCGTGACGAAATCGGCCGAAGGCTGCTTTTCCGACAGCAGGGCTTTTTTCGCGGCCTCGTTGCTCAGGCCATCGGCGCTGGCGCGCGCATCGACCTGTTTCTGTACCAGTGGCGTCAGCACGAAGCCGGGGCAGATCGCGTTGGCCGTGACGCCGGTTTGCGCCGTTTCCAGCGCCGTCACCTTGGTCAGGCCCACCAAGCCATGCTTGGCCGCGACATAGGCCGATTTGCCGGCCGAGCCGACCAGGCCATGCACCGAAGCCAGGTTGATGATGCGGCCCCAGTTCTGCGCCTTCATGCGCGGCAGCGCCAGGCGGCTGGTGTGGAAGGCGGAACTCAGGTTGATGGCGATGATGGCATCCCATTTCTCGACCGGGAATTCGTCCACATTGGCCACGTGCTGGATACCCGCGTTGTTGACGAGGACATCGATGCCGCCGAATTTTTCGGCGGCGAAGGCCATCATGGCTTCGATTTCGGCCGGTTTCGACATATCGGCGTTGTGGTAGGCGGTGCGCACGCCGAACTCGCCGGCCACGCCGGCCTGCAGCTTCTCGATCTCGCCCGCGTCGCCGAAGCCGTTGAACAGGATGTTGGCGCCTTGCGCGGCCAGGGCGCGCGCGATGCCAAGCCCGATGCCGGAAGTGGAGCCGGTAACGAGTGCGGTCTTGCCCTTGAGTTGGGTGCTGGTCATAGTGTCCTCTTTTGGAAGTCGGTTTGTTGGTCCATGCTGCTGTACGCTACACTTCGTTAGGCTTTTAAGCGCGGCGCAAGTAGAATGTAGCCCAAAAACCAAGACTGGGCCATCCCGAAACCATAAGGAAGCGGCATGATCGAAGCGAAAATCAAATCGGTGCAGTGTTTTTCCATGTCCGGCCTGCATACCATGGCCTACAAGGAATGGGGCGAGGAAGACAACCCGAACGTGCTCGTTTGCGTGCATGGCGTGACCCGCGTGTCGGACGATTTCGATAATCTGGCGCGCGCCCTGGCCGGCCACTACCGCGTGGTTTGTCCCGACGTGGTGGGCCGTGGCCGCTCCGGCCGCCTGCGCAATCCCCAGCTCTACCGCATTCCGCAGTATGTGAGCGATATGGTGACGCTGCTGGCGCGCGTGCTGGCCAAAGGCGAACGCCAGAGCGTGGACTGGTTCGGCACCTCGATGGGCGGCTTGATCGGCCTGGGTCTGGCTTCGCTGCCGGACAGCCCGGTGAGCAAGCTGATACTGAACGATATCGGTCCTGTGCTCGATCCGGTGGCCTTGCAGCGCATTGGCGACTACATCGGCCAGGATCTGCGCTTCCCGAGTTTTGACGTGGGCGCCAAATTCGTGCGCGATGTCTCGCTGCCGTTTGGCCCGCATACCGATGAGGAGTGGCGCAAGCTGGCGGCCGATGTGCTGCGCCAGGACCCGGACGGCAACTGGGTGCGCCACTACGATATGGGCTTGGCCCAGCCTTTCCGCTCCGCGACGCCGGAATCGGCCGCTGCCGACCAGGCCATGCTGTGGGCGTCCTATGACGCGATCCGCTGCCCGACCTTGTTGGTGCGCGGCGGCGAATCCGACCTGCTGTCGCGCGAAACCGCGCGCAGCATGACCGAACGCGGACCGAAGGCGAAATTGGTCGAGATTCCCGGCGTGGGCCATGCGCCGACCTTCATCCACGACGACCAGATCGCCATCGCCCAAGACTTTTTGTTAAACCATTAAAGAGAGAAGAATGGAAATCACCCGACTGCACGTAGGCAAACGACTGTCCGAAGTCGCCATCCACAACAACACCGTATACCTGGCCGGCCAGATCGCCGAAAACACCGATAGCGATATCCAGGGCCAGACCCGCGAAGTGCTGGGCCATATCGACCGTCTGCTGGCCGAAGCCGGCAGCGACAAGACCTGCATCCTGTCGGCCCAGATCTACCTGGCCGACCTGGCCGATTTCGCCGGCATGAACGAAGAGTGGGACGCCTGGGTGCCGGGCGGCCATACCCCGCCGCGCGCCACCGTGCAGGCCAAGCTGGCCAATCCGGCCTGGCGCGTCGAGATCGTGGTGGTCGCCGCCCAGCGTTAAGCGGCTCTTCAGCCGGGGCGCCTCGATCGGCGCTAAGATAGCAAGGTTCACAGTATTCAAGGTTGGTAGGGTTTCATATGGTTTCTATCGCGGCGCTCAATAGCGCAACGTCGGACCAGCTGGTGCAGGGTTTGTCCGCCGATGACGGCGCCCGCGTGCTGGCTGCGCTGGATTACGCCAGCGAGGTATATGCGGGCAAGACCGCGCTGAGCGGCGAAAACGCCTTCGATTTCGCCGTGGGCGTGGCGGGCACGCTGGCCTTCCTGCGCACCGACGCCGAAACCCGCATCGCCGGCCTGATGTTCGAACTGACGCTGCTCGACGCCGATCAGGCGCCCAGCATCGAACCGCGCTTCGGCAAGGAAGTCAATGAGCTGGTCACGGGCGTGCGCCAGCTGATCCGCCTGCGCGAGCTGACGCAGGCGCAATCGTCCGGCCCGGGGCGCGGCAAGAACGCGGCCCAGCTGGCGGTGTCGCAGGTGGAAACCCTGCGCAAGATGCTGCTGGCCATGGCCAGCGATATGCGCGTGGTGCTGGTGCGCCTGGCTTCCTGCTGCGCCACGCTGCGCCACTTCGCCGACAACAAGATCTTCACGGAAAAGACCCGCGCTTACGGGCGCGAGACCCTGGACTTGTACGCGCCGCTGGCGAACCGCCTGGGCATCTGGCAGATCAAATGGGAGCTGGAGGATCTGGCTTTCCGCCTGATCGAGCCGGAATCGTACAAGCGCATCGCCAAGATGCTCGAAGAGAAGCGCATGATGCGCGAGAGCTTCGTTACCTCGTCCATCGAGCGTCTGCAAAGCGAATTGAAATCGGCCGGCATCAGCGCCGAGGTATTCGGCCGGCCCAAGCATATCTACAGCATCTGGAACAAGATGCGCGGCAAGGAGCTGGACTTCTCGGAGCTGTACGATGTGCGCGCCTTCCGCGTCATCGTGGCCGATGTGAAGACCTGCTACACCGTGCTGGGCGTGGTCCACAATATCTGGACCCCGATCCCGAAAGAGTTCGACGATTACATTTCCCGTCCCAAGCCGAACGGCTACCAGTCGCTGCACACGGTGGTGATGGCGGAAGACGGCCGTCCGCTCGAAGTGCAGATCCGCACCCAGGAAATGCACAACTTCGCCGAGTATGGCGTCGCCGCGCACTGGCGTTACAAGGAGGAGGGCGGTTCCAACTTCGCCGGCCAGAAGTACGACGAGAAAATCGCCTGGCTGCGCCAGCTGCTGGCCTGGAAAACCGAGGTGGCCGACGCCGTCGTCGGCGAAGAGCAATTACAGCGCGAATGGGTGGAGAAGCTCAAGGCCGCGGCGCTGGACGACCGCATCTTCGTGCTGACGCCGCAGGCGCGCGTGCTGGAACTGCCGGTCGGCGCCACGCCGATCGACTTTGCCTACCACCTGCACAGCGATGTGGGCCACCGTTGCCGCGGCGCGCGCGTCGACGGCGCGATGGTGCCGCTGAACACGGCCTTGAAGAGCGGGCAGACCTGCGAAATCATCACCGCCAAAGGCGCGCCCGGCACGGCCGGGCCATCGCGCGACTGGCTCAGTCCCGGCTACACCGTCAGCAACCGCACGCGCTCCAAGGTGCGCGCCTGGTTCCATGCCATCGATATGCAGGAAACCCTGTCGCATGGCCGCAGCCTGGTGGAGAAATCGCTGCAGCGCGAAGGCAAGACCGCCGTCAATCTGGAAGCGCTGGCGCAGAAGCTGGGCTTCTCCAAGGTGGACGACCTTTTCCTCGCCTGCGGCAAGGATGAATTCAGCCTGCGCCATGTGGAGCAGGCCTTGCACGACACGGGCGAGGTGGCCGAACCCGAGGATGCCGTCATCCTCAACAAGAGCCGCGCTTCGAGCGTGGAGCAGGGCGCCAAATCGGGCGTGCTGGTGGTCGGCACCGACGGCTTGATGACGCAGCTGGCCAAGTGCTGCAAGCCGGCGCCGCCCGATCCTATTGTCGGCTTTGTCACGCGCGGCAAGGGGGTGTCGATCCACCGCATCACCTGCAAGAATTTCGCCGAGATGCGCAGCAAGGCGCCGGAGCGCGTGATCGTGACCGAGTGGGGCAATACCCGCTCCGATACCGTCTTCCCGGTCGATCTCTTCGTTTTGTCGGGCGACCGCCAAGGCCTGCTGCGCGACATCTCCGAGGTCTTCTCGCGCGAGAAGATCAATGTGATCGGCGTGAACACGCAAAGCGCCAAAGGCCAGGCGCGCATGACCTTCACCGCCGAAATCGGCTCCACCGCGCAACTGAACAAGGCGCTCGCCGCGATCAGTGAAGTCAGCGGCGTGCTGGAAGCGCGCCGCGCCTAAAGTGCTGGTTGGGATCAGGTGCGGCCAGCGAATCAGCTGGCGCGCTCTGTCCTGGCAAAGCACTGCATCATGTGCATTGCCACATATAGGCGGTCGTGCGGCAAGGCGCGCAGCTAAAGCCGTAGCAGATGCCGCCGCTGCCCCACAGCCATTCTTCGCCGTTTTCGTCCGGCAGTTCGGAATCGAGCTGCAGCATGAACTTCATCTTTTCGCCGCAGCATGGACATGATGGATGGTTCGCGCTTTGCACCCACGACGGGAAGCCGCCGATGCGGTGCAGGTTCTCGCGGCCGTTCGACAGCGCCCAGTCCTGCCAGCGCCAACGGGCGGGAGTCGGCGCCAGCCTGACTTCGCATTGCTTGAGCGGCGTGGCGATAAACTCGGGCGTGACCTCGCCCTTGTCGAGCGATGTGATTTGCCCGGACTCTTCATGCCGGTAATGCAGCACCGGCTGTTCCATGCCCAGGCAGGAAAGGCAGGTTTCAAGCGACGCCAATTGCGGCCGCTCGGACAAACCTATGCGGTTCTCCGGTAGCGCCACCAAGTGGTGCAGCGCACCGCCGCAAAGCCCGCATTGGCCTGAACCCGTGCCGCCAAAGCGGTACGCGCTGCCTCCCGTTTCGAGCTGCCAGGTGGGATGAATGCGCGGCAGGTTCCAGCTCTGGCTTGGTGGCGTGAAATGCTTGCGTGGGAATATCAGGTGCAAGGGTTCGTCAGCATAGAGCGCATGCCCGCTTTCGGAGAAGCCAATGCTCTCCAGATAGAGGGCCATTGGATGCCTGGCCGGGATGCTTTTCGCCAGCGATGCGCAGAGATCCAATGCTGCGGACTGCCGCGTTTCGAGCAGGCATTCGAAGGCCTGCATGCGCGCCTCAGTGTCCGCGCCTGCGCCGGCTTGGTCTGCAAGATGGGCAATGGCGGATGCGGGCGCCTCGCGCCAGGGCCAGCTTGCGTAGTAACTGCCTTGATTGGGCTGTACTTCAAAGAGCCGTTCCAGGAAGGGATGCAGCGCGGCCGGCTTTTGCAGGCTGGCGTAGGCGATCAGCGTTTCGATGTTTTCATCGAGATTGTCGCCATCCAGCGTCGCCACGTACTTGTGCACCAGGCGATCAAGCGCTGCTTCCGTCAGGTGCGACAGCGCCGCATCCAGGATGGTGCCGCCGTCGTAGCCGTTGGATAGGATCGCATCCACCAGGCTTTCGATTTCCTGCGGCGGGCCGCGTAGAAAATCCGGCAGCATCACATAGGCGTCCTTGCCTGGGCGGTCCGCGCTAAAGGCGCGCAGCATTGCATCTAAGGTATAGCGGTGCATGGTTCAGTGCTCGCAAGTGCCGCTGATTTCAGCCTGCAGCGTGACGTGGTCGATATCGTGGTTGGCCAGCAGCATGGTCTTGATGGCGGCCAGGATTTGCGGCCATTGCTGCAGATCGGCGATTTCGATGTGACCGATCAGGGCAGGGTGGCCGGGCGACATATCCCACACATGCAGGTCGTGCACGGCCAGCACGCCTGGCACGGCTTCCAGGTCGCGGCCCAGCTGCGGATAGTCGATATGGGATGGCACGCCTTCCATCAGATGGTGTCCTGATTCGCGCAGCACGCCGATGGTCGATTTCAGGATCAGCAGCGAAACCAGGATCGAGAGCAGCGGGTCGATCTGCATCCAGCCCGTATACATGATGACGCCGCCCGCAATCAACGCCGCCACGGAGCCGAGCATATCGCCCATCACGTGTACCAGGGCGGCGCGGGTGTTCATATTGTCGCTGTCCTTCGACAGCACAAAGGCGACCACCAGGTTGATCGCCAGGCCGATGGCGGCCACCACCAGCACCATGCCGCCTTGTACCGGCTGCGGCTGCGAGAAGCGCTGTATGGCTTCGAATACGATCCAGCCCACCACGGCCAGCATGGCCAGGCCGTTGACGAAGGCGGCCAGCGCTTCGGCGCGGCCGAAGCCGAAGGAGTAGCTGGAAGAAGGGCGGCGCTTGGCGATCAACTGCGCCAGCAAGGCCAAGCCGAGCGAGGCGGCGTCCGTCACCATATGGCCGGCGTCGGAGATCAGCGCCAGCGAGTTGGATGCGAAGCCGGCCAGCACTTCGATCACCGCGAAACCCAGCGTCATGAAAAGGGCGATGGCGAGCGCGCTCTGGCTGCGCTTCTCGCTGAAGTGGGCGTGTTTCGCATCGCCGTCGCGGTGGGCGTGCAGGTGCTCTGTAGTAGGTGTGGTCTTGGTTTGCATAGTGCTCCGTTGTGTGCGCTGAATATAGCATAGCGCTACATGCAATGTTTTCTTGGGAAAACACTTGTAATTGCTGGCAGCACTCCCTATAATGCGAGTCCTCGGGCGGTTAGTTCAGCTGGTTAGAATACTTGGTCGACATCCAAGGGGTCGCAGATTCGAATTCTGCACCGCCCACCAGAACATGTAGTAAGATAGCAATTCAAAGACAACGGGCGGTTAGTTCAGCTGGTTAGAATACTTGGTCGACATCCAAGGGGTCGCAGATTCGAATTCTGCACCGCCCACCAGACACTGTAAGAGCGAGAAAGGCAAACCGGTTATGACACCGCGAACTACCACCAAGGTATGTGAGTGACGCTAGTCGACCGGCTTTCTTTTGCTTAGTCAATCTGAAGAAAAACGCGGCTAGTCCGCGTTTTTTTTCGTCCGCAATTCCCGCATTTCATTTTTAGTACTACTTTTAACCGGCCCTTGTGCCGATTGGAGATCATGATGGTATCAGTCCGACTTCCCGATGGTTCCGTGCGCCAGTTCGATGCGCCAGTCACGGTGGCCCAGGTGGCCTCCAATATCAGCACCAGCCTGGCCAAGGCCGCGCTGGCCGGTAAAGTCGATGGCAAGGTGGTCGATACCTCCTTCCTGATCGAGAAGGACTCGGACATCGCCATCATCACCGACAAGGACGCCGATGGCCTGGATGTGATCCGCCACTCGACCGCCCACTTGCTGGCCTATGCCGTGAAAGAGCTGTATCCGGATGCGCAAGTGACCATCGGCCCGGTCATCGAAAACGGCTTCTACTATGACTTCTCCTACAAGCGTCCCTTTACGCCTGAGGATCTGGCTGCGATCGAGAAGAAGATGCAGGAACTGGCCAAGAAGGACGAGCAGGTAACGCGCAAAGTGCTGCCGCGCGACGAAGCCGTGGCCTACTTCAAATCCATCAACGAGCATTACAAGGCCGAGATCATCGCCTCCATCCCGTCCAACGAGGATGTGTCGCTCTATACCGAAGGCAGCTTCACCGACTTGTGCCGCGGCCCGCACGTGCCGTCGACCGGCAAGCTGAAAGTGTTCAAGCTGATGAAGCTGGCCGGCGCTTACTGGCGTGGCGACTCCAAGAATGAAATGCTGCAGCGCGTGTACGGCACCGCTTGGGCCAAGAAGGAAGACCAGGAGCAGTACCTGCACATGCTGGAAGAGGCCGAGAAGCGCGACCACCGCAAGCTGGGTAAGCAGCTCGACCTGTTCCACTTCCAGGACGAGGCGCCAGGCCTGATCTTCTGGCACCCGAAAGGCTGGGCCATCTGGCAGCAGGTGGAGCAGCATATGCGCGAAAAATACCGCGTCAACGGCTATCAGGAAGTGAAGGCGCCGCAGATCCTCGACCACACGCTGTGGGAGAAAACGGGCCACTGGGGCAACTACCGCGAAAACATGTTCACCACGGATTCGGAAAGCCGCACCTACGCGCTGAAGCCGATGAACTGCCCTGGCCACATCCAGATCTACAACGCCGGCCTGCATTCCTACCGCGACCTGCCGCTGCGCTTCGGCGAGTTCGGCCAGTGCCACCGCAACGAGCCTTCGGGCGCGCTGCATGGCGTGATGCGCGTGCGCGGCTTCACCCAGGACGATGGCCACATCTTCTGTACGGAAGCGCAGATCGAGGCTGAAGTGACGGCCTTCCACGGCCAGGCCATGGAGGTGTACAAGGAATTCGGCTTCAGCAATATCGACGTCAAGCTGGCCCTGCGTCCGGACAACCGCATTGGTACCGACGAGGTGTGGGATGCGGCCGAGGAAGCGTTGCGCTCCGCTCTGCGCGCCTGCGGCGTGGAATGGACCGAGCTGCCGGGCGAGGGCGCCTTCTACGGCCCGAAAATCGAGTACCACCTGAAGGACAGTCTGGGCCGCCCATGGCAGGTCGGCACCATGCAGGTGGACTTCTTCATGCCTGAGCGTCTGGGCGCGGAATATGTCGACGTCGACAATACCCGCAAGACCCCGGTCATGCTTCACCGCGCGATCGTCGGTTCGCTGGAGCGCTTCATCGGCATCCTGATCGAGAACTATGCCGGGGCCATGCCGATGTGGTTGGCGCCGGTCCAGGTGTCGATCCTGAACATCTCCGACGCGCAAGCCGAATATGCAACGGAACTGGCCGCAAAGCTGCGTAAACTGGGCTTCCGCGTGCAGGCTGATTTGCGGAACGAGAAGATTACGTATAAAATACGCGAACATTCCGTCCAAAAACTGCCGTACATTCTGGTGATCGGCGACAAAGAGCGGGATGCCAATACTGTGGCCGTGCGCGCACGGGGCAATGTCGATTTGGGCGTGATGTCCATCGATGCCCTGGTGGAGCGACTCCAGCAGGATGTCGCTGCCAAAGCCTGACGGGGAAACCCGCATACCGGCCGTTTATCAGATTTTTAAAGGAAACTACAATAGCTACTGACAAGTCGCATCGCATCAATGGCGAAATTACCGCACCCGAAATGCGTCTGAGCGGTGTGGAAAACGAACCGCTCGGTATCGTGAGCCTGGCCGAAGCCTTCCGTCTGGCGGAAGAAGCGAACGTGGACCTGGTGGAAATCGCGCCGAACGCGACTCCACCGGTCTGCCGTCTGATGGACTACGGCAAGTTCAAGTATTCGGAGCAGAAAAAAGCCCACGAAGCGAAATTGAAGCAGAAAGTCATCTCGGTGAAGGAAGTCAAATTCCGTCCCGGCACCGATGACGGCGATTACAACATCAAGCTGCGCAATCTGATCAAGTTCCTGGAAGACGGGGACAAGACCAAGATTACGCTGCGTTTCCGCGGCCGCGAAATGGCGCACCAGGACATCGGCATGCGCATGCTCGAGCGTCTGAAGGGCGACCTGGAGCCGCATGGCCAGGTAGAGCAGTTCCCGAAAATGGAAGGCCGCCAGATGATTATGGTTCTGGCGCCAAAAAAGAAAAAGTAAGATACAATAGACGGTTCCCGGGCGAATCTTTCGCCGGGGAACCGTTTTGCGTGAATTTGCGGCGTGCAAGCGCCGCAAAATGTAGTGGCCCCGCTGCCGCTGCATCAACAAGTGAAAGCAGGCATCTAAGTGCGGCGTAGGGCTGCCACCTGCAATCCTGTTAAATTTGGAGCTAGCTGAAAAGCTAGATGTGTTATGCCAAAAATGAAGACCAAGAGCTCCGCGAAGAAGCGTTTTCGCGTGCGTCCAGGTGGTACTGTGAAATCGGGCATGGCTTTCAAACGCCACATCCTGACCAAGAAAACCACCAAAAACAAGCGTCAACTGCGTGGTACCCGTAACATCAATGCGTCCGACGTCACGAGCGTCTACCGCATGATGCCTACCGCTTAATCTCACACTCATTTAAGGAGCTACTATGCCTCGAGTAAAACGTGGGGTTACTGCGCGTGCCCGTCATAAGAAAGTACTGAATCTGGCCAAGGGTTACCGTGGTCGTCGCAGCAAGGTTTACCGTATTGCCAAGCAAGCAGTTATGCGCGCTGGCCAGTACGCATACCGCGACCGCCGTAACAAGAAGCGCGTCTTCCGCGCCCTGTGGATCACCCGTATCAACGCGGCTTCCCGCGAACACGGTCTGACCTACAGCGTATTCATGAACGGCCTGAAAAAAGCCGCGATTGAACTGGACCGTAAAGTCCTGGCCGATATGGCTGTGATGGACAAGCCAGCGTTTGCTGCGATTGTCAACGTCGTCAAAGCCAAGATCGCTGCTTAATTGCCAGTGATGAGCGCCGCTTCCGGGCGGCACTCATAAAAAGAAGCGGGGCATGGTGCGAACCTATGCCCCGTTTTTAATTTCCACCACAGGAAAAACAGTCGGATGAACTCCCTCGAACAACTCGTCGTCGCGGCCCAGGCTGACTTTATCGCCGCCGCAGACGCTGCCGCCCTGGAAAACGCCAAAGCCAAATATCTGGGCAAGACCGGCCAGATCACTGAAATGATGAAGGGTCTGGGCAAACTCGACCCGGACGCCAAGAAGGCACAGGGCGCCCTGATCAATGCCGCCAAGGTGCAGATCGAAGCCGCGCTGACCGCGCGCCGTGATGCCCTGGCCGAAGCCCAGTTGCAGCTGCGCCTGAATGCCGAAGCGATCGACGTGACCCTGCCGGGCCGCGGCTGCGCGCCGGGCGGCATCCATCCCGTGATGCGCACCTGGGAGCGCGTGGAAGCGATCTTCCGCTCGATCGGCTTCGATGTGGCAGCCGGCCCCGAGATCGAAACCGACTGGACTAATTTCACCGCCTTGAACAGCCCGGAAAACCATCCGGCCCGTTCCATGCAGGACACCTTCTACGTCGAAGGCAACGACAGCACCGGCAAGCCGCTGCTGCTGCGTACCCACACCAGCCCGATGCAGGTGCGCTATGCGCGCAGCCATCAGCCACCGATCAAGGTGATCGCGCCGGGCCGCACCTACCGCGTCGACAGCGATGCCACCCACTCGCCCATGTTCCACCAGGTCGAAGGCCTGTGGATCGCCGAGAACATCAGCTTCGCCGACCTGAAAGGCGTCTACCTGAACTTCGTCAAAGCCTTCTTCGAAACCGACGATCTGCAGGTGCGCTTCCGTCCTTCCTACTTCCCGTTCACTGAACCGTCGGCCGAGATCGACATCGCCTTCGGCAGCGGCCCGCTCAAAGGGCGCTGGCTGGAAGTGTCGGGCTCCGGCCAGGTGCACCCGAACGTGGTGCGCAACTTCGGCCTCGATCCGGAAAAATACATCGGCTTCGCGTTCGGCTCCGGCCTTGAGCGCCTGACGATGCTGCGCTATGGCGTCAACGATCTGCGCCTGTTCTACGAAGGCGACCTGCGCTTCCTGAAGCAGTTCAACTGAGCGCCGCCGACCCGGCGTTGTGAACCGAAACTAAAAGAATACGAAGGCTGATTATGCAATTCTCCGAAAACTGGCTCCGTACCATGGTCGATCCGAAGATGACTTCGGATGAACTGGCGCACCTGCTGACCATGTCCGGTCTCGAAGTGGAAGAAGTGGAACCCGTGGCGCCGCCATTTTCCAACGTGGTGGTAGGCCATGTGCGCGAAATGGCCAAGCACCCGAACGCCGACCGCCTGAACGTCTGCCAGGTGGACGTGGGCACCGGCACTTTGCTCAACATCGTCTGCGGCGCGCCGAACGTGCGTCCTGGCCTGAAAGTGGTGTGCGCTATGGCCGGCGCCGTGCTGCCGCCTGGCGCCGACGGCAAGCCGTTTGAAATCAAGGTGGGCCAGCTGCGCGGCGTCGAGTCGCAGGGCATGCTGTGCTCCGCGCGCGAACTGAAGTTGTCGGAAGACCATGGCGGCCTGCTGGAGCTGCCGGACGACGCGCCGGTGGGCCAGAACTTCCGCGACTACTTCGCCCTGAACGATCTGAAGTTCACCGTCAAGCTGACCCCGAACAAGGCGGACTGCCTCTCCGTGCTGGGCGTGGCGCGCGAAGTGGCGGCCCTGACCGGCTCGCCGCTGGCGCTGGCACAATACCGTCCGGTGGCCGTGAATATGGAAGAAAAGCTGCCGGTGAAGATCAGCGCTCCCGAGCTGTGCGGCCGTTTCGCCGGCCGCGTGATCCGCGGCCTGAACGCCAAGGCCAGCACGCCGGAGTGGATGAAGCAGCGCCTGGAGCGCAGCGGCCAGCGTCCGGTGTCGGCCCTGGTCGACATCTCGAACTACGTGATGCTGGAAGTGGGCCGTCCATCCCACGTCTTCGATATGGACAAGATCCACGGCAGCCTCGATGTGCGCTGGGGTAAGAGGGGCGAGAGCCTGAAACTCCTGAACGGCAACACCATCGAAGTCGACGAGTGGGTGGGCGTGATCGCCGACGAGAAGGAACTCGAATCGCTGGCCGGCATCATGGGCGGTGACGCCACCGCCGTCTCGCTGGAGACCGAGAACATCTATCTGGAAGCCGCGTTCTGGTGGCCCAACGCCATCCAGGGCCGCGCCCGCAAATACAACTTCAGCACCGATGCCGCCCACCGTTTCGAGCGCGGCGTGGATGCCGAAACCATCGCCGAGCATATCGAGCGCATCACTTCGTTGATCGTGGAAATCTGCGGCACGTCGCAGACCAAGGTCGGCCCGATCGATGACCAGAAAGTGAATATGCCGCAGCGCGCGCCCGTGAGCATGCGCACCGCGCGCGCACAAAAGGTGATCGGCGTGCCGCTGACGGACGAAGTGGTGGCCGATATCTTCCAGCGCCTGAACCTGGAGTTCACGCTGGCCGACGGCGTGTTCTCGGTGACCGCGCCGAGCTACCGCTTCGACATCGAGATCGAGGAAGACTTGATCGAGGAAGTGGCGCGCGTCTACGGCTTCGAGAACATCCCGACGCTGCCGCCGGTGGCCGCCAGCGAAATGCTGATCGCGCCGGAAGACACCCGTTCCATCTTCGCCGTGCGCCACCAACTGGCCGGCCTGGGCTACCAGGAAGTGGTGAATATGAGCTTCGTCGAAGCGGACTGGGAACTGGATTTCAGCGGCAACGACAATCCGATCAAGCTGCAGAACCCGATCGCCAGCCAGCTCAGCGTGATGCGTACTTCGCTGATCGGCAGCCTGGTCGCCAATGTGCGCTACAACCTGAACCGCAAGGCCAGCCGCGTGCGCCTGTTCGAAGTGGGCGCGATCTACCAGCGCGACGCGTCCGTGGCCGACGGCCCGCTGACCGTGGCCGGCTACCACCAGCCGCAGCGCGTGGCCGCCATGGCCTACGGTCCTTGCGAGGACGAGCAGTGGGGCCAGACCACCCGCGACATCGATTACTTCGACGTCAAGGCCGACCTGGAAGCCCTGTTCGCACCGGCCACCCTGCGTTTCGCCAAGCTGGCCCATCCGGCCCTGCACCCGGGCCGCGCCGCGTCGGTCGAGCTGGACGGCAAGGTCATCGGTTTCCTCGGCGAGCTGCATCCGCGCTGGCTGCAGAAATACGATCTGCCGAAAGCGCCGGTGCTGTTCGAAGTCGATGCAGTTGCACTGCAGCAACGTGCTGTGCCACAATACGCCGAGATTTCGAAGTTCCCGGGCGCCAGCCGCGACCTCGCCGTGCTGGTCAAGCAGGATGTGGCGGCCCAGGATCTGCTCGACGCTTTCCATGGCGCGGCGCAGGCGCACGCGGCAGGCCGCATCGTGCAAGCCATTGTTTTGTTTGATGAATATCGCGGCAAAGGGCTGGAAGCGGACGAAAAATCGCTTGCTTTCCGCTTTAGCTTGCAAGATACTCAAAACACCCTGCAGGACGAAGTGGTCGATGCCCTGATGGCCGCGCTGGCCGAGGCTGCCGTGCAAAAACACGGCGCCAAACTGCGCGCCTAAGCGGTTTCGCGCTTCCTTGCAGTAACAAGGGTTTTTATTCAGTTAACACCAGGGAGTCCGGCTATGCCGGACTCATGTTCTTTGAGAAGGCAGGGCAGGAAAATTAATAACAACGACGTTGATTCCGCCGTACTCCAATCCGCATTGGATGCCGACCTGCACCGCGCGATGCAGGTAGCCAAGGTACGCCAGGAAGCTGAAAGAGATTTGCCGACGCTGACCAAGGCGGAGCTGGCCGAACTGCTGTTCGAGCAGGTCGGCCTGAACAAGCGCGAGGCCAAGGATATGGTCGAAACCTTCTTCGACGAGATCCGCAATGCGCTCGAGCGCGGCGAAGCGGTGAAACTGTCCGGTTTCGGCAATTTCCAGCTGCGCGACAAGCCGCAGCGTCCGGGCCGCAATCCGAAAACCGGGGAAGAGATCCCTATCACGGCGCGCCGCGTCGTCACCTTCCATGCCAGCCAAAAGCTGAAGAGCATGGTGGAAGACAGCGCCGCGCTGGCGCGGGCCGCCTGATTAAGGACGCCGCATGAACGATCGCCTCGGCAAGTCGGAACTGGTGGTGCTGCCGCCGATTCCCGCCAAGCGCTACTTCACCATCGGCGAGGTGAGCGAGCTGTGCGGCGTGAAGCCGCATGTGCTGCGCTACTGGGAACAGGAATTCACCCAGCTCAAGCCGGTCAAGCGGCGCGGCAACCGCCGCTATTACCAGCACCATGAGGTGCTGCTGATCCGGCGCATCCGCGAATTATTGTATGAGCAGGGCTTCACAATCAGCGGCGCCCGCAATAAACTCGACACCCGGGCATACGATCCCGCGCAGGAAGAGTATGATGAAGGTTCCGGTCCCGGTCCCGGTCCCGGCCCCGATGCCGGTGCGCAGCCGCCCGCGCCGCCACCGCTGGACCGCGACATGATACGCAGCGAACTGCTGGCGATCCTGGATTTGCTGAAGTAAGGCAGGGGCGAGGGGCACAAAGGCGCGCACATAGCGCCTTTTTTTCGTCCGGCGTGGCTTGGTTTTTTAGTGATACAATATCAATATTGTAGTTTTGTTAGTGAAAGTGCAGACGCTGATCCGGAGCGGCGTTCGCTCCAGGGCTTCTTTCCCATGCAAGTACAAGACGAGGGAAAACAATGATACGCGTTGCCATTTGTGACGATCATCAGATAGTAAGAGCGGGCTTCAAGCAGATTTTCTCGTCCTCGGACGAGTTCAATGTGGTCGCGGAAGGCAGCACGGGGCGCGAAGCGCTCGACATCGCCCGCCGCGAGATTTGCGATGTACTGCTGCTGGATATCGCCATGCCCGACCAGAGCGGCATCGATACCCTGCGCACCATCCGCCAGGGCCAGCCCGATCTGCCGGTGCTGATCCTGTCGGGCTATCCGGCGCAGCAATACGCGCTGAACCTGTTCAAGATGGGCGCCAATGGCTACCTGAACAAGGAATGCGAGGCCGAGGAACTGATCACCGCCGTGCGCACCGTGCACCAGGGCCGCCGTTACGTCAGCTCGCAAGTGGGCGAGCTGCTGGCGCAAAGCTTCGACCGCGATCCGAATACGGCCCTGCATACCGAGCTGTCGGACCGCGAATTCCAGGTCTTCCTGCGTCTGGCGCGCGGCGCCACCGTGTCCGATATCGGCGTGGCGCTCTCGCTGAGCATCAAGACGGTCAGCACTTACCGCACCCGCATCATGGAAAAAATGGGCTTGCAATCGAATAGCGACCTGACCTACTACGCCATGAAGAATAATCTGCTGGATTGAAAAATAGTTCCTGAGTGCAAGGGGTGCGCACGGTAGGATTTCCGGCGGGAAGTATTTTGGGGGCCAGTCTATAATGGACAGCCCGGCTTTCCGCCGATGCAAACCTAGCGAAGGATGCTTGTCAGGATGTATTTCACCGATCAATCGGCGCCCAAACACCGACTACCGCTGTACAAGACGGTTCTGTGCATCACCTGCGCACTGATCCTGATCGTCAACGGCCTCAGCCTGTTTCAGAATCTGCGTTCGCTGAAGGGCGCCAATGCCCAGCTG
Source organism: Pseudoduganella violacea (assembly GCF_014191875.1). Lineage (GTDB taxonomy): Bacteria > Pseudomonadota > Gammaproteobacteria > Burkholderiales > Burkholderiaceae_D > Rugamonas > Rugamonas violacea_A. The sequence goes on from NZ_JACHXD010000011.1 coordinate 210,361, forward strand.
GCGCAGAGTTCGCGCGTGGCCGAGCGGCTGCAATACCTGAACGTGCTGGTGCTCGACGCGGAAAGCAGCACGCGCGCCTACTTCATCTCCGGTAATGAAAACTATCTGGGTCCGATGCGCGGCGCCCTTAAAGATAGCGAAACCGAATTCCGCGAACTGGAGCAACTGCTCCAGGACAATCCCAACCAGCTCAAAAACCTGGCCCAGCTCAAGAATCTGGTGCGCCGCAAGCTCGGCATCCTGAGCCAGGGCCTGGACGTCTACCGCCATGGCGGCCTTAACGAGATCGTCAATATCGCCCGCGTCAGCGACAGCCGCAGCAGCATGGACGAGATCCGCCTGCAGGTGGTCATCATGGTGCAGGAACAGAACGAGACGATGGCGCAGCGCAGCGCCAGCTTTTACCAGGAATACGAGAAAGCCGTGCTGCTGGGCACCGGCATCAATGCCGTCGCCATCGTGGTGTTGATCATGTTCTACCAGCTGGTGCGGCGCAGCTTCGGCCACCGCGCGGCGGTCGAGCATGCGCTGCAAGCGTCGAACGAAAACCTGGAATCGATGGTGGCCCAACGTACCGAGCAGTTGTCCGTGCTGTCGCGCCACCTGATCAGCATCAGTGAGGAAGAGAAGGTGCGCCTGTCGCGCGAGCTGCATGACGAGATGGGCGCCAACCTGACCTCGATCAGCATGGACATCACGGCCGTCACCATGCAATTGCAAAAGACCGATCCCGAACTGGCTTCCAAGCTCAAGCGCGCGCGCGCCACCCTGCTCGAAACGGTGGAATTGAAGCGCCGCATCATTGAAAACCTGCGCCCCAGCCTGCTCGACAACCTGGGCCTGTGCGCCGCCATCGACAGCTATTGCGAGGAATTCGCGCGCCTGGCCGGCATTCCCTGCGATACCGAAATCGGCCCCGAAATCGACGGCATCGCCAAGGCCGGCGAGACCAGCCTGTCGATCGCGCTGTTCCGCATCGTGCAGGAATCGCTGACCAATATCCGCAAATACGCGCGCGCCGAGACGGTGTCGGTGACGCTCAAACGCAATGGCGAAGGCATGCTGGTCTTGCGCATCATCGACGATGGCGTGGGGATCGCCTCCAACACCCTGGTGAAACCGATGTCGCATGGCTTGCTCGGCATGCGCGAGCGGGCTTTGCTGCTGGGGGGGACTTTGAATATCCGGCGTGGACGGGGCGATAAGGGTACGTGCATCGAGGTGCATATTCCGCTGCGCCCCAAGACGGAGACTGCAAGCCAGTCTCCGGCGGCGGCGGCCTTGGCGGCCGCCAAGCTGGGTGGCATCAGCAGCGGGCTACATCGACGAGCAGACGATCATACTCCGTCTTCGCCACCTTATAGCACTCACCCGCATAGCGCTCCAGACCCGCACGATCAAGTACAGTGATATTGCCGCGGCGGTAGGTGATCATGCCTTCCTCTTGCAGCTTGCCGGCGGCGGCCGTGATGCTTTCGCGGCGCACGCCGAGCATGATGGAAATCATTTCCTGGGTCACTTTGAGCTCATTGCTGGCCGAGCGGTCCAGGCGGTCGAGCAACCAGCGGCATAGCTTCTGCTCGATCGAGCTATGGCGGCCGCCGACGGCGTTCTGCGCCATCTGGGCGAACAGGGCGGTGTTGTAGCGCATCAGCAGCTGGGGCAGGGCGCCGCCCTGGTTGAACGCTTCGCGCAGGTGCTGGGCTTTCAGGCGGTAGCCATAGCCGGCGCTTTGCACCACGCCGCCGCACATGGCGCGTTCGCCTTCGAACATCGACACGCCCACCACGCCTTCATGGCCGACCACGGCAATCTCCGTGGTCGCGCCGTCTTCCATCACGTACAGCAGCGACACGATTGCCGTCGTTGGAAAATACACGTTTTCCAGTTTGCTGCCATACTCGAACAATTCCTTGCCAAACGGCAGCTGTACCAGTTCCAGGTGCTCAAACAGGGCTTCCAGAACTTCACGAGGCAGGGCCGCCAGCAGTTCGTTTTGCTGGGCGCCGCTATAGCTGACAACAGGCCGGGACGCAACTTTGAACTCGCGTTCGCCCATAGGGAGGGGACGGGAGGTCGGGGTTTTTACGGAAGCGCCAAGTTGAGTGTTGTTCATTTTATTCCTCACAAGCTTAAAGTACACAAGTCGCAATCGGCGCCGGTTGCCGTCACCGGGTGGGCTTCTGTTCTCGCTTCCACTTGGCCGATCGCGTTGGTGTTACTTTAATTTCTTGTGTGCCTGACGAACATAAGACGGTTTTCCGCCTCTGTGTAGGCTGTCAACATGGCGCTTTGTCAGCGTAGTCCTACTGCAACTTAGCTGAAACTTAAGCCACACTCAGGCATGGCGCTGGCGGCGCTCGCCGCGCGACGCCAAGCGCGGCTTGTTGGCGCTCCACAAATGAGGCGGGGCCACGGTTTGCAGGGCGTTCGGGGCTTTGGCCTGGCGTTTTGTTGTGCTGCTTTGTGGCAATTCTTCTTGCAAACGGAAACAGCTCAACGCGGCGTTCAGGCGCTCGGTTTCCTGGTGCACGCGGTCCGCTCCTACAGCCGCGTCCTGCACCAACTCGGCATTCTGGCGCGTCATATCGTCGATGCGGGCCAGGGCTTGGTTGAGGCGGGCGATCTCGCGGCTTTGGCCAGCTTCGGCGGCGCTGATCTGGCCGATGATGGCGGCCGTGCCGTGCACTGATTGCACCACTTGTTCCATGGTGGCCCCGGCCGTGTTCACCAGGCCGCTGCCGGTCTCCACCTTGTTCACCGAATCGACGATCAGCGCCTTGATTTCCAGCGCGGCGGCGGCCGAGCGCTGGGCCAGGTTGCGCACTTCGGAAGCCACGACGGCGAAGCCGCGTCCCTGTTCGCCGGCGCGCGCCGCTTCCACGGCGGCGTTCAGCGCCAGGATATTGGTCTGGAAGGCGATGCCGTCGATCACGCCGATGATGTCGGCGATGCGTTTCGAGCTGCCGCTGATCGAGGCCATGGTGTCGACCACGGCCGCCACGTTCTCGCCGCCGCGCCCGGCAATGGCGGCGGCCGATTGCACCAGTTCCAGGCTGTCTTCGGCATGGCTGGCGTTGCGCTGCACGGCGGCGGCCAGCTCGCCCATCGAGGCCACCGTCTGCGACAGCGCCTCGGCCTGGCTGGCCGTGTGGCCGGACAGGGTGCTGTTGCCGCCGGCCAGCTGGTCGGCCGCCGCGCCGATGCGCGCCGCGCCGCTGCGGATCTCGCGCAGCAGCGTTTCCAGCGACCCGGTCATGGCGCCGAAGGCATTCGCCAGGCCGCCGATCTCGTCGCGCGCCGGGGAGGCGGTACGCACGCTCAGGTCGCCATCGGCGGCGGCATGGACGGCGCGGTTGAGCATGCCGATATCGCGCGAGAACGAAGCGTAAAAGCCGGCGCACAGATAGGCGGCCAGCAGCAGGGCGGCCAGCACCGACAGCAGCATCAGGTTGCGGCGCAGCGCGTCGCGCGCCATGCGCTCCTGCAATTGGCCATCGAGCGCCTGGGCCGCAGCCGCGCCAAGACGGTAGAGCGCATCGGCGGCGCCGTGGCCGGCGGCGCTAAATTCCTTGCCCGTGGTCTGGTTGTAGGAGTTGGTGACTTCGTTCTTCATGCGTTCGAGGAAGGCCAGCGCGGCGGGAATGGCGGCGAGCTGGCTGTCCAGCGGCGCTTTTAGCGCGGGCTGGGCCGCCAGCAGGGAAGTGAACTGGGCCGGCAGGCGTTCCAGCTCGTGGCGCGCGATCATGGCCGTGGCGTTAAGCATCTGGTCTTCATTGCCTTCGAACAGGCCGGTATCGATGTAGGCGCCGCCGCGTCCGGCAAGCAGGGACAGGCTGTCGGCCATATCGGGCACGGTCTTGAGGAAGGTGGCGATCAGGGTCTTGCTTTGCACATCGGGATCGACGCTGAGCAGGGAGCGGTCGGCCACCAGCGCCGCCAGCTTGCTCAGCTGGCCCAGCAGGGCCGTGTGCTGGGCAAAGCTGGCCTTGGCGTCCAGGCTGGCCTGCTTGTCCTGCAGCGCGGCCCAGCTCTTGCGCGCCGCCTGCCACTCCGGCAGGTCGGCCAGGCCGGCCTGTTGGCGCTGGAAGCTGTCGAGCTGGTCCAGGCGGGCCGTGATCTGATCGCGCAGCGCCTTGTCATCGGCCGGCTGGCGCACGGACAGGCGCAGATGCTCGGCGCTGCGGCGCTGCTGCAGCAGGCGGCCCGCATCCTGCATCTGCAGCACATAGGCCGCGCCGCGCTGCTCTAGCCCGGTGGCCGCCACCGACTTGTTCAGCTCGTGCATGAGCAGGGTCGACACCAGCAGCAACGGCAGCAGGAAGACCAGGGATACCAGCAGGAATTTGGGCAAAAGGCGCAAACGCTGCATCAGGGCGATGGCGGGCCGCAGGACGGTCATCATGGAATTTCCTTATTGGTAATGAAAGTTACTTAATGGAAATTTTATAGATGAAATATGACAGGCCGATGAATTTTTCTGATGGAAAACTGCAATTTCGATGAAGAAAACATGAAGATTGTTCATCAAGCTATAATCGGCCGACCCTTCAAGCCGAGTCCGCCATGAGCTCCTACACCTATCTGCTGGAAACGCCCTCGATCGACACCTACCGCGCCCTGCGCACCGGTTCCGGCCTGAGCGCCAAGAGCGCCGCAGCGGCCAGCCGCGGCCTGCCCAATACCCTGTTCGCGGTGCAGGTGCTGTGCGGCGATGAAGTGGTCGGCATGGGCCGCGTGATCGGCGACGGCGGTACCGCCTTCCAGGTGGTCGACATCGCGGTGCTGGGCGCGCACCAGGGCCGCGGGCTGGGCAAGGGCATCATGCGCGAGATCGCCGCCTGGCTGTGGCGCGAAGTGCCGGAAAGCGGCTATGTCAGCCTGATCGCCGACGGCAAGGCGCAGGAGCTGTACGCCCAATACGGCTTCGTACCGACCGCGCCCGCTTCCATCGGCATGTGCTGGCGGCCGGAACCGGCTTAAGGCGCCGTCCTCCAGCAGCCTGGCTGCGGCATCTTTTCCGCCACAGTTTGAGATGCGTGCAGGCAACAGGGAGCTGTGAAAGCGATTCGGCCTGTCGCATAATGCAATCATGGGTGGCGCCCGCTCACCCGTGGACAAATTGTAGGCAGCCATGCGCGTACTGCTGGTGGAAGACGATGCCGTGCTGGCCGATGGCTTGGCGCGCGTGCTGCGCGGCCACGGCATGGCGGTGGAGCTGCTGCGCAGCGGCAGCGAGGCCGATGCGGCGCTGCTGCGGCCCGACGCGGCCGAGGTGGTGGTGCTGGATATCGGCTTGCCCGGCCTCGATGGCCTGGAAGTGCTGCGCCGCCTGCGCGCGCGCGCCGGCGCCGTCCCCGTGCTGCTGCTGACGGCGCGCGACGCCATCGAGGACCGCGTGCGCGGCCTGGAGCTGGGCGCCGACGACTATCTGGTCAAGCCTTTCGCCACGCCGGAACTGGTGGCGCGTCTGAAGGCGCTGGCGCGCCGCAACGTCCCGCAGCCGGCCGTGCTGGGGCTGGGCAGCCTGACGCTGGATACGCAGGCCAAGCGCGCCCGCGTCGGCGAGCGCGTGATCGACCTGTCGGTGCGCGAATGGGCGGTGCTGGAGTATCTATTTCTGCACAGCGCGCGCGTCGTCTCCAAACAGCAGATCATCGACGCCATCCTGCCCTGGGGCGAGGACGTGACGACCAATGCGGTCGAGGTGTATATCTCGCGCGTGCGGCAGAAGACGGCCGACGCGGGCATCAGCATCCGCACCATCCGCGGCTTCGGTTATATGCTGGAGGCGTCGGCAGCGGCGGACGGCCATGCCTAGTATCCGCCTGCGCCTGCTGAAATGGCTGATCGCGCCCATCCTGCTGATCAATCTAGCCGGCGGCGCGCTGACCTATGCGCTAGCCTGGGTGCCGGCCCAGCGCGCCTTCGATGACGGCTTGTCCGACGCGGCGCGCGCCTTGGCGGCGCGCCTATCGTTCACGGGCGGCGCCTTGCAGCTTGACTTGCCGCCGCAAGCGGAAAAAGCCTTGCGCAGCGGCGCCAGCGACGCCGTCTATTTCGCCGTGCGCCAGCAGGGCGGCGGCTTGCTGGCCGGCGATCCGGACCTGTTGCTGACCGCCTTCGAGCCGCAGCGTGAATTGACTACGACCCAGACCCAGGCCCAGGACGGCAATATGCGCGGCGCGCCGGTGCGCATCGCCGTCCACCAGGCCAGCGTGGAGGGCCGCCGCGTCACCATCGCCGTTGCCAAGACCCTGCGCGAACGCGTGCAGGCGCGGCAAGCCATCTTCCGCGCCCTGATGCTGCTGGAAGCGCTGCTGACGCTGAGCGCCGTGGGCCTGATCTGGTTCTCGGTCAGCACCGGCCTGCGGCCCCTGAACCGGCTGCGCAGCGAACTGAATGCGCGCGGCGGCGCCGAGCTGGAAGCGATCCCGCCGACCAATGTGCCGTATGAACTGGAGCCGGTGGTCACGGCCTTTAACGGCCTGCTGGAGCGGGTCAGCGAGGGCGCGCAGGCGCAGCAGCATTTCCTGGCCAATGTGGCGCATCAATTGCGGACGCCGCTGGCGGGCCTGCAGGCGCAGCTCGAATGGCTGGGCCAGCGCGAAGGCGGCCCGGCGGCCGATCCCGGCGTGGCGCAGTCGCTGCGCCTGATGCTGTCCTCGACCGAGCGCATGATACGCCAGACCAACCAGCTGCTGGCGCTGGCGCGCGCCGAACCGAGCCACTTTGAAAAGACCCGGCTCGAAGCGCTGGCCCTGGACCGCCTGGTGGAAGAATCGATCCAGCCTTTCGTCGAGCAGGCCGCGCGCAAGGACATCGACCTGGGCTTCGACCTGCACGCCACGAATGTGATGGGCGACCGCTTCCTGCTGCGCGACCTGATCGACAACCTGATCGACAACGCCATCCGCTACACGCCGGCGCATGGCCGTGTCACGGTGAGCTGCCGCCGCGAAGGCGAGGGCGGCGTGCTCGCGGTGGAAGACAGCGGTCCCGGCATCCCGCCGGCCAAGCGTGAGGCGGTGTTCAACCGCTTCGTGCGGCTGGACGAGAAAACGGCCGGCAGCGGCCTGGGTCTGGCGATCGTGCGCGACATCGCCACCGCCCACGGCGCCAGCGTCGCCATCGACAGCGCGCCGGGCGGGCAGGGCGTCTTGATCAGCGTGCGCTTCCCGCCTTAGGCCGGCCTATTTTTCCTTTCTGTTGCACTGTCAGGGGTTTGTCAGCATTTCCTCAGGGAAATGACAGCTTTGGGGACTAGACTGGCCTCATCGAATGGCATCCCATGCGCGAAGGAGGGGAAGATGAACAAGGGCAGAAACGGCTTCACCCTGATCGAAGTGATGATCACCGTGGCGATCGTCGCCATCCTGATGTCGGTGGCGGTGCCAGCCTACACCAACTACATCACGCGCGGCCGCCTGAGCGAAGTGTTCACCGGCCTTGGCGGCGTGCAGACCGCCGCCGAGCAGCATTGGGCCAATCGCCGCACCTATGCCGGCATGGATGCCCTGGCCAGCTTCCCCAAGGATAGCGACAACTTCACCTACGCCCTGACCGTCGGCACGGCGTCGGCCTATACCGTGACCGCCACGGGCCGCAACAAGATGAATGGTTTCGTCTATACCGTCGACCAGAACGGCACCCACGCCACCACCGCCACGCCGGACTGGGGCACCAATGCCAGCTGCTGGGTCGACAAGAAGGGCGGCAAATGTTCCAATTAAAGTCCAGGCCTTGGCCGCCGCGTCGCGCCCAGGGCGGCTTCACCATCATCGAAACCATGGTGGTGGTGGGCATCGTGCTGTTCCTGCTGGCGGTCGGCATTCCCAGCATGAGCGAGTGGATGATGACCAACAAGGCCGCCGCATCTTCCGAGTTCTATCTGGACGGCCTGTCGCTGGCGCGCCGCGAAGCCATTTCGCGCAATGCCGAGAGCCGCATCGTGTTCAGTCCCAACGCGGCCAACGGCCAGCTCGATTGGCAGGTGGACGTGTGTTATCCGGTGCCGGGCACGCCCTGCAACCCGAACAGCGGCGTGTGGTCCACCGTGGCTGCGCCCGCCGCCAACGATCCGAAAGGCGCGAACGGCTTCAAGTCCGTGCTGCGCAGTGCCGAGACGCTGCCCGACAACGATGTGCTGGCGCCCACCCTGCAGCCGGAAGGCGCGACCTCGATCTATTACACGCCCCTGGGCTGGGTCGATACGGCGGTGGACGACCGCGTGACCCAGCTGCGCCTGACCCCATCCAGCAAATACGCCAGCGTGATTCCCACCTCGGCCCTCGCCATTTCGCTGGCCGGGATGCCCGGCAAATGCGATCCCAATGTGAACGCGCACGACTCGCGCGCCTGTCCGCCATGAAAACGCCAATCCACCCAACGCGCCGCCAGCAAGGCGTGGCCCTGCTTGAAGTGCTGGTTTCGGTCGTGATCCTGGCGATCGGCCTCTTGGGCGCGGTCGGCCTGCAGGCGCGCTCGTATTCCGCCCTGTCCGACGCGGGCATGCGCGCCGAGGCCACCATGGCCGCCGACAAACTGCTCGGCACCATGAGCAACGACCAGGCCAATCTCGGCAACTACGCGCTGGCCGACGGCGGCCAGCCCAAGGACGAGCTGAAACCCTGGCTGAGCGAAACCACCACCGCCATCCCCAACGCCAAGGTGACGGTGGCGGTGACGCCGGAACTGCGCCGCACCCGCGTCGACCTGCGCATTGCCTGGACGCGCAAGGCCGGCGGCGTGGAAAACGAACACCGCATCACCTCCTATGTGACGAACTGATATGCGCCCGCCCACCACATTGCGCCGCGTCGGCGGCTTCTCCATGATCGAGCTGATGGTCAGCGTGGTGATCGGCATGCTGGCCGTGATGTTCGCCACCCGGCTCTTCATCCAGGGAGAGCAGAACAAGTCCGCCGCCGTCGGCGGTTCGGACACCATGCAGAACGGCATGTTGGCCCTGTTCTCCATCAATAACGACGCCTCGCAAGCCGGTTGGGGCTTGAACGACGCCCTGATCGCCGGCTGCGATACGCGCCTGAGCGACGCCAGCGGCTTTGTCTTGGCGCAGAGTGCGCGCAACGGCGTGCCGATCACGCCGCTGGCGCCCGTCGTCATCCAAAGCAATGGCCTGAACTCGGACCAGATCACGCTGTACTCGGGCAGTTCGATGAGCGGTGTCGGTTCGGTCAAGCTGCGCCAGGACTACAACGCCGGCAATACCATGGGCGTTTCCGACACCGCGCCTTTCGGCTTCAATCAGAACGACGTGATCGTGGTGACGCCGGAACCGGCGGGCGGCCAGTGCGCCATCGCCCAGCTTTCGGCGGCGCCCGCCGCCTCGACCTTCACCTTTACCGCGGGCGGCGGCAACCGCTTCAACGGCGGTGCCGGCCTGCCCACCACATACAAGGCTGGCCAGGCGCGCGTCTTCAACCTGGGCCAGGCGGCGCGGCTCTCCTTTCACACCTGGTCGGTGCAGAACGGCATGCTGCTGTTGCGCGCCACCGACCTGGCCGGAACGTCCGCCGCGCCCAGCGCCGTGATCGACCATGTGGTGGCGATCAAGGCACAGTACGGACTCGATACGCGGGTTGGCGACCTGTTTACTCCCACCAACGGCATGCAGGTCGGTGTCTGGAGCAACGACATGATGGATGCCGATGGCGATGGCATCAGCGGCAGCGCGGGCGACTTCCAGCGCATCGCGGCCATCCGCGTGGCGGTGGTGGCGCGCAGCAAAATGCCGGAAAAAGCCAATGCGACCACCGGCGAATGCAGCGCCACCACGGAAACGCCGAAAATCTTCAGCACCAAATCGCCCGCCACGGTGGCGGCGCAGGAAGTCACGGTGACGCTGGCGCTGGCCGGCGATCCGCTCAGCTGGAAATGCTATCGCTACCGCGTCTTCGAAACCATCGTCCCGATCCGCAACGCTGGCTGGAGGCCATGATGAACACCAAGCGCGCCGCGCAGCGCGGCATCGCCATGCCGATCATGCTGATCATGCTGGCCGTGATGCTGGTCAGCAGCATCTACCTGCTGCGCTCCAGCACATCGACCACCATCACCACGGCCAATCTGGCTTACGACTCGGCGCTGAGCAAATCGGCCGACCTGGGCATCCACACGGCCTTCGCCTGGCTCAGCACCGTCGCCAAGTCGCAGCTGAACGCCGACGTCGCAGCATCCGGCTATGTGTCGACGCTGAATCCCATCCACACCGTCAGCACGCCCGCGTTCTGGAACGGCTCCGTGACCATCGACGATCCGGCCAAGGAAAACCGCATCGAGTATGTGATCCATCGCATGTGCACTTTCGCGGGCGCCTACAACTCCACGGTGCCGCCCAACAGCTGCACGGTGACGGCGGCCAAGGCCAAGGTCAAGGCGGCCACCATGGTGGGCGACAGCCTGTCCTCGGACGCGCCGGCCTACCAGGGCAAGCCGGAGCTGCATTACGTGATCACCTCGCGCATCTTCGGTCCGCGCGGCGGCAATGTGGTGAACCAGGCCGTAGTGATGATGGGGCCGTGAAGCGGCCAGCGATAGCAACACATGAATGGAACGACCATGAAAATCTCCACCGCCCTTGCCTTTGCCGCGCTGTGCGCCGCCGCTTCCCCTGCCGGCGCCGCGCCGACGAATATCGCGCAAGTGCCGCTGCTGAACATCAGCGGCACCGGCACCGTCAAGCCGAACCTGATGCTGCTGTTCGATAACTCGGGATCGATGGAGCAGTCCTATACGCCGGACTACGTCAACGACAGCTTGTGCCGCTCGCGCGCCCAGCTTTCCAGCGGCACCACGGCCTGCACGGTGGGGCATCCGCCTTTCATGAGTTCCGATTTCAACCGCCAGTACTACAATCCGGCGCTGCGCTACCAGCCGCCCATCAAATGGGACGGCACGTTTTACCAGGAACAGACGGCCGGCAATACCAGCAACTGGACCAATGTGGTCAGCGACGGCTTCAATGTGCTGAACACCGATTTATACGGCAATTCGGATACTGCGATCAATCTGGTGACCGGCTATCCCGACCTGCAATGGTGCGATCCATCCAACACCAGCGACTGCAAGCGCAATACCGCCACCTACAACTATCCCGACAACACCTACCGCAACGCCAGCGCCATCAGCGTCGGCCCTTATTACTACACGGTGGGCGTGGCCGAATTCTGTACCGACGATACGATGACGAACTGCAAATCGACATCGGCCGGCGCCGCGGCGCCGACGGGGTATCCGGTGCCGGTCAAGGTCCGCTGGTGCAATAGCACGGCGCTGACCAGTTGCCAGGCCAAGCGCGTGGGCGCCTTCATCTACCCGCGCTACTCGCAGGCCACCGGCGCCATCGCCTCCTACGGCACCGTCGCCATCGGCGTATCGAAAACCACCTCCTCGCTGAACATCACCTCGGTGGTGGTGAACGAAAACGGCACCAACCGCACCGTGACCAATAGCAGCGTGACGGCATCGACCGGCACCGATACCGCCTTGAAGCAGCAGACTGTCGCCAGCGCGCTGGCGGCCAGCATCGTGGCGCGCACCAGCGTCAGCAACGCCTACTATGCCTGCGTGCGCACGCCGCTGGGCCAGCCCACCGTGCCGGCCTGCTCGACCTTTGGCATCACCCTGGCGGCCGACAATGTGGTGGCGGTGATTCCCGTCACCTGCACCGGCAGCAAATCGCTGACCACCTGCCAGACCATCAACGACAATACGCGTGCCGGCTGGGGCATCACCGCCAACGTCAGCAGCGTGACCTTCCCATCCACCGCGCTGATGGCCATTTCCGGCGTGACGGCCGACGTGAATCCGGCCTCGGTGCTGAATAGCCTGTCGCTGGGCGGCACCACGATTGCCAGCAATATCACCATCGGTCGCAACGCCAACGCCGCCACGGCGGTCAGCCGCATCGTCTCGGCCATCGGCACCAGCGGCACCTACCGCGCCTACACCGGCGGCAATACGATCACGCCGACCTGCCAGGCGGCCAGCGCAAGCACGGTCTGCATCGTGGTCAATGGCTCCACCAGCAGCGGCTCCAATCTGACGGCTGGCACGCAAAGCAATAAGGGCACGATGGCCTTCAGCTTCACGCCCACTGTGGCCAGCACCGACAATATTCCCACCACGGTGGTGGCGCTGTCGGCCGGATCGGCCGCGCCCAGCACCTTCGTGCGGGTGAACATCGTTTCCGGCTCCACCTATCCGAAGGGCAGCGCGCGCAGCGACTGCACGGCCAGCGCCGGCGTCTGCACCTATAACGAAGAGATGACCAACTTCGCGAACTGGTACTCGTATTACAAGACCCGCCTGCAAATGATGAAGACCTCGGTCGGCATCGCTTTCTCGGCCGTCAACAGCAATTACCGCGTGGGCTATGTGCGCCTCTCCTCGGCCGGCGCGGCGGGCGCCATCGACCAGAAACCGGCTGACTTCACCGGCACGGCGCGCAGCACCTGGTATTCGAATCTGTACAACACCAGCACCAGCGGCTCAACCCCCAGCCGGCCCGCGTTGGACAGCGTGGGCAAGATGTTCGCCAACCAGGCGCCTTACAACTACGCGTCGGGACAGGAAGTGGTGCAGTTCCCTTGCCAACAGAACTTCACCATCCTGACCACGGACGGCTACTGGAACGGCGGCAGCGCCGCCAGCGTGGCGAATAACGATAATGTGGAATCGACCGGGCGCTTCTGTCTGTCGCAGCAGGGCTGCGTCGATGGGCGGGCGCAAACCCAGCCCTCGCTGGCCGACGTCGCGCTGTACTGGTATAACGGCGGCTCCAGCACCACAACCGTATCGCTGCGGCCTTCGCTGGAAGACATGAGCAAGGAAGGGCAGGTGCCGGCCGGACCGAACGAAAACACCCACCTGCATATGAACACCTATACGCTGGGCCTGGGCATGGACGGCATCATGACCTATGAGCCGAACTACGACACGGCGGCCAAGGCGGGTGGCGATTTCTACAATCTGATCACGGCCGCCAGCAGCGGCTGTCCATGGAACGGCGGCGGCGCCTATGTGTGGCCCGATCCGCAGACTTCCAGCACGGCCAACACCGTGCAGGAACGGGTGGATGACCTGTGGCACACCGCCATCAACGGCCACGGAAAGTACTTCAGCGCCAACGAGCCGAAAGAGGTGGTGGAAGGCTTGCAGGCGGCCCTGGCCAAGATGCAGATAAGCACCGGCGCCGCGGCGGCTGCGGCGACATCGACGCCGAATATCTCGCAGGAGGACAGCGACATCTTCTCCGACACCTTCACCACCGTGAAATGGTATGGCGAACTGGCCAAGCGCAAGATCGACGTCAGCACGGGCGAGGTGTCGGCCAATACGGTGTGGGTGAGCACCAATATCCTGGGCACCCAGGTGCTGGATAATTCGCGCAAGATCTACAAATACGACGGCTCCAGCTCCACGCCCGAGGAATTCACCTACGATAATCTGGACGCCACGGAGCGCAGCTGGTTCGACAATAAATGCGCCGCGCTCAGCCAGTGCACCCTGCTCGACGCCACCAAGCGCGCCATCGTCGACGACGGCCGCAATCTGGTGGCCTGGCTGCGCGGCGCCCAGCAGTATTCCGACGATGAAGTCTTCCGCGCCTATAGCACCACGGTGGTTGGCGGCACCACGATTCCCATTGTTCTCGGCGATATCGCCTCGTCCAAGCCCGCCTATATGCGCGAGCCGCGCAAGAGCTACACCGTCAACGACTACGACAGTTTCAAGAACGGTTATGCCGACCGCGCCGCCACCGTGTTCACCGCCGCCAACGACGGCATGCTGCACGCCTTCGACGCCGCCGATGGCCGCGAGCTGTGGGCCTATATGCCGCGCATCACGATGAAGAAGCTGTATGCGCTGGCCAGCACCACCTACGGCACCAACCACCAGTTCACCACCGACGGCGCGCCGGAGCTGGGCGATGTCTACTTCGACGGCGCCTGGCACACCATCATGGTGGCGGGCCTGAACGCGGGCGGGCGCGGCTTCTATGCGCTCGACGTGACCAATGCCGGCGCGCCCAAAGGCGCGAAGTATGGCCAGGCGCCGAAAGTGCTGTGGGAGCTGTGCGCCGATGCCAGCATCTGCTCGCGCAACGATCCGGATATCGGCCTGACCTTCGGCAACCCGCAGTTCGGCATGTGGAACAACCGCTGGGTGGTCTACCTGACCGCGGGCTACAATAATATCCCGGGTGTGGATGGCATCAATAGCGGCAGCGGCGAAGGCATTCTTTATATCGTCGATGTGAAGACGGGTGAAATTCTCGCCAAGCAGTCTACCGGCTCGGGCAATGTGGCCACGCCATCCGGCCTGGCGCGCATCACGGCCATCACCAACGATCCGGCGGGCGATCCGGTCACCACCTATATCTACGGCGGCGACAACCAGGGCCAGTTATGGCGCTTCGACCTGACCAAGACCCTGACCACCGGCATCGGCGTGCGCAAGATGGGATCAACCGGCATCACCCAGCCGATCACCACGCGGCCCGATGTGACGCTGTGCGAAGTCAAGGTCAAGGATTCGTCCGGCATCGAGACGTCGAAGGCGCAGCGCGTGGTGCTGTTCGGCACCGGGCGCCTGCTCGACGTGCCGGACACCACCAATACCGATGTGCAAAGCCTGTATCTGCTCAAGGATGTGGATGCCGATACCAGCACCATCAATGTGCGCGGCAGCGGCATGGTGGAGCAGACCCTGAGCCGGCGCAGCGGCGGCTCGGCCGGCACCTCGGTGTACGACATCACCAAGAACGCGGTGGACCTGAACACCAAGAGCGGCTGGTTCTTCGACTGGAAGCTGAACGCCGGCGAGCGCATGAACCTCGACCCCAAGATCGTCAGCGGGGCGGGCAATGTGGTGACGAATATCCCCACCTCCAGCTCATCGTGCTCGGTGGGCGGCACCAGCAACGCCTACCAGGTCGATGTCTGCAAAGGCACCTCGATCAGCGACAACCCGGTCGGCAGCACCCTGTCCAACACCTCGGCGGCGGTGGGCTTCATCATCATCCGCCTGCCCAAGGGCGAGCTGAAAATGATCACCACCACGGCCAAGGGCGAGACGCTGACGCGCCCCCTGTCCGAACTCGATTCGGCCGGTGCCCACCGCGTGGGCTGGCGCCGCGTCAAGGGCGAGTAGGGCTGGAGGGGATTTTTCCCGGTGCGGCGTGAAAAACGGTAAAATAGCAGGTTTTCCTGCATAGCCGTTCGATCGCCGCTACCATGTCCCAAGATACCGAAGTCAACGTCCCAGACAACAACGAAGCAGCCGCCTCGGCGGGCAGCTCCAAGACGCCTGCGCTGATCGCGCGCGAAGTCCAACGCCGCCGCACCTTCGGCATCATCTCCCACCCGGATGCGGGTAAAACCACGCTGACCGAAAAGCTGCTGCTGTTCTCGGGCGCGATCCAGATGGCCGGCACGGTCAAGGCGCGCAAGAGCGGCCGCCACGCCACCTCCGACTGGATGGAAATCGAGAAGCAGCGCGGCATTTCCGTGGCATCGTCGGTGATGCAGTTCGACTTCCGCGACCACATCATCAACCTGCTCGACACCCCAGGCCACCAGGACTTCTCGGAAGATACCTACCGTGTGCTGACGGCGGTCGACTCGGCCCTGATGGTGATCGACGCCGCAAAAGGCGTGGAAGCGCAGACCATCAAGCTGCTCGACGTCTGCCGCATGCGCAATACGCCCATCGTCACCTTCATGAACAAGCTGGACCGCGAATGCCGCGACCCGCTGGAACTGCTCGACGAGCTGGAATCGGTGCTGAAGATCCAATGCGCGCCCGTGACCTGGCCGATCGGCATGGGCAAGAACTTCCGTGGCGTGTACCACCTGCTGCGCGACGAGATTCTGCTGTTCCGCGCCGGCGATGAAAGCGCCGACCAGAGCTTTGAAGTCATCAAAGGCATCGACAATCCGCGCCTGCAGGAGATGTTCCCGCTGGAGATGGACCAGCTGCGCATGGAAGTGGAGCTGGTGCATGGCGCCTCGCACCCCTTCAACCTGGAAGAATTCCTGTCCGGCGTGCAGACCCCGGTCTTCTTCGGCTCCGCCATCAACAACTTCGGCGTGCGCGAAATCCTGTCCGCCCTGGTGGACTGGGCGCCGGCCCCGCGCGGCCGTGATGCGTCGGTGCGCGTGGTCGAACCGAACGAACAGCCGTTCTCCGGCTTCGTGTTCAAGATTCAGGCCAATATGGACCCGGCCCACCGCGACCGCATCGCCTTCCTGCGCGTCTGTTCCGGACGTTTCGAGCGCGGCATGAAGGTCAAGCACCTGCGTCTGGGACGCGAAGTGAAAGTATCGTCCGTGGTCACCTTCATGGCCTCCTCGCGCGAACAAGTGGAAGAGGCGTATGCCGGCGACATCATCGGCCTGCCGAACCACGGCAATATGCAGATCGGCGACAGCTTCTCCGAAGGCGAGATGCTGCAATTCACCGGCATCCCGTATTTCGCGCCTGACTTCTTCCGCTCCGTGCGCATCCGCAACCCGCTGAAGATCAAGCAGCTGCACAAAGGCCTGCAACAGCTGGGCGAAGAAGGCGCCGTACAGGTCTTCAAACCCGTGCAAGGCGGCGAATTGGTCTTGGGCGCCGTCGGCGTGCTGCAGTTCGAAGTGGTCGCCAGCCGCCTGATGAACGAATACGGCGTCGACGCCGTCTTCGAAGGCACCAGCATCAGCAGCGCCCGTTGGGTCAGCAGCGACGACAAGAAGGCGCTGGCCGACTTCGAAGCCGCGCTTGGCCACAACGTAGCCTACGACGCCGCCGGCAACATGGCCTACCTGGCAACGTCCGGCGTCAACCTGCGCCTCACGCAAGAACGCTGGCCCCAGCTGACCTTCCACGCCACCCGCGAACACGCCAGCAAGCTCTCCTAAGCTTGATAAATCTCAAAAAATGTCCAACCCTGGTGTCAGGCACCAAGGTAGGACATTGTTTGCGCTGGATCAAAGAATGTCCACCTCTGGTGCCTGACACCAGGGTTGGACATTTTTTGATTTGGCTCAAGCTTGCTGCGGGGTGGGCCAGAGGCGGCGCTCGGTGAGGAGGGCGGTCAGCTGGTCGGCGGGGAGGGGACGGGCGAAGTAGTAGCCTTGCATGACGTCGCAGCCGGCATCGCGCAGGAAACGCATCTGTTCTTCGGTTTCGACGCCTTCGGCGACGACGCTCAGATTCAGGCTGTGGGCCATGGCGATGATGGCGGTGGCAATCGCCGCCCCGTCGCCGGGAACTCCCGAGACAAAGCTGCGGTCGATCTTCAACTGGTCGATCGGGAAGCGCTTCAGGTAAGACATGGAGGAGTAGCCCGTGCCAAAGTCGTCGATCGAGAGGTGGATGCCTGCCGCCTGGATCTTCTGTAGCAGCTCCAGATTGGCGTGCACGTTTTCCATCAGCACGCCTTCCGTGATTTCCAATTCCAGCAGACGTGCGGGCAGGCCGGTTTCTTCCAGCAGCGCCGCGACTTCGTCCATCAGTCCCGCATCCCTGGTCTGGCATGCGGACAGGTTGACCGCCACATGTTCTATGGTGTCGAGCAGCCCGGCGTCGCGCCAGGCGGCTGCCTGGCGGCAGGCTGTTTGCAGCACCCAGCGTCCCAGGCTGACGATCACGCCGCTTTCTTCTGCAACCGGGATGAATTCGGCTGGGCTCACCGTTCCCAGTTCTTCGCAAGTCCAGCGCACCAGCACTTCGACACCCGTCATGCGTCCGCTGCGCACATCGATCTGCGGTTGATAGTGCAGATACAGTTCGTCGTTCTGCAAAGCGCGGCGCAGATTGGCTTCCAGCTTCAGACGCTTGTGGGCGCGCTGCTCCATCTCGGGGCGGAAAATTTCATATCCGTTCTTGCCCTTGTTCTTGGCGTGGTACATGGCCGTATCGGCGCAGCGCATCAAACTGCGCGCATCCTCCGCATCCTGCGGGTAGACGCTGACGCCAATGCTGGCGCTGACGAAGAGCTGGTGTCCCTGCACCATGAAGGACTCCGACAGCGCCGTGAGTATCTTGTTGGCGACACGGTCCGGCTCCTCGCTATCCTCCGGCGGCTCCACAATCACCACGAACTCGTCGCCACCCAGGCGGCAGATGATGTCGGTGCTGCGCAGCGTGCCGGTCAGGCGCTGGGCGACCTGTTTCAGCAGCACGTCGCCGCTGTCATGGCCCAGGGTGTCGTTGACGATCTTGAAGTTGTCGAGGTCGAGCAGTAGCAGGCAGGCGCTGGTCTCCTGCCGGTCGGCGCAGTCGAGCGCGAAAGCCAGGCGCTCGTTGAATTCATGCCGGTTGGGCAGGGTGGTAACAGGATCGACATGGGCCAGGAAATGCAGATGCTCCTCGGCCAGCCGCACCGCTTTGCGCATGCGTGCCACCAGCAGCCATGAAAGGCCGAAGGAACCCAGCGCTACCAGCAGCGTAAAGACGGCAAACGTGCCGAGACGCTGATACAGCCTGCCGAGCGAGGCGCGAATCGTCACCTGCCCAATCACCTCGCCGTTGGCGTGCACCGGTTCCAGCACTTCCACGTATTCGAAGTTATGGCGCTTGTGCGTGGCGACCAATTCCGCGTCGGGCGTGATGGGCGGCGGCGCGGCCAGCGTGCCTTTGATGCCGTCGCGCAGATAACGCCCCAGCACGCGCCCGCTGCGGTACATGGTGGCGCTGACCACCGAGGGCGAGGAGGCGAGGCCGCCCAGAATCTCATCCTGGGCCGAAGCGTCGCTGAACATCAGCGCCGCCGTGCTGTTGCTGCCGACGATATGGGCCTGCACCTGCAGGTCGCGTTCCAGCGCATTACGCAGCGAGATGAACTGGAAGACGGTCAGCAGAATGCTGGCGACGAACAGGGCTGCGGCGGCGGACAGCATGGTGGCGCGCACCATCTTGCTGCCGATAGGACGCAGGCGAGGCGTGGCGGGCTTCATTGCACGCTCCTGGCCAGGTGCAGTAACTTGGAGCTGAGATTCAGCCCCGCCTGGCGCGCCGCCGTCAAATCGACATCGAAGCCGATGCGCTTATTGTCCATGCCCAGCGCGATCATCGCGCCGGACGTGCCGATGGCGCGGTCATCCGCCACCGTCAGCACGCTGCTCGCGCCCAGCTCCTTGCGCAGTTGCGGCCAGCGGTCCCGGTCCTGCGCGTCCAGCACGAGGATATGGCAGCCGCTCGCATTGCCGCTGATGCCGAGAGGGCGGAAGCGCATGCGATGCCCGTTCACGACCTTGTCGGACAATGCGCTCAACGCAGTCTGCATATTGTTGCCGCTGAATGCGCACAGATGCAGGATGGCCGCGCCCTGCAACACATCGGCCGGCCACTCGGTGAAAACGGCGAAATTGAAGACGAAAGCGGCCTTCAATTCAGCCTCCTTGATCTGCTGCGCCTCCTGCGCCAAGGCGACCGATGGCAGCAGGAAAAACACCGACAGCACGCCAGCCAGCATGCGCAGCAACGGGGATTTGGTCCTGGCGCTGTTCATCATGGCCTTAATACTCGTAACGCAGCTTGAAAAGCAGACTGCGCCCGTCCTGCGCGATGGTGTTTTGCGTGAACACGGCCGAGGCGGGATCGGCATAACGCCGGTCCAGCAGATTGTAGACCGTGGCCGAAACGTCGAAATGGCGTGTCAGGCGCACGGTGTAAAGATTGAGATTGGCAACCCAGTAGGCCGCCGCCACGCCCTGATTCAGCGTACCGCGCCGGCTGACATACTGAGCCTCCGCTCCCGCGCGCCAGGCGCCGTAAAGCGGCATGCTGACATTCACTTTGGCCAGGCGCTTGGGGGAATTCACCGGACCGGTACCATCATCGCTGGTGGCCTGCGTTGCTCGCGTATGCACGCTTTGCTGGCTGATGCTGGCGCGCAGGCTGGCGCCGTTGCGCCAGCCGCGCTCATACTCGGCTTCCACGCCTTTGGCATAAGCCGTATTCCCATTGCGGAAAATGGGCAGCAAGTCAGCTTCATGGCGCTGCTCTGCGATCAGGGCCGATACATCATTATGGAAGAGCGAGAGCGTAAGACGCGCGTTGCCCTGCAGCTGACGCACCATGGTCAGTTCGTGGCTGCGTATGCGCTCGCGCCCCAGGGATGGATTGGCATGCTGCCCGCCGGGACCGGAAATGGCGTAGTACATCTCATAGCTGTTAGGTGAGCGGTAGGCGCTGCCGTAGACCGCCTTCAGCGTCGTCTTCTCATCCAGCTTCGTGATCAGGGCTAGGCGCGGGTTAAATACGCCACCTGTGTCGCTGTGATGGTCGTATCGCAGTCCCGCGTTCAGCAGTTTGCCGGCGCCGAGTGCAATTTCATCCTGCATGTAAAAGGCGTAGCGGCGATCAGCATGCGCCGTGTTCAGGTAATCGATGCGCGGAACGAGATCGTAATTGCGCTGCTCGATGCGGTAATCGAGTTCGAACTCCGCTCCGGCAACGACCTTGTGGCCGGAGCGAGGCATGAAGAAGGCGCGCACTTCCGCTCCCCACCAGCGGCCGATGCTCTCGTCGCGGTTGGCTGTCAGGGCTGGGCGCAGATAGATGTAATCGCCGTTATAGCGGTAGCTGCCCCAAAATACGCGCGAACTCAGCTCGCCCTGGTTGGGTAAGGCGCGATGCCAGTAGAGGTCTGCCGTGGTCTGCTCGTCCTTGGTCTGGCTGCCCGGCGTGTTGAAGATCTGCTTGAACGATGCTGTCGGCGTGCCTTTGCTGCGCTCCGCGTGCAGCAGCGTCAAATTAAAGGAGCCGCTTTGCGCCTTGGCGAAAAGGCGATGCCCGCGTTCATAATCGAGCTGCCGCGCGATGCCGTGGTTCTGCTCGGGCGTATCGAATTCTCGGTAGTAGAGATCCTGCCCCCGGTTGCTGTAGCCGCCGGCGGAAAGCACCAGCTCATTGCCGCGTCCATCGCGCCAGCCATGACTTAGCATGCCGCGCCGAACGCCAGCCGAACCGCTTTCGACGCTTGCGCGGCTTCCTTCAATATCCACCGCGCGCTTGGTGATGACATTGATTACGCCGAAAAGGGCATTCGCGCCATAAATCGATGAGCCTGGGCCAGGCACATATTCGATGCGGTCCACCAGCTCCAGATCAAGCGGAAATTCGCCGCCCATCGGCCCCTGGTCGAAAACAGGATCGTTGATGCGGTTGCCGTCGATTTGCAGCAGAAAGCGCGTGTTGTAATCGCCCGGCCGCAGAAAGCCGCGCGCGCCGAGAAAGCTGTACGTGCGGTCATAACCCACATACAGACCACGCACGCTGCGTAGCGCATCGGCCAGCGTGCGCCAGCCATAAGCGCGGATGTCGGCGGCCGTGATGACGGTGACTGTGGACGGCGCCTCACTCGCCTTTTGCGTGAAACGCGAGGCGCTGTAGACCTCCAGGTCGAGCAGGTCTTCAAAGGGTAGGGCGGTTAGATCGTTCGCGTTCTGAACGGGGGCTTGCTGGGCGCTGGCCGGGGCGGAAAGGGCGCAGGCGCAAACGAGCGGCAGCCACACTGCCGCGCGCGATGACGACTGGCGCGGCGCGCGGGCCAGTGTAATCCATGTCTCTCTTGGCATCTCTTGGGTTCCAGTGGAGTGAAAGGTTCCGGAACCTTCGGTTTCTCTATTCTTCTGCCAAACATGGTGTCATTCCACCCGGAAATTGTACAGTGTGGATAGCCGCAAGAGGCGTTTCCGCAACACTGGTGCAAGGGGGGCGGTTACTTTGCCGGGCTGGCGAGCGGCTGGCCTTTCTCGACCACGTAGACGCCGACCAGGCGCATGGTTCCGGGGCCGGTGTTTTTCGCATCGTGGATTTTGCCGGCGGGGATGACGAAAGCTTCGCCGGCCTTCAGCTTACGCGGCGGTTCGCCATCGATCAGCAGCTCGCCTTCGCCTTCCAGCACGTAGCTGATTTCGTCGCCGGGGTGGGTGTGGCGGCCGGCGACTACGCCAGGTTCCAGTTCAACGCGGGCGACTACGGCTTCGCGGTGGTCGATGGAGGTGTCGGCTTTGTGGACGAGGATGCGTTTGATGGTGGGCTGAGCTAGCGCGATAAGAGGGAGGGCAAGCGAACACATAACGATGCTGTGCAATTTTGATTTCATCATACCTTCCTCGAAAAAGGCCTTCGGCGAGCGGGTTTGGTTGGTTGTTGGCTTTACGATTTTTTTGGGTCCAGCCGATGATCCTCACCAAACAATAGCGCGTCTAGAATGCTGCCTATCCAAGCCAGAGGTAAGAGCAGGAATGCCATAGTTGCAAGCGGTCCACCTGTGCTTGATTTTGAAACAGCAGAGGCAATCATCTGAGCACTTAGCATATGGCCGGTATTCAGCTGCTGAAGTAAGTTATCGGCGCTGAAGGATATGGCATAGAGTAGATAGACAGTAGAAGCTACGGTTGGCAGTAGAAACAGGCAGCCTCGCGCCCGACGCTTCAGAAACACCAGCTGTCCTAACCCTGGAAATATCAGCCCGGATAGTAGGGCTGCTTTGATGGATTCCGGCATCATGTTCCCCTTTATGAGCAACTGCACGCGAAAATGGACAATGTTTTCTTCTTGCTAATCTTACCACGATTCAGCAAGATGCATACCTTTGGAATTAAAGAAATATTGAAGTGGGGAAATTTTGGAGCTTGATGGCTGCGCATCGACTCAGGCTGTTTATACGACTGAGTGTTGTGAGAAGGAGACCAGGCTACACGTCTAGCAATTGTGTAGCCTGAAGTTTGCTCTTAAATTGGTGGCGGATCATTAATCACTTCTGGATCAACGTCAAATTCTACTTGATCTTTATCTGTAAAGAAAAGTTTAATAGAGAATGTTTCTTTCGTAGTATTGGCATTGCTAAAGGTAACAATTTTTCCGCTTTGACTAATACTCGGGTCGCTTAATTGATCATTATCCACTGGTTTAACAGTCATTTTTTTAAAGATAACATGTGGCGGCGTTGGCTCGATCAATTGATAATTAATTACAGTGTCGTATTCGCGAATAGTGATTGCGGGTGGTTCAAATTTTGTTTTATATGTTGGTTTTTGCGCTGGGATGATCGGGTTAGGTGTTGCTATAACTAAGACGTTAATAAATGACGTTGGTGTGACAGAATCAGTCGTCATAATTTTCCTTTCGCTGGTTGATGGAGGTGAAAATACTGCCGATGGCGCTGTTCATTGTAGCGCATAGATTCTAGTTTGCCTATTTGCTTTTGCACTTTCTCACTCTCGCCGGTACAAAGATATGACCGAACACTCGGTGCAAGAATCCGATAGTCAGAGGAATTTTCTGCTATTCTAAAAAGCATTTTTTGAACTGATAGACAACTTGCTTTTGATTTCTGAAATTCTCCTTCGGAATGTTCTATTTCTGATCTTAGAAGTATGGCATTTGCCATTAATGCAAGGATTTGCTGATCTGTTTCATTTTTTTTGTACTGTTTATTAAGAATTTTCAAACTCTCATCCAAATAGAATGTGGATTGAGCGATATTTCCTATTTTATGGTTTGTTAGAGCTAAATTTTGTTTTGCTCTTGCATATAACTGCGCTAAATTTGCTCGATTGGGATCAGTTTGGAGCAGATCGTTTAATTTTTCATGAACTACTTCTTGTTGCTGTTTAATAATATTTAATTTTTTTTTGTTATAAGTGGCGTCAAGTAGCTTTAGTTGCAAATTATAAAGATTGATTTCCCAAGATTTGTTGCTTGGATCTTGTTTTGTAATTATAAGCAAAAAATACTCGGCTTTCGAATATGCCTCTTGCGCATTTTGCTCTTCACCTTGAGTGATATGCAAATCGCCTATATAAGTTAAGGTATTTGCTAATCTAGCCATCCATAATGCATCACGCGGTGCTGTCGAATGTATTTTTCTGAGTAGCGATTCTTCTTCCTTATGTAATATCATCGCTTTCTCAAGAAGACCAAGTTTTGCATGCGTCTCTGCGAGCCAGGATAAGCTATTGGCAAGCCCTGCGACTAAGTCCTTATTGTCTGGCATTTTTGAAACGGCTTTATATTTTAGTTCAATAGATTTGGAAAATGAGCTTTGCGCATTAGTCAAATTTCCTTTTTTTAATGAAAGAGTGCCTAAGTTGTTATGCGCGTATGATTCTTCTATCCAGATATCAATGTTTTCTGGATTTGCGCGGCTTGCTCGTTCAATGTAGTTTTTGTAATCTAAAAAATATTTTTCCGCATCAATTAATTCCCCTCTATTTAGATATATTTGACCAAGCCAAAATGCGTTGGTTCCTAAATTTTTCAATAATGCTGAGTTTTGAGAATTTGGCGAATCTTGGTGTTGCCATATTGACCTGGCAGCGATTAATGCTTCTCTGGCTTTTTGAGGATTAGACCTGGAAATATTTACTTCAGCAATTGTTTGAAGCGCTTTCGCCCTTTTGTCCAAAACGGTAGGGTTTTCCTCGGCATCTGTGACATTTGCTAAATAACGTAGCGCTCGCTCGCTGACATCATCCAGGAGGTCAAGGCGCCCGATCGGGCGTAATTTTTCAACAAATTCGCCCAACATATAGCTCATCAATCCTTCAGCTTCAACTCGATGCTCTTCTGCCTTTTTTTGTGCGGAGCGCGCAGTTAAACCGAGCAATCCAGCTGCAATAGCAAGTCCCGCAACCAGGATGGTAACTAGAAGTTGCAGACGCTTTCCTGTTCTTGCTCGTTGCATTGATACGGTAATATACTCAAATTCATGATCTGAGAGGCTAAATCCTTTTAAATCAAGTAGCCCATACGCTTGGCTGATTTGTGTTCCGGTAGGAATTAGTAGATCGCGTGGACGCTCAGCCTTCACCCATCTATCTGCTTGACTTGATATTCGGCTACGTAGTTGCAAAGCATTGCGATGATGCTCAATCCATTCAACTACTCGCGGCCAACGCCGAAGAAGTGCCTCATGCGCAACGCTAAAACTTGGGATATCACCTGTTAGCTCGCTGACAAATAATCTGGCCTCTACCATCGCACGAACAAGATCTCGTTCCTCATCATTGCGCAACATCGACCAAGCAACACTACGTGCTGTTACGGCACTTTGCTCGTCTCCTACATTAACTAATAAGGATAATATTTTCGGCAGAGCTGCCGCCTGCTCGGATCTTAAGCCAGTGATGATTTGCTCAGCGCGGATACCGATAGCACCTTCAATGCCGCCAAGCTGCCGAAATATATCAAAACGCAGCATTCCATTTTCACTGCGTTGACGATATAGCTCATTGAGGCAATATTGCAGCAGAGGCAAGGTGTCTGGACTACTTCGTGCTGCATCACAGAGTACGTCATCCAGATTCGCGCCGCTAGAGATATCCGTTTCGTAAGTGAGGCGGGCAGCTTTAGGGAAGCGCTGATCAATTCACCCTTTTAGCGAGATTGGTGCGCAAAAAAGGTGGAACTATGAGCCGATCAAGCATATTTCCGTTCGATTTGAC
>NZ_JACHXD010000012.1 GCF_014191875.1 Pseudoduganella violacea
TGCATGGCCGATGGCGAACAGTGGGGATGCCGCTATTGTCTCAGGTCCGACTGCCGCGCGGAGCAGCGCCTGATGAATTAATCAGTGCTTCCCTACGTTAGAATTTGCACCGGTAAACGCTGCTATACCCCTTGATAAAGTGCAGAATATTCCAGTGTTGCGCAGCTACTATACTTACGGCGGACTAGCTTGGTTAAAGAGTGATGGCTACGTCTGGGGCGAAAACATTATTCGTTATGTTGGCTTGGTCCGAACTGGTGCGGGGCTCGAAGCAGTACTCAAGGGGCGCATTATGGCGACAGCAGCATTGGATGGCGAGCTTACTCGCACAACGGTTGCGTGGCGTTGTAAGGTGGTACGGCGCAAGGTGGCAGAGCTTGACCTATGGGAAGGCAAACCGGGAACGTCAATTCAGTCCTTTCATCCTGCTAATCCGTCACGTCCGGTTGATCATCTCTAATATGTACGCTGCGCTTACCTACGATGCGGAATCGGGGCTGTGGTACAACTGGAACCGGTATTATGATGCGCAGATTGGGCGGTATGTGCAGAGCGATCCGATAGGTCTGAAAGGTGGCATCAACCGGCATTACCAGCTTTCAGTGCAACTCGGTCGGTGCGCCGGTCAAATAGACCAACAAGGCCCGCTGAAATTTTTTGTGCGTC
This sequence comes from Pseudoduganella violacea, assembly GCF_014191875.1. GTDB lineage: Bacteria > Pseudomonadota > Gammaproteobacteria > Burkholderiales > Burkholderiaceae_D > Rugamonas > Rugamonas violacea_A. The sequence continues at coordinate 667 of NZ_JACHXD010000012.1, forward strand.
GCACAAAAAGTGTGTTATACTTCGTTTCGTCGTGAAGTTCTCGAGTACTTCACCGCTGTAGCACCAAATACGTTGGTCACAAGCTTGCACCTCGCAGATAGCAAGGGCGAGCAGCTCCGCACCGCGCAGATAGCGCGGGCTGGGGCCGAGATTGAAGCATTGGCATTACATTGAAACGAAGCCCGCCCTAGTGCGGGCTTTTTTCCATCCTCCAGACGGCACAGTTTTCGACGCCCGTCTGCCATCACCGCAGCTTGACACGCTGCGTTCACCCTGCAACCGCACGGAAAGGCCCCATTGGCTAAAGAAGAATTGATTGAAATGAGTGGACAGGTCGTCGAGATCCTGCCAGACCAACGCTTTCGCGTAGACCTGGACAATGGCCACAAACTGATCGCCTATACGGCGGGCCGGATGAAGAAGAATTTCATCCGCATTCTTGCCGGCGACAAAGTCACGCTTGAACTGTCGCCATATGACTTGAACAAGGGGCGTATCGTTTTCCGCCATCTTGAAAAGCGCAACACGACCGGCCCAGCGCCGGCCCGCCGCCGCTAAAGGCTGCAAGAGCGTCTTCTTTTACCAGAAGGCGCAAAAAAGCCCGCTCGAAAGCGGGCTTCGTTCAATCGACCAGTCTGGCTCAGGAATCGAGTCCCTTTGCCAGCACTTCGGCGACCAGCGTGTTCATATCGACCCCGCGTTCGGTTGCCAGCGCTTGCAAGCGCTTCACCAGATCGTTATTAAGCTTGACCGCGAAGGGCACCAGACCGAGCGCCTGGTCACGCTTGCGCTGCTCGCGTTTGTCGACGGCTGCGGCACCGGTATTGCCGAAATTCGAGGCGCCTGGGCCTGCCATCTTACCCATCAGTTTCTTTGCGTCGTTCTTTGCTAAGTCTGTTTTTTTCACGTTGCCATCCTTTTAAAGACGCTATTTTACGCGTTTGCCGCCCTGTTATGCGGGTAAGCTCAAGTGCTTAGTCCTGTGGCGGGAAGTCTTCGCGGGATTTCGGCGCATATCCCCAGATCCGTGCCACGTCCCCGCTGACCTCGAACTCGAAACCGATTTCTTTCAGCACTCCCGCAATCTCCTCGGTATGGTCCTTGAATTCGGGCGGCAGCAGACGCCCTTTGCGGGGTAGAGCCTCCCAAAGCCCAATGTCGAACCATTCAACGGTGGCGAAGGGGAAGGGCAGGTGCGCAAACCATTCGACGTCCCAGCCGGTGATGGGGCCGAGCAGGGATTTTGAGCGGTAGGAGGGGCACCAGCCCTCGCGCTCGCGGAAGTACGTTATCAGCTCGTTCCATTTGGTGTTGTTGGCGCACTTGGCGAGATTCCTGTCCGCCACTGCCGCTTGAACTGCCTTGCGCAGTTTTTCATTCTGTCCGGTGCCGGCCATCGGCAGATTATTTGTTGCGGTAGTCATGGCTAAGCCCTTCCCATTTCTCGCAGCAGGTTGATGAAGGCGCGCAGCGGCGCAGGCTGGCGGCGTCCGCTGGGGTAGTAGAGGAAGAGGCTTTCCAGTGGCGGATGGCATTCTTCCAGCACGCGCAGCAGGCGGCCTTCGGCCACGGCCTGCGACACGCGACCTTCATAGACGTAGGCCAGGCCGACGCCATCGAGCGCCGCGCTCACCATCAGATCCTCGTCATCGAGCAGCAGCGGGCCATCCACCGCTACGCTGAGCATTTCGCCGTCCTGGGCGAATTCCCAGGCATACACCGCGCCGCTGGGGAAGCGGCGGCCGATACAGGCGTGATTCTTCAGCTCGCCGGGCGTGCGTGGCAGGCCGTGGTGTTCGGCATAGGCTGGCGCGGCGACCACATTCATCCGGGGCAGGGGGCGCAGAGGGATGGCGATCATGTCCTGGGCCAGGCTTTCGCCATAGCGCACGCCGGCATCGAAGCCGTCGCGCACGATGTCGACCAGGCCGTCGTCCGTCACCACTTCCAGGCGCACATCGGGACAGGCTTGGTGAAAGCGCGCAAACAGGGGCGCCAGCAACAGGGCGGCGGCGGGACGCGGTACGTTCAGGCGCAGGCTGCCGCTGGGCGTGTCGCGCAGGGCGTTGATGTCGTCGAGGCCGGCATGGATTTCATCGAGGGCGGGCATCAATCGCGTCAATAGGCGTTCGCCGGCGTCGGTCGGGGTGACGCTGCGCGTGCTGCGGTTGAGCAGGCGCAGGTCAAGACGCTGCTCCAGGGCGCGCATGGCGTGACTCAGGGCGGATGCGGAAACGCCGCGTTCCTGGGCGGCCTTGCGGAAGCTGCGGTGCTTGGCGACGCAGGCGAAGGCGGCCAGATCGTCGAGATCGGGTGTTTTCATTGGTGAATTTGGCTCAGTAGTTCATGCATAATAACCGGACTTATCGCGCATAAACAAATTCGGCACACTGGCATCCTCCTTAACCACTGAATCAAGGATGTTTTGATGAAAATGCGCAAAATGGGCCGGCAAGGCCTGGAAGTGTCGGCAATCGGCCTGGGCTGCATGGGCATGAGCTTCGCCTACGGGCCATCGAACGAGGCGGAAGCCTTGTCCACCCTGGACCGGGCGCTGGAATTGGGCGTCAGCCATTGGGATACGGCCGAGGTCTATGGTCCCTATACCAATGAGGAATTGCTGGGCCGCGCGCTCAAGGGGCGGCGCGACAAGGTGACGCTGGCGACCAAGTTCGGCTTCGGCATCCTGCCGCATGGCGAGGGCATGGCGCGCATGGCGGGCTTGAACAGCCGCCCCGAGCACGTGCGCGCCGCCACGGAGGGTTCGCTGCGTCGCCTGGGTGTGGAAACCATCGATCTGCTCTATCAGCACCGGCTCGACCCGCAAGTGCCGATCGAGGATACGGTGGGTGCGATGGCCGAACTGGTGCGTGAAGGCAAGGTGCGCTATCTGGGCCTGTCCGAGATTGGTGGTATGACCTTGCGCCGCGCCCATGCCGTGCATCCGATTGCGGCGGTGCAGTCGGAATACTCGCTGTGGAGCCGCGATGTGGAGCAGGAGGTATTGCCTGTCTGCCGCGAGCTGGGCGTGGGCTTCGTGCCATACAGTCCACTGGGACGCGGTTTCCTGACCGGCAAGCTGGAAGACGTGTCGCAATTGGCGGCTGACGATTTTCGCCACCTTCTGCCGCGCTTCCAGCGGGATGCCTTGCAGCGCAACCGCAGGCTGCTGCATACGCTGACCGAACTGGCGCGCGCTCGCCAGGCGACTCCGGCGCAACTGGCGCTGGCCTGGCTGCTGGCCCAGGGTGACGATATCGCGCCGATTCCCGGTGCACGTCGCATCGTCCACCTGCAGGAGAATTCGGCGGCGGCCGAACTTGCGCTGAGCGCCCAGGAGCTGGACGCCATCGCCGCCACTTTCACACCAGACCAGGTCGATGGCGAACGCTACAGCCCGGCCGGCATGGCCTTGGTCGGCCGTTAAGCTGAGCCGGCGGCAATCCCATGCAGGATGCCGCATTCCCTGGCCGTCAGCGTTTCGTGGCATAGGCTGCGCAGATCCAGCAACTGGCGGCGCAGCGATTCCAGCTCGGTGATGCGCTGGGCCAGGGTTTCGATATGGCGGTCGAGCAGCGCATTGACGCCGCCGCAACTGCCGTCGGGCGTGGCGCGCAGAGCCAGGAGCTGCTGAATTTCCGCCAAGCCCATATCGAGCGAGCGGCAGCGGCGGATGAACATCAGTCGCTCCGCATGGGCTTCGTCATACAAGCGGTAATTGGCCGAGGAGCGCGCGGGTGGCGGCAGCAAGCCTTCGCGCTCGTAATAGCGGATGGTCTCGACCGCGCAGCCGGTTTGCAAGGCCAGTTCGCCGATCTTGAACGTTTTATCCATGATTTCCCGCCTTGGGTATTGACCCTGTAGCCGCTACAGGGTTTCTAATGCCAATATACCCCATACACAAGGAGTCATCATGGCAGGATGTTGTGATAGCGGCTGTCCGGCGCCGAAGCAGGCGGTCAGTCCGCGCTATCGGCGTATTTTATGGATCGCACTGGTCGTGAATGCGGCGATGTTCCTGGTGGAGTTGGGCGGCGGCTGGCAGGCGGCTTCGGTGTCGCTATTTGCCGATTCCGTCGATTTCCTGGGCGACGCGGGCAACTACGGCCTGTCCTTGTTCGTGCTGGCCATGGCGCCGGTCTGGCGCTCGCGCGCGGCACTGGTCAAGGGTTTGACCATGGGCGGCTATGGCTTGCTGGTATTGGGCGTGACCCTGTGGCGGGCCAGCCATGGCGGCGTGCCGGAGGCGGCCACCATGGGCGGTATCGGCTTGCTGGCGCTGTTGGCGAACGTACTGGTGGCGGTACTGTTGTATGCCTACCGCGATGGCGATTCGAATATGCGCTCGGTCTGGCTGTGCAGCCGCAACGACGCCATTGGCAATCTCGCGGTGATGCTGGCGGCGGCGGGGGTGTTCGGCACCGGCCAAGGTTGGCCGGATATCGCGGTGGCCGCTATCATGGCCGGCTTGGGCCTGTCGGCCGCGCGCAGCGTGGTGGGCCAGGCGCGCGGCGAGCTGGCCAAAGCTTAAGGCAGCAGACGGGCGGTGAGCAAGGCGGCCAGATACAGGCCGACGCCGAACACGGTATGGTTCAGAAGGCTGCGCAGGCGCGCGATGGCCGGCGCCGGCGTGCGCGAGGCGGCAACGCCCATGCCGAAAGCCGGTTGCATGATGAGGAAGGGCGCCAGGACAGTCGCGACGCCGACCATGATGGCGGGCAGCGGAGTCGGCTGGCGCGCCCAATCCAGACCAGTCAGTCCCAGCAGCAGGGCGGCGAAGCCGACGCCGATGGCGTAGTGGGTCAGCCAGCCCAGTGGACGTTCGCCCGGAACCGGCGCCGCCTTGGCGATGCTTTCATGCACGAAGCGGCCGCTTGGGAAGTGGCCGACCCAGCGTCCCACCATGGCCCAGTTCAGCGGCACGACGCCGAGTACGCGTTTAAGCAGCTCCGACCAAAGGTCTTGCACCATCGTCGCGCCTACGCCAATTGTCAGCACGCGCAAGCTAATTTCTGACACTTCATTCATTCTCTCATTCCTTTAAAACATCATTCAATAAAATAATTGATTGATTAAAGAATAGGGCAATGCTACCATCGTGTCAATGAGCGACTCTATCCAACCCCAAATCCTTGTCGAAATCGCCGAGCTGGCCCGCACGCTGGGCCATGCGCACCGTGTTGCCTTGCTTTGCCATATCTCGGAAGAGGAAAGGCCGGTTGAAAAGTTGGCAGAGCTGGCGGGCCTGTCGCTGGCGAACGCTTCCCAGCATTTGCAGAATTTGAAGCGGGCCGGCTTTGTCGATACCCGGCGTGACGGCAAGCGCATTCTCTACCGCCTCGGTAGCGGGCCGGTGATGGTCCTGTTGGGCGGCTTGCAGCAATTCGCAGAGTTTAAGCGCGCCGAGCTGCGCCAGGTGGTGGTGGACAGCTTCGCCCAGCCCAGCCGCCTGCACGGCATTTCGCGCGAGGAATTGCTGCTGCGCCTGGCCGACGGCGGCGTGACCCTGCTCGATGTGCGTCCCGAACATGAATACGCCCTGGGCCATCTGCCCGGCGCGCTGAATATTCCGCTGGAAGAATTGCAAGGCCGCCTGGGCGAACTGCCACAGGGCCAGCAGATCGTGGCGTATTGCCGCGGCCCCTACTGCGTGTTGTCGCGCGATGCCGTGACCATGCTGCGGACTAGCGGTCTGACAGCGCGCTGCCTGGAGAGCGGCTATCCCGACTGGCTGGCGGCCGGGCTGAAAGTGGAAAAGGCGGGCTGAGCCGCCGACTGTTCGCTTGCGCACCGACGGCGCGTCCGGCCATCGCCTAGGCTGCGGTTTGTGATCCACAGCGAAGGAGGGCATTTTGAAGCGTCTGACCAATGTGATAGCAGCTGCGGCCGCTGTTTTCTTGCTTGTTCCCGGCGCCCAGGCGGCGAAAGAGAAAACCATGAGCGATGTAAAGCTGAGCTTGGCAGTACAGGCGGAGCAGGGGCGGGTGCGGGTTGGCGTGGTGCTGAAAAACGAAGGCACGCACACCGTCTACGTGCCGCGCACCCTTGCCGTGGATAAAGATCCGCCCGGCCGCCTGTTCGATGTGCGCGATGCCGATAGCGGCGAGAAGCTGGCTTATGACGGCGTGATGATCAAGCGCGGCCCGTTGAAGGCCGCCGATTTCATGGAGCTGAAACCGGGCGCCGAGCAGCAAAACAGCATCGATATCACCAATAACTATAGTTTCAAGGCGGGCAAGCGCGTCTACCAGATCGCTTATGAGGGCCTATATTGGGACGATATGGCGTCGGAGCCGGATATGGCCAAGGCCTTGACGCTGACTTCGGCGCCACTGCTGTTCACCTACGGCGGCAAATAAGGCCATCCGGCCTGCGGCACGCAGGGGATGGCCTGGGGCCGGTTTATGGCAGGGATGGGGTGTTCTCGCCGAAGTATTCGTGCGAATCGGCGTTGTCGATGGCCTGGGAAGGATTGCTGATGGCCAGGCTGGCCGCTGCCGACTGGCCATAGGCCCAGTCATCGGTGCCTGCCACCACGGTGAAGTGGCTCATCTCATGCACCAGGGTGCCGCCTTTGGAGTCGGTGCCCGTGGTTGGGGCCGGCCAGAAGGCGTTGCAGACATAGATCTTGTACGGCTGGTTCGGATATACATAAGCGTAATAGCTTTCCTTGCAGCCGCAATCGACCACCACCGCCTTGTTGGCGAAAGCATCCTTGATGGCGTTGAAGTGGGATTTCACCGTGTTGAAGCGGCTGGCATTGTAGGCGCCGAACCATTTGGTATAGCGCTGACCTGGCGTGCCCGTCAGATAGCTTACGCTGCCGTTCGCCATGTTTTTCGCAGCCGTGTAAGCGGCTTTGATCTGGGTCTGCTGCGAGCTGCTGCATTGGGTGAAGGTCAGGCTGCCGGCCAGCGCGGCTTCCTGTTCGGCCGCTTTCTGCGCCGGGCTGGCGTCGCCTTCGATCCAGATCGAGACAGCTTCCGATTGCAGCAGGCCGGCGGTTTTCTCATCGGCGGCCTGCTCGCCTTTGTCGGTGCGCACCGGCGCTGCGGTCTTGCTCAGGAAGCGGATCGAATAGTCGCCCGTCACGCTCATATCGTAGAGGTGGGACAGTTCCACCGTGGCGGTGTAAGCCTTGCCCGGCTCGATCACCAGATAATCGGCGGCGGTCGGCGCGGGGCGCTTCACCAGCTTGCCTTCATACGGCACATTCACGCCGTCGCGCGTGATCTCGAACAGCGATTGTTCGATGGCGCCGAAAGGCGTGTGCCAGCGCAGGATTTTCTCGGCTGTGTCGCCGCTGTTAAACATGGTCACGCGCACCACCACATCATCCCCCGTGCCGAGGGCTTTCTTTTCCAGGCTGACGCTGGCGACCAGGCCGCTGGCGGCCGCGCTGGCGCTGAAGCAAAGAGCAATTGCCAAGACCGAACCGCCAAGCTTGAGGCGCTGATTCAAGTTCATGCTTTGTCTCCGTGAGGTTGGTTGTTTTAACGATGAGACTGGCTTGCGGGCCAGCTCATCGATACATCCTCACACAGCAGCGGAATGGCCGTAAACGCCGATTTGCTAGAAATGCTGAAATTTCGTCAAACTCGGCATTTGCGCAACATTCTACGATTTCTTTAGCGAAATTTAGCCGAAGAAAGCGTATAGATTTAAACAGATGGCAGATTTTGTTAAGAATGGGACAGCCCCGGCAAAGCCACGGCGCTGCCGGTTTTAATGCGGTCCAGCGCCACCAGGGTGCGGAAGCGCTTCACGTTCGGATTGCCGAAAAACATGCGCCGCGTGAGGGCGTCGTATTCGGCCATGGTGGCGACCAGGATCACCAGCACGAAGTCGGCGTCGCCCGTCACGTAATAGCATTGCTGGATTTCAGGCGCGGCCACGAAGGCCGCCTTGATCGCGTCCAGCAAGTCCAGCCGCTCGCTCTCGATATACACCTCGGTGAGGATGGTGAGCGACTTGCCGACCAGGTTCGGATCGACCAGGGCCGCGTTGGCGGCGATCACGCCGGATTCTTCCATGGCCTTGATGCGGCGCTGCACGGCCGGCGCGGACAGGTGCACCCGCTCGCCGATGGTGCGCAGCGGCGTACGGTTGTCCTGTTGCAGGATGTCCAGGATCGCGTAATCGAAATTATCCAATTGCGGCACGATTGATTTACAAAGTTGCGTAGGGAGGTATATTTTAGAGAATTTTTCCATGGTCAGCGCAATAAGATTTCTCTCATCGGAATGATCGGAGGAATCATGTTTGTACTGAACCGTATGGAAGCGCTGGCGGCCGGGGACGCGGACCTGTTCAGCGACAAGGAGCTGGCGCTGGTGCGCAGCCGGCTGGCCTGCCTGCCGGATTTTGCGCCGACGCCGCTGCATGCCTTGCCGGGGCTGGCGCGCGTGGCTGGCGTTGGCGCCATCCATAGATGAGCGCCGGCGGTCGGTGGCCTGGCCGGTGCGCTGGCGGCCAGGCTGGCGCTGCGCTTCGGCCGTGGGCGGCCACGCCTGATTGTGGTCGAACCACAACGCGCCGCCTGTCTTTATGCAAGTTGCCTGGCGCGTGAGCCGGTCAGTGTGGACCCGAGCCAGCCAACCGTGATGTCCATGCTGGAGTGTTATCAGCCATCCTTGCTGGCCTGGCGCATTCTTGCCGCCACGGCCCATGCTTTCATGACGGTGGACGAGGAAATGGCTCAGGCGGCGGTACTGCGTCTGGAGCGCCCGGCGGGCGGCGATCCGCGCATTCTCAGCAGTGAAAGCGGGGCGGCGGGTGTGGCGGGCTTGCTGCATGCCGCCGCTGAACCTGCCATGCGCTCAGCTTTTGGCCTCAATCAGCATGCGCGCGTGTTGTTGATTGTCAGTGAAGGCGCCGGCGAACCGATCGAACAATTCCGCGAGCCGATGTGAGGCGAGGAAGCGCCATTTTCCAGATGTAACATGTTTTTCGAGGATAACTACTAAAAAAGACACATTGCAAAAAAGGCCAGTATCTGCGATGATTTGTAAACGCGAATCATTATCATTTAAATTTTTCCGCAGATACCCATGTCCATCTCCTCTGCTGTAGATATCCGTCAGCTTTTCATTGCCTCCCGCGCCCAATTGCGCGATGCCGCCGCCCGCATTCTGGGCTGCCGGCAGCGCGCCGAGGACGTGGTGCAGGATGCCTACCTGAAGCTGGCCGACGGCATTGAGGAGCTGCACATCCTGAACCCCGGCGCCTATCTGTTCCAGCTGGTGCGCAATCTGGCGATTGACCGCCACCGCCGCTCCGCTTTCGAGCAGCAAGTGTTTTCGCCCGGCGAGGAAGCGCTGCAGGCGGGGTCGAACGTGACACCCGAGGTCCAGGCCATCCATACCCAGCACCTGGTGCTGGTGGCGCGCGCCCTGGACAAGCTGCCGGAGCGCACCCGCGCCGCATTCGAGCTGCACCGCCTGGCCGGTAAAACCCAGCGCGAAGTGGCGGCCGACCTGGGCATCTCCACCACGCTGGTCAACTTCATGATCCGCGATGCGATGGAATGCTGCCGCGATGCTTTGCGGGCCGCCTGAAAATCCAGGCTGCGCCAGTTGATATAATGGGGCGGACGGCGTCAATGGAGACGCCGTGCTTCTTTTATCAGCAAGGCCATGACTATAAATATAAACGGCGACCAGCATTGGCAAACCGCCCTCGATTGGATACAGCGCGAACACGAACACACGCTCGATGAAGCCGCGCAAGCCGAACTGGCGGCGTGGCTGAAAGCCTCTCCGGATCATCTGAAAGCGTATGAGGAAGCGCGCCGCGTATGGCTGGCCGCGGGCCTGGTGCCGCCGGCTGGCGACAGCGTTTAAACCTCCGGATTTTTCCTTACCCACTGCATTAAATTTCGCTTTGCCTCATGCGTCATAGGGGAGAGCAGTGCCGCAGGCCTTCCATATCGGAATGCGCGGCGCTGCCTTCACCAATGATGAGGTATAGCGCATGTCCACCAGTTGCTTCGACCGTGAAGACGAAATCTTCGTCGTCCTCGTAAATCACGAAGAACAGTATTCGATCTGGCCGCAATGGAAAGCGGTTCCCGGCGGCTGGCGCGCGGTCGAGGGTGTCAGCGGCAACAAGAAGGCCGTGTTGGAATACGTCGAACGGACCTGGACCGATATGCGTCCCAAGTCCCTGCGCGACTGGATGGCTGAACAAGCCAGCGCCCACTGATACGCGGGACGTCCGATGCCGAATCAGTCGCCCGCGCGCCACTATCCCGAGAATTTTGTCGCCCATCTGCGCGCGCTTGCCGTGCAGCGCCCCGACGACACCGCCCTGATCGTGGTGGCCGAACGGGATGGCGCAGCCCTCGATACCCCGATTTCCTATGCGCTGCTGGAGCGGCGCGTGCGCGCGCTGGCGGCGCAGCTGCAGCAGCGCTTCAGTGCCGGCGAACGCGTCCTGCTATTGCTGGATAACGACGATCATTATGTGGTCAGCTTCTTTGCCTGCATGTATGCGGGACTGATCGCCGTGCCGGTGTTTCCGCCCGAATCGGCGCGGCCACAGCACCTGGCGCGCCTGGCTGGCATCGCGGAAGACGCGCAGGCGGCTTGCATCCTGACCTCAGGCGCGATCCTGGACATGGTGGGCGATGCGATGAGCGCCTTCGGCGGCGCGGCCGTGATCGCGGCCGACAGCATTGCTATCGGCATGGCGGAGGAGTGGGCCGAACGCGAGCCTTTGAGCGGCGACGTCGCTTTTCTGCAGTACACCTCGGGCTCGACTTCCACGCCCAAGGGCGTGATGGTCACGCACGGCAATCTGATGGCGAATGAGCGCGCCATTGAGGCGACCATGGATGTGCGGGACAGCGATATTTTTGTGTCCTGGCTGCCGCTGTACCACGATATGGGTTTGATCGGCGGCTTGCTGCAGCCTTTCCATCGCGGCATTCCCGTAGGTTTGATGACGCCGAGGTTCTTCCTGGAGCGGCCGGTGCGCTGGCTGCAGGCTGTCGCGCGCCTGCGCGCCACGATCAGCGGCGGGCCGGACTTCGCGTTCCGGCTTTGTCTGGAACGGGTCAGGGAAGAGCAGATCGCGCAGCTCGATTTGTCGAGCTGGCGGCTGGCGTTCTCCGGCGCGGAACCGGTGCGTTACGACACTTTGCGCGACTTCATCGCGCATGCGGCGCCAGCCGGTTTCTCCGGCTCTTCGGTCTACCCCTGCTATGGCCTGGCTGAAGCGACGCTGCTGCTGACTGGTGGCCGCCGCGCGGGCGGCATATGCGCCCAAGGCTTTTCCGCCGACAGTCTGGCGCAGGGCCGGGCGCAGGCCGATGCCCGCGGCAATATGCTGGTCGCTTGCGGCGCGATCGCGCCCGACCATGTGCTGGAGATTATCGATCCCGCCTCGGGGCGCGCGCTGGAGGCGGGATGCGCGGGCGAGATTCAAGCCAGCGGTCCAAGCATCGCCGGCGGCTATTGGCGGCGCGAGGAAGCCAGCGCCGAAACCTTTGTCGAACGGGATGGGCGGCGTTGGCTGCGTACGGGCGACCTGGGCTTTCTGCATGATGGGCAGCTGTATATCACCGGCCGCATCAAGGATTTGATTATTGTGCGCGGCCAGAATATCTATCCCCAGGATATCGAGCGCGGCATCGAGGCCGAGGTGGAAGCGGCGCGCAAGGGCCGCGTGGCCGCCTTTGCGGTCGCGACGCCCGATGGCGGCGAAGGCGTGGGCGTGGCCGTCGAGGTTTCGCGCGGCCTGCAAAAACTGGTGCCGGTCACAGTGCTGGTGGATGCCTTGAGCCAGGCGGTTGTTGCGGCATGCCGGGAGCCGGCTTCGGTCGTGGTGCTGCTGAATCCCGGTGCGTTGCCCAAGACTTCGAGCGGAAAACTGCAGCGCGGCGCCTGCCGCAAGGGATGGCAGGACGGCACGCTGGATGCGTATGGGGTCTATCAGTTTGGCGCGTTCGCCTCGGGCGGGCCGGCCGAGGCGGAAGCGCAGACGCCGCTGAGCGAAGCCGAAGCTGCACTGGCCGTCCTGTGGCGCGAAGTGCTTAAGCGCGACGCGGCGGCGGTGTTCGCGCGTGACGCGCACTTTCTGGCCAGCGGCGGCAATTCGCTGGCGGCGGTGCAATTGGCGGCGCGCATCGAAGAACGCTGGAATATAGCGTTTCCCGTGCGGCTGATATTCGAACGGCCGCAGCTTGCGGCAATGGCGGCTGCGATTGCCGGCCGGCCGCAGGGTGGTTCCGTCAACGCGGCGCTGTGGTCGATTGTGCCGCTGCCTGCGGAGCGCCGCCGCCAGGCGCTGCCCCTGTCGCATGCGCAGCAAAGGCAATGGTTCCTGTGGCAGATGGCGCCGGAGAGTTGCGCCTATCACGTCAGTGGCGCGCTGCGCTACGCCGGTGCGCTGGATAGCGTTGCCTTGCATGCGGCATTCGATGCCCTGATTGTGCGCCATGAGCCGCTGCGCACCCTGTTCCAGGCCGGCGTGGATGGCAGGGGCGAGCAGCTGATTCAGTCTGGAATGCCGCTGGACTGGTCGGAATTCGACCTGCGCGGCCTGCCCGAAAATGAGCGCCAGCCGCAGGCGCTGCGGTTGGCCGAAGAATTGAACGCGCGTCCATTCGACCTTTGCCACGGCCCGCTGCTGCGCGCGGCGCTGCTGCGCCTTGGCGACGAGACGCATATTCTGGCGGTGGTCATGCATCATATTGTGTCGGATGGGGTGTCGATGCAGGTGCTGCTGGCCGAACTGGCCGCGCATTATCGCGCCCGTCTGGCTGGCGGCACGGCGGAATTGGCCGCGCTGCCGGTGCAGTATGCGGATTACGCGGCATGGCAGCATGAATGGCTGAAAGAGGGGGCCGGAGCGCGCCAATTGGCATATTGGCGGGTGCAGTTGGGCGGCGAGCAGCCGGTGCTGGCACTGCCGGTTGACCGTGCGCGGCCACCGGTGGCGAACTACCGGGCCGCCGCCCATCGCCTGGAGCTGGAACCGCAACTGCTCGATGCCCTGAATGCATGTGCCCATCATGCCGGCGGCACGCTGTTCATGGCGCTGCTGGCGGGCTTCCAGGTGCTGCTGCACCGCTACACCGGCCAGGGCGATATCCGCGTCGGCATCCCCATCGCCAACCGCCAGCGTATCGAGACCGAAGGGCTGATCGGCTTCTTCGTCAATACCCAGGTGCTGCGCGGCGAAATCCACGGCCGCCGCAGCCTGGCCGAGGTGTTGCGCGACGCGCGCGAAACGGCGCTGGCGGCGCAATCGCATCCCGACCTGCCGTTTGAGCAGTTGGTCGATGCCTTGCAGCCGGAACGCAGCTTGAGCCATACGCCGCTGTTCCAGGTCATGTTCAACCATTTGCGCGCCGACTTCGGCACGCTGGCGCAACTGCCCGGGGTGGATGCCGAATATTTCGCCCTGCGCGAACAGGCGGCCCAGTTCGAACTGACATTGGAAACCACGGAGCTGGCCAACGGCCGATTGGGCGTGCGCTTCATCTATGCGGCGGAACTGTTCGAGGCGGCCACCATCGCCCGCATGGCGGACGATTATCTGGTCATCCTGGACGCGCTGGCGCACCAAAGCGGGCGGGCGGTGGGCGATGTCGGTCTGGTCAGCCAGCAGGAACAGATCCATCTCGAAGAGTGGGGTGTCAATCCGGTGCGCCATGCCGACGCGGAGCCGGTGCATCGCAGCTTCGAGCGCCATGCGCTGTGCCATCCCGATGCGACAGCTTTGCTGTTCGGCGATCAGATCCTCAGCTATGCGGAGCTGAACGTCCGCGCCAACCGTCTTGCGCACCGCCTGATGGCGCTGGGCGTTGGGCTGGAGAGCCGGGTCGGCATCGCCGTCGAACGTTCGCTGGATATGATGATCGGCTTGCTGGCGATTCTGAAAGCCGGTGCCGCCTACGTGCCGCTGGACACCGACTACCCGGCGGAGCGCCTGCGCTATATGGCCGAGGACAGCGGCATCAGCCTGCTGCTCACGCATGGCGCACTGAGCGCCAGCTTGCCCCTGACCGCGGTGCCGGTGCTGCTGCTCGACCAGGTCGACGTCAGCGCCGAGAGCCGTGCGAATCCTGCCGTGCCGGTGCATGGCGAGAACCTGGCCTACGTGATCTACACTTCCGGCTCGACCGGCAATCCGAAAGGCGCGGCCAACCGCCACCGTTCCCTCTCCAGCTGCATGGCGTGGATGCAGGAGACTTACCACTTGACGCCCGCCGACACGGTGCTGCACAAAGCCGCCTTTGGCTTCGACGTGTCGGTATGGGAGCAGTTCTGGCCATTGACGACGGGCGCGCGTCTGGCGCTGGCCTTGCCGGGCGACCAGCGCGACCCGGCGCGCCTGGTGGCGCTGATCCAGCAGCACCAGGTGACCACGGTCAATTTCGTGCCGCCGATGCTGCAAGCTTTCCTGGCGCACGAGGGCATCGAAGCCAGCACGCGGCTCAAGCACATTATCTGCGGCGGCGAAGCCATGCCGGCCGAAACCCAGCGCGAAACCTTCGAACGTCTGCGCCGCGCCGGCTTGCACAATCTGTATGGACCGACCGAAACCGCGATCCACGTGACGCACTGGGCCTGTCGCAACGATGGCCAAAGCCTGGTGCCGATCGGCCGTCCGATCAGCGAAACCCATACCTATGTGCTGGACGCGGAGCTGAATATGGTGCCGGCCGGCGTGGCGGGCGAGTTGTATCTGGGCGGCGTGGGACTCGGGCGGGGTTACCTGCACCGTCCGGGTCTGAGCGCCGAGCGCTTCGTGGCCGATCCCTTCGATCCGCGCGGCGGCCGCTTGTACCGCACCGGGGATCTGGTGCGCTGGAATGGCGAAGGTCAGCTGGAATACCTGGGCCGCATCGATCACCAGTTGAAGATTCGCGGCCTGCGCATCGAGCTGGGGGAGGTCGAGGCACAGCTGCTGGCGCAGCCGGAAGTGCGCGAAGCTGTGGTGCTGGCGCGCGACGGCGCGGGCGGCAAGCGCCTGGTCGGCTATGTGTCGGCGCACGAAGGCAAGCTGGCCGATGGCGCGGAACTGAAGGCCCGTCTCGCGCTGCGTCTGCCGGACTATATGGTGCCGCAGCATATTGTGGTGCTGCCTTCGCTGCCGCTGAGCGCGAACGGCAAGGTGGACCGTAAGGCGCTGCCGGATGTGGCGCTGCCGAACCGCGCCGCCAGCGAGGCGCCCCAAGGCCAGCTGGAACAGGCACTGGGCCAGCTCTGGTGCGCCCTGCTGGAACTGGAGAATGTGGACCGGCGCGACAGTTTCTTTGAACTGGGCGGCAATTCGCTGTTGCTGCTGCAGTTGCAGCGTCGTCTGGCGCAGCAGCTGGACCTGCATCCCACGGTGGTCGATCTGTTCAAGTATCCGACGCTGGAAGCGCTGGCCGCTTTCCTGGGCAGTACCGCACCGTCGGCACGTTCCACGGCGGAAGTCGATGAGCGCGCAAAGCGCCAGCGCGGCGCATTTTTACAACGTAAAGCAGTAGCGGAAAGAGCTCCGACATGAATCTCGCGGACCAAGGCCTGCCGGAGCAGGAATTCACCGGCGTGGAAATCGCTATTGTCGGCATGGCTGGGCGCTTTCCCGGTGCGGACAGCGTGGACGCCCTGTGGCGCAATATCCTGAACAGCGTGGAAGCGCGGCGCGCCTTCGACGATGAGCAGTTGCGCGCGCGCGGCGTGGCCGCCGCCGCGCTCGCCGATCCGGCTTACGTAAAAGCCGGCATGGTACTGGACGGCGTAGACCAATTCGACGCCGGCTTCTTCGGCTATTCGCCGCGCGAGGCTGAGCGGCTCGATCCGCAGCAGCGCGTATTCCTGGAGACAGCCTGGCATGCCCTGGAAAACGCGGGCTACGCGGGAAGCGCCACGCCGGCGCTGACCGGCGTGTATGCGGGCAGCGGCAGCAATCTATATTTAATGCATAATCTGCTGCCGGGCGTGGATTGGGCGGCCAGCGATATTGCTTCCCTGCTTGGTCTGATGAACGGCAATGACCAGGGATCGCTGGCGACGCGCATCGCCTACAAACTGAATCTGCGTGGCCCGGCGGTTTCGATGCAGACGGCGTGTTCGACTTCGCTGGTGGCAGTGCATATGGCTTGCCGCTCCTTGCTGAACTATGAAAGCGACCTGGCATTGGCTGGCGGCGTCTGGCTCAACCTCCTGCAGGAGATGGGCTACCGCCATCAGGCCGGGGCGATTCTGTCGGTGGACGGCCATTGCCGCGCTTTCGATGCGGCGGCGGACGGCACGGTGATCGGCAGCGGCGCGGGCGTCGTTGTGCTCAAGCGGCTGGACGAGGCGCTGCGCGATGGCGATACCATTCACGCCATTATCAAAGGCTCCGCGCTGAATAACGACGGCGCGGGCAAGATGGCGTACAGCGCGCCCAGCGTCGATGGCCAGGCCGAGGTGATCCAGTCTGCGCTGGCGATGGCCGGCGTGGATGCAGGCAGCATCGGCTATGTGGAAGCGCACGGCACCGGAACTGCCTTGGGCGATCCGGTGGAAATCGCCGCCTTGACCCAGGCCTTCCGCGCCAGCACGCAGAAAAGCGGCTACTGCGCCATCGGCTCGGTGAAGACCAATATCGGCCATCTGGATGCGGCGGCGGGCGTTGCCGGCCTGATTAAAGCAGTGCTGGCCCTTAAGCATCGCACGCTGCCGCCAAGCCTGAATTTTGAGCAGCCGAATCCGCAAATCGACTTCCCCGCCAGCCCGTTTTACGTGAATACGCAAGCCCGTCCCTGGGCGGCGGCTGGCGCACCACGCCGCGCTGGCGTCAGCTCATTCGGCATGGGTGGCACGAATGCCCATGTGGTGCTGGAAGAGGCGCCTATGCCAGAGGTGCTGCAGACGCAGACCGGGCAGACAGACCAATTACTGCTGCTGTCGGCGCGCAGCGCCACTGCTTTGGATGAAACTATCGCGCGCATGGCAAGCCATTTGGAGCACCACGCGGAGCAGGCCTTGGCTGATGTCGCTCACACACTGCATTGCGGGCGGCGTCACTTTGTGCACCGCGCCGTTGCCCTGGCCCGTGATCATACCCAGGCGGCCCAAGTGTTGGCCGGAAGCGGCGGCTCGCTGGTCCGTGGCCAGATTATGGCCGAAGCGCCGGCTATTGCCTTCCTGTTCCCTGGCCAGGGTGCGCAGCACGTCGATATGGGGCGTGACCTGTATCTGAACAATGGCGTGGTGCGCGATACCGTGGACAATTGCTGCGTGCTGCTGAAGGATCGTCTCGGTCTTGACCTGCGCGAGCTGATGTATCCGGCGGAAGGCAAGGAAGAGGAGGCTGCCGCGCAGCTGGAGCAGACCGCCTATACCCAACCGGCGCTGTTCGTGCTGGAATATGCGATGGCGCAGATGTGGCTTAGCCGTGGTGTGCGTCCCGATGCGTTGCTGGGGCATAGCATCGGCGAGTACGTGGCGGCCTGTCTGGCCAGTGTATTTACGCTGGAAGATGCGCTGGCCATCGTTGCCGAACGCGGGCGCTTGCTGCAGGCGAGCGCCGAAGGCGCCATGCTGGCCGTCAGCCTGCCGGAAGCGGAACTGACCTTCTGCCGGGATGCCGGCTGCGATATCGCGGCCGTCAACGCGGCCGACCTCTGCGTCCTGGCTGGCCCATTCGCCGCCGTGGAAGCAGTTGAGCGCCAGTTGTCTGAACGAGGTATGGGGACGCGCCGGCTGCACGTCAGCCGCGCCTTCCATTCCAAGCTGGTTGAGCCGGTGCTGGCCGAATTCGAAGCCTTGCTGCGCAAGCTTACGCTGCAAGCGCCCAAGATTCCTTTCATTTCCAATCTGAGCGGAAGCTGGATCAAGGCGGAAGAGGCCTGCGATCCAGGCTATTGGTTACGCCATATGCGCGGAGCGGTGCGTTTTGCTGATGGGCTGACAACCTTGCTGGAAAAATCCAACCGCTTGTTGCTGGAAGTCGGTCCGGGCGAAACGCTGAGTAGTCTCGCGCGCCGCCACATGTTGGCGGCGGAACGTCCGGTGCTCGCCACGCAGGCGCATCCGGCGCGGCGCAGCCAGAACGCGCGGCAGCATGCGCTTTGCCTGGCGCAGCTTTGGGTGGCCGGTGTCGAGCTGGATGCGGCGGCGCTGGGCATCGGCGGCGGGCGGCGCGTGGCTTTGCCGGGATACGCTTTCGAGCGACAGTCGTATTGGGCCGAAACCGCCCCAGCGAAGGTGGAGAATGCACGTGGCATGGACGACTGGTTCCAGCGCCCCGTGTGGAAGCGCGCCTTGCCCCTGAGTTCCACGGGCGAAGTACGCAGCGCCCCGATACTACTGCTGGCCGATGAAACCAGCTTCGCCGACAAGCTGGCGGACCGCCTACTGGCGCAAGGGCGGGAGGTGATTCGGGTCGAACGCGGTTCGGGCTTTGAGCGCATCGCGGCCAACCGCTATGCCGTGCGCCCCGGCGATGCGGGCGATCTGGCGCAAGTGCTTCATGCGCTGCAAGGTGCCATGGCCATTGATGTATGCCATATGTGGGCGCTGAATTCAGGAGGCCAGCCGGATTCCCTGGAGCGCGGCTTCCATAGCCTGGTGGCTTTGGCGCAGGCGCTGGATGGTGCCGGTGTCGGCGCCGCCGCGATTACTGTGCTGGGTGATGGTCTGGAGGATGTCACCGGCATTGAGCAACTGTATCCGCAGCAGGCGACCTTGTATGGTCCCTGCAAGGTGATTCCGCAGGAGTACCCGAACATCTCCTGCAGGCTGCTGGATATTGTTCTGCCGGCGGCTGGCGGCGAACAAGCCCTGGTAAGCCAGGTAATCGACGAAATGAACGCGCCGCAGGGTGAGACGCTGGCGGCTTATCGCGGGCCGCATCGCTGGCTCAAGGTCTACGAAGCGTTGCCACGGCCGATTGCGGCAGGCCAACGCCTGCGCCGCCAGGGCGTGTATCTGATCACGGGTGGCGCTGGCGGCGTTGGCATGGTGCTGGCCCGATATCTGGCGCGGACGTGGCAGGCAAAGCTGGTCCTTGCGAACCGCAGCGCCTTGCCGTCCGATGCACCGGTCATGCTGGAACTGGAGGCGCTGGGCGCCGAAGTGCTGGCTGTTCAAGCCGATGTCGGCGACGCGGGACAAATGGCTGCCGCAGTCGCCGCTGCCCACGCCAGGTTTGGCTCCTTGAACGGCGTGATCCACGCTGCCGGTATCGCTGGCGGAGGCTTGATCGCAACCAGGCAGCGCACCAGCGTGGAAAAGGTATTTGCGCCGAAACTGCAGGGGACCATGGTCCTGCTGGATGCAGTGAGGAACGAGGCACTGGATTTCGTTCTGCTCTGTTCTTCGCTGACGGCGGTCACGGGCGGCTTTGCGCAAGCCGACTACTGTGCCGCGAATGCTTTCCTGGACGCGTTGTCGCAGCGCGCCGTCAGCAATGGCGGTTCCTGGCTGGTTTCGGTCAACTGGGATGTCTGGCGCGATCTGGGCATGGCGGCGGGGCAGCAACTGCCGGACGACGAAGGCATAGCCGCTGCCGATGCCGGCCCGCTGCTGGAACGCATACTCTCCGGTCCGCGGCTGCCGCAAGTACTGATATCGACCATTGGGCTGGAACGGCAGATGGCGCGCGGCGCATCGATGGAGCTGGCGGATCGCCTGTTGCTTGAGCCGGTGCCGCGCCGCCAGCGGCATGCGCGTCCCGCATTGTCCGAGGCCTATGCCGAACCGGCCGGCCCTCTGGAAGAAGGACTTGCTGCGCTATGGAGCGAATTCCTCGGCATTGCATCGCTTGGGGCTAACGACAATCTGTTCGAACTCGGTGGCGACTCGCTGCTTGCCATTCAGCTGCTGGCCAAGGTGCGCACCGCGTATGGCGTTGAGCTGCATCCGGCCGGCTTTTTCAAGAATCCGACGGTTGCCGCGCTGGCGGTGATGGTCGAAACCCGAATGATAGAAGACATCGAGCGCGCTGAAGCGGCTACGGTGTCCCCACAGCTGTAAAGGTTCCTCCATGTCCGATATGAACACCCTGGCCGCGCTGCGCGCGCGGCTCAGCCCCGCGCAACTGGCGAAACTCCAGGAGCGCCTGAGTGGCGCGGGCAAACCCGCCGCCGGCGCCGCATCGGCGCAAACCATATCGCGCCGCGCTTCAGGCGGTGCGGCCGAACTCTCCTTTTCCCAGCAGCGCCAGTGGTTTTTGTGGCAGCTCGATCCAGACAGCGCGGCCTACCATCTGAGCGGCGGCTTGCGCTTAAGCGGCCGCCTGGACGCCGAGGCATTGCGCGCCAGTCTGGAGGCGCTGATTGCACGCCATCCATCCCTGCGTACGATCTTCCGCCAGGAGCAGGATGGCAGCCTGCGCCAACTGGTGCAGGCGCCTCCCTCCGTCGGACTGCCTTGCCAGACTCTGAGCGCCGGCGAGCTGGAAAAGGAAATACGCCGCATCTGCTCACAGCCCTTCGATCTGGCAAGCGGTCCTTTGTTGCGCGCGGCCTTGTTCAGGCTGGGAGAGGATGAGCACCAGCTGGTGGTGGTCATGCATCATATTGTCTCGGATGGATATTCCACCCAGCTGATCCTGGATGAGCTGGCGCAGCGATATGCCGCCCGCGTGCAGGGAAGGGTGCTGCAACTGCCTGAACCGCCAATTGAGTACGGCGATTACGCGGCATGGCAGCGCAATTTGCTGGCGGGTGCGGAAGGCGACCGGCAACTGGCCTGGTGGCGGAACCTGTTGGGAGAGCAGCAACCCGCGCTGAACCTGCAAACGGCCCGTCCGCGCCAGGCCGAGGGAGCGTATGGCGCGGCACGCCATGCTGTCCAACTGCCATTCGAGCTGGTTGCTGCATTGCGGCGCCAGGGGCAAAATCACGGAGCGACTTTTTTCACGGCGCTGCTTACGGCGTTTCAAGCCCTGTTATTTCGCTACAGCGGCCAGACTGATATCCGTGTCGGCGTCCCCGTCGCCAACCGCCATCACGCGGAAACGGCGGGTCTGGTTGGTTTTTTTGTGAATACGCAGGTGCTGCCGGCGCGTCTGGACGCGAAACTGCCGCTCCAGCGGCTGCTGGAGCAGACCCGCGACAATGCTCTCGGCGCGCAGGCGCACCAGGATTTGCCGCTGGATTGGCTGGTCGAAGCCATGCAGGTGGAGCGCAGTCTGACGGGTAATCCGCTGTTCCAGGTGATGTTCAACCATCTGCGGCTGGATCATGGCTCCCTGGCTCAATGGCCCGGTCTTGCGGTGGAACGCATCGACTTCGACGAGCAGAATGTGCAGAGCGAGCTATCGTTGACAACTTACGAAAGCTCCGATGGCAAGGTGATGGCCAGCTTCAGCTACGCGCCGGAACTGTTCGATGCGGCCTATATCGAAGGCATGGCGGAACATTATCTGGTGCTGCTGCAAGCCTTGGCAGGCAAACCGGAGCAGACCCTGAGTGACATCGAGCTGCTGAGCGAAGCGCAGCAAGCCCGCCTGGCGCAATGGGGCAACAACCGCAAACATCACGATGGCGAAGAGCCGGTGCATCGCCTTTTCGAAAAACAGGCCGAGAACCAGCCGGCATCCTGCGCGCTGCTGTTTGGCGATGCGTCGCTGAGCTATGGCGAGCTGAATGCGCGCGCCAACCGGCTGGCCCATCATCTGATCGAGCTTGGCGTGCGGCCCGAGAACAAGGTCGGCGTCGCCTTGGAGCGCTCCTTCGAGATGGTGGTCAGCCTGCTGGCTATCCTGAAGGCCGGTGGCGCCTACGTGCCGCTCGACCCGGAATATCCGGCCGAACGCCTGCGCTATATGGTCGAAGACAGCGGTATCGGCCTGCTGCTGACGCATAGCCAGTTGCTGCCGCAGTTCCGCCACGACGGCGTGACCGCGTTGGCCGTGGACCAATTGAACCTGGACGAACAGCCGGCGCACAATCCGGCAACGGCTCTGCATGGCGAGAATCTGGCGTATGTGATCTACACCTCCGGTTCGACCGGCAGGCCGAAAGGCGCGGCCAACCGCCACCGTTCCCTGTACAACCGTCTGGCGTGGATGCAGCAGGCTTACCGGCTGACGCCTGCCGATACGGTGCTGCAAAAGACCCCGTTCAGCTTCGACGTCTCGGTCTGGGAATTCTTCTGGCCGCTGATGATCGGTGCGCGGCTGGTGATTGCCGCGCCGGGCGAACATCGCGAACCGGCGCGCCTGCGCGAGCTGATTTGCCGCCATCAGGTCACCACCCTGCATTTCGTGCCGTCGATGCTGCAAGCCTTCCTGGCGCATGAGGGCGTGACGGATTGCCGCAGCCTGACGCGCATCGTCTGCAGCGGCGAGGCCCTGCCTGCCGAGGCGCAGCATGGTGTCTTCAAGTTGCTGCCGCAGGCGGCGCTCTACAACCTGTATGGCCCGACCGAAGCGGCCATCGACGTCACCCACTGGACCTGCCGTGCCGACGGCGGCAGCCAGGTGCCGATCGGCCAGCCGATCAGCCAGACCAAGACCTACGTGCTGGATGGCGAGCTGAATCTGGTCCCCGCCGGCGTGGCGGGCGAGCTGTATCTGGGCGGGATCGGCCTGGCGCGCGGCTATCTGGAGCGCTCCGCGCTGACCGCGGAGCGTTTCGCGGCCGATCCTTTCGACCCGCTGGGTGGACGGCTGTACCGTACCGGAGACCTGGTGCGCTGGAACGGCGAAGGCCAACTCGAATACCTGGGCCGTCTTGACCACCAGGTGAAGATACGCGGCCTGCGCATCGAGCTGGGAGAGATCGAAGCCCAATTGCTGGCGCAGCCGGAGCTGCGCGAGGCGGTGGTTGTGGCACGCGAAGGCGCGGCCGGGACGCGGCTGGTGGCCTATGTCTCGTCGCAAGCTGGCGCGAGCTGCGAAGCAAGCCAGATACGCGAGCGTCTGGCCAAGCTGCTGCCGGACTATATGGTGCCAAGCGCCATCGTGGTGCTGGAGACGCTGCCGCTCAACGCCAACGGGAAAATTGACCGCAAGGCCTTGCCTGAACCGGAGCAGCAGCAGGCATCCCAGTACGAAGCCCCGCAAGATGGGGCGGAAGCCGCCCTGGCCGCCCTGTGGGCCGAATTGCTGGGGATGGACAGCATTGGCCGCAACGACAACTTCTTCCAGCTGGGAGGGCATTCGCTTCTGGCCGTCCAGCTGACGGCCCGCATTCAGCGGGATATGCAGTTTGAATTGAGCGTCAAGGACGTGTTCCGCCATCCGGTTCTTGCGGAGATGGCGCGGCATATCGGCGCTCAGTGCGGAAAGTCCAATGAACAGGCCTTGGCTGACCTGGATTCCTTTATCGATAGTTTGGAGAATGTTTGATGAGTGACGTCGCAACGCGCCGTATTGCGGAGAAATTTGCGCAACTGTCCGCCGGGCAGCGCCGTGCGGTGTACCAGCGCCTGAGAGCGGATGGCATGAGCATCGGCCAGTTCCCGATCCTGAAGCGCGACGGATCGGCGGCGCAGGCCTGCGCCTTGTCATACGCCCAGGCGCGTCAATGGTTCCTATGGCAGCTGGACCCATCCAGCACGGCCTACCATATCGCTGGCGGACTTGCGTTGAAGGGCGAGCTGAATGTCGATGCTGTGCATGGCGCCTTTTCTACGCTGGTGGCGCGCCACGAAGCGCTGCGCACGGTGTTCAAGCCGGGCAGCGATGGCTTGGCCGAGCAAGTCATCCTGCCGAAGCTGGATCTGAATATTGAGCTGACCGATCTGAGCGCTCTGGCCGAAGACGTGCGCGAAGCGCGCGTGCGGCAGGAAGCCATGCGCATCAGCCAACAGACCTTTGATCTGACCCAGGGGCCGCTGTTGCGCGTTGGCCTGATCAAGTCCGCCATCGATCGGCATGTGCTGGTCGTGGTCATGCACCATATCGTTTCCGATGGCTGGTCGATGCAAATCATCGTCGACGAATTTGCGGCGCTGTACCGCGCTGCGGTGCAGGATGGCGCCGCAGAACTGTCAGAGCTGCCGATCCAGTACGCGGACTACGCCGTTTGGCAGCGCAGCTGGATGGAGGCAGGGGAGCAGGAGCGCCAACTCGCCTATTGGACAGGACAATTGGGCAAGGAGCCGGCCGTTCTGCAATTGCCGGCCGACCGGCCGCGCCGTGCCGATGGCATTTATAGCGCCGCGCGCCACAGCGCCACACTGCCATCCGAACTGGCATCCAGCCTGCGGAAACTGGCGCAAACACAGGGCGCAACCCTGTTCATGGTTTTACTGTCCGGTTTCCAGTCCTTGCTGAACCGCTATACAGGACAGACCGATGTCCGTATCGGCGTGCCGATCGCAAACCGCCACCGCGTGGAAAGCGAGAGGGTGATCGGCTTCTTCGTCAATACGCAAGTGCTGCGCAACCGGCTGCATGGCCGTATCAGCCTGGCGCAGGCGCTGGCGCAGACGCGTGACGCAGCCCTGGGCGCGCAGGAGCATCAGGATCTGCCATATGAGCAGCTGGTGGAGGCGCTGCAGCCGGAGCGCAGCTTGAGCGGCAATCCGCTGTTCCAGGTGATGTTCAATCATCAGCGCACAGATTATCGCGCCCTGCAGCATTTGCCTGGACTGGAACTGAACGATTATGCCTTGGATCGCCAGCAGGCGCAGTTCGAACTGACGCTGGATACGCGGGAGGACGAAAACGGCGTGCTGAGCGCCACCTTCAGCTATGCCGCCGACCTATTCGACGAGGCGACTGTTGCGCGCATCGCGCAGCATTACCAGGCCATTCTGCAAGCCATGAGCGGCAACCCGGAACAATTGCTGGGCGATGTCGAGCTGCTGGATGAGGAACAGCATGCCCAGTTGCAGCAATGGAGCGATAACCACGAACATCACGATGGCGAAGAGCCGGTACATCGCCTTTTCGAAAAACAGGCCGAGAACCAGCCGGCATCCTGCGCGCTGCTGTTTGGCGATGCGTCGCTGAGCTATGGCGAGCTGAATGCGCGCGCCAACCGGCTGGCCCATCATCTGATCGAGCTTGGCGTGCGGCCCGAGAACAAGGTCGGCGTCGCCTTGGAGCGCTCCTTCGAGATGGTGGTCAGCCTGCTGGCTATCCTGAAGGCCGGTGGCGCCTACGTGCCGCTCGATCCCGAATATCCGGCCGAACGCCTGCGCTATATGGTCGAAGACAGCGGTATCGGCCTGCTGCTGACGCATAGCCAGTTGCTGCCGCAGTTCCGCCACGACGGCGTGACCGCGTTGGCCGTGGACCAATTGAACCTGGACGAACAGCCGGCGCACAATCCGGCAACGGCTCTGCATGGCGAGAATCTGGCGTATGTGATCTACACCTCCGGTTCGACCGGCAGGCCGAAAGGCGCGGCCAACCGCCACCGTTCCCTGTACAACCGTCTGGCGTGGATGCAGCAGGCTTACGGGCTGACGCCTGCCGATACGGTGCTGCAAAAGACCCCGTTCAGCTTCGACGTCTCGGTCTGGGAATTCTTCTGGCCCCTGATGATGGGCGCGCGGCTGGTGATTGCCGCGCCGGGCGAACATCGCGAACCGGCGCGCCTGCGCGAGCTGATTTGCCGCCATCAGGTCACCACCCTGCATTTCGTGCCGTCGATGCTGCAAGCCTTCCTGGCGCATGAGGGCGTGACGGATTGCCGCAGCCTGACGCGCATCGTCTGCAGCGGCGAGGCCCTGCCTGCCGAGGCGCAGCATGGTGTCTTCAAGCTGCTGCCGCAGGCGGCGCTCTACAACCTGTATGGCCCGACCGAAGCGGCCATCGACGTCACCCACTGGACCTGCCGTGCCGACGGCGGCAGCCAGGTGCCGATCGGCCAGCCGATCAGCCAGACCAAGACCTACGTGCTGGATGGCGAGCTGAATCTGGTCCCCGCCGGCGTGGCGGGCGAGCTGTATCTGGGCGGGATCGGCCTGGCGCGCGGCTATCTGGAGCGTCCCGCCCTGACCTCGGAACGTTTCGTGGCCGATCCTTTCGACCCGCTGGGTGGATGGCTGTACCGTACCGGAGACCTGGTGCGCTGGAACGGCGAAGGCCAACTCGAATACCTGGGCCGTCTTGACCACCAGGTGAAGATACGCGGCCTGCGCATCGAGCTGGGAGAGATCGAAGCCCAATTGCTGGCGCAGCCGGAGCTGCGCGAGGCGGTGGTTGTGGCACGCGAAGGCGCGGCCGGGACGCGGCTGGTGGCCTATGTCTCGACGCAAGCTGGCGAGAGCTGCGAAGCAAGCCAGATACGCGAGCGTCTGGCCAAGCTGCTGCCGGACTATATGGTACCAAGCGCCATCGTGGTGCTGGAGACGCTGCCGCTCAACGCCAACGGCAAGGTGGATCGCAAGGCGCTGCCGGAGCCGGATTTCAGCTCCGCCGCATATGAGGCGCCGCAAGGCCGGATCGAAGAGAATCTGGCGGCGCTCTGGTCCGAGCTGCTGGGCGTGGAAAAAATTGGCCGCCAGGATAACTTCTTTGAACTCGGCGGCCATTCCCTGCTGGCTTTGAAACTGCTGGAGCGCATGCGTGGCCAAGGCCTGCCAGCCCAGGTGCGCAACCTGTTCCAGTATCCACAACTGGCAGCGTTTGCCAAGGTGCTGGAGCAGGATGCCTCGGCATACGGATGTGTGGCCGTACCGCCGAACGGCATTCCGAAGGGCTGCATTGCGTTGACGCCGGAGATGGTGACGCTGGCTACCCTCAATGCCGAGCATATCGCCATCATCGAATCGGCGGTTCCCGGCGGCGCTGCCAATATCCAGGATATTTACCCGCTTGCCCCGCTGCAGGAAGGCATACTCTTCCACCATGTGCTGCAAAGCGAGGGCGATGCCTATGTTACGCCGCAGATGCTCAGTTTCGACAGCGAGCAGCGTCTATCGCGATTTGTGGAGAGCCTGAACCAGGTTATCGCGCGCCACGATATTCTGCGCACAGCCGTGCTGTGGGAAGGCTTGAAGGAGCCGCTGCAGATCGTATGGCGCGAGGCGCGCCTGCAAACGCAGTGGCTGGATGCCGGGACCGACGACGCTGCCGCCGTGCTGACCGCCGCCGTCAATCCTGCCCGCTACCGCATCGATGTGCGACAGGCACCGATGATACGGGCGTTGGCCGCGCGCGACCAAGCAAGCGGACGCTATCTGCTGCAACTGCCTAGCCATCACTTGGTAGTGGATCACACCACGCTGGAGCTGCTGGTTGAGGAAATCGGCTTGATCCAGCAGGACAGGGTATTGCCGCCCGCTGTGCCGTTCCGCGATTTTGTGGCACAGGCGCGTTTCGGCGTCAGCCAGGAAGAGCAGGAGGCTTTCTTCCGCCAGATGCTGGGCGATGTCGAAGAACCGACGGCGCCGTTCAACCTGATCGACGTTCAAGGCAATGGCAGCGCGGTCGAACAAGCCAGGCTGGAATTAGCGCCGTCCCTGTCCGCCCGCTTGCGCCAGGCGGCGCAGGGCCATGGCGTGAGCGCGGCGACGCTCTTCCACCTGGCCTGGGCCGTGGTGCTGGCGAAGGCTTCCGGCAAGGATGATGTGGTCTTCGGCACTGTGCTGTTTGGCCGTATGCAGGGCGGCGAGGACGTGAGCCGCGCGCTTGGCCTGTTTATCAACACCCTGCCGCTGCGCATCCGTTTGGGAACCCAAGATGTGGTGCAATGCCTGCGCCAGACCCAGGCCGCGCTGACCGGATTGCTGCAGCACGAGCATGCCAGCCTGTCGCTGGCGCAGCGCTGCAGCGGTCTGCCGGGCGGCACGCCGCTGTTCTCGGCTCTCTTGAATTACCGCTACGGCAGCAAGCCGTCCAATGATGCGGGCATGTGGCAGGGCGTGGAACTGCTGGGCGGCGAGGAGCGCAGCAATTATCCGCTTTCCATGTCGGTGGACGATATGGACGGTGACCTCGCGCTGGTGGCCCAGGTGCCGCCAGCCATTGGCGCATTGCGTCTATGCGAAATGATGCAGGAGACTTCTGCCGCCCTGGTGGACGCGCTGGCCTTGCAGCCTGCCACGCTGGCATGCGAGCTGCCAGTGATGAGCGGGATGGAAATGGCGCTGCTGCGTCAATGGAGCGTGAATCGCCGCCGTCATGCCGACGCCGCGCCGCTGCATCGGTTGTTTGAGCGTCAGGCGGCCTTGCAGCCGCATGCCCAGGCCTTGCTGTTCGGCGAGCAGGTCTTGAGTTATGCTGAGTTGAACGCCAAGGCCAACCGTCTGGCACATCGCTTGCTGGCCCTGGGCGTCAGGCCGGAGGACAAGATCGGCGTCTGCATCGAGCGTTCCATCGATATGGTGGCCGCCTTGCTGGCGATTCTGAAAACCGGCGCGGCCTATGTGCCGCTGGACCCCGAGTATCCGCCTGACCGCCTGCAGTATATGGCCGAAGACAGCGCAATCGGCCTTTTGTTAAGCCACACCGCCCTGCAGGGCATCGCTCCGGGACTCTCACCGGAGCGCGTGCTGCTGCTCGACCAGATCGATCTGAGCGCCGAGAGCGTGGTGAATCCGGATATCCCCGTCCACGGCGAAAATCTGGCATATGTGATCTACACCTCCGGTTCGACCGGCATGCCCAAGGGCGCGGCCAACCGGCACTATGCGGTGGCAAGCTGCATGCTGTGGATGCAGGATACCTATCATTTGAATGCGGATGATACGGTGCTGCACAAGGCGCCGTTCGGCTTCGACGTATCGGTCTGGGAGCTGTTCTGGCCTTTGACCTCGGGCGCGCGCCTGGCTCTGGCTTTGCCGGGCGACCAGCGCGACCCGGCTCGACTGGTCGCACTGATACAGCAACATCAAATCACGACCGTGAACTTTGTGCCCGCGATGCTGCAGGCCTTCCTGGCGCATGAGGGCATCGAGGCCAGCACGCGCCTGAAGCACATCATCTGCGGCGGCGAAGCCATGCCGGCGGAAACGCAGAAGGAGACTTTCCAGCGCCTGCGCCAGGCGCGTCTGCACAATCTCTACGGCCCGACGGAAACCGCCATCCACGTCACCAATTGGGCCTGCCGCGACGATGGGCAGAGCCAAGTGCCAATCGGCCGCCCGATCAGCGATACCAGCGCCTATGTGCTGGATGCGGGCCTGAGCCTGACGCCGGCCGGGGTGGCGGGCGAACTGTATCTGGGTGGCGTAAGCCTGGGACGCGGCTATCTTGGCCGCCCGGGCCTAAGCGCGGAACGCTTTGTGGCCGATCCTTTCGATCCGCGCGGCGGCCGCCTGTACCGCACCGGGGATCTGGTGCGCTGGAACGAGGAAGGCCAGCTCGAATATCTGGGCCGGATCGACCACCAGGTGAAAATCCGCGGCTTCCGCGTCGAGCTGGGCGAGGTCGAGGCGCAGCTGCTGGCCCAGCCCGAGGTGCGGGAGGTGGTGGTAGTCGCCAAGCAGGGACCAGGCGGCACGCTGCTGGTGGCCTATCTGTCCGCACATGAGGGGCAGGGCGTTGACGTGGCGTTGCTGCGCGAACGCCTGCGCCGCACGCTGCCCGAGCATATGGTGCCGGGTGCGATCATGGTCATGCCAAGCCTGCCGCTGAATGCCAACGGCAAGGTGGACCGCAAGGCGCTGCCGGAGCCGGAACTGGCGGCCCGCAGCTATGAAGCGCCGCAAGGCGAACTGGAAGAGACATTGGCCGCCATCTGGTCCGATGTGCTGGGTCAGGTACGTGTGGGACGGCAGGACAATTTCTTTGAGCTGGGCGGCGATTCGATCCTGAGCCTGCAAATTGTTGCGCGTGCGCGGCGCGCGGGTTGGGACTTGAATCCCAAGCTGATGTTCGAGCGTCCAACGATTGCCGATCTGGGATGCGCGCTGCGCCCGCTGGAAGCCGTGGCGCAAGCCGCGCCGCAGCAGGCGCGTGGCCGCTTAAGCGATTATCTGAGCGGTCCGGCGCTGTCAGCTCTGCCTGTCGACCAGGCCGACATCGAGGATGTGTATCCCTTGTCGCCGCTGCAGGAAGGCATGCTGTTCCTGTCGCTGGAGGCGGCGGGCAGCGGCCTGTATATGAATCAGCTCAGCGTAGCGGTGACCGGCTTGAATGCGGCGCGCCTGGCGCAGGCTTGGCATGTGATGGTGCGACGCCACGCGGTATTGCGTACCGGTTTCGTATGGCAGGCCGGCGCCGACATGGCTTTGCAAATGGTCTGGCGCGAAGCGGATGCCTTTGTCGAAACACTGGACTGGCGCGGCCACGGCGATATTGCGGCAAGCCTGAGCGAACTGCGCTCGGCCGAACTGTTGCGCATCACCGATTTCTCGCGCCCCGCGCTGGCCCGCCTGTTCCTGCTGCGCGTGGGTGAGAACGAGCACCGCCTGCTCTTAAGCATGCACCATATTCTGCTGGATGGCTGGAGCCAGTCACGCCTGCTCGGCGAGCTGCTGCAAACCTATGGCGGCCGGACGTTGGAGCCGGTGCAGGCACATTACGGCGACTATATCCGCTGGCTCAAGCGTCAGCCCGGTGAGGCTGCGGAGGAATATTGGCGCGGCCAGTTGCAGCACCTGGACGGCCCAAGCCTGCTGGCGAGCCGCCGTCGCGAGGAGACCGGCTACGGAAAAATCTATCTGCGCTGGGACGCGGCGCAGACCCGTGTCCTGTCCGACAACGCCAGAACCCAGCATGTGACGGTGAATACGGTGGTGCAGGCGGCATGGGCAACCCTGCTGCAGCGCCATCTGGGGAAAGA
Source organism: Pseudoduganella violacea (assembly GCF_014191875.1). Lineage (GTDB taxonomy): Bacteria > Pseudomonadota > Gammaproteobacteria > Burkholderiales > Burkholderiaceae_D > Rugamonas > Rugamonas violacea_A. The sequence continues at coordinate 31,289 of NZ_JACHXD010000012.1, forward strand.
CACCGTTTGCTTCGGTGCGACGGTGGCCGGACGTCCGGCCGACCTGGCCGGCGCGGAGGAAATGGTCGGCCTGTTCATTAACACCATTCCGGTATTGGCCGCGCGTCAGCCGCAACTGCCAGTGGGCGAGTTCCTGCGCCGCCTGCAGGCGGCCAACCTGGATGCGCGCCAATACGAGCATACGCCGTTGGCGCAGATCCAGCGCTGGGGCGGCAGCGGCGGCCAGGCGCTGTTCGACAGCATCATCGTGTTCGAGAACTATCCGATGCACAAGGCCTTGAGCGAGCCGCTGGCGCATGGCCTGAGCTTTGGCGATGTGGGCAGCGAAGGCCTGACCGGCTACGCCATGGACTTGCAGGTCACGCTGGAAGGCGCGCTGGAAATCGAATTCTGCTACGCGCGCGCCAGCTTTGGCGAGGACGAGGTACTGGCCCTGCGCGCGGAAATGGACGAGCTGTTGCAGGCCATGAGCGGCGCGCCGGAGCTGCCGATGGGCGAGCTGAAACGGCTCAAGGCGCCGGCGGCCGAAGCGGTTCTGGCGTTGGGCCGGACCGGCTTCAGCCAGCGCCCGGCCTGGGTGCATCAGCAGATCGAGCAGCATGCGCGCCTGCGTCCGGATGCGGTAGCGCTGCGCATGGGCGATCAAACCGTCAGTTTTGCCGAGCTGAATGCGCGTGCCAACCGCCTGGCGCACTGGCTGCTGGGGCAGGGAGTGAAGCCGGAAGACCGCGTGGCGGTGCTGCTGCCGCGCTCCACGGATATGATCGTGACGTTGCTGGCGATTCTGAAGGCCGGCGCCGGTTATGTGCCGCTGGATGCGGAGTATCCGCTGGAGCGCCTGCGCTACATCATCGGCGATTGCGCGCCGGCGCTGCTGATCGGCAGCGGCGCGTACCAGCATAATCTGCCTTGCCCAACGGTCTGGCTGGAGCAATTGCAGCTCGAAGGCGGGAATGCGGCCAACCCCGGCGTTGCCCTCGGCGAGCACCAACTGGCGTATGTGATCTACACCTCGGGATCGACCGGCCAGCCGAAGGGCGTGGCTGTCGCGCATGGTCCGCTGGCCATGCATTGCGCGGCGACCAACGAGATATACGCCACGCAGCCCGATTCTTGCGAGCTGCTGTTCATGTCCTTCTCCTTTGACGGCGCGCACGAACGCTGGATCAGCGCCCTGACAGCAGGAGCGTCGGTCGCCATCCGCGATCCGGAGGTCTGGACGGCGGAACAGGCCAGCGATGCGCTGCACCGCTATGGCGTGTCCACCGTTGCCTTCCCACCGGCGTATTTGAGCCAATTGGCCGATTGGGCCGGCATCGCGGGCAATCCGCCGCCGGTGGAGTTGTATGTTTTTGGCGGCGAAGCCATGCCCAAGGCGGGATTTGAACAGGTACGCCGCCATTTGCGGCCGCAGCGCTTGATCAACGGCTACGGCCCCACCGAAACCGTGGTCACGCCGCTGATTTGGCAAGCGCGCGGCGGCGACAGCTTTGCCTGCGCCTATGCGCCGATCGGCCGTCCGGTGGGCGAGCGTACCGCCTATGTGCTGGACGCCGATATGCAATTGGTGCCGCACGGCGCGGTGGGGGAACTGTATATCGGCGGCTACGGCCTGGCGCGCGGCTATATCGGTCGCAGCGATTTGACGGCGGAGCGTTTTGTGGCCGACCCATTCAGCGTCAACGGTGGACGCCTGTACCGCACCGGTGATCTGGTGCGCTGGCTGGACGATGGCAATGCCGAATACATCGGCCGCGCCGACCATCAGGTCAAGATCCGCGGCTTCCGCATTGAATTGGGCGAGATCGAGGCGCAGTTGCGCAAGGTGGCGGGCGTTAGCGACGTTGCCGTGCTGGCCGCAGCCGGCGACGGTGGCGCCAGCCTGCAGGCCTACCTTGCCAGCGATGCGCCAGCCCAGGAGGTGATGCAGATGGCGCGCATGGCGGTAGCCGATACGCTACCGGACTTCATGCAGCCGTCCGCCTACGCGGTGTTGCCGAAACTTCCGCGTCTGCCGACCGGCAAGCTGGATCGGCATTCCCTGCCGCCGATCCAGGCTGAAAGCGCGCGGCAGTACCGCGCGCCATCCACGCCAGAAGCACAGCTCATGGCAGGCTTGTGGCAGGAAGTGCTGGGCATCGAGACGGTGGGCGAAACCGACAATTTCTTCGAACTGGGCGGCGATTCGCTGCTTTGCCTGAAGCTGATTTCGCGTATGCGCGCCCTGAAAGATGCGCGCTTTAACTTCAAGCTGCGTGATTTGACGCAAAAGCCGACCATTGCCAAACTGCTTGGCCTGGAAGCGGAAGAGCAGGCGGCGCAATCCGGCGTCACGCTTCTGAACCGCGAAGGCAGCGAGCCGCTATTCTGCCTGCACGCGGGATTCGGCACCATTTTCGATTACCAGCCGCTGGCCAGGAAACTGGATGGCGTGGCCACTGTCTACGGCATCGCCTGTCGCATGCTGGCTGACAGCACCCATGTGGATGCCTCGCTGGAGCAGATGGCGCGCGACTATGCCAGCATGATTCGCCAGACGCAGGCTGCGGGACCCTACCGCCTGCTGGGGTGGTCGCTCGGCGGCACGCTGGCGGCAATGGTGGCGGCGCTGCTGGAAGCGGACGGGCAGTCAGTCAGTTTTGCCGGTCTGGTCGATCCCTTCATCCCCGGCACCGAGCAGGCGGCAATGCCGCCGTGGCAGCAGGATTTCAGCGATTTCCTGTCCCAGGTGCTGCCGGGCGTGACGCTGGATGCCTTGCCGCCGGCTCCAGGCCCCGAGCTGGAGGCGCTGCTGGCGCAGGCTTTGGCTGGCAACCCCAGCGTCTATGGCGCAATGGGGGCGGCCGAACTGCTGCGTGGATTCGAAGTGGCGCGCCACCTGAAAGCGCTGTCGATCGAAGCCGGGCCGCTGCGCAAGCTGGCTTGCCTGCCGCATTACTGGTGGGCCGAGGGCCGGGATGCCGATCAGAAGGCGGAACTGCTGCGCCAGACCGGCGCGCCAGGGACGTCCAGTGACATCGCGGCGGGGCATTACACCATCACACGCAGCGAGCAATGGCTGGAGCAGGCGGTGCGCTTGGGAGAAGGAGTGTTGCAGGGCTAGAGAAAAGAAACCCCAGATCAAGGTCTGGGGTTTTTTTCTTAGGGCGCCTGGTTTATTGCGGCGCCCAGAACTGCTCTTCGAAGAAGCGCTGCCGAGGCAGCACGCCCAGCACGGCGCGTTTATGCGGAAAGTCGAATTCGTGCAGCAGGTCGTAGCCGGAGCGCTGCAGGTTGCGGCGCATGCGCTGGTTGTCCGAGCGCGGTTCGATGACAAGCCGGCGCGTGCGGCTGTCATCCAGGAAGAGGTAGTGGGAGATCGAAGGCAGCCAAGCCGATACAAAGGCCTTGCCCCGGCAATCGGCCTCGCCGATCAGCACATGCCAGCCGCGGTCGAAGTCCGCCGCTTCGCAAAAGGGGGAGATGCGGTCTTCCTTGGCCCAATAGACCTCGAAATAGCCGATGGGGCGCTGGTCCAGGCAGGCGATCAGCGGGATGCTGTGCGGATCGGCGCCGAGCCGGCTGAGATAGGCGCGGTGGTAATCCATATCGCCTTCCTCCTCCCAGAATTCGGCCACATGCGGGTCGTTCATCCAGCGGTGGAAATGGGGCAGGTCGGTTTCAGCGTCGGCCACGCGGAAACTCAGCGTCCGCTCCAGCCAGGGAATATAGCGGCGGTACACCACGCCGGCCGGCTGCGGCGGACGTAGGGGATGATTATGTCCGGCGCTGATGCGATAGCTCAGAGGCAGCACCAGTTGCGCCTGCGGCAGCCATAAGGAACGTTCCTGCGCATTGTGCTTGTTCAGCAGCGGCGCGGCGCAGTCCTCCACGCGGGCCAGGTTTTGGCTGTCAATCATCGGCTGTTTCGCCTACAAGAAAGGCCGCGCCGGCAAAGACGCCGGAAAGAATGCGCGCCAGATCGTCGCGCAGGGTCTCGGCATCGTCCACGATATTTCCCAGTCGGGCAAAGTCATGCACCATGCCGGGATAAATTTTCAGGGTGGTCGCCACGCCGGCATCGCGCAGCTTGGCGGCATACGCCACGCCCTCATCCAGCAGCGGATCGTATTCGGCCAGGACGATATGCGCCGGGGCCAGACCGGAGACGTCGGATGCCGCCAGCGGCGCAAAGCGCCAGTCGTTGCGCTCATCCTGGTGATTCAGGTAGTTGGCGAACATCCATTGCAAGGTCGCCGCTTCCAGCAGATAGCCGCTGCCGTGACGCTGGTGGGATTGGCTGTTTTGCTGGCTGCTGGTGCAGGGATAGATCAGCACCTGCAGCGCGGGCTGCTGCTCGCCGGACTGGCGCAGGGCGATGCACAGCGCGGCCGCCAGCGTGCCGCCGGCGCTGTCGCCGCCAACAGCCAGGCGCCGGCTGTCGATGCCATGGTCCGCCGCATGGCCGCGCAGCCAGTTCCAGGCCTCGCGCGCATCATCGAAGGCGCCCGGGAATTTGTGTTCCGGCGCCAGACGGTAGTCAACGGCCAGCACCTTGCATGGCGTGCGCTCGGCCAGGTCGCGGCAAAGCGCATCGTGGGAATCCAGGCCGCCTATGCAAAAGCCGCCGCCGTGGAAGAACAGCAGGCACGGCAGGGCGTCCGTGGCGGGCGGCGAATACAGGCGGGCGCCGATCTGGCGGCCGCCGGGGCCGGATAGGGAAAGATCCTGGGTGGCGACCGATTCGGCGCCGGGCCTATCGATCATGGGCGTGGCGGCGTCGTAGCTGGCACGGGCGGCAGCCGGCGTTTGCAGATGCATGGGCTGGCTGTCGCCGAGCTGCACCAGCTCCAGGAAAGACTCGAGATCGGGATTGAGCGGCATGGCGAACAAAAATGATGACGGTGTCTTCTTGACGATCCGCCGCGCGCTTTGTTTAACTAACTTTTTTGCGCGCTCGCTCGTCATGGAGATTAAGTCCGGCTGTCCGTTGGACGTTCGCATTGCCAGCGGGCGGAAAAGCCTGTCCGGCCCGAATAACCAATTTCTGATCGCATCCATTCTATGTCGAAGGCAAAAATCGTCTATATCTGCTCGTTGAGGAACGCCACCGCCGATCAGGCGGGGCAGTACATCGAGTATAAGGAACAGCAGCGCTATATGAAGTCGCCGCTGGAATATCTGACCGAGGCGCTCAACGAGACCAGTCTGGGCCAAGCCTATAGCCTGGAGGCCGTCATCTATGACGATGACGAGAGCTCGCCGCGCGACCGCGAAAAACTGGCCGACTACGGTTTCCGCCGCGAAGCGGGGAAAAAGTGGATCTATCCGGAAGGCCTGGCCGTGCAAGGGCGTCCGCTGGACAGCCTGCTGCAGCCGATTCCCTCCACTTACCGCATCCATGCCAAGGGTTCGCCGGAGCATGTGGCGGGCAAGCGCGATTTCGAAGCCCGCCTGCTGGCCCGGCTGAATGAGCTGGATGCCGATCTGGTGGTACTCGATGGCCTGCTGGTCATCCTGGACGAGCTGGTACGTCCCGGCGCGGCCTATCACCGCCGCATCGTGAATATCCATCCAGGCATCACGCGTCTGGAGTCGCCCTATGAGCGGCGCGGCGCATGGGCCACGCTGGACGCCTTGTATGGCGCGCGCGGCGAAAAGGTCGTGGACTGGAATACCCGCGAGACCGTAGCGGTGGAGCCGCTGCGGATGACGGGCGCCTCCTTCCACTATGTCGACAACGGCATCGATTCGGGCGAGGTGATTGTGGATGTGCTGAAGACCGAGATCGACCCGGAAGATACGATTCTGGAGCTGCGCTGGAATAACTTCAATTACAGCCTGTTCCCGGCGCTCTACCAGGGGCTGACGCTGATGGCCGGCCGCCTGCGCAAGGCTGCCTGATCCAAGCCCGGATGCGGAAAACGGGGCCGGGCCGAAAAGTCCGGCCCCGTTTTGTTCAGGCGCTTAGAACTTGTACTTCAGGGTCGCCAGCACATTGCGCGGCGCGCCGAAGGTGATGTTCTTGAACGTGTCGATCTGGTTGGCGTAGTACTTCTTGTCAAACAGATTGTTCACATTCACCTGCAGCGAGAGCTGGGGACTGAACTGGTAGTGCGCCATCAGGCTGGCCACCGCGTAGGAGTCCTGGCCCACTTGCAGCGGCTTGCCGTTGCGCGGGTCGATGAACTCGGCGTAGCTGCGGCCTTCCCAATTCACGCCGCCGCCGATGGCCAGCTTGCTCCATGCGCCAGGCAGGCGATATTTGGTGTACGCCTTCAGCATCTTGTGCGGATGCGCGGTGTTGATGTCCTTGCCGCTGGCATCCTCGCTGTCGAACTGGCTCCAGCCCAGGCTTGCGCTCCAGCCGGGGAGCAGTTCGCCGCTCAGCTCAAACTCGTAGCCCTTGGTTTTGGTGCCGCTGGTGGTCTTGTAAGCCTGTTCGCGCGTGTTGGGAATGACCTCGTTGCCGTCCGGGATGGCGAAGTTGTCCTGCTTGATCTGGAACAGCGCGAACGAGGTATTCAGTTTGCCGTCAAACAGCTCGCCTTTGACGCCGGCTTCCAGAGCCTTGCCTTTCAGCGGATCGATATAGGTGCCGCTCTTGTCGCGGTAGTTTTGCGGATCGAAGATGCTGGTATAGCTGGCGTACAGCGAGGTATGCGGCGTCAGGTCGTACAGTGCGCCGACATAGGGCGTGATCTCGCCGTTATGGCGGATTTTGAAGGCGTTGGCCGTCCACAGCGCCTGGTCGCCCTTGCGTTCCCAATTGGTGAAGCGGCTGCCGACGATGAATTTGAGCGCATCCGTCGCTTGCAGACGGGCCATGGCATAGGCGCTGGTCTGGGTGTCGCGGGTGAAGGAACCGGTCTGGTAGGGCGCCCATTTCGGCTCGGGATAATTGCCGGTCCAGGCGCGGAAGTCGCCGATCGGCGGCAGCACGCTGGCGTCGCTGGACAGCCACAGCGTCTTGTGCGTGCCATGCAGCAGGCCGACCGCCAGTTCGTGCTTGCGGCCCAGCAGTTCGAACGGGCCGGATGCGGTGAAGCCGACGTCGTTTTGTTTGTCGCTCACGCCATAACCGATGATCCATGGCTCCAGTCCCAGGCCGGTGTTGCGGTCCACCATGCCATCCATCCAGTTCAGGCGCTGGTCGCCGGTATTGCTGCGGTGGTTGGCCGTGAACTGCAGTTTCCATTGATTGGCCAGGCGGTGTTCCACGGTGGCGAAGGCGGTGCGCTGCTTGGTGTTCCAGAAGTTCCAGTTGGCGGCGGTGGTGGTGGAGCGGTCCCAGTCGGTGCGCGTGCCGTCGCTGTAGAAGATGGGCAGGCCGGCCCACTGGTTGCCGCGGTGGCGGTCGCGCTGCTCGCTGAAGCCGAAGCTCAGGCGGGTGTCCGGCGTCAGATCGGCGTCGATCACGCCATATGCCAGGGTTTTCTTGGTGTTTTCCAGGCGGATGAAGTTATCCTTGTCCTCGGCGCTGATGACCACGCGGCCCCGGATCGTGCCTTCCTTGTTCAGCGGCGAACTCAGATCCACCACGCCGTTGCGCTTGTCCCAGGAGCCCAGGCCCAGGCTGGCCGAACCGGCGAACACCTTGCTGTCCGCGTGTTTGCGGATCAGATTGATGGAGGCGGAGGGGTTGCCGGTGCCGCTCATCAGGCCCGTTGCGCCGCGCACGATCTCAACCCGGTCGTAGATTATCGTATCGGCCTTGGCTTCGCCCTCGTTGGCGCCCGGCATGGGGATCCCGTCCAGCTGGATTTTGTCGATCTGGAAGCCGCGTGCATAAAAGTAGCTGCGCACGCTGTCGATTTCCTTGGCCGATACGCCGGTGGTGCTATTGACCACGTCGAACACGGTCTGCAGGGCTTGATCGTCCAGCCTTTCGCGCGTAATCACGGTGACCGATTGCGGCGTGTCGCGGATCGAGAGATTCAGGCCGGTGGCGCTGGTGCTGCCGCTGGTGGTATACGAGCCGCTGCCTTCGGAGGGGCCGGTGGCGCCCGCGGTGACCGTGACCAGGCCAAGGGTTTGACCATCCCTTGCCGGCGCGGCCGGGGCTTGCTGGGCGTGGGCCGCACCGCCAAGGGTAAGGCTGGCAACGGCCATTTGCAGGGCCAGCGCGCCGCGCCGGAGGGGAATATGACTGAGTTTAATGTGCATTTTTGCTTGCTTTGTTGATAATAAAGGAATGCGGATGCGCGTGCTCAAAAAATGGGCGCGACAAGCCGTACCCCTCTGACGAATCAGCGGGGTAGAAATTTAATAAAAAGATGCGCCGCCGTTGCGGCGGGCCTGGCTTGCGGGGCCGGGGAGGAGGGCGGCCCCGCGGCGGGGGGTTACACGGTGGCGTGCAGCGCGGCGCCGATTTCCTGGCTGCGGATGGCGGTAATGGAGAGCAGGGTGTCGGACAGGCCATGCGACGCTTCGCAGCTGCCCTGCAGGAAGACGCGCGGTTGGAAGCGATCGTCGGCGATCAATTGGTAGTTGCGGTCCACGGCCATATTGTCCAGCCATGGCGCCAGGGGCGCGAGCAGGTTCTGATGCTGCTGGCGGCGGTAGCCGGTGGCCAGGATCACGGCGTCGTAGCGGCTGGCGAAGGTGGTGCCGCTGTCCTGGTCCTTCAGCTGCAGCTGGATGCCGCCGGCTTCGGCGTTCACCTCGATCACCTCGTGGCGGCGCAGGAACTGGTGGCGCTGATGGCCCAGCACTTTTTGCTGGTAGAAGACGTGGAAGATCTGTTCGATCAGATCCGTGTCGGCCACGGCGTAATTGGTGTTCAGGTGTTCCTCGATCAGGGCGGCGCGCTCGGACGGCGCTTGCTTGAACACATAGTCGGTGTAGTCCGCGTTGAAGATTTCATTGATGAAGGGGCTGTCGTCGGCCGGCTTCATGGCGCGCGCCCGCGTCACCAGGTCCACATTGCAGCCCTTGCCGTGCAGGTCCATGAAGATTTCGGCGGCGCTCTGGCCGGCGCCGATCACGGCGATGCGGCGCGCATCCTTTAACTGGTTCATGCTGCCCAGGTAGGCGCTGGAATGGAAGACGCGGGCATCGTTGCGGAAAGGCGCGAAGCATTCCGGAATGGAGGCGGTGCCGCCGACGCTGACCACGAGATTTTGTGCCTGGCGCTCATGCTGCTGGCCCTGGCTGTCGCGCGAGAGCACCGTCAAATGCGTCACCTGGCCATCCTTCTGCACCGGCAGGACCGCCGTCACCTCCTCGCCGTAGCGGGTCTGCGCGGCGAACTGGCGCGCGGCCCAGGCCAGGTAGTCGTTGAATTCGTAGCGGCTGGGGTAGAAGGTTTTCAGATTGATGAAATCGGGCAGGCGCTGTTGCTGATGCAGGTAGTTCAGAAAAGTGAAGCGGCTGGACGGGTTGCGCAGCGTGGCCAGATCCTTGAGGAAGGAGATTTGCATATGGGTGCCATCCAGCAGCATGCCTGGATGCCAGGCGAAGTGCTCCTGCTTTTCGAGATACAACGCGTCCGCCGCATGGCCTTGCTCTTGCAGCGCAATGGCCAGCGCCAGATTGGATGGGCCGAAGCCGATGCCGATGAGATTATGGATGTGCATGGTGTTTGTCCTGTTATTCCTGTTAATCGGTTTGGGAACCGGCGTTGTACGGTCTTGCAGGCATGACGATCCTGGCTTCAAAGTGTTTAGCCTTGCGCGCTTTTTTCCTGTGAAGGCTTAAAAAACCTTGCGCTGAAACGTCAGGAGGAAAAGAGCGCAACGGAAAGGACTGGGAATGTTAAGGAATATGAAACTGGGCATGCTGGCCATGCTGATTTGCGGCGCCGTCCAGGCGGGCAATATCGATATCCGGCGCACGGCCGACGGCATCCCGCATATCAAGGCGGACAACTGGCGCGGCCTGGGGCTGGGGTACGGCTATGTGCAGGCCGAGGATGCCTTGTGCACGATGAGCGAAGCCTTTGTAACGTTCAAGGGCCGCCGCAGCCTGCACTGGGGCGCGGCCAACCGCCCCGCGCATGAATCGATGCTGGGCAGATCCAGCAATCTGGAAATGGATATTTTCTTCGCCGGCTTCCTGACGCCCGAGCTGATTCAGTCGTACCGCCGCGAACAGCCGGCCGAACTGCAAGAGCTGGTGAACGGCTTTGCCGAGGGCTTCAACCGCTACGTGAAACTGGCGCGCAAGCAGGGCAAGGCGGCATGCGCCAGCCAGCCCTGGGTGGAAGAAATCGCGGCGGACGATATCTACCGCCGCATGTATGCGGCGACCATCAGCGCCGGTTACGCGCGCTTTATCCCCGCCATTGTGAACGCGGCGCCGCCCGGGACGAAGGAGCAGGCGCGCAGTGCGGCCCCACCATCCCTGGATCAACTGCTGGCCCATACCATCGGCAACCAGCCCGGCGTCGGCAGCAATGCCCTGGCGCTGGGTGGCGACGCAAGCGGCAAGGCACAGCCGGTCCTATTCGGTAATCCACATTGGTTCTGGCGCGGTCCGGACCGGTTTTACCAAGCCCACTTGAGCATTCCTGGCAAATTGAATGTGGCCGGCGTCTCCTTCCTTGGCGTGCCGGTGGTGATGATCGGCTTTAACGACCATGTGGCGTGGAGCCATACCGTGTCGGAGGCGCGTCGTTTCGGCCTGTTCGACCTGGTGCTATCCGGCCCCACCAGCTACCGCGTGGACCAGCAGACAGTGGCGATGCAGGCCAGGACCGTCACGGTTCCCCTGCGCGAAGCCGACGGCAAAGGTGGCAGCGCCACGCGCACCTTGTATTTCAGCCAGTTCGGCCCCGTGGTCGACTTGGGCGCCCGGTCGCCGCAACTGGCCTGGAGCGGGCAGAAAGCCTTGGCGCTGCGCGATGTCAATGGCGAGAACTTCCGCGCTTTCCGCACCTTCTTTTACTGGAATCAGGCGCGTTCGCTGGAAGAATTCGTGGCGATCCAGAAGCGTGAAGCCAGCATCCCCTGGGTGAACACCATTGCCATCGGACGCGGCGACGCGCGGGTCTGGTATGGCGACATCGGCGCCGTGCCAAACGCCCCTGACGAGCTGCGGGCGCGCTGCGCCACGCCGGTGTCCAAGGCCTTTGCCGGCATCGATGGCGGAACACCGGTACTGGACGGCAGTCGTAGCGACTGCAACTGGCTGAACGACAGCAGCGCCGCCCAGCCGGGCGCCATGCCGGTTGCGCGCCAACCGGGACTGTTCCGCACCGACTATGTGGCGAATATGAACGACAGCTACTGGCTGACGAATCCAGCCCAGCCGCTGGAAGGCTACGCCAGGCTGCTGGGCGGCGAGCGCGGCATGCCCTCGCTGCGCAGCAAGGCGGGCCACGGCATCGCTGCCGGACTGCTGGCGCGCGCGCCGCTGAAACCGGCCGATATGGTGAGCAGCTTGCGCGAACAGGTGCTGGATGCGCGCTCGCTCGCGGCGCAACGATATAAGGAGCCGCTGCTGCAATCCATCTGCAAGCTTGACGAAGTGGAGGTGAAAGCCGATCCCGAGTCGGGAAAAACCTTCGACGTCGCCCGCAAAGCGTCTTTGGCTGAGGCGTGCGCCGTGTTGCGCGCCTGGCCGGGCAGCGCCAATGCCCAGGACCGGGGCGCGCTGCTGTGGGAGCAGTTCTGGGCCAGGGTGGAGCGCATTCCCGAGGCCGAACGCTTCCAGGTTGCCTACGATCCGGCCCGTCCGCTGGAAACGCCGGCCCAGATCCGGGTCGAAGACCCGCGCATGGCGCAAAGCCTCGGCGCGGCGGTGCTGGCGATGCAGGCTGATGGCCAGCCGCTTGACGCGCCGCGCGGCCGGGATTTGTTCGCCGGAACGGGCAAGCACCACATCGCACTGTACGGCGGCTGCCACCAGGGCGGCTATTTCACGGTCGCCTGCCGTCCGCTGGGCAACCGGGGCTTGACGGAGGAATTCGTGGGCAACAGCTATCTGCAGCTGGTGCGCTTCGATGAGCAGGGCGCCGTGGCGGAGACCTTGCTGGCCCATGGCCAGAGTGAAACCGGGCTGGATGACGTGGCGCGCAACAGCGCTCTGCAGCGCTATGCGGCCAAGCGCTGGAGCGTCTTCCCCTTCCGCGATGCCCAGGTTCGGGCCGCCACCGTTTCGCGCACCGTGCTCAAACCATAAACAAGCGGCCCAGCCATTCGTCTTGCTAGCAAAACCATACACAAGGATTCAAATATGTTGCGTTTTCTGATTCAACAATCCAGGAGCCTGCTGCTGGCCGCCGCCGCCGGCAGCGTGGCGCACGGTATTTGCAGCGTCACGCTGATCGCCCTGATCAGCGAAGCGCTCAGTGCCGAAGCCTCGGTCCGTACCGGCATGGCCTGGACTTTCGCCCTGCTGGCGGTGGGGTTGATGCTGACCCATATCATCGCCTCCGTGCTGTTCGAGCGCCTGAGCCAGCACGCCCATGCCGAACTGCGACGCTATGTGAGCGCGCGCGTGATCGCCGCCGACTACCGCAACCTGGAAGCCATCGGTTCGGCGCGGGTGCAGTCGGCGCTGTCCGAGCATAGCGCCAATGTCGCTGCCTTCTTCGTGACTTTCCCGGCCATCCTGAGCAATGCGGTGGTGGTGCTGGGCTGCCTGGTCTACATGCTGCTGCTGTCCTGGCAGATTTTCCTGTTCGCGGTGGCGCTGATCGGCCTCGGTTCCTTCGGCTACCACCTTGCCAATTTGCGCGCGATCCGCCACCTGAACCGCGGCGCGGAGGAGCAGGACCGCTTGTTCGGCCATTTCCGTTCGCTGACCGACGGCGCCAAGGAATTGCGCCTGCACTTCGGCAAACGTAAGGTGTTTCAGGAGCAGGTGCTGGGCGGCTCGATCGAAACTGTGCGCAGCGAACGCGCCCTGGGCATGTCGATTTTCGTGGTCTCGGCAAGCTGGGCCAACTTCCTGATCTACGCCTTTATCGGCCTGGTGCTATTTGTCCTGCTGGGCGGCGCTTCGGACCAGGCCCGCGTGATGACGGGTTTCGCCCTGGTCTTTGTATACATGGTGACGCCGCTCGAAGTGCTGCTGTTGAACATCCCGCGCGCCAACCTGGCCAAGGCATCGGCCCTGCGCATCGACGAGATCACGGCCGGCATGAACGATTCCGAGCAGGCCGTCGGCAGCGCCCAGCCCCAGCCCTTGCAGCAACTGGCGCTGGACAAGGTCGAACACCGCTATTACCACGAGCAGAGCGACGATTTCTTCGCCCTCGGGCCGGTCAGCTTTACCTTCAAGCCGGGCGAAGTGGTGTTCCTGGTCGGCGGCAATGGCAGCGGCAAGACCACGCTGGCCAAACTGCTGGTGGGCCTGTATCCGCCGGAACGGGGCAGCATCGTCTTGAACGGCCAGGGCGTGGACGACGCCCGCCGTGACCAGTACCGGCAGTTGTTCAGCACTGTATTCTCGGACTTCCACCTGTTCGACCGCCTGCTGCACAGCGGCGAAGCCAGCGCCGACCTGGATGCGCGCGGCAACCGCCTGATCGAGCGCCTGCACTTGCAGCACAAGGTTCAGGTGCGCAACGGCGCCTTCACCACGCAGGCTTTGTCGCAAGGGCAGCGCAAGCGCCTGGCTCTGGTGGTGGCCTGCCTGGAGGACCGTCCTTTCCTCGTATTCGATGAATGGGCGGCCGACCAGGACCCCGTATTCAAGAACGTGTTCTATCTCGAAGTACTGGCGGAACTTAAGGCCCAGGGCAAAACCATCCTGGTGATTTCGCATGACGACCGCTACTTCCACGTGGCCGACCGCCTGATACGCATGGAAAACGGCCAACTCAGCGAAGACAGCGTGCCACAGCGTCCGGCGCAAGCAGCATGAGCGCGCCGATTACCTTGCTATGCCTGCCGAACGCCGGCGCTAGCTCCGCCATGTATCAACGCTGGAAGCGCCTGCTACCGGACTGGATCAGCGTGATGCCGCTGGAACTGCCGGGGCGCGGCCGGCGCAGCAGCCAGGCGCCGATATGCGACTACGGCGCCATGGTGACGCGCCTGTGCAGCGAGTATCTGCTGCTGCCGCAGCGGCCTTACGCGCTGTTCGGCCACAGCATGGGCGGCCTGCTGGCATACGGCATGGCGCAACGTCTGCGCCAACTCGGGGAAAACCGGGCGCCGCGCGCGCTGCTGGTGTCCGCCACGGCCGCGCCGACGCGGCGTGGCCCCCTTATCAGCAATCTGGACGACGCATCCTTGATTGCCGAGATGCGTCGCCAGGGTGGCACGCCGCAAGAAGCCTTTGCCAGCGCGGAGCTGATGCAGCTGGTTTTACCCTTGATGCGCGCCGACTACCGGGTTTGCGCCAGCTTCCGCGCCGATGCGCGGAGCCGGCCGCTGGAGATTCCCCTGCATGTTTTTGCCGGACGCGCCGATATCAATACGCCACAGCAGATGGAGGCATGGCGCGCCGAAACCCAGTCCGCGTTCAGCCTTGACTGGTTCGAAGGCGGGCATTTCTATCTGCGTGGAGAACAGCAGGAAAGACAGCTGATGTGCGCTCTTGAGCGGCTGCTGGCCTCAATCGGCAGCGATCAGCTCTTGGCTCCGGACACGGACCGGATCGAGCGGACAAGCGCCGCAATAGCCCTGTCCGGGCAGCAGGTGGTATAGACAGCACTGGCTGTGCAGGGCGATAAGGCCATCGGCATCGGCCTTTTCTCCCGGCTTGGCCGGCGCGCGCCGCCGCCGCATATACAAAGGATTTTCTTCTCCAGCCCACAGCGCGCTATCGATCAGATGCGCGCGGTCGGCCATCACCGCAGCCACATGCTGTTCCCCGTGCGCCGCAGCCAGCCCCTGCGCCGCATCGAACAGGAAGTTCAGCCAGCGCACCGCGTTCCCCCACAAGATTTTCTGGGCCAGCCCCGATTGGCGGCTCAGTTGCGCGAACAGCGGCGCCAGATGGCCGCGCAGCAGCGCGTCGTAGCGCTCTTCGGCATCGGCTTCCGGCAGCGATTCGCCCAAGGCAAGGATGTGGAAACCTGTCACCTCGCCATGCGGCGCCAGACTCACGGCCATCTCTTTCGCGTTGGCGGGAAAGCGGTGGCGTAGCAGTGTCGCGCCGGCGACCAGCGGCGGAAGCAGCGCGCCCAGATAGCGGTTGCTCCAGTTTGAGGCCACGGGGCGCAGGTCTTGCTGGCCCAACCTGGCGGCGCTGGCACGCAACTGCCTTGTCAGCAGTTCCGGCTCGGACAGCAGCCGCGCCACAGCTAGGGCAGAGGGGGGAAACTGGGGCGCGCAAGCCAGCGATTCGCCATAGCTGCGCATCTCTCCCTGGAATAGCGGTTCGAGCAGCGGAATCATGATGAGTGGGTGTAGTCCATGCCCGATAGACGAATGAGCCAGCGGAAAATTCTGGGCGCCAGGCTTCCTTGAGCCTTTGCGTAGGGGTTTGGATTACTACCACTTTGACCTAAAGCTAATGTTAAGGATTAATTTCAGCTAGTCACATTTTTTCTTAAAAGAAATTTTGAAAATTTTTAACTGAATAAAATACAAAAAAATGACAGAAATTTCTTGCGGTATTTTCTAAAATATCAATTGTTGCATATATTGTATGAATTTAAGCAGTGTGTTGCATCTTAGGAGAAAGTCAACTTCCAGCCTGTATAATTCCAGCAAGTTGCCACAAAAGAATGTAAAAACAGCAATCAATGCAATTTTAGCAAGCGTCCAGTTCCACTAGTTTTAGCAATGAGCACCAACTGATCACCCATTGGAGCAAGCATGTCTGACTTGGAAAACCCGGCTGCAGAGTTGTACGAAGTAGTGGTAAACGAAGAAGAGCAGTACTCGATCTGGCCGGCCAGCAAAGAGCTTCCGCTTGGCTGGAAGAAGGCCGGAAAACAAGGCAGCAAAGATGTGTGCCTTGCCTATATCAATGAAGTGTGGACCGATATGCGCCCACTTTCCCTGCGCCGAGCGATGAGCTCATCACAGCAGTAGCCCAGCCTTTCCCAGAAGGCTTTTGCCGGGAGCGGCCGCTGGACTCTCCCGCGTGCGGCAGATTCACCATGTAAAGAAAGTGCGTTGAACCGCCTATGGTGGTTCGCGTGCTCCTGCATTGACCGGAGCGGTAGCGAGGCTCCTTTGTAGCGAGTAGCGATGAATCGAACTGTTTTATCCCCTTGCGAGTCAAGCCGTGGGGGCATGCGATGAGTAAAACCGTCTTCATGTTTTCGGGGCAGGGTTCACAGTACCGGCAGATGGGCCATGAGCTGTATCGGCGCGAACCCGTGTTCCGCGACGCCATGCAGCGCCTTGATCCTTTGGTGCGGAGCCGCTGCGGCGAGTCGGTGCTGGCTGCCTTGTACGAAGATGCGAACGGCGAGCAGCTGTTGCAGCGCGTTCGCATCAGCCATCCAGCCATCTTCATGGTTGAATATGCGCTGGCCCAGACCTTGATCGCGGCGGACGTGCGGCCCGACCTGGTGCTCGGTTCCAGCCTTGGTTCCTATGCGGCAGCGGTGATTGCGGGCTGCGTCTCCGCCGAAACCGCGCTGAAAGCCGTGATCGAAAAGGCGCTGATGCTGGAGCGGCATTGCGCGCCGGGCTGCATGGTCGCCGTCATGGGCGATCCCGCGGGGTATATGACGCCGGGGTTGCAGGGTCTCTGCGAATTGGCGGCCCGTAATTTCGATGGCCATTCGGTGCTGGCCATGCGGCAAGATCAACTGGCCCGCGTTGAAAACCACTTGCGCCAGCATGGCCTGGCCTTTCAGCGGCTGGACGTGGAATTCGCCTTTCATTCGCGCTGGATCGACGCGGCGCGCCAACCCTATCTCGATTATTTGCAGGGGCTGCATTTCCAGCCGGCGGCCATTCCGCTGGCGTGCTGCGCCAGCGCGAGCACGCTGCAAACCCTGCCAACCGACTTTTTCTGGACCGTGGCGCGCGCCCCGATCCGCTTTCACGACACCGTGCAAGCGCTGGAAGCGCGGGGCAGCTACCGCTATATCGACGTTGGACCGGCCGGCACGCTCGCCACTTTTCTCAAATATGGACTGCCAGCCGGTTCACCGTCCCAGATCTACACGCTGATGTCGCCCTTCGGCAGCGACAGCGGCAATCTGGCGGCCGTAATTGGCCAATGCCGCCAGCCGGCAAGCACGACAGAGCAGCATCAACCCACTAAGGAGAGCAGGGCTATGAAGGCAGTGATTTTTCCGGGGCAGGGCGCGCAGTTCAAGGGAATGGGCAAGGACGTTTTCCCCCTTTACCCGGATCTGGTGCGGCGTGCATCCGAGATTCTTGGCTACTCCTTGGAAGAACTCTGTCTCAGCGACAGTCAGAATCAACTCTCGCAAACCCGCTATACGCAGCCGGCCCTGTTCGTGGTCAATGCGCTCAATTATTACCAGCATCAGGCGCAGCATGGCGGCGCGGCGCCCGACTTCTTTGCCGGCCATAGCTTGGGCGAGTACAACGCGCTGCATGCCGCCGGCGCGTTTTCCTTCGAAACAGGGCTGCGCCTGGTGAAGAAACGCGGTGAGCTGATGGGCGGCGCGCGTGACGGCGCCATGGCGGCGGTGCTGGGCGCTTCGGCCAGCGAAGTCCAGTCCATACTCGATCAGCACAAGTTGGATCAGATCGATATCGCGAACTACAACTCGCCGACGCAGATCGTGATCGCCGGCAGCAAGGATGCCATCGCCGCGGCGGAGCAGATTTTCGCCGGCCACACTCTGCGCTACGTGACGCTGAACGTGAGCGCCGCCTTCCACTCGCGCTATATGCAGCCGGCGCAGGCGGAATTCGCGCGTTTCTTGAGCGAGTTCACCTTCACCGCGCCAACTGTGCCGGTGATCGCCAATGCCAATGCCCGTCCATATGAGGCGGACAGAATCGCGGAAACACTGGCCGCGCAGATTGCCGGCCCGGTACGCTGGGTCGATTCGGTGCGCTACCTGATGGGGCGTGAGGTGGACGCGTTCCAGGAAATCGGCGCGGCGGTGCTGAGCAAGATGGTGCTGGAAATCCGCGGCAAGGAAACGCCGATTGTGGATGAAACGCCGGCGTTGCCTGCGGCTGCACCCGCACCCGCACCCGCTCCCGCTCCCGCCTCCCTGCCGGTGGCAAGTGGCGGGCCTGGCATCCAGTCTACCCGTCTTGGCAGTGCCTTGTTCCGCCAGCGTTTTGGGCTGCAGTACGCTTACATGGCCGGCGCGATGTATCGCGGCGTGGCGTCGGCCGAACTGGTGATTCGCATGGGCAAGGCTGGCTTCCTGTCCTTCTTTGGCGCGGGCGGCCTGCCGCCGGCGCGCGTCGAAGCAGGCATCCAGCGCATTCAGGCCGAGTTGAAAGACGGCCAGCCCTATGGCATGAATCTGCTGGCGAACTACGAGTATCCGGCTGACGAAGAGGCGGTGGTCGAGCTGTATTTGAAATATGGCGTGACCAATGTCGAGGCTGCGGCCTTTATGCAGATGACGCCAGCGCTGGTGCGTTTCCGCCTGTCCGGCCTGCGCACCGATGCGCGCGGCGCGGTGGTCTGCGATCACCGTATCGTCGCCAAGATTTCCCGGCCCGAGGTGGCGAAAGCCTTCATGAGTCCAGCGCCTGCGGCCATCGTCGGCAAGCTGCTGGAGCAAGGCAAGATCACGCCGCTGCAGGCCGAACTCGCGCAGCGCGTGCCGGTTGCCCATGATATCTGCGTCGAAGCCGATTCCGGCGGCCACACCGATGGCGGCATCGCCGCCGTGATGCTGCCGCCGATGCTGCGCATGCGCGACGAGTTGCAGACCAGTCATGGGTACGCGGAACCGATCTGCATGGGCCTCGCGGGCGGCATCGGCGGTCCGGAGGCGGCCGCCGCCGCCTTCCTGCTGGGCGCCGATTTCATCATGACCGGTTCCATCAACCAGTGCACGGTGGAAGCAGGAATGAGCGACAACGGCAAGGCCATGCTGCAAGAAATCGATATCCACGATACCGAGTACGCGCCGGCCGGCGATATGTTCGAGATCGGCGCCCAGGTGCAGGTGCTGAAGAAATCGGTCTTTTTCCCGGCGCGCGCCAACAAGCTGCTGTCGCTTTACCGCCATCACAACAGCCTGGACGAAATCCCTGAGCGTACGCGCCGCCAGCTTGAAGGCACGTATTTCAAGAAGACCTTCGAGGAAATCTGGAGCGAGACCGCAGCCTGGTTCAAGGCCCAGGGCAAGGACCATGAAGTGGTCAAGGCCGAGGCCAATCCCAAGCACAAGATGGCCCTGGTGTTCCGCTGGTACTTCGCCTACTGCACGCGCATTGCCATGGAGGGACGCAACGAGGATCAGGTCAATTACCAGATCCAGACCGGCCCGGCCCTCGGTTCCTTCAACCGCTGGGTGAAGGGCACGGCGCTGGAATCCTGGCGCAACCGGCATGTGGACGAAATAGCCATCAAGCTGCTGGACGCCACTGCCGAGCATTTGAACCGTTCCTATACACGATTCCTTCAGGCTTAAAAGGTCCGCTGCGCTATGAATAACGACAACCATAAAATTCAGGGTGAAACCGGCGCTATCGCCATCGTCGGCATGGCTTGCCGCTTTCCCGGCGCGGCGAATTATGAAGAGTATTGGAAGAACCTGAGCGCTGGCCTGTCCAGCGTCAGCGAGGTGCCGGCGAACCGCTGGGACAAAGAGGCGTTCTACTCCAGCGACAGCCAGGCGAAGAACAAGGCCGTCAGTAAATGGGGCGGCTTCATGGACGGCGTGGAGTTCTTCGACGCGGACTTCTTCGGTATTTCGGGACGCGAAGCGGTGGCCATGGATCCGCAGCAGCGCATTATGCTGGAACTGTCCTGGGCCTGCATGGAGGATGCGGGCTACGATCCTTCGGCCCTGAACGGCAGTCGCACCGGCGTGTATGTCGGCGTATTCAACTTCGACTACCAGGAGCATCTGCTGCGCACGCTCGATTCCATCGAGGCCCATGTTTCGACCGGCACGCACACGGCGCTGATCCCGAACCGCATTTCGCACTATTTCAATCTGCATGGTCCAAGCCTGCCTATCGACACGGCTTGTTCGAGCTCCCTGGTGGCGCTGCACGAGGCGGTGCATGCGATCCGCCGTGGCGAATGCGAACAGGCGCTGGTGGGCGGCGTGAGCGTCTTGTGCAGCCCGACGCATTTCATTTCCTTTTCCAAGACCGGCATGCTGTCGCCGGACGGCAGCTGCAAGACCTTCGACGAGCGCGCCAACGGCTATGTGCGCGGCGAAGGCGCGGCCATGGTGCTGCTCAAGCCTCTCGCCAAGGCGCTGGAGGATAAGGACAATATTCTTGCCGTGGTGCGCGGCACGGCGCGCAATCACGGCGGCCGTGCGCGCACGGTGACGTATCCCAGCTCGCAGGCCCAGTCGAAAGTGGTGGCGGAAGCGCTGAGCGAGGCGGATATTCCCGTCAGCACCCTGACTTATGTCGAAGCGCACGGCACCGGCACGCCAAAAGGTGACCCAATCGAGATCGAGGGCCTGAAGCTGGCTTTTGCGCGCGTGGCGCAGCAGCGCGGCGAGGCGCTGCCGGAGCACAGCTGCGGCCTGGGCAGCGTGAAGACCAATGTGGGCCACCTGGAATCGGTGGCCGGTCTGGCCGGCGTGATCAAGGTCATCCTGTCTATGCGCCGGCAAACTTTGCCGGGCCTGGTGCATTATCAAAAACTGAACCCACGCATCGAACTCGATTCCAGTCCCTTCTATATCGTCGACCGGCTGCGCGATTGGCCAGCCTTGCGCGATGAACAAGGCCAGGCCGTGCCGCGCCGCGCGGGCGTCAGTTCCTTCGGTTTTGGCGGCGTGAATTCGCATGTGGTGATTGAAGAGTATCTGCCGGCGCAGCCGCAGGAGGCTGAGGAACCGGCGAGCCACGCGCCTGCACTGATTGTTTTGTCGGCCAAGACGGCGGCGGCCTTGCGCGGCCAGGCACAAAGCCTGCTCTCCATGCTGGACTCCGCAGAGATCCAGCGTGCCGGTATCGGTGCGCTGGCCTACACGCTGCAAGTGGGGCGCCAGGCGATGGCCGAGCGTTTGACCTTGCTGGCGGACGCTCTCCCAGCCTTGAAGGAGCAGCTGCAAACCTGGTTGAATGAGCCGTCCGGCTCGCGCCACGCGCGCAGCGCCCGCGTCACCGCCGAGATGCTGACGGCGATTCAAAATGAACCGGAAAGCCTGCAAGCCGTGGCCACAGCGCTGGACGAGGGCAATCTGCCGGAGCTGGCGCAGTTTTGGCTGCACGGTTATTCCATCGACTGGGCAAGCCTGTACGGGACCAGACAAGCACGTGTCGCGCTGCCTTCCTATCCGTTCGCCAAGGTGAAATACTGGGCCGAGACGGAAGGCGGCGCCGAACCGTCCGCGCGCGCCGAGCTGCATCCCCTGCTGCATCAGAATACCTCCGACCTGAATGGGCTGCGCTTCAGCAGCCAGTTCAACGGCAAGGAGTTTTTCTTCGCCGACCATGTTGTGCAAGGAGCGAAGACCCTGCCGGGCGTGGCCCAGCTGGAGATGGCTTTGCGCGCGGCGCAGACAGTCGGTGGCCGCGCCGGAAAGCTGCGCCTCAAGGACGTGGTCTGGGCGCGCCCCATCGTGGCTGGCGATCAGCCGCTGGACCTGCACCTGGCCTTGTACCAGGAGACGGAAGAAGAAATCGGCTACGAAATCTATCGCGAATCGGACGATGGCGAGATCGTATACGGCAAGGGTTCCTTGCTGCCGGCTGGCCGCGAGCCAGTCCTCGCCAGGCACGATCTGGCGGCCTTACAGGCCCAGTGCAGCCATGGCCGGTTCAGCGCCGAGGAATGCTATGCCGCCTTTGATAAGACGGGATTGAGCTATGGCTCCGGCCATCGTGGTCTGGCCAATATCCAGCTTGGCGTGGATCTGGCCCTGGCGCAAATCCGCTTGCCTGAATCCGTGCAAGCCGCCTTTGCGCGTTTCGAGCTGCATCCCAGTTTGCTGGATGCGGCCCTGCAGGCGGCCATCTGCTTCCAGGCGAGGGACAACGGCGGATTGGCCGGAATGAGCTTGATGCTGCCGTTTGCGCTCGGCTCCCTCGATGTGTTGGCGCCTTGCGCGCCATCGATGTGGGCGCTGGTGCGCCGCAGCGCTGGCAGTGGCGCAGGCGACGTGGTGCAAAAATTCGATATCGATCTATGCGACGACGATGGCATGGTTTGCGTACGCTTTGGCGGATTCTGCATGCGTGCCGCTTCCACGGTTGCCGCGGCGGGCGGGGAGAGCATCCGCACGGCGCTGTTTCAGCCTGAATGGAAGCCGCAAGCGGCTGCGGGCGCGCAGGCGCCAGCCTTCGCTCGTCATCTCGTGTTGCTGTGTGGTGGCATGGCGGCCGGCACCGCCCAAATCGCCGCGCGGCTGCCGGGCGCGGAATGCTTGTCCGGCCAGAGTGCCGCCGATATTGCGCAGGCGTTTGAGGCTGATGCATGCATGCTGCTGGAACGTATCCAGGCATTGAGCGCCCAGCCAGGCCAGCATTTGATTCAGGTGGTGATTCCGGCCGATGGCGCGGGCCAGCTTTGGTCTGGCCTGGGCGGCATGTTGCGCTGCGCCAGCCTTGAAAATCCCCGCATCGCGGTGCAGCTTATCAGTGTCGAGCAGGGGCAGGACGTTATCCTGGCCCTGGCCGAAAATATCGGCAGCGATGCCCAGCAGCTGCGCTACCGGGGCGGTCAGCGTCTGGTCCAGGGCTGGGCTGAATTGCCGTCAACCGAGGCAAACCGTGCTTGGAAAGACCGTGGCGTCTACCTGATTACGGGGGGCGCGGGAGGCCTTGGCCTGATCTTCGCGTATGACATCGCCGGCTCGGTACGCAATGCCACGCTCATTCTGACTGGCCGCTCCGTCGTCAGCGATGTGGTGCAGGCGCAGATCCGCGAACTGGAAGCGCTGGGCGCGGTGGTGCAGTATCGCCAGCTCGATGTCGGCGATGCGCAGGCGGTGAACCAGCTGGTGCAGAGCATTCCCGAGGAATTTGAGAGCTTGGATGGCATCATCCATAGTGCGGGTGTTCTGCGCGACAGCCTGATTCAGAGTAAGACCGCGCGGCAAGTGAGCGAAGTACTGCGCGCAAAGGTCGCAGGCCTGCTGAATCTCGACCATGCCAGCCGCGAAATCGCGCTGGATTGCTTTATCTGCTTCTCCTCGACCTCCGGGGCGCTTGGCAATGTGGGGCAGGCCGATTACGCCGCCGCCAATTCTTTCATGGATGCGTATGCCCATTACCGCAACGAATTGGCGGCGCAGGGGCAGCGGCACGGCCGCGCACTGGCGCTCAACTGGCCTTTGTGGGAAGAGGGCGGCATGCAGGTCGATGCCGCGACTATCCAGGAAATGCGCCAGCGAACCGGTCTGCGGCCTCTGCACAGCATCAGTGGCCGCAACGCCTTGGCCCAGGCCTTGGTTTTGAATGCATCGCAGGTATTGGTTGCGGAAGGCGAGATAAAGCGGTTCAAGGCCAGCCTGTCGCAGCAGCGCAAGGCTGCCCCTGCCCGCACCGAGTCCATCATGACGGCGGGAGCGCAGGAGAAGGCGGTGCGTTACTTCGTGCGTCTGCTGGCCGGAACGTTGCGGCGGCAGGCCGACAGCATTGACCCGCATGCCCAGATGGAGGCGTATGGCATCGACTCGATTCTGGTAGTGGAATTGACGCGCAAGCTTGAGCAGGTATTCGGTACGCTTTCCAAAACCTTGTTCTTTGAATATCAGACCATCGCCGCATTAGCTGCCTACTTCATGGAAAATCACGGCGAAGCGTTGGCCGCGCAGCTTGGAGACAACCTGGTACAGACGGTCGCACCCGCAGCGGCGGCGAGCATGGAAGAGACAGCAGTCAGTACGGCCTTGACAAGCCGTCGCTCGGGTTTCGCTTCGCGCACTGTGCCTGCGGTATTGGCGGCACCGGTGGCAAAAGCTGCTGCCGATGTCGGCGATATCGCCATCATCGGGCTGGCGGGCCGCTATCCCCAGGCCGGCAATGTGGAAGAGTTCTGGGCCAATCTGAGCCAGGGTAAGGACTGCATTGGAGAGATTCCGTCCGAACGCTGGGACTATAAGCTGTACTTCGACGCCAACCGCGATGCGAACGGCAAGACTTACAGCAAATGGGGCGGATTTATCGATGGCGTCGACTTGTTTGACCCGCTGTTCTTCAATATCTCGCCACGCGAAGCAGAGCGCATGGACCCGCAGGAACGCTTGTTCCTGGAATGCGTGCACGCCGCGCTGGAAGATGCCGGCTATACCCGCGACACCGTTGGCCGTCAGGATCAAGCCGGCTCGGATGGCAGCGTCGGTGTCTTCGTCGGCGTGATGTATTCGGAATACCAGCTGTATGGCGCACAGGAGCAGGCGCGCGGCCGCAATCTGGCGATGCTCAACAGCCCTGCATCCATCGCCAACCGCATTTCCTACTTCTGCAATTTCAACGGCCCCAGCATGGCGCTGGATACGATGTGTTCCTCCTCGCTGACCGCGATCCATCTCGCCGTGCAGAGTTTGCAGCGCGGCGATTGCCGCGTGGCGGTTGCCGGTGGCGTGAACGTGTCTATCCACCCGAACAAGTACCTGATGCTGGCACAGGGTAAGTTCATTTCGGGGAAAGGGCGCTGCGAAAGCTTCGGCGAAGGCGGCGAGGGTTACGTTCCCGGCGAAGGCGTGGGCGCGCTGCTGCTCAAGCCGAAAGCGCAGGCCATTGCCGATGGCGACCATATCTACGGCATCATCAAAGCCACCGCGATCAACCACGGCGGAAAGACCAACGGCTACACCGTACCCAATCCGAACGCACAGGCCAAGGTGATTGAAACCGCGCTGCGCGGGGCGGGCATCGATGCCCGCAATATCGGCTATATCGAGGCGCACGGCACCGGCACCAGCCTGGGCGACCCGATCGAGATTGCCGGGCTGTCCAAGGCCTTCCAGAGCTGGACGAAGGACAAGCAGTTCTGCTCCATCGGGTCGGCCAAATCGAATATCGGCCATTGCGAAAGCGCCGCCGGCGTGGCTGGCGTGACCAAAGTACTGTTGCAGCTGAAATATCGGCAGCTCGCGCCAAGCCTGCATTCGCGCTCGTTGAATCCAAACATCGACTTCGGCAATACGCCTTTTGTGGTGCAGCAGGAGCTGGCGCCATGGCTGCGTCGAGTGGACGAGAGCAGCGGCGTTCGGCGTGAACTGCCGCGCGTGGCCGGCATTTCCTCGTTCGGCGCCGGCGGCGCGAATGCCCACGTGGTGATCGAAGAATATGCGGATGCGCGCCCGGCAACCGCTTTGCCCGGCCCGGCCCTCGTGCTGCTCTCGGCGCGCGACGGCGAGCGCCTGCAGGAACAAGTTCGCCAACTCTTGGCGGTACTTGCGCAGCCGGGCCTGATCGACCTGGCCGACCTGGCCTATACGCTGCAGGTCGGACGCGAAGCGATGGACGAACGCCTCGCATTGCTGGCCTCTTCGCTGGATGACCTGCGCGGAAAGCTGGATGCCATTCTGGCAGGTGAGACTCAGCTGGAAGACGTTTATCGTGGGCAGGTAAAACGCACGGCGGAAGCGCTGGGTGGCTTGGCTGGCGATGAGGATATGTCTGCCGCCGTCGATGCCTGGATTGAGAAAGGTAAATTTGGCAAGCTGCTCGACCTGTGGGTAAAAGGATTGGCTTTCGACTGGCGGCGCCTCTACCGCGATGGCGCAGCGCGCCCGCGCCGTATCAGCTTGCCGACTTACCCTTTTGCACGCGAGCGTTATTGGGTGCAGACCAGCGCTGTCGTTGAAGGTGAGACTGGCAGCGAGATGCGTCTGCATCCCCTGGTACAGCGCAATACCTCTGATTTGGCCGGCCTGCGCTTCAGCAGCCGCCTGAGTGGCGAGGAATTCTTCCTCTCGCAGCACGTGGTCAACGGAAACCGCGTTCTGCCAGGCGTGGCCCAGCTGGAAATGGCGCGCAGCGCTGTGGCTCTGGCTGCGGGCGGCGATTGCCGCATCACGGTGAGCGATGTAGTCTGGGCGCGGCCGGTGATCGTCGGAGCGGAAGGACTGCTGCTGCATATCGCGCTCTATCCCGAGGACGACACGGCCGTCCGCTTCGAGATCTATGCCGATGCGGCGGATGGCGAGACTTCACCGTTCAGCCAAGGCCTTGCCATCGTTGAAGACCTGGATGAAGCACCGGCCGAAACATACGATATTCAGTCTATTCGAGAGCAATGCCAGCGCGCATATCTGAGCGGTGCGGATTTTTATCCGCTTTGCCAGCGCGCCGGCCTGGAGTACGGCGCGGCGTTCCAGGGTGTTGCGGAGCTGTTCCTTGGCGAGCAACAGGTTTTGGCCCGTATTACGCTGCCCGAAGCTGCGCGCTCGGAAGCGGATTATGTCTGGCACCCCAGCCTACTGGATGCGGCTTTGCAGGCTACGCTGGCTGTGCAGGCAGATGCGGCTGGCCTGCCGCCCCTGATGCTGCCATTCGCCCTGGAAGCGGTGGAGGAACTTGCTCCCTGCAGCGCGAATATGTGGGCGCTGGTCCGCTATAGCGCGGGCAGTTCGGCCAGCCAACGCGTGCCGAAGCTGGATATAGAACTGTGCGATGAAACTGGCCAGGTTTGCCTGCGCTTCCACGCATTCAGCCTGCGTGCCGTGGTGGCGAATCAGGCCGCTGCTGCGGAAGACAAGGCCGCACCAAGCGAAGACAAGCTGCTGCTTGCCCCGGTATGGGACGTTATCGGTGAAGCCGTTTCGGCGACTGTGCCAGAGCCGAATGCGCGCCTGCTGATCGTCGGCGGAACGGCAGCCCAGCAGCAGGCAGTGGTGGCTCTGTATCCACAAGCGAAAGTGTTGCCTTTTTCCGCAGGTGCGCAAATGGACGCCATAGATGCGGCTTTGCGTGGCGCCGGTTCGTTCGATCATCTGCTGTGGATCGTTGAAGCTGGTGAGCAAAATGATGACGAGGAACTGATCGCGGCGCAGGAAACAGGCGTGATCACGGGCTTCCGGTTGGTGAAAGCGCTGCTCGCAATCGGCATGGCCGATCAGCCGCTGGGCTGGACCGTGCTCACTTGCCAGAGCCAGTCCGTGCATGCTTGCGACGCCGTTGCGCCGGCCCACGCCAGCGTGCATGGCTTTATCGCTTCCATGGCCAAGGAGTTCCGCCGCTGGCAAGTGCGCCTGCTTGACATGCAGGCTGGCGTGCCCTGGCCTTGGCAGCGGATCTTCGGCCTGCCGTTCAGCGCTGCGGGCGATGCGCTGGCATGGCGCTCGGGCCAATGGTTCCGCCAGCAGTTGCAAACGGTACAAATGGCGGCGCCGGCAGCGACAGGGGCAGTCTACCGCGAAGGCGGCGTCTACGTCATCGTCGGCGGCGCGGGTGGCATCGGGCAGGCGCTCAGCGAACATCTGATCCGCAATTACCGAGCCAATGTGTTCTGGATCGGCCGGCGCGCCCTGGATGGCGAGATTGAACAGGCGATTGCCCGCCTGGGTTCCTTCGGTCTCGCGCCAAGCTACATATCAACCGACGCGACCGACCTGCGCGCGCTGGAGGCTGCGCGCGAGACGATTCTGGCGCGCTTCCCCCGCATCAATGGCGTCGTTCACGCGGCGATCGCCTTGCTCGACAAGAGCTTGGCCCAGATGGATGAAGAACGGTTGCGCGCGGGATTGGCGGCGAAAGTCGATATCAGCGTGCGGATGGCGCAGGTCTTCGGCAAGCTGCCGCTGGACTTCATGTTGTTCTGCTCATCGCTCCTGAGTTTCATCAAGGCGGCGGGACAAAGCAATTACGCTGCCGGCTGTACTTTCAAAGACGCCTACAGCTTGCAACTGGCCAAGCGCCTGCCTTACCCGGTGAAGACGATGAACTGGGGTTATTGGGGCAGCGTGGGCGTGGTCGCCTCGCAGGCCTATCGGGAGCGGATGGCGCAGCAAGGCATAGGCTCGATCGAGCCGGAGGAAGGCATGCTGGCTATCGACGCGCTGATGGCCGCACCGTTGCCGCAACTAGGCTTCCTGAAAGTGACGTCGGCGATGCCCAAGGGCGGCATCCAGGATCTGATCGGCGCGAATCGTGTCGATATCCATCAATCCGGATATGCCTCGGTGGCTGCGGCCTTGAGCGAGCAAGACACGCTGCCGCTGCCTGCCGACGTCAGCCAAGTGGCCGCGCATCGTCAGGAAATGGACCGGCTGTCGCTGGCAATTCTCTGGGGCGAACTACGCGCCATAGGCATGTTTGGCATGACAGCCTCCTTTGGCCTGAACGATGCAATGGTTTCATCCAGCATCCGGCCCGGCTACGCGCGCTGGCTGGCGCATAGCCTACAATGCCTGGCGCAGGCAGGCTGGCTGCGGCAGACCGCCGATGTCTGGCACGTGGCGGCGCAAGGCCCGGTCCGTGAGCAGGCCTGGGCAGACTGGGAGCAGCGCAAGCACGCCTGGCTGAACGATGCGAATCTACGCGCCCAGGCCGTGCTGGTGGAAACCATGCTGCGCGCTTTGCCGGCAATGCTTAGCGGCCGCACGCCCGCCACGTCGATCATGTTCCCGAATTCTTCGATGGAGCTGGTGGAAGGCGTTTATCGCGGCAGCCCGCTCGCCGACTATTATAACGATGTGCTGGCGGCCAGCGTGCTGGCCTTTATCGCGGCCCGTCTGCGCCAGGATCCTTCCGCCCGTATCCGCATTCTGGAAATCGGCGCGGGAACGGGCGGCACCAGCGCGCGCGTGCTGGCAAAGCTGAAACCCTACGCAAGCAATATTGATCAGTACTGCTACACCGATCTCTCGCGCGCTTTCCTGCTGCACGCGGAACAGCAGTATGGTCCGCATTATCCCTATCTGGCCTATAGCCTGTTCGACGCCAGCAAGCCGCTGGCGGGGCAGAGTATTGACGCCGGCAGCTATGACCTGGTGATCGCTACCAACGTTCTCCATGCCACCCGGGATATCCGCGAAAGCCTGCGCAATGCGAAGGCGGCTTTGCGCGGCAATGGCATGTTGCTGCTGAATGAGTTGAGCAGCTGCGAACTGTGGGCGCATTTGACGTTCGGCATGCTGGACGGCTGGTGGCTGTACGAGGATGAAACCCTGCGCATTCCCGGCTGTCCAAGCCTGGCGCCCGCCATGTGGAAGGCCGTACTGCGCGAGGAAGGCTACCGCCATATCATGTTCCCGGCGGATGCCGCACATGCTCTTGGCCAGCAAGTGGTGCTGGCGGAAAGCGACGGCGTCACGCCGCAGCGCCACGTCAAACAAACACCCGCGCCGACCGCGCCGGTAGTCCGCGCCACTGCCGCAACCGGAGACGCTTCAGCTCCGGTTCGCGCAGCCGTCAAGCCAGCGCCGTCCCTGCCTGCATCGTCGCTGCGCGACGGCTGCGTGCTGCGGCTGAAGAAGCTGGTTGGACAAGTGCTGAAAATGCCGGTCGAGAAAATCGACGCCGCCAGCAACCTTGATCAATATGGTATCGACTCGATTCTTGTCCTGGAGCTGACCAATGGCCTGCGCGCGGCGCTGGCCGATGCTGGCATTACGAGCAGTTTAAGCACCGCCCTGTTCTTTGAACACCAGTCCATCGATGCGCTAGCCGATCATTTTGTGCAGACTGAAGCCGCAGCGATGGCCCGGTGGACGGGCCTGGATGCGGCAGTGGAAGCGGTTCCGGCATATCAGCCGATGCGCGCCTTGCCATCGTCCAAGGGGCGCCGGGCGCACGCTTCCCAAGCATGGAGGGGCAAGGCGTCGGCCAAGGCCGTGGAACCGGCTGGACAGTTTGACGTTGCCATCATCGGCCTTTCGGGCCGTTATCCAATGGCGGAAAACGTGGAGCAGTTCTGGGCCAACCTGAAGGACGGCCGCAATTGCATTGGCGAGATTCCGCCGGAGCGCTGGGACCATAGCCGTTATTTCGATCCGGCCAAGGACCGTCCCGGCAAAACCTATACGAAATGGGGCGGCTTCCTCAGCGATATCGACTGCTTCGATGCGCGCTTCTTCCATATCTCGCCGCGCGAGGCCGAGGCTATGAGTCCTCAGGAACGCCTGTTCTTGCAAGAAGCATACAGCAGTATTGAGGACGCGGGTTACACGCCGTCCAGCTTGAGCGCAAGCCGCAAGGTCGGCGTGTTCGTCGGCGCGATGAATGAGTATTACGGCGCCGGCAGCCGTTTCTGGTCCATCGCCAACCGGACTTCCTGGCTGTTCAACTTCCAGGGACCGAGCATGGCGGTCGATACCGCTTGTTCCTCATCGCTGACGGCGGTGCATCTGGCGCTGGAAAGCCTGCGCAGCGGCGCGAGCGAAGTCGCCTTGGCCGGTGGCGTCAATCTGATTGTGGCTCCAGATCAGCTGGTGGAACTGGCGGCGATGACCATGCTGTCCAGCGGCGACAAGTGCAAGTCCTTCAGCGCCGATGGCGATGGCTTTGTGGATGGCGAGGCCGTTGGCGCAATCGTGCTCAAACCCCTGCAGCGAGCGGTCGAGGATGGCGACCATATTTATGGCGTCATCAAAGGTAGTGCGGTCAATGCCGGCGGAAAAACCAATGGTTATATGGTGCCCAACCCGAACCAGCAGGCACGGTTGGTAAAGGATGCGCTGGAGCGGGCCGGCGTCAACGCCCGCAGCATCAGCTATCTGGAGGCACAAGGCACGGGAAGTAGTTTGGGCGACCCGATTGAAATTGCAGGTTTAAGCAAGGCATTCCGCAACTGGACGGAGGATACGCAGTTCTGCGCGCTGGGCAGCGCGAAGTCCAATGTCGGCCATTGCGAAAGCGCGAGCGGCATGGTTGGCATCAGCAAGGTGCTGATGCAGATGAAGCATAGGACGCTGGTCCCCAGCCTGCATGCGGCTGTTCTCAATCCGGACATCGACTTTGGCAATTCGCCGTTCGCGGTACAGCAGAATCTTGCGGCCTGGGAGCGTCCAAAAGTGGAGATCGACGGCCGCCGCGGCGAGCAGCCACGTATCGCGGGCATCTCGTCATTCGGCGCTGGCGGCGCCAACGCCCACCTGATTATCGAGGAGTTCATCGCTGCGCCGCTTGGCCAGGCGTTGGCGGGGCCTGCGCTGGTAGTGCTTTCCGCCCGCACTGAAGAAGGACTGCAGCAGCGTGTCCAGCGCCTTCTGGCGGCTATTGCGCCTGAGCGTATAGAACCGCAAATGACGCTGGCGAATATCGCTTACACCCTGCAAACGGGGCGCGAAGCGATGGAAGAGCGCCTGGCCATTCTGGCGGACTCGCTCGACGCACTGCGCCGGAAGCTGGGCGTCATTGCAGCAGGCGAAAGCGAAGCCGATGGCGCGTATCGCGGCCAGGCCAAGAAGAACAAGGAAGCTTTCAGTCTGTTTGCAGGCGACGAGGACATGGATGGCATTGTCGCCACATGGTTCGCCAAGGCCAAGCTGGATAAGCTGGGCGAGCTTTGGACCAGGGGCTTTGCGCTGGATTGGAATGCCTTGTATGCGGCAGACGGCGCAAGCCGGCCATCTCGCATCAGCCTTCCTTCCTACCCATTCGCCAAGGAGCGTTACTGGAAAGAGAGGGCCGTTGCGGCTCAGCCAACCACCGTTGCGCCGGTGGCTGTAGCTCGGGTATCTGCGCCAGTTCTGTCCCGCGATCCAGATTTGCAAGGCTATGTAAGGGGCTTGTTGAGGGCTAGTGTTTCCGCCACCCTGAAAGTGGCGGAGGAGGATATCGATGGTGATACACAGTGGAGCGAATACGGCTTCGATTCGATTACGCTGACCAGCTTCTGCAACTCACTCAACGATCAGTATCGCGTTGGCCTCGCGCCGACCATTTTCTTTGAATATCCAACGCTGGATGGATTGGCAAAATTCCTTGCCCAGGAACGGCGGTCGCTGTTCGAGACGAGCGTTCCCGAGCCAGCGCCAGTGCAGCATGCGGAGCCGGAGCCCGCGCCGCAACTGCGCGTGGAAAACAAGGAAGCTGTCGCCATCATCGGCATGAGCGGCCAGTTCCCGATGGCGCCCGATATGGATGCGTTCTGGCGCGTGCTGGAAGAGGGCAGGGATTGCATCGGCGAGATTCCGAAGGAGCGCTGGGATTGGAAGGCCATTTATGGTGATCCCCATCTGGAAGAGAACAAGTGCAATAACAAATGGGGCGGTTTCATCGAAGGTATCGCTGACTTCGACCCACTGTTCTTCGGCATCTCGCCGAAGGAAGCGGAGCTGATGGACCCGCAGCAGCGGCTGATGATGGTGCATGTCTGGAAGGCGCTGGAGGACGCCGGGTATGCCGGTGCGGCGCTGTCGGGTAGCGACACGGCGCTCTTTATCGGCACAATCGCCAGCGGTTACGCGGATCGCGTGCGGCGCGCAGGCATGGCGATTGAAGGCTATTCGTCGACCGGATCCGTGGCGTCGGTCGGGCCAAACCGCATGAGCTATTTCCTGGATTTCCACGGACCGAGCGAGCCGGTGGAAACCGCCTGCTCCAGCTCACTGGTGGCCTTGCGGCGCGGCGTTCAATCCATCCAGCGCGGCGAATGCGGCGTGGCGGTGGTGGGCGGCGTGAATGCAATCGTCAACCCCGACCTGCATATCAGCTTTAATAAGGCTGGCATGCTGGCCGAGGATGGGCGCTGCAAGACCTTCTCCAGCGCGGCGAACGGCTATGTGCGCGGGGAGGGCGCCGGCATGCTCGTGCTCAAGCGCCTGGGCGACGCGGAACGGGACGGCGACCATATCTATGGCCTGGTGCGCGGTACGGCGGAAAATCACGGCGGCCGAGCCAACTCGCTGACCGCACCGAATCCGAAAGCGCAAGCGGCTGTGGTCAGCATGGCGTATGAGGATGCCGGCATCGATCCGCGTACGGTAACTTACATCGAAGCGCACGGCACGGGAACCAGCCTTGGCGACCCGGTGGAGATCAATGGCCTGAAGGCAGCCTTCAAGCATCTATGCGATACGGCTGGCGTGCGCGTTGAATCGCACCACTGCGGCCTTGGCTCGGCCAAAACGAACTTTGGCCACCTGGAACTGGCGGCCGGCGTTGTCGGGGTGATGAAGGTGCTGCTGCAGATGCGGCATAAGAAGCTGGTTCGAAGCCTGCATAGCGCTGAACTGAATCCGTATATCGATCTGGAATCCAGCCCCTTCTACGTGGTTCAGGAGGCGCGCGAATGGACCGCTTTGCGCGATGCTGATGGCAAGGAAATTCCGCGCCGCGCCGGGGTAAGTTCGTTCGGCTTCGGGGGTGTCAATGCGCACGTGGTGTTGGAAGAATATATCGCTCCTTCTCGCTTGGATCATGAACCGGCCGCCCCGGTGGGCATTGTGCTGTCGGCACGGAATGAGGACCGTCTATTGGAGCAGGCGCGCCAGTTGCTGGACTTCGTAAGCTCTCCGCAAGTTCAAAAAGATGTTGCGTTGGCCGATCTGGCCTATACCTTGCAGGCCGGGCGGGAAGTGATGGAGGAACGCCTGGCCTTTGTAGCGGTATCGTTCGGCGAGTTGGTCGAGAAGCTGGCAGGTTTTGTGGGTGGGAATACGCAGGCTCATGCGATCCTGCGCGGCCACGCGAAGCGCGGCAAGGATTCTGCTTCCCATGGCGCCGGCCCGGCAGTAGGTCTTGAAGACTTGCTGGTCCAGTGGATTAATGGCAGGGATGTCAACTGGTCGTCGCTGTATGCAGGCCGCAAGCCGCGCCGGGTAAGCCTGCCGACCTATCCGTTTGCGCAGGAACGCTACTGGATCGACGTAGGCCATGGCCACCAAGCGGGTGGCTCCAGCGTGGTGCTTCATCCCTTGGTGCAGCAGAATCGCTCGAACATTTCAGGCCTGCGTTTCAGCAGCAGCTTCGATGGCGGCGAATTCTTCCTGGCTGACCATGTGGTGCGTGGCGAACGGGTTCTGCCCGGTGCAGCGCAGCTTGAAATGGCCCTTCATGCGGGCAAACTGGCAACCGAGAACGCATATGGTCTGCGGCTCAGGAATGTTGTCTGGGCGCGTCCTGCGATTGCGGGAGCTGGTGGCCTGCACTTGAATATCGCGCTCCGTCCTGCCGAAGGACAGGCTTTGGCCTTTGAAGTGCAGGGCGCCGGCCCAAGCGGCGATGGTTCTGTATTCAGCCAGGGCTTGCTGGAACCGGCCGACGCATCTATTTTGGCGGCTGTGCATGATATTGACGCCTTGCGCGCGCACTGCACGCGCCGACGGATGAGCGGCGCCGAATGCTACGCCCTGTTTGAGCGTATGGGACTGCACTATGGTCCGAGTTTCCAGGCCCTGAGCGAGTTGCTGGCCGCTGATGCGCTTGCGCTGGCCCGCATTGAGCTACCGCCCGCCGTGCAGGATTCTCTGCCGGACTTCACGCTGCATCCAGCCTTGCTCGACGCTGCCTTGCAGGCGTCCGCCGGCCTGCTCGGCGGTGCTGAGTTGATGCTGCTGTTCGCCCTTGGATCGCTGCAGATCCTGCAGCCGCCTGGCGGCGGCATGTGGGCCGTGGTGCAGCGTAGCCGAGGATGCGCCGCAGGCGACGCGGTGCAGAAATTTGACATTGATCTGTGCGGCGACGACGGCCAAGCATACATCCAGATCCGGGAGTTCAGCCTGCGCGCGGTTACAGGCGGCGGCAAACGCGATGCTGAAGCGACTACCTTGCTGCAGCCTATCTGGCGCGCGCAGCCAGTACTGACGGAAAGCGCCGGCACGGCCTACGCTCGCCATCTTGTCTTGCTGTTGGGCGCGACGGAACCGGATGCGGTTGCGATCCGCAATCGCTTGCCGGATGCGGACTGCCAGCTTTTGACTGCGGGCGCTGATGTTGCCGCTTCCTTCGAATCCGCCGCCCAGGCGCTGCTGGAACGGCTACAAGCCTTGGGCAGCGAAGCTGGAGCATCCCTGATTCAGCTGGCCGTCGTGGGAGATGGCGCGTTGCGAACCCTGAGCGGCTTGGGCGCGATGCTGCAAACCGCACAACAGGAAAATCCGCGTCTCACAGGCCAGGTAATCGAGTTCGATCACGGCCAAGACCTGCCGACCGTTTTGCTGGAGAACCGCGACAGCGCGGACAGACAAATCCGCTATCGCCATGGGGAGCGCATGGTTCGCGGCTGGAGCGAGCTGGCGACCGGCGTCCCGGCACAATGGATGGACCACGGCGTATATCTGATTACAGGAGGCGCCGGTGGCCTGGGCCTGATTTTTGCCCGCGACATTGCCAGCGCCGCGACCGGCGTCACGCTGGTTCTGGCGGGCCGTTCGCCGATGAACGACGCCATACGCGCCAGTATCCGTGAACTTGAGGCCTTGGGTGCGGTGGTGCAGTACCGTCAGCTGGATGCCGGCGATGCGGAGGCGGTTACCCAGCTTGTCCACGGCATTCAGGAAGAACACGAAGGACTGGACGGCATCATCCACAGTGCCGGCGTGTTGCGCGACAGCTTCCTTGTCAGGAAAACACCGCAGCAGCTGCGTGAAGTCCTGCGCGCCAAAGTTGCCGGCACCGTGAATCTCGACCAGGCCAGCCGTGATATTGCGCTGGACTGCTTCATCTGCTTCTCGTCCCTGTCTGGCGCGATAGGCAATATCGGGCAGGCGGACTACGCGGCGGCGAACGCCTTTATGGATAGCTTCGCTCATTACCGCAACGAGCTGGCGGCCCAAGGGAAGCGCCACGGGCGAACCTTGTCGATCAATTGGCCGCTGTGGGAGGAGGGTGGCATGCAGGTTGATGCCGCCACGCGCCGGCATCTGCTTGAACATCTCGGCATGACGCCTTTGGGCACGGCCGATGGCAGCGCGGCTTTGGCGGCGGCAATGGCCAGCGGCGCGCCGCAGGTGCTGCTGGTGCATGGAGAGGCCGAGCGCATGAAGTCAATTCTGCAAGGCCGTCTGCCGGAACGGACGGAAAATCAAAGAGAAAATGCCATGCCGATATCCGCGAATATGGAAGAAAAAGCAAGCCGCTACTTTGTGCGTCTACTGTCCACCGCGCTCAAGCTGCCGGTGCAGCGCATTAATCCACAAGCGCAGATGGAATCCTATGGCATCGATTCCATCCTCGTCCTTGATCTGACCCGCGCGCTGGAAAAAGTGTTTGGCTCCTTGCCGAAGACGCTGTTCTTCGAATACCAGACTATCGACGCGCTGAGCAAATACTTCCTGCAGCATCATGCCGCCGTCCTGGTTCCGCTGCTGGGCGAAAGCCGCAGCGTGCGCGCGATGCCGAATCCAGCTCCCGTTTCAGCCCCGGCAATCATCGGCACGCGGGATAACCTGCGGACTTCGCTCGCCCATGCAGCCCGCACCGAGGGCGATGAAATTGCAATCATCGGCCTGGCTGGCCGCTATCCTCAGGCCAGCAATATCGAGGAATTTTGGGCCAATTTGAGCCAGGGCCGGGACTGCATCGGCGAGATTCCGGCCGACCGTTGGGACCATAAGCTGTATTTCGACGCCGACCGCAATGCCGCTGGCAAGACGTACAGTAAGTGGGGCGGCTTCATGGACGGTGTCGATCTGTTCGATCCGCTGTTCTTCAATATCTCGCCGCGCGAAGCCGAACGCATCGACCCGCAAGAGCGGCTCTTCCTGGAGTGCGTGCACGCCACACTGGAAGATGCAGGTTATACGCGGGGCAATGTGGCCGACGAAGGTGAGGTTGGCGTGTTCGTCGGTGTGATGTACGAGGAGTACCAGCTTTATGGAGCGCAGGAGCAGGTACGCGGCAATAATATCGGTCTGTTCAACAGCCCCGCGTCGATAGCCAACCGCATATCCTACTACTGCAACTTCAGTGGCCCAAGTATGGCGCTGGATACGATGTGCTCTTCGTCGCTGACCGCCATTCATCTGGCGGTTCAAAGCCTGCAGCGCGGCGATTGCAGCGTTGCGGTTGCTGGTGGCGTGAATGTATCGATCCATCCGAATAAATACCTGATGCTGGCTGAGGGTAAGTTCGTATCCGCCAAAGGGCGATGCGAGAGCTTCGGCGAAGGCGGCGAAGGCTATGTTCCAGGCGAGGGCGTGGGCGCGGTGCTGCTCAAGCCCAAAGCGCAGGCCATCGCCGATGGCGACCATATTTACGGCATTATCAAGGCCACGGCGGTCAATCACGGTGGCAAAACCAACGGCTATACGGTGCCGAATCCGAACGCGCAAGCCAAGGTTATCGAGAAAGCCTTGCGTTCCGGCGGTGTGAATGCGCGCGATGTCAGCTACATCGAAGCCCACGGAACCGGCACCAGCCTGGGTGATCCTATCGAGATTGCAGGTCTTTCCAGGGCCTTCCAGCATTGGACTCCGGACACGCAGTTCTGCGCCATTGGCTCGGCCAAATCAAATATCGGCCACTGCGAAAGCGCGGCCGGCATTGCTGGCGTGAGTAAGGTTCTGTTGCAACTGAAGCATCGGCAGCTTGCGCCAAGCCTGCATTCCCGGTCGCTGAATCCGAACATCGACTTTGCAGCAACGCCGTTTGTAGTGCAGCAGGAGCTGGCTCCATGGCCTGGCGTGCAAAAGAATGGCGCCGAACTGCCGCGTATCGCCGGCATTTCCTCCTTTGGTGCCGGCGGCGCCAACGCCCATGTGGTGATCGAGGAATACATTGCGCCACCCGCAGACCGCTCCGCGGC
Organism: Pseudoduganella violacea; assembly: GCF_014191875.1. Lineage (GTDB taxonomy): Bacteria > Pseudomonadota > Gammaproteobacteria > Burkholderiales > Burkholderiaceae_D > Rugamonas > Rugamonas violacea_A. Next base: position 68,846 of record NZ_JACHXD010000012.1, read on the forward strand.
GGGTGATCCTGCGCTGGTGCTGCTTTCGGCGCGTAATAAGCAGCAGCTGCAAGAGCAGGTGCAGTTGCTTCTGGCCGCTGTCGCCGTGCCGGCCGATATTGATCTGGCCGACCTGGCCTATACCCTGCAGGTTGGACGGGAGGCGCTGGAAGAGCGGCTTGCCTTGGTGGTCCATTCCATTGACGAACTGCAGGTAAAGCTGCAAGCCATCGCTGCAGACGAAACCTGGCCGGAGGACGCTTATCAAGGCCAGGCAAAACGCGACGAAGAGGGTATGGGTGGCCTGTCCGGCGATGACGATATGTCCGGCACCGTTGACGCATGGCTGGCGAAAGGTAAGTTCGGCAAGTTGCTGGAACTGTGGGTGAAGGGCTTTGTCTTCGACTGGCGCCGTTTGCATGCGCGTGCCGCCCGCAAGCCGCAGCGTATCAGCCTGCCGACTTATCCGTTTGCCCGTGAGCGGTATTGGATTGAGACCAGCGCCAAAGCGGCGTTGGGCCGGACGGCTGCGGTGTTGCATCCAATGGTTCACGCCAACACCTCCAACCTTGGCATTCAGCGCTTCAGCAGCCATTTCAGTGGGACTGAGTTCTTCTTCTGCGATCATAAGGTGCATGGCCGTGCCGTCCTGCCAGGCGTCGCACAGCTGGAAATGGCGCTGTTCGCCGCACGCAAGGCGGCTACGGCCCAACAGGCATTCCGTTTGCAAGAGATAAGCTGGTCTCGCGCCGCCACGGTGCATGAACAAGGCTTGGAGCTGCATATCGCGCTGACTCCGCAGGGCCGGAATGAAATCGGCTTCGAAATCTATAGCGAGGACGGTGACAATACTCTCATTTACAGCGATGGCGTGCTGGCTCCAGCGGAAGAACTGAATGCCTCCCACGACTTGACGGCTCTGCGCGAGCTTTGCTCGCTGAACCGTTTGGACCAAGAGCAATGCTATGAATTGTTTGACCGCCTCGGCATCCGGTACGGTGCCAGTTTCCGGGGGCTGACCGAAATATCGATCGGCGAAGCGCTGGCCGTTGCGCGTATTTCCGCGCCGGTGCTGGCAGGCGCAGAGAATTTTATGCTGCATCCGGGCACTTTGGATGCTGCGCTGCAAGCCACGGTGGGGCTGGCGCTGACGCCTGAAGAACCGGTGGCAATGCTGCCATATATGCTGGCGTCATTGACCGTTCTGGCGCCCTGCAGCGGCAGCATGTGGGCCGTGGTGCAGCGCCAGGCCGGTATCGCCGGCGAGCCGGTCCAGCAATTCAATATCGATCTATGCGATGACGAGGGCAAAGTCCACGTGAGAATTTCCGGACTTGAGCTGCGCGCCGCGCCCACCGCGTTCAAGCCGGAGGAATCCCGCACGCCTATGGCAGAAGTGCAGACAGCGGCAGGGGATGATTTGCCGGAGAAAACCCAGCGCTATCTTGCGCGTTTGCTCTCCACCGTTCTCAAGCTCCCGGCCGAGAAAATCGATGTGAAAGCCCAGCTTGAGGCCTATGGCATCGACTCGGTAATGGTGATGGACCTGACCCGCAGCCTGGAGAAGGTCTTCGGCCCGCTCTCCACGACGCTGTTCTATGAGTACCGCAGCATTGCGGCATTAAGCGGCTACTTCCTGAAAAAACATGAGGAAGTGCTGCGCAAGCTGCTGGACGGCCAGCGGCCAATCGCCGCGCCGCTGATCAAAGCCGCAGCCGCAAAAACATCGCCTGTCGCGAAACGCCGCTTTGAAGGGGGACGTGCACGCAACGACGATGACATCGCAATTATCGGCCTGGCAGGACGCTATCCCAAAGCCCGCAATATCGAAGAATTCTGGGCGAATCTCAGCCAAGGCAAGGACTGCATCGGCGAGATTCCGGCTGAACGCTGGGATCACAATCTGTATTTCGACGCCGACCGCAATGCCGCCGGCAAGACTTACAGCAAATGGGGCGGCTTTATCGATGGCGTGGACAACTTCGATCCGCTGTTCTTCAATATCTCTCCGCGTGAAGCCGAGTTGATGGATCCGCAAGAGCGCCTGTTCCTTGAATGCGTTCACGCCACGCTGGAAGACGCAGGCTATACGCGTGAAACGGTGGCGGGCCGGAACGGCAAGGCTGGCGTATTCGTCGGCGTGATGTACGGCGAATACCAGCTGTACGGGGCGCAGGAGCAGGCACTGGGACGGCAGGTCGCCATTTCCAGCAGCCCCGCGTCGATCGCCAACCGCATTTCCTATTTCTGCGACTTCAATGGCCCCAGCATGGCCGTCGATACCATGTGCTCGTCCTCGCTGACGGCCATCCATCTGGCGGTGCAAAGCCTGCAGCGTGGCGACTGCGCAGTGGCGGTGGCGGGTGGCGTGAACGTGTCGGTGCATCCGAATAAATATCTGCTGCTCGCCCAAGGCAAGTTCATTTCGGCTAAAGGCCGCTGCGAAAGCTTCGGCGAGGGTGGCGAAGGCTATGTGCCGGGCGAGGGTGTCGGCGCGCTGCTGCTTAAATCGAAGTCGCAGGCCATTGCGGACGGCGACCATATTTACGGTGTGATCAAGGCCAGCGCCGTCAATCACGGCGGCAAGACTAATGGCTACACCGTGCCGAATCCTGGCGCGCAAGCCGAAGTGATCGAAAGCGCCTTGCGCGAAGCACGTATCGATGCGCGCAGCATCAGCTACATTGAAGCGCACGGCACGGGGACTAGCCTGGGCGATCCGATCGAGATTGCCGGCCTCTCCCAGGCTTTCGAACATTGGACGCAGGATAAGCAGTTCTGCGCCATTGGCTCGGCCAAATCGAACATCGGCCATTGCGAAAGCGCCGCCGGTATTGCCGGCGTGACCAAGGTTCTGCTGCAGCTGAAGCACCAAAAGCTGGTTCCCAGCCTGCATTCGCATTCGCTCAATCCGAACATCGATTTTGCTGATACGCCATTCATCGTTCAACAGGAGCTGGCCGATTGGCCGCGTCCTGCGAGTGGAGCCGGCGCGGAACAGCGTGGGCTGCCGCGCCGTGCCGGCGTGTCGTCCTTCGGTGCGGGGGGCGCCAACGCGCACATCGTGATCGAGGAATATATCGCGCCACAAAGCGAGACCACGGCCTCCGGCGCACCCGCATTGATTGTGCTGTCGGCTCGCAACGATGACAGGCTGAAGGAGCAGGTGCTGCAACTGCTGGCCGCAGTCGATGACGTATCGCTGGCCGATCTGGCCTACACCCTGCAAGTCGGCCGGGAGGCGATGGAGGCGCGGTTGGCACTTGTCGTCCATTCCATTGCCGAGCTGCGCGAGAAGCTGGCGGCTCTTGCCCAAGGCAATACGCTGCCGGAAGGCGCGTATCGCGGCTTGGTCAAACGCGGCCCCGATGCCTTGGATGTTCTGGCCAGCGACGATGATATGTCGGCAGCCATCGGCGCCTGGGTTGAAAAAGGCAAGTTCGGCAAGCTGTTGGCGTTGTGGGTGAAAGGCCTGGCCTTTGATTGGCAGCAGCTCTACCCAAAAAATGCGCCGGCTCCACGCCGTATCAGTCTTCCGACATATCCGTTTGCGCGTGAACGGTATTGGATCAATACCGGCGCGGCAGGCCATGCTCCGGCTGCGGCGCTACTGCATCCACTGGTTCACCGAAATACCTCGCGTCTCTCCGTGCAGCGCTTCAGCAGCCGCTTTAGTGGTACGGAATTCTTCCTGGCCGATCACCGCGTCCAGGGCCAGGCAGTGCTGCCGGGCGTGGCGCAGCTTGAAATGGCGCTGTTCGCGGCCAAGGAGGCGATGGATGAAGCGCAGCCGCTGCGCCTGCGGAACGTGCTCTGGTCTCGCCCGGTGCAGGTGGATGCCGATGGCCCCGATCTGCATCTGGCCTTGTATCCGGAGGAGCAGGGCCGCATCGGCTTTGAGATTTATAGCGAAGGCGAAGATGGCAGTCCTTTGGTCTTCAGCGAAGGAACTCTCGCCCCGGCGACAAACGCCGCCGCCAGCCACGACCTGGAAGCCTTGCGGACGCAATGTACGATTGGCCGTTTGAGCGGAGAGCAGTGTTATGCGATCTTCGGCCAGCTTGGCATTCAATACGGCGCCAGCTTCCGTGGTCTGAAGGAGGTGTTGACCGGTGAGGCGCTTGCGTTAGCGAGCATTTCTTTGCCCGATGGCGCTTCGCAGAAGGGCTTCGCACTGCCACCCGCTTTGCTGGATGCAGCGCTGCAGGCGGTTGTCGGGCTGGTCGCCGCGCCTGGAGCGGAGCTTATGCTGCCATATGCGCTTGGCTCGCTGGACATTCTCGCACCATGCTCCAGCATTATGTGGGCCGTGGTGCGTCGTATCAGTGGCAAGGCGGATGATTCGGTGCAGCACCTGGATATCGACTTGTGCGATCAATCCGGCAAGGTATGTCTGCGATTCGGGCAGTTGGAATTGCGCGCCGTTCCCGGAGCATCGCTCCAGCCGCTGTTGGCTCCGATGGAAAGCTCCGCACCGGCTCTGCTGCTGCGTCCCGAATGGCGGATGCAGGCGGCTGCGTCGGCCGGCGCGGATCTTGCGTTCTCCCGCCGCCTGGTGCTCCTGTGCGGCATCGCAGAGGAGGAAATGGCGGCGGCGCAGCGGCAGTTGCCATCCGCCGACTTCCGCATCCTTGGCCTGGGCGGCGATTTGGCTGAGGCCTTTGGCAAAGCGGCGGAAGAACTGCTGCAGCATCTTCAGACATTGAACGCTGACACTGGGAGCGCGCTGATTCAGATCGTCTTGGGTGTCTCAGACGACAACCAGATGATGCGCGGACTCGCCGGCATGCTGCGCAGCGCGCAGCTGGAGAATCCCCGCATCAATGTCCAGCTGATTGAGGTGGAAGCTGGCCATGATTGGCCACAGGCTTTGCTCGAAAATGCGGATGGCGGCGTGCAGCATGTGCGCTATCGCGGCGGAAAGCGCATGGTTCAGGAGTGGGCGGAGCTGGATGCCCATCGCACAACGTCCTGGAAGGATCAAGGCGTTTATCTGATCACTGGTGGTGCGGGTGGCCTGGGTCTGATCTTTGCCCGCGATATTGCGGCATCGGCCCGCAGCGCCACGCTGATCCTGACCGGCCGCTCGCAGCCAAATGAAGCAGCCCTCACCGCCATGCGGGAGCTGGAAGCGCTTGGCGCCGCCGTCCACTATCGCCAGGCGGATGTCGGAAATGCAAGCGATGTGCTGCAGCTGATAGACGACATCCAGCAGCGGCAAGGCGGTCTGACCGGCATCATCCACAGCGCGGGAGTGACGCGCGACAGTCTGCTGATCCGTAAAACACCGGAGCAATTGCGTGAAGTACTGCACGCCAAGGTGGCCGGCGCCATTAATCTGGACCGCGCCAGCAGCGCCATTCCGCTGGACTGCATGATCCTGTTCTCGTCCATTTCGGGAGCGCTGGGCAATGTCGGCCAGGCCGACTATGCCGCCGCGAACGCCTTCATGGATGCCTTTGCTCAGCACCGCAAGGAGCAGGTGGCGAAAGGCGAACGCCATGGTCGCACGCTGTCGCTGAACTGGCCGTTATGGGAGGAGGGCGGCATGCAGCTCGATGCCGCAAGCCGCCAGTATCTGAAGGAGAAAACCGGCATGACGCCTCTGAGCACTGCCAACGGCCGCATGGCGCTGTCGAAAGCGCTGGCCAGCGGCGAAGCCCAGGTTCTGGTGGTGGAAGGCGATGTGGCGCGCATCAAGGCGACGCTGCTGGGTGGCGCCGTGAGCGCAGCCCCGGCGGCGGCCGCGATCCCGACCTCGGCTCAGGCCAAGCAGGTTGCGGAAAATCTGCAGGAGAAAGCTACACGTTATCTTGTGCATCTGCTGTCTGCCGCGCTCAAACTGCCCACCCAGCGCATCGACCCGCAGGCGCCGATGGAGTCCTATGGCATTGATTCCGTTCTTGTGCTTGAGTTGACGCGCACGCTGGAGAAGACTTTCGGTAGCCTGCCCAAGACCCTGTTCTATGAGTACCAGACCATCGCCAGCCTGACGGCCTACTTCCTGCGCAGTCATCTCGCGGCATTGACGGAGCTGTTGGGTGAGCAGCACGCCATGCCGTCATTGCAGGTACGGCCGTCCGCAGTTAGCCTGCCAATGTCTAAGGCGAAGCCACGCAAGCCGCGCTTCCCGGCGCGCCACACCACGTCCGATGTAAGCGAAATCGCCATTATCGGCTTGGCGGGCCGCTATCCCCAAGCCGCCAATGTGCAAGAGTTTTGGGCGAATCTGAGCCAGGGCAAGGACTGCATCGGCGAGATTCCATCGGAACGTTGGGATTACAAGCTGTACTTCGATCCTGACCGCAACGCCAGTGGAAAGACCTACAGCAAATGGGGCGGCTTTATCGATGGCGTCGACCATTTCGATCCGCTGTTCTTCAATATCTCGCCACGCGAAGCCGAGTTGATGGACCCGCAGGAGCGTATTTTCCTCGAATGCGTACACGCCACGCTGGAAGATGCCGGCTACACCCGCGACACCGTGGCAGGGAAAGACGGCAATGCGGGCGTATTCGTGGGTGTGATGTATGGCGAATACCAGCTCTATGGGGCGCAGGAACAGGCGCTCGGACGGCAGCTTGCGCTGTCCAGCAGTTCCGCTTCAATAGCCAATCGCGTGTCCTACGTCTGCAACTTCAATGGCCCCAGCATGGCGCTCGATACCATGTGCTCATCCTCGCTGATGGCCATTCATCTGGCGGTGCAAAGCCTGCAGCGTGGCGATTGCGCGGTTGCGGTGGCGGGCGGCGTCAACCTCTCGATCCATCCGAACAAGTACCTGGCGCTGGCACAGGGTAAGTTCATTTCGGCCAAGGGCCGCTGCGAAAGCTTCGGCGAGGGCGGCGAAGGCTATGTGCCAGGAGAGGGCGTGGGCGCGCTGCTGCTGAAACCCAAGGCCCAGGCCATTGCCGATGGCGACCATATTTATGGCGTGATAAAAGGTTCTGCGGTCAACCATGGCGGCAAGACCAATGGCTATACCGTGCCGAATCCAAACGCGCAGGCCGATGTAATCGAGCGTGCGTTGCGTGAAGCACGCGTGGATGCGCGCAGCATCAGCTATATCGAGGCGCATGGAACGGGCACCAGTTTAGGCGATCCGATTGAGATCGCCGGCTTGTCCAAGGCTTTCGGCGGCTGGACTGCCGAAAAGCAGTTCTGTGCCATCGGATCAGCCAAGTCGAACATCGGGCATTGCGAAAGCGCGGCCGGCATCGCGGGCATCACGAAGGTGCTGCTGCAACTGAAACATGGCCAACTCGCGCCAAGCCTGCATTCGAATACACTGAATCCGAATATCGACTTCGCGGACACGCCATTCATCGTCCAGCAGGAGCTGGCCGACTGGCCGCGTGCAGTGGTCGCGGATGGCGGCGTAGAGCGCGAATTACCGCGCCGTGCGGGCATCTCGTCTTTTGGCGCCGGCGGCTCCAATGCCCATGTAGTGATCGAAGAATACCGCAGCGAGGATGCGCAGGCCGCTATTCTCAACGGCCCGGCCCTGGTCGTTCTTTCCGCGCGCAACGAGGAACGCTTGAAAGAACAGGCGTTGCAACTGCTGGCGGCAACCGAGGCCGATGGGCGGCAGGCGCTTGCGGAGCTTGCGTACACCCTGCAGGTCGGCCGCGAAGCGATGGAGGAACGTTTGGCGTTTGCCACCGACTCGCTGGAAGACCTGCGCGTGAAGCTGCGCGCCTTCATCGAAGGTGGAAACCAGTTCGACGAGGTTTATCGCGGACAGGCCAAACGCAATAAGGAAGCCTATGCGGCGCTGAGCGATGACGAAGAACTGGCCTTGATGATCGACGGTTGGCTGGCCAAAGGCAAGAGCGGCAAAGTGCTCGATCTGTGGGTGAAAGGCCTGTCCGTGGATTGGGAGCGTCTGTACGATAAGGGGCAACTGGCCAGTCGTCGCCCATCCCGTATCAGCTTGCCGACTTATCCCTTCGCCAAACAGCGTTACTGGGTTCCTGCAGGTGCGCCAAAGCAGGCCACCGCCAGTGCGGTACTGCATCCGCTGCTGCACCGGAACACCTCGGACATCTTTGGCCTTCAGTTCAGCACCCGCTTGAGCGGTAATGAATTCTTCCTGAAGGATCATAAGGTCGAAGGCGCCTCGGTATTGCCGGGCGCCGCACAGCTTGAGATGGCGTATCGGGCTGCCTGCGAAGGGTTGCGTATGAACGGTGGCCTGACGCTCAGAAATATCGTCTGGACACGGCCAATTACAGTGGATGAGGCGGGGCTGGAAATTCACATCGCCCTGAATCCAGAGGACGATGGATCGGTCAGTTACGAAATCTTCGACAACGCCGATGCTGTATTCAGCCAAGGCAAGGTGGTGGCCAGCCGTCAGGACGTCAGCGCCCCGGCGCCAAGGCACGATCTGGCGGCGCTGCGCCAGCAGTGCGGTGGAATGCAGGTGGGCGGCAAGGAGTGTTACGCGATCTTCGAACAGGCCGGCCTGCATTATGGCCCATCCTTCCAGGCGCTGAAGGAATTGCTGATCGGCGAGCAGCAGGTCATGGCGCGTATCTCGCTGCCGCCCCTGTCTGCGGAGAGGCTGGCAACCTACGTCCTGCATCCAAGCCTGATCGATGCGGCCTTGCAGGCATCGGTCGGCATGCAGCTGCAGCCGAACAGGGAACAAGCCTTGCGTCTGATGCTGCCGTTTGCCCTCGGCTCGCTGGAAGTATTCGCCCCCTGTGAAGCTGAGATGTGGGCGCTGCTGCGCTTCTCGCCAGGCAGCGGCGCGCGTGACGCGGTGCAGAAGCTGGACATCGACCTATGCTCCGAATCCGGCGCGGTGCTGGCGAGTCTGCGCCAGTTCTCCCTGCGCGCCTTGGCCGGCGATCCCGATCCCGATCCTGCGGAAAAAATGCCGCAGATGGAGATGGCCGCGCCGAGCGGCCGGGCCGAAACCCTGCTCCTCGCTCCCGAATGGAGTGCGCCGGCATCGCACAGCGGTAATGCGCCGGACTTTGCCCGCCATGTGGTGCTTTCATGCGGAGCGGGCGGCGTCGATATTGGCGAACTTCAGCCGCATCTGGCCGCGCGCTTTGTGGCGCAAACTGGCGATTACACTGCGGCGGCCGGCGCCTTGCTGGAGGAGCTGCAGCAGCTCCAGCGCCAACCTGGTCCGCAACTGATCCAGCTGCTGCTGCCGACAGGCGCCGAAGCTCATGCCCTATGCGGCCTGGAAGGCATGCTGCGCTGCGCCCGGCTGGAAAACCCGCGCATGACCTGGCAGACCATCTGTGCGGATGACGCTGGCGAAGCCTTGCCGGCACTGATCGATGGCCGCCGCCGGGGCGTTGCGGAATTGTGCTATACGAACGGCCAGCCGCAAATCCGTACATGGCGGGAGCTGCGCCAACAAGGCAATACGGCCGCTTTCTGGAAGCCGCATGGCGTCTATCTGATTACCGGAGGTGCCGGCGGCCTTGGTCTGATCGTGGCGAGGGACATCGCCAGCCAGGCGCAGCATCCTGTTTTGATACTGACCGGTCGCTCTCCTCAGCAAGCGCCAGTTCAGCAGGCTATGCGCGAGCTGGAAGCGCTGGGCGCTGTCGTTCATTACCGCCAGCTTGACGTGGCGGATGCCGATGCCGTCACTTCGCTGGTGCAGCAGATTCCCGAGGAATTTGAAAGCCTGGACGGCATCATTCACAGCGCCGGCATTGTGCGTGATGCCCTGATCGCCCGTAAAACTCCGGAGCAGCTGCATGAAGTGCTCAGCGCCAAAGTCGTTGGGACGGTCAATCTGGACCTGGCCAGCCGCGACATCCATCTGGATTGCTTCATCTGCTTCTCCTCGCTGGCCGGAGCGCTGGGCAATGTGGGCCAGGCCGACTATGCGGCGGCCAACGCTTTCATGGATGCCTTTGCCCACTCCCGCTCGGTGCTGGTAGCGCAGGGGCAACGCCATGGCCGTACCCTGTCGCTCAACTGGCCCTTGTGGGAGCAGGGCGGCATGCAGGTCGATGCGCGTCAGCGCGAGGCCATGCTGAAGAACTTCGGCATGCAGCCGCTGACGACGGAAGAGGGGCTGCGCGCCTTGCATCAAGCGATGGCGGGCGGCCTTGATCAGGTGCTGGTACTGGCCGGCGACGGCGTCCGGTTGCGAAAAACCGTTTTGGGAATGGCGGATACGGAAGTGATCTCGCCGAACAGCCGCACCGCAGCAATTGCGGCTGCCGATCCGAATTAAAGGAGAGAACTGTGCAAGAACAACTAAAAAAACTGCTGGTCAGCTGGGTTTCCGCGCAAGTGAAGGTCAATGCACACGATATCGACGGCGATACGACCTTGAGCGAATATGGTTTCGACTCCGTGGCGCTGACCGAGCTGGCCAACACCATTGGCCAGCGCCTGAAGATCGAGATCACTCCTTCGGTGTTTTTCGAACATCCCACGCTGGATGGTCTGTCCGGCTATCTGGCGCGCGAATACGCGGTGCAGCTGGCGCCGCAATTCTCGGCTGCTGTGGAGATGGCGGCGCCACCAGCACCACGCGCAGAGTCGCATGACATCGCTCCCGCGCGCCGTCGCGGCGGCTACGCAAAACAAGGCCTGGCTTTCAGCGCGAGTGCGGCGCAGGGCGGTGTTGAACCTGTGGCGATTATCGGCATCAGCGGCCAATTCCCAATGGCGCGCGATGTCCATGAATTCTGGCGCAACCTCTCCGAAGGCAAGGACTGCATCAGCGAGATTCCACCCCAACGTTGGGATGCCAGCAAAACCGATATCAAATGGGGCGGCTTTATCGACGGCGTTGACGAATTCGATCCTAAATTCTTCGGCATCTCGCCCAAGGAGGCGGAGCTGATGGACCCGCAGCAGCGCCTTGGTATGATGCATGTCTGGAAAGCTCTCGAAGATGCCGGCTACACCGGCCACTCGCTGGCGGGCAGCGATACGGCCATTTTCATCGGCACGGGGCCTACCGGTTATGGCAATCTGCTGAACCAGGCCGGGCTGGGCGGCGAAGCATATACATCGACAGGCAGCGTGCCTTCGGTCGGCGCCAATCGCCTGAGCTATATGTTCGATTGGCATGGCCCCAGCGAACCAGTGGAGACCGCGTGCTCCAGCTCTCTGGTGGCGATACGGCGCGGCGTGCTGGCAATCCAAAGCGGCGAATCCGGCATGGCGGTGGTGGGTGGGGTCAATACCATCGTCACACCGGAAGCGCATATCAGTTTCAGCAAGGCGGGCATGCTGTGCAAGGATGGCCGCTGCAAGACCTTCTCGGACCAGGCCAACGGCTATGTGCGCGCGGAAGGCGCCGGCATGCTGGTGCTGAAAAAGCTGTCGGCCGCCGAACGCGACGGCGACCATATTTATGCCGTGGTGCGCGGCACGGCCGAGAATCATGGCGGCCGCGCCAACTCGCTGACCGCGCCAAACTCCCGGGCGCAGGCCGACCTGCTCAAGGCGGCGTATCGCCAGGCGGGGATCGATCCGCGCACGGTCGGCTATATCGAGGCGCACGGCACCGGTACGGCGCTGGGCGATCCGGTGGAAGTGACGGCCTTGAAGTCGGCCTTCAAGGAGCTATATACCGACAACGGCGGCGGCGCAGCCTTGGCCCATTGCGGCCTGGGATCGGTGAAATCCAATATCGGCCATCTTGAACTTGCGGCCGGCGCGGCTGGCGTGATCAAGGTTTTGCTGCAAATGAAGCACGGGACCCTGGCCAAAAGCCTGCATTGCGAAACGCTGAATCCGTATATTGATCTCAGCGGGAGTCCGTTTTATGTGGTGCGGCAAGCGGCGCCGTGGAAGGCCTTGCAAGATGCGGCGGGACGCGATTTGCCGCGCCGCGCCGGCGTAAGCTCTTTCGGTTTTGGCGGCGTGAATGCCCACGTGGTTCTGGAAGAATATATCGCTCCAATGCCGGCCGCGCTGCCTTCTGGACCGGCCATGGTGGTGCTTTCGGCGCGCAATGCCGAACGCCTGCAGGAACAAGTCCAACTGCTGTTGGACGCGCTCCAGCCGGGGCGGATCGACCCGGCCATGCGCCTGGCCGACCTCGCCTACACATTGCAGACCGGGCGCGAGGCGATGGAAGAGCGGCTGGCCCTGGTGGCGGATTCATTGGACGATCTGCGTTCCCGGCTCGCGGCCTACCTGCGCGGCGATATGAATGCCATCTATCGCGGCCAGCACAAACGCGGCAAGGACGCCATCGCTTCCTTTGGCGAGGATGAAGACCTGGCGCAGACCATCGACGCGTGGCTGAAGAAAGGCAAATTCGATAAAGTGCTGGAGCTATGGGTCAAAGGCCTGGCTTTCGACTGGAACACGCTTTACCGGTCTGGCGCCAAGCCACGTCGCGTCAGCCTGCCAGGCTATCCGTTTGCGCGTGAACGTTACTGGGTGCCGGAACAGACGGCGCAGGCCTTGCCGGCCGTCGTGCTGCATCCGCTTTTGCACCGTAATACATCGGACTTCTCGGCGCAGCGTTTCAGCAGCCGATTCTCCGGAAAGGAATTCTTCCTCGCCGATCATGTGGTCAACGGCGCGCAAATTCTTCCCGGCGTGGCACAGCTGGAAATGGCGTGTGGCGCTGCTGCGGCGGCACTGCGCACCGGCGGCGGCCTGGCGCTGCGCCGCATCAACTGGGCGCGACCGGTAAAGGTTGCCGAAGCCGGTCTCGATCTGCATATCGCGCTGCTGCCTCAAAACGATGGCTCGATTGGCTTTGAAATCTATAGCGAAGCGGATGATGCTACGCTGGTCCATAGCCAGGGCGAGGTTCTTCAGCCGGCGGCAGGCGGCGCGCAGCCGCGTCACGATTTGGCGGAAATACGGCAACAATGCGCTAAGGTGCAGCTCAACGCGGCGCAGTGCTATGCGGCGTTTGCTTCGATGGGACTGCAGTATGGCGAGAGCTTCCGTGGCCTGAACCTGCTGCTGGTCGGGCAGGACATCGCGCTGGCGCAAATTCATCTGCCTTCAGCCGCGCCAGCGGCGGGCTTTGTCCTGCATCCGGCATTGCTGGATGCGGCATTGCAGGCTACGCTGGGCCTGCAGGTCTCGGCGGATGGCGGCACGGTCGGCAATGGTCTCTTCCTGCCGTTCGCGCTGGAAGGGCTTGAACTCTGCGCTCCGCTCGTTCCCGTCATGTGGGCGTTTGTGCGCCGCAGCGCTGGCAGCGCGGCCAGCGACGCCGTACAGAAAATCGATATCGATCTTTGCGACGAGGACGGCGTGGTTTGCCTGCGCTTCAAGCAGTTCAGCGTCCGCGCTGCCAGCGCCCCTGTCGCGCGGGCAGTTCCTACGCCGCGCGCAACGGCAGCCCAACCAAGCCAGGCAGCGCCGGATATGCTGCGTGAGCAAAGCGTCCTGCAGTTCAAAAAGCTGATTGGCGCGGCCATCAAGGTTCCTGTTGCCGATATCGACGCCACTGTCAGTTTCGACCAGTACGGTATCGATTCCATCCTGGTGATGGAGCTGACCAGCTCCTTGCGTGAGGTTTTTGGCAACGACAGCAATATCAGCACCACAATCTTCTTTGAGTATCAAAGTATTGAAGAACTGGTCGATCATTTCCTGCGAACCGAGACTGCGGCGCTGATGCGCTGGACGGGGCAGGGCGCCGCTCCAGCGCCCACACTGGCAGCCGCGCAGGACGTGCCGCAAATACAAGCGGACGAGCCGCAGCTTACGGCCAAAATCGCCAATCCGCGCCGCTTCCTGGCCGGCGCCATTTCCGCGCCAGCTCAAACCTCCGCCAATACCGCTCCTTTCGACGTGGCCATTATCGGCCTCTCTGGCCGCTATCCGCAGGCCGACGACGTCAACCAGTTTTGGGAAAACCTGCTGGCCGAGCGGAACTGCATCTCTGAAATTCCGGCGGAACGCTGGGACAGCGCAAAGGTCTACGATGCGCGCCGCAACCAGCCTGGCAAGAGCTATAGCAAATGGGCGGGCCTGCTGAATGACGTGGCCAGCTTCGACCATCTGTTCTTCAACATCACGCCGCGCGAAGCGCAGATGATCAGCCCACAGGAACGCTTGTTCCTGCAAGAGGCCCATGCTTCCATCGAAGACGCTGGCTATACCCCGGCCGGCCTTTGCCCAAGCAAGAAGGTTGGCGTGTTTGTCGGCGTCACCCATGAATACTATGCGACCGGGAGCCGCTTCTGGTCCATCGCCAACCGCGCCTCCTATCTGTTCAACTTCCAGGGTCCAAGCATGGCGGTCGATACCGCCTGTTCCTCTTCGCTGACAGCCGTGCATCTGGCTATCGAAAGCCTGCGTTGCGGCAGCAGCGATGTCGCGCTGGCCGGCGGCGTCAATCTGATTCTGGCGCCTGGCCATATGGCGGACCTGTCCGAACTGACGCTGCTCTCGGGCGGCGACAAGTGCAAGGCCTTCGCCGCCGACGGCGACGGCTTCGTGGATGGCGAGGCGGTAGGTGCGCTCGTGCTCAAGCCTTTGCAACAAGCGATTGCCGACGGCGACCATATTTATGGCGTCATCAAGGGCAGCGCGGTGAATTCGGGCGGAAAAACCAATGGCTTCCTGGTTCCGGGGCCGAATGCGCAAGCGCGGCTGGTACAGGATGCATTGGAACGCGCAGGCGTCGATGCGCGCAGCGTCAGTTATCTGGAGGCGCAAGGCACCGGCAGCAATCTGGGCGATCCTATCGAGATCGCCGGTTTGAGCAAAGCCTTCCGCAACTGGACCGACGACAAGCAATTCTGCGCCATCGGCACGGCCAAATCCAATGTCGGCCATTGCGAGAGCGCCAGCGGCATCGTCGGTATCAGCAAGGTGCTGATGCAAATGAAGCACGCCACTCTGGTTCCCAGCCTGCACGCGGCCGAACTCAATCCGCAGATCGACTTCGCGGCTTCGCCTTTTGTTCTGCAGCAGGCGAAAGCGTCCTGGGCGCGGCCGGTACTGCAGATTGATGGCCAGCAGCGCGAGTATCCGCGCATCGCCGGAGTGTCGTCTTTCGGCGCCGGCGGCAGCAATGCCCATGTGGTGATCGAAGAGTATATTGCCCCGGTTCGGGATGCCGCACCCGCCGGCCCGGCGCTGGTGGTGTTGTCGGCGCGCGATGAGGACGGATTGCAGCGCCAGGCGCGTCGCCTGCTGAACGCCATTGCCCTGGAACGCGGCGATGCTGTACCCGCGCTGGGCGACCTGGCCTTCACGCTGCAGCTCGGCCGGGAGGCAATGGAAGAGCGCCTTGCGCTGATTGCCGATTCCATCGACGATCTTCGCACGAAACTGCAAGCGTTTGCGGACGGCCAGTCAGCACCGGACGGCGTCTATCGCGGCCAGGCGAAGCGTAGCGCCCTCGCGGCGCTGGCGGACGATGAAGACATGAGCCATACCGTGCAGGCCTGGATTACGAAGGGTAAGCACGGCAAGCTGCTCGATCTGTGGGTCAAAGGATTTTCCTTCGACTGGAATTGCTTGTACAACGCGGATGGTGCGCGCAAACCGCGCCGTATCAGCCTGCCGACCTATCCATTTGCCCGTCATCGCTTCTGGACCGATGTGCGCTACCCGGATCAGCCGGAGCTTGCGGCAACCCTGCGCGCAAGCCGGGTGCCTGCGCAGGCGAACGACAGCGCAGCCGCCGCGCCGATCAACGCCGGAACGCAAGGCGAACAAGCCATGCTGGCGGTATGGCGCGCCTTCTTCGGCCGCCCCGCGCTGCAGGCGGAAGACAACTTCTTCGACCTGGGCGGCCATTCCCTGCTGGCGACCCAGCTTGTGACCCAGATCGGCCTTGACCTGGGCCTTGAGCTGCCCGTCAACGCCGTATTCGAGGCGCCGACCGCCGCCGCCCTGCATGCCTGGGTACAGGCGCGCGGCCTGGTCAAAACAGCACCGTTTGTATCGCTGCCGCCGCCGGCCGCGCTGGAGCCTGCCGAGGCAGCGCTGCCCGCACTCGCACCGGCGCGCAGCGTGATCCCGCGCTCCCCGCGCACGGCCGAGATTTCGCTGTCGTTCGCCCAACAACGCCTCTGGTTCCTCGACCAGTTGGGCAGCCACAACCCCTTGTACAACGTCGCTGGCGCGGTGCGTATGAGCGGCAAGCTGGATCAGGCGGCGTTGCGGCATACCCTGAATACGGTGGTGCAGCGCCACGAAGCGCTGAGAACCACCTTCGTCATGGTGGACGGAAAACCCGTGCAGGCGATTGCGCCGCAACTCGATCTGGTGCTGTCGGTGACGGACCTGAGCGGTCTGCCGCCATCGGAGCGCGAAGCACGCGCCCAATGGCTGTTGCAGGACGAAGCCCAGACCCCGTTCAATCTGGCGACCGGCCCGCTGATCCGCAGCGGCCTGCTGCGCCTCAGCGCGGAAGAACACATCTTGTTGGTGACCATTCACCACATCGTGTCCGACGGCTGGTCCATGGGCGTGCTGGTGCGCGAAGTCGGCGCTCTGTATGCCGCCTATGTTCAAGGCACATCGTCGCCTTTGCCGCCGCTGCCTATCCAGTATGCCGATTTCGCTGAATGGCAGCGGCAATGGCTGAGCGGCGCGGTGCTGGATCGCCAACTGGGCTACTGGCGCAAGCGCCTGGCCGATTGTCCTGAACTGCTGAACCTTCCGACCGATCGTCCGCGTCCCGCCGTCGCCACCCATGTCGGCGCCAGCATGCCATTCTCGATTCCCGCCGAATTGGCGGCCAAGCTGCGGAAACTGAGCCGCAGCAAAGACGGCACCATGTTCATGACGCTGTGCGCGGCCTTCAATGTGCTGCTGGCGCGTTATGCAGGCCAGAACGATGTTTGCATCGGCACGCCTATCGCCAACCGCAACCACGCGGGCATTGAAGGCTTGATCGGTTTCTTCGTCAATACTTTGGTGCTGCGCACGCAAGTGGACCCGGAGCAGAGCTTCAATGCGCTGCTGGACCAGGTGCGCCAGCATACGCTGGAAGCGTATGCCCATCAGGACATTCCTTTCGAATACCTGGTCGAGACGCTGCAGCCCAAGCGCCACGCCAGCTATACGCCGCTGTTCCAGGTCATGCTGGTCCTGCATAACACGCCGATGGGTGAGCTGGTCCTGCCAGGGCTGGCCATGACCCAGCTGGAGAGCGAAGGCGTGTCCTCGAAGTTCGATCTGAGCCTGGTGTTGCGCGAAGGCGAGGGCGGCCTGCACGGCTATATCGAGTACGCCACGGACCTTTTCGACGTCGCCACCATCGCGCGTATCGGCGCTCACTTCACGCATCTGCTGCAAGCCATCGCGGCCAATCCCGATAGCGTGGTCGGTGGCCTGCCGCTGCTGGGCGAGGCCGAACGCCAACAGCTGATCCACGGATGGAACGATGGGCCACGGGACAATCCTGCCCATGCAAGCACCATTGCGCAGCTGTTTGAACAGCGCGCGGAACGTCATCCCGAGCGCATTGCGCTGGGCTTTGGCGACAGCAGCATGAGCTACGGAGAGCTGAACCAGCGCGCCAACCAGCTTGCGCATCAGTTGCGCGCCCTTGGTGTCGGGCCGGACGTGCTGGTGGGCGTCTGCGCCGAACGCTCGCTGGAAATGGTGGTGGCTTTGCTCGGGGTGCTGAAGGCGGGCGGCGCTTATCTGCCTCTGGACCCCGCCTATCCGGCCGAGCGCCTGACGCATATGCTGACCGATGCGCAGCCCACCGTGCTGCTGGCCCAGGATCATCTGGGCGGCCGGCTGCCGGCCAGCGGCATCGATGTCGTCAGCCTGAACCTGCAAAAGACTTCTTTGGCGCGCTACTCCTCGCAAAATCCTGGGCAGGCAGCCAGCGCCGAACATCTGGCGTATGTGATCTACACCTCGGGGTCGACCGGAAAGCCGAAAGGCGTGCCAGTCACGCACCGTAACGTGCTGCGCCTGGTGATCGATGCCAGCTATTGCGCGCTGAACGAAAGCGACCGCGTTCTGCAATTTGCGCCGCTTTCCTTCGATGCGGCAACCTTCGAGATATGGGGCGCGCTGCTGAACGGCGCTCGCCTGGAACTATTCCCCGCAGCCTTCGAGTCGCTGGGCCAACTGGCATCCGTGCTGGAACGCTCCACCATCACGACCTTGTGGCTGACCGCGGCAATGTTCAACCAGATGGTCGATCACCACGCGGCCAGCCTGGCGAAGCTGCGCCATGTGCTGGCCGGCGGCGAGGCGCTGTCGATGGCGCATGTGAAGCGCTTCGTGCAGGCCAGCGCGGGGCAGGTGCGCCTGACCAATGGCTATGGCCCAACCGAGAACACGACCTTCAGCTGCTGCCACGACATCAGCGGGGCGGCGCTCCGTCTCGGCTCCATCCCGATTGGCCGCGCCATCTCCGGCACGCAAGCCTATGTGCTCGACAAGAATCTGGAACCGGCGCCGGTTGGCGTGGCGGGCGAATTGTATCTGGCCGGCGACGGCCTGGCGCGCGGCTATCTGAACCGCCCGGACCTGACGGCCGAGAAATTCCTGCCCTGCCCATATGCCGATAAGGCGGGTGCGCGCATGTACCGTTCGGGCGATCTGGTGCGCCGTCTGGCCGATGGCAGCATCGAATTCCTCGGACGTATCGACCACCAGGTCAAGATTCGCGGCTTCCGCATCGAGCTGGGCGAGGTCGAAGCAGCGCTGGCGGAACTGCCTTTCGTGCGCGAAGCGGCCGTACTGGCGCGCGGGGACGATGGCAACGGCAAGCGCCTGGTGGCCTATCTGGTGCCGCATCCAGGCCAGGCGATTCCCGATACGGCGGACTTGCGCGGCATCCTGTTGCGCGCGCTGCCGGAGTATATGGCGCCGCGCCACTTCGTTATATTGGATGCGCTGCCGCTCACGCCAAACGGAAAAATCGATCGCAGCGCCTTGCCTGCGCCGGATATGGCGGGCAACGCGGATGGCTATATTGCGCCGCGCACGCCGAATGAAGAGAAAATGGCGCGCATCTGGGCCGAGGTGCTGCAAGTGGAGAAGGTCGGCATTCACGACAACTTCTTCGATCTCGGTGGCCATTCGTTGCTGGCGACCCAACTGGTGCTCCGCGTGAACGCGGGCTTCGAGGCAGAAGCGACCTTGCACGGCATCTTCGCCGCGCCGACGGTGGCCGAATTGCTGGCGCAGATTCTGCCTGAGGAAGAGACGGCGGTCCAGGAAGTCCCTGAAATCGTTGCCGCCACGGTCAGCCGGGATGCGCCGACCGATGCGGCGCCCGCGCCGGTTGGCGAAAGCTATCCCGTATCGTTCGCCCAACAGCGCCTCTGGCTGGTGGATCAGGTGGGCGGCAGCAGCGCCCTGTATAACATTCCGGTGGCGGTGCGCATGAGCGGCAAGCTCGATCGCGCCGCGCTGCAGACGGCCTTGAACGACATCGTCCAGCGCCATGATGCATTGCGCGTCTGCTTCGACAGCATCGACGGCACGCCCATGCAGCGCATCCTGCCGCAGCTGGATATCGCGCTGGAAGCAGCCGATCTGCGGCCCCTGCCGGCCAAGGAGCGCGAAGCCCGCGCCCACGGCCTGCTGATGGACGAGATCAACCAGCCCTTCAATCTGCAAACCGGTCCGCTGATCCGCGCCCGCCTGGTGCAAAAGGCCGATCAGGACTATCTGCTGCTGGTGACGATGCACCATATCGTGTCGGACGGCTGGTCGATGGGCATTCTGGTGCGCGAGATGGGCATGCTGTACGCGGCACATGCCTATGGCGCACCCGCCTCGCTGCCGCCGCTGCCGATGCGCTATGTCGATTTCTCGCAATGGCAGCGCCAATGGCTCAGCGGCGAAGTGCTGGAACGCCAATTGAATTACTGGAAGCGCCAGCTGGCCGATGGCCCCACCTTGCTCACGCTGCCTACCGACAGGCCACGTCCGGCCACCCAAAGCCATAACGGCGCGGCGCAGTTGTACGCCATCCCGGCCAAGCTGCTGGCGCGCCTGCAGACGCTGAGCCGCCAGACGCAAAGCACGCTGTTCATGACGCTGTCCGCCGCCTTCAATGTGCTGCTGGCCCGCTACGCCAACCAGAGCGATATCTGCATCGGCACGCCTATCGCCAACCGCAATAACGCGGAGATCGAAGGCTTGATCGGCTTCTTCGTCAATACGCTGGTGCTGCGCACCCAGGTCGATCTGAAGCAGGACTTCAACAGCCTGCTCAAACAGGTGCGTGACAACACCCTGGACGCTTACTCGCACCAGGACGTGCCGTTCGAGCAGTTGGTCGAAGCCGTGCAGCCGGAACGCCACGCCAGTTATGCGCCGCTGTTCCAGGTGATGCTGGTCCTGCAGAACGCGCCGATGGGCAAGCTGGAACTGCCCGGTCTGGAGCTGGAACGCATGCCGAACCAGGGCATGACCGCGAAATTCGACCTGACCCTGGCCCTGACCGAAGAGAAGAATGGCCTGAGCGGCTACTTCGAATACGCGACCGACCTGTTCGACGCCGCCACCATCGAACGTATGGGCCAGCACCTGACGCATCTGCTGGAAGCCATTGTCGCCAATCCTGCCTGCCCGCTCGGCCTCCTGCCGATGCTGGCCGACGCGGAACGCCATATGCTGCTGCAGGGATTCAACGACACCGCCACCGTATATCCCGATATTCAGGGCGATACGCAAACCCTGCACCAGCTGTTCGAAGCCCAGGCGGCGCGCACGCCGCATCACCAGGCCGTGGTGTATGAGGGCCGCAGCCTGACTTACGCCGAACTCAATGCCCGCGCCAACCAGTTGGCCCGCCATCTGCGCCAGCTCGGCGTGGGGCCGGATTCCCTGGTCGGCCTCTGCACCGAGCGTTCGCTGGAGATGATCGTCGGCCTGTATGGCATTCACAAGGCCGGCGGCGCCTACGTGCCACTGGAACCGAGCTATCCGCAGGACCGTCTCGCCACCATCGCCGAGGATGCCGCCGTCAAAGCCATCCTCACCCAGCGGCATCTGCTGGAGAATGTGCCATCGGTGCCCGGCATTCCGGTCTTCTGCCTCGACAGCGAAGCCGCGCAACTCGACGCTTACGACAGCTCAAACCCGGAAAACTTTACCCAGCCGAACAACCTGGCCTACGTGATCTACACCTCGGGCTCCACCGGCAAGCCGAAAGGCGTGGGCATCGACCAGCGCGGCATCGTCAACCGCCTGAAATGGATGCAGGCCGAGTATCTGCTGACGCCCGCCGACCGCATCATGCAGAAAACGCCGTTCAGCTTCGACGTCTCGGTCTGGGAATTCTTCTGGCCCCTGATCGAAGGCGCCACCCTGGTGGTCGCCAAGCCGGGCGGCCACCAGGACGTCATGTACCTGGCCTGGCTGATCGATGCGGAACGCATCACCACCATGCACTTCGTGCCGCCCATGCTGGAAGTCTTCCTCAACGAAGCCGCAGGCGATTGCGGCGGCACGCTGCGCCAGGTCATGTGCAGCGGCCAAGCCTTGCCGATGGACCTGCAGCAGCGCTTCTTCTCGCAGTGGCAGCACGTGGAGCTGCATAATCTGTATGGCCCGACCGAGGCCTCGGTGGACGTCACCTACTGGCAGTGCCACGCGCAAAGCCCGCTCTCCTGCGTCCCGATCGGCAAGCCGATCGCCAATATCCAGATTCACATCCTGGACGCGGAATTCAGCCCGGTGCCGGTCGGCGTGGTCGGCAATCTGTATATCGCCGGTGTCGGTCTGGCGCGCGGCTATGTGAACCGGCCCGACCTGACGGCGCAGACCTTCATTCCGAATCCCTTCAGTACGGAGCCGGGTGCGCGCATGTATCTGTCGGGCGATCTGGCCCGCTATCTGCCGGACGGGAATATCGAGTATCTGGGCCGCAGCGACCATCAGGTCAAGATTCGCGGCCTGCGCATCGAACTGGGCGAGATCGAGTCGGCCATCGCGGCGCAGGAAGCGGTGCGCGACACCGTGGTGCTGGCGCGGCCGGACGAACGCGGCATCCCGCGTCTGGTCGCTTATCTGGTGGCGCATGAAGGCCTGGCATTGCCGGATGACGCCGCGCTGCGCGCCGCACTGTTGCAAAGCCTGCCCGACTATATGGTGCCGGATTATTTCGTGCCGCTCGACGCAATGCCGCTCACTTCGAACGGCAAGGTTGACCGCAAGGCGCTGCCGGCGCCGGATATGAGCCGGGAAGAAAGCGTGTACGTGGCGCCGCGCAACCGCCGCGAAGAAGCCATGGCAGCCATCTGGGCCGACATCCTGTCGCTGGAAAAAGTCAGTGTCGAGGATGATTTCTTCGCGCTGGGCGGCCATTCGCTGCTGGCAACCCAGCTGATGTCGCGCATCAAAAAGACCTTCCAGGTCGAACTGCCTTTGCGCGAACTGTTCGACGCACCGACCGTTGCGCTGCTGTGCGCGAAACTGCCCGCCGATGAAGAGGAGGAGGTCTGCGCCGCTGAGGCAGAACCCGCCGTGGCGCAGCCTGCGCTGCCGCTGTCTTTTGCCCAGCAGCGCCTGTGGTTCCTGAACGAGTTCGAACCGGGCGGCGCATCCTACAATCTGCCTTCGGTCATGCGCATCAGCGGCATGCTCGATGCGGCGGCGCTGGAACGGGCGCTGAATGAGATCGTGCGCCGCCACGAAGCGCTGCGCACCAGCTTCCGCATGGAGGGTGGCGCGCCGGTGCAGGTAATCGCTGCGCGACTGCATGTGCCGCTGCCGCTGACGGACCTGAGCACGCTGCCAGCTTCCGAACGGCAGGCGAGGGCGCATTGGCTGACGCAGGATGAAGCCCAGACGCCTTTCAATCTGGAGACCGGCCCCGTGATGCGCAGCAGTCTGCTGCGTCTTGCACCGCAAGAGCATCTGCTGCTGCTGACCATGCACCATATCGCTTCGGATGGCTGGTCATTGGGTGTGCTGATGCGCGAAATGGGCATGCTGTACGCCGCCTTCGCGCAGGGCCAGCCTTCGCCGCTGCCCGAGCTGCCCATCCAGTATGCCGAATTCACCCGCCGCCAGCGCGAGTGGCTGAGCGGCGCGGTACTGGACCGGCAACTCGCCTACTGGACCCGCCAGCTGCATGGCATTCCCGGCATGCTGCAATTGCCGACCGACCGTCCGCGTCCGCCGATGCCAAGCCATCGCGGCGCCGAACTGCCGTTGGCCTTCCCGCCGGAGCTGAGTGCGCGGCTGCGCGCCTTCAGCCTGCAAAAGCAAAGCACGCTGTTCATGGTCCTGTGCTCCGCCTTCAGTGTGCTGCTGGCGCGCTATTCGGGCCAGAACGATATTTGCATCGGCACGCCGATCGCCAACCGCAACCGCGACGATATCGAAGGCTTGATCGGCTGCTTCGTCAATACTCTGGTGCTGCGCACGCAAGTCCAGTTGGGGCAAAGCTTCTCGGCCTTGCTGGAGCGGGTCAAGCAGAATACCCTGGATGCCTATGCCAACCAGGACATCCCGTTCGAGCAGCTGGTCGAACGCCTGCAGCCTGAGCGCAATCCCAGCTATTCCCCCATGTTCCAGGTATTGCTGGTTCTGCAGAATACGCCATCCGGTGCCTTGGAGCTGCCGGGCTTCCGCATCGAACCAGTGCCGCCGGAAAGCGGAACTGCCAAGTTCGACCTCACTTTGAGCCTGGCGGAAGGGAAAAACGGCCTGCATGGCAGCCTGGAATACGCCGCCGAGCTGTTCGACGCTACCACCATTGAACGCATGGGCCGCCATTTCATCCGGCTGCTGCAAGCCATCGTCACCGACCCGGATCGCCCGCTCGGCGATCTGCCGCTGATGCGCGAGGACGAGCTGCACCGCATGCTCCGGCAATGGAACGAGACCGATTTGTCTTCGCTGTCCACGGCCAGCGCCCAGACCATGCATGAGCTGGTGGAGGCCCAGGTTGCGCGCGCGCCGCAGCGCGTGGCCTTGATGCATGAGGGCCACGCCGTCAGCTACGCCGAACTGAATGGACAAGCCAACCGCCTGGCCCATTACCTGCGCAGCCAGGGCGTGGGGCCGGACGAACTGGTGGGCGTTTGCATCAACCGTTCGGCCGATATGGTGGTTTGCCTGCTGGCGGTGCTGAAGGCCGGCGGCGCGTATGTGCCATTGGACCCGGCCTATCCGGCCGAGCGGGTCGCCACCATGCTGGGCGACGCCCAGCCCAAGGTGCTGCTGACGCAGGAAGCGCTGCTTGCGAACCTGCCGGTGCTGGCCGGGGTCACGGTATTCTGTATGGACTCGCAAAAGCCGCAACTGGCTGGCTATAGCGATGAAAATCCCGTCAACCGCACCCTGGGCCAGCATCTCGCCTATGTGATCTATACCTCGGGATCGACGGGGCGGCCGAAGGGCGTGGCAATCCAGCACCGGAACGCGGCGGTCTTCATCCACTGGGCTATCGCGCAATTCGACGCCGCCTGGCTGGACAAAATGCTGGCTTCGACTTCGATCTGCTTCGATCTGTCGATCTTCGAAATCTTTGTTCCGCTCAGCATGGGCGGCTCGGTCTGGGTGGTGCGGAATATCCTGGACTTCGCCGAAAGAACGGCGGAATTGCCCGTCACCCTGGTCAATAGCGTCCCTTCGGCCATGGCGGAAGTCGCCCGCAGCACGACCTTGCCGGCATCGGTCAAGGTGGTGAACCTGGCCGGCGAAGCCCTGCCGAACGCCCTGGCGCAGGCGCTCTACCAGCAGGAAACGGTGCAGCGGGTATTCAATCTGTACGGCCCTTCGGAAGATACGACCTATTCCACCTGCGCCCTGGTGGCGCACGGCGGCGACACGGCCATCAGCATCGGCAAGCCGATCGCCAATACCCAGACCTACATCGTCGATGCCCGCCTCAACCCGGTGCCGCTGGGCGCTGCCGGCGAGTTGTGCATCGCGGGCGATGGCCTGGCGCGCGGCTATCTGCACCAGCCTGGCCTGACGGCGGATAAATTCATCCCCAATCCCTTCGGAAAAACCCGCGGTTCCCGCATGTACCGCACCGGAGATCTGGTGCGCTACCGGGCCGATGGCATGCTTGAATACCTTGGCCGGATCGACCACCAGGTCAAGATCCGCGGCTTCCGCATCGAGCTGGGCGAGGTTGAAGCCGCGCTGCAGGCCCTGGCTGGCGAAGCCGTGGTGCTGGCGCGCGAGGACAACATCGGCGATAAGCGCCTGGTTGCCTATCTGGCGGCGGGCGAGGGCAACACGGTGCCCGATGCCGAATTGCTGCGTGCCGGCTTGCTGCGTACCCTGCCCGAATACATGGTCCCCAGCCATTTCGTGACCCTGGACCGCATGCCGCTCAACCCGAACGGCAAGATCGACCGTAAAGCCTTGCCGGCCCCGGACATGACGCGCGTTTCGGCCGCCTATGTCGAACCGCGCGGCGCCATGGAAAAGGAGTTGGCCGCCATCTGGCACGACGTTCTCAAGGTTGAGAGGGTCGGCGCGACGGACGATTTCTTCGCCCTGGGCGGCCACTCGCTGCTGGCGGTGCACCTGATTTCGGCGATTCGCCGCAAGCTCGATGCGGACATCGCGGTGCGCGACCTGTTCGTCCACCCCAGCCTGCGGGCGCTGGCCGCCTTCCTCGACACGCATAAGCGCGCCGGACGCCACCCCAATCTGGTCCCGATCCGCCCGCACGGCAGCCAGGCGCCGCTCTTCCTGATCCACCCGGTCGGCGGCGAGGTGCAGTATGCCTACGATCTGGCGGGACATCTGGACGCTTCGCTGCCGATCTACGGCCTTGCCGCCAGCGGCTGGGCGCAAGGTGAAACGCCCCATGGCAGCATCGAAGCCATGGCCGGCGCTTATCTGGAAGCGATCCGCCAGGTCCAGCCATCCGGGCCGTATTCCCTGGCGGGATGGTCGCTGGGCGGCATGGTGGCTTACGAAATCGCCCAGCGCCTGAATGCGGCCGGCGAGGGCGTGCGCTTTGTCGGCATGATCGACAGCGGCAGCAGCCCCAATTTGCGCGGCACGATGACGCTGGGCGCCAATGGCGATTTCGACCCAACCTGCGCTTTGCTGCAGTGGGTGCGTGATTTGCACCCGGGCCTGGAGATCAACCAGCATCCTGCCCTCGCGGAGCTGTTGGAATTGGGCCGCCGCAATGAGCTGGACGCCATGATCGCCTTGTGCCAGCGCGAGCAAGTCCTCGACAGCCGCCTGGACGACGACTTCATCCGGCGCACCATCGCCATCTATCAGGCGGGCAGCCAGGCGGCACTGGCCTACGAAGCGCCAGCCCCTGTCGGCACGGTGCATCTGTTCAGCGCCGAGCGGGCGCCCGACATGGACGCCACGCTGGGCTGGCGCAAGCTGCTGGGCAAGCGCCTGCAAAACATCGCCGTCGGCGGCAGCCACGCCAGCATCGTCAAGCCGCCGCATATCGAAAAACTGGGCAAAGCCATCAGCGCCGCCCTGAACAGCGCTGCGCCTGCCGCCAGCATGAATGAAAGCCGGGTCGCATAAAAATACACAAGGAGATGCATATGTCGGATACCTCTACACTGGCCATTACCCCTGAAACCGAGCAGCCGGTCCAGCTCAAATACTCGCGCACCATTGCCGATCTGCCCGGCCCCAAGCCCAGCCCCTTCTTCGGCAACCTGCTGCAGCTGGACCGCAAGCGCATCCACGTCACCGTGGAAAACTGGATACGCCAATTCGGCCCGATCTTCCGCTTCAAGATCCTGAATCACAATGTGGTCGTGGTGTCCGACTACGCGGTGGTATCTAGCCTGCTGCGCGAAAGGCCGGCCGGCTTCCGCCGCCACCAGGCCGGCGTCACCATCATGAAGGAGCTGAAGATCGACGGTGTGTTCGGCGCGGAAGGCGAGGCCTGGCGCCGTCAGCGCAAACTGGTCATGCGCGGCATGAATGCCGAAGTGGTGCGCAATTTCTTCCCCACCATGGTGAGCATGACCGAGCGCCTGATGCTGCGCTGGAAAACGGCGCTGGAAGCGGGCAAACCGGTCAATGTGCACCGCGACTTGAAGGCGATGTCGCTGGATGTGATCGTGGCCCTGGCCATGGGCTTCGACCTGAACGCCATGGACACCGACGGCAACCAGCTGCAGCGGGATATCGACGGCCTGTTCATGCGCCTGGGCCAGCGCATGAACGCCATCTTTCCGCATTGGCGCCACGTGCGCCTGCCGCGCGACCGTGATGCCGACGCATCGGCCGGCCGCATCGAATTCGCGGTGACCGACTTTATCCAGAAAACGCGCGAACGCATCAAGAACAACCCGCATCTGCGCCAAAAACCGGGCAATATGCTGGAAGCGATGATCGTCGCCAGCGAGGAAGACGGCAATGATTTCACCGACCAGGAATTGATCGGCAACGCCATCACGGCCGTGCTGGGCGGCGAAGATACCACTGCCAACTCCATCGCATGGCTGATCAACAATCTGGTGCAGAATCCCGCCGCTGCCGCTAAATTGGCCGCCGAAGCCGACGCCGTGCTGGGCGAACACCGCTTCATCCAGGACTGGGAAATGCTGTCGGAGCTGACTTACCTTGATGCTTCGCATAACGAAAGCCAGCGCCTGAAGTCCGTGGCGCCCGTGTTTGGCCTGGTCAGCAATGAAGATTGCGTGGTGGCCGACACCTTCTTCCCGAAAAATACGGTGGTCTTCGCCTCCGCCGTTGGCGCCAGCTTCGACGAAAACCACTTCCCGCAATCCAGCCAGTTCCTGCCGGAGCGCTGGATTTTCGATGAGAAGCCGGACGAGGGCAATGACCCGAACCGCAAACTCTTCCCCTTTGGCGGCGGCACGCGTCTTTGCCCGGGGCGCTTCCTGGCGCTGACGGAAATCCGCATGGTGATCGCTATGCTGATGCGGAACTTCGAGCTGGAGCCTGATCCCAAGGCGCTGCCGGTGAAGGAGGTGATGAACTTCTTCATGGTTCCCAGCGGCGTGCCGGTGCGCCTGAAATTGCGCGCCTGACGCCGGCAGATAGACTTTGAATAGATCGGAAATGAATATGACAAGCAATCCGGCTAAGCGCGACAGCAATGCCGCCATGCCTTTTATCATGCTGACGGTGCTGATCGATATGATGTCCGTCGGCCTCACCGTGCCCGTTTTGGCGCCGCTGATGGGCAGCTTCACCACGTCGCAGGCCGACCAGGCTTTCTGGTATGGCGTGGTGGTGGTGGCTTTCGCCATCGGGAACTTCTTCGCCTCGCCGATACTGGGCGCGCTGTCCGACGCCTACGGCCGCCGTCCCGTCCTGCTGCTGGGCTTTTGTGGCCTGGCGCTGAACTTCTTCGCCACCGGTTTTGCCACGGCGCTATGGATGCTGGTCGCCGTGCGCCTGGTCGGTGGCGCCATGCAGGCCAACGGCGCGGTCGCCAATGCCTATGTTGCCGACATCACCGCCACGCCGGAAGAGAGGGCGCGCCGTTTCGGTATGCTGGGTGCGATGTTCGGCCTCGGCTTCATTCTCGGCCCGGTCGTGGGCGGCCTGCTTGGCTCTATCCATCTGCAGCTGCCTTTCATCGTGGCCGGCAGCCTGGCCTTGATTAACCTGCTGTACGGCTGCTTCGTGCTGCCGGAATCGCTGCCGCCGGAGCGCCGTCGTCCATTCGCCTGGCGCATGGCCAATCCATTTACTTCGCTGCGCGCGCTGGCGCGGCTCGATGGCAACGGCCGCCTTGTCACGGCGTTTGCATTGACCACCCTGGCCCAGACCATCGGCTTCATCATCTGGGTCATCTATGGCAACTTCAAATTCGGCTGGGGACCGCAGGAGAGCGGCTGGTCGCTGGCCGCCATCGGCGTGATGTCGGTGATCGTGCAGGGCGTGCTGCTGAAAAGCCTGCTCAAAGCCCTCGGTTCGCACCGGCTGGCGATGGCCGGCATGTTCTCGGCTTCCGTCGCCAATGTGCTGTATGGCCTGGCGAACGAGGGCTGGATGTTTTATGCGATTATCGTGGCGAATGGCCTGGGCTATATCGTCACCTCGACGATCCAGAGTATTATCTCCAGCTCGGCCGACGCGCGCAGCCAGGGCAATACCATGGGCGCGGTCAGTTCCATCGGTAGTTTGATGGCCGTGGTAGCGCCGCTGCTTGGCGCGCCGCTGTTGGCCTTGATTTCGGAAATGCCGCGCGGCGACTGGCGCATGGGCGCGCCGTTCTATTTCTGCTGTTTGCTGCAGGCCAGCGCGGCGGCGTTTGCGCTGTGGCAGTTCCGGCGTGACCGGGGACGGGGGGCCGCACCGAAGCCGGCGGCTGAAGCGGCTGGTTAATATGAAGGAGAGGGATGTTAGCTGTTGAAACAGAATGGAAGGCCGCCAGCGCCGGGCCGCAAACTTTGCCCGGCTTCAGCGGCCACTCGCAGCTGCGCTTGCGGCTCGCGGGCCGCGATTGCAACGCGCAACTGCTGCGCTATGATGCCGCGGCCTTTGACGCATCGGCTTTTGTCGCCGCAGGCATCGCCATGCCGGCGACGATACAAAGAAGCGTGCAAAAGCGCCAGGCCGAGTTCTTTTTCGGCCGCCTGGCCGCCGCTCTGGCGATCCAGGCACACGGCCACGCGGCTGCGGAGGTGACGATAGGGGCCATGAGGGAACCTGTATTTCCAGCCGCGCTGGCAGGAACGATTACTCATACCGGTACGGTTGCCGCCGCCGCCGTGCTGCCCGCGCACTGCTGCAAGGGCCTTGGCATCGACATCGAGCAGCCGATTGCCGCCGGCTCCATCGACAGCGTGGAACAGCTGGTGCTTGGCCCGTCTGAACGCATCTTGCTGGAGGGCGTGGCGCAACTGCCGTATCCAACGGCGCTGGCCCTGGTTTTTTCCGCCAAGGAGAGCTTTTACAAGGCCTTGGCGCTCGCAGTGGGCCGCATTTTCGACTTTTCCGCCTTGCGTCTGGAAGCCATCGACCTGTCCGCGCAGCGCCTGCGCTTCGTGACGCAAGAGGCGCTGTGCGCGGACTGGCCTATCGGCAGCCGATGCGAAATCGGTTTCAGCCTGCTGGCCGGCGGCGAGGTGTTGACGGCCTTCAGCTGGTAGCGGGCCGCTGCTCAGGCACGGGCGCTTCTCAGTTTGATGCCCAGTCGCCGCCAGCCGATAACCACGCCGGTCACGCTGAGCAGCGTTCCGCCCAGGCTCAGCGCGATCAGGACCATGTCCCATAGTGGACGGCGTTCCAGCAATGGCAGCCAATCCCAGCTATGCAGCATCGCGAATAGCCAGCGGCTCCAGCGCTTGCCACGGTCGCTGCGCGCCACCACCGCGCCAGTGTGGGGATCGATATAGACCCAGGTTTCATGCGCATCCGCGAAGGCGATGCGCCAGACGGGCAGCGGTTTCGCAGCGCCGCCCGTCATTGTGTGGGCCTCGCGGCTGTAGTAATAGAGGTCGTAAGCGCTCAGAAGCTCGCTGCTTCGCACCGGCTGCGGCAAAAGGCGTGTTGCGGCCGCGTGCAGCGCGGCGTCGTCGATGGCGAAAGGCTGCGCGCTCCGACTGTCCAGCAGCAAGGGCCGCCCGGCGGCGGCATGGGCCAGGACCACGGTCTTGCCCAGGGAACGGGACCAGCGCAATTCCCGCGTGCCGCCGCCGGCCGCCGACAGCAGTACCGCCGGCGCCGCATCGAGGGCGGTGAATTGCAGCGGGCCGCCTTCCAGCGCTTCCATTTTCAGCGGTGCCGCACCGCTATCGAAAATCCGCCAGGGATTCATCGACATCAGGCCGCTGAAAACCCAGGTGATGGCGATCAAGGCAAACAGCAGGCCGCCGATATGGTGCCAGCGCATGACGCCATGGTAGGGCGAGCGCGAACCGCTGCGGTAGGTGCGCGTGAAACGCCAGCGCTGGATGCCGACGATGGTTCCGCTCAAGGCTGCGGCGATGCCCGCGATCGACAGCCAGTTGACGATATCGGTCCAGTAACGGTCGAAGAGATTACCGCGAAACGGATACAGCCAATGTATCCAGGCGCCGGCGTAATTCCATATCCTCTCGGCGCGCGGTGCATCGCGCACCACCTCGGCGGTGCGGCCCGACACATACAGCAAGGTGGCATCTGCATCGTCCAGCTGCACGCGATGCAGCGGCCGGTGCGCATCCAGGCCGCGCGAATGGGTGAACGCGTCTTCCTCGACCGTACCGAGGTAATGCAGGCCGATGCCGGGACCGGCGTAAGCGGCGGCGCTGGCCATGGCGTGCGCCTCGTCCGCCCGCGGGATGCGCGCGCCGCTCACGGCGTCCACCACGACCGTCCCGCTACCCGGTGCGGCCTTCGTTCCCTTCGCATGGGCCGCGCCAAGCGGCACCGCAAAGTAGGCGGGCCGCCCGGCACTGGCGGCGGCCAGGCGCAATTCCTTCAGCGGTCCTGTCACCCCGGCATTGGCCAACGCCTGCTGCGGCGCCAGCAGCGCGGCATCGGCCGCCAGCTCGGGCAGATGCTGCAGGCGCTCGGCGGCGGTCAGTTTCGGATAGCCGACATACATCATGACGATGCCCGACACAAACCACATCGCAAAGAAAGCGCACAGCACCACGCCCAGCCAGCGGTGGAGCAGGAACAACAGGCGTTTGGTATGCATGCCCATAGTCCGGCTCAGAAGGCAAATCGCAGCGCGACGTCGGCCGTGCGCGGCGCGCCAAGATAGGCCATGGTGGACGTCATGTTCAGCGCATGCACCTTATCGCCGGCATTGCGCAGGCGGGCGACCAGCGAGACATTACGCTGGACCTGGTAGCTGAGGCCAAGATCGACCAGGGTATAGGACGGCCATTTGAGCGTATTCGCCGCATCCGCATAGACGGCGCCGACGTGGCGCACGCCCACGCTGGCCTTCAAGGCCGGCGTGAAGGAGTACGACAGCCAGATGTTCGCCACCGTTTCCGGGGTATTGGTCGGCGTCTTGCCGGCCAGCGAAACGCCGCCCTGGCGGTAGTTTTCGTACTCCGCGTTGACGCGGGTGACATTGGCCTGGATCGATATCGCCTTCGTCGGCTGCAATCCAACCGCCAGCTCCACGCCCTTGGCCGACTGCTCGCCGACCAGCACTGTGAGCGAGCTGTTGTTCGGGTCTTGCGTGGAAATATTCTTGCGCGTGATGCTGTACGCGGCCAGCGTCGCGGAACCTTTGCCTTGCCAGAAGTCCAGCTTGGCGCCGATTTCACCCTGGCGACCCGAGGTCAGTTCGCTGTTATTGCGCACGTCCGCAAACGAGGCGGTGGACAGCACGCCGGATGGCGGATCGGCCGCCGTCGCATACTGGGCGTAGGCGGTGGCGCCCGGCGCCACATCCCATACCAGGCCCGCGCGGCCGGTGGTCGGGCTGTAGCTGCGCTGGAAGCTGGCCGGATTGGCGGCCGTGATTTCGCGGCGGTTGGTCAAGTCCAGGTCAATGCGTTCGTGGCGCAGCGCCGTTACCAGGTTAAGCGATGGGATCAGCGTGGTGCGGTTCTCCAGATAGATCGCGCTGGTTTTCACGCGGTTGTCGCGGTCCGGGCGGAAACCGGGCGACATGCCGGGTATATCGAAGAAGCGTTCGGTGACGAAGTGATAGGGATCGACCGTGCTGACCGTGGTCGAAAGGCTGTTCGGGAAGCGCGTCTGCTTATTGACGCTGATGTCCAGGCCAAACGCCCAATCGCTGCGGTGTCCAGCGAGCGAGCCTTTATAAGTACCGTCGAGACGGTCACCGACCACGCGTTGGTCGTGGCGCTGCAGCAGGGTGCTGGAGCGGATCACCGCCGTATTGGCGGGGTTGAAGCGATAGCTCTCGACGTTGCGGTAATCGCGCAGCGCATCGTAGGTATACAGGGTGTTGGTGAACTGCAGCGCGTCGCTGGCGCGCCAAGTGGCGACGGAGCGCAGCCAGTGCACGCGCTGGGCGTAGACGCCATCGGCGCTGTTGTAGTTCTTGAAGCGCGTGCCTTCGTCAACACGCGCCTTGCCGGCGATGGGATTCAGCAGCGGCGTGCCCCAGTAGGGCCGCGTCACGTCTTCATCCTGGAATTCATAAGCCAGGATGTGGTTGAAACGCGCGCCGAAGTCGGAGCGCAGCGATACGGCAAGCTGAGTCGACTTGCTGCCGACGCCTTCGATGCGGCTGTCGGCCTCGCGGTGGTTGACGTCGACGCGAACATGATGGTCGGCCTGGCCACTGCCGTCGCCGGCAAGGCGCCGGTTCAAGCCGAACGAGCCTTCCTTCAGGCCATGACCGCCCAGGCGCAGCTGGGCCTCGCCGAATTCGCCGCGCTCGGCCACCTTGGTGATGTAGTTGATCGAGCCGCCCACCGCGCCGGAGCCGTACAGGAAGCTCGACGGGCCGCCGATGGCTTCCACCCGGTCGTAGATCCAGCTGTCCACCGGCCGCGCGGCGATCGCGTATTGCACATTGATGCCGTTGAACAGCTGGCTGATGGAACCGCTGCCGAAGCCGCGGTAGCTGACGCCGATATTGCCGGGCGCATTATGCGCGGTCACGCCAGGGATGGCGCGCAGGATCTCCTGCGTATCCTGGGCGCCGCGCTCTTCGATCAGGGCGCGGTCCACCAGCGTCACGCTGGCCGGCGTTTCGCGCAGCGTCAGGCCAAGGCGGCTGCCGGTGCTGGACGTGGTATCGAGATCGAGCACGCCGCCGCTGCGCAGCGTCGTAGCGCTGACTTCCACCGTGGGCAAGGTGGCGTCCGTCTCGGCGTGAGCCGGCAGGGCGATGAAGGCGCAGGCGATTGCATAGGGCAGGGCGCGCAGGCGTGGGAATACGGGATGGCGGCGCGCAGCAGCGCCGTCACGGGATGCGAATGACATCATGACAAACTCTCTTACGGTTGCCCAGGCATGGGCGAATCTGATCGGAATATTAAAAAGGGAACTGCCGGATCAGGCCTGGGGCGGGCCGCGAGGGTTTGCCGCGTTCCAGGCAAAGAGCGGAACGGAGGCTTGATAGAACAGCGAAGGGCGCAGTGCGGAAGCTGCAATGACAGGCAGCTCGTATGCGCTGGTCGGCAAGGCTGCCAGTGAAACGCCCATATGACAGAAGGGACAATGGTCCAGCACAGCCGCATGCTCCTGGGCCGGCGCTTCTTCGGTCGCGAAGATTTTCTGCATTCTTCCGGCATTGCTTGCCGAGCAGATGGTCGTGGTGATGAAACGGGCTTCGCGGGCGAACACCTGCGAAAGCGTGGGCGTCAATACGGCCAGCAGCAGGGCGCATAAAGCCACCCATGATGCGATCGAAAATGTATTGCGTCCCATATTCATGGCGGGATTGTAGCATGGGGCTAGTGAGGCGCGGAGGCTCTTCCTCCGCGTTTGGCAATCCAGATCAAGATGGTAAACTGCTGCCTTCGTCAATGAAGGGAACTGGCATGGCAGCACCTCAGGACTTGCGCATACGCGCTTTGGAATGTCTGGTCGAAACCGATCCGGCACGAAAAGCCGCGGCGGTGGCGGCGCTGGCCAGCGCTGCGCGGGCCGGCCTCTGCACGCTGGATACGCAGGCGGAGCTGACGGCGGCAGGCGGCATTCCGGGCCGGCCGCTCAAGCCCGAGCTGGTGCCGCCACGCCTGGTCGGACGGCGCTCCATGGTGACGGTGGAAGGCCGCGCCATGCTGATTCACGCCCTGGCCCATATCGAATTCAACGCCGTCAACCTGGCGCTGGATGCTGTCTGGCGCTTTGCCGGCATGCCGGCCGAATACTACAGCGACTGGCTGCGCGTGGCGGATGAGGAAGCCCTGCATTTCTCGCTGCTTGACGCGCATCTGCGCGCGC
This sequence comes from Pseudoduganella violacea, assembly GCF_014191875.1. Classification (GTDB taxonomy): domain Bacteria; phylum Pseudomonadota; class Gammaproteobacteria; order Burkholderiales; family Burkholderiaceae_D; genus Rugamonas; species Rugamonas violacea_A. Next base: position 103,478 of record NZ_JACHXD010000012.1, read on the forward strand.
TGGGCAGCCATTATGGCGAATATCCCGCCCACGGCAGCCTGTGGGAGATGGTGGAAAAGACCAGCGGCGATGTGCTGGCACGCATGGCGCTGGTACCGCGCACGATGGAGGCGCGCGGACTCGATGCCAATCCCGCCTTGCGTGCCAAGCTGGCCCAGGCCGGTGACCAGGACGCCGCCAACATCCTCGACATCATCCTGCGCGACGAAATCGGCCATGTGGAAGTGGGCAACCGCTGGTATGGCTATCTATGCCGCCAGCGCGGTCTGGAACCGCGCTCCACCTACGCCGAACTGACGGTGCAATACAAGGCGCCGGTGATGCGCGGCCCCTTCAATCTGGAAGCGCGCCGGCAGGCCGGCTTCACCGAGGAAGAGCTGGACGACCTGCGTTACGCGGTGGACCGGATCTCGAATTCGCCGGACGAATAGTCCAGTGCCGCGTCGTCGCTGACACTGATCTTGCTAACGCGCGCGGCGGGCGGCCCCGATTGCGCCCAGCGCACGATGGCGTCCACGCTGGCGGTGTCGCCATCGACGCAAGCTTCCACCGACCGTCGCGCCGGTTGCGCACCCAGCCGGACAGGCCCAGTCTCCGGGCCTGCTCCGAGAAAGCGTAGCGGTATCCCACGCCCTGCACCAGGCCTTCAACAAGTATGCGTTTGCTCATGGCTCTCCCGCAAAGTATCAACGCAGCAGCGGCCGCACTTTCGTGGTCAGCACCTTGTGCTGCGCTTCAAGCATGATGTGATTGTGATCGTGGCCGGTGCGCGGCAGCAGGAAGTATTCTTTCTGCGGCGCGCTGATCGAATCGAAATAGCGCTTCGCCACTTCGGGCACGCTGGTCAGGTCTTCCGCGCCCATGATTATAAATACCGGAATCTGGAAATCGCTGCCAAGTCTGGGTAAGTCGACGCTGTAGCGCATGCCGTCGCCCTTCATGCCCACGTACTGCAGCCAGGAGAAGTCCTCGCCCTTGCCGTAATTGATCAGCGCCTCGTCATTCGAATACTGCGGGGAGCGAGACCACCAGGACGGCGGCGCGGGATCGGTGGTTTTTGCCTCGTAAATGCGCGAGATGCGGCGCAGCAGGCCGGGCGTGCGCGGCTTGGTCCAAGGCGGCATGCCAAAGCCTTCCAGCATTTCCACCGTTTTCTTGTCGCCCGACGCGCGCGCCAGTTCCAGGGTTTTTCGGTAGCTTTCCTTGTCGTTGTCCGGGCCGACCAACTGGCCGGTGCCGACATAGGCCACGAACAGATCCGGCCGCCGCTTGGCCATATGCACGCCCAGCACCGATCCCCAGGAGCCGCCGAACAGAATCAGCTTCCTGGCGTTCAGGTGCTTCGTCGCGAAGGCCGCAACCTCCACGCCATCGGTCGCCAGGCCTTCCACGCTGAGGATATGTTCTTCGGTTTCCGGTTCGATGGGGTTGCGGCCGTAAGTCTGGCCCGCGCCGCGCTGATCCCAATGGACGAAGGTGAACTCTTTTTCCCAGGGCCGATATGGACTGTTGACGTAGGGCGTCATGGGATTGCCCGGCCCGCCGTGCACAAACAGGATGACCGGATTCTTGCAGTCATCACCCTTGATCGTCACCCATTGCTCGATGCCGCCGATCTTGACGAAACCTTCTTCGTTGATCGGCTTGCCGCTGGCGCATTCGATGGGTGCCGCGCCGATAGCATTGGCCTGGGGGGCGATCGTCTGAGCGCCAAGGCTCAAGGGCAGCAGCAAAGACAGGGAGGCGATACAGGAGCGGGACAGGTAGCGCATGGAAGTCAGCGAAATATTGGCGACTTGGCACTATAGCATGGGGCGGCATCCGCTCATGCCGCCACTTCCGGCCCCGGCGCGGCAATCAGTAGCGGCGCACGATCAGCTGCTTAAGCTGTCCCGGCGTTTTGATTTCCCAGCCCAGCGGCACGGGAGAACCGAAGGCGGTCCAGATTTCCGTGCCGACCGGCAGGGTCTTGACCTTGGTGATCTCGTTTTTCAGGCTGCCGGCGGTGGTAACGACCCAGCCGTCGGGAATCGGCGAGCCGATCGTCACCCAGATGGCGGTGTAGTTCGGCACGTCCTTCACCTTGGTGATGGTGTTTTTGACGCTGCCTGCCGTGGTGATAACCCAGTCTTTCGGAATGGGGGAGCCCAGATTGACATACGCCGTCGAGTAATCCGGCACGCCGTTGACATTGGTGATCTGGTTGCGAATGCTGCCGGCCTCGGTGATGACCCAGCCGTCTGGGATCGGCGAACCGTAGGCCGCCATATAAGTCGTCCAGGGTGCGGAACCGACGATTTTGGTAATCTGGTTGGTCACGCTGCCGGCTTGCGAAATGATCCAGCCATCGGGGACGGCGACCACAGGAAAGCCCGTACTGAAATACACATACACGATTTCCCCGGTCGAGGCGGAGGTGACGTCGCTAATGAGCCAGCTCGTGCTATTGAAGTTGGTGACGACCCATCCGGCCGGCACGGAGGAATAGGCCGGTACCCAGCGGGTGGGGTAGCTGCCGCTGAGGGCTTTTGCGGTGGGTTTTTCGACGGCGGCTGCGGGCAGGGAGCAGGCGCCAATGGCGCCGGCGATGAAGAGGGAATGGGCTGCGATCTTCCAATACGATTTCGACATAAACCTCCCTATGGTGATGGATTTTTACGCAAATGCGTGCTTTTATACTAACACGACCATTTGAGCCGTCAGCGCCCGATTAATCAGGAGGCGGTCAGCCGCCGCAGCCATTGCAGCAGCGCGGCAGGCAGCAGATCCGGCTCTGGCAGCAGGCAGTAGCCGTGCGGACCGAATATCTGCGGCAGGTAGCCGGCCGCCTGGCGGTCGATGGTCAGACAGAAGGGGGATATGCCCTGGAGGCGGCATTCATTGACTGCCTGGCGCATGTCTTCGATGCCATAACGGCCCTCGTACTGGTCGCAGTCGTTTGGCTTGCCATCTGATAGCAGGATCAGCAAACGATGCTGCGCGCCCTGGGCCATCAGCTGGGCCGCGGCGTGGCGCAGCGCGGCGCCGGCCCGCGTGTAGCGCTCCGGCTCAAGGCCGGCGATTCTGCGCGCGATAGCCGGGGTGTAGCTTTCGCCAAAGCCTTTGACGGCGCGCATCGTGACGCCTTGTGGGCCTTCGCCGGAAAATGCCTGCACCGCAAAGCGTTCCCGCATGCCCTGCAATGCGATGCAGACCAGCAGTAAGGCCTCGCGTTCGATGTCGATCACGCGGCGCGAACTGCCTAGCCAACTGTCGGTGGAGCCGCTGACGTCGGCCAACAGCATGATCGCCATATCGCGCCGCGCGCGGATTTCGCGCTGGTAAAGACGCTGTTCCGGCGACAGGCCCGCCATCCTGTCGGCGCGGCTGTCCATCCAGGCTTGCAGATCGATTTCATCGCCTTCCGGCTGCCGCTGCACGCGCAGTCGCTGCGCACGCAGCATGTCAAAGCGCCGCCGTACTTCGGCCAGCATGCCGCCGTAACTCCGCAGGGTTTGCGCCACCCAGCTTTCCGGGCCGGATTCCGCCGTGACGGTATGCACCGCCGCGTAGCGTTCCCGGTACGACTGGCTGCCGTAGTCCCATTCCGGGTAAAGCGTGGTCGTGCCGCCGGCGCCATGCGCGGCCGACGGCGGCAAGGCAGTGCGCGGCGCGCGTTCAGGAAGGTCGTCCGCCAGCAGGTATTCCTTCGGGTGGCCAGGCGCGACGATCAGGCGCGCCTCGGCCAGTTCGGAGAGGGCGTCGGCATAGTCTTCGGCAGCGCTGTCGGCATCACGGTCCAGCGGACGCTGCAAGCCCATAGGATCTTCGGCTTTTTCTTGCGGCTGTGCGGTTTGCACCATGGATGGACCTTGGCCGCTGGTATCGTCTTCGCCATCCGACGCCTGGCGTGCGGTGGGACGGCGCGGCAGGCGCGCGCTGCGGCTTTTTCCAGGCGCTTGGCCATCGGCCTGCGATCCTGCAGCGGAAAGCAGGACAGCAGGCCTGCGCAGCTCACCGCTCCAGGCGTCCAACCACAGTGCCGGTGCGCGCAAACCATTGGACTGCGCCGTCAGGCGTCCGGCCAGAGCCTCGGCCAGACGCAAGACCTCGGGCGCTGTCGGCGCTTGCGCCGCTTGCTCCAATGGTCGCGCCAGCGTATCGCGCAGTATCTGCTCGATGGCGCGGGCCGGCGGCGCGAAGGCCGAAAGCTGCGGACGGGTGGATAGCGCTTGGGCGCGCCAGGCGTTCAGTGGCTGCTGCATGCCGGGGGCCAGCTGCGCCAAGGCGCGGTCGGCGGCATCGGCCTCCAGCAGCTGATAGAGAGCCAGCAGCAAGGGCGACGCACCGGTGGGCAGGCTGGCGGCGCTGCCGCGCGCCGCGCGCATGGCCTGCTGCAAGGCCATCGCCCGGTATTGGGCCAATGCGGCTTGCTCATCGCCTGCCGGCAGCGCGGGCGGCAGCCAGATATGGCAGCCATCGGTCGCAGGCAGGGCCGCGCTGCGCGATGGAAGCTGAGGGCGCTGAAAGAGACGGCTTAGAACTGTCGCAGGCAATGGAACTTGCGCGGGACGAAAAACGAAGGCCGCACCAAACAAGCTATGGCAAAGCAGTTCCAGGCGACGCGACACGTCGGCCAGTGCCAGTAGCGGTGCTCCAGTCTTGGCGCGATGGCGCCGCCAATGGGCCTGCATATAGCTCGCCGCGTGCATGGCGGCGTCGGTGATGACGTCTTCCGCTTCGGCCATGTGTTCAGATCAAGGTGGCGTCCAGCAGATCGCGCATGGCGCCCAGCAGCGGACCGTCGTCTGACAGCGGCGCAATGATGGCGCTGTTGCAGGCCTCCCGCACCGGTATGCCGCTGCCGATCAGGCGCGCCGCCGCGATCAGCAGCCGCGTGCTGGGCACTTCGGCCAGACCGCGCTCCTGCAGCGTGCGCAGGCGCTGCGCCAGCGTGACCAGAGCATGCGCCTGCGCGCGCTCGATCCCGCCCTCGCGCTGCACGATGTCGCATTCGCGTTCAGGCGGCGGAAAGTCGAAATCGAGCGCCACGAAGCGCTGGCGGGTGCTGGGTTTCATATCCTTGAGCATGCGCTGGTAGCCCGGGTTGTACGACACCACCAGCTGAAAACCCGGCGCCGCCGCCAGCACCTCGCCGGTCTTGTCGATCGGCAGGATGCGGCGGTGGTCGGTCAGCGGATGCAGCACCACTACCGTATCCTGGCGCGCCTCCACGATTTCGTCCAGATAGCAGATGGCGCCGCTGCGCACGGCGCGCGTCAGCGGGCCGTCCTGCCAGAGCGTTCCCTCATGCCCGATCAGGAAGCGGCCAATCAGGTCGCTCGCGCTCAAATCATCGTGGCAGGCGATGGTGATCAGCGGCCGCCCCAGCTTCCACGCCATATACTCCACAAAACGCGTCTTGCCGCAGCCGGTCGGGCCTTTCAGCATCACGGCCAGCTGGCGCGCATGGCATTGTTCGAACAGCGCCACCTCGTTGCCGCCCGCCAGATAGTAGGGTGCTTCCGGCGGGCGCATATCCATTACGGCTGCATTCAAATCAGGCTCCCCTCGGCTGCGTCGCTGGCGCCGCCGTCTCCAGCTCGATTTCAAAGCGCGGCGCGTGGCGGAAGAAGTCGATGATGAAGAGCGCCACCCCGCAGGCGAACAGCGAGGCGGTCGCCAGCAGCATCAGGAAGTGGACCTGGATCTTGAGCTGGGCATCGAGGAAGCCAAGTCCCATGATGCGCTCCAGATAAACCTGGCCGATACCCGCCGTGGCGAAGGAAAGCGTCATGCCGAACATGCCCGCGATCTGCATCCAGAAGGCCCAGTAGCCGAGCGGGGTTCCCTCGTCGGGGCGCTTGGTCAGCGAAGGCAGGGCGAAACTGATCATCGCCATCACGATCATGGCGTAGGCGCCGTAGAAGGCGGCGTGGCCGTGCATGGCGGTGATCAGCGTCCCGTGCGTCCACTTGTTCACTTGCGGGAAGGTGTGGGCCAGTCCCAGCAAACCCGCGCCAAACAGGGTGAATACGGCGCTGCCAACGGTCCAGTGCAAGGCCAGCTTGTTGGGATGGGCCATGCCGCTGCGGCGGATGCTGGAATAGGCATACACCGCCATGCCCACCAGGGCCACCGGCTCGAGCGCGCTGAAAATGCCGCCGATGGGCAGCCAGTAGGACGGCACGCCCACCCAGTAATAGTGGTGCGCCGTGCCGAGAATGCCCGCGATGAAGACCAGGCCGACGATCACGTACAGCCATTTCTCCATCACCTCGCGGTCGGCGCCGGAGAGGCGGATCAGCAGATAGGCCAGGAAACCGCCCTGTATCATTTCCCATACGCCCTCGACCCACAGGTGAATCGTCCACCAGCGGTAGAAGATCGATACCGTATAGTTTTCGTAGTGGAGCAGCGCCGGTAGATACAGTACGGCGGCCAGTCCCAGGCCGCCAATCAGCACGCCTTCCGTGGTGGTGAAGCGTCCGGATTTGCGGATCGTCATGCCGACGTTGTACAGGAAGATCAGCATCACGATCACAATCACGATTTTGTGCGGCAGCGGTTGTTCCAGCAGCTTGTTGCCCGTGCCCCAGCGGAACAGGTAGCCGATGATCGCGGTCACGCCCATCACCACCCACAGCACCAGCTGGACGATGGCCAGCCGCACGCTATGCAATTCGGTGCGCGATTCGTCGGGCACCATCCAGTAAGTCGCGCCCATGAAGCCGGTGAGCACCCATACGATCAGCAGATTGGTGTGGATCACCTTGGTCACGTCGAAGGGCAGTATATGTAGCAAAGGGTCGGGACCAAGATATTTGGCCGCAGACAGCAGGCCAAACACCAGTTGCAGGCCAAACAGGGCGACGGCGACGGCGAAATACCAATAGGCGACGGATTGCGATTTGTATCTCATCTGGCGGCTCCTTATTTCAATGAGCTTAAATAGGCGGCCAACTGCTCGACCTCCTGCGGCGACATCGATTTGCCGTAGGTGGTGGGCATGAAGGACACGCCATTGGCCGAGAACATGGCTCCCGGCACCAGATGCGCGCTCGGCTCCGTGATCGATTCGCGGATATAGCCAGCCAGATCCTTCGCCTGGCCGCGATAGCTGCCGCTGGCCAGCAAGGTCTGCGTGCGGCCGGCCAGCCCGGCCAGGCTGGGGCCGGCCATATTCACGCCGGGCGCGATCGAATGGCAGGCGGCGCAGGCCGGCGTGGCGCTGCGGAATACGCGCTCGCCCAATGCCACCGGGTCTTCCGCTCCGCTGACCGGGCGCGCGGCGGGCGGCGTGGCCGCCGCCGTGGCCGTGGACTGGTCGGTGCCGGGGAAGGTCGATCCCGTCACCAGGATGGGGCGCGGCGGCCAGCCTTGGTTGTCCACATTGCTGACCCAGTCGAGGAAGGCATACAGGTCGGCGATATCGCCGTCGCTCAGATTCTGCTTGGGCATCAGGCGGCGGTGGCGCGTCTCGTCGTAGAACTTGGAGGGGTCGCGCATATAGGCCGTCAGGTAAGCCTCGCCGCGCAGCTTGGTGATTTTGGTCAGATCGGGGGCATAGTAGGCGCCTTCGCCGAACAGGGTATGGCAGTTGATGCAGTTATTGTTATGCCAGACGTCCTTGCCGCGGGTGACGGCGGGGGTGATTTTGTCGGCGTTGGTAAGCTTGCCGAATTGACGGTGGCTGTCCAGGGTCAAGCCGATGAAAGCCACGCTGGCCAGAAGGGTCGATGTTATCGCGAAAAGCCGCGCCTGCCGTTTATTCATATCGTCTCCTAAACGCTGATGTCCGGCCAATAGCGCAGGGCCGTCCATCCGCCGTAGGCCATCGCTACTGCCAGCAAGACTAAGACCAGGTAAGCAAGTCCTTTAAGTGCCGCAAGCCATCCTTGCATTCTTCAACCTCCTGTTTCAGTGTTTTACTTCACCTCGGACATATCCGGCAAAGTGTGGGCAATCCCCTTGTGACAATCGATGCAGGTCTTTTCGCCGCTGGCCAGCTTGGTCGAGTGCGCGTCGACGGCGCGCTTGCTCTGGCGCGTGAAGTCCATCGATTCGAACTGGTGGCAGTTGCGGCATTCCAGCGAGTTATTGGCCTTCAGGCGGCGCCATTCATTGCCGGCCAGCTGCCGCCGGTGGGCTTCGAATTTTTCGCGTGTATCGATGGTGCCGAAGACTTTGCCCCAGACTTCCTTGGAGGCCTGCATCTTGCGCGCGATTTTGCTGGTCCACTCATGCGGCACATGGCAGTCGGAACACTTGGCGCGCACCCCGCTGCGGTTGGCGAAGTGGATGGTGCGCTGCAGTTCGGGATACACGTTGTCGCGCATCTCGTGGCAGCCGGTGCAGAATTTCTCGGTATTGGTCGCTTCCATGGCGGTGTTGAAGCCGCCCCAGAAAATCACGCCGGCCACGAAGGAGCCGATCACCAGCAAGCCCAGGCTCAGATGCAGGCTGGGTTGCCACAGGATGCGCCAGTAGTACTTGAGCTTTGCGATCATGGCATCCCCTTATTTTTTCTTGGCCGGGGCATTGGGTGCCGAGGGCGTATTCAGCATCGTGTCCACGTCCTTGAACTGGTTGTCCACCAGCGGCGTCAGATTCGCCTGCGGCACATGGCATTGCAGGCAGAAGTAGCGGCGCGGCGACAGTTCGGCCAGGAAGTTGCCATCGCGGTTCTGGAAGTGGGTGACGCTGATCATCGGCGCCTGGCTTTCCTGGGTGCGGGTGCGGGCGTGGCACATCATGCAGCGGTTCGCGCTCTTGTCGATCTGGTAGCCCTCGATCTTGTGCGGAATCACGGGCGGCTGCATGGCGTAGTTGCGCACCCGGCGGATGTCGCTGTTGTCGGGATTGACCATGGGCGCCGGCTTGGTGGTTTCGGCCAGCGGCGTCGGGCCGCGCATATTGTCCAGCGCGCGCTGGGCCTGCGCTGGCAGCGCGGCTGCCAGCGCGGCGGCCAGCAGAACGGGGATGAGGAATCGGTTCATGGCCTGCCTCCCTAAATTTTGCGGATGCTCACCGCGCACTTCTTGTAATCGGTCTGGAACGAAATGGGGTCGGTCGCGTCCAGCGTCACCTTGTTCACCAATTGGCTGGCGTCGAAGAATGGGATGAAGACCAGGCCGCGCGGCGGCCGGTTGCGGCCCCGCGTTTCCACCCTTGTCTGGATCACGCCGCGCCGCGATTTGACCTCGATGACGTCGCCGCGCCGCGTGCCGAGCGCCTTGGCGTCTTCCGGGTGCATGAAGCAGACCGCGTTCGGCACCGCCCGGTACAGTTCCGGCACGCGGCGCGTCATGGTGCCGGTGTGCCAGTGCTCCAGCACGCGGCCTGTGGACAGCCAGAACGGATATTCCTTGTCCGGCTCCTCGGCCGCCGGTTCGTAGGGCAGGGCGAAGATCACCGCCTTCCCGTCCGGGTTGCCGTAGAAGCGCACGCCTTCGCCGGCCTTCACATACGGATCGCTGCCTTCGCGGTAGCGCCAGCGCGTCTCCTTGCCGTCCACCACCGGCCAGCGCAGGCCGCGCACCTGGTGGTAGGTATCGAAAGGCGCCAGGTCGTGGCCGTGGCCGCGCCCGAACTGCGCATACTCCTCGAACAGGCCTTTCTGGAGATAGAAGCCGAAGGCCTTGGCCTCGTCGTTCTGGTAGCCGGCCTGCATCTGCGAGAGCGGGAACTTGTCCACCTGGCCGTTGCGGAACAGGACATCGAAAAGGGTCTTGCCGCGATACTGGGGCATGGCCGCCAGCAGCGGCGCCGGCCACACTTCCTCGACCTTGAAACGCTTGGAGAATTCGGCCAGCTGCCATAGGTCCGAGCGCGCCTCGCCTGGCGCCTGCACCAGCTGATGCCAGAACTGCGTCCGCCTTTCCGCATTGCCGTAAGCGCCTTCCTTCTCCACCCACATCGCGGTCGGCAGGATCAGGTCGGCCGCCGTGGTGCTGGCCGTCGGGTAGACGTCGGAGACCACCACAAAGGCATTCGGGTTGCGGAAGCCCGGCAGGATCTCGCCCATGATGTTCGGGCCGGCCTGCATATTGTTATTGCACATGACCCAGTAGGCATTCAGCTTGCCGTCCTTCAGGGCGCGGCTTTGCACGACGGCGTGCAGGCCCGGCTTGTCGGGCACCGTCCCTGCGGGCAGCTTCCAGATTTTTTCCGCCGTTTCGCGGTGCTTGGGATTGGTCACCAGCATATCGGCCGGCAACCGGTGCGAGAACGTGCCGACCTCGCGCGCCGTGCCGCAGGCTGAAGGCTGGCCGGTCAACGAGAAGGGGCTGTTGCCGGGCTGGGAGATTTTCCCGGTCAGCAGGTGCAGGTTGTACAGCAGGTTGCTGCACCAGGTGCCGCGCGTATGCTGGTTGAAGCCCATGGTAAACAGCGACATCACCTTGATCTTCGGATCGGCGTACAGCTCCGCCAGGCGTTCCAGCCGGTCGCGCGTGACCCCGCTCAGCTTCGCCACCGTGTCCACATCGTAGGCGCTGACGAATTTGGCGTATTCCTCGAAGGTCATGGGCTTGCCGCCGCTGGCGTCGGCCGCGTTCTTGGCGGCGCGCTGCAGCGGATGCTCGGGCCGCAGGCCATAGCCGATGCTGGTATTACCCAAGACGAAGCGGGTGTGCTTGTTGACGAAGTCGCGCTGCACACGGTTGGTCTTGATGATGTGGTGGGCGATGAAGTTGAGGATGGCCAGATCGGTCTGCGGCCGGAAGATCACCGGCTGGTCGGCCAGCTCGAAGCTGCGGTGCTCGTACACCGACAGCACGGCCACCTTCACGTTGGGATTGGACAGGCGGCGGTCGGTAATGCGGGTCCACAGGATCGGATGCATCTCCGCCATATTCGAGCCCCACAGCACGAAGGCGTCGGCCTGCTCGATATCGTCGTAGCAGCCCATCGGCTCGTCCATGCCGAAGGTGCGCATGAAGCCCGCCACGGCCGAGGCCATGCAGTGGCGCGCGTTCGGGTCCAGGTTATTGGTGCGGAAGCCGGCCTTCATCAGCTTGACGGCGGCGTAGCCTTCCCACACCGTCCATTGGCCCGAACCGAACATGCCGAGCGCGTTCGGCCCCTTGTCGCGCAAGACCTGCTTGAACTGCGCCGCCATGACGTCGAAGGCGGTGGCCCAGGAGACGGGCGTGAACTCGCCGTTCTTGTCGTATTTGCCGCCGCTCATGCGCAGCAGGGGCTGGGTCAGGCGGTCGGCCCCGTACATGATCTTGGACAGGAAATAGCCCTTGACGCAGTTGACCCCGCGATTGACTTCGGCGTTAATGTCGCCATGGGTGGCAACCACCCGGCCGTCCTTCACGCCCACGTTCACGCCGCAGCCCACGCCGCAGAAGCGGCAGGGCGCCTTGCTCCAATTGAGCTGAGTGCGCGCGGCGTCGGTGACGACGTTGGATGCGTCAGCCGCCAGGGGAATGCCGGCGGTGGCCGCCGCCGTGATGGCGGCAGTCTGGGTGATGAAATCCCGGCGTGTCTGTTTCATTCGACCTCCTCATCCATGGCAGCGGCAGGCTCCGCGTGTTGATAAACCAATGCGACGTTTAATACGCCGGGCAGGGCGCGCAGTGCATCCATGCAGTCCAGCGCGCGCTGGCTGGAATCGGTTTCAAGGGTGACGACCATGCGGCCATCGGCATCGGCGGCGTGCACGATGGCCCTGGGCAGCAGGGCAATATGGGAACGCACCGCCGCAAGCTCGGTGCGGCTGGCGTGGACGATCAGGCCGGCGATGTGGATGTCCGTGTCGTCCTGCGCGGACCTGGCGACGCTTGGCGGCAGCATGGCGTCAGGCCGTGGGTAGGGAGCCGGTCAACAGCTGGTACATCCAGATAGTGAAGCCGTAGCCGCCCACTACGGCGACCGCTAGCACGGGGGCTAGCACGACGGTCAGGAACAGAAAAACCTTTAACTCATCCGCCTTGCTGGCGGCTGGCTGCCTGGGTTCCATGTAATCACCTTGGTCGATGAATTGCGTTTAACGTTAGCCTAGTTTCTTGCGAGTGTCCAATCTTGCTCAATTGTGTGGCGGCGGCGCCGCAGCCACGCGCCGCCCGATTTCAAGCTGTACCCCTTGCGCCGACGGGACCAGCGGAGCGCTGTCGCCTTCCAGATCGCCAGCCTGCGGCATGGCTTTGCCGGAGCGGGAGATGCGCGCCGTCACGATCACGCGGGCGTGTGCCGAGAGCGGCGTGCCGCCCTGCATGGCCAGGCTGTCATCCAGCGTGAAATCGAAGGGCAGGTCGCTGGCCTGGCGGCGCAGGATGGCGATCGGCTGGCGCGGCCCTTCGGCGGCGCGCGCGTAAATGAAGAGGGTATCGTCCGGCCGCACGCCCTGCACGCCAGGAGCCAGCCGCACGGTGCCGGACAAGGCCGGCGCGCTGGCGGGCCTGCCGCGCGCAGCGTTGCTTTGGGCCGGGCCGCCGTCCAGGCGCGCTTGCGCCGTCGCGATGCCGGCCCGCGTGGATTCGGCGAACGGCGAATCCGGCGGCACAAAGGGCAGGAGCGCCTGCCATTGGCGCACAGCCGCGGCAAAGTCGGCGCGCGCAAAGGCCGCGCTGCCCGACAGAGCCAGCGCCTTGACGTGCTTCGGATCGATCGCCAGCGCGCGCGCGATCAAGCGTTCCGGCTGGCCGGCCAGCTTGCCGTCTTCGGCCGATGCCAGGGCGTCGGCGTAATCGGCCAGGGTATCGGCATCGTTCGGCTGCAGTGTGTTCAGACGCGAATAGGCCTGTGCCGCTTCGCGATAGCGTCCCAGCGCGGTGTAGGAGCGCGCCAGCATCCGCCAGCCATCGCTGTCCTCGGGTTGGTGGCGCAGGCGCTCGGCCAGGCCTTGCACCAGCGCGTTCATATCCGGACCGCCATCGTCCGCATGGCCTTGCTCGACGACAGTGGGCGGCGGTACGGCCGGCAGCGCAGCGACGGGGCGGCCAACCTGGAAATACAGGGCCGCCGCGCCCAGCGGCAACAGAAGGGCCAGCAGCAAGGCGGTCCAGCGCTGCGGCGGCATGGCCCGGGGCGCTGGATTGGCCTGGGTTTCTTCCGCCACGCGCCGTTCCAGTTCTCGCAGCGCGGCGCGGTGTGCGGCCTGTGGCAGGGTGCCGTTCTGCCGGTCGATTTCCAGCTCCTTCATCTGGGCGCGCAGGACGGCGAGATTGACCTGCTGCGGCGAAGCGCCATTCGCCCGCCCGCGGCCCTGGCGCAGCAAGGGCGGCAGGATGCACAGCAAGGTGGCGGCGGTCAGCAGCACGGTGACGATCAGGAAAACGCTCATGGCAGCTCCTCGCGACCCGCCAGCAGGCTGGCGGCGCGCGTCCGTTCAACCTCGGACAAAGCGCGGCGGCGTTTTCCTTGGCCCGGCTTGCGAAGGCGCAGGAGCAGAGCCAGCGCGCCGCCCAGCACAAGCACTGGCGGCGCAAACCATAGCAGCAAGGTGCTGGCCTTGAACGGCGGCCGGTACAGGATGAAGTCGCCGTAACGCTGTACCATGAAATCAGCCACCTGGGCCTCGCTGCGGCCGGCCCGCATCTGTTCGCGGATCTGGCGGCGCAGATCGACGGCCAGTTCGGCCTGCGAATCGGCCAGGGTCTGGTTCTGGCAGACCAGGCAGCGCAATTCTGCCGACAGCGCCGCCACCCTAGCTTCCAATTGCACCTCCGGCGGCGCTGCGCCGCTGCCGGCAGGCGCTGCCAGCGGGCTGGCCAGGATGCAGGCCAGGGCGCACGTGGCAAGCAGCTTCGCGGTGGGCGCTGCACCCGGATGCAGACGCCTAGCCATTTTCCAGTTCCTTCAGCAAAGGCAGGATTTTCCGTTGCAGCACTTCCTCGCTAAGCGGCCCTGCATGGCGCAGGCGGATCACACCGCGCTTATCGATCACGAAGGTTTCGGGCACGCCGTATACGCCGAAATCCATGCCCAGCCGCCCCTCGGGGTCGAACGCCGATTGCCAATAAGGATTGCCGTGCTGCGCCAGCCATTCGCGGGCGTCTTCGCGGCCATCCTTGTAATTCAGGCCGACCAGTGGCGCGCCTTGGCGCTGCGCGAACTGCATCAGCAGCGGATGCTCGATGCGGCAGGAGGCGCACCACGAGGCCCAGACGTTGAGCAGCCATGCGCGGCCAGCCATATCGGCCGGGGAAATGCGGCCGGCCGCATCGTCCAGCCGTACCGCGCTGAAAGCCGGTGTGGGCTTGCCCACCAGCGGCGACGGCAGCTCGCGCGGATTGAGGGTCAGCCCCGCGCCCAGGAACAGCAGCAGGACGGAAAAACCAGCAAGCGGCAGCAGGAAACGTTTCATGGCGCCTCCTGCCGTAGCGCGGCACCCGGCATCAGTACCGGGTTGGCGGCTGGCGCGGAAAGAGGCGCAGCCGCCGTATTACGGCGCGCCAACCGGTAGCGCCGGTCGCCGGCCGCCAACAGGCCGCCGATCGCCAGCAGCACGCCGCCGGCCCAGATCCACAGCACGAAGGGCTTGAGCTGGATGCGCACCAGCCAGCGCCCATCCGCCGTTTCCTCTCCCAGCGAAAGATACAGGTCGCGCGTCAAGCCATGCTCGATGGCCGCCTCGGTCATGATGGTCTGCTGCACCGGATAGTTGCGTCTTTCCGGGTACAGCGTGGCGACGCGCCGGCCGTCCTGCCGCACCTCGAAGGTGGCGCGCACCGCCTCGTAATTCGGCCCGTCCACCTCGCGCACGCCATTCAGGGCGAATTGATAGCCGCCCACCGCCACCGCACCGCCGGGCGCCAGGCTGATATCGCGCGCCTCCTCATAACCCTTGACCAGCGTGACGCCGATGACAAACACGCCCAGGCCCGCATGCGCCAGGACCATGCCCCAGTAACTGAGCGGCTCACGCGCGATGCGGCGCGGCAGCGATGTCCCCGGCGCGGCATGGCGCAAGCGCTGCCAGGCCTGCCAGCCGGTGCCCACGATGATCCAGGCCGCCAGCGCCAGGCCAAGCAGCACCGGCGGCGACGCCGCTATCGATAGTCCCGTGCCAAGGCCGATTCCGGCAGCCAGGGCGGCCGGCCAGCGCAGGCGGCGCAGCAGGTCCGGCAGCGCCGCGCGCTTCCATTGTGCGAAGGGGGCGACAGCCAGCAGAAGCAGCATGGGCGCCATCAGGGGCACGAAGACCGTCTCGAAATAGGGTGGTCCCACCGAAATCTTGCCCAGGCCGAGGGCATCGAGGAAGAGCGGATAGAGCGTGCCGAGCAGCACCGTGCCGCAGGCCGCGAGCAGGATCACATTATTCGTCAGCAGCAGCGATTCGCGCGACAGCAGGGCAAAACGTCCGCCGCCGCCCACCTTTGGCGCGCGCCAGGCATACAAGGCCAGCGAAGCGCCGATGACCAGGGCCAGGAAGGCCAGGATGAAGGCGCCGCGGCGCGGATCGGTGGCAAAGGCATGCACCGATGTCAGCACGCCGGAGCGCACCAGGAAGGTGCCAAGCAGGGAAAGCGAAAACGTCAGGATCGCCAGCAGCACGGTCCAGCTCTTGAAACTGCCGCGCTTTTCCGTCACGGCCAGCGAATGCAGCAGGGCGGTGCCGGCCAGCCAAGGCATGAAGGACGCGTTCTCGACCGCGTCCCAGAACCACCAGCCGCCCCAGCCCAGCTCATAATAGGCCCAGTAGCTGCCCATCAGGATGCCCAGACCGAGGAAGCTCCAGGCCAGCAAGGCCCAGGGCCGCGACCAGCGCGCCCACGCCGCGTCGAGGCGGCCGCCCAGCAGGGCCGCGATGGCGAAGGCGAAAGTCACGGCAAAACCCACATAGCCCATATATAAAAGCGGAGGGTGGATGATCATGCCGGCGTCCTGCAGCAGGGGATTCAGGTCGCGGCCTTCCAGCGCGGCGGGCAGCAGGCGCGCAAAGGGGTTGGACGCCAGCAGCAGGAACAGCAGGAAACCCGCCGCCAGCAGACCCAGGACGCCGAGCAGGCGCGCCCGCGTATCCTGCGGCAATTGGCGGCTTAACAGCGTCACGGCGCTGGTCCAGGCGGCCAGCATCCAGCACCACAGCAGCAGCGAGCCTTCGTGTCCGCCCCAGCTGGCGGTCAGGCGGTACTGCCAGGGCAGCAGCGAATTCGAATTCTGCGCCACATAGCGCACCGAAAAATCGTGGTTCCAGAAGCTGAGCAGCAGGCAGCCGAAGGCCAGCGTCAAGAGCAGGAACTGGCCGCGCGCCGCCGGCTGCGCCAGCGCCATCCAGCGTTCATTACCGCGCTGCGCTCCGAACAGCGGCAGCACGCCCTGCACCAGGGCCAGCAAGAGCGCCAGCACCAGGGCGTAATTGCCAGTCTCTGGGATCACCGTTCCACTCCCGCCAAGGTGCGCATGGCCGCCTGGCCCTGGGCCTGGCCCTTCTGCAGAGCGTAGGCCGCTTCGGCCGGCATATAGTTTTCATCGTGCTTGGCGAGCACCTGCTGCGCCACGAACAACCGGCCCTCGGCCAGCCGGCCTTGCACCACCGCGCCACGGCCTTCCTTGAACAGGTCGGGCAGGGCGCCCCGGTACTGCACCTGGACCTTGCGCGCATGGTCGCTGACCACGAAGGCCACGGTCACGCCATCGGCCTGGCGCCGCACGCTGCCCGGCTCCACCAGGCCACCGACGCGGAAGATGCCGGTGCGCGGCGCCTGCCCGGCCGCCACCTGCGACGGCGTGAAGAAGAACACCAGATTCTGGCGGAAGGCCGTCAGCACCAGTGCGGCGCCGATGCCCAGCACGGCCAGGCTGGCCCCGATCAGAATAAGACGCTGATGGCGCGCCTTCATGCGTCCACCCGCGCGGTGCGGCGCGTCGCCAGATGGCGGGCCTGGCGCATGCGTCGGCCCAGCAGCCAGCTCTCAAGCACCAGCGCGGCAAACACTACGCCGCACGAACCCCATACATACGCGCCATAACCGCCCATGACGAGGAAGTCCTGCACGCTGTTCCATACCATTATCCGCCCTCCATTTTCGCGTTCAGCCAGTCCGCGCTACCCTCCCGTTCCAGCATGATGCAGCGTAGGCGGCGCAGCACCGCCGCCACCGCATAGGCCCAGAAGGCGAGCGTCATCAGCAGCATGCCCGCCAGCACCGGCGCGGCCATCGACGGCGCGCTATTGAGCGAGACCGAGGCGCCCTGGTGCAGCGTGTTCCACCAGATGACGGAAAAATAGATGACCGGCACATTGACCACCCCGGCCAGCGCCAGGATCGCGGCGGCGCGGTCGGCGCGGCGCGGCTCGTCGATGGCGGCATGCAGGGCCATGAAGCCGAAGTAGAGGAAGAGCAGAATCAGCTCGGAAGTCAGGCGCGCATCCCAGACCCACCAGGCGCCCCAGGTCGGCTTGCCCCACAGCGCGCCCGTCCACAGGGCCAGGAAGGTGAACAGGGCGCCGGTGGGCGCCAGGGCGCTTGCCATCATGGCTGAAAGTCGCGTGTTATACACCAGGCCCACGCCGGCCCATGCGGCCATCGCCAGATAGATCAACATCGACATCCAGGCCGCCGGCACGTGAACGAAGATGATGCGGAAGGCGTCGTGTTGCTGCGCATCGGCGGGAACCAGCAGCAGGCCGATATACAGTCCTGTCAGGCCAGTCACGACGGCAAGGGCGGCAAACCAGGGAATGAGCTTGCCGGCCAGCGGGAAGAAATGGCGCGGCGCAGCATACGCAAACACGCGCGGCGCATGCGGTGCGCGCCGGTTCGCGGCAGCAGAGGAATACGGAAGGTTCATCGTTGCCATTTGCCCCCAAGAGTGATACGTCCTGAGTGTCCAGCGCCGCGCCGATTACTCCAGCGCCACGCGCAAAGCCGCTACCGTGGCCCACGGCGCCAATGCCGCGGTGCCGCACAACAGACCCGCCAGCAAAAGCAGGTGGGCGCTGCTGCCTAAACCTTGAGCCTCGGCATGGACTGAGCTACTGCCAAGAATCAGTAAAGGAATATACAGGGGCGCCAACATGAGTGCAAGGAGCACGCTGCCGCCGCGTGCATTCAAGGCCAGCGCCGCGCCGAGCGCGCCCAACAGGCTGAGGACCGGCGTGCCAAGCAGCAGGCTGGCCAGCAGCACGCCTAATGCCTGCGGCGCCATATCGTATTGGATGGCCAGCAGCGGCGCTACCGCCACCAGCGGCAAGCCGGCCAGCAGCCAATGCGCGCCGACCTTGGCCCACACGGTCAACAGCAGCGGATGCGGCGCGAGCAGCGCCTGCTCCAGCGTGCCGTCGGCGAAATCGGCGGCGAACAGGCGTTGCAGGCCAAGCAGGGCGGCCAGCAGCGCCGACACCCACAGCACGCCCGGCCCGATGGCGCGCAACAGCTCCTGGTCCGGGCCGATGGCCAGCGGGTAGAGCATGGCCGCGAGCAGGAAGAACAGCGGCGGCATCACAATTTCGGCGGGGCGGCGCAAGGCCAGCAGCAATTCGCGCCGCATAGTCAGCGCCAATATGCTCAGCATGCGCCCTCGCGGCCCAGGCGCAGCGTTTGCGTGGGCGCCGGCCCGGCATCCTGGTGGGTGGTGTAGACCAGCAGGCCGCCGCCGGCAAGATGATCGCCGAGCAGCTGCGTCACGCTGGACAGCGCATGCTGGTCCAGCGCGGAAAACGGTTCATCCAGTATCCACAAGGGCCGCTGGCGCGCCAGATGCAGCCGCGCCAGCGCCACCCGCTTGCGCTGGCCCTGCGACAGCAGGCGCACCGGCAGCTCGGCTTCGGCCGCCAGTCCCATCTGCTCCAGGCAGGAATACGCTTGCGCGCGGCTGTGGCGGATGCCCGGCAAGCCGCCGTAGGCCAGGTTTTCCCAGGCCAGCAGTTCGGGCTTGAGCGCCTCGGCATGGCCGGCATACAGCAGATTGGCGTGGAAGAGGGGACGGCAGCGCGCCAGCGTCTCGCCCTGCCAGCACACCTCGCCCTGGTCGGGACGGGCCAAGCCGCACAACAGGCGCAGCAAACTGGTTTTGCCGCTGCCATTGCCGCCCTGGACCCGCAAGGCGTCGCCGCCACCAAGGCTGAAGCCGATATCGGAAAACAGCGTGGCCGCGCCACGCACACACGCCAAATGCCGACAGCTCAAACCCATTGCGCCTCCGTCACCGTGTTGGCCATAGTTGTTGGCCATATCGTAGATCATGGGCGCAAATGCGCGCAACTTCCAGATTTATATTGACTTTTAAATGAGAATCGTTATCATTTGTATTTCAGTTACAGCTTCTAGAAGAAAATGCATCCACAACGCCGCCCCCAATTGAAGCGCCTGGCCGTCCTCGTGAGCCTGGCCCTGCCGCTGGCCGCCCAAGCCGAAAACGCCGCCGAACAAACCGTCCTGCCGCAGATCGAAGTGCTGGCCAATAAGCTGGGCGACACCACCGAAGGCACCGGCTCCTACACCACCGGCAAGGCCAAAACGGCCACGCCACTGAGCATGTCGCTGCGCGATACGCCGCAATCGATTTCCGTGGTGACGCAGCAGCGCATCGAAGACCAGGGCATGCTGACGGTGACGGATGTGGTCAACAACAGCACCGGCGTTTCGGTCAACCAGTATGAAACCCACCGCGCCGGCTTCACCGCGCGCGGCTTCGACATCGACAATCTGCAGATCGACGGCATCCCCACCACCTGGTCCCAGCCTTGGAGCTCGGGCGAAGTGCAGGGCAGCCTGGCTATCTACGACCGCGTGGAAATCGTGCGCGGCGCCACCGGTCTGATGACGGGCGCCGGCAATCCATCGGCCGCCATCAATCTGGTGCGCAAGCGCGCCGCCAGCAAGGCGTTCGAAGGCTCCGCCGAAGTGGGTATCGGCCGCTGGGACGAGCGCCGCGCCCAGGTCGACCTGTCGACGCCACTGAACAAGGACGGCACGGTGCGTGCCCGCGTGGTCGGCGAATACAAGCAGGCCGACAGCTGGGTGAGCCGCATGAAGAGCAAGGATCAGACGCTGTACGCCACCGTGGAAGCGGACCTGGATCCGCGCACCCTGCTGTCGGCAGGCGCCAGCCGCCAGGAAACCGATCCGACCGCGCCGATGTGGGGCGGCCTGCCATACTGGTACACCGACGGCTCGAAAACCAACTGGGACCGTTCCAAGACCACCTCCGCCGACTGGGCGCGCTGGGAAACCGAATACAACAACTACTTCGCCAACCTGGAACATGGCTTTGACAACGGCTGGAAGCTGCGCGCCACCTACACCCACGGCGAGCGCAAGGCCGATTCCAAGCTGCTTTACCTGTCCGGCATGCCCGACCGTGTGAACGGCTTGGGCGTGGGCGCATTCGCCGGCTCCTACCTGACCAGCACCAAACAGGACGACTTCGGCCTGCACGCCAGCGGCCCGTTCAAGCTGGCCGGCCGCAAGCATGAGGCGGCGTTCGGCTATATGCACTCCAAGCAGAAGTTCAATGCCGACAGCCGCATGGCCGATTTCGGCGGCGACGTGCCATCAGTTGGCAACTTCAATACCTGGAATCCTTCCGCCTATCCAGAACCGAAATGGAACGCACCGTCCTTCTACGAGTCCAGCGTGACCAAGCAGCAAGCCTTGTACGGCGTGGCGCGCTTCTCGCTGAGCGATCCGCTGACCATGATCGTCGGCGCGCGCGCCACCAAGTACGACAAGGACACCAAGGGCCAGGCGCCGCAGCACGAAAGCGAGCTGACGCCATATGCCGGCCTGGTATACGACCTGGGCGAGAACTATTCGGTCTACGCCAGCTACACCGACATCTTCCAGCCACAAAGCCTGAAGGACAAGCAAGGCAAATACCTTGAGCCGGTAATCGGCAAGAGCGCCGAAGCGGGCGTGAAGGGCGAGTTCTTCGACGGCCGCCTGAACGCATCGTTCGCCGTGTTCAAGATCAAGCAGGACAATCTGGGCCAGGAAGCGGGCAACAACCCCGGTGCAGGCGGGCTGCCGGAAGCCTATTACCGCGCCGCCAAAGGCGCAACGAGCGATGGCTTCGAGTTCGACGTGTCCGGCGAACTGGCGCGCGGCTGGAATGCCAGCGCCGGCTACAGCCAGTTCAAAGCCGAAGACGTCAGCGGCAAGGACATCAACAGCGTCTATCCGCGCAAGCTGCTGCGCGTGTTCACCACCTACCGCATGCCGGGCGAATTGAAAGCCCTGACCGTGGGCGGCGGCGTGAACTGGGAAAGCCGCACTTATACGCCCGATTCCAACGCGCCTGCCAACAGCAGCGGTATCATCGAGCAGAAGTCCCACAGCATGGTGAACCTGATGGCGCGCTACGATATCAGCAAGCAGTGGTCGGCCCAGCTGAACATCGATAATGTGTTCGACAAAACCGCCTTCGGCATGTTCTCCGCGTATGGCGCGATCACCTACAAGCAGCCGCGCAGCGCTTCGCTGACGCTGAAGTACCGCTTCTAAGCATCACAGGCTGCGGGCCGGAACGCCATCGTTCCGGCCCGCGTTTCACTTCAAAATATCGAATAGTTGAGGTCAGGTGTGCGCGCCTTCTGGACTGTCATTCATCGTTACGCCGGCTTGCTCACCGCCGGCTTTTTGTTCATCAGCGGCCTGACCGGCGCCATCATCTCCTGGGACCACGAGCTGGACGATCTGCTCAATCCCCATCTGATGCACGCCAGCACCCGCGGCCCGGCCCTGGCCCCGCTCGACCTCGCGCGCCAGGTCGAGGCGCGCTATCCGGACGTGCGCGTCAGCTTCGTGCCGCTGCATGCGGAACCGGGCGAGTCCATCTCCTTCGGCATCAGCGGCCGGGTTGACCCGGTCAGCAAAAAACTGATCGAACCGGGCTTCAACCAGGTCTTCGTCGATCCCGCCAGCGGCGCCGAATTGGGCAAGCGCGAATGGGGCGCGGTCTGGCCGATCACCAAGGAGACCTTCGTCTCCTTCCTATACCGCCTGCACTACACCCTGCATATTCCCGAGATGTGGGGCATCGACCAATGGGGCTTGTGGCTGATGGGCGGCATCGCCATGATCTGGACTTTCGACAGCTTTGTCGGCTTCTACCTGACCTTGCCGGTAAGCCGCCGCAAGGAGCTGGGACGCGTGCCAGCCGCCAAATCCTGGTGGCAGCGCTGGCAGCCGGCGTGGAAAGTGCGCTGGAAAGGCGGCAGTGCCAAGCTCAATTTCGACTTGCACCGCGCTTTCAGCCTGTGGACCTTCCTGCTGCTGTTCATCCTGGCCTTCACCGCCTTCTCGCTGAACCTGTACCGCGAAATCTTCTATCCCGTGATGAAGACCGTCTCGCAAGTGACGCCAACGCCGTTCGATACGCGCACGCCGGCCGACAAGCATCATCCGATCGAGCCGCGCTTCGCCTTCGCCGACATCATCCAGCGCGCCAGCGCCGAGGCGGCGCAGCGCCAATGGACGGAACCGGCCGGCAGCATCTTCTATTCACAGGATTTCGGCATCTACGGCGTGAGCTTCTTCAAGCCGGGCGATGACCACGGTTCCGGCGGCGTCGGCCCGGCCGTGCTGTACTTCGACGGCGAGGACGGCCGCCTGCTGGGCGACCGCCAGCCGTGGAAAGGCACGGCGGCCGATATCTTCGTGCAAGCCCAGTTCCCGCTGCACTCCGGCCGCATCCTCGGCCTGCCGGGCCGCGTGCTGATTTCCTTCATGGGCATTGTGGTCGCCATGCTGAGCGTGACTGGCGTCATCATCTGGTGGCGCAAGCGCGCCTCGCGTGTCGTCAGCGCGCAAAGACAAGCCTTGGTGGCTTCGTAACTCCCTCCCGCGGCGGCCTTCCGTGCCGCCGCGCTTTCCCTTCCCGGCCTGTTTGTCATCGCGCGTGACAATTGGATATCTTTTGGCCGCCTTCGCGGGCATATGCTAGTCAGGTAGTGCGTTTTCACTTGGAGTGAGTGGCGCCAGGAGACGTCCCAATGAAGACCATCTTCAGGCTGGTATGTATTGCGTTGGCCGGCTACTGCTTATGTGCGATGCCGGTCAGCGCGCACAATCAGGTGATCCATCAAAAGATGACGGACCTGTCTTATCAAATGATGGTGTTCGTCCAAAATTCGGGACTTGACCAGGTCGAGGGCAACGATCCCAAATGGAGAGCGTTCTTGCAGCGTGTCAAAGCCGCTCCGGACAAATATAAGACCCGTTCCTCGCAGCTGGGTGAGTTGAAGCCGCCCAAGTGGGCCAATTGTGCGCTGGAACCGGTGAACTGGAACACGACATTGGCCGGCGTTCCCTATCCGCCGAGCTGGGACTTCAATGGCAATGGAGGCTGTGGTGTTGATATGAAATGGGCACTTAGTCTCGACGGAGTAGGCGCCAGCAATCATATCGGCACGGTCCTCGGTCTATGGGCCGCCATGCCCGATGAAGAGAACGATAACACCCATCTATGGATCCGCCTTACGAACGCGGCGTGGGCTGGCGCCGTTCGGAATGTGATCAAAGATGCGGCCGAAGAGACCTTGACCGTGATCTTGTTGCCGATTGTCTGTTTTATCGATGTGCTTCGGGGTGACAGCAAACACTGTGGCAAGCATGCGAAAGGGTGGCGAATAGCGTCGATCTGGTGGATGAAGTCGACAGCTGGATCCCAGGCTTTGGTGATATCAGCAATGGCGATTGGGTGGGGGTCTGGCATTTCATCGATATGAAGCCCTCGGTATCCAACGATTTTGACGCACACCAGGGAAAGCTGTGGGATGAAGCCGGCGTTCCCGGCATGCCGATGGACCCGCTTGAACTGGTCTTGATGGCCGCCTTTGATGCTGCCGGCCTGTCGGTAAACCACGACAAGAGCACCGGCATTGCCAACTATACGATTGGCGAGGTCAATGACGGCGTTGCTGCCACGGTTCGCCGCGACAAGGGGCAATGGCAGTACACCAGCGTGTCTCACATAGCTTTTGAGCCGGTAAGCAATTTGGCGTACTACGGCTGGTCGCACTTCCGCGATGAGCAGCGCCATCCGATCCGCATGCTGGCCTGGCCGCTGCACGCTATTGGCGATGCCACGGTACCCATGCATGTCGTCGGTACGTCCGCCTGGGGGCATAGGCCTTATGAGGACTCGCAGGAATACTTGGTGTCGAAAATCTGGAAATTCGATGGTCAGATGGCGAACCAGGTGCCCGCTGTCCTACGCGTCATGCGCCGGGCTTTCTACTGGCATACGAAGATCGAGGATTGGCGGGCCTCACACAATGGAAACAAGGACGTGCCAATTCGTCAAATCATTACCGAGCTTGCCCGGAACACGTATGAATACGCGATGCTCCAGCACCAGCTTCCGGACAGCCGGTGGCCGTTCTCCATCACCGCTTCCACAAAATACCAGCTGAAAAAGGACGATGCGGTCAACGACTACGTAGAAATTCCTGCGGCTGCGGATCTTGCCCGTCCGCTGTATGACGACGGCATGGGCGCAACGGTGGCGCTCTTGGTGGCGGCCTCTGACCATTTCTGATCATCACACGCAAGAATATCCTTGTACTGATGCTGATACTGGTGTTGCTGCTGATCTGGTGGTTTTGGCCGGAACGACAAGTTCTCATTAGCGATGCGAACGCCACCAATTGTCTGGACCATATTAGTGCGATGGTGGAAAAATGGCGGAAAGAAGGCCGGACTCCAACAGCGATTGAGAGCTTGCGTCAAGCCGAAATCGCGAAATGCAATGGCGTGCCGGGCAAGTGCGCCGCCATGATCGGCGCCATCAATGCCGATCTGGCCTTTCTCGGCCGGGCGGTATTGTCCGGTTCTATGGCGCCCTCGGATTATCTTTTGCATATGAGAGACCGCAAGCTCAAGATGCATGCCCTGCACAGGGACCCCACAGTCTGCGAGGCCTACTCCCATGGTGACGCCGACAGCGATTTGGTGCCGGACGAATTGGATGGCTGTCCGTGCGCACGGTCAACGGAAATGGCTACACCCAGGGCTGGGGGGCATCAGCCCTGGTGCAATCGAGCCCATTTTGAGCCTCGCCATGGCTTGATGCGCTAAGCCTTCCCTGGCAGCCATGAACAGGGCGCCCGGCTTGACCTCGCGGATCGCCGCCTTCGATGTAATTTCCCCGTGAATCGTAGCGCGCGCGGCGGCATCCACCCGCGCCTGCCGCAAGCCACGTAGAGGAAGGCCTTATGCGGATAAGGCCGATGCCGCTTCCGGATTTGTAGATTTCCTCTAATTCCTCATCCCTCAAAAACCGGCTGGGTACTCCTATCGCTTGTATCAGTTACTATCAGTGTAATTTTTTACTAATTAAATGGAAATTTTCATTTCCATTTGACACTAAAGCGATGCCTGGAATCTCAAACCACAAACCATCCCATCCAGTCGCTCCAACGCTTGCATGAAACTGCAGCGCGGCAGTGCTCCATGCTTTCTAGCCCTGTGCTACCGGCCGCCAAGCTTGATGGCCCAGGGATGTATTTCATTTCACAAGTTAAAAGGCCGTCGTCTTTTCCCCTGCGTAGTCTAAATAATCCATAAACTTCATTTTTAAAAGCTAATAACTAGAATATTGCAAGTTAATTATCACGGTTGACGCTGCTCTTGCCGAAGATGTACTATTAATGAAATATCTAATTATTAATTTTGATAACGCGGCCAAGAAACGCCAGTCCACACAGCGTTTCCAAAGCATTGGGTGATTATATTTGTTGGTCCCATTGCGCGAATAGCGGAATGATACTTATGAAAATAGAGATGATTAATAAGGTGAGTCGCCACCCCGGCAATAGCGGTTTGCGCAGCAGTGTTTCCCTTACTCCGGCCACCGCTTCCCCCTTGCGTTTTGTTTCCACAGGCCATCGGCTACTAGCTCTTCCCGACCACTGATGTAGTTCCACTACTGGACTGGGACTCCGCGCAGCCTTTCCGGCGGTGCCTGTCTTCGTCCGTCCATCGCGGCAAGCGCCGCCCTGTGACTGCGCTGGTGTTTTCCCCCGGCCGCAAGCGATAAGCGAACTTTGGAGAGAGCAGATGGCACACGGTTTTTTCGATCTGAATCAGCGAGCTTCATTGACCATCCAGTTTTTGGGCGCGTGCGGCAAAGAGCTGGCGCACATGGCTGAGGGCGTGCGCGAGCAATGCGTCGCGCTGTTTGGCGGCTTTTCGCGGGTTGACATGGATGCGGCAAAAACGGCATCCGGCAGCGCGATCCGCTTGCGCGTCAATGCCGGCGACGCCCCCGTCAAGCCCGGCGTCGATGTGGTCGTGGCGATGGAGCACCACCACATCCTGGAAAATGCGGACTTGCTGCGGGAGGGCGTCATGTGCCTGGTGGCCGACACCGGCCTGGAACACGGTGCGGCGCGCGCCACGTCCAGCGCCGAAAGGGCGCAGGTGGAGGAGGCGCTGCGGCGTTGCAAGGCTTGGGGCTATTGGGTGCCGATTTTCGAAGAATTGCTGGGCGCCGGCCTGCCGCCGGCGGCAGGCGCGATCGCCATGCAGTCGGTGCTCAATAATCTGCTGGGGATCAACGAGATGCAGAGCGATCTCAGTCTACAGCCGCTGGGGGCGGCGCAGCCCAAGGCCTTTGCCCGGCTCGAGCGCTGATGCAGGCGCTCTTCAATCCCCTCATACCGCAGCATTCCTGGCCGCCAGGCGTCGATCTTTGGTGCAGCGGCTGGCAGGTGCTGGGCGACAGCGTGCGCCAAGCCTGCGCGGCGGCCCTGTCCGCCGAGGAGCGTGAGCGGATGAAGGCTTTCCTGCTCCCCGGCGCCGCCGACCAGTTCCTGCTTGCGCGGGCTTTGCTGCGCACCGCGCTGAGCCACTATACCGGCCTGCCGGCGGCAGACTGGCGTTTTCGGGCCGGGGAGCATGGCAAGCCCTACCTGTGCGGCCCCGCGCACGGCGGCCCGGCTCTGCATTTCAATCTTTCGCACTGCAACGGCATGGTGGCCTGCGCCGTCACCACCATCAGCGCGGGCCTCGGCGTCGACGTCGAGCATACCGGCCGCACCCTGGATTTCACGGCGGTGGCCTCAATGGTGTTTTCGCCGGAGGAAATGGCGCAGCTGCAAGCGCTGCCCGCCGCCGAGCGGCGCGGCTATTTCTTCTCGATCTGGACCTTGAAGGAAGCCTACGCCAAGGCGCGCGGCCTGGGTTTCCACCTGCCGCTCGACGCCTTGTCCTTCGACCGCGCGCCGGCGTCGCTGGGCGTGCGCTTTTCCGAACGCTGGCCCGACCGTGCCGAGGGCTGGAGTTTTTCGCAACATCGTTTAAGCGCCAGCCACCTGCTGTCGGTCGCGATCGACCGCCATCGGGAGGAGACCATTCCGCTGCGCTTTCAATGGCGTTCGCCGCAATCGCTGCCCGCCGCGGCCGGGCTGACTGGTGAGGGATGATATGAACGGCCCGGCATCTGAACTGGAAGCACGTTACCGCCGCGGCATCAGCGAAGCGGCCGGCCCGGCGCTGTTGAACGGCACCCAGGCCCTGGTCCGGATGCTGTTGGCGCAGGCGGAAAAGGACCGGCGCGACGGCCTTGCCACGGCCGGTTTCGTTTCCGGCTACCGCGGCTCGCCGCTGGGCGGCGTGGACCAGGAGCTGTGGCGCGCCGGCGCGCTGCTGAAGGAGGCGGACGTCCATTTCACGCCGGCCATCAACGAGGACCTGGCCGCCACCGCCATCATCGGCACGCAGAAGGTGGCAAGCGATCCGGAACGCCTGCGCGACGGCGTATTTGCCATGTGGTACGGCAAGGGGCCGGGCGTGGACCGCTCCGGCGACGCGCTCAAACACGGTAATTTCTACGGCGCCTCGCCCCATGGCGGCGTGCTGGTGGTGGCGGGCGATGACCATGGCTGCGTCTCCTCGTCCATGTCGCACCAGTCCGATATGGCCTTGATGGCATGGGGCATGCCGGTGATCCACCCCGCCTCGGTGGACGATTATGTCCGTTTCGGCCTGTGGGGCTGGGCCCTGTCGCGCTGTTCGGGACTATGGGTGGGATTCAAGGCCATCTCGGAGACGGTGGAGTCTTCGGTCAGCATGGCCGGCCCGCAGCTGGACGAAATCGAAGCCTGCCGCTTTGTCGCGCCGGAGGCCAAGCCCGGGCCGGACGGCCTGCATTGGCGCTGGCCGGACCTGCCGGGGCCGCAACTGGAGCAGCGCATGCGCCACAAGCGCGCGGCGGCGATCGAGTTCGCCAGCCGCAATCCGCTCGACCAGCTGTTGGCGCCCGTGTCCCAGCCGCGCCTGCTGATCGCGGCGGTGGGCAAGGCGTATGGCGATGTCATGGAGGCCCTGCGGCTGGCCGGGCTGCCGCTGCGCAAACTGGCCGAGCATGGCGTGGCGATCGCCAAGATCGGCCTGGTCAGCCCGCTTTCTCCGCAACTGCAGCAGTGGGCGCGCGCCGCGGTGGAAGTGTTCGTGGTCGAGGAAAAGGCGGCCGTGGTGGAAGGCTTGCTGAAAGACAGCCTGTACAACCTGCCGCTGCTGGAGCGGCCGCAAATCATCGGCAAGTACGATGAAAAGCACGATCCGCTGCTGCCGGACGACGTCGAGCTGAATCCCGAGCTGCTGCGCACGGCGTTGGCGCGCCTGCTGGGCCGCCTCGGCGTGCCCTTGGCCGCCGCGCTGCGCCCGCAACTGCATATCGTCGATTCCGGACTGCCCAAGCGCACGCCGTATTTCTGCTCCGGTTGCCCGCACAACACGTCCACCCAGCTTCCCGCCGGCAGCAGGGCGCAGCTGGGGATAGGCTGCCATGCGCTCGCGGCCCAGATCCCCGAACGCAATACCTCGGGCAGCGTGCAGATGGGCGGCGAGGGCGTGGACTGGATCGGCCATTCGCCTTTCGTCTCGGGCGAGCATATTTTCCAGAATCTGGGCGACGGCACGTTCTTCCATTCGGGGCAACTGGCCATTCGCCAGGCGGTGGCCGTGGGCGTCAACATCACCTACAAGATCCTGTACAACGATGCGGTGGCGATGACCGGCGGCCAGCCCGTGGACGGCAGCCTGAGCGTGGCGCAGCTCACCCGCCTGGTCGAAGCGGAGGGCGTCAGGCATATCTACCTGATGTCGCCGACGCCGCAGCTGTACCGCCTGGACCAAGGCTACGCGGCCGGTGTGCAGGTGCGCCACCGCGACCAGCTGGACGCGGTGCAGCGCGAGCTGCGCGCACTGCCTGGCGTCAGTGTGTTGATCTACGACCAAGTCTGCGCGATGGAGGAGCGGCGCCGCCGCAAGAAGGCGCGCCCGGCGCCGGCGCGCGTGAAAATGCTGATCAACGAACAGGTGTGCGAAGGCTGCGGCGATTGCCAGAAGAAGTCCAATTGCATGGCCATTGTGCCGCAGGAAACGGCGTTCGGACGCAAACGCAAGATCGACCAGGAATCCTGCAACAGCGACCTGAGTTGCCTGCGCGGTTTCTGCCCCAGTTTCGTCAGCATCCGCAACGCGGCGGAGGCGCCGCCGCCGGCACGGGCCTTGGCGCCGCGCATACTGGAACTGGCCGGCGCGCTGGCGCGGCCGGAGACCAGCATCGGGGACGCCCCCTACGAGATCCTGGTGGCCGGCGTCGGCGGCACCGGCGTGGTCACCATCGGCGGCCTGATTGCGCTGGCGGGCCATATCGAGGGACTCGGCGTGCGCAGCCTGAATTTCACCGGCTTTTCGCAAAAAGGCGGCGCGGTGCGCTCCCATGTGCGCCTGGCCCGCGACCGGAGCACGCTGTACCAGGCGCGCGTCGGCCATGGCCGCGCCGACGCCCTGATCGCGGCCGACCTGCTGGTGGCCGCCTCGCAGGAGACGCTGGGCGTCATCCAGTCCGGCCGCACCCGCATCGTCGCCAATCTGCAGGAACTGCAGATCGGCGCCATGCTGCGCGATGAAGCCAAGCGCATCGACGTCGAGCATTTGCGCGCCATTCTGCAGCGCCAGGCCGGCGGCGTGCCGCTGCAGGCTTTGCAGGCGCACCAGCTGGCGGCGCGCACGGTCGGCGTGAAATATGTCAATGTCCTGCTGTTCGGCTATGCCTGGCAGCAGGGACTGGTGCCGCTGGCCTGCGAGGCGATCCTGAAGGCGATAGAGCAGCATGGCGTGGAAGCGGCCAGCAACGCGCTGGCCTTCGCCTGCGGCCGCCTGGCCGCCGCCGCGCCGGACGCGCTGGAACTGCTGCTGTCCCCGCGTGCGCCGTCCGCGCCGGACGCGGGCGGCGCCCTTGAACGCTACGCCGCCTATCTGGAAGCCTATCAGGATGCGGCCTATGCCCAGCGTTTCCGCGACTGGGTGGCGCGGGCGGCGCAAGCCGGCCAGCGGCTCGGCTCGGACCTGCTGGCGCCGGCGGTGGCGGAAAACCTGTTCAAGCTGCTGGCTTATAAGGACGAGTATGAAGTGGCGCGTCTGCTGAGCAGCACGGCTTTCCGCGACGACATCCGGCGCCAGTTCGGCCCGCGCGCGCAGGCGGTGCTGCATTTGCGTCCGCCCCTGCTGCCGGAACGCTGGCGCCGCCATGAACAGCCGCGCACCATCGCTTTCGGCGCCTGGGTGTTTCCCCTGCTGCGCCTGCTGAGCGGGATGCGGCGCTGGCGCGGCAGCTGGGCCGACCCTTTCCGCTACCTGCGCGACCATCGGGCCGAGCGCGAGTGGCAGCAGGATTACCTGCGTCTGCTGGCGCAACTGCTGGAGCGGACCACCGCGGCCACCTTGCCGCGCGCGCTGGAACTGATCGCGTTGCCGCAACTGGTGCGCGGCTACGGGCCGGTGCGGCGCCAGGCGATGGCGCTGGCGCGGCAGCGCAGGCTCACGCTGCTGGCGCAGTACGAGGCGCCCGAGACGCCGCCCGCCAAGATCATTCCCATCAAGACCGCCACCCCGAGGCAATCGCCATGAAGCTGATGGACGCGCGCACGCTCGACCAGGGAGCGCCGGCGGCTTCGCCGCTCCCAAGCGTCTGGATGTTTTCCGGACAGGGTAGCCAGTACCGTGGCATGGGCCGCCAGCTGTTCCAGCATGAACCGGTCTTCCGCGGCTGGCTGGAACGCTTCGACGCGCTGGCCAGGCAGGATGCGGGCATCGCCCTGATCGACGAGCTATACCAGGTCGCGCCGCAGCAAGCGTTCGAGCGCCTGGCCCTGACCCATCCCGCCATCTTTGCCGTGGAATACGCGTTGGCGCAAACCTTGTTCGCCAAGGGGCTGCGTCCGGACCTGCTGCTGGGCGCGAGCCTGGGCGACTTCACCGCCGCCGCCGTGGCCGGCGTGCTGCCGGCGGACGCGGTCATCGGCCTGCTGGGCCGGCACGCCAGGCTGGTGGAGGCGCGCTGCGAACCCGGTTTCATGCTGGCCGTGTTCGGCCCGGCCTCCTTACACCAGGAATTGCCTGCCTTGCGCCGCTATAGCGACCTGGTGGGCGTCAACTACGATGCCCATTTTGTGGTCGCCGGCCATGCGCGCGAGCTGCCCCATGTCGAGCAGGCGCTGCGCGCCGCCGGCGTCCAGGCCTTCCGCCTGCCGGTCGGCTTTGGCTTCCACTCGCGCAATGTGGCGCCGGTGGCGGCGGCTTGGAGCGAGCTGCTGGCCGGCGCGCCGCCAAGCAGCGCACCCGCCATCCCCTGGGTGTCCTGCGCCACGGGGGGACTGGTCGGCGCCATGGGCGGCGGATTTTTCGCCAACGTCGCCCAGGCGCCCATCCAGTTCGCCGAGGCGCTGGCCTTCACCCGCGGCCTGCTGGGCGGCGCGGCGTGCTGGATCGATCTGGGTCCCTCGGGCACGCTGGCGAACTTCGCCGGCAAGCTCCTCGCTGCGGGACACACGGTGCTGCCGGCCATGTCCCAATTCGGCAACGAGCGCGCGCTGCTGGAGCGGATCCTGCAGTCCGTTCCGCCGCGCGCCGCCGCTTCCACTTCCAATCAAACGGGAACCACCACGATGAAAGCTTATCTCTTCCCCGGGCAAGGCGCGCAAAGCACCGGCATGGGCGCGGAACTGTTCGACCGCTATCCGGACTACGTGGCGCGCGCCGACCGCGTGCTGGGTTATTCGGTGCGCGCGCTATGCCTCGACAATCCGGACAACCGGCTGGGCCGCACCGACTATACGCAGCCGGCCTTGTACGTGGTCAATGCGCTGGCCTATCTGGCCGCCGTCGAGCAGGGCGGGGAACCGCAGTATCTGGCCGGCCACAGCCTGGGGGAATACAGCGCGCTGTTCGCCGCCGGCGTGCTGAGCTTCGAAACCGGCTTGCAGATCGTGATGCGGCGCGGCGCGCTGATGGCGGCCAGCCGCGACGGCGCCATGGCGGCGGTGATCGGTCTGGAGGAGGCGGCGGTGCGCCAGATCATTCTGCAGGCGGGGCTGGCGAATATCGACATCGCCAATCTGAACGCGCCCACGCAGATCGTCATTTCCGGTCCGGTCGCCGATATCGTGGACGCCCAGGCCGTGTTCGAGAAAAACGGCTGCTTCACCTATGTCCGGCTGCCGGTGTCCGGCGCTTTCCATTCGCGGCTGATGGCCGAGGCAAGCCAGGAGTTTGCCCGCTTCCTCGACCAGTTCACCTTTGCCGCGCCGCGCATTCCGGTGCTCAGCAACGTCACCGCCCAGCCGCACCGGCCCGAGAATATCCGCGCCATGATGGTGGAACAGATGGTGGGCAGCGTGCGCTGGACCGATTCCATCCGCTACCTGGCGGCGCAAGGCGTGGCCGACTTTGTCGAAGTCGGTCCGGGCAAGGTGCTGGCGCAGCTGCTGAAGAAAATCCTCCCTGCCGGCGCGGCTCCCGCGCCCATTCCCGTGCCCATTCCCGTATCCGCGCCGGTTCCGGTGTCCGTGCCGGCGCCGGTCATCGCGCCTGCCCCGCTTCCGGCGCCGCCGGCGCCGTATGCACCAGCCGGCGCCGCTGCCGCGCCGGCGGCGATCGGCATCGACGCTTTGGGTTGTCCGGAGTTCCGGGCCGACTACGGCCTGCGCTATGCCTACGTCGGCGGCGCGATGGTGCACGGCATCGCCTCGACGGCCCTGGTGGCCGCGCTGGCGCGCGGCGGCATGCTCGGCTATTTCGGCACCGGCGGCTTGCCGCTGGAACGGATCGAGGAAGCCATCCTCACGCTGCAGCGCACCTTGACGCCGCAGCAGCCCTACGGCATGAACCTGCTGCATGGGGCGCTGGAAGAAAAAACCGTCGATCTCTATCTGGCGCATGGCGTGTGCAATATCGAAGCGGCGGCGTTCATGCAGATCACTCCCGCGCTGGCGCGCTTCCGCCTGCGCGGCCTGCGCCGCCAGCCGGACGGCACGCTCGTCCGTGGCCACCGGGTGCTGGCCAAGGTGTCGCGGCCGGAAGTGGCGGCGGCTTTCCTGGCGCCGGTGCCGGCCGCCCTGGTTGCCGAGCTGCTGCGCCAGGGGAAAATCAGCGAGGAGCAGGCCGCGCTGGCGCAGCGCGTGCCGGTGGCGGACGACATCTGTGTCGAATCCGATTCGGGCGGCCATACCGATATGGGCGTGATGACGACCCTGCTGCCCACCATCCAGCTGCAGCGCGACCAGGCGGCCAGACAGTTCGGCTATGCGAAAAAAATCCGTATCGGCGCCGCTGGCGGCATCGGCACGCCGCCGGCGGCGGCCGCCGCCTTCATGCTGGGCGCCGACTTCATCCTGACCGGATCGATCAACCAGTGCTCGGTGGAGTCGGGCGCCAGCGACATGGTCAAGGACCTGCTGCAGGAATTGAATGTGCAGGATACCGACTATGCCCCGGCCGGCGACATGTTCGAGATGGGCGCCAAAGTGCAGGTGATGCGGCGCGGCCTGTTCTTCCCCGCGCGCGCCAACAAGCTGTATGAACTCTACAAGTATTACGACTCGCTCGACGACTTGCCGGCCAAGGTGCGGCAACAGCTCGAGGACAAGTATTTCGGCCGCTCCTTCGAGTCGATTTTCGATGAGTGCCGCCGCTATTACCCGGCCGCCGACATCGCGCTGGCCGAGCAGCAGCCGAAACAGAAGATGGCCTATGTGTTCCGCTGGTACTTCGGCCACGCTACCCGGGCGGCGCTGCGCGGCGACGCCGAGCAGAAAGTCAATTTCCAGGTGCAATGCGGTCCGGCCCTGGGTGCCTTCAACCAATGGGTGAAAGGCGGGGCCATGGAGCATTGGCGCCAGCGCCATGTCGACCAGATGGCCTTGGCCATTCTGCGCGGCGCGTGCGATGTGCTCAACACGCGCTACCGCGCCTTGCTGGGCGCGGGCTGAGAAACGGCGGGACGCCGTCCAGCATTGCAATCCCTATCACACGAAGAGGAACCGGAATGGCCGAGAGTGGGCGCAACAAGACAGCAGCTTCAAACGATATTGCCGTCATCGGCATGGCGTGCCGCTTTCCGGGTGCGCAAGACCTGGCGCAATTCTGGGACAACCTGGTCCGCGGTGAGGTGAGCATCGGCGAGATCCCCGCCGAACGCTGGGACTGGCGGACTTACTGGGGCGACCCGCAGCAGCAGCCCAACCGCTGCAACAGCCGCTGGGGCGGTTTTATCGGCGGCGTCGACGCCTTCGACAGGGAGTTCTTCGGCCTGTCCACGCGCGAAGTCGAAGCCATGGATCCGCAACAGCGCCTGGCGCTGGAGCTGGCCTGGACCTGCATCGAAGACGCCGGCATTGCGCCCTCGCGCCTGGCCGGCGCCAATGTCGGCGTGTTTACCGGGATTGCCAACCTCGATTACAAGGAGCTGGTGGAGGAACGCATCGAGGAGGTCGACGCCTACTACGCCACCGGCGTGGCGGCCTCGGTCCTGGCGAACCGGATTTCCTTCCTGTTCAACCTGCGCGGACCCAGCATGTCGGTGGACACGGCCTGTTCCAGCTCCCTGTATGCGCTGCACCTGGCTTGCCAGGCCTTGCTGCGCGGCGATTGCGAGCTGGCCATCGCCGGCGGCGTCAGCCTGCTGTTGACGCCGCGCCGTTTCCTCGGCTTTGCCAAGGCGCGCATGCTGTCGCCGAGCGGCGCCGTGCGCACTTTCGACGACGCCGCCGACGGCATGCTGCGCGGCGAGGGCGGCGGCCTGCTGCTGTTGAAGCCCTTGGCGCAGGCCGAGGCCAGCGGCGACCGTATTTTAGGCGTGATCGCCGGCAGCGCCATCAACCACAGCGGCAAGACCCGTTCGCTGACCTATCCCGATTCGCTGGCGCAGGCCGAAGTGATCCGCGCCGCGCAGGCCGCCGCCGGCGTCGGCGCCGCCGACCTGTCGTATATCGAGGCGCACGGCACCGGTACGCCGAAAGGCGACCCGATCGAGCTGGATGGGCTGATGCAGGTGTTCGCGGCGCGGGACGGCGCCGCGCCGGTCTGCCATGTGGGCAGCGTGAAACCGAATATCGGCCACCTGGAGGCGGCCGCCGGCATCGCGGGCCTGGCCAAGGTCTTGCTGGCCCTGCAGCACCGGCAACTGCCGCCTTTGCCGCATTTTCGCCAGCTTAACAGCCGCGTCGACGCGCAGCGGCTGGCCGCCAGCGGCTTGCGCATGGTCGAGCGCAGCGCCGATTGGCCGTCCCGCAGCGATGCCGAGGGACGGCCCTTGCCGCGCATCGCCGGGGTCAGCGCTTTCGGTTTTGCCGGCACCAACGCCCACGTGGTGGTGCGGGAAGCGCCGCCGCGGCCGGTGCCGGCGCCGGCACCGGCGCGCGAGATCGAGGTACTGTGCCTGTCCGCCAAGACCGACGCCGCGCTGGCGCAAAAGCGCGCCGACCTGCTGGCCTGGCTGGAACGCCATGGCCAGGAATATGCCTTGTCCGACATCTGCGCGGCCGCGCTGCGGCAGCGCGAGCATTTCAGCCAGCGCCAGGCGCTGCTGGCCGGCGATCTGGCGCAGCTGAAGGCCGCGCTGCGCCAGCCCGCGGTCGAACTGCCGCAGGATGTGGCGCCGGACACGCCGCTGGCGGCCGCCGTGGCGCTGGCGCGCGCCTACCTGGAGGATGCGGCGCCGGCGCACGCCTGGTCCGGCACGCAGCCGGTGCGCCATGTGCCCTTGCCGGGATATCCCTTCGCCGCCACCCGTTGCTGGCTGCCGGGAACGGCCGCGCTGCCGGCCGACGCGATGCCGGCCCTGTTCTACCAGGAAGCGTGGGCCGCCATGCCGCTGCCGGCGGCCACGGCGCCGCAGGGCAAGGTGGTCTGCTTCAGCGCCGGCCGCGCGCAGGCCGAAGCCTGGGAGCGCGCAGCGCGCGCGCAAGGCTTGTCCCTGCACGGAGTCTGGCCCGGAAGCCCGGCGCAGGCGCTGGAAAGCGGGCAGCGGCAAGTGGACTTCGACGATGTCGCGGCCTTGACCCGCTTGCTCGATGCGCTGGGCGGGGCGGAAGACGCGCCGCTGACGCTGTGGTATTGCGCCCAGCTGGAAACTCCCCGCACCGACACCTCCGGCGCGGCGGCGTTTGCCGGCGTCCTGCGCCTGTTGCAGGCGGCCGCCGCCAGCAAGGCGAAATTGGGACGGCTGGTCCTGGCGGTTCCGGCCTCCGCCTCCAGCCTGTCGGACGCCTGGCGCGGCCTGCGCTTTGCCTTGGAACGTGCCCGGCCGGCCCTGGCCGTGCATGTGGTTCAGGCCGGACCGCAGGCCGGCATCGAGGACTGGCTGGGATGGCTGATGCGTGAAGAAAACGCCGCCCCCGGCGTCGCCCGTTATGCAGAAGGACGGCGCCTGGCCAGCGTACTGGCGCCGCAAGCGCCGCAGCCTTCGGCGCGGCCGGTGGCGCTGCGTCACGGCGGCTGCTATCTGATCACCGGCGGCATGGGCGGGCTGGGCCAGCGCTTCGCCATGTATCTGGCGGCCAGTTACCGCGCGCGCGTGGTGCTGGTCGGCCGCTCTCGCGTCGATGCGGCGCTGACGGCGGCGCTGGCCCGCCTGCAACTGGCCTGCGGCGGCGAGCTGCGCTACCGCAGCGCCGATGTGGCCGACCGCGCCCAGTTGCAGGCGGTGCTGGACGAGACGCGGGCCGACTGGGGCCAGCTGCATGGTGTGATCCACGCGGCCGGCGTCGCCGACCAGCGCTGCCTGACGGAGAAATCGCTGGAAGAAATCGAGCGCATCCTGCGTCCCAAAATCGATGGCGCGCAAGCGCTGGACGCGCTGTTGGGCGGGCAGGCGCTCGACTTCATCTGCCACTTTTCCTCGTTGGCGGCGGTGGCGGGCGATTTCGGCGCCGCCGCCTATGCGCTGGGCAACCGCTATCTGCTGGCCCATGCCGGTCACGCGCTTGCAGCCCCGGGGCGACCTAAAGTGCTGACGCTGGCCTGGCCGCTGTGGCGCGAAGGCGCAATGGGGTTCGCCAGCGACGCCGAGCGCGACCGCTATCTGGCGGCCACCGGCCAGCGCATGCTGGAAACCAAGGAAGGATTCGCGTTGTTCGAACGCGCCCTGGGACAGGAAGCCAATGCCGCCGTCATCATCGCCGGCGACGTCGCGCGGGTGAACCACTGGTTGGGCGCGCGCGGCCTGCTGGCGGCCGAGGGCGCACAACCGGAAGAAGCGGGCCAGCCGGCGCCGGTGGAAGCGGCTGCAGTCCGCGCTGACGCCGCGCTGGCGCCGGCGCGCGCCACCATGCCGGCGCCGGACACGCTCGGCGCCTTCCTCGGCGAACTGCTGGTCCACGCCGGCCGTGTCGTCAAAGTCGCGCCAGAGCAGCTTGGCGGCGACTCGGTGCTGGCCGACTGCGGCTTCGATTCGATCGCGCTGATGGATCTGGCCCAGGCCCTCGGAACCTGGCTGCACAGCGCCATCCAACCGGGCGTGTTCTTCAACTATCCGACTTTTGGCGCCTTGGCCGCGCAGCTGCTGTCACAGCACGGCGCGGCCTGGGTTGCGGCGCGGGGCGCGGCCGCGCCAACCAGCGCCGCCGTGTCCGGCCAGACCGAAACTCCAGCCGCTGCCGCCATGGCGGACACGCCGCCTGCGGCCATCAACGACGCCGATGAACAGGCCATCGCCATCATCGGCTATAGCGGCCGCTTCCCCGGCGCGCGCGACGCGGCGGCGTTCTGGCGGCAGTTGCGGGACGGCGACAGCGCCGTGGCAGCCGCCACCCGGCCATGGCTGGCGCGTTCCGGACAGCGGCGCTGGCTGGCCGGCGTGGACGGCCTGGATGAATTCGACCCGCAGTTCTTCGACATTTCGGCGCTGGAGGCGGAGCGCATGGATCCGCGCGAACGGCTGCTGCTGCAAGAGGCCTGGCATGCGCTGGAGGACGCCGGCTGCGGCGCCGAGGCGCTGCGCCGCCACAGCATCGGCATGTTTGTCGGCGCCGAAGCCTGCGAGTACGGCGCCCAGAGCGCCGACGCCGGCAGCATCATCAGCGGCCACAATGGCATTCTGGCGGCCCGGCTGTCCTACTTCCTGGACCTGAAAGGCCCCAATATTTCGCTCAACACCGCCTGCTCCTCGGGACTGGTCGCCTTGCATCAGGCCTGTCTCAGCCTGCGCGCCGGCGAGTGCGGCATGGCGCTCGCCGCCGCCGTCAATCTGATGCTCTCGCCGCGCCTGTATGTCAAGATGGAGCGCGCCGGCATGCTGGCGCCGGACGGTCTTTGCCGCGCTTTCGACGAACAGGCGGAAGGCATCGTCCCGGGCGAGGCCGTGGTGGCATTGGTGCTCAAGCCGCTGCGCCAGGCGCAACGCGACGGCGACACCGTCCACGCCGTCATCCGCGCCAGCGGCTTGAATTACGATGGCCGCACCAACGGCATTACCGCGCCGAGCGGCCTGGCCCAGGCGGAGCTGATCGCCGCCACCTACCGCCGCCACGCCATCGACGCGGCCAGAATCGCTTACGTGGTCACGCACGGCACCGGCACGCGCCTGGGCGATCCGGTCGAGCTGAACGCCCTGGACAGCGCCTTCCAGCAGTTGACGGAGCGGCGCGCCTTCTGCGCCCTGACCTCGAACAAGCCGAATAGCGGCCACACCTTTGCCGTCTCCGGCCTGGTCAGCGTGGTCAATCTGATCGAATCCATGCGCCACGACCTGATTCCGGCCAGCTTGAACTGGACGCGCGGGAATGCCTACGCCGACTGGGCCGGCAGCGCTTTCTTCGTCAACCAGGCGCCGCGCCCGTGGCCGGCCGGCCAGGACAAATGGGGCGCGGTCAGCGCCTTCGGCATGAGCGGCACCAATGCCCACGTGGTGCTGCAGCAAGGGCCGCGGACCCCGGCCGGCGCCGGCGCCGGACCGGTGCTGCTGACGGTGGCGGCCAAGACCCCGGCGGCCCTGCGCGAGATGCTGGCCAAGCTGGCCGAGGCGCTGGAGCAGCCGGGCTGGCGCGACGCGGATCTGCCGGATGTCGCCCACACGCTGCTGCGCGGCCGCATGCATTTTGCCTGCCGCCAGGCGGTGGTGGCGGCCACGCTGGGCGAGGCCGCCGCGCGCCTGCGCGACGCGGCGGCCGCACCGCCCGCCACGCCGCGGCCGCCGGCCTTCCTGGATGGCTATCTGGATTATCTGGGCGGCCAATACCGGCAGGCCGCGCAGGGCGGCGGCGCGGCGCAAACGACGCAGTTGTTGGCCGCGCTGGGCCAGGCGTATACCGAGGGAGCGCCGGCGGAACGCCTGCCGCTGCCTGCCGGGCGCATCGTCCGCCTGCCGGGCTACGCATTTGCCCGCGTGCGCTACTGGCGCGACGACGCGGTGGAAAACGGACCGGCCGCCACTGCGCTGCAGGCCTTGCCGGCCGCCAGCCTGGCGGCGCCGGACAGCGCCGGCTTTGTCCTGCACCTGGACGGCGATGAAGCCTTCCTGCGCGACCACGTGCTGGCGGGGCGGCGCATCCTGCCCGCCAGCGCCATGCTGGAACTGGCGCGCGCCGCCTTCGAGGCCGCGCAGCCGGGTGGCGATGGCGCCATTGTGCTGCGCGACGTCAGCTGGAGCGCGCCGCTGGCCGCCGCCGGCCCGTGCCAGGTACAACTGCTGCTGGCGCCCGGCCAGCAAGGCATGCGTTATCGCCTGCTTGGCGCGCAGGGGCTGTTGCATAGCAGCGGCCAGATCGCGCGCGCGACGGCGCGGCCGGCGCCGGCCGACCTGGTCCAGCTGCGCCAAGCCTGCCAACATGGACGCCTGGACGGCGCCCAGCTGTATCAGCGCTTCGCGGCGCTCGGCATCGAGTACGGCCCGAGCCATCGCGGCGTGGCCGAAATCCTGATCGGCGATCAGCGCGTGCTGGCCCGGCTGGAGCTGGCGCCGGCGCAGCCGGGGTTCGGCGGCAAGCCCGGCATCCATCCCGGCCTGCTGGACGCCGCCTTCCAGGCATCCTTCCCGTTGACGGCGGCGGCGGCCGGCGGCCCGGCGGCGGTGCCTTTCGCCTTGCGCGACATGCATATTTACGGCCCGACGGAAGAGCGCATGTGGGCCGCGGTCGCCGTGGCCGGACGCGATGCCGCTGGCCAGGCGCGTGAATTCGACATCGATCTGTACGGCGACCAGGGCCGGCTTTGCGCCAGCCTGCGTGGCTGGTGCTCGGCCCCGATGGCCGCGCTGGAACCGGCCGCCGCGCTGGACTTATACCGCTGGACCTGGCAGGCGCGCGAAGCCGCCGCGTCGGGCGCCGCGGCAACGCAGATCTGGCTGGCGCCGTGTTTTGCCGCGCTGGCACCCGAACTGGCGGGCGGCGCCGCTTGCCGTGTGCTGCCGGTCCAAGCCGCCGGCTCGGCGGCCGAGGCGTTCGAGGACTTGGCCGCTTATCTGCTGGGCGAACTGCGGCGGCAACTGGCCGGGACCGCGCCGGCGCCGGTGCGCTGGCAACTGGCCTGGCCGCTGGAGCAAGCCGGACAGGCCCATGGCCTGCTTGGCCTGTTCAAGACGGCGGCATTGGAACACCCGCGCTTCAGCGCACAATTGATCGAAGCGCCGGCCGCGCTGGCGGCATCCGAGCTGCGCGCCATGCTCGATGGCGCCGGCAGCGATGGCC
Source organism: Pseudoduganella violacea (assembly GCF_014191875.1). Classification (GTDB taxonomy): domain Bacteria; phylum Pseudomonadota; class Gammaproteobacteria; order Burkholderiales; family Burkholderiaceae_D; genus Rugamonas; species Rugamonas violacea_A. Next base: position 144,327 of record NZ_JACHXD010000012.1, read on the forward strand.
TGGTGCGCTATCAGGATGGACGGCGCCTGGTCTTGCGGCCCGCGCCGCTGCCGCCGGCCGGACCGGCGCCCCAGCCCTGGATGGCGCAGGGGACTTACGCGCTGGTCGGCGGTCTGGGCGGCATTGGCCGCGCCATCGCCGCCGATATTCTGGCGGCCAGCAGCCAGGCCCGCGTGGTATTGCTGGGTCGCAGGCCGCCTTCGCCGGACAGCGCCGCCGTCCTGGCGGCGCTCGATCCGCAGGGCGAACGGTTGCGCTATGCGCAGCTGGACGCGGCCGATGCCGGCCAGGTCAGCCTATGGACGGCGCGCCTGGTCGCCACCGGCGAACGCCTGCGCGGCATCGTGCATTGCGCCGGCATCCTGGACGACCGGGCCCTGCTCGACAAGCAGGAAACGGACTTCCGCCGCGTGCTGCAGTCCAAAGCGCGGGCGCTGGTCAATCTGGACCAGGCCACGGCGGCGCTGCCGCTGGATTTCCTGGTCTGCTGCTCCTCGCTCTCGGGCGCCTTCGGCAATCACGGACAGGCCGACTATGCGGCGGCCAACGCCTTCCTGGACGCGTATATGGTGCAGCGCGCCGCGCGCGTGGCCGCCGGGCAGGCGCATGGCCTGTCCATCAGCGTGCAATGGCCGCTGTGGGAAGAGGGCGGCATGCGCATGGCGCCGGCGCTGGTGGACGCCATGCGCGCGCGCCAGGGACTGCTGCCCCTGCCGCGGCAAAGCGCCCTGGAAGCGCTGCGCCAGGCCATTGCGCTGGGCGAACCGGTGCTGATGCCGCTGTATGGCCAGCGCCAGGCCATGGCGGCCTGGCTGGAAACGGCGTTCGGCGTTCCGGCGTCGGCGCCAGTCGCATTTGGCCGGGAAGCGCTGTGCCGCGAGATCGCCCGCCTGGCGGGCGTGACGGCGGCCGAGATCGACGCCGATACGGCGCTGGCCGAGTATGGACTGGATGCGGTTGCGCTGGCCGCGCTGGCGCGTTGGCTGGCGCACCAGCCGGAAGCCGGCGCGGACCTGGCGGCCGCCGTCACGCTGCAGAGCAGCGCCGCCGACTTGCTGCGCCGCGCGGCGCCGGACGCGGCGGCGGCCGATCTTGGCCCGGCCCAGGCCGAGCAGGTCTTGCGCGACGTGCTGGCCAAGGCGCTGGGCGTGCCGGCGGCGACGCTGGACGCCCATAGTCCGTTCGAGAAGTTCGGCATCAATTCGCTGCTGGTGGCGGAGCTGAACGGTGTACTGGAAGCGAGCTTCGGCAGCCTGCCGAAAACCCTGTTCTTCGAGTACCAGACCATCGGCCAGATGGCCGCTTACTTCCTGCGCCGCCATGCCGCGCGCCTGCGCCAGCTGTTGGGGCAGGGCGCGGCGCCAGCGCTGCCCGCGGCGCAGGCGGACGTGCCGGCCCTGGTCGTGCCGTCTGCCGTGCCGCAGGCCGCGCCGCAGGCGCCGCCGCGCCAGGTGGCCGGCGCCGCGCCAGGCGAGCGCTTCGAGGTTGCCATCGTCGGCATGGCCGGCCGCTATCCGCAGGCGGCCGATCTGGATGCGTTCTGGCGCAATCTGCGCGACGGCGTGGACAGCATCACGGAAATTCCGGCAGAACGCTGGTCGCTCGACGGTTTCTACGATCCGGCCAAGGCCAAAGCGGGCAGCAGCTATGGCAAGTGGGGCGGCTTCATTGACGGCATGGACGAATTCGATCCGCTGTTCTTCAACATCGCCCCGCGCGAGGCTGAATTGATGGATCCGCAGGAAAGGCTGTTCCTGCAGACGGCCTACGGCGCCATGGAGCATGCCGGTTATACCCGCGCCACCCTGGGCGGCATGGGCGAGGTCGGCGTATTTGCCGGCGTGATGTACCAGGAATACCAATTGCATGGCGTGCAGGAAAGCGCGCAGGGCCGTCCGCTGTCGATCGCCGGCAGCGCCGCCTCGGTTGCCAACCGGGTGTCCTACCATCTGAATCTGTATGGACCGAGCATGTCGGTCGATACCATGTGCTCGTCCTCGCTGACGGCCATCCACCTGGCCTGCCAAAGCCTGCGCAACGGCGACTGCCAGGCGGCGCTGGCAGGCGGGGTGAATCTGTCGATCCATCCCAATAAGTACATTTTGCTGTCGCAGAACCGCTTCGTGTCGAGCAAAGGCCGCTGCGAAAGCTTCGGCGAGGGCGGCGACGGCTATGTCCCGGCCGAAGGCGTGGGCGTGGTGCTGCTCAAGCCCTTGCAGCGCGCCATCGCCGACGGCGACCAGATTCATGGCGTGATCTGCGGCAGCGCCATCAACCATGGCGGCAGAACCCATGGCTACACCGTGCCGCACCCGCAGCGCCAGGCCGCCGCCATCGCGCGCGCGCTGAGCGTGGCGGGCGTGGCGCCGCAGGCGGTCAGCTATGTGGAAGCGCACGGCACCGGCACCGCGCTGGGCGACCCGATCGAAGTGGCGGGGCTGATGCAGGCATATGGCGCCGCGCCGCGCCAGACGCCATGCGCCCTGGGTTCGGTCAAATCGAATATCGGCCACGCCGAGAGCGCGGCCGGCGTCGCGGGGCTGAGCAAGATCCTGTTGCAATTCAAGCACGGCCAGCTGGCGCCGTCGCTGCACGCGCAGCAGATGAATCCCGATCTGGCCCTGGATCCGGCCAGCTTTGTGCTGCAACGGCAACTGGCCCCATGGCCGCGCCCGCAGCAGTATCGGGAGGGGCAGGTAGCGGCCGGCGAACGCATCGCCGGACTCTCGTCTTTCGGCGCCGGCGGCGCCAATGCCCACCTCATCGTGCGGGAATACCTGGAGCAGGGCGCGGCGGGGGCGGCCGGCGTCCCCGCCTTTGCGCCTGCGGCCTGGCTGCTGTCCGCGCGCGACGAGGCCCGTTTGCGCGAACGCGCCGCCCAACTGCTGGCGGCCATCGAGCATGGCGAATATGCGCAGGCCGACGTGGCGCGCATCGCCTATACGCTGCAGGTTGGCAAGGAGGGCATGGAGCAGCGCCTGGCATTCGGCGCCGCCACGCTGGACGAGGCCCAGCACTGCCTGCAGGCCTTCCTGCGGCGGGAGGCGCCGCCTTCCCTGCATACCGGCAAGGTTGATGCGCGCACGGCCGCCGCTCCTGCCGATGGCGCCCTGTCGGCGCAATTGGCGCAGCAGCTGGGCGCCGGCCGGCTCGACCAGGTACTGGCGGCATGGTGCGCCGGCGCCGCCATCGATTGGCAGGCTTTCTACGGCGCGGACGCCGTGCTGGGGGAGCAACCGCGCCGTCTGGTCTTGCCGGGCTATCCGTTCGCGCGCACGCGCTACTGGTACGCCGCGCCGGCCGCCGCGCAGCCGGCGCCGCGCCGCTTCGCCTCGCACTGGAGCGGCGGCGAAGCCTGCTTGCGCGACCATCAGATCGGCGGCGCGCCGGTTCTGCCCGGCGTCGCCTATCTGCACATCGTTTCCGACGCCTGGCGCCAGGCCAGGCCGGAGCGTCCGGCCCTGCCGCTGCGCCTGGAACGCGTGCTTTGGCGCCAGCCATGCGGCATCGGTGCGGAAGGCGCCACGCTGACCACGACCTTGACCGATACCGGGACGGAATATGAATTCGCCGTCGGCGGCGCGGATGGCGCGGTGTATTGCAGCGGCCAGGTGGCGGCGCTGGAACAGGCCGCGCCGTGCATCGACCTGGATGAACAGCGCCGCCTGTGCGGCGACGCCGGCCCCGCGCCGGCCGACTGCTATGCGTTTTTTGCCCGCCATGGCGCGGCATATGGCCCCAGCCACCGCACGCTGGAGCGGCTCTGGACCGGACCGGAACGGGTGCTGGCGCGCCTGCGCGGCAGCGCGTCCGGCGAGACCCTCGACCTGGGACTGCTGGACGGCGCGCTGCAAGCCGTGATCGCGCTCGGTCCGCTGCGCGATGCGCAGATGGAAGCGCCATTCATGCTGGCCAGCGCGCAACTGTTTGCTCCGTGCAGCCAAACCATGTGGGCGCTGGTGACACGCGACGCGGCGCGCCGCGTCGATATCTTGCTGTGCAGCGAGGAGGGCGAAGTGTGCGTGGCGCTGCGCGGTTTTGCCTCGCGTGCCTTGCCGGGCATGGCGCGCCAGGACGGCGCCACCGGCGACCTGTTGTTTGCTCCGCAGTGGCAGCCATGCCCGGCGGCCGCGCCGGCGCCATCCCCCGTGCGGCTGCTGCTGGCGGCGGGCGCCACGCCGGAACAGCTGGCGCGCCTGCGGCGCGACTATCCCCAGGCGCAGCTGCACGACTGCGAAGACGGCGTACGGGCGGCGCAACTTGCCGCTTCCCTGCGCCCGGACGGCGTGCTGCTGTTCGCGCCGCAGCCGCAGCCCGACCTGATTGCCTGCCAGGAGCAGGGCGTGCTGGCCCTGCTGCAGTTGGCCAAGGCCCTGGCCCAGGCCAGCCTGACGCCGGCTTTGACGGTGGTGACGGAAAATGCCGCCGCCGTTTCTCCGGACGAGACGGTGCAGCCGGCCCATGCCGCCATGCTTGGCCTGGCCGGCGTGCTGGCCCGCGAGCATCCCAACTGGCAGGTGCGCGCGCTCGACGTCGAAGCCGGCCATGGCTGGCCGATGGATGAAGCTTTCAGCCTGCCCTGCGGCGCGCAAGACGGGCCTTGGGCCCACCGCGCGCAGCGCTGGATGCGGCGCAGCCTGGGGCCGGTGCACGTGGCCGCCGCGGCCCCCGCGCCTTACCGCCAACACGGCGTTTACCTGATCGTGGGCGGCGCCGGCGGCGTCGGACGCGAACTGAGCGCGCACCTGATCCGCAACTTCCAGGCAAGCGTGGTATGGGTGGGGCGGCGCGAGCTGGACGACACGATCCGCCAAGCGATTGAAGAAGTGGCCGTGGACGGCGTCGCGCCCCTGTACTTCAGCGCCGACGCGGCCGATGCGGCCGCGCTGGCGCGGGTGCGCGGCGCCGTGCTGGAGCGCTTCGGTGCGCTGCATGGCGTGGTGCACTCGGCGCTGCTGCTGAAAGACCAGAGCGCCGCCGCCATCAGCGCGCAGGACTTCCGCCGCGTGCTGGCGGCCAAGGTCGATACCAGCGTGCGCCTGGCCGAGTGCTTTGGCGACGACGGTCTCGATTTCCTGCTGTTCTTCTCGTCGTTCGCCTGCTTCTCGCATGTCGCGGGACAGGGCAATTACACGGCAGGCTCGTATTTCCAGGACGCGTACGCCCATAGCCTGGCTAGTACCTTGAAATGCAAGGTGAAAGTGATCAACTGGGGCTATTGGGGCCATACCGGCATCGTCTCCACGCCGGCGCACCGCAGTCATATGGCCAGCCTTGGCATCGGCTCGATCGGCGTGCCGGCCGCGATGGCGGCACTGGATGCGCTGCTGGGCGCCGCCCCCAGCCAGCTGGCATTGATCAATCTGCAGCGCGCCGATGCGCTGGCAGCCTTCCGCCTGGCCCCGCCGCGCATGCTGGACGCCAGGCCGCAGCCGCCCGCCGGCGCGGCGCTGGCGCACGGGGTTCCGGCGCCGCAGGCGCTGGCGGCGGCGCGCGCGGCCGGCGGCCTGCAAAGGGAGGAATGGCAAACCGTCCTGCTTGGCCTGCTGCGCCATACCCTGCAGCAGCTGGAGCGGGATGGCGCCGATATCGTGCCGCGCCATGAACGCTGGCTGGCCGAGGCGCTCGTCATGCTGGCCGGGCACGAACCGGTGGCGCGGGACGCGCAGTCGCTCTGGCGCGACTGGGAGCGCGCCGGCGCCGCCTGCGCCGGCAGAAGCGATCTGCAGGCGCAGTACCGCCTGGTGGACACCATGCTGCGCGCCTTGCCCGCGATCCTGAGCGGCAAGCAGCAGGCGACCAGCGTGATGTTCCCCGGCGGCGGCTTCGCCCTGGTGGACGGCGTCTACCGCGACAACGCGGTGGCCGACTTGTTCAACCACAGCCTGGCGGCCCTGGTATGCGCCCGTTGGCGCGAGCTGGGCCAAGGCGCCGGTCTGCGCATCCTGGAGGTGGGCGCGGGCACCGGCGGCACCACCGGCGGCGTGCTGGCGGCCCTGCGCGAGCACGCGGTGCCGTTGGCGGAATATTGTTTTACCGACGTATCGCAGGCCTTCCTGGCCCAGGCGCGCCAGCGTTTTGGCGAACAGGGACTGAACTACCGCCTGTTCGACGTCACGCGCGCGCCGCAGGCGCAAGGCCTGGCGCCCGCCAGCTACGACCTGGTGCTGGCCACCAATGTGCTGCACGCCACGCCCGATATCGCCATGGCGCTGCGCCATTGCAAAGCGGTTCTGGCGGCCGGCGGTCTGTTGCTGATCAATGAAATCAGCGACAAATCGCTATTTACCCACCTGACTTTCGGCCTGCTCGACGGCTGGTGGCAGTACGCCGACGAGGCGTTGCGCATTCCAGGCTCGCCGGCGTTGTCGGCGGCCGGCTGGAACACGGTGCTGCGCATGGAGGGTTTCCAGCGCATCGGCTTCCCGCTGGCAGCCGCCCATAATCTGGGCCAGCAGCTGATCGTGGCCCAGAGCGATGGCCTGTGGCCGTCGCCGGGCGCGGAAGCGGAAGCGCCCGCGCCGGCGCTCCCTTCGGCGCCGCAGCCGGCCGTCGTGGCGGCCGCGGCGTCCAGCGCCGCCCCGGCGGTGCGCGCCGGCGGCGCGGCGCTGGCGACCCTGATCGCGCAGCAGCTGGCGCGCACGCTGAAGGTGCCGGCCGACCTGATCGGCAACAGCGAGACCTTCTCCGACTACGGCATGGATTCGATCAACGGCATGGAGTTTGCCGAGCAATTGCAGAACACGCTGGGCATGACGGTGGACATCACCAGCGTGTTCGAGCATAGCTCGGTCGACGCGCTGGCGGCGTATCTGGCTCCGCGCCTGCCCGCCTTGCCTGAGGAGCCGGCGGCGCAAGCCGCCCCGCCGGCCAGCGCGGCGCCAAGCGCGCCGGCGCCGCTTGCGTCCTCCAACGATGCGGCGGACGGTGTGGCCATCATTGGCCTGAGCTGCCAGTTTGCCGGCGGCGATGGCCTGGATGCGCTATGGGCCGCGCTGGAGCAGGGGCGCGACTGCAGCCGCGTGGCGACGGCGCAATGGCTGCGTACGCGCGACGGCGCGCCGGACGCCGGGACGGGCCAGCGCTATCGCGCCGGCTTCATGGACGGCGCGGACCAGTTCGCGGCCGAATTCTTCCGCATCTCGCCGATGGAGGCGGCGCAGATAGACCCGCAGCAAAGGCTGCTGCTGACCCATGCCTGGCGCGCGCTGCAAGATAGCGGCGTGGACGCCGCGGCGCTGGCGGCCGCGCGCACCGGCGTGTTTGTCGCGGCCGGCGCGCATGAATACGCCGAGCCGGGCCAACTGCCGCCGGACAGCCCGTTTGCGATGACCGCGCTGGCGCCGGCACTGGTCCCCAACCGCATCTCGTATTGCCTCGACCTGGCCGGCCCCAGCGAATACCACGACACCGCCTGTTCGTCCTCCCTGGTGGCGCTGCACCGGGCCGTGCAGAGTCTGCAGCGCGGCGAGTGCGGCCTGGCCGTGGTCGGCGCGGTCAACCTGCTGCTGTCGGACGCGCGCTTCCACGGGTTCGAACAAATGGGCTTCCTGAGCCGGCAGGGGCGCGCGCGCAGCTTCGACGCCAGCGCCGACGGCTTCGTGCGCAGCGAAGGCGTGGCGGCGGCGGTCCTGAAGCCGTTGCGCCAGGCCCTGGCGGACGGCGACGCGATTTATGGCGTCATCAAGGGCAGCGCGGTCGGTCACGGCGGACGCGGCATGGCGCTGACCGCGCCCCACGGCGCCGGGATCGGCGCCGCCATGCGCCAGGCCTACACGGCCGCCGGCGTCGACCCGCGCACCGTGTCCTATATCGAGGCGCATGGCGTGGCCACGCCGGTGGCCGACGCGATCGAAGTGCATGCCCTGCGCGACGCCTACCAGGCGCTGTGCGCCGACACGCCATCGCCGCTGGCCGGTCCGGCCCGGTGCCTGATCGGCAGCGCCAAGCCGGTGCTGGGCCATGCCGAACTGGCCTCCGGCATGCTGGCCCTGTGCAAGGTCTTGCTGGCGATGCGCCAGCGGGTCCTGCCCGGGGTGCCGGGCCTGCAGACGCTGCACAGCGGTATTGCGCTGCATGGCACGCCGCTGGCGATCAGCGGCGCGGACCGCGCCTGGAGCGTGCTGCACGACACGGCCGGCCGGCCGCTGCCGCGCCGCGCCAGCATCAGCAGCTTCGGCTTCGGCGGCGTGAACGCCCATCTGGTGCTGGAAGAGGCGCCGCCGCACGCGCCGGCCGCCGCCGGCGCGCGCCGCGCGCCGCCCACGCTGTCCAGCCGCAGGCACTGGCTGGCCGCCGGCGCCGCGCCGCAGGCAGCGGCCAGCGTACCGGCGGCCGAGGCGGAAAGCGATGCGCGGGTCGAAAGCGTGGTGCGCGCCGCCATCGGCGCGGCCCTGGCCTGCGATCACAGCCTGCTGGAGGCCGATGTGCCGCTGGCCGAGTATGGCGCCGATTCCATGCTCGACGTCTACCTTGCCAGCAAGCTGGAGGTGGAATTCGGCGTCCGCCTGGCGGTGAGCGATCTATTCCGCCACCGCACGCTGCGGGCGCTGTGCACCCATATCGCCGCCGTGCTGCGCGACACGCCGGCAGCAGCGCCGGGCGCCGCCGCCGCTGCCACGGCCGCCGGCGGCAACGACGACGGCGATGTCGGCGCGCTGTTATTGCGTTTGCGGCAAGGCGAGGTCGCCCTGGCCGACGTTCTCAATCTGTTGTGATGAGCCATTCATGAAAAAAGAAGACATCCTCATCTTGTTCCAGCAGCAAAAACTGTCCCTGGACAGCGCGCGCCTGGCGCTGGAGCGCGCCCGGCAGGCGCGCCCGCTGCCGCTGTCGGCGATGCAGCGCGATATCTGGGCCCTGCAGCAGGGCGCGCCCGGCAATACCGCCTACCAGGTGCCGCTCGTGCTGCGGCTGCGGCGCGCCCTCGATATGCCGGCGCTGGAAGCGGCCTGCCTTGACCTGGCGCTGCGCTTCCCTATCCTGGGCAGCACCTTCCGCGCAGCCGAGGGTCAGCCCTGGCGCCATGAGTACAGCGCAGCCGCGCCGGTGATCGCGGCGCAGGCCAGCGGCCCGTTGTCCGACGCCGCGCTGGTCCAGGTCTTGCGGGACTTGAAAGCGGCGCCGCTGGATCTGGCGGCCGGCGCGCCCTGGCGGCTGCATGTGCTGCAACTGGCGCCGGACGAGCATATCCTGATGCTGGTGGTGCACCATATCGTCTACGATGGCGCCTCCACCTTGCCGCTGGCTGCCACGCTGCTCGATTACCATGAGCAACGCCGCCGCGGCGAGCTGCCGCTGTGCGTGCCGGACCATGCCGGCTTCGAGGAGTATGTGGCGGCCGAGCGCAGCTGGATGGACAGCGCCGCCGCCGCGCAGGCGCTGGCGTACTGGCAGCGGCAGCTGGACGGCGAATTGCCGATCCTGGAGCTGCCCTGCGACGCGCCGCGTCCGGCGGTACGCTCCAGCGAAGGCGCCGTCGTCAGCGCCCGTCTGGACGATGGCGTCGCCGCCGCGCTGGCCGCCGCCGCCGCCGGCGCCGGCGTCAACCGCTCGGTGCTGTTCCTGGCCGCCTTCCAGCTCATGCTCGTCAGGTATAGCGGCCAGCAGGATCTGGTGCTGGGCCTGCCGATGTCGAACCGCGCCCCGCAGCAGCACGGCGCGGTCGGCAATTTCATCAATATGGTGCCGTTGCGTGGCGCCCCGCGCCCGGACGAGATCGGCGCCGACTACCTGCGCCGCCTGCAACAGGACATGAATCTGGCGCGCGACCATGCGCGCTATCCGTTGGCAGCGCTGGTGCGCCACCTGAACGTGCCGCGCAGCGCCAGTGTCGCGCCGGTGTTCCAGGCCGTTTTCTCGTACCAGAATTTTGCCCGCCAGGGCGAGGAGGCGGCCTTCGGCGCGCGCCACCAGGCGCAGTTCCTGAATATCGTGCACCAGGAAGGGGAGGCCGATATCGGCCTGGAAGTGTTCGAGCGCGAGGACGCTTGCCGCGTCAATCTGAAATACAGCAGCGTGCTGTTCCAGGCGGCGACGGCGGACCGCATGCTGCAGCACTTCCTGCACCTGCTGGCGCAACTGGCGGCCGAACCGCAGCGTCCGATGGGCGATTGCGACATGCTGCTGCCGGCCGAGCGGGCGCTGATGCTGGGCGCCTGGAACGACACGGCCGCCGCCTGTCCCGAGCAGCCCTTGGCCGTGCTGTTCGAACAGCAGGCCGCGCGCCAGCCCGATGCCCCGGCCGTCACGGCGCAGGGAGAAACGCTGAGCTATGCGCAGCTGAGCCAGCGCAGCAGCGCCCTGGCCAGCCGGCTGGCCGGCGGCGCGGGCCGCTTGGTCGGCGTCTGCATGGAGCGCAGCACCGACCTGCTGGTTGCGCTGCTGGGCGTGATGAAGGCGGGAGCGGCGTATGTGCCGATCGACCCGTCCTATCCGGCCGAGCGCATGCGCGCCATCGCCATGGATAGCGGCGCCGCCTGCTTCCTGGCGGATGCGGCTTCGCTGCCGGCCTTGCGCGCCGCCGCCGGCGCCTCGGCGCAACTGCTCGACATCGCCGATCTGGGCCTGGACCGGCCGGCGCCGGCACCGGCCGTGGCGCCGCATGCTCTGGCTTATGTGATTTACACCTCGGGCACCACCGGCAAGCCGAAAGGGGTGATGGTACCGCAGCGCGCCCTGGTCAACCTGCTGGCGTCCATGGCGCGCCAGCCCGGCATGGCGGCGGGCCAGCGCATGCTGGCCCTGGCCACGTTTGCCTTCGACATGTCGATACCAGAACTGTTCCTGCCGCTGCTGACGGGCGGCCACTGCATCCTGGCCGAAGCGCAAGCCGCGCGCGATCCGCAGCGCCTGATGGCGGCGCTGGAAAGGCACCAGCCGCACCTGATGCAGGCCACGCCCACCACCTGCGCCATGCTGTTCGAGGCCGGCTGGCGCAATCCGCAAGGCACCATGATCCTGTGCGGCGCCGAGGCGCTGACCGAGCGCGTGCGCCAGCAATTGATCGACAGCGGCAGCGTGGCATGGAATATGTACGGTCCCACCGAGACCACCGTCTGGTCCACCATGGCGCCGATCGGCGCCGGCTTGCCGATCACGCTCGGCCGTCCGCTGGCCAATACCCAGGTGTATATCGTCGACGAGCGCATGCGCCTGGTGCCGCCCGGCCTGGATGGGGAGCTGTGCATCGCCGGCGCCGGCGTCACGGCCGGCTACCTGGGCCAGCCGGAGCTGAGCGCGGGCCGTTTCGTGGACGACCCCTTCGCCGGCGCCGGCAAGCTGTATCGCACCGGCGATATCGCGCGCTGGCTGCCCGACGGCCAGATCGCCTTTGTCGGCCGCAACGACTACCAGGTCAAGCTGCGCGGCTACCGCATCGAGCTGGAGGAGGTGGAAAACCGGCTGAAGGCGCATGCCGACGTGGAAGACGCGCTGGTGGTCGTCAACCAGCAGGGGAAACTGCGGCGCCTGGTGGCGTATATCGTGCCGCGCCGCGCGGTGGAACCGGCGCGGCTGCGCGCCTGGCTGCTGGCGGCGTTGCCGGCCTACGCGGTGCCCTCCCTGTATGTGGACCTGGCCGCGATACCGCTCAACAGCAACGGCAAGGCCGACCGCAAGGCGCTGATGGCTTTGCCGGTGGCGCTGGAGGCGCCGGCGCCGGTGGCCGACGGCATCGAAGCGGAGGTGCTGGCGATCTGGCGCCGCGTCCTGAAGCTGGACGGCATCGGCGCCGAACATGGTTTCTTCGATGTCGGCGGCGATTCGCTGGTCGCGGTGGAGCTGGCGGCGGCCATCAGCGAAGGCATGGGCCTGCCGTTTTCCGTGACCCGCCTGTTCCAGTATGCCTGCGTGCGCGACATCGCCCAGTACGTGGCGCAGCAGCGCGCCCAGGCCGGCGTTGCCGCCGCCGGGCCGGCGCAGCAGGCGGCGCGCCCGGCGCCGGAGGCCGATGGGCTGGCCATCATCGGCATGTCGCTGCAAGTGCCGGGCGCCGACAGCGCCGCCGCCTTCTGGTCCAATCTGGCCGCCGGGGTGGAAAGCGTGGAACGCCTGGAGCGCGAGCAGCTGGCGGCCCTGGGCTTGCCGGCGCCCCTGCTGCAGCATGAGCGCATGGTCGGCGTACGCGCCCCGGTCGCGCACAAGCACAGTTTCGACGCCGAATTCTTCGGCATCTCCGCGCGCGACGCGCGCCTGATGGACCCGCAGTTCCGGCGCCTGCTGCAGCATGCCTGGCTGGCGGTGGAGGACGCCGGCTACGTGCCGGCGGCGCTGCGCGACGCGGCGGTGTTCGTGTCGGCCAGCCACAGCGAACACGGGGCGCTGGCCGCGGCCGCGCACGGCGGCGAGCATGCGGCCCTGGACGACGAGGGCGATTACGTGCGCTGGATCCTGTCCCAGGGCGGCAGTATCCCGACCATGATCTCGCACAAGCTGGGATTGACCGGTCCCAGCCTGTATGTGCACAGCAACTGCTCTTCGTCGCTGTCCGCGCTGTACGCCGCCTGGCACAGCATCCGCAGCGGCGAGGCGCGCCATGCGCTGGTGGCCGCCGCCACCCTGTATGCGCAGGAGCGGGTCGGCTACGTGCACCAGCGCGGCCTGAATTTTTCCAGCGACGGCAAGCTGAAGGCCTTCGACCAGGACGCCGACGGCATGGTGCCGGGCGAGGGCGTGGTGGTGCTGCTGGTGAAACGGCTGGCCGACGCCATCGCCGACGATGACCACATCTACGCCGCCATCCGCGGCGTGGCCCTGAACAACGACGGCGCCGACAAGGCCGGCTATTACGCGCCCAGCGTCGGCGGCCAGAGCGCGGTGATCGAGGGCTTGCTGCGTTCCACCGCGACCGACCCGAACTCGGTGGTGTACGTCGAGGCGCATGGCACGGGCACCCGCATCGGCGACCCGATCGAAGTGGCGGCGCTGACGGCGGCCTACCAGCGGCTCGGCGCGGGCCAGAACTATTGCGGCCTGGGCTCGGTGAAGTCGAACCTCGGCCATCTGGACACGGCGGCCGGACTGGCCGGGCTGGCCAAGGTGGCGTTGAGCCTGTACCACGGCAGCCTGCCGCCGACGCTGCACTTCCGCCAGGCCAATCCGGCGCTGGAGCTGGCCGGTTCGCCGTTCTACATCGCCGAGCGGCTGACGCCGATCGCCGGCGCCGGCGGCCCGGTACGCGCGGCCGTCAGCGCCTTCGGTGTGGGCGGCACCAACGGCCATGCGCTGCTGGAGCAGCGGCGCCGCGCTGCGGTGCCGGCGCCGCTTGGCGCGGCCAGCCATATCGTGCCGCTGTCGGCCAAGTCGGCGCAGCGCCTACTGGCCCAGGTGAGCCAGCTGGAAAGCTGGCTGGCGACGCCGGCGGGACAGGGCGCGGCGCTGGCCGATATCGCCGCCACCTTGCAGCGCGGACGGGTGGCGATGGCGCGGCGGGTGGCCCTGGTGGCGCATTCCCACGCCGACCTGGCGGCGCAGCTGGCCGCCCTGGCCGGCGGCGGCCTGGCCGCGCGCGCCGCGCCGGAAGACGCCGAGCAGGGCAGCCTGGCCTGGACCGCCTGGGAATGGGAAAGCGGCCGCCTGAGCGACTGGCAGACATTGCCGGCGGCCGGCCAGCGTATCAGCCTGCCCGGCTATCCGTTCGAAAATGTCGACTATCCGCCACCGCGCCGCGCCCTGGCCGCCGCGCGCCTGCACCCCCTGCTGCATGAAAACATCTCCACCGTGCAGCAAACGGCGTTCCGCAGCCGTTTCGACGGCAGCGAGCCATTCCTGCGCGACCACGTCCTGCATGGGCAGCGCGTGCTGCCGGGCGCCGCCTACCTGGAAATGGTGCGCGAGGCGGCCAGCCGCGCCGTTGCCGCCACAGGCCAGGAGGTCAGCCTGCGCAATGTGGTCTGGCTGCGGCCATTGGCCGTGACGCAGGCCAGCGTGGACGTGAAGCTCGCTTTCAAGCGCCTGGTCGACGGCGCGCTGGCGTTCACGGTCAGCGCGCTGGCCGATGGGGCGCCGTATTGCCAAGGCCAGATCGCCGTCGCCGCGCCGGCAGCGGCGGCGGCGGCGCTGGATCTGGCGCATTTGCGCGCACGCTGCCAGACGCCGCGGCTCGACGCGCAGTCCTGCTACCGGCGCTATGCGCAGTTGGGCCTGCGCTACGGCGCGGCCCATCGCGGCGTGCGCCAGGTGTGGGGCGATGGCGATGAACTGCTGGCGCAACTGGAGCTGCCGGTCCTCGATCCCGGCTGCATGCTCGATCCCGGCATGCTCGATTCGGCCTTCCAGGCCACCATCGCGATCCATGACGGCAGCGCTGCGCAGCAGGCGGCCGTGCCGTTCGCCCTGGAAGCCTTGCATGTCCATCGCGCCTGCGCCCCGCGCATGTGGGCGCATATCCGCTTCGGCCCCATACCGGCCGCCGCCGGCGCCTTCCGCAAGATCGACATCGATCTGTACGACGATGAAGGACGCCTGTGCGCCGCCGTGCGCCAACTGGCGGCGCGCCAGCTGGCCGTGCTGCCGGCGGCGCCCGATGCTCCGGTCCTGGAGGACGAAGCCACGCTGCTGGTGGCGCAAGCGCGCTGGGCGCCGCTGGCCGTGGCGCCGCAGCCGGCGCCGCTGGCCGTCCACCGCCACGTGATCCTGGCCGGAATGACGGCGGCGCGCGCGCAGCGTCTGGAAACGGCCTTGCAGGGCAGGGCGGACCTGGGATGCACGCTGTGGCCGGCCGGCGGCGCCGGCGTGGCGGCGCGCCTGCACCAGAACACCCTGGCGCTGGTGGCTTGGCTCAAGCAACTGATTGGCCAGCGCCGCGCCGGCGCGCAGCTGCTTCAACTCTGCGTGGAAGCGGGCGAAGCGCAATGGGCGCAAGCGGCCCTGGCCGCCGTGCTCAAGAGCGCGATGCTGGAGTATCCCGCCCTGCGCGCGCAGTTGCTGCTGTTGGAGGACGGCGCCGACGCCGCCTTGCCGGCCATGCTGGAGCAGGCGGCCGCGCAGCCGGATGCGCTGCAGCTGCGCTGGCGCGGCGGCGTGGCCGAACGCCGCGCGCTGGCGAAGCTGGCGCCATGGGCCGCCGCCCCGGCCCCCTGGCGCGCCGACGGCGTGTATCTGATCACCGGCGCGGGCGGCCGCATTGCCGCCTTGCTGGCGCATGAAATCGCGCGCCTGGCGCGCGGCGCCACGCTGGTGCTGGCAGGACGCGCCGCGCAGGGACCGCGCGCCCTGCTCGACAGCCTGGCGCAAGCCGGCGCGCGCACCGATTACGTGCGCCTGGCCCTGGAGGACGGAGCCCAGGTCGGCGCCGCGCTGGCCGGGGTGGCGGCGCGCCATGGCGGCCTGCATGGCGTGCTGCATTGCGCCGGCGCGCTCGGCGACAGCTTCATCCTGAACAAGAGCGAGGCCGAGGTGGCGCGCGTGCTGGCGCCCAAGGTCGACGGCACGCTGCACCTGGACGCCGCCACCGCCGCCATGCCGCTCGACCTCTTCCTGCTGTTCTCCTCGGCCGGCGCCTTCCTGGGCAATGAGGGCCAGGCGGATTATTGCGCCGCCAACGCCTTCCTGGACGCCTTCGCCGCCGAACGCGAGGAATGGCGCCTGCGCGGCCGGCGTCATGGGCGCAGCTTGTCGCTCGGCTGGCCCTTGTGGGCAGAAGGCGGCATGCGGCCCGACGCCGCCAGCCTGCGGCGCATCGAAAGGCAGTTGGGGATGAAGCCGCTGCCAAGCCAGGGCGCGTTTGCCGCGCTGTATGCGGCGCTGGCGACGCCGCACCCGTCCTTGCTGTTGCTGTACGGGAAAGCCGATCTGCTGCAGCGGGCGCTGGAAGCGGCCGCCGCGCCGGCCCCGCTGCAGCCCAACGAACAGGCCGAAACGGCCGGAAAGATGACCATGCAAGCTGTCGCGTACCCACCGCCCGCCGCCCACGGCCCGCAGTTGCAGGAGGCGGCGGAGGACTATTTCAAGGCCCTGCTGTCGGACGTGCTGCAAACCCCGGCCGCGCGCATCGACGCCCAGGCGCCGCTGGAAAACTACGGCATCGATTCCATCATTGTCGTCAAGCTCAACGAGCGGCTGGAACAGGTCTTCGGCGCGCTGTCGAAGACCCTGTTCTTCGAATACCAGACGCTGCGCGCCCTGGCAAGTTACTTCGTCGAGGCCCACCGCGGCGCGCTCGAAACGCTGCTGGGCCGGACGTCGGCGGCAGCCATGCCAGTCCAGGCCACGCCGCCCGCCATCGCGCTGGCGCCGGCGTTGGCCGCCGTGTCGGCCACGACGGCGCAGCCGATACCGGCGCCAGTGCCGGCCTTGGCCGTGGCCGACATCGCCATCGTCGGCCTGGCCGGGCGCTATCCCGGCGCCGAGACGGTGGACGCGTTCTGGCGCAACCTGCGCGACGGCGTCGACAGCATTCGCGAGGTGCCCGCCGAGCGCTGGGACCATGCCGCCTATTTCCATCCCGATCCCGGCCATGCCGGCACCTGCTATACCAAGTGGGGCGGCTTCCTGGACGGCGTGGACTGCTTCGATGCCGGCTTCTTCAATATTTCACCGCGCGAAGCGGCCATCCTCGACCCGCAGGAGCGCGTCTTCCTGGAAACGGCGCATGCCGCCATCGAGGACGCGGGCTATACGCGCCATAGCCTGGGCGGCGCCGCCCGGGGCCGCCCAGGCCGCGTCGGCGTCTACGTGGGCGTGATGTACCAGGAATACCAGTTGTACGGCGCCCAGGCGACGGCCCTGGGCCAGGTGACGGCCTTGCCCAGCAGCCCTTCGTCGATCGCCAACCGCGTCTCGTACTTCTGCAATTTCCAGGGGCCAAGCATGGCGGTCGACACCATGTGCTCGTCGTCGCTGAGCGCCATCCACCTTGCCTGCCAGAGCCTGCGCCTGGGCGAATGCAGCGTGGCGCTGGCGGGCGGGGTGAACCTGTCGATCCATCCCAACAAATACCTGCTGCTCTCGCTGGGCAAGTTCGCCTCCACCAAGGGCCGTTGCGAAAGCTTCGGCGCCGGCGGCGACGGCTACGTGCCGGGCGAGGGCGTGGGTGCGGTGGTGCTCAAGCCGCTGGCGCACGCGCTGGCCGACGGCGACCATATTTACGGCGTGATCAAGGGATCGGCGCTGAACCACGGCGGCAAGACCAATGGCTTCTCGGTGCCCAACCCGGTGGCCCAGGCCGACGTCATCGGGCTGGCGCTGGAACAGGCCGCGCTCGCGCCGCGCGCCTTGGACTATATCGAGGCGCACGGGACCGGAACCTCGCTCGGCGATCCGATCGAGATCAGCGGCTTGAGCAAGGTGTTCGCGGCCGCTACGCAGGAGCGCCAGTTCTGTCCCATCGGCTCGGTCAAATCGAATATCGGCCATTGCGAAAGCGCGGCTGGCATGGCGGCGCTGAGCAAGGTGCTGATGCAGCTGCGCCACAACGCGCTGGCACCGTCGCTGCATTCGGCGCAGCTGAATCCGAACATCGATTTCGCGGCCTCGCCGTTTTACGTGCAGCGTGAACTCAGCGCCTGGCCGCGTCCCGTCGACGCGGCCAGCGGCACGCAGCGCGCGCGCAACTGCGCCATTTCCTCCTTCGGCGCGGGCGGCTCGAACGCGCACCTGATCGTGCAGGAATATGTGGCGCCGGCGGTGCAAGCCGCGCCGGCGGGCGCGCCACAACTGATCGTGCTGTCGGCGCGCACGGCGGCGCAATTGGCCGAACAGGCGGGCCGCCTGCTTGGCTGGCTGCGCGCCGAGGCGTCCGCCCCGGACCTGGCCAGCCTGGCCTACACCTTGCAGACCGGGCGCGAAGCCCTGGCGCACCGCTACGCCGTGGTGGTGGCCTCGCCGGCGCAGCTGGCGGCGGCGCTGGAACGCTGCAGCGCCGGCCAGCCCGCCGCCGGCAAGGAATTCCGCCATGAGGTGGACGGCCCGGACGAGACCCTGGCCATGCTGGGCCGCGACGAATTGTTCGACCAACTGGTCGCCGGCTGGCTGCAAGCCGGCCGTCTCGACCGCCTGGGCCATTTGTGGACGCGCGGCCTGGCGCTCAACTGGACGCTGCTGCACCCGGCCGGCGCGCCCGGCCGGCTCAGCCTGCCGACCTATCCCTTCCGCCGCGACCGCCATTGGGGCGTGCCGGCCATCGTCGGCCGCCACGGCGCGGCAGCGGCGCCTGCCGCTGCCGCGCTGCCCGCGCCCGTGCCGGCGTCCCTACCGGCGGCGGCATCCGGGCCGCTTGCTGCCGCCATGCCGGCAGCGGTATCGCCGCCCAGGCCTGCGCCCGCCGCCGTGCCGGCAACGGCTGCGGCGCCGGACGCGGCGCAGGTGCGCGCCGCGCTGCGCCAGTCCTTCGCGGCCGCGCTCTGCATGGACGAGCAGGACGTCAAACTCGACCTGCCGCTGGTCGATATGGGCATGGACTCCATCGTCGGCGTCGAATGGGTGGGCACGATCAACAAGCGGTATGCGCTGGACCTGCAGGCCGCGCTGATCTATGACCATCCGACCATCCGCGCCATGGCCGCTTTCGTGGCGGCGCGGCTGGGCGCGGCGGCGCCTCCGGCCGCGGCGCAGCCCGCCGCGCGGCCGGCCATCCGCCTGCCGGAGCCGGGCGCCACACCGGCCGCCACCGCGCCCGCCGCCTTGACGCCGCCGCCGGTGCGCCTGCAGACGGCGGCGGCGGGCGCGGCGCCCGCCCCGGCAGCGCTGGCCGCCCCGGTCGCGGCCACCGCTGCCGCCACGGCGGCAATGGCGCGGCCTACCGACGCCGCGCCAAGCCAGGCGGCCGTGCGCACCTTCCTGACCGCCAGCCTGGCCGAGGCGCTGTATCTGCCGCAGGAGGAGATCAAGCCGCATACGGCCCTGGTGGATCTGGGCCTGGACTCGATTGTCGGCGTCGAATGGATGCGTGAAGTGAACCGGCATTTCGGCCTCAGCCTGCCGGCCACGGCGGTGTACGACCATCCCAGCATCGTCGCGCTGGCCAGCCACGTCGGCGCGCTGCTGGCGCCGGCGGCGGCCGAACCGGCGGATCTCGACAGCCTGCTGCGCGCGGTGGAGCAGGGCGCCATCGACGTGGCCGAGGCCGACGCCCGATGGCGCCGGCTGGCCCAGGCCGATGGCGCGGCGCCGCAGCCGGAAAGTTCTGTTTAACCAAGTACTTTGCATCAAAAATTAAAAAGGATCATTACCATGCCACACAATCCAGGCCAGATTTTCGAACTGCTCGTGCAGCACACGCGGGAAGTCATCCCCGAACTCGAAGCGCATGAGTTCGTCCCGGCCGACAGCCTGAAGGCCCTGGGGGCCAATTCGATGGACCGGGCCGACATCATCATGATGACGATGAGCGCCATCTCCCTGCGCTGCGCGTTGATCGACCTGGCGCGCGCGGCCAATATGGGCGAGCTGGCCGCCCTGATGCATGAAAAGCTGGCCCATGCATAAGGCCCTGATCAGCGGCATCGGCGTGGTGTCGGCGATCGGCGTGGGGCGCGCGGCCTTTGCCGACGCGCTGTGGCAAGGGCGCAGCAATTTCGGCGTGATGCGGCGGCCCGGCCGCCAGAGCGCCGAATCGGCCTTCCTCGGGGCCGAAATCGCCGCCTTGCCGGAGTTGCGCAATGGGCGCGGCCAGCCTTACCGCAAGCTGTCGCTGTCGACCCATGCGGCGCTGGCCACCGCCGACGAGGCCTGGACCGATGCCGGCCTGGCCGCGCTGGACCCGCAACGGATCGGCCTGGTGCTGGGCGGTTCCAATCTGCAGCAGCGCGCCGCCTTGCTGGCGCTCGACCCGGTGCGCGAGCAGCCGTGGTATACGCCGCCGCACTACGCCGCCAGCTACTGCGACAGCGATATCGCGGCCTGGTGCGCCGAGCATCTGGGCGTGCAGGGCCCGGTCTGGACCGCCGGCGCGGCCTCGGCCAGCGGCCTGCTGGCCGTGGTCGAAGCCGCGCGCGCGGTGGTCAGCGGCGAGCTCGACGCCTGCATCGCGGTCGGCGGCCTGAGCGATCTGTCGCACCTGGAATGCCAGGCCTTCCGCTCGCTGGGCGCGATGGGCTCGGCCCAGTATGCCGACCAGCCGCAGCGCGCCTGCCGCCCGTTCGACACGGCGCGCGATGGCTTCATCTATGGCGAAGCCTGCGCCGCGCTGGTGGTGGAATCGGTGGACTCGGCGCGGCGGCGCGGCGCGTCCGCCTATATGGCCATCAACGGCTGGAGCGCGGTCAGCGACGCCAGCCGCCAGCCCCATCCCTCGCAGCAGGGCGAAATGCGGGCCGTCGGCCAGGCCCTGGCGCACGCCGGCTGGCGCGCCGCCGAGATCGACTACGTCAACCCGCATGGCAGCGGTTCGCCGCTGGGCGACGAAACCGAGCTGGCGGCCCTGCGCGCCAGCGGCCTGGGCGACGCCTGGATCAACACCACCAAATCGCTGGCCGGCCATGGCCTGACCGCCGCCGGCGCCGTGGAAACCGTGGCCCTGGCCTTGCAGATGCGCGCGCAGCGCCTGCACCCTTGCGCCAACCTGGAACAGCCCATCGGCGGCGCGCGCTGGGTGCCGGCGCAGGGCAGTCCGGCCCGCATCGGCAAGGCGCTCAAGCTGAGCATGGGCTTTGGCGGCATCAATATCGCCATGTGTTTCCAGCATCCTTCGCAGTTCAATTAAGAATGGAGTAGCTCTATGATGTCCGTGGGTATTGAATCGATGAATGTGTTCGGCGGCAGCGCCGCGCTCGACGTGGCGGCCCTGGCCGAGCACCGCAAGCTCGATACGACGCGCTTTGCCAATCTGCTCATGCGCGAAAAGGCGGTGGCGCTGCCGTATGAGGATCCGGTGACCTTCGGCGTGAACGCCGCCTTGCCGCTGGTGCGCGCGCTGTCGGAGGCCGAGCGCGACCGCATTGAGCTGCTGATCACCTGCACCGAATCGGGCATCGACTTCGGCAAGTCGCTCAGCACCTATATCCACCATCACCTGGGGCTGGGCCGCAATTGCCGCCTGTTCGAGATCAAGCAAGCCTGCTATTCAGGCACGGCCGGCTTCCAGATGGCGGTCAGCTTCATCCTGTCGCAGGCCTCGCCGGGCGCCAAGGCGCTGGTGGTGGCCACCGACATCTCGCGCTTCATGGTGGTGGAGGGCGGGGAGGCGATCAGCGAGGACTGGTCCTTCGCCGAGCCGAGCGCCGGCGCCGGCGCCGTGGCCATGCTGGTGAGCGACCAGCCGCACATCTTCCAGGTGGACGTCGGCGCCAATGGCTATTACGGCTACGAGGTGATGGACACCTGCCGTCCGATCCCGGACAGCGAGGCCGGCGATTCCGACCTGTCGCTGATGTCCTATCTCGATTGCTGCGAAAACGCCTACCGCGAATATGCGCGCCGTGTGCTGGACAGCAACTTCGGCAACACCTTCCAGTACCTGGCCTTCCATACGCCGTTCGGCGGCATGGTCAAGGGCGCCCACCGCACCATGATGCGCAAGCTGCTGCAGGCCCGCCCGTCGGACGCGGAGGCCGATTTCGCCCAGCGCATGCAGCCCGGCCTGAATTACTGCCAGCGGGTGGCCAATATCATGGGCGCCACCGTGTTCCTGGCGCTGGCCAGCACCATCGACCATGGCGATTTTTCCAGCCCGCGGCGCGTCGGCCTGTTTTCCTACGGTTCCGGCTGCTGCTCGGAGTTCTACAGCGGCGTGGTGACGGCCGAGGGCCAGGCCCGCCTGGGGCGCATGGAAATCGGGCGCCGGCTCGACCAGCGCTACCAGCTCTCGCTGGCCGAATACGACGCCCTGCTGATGGGCAGCGGCATGGTGCGCTTCGGCACCCGCAACGTCACCATCGACCCGGCGCTGCTGGGCGGGGCGCGCGCCGCCATCGCCGGCAAGGGCTTGCTGACGCTGAGCGCCATCCGCGAATTCCACCGCGAGTACAGCTGGTCATGACGCGCTATTCGAGCATCGCAGTCAGCCGCCAGGGGCCGGTGTGCCTGATCCAGTTCGCGCGCGAGGCGGCCGGCAACACCATCAACGCCACCCTGGTCAGCGAATGCCTGGCCGCGCTCGATGGCCTCGACGCCGGCTGCACCGTGGTGGTGCTGCGCGGCCATGCCGGCACCTTCTGCAACGGCGCCGATTTCGCCGCCGTGCAGGGCGCCACCGACGCGCGCGAACAGGCGCCCGAGGCCTTGTACGCCTTGTGGACCCGGCTCGCCTACGGCCCCTTCGTCTCGGTCGCGCTGGTGGAAGGGCGCGCCAATGCCGGCGGCATCGGTTTCGTCGCCGCCTGCAATATCGTGCTGGCCGGGCCGCGCGCCGAATTCAGCCTGTCGGAAATGCTGTTTGGCCTGCTGCCGGCCTGCGTCATGCCCTTCCTGGCGCGGCGCGTCGGCTGGCAGCGGGCGCAGTACATGACGCTGATGACGCGCGCCTTCGATGCGCCGCAGGCCCTGCAATGGGGCCTGGTCGATGCGCTCGACGAGCGCTGCGAGGTCTTGTTGAGCAAGCACCTGAGCCGCCTGCGCTGCCTGCCGGCGGCCGCTATCGTGCGCTACAAGCGCTACCTGGCCGAGTTGCCGGCCGGGATCGAGGCGGCCCGCCCCCTGGCGCTGGCGACCAACCGCGAAGTGTTCGCCGACCCGGACAACCTGGCGGCGATCGAGCAATACGTGAGCCATGGCCGCCTGCGCTGGGAGCGGCCGAACCAATGAGCGAGACCATTATGGAGCATGGCATGACAGAGGCAGTCCAATTGACCGAGCATGGCGGCGGCGTGGTGCAGATCACGATGCAGGACCGGAGCGAGAAAAATACCTTTTCGCACGCCCTGGTCGGCGGCCTGATCGAGGTCTACGCGCGCATCGCGGCGCGCCCCGACTACAAGGCCGTGGTGCTGACCGGCTACGACACCTATTTCGCCTCGGGCGGCACGCAGCAGGGCCTGCTCGCCATCCACGAGGGCAAGATGACTTTCGCCGACGTCAATATGTACAGCCTGGCGCTGGACTGCCCGATTCCGGTGGTGGCTGCGATGCAGGGCCACGGCATCGGCGGCGGCTTCGTGATGGGGCTGTACAGCGATATCGTGCTGCTGAGCCGGGAAAGCATCTACACCACCAATTTCATGAAATACGGCTTCACGCCGGGCATGGGGGCGACCGCCGTGGTGCCTTACCGCCTGGGCGAGAGCCTGGCGCACGAGATGCTGATGACGGCGGCCAATTTCCGCGGCGCCGAGCTGGAACGGCGCGGCGTGGCCTGCCAGGTGCTGCCGCGGGCCGAGGTGCTGCCGCGCGCGCTGGAGATCGCCGCCGGGCTGGCGCAAAAACCGCGCGCCGCCCTGGTGCTGCTGAAGCGGCACATGACGCGCGCGCTGCGCGAGCGCCTGCCGCAATGCATCAGCGAGGAAATCGCCATGCACGAACATACCTTCCACCAGCAGGCGGTCGCCGACCGCATCGCCACCGCCTTCGGCCGTTAGGGAGAGCGCCATGAACGACAGCCAATCCATCCTGGCCGCGCTGCGCGACGGCCGCATCGCGCGCGACGCCGCGCTGCAAGGCCTACGCGCGGCCGCCGCCGGCGCGCGCCCGGACCCGGACCCGGACCCGGACCCGCAGCCGCGCCCGGCGCCGGCCGAGCCGGACGCCATTGCCATCGTCGGCGCTTCCGGCCGCTATCCCGAAGCGCCCGACCTCGACAGCTTCTGGCGCAATCTGGCGGCCGCGCGCGACTCGGTGGGCACCATCCCGCCCGAGCGCTGGGACAGCCTGGCCAGTTTCGACCCCAGCGGCCAGCGGCCGGATAGCATCTACAGCCGGGCGCTGGGCGTGCTGGACGACGCCGATTGCTTCGACGCCGCCTTCTTCCAGATTTCGCCCGCCGAGGCCGAGTACATGGACCCGCAGCACCGCCTGTTCCTGCAGGAGGCCTACCGCAGCTTCGAGGACGCCGGCTACGGGCCGCAGCGCCTGGCGGGGCGCAATTGCGGCGTCTACCTGGGCATCATGAGCAGCGAGTACAGCAGCCTGCTGATGCAGAGCGGGGCGCCGGTCGCCAACGCCACCGGCAACGCGCTGTCGATCGCCGCCTCGCGCATCGCCTACCTGCTGAACCTGAAGGGGCCGGCCATCGCCATCGACACCGCGTGTTCCTCTTCGCTGGTGGCGGTGCACCTGGCCTGCCAGGCCCTGCGCAGCGGCGAGATCGACATGGCGCTGGCGGGCGGCGTCACGCTCTACCTGAGCCGCGAAGCGTATCTGGCCATGTGCGGCGCCGGCATGCTCTCGCCGGACGGGCGCTGCAAGGCCTTCGACGACAGCGCCAACGGCTTTGTGCCGGGCGAGGGCGTGGGCGCGGTCGTGCTCAAGCGCCTGGCCGACGCGCGCCGCGACGGCGACCGCGTGCTGGGCACCATCCTGGCCAGCGGCATCAACCAGGACGGCCGCACCAACGGCATCACCGCGCCCAGCGGCGCCAGCCAGGCCGCGCTGCTGCGCACGGTCTACCAGCGGCATGGCATCGATGCGGCCAGCATCGGCTACTGCGAGCTGCACGGCACCGGCACCCGGCTCGGCGATCCGGTCGAACTGAATGCCATCGCCCAGGTATACGGCGCGGCCGGCGCGGCGCGCCAGAGCTGCCTGATCGGTTCCGTCAAATCGAATATCGGCCACACCTCGGCCGCCGCCGGCGTGGCCGGCCTGCATAAGCTGCTGTTGGCGCTGCGCCATGGCCACATCCCGCCCAGCCTGCATTTCCGGCGGCCCAACGCGCATTTCGATTTCAGCCAATCGCCTTTCCGCGTGGCCACCGAGCTGACGCCCTGGACGGCGCCGCGCCGCGCCGCGCTCAGTTCCTTTGGCCTGAGCGGCACCAATGCCCACCTGGTGCTGCAGGAAGACAGCGGCGCCGCGCCGCGCGCCGGCGGCGGCGCCGGCCTGGTCGTGCTGTCGGCCCAAAGCCAGAGCGCGCTGCGCGCGCAGGCCGCCGCGCTGGCGCGCCAGCTGGAAGCCGATCCCGGCCTGTGCCTGGCCGACCTGGCTTACACGCTGCAGGTCGGGCGCGCCGCGCTGCGCCACCGGCTGGCCGTGGTGGCCAGCGGCGCCGCGCCGCTGCGCGCAGCCCTGCTGGCCGCCGCGCAGGGCCTGCCGCATCCCGCGCTGCTGACCGGCCGCGCCGAAACGGAGGCGCCACAGGGCGATGCCGCCGCGCTGGCGGCCGATTTCGCGGCCGGCCGCTGGACGGCGCTGGCCCAGGCCTGGGTGGCGGGCGCCGACTGCGACTGGCTGCAGTGGCAGCAGGGCGGCGGCCGCCGTACCGTGGCGGCGCCGACTTATCCCTTCGCCCGCAGCCGCTACTGGTTGCCGGGCCAACCGACGCTGGCGCCGGCCGCGCCGCAGCTGTGGCAATGGCAATGGCGGCCGGCGCCCCTGGCCGCCGCGGCCGCCATGCCGCCGGCCGTGCTGCTGTACGTGGCCGCCTGCGCCGCCAACCGCGCCCTGGCCGAAGCGCTGGCGGCGCTGTGGCCGCAGGCCGAGCTGCGCGCGCTGGACGCCACGGCCCCCGGCCAGGACGGGCCGGCGCGCGCCACCATCATCGACCTGACGGCACACGCCGAACCGCGGCTGGCCCGCGCCCAGTGGCTGGCCCAGTTGCAAAACCTGCTGGGCCGGCTGCCCGCGGACGGCGGCGCCATGCTGCTGGGCCTGGGATTCGGCCGGCCGCGCGCCGACGCCCTGCATGCCGGGCTGTACGGCACCCTGCAAAGCGAGTATCCGCGCCTGCGCGCGCGCTATGTCGATCTCGGCGCCGGGCTGCCGGCGGCGGCGCTGGCGCCGCTGCTGGCGGCTGAATGCGCCGCGGACGAGCGCGCCGCGCGCTGCCGCTACCGCGACGGCGCGCGCAGCGTGCCCCAGTTGGCGTCCTGGCCGGCGCCGGCCGGCGCGGCGGACGCGGTCTTGCCGGGTCCGGCCGACGTCTGGTGGATCAGCGGCGGCACGCGCGGCCTGGGCCTGCTGTGCGCGCGCCACCTGGCGCGCCGCTACGGCGTGCGCAAGATGCTGCTGTCGAGCAGGACGGCGCTGCCGGCGCGCGCGCAGTGGCCGGCCGCCACGGCCGAAGGCATCGCCGAGCTCGAGGCGCTGGGCGTGCAGCTCGCATTTTCGGCCGTGGCGCTGAACGATCCGGCCGCGCTGCGCGCCGAGCAGGCGCGCGTGGCCGCCGTGCTGGGCCCGGTCAGCGGCCTGCTGCATGCCGCCGGGGTCAGCGACTGGAGCGTGCCGGCGCTGCTGGACAAGTCCGCCGCCGCCATGCAGGCCGTGTTCGAACCCAAGCAGGAAGGGCTGGACCATCTGGCCGCCGTGCTCGACCACGGCGCCTTGCGCCATCTGCTGCTGTTCTCCTCGGTCGCGGCGGCCCTGCCGGCGCTGGGCGCGGGCCAGATCGACTACGCCATGGCCAACGCCTACCTGGACGGCTACGCCCAGGAATACGCCGGCCCGGCGCACTGCGTCAGCATCCAGTGGCCGAGCTGGGCCGAGTCGGGCATGGGCGCGGTGCGCAGCCAGGCTTACCAGGACAGCGGACTGCTGACGCTGAGCGATGCGCAGGGCCTGGACTGCCTGGACCGGATTCTGGCCTGGCGCGCCGGGCCGCTCGTCCTGCCGGCGGCGGTCGACCCGGCGCGCTGGCAGCCCGAGCGCGCGCTGCTGGAAAAGCCCGCGCCCCGGCCTGCGGCGGCGCCTGCCGCCAGCGGCGCGCCCGTCCAGGCCACTGTCGCGCCGGCCGGCGGGGAGGCGGCCGCGGCACTGCTGGCCTGGCTGCAGAACCTGTTCGCGCGCGAACTCAAACTGGCGCCGCAAGCCATCGAAGCCCAGCTCGGTTTCCAGGACTACGGCGTCGATTCCATCATGCTGACCCGCATCATGCGCCCGCTTAACCAACTGGCCGAGCAGCCGCTGGAGCCGTCGCTGCTGTTCGAATACGCCACGCTGGACAGCCTGGCCGGCTGGCTCATGCGCGAACGCCCGGGCCTGGTGCAAAAAGTGCTGGCGACCGCCGCGCCGGCGCCGGCCCCGGCCCCGGCGCCGCCCCTTGCGGCGCCGGCCGCGGCATCCCCCGCATCCGGCGCGGCGCCGGCCGGCGGCGGCGACATCGCCATCATCGGCCTGTCCTGCCGCTTGCCCGGCGCGCCCGACAGCGACGCCTATTGGCGCCTGTTGCGCGAAGGCCGCAGCGGCATCGTGCCGGTGCCCGAAGCGCGCTGGGGCTACCGCAGCGGCTTCCACGCGGGCGTGCTGGAGACCCCGGCCGGCGGCGATGCGGCCGCTTTCGGCATCGACGCCGACGACGCGGCCGCCATGGACCCGCAGGCGCTGCTGCTGCTCGAACTGGGGCTGCAGGCGGTCTGCCACGCCGGCTACACGCCGCCGGAACTCAAAGGCCGGGCGCTCGGCGTCTTCCTCGGCGCGCGCAGCCAGCACCGGCCGTCGGCCGAGCTGATCGAACGGGCGCGCAATCCCATCGTCGCCGCCGGGCCGAACTACCTGGCGGCCAATCTGTCCCAGCATTTCGACTGGCAAGGCCCGAGCCTGGTGGTCGATACCGCCTGCTCGTCGGCGCTGGTGGCGCTGAAGCTGGCGGCGCAGGCGCTGCGCGACGGCGAGATCGAGGCGGCCATGGTGGGCGGCGTCAGCCTGCTGCAATCGGACGCCGGCCACCGCCTGTTCGCGCAGCGCGGCCTGCTGGCGCCGCAAGGCGAGTTCCACATCTTCGACGGCCGCGCCCAGGGCGTGGTGCTGGGCGAGGGCGGCGGCATGGTGCTGCTCAAGCCGCTGGCGGCGGCCGAGGCCGACGGCGACCGCATCTACGCGGTGCTGAAGGCGGTGGCGGTCAATAACGATGGCCGCACGGCCGGGCCGGCCAGCCCCAATCTGGCCGCCCACAAGCGGCTGCTCGAACAAACCCTGCGGCGCAGCGGCCTGGACGCGGCCGACATCGGCCATATCGAGGCCAACGGCTCGGGAACGGCGATGACGGACCTGCTGGAACTGAAGGCGATCAGCGCCGTGTATGGCGGCGCGGCCCGGCGCTGCAGCCTCGGCTCGGTCAAGCCGAATATCGGCCATCCGCTGTGCGCCGAAGGCATCGCCGCCCTGATCAAGGTGGTGCTGATGCTGCACCACCGCCAGGGCGTGCCTTTCCTGTCGGGCCAGGTGCCGCTGCCGCATTTCGCGTTGGCCGATTCGCCGTTCTTCTTCCACCGCGCCGCCGCCGCGCTGGACGGCGCCTTGCCGGCCGCGGCCCTCAATTGCTTCGCCGATGGCGGCACCAATGTCCACGCCATTTTGCAGGCCTGGCGCGCGGACGCGCCGGCGCGGCGCGCGCCGTTGCCGCCGCCGCGGCAAGGCCGTCCAGCCGCGCCGCCGGCCCGGCCGGGCGGCAATGTCTGGAAACGCTACTCCTCTCAAGAAAGCCTGGAAAACGCATGAACATGATGCTCAAGAAAGCAGTGATGGAAGACGAGATTTTCTTCGACGCGGCGCACCCGCTGCTGAGCCAGCATGTGGTGCAGGGCCAGCCCTGCCTGCCGGGGCTGGCCTATATCGACCTGATCTTCCAGCTGGCGCGCGACCACGACCTGGATTTCCGCCAATACCGCTTGCGCGATCTGACGATTTTCGCGCCGTTGCCGGGCCTGGCCGAAGGGCTTTGGCTACGGGTGCAATGGCGTCCCGGCGCGGCCGGCTGGCAATTGAGCCTGGATGGCCGCGACAACGGCCAGCGCTACGCCGAGGCGGCGCTGGACTTGGCCCCGGCGCCCGCTTTCAGCGCCGTCTTGCCGGCCGTGGAGCCGGGCGGCGGCGAGGAGCTGGCCGCCAGCTATGCGCGCTACCGCGCGCTGGGCCTGGTGCATGGCGCCGCGCTGCGCGCCAGCGGCAGCCTGCACAGCACGGACGCGGGCCTGCTGCTGCGCTTGCGCCCAGAGGACGGCAACCCGGAGGAGCAGGCGCAATACATGTTCCACCCGGCCCTGCTCGACGGCGCCGGCGTCGGCGCGGCGGTGCTGTTCGAGCGCGTCTTCGGCGCGGCGCCGCAGCTGTACCTGCCGGTCGGCTATGGCGCCTTCCAGGCCAGCGCGCTGCTGCAGCACGCCTGCCAGGCCAGCGTGCTGGCCGGCTCGGTGCAGCGGCGCGGGGAGCTGGCTTCACTCAGCATCGGCTTTTTCGACGCCGCCGGCGTCCAGGTCGCCGCGCTGGACGAGGTACGCTGCAAACTGCTGCGCCAGCAGGGCGCCGCGCCGGCCGCCGCCGGGGACAGCGCCGGTGGCGCGGCCGTCGGCGAGGCCGAACAGCTGGTGCTGGCCTTGCTGGCGAATCTGCTGGGTCAGGAAGCCGCCGAGATCGACGTCGAAGCCGGCTTTTACCAGCTTGGCCTGGTATCGGTCCAGCTGATGGACCTGAGCCAGCGCCTGGGCCAGGCGCTGGGCGCGGCGCTGCCGCCGACCCTGTTGTTCGAATACGTCAACGTGCGCGCGCTGGCCGGCTGGCTGGACCGCGAGCACGGCGCGGCGCTGCGCTCGGCGGCGCCACAGGCGGCGGACGGCCCCGTCCCACGCGCGCCGGCCGCCGCCGCGCCGGCCGACATCGCCATCGTCGGCATGGCCGGCCGCTACCCGGGCGCCGCCAACCTGGACCAGCTCTGGGCCAATCTCAAGGCTGGCATCAACAGCGTGACCGAGGTGCCGGCCACGCGCTGGTCCTGGCAGGACTATAGCCATGTGCGTTCGCCTTCAGGCCGGCCCATGTCGCGCTGGGGGGGGTTCCTCGAGGACCCCGACTGCTTCGATGCGCGCTTTTTCCGCATCACCGCGCGCGAAGCGCAGGTGATGGACCCGCAGGAACGGCTCTTCCTGGAAACGGCGTGGAGCGCGGTGGAGGACGCCGGCTACACGCCCGACACCCTGGCGCCGGCCGCGGCGGTGGGGGTGTTTGTCGGCGTCATGCAGAAGGACTACGCGCTGCTGCAGAGCGCGGCGCAAGCGCCCGGCGGCACGCCGCTGGCCACCAATTACGCGCCGATCGCCAACCGGGTCTCGTTTGTCGGCAATTTCCACGGCCCCAGCGTGGCGCTCGACACGGCTTGTTCCTCGTCCCTGGTGGCGGTGCACCTGGCGCTGCAAAGCCTGGCCGCCGGCGAATGCGCCGTGGCCATCGCCGGCGGCGTCAACCTGTCGCTGCACCCGGGCAAGTACATTTCCTGCACCTTGCTCGATATGCACGCCTCGGACGGCCGCTGCAACAGCTTCGGCGCCGGCGGCGACGGCTATGTCTCGGCCGAGGGCGTGGGCGCCGTGGTGCTCAAGCCGCTGGCCCAGGCCCTGGCCGACCATGACCATGTGTATGCCGTCATCAAGGCCAGCAGCAGCAACCATGTGGGCACGGTCAGCGGCATCACGGTGCCCAGCCCGGCCGCGCACGCCGAATTGATCGGCCGCAGCCTGCGCCAGGCCGCCATCGATGCCGCCAGCATCGGCTGCGTCGAGGCGCACGGCACCGGCACGGCGCTGGGCGACCCGATCGAAATCGAGGGCTTGACGCGCGCCTACCGCGCCCACACCGGGCGCCGCCAGTACTGCGCCATCGGTTCCATCAAATCGAATATCGGCCATGCCGAAGGCGCCGCCGGCATCAGCGGCCTGACCAAGGCCGCGCTGCAGCTGCACCACCGCACCCTGGTGCCTTCGCTGCACGCCGAGCCGGTCAATCCGCTTCTGGCGCTGGACGAGACGCCCTTCGTCCTGCAGCGCAATACCGTCGAATGGCCGCAGCCGGACGGGGCGCCGCGCCGGGCCGCGGTCAGCGCCTTCGGCGCCTCGGGCACCAACGCGCACCTGATCCTGGAGGAATTCGTGGCCGCGCCGCGTCCGGCCGCGCCGGCCCAGGCGGCGCTGGTTGTGCTGTCGGCGGCCGACGAGGAGGCGCTGCAGCGCTATGCGCGCGGCTTGCGCGCGGCCCTGGCCGGCGCGCCGCAGCCAGCGGCGGCGGGGCAACTGGCCGCCTTGCTGGCCGAGCTATTGCAGGTGGCGGCCGAACAGATCGATCCGCAGGCCGAGCTGAGCGAACTGGGCATGGATGCCTTCCAGCGCGAGCGCTTCGCGCAACAGGCGCGGCAACGCTTCGGCATCGAGTTGCCGGCCGCATTGCCGTCACTGGCGGCGCTGGCGCGCGAGCTGGCCGCACCGGCCTGGCCGCTGCGCGATCTGGCCTACACCTTGCAAGTGGGCCGCAAGGCCTTGGCGCAGCGCGCCGCCTTCGTGGCGCCGGATCAGGCCACGCTGCTGCGCCAGCTCGATCATTTCATCCAGGGCGGACGCAGCATGCCGGGCGTGCACACCGGGCGCGCGCCGCGCCGGCCGCGGGAGGCGCCGGACGCGCCGCCAACGGTGCCGGACGAGCGTCTGCAATGGCTGGCCGCGCACTGGGTGGCGGGCGGCCGCGCCGACTGGGCGCAGCTGTACCACGAGGACGACCTGCCATGGCGCATCAGCCTGCCGACCTACCCCTTCGCGCGCGAGCGCCATTGGATCGATGGCGCCGCCATGGCGCCGGCGCTGGCGCGCACCGCAGCCCCGGCCGCTATGATGGTCCCGGTCCCGGTCCCGGTCCCGGCCGTGGCCGCCGCGGCCGGCGCCGCGCCGGGCGAGGATATGCTGACGCTGCTGATCGCGGCCCTGAGCGAGGTCACGGCCATGCCGGTCCGGCAATTCGGCGCCGACATGGCCATCGAGGACATCGGCCTCGACTCGCTGATGAACACCGCGCTGAATCAGCGCATGGCCGCTTTTGCCGGCAATAGCGACGCCACGCTGCTGTTCCGCTGTGCCACCGTGGGCGAGCTGGCGCAGCGGCTGGCCGCCACGCGCGCGGCCGCTGCCGAGGCGCCTGGGTCCGCCCCGCCTGCCCCGGCATCGCCGGCTCCGGCACCGGCGGCGCAGGCCGCTGTTCCGGCCGTCTCCGGCCACGAGCTGATCGCCGTGGTGGGATTGGCCGGGCGCTATCCGCAGGCCGACAGTCTGGAACAGTTGTGGCGCAACCTGCTCGACGGCCGCGACAGCATCGAAACCATTCCGCCCGGCCGCTGGCCGCTGGCCGGGTTCTACGAAGCCGACCCGGCCCGCGCGGCCGCCGGCGGCAAGAGCTACAGCCAGTGGGGTGGCTTCCTGTCCGGCGTGGACCGCTTCGATCCGCTGTTCTTCAATATCACGCCGCGCGAAGCGGCGCTGATGGACCCGCACGAACGGTTGTTCCTGCAGACGGCCTGGCATTGCATGGAGGAGGCCGGCTACACCCGCGCCGCGCTGCGCCAGGCCAGCGGCCCGGCCGGCCTGGGCGTGTTTGTCGGCACCACCTTCAATAATTACCAGCTCATCATGAGCGATGCCGCCCACCACGGCGGCGCCGACCATTATCCGGCCTCGAGCCAGGTCTTCTCGATCGCCAACCGGGTTTCCTATGTGCTCAATGCCAGCGGCCCCAGCGTCACCGTCGACACCGCCTGCTCGTCCTCGCTGTACGCCGTGCAGATGGCCTGCGACAGCATCCGCAGCGGCCAGTGCGGCATGGCGCTGGCGGGCGGCGTCAACCTGACGCTGCATCCCAGCAAATACGTCTCGCTCTCGCTGGGCCGCTTCCTGGCCGAGGACGGCCGCTGCCGCGCCTTCGATGCCGGCGGCAGCGGCTATGTGCCGGGCGAGGCGGTGGGCGCGGTGCTGCTCAAGCCGCTGGCCGCGGCGCTGCGCGACGGCGACCATATCCACGGCCTGATCCGTGGCGGCGCCATCGCGCATGGCGGCCGCAGCAACGGCTATTCAGTTCCCAGCCCGGCGGCCCAGGCCGACACGATCCGGCGCGCGCTGCGCCAGGCCGGCGTGGCGGCGCGCAGCATCAGCTGCGTCGAGGCGCACGGCACCGGCACGGCCCTGGGCGACCCGGTGGAAGTGGCCGGCTTGGTGGAGGCCTTTGGCGCCGAGACGGCCGATACCGGCTACTGCAGCCTGTCCTCGGTGAAAACCAATATCGGCCATGCCGAGGCGGCCGCCGGCATCGCCCAGCTGACCAAGGTGCTGCTGCAGATGCGGCACCGCACCCTGGTGGCCAATGTCTCGCATGGCGGCGGCCCGAATCCGGCGATCGACTTCGAGCATAGCCCCTTCCGGGTACAGCGCGCGGCGGCGGCCTGGCCGGCGCCGCTGGTGGACGGCGCCGCCGTGCCGCGGCGCGCCGGCATCAGCAGCTTCGGCGCGGGCGGCGCCAACGCGCACCTGGTGGTCGAGGAAGCGCCGGCGCCGGCGCCGGAAGCGCGACGCCAGGGTCCGCTGCTGTTGGTGGTGTCGGCCAAGGACCCGGCCGGATTGCGGCGCCAGGCGGCGCAGCTGGCGCGGCATTTGCGCGGGCCGGACGGCGCGGTTGATCTGGCCGGGGTCGCCTATACCCTGCAAGCCGGCCGCGAGGCGATGGCGCAGCGCTGTGCCTTTGTGGCGCAAGACGCGGCCGCGGCGCTACATATCTTGGAGCAACTGGCCGACGGCATCAATCCGCCCGAGGCCGCGCTGGGCCGGCTGACGCTGTCGGTGCATGGCCAGGCGCAGGAGCCGGCGCCGGACGCGGCGCGCGTGGAGGCGGCACTGGCCGCATGGCCGGCGGCGGGCGCCGAGCTGGCCGCGCTCTGGTGCGCCGGCGCCGCCATCGACTGGAGCGCGCTGTACGAGGGGCGGCCGCCGCGCCGTCTGAGCCTGCCGCAGTATCCGTTTGCCGAGGAATCGTACTGGGTGCCGGGCGTGCCGCCGGGGGCGGCGCGCGCGCCGGCAGCGGCCGTTGCGCTCCCGGCCCTGGCGCCAGCCGTGCCAGTCGCCCCAGCCGAGCCAGTGGCGGCGGCAGCCGGCGACACGGTACTGCTGTTCGCGCCGCGCTGGGTGGCCGGCGCCGCCAGCGGCGTGGCGCCAGCCTATGCGCGCCACGTCGTGGCCGGCTGCGGCGTGCCGGAAGCGCTGGCCGCCGTGCTGGCGGCGCAAGCGCAGCCGCAGCGCGCCTGGCTTGCGCTGGACGGCGAGGCGGAAGCCGGCGCCGGCGTCGAGGCGCGCTACCGCGCCTATGTGGGCCGGCTGCTGGCCCTGGTCCAGGATGAATTCTCCCGCCTTGGCGCCGGTCGCACGCTGCTGCAGCTGGTGACGCCGTGGCAGGGCGACGCGCGCACCCTGTCCGGCCTGGCCGCGCTGCTGAAGACCGCGGCGCAGGAGCAGCCCGGCCTGGTCGTGCAGTGGCTGGGTCTGGACCGCTGGCCCGAAGCCGCGGCGCTGAACGCGCTGCTCGAAGAGAACCGCCGCGCCCCCGGCGAGACCATGGTGCGCTACCAGGACGGCGTGCGCTCGGTCTTGCAGTGGGAGGAGCTGGCGGCGCCCGCCGGGCAGGCGTTGCGCGCCGACGGCGTGTTCCTGATCACCGGCGGCGGCGGCGCGCTGGGCATGGCGGTGGCGCGCGCCATTGCGGCCCGGGCCGAGCGGCCGCGCCTGCTGCTGGCGGGCCGTTCGCCGCTCGGCGCGCGCCAGCAGGACTGCCTGGCGGACTTGCGCGCCCTGGGCGCGCAGGCCGAATACCGCCAGTTGGACGTCGCCTCGGCGGCGGATTGCCAAACCATGGTGGCCGACTGCCTCGGCGCCTGGGGCGGCCTGCACGGCGTGGTCCATTGCGCCGGCGTGGTGCGCGACAGCTTTATCGTGCGCAAGCCGGCCGCCGACCTGGACCAGGTACTGCCGCCCAAAGTGGCCGGCCTCGTCAATCTCGACCGCGCCAGCGCCGCCCTGACGCTGGATTTCCTGCTCGCCTTTTCCTCGGGCGCGGGCGCCATGGGCAATATCGGCCAGGCCGACTATGCGGCCGCCAACGGTTTCATGGATGGCTTTGCCCATTACCGCGCGCGGCGGGCAGGGGCGGGCCGCACCTGCTCGATCAACTGGCCTTTGTGGCAGGACGGCGGCATGCAGGTCGACCGCGCCACCATTGCCGCCATGCGCCGGCTGGGCGGCATGGCGCCGCTGTCCCTGGCCGATGGCATGCGCACGCTGTTCGCGTGCCTGGCGCTGGACGAGCCGCAGGTGCTGGTGGCCGCCGGCGAGGCCGCCACTTTGCGCCGCCTGATCCTGGCGCGGCCTTCGGCCCCGGCCGGCGCGCCGGCCCCGGCCGCCCCGGCCGCCGCGCCGCTGCCGGCCAAGCTGCTGGCGGCCACGGCGAGCGCGTTGCAGCACTTGTTTGCCGAGAAGACCGGCTTCCCGCCGGCCCGGCTGGAACTGGACGAGCCGCTGGAAACCTACGGCATCGACTCCACCCTGATCATGCAGCTCAACCAGGCGCTCGGCGAGATTTTCGGCGAGCTGTCGCAAACCCTGTTTTTCGAGCACCAGACCCTGGGCGCGCTGGCCACCTACCTGGCCACGGCGCACGCGCGCCAATGCGCCGCCTGGACCCATTGCGAAACCGATATGCCTCCTATTCCTGAAGCAGTTATTGCCGCGGTGCCCGCCGCCGGCGCGGCACCGCTTGCCGCCGCCATTTCCAGCGCCGCCGCCGCGCCGATGGCGCGCGAACCGATCGCCATCATCGGCCTGAGCGGCCGCTACCCGGGCGCGCCCGACCTGGACGCGTTCTGGGACAATCTGGCCGCCGGCCGCGATAGTATTTCGACCATTCCGACCGACCGCTGGCCCTTGCGGGACTTTTTCGAAGCCGACCGCGCCAAGGCCTTGCGCGAAGGGCGCAGCTATTCCAAATGGGGCGGCTTCCTGGACGACTGGGATTGCTTCGACTCGCTGTTCTTCAATATGTCGCCGCTGGAAGCCATCAATCTCGACCCGCAGGCGCGCCTGTTCGTCGAAACTTGCTGGGCGGCGCTGGAGGATGCCGGCTACACCCGCGCCATGCTGGCCGCGCGCTACCAGAAGCGGGTGGGCGTGTTCGCCGGCGTGACCAAGACCGGCTACGCGCTGCACGGCCCCGCGGTCTGGCCGCTCAAGCAGGGCTACAATCCGCAAACCTCGTTCAGCGCCGTGGCCAACCGGGTGTCCTATCTCTTCGACCTGCAAGGCCCCAGCGTGCCGGTCGACACCATGTGCTCGTCCTCGCTGACGGCGCTGCACCAGGCCTGTGAAAGCATCTGGTCGGGCGCCTGCCGGCTGGCCATCGCCGGCGGCGTCAACCTCTATCTGCATCCCGCGCAGTATCTGGAGCTGTGCGGCATGCAGATGCTGGCCGCCGACGGCCGCTGCAAGAGCTTCGGCGCGGGCGCCGACGGTTTCGTGCCGGGCGAAGGGGTGGGCGCGGTGCTGCTCAAGCCGCTGTCGGCGGCGTTGGCCGACAATGACAATATCCATGGCGTGCTGCGCGCCGCCGCCGTCAACCATGGCGGCAAGGTGAATGGCTTCACCGTGCCGAATCCGGCCGCCCAGCGCGCCCTGATCCGCCAGGCCCTGGACCAGGCCGGCGTCCCGGCCAGCGCCGTCGGCTATGTCGAGGCGCACGGCACCGGCACCGACTTGGGCGACCCGATCGAAGTCAGCGGCCTGACGCAGGCCTTCCAGGAGGACACGGATCAGCTGGGCTATTGCGGACTGGGATCGGTCAAATCGAATATCGGCCACCTGGAAGCCGCCGCCGGCATCGCCGGCCTGACCAAGGTCTTGCTGCAATTGCGCCACGGCGAGCGCGTGCCGACCCTGCATGCCGGCGAGATCAATCCGCGCCTGCGGCTGGCGGCCACCCCGTTCGTCCTGCAGCGCGCCGGCGCCGCCTGGCCCCGTCCGGCGGCGGGCGGCCGCATCGCGACCGTATCGTCCTTCGGCGCCGGCGGCGCCAACGCCTTCGTCGTGGTGGAGGAGGCGCCGCCGCGGCCGGCGCCGGCCGCCCACGCCCCGCTCCAGCTGGTGCCGCTGTCGGCCCGCAGCGAGGAAAGGCTGGCCGCGCGCGCCGCGCAGTTGCGGCGCGCCCTGCGGCAGGGCCGGGTCGACGGCAGCCTGGCCGACCTGGCCTACACCCTGCAGACCGGACGCGAAGCGATGAGCGCGCGGCTGGCCCTGGTGGCCAGCTCGCTGGCCGACCTGGAAGCGCAGTTGGACGGCCTGCTGGACGAGCGCGATGGCTGGCGCGACGGCGCCACGCAGGCGGCCTGTTTCGGCGATTGCCAGCAGCGCCAGGCGGGCCTGGGCATGCTGTCCGGCGAAACCGAACTCAAGCTGGCCATTTCGGCCTGGGTCGCCAACGGCAAGCTGGCGCCGCTGGCCAGCCTCTGGCTCGGCGGCGTGGACATCGACTGGAGCTTGCTGCATGGCGAAGCGCCGCCGCGGCGCATCAGCCTGCCGACCTATCCCTTCCTGCGCGACCGCCAGCGGCTGCCGGCGGCGGCGCCCACGCCCGCGCCGGGCCGCCTGCACCCGCTGTTGCACGCCAATACCTCCACGCTGGACGGCGTCCGGTTTACTTCGCATTTCGACGGCAGCGAAGTCTTCCTGCGCGACCACCGCATCCTGGCGCAGCCGGTATTGCCGGCGACGGCCTATCTGGCGCTGCTGGCCGGCGCCTGCGCCCAATTGCGGCCGGGCCTGGCCGCCTGGCATATTGCCGGCATGAGCTGGCTGCAGCCGGCGCGCTGGCAGGCGCCGCTGCTGGAATTGCACCTGACGCTGGCGCAGGCCGACGCGGCCGGCTGCGGCTTCGAGATCCACAGCGGCCCGGAGACCGACCGGGTGCTGCATGCCAGCGGCCGGCTGGTGTGGGACGGGGCGCCGCTGCCCGCGGTATCGGCGCCGGCGGCGGCGCGCCGCGATTGCAGCGGCGCGCTTTCGGCCGAAGAATGCTATGCCTTGTTCGACGCCTGCGGCCTGGAATACGGCCCGGCCTTCCGCACGCTCGGCCGGCTCGAATTCGGCGCCCAGACCGTGGTGGCCGATCTGCTGCCGCCGGACGATGGCTGGCCTGACGCGCTGCATCCGGGCCTGCTCGATGGCGCGCTGCAGGCCACGCTCGGCCTGGCCGCCGGCACCGGCGCCGGCGCGCCGTTGCTGCCGTTCGCGCTGTCCTCCTTCCGCATCCAGGGAACGCGTCCGGCCCAGCCGCGCTGCGTCGTGCGGCGCGCCGCGCCCGGCGCGCCCATCGATATCGACATCTGCGACGAGCAGGGCGCCGTATGGCTGGCCTTGCGCGGTTACATCGCGCGGCCGCTGAAGGTGGCCAAGCCGGCGCCGGCCATGCCCGCCGCCGGCCTGCTGCGCCTGGTGCCTGCCTGGCGCGAAGCGGCGGCGGACGCCGCAGCGCCATGGCAGCGGCAGCGCCATGCGGTGCTGCTGTGTCAGCCGCAGGCGCTGGACCTGGGGCCGGACATCGACGTGCTGGCGGCGCCCGATGCCGGCGGCATCGAGCAGCGCTACGCGCAGGCCTTGGCCGCTCTGCAGGCCTATGCCGCGCCGCTGTTGCGCCAGTCGCCGGTGCCGCGCACCCTGATCCAGGTGGTGCTGCACGACAGCGCGGCGCAAGCGCCGCTGGCCGGCCTGGCCGGTTGGTGCCGCACGCTGATGATGGAGCAGCCGGCATTGCGCTGCCAGCTCATCTTGGTGCCCGACATGGGGGATGGCGCGCGCCTGCCGGCACTGCTGCGGGAGAATGCCGTGCGGCCGCAGGACAGCCTGGTACGCCACGACGGCGGACGCCGCCTGCTGGGCGGCTGGCGCGAATGGCTGCCGCGCGCTGCGGCGCCAGCGCTCTGGCGCGACGGCGAGGTGTACCTGCTCACCGGCGCCGGCGGCGGGCTGGCGCGCCTGTTCGCCCGCGATATCGTGGCCCATGCCCCGCGCAGCCGCTTGCTGCTACTGGGCCGTTCCGCCGCATCCCGCGAGCTGCTGGCCGATATCGAGGCCTGGCGCGGCGCGGGCGCGAGCGTCGAATACCACCAGGCCGATTGCAGCGACCGGCCGGCGCTGGATGCGCTGGTGGCCGATGCGCTGCGGCGCCATGGCCGCCTGGACGGCGTACTGCACGCCGCCGGCGTGATGCGCGACAGCTTCCTGCAATACAAGACGGCGGAAGACTACCGGCAAGTGCTGGCCGCCAAGGTTGATGGCCTGGTCAATCTCGACCTGGCCACGCGCCAGGCCGGCTTGCGCTGGATGGTGCTGTTCTCGTCGGTGGCGGGCCAGACCGGCAATCCCGGCCAGGCCGATTACGCCGCCGCCAATGGCTTCATGGATGGCTATGCGCGCTACCGCAATGTGCTGGCCGACGCCGGCGAGCGCCCGGGACGTACGCTCAGCATCAACTGGCCGCTGTGGCAGGAAGGCGGCATGCAGGTCGACGCCGGCACGCGCGCAATGCTGCGGCGCGGCGCCGGCATGGAGGCGCTGCGGAGCGCGGACGGCCTGCAACTGTTCCACGCGGCGCTGACCGAGGGCCTGGAGCAGGTAATGCTGCTGAGCGGCGACCTGGCGCGCCTGAAAGCGGCGCTGCTGGGCGAAGCCAGCCAGGCCAGCGCAGCGGAAACCCAGTTATCCGGTCTGCTGGGCGAACTGCTAAGCGTACCGGCGAAAGAGATCGACTGCCAAGCGCCATTGACGGAACTGGGCGTGGACGCGCTGCTGCTGGAACAACTGCGCCAGCGCCTGGCCGCGTTGATGCCGCAGGCGCCGAACCTGGCGCAATTGCTGTCCGATCCGGGCCAGTCGGTGGCCGTATTGGCGCAACGCCTGCCTTGGACGCCGTCGGCCGTGCCGCCGGCGCCAGCCTTGCCGCTGCCGCCGCAGACCGCGGCGCAGCCGCCGGGACCAGCTGCCGCGCCGGCCGGCGAAGCGCTGGCTGGCCTGGCACTGGCGCTGCTGATGGAGCTGGTCAGCAATGCGCTCAAGCTGCCGCTGGAGCGCCTGAAAGCCGATGCCGAGATGGACAGTTATGGCATCGACTCGGTGCTCGTGATGCAGATGACGGCGCAGCTGGAAACAATCTTCGGTCCGCTGTCCAAAACCCTGTTCTTCGAATATACGACGCTGCGCCAGCTGTCCGGCCACTTCGTGCGCGAACATGCCGACGTGCTCGCGCGCCGCTTGCGCGCCGCCGCGCCGGCGCAGGAAAGCCCGAATACGCCGGTGGTGCAGCCAGCCGCCGTGGCGGCCGAGGCACGCGCCGAGCAGCCGGCAACGGCCTCCGTTCCCGTGGTAATGGCGGCGCCGCTTGCGGCATCGGCTGCGGGACCGGCGATACCCGCTCAAACCGGAACTGAAGACGGACTTGCGCCCGCGAAGCGCCGGCATGGCGCCACCGATGTGGCCATTGTCGGTGTGGCGGGCCGCTATCCGAAGGCGGCGGACCTGGCCGAGTTCTGGACCAATCTGCTGGCCGGCCGCGACTGCGTCAGCGACATTCCCGCCTCGCGCTGGGACTTCAGCCAGAGCTTCCACCCTGAAAAGGGCGTGGTGGGCAAGACCTACTGCAAAGCCGGCGGGTTCCTCGACGACGTGGACCGCTTCGACGCCGCCTTCTTCAATATTTCGCCGCGCGAGGCGCAGATCATGGATCCGCAGGAGCGGCTCTTCCTCGAATGCGTGTATCACACGCTGGAGGATGCCGGCTACACCCGCGACAGCGTCAGCGCCAGCCGGGCGGTTGGCGTCTACGTCGGCGTGATGTACGAGGAATACCAGTTCTACGGCCGGGAGCGGACCCTGGAAGGCTATCCGGTGGCCTTGACCGGCAATCCCGCCGCGATCGCCAACCGGGTATCGTATTTCTGCAATTTCCATGGCCCGAGCATGGCGGTCGACACCATGTGCTCATCGTCGCTCACCTCGATCCATCTGGCCTGCCAAAGCCTGCTGCAGGGGGAATGCGAGGTGGCGGTGGCCGGCGGCGTCAACCTGTCGCTGCACCCGAACAAGTACCTGATGCTGTCGCAGGGGCGTTTCGCCTCCAGCACCGGCCATTGCGAAAGCTTCGGCGAAGGCGGCGACGGTTACGTGCCGGGCGAGGGCGTGGGCGCGGTGCTGCTGAAGCCATTGGCCGACGCCGAGCGCGATGGCGATCACATTTACGGCGTGATCAAGGCCAGCGCCATCAACCATGGCGGCAGGAGCAATGGCTATACCGTGCCCAATCCAAATGCCCAGGCCGACGTGATCGGCGCGGCGCTGGCGCGTGCCGGCGTCGATGCGCGCAGCATCAATTACATCGAAGCGCATGGCACCGGGACGGCGCTGGGCGACCCGATCGAGATCGCCGGCCTGACCAGGGCGTTCCGCGTCCACACGGGCGAGCGCGGCTTTTGCGCCATCGGCTCGGTCAAATCGAATATCGGCCACTGCGAAAGCGCGGCCGGGGTGGCGGGCCTGACCAAGGTGCTGCTGCAGATGCGGCATCGCCGGCTGGCGCCGTCGCTGCACGCCGATCCGCGCAATCCGAATATCGATTTCGCGGCCACGCCCTTCGTGGTCCAGACCGAGGCGGCGCGCTGGGAAGCCGTGCCGCTGGGCGACGGGACGTCGGCGCGGCATCCGCTGCGGGCCGGCGTCTCCTCGTTCGGCGCGGGCGGCGCCAACGCGCATGTGATTGTCGAGGAATACCGCGCCCTGCCGCTGCATCCGGCGGCGGGCGCGGTGGAGCTGGTGGTGCTGTCGGCGCGCAAGAGCGAGGGATTGGTGCGCCAGGCGCAGGCCCTGCGCTCGGCGCTGCGGCGCGAAGCGTATGGCGACGACGCCTTGGCGTCGATTGCCTGGACGCTGCAAACCGGCCGGGAAGCGATGGACGAACGCCTATGCCTGGCCGTGCGCAGCATCGATGAGCTGCTGCGCGGCCTCGATGCGGTGCTGGCGGGCCAGGCCGAGGGCGTCTTGCGGGCCCGCGCGCAAGCGCGGGAAGGCGAGGACAGCGTCCAGGCCGAGACCTTGTGGCGGGAAGGGCGTCTCGCGGAATTGGCGGCGGCCTGGGTTGCCGGCGCGTTCTCGGACTGGCGCTGGCGCGCGCGCGCGGGCGCGGGCGCGGGCGCGCTGCGGCGGCTGCCGCTGCCGGGCTACGCCTTTGCGCCGACGCGCTACTGGGTGCCGAGCATCGAACAATTGGGCGGTTTGGCGGCGAGGCAAGGCGGGGGCGGGGGCGCGGCCACGCCCGCCCTGGCACCGCCAATGCCTGCGCCCGCGGTGGCGCCGCATGCCGCTCCTGCCGTCGCCGCCGCGCCAGCCGTGGCCGGCGCGGCGGCGGCCGGGATGTTGAAGGTAAGACTGCAACCGGCCGTTGCCAGCGCCAGTGCCAGCGCGCCGGGCGGGGCGAAACCGCACCAGAGCATTGTGCTGGCGCCGGTGCAGGCCGCGCCAGCCAAGCCGGTCCCGGCGCCGCAAGTGGCTGCCGCTGCCGTCACCGCGCCCATTGCCGGCGGTCCCGGCGCGGAGCAAATCGAAGACAAGCTGCGCGCCTTGCTGGCCGAGGCCTTGTTCATGGCGCCGGACGAGATTGACCGCAGCCAGACCTTCGTTGAAATGGGCATGGACTCGATCCTCGGAATTGAGTGGATCAAGGCGGTCAACGAGTCTTTCAAGCTGGCCATCAGCGCCACGTCGGTATACGACCATCCGACGCTGGAATCGTTTGCCGGGTATGTGGCCGGGCAGTTGGCGGCACCGGCCGGCGCCAGCGCGGCGGCGCCCGCCATGGCCGACGCGCCGGCTGTGTCCCTGCCGCCGCAACCGGCGGCGGCATCCGCGCCCGCCGCCCCGCGCGCTTCCGCGGCCGACCAGGCCGCGTTGATGGTGGTGTTGGCGGCGGAGTTGGCCAATGCCCTGTTCGCACAGCCGGAGGAGCTCGACCCGGATACCACCTTCAGCGAGCTGGGCATGGATTCCATCATCGGCATCGAGTGGCTGCAGGCGGTCAACCGGCGCTACGGCACGGATATCGCGGCCACCAAGATCTACGACTATCCGACCCTGCGCACATTCAGCGCCTTCATCGCGGGCCTGCTGGTGGCCGACGCCGCGCCCGCCACGCCGGCGGCGCCGGGCAGTGAGCCGGACAGTGAGCTGGACGCCGTGCTGGCGCAGGTGCGCGATGGGGCGCTGGACGTCGCGGCCGCCAGCCGCCTGCTGGAGGCCGCGCTGAACACGCCCGGCTAGCATTTCTTTCAATTTTGTAATATTTTAATAAATATAATATTGAATAATAAATAATGAAACTATTTTAATGTAAGGCACTTTTCCGTGGCTCCTCCCAGCCGCCATGCGGCGTGGAGGCGGCCCGTGTTCATGTAAATGGAACGAGAACGATATGTCAGTGCAAAACTTGCAGGCGGTATTGCGGCAGCTGAGTGCCGGTGAAATCTCCCCCGAAAGGGCCAAACAACTGCTGCGCGACGCCGCCCGACAGGACGCGCCGCTGCCGCGCAACCGGCAGGACGCCATTGCCATCGTCGGCATGGCGGGACGCTATCCGGGCAGCCCCGATATGGCGGCTTACTGGGATCTGCTGGCCTCCGGCACGAACGCCGTGCGCGAAATCCCGGCCAGCCGCTGGGATGTCTCGCACTATTTCGATCCGGTGCCGGGGCGGCCCGGCAAGGTCTACTGCAAATGGCTTGGCATGCTGGACGGCGCCGAGTCCTTCGACCCGATGTTTTTCCGCATCCCGCCGGCCGAAGCCGCGCTGATCGATCCTCAGCACCGGCTCTTCCTGCAGACCGCCTACCACGCTTTCGAGGACGCCGGCCTGCACAGCGCCATGCTCGATGGCGCGAACTGCGGCGTGTACATGGGCATCATGAGCAGCGAGTATGGCGCGGCCATGGCGCGCGCCATGCCCGACGCGGGCTTCAGCAGCAGCAATCCCTTCTCCATCGGCGTGGCGCGCATTGCCTACCACCTCAATCTGAAAGGGCCGGCGATCCCCATCGACACCGCGTGTTCCTCCTCGCTGGTCGCCGTGCACCTGGCATGCCAGGCCTTGCGCGCCGGTGAAATCGACTTGGCGTTGGCGGGCGGGGTCAGCCTGTATCTGAGCGCGGACGCCTATATCGGCATGTGCGCCGCCGGCATGC
Source organism: Pseudoduganella violacea (assembly GCF_014191875.1). Classification (GTDB taxonomy): domain Bacteria; phylum Pseudomonadota; class Gammaproteobacteria; order Burkholderiales; family Burkholderiaceae_D; genus Rugamonas; species Rugamonas violacea_A. The sequence continues at coordinate 188,404 of NZ_JACHXD010000012.1, forward strand.
TGTCGCCGCGCGGCGCCTGCAGCACCTTCGACCGCGAGGCGGACGGTTTCGTGCCGGGCGAAGGCGTCGGCGCGCTGGTGCTGAAGCGCCTGGCCGACGCCGAGCGCGACGGCGACAATATCGTGGGCCTGATCGCCGCTTCCGGCATCAACCAGGATGGACGCACGAATGGCATTACCGCGCCCAGCGCCGCGGCGCAAACGGCGCTGCAGCGCGACGTCTACCAGCGCCACGCCATCGATGCGGCCACCATCCAGTATGCCGAGATGCACGGCACCGGCACCAAGCTTGGCGATCCGGTGGAGCTGGAAGCGCTGAGCGCCGCCTTCCGCGCCGACAGCGATGCCCTGCAATACTGCGCCATCGGATCGGTCAAGACCAATCTGGGCCACACCTCGGCGGCGGCCGGCGTGGCCAGCGTCCAGAAAGTCCTGCTGTCGATGCGGCATGGGCAGATACCGCCTTCGCTGCATTTCAAGAACCCGAACGAGCACTTCGACTTTGCCGCGTCGCCGCTGTACGTCAACACGGCCCTGAGTCCTTGGCAGGCGCCGGCCGGGCAGGCGCGCCGGGCCTGCGTCAGCTCCTTCGGCTTCAGCGGCACCAATGCCCACCTGGTGCTGGAACAGTACCAGGCGCCGCCGCGCCAGCCCGCGCGCGACGATGGCGCCCAGCTGGTGCTGCTGTCGGCCCGCACCGGCGCCCAGCTGGACGCCCTGATACAGGCTTACCTGCCGCTGGCGCGCGGCGACCAGGCCAGCCTGGCCGAACTGGCCTACGCCAGCCAGACCACGCGCGCGCCCATGGCGCAGCGGCTGGCATTGCGCGCGGACTCGCTGGCGCAGCTGGCGCGGCAGCTGGCGGCCGCGGCGCAGGGCGATGTGGCGCCGGGCAGCTGGCGCGGACCGGGGAAGGCCAGGCCCAAGCTGGATGTGGCAGCCGCGCTGAAGGCGCGCGACCTGGATGCGCTGGGCGCATACTGGGCGGGCGGCGGCGCCGTCGATTGGCAGGCGTGGTACGGGGGGGCGCAGCGGCCTGCGCGGCAGCGCCTGCCGCTGTATCCCTTTGCGCAGGAGCGCCATTGGTTCAGCGCTCCCGCGCCGGAGGCCGGGCCGGCGCCGCTCGCGCATCCCTGGCTGGGACGCCGCACCCGTATTGGCGAGGAGGAAAGGATCGAATGCCGTATCGAACGGCATGCCGCTTTCCTGGTCGACCACCGGGTCGGCGGCCAGGCGGTGGTGCCGGGCGCCTGGTATCTGGAACTGGTGCGCGCCGCGCTCTGCCAGTCATCGCTGCTGCAGGCCGCCCCCGGCGCCGCGCCCAGCTTGCGCGATGTGCGTTGGCACCGGCCGCTGGACGGCAGCCAGGGCGCGGCGCTGGTTTTGACGCTGACCTTGGATGCCGGCGCCGGCGAGCTGGTGTTCCGCGTGAACGACGATGCCTTGCCCGGCGCCGCGGGCCTGTACTGTTCCGGCCGCGCCAGCTTCGCCGGCATGCCGGACGAATCGATCGATATTGCGCAATGGCGCCAGCAGCACTGCGCGCCCGACCGTGTGGCCGAGGGCGCCGAATGCTACGCCCTGTTCGACGCCATGGGGCTGCATTACGGCCCCTCGCACCGCCTGCTCGGCAGTCTGCAGCACGGCGCGACGCATGTGCTGGCGCGCCTGGCGCTGGCGCCAGGAATGCCGGCCGACGATGGCGCCGTCCTGATGCCACCGGGGATCGTCGATGCCGCCCTGCAGGGCGTGCTCGGGCTGGCGCTCGGCACGGCCGGCGACGGCGCCGCGCGCCTGCCTGCCGGGATAGACCGGCTGGACGTGCTGGCATCCTGCCGCGACGCGGCCTGGATTGCCATCGAGCGCGAGGACGCTTCCGGCGACCGCTTCAGCGTCGCCATCCGCATCTGCCGGGAGGACGGCCGCGTCTGCGCGCGTCTGCAAGGCCTGGTCCTGGCCGAGACGGCTGCCGCGCCCGCCACCGTGCTGCTGCAAGCCGGCTGGGCGGCGCCGCGCCAGCCTTCCAGCGCGCCCGCCGCGCCGGCCAGCCTGCAACATGTGATCTTGCTGGGCCGGCTGGCGCGCCACGCCGAACGCTTGCCCGGCTGCCTGCCGGACGCCCTGGTCAGCGCCTATCCCATCGGCGCGACCGAGACCGGCGAAGCGTATGCCGCCCTGGTGCAGCGCCTGGCCGACATCGGCCGCGAAGTGATGCGCACGCCGGGCGAACACTGCCTGCTGCAGATCGTGCTGGACCAGGACCCTGCCAGCCAGGCGTTGGCCGGCGTGGCGGGCCTGCTGCGCACGGCGGCGCTGGAAACGCCGCGCTTGCGCGGCCAAGTGATTGAACTCGACGCGGAAACGGCCGCCGACGCCGAACGCGTCGCCGCCGCCGTCCAGGCGGCCGCGCGCTGCGGCGCCGACACGCTGCGCTACGCGGATGCGGTTCTGCGCCAGCGCGAACTGCATACCTTGCCGGCCGATGAGGCGCCGGCGCCCTGGCGCGACGACGGCCATTACTGGATCACCGGCGGCATGGGCGCGTTGGGGGCGCTGCTGGCGGACGAGATCCTGGCGCATGCGCCGCGCGCCCGCATCCTGCTCAGCGGCCGTTCGGCGCCGGCGCCGCAGGGCGCGCAGCGTCTGGCCGAATGGCGCGCACGCGGCGCCAGCGTCGACTACCGCCAGCTCGATATCAGCGACGGGGATGCGGTACAGGCCCTGGTCGGCGAATATTGCCAGGCCTATGGGCCGTTCAGCGGCGTGGTGCACGCGGCCGGCACGCGGCGCGACGCCTTGCTGCTCAATAAACAGGATGGCGACATCGCGGCGGTGCTGCGGCCGAAGGTGGCCGGCCTGCTGAACATCGACCGCGCGACGGCCGGCATGCGGCTCGATTTCCTGCTGATGTTCTCTTCGGTGGCGGCCTGGTTCGGCAATGCCGGACAGGCCGATTATGCCGCCGCCAACGGCTTCCTCGACGCCCATGCCGCGCTGCGCAAGGCGCTGGTGGCGCGCGGCGAGCGCAGCGGCCTGGCTTGCTCGATCGCCTGGCCGCTGTGGGACGCGGCCGGCATGCAACCCGATCCCGACAGCCTGGCGGCCATGGCGGCCGCCGGTCTGCGGCCGCTGCCGCCGGCCGCCGCCTGGCGTTGCCTGTACGCGGCGCTGCGGGCGGGCGCCGCCAGCGTGGCGGTGCTGCACGGCGACGCGGCGCGCTTGGCCGCCTGGCAGCGGCACGGTTCCGCGCCGCTTGCAGGGACGGCGGAAGACAGCGCCGCAGCCGCGCCGGATGAGGCGCAGCTGGCTGGCGGCCTGGCGTATTTCAAGGCGGCGTTTGCCGACGCGTTCGGCATTCCGGCCGACGACATCGTTGAAACCAGCGGTTTTGACGAGTATGGCGTGGACTCCATTGTCGTCATGCGCCTGACGCGCCAGCTCGAACAGCTGTTCGGCCCCTTGCCCAAGACCCTGTTCTTCGAATACCGGCGGCTGGACGAGCTGACCGCCTACTTCCTGCAGGCCCATGCCGGCCGCTGCGCGCAGCTGTTCGGCGGGCCGGCGCCGCTGGCAGGGCAGGAAATCCAGGCGCCGGACCGCGCGCCAAGCGCCAATGCCCCGCTATCCGCGCCGCAGCCGGCGGCGCCGGCGTCCGCCCACGCCGCCACCGCGATGCCGATTGCGGTCATCGGCATCGCGGGCCGCTATCCCAAGGCCAACGACCTGGAACAGTTCTGGAGCAATCTGGCGGCTGGACTCGACTGCATCGAGCCGATTCCAGCCGGGCGCTGGGATGCGCAACGCTTCGACACATACGCCAAGTGGGGCGGCTTCATCGACGGCCACGATGAATTCGACCCGTTGTTTTTCAATCTGTCGCCGAAGGAGGCGCGCATCATGGATCCGCAGGAGCGCCTGTTCCTGCAGTGCGCCAGCGCGGCGCTGGAAGACGCCGGCTACCCGCGCGCGGCCCTGGGCGCGGCCCGGCCGCACGGCAAGGAGCGCAATATCGGCGTTTTTGCCGGCGTGATGTACGAGGAATACCAGTTGTACGGCGCGCAGCATACACTGGCCGGACGGCAGATGGCCTTGCCCGGCAATGCGGCTTCGGTGGCCAACCGCGTATCGCACTTTTTCGACCTGCACGGCCCCAGCATGGCGGTCGACAGCATGTGCTCTTCGTCGCTGACGGCGCTTAGCCTGGCGTGCGACAGCCTGGCTTCGGGCGCCTGCCGGATAGCCCTGGCCGGCGGCGTCAATCTGTCGGTGCATCCGAATAAATTCATCGCCTTGGCCCAGGGCCGCTTCGCTTCCAGCAGCGGGCGCTGCGCCAGCTTCGGCGAAGGCGGCGACGGTTATGTGCCGGGCGAGGGCGTGGGCGTGGTGCTGCTCAAGCCGCTGGCGCAGGCCGAAGCCGACGGCGACCGCATCCACGGCGTGATCCGCGCGGTCGCGATCAACCATGGCGGCAAGGCGAACGGCTTTACGGTGCCCAATCCGGATGCCCAGGCCGAGGTCATTGGGCGCGCTTACCGCCGCGCGGGCGTCGAGCCGCGCCTGGTCAGTTATGTGGAAGCGCACGGCACCGGCACGGCGCTGGGCGATCCGATCGAGCTGGCGGGGCTGAACAAGGCGTTCCGCGACTTTACCGACCAGCGCCGTTTCTGCGCCATCGGTTCGGTCAAGTCCATGATCGGCCATTGCGAGAGCGCGGCCGGCATCAGCGCCCTGACCAAGGTGCTGCTGCAGATGCGGCATGGCAAACTGGCGCCTTCGCTGCACGCGGCGACGGTCAATCCCCATCTGGCCTGGGAAGACAGTCCCTTCTTCCTGCAGCGGGAGCTGACGGACTGGGTGGCGCCGGAGTACACCGACGCCAGCGGCCAGCGCCGCGTGGCCCCGCGCATTGCCGGCATCTCTTCGTTCGGCGCGGGCGGCGCCAACGCCCACGTGGTGGTGGAGCAGTATCAAGGCCGGCCGGCGCCGGAACAACCCACGCAACAGCGGGAATTTGCGGTCTTGCTGACGGCACGCGATCCGGCGCGCCTGCAAGAGGCGGCGCGGCAGTTGCGGGCGGCGCTGGCGGCGGGACGTTTCGATGCCGCGGCCTTGCCGGACCTGGCATACACCCTGCAGACCGGACGCGATCACTGGGAATGCCGCTTGGCCCTGGTGGTGCGTTCGCTGCAGGAGCTGGAAACCCAGCTGGACGACTACCTTACCCGGCCCGGCCAAGCCGGCCATGCCAGCACGCTGGCCAAGCTGCCCGCCGTGCAGGCGCCGCAGGCGTTTGCCGGCCTGGCGCCGGCGCTGGCGGCCTGGCTGGATGGCGCGGCGGTGGATTGGTTGTCGCTGCCCGGCGCGCGGCGCGCGCGCCGCATCGGCGCGCCGACCTATCCGTTCGCGCGCGAACGCTATTGGATCGATGCGCCGGCCATGGCCGCGCCGGGCGCGGGGGCCTGGCTGCATCCCCTCCTGCAGCGCAACCACTCCACGTTCGCGCAGCACTGCTTCATATCGCATTTCAGCGGCGACGAAGCCTGGTTCGCGGACCACCGCGTGGCCGGCCGCAAGCTGCTGTCGGGCGCGGCCCAACTGGAACTGGCGCGCGCGGCCATCGAGCAAGCCAGCGCGCAGGCAACGCCGGCGCTGCAGTTGCAGAATATCGCGTGGCTGCGGCCGCTCGCCGCCGATGCGGGAACGACGCTGCGCGTCACCTTGAACAAGCGCGGCGCCGAGCGCGTGCTGTGGCAGATCGAGACCGAGAACGCCGGCGGCTGGCAGGCATGCAGCAGCGGCGAGGCCGTATTGACGGCGCCGGCGCCGATGGCGGCGGCCGACCTTGGCGCGCTGCTGCAGACTTGCGGCCAGCGGCAGCTCGACAGCGATACGGCTTACCGCACGTTCGAGAGCATGGGGATCGAGTACGGTCCCTTCCATCGCGGACTGGCGCGCCTGCACCTGGGCGATGGCATGGCCGTGGCGCGGCTGGACTTGCCGCAGGCGGCCGGTTCCGGCTTCGTTCTGCACCCCGGCCTGCTTGATGCGGCGTTCCAGGCCGCGCTGGGCGTATTCGCCGGAAACGGCGGCGGCGGGGCGACGATGCCGTTCTCGCTCGACGCGCTCGACATCCACGGGCCGCTGACGCCAAGCATGTATGCGGTACTGCGCGTGAGCGAACTGGCCGCCGCGCGGCCGGAACTGCAGGTCCTGGACATCGATCTGTACGACCAGCATGGCGCCGCTTGCGCCAGCGCGCGCAATCTCTGCCTGCGCGCCAGCCAGCCGGCCGCGTTGCCGGCGGCGCCGGTCCTGGCTGCGCGCGCGGAGCCGGCGCGCATGCCGGGCGCCACGGGCGATCTGCTGTTCGCGCCGCGCTGGGAAATCGCGGCTGTGCCGCCATCGGACGGTTTCGTCCCCGATCTGATCGTCGGCGCCGGCCCCTATACGGAACAAGAGCTGCGCCGGTCCTTCGGCGCGGCGCGCCTGGCAGGAATGGGCGGCTGGGCCGATCCGGCGCTGGCTGGAACGCTGGCCGCCACCCGGGCCTTGCTGTGGCTTGCGCCGGAAGGAGAGGCGGGCGACTGCGTGATGGCCTGCTTCCATTGGATCAAGGCGCTGCTCGCGGCCGGGGCCGGCCGGCACCGCCTCGATTGCCTGTTCGTGACGCGCAACGCGGTGGCTTGCGGCGCGGCGCAGCGCGCCGACCCGGCGCAGGCGGCCATTCACGGGCTGGTCGGCGCGCTGGCCAAGGAGTATCCGCATTGGCAGGTCCGTCTGGCCGACCTGGCGGCGGAAGCGCCGCCCGCGGTGGAAGAAATGCTGCGCCTGCCCGCCAGCGCGGCGGGCGACGCCCTGGCGCATCGCCAGGGCCTGTGGCTGCGCGCCGGTCTGCTGCCGGTGGCGCCGCATGCCGTGGTCCAAAGCGCATACCGCCAAGGCGGCGTGTATTTGCTGATCGGCGGCGCCGGTGGTCTGGGCGTGGCATACAGCGAATACCTGATCCGCCAGTATGACGCCCAGGTGGTGTGGCTGGGCCGGCGTCCCGCCGATGCCGCGATCCAGGCGCAGTTGGCGCGCCTGGCGCAGCTCGGGCGGGCGCCCCTGTATCTGCCGGTCGACGCCGCCGATGCCGAGGCTCTGTGCCGGGCGGGCGCCGAAGTGGCGGCGCGCTTTGGCGCGTTGCACGGGGTGGTGCACGCGGCCATGGTGCTGCAGGACAGTTCGCTGGCGGAACTGGACGAGACCGGCTTTGCGCGTGTGCTGCATGCCAAGGTGCAGGTGGCGCATGGCCTTGCCGCGCTGGCGCGCCAGCAGCGGGGACTCGACTTTGTGCTGTTCTTCTCCTCGTTCAACGCCTTTGCGCGCAACGCGGGGCAGAGCAATTACGCCGCCGGCTGCACCTACGCCGACGCTTTCGCCCAGGCGCTGCGCGGCGAGCTGGCGTGCCGGGTCAAGGTGATCAACTGGGGTTACTGGGGCAGCATCGGTGCGGTGGCCACCCCGGCCTACCGCAAGCGGATGGCGGAACTGGGAATCGGTTCCATCGAGACCGGGCCGGCGATGGCGGCGCTGGAATTGCTGCTGGCGTCCGCGCACGAGCAGCTGGCCATGGTGCACGCCTTGCGGCCGCATGCGCCGGCGCCGGTCTACCGCGGCTGGCTGCTGGCCGCAGACCAGGCCGCGCCGGTGCGCGGCTGGCGCGCGCCGCCGGCAACCCGCAGCTTGGACTGGGACGCGGCCGGCATGGCGGAGCTGGAACAGGCCCTGCTCGAACGCATGGCGGCGCAACTGCGCCTGCTGGACTGGCCCGCCGAAGGCGTGCCGCAGACGGCGCTGGCAGCGCGGCTGGGCATCGCCGGCCGCTACCGGCGCTGGTTCGACGCCAGCGTCAGCCTGTTGCTGCGGCAAGGCTACCTGGGCCGGCAGGGCGCGGACACCGTGCTGCCGCCGGCGCAGACGGCGGACACGGGGCGGCGCTGGCCGGAGCTGCGCCAGCGCTGGAGCGCCGGCGCGGGCAGCGGCGAGCAACTGGCCCTGGTCGACGCCACGCTGGAAGCCTTGCCGGCGATTCTGCGCGGCGACACGCTGGCGACCGACATCATGTTCCCCGGCGGATCGATGGCGATGGTGGCGGGCGTATACCAAGGCAGCGCCGTTGCCGACCACTTCAACGCCGTGCTGGGCGACACCCTGCTGGCTTACCTGGAGCAGTGCCGCCAGGCCGTACCGGCGGCCCGTCTGCGCATCCTGGAAATCGGCGCGGGTTCCGGCGCGACCACGGCAGCCCTGCTGGCGCGCCTGCAACCCTTTGCCGCCCAGATCGAGGAATACTGCTATACCGACCTGTCGAAGGCATTCCTGGCGCACGGCCGCAACAGTTTCGGCGCGGCGTGGCCGCAGCTGGAGTGCCGCATCTTCGACGTGGAGCAAGCCCCCACGGCCCAGGGCCTGGCGGCGGGACACTACGATGTGGTGATCGCCGCCAATGTCCTGCACGCGACCCGCAAGATGCAGACCACGCTGGCCCATGCGCACGCCTTGCTGAAACAGGGCGGCCTATTGCTGCTCAATGAGCTGAGCACCTTCCAGGCCTACACCCACCTGACCTTCGGCCTGCTCGACGGCTGGTGGCGCTTTGACGACGACGAAGTCCGCCTGGCGGGAAGTCCGGGGCTGGCGCCCCGGCAGTGGCAAGCGGTGCTGGAACTGAGCGGTTTCCAGCAGGTGGCCTTCCCGGCCGCCGCCGCGCATGCGGCCGGCCAGCAGGTGGTGGCGGCCTTCAGCGACGGCGTTGTCTTGCTGCCGGCCGCCGTGGAAACGCCGGCCGCGCCCCAGGCCCCATCCGTTGCCGCAGCCGTGGTGCCGCCCAGAAGCGTCGCCACGGCCGGCCAGCGCGACAGCCTGCTGAACTGGCTGCGCCAGTTGATCGGCGCAACCCTGGAGATCGACCCTGCGCGGATTGCCGGCGACCAGACGCTGGAGCGCTATGGCATCGATTCGATCACGGTGCAGCAGATCACCAGCGGCTTGCGCGCGGTGTTCGACGATGTGCCGGCCTCGCTGCTGTTCGAGCACAATACCCTCGACGCGCTGGCCGGGCACTTCCTGGCGCGCCATGCGGCGGCGGTGGCGGCATTGCTGGGCGAGCCGGCCGGCGCGCCGGCGCAGACCGCGCCGGCCGCACCGGTGGCCGCCGGCGTGTCCGACGGCGCGGCGTCCTGGCTGGCCGGCGCGGCGGCCCAGGACGATGCCGTTGCCGACAACGGCGAAATTGCCGTGATCGGCCTGGCCGGGCGCTATCCGCACGCCGCCACGCTGGACGAATTGTGGCAGTTGCTGCGTTCGGGCCGCAGCGCCATCGGCGAAATCCCCGCCGCGCGCTGGAACTGGCGCGACTATGCGCCGGGCGCGGCCGGGGGACTGGCGCCGATCAGTTCCCGCTACGGCGGTTTTATCGACGAGATCGACCGCTTCGACCCGCTCTTCTTCCAGATCGCCATGGCCGAAGCGCACAATATGGACCCGCAAGAGCGGCTCTTCGTCGAACAGGCCTATTGCTGCATCGAGGACGCCGGCCATGTGCCGGCAACGCTCAGCCGCGACAAGCGGGTCGGTGTGTACGTCGGCGTGATGAACGCCAATTATCCGACCGGCGTAAGGCATTGGTCGATCGCCAACCGCATCTCCTACCTGTTCGATTTCCGCGGTCCGAGCATGGCGGTTGACAGCGCCTGTTCCTCCTCGCTGACGGCGCTGCACCTGGCGCTGGACGCGCTGCGTTCAGGCAGTATCGACTGCGCCCTGGTCGGCGGCGTCAATCTGGTCACGGATCCGGCGCACTATCAGCGCTTGTCGGCCATGAATATGCTGAGCGACGGCCCGCAGGTGCGCGCTTTCGGCGCGCATGCGAACGGCTTTGTGGACGGCGAAGGCGTCGGCGCCATGCTGCTCAAGCCGCTGCGCCAGGCCCTGGCCGACGGCGACGACATTCACGGCGTGTTGCTGGGCAGCGCCCTCAACGCCGGCGGCAAGACCCACGGCTATACGGTGCCCAGCCCGCAGGCGCAGGCCGACGTGCTGGCCCAGGCCTACCAGCGGGCCGGCGTGACGCCGCGCATGGTCAGCTATGTGGAAGCGCATGGCACCGGCACCGCGCTGGGCGATCCGATCGAGGTGCGCGGGCTGACGCTGGCCTTTGAGCGGCATACGCAGGAACGCCAGTTCTGCGCCCTGGGATCGGTCAAGACGAATATCGGCCATACCGAGAGCGCGGCGGGCATCGCCGGCGTGACCAAGGTGCTGCTGCAGATGAAGCACCGCATGCTGGCGCCGACCCTGCATGCCGAGCAGGCCAATCCCGAGATCGACTTTACGCGCACCCCGTTCCGCCTGCAGCACAGCCTGCAGGCCTGGGATGTCCCGGTGGGCGGCGCAAGGATCGCCAGCGTGTCTTCGTTCGGCGCCGGTGGCGCCAACGCGGCGGTGGTGCTGCGCGAGCATGTCAGCCCGGCGCCGGCCGGCGCCGGAAGCCGGCGCGAGGTACTGGTACTGCTGTCGGCGCGTGATCCTGAGCGCCTGCTGGCGCGCGCGCGCCAGTTGCTGGCCTTGCTGGCACAGGACGATCTGCCTTCCGATGCGCTGGAGCGCATCGCGTACACCTTGCAGGCAGGACGGCTGCCGATGGACGAAAGACTGGCCCTGCGCGCGGCGACGCCGGAGCAATTGCGCGCCGGCCTGAGAGCCTTTATTTCCGGCGCGGCCTTGCCGCCAGGCTGTTTCAGGGCCTCGCTCAAGGAGCAAAGGCAGGCCGCGCCGGTGCCGGTGGACGCGGCGCGCGTTCAGGCATGGTTCGACGGCGGCGATTGGGAGCAGCTGGGACTGGCCTGGAGCCAGGGCCTGGCGGTCGATTGGGTAGGCTTGCATGGGACGGTCCATCCGCAGCGCCTGCATTTGCCGGCCTATCCATTCCAGGGCGAACGCTATGGTGTGACGCGCCTGGCGGCGACGCCTGGCGCGCCTGCGGCCCAAGCACGGCAGCCGCTTGCGCCGCAGGACATAGCCGGGCGCGAGGCGCCGGCCATGCTGTCGCTGCTGGCCCAAGGGCAGCCCGCCACGCCGCCGCCGGCCGCGCCGCTGACGTTACTGCAGCCGGTGTGGCGCGCGACGCCGCAGGCCGGGCGGCCTGGAGCCGCGCAAGCGACGCTGCTGCTGGGCAGCGACGCGGCACGGCTGGCCGCCTTGCAGGCCGGCGCGCCGCATGCGCGCGTCCACGTTTGCGCGCCGGACGCGCCGGTCGAGGAGATCGGCGCCGCCTTGGCCGGCGCTCCCGCCCTGCAGCGCCTGGTGTGGCTGGCGCCGCAGGGCGCGGCGCTGGCGTCCACCGATCCGGCCTTGGCCCAGGCGCAGCGGCAGCGCGTCATCGCCTTGCTGCGCTGCTGCAAGGCCTTGCTGGCGGCCGGCTACGGCACGCGGCCGCTGACCTTGACGGTACTGACGCGCCAGGCGGTGGCGATCGGCGACGATGACGAGCTGCGGCCAGAAGACGCGGCCGTGCACGGCCTGGCGGCGACCCTGGCGGCGGAATATCCGCATTGGCGGATCGAGTTGCTGGACTTGCCCGCGCGGCAGGAGCTGGCGTGGGACAGCCTGCAAGGGCTGGAGCTGCCAGGGCAGGGCAAGGCGCTGGCTTACCGCGCCGGACGCTGGTACCGGCAACACCTGGCGCCTGGCCACGCCCTGCCCGAAGCGGCGACACCGTACCGCCAGGGCGGCGTCTACGTGGTGGCCGGCGGCGCCGGCGGCATCGGCGCAGCCTGGTCGGCCGCGCTGATACGCAGCCATCGCGCCCGCATCGTCTGGCTGGGACGGCGCGCGCCGGACGCCGGCATCGAAGCGGCCATCGCCGCCGCCGCCGATGGCGGGCTGGCGCCGGAGTACTGGCAGGTCGACGCCGCGGATGTTCCGGCCATGCGCGCGGCCTGCGCCGCGATCAAGGCGCGGCATGGCGCCATCCATGGCGTGCTGCACTCGGCCCTGGTGCTGGCCGACCAGAGCGTGGCCGAGATGAGCGAGGCGCGCTTTATCTCCGCCTTGCACGCCAAGGCTGGCGTGGCGCTCGGCCTGGCGGCCGCGCTGGCCGGCGAGCCGCTCGATTTCATGCTGTTCTTCTCCTCGATGATCGCGTTCGGCGGCGCTCCGGGCCAAGCCAATTATGCGGCCGGCTGCACCTTCCAGGACGCGCTGGCGCGCAAGCTGGATCGCGAACTGCCGTATCCCGTGAAAACGGTCAATTGGGGATATTGGGGCAGTGTGGGCGCTGTCGCCCATGAAGCTTACCGCCTGCGCATGGCCAGCCTCGGCATCGGCTCGATCGAAGTGGCGGAAGGGCTGGGCCTGCTGCGCCGCTTCCTGGGCGGGGCGGCGGGCCAGCTCGGCGTGCTGAAGACGCTGGAGCAGGACAACACCGGTACCGCCGTGGCCGACGAAGCGCCGGCGCTGCTCGACTTGCTGGGATCGCAACAAGGCGGAATGCTGGAGACCCTGCAGCGGCTGGCGGGGCAGCGCATCGGCGTGGCGCCGCCGCAGCTCGACGCCGACTGTCCGCTGCTGGAATACGGCTTCGACGCCGCCGGCTTCGAGTGGCTGGCGCGGGCATGCAATGAATTGACCGGCAACGCCGAAGTGCTGACCGGCGCGGATTGCGCGCGGTGCGGCACATTGCGCGCCATTGCCGCGTGGCTTGAGGCCCGGCGCCGCCCCGATGCGGCACGGCGGGCCTTGTTTCAAACGATGACTTGATGGCGCGCGCTTGCGCCTTTTACCTGGGACGAGATCGAGACGATGGAACAAAATGAAATGAAGGCGGCGGCAATGGATGGCCTGCTGCGGCAATGGCTGCTGGCGCAACTGCAAACGATCGGCATTCTGGCGCCCGGCGCGGGCGGGCAGGCGCCGCAGGCGCTGGCTGCGTGCGTGCAGCCTCCCTTCCGGCGCTGGCTCGACGCGAGCCTGGCGCAGCTGCAGGAGGCGGGCCTGGTTCGCCTGGAAGGGGGATTGTGGCATGCGGACGCCACGCTGCAAGCAGCCGAGGTGGCGCGCCAATGGCGCCAGGGCCGGGAGCAGTGGCGCATGCCGCCGGAGCTGGCCGCCTATGTCACGCTGCTGGAAGCGACGCTGGAAGTCTTGCCGGCGATCCTGACGGGCAGGGTGCGCGCCACCGATGTGCTGTTCCCGAACGGCTCGATGGCACGCGTGCAGGACATCTACAAGAACAACCATGTGGCCGACCACTTCAACCAGGTTCTGACCGAGAACCTGGTGCGCTACGTCGAGGCGCGCATCGCCCATGATCCCGCCGTGCGCTTGCGCATGGTGGAAATCGGCGCGGGCACGGGCGGCACCAGCGGCCGCCTGCTGGAAGCGCTGCGCCCCTACAGCGGCCATATTGCCGAATATGCCTATACCGACCTGTCGAAGGCGTTCCTGCAGGTGGGCGAAAGCCAGTTCGGCGCGCTGGCGCCTTACCTGAAGACCGCGCTGCTCGATATCGAGCAGCCGCCTGCGGCGCAGGGCTTCGAGACCGGCGTATATGACATCGCCCTTGCCACCAACGTGCTGCACGCAACCCGCGATATCCGCGGCACGGTGGGACACGCCAAGAGCCTGCTGCGGCGCAATGGCCTGTTCTTCATCAACGAGATGATCGGCAGCAGCATCTACCTGCACCTCACCTTCGGCCTGCTCGACGGCTGGTGGCGCTTTGAAGACGATGAACTGCGCTTGCCCGGCTCACCCGGGCTGAGTCCCGAAAACTGGGAGGCCGTGCTGCGCGGTGAAGGATATTCAGGCGTGCTGTTCCCCGCCAAGGACGTGCACCATCTGGGCCAGCAGCTGATCATCGCGCAGAGCGATGGCGTGCTACGGACACAGCGCGCCGCCGCTCCGGCGCAGGCGCCAGCGGCGGTCCCGGGCGCAACGGCGGATGTCGCCGTTGCGCCGGGCGTGGCGGCGGATGCCGCGCTGGCCTTTGTCACCGCGCAGATCGCGCACGTATTGCGCATGCCGGCGCAGCAGATCCTGCCGGAGGAATCCTTGAGCAGCTACGGGCTCGATTCCATCCTGGCCACGCAGCTGGCGGCGCGGCTGGCCGAAACGCTGGGCGACATCGACAGCACGGCGTTTTTCGAGCACAGGACGGCGGCAGCCCTGTGCGGCTATCTTTTGCAGCACCACGGCGCGCGGCTGGCCGCCGCCTGCGGCGTGGCGCCGCCGCCCAGCGCCGCAGCCACGGCGGCAGTGCCATCATCGGCGCCAGCACCAGCACCAGCACCAGCACCAGCATTCCCGCCATCCGGCGCCGCCGCAGCTGCCGTGGCAAGGGAGCCGGCGCGCGGCAACGACTGGGAGCCGATCGCCATCATTGGCTTGGCGGGCCGCTATGCCGGCGCCGCCAATGTGGCCGAGTTCTGGGCCAATCTGCTGGCCGGCCGGCGCAGCACCGGTGAAATCCCGGCCACGCGCTGGGATTGGCGGCGGCATTACGAAGCCGATCCGGCCAAAGCGGTGCAGCAACTGAGCAGCTACGGCAAATGGGGTGGATTCCTGGACCATGCCGGAGAGTTCGACACCAGCCTGTTCACCATGCCGCCGCGCGAGGCGGAGATGACCGATCCGCAGGAGTTGCTGTTTCTTGAAACATGCTGGAGCGCCATGCGCGACGCCGGCTGCCCGCCATCCAGCCTGACGCCCGAGCAGCGCCGGGGCGCCGGTGTGTTCGCGGCCATCACCAAGCAGTATGCTTTCCCGCCCACTTCCTTCGCTTCGCTTGCCAACCGCGTTTCCTACCAGCTGAACTTCCAGGGCAAAAGCCTGGCGATCGACACGATGTGCTCATCGTCCCTGGTCGCCCTGCACGAGGCATGCGCCTATCTGCAGGGAGAAGGGCGGCTGGCCCTGGTGGGCGGCGTCAATCTGTATCTGGAACCCGCAAAGTACGTGCATCTGTCAGCCAGCCGCTTCCTGGCCAAGGGCGAGTCCTGCAACGCTTTCGGCGCCGGCGGCGAAGGTTTCGTGCCGGGCGAAGGCGTCGGCGCCGTCGTGCTGAAGCCTCTACGCCTCGCGCTGGAGGACGGCGACAGCATCTATGCGGTGATACGCGGCAGCGCCGTCAACCATAACGGACGGTCGGCCGGCTACACCAGCTCCGATCCGGCGCGCCAGGCCGACGTGGTGCGCGGCGCGCTGGAGCGGGCTGCCGTCGATCCGCGCTCGGTCGCTTATATCGAGGCGGCGGCCAACGGCATCGAACTGGGCGACGCGATTGAAATGTCGGCGCTGGGGAAAGTGTTCGGCGACGGTACGGGCGCCAGCGGTGCGCGCCGTATCGGTTCGGTCAAGCCCAATATCGGCCATTGCGAGGCCGCATCCGGGATGTCGCAGCTGACCAAGGTAATCATGTCGCTGCACCAGCGCGTGCTGGCGCCAACGCTGCTGGAAGGTGAGCGAAACCGCCATGTCGATTTCACGCGCCTGCCGTTTGAAGTGCAACTGGCGGCGGAACCCTGGCAGCCGTTGCAGATCGATGGACTGGACGTGCCGCGCCGCGCCGGCATCACCGGCATCGGCGGCGGCGGCGTCAACGCCCACGTGGTGCTGGAGGAGTGGGTTGCGCCGCCACGCGCCGCCGCGCCGGCGCAACCCAGCCTGTTGCTGCTGTCGGCCCATACGCAGGAGGCCTTGCGGCGCACCGCCGCCGACTGGATCGCGCATCTGCCGCAGCTGGCCGAAAGCGATCTGGCGGACCTGGCCTGGACCCTGCGCCGCGGCCGCGAGGCCATGAGCAAGCGCTTGGCGGTGGTGGCCGGCAGCATGGCCGAATTCGCCGAAGTGCTGCAGCTCTGGCTTCAGGGGGAGGGCAGCGGCGGGCGCTGGTTCAGCGGCGACACCCAGGCCCCGGCGCTCTCGCTGTCGCCGCAACTGGTGGCGCTGGCGGCGCAGGGCGACCCGCGCGACCAGGCGCAGCTTTGGGCGCTTGGCCATGCCCTGCCGCTGCCGCAATCGCCGGCCGGCGCGCCGCGCAAGCTGCTGCAGCTGCCGATGTATGCCTTCGAGCGCCAGGTGGTATGGCGTCCGCGCGCCGCGTTGGCGGCACCGGCGCAGCCGCCGGTAGCGCAGATGGCGGCGCCTGCGGCGCAAGCGCCGGCAGCCGATGCGGGCGCCGCGTATGCCAACAATGCCGAGGCGTTCTATTCGCTCAGCACGATGGGCGCCTCCGAGGAGTTCCGCGAACAATACCTGACCTTATGCCCTTACCCGGAGCGGCTGCCAGGCCATTCGATGACGCGCATGTTCATCGATCCATCCAAATGTCCGGAGCAGTTCGCGTATATGCAGTCGCGCCAGATCGAAATGCGCCAGGTGCTCTTCAGCCAGCAGGACTTCGAGCGCACCGGCCGCGTTTTCGATATCGGCTGCGGCCTGGGCACCGATGTGATCCAGATCGCCGCCCAGTATCCGCGCATCCATACCGAGGGATACACCATCACCGGTTCGCAGGCGCGCCTGGCGAACCAGCGCATCGCCCGCAGCGGCCTGGCCGGCCGGGCGCTGGTGCACCACCGCGACAGCGCCAAGGATCGCTTCCCCGGCCGTTACGACCTGGTCATCGGGATTGAAGTCACCTGCCACATCAGCGACAAGGAGGGCGTGTTCTCGAATATCGCCAATGCGCTGGAGGATGATGGCCGGGTACTGCTGATGGACTTCATCGCCAACGGGCGGGGGCGCATCACCGCGCCGAATATCGATATCGATATCTCGACCCGCCAGGACTGGATCGACGTTTGCGCGGACCAGGGCCTGGTGATCGATGAGCTGATCGACGTTTCGCCGCAGATCGCCAACTTCCTGTACGACCCGGAGGCGGAAGCGAATATCGCCGAGCTGCCGCAGGTGGCCAAGGAATCGTTCCGCAACTTCGCCAACAACTATATTTCGCTGGAGCGCGGCTGGGTCAGTTATTGCCTGTTCCGGCTGCGCAAGGAGCCGGGCCTGAGCCGCGCGCAGCGCGCGCGCATCAACGCCGAACGGATCGCGCAACCGACGCCGTATCCGGTGGCGCTGCAAAGGATGCGGGCCAGCGGCCGCTCCGGCTACCCCTTGCAGCAGGCCTCCGCCAGGCCGGAATCGCCGCCAGCCGTAGCCGCAGCCGAGCCGATGGCCGCGGTGAGGGATGCGTTGGCGCAGATCTTCCTGGACGTGCTGGGCATCGAACGCGCCCAGGTGGAGCAGGCGCCGGACCTGGCGGCGCTGGGCGTGAATTCCATCCACGCGGTGCAGCTGGCGGAGGCGATCAACACGCGCTTCGACCTGCGCCTGCCGTCTTCCCTGCTGTCGGAATATCCAAGTTTCAATGCGCTGGCCGCCGCCAGTGCACGGCCGGCGGCCAGCGCGCCGCCGGCGCCTGCCATGGCGACGACGGCAACCGCGGCCAACCATGCCGCCACCACACCATCGTCCGTGCGCCAGGCGGTCGAAGCGGCGCTGATCGAGACGCAGGGTTATTCGCTGGCGCAGCTGCGTGGCGCCGGCAGCCTGGCCGAACTGGGACTCAATTCCATCCACGCGGTGGCGGTGGCCGAGGCGATCAATGCCGCGCTGGATCTGACGCTGCCGTCGAGCATCCTGTTCGAGTTCCCGACGCTGGACTTGCTGGTGGCGGCGATCGCGGCGCAAGCGCCGGATCGGCCGCGCCCGGTGCCATCCGCCCCGTCCTGGAGCGCGCCTCCCGCGGCCGTGCCGACCGCCGCGCCGGCCCAGGCCGCGCTACCGGCGGCCCCCGCCGCCGCGCAGCACGCCGGCTACGCCATCGTCGGCATGAGCGCGCTGTTTCCCGGCGCGGACAGTCCGCAGGCCTTCTGGCGCCATATCGAACAGGGTAGCTCCCGCATCTCGGCGCCTCCGGCAACGCGCGCCGAATGGCGGCTGCATGACGGCGCCACGTACTGGGGGGCTTTCCTGGAGCGCATCGATGGCTTCGACCCCCTGTGCTTTGGCGTGACGCCCAAGGAAGCGGTCTGGATGAGTCCCGAGCAGCGTCTGCTCATGACCCAGGTATGGCGGGCTTTCGAAGCCGCCGGCATTGCCTGGGACGGTGGACAGCGCACCGGCGTCTTCATCGCTTCCGGCCCCAGCGACTATCCGGCCATCCTGGCGCGGCAAGGGCACCATATTCCGAAGCTCGTGCCTTCGATGCTGCCGAACCGGATTTCCCACGCCTTCGACCTGAAAGGCCCGAGCGAAAACTGCGAGGCGGCATGCGCTTCCGCGCTGCTGGCAGTGCACCGCGCGCTGCAGTCGATGGAGGCCGGCGAGTGCGAACAGGTGGTGGTCGCCGCCGCCAACCTGATCATGGACGCGGGCGCCTACCAGGATCTGGAAGCGTTCAACGCCCTGAGCCGGAACGGCGAATGCCATCCCTTCCAGACCAACGCGGGCGGCTATGTGCGCGGCGAAGGCCTCGGCGCGCTGATCATCAAGCCGCTGGCGCGCGCCGAAGCGGATGGCGACCGCATCTACGCCGTCATCCGCGGCACCGGCATTGCCCATGCCGGCCAAGGCAAATCAGCCATGGCCGCCGACGAACGCGGCATGGCCGCCGCCATCGGCGCCGCGCTGGCGCGGGCCGGCACGGCGCCGGCATCGGTCAGTTATGTGGAAGTGCAGGGGATGGGTTCGGCCGCCTGCGACCAGGCGGAAATACGGGCATTGGCGCAGTATTACGCCGCCACGCCCGATGCGTCCGATTGCGTCATCGGCACGCTGAAGCCGGTCTTCGGCCATTGCGAGTATGCGGCCAGCATGGCGTCCATACTCAAAGTGGTCATGGCGCTGCAGCACCATGTGCGCCCGGGGATCCCCGGTTTCGGCGTGCTGGAACCGTCGTTGCCGCTGCCGCCGCGCTTCCGCCTGGGCGCGGAGAACCTGCCATGGCCGGCCACGGCCGGCGCCGATGGGCGTCCGCTGCCGCGCCGCGCCGCGGTGCATGCCTTCGGCATCGGCGGCGTAAACGGCCACATGATCCTGGAAGAATATATCGCCGCCGCGCCACGGGAACCGCTCAAGGCGGCCGTGCCGGAAGGCCGCGAAGCGCAGGCATTCCCGCTGTCGGCGCGCGATCCGCAGGCGCTGCGCGGCGCCGCGCAGGCGCTGCTGGCCCACCTGGAAAGCAATGCGCAAACAGCGCTGGACAGCGTGGCGCGCACGCTGCAAACCGGACGTGTGGCCATGCGCGAAAGACTGGCGCTGGTGGCCGACGATCGAAGCGGCCTGCTGGAAGGGCTGCGCCATTACCTGGCGCAGGCGGACGCAGCCACCGGCGCGCGCCTGTACCTGCACGGCCGGCCGGCGCCGGCCAGCGCCGCCCAGGCGCCAGGGCATGCGGCGGCGCAGCTGCTGGCCAGCCGCTGGCTGGCAGGGCAAAGCGTGTCGTGGGCAGGCTTGCACGGCACGCGCCCGCCGCCGCCTCTCGCTTTGCCAGGATATCCGCTGCGCGAGTCCGGTTTCTGGCCCGCCGCCACGGCGCCTGCCGCGCCGGGACAGGTGCAGGGGACCGTCTCGCTGGCCCCGGCCCTGCGCGCCTGCGTGGCCGAATTCCTGGCGCCGGGAGCCGTTCCTCGGCCGGAGCAGACCTTGGCCGAGCTGGGCCTGGACTCGATGGCGCGCCTGATGCTGCTGCAGTCGCTGCGCGCGGCGCTGCGCATCGACCTGGATGCGCACGCGCTGGCCGACAACACCACGCTGGCCGCGCTGTCGGCGCGCTTGCCGGCGCCGCCCAGCGCGCCCGCCGCGCCGGACCAGGCCTACCAGCAATGGCTGGTGCCGCCGCTGCGCGCCGCCATGATCGGCGTCAAGCACGGCGTGGCCGAGGTATTCCGGGGCGGCCAGGGACCGAGGCTGCTGCTCATTCCCGGTCTGGGCATGAGCGGCAGCGTCTTCCTCGATCATCTGGCGGCGCTGACCGCGCAGTACGAGGTGATGGTCTACCACTATCCGGGGCTGGGCCGCAGCAGCAGCATCGGCAGCGGCGATCTGGACGCCGTGGCGGCGCACCTGTTCGAGGTGCTGGACGCCGCCGCCTGGGGCGAGACGGCCATTCTGGGCTGGTCCTTTGGCGGCTTGATCGCGCAAAAGGCGGCGCTGTTGCGGCCGCGGCAATGCCGCGCGCTGATGCTGGTCAGTACCATGGGCGCCTTCGAAGCGGCGGCCCCCGCGCAGCGGCCGCCGGCATCGCTGCGCCGGCTGTACGAGGACGATCTGGAGCAGGTCTTCGCCGAACCGGGCTGCAAGGCCGGGCCGCAACGGCAACGGCACATCCGCGCGGTGCTGGACGGCAGCCAGGTGTTGGGCGCGCTCGACGGGGTGGCCTATCTGGACGCCTTGACCCGCTTCGACGTGAGCGCGGCGCTGCCGCATCTCGCGCTGCCGGTGCTGATTGTGGCCGGAACGCTGGACCGCTTCGACCAGCCGCGCCATAGCGAACGGCTGGTGTCGCTGATCCCGGGGGCCAAGCTGGTGCGGCTCAAGGGCGCGGGCCATGTGCCGTTCCTGACCCATCCCGAGGCCTTCCGCAAGGCACTGCTGCGCTTCCTGGACAAGACGCATCCAGGCCGTTCGCAGCCGGCGGCGGACGATCAAGAGCAGGAAGCGGCACTACCTTGAGGGAGGCGCCGGACGGCGGTACGCGTCCGCCGGAAAAACCGCGCGGCGGCAGGGCGCGCTGGCGGCGGTAGGGCGGAGGGCTCCGCCCTGGACGGTTTAGCCGTTGCTGCCGCCGTCCTGAACCCGGAACTCGCCGAAGCTGAGCAGGCGCTCATGGCGGCGGTCGAGCAGTTCACGGACAGGCATATTGTCGAGCTGGCGCAAGCCTTCGAGCAGGGTCTTTTTGACGGACTGGGCCGCCTCCTTGTGGCTGCGGTGGGCGCCGCCCAGCGGCTCGTTGATGATGCGGTCCACCAGCTTCAACGCCTTCAGCCGGTGCGCGGTCAAGCCCAGGGCTTCGGCCGCGTCGACCTGGCGCTCGGTATTGCGCCACAGGATGGACGAACAGGCTTCCGGCGAAATCACCGAATACGTCGCGAACTGCATCATGTTCAGCGTATCGCAGACGCCGATCGCCAGCGCGCCGCCCGAGCCGCCTTCGCCGATCACGGTGGAAATGATCGGCACCCTGAGCTTGGCCATTTCATACAGATTGTGGCCGATCGCTTCCGACTGGCCGCGTTCTTCGGCGTCGATGCCGGGCCAGGCGCCGGGCGTGTCGATAAAGGTGAAAACGGGAATCGAGAATTTCTCGGCCAGTTTCATCAGCCGCAAGGCCTTGCGGTAGCCTTCCGGGCGCGGGTAGCCGAAATTGCGCAGCGTACGCTCTTTGGTGTCGCGGCCTTTCTGATTGCCGATCACCATGCACGCCTTGCCATTCAGGCGGGCCAGGCCGCCGACAATCGACTGGTCGTCGGCGAAAACACGGTCGCCGTGCAGTTCATGGTAGTCGGTGAATATATGTTCGACATAATCCAGCGTATATGGCCGCTGCGGATGGCGCGCCACCTGCACGATTTGCCAGGGCGTGAGCTTGGCGTAAATATCCTTGGTCAGTTTATTCGCCTTACTGACTAGCTTATCGATATTCTCAGACAAGTCGACGGCCGAATCGTCTTCGACGAAACGGAGGGTTTCGATCTTGCCGGTCAACTCCGCAAGATTGGATTCAAAATCAAGAAAGATGGGATTGGTCATCTGATTGCACTCTTTGTAAGGCACATCATAGAAGTGGAAGGAATGCTTCCTGCATATCACTTCTGTCTGAATGCCAGCGGATTCGCTTAGATGTGATGTGGAGGAGGGCCGGAACCGGCGCAAGGCTGTCTGCTGCTCCTCCCCAGGCGGCGCCTGTTATCGTCAATTTAATCCTGGCAATTGTAATCCAAGTCCTTACTGTAGGCAATTCGCGGCAGGCCGTCCGGCGGTCCGGCACTCCAGTTATCACGCAAGGTGTTGACATCCACATAATTACAAATGTAACATCGCCACCTCATGCTGGATTATGGGTGAATTAATTTCATTAGGAGACGCCATTGATTGAGTCGGTACTGAATCGCGCTTTTCCCGGATTGATCGTGCCTTTATCGGGCGCCATGCTAGAGCAAGCCGAAATATTGGAAGTGGCAGGCGAGTTTGTTACACAAAATTATTCGGCCAGCGACTGCGCCTTTCTCTTTGGTTCTTTCGCGCGTGGAAACCCCGGCGCATTCTCTGACCTGGATATTCTGGTCCTGCTGCCCCAGATGGCGGCCGGCGCCAAGCCCGAGCTGAAACTGCAGATATACCGTGGCTTGCGTCTGGAAATATTTATTTTCGACCGCGCCAGCTTGACCGAAGCCTTGCATATTCAGGAAAAAATGGGCTTGCGCGTATTCAGTTCCGCCATCGAGGACAGCATCCTGCTGCATGGCAGCGCCGACGTGCTGGAAGAGTTCAAGGAGCTGGTGCGCGAGCAGGTCAGCCGGCGCGTGCTGCCGCAGACCGACGAAATCGCCCCCATCGCGCGCATCCGCATGACTTACTGCCTGGCTAAACTGACGCTGACGGAAGGCCACTTCGACCGCGTTTATCTGGCGTCCACGCTGTTTTCCCTGGTCGGCAACGCCCTGGTGCGGCGCGCCAGCGGCGCCGCGGCGCCGGTGGACCGCCTGTATGAGGCAATGGCCGCGCACGACCGGCCCTTTGCCCAGGCCTACCAGCAGGCGTATATGCTGCTGTGCCAGCACAACGATTGCAGCGAATTCGTCAGGCAAACCAGCATTTTCCTGGAACGCAGCGGCGGAGCGCTTTGGCATAACGAGTCCCTGAATCTGGCCGCGGTGGCCTAGCAGGTGAGTTCTTCCGCCGCTCCGGTGCAGCCGGTTAAGCCTGCCGAATCCCGCTTCGCCCTTTGGGCCGACAGGAATTTCCGCCGCCTGGTTGGCGGCGGTTTCGTTTCCATGCTGGGCGACCAGATCACTTTGCTGGCCTTGCCTTGGCTGGTCTTGCGCATCACCGGCGATGCCCTGGCCCTGGGGACGGTCTTTGCGGCGCTGGGTTTGCCGCGCGCCTTGCTGATTCTGTTCGGCGGCGTCGCCGTTGACCGCTATCTGCCGAAAACCGTCCTGCTGTGGACCAAGTATTTAAGCGCCGCCATGCTGGGCGTGTTCAGCATTCTGATTTTCACCTCCACCGTCAAGCTGTGGATGATCCACGTGCTGGTGTTGGGCATGGGGCTGTGCTCGGCCTTCAGTTTGCCGGCCGGCAGCAGCCTGTTGCCCCGGATCTTGCCGCGCGAGTCGCTCATGGCCGCGAATGGCGCGCTGATGAGCTTACGCCAGGTGACCCTGTTGCTGGGGCCGCTGGCCGGCAGCGCCCTGATCCTCGTCTTTGCCGGCGACAAGCACGCCGGCGATCTCTCCAATGCCGGCCTGGGCGTGGTCTTTGCGCTCGATTGCCTGAGTTTCCTCCTTTCCGCCTGGACCTTGCATGGCGTGCAGGTGGCGCAGGATGGCGCCCATCCGCCGCCGCCGGCGAAAGCGCTGTGGGAAGGCTTGGCCGCCGTATGGCAGGACCGGCCCTTGCGCACCCTGTACCTGTATTTCGGCCTGGTCACGTTTTTCGTGGGCGGCCCGATCCAGGTTGCCTTGCCGACCCTGGTATATGGCTGGCCGCAATCCGATGTCGCCTCGCTGGGACTGCTGATGTCCGGCTATGGCGCGGGGGCGCTGTGCGGCTCGCTGCTATCGACCTGGCGGCCCAATTGGCGCTTGCGCACGCTTGGCCTCAGCCTGCTATGCGCCGATGCCGTCATTGCCATGCTGTTCATGGCGTTTTCCCTAGTGCGGCAAACCGGCGCCGGCATACCACTGCTGCTGCTGGTGGGGCTGCTGGGCGGCTTCGTCCAGGTCGCCGTCTTCAGTTGGATCCAGCGGCGCGTGCCGTTGGCCATGCTGGGGCGGGCCATGGGCTTCTTTACCTTTATTCTGGTCGGCGTGGCGCCGCTCTCGGCGGTGCTGTTTGGCCTGGCCTTGCGCATGCTTTCACCCCAGTTGCTGTTCCTGCTGTCGGGATTGGCCTTGTTGGTATTGTCGTTGACGGCGATGCTGGCGACGCCGATCCGGCGTATCGAGGATTAGGCGCCGGTTTTCTTGCTCCACCCAACGGCGCCAGCACGCGTAAAACGGGGCGGAAAATCATGCTTTTTTAACACTGGAAAGATGCTATCCTTGGCGCCGGCAAGCCATCGCGTGATCCATTTTTCCAGGACGATCAATGCATCCTCTTTCCACCCAAAGCCGCGTTCCGGCAATCTTCCGCCTGCTGGCGTTTGCAGGTTTCATCGGCATGGCTGGCCACGCATCGACGCAACCCGCCAGTGCGCCAACTGACAAGCGATGGTTCGTCACGGGTTCGCTGCTCTACGTAGCGCCGGACCGGCCGCCGCTCGCCAATGCGTGGCTGCTGGTAAACGGCGACAAGATCGAGGCCGTCGGCACCGGCACACCGCCGGTGGCGGGCAGCGCAGGCGCCAAGGCCTGCAACGGCGGCGTCATCGCGGCAGGTTTCCAGAATAGCCATGTGCATTTCACGGACGATTCCTTCGCCAATGCGGCCACGCGGACGCCAGGGGAGCTCGAACAATCGCTGACCAGGATGCTGACGCGCTTTGGCTACACCACGGTGGTCGATACCGGTTCGCAGCTTGCCAACACCTCGGCGCTGAGGCAGCGCATTGCCAGCGGCGCCGTGCTTGGGCCGGAAATCTTGACGGCAGGTTCGCCGCTCTATCCGCACAACGGCATTCCTTTCTATCTTCGCCAGCTTCCGCCGGCGGTTCTGCGCCAGCTGGCCCAGCCGGCGAGCGCCGAGGAAGCAATCTCCACGGTGCTCCGCAATTTTGCCGACGGCGCCAATGGAACCAAGCTGTTCGTCGCGGCGCCAATGGGCCAGGGCGAGATAAGGCGCATGAACCCGCAGATCGCCAGCGCGGCGGCGGATGAGACGCACAGGCTCGGCGGCCTCGTGATGGCCCATCCGACCGATCCCGAGGGCGTGCGTAGCGCCGTTGCGGCTGGCGCCGACATCATCGTGCACACCACCATCGATCCCGCCGGCTCATCCTGGGATGCGCAGCTGATCGCCGGGATGGTGGCGCGCAAGGTGTCCGTTGTGCCGACCCTGAAGCTATGGCGCTACGAGCTGGATAAGGAGCACGTTCCAGCCGAGGTGCGCGAGAAGATCGTCGGCCTGGCCGAGCGGCAGCTCAAAGCCTATATCGATGCCGGCGGCCAGGTGCTCTTTGGTACGGATGTGGGCTATATGACGGACTTCGACCCGGCCGACGAATACAGCCTGATGGCGCAAGCGGGCATGACGCCGATGCAGATCCTCGCCTCGCTCACCACCGGACCGGCTGCCCGCTGGCGCAAGCAAGCGCGGCGCGGCCGGCTCGAAGCGGGAATGGCTGCCGATCTTGTGGTCCTGAATGGCGATCCCGCCGCCGACGTAAAGCGATTCGCCGACGTGAAGTGCACATTTGGCGCGGGCCGGCTGCTGTTCCAGCGCGAAGGGTTTTGACCGCAGGGACCATCGATGCAGCGATTCGGGATTAATGCTAGGCTATCGGCCTGACATTCACGGAGAGCTCGTCTTGGCGACCATCGACCTCGCATTGATCGAACGCTGGCTTACCGGCTGGAGCCTGTCCCGCGGCGTGCCCGCACCGCTGCCCTATGGCGAAGGCCTGGTCGTTGAAGTCTGCATGCCGACGCAATTGCGGCGTTACGTTTTCGCCGATGCCGGACATGCGCTGCAAGCCTGCGCCGAGGGCATACACGAGCCCTACATCTTTCTCAAAGCCGCGGTCGAACCTGGGATGTTGAGAGACGCGCTGCCGGCGCGCTGGAGCATTGAAAGCCCCGGCTATCTCATGGCCGGACCGGCGCAGGCGAAGGACCGGATCGCGCCGCCGCCAGGGTATCGAATAGTCCGCGAGCGGCAGCACGGCGCGCAGGTCGTGCGCATCCTGCACGAAAATCAGGAGCAGGCCGCGTCGGGCCGCGTGGTACTGCATGGCGGCTGCGCGGTATTCGACCAGATCGAAACAGCGGATTCCCATCGCCGCCGAGGCCTTGGCAGCATCGTCATGCAGGCGCTCGACGCCATCGCCGAAGAAGCCGGCATAGGTGAGCGGCTGCTCGTGGCGACGGAGGATGGCCGCGCGCTCTATACGCGCCTTGGCTGGCGTGTCATTGCCCCCTGGTCTAGCGCCGTGCTAGTTACCGCTTAACCATTTGCCCCGAGTCGAAAACAATATTCGAATTGGTAAGCGCCAGAGACTCCTCAATTGCATGGAATTGCCGTGACATTTGGAGAATATCTTCATATTTTGGTCTGCTATTGTGAATTGTGCCTTTTTCCCGAGGCGCCATTGATCATGCAAGTAAACCAACCCTTTCATGGAGATATTATGGAAATCCGAGTGACACATCAGGGACGCGTGCTGCATGAAATTGAAATAACCCCCGATGCCCAAGTGCATGTGCGGTCGCTGCTGCCCAGCGCCGAATATGCCGGCCTACCGCCCGCAGCGCAATATGTCTGGGGCTCGCAGGCTTCCGGGCCACCTCCTGCGGCCCAATACGTGTGGGGCTCCCAGGCCGCCGCACCGCAACCGCCTGCCGCGCAATATGTATGGGGTGCGACCAATCACCAGGCCGGTGGCATGAGCCAGTCGCCGGTGGAAATTGATCGCGGCGACGCCGCGCCCTGCCTGGAAGTGCAGGACGACCGCAAGGTTGCGGACGGCTTGCTGAAACGGCCAGCGAAATAGGCCACTGTCCATTGCTGCATATGGCGCCAGCCTTGCGTGCCGCTTGTTGCACGCGGGCTGGTATTGGCATCCTGGAATAAGGACATCTCGGAAATGAAATCCGCCCTGATACGCACGCTGGCTGAAGAGTCCATCGCTCAATTCAACGCTGACGACAGCCATCTGGCCGTCGTCAAAGAGAATATAAAGTGGTATTCATCGATCAACATGATGTACGGGGCCTTGCCGGCAGAGCCGCTGCCGCCTTTGCCAGCCACCGCAAACGGCCCGATCGATCCGCGCGCAGCCGAAGCCGAAGACAAGCGGCGCCAGCTCGAAGCCGGGCCGGCGGAGGCGGCGAAACCCGAACCGGAGACCTTGCCCTCGCTACAGGCATTGCTGGAGGAAAATCGCTATGCCCCGTTCGACGTCGCGCGCAACGTCGCCAACCAGGTGCGCGCGATTGTGGCCATCACCGGCTATCTGCCCGAGGCGGCATCGTTGAAGCGCAGCTATATTGCCAGTCTCAATGCCATTCAGAAAACATCGATTCCATGCAAAGAAGAGATTGTCGTCTCATTCCATAACCCGGTATTGCAGGAGGAGTTGCGCCGCGAAGGCCTGATTTCCTACGCGCAGCAGCAATACTATTCGCCCGATGAGGAACAGCACATTGCCGGCCGCATCAGCGATGCCCTGAGTTTTATCAAGGCCGTCGATGAGCGCTTGCACGATGCGATCCAGTCCATGCTGGGCGCCATCGTCTGCGTCCGGCGCGAGGGCAGCAGCGGGACGGTCTCATCCATGGTGGGGCTGATATGGCTGAATCCGAACCCTTCCTGGACGATGCTGGACTTCGCCGAAAACATTGTCCATGAATATATTCACAACACAATCTTCCTGGCGGACCTGGTTGAGAAAATATTCATTACGCCGCACTGGTATGCGCCCGACGATGGTCTGGTGGTGTCGGCCATAAAAAAATACCCGCGCGGCGTGAATATCGCCTTCCATTCCCTGTATGTGGCAATAGGCTTGGCAATCTTCATGGCCAACGCCAAACAATTGGGACGGGCGGAGCAACTGACCTCGGGCTTGCGGGAAACCATGCGCGGTTTGAAAGAAAAATCGGAACGTTTCCTGTCCGGATTTGGCCACCAGCTGCTGGAGCGCGTTGACGTTTATGCGCCTGCGCATGCATGAGCTATTTCGACCTGCCGCGACTATATTTCCATGGGCGGTTCTTTACGAATCCCAGCACGATTAACAATAAGCTGGCCAATTTTTCGCCGGACGTGAGGTTGCTGCCCATGAATGAGCGCCGCCAGAGCGCTAAAATGACCGAGGAGTATGCGGGCTTTCAATACATCAATCCATACGGCCTGCATAATTTTTTGCTGGACAATTGCGTTGTCAGTGGCGCGCATGGCATGGCGGCGTCGCCGGTAGGCGGGCAGGCATTCGGGGCGATCCATTCCGGCGTCCCGTACGCCAAGATGGTGGACCTCGACCCGGACCAGCAATCGCTCTCCCAGATATTCGGCTTGGCGCTGCGCGTCCTGCTGCAGGATGGCTCGGGCTTTGAGGGCCGCCTTGAGCCCGCCACGCTGTTTGACCTGTGGTACGGCAGGGTGCCGAGCGAGAGGGGCGACCAGATGGCGGCTGGTGTCTTCCAGTCGCTGATGCGGCTGGAAAACATTCAATGGCTGGGGCCGCAGGACGGCTTGGTCCAGGGCTTGCGCGAACGCTGCCAGAGCGGCGTATCGGTCAAATTCATGCTCGACGCCTACCAGGGCAAGCCGGAATTGGCGGGTTTTAACTATGGCCGCATCGTGGGCGTGATCGGCCCGGGAAGAAACGGCGAAGCAATCAATTTCCCGTCTGAGCGGCGTCTTAACCCCGCCGGCTCGGTTTGCGGTCCCGCCTATTACAAGCTGCATAGCGATGAGTTGAAATTGACGCTGGACCTGGGTAATTCCATGCCGCTGCTGCATCCTGCGGGGGAATCGAAGGACCTGGGTATCCTGCGGCTCGTGGCGCTGAGCGACGACGGCCCGGTGGCACTGCATGAACACGCCCTCGATTACAGCCGCGCGGCGCTGGAGCGGAATGGCGGTCTGGTTGATTTGGCGATCAGCGAAGCCCAGCACGCACTGCTGTGTCGCCATCCTCTGGCAATCCAGGCCATGCGCCTCGGCGCCTCGGCATTGCTGTTGCAGGAGCATGCTTCGCTGAAGTGGATCCATTGCGAGCCGACGTCGCTCCGGCTGGCGCCGGGAGAAAGCGCAACCGTCAAGTTTCACGCGCGCCATGCCGGCCAAGCGATGCCGGACGAAGCCATCGATTTACGCCTGACTGCGCATGAAGGCAACAACCGTCCACGCAGCGGCGTCGAGTTCCCGGCGCAAGTGCTCACGGACGCGGATGGCGTCGGACTGCTGCGCGTCGAGGCCCGCAGTCCGCAGCCGCTGCCGCCCAGGCGCGCGGTTATCGACTCGCAGCTATACTACCTCGGTGGCGGCGCCTGGCAGGAAGCCGGCGAGCTGACGCGCCAGTCCGGCGGCGGCGTGCTCTCCATCCTGGTGTTCAACCAGGTGGCGGAAGTGGCCGAGCCTGTTTGGGCGGACCATATCGAACCCATCTTGTCGTACTACGCGCGCATCTACCCCGGCGTGGCGGCAGTGCTGGGAATCGATAGCCATGATGGCGTGCGCGCCAACGCCACCTTGCTGCACCGCTGGCTGAGCCTGCCCCGCGAAGATCCCTTGCACTTCCCGCCCTCACGCGATCTGGCGCCGGCCAAGGCGAAAATGATCTGCCGCTGGCTGGAGACAGGCATGCGCGATGACTAGGCCGCCTACCTTCCCCGCGCGCCTGGCAACGGCGCGCCTGGTACTGCGGCGCTACCGCCAGGACGACGCGGCGCAACTGCTGCAAATGGTTGAGGAAGAGCGCCGCCGCCTGGCCGAGGTGCTGGTCGACCCGGTCTTCAAGCTGCAAGGCGTGGACAACGCGGCCGGGCTGGTGGCATTCCTCGCCAAAGAGTGGCAGGGCGGCCGACGATTTATCATTTCGCTGTGGGATCGCAGCGGCTCACTGGCCGGAGAGTGCTACGTCGGCGGCGTGGTGGACGGCGAGATCGAAGTGGGCATATTTTTGCGGCAGCGCTATGAGCGCTGCGGACTCGCCGAAGAGGCCTTGAACGCCTGCATCCAGGCAGTCCACGCCCGCTGGCCGCATGCGCGCCTGAATTATCGCTGCGATACCGACAATGTCCGCAGCTGCGCCTTGGCGCTGCGTTGCGGATTCCAGCGGCAAAGCACGACCGCGGGCGGACGCCGCCGCCGCGACGGCAGCATGGCCGACGTTGTGCTGTATAGCCTCGCTCCGCCGGCAGCCGAGTGAGGCCGAGCGAGGCCGTGCGTGGATAGGCAGGGCGCTCAAACGGGAACACCTCCAGGGAGGCAGACTCAAACGCTGCCGCCGCCAGCCAGCGCGCTATGCACGGTCACGAAGGCCATGACGAACATGATTGCCGCGATCGTGAAGTCGAGCACCTTCCACATGACCGGCATCCGGAACAGCGGCGCGACCACGCGCGCGCCGCCAATCAGCAGCGAGAACCAGATCACGGAAGCGCTGATGGCCCCGACCGCGAAGCCAAGGCGCTCGCTTTCAGGCTTGGTGCCGCTGATGACACCGATCAGCAGCCCGCTGTCGAGCAATGCGAGCGGATTCAGGAACGACATCACGCAAGTGCCCCTGACGATTTGCCGCAAGCTGATGTCGGACCCGTTCGACAGGTCCGGCACGGCAATCTCGCCCAGCGCGGAGCGCAGCGCCGCCAGGCCGTGCCAGCACAGGAACAGGGCGCCGCCTATCGCGGCTGCCTGCATGACCCAGTCATGCCGCGCCACGACGGTGCCGAGGCCCAGCGTGCCCAAGGCGATCAGCACGATATCGGCCCCAACGCAGATCCCCATCATCACCAGCAGATGCCGCCCCAGCAGGCTTTGGCGAATGACATACGCGTCTTTCGGCCCGATGGCGATGATCAGCCCCATACCCAACGTCAACCCTTGCAAATAGCCGCTAGCAGATAACATGTTTTTCCTGCGCAATAAATCGCCGCGACCAGCGCGGCGAATACATCGATATGATGGCTGAGAAACTCCGCCGAGTTTATGCCTCGGCCGTCACGGTAAAGGGAATATTGCCGAAACTCTCGTGGTTTTCATTGGCAATTTTTTCCAGGTCGAGATGGCGCCGCTCGATAAAACTCGTATATTTTCGCTTCAGCTCCGGAATAACGAAATAAACCAGGGAAGAACGCTCGACCTGGACGGCGGGATTGAGTACCGCGTGGTCCATATAAGGAATGCGCTTATCCGACATTTCGGTGAGCAACGATCCCGTGAATACGATGATTTCATCGTCGGCCAATATCACACGCTGCTGCTCGCCGTTCGGGAATATCACGAGTCCATCGCGCGTGGCCTTGACGAAGGTAATCAGGTGGCCGTCTTCGTGGCGGTCCTGCAGATATTCCCGGTCTTGCTTGCGGTATTCCTTATTATAGGCGCAGAACTGCAGATAGGAACTGCTGCGGGTTTCCAAGGGCTCGGCGATCGAGAATTTTTGCATGATATTGGCGAGGACCAGCTCGGCAATCGCCGAGATGCCGCTTTCGAAGTCGACGATGTGACGGTAGAACTGGTGGTCGGCAAACGCATGCTGGCGATGATCGGAGCGGTACTTGTCGCGGTAGCAGAAGCGCTCGCACAGGTCGACATTGTTGGTCGAGTTGGCATACTCCATGCCGAAGGGCATGAAGCCGTCGGTTCTATCGGGATAGGCAAACTCACGTTTGCTGGTCCCGGAGATGGTGGGGTACAGCTCGACCGTTTTCCAGAAATCCTTTTGCAAGTGGACCGGGATGGTCAGGATCGAATAACCATGATCGATCAGCTCTTGCGAGCACTTGTCGTAATCGATATTCGAGACACCAATCTGTCGCGTATGAGCGAGCGTTGCATCCAGCTGTGCGGCGGTAAGCAATTTCATTGAGTTTCCTTTTCGTGGTTAGTGTTGAGGTCGGCAGGTATTAATTGACTAAACCGGAAGCGCTTACAACTTGAAGAAATTTCAATTACCATGATCCCTAAAAATATTGATTTAATAGTGCGCATTTGGCTATGCCGAGAATCGCAATAACACTAACACAACGATTTCATGAAAATCTCTCAGAAAATAACGATCCCGCATTATTTCGCCTCCTTCGATAAAAATTTTATATTCTTATTAAAAATAAATGCCATGCACGATTTACCCCGTTTGATAAACTGCGAAAAATGGGGGGGGATTAAGTCAGCTATATGCCTCTTTATTACATTCTTATTACAGCCAGTGATATTGGCGGAGTGGATTGCTTTCACATGACTGCTGGCGGGTCATGTCAGACGCAAGGCCAGGGCGGAAAGGGAGGACGAACAGCACGTGCCGATCGAGGAGATGTTCGGTGTCGAAATCTTGTACCCGCGCGCCGCCGCCAGAAAGAGCAGGGCGGCATCATCCCCGCGACAGCGCTGACCGGCACGCCGAGCTGTTCGAACTTGTGTACTTGCACGATCTGTTGATGCCGGGTTACATTTAATTTAGTGGAAATATTTTTTATGCGTGGTTTGACGGTTTCCGGCGCATGCCCAGGGAGGTTCCAGTAGTAGCAGGACGATAGTGTGATGTTGCGTTAATTGCAATTTGCGTTTAAACGTTGTAAATTTTGCCAATAAAACCATTATGAAAAAACTGAACATTTATGCGCCGGATTCACACCAACAGGGAAGGGACATACCTACAAGGAATCGCCGGGTATCGATCGTAGTTGCCGGCGCAATGGCCCTGACCCTCGGCGCCTGCGGCAACAATGACCTCTCCATCGAACAAAACGGGCTGCTTGCCGCCCACAACGGAAATCCCGCAGCCGCCTGTTCCATGCTGGCCGGCCACGCAATTTCCGCATCTTTGATCGGGCTGCCGACGACCGGCGCGGGCATCGTATCCGCTTCAATGATTTCAGCCACCGCCAGCGGCAATACGAACGGCGAATACTGCATGGTCAAAGGCGCGATTAAGCCGGTCGATCCGACCGCTCCGGATATCCAGTTCCAACTGAATATCCCAAGGAACTGGAACCATCGCGCCCTGCAAATGGGCGGCGGCGGGTACAACGGGGCTATTGTGACTGGCTTGGCCGGCATCCCCTTCGCACCAAGCGATGTAACGCCCCTGGCGCAAGGCTATGCCACCTACGGTAGCGACTCGGGACACCAAAGCGTCAACGGCATTGTCGATGCTTCGTTCGCAAGTAACGACGAGGCACTCATCAATTACGGTTACGCCCATATCAAGAAAACCCATGACGCGGTTGCCGTCGTCCTGCGGCGCTATTTTGGCCAAAAGGTGGATTTCAAGAGTTACTTTGCCGGAGCCTCTACCGGAGGACGCGAAAGCCTCACTGCCATTCAGCGCTTTCCCGCCGACTACGACGGCGCCTTTGTTGGCGCGCCCACTGCTTTCTTCTCCGGGGTTCGAATGATTGGCTTTCCTGTTGGCAAAGCGAACTATAAAGTGGCGGGCGGCTATCTCAACCCGGCCAAACAAGTGCTGGTCAAGCAGGCAGCAACCTCCGCTTGCGATGCTCTCGACGGCGCGAACGACGGAATCATCTCGAATATTGCCGCCTGCAAATCGCTTGCCGCAACAACGCGCGCCTCGCTTCGTTGCCCAGACGGCCAGGATACCGGCGATACCTGCTTGTCCGATGCGCAATTGGCGGTGATCGATATTCTGTATAAAGGATTAGAACTTCCATACGCCTTGGCTGACGATGTCACGCGGTATGCTGGTTACAATGCCTTCGAAGGCGCTGACTTCAGCCTGATCAGCACCGCAGGGCTAGGTCTCGGCACCTCGGAAGTATTACTCGACACACCGGCGGCGATTCCGAACGGCTATCTCTTTGCCCAAGGCGTGCAATGGCTGCGCTATTTCGTTACCCGCGATGTAAACTATCCGGCGCTCGGTTTTGATCCAATCAATCCAGGAAAATACCAGCAACGCGTGGTCGATCTTTCCAAAATCATTGGCGCAAGCAATCCTGATCTATCGGCATTCAATGCCCGCGGCGGCAAGCTGATACTGCTGCATGGCGCTGCCGATACGGCAGTCAGTCCGAATGCGACAACGGATTATGTCAAGACTGTTGTGGCGCGCATGGGCCAACAGACGGTGAATAGCTTCATGCGGTATTACAGCGTCCCCGGCTTCGGGCATGGCGTTGGCGTGTATGTTCCTTCATGGGACGCGATGAAGGCGCTGGACAACTGGGTCACCAACGGCGTAGCGCCGGATGCGCTCGCGAGCACGGACACGGTATCCGCAACCCGTGGCCGCTCGCGCCCGCTTTGCCCATATCCCTCCTGGCCGAAGTACAAGGGCAGCGGCGATATCAACGCGGCCTCCAGCTTTACATGCAGCAATTCCTGATGGTTTATAACTGACCGCCCCACGGCCTCAGCGCGACACAAGTCCGGCGCGCTGAGGAATGGCGGTATGCGGCGGTGTCGGCATTTATCGCGCCAGGAAACGCTGCGGAGAGTAGCCTCGCGCATCGATAAAGGGCGGTACACCGTCAATCAAGTCCGCCAGTAGGCGCGCGCTTGCCGGCCCCAGGGTGAAGCCTTGATGGCCATGCCCGAAGTTGAACCACAGCTTGGCGTGCCAGCCGGCGCCGCCGATGACGGGCAGCATGTCGGCGACGCAAGGGCGGCTGCCCATCCAGGGCGTGGGTTCGACAGGCGTGCCCAGATCCAGCAACTGGCGGGCGGATTGTTCGGCCAACGCCAGTTGCTGCGGCGTTGGCCGGGCATCGATCCTGGCGATTTCAGCGCCCGTTGTAATGCGCAGGCCGCGGCTTTGTGGCGACATGACGTAACCGCGTTCCGCGTCCAGGGTCGGGACGGCTGGCTGGGCGCCGCCTGCGTAGTGGCGGTGATAGCCGCGCTTGACGAACAGCGGTAGGCGATAGCCGAGGCGACGGGTGAGGGTTTCAGCCCACGGACCCAGGGCAATGACTGCGTGCGCGGCATCGATGCGGCCTTCCACGCTGTCGGCCTGCCACGCGGCGCCGCACTGCCGCAGGGTCAATCCATCGCCCTGCACCAGACGTCCTCCACGTTGTTGGAACAGGGCGGCATAGCGCTCCACCAGCTTGCCGGGGTCCGATACGCTCCATGAATCCAGCCAATCCACAGCGCCGGCCAAGGGCGTGTGGAAAGCCGGCTCTGCGCGCGCCAGTTCTGTGCTGTCGAGGGCACGGAAGCCAATGCCGTATCGACGCTCAAGCCGGGCCGCGTCCTGCAAGGCGGCGGCGAACGGTTTGCCGGTACGGAACGCCAGACGCAGCCCTTCGCGCCGCACCAACGCATCCGCGCCAGCCATCTGCATCAGGCGCGCGTGCTCACTCGTGGCGTGTGCGATCAGGGCGGCGTAATCACGGCTGATCGCGGCGTGGCGGCCTGGCGCCGACGCGCGCCAGTATTGCCACAGCCGGGGCAGCGCCGCCAGCACAGCCGAGGGATGATAGCTGACGCTGGGATCGCGGCCGAGCGCCGCCGATAACAGAAAGCCCAGCTTGCGCGGCATCGGATAGGGTTCCACCGCTTCGCGCTGGATGACGCCCGCATTGCCGTATGAGGTTTCCTGGCCTGGCGCGCGGCGGTCCAGCAAAGTCACCGTGTGCCCGCGCAGGGCCAGTTCGAGCGCGGTGCAGGTGCCGACCATGCCCGCGCCGATCACCAGGATTTCACTTTTCATTGTTGCTCCGCGCCGGCGTGCGGCGGCTTGTCTTCGGCAACCACGGTGATTTCCACGCGGGCGCCGGGAAGCACCAGGGGCGCGACCACGGTGGTACGGACGGGATAGGGCGCGGCGAAATGGCGCTGGTAAGTGGCGTTAAAGGCGGCGAAGTCCTCGGCGTGCGTCAGATAGACCGTGACCTGGACGATGTCTTGCAAACCCAGGCCGATGCCGGACAGCGTACCGCCGATGCGTTCAAGTACCAGGCTGGTCTGGGCTTCGATGCCGGCGGGGATGGCGCCGTCCGGCCCCAGCGGCAATTCGCCCGACAGGAAGACGAGGCCACCGGCGCGGCAGTATTTGGAAAAGGGCAGAGGGTTCATGTGCATGAAAGTCCTTGGGGTTCGTGTGAGGTAATCATCATGCGCCTGCGGATCGCAGGCCGACGCGGGCGGGCGCGCCAAGCAGGATGGCGCCCAAGGCGCTTTGCAGACGATGGATGTCCGAGGCCTGATGGTCGGCAAAGGCGGCAACGCGCAGCACGCCTTCCGCACCGGCGCCGACGTATTGGGAGTAGGTGATAAAAATGTCTTCCTGCATAAGGGCTTCCTGTATGCTGCGCATGCGGCCCGCATCGCCGACGATGAAGGCACTGACCGGACTGTCGTTGTCGTCGATGGCCAGGCCCAACTGGCGCAGGCTGCGTTTCAGTAATCGGGTATTGGTGCGCAGGCGCTCGCGCAGTTCGGGTTGGCTGCGCACGAGTTGCAGGCTGCAGGCCGTCATCGCCGCGCCGGCCGAACTGCCCAGGGCGGCGCCGCGCGCGGCGGGAGCGCGCCACAGCAGGTCGATGATGCGGGCCGGCCCGAGTGCAATGCCGCCGTGTGCGCCGAACGCCTTGGACATGGAGCCGCCAGCCACCACGCGGTCCGGCGCGATGCCGCAGGCTTCCACCGCGCCACGGCCTTGCGCGCCGAGGACGCCGAAGGCGTGCGATTCGTCCACCACCAGCCAGCCCGCGTGGCGCCGCAGCAGGCGCTCGTAGTCGGCCAGCGGCGCTATCGTGCCCCGGGTGGCGAACATGCCATCGGTGACGACCATGGGCCGGGCGCCAGCCGTTGGCTTATGCGCCAGTTGCCGGCCGAGGTCGGCGGCGTCGCAGTGCCGGAAGGTATGGATGGGCCTGCCGGATGCGCGGGCGCCGTCGTACAAGCTGTAATGCGCAGCTTCGTCGATGAAGATCGCGTCGCAGCATTCCGCCAGGGCGGGAATCGCGATCAGGCCGAACAAGTAGCCCGTCCCGAAATACATTGCGCCGTCGACGCCGAAATACGCGCGGGCGGCTTGCTCCGCTTCGAGGTTCGGAGCCAGTGCATAGCCATAATGGCGCCCCAGCTGCGAATGGACGCCAAAGCGGCGCAGGGCCGCCGCCCCGGCGTCGAGCAGGGCCGCGTTGCCGCCCAGCCCGAGGTAGGCCGATCCACCGAAGTTGAGCAGGCTGCGTCCGTCCACTTCGATCCGGGCGCAACTTGGCGAACTTACGCGGCGCAGGGAAGCGGTCTCGACGGCCATCATGCCAGCTCCGGGGCCGGATCGGCCACCGCCGGGTAGTAGGCCTTGCCGCGCTTGCGATAGGGCAGGTGGGCAAAGTCCATGGACAGCGCCGCGCCCGTTTCTATCACGTGACAATTGGTGGAAAGCCGGGAGAACTCGGCGTAATAGTGATGGCTGGATTTGACTGCGATCACGGTGGCCTCGTGCAGCGGCACGCCCAGGCCCGTGAAAGCCGTGGGCGACAGGACTTGCTGGCGCCGGCTGACCAGGACGATGTCCACCGCGCCGCAGCGGACCCAGGCGGCACGTCCCAGCGGGTCGCTCATGGTGCCGAACTGCTGGCTATGCTGCTCGGCCAAGCCGCACACGGTCAGCTGGAGCTGCAGCGGCGTGCCGGAAGCGGGACTGGTTTTGCCGCCGATGGCCAGCTGGATCACGGCGCCGATGCCGGCCAGATGGCAGGCGTCGACCGCAGCCGGGTCCCACAACATGCCAAAGGCGCAACGCAGCGCGGGGCGGCGCAGCAGCTCGGCCAGCAGGCCGGTATGGTCGCAGGGCGCACCGCCGCCGGGGTTGTCGCCGGCATCGGCCAGGATCACGGGGAACGGACCGGCCGGCGCCGGGTCGAGCACCTGGGCGGCACTTTCCAGGCGCGGCAACAGTTCGCGGCGCACGCGGTACAGCGCCTGCGCCAGTTCGTGCGCGGTGCGCGCCGCCAGCGCGCGGTCCTGGTCCGCCACCACCACGACCTTGGTCCCCGCGTCCGGCACATCGGCCCATGGGAAACCGTGGACATAGCTTGCCGACAGGATGCCGGGGCGGCGCTCGACCTCGGCCAGCAAGTCGACCAGGCCGCGCATCGGTTGCGCCGTGGTGGGATAAAAGCCGACCATGGCGCAGTCGGCCACTTCCATGACCGGCCGGGTCTTGCCGGCCGCGGCTGCACGGCACAGTTCGAATAGCTCGATGGCGCGCTCTTCATAGTCGATGTGCGGATACTCGCGCATCAGGATCAGGGCGTCGGCTTGCCTGGTCATGGCGTGACTCATGTGGCAATGGGGATCGAGTTCGACGCCGATGACGCAATCGGGGCCGGCGAGCGCGCGCACGGCGGCGATCAGCTCGCCTTCACAATCGTCCACACCCTCGGCGACCATGGCGCCGTGCAAGAACAGCAGCACCATGTTGACCGGCATGGCTTGTTCCAGCGCGGCCAGGATTTCGCCGCGCAATTGCCGGTACGCGGCGGCGTCCACCGTACCGGCGGGCTGGGCAATTGCGTAGATCCCTTCATGCACGGTATCGCCATATTCTCCGGCCAGGCGGCGCCACTGTTTGACGATAGGGCCTACGTCGTTCAGCGCATCGTCAGTGACCGGGCCGCGCACGATGCCCAATTCCTCAAACGAGCCCAGCGTGGTGGGAAAGGCGGAAAACGTATTGGTTTCTGTGACCAGGGCGGAAGTAAAGATTTTCATGCCTGATACTCCTTGATCGATTGTGCGCCGCCGCGTGCCGCCAGCGTTGTCAAAGGCAGCAGGGCCAGCAGCGCCGCCAGCAGCGCGGCGGCCGGCAGCCCGATGAATAATTACCCAGGCGCTGCAGCGCCGCTGCCGCCGGCGCGCCTTGCAGCGGCCCCACCCATTCCAGGCCGAAGCCGACCACGATGCCCCCCAGCGACTGGCCCAGCTTTTCCGCGGAAAACAGGATGCCCAGATACAGGCCCAGGCTTTCGCCTTGACTGGAGGAGCTGGTGGCCGCTTCCATGGCCAGCGTAGAAATCAGCACCGTCAGCACACCGCAGGACAGGCCGAACAGCGCGCCGCCGGCAATCATCGAGCCATTCTCACGTGGCCCGGCGGTAAGCCAGAGCGTGCCTATGAAGGCCAGCAGCAGGGCGGCCGCAAGCAGGACGCTGGGACGACAGCGGCGCGTCAGCATGGGCGCAGCGGTGACGCCAACCAGCAGCGACAGGAAAATCGACGTGAGCAGCGCCGACAGATTGGCCGGTCCGGCTTTCAGCAGGTGCTGGTTGGCGTAGGGCAGCGCCGCGAACAGGGCGGCTGAAGCCATGCCAAGCAGGACCAGGACCAGCACGACGCAATAGAAAGTACGGTTGCGCAAGGTGCCCCGCAGCGCTGTCCGCAATGGCACGGCGGCTTTGGCCTCGACGCCTGCGCGCAGAGGAATGCGGCGCACGGCCAGCCAGCACAGGCTGAGCGACAGCGCCGCTCCCCCCGCGAGCACGCCCGCCATGCCAAGGTAGCCGGCGCTGCCGGAGCCGAAGGCCGCCACCAGTTGCGGGGCAAGGATGGAGACCAGCAAGCCGGCCAGGGTCTGGCCCAGCGCCCGGGCCGCCATCAGCGTGCTGCGGCCGGCGATGGTGTCGGTGATATCGCCGGCAAGCGCCGTATGCGCGACTGAAAAGACGGTCAGCATCAGCGATTGTGCCACCAGCAGCACGCCGACCAGGAAGGCGCGCAAGGATAAGGGCAGGCTGGCGAGCGGTATGAACAACAGCAACAGCAAGAGCGGCAGCAGCAGGGCGCTGGCTGCCAGGAGGGCGCCGCGGCTGCCCGCCTTGCGTGCCCAGCCGTCGGTACAGCGCCCGATCCACGGATCGAGCAGCACGTCGGACACTTTGGGAATCGCCAGCAAGACCCCCGCCAGCGCGGGCGGCACGTGGGCAAATTCGGTCAGGTAGAACAGGAACAGCAGTGGAACGACGCCGGCACTCAGCGTCGAACCGAGCGTCCCCGCGCCAAAGCCGGCCGCCAGCGTGCGCTTGGGGAAAGAGGTGTCAGCCATGGACAGGGTACTCCTGCAAGCGCAAGCAGCGGGTGCGTGAGGTGTCGAGTAGCAGCTCGCGCTTGCCGGCCGCGTTGTGGCGGAGCCGCAAAGTTCCATGCATGGGCAGATGCGGATCCTGGCTGAGCAGCAGGCAGACGTCGCCGCGCAGCCCTTGCAGCTTGAAGGTGTTGCGGCCATACAGGCCAACGATGCGCAGCATGTCGGGTTCGCCGGCTTCGACCACGATATCGGCGCCCAGTTCGTCGCAGCGCCATTTGCCGTAGAAGGGCGCAATACTGCTGGCCGCCTTCAGTGGGGCCGCAACGCGTTCGCAAACATGGGTGCTGCCTTGCTCCATGACCTTGATGGCGGTGACGGCGCCATGGCTGTCGGATACCGCCTCGACCGCGAGCACAATGACCGACAAGAGGTTGACGCGCAGTATGCCGTCAGCGCCCCCCAGCAGGGGCAGCGGCATGCCGAAGCTGTTCAGATACAGGACGCCATCGCGCGCTTCGATGGCAAAATACCGGCCGCTGTCGGCGCAGTAATAGTCGCCGCCCAGCGATTCAACCAGGCGCGGATCGGCCGGCGTTTGTTCTGCCGTCAATTCCTCTTCGACCAGGGTGGCCAGCAGCTTTTGCGCGATCTCGGCCGAGTTGAGATCGCTGCGGTTGCTGATCACGATGACCTGGATGTCATGCTCCGGCGCGGCCAGCATCTGGCAGTTTCCGCCGACAACGCCGCCGGCGTGGTGCAGCACGGTAATGCCGCGCCAGCGATCGCGGATCAGCCCAAGGCCATAGGGGCTGATGTAGCCATTGGCCAGCGTGGTTGGCGCCATCATTTCTTCGGACAGCGAGTGCGGCCACAGTGTCGGCGCGATCAGATGCTTCAGCCAGCGCTGCATATCGTCCAGCGTGGAAGCGATCCCGCCTTCGCCCAGGATCACAGCCGGGAACAGGCTCTTGGTGAAATTGCCGTTGGCTTGGGCCAGATGGGTCATTGCGCTGCCGGGCAGCGGCTCAAGGTCGCTGGCCCACAGAACCGTGTCGTACATCGACAGCGGTTCGAACAGCCGTTCGTACATCGCCTGCGCCAGTGGCTGGCCGAGCACGCGCTCGATCACCATGGACAGCAGACGGTAGCCGCCATTGTTGTAGATGAACTGCTCATTTGGCGTGAAATTTTCCTCCTGCTGGCGGCACTGGTAGTCAAAGGCGGCCTCCGCCGGAGCGATGGTCAAGCCATTGGAGAGCAGCGACAGGTCCAGGTAATCGCGCATGCCGCCGGTATGGTTCATCAGCTGGCGCAACGTGCGGCGGCCCTGCGATGCCGGCAGTTCTGGCAGCCAGCGCGCAATCGGCTCGTCGATGGACAGCTTGCCCTCATCGCGCAGCATGAGCGCCAGGGCGCAGCAGAAATGCTTGGTGGTGGAACCTATCCGCATCTTGGTGGCGGGGCTGTTGACAAGGCCCGAATCCAGGCTGGCCAGCCCGCAGCCGCGCCGCAGCAGCGAGATGCCGCCGCGCTGCACGCTGGCGATGAGGCCAGGGCTGGCATTGTTTGCGAGGCCGGACAGCACTGCTTCGAGCTTTTCCGTAACGTTACTGGTCATTGCGGTCTCCTTCACTATAAAATGAATAAACAATCGTTCTTTTTTAAATCATGCCTAAACGCGATCCCAGCCATATGGCCGCAGTACGCCAACAAATCCTGACCGCCGCCCGCGCGGTGTTTGAACGCAAGGGCCTGTATGAAGCATCGGTAAGCGACGTCAGCAAGGAAGCTGGTTTGTC
Organism: Pseudoduganella violacea; assembly: GCF_014191875.1. GTDB lineage: Bacteria > Pseudomonadota > Gammaproteobacteria > Burkholderiales > Burkholderiaceae_D > Rugamonas > Rugamonas violacea_A. The sequence continues at coordinate 230,298 of NZ_JACHXD010000012.1, forward strand.
GGTAGGCTCGCTCTACGTGCATTTCCGTTCGAAGGAAGCCATTCTGGTAGCGCTCATCGAGACGGCGGACTTCAATGGCGTGCCGCTGGCCGGCTGCAACAACACCGCCGACCTGCTAGCACTGGTTGAAACCATCCTGCGCCAGCAGGAAGTGCCTGATACTGCCGGGCAGGCCGCCCGTACCGCGCTGGAAGTCGCGGCCATTGCCCGCCGCAGCCCTGAAGTGCAAGCGGTGGTCATCCAAAACTATGAAAAACTGCGCAGCGCCCTGTTCGATGCCGTGCTGCGTGTGGGCGAGCGGGCCGCCAAGCGCAACAAGGACGAAGTGCTGGCGATCGGGGAGAGCCTGTTGTCGCTCCTGATTGCCGCCCAGGCCCAGATGCTGATTGGCGTGCCGCTCGTCATGGAGGCGAAGATTGCGGCGGCACGGATGCTGGTTACGCGCCTGCATGCCGGGCCTGCGGGACGGAAGTGATCGTCGCGCGCACGGTCGCGGCGGCCGGCGCATAGGCCGCCGCATCAAAGACAATGCAGCCGTCCTGGTAGCGGGCGGACGGCTGGTTATCGCTGGCCATCAACAGCGGCGCGTCGAGATCGACCAGATCGGCCTCTTGCGCGGCAATAAAGGCGGGTAGCAGGGCCATCGAGCGGCCGCCCATGCAGCCCACCATGACGCGCAAACCCAGGTGCCGCGCGCTGGCGGCCAGCGGCAGCGCGGCGGACAGTCCACCGCATTTATCGAGCTTGATGTTGGCGACCTGGTAGCGCCGCGCGACCTGCTCCAGGTCATCCAGTGTCTGCAGCGATTCGTCGGCCGCCAGGGGAATCGGCGAACGGAAGCTCTCCAGCGCGGCATCGTCCTTGGCCGGCAAGGGCTGCTCGATGAGTTCCACGCGATGCTGCAGCAGGCTGCCCATGATGCGGTCCAGGTGGGCGATGGTCCAGCCTTCATTGGCATCCACCGACAGGCTGACGTCCGGTCTGGCTTGCCGGACCGCGGCTACCCGTGCCGCGTCCTCGGCGCTGCCGTCGAGCTTCAGTTTGAGGGCACGGGCGGCCGGATATTGCCGGGCCATGGCCGCCATGCCTGCGGCGCTGGCGACACCCAGGGTGACCATGGTGGTCCTGGCCCGCAGTCCCGGCAGATGGGCCAGGTGGTAGACGGGCGTGCCGCGTTGCGCCGCCTCCAGTTGCCAGACGATCCAGTCCAGCGCATTGCGCGCGCCGCCGGCCGGCATCTGCTGTACCCGTTGCCACATGCCGGGCAGGTCGGAGGGCAAGTCATCCAGGCAGGCCTGCACTTGCTGTTGCATAGTCGCGCCCGACTCTTCAAGGTAAAAGACGCCGGCGGCCTCGGCTTCGGCGGCCCAGCCGCGATAGCGCGCGGAGATCCGCAGCACCTGCTGGCCAGCCAGGGTGCGGCCGGCGATCGATAATGGTTGCTTGAAGTCGACGTGGTCGATGAAGGTTGAGATCAGCATGGGGACACTCCAATCAATTGAAGGCATAGGACAGCTGGATGCCCAGCGTGCGCGGCGGCGCCAGGTTGACCCGGGCTGGCGCGCCCAGCGTACTCAGCGAGGTGTCGGCCGAGGTCTGTGCGCGCCGGTCCAGCAGGTTGCGCAAGAAGAAGCCGACGCTGGCGCGGCCGAGTTCCATGCCGCCGCGCAAATCGATCAGCGTATAGCCCGGCAAACGGTAGGCAGGATTAGCCGGCGACTGCTGGAAGGTATTGAAGCGCTCGCCGGTATAACGCAGGGAGGCTCCCCAATAAGCCGCATGGCCGTCCAGCGCAAAATCGCGGTCGAGCTGCAAGGCGCCGGCCACCCGCGCGGTGTCGGGCAGGCGCTCGCCGGCTTTGCCGCCGAGGCTGAGGTTGTCGTCGCGCAGTTCGGCATTGATCAGGCTGAGCGCGGCGGCGACCCGTACGCCTTGAGCCGGACTGGCGCGCAAGGTGGCCTCGATCCCGCGTGAACGGGCGCGCCCGGCGTTGCCGATCCCGGAAAAGCCAGCGGAGGTGGTAAAGACCTGCATGTCTTTCCAGTTGATCTGGTACAGCGCCAACTCGGCCGATACCTTGCCCGGCATTAGGTCGCCTTTCCAGCCAGCTTCGTAGCTCCACAAGGAGTCGGAGGCGTATGCCGGCTGGTTGAGCGGCTGGCCGGTGAGCGGGTTGCGGATCACCGGCAGCGGGCCGCCAGGACGGTAACCGCTGGCGGCCCGAATATAGAGCGCTTGCCGCGGCGCCGGCCGCCAGCGCGCCGTCGCCATCCACGTCGTCACGCCTTCGGAAGAATCGGCAGCCGGTTGCGGAGCCGGGGCGAACAGGCCGTCAAAGCGCAGGTCCAGATGTTGGCTGTTGCGGCTGCGGCGCACGCCCAGCGTCACGTCGCTACCTTCGTTCAGGAAGTAGGTGGCGGTGCCGAAAAGGGCCGTTTCGCGGAAGGTCGAAGGGAACCGTGCATCCGCCAACAGGGGAGGGACCGGTTCCAGCCGCGCGTTGAGCGGCTGCAGATGTTGCGACTTGGAGGCTGCTTCTTTGGTGTAGAAGGCGCCCATCAGCCACTCCAGGCTGCGGCTACGGGGCGAGGTCAGCCGCACTTCCTGGGTGAGTTTGCGGTTGTAGAAGGCATAGTCCAGCGCGTAGCCCGGCGCATCAATGCCGAGCGGCGCCAGATAAGGCCGGTACAACGCGGACGAATCGGAGCGCCCGTCATTGCGGGAACGCTGCCAGCCGCTGATCGCATCCAGGGTGGCCCAGCTCAAGTCGGCTTTGACGGCAAGCGAGACCAGATCGTTGCGTACCGTCACCGGCTCGCCGACGAACAGGCGCTTGGTCCGCCGGCTATCGATGGGCTGTCCGCTGACAAGGCTGACATCTTCCGTTGACGACCCGTCACGTTGCTGCTTTTGGGTTAGCGCGGTCAAGCGCAAGGACAAGGCCTTGGTGGGCGTCAGCAGGAAGGCCAAGCGCGCGCCATCGGTCTTCAAGCCGTCGACGATGTGGTTCTGATGATTGCTGTCGCGGACGAAACCGCCTTCCTTGCGCTGATACAGCGTGGCGCGCAGCGCGGCAACGCCATCGCGCAGCGGCTGGTTCAGCACACCGCGCGCCACGTGGCTCAAGCCGCCATGTCTGGCGCCCGACAATTCGGCTGTGACATTGGCCGTGCTTGCGCCGGGATCGGGCTCGGTAGCGATATATTTGATCAGGCCGCCCATTGCCCCGGCGCCGTACAGCGTGCCTTGGGGACCGCGCAATACCTCGGTGGCGGTCAGGTCGAACAAACCCAGGTCCAGCGCGCTGGAGCCGCCGCCGGCATAGCCGGAACTGGAGCCGAAAGGGACGTCGTCGATATACATGCTGACAGTGGCGCCCACCTGCGCACCGGTCGAAATGCCCCGCATCGTGACCTGGCTTTGTCCCGAGCCGCTGCCGGCTGCGTTGTAATTCACACCCGGCAGCAGGGCAGCAAGGTCGCCCAGCGACTGATAGCCGGAGCGCTCCAGGTCTTCGCCGCGAACAACGTTGGCCGTGAGGGGGACTTCGCGCGCCGGCTCGCGGCGGCGTTGTGCCGAGACGACGACGGTTTCAAGTGCATCGGCCGATGCGGCCGGATGGGCGGGCGCCTCCTGCGCCAACGCGCCAGAAGGCGGGGCGCCGAGCACGGCGAGGACTGCAAGATACAGGGGGTGGCCACTGCAAACAGGGCCCATACCAGTTGCACTTCTACGCATCGTCGTCTCCATAATGAATGACCACTCATTTTTTTTGATTATGGAATTGGTAATCGGCTAAAGCAAGAAGAATTTTCATGCTGTTGTAAGCGTGACGTATGGACGAGGGAATGGCTGAAGCGGGAATCGATGTGGCTCGATGCTGCGAAGTGAAGAAGCGCCCGTTGGCTTTCGACCGCGTGTCCAAGCCTTGTCTTCGTGCGCCGGCATCGTGTCCCCACCGGCATTCCCACATATGGAACCTGTAGCCAAGTGGCGTCACTCATCAGAACATTTTTCAATCAATCCGACATGGTTTTGACTGATTTCCCGTCACGCTCGCTAAAGGTAAAAATATGTTTCCAAGTCCCGTACGCAGTTCTGTCCCACCCTCTCATGTTACGGCTTCCTCCGTGCAAGGCGAATCGACCGCTTCGTCTCATGTAGCTCCAAATGAAGACAGCTCCAAACGCGACAGATCGTCATCGCTTTCTCCGCCGTCGTCCCCGAGGATGGGCGCGACGCAGCAACAGTTATTAAATATGCTGCCGAAAAAACAAAAAATGGATGGCCCCAATCATCCGGAAGATCTTTCGAAAGCAAAATGGGACGAGATGAAAGAAGGGATCAATGCCGAGTTAAGGCAAAAGGTAGATGACATGTTCGAGTACGGCTGCACAATTCAGATGCACACGTCATCAAAAGATGGAAAACAAACCTTCCTCTTGAAGGATGGCCTAGAGCGGTTCAATATCGAAAACGACGCCACTTGGCATGTTCCGGATAACTATGACTACAAAGTCAGCAAAACATGGGGAACGGGAAAGGATGGCCAAAAATTAGAATCAATCGATAAATTCAACTCCGGTAGATCCACATCCTCGCTCAACGCAGAGAGGCTCGCTAGTGCAACTGAGGGAATAAAAAATGGCAACCTGCTGGATCCAATCAAAGTCAAGAAAAATTCCGACGGAACGTTTGATATTCAGGATGGGAATCACAGATTGCAAGCTGCCAAAGATCTTGGTCTAGAAAAAATTCCCTACCAGGAGGTGTAGTAATGAGGAGTCGTCTTCGCAGTTGGAAATGCGGCTACGGCCAAGCTGGAAGATTGCCGTGGTCTAATTTGCCCGGACACCTCAATAGGTGGAAAATCCACTATCTGAGGAGTTAAAGCATGACGACAAGAAAACGTAAAACATTTGA
>NZ_JACHXD010000013.1 GCF_014191875.1 Pseudoduganella violacea
CAAATGTTTTACGTTTTCTTGTCGTCATGCTTTAACTCCTCAGATAGTGGATTTTCCACCTATTGAGGTGTCCGGGCAAATTAGACCACGGCAAGCTGATCGAACTATTCCGGGCGAACGCGGTTGGGCCGATTCGGATTTTCTTCAATGACACCAAAATCACCGGCGTGACGCCGCGTCAGAAACACGACAATCACTTTCATTTCCAGTTCAATTAGGCTTCTGCAAAGGATGAGAAATGCCAATTCTGACTATCGCTTTCACGCTTGGCATGGCTGCTGACAATATTCTGGCGAAAAAACCCATACCAGCGGAAGCGCACCTGATCATTCAGAAGGTGCGCGCAGCAGCCAAGAGAAAAGACTTTTCAACGCTTAGAAAGCTGATGGTCCCAGAATTCACGTGGAGCTTTGGCGGAGATGGCGATGCCGATCAGGCCATCGACGCCTGGAGGCGCGATCCAAGGGTAATGAAGGAACTATTTCGGATCACTGGCCACCGATGCGCCTTCGCGAGTAACGAAGAAAATATACAGTGCCCACCAAACGCCGGCTATGACTATCGAGCGGGTTTCGAAAAAACGGAACACGGATGGCGAATGACGTATTTTGTCGCAGGCGATTAGCGCAGCAGCTTTCAGCAGCATGTCATTTGATGCCACCTTCTTGCACGATATGCTTCATTGTCTCTGAAATCGCTTCCTGCTTGCCGGGACTGTCATTGATGGCCGAGCAGGATTTCCCCATGGCTCTTTCGGCGGACTTCGCGGGATAGGTGTACAGCAGGTTTTCGCAATCGCAGCGCAGGCTTGCTTTTAGCCGTTTAGTCTTGCGTTTGCGTAGCTCAGCGACCCAGCATCCATCGGCACAGCCGCAGGAACGATAGCTCAGCACCTCTCCTTTGCCTGACCATGAAAGCGCATAGGTTTGCGGGTTGCTGCTTGCGCCTGCGAGGCCAGCAAGTGCAAGCAGCAAGAGGGTTAAGCCGACTCGTAGTGAAGCCATATCTATGCCCATTAATGACTTGGCGGCTTGATGAATCTTGCGATCTCCATCAAGCCTTTAAGCAAGGGGTTCCAGTCAGATTTTTCATCCTGGTCTTTGGGCTCGTTCGATCTGAACAGTCCAAACAGGAGACAAGCGGAAAGAATTGTAGGTATCGACCCAAGCATGCCAACCAGCACGGTTGCCGTTACCGGAAACTCTCTGGTCAGGATGGTTCCACCGCATACCAAATGGACCACCATGAGCAGGAACACAAGATAGAACACGCAGATCGCAACGATGGCAACACTGAAAATTTCACGCTGGAGCCGATGTCGCTGCTCGACCAGATCATTGGCCAGGCGCTGCGCGCGCGTTTCCGGCGAACTGCCTTCCAGCTTTGAGAGCTTGTCCTCAGTGATCTCCGTGCGTTCTGGGGCGATCTGCCCAGGGTTCACTTCTGGCGATACGCCGAAATTTGCAGGAGAAACGCCTGCTGTCTGTTCTGTTGTTAAGTTTGCTGAGGGCGTGGTCATGTGGGCGTTTCAGCACTGGCATTGCGCTTGGCGTTCGCCTGATCTACAAAGTATTTCCTGATGAGTTCATCGTCAATCCGCTCGCGCATCTCGGTCAGGGACCACGGGGTCTGTTCCAGATGCGTCAGCGTGGAAAGTTGCGCGCCCGTCAGTGGGCTGTATTTTTTCCATACGGCCTCGAGCACATCTGAAAACTGCGGAACGGTTTCGGGATTGATGAAGTGAGCGGTTTCTTCGCCAGTTTCCCAATCGAAGTCTTTGATATAGTCGTCAACTGGATTGGAGCCGTAGCGCTTCAGTGCGTCATAAACTCCGCGTGCCACAGGACCATACTGCCATTTCTCAAAGCCCTCTTCGATCAGCGGTTTGCCTGTCACGGCCAAGTACCAGCCATGGAGAAAATAAAGCAGCTTTTGGATTTTTAGGGGCGTGAGATCGTCGGCCTTCTCTCGAAAGCCTAGCCGTAGAAGGTGGTTGACGACTGGAGTTGATCTCATTTACGCGTTTTCCCGTACGCGAACTATAGCTGATTTCGATGCTTCCCTCTTCATTCTTGGATATTTTTGCTTATTTTTCAAGAGTGTTTGGAGTGCAAGACTCGGCTCCGCCAAGGCCCGCACGCGCTTCAGGACAATCTAACCGAATACCATTTTCTACTATTCGGACACAGGGCGGCTTATTTGAGGAAAAACTTGATCAGAGATACAACGCGCGCCCTCGGCACACGGCGCTGCGCGCGCAGCGGGCAGCAAATGGGCGATTCGGTCGCGTCCCGCGACCGCGCGACCGCCGCTAGGCGGATCGCTTTCGAATCCCCCGCGCAGGGGGGTGGAGCAGGGAATTCGCAGGGCAATGCCCTGCGCCTGCGGAACGCTCGTCGAAGGTTACATGCTTCTCTCCGTCAAGGGCACAAAAAACAAAAGCCGCCCAATGGGCGGCTTCGTTTTTTGTGTCCTTGGCGGAGAGAGGGGGATTCGAACCCCCGATAGGCTATGAACCTATACACGCTTTCCAGGCGTGCGACTTCAACCACTCATCCATCTCTCCTGCATCTCTCACAGTACTTGCGAGAGGCGCAGATTATAGCAAGGATACCGCAGAGTGCAAAGTTTTTTTCCAGAAAGGGGTCATACCTGCTTCGGCACGCCCCTCCCTGCCTTATGCAGTCTCTTTGAGCTGCTCCAGAATCGCCGGATTTTCCAGCGTGGAGACGTCCTGCGTGATGACCTCGCCTTTGGCCAGCACGCGCAGCAGGCGGCGCATGATCTTGCCGGAGCGGGTCTTGGGCAGGTTGTCGCCGAAGCGGATTTCTTTCGGCTTGGCGATCGGGCCGATCTCCTTGCCGACCCAGTTGCGCAGCTCCAGCGCCAGCTTCTTGGCTTCTTCGCCGGTCGGACGCGCTTGCTTCAAGACCACGAAGGCGCAGATCGATTCGCCCGTGGTGTCGTCGGGCTTGCCGACTACGGCCGCTTCGGCCACCAGCGGGTTGGCCACCAGGGCGCTTTCGATTTCCATCGTGCCCATGCGGTGGCCGGACACGTTCAGCACGTCGTCGATGCGGCCGGTGATGGTGAAGTAGGCGGTGTCCTTGTTGCGGATGGCGCCATCGCCGGCCAGGTACATGCGGCCGCCCAGCTCGTCAGGGAAGTAGCTGGTCTTGAAGCGCTCGGGATTGCCCCAGATGGTGCGGATCATCGAGGGCCATGGGCGCTTGACCACCAGGATGCCGCCCTGGCCGTTCGGCACGTCGGCGCCGGATTCATCGACGATGGCGGTCATGATGCCGGGCAGCGGCAGGGTGCAGGAGCCGGGCACCATCGGCGTGGCGCCGGGCAGCGGGCTGATCATGTGGCCGCCGGTTTCGGTTTGCCAGAAGGTGTCGACGATCGGGCATTTTTCCTGGCCTACATTGCGGTAGTACCACATCCACGCTTCGGGATTGATCGGCTCGCCCACCGTGCCCAGCAGGCGCAGGGAGTTCAGGTCGTAGTTCTTCGGATGCACTTTCGGATCGACGTCGGCCGCCTTGATCAGCGAGCGGATCGCGGTCGGCGCGGTGTAGAAGATGCTGACCTTGTGCTTGGCGATGGTTTCCCAGAAGCGGCCGGCGTTCGGGTAGGTCGGCACGCCTTCGAAGATGACCTGGGTGGCGCCCACGGCGGTCGGGCCATAGGCGATATAGGTGTGGCCGGTGACCCAGCCGATGTCGGCGGTGCACCAGTAGACGTCGCTCGGCTTGATGTCGAAGGTCCATTTCATCGTCAGCGCGGCCCACAGCAGGTAGCCGCCGCTCGAATGCTGCACGCCTTTCGGGGTGCCGGTGGAGCCGGAGGTGTAGAGGATGAACAGCGGATGTTCGGCGTCGACCCATTCCGGTTCGCATTCGGCGGACTGGTTCGCCACCAGGTCGTGTAGCCAGATGTCGCGACCTGCCGTGATCCCGACGTTGCCGCCAGTGCGTTTGTAGACGATGACGTTTTTAATGGAGTCGCAGCCGCCCATGGCCAGCGCTTCGTCGACGATGGCTTTGAGCGGCAGCTGTTTGCCGCCGCGTAGTTGCTCGTCACCGGTGATCACGGCCACGGCGCCGGCGTCGATGATACGCTCCTGCAGCGACTTGGCGGAGAAGCCGCCGAACACCACGGAGTGGGTGGCGCCGATGCGGGCGCAGGCCTGCATGGCGGCCACGCCTTCCACCGACATCGACATATAGATGACGACGCGGTCGCCCTTCTTGATGCCGAGCGATTTCAGGCCGTTGGCGAATTTGCTGACTTTCTCATGCAGCTCTTTATAGCTGACTTTGGTGACCTGGCCGTCGTCGGCTTCGAATATGATGGCGGTCTTCTCGGCGTTGCCGTTGCTCAGATTGCGGTCCAGGCAGTTGTAGGACACGTTGAGCTTGCCGTCTTCAAACCATTTGTAGAACGGCGCATTGTCTTCGTTCAAGGTGCGCGTAAAGGGCTGCTTCCATTCGACATTTTCGCGCGCCAGACGGGCCCAGAAGCCTTCGTAGTCGCGCGCGGCTTCGTCGCACAGCGCCTGGTAGGCGGCCATGCCGGAAATGGCGGCTTTGTCGGTAAAGGCAGCGGGCGGTGCGAAAATACGGGATTCCATTGGGCCTTGCTGCTCGGTGCCTTGCGGTGTAGCGGTCATGCTTGTCTCCATCCAAGAGGTAATTAGTTTGCCAACAACGTTAGACCCGATCGCTTACTAAGTCCTTACAGGCTTCTTTTTACCGGCCGCTTGCTCTCTTGCGCTTTTTTGCAACTTGGTCATTTAGGCAATTCTAACCGCATTTCCGTCCGGCGTAGTGCGGACGCCTGTATCAGGCGCCGACAGCCAGCGCGCGAACAGGCGCATCAGCGCGCGCCGCGTCCATTCGCCCAGACCGCGTTCCAGGCAAAGGTGGGCCAGCCACGCCAGCGGGAAGGCACACAGCACGGTCAGGAAAACTTGCGCCCAGGTGTGGGTATCGATGCTGTTCGCCTGCCCCCAGCGCGTCAGTGCGAGTTGGCCTAAGTAATGGGTCAGGTACATGGAATACGAGACAGTGCCGGTCCAAACCAGCCAGCGCGGCGGATTGAACGCCACGGTCTTGCTGGCCAGGGCCATGACCAGTACCATCGGGGCCAGCGCCCCGCCCCACTGCAAAGGGCCGTGCAGAATGCCCGGGTGCGAGAAGGGATACCACAGGGCGTAACCGGTCGATACCAGCAGCAACTGCCAGGTCAGCGTGGTGTGCGGAATGCGCGCCCAGGGCTGGCGGTACAGCAAACCGATCAGCACGCCGAACAGGAATTCGTAAATGATGGGATTGACCATCAGGTTCAGATAGCCGGGATAAGGATTGGGCACCATCACCTCAAAGCCCGCCATGCCATGCAGGCGCGGCAACAGCACCAGCGTCGAGCCCATCCAGGCGGCCAGGCCCAGCCAGCGCCAACGTCCCAGCAGCATGCTCAGGCCGAACACCAGATAGAAATACATTTCAAACATCAAAGTCCAGGCCAGCGGGAAGAGCAGGCCAAAAAACGGCGGATGCCCCAGGTCAACCGGCAGCAAGGCCAGCGACTTCAGGAAAACGCCGGTACTGCCCGGCTGCCGGAAAAACGACATGCCGCCCATCGCCAGCCCGAGCCAGCACAGCAGCACAACGGCATAAGGCGGCCAGATCCGCACGAAGCGCTTGATGCCGAACAGCAGCGCCGCCTTCGGCCCTGTCTGGCCGGCCGTGGTGTGGACCATGATGAAGCCGCTGATGATGAAGAACAGGTCGACGCCGATGGCGCCCGACATCAGCAAATCGTTCACCTGCGGCCATTGCGGCATGCCCATGAAATACAGACGCGTATGCGTCAACACCACCAGCAGCACGGCGATGCCGCGCAAGGCCTGGATCCAGTCCAGCTGATCTTTTCGATTCTGCATGAATTAGCAATAACCCAACATCTTAAACGGCGGATTTTAGCATGTGGTTCAAGCATGAATTGCGGTGCAGCAACGCGATTTCCCGCATGGCGGCGGTGCTGCCGAGCTTGCACGCGTGTAAAATGTCGGCTGTTTTTATTGCACCGCTTCCCGGAGACTACTTACAGATGACCGATCCCTACCGCCCGAACGGCCAGAAACTGAGCCCGATTCCCGCCTTTATCTTCATGTCCCGCTGGCTGCAGCTGCCGCTGTACCTGGGCCTGATCCTGGCGCAGTGCGTCTATGTCTTCCATTTCTGGGTCGAACTGAAAGACCTGATTGGCGCCGCGCTCGGCAACGAAGCCTCGCTGCAGCACATCTTCCAGGCCGTCGCCGTGCCTGGCGCCGCCATGCCGACCAAGCTCAATGAATCGACCATCATGCTGGTCGTGCTGGGCCTGATCGACGTGGTCATGATTTCCAATCTGCTGATCATGGTGATTGTGGGCGGCTACGAAACCTTCGTCTCGCGCATGCACCTGGAAGGCCACCCGGATCAGCCGGAGTGGCTGTCGCATGTGAATGCCTCGGTCCTCAAGACCAAACTGGCCATGGCCATCATCGGCATTTCCTCGATCCATCTACTGAAGACTTTCATCAATGCGCAGGCTTACGAGCCCAAGATACTGATCGCGCAAACCGTTATCCACGTCGTCTTCCTGCTGTCGGCCCTGGCCATCGCCTATACCGACCGCCTGATGACGAGCACTCACAACGAATCAAAGCACCATTAATCCGCCTTCGTAAGCGAGAACATCATGACCATCATAAAGCAAGACGACCTGATCGAATCCGTTGCCGCCGCCCTGCAGTACATCAGCTACTACCACCCGGCCGACTACATCCAGCATCTGGCGCGCGCCTACGAGGCCGAGCAAAGCCCGGCCGCCAAGGACGCGATCGCGCAGATCCTGACCAACTCGCGCATGTGCGCGGAAGGCAAGCGTCCGATCTGCCAGGACACCGGCATGGTCAACGTCTTCCTGAAGATCGGCATGGGCGTGCGCTTTGAAGGCTTCACCGGCAGCGTGACCGACGCCGTCAACGAAGGCGTGCGCCGCGCCTACAACTTCGCCGACAACAAGCTGCGCGCCTCGATCGTGGCCGACCCGCACTTCGAGCGCAAGAACACCAAGGACAACACCCCGGCCGTGGTGCATATGGAGCTGGTGGAAGGCAATACCGTCGACGTGGCCGTGGCGGCCAAAGGCGGCGGCTCCGAGAACAAGACCAAGTTCGTGATGCTGAATCCATCCGACTCGCTGGTGGACTGGGTGCTGAAGACCGTGCCGCTGATGGGCGCCGGCTGGTGCCCACCGGGCATGCTGGGCATCGGCATCGGCGGCAGCGCCGAGAAAGCCATGCTGCTGGCCAAAGAGTCGCTGATGGAAGACATCGATATGTACGAGCTGAAAAAGCGCGGCCCGCAAAACAAGCTGGAAGAGCTGCGCATCGAACTGTGCGACAAGATCAACGCCCTGGGCATCGGCGCCCAAGGCCTGGGCGGTCTGACCACGGTGCTGGACGTGAAGATCAATATGTACCCGACCCACGCGGCCTCCAAGCCGGTGGCCATGATCCCGAACTGCGCCGCCACCCGCCACGCCCACTTCGTGCTGGACGGCTCCGGCCCGGCCTATATCGAACCGCCGGCGATCTCCACCTGGCCTGACGTGAGCTGGGCGCCGGACACCGAGAAGTCCAAACGCGTCGACCTGAACACCCTGACCAAGGAAGAAGTCGCATCGTGGAAGCCGGGCCAGACCCTGCTCCTGAACGGCAAAATGCTGACCGGCCGCGACGCCGCGCACAAGCGCATCCAAGACATGCTGGCCAAGGGCGAGCAACTGCCGGTGGACTTCACCAACCGCGTCATCTACTACGTCGGCCCGGTCGATCCGGTGCGCGACGAAGTGGTCGGCCCGGCCGGTCCTACCACCGCCACCCGCATGGACAAGTTCACCGATATGATGCTGGAGAAGACCGGCCTGATCTCGATGGTGGGCAAGGCCGAACGCGGCCCGACCGCAATCGAATCGATCCAGAAGCACAAATCGGCCTACCTGATGGCGGTGGGCGGCGCGGCTTACCTGGTATCGAAAGCGATCAAGCACGCCAAGGTAGTCGGCTTCGCAGACCTGGGCATGGAAGCGATCTACGAATTCGACGTGGTCGACATGCCCGTAACCGTGGCCGTCGATTCCACCGGCACCTCGGTGCACAACACCGGCCCGAAAGAGTGGGCAGTGAAGATCGAATCGCTGAAAGCAGCCGTTCCAGCCTAAGGAAGCGATGAGCAAAGCCCCTACCCTGCCCGCCGGAGCCGACGCCCCCATCGGCGTCTTCGATTCCGGCGTGGGCGGCTTGTCCGTGCTGCGCCATATCCAGCAGCAGCTGCCGCAAGAGCATGTGCTCTACTTCGCCGACATCGGCTTTGCGCCCTATGGCGACAAGCCGGAAGCGGCGGTGGTGCAGCGCGCGCTGGCGGTGGCCGAATTCCTGATCGGACATGGGGCCAAGGCGCTGGTGGTGGCCTGCAATACCGCCACCGTCGCCGCCATCAAAGCCATCCGCGCCGCTTGGCCGGGCATGCCGATCGTGGGTGTGGAGCCGGGCCTGAAACCCGGCGCCGCCACCACCCGCAACGGCACGGTGGGTGTGATGGCCACCGATAACACCCTGCGCGGCGAGAAGTTCCTGCAATTGCGCGACCAGATTTCCAGCGCCAGCAAGGCGCAATTCCTGCTGCAGCCTTGCATCGGCCTGGCCGACCGCATCAACACGGGCGACCTGGAAGGGCCGGAGACGGCTGCCATGCTGGAACGCTATGTCCTGCCGCTGCTGGAACAAGGCGCCGACACCCTGGTGCTGGGCTGCACCCACTATCCCTTCGTGCAGGCGGGCATCGAGCGCCTCGTCGCCGCCCACGCCAAGGGACCGGTGACCGTGATCGACACCGGCGATGCCGTCGCCCGCCAGCTGGCAAGACTGCTGGAAGGCGCCGGCCTGCTGCGCCCGGGCGGCACCGTCCCGCACCTGCGCGGCTACACCACCGCCGCGCGCGCCGGCCTGACCGAAGCCTTCGACAAGCTGCTCGGCCAGCATCCCGAAGTCGAAGCCGTCAAGATCGCCTGAATTTGCCGCAAAAACAGGCAAGTGCAGAAATTTGCAAAAAATCGCCCACAAGGGTTTGCCAGTTCCCGAATCAGCTAGTATAATTCGGCCTCTGTCGCAGCAACGATGTGACAGAAGAAGTTTCAGTGGTGGCTGTAGCTCAGTTGGTAGAGTCCAGGATTGTGATTCCTGTTGTCGTGGGTTCGAGCCCCATCAGCCACCCCAAAGAATTCGCAGTAAATAAAAAGGTTGCCAGCGTTTCGCTTGCAACCTTTTTTGTTTTTCCTCTCAGGTGCCGCGTATTTCAATTATCCACACGCGGCCGCCATCCTTATTACCTTATGATTTGAGTCTGCGCCTCGATTCCTCTTTCAGAAGTTGAATGGTATCGAAGGCTCTGTCACAGGCATCGTTCCACGCTTCGGATTGATAATTACTCAGCAACAGAATCCACTCCGACAGCGCCTCATATTCGGCTTCGGAGAACCCCATAAAACGCTCCGAAAAAAACTCGCTCCAGTACTCGGGTAGCGGACTTCTGTCCAGCATACCCAGTACGGTATCCGCCGGCCAGAACCACTGATCCGGACGTTGCGCGGATAAGCACATGACGCTTCCCAGAAAATACCTGAAAGCGGCAGGCGAAAACGCGGTGATGGCGCCGGAATGCTTCTCCCAGTCCTCTCGCGTGATATCGCGCCAATCCCGCCTGGCAAACGATAATGCGTCTTCATGATCGCCGCTTAAAGGCGCCGGCACGTCAATCATTTCATTGGGCCGAACCCACCCGCCAAATGCCCGTTCAATTATTTCCCGCATGCTCACTTAGCCAGTTGCCGAATTGCGCAATTTCCTGCAACAAAAGTGTCAGGCGGGCCGTGTCGACCGGTTTGACCAGGTGGTAGTCGAAACCGGCGCGGAAGGCGGTTTCGCGGTCGCGCTGCTGGCCGTAGCCGGTCAGGGCAAGCAGCACGGTCTGGGCATTTTCGGGCTGCTTGCGCAGGCGGCGCGCCACTTCGTTGCCGTCCATGCCAGGCAGGCCGATGTCGAGCAGGCACACTTGCGGCGGTTGCAGGCGGGCTTGCACCAGGGCGGCCTGGGGATCGTGTTCCACTCTTACGCTGTGGCCGGCCTTGCGCAGCATGGTGGCGAGGATGTCGCTAGCATCCACATTGTCGTCGACCAGCAGAATGTCGAGCGAACGGGCGGCGGCCACCGGACCATGGCCGCCGCCAGGGGCGTCGGGAGCGGCGGCGCGCGCCAGCGGCAGGCGCACGATGAAGCTGCTGCCTTTGCCGATGCCGTCGCTGTGGGCGGCGATGCTGCCGTCATGCGCTTCGACCAAGCGCTTGGCCAGGGCCAAGCCGAGGCCCAAACCGCCTTGCGAGCGGTCCAGGGTGCGCTCGTCCTGGGTGAACAGTTCGAAGGCGCGGCCCAGCAGTTCGGGCGGCATGCCGACGCCGTTATCGTTGACGGTCAGCGTCAGGTTTTCGCCGCGCGTGGTCAGCAACAGTTCGACCAGGCCTTGCTCGGGGGTGTATTTGGCGGCATTGTTGAGCAGGTTGGCCAGCACCTGCACCAGGCGCTTGCGGTCGCCCTCGACCCACACGGCTTGCTCCGGCAACTGCTGCTCGAAGCGGTGGCGCCGTTCGGCCAGCATGGGGCGCAGCTGTTCGACGGCGTCGGCCACGACGTCGCGCATATCGAGCACCGCCTTTTCAATCGCCACCTTGCCATGCGCCACGCGCGAGACGTCCAGCAGATCGTCGATCAGGCTGGCCATATGGCGCACCTGGCGGCCAATCACTTCGGCGCTGCGACGGACCATGGCTTCGTCGCAGTGGAAGCGCTGCAGCAGGTCGGACACGGTGCTGATCGGGGCCAGCGGATTGCGCAGCTCGTGCGCCAGCATGGCGAGGAATTCGTCCTTGCGGCCATCGGCTTCGCGCAGCGCGGCTTCGGCGCGCAGGCTGTTTTCGTGCTCCAGGCGCAGGGCCGCTTCGGCGCGCGAGCGCTCCACCGCTTCCCAGGTGCGCTGTACGGTGTCGAGCGCGGTGGCGACATCGTCGCGGTCCCATTCGCGCGGGCCGCCGCAGGCGATGTGCAGGGAGCAGCTCAGCTGCCCGCCGCGCAGCAGCGGGGCAACCACGATGGCGCCGATGCCCAGCTCGCGGTAGGCGGCGGCATGGGGCGCCGTGCGCGGGTCGTTTTCCACGTCGGCGACGACAAAGGGCTGGCCGCTGCGCAGGATGTCGAGCAGGCGCGGACTGTAGTCGTCGATGCGGGCCGTGTACGGCATCGCGCCCTGGCCGGGCGCCGACCATTGCGCCACCAGCTGGCCGGTGCGCGCATGGGCGTCGATCTCGACGTAGAAGACGCGCGCGGCGCGCAGATAGCCGCCCAGGGCTTCGGTGGCGGCATGGGTGATGGCGTGGCCGTCGTCCATGGCGCGCATGCGGTCGGCCAGCTCCAGCTGAAAGGCCTGGCTGCGGTTCATGGCGACAAGCGCGCGTTCGGCCAGCACCTGGCGCGTGGTTTCGGTCAGCACCAGCAGCACGCCCTCCACTTCCCCGCCCTCGCTCCAGATCGGGCTGTGGCAATGAGTGAAATAGCTTTCCGTCAGCAGGTGGCCGCGCTCGGTGGCGTAGCGCGCGTTCTCCACATAGTAAGTCTCGCCGGTGAAGACGAAGTCGAAGATCAGGGACATCTCGTCCCACACTTCGGACCACCATTCCTGCGCCGGCCGCCCCAGATGGCCGGGATGCTTGCTGCCGGCCGTGAAGGCGAAAGCGTCGTTGTAGAAGGTGAGCAGCTCCGGCCCCCAATACACCGACATCGGGAAGCGCGAGCCGAGCACCGTGCGCACCACGGCTTTCAGGCTGGCCGGCCAGTGCTCGGGACGACCGAGCGAGGTATTGGCCCAATCCAGGCCGCGCAGACGCGCGCCGCACTCCCCTCCTCCAGCAAGGAAGTCCGGCCTCGTTTCGCAGTTTTCAGCTTCGCTATTCATCAATCGGTCGTCAGGGCCGGCCTGGCGCGTTTCCGCGGCTATGGAGTCCGCCCCGGGACTGTCAAAGCCCTGCCGCCCGGCACAGGGCGGGCGGCGACATCAGAGCGGGGGAGGCGTGGCCAAAACTATCCGGCCGGCAAGTATTGGTGTAATTGCTAATACTATATTCAGTTGCTGCCCGGCCTGTCAATCATCAAAATATATGTGAATTACAAGCAAATTACTGAAAGTTATCACCTGTTTGTATTTTGAAAACAATAACCGTCAAGCCAGAAGCTCAGGCCGATGTAGCTTGTTTGTAAGCGTCAGTATCGTGGATGCAACTTAAGGCGGGCGCAGCGGAATGTTTGCAGGCACAATCTCCTCATCCACGGTAAGACTTTTCCGGGAGTTCGCAATGATGAGGTCGGTTGCAAGCAAGATGGCTTTGCTGACGGCGACGGCGCTGCTGGGCCTGGCCCTGCTCACCGCCCTCGGGCGCTATGAAATGGAGCAGGTCTACGAGGGCGCCAACTTCGGCAACGTCAACGCCGTGCCCAGCCTGATCGCGCTCGACACCCTGCGCCGCAACTTCCTGCTGCTGGGCACCAACTTGCAACGCCAGCTCAACAGCAGCGACGACGTGGCGCGCGCCGAGGCGGAAAAGCAGGTGGCCAACTACCGCCAAGGCGTGGCCACGGCCATCACCAAATACGAGACGGATGGCTGCCTGGGCAGCGACTGTTTTGCCGACGCCAAGGACAAGACTTTCCTGTCCGAGGAAAAAATCGTCTGGGCACGCTACGACAGCATGCTCGATCCCATTCTGCAGGAAACGCACAAGGGCCAGACCGGCATCGCGCGCGCGCAGGAACTGCTGAACGCCACCGCGCCGCTGGCCGACCAGATCTCGCGCCTGATCACCGACCATATCGCCTACAACGCTGCCGTCGCCACGCGCGAAACGGCGAAGGCGGTGGAAACCAAGAGCGATGCCCTGTACCTGACCCTGGGCGCCTGCGCCCTGATGCTGGCGGCCATCGGCGGCCTCGGTTTCCTGACGGCGCGCTCCATCATCGCCCAATTGGGCGGCGAGCCGGCGGCGGCGACGGCCATCGTCAGCCGCCTGGCCAGCGGCGACGTGAGCGAACGCATCGACCTCAAGCCGGGCGACAGCGCCAGCATGATGGCGCGCGTGCACTTCCTGAGCCAGACCATGGAACGCCTGGCCTCGCGCGCCGAAGCCATCGGCCGCGGCAACCTGGAGGACGAGGTGGCGCTGGCCTCGGAGCAGGACCGCCTGGGCAAGGCCATCAACGATATGATCCGCATGCTGCGCGCCAGCCGCGCCGAGGATGAGCGGCGCAACTGGCTGAAGGACGGCTATAGCCAGCTCACCGCCAGCCTGACCGGCGACCTCAGTACCGAGCAGTTGGCCGACGCCGCCATCGGCATGATGGGCCACTATCTGGAAGCGGGGCGCGGCGTGTTCTACCTGTATGTGGAAGCGAGCCAGCAACTGGAGCTGGTGGGCAGTTATATGTACACCGAGCGCAATCACATCGGCGCCCGTTTCGCGCTCGGTGAAGGCGCGGTGGGCCAGGCCGCGCGCGAGCGCAAGCCCATCATCCTCACCCTCGACGCCAGCGACGAGAACACGCCGCCCATCACCACCGGCACCAGCAGCGCCACGCCGCGCTACACCTACACCTATCCCCTGCTGCACGAAGTCGACCTGGTGGGCGTGATCGAGCTGGCCAGCTTCACCCGCTTCGACGACAAGAAGACCGAGTTCCTGGCCGGCGTCAGCGGCATGCTCGCTTCGCTGCTGTACGTGGCCGAGCAGCGCGTGCATATCCGCAAGCTGCTGAGCGCCAGCGAATCGTCGGAAAAGGAACTGCGCATCCAGAGCGAGCAACTGCGCGACACCAATGCGCAGATGGAAGAACAGCAGCAACAGTTGCAGCAGCAGGCCGAGGAGCTGCAGCAAACCAATTCGCAGATGGAAGAGCAGCAGCAATTGCAGCAGCAGGCCGAGGAACTGCGGCAGAGCAATGCGCAGATGGAGGAGCAGCAGCGCATGCAGTCGCAGAACGAGCAGCTGATCGAGGCGCGCCGCCTGCAGGAAGCTAAGACCCAGCAGCTCAAGCAGTCCAGCCAGTACAAATCGGAGTTCCTGTCGAATATGTCGCACGAGCTGCGCACGCCGCTCAACTCCATCATCCTGCTGTCGAAGATGATGCTGAGCGAGGAGGATGGCAAGCTCGATGGCGAATCGGCCAAATGGGCGCAGGTGATCCACCGCTCGGGCCAGGAGCTGCTGCGCCTGATCAACGATGTGCTCGACCTATCCAAGGTGGAGGCCGGGCGCATGGAGCTGCATGCGGGGCCGGTCAGCGGCGCCGACATCTGCACCGAACTGCAAAGCATGTTCGAGCACCTGGCGCGCGACAAGGGCCTGAGCCTGAGCGTGGTCAACCAGCTCGAAGCGGACTTCATCAGCGACTGGGACAAGCTATCGCAGATCCTGCGCAATCTGCTGTCGAACGCCGTCAAGTTCACGCGCGAAGGCAGCATCCACGTCACCGTGGGCCGCCGTCCCGGCCACGCCCTGCCCATCTTCCTCAGCGTGCGCGATAGCGGCGTCGGCATCGCGCCCGACAAGCGCAATGTGATCTTCGAAGCCTTCCAGCAGGCCGACGGCTCGACCTCGCGCGAATTCGGCGGCACCGGCCTGGGTCTGACCATCAGCCTGCGCTTCGCCCAGATGCTGGGCGGGACCATCGAGCTGCAAAGCGAGCCTGGCAAGGGCAGCGAATTCACGGTGCTGCTGCCGGACACCCTGCCCAGCACGCGGCCCGAGACGGCAACGGCTGCGCCCACCATCGCCGCGGCGCCGGCGCCCTCCGGCGACGGCCACCTGGCCCTGCCCGCGCCCAGCGTGGCCGACGACCGCGACACCATCCACAGCGAGGACGCGGTGATCCTGCTGATCGACGACGATCCCGCTTTCTGCCAGTCGCTGCTGGCGATGAACCGCCGCCTCGGCTACAAGACCCTGCTGGCCCACAGCGGCGAGGAAGGCCTGGACCTGGCCTGGCGCCACCGGCCGCACGGCATCCTGCTCGACCTGGGCTTGCCGGACATGGACGGGGCCCAGGTGCTGCACGAGATCAAGAGCCGGCGCGAACTGGCGCGCATCCCGGTGCACATCGTGTCGGCGAGCGACCGCGACGACGCCTTCCTGCAGCAGGGCGCCATCGGCTTCCTGCAAAAGCCGGCCGACGACCACCGCCTGGCCCAGGCCGAAGCGTCCCTGCTGGCGGCGCTCGAACGCAGCGAGGGCAATAGCATCCTGGTGGTGGAGAACGGCGGCATCAGCGCGGCCGAAGTGGCGGCCGTGGTGGGGCCGGAGCGCGGCCCGGTGCTGGCCGCCGCGCCGGACGGCGCGCTGGAGCAGGCGCTCAGCCGCTCCCCCTGCCGCGTCAAGGCGGCGCCGGCCGACCAGGCCGAAATCATGGCCGCCGGCGCCGACGATTATCTGGCCAAGCCGGTCGATTACGACGTGCTGGTGGCCAAGGTGCTCAAGTGGAGCGGCGGGAGGAGCGCATGAGCATCACGCTGCACCGGCACGATGGCGTGTGCCGCATCGCGGTGCTGGGCCGGCAGGAAAGCGCGGCCGCCAGCGCCGAGCTGCGCGCCGCCCTGGGCGAAGCGCGCGCCGCGCCCGAAGCCGGCGGCATCGAGCTGAGTTTCTACGATGCCGACACCTTGCCGCGCGACGTCATCGACGTCCTGTCCGAGCTGCTGGAGCGCGAAGCCGGCCTGAAGATCGTCGCCTACCACGCCCTGCTGGCGCACAGCCTGATGCGCCTCGGCCTGCCGGTGCGCCAGGTTTCGCACCGCAGCCAGCACCATGCCACCGCGCCCTGCAGCGCCGTGGTGCTGGCCGGTTCGGCGCAAAGCCTGGACAAGATCCTGCACATCGTCGGCAAGCTGCCGCTGGCCGACGCCGCCGTCTTCGTGGTGCAGCATGTGGACGAGCACCAGGTCAACCTGCTCGACCAGTTGCTCAAGACGCGCACCGATTACTGCGTGCTGATGCCGCAGCACCTGATGCCGGTGCAGCCCGGCACCCTGTATATCGCCCCGCCCGGCCACCATATGAAGGTGGCGCACGGCATGGTGTACCTGACGCGCGACCGCAAGGTGCAGTTCACCCGCCCCTCGATCGACGTGCTGTTCGAATCGCTGGCGGCCGAATACGGCGGCGGCGCGCTGGCGGTGCTGCTGTGCGGCTTTGGCCGCGACGGCGTGGCCGGCTGCGCCGCGTTGCGCCGGGCCGGCGCCCTGGTCATCGTGGAGGACGGCGCCGACTGCGAAGGCGCGCGCGCCATGCCCGACGCGGCGCGCGACGCCGGCCACTTCGACTATGTGCTGAACCTGAGCGCCATCACCAGCGTCGCGGCGGCGGCCCTGGCCGGCGACGCCGCCGCGCCCGAGGGCGAGCTGCTCGACCTGTTTCTGGAAGCGGTCACCAGCCAGTGCGGCTACGACTTCCGCAACTACCAGCGCGACAGCCTGCAGCGCCGCATCCGCAGCCTGATGCTGCATTGCGGCTTCCACAGCTTTGCGCACTACCAGCGCGCCGTGCTGTCCGACGCCGCCTTGTTCGAGCGCCTGACGGCCGAGCTGCCGGTGGGCGTGACCAGCTTCTTCCGCCATCCGCCCCAGCTGCGCCAGATCCGCGACGAGATCCTGCCCTATCTGGCCAGCTTCCCCATGATCAAGCTGTGGTCGGCCGGCTGCTCGACCGGGGAGGAAGCGTATTCGCTGGCCATCATGCTCGATGAACTGGGCCTGCTGGAGCGCAGCCACCTGTTCGCCACCGAGGTCAGCCCCTATCTGCTGGAGCTGGCCAAGGCCGGCCTGTTCCCGGCCGCCACCCTGGATACCAACCGCGCCAATTACCGCGCCAGCGGCGGCAAGCTCGATTTCGACAGCTATCTGCCGGCCGGGGGCCGCTATCTGCGCGCGCCCGAGCGTCTGCGCCTGCGCCTGCTGTTCCACCGCCATTCGCTGACCGGCGAAGGCATCTTCAACGAATTCCAGCTGATCCTATGCCGCAATGTGCTGATCTATTTCGACGCCGAGCTGCAGCGCCAGGTGCTGCAGCGTTTCGCGCGTTCCCTGCATGTGGATGGTTTCCTGGTGCTCGGGCCGCAGGATGGACTGAACCAGGCCGCGCTGGCGCAAGGCTTTGTGCCGTGGCGCGCCGGCAGCTATATTTATCGGCGTGGAGGAGCATGCCATGAGTGAACGCTTCAATGTGCTGGTGGTCGACGACAATCCCGCCAACCGTCTGACCTTGCGCGCCCTGCTGGCGCGGCTGCGAGGTGATGGAAGCCGAATCGGGCGAGGCCACCCTGCTGCTGACGCTGGAGCAGGATTGCCACCTGATCCTGCTCGACGTGCATATGCCCGGCATGGACGGCTTCGAGACGGCGCGCCATCTGCAGATGACGGAACGCACGCGCAATATCCCCATCGTCTTCATCACGGCCGTGTTCATGAGCGATGAGTTCATCGGCCGCGGCTATGCGCTGGGCGCGGTCGACTACCTGGTCAAGCCGCTCGACGACAATCTGCTGCTGAACCGCGTGCGCCAGTACCAGTACCTGCACGAGCGCGAGATGGCGCTGGAACGGCGCACGCGCGACCTGCTGGCGGCCAACAACCAGCTGCAGGAAGCGCTCAACCGCCTGCACCTGGCGCAGGACAAGCTGGTGCAGTCGGAAAAGCTGGCGGCCCTGGGCGCCATCGTGGCCGCCGTGGCGCACGAGTTGAATACCCCGATCGGCAATTGCATGACGGTGGCCTCGGCGCTGGAAGACCAGGTCGGCGATTTCGAAAAAGTGCTGGCGCAGGGACCGGCGCTGAAACGCTCGCAGTTGTCGGACTACCTGTCCAACTGCCACACCGCCCTGCAGCTGATGATGCGCGGCCTGCACCGCGCCGCCGACCTGGTGGCCAATTTCAAGCAGGTGGCGGTGGACCATACCAGCTCGCAGCGGCGCAGCTTCGACCTGCGCGAAACCATCGGCGGCGTGGTCGCGCTGATGAAGACCAGCTTGCGCAAAAGCCCCTACCAGATCGAGCTGGCCATCCCTGAAGGCTTGCATATGGATAGCTATCCGGGGCCGCTGGATCAGATCGTATCGAACCTGATCAACAACTCGGTGCTGCACGGCTTCCAGGGCCGCGACCACGGCCAGATGCGCCTGCAGGCCAGCCTGGAAGGCCCCCATCATGTGCGCCTGCACTACAGCGACGATGGCTGCGGCATGAGCGAGGAAGTGCGCGCCCACGTCTTCGATCCCTTTTTCACCACGCGCCTGGGCAAGGGCGGCAGCGGTCTGGGCATGAATATCTGCTACAACCTGGTGACCGGCCTGCTCGGCGGCAGCATCGAAGCGCGCGCCACGCCCGACGGCGGCAGGGCCTTCCTCATCGTGCTGCCGCTGGTGGCGCCACCGTCTTCATAAAGACACAATCAACGTTGCCCAAAGGAACTTAAATACCGCTACAATAAGCGCTGGTCCCACCTCCCTTTAGCGATGGCAGCGCCCCATGTCCGAAAACAAATCCTCCGAACTCAGCACCTATAGCAAGGACACGCCCGTCGGCCGTCCCGACATCGATGGCCGCGCCGCCGTCTTCGTGCCGACCGCCGACTTCGACCTGGCCAACACCAGCACCATCCGCAAGGGCGCCGGCATTGTCGGCTTCGGCAATCCCGATGGTTCCCTGACCGTGTATTTCGAAGCGAACCGCTTCGATGAAAGCGCGCTGCACAAATGGGAGCACAAGGCGCGCAAGGCGTATGACCGCATGGTGATGGGCGCGCCGACCGTGTCGAAAGCGAAGATGGATGCGCGCCTGCTGGAGCAGGTCGGCTATATCGATGGCGTCGGCATCACGCTGAGGCAGCCGGAACGCCTGCAGGAATGGCTGAGCATCTCGAATGCGCTCGACACCGCGCCCGAAGGCGCCATCGTGGTCTGGCGCAGCAAATAAGCTGGCAATCGCGTAGCTGATCCGACGGGCAATATTCCTACACGCGGACGGACCAGGGGACTATGGGCGCCCGCCCTGGCTCAACCTATCATGCTCCTGACGATGCCACTTGCATGGGAGCCTACAATGTTACGCGAACTTCCTCTCGCCTCAAGCGCGCTGCTGCTCGGTCTGGTAAGCGCGGCGACCTATATGCTGTGTTCGGCCGACGTGCTGAACGACGCCGCCCTGTTCCTGATGCGCTGACCGCTCAGCGGCGGTGGCGGTAGTGACGGTGGCGGTGGCTGCTGAACACGAAGTCCAGGCCGATCGACACGGGCGGATAATAATACGCGGGCGCCGGCGCATACACCGGGGCGTAGACCGGCCGGTACACGGGCGCTTCCACATAGGTGACCACCGGCTGCTCGATTACCGTGCGGTAGACCGGCGCCGCTTCCGTGGTGTACACCACGTTCGGGCCGCTGCGGCCCGGCCCCACATCCTGGACCGAGACGGTATGCCACTCGTAGGGATTGACGGGGGCGCTGCTGTAATACCGCGGACCGGGCGCCGCGCAACCGCTCAGGGCTACGACACCGGCCAAAGCCAATAAAGTTTTCATCGCAATCTACTCCTCTCCCCGTCACTATAAGAAAAATCCGCGCCGGGCGCCGCAGATTTACAGCTTGTTACACCATGCAAGGTTCAGATAAAGGGGATATCGCACTGGTCCAGGGCTTGGCCATGCGCATCGAGGCGGCGCGCGCAGATATCGAAGCGCAAGCCATATTCAAATTCAATACGATAGACCTTGCCATAAGGCAGACTGATGGCCTGCTGCAAACTCTTGCGGTAGCTCAAAGCCCCCACGTCGGCTGGAATCGCCATCGCCGTGTGATGGTTGCGGCGGCGGTCTTGCTGGCGGCGGTGCACATCGACCAGCAAGCCCAGATCCAGGGTGATGCCGCCCGGCAGATAGCCAAAGCGCGTCGTGCTGCGCGAAGCGCTCAGCACGCCCCAATTGCAGTCCGCCTGCGCGCCCAGCGGGCAGTGCTTGATCTGCGCCAGCGGAAACACTTCCTCATGGTTCGCCAGCTCCTCCAGCGGCCAGCTGGTGCGCACACCGTCGCGCTTGCCGCTCAAGGGATTGGTCCAGGTCATGGCATTCACCACGGACACGGTTTGCTTGTCGCGCGCCGGATCGTGCGGGCTGCGCATCAGCGAGCAACCCGACAGCAAAATCGCGGACAAAGGCAGACAAAGCAGATATTTCATCGGAGATTCGATAGTAGCCATAGATACAGAGTACCAGATCGGCAGCAAGGAATCCATTTCCCTTCATGAAGGCCTAAGCTCGCGCAACGCCGCGCAAGCCCCCGCCAACCAATTGCACCCACCAGTTGAGCCCGTGTCCACCTTGGTGCCTGGCACCAAGGTGGACACGGGCTCAACCATGGCAAGGACGCGGGCGAAAAAAAACCGGTTCAGGGAACCGGTTTTTTCGGGGGAGGCAGAGTCAGTCGAGCTTCCAGGCGTAGTCGACCTTGGTCCAGGTCTGGTCGGGCTTGCCGTCCTTGGTGCCGGGCTTGAACTTGCAGGCGCTGATGGCCTTGATCGCGGCCTTGTCCAGGTTCTTGAAGCCGCTCGACTTCTCGATCTTGGAGTCCATCACATCGCCGCCGGCCGAAACCAGGAAGCTCATCGACACCGTGCCCTGCTCCTCATTCATCAGCGATGCTTTGGGATACTCGGCCTTGCAATTCTTGGCATCGAAACTGGCTGGCACTTCCGCTGCGTATGCCAGGGACGCATTTGCCAGCAGCACCACGGCTGCCGCACTCAACCAACGCTTGTTCGAAGACATCTGATTCCCCAATCGTATCTAAGAAAAGATTACAGTGCCCAGACGTAGTCCACTTTGGTCCAGGTTTGCGCCACGGCGCCGTCCTTGGTGCCTGGTTTGAATTTGCAAGCGCTGATGGCTTTCACGGCAGCCTTGTCCAGGTTTTTGAAGCCGCTGGATTTGTCCACTTTGGATTCCACCACGTCGCCGCTGGCCGAGACCAGGAAGGACATGGTCACGGCGCCCTGCTCTTCATTCATCAGCGAGGCTTTGGGATATTCAGCCTTGCAGTTCTTGGAATCGAAGGTGGCAGGAACTTCGCCGGCGAAGGCGGTACCGGAAACCAGGGCTGCTGCGACAAAACCGATCAAACGCTTGTTCATGTTTTTACTTTCCTACGAATGTTGAAATGTTTAGAAACCGTTAAAGACTGCTTGAAAACGTTACGCTCAGAATTCTTCCCACTCGTCGCCGGCGCTGGCCGTGGCGGCGATTTTCTTCGGCTTGGCCGGCGCGGCGGCGACGGCTTTTTTCGGCGCCGGACGCGGTGCTGCCACCGGCTTGGCCACGGTCACCGCGGTCACGGCCGGCAACGAGGCCAGCAGCGCGCGCTCGTCGGCGGGATCGAGCTTGAAGATGCTGACCACGCGCGCCAGTTCGCCGGCCTGGTCTTGCAGGCTTTGCGCGGCGGCGGCCGCTTCTTCCACCAGCGCGGCGTTCTGCTGGGTCATGCTGTCCATCTCGATGATGGACTGGTTGACCTGCTCGATGCCGGCGCTCTGCTCTTGCGAAGCGTTGGCGATCTCGCCCATGATGTCGGTGACGCGGCGCACGGAGGCGACCACTTCATCCATCGTCACGCCGGCCTGGCCCACCAGTTTCGAACCGCGTTCGACTTTCTCCACGGAGTCGCCGATCAGGGCCTTGATTTCTTTCGCGGCGCCAGCGGAGCGCTGGGCCAGGTTGCGCACTTCGGAAGCCACCACGGCGAAGCCGCGGCCTTGTTCGCCGGCGCGCGCCGCTTCCACGGCGGCGTTCAGCGCCAGGATATTGGTCTGGAAGGCGATGCCGTCGATGACGCCGATGATGTCCACGATCTTGTTGGCCGATTCGTTGATCGAGCTCATGGTGTCGACCACTTGCGAGACCACGGCGCCGCCCTTGCGCGCCACGTCGGAGGCATTGGCCGCCAGCTGGTTCGCTTCGCGGGCATTGTCGGCATTCTGTTTCACGGTGGAGGTCAGTTCTTCCATCGCGGAAGCGGTTTTCTCCAGCGAGGACGCCTGCATCTCGGTGCGCGAGGAGAGGTCGATATTGCCGGCGGCGATTTCGCGCGAGGCGGTGCCGATGGTTTCGGTGCCGTTGCGCACCTGGCCGACGATGCCAACCAGGGAGTCGCGCATTTCGCGCATCTCGGACAGCAGGCTGTTCTTGTCGGTGGCATCGGTGTCGATGACGATCGACAGGTCGCCGTTGGCGATGCTGCCGGCGATCGAGGCGGTGTAGTCAGGCTCGCCGCCCAGTTGTTTCAGCAGGCCGCGGGTAATCACATACGCGGCGATCACGCTGATGATCACGGCCAGGGTACCCATCAGGATCATGAAGGTGCGCGCGCTGGAGAAGCCTTCGGCGGCATCCACCTGCACTTGCGCATTCAGCTTGTCTTCCAGGGCGGCCAGCTGGTCCAGCGCTTCCATCCACTTCTTCTGGGCCGGACGGATTTCCTTGATCATCACCTTGGTGGCGTCGACGGCGTTATTGGCCATCCACAGATCGATGGCTTTCTTCACCGCCGGCAGCGTGGCCGCTTCGTGTTCCTTGATCTGGGCCAGCAGGGCTTTTTCTTCCGGCGTCGCTTCGATGGCGAATTGCGCTTCGAGCTTTTTCAGCGCGCCTTCGTATTTGTCGGCCTGGGCCTTGATGCGGTTTACTTCCGGCTCCATATCGGAGGCATCGGACATCAGGGTCAGCACGCGCAGCGAAGTAATGCGGTCAGCGACGTTGTTGCGCATATCGATCACCAGGCGGGTCACTACATTATTGAAGCTGACCACGTGATCGAGACGGTCCTGAATCTGGCCCATGCGCAAAATACCCACCGCCGTCACGGCGACCAGGAACACCAGCACCAGCGCAAATCCGAGACCCAGACGCGTCCCCACCTTCATTTTTGCTAAATTCATTTCGGCTCTTCGTAAAGTGTTTATTACTTATTTAGATTGCCCAGGAATGCAACGTGTGTACGTTGACAACATTCACTGACCCTTGCTGCTACGCAAGTAATGACAGTAGCAAACAATGACTGCGAATGCAAAAATTTGCGGTCTGACGATGCAGGAATCTGTCGTTTTTTCGAAGCGCCGAACGGACCGCGACTCAGCGCGTACACACCGCTGTAAAACTGCTAAATAGTGTGTATATTCTGAAATTATAGAGGCAAATTTTGCCACAGGGCAATCATTTGCTGTAGGGAATTTGCACAACCGTGATTTCTACGTGGAAATA
Source organism: Pseudoduganella violacea (assembly GCF_014191875.1). Lineage (GTDB taxonomy): Bacteria > Pseudomonadota > Gammaproteobacteria > Burkholderiales > Burkholderiaceae_D > Rugamonas > Rugamonas violacea_A. The sequence goes on from NZ_JACHXD010000013.1 coordinate 23,503, forward strand.
CGTATTGCGCTGAAGAATATACTGCGAAGGTGTGGAAAATCAGGCGGCGAGCGGGTGGCGCTGCAGGGCGCGTAACAGCAGCTGCGGGTCGCCGGCGGCCAGCTGGCGCGCGTCGGACAGGGTCTGGCGGAATTGGCGGGCGCCCGGCAAGCCTTGCATCAAGCCCAGCATATGGCGCGTGATGGTGTTCAGCTTCAAACCCTTGCCGCCATCCTTGGCCAGTTGGGCGCTGATATACGGGATCATGGCGCGCAGCACGTCTTCGCGGCTTTTCACCGGCGTATCGGCGCCATAGTAGCGCTGGTCGAAGGTCGCCATCAGATAAGGGTTGTGGTAAGCCTCGCGGCCCAGCATCACGCCATCGACGTGCTGCAGATGCAGGTCGATTTCGGCCTCGGTCTTGATGCCGCCGTTGATGATGATTTCGAAGTCAGGAAAATCGCGTTTCAGGCGGTAGGCGAAGTCGTATTTGAGCGGCGGAATCTCGCGGTTTTCCTTGGGCGAGAGGCCTTTCAGGATGGCGTTGCGCGCATGCACGACGAAGGTGGTGCAGCCGGCGTCGGCCACCGTGCCGACGAAGTCGCGCACGAAGTCATAGGATTCGCTCTGGTCGATGCCGATGCGGTGCTTGACCGTGACGTCGATGGTGACGGCGTCGCGCATGGCTTTCACGCAATCGGCCACCAGTTGCGGTTCGGCCATCAGGCAGGCGCCGAAAGCGCCCTTCTGCACCCGCTCCGACGGGCAGCCGCAATTCAGGTTGATCTCGTCGTAGCCCCATTGCTGGCCCAGTTTGGCGCTGGTGGCCAGGTCGGCCGGATCGCTGCCGCCCAGCTGCAGGGCGACCGGATGCTCTTCCTCGTTGAAACGCAGGTGGCGCTCCACGTCGCCGTAGACCAGGGCGCCGGTCGTCACCATCTCCGTATACAGCCAGGTGTGGCGCGTGATCTGGCGGTGGAAGACGCGGCAATGGCGATCCGTCCAATCCATCATCGGCGCCACGGACAGGCGGCGGCCACGCACAGGAGCGGTCGCGGAAGTGTCGGAGGTAGGCGCAGAAATCGTGGTCATGACGGCAACAGACTAGGCAAGGAAGCGGGGCCGCACATTATACAGGCATCCGGCCTGGCTGCCGCCGGCCATGCGCGCACCGGCCGCCGCGCCGCGAGCGGGCCGCCCGGCCGGCGGCCGGGCGCTCAGGCGCAGCGCTTAAAAAAAGGATGGGGCTGGTGCACGGGAACGTAGAAGCGCAGGCGCTTGCCGCGGTGGTAGGCGCCGCGCAGGCGGTTGGTCACTTCCCACACCTTGGGATAGCTGTCGTTGACTTCGACCAGGGCCCAAGGGCTGTCGGGATCGCCCTCGCGCACGAAGTGCACGCTGACGACGTTGAAGTAGCGCTTCAGCTCCGCCTCGACTTCTTGCTCCTTATCGTCGCCGCGCAGACCGGACAGGATGATTTGCATATGCCTCCTCAGGCAATGATGTTGAGGCCGCCGTCCACGTACACGGTGCTGCCGGTCAGGCGCCGGGCATAGGGCGAGGCGAGGTAGGCGCAGGTGCTGCCCACGTCCATGATATCGACCAGCTCGCCGATCGGGGCGCGCGCCACGGCGTCGCTCAGCAGCAGGTCGAAGTCTTTCAGGCCGGAGGCGGCGCGCGTCTGCAGCGGGCCGGGCGAGATGGCATGCACGCGGATGTCCTGCTGCCCCAGCTCATACGCCAGGTAGCGGCAGGACGCTTCCAGCGCCGCCTTGACCGGCCCCATGACGTTATAGTTGGGCACCACCTTGTCGGCGCCGTGATAGCTCATGGCGAACATGGCGCCGCCCTCCGTCATCAGCGGCGCGGCCAGGCGCGCCATGCGCACGAAGGAGTGGCAGGAAACGTCCATGGCTTGCAGGAAGCCTTCGGCCGAGCAGTGCAGCAGGCCGCCCTGCAAATCCTCTTTCGGCGCGAAGGCGATCGAATGCACCAGGATGTCGAGCCGGTCCCAGCGCTCTGCGATGGCGGCGAAGGCGCTTTCCAGCTGGCCGGGCTGGGACACGTCGAGCGGCAGCAGCAGCGCGGCGCCCAGCTCCCGCGCCAGCGGTTCGACATGCGGCCGCGCCTTCTCGTTCAGATAGGTCAGCGCCACTTCGGCGCCGAGTTCGCGGAACACCTTGGCGCAGCCGTAGGCGATCGAATGCTCGTTGGCGACGCCGACAATCAGGGCGCGCCGCCCTTCGAGGATGCGATGGGGGGCATTCATGCGCGCCCGCCTTTCTGCTGCGCCTTCCGCTGCATCTCCAGCGCGTGGCGGGCGATCATCAATTCCTCGTTGGCCGGCAGCACCCAGACCGGCACCGCGCTGTCCGGCGCGCTGATGCAGGCCTGCCCCGACTCGTTGGCGGCGGCATCGATCCGCACGCCGAGCCAGGCGGCGTCGCGGCAGACGGCGGCGCGCACGCGGGCGCTGTTCTCGCCGATGCCGCCGGTGAACACCAGGGCGTCAAGTCCGCCCAGCGCCGCCGCCAGCGAACCGAGTTCGCGCCCGATGCGGTATACGAACAGGTCGATGGCCAGGCGCGCGCGCGGATCGCTGCTCGCTTCCAGCGTGCGCATATCGGAAGAGATGCCGGACACGCCGAGCAAGCCCGATTGCTGGTACAGCAGGCGTTCGATCTCGCCCTGCTCCATCTTCAATTCGCTTTGCAGGAACAGCACCACGCCCGGATCGACGCTGCCGCAGCGCGTGCCCATGGGCAGGCCATCGACGGCGGTGAAGCCCATGGTGCTGGCCACGCTGCGTCCGGCGTGGATGGCGCACATGCTGGCGCCATTGCCCAGATGGGCCGCCACCACGCGCGCCTTGTCCAGCGAGTGGTCCAGCTCGGGCAGCTGGCTGGCCAGGTATTCATAGGACAGGCCGTGGAAACCGTAGCGGCGTATGCCGAGCGAGGTGATCGAGGGCGGCAGCGCGAAGGCCTGGGCCAGTTCCGGCTGGGCGGTGTGGAAGGCGGTGTCGAAGCAGCCGATCTGCAGCACCTCGGGCGCCATCTCCAGCACGCTGCGCACCGGCGCCAGATTATGCGGCTGGTGCAGCGGCGCCAATGGAATCAACCGCTCCAACTGGGCCAGCACGTCCGCGTCCAGGCGCACCGGGGCCGAGAACAGCGTGCCGCCATGCACGATGCGGTGGCCGATGGCGGCCACGGTGCGGCCATCGAGATGGGTGTGGGCGAAGTCGAACAGGAAGCGCATCGCCGTCTCGTGGCTGATCGCCGCGCCCTGCCAGCGGTGCTCGGCGACGCTGACGCCATCCTCGCCGGTGGCGACGAAGTAGGCGTCGCCGGTGTAGAGTTTTTCGACCTTGCCCTTCATGAGCAGGGCCAGCTCGCCTTCGCGCTCGCCATACAGGGAGAATTTGATGCTGGAGGAACCGGCGTTGACGACGACAATCGTTTCAGCGGCCTGCATCCTCAGCCTCCCAGCACTTTGGCGCCGGACAGCTTGCTGCTGGCGATCAGCGAGGCCACGGCGCAGGAAGCCAGGCGGGCCGCCACGGAATCGGCGCGGCTGGTGAGGATGATGGGCACGCGCGCACCGAGCACGATGCCGGCGGCGTCGGCATCGGCCATGAAGCTCAAGCTCTTGGCCAGCATATTGCCCGCCTCCAGGTCCGGCACCAGCAGCACATTGGCGCGGCCGGCCACCGGCGAGGTCAGGTTCTTCACCGCCGCCGCCTGCAGATTGACGGCGTTGTCCAGCGCCAGCGGGCCATCCAGGCGGCCACCGGTGATCTGGCCGCGCTCGGCCATCTTGCACAGGGCCGCCGCTTCGATGGTCGACGGCATTTTCGGATTCACCGTTTCCACCGCCGCCAGGATGGCGACGCGCACCTCTTCGAAGGCGAGGATGTGCGCCAGGTCGATGGCGTTCTGCACGATGTCGACCTTCTCGGCCAGCGTGGGCGCGATATTCACGGCGGCGTCGGTGATGATGAGCGGCTCGGCATACCCCGGCACGTCCATCACGAAGCAGTGGCTCAGGCGGCGCGCCGTGCGCAAGCCGCCTTCGCTGCGCACCACGGCGCCCATCAGCTCATCGGTGTGCAGGCTGCCCTTCATCAGCGCGGCGGCCTTCCCTTCGCGCACCAGATCGACGGCGCATTCGGCCGAGGCGTGGCTGTGCTGCGTATCGACGATGGGCAGGGACGCGATATTCAGATCGGCTTCCAGCGCGGCCTGGCGGATGCGTTCGGCCGGGCCGACCAGGATCGGCGCGATCAGGCCGAGACGGGCCGCGTCGAGCGCCGATTCCAGCGCGTAGCGGTCGCAGGCATGAGCCACGGCCACGGCGGGCGGCGTGGCGCTGCGGGCGGCGGCGATCAGGCGGTCGTAATGCAGGTGGGCAGTGCGGGGACTTGCACTCATACGTGTTCCTTCACGGTGGCGGCCAGCTCCAGCGGAGCGGAGCCGAACAGGGCTTCGATGCGGGCCATGCGCTGGGCGGCCTCGCCTTCCAGCGCGCCGGCCGCGGTGACGGTGCGGCGTACCGCATCCAGATCGCGGGCGCGTTCGGCGGGGTCGCGCGGCAGCAGCTGCGGCAGGTCGAGCACGGCCAGTTCTTCATTCAATTGCAGGATCATGTGCTGCTCCTGCACCACTTCCTTGAAGCGGTACAGCGACAGGCGCTCGTCGGCCGGCACCTGGTGGCGCAGCTCGCGCAGGATGGCGAAGGCACGCTCGTCGGCCGCGCGCAGTTCCTGGCTGCGGCCGATGTAGAGCATGGCGCGCACCACCGCTTCCAGCGAGCCGCCTTCGGCCATGCGCGTGGCCAGATGCTCGTTGCGCTTGGCGACGGCCGATTCGCGCGCGATGTCACGGCCGATGCGGCGCTTGGCCAGCACGTGGTCGGCGCGCAGGCCGACCAGGGTTTGCAGCAGCGGCTGGCCGTACATATGCACGAAGAAGTTTTCCTCGGCCATGTCGCGCAGGTCGCGGTACATATCGAGCGTGGTGGTGATCTGCGCCGAGATGGTGTCCTGCAGCGCCAGGAAGACATTGTCCTGCGCCACCGGCTTGCGTTCGGCGCGCACCTTCTCGGCCAGCTGGGCCACGCCCTGCATGAAGGGATTCTTGTCCGAGAACAGTTCGTAACGCAGGCGGTAGGGATGCAGCGTGCGCAGCATGTCGGCGCCGGCCTCGCTGGCGAAGGCGCGCACCAGCGGGCTGGCGTAAGTGCGGTACAGGCCCTGGTTGATTTCCGACAAGCGGGCCACGGTGGCGAAGCGGCGCTCGTCGGCTTCGTCGTTGCCGCCCAGCTGGCGCAGGTCTTCCAGCGAGCGGTGTTCGAAGCGCAGCACGTATTTGCCGTCGGCCAGCTCGGGGTTGGCCAGGTTCTCGTCCTTCTCGATGAAGACCGCTTCGTACAGGCCGGGCGGCAGCACATCGATCAAGTCCATCGAGCGGGTGAACTCCTCGTGCTCCTTGTTGGCCACCGAGGCTGAAACGAAGATGCCGAGGTGGCCTATGCTCTGGTGCATGGAGTAGATGATGGTCTGGCCGCCGGTGGCCAGCGCCTCGTCGTCCTCGTACAGATCGAGCACCCAGCCCAGTGCTTGCTGCGGCGGCGTGATGTCGTCGCCCCAGGAGCAGAACACCACGATGGGCGAGGTGATATTGCGCAGGTCGATGCGGCGGCCGGCGCTGTCGTGCATGGCGCCCTGGCTCAAGCGGTTGCCGACGAAGAGATTATCGGTGATGTACTGGATCTCGCCCGCGTTCAGCAGCACCGGCGTGCCCCACCATCTTTCGAATTCCAGGAAGCGCGGTCCCTCGCTATCGATGCGGGAGTAGACATTGTAATTCTTCTTCCACAAGGTGTTGGAAGGGTTCATGTTCTCGAAATTGCTGACCAGGAGGGCGCCGTCGAACAGGCCGTGGCCCAGATCGCCCGAGAGAGAGGTCAGCCAGGTGCCGCCCATGGCGCCACCGAGGTAGCGCAGCGGATTCTTGCCGCGCACCCCGGCCCAGTACGACAGCGGCGCGCCGGCCAGCAGCAGAGGGCCGGTCAGGTCAGGCCGCAGCGCGCTGGTCATCATGATCTGCCAGCCGGCCTGGCAGTTGCCGATCAGGGCCGGCTTGCCGTCGGCGTGGCTGTGCAAGGCGCCCACCTGGGCGATGAAATGCGCCTCGGCGCGGCACACGTCCTCGATGGTCTGGCCCGGCACGGGATTGGGCAGGAAGGTGACGAAGTAGCAGGGGTGGCCCGCCTTCAGGGCGACGCCGATCTCGCTGTCCTGCTTCATGCCGCCGATGCCGGGACCGTGGCCGGCGCGCGGATCGAAGACGATGAAGGGCCGCTTGTTCTCGTCGATCTCCCAGCCCTTGGGCGGGATGATGCGCAACAGACTGTAATTGACGGGGCGTTCCAGCGTGCGGCCATCGATCAGCGGCTCGAAGTCGAAACTCAGGACATGGGGAGCCAGGTCCAGCAGGCGCTCATTGCGCTCGTTGCCGCGCTGGCGCAGCACATCGAGGAAGAGCACCGAGCGCTGCATGGCATCGGTCCAATAGCTTTGCGCCTGCTGCGCGAGGTTGGGCATGGCGCCCAGCCAGGCCGAATACAGGCCCAGGGCTTGCTTCCCGGCGTCGGCCGTTGCGGGCTGGGCGGGAACGGTCATTTCAGTCATGTTTCCTCCATCATGGGCCTGCGGTGTGCGCCGCACAAATCTGGAGCTGCCTCAACATTGCAAGCCCCGCCGCCCATCATGCCCCATATTGCCTTGGCGATCCAATGGTGTTTTGTGCATCAAGCTTCATATAACAATACCGAATTTGCTATCGATTCCAAGTATAAATGCTGCGACGCACCAAAAGTCACCGCGAAACTTTTGGCAGGCTTAAGACGGCAAGGGGACAGACCCCGCATGGGGTCTGTCCCCGGTTTGCGCATAAAAAAACCGCCGGCCCTTGCGGGTCCGGCGGTTTTGGCGAATCGCGCTGCGATTACGCGCCTTCGCGCGACGCCTTTTTACGCTCGTGCTCTTTCAGGAAGCGCTTGCGCAGACGGATCGATTTCGGGGTGATTTCCACCAGCTCATCGTCCTCGATGAATTCCACCGCGTATTCCAGCGACAGCTGGACCGGCGGTACCAGGCGCACTGCCTCGTCGGTGCCGGAAGCGCGCACGTTGGTCAGCTGCTTGCCCTTGATCGGGTTCACGACCAGGTCGTTGTCGCGCGAGTGGATGCCGATGATCATGCCTTCGTACACCGGGTCGTTGTGCACCACGAACATGCGGCCGCGATCCTGCAGCTTCCACAGGGCGTAGGCCACGGCGGCGCCGTCGTCCTGCGAAATCAGCACGCCGTTGCGGCGGCCGGCCAGTTCGCCTTTGGAGTTATCGACCGGCGCGTAAGCGTCGAAGATGTGGGACATCAGACCGGTGCCGCGGGTCAGGGTCATGAACTCGGACTGGAAGCCGATCAGGCCACGCGCAGGAATGCGGTACTCCAGGCGCACGCGGCCCTTGGAGTCGGATTCCATGTTCTGCAGGTCGCCACGGCGGCGGCCCAGTTCTTCCATCACGCCGCCCTGGTTGACTTCTTCCACGTCCACGGTCAGCAGTTCGTACGGCTCATGGCGCACGCCATCAACCATCTTGAACACCACGCGCGGACGGGACACGGCCATCTCGAAGCCTTCGCGGCGCATGTTTTCGATCAGAATGGTCAGGTGCAGCTCGCCGCGGCCGGACACTTCGAACACGGTGTCGTCGTCGGTCGGGGCAACGCGCAGCGCCACGTTGGCTTTCAGTTCCTTGTCCAGACGGTCGCGCAGCTGGCGCGAGGTCACGAACTTGCCTTCGCGGCCGGCCAGCGGGGAGCTGTTGACCATGAAGTTCATGGTCAGGGTCGGCTCGTCGACGGTCAGCATCGGCAGCGCGTCCGGGGTGTCCGGGGCGCACAGGGTGGAACCGATGCCGATGTCTTCGATACCGTTGATCAGGATGATGTCGCCGGCGATGGCTTCGTCCACCAGCACGCGCTCCAGGCCTTTGAAGTTCAGCACCTGGTTGATGCGGGCCTTGATCGGGGTCGATTCAGGGCCGTTCAGCACGATCACGTCCTGGCCGGCTTTCACGCGGCCGCGGCTGATACGGCCAACGCCGATCTTGCCGACGTAGGAGGAGTAGTCGAGCGAGGTGATTTGCATCTGCAGCGGACCGTCCGGATCGTCGTCGCGCACTGGCACGTGCTTCAGGATGGCTTCGAACAGCGGCTTCATATCGCCTTCGCGCACGGTGTCGTCGAGCGAGGCGTAGCCGTTCAGGGCCGACGCGTACACCACGGGGAAGTCCAGCTGCTCGTCGGTTGCGCCCAGCTTGTCGAACAGTTCGAAGGTAGCGTTGATGGCCCAGTCAGGACGGGCGCCTGGACGGTCGATCTTGTTGACCACGACGATAGGCTTCAGGCCCAGGGCCAGCGCCTTGCGGGTCACGAAACGGGTCTGCGGCATCGGGCCTTCTTGCGCATCGACCAGCAGCAGCACGGAGTCGACCATCGACAGCACGCGCTCCACTTCGCCGCCGAAGTCGGCGTGGCCTGGGGTGTCGACGATGTTGATGTGGGTGCCTTCATACTCAACGGCGCAGTTCTTCGCCAGAATGGTAATGCCACGTTCCTTTTCGAGGTCGTTGGAGTCCATCACGCGGGTTTCAACTTGCTGGTTCTCACGGAAGGTACCGGATTGGCGCAGCAGCTTGTCGACGAGGGTGGTTTTGCCGTGGTCAACGTGAGCGATGATGGCGATATTGCGGATAGCGCGTTTAGTATTAGACATGGTCGTTATATTTACAGAAAAACTGCGAAGGACGTGCAGTGAAAGCCATACTGCGCGTCACTGGAACCCACTAGTATAGCATGCTGCGCCGCAACCTAGCGAATTTCCCACACAGCGGGTGTAGAGCACGGTTTTTTTGAAACATCGGACGCCGGCCTCGATTGCTGCATACGACGCAATTCACGATTTCCCAATTATCAATTTTCGCAATCGATAGCGCTTCATATACTGCCCACATGGTTTTTTAGTGGAGCTTTATATGCAATTCCTATTGTTTTCCCGCGCCGGGAGGCGGCCATGAGCGCCGCAGCGCCCAAGCCCCCAGGGCCACCGACTTTCGGTCTGCGCATCGCCACCGGCCTGGCCGGCGTGCTGCTGGCGGTGCTGATGGCGGGCCTGAACGAGAACGTGACCAAGGTGGCGCTGGCCGATATCCGCGGCGCCATGGGCATCGGCGCCGACGAGGGCAGCTGGCTGCTGGCCGTGTACGCGGCGGCCTCGGTCTGCGCCATGGCCTTCGCGCCATGGTGTTCGGCCACGTTCTCGCTGCGCCGCTTCACGCTGGCCATGCTGGCGGCCTTCATCCTGTTCGGCGCCCTGTGTCCGCTGGCGCCCAACCTGTCCTCGCTGATGGTCCTGCGCACGCTGCAAGGGCTGGCCGGCGGCGCCCTGCCGCCCATGCTGATGACGGTGGCGCTGCGCTTCCTGCCACCGCATATCAAGCTGTATGGCCTGGCCAGCTACGCGCTGACCGCCACCGTCGGCCCGACCCTGGGCACGCCGCTGGCCGCGCTATGGACCGAGTACACGCCCTGGCAGTGGACCTTCTGGCAGATCATTCCTCCCTGCCTGCTGTCGATGGCCGCCGTGGCCTGGGGGCTGCCGCAAGATCCGCTCAAGCTGGAACGCTTCCGCCAATTCGACTGGCTGGGCCTTCTGCTTGGCCTGCCCGCCATCAGCATGATCGTGCTGGGCCTGTCGCTGGGCGAGCGCATGGACTGGATGGAGTCCAGCCTGATCGCCTTCCTGCTGATCGGCGGCTGCCTGCTGCTGGCCGCCTTCCTGGTCAACGAGTGGTCGCATCCCCTGCCCTTCTTCAAGATCCAGCTGCTGGCCAACCGCAATCTGACGCATGCGCTGATCACCCTGGCCGGCGTGCTATTCGTGCTGGTGGCGGCAACGCGCCTGCCCTCGTCCTTCCTGGCCCAGGTGCACGGCTACCGTCCGCTGCAAACGGCGCCGCTGATGCTGATGGTGGCCCTGCCGCAGTTGCTGGCCCTGGTGCTGGTGGCGGCGCTGTGCAATATCCGCCGCGTCGACTGCCGCTGGGTGCTGGCGGGCGGCCTCGCTCTGCTGGCCGTGTCCAAGCTGCTGGGCGCCGCCGCCACGCCGGAATGGACGCGCGAGAACTTCTACCTGCTGCAATCGCTGCAGATCCTGGCCCAGCCCATGGCCGTGATTCCGCTGCTGATGCTGGCCACTTCCGGCCTGGCGCCGCAGGACGGTCCCTTCGCCTCGGCCTGGTTCAACACGATCAAGGGCTTTGCCGCCGTGCTGGCCGGGGGCGTGCTCGATTTCATGGGCGGCGAGCGTTCGCACTTCCACGCCCAAGCCCTGGCCGACCATCTGGGCAATGCGCCGCTGACCATGAGCGGCACCCTGCCCGCCTTGCTGGCGCGCCAGTTCCAGCACCAGGTGGCCACCCTCACCACCCGCGATCTCTACCTGGCAATGGCCGTGATGGCCGCCGCCATGATCGTCCTGATCCCGCTGGTCGCGCAGCGCATCTATCCGCCGCGCGCCGCCGCTTAACCATAAAGGAAAAGAATATGAAATACCTGTCCCGTAATTCCGCCATCGCCATGACCGCCCTGCTGCTGTGCGGCGCCGCCTATGGCGGCCGCCAACTGCTGGTGGCCGCCGAAGCGCAAAGCACCAACGACGCCTTCGTCGCCGCCGACTTCATGCTGCTCTCGCCCAAGGTCGGCGGCATCGTGGCCGAAGTGCTGGCCGCCGACAACCAGGCGGTGAAAGCCGGCCAGCTGCTGGTGCGCATCGACGACCGCGATTTCCTGGCCGCGCTGGAAGCAGCACGCGCCGGCGTGGCCAACGCCGAAGCCCAGGTGGCCAACAGCGCCGCCACGCTGGAGCGTCAGCGCTATCTGATCGAGCAGGCAGAAGCCACCTCGATGGCCGACCGCGCCGACCTCACGCTGGCCAAGGCCGAACTGGAACGCTATACCAATCTGGCCGACCAAGGCGCCGGCACGGCGCAGAACGCGCAGCAGGCCAAGGCGCGCCACGACACCCTGCAGGCGCGCCAGGCACAGAACCGCGCCGCGCTGGGCGCCACCGTCAAGCAGAACACCGTGCTGCAAGCCCAGCACGCGGTAGCCGAGGCCATGCTGCAAAAGGCGCGCGCCAGCCAGGAGCAGGCCGAACTCGACCTGTCCCACACCCAGCTGCGCGCGCCCATCGATGGCGTGGTGGCGCGGCGCAGCGTGCGCGTCGGCGCCCACGTCGCGCCCGGCGCGGCCCTGCTGGCCGTGGTGCCGGTGGAGCAGGCCTATGTGGTCGCCAACTTCCAGGAGACGCAACTAAGCCATGTGAGTGCCGGCCAGCCGGTCAGCATCACGGTCGACGGTTGGCCCGGCGAGCAGTTGCGCGGCAAGGTGGAAAGCATCGCGCCGGCCACCGGCGCCACCTTCTCGGCCATCGCGCCGGACAACGCCACCGGCAATTTCACCAAGGTCGTGCAACGCATCCCGACCCGCATCGTGTTCGATGCTGGCCAGCCGCTGCGCGGCAAGCTGCGCGTGGGCATGTCGGTCACGGCCAACGTCGATACCTCGGTGCAGCCGCGCATCGCACAGGTGGGAGAAGCACGATGAAAGCCCATGCCATCGGCCGCCAGTCATTGCGCGGCAAGCAGTTGCGGAAGTCCGCCTTAGCCCTGCTGCTGGCGCCCCTTCTGCTGTCGGGGTGCGCCGCGCTTGGTCCCGACTTCAAGGCGCCCCAAGCCGCCCTGCCGCAGCAGTGGCTAGCGAACGAACAAAGCGCGCCGGGCGCGGTGGAGCTGGCGTGGTGGGGCAGCTTTGACGATCCGAAGCTGGCGGCCCTGATCCAGCGCGCCGTGGCCGGCAACCTCGATCTGCGGATCGTCGCCAGCCGCCTGGAGCAAAGCCGCGCCATCCGCCGAAGCATGGGTGCGGCCGAAACGCCGCAGCTCAACGCGGCGGGCGGCATCAGCCGGGCGCGCGCCAGCCAGGTGGGGCTGGGCGATCCGTCCGGCCGCAAGGGCGAGTCGGCGTATACGCTGGCGCAAGGCGGCTTCAATGCTTCCTGGGAGCTGGACTTCTGGGGCCGCGTGCGGCGCACGGTGGAAGCGGCCGACGCCCAGGTCGAAGCGGCGCAGGAACAGCGCCACGCCGCCCTGCTCTCGCTTGCAGCGGAAACGGCGCAGCACTATATCCGCCTGCGCTCGACGCAAAGCCTGCTGGCGATCACGGAACAGAACTTGTCCATCGCGCGCCGTAGCCTGGAGCTGACGCGCATCCGCAACCGCGAAGGCGTGGCGACGGAGCTGGACGTGGCGCGCGCCAGCGCCCAGGTGGCCGCCATCGAAGCGCGCCTGCCCGGCTTGCGCCAGCGCGAAGCGGCCGGCGTCAACGCGCTTGGCCTGCTGCTGGCGCAACCGCCGCAGGCGCTGCGCGCGGAACTGGACGCGGAGACCAACACCGGCGCCGCGGCGAAACAGGGCGCGTCCGCCTACGCCGTGCCGGCGGGTCCGGCCGTCGCCGCACTGGGACTGCCGAGCGAGCTGGCGCAGCGCAGGCCGGATATCCGCCGCGCCTCGGCCCTGCTGCATGCGGCCACCGCCTCGATCGGCGTGGCCAAGGCCGACTTCTATCCGCGCATTACCTTGGCCGGCAACCTGGGCTTCCAGGCGACGCAGCTATCCGACTTCGGCAGCTGGAGCAGCCGCCAGTTCAGTTTTGGCCCGGCTTTCAGCCTGCCGTTGTTCGACGGCGGTCATCTGCGCGGCATGCTGAAACTGAGCGAAGCGCGCCAGCAGGAAGCGGCGCTGGGCTACCAGCAAACCGTGCTGCGCGCCTGGCATGAGGTGGACGATGCGCTGGCCGCCAGCCGCGCGCAACAGGAGCGCCGCGAGCGCCTGCACGAAGCCGTGGCGCAAAGCCGCATCGCACTGAACAACGCCCAGCAGCAGTACGTGGCGGGCACAGTCGACTTCCTGAATGTGTTGAGCGTGCAGGATGCGCTGCTGGCCAACGAAGCCGCGCTGGCCGAAAGCACGGCTTCCGTGTCGCTGGCCCTGGTCGATCTGTACAAGGCCTTGGGCGGCGGCTGGCAAAGCTGGGCCGAAACGGCAGGCCAGCCCGCAACAGGCAATACCGTGGCGGCAGCGGCGCGGCCATGAGCGGCATGATAAGCTGCGGGGCATGCAAATGCCCGATATGAACCTGCTGGTCGCCCTCGACATCCTGCTGGAAGAAGGCAGCGTCGTGGGCGCCGCCCAGCGCATGCATCTGAGCGCACCCGCCATGAGCCGCACCCTGTCGCGCCTGCGCGAAGCGATCGGCGACCCGGTGCTGGTGCGCGCGGGGCGCGGCCTGACGCCGACGCCGCGCGCGCTGGAACTGCGCGACCAGGTGCGCGGCCTGGTGGAACAGGCGCATGCCGTCTTTCATGCGGGGCGGGAGGTGGATCTGGCGACGCTGGAGCGTACCTTCAGCATCCGCGCCAACGATGTCTTCGTCGGCACCTACGGCGGCCAGTTGCGCGAGGCGATGCGTGCCAAGGCGCCGAATGCGGTGCTGCGTTTCGTGCCGGAGGGCGATATCGACGACGGCGCGCTGCGCGAGGGCCGCATCGACCTTTACATCAGCGCGACGCGCGATTTCGGCGCCGATATCAAGGTGCAGACGCTATTCAATACGACGTTCGTGGGATTGGCGCGTGAGGATCACGCCATCTTCGACGCGCCCATCGACGCGGCGCGGCTGGTGGCTTACGACCATATCAGCGTCTCGCGCCGTGGCCGCGCTTACGGACCGACGGCGGCCATGCTGGCCGAGCACAAGCTGCAGCAGCGGGTGGCGCTGATCGCACCCAACTTCCACTCCGCGATTTTCGCGCTGGCCGATTCCGACCTGGTGTTGCCGCTGCTGCCGCGCGCCATGCTGCACAATATCGAGAAGCTGAGCATGAAGCTGCGGCATTTCGAATTGCCGCTGCCGCTCACGCCCGTCACCATCGTCCAGGCCTGGCATCCACGCCTGGACAACGACCACGCCCACCGCTGGCTGCGGCAAACCATCAAGCAAACCTGCAGCAGCGACAAGCGCGCCTTGTAGCCGCGTCCGGGCTTACTGGGCTTGGGCGGCGGCGATCAGGCGCTCGGGCGCCAGGATCGAGTATTCCTGCAACTGCCCCGTCCCCAACAGCTTCGCATCGAGATAGACGCGCACGCGGCCCGGCGCGGCCGGCACCGTCACCGCCGGCTCCTTGCCCAGCGGCAGGCGCTGGCCTTGCAGGAAGCGCTTGGCCAGTTCGGGCGTCAGTTGCACGGCCGGAAAGGACGACAGCAGCGCATCGACCGGCGACAGCAGCTCCAGCGGCGCGGCATGCGCCAGCAACTGTTCCGGCGTGATCATATGCTCAGCCGTCAGCGCGCCAACCTGGGTGCGGCGCAAGGCGTTCAAATGCGCGCCGCAGCCGAGGGCCGCGCCGATATCCTCGCCCAGCACGCGGATATACGTGCCCTTGCTGCAGGTGACTTCCAGCTTGAGGAAAGGCGCCTCGTAGTCGACCAGTTCCAGCTTGTGGATCACCACATTGCGCGCTTCGCGTTCCAGCGTGATGCCGGCACGCGCGTATTCGTACAGCGGCTTGCCGTCGCGCTTGAGCGCCGAATACATCGGCGGCACCTGGGCGATCGGACCACGGAACTGCGCCAGCACCGCTTCGATCTGTTCGCGCGTAACATTCACCTCGCGCGTTTCGATCACTTCGCCCTCGGTGTCGCCGGTATCGGTGCGCTGGCCCAGATGCACGGTGGTCAGATAGGTCTTGTCGGCCTCCAGCAAGTCCTGCGAGAACTTGGTGGCCTCGCCGAAGCACAGCGGCAGCAGGCCGGTGGCGAAAGGATCGAGGGTGCCGGTGTGGCCGGCCTTCTTCGCGTTCAGCACGCGCTTGGTCTTGATCAGCGCATCGTTGCTGGACAGGCCGACCGGCTTATCGAGCAGCAGCACGCCGTCCACCAGATCGCGGACGCGCTTTACTTTTGGCTGCGTCATGCTCAGTTCTTACCGTCTTCGCCGCTGTCTTCGTCGGCGTCGGCGGCGCGGCTGGCGTTGGCCTTGTCGATCAGGGCCGACATTTCCATGCCGCGCGCGGTCGAGGTGTCGTGCACGAAGTGCAGCTGCGGCAGCGTGTGGATGTGCAGGCGCTTGCCCAGCTGGTTGCGCAGATAGCCGGCGGCCGCGTTCAGGCCGGCCAGGGTGTTCTTCACCGACTCCGCGTCATCCTTCAGCGTGGTGAAGTAGATTTTGGCGTGGGCGTAGTCCGGCGTGAGCTGCACTTCGGCCAGGGTGATCATGCCGACGCGCGGGTCTTTCAGTTCGAAGGCGATCAGCTCGGACAAGTCCTTCTGGATCTGATCGGCCACGCGCAGGCCGCGCGCTGGGATGGATTTACTGTGTTTTGCCATGATGTGTTACCAATAAAAAGTATGGCGGGTGCACCTGCCCCGCGCCATGCGCGGAGCGGGAAGCACCCGCCACGTATCGCTGCCAGCCGCTCTTACAGCGTACGGGCGATTTCCTGTACTTCGAAGACTTCCAGCTGGTCGCCCACCTCGATGTCGTTGTAGCCCTTGAGCGACAGGCCGCACTCCAGACCGGCGCGCACTTCCTTGGCGTCGTCCTTGAAGCGTTTGAGCGAGTCGATTTCGCCGGTCCACACCACGATGTTGTTGCGCAGCAGGCGTACCGAGGAAGAACGTTTGACCACACCATCGGTAACCAGACAGCCGGCAATCGCGCCCACTTTCGACACCAGGATGACCTGGCGGATTTCCACCTGGCCGGTGACGTGCTCGCGCTTCTCCGGCGCCAGCATGCCCGACAGCGCCGCTTTGACTTCTTCGATCGCGTCGTAAATGATGTTGTAGTAGCGGATGTCCACGCCATTGGCTTCGGCCAGCTTGCGCGCCTGTGCATCGGCACGGGCGTTGAAGCCGATGATGACCGCTTTCGAGGCCACCGCCAGATTGACGTCCGATTCCGAGATGCCGCCCACCGCCGCGTGCACGATCTGCACACGCACTTCGGAGGTCGACAGCTTCTGCAGCGAACCAACCAGCGCTTCCTGCGAACCCTGCACGTCGGTCTTGATGATCAGCGGCAGGTTCTTCACCTCGCCCTCGGCCATCTGGTCGAACATGTTTTCCAGTTTCGCGGCCTGCTGCTTGGCCAGCTTCACGTCGCGGAATTTACCTTGACGGAACAGACCGATTTCACGCGCCTTGCGCTCGTCGGCCATGACCATCACTTCTTCGCCGGCGGCCGGCACTTCGGTCAGACCCTGGATTTCGACCGGGATCGATGGACCGGCTTCGGTGATCGGTTTGCCGTTTTCGTCCAGCATGGCGCGCACGCGGCCATAGGAGGAACCAGCCAGCACCACGTCGCCGCGCTTGAGCGTACCGGATTGCACCAGGATCGTTGCGACCGGGCCGCGGCCCTTGTCCAGGCGGGCTTCCACCACCAGGCCGCGCGCAGGCGCTTCGGCCGGCGCTTTCAGTTCCAGCACTTCGGCCTGCAGCAGCACGTTTTCCAGCAGGGCGTCGATGCCCTGGCCGGTCTTGGCGGACACCGGCACGAACGGCGAATCGCCGCCGTATTCTTCCGGCACCACCTGCTCGGCGATCAGTTCCTGGGTCACGCGCTCCAGATTGCCGCCCGGTTTGTCGATCTTGTTGATCGCCACCACCAGCGGCACGCCGGCCGCTTTGGCGTGGGCGATCGCTTCCTTCGTCTGCGGCATCACGCCGTCGTCGGCCGCCACCACCAGGATGACGATGTCGGTCGCTTTCGCGCCGCGGGCACGCATGGCGGTGAACGCCTCGTGGCCCGGCGTATCCAGGAAGGTGATCGTGCCGCGCGGGGTGTCCACGTGGTACGCGCCGATGTGCTGGGTAATGCCGCCGGCTTCGCCCGACGCCACTTTGGCGCGGCGGATGTAGTCCAGCAGCGAGGTCTTACCGTGGTCGACGTGACCCATCACGGTCACCACCGGTGCGCGCGGAGTCGCTTCGAAGTGGGCGTGTTCGCCCTGGTCGGCCAGCAGCGCTTCCGGATCGTCCACGGCGGCAGGGAAGGCCTTGTGGCCCATCTCTTCCACCACGATCATCGCGGTTTCCTGGTCCAGCACCTGGTTGATGGTGCACATCTGGCCCAGCTTCATCAGCTGTTTAATGACTTCGGAAGCCTTGACCGACATCTTGTGCGCCAGTTCGGCCACGGTGATGGTTTCCGGTACGTGCACTTCCTTGATGATCGCCTCGGTCGGCGCCTGGAAGTTCGATTCGCGGTCGTCGTGGTGCGAAGAGCGGCGACCGCCCTTGCCACCGCTGCGCCAGCCGCCATCACGGCCACCGGCGTTGCCGCCACGGCCTTTATTGTTGCCAGCACCACCGCCCGGCGCGCCGCGCTTCTTGGCGTCGTCCTGCCAGGTGGAGGAAACATTGGCCGACTTGATCGACTTCTTGTCGCCTGGTTTCTTGTCGTCTTTCTTGTCCGTCGCGGCGCCGGCTGCCGGCTTCTTGTCAGCCGGTTTATGCAGCGTGCCTTCGGCGGTTTTCGGCTTGGCCGCTGGGGCTGGAGCCGGTTCCGGCGCCTTCACC
This sequence comes from Pseudoduganella violacea, assembly GCF_014191875.1. Classification (GTDB taxonomy): domain Bacteria; phylum Pseudomonadota; class Gammaproteobacteria; order Burkholderiales; family Burkholderiaceae_D; genus Rugamonas; species Rugamonas violacea_A. The sequence goes on from NZ_JACHXD010000013.1 coordinate 41,254, forward strand.
ACGCGGCGCGGCGCGTTCATCATGGCCTTGATCTGCGCCACTTCGTCGGCCACGGCCTGGCGCGCGCGCTCGGTGGCGGCAGCGCGTTCAGCGGCTTCCTTGGCGGCGGCTTCGTTTTTCTTCTTGCTCTCTTCGGCGTCGGCCTGGCGCTTTTTCTCGGCGGCGGCGGCGGCTTCGGCGGCGGCGGCGGCGTCGGCGGCCGAGGCGGCGCCGGCAGCGGCGGCCTTCTCGGCGGCGGCTTTCTCGGCGGCTTTTTCAGCGGCGATCTTCTGCGCTTCGGCTTCGGCGGCTTTCTTCGCTTCCGCTTCGGCGGCGGCCGAGGCTTTCGCCTGGGCTTCTTTTTCAGCGTCCAGCTTGGCCAGACGTTCCTGCTTCTCGCGCAACTCCGCTTCCTGGCGGGCGATCAGCTCGGCCTGGCGGCGCGCCTCTTCCTCGCGGCGGGCGCGCTCGGCTTCATCGATCACCGGCGCGGCCTTGGCGGCGGCGGCCGGGGTCACCAGATCGTCGCGCTGGACGAAGGTGCGCTTCTTGCGCACTTCCACCTGGATGGTGCGCGACTTGCCGGTGGCGTCGGCCTGTTTGATCTCCGTGGTTTCCTTGCGGGTCAGGGTGATCTTTTTCTTTTCCGTATCCGCGCCCGCGCCGTGGGTGCGGCGCAGGTGATCCAGCAGCTTGTCCTTATCATCTTTCGACAATGGATCTGACGTCGAACTTTTCTCGACGCCGGCAGAACGCAGCTGCGTCAGCAGCAAATCTGCAGGCATCTTCAGTTCGGTGGCAAATTGGGCTACGTTGTTACTCGCCATTCAGTCCTCTTTTCTATGTGTCGCGTAGATGATAAAGATGCTCAAATCAAGCCTTTGCGGATTCGGCCGCCGTCCATGCCTTGGCTTGCAGCGCCTTGGCACGGTCGTCGTACTTCGCATCGACGAGTTTCATCTCATCGTCGGTCACATCTTCAAATTCAGTTTTAATCAGTTCACGGGCGCGGTCGGCCGGCAGGGCCAGGATCGCGCCAAACTCGTCATACGCCAGACCGGCAAATGCTTCGACGGTCTTGATGCCGGCCAGGCCCAGCTTGCCCGCGGTGATGCGGTCCATGCCTTCCAGTCCAACCAGCGCCTCGTCCATGCCTTCCAGGCCTTCTTCCGAAGCGATGGCTTCGGTGACCAGGGCGTCACGGGCGCGGGTGCGCAGTTCGTTGACGGTGTCTTCGTCGAAAGCGTCGATTTCCAGCATTTCCGAAATCGGCACGTAGGCGATTTCTTCCAGGCTGGAGAAGCCTTCTTCCACCAGGATGTCGGCCACTTCCTGGTCCACATCCAGTTTCTCCATAAACAGCGCGCGCACTGCCGCCGTTTCCTGGGCCGACTTGTCGGCCGATTCCTCGGCCGTCATGATGTTGATCTTCCAGCCGGTCAGGTCGGAAGCCAGGCGCACGTTCTGGCCGGAACGGCCAATGGCGATCGCCAGGTTCTCTTCATCCACCACCACGTCCATGGCGTGCTTCTCTTCGTCCACCATGATCGAGGACACATTGGCCGGGGCCAGGGCGCCGATCACGAATTGGGCCGGATCTTCCGACCACAGCACGATGTCCACGCGCTCGCCACCGAGTTCGCCGGTCACGGCCTGCACGCGCGAACCGCGCATGCCGACGCAGGTGCCGATCGGATCGATGCGCTTGTCGGCGGTGTAGACGGCGATCTTGGCGCGCACGCCGGCGTCGCGGGCGGCCGATTTAATCTCCAGCATGCCTTGTTCGATTTCCGGCACTTCCAGCTCGAACAGCTTCATGATGAATTCCGGCGCGGTGCGCGACAGGATCACCTGCGGGCCGCGCATATTGCGGTCCACGCGCAGGATGTAAGCGCGCACGCGGTCGCCGATACGCAGATTTTCTTTCGGGATCATCTGGTCGCGCGGCAGGCGCGCTTCGATCTTGCCCGATTCGACGATGGCGTCGCCGCGTTCCATGCGCTTGATGGTGCCGGTCACGAGCGAGTCGCCGCGCTCGAGGAAGTCGGCCAGGATCTGTTCGCGCTCGGCGTCGCGCACGCGCTGCAGCACGACCTGTTTGGTGTCCTGCGCGAAGCGGCGGCCGAATTCCACGGATTCGATCGGCTCTTCGATGTATTCATCGACTTCGATATCGGGGATCTGCTCTTTGGCTTCGAACAGCAGGACTTCCTGGTCGGGCAGTTGCAGGCCGGCTTCGTCAGGCACCACGTGCCAGCGGCGGAAGGACTCGAATTCGCCCGACTCACGGTCGATCGAAACGCGAATGTCCACTTCGCCTTCATAGCGCTTCTTCGTGGCTTGCGCCAATGCGAATTCGAGCGCGCCGAAGACCACGTCCTTGTCGACGTTCTTTTCACGCGCAAGCGCGTCCACCAATAACAAAACTTCGCGACTCATGCTTTGCGACTCCTAAAATCCACCTGTGGCACCAAACGGGCCTTATCCACGTCCGCGAGCGTAAAATTCAGCAGCGCAGGACCATCTTTACCTTCAAATTCCAAACCCAGTTGATCGCCTTCGGGCGCTTGCAGCAAGCCCTGGTAGCTGCGGCGGTTGGCCGTGCCGGGCAAGGCGATGCGCAGCTTGACGATGACTTCGCAGCCGGCGAAGCGGGCGAAGTCGCCCAGCTTGCGCAGCGGGCGATCCAGGCCGGGCGACGAGATCTCGAGGCGCTCGTAATTCACGTTTTCGACCGTCAGCACATGGCTCAGCTGATGGCTGACCGTGGCGCAGTCTTCAACGGTGATCGGGCCTTTTTCTTCCGCGTCTTCCGCCGTGAAATCGATGTATACGCGCAGCAGTCCGCGCTCGGCCCGTTCGAAATCAACCAGCTCGTAGCCCAGACCTGTGACGGTCGTCTCAATTAATTCCGGCAGTTGCAAGGAAAATCTCCAGATCCTGGCCCGCATCCCATGGACACAGGCCGCTTAAAACGGTTCACCAAAAAAAAAATGGGCATTTGCCCATCTTTTTGTCATTCCAGCCAGATGAAAGCACTCTCAGCAAACAAACCTTGCGAAGAACAACTTTTATTAGGCTGGTCATTATAACGCCTTCTTGACTTCGCTGCAATGCCGCATGGCCTTGTGGACACGCTTACAACAGTGTCCGCAAGGCCTGCAGCCGGGGCTCAACCCTTGCGGCGGCGCGGCATGCCATGGTCGATGGCGCCGCCGCGCGGCTGGCTGCGGCGCGGTTGGGCAGCGCCGGCAAAGCCGAAAGTCGTTTGCAGCGGATCGGGCTGGCGCGGACCGCGTCCGGCGCCACCACCGCCCTTGCCCTGCTGGCCACGGCCACCCTGGCCGCCACCGAAACCGCCCTGGCCTTGGCCCTGGCCCTGGCCTTGCGGACGACCGCCGCGGCCCTGGCCACCCGCGCCCGGACGGCCGGAGCCGCCAGCACCGGCGCCAAAGTAATTGCCCTGGCCGGCGCCGCCACGTCCGCCGCGCTGCGGCTGCGGGAACGGATCGGCGTTCTTGTTGCTGAAGTCCATGCGGTTGCCGTTCGGTTCGCGTTCGCGTTCGCGGTCACGACCTTGAGCCTGACCCTGGGCTTGGCCCTGGCCTTGTTTTGCGCCGCCCTTGCCCTTGGCGGCGGCGTCGCCGGCCGGCTGTTTCTTCTCGATGCCGCAGGCGGCCATCAGGTCGCGCACGGTGTTCTCTTCCATCTCTTCCCAGCGGCCGCGTTTCAGGCTGCTTGGCAGCGTCATCGCGCCGTAGCGGGTACGGATCAGGCGCGACACGGTCAGGCCGATGGCTTCGAACATGCGGCGCACCTCGCGGTTGCGGCCTTCGCCGATCACCACGCGATACCATTTGTTGATGCCCTCGCCGCCACCGTCGGCGATCTTGGAGAACTGCGCCAGGCCGTCTTCCAGCTCGACGCCGGCCAGCAGTTTCTGGCGCATGCCCTCTTCCAGCTCGCCCAGCGTGCGCACCGCGTATTCACGGTCGATGTTGTAGCGCGGGTGCATCAGGCGGTTGGCCAGATCGCCGGAGGTGGTAAACAGCAGCAAGCCTTCGGTGTTGAAGTCGAGGCGGCCCACGGCCAGCCATTTGCCCACTTTCATGTTCGGCAGGCGGTCGAACACGGAAGGACGGCCATCCGGATCGTCGTGGCTGACGATCTCGCCGGCCGGCTTGTGGTAGACCAGCACGCGCGGCGGCTTCTTGCTCACCTTGCGCTGAATCAGTTTGCCGTTGATGCGCACGGCATCGGTCGGCAGGATGCGCTGGCCGATATGGGCCGGCTCGCCGTTGACCGAGACGCGGCCGGCGACGATCAGCTCTTCCATATCGCGGCGCGAACCGAGACCGGCTTCGGCCAGCACCTTGTGCAGCTTGGGCGCGTCATCGTCGGCGGTGAGGTCGCGGCGCACGGCTTTCTGCGCCTGCTTGCCCTTGCCCGGCTCGTCGCTGTCGAAAGCGTCCGAGGTCACGTAGGAGAAGACGGCGTCGGCGTCCGACATGCGGGTCTGGTTGCCGAACGCGCCATGCACGCGCTGCTGGCCGCCCGGCTGGCCTTGCGGCTTGCCGCCCTTGTTCTTGCCTTTGTGCTTGCCCTGCTTGCCGTTGCGGCCTTCCTGGTGCGGCGCGCGCTCCTGCGGCGCGGCGGCGTGGCCGGCGGCGTCACCAGCTTCGGCCGCCGGGGCGGCGGCGGTCTCAAGCACCTCGCCGGCCGGACGGGACGCGTCGCGCTCGGCCTTCTCGGCGTGGCGCAGGGCGCGCTGTTCGCGCATCTGGCGCGGGCCGCGCGGGGTGCGCGAGCCGCCTTGCTTGCGTTCGGCGCCGGCTTCGGCGCTCACGGCGGCGTCAGCGGCGGTCTCGGCGACGGCGCGGGCCGCAGGCGCCTCGGCCGGCGCGGCGCCTGCGGCAGCTTTCGGCTTGCGGGCCACCGGCTTGCGCTCTGCAAGGGGCTGGGCGACGGCTTCGGCGGCGGCTTCAGCACCAGCGTCGGCCTTGGCCTTGGCGGCCGGCTTGGCGCGCGGCTTTTTCGCCGGCACGGCAGCATCGGCGCCCGCTTCGATGGCGGGTGCGTCGGCGGCAGGCTTGGTCTTGCGCTTCGGTTTGGCCGCTGCGGCCGTGTCGACCGGCGCGGCGGCGGCAGCAGCTTTGTCCGCCTCGATTTGCGCCTTGGTACGGCGTTTTGGCTTGGCAACGGCGTCGGCCGCGGTCGCGGCAACGGTCTCAGGGGTATCAGTATTGTTCATTATTCGTATCTTGCTTGGGCTCAGCGTCAACCATGACGTCGGGCGCGGGGTCGTCGAAAGGCGCTGCGTCTTCTGGACCAGGCGCTGCTTCGTCTTCGTTGTCTGCCAGGGCGGCGCCAGGCGCTGCCTTGTCAAAATTCTCTTGCAGGGCCGCTTCGAGCACTTCCATCGAATTGGCTTCCTGCATATCGCCAACCTGCTGCAGGGGCGGCAGCTGGGATAGCGCGTTCAGGCCGAGGTCGTCCAGGAATTGCTTGGTCGTGCCAAGCAGGGCCGGACGGCCCGGCACATCGCGGTAGCCGACTGCGTCGACCCAGCCGCGGTCTTCCAGCATCTTGATCGTCTGCGAATTCACGGCCACGCCGCGGATTTCTTCGATATCGCCGCGCGTCACGGGCTGGCGGTACGCGATGATGGCCAGCGTTTCCAGCGTCGCCCGCGAGTATTTCTGCGGCTTTTCCGGACTCAGGCGATCCAGATACTGCTTCATTTCCGGCCGGCTCTGGAAGCGCCAGCCACTGGACAAACCCACCACTTCAATGCCGCGTCCCTGCCAATCCTGGCGCAGCTCTTCCAGCAATTGCTTGATGGTGTCGGCGCCCACGCCCGTTCCCAGGGGACGGCCTTGCTCATCGACTTCCACGTACAGTTTTTTCAGACTGTGTATCGATAGGGGCTCACGCGCGCATAGCAGCGCAGTTTCGAGGACTTTTTTCGCCTCAGCTGTATCCATAGCTTTTCTTGTGTTTGGGACAGAGCCCGGGGCCGATGCGGCGGGGCTGGGGCATTACAGATGGAGTGAGTGTCTCGTGGGGAACACCGCGCGGCCATGTGAAACGATGGGTGCCGTTTCTTCCAACTACACCAATTGTACCTGATAAAACCGCGAATAGCGCAAAAAGCCGAATTTGGCTTCAGCCGGCCTGCAGGCGCTCGCATAGAAAATCGACAAACACGCGCAGCTTGGGCGCCATCTGGCGGCTCGACGGCCACAGCAGCCAGAACTGGCCGCCATCGTCCACATGCTCGCCCAGCACGGCTTGCAACTGGCCATCGCGCAGATAATCGTTGACCAGGAAATCGGGCAGATACGCCAGGCCCAGGCCGCGCAGGGCGGCGCCGATCAGCGCCTCGATATTGTTGCAGACCAGGGTCTGCGGCAGGGCCGGCAGCGGCGCGGGGGCGTCTACCTGCCATTCGCGCAGCTTGCCATTGCCGTGAAAACGGTAGTGCAAGCAGGCGTGCTCCAGCAAATCGGCGGGCGCGCGCGGCTGGCCGTGGCGTGCGAAATAGGCGGGCGCGGCCACGATCAGGTGGCGGTAGCCGCTCAGGCGGCGCGCCGTCAAGCCCGAATCGTGCAGCTCGCCGCTGCGCACCACCACGTCGAAGCCATCGGCCACGACATCGACGCGGCGGTCGTTGAAGTCCAGCTCCAGCTCGATTTCGGGATAGCGCTGCATGAACTCGGCCAGTAGCGGCAGTAGCACGCGGTAATACACGGCCGGCGTGCTCACGCGCAGCTTGCCGCGCGGCGCATCCATCAGGTGCAGCATCTCGGCTTCGGCCTCGCCCAGGTCGGCCAGGATGCGCTGGCAGCGCTCGTAAAACAGGGCGCCGGCGTCGGTCAGGCCGATGCGGCGCGTGCTGCGCTGCAGGAGGCGCACGCCGAGCCGCGCTTCGAGCCGCATCACGCCCTTGCCCACGGCCGAGGCGGAAATGCCGAGCTGGCGGCCGGCGGCCACATAGCTCAGGGTTTCGGCGGCGCGCACGAAGGCGGCGATGCTGCTCAGACCATCCATGATTAGGGAATTTTTGTCCGCTAAAAGCGGATTTTTACCTTGTTTTTCTTCGATTACGGCCATCCTATCATGTAAATCCGTTTCTCTTTCGGATGGACCATGAACCGAACCTTCAACAAACTGCTGGTGCTGGGCGCTGTCTGCCTGTCCGCGCTGGCGATTCCACTCTGCTTCACCGGCCCGGCCGTGGCCATGGGCGCCATCGGCCGCGAGCTCGGCGGCGGACCGCTGGCCATGAACTGGATCAGCAACGCCTTCATGCTCACCTTCGGCAGCAGCCTGATGCTGGCCGGCACCCTGGCCGACCGTTTCGGCCGCAAGCGCGTCTTCCTGCTCGGCACCAGCGCCTTCGCCCTGTGCTCGCTGGCGCTGGCCCATGCGCCCGACATCGTGGCCTTCAATGGCCTGCGCGGCGCCCAGGGCTTGGCCGGCGCGCTGACGCTGGCTTCCAGCATGGCCGCGCTGGCCCAGGAATTCGACGGCCCCGGCCGGGCGCGCGCCTTCAGCCTGGTCGGCACCACCTTCGGCGTCGGCCTCGCCTTCGGCCCGCTGCTGTGCGGCTATCTGCTCAAACATCATGGCTGGCCGGCGCTGTTCTACGCCGCCGGCCTGGCCGGTGTGGGCGCCGTGCTGCTGGGCGCGGCCCGCATGCGGGAATCGCGCGATCCCCAGGCGCGGCGCCTGGATTGGCCGGGACTGCTGAGCTTTACCGGCGCGCTCAGCCTGCTGACCTGCGGCATCCTGCTGGCGCCGCAATATGGCTGGGCCAGCCTACCCACGCTCGGCGCGCTGCTGGCGGCGGGCGCGCTGCTGGCCGTCTTCATCCGGATCGAAGGCCGGGTGGCGCGGCCCATGCTGGATCTGAGCCTGTTCCGCTATCCGGCGTTTACCGGCGTGCAGTTCCTGGCCGCCGCCCCGGCCTATTCCTTTGTCGTGCTGCTGGTGCTGCTGCCGGAACGGCTGATCGGCATCGAGGGCATGAGCGAGCTGGACGCGGGATGGGCCATGCTGGGCCTGTCGGCGCCGCTGCTGGTGCTGCCGTTTCTGGCCGCCTCGGTCTCGCACCGCATCGCGCCGGCGCGGCTGGCCGCCGGCGGCTTGCTGGCGACGGCGGCCAGCCTGCTCTGGTTGAGTAGCTGCGCGCCGGGCCAGGCCGGCGCCATGCTATGGCCCATGCTACTGATCGGCACGGGCATCAGCCTGCCCTGGGGCTTGATGGACGGCATAGCGGTGAGCGTGGTGCCGAAGGAAAGAGCGGGCATGGCGGCCGGCATTTTCAGCACGACGCGCGTGGCCGGCGAAGGCGTGGCGCTGGCCATCGTGGCCGCGCTGCTGGCGACGCTGACGCGGCACAGCCTGGGCGTCGACGCCGGGCTGGCGCCGGAACCGGCCATGCAGGCCGCCCAGCATCTGGCGGTCGGCAAGCTCGACTCGGCGCTGCAATTGCTGGGACAGGGGCGCGAACAGGCGGCGCCGCTAGTGCAAGCTTATGGCGCGGCGTTCCGCAGCCTGCTGCACATCCTGGCGGCGATTACGGTGGCCACGGCGGGCGTGATCTGGTATTTCATGGGACGCGGTGCGGCCAGCGCCGCCGGCGTGGCGGACCCGGCCGCCTAAAGGGGGGCGCTCAGGCGGCGGCCAGGCGCTCGGCCAGAATCGCCGACACGCCAAGGAAGGCCGGGTACTCGGCCGTGATGATGAAGGTCGGCACCGCCGCCAGATAATTTCGGAAGCGGCCCTTGGCCTCGAAGCGGGCGCGGAAGCCGGAACGGGCGAAGCGTTCGCCCAGGCGCGGCACGATGCCGCCGCCGATATAAATCCCGCCCTGGGCGCCCAGCGTCACGCCCAGATTGCCGGCGATCGTGCCCAGCATAGTGCAGAACGCCTCGATCACCGCATCGCACAGCGCGCATTCGCCGGCCAGCGCGCGGCGCGCGATCTCCGGCGCCGGCAGCGGTTCGGCCGCCACGCCGCGCTGCTCGGCCAGCGCGCGGTAAATCAGTTCGATGCCGACGCCCGACAGCAGGCGCTCGGCCGACACATGCTCGAACTCGCGCCAGGCGAAACGCAGGATGGCGATTTCCGTCTCATCCATGGGCGGGAAGCTGACGTGGCCGCCCTCGCTGAGCAAAGCCGTCCAGCCCGCCGCCGACGGAATCAAGCCCGACACACCCAGCCCGGTGCCCGCGCCGATCAAGCCCAGCGGCGCGCCCGCCAGCGCCGTGCCGCCGCCGACCTGCAGCTTTTGCGCGTCCGACAGCAACGGCAGCGAGCGCGCCAGCGCCGTGAAATCGTTCACCACCGCCAGCAGCGCGAAGCCGCACTCGCGCCGCAGCGCCTCGATCGAAAACTCCCAGTGATGGTTGGTCATGCGCACCAGATCGCCCGTGACCGGATTGGCAATGGCAATCGCGCCATGGCGGATGCCCTGCCCCGCCGCCGCGGCCGCCACATCCGGCAGCGCCAGATAGGCTTGCAAAGCCGCCGCCAGCGTTGGATACGCCGCGCAGGCCAGCACATGCACCAAGCCAATGTTCCCAGGCGCCGTCTCCAGCGCAAAGCGGGCATTGGTACCGCCCACATCCGCCAGCAAACGCGGGCCGGCAAAGGTCGGGGACGGAGCAGAAGAAAGCGGAACAGTCATGGCGGACAGAAAAGAAATTGACCCCCTTATCCTAAAGGATTTCTTATCGCCCACGCAAGGAAATAAATGTAGTTTGAGTACACAACAACAAATAACCGCATCAAATGCCGCAAAACCAAGCAAAACAAATTGGTAGTATGACTACCATCCCGTTTGCGCCAAATCAAACAATGTCCAACCCTGGTGTCAGGCACTAGGGTTAGACATTCTTTGATCTTTATCAAGGAATGTCCTACTCCGGTGCCTGACACCAGGGTGGGACATTTGTTGAGGAAGATCAAACGCGGGGTTTAGCGGCCGGGGGCGGGGGTGAGGCTGGGGTCGGAGGGACGGAAGGCGGTGTTCCAGGCGTCGAGGCCGCCATGCAGGGGGCGGGCGCGCTTGTAGCCGTGGGTGTGCAGCTGTTTGGCGACATGGGCGGCGGTGACGTCGTTGGGACAGCTGCAGTAGACGATGATGATGCGGTCTTTGGGCAGCGCGGCCAGGGCCGCCACCGGGTCGCCATTGGCCAGCAGGGCGCCGGGGACGGCCGGTTCCAGCGATTGGGCGGTCAGGCTGCGGGCGTCGACCAGGACATGCTCCTGGCCGGTGCTGAGCAGCTCTTTCAGCTCGTCGATGGTGATGCGCTCGGTTTGCGTGGCTTTTTCGAAGCGCTTGCGTTCGATGTATTTGAACAGGACGAACAGGGCCAGCAGGCTACCGAGCACCATCAACGCCGTGCTGCCCATGGTAGAGAGGATCTCGAGCACCTGGTCGACGCTGGAGTGGAAGTAGACGCCGATGCCGATGCCGACCGAGCTCCAGACCAGGCCGCCCAGCAGGGCGAAGATGAGGAAGGTCGGCACGCCGGTCCCCATGGCGCCGGCCATGGGCGGGGCGATGGTGTTGAAGCCGGGGATGAATTTGGCGACCACCATTGCTTTCGGTCCCCAGCGCTTGAAGTTGTCTTCGGTCTGGCTGACGCAGTAGTCGGGCGAGAGCGAGATGCGGCACAGCAGCTTGAGGATGCGCTTGCCGTAGCGGCGGCCGGCGCGGAACCAGAACAGGTCGGACAGCAGGCAGGCCAGCATGGATACCGCCAGCACCACCGGCAGCGGCGTGCCGCCTTCCATGGCCAGGGCGCCGGAAACGATCAGGATGGGGAAGGCGGGAATCGGCAAGCCCATTTGTTCGATCAGGACCACGCCAAACACGATCAGGATGCCATACTGGTGAAGCAGAGAAATTAAATTCGCCATAATCCTTGTATCTTAACGCAAAACTCAGGCTTCCAAGGAGCTAGTCCGCCCCGCGCCGCGCGGAATCGCGGCCAGCAGGCTGCGCGTGTAGGGATGCCGGGGATTGCGGTACAGCTCGTCGGCATTGGCCTGCTCCACCACCTCGCCCTGTCGCATCACCATCACCTGGTCGGCGATGTATTTGACCACGGCCAGGTCATGCGAAATGAAGATATAGGACAGGCCGAACTCATCCTGCAGATCCTGCAGCAGGTTCAGCACCTGTGCTTGCACCGAGACGTCGAGCGCCGACACCGATTCGTCGCAGACCAGCACTTCGGGCCGCATGGTCAGGCAGCGCGCGATGGCGATGCGCTGGCGCTGGCCGCCGGAAAACTCGTGCGGGTAGCGCTGGTAGGCTGCGGCCGGCAAACCGACTTTATCGAGGAGTTGCAGCGCCATCGCGACACGTTCGCCGTCGTTGGCGCCGATACCGTGCAACCGCATGGGTTCCAGCAGGATCTGGCCGACCGTGAAGCGCGGGTTCAGCGAGGCATAGGGATTCTGGAACACGATCTGGATGCGCCGCTTATACGCGTGGTAATCGCGCGCCGACAGCGCCAGCAGATCCCGGCCGTCGAAGAAGGCGCTGCCGCCGCTGGCTTCATGCAGGCGCAGCAGGGTCAGGCCCATGGTGGTCTTGCCCGAACCGGATTCGCCCACCACGCCCAGCGTTTTGCCGCGCGGCAGGGTAAAGGAGACGTCGCGCACGGCCTTGAATTCGCGCTTGCCGAACCAGCCTTCGCGCTGCCAGAAGCTCTTGCTCAGATTTTTCACCACCAGCACGTTTTCATCGTCTGCGGCATAGCCGCGCTGGCGCTGCGGCGGCTGCGCCACCACCCTGCCCTCCAGATAATCGGCGATCACCGGCAGGCGCAGCGGCCGGGCGTCGAGTGTGGGACGGCAATGCAACAGGGCGCGCGTGTAAGCATCCTCGGGCGCGCCGAACACGCGCGCCGCCGGCCCCGCTTCGCGGATTTCACCGTGGCGCATGACGATCACCTCGTCGGCGATCTCGGCCACCAGGCCCAGGTCGTGGGTGATGAAGAGCATGGACATCTGGCGCTGCTTTTGCAGGCGCAGCAACAGTTGCACGATCTGCTGCTGGATGGTCACATCGAGCGCCGTGGTCGGCTCGTCGGCGATCAGCAGTTGCGGTTCGCAGGCGATGGCCATGGCGATCATCACGCGCTGCTGCTGGCCGCCCGACATCTGGCCCGGATAGGCGTCGATGCGCGCGGCCGGATCGGGAATGCCAACCTCCTCCAGCAGCGCCAAGGTGCGCGCGCGCGCCTGGCGCGCGTCCATGCCCAGGTGCAGGCGCAGCACTTCGCCGATCTGGTAGCCCACGGTCAGCACCGGGTTCAGCGAGGACATCGGCTCCTGGAAGATCATGGCGATGTCCTTGCCGCACAGGGCGCGCCGCTCGGCTTTCGACAGGCGCAGCAGCTCGCGGCCGCCAAAGCGGATGCTGCTGGCCGGGTCGGTCAAGGTGGTCTGCTCGGGCAGCAGGCCCATCACGGCCAGCGAGCTGACCGACTTGCCGCTGCCCGATTCGCCGACCAGGGCCACGGTGGCATTGCGCGGCACGTCGAAGGAGACCCCCTTGAGCGCCTCGAAGCGCTGCTGGCGGCCGAGACGGAAGGCGATGCGCAGATCGCGCACCTGGAGCAGCGGTTCGGAAGAAGGCATGGTGGACATCATTTGATTTTCGGGTCGAGCGCGTCGCGCAAGCCGTCGGCGAACAGGGAGAAGGCAGTGACGAGCAGCGCCATGGCACTGGCGGCGGCTGTCATCTGCCACCATTTACCCAGGATCAGCTCATTTTGCGCTTCGTTCAGCATCGATCCCCACGACACCACGCCGACCGGCACGCCAAAGCCGAGGAAGCTCAGGATGACTTCCGCCTTGATGAAGCCGACCACGAGGATCGAGAGCTGGACCAAGGCCACATGGCTGACGTTGGGGAAGATATGCACGAACATCTTGCGCCAGGCCGAGGCGCCGATGGCGTCGGCCGCCAGCACGTATTCGCGCGCCTTGTGCTTCAGGTATTCGGCGCGCATCAGGCGGTAGGGGCCGGTCCAGCCGGTCAAGCCCAGGATCAGCACGATGGTCAGCACGCCCTTCTGCTGCAGCACGGCGGCCACGGCCAGGATCATCAGGATCGCGGGAATGGCCGTGAACACGCTGTAAAACCAGTTGAAGGCATCGTCCACCAGACCGCCGTAATAACCCGACAGCGCGCCGAACAGCGTGCCCAGGCCGACCGCCAACAGCGCGGCCGCCAGGCCGACGATGACGGAGGTTTCGCCGCCTTTGATGGTTTTGAGCAGAATATCGTGACCCCATTTGTCGGCGCCGAACGGCAGGCTGAGGCGCCGCTCCAGCGCTTGCTGCTCACTATCACCGAGGCTGGCGCGCAGGGCGGCGAGATCGGCCGCCAGCGGGTCGAATTCATTCTGGCCGGCGGCCGGCGCCGGAGCCACGGCGACCACGCGGGCCGGACCGGCCGGCGCTGGCGCGACAAAGCTCGGCGGCGCGTAATTGACGCCCACTTCGCGTTCCCAGCCGGCCGCCACCAGGCCGCCGGCCGACAGCGCCAGCAGCGCCAGGAAGGCGGCCACCACGGCCAGCGCCGCCATGGCGATGCGATCGCCGCACAGGCGGCGCCAGGCCAGCGTCCACAGGCCGGACGAAGCGGAGGAAGTCTGCATGGCCATCCTTATTTCAATTGCACGCGCGGATCGACCGCCTGGTACAGCAGGTCGGCCAGCAGGTTGAACAGCATGGTCGCGGCCGCCACATACACGGTGATGGCCTTGATCACCGGGAAGTCGCTGCGCTCGACCGCCAGGATCACTTCGCGCCCGATGCCGGGGATGCCGAAGAAGCGTTCGAGCAGGAAGGCGCCGATCAGCAGGGCCGGCAGGCTGGCCATCACATGGGTGATGACGGGAATGGCGGCATTGCGCAGCACATGCACCCACATCACGTGCGTCTCGCGCAGCCCCTTGGCGCGCGCCGTGCGCACATAGTCCTGACCCACTTCGTCGAGCATGAAGCTGCGGTACAGGCGCAGCGTCGGCGCCAGCGACACGGCCAGGCCGATCAGGATGGGCAGGACCGCGTAGCGCAGCAGGTTCTGGCCCAGGCTGTCGCCCCAGCCCTGCACCGGGAACCAGCCCAGCTTATACGCCAGCCCGTATTGCAGGCCGATGATATACACCAGAATCGAGACCGACATGCCGACGGTGCACACCACCATCACGGCCCGGTCGCCCAGCGAGCCGCGCACGAAGGCCACGGCCAGCGCCAGCGCAATGCCGAGCACGGTTTCCAGCACGGTCAGCGGCAAGAGCACGGTCAGCGAGGGACCGAGCCGGCTGCCCAGGATGCTGGCCACGCTCTCGCCCGTGGCCCAGCTCTGGCCGAAATCGAAGGTCAGCACCTGCTTCAGGAAAATGCCGAGCTGAACATAATACGGCTGGTCCACGCCCAGCTGGCGGCGGATATTGGCAATGCTGTCGGCGCTGGACATCTTGCCGGCCAGGATATAGGCCGGGTCGCCGCCCACCCAGTTAAACAGCAGGAAGACCAGCAGCACCACGCCGAGCATGGTGGGCAGCATCTGCCACAGGCGGCGCAGGAGATAGGCGCTCAATTGGTTTCTACTCGCAAGACGGGAAAGGCGTAACGATAACGCAATTCTTGCCGGCCCAGGCAGAAAGCCTTGCGCCCTGCAAGCCCTATTCTATAGTGCAGCGCAACATTTCCCTATTTTGCCGCATCGTCAGGACATTTTATTCTGCATTTTTCGCATATAAACAAGTTATCAAGCAGGAAAAACTTTGCTTTGCTGCGGCGCAGCAGTAAAAGTTGTAACCGTGACTAAATCGACAATACCTTGTTGTATCTGCGCAAAGATTAAGCAGTTTGTGATTGACACAAAATAAGTGGAAATGTTTCCATGCTGATCCCGAATATCCTTTTCTCACAGGCTAATCGGGATCAGCTGTCGGCGCAGCCACCTTGGAGGAGCAGTAGCGGTCATGCGTCGTCTTGATTCACCCATAGTAGGAGTAGAAGTAATGATGATGGAGAAGGTTTTATCCCGTTCCGTACGCATGATCTGTTCCGGCGGCATGGCCGTGATCGGCATGAGCATGCTGAGCCAGACCGCCTTCGCGCAAGACGCGAACATTCAGCGTGTTGAAATCACTGGTTCGAGCATCAAGCGCGCGACGGCGGAAACCGCATCGCCCGTCCAAGTGATCGGCCGCGACGAGCTGCTGAAATCGGGCAAGGCCACCGTGGCCGAGTACCTGCAAACCCTGCCGGTCGATGGCGCCGGCTCGCTGCCGACTGGTTTCGGCTCCGGCTTCGCCGCCGGTTCCACCGCGATCTCGCTGCGCGGCCTGGGCGCCACGTCGACCCTGGTGCTGCTGAACGGCCGCCGCATGGCGCCTTTCGCCCGTGCCGATGACGGCCAGAAGAGCTTCACCGACCTGTCCACCGTGCCGATGCAGATCGTCGAGCGCATCGAGGTGCTGAAGGATGGCGCTTCCTCGCTGTACGGCGCCGACGCCATCGCCGGCGTGGTCAACATCATCCTGCGCAAGGACTTCACCGGCCTGCAAGTGCGCGGCGAAACCGGCGCGTCGCGCTACAGCGACGCCAAGCAGAACAAGGCTTCCCTGACCTACGGCCAGGGCACCCTGGACGAGGACAAATACAACTGGGTGATCAACGCCGAATTCAACCAGTCCGACGAGCTGAAAGCGTCCCAACGCCGCGACCGCGACTGGATCGGCAAGGGCGACCTGCGTCCTTGGGGCTATGCCAACAACACCCAGTACGCGGGCGGCTGGCTGACCAACGGCGTCGGCAGCCCAGCGCCGACCGGCCTGCTGCTGAATCCGGCCACCGGCCAGTACGTGTCGCTGCCAGGCTGCGACAAGTTCTCGACCTCGCGCCAAGACCAGGCCAACGCCTGCCTCTGGCACCACGACCAGTTCCGCGCCATGCAGCCGAAGATCGATTCGATCAATCTGTACACCCGCGGCACCTGGCAGATCAATGCCGACACCCAGGCTTACACCGAGATCGGCTACTCGAAGCGCAATACCGACTTCACCATGACCCCGGGCGGCTCCTCGAGCACCGTGGTGTTCCCCGGCCAGAACGGCGGCGCCAACCAGCTGATCAACTACGGCAACGCCATCACCATGGCCGCCAACCACCCGCAGAATCCGTATGGCGTGCCAGTGCGCGTGCGCTACTCGGCCTGGGACGTGGGCGCCAGCACGCGTAGCGCCGAGAACAAGTTCACCCGCTTCGTGGTGGGCCTGAAAGGCACGTACGCCGGCTGGGATTATGAAACCGGCTTCACCCACTCCGAGTCCAAACTGGGCCTGGAATGGAGCAATATGCTGAATATGCGCGTGCTGCAAGCCGCGCTGGGCGATCCGAAGAGCCAGTTCTTCCCTTACTACCTGGGCGCTGAAGCCGGCAAGAACTCGCCGGCCCTGTACAACGCCCTGCGCCGTACTTCGACCTCCGATTCGAGCACCAAGCTGAACGTGATCGACTTCAAAGCCAGCCGTGAACTGTTCGCCCTGCCAGGCGGCAATATGGGTCTGGCCATCGGCGGCGAACACCGTCAAGAGAAGCTGTACAACCCGAGCATGAGCGGCACCGAAGACGGTTCCATCAACGGCAGCTACACCGCCGCCTTCGGCGACAGCAAAGTCTCGGCCATCTACGCCGAGGTGCTGGCGCCGGTGCTGAAGACCGTGGAACTGACTGGCGCCCTGCGTTACGACCACTACGACAACTTCAACTCGACCACCCCGAAACTGGGCGCGAAATGGACCCCGCTGAAGACCTTCGCCCTGCGCGGCACCTTCACCAAGGGCTTCCGCGCACCGAGCGCGGCGGAAAGCAATCCACGCAGCCAGGCCGTCGGTTCGGCTTCGGTGATGGATCCGGTGCGTTGCAAGAACGGTACGCCAATCCTCGGCGCCAGCTCGGCGGACTGCTCGCTGAACGTCAACGCGATCAAGATCGGCAACCCGAACCTGCAGCCTGAGAAGTCCAAAGGCTACACCCTGGGCATCGTCTGGGATCCACTGCCGGACACCAGCCTGGCGCTGGACGCCTGGAAGATCAAGCGCGACAACGAGATCAATCCAGTCTCCTACGCCGAAGCGGCGGCCCGTCCGGACGTGGTGCGTAACGATAACAACCTGAAAGACGCCAACGGCAATGTGATCCCGAACACGGGCACCCTGCTGGTGCTGCAAGGCGCTTACCGCAATTCGAGCTACACCGAAGTGAGCGGCGTCGATCTGGATGTGAAACAGCGTCTGCGCCTGGGCGCCTGGGGCAAGGCCACCATCGGCCTGAACTGGAGCCACACCGCTTCCTGGCTGCGCGTCGAGTCCGAATCGCTGAAGTACCAGTTCGCTGGCACCCACGGCAACTGCGACACCTCGAACTGCGCCGGTACGCCGAAGAACAAGATCAACCTGACCGGTTCTTGGGATATCGCCAACTGGAACTTCACCGCGACCGCGAACTACCGCGACAGCATGAAGAACATCCGTTACGAAGGCGCCACCGCCTGCGCCAGCAAGCTGGCCAATGGCAGCGACGCGCCAGCCGGTTGCAAACTGGCGTCCTTCACCACCGTCGACCTGTCGGCCCGTTGGAACTTCAGCAAGCAACTGCAGCTGACCGCTTCCGTGGCCAACCTGTTCGACAAAGTGGCGCCGCTCGATCCGCTGACCTATGGCGGCATGAGCTTCAACCCGATGGACAACTCGGGCGCCGTCGGCCGCTACTTCAAAGTGGGCGCGAACTACACCTTCTAAATTGAAGCGTTGTAGCGCCTAAAAGGGCAAGGCTGCGGCCTTGCCCTTTTTCTTTTCTACTCAGCATTGTTGTTAAATACTTACACTTGCCGGCTTTTTTGCAAGCCAAACCATGGCGAAGCGACCAGGGTGGGCGCCGCGCTGTTCAGCGCAATTCGGGGCAATTGCGGGCCTTTTCCATGAAGTTATCATAAAAATAAGGGCATCCCCCATGTAAAACATGGCACTTTCTTGGTATGCCGCATTTTTTTGCCGGTTTGACGGCAAGATGACCGAATGATTACATAGCTGATGCTGGAAAGCCCGAGGCTTTCCACACCGGAAGCGTCCGCCGGCGCCACCGCCGGCAGTCAGTGCGCTTGCCTGTTCAACACAATTGGAGGTCTTTAGGATGATGATGGAAACAGTTCTATCCCGTTCCCTGCGCCTGGTGTTTTCGGGCGGGGCCGCAGCCCTGGGCCTTGGGCTACTGGCCCAGCCCGTGCTGGCGCAGGACGCGATCCAGCGCGTGGAAATTACCGGCTCGGCGATCAAGCGCGCCACGGCCGAAACCGCTTCACCGGTGCAACTGATCAGCCGAGATGAATTGCTGCGCTCGGGCAAAGCCACCGTATCGGAATACCTGCAAACCCTGACCGTGGACGGCGCCGGCTCGCTGCCGACCGGCTTCGGCAATGGCTTTGCGGCCGGTTCCACCGCCATCTCGCTGCGCGGCCTGGGGGCTACCTCCACCCTGGTGCTGCTCAACGGCCGGCGCATGGCGCCGTTCGCGCGCGCCGACGACGGCCAGAAAAGCTTCACCGACCTGTCCACCGTGCCGATGCAGATCGTCGAGCGCATCGAGATCCTCAAGGACGGCGCCTCCTCGACCTATGGCGCCGACGCCATCGCCGGCGTGGTCAACATCATCCTGCGCAAGGACTTCGAAGGCCTCGAAGTGCGCGGCGACACCGGCAGCTCGCGCTACAGCGACGGCAAGCAGAACAAGGCGTCGCTGACCTATGGCCGCGGCAACTTGGAAACCGATAAATTCAACTGGGTGGTCAACGCCGAGTACTTCCAGTCCGACCGCCTGCACAATAGCGACCGCAAGGACCGCGCCCATATCGGCAAAGGCGATCTGCGCCCCTACGGCTATCCGGTCAATACCCAGTTCGCCTCGGGCCAGGTGCGCGGCAATAACGACGCGCTCGGCTCGCCCGCCGGCCTGATCCGCAATCCGACCACGCTCGACTATGTGCCGCTGACCAGCTGCGACGGGCTGTCGCGCTCGCCGCAGGCCGGCGTGACCGGCTGTATCTGGCACCAGGACCAGTTCCGCGACATGCAGCCGGAAATCGAGGCGGTCAATCTGTACACGCGCGGCACCTGGCAAGTCAACGACAGCACCCAGGTGTATGCCGAACTGGGCTACTCCAAGCGCAATACCGCCTTCACCCTGGTGCCGCCCTCGATCACGCCCGTGGTGGCCTTCCCCGCCAATGCCCAGTACCCCGCCGGCCTGATCAACTACGGTTCCGGCAGCACGGCCATCCTGATGGCCGCCAACCACCCGCAAAACATTTACGACGTGCCGGTGCGCGTGCGCTACGCCGCCTTCGACGTCGGCCCCAGCGAGCGCCAGGCGAATAACCGCTTCACCCGCTTCGTTGTCGGCGCCAAGGGCCAGGCCATGGGCTGGGACTACGATGTGGGTTATACCCACAGCCAGTCCAAGCTCGAGCTGAACTACACCAATATGCTGAACATGGCCGTGGTGCGCGCCGGCCTGAGCGACCCGACCAGCAAATTCTTCCCCTACTACCTGGGGGCGCAGGCCGGCAAGAACCCGGCCTCGCTGTACGCGGCCATGGCCACCATCGCCACCTCCGATTCCAGCACCAAGCTCGATATCATCGACTTCAAGGCCTCGCGCGAACTCATGCCGCTGCCGGGCGGCAACCTGGGCCTGGCCATCGGCGCCGAGCACCGCCGCGAGAAGCTGGACAATCCTTCCCTGAGCGGCACCATGGACGGCTCGATCAACTCGAGCTATGTGGCGGCCTTCGGCGACAGCAAGGTCTCGGCCATCTACGCCGAGCTGCTGGCGCCGGTGCTCAAGACGGTGGAACTGTCGGGCGCCATCCGCTACGACAAATACGAGAAGTTCAATTCCACCACGCCGAAGCTGGGCGCGAAATGGACCCCGATCAAGAGCTTCGCCCTGCGCGGCACCTTCTCCAAGGGCTTCCGCGCGCCCGGCCCGGCCGAATCGGACCCGCGCTCGCAATCGACGGGCACCGCCACCACCAGCGATCCGATACGCTGCCCGAACAACACGCCCGCCCCGGGCGGCGGCACCTCGAACGACTGCGAAGCGAGCGTCGCCGCGGTCAAGGTCGGCGATCCCAACCTGGCGCCGGAGAAATCCAAGGGGTATACCGTGGGCATCGTGTGGGACCCGGTCGACAACCTGAGCCTGTCGCTGGACGCCTGGAAGATCAAGCGCACCAACGAGATCAATCCGCTGCCGTACAACGAGGCGGCCACCCTGCCGACGGCGGTGCGCAACGATAACAACCTGGTCGTCAACGGCGTCGTGATCCCGAACAGCGGCACCCTGCTGCTGAGCAAAGCGCCCTACCGCAATTCGAGCTTCACCGAAGTCAAGGGCGTGGACCTGGACATCAAACAGCGCCTGCGCCTGGGCGACTGGGGCCGCGCCACCGTCGGCCTGACCTGGAGCCATGTCTCGTCCTGGCTGCGCGCCGAATCGGCCACCACCCAGTACCAGTACGCCGGCACCCACGGCAACTGCGATACCTCGAACTGCGCCGGCACGCCGAAGAACAAGGGCACGCTGAACGGCAGCTGGGATATCGCGGCCTGGAATCTGAGCGCCACGGTGAACTACCGCGACAGCATGAAGAACATCTATTTCCAGGGCGGCCCTTGCGCCTCGCGCCTGGCCAATGGCAGTGGGGCGCCCGGCGATTGCCGCATCCCCTCGTTCACCACGCTGGACATGTCGGCGCGCTGGAAATTCGGCAACCAGTTGACCCTGTTCGCATCGGTCAACAACGTCACCGACAAGATCGCCCCGCTCGACCCGCTGACCTATGGCGGCATGAGCTATAACCCGATGGATGCCAGCGGCGCCATCGGCCGCTACTTCAAGGTCGGCGCGCACTACAAATTCTTCTAAGGCGCAGGCGGGCCCGTCCCGCCGGCTGTAGTTGGCCACGGCTCCCCTGCGGAGCCGTTTTTCTTGTCATTTCCCATTAACCAACAGTACATTAATTAATTAACAAGAATACGCAAAAATGTTGTTTTTTTGATGAATTTATTTGTATAAAAACGTCGTTTATCCAAAAAACCAGGTCGCTAAATTGACAATCCTGTTTGGCCGGTGCTTACATGGTTCCCCCGCGATTTTCTATACAGAATCACGGGGACTGCCAACTGCCAGTTACGCGGCGCCCCGGCGCCGCAGTCTGTATCCGCCCTCAAGAAAGAAAACAAGATGATCGAGAAAGTGTTGTCCCGTTCCCTGCGCCTGATGTGCGCGGGCGGTCTGCTGGTCGGCATGCACGCCAGCGCCCAGGAAGCCATGCAGCGCGTGGAAATCACCGGTTCCAGCATCAAGCGGGTCGCGGCCGAAGCCGCGCTGCCGGTGCAATCGTTCAGCCAGAAAGACATCCTGAAGTCCGGCGTTTCCAGCGTGACCGACTTCATCCAGCAGATTCCGGCCATGCAAGGCTTCAATGTGGCGGCCGAATCGGTCGGCGGCGGCGGCGGCGGCGTGACCACGGCCTCGATCCACGATATCGGCCCGGCCTATACCCTGGTGCTGCTCAACGGCCGCCGCGTCGCGCCGTCCAACTCGGGCACCACCATCGACCTGAATTCGATTCCGCTGTCGGCCATCGAACGCGTTGAAGTGCTGACCGACGGCGCCTCGGCCCTGTACGGCGCCGACGCGATCGCCGGCGTGGTCAACTTCATCCTGAAAAAAGGCGCGGCGCAGTGGGAAATCAAGGCCAAGTACAACCGTCCCGAAGAAGCGGGCGGCGCCTCTGAATCGCTGTCGCTGAGCAAGGGCTTCGGCAATCTGGAAGAAGACGGCTACAGCCTGTTCTTCTCGCTGAGCCACGACAAGCAAAAGCAGCTGAAAGCGTCGCAGCGCGACTTCGCCAAGACCGGCATCATCAACTTCACCGATCCGAAAAACGGCAAGGCCCTGCAATTCATCAACGGGTCGCCGCGCGCCGTGCCGGCCAACGCCAGCGTGATCTACAACGACGCCAAGGGCGAGAGCCAGACCATCGACTTCAATCCGTTCGCGCGCATGAATGGCGGCAAATGCGCCAGCGCCAACGTGGACGCCTTCCGCGACGGCTCCTGCTACTACGACTACACCACGACCATCGAGATCAATCCGGAATCGAAGCGCGACGCCCTGTTCAGCTCGGGCAGCATGAAGCTCGGCAACAGCGGCTTCAACGGCTTCTTCGACCTGGCTTACACCAAGGCCAGCATCATCGCCCGCATCGCCCCGTACCCGGCCGAGTTCTCGCTGAAAACCTCGTCGCCGCTGTACAGCAAATACATCCTGCCTTACCTGAGCCCGGAACAGGCGGCCGGCGTGACCTCGGTGTCCGCCAAATACCGCCTGTCCGAAATGGGCAACCGCAGCTATGACTACGCCACCACTGCCACCCACATCGTGGCCGGCGTCGATGGCAGCGCCTTCGGCTGGGATGTGAACAGCGCCTTCACCTATTCCAAGAACAAGCAGGACCAGAAATACCTGGGCGGCTTCCCGCTCGAGAAGCTATTCAACGCCGCCATCGACGCCGGCCAGTTCGACCCCTTCGGCTACGAACAGGGCAAGCTGCCGCAACCCATGCGCGATGCGCTGAACCGCACCGGCTACACCGGCAGCTACAATGTGCAGACCGTGACCATGACGGGCTTCGACGCGCGCGGCTCGCGCAGCGTCTTCCAACTGCCGGCCGGCACCGCCATGCTCGGCGTGGGCCTCGACTACCGCAAGACCAAGTTCAAGCTGGAGCAGTCCGACACCGCGCGCGATGCCGCCATCCTGTTCGACAGCCCGCAGGTCGACAGCGGCTACCAGCGCGACACCAGCGGCGCCTACGCCGAGCTGGTCACGCCGCTGCTGCAGCAGCTCGAAATGACCACCTCGCTGCGCTATGACCGCATCGGCTCCGTCAAGGACAACCTGACTGGCCGCGACGTGGGCAAATCGGAAAACGCGACCACCTACAAGATCAGCGCCAAGTACACCCCGCTCAAGAACCTGCTGCTGCGCGGCGCCATCGGCAGCGGCTTCCGCGCCGCCGACATGTCGCAGATCGCCAGCCCGCTGGTCGACTTCGGCGTCACCGGTTCCCCCTATGCCTGCCCGCTGTCGGCCGCCAATGGCCTGGCGAACCACCCGCTGGCCAAGTATTGCCCGCGCAACCGCACCCAGCTCGAAGCCTTCAAGGGCGGCAATACCGAGCTGAGCCCGGAGAAATCCAAGCAATGGTCGGTGGGCGCCGTGTTCGAACCGATCGACTCGCTGAGCCTGTCGCTCGACCTGTGGAACGTCTCCATCCGCGACCAGGTGGCCGAAGTCAGCGAAGGCTTGATCGCCGCCTATCCGAACCAGTACCTGGACCTGTTCACCACCAAGCATATCGGTTCGACCGGCCAGGACGTGCTGGCCATCAAGTTGCTGCCGATGAACGTGGGCCGGGTGGAAAACCGCGGCATCGACTATGACTTGACGCACAAGGCCAAGCTCTTCGACGGCAAGCTCACCAGCCGCCTGGCCGGCACCTTCCTGCTGCGTTCGCGCTATACCCGTCCGGGCACGAACGACCAATGGGAAACCAGCCTGAACCGCTTTGGCTATAACGACAAGGTCAGCTTCCGCAACATCATCCGCGCCACCAGCTCCTGGGAATCGGCCCAGTTCACGCACACCGCGACGGCCAGCTACCGCAACGGCTATACCGACAAGAACCAGAGCGCCAGCAGCTGCGCCGTGGTCACGGCCGATGCCGCCCAGGAATGCTACGACATCACGCTGCGCGTGCCGAGCTACACCACCTTCGACTGGCAGACGGCTTACCGTCCGCTCAAGAATGTGGAGCTGACCGCCGGCATCGTGAACCTGTTCGACCGCAAGCCGCCTTTCTCGCTGCGCAACACCGGCCCGCACCAGATCGGCTACAACCCGGCGTATTCGAGCGCCCTGGGCCGCCAGTTCTATCTGAGCGGCGCTTACAAGTTCTGATCACGCCGCAGGCATGAAAAAACCGCCGGTGGGGCTCACGCCCCGCCGGCGGTTTTGTTTTGGCGTGCCGCTTAGAAGTTGTAGCCGGCCGTCAGGTAGAAGGTGCGTCCCAGCGGATCGGCGTAGCGGCCATCGTAGCCCCCCTGGTTGCCGCCGCCGGCGCTTTGCAGCGACAGCGGCGGTTTGCGGTCGAACAGATTCTTCACGCCCGCCGTCACGCTCCAGGCTTTGCTATGGGTCCATTTGCCCTGCCAATCGAAGGTGGTGTAGGACGGGGTATCCAAGCCTTCGAACTCCACCGCCTCCGTTCCCACCTGGCCATTGGCCAGGACCGGGAAGATGGCCGTGCCTTTCGCATAGGACTGGTCTTTGTAGCCGGACTTGTAGTGCGCGCTCAGGGTATTGTTGAACGGGCCGCTGTCCAGGCTCAGGGTCAGATGGCTTTGCCATTTGAAGACCACGGCATTGTCCGGACCAAAGACGCCGAGGTCGGTCTTCACCTCGCCATTGGGCGCCATCGTATAGTTCTGGCGCAGCATGCGGGTGCCGGTCCAGGTGGCGGACAGCTTGCCGAGGCCGGTTTTCCGGTTACGGTAGCTGAAGTCCCAGTCCAGGCCGCGGTAATTGGCGACGCCGCCATTCACCGGCAACTGCTTGTAGCCGATGGTGGTGAAGCCGCCGCCCGGATCGGTATACGGATTGACGAATAGGTGCTTATATTGCTCGGCGTTGCGGAAGCCCTCGGCTTCGGGAATGCCGCCCGACAGAATCTGGTTGCGGATCTGTACATTCCACACATCCATGCCCAGCGACAGGCCGCTCAGCGGTTCGATGCGCCCGCCCAGAGTCCATTGCTTGGATTTTTCCGGCCGCAGACCGAGGTCGCCGCTGGCGCTGTTCGGCCCCTTGAGCAGATCGTACTGGGCCAGTCCGCCGCGGCAGCCCGAGGTGCCCGGGAAGGGGCAGGAATAGTTGCCCGAAGTGCTGCCGTTGAAGGTCAGCGCGCCGGCCACTTCGTTCAGATTGGGCGCCTTGAAACCGGTGCCATAGGCCGCGCGCAGCAGCACGTTTTCAACCGGCGTCCAACGCAGGCTGACCTTATACGTGCTGGAATTGAAGGTGTTGCCGAGGTCGGCAGCCGGCAAGCGCATCTGCAGGCCGGTGGCCGGGTCGGGCAGGCTGGTGAAGATGTGCCGGCTGTGCACGCGGTCATACTTGTCGTAGCGCGCCGACACGTTCGCCTCCACGGTTTTATGCAGGGGCAGCAAGGCCTCGCCCAAAATCCCCCAGTTCTGGCGCTCCGCGTCGAAAGGCACTTGGCCATAGCTGCCGCCGACCGGGTAGTTGGCCGACGCCGGCTGTCCCTCGAAACCTGACTGCGACAGGATCAGCGGATGATAATCGGTGCGGTAGCGCGTCTTCACGAAGTCGCCGCCGACCGAGCCGATGGCCATGCCGCCCGGCAGTTCCAGCACATCGTGCTGGGCGCCGAAATGCAGGCTGTTCAGCGTGGAGACCGATTTCTGGAACTCCGTGCCATTCACCAGGGCGTCGCGCAGCAGCTCGGCCCCGGTGCCCATGATCAGATCGTATTTGCCGCTGGCAACCAGGCTCACCAGCTTGTCGAAGTCGGTGTAGCCGCCGGCCGCCTTGTCCTTGAGCTGGCTGCGCGAGAGCACCGCGCTGGCGTTATAGCTCCAGCCCATGGCCTGGCCGGTGACGCCGAAAGACAGGTGGCGCGCATCGGTGATGTAGTCGTCGGCGCGCCCGCCCACCAGCACCGAGCGGTAGCCCAGCGTGCCCAGCGGGCCGTTCGGGTTGTCGGGGTCGGCATCGGCCGGCACCAGATTATTGGCCGTCAGGAAAGGCTGCACATATTTATTCCACAGCACCGGGAAGCGGGTGGTGGCGTTGATGCCCATCGGCTGGGCCGCCGAGCCATACTGGGAGCGCATCTTAAAGCGCGACAGCACGGCCTCGGCCCACAGCGTGGTGCTGTCGTTGAGCTGGAAAGAGCCTTTCAGCAGGCCGCTGTCGCGCTGGGATTCCGGAATGGTCTGCACCATGGCCGCGTAGTTGAAGCGGCAAGACACGCCGTTGTAGCCGAGCGGATCGATCTGGGCATTGGCCATGGAGCTGCCGCAATTGCCGTTCTTGTTGTAGTAAGGATTGATCGAATACGCGGTCGGCGCGGTGCCGGCCGGCGCGTTGGCCGGCCGGGCATTGATGGTGATATTGGCCGGCTCGGTATTCTCGGTGGCGGCGTCGTAGACATAGTTCTTGCCCTTATAGCTGAAAGGCAGGTACGTGCCGCGGCGCGAGGCTTCGCGCTGCGAGGCGGCCAGCGCCTGCTGTTTCTCGTGGCTGTAAGAGAACAGGATGTTGAAGCGGTCGCGGTCGAGGTCGCCGAAGCCCTTGGTGATGCCGGCCGACCAGCTGCTGCCGCCCTTGTGCTGCGGCTTGTGCGTCGTGACGTAAGCGTTGCCGTCGGTCTTGTTCTTTTTGAGGATGAAGTTGACCACGCCGGAAATTGCATCCGAACCGTACAGCGCCGAAGCGCCGTCGGTCAGGATCTCGACGCGCTCCACCGCTTCCAGCGGAATGCTTTCGATATTGACGGCGTAACCGCCGCCCTGGGTATTGTTCAGTTCGACCGGCGCCATACGTTGGCCATCGAGCAGCACCAGGGTGTATTTCGATTGCAGCGAGTGCAAGGCGGCGGTGGTGGCGCCGCTGCCGCCGCCATTGACCGAGCTCGACGCCGGCACGAAGCCTTGCATGGCCGGCAGATTCTGGATCAGTTCGGTGGCCGAGCTGGCGCCGGTTTTCTTGATGTCTTCCTGGGTCAGGGTCTGCACCGGCAAGGTGCCTTCCTTGGCGATGCGGCGGATCGACGACCCCGTGATTTCCACGCGGGTCATCTTGTCGCCGCCGTCGGCGCTTTGCGCCAGCGCGGCGGGCGTCCCGGCGCCCAGGCCCAGCGCCACGCCGCCCCAGCAAATTAGGCGCAAGGAGCGCGCCAGCACTTTTTCTTTCATCATCATGTTCCCCCTCTTGTGTGTAAATGGCTGTACATTGCTTTTCGCGCAACAATATTCAGTTTTCAAGCATGGAAACATGGTGACTTCCCGTCGTCAACGAATACACATTGGATGCGACGAAAATCCCACAGAGGTGCTAAAAAGACGGCAAAATTTGCATGAAACACTATCCTTTCATGCAAGTTTGGTGTGAAATGGGGCGCAGACGGCGCGCCCCGGCTTTTAAGCGGGAACGCGCGTTAAGGAAAGGTTGCCGGCAGGATGCCGTCAATAGGCGGGAGAAGCTAGCAAGATGTTAGTGATCCTCGCCGCGCAGGCGGCGCTGGCGCACGGCGGCCGCCAGATCTTCCAGCACCAGCACGCTGGCGTCCCAGTCGATGCAACCATCGGTTACCGACTGGCCGTAGACCAGCTCCTTGCCCGGCACCAGGTCTTGGCGCCCGGCCACCAGATGCGACTCCACCATGACGCCGACGATGCGGGTATCGCCGCCGGCCACCTGGCGCGCGATATCGGTGCACACCGGCACCTGGTTTTCCGGTTTTTTCGAGCTGTTGGCGTGCGAGGCGTCGATCATCAGGCGCGCCGCCAAGCCATGGCCGGCGATCGCCTTGCACGCCTCTTCCACGCTGGCCGCGTCATAGTTCGGCGTTTTGCCGCCGCGCAGGATGATGTGGCAATCCTCATTGCCGTTGGTGGAGACGATGGCCGAGTGGCCGCCCTTGGTGACGGACAGGAAATGGTGGGGCTGGGAGGCGGCCTTGATCGCTTCCACGGCGATGCGGGTATTGCCGTCCGTGCCATTCTTGAAGCCGACCGGGCAGGACAGGCCGGACGCCAGCTCGCGGTGCACCTGCGATTCCGTGGTGCGCGCGCCGATCGCGCCCCAGCTGATCAGGTCGGCCACGTACTGCGGGCTGATCACGTCGAGGAATTCGGTGCCAGCCGGCAAGCCCAACTCATTGATATTGCGCAGCAGCTCGCGCGCCATGCGCAGGCCGTCGTTGATGCGGAAGCTATTGTCCATATACGGATCGTTGATCATGCCCTTCCAGCCCACGGTGGTGCGCGGTTTCTCGAAATACACGCGCATGACGATTTCCAGGTCGTCCTTGAGTTGGGCGCGCAGCGGCGCCAGGCGGCGCGCATATTCCATGGCCGCTTTCGGATCGTGAATGGAGCAAGGGCCGATCACCACCATCAGGCGGTCGTCCTGGCCGTGCAGGATGCGGTGCAGGGCCACACGCGCGCCCGCCGCCGTCTGCGATGCCGCTTCGCTGCACGGAAACTCGCGGATCAGGTGGGACGGCGGGGTCAGTTCTTTCATTTCGCGGATGCGCAAATCGTCGGTGCGTTGCATGGGTTCTCCTGAGAAAAAAGGCCTGGGTAAAAAAAAACCGCCATCGCTGGCGGTCTCTTGGTATTTGCTGGGGATCTCGTTGTGCTGCTTACGTGAACCGGCCGCTACTCCACCGCCTTGGGGCTGGAATGACTAAAGTAAAACCAGTTGGTAAAGAAAACGAAGCGCAGCATGGTAGTGAGTTCCTAAAAGTTCGAGCCACTATAACAATCTTTCGCCGCGTTTGGCAAGCCCCCACTGCTCGCGGCTTGCCAGCATTCGCCCGGCGCGGTAAGCGACATTAACTCACAAAATAGAGAAACTATTAATACAATTGTGACTTCAGACATTATCGAAATACGATCATTTCAAAATGAAAGTTATTAAATGCCGCCACATATGCCCATCAAATCATGGACTTGCATTTGGTTTAGCAAATGTGTCGTTTCCACCACAAAATGAAGCTAATTTCGCTACCCGCCAATAAAGATTAGGTAAAAAACAGGATTTTTCCGATTAATTATTATATAAGTTTAAGCCTCACGGAGAGCTACCGAAAAATCTTCTGGAGAGCTTCATTCACCGATCTTTTGTGGAGACGTACAGTAATGAAAGACTTGCAACCGCACCCGATGTCCCTGAGCCTGCGCCGCGCCTTCCCGCTCGCGGCGCCCCTGATGCTCGCTGTGCTGGCGCAAAACGCCATGGCACAATCGGCGCCATCGACCCAACCGATTACCCGGGTGGAAATCACCGGTACCCACATCCGCCGTGCCCAGGCCGAAACCGCCTCGCCCGTGCAGACCGTGACCCGTGCCGACATCGAAAAAACCGGCAAGAGCACCGTGGCCGAACTGCTGCAAACGCTGGCCGTCGATAACCAAGGCTCGGTACCGACCACCTTCGCCTCCGGCTTCGCCCAAGGCGCGTCCGGCATCTCGCTGCGCGGCCTGGGCACCTCGTCCACCCTGGTGCTGCTGAACGGCCGCCGCATCGCGCCGTACGGTCTGGCCGACGACGGCCAGAAAGTCTTCGCCGACCTGAACATCATCCCGGCCGAAGCCGTGGAACGCGTGGAAATCCTGAAAGACGGCGCCTCGGCCATCTACGGTTCGGACGCGATTGCCGGCGTGGTCAACGTCATCCTGCGCCGCGACTTCCAAGGCACCACCGTGCGCGCCAGCCAAGGCCTGTCGCAAGAGCGCGACGGCGGCGATACCCGCCTGTCGATCACCCATGGCTTCGGCAATCTGGACAGCGACCGCTACAACGCCCTGTTCAGCGCCGAATTCGGCAAGAAACGCAAAGTCTGGTACAAGGACCGGGCCGGCCGCGGCGCCGTCGGCCGCGGCGACCTGCGCGACTACGGCTTCTCCGCCAACGAAAACCTGAGCGGCGCCGGCTACATTCTGCCCGACCTGTCGGCGGCCACCAGCGCCATCAACGGCAACGTGCGCAATCCGGACACCCTCGAATGGTTTAACCGCGGCAATCTGAAGGGCGACGGCTTCACCCGCACCTTCCCGGGCGCGGCCTGCTCCAACTTCACCAACCACACGCAAGGCGACCCGGGCGGCGGCTGCCTGGTCGACACCGCGCAAGCCTACAGCCAGATGCAGCCGGAGCAAAAGACCGCCAACCTGTTCGGCCGTCTGACCCTGCAGCTGAATGCCGAGACCCAGGCCTACGCCGAGCTGAACTACTACAAGAGCAAATCGAACTCCTCGGGCGCCCCGACTGCCGTGCACAGCAGTGTCGGCTATCCTGGCGGCCCGGTGATCAACAGCGGCGTTGCGCTCGGCATCAACCACCCCGACAACCCTTACTTCGGCACCGGCGCCGCGCGTCTGCGTTATCTGGCCGCCGACGTGGGCCCGACCGGCAGCAAAGTCGATTCCGATTTCGTGCGCGCACTGGTGGGTGTGAAATCGACGATCCAGGGCTGGGATATCGACAGCTCCCTGCTGTATTCGCGCAGCAAAGTGACCAATGAGCGCATGGGTTTCCTGCAGCGCAATGTCGCCTTCGCCCTGCTGAACCCGACCGCCGCCAATATCGCCGCGGCCAAAGCCACCAACCCGGCCTACGCGGCACTGCCGGCCGGTACCTACTGGCGCATTGGCGAGAACGCCGGCTTGAACTCGGCTGCCCTGTATGCAGCGCTGTCGCCAACCATCAGCAGCGGCGCCGAAACGAGCATCGCCCAGGTCGACGTGCGCGCCTCGCGTGAATTCGGTCAACTGCCAGGCGGCGCCTTCGGCCTGGCGGTCGGCGCCGAATTCCGCAAGGAAGAAACCCGCCTCGACCCAACCTCGGGCACCGAGATCGGCAATATCATCGGCCTCGGCTACTCCGCCTATAACGGCGAGCGCAAATCGACGGCCGTCTTCGCCGAATTGCTGGCCCCCGTGCTGCCGACCGTGGAACTGTCGACCGCCCTGCGCTTCGACCACTTCTCGAACGGCGTCGGCAATTCCTATACGCCGAAACTCGGCGCAAAATGGACGCCAACCCGCGAACTGGCCGTGCGTGCCACCGTGGCGCGTGGCTTCCGCGCACCGAACGCGGCCGAAAACGGCCGTGGCGGTCTGGCCGCCTACAGCTCCGCCACCGACTCCGTGCGCTGCGCGCTCGGTGTGAAGAGCGCTTGTAGCGATGCCAACCTGTCGGTAATCACCAGCCCGAACGCTGCTCTGGCGCCGGAAAAATCGAAGAGCTATACCGTCGGCGTGGTGTGGGATCCAATGCCGCGCACCAGCCTGTCGGTTGACGTCTGGCAGATCAAGCGTACCAATGAGATCAACCAGGAAACCACCGACGCCGCCATCACGGCCGGCCACGTCGTACGCGATAAAGGCGGCGCCGTGCCAACCGTGCCAGGCGATCCAGGCCCGCTGGTTGCCGTGCTGACCAACTACATCAACTCGGCCTCGACCACCGTGCGCGGCGTCGACCTCGATGCGCGCAAGACCTTCACGCTGCCGAACGAGTGGGGCAATCTGACCGCCGACGCGAAATGGACGCATATGTTCCAATGGCGCCGCACCGAACGCGATGGCACCGTGCTCGACTATGCTGGCACCCACGGCAACTGCGACGTGAGTAACTGCATGGGCACGCCCGACAACCGCGCCAACTTCGGTCTGAGCTGGGATCGCGGCGCCTGGCGCGTGACCGGCACGGTCAACTACCGCGGCGCTTTCGACAATAAAACGGAGAAAGCCGCCACCGCTTGCGCCAGCCACTACGCCAATGGCGACGATTCGCCGAACGGTTGCAAAATCAAGTCCTTCACCACGCTGGACCTGACCGCGCGCTGGAAGTTCGACAGCAAAACCGAAATCTTCGGCACCATCCAGAACGTGTTCGACAAAGAACCGCCACTGGACACGAAGACCTACGGCGCTTCCGGCTACAACCCGGCTGACTACAGCGGCGCCATGGGCCGTTACTTCAGCCTGGGCGCACGCTATACCTTCTAAGGTTTAGCCCGCCAGCCCCCAAGTCCCCGCCCCGCGCGGGGACTTTTTTTTGCGCCGCCGGCGTGACAATCCGTGTATATTTGCTCGACCCCACCGCCTATAGTGCAAGGTGGGAGCGGCTCCCGCCCTGCGATTCTCAAGGAGCTCATCATGGAAGCTCACCCGTCCCTGCTCGAACGCATCAAGGCCGCCTTCGCCTGTGTCGACACGGCGCTCGACGGCCTCAAGGGGTCGCTGACCCGGATCGCCGCCGTCGTGCTGGTCGTGCCCTCGCTGGCCACGGCCGGCTACCAGGCATATGCCAGCCTGAGCGGCAAACCGAAGACGGCGGCCCAGGCCGACAACCAGCGCCTCTTCGTCAAATACTTCAACAAGCAGCCCCTGGTCACCATCCCCGTCACCGTCAAGCAGGAGCGCGGCGCCGTGCAGGCCCTGTTCTCGGTGTATGACGAGGGCGATGTGTATGTCGAATACGGCCAGTCGACGCAATGGTTCCCCTTCCCGCGCCCGCTGGCGCCGCCGGCGCTGCCGCTGGCCCTGATCGGCACGGCCCACGCCCAGGCGCCCGCCGCGCCGCCGGCCAAGCTTGACGCGCCGCGGGCGGCGGCCCAGTTCCAGCAAAGCGAAAGGATGGAGGATAACTATCTGTTGCGCACGCGGCGCTGGGATAACGGGATGGTGGAAGACAGCCGCATCGATGTGCGCACCGGCGCCATCGTCGAGCACCGCACGCGGCAGGAAGCGCCGCTCAAGCTGGAGGGGGAAAAGAGCCGGGTGATCGGCGCCACGCAGCAGCCGCTGCAAGCGATCGACCTGAAGCGGCTGCGCGCCGCGCGCGGCAAGGCGCTCGAAGCCGAGGCCGGGAAATAGGCGCGGCCCGCCGGGAGCGGGACCGCGCCGCGGCGCCGCTTAGCCGGCGGTGCCGCCGACCGTCACGCCGTCGATGCGCAGGGTCGGTTGGCCGACGCCGACCGGCACGCTCTGGCCTTCCTTGCCGCACACGCCTACGCCGGGGTCGAGGCGCATATCGTTGCCGATCATGGAGATGCGATTCATCACTTCCGGGCCGTTGCCGATCAGCGTCGCGCCCTTGACCGGGTAGGTGATCTTGCCGTCTTCGATCATATACGCTTCGCTGGCCGAGAACACGAACTTGCCATTGGTGATGTCGACCTGGCCGCCGCCGAAGTTCGCCGCGTACAAGCCGTTTTTCACCGAGGCCAGGATCTCGCCCGGGTCCTTGTCGCCGCCCAGCATATAGGTGTTGGTCATGCGCGGCATCGGCAGGTGGGCGAAGGATTCGCGGCGCGCGTTGCCGGTCACTGGCATCTTCATCAGGCGCGCGTTCATCGTATCCTGGATATAGCCTTTCAGGATGCCGTCCTCGATCAAGGTGGTGCACTGGGTCGGGTTGCCCTCGTCGTCCATATTCAGCGAGCCGCGGCGGTCGGCCAGGGTGCCGTCGTCGACCACGGTCACGCCCTTGGCCGCCACGCGTTCGCCGATGCGGCCGGAGAAGGTGGACGAACCCTTACGGTTGAAGTCGCCCTCCAGGCCATGGCCCACCGCCTCGTGCAGCAGGATGCCGGGCCAGCCTGGGCCGAGCACCACGGTCATCGGGCCGGCCGGCGCGGGACGCGCGTCCAGGTTCACCAGCGCCGATTTCACGGCCTCGTCGGCATACTGCTGCAACAGGGCGTCGCTGAAATAGCTGTAGTCGTAGCGGCCGCCGCCGCCGGCCGAACCCATTTCGCGACGGCCGTTCTGCTCCACGATCACCGTCACCGAGACGCGCACCAGCGGGCGGATGTCGGCCGCCAGCACGCCGTCGCTGCGCGTGACCAGCACCACATCGTATTCGCCGGCCAGGCCGGCCATCACCTGCACCACGCGCGGGTCTTTGGCGCGCGCCATCTTTTCGACGCGTTCCAGCAGCTTGACCTTGGCCGTGGCGTCGAGCGAATCGATGGGGTCATGCGGCAGGTACAGCGAGCGCACGCCCTGCGGCTGCATGGCGGAGGCGACCTTGATCTTGCCGGCGCCAGCGCGCGCAATGGTGCGCGTGGCCGCCGCCGCTTCCAGCAGCGCGCGTTCGGAAATCTCGTCGGAATAGGAGAAGGCGGTCTTGTCGCCCGACACGGCGCGCACGCCGACGCCCTGGTCGATCGAGAAGCTGCCGGTCTTGACGATGCCCTCTTCCAGGCTCCAGCCCTCGTTCTTGGTGAACTGGAAGTACAGGTCGGCGTAATCGACCTTGTGCGTAAACATGCTGCCCAGGGCTTTCAGCAGCTTGCCCTCGTCCAGGCCGAAAGGCGTCAGCAGCACCTCGCGCGCCACCGCCAGCGAGGACAGATTGGGTTCAAATGGTTTCATAGTGGAATTCTCTTTTTATCGGCAGCCGAAACGGGTATGGCTGCATTGTAGTGGAATCGGGCGTTTTACATGGTGCGATGCTGCAGCGCCGGCAGGCTGGCGCGCACGGTGCCCAGGAAATCCAGGTCGACCTGGCCGTGCACCACGCCCTCGCCCTCGGCCAGCACGGCTTTCACTTCGCCCCAGGGGTCGATCAGCATGCTGTGGCCCCAGGTGCGGCGGCCGTTGACGTGCTGGCCGCCCTGGGCCGCCGCCAGCACATAGCACTGGTTCTCGATGGCGCGCGCGCGCAGCAGCACTTCCCAGTGCGCCTTGCCGGTGGTGTAGGTGAAGGCGGCCGGCACCACGATCAGGGACAGCGGCCCCATGGCGCGGTACAGCTCGGGGAAGCGCAAGTCGTAGCAGACCGAGAGGCCAACCTTGCCCAGCGGCGTGTCGACCGTGCCGACGCTGCGGCCGGGCACGATGGTGCGCGCCTCGTCGTAGGATTCGGTCCCCTTGGTAAAGCCGAACAGGTGGATCTTGTCGTAGCGTCCCACATGGCGGCCGGCCGGGTCGTAAACCAGGGTGGTGTTGATGACGCGCTCCGGGTCGTCCGAAGCCAGGGGCAGCGTGCCGCCCAGCAGCCAGACGCCGTGCTCGCGCGCCATGGCCGCCATGCAATCCTGGATGGGACCATGGCCGAGCTGCTCGGCCTGGCCCACCTTGTCGCTGTCGCTCAAGCCCATGATGGCCCAGTATTCGGGCAGCAGCACCAGCTTGGCGCCGGTGGCGGCCGCATCAGCCACCAGGCGGCGCGCCGTGGCGAGGTTGGCGGCCACGTCGGGCGTGGAAATCATCTGTACGGCGGCAACGGTATGCATGCTCATCCTTGTGGTTTGCGTTGGGGGGCGCCCTCCTGCTTCGCGCCGTCGAGTTTGGTCACCACGGGCGCCTTCCACGGCCCCGTCACTTGCATATGGTAGGTCAGCGCCTTCATCACCGGCTGGCTCAGGAACAGCTGGGCCAGGAAGCCGCCCAGGCCGATCACCGGGTTGACGGCCAGCGCATACACCAGCGGCGCCGTGCCCAGGTTGACCTCGGGGATCACCACCACGTGCAGATTGGTCGTTTCGTTGGCGATATCGGCCGTGCCCTCCATCAGTACAGTAGCGGCGACCCCATGCATTTTCAAGTTTTCGGTGCGCACGATGCCGCGGCTGATGCTGGCGTTGGCGCGGATGCCGTCGAAGGCCAGGCCTTCCGAGAAGACATCGTTGAAATCGAGCTTGAGCAGGCGCGGCAGCGCTTGCAGGCTGAGCACGCCCAACAGCTTGGCCGCGCCCGGGTCTTGCTTGAGGAACTGGCCCTTCTCCACATTCATGCTGATGGTGCCGGCCAGGCTTGGCGTATCGAATTCATAGGGCAAGCCCTTCCAGCTGATTTCGCCATTCAGCTTGCCCTTGCCGTTGCGCAGGGTGTCGGCGAAGCCGAAGCGTTCCAGCAGCTTGCCGGCGTTATGAATATCGAGATTGAAGTTGAGCGAGCTATTGTGCTGGCCATCCTTGCTCAGCCAGCGGCCCGTGCCCGTCAGTTCGCCGTCGGCATTGCTCAGCGCCAGCTTGTTCACGCGCCATTCGCGCGCCGAGGTGATCAGGGCGTTATACGCTTGCAGTTCGAGCTTGCCGAGCGGCTTGTTGAACAGTTCGAAGCGCTCGGCCACGATGTCCAGCGCCGGAATCGAGGGCGAGGTGGTCGAGCTCTCCAGCAAATCCTTGACTTCGTTGGCGGCCGATTCGGGAATGATCAGCGAGGACAGGCGCGCCGTGACCTTGCCCACGCCGCTGCCGCTGGCCGCCTCGCTCCAGGTCACATAGCCCGACACCTGGCGCGCATCGACGCTGGCCTGCCACACGCCCTTCTGGCGCGAAGCGCCCAGCACCACCTCATCGAGCTTGCGTTCGCCCAGCAGCAGTTCGCCGGCGCGCGCGGCCACGCTGTCGGGCACCACGTACTGGCCCAGCTCGGGGCCGTCGGCCTCCTTGCCAGCCTCGCCCTTGCCGCCGATGGCGCTCCCCAGCTCCAGCCATTCATCGACGTCGAGCGCCTTCAGGCTGACATTCAGCGCCAGCCCGCTGTCCGGCTCGGGCGCCGGCACATTCACGCCGATGCCGCCGCGCACCATCTTCCACGGAGCCTTGCCCTGGCGCTGGCGCTGGTAGCGCGCGCTGATGCCGCCGCCCAGGCCCAGGCGGATCTCGTCGCGCGCCAGGCCCGCCTCGTTGGCGGCGCTGCCGCTGAGCACGAAGCGCAGCGGCAGGCTGTCGGCCGGCGCCTTCTTGAGCGGGGCCGGCAAGTCCAGACCCAGGCCGTTGAGCGGCGATTCGATGCTGACCTGGTACTGGTGGTCGCGCACCGAGATCAGGCCGCTGTAGCGCGCGCCGCCATTGACGTGGCCGGTCAAGCGCTGCACCAGCGGGATCGGATACGCCTTGCGCAAGCCCTCGGCCGTCATGGCCCCGCCCAGCTTGACGACGATGGCGCCGTCGCGCTGGCTGCCGCCATTGATGGCCACCGGTCCGCCCAGCAGGTTGCCGGCCAGATTGTTCAGGTTGACGCCTTTTTCATTGAATTCGATCTTGCCCGTGGCTTGCTGCACGGGCGGCATATCGTTCCACAGCACCACATCGTTGCCCTGCAATTGCAGGCTGCCCAACACCTTGCTCTCGATGATGTGGTTGAGCGGCAGGTGCAGCTTGAGCGCCAGCCTGGCGTTGCCGCTGGCCGTTGTCTCGTCGGTGAAATGGCCGATCCATTCGAGCACCGGGCTGGCCGCCATGTATTTGAGGAAATCCTGCATCGGGCCGGCCGCCGTGCCGTCGATGTCGAGCACGCTGTCGTGGATGGTCAGGTCGGGAATCACCGCCTTCACATTCGACAGCGCCACGCCCAGGGTGCGCGCGGTGTCGCCGACGATTTCCATGCGCGCGCGGTCGAAGGCGAAATGGCCCTTGATCTTTTCGGCCTGGGGCCACAGCGGCGACTTGCCGTCCTTGGCGTAGAAGCCCGGATCGTAATTGAGCTTGGCGTTCTCCAGCCGGCCGGCGACGCGGAACTCGCCCTTGCCGCGGTCCGGGCTGTCGGCCTTGA
This sequence comes from Pseudoduganella violacea, assembly GCF_014191875.1. Taxonomy (GTDB): domain Bacteria; phylum Pseudomonadota; class Gammaproteobacteria; order Burkholderiales; family Burkholderiaceae_D; genus Rugamonas; species Rugamonas violacea_A. Next base: position 78,729 of record NZ_JACHXD010000013.1, read on the forward strand.
AGGGGAAATGCGCCAGGTCGCCGCGCAGGCGCAGGCTGACCTCGTGCGCCGTGCCGTCTTCCAGCGCGCCAGTCAGCCAGTGGCGCAGGTGTTCCGGCGTCTGCAGCGGCAGATAGCGCGCGATGGTGTTGAGCTGGAAGCCGTCGAGCTTGCCGCCGAAATCGGCCACGCCCGGTCCCTTGCCGTTGAGCGGCAGGAGGTGGCTGCCGGAAATCGAGGCGTTCAAGCCATCCTGCTCGAACTGCAGGGTGTCGAGCTGGACGCGCAGATTCTTGCCATCGGCGCGCGACCAGTCGCCGCGCAGCTTGAGCTGCTGGAAACGCAGCGGCGGGCCGTCGAGCCAGGCCGGCAGATGCAGGGCCAGGCCGGGCGCGTCGAAGTCGACATGGCCGCCGTCGCTGCCGGCCTCGAAGGCGCCGCTCAATTGTTCGAAACCGGGCAGGGCCGGCAGCGCGGGCGTGGCCGGCTGGGCCTCGGTGGCGGCCTGGGCCGCACGCGCGGCCAGCGCGTTCATGCCGAGTCCTTCGACCTGGGCCTTCAGGCGCACGGCTTGGAAGGCCGCGACGCCGCCCTGCCATTCGGCGCTGCCCTGCAGCAGGCGGCCGCGCGGCGCGGCCTCGGCCAGCACCTCCTGCTGGAAGGCGGGCAAGGGCAGGCGCGACGCGAGCTGGGCCAGCACCGCCAGGTCGAAGTCCTGCGCCTGGACGCTGGTGCGCGCCGGCTTGCTGGCGGCCGCCGCCACATGGTGCAGCTGGAGCGCGGCCGGCGCCAAGGCCACGCCGTCCGGGGTGCGCAGGGAGAAACCATTGAGGCTGGCGTCGAAGCCGTGCGCGCCAAAAGCGGGCGCGGGCGTGCCGGCCGGGGCCGCCGTGGCGCGCGCCGGCGGCGCCACTTCGCGCGCGGCGACGCGTCCGCTCAATTCAGCCAGCTCGACCGGCGGCAGGGTCTTGCCGAGCTGGGCATAAACATCCTGCAGGCCGACATCGGCCGTGAACGCCGCCAGGCGCGCATGGTCGAGCGTGAACCAGGCGCGCACATTGCCTTTGCCGCGTTCCAGGTTGAAGGGATAGGCCAGATAATCTTTCCATGCCGTCAAGTCGGCGCGCCGCACATCGGCATACAGCTCGCCCTTCCACAGCTTGACGTTGGAACGGCGCGCGGCAAACGCCGGGTGGGTGAAATCGGCGCGCAGATCGACCGGGGCGCCATAGGCGGCCGGCGGCGTGGCGTTCAGCGCCAGCTGGTGGCGCCGCCATTGATTGCGCATGCGCAGGTTCACATTCTCGAGCGAGAGGGTGGGCGTGGCGCGGCGCGCGTCGGTCCAGTCCACCCGGCCTTCGCGGATCACCACCTCGTGCTGGGCCAGCAGCCAGTCGGCGCCGCGGCCCTCGCCCTCTTTTTCCAGGTCGATCAGCACGCCCGCCACATACAGCTTGCCGTCGGCTTCGCGCCGCATATCGAGGCGCGGACGGATCAGTTCCAGCGCATCGAAGCGCACATCGGCCGCCGCCACGCTCCACCAGGACAGGGTGGCCGAGACGCTGGGCAGGTGCAAGGCCTGGCCGCCACGGCGGTCGCGCAGCACCACATCGCCCAGGAAGAAAGTGGGACGCAGGCCGGACCAGGAGGCGTAAATGCGGGCGATGCTGACCGGATTGCCGACGGCGCGGCTGGCCAGGCGCTCGAAATCGCCCTTGTAATGGTCGATATTGGGCAGCACCGCGTAGCGCAGCACCAGGAACAGCAGGGCGAACAGGAAATACAGCAGCAGCGCCAGCTTCAGCGTGAAGCCCAGCAGGTGGTGGGTGGCCAGGTTGGCGACGCGGTAGGCGGCACGCACGCGGTGCCAGCGCGCAGCCAGCGGCCCTTCGTCTGCGTCGGTATGCTGCGGCGAATTCTGCATCAAAATAATCTGTCAGGCCCGGCCAGGTCGTCACCCTGGCGTAAAATAAGTCGCGAAATCAGTTCAGTTCCTGCTACGCCCGGCGAGCGGCTCAGCCTGCGACGGCATTCTACCGCATACCCGGCCCCATCATGCCCCAATTACACGACCTTACCGACATAATGAGCTTGCCCTCCCCCGCTACCGCCTCCCGTTTCTACCAGCGCTGGCTCAGCGCCGATCCGGGGCGGCCAGCCCAGGTGGATGCTTTATCCCAATTATCGCTGGCCGGGCTCGATTTGGGGGCCGCCTTGCTGGCGCAGCAGGAAAATGGGACCGCCCCGCCCCTGCCCCTGGGACGCGGCATGCGGCGTTTGCGCAACTTGCTGGTGGCCACGCTGCTGCGGCGCGACCTGGAAGGCCGGGCCGACCTGGCCGAGGTGGTGGGGACGATGACGGCCCTGGCTGATTTCGCCATCCAGCGCCACCTGGCCGAACTCGACGCCGAGCTGCGCGCCGCCCACGGCGTGCCGACCGGCCATGAGTCGGGCCAGGAACAGCAATTGATGGTGCTGGCCATGGGCAAGCAGGGCGGCGGCGAACTGAACGTGTCCTCGGACATCGACCTGATCTTCGTCTACCCCGAGGATGGCGACACCGTCGCCACGGCGCCGGGCCAGCGCAGCCTGTCCAACCACGAGTATTTCGTCCGCCTCGGCAAGCGCTTGATCGCCGCCCTGTCCGAAATCACCGAAGACGGCTTCACCTTCCGCGTCGACATGGCGCTGCGCCCGAACGGCGGCTCCGGCCCGCTGGCGGCCAGCCTGGGCATGGTCGAGCAATACCTGATCGTCCAGGGCCGCGAATGGGAGCGCTACGCCTGGCTGAAAGCGCGCGCCGTCACCGGCCGCGCCGCCGACATCGAGGCGCTGGACGCCATCGTGCGCCCTTTCTGCTTCCGCCGCTATCTGGACTTCGGCGTGATCGACGCCATCCGCAGCATGCACGCCCAGATCCGCGCCGAGGTCAACCGCCAGGAGCGTCTGCACCCGGACCGCAGCCATAACGTCAAGCTGGGCCGCGGCGGCATCCGCGAAATCGAATTCCTGACCCAGGTCTTCCAGCTCATCCGCGGCGGGCGCGACCCCAGCCTGCGCGCCCGCTCGACGCGCGCCACCCTGCGCCTGCTGCCGGACAAGGGCTTGCTCGACGCCGCCGTGGTCGAGCAGTTGCTGGCCTCCTACACCTTCCTGCGCAATCTGGAGCACCGCCTGCAATACCTGGAAGACGCCCAGACCCACACGCTGCCGCCCAACCCGGCCGACCGCCTGCAGGTGGCGCAGTGGATGGGCCTGGCCGACGAGGACGCCCTGCTGGCCACGCTGGCCGGCCACCGCCGCTTCGTCGCCGAGCAGTTCGACGCCATCTTCGCCGACAAGAGCGGCGGCAATTCCGAGCAGCATATCGACCCCGACACCAGCGACGCCTGCGCCGATCCCGACAACCGCGAAGCGATCGAGGCGCGCTTCGCCACCCTGGCCTACGACGACCCGGCGGCGGCGGCCCAGCGCCTGATCGCCACCTGGCAGGCGCCGCGCCTGCAGAGCCTGCCCGAAGCGAGCCGCCAGCGCCTGGTGGCCCTGGTCAACGCTGCGCTGCCGCTGATCGCCCGCATCGCCCAGGAATCGAGCCTGGGCAGCCAGCTCGCCACCCTGGGCCGCCTGCTCGACTTCCTGGAAGCGATCGCGCGCCGCTCGGCCTACCTGTCGCTGCTGACCGAGTACCCGCACACGCTGGAACGTGTGATCCGCATGATGCACGCGAGCGGCTGGGCCGCCACCTTCCTCAACCAGCACCCGATCCTGCTCGACGAACTGCTCGACGACCGCGTGCGCAGCGCCGCCTTCGATCCCGCCGCGCTGGCCGTGGAACTGGAAGCCCAGTTGGCCGTCGACGCCGACGATACCGAGCGCCAGCTCGACATCCTGCGCGAGGTGCATCACGCCCAGCTGTTCCGCCTCTTGGCCCAGGATCTGGCCGGCGACCTGACCGTCGAGCGCCTGGCCGACCACCTGTCGGCCCTGGCCGACGTCATCGTCGCGGCCGTCGTGAAGGCGGCTTGGCAGACCGTGGCCAAGCGCCACCGCGAGGTGCCGCGCTTTGCCGTCATCGCGTATGGCAAGCTGGGCGGCAAGGAGCTCGGCTATGTTTCCGACCTCGACGTGATCTTCCTGTTCGACGACGAGGACCAGGACGCCCCGGCCCTGTACGCGCGCCTGGCGCAGCGCTTCATCACCTGGATGACCTCGCACACCTCGGCCGGCATCCTGTTCGATGTCGACACCGCGCTGCGTCCGGACGGCGCCAGCGGCATGCTGGTGTCGAGCGTGCAAGCCTTTGAGCGCTACCAGCAAGCCTCGGCCTGGGTCTGGGAGCACCAGGCGCTGACGCGCGCCCGCTTCTGCGCCGGCGACGCCGCCATCGGCGCGCGCTTCGAGCAGATCCGCTGCCAGGTGCTGCGCCAGGCGCGGCCGGACGAGGCGGCCCTGAAGCGCGAAGTGCTGGCCATGCGCCGCCGCATGGCCGAAGCCTATCCCAGCCGCGGCGACCTGTTCGACTTGAAACAGGATGCCGGCGGCATGATCGATATCGAATTCATCGTGCAATACCTGGTGCTGCGCCACGCCGCCGCCTACGCCGAACTGACCGGCAATGTCGGCAATATCGCCCTGCTCAAGCTGTGCGCCGGCCTGGGCCTGATCGACGCCGCGCTGGCGGGCGCCGTGGCCGACGCTTACCGCGCCCTGCGCAAGCTGCAACACCAACTGCGCCTGCAGGGCCAGGAGCAGTCGCGCGTCGATCCGGCGCGGGTGGCGTTGCATATTGAACCCGTAAAACGTTTATGGGAGGAAATATTTGCTGATGCGGAAGAGTAATTCGCCTATAGTGACTGTGTAGCGCCTTATAAAACAGAATGACAGCGCTGCCGCGCTGTCATCCGCACACAGGAGACCGCAATGAAAGCCATACTGGGTGGCATCGCCATATCCCTGGGCATCCTCGCCCTGCCTGCCACGGCCGCCGACAAGGGCTCGGCCGACGAAGCCATCGCCATGGTCAAAAAGGCCGTCGCGCTGTACAAGGCCGACGGCCGCGACAAGGCCTTCGCCGCCTTCGCCGACCCGGCCAACAAGGATTTCCACGACCGCGACCTGTACATCTATGTGTATGACTTGAACGGCGTGGCCCTGGCGCACGGCAATAATCCGAAGATGGTGGGGCGCAATCTGCTGTCGATGAAGGATAACGAGGGCAAGGCCATGATCCAGGAAATGGTGGACATCGCCAAAGCCAAGGGCAAGGGCTGGGTCGATTACAAGTGGCCCAATCCCGCCACCAAGACCGTCGACCATAAATCGGGCTATGTGGAAAAGGTCGACGATATCCTGATTGGGTCCGGCATTTATAAATAAGCGCGCGGCCTTTACGCTCCTCCCGGCAGGCGGCAACAGGCTGCGGCTGCTAATGCCCGCCGAAAGACCGGGTATAACTGCATGCTGAACCTGCCGCCTGGCCGGCGTTCAGGCCGCCAGGCGCGGCTCCAGCTCGGCCAGGCTGACGTGGCCCAGGAAGCGGCCGCTGCTCACGGCCGGACGCTGCTGCTCGATGGCGTCGGCGAAGTACACGGCCGGATCGCCGCACAGCTCATGCAGATGGCGGCGCAAATGCGGATAGCGCCGCGTATCCAGGCCGGCATAGCGCTCGGCCCAGCGCCCCAGCGCGACGAAATTGGCATCGGCCACGGTGCGCTTGTTGCCGTCGAGCCACTCACGGTCGCGCAGCAGTTCGTCCAGGCGGGCGCAAGCCGCTTCCATGCGCGGCTGCTCGGCCAGCAGCTCGGTGTCGAGGAAATGCATCATCTGGTCCAGCCGCGCGCGCTCGGGCGTGCCGGCGCGGTAACCCAGCAGATGGCCGCGGCGCGCGCCCAGGTGGCGCAGGATGGCGCGGCAGTTGCGGATGGTGCGGCGGCCCGCCAGCAGGGCCGGCGCCGGCCGCGCCGCCTCGTCCAGCCGGCTCAGGCGGTATGGCTGGCACAGCCACTCCAGCGCGACGATATTGCCGAAGGCGCAGCCTTGCTCGGCGCGGTAAAACAGTACGGGTTCCATGCATGCTCCCTATTCTTCTGGTGGTCAGGACGGCCTTGCCCGGACCGTCATCGTGTATCGGGAAACATTGTCGCGGCGATATAGGACATAATTACCCCTCATTCAATCGCGAGCGGAAAATAAATGTCGAAACCGGCGACCAAGGCCTTGGCCATCCTGGAAATGCTGCAGAACCAGCGCCAGATTTCCGGCGCCGAACTGGCCGAGCGGGTCGGCATCGACCGCCGCAGCCTGCGCCGCTATATCGCCGCGCTCGAAGAGCTGGGCATTCCCATCACCGCGGAGCGGGGCCGCTACGGCGGCTATATGCTGGTGCCTGGCTTCAAGCTGCCGCCGCTGATGTTTACCAATGAGGAAGCGGCGGCCGTGGCGCTGGGCCTGCTGGCGGTGCGCTCGCTGCGCCTGGCCGACACGGCGCCGGCCGTGGCCAGCGCCCAGGCCAAGCTGGAACGCGTGATGCCGCCGGCGCTGCAAAGCGGGGTGCAGGCGCTGCGCGCCACGGCCGTGCTGGAAACGCCGGAACCGTATTGGGCCGGCCATGGCGTCACGCGCCCGGCCCTGACCGGCGAGCTGACGGCGCTGGCGCTGGCGGCCCAGACCCAGCACCGCGTGCGCTTCGAATACCGGCCGCCGGCCGGCGAGGCGGTGTGGCGCGCTTTCGATCCCTATGGCCTGGTGTTCAGCCACGGCCGCTGGTACACCATCGGCATGTGCCGCCTGCGCCTGGCCTTGCGCTCCTTCCGTCTCGACCGCATCGGCCTGGTACAGGAAACCGGCGAAGCTTTCGAGCGGCCCAACGATTTCGACGCCGCCGAACATCTGGCGCACAGCATGGCCACCCTGCCCCGCCCGCTCACGCTGAGCGTGCTGCTGCACACCGACCACGCCACCGCCGTGCGCGAGCTGGGGCGCCAGGTCGGCACCTTGACGGTGCAGGAAGGCGGCGGCGTGCTGCTGCAGGCCAGCACCACCAGCTATGCCTGGTTTGCCCGCCTGCTCGGTTCGACCACCTTCGATTTCACGGTGCGCGAACCGCAGGCCCTGCGCGACGCCTTGCTGGACGAAGCGGCCCGCCTGCAGCGCCTGGCCAGCCGCGCCTAGGCGCCGCGGGCATCAGCGCTTACTGCTCCCAGGCCGCCAGCAGCAGCGCGCGCAGCTTGCTCAGGGCCAGGGCCGGCGGCAGCGTGCCGGCCGCCACCGCCAGCGCCAACGCCCTGGCCGCGCCGAGAAAGGCAATCATGGCCGCGGGACAGGGCGTCCCGGGCCGGAACGCCGCCATCCGCGCCGCGCAAAAGGCCAGGAAGGCTTCGTCATTGGCGCGCAGCACGGCCTCCGTTTCGGCCGCGCCATACATGGCGGCCTCCACCGCCAGCGAGGCGGAATCCGAGGACAGCACGCAGTCGATATACGCTTGCGCCAGCACCGTGGCCACTTGCGCGCCATCCTGGGCCTGGTCCAGCGCGGCGGCCGTGACGGCCAGATGCCGTTCGCAGCAGCGGGTATACAGCGCCGCCAGCAAGCCTTCCCGGGTCTGGAAGTGTTCGTAGGCGATGGGTTTGGAGACGCCGGCCCGCTCCGCGACACGGGCCAGGGTCATGGCATTGGCGCCCTCTTCCCCGACCAGCTCCAGGGCGCAATCCATCAATTGCTCGCGCCGCGATTCGGCGCTCATGCGTTTTTTCATGCGCCGATTGTAGCACGCCGGGCAAAAAATCCTACCATTCGTAAGTTACCGATGGTAGGATGCGCCTTTTCCACCACTGGAGCACCCTCCCATGAAAACCGTGATCGTCATCGGCGCCAATGGCGCCATCGGCCAAGCCGCCCTATCGGGCCTGCGGCAACACCGCATCGTCCGCGCCAACCGCTCCGGCCAGGACGCCGAGCACCAGGTAGACATCAGCGACGCCGCCTCGCTGGAGCGCCTGTTCGAGCGCGTCGGCCACTTCGACGCCGTGGTCAACGCCGCCGGCTTCTGCGAATACGCGCCCTTCCTCGACATGAGCGAGGCGCAATGGCGCGCCACCCTCGACAGCAAGCTGCTGGGCCAGATGAATGTGGTGCGCGTCGGCGCCCGCCATATCGCCGACGGCGGCTCCTTCACGCTGATTTCCGGCATCCTGTCCAGCAAGCCGCTGCCCATGGCCATTGCCGACGCCACCGCCAGCGGCGCCATCGAAACCTTCGTCAAATGCGTGGCCTTCGAACTGCCGCGCGGCATCCGCGTGAATGTCATCAATCCCACCGTGCTGGAGGAATCCTGGGCTGCCTACGGCCCCATGATGCCGGGCTTCCAGCCGGTGCCGGGCGCCCTGGTGGGCAAGGCTTTCCAGCGCAGCGTCGACGGGTTCATCACGGGCCAGGTACTGACCGTGGACGCCTGAAACAGCGGACGTAAAAAAACCCTCACGGCGCGAGCCGTGAGGGTTTTTTCATGATGCAGGCGCCGGGGATTACTTGGCGTTCATCAGGGCCACGGTGGTGTCCAGCATGCGGTTGCTGAAGCCCCACTCGTTGTCGTACCAGGACGAAACCTTGACCAGACGGCCGGAGACCTTGGTCAGGGTGGCGTCGAAGTTGGACGAAGCCGGGTTGTGGTTGAAGTCCACCGAGACCAGCGGCTCGGTGTTGTAGGTCAGGATGCCTTTCAGCGCGCCGTCGGCGGCCGACTTCATCAGGGCGTTGATTTCGTCCACGGTGGTGTCGCGCTTGGCGATGAAGGACAGGTCGACGATCGAGACATTGATGGTCGGCACGCGGATGGCGTAGCCGTCCAGCTTGCCGTTCAGCTCAGGCAGCACCAGGCCCACCGCGGCGGCGGCGCCGGTCTTGGTCGGGATCATGGACTGGGTGGCGGAACGGGCGCGGCGCAGGTCTTCGTGCATCACGTCGGTCAGCACCTGGTCGTTGGTGTAGGCGTGCACGGTGGTCATCAGGCCGGTTTCCAGGCCGATGGCGTCATGCAGGGGCTTGACCAGCGGGGCCAGGCAGTTGGTGGTGCAGGACGCGTTCGAGATCACGGTGTCGGTGGCTTTCAGCACGCCGTGGTTGACGCCGTACACGACGGTCGCGTCCACATCCTTGCCGCCCGGGGCCGAGATGATCACTTTCTTGGCGCCGCCTTTCAGGTGGGCCGACGCTTTTTCCTTGGTGGTGAAGAAGCCGGTGCACTCGAGCACCACGTCCACGCCCAGCTCGCCCCATGGGATTTCAGCCGGATTGCGCTGCGCGAACACGCGGATCGGATCGCCATTGACGATCATGTTCTCGCCTTCCACCGTCACGGTGCCGGGGAATTTGCCGTGGGCCGTGTCGTAGCGGGTCAGGTGGGCGTTCGATTCGGCGTTGCCGAGGTCGTTGATCGCCACGATCTGGATGTCTTGTTTTTTACCGCCTTCGTAGAAAGCGCGCAGGATGTTGCGGCCGATACGGCCATAACCGTTAATTGCTACTTTGATCGTCATACATGTGCTCCTGATTAAAAAAATGGGTCTTCTTATGCAACCAGAACAGATTTGACTTTGGCCACCACGTTCTCCACGGTGAAGCCGAAATGCTTGAACAGCACGCCTGCGGGCGCCGACTCGCCGAAGCTGTCGATGCCCACCACAGCGCCTTCCAGACCGACGTACTTGTACCAGAAATCGGTGACGCCCGCCTCGATGGCGACGCGCGGCAGACCTTTGCCCAGCACGGCCGCTTTATAGGCGGCGTCCTGGCGGTCGAATACATCGGTCGACGGCATGGACACCACGCGCACCGGCACGCCCTGCTCTTTGAGGGCGGCCGCCGCCGCTTGCGCCAGCTCGATTTCGGAACCGGTGGCGATCAGCACGGCTTTGGCGTCGGCCGCGTCGGCCAGCACATAGCCGCCGCGCGCGATATTGGCGATGGTCGCGGCGCTGCGTTCCTGGAACGGCAGGTTTTGGCGCGAGAAGATCAGGGTGCTCGGGCCGTCCTTGCGTTTCACGGCTTCGCCCCAGGCCACCATCGATTCGACGGTGTCGGCCGGACGCCAGTTGTCCAGGTTCGGGATCAGGCGCAGCGAGGAGACGTGCTCGACCGACTGGTGGGTCGGACCGTCTTCACCGAGGCCGATGGAATCGTGGGTGAACACGAAGATCGAACGCTGCTTCATCAGCGCGGCCATGCGCAGGGCGTTGCGGCTGTAGTCGGAGAAGGTCAGGAAGGTGGCGCCGAACGGGATGTAGCCGCCGTGCAGGGCGACGCCGTTCATGATGGCGCTCATGCCGAACTCGCGCACGCCGTAGTTGATGTGGTTGCCAGGCTGGCCGGAACGCACGGCGATGCATTCTTTCCAGTTGGTCAGGTTGGAGCCGGTCAGGTCGGCCGAGCCGCCCAGGAATTCCGGCAGCACCGGCGCCAGCGCCTGGATCGCGTTCTGGCTGGCTTTACGGGTGGCGATGGTTTCTTTCTTGTCCACGCAGGCGGCGATGGCCGCTTGCAGCGTGGCCTCGAAGTTGGCGGGCAGATCGCCGGCCATGCGGCGCTTCAGTTCAGCCGCTTCGCTCGGGTAGGCGGCGGCGTAGGCGGCGAATTTCGCATCCCATTCGCCTTCGTGGGCGGCGCCCTGGGCCTTGAAGTCCCAGGCGGCGGAGACGTCGTCCGGAATCACGAAAGGCTCGGCGCCCCAGCTGATGTACTCGCGCACGGCGGCGATTTCCTTGTCGCCCAGCGCGGCGCCGTGCACCTTGTCGCCGCCCTGCAGATTGGGCGAACCCTTGCCGATGATGGTTTTGCAGCAGATCAGGGTCGGCTTGTCGGCGGCCTTGGCGGCGGCGATGGCGGCGGCCACGGCGGCCACGTCATGGCCGTCCACATTGCGGATCACGTTCCAGCCGTAGGACTCGAAGCGCTTCGGCGTATCGTCGGTGAACCAGCCTTCCACCTTGCCGTCGATCGAGATGCCGTTGTCGTCGTACAGGGCGATCAGTTTTTTCAGGCCGAGGGTGCCGGCCAGCGAGCACACCTCGTGCGAGATGCCTTCCATCAGGCAGCCGTCGCCCAGGAAGGCGTAGGTGTAGTGGTCGACCACGTCGTGACCAGGCTTGTTGAATTCAGCGGCCAGCAGGTACTCGGCCAGCGCCATGCCGACCGCGTTGGCGATGCCCTGGCCCAGCGGACCGGTGGTGGTTTCCACGCCGGGCGTGATGTCCACTTCCGGGTGGCCCGGGGTTTTCGAGTGCAGCTGGCGGAAGCTGCGGATGTCGTCCATCGACACCGCGTAGCCGCTCAGGTGCAGCAGCGCGTAATGCAGCATGGAGCCGTGGCCGTTGGACAGCAGGAAACGGTCGCGGTTCTGCCATTTGGGATTGGCCGGGTTGTGGCGGTGGTGGCCGCTCCACAATGCAACGGCAATCTCGGCCATGCCCATCGGCATGCCGGGGTGGCCGGAATTGGCCTTCTGTACTGCGTCCATTGCCAGCGCGCGGATCGCGTTGGCCATCTGAGTAGTCGGGAGCGTAGATTTCATCGTGGTTTGTCGCGGAAGGTTTGGAATTCGTTGCCAGGTGCTGCATCGCGGGCGCGGCCTAAACCGGCGCTACCTGCTGAACCTGATATTTTACCAGAGCGGGGGGCCGCGCTTTAAAATTGCGCATTCAAATCACACCGGAAAATCCGCGATGCCCCGTTTTTACTGCGCCCAGCCGCTCTCCCCCGGCCTGACCCTCGACCTGCCGCCCGAAGTGGCCCACCACGTCCACGTGCTGCGCCTGGCGCCGGGCGAAACGCTGAACCTGTTCGACGGCCGCGGCGGCGAATACGCGGCCGTGCTGGACGAGGTCGGCAAGAAGCGCGCCACCGCCACCCTCGGCGGCTTCCATGCGCGCGAAGCGGAACTGCCGTATGCCGTGACCCTGGCCCAGGCCCTGCCTGAAGGCACGAAGATGGACTGGATTATCGAAAAAGCCATGGAACTGGGCGTGGCGGCCGTGCAGCCGCTGGCGGCGCGGCGCTGCGTGGTGCGCCTGTCGGCCGAACGGGCCGAGAAAAAGCTCGCGCACTGGCAGGGCGTGATCGTGGCCGCGGCCGAACAAAGCGGACGCAACCGCCTGGCCAGCCTGGCCGAGCCGCTCGAACTGCGCGAGTGGCTGGCACGACCGGCGCCGCGGCGCATCCTGCTCAGCCCGCGCGCCGACGCCTCGCTGGCGCAATGGGCGCAGCGCAATGCGCCACAGGACCTGAGCTTGCTGGTCGGCCCCGAAGGCGGCTTCACGACCGAGGAAGAAGACGCCGCCATCGCCGCCGGCGCCCTGCCCCTGTCCATGGGACCGCGCGTGCTGCGCACCGAAACGGCCGCCCTGGCCGCGCTCGCCATCCTCAACGGCGCCTGGGACCCGGCCTGATGCCGCGCTAGTTCCGCGTCCGCGCGCCGCGCTCACGCCGCCGCCGGCTCAGCGGCGGCGGCGGCAAATTCCTGGAAGGCCGCCATGGCATTGGCCGCATACATCACCGACGGGCCGCCGCCCATATAGATGGCCACGCCCAGGGTTTCCTGCACCTCGGCTTCGCTGGCGCCCAGCCGCACCAGCGCCTTGCTGTGGAAACCCAGGCAGCCGTCGCAGCGCGCCGCCACGCCGATGGCCAGCGCGATCAGCTCCTTGGTCTTGGCGTCGAGGACGCCGTCGGCGATGGCCGACTTGCCCAGTTCGTTAAACGCCTTCATCACATGGGGAATGCCCTGGCGCAGCGGCGCCAGATTGGCCGAAATTTCCTGCGTCAATTCACCGTATTCAATCGTCATCTCACCTGCTCCCAAGAAAACTGGCCTGCCCGGTGCAAGGCCATCTAAATTAGCGTATACTAATTTAGGAAAATCTAATATACAATTCGAAGATGCCAACAGATAATCCAGATCATCTTTTTCTGCAGCAAAGCGCGGCCCAGGCGGCCGCCCTGCTGCGCGCCCTGGGCAATGAGCACCGGCTGCTCGTGCTGTGCCTGCTGATCGCGCATGGCGAAATGGCGGTCAGCGCGCTCAACGACTATGTCGCCCTGAGCCAGTCGGCCCTGTCCCAGCACCTGGCGCGCATGCGCGAGGACGGCCTGGTGGCCTTCCGCCGCGAAGCCCAGACCCTGTACTACCGGATCGACAATCCGCAGGTGATCCAGCTGGTCGGCACGCTCAAACAGATTTTTTGCCCCTAGACCGAGAGGAAGCCAGCATGGCCCTGCCCACCCTTACCCCCGCCGCCGCCCGCCAGCACCTGGAACAAGGCGCGCTGCTGATCGACATTCGCACGGCGGACGAACATGCGCGCGAACGCATCGCGCAAGCGCGCCATCTGCCGCTAGAACGCCTGCTGGCCGGCACGGACGGCGCTCTGCCGGCGGGACGGAACGTGATCTTCCATTGCCGCTCCGGCCAGCGCACACGCCAGCAGGCAGCCGCCCTGGCCGCCTGCGCGCCCGGCGCCGCGTATGTGCTGGAAGGGGGATTGGATGGCTGGAAGCAGGCCGGGCTGCCCGTCCTGCGCGACGCCGCACAGCCGCTGGAATTGCAAAGGCAGGTGCAGATCGCCGCCGGTTCCATGATCGTGCTGGGAACGGTGCTGGGCGCCACGCTCACGCCCTGGCTGTACCTGCTGCCCGGTTTCATCGGCTGCGGCCTGGTGTTCGCCGGCGTTTCCGGCTTCTGCGGCCTGGCCCGCCTACTGATGAAGATGCCCTGGAACCGCCGCCAAGCCGCTTAAGCCGGCGCCGCATCCATAAAAAAAGCCGCCGGACTGCGAGGTCCGGCGGCTTTTTTGCTGTGCCGCCGGCAAGCCGGCGGCGCGTGGCGAACTTAGAACTTGTAGTTCGCGCTCATACGGAAGTAACGACCCATGCCATTGTGCAGCTGGGTGTTATAGCCCTGGAAGTTGGTCGTGGTGCCATAACGCACGTCATACGGCGCCTTGGTGTCGAACAGGTTCTTGATGTTGAACGCCAGCGTCAGGTTCTTGATGCCGGTGTATGCATAGTTCACATCAAAGGTGGTCCAGCTCTTCACTTCGCAATCGTTCAGGTTCGGGAAGAAGTCGCTGAACTTCTCGCTGCCGCCTGGATTGGTCTTGCCGTAGTGGCAGAACGGTGTACGTAGGTGATGGTGCTAATCAATATATCAGTAATTATTTCGGCTCTTTCAGATCTAAATTTCAAGCAGCGAAGTTTTATCGATTGATACAAAAATATGCAACTATCAAAATAATAGACTCATCTCCCAAGTCATAATCAACCATCGATACAGCAAAATTAACAAAAATGCACCATTGTTGAAAAATTACGACAAAATTATCTTTTTTTTTGAAATTCATGGCGTCCGTGACAAATGGATAGAATATTTCCATACATCAAATATTATATTTGAAGGTACAGGATACTACTATGCAAGAAAAAAATACCTCACTTTTCCGTCATGAATTATTTGAGAGCCGCCAAAATCAATGGCTAGGCTCAATACAACTATCTCAACCAATTTCCGCTGCGTTAGTTGTCGCACTATCCGTGGCATTAGGGACATTAGCGATAATTTATATTGCGTTTGGAACTATTACAAAAAAGGCCCACGTATCTGGCATAACTACGCCAGCTCAGGGAATAATTAATGTAACCTCAAAGATATCTGGGATAATTTCGCATATTCATGCCACTGAAGGTCAGGAAGTCTCTGAAGGAGATTTGTTATTTGACATTTCATCCGACAGACACACTTCTTTGGGAGATGTGTCCCTTATGCTAAATCAACAATTTTCAGTTAGACAAGAAAGTCTTGAGAAAGAGCTATACATAAAAGAATTGCAAATGAAAGAAAAGAAGCAAAGCCTCAAGCTTCGCCTTAAAAATCTCGATCTTGAAGATCAAAATCTTACGCAAGAGTTAAAGATATTGGAAAGCAGAAGAAATCTCGCAAATTTAACTGAAAACAAATATTCTCTTTTGGAAAAAAATGGATTCATTTCGAGCACTCAAACACAAGAAAAAAAAGAGATCTCTTTAGACTTAGCATCTAAGGAAATGGCTATGAAACGTAGCAAACAACAACTCCAATCCTCAAAAATTGCTCTTGAGGAGGAGATAAGCAGTATCAGTAGTATTTTTGAAATGGAATCTAGTCAAATTAGAAGAGCTATAGCAGGAATTAAGCAGGAAATAATTGAAAACCAAGATAAATTAAAAAATCTTAGTAATGCAACAAAATCTGGAGTCATCTCTAACATCATGATAAAGCCAGGCCAGTCGGTTTCAGCTGGACAGCTTTTGGCATCCATAGTCCCATTCGCAGCATGTAGCCAAGTAAGTGGTGGAAAAAACTTGCAATGCCAGCCTAATAAAAATATAGATCTAGAAGTACATTTGTATGCTTCAAGCAAGGCAACGGGATTTGTTACTCCTGGACAGACCGTTATGCTTAGATACCAAGCTTACCCTTATCAAAAATTTGGGCTAAGAAAAGGCACAGTTGTAGATGTGAGCAGTACGCCATTTGCTCCAAATGAGCTGCCAGCAAATATGGCGAGCACAATTCTCAGCTACCATCGCGCAAAAGACCAAAATCCATCTATCGAAGAAGCGTTGTATCGCATTCGAGTAAAAATTGATGTGGAAGGCACACATTTCCACGAGACATCATTTCACTTAAAGCCGGGAATGGTGGTTGATGCAGACATTATTCAAGATAATAGAAGAATATGGGAATGGATTTTAGAACCAGCAATTGCGATGTCAAAAAGAATTTAAAATTCAGCAAAAAAAATACGCTGATACATTCCTCTAATTAGAGGCTTCCCAATTTTGTGCATTTCGCATAAAATTTTATAAATGAAAGGTCTTTCATGCGAATACTTAGCGATTCCGAATTGAATTTTGTTGCTGGCGGTTACGTTGACAATGGAGAATGGCCTGACCAGCGCACTCAAGAATTTTACACTTCCATTGCTGATAGCTGTTTTGATTCCTACATTTACAATTCGAAAGAAGGGGTAATTTATGGACGAGTAACTGTTCAGTCTGCTGCAAGTGTGGCCGAAGTACTCAAATCTATTTCTGATGCCTTCCCTAAAGGCGAGGCTGAATGTAAGGTAAAGGTTACTGGCGGTACCGAAAAGCCAATGGAATGGGAAATCGATTGTAAGGCCAAGATAGTGCGTAAATAAAATTAAAAGGAGGAGAGAATTTCTCCTCCTTAAGTCAATCAAACAGGCCAAAAGTAATGAAGGTAATATTACAATCAGAATCCAGTGAATGCGGCCTTGCTTGTCTAGCCATGATAGCCAATCGTTATGGGTTTGAAATAGAAATTGGCGAACTCAGAAGAAGGTTCTCTGTAAGCTTAAAGGGAGCCACCTTAGCTCAAATCATTAGACATAGCTCATCTCTAGGGTTTGCAAGCCGCCCGCTTCGTTTAGAAATTAATGAACTTTCAATGTTGCAACTTCCATGCATATTGCATTGGAATTTAAACCATTTTATAGTTTTAAAAAAAGTATCTAAAGACCTGCGAGGAAGATTTTCGTATCACATAGTCGATCCTGCAATCGGGGAGAGAAAATTAAGACGAGAGGAAATTTCTTCATGTTTTACTGGAGTAGCATTAGAGTTAACTCCAACTCCGTCCTTTAAGCGCATAGAAAAACCTAAGTCGTTAAAAATATTAGATCTTACTGGGCCTGTTATTGGCCTTAAGAAGGCAGCAGTACAAATTGTGCTATTAGCGATGGCTCTGGAAGTTTTTTCCGTTATAAGCCCATTATTTAATCAATATGTCATCGACGAGGTCATAGTTAGCTCTGATCAGGAGCTACTCACAACCTTAGTTATAGGCTTTGGAATTTTATTAATAATACAAAATCTTATTGGATTTGCTAGAAGCTGGTTTTTGATGCGTTGGGGAATGAGCCTTAATTTTCAATGGGGAGCAAGGATTTTTTATCATTTAACAAAACTCCCTGTTTCCTATTTTGAAAAACGTCATGTTGGGGATATCGTATCCAGATTTTCTAGCACTGGAGCCATTCAGGTTACTCTTAGTAGTATTTTTCTGGAATCAGCGCTAGATGGGTTAATGGCAATAGTTGCATTTTGCATGATGCTGCTATACAGCCCAAAGCTTACACTATTAATTTGTATTTCTATCTTCTTATACACAGCCCTCCGAGCAGCATTTTATAGTTCATTTCGAGCGGCATCGCAGGAAAGACTCGTTCTCTCCTCAAAAGAAAATAGTTATTTTCTAGAGACAATTAGAGCCATATCCCCATTAAAACTCTTTTGCCGTGAAGATAATCGCCGTTCAAAGTGGCTTAATTTACGAACCGACGTAATGAATCGTGATATTAAAACGCAAAAAATTTCCTTGCTCTTTAAGGTATTCAGCACACTTATATTTGGAACTCAAAACCTGCTACTGTTTTACGTAGGAGGGAACTCGGTCATGCAGGGAAGTTTGACTGTAGGTATGCTCATGGCATTTTCAAGCTATTCCAATACATTTTCATCTCGAGCATTAAATTTGGTTGACTTATTTACAAATATGAAAATGCTTAGCCTTCACTGCGAAAGGTTGGGTGATATTGTTATGGAGGAAATCGAGGAGGACCCAATTGAAGAATTCGACATCTCTAAGATTGGGTATGAAATTCAACTAAAAGACGTGAAATTTAGGTACGCAGAAGGAGAGCCTTGGATTTTAGATGGCATAACTATGACTATCCCTCCAGGGCAAAAATTGGCTTTAGTAGGTGATAGTGGCTGCGGAAAAACAACCCTATGTAAGATTATATTGGGTCTTCTAAAGCCGATCGAAGGGGAAATTTTATTAGATGGTGTACCAATACGTAAAATCGGCATGAATACTTACCGCAAACAAGTCGGGACGGTAATGCAAGATGATGTTTTACTAGCTGGCTCCATACAAGAGAATGTTTCTTTCTTTGATACGCTTATGGACGTAGAGCGCGTAGTAGCATGCTGCAAAGCAGCTGCCATTCACGATGAAATTTCAGCTATGCCAATGGCGTACTATACTTTAGTTGGTGATATGGGGAGCAGCTTATCAGGTGGCCAAAAGCAGCGAATATTACTTGCGAGAGCATTCTACAAAAATCCAAAAATTCTTATTTTGGATGAGGCCACTAGCCATTTAGACATAAATAATGAAAAAAACATAATCTCAACATTAAGAAAGGACGATTTCACACAGATAATGATTGCTCACCGTCCTGAAGTAATTCAGTCAGCACACAGAATTATCAAATTACAGGATGGGAAAATTTCAGAAATTCAATTTTTACCTGAATTGGTTGCGGCATAATATTTTCAAAAAGAGGAAACATGAGAGTACTAAACGAAATCGAAACCCAGCTTGTGTCTGGGGGTTATGAATCAATTGAATGGCCAAGCGCTGCAACGGAGGAATACTATACCAATTTTTCGGATGGCTTTTTCGACTCTTACTCCTTTGATCTGAAGAATAGAGTGGTTATGGGAAACAAAGCCGTAACAACCGTCAACAGTAAAGAGGAAGCAATAAAAGCAGTGGAAGAGTGCGGTGGTTCGTTTGTTATAAAATACAAGGCTGCTGATGGGGAAAAACCGGAAATATGGACCATTGAATGCAAGGTCCCTATTGTAAGGAAATAAAAGTATTAAGTGTTACCTGATTATGTTCTTATCTCAGGATGCCCCAGAATCCGCCGCTCGAACACGGCGGTGTGCTGACGATGGCCGCCGCCATGCGCGGCACCATCGCGGGCATGTCAGACCGGCGATTGAAGCGGTATTGCACCTCGGCCAGATAGCGCTGCGCATACTTGGACAATTTGAACGCATGATGAGTGCCGGACAAAGCCGTTTTCAGATTCCCGAGCAGGACGTTAAGCCATCGGAACGGCTCGATTTCCGTCCCGGCCTGGCCCTTGGGAGCGATCACTGTCTTGTGCACATAGCCCAGTTTCCTTAGTACTTCGAAGCCCAACAAGCCGTCGGAGATGACGCAACTTCCTGGCACAATCGCGCGTGCGGCCCCACGGTGTCAGTGCGGCGAACGAAAAGCCGTTGACCGGATCGAAGCGCACGCGCTGCGGGCGCCCTTCGCGCATTTCGACGGCCGCCACGAACGCCACCTTGTTCGAAGAGCCGCGTCCTGGGCCGCCGCCGGTGCGCTCGCCGCCCAGGTAGGCATCGTCAATCCGCACATCGCCTTCCAATGGGTAGCGCGCCTCGCGCTGGACCATCACCTCCATCAGTTTGTGCTTAAGCAGCCATGCTGCCTTCCACGATATGCCCAGCTGTCGCATCAACGCCAGCGCCGCGATATTGGTCTTCGACTGCGTCATCAGGTAAATCGCCAGGTACCAGGTCGTCAACGGCAGCCGGCCATGTTCCATGATGGTGCCGGCGCGCAGGCTGGTTTGATGGCGGCAGGCTTTGCACTCCCAGTAGCGGTTGCCATTGCGTCTGAACTCGTAAGCTGCGCCGTGGTCACAGTGCGGGCACTTGAAACCGCGGCCCCACCGTGCCGTTGCCAGCGCTGCTTCGCACTGCTCCTCTGTACCGCACTCCTTCATAAACTGAGCCAGCGACAGTCCTTCCTGGAACTGAATTTCATTGATCGCCATGATTGATCCTCCACGAGAAACCTATCGATGGCTATTCGACTGCGGGCTGCTGTGAAAGTTCTGAAGTTAAAACATAATCAGGAAGTGTTATATGAGCCCTATCTAGGGCTCAATCATCTTCCCTCCGGCGTCTACATTTTCCACCTCAAGCCATACGCAAACAATCGAGTGCAAAATATAAGCTAGAGTCTGTTGCCGATATCTTCTAGGATAAATGGCGGTGGTCGAGTAACGGCATAAGTTGAACTGGAGCCGATAGACCATAACCGTTTGTGTCCCCTAATAGTAAAAACGCCAGCCCTTTCAGACTGGCGTTTTGCTATCACAGATGACGAAAGGAATTAGAACTTGTAATTGGCACCCAATCGGAAATAACGACCCATACCATTGTGCAACTGGGTGTTATAGCCCTGGAAGTTAGTCGTGGTGCCATAACGCACGTCATACGGAGCCTTGGTATCGAACAGGTTCTTGATGTTGAAAGTCAAGGTCAAGTTCTTGATACCGGTGTACGCGTAGTTCACGTCAAAGGTAGTCCAGCTTTTCACTTCGCAATCGTTCAGGTTCGGGAAGAAGTCGCTGAATTTTTCGCTGCCGCCTGGATTGGTCTTGCCGGCGGCGTTCTTGCCGTAGTGGCAGAACGGTGCTGCATAAGTTTCCGTGTTGTTGGTACGGCGCAGCAGGGAAACCGGACCGACGTAGTTGACGGTGGCGGTCACAGCGTGCACGTCCTTGCTCCAGGTGACGGAAGCTTTGCCGCGGTTACGTGGATTGTCATCAGCCGTGGTCGACCAGTCGGACAGGCCGCCATTGTAGCCGGCGGTGTTGGCCGCTACGTCGCCAGGATGCTCGGCGCGGCGGTACTCGTGCAGGTAGCTCCAGTTCAGGTTGGAGGTCAGACGGCCCCAGTCGCCCAGCGATTTGCGGTAAGCCACTTCGAAGTCGACACCGCTGACTTCGGTGCTGCCCTGGTTAACCCAGGCGCGGTTCACCTGCAGGATCGGACCGGAGTTCGGGATCACCACACCGTTGGCGTCTTTCACCCAGTTCGCCGGATTGTTGTCGCGCACGACCTGCCCTTTCGGGTACTGGGTCGGGTGGTCGATCACGGTTTGCGCGCTCAGCAGTGCGGTCTCGTTGGTCTTCTTGATGCGGTACCAGTCGACCAGGATGTCCAGATCCTTCATTGGGTTCAGGATCAGGCCCAGCGAGTACGACTTCGATTTTTCCGGCTGCAGGTTCGGATCGGAAGCCGAAACGCTGGAGAAGCTCTTCGAGCAGTCGGTACGGTCGGCACCGGTCAGATAGTTCTGGCCGTCCGGGCAGCGCAGGGTATCGATGGCCGTGCTGAAGCTCTGCACGCCGCCTTCGGCGATCTGCATCAGCGCCGGTGCGCGGAAGCCCTTGGCGAAGGAGCCGCGCAACGCGACGCGCTCGGTGATGCTCCACTTGGTGCCGACCTTAGGCACAAAGCTCTTAGCGGCCGGGTATTTGTCGTAGCGGCCGGCGAAGTCCATTTCCCAGTTTTTCAGGAATGGGGTGCGCAGTTCGACGAAGCCCGATTTCACGGTGCGCTCGCCGTTCAGGCTGGAACCCACCAGACCGGTGATCTTGCCAGCGGCAATGGCCGAATCCGGGGTCAGGCCGATCGATTCCTGGCGGATCTCGCCGCCGAAGGCCAGGCCGATATCGCCGCCCGGCAGTTTGCCCAGGGTGGTCGACGCTTTGGCGTCGATCTGTTTCACCATCGCAAAGCCGGTGTTCAGGGTGTTGTGGGTCACGCCCGGATCAGCGATGGTGGCCGCAATGGTGCGGTTCTCGGTCATGATGCGCGCGATCTGGTCTTTCAGGATGTAGCCGTAGCTCAGCTCTTCACGCTCGCTGCGGTTCCACAGCAGGCCGGTTTCCCAATCCCAGTTGCCGGTCGTGCCTTTCAGGCCGACCAGGCCACGGTATGCCTCGTTGACGTTTTTCGAACCGCCAGGGGCGTTCATCAGGCGGAAGCCGACAGCCGAACGCGCGTCAGGGAACGGATTGTCCGGGTGGCCGACCGGCAGGATCAGCTGGAAGTTTTGCACCGGCTGGCCGGCGGCGAACACGCTAGTGGCCGAGGTCGAACGGGTGGCGATCGG
Source organism: Pseudoduganella violacea (assembly GCF_014191875.1). Lineage (GTDB taxonomy): Bacteria > Pseudomonadota > Gammaproteobacteria > Burkholderiales > Burkholderiaceae_D > Rugamonas > Rugamonas violacea_A. The sequence goes on from NZ_JACHXD010000013.1 coordinate 100,528, forward strand.
CGCGCCCAGGTAGCTGCGCTCGGTGCGGCTGTAGGACAGCTCGGCGAAGGCAGTCACGTTCTCGCTGACTTGCACATTGAAGCGCGACAGCACGTTGCCGTCCTTGCCTGCGCCCTGCACTTCCTTATAGTCATTCAGATTAATGTTACAGAAGGTGCGGCCGACCAGGGTGTCGGTCGGCAGCAGATTGTGGGCGGCGATGCTGCCGGTGATCTGTTGCGACGCGTCGCAGTTCACGCGGTTGATGACGTTGGCGCGGTCAGCATAGCTGTTGTAGAAGGTTTTCGAGCCTGGGCTGCGTTCCTTGTAGAAGAACGGCGAAGCGGTCAGCGAGCTGGAGAAGGCGTTCAAACGGCCGTTGATCGGGCCGTACAGGTCTTGCTGCACGTCCTTGTCGCTCATCAGGGTGCTGTCGCGCTTGGATACGTCGAAGGAGATCAGGCCGCTGAAGCGGTTTTTCTCCAGATCGCCGAAACCCCAGACGCCATTGACGGTCTTGCGGCGGAATTCTCCGTCGTCGTTGCCGCTGATGCTGGCGCCCAGTTCGGCACCCTTGTAGTCGGACTTGGTGATGAAGTTGATCACGCCGGCGATCGCGTCGGAGCCGTACACGGCCGAAGCGCCATCCTTGAAGATCTCAACGCGCTCGATGGCGGAGACCGGGATGGAGTTCAGGTCGTACACCGCCGATTTGCCCTGGTTCGGGTCAGCGTAGGCGGACGAGGTGATGCGGCGGCCGTTCAGCAGCACCAGAGTGGAGGATGAGCCCAAACCGCGCAGCGAGGCGGTGGAAGCGCCGTTCGAAAAACCGCCGTCGGAACCGTCAACCGAAGCGCCGGAGCCGAAGGCGGGAATATTTTTCAGCAATTCCGCCACAGTGTTCGCGCCGCTGGCAGCGATCTCTTTGGCGCCCACGGTCTGGACCGGCGAAGAGCCTTCCTTATCCGCGCGCTTGATGTTGGAACCGGTCACGAAGACCTTTTGCACGGCCGGCTCAGCGGCCTGTTGCGCCATAGCGAACTGGGCGCCACCGACAGCCAGGGCGACGGCAACCACGCTTTGTTTGAGAACCAGGTTATGTTTCAAAACTCTCTCCGCTTGAAATGCTTTTTTAATGAAGTCCATTTCGGAAGCCCCTAGGGTTTGCCGAAGGAATGATCAGAACACTACCGGCGGTAAAAATCAGTATCAAATATCAACTGTTGCATGCAAGATACAGAACATACTTGCCAAATAGAAGTGAATGTGAATCGGCCCCTTTTCTGACAAAAGAATGGAAATCAGTGCCGTTCCTGTAAGAAAAATTGTTATTCATTAGTAAATGAACATTTAATCCATTCCATAAAGTTATAGATCAATAAGTTCATCGCATAAACTTTTCGTTACAAATTTTTACTTCAGGAAAAAATCTTAGCTCAGTTGTTAACATTTCGCCACACTGTGCAACAGCGTGGATGGCGGCCGTAAACGAAAAATGCCGCCCGCAACATAGCGGACGGCATCGTGGCCAGATGACCGGGCGACTGCCCGGTCAAGCCTGCTTGCTATTAGAACTTATAGCTGGCGCTCAGGCGGAAGTAACGGCCCATGCCATTGTGCAGCTGAGGATCGAAGCCCTGGAAGTCGGTCGTGTCGCCATAACGTGGGTCGTAAGGCGCCTTCTTGTCAAACAGGTTCTTGACGTTGAACGACAGGGTCAGGTTCTTGATGCCGGTGTAGGTGTAGTTCACGCCCACGGTGGTCCAGCTCTTCACGCTGCAGTTGTTCAAGCCCTGGAAGTACTCGCTGTAGTGCTCGAGGCCACCTTCGCCCAGCTTGCCATTGGCGTTATAGCCGTAGTAGCAGACTGGTGGATTGTAGGTGGTGGTGTTGTCCCAGCGCGTAACCAGGGACACCGGACCGACGTAATCCACGGTAGCGGTCACCGAGTGCACCGCCTTGCTCCAGTTGATGGAGTAGGAACCACGGTTACGCGGATTGTCGTCCACATTGGTGGCGCGGTCGGCGTAATTGCCGTAGGAACCAGCGATGTTGTGCGCCTGGAAACCAGGACGTTCGGCACGGCGGAACTCCATCAGGTGGCTCCAGCTCAGGTTCTGGGTCAGACGGCCCCAGTCACCCAGCGATTTGCGGTAAGCCACTTCGAAGTCCAGACCGCTCACTTCGGTGCTGCCCTGGTTGACCCAGGCGCGGTTCACCTGCTGGATCGGACCGGAGTTCGGGATCACCACGCCGTTGGCGTCCTTGACCCAGGTCGCTGGGTTGGTGTCGCGGATTACGGCGGCGGTCGGGTAGCGGCCTGGGTTCTGGATCACCGCTTGCGCGCCAATCAGCGCGGTTTCGCTGGTTTTCTTGATGCGGTACCAGTCAACCAGGACGTCCAGATCCTTCATCGGGTTCAGGATCAGGCCCAGCGAGTAGGACTTCGATTTTTCCGGTTTCAGGTCAGGCGTCGACGCGGACAGGCTGGAGAAGCTCTTCTTGCAGTCGGCTTTCTCGCCGTTTTCCAGGAATTTCTGGCCGTCAGGGCAGCGCAGGTAGTCGATCGCGCTGGTGAACGATTGCACGCCGCCTGGCGCCACTTGCAGCAGCGCAGGCGCGCGGAAGCCTTTGGCGAAGGAGCCGCGCAGGGCGACGCGCTCGCTGATGGTCCACTTGCTGCCAACCTTAGGCACGAAGCTCTTTTCGCCTGGATACTTGTCGTAGCGGCCAGCGAAGTCCATTTCCCAGTTTTTCAGGAAAGGCGTACGCAGTTCGACGAAGGCCGAACGCACATTGCGCTCGCCGTTCAGGCTGGTGTTCGCCACACCGATGATCTGGCCGCTGGCGGTCAGCGCATCCGGGGACAGGCTGATTTCTTCCTTGCGGAATTCGCCGCCGATGGCCAAGCCGATATCGCCGCCAGGCAGTTTGCCCAGCGTGGTCGAGGCTTTGGCATCGAGCTGTTTGACTTGCGCGTAACCCTTGTTGACGATGTCGCGGGTCACATTCGGGTCTTTGATCGTGTCGGCGATGCTGCGGCCTTCGGTCACGATGCGGTTCAGGGTTGGCATGTGCAGGCGGCCGTAGCTCGTGCCTTCACGCTCGCTGCGGTTCCACAGCAGGCCGGTTTCCCAATCCCAGTTGCCGGTCGTGCCTTTCAGGCCGGTCAGCACGCGGAACGATTCGTTCAGGTTCTCGGAACCGCCGCGCGCGTTAACCATGCGCAGGCCGACGGCCGAGCGGGCATCCGGGAAGGGATTGTCCACGTGGCCCACAGGCAGGATCAGCTGGTATTGCTGGGCAGGCTTGCCGTCGGCGGTGAAGATCGACGACGAGGCGGTCGAACGCATGGCGATCGGCGCGCCGGTATAGGTGCGCTCGGTGCGGCTATAACCGGCTTCGGCGAAGGCGGTCAGGTTGTCGTTCAGCTTCAGCGTGAAGCGCGACAGGATATTGGCGTCCTTGCCGGCGCTCTGCACTTCGTTGAAACCGTTGGTGTCGTAGTTGCAGAAGGTGCGGCCGATCAGCGGATCGGTAGCTTGCAGGATGTGGGCGGCAGCGTTGCCGGTGATCTGCTGGCTCTTGTCGCAATCCAGACGGTTGACGATGTTGGCGCGGTCAGCGTAGGTGGTGGCGAAGGCCTTCGAACCAGGGGTTTTCTCTTTGTAGAAGAAAGGCGAACCGCTCAGGGCGCTGGAGTAGGGGTTCAGACGACCGTTGATGGCGCGGTACAGACCGTTTTCCACGTCCTTCTGGTCGTAGACATTGGTGCTGTCGCGTTTCGATACGTCGAAGGAGATCAGCGCGTTGAAACGGTTCTCTTCCAGATCGCCAAAGCCCCACACACCGCTCACGGTGCGCTTGCCGAATTCGCCGTCATCGTTGGCGGCCACGCTGGCGCTCAGTTCCAGGCCACGGTAGTCGGACTTGGTGATGAAGTTGATCACGCCGGCGATGGCGTCGGAACCGTAGACGGCGGAAGCGCCATCCTTGAAGATTTCCACGCGCTCGAGGGCCGAAACCGGAATCGAATTCAAGTCATACACGGCCGACTTGCCCTGGTTCGGGTCAGCGTAGGCGGAAGCGGTGATGCGACGACCGTTCAACAGCACCAGGGTCGAGGACGAACCCATGCCGCGCAGCGACGCGGTGGCGGCGCCGCTGGTGAAGCTGCCAGCGGACGTGTCGAAGGACGCGCCCGAGCCGAAGGCGGGGATGGTCTTCAGCAGTTCGGCCACGGTGTTGGCGCCGGAAGCGGCGATTTGTTTCGCGTTTACGGTCTGGATCGGCGACGAACCTTCTTTTTCCGCGCGCTTGATGTTGGAACCGGTCACGAAGACCTTCTGCACTGCCGGCTCGGCAGCTTGTTGTGCAACGGCGAACTGGGCGCCGCCCACTGCGAGCGCGACCGCGATCACGCTTTGTTTGAGAACCAGGTTATGTTTCAAAACTCTCTCCGCTTGAAATGCGTTTTCTGTGATAAAGCATCGTCCAGTGATCCGTTTGGATCACCGAAGGGGGGCATGAAAACACTCCAGGCAGTGGAAAGTCAGTTTCCCGGATTAAGTTGTTGCGAAACAACAACACGAAAAGCTTGCCAGATAAGGAAATTTGTGATTCACATATTTACGCTTAGAAAATATGCAAATTCGGCACAAAAACTGAGGAAAACTGGAGAACGTGAGCAAAGATGCATGCCAGAGAAGCATGCTTGCACCACGAAAGTGCATTATCCAATAACCAAAAGCTATGGACTAATAGTAGATAATTTCACCAACAAATGAAAAAGTCAGCAAAAATATGTAAAAAAAACGTCATAATGAGGCTGTTTTACAACATTTTGCCAAGCACAACCGGGGCCAGATCGACTGATGTTGCCATTGCCTGGCTGAAAAGCCGGCCCAGCGCCCCGCATCCATATATATAGCTTGCCATACGAAAAAAAACCGCCGCAAACGCGGCGGTTCGAACAAGCGGCCGCCCGCAGGCGGCCGGATGCAGGGTTAGAAGCGGTGGTTGTACTCGACCGTGAACTTGGCCGAACGCGGCGCCGTGTAGCTGATCACGCGCTGGTAGCTCGGGTTGATCGTGGTGCCGGTCAGGTTGTAGGTTTCTTCCACGTTCTGGGTGGTTTGCTTGTTCGCCACGTTGAACACGTCCAGCTTCAGGGTCAGGCCTTTCAGCATGGCCGGGCGGTACGCCAGGTTCATGTCCAGGCGGATATCCCATGGCAGGTTGCCGAAGGTGCCGCGCGGCGCTGCCTTGGTGCCGCACCAGAAGTAGACCGAACCGTAGTCCGGCGCATCGTCCGGCAGGTTAGGATCGTTGCCGAAGCAGCTGCGTGGCCGGCCGGAAGCGGCCAGGAAGTTGCCGCCCAGGGTCCATTCCGGATTCAGCTCATAGAAGCCGTAGGCCTTGATCTGGTGCTTGCGGTCGTTCGGCAGCAAGCCGTTGGCGCCGCGCATCAGTTCCGCCGTATCCCAGGTCGAGGTGGCCGCCACGTCGGTCTGGGCATTATCGGAACGGGTCTGGCCTTCGGTGTTACCCTTGCTGCGCGACCAGGTGTAGTTCACGCGGCCATACCAGCCATTGCGCAGCGGGTGCTCGGCGAAGAAGTCCAGCGCCACGTAGTCGCGCTTGGCTTTCTCGAAGCCCAGGTCTTCCTTGCTCAGCTTGACCTGGGTGTATTTCTTGTCGCCGTTGAAGTCAACATTGAAAGTGTTGTCCTTGCCCGGATTGAAGGTGACGCAGCCCAGGCCGCTCCAGTGGTCGGTGTTGACGTGGTTGCGTTCCGCCCAGGCGGCCACGGCGCGGTCGTCGCAGTAATCGTCGATGGTCTGCTTCAGCTTGCGGAAGGTGGCTTTCGCGCCCACGTTCAGGTCGGCGGACAGGGCTTTTTCGAAGCCGGCCGTGATTTCATCCTGGTAGGTCGGCTTGATGTCCAGCGCCGTCAGCGTGTTGACGTCCTTGGCCTGGCCGAACTCGTTGTTGGTCGAGGTCACGCCGGTCAGGTTCTTCAGGCCCAGCGGCGCGCCGTTGGCGTCGGTGCCGGTATAGGTGAAGTACTCGCGGGTGTTGGTCGAGCGGCTGGCGCCGCGCACGGCCAAGTGGGTCGGGATCTGCAGCGCGTAACGGCCAGCGCTACCGAAGACCTTGAACGAGGCGTCACCGTTCACGTCCCAGGCGGCGGACAGGCGTGGCGAAATCTGATTCTTCACTTCCAGGAAGGTTTCGCCGTCGCCGTTCTTGTTCTTGAAGCCTTCGCTGCGGATGCCGACGGTCACCAGCAGATCCTTGTTCACTTGCCAGCGGTCTTCCAGGTATTTGGCGTCCTGGTCGGAGTAGGCATTGGTGGCGCTGTTGAACAGACGGCGGCTGACGAAGTAGCCCTGGGTGCCGTAGCCGCCGCCATTGGCGATGACGACCGGTACGCCGTTCAGCTTGTTGACCGCGGTGGGATTGTCCACCTTGTCGTAGAACCAGATGCCGCCGCCGGCGGTCACGTCACCGGCTTCCAGCGACTTCAGCTTGTTCTGGTCGAAACCGCCGCGGATGGTGTGGCTGGAAATCTTGTATTCCAGGTCGATGCGCGAGGAGGTGGTTTCGTTCTTAGCGCCGTTCGGGAAGATGGTGCTCACCAACACTTGCGGCGTGCTGTAGTTCAGGCCGGGCACGCGGGCGCGCGAGGCGGCGTTGATCTGGAACATGCTGCTCAGATCGCCGTCATAGGTGTTGCTGATCTTGGTCTTGCTCTTGCCGTACAGGGCCGACACGGTCAGGTCGTCGGTCAGGTTACCGGTATAGCGCAGGATTTTGGAATCGGCGCCGACCGGGGTGTAGTTCGAGTTGTTTTTGTAGTGCTCGGACGAGGTCTGCTTGCTGCCGCGGCCGTTGACATAGTCGTAGCCGTAGAGCTGGCGGTCTTCCTTGTTGTTGTCGCCGATCAGGGTCGCTTCCAGGCGGTGGTTATCGTTGATGTTCCAGTCGAACTTGGCCAGATAGCGGTCCGACACGTCCTGGCGCTCGGCCCAGCCGGTGGTCGCCAGGGTCGGGCTGCCGACGATGCCGACGGTGTTGGCGTAGGCGTTGACGCCGGCCAGGTCATCCTTCTTGCGCTCGACGGCGACGAACATGAACAGCTGGTCCTTGATGATCGGGCCGCCCACATAGCCACCGAAGGTGCGCTTGGTGCTCGAATCTTCCGACTTGCGGCGGAACAGGGTGCCGTCGGTGGCCGGGTTGGAGCCGGTGACCGGATAGTACTGGTCTTTCTTGCGCGCGGTCAGGGCATTCGGCTCGATGCTGAAGGTGCCGCCGGCTTCCCAGTTATTGGTGCCGCTCTTGGTGGTGACGTTGACCACGCCACCCACGGAACGGCCGAACTCGGCGCCGAAGCCGCCGGTCAGGATCTGGGCCTGGGCGATGGCGCCGAAAGGCAGTTCCGAACCGCCCAGCTGGGTCAGCGGATTGGTGACAGGGAAACCGTTGATGTAGTAAGCATTCTCGGACGCGCCGCCGCCGCCGAAGGAAGCGCCGGCCGCGTAGCGCGAGTCGGCGCGGGTGGTGTTCGGCGCCAGCTGGATAATGGCGTCCACATTATTGGCCACCGGCAGCTTGGCCAGCTCCTTGGCGGTAAACACCGCGCCGTTATTGGTGTTGGAGATGTCGATGCGGCTGCGGCGGCCCGTCACCTGCACCGCCTGGATGGCGCCGAAGGACGCTTCCACGCCCTGGCCGACGATCACATCGACTTCGGTGGTGTTGACGATTTTGCCCTCGCGCTGCAGCTCGACCTTGTAGTGGCCGGGCGGCATGGCGGTCGCGTTGTAGCGGCCGCTGGCATCGAGGGTGACGGTACGCTTCACGCCGGTATCGACGTTGTTAAGCACCACGGCAGCGCCGGCGGCGCCGTCCACACGGCCGAAGATATTACCGGCGGCATTCGACTGCGCCAGCGCCGACGGCAGCATCGCCACCGTCAGCGCGCCGGCGCCAAAAGCCACTGCTAAAGCACGAACAAGAATGGTCTTTCTAATCATTGTGATTTCCTATCTCAAGCTATCTTGCTGTTTATTTTAATCACGTATTTTTATTGTCCCGACTACTTCCCGATCAAATAGAGCGGGAAAGAATCCAATAAGCCGCCGCGCATATTGAAATGCTAGCGACTTACGAAATGCATGGGAACATGCAGATGGCAAGCCTGTCAATCACGCAAGAATTCGCCGGGGCAGAAAACAACACTATCGTCCTTTTTCCGCTGCAAGATTACAACAATGAGCGAAAAAAGCAGCGGCGATCTTCCACGATTTCCGCCGATATGCATGGATTCTCCGGGATTTCATCGGAATAAAATTCGAAATATTACTTATTTTTCAAAATTTAATTCAACACAGAATCGCAAGCAGAAATATGTGAATTGCGGCTTTTCTTATTCGAAAAACCAATTTTCTTGCAGAGGGGATTTAAAACAGGAAGGGAAACTGGATTAGCGCCGGATTTGAAACATCAACGCCGTACTTTTTAATTCGATGTCAAAACCAATTCCAGCGCGATGATTATCTTTGCAGGAATCCATTCCGATTGGCGGGGACCGGACATTTGAAGCCCTCAATAAAACCATAGCAAAAGCATAATCGTCAATACCAAAATGCAAGTTTCATCCCAAAAACAACAATGAGCGGCTGCCGGCCCGCTCTTGGGCGGCCGGGTCAGGCAAGGTAAAATGGCGGATTGGGCCCGTTGCGCGCCCCACCCGCTTGAGAAAGAACACCATGCTGCGATTGAACGAAGTCAAACTCCCCCTGAACCACGCCGAACCCGAGCTGCGCGAAGCCATCCTGGCCCGCCTCGACATCCCGCCGGAAATGCTGCAGGGCTTTACCGTGTTCAAACGCAGCTACGACGCCCGCAAGAAAGCCCAGATCGTGCTGATTTACTCGGTCGATGTGGAGACCACCGACGATGCGGCCATCCTGGCGCGCCGCCAGCACGACGTGCACCTGATGCCCTCGCCCGATATGGAATACAAATACGTGGCGCACAAGGTCAACGCCGACGGCAGCCAGCCGCGCCCGGTGGTCATCGGTATGGGTCCCTGCGGCCTGTTCGCCGCCCTGATCCTGGCGCAGATGGGCCTGCGTCCCATCATCCTGGAACGCGGCAAGACCGTCCGCGAGCGCACCAAGGACACCTTCGGCTTCTGGCGCAAGCGCGAACTCAATCCCGAGTCGAATGTGCAGTTCGGCGAAGGCGGCGCCGGCACCTTCTCGGACGGCAAGCTGTACAGCCAGATCAAGGACCCCAAGCACTACGGCCGCAAAGTGCTGACCGAGTTCGTCAAGGCCGGCGCGCCGGAGGAAATCATCTACGTCAGCAAGCCGCATATCGGCACTTTCCGCCTGGTCAAGATGGTGGAAGCGATGCGCGAGGAAATCGTGGCCCTGGGCGGCGACATCCGCTTCGAAGCCAAGGTGGCCGATTTCGAGATCGAAGAAAAGGACGGCCAGCGCCAGCTGCGCGGCCTGACCCTGGCCGATGGCGAGCACATCGTCACCAACCATGTGGTGCTGGCCATCGGCCACAGCGCGCGCGACACCTTCGAAACCCTGTATGCGCGCGGCGTGTATATCGAAGCCAAGCCCTTCTCGATCGGCTTCCGCGTCGAACACCCGCAGTCGCTGATCGACACCTGCCGCTTCGGCCCGAACGCCGGCCACCCGATCCTGGGCGCGGCCGACTACAAGCTGGTGCACCATGCCAAGAATGGCCGCGCCGTCTACAGCTTCTGCATGTGCCCGGGCGGCACCGTGGTGGCGGCCGCCTCCGAGCCGGGCCGCGTCGTCACCAACGGCATGAGCCAGTATTCGCGCGCCGAACGCAATGCCAATAGCGCCATCGTGGTCAGCATCAGTCCGGAAGACTATCCGGGCCATCCGCTGGCCGGCATCGAATTCCAGCGCCGCCTGGAGGAAAAGGCTTTCGTGCTGGGCGGCAGCAATTACAGCGCGCCGGGCCAGTTGATGGGCGACTTCGTGGCCGGCCGCCCCTCCACCGAGTTCGGCGCCGTGGTGCCGTCCTACAAACCGCAAGTGCACCTGACCGACCTGGCCAGCATCCTGCCCGATTACGCGGTGGAAGCGCTGCGCGAAGCCTTCCCGGCCTTCGACAAGCAGGTCCGCGGTTACTTCAAGCAAGACGCCGTGCTGACCGGCCTGGAAACCCGCACCTCCTCGCCGATCCGCATCAAGCGCAACGACGGCGATCTGCAAAGCCTGAACACGCGCGGCCTGTTCCCGGCCGGCGAAGGCGCCGGCTACGCGGGCGGCATCCTGTCCGCCGGCGTGGACGGCATCAAGGTGGCCGAAGCCGTGGCCCTGTCGATGGCCGCCGCTTCCTGATCCGCCCTACTCCACGTTGGCGGCAAAACGCGCCAGCGGTAGCTTGACCTTGAGGGCGCAGCCGCGCTCGGCCTGGTCGTCGAGCGCAACCTGGCCGCCCATCTGGTGCACGATGGTGTAGACGATGTGCATGCCCAGGCCCGAACCGCCCTGCCCGCGCTTGGTGGTGAAGAACGGTTCGAAGACGCGCTCGCGGATGCCGGGCGCCAGGCCGATGCCATCGTCGGCAAAGTGCACGTGCAGCCAGGGCGCGCCGCCCTCGTCCTCTTCCAGCCGCGCCGCGATCCTCACCTGGCCGGGGCCGCCATCGGGATAGGCGTGCTTGGCCGAGTTCATCAAGAGATTCGACAACACTTGCGAGAACTTGCCCGCCGGTAGGCGCACGCGCAGTTGCGGCGCGATCTCGATCTTGGCCTCGATCTGCGCCTTGCGCAATTCCGGACTATGGGCCGAGACCACGCCCTGCACATACTCATGCAGCACCAGCTCGCTGATATGTTCGGTGCCCTGGTCCACGGCCAGCTGCTTGAAGTTGCCGATCAGCTGGGCGGCGCGCGCCAGATTCTGTTCGACCAGGCCGGCCGCCCCTTTCAGGCGCGTGGCCAGGCCGGTCAGTTCCGAGCGGCTGACCTTTTCCCCGCTCAGCATGCTCACCATCTGCTCGGCATAGCTGGCCAGGCCGGAGGCGGCCGTGACGGCCACGCCCACCGGCGTATTGACTTCGTGCGCCACGCCCGCCACCAGGGCGCCCAGCGCCGCCATCTTTTCCTGTTCCACCATATTGGCCTGGGCCGCGCGCAAGGCTTCCGTGCGCTGCTGCACCTTTTCTTCGAGCAGCGCTTCGCGGTCCTGGTGCTGCAGTTCGGCGGCGCAGCGCGCGGCGAAAATCGACAGCAGCGACAGCGCCAGCAAGCGCTTGTTTTCGTCGATCGGCCGCGTGTCCAGCGCCGACAGGATGCCCAGGGTCTTGCCCTCGGTATCGACCATGGGCATGCCGATATAGCTCTCGGCCTGCATATCGACCAGCAAGGTATCCTCGGGATAATCGGCCTGGATGCCGCAGCCGTGGAAGCACATGCTCTGGTCCGTCACGTCCTGGCAGGGCGTGTGCTTCAGGCTGTAATCCATATTCGGCAGATAGTCTTCACCGCCCCACACGGCCAGGGTGCGGATGCCCTCACCGCCATCGTCCATCAAGATCACGCGGCCGGCGATCACATAGCGCACGTCCAGCGCCTGCCCCAGGTCGCGCACCAGGATGCGCAGGAAATCGTCGCCGCGCGCGCGCGCCGTCGAGGCGGTAATCGAGCGCAAGGCCGCTTCGGCCAGGATGCGGCCATCGCTTTCCTCGAACAGGGAGACAGGCTTGGTGCTCATGGTTTCCTCGCGCTGCTGCAGCTTTTCATACGTGACGGCCACATTGGCCGAGAACAGGGACAGGAGTTCGCGGTCTTCCGCACGCAGCGGCGCCGAGAACGCCATATACAGGAAGCTTTCGCTGCCATCGCGCGTGCGGTGGTAGCTGGCATGGTGCAGGTCGCCGTGGTGGCCGTGCCGTTCCTGCATGCAGCGCTCGAAAGCGGCACGCACCTCGGGCGGCAAGCCCTCCATCTTGCTCTCGCCCTGCAATGCGGCGAAGCCCGGCGTGACGGCCAGCACCTTTAAGCCGCCTTGGCGCGCCACGGCGGCATAGGCGTCGACGCGGCTGGCGCACACGCCCTCGCCGCCATGGCCGAGCAAGGCGCCGGCCTGGTCCAGCACGGCGGAACAGAAATGCGGCAGGTTTTCCGCCTCGCACACCTGGGTGATGGCGTCGATGGTGCGGCGCAGGCCGCTGCGCGCGCGCTCCAGGCGCATCAGGTCGCGGTAGCCGCGCAGAGCGGAATAGAAGACCACGCTGAGCTTGGCATGCGTGAGGTCGGTCTTTTCGCGGTAATCGTTGATATCGTAAGCCTTGAGCACATAGGCTTGCGGCGCCTGGCCCGGCTGGCCCGTGCGCAGCACGATGCGCACCGAGATATTGCCCAGCTCTTCGCGGATATGGCGTACCAGGTCGAGGCCGGCGTGCTCGCTTTCCATCACCACATCGAGCAGGATCAGGGCGAATTCGGCGCCGCGCCCGAGCACTTCGCGCGCTTCGGCGCCGGAATAGCAGTCGGTGAAGTGCAGCGGACGGCCGTCGAATTCGAAGTCGGACATCACCAGCTTGGTGACCTGGTGCACCGCCTCCTCGTCATCCACGATCAGCACTTGCCAGGGCGGTAAGCGCGGGCGGGCCTCGGCAGCGGCCTCGTCGTCAAACAGCATATCGTCGTCCATCCCACCCTCCGTGCGGCGCAGGGCCGCGGACGAAGCTGCCGGCCGTATTACCGGCAGTACATTAATGATTGTACATCGGAAGCTTGACGGTTTTGACAGACGGAACGGTATTTCTGGCGGGAACGCTACAGCCAGCCGGCGCGGCGGAAGCGGCGGTACAGGTAGAAGCTGACCGAGGCCATGGCGCTCAAGGCCAGCGGGTAGCCGAAGCGCCAGTCCAGTTCCGGCATATTCTTGAAATTCATGCCCCAGATCCCGGCAAATGCCGTCAATACCGCGAAGATAGCGGCCCAGGCAGCCAGCCGCTTGTTGACCTCACCCTCTTCCAGCGCCACCATCGACAAGTTCACCTGGATTGCCGTGCCGATGGTGTCGCGGATGGTGTCGAGCGAGGCCGTGATGCGGTGCAGGTGGTCGTGCACGTCGCGGAAATACTCCTGGGTGTTCTGGCACACGGCGGGCACGCGGCCGCCGTGCAGCTTGCCGATGGCGTCCAGCAGCGGCGCGACGGCATGGCGCAGGGTCATCACCTTGCGCTTCAGGGCATACAGGCGCTCGATATTATTGCGCTGGGAACCACGGATGAAGATACGCTCCTCGATCGCTTCGAGTTCGGTCTCCATGGCGTCGACGATGGGGAAATAGCGGTCCACCACGGCATCCATCAGCGCATACAGCACGAAGGCCGGGCCTTGCTGCAGCAGCTGCGGTTCGCGCTCGGCGCGGGCGCGCACGCCGAGGAAGCCCTGCTCGCTGTTCTGGCGCGAGGACAGCACATAGTTCTGGCCGACGAAGATATCGACCTCGCCGATCACCAGCTCGTCCAGCTCCAGCGCCGCCATCTTCACCACCACGAACAGCGAATCGCCATACTCCTCGATCTTGGGACGCTGGTGGCCGCGGCTGGCGTCTTCCACGGCCAGCTCGTGCAGGCCGAACTCTTCCTGCATCTTGAGCAGTTCATGCTGCTCGGCGTCGCGCAGCGCCACCCAGACGAAGCATTCGGGGCGGGCGACATAGTCGCTGATATCCTCGACCGGGATATCTGCCAGCTTGCGGCCATCCTGATAGGCCACGCAATTAATCAGCATACGGTTTCCATCATAAAAAAAGCTCCAGGCCTTGCAGCCCAGAGCTTACCCGATTCCAGCGGCCGTGCGTTGCACCAAAGCAGTGCGGACTGCACCGTCGCTTGCACCAACAGCTTCAGTCCTCACGCGCGCCGGCGATGCCCAGCTCGGCGATCTTGCGCGTGATCGTGTTGCGGCCGATGCCCAGGCGCACGGCGGCATCGTTCTTGCGGCCATGCGTGTGGCGCAGCGCCATGCGGATCAGAGCTGATTCGAACTGGCGGCCCAGCACGGCCATCACCTCGGGCTGGTTGGCGGCCAGCATGGCGGCCGCCTCCTGTTCGAGCAGACCCAGCCAGCCATCGGGCAGATGCGCCTGCCCAACAACGCCCGCCGCCGCTTGGCCACCGGCCGCGCCAGCGGCGCCGGCCGCCAAGGCAAGGCCCGCCGAGGCGGCTGGTTCCAGCACCCCGCCCTGCCCCATGCTCTCCTTGCCCTGGCTCAGTTCCAGCGGCAAGTCCTTGACCTCGACCGTCTGGCCCGGCGCCATCACCGTGATCCAGTTGCACAGGTTTTCCAGCTGGCGCACATTGCCCGGCAAGTCCAGGCTGGACAGGAAGGCCAGGGTCGGTTCGCTCATGCGCTTGGCTTCCACGCCGAGCTGGCGCGCGCTTTGCAGCAGGAAGTGGCGCACCAGCAGCGGAATGTCTTCGCGCCGTTCGCGCAAGCTCGGCAGGCGCAGGCGGATCACGTTCAGACGGTGGTACAAGTCTTCGCGGAACAGGCCATCGCGCACGCGCTGTTCCAGGTTCTGGTGCGTGGCCGTAATCACGCGCACATTCGCTTTCAATGGCTGGTGCCCGCCGACGCGGTAGAAATGGCCGTCCGACAGCACGCGCAGCAGGCGCGTCTGCAAATCGAAGGGCATGTCGCCGATCTCGTCGAGGAAGAGCGTGCCGTTCTCGGCCTGTTCAAAGCGGCCCCGGCGCGTCGCTTGCGCGCCGGTGAAGGCGCCGCGCTCATGGCCGAACAGTTCCGACTCCAGCAGATCCTTCGGGATGGCCGCCGTGTTGAGCGCGATAAAGGGCTGGGCCGCGCGCGGACTGTGTTTGTGCAGCGCGCGCGCCACCAGCTCCTTGCCCGTGCCCGATTCGCCCGTGATCAGCACCGTCACATTCGACTGCGACAGGCGGCCGATGGCGCGGAAGACTTCCTGCATGGCCGGCGCCTGGCCCAGGATTTCGGGCGTGTCGGCCGGCCCCGCTTCCACGCTCGCTTCGCGCAGGCTCTCGTCGAGGGCGCGGCGGATCAGCTCGACGGCCTTGTCGATATCGAAGGGTTTGGCCAGGTATTCAAAGGCCCCGCCCTGGAAGGCGGCCACGGCCGAATCCAGGTCGGAAAAGGCGGTGATGATGATGACGGGCAGGCCGGGATAACGCGCCTTGACCCGCTGCAGCAGGTCGAGGCCGGAGTCGCCCGGCATGCGGATATCGGACACCAGCACTTGCGGCGTCTCGCTTTCCAGCGCGGCGATGGCCTCGCGCGCGTTGGCAAAACTGCGGGTGGCGAGGCTCTCGCGAGCCAGCGCTTTTTCCAGTACCCAGCGGATCGATTCGTCGTCGTCAACTATCCAGATCGGCTTCATGTGTATGTATGTGTCCCGCACTCAAAGTTTCAAGACCCCGGCCTCAAGGCAGGGGCAGCAGGATGCGGAAGTCTGTGCATCCAGGCCGGCTTTCGCACTCGATCACGCCCTGGTGCTGCTGCACAAATGTCTGCGCCAGCGTCAGCCCCAGGCCGCTGCCCCCTTCCCGTCCGGACACCAGCGGGTAGAAGATGCGGTCGCGGATCTGGGCGGCGATGCCCGGTCCATTGTCGATGATATGCAAATCTAATGCCAGGTTATAGCGGACCTTGGCCAGGGTGACCTGGCGCGCCACGCGCGTCTTGAAAATGAGCTGGGCATCGCCGGCGACGATGCGCTCGCCGAGCGCCTGGGCCGCGTTGTGCGCGATGTTCAGCACGGTCTGGATCAGCTGTTCCTTATCGCCGCGGAACTCGGGAATCGAGGCGTCGTAATCGCGCAGGATGGCCAGGCCGGCCGGGAACTCAGCCAGGATCAGGCTGCGCACGCGCTCCAGCACTTCATGGATATTCACATCGCCCACGATATGCGGGCGGCGGTGCGGCGCCAGCAGACGGTCGACCAGGGTTTGCAGGCGGTCCGCTTCTTTGATGATGACCTGGGTGTATTCACGCAACTGCTGCAGATGCAGCGGCGGCAATTCCATCTCCAGCAATTGCGCCGCGCCGCGGATGCCGCCCAGTGGATTCTTGATCTCGTGCGCCAGGTTGCGGATCAGCTCCTTGTTGACCTGGCTCTGGTCCAGCATGCGCTCTTCGCGGTCGAGCTTAATCTGCTGCACCATTTCGCGCAGCTCCAGCAGCACGCTGGCCGGCGGCTCGTCGAGCGCGCTGGCGATGGCGTGCAGGTGCAGGGCTTCGCGCCCGCCACGCTCCAAGGTCAGTTCCTGGCGCAGGTCGGAGAATTTATGCTGGCGCGCCTGGGCGCACAACGCGTCCAGTTCAGCCGGATTGAGAAAGAGCGCGTTGAGCTTCTGGCGCGAGAGCGCCTTGAGCGAACTTTCCAGCAGGTTTTCCGCCGCCGCGTTGGCGTAGGCGATCTGCCCTTCGGCATCGAGGATGAGCACGGCCGTGGCCAGCAAATCCAGCCCGGCCAGCGCGGGCGGCCGCTCGGCGGCGGCGCTGGCAAGAGGAAGAAGGGATTTCATCGGATATTGGCGATCTCGCGCTTGAGCGCTTCCACATTCTGTTCCGAACGGGCGATGCTGTCCTTCATCTGCGCCACCCGCTCCTGGTACTTGGCGTAATTGCGTTCGTCGCCGCGCCGTTCCGGTTCGCCGTTGTTATAGTCCTTGCGCAGCTCGGCCAGCTTGGCCTGCTCGCTGCGCAGCTCCTCGCCCAGGATCTGGCGGCGGTCGGCGTCGCGCGCGCGCTGCTCGGCGCTGTCGACGCGCGGGAAGGCCGCAGGCGCCACGGCGGCCGGCGCGGGCGTGCCCGGCGGGCGGCCATGGGCGCCGCCTTCGCGCCGCGCCGGGGCCGGAATCGCCGCGCCCGGCAAATCCAGGGCTTTGCAATTGCTGCCCTTGCGCGTATCGGTCAACTCCTTGTGACCGCTGGCGTCCACGCACAGGTAAATCTGCTGGGCGCTGGCGGCGCCGCAGGCGGCCAGCAACAGCAGTGCCGGCAAGTGGGAAATGCTTGTCCTCATGCCGCGACTATACAACATCCGAAAAAAAACGCGAGGAAAGCCGGGCTTGCCTCGCGTCTGCTGCGCACCGGCCCACTGGCCGGTACAGCGTCGATTACAGCGAGTAGTACATGTCGAACTCAACCGGGTGCGTGGTTTGACGCATGCGGGTGACTTCGGTCATTTTCAGCTCGATGTAGGCGTCGATCATGGAGTCGGTGAACACGCCGCCGCGGGTCAGGAACTCGCGGTCCTTGTTCAGGTGGTCCAGGGCTTCTTCCAGCGAAGCGCAGACGGTCGGGATCAGCGCGTCTTCTTCCGGCGGCAGGTGGTACAGGTCTTTCGACGCTGCTTCGCCCGGGTGGATCTTGTTCTGCACGCCGTCCAGACCGGCCATCATCAGTGCGGCGAAGCACAGGTATGGGTTGGCCAGCGGGTCGGGGAAGCGGGTCTCGATGCGGCGGCCTTTCGGATTCGCCACGTGCGGAATACGGATCGAGGCGGAACGGTTGCGGGCCGAGTAAGCCAGTTTCACCGGCGCTTCGTAGCCTGGCACCAGACGCTTGTAGGAGTTGGTGCCTGGGTTGGTGATGGCGTTCAGCGCCTTGGCGTGCTTGATGATGCCGCCGATGTAGTACAGGGCGAAATCGGACAGGCCGGCATAGCCGTCGCCGGCGAACAGGTTCTTGCCGTCTTTCCAGATCGACTGGTGCACGTGCATGCCCGAGCCGTTGTCGCCGACCACAGGCTTCGGCATGAAGGTGGCGGTCTTGCCGTAGCTGTGGGCCACGTTCCAGATCACGTACTTCATGTTCTGGGTCCAGTCGGCGCGCTCAACCAGGGTCGAGAACTTGGTGCCGATCTCATTCTGGCCGGCGCCGGCCACTTCGTGGTGGTGCACTTCGACCGGGATGCCCATCGATTCCAGGATCAGGCACATTTCCGAACGCATGTCTTGGAAGGAGTCGACTGGCGGCACGGGGAAGTAGCCGCCTTTCACGGTTGGACGGTGGCCGCTGTTGCCGCCTTCGATGTCCTTGTCGGTCGACCAGGACGCTTCGTCGGAGTCGATCTTGACCATGGCGCCGGACATGTCGATGCGCCATTTGACGGAATCGAAGATGAAGAATTCCGGTTCCGGGCCGAAGTAGGCGGTGTCGCCCAGGCCGGACGATTTCAGGTAGGCTTCAGCGCGCTTGGCGATGGAACGCGGATCGCGGTCGTAACCCTTGCCGTCCGACGGTTCGATCACGTCGCACTGCATGAACAGCGTGGTTTCTTCCATGAAGGGGTCGATGTTCGCGGTGCTCGGGTCCGGCAGCAGGATCATGTCCGACGCTTCGATGCCTTTCCAGCCCGCGATCGAGGAACCGTCGAAGGCGTGGCCCGATTCGAATTTGTCGATGTCGAAGTGGGACACCGGCACGGTCACGTGCTGTTCCTTGCCACGGGTGTCGGCGAAACGGAAATCGACGAATTTCACGTCGTTCTCTGCAACCATCTTCAAGACTTCTGCGGCGGTCATTGCCATGCGTATCTCCTAAGTGAAAAAGGGAGCCGGCACTGGCGTGCGGCTCAAGCTCACGGTCTATTAAGCAGCTTTTGTGCCAGCTTATCAAAAGGATGCGGCATAAGCTAATTACCGCGTGCTCCGTTGATTCTGCCGGCAACTGTTTCTAAAATATGTAACGACGGAAATCCAATGTAGTCGCGCCGTCTTAGTGCAGCACCATTATGGTGCAATGATAGAAATTTGCACTATATTGGTGCGAAAAATCTGAGATGAAGCAAAAAGCGTCAGCATGGTGCAAAAACCAGTCCTCGGCTAGCCGCACTATAATAAACGAAGATCAATATGGGAAATCGCTATGAGTCCTGAGGCAAATATTTTGCAACGCGCGCGCAGCCGCGACGCCGCCCTGCCCTATGCTGGCGCGGTCACGCCGCAGGAAGCGTATGAGCTGCTGCAGGCCGACACCCGCGTGCGCCTGATCGATGTGCGCACCAATGCCGAGCGCGACTGGGTGGGCCGCGTCGCCATTGCCGACACCCAGCATGGCGCGGTGCAGTGGAGCACCTATCCAGGCGGCGTGCCCAATCCCGATTTCATGGCCCAGCTGAACGCCGTGGCCGGCAAGGACGAAGTCCTGCTCTTCCTGTGCCGCTCGGGCGTGCGCTCGCGCCACGCCGCCAAGCTGGCGACCGAGCACGGCTACCAGCACTGCTTCGACATCCTGCAAGGCTTCGAAGGCGACAAGGATGGCGCCGGCCACCGCAAGACGGTCGGCGGCTGGTGCCACGCCGGCCTACCCTGGCTGGGCGCATAAAAAAACCGGGCAGCAGCCCGGTTTTTTTTCGGCTCCCCGCCCTTACAGCGTGTAGTTCAGACGCGCATACACGAAGCGGCCGGAACGGCCGAACGGCGAATAGTTCGACGACGGCACGTTGCCGCTGGCGTTCAGCGCGGCCGGATAGGGATTGGCGTACTGGTCGAACAGATTGTCCGCGCCCAGCGCCACGCTGAGGCGCTTGCTGATCGCATAGCGTCCCTCCACGTCGACCAGGGTCTTGGCCGACGAGACATGGTCGCGCGCCGGGTTGGCGTCCGGCGTCAGCACCTTGCCGTAGCGGGTGGCGCGCACGGTGGCGCCCCAGTCGCCCAGCGACCAGTTGCTGCTGGCCGTGAACTTGGTCTTGGGTGACCCCTGCTCATACACCAGCACATTCACGCGGCCGAACAGCACCGGCGCCGGCGACAGCGCCGAGAGCTGGGCCGTGGCCGGCAGCTTGGTCACCTTGGTGTCGGTGTAGTTGCCGGCCACGGTGAAATCGAACTTGCCCAGCTGCGGCGAGACATAGGGATAATTCAGCACCACGTCCACACCCTTGGTCGTGGTGTTCACGCCATTGATGAAGAAGCGCCCGCCGCTGATGCCGGTAAAGCCCTGCTGGTTCAGGTACAGACGTACATTGTCGGCCGTCAGGTTTTCGGACAGCACGATGCGGTCGCGGATCTTGATGTGGAAAGCGTCCACCGTCAGGCTGCCCTTGCCCAGCTTGGCCACGGCGCCGAGCGAGAAGTTCACCGATTTTTCCGCTTCCAGCGGTTTCGCGCCGAGCGCCTGCGCCGCGCCCGAGGTCGGCTTCAGCGTGCCCACTTCATACGGCGTGCCGCTGATGAAGATGGTCGAAATCGAGCTGAAATTCTGCTGCTGCGGCGACGGCGCGCGGAAGCCGTTCTGTACCGAGCCGCGCAGCGCGAAGGCCGGCGTCACGCTGTAGCGGCTGGCCAGCTTGCCCGACCAGTTGTTGCCGAAGTCCGAGTAATGCTCGCCACGCACGGCGGCCGAAGCCAGCAGGTCGGGCGTCAGATTCGCTTCCAGGTCGGCGAACAGGCTGTAGGCATTGCGGTGGCTGTTGGACGCGTCCGACGGCATGAAGCCCGGGAAGACTTGCGAACCCGAGGCGGTCGGCAAGCCGTTCGGCAGCAGCACGCCGCCGTTGCGCCAGGAATCCGGCTCGCCCGCTTCCAGCTTATAGCCTTCGCGGCGCGCTTCGAAACCGAGGGCCACGTTGAGCGGCGAAGCCAGGCCCACTGCCAGCTGGCGCACGCCGGACAGGTTGTAGGTCAGCTGGTCATACGAGAAACCGCCGGCATTGAAGACGGTCTTGCTGCTGGCGCCCAGCGAGCGGTTCAGCGTGTTCTCGATGGTGTAATCCATCTTGTTCTTGCCGTAGCCGATGGAGCTGTCCAGCTCCCAATCGCCCACGGTCCAGCTCACGCCGCCGGTGGCGCTGAAGTCGTCCACTTCCGGCGCGATGAAGGGCAGGAAGCCGTCCGGATAAATGGCCAGGGTATTGTTGTCCTGCAGCGCGCGGCGGAAGAAGCCGCTGCCCTTGCCTTCGCGCTTCTGGTAGCTGCTCCAGCCATACACCTTCACGCCGCCCGCCAGGGTGTTGCCGGCGTTGACGAAGACGGTCGATTGCTTCAGTTCCGGTTCGCCATACCAGGCGTTGAAGCGCTCGATGGTCTGCTCGCGCGGATCGTAAGCGCCGTTGACGCGCGGGTATTGCTGGCGCGTGTCGTAGCCGCTGCGCTCGGTGTGTTTCTGGTCCTTGTATTCGGCGGCGATGGTGACGTGGCCGCTCTCGCCCCAAGGCAAGCCTTTCCACACGCTGAAGTTGGCGTTGGCGCCATCGCGCCGCTTGCGCTCGGACGGCCCGGCGCCCCAGGTGGCGTCGGCCGGACGCGGCACCGGAGAGAAGCTGTATTCGGTGATGCGCTTGCCGTAGCCGATCACGGCTTCGCCGCCATCGCGGTCGGTGCGCAGGCGCAGATTGATCACGCCGGCAATCGCATCCGAACCATACTGGGCCGAAGCACCGTCGCGCAGCACCTCGATGTTCTTCACGATGGCGCTGGGGATGGTGTTCAGGTCGACCGAGGCCGCGCCGCGGCCGATGGTGCCGTTCAAGTTCACCAGCGAAGACGCGTGGCGGCGTTTGGAGTTGACCAGCACCAGGGTCTGGTCCGGCGCCAGGCCGCGCAGGGCGGCGGGACGGATGGTGTCGGTGCCGTCGGTCATGCCGGGGCGCGGGAAGTTCAGCGAAGGCAGGGCCACGGACAGGGCCTGGCTGATTTCCGTCACGCCGCCAATCTTCAAGGCTTCGGCCGAGATGATGTCGACCGGGGCGGTGGTGTCGAGCACGGTGCGCTTGGCAACCCGGGTGCCGGTGACGACCACGGTGGACTGCGGGTCGTCGGCCACGGGCGCGCTCTGGGCCTGGGCCAGGGCGGCGGTGAACAGGGCGCCGATGGCCAGCGCCAGCAACTGTTTTTTCGGAACGGATGGACTCTGCATTGCGTACCTCGTGATGATGAAATCGATTAAGCTTATGACGAAACTAAATTTGGCTTTTCCATAAAAAGCCCTGATTTCATATTGAAACGAAGTCAATCCAAAGTCAAATGATTGAGCTGTTTTTCTAGCAATCTGTCTCCGGAAACAACAGTCGCGCCAAACATCATGCGCAATGCGCATAAGCTCATGCGCTTTCCGCGCTCGCCTCCATGCGGTTCAGGATGCGCTGGCGCACGAAATTGATGTGGCTGCGCAAGCCATACACATCCTCGGCGAAGGACAGCGGGATGGAAATCTGGTTCACCCACTCCTCGATCTCGTTCAGGCGCTCCAGCTGCTCGGCGTAGACGGCGCGGCGGGCATCGGCCGGCGCCTCGTCCAGCGCCTGCTCCACCGTGCGCAACTGGCCGTACCAGCGGTAGACGCGGGAACGGATGCGCCACACATACAGCGGCGGCAGCACGCGCGACAGCGGCAGCAGCAAGGCGCCGAACGCCACCACCAGCACCCACATGCGGTCGAGGAAATTGGCCAGCCAGAAATTCATATAACGCTGCAGGAAAGGCGCACCATCCTTATAGAACTTGGCCGCCTCGGGCGCCACCGGAATCTCCGTATAGCGCGCCGAAGGGAACTGGCCCTGCTGCTGGAACCAGCCCGCGCCGCCATGGATATTACTGGCCGCCTGCACGAACAGATCGATCAGGGCCGGATGCAGATCCTCGCGCGCCACCAGGGTGGCGGTCGGCGCGATCAACTGGTAATCCTTGGAGGGCAGGTCGCGGCCCAGGTCGACGATGCCGCGCGGCAGCACCACATGGCTGAGGAAGGGCAGGCGCCGCGTATACGCTTCGGCCTGGGCGAAGTCAAACAGGCGGATGCCCGGCGTTTGCAGCAGCATCTGCACCAGCGGCGCATCGGGCGCGGAACTGAAGACCAGGCCATCGATGCGGCCCTCCAGCAGCTCCACCGTGGCCGGCGTGTTTTCCAGCATGCCGATCTGCAGCTCGGCCGGCTCGACCCCATTCACGTCCAGCACCTGGCGGAACAGGCGCGGCACGCCGCTGCCCTCGGGACCGAGATTGATCTTCATGCCGCGCAGCTGGGTCAGCTGGCTGACGTCCTTGTCCTCGCGCAGGAAAAGCCAGAGCGGCTCGGTAAACAGGCTGCCCAGCGAGATCAGGCCCTTGCGTTCCGCCTCCGCCTGGTCGGTGGAACCGCTTTGCACGAAAGCGATATCCGTTTCGCCGCGGTTCAGGCGCAGCAGATTTTCCTGCGAGCCCAGCGAAGGCTGCAAGGTCACGGCGATGCCATGCTTGCGCATCGCCGCCGCGTAGCGCTTGCCGATGTTCTCATAAGCACTGTTCTCCTGGCCGATGGACAGGCTCACCTTGCGCGGCGGCGCCGGATCGACCAGCAGATAAGCCACCGCACAGACAGCAACAATCAGCAAAATGGTCGGCGCGGCGGTAACGATCAAATCACGCACCGAAAAGCGCGTGAACTTCAAAATACGGGACATAGTATGGCGGACAGGTTTCATAGCTGGCTAAGATGCCAACAAATCCCCCGCCACGCAAGCCCGTTTGCGCCAAATCAAAAAATGTCCACCCTGGTGTCAGGCACTGGAGCCGGACATTTCCTGCGCCAGATCAAAGAATGTCCGACCTTGGTGCCTGACACCAGGGTTGGACATTCCTTGATTTTTCTCAAAGAATGTCCGAACCCGGTGCCTGACACCAGGGTGGGACATTGTTTGCGCTAGATCAAATGGTGGGGGTTAGCCGCCGGCGCAGGCGCGCAGCGGGACGGGGGCGTTGGTGGCGCTGGCGGGCAGGGCTTGCGCGCCAGCGCCTCCGCTGCGCAAGCCGGCGGCGACGACGCCGCTTTTGGCGGCTTTCTCGGGCTCGATCAGGGGCATCAGGCTCGGCGCCAGGGCGACCAGCAACTGCACCGGCAGGGCGCTGGTGAAGTCGTAGTTCTTGGAGTCGGGGCCGTGCACATAGGCGGTCATACTGCCGAAGAAGCGCTCGCCGATATTGAAGACGAAGGTGGCGGAGCGGTTGACGTAGCGCGATTCGATCAGGCGTCCGCCGGCGGCGTACACGTCGAAGCGCTGGTCGCCGGTGCCGGTCTTGCCGCCAACCGGGATATTCTTGCCGTCGGCGCCGATGAAGGCGGCGCGGGCGCGCTTGGCGGTGCCGTCGGAGACGACTTCGCGCACGGCGTCGGCCACGGCGCGCGCCACTTCGGGCGAGAGCACCTGTTCGGAGCCGCTGTCCTTATTGCGCTCGACCTTGGTTTCATACGGCGTGCCGGCGGCGAAGTGCATGGAGGCGACGCGCTGGGTCGGCTTGCGCACGCCACCGTTGATGATGATGCCCATCATCTCGGCCAGCGCGGCGGGACGGTCGGCCGAGGCGCCCAGGGTGGTGGCATAGGATGGCACCAGCGAATCGAAGGGGTAGCCCATCTTCTTCCACTGGCGGTGGATTTCCATGAAGCTTTCCATTTCCAGCAGGCCGGCGATGCGCTTGTCCTGCGCATGCTTGCGGTGGGTCTTGAACAGCCATTGGTAGACTTCCTGGCGCTCCTTCTCGCTGGCGGCCACCACCTGCGTCAGCGTGGCGCCGTCATGCGTGCGCAGATAGGCCACCAGCCACAGTTCGAGCGGATGCACATTGGCCAGGTAGCCGCGGTCGGCCAGCGACCATTTGTCCATCGCGTACTGGTCGTACATGCGTTCCAGGCGGTCGTCGGGCACCTCGTTCTGGCTTTGCAGATTATCGTTGACGAAGCTGCCGAACTGCGCCAGCGTCGCCTGCGGATACAGGGTGCGGTGGATGTTCGCCAGCCGCACCGGCGTGGCGCGAATGCTGCCGACCAGGATCTTGTCCAGCTCATCGAGCGGCTTGCCCTTGTACTTGGCGTAGAAGCGGTACAGGAATTCCTTGCCTTCCTTGTCGGCGAAGCGCGCCAGGTACTGGGCGCGGCGCGGATCGTCGGCATCGGCCAGCAGGGTGGCGGACGATCCCGGCGTCTGGAAGGAGTAGTACTTCACCACGTCGCGCATCAGGCGCACGAAGACCAGATTGGTGGAACGGCGCAGCGCTTCGCGCACGGTCAGGATGCGGCTGTCGTCTTCCTTCGAGAAGTTGCCGAAGTAATGCAGGCCGCCGCCGGTGAAGAAGCCCTCGCCCGGATTGCCGGAATACTTGCGCTCCATGGCCGCCTGCAGCATGGCGGGCAGGTCGCGCTTGTCCATCGGCGTGGCGATCAGGTATTCCACGCCCCAGGCGCTGAGCCGGTCGCGCGGTTCGAGCGCCACTTTCTTCAGTTCGGCCACATCCATGCCGCCATATTTCTTGTGCAACTGGTCGACGATGTCCATATACGTGACCAGGGTGCGCAGCTTGGCGGTGGAACCCAGATCGAGCTTGGCGCCTTCGTTGATATCGAGCGGCTGGTCGAAGTTGTCGGTCTGCACGCGCAGGTAGTTGGTCTTCTCGCCTTTTTCCAGCAAGGTGAAGCTGTACACCACATTGGCCGGATCGCCGTTGCCCAGCATGCCCTTGCCGGTCAGGCCGGCGGCCTGCGCCGCGTCCGGATCGCGCAGCTCGCGCAGCACGGCGGTGACGGCGCGCTGCGATTGCGCGTCGAGCGTGGTGTTGACACTCAAGTCGAGGCGGTCCAGGTTGTAGAGGCGGTTATCGCCCAGCAGGCCGGCCAGGTGGGTGCGCACCGCGTTCGAGGCCTTGCGTGTGACGAAGGCCATGGGCGGCGCCGCCGCCACGCCGGAACCGTGGGCCGGGTGCAGTTCTTCCTTGAGCGCGGCGTCGCGCAGGGCCGGCGAGATCACGCCGGCCTGGGCCAGCACGCGCAAGTGGCTGTTGGCCAGGGTTTCCAGGTCGGCGTCGCCGTCGCCCAGGTAATAGCTGGGGCGGCGCTGCGCGATCAGCAGCGACAAGGCTTGCTTGAAGGCCAGGGCGCTGCCCGGCTGGTCCATCTTGCCGCCCAGCAGGCGGCTCACTTCCTCGAAGTCGCGGCCATACCAGACCCACATGCCGTCGCCGATGCCATTCACTTCGCCATAGCCAGGCTTGGCCGACAGCGGCACGGTGTTGAGGTAATCGACCACGATCTGGCGCCGCACGGCGGTGGTGTCCTCGCCCTGCTGGTAGGCGCGCAGGGCGGCCGAAACCATCTGCTGCAGCTTGTCCTTCATGGAGGCGGTGCGGCCTTCCGGCGAGTGGCGGTATTTCTCGATCTGCGTCGCCAGGGTGCTGCCGCCGGCGGCGCGGTGCGAGCCGGCGCCCACGCTGGCCAGCGATTTTTCCAGCACGGCCTTGCTCAGGCGGTCCCATTCCACGGCCGGATTGCGCTTCGGATAGGTGTCGTCCAGCAGCTCGCGGTTTTCGATGAAGAGCAGGCTGGCCACCAGGGCTTGCGGCGTCTTGTCGAAGCTGCCGTAGACGCGCTCGGGATAACTGGCGCTGAACAGCGGTTCGGCGCGGCAATCGTAGATCGACAGGCCGGCCTTGGTCTTTTCGCGGTAGGTGGCGAACAGGCCCATATCGGCCAGCTCGATCATCTTGGGCGAGAAGCGCGCCTGCGCCGTCACCACATAGTCCTTGCTTTTGAGCTTGCCCAGATAGTCGGGCAGATTGGCATAGCCCAGGCGCTCGTCGTAGGGGCTGTCGTGCGGGAAGCGGATCGCCTGGCTCGGTCCCGCTTCAACGCGGTAACTGAGCTTGCCCACCAGATTGGAGAAGAAGCGCGCCTGCATCGCCGAGGTGCGCACTTCCTGCAGCAGCCACCAGACGCCCAGCGAGAGCAGCACCAGCATCAACAGAATGAAGGCATTGCGGGTGCGATGCCCTTTCTTCGGTTCCGATGGCGGCGGCGTGGCCGGCTTGGTTGGCGCAAACTGCGCGTCGTCGTTGCGTTGTTCGTGTTCTGGATGGGAAGGCATAGGTACAGAGCGCAATCGGCGCCTGGCGCCACCGTAACCCATCGCCGCCGCTCCGGCGCGCAATTTGCGCACCGCGCGTACAACGACAGGGGGCCGGCGAAAACGACGATTGCTTAACATATTGTTTAAACCGGTGAATCGGGTAAATCAGCAAACCAGCACTGCTTTCGCGAGACCTCTTTCCGGCAGCGCTTGATTACCATTGCACCACAACGGCGTGCAGTGCACGGGCCGTCGGGCAGATATTTTCTTCGCCGCTGCCGATTTTCGCAAAAAAACAACGACGCTCAGCCTTCCGTGCAAGCATCGCCATCGCCGCTGTCACAGCCCTGAAACACTGCTGAAATACGGCTGTCATTTCCAAGGTTCCGCGCTTTACAGCGGACGGTATTCTGCCTCCAGTCTATCGAGTTCGGCGCACATCTGGCGGAACGCTTGCGCCGCCTGTCCCGGCTCGCCCTTCACGCCCAATTCGATATGGCGGCGCGTGCGCGCATCGCCCACGCTGGGCAGGCTGAACACCTTCACGCGCGGGAAGGACGCTTCGATCGCCACCATCAGCGGCGTCAACGCCGATTCCGCCGCTTCATATACCAGCACGGCGTGTTCGGCGCGCGGCTCGCGGTTGAACAGGTCGGCGTAATGGGTGTCGAGCACCCACTCGATCATGGGCCAGGCCATCACCGGGAAGCCCGGCACGAAGTAATGCATGCCGAGCGCGAAGCCGGGAATATTGTTGTAGGGATTGGGAATCAGGGCCGCGCCTTCGGCGAATTCGGCCATCTTCAGGCGGTGCAGGTTTTCCGCCGAATTCAGGTCGGCCACCTGGCCCGCTTCCTGCGCCACCTGCGTAATGCGCTGCTGGATCAATTCCTTGCCTTGCGGGTGCAGCCGCAGCGGTTTGTCCAGCGCAGCAGCCGCGGCCTGGCGCGTATGGTCGTCCGGCGTGGCGCCGATGCCGCCGCAGGAAAACACGATGTCGCCGCTGGCGAAGCTGCGTTTCAAGGTGGCCGTGATGCGCGCCGGATCGTCGCCCAGATATTCAGCCCAACCCAGCTGCAAGCCGCGCGCAGCCAAGAGCTGCACCACTTTGGGGAAGTGCTGGTCGACGCGTTTTCCCGAAAGGATTTCGTCGCCTATGATAATCAGTCCAATAGCCATAGCCCTGCCCTATTCCTTAAGCCGTGTGCGTGATGTCCTTCTCCACGGCGGCAGCGCGCTGGCGCGCCAGCGCCTCCAGACAATAATACTCAAACCACAGGCCGGTGAAGATAAATATCAGCACGTACAGCCAGATCGAGGCCGCCGCCAGGAAGGGGAAGAAGACCACGGCGATGGCCGCGCCGCCAAGCCAGATCAGGCCTGGCAGGGCGCCCGCCGCGCCGGACACCACGCCGATCGCCAGCAATTGCCAGCGGCGCTCGTGCATCAGCTGCTTGCGTTCGTCCTCGCTGGCGTAATCGGCCAGCGCGTCGTAGGCCATGACGCGGCTGGTCAGCCAGCCCCACAACAGCACCTGGCTGGCCAGCGCCAGCGGCGGCACGAAGTACAGCGGCAAGGTGCAGAACCAGATGGCGGCAAACAGCACGAAGCAGCGCAAGGCCATGGCCACGCTGCCCAGCAGGGTGCCGCCCTGCTTCTTCTCCAGCGTGGGGAAGTGGCGGCCGCCGACATGGCGCACGATGAAGGGCATGGCCGCCACGCCCATGAAGATCAGGGCGGTCAGGATCATCAGCGGCAGCAGGAGCAGCAGCGCGACAAAGGGCACCACCACGGTTTTCAGCGCGGCCAGCCCCCAGCTGCTGAGCCAGGAACCGCTGGCGCGGAAGCCGTCGTATTCGGTGAAGGTGGCGTGCAGCCAGTCCAGCAGCGGCTGCATGCCGAGGTAGAGCAGCCCCGCCCACACCAGCACGGAGAGGATGAAGGGCACGATGCTGAGCAGCAGCATGCGGCCGTGCAACTGCGACAGCAGCGCGCGGCCATAGGCGTTGACAACGTCGCGCATCAGACAGGTTTCCTTTTGCGGGAGAATTCCACCATGCGCTTCAAGCCCAGCCATTGCTGGCGCCAGAAGCCGCGGCCATAGTCGCGGCCGGGCCGCACGCTGCCGTCGGCATTGCTGCGCGGCAGCTGGTCGCGCACGCCGGTGGTTTCAAAGCGCGGCGTGTAATTGGCGGTGCGGAACAGAATATCCCAGACCGGCAGCAGCACGCCGAAATTGCAGCCGCCCAAAGTGCCCTGCCCTTTCGATTCGTGGCCGATGCCGATCGCATGGTGCATGCGGTGGAAGCGCGGCGACACCAGCAGGCGCTCGCCGATGAGGCCGAAATGGATGCGCACATTGGCGTGCTGCAGGCTTTGCAGCATGCGCGAGAGCGAGACCAGCAGCACGTACTGGCCGGGCGGCACGCCGATGGCCAGGGCCAGCGCACCCATCATCACATCGCGCAGCAGGTCGTCGAGCAGGTGGTTGCGGTCGTCGCTCCACAGATTCATATTGCGCTGGCTGTGGTGCAGGCTGTGCAAGCCCCACCACCAGCCGAAATGGTGCTGGGCGCGGTGGAACCAGTAATCGAAGAAGTCCAGCACCACCAGGTAGAGGAAGAAGCCCACCATGGGATTCATGCCCGGCAACAGCTCTTCCAGATTGAAGGGGCGCACATTTTCCATGCGCAGCATGCCGGCCAGACCATCCATCAGCGGATCGAGCGTGAAGAAGATCAGCACCGGGAACAGGCCGATGCGGTGGATCACCGTATAGATGAAGTCATTCCAACGCGCGCGCCTGTCGTCGAACTTATGCACGGGAATCAGGGCTTCGAGCGGGCGCAGCAGGGTAAACAGGATCACCAGCTCGCACAGGCCGGTCAGCAGCCACTCGGTGCCTTCGAAAGCCTCTTCGGTAAATTCGCCGAGGCCGGTGTAATAAATCAGGGGCTGGATCAGGCTTTCGAACAGCCAGCCCTGGGCCATGCCAAACCAGTCGGTGAGTAAATGCATCATTGCTGCTTCATCATTTCCAAATAATCAGGGTGCTCGCGCAAGGTGGCGAAGCACATGCCCTTCTGCTTCAGGCCCAGGATCAGCGGCTCCAGATTGGCCGGCGCCCACGGGTCCTTGCGCGACCAGATGCCCATATGGGCCATAAAGATATCGCCGCCGCGCAAGCCATCCAGCGATTTTTTCAACAATAGCGCATTCGGCGCCGTTTCGCTGGGCAGCTCGTCGCCGGAGAAGCCGGCCTTGGCCCAGCCCACGTGGGCGTAGCCGCAGGCCTTGGCCGCCGCCAGCGTGCGCGGCGAGGTGCGGCCGCCGGGCGCGCGCCACAAGGGATCGAGGCCGCGCCCGGTCAGCTCGCGGAAACGCTGGTCGACGCGGCGGATTTCCGCGCAATACTGCTGGGCCGTCCACTGCTGGCTATGCCCGGCCTGGGCGCCGAATTGCGGTTTGACCTGGATCAAACCGTTGGCCGCATCTTTTTGCCAGTAGACGTGATCGAAGGTATGCGAGCCGAAAGCATGGCCTTCCGCGACGCGGGCCTTCCAGTACCCGGCCCAGGCGGGATCGAGCGAATAGTCGCCGCGCACGGTCTTTTCATTGGCCAGGAAGAAGGTGGCCTTGATCTGGTGCCGGTGCAAGGTGGCGGCGATCAGCTCGGCCTGGGACTGGCTGCCCGTGTCAAACGTCAGGTAGACCGTGCCGCGGCACGCCGGCGCGGCGGGCGTAGACTGCGCCGTGGCAAGCGCGGCAAGGGCCAGCGCCGCTGCGGCGGCGGCCCTTGCCCGTTTTCCTGCGTGCGGTGGGGTGTTGCGCGGGGCTGGCATCGGCCCTCCTGCCTTACATGCGCGCCGAGGAATTGGCGAAGAACACGCCGTGCGGCGAGCGGCCGACCGGAATCAGATTGGTGACCTTGCGCGTCGGCAGGTCGATTACCGCCACTTTCTTGATCCAGCGCAGCGTCACCCACATGGTCTTGCCATCTTCCGTGATTTCCATGCAGTCCGGACCGCCCGGCACATTGATGGTGCCGACGTTTTCCAGCGTTTTCTGGTCGATGATGTTGATGGTGTTCGAGACGCGGTTCGACACATAGATCATGCGGTTGTCGCCATGGGCGCGGAAGTTGTGCGTGCCGGCGCCGGCCTTGATGCGCTTGACGGTCTTCTGGGCGCGCCAGTCGATCACTTCCACATAATCGGAACCCATGATGCCGACCAGCAGGTATTTATCGTCCGGCGTCACGGTGATGCCGGCCGGCAGCTTGCCCACCGGCAGCGTCCACTTGATGGCCTGCGTCGTCAAGTCGATGGCGCTGACCTGGTCGCTGCCCTGGCGCGTGATGAAAGCGGTCTTGCTGTCGGCGCTGAAAGCGATATGGCTGGGCAGCTTGGGCATGGGCAGGCGCTTGGCCAGCGTGAAGTTCTTGCCGTCGTAACGGTAGACGTCCACATGGTCGAGGCGCAGCGCGGTGGCGATGAACCATTTCTGGTCCGGCGAAAAGCCGATCTGGTAAGGATCGGTGATGTCTTTGACGTGGCGCTGGATCTGGCCGGTTTTCGGATCGAGGAAGATCAGCTCATTGCCGACGGCGCTGGCGACGATCAGGGACTTGTTGTCCGGCGTGGCCATCAGGTGGTGCGGCTCTTTGCCAACGGCAAAGGTGGACAGGCTCTTCTTCGTATTCTGATCCAGCAGTTGCACGGTGGCGTCACGGGAATTGAGGATGACCACGACATTGGCCTGGACCGCTGGAATGGCGGCGAACAGGCAGAGGAACAGAACGGCACGACGGATACTGCGTAACATGAAAAATCTCGCCTGAGAGAAGCAAAACCTTATTTTAAAGGGAAACCGGGGTTTATATAGTTATTGCCGACAATATTTAAGGGTGATTTAAAGCGCGCCTTAAGTCTAGCTGCCAGTTTTATTCGTGCCATGAATACCGCAGCGCCATGGCGCGGGCTGAAACCATGCACTACAATCGGGGGCTAAATCCCCTATTGATTAACCAAGGAGCATCCATGTCCATCATCACCACCCCATCCGGCCTGCAATACGAAGACATCACCACCGGCGACGGCGCCGAAGCCAAGGCGGGCCAGAACGTCACCGTGCATTACACCGGCTGGCTGCGCAACGACGACGGCAGCAAAGGCCCGAAATTCGATTCGAGCAAAGACCGCAACGATCCGTTTGAATTCGCCCTGGGCGCCGGCATGGTGATCCGCGGCTGGGACGAAGGCGTGCAAGGCATGAAGATCGGCGGCCTGCGCCAGCTGACCATCCCGGCTGAGCTGGGCTATGGCGCGCGTGGCGCCGGCGGCGTGATCCCGCCCAACGCCACCCTGATCTTCGACGTCGAACTGCTGGGCGTATAAGATGCCGCGCGCCCTGTTGGCGGCAGTGCCGGCAGTGCTGGGCGCCAGCCTGCTGGCGGCGACGCTCGGCGGCTGCGCCGTCGTGGCCGTCACCGGCGCCGTGGTCGGCGCCGGCGTGACGGTGGCCTCCACCGCCGTCGATGTGGGCGTGGCGGCCGGCAAGGGCGTGGTCTCGGTCGGCAAGGCCGTGGCCGGGTCCGGCGACGACGAGAAGAAATAAGAAGCGGAAGGCCGGCGTTCAGCCGGCCTTTCCTCCCCCTCCAAGCAAGCTCAATATAGCAAGTTCAGCGTTTCCATCCCTTGCGCATGGCTTCGCGCTCGCCGCGCTCATCGAGCGGCTGGGCGCCGCTGCGCTGGTCGATCGCATCCTGCACCACTTGCGGCATCTCCGCCGCCGCCTGGCGCGAAGCGCCCGGCGAGGCCGGCCGCATATACTGCACCAGCAAAGGCAGGCGCCACTCGCCGCCGTTCTTGCAAGCCAATCCCGCCAAATCCTGCACATTGCCATCGGCGATAAAGCTACGGCAAAACAGTCCGTCCACCGACACGAAGGTCAGACCGATGCGGACACCGCCGGCCGCCACCGCGTTCGACATCAGCTGGCGCTCCAGCGCCGTGGCCAGCTTGCCCTGGGCCATCAAGCCGCCCTCGCGGCTGACCACGCTTTCGCTGACGGCATCCGTTTGCAACCACATCAGTCCATAGCGTCCCGCCAGCATGCCCAGCACCAGCGTGACGAGCAGCGCCGTCCACACCGGCCAGGACCAGCGCCACAGATGGCGCGCGCGGCGCGCCGCCTGCTGACTGGCTTCCTTTCTGGCACGCACGGCCGCCAGCTGCACCACAATGGCCTGGTGCTGCGGCTGGCGCCGCCGTCCCTGCGCCGCCTCGCTGCTGCCCGCGTGTGTCAGCTTGAATCGGGCCACGCGCTCAGCCAGACCGGCATCGCGCTGCATGGCCTCTTCAATGGCATGGCGGGTCGCCTGGTCCAGTTCCCCGTCGGCATAAGCCATCAGGACATCGTCGGAAAAACTCATGATTCCATCCCCGCCCGTTCAGAATCCGATTCCTTATATTAGCACCGGGCTGCGCTAATTCGTGCCCTGTTTGCGCGGCAGCGACAGGGCTGCGCACATCAACCGCGCACCCGCCGCGCCAATGCGGTGCAGCGGCGGCGCGCATCGCGGACAGCCAGGTTTTACGCCTGTTTTTTGGGCAGTTTTGTCGCAAGCCATGCACTGTAAGGGTTTCTTCAAACAGAAAGCATTACATTTGGCAATTATTGTGCTAATCTGCGCGCTCTATTAACCAAGGAGGTAGTAATGAAAAAAGGCGAACTGATTGCAGAATTTGCGAAGCGTACCGAGATGTCCGGTGCCGCCGCCAATGACGCAGTGAACACTCTGATTGCCATCGTTACCGAGCGTCTGAAAAAAGGCGATACGGTCGGCATCACCGGCTTCGGCACCTTCTCCGTCGCCAAACGCGCTGCACGCAAAGGCCGCAATCCTGCAACCGGCGAAGCGATCAAAATCGCCGCGTCCAAAACCCCAAAATTCTCGGCTGGCGCTACCCTGAAAGCGGCAGTGAACCCAACCAAGAAGAAGTAATTCTCGGTCCCGCCGAAACGGCGGTTCAGGGCAGTCCCTTCGGCCTGTCCTGAACCGCCGTTTTTTCATGGGCGCCCGATTTGAGCCTTCCCTCTAGTTTTCCGGCACTGCGCGGCGGGGCTTCTTTGTATGATATGGCCCTTACCCATCGCCAAGAGGAGATTAGACATGAGTTTGCAAGAGCAATTCGATCAGGCCGTGCTGGATTCGAAAAACCTGCCTGAGCGCCCGGACAATATGACCCTGCTGAAAATCTACGCCCTGTTCAAACAGGCGTCGGCGGGCGATGCCAGCGGCGAGCGCCCCGGCATGACCGACTTCGTCAACCGCGCCAAATTCGACGCCTGGGCCAATCTGAAAGGCACGTCGCAGGAAGAAGCCAAGCAGCAGTACGTCGACCTGATCGAAGAACTGAAAGCCGCTTGATACAGCAAGCGCAGGCAAAAAAAACGGGGCGCCTCAGAGCGCCCCGCTGTTTTTTAAGCCGGAAGCCGGTTCAAGCCGCGCCGGCAAACACCTTGCGCATATTCTCGGCCACCTTGCTTTCGATGCTGGAAGAGAAGGCGCTGAGCAGGAAGCCCAGCTTGATTTTCATCTGCGCCTGTTCCGGCGCCAGGGTCAGCGAACCTTCCACGCCGCTGCGCTCGAAACGCAGCACATCGCCTTGCCACGTGCAGGCCAGGTCGAATTCCTGGGCCATTTTTTGCGCCACTTTTTCCGCGGCCGCCCTTGCCTGGGCTGGGTCCAGGCTGTGTTCCTGGGTGATGTTGATATCGGCCATGCGCCTTCCTCGTCCTGAGCAAAAGGCGCAATGATGCCACAGCCTAGAGCAGGCGGAAAGCCAGGATGGCGACGATGGTCGGCCCCAGGGCCGCCAAAAACAGGTAGGCGGCATTCACTGTGCCCAGCTCGAAATGCCCTTTGAGGATGGCCATGCCGGCCGGATTCGGCGCGTTGGCGATCACCGTCAGGCCGCCGCCGGTGACGGCGCCCGTCACCAGCGCATATTTGAAATCGTCGCTCAGCCCTTCCACCAGCGAACCCAGATACGTCAGTGCCGCGTTGTCGGTGACGGCCGTCAGCGCGGTGGCGCCGTAGTAGACGGCCGAACTGCTCATGCTCATCAGCACGCGCTCCAGCCACCATTGCTGCTGGCCGCCCAGCACCACCAGGCCGGCCAGGAAGAAAGCCACCATCAAGCCTTCGCGCAGGATCAAGCGTTCCTGGTAGCGCGCATAGGCGTGGGCCACGCCGAGGAAGAACAGGAAGAGGCCAAGGAAGACGGCCGGATGGTGGGAAAACACCACCACCCCAGCCAGGAAAGCCAGATGGACCAAGGTCAAAGGCCAGGGCACGTGCGCCTCCTCGGCCTCGCTGGCCGGGCGGTGCGCCGACAACTCGCCGGCGAACAGCAAGGTCGCGGCCATGGCATTGACGGTCACGGCCAGCGCCGCCTTCCAGCCGATGTGGCTGAGCATGAAAGCCATATCCCACTGCCATTTGCCGGCCACCATCAGCACCGGCGGCGCGGCGAACGGGGTCAGCGTGCCGCCGATCGAGACATTCACGAACAGCACGCCCAGCGTCGCGTATTTCAGCCGCTCCGACAGGCCGCGCGCGAAAATGCTGTGCGACAGGATCATGGCGCCCAGGGTCATGGCGGCCGGTTCCGTGATGAAGGAGCCGAGCAAGGGCACCACGGCCAGCACGGTGAAGTAAAAGCCCATGCTGCCCGGCAGGCGCACCACGCTGGCCAGCAGGCGCACGCCGGCCCGGGTCGCCACCAGCACCGGGCGCGTGGCGGCAATCACCATGATGGTGAAGACGAACAGCGGCTCGGTGTAGTTGCGGCTGTCCAGGTAAGCGGTGGCGGCGGGCGAACCATCGAGCGCGAAAATGCACAGCACCAGCACCAGCGCCCAAAAGCCGAACACGACTTCCACCTCGCCCAGCAGATGCCAGATGCCGGCGTGGGCCGGATGGGCATGGGCCAGGCGTTCGAACAGCTTGGTGGAAAAGGTATGCAGGACGGCGATGGCGAACAAGGCCGCGCCTATGATTTGGATGCTGGTCGGTGCCACTCGGTCTCCCCTGTTGTTTTACTGTTTTCTCCGATTGTACTTTGTGCGGGATCAAACGCCAGGCGGCGGCGCGGGAGAACCATGGTTTTCCAGGACGGCGCCGCCGTCGCTCACCGGGAGAACATCATGGACCGCCAAGTCACCGTGCCGCTGCAAGCCGTCGTCACCGAATGCGCCGCCCTGCCCGTCGGCTATGTGCCGACGCCCACGGCATCCTACCGCCAGCACCGCAAGACGGTGCAGCTGACCGTGCAGCCCGGCCGGCCCCGCCTCGACCCGGCCGCGCCGCCGGCGCCGCCGCTGCCCACCGGTTCGCGCGTACTGATCTGGAAACAGGACCCCTCGGTGAGCGAGATGGGCACGCGCAAAACCTTCCTGCCCGGCGTGGTGCTGAGCGGTCCGCGCGACGCGCGCATCGCCAGCGGCGCCGAGATCGCCCCGGTCAGCCCCAATGCTTTCGGCGACTTCATCCTCTCGCCCAATACCGAGCAGTTCGACGCCGTGCACACCTTCGCCGTGGTGCGCCAGACCCTGACCATGTACCAGCGCGCGCTGGCGCATGATGGCGCCGCCTCGCCCCTGCCCTGGGCCTGGAACAGCGAACACGATACCGAGGCGCTCACGGTGCACGCCCACGGCCTGCCGAACGTGATGAACGCCTATTACAGCCGGCAGGAAAAGGCGCTCAAGTTCGGCGACTTCGTACCCAGCGGCGCCAGCGAGCGCGTGTTCACCTGCCGCTCCTTCGACATCGTGGCGCACGAAACCGGCCACGCCGTACTCGACGGCCTGAAACCGCGCTGGCTGCTCAACAGCAATCCACCGCAGACCGGCGGCCTGCACGAAAGCTTCGGCGACCTGACCGCCATCTTCCTGGCCCTGTCCCAGCTCGACCAGGTGGAGGCGGTGATCGCCCAGACCCGCGCCGACCTGCACGACAAGACCTTCCTGGCCGATATGGCCGAGCAGTTCGGTCTGGCCCTGGGCCGGCCCAATGGCTTGCGCAACGCCGACAACGACCTCAAGCTGTCCGAGGCCGGCACCGAAGTCCATGCTATCTCCCAGGTCTTTACCGGGGCGATTTACGATATTCTTGCCGACATCTTCAGCTTCGAGCGCCATCCCGGTGCGGAAGACGATGCCGCCGTGCTGCACCGCGTGGCGGCCTATCTGCGCGGCCTGCTGCTGCGCGCCCTGGTGGCCGCGCCCGAGCGGGCGGCCACCTATGCCGACGTGGCCGGCCAGCTGCTGCGCCTGGCAGGGGAAGATGGGGTGCCGCCCGCGTACAGCGAATTCATCCGCAACCGCTTCGCCCTGCGCGAGGTGATCGCGGCGGTGGCTGAAGGCGTGGGTGCGGCGCCGGCCGAAGAGCAGACCGTGATCGCCCTGGTGGAGGATGAGCCGGGCGCGCGGCAAGACCGGCGCGCCTGCTGCGGCACCATGAATCACGCCGAATACTTTGAATTGGAAGGGGTTTTGGACGGGGAACGCGCGGCGCTGGCGCAGTGGTGCCGCCAATATAGTGTGCGAACCACATAAGCCCCTGTATTGACAAGGGATTTGTATCATTTGGGCCGCGAATTTGCTTATTTGTATTGTGTCTAAGCCTGAATTGTGAGAAAGAGCGAATTACCTTAAAATACAGTGCTTTGCTGAAGTAATCTGCCGAATTCATAGCTAGCCGCTTCAGCGCATCAACATTGATAGGACTGTTATGACTCACGTTGTCACCGAATCTTGCATCGCCTGCCGCTACACGGACTGCGTCGATGTGTGCCCGGTCGATTGTTTCCGCGAAGGCCCGAATTTCCTAGCCATTGACCCCGACGAGTGCATCGATTGCGCCGTGTGCGTGGCCGAATGCCCGGTCAACGCCATTTTCGCTGAAGAAGACGTGCCGTCCGATCAGCAGCAATTCATCAAAATCAATAGCGATCTCTCGCGCAACTGGCCTTCGATCACGAAGACCAAGCCAGCCCTGCCTGAAGCCGAGCAGTTCAAGGACGTCCAGGAAAAAGCCCACCTGCTGGTGCGCTAAGGCGGGATTTGCAGCCGGTATCGGGAGTCCGCAGCGCCGTCCGGCGCGGCGTAGTAGCATATCGGCCTGCTAATTTTGAAATAACAGGAATGAAAGCGTATGAATAGCGTAACTGCCACCACCCCAGGAAGCGTCATTGAAGCTGACGCCGTCATCATCGGTGCAGGCCCAGTCGGCCTGTTCCAGGTATTCGAACTCGGCCTGCTGGAAATCAAGGCCCATGTGATCGATTCCCTGGCGGCGGTTGGCGGCCAGTGTGTGGAGCTGTATCCGGACAAGCCTATCTACGACATTCCCGCCGTTCCTTCCTGCACCGGCCAGGAACTGACCGACAATCTGCTCAAACAGATCGCCCCGTTCGACCCGACCTTCCACCTGGGCCAGGAAGTGACCGTGGTGGAACGCCGCGAAGACGGCCGCTTCAATGTCGAAACCAATATCGGCACCAAGTTCATCACCAAGACCATCTTCATCGCCGCCGGCGTGGGTTCCTTCCAGGCGCGCACCCTGAAAGTGGACGGCATCGAAGAATTCGAGAACAAACAGCTGTTCTATCGCGTCAAGGAACCGGCCCTGTTCGAAGGCAAGAACCTGGTGATCTGCGGCGGCGGCGACTCCGCCCTGGACTGGGCCCTGAACTTCGTCGGCAAGGCCGAATCGGTGGTGCTGCTGCACCGCCGCGAAGACTTCCGCGCCGCGCCCGCTTCCGTGGCCAAGATGAAAGCGCTGTGCGAAGACTACGAAATGCAGCTGATCATCGGCCAGGTCACCGGCCATGAGAGCAAAGACGGCCTGCTGACCGAAATCAAGGTCACCGGCGCCGATGGCGTGACCCGCCGCGTGCCGCTCGATATGCTGCTGGTGTTCTACGGCCTGTCGCCGAAGCTGGGTCCGATCGCCGAATGGGGTCTGGACATCGAGCGCAAACAGCTCAAAGTGATGAACACCGAGAAGTTCGAAACCAATGTGCCGGGCATCTTCGCCGTGGGCGACATCAACACCTACCCAGGCAAGAAGAAGCTGATCCTGTCCGGCTTCCACGAGGCGGCCCTGGCGGCCTTCGGCGCGGCGCCTTACATCTTCCCGGACAAGAAGATCCATATGCAATACACCACCACCTCGCCGAAGCTGCACAAGGTGCTGGGCGTGGAAACGCCAGTGTTCGACTGACAACAGTCTAAGAAAACTCCTACAAAAAAGCAGCGGGAACGCTGCTTTTTTTATGGGCGCGGCACTATTATTGTGCCTAAAGGGACACTGGAGGCAGGCCGGATCGCCTACTTTCTGACGGTTACGGTGAAATGCTGTACTGCATGAATAAATGGCCTATAATTGATTCATGTTTGTCCGCGGCGCTTTTTTTGCTGCACCGCACACGACCCGGGATTACCTATGCTTTACCAACTCCACGAAATGCAACGCTCCTTCCTGAACCCGCTGATGCAGTGGGCGGAAGCGTCGTCCAAACTTTTTAGCAACCCGGTGTCGCCCCTTGCCCACACGCCGTTTTCGCAGCGCATCGCGGCCGGCTACGAGCTGATGTACCGCCTGGGCAAGGACTATGAGAAGCCCGCTTTCGGCCTCGATTACACGCCGGTCAAGGGCAAGACCAAGGATGCGCGCATCATCGAGGATGTTGCACTGCAAAAGCCGTTTTGCCGCCTGATCCACTTTCGCAAGGATTTGAGCGACAAGGACATGCGCGCCCTGAAGCAGCCCACCGTGCTGCTGGTGGCCCCGCTGTCCGGCCACCACTCCACCCTGCTGCGCGACACCGTACGCGGCCTGCTGCCGGAACACGACGTCTACATCACCGACTGGACCGATGCGCGCATGGTGCCGGTCTCGGAAGGCCCCTTCCACCTGGACGACTACATTTTCTACGTGCAGGAATTCATCCGCCTGCTGGGGCCGGATGTCCACGTGATCTCGGTCTGCCAGCCGACGGTGCCGGTGCTGGCCGCCATTTCGCTGATGGCCTCGGCCAAAGATCCGAAGCTGCCCAAGACCATGACCATGATGGGCGGCCCGATCGATCCGCGCAAATCGCCGACCCAGGTCAACAATCTGGCGACCGAGAAGAAATTCTCCTGGTTCGAAAACACCGTGATCTATCCGGTGCCGCCGAACTACCCCGGTTTTGGCCGCAAAGTCTATCCCGGCTTCCTGCAGCACGCCGGCTTCATCGCCATGAATCCAGGCCGCCACGCGCAAAGCCACCGCGAGTTCTACATGCACCTGGTAACGGGCGACGACGAGCCGGCCGACAGCCACCGCAAGTTCTACGACGAGTACAATGCCGTGCTCGACATGCCGGCCGAATACTATCTGGACACCATCAAGACCGTGTTCCAGGACTTCAGCCTGCCGCAAGGCACGTGGAAGGTCGGCGGCCAGTTGGTGCGTCCGCAGGACATCACCACGGTGGCCCTGTTCACCGTCGAAGGCGAGCTCGACGACATCTCCGGCGCCGGCCAGACCCAGGCCGCGCACGAGCTGTGCAGCGGCATCCCGGCCGAGATGCAGCAAGACTTCGTGGCGCCGGGCGCCGGCCACTACGGCATCTTCTCCGGCCGCCGCTGGCGCGAAGTGATCTGCCCCAAGATCGGCGAGTTCATCCGGAAGCACGGCTAAGCGCTTACACGCTTTTGCAGCAAAACGCCCCGCACCGCTTTGGCGGCCGGGGCGTTTTTCATGCGCGCTCGATTTTCACCGTTGGCCGCGTATTCGGATAAATCTGCTCCACGCGCGGCTCGTCCGGCCCCGGCTTCTGGATGCTGTAACCGTTCACCGGCTGCGAGCGGTTGACCCAGAGCGCGTAATACAAATGGTCGGCGCGCGGATCGTCCGTATTCGGGTGGATCAGGATGGTCAAGCCCAGGCTGTTCAACTGCAGCCAAGGCACGATCACCGGCAGCAGATCGTTGGTGAAGCCGAAATAGAACGATGGTGTCACGTGCGGGCCGCGCGGCTCCAGATTCCAATCCCCCAGCTCCACCGAAAAGCGCTCCGCCGCCCACTTACGGATCAAGGCCGCCTTCTGATAGCTATCCTCATCAAAATAAATATGGGCGTGGTAGCTCTCGATATCCGTATAAGCGCGCGGCTTGGCGGGCAGCGCCTGCTCCCCCGGCCGCACGTTCGGCGGACGCGGCGTCGGCGCCTTGAAAGTCTCATAGCCCCAAGGACTCTTGCCCGGCTCCGGCTTCTTGGCCGGCGCCGTCTGCGCCAGCGACAAAGGCGCAATCGTCCCCGCCGCCACCGCCAGCCCACCGCGCCGCAGCCAATTGCGCCGCTGCGGCGACAGCACGTCCGCCCATTCCTGATCCTCCTTCATGCCCCCTCCTCTCTCCATTTGATCTTCCTCAATAAATGTCCCACCCTGGTGTCAGGCACCAAGGTCGGACATTGTTTGATATTGCTCAAGGAATGTCCGACTGCGGTGCCTGACACCAGGGTGGACATTGTTTGATTTGGCGCAAACATTAGCTTAGAAGCGCAGCGTGGCGCGGGCGTACCAGGTGCCGCCGACGACGCCTAAGGGGCCGCTGTTGTCGACCGCGCCGCTGTATTGGGCGAGGTTGGCGGAGCTGCGGGCATCCAGCGGGAGCTGGCTCGGTTTGCGATTGAACAGGTTGTTGGCGCCGACGGTCAGACTAAGCTGGCGCGTGATGTCGTAGCCGACGCTGGCGTCGGTGACGAAGGCGGCGGGGATGTAGTAGTCGCCGCCGGTGTTGCTGTTCAGGCGTTTCAAGCGGCCGTAGCGGGTTTCCTTGAACTGCACTTTCCATGGGCCTTGGTCGTAGGCCAACGTGAGAATTTCCTTGTCGCGCGGGGCGCGGTACAGCAGCTCGTATTGGGCCGATTTGTTCAGGGTGTCGATATTGGGCAGGCCTTGCAGGACGGCGGGCACGGGGGCGATGCCGGTCAGCGTGGTCTTGTTCAGATTCAGCGCGGCGCTCCAGCGCAGCCTGCCGCCGGTGACCTTGAGACTGTCTTCGGCCGTGAAATCGAGACCGCGGGTGCGGGTGTCGCCGACATTGGCGAAGTAGTGGGCGACCAGGCCATTGCCGGGCGTGAGGCCGGCGCCGCGCAGCAGGCTTTCGATGGCGGCCGCTTGCTGCGCGCTCAACGCCTGGCCGCTGCCGTCCAGCGCGATGCCGGAGCTGCGGTCGATGCCGATTTCGGAGGAGACGCCGAGGCGGTTGTCGACGTCGATCTGGTAGAGGTCCAGCGCCAGCCTCAGACTGCTGGCGGGACTGAAGACCAGACCGGCCGTGATGCTGCGCGCCTGCTCCGGCTTGAGCGCCTGCGCGCCGAGCGCGCGGGCCGCCGCCGACGTCGGCTGGGCCAGCAGATAGGGCACGCCCGCATGGTCGGAAGTGTTCGAGTAGGACTGCGTCACCAGGCTCGGAGCGTGGAAGCCATTGCTGACGGTGGCGCGCAGCGCCCAGGCCGGGGCCAGCTCATAGCGCGTGGAGAGGCGGCCGGAGAGCTTGTTGCCGAAATCGGAGTAGCGTTCGGCGCGCGCGGCGGCGTCGATCAGCAGCGCGGGCAACGGCTGCACGCTCAGCCCCGCATACGCCGCATGGCTGCGGCGCGCGGTGTCGCTGGCGTCCACCGGCCGATAGCCCGACAGCGCCGAGGAGCCGCCGCCCAGATAGGAGGCCGGTTCGCCCGCGGAGCGCCGCTGCTGTTCGCGCGAATATTCGAGGCCGACGCTGAGTTCCGCCGGCTGCGCCAGTCCGGGCAGCGCCAGCGGCCGGCGCGCATCGGCATTCAGCACCGAGCGGCTATAGCGTTGATTGCCGATGTAGAAATCGGTTTGCGCACCCGGATAAGTCAACGAGTAGTTGGCCGAGTGCTCGACGCCCACATCGATATCGTCCTTGCCGTAACTGGCGCTCAAGTCCCAGCTCCAGCCCGCGCCCTGCCCTTTCACGCCGCCGGTCAAGGCAAAGTCCCGCTCGCGCGTGGTTTCGAACGGCGTAAAGCCATCGGGAT
Organism: Pseudoduganella violacea; assembly: GCF_014191875.1. Lineage (GTDB taxonomy): Bacteria > Pseudomonadota > Gammaproteobacteria > Burkholderiales > Burkholderiaceae_D > Rugamonas > Rugamonas violacea_A. Next base: position 143,515 of record NZ_JACHXD010000013.1, read on the forward strand.
AAACGGCCAGCAGCCCCTTGTTATTGTTGAAGATCGTATTCGGCAGGCGGAAGTTCTGCGCCGAGCCGGCGTCGCGCCGCGCATAGGTGCCGAAGCCATACAGCTGCACGCTGTCATTCAAGTCGTAGCCCGCATTCAGACCGAAGGTGGCGGTGCTGCTTTCGGGCAGCCCCAGATTGCGCCATGGATTGCCATTGCGTCTGGCCTCCGCCGGATTGGGCGAAGCGCCCGCAGGCAGGGAGTTGTTCGGCCCCAGCTTCACCAACTGCCCATCGCTATTGCGCACGGCGGGGTAAGACAGGTAGCCGGGATTCAGCGCGAAGTTGCGCACGGCTGGACTCTGGTGATTGAACTCGGCGCTCGCATGCAGGAAGCCTTGCCCATTCAAGCGGCTGCCGCCATCGATGCGCGCATAGCTGTTGCTGCCGTCGCCCTGGTAGCTGCGGCCCGTCTGGCCGGAGATGCTGCCGCTATCGTCGCTCTTGAGGATGATATTGATGACGCCCGCGATCGCATCCGATCCATAGATGGCGGACGCGCCGTCGCGCAGCACTTCCACGCGCGCAATCGCGCCGGTGGGAATCAGGGCCAGATCGGGCGCCACCGAACCGGGAAAGCCGTCTTCATTGACGATGGCGGTGCTGTGACGGCGCTTGCCGTTCACCAGGATCAGCGTATGCGAGGGATCGAGATTGCGCAGCTGTCCGGCGCGCACGATGCTGCCCAGATCGGGTTGCACGCGGGCCGGCAGATTGAATGAGGGCAGTGCCGTATCCAGCGCTTCCAGCAGATTCAGTTTGCCGCTGGCCTGCAGTTGCTGGGCGCTGATGATGTCGACCGGCGCTGCGCTATTGTCGGCGGTGCGGCCGCTGGCGCGCGCGCCCGTCACCAGCACGGTTTGCGCCTCCTCCGCTTGCGCCATCGCCAGCATGGGCTGCATCAGCAAGAGGGCGAGGATGGTGCGGCGGGGAAGACCGAAACGGTGCTGCGGCACAGACATGGGCAAGTCCTTTCAGAAGCGGCGGCGCCACCACGGCGGCCGACTGGCTTGCAAAAGACTAAACGCCTCGGGAAATTTTCAGAACGAATGCTTTCGCATGTTCATATGCGTGAATGCGAATTCAACGATTAATTCTCGGACGGGGCCGCGCCGTCCATGCCGATGCGGCGCCAGTATTCGCGCTCGAATTTGGCGAGGTCGATCTCGCGCGCGGCGTCGTTATAGGCTTTCTGCTGCGCCAGCCCTTCGGCCGTGCGCTTGAAGCAGATGTGCACCGCGCGTTCCTTGAAGGCTTGCTCCGAGAAGGTAATGCGTTCGCGTTCGGCCTTGCTGAAGCGGCCGCTGTTGTAGAGCAGATGACGCAGCACATGCTTCTCCACCACGATGGCGGGGAAGCGTTTGGACAGCAGCTTGCGCAGATTGATCTCGTCGTTCACGCCCTCTTCCGCGCGCAGCAGACCTTGCCGCGCCATGCCGTCGAACTGCTCGCCGTTCGAATAGCCGGCCACGGTGCCGATGCGCATGCCGGTCAGCTCGGCCAGGCTGCCGGCCTGCAGCGCCGCGTCTTTCAGGAAGACCAGCACAGTCTGCGTATTGCCGATGGGGGCGGAGAAGTGGCACAGCTTTTCGCGCTCGGGCGTGCGCCACACGGCCATGAAGCCGGCGTAGCGCGGATGGTGCAGGCCGAATTCCATGGTGCGCTTCCAGGGGAAGTATTCGACCTGCGCGCTTTGTCCGAGTTTTTCGTAGACGGCGCTGACCAGGGTGCCGGACAAGCCATGGCCCGGCAGCGTCGGCGTGATGAACGGCGGCCAGTCTTCGGCGGCAAAGCGCACGTTGTCCGCTGGCGCCGCGAGCGCGGAGGCGCTGGGCAGCAGCAGCCATAGCATCAATGCAAGCGGCCTGACTCGTTCGGGCATTGCCACTCCGGATTCGCCATTCGAATAGTGGATGTATCAGCCTATGCTCCCACGAATAGCAGTTTAGTACCAAGTTGTATATTTGCAACTATTTCCAGAGGGGCGATTCCCTGAACGCGGCATGGGGTTTTGCTGCCGCCGCGCGCCAGATGGCGGATAATGGCGCTTTACCGTATTCCCTTGCATCGTGACCGAACCCAAATCGCTGGCCGACCGCATCGAAGACGCCCTGCCGCAGACCCAATGCACCAAATGCGGCTACCAGGGCTGCCGTCCGTACGCCGAAGCCATTGCCGCAGGCAGCGCTGAGATCAATCAATGCCCGCCGGGCGGCGCCGAAGGCGTGCAGCGCCTGTCGTCCATCACCGGCCGCGCCGTCATTCCCATCAATCCCGTCAACGGCCTGGAACGGCCGCGCGCCGTGGCCTTTATCGACGAGTCGCTGTGCATCGGCTGCACGCTGTGCATCCAAGCCTGCCCGGTGGACGCCATCGTCGGCGCGGCCAAGCAGATGCATACCATCGTGCCCGATCTGTGCACCGGCTGCGATCTGTGCGTGGCGCCCTGCCCGGTCGACTGCATCGTCATGTATCCGGTGACGGAAACCAGCGGCTGGGCCGCCTGGAGCCAGGCCGATGCCGAGTCGGCGCGCGAACGCCACGACTTCCGCGCGGCGCGCCTGCGCCGCGAGCGCGAGGAAAACGATGCGCGCCTGGCCGCCAAAGCCGTGGCCAAGCTGGCGGCGGTGGACCGTCTGAGTCCGGAGAACGACGCCGAACAGGCCGAGAAAGAACGCAAGCGCGCCATCATCGCCGCCGCCATGGAACGCGCACGCCTGAAAGCCGAAGCAGCCAAGGCCGAGAAGGCCACCCAAGCGGACAATGAGGACAAGAACAAAGAATGAACGCAGCCAAACGCTACGAAATTTTCCGCCGCCTGCGCGAGGCGAATCCCTCCCCCAAGACCGAACTGGAATATACGACGCCGTTTGAGCTGCTGATTTCCGTGCTGCTGTCGGCGCAGGCCACTGATGTCGGCGTGAACAAGGCCACGCGCCGCCTGTATCCGGTGGCGAACACGCCGGCCAAAATCCTGGCGCTGGGCGTGGATGAGCTGATGAGCTATATCCAGACCATCGGCCTGTACAAGACCAAGGCCAAGAACGTGATGGCGACCTGCCAGATCCTGCTCGACAAGCACGGCGGCGAAGTGCCGCGCACGCGCGAGGAACTGGAGGAGCTGCCCGGCGTGGGCCGCAAGACGGCCAATGTGGTGCTCAACACGGCCTTCGGCGAGCTGGCGATGGCGGTCGATACGCATATCTTCCGCGTGTCGAACCGCACCGGCATCGCGCCCGGCAAGAACGTCGATATCGTGGAAGAGAAACTTATGAAGTTCGTGCCCAAGGAATTCCTGCTCGACGCCCACCATTGGCTGATCCTGCACGGCCGCTACACCTGCGTCGCGCGCAAGCCGCAGTGCTGGAACTGCATCATCGCCGATCTGTGCGAATTCAAGGGCAAGACGCCAACGCCGGCCAACGCCTGATTTTTACACCGCGTATAGACGCCGCCCCGCACTTTTTAGGCGGCGTTTACGCGGCTCTTGATAAGCTCATTCCTGTCTCTTCACCATCCAAGGGAGAAAATGAATGGGCACCCTGTCACGCATCCTGCCGGCCGCGCGCCGTCCCGGCAAGCCTGCCGCCGCACAAGGCACGCGCCTGATTTCTGTCATCGTCGGCGCCGAATCCATCACGGCCTTGCGCCGCGTGGCCTTCCATATCTGCGGCTGCCGTCTGGCGTCCATGCGCATCGAAAGTTGGGGCGAGGGGCAGATGCGCGCCAGCCTGTATTTGACGCGCGGCGACGACGGCGGCATCGATGCCGCCCTGCGTCAGCATTTTCCCAACGCGCTGATATTGAGCGCGCCCGGCCATCTGCCCCATTGAGGCCAAGGCATGGATAAGCACACTCACCTGGCTGCGCCGGTGCGCTGCGCCCAGCGCCAGGCCGCCAGCATGCGCCGTCTGGCCTGGGGCTTGGCCCTGGCTTCGCTGATGCTCGCCGTGGCGCTGCCGCTGGCCGGCGCAGGATCGGCTTAGAGCAGCACCAGATTGTCGCGGTGGATCAGTTCCTGGCCTTCGACGAAGCCGAGGATGGCTTCGATCTCGGAGGATGGTTTGCGCATGATGCGGCGCGCTTCGGCGCTGGTGTAGTTGGACAGGCCACGCGCCACCGGCTGGCCGTCTTCGCCGACGCAGGTGATGACGGCGCCGCGTCCGAATTCGCCGCGCACGTCGCTGACGCCGATCGGCAGCAGCGACTTGCCTTCCTTGCTCAGCTTCTGCACCGCGCCGGCATCCAGCACCACCTGGCCGGCGGTATGCAGGTGATCGGCCATCCACTGCTTGCGCGCCGTGAGCTGGCCGGTCTGCGCCGCCAGCTCGGTGCCGATCTCCTCGCCGCAGGCGAGACGGGTCAGCACCTCGGCTTCGCGGCCGAAGGCGATCACAGTGTGCGCGCCGGATTTGGCGGCGCGCTTGGCGGCCAGGATCTTGGTCAGCATGCCGCCGCGGCCCAGACTGGAACCGGCGCCGCCGGCCATCGCTTCCAGCGCGGGATCGCCGGCTCGGCCATTGGTGATCAGGGTGGCGGCGGGATCTTTGCGCGGGTCGGCGCTGAACAGGCCACGCTGGTCGGTCAGGATGATCAGCGCATCGGCTTCGATCAGGTTGGCGACCAGGGCGCCCAGGGTATCGTTGTCGCCGAACTTGATCTCGTCGGTGACGACGGTGTCGTTCTCGTTGATGATGGGGACCACGCCCAGGCGCAGCAAGGTGGTCAGCGTGGAGCGCGCGTTCAGATAGCGTTCGCGGTCGGCCAGGTCGGCGTGCGTCAGCAGCACCTGGGCCGTGCCGATCTGGTGAGCGCGGAAACTGGTTTCGTAAATCTGGGCCAGGCCCATTTGGCCGACGGCGGCGCAGGCCTGCAATTCGTGGATATCGGTCGGACGCTGCTCGAAGCCCAGGCGCAGCATGCCTTCGGCAATCGCGCCCGAGCTGACCAGCACCACTTCCTTGCCCAGGGCGCGCAGCGCGGCAATCTGCGCGGCCCAGCGCGCGATGGCGGCATGGTCCAGGCCACGGCCATCGTTGGTCACCAGGGAGGAACCCACTTTCACGATGATGCGGGTGGCTTCTTGAATCAGGGATGTCATGTGCGGCGTTTCTCGTTAAAGGGGACGATAAAACTTGCGATGTGCTGCAGCCGGAAAAACAAACGGCATAAGCGATGAGATCGATTATGCCGTTGCTGAAGAATTAAATGAAGAGGGTGGCTCGAAGAATCAGTCCAGAACCTTGAAACGTGGATCATCCGGATCGATGGACGAGATACCGCGCGCTTCCTCGGTCATCTGCGTTTCTTCGGAACGCTGCTCGCTGTGGCGCTTCTCTTCCAGGTATTTGTAGATCGCGTTGACCAGGTCTTGCGTGCCTTCGTGGCTCAGGGCCGAAATCTCGAAGACCGGCCCCTTGAAGCCCATCTTCTTGACGAAGTCCTTGACCTTCTTGGCGCGTTCTTCGGCAGGAATCACGTCCAGCTTGTTGAGCACCAGCCAGCGCGGCTTCTCGCCCAGCGCCGGATCGTACTTCTGCAATTCCTTGACCAGGGCCTTGGCTTCCTTGACCGGATCGACCGTCGCCTCGAACGGCGCCAGGTCGACGATATGCAGCAGCAGGCCGGTGCGCGACAGGTGGCGCAAGAACTGGTGACCCAGGCCCGCGCCTTCAGCCGCGCCTTCGATCAGGCCTGGAATGTCGGCGATCACGAAGCTCTTCTCGTGCGACACGCGGACCACGCCCAGGTTCGGGTGCAGGGTGGTGAACGGGTAATCGGCAATCTTCGGACGCGCATTCGACACGGCCGTGATGAAGGTGGACTTGCCCGCGTTCGGCATGCCCAGCAGACCCACGTCGGCCAGGATCTTCAGCTCCAGGCGCAGTTCGCGGCGTTCGCCTTCCTTGCCTTCGGTCTTTTGACGCGGCGCACGGTTAGTCGACGTCTTGAAGTGAATATTGCCCCAGCCGCCCTCGCCGCCCTTGGCCAGCATTTCGGTCTGACCGTGCTCGGTCATGTCGGCGATGATTTCGCCCGACACTTCGTCGATGATCAGCGTGCCGACCGGCATGCGCAGCACGACGTCGTCGGCACCCTTGCCATAGCAGTCGGAACCGCGGCCGGATTCGCCATCCTTGGCGCGGTGCATCTTCGAAAAGCGGTAGTCGACCAGCGTGTTGACGTTGCGGTCGGCTACGGCCCAGATGGTGCCGCCCTTGCCGCCGTCGCCGCCGTCCGGGCCGCCGAAGGGTCTAAATTTTTCACGGCAAAAAGAGGCGCAGCCATTGCCGCCGTTGCCGGCGATGACTTCAATTCTTGCTTCGTCGATAAACTTCATAATGTGCCGCCATAAAACTAAAAAGGCCCTACCGCTGGCAGAGCCTTTCGATTGAAGGCTTGCGCCTTACTGTGCGTGGTAGCCTGCGCTTAAGCAGCTGCTACGACGGTGACAAACTTGTGGTTGCCAGCGCCTTTGATCACGAACTTCACAACGCCGTCCACCAGAGCGAACAGGGTGTGGTCCTTACCGGTGCCTACGCCTTCGCCAGCGCGCACTGGGGTGCCGCGTTGACGAATGATGATGCCGCCAGCATTGATCTTTTGGCCGCCGTAAACCTTAACGCCCAGGCGTTTTGATTCTGAGTCGCGGCCGTTGCGGGTAGTGCCGCCGCCTTTTTTGTGTGCCATTTAATTACTCCTTAGATAGCTGTAAATTCGGGCAAACAGCTATTAGCCGTTGATCGAAACGATTTGGATTTCGGTGTAGTTCTGACGGTGACCTTGATGCTTTTGGTAGTGCTTACGACGACGCATCTTGAAGATTTTCACCTTGTCGTGACGACCTTGGGAAACCACTTTCACCAGAACCTTTGCACCTTCAACCAGTGGGGCACCAAACTTGATGGTGTCGCCCGCGCCAACGGCGAGAACTTGATCGATGGTGAGTTCGGAACCAATGTCAGCAGGTATCTGTTCTACTTTGAGTTTTTCGCCAGCGACAACTTTGTACTGTTTGCCACCGGTTTTTATGACCGCGTACATGATTTGAAACCTCATCAAATGTTAAGAAAATCGCCCTGTCTCAACACCCGGCAGAGCTGGGCGGAAAAGGGAGAACCAACGATTATACATGGCTTCGGATTTTCCGTCAAAAACTATTCACAAAGCCTGCCGCTCGTGGTATGTCGGCAACGCATGGCGTATAATCGCGGCACCTAATATTCGTCCAACGCAGGTTCGCCTTGTCCGCCGCTACCCAAACCTCCACCCAGAACAACATCACCAGCACCATCGCCACCGATATGGACGCGGTCAACGCGGTGATCCGCCAACGCCTCCACTCCGAAGTCGCGCTGGTCAACCAGATCGCAGAGTACATCATCAGCGCCGGCGGCAAACGCATCCGCCCGGTCCTGGTGCTGCTGGTGGCCAACGCCTACGCCTACCAGGGCGTGGCGCACCACGAGCTGGCGGCGGTCGTGGAATTCATCCACACCGCGACCCTGCTGCACGACGACGTGGTGGACGAGTCCTCGATGCGGCGCGGCCGCCAGACCGCCAACGCGCTGTTCGGCAATGCCGCCTCGGTGCTGGTGGGCGACTTCCTGTACTCGCGCTCCTTCCAGATGATGGTGTCGCTGAATAATATGCGCGTGATGCAGATCCTGTCGGACGCCACCAATGTGATCGCCGAGGGCGAAGTGCTGCAGCTGCTGAATATGCACGATCCGGACGTGAGCCGCGAACGCTATCTGCAGGTGATCCGCTCCAAGACCGCCAAGCTGTTCGAAGCGGCGGCCGAACTGGGCGCCCTGGTCGCCGGCGCGAACGACGCGCAAATCGCCGCCGCCGGCGAATACGGCCGCTCGCTGGGCACCGCCTTCCAGCTGATCGACGATGTGCTGGACTATGCCGGCGACGCCGCCGAAATCGGCAAGAACGTGGGCGACGACCTGCGCGAAGGCAAACCGACCCTGCCGCTGATCTATCTGATGGAAAACGGCACGTCGGAACAGCGCGAACTGGTGCGCTCCTGCATCGAGAACGGCGACGAGCAGCACTTCGACACCATCCTGGCCGCAGTCACCAGCAGCGGCGCGCTCGATTACACGCGCCGCGAAGCCGAGGTGGCCGCCCAGCGCGCCATCGACGCCATCGCCGACCTGCCGGACAGCCAGTACAAACAATCGCTGCTGCAACTGGCGCGCTTCGCGGTCGACCGCAAGCACTAAGCAGCTCAGCTCTCAGCAAAACGGCGCCTCAGGCGCCGTTTGTTTTTACAGGATCTCTTTCACGATCTCGGGCGGACGGCACAGGCGCACGCCCTTCTCCGTCACCACGAAGGGACGGTTGATCAATTCCGGATGCGCCATCATGGCGTCCACCAACTGCTCGTCCGACAGGGCGGTGTCGGCCAGGCCGAGCTGTTCGTAGATTTCGCCCTTGTCGCGCATGGCGCCACGCGCCGTCAGGCCGGCACGGTCGATCAGGTCGACCAGGACGGCACGGGTGGGCGGGGTTTTCAGGTATTCGATGATTTCCGGCTCGACACCCGCTGCGCGGATCAAGGCCAGGGCGCCGCGCGAGTTGCTGCAGGCGTTGTTGTGGTAGATGGTGATGGTCATGGCACTCCCCTTATTCTGTGGCGAGGATAATAGGCAAAGCTGTTGGGGGATGCAAGTTTTGATCTGCCGCAAACTTCCTATTTGATATAGTTGATAAATACCTAAAGTTCTGCTTTAATAAGTCCACACCGTCGGGGTGTAGCTTAGCCCGGTAGAGCGCTACGTTCGGGACGTAGAGGCCGGAGGTTCGAATCCTCTCACCCCGACCACAGAATTCCTTACAAAACAGCGGGTTATGCAACCCGCTGTTTTTGTTTGCAGGTCGGTCGGTGGCAAATCCGTGGCGCTGACTATTTGACGCTCCTGCGCTTGGAAAAACTGTGCCTGATTTAAGGCCGATTTGGCCGAAGAGCTAAAAGCTCAAAAAATCATGCCCTCTCGCAAACGCTACTTATGTATCGCCTTCAAATCACTGCCAGCAGAACTACAAGAGGCCTTCGCCCCGTACTTCGATAGATGAACTAGCGCTTACCAGTCGCATTGCGAACGACCACCCAAGCGCTCATGCTCCTGTTTTTCTGGCGGCTACCACTCCCACCCGCAGTCCCATCGGCTTTAACAGCTTTTCCACCGTGACCAACGTCGGGCTGGCGTCGCCGCGTTCGATATCGGCCAACGCACGCGCCGACACGCCGCACAGGCGCGCGTATTCCGCAATCGTTAAGCGTAGAGTGCTGCGGATTTTTTTGACGACGACGTGAATGGCGAGCCCGGGACTGGCTTCCAGTTCTTCCGACAGGCTACGCCGCGCTTGGAGTTCTTCCGCTGGCGTCAAAGGCTTGAAACGCTTGTCCATTAGAGCCTCTCCACTTGCGCCCTGACCCGGTCAAGCGCGTGCGCAATCGGCTTCAGGTATTGCTGTTCATCGATGCCCATACCAATAGCTGCCGTATAGACGTCGGCCAGCGGCGCAGCCATAGGCCGGATGCGCGCAACGAGAAGATCGCGGTCGACCTGTCCCGCTTTCGCCGCTTGAGTAATCGCGCTACTCCAGTCAGGGGAGCCGCCATCGTCCCGGTCCCAGCGCATCTTGCGCGCAATTCCATCCGGGTGCAGCCACATGGGCGCAAAGTCGAACAAGGGTGTCAGGCCTATGGTGCCATCCGGGCGCCGCTGGACAGCCGTGTTGCGGCCATGGTTGTCCTTATTCCCCAACGCGACATTGGCCATGTCGCGCCGTACATACTCAGCCAACTCGGCGACAGGATCGGTGGCTACCTGCGCAAGCCTGCGGCACATCTCGTTATGCGTAGGTGCGCTGCCGAATCCCGTCAGCCCACAGAATGAAGCAGCGCTCTCCTGGCCGTAGCGAATCACCTGGCCATCCTTAACTTCCCGGTCAAAACGTGGAATGAACAGCGCCCGGCCGGCAAGATGCAACGGCTTATAGACACTTAAGCCCAGATGTCGGGCAAGGTTCATATAGGGTTCTTCCAGGCGCAAAATTTCCGCCAGGCGCGGGTCGGCCCCCCGCCCAAACTAACGAGGAAGTGCTCGGCAGCGTCTTCGTCCTTCAGCGTGTGATCGAGATAGAACAATCCGTCGTGAGCGCGGGTAAGCAAAATCTTGGGCCATTCGACCATAACCTTGGGGTAATAGATCGGCGAGAAACGGAGGCCAAGTATCGAGAGGCTGGCCAACAATGCTCACCGGCATGTATGCCGACAACGCGGCCGCATCGTTTCGTTCGTAATATTCGAGGGCGTAGCCCGGCGAATAGGCCAGATACGTAGCCGCAGCGATTCCTCGCGCCTGATCGCCGGTGAGGTCGACCGCCGCCGCGTCACGCCAGCGGTCCTCGATGAAAATCTGGATTGTGCAAATTTTGCTCATTTGAGCAGAATAGCAGCATTAATATCGCGTAAAAACATCACGAATATGCTACTAAACTGCCGAAATGATAGGCTGGACTTGCCCACGGTTTGGAATTAGCCGCCTACGCGCTGCTCGGCCTTGGGCACACGATAGTTGACTGGCAGGAGGCTTTTCTCCATATCGGATATATATTTTGCGAACAATTGCGGACGCGAGGCCACGCCCAGCTTGCGGTAGATAGACAAGGTCTGCTCTTTAACGGTGGCAGTTCCCTTTCCTAAAATGATGGCCACTTCCGGCAGGCTTTTGCCAGCCAGCAGCCAATGGCAGACTTGCGCTTCGCATGGGCTGAGCTGGCGTTGGTAGGCGTAGGTGTGTTCCGTTTCCGCTACTGAACTACATGAAGCATCGGAGGGTATGGACTTGGCCATAGGTAAATGTCTCCTATCAATTTTGCTCTTTTAAGAAGACAGCACCGCCGTTTTACCTAGGCGTGGCGGCGCTGCCGCTAGGTGACTGTTGCTTGAATCCTTATTGTAAATAGCATAATTTGGATAAAATCTATTCAAATGTATCAAAAAAATAATTATTATTAGCTTTTGATGGCACACTGATCCCATCGCCATCAAAAATTTTGTCAAACAACTACATCTTCTCAGGAACTGCAATGCCTAACAGGTATAAACCGCGTTCCAGCACTCGCCGCGCCAGTGTGCTGATCGCCAGCCGCGAGGCGCACCGCTCCGCGCTTTCGGCGGCCAATACCGGGCAATCGAGGTAAAAGCGGCTGAAGGTCTGGGCCAGATTGAACACATAGTCGGCAATCTCGTTCGGCGCCAGATTCGTCGCCGCCGACGCCACTACTTCGGGGAAGCGCGCGCATTCGAACACCAGCGCGCGTTCGGCTTCGGCCGCGACCTCGATCGGTCCCGGCTGCAACTGCTGCGCGGCGGCGCGCGCCAGGATGGAGCCGATGCGCACGCAGGCATATTGCACATACGGCCCGGTCTTGCCTTCGAAGGACACCATGCGCTCCGGATCGAAAATGTAGCCGGAGATGCGGTAGCTCGACAGGTCGGCGAACTTGACGGCGGCGATGCCGACCAGACGCGCCAGCGTCTCCGCCTGCACCGCCTGGTCCACGCCAGCGCCCTGCTCCGCCGCGTCGGCGGCCAACGCGCCGAGCCGCTCGCGCGCCTTGTCGATGGCGCCGTTTAGCAGATCGGCCAATTGCGCCACGCCGCCCTGGCGCGTCTTGTATGGCTTGCCGTCGACGCCATTCACGGTGCCGAAGCCGGCATGCACCAGCTCCACGCCTGGCGCGTAACCGGCCCGCCGTGCGGCGCGGAACACTTGCTCGAAGTGCAGGGCCTGGCGCTGGTCGACCACGTAGATGATGCGCGCCGGCGCCACGTCGCTGTCGCGCACGCGGCTCAGGATCGTCGCCAGGTCCGTCGTGGCATACAGGGCGGCGCCATCCGACTTGGCCAGCAGCAGCGGCGGCATCGGGTGGGCGTCGTTCTCCTCGGCCACTTGCACCACCAGCGCGCCCTCGCTTTCAATGCCGATGCCACGCTCGCGCAGCTCGCTCAGCATGGGCGGGATCAGGGCTTGCACATCGCTTTCGCCCAGCAGCAGGTCAAAATGCACGTCGAGCGCGGCAAAGTCCTGCTGCTGCACCTGCAGGGAAATGGCGCGAATGGCCCGCCACAGCGCGATATAGCCGGAGTGGCCGGCCTGCAGGGCCGCCGTCAACTCACGCGCCTCGGCCATCCGCGCCGGATCGTCCTTGCAGGCCGCCGCCGCCAACGGATACAGGCGCTGCAAGTCCTGCATGCCGAAGCCCAGGCTGGCCTCATCCAGGCTGGCGGCAGCCAATTCCGGCTGCGGCGCGAAGCAGGACAGCGATGGGAAATCGCGGCGGATCTGGGCGATCAGCATGCCCATCTGCAGTCCCCAGTCGCCCAGGTGCACGTCGGAGACGGTATCGTGGCCCTGGGCGCGCAGGATGCGGCGCAGGCTCTCGCCGATCACCAGCGAGCGCAGGTGGCCCACATGCAGCGGCTTGGCCACATTCGGTCCGCCGTAGTCGAGCATGATGCGCTGCCGCGTCTCCTGCACGATGCCGCAGGCCGGGTCGTCCAGCTGGGCCTGGGCGTGGCGCGCCAGCAGCGCGGCCGACAGCTTCAGATTGACGAAGCCGGCGCCGGCCACTTCGACTACATCGAAGCCGCCGCCGGCGCGCAGCTGTTCCGCCACCGCCGCCGCGATCTCGCGCGGCGGACGGCCCAAGCTTTTGGCGAGCGGCAAAGCGCCATTGCATTGCAGCTCGCCCCATTCGGGCCGGCTAGCCCGGGCCGCGCGCGCATGGCTGGTCGGCAGGCCGCAGGCGCGGAAGGCGTTTTCCAGCAATTGATTGATTTCGCCGGCCAGCGTCAGGCCAACCGGGGACGCCGCTTGTTTCTGGTTTTCTTTCATGATTTTCTCTGGGCATACGGTTGCGGAACCGCGCGCCCAAGCCGATGACGATGACGCGCTTCTATTGTGTTTTCCATAATACACAATGCCGGCCATATACTGTTCGGTTCAAGCCGTTTAGCGCTCCAAAAAAATCCGGGGCTGGTGTCGATCCGCTCCTGGCTGATCCGTCTATTCAAAGAGTCGTCAACAACCGGAGAAGGATCATGAGGAAGATCATCGCGGCACTACAGGTCTCGCTCGATGGTTTCATTGAGGGAGTGGATGGGGAGCTGGATTGGATCGATACCTGGGACGACAGCTTCGGGCTGATGCCGCAAATCGATACCTGCATTCTCGGTGGCGGCATGTATCCCGGCTATGAGCAGTACTGGAGCGCGATTCTGGCCAACGAGGACAATGCGGCGGGAGCGGGGGAAGCCGAGTATGCGCGTTTCGCCGCGCGCACGCCGCATATCGTCTTGTCGAAAACTCTGGAGCGGGCGGCGTGGAGCAATACACGCATCGTGCGCGATATCGCCGACATCCACATGCTGAAACAATTGCCGGGCAAGGACATGCATGCCGTCGGCGGCGCCTGCCTGGTGGCGAGCTTGATGAACCGGGATTTGGTCGATGAGCTGCGACTCGTCGTCCGCCCCGTCATTCTCGGCGCAGGCAAGGCGCTGTTCAGCGGCGTGCGCGAGCGGCATGCCCTGACGCTGCTCGACAGCCGGCCGGCGGGCGCCAACCTGGTCTGCCTGAGCTACGCGGTCGGGGCCAGTTAAGCGCCTTAGAACAGCGAGCCTTGCGCCGGCGGCGCCGCTGGCGCGTCCATCTTCACGATGGTTTGCCGGGCCGCGGCGTAGGCGTGCAGCAGTTCGGCCGGATAAAGCTGCAGGAAGGCGCGCGCCATTTCTGGATTCTTGCAGCCCAGCCAATCATCGTAATCCTCGGGACGGATGATGACGACCGAGCGCTTCTCATCGTCTGGACGGTGGAAGCGGCGCATCATGCCATGCTCATCGGCGTTGACGGTGAGCTGGGTGAAGGCGTGGCTTTTGCCGCCGTCCGCCTCGTCCCATGAGCGCCAGATGCCGGCTACCGCATAGGGCGACTTGTCGGCCATACCGATAGCCCAGCGTTCGTGCTTCTGCTGCTCCCAGTTCGGCTCGAAGATGGCCATGGCCGGCACCAGGCAGAGTTTCGATTCGGCCCAGGCGCGCTTGTAGGTCCACAGCTCGCCCACGGTTTCGCTGCGGGCGTTCATGGTGGTCATGCTGCGGCCAGGCGGCATATGACGCTTGGGGACGAAACCGTAGTTGCCCAGCAAGCCTTGGCGCTCGCCGCGCTCGTTATGGATGATGAAGGGCGCCTGGTAATCCTGATAGATTTCCTCGCGCCAGTCCTCCCCTGCTTCGATCGGCGTGCGGAACCAGTCGAAGCAGACTTGGCGGGGGATGGTGATGTAGTTGACGCACATGGCTAGGGCTTACTCGTCATCCTCGTCGCCTTCGGCGGACAAGGTGCACTCGATTTCGCTGATCGTGCCGCCGGTCCAGGCGGCACTAGCCTGCTGCACGGCTTCCAGCGACAGCGCGGCCACGCCGAAGCTGCGCTGCGGCTTCCATGTGCCGTCGTCTTCCGCGTCGTGGTCATGTTCCTCATGCGGCTCGCCCTCGCTGCACGCCTTGCACAAGGTGCGTATATTTTCACTCCAGTCCTCGGCATGCATATCCTCGCCGGACAGCAGCTGCAACAGCTCCGCCGCGCTTTCCTGGCTGGTGGCGTCTATCGTCAGACTGAAAGTGCTGAAGGCGGATTGCTCGAACAGCTCCAGCACATTGAAGACCGGGCATTTCTTGTCCCCGTTCATGCGGTAGCCGACTGCGGCGCCGTCGTGCAGGACGATATCGCCATGGCAATAGCCCGATTCCGGCAACGGAATGCTTTCGATGCGCGCGCGGACCGGATCGATGCGGCGCGCCCACACCACCTCCGCGCCTTCATCGGGATTCAGGCGCACGGGAGTCAGGCCCATATTCAATTCAATCGGCTCGTCCAGCTCGATGTCGAGCTGCAGGCCAACGCCGCTCCACATGCGGCGCGCGGTGCGCCAGTCGCGCAGGGCGGTGGCGGCAATGCCCAGGTTCCAGCGCGCGGCCTCGTCGCCGGGCGCTAGGTCATGGGCGGTCTTATTGAAAGCGAAGGACTTCTCCCAGTCGCCCGCATATTTGAGGATCAGGCCCGAGTTGTAGTGGCTTTCGGACTTTTCCGGATGCAGGGCGATGGCTTCGGCGTATTTATCAAGCGCCTCCTGGCACTTGCCCTCGCTATCGAGTTGCATTGCCTCCGCGTGCAACTGCTGCGCGCGTTCTTTGTCCAAATCCGATGCTGCCACAACCCCTCCGTTAATCTTCTCAAGTGCGCTAGCATAAACCTGTTTTCCAACTTTGGCAGAACGCCATGCGGTTTTCCGTTCTTATCACGCTGTTTTTGGCTTGCATGCTGCCCGTCCATGCCGACGAGGTGGCGCTGGCACAGCCGCCCGCTGCCGCGCAAGCGGCCATCCTGCGCGCTATTGCGGAACTGCCGCCACAATCGCCGCAGCGGCGCCGTTACCGGTTGGCGCTGGCGTATGGCGCCCCCCTCTTCCCGGCGGATGCGGATCTGTTGCCGCAGCCTGGCGAGCCAGCGAACGTGGGTATCGAGTCCTGGCTGCGTCTACCTGCGGCGCGGCGCGCCCACGATGTGCTGATCACGCCCGACGTGGACTACTTCTGGCATCAGGACGGCGTCGAATACACGACGCTGTTCATCGTGCATCTGGAACAGCGCGGGATGGGTAGTGCCTTGAGCGTTGCGCAAGCCCACCCCACGGCGCATTATGGCCGGAAGTTTCATCTGCTGGGCCGGACTGGTCCCGGTTACTATCATGAGATCCAGCCCATCGCGCCGTCAAGCCAGGCTGGCGCCGACCTGGAAGCCTTTCTTGCCGCGGCGCTTAGACCATCCCCGCCATAACAGCATCAGCCCCGGCGCCAGCAGGGCCAGACTGCCTGGCACAGGCACAGCGCCCGGCACGATCTGCACCGTGAATGGGCTGAGCAGCTGATCGCTGGTTTGCAGGAAGACGCCGCCCGCCAGCGGATCGCCACTCCACCATTCGCCGGACAGCGCGAAGTTGCCGCTCTCGCTCTGCCCCGGCAGTGCGGTATTGAACAGATGCAGGCCGTACAGCCCACGCACCAGCACATCATCAAAAGCCTGGGACGCGCTGATGCCCGGCGCCAGGATGGGGAAGTCGAAGTAGCTGGCATCCAGCGTTCCAAGGGAACTGGACGAAGCGCTCAGCAAAGTCGGCACGAACCAGTTGACGCTGTCCGTATTGCTCAGGCTATAGCCCCAACCCACCAGTTGCCCCGGCTGGCCGCTCACCATCCCGCTGGACGGCAAGGTGCCGAAGGTGAAGGTAAAGGGAAGCGCCGCAGCAAGGCCGGGCGACAGCAGGGCCGCCGCCAGTCCCAGCATGGCGCAGAATCGTTTCGCTTTCATGATGTTCTCCTATTCAGGGAATCACAGCTTGCGCCTGCGAGAAGCTGTAGCTGCGGCCCTCGGTGTCGGACACAGTGCCGTTCTCGGTGATGCTGAAGCGCTGCAGGCCGGCCGGCGTATTGATTGTCAGGCGCACGGTGATAAAACTGCCGACATCGATATTCGGCGTTACAAAGGGCAGACTGGGCGAAAGCGCGGTATTGATGGTGGCGGTGCCGGTGCCCGCCAGCGTGCGCAGTTGCAGCGAGTTCAGGCTCATGGAACGGGCC
Source organism: Pseudoduganella violacea (assembly GCF_014191875.1). Lineage (GTDB taxonomy): Bacteria > Pseudomonadota > Gammaproteobacteria > Burkholderiales > Burkholderiaceae_D > Rugamonas > Rugamonas violacea_A. The sequence goes on from NZ_JACHXD010000013.1 coordinate 160,276, forward strand.
GTGCCGACGCCGCTATTGGTCAGCCGCACATCGATGCTGGTCACGCCCGGCACCACTGCTTCCTGTCCGACGATGGTGGCGACGAAGTCCGGCCGTCCCGGCGTCTCCAGCGCGCCAGTCACAAAGCTGGTGAGCGAGGCGCTGTTGCGCAGCAGCGCATTGCTGGCGCTTTGTACGGTGGCGGTGACGGTATCGGCGCTGCCCGCGCTGGTGCCGGCGGGAGGCGTAAGCTGCACCACCACATTGGCCGACTCGCCCGTGCCCAGCGTCACCGCGCCTGGGCTGACCGAGGTGATGAAGTGCAGGTCGTCGGCTGCCGCCAGCGTGAAGGTGTCGGAAGGACCGGCATTGCGTACCTGGTAAATGAAGCTGGTGCTGACGCCGGCGCGCAAATCCTGCGGCGCAGGCGCGGTGATCGACACGGTCTGCGGCGACAGCATCAGGCTCACCACACGCTGGTAGGCATTGCCGCCGCTATCGGTGCCTGTCACATAGGCCAGGAAGGATTCGGCCGGAACGGTCATCGGGCCGAAGTACTTGCCGCTATCGGTTTCATCCTGGTTCAGCGGCAGGTCGGAGATGGCGGAAAAGTCCTTGCGCCGAAGCTTGAACTGGGCGGTGCTGGCGCCCGGCGTCAGCGCCGCCAGCGCATACAGCGACTGTCCCGGCAAGGGTTCGCCGTCGATCGCGAACAAGCCCTGGTGCGGCGGCTGTCCGGCAAAGCGCGCCAGGCGGAAGGAGGTGAAACTCAAGTCGCTGGTGCCGCTGACATTCACATAGGTCGGTCCGGTGGAATCCTGAACGCTCAGCTTCCACAGCCCGCGCGCCGGCGCCTTGACGGAGATGATGACGCCGCCGGTCAGGGTCATATAGGTATCGGCCATGGCGGGCGTGACCACCGTGCCGTCGGGCCGCGTCAAGGTCACGCCGGGCGTGACGAAATTGGTGGCGCTGACAGATACCGTCAACTGGGTCATGCTGCTGTCCACCGGTAGATCGTAGGCGCGCGGCGTGGCAAAGGCATCGACAACCGACAGCAACTGCACGGCATTGTTGCGGCCCACCAGGTCGGCCAGCTGCGTCACGCTTTCCGCTTCGCCGCCGGACAGGAAGAAGGCCTGGCCGCCGGTTTCCGTGGCGGCCTGCAGATAGCCCGGTTCCAGGGGCGAACAGCTGCCGAACAGGATGGCGTAGAGCTTGATTTCCTTGGCCTTGGCCAGACCGATCACCGCGCCCGCCAGTGCCGGATCTTTGGCCGAAGCATCGGTATACATGAACAGGCTGCCGCTGGGGTTGGACAGGGACAGGCCGTTATAGATGCCCGAGAAGGCCAGCTCCGGGCAATCGCCGCCGCCGCTGGCGAACAAACCTGCGATCGAGTTCTTGAACGAGGTGGCGTCGCTGGTGGAGACATTCGGTCCCGTAAACGGATCGTTGAAAGGGGCCAGCACATACTGCAGCGGCTCTTCATCCGTATCCAGGCGCGAGTTGACGATGGCCGTGGCCGAGGCGCGCACGCCGGCGATGATGCCGCCCATGCTGCCCGTGGTATCGATGGCGAAGGCCAGCGTGGGACCGGCGCCAAGCAAGGCCTTGAGCTGGGTGAAGGTGATGACGGCCTTGATGTCCTCCACGAATTGCTGCGTGCCGGCGATGGCGGCCGTGGCGGCGGCATTGTGGAAGGTGCTGTGCGGCGAGATGTCGCAGTAGCGCGTGTCCTTGTTGATGCCTTCGCGGAAGTAGCCGAGGATGTCGCTGGACGGCGAGCTTTTATCCAGCGGCCCGCCATGGCTGCATTTGAAGGCGCCCGGCTTGACGCGGTCCTCGCCGCCGTAATAGCCGCTGGTGAGCAGCGAGGTGGCGAGGTTGGAAGAGTTGGCGCAGGTCAGGCCGGTATTGGTGAAGCCCGAACAGGCGGTTACGCCCGGCCCGGCAAAGGCCAGGGGACCGGGGCGGCCCACGCCGGGATTGGCACCGGTGTTGCCCAGTTCGACCCAATTGCTATGCGAGTAGAAGTCCTGGATGGTGTGCAGGGCGCTGCCCAGGTTCTGGCGCGCGCCGGCCGTGTTCATCGGCGTCGCGTTGAGCGCGTCGATCACGTTTTGCTTGAGCGTGGCAAGGCGCAACTGGGCGCCTACGGCGTTTTCGCCGTCGAAGTGCTTGGCCGAGGTGACCTGGTCGTCATCGACCTTGGCATTGGCTTCGATGATTTCGTCCAACGCCTTCTGCATGGACTTGGTCAGCTTCGGCACGCCGAAGTAGGTCTTGTCCAGCGTCTCGATGCCGCGCTGGGTGATGTCCTGGTGGGTCAGGCTGCCCGAGGAAGTGGCCGTCACAAAACACAGCAGGCCATTCTTGGGACAGAAAGCCTGGCCGGGCGGCGCGATGCTGAAGGTCAGCAACAGCACGAACAAGGCCGGCAGGCAGCGGGCGCAATGGCGCCATAGCTTAGCGTAGCGCATGGCAAGTCCTTTACGAAAAATGCGAGGGATGAGTGATCCCCGCCGAAACGGGGATACCGCCATCGAGCATTTATCGTGCCGCGCTGGATGCCACTATGCGCCGCCGGGCCGGCGGTGCGCCGCTGTCAACTTTGCTGACGCGCCGGTCCCACCAGCAGCACCCCGCCAATGGACAGCAGCAGCACCGCGCCGGCAACCAGGCTGATGTGGTGGCTCAGCAGGGCTGGCAGGAAGGCAATGCCGGCGCCAACGATCTGCTGCAGGAAGGCGCACAAGGCGGTCGCCTGTCCACTGCCACGGCTGGCCGAAGCCAGGGCGCTCGCCATGCTGTTGGGGAAGATCAGCGCCTGGCCGAACGACACCGCGCAATAGGCCAGCACAAACAAGCCCAGTACCAACAGCAAGCCCGGATGCAGCAGACTGTCGCGGCTCAAGAACAGCAACAAGCAGGAAGCGCCCAACATCACCGCCAGTCCCATCAGCATGAGCCGCCGCGCGCCGGCACGCACGCTGATGCGGTTGACCAGCAGCGCGCCCGCCAGATACGCCAAGCTGATTGCCACGCCCAGATTGCCGTACTGCGCCGGACTCAATCCAAGCTGCTTCTGGAACAGATACGGCGCCGACTGCTGCATCAGCAGCAGCGCGCCATAGCCGAGCGCGCCCACCAGCAAGGGCCGCAGAAAGCGACTATTGCTCAGCAGCGCAGGATAATCGCCAAAGGCCGAGCCGGTGGAGCGCGGCGGTTCGGGAGGAAAGCGCAGGCTCAGCGCCAGGACCAGCAAAGCGACGCCGACCAGACACAGCAGATACGCCGTCACGCGCCAGCTGAAATGCTGCTGGATCAGGCCGCCCACGAACTGTCCGCTGCCCAGCGAAAAGATGAAGGCGAAGGAGAGGTACGACAGATTCTTGGCCAGCACCCGGCTGTCCGACACGTCGCGGATCAGGATGCGGCTGGTGACGGCGGCGCCGCCCGCGCCCACGCCCTGCAAAAAGCGCATCAGCAAAAACAGCTCGCCCTGCGCCGCCACCGTCAGCAGCAGGCTGGCGGCGATGAACAGCAGCAGCGAGCCGATCAGCAGGCGCTTGCGGCCATAGCGGTCGGCCGCCGCGCCGAAAAAGGGCAGCGGCAGCGCCGCTCCGAGCGCCAGCATCACCACGATCAGGCCGGAACTGCCCGCGCTCAAACCATGCTCGTCGGCCAGCACCGGCAAGGACGGCAGAAAGAGCGAGGTGCCAAGCTGGGCCGTAAAGGTCAGCGCGCAGCACAAGGTCAGCAGCACGCCAGCGCCGGGATGGCGCTGGTCATCAGTCAGAACGGTCATTGTTGCGAAATGGAAATTTATTGATTTGGCAATCATACGCAAGAATCGCCAAGCTTGCTGACGGCAGGTTCACAAGCATAGACAACCAAGCATCAGCAGTTTTCATGCTGCAACTTACGCTAGAATGCCTGCTCGCATTTTGGCGGACCACCCTACCCTTATTCGAGACACTCAGCAATGCGCATACTGGCCCTCCCCTTGCTGGCCGCCGCCCTCGCGGCGCCGGTCCATGCCTACACCCCCATCACCCTCGACCAGGCCATGAGCCATCCGGACTGGATCGGCCCGCCCGTGGAAGCGGCATGGTGGAGCTGGGACGGCAAGCAGATCTTCTATAAGCAAAAGCGCCCCGGTTCGCCGCTGCGCGACACCTACCAGGCCGGCGCCAAGCCGCGCCTGATCGGCGACGCCGAACTGGCCAACCAGGATATCGGCACGGTGATCTACAACCGCGACCGCAGCCGCGCCATCCTGCTGCGCCACGGCGACCTGTTCGAGCGCGACATGAAAACCGGCGTGCTGACCCAGATCAGCCGCAATACCACGGCCGCCGCCGCGCCGCAATACGCGGCCGATGGCCGCAGCGTGCAATTCCGCGTCGGCCACGACTGGTTCAGCTGGAACCGCGCCGAGCGCCTGGTCTCGCCGCTGGCCCTGCCGCGCGCCGAGAAAAACCCGGCTGTCGCGCCGGACGAGGATTATCTGCGCGCCATGCAACTGCGCCTGATCTCCACCCTCAAGCGCCAAAAGGACGAGCGCGACGCCCTGCGCGAACGCGGCGAAGCCGAACGCCAGGCCGACGCCACGCGCGCGCCCGCCCCCATCTACCTGGGCGAGAAGATCAAGATCGACGCCAGCGCGCTGTCGCCGGACGGCCGCTGGCTGGTGCTGGCCGTGTCGCCCAAGGGCAGCGAGAATGGCCGCATCGGCAAGATGCCGCGCTATGTGACCGAATCGGGCTACGAAGAATTCGACGACCAGCGCACCCGCGTCGGGCGCAATATGCCGCAGGCGCAAACCTTGAAACTGGTGGAGCTGAGCACGCGCAAGGTCAGCGATGTCACGCTCGACAAGCTGCCCGGCATCGACACCGACCCGCTGGCCGCGCTGCGCGAAACGCAAAAGCTGCCCGCGCAAAAAGGCCAGCGCGCCGTGCGCCTGGACGACGAAGGCGACAGCATGGCCTGGAGCGGCAATGGCAGCCAGGTCGCCGTCATGCTGCGTGCCGTGGACAACAAGGACCGCTGGATCGCCGGCATCGACCTGGCTAACGCCAGCGCCAAGCCGCTGCACCGCGTCAGCGATATGGCATGGGTCAACAGCAGCTACAGCGAATTCGGCTGGCTGCCCGACAACAGCACGCTGTGGTTCCTGTCCGAAGAAAGCGGCTACTCCCACCTCTACACCCTGGGCGCGGACGGCAAGCAGCGCGCCCTCACCAGCGGCAACTGGGAAGCCACGCGCGTGCAGTGGAATGCCGACGGCAGCCTGGCCTATATGATGTGCAACCGCAAAACGCCGGGCGATTATGAAGTGTGCGCCGCGCCGGCCAAAGGCGGCGAAGTGCGCGAAGTCACCCATATGGGCGGCGGTGTGGAACGCTTCGCCCTGTCGCCGGACCAGCACAAGCTGCTGGTGCATTACTCGTCGAGCTATATGCCGGCGCAGCTGGCCACCGTGCAAACCAGCGGCGGCGCCGTCACCAAGCTGACCGACACCCGCACCGAAGCCTTCAGGGCGCGCGAATGGATACAGCCGCAATTCGTGGCCGTACCGTCCACCCACGGCGCGGCGCCGATCTGGGCCAAGCTGTATCGTCCGGCCAAGCTGGAAGCGGGCAAGAAGTATCCGGTCGTGATGTTCGTGCATGGCGCGGGGTATCTGCAGAACGTCAGCAAACGCTACCCGAACTACTTCCGCGAGCAGATGTTCCACAATATGCTGGTGGAACGCGGCTACATCGTGCTCGATATGGACTACCGCGCCTCGCAAGGCTATGGCCGCGACTGGCGCACCGCCATCTACCGCCAGATGGGCCATCCCGAACTGGACGACTATGTGGACGGCGCCAAATGGCTGGCCGCCAACCACCAGGGCGACCTGGATAAAGTCGGCATCTACGGCGGCAGCTACGGCGGCTTCATGACCTTCATGGCGCTGATGCGCGAACCCGGCCTGTTCAAAGCCGGCGCAGCGTTGCGTCCCGTGACCGACTGGACCACCTACAACCACGAATACACGGCCAACATCCTGAACACGCCCGAACTCGACCCCGAAGCCTACAAAAAATCCTCGCCGATCGAATACGCCGAAAACCTGCGCGGCCACCTGCTGATTTCGCACGGCATGGTGGACGACAATGTGTTCTACCAGGATTCCGTGCGCATCGCCCAGCGCCTGATCGAGCTCAAGAAAGACCACTGGGAACTGGCCAGTTACCCGCTCGAACGCCACGCGTTTGTGCAACCCGAAAGCTGGTACGACCAATACCGCCGCATCTACCAGCTCTTCGAACGCACCCTGAAGTAAGCCACAGTCGAGCCCGTGTCCACCATGGGGTCAGCAACTGTCTTGATTAAGGCATGTCAGTTGCTGACCACATAGTGTGATTGCGCAGCATGGCGTTCATGGTGACGAGCAGCTTGCGCA
>NZ_JACHXD010000014.1 GCF_014191875.1 Pseudoduganella violacea
AATTCAGCATTGGGCAATCTGTCGCCCGCCGTCTATGAACGGAAAATGGCAGTGCGTGAACCTATTGTTGTGTCCGAAATTTCTTGACCACCGCATACGCACCCGAAGATGAGAGTGCGTCTGTCACGCTGGACAGTGGCAAAGGACAAGTCGTGGCCTTCTGTTGGCCTTGTGGGCTGCGCGTTGGAGATGAGGTTGAGAACCGCTTTTCCACCTTGGAGGGAAGTGCAAGTGCCGCTTATTTTCACGATTGGCCAGCCGAGGAAATAGAGGCGCTATCCTCCGAATGGATAGAGCGCACCGGACCGTATTCATATAAAGGCCGGGGCCGCGTCGTCGATGAGGCCGAAGGGCTTATTGAGGTTAACGGGTTTTTAATCGAACTTAGTAATGTACTTGGTGATGGCTACGTTGACTTTGAAATCAAGCGCCTTGACGTTCAAGCATAGCGAAGACAAAATCGGCCAAGAGCTGACGCTGGGTACGGATAGCGATCTTTTCGCGAAAAAACATTGGAGCGGCAGCGGAAATGACTAAGTGGTGCAATTACTGCAGGGTTGTGGATCTTATTGCGTTTTGGGGGGCGCTGCGTGAAGCGAAATGGAAACGGCCCGCGCTGTTCATCTGCTCTCTTGTAATGGGAGGGGGGGCGGCATTTGTAACCTGGATGCTATTCGGACAGGAAGAATATAAATTCTTTCCCTTCCTCTCACTACCAATCGTGACTCTTGGATTTCTTGGCGTGTTGGTTGCACTCAAGGGGTGCGATGCTTGTGTTGCCAAAATGTTTGGAAGCGCGTAGTTTCTGACTGTGGTCGAAACTATCGTAGGTTTCGTACTTTGGTGGTCGTGGGGCTCCTGTTCGCGGTGACGTCGCTTGCACGAACGCGTACTATCGGCCAATAGCCGCCGGATGTATCTGTAATAAATAAGGAAATCTGTGAAGAAATTGTTTGCTTTAAAGGAGTAGTTAATGGTTCAGTTGCAACGACCGAAAATCGCAACTCCTGAAAGTGCCAAAATACTTTATTGCATTCACGAGACTGGCTCTCTTCTCATCGGGGACCGTTTTCTTCCGGGTTACATCGCGGACTGTATCCAGATGACAGAAGGGCTCGGTCACCTTCATAAGCTGCTTATCGCTCAGGAAGGTGCTAAGTGGAACACCGACCAAGAAATCTTAGCTCGCCTTATTGCGCAAGCTGACGATACCATACGATGGGCGAAAGAGATTCGTAGCGAGAGTTATCATCAAATTCACACGCTCACCTTTCTAAGTGAATGGTCCGCTCAAGAAGCTGGTACCGAGAATGTCATAGCAGCTATTCTTGAAACCATTAAGGACGCTGCCAACGTAGCTGCTTCAAAATTTTCCGTTGGACGATATGACATGAAAGATTGGCCATGGGTGAACGAAAAATGTCTTGAGATAGCGCAGAAACTAGACCAAAAAGCGAAAGAGAAAACTGCGGATGGGGGCTGGGACATCTCTGCAAGACTTGCTGTTTTATTTGGATGGTTGGGCGTCACTTTGAAAGTAGAGCCTGAAGTTGCAGCCAAATATAACGAGGCTTCCATGGTACGTAATGTTATTGTCCATCGGTATGGACGGCTCGGGACTAACGATGTTAAGCGAGCGCCTCATTTGTCCGAATGGATTGGCAAAACCGTACCTATGACCAAGGATAGACTTGCTGAATATCACCAAGCCATAGTCGATGTTCACCTAGCAGTGATGAATGGCGTGCTCGCCAATGGCTGGAAATAACGGTGACGGGCCGTAGGCGCAAGCAGTCTCCGGCCTCGCCACTGGTGGCAGACGACCAGCTTTGAACTAATGCAAGAGTGTAAATAGATCAATTCCTAGCTCATTTGCATCGCGAATACATGAACGATGCTCGTGGTTCGTGACCGAGGTTGGGGTGGACGATATAGCGTTCCAACCGGCCTTCACGCTTGAAGCCGGATTTTTCCAGCGTGCGTGCCGACGGAAGATTTTCGGTATCGCAGGTGGCCTGGATGCGGAAGTAGTCCGGCAGGGCGAGGGCGGCATCGCAGAAAGCCACAATGGCCTCGGGCATCAGGCCCGCGCCCCAATATTGGCGGCCCAATACATAGCCGATGTCCACTGTATGCGAGAAAACCAGCGCATCCAGCATGCCAATCGGGACGTCTTCACGCTCCGCCAGCGCCAGGATATATGGGCGGCTTTGATTGCTCTCCCACCGGTTGATGCAGCCTTCGATGAAATTTTTAGTTTGACGCAGCGTTTTATGCGGCCGCCAGACCATATAGCGCGCTACGTCCATATCCTGGGTATAGGCCTCAAAAATCAAAGCGGCGTCCTCGGGACGCGGTTCGCGCAGAACCAGTCTTTGCGTGCGGAGCAGGGTGGGAAGCATGTTGATATTGCCAAATATTGAAGATATTTATTGAAACTTTAACTCATTTGCAAGTCCGTGTCATCGTGGTCTTGACTTAACGGTCGATGAAGAAAAGGCGCCGCGGCGCCTATTTTTCTGGCCTCGGCGCGATTGATACATTACGATACATGCGACTCTACCCATGCTTAATCAATATGCAATCAATGTTTCTTCCCGCCGCAGCGCTGCCTTCCGGCCGTCGTCTTTCCAATCTGCTGATCGTGCTCGGACTGGCGCAGATCCTGATCTGGGGCGTGGCGGCAGGGCTGGCATATAGTTCGACCGAGCTGGATTCGGCTGAGCAGCTGGTGTGGGGCGCCGCCATCGAAGGCGGCTACTGGAAGCATCCGCCGCTGCCGTCGTGGATCATGAACGGCGTGTTGCGGTTTACCGATCCTTCGGTGGCGCTGCCGCTGATGATGGCGCAGGCGGCCATCGTGATCGCGCTGGCGCTGAGTTGGCGCCTGGCGCGCGAGTTCCTGCCGCCGGCGCAGGCCGCGTTGTCGGTGCTGCTGACGTCCTTGGTCCTGTACCACAACGCGGGCGCCGACAGTTACAACCACAATACGGCGTTGCTGCCGTTCCAGGCGGCGGCGACCCTGGCTTTCTTCCTGGCGACGCGGCGCGACAGCTTGCTGTATTGGGCGGGCGCGGGCTTTTTCGCAGGCCTGTCGATTCTGGTGAAGTATGTGGCGGTCATGCCGTTGGCCGGCCTGTTGCTGTATTTGCTGCTGGACCGCAGCCTGCACCACCGTCGCACGCTGATTGGCCTGCTGCTGGGCGCCGCCGTCTGTGCGTTGACGCTTAGTCCGCACCTGCTTTGGTTGCAGCAGAACGATTACGCGCCGTTCCAGTATGCGCAGTCGGTGGTGCTGCCGCTGCAAGGCTTCGGCGCGAAGCTGGGCAGTGTCGCTTCCTTCCTCGTCACCCAGCTTTATCGCGTGCTGCCCTTGCTGCTGGTGCTGGCGCTGCTGGCATGGCGCCGTCCGCGTGAAAAGAAAGAGGCGATGCCCTTGCAACAGCGCGACCGCCTGTTTATCTGGATTGCCACCTTGTCGCCGTTGGTCGTGACGATCCTGTTCGGACTTGCCTCGGGCACCCGCCTGGAGGCGCGCTGGGGCGCCAATGCCTTCCTGCTTAGCGGCCTGCTGGCGGTGATGTTGCTGCGTCCCGTGACGACGGCGGGCCTACTGAAGCTGATTACGGTGCTGACGGTGGGCGTGCATGTGCTGTTATGCGCCGGCCTGGTACTGGGCAAGTCCATGGTGGCCGAACACTTCGGCCGCACCACGCGCGCCAATTTCCCGGCGGCCGAACTGGCGCAGGCAACGCAGCAGGCCTGGCGCACGCACACCACGGCGCCGCTGCGCATCGTGGCTACTGACATCTGGCTGGGCGGGAATCTGCGCGCCTTCGGCCTGCCGGACATCGCGGTGCTGATCGATGGCAGCCACCATAAATCCCCCTGGGTGCGGCGCGAGGACGTGCGCAATTGCGGCGCGATGGTGCTGGACGATCAGAGCAAGGATGGCCGCGCCGGTCCCGTCAATCCGCCCGAACAACTGGCGCTGATCGCGGGCGCCGCCACCACGGGCACCTGGCAACTGGCCTGGGGTAACGATATGAAGCAGCGCCGCACCGTGCGCTGGGCTTATCTGCCGCCGCAGGATCCTTCGCGCTGCGCCCAATGAATTCCGTCGCGCATATTGCCGAAGGCTTGTAGTACACGGGTGGCTGGATAGTCCTCGAATACGGGATAGCGATCCCGATAATAGCAATACCAGTAGCTCCGCACGCGGCGCGCGGTGGTCGCGAAATGGCCGGGATTCTGTGTCAGATATCTGGCATACATAGACTGGTCGAGCAGGGGCAGGGCTTGGTCTATCCTCTGGATAATCTCGATAACGTATTCGCCCACCAGTTGAATGACGTAGGGAGCTATCCAGTTTTCACCGCGTGTGAGTAGACGTTGCAGGCACGCTTCTCGTACGTGGCCGTCGGCATGACGGGTACCGAGGCAGAGCGCCATGGTTTGCGAAGGCTGGCAATTGACTGCGAGAGCGAGCAGGCTTTCCGCCGGATAGTAAACGCGGCTGGGGATGACCAGGGTTTCTCCATCAAGATAGACCTGAAATGAGTATCGCGGCGCACCTAGCCTGTTTTCATTGAGCATGGAAAGCAGTTCAGGTGCGTAAGCCGATAGCGCCCGGGGAAAGGCCTGGATTTCAAGACGGTCTTGAGCGGAAGAGTGCATTTTTCGGAATCCGTTTAAACGGTGCGTTGGACCAGTTGCAAGGCGGCGCGGATATGCGCGGCCGCATCCCATTCCGGCATCGGCGAAATCAGGCCCAGGGCCATGCGCCGCAGCGGCTCGCCGATGGCCATCCCCAGCAGCAGTTCGCAGAAGATGCGCGGTTCGCCGATCACGATCAGCTTGCGGCTGCGCTGGCGCTCCAGCCAGTCCACCAGCATTTCCGTACCGCGCTCGATGCCGTTGCGCTGGTAGATGGCCAGCATCTCGGCGCGTCCCGGAAATTCCGTGGTCAACAGGCGGAACAGGCCGACCGCTTCGGCCGATAGCACGCTGCGCGCAATCGCCAGCAGCATGCGTTCCAGGGCCGGAAAGACCTGACCGGTTTTGCCCACATCCTCCAGCAGCAGCGGCGCGAAAGCATCCGTCATATGGCGCACCACCAGGCCCACCAGCTCCTCGCGGTTGGCGGCGTGGCGGTATATGGTCTTCTTCGCCAGGCCGGCGTGTTTGGCCACAGCCTCCATCGTAGTCGCCGCGTAGCCCTGGTTCAGCAGCAGCCAGGTGGTGGACGCCAGCATCGCTGCCACCACTTCTTCCTCGGGCCGCGCCGGCCTGCCGCGCTGTTTCGCAGATGTTTCGCTCATTCCCGCCTCCTGAATCGTCCTGCCGGTATTTTAACCCAACGAAGAATAAAGAAACGTACATCGTTTCCTTAATATATAATCGGCTTCCCAACAAGCGAAGGAGCGTTGTTATGAAACCGAATCACACTGCAGCACAATGGGATCTGCCCGAAATCGAACAACTGCTGGAACGCCGGCCGGTGCGGCTGGAAACCGGCATCACGCGCAATGCGGCCGGCCAACTGGTGGTGGCGGTACGCACCGATATGCACGGCTGCAAGGGCCGCATGCTGGACTGGTGGTTCAAGTATTTCGAGACCACCCAGCACATCAAATGGTGGCACCCGCATGACCATGTGGAGCACCGCGGCTGGGACAGCAAATGGAAGAAGGGGGAGAGCTATATCGGCGCATCGATCCACGCCGTCGAATCGTTGTGTGACATTCCGCCGGTGGCGGCCAAGCTGAAATTCCACGCGCCGGAAGAGGCTTTCGCGCCGGACCGTTTGCGCCAAGCCTATGCCCAGGGCGATGTGGCGGCAGCGGTGTATGCCCGCATCGGTTTCGGCGACCATATTCAGCTCGATGAGGATGGCGACCCGCAGGACGGCCATATGCTGCATATCGCCACCGATACGCCCTTTGGCTGCGTGCTGCGCAGCCGCTTTCTGCTCGGCCTATCCGCCGCCCAGCCGGTGGACGAGGTGCCGGACAATCTGGGCCTGAGTCTGATGCGCCATTGCTATACCGAGTTTACCTACCTGAGCCGCTTCCTGCCTTCGCTGTACTACGGCGAGCATGCGAACGGGGAAGCCGTGCCGCTGCCTTGGTAAGTCAGTCGCCGAGAACGGCCGCCTGCTGTGACAGGCGGTCCGCTTCGTTGTTCCTATGGCGCGGTATCCAGCGCAGGGCCACTTGCGACAAGAGGCCCATCAGCTGGGTGACGCGCGCGCGGTGCGCTTCCAGCCCCTTGGCGTTGGCGGCCTGCTGCAGCACGTCGTAAATCACCACCTGGCTGTCGCCATGTACCAGCAGCTCCGGCACCCGCATTTGCACGGCCGTTTCCAGCAGCGCGATCAGGGCCAGGTATTCGGCATCGCCGCTGCTGCCATGGCCGGCGCGCCTGCTGATTTCGATCCGTTCGCCGGCGGGACCGGCCAGCAGGCCGCCAATGCCGATGCGGCCCGGATTCGGATGGGCGGAACCGTCGAACCAGGCGCGCCAGGCGGTGGGGGAGGTATCCAGACTTGTTTTTTGCCGCGCCAGCTTTTCGGCGCGGGCGCGTTCAGTGGCAGCCAGCCGGCGCGGATTTGGCGGTAATACAGATAAGGTCATGCTGATAAGTTTATTGACAACAGTATTCGATCTTGCAAGACTATGAAGCGCTTTCACCCGTATCCTAACAGGAGATTGTTTATGCGCTTAATCCACCGTGCCGCGCGACTGACTGCGCTGGCCTTGTTGTTGCAGTGTGCATTTGCCCCAATCAGTTCCCAGGCCGCCTCCGTGGCGCGTTCCGTTCAAAAGACTCCCAAGAAGTACAGCATCGAGCAGTTCATGGCGACGACTTCCATTTCGGGCGCAAGCTTCAGCCACGACGAGAAGAACATCCTTTTCAGCAGCAACGAGAGCGGTATTTTCAACGTCTATTCGATCCCCGTGGGCGGCGGCAAGCCGGTGGCGCTGACCAAATCCACCGTGGACAGCCACTACGCGGTGAGCTACTTCCGCCATGACGACCGCGTCCTGTTCACGCGCGACAAGGGCGGCGATGAACAGAACCACCTGTATGTGCGCGAACTGGATGGCACGGAAAAAGACCTGACGCCGGGCGAGAAGCTGAAAGCGGCCTTCGCCGGCTGGTCGCAAGATGGCAATGCCTTCTATGTGCAGACCAATGAGCGCGATCCCAAATACTTCGACCTGTACCGCTACGACGCGAAGACGTATGAACGCAGCCTGCTTTACAAGACCGAGAGCAGCCTGCGGCCCGTGGATGTGAGCCGCGACGGCAAATGGATAGCGCTGGACAAGCCGAATACCACGGCCGACAGCGATATCTATCTGTATAACGTCGCCAGCCAGGAGACGAAACACATCACGCCGCACCAGGGCACGGCCAGCTATAACACCGCGACCTTCGATCCGGCGTCGAGCAAGCTGTTTTTCACCTCCAACGATGGCGGCGAATTTACTTCGCTGCGTACCTATGACCTGGCCAGCGGCAAGGTAAGCGAGCATGAGAAAGCACGCTGGGACGTGATGGGAACCGACTTCTCGCACAATGGCCGCTTCCGTATCACGCCCATTAATCACGATGGCACCATCGTACTGCGCATTGTCGAAGGGGGACAGGAAAAGCCGCTGCCTCTGCCCAAGCTGGAGGGCGGCGAAATGCGCGGCGCCACCTTCTCGGACAGCGGCAATCTGCTGGCCTTCTACGTGAATGGCGACCGCTCGCCCAGCAATCTCTTCGTCTACGACCTGCGCGCGAAAAAGCTGAACCAGCTGACGCGAAGCCTGAACAAGGAAATCGACGCCGCCGACCTAGTGGAGGCGGAAGTGGTGCGCTTCAAGTCCTTCGACGGCGTGGAAATTCCATCGATCTTCCTCAAACCGAAGGGCGCTTCATTGACGAACAGGGTGCCGGCCGTGGTGTTCGTGCATGGTGGTCCCGGCGGACAGACGCGGCGCGGCTACAACCCGCTATTCCAGTATCTGGCCAATAACGGCTATGCGGTTCTCGGCATTAACAACCGGGGCAGCAGCGGTTACGGCAAGACCTTCTACACCGCCGACGACGGCAAGCATGGCCGCGAACCGCTGTGGGATTGCGTGGAGGCGAAAACCTATCTGGCCAGCCTTGGCTATATCGATCCGGACCGCATCGGCATCATGGGCGGCAGCTACGGTGGCTATATGACGCTGGCGGCGCTCGCCTTCCGCCCCGAGGCCTTCAAGGTCGGCATCGATATTTTCGGCGTCAGCAACTGGGTGCGCACGCTGGAATCGATTCCGCCTTACTGGGAGGCGCAGCGCAAAGCCCTGTATGCGGAAATCGGTGATCCGGTGAAGGACAAGGAGTTCCTGATCGAGACCTCGCCGCTGTTCCACGCCAAGCATATCCGCAAGCCGCTGATGGTCATTCAGGGCAAGAACGATCCGCGCGTGATCAAGCCGGAGAGCGACGAGATTGTGGAAGCGGTGAAGAAGAACCAGGTGCCGGTCGAATACGTGGTCTTCGATGACGAAGGCCATGGCTTCAGCAAGAAGAAGAACCAGATCGAGGCGAACGGAAAAATGGTCGAATTCCTCGACAAATACCTGAAGCCGGGACTGCCGCAGGCGAAGTAAACGGCAAAGGGCCATCCAGCGATGGCCCTTTTTACATGCCGCGCCGGTTTGGCTTAGCGGCGGTGCGGATTGTCGGGGCGGCGGTCGTGGCGGTTTGGCACGCCGTCGCCATCGCGGTCGCGGTCGCGGCGGTTGGGAATGCCGTCGTTGTCGCGGTCACGGTCGTAGCGGTTGGGGATGCCGTCATGGTCGCTGTCGCGCCAGCCATCGCGTCCATGTCCGCGGCCGTGGTTATGGTCGCTCCAGTGGCCGCCGTTGTGCGGGCGCCGGCCGCCGTCGATCCAGACCTGGGTATTGCCGCGATAGTCCCAGTAGCCGGGCGCCGGTTCATAGCGCGGCGGCGGCGGGGGCAGGGCGACGTAACTGCGGCCGCTGATGCGGTTCGTAACCCAGCCGCCACGGTCCAGGCGCCAGCCGGAGCCGGTGTGAATCCAGACCGGCTGCTGATAGTACATGCCGTAGCGTTCCGTTTCCCAGCGGCCGGGCAACCATACGTGGCGGTAGCCGTCCCAGTTCCAGTAGCCGGGCGCCCAGATATAGCCGGAGCGCGGCGGCGGCATCGTTTCCAGTCGCATCGGTGGCGGCGCGTTGCCGACAACAATGCTGACGTCGACCTGCGCCATCGCGGCGGGCGCCATTGCGGCCGAGCCGAGAAGCAGGGCGGCGGCGATAAATGTCGGCTTGATCATGATTCACTCTCCAGTTGCTAGTGCGCTGAATTCACTATATCAAGCGCCAGTGGCGGAGGGTAAATCTGATGCAGTTTTTTACAAATGACCAGAGTTTGCTACAGAGTTTTGCTGCATTGCCGCATGTGGCCGCGTTCAGATCGTGCTTTGGCTCAGCGGCTTGCGTTCATCTTGCAGCAATTGCTTCTTTTGCTCGGCATTCGGGCGCTTGGCGCTGACCACGACAACTTGCATATCGGGCGCCACGCTGGCTACCTGGGCTGGCAGGCTGCGCGCCGGAGCGCCTGCAACCACGGGCTTTGCATCGAAAACGTAGGTGGCGGCGCAGGCCAGGCCGAGGGCGATGACGAAGATCGCTTCAAAGTTTTTCAGCGTATTCATTTGATTGCTTCTCCCTTGTGAGTAGTTTTGCTATGTGCTCACTGTACCCAAACCCAGGGATGGCCGCCACGCGCATGCGACGAGCTGTGGTTTTTGCGGTGCGAGATGCAAAAAGACAGCGACGAATGATGCCGCTTTCGCCACATTTGCCCATCCCCCGGCTAAGGCTTGCCGAGTACATTGTCGCGGGGGCGCCATGCCACGTTTCTTCACACTTTTACGCCAGGCCTTGAACTGGCCGGGCCATGCCGGCCGCATATGGCGCCGGCGCGCCAATTTGCGCGCGGGGCGGCGCCAGGTTGGGAGTCCGGCGCGGCGCGCAATGAAAGCGGCGCCGGCCGGGAGCTGGGGCTGGTGGACGGCAGGGGCGCTGCTGCTGGTCCTGGGCGGGGCGGCGTTGCTGGTCTGGCATGCGCGCCGGCTGGGCGAGTCCAGCGTGAGCACGGCCGGCGCGGCGGCACAGCAGCAGGCGGCAAATATCTATCAAACGGTGTTGCCCGGGGCGCGCTTCAATGTGCCGTCGGTGGCGGGTATTTTTATCGAATTGCAAGCGAATGGAGCGCTGCTGATGGTTTCGGGCTTGCGCGCGGGGCCGGCGCAGCGCGTGGACCTGTGCCATCAGATGCGCGATGCGCAGAGCGGACGGTTGCTGCCTTTGCGGATCGGCTACCGCTTTGCCGATGTCGCGCGCTGGGTGGGGCGCGGCCGGGACGATGGCGTGCCGCTGGCGCTGCGCAATGTGCTGCTGGTGTCGGACGAGGCTTCGGACGCGATGCCCGAGGTGCAGCTTAGCGGTACGGCGCGCGCCGACTTCGCCGATCCGCTGGGCGAGCCGCTGAAACTGAGTTGGCGCGCCAGGCAAGGCGCGGCGCGCTGGCTCAGCGACGCAAGCTTGGGCCAGCCGGCTGAAGGCGTCAGCGGCGAGGTGGGGCTGCGTCAGCAGGGCTGGCTGGTCTGGGGCGCGCAGGCCTTGCGCGTCGAGCGGCGCGTCAGCGGCGCTTGTCCGCAGGCAGGGGAGCTGGTGGTGCAGTTGTTCCGGGCTGCCGACGG
This sequence comes from Pseudoduganella violacea, assembly GCF_014191875.1. Taxonomy (GTDB): domain Bacteria; phylum Pseudomonadota; class Gammaproteobacteria; order Burkholderiales; family Burkholderiaceae_D; genus Rugamonas; species Rugamonas violacea_A. The sequence continues at coordinate 10,775 of NZ_JACHXD010000014.1, forward strand.
CGCGGACAGCGGGGCCGCTGCGCCTGCCGCCGCCAAAGCCTTGGTCGTGGCTTTCCCGGCGCGCGGCAAGGCGGTCAGCGCATGGCTGCCAGCCGGCGACTATGCGATTCCCGGCACGGCACGGCCCGCGCTGGAAGATGAAACCCTGTTCGACGCCTTGTTGGCCCGGGGGCTGGTGCGTCTGGACGCCGACGGCGGGATTGACGCCGTGCCGCGCGACCTGGCGCTGTGGCGCGCAGCGCCCGATTCCGCGCGCGCGGCCGATCTGGCGCGTTGGCGGCAGGTGCAGCTCGACGAGGAGGGCCGCAGTCTGCTCAAGCGCCTCTACCGCCAGGCCGATGGCGTCTACGTGCGCCAGCAGATCGATATTTTCAATAGCGAGCGGCGCTTGCTGGCCTGGCGCGTTCCAGACGAGGGCGCGGCCGATGGCGGGCCGGAATGGCGCGCCTCGGCGGGTGGCAGCCCTTTGCCGGCGGGCGAGGCGATGCCGCCTTTGGTTGCGCGCCTGTTTGCCGATCTGCCGCAGGGTTGGGCGCCGTGGTCGCGCGTGCTGCAATGGCCGGCGGCGCTGGTGCGCCAGCCGCTGCGGCTGACCTTGGACTTGCCCAGCCCCGCGGGTGGCGGCGAGCGCCTGCGGTTGATGCTGCTGGGCCGGGCCAGCGCCGCTAGCGGCGCTGCTTTGCGCGCCGATCCTGCTTGCAATGGCCGCGCATGCAGCCGCCCGGACGACGCGCAAATCCTGACGCTGACGCTGCAAGCCGGCGCGCGCAGCGTGGCGCTGGACGTGCAGCCGCTTCTCCCTGCCACCAGCGTCGATCAACAATATCGCCATCTGCGGGTGAGCGGCGGCCGCATGGTCTGGCAGCGCCTGCCCGATCCGGTGCGCGTGGCGGCGGGGAAGGCAGCGCCGGCTGCGGCCGTGGGAGCGAATCCCGGCGCTGCCGCGTTCAATAAGGGGCAGGGCGCGGCCATCGCCGCCGTCCGGCTGCAAGACCGCAACGGCACGCTGCTGTGGGCCGACGGCGCATCCACCTCCGCCGCCAGGGACGCCGGGCTGGCGACCATGCTGGGACTGGCGCCGGGCCATGCCAGCAGTATCGCCGGCATGCTGGCGCGCCTGCCGCAGGGCGGCGAAGCGCGTCTGACGCTCGATCTGCCTTTGCAGGCTTTGAGCCAGCGCATCCTCGATTGCGCCGGCATGCGCCATGGACGCTGGGACGGCGCCGCATGCAGCGCAACACGCGAAACTCCGGCGGGCCGCCGCGCCGGTCTGGTGATTCTTGATGCTGAAAACGGCGATATCCTGGCCGCCGCCGGCGCGGGTACGGGAGAAGCGAATGGCGCCAACTGGGCCGAAATCCGCGATTTCGACCGTGCCAATCCGGCCCGCAGCCCCTTGCGTCTGCCCGCCTTGCAGCACGACGGCGGCGCGCACCAGAGTCCCGGCTCGACCTTCAAGGTGGTGACGGCCCTTGGCCTGGAAATGGCCGCGCGCAAGGATGCGCAGATGGACGCGATGCTAGGCGGGCTGTCGCTGGCGGCGCTGAACGGCGTGGCGCGCCAGCGTGGTTTTGCCTTTGAAACCAGTGCCGCCAGCTACCCCGCCGCCGCCGCTTCGGCGCACCAGGCCCGCGTCACCAACTATCGCGAGCAAGGGCTGGACCGGCGTGCCCAGGAAGGCAAACTGGGATTGGCGCAGGCCATGACGTACAGCCTGAATACCTGGTTCGCCTGGTCGGCTGAATTGAGTGACCGCAGCCTGTTCGGTCGCGCCGAGGGCGGCGCGCCGGATTTGCAGGCACTGGAGCCGGGGGCGCTGGATGGCGTGCGTCCCATTGTCGCGGCGGCGCGCCTGCTTGGCTTCGAACAGCCGCTGCGCCTGGATGGTGGACTGCTGCCGCCGGATTTCAACTGGCAGGCGTATGATGCCTTACAGTCCACGCCTGCGCATATGGACCCGATCCACACCCGGCACGAGCTGCGCCAGATGGCCATCGGCCTGCGCATGCAGGCCACGCCGCTGCAAATGGCGCTCGCTTCCGCCGCAGTGGGCCAGGGCCGCGTCGTCGTCCCGCGCCTGCTGCTGCAGCTGGACGGCAAGGAGGCGCGCAACGAGGCTGGCGCGCGCCTGGAGATGCGGCTGGACCGCATCCGCGCCGGCATGAAGGGCGTGGTGGAGCGCGGCACGGCCGCCTCGGCGTTTGGCGGCGCCGCGCTGGCCGCGCTGAAGCCTGGACTGTATGGCAAAACCGGCACCGCGCCGGTCACGGACCAGGAAGGGACGGTGTGGTTTACGGGATGGCTGGAGCCGGGCAGCCTGCCGAAACAGCAGCGTCGGCTGGCGTTTGCCGTCTTCATCAGCCATTCGCCGGGCAGCGGCGGCGAGCATGCGGCGCCGGTGCTGGCCGCCATCCTGGCCAGCCTGGCGAACCAGAACGTGGAAAAGAGGGGGAAATAAGCCTGTGCCGCGCCGAATGATATGGCCTGCTCTGTGCCATGCTATGCAAACGACCATTGGCAGCCATGCGATTGTCCATGGACCGATGATGGTATTTTTATCAACAGGATAGTATGCGGCTGCCAGGAACCCGGTATCAGGAGCATGGCTGGGAACAGGTGCGCAAGCTGTTGGGGCATTGCTCGCTGCAAGCCTTCCAGCACTGCGAGATGCACCATTTGCTCGATCGCGCGCAGGAGGCTGCGCTGTTGGACTGGTACATCGATGCGATGGCCGTCCTGCTGCGCCGTGCCGCCCGCAGCGCGCGCGGCGAGGTGGCCGGCAACAGCTATGGCGACAGCGTGGCCGAGCTGTCATTAAGCCTGCTGTATGAATTGCAGGTCCAGCCCGCGTTCTGGAGCGCCTTCGCCGCCGCCGTGGCGTCCGAGCATGCGCGCGTGCCGGCTTTCTGGACCGGTACGGCGGGCGACGCCATGCTGCGCAAAAAGGTCAACGATATGTTCGCCACCCTGCGCGACAAGGTAGACGCCGACAATTACCAGGTTGCCACCGGCCGTTCCTGCTCGCCCAACAAGATTTATACCTACCGTATGCTAGATACCGCCTTCGGTGAGATCGAGCGTCTGTTCGCCAACTGGGCGCAGAATGCCGGGCAGGTCGGCGCGATTCTGGGGCGCGTGAGTGACGGCATTCCGATCGAAGTGCGGCAGATGCGCGGCATCGGTGGCTGCCGGCCCGAATGGCTGATACGCTGGAGTGAAACGCTGGAGCGCTTCACTGGCGCGCCCGGGCCGCTGCATACCAAGTCCAAACGCTTCGCCAGCCTGAAAAACAATCCGGAGAAGATCGGCGCCATGCTGGCCGAAATAGGCGACTACGCGGAGCTGTCGTCGAACCAGGACACGGCCGCCTGGGCCAGCGACGCGGAGGAAGCCGCGCTATGGCTGGAGGATTACTGGCGCGTGGTGGCTGAATCGCAGGCGCAGGGCGCGTTTGCGGAGCCCGACCGTTTGCTGGTGGTCGAGCATGACGATGATGAGGAGCGGGAGGGCGCGCCGGAGGAGGATGCGGACGAGGATGCCGCGCCCGACCCGGAACTGACGCAGGCCGTGCGCGCCGCCTGGGAAGCCGCCGCCGCCGCGCTTTCCCTGCCCCTCCGCTATATGGAATTGGCGGGCGCCGCGCAGGATCGCGGCAGTCCCTTGAACCGGCTGCTCGAAGGCGCAAGCCTGCCGGTGCGCCTGGCGGTGTATCAGAAGCTGCTGGGCGCTGCCGACGACAGCTATCCGGACGAATGGCTCGACCCGGCAACCGGCGAGCTGCCCACTTTAGGCCAGTTGGCCACCCTGGACCAGGTTTCGGTCCCCACGCTGCGCAAGCGGCGCAATGAAGCGATAGACCGGCTGTACGCGGCGCAAGGCGCCCTGCAGCCATGAAGGAGAAGCAATTGGACACGAAATCGCCGGACCAAAAACTGCAGGAACGCCTGATGCTGGCGCGCACCGCCCCGGATGACCGGCTGCTGCTGGCCGACGCGGTGCTGCTGGCCGCGCTGGATGGCAGCCGGCCGCTGTCGCCGGGCGAACTGGCGGCCTTGCAGGCATCGCCGCTGACGCTGCGCCGCTTCCGCCATCTGGCGCTGGAGCGGCGCGCGTGCAGCGCCGGCCCGGTGGCCGCCAACGATCCGGTATGGAGCCGCAGCCACGGCATGCTGCGCGCCGCCGCCACTGCCGCCGCGCTCGACGAACTGGTGACGGACGACGGCTGCTGGTCGCTGCATTTTCTGGCGCAGGGAGCGGGCTGGCAGGTGATCCTGAAACTGCATGCCGACGCGCCTTTTGCATCGCGCGTGATGCGCGAATTGCCGCTGCTGCGCGTGAGCGATGGCGGCGGCGCGGTGCTGTTGCAGGGCCGGCTGGATACGGACGGCGAGTGCGAGCGCGCCTGGCCCCATGCCGACGCGCCGGCCGAACACTTCCAGCGTTATGGCGCGGTCTTTGCCATCGAAGCGGTGGAACCTGCGCTATGAGCCTGTTCCAGCGCCTGCGGCGCGGCCTTGCCGCCCACGATGACCAGGCAGCGTCCGCGCGGCTGGGCAAGGACGTGCTGGCCATGCGCCTGGCTGGTGGCAGCATCGTGCCGCCGGACTGTACCGCCGTGATCCTCGGCGAGAGCGGGCAGGCGCGCCGCTTGCCCGAGTTTCGCGCCGGCGGCGCGGCGCAGCGCTTGGTCTGCGGCGAGAAGGAAAGCGCATGGTGTTTTCATCCCGGCCCTTACAGCGTGGATCTGGCGCCTTTCGCGCTGGCGCCGGAGTTGGGCCTGCGCCTAGGTTTTGTGGTGGATGCGCCCGACCCGCGCGTGAGCCAGCAGCGTTTCGACCTTTTCCTGTCCAGCGAAGGCGGGCAGGGCGAGGCCTTGAGCGTGCAGGCTTTCGCCGCCGCCGTGCAAGACAGCCTGCGCCTGGCGCTGGCCCAGGGCCGGCTGGAACTGCCGCCTTGCACCTCGGCGGAGGAATGGACGGCTTTCCGCGCCGGCCTGAATGAATTGCTGTACATCCGCTTCGGCATCACGGTCGAGGACTGCATGCCGGTCGATCTGGGCGACGGCATCGACTTTGCCGCGATCCTGCGCGCGCGCGCAAGCGCCGACGCGGCGCCAAGGCCGGAGCCGCAGCCAGAGCCGCAGCCGGAGCCGGTTCGCCAGGAGCCAGCCACCGCTGCCGGTCCGGCATCGGCCGCTTTGCCGGCGTCCAGCGTGACGAGCGCCGTCTCAGCCTCGATTCCGGCGCCGCGCGCGCCCGCCGAGGCGCCCTGCGCGGGCGACGATGCGGCCGCGCTGCGCCGCCTCTTCCTGGAACTGCCCGCCTTGAGCGGCGGCCTGCGCATGCTCGACCTGCCCCAAGGCCAGGGCTTGTTCCTGGTGCATCAAGGCCTGCTGCAAAGACTGGCCCTGCTGGCGCTGGACGTCAACACCATGCCGGCATTGGCCATGGCCGCGCCCGGCCAGCATTTGCCCGCGGCGCGCCAGCGCCGCCGCAGCGGCGGCACGCTGCAGGCGGTGACGGCGTTGGACGAAGCCTGGGGCTTGCTGGCGCGCCTGAAACTGGCCGCCGCCGACGCCATGCCCACCCTGCTGGACGATGCCGACCGCATCCTCGCCAATATGGAGTTGAGCCTGGAGCAGCGCCGCGCCGCGCAGGATGGGCCGGAAGCGCCGGGCGCCGCCCGCATCTACGAATTGCCGCGTATCGAGCCTTCGCTATGACCATGTCCGCCACCCTGTCCATCCCCCTTTCAAACGCTGCGGCCGGCAGCGCCGAGTGTTTCTGTCCGCTGCCGGATGGCCGCCTGCTGCGGATCACCGCCACCCGCCGTCCGCGCGCCAACCGCGCCGAGGTCAAATGCGTGGTCGCGGGAGCGCCAATGCTGAGTGAACGCATGCAGGAAGTGGTGCGGCTGGCGCGCCATACCGAGGTGCTGTTCGACAGCCGCGAGCAGGTGGTGCTCAGCCTGGAGCCGGCGCCGCCGGCGGGGGAGCGCGGCTGGGAGCTGGCCGCCGTGCTGGCCGACCGCATGGTGCGCGGCGTGTGGCTGGCGCCTGCGGGCGGCGTGGCGGCGTATGGCTGGTCCGACGCCTGGCATCTGGGCCGGCTGGACGGTGGGCAGCGGCTTGCAAACGCTGGCCGCGGGTCCAACATACGGGAAGAATGCCAGCTGCTGTTGGGTGGCAGTGTCGATGTGGCGGACAGCGCGGCCGTGCAGCTCAGCCATATCGGCGCCTTGCACGGCCACGCCGATCCGGCCGGCGCGCTATCCCGCGCGCGTGCCTGGTTTCCCCTGCATAGCGGCGGCATCAACGACAGCCTGGCCTGGGTCGAGGTTTGCGTGCGCCCCTTGCAAGCCGAAGAGACTTGCGAAGAAGAAGACACCATCGCCGCGCCAGGCCTGGACTTGACCGCCCAGCAGGCGGTGCGCCAAGCCTTGGGCGGCGCCCGACACTTCGACGGGCGGGCCTTGGGACGTTGGCGCACCGTGGTGCGCTTCAGCCAGACGCGCTTCCAGGGCAGCTCGTACCAGCTGGCGCTGGTGATGGCCGACCGCCTGGCGCGCGGCCGCGAGTTCGTGCCGCGCGGCCGCCTGATCGCCAGCGGCTGCTCAGCCGCATGGCATGCGGGCCGCGTGGATACGGTCGAGGGCCGGGAGGCCAAGACGGAGTTGATACTTCGTCAAGCGGCGCCGGGCGACCGCGTGCTGCTGCCGCATGCCTGGCGCCAGGAGCTGGACGATGGCGCCTATGCTGAATTGGCTGGCGCGCTGAAAGCGAAAGGCGCGTCGCTGGCCTGTATTGAACGCATTGGCCTGATCTGAATCAGGGCCGGTGCAATGGAGGCGGTGCGGCGCGCCTGCCCCTGCTAAAATCGGCAAAGCAGCCGATACAAGAAGAAAGAGTTTATAGGAGTCTGGCATGTTCAAGATGTTTGGTTTTGGTGGCAGCAAGTGCGTGCGTTGCGAGCATAAAAATGCCGAGGCGGCGGCCTACTGCGCCCAATGCGGCCTGTCGCTGGGCGCGGCGCGCAATGAACCGGTGCTGCGCGATAACCGCTGGATTCCCGCCAACGACGAACTGGCCGTGTATTTCGGCGTGCGCCAGTTGTCTGGCCTGTTCAGCAAGACCCTGCGCGTGCCGCCCACCACCCGCGCCTACATCTTGCAAGGCAGCCAGGCTACCGAAGTGCCGCAGGGCGAGTATGAACTGGAAGGCTTTTTCACCCGTCTGAATAATCTGCTGCGCGACCAGCATGCCGAAATCCTCATCACGCGCACCACGCCGCTGCCGGTCGAGTTCCACTTCGGCGATCTGCCCAGCGCCGAACACCTGAAGGTGGCGGCGCGCTTCAGCGTCGGTATCAAGGTCGAGAATGTGGCCGCCTTCGCGCAGCACTTCATGCTGGCGCCAGGTGCGGTGACGGCGCTCCAGCTGCATGAGCTGCTGGCGCCATCGGTGCGCCAGATCGCGGCCGAATTCATCGGCGCGCGCTCGCTGCGCGAAATGAGCGGCAATCCCGATCTGCGCGTGCAATTGGATGAGCGCCTGCAAGCCTTGCTGAAACAGCGCCTGGCCGAATTCGGCCTCGCCGTGGCCCAGGTGGAAACGCTGTCCCTGCGCCATGATAAATTCGACAACAACCGCGAGCGCGTCGGCAGCCTGTGGCTGGTGGCCGACGAGCGCCACGCCCAGCTGGAACATGTGAAGCAGCTCGACCAGCTTTACGACGACGAAGAGTGGCAAGTCATCTGGCGCGAGGAGCAGAAGCGCCGCAGCGAGTACCGCCGTGGCGAGCTGCGCGTGGACGCGGCCGTGGACAAGGCCGAACTGGCGCAGCAGGAAGCGGAGCGGGTGCAGGCCATCCGCGCCCGCGAGGTGGAACTGTACGGCCGCATCGTTGACGCCAAGACGCGCAAGCTGGCCTTCGAGCGTGGCGCCGGCGCCGTGCTGACCGAGCTGGAACACGAGCTGGCGCAGAAGAAGGCGGCGCGCAGCGGCGAGGCGGCGCAATGGGACCATGTGCGCCAGCTGGCGCAGATCCGCATGCGCACCGAGCTGGAAGTGGCGCAGCAGGAAACGCAGGAGCAGCGCCAGTTGGCCAGCCAGCGCTTCTCGCACCAGCTGCATGTCCAGCAGATCCGCAACCAGATCGAAAAAGCCCTCGCCATCGAGGACGAAGCCCTGCGCCGCGCCCAGTTGCAGCGCCTGCGCCAGGCCGAAGACGAGGCGCAGCGGCGCGAGGCGTCCCTGGAAGCCGAGCAGCACAAGGCGCGCTTCCAGGGATTGAGCCTGGCCAATGCCGCCCGCCAGCGCGAGGCCGAACGCGTGCAGGAATGGGAAGAGCTGCAGCATGCGGCGCGCCAGCGCGAGCTGGGACGCGGCGAAGAAGCCAAGGACGCCGAAGGCCAGGTGCAACTGGCCCAGATCACGGCCAAGCTGGAAGAGCTGAAGCGCGCCGGCGCCGGCGCCGATTCCATGCTCCAGTATGAAAAGCTGCTGCGCACCATCGAAGCCGACGCCATCCAGCAGCGCAAGGCCCAGGAACTGAACACCCAGGGCATGCTGGACCAGGTGGTGATCGAGGAACAGCGCCTGCACCTGAAACAGAAGGAGCAGGAGGCCCAATGGCAGCAGGAGTTGAAGAAATTGGCCCAGCAGCGCGAAGAAAGCTACGCGCGCTGGAAGCATGAATACGACAGCATGGTGGCGCAGCAGGAGCACGCCGCCGCGCTGGCCCGCATCGAGATCGAGAAGGCGCAGGCCATCGGCAGCTTGAGCGACACGGCCAAGGTGGCGCTGGCGCCCACGGCCAATGCGCAAGCCTTGGCCCAGTTGCTGAAAGTGCAGGCGCAGTCGGGCATGAGCGCCGACCAGATCCAGGCGCTGGCGGCGGTGGTCGCCGCTGAAAACAGCATGACGCCGGCCGAGGCCATGCGCCTGGCCGAGGACAGGGCACGGCAGGAGCGCAGCCACGCCGACAGCCAGGCCGACAAGGACCGCGCCCACCAGCTGGAGCTGCTCAAGCTGCAAAACGCCACGCACGCCAATGCGCTGGCGTCGCAGATGCAGCTTGGCGTGGGCGTGGCGCAGGCGGGCGCGCCGGTGCGTCACCACCATACTGCCGCCGCGCCTGGCCTACGCTACTGCATCAATGGCCACGCCATTCCGGCCGATACCCCGAATGCGAAGTTCTGCGCCGAATGCGGCGTGCCGCTCCGATGATGCAAACAGCAAGAGACAAGATCCGCGAACTGCGTGCCCTGCATGAAGACGGTCTGTTAAGCCTGGCGGAATTCGACCGCCGCAAGAACGCCATCCTGGACGCCGAGTATGCGCCGCCCGGCCACGCCGCCGCGGCTTTGCCCGTGCCTGTGCGGCAGGGCACGGAGCTGGGACTGATGGCGGGCCAGGAAATCGGCCCGCAGAACCGGCGCTACCGGCTGGAACGTCTGCTCGGCATGGGCGGCATGGGCCAGGTATGGCAAGCCACCGACCTGGCTACGCACGCCGAGCTGGGACACAGCGAACAGGTGGCGCTGAAAATCTTGCCGCCGCAGCTGACGCAGAATCCCGTGCACGCCAAGCTGCTGATCGAGGAAGCGACGCAAGCGCGCCGCCTGGCGCATGACAATATCGTGCGCGTCTACGAGTGGGCGCAAGACCCGGCCACGGCCAGCTACTTCATCATCATGGAGTGCCTGGAAGGCCAGGACCTGGATGCCTGGCTGGCCGAAACCGGCGCCGCCACGCTGGACCAGGTGGTACAACTGCTGCGCCCCGTGGCGAACGCCCTGCAATACGCCTGGGACAAGCACCGCCTGGTGCACCGCGATCTCAAGCCCGGCAATGTCTTCCTGACCCGGCGCGGCGAAATCAAGCTGCTCGACTTCGGCATCGCTTCGCGCGTGCGCAGCTCGGGCAGCACCCTTGGCCTGCTGCAGACGCCCAATGCCGGCACCGCCGGTTACCGCGCGCCGGAAGCCGGCACCAACCAGGGCCAGCCCGCGCCGCAGCTCGATGTGTACGCGGTGGCCGTGATGATTTACCAGATGCTGGAAGGAAGCATGCCTTTCGGCGAAAACCGCTCGGCCCAGGTCCAGCCCGATGCGCCCAAGGCTCTGAACGCGCTGCAATGGCAGGTGCTGCAGCGCGGCTTCGCTTTCGACCATGAGGAGCGTCCCGGTTCGGTGGGTGGGCTGCTGGATGCCTTGCAGCGCGCGGCCGGCCCCAGCGAGGAAGAGCTGGCGGCGCAAGCCGAGCAGGCGCGCCAGCAGCAGCGCGAGCTGGAACGCCAGCGCGAACGCGAACAGGCCGAGGAAAAGGAGCGCGCCGCGCGCGCCGAACAGGAACGCCTGCATCAGGCGCAGCTGGAAGCGCAGCAGCGCGTCGAGACGCTGGCGCGGCGCAAGGCCGAAGCCGAGGCGTTGGCCCTGCAGAAGCTCAAGCTGGAGCAGCAGCGCCGCGAACAGGAAAAGCAGCGCCGCCTGGACGCGGAAGAGGCAACGCGCCAGCGCAAGGAACAGTTGCGCCAGCAGTTGCTGGCGCGGCGCGAGGCCGACGCGCAAAAGGCGCGCCAGGAATTCGAGGAGAAGCAGCGCAAGGCCGCCCAGATCAAGGCCGAAGCGGCCTATCGCGCCGAGCAGGAACGCCACCGCAAGGAACAGGCGGCGCGCAACGAGGCCGAGCTGCGCGCCATCCTGCCGACGGCTGACAGCCCGGTGGCCGACGCCAGCGGCGTGCTGCGCGACAGTTTCGCCGACGGCAGCGGCAAGGGACCGGAGCTGGTGCTGATCCCGACCGGCCGCTTCCAGATGGGCGGCGCGCCGCATGAACATGCGGTGGCGCTGAAAGCCGGCTCCCAGCAATCGTGGCTGGAGCGCGAAACGCCGCAGCGCTGGGTCGGCATCGAACAGTCGTTTGCGCTGGGCCGCTATCCGGTCACGGTGCGCGAATGGCGCCAGTTCGCGCGGGCCACTGGCTGGGAGTCGAAGCTCGACGTGGACTGGAGCGCGCCCGGCTTCGCCCAGGACGATTTGCATCCGGTGGTCTGCGTCAGCTGGAACGACGTCCAGCTTTACCTGCAATGGCTGAGCGAGATGACCGGGCAGACGTATCGCCTGCCGAGCGAGGCGGAATGGGAATACGCCTGTCGCGCCGGCACGCGCACCGCCTTCAGCTTCGGCGACACCATCAGCACTGAGCAGGCCAATTACGACGGCAACTTCACCTACAACGGCGGGCCGCGCGGCGCGCACCGCAACGGCACCAGCAAGGTGGGCAGCTTCCCGCCCAATCCCTGGGGGCTGTACGATATGCACGGCAATGTATGGGAATGGGTGCAGGATACGGTGCATGAGAATTACCAGGGCGCGCCGCTGGACGGGCGCGCCTGGGAAGAGGGCGGCGATGCCGCGCGCCGCATTCTGCGCGGCGGCGCCTGGCTGTACAACCCGCGCTATCTGCGCTCGGCGCTGCGCAACGGCTATTCCGCCGTATTGGCCAACGATGTGGTGGGCTTCCGGGTGGCGCGCAAGTTGGCTTGATGGCGGCAAACGGTGTACATTGCGGTATTCGCAATTCGCCAGTAAGGAAACAGCCATGACCATCAAAGTAATCCGCGATCAATCCCTGCCCATGCGCCATATCGCCCACGTCCGCAACCACCTGATTTCGGTGGACGGCACGGTGGCGGAGGGCGGCAATGACGCTGGTCCGGCTCCGCATGATCTGTATGACGCCGCCATTTCCGCCTGCAAGGCGCTGACCGTGGTCTGGTACGCCAAGCGCAAGGGCATTCCGGTCGAGGATGTGCAGGTCAGCACGGAGCGCGACGACAGCGAGGAACGCAAGGGCGTCTACCGCCTCGCCACCACCCTGCATCTGACGGGCGACCTGACCGAGGCGCAGCGCGAAGAGTTGCTGTCGGTCGCGCAGAAATGCCCGGTGCATAAGCTGATGACCAGCGTGACCACCGAAGTGAGCACCGTGCTGGGGTGATGCGATGACGATTTCCCATGTATTGAAAGGCCATGAGAAGGACCTGGGCGGCGGCTTCATGGTGCGCCGCTATCTGCCCTCCGTCGTCAAGCAGGCGGTCGGCCCCTTCATCTTCTTCGACCATTTCGGCCCGGTCGACGTGAAACCCGAAGACAACCACGATGTGCGCCCGCATCCGCATATCGGCCTGGCCACGGTCACTTATCTGTTCGAAGGCGCGATCGAGCACCGCGACAGCATCGGCTCCCTGCAGCGCATCGAGCCGGGCGCGATCAACTGGATGACGGCCGGCAGCGGCATCGTGCACTCCGAACGCACGCCCAAAGACCTGGCGGGCAAGCCGCACCGCACCCATGGCCTGCAACTGTGGGCGGCCCTGCCCAAGGCGCATGAGGAAACCGAGCCGGCCTTCGTGCACACGGCGGCCGAAGAGATTCCCGAGCTGGAAGTGCAGGGCGCGAAAGTGCGCGTGCTGATCGGCAGCGCCTTTGGCCGCACCTCGCCGGTGGCCACCTTCAGCCAGACCCTCTACCTCGATGTGCAATTGCAGGAAGGGCAGGAACTGGGCTTGAGCGGATTGCCGGAAGAAGCGGCGGTGTATCCGGTCTCCGGCGAGCTGGAAATCGACGGCACGGCGCTGGCGCTGCACACCATGGCCTTGCTGGATACGCGCAGCTCGCAGCGCGTGGTGGCGCGCAGCACCGCGCGTTTCGTGGTGATCGGTGGCGAACCGCTGGATGGCCACCGCTTCATGCTGTGGAATTTTGTTTCGTCGAGCAAGGAACGCTTGCTGCAGGCGGCCAGCGATTGGGACGCGCAGCGCTTCCCGAAAGTGCCGGGCGAAACGGAGTGGATTCCTCTGCCGCAGAATACGCCGCGCGCATCCTGAGGCCGTGCGGCCGTATTGACTCAGGCCGTTTGCATATCGTGCAGCGGCAGCGTGCCGTGCTGGCCGGCGCCGCCGGTGCGGATGATCCAGCACTCCGGATAGGGTTCGCTGGCGAAGCGCGTATGCTTGGGCAGGCGGCTCAGGCGCTCCAGCGAGGCCGATGGCGCCAGCGCCGTTTCCTTGCCGGTCAGCTGGTCCAGGTGCCAGAAGCCGCCGCTGTGGTGCATGAGCAGCGGCAGCGCCGCCGCATTCGGCGCGGCGGCAAAGCGCGGCATCGGATAGCCGGGGTGGGTCTCCGGCATCAGCAGGTAGAAGCACTCGGCCGGGGCGCCCTGGTCCAGGCGGTGCAGGATCACGCCATGCGGCATGACGGCGCTCACCGTCAGCACCACGATGCCCTTGATGCTGGCGCTCATTTCAATGCGCATGCCTTGGCGCAGCGGCACCGGCTTATGCTTGCCGGGCCAGACGCCGTCCAGCAGCAGGCCGTAGCGCGACACATCCTCGATCTCGAAACCTTGCTTGCCGCGCCGGATCACGGCGTGGCGGCCCGAGAGGCGGCGCGTCAGGCCGCCCGTGTCCTGGCCGTTCTCGCTGAAATGCGTGAGCAGCACATCGGCTTCCGGGTCCACCAGCTCGTGGCGTCCCAGCACGCAGTCCTCCAGCGCGAACAGGCGGATCTGGCGCTGCGCGCCGCCTTCCGGCGCGGCGTTGACGATGCTGGCGGCCGTGCTGGGATGCGGGTGGCTTTCGCCCGCGTGCGGCAGGTCGATTTCGATCAGGTCTTCATCCCAGGCGATGGTGGTGAAGCCCATGTCCACCTTGCCCTGCGGCGCGCCGAGGTCGAGATGGGCGATGCCGGCATTGCGCGCGGTGACGTCGATGTCCATGCTGGCGCCACCTTGCGCGGCCACACGGGCGATCGAGGCGTCGTCGGCCATCACGCGCACATTCTTGTGCGTGCTGAGGAAGATGCGGTGGATGTCGGTCAGCGTAGCATCCAGGCGCGGCACCAGGATGACAAAAGTGCATTCCCATTTGCGCGTGGGCTGGCCCGTGGCCTGGCTCAGGATTTCGGCGCGGATCTGGTACTGGCCGTGCTCCTTGCCGCGCGAGGAAAATTCCACGAAGAGCGGGCGCCAGCCGCCCTGCAGCACGCGTGAGAATTGCTGGCGCGAGGCGCCGTTCGGTATCAATTCCGATTGCAGATGGATAGCCAGCTGCGGCGCGCAATCCTGCGGCATGCCGCGCAGTTCCATCTTCAAGGTCTGGCGGCCGCCGGCCGCGCGCGGATCGAAACCGCTGATATGCAGCTGCGGCCGGGCGCCGGAAGAGCGCATGGCCGTGGCATAGTTGGCAACCATCTCCGCCGCCGCCTGCGTGGCGGCCTGGGTGGCCGCCGGCGTCTGCGGACCCGAACGCGCGCTGCGCACAGCCGTCAGCAAGTCATAGCTGGTCGGCGCGGACGCCGCCTGGCTATGGCCAGCCGTGCAGCTGCTCTCGCCGGGCGTGACCCAGCAAGTGCAATGCGGATGGTCGGGGTTACTGCATTTTTTCATGGCAGACGGGAAGAAGGGATAGACGAGAGCTTACGCGCTTTCTCATCGTTTTGGCAACCTGCCGTTAGTATGAATAGCGCAGTTTTTTCGCCTGTGCTCAAGGCACGCTTCTTCTGCAACAGTGGGGCGTATCGATTCAGGCCAGGCGGAAGGCGATCGCTGTCAAATTGTCAACGTGCAGGCCGGGCGGCGGATGGGCATTGAACTCGCCGAACAGCGCATCGAGCGCGCCTGCGGCGCTGGCATGCGCCAGCAGCTCGGGCCAGCGCGCCGTCCAGAGCTGCGGCTGGCGGCAAGCCCAGAAACCGTCGCTGGCCAGCAGGTACAGGGCGTCGCGGCGCAGTTCCAAAGCGCGGCGGTCGCCCAGATGGCGCAGGAAGGGCGGCAGGCAGCCGCGGTCCAGGGCGCGCAGCCCGTCTTCCAGCTGCAGGGGATTGTCGAAGGCATTGCCAAGGATGAAAGCTTGCGAGATCTGCGCGCGGTGTTCGCCGTGCACCTGCTGCCACCATTCTCTTTCATCGAGCAAGCCGTGCAACGCAAACATCGTGGCCGGCACATGGTCCACCGTCAGCGGGGCGGCCCATTGCGGCGTGATCTCGTACAGGCGCGAGTCGCCCACGTGGTACAGCAGCGGCGCCTGGCCGGGCGCCAGCTCCACCAGCGTCAGCGTGGTGCCGGGGCGGCGCTCGTTGTGGGGCTGGCCGGGTGGACTGAACTGGGCTTGCAAGTCGGCGTGCAGGGCGTCCAGCTGCTGCGACAGTTGCGCCAGCGTGGCGCAAGGCGGCATGCGCAGCAGGCCGGCAGCCGTGGCTTCCGCCGCCTCGCGGCCGTGGCCATGGCCGCCCATGCCATCCATCACCGCCAGGCGCAGATGGCCGGCTGGCCAGTGGGGCAGTTGCAGGCGGCGCGGGACTTGCTGGTGCAGCATCACGGCTTGGCCGCTGGCGTCGATCAGCACATAGTTGTCCTGATTCTCCAGCCGCAGCGCGGCGCCGGCGATGGCGCAGGGATTGCTGCGCGCCGCCACATCGAGCAGCGGGCCGAAATTGAGCGGGGCAGGCAATGTTGTCATTGTGCTCCCAGTGTAGCGCGAAGCGGGCGCACTGGCGACTGCGGCGACGTCACTCATCGGCCTTGCGCAGCCACAGGCTGCTGGCCCAGCCGGTATACATATTGCCATCCACCTTGGCCTGCACCTGCCACCAGTCGCCTTGGCGCGCACCGGTAAAGGTGACGCTGGCGCCGGCCGGCACGGTGGCCAGGCGCGACGCCCCCACGCTGGCCGCGCTGCGCAGATTCAGGTCGCGGTGGACGCGGTAGAACGGCCCGGCACCTATCCGCTCAGCCGCTGGTGCCGCCGTCGGCGCCGCCGGCATCGGGCGGCTGGGCGGGATGCGCGTGGCGCTGGCGTTGGCGACGGCGCTGCTGAATGGCAGGGGCGAGGCGTGGAAGAAATACAGCAGCAGGCCGCCCAAGGCCCAACTGCCCGCAGCCAGGATGAACAGGCCGCGCGCGGTGGGACGGCGCCACCAGCTGCGCGGCGTCAGGTAGGAGGCCAGCACCAGCGTCATGGCCAGTCCGGCCAGATAGGCCAAGGCGCCGTAGTAGGAGGCGAAGTCCATGCTGGGTTCCATCCTAGGCCTCGTAGCGCAGCACGTAATGGCCGGCGACGAGGTGGTGGCCCGGCGGCAGCAGATAGGGCGCTTCGCCCGCCGCCTCGTCGATGCGGGCGACAGGATGCAGCTTTTCATCCAGGTGGTATAAGGCCTGGCTGGACGAGAGGCGGCCGATCAGCAAGCCTTTGGCGCTGGCTTCGAAGCTGAAAGCGTTGCGCGAAAGGCCGATGCGGTCGGGGCTGGAGCTGTGCTGTCCCGGCGCGGCTGAGGGCTCGCCGCAACGCAGATAGCGCGGCGAATCGAGCACGCGCAAGGCGCTCAGCGCCGGCATGCCGCGGCCGAAAGTGAGGCGCGCGCCGCTGGCGATGGGGGCGCTGGCCGCATGCGGCAGCGCGAGCAGGGCGCAGTAGCGCTCCGCCAGCGCGCCGGCGGCCGGCAGCAGCTGGATGCTGCTTCCATCCACCGGCGAGAAGCTGGCCGGGGCATGGACGCGCTGGCGGCCCGCTTCGGTGATGGCAAACATTTCGTCGCTGGCGCTGACCGTGATGGTCAGCAGATTGCCGTTGCCGGGCACGGGCGCCAGCGCGAGCTGGCCGTCGAACGGGATTTGCAGCGCCGTGGCGCCGGTGTCGCGGTAGCGGCTCAAGCGCGGCAGGGCCAGCGCGGCCAGCACCAGGCGCTGCTGCGCCTTGGGGGCGTAAGTCGCATCGCTTTCCGGCGTGACCGGCGCCGGCCGCTGGCTGGAGGGCAGCGGCGCGGCGGTGCGTTCTTCAGGGAGATCGGGCAGCCTGGCGCGCGCCTGCCAGACAGCGGCGCGCGCCGCCGCCCATTCCGGCGCAGTGCCGCCGGCATTGCCGTCGGCCGCTGCGCGCGGACCGGTCTGGCGGGCGATATTGATGGCGGCATCCGACGCGTTGCCGGGGCCGGCCGCGCCGCTGGATGCCGTGCCGCGCGTGGCGACGGCCGTGGGCGTGATCTTCAGCAGCAGGCGCGGGGGCTGGCCTTGCGGACCGATGCCGCCGCGCGCCGATTTGATGACGTAGCAGCCGTTGGCGGCGTCGAAGCTGCAATCGAAAACATCCTTGGGACGCATATGCAGCACGGGCGGCGCGTCCGGCCCGTCGTTGAGCAGCAGGATGGCGCCGTCGCCGCCGAAGGGCCAGCCTTGCACGGCGCAAGTGGCCGGACCGTTGTCGCCGCCGATCAGCACCAGGCGCTGGTTGGCGTACACCGGGCAGACCGGCTTCCACACCGCGCTGTCGCGCGAAGCGCTGACCATGAACAGCGCCTTTTCGCCGCTGGCGGGCAGATAGACGGCATGGCCGAAGCGCACTTCGATTTCGCCGGCCGCCAGATGTTCGCTGCCCATCACGTCGTAGCGCACTTCGTCGCTGCCGAGCAGATCGCCGAAATCCTTCTGGTGCAGGCTGGCCAGCGTGGCGGCCAGCTCGCGCGCGCGCGCGCCGCGCGTCAGGTGGTAATCGTCGTCCACATCTTCCTGCGGCAGGGCCAGCGCCACGTGGGAGAAGCAGCGCGTGGCGGCGCGGCCGCGCTGTTCGCGCGGGCAGCGTTCCAGCAGGTCGCGCAGCAGCGGGCGGCGCGCGAACAGCGCCAGGCCGGGCGCCTGCCAGATCGATTCGGCGTTGAAAACATCGGGAATGCGTCCCAGGACTTCGTGTTGGACATAGATCGGCATGGCGCTTACTCCTCAAAAGATGCGCTGCTCAGCGCATCGAGTGCTAGCAGGGGGAGCAGGAAAAACAGCAGGTGGCTGCCGCCCGCCGACAGAAAACTCATGGGCTGGCCCATGATGGGGAAGATCGCCAGATTGGTGCCCCAGGACAGCAGCAGGTGGCCCAGCACGAAGGCCGCGCCGCCGCACAGCGCAAAGCAGCGGAAGCGCGCCCGCCAGGCCTGGCGGAAGTCGCGCGCGGCACGGCCGGCCGCATGGCAGCGCCAGGCCGTCAGCAGCAGGCCGCCGACCAAGGCCGCCTGCACCAGCCATAAGGCCAGCGCGCCGGCCAGGCCGTGGCGGTTGAGGAAGAAGGAGGGCGCGAAATCGTCCTGCACGGCCGGGATGGCCAGCGCGCCTGGTGCAGCCTTGCCCAGCGTGGACAGGCCGAACCAGCCATCGCTGCCGCGCCAGCCGCCTTCCGCGATGGCCTGGGCGCCCAGCAGCATCTGCTGACCCGTATGCGGGTGGCGTGCCGGATCGAGCCAGACCTGGAAGCGGTCGGCGTAGAAGGCGCGCAGCACCGGCAGATGCGCCACTCCCTCCGGCCCGGCCTGGCGCAGCAGCACAATGCCGCCCGCGCCGGCAGCGGCGACGCACAGCAGCAGGGCCGCCAGCCAACGCCGGCGCGCGGCGCAGGCATAGGCCAGGGCCAGGCCCATGCCCCAGACCAGCAGCAGGATCAGGGGCGAGTAGTCGTCCACCTGCACCAGCGCCAGGCCAAGCAGGGAAAGGAAGAGCAGCACCGGCGCGATCAGCTGCAGCCAGCGCAGGCGCAGGGCGGCACCATCGCCGGCCATGCTGTGCCAGCCCATGCGCAAGGCCAGACAGTGCGCGCTCAGCGCCGCCAATGCCAGTTTGGCCAGTTCCACCGGCTGCATATCGAAGACGCCGGTTTCGTCGCCCCACAGCACTTGTGCCGCCAGGGCCAGCAAGGCCAGGGCCGCGAAGAGCGCCAGCAGGCATTCGACGCCGCGCATGGAGAGCCAGGCCGGCGCGGCATGGCGCCGCCCGGCCCACAGGCGGAACAGCTGGATGGCGCCGGAACCGGCGGCCAGCAGCGCGGCGGTTTTCAGGTAGTAGCGCAGCCACGAGCTGTCGCCGGCCGCCAATCCCAGCTCCAGCTGCGCCAGCAGGCCGGTGGCGGCCAGCGTCAGGCCGGCGGCCACCGCCAATGGCAGGCGGCCCGGCATCGACAGCCAGAGCGCGCAAGCGCCGCCCGCCAGCAGCAGCACATAGGCCGCGCCGGGCGCCTGTCCCATGCGCTGCGCGACGATGGCGGCAGCGCCGCTCACCAGCAGCGCGGCGGCGGCCAGCGCAAGCAGGGCTGGCCGCCACGGTTGTCCCGTTTGCGCGCACTGGGCGGCATGCGCCACGGCTTGCCGCGCGCCGGCCAGATGGATGCGCGGCAGCATGGGCGAGGCCAGCATCTTTGCCAGCAGCAGGGCGCTGAGCGCGACGGCCAATCCAAGCCAGAGGGTCGGCGATTGCGGCGCTGCCCAGAGCGCGCGCTGCTGCCATTGCCATTCCACGCCCGGCGGCAGCTGGATCTCCGGCGCGCCGTGCAAGGCGACCTTGCGCCCGGGCTGCAGGACCAGGGACTCGCCGCGCCCCGAGAGCCGGAAGCGCGTGCCACCCACCGCCAACGCCGCAACGCCGTCCAGGGCATATTCCTGCTGGCGGATATCGCTGCCGCCGCCATCTATCCGGCCGGAGGTCAGCGACAGTGCCGTATGCGCGCCCTCCGCTCCAGCGGCGAGACGCAGGCGACCGTGATCGCGGTAGAGCATGGCGGCGCCGGCCTCCTCGCCGGCCAAGCCAAGCCGGTTGCCGCAATGGACATTGCCGCCAAAGCTTAGCGGTCGTGCCGCGCTCAGGGGCAGCGGCATCAGACGGTTCCACCAGCCCAGGGCGCGTGCCGCCAGGCCAGCATCGGCGCATGGCGGCTGCGCCACGCCATCGCGCGACAAGGTGGCGCCGTCGTACTGCCAGTGATGTCCGGCGCCGCTGAAGGACAGCGATTCCTCCGTCGCATGGCTGATGGTGAAGACGGCCGCGCCGATGCGCATCTGCTTGCCGGCGCTGGGCAAGGTGCTGCCGCTGCGCAGCTCTCCCTCGCGACGGACAAGGGTGACAGGCACGCTGCTGCTCAAATTACGCAGCATCCAGCCCTGGCGTCCATCCTTGCGTAGCGCGAACTGGCGGCGCTCGGCATGCGGCGCGGCCAGCTCATGGCGTCCCAATAACAGTGGCTGCGCGCTGGGCTGGACCAGGATTTCCGCTGCCTGCCACATGGCAGGAGCGCGCCACAAGGCTAGCAATTGCAGGCCAAGCAGGCCAGCCAGCAGCACACCGGCCACCGTGCGCATGCCGTCACGGGAGGCGGCTTGCCGCAAGACTGATGGCTTACCCGCGGCACCCGCCATGCCAGATGCCGCTCCTGTGCGGTTTGCGTCTGGCCACACCCTGGCTGGACGCATCGAGGGCAGGGCAGTCGCTTCGCCGGCGGACTGCCGTTTGCGCTGGTCCATGTTTATGCCGCTGTCGCGCATGACCAGCCTTTCCGGGCGTGCATCTGGCCCAGCATCAGGGAATACGGCGTATCCATGGCTTGGTCGGAGGCGTTGCGGATGGTGCTCAGCATGCGGCTGATTTGCAGCGCATGGCGCGGACGTTCGCCCGGCTCGCGATGCAGTAGGGCGCGCAGCAGCGCAAGCGCCGGATCGGTCAGCGCCCGCGGCAGGCGCTGCTGGAACAGCGCCTCTTCGTCTGCCGACAGCGGTGTAGGAATGGCGCCGCCGGACTGCTCGCGCAGCCGTTGCGCGCCGGCCGTGCTGTGTTCTCGGTAAGACTGGCCGCAGGCCGCGCAAAAGCGCAGGGGCGTGCCGCCGCAGACCAGGAAGTAGAACAGTGCGCCCAGCGCAAAATAATCGCTTTGCGCCGCCGTGGCGTAGTGGCCGCCGGCGTCGGGAAAGAACTGTTCGGGCGCTTGCCAGCTCGCCGTTCCGGCGTAGGAATGGGCATGCAGATCCGCCAGCGCGCGGTTGGTGCCGAAATCGGCCAGCTTGACGATGCCCAGGCGCTTGTCGACCAGGATGTTGGACGGTTTCAGGTCCAGATAGCGCCAACCGTATTGGTGGACTTTGGCCAGCGCCTGGTTCAGCTGCGCCATCCAGTCCAGGATCTGCGCCAGCGGCAGGTCGCCGCCGTCGCGCTTCAGCGCCGCCAGGTGCTGGGCCAGATCGCCATCCATCAGTTCCAGGGCCAGCACCGGCAGGCCGTTATGCCAGCCCTTGTCCAGCAGCCGTACGATATGCCGTTCGTCCCACGGTTCCAGCGATTGCAGGAAGGCGATTTCGACGTCGGCGCTGGCGGCCCAGCGCGCGCGCTGCTGCGGCAAGGCGCGCGCCATCTGCTCCTCGTTCACCAGCTTGAGCGCCACTTCGCGCATCGTATACGGGGCGCTGGCGCGCCAGATCACGCCGTAAGCCGAACCGCCCAGCTGCTCGCGCAGGCGGTAATGGCCCAGTTCCAGCGGCAGCACGGCATCTTTGGCTAACATAGTCTCTCCCAGCGGCGGCATGCCGTCGCGGGAACTTAGCGGAGGGACGGGAAAAGCAAACGGCCCGACAGCTTGCGCATGCCGGGCCGTGGAAGGCGGGACCGCTTGAAATCAGCGGCCGTGATGGTGGTGATGGTGATGACGGTAATAAGGGCGCTCTTCGCGATAGTACTCGCGGTAGTAAGGACGGCTGCGCTCCACATACACCACTTCCGGCGGCGAATAGTAGCGTGGCGGTGGCGGCGCGTAGTACACCGGGGCCGGCTCGTAATAGACCGGCGCCGGCTGCGTGTAGACGCGGGTTTCCACATAACGGTCGTTGCGGTAGCGGCGGTTGTCCGAACTCAGGCCATTGCCGACGGCTGCGCCGATCAGGCCACCGACCACGGCGCCTTCGGTGCCGCCGCTATGGTTGCCGATGGCCGCGCCGATCACGGCACCGGCGGCGGTGTTGAAGTCGCGGTCGCCGGCAGCGAAGGCCGGCGCGCTGGCGGCGGCTGCACCCAGCAACAGCGCAGCGATGAATTTCTTGTTCAGCATGGCGTTCCCCTTATGCTCGGCGCCGCGACCGGGATGGTTCGCGCCGTTCTCTATGACTGCACTATATAGGAGCGACCGAAAACCACCCACACCATATACAGATTCTTACAAAGTCGGCCAGTCTAGGCGCTATGCAGGCGCTCCCATTCCGGCCGCAGCAGGCTAAATACCTTAACGTCCTGATAATGGCCATTGATGAAGAAGGCCTGGCGTAACGTGCCTTCCTCGCTGAAACCGCATTTCTGCGCGACCCGCACCGAGGCTTCGTTCTGTGGGGCGCTCAACACCTCCAGCCGGTGCCAGGTGTGCACCTTGAACAGGTAGTCGCACAGCAGGCGCAGCGCCTCCGTGGTATAGCCTTGTCCGGCCAGCGAGGGATCGAACAGGCGGTAGCCGATCTCGCGGCTGACCGGCGTGCGGCTTTTGAAATGGGTGACGACGCCGACGATGTGGTGCAGTTGGTCTTCCACCACGAACAGCTCACTGTCCTCGCTGACGAAGCCGTTTTGCAGGAATTCCCTGCGCATCGCCTCGGGCGACTTGAAGTGGCTGGAAAAATAGTCGCCGCGCGAAGGCAGGTCGTTGACCAGGGCGATAAAAGTATTCAGATCGGTATTCAGCAGATGCCGCACCGTGCAGCGTAAACTTTTTAACATGATTGCCTTCCGCCGGATGGAGCAGGCATGGTAGCCCGCGCTGCCAAATGGGTCAATTTCTGCGACTTGCTGCACAATATTGTGAAATAGGCTAATCTTTCCATCCCATCCATATTCACCGGACATAGGATCTGCATGAATCTCGCTCTTCGCAAGCCAGTCATCGCCGCGCTGGCGGCCTGCTTCTTGAACGCCGCGTCGGCCGCGCCAGCCAACGAACCCGCCACCCTGAACCAGATCCGCGATACCGCCATGCAGAGCGACTGGGCCTTGAAGCGCCTGGAAGACCTGACCGACCTGGTTGGCCCGCGTCTTTCCGGTTCGGCTGGCGCTGCCGCCGCCGTCGAGCAGGTGGCCGACGCCATGCGCAAGCTGGGCGCGAAAGTCACGCTGCAACCGGTGAAAGTGCCGCATTGGGTGCGTGGCGAAGAGACGGGCGAGTTGGTGGATTATGCCGGCCGTCCCGCCGGCGTCACCCAGCGCGTGGTGCTGACCGCCCTGGGCGGCTCCGGCGCCACCCCGGCTACCGGCCTGAATGCGCAAGTGATTATCGTGCATGATCTGGACGAGCTGCAGGCGCGCGCCGCCGAAGTCAAAGGCCGCATCGTATTGTTCGACGTGCCTTTCGACCAGGGCATGGCCGACCGCGGCCTGGCCGGCCCGGCCTATGGCCGCCTGTCGCGTATGCGTACCCAGGGACCGAAGCTGGGTTCCAAGCTGGGCGCGGCGGCGGTGCTGATCCGTTCCATCGGCGGCGCCGACTACCGCCTGGCCCACACCGGCGCCACCGGTTTGAGCGCCGACGACCGCATCCCGGCCGCCGCCATCACCTCGGAAGACGCGATGCTGATCGCGCGCCTGGCGAAGCGCGGCCCCGTCACCATGAAGCTGACCCTGACCCCGCAAAACCTGCCGGATGCCGACACCTTCAATGTGATCGCCGACCTGCCGGGCAGCGACAAGGCCGATGAAGTGGTGGTGGTGTCCGGCCACCTCGATTCCTGGGATCTGGGCACCGGCGCGCATGACGACGGCACCGGCGTGGCCAGCTCCATGGCCGTGATCGAAACCTTGAAAAAGCTCAAGCTGCAGCCGCGCCGCACCATCCGCGTGATCGCCTGGGCCAATGAGGAAAACGGCACCCGTGGCGGCGCCGCCTACCACGCCGAGAACAAGGGCCGCCTGGACAAGCAGTTCGCCGCCATCGAAAGCGACGGCGGCGCCGGACGTCCCTTCGGCATCCGCGGCAGCGTGAAGCCGCAGTACGCCAAGCTGTTCGCGCCTTTGCAAGCGGCCCTGCTGCCGATCGGCGCCGGCCACTTCGCGCGCCAGGACGCCCTGGGCGCGGCCGACCTGTACCTGATGGAAGCCGACGGCGTGCCGCTGTTCGAGCCGCTGTCCGACGGCAGCGCCTATTTCGACTACCACCACACGGCGGCCGACACCTTCGACAAGGTCAACCCCGACTACCTGCGCCGCCATGTGGCGCTGATGACGGCGCTGTCCTGGTACCTGGCGAATATGGACCAGCCTATCGGCCGCGCGCCGGAACAGCAGCAATAAGCCTTAAAAGCGATAAGCCTTAAATCGCGTTGATCGGAATCTTCAGATAACGCACGCCGTTTTCTTCGGCTTCCGGCAACTGGCCGGCGTTGATATTGACCTGGATGGCAGGCAGGATCAGCGTCGGCATCGCCAGCGTGGCGTCGCGCTTGGTGCGCATGGAGACGAAATCGTCCTCGCTCACGCCATCGCGGATGTGGATATTGCTGGCGCGTTGTTCGCCCACTGTCACTTCCCAGCGCGGCTCGCGGCCATTGGGCGGATAGTCGTGGCACATGAACAGGCGGGTTTCATCGGGCAGCGACAGCAGCTTGTGCACCGATTTGTACAGCAGGCTGGCGCAGCCGCCCGGAAAGTCGCAGCGCGCCGAACCCACGTCCGGCATGAACATGGTGTCGCCCACGAACACTGCATCCCCGACCTGATAAGCCATGTCGGCCGGCGTATGGCCCGGCACATGCAGCGCCTTGGCCTGCAATGCGCCGATGGCGAACACCTCGTCCGGCTGGAACAGGTGGTCGAATTCCGAGCCGTCCATGGAAGCGGGCTTGCGGTTGAAGACATTGGCAAAAGCATGCTGCACGGCGCGGATATCGACGCCGATGCCGATGCGCCCGCCCAGCTTCTCCCTCAGGTACGGCGCCGCCGACAGGTGGTCGGCATGGGCATGCGTTTCCAGCAGCCAGACGGTATTCAGGCCGTGGGCCTGCACGAATTCCACCACCTTGTCCGCCGACGCGGTGGCGGTGCGGCCGGACTTGGGATCGTAATCGAGCACGGAGTCGATGATCGCGCAGTCCGCGCCATCCTTCTCATACACGATGTAGGTGACGGTGGCGGTGGCCGGGTCGAAAAACGCTTGAATCTGAGGCTTCATGGCTATTTGAGAGTAGTCGAAGGGCGGCGTCATTATAAATAAACTTCATAAGACCGGCAGCTCTGGCAGGTTTTTTGACGGAGTGTGGCATCGCCGCGATTAGCTTAATGATAGTCTTTTCGTGTTCCGTGCAAAACCAGTATGATGAATTCCGGGGCGGCACACTGGGAGCAACGATGGCAAAACCATGGCCTGAAAGTGTAGTCTGGATCGCGCTGGCGCTTCTTCCCGCCACCGCGTGCGCGAACTCTGTGCAGGACAACTTGAGCGCCATGTCGCTCGAAGAGTTGAGCAATGTGCGCATCACCTCCGTCTCGCGGCGCGAAGAAAGGCTGGCCGATGCCGCCGCCGCCGTGTTCGTGATTTCCGCCGACGATATCCGCCGCTCCGGCGTCCAGAGCCTGCCCGAGGCGCTGCGCCTGGCCCCCAATCTGCAAGTCAGCCAGGCCTACAGTTCCGGCTATGTGATCAGCGCGCGCGGCTTCGCCAATAACGACGGCAACAAGCTGCTGGTGCTGATCGACGGCCGCTCGGTCTACACGCCGTTGTTTTCCGGCGTGTTCTGGGACGCCCAGGATCTGCCGCTGGACGATATCGAACGCATTGAGGTCATCAGCGGGCCAGGCGGCACGCTGTGGGGCACGAATGCCGTGAATGGCGTCATCAACGTGATCACCAAGCCGGCCAGCGCGACCCAGGGCGGTGCGGTGGCGCTGGGCGGCGGCACGCTGCGCGCCGATGCGGGCGCGCGCTACGGCGGGCGCTTCGGCGAGGACGGCGCGTGGCGGCTGTATGCCAAGAGCTCTCGCGTCAAGCACACGGAAACGGCCAGCGGCGCCGAGGCCGACGATGCCTGGCATCAGAGCCAGGTCGGCTTCCGCGCCGACTGGCGCCAGGCGCGCGACCAGTTCACGTTGCAGGGCGATGCGTACCGGGGCCGCCATGGACAGCCCAAACCGGGCAATATCTCGCTCACCGGCGTCAACGTCCCGCTGGGGAATGTCGTGCTGGGCGGCGGCAACCTGATGGCGCGCTGGACGCGCAATTTCGACGGCGGCGGCAATCTGAGCGTGCAGGCCTATTACGACCGCACCGAGCGCGATCTGCCGCCTTTCTTCAATGAGAACCTGGATACGGTCAGCCTGCAGGCGCAGTACGCGATGGCGCCCATCGGCCGTCATGCGCCGACCTTTGGCGCGGAATACCGCCGGTCCAAGGACAGTCTGGAAAATAGCGCCATCATCGGCTTCCTGCCGGCCAACGACACGAAGAGCTGGACCAGTCTTTACGCCCAGGATGAAATCGCGCTCAGCCCCCTGTGGAAGCTGACCTTGGGCGCGCGCGTTGAACGCAACGACTATACCGGCAATGAATTCCTGCCCAATGCGCGCCTGGCCTGGCAGGTGGCGGACGACCATTTGCTGTGGGCGGCCGTGTCGCGCACGGTGCGCGCGCCATCGCGGCTTGACGCGGAAGTCTTCTTTCCAGCCAAGCCGCCTTTTATCCTGGCCGGCGGTCCCGGCTTCCGTTCCGAAGTGGCGCGCTTCTTTGAGCTCGGCTATCGCGGCAGGGTGGGGCAGGACTTCAGCTATTCGGTGAATGCTTACCGCGCGCTGTACAACGACCTGCATACCCAGGAGCTGGCGCCCAGCCGCACCTCGGTCTTTTTCGGCAATGGCATGAAGGGCTCCACGCGCGGCCTGGAAGCCTGGGCCAGCTGGCAGGTGCAAAAAAACTGGCGCCTGAGCGCCGCCTTCACCGCGCTGCATGAGCATTTCTGGCTCAAGCCGGACAGTATCGACACGGCAGCCTCGGTCAGCCGCATGGGACACGATCCGCGCCATACGGCCATGCTGCGTTCCTCATGGCAGATCGGCGACGAGCGCGAGTTCGATATCGCACTGCGCCATGTGGGCAAGTTGAGCAGCCCCGATGTACCGGATTACCGCGCGCTGGACATGCGCTTCGGCTGGCGCATCCAGCCCACGCTGGAGCTGTCGCTGACCGGCACCAATCTGATCGGGCCGGATCATGGCGAGTTCACGGCCATCGCGACACGCTCGGTCATCAAGCGCGCCGTATATCTCAGTCTGAACAAGCGTTTTTAAATCCTGCCTAAGCCAGCGCCGGAATCATTATGCTAAGATTCCGCGCATGAAGCTTCTGTTCCGATCCATGCTCGTCTGGCTGATGCTGCTGGCGCTACCCTTCCAGGGATTCGCGTCGGCCAGCATGCTGCTGTGCGCCCCGATGTCGCCGCCCGCCATGCTGGCGCAGGCGGCCGCGCGCGTGCAGGCCGATGCCGGGCATGACCACGCGGCCATGCTGGCCGCTGGCGCAACGGCCGATACCCAGCATCAGATGCAGGATCACAGCCAGCATGGCCAAGGCAAGCAGGATCACAGCAAGGACCGTTGCGGCACGCCCGCCGCCTGCTGCGTGGGCGCCGCGCTGGCGCCGGCCATGCCCGATCCGCTGCCCGGCTTGCAGTCTTCCTCCGAAGCCATCCCCTTCCACGGCGCGCCCCAGTCGAGCGCCGACCTGGCGGCATTCGAACGCCCGCCCAAATCCCCCGCCGTCTGATTTTCGGGCCAGCCAAGCGGCTGGCATATCCCGGCGCGTGCCCACGCGGCTTGCGCCAAACTGAATTTCAAAAGGTATAACATGAACAAGCTGTTTGCAGCGGTTGGCGTATTGACGCTGGCCGCCACCGGCGCGCAGGCTGGAGACCCGGTGCGCGCCGACGCGCCCGTGCCGGCCACGCGCTACGTCCCAGTGCTGGACGCCTACCGCGCCGAAGCGCCCCTCGGCAAAACGCCCGCCGTCGCCTGGGCCGAATCCAACCGCATCGTCGCCGGCCAGGAAGGCATGGCCCATGGCGGCCATCAAATGCACGGCATGCACGGCGCGCATCAGCACAGCAAGCCGCAGGAGACGGGCAAGCATGAGCATAGCGGCCATCACGGTCATTCCGGCCATGACATGAAAGAGCACAAGCAATGAGCGCACGACAAAGACTCAAGCCCCGCCATGCCGGCCTGGCCTTGCTGGCGCTGCTGCTCAGCGGCTGCGCCTCGTTCTCGCCGGATGGCGGCTTCGGCGTGGTTTCGCCCGCCGTGCAAAGCCGCACCGGCGCCGAAACCCGCCTGCTGCGCAATGAAGACGACCAGCGCGCCCTGGGCAAGCTGATTGCCGAAAAACTCGCGCAAGAGCTGAGCGCCGACGATGCCGTGCAAATCGCGCTGCTGAACAACCGTGGCCTGCAGGCCCGCTACTGGGAGATGGGCATCGCCGAAGCCGATCTGGTGCAGGCCGGACGCCTGCAAAATCCCGGCTTCAGCTTCAAGCGCAGCCATGGCGGCGGCGAGCTGGAAATCGAGCGCACCTTCACCTTCAATCTGGTGAACCTGATCACCGCGCCGCTGGCACAGCGCATCGAAGGCCGCCGTTTCGAGCAGACCAAGCTTGCCGTGGCCGAAGACGCCATCAAGCTGGCCGCCGAAACGCGCCGCGCCTACTATGAAGCGGTAGCGGCGGAGCAGGGCGTCGAGTACTCGCGCCAGATCGCCGCGGCGGCCGACGCCAGCGCCGAACTGGCCGAGCGCATGCGCAAGGCCGGCAACTGGAGCAAATTCGACCTGGCGCGCGAACAAGCCTTCTACGCCGAAGCCATGGCCGAAGTGGCGCGCGCTGGCAAAGCCGCCACCGCCTGCCGTGAAAAGCTGACGCGTTTGATGGGACTATGGGGCGCCGACACCGGCTTCAAACTGCCGCAGCGTCTGCCCGAGCTGCCCGCATCGGCCGCCGAACTGCACGACGTGGAACAAGGCGCCATGCGCAACCGCATCGATATCCAGGCCGCCACGCTGGAGACACAGCACACCGCCAGCTCCCTCGGCCTGAACAAGGCAACGCGCTTCATCAACGCGCTGGAACTGGGCGTGGTGCGCGAACGCAAAGGCGAAGAGCGCATGCGCGGCTACGAGCTGACGCTGGAAATCCCGCTGTTCGACTGGGGTTCCTCGCGCGTCGCCCGCGCCGAAGCGGTGTATATGCAGTCGGCCAACCGCCTGGCCGAAACGGCGGTGCAGGCGCGCAGCGAGGCACGCGAGAGTTATCTTGACTACCGCAGCTCCTACGATGTCGCCAAACACTATCGCGACGTCGTCATCCCGCTGCGCAAGCAGCTATCGGACGAGACCCTGCTGCGCTACAACGGCATGCTGCTCAGCGTATTCGAGCTGCTGGCCGACTCGCGCGAGCAGACCGCCACCGTCAAATCCTATATCGAAGCGCTGAAGGACTTCTGGATCGCCCACGCCAATCTGGAAGCCGCCACCGGCACCCGCCTGAACAACGCCCCCGCCGCCGCGCCAACCCTGCAGAAGGAAACCCCGGCGCACGACCACTCGAATCACGGAGCACATCAATGACCAACCGCCGATCCTTCCTGACCGGAGCCGCCCTGATTGGCGCAGGCATGGTAAGCCGCGCCGGCGCCGCCAGCCTGCCCGAAGCGCCGCTGCAGCCGGCCGCAGCCACCGCCGTTCCGCCGCCGCCACCGACCGGACGTCACTTCAATCCCGTCGTCACGCTTAATGGCTGGAGCCTGCCGTGGCGCATGAAAGACAACGTCAAGGAGTTCCACCTCGTGGCCGAACCCGTGGTGCGCGAAATCGCGCCCGGCATGTTCGCCAATCTGTGGGGCTATAACGGCCAGACCCCCGGCCCGACCATCGAAGTGGTGGAGGGCGACCGCGTGCGCATCTTCGTCACCAACAAGCTGCCCGAGAACACCAGCGTGCACTGGCACGGCCAAATTCTGCCGAACGGCATGGACGGCGTCAGCGGCGTCACCCAGCCCGCCATCCCGCCCGGCAAAACCTTCGTGTACGAATTCGTCGCCAAGCACGCTGGCACCTTCATGTACCACCCGCACGCCGACGAAATGGCGCAGATGGCCATGGGCATGATGGGCTTCTGGGTCACGCATCCCAAAGATCCGGCCCTGCACGCGGTGGACCGCGACTTCGTCTTCCTGCTCAGCGCCTACGACATCGATCCGGGCAGCTACACGCCCAAGATCAACACCATGCTCGACTTCAATCTGTGGACCTTCAACAGCCGCGCCTTCCCGGCGATCGACCCCATGGTCGTGCGCAAGGGCGACCGCGTGCGCATCCGCGCCGGCAACCTGACGATGACCAACCACCCCATCCACCTGCACGGCCACACCTTTGAAGTGACCGGCACCGACGGCGGTTGGGTGAGACCGGCCGCGCGCTGGCCCGAAGTCACCACCGACATCGCCGTCGGCCAGATGCGCGCCGTCGAATTCATCGCTGACAATCCCGGCGACTGGGCCTTCCACTGCCACAAATCCCACCACACCATGAACGCCATGGGCCACGACGTCCCCACCATGATCGGCGTCGACCACCGCGGCGTCGCCGAAAAGATCAACAAGCTGGTCCCCGGGTATATGGTGATGGGCGAGAAGGGCGGCAGCATGGGCGGCATGCAGATGCCCATCCCCGAAAACACCCTGCCCATGATGACCGGCACCGGCCAATACGGCGAAATCGAAATGGGCGGCATGTTCACCCTGTTGAAAGTGCGCGAGAACCAAGCCCGAGGCGACTACAGCGATCCCGGCTGGTACAAGCATCCCCAAGGCAGCGTCGCCCGCGAATGGACCGGCGAGCTCCCGCCCCCCAGCAGCGCCCCGAACGTCCCCGTCACCAAGGCCGCCGCCCCCCTCAACGTCAAGCGCAACGCCCCCCATCGCCACTGACGTTTGATCTTCCTCAACAAATGTCCACCCTGGTGTCAGGCACTAAGGTAGGACATTTACTGATTTAGATCAAAGAATGTCCGACTCTGGTGCCTGACACCAGGGTGGGACATTTGTTGATCGGGATCAAAGGGTGGGGTAATCTTCTTGATTCTGTTGGGGTTTGATGATGAAGAGACTTCCTGAGCAGCTGCGGCTGCTTCCTTATTTGTTGAAGTGGTGTGGGCTGGCGGGCATTGTGGCGGCGCTGGCAGGGAGCGCTTCGGCTTTCTTTTTGATGGCGCTGGATGCGGTGACGGCCCGGCGTGAGGCGTCGCCTTGGATTATCTGGCTGCTGCCGCTGGCGGGTTTTGCCGTGGGCTGGATTTATCTGCAGTTCGGACGCAAGGTCGAGGGCGGCAATAATCTGCTGATCGATGAGATCCACGATCCGAAGCATGTGGTGCCACTGCGCCTGGCGCCGCTGGTCTTGTTCGGGACGGTGGTGTCGCATCTGTTCGGCGCTTCGGTGGGGCGCGAGGGGACGGCGGTGCAGATGGGCGGGGCGCTGGCGGATCAGCTGACCCATGTCTTCCGCCTGCGCCATGAGGACCGGCGCATCCTGCTGATGGCCGGCATCAGCGCGGGCTTCGCTTCGGTTTTCGGCACGCCGCTGGCGGGCGCCATCTTCGGCCTGGAGGTGCTGGTGATCGGCCGCATGCGTTACGACGCGATCTTTCCCTGCATGGTGGCGGCCATCGTCGCCGATCAGATCACTTTGGCCTGGGGCGTGCACCATACGCATTACGCGCTGGGCGTGGTGCCGGCGGTGAGTGCGCTGGGTGTTGCGGCGGTGCTGGCCGCGGGAATCGCGTTCGGCGTGACGGGCATGCTGTTCGCGCGCGGTACGCATCTGGCTTCCTCGTTCATGAAGAAACGGGTGGGGTACGCGCCTTTGCGGCCTTTGCTGGGCGGCTTGCTGATTGCGGCGGCAGTCTGGCTGCTTGGTTCGCAGCGCTATATCGGGTTGGGGATTCCTGTCATCGTGGAGGCGTTCCAGCATCCGGTCGCGCCGTGGGATTTTGCGGGCAAGTTCCTGTTCACTGTCGCTTCTCTCGGCAACGGTTTCAAGGGTGGGGAGGTGACGCCGCTGTTCTACATTGGCGCGACTCTGGGCAATGCGCTGGCGCCTTTGCTGCATCAGCCTTTCGCGCTGCTGGCGGCGATTGGCTTTGTGGCGGTGTTTGCGGGGGCGGCGAATACGCCCTTGGCCTGCACGGTGATGGCGATCGAGCTGTTTGGCCCGCAAATCGGGCCATATGCGGCGCTGGGCTGCGTGGTAGCGTATCTGTTCTCGGGACACGTGGGCATTTATCGTTCGCAGCGCCTGGAGCGGCTGAAATCGGCGATGGACGAGGACGCGCCGCGCTAGCCGCTGCCGATATCGGCCAGCCCTTCATCGAGTCCGAGTTTCTGGATCAGGCGGCGCGCGTCGAACGGCGCGCGCACCTTGATGTCGTTGTCGAAGTAGCAGTAGATATCGCGGCTGGCGCGCTGCGGCGCCTTGTGCTCCGAGATGAGTTTTGCGTCGTCGGGCTGGTCACCGTCGCTCCAGGCGCGGATGCGTTGCGCCCAGCGTTCCAGCGCCGCGTCGGTATAGCCGCTCGCGTACAGCTCCTTGTCGCCGTGCAGGCGCAGGTACATGAAGCTGGCGCAGAGGTCTTCATAATCGGGCCATTTGCCGGCCGTGTCGGCCACCACCATCGCCACCTTGTATTTGCGCAGCAGGGTGATGAAGCGCGCGTCGATGAAGCTGTCGTTGCGGACTTCCATGGCGTGCAGCAGCTTGCGTTTGGCGTCGACCTGCAGCGAGGTCCGTCCCTTCATCTGCGGGCCGTGGTGGCGCGCCAGCTCCAGCGCCTGTTCCGTGTTGTGCGGCAGCAGGCTGAGAAAACCTTCGACGGTATCGGCGTCGAAGCGCAGGCTGGGCGGCAGCTGCCAGAGAAATGGCCCCAGCTTTTCGCGCAGTTCGAAGACGCCGGAGGCGAAGATATTGGCCAGCGCTTCGCGCGGTTCGCGCAGGCGGATGATGTGGGTCAGGTAGCGGTTGCCCTTGTGGCTGAAAACGAAGCCGGGTGGGGTAGCCTCGTACCAGGCGCGGTAGCTGGCCGGGCGCTGCAGCGCGTAGAAGGAACCGTTCAGCTCAATCGAGGGCAGGGCGCGCGACGCGAATTCCAGTTCGCGTGCCTGCGCCAGCTTTTTGGGATAGAACACGCCGCGCCAGGGCGGGTAGCGCCATCCCGAAATGCCGATATGGATTTTTGCCATGCCCGAGTATAGGCGGCTTGGCGGCACGGCGGCGCATGGATGCTTAACGTGGCGCAGCGGGGATCGGCGCTTGGGGGGATGGAAGATAAATCACCACCGGCGCGGGCTGGGCGGGCGCGGCCTTGGGCGTGGCGTTGTTCAGCACAAAGGTCATGACGGTAATGCCGGCCATGGCAATGCCCAGCGACATGCCGATCACCCACTTGATGGTATCGGCAAACCCCTTGTGCATCTCGGCGCGAAGGGAGGAGATAGCTTCGTAGAACTCGGTCTTGGTGACTAAGGTCGCCTCGATCCGGGCTAGACGTTCGCGTGTCTCAACCGCAAAAGCTTCCTGATTCGTGATCCGATGTTCCATGCCTTCATCGTAGTTTTCGTGAGGTGCCATGTCAATTCTCCTTTGTGCACGAGTGCGCCGGTGAAAACACCAGTGCCGGACAAGCGGAGAAGACGGACTTTGCGCTGGCTCAGGCGGCAAAGCCGCCTGAGCAGAGGGGGCGGGGATCAGCCTTGCTTGCGGCGGCGGGCGATGAAGGCCATCAGGCCCAGGCCGCCGAGCAGCATGCCGTAGGTGGCCGGCTCGGGTACGGCCGAAATGCTGCTGAAGGCGCGATAGTTGCTCGAACCGCGCGGCAGGCCGCTGAAGGTGAACAGGGTATCGGCTGCCACGGGCTTATCCCAGTGGAACACCAGTTCGCCACGGCCATAGTGCACGGCCAGGTAATCGAAGCTGGCGCCGACCTTGAACGAGCCGGCTTTGCTGTTGGCCAGGTCTTTCGCGCCCACCAGTTGCAGCGAGCCTTTGCCGGTCGACGGCAGCTTGAACAAGCCTTCGACCAGGGATTCGATATTCGCGGGGTTTTGCGGATTGATGTTCTCGCCGTCAAACACCCAGACCGAGGCGGCGGCGATAGGACCATAACTTACTTTGCCCGAGCCCACGGTAAAACCGCTGGTTTTCGGTGCGGTGATCTCGACCCATTTGGCGGCGTGGGCCAGAGGGGCGGCAAACACGGTGGCGGCGGCCAACGCAATCGCGGCGGCATGCGTCGTCAGTTTCTTCATCTTTCTTCCTGATTGTGGATGAGCTTGCCGTGGCACCGGCAAGGCGTGGGATCGTAGTGATCGCTAAATAGTTTCTAAAAGAAAACTATGCTTAGCATTATACAACGCTTTACCCCGCAAGTATTCAGCCCTGTCGTAATTTCCACACGACAGTGTTCGTGGCCCACCTGCTTTTTATATTGCCATAAAGAATTACGTAAAAACCTTACGCAACTTACCAATTGCTACCCCCGGGAGAGGCCGATACTATCGGTGGCCTTGTAACGTATTGTTTCGGGAATGTATAACAATGTTTCTGCAAAAGAAACAAATAATCGGGAGACAAACCATGCAGCCCATCACTCTGACCGTCGGTCTGGAGAAGAAATCGCCGCTCTCGCACTTCGCCGCGGCGCTGAAGCTGCATACGCGCGCGCTGGCGCATTTCCGCATGACGCGCGACTGGCTCGGCATGCTCAACTCCGACCAGATGCTGCGCGAATTGGCGCATGCTCAGCCGCGCCTGATCCACAAGGTTTACCGTCCCTGGCTCAGTCAGCGCATGAACCGGCGCGAACGCCTGGCGGCCCTGGTCGGCCATTACCGCTTCATTCTGCGCCAGGGCTTGGGCGCCTTGGTGGCCGAAGCCGCGCGCGGCCCGGTGCAATTGGCGGCCTTCGCCGGCAAGAGCGGCACGCCCTATAGCATCGAGCTGTGCGCCATCGTGCCGATGGAGCGGGAAGGCGAACTGGTGCTGCAACTGCGGCGCGATGGGACGCTGGTCTGCTCGGTAGCGTTTTCCTTCATCAACGATGGTCCGCATATGCAGATCGGCGTCGGCTGCATCCAGGGACCATCCTGCGGCGCGGGCCTGGAACTGATGCGCGAAGCGACCCGCGAACTGCATGGCTTGCGCCCCAAGAGCCTGCTGGTGCGCCTGCTGCGTCACCTGGGCCAC
This sequence comes from Pseudoduganella violacea, assembly GCF_014191875.1. Taxonomy (GTDB): domain Bacteria; phylum Pseudomonadota; class Gammaproteobacteria; order Burkholderiales; family Burkholderiaceae_D; genus Rugamonas; species Rugamonas violacea_A. The sequence goes on from NZ_JACHXD010000014.1 coordinate 45,873, forward strand.
GCCAGCGGTTGCGCGCGCATGGTCCTAGTCTGCAATAAGAACCGCACGGCGGCACGCACCGCCCTACGCGACGGCAAGATCAAGGCTTGCTACGACAGCCTGTGGCTGGAAATGGGTGCCATAGCGCGCCCTGACGGCGACTACGAACTCGCTTGCAGCGCCTTGCAGCCGCCCGAGCTGGAAGCCGTGCCGTCCAAAAAGCGCTCCGAAATGCGCAAGCGCCACGACATGCTGGCCCTGCTCAATGCCGATGTGCTGGCCCGCCTGGCGCCGCAAACCCCTTAAGCCATCAGGCTTCCAGCCCCGCTCTGGAAGTTATTGTTCAGCCATGTCATAATAGCGGGCTGTGCCCCGGTGGTGAAATTGGTAGACACACCGGACTTAAAATCCGTTGGCCGCAAGGCCGTGCCGGTTCGATTCCGGCCCGGGGCACCACGTCTCTCTTCATCTGCGCTGTTCCGCGCAGCCGCAGCGCCCCCTCCCATCCGCTGCCATATTAAAACCCGCATAAAAATGGTGTAGGATTCTGGACGGCGAAATTGGCGCCCCGCTGTCGCAACACGCGGCAGTGCGCCGCGCCGCGGTTACTCAAGGATTAAATCAATGCAAATCAAGATCAACGATATGCTGCGCGACTATATCGAGCCGCTGACCGAGGCGGAGCATAGCGCGCTGGAACGCAGCCTGCTGGCCGAAGGCTGCCGCGATGCGCTCGTGCTTTGGGACGATGTGCTGGTCGATGGCCACAACCGTTACGCGATCTGCCAAAAGCACGGCATTCCCTTCAAGGTCACGCAGAACACCAGCTTCAAGAGCATGGAAGACGTGATGCTGTGGATGATCGATAACCACCTCGGCCGCCGCAGCGTGTCCGACTTCCAGCGCGGCGTGCTGGCGCTGCGCAAGAAAGATATCCTGGCCCAGCGTGCCGAAGAGGATAACGCCCGCATCCAGGCCGAGGACGCGAGCATCGCGCCGCCCGAGCCGGAAGCCGAGGCCGCGCCGGCGCCCAAGGTGCGCACTTCGCGCGAGGACATCGCGCGCGCCGCGCGCCTGAGCAGCAATACCATCAGCCAGATCGAGAAAATCCAGAAGACGGCTACGCCTGAGCTGGTGGAGGCGGTGCGCGCCGGCACCATCTCGATCAACGCCGCCGCTACGGTGGCTTCGTTGCCGGACGCCGACCAGGTGGCCGCCGTGGCCGGCGGCAAGAAATTCCTGCAGCAGGCCGCACGCGAAATCCGCGAGCAGCGCGCCGCTTCGCGTCCGCCGAAAGCGCCGAAAGCCGTGCCGGAGGGCGAGGGCGAAGCCGAGGGCGGACACAGCGGCGCCCCGTGGGATGGCCCGAGCGAAGTCGAGCAGCTGCGCCTGGAAGTGGCCCAGCTCAAAGACAAGAACGCCGCGCTGCGCGCCGAAAACGCCGAACTGCGCGAACGCATCGCCACCCTGGTCGACGCGTCCTGAGCGCGCGCCATATAAAAACATACGGAGAAAAAGCCCCATGCCGAGACTGTCGCGTTCCGCGCTTGCCCTAGCCTGTGCCATGCCCTTGGCCGTCATCGCGGCCCCGGCCGCGCCTGCCCGCGCCGGCGGCGTCGGTGCGATCGAGGCATTGCGCCTGAAAATGGCCGCCGAGCGCGTCAGCATCCTGCGCGATAAATGGGGCATTGCCCACGTCTACGGCAATACCGACGCCGATGCCGTGTTCGGCATGGTGTATGCGCAGGCCGAGGATGATTTCAAGCGCATCGAACTGAACTACATCAATGCCATGGGCCGCCTGGCCGAGGTCGAAGGCGAGAAGGCGTTGTACCAGGACTTGCGCATGAAGCTCTTCATCACGCCCGAGCTGCTCAAAAGCCAGTATCAGGCCAGCCCAGCCTGGCTGAAAAAGCTGATGGGCGCCTGGGCCGATGGCTTGAACTTCTACCTGCATACGCATCCCGAAGTGCAGCCGCGTCTGCTGACCCGCTTTGAACCGTGGATGGCGCTCAGTTTCAGCGAAGGCAGTATCGGCGGCGATATCGAATCGATCGACCTCAAACAGCTGGAAGCCTTCTACTCCAAGGCGCCGCAGCGGCCGCATGTGCTGCCGGCGCTGGCCATGGAAAAGGAGCCGAGCGGCTCCAACGGCTTTGCCATCGCGCCGGCGCTGAGCAAGTCTGGCCATGCGCTGTTGATGATCAATCCGCATACTTCCTTCTATTTCCGGCCCGAGATCCATGTGGTCAGCCGCCAGGGGCTGAATGCCTATGGCGCCGTGACCTGGGGCCAGTTCTTCGTCTACCAGGGCTTTAACGAGCGCCTGGGTTGGATGCACACCTCGGGCGGTGCCGATGTGATCGACGAGTTCGTGGAAACCATCGTCGAGCAGGACGGCAAGCTGTTCTACCAGTATGGCAAGGAACAGCGTCCGGTCAAGGCGGTGGCGATCCGCCTGCCGTACAAGACGGCGCAGGGCATGGCCGAGAAGACCGTCACCGCCTACTTCACGCACCACGGCCCCATCGTGCGCGAACAGGATGGCAAATGGGTGGCGGTGGCCCTGATGAACGAGCCGCTCAAGGCGCTCACGCAATCCTATGTGCGCACCAAGGCGCGCAATTACGCCGCCTTCTACAAGGCCATGGAGCTGCGCACCAACTCGTCCAACAACACCGTGTATGCGGATGCGGATGGCAATATCGCTTACTTCCACGGCAATTTCGTGCCGGTGCGCGATGCGGCCTTCGACTACACCAAGCCAGTCGATGGCAGCAACCCCGCCACCGACTGGAAGGGCTTGCACGCGGTGAAGGACACCATCCAGCTCTTCAATCCGAAGAATGGCTGGATTCAGAACACCAATAACTGGCCGTTCTCGGCGGCCGGCGCCTACAGCCCGCGCCGCCAGGACTATCCGGCTTATATGTCGGTGTATCCGGAAAACGCGCGCGGCATCCACGCCGTGCGCGTGCTGCAAAACCAGCAGGACTTCACGCTCGACAGCTTGATCGCCGCCGCCTACGACAGCCAGCTGACCGCCTTCGAGCCGCTGCTGCCGCAGCTGGTGCGCGCCTATGACGAATCGCCGGCCAGCGATCTGCTGAAAGCCGGTCTGACCGAGCAGATTTCCCTGCTGCGTGACTGGAATATGCGCTACAGCCTGAATTCGGTGCCGACCTCGCTCGCCATCTACTGGCTGCAGGAGCTGGTCAAGACCCACGGTGCGGCGGCGCGCGAGAAGCGTATGCCGGTGCTCGATTATCTGGGCAGCCAGATCAATACCCAGCAGCGTCTGGAAGCGCTGACGCGTGCCTCGGCGCGCCTGGAATCGGACTTCGGCAGCTGGAAGACGCCCTGGGGCGAGATCAACCGCTTCCAGCGCCTGAGCGGCGACATCGTGCAAGCCTTCGACGACGACAAGCCCAGCATTCCCGTGCCCTACGCTTCCGGCAACTGGGGCGCGCTGGCCGCCTACGGTCCGCTGACGCCGCCGAAAACGCGCCGCATTTATGGCGAGCGCGGCAACAGCTTCGTGGCGGCGGTCGAATTCGGGCCGCGCATCCGCGCCAAGAGCATCCTGGCGGGTGGTCAAAGCAGCGACCCAGCCTCGCCGCACTTCCTGGACCAGGCCGAAATGTATGCGCGCGGCGAGTTCAAAGAGGTGCTGTTCTACCGCGAAGACGTGGAAAAAAATCTGGAACGCAAGTACCACCCCGGCGAATAAAGTCCGGTTTGCGCTGGCGCAAAGTCCCGTTTGACGCCAGCGCTGTTCCCTCGCTCCGGCGGCGCAGAATAGTCAACAGCAAGCGACTACCGGGAGCACATCATGAGCACGCCAGACAGCGGCAAGCCCAGCCTCGACGCGCAAAGGCTGGAGGATTTCATCTTCGTCCGCGAACTCAACGAAGTTTTTCTACTGCTGGACCATATCTCGGGCTGCTGGGACAAAAGCTGGTACGCGCAGCCCAAGACCTTTGCCGACGAAATCATTCCCAACGTGCTGGAACTGTGCAAGATCGGCCTGGAAGCGGACGGCAGCGACAATAGCAAGGCCGAGCAAGCCTACAAGCTGCTGTGCGCCAAGGACAAGCTGAACGCCGCCGCGCGTCCCGCCAGCGGCATGACGATCGCCTTCACGCTGCTGGTCGTCGGCGAGGGCAACCGGCGCAGCTGGAGCGCCTGGATGACCGGCATCGGCAATCTGTGGCGGCACTGGACCCGGCCGCGCGAAGCCACGCTGGCGCTGCCGCCGCCGGACGCCGGCGCTTCCGCGCCGCAAGCGGTGGACGCGGGGACGGTGGCGAGCAACGGCGGCGCCGCCGTCCCGGTCGGCAACGCGCTGGTGGCGCTGCCGGTGCAGCGCAACAGCAGCCGTTCATGGGATAAGCCGACCCGCCTGACCCTGGCGCGCCACGCCTTTCCCGGCCTGGTGCATGTGGCGATCAAGTTCAAGCTGTGGCTGAGCTGCATCGTCTTGCTGCTGGTGCTGGGCTTGATGGGAACCTGCGTGATGTCCTGGCATATCACGGGCGGCAATGTGATCCTCCAGCATCTGGACGAGTTGAAAGTCAAGGAAGCCGTCCTGCAAAAAACCATCGCCGAGGCCGAGCTGAAATTTGCCACCGACGAGCAGGAGCATCAGACCGGCCAGCCCGCGCCGATGCCGATGGCGATCCCGGCCCGGGCCGATGCGCCTGGCCAGGCGAGGGCGCGCAACGCCAGCCGTCCCGTGCAGTTCTGTTCCTTGTTCGAGAAAGACGCTACGCCCTTTTACCGCAGCACCGAGGAATACCAGTTATGCAGCCGCAAGCGCGCGATCGAGCGGCAGATCGTGATCGCCCACGATGCCTTGGGTGACTGGTTGCAGCCTTGGATCGACGTCTATCAATATGTACAGGCTAAACTTAGCAGTGGCCGGATGTTCTATCCGCCTCCCGCCGCGCAAGGCAATACCGAGGAGCTGGCGCAGATCGTCACCATGGTCGTGGGCACGGCGGTGCTGCCGCTGTTCTATGGTGTGCTGGGGGCCGGCGCGGCCGTGGTGCGCGACCTGTGGGCCAAGATGCGCGAAAGCCTGCTGTCGCCGCGCGACCTCTCGCTGGCGCTCCTGCAACTGGCGCTCGGTGCGACGATAGGCGCTTGCATCGCCTTGTTCATCAGTCCCTCGCCGCAAGCCGGCGGCAAGGAGGCAGCGCTGCTGGGCAGCTGGGCGCTGAGCAGCTCAGCCCTGTCCTTTGTCGCCGGCTTTGGCGTGGAAGGCGTGTTCCTGGCGCTGGAAAGCCTGGTGCGGCGCGTTTTCAATGTCAGCGATCCGGCCAGGAAGCCCTGAACTTAGCGGCGCGTGCGCAGGTTGGAGGCATACAGATTATCGCGTTCCAGTGCCTCGCCGCTGCTGGCAGCCGCGATCCACGCCCGCGTGCTGACCACGGCCGCGAAGTTGGAGTGGAAGACCGTGTTGAAGACGCGATGGATTTCCTCGGCGCTGACCTTGCCCGCCGCGTTCTGGTAGGAGAGGGCGCCCGTCGCATCGTCCAGCACTTCGACCGTCAATCCTTCATGGGCGGCCTGGAAGACGGTGCTGGCGTTGCAGTTGTGCGTCATATAGCCGACGATGGTCAGCGTATCGATGGAACGCGCCGCCAGCCACTCGCGCAGGCCGGTGCCGGCGAAGGAACTCGCCATCGTTTTGTTGACGTGATGGTCGATGGGCAGTTCCGCGATTTGCGGATGCAGACGCCATCCAGCGGAACCCTTGGCGAAGATCGGCGAACCTTCCGGCGTGTCGTGCTGCACCACGATCACGGGAATATCCTGGGCCTTGGCCGTCTTCATGGCCTGCACGATATTCGGCAGTGAGGTCGCCACGGGCGGATATTCGATCGGCAGATCGCCGGTGAAATATTCGTTTTGCACGTCGATCACGAGCAGGGCGCGGCGCGGGGTAGTGGACATGGTGTTCTCCTTTATCGGTTGAGGGGCGGGGCGTTGCGTTCCCGGTGAGCAGCATTCTCATCCGGCACAGCGCACGCGAAAAGTGGCCTCAAGGCATATCTTCGATATAATCGGGCCATGCCCAAAACTTCCCGCAAAACCCGGCCATCGCAGCCTATTCGTGTTGCCGTGATCGCCTTCGACGGCATTACGCCTTTCCACGTCGCCGCGCCTTGCGCCGTCTTCGGCACCGTGCCGGAAGGCCAGGCTCCCGTTTTCGACGTGCGCGTGTGCTCGGCGGACGCCATGCCGCTGCGCACGGCGGCCGGATTTTCCATCGCCACCGAATATGATCTGAGCCTGCTGGAGGCGGCCGACATCGTCATCATGGCCGCCTGGCATGACGACTGCCGCAGCGCGCCGTCCGTGCTGCTCGATGCCCTGCGCCGCGCGCATCAACGCGGCGCGCGCATCGTCGGCCTGTGCCTGGGTGCCTTCCCGCTGGCCGAAGCTGGTCTGCTCGATGGCCGCACCGCCACCACCCACTGGGCTTTCGCCGATGGACTTGTGCAGCGCTATCCGAAAGTGAAGGTCGACGCGGAAGTGCTGTATGTCGATGATGGCGACGTGCTGACTTCGGCCGGCGTGGCGGCGGGCCTGGATTGCTGCCTGCACCTGCTGCGGCAAGTGGCAGGCGCGGAGCTGGCCAATAGCGTGGCGCGGCGCCTGCTGGTGGCGCCGCACCGGCAAGGCGGGCAGGCCCAGTTCATCGAAAGGCCGCTGCCCGTATCGAACAGTGAGGGACGGTTCGCGCAAGTGCTGGACTGGATGGCGGGCCACCTCGGCGACGAACAAAGCATCGACGCCCTGGCCGCGCGCGCCGCCATGAGCCGCCGCAATTTCACGCGCCACTTCCGCCAGGTGACAGGCACCTCGGTCAAGCAATGGCTGCTAAGCCAGCGCCTGGCCCAGGCCCAGCGCATGCTCGAAGGCAGCGATGCCGCTATTGAAGTCGTGGCGCAGGAAGCCGGTTTCGGCACGGCCCTCTCGCTGCGCCAGCATTTTCAGACTTCCCTGCGCACCTCGCCCTCGGCCTACCGCAAGCAGTTTCGTGCCCAGGGTGCGGCTGGATAAAAGCTCAAGCGCGTATTGAGTCAATGGATGATGCGCGCAGCGCATTCTCCTTTGGGAAGCATATATGTCCCATAGTTTCTTCGGATGTTCTTGATTGCATCCGGTGCCGCCGCCGTTGGCTCGATGGTCAGCTGAGCTTTGCCACTGGCCTTCCTAAGGGTTCCCACGCCGGAGTTACCCCAGCCGTCATTATCGAAGCGGAAAGCCATATCGCCATTTGCCTGCAGATTCAGCGGAGCCTCGATTTGCAGAACCTGTCCGGAATCCGGCATGGCAATGCTGAACGCAATCAAGGGCTTGGCGCCATGGACGAGCTGCACACATACCGACAGGTCGCCGAGCCGCTCTTCAGGCCCATTTCCACGATTGGCATAGATAGCCTCTTTCAATGAAAACGATTCCTGGGCGGTTTCAGCGGGTACACATGGAGAGAAAAATAGCGAAGCCAAGAAAACGCATGCGAGACGATGTTTCATGGATTGATATGCCGAGTTGGAATTATCGAGTGGGAGGATTTTCCTGGCTTGTCGTGATTTGATGGCCAGCAACGGCCAAAAGGGCTTTGGGATTGGTGCTGGCAATTGCCAGCAGAGTACGAGCAGCACCGCTAGGTTGTTTGCGGCCCTGTTCCCAGCCCTGCAAGGTACGCAGCGATACGCCCAAAAGTGTCGCAAACTGTGATTGAGATAGCCCGGTTTTCTTACGAGCTTCGATAATCGGCGACGAAACCACTTGAACGTGACCGGCCTTCATTTCTCGCACGGACTGTAGCAGCTCAGCCGCCAAGTCGCGCGAGGACTCATAGACATCCAGTTCGGATTTGCTAAGGGGGCTATTCTTCGAGGGCACGACGGATCTCTTTCAACTTATGGCCGGTAAGGTTGTCTGTCTCCGCCTTCGCGTACAAGGTGAGTAAAATAAGTTCACCTTTTGCTGAGCGTATGTAATAAATAACCCGAACACCGCCGGACTTTCCCGTGCCTGCTCGACCCCATCGCACTTTGCGAATTCCGCCGGATTCGGGGACAACGTCGCCTGCATCTGGGTGCTCTGCGATATAGGCCGCGAAGGCTCCTCGCTCCTCTTCGGTCCAGTAATGAGGCCACTGGCGCTGGAACAACAAGGTTTCAACGACTGTGAGCATTGTCGAATATACGCCTAAGGCGCATACCTGTCTAGTATGGGTAGCCCTTGCCACTAGCGAAGCGGATAGACGTTGCCAGTACCGGCACAACGTCTATCGCGCTACTGTGTTTTCCCCAATTCAGATCGCGTCGAGCGCCTGGCGCAGATCCTGGCGCAGGTCTTCCACGTCTTCGATGCCGACCGAGAGGCGGATCAGACCGTCGCCGATGCCCAGTTCGGCGCGCTGGGCTGGCGGGATGGTGGCGTGCGTCATCAACGCCGGATGCTCGATCAGGCTTTCCACGCCACCCAGGCTTTCGGCCAGAGCGAAGACTTCGCAGCGTTCCAGGAAGCGGCGCGAGCCGGCCAGATCGGTCTTCAGGTCGATCGAGATGATGCCGCCAAAGCCGTCCATCTGGCGCTTGGCCAGCTCGTGCTGGGGATGCGAGGCCAGGCCCGGATAGTAGACCTTGCGCACTTCGGGCTGCTGCTCCAGCCACTGCGCCAGGTCGAGCGCGCTGCGGCAGTGGCGTTCCATGCGGATCGCCAGCGTCTTCACGCCGCGCAGGGCGAGGAAGCTGTCGAACGGGCTGGCGATGGCGCCCACGGAATTCTGCAGGAAGGCCAGTTGCTCGCGCCATTTGGCCTGGCGTTCCTCGCCGCCCACCACGGCGATGCCGCCGATGATGTCGGAGTGGCCGTTCAGGTATTTGGTGGCCGAGTGCACCACGATGTCGAAGCCGTGTTCCAGCGGGCGCTGCACCAGCGGGCTGGCGAAGGTATTGTCGGCGATGGCGATGATGCCGCGCTCGCGGCAGATTTGGGCAATGGCTTTCAGGTCGGCCAGTTTCAGCATCGGATTGGTCGGCGTCTCGACCCACACCATGCGCGTTTCGGGACGCAGGGCGGCCAGCAGGTTTTCCGGCTTGGTCAGGTCGACATAGCTGAACTCGTGGCCGGCGCTGCGGCGGCGCACGCGCTCGAACAGGCGGTAGCTGCCGCCATACATATCGTCGCCGGCGATGATGTGGGAGCCAGCGTCGGCGATTTCCAGCACGGTCGCGATGGCGGCCAAGCCGGAGGCGAAGGCGAAGCCTTGCGCGCCACCCTCCAGGTCGGCTACGCAGCGCTCCAGCGCCCAGCGCGTCGGGTTATGCGAGCGGCCGTAGTCCAGGCCTTTGTGCACGCCCGGACTCTCCTGCACGAAGGTCGAGGTGGCGTAGATCGGCGGCATGATGGCGCCGGTCGACGGGTCGGGCGACTGGCCGGCGTGGATCACGCGCGTGGCCAGGTGAGATTTGAATTTGCGGTCGTTTGCTTGGCTCAAGATATGGTCCTGCGAAGATGGTTGAGAAGGTCGAAGCGCGTAATCAGACCATAGAAGTGCTGGCTGTCGGCCACCACTGCGGTCAGGCCGCGGTCGAGCGTGCTGCGCAGCGCTTGCAGGCTGGCGTTCGGCTGCAGCGTTTCCAGGCGGGCCGTCATGGTGGCGCCGACCGGGCTGGTGAACTGCTCGGCCTGATTGTCGACCTTCAGAAGGATATCCGATTCGTCGATGATGCCCACCAGCTTGCCGTTATCGAGCACCGGCAGCTGGGCCAGGTCGGCGGCGCGCATGCGGTTGAAGGCGATCAGCAAGGTATCGGACGGCGACACGCTGACCACTTCGCCCTCGTCGAAGCGGCGGCCGATCAGGTCGCGCAGATCGCCCGTGCGCGGGCGTTGAATCAAGCCCTGGTCCACCATCCAGCCATCGTTGTAGACCTTGGACAGGTAGCGCGTGCCAGTGTCGCAGACGAAGGTCACGACTTTCTTCGGCGAGGTCTGTTCGCGGCAGTATTTCAGCGCGGCCGCCAGCAGGGTGCCGGTGGACGAGCCGGCCAGGATGCCTTCGGCGCGCAGCAGCTGGCGCGCGCTGTCGAAACTTTCCTGGTCGGTGATGGTGTAAGCCTTTTTCACGCCGCTCAGGTCGGCAATCGAGGGAATGAAGTCCTCGCCGATGCCTTCCACGGCCCAGGAGCCGCTGGTGTCGGACAGGTGGCCGGTTTCCACGTATTCGGCCAGGATCGAGCCTTTCGGATCGGCCAGCACGAAGTCGAGGCCGGGCTGCACCTTCTTGAAGAAGTTGCTGAGGCCGGTCAGCGTGCCAGAGGAGCCGACGCCCACCACGATGGCGTCGATCTCATGCCCGGTCTGTTCCCAGATTTCCGGGCCGGTGCTGGTTTCATGCGCCAGTGGATTGGCCGGGTTGTTGAACTGGTCGGCAAAGAAGGCGCCCGGAGTTTCGCGCGCCAGGCGGGCGGCGTAATCCTGGTAATACTCGGGATGGCCCTTGCCGACGTCGGAGCGCGTGGTGTGGATGATGGCGCCCAGCGCTTTCAGGTGCAGGATTTTTTCGGTGGCCATCTTGTCCGGCACCACGAGTTCCACGCGGTAACCTTTGATGCGGCCCACCAGGGCCAAGCCGAGGCCGGTATTGCCGGCCGTTGCTTCGATGATGGTGCCGCCCGGTTTCAGACGGCCGTCGCGTTCGGCCGCTTCGATGATGGAAAGGCCGATGCGGTCCTTGATCGAGCCGCCGGGGTTCTGGGATTCGAGTTTGAGGAAGAGCCGGCAGGGGCCGGTATCCAGCTGCGTGACCTCGACGAGAGGCGTGTTGCCGATCAAGCTGTACAGTGCGGCCTGCTGTTTGCGTTGCATGCTGTCTCCTTGCGTCAAGCTGGCGCGGCGGATTGTGTCCGCCATAGCCGTGAAAAGCGCGCATCTTAGGCGCGCCCGCCGTTCAGTGGGAAGGAATCATTTCGCCTATCGTTATGCAAAATCTGATGTCTGCCTAACAAGTATGCGCTGATTTTCCTGCTTGTGCACGGGAGCGTGTGGCTCGCATTACGCTAGCGGCAACAGGATGTCGTAGGCATTGGCGGCGCGCTGCGCCTCGTCCACCGTGGGGATGAAGCGGCTGTCGTAGCGTTCTAGGCGCGGCGCTTCCCGGTCGAGCTGGAGGCCGGAGTCTTCCAGCGCGCGAAACGCCGCCAGATAGCTGGCCTGCACGGCCGTCATCGGCCCGATATGGGTAAAGATGGCATAGCGCCGCGCCGGGATGCGCAGTGCGAGCATGCCGGCGGGTAGGGCGTTCAGGTCGTCGAGCTGGGCGGCAATACATTCGAGCATGATGCCGCCATGCTGCTGTAGGCTGACCCCATAGCGCAGGCGGCGTTCGCCGCCCAGTTCGGCTTCGCGGCGCAGGAAGTCGCCCCAGAGCCTGGGCATTTCCGCGCTGAGCATGGGGAAGGGACCAGCAAACGCCAGGCCGGCCAGCTTGAATTCGGGTAGTTCCGCGATCTCGACGCTCATCTGTCCACCTCCGTTCGCAATGCTTTTTGGCCTATACCGTTCATACCGTTTTATAATCGCATACCGCCGGATTGGCTGGCGGACAATAAGCCCCATTCACAAGAGGCAGCTGTGGCAAAACTTTACTTCCGTTATTCCGCAATGAACGCGGGCAAATCGACCGCCATGCTCCAGGTCGCGCACAACTATGAAGAGCAGGGCCAGCAAGTGCGCCTGTTCACGGCCGCCATCGACGACCGCTACGGCGTCGGCAAGGTCACGTCCCGCCTGGGACCGCAGCGCGATGTGGAAACCTTCGGTCCCGACACCAATTTCCTCACCGAGATCGACAAGGTCGCCTGCGTGCTGGTGGACGAGGCGCAATTCCTCAGCACCGAGCAGGTGGTGCAGCTGCACCAGTTGGCCCAGATCAAGGGTGTGCCCGTGATCTGCTACGGCCTGCGCACCGACTTCCGCGGCATGCCTTTCCCCGGCTCGGCCTACCTGCTGGCCCTGGCCGACGATATCGAAGAACTCAAAAATATCTGCACCTGCGGCAAGAAGGCGACCATGAATATCCGCGTCGACGACAGCGGCAAGCGCATCCGCGACGGCGAGCAGATCAGCATCGGCGGCAACGAAAGCTATCGCCAGGCCTGCGGCCGCTGCTTCTACCAAGGTTGATAGCGGGCTGGCAGTGATGATGTGACAGTCCGCGTATTTTCTGCGCTGGCAACCGGGTATAGTCGTTTCATTAAATACTACGACCGTGGCCGCTATGAAAACATCGCTCTTGCTGCTGGCATGCCTTGCAGTGCCGCTCTTCGCGAATGCCGCCCCCGTCATCCAGCCCGAGATGCTGACGGCTGCTCAGGTGCGCCGCGATGGCAGCCATGATGAGGCGCTGCGTATCGTGAAGCAGCAGTTTGAGCGGATCGCTACCGGCGCCAAAGACACGCGCCAGGACTATTTCATCACCATGTTCGAGTGGGGGCTGCTGGTGGAAGAGCATGTTGCGGCGCGCACGGCAATGATCAGCGAGCGCGATGAGCAAGTGCGCCGCTTGCTTGAAGGCGATTCGATCTTTTGCACCGATGGCTTCATGCCGATTTCCCGCTTTCACGTCATCGTCGACATGAATCAGTTTTTGCAGGATAGCCGAGCCACTTACCGTCTGGTGACGCAGCTTCTGGCGCACAATCCCGCCCTCGTGCGCCACGAGATCCACCGCGCCCTGCCTGCCATTGTGGAGGCTGGCGATTATGCCCTGGCAATTCAATACATCAAAAATCCGCTCGATAGCCTGCTTGATTTGAACCGTCTGGCACGCGATCTGCCGATATATCCGCCACACGGGAATGCGCCGCGCCTGGCGGCGGAGCTGACAGGATTCATGGGTAATGTCATCCTGCGGCGCAAGGCGTTGACGGGGCTGGGAAGGGATGCCGAGGCGGAACAGTTGCGCGCCGCCGCCTTGAAGGGCATTCATTCCCCCGAGCTACGCGCGCTGGCAAGCGGCGAACTCGCCGAGCCGGGCAGCATAACCAGGCTGGTCACTGAGCATCAAATGCGGCAGAGAATGGCGCCGCTCTCTACGGCTGAGCCGTAAATTATAGCCCCATATTTTTCTCGAGTTGTTCCTGGTATGTGAAGTCATGCTTTTTTCATAGATGAGTTCTCTATGGATGGGATTGTCTATGGTTTGACACAATGCACGTAAAGTTTCTGCGATCTCTTCTGCTTCCTTATTCTTTATTCCACGCCCAAAATAAATGACAGTTTTTTCTTTAGTTGTTATTTTTAATCGCCCACGGCCGAAGGAGAAAAATTCTAGCCTCCATGAGTTTGACAGGTAGGCAGGTGAAGGATTGACTTCAATAAGCGAGATGTCATTGAGTGTTATGCTATTTTCCTTTTTTTGAAGTGTTCTAAATGAAATCTTTAGTTCTTCCTGGCGAAACGAAAGGATTAAGGAAATCATTAAAAGCAACATTGTTGCTGTCAGGAAAATTAAAGAAGGCAGGGGCGTGTCATCCTTGGTCTGCTTAATAATTAGAATTATGGTGAATGATAAGACGAATGCTCGAACAAGTAGTGATATGAAATCTTTTTCGGGATGAACAAGAAAAACGATGTATTGTGAGTTGTTTATGGTTTTCATTTTTTGCTCAACCGTTGAGCGCGCATATTAAATTCACTGTCAACATCGATTGATGCGGTAAGCACTATTCAAAAAATTACTGTAACGCTCCACTTACTTCAGAAGTCTGTTTGTGCTATCCCTGCGTTGGTTGTTCCAACTACAGCACTTCCACTACGGCCGGCGTACACACTTATGTAGCATCTGCGCTTGCGTCAACGATAGCAGATATGTCCCTCTGCAGCCCAGTCATACTCCCCCATCAGCCCAATCCCAACCAGCATACCCCTGAACTTCATACTCCCATCATCCGATGGCAAGGTTGGTTCGCTGTCGGGATAGGCTAGCTTAACCGAAGTTGGGCACCAGCCGCGATCTGGCCTTCCTTATCTCTGTGAGGATATTAGCGATGAGTGTGATTGCGTAAATATCAAAACATATTTCTGTACTTTCATTATTTTCGCAAAGAAAAATACTATTTCCAATAGTTAATATATCCTTTGCGTTTTCTTGATATACCGTAGAAATACTGCAGTAGAAATACTGTATACCCGGGCTTATGACATTTTGATGACACTATCAGGACATTATCGTGAAATCGGACTCGTATGATTCACACATCGTTTCGCAGCACTGATTAGAAAGGTGAATTGAGAGGCGATATGGGAGTTGCCAAATTTGGCAAATCTAAATTCAACGGGAATTAACCCGATTCACAGGAGAATTAAAATGGAACAAATCAAAAAAGCCACCGATAAAAACGTCGAACAAGCCGAGCGCATTCTGGGCCGTCAAATGGCCGTGGAACTGAGCCTGGAGGAAATCGAGGAAGTGGCAGGCGGCCAGCGCCCACGCTGCACCTGCAGCAATGGCGTGCCTGACGCTTGCGACGCCTGATTCAGCCAAACGTGCGAGGGGAAGCCTGGCTTCCCCTCCACCTATTTCGACCGGAGAACAGCATGGCCAAGGTATTTATTGCGACGAGAGCGATGGATGAGCATGCCATCATTGTCGAAACCGCATTGCAGAATAAGGGGCACCAGAGCTGCCGCTGGTTCGGTTCGGACTTTCCGGCGCTGCAAGCGGTGTGCTGCAGCATCGGGCCGGAAGCCGATCTGGCGCTGAGCATCCGTGGTCCCGGCATCCGCCTGCAGCGCTTCGACTTCGACACCGTGTGGTATCGCCGTCCGGCGCGGCCGGTGGCGCCCAGCGCCTGGCTGCACCCGGACGATGTGCCGGCCGCCAGCCGCGAAAGCGAAGTATTCTGGCAATCCTTCCCTTATCTGTTCGGCCCGCAAGCGGTGTGGGTCAACCACTGGGAATCGCGGGCGCGCACCAATAACAAGATCGTGCAGTTATGCGAGGCGAAAAAGGCCGGCCTGCGCATTCCGCGTTCGCTGTTCGGTAATGACGCGGGCAAAATCCGCAATTTCGTGACGAATATGCCGCAAGGCGCCATCTTTAAAACCTTCTTCCCCATGCGTTGGCTGGATGGCGATACCTTATATAAAGCCAATACCAAAACAATCGATGTCGAAGCGCTGGCCTCGGACCGGATGCTACAAATGGTTCCCGGCATTTTCCAGGAACGCATCGGCAAGAAATGCGAAATACGCGCCACCTTCATGGGCAATCATTATTTCGCGATCCGTATCGACTCCCAATCCGATGCGCGCGGCGCCGACGATTTTCGCGGCATTCCCACTGAGCAGTTGAAAGTGCAGCCCTGCATTCTGCCGCGCGACGTGGTGGCCAAATGCCGCACCATGATGAAAAATCTGAATATCCTGTTCGGCAGCTTCGACTTCATCGTCGATGCCTCGGGGGAGTATGTTTTCCTCGAAATTAACGAGCAAGGCCAGTTCCTGTGGCTGGAACAGCTTTGCCCCGACCTGCCGCTGCTGGACGCCTTTACCGAATTCCTGGTGGCGCCTTCGGCCGACTTTGTCTACAAGCCACGGCGTGGCGCGGTGAAGATGGACGCCATCGTCAAGCACCGCCACTACGAGCGCATGTTCGAGGAAGACAACGAGCATCATGTGTATGCGCCCGATCCGGTGCTGGCCGATCCGGCTTACCAGTTCGGCGTGCGCGTGACGGCGTGAGCGGCCATGGCGACGCACCAGATCTTCCGTCCCGTTGCGCTCAACGCGCAGCAGACGCAATGGTTGGGCGAGGTGGTGCTGGTGCGGCCGCTCTCGTTTACGGTTCTCAGCGCTGCCGCTGCCCTGTGCGCGGCTGCGGCGCTGCTTCTTTTGGCCTTCGGCAGCTATACGCGCTCGGTGGCCGTGCTGGGCCAGCTGGTGCCGGACAGCGGCCTGCTCAAGCTGCAGGTGCCGCAGGCCGGCGTGGTGACGGAAAAGCGCGTGCGCGAAGGCCAGCATGTGCGCGCCGGCGAGGTGCTGTATGTGCTGTCGGGCGAGCGCCAGAGCAGCACCCAGGGCTTGACCCACGCCGCCATCAGCGGCCAGGTGGGCGCGCGCCTCGATTCCCTGCACGGCGAGTTGGAGAAGACGCGGCTGGTACAGCAGGACGAGCGCGCGGCCCTGGTCAAGCGCATCGCCGCGCGCCAGTCGGAGATGCAAAAGCTCGACAGCCAGATCGACAGCCAGCGCGCGCGCGTCCGGCTCAGCGAGGAGACGGTGGCGCGTTATGATGGGCTGCTTGCGCAAAAATACATTGCGCGCGAAACCTTGCAGCTGAAGCAGGCCGACTTCCTCGACCAGAAGCTGCGCTTGCAGGAGCTGGAGCGCGAGCGCATCAACACCGGCCGCGAGCTGGCGGCGGCCGAGGCGGAACTGGCCAGCGTGCCGCTGCGCCAGCAAAACCAGCTGGCCCAGATCGAGCGCAATATCGCGGCGGCGGGCGTGGAGCTGGCGGAAAACGAGGCACGCCGCCGCCTCGTGATCACCGCGCCGCAGAGCGGCATTGCCACCGCCGTGGTGGCCGCCCAAGGGCAGACGGTGGAGCCGGGCAAGCCTTTGCTCAGCATCGTGCCCGATGGTGCCAAGCTGCAAGCCCACCTGTACGCGCCGAGCCGGGCCATCGGTTTCGTCAAGCCGGGCGATGCGGTGCTGCTGCGCTACCAGGCCTTCCCTTACCAGAAATTCGGCCATGCCAAGGGCGTAGTGGCCTCGGTCACGCGCACCGCGCTGCCGCCGTCCGAGATCGCCGAGGCCGTCGCCGTCATGGCCGGACAGGGCGGCGAGGCGCAGTACCGCATCACGGTCGAGCTGGCCGCGCAAGCTTTCCAGGCCTATGGCGCGCCGCAAGCCTTGCAGGCCGGCATGCTGGTCGATGCCGACGTGCTGCAGGAAAGCCGCCGCCTGTATGAATGGGCGCTGGAACCCCTATATAGCCTGAGCGGCCGATTCTGAAAGGATGTCCATGTCATTTTCCGACAAGTTGGCTTTCGGCTTTGGCGCGCGTCTGCCCCTGATGCTGCAAACCGAGGCGACCGAATGCGGCCTGGCCTGCCTGGCCATGGTGGCCAATTTCCACGGCCATCATTGCGACCTGGCCGGGCTGCGGCGGCGCTTTCCGATTTCGCTGAAAGGCGTGAATCTCTCGCACCTGATGCAGGTGGCGCAGCAGCTGGAATTGGCGGCGCGGCCGCTGAAGCTGGACCTGGAGGGCTTGCCGCAACTGCGCCTGCCCTGCATCCTGCACTGGAATTTCAACCATTTCGTGGTCCTGAAGGAGGTCGGCAAGAACAGTCTGACCATCCACGATCCCGCCTGTGGCATCCGCGTGGTGGCGATGGACGAGGTGTCGCGCTGCTTTACCGGCGTGGCGCTGGAGCTGTGGCCCGGCGCGGCCTTCCAGCCGCAGCAGGCGGCGCCGCGCGTCAAGCTGCGCAGCCTGGTGGGACGGGTGACGGGGCTGGCGCGTTCGGCGCTCCAAATCATCTTACTGGCGCTGGCGCTGGAAGTGTTTGCCATCGTCGCGCCGTTTTATCTGCAATGGGTGGTCGACAATGTGCTGGTCACGGCCAACCGCGACTTGCTGAGCACGCTGGCCCTGGGCTTCGGCCTGCTGGTGCTGATGCAGCATGCGATTGGCGGCGTGCGTTCCTGGGTCATCCTGTATCTGGGCACCACGCTCAGCATTCAATGGCGCGCCAATGTGTTCTCGCACCTGCTGCGCCTGCCGGTGCAGTATTTCGAAAAGCGCCACCTGGGCGATGTGGTGTCGCGCTTCAGCGCCATCGACCAGATTCAGAAAAGCCTGACCAATTCCTTTTTGGAAGCCGTGCTCGACGGGTTGATGACCAGCGTCATCCTGCTCATGATGTTCATCTATAGCGTGCAATTGGGCATGGTGGCCGTCGGCACCATGCTGCTGTACGCGCTGGGACGCTGGATCTGGTATCGGCCGCTGCGCAATGCGACCGAGGAAGAAATCATCCACGCCGCGCGCCAGCAGACGCATTTCCTCGAAACCGTGCGCGGCGTGAAGGCGATCAAGCTGTTCCAGCGCCAGGACGAGCGGCGCGCCACCTGGCTGGCCCTGTTGGTCAATCAGATTAATGCCGACCTGCGCACGCAAAAGCTGCAACTGTTCTATAAGACGCTGAACGGCCTGCTGTTCGGCCTGGAAAATACCCTGATCATCTGGCTCGGCGCCCGCCTGGTGCTGAACGGCGATTTCAGCGTCGGCGCGCTGATGGCGTTCAGCGCCTACCGCAGCCAGTTCGACAGCCGCGTCGCCTCCCTGATCGACAAGCTGTATGAGTTGAAAATGCTGCAATTGCAGGGCGAGCGCCTGGCCGACATCGTGCACGCCGAGCCGGAATCGTTGGCCAGCGGCCTGGCGCCCGAGCAGAGCGAAGCCGTGCCGGCCAGCATCGAGCTGCGCGACTTGCATTACCGCTATGCGCCGCATGAGCCGTATGTGCTGTCCGGTGTCTCGCTGAAGATCGAGGAGGGCGAATCGGTGGCGATTGCCGGTCCTTCGGGCTGCGGCAAATCGACCTTGCTGAATGTGCTGCTGGGCGTGCTGCCGCCGGGCGAGGGCGACATCCTGCTGGGCGGCCAGAACCTGCGCCAGGTCGGTCTGGGGCCGCTGCGCGCCATGGTCGGCACGGTCTTGCAGGACGATGTGCTGTTTGCCGGCTCGATTGCCGACAATATCAGCTTCTTCGACCCGCAGGCGGATATGGCCTGGATACGCGAATGCGCCGAAATGGCGGCCATCGCCACCGAAATCGCCGCCATGCCCATGAATTACAACACCCTGGTGGGCGATATGGGCACGGTGCTGTCCGGCGGCCAAAAGCAGCGCGTGCTGCTGGCGCGCGCGCTGTACAAGCGGCCGCGCATCCTGATTCTGGACGAAGCCACCAGCCACCTCGATATCGCGCGCGAACACCAAGTGAATACGGCCGTGAAAGCCCTGCGCATGACGCGCATCATCGTCGCCCACCGGCCGGAAACCATCGCCAGCGCCGACCGCGTCATCACCTTGATTGCCGGAAAAGTTGCCCAAGATCAGGCGTCAACGATGTCAAACCGGCCACTTTGCGTTGCTATTTGACCGGGAGACGGCATGCGCTTAATTCACTCTTAAGTCATCAGGCTCACTCTGGCGTTTCATACTGTAGAATTACTTTGAGTTTATTTACGTTCCGGAGTTAGCCGATGAAGAAGCAAATGCTGTTGGCCACCATGGCACTGGCAGTCCTGTCCGCCCATGCGGGCGCCGCGCAAACCGACAAGACCCCAGACGCTGTGCTCAAGCCGGCGCCGCAACAGCCGCAAGCGGCGCTGTGGGCCTCGCGCGTGCTGTCACGCATCCATTACAAGGCCACTCCGCTGGACGACGCGATGTCGGAGAAGATCTTCGACCGCTATTTCAAATCGCTGGACGGCGAAAAGCTGTTCTTCTCCCAGGCCGACATCGACCAGTTCGCCAACGCCAAGAGCCGCCTGGACGACGCCATCATCAGCGAAAACCTGACGGTGCCGTTTGCCATCTACAACCTCTACCAGCAGCGCTTCAGCGAGCGCATGGGCTATGCCCGCGAACTGCTGAAGGGCAAATTCGACTTCACCAGCGAGGAAAGCTACCAGTACGACCGCGAAAAAGCCGACTGGGTGCGCACCGAAGCCGAGATGAAGGATCTGTGGCGCAAGCGCGTGAAGAACGACTGGCTGCGCCTGAAGCTGGCCGGCAAGGATGAAAAAGCCATCCGCGAAACCCTGGACAAGCGCTACGAGGGCTATCTGAGCCGCTCGCGCAAGCTCAACAATGAAGACGTGTTCCAGATCTTCATGAACGCCTACGCCATGTCGATCGAGCCGCACACCAATTACCTCGGTCCGCGCGCCTCGGAAAACTTCGACATCCAGATGCGCCTGTCGCTGGAAGGCATCGGCGCCGTGCTGCAGACCCGCGACGAATACACGGTGATCCGCGAAATCGTGGTCGGCAGCCCGGCCGGCCTGTCCGGCAAGCTCAAGGTCGGCGACCGCATCGTGGCCGTGGGCCAGGGCGAGTCCGGCCCCGTGACCGATATCCTCGGCTGGCGCATCGACGATGTGGTGGCCCAGATCCGCGGCACCAAGGATTCCACCGTGCGCCTGCAAGTGCTGCCGGCCGACGCCGGCACCGATCCGAAGCCCGTGACCGTGGCCCTGGTGCGCAAGAAAATCAGCATGGAAGAGCAGTCGGCCAAGAAAACCATCATGGAAGTGCGCGACGGCACGGCCAAGCGCCGCATCGGCGTGATCTCGCTGCCGACCTTCTACCAGGATTATGAAGCGCGCAGCAAAGGCGACCGCGACTTCAAGAGCGCCACGCGCGACGTGGCCCGCCTGCTGGCCGAGCTGAAGAAAGACAAGGTCGAGAACGTGCTGATCGACCTGCGCAATAACGGCGGCGGCTCGCTCAACGAGGCGGTCGAGCTGACCGGCCTGTTCATCGACAAAGGTCCGGTGGTGCAGCAGCGCAATGCCGAAGGCCGCGTCGAAGTCGAAAGCGACACCAATCCCGGCCTGGCCTGGGATGGCCCGGTCGGCGTGCTGATCAACCGCGGCTCGGCTTCCGCCTCCGAAATTTTCGCCGCCGCGCTGCAGGACTATGGCCGCGGCCTGGTGATCGGCGAGGCCAGCTTCGGCAAAGGCACGGTGCAGTCGCTGTACAAGCTGGACCGCTTCGGCCAGGGCGAAAAACCGCGTTATGGCGAGCTCAAAATCACGGTGGCCCAGTTCTTCCGCATCAACGGCGGCACCACCCAGCTGCGCGGCGTGACGCCCGACATCAAGCTGCCGAGCATGGCCGATGCCGAAAACTTCGGCGAATCGAGTTATGACAACGCGCTGCCCTATACCGTCATCAAGCCGGCGGTCTACATTCCGGCAGGCGAACTCAAGGAAATCGTGCCGATGCTGGACAAAAAGCACGAGGCGCGCGTCGCCAAGGACAAGGACTTCCAGTACCTGCAGGAAGAAATCGCGCTGGTGAAAAAACAGCGCAAGGAAAACCTGATTTCCCTGAACGAAGCGGCGCGCCGTAAGGAGCGCGACCAGCAGGAAAGCCGTGCCAAGCTGCGCGAAGCACGCCTGACGGCCGCCCCGTCGCCGGACGATCCGATCCTGGTGCCCGATCCGAAAGACGCGCTGAACAAGGCCATCGCGGCCAAGCCGGCCGGCGCCAAAGCGGCGCGCCAAGCCGCCGCGATGAAGGGCGCCATCCGCACCGACGACGGCCTGCAGGCCGACGAGCGCAGCCTGGCGGCCGAGCTGGATGCCGAAAAGGCGGCGAAAGCGGCCAAGGATGTGCTGCTGAACGAAGCCGTCCACATCCTGGCCGACGAGGTAGGCTTGTTGAAGACCGACACGCGGCTGGCATCGCGCGTGTTGCCATATGTGAATGACAAATAACCATCATTCCGCATGTTATGCGCTGTGGCAATATCTCGTATCACTATAATAAAGTAGACGAGTTTTGCGCAGCGCAGCATACTTCACCTGTCTCCTCTATTCTCCTCCAAGGAAATAGACTTAGCCCGCTCCCGTAGCGGGCTTTTTTTTGCTTTTTTCATTCTGGCTTGACAAGGCCAGCCTTCCGCGCCAGACTGCGGCCACAGTTGTTGCGCATAGACTGTCGTAGGCGTTACCGTCATCCAACGCGCCCTTTATCGAGTAGGTTCCAGCGGGGAGTTCTCGATACTGAGGCCATTGGTACGCTTGCTCTTCCCACTCCCATCCGCTGCTTGATGGCCTCACATCTATTCCTGGCAATGGCTGCGCCAGGAATCTGAGGTTGCGAGCAGATCCGCTTTCTTTGCCGATCCGGCACGCTCGCACCATCAGCTTACGGCCTCAACCGAACTATGGAGCGACAACATCATGCAAATGACCGGTAATACCATCCTGATCACCGGCGGCAGCAGCGGCATCGGCCGCGCCCTCGCGGAAGCCTTCCATGACCGCGGCAACCGCGTTATCGTCACGGGGCGGCGCCTCTCCCTGCTGGAGGAAATCACCGCGCAGCGGCCCGGCATCGTGGGCTTGCCGCTGGATCTGGATGCGCCGACCTCCCTGGCGCATCTGCTGGAAGAAGTCCGGGCGCGCTTTCCCGACTTGAATGTGCTGGTGGCCAATGCCGGCATCTCGCGCGCGGAGGACATGCGGGCCGAGGACTGGGATGCGTCCACCGCCCAGGCGATCATCGACACCAATATCATGGGTGTGCTGCGCGTCACGGCCGCCGTCCTGCCGCTGTTGAAACGGCAGCCCCATGCCACGCTCATGGCGACCAGCTCCAACCTCGCCTTCATTCCCCGTGCCGATTTCCCGGCGTATTGCGCCAGCAAGGCCTTTTTACACTCTTGGCTGCAATCGCTGCGCCACCAGCTCCGGCATCTCCCGCTCGAAGTGCTGGAGTTGGCGCCGCCCTATGTCCAGACCGGGCTGACGGGAAGCCAGCAGGCTTCCGACCCGCGCGCGATGCCGCTTGCGGCGTATGTGGCCGAGGTCATGCAATTGCTGCAGGCTGGCGGCCATCCGCGCGGCGAAGTGCTGGTCGAGCGCGACCGCGCCCGCCGCTGGGCCGAGCGGGATGGCCGGTATGACGAAACTTTCGCCGCGATGAATCCGCATTGAACTTCACTATTACTTGAGTGTATATTTCGTCCACTTGTGGGCGCCAAGTCTGGTCCGGGCTAAGCACTCAGACCGGACTTGCTTGGTGAGCCGGTTCAGGAGACTGTCAACATTGAGATTGGACCGAATATGTGTATTTTGAGTGTTTTGGCCGAAGTAGCGGCTAGTCGAGACGCTGACGAACTTAGCGAGACGGTCTGCGCGGTAAATCGAGATTTCTCTGCGGCGCCCCTGCTGGCGCATATTCTTTTAGAGGATTGGCATCGCTCGCATGAAAACATCGTTTTCGAGCTGGGATTGATAGGAAATCCAAGCGTTGTAGACGCCATCGCCAGCGCGGCGAGAACGAAATTCAAGTCCCTGGTCGAATGGGATCGTTGGTGCCGGTTCCAAAGGGAATGTGCTTTTGCATTGGCCCGTATTGGCACGAATGAATCTCGCGCGGCACTCGAAGAAATGGTTCGCAGTGAAGATGCCCATCTGCGACAAGTAGGCGAAGAAGGGCTAAGTTACTGGCCCATGCCCTATGGGGTTTATTAAATGTCGATTACGGTTGTACAACTCGGTGTTGAGCATGGCTCTTTAACGCATGCCCAAGTACAGCACGGCGCTCATGTCTTCGCAGCGCTCGTGAATGGAAGCAGGGAAAATTTGGCGCCGCTTCTGGGATGTCAGACCTTGGTGGAGATGTCATTTCAGGATGTCGCCGATTGGCGAGAACTTCCAGACTTTCAAGACGAAGACTCCTGCATGCAGGCCAGCGCGGTAATTCGGAATGCCGTTGTCGTTCGTGGCCGAGTTCACAATGTGCTTCCGGTTGATTCTGAGTCGTCGGTAATCGACCTCCATCTGCGAACCGGCCAGGAGTTCATCACCATAGAATCAAGTGAGCTTGGCGGATTTATTCCCACCGTCGGCGCGGGTCTGGAGATTCATGTCCAAGGTCTGTGTTTTTATCCCGCCAACACCTAAGTCCTCCCCCAACGGTCCTTAAAGGCATGGCGATTGCACCAGCATAGTGGCGATGCGCAGAAATTCGGCGGGGCTGACCTTGCGCGGCGCGCTTCCTTCAGCAGCCGTCACCGCGCGCTGGTGGCTGATGACCATATACTGTTTTGGGATCACCAGGATGAACTGGCCGTAATAGCCCCAGGCCATATAGGCGCCGGCCAGCGGTGAATCGCCGGGCAGGGCGGGTATCCACCACATCAGGCCGTAGTCGAGCTGGCGCTGCGCAGCTGAATGGGGACGCATGTCGGCGGCGCGCGTCAGCGGCGTGGTGATGCGCGCCAGCCAGTTGGCGGGTAGAAGCTGGCGGCCATTCCAGCGGCCTTCTTGCAGCATCAGTTGGCCCAGGCGGGCCATATCGCGGGTCGAAAGATGGAAGTGGTAGGCCAGATGGCGCGACCGTTTGGGATCGCCATTGCGCCGCTGCTGCGTCAGCGCGAAATCTTCAAATTGCAGGGGCTGTGCCAATTCGTTGGCAAAGCTCTGGTAAATGTCGCGCCGCGTCAGTTGTTCATAGATTGTGCCGGCGACGTTGAAATCCCAGTTGTTATATAAGAAGTACGTGCCGGGCCGTTGCGAGCCGCGCGGCGGCGCAGCTTCCGCATCGTCGCCGGGATTGGCTGCCACGTGATAGACGCCGGAACGCGCCGCCAGCAGATCGCCCACCTTTGCGCTGCGTTCGAGCGGCAGCAGGCCGCCGACATCGTCAATAGCCAACGATGCGAGGCTGCTGTCGAGGGAGATGGTCCCGGCGGCGACAGGAGGGCCATACAGCATGGCGAGCACGCTTTTGCGCACGGAATAGACCTGGTTGGCGCGGTCCACGGCGCCGTAACTGAAGAGCACCTGTCCATCGCGCACCGCCATCAGCGAGGTGGTCGGCAATGTCGCCAGGTGCTGGCGCACCTGGGTCAGGCTGGCCTGGCATGCGGGACTCGGCTCGCCCATGGCCGGCCAATGCGCGCCCGGATTTTGCTCCGGCGGCGTAACCGCGTTCGCAGCGCCCGAGAGCAGTAGAAGACAGATTGCGACGCGAATGCCATTTCTCCTTGAAGGGTCAAAAGCCGGCTGTTTCTACATCTTGGTCATGGCTTTAGATGGCGGCCGTAGTTTCAGTGACCAGCGTATAGCCCAGGGCGGCGCACTCCTCCCGGAAGCGCGCCCTGAACTTCACGGCGTCAAAGCCGCCCAGTCTTTTCTGTTTTTCCAGCAGCAGGGCCGAGGTTTCATGGATCAGGGTCAGCACATAGGGAATCGCTTCCTGCTCCGGCATGGCGGCCAGCAGCGCAAAGTCCGGCCGCACGCTGAAATGGCCCACGTTGAAGCTGTCGGGAATGGCCGGAAGGCCCATGCGCGCGCGCCCGGATACCCGTTTCTGCAAACGGAAGGGATGGCTGGGCTGGCCGTCTGGCCGGGCAAAACTCTGCAACAGCTCAAGATCGATCCACAAATGTTCCATCTGGCCGCCATAGTCTCCGCGCAGCCGCTCCTTCAGCTCGTCCAGCAGGGGGCGCAGGGCGCGAGCCAACGTCGCTGTGGTTTGGTCCACCATATTGGCGTGAATGCCGACTTCCATATCCATTCCTTTTTGATTTTTTCAGGCCAGGCCGCGCCAGGCGTTTATCTCTTCGTCCGTCAATACCGGCCCCCAGCCGCCGCGCAATTGCGCTTGCGCCTGGGTGTATTGGCGAAAATCGGGTTTGACGACGCCATGCTGTTCGCAGATTGACAGCACGATTTCCAGCTGCCGCCTCGTCGTGGGAAGGTCGCCACCATACCAGGTGCAGGCGCTGGTTTCCAGCACATGGTCGACAAGTCCCGCCAGGGTGTCATAAATGTCCTCGGGTATGGCGGCGCGCACGTCTTCCGGCCATTCATCGCCTAGACCGGTAATCGGCAGCGCGCTGAAACCCATATCCCAGGCCACAAATGTCTCGCGGTCTGCCTGGCCGACTTTCCATACGTGGTCGATGAACTGCGACAAGGCCGGATGCGCGATCTGATAGCGCCGGCAGAATCGCTGCAGGCAGGTGACGGCAATGCACTGCCTGGCGACAACGGAAAGATCGTCAATGGAAACGGCGTTGTTCATTCGCTGCGCATTAATGTTTCGGCGTCCAGTGCATCAGCCGGTCATGCTGTTGCCGATACTGCTCATGGAGGCAGGTGGCCATGGCGGCCGATTTTTTGCAGCTCGCGTCACGGTCCTTGAGCCAATCGAGCTGGAACGAACGCAGTTCGTCGCGCGCGCCGACGGTATCGTTCCCGCGCCGGATTTCATTGAACAGGGCGGCCAATTCCAGATCCTGCTTCGCCAATTGGGCATCGCTGCAAATGCTGCGTTCGATCGCGGTCCCGGCCTTGCGGCAGTCAAAGGACGGGCCTTCCGGCGTTGCGCGGTATGTTGGGCGGATAAACTGGGTTGGCGCGATGGGCGAAAGGTCTCCGTTCGGCGCGAGGTACTGCGCCTGCTTGGGCTGGACCTCGACGTCGCTCAACCAGTCCGTGATGGCCTTGCGCGCAATGGCCGGAACTTCTTCCGGCCGCAAGCCGCTTGAGGCGAGCGTCAAGGAATCCTCGTCCAGATAGACGCCGATGCCCACGCCTTCCTGGCTGTCGAACCAGAACATGCCCTTCACCATGCAGGCATGGGCGACGCAGGCGGAAACGCTGACGTAGCGCTGTTTCACAACCACGACCGGGTCGGGTGGACCGCCCAGGGCGCTCAGCAACTCGTCGGCGATCTTGGGTGGAACGCTATTCTTGATCAATCCCTTGGCGCGTTTATCCCAAATAAAGGCGTTGCTCGATTTTCCCTCATAGGAAAGCACCCAGCCGGCCGGCTTTGCCCCTGCCCAAGCGCTGTTTGCCATGGCTAGCAGCAAGGCAAAGATCATCCAGGGCTTTAATCTGCGCGCGTATTGGATATTCAAACCCGCCATTGCTACCCCCTTGTTTAACTATGGGGAAAATTATACGGGGATCTTATTATTCGCAGTAAATAATTTCTAAATAGAAATTGTTTGGGGATTATTAATGGGGTAAGCTTTCGGCTTCGATTCTCGCGAGCATTGCCGATGTCCCAATCCAAGTTGCCCCTTACCGTGGCGGCCATCGCCGTCAGCGCTGCGCTCGCCAGCGCCTGTACTGTCTACTATGTGATGCATTCGGGCGAAACGGCCCAGGCGCCGGCGCCGAAAGCGGCCAGCATCCGCCGCACGCCAAGGCTGTGGACGGCGCGCGTGCATAATCTGGCCGGCGATGGCGTGGCCGGCAATGCCAACGGGGCTGCGGCCCAGGCGCGCTTTGCCGATCCGTATGGGATTGTGGCCGACAGCGCCGGCAATATCTATGTCAGCGATGGCGGGGCCAATAACCGCATCCGCAAGATCGGCGTGGATGGCCAGGTCAGCACCCTGGCAGGCGGCGCCGAAGGCTATGCGGAAGGCAAGGGCGCGCAGGCGGCGTTCAACACGCCGTCCGGTCTTGCCATCGACAAGCAGGGCAATCTGTATGTGGCCGACACCGGCAACCACGTCATCCGAAAAATCACGCCGGACGGCACCGTCTCTACGCTGGCCGGCAATGGCATCGCCGGCTACGCCGACGGCAAGGGTGCCGAGGCCCAGTTCAATGGGCCGCTGAGCGTGGCGGTCGATGCCGACGGCGCGGTATTCGTGGCCGACACCTATAACGACCGCATTCGCCGCATCGCGCCCAATGGCGTGGTCACGACCGTTGCGGGCAGCGGCAAGCCAGGCTTCACCGATGGCGCGGCCGCCTCGGCGCAATTCGATACGCCCTGCGGCATCGCCCTTGATGGCCTGGGCAATCTGTATATCGCCGACAGTCTGAATGACGCCATCCGCAAGCTCGGCACCGATGGACTGGTCAGCACCATCGTCAGCGCGCCGGAAGAAGCGCGCCAGCACATCCTGAAAAAACCGATGGCGCTCACGGTCACGCATGACGGCTTCCTCTACGTTGTCAGCGGCTCGCAAGGCCATGTGGTGCAGGTCGCGCCGGACCGAGAATACGACGCGCTGCCCGATCTCGATCATCCGCCCGAGCCGGGCTACGGCAGCGACGGCAAGGTGCGCCTGTACGCGCCGCGCGGCGTGGCAGTGGCTGCGGACGGCGCGGTGCTGGTGTCGGACGCGCGCACCTTCCGCCTGCACCGCCTGGCCGTGGCCGAGAAGGGCCAGTCCGTGCCCGTCATCGTGCAGCCCGCGCCGCCAGCGCGCAAGGAGCCGATGTTGTGGCCCGTGGCGCCGCAGAGCGAGCCGCATGAGGTGGTGGGCGTGATGGGCGAGGTGCGCGGCGATTTCGAAGGCGAGAGCCGGCACCACTTCCATGCCGGCCTCGATGTCCAGGCCGAAGTCGGCCAGCCCGTGCTGGCGGTGGCGCCGGCCAAGGTTGTCGATCCGCTGCCGAACTGGGGCTTCGGTACTCTGTCCGAAGGCCTGCATCTTGGTTCCCTGTCTTACATCCATATGCGCGTGGGCCGCACGCCGGCCAACAAGGCGCTCGATGCGCGTTTCCAGCTGCTGGCCGACGAGAAGGGCAAGCCGGAGCGCGTGCGCGTGCGGCGCGGCACCCGCTTCGATACGGGCGAGACCCTGGGCACGGTCAATGGCATGGCCCATGTCCACCTCGATTACGCACCGAACGGTGGGGCGCGCAATCCTTTGAGCCTGCCGTTCATCGGCCTGCGCGACACGGTGGCGCCGCGCATCGAGAGCATCGCGCTGTACGATCGCAAGGACCGTAAGCTGCCGCTGGGCCATGGCAATCCGGTGCGCGTTTCGCGCGAGCTGGGCGAGCTGAGTATCGTGGTCGAAGCGTATGACCAGATGGACGAAAACCTGGCGCGCCGCCGCCTGGGTCTGTACAAGCTGGGCTACCAGCTGCTGCAGGCCGACGGCAGGCCGGCGCCCGGTTATGAAGAGCCGCGCATGGCCCAGGTCTATGACCGGCTGCCGCGCAACCGCGAGGCGGTCAAGTACGCCTATGCACCGAACAGCGGCATCACGGTCCACGGCAGCAAGACCACGCGCTTTGCATATGTGCTGAATAACACGCTGAGCGACGGGCAGATCACACCCGGCATGTGGAAGGTAGCGGATATCGCCCCGGGCCAGTACACCTTGCGCATACTGGCCTCGGACTACGCGGGCAATGTGGCGACCACCGGCCGCGATCTGCGCGTGATGATCGAGTAGGGCAGAGCGGCGTCCTGCGCCGTCTTACTGCGCGCCGCCATTGCCGGCCGGCGCCGCGCAAGCTTGGCGCTTGCCGCGCCACTTCTCGGCCTGCTCCTTGCTGGCGGCCTGTCCCAGTTCGCCGTTTTCGTAGACGCGGATCAGGCGTTCGACGGCAATCTTGTCGCCGCGCTCGGCCGCCACCGTGAAATGCTGGAAGGCTTGCGCCGGGTCTTTTTCCAGTGCGCGCCCGGCCTCGTACAGCATACCCAGCTTGCGCATGGCCTCTGGATTGTTCTGGGCCGAGGCGATGCTGTACCAGCGCACCGCTTCGTACAGGTTCTTGGGCATGCCGCGTCCCTCTTCGTACATGCCGCCCAGGGCGCTTTGCGCATAGCTGTTGTTTTGGGCAATGGCCTTGCGATACCAGGCCAGCGCCTGCGCGTAGTCGCGCGGCACGCCCTTGCCGGTCTCGTAGGCGTAGCCGATATTGTTCTGGCCCGATGCATTGCCTTGTTCGGCGGCCTTGCGATACCAGGCCACGGCGGCGGCCTGCTCGATTTCGTTCTGGGCCTCCTGCATCAGGGCATAGCCCAGCTGGACCTGGGCGCCGCTATTGCCGCGTTCCGCCGCGCGCTCCAGCCACTTCCTGCCTTCGGCTTCATTGCGTCCGATGCCCACGCCATGCGTATAAGCGTAGGAGATGTTGTACATGGACCAGGCTTCGCCTTGCGCCGCCGCTTTCAGATACCAGGCGAAGGCCATGGCCGGCTCTTTTTCCACACCTTCGCCGCGCCAGTACATGACGCCCAGATTATTCTGCGCCACCGCCAGCCCGAGGTGCGCCGCCTTGCTGTACCAGCCGACGGCCACGCCGCTGTCGCGCGCAACGCCGTCGCCGCGCTGGTACATCGCGCCCAGATAGTTTTGCGCTTCCGCCGAACCGTTGGCGGCAGCGGTACGCAGCCAGTGCAGGGCGTCGGCGTTGTCGCGCTCCAGGCCGAGGTAGCCTTTGGCATAAGCACGTCCCAAGGAGAACTGGGCGGCGGGAAAACCTTGTTCGGCCGCGGCGCGATACCAGCGCCGCGCTTGCGCCGGGTCGGCCGGGGCGCCGCGCCCATATTCCAGCATGCGCGCCAGCTCATACTGGGCGGCGGCCTGGCCTTGCTCGGCCGCCGCGCGCTGGGTCGCCAGCTGCTGGATCAGTACGGGGTTTGCCGAAGCCGGGCCGATATCCCAGCGGAAGCCCAATTCGGTCCAGGCGTCGGTGGGCCGGCCTTCCGGCGAGCTGCCAGGCCGGTAGCGGCAGTTGCGGGCGCTGGCCAGGGCCAGCTGCCGTTGTTCTTCATTATTGCCGGGCGCCAGGAACACAGTCTCCAGCAGCAAGCCATCGACGCTGATCTGCACCGCCAGCCTCAACTCGCCATTTTGCGGTTTCTGCATGGGGGCCGGGTTGAGGCAGCTGATATCCAGCGGCGCCGGTTCGGTCGTGCCGGGGGGATTGAGCTTGCTGGCGGCGTGGGCGGGAAGCAGGCTGGCGCTGGCCAGCAGGGCGGCGCACAGAGGGAGCAGGGACAGGCGTTTATGCATTTGCAATGACAACAAGTTACAGAAGCCAGCCACTATATTGTGCAAAAGCAAGAAAATATACGCACATTGTCACAGTCCGGCGTTTTCCCTGCGGACTGTGGCGCGGATGCGACTTGCCGCACCAAACTGGCACGCCTTGGCCCCTGGGCAGTTACTTGTTGTCGTCCTTGCTCAGCTCCGCCAATCGGGCTTGCCAAATTGCAGCTTCAGCTTCGTTCTTTACCTGGCCCAGTTCGCCATTTTCGTAGATCTGGACCATGCGCCGCACGGATTTCAGGTGGGATTTGCTTGCTGCCCGCTTAAAGTAGTCGAAGGCGAGGGAGGTATCTATTAGCCTGCCCTGGCCGTTTTCATAAGCCTGAGCGAGCTTGGCCTCAGCCGCGGAATTGCCCTGGTTGGCTGCGCGCTGGTACCAGAGAATCGCTTCGGCCTGGTCGGCAAGTGAACCGTTGATCAAAAAATTGCCCATCACATATTGAGACGTGGCCAGGCCCTGGCGCGCAGCCTTGCGCATCCAGACCTGCGCCTGAGCCTTGTCTTCGGGAACGCCTTTTCCGTCGAAATAGGCGATAGCGAGATTGTGCTGCGCGTATCGATGGTTTTGCTCGGCGGCCTTTTGATACCACTGCACGGCAAGGATGGCGTCCTGCTTGAGATGGATGCCGGCCGCGTACGCCTGGGCCAGCCGAGCTTGGGCATGGGCATAGCCTGCATTGGCAGCCTTCTCGTACCAGGCGATGGCCGTGGCATAGTTCTGCGCTACGCCATTCCCGTCGTAATAGAAAAGAGCCAGATCGGTTTGAGCTTCAGCCCATCCTTGGTCCGCCGCAGCCTGGCACCAGCGGATGGCTGTTTGTAGATCCTTGCCAACGCCCGCGCCATCCCGATAGGCGAGGCATAGCCGGCCCTGGGCTTGAGCATGTCCGGCCTCGGCGGCCTTCTGCAGCCATGCAAGCGCAGCTTGCTCGTCGCGGGGCGTGCCGATCGCCAGCGCATACATGTCGGCGAGATTGTACTGCGCCACTTTATTGCCGCGCTCGGCATTGGTGCGGGTCTCTTCGAAGAGTTCGATATTGTGAAATTTGCTACTTTCATCTTCAGGCTGCCAGTGAAACTCCATTCGATGCCATGTCCCGGAAGCTGGGCGCTGTTCATTTGGTTTGAAACGGCAATGCTGGACCGTATCCAATGCGGCATTTTCGAAAGCCGGTTCGCCGCTCGATGCTTGAATGCGCGAGTCCAGCAACTGGCCTTGAGGATTGAGTTTCAGTTCAACTCGAACATGGCCTGGCCGGCCATGGAGAGATGGTGGCCACGTACCGATGCAACCCTCTGGGGACTGCGCCAGGTTACGGGATTCCTCGCCGTGCGCCGGAGCATAAAAGACCAACATGGCTGCGCATAGCAGCGTGGCGGCATAAGGATGTGAATGGATTGTTGGCGGGAGCGCGGGCGGGTGCATTTCTCGGCGGCAGATGGGCAGGGGCGCAACTATAGCCGATCGGCCAGGACCGAAAATGCGCACATTGTCACGTTCTGGGAACCGGGTTCCCAGAACGTGGAGCGATTATTGAACGACGCTGGTGCGTTTGCCGCTGATGCTGCGCTGGGCCGGGTTGCCGTAGACGGTGATGCTGCCGGAACCGTTGGTCGAAGCTTGCAGCTTGTCCGAGACCGAGGCGACGATACTGCCCGAGCCATTGCAGGTCAGGTCGGCGATTTCGGCGCGCAGGCCGGACAGGCGGGCGCCGCCCGAGCCATGCACGTTGACGTCCAGGGTGCGCACATTGCCGTTGGCGCTGAACGGGCCGGAGCCGTGGATGGCCACGCGCAGATGCTCGCCGCGCACCGTGCCCAGATCCACCTTGCCGGAACCGTTCATGGTGACGCGGGTGGCGCCGCTGTCGAGGCCTTCGCCGGTCAGGTTGCCCGAGCCGGCGTTGTGGATGTCGAGCTGGTCGACGCGGCCACGCAAGTCCATGCGGCCGGAGCCGCGCTGGGCCAGGCTCAAGGCGCCGCCGTTCAGGCCGTCGATGTGGACGCGCACCGAACCGTTGGTTTCCACTTCGCGCAGTTGCGGCGCAGTGTAGCGGATGCGGATCGGGCGTGTGCTGCGCAGGTCGTCGTCGGTCCAGATGCGCAGCACCGGGCCCTTGTCGTCGATGAAGACGCGCGGCAGCAGATTGCTGTCGCCTTCGATCTGCAGCGAGGCGGTCTTGCCGATCTGGATATCGACATCGAGGTCGATACGGCGGCGCACGTCGATATCGAGGGCGGCCGCGCCGCTGACTGGGCGGGTTTCCTTGGTAATCACGCCATCGCCATTGATGCCGGGGCCGGATGCGGGCCAGCTGTACTGGGCATTTTCGGGAACGACAATAACGCAGCCGCCGAGGGCGAGCAGGGCGGCAAAGGCGATTGGCAAGCGCATGAGGTTTTCCTTTTTCTGGTTGTGGCGTGATTGCAGAATGGAAATTTTAGCGTTTTGCCCAGCCGTCTGTCACGGAATGCGACGAAAGGTCAAAATCGGGGGCTGAACTGCGCGCGGCGTGCCGCGGGCCGCGCGCCTTTTCCGGCCGCCGGTTTAGCCGCGCGGCGGGGTTTGCAGCAGTTGCAGGATGCTGGAAAAGTCCAGCGCGCCCGCGCCGCTGCCGCTGTGCAGGGCATACAGATTGCGCGCCAGCTCACCGAGCGGAATGGCGGCGCGCGCCGCCAGCGCCGCCTCGGCGGCCAGGCCCAGATCCTTCACCATCAGGTCGACGCCGAAGCCGCCCTGGTAGCCGCGCGCGGCCGGCACATTGTCCATCACGCCGGGGTAGGGGTTGTACAGCTCCAGCGCCCAGTTGCGGCCCGAACTCTTGCTCATGATGTCCGACAGCACCTTGGGATCGAGGCCATTGGCCACGCCCAGGGCCAGGGCTTCGGCGGTGCCGGCCATCAGCACGCCCAGCAGCATATTGTTGCAGATCTTGGCGGTCTGGCCGGCGCCATTGGCGCCGGCGTGGAAGATGTTCTTGCCCATCTGCGCCAGCACGGGACGGGCGCGTTCCAGCGCTTCGGCCGCGCCGCCGACGATGAAGGTCAGCGTGCCGGCTGCCGCGCCGGCCGTGCCGCCCGATACCGGCGCGTCGATCATGGTCAGGCCGCGCGCGGCCGCCGCCTGCGCCACCTTGACGGCGCTGTGCGGGGCGATGGTGCTGCAGTCGATCACCAGCGCGCCGGCCTCGATCTGCGGCAGGATGCCGTCCTGGCCCAGGTACAGGGCTTCCACATGCTGGCTGGCGGGCAGCATGGAAATGACGATCTCCGCGCCTTCGAGTATGGCGTGGGCGCTGCCGGCGGCCAGCGCGCCGGCTTGCGCCAGGCGGCCCACGGCTTCGCGCGAGAGGTCGAAGACATTGACGCGGTGGCCGGCCTTGACCAGGTTCAGGGCCATCGGCCCGCCCATATTGCCCAGGCCGATGAATGCAATATTACTCATGCTTATAGTCTCCTCTATAAATACTTTGTCATGACCTTACAGCGGCCGGCCCAGATCGGCCAGCGGGTGCGCCGGCCATGCCGGAGCGGCGAAGAAGCCTTCCAGCCAGTCGGCGCTGACCTGCTGCAGCGTGGGCGGCTGCCAGCCTGGCTTGCCGTCCTTGTCGATCAGCAGGGCGCGGATGCCTTCGGCGAAATCGGGCCGCGCCGCGCAGTGCAGGGCGGCGATGTATTCGAGGCGGAACACGTCGGCCAGCGACAGGCCCGCCACGCGCTGCTGCAAGGCATGCGACAGCGCGATGGAGCCGGGCGAACCGGCGCGCAGGGTGGCGATGGCCTTGTTGAACCATGCGTCCTCGCTGGCGTGCTGGCTCAGCGCCGCCACGATCTGTGCCAGGCTGGCCGCGCCGCACAGGCGGTTGATCAATTCGAAATGCTGCTGCACCGGGCCGGCTTCGGCCAGGGCAGTGTCAGCGTGGCGGCGCAGCACCTGGGTCAGCAGACGGTCGTTGTCGGCACGCTGGCCGCTCCAGGGTTGCTCCAGCAGGGCAGCCAGCACGGCGGCCTTGCTTTCCTGGGCGATGCCGTGGTCGGCCAGGCCGAGGAAGAGGGCGTCGGCGGCACGCACCTGGGCGCCGGTGAGCGCCAGGAACAGGCCGGTCTTGCCCGGCATGCGCGACAGCAGCCAGCTGCCGCCCACGTCGGGGAACAGGCCGATCGAGATTTCCGGCATGGCCAGGCGCGATTGCCCGGTCACGACGCGGTGGCTGGCGCCGGCCATCAGACCGATGCCGCCGCCCATCACAATGCCGTGGCCCCAGCACAGCAGCGGCTTGGGATAGGTATGGATCTGGTAGTCGAGGCGGTACTCGTGCCGGAAGAAATCGGCCGCGTACTGGTTCGCCGCCGCATCGTCACGCTCGGGCGAGGAATGATGTTGGCGCATCGACGCGTACAGGTTTTGCAGGTCGCCGCCGGCGCAGAAGGCTTTGTCGCCGGTCGCCTGCAGCAGCACCACGGTGATGCCGTCGTCCTGGGCCCAGACGGTAAGGCGCTCGGTCAGCGCATGCACCATCTCCAGCGACAGCGAGTTGAGCGACTTCTCCGCATTCAGCGTGGCGATGCCAATGCGCTTGCCGCCGCCGGCTGGCAGTTCGTCGAAGAGAACGGCAGCGCTCATGCGTTGCTCCACTTCGGCGCGCGTTTTTCCAGGAAGGCGCTCACGCCCTCGGCCTGGTCGTAGGAGTCGAACAGGTCGACGAAAGCTTCGCGCTCCACCGGCAGCACCTGGGTCAGCGGTGCGCTGCGCGCCCCTTGCAGCAGGCGCTTGCAGGCGACGATGCTGGTCGGGCTTTGCTTGTCGGCCATGCGCGCCAGTTCGAAGGCGCGCGTCAGCGACTGGCCGCTGGCCACCACTTCCTCCACCAGGCCGATGCGCAGCGCCGTTTCGGCGTTCACGCGCTCGCCCAGCAGCACCATGCGCTTGGCCCAGCCTTCGCCCACGATCCACGGCAGGTTCTGCGTGCCGCCGGCGCAGGGCAGCAGACCCACCGTGGCTTCCGGCAGGGCCATCTGGGCCTGGCTTTCGGCGATGCGGATATCGCAGGCCAGCGCGCATTCCAGGCCGCCGCCCATGGCATAGCCGTTGATGGCGGCGATCGAGACGCCGCGGAAGCGCGACAGGGTCTCAAACGCTTCGCCGAAGCGGCGCGCCATCTCGTGTGCCATGGCCTTGTCGCCGTCGGCGAACTGTTTCAGATCCGCCCCGGCGGAGAAGAATTTCTCGCCCTTGCCGGTCACGATCAGGCTGGTGATGCGCGGGTTGTCGTTCAAGTCCTGCACCAGCCGGGCCAGGGACGCCAGGCCGTCGCGGGTGAAGGTGTTGGCGGGCGGGTTGGCCAGCGTGACGAGGGCGGTGTGGCCTTCGATGGCCAGCTCCAGATTGGTGTAGTCGCTCAACGAATCTCTCCTGTTGAAGTGGTTGCCAGAAAATGACGCGCCACGATGCTGCGCATGATTTCGTTCGTGCCTTCCAGGATCTGGTGCACGCGCGCGTCGCGCACCAGCCTTTCCAGCGGATATTCGCGGATATAGCCATAACCGCCGTGGATCTGCAGCGCCTCGTTGCAGACCTGGAAGCCCAGGTCGGTCGCCAGGCGCTTGGCCATGGCGCAGTAGGCGGTGGCGTAGGGCGCCTGGGCATCGAGCTTGGTGGCGGCCAGGCGCACCATCTGGCGCGCGGCCACCAGCTCGGTCAGCATATCGGCCAGCTTGAACTGGATGGCCTGGAAGTCGGCCAGCGCGCGGTTGAACTGTTTGCGCTCCGTGACGTAGCGCTGGGCCGCGTTCAGCGCGCCCTGGGCCGCGCCCACCGAACAGGTGGCGATATTGATGCGGCCACCATCGAGGCCGCGCATGGCGATCTTGAAGCCTTCGCCTTCCTCGCCCAACAGATGGCTGGCCGGCACGCGCACATTGTCGAAAGTGACGGAGCGCGTGGGCTGGCTGTTCCAGCCCATCTTTTCTTCCTTGCGGCCATACGTGATGCCGGGCGTATCGGCCGGTACGGCAAAGGCCGAAATGCCGGACGCGCCGGAGCCGCCAGTGCGCGCCATCACCACCAGCATATCGCTCACGCCGGCGCCGGAGATGAAGGCCTTGGCGCCATTCAGCACATAGCCGTCCAGCGCGCGCTCGGCCCGCGTTTTGAGCGAGGCGGCATCGGAACCGGCGCCCGGCTCGGTCAGGCAGTAGGAGCCGAATTTGCGGCCGCTGGTCATCAGCGGTCCCCATTCCTCGCGCAGCGCGGTGCCGCCCCAGGTGCACAGCATCCAGGTCGCCATATTGTGGATGGTCAGATAGGCCGTGGTGGACGGGTCGGCGGCCGCAAGTTCCTCGAAAACGATGGTGGCGTCCAGGCGCGACAGGCCCAGGCCGCCCACATCTTCCGGCGAATAGATGCCGCAAAATCCCAAGTCGCCGGCCTTGGCCAGCGCCTCGGCCGGGAAGGTGGCCTCGGCATCCCACTGCGCCGCGAACGGCGCCAGCTCGCCCTCGGCGAAGGCGCGCGCCGTGCGCTGGAAAGCCAGCTGCTCTTCAGTCAGTTCGAAATCCATGACGCGCCCCCATCACTTGAGCGCGATCGTGGTGTTGACGCCCACCGCCAGCGTGCTGTCGTCGAACCAGCGCTGGGTGATGGTCTTGGTCTGGGTGTAAAAGCTGATCACCTGCTTGCCATAGGGGCCAAGGTCGCCCAGCTTGGAAGCGCGCGAGCCAGTGAAGGAGAACAGCGGCACCGGCACCGGAATCGGCACATTGATGCCGACCTGGCCGACGTCGATCTCTTCCTGGAATTTGCGGGCGGCGGCGCCGGACTGGGTGAAGATGGCGGTGCCGTTGCCGTTCGGGTTGGCGTTAATCATCTCAATGGCCTGCTGCAGGCTGTCCGCTTCGGCCAGGCATAGCACGGGGCCGAAGATTTCCTGCTCGTAGACGCTCATGCCGGGCTTCACGCCGGAGAAGATGGTGGGCGCGATGAAGTTGCCTTGTTCGAAGCCTGGGACGTTCGGCTTGCGGCCGTCGAGTTCCAGTTTGGCGCCGTCGGCCACGCCGCGCTCGATCAGGGTGTTGACGCGGTCGTAGGCGGCGCAGGAGATGACGGGGCCGACATCGGTGCCCGGCTCGGTGCCCGCGTTGACCTTCAGCGTTTTCGCGGTGGCCACCAGCTCGGGAATCCAATTGCGCGCCTCGCCCACCAGCACCGCCACGGAAACGGCCATGCAGCGCTGGCCGGCCGCGCCGAAAGTGGCGCCCACCAGCGAGTTGATGGTCTGTTCCTTGTTGGCGTCGGGCAGAATGACGGCGTGGTTCTTGGCGCCCATCATGCACTGCACGCGCTTGCCGGCCAGGGTGGCGCGGTGGTAGACGTGGGTGCCGACCTTGGTCGAGCCGACGAAGGAAATGGCCTTGATGTCGGCGTGGTCGCAGATCGCGTTCACCACGTCCTCGCCGCCGTGCACCACATTCAGCACGCCGGCCGGCACGCCCGCCTGCAGGGCCAGTTCCACCAGGCGCATCGTCACCATCGGGTCTTGCTCGGAGGGTTTCAGCACGAAGGTATTGCCGCAGGCGATAGCCATGGGGAACATCCACAGCGGAATCATGGCCGGGAAATTGAACGGGGTGATGCCGGCGCAGACGCCGATCGGCTGCAGCAGAGTGTAGGTATCGACGCCGCCGGCCACATTATTGGCCAGCTCGCCCATCTGCAGATTGCCGATATTGGCCGCGTGCTCCACCACTTCCAGGCCGCGGAAGATGTCGCCCTCTGCGTCCGGCAGGGTCTTGCCCTGTTCGGCCGTGAGGATGGCGGCCAGCTCCCGCATATTCTCGCGGATCAGCTGCTGGTATTTCAGGAAGATGCGGGCGCGCGCGCCGATCGGCGTGCGGCGCCAGGTGACGAATGCTTTTTTCGCAGCGGCCACCGCTGCCTCGACTTCCGCCGGCGTAGCGAAGGGCGCGCGGGCCAGCACCTGCTGGGTGGCCGGATTGACGACGTCGCGCCATTGCTGGGTTGCGGATTCCACGAATTCGCCATTGATCAGGAGCTTTACGCTGGGGACGGGGCTGTGTGCTGCGGTGGTCATGGTCATCTTCCTCACATCGGCCCGGCGCGCGCGCCGGGGCAAAACGATAAAAGGCACCAGCCAACGCAGGCAGCGAGGACGCGCGTTCGGCCGGATGCCGGCGGACGGCGCAGCATTGAATTCAATGCGCACCCGCTTGCGCGCCCACCGCGCACAAACGAGACCTGAAAGCCAAAGGGAGGCAGACGTCAACCGGCCATGAGCCGGAGCGCCGCCCGCGCTCATTCGCTTAAGATCATCAGGCCGGTATCCGGGCTCGCAAGACTTGCCGCACCGTCTTCCCAGCCTTCCGGCCAGTGACATGGTTGATGCGGCCACACTTGCTTACCGTTGCGGGGGCAGCAGCGGCTTGGTTTCGTTTTGAAACGCACCGCTTTCCCGTTTAAAGCGGCCCCGGAATAGGGGCGGCTCACCTGATGCATCGAAAAATAACATCAATTTACGTTAACGTAAACGTAAATTTCATTGATGGCGGCGGGCGCCTGGCTTATGCTTGCCGTTTTATGAAATTTGCAAGGTGGAGGCGTATTTGCTGTATTCGATCGCGGGAGCACTGAATTCCCTGTTCATCCTGGCCAGCCTGTATGGCATCTGGTCGCAGCTGCAGAAAATCTGGCAGCGCCGGCGCGAGGGGCATGACCATCCATCCGATGTGCTGTCGCTGAACCAGTTCATGGTCAGCTTCCTCGCCTACTGGGCGTTCTTCGTGTACGGCTACTCGATCGAACCGTTCAACCATTTCATGGTGTGGCCGCGCGCCATTGCCGCGCTGCTGGCGCTGGGCATCCTGGCTGAAATCCGCCGCGACCGGTGCACGCGGGCTACCGACACGGCCTTGCGCCTGGCCGTGCTGCTGATGTTCGCGGGTGCGGCGGGGCTGGCGTTCGGCAAGCGCTTCGTGGACGAGGGCCGGCTGGTGTCGCAAGGCTTGATCGTGCTGGTGACGCTGCTGCTGGCCCAGGGCTATGCGCACCAGATCCGCAAGATCGTGCTGGCGCGCCAGACCGGCGCCGTGTCGCTGCGTATGAGCCAGTTCATTTTGGCCATGGACCTGAGTTCGATCTTCTTCGCCTGCGTGATGGGACTGGAAACCGGCTGGCCCCTGCTGTTGCTGGCCAGCGTCAGCGCCATCACCAAATTGGCTATCATGTGGCTGTTCCGGTGGGAGAAACGGATACAGGAGGCGGCTGCATGAGGATACTGGTAACGGGAAGCGCAGGCCACCTGGGCGAGGCGCTGATGCGCGTGCTGGGCGCTGCGGGCGCCGACGCGGTGGGGCTGGATATTTTGTCCTCACCCTACACCCATCTGCAAGGCTCGATCGCCGATGCGGCCGTGGCGCGCGAGGCCATGCGCGGCGTGGATGCGGTGCTGCATACGGCGACTCTGCACAAGCCGCATGTGGCCACGCATAGCTATTCCGACTTCATCGCCACCAATGTGCAGGGCACGCTGAACCTGCTGGAGGCGGCGCGCGACGCGCAGGCGGGCGCTTTCGTCATGACCAGCAGCACCAGCGTGTTCGGCGCGGCCATGTCGCCCGCGCCCGGCCAGCCTGCGGTCTGGGTGGATGAAACGCTGCAGCCGGTGCCGAAGAATATCTACGGCGCGAGTAAGCTGGCGGCGGAGAACTTGTGCGAGCTGTTCGCGCGCAAACACGGCCTGCCGGTGGTGATCCTGCGCACCTCGCGCTTTTTCCCCGAGACCGACGACGAGCGCGGCGTGCGCGAACGCTATGCGGATGCGAATATCAAGGTCAATGAGTTCCTGAACCGGCGCTGCGATATCGAGGACATCGTGGCAGCCCACCGCTGCGCGCTGGAACGCGCGCGCGGCATCGGCTTCGGGCGCTACATCGTCAGCGCCACCACGCCTTTGCTGCGTGCCGACTTGGCCGACTTGCGCGCGGATGCCGCCGCCGTGGTACGCGCCCGCGTGCCGGCCGTGGCGGACGAGTATGCGCGGCGCGGCTGGTCGTTGTTCCCGCAGCTGGACCGGGTGTACGACAACAGCCTGGCGCGGCGCGAACTGGGCTGGCAGCCGCGCCATGACTTCGCCGGCCTGCTGCAAAGCTTGTCGGCGCTGCCGCTGGAGGCGGATATCCGCAGTCCGCTGGCGCGGGCCATCGGCAGCAAGGGCTATCACGATGAGGTGTTCAGCGACGGTCCCTATCCGGTTTAGCGGATGCCATTTCAGCTTGCGCGGTACTGGTCCACGCGTTGCAGCCAGCTGGCGTCGAGCTGGTGGCGGCGATGGTAGTCTTCCAGGCGTTGGCGGCCGGGCTGGCCCTGGTGCAGGCCGAGGAAGCGCAGCGCGTTCCCGGCCAGGAAGCGCTTGCTGCGCGCCGTGTCCAGGCCGAGGGCGGCGAGTTGGGTGCTGATGGTTTCGGTGTAGCGCTCGTGGTCTTTTTCCTTGCCCAGCATGACCCAGTCGCTGCCATACATCAGGTGGCGCAGCTCGGGATCGTGGCGGGCGAGGAAGCCGGCCATCTGGCGTCGCACATGCTGTGCCTTGGCGGCGTCGCGGCCTGGCAGCAGTTCAGATAGATAACTCAGGTCGGCGAACACATGATCGTCCGGCCAGGCGGCGCCCAGTTGGCCGACCATCTCTTCCCAATCCTCGGCGGGCGGCTGCATCAGGCTATGTTCGAAGCCGCCGAAATGGCCGAGGTTCAGGCGCAGGCCCGGATAGGCCTTGAGCACCGGTTGCCAGAAACGCGGCGCGGCGCGGCCGGAGTAGCCGCTGGCCGCGCCATTGCTGTCGGCCGCATGCGCCATGATGGGGATGCCGGCTGCGGCGGCATAGCGGTAGAGCTGATCGAGCGCATGGTCCAGGTAGAGGGGGAACAGCGGATTGTCGCCGGCCCGTTCCGGATAGCTCAGATTGAAGCGCGAATTCTCTGCCGGCAGAAAACCCATCGGCGGGTACAGCTTGACACCGACGAAGCCCATCTCTTCGACGGCCCAGCGCACCAGGTCGAGCGCCGTGCGGCGCTGGCGGGCGCTGACGTCGATCAGCTGGCGCCACGGGTCGAGCGGCACGAAGCAGTGCAGGGCGGCCGTGGTTTGCAGGCGCTGGATGCGTTCCATCACGCGGATCTGGCTTTCCAGGTCGGACTGCGGCTCGTCGTCCAGCCATAAGGAGAGGTCGACCAGGGCCGGCGTGAACAGGGCTTTGGCATTGGGCGGCGTGTAAAGGCCCAGCAGGCGCGCCACGATGTCGCGCCGGTCCAGCAGCAGCGTGGCGCCCCAGCGGATGTAGCGCGCAATGACGCCGATCCCGCTCAGCAGGCTGCGCGCGGTGGCGCGCGCCTCGGCCTCGTCAAGGATGCCGGGCAGGCTTTTGTCGCCGCCGGTTTCGCTACGGATGGCGCGCAGCAGCGCGTTGCGGCCTTGCTCGTCTTCGGGCAGGTCTTGGGGACGCAGGTTTTTCAGGCCAAGGCTGGGCGTGCCGAACACGGCGAGCAGGGCGCGCACCAGCTCATCTTCGATGCGCTGGCCATTGGCGGCTTTCGTCGCGCCGGCCGCGCCGCTGTCGATTTCCTCCAGCTCCGCGCGCGCACTCTTGGCGGCGCTGCCGATAAATTCGATCAGCAGGGCGGCCAGCCAGGGCAGCAGGGCGCGTTCCATGCCGGCGAAGACGATCTGGTCCTCGTCGTCATGCAGGGCCACATGCTGGATGAAGCCGCGCACCGGCAGGTCGGCCGCGTTGAAGGCGTGGCAGTGCACGTCCACCAGCAGGTCGCCCGCCAACAGCGGCGGCGCGCCTTGCTGCAGCGGCAGCGGGCCGCAGGCGGGCAGCCAGGGCAGGGCGGCGCCGGCGGCCATCAGGCGCAACAGACGGCGGCGGCGGGAGCTGAACTGCGGCGTGGACGCGGGCATATCGTCTCCTTGGGGTGAATCGTGCGCGGCGCATCAGCTCATGAATATAGCCCGCCTGGCGCGTAAAAACATCACACTTTGCCACCATGCGACACCCGCGCCACGCTGCCGCGCAAGTGCTGTACAATCGGCCGGAAGGTTGTTCGAACGATCGTGCTTTTTTGCCCAGCTTTATAAAAAAGGAGACAGCATGGACTTGAACTATTCCGCCGAGGATGAGGCTTTCCGCCAGCAGGTGCGCGCCTTCCTCGACGCTGAACTGCCGCCCGACCTGCAGGCCAAGGTGCGCCGGCATCTACGCCTGACCAAGGACGATTACGTGCGCTGGCACCGCATCGCGGCGCGCCAGGGCTGGGCCGCGCCGGCCTGGCCGACCGAATACGGCGGGCCGGGATGGAACGCCACCCAGCGCCATATCTGGGAAGACGAGTGCGCCCGCGCCGGCACGCCGCGCATCCTGCCTTTCGGCGTGAATATGGTGGCGCCGGTGATCATGACCTTCGGCAGCGCGCAGCAGAAGGCTTACTATCTGCCGCGCATCCTGAGCTGCGAGGACTGGTGGTGCCAGGGCTATTCCGAACCGGGTTCCGGCTCCGACCTGGCGTCGCTGAAAACCACCGCCGTGCGCGAGGGCGAGCATTACA
This sequence comes from Pseudoduganella violacea, assembly GCF_014191875.1. Taxonomy (GTDB): domain Bacteria; phylum Pseudomonadota; class Gammaproteobacteria; order Burkholderiales; family Burkholderiaceae_D; genus Rugamonas; species Rugamonas violacea_A. Next base: position 89,078 of record NZ_JACHXD010000014.1, read on the forward strand.
TCGTCAACGGGCAGAAGACCTGGACCACGCTGGGCCAGTACGCCGACATGATCTTCTGCCTGGTGCGCACCGATGCCACGGTGCGCAAGCAGGAGGGCATTTCCTTCCTGCTCATCGATATGCACACGCCGGGCATCACGGTGCGCCCCATCATCATGCTCGACGAAGAGCACGAGGTGAACGAAGTCTTCTTCGACAACGTCAAGGTGCCGGTGCAGAACCTGGTGGGCAAGGAGAACAAGGGCTGGACTTACGCCAAATACCTGCTGGGTCATGAGCGCACCGGGATCGCGGCCGTCGGCGTCTCCAAGCGCGAACTGGAAGCGCTGAAGAAGCTGGCGATGCGCCAGCTCAAGCACGGCAAGCCGCTGCTGGAAGATCCGCTGTTCGCCGCCAAGGTGGCCAATCTGGAGATCGAGCTGATGGCGCTGGAAGTGACGGTGCTGCGCACCATCGCGCAGGAAGACCAGGCGCCCGGCCCGCAAGCCTCGCTACTGAAGGTGCGCGGCTCGGAAATCCAGCAGATGCTGACCGAGTTGATGCTGGAAGCGGCCGGTCCCGCCGCGCTGCCTTTCGACCCGGCCTACCTGGACGGCGGGGCGCCCCATGCGGCGGGCGGCGACGACGCTGCCGCGCCGCTGGCGGGCTACTACTTCAATACCCGCAAGACCACGATCTACGGCGGCTCCAACGAAATTCAGAAGAACATCATCACCCAGATGATTCTGGGCTTGTGAGGGAGACAGCATGGACTTCAATCTGAAGGAAGAACAGCAGCAGTTCGCCGATGCGTTGCGGCGTTGGACCGAGCGCGATTACAGCTTCGAGACGCGGCGCCAGATCATCCACTCGCCAGCCGGCGTGTCGGAGCAGGCCTGGGCTGGGCTGGTGGAGCTGGGCATGACGGCCTTGCCGGTGCCGGAAGCGCAGGGCGGTTTCGACGGCAGCGCGGTGGATATGCTGGTGGTGATGCAGGAGCTGGGACGTGGCCTGGTGGTGGAACCTTACTTCGCCACCGTGCTGGGCGCGCAGTTCCTGAAGCTGGCCGGCGGGCAGCAGCGGCGCCTGGAGCAGGTCGCTGCCGGCGAACTGAAACTGGCTTGCGCCCTGGGTGAGCGGCAGGCGCGCCATGACCTGGCCGATATCGCGGTTGCGGCGGCCAAGGAGGATGGCGGCTATCGCCTGAGCGGCAGCAAGACGGTGGTGATCCACGGCGCGGAAGCGGGCGCGCTGATCGTTTCGGCGCGCAGCGGCGGCAGCCAGCGCGACCGGCGCGGCATTTCGCTGTTCGTGGTGGCGCCGGACGCGCCGGGTGTACGCATCAGCGGCTACCGCACCCTGGACGGCCAGCGCGCCGCCAGCATCGACTTCGACCAGGCGCCCGGCGAGCTGTTGGGACGCGAGGGCGAGGGCTGGGCCGTGCTGGAAGCGGCCACCGATTACGGCGCGACCTTGCTGTGCGCCGAGGCCTTGGGCGCGATGGACGCGATCTTCGTGGCCACCCTGGAGTACCTGAAGACGCGCCAGCAGTTCGGCGCGCCGATCGGCAAATTCCAGGCCTTGCAGCACCGCATGGCCGATATGTTCATCCATCTGGAGCAGGCCCGCTCCATGGTCATGCTGGCGGCGGTGAAAGTGGCGTCGGACGACGCGGAGGAGCGGCGCCGCGTCGTTTCCGCCGCCAAGGCGCGGGTGGGGCAGGCGGCGCGCTTCGTCGGCCAGCAGGCGGTGCAGCTGCATGGCGGCATGGGCGTGACCGACGAACTACCGGCGGCGCACCACTTCAAGCGCCTGAGCATGATCGAGCTGACGCTGGGCGATGTCGACCACCATCTGGAGCGCTTTATCGCCCAGCCGGGCTTCCGCCCTCAGAACGAGGCGGCCAGGTAGCGGTTGCGGCCACTGGCCTTGGCTTGGTAGAGCAGGGTGTCGGCCGAGCGTATCAGCAGTTCGGGCGAGGATTCCGGTCCCGGTTTCATGCTGGCCGACCCCATGCTGACCGTCACATGGTGGCTGACCGACGAGGAGCGATGCTCGATGTGCAGCGCGGAGACTTCATCCAGAATGCGGCGTGCAACCCGTTCGGCGCCTTCCTGCTCTTCCTGCGGCAGCAGCAGCACGAATTCCTCGCCACCGTAGCGCGCCAGCAGGTCGGACGGACGCATGGCGCAGCGTTTCATGGCGGCGCTGACCTGCTGCAAGCAGGCGTCGCCGGCCTGGTGGCCATAAGCGTCGTTGTAGAGCTTGAAATGGTCGATATCCATCAGGATCACCGACAGCGAAACGTGGGCGCGCATGCAGCGCCGCCACTCGCTGTCGATGGTTTCGTTGAAGCTGCGCCGGTTGGCCACGCCGGTCAGGGCGTCGGTCAGCGTCAGCTCGCGCATGGCGTCGGCCTGGCGCTTGACGGTGAGCTGGGTGCGCACGCGGGCGCGCACCACGGCCACATTGAAAGGCTTGCTGATGAAATCCACCGCGCCCGCTTCCAGGGCGCGCGTTTCGTCTTCGGGATGGGTGAGGGCGGTAACGAAGATTACCGGAATGTCGCGCGCGCGCGGCGAGGCGCGCAGGGCGGCGCATACCTCGTAGCCGTCCATGCCGGGCATGACCGCGTCCAGCAGGATCAGGTCAGGCTGCTGCTGGTTGGCGATTTCCAATGCCTTTTCGCCGCTCAGGGCAAACAGCACATCGTGCTCCTCGCGCAGCGCGTGGTGCAGGATCTGAATGTTTTCCATGGCGTCGTCCACCACCAGAATGCGCCCGTTCTTGGCCAGATCGGTCCAGCTCATTGGTTCTCCTTCCGCTTCAGCATTTCCAGCAGCTTTCTTTCGGCTAGCGTGAAGTCCAGTGTGTCGATGGCGTTGGCCACGGCGGGCAGATCGTCCACGCCCAGGCGCTCCAGCGCGGGGCGCAAGGCGTTGAATTCGCTCAGCGCCTTCAGATTATTATTTTGCAGTAAGGATACCAGTTCCGACAGCGCCTGCGGCAGATCGGCATCCATGGCGTGCGGCTCGCCGTCCTGCTGCAGCGGCAGGGGCAGGGTGCGGGCGGCGCCGGTGACGACATCGATCGCCTCGCTGAGGGAAATCAGCAGCGCGGTGAGTTCGGCGTCGCGTCCTTCTTCCAGCATCAACTCGGCCAGCGAGGCCAGACGCGCCACGTCCGAGGCGCCCAGATTGGCGGCCACGCCGCGCAGACGGTGCAGCACCTGGGTGGCGGCGCGGCGCTCATTGCGGGCCAGCAGGGCGCGCACCTCGGTCACGGCGTCGCCCTGGGAGTTTTCGAAGCGTTTCAGCAGGCCGACAAAGGCCGGGTAGTTGCCGGCCAGGCGTTTCAGCGCCGCGTCCAGGTCGATGCCGGGCAGGCTGGCGGGAATCTCGGCCGCCATGGCCGCCGGCTGCGCCGCCGCCGTGCCCAGGCGGGCGGCGGACAAGGGCGCCAGCCGGGTCAGGGTGGCGGTCAGCTCATCGACGTCGATCGGTTTGCCGACGTGGGCGTCCATGCCCGCGTCCAGGGCGCGGCTGCGGTCTTCCTCCAGGGTGTTGGCGGTCATGGCGATGATGGGCAATTGCACCAGGCCCAAGGCGCGGATGGCGATGGCCGCCTCGTAGCCGTTCATGACGGGCATTTGCAGGTCCATCAGCACGGCGTCGCAGCGCGCCGGATCGGTCTGCAGCAGCTCGACGGCGAGCTTGCCGTTGGCGGCGATTTCCACGCGCGCGCCGGCATGCAGCAGAATGTATTGCGCCATTTCCTGGTTGATCTCGTTATCCTCAACCAGCAGCACGCGCATGCCGCTCAGGCGGCCCGCCAGCGGTTGCGGCGGCGGCGGCGCGGGAATGGCAGCCGCGCCGCTGAGGGCGGCCAGGGCCGCCACCTGCAGGCGGTGCGGCGTGGTTGGCTTGGACAGGATGGCGTCCAGGCGCAAGCCCTCGGCCAGCAGGGCCAGTTCCTCGCTGCTTTGCTCGGGCGCCATCACCACCACCTTGGGCAGGCGCAGGCCTTCCTCGGCGCGCGCCAGCATCAGCAGGGTGACGCCATCCATTTCCGGCATGGCGCTGTCGACCAGCAGCAGGTCCAGCGCGCGCGGCGCCTGCGCCGCCTTGCGCAGCTGGGCCAGGGCGGCCTGGCCGCTGGCCGCGCTCCACACGGTCCAGCCGAAGGACTCGCCGGCGCGCTGCAGGGCGGCGCGCGAGGCGGCGTTGTCGTCCACCAGCAGCACGTGCAGGCCTTGCAGGGCGGGCGGCAACGGCGGATGCAGGGGCACGTCCGGCGCGCGCTGCATGGGGTAGATGAAGCGGAAGGTGGAACCCTGACCCACCACGCTCTCGACGCCGATGGCGCCGCCCATCAGGTCGGCCAGGCGGCGGCAGATCGCCAATCCCAGGCCGGTGCCACCGTATTTGCGGCTGGTGCTGGTGTCGACCTGGGAAAAAGCTTCGAACATGCGCAGCTGGTGCGCGGGATCGATACCGATGCCGGTGTCGCGCACCAGGAATTCCAGCGTGATGCCGTCATCGTCCTCGCCCAGCTTGCGCACGGCCAGCACGATTTCGCCGCGCTCGGTGAACTTGACGGCGTTGCTCATCAGGTTGAGCAGGATCTGCTGCAGGCGCATGGCGTCGCCCACCAGCTCCATCGGCACGTCGGGCGCCACGTCGAACACCGCTTCCACGCCCTTGTCCCAGGCCGCGTTGCAGGCCAGCACCGAGGTGCTGCCGAGGATGTGGTCGAGATTGAAGCGGGCGCGCTCCAGTTTGAGCTGGCCCGCTTCGATCTTGGAAAAGTCCAGCACATCGTTGACCACCGCCAGCAGGGCCTGGGTGGCCAGCTGGATCTTGCCCACATAGCTGCGCTCGCGCCGTTCCAGCGGCGATTCTTCGAGCAGGCGCGCCAGGCCGATGATGGCGTTCATCGGCGTGCGGATCTCGTGGCTCATATTGGCCAGGAACTCGCTCTTGGCGCGGCTGCCCGCTTCGGCCCGGTCGCGTTCGTGCATCAACTGCTGGTTCAGCTCCTGCAGCTGCAGCTCGCGCTGTTTGAGCTCCGTGACGTCGGAGGCCAGCACGAAGAAGCCGCGCACCACGCCCTCTTCATCGAAATCGGGCAGGTAGTTGATCCACACATGCTGGCTGGGGCTGTTGCGCCGCTGCAGCTCGCGCGCGAAATTCTGCGGCACGCCTTGCAGCGCGGCGTCGACCTGCTCGCGGGTCAGCTCCATCAGGCGCGGTCCGAGCACTTGTTCCATGGTGGCGCCCAGGCACTGGTCCAGCGTCAGGCGGAAGGTTTCCAGGAAACGCCGGTTGGCGAAACGGCAGCACAGGCCCGCGTCCCAGTAGGCCACCATGGCGGGCAGGTTGTCGGTCACGGTGCGGATGAAGGCATTGCTGCGCGCCAGCCGCAACGAGGTGCTTTCCAGCGCGGCGTCGGCGCGCTTGCGCTCCGTGATGTCGAGCGAGATGCCGAGCAGGTGGGTGGGCTCGCCCTGCTGGTCTAGCAAGGCCACCTTGCGCGTGGTGACATAGCGCATTTCGCCGCCGATGGCGCTCACCGGCTCGTCCGGCAAATCCATCATCTGGCGCGAGGCCAGCACCTTGCGATCGGCCTCGCTGAAGGCGCGCGCCTGCTCTGGCGGGAAGACTTCGGCGTCGGTCTTGCCGAGGAAGGCCGTGCGCGAACGGCACAGCAGGCGCTCGCCTTCGCGGTTGAGCATTTCGTAGCGCAGGTCGCTGGCGCGCTTGACGAAGATCATGGCCGGGATATTCTCGACCACGGAGCTGAATAGCTGGCGCTGGCGCTGCAGCTCGGCCTCGGTCTGCTTGCTGGCGGTGATGTCGAGCAGCACGCCGGTGATGCCCACCAATTCCTGCTGCGCGTCGAAGACCGGGAAGTAGCCCGCCATATAGTGGCTGATGCGCTGCGGCGCGGAGGGGGCGACGCCGCTCAATTCGGCGAAGGGAATCGGCTGGCCGCTGTCGAGCACCTGGCGGTAAGCCGTGCCGACGGCGGCGCGCAGCGACGGGTCTTCGATCAGCTCATCGAATTGATGGCCGAGATGCGCCTGTACCGGCGCGCCGTTCACCGCCGCCATATAGTCGTTGATCATTACGATGCGCAGGGCCGGATCGACGAAGCTCAAGCCCACCGGCGCCGTGGCGTACAGGTTTTCCAGCAAGGCCTTGGATTGCTGCAGTTCGGCGGTGCGCTCGTCGACCAGGGTTTGCATCTGCTGGCGGTAGCGCAGGATATCCTCGCTCATCTGGCGCAGCGCGCCGCCCACTTCGTCGGCCTCGCGGAAGGCCAGCGGCGGCAGCTCATACGCTTCGCCGGCAGCCATGGCGCGTGCCGGGCCGCTCAGGGCGCGCACCGAGCGGCCGATGCTGCCGCCCACGCCCCAGGCCAGCGCGAAGCCGGCGATCAGCAGTACCAGCACCCCGGCCGAGATGAAGGTGATGAACTGCATCAGATCCTGCATCAGATAGTCTTCCGGCACGCCCACGGCCACGGTCCAGCCGCTGTGCTGGGCGCGGCTGAAGCTGGCGTAGACCGGCGTGCCTTCCAGGGTATAGGTCTGCATCTGGCCCTCGCTGGCCTGCAGCATCTTCTCGCGCAGCTCCTGGCTGGTGGCCTGGCCCACATAGCGTTCGGCGTCGCGGTTGCGGGCCATGATGATGCCCTTGGGGTCGAGCAGGCCGACAATCACATAGTCGGGCAGATGCTGCTCCTCCAGCAGCCGGTTGAGGCGTTCGGCGCGGTACACCACGCTCAGTGCGAAGGCGGTGCCGCCGTCGCGCAGTACCGGCACATCGATGGCGAACAGCGGCGGCTGGCCGCGCGCCGCCGCCAGATTGCTCAGCCCCGGCTGGCCGTGGGCGAACAGGTAGTGCAGGCGGTTGGCATTGGTGTTGGCGTACAGGTCGGGGGCATCGGCCGGGGCGCCGGTATCGGCCAGGATCTTGCCGTCGGCCCGGCTCAGGATGATGCGGGCGCCGGGAAAGTCGGGCAGCAGCAGATGCGCGGCCTGGTCGGTGAAGGCGGTGAAATCGTTGTGCTGCAGGCTGGGCGAGGAAGCCAGGGCGCGCGCCGCGCTCTGGCCGGTTTGCAGGTCGCGGTCGACAGCGGCGCTCAGCGCGCGCGCCATGCGCTGGGCATTGCCGACCACCTGGCTGCGTTCCAGGTGATAAAAGTGCAGGACCAGCAGGCCCAGGCCGACCAAGGCTGGCAGTATGCAAGCGAGCACCAGCAGCGTGATCTGCGAACGGATCGACGGTAGGGACTCGCTGCTTTCTGCGCTCACTCTGCTGGGCCTCCGGCACTATGGTGAAAGGATGATAGCCCAGAGCGGCGCGAACACGGTAGTATTTTGCCCTGGCGGGCGTTGCCTGCGGCGCGCATGCAAAAAATATTTGGCGGATGTGTCGATTTTCCCGCGGCTGGGCCGTCGTGGGGATAGAAAGGCCGGCAACGGCGTTTTCCCAACCTTCAAACCCTAGGAGATAAGAATGAGCGATAGCGATCAAGTCAAAGGCCCGGCATCCTACTTTCCCTCGATCGAGAAAAAGTACGGCCAGCCGATCGCGCACTGGCTGGCGTTGCTGGCCGGCCGCGCCGGCATGAAGCATATGGAACTGGTGAACTGGCTGAAGGCCGAGCATGGACTGGGCCACGGCCACGCGAACGCGCTGGTGGCCCACCACTTGGCGGGCAAGAAAGCGTAAACCGCCCGGCGCGGGCTAGGCGGCGTGTTTTCAGCTGTAGCGCGCCAGTTCCAGCTTGGCGATGGCGTTGCGATGCACCTCGTCCGGGCCGTCGGCCAGGCGCAGGGTGCGGTTCAGCGCAAACTGGCAAGCCAGCGGGAAGTCTTCGGACACGCCGGCCGCGCCATAGGCCTGGATGGCCCAGTCGAGCACCTGCTGCGCCACGTTCGGCGCCAGCACTTTGATCATGGCGATTTCGGCCTGCGCCACCTTGTTGCCCACCGTGTCCATCATATACGCCGCTTTCAGCGTCAGCAGGCGGGCCGTGTCGATGCGAATGCGCGCTTCGGCGATGCGCTCGCGCCACACGCCTTGTTCCGACAGGCGGCGGCCGAAAGCCACGCGCGCCTGCAGGCGGCGGCACATCAGCTCCAGCGCGCGCTCGGCCACCCCGATGGCGCGCATGCAGTGGTGGATGCGGCCCGGGCCGAGGCGGCCCTGGGCGATTTCGAAGCCGCGCCCTTCGCCCAGCAGGATGCTGGATGCCGGCACGCGCACGTTCTCGAACAGGATTTCGCAGTGGCCGTGCGGCGCGTCGTCGTAGCCGAACACCGGCAGCGGACGCACGATGGTGATGCCCGGTGCATCGGCCGGCACCAGGATCATGGATTGCTGCTGGTGGCGCGGGGCGTTGAAGTCGGTCTTGCCCATGAGGATGAAGACCTTGCAGCGCGGGTCGCCCGCGCCGGAAATCCACCATTTGCGGCCGTTGATCACATAGTCGCCGCCATCGCGTTCGATGCGCGTTTCGATATTGGTGGCGTCGGAGGACGCCACGCCCGGCTCGGTCATGGCGAAGGCCGAGCGGATCTCGCCGCGCAGCAGCGGTTCCAGCCACTGCTGCTTTTGCACTTCCGTGCCGTAGCGTTCCAGCGTTTCCATATTGCCGGTATCGGGCGCCGAGCTGTTGAACACTTCCGAGGCCCAGCCCACGCGGCCCATGATTTCGCACAGCGGCGCGTAGTCCAGGTTGGACAGGCTGTCCGGCGCGCGCGCCGATTTGGGCAGGAAGAGATTCCACAAGCCCTGTTCGCGCGCCAGGGGCTTGAGCCGCTCGATGATCTCGGTGGGAATCCAGCGGTTGCCTTTTTCGCGGCCGTTGCGCTCCACCTCCTGGTAAAACGCCTGCTCGTTCGGATAGATATGCTGGTCCATGAAGGCCAGCAGCTTGGCCTGCAATTGCTTGCAGCGTTCTGAATAGTCGAAATCCATGCTGTCCCCTTAAACGACTGCTTTGCCGCTGGCGTAAGACCAGCCCAGTTGCGCCATCGGCCGCGCCATCTTGCCCGATTCCAGGGCTTGCGCGCTGGCCGCCGTGCCGTCCACGTAGCGTTTCATGATGCCTTGCATGATGCTGGCCAGGCGGAACATATTGAAGGCGAGGTAGAAATTGAAGTCCTGCAGGCGGATGGCCTTGCCGGTGCGGGCCGCGTACTGCGCGATGTATTCCTGCTGCGACGGGATGCCCAGCGCCTGCAGGTCCAGGCCCGCGATGCCGCGGAACTGGCCGGGCTGGATGTGCCAGCTCATGCAGTGATACGAAAAATCGGCGAAGGGGTGGCCCAGCGTGGACAGTTCCCAGTCCAGCACCGCCAGGATGCGCGGCTCGGTGGGATGGAAGATCAGGTTGTCGAGGCGGTAGTCGCCGTGCACGATGGCCGTGTCGTCGCCGGGCGGAATATGCGCCGGCAGCCAGGCGATCAACTGGTCCATCGCCTCGATGGTCTCGGTCTGCGAAGCCAGGTACTGCTTGGTCCAGCGCTCGATCTGGCGCTGGAAGTAGTTGCCCGGCTTGCCGTAGTCGCCCAGGCCGATGGCCTGGTAGTCGATATTATGCAGCTGGGCGATCACGCGGTTCTGCTCATCGTAGATGGCGGCGCGTTCGGCCGGCGTCATGCCGGGCAGGGCCTGGTCCCACAGCACGCGGCCCTCGACGAATTCCATCACGTAGAAGGCGCGGCCGATCACGGCTTCGTCGGTGCACAGCAGGTATTGGCGCGCGGCCGGGAAACCGGCCTTGTGCAGCGCGTCCATCACCCGGTATTCGCGGTCGATGGCGTGCGCTGACGGCAGCAGCTTGGCGGCGGGCGCGGGCTTGGTGCGCAGCACATAATGCCGGCCGCCGATGCTCAACTTGAAAGTGGGATTGGATTGTCCGCCCTTGAACTGCGCGACTTGCAGCTCGCCTGGTGGGTAGTCTTCGATATGCTGGCGCAGATACGCGTCCAGCGCCGCCACGTCGAACTTGTGGCGCTCGGATACAGCCTTGGTGCCCATGAACTCTTCGAACATAGAATCTCCTGTTATGCGGCTGCAGGCAATTCTAGCTTAGAAAAAGAACGTATGTGCTATTTATTTTGCTGCGAAAGCTGGCGTGATTTTTTGTACTGTTCCAGCAGCTGTTCCATCGTGGTGCTGCGGTTGGCCGTTTGCAGCGGGGCGGGCGGCGAGTAGTTGGCGAAGCGTACCACCCAGTCCTGTTCGGCCGCGCCGACGTCGAGCGCATTGATGCAACCGGCCGTCTGCGCCAGGTTGCCGAGGAAGAGGCGCTGGCCGGTCAAGGCATACGACAGAATGGCGCGGTTGACGCCACCGTGCAGCACCAGCAGCACCGTGTCCCAGCCGGCATCGTCGCGCAGGCGGCGCAGGGCGGGGTGGATGCGGTCCATCAGTTCGCCCACGCTTTCGCCGCCGAGAAATTGGCGCTCCTCGGCCACCACGCCGTTGAAGGCGCCGGTGAAGGCTTCGTGCAGTTGTGCGTCGGGGATGCTGGACAGGCGGCCACCGCGGATCTCGGCCAGCTCCGGCCATTCTTCAATCGCAATCTGCTGCCCCGTTTCTGCCAGCACGCGCCGCGCCGTTTCCACTGTGCGCGGCAGGCCGGAAACGATGACGCGGTCGAAGCGCAGCTGCTGGTCGGCGAAGGCCTGGCCGGCGGCCGTGGCTTGCAGGCGGCCCGCCTCGTTCAGCGGCACGCTCTCGGGCAGGAAGGGTTTGCCGGCGGCGTCGAAGTAGGTCACGCTGCCATGCCGCATCAGGTAGACGCGGCGGCGCTGCAGGAGTGGATGGCTCATGGTTCAGAAGAAGACGGCGGTGCGGGTGATGATGCTGCCGTTATTGGTATAGGGATTGGTGGCGCGCACCGAACCGCTGTCAAATTTGCCGTCATCGAGCTTGGCGTCGATCTGCTCGGAGAAGCCGTCGGGCAGATTGTCGAAACGGATGCCGTTGCCGCCGCGGCCGCCCACCACATCGTTGTAGACGTAGACGGCGCCGCCCTGGGCGCTGGTCATGAAGTCGCTGCTGCCGTTGAAGGCGCCGGTGATGAAGCCGCCCAGCGCCAGATGCTGGGGCGCGAGCTGGTATTCGGTGATCTGGCCGTCGCCATTGCCGTTGCCGGAGGCGCCCGGCACATGCTGCATGGCCTGGATGTCGTCGCCGGGCAGGGCGCGGAATTTGTCCTGGTAGGCGTTGACGGCCGCCTGCAGCGAGTTCGATTGCTGGATCACGTTCTTGACCTTGGCACTGTCGATCAGGCCTTGGCCTTTGAGCACGCCGCCCAGCAGCAGGCCGATGATGACGAGGACGATGGCGATTTCCACCAGCGTGAAACCGCGCTGGCGGCGCGCTGGCAAAAACGGACGGGGATGGGACATGGCGTTTCCTTTCATTTGAACCTATCTTACAAGCCCGGCGGCGGGCCTGTCCACACCAGGGCCGGAAGCGCGCCGTTGCAGCGCTTCCAGGCGGGCGGCCAGGAAGCGCGCCTCGCCCGGATCGGTGATCTGGCCGCTGGACAGCAGGGCGCCAATCAGCTTGCGCGCGCTGTCCAGCTCATTCATATCTTCCAGCACGAACACTTCCAGCTCGCGCGCCCAAGCCGGCGCCCGCGTGGCTTGCGTGCGGATAGCCGACGCGTAGCGCCGCGCCAGCGGCAGGTCATGCAGGCGGTGGCGCGCCACCAGCGCGGCGTGGGCCAGCCAGGGCCAGCGCCGCTGCGGGTCGCGCATGAACTCGCGGTAGACCAGGTCGAGCATCCGGCGGCTGCGCGCCGCGTCGTTGACGGCGCTATATACCTGGCTGGCGGCCAGCAGCGGATATTGGCCGCGCGGGTCGAGATCGAGGGCGCGTTCCAGCCAGCCGGCCAGGCGGCCGTAATCGAGTTCGCGCCACGACAGGCGCTGGCCCGGCTGGTCGTCGAAGCTTTGCAGCTGAAGCATCAGCAGCTTGGACAGGGCCAGCGGCTCACCCAGGCTGGCCAGGCGCAAGGCGGCCAGCGGCATCGGCGGCGGTAGGGGCTGCGCCGCCTGCGCGCCTTGTCCGGCGTTGGCGCCGGATGGCTGCAGGGCGTGCCAGGCCAGTTGCGCGGCCAGCGCGCCGGCCAGCAGCAGCTGCAGCGGCAAGGGCGCGGCGCGGCGGCGCGGCCGAGCGGTGGAGGAATGCGCAACGCCGTACATCAAAATTCCTTGCGATACAGGTCGAACAGCGCGGCGGCGGCCAGCAGCAGCAGGTAGATGGCGGTCTGGCCCAGCACTACCGACAGTTGCAGCCAGCTGCCGTCGTGATAGACCAGCCATTCGCTGCGCGTGAACTGGTCCAGCGCGGGCAGCACAAAGGCCAGCAAGTCCATGCCGGCGGCGATGACGCGCTGTCCGGCGTCGGCCGCGCCGCTGTGCTGGCCGATCAGCTGCAAAGCCGCCACGCTGCGCGCCAGCAGATAAAAGCCCAGCGTGGCGGCCAGCGCCGGCAGCACGTGGTTCAGGGTGAACATGCAGAGCAGCGCGAAGCCGGCCACCAGCCACAGTTCGCACAGCAGCGAGGCGCACCACAGCGCGGCCTGGGCCGGCGGCGCGAAGAACAGTCCGAGCGCGCCGAACAGCAGCGCCGGCAACAGCGCCAGCAGGCAGAAGCCGCCCAGTTTGCCGAGCAGGTAGGCGGCGCGCGGCAGGGGCAGGGCCAGCAGCAGCTCGCTGCCCTTGTCGTGCGCCTCGCGCGCCATGCTGGTGGCGACGAAGGTGGCGATCAGGAAGACGGCGCTCAGGCGCAGCAGGGCCGCCAGCAGCGCGGCCTGGATCTGGCGGCTCTCGGTCAGCGCCACCGCATGCAGAAAGCCGCTCAGGCCCAGCGCGGCCAGCGCGATCACGGCCAGCACCCACAGCAGCCGGTTGCGCAGGGCTTCCAGCAGCGTGTAGCGGGCGATGGTCAGGATGGGCGCGAGCATGGCTCAGGGCAGGCGCTGGGCGGCGACCATGCGGTTGTACAGGATGTTCGGCGAAACCCATACCACGATATCGTCATACGCGCCGCCGGCGGCGCTGGCGTTGTCGCTGGCGCCGCGCGTGATGAAGGCGGTGCCGGCCGGGTTCTGGTTGGCTTTCTCGTCCACGTTGCCGCTGCCCGCGTCGGCGGCGCGCACGCCTTGCTCGCTGAAGCCGCCGTAGCCGTTCTTGCCGTGCGAAAGCACCACGGCGGGGATGTCGTTGACGCCGGTGGCCGCCACCAGATTGCCGCCCGCGTCGCGCGTGGCGATGGTGATGTCGCGCGGCGTCTGCAGGCGGAATGGGGCGGCGCTGTCACTGAAGGCTGGCGTCACGCTGTAGCGGAACAGGTGGCCCCAGCTATCGAGCTTGGGCAGGCCGAGCGTGGCCCAGGGCAGGAAGCCCTGACGGCGTTCGCCCGTGCAGCGGCTACCGTCGCGGTCTTCCAGGCCGTTGGCGGCGGAAATGGCGGGGCAGGGCAGATAGCCGTTGCGCAGCGCGAAGCCAAGCAGGGCCTCACGCGCTTCTTCCAGCGTCTTTTGCGTATCGGCCGTGCGGCGCTGTTCCAGCTGGCTGCTCAGCGGCGCCAGCAGGCCGCCCACCATCAGGCCCACGATCACTAGCACGATGGCCATTTCGACCAGGGTGAAACCTGCGTTCTTCGTCTTCATCATGCTAGGGCAGGGCGCGCGCCGCCGCCATCCTTTCATATAGTGTCGGCAGCGGCAGCGGCAGCAGCAGGTCGTCGAAGACGCCGCCGGGAATCGCCGGATTGTCGCTGGCGGCGCGCTGCATGAAGCTCAGCACCGCGCCGTCGTTGCCTTGTTCGTCCACATTGTTTTGCGCGCCGTTGGCCTGCGCCACGCCGGCCACGCTGGTGCCGAGATTGTTGCGTCCCTGCGAGAACACCACGGCGGGCGCGCATTGCGCGTACAGCAGGCAGACCTCCTGTCCGACCGCGTACAAAAGATTGCCCTGGCCGTCACGGGTCTGCACGCGCTTGGTGGCGACGGCGGAAATGCGCAGCAGCGGCGCGCGCGTGTACTCCGGCGTCACGCTGTAGCGCAGTACCTTGCCCCAGCTGTCGGCGCCTTCCACGGCCAGCGCCACCCAGGGCAGGAAGCCGCTGCAGGCGGCCTCGCTGTCGCACGGTTCGGCGCTTTCGCGGCCATCGGTGGCCGAGACGGCGGGGCGCGGCAGGCGGCCATGCTGGGCCGCGAAACCGATCAGCGCGTCCGAAGCCTGCGCCAGCCGCGCCTGGGTGCGGCGTTCGCGCAGCGCTTCCAGATTCTGCTTGCCGAAGACGCTGATCAGCAAGGTCGCCGCGCCCAGGCCGGCCACGGCCAGCAGCAGGAGCAGCGCCGCGCCGCCCTGGCGTTTAGCGGCCCGCTTCGTGCACGCTGCCATCGGCCGGATTGAAACTCTGCCCCGGTTTCAGCTTGACGCTGCCGCCTGTGGGCAAGGGAACGGACAACGCGCCGCCCTTCACGCGCGCCGCAGGGCTTTCCAGCGGCACGTTATTGACCCAGACCACCGATTTGCCGCCGCTGCGCCGGATCACGCCATTCAGCTGCACCGGTTCGGCCGGCGGCAGCGGTGGCGCTTCGCTGGCGGCCATCGGCGCGGGAGCCGGTGCGGGCGCCACCAAGCCGGAGGATATGCCGGGCATGCCCGCCGCTGCGCCAAGCGGCGTGCTGCTGCGCTGTGCGTCGAGCTGCACGCGCTCTTCCGGCGACGTGAATAGGCGGCCGATGTTGGGCGTGGTGGCTTGGGCCAGCAGCGGGCCGCAGCAGGGAATCAGGCCGATTGCCAGCAGCAGGCGCTTCATGGCGTGCTCCCGGCAGCGGTGGCGGCGGAACCCAGCACGGCGAACGCGGGTCGTTTAGCGCTGCCGGGCTGCGGCGCGGACGGCGCCGCCGGCTGGGGCGTCAAGGTCAGCCAGTTCAACGTGCAGTCGCCGGTCAGCGCGGGCGATTGCACGCCCGGCGTGGCGGTGGCGGTGCGGCGCAAGCTGCACTCCTGGACCGCGAAATAGCCGCGCTGGCGCAGGTCGGCGAGGAAGTTGAACAGGTCCATCTCGTGCAGCAGGTCCATATGCAGCTTCATGCGGCTGCCGCGCAACTGGTAGTCGCCGGTGGGCAGCGGCTGCTCCAGCCGGTAGGGCTGCTGCGGGTCAATCTGGTAGGTGAGCGGCAGCAGGCGGCGCTGCTCCTGGATCTGGCGGATGCTCTCCACCCAGTCCAGACGACGCTCTTCGCCCGCCAGGCCCTTGCGCTGCAATTCCAGGAAGGCCGGCTGGAAGCGGCGGATTTCCTCCTTCTCCGTTTCGGCATAGGTCAGGCGCGAATGGGCGTCATTGCGCGCGCGCTGGGCGCGCCCTTCCACATCCTGCGCATCCTGCTTGTACCAGTAGCTGAGGGCGACGGCGGCGATCGCCAGGCCGGCGGTGGCGGCGAACGTCAGCGCGGCCTTGCGGATGCGGGTGAAACCGCTGAGCCAGAAGGGCAGCGGCACGCCGGCATCGGGATTCTTCTTGCTTGGCTGCGCGTTCATGGATTCCACACCAGGTTCAGGGTAAATTTCGCGCGGTCCTCCACCGTATTGCCGCTGCTGCCCGCGCGTCCGCTCAGTTTCACGTTGGAGCGCACGTCGAAAGGCAGGCTGCCGATTTGCACCGTCATGCGCGGCGTGCGCGCCAGCGCCTGGGCAAAGCCGTTCATGCTGTCGAGGACCGCGCGGTAATCGTCCTGCTGCACCAGCACCTCGGCTTCCAGCCGCAGGGTTTGCGGCGGACGGCGCGGAATGCCCAGCAGCAGGGCCGGCATGGGCGTCACCGCCTGCGCCTGGGCATCGGCGCCGAGGCCGGGCATGGCGCCGGTCGCGGCAGCCGGGGCACCGCCGTCCGCCTGCGCGGGCAGGCCCGCTACTTGGACCTGCCAGTCGAGCTGCGTCAGGCGGATTTGCGGCGACTGCTCCAGCGCCGCGCTGACCAGTTGCAACATGGCTTCCGGCGCCGGGCCTTGCTCGGCTAGCAGTTTTTCGATGCTGACGGCCGCCTTCATATTGGCGGTGCGCGCGGCCGTTGGCGGCATGGTGGACATGCTGGCTTGGTAGGCGCTTTCCTTGCGCGCCGCTTCCGCCCGCAGCTCCGCCGCATGGCTTTCGGCCGTGCCGTAGCTGATCAGGTTGGCCACCGTCCAGACCAGGCCCGCTACGCCGATCACGGCGCTCGATGCATATAGCGAGATGCGCGCCCGCCACAACTGGAAGTGGCGGCGCACCTCGCCCCGGCTGTAGTGACCGGGCGGACGCGCCCGCGCCAAGCGCGCCAGCAGCAGGCCGTCGGCCAGCGGCGCGGCGGGATCGGCGCCGAACTGCGGCGCCACGTCTTCCAGCGGCAGGAAGTTGAAGGCCGTTTCCGGGCCATCCTGGCATAGCTGTGCCAGCGCCGCAATCTGCGCGCCTGGCGCGAGGATCGCTGTATGCAGCACGTCGCCACGCCCGATCAGGCGCACGCTGGTGAGAAATTGCTGGGCGCGCGCGGTTTCCGCCGCCACCCCGCTGGCCAGGTGTTCGCCGCCGACGGTGGGCGTCAGGCGCGAGAATTTCAGCGCCCCGTTGCGGAAATAGCTTTGCCGCAGGCCGGCCGACTGCGGCGTGACCAGCAGCAGATGTTCCTGTCCCGCCAGCAGGCGCTGTACCAGCTCGGTGCTGAGCAGGGCCGCCGAATAAATCCCGGCCAGCGGCGTGGCCGCTTCTTCCATGGCTTCCAGCCAGGGCGCGAGCAGGGCGGGATTGGTCAGCGCCGACAGCAGCACCCGGTCGTCGCGCCGGCCATCGGCGGCGCGGCCCAGAATGGTGGCGCGGCGGTAGGGCGTTTCGCGGTAAAGCTGGGACAGGCGGCGTTCGCGCAGATTGCGCCCGGCCTTGCCGCCCACGTGGGGCAGCTGCTGCACCTGGAAATCCTCTTCCACCAGGTCGGCCAGCAGCCAGGCCGGCGTCTGGCCCTGGCGTTCCAGCCAGGCGGCGAAGGCTCGCAGGCCGGCGGCGTCGGCGGCGAAGAAGGTGTGGTCCGTCGTGGCGCCGCGCTGGCACAGGCTGGCCCAAAGGCCTTCGCTGCTGAGATAAAAAAGCTGTTTGCGCAACATGGTCAGATCCTGATATTGCTGATCGTGTCGTAAATCGGCCCGAGCACGGACAGCATGATCCAGCCCAGCAGCAGGCCCAGGATCACCGTCATGGCCGGCTCGATCATGGCCTGCACCTTCTCGATCTGCTCCTTCACCTCGCGGTTATAGAAGTAGCTGACATTGCGCAGCGCCCCGTCCAGCGCGCCGGTGGCCTCGCCCACCTTGAGCATGCGCACCACCAGCGGCGGGAAGATGCCGGTGCTCTGGAAGGCTTGCGTCACGCTCTGGCCATCGGAAATCTGCTGGCCGGCGCGGCGCAGGGCGGCCGCCACCACACGGTTGCCGGCAATGCCCTCGGACAGGCGGATGCATTCCAGGATGGTGATGCCGGAGGCGTACATCAGCGCGAAGAAGGTGGCGAAGCGCGCCAGGATGATCTTGTGCAGCACCGGCCCGATCAGCCAGACGCGCAGCTTGAAGGCGTCGGCGGCGTAGCGCGCGGCCTCGCTGCGGCGCAGCCAGTGGCGCAGGCCGAACCAGGCCAGCACCGGCGCGGCCAGCAGCAGATACCAGTAGGCGATGAAGACATTCGATACCGCGATCAGCACCCGCGTATGCAGCGGCAGTTCGCCGCCCTGGTTTTTGATGAAGGAGGTCAGTTGCGGCACCAGGTAGATCATCAGGAAGAAGGTGACGGCGATGACCACGGTTGCCACCACGGCGGGATAAGTCGCCATCTTCTTGGTCTGCGCCGCCAGCTCGTCCTGCCAGCGCAGGCTGTCGGCCAGGTTGCGGAATACCTCATTGACCTTGCCGCTCGCTTCGCCGGCGCGTATCAGGCTGGTGAAGGTGAGGTCGAACACTTCGGGATAGGCGGCCAGCGCGTCGGACAGCTGCAGGCCGCCCTCGATGCTTTCGATCAGGTCGGTGATGATTTCGCGGAAGCGCGCATGGTCCATGCTGTCGCGCAGGTCGGCCAGGCCTTCCAGGATTGGCACGCCGGCATTCGCCATCTGCTCCATATGGAAGCAGAAATTAATCAGATCGCTGCGCCGCACCGGCTTGCGGCCCACGGCCACCACTTTTTGCCGGCTTTCGCGGCAATCGATCAGGTCCAGCTGCATGCGGCCCAGGCGCAGTTCCAGGTCCGGCACGTTGAGCGCGTCCATATTGCCCGGCACCACCTGGCCGGCGGCGTCCATGGCGCGGTAGATAAATTGCGGCATCAGCTCAACCTGTCCGTCAGATCCACCACGCGCGAGACTTCTTCCAGCGTGGTCACGCCTTCCAGCACGCGGCGCATGCCGTCGTCGACCAGGGTGCGGAAACCGGCCGCGCTGGCGGCGGCGCGCAGCTCGCGGTTGCTGGCGCGGCGCGCCACCAGCTCGTCGAGCTCGCCGTTCATCTTCAGCAGCTCCATGATGGCCAGGCGGCCCTTGTAGCCCTGATGGGCGCAGCGTTCGCAGCCCACGGCGCGGTAGATGGTGGCCGGCGGCTGTTCCTCGTCCAGCCCGAGCAGGCGGCGTTCGATCGGGTCGGCCTGCATCGGCTCGCGGCAGTGCAGGCACAGCTTGCGCACCAGGCGCTGCGCGATCACGCCGATGATATTGCCAGCCATGATGTCGGGCAGCACGCCAATGTCCAACAGGCGCGACACCGAGCCGACCGCCGAATTGGTGTGCAGGGTGGAATACACCTGGTGGCCGGTCATGGCGGCGGCGAAGGCCATATCGGCCGTTTCCTTGTCGCGGATCTCGCCCACCAGGATCACGTCCGGGTCTTGCCGCATCATGGAGCGGATGCCGTCGGCGAAGCCCAGCTTGGCCGATTCGTTGACCGAGGTCTGGCGGATCATATTCATCGGGTATTCGACCGGGTCTTCCAGCGTCATGATGTTGACGCTTTCGGTATTGATATGGTTCAGGATCGAATACAGGGTGGTGGTCTTGCCGCTGCCGGTGGGGCCGGTGACCAGGATCAGGCCATCGGGGCGGGCGATCATCAATTTCAGCAACTGCAGCTCGGCCTCGGCCAGGCCCAGACCGTCGAGCGGCACGATGCCTTTTTGCCGGTCCAGCACGCGCAGCACGAAGTTCTCGCCGTGCGTGGTAGGCTGGGCGCTGGAGCGGAAGTCGATCTGGCGGCCGGAGAACTTGATGGTGATGCGGCCATCCTGCGGCGCGCGCGTTTCGGCGATATTCATATTGCTCATCACCTTCAGGCGCACCACCATGGCCGGCCAGTAGGATTTGTGCAGGCTGCGGATCTGGCGCAGGATGCCGTCGATGCGGTAGCGGATGCGCAGGAAGCTCTGCTCCGGCTCGAAGTGGATGTCGGACGCGCCGTTCTGCACCGCGTCGGCCAGCAGGGCGTCGATCAGGCGCACCATGGGCTGGCTGTACTCGTCCGAGGTCGAGCTCATGCTCTGATAATTGACCTCGCCCGTTTCGATCTCGTGCAGGATGCCGTCGATGGACAGCTCGAAGCCGTAGTACTGGTCGATGGCGCGCGCGATATCCGATTCGTTCACCAGCAGCGGCGTGACAGTGATGCCTTTCACCAGCATGGCGCTGATCTGGTCCAGCGCCACGATATTGCTGGTGTCCGACATGGCCAGGATCAGGTTGTCGCTGTGGCGCTCGTAGACGATGGGGAAGACGCGGTAGCGCTTCGCCACGTCCTTGGGAATGAGCTTGAGCGCGATGGCGTCGACCACCAGGCTGGTCAAGTCGGCGGCCGGGGTCTTCAGGTTTTCGCTGAGCGCTTCGCGTACCGTGGCCTCGGTCACGAAGCCGAGCATGATGAGCAGCTTGCCCAGCGGCTCGTTGCTGCGTTTCTGCTCGATCAGCGCGATGCGCAACTGGTCTTCGCTGATCACGCCTTTCTGGATCAGCAGCTTGCCCAGCGGGAGTTTTGCTTGTTCTGCCATGTATCGGTATGTTCAGCGCGCGGCGGCGGACAGTTCCTGCAAGCGGCGGCGCACCGCCGCCTGGTCGAAGCTGGCGCGCGTGGACTGGGCCAGCGCCAGGGCGCGTTCGTAATAGCTCGCAGCCAGCTTGCCCTGGTTCAGGCGATCCAGGCCGATTGCCAGATTGAAGGCGTAATCGGGATTGGACGGCGACCCGGTATAGGCGCGGAAGAAGGCTTGCTGCGCTTCCGGCCAGCGGGCCTGGCGCGCATACAGGTTGCCGAGCGCGAAGTGCACCGGCGCCGATTCCGGCGTGCGTTGCAGGATGGCTTTCAAGCGGCTCTCGGCCTGGCCGGCGTCACCGCCGCGCAGGCTGCTCAAGCCTGCCAAGGCTTCGCCATCGTTGGGATCGAGCTCCAGCAGGCGCAGATAGGCGGCGCTGGCCTGGGCCGGTCGCTGCTCGCGCAGAGCCACGGCGGCGCTGCCGAGCAGGGCGTCGCGGTTGTTCGGGTCTTGCTGCAGCGCCTGGGCGTACTGCTGGCCCGCGCCCGCCATATCGCCGGCCTGGAAGCTTTGGTAAGCCGCCTGGATGGCGGGCGGCACTTGCTGGGCCGCGCTATTGCGCACGATGCGCAGTTCGCCGCTGTCGGCCATCGGCGTCAATGCGCCGGCGCCGCTTTGGGCGGTGGCCGGAGCGGCTGGTTGTGATGGATTGCCGCCGGCGGGGGCGGGAGCAAGCCCCTGCGCCTGCCGGCGCGCTTCGACGCGTTCGCGCGCCAGGCGGGCTGCCAGTTCGGCGGCTTCGCGTTCGGTGGCGGCGCGGATCGCGGCCTGCGCCTCTTCCGGCGACATTCTTTGCTCCACCGGCGCCGGTTGCGCGGCGGCGTTGGCTGGCGCGGATGGCTGGGCCGGCGCGCCTGCTGGCGCGGTGCTGTCGGCGCCAGGCGCGGAAACGGCGCCGGCATCGCCGGCGGGCGGCACGGGCACGACGACGGCCGCCTGCGGCACACCGCCTTGACCCGGCATTGCCACCATGGGCAGCGCGGCGCCGGGGCGCGCGGTCAGGGCGCGCCAGTACATCAGGCCGAAGACGATCAGGATCAGGGCCAGAATGCCGCCCAGGATGCCCAGGCGCAGATGGGCCGGATCGATGCGTCCCGCCGTCTTGTCCTTGCCGCGCGGGCCGCTGGCGCGCGTTTGCTGCGCGCCGGCGCGGCCGGATGCGGCGTAAGCCGATTGCTGGCCGGCCTGCGTGCGCGGCGTTGCCGCCGCGCGCGTCCCGCCTTGCGCCGCGCTGTTTCCAGCGCGCGCGGCACCGGCAGTACCCGCAGTATTCGTTGCATTGGCGGCGCCGGTCGTGTCGCCGCTGTACGCCGGCGTGGACTGGGAGGGAGCCCCCAGACTGGCGCCAGCATCGAAGGCCGGCGCATGGGCGCCGCGCTGCACCGGAGCGGGCCGGGGGCGTGCGGCCTCCTGGCGCGCCTGGGGCGGCACCGGGTCGTGGATGGCTTCCGTGGCCGGCACCAGTGGAATCTCGCCGGAACCGGCAGGAGCGAAATCGAGCGGTGCCAAACTGGGTTCAATACCGCCCGCAGGACCGGACGCCGGGCCGGTCGCGGCTGCGACCGCGTCCTGGGCGGCGGCGCCGTGTGGCGTGTAGGCCGGCGCATCGAGCGGTTCCAGCGACAGTTCCAGCCCGCCGGCGGTTGGCGCGGACGGGTTTTGCGGTTCCAGCGCCAGGATGTCGTCGAAGGCTTCGGACGGGCGCTCCAGCTCCTCGTCCGGCAGATTGCTCTGCTTGGCGCGTTCGGCTTTTTTCAACGCTTGCATCAGCAGGCTCATTGTTCACCCGATCCGAAAGCAGGATTGCGCACCTGGGGCGGGGCCGATTGCGGATAAGGCTGGGCATTCAGCGGCGCCTGGTCCGGCAGCAGGTAGCGGTAATCCTTGTAATCGCCATTCAGGCTGGCGTCCTTGACCACGATGGGGCGCATGAAGATCACCAGCTCGGTCTTGCTGGCATTCTCGTTGCGGTAGGAGAAGAGATTGCCCAGCAGCGGCATGCTGCTCACGCCCGGCAGGCCATCCTTGGTGTTGTCCACCGAGTCCTGCATCAAGCCGCCCATCACGGCCACCTGGCCGCTGCTGACCTTCATGACCGATTCCAGCTCGCGCGCCTGGATCACCGGCACCTTGCTGATGACGTTCTGCTTGGCCAGCTCGGGATTCGGGTCTTGCACAAAGCCGACCACGCGCGTGATGGTGGGTCGCACGTTGAGCGTCACTTCGTCGCTTTCGGAAATCTGCGGCGTCACGCTCATCACGAAGCCGACCGGCACCGTTTCCACCTTGGACTCGTAGGTGGCGGGCGTGGCGATGGTGCCGGTGGACGTCATCACGGCGGGCGTGACCTTGAGCGTGAAGAAGATATTGTTGTCCACCACCTTGAGCAGCGCGGTCTGGTTGTTCATCACGCTGATCTTGGGGCTGGACAGCACCTTGACCTTGCCGAAGGATTCCAGCAACTGCACGGCGGCCGTGATATTGCCAAGGCGCGTGGTGGGGTTGTTGTACTTGAACAGCATGAAGCCCGGCGCGGTGGTATTCGGCAGCGGATTGGCGCCCGCCGCCACGCCACCCTGCATCAGCGTCGATTCGCCATTGCTGCTGACGCGCGACCAGTTGATGCCTTGCTGGTACTGGTCGCCGAGCTTGACCTCGATCACGGTCGCCTCGATCAGGACCTGGCGCTTGGCCGTGGCCAGCACGGTGTCGAGAAATTCCTGGATCTTGTCGTGCTGGCGGCTGGTGGCGCGCACCGCGATCAAGCCGCCTTCCTGGTTGACCACCACGGTATTGTTGCTGCGCGGCGCATTGCGCCCCCCCGCGCCCTGGACGCCGGTGGCGCCGGCCGCCACGCCATAGCCTTGCTCGGCCGCCGCCGGGTAGCCTGGCGGCGGCACGCCATAAGGCTGGGCCGCGCCGGGATAGCCCGCGCCGCCCGCATAGCCGCCCGGATTCACGCCCGGCTGCCCTGCCACACCGCCTGCCTGGCCGTAGGGATTGGCCTGGCCCTGCTGGCCGCCGGTCTGCTCGCGCAACTGGGCCAGGGGATCCGTGAGCGGATCGTTCAGATTGGTCGGGCGCAGCATGTCGCGGATATTTTTCTCCAGGCTGTACCAGAAATTATTATCCGAACGGTTGGCTACCGAGGTAGTGGAGTTATTGGTGCCGCCGCCGCCCAAAGTCTGCGTGGCCTGGGTGGTCTGGCCGGTGGTCGGATTGATGGTCTGCGTGGCCGACGAACCGCCCGTGGTCGAAATCTGGGTGGCGATGCTCACGCTGCTCTGGGTCGAGCGCGCCATGTTCACGTAATCGACCTTGTAATTTCGCCAATACGGCTGGTCCGGCAGCACGATCAGGTTATTGCCCTCGATCTCGTAGCGCATATCGACCTGGCGGGCGATGCGCGCCAGCAGCTGGGGCAGGGTCTGGTCCAGCGCATTCAGCGTGACCATGCCGTCGATCGAAGGGTGGATGTCCACGTTCAGGCCCGCGTCGCGCGCCAGCGCGAACAGCACCGATTGCACCGGCACCTTGTGCACCGTGACGCTATAGGTTTCCACGCGCGCGCCTGGGCGCGGCGGCGGCAGGGCCGGGCTTTGCTGCACCGGATCGGGAATGGCGCCGGCCGGGCGCGGGCTTTCCGTTACATGCGAGGTCGATACCGGCAATTGCGGCGCGGCGCAGCCTGCGAGCAGGGCGCAGGCGGAGGAAAGCAGGGGAGCCGCGAGTTTTTTCATTGTTGTAGTCCGCGGGAGCGAGGTTGGTCCGGGGGTTAAAGTTGACATAATCCTATAAAAGCGCTCATCCTGCAAATCGGGATGCGGGGAGGGCATCCTCCCGCGCCGCATGCTGGCCCTTGCCATAACCGTCCGGCGGCGCCAGCGACTGCTGCCAGACCAGCCAGGCGCCCGCCACCAGCAAGGCCAGCACGAAGCCGGCGCCGACCAGCAGCCAGGCCGGCAGCGCACGCGGCGGCGCGGCAAAGCTGCTGTCGCGGATGGCTTGGCGCACATGGGCCGGCCGCACCGTGGCCGCGTCGTCGGCAAACGCCGCCATCAAGGCCTTGTCGGCCAGGATGTTCACGCGCCGCACAATGCCCTGCGAAACGCGCGCGATCAGCTTGACCGCGCCCTTGCTGAACAGGGGGCGCCCGCGATGGCCGGCGGCCTGCAGGCGGAAGGCGAGGAAGTCGGGCAGCAGTTCGGGCGCCAGCGGCGGCACCGTGAAGCTGTGCGTGATGCGCTCGCGCAGCTGGCGCATGCGCGGCAGGGCCAGACTCTCGTCGAGCTCAGGCTGGCCGAACAGCACGATCTGCAGCAGCTTGTGGTGGGCCGTTTCCAGATTGGTCAGCAGGCGCACCTCTTCCAGCGTTTCCAGCGGCATGGCCTGGGCCTCCTCGACCAGCAGCAGCACTTGGCGGCCCGCGCTGTGGCGCGCGATCAGGTCGGTGTTGAGCAGGCGCAGCACCTCGTTGCCGCGCAAGCCTTCCGCGTTCAGGCCCAGTTCGCCGGCGATGGCGTACAGCACGTCCTCCGGGCCCAGGCTGGGGTTGACCAGGTAGATCACGTCCACATGGGGCGGCAACTGGCTATCGAGCATGCGGCACAACATGGTTTTGCCGCTGCCGACTTCACCCGTGACCTTGATGATGCCTTCGCCGCTGCCCACCGCATACAGCAAGGCTTCGAGCATGGCGCCGCGCTCATTGCCGCTGTAGAAAAAGGCCGGGTTCGGGGTGATGTTGAAGGGCGCCTGCGTCAGGCCGAAATGGGATTGGTACATGGCGGGCCTATTGGATCGCTTGCAGGAAGGCCGCTTCCAGCGTGGAAGCGCCGTAGCGGCTGCGGCAGTGCTCGGGTGTGCCGGCGAAGCGGATACGGCCGCCGTGCAGGATGGCCATGCGGTCGCAGATTTCCTCGACATCGGCCAGCGCGTGCGAAGTGAACAGAAGGCTGGCGCCATCGTTGCGCAAATGCTGCAAAAGCTGTTTGAGCAGGGCGCGCGCCTTGGGGTCGAGGCCGCTCATCGGCTCGTCCAATACGTACAGGCGCTTGCGGCTGAGGAAGCAGGCGGCCAGGCCCAGTTTCTGGGTCATGCCCTTGGAATAGCTGCGTACGGTGCGCTTCAAGGCGGTGTCCTCCAGGTCCAGCGCGGCCAGCATCGCGGCCACGGCAGCCGGCTCGTAAGCCTGTCCCTGCAATTTCAGCACGTATTTTAGAAAATCGTCGCCCGTCAGATAGTAGGGCGGGGTAAAGCGTTCCGGCAGATAGGCCAGCGGCTGGCGCGCCTGCGGGCGCAGATGGCTGGCGCCGAAAATCTCGATGGCGCCGCCGTCGAGTGCGCAAAAATCGAGCAGGCATTTGATCAGGCTGGTCTTGCCCGCCCCGTTTACCCCGGCCAGGCCGAAGAACTCGCCGCGCTCCACCGTCAGATCGACGCCATCGAGCACCGGCCGGTGCGCATGGCGTTTGGTGACATTGCGAAAGCGCAGAGCGGCTTGGTCCATGTATCAGGGCAGAGTTCGGGCGAGGCATACTGTAGCAAGAATGGCCTTCTTTAGCTAGCGGCAAGACTGACATTCGGCATACAATGCCCCCACAGTGATATTCGTGGAGTGAGTATGGCAAGGCCCGAAAAAGTCCGGCTGGGCGAGATCCTGGTACAGCAAAAGCTGCTGTCCGAAGAACAGCTGGGCCTGGCGCTCACGGAACAAAAGCGCAGCGGGCGCAAGCTGGGGCGGGTCTTCATCGAAAACGGCTATGTGACCGAGGAGCAGATCGCCGGCGCCCTGGCGCGCCAGCTGAATATCCCGTATATCAACCTCAAGTTCTACAATATCAATCCGGAACTGGTGCGCCAGCTGCCGGAAACCCAGGCGCGCCGCTTTCGCGCCCTGATCCTGGAAGACCGTACCACCTCGCTGCTGGTGGGCATGTCCGACCCCACCGACCTGTTTGCCTACGACGAGATCGCGCGCCTGGTGCGCCGCAATGTCGAGCTGGCGGTGGTCAACGAGACCGAGGTGCTGGCCGCCATCGACCGCATCTACCGCCGCACCGAGGACATCACCGACCTGGCGCGCGAGCTGGAACAGGATATCGGCGACGTCTCCATCGACTTCGGCACGCTGGCCGCCAATCCAGGCCTGGAAGAGGCGCCCGTCGTCAAACTGCTGCAGTCGGTGTTCGACGACGCGGTGCAGGTGCGCGCTTCGGACATCCACATCGAGCCGCAGGAAAGCCGCCTGCAGATCCGCTTCCGCATCGACGGCGTGCTGCATCTGCAGACCGAGGCCGATATCAAGATCGCACCGGCCCTGGCGCTGCGCCTGAAACTGATGTCGGACCTGGATATCTCGGAAAAGCGCCTGCCGCAGGACGGCCGCTTCGGCGTGCGCGTGCGCAACCAGCGCATCGACGTGCGTATCTCGTCCATGCCGACCCAGTACGGCGAATCGGTGGTCATGCGTCTTTTGAACCAGGGTGGCGCCCCGCTGAAGCTGGACGCCATCGGCATGCCGCGCGAGCTGCTGGAACGCTTCCGCAGCATCGTCCAGCGCCCCAACGGCCTGGTGCTGGTGACGGGACCGACCGGCAGCGGCAAGACCACCACGTTGTACTGCGCCCTATCCGAACTGAATTCGGTCGAGAAGAAACTGATCACGGTGGAAGACCCGGTCGAGTACCGCCTGCCTGGCATCAACCAGGTGCAGGTCAACGACAAGATCGACCTGAACTTCGCCCGCGTGCTGCGTTCGGCCCTGCGGCAAGACCCGGACATCGTGCTGGTGGGCGAGATGCGCGACCAGGAAACCGCCGCCATCGGCCTGCGCGCCGCCATGACCGGCCACCTGGTGCTCTCGACCCTGCACACCAATGACGCCGTCAGCACGCCGCTGCGCCTGATGGATATGGGCGTGCCGCGCTATATGGTGGGCAGCTCGCTGCAAGCCGTGCTGGCCCAGCGCCTGGTGCGCGTGATCTGCGAAAGCTGCACCGCGCCGTATACGCCGACCGCCACCGAAGCAGAGTGGCTGAAGCTGGAGCTGGGCGAAGGCGCTGCGAGCGGCCATTACCACGCGGGCAAGGGCTGCTCGCACTGCAACGGCATGGGTTATCGCGGTCGTACCGGCGTCTACGAACTGCTGGAAATGACGTCGGCCGTGGTGGACGCCGCCAATCATCATGATATGGGCCATTTCGTCAAAGTGGCGACGGCCCAGATGGCGGGCATGACCCTGCGCCGCCACGCGGTGGCGCTGGTGGTGCAGGGGCGCACCACCATCTCCGAAGCTATGCGCATCAGCAACCAGCAAGAGGATTGAGGTGCCATTCTTCAGCTACAAGGGACGCAATGCGCGCGGCGAATTGATGCAGGGCGTGCTGGAAGGGGCCGACAGCAGCGCCGTGGCCGACCAGCTGTTCAGCACCGGCGTCACGCCCATCGAGATCGCCGTCACCACCAAGAAGGCGGACAAGGGCGGCGAGGGCGAGAACTGGTGGACCCGACTGACCGAGAAGAAAGTCACCAGCATGGACGTGCAG
The DNA here is from genome assembly GCF_014191875.1 of Pseudoduganella violacea. Lineage (GTDB taxonomy): Bacteria > Pseudomonadota > Gammaproteobacteria > Burkholderiales > Burkholderiaceae_D > Rugamonas > Rugamonas violacea_A. Next base: position 116,741 of record NZ_JACHXD010000014.1, read on the forward strand.
CTGTTCAGCCGCCAGCTTTACACCCTGCTCAAGGCCGGCGTGCCGATCATGCGCGGCCTGGCGGGCTTGCAGGAATCGGCGGTCAGCAAATCCTTCGGCCGCGTCATCAAGGACTTGCGCGAGTCGCTCGACGCGGGGCGCGAGCTGTCCTCGGCCATGCGCCGCCATCCGGAAGTGTTTTCGGCCTTCTACTTGTCCATGGTCAGGGTGGGGGAGATGACGGGGCGGCTGGAGGAAGTCTTCCTGCGCCTGTTCGACCATATGGAATTCGACCGCGATATGCGCGAGCGGGTCACGACCGCGCTGCGCTATCCGACCTTTGTGGTGGTTGCCATCATCGCGGCGATGACGGTGGTGAATATCTTCGTGATTCCCGCCTTCGCCAAGGTCTTCGCCGGTTTCAATGCCGAGCTGCCGCTGATGACGCGCATCCTGCTGGCGACGTCCAACTTCACCGTCCAGTATTGGCCGCTGATGGCGGGCCTGCTGGCGGGCGGCATCGTCGCCTTCACCCGCTATGTGCGCACGGCCAAGGGGCGCTACAAGTGGGATAAATTCAAGCTCGGTTTGCCGATCGCGGGCAAGATCATCCGCAAAGCCACGCTGGCCCGCTTTGCGCGCAGCTTCGCCCTGTCCAGCCGCAGCGGCGTGCCGATCGTGCAGGCGCTGACGGTGGTGGCGCAAACGGTCGACAACAGCTATCTGAGCGCCCGCGTTGAACAGATGCGCGACGGCGTGGAGCGTGGCGAAAGCATCCTGCGCACGGCGTCGGCGGCCAATGTGTTCACCCCCGTGGTGCTGCAAATGATTGCGGTCGGCGAGGAATCGGGTTCGCTCGATGAGCTGATGGACGAGATCGCGCAAATGTACGAACGCGAGGTCGATTACGAGCTGAAAACGCTGTCGGCGCAGATCGAGCCTATATTGATCGTCGCGCTGGGCATCATGGTATTGGTGCTGGCGCTCGGCATCTTCCTGCCGATCTGGGACTTGGGCAAAGCGGCCCTGCACAAATGAAAACGCCGCGCGCGGACTGGCAAGCTGTCGCCGCCGCGCAACGGCGGGGCTTCAGTCTGTTCGAATTAGGCGTAGTGCTGGTCGTGATTGCTGTTCTAGGCACAGTATTCTTGCAAAGAGTGCTGTTTTATCAGGAAGAGGCGGAGCGGGCGGCCGTGGCCCAGGTGCTGGCGCAGTTGCGCATCACAATACAGAGTCGGGTGGCGGAGGCGCATATTCGTGGCCGGACCGGAGATTTGTCATCGCTTGCTGGAGAAAATCCCATGTCATGGCTATTGCGGCCGCCAGGAAATTATGAGGGTGAACGCGAAGCGCCCCAGTTGGATGAACTAGAGGCTGGCAGCTGGTATTTCGACCGTGCCGAGAAAACCTTGCTTTATTTGCCAGCTCAATATGATTTTTTTTCTAACGAAAAACGTCACCCGCTGAAATTCCGTCTGTTGGCAAATACTGGAAACGCACCGGAAACTACTGGAAAGCCCGAAAATAAAGGGCTATCGTTGGAGCAAGTCGTGGATAAGTAGGTGAGAATATGTTACTTTTATATATCCGCTGCGCAATTTCTGTTGCAGGATGATTTACGGAGAAACTAATGAATAAACAGGCAATCAACGCAATTCGCAAACAAGGCCAGGGCGGTTTTACCCTGATTGAATTGATCGTTGTGATCGTAATTCTGGGCATTCTCGCCGCAACGGCGCTGCCGCGATTTTTGGATCTGGGGGGCGAAGCCCGCGTAGCTGCATTGAATGGCGCGCGTGGCGCGATCAACTCAGCAGCTTCCCTGGTGCATGCACGGGCTTTGCTGACTCCTGGTGCTACTGCCAATATGGAGGGAGTCACGGTCAATTTGGTAAACGGCTATCCTGCTGCCGATAACACCATGTTGCAAGCGGCGGGAATCGATATCAATGGTGCTGATTTTACTATTGTTAACTCGGGAGCTGCCAGTGGTACCAGTCCCGCTGTCGCGGCTGGCGCGATTGCGATCGTTCCCAACTCTGTTGCCAACTCGGCAAAGGCGGTGAGTTGTTTCGTATCTTATACCCAAGCTACCGCAACTGCCCCGCCAGCGGTCGCAATTGTAACGAACACCTGCCCGTAATTACTTGCGTGATCAACATGGCCCGCCTGGATTAGGGGGGGCAGCTTTGGTGGCGCAGGCCGTTGCCATGCGCCGGCGTTCAACATAATCGCTGCCTGCCACCGCAGCCCCTGCATTGGGGCAGTTGGCGGCATTGCAGGCAATGGCGCTGATAACGAAAATCGTTTTTCCGATTGGCGCCCCGGCTGCGTCGACTCCCTCATTGAAATTCGTTGCATCACAGTTTACGACCACATTAAAGCCGTTCTGGCCTGTGAAATTGAGGGAGGTGGCGGGCGCGCATGCGCTGCTCGTCATCGCCTGATATAAACCCCATTCCACGCCTGCCCGCGCTGCCTGATTGGCATAGGCTGCGGCGATATCCTGCGCCGATGCGCTCTGTTGTCCTATGCTGGTACGGACCATGACTGCTGCGAGTGAAGCCAGCAGCACTAAAATCACCACGGCGACAATGACGCCAAACCCTTTTTGCCTGTCTCTTCTGTTCATGGTACGTTGCTCGCATGGGCGCCATAAGTCAGCGTAACCGATTCATTGTCATCCGTTAACGTCAGCTGGATGGACATATAGCCGCTGCCTTGCGTTGCGCCAGGGTTGGGGTCGTATGTCATGGTACAGGCTGAGACATTGTTGGCGACCAGGGAGGGCTGGGCAGTCAGGGCGTTGTTGATTGCCAGCGGCGGTGCATTGCAGCCGTTGGGCATGCCGGCATTGAAGCCATAACCGGAATAACGTAGCAACGCCCCTGTGCCGCGTCCGTTCAGCAGGCCGGCTGTGCAGGAATACATGACGGGACCAATGGCTGCGGGCACGATCATGAAGCGCGAGCCGTCGTAGCCGGGCTGAATATTTACCCGCAGCGCGTTAACGGTAATACGATGGGTGCCGGCAGGCAGCGCAGCCACGGGCGGCGGCGCAACAACGAGGATTCCGGTGCGAGTGGGGCTGGGAGTGTTGTAAATGTCGTCCGCAGTTTGGTTGCCGATCACGATCCAGTCGCCGGCTGCTGGCGGAACGGGGGCTTGCGGCATAAAGACGTCAAACGCTGCGGCAGGCGCCGAGGCTTCGAGTGGCAGGCTGCCGGCATTCGCGCTGTCGACAGCGGTGCGAAAGCGCCCGCCGCCTGAGCCTGGAACCAGCTCAAAGCAGGTAGGGGCAGCCTGGCGAATGGAATTTGGTACGGCCAGACGGATGTCGCGCATCATCAGGCGCATGGCGCTGTCGGCCTGGTCGCTAAGCGAAGCGCGGCGGCCAACGGCCATATAATTACCGATGGCGGGCCGCAAAAAAGCTACCAGCCCCGCCGCCAGTACGGCAACGATGACCATTACCGTGATCAGCTCGACCAGCGTGAAACCGGCGCTTTTTATCTTCATGGTTGGAATTTACCGAAATTGGTTCGCCAGCCCCGAAGGGTAAAGCTATCGGTGCCCCTGCTAACCTTTATCGTAATTTCAAAGGAATCCCCGGCTGTTGCAAGCAACATGGGGCCGGCAACGACCTTAACAACCGCTACGTTTACCTGATAGGCATCCAAACCAGGAATTGCGGTGCCCATTACGTCGCATGGCTTGTTCTGATATTGGTTATAATCCTCCAGATTGTTGTAGTTGTCGCGCGCGCATGCGTTGCTAGGTAGACCATTATTTGACGCCGCCGCGAAAGGCATTCTTTGGATTTCCTCCATCATCCCTTCGGCAATTGCAGTCATCTGTTTTATCACCATGGGGTCGGTGCTGGCACGGGATGTGCGCGAGAATACAGAGAGCAAGCTAGCCAAGCACACGCCGATAATGACCATGGCCACGATCAGCTCGACCAGCGTCATGCCTTGGGCGCGTCTAGTCCACACGGCCGCTGACTCCTATGATCGTGATCGCAGCTTCGTTTTGTGCTGCGGCACTGACGGTGATGCTGTTGCTGGCTAGATTGACTCCGGCGCAATCCGTAGTAATCTCTCCATTTGGCTGGAAAAATAGGACAAGGGGAGCAGCCGCCGTAAAATTAGTGGCAGCCTTGGTGCTGGTGAAAGCTGCGCCGTCTGGAGTGGCGAGCGGCACGCCGATACAATTGCCCGCCGCATTGGTGGCGGCGGGATTGTTGGCTGCAATCAGCAAGGTCACTGAGTTATTGTTGACCGTGGCCCAGACCACGCGGCGGTGCCCGACCGCCGACTTCTGCGCATAGCGCAGAGCCGTCACGATATCGGCACGAAAGCCCGGCCCGGCCATGCCTGGATCGCTTAACATGCGCGGTATCGCGATGGCGGAAAGTATGCCCAACAGCACCATCACGGTGACCAGCTCTACCATGGTGTAGCCGCCTGCCGCCTTCAATTGAACACCTCGCGCACGAAGATAGTGGCGCGGGTTTCGGGGGCGGTAACGCCAAAATTGGCGCGCGCCGACGGATCATTTTCTGGATTGGCGCCCACGGAGCACGCGCCATACCAGGAGCGCAGCCAGGGTGTGTCGTTGCCTTGGGTTTTCTTGTGGGTAGCCAAGCAGGACTGATCCAGCGTTTGCGCGCCGGCATTCTGAGCCAGATTGAGCGCTACATCCACATAGCCTTTGTTTGCGTAGGTACTGCGGAGTTTCAGCGTGTCTTCGCCGTTACTCAAGGTCAGATCGTTGAGCACGGTGGCGGTGAAGTTGCTACCCGGCGGCGGGAACGGCGTCAGCGCCACTGATGTGAGCTTAATCGTGGTGTAGTTGTCCTGGGTATTCCACAACCAATTGCTGCCGTTCCAGTATTCTGCGCGCACTCGCATCGACACCACTGTGCTGACGCCGCCAAAGGCATTGGACAAGCGCAACCGCCCGCTACGTATGGGAATCACATCTTCCTTCCCATTTGCGGATGTAACGACGCTTCCCTCGGTGGCGCGTATGCGCAGCGGCAGGGGAGCGGTCTTGATCTGCGCGAACTTAAAGACAGGGGTAAGTTCGGCTTCTCCCTTATTGCTGCCCTGGAAGGCCGAGCCAGCAATAGATGCGATATCTAATGTGCCGGTAGCGGGAAGGATAGCAGCTACCGGTGGTCCATCGCTGAATGCCGCCAGATCGACTTTGGCATTGGCGGCGGCACCAAGCATATAGTTTTGGGTCGTGGTGGCGGCGCTTGGCGGGTTGGCATAGGCTTTGGCGGTGACTTTAATCTTGTCTATGGTTTGACCCGAATACCAGAACAGGCGGGTGCTTTCATGTGTCACATCAAAATGGTGCGGCACAAAGCTTTGCGTGCAGGAGCTGTTGGCCGTTGCCGTGCTGCCGGCCGGTTTGATGGAAGAGGAAAGATAGGGGAGAGGTGCCGAAGCCGAGGCAGGATTGTTATCGATATAGGCCGTCAAATCGCCTGTACCGACTTCGGACCAGCTGATATTGGCAGCTTGGCCTTTGCCGTTCGTAAAGCTCTGAACGAGTCCCGTGGCGACGACCCCGGCTACTCCGCCGAGATTGGCCGTGGGCGTGCATTTGTTGAAGTTCACGCGCACCTGCGTCGCGGAACTCTCCTTGCCGAAATTGGGCGTTGCGTTGCCCAAGGCATTCAGGGCGGTGACGTCGGCATTAAAAGGACTGCCAGCCTTATGCGGATTGCTTTCATTCGGTGTGATTCTGAAACTGGCTGGCGCCACCACAAAGCTATCCGAGCCGATGATGGCGGGGGAGGCGGTGCTCGCGTTCAGCGTTAATGTGCCAACGTCCTCATAAAGCAGCGAGGGTTCTGCTGTGCCATTGCTGTCGAAAGTCAGGTTGACGGCGGTGGCTGGTGCATTGCAACTGATCTTGCTTCCGCCAATGCTCAGCTGTAGCGTGCCGCTGGTCGGGTTGCTGTAATTGCAGCTCAGACTGACGGCTCGCGCTCCAGTGAAACCGGGCGTGCAGCGGTTGCTGGTATCGCTTTTCTTTACGGCTTCGATTTTGGCTGTTTGCGTGAGGCCGGCAACGTGGTCGGCAACGGTGATCAGGAAGGCGGCATCTTGAAAGTTGAGGCTGCAATTGGCGTTGTTGCCATCCCAGCAGGTATAGCCGTTGCTGGAGCTATAACCGTCGGCCGAGAGCGTTACCGTGCTGGCCGTGGTGATACCCAGATTGACGCTGGTTGAGCTGCTGTTTGAGGGGATGGTGAACGGCACGCTGGCGCCATTGCTGGCTTTGACATTGCCGCTGACGCCGCCGGTATAAGCGGTGCAGGCGCCGTTGCTGTCGCTGCCGGCGCAGGCATAGACGGTGATCACGGCTGGCGTGCACGTCAGGGCGGTGCCGTTGTGGCCGACGCGTATATGGTGCAGTGCGCTCACTGGTGGCTTGGCGCCGCAGCCGTAAAAATTGGTCGATCCGGCGCGGCAGATGCCAGTGATATAAGTATCCTTGTCCACGTCCAGGAAGCCGCCCACCGTCACATCACCGTCGTAAATCGAGTCCTTGGCGAAGTGGACATTGCCGCCGGCCGTGATATTGCCGGTGAAGCGCGCATCCTTGGCAATGTCGATGCTGCCGCCCACGGTCAGGTTCATGGTGACGCTGACGTCTTTTTTCAGATCGACGCTGCCGCCGACCGAGATGTCGAAGGCATAGTCGTTGTTGACCGTGCTGAGATTCTTGTCGGTGGATAAATTGCCGGAAACCTGGAGGCGGATGGGGCCGTTCAAGACCAGGGTCGCGTCCTTGTCCAGATCGATGCTGCCGCAGTTGTAATCCTGGCCGGAGCCGCTGCAATTAAAGGGCGCTTTGTTCAGGTCGCCCGGCAGGTAGTAGGTATCGGCCATGGCCGGCGCGCCGGCCGCGTAGAGCAGAAAAGCAAGAGGCATTGCCGCGAATTTCGGCAACAGGAAAGAGAGGCGCGAGTCCATGCTCCATCAGATCATGCTGGAGAGTAATGTGTCAAGTTTGTGCCATGACGATGCCGGCAGGATCGCTGCGAAGAGGGAAATTTTGCGTTTTTTGTACCGGAATTGCAAAATTAGCCTCGGAAATTTTGCAAACTTAAATATAATCAACCCATTAGCGCGTAGACCTCAGGTAACGCCCACTATTTTGATTGCCGGCATGAGATTTTTCTCCAGGGAAACAAAAAAACAAGACTGGCTGACACTCTCCTTCCATAGCGACGGGGTGTGCGCGGCCAGCGTGCAGCGCTCGCCGAATGCCAAGCCGAAGGTGCTGGCGGCGGCCTTCCATCCCTGCCAGCCCAGCCATTCCCCCGAACTTCTGGAAAAACTGGGCCGCGAGCTGCGCGCCGCGCAGCACCACTGCAGCACCTTGCTGGCCGGTGGCGAATACCAGCTTTTGTCGGTGGAAGCGCCCAATGTGGCGCAGAACGAACTGAAAACGGCCGTGCGCTGGCGCTTGAAGGATATGCTGGATTTCCATATCGACGACGCCACCATCGACGTGCTGGATATCCCAGCCGACAAAAATGCCGCCGCCGGCCGTCCCCATTCGATGTTCGCCGTGGCCGCCCGCAATAGCCTGATCGAATCGCGCCAAGGCTTGTTCGAGGAGGGCGCGATTGGTCTGAGCGCGATCGACATCCCGGAAATGGCGCAGCGGAATATCGCCGCACTGCTGGAGCAGGAAGGGCGCGGCCTGGCCATGCTGTCCTTCGATGAAGAAGGCGGTCTGCTGACCATCAGCGCGGGTGGCGAGCTGTATCTGTCGCGCCGCATCGACGTCAACCTGGCGCAGTTACTGGACCCGAATCCGAACAGCCAGCACATCTACTTCGACAAGATCACCCTGGAGCTGCAACGCTCGCTCGACCACTTCGACCGCCAATACCATTTCGTCAGCGTTTCGCGCCTGCTGCTGGCGCCGACCGGCGCCACGGGTCTGCATGAATTCCTGGCGCAGAATCTGTACATGCCGGTGGAGGTGCTGAACCTGGCCGATGTCTTCGATCTGGACGCGGCGCCCGACCTGGCCACGGCGGAGGCGCAACAGCGCTTCTTCCTGACGCTGGGCGCGGCTTTGCGCGTGGAAGCGGTGGTGCTATGAGCCAGCAGATCAATCTGTTCAACCCCATCTTCCTGAAGCAGAAGAAAATCTTCACTGCCTTGCATATGGCGCAGGCGCTGGGCGCGATGGCCCTGCTGCTGGTGGCGCTGGCGGCTTTCCTGAATTACCGCAGTTCGACGCTGCAAGCCGAGGCGAATGCTGGCAAGGCGCTGGTGGAGGCGAGCCAGGCGCGCTTGAACAAGGCCAATGCCGAATTCGTGCCGCGCCAGAAGAGCAAGCAGCTGGAGGCGGAAATCGCGCAGTTGCAGGCGCAGTTGCAATCCCTGCAGGAAGTGGAGGCGGTGCTGAAACGCGGCGAGATCGGCAACACTGAAGGCTACGCCGAATACTTCCGCGCCTTTGCGCGCCAAAACGTGCAGGGGTTGTGGCTGACCGGCGTGAATATTGTCGGCGCGGGCCAGGACATCGCGCTGCAAGGCCGTGCTATGCAGGCCGCCCTGATTCCTGCGTATATCGGGCGGCTGAAGGACGAGAAGTCGATGCGCGGGAAGACTTTCGGCGCGCTCCAGATCACCCAGCCGTCCGCGCCGGCAGGCGTGTCCGCTGTCCCGGCGGCGCCTGCGGTCAGCGCACCTGCGGCCATGCCCGGCCTGTCGCAGACGCCGCCGCCGGCGGGCGCGCTGGCGAATGCCCCGGTCGCCGCCGTCGCGCCGGCCCTGCCGCGCTATGTGCAATTCAGCCTGCAATCCCAAAGTGTGGAGGAGGGCAAAAAATGAAGGAACAGTGGATCAAGCTGGCCGCCCGCATCGATGCCTTGAGTTTGCGCGAACGCGGCATGGTGCTGGCCGCCGCCTTTGCCGCGCTGGTGTTCCTGATGTATCAGCTGGCGCTGGCGCCGCAGTACGCCAGGCACAAGGCGCTGCGACTGCAAATCGAGCAGCAGCACAAGCAGGCCGGCAATATCGATGCCGAGGTCAATGCCAAGGTCGCGGCCTTCGCCATCGATCCGGATATGGAAAGCCGCAGGCGCATCGTTGAGCTGCGCCGCAGTATCGAAACCGAAAGCGGCGCGCTGCGCGCCGTGCAGCACGGCCTGGTCGCGCCGCAGAAAATGGTGCCGCTGCTGGAGCAGATCCTGCGCGCCAATATGCGGCTGCGCCTGCTGTCGCTGAAAACCCTGCCGGTATCGGGCTTGAGCGAACCGCTGACGTATGCCAAACCGGCGTCTGTTGCGCCGGGCTTTGCCAACGCCACATCGAGGGAAGAGGTGCAGACCAGCGTGGCGATGGCGACGCAGCACGCGGCCCAGGGCGCTGCCGCGCCGTCAGCGATGGGCCAGGCCAAACAGCGCGAGCTGTTGTACCGCCACGGCGTCGAGTTGGTTTTGCAAGGCAGCTATCTGGACATGCTGGCGTATATGGAAGCGCTGGAGCGGTTGCCGCAGCAGCTGTTCTGGGGCAGGGCCGAGCTGCAGGCCGGCAGCTATCCCGAAGCGAAGCTGACGCTGACCCTGTACACCCTGAGTCTGGACGATAAATGGATGACACTGTGAGCGCCCGCAAGAGTAGGATGAAGCCAAGATCCGCCGCATGGGCGCTGCTTGCCGCGATGGCGCTGCCGGCGGCGGCGCAGGCGCCGCTGAGCGACCCCACCCGGCCGCCAGCCGAAGCCATGCTGCCGTTGGGGACCTTGCCTGCGCCGAGTGGACCGCACAAGCCGCAGCTGCAATCGGTCCTGGTGGGCAAGGAAGGCATGCAGCGGGCGGTGGCGGTAATCGATGGACAAATCGTGCGGCGCGGCGACAAGGTCGACGGCGCGGTGCTGGAAAGCCTGACGGCGACCGAGGCCGTGCTAAGGCGGGGCAATAAGAAAGAGGTTTTACGCGTGTTTCCACTTCCAGCAGCACCCGCGAAGGCGGCAAAGAATTGAGGCCGGATATGAAAAAAATAATCTTAAAGACGGGCCTGATCGCCATCTCCGCCGCGCTGGCTGCGTGCTCTGTTGTGCCTAAGCGCCAGGCTTACAACGCTATCGAGAAGGAAGTGTCGGCCCTGGCCGAGGCGGCGCAAAAGCCGGCCGCGCCGGCCGCCGACGTAACGAATGCCTTGCTGCCGCCGGCCACCCAGCTGGCCGGCCAACTGCCCAAGGCGCGCGCCGTGCTGGAAGAGCGCTTCAATGTCGCCTTCAATAATGTGCCGGCCCAGCAGTTCTTCAATTCCCTGGTGGCGGGCACCCGCTACAACATGCTGGTCCATCCGGAAGTCAGCGGCACGGTGACGGCCAATCTGAAGGACGTGACCCTGGTGGAGGCCCTGGACGCGGTGCGCGAGCTGTATGGCTACGATTACCGCATCGAAGGCACGCGCATCTACATCCGCCCCCTGACCATGCAAAGCCGCATGTTTCAGGTGAATTACCTGACCTTGCAAAGGGTGGGGCTGTCGAATCTGCGCGTGTCGTCCACTTCGGTGGCCGACGTGGTGGGGAACGGCGGTGGCGGCGGCAACAATAACAACGGTAATAACAACTCGAACAACAATAACAGCCAGAACGACAATAACAACCAGCAGGACGGCAACGGCGGCAAGGGAAGGGTGCGCGACGCCAGCAATGTGCTGACCGTGGCGCGAAGCGATTTCTGGGAAGAGTTGAAGCTCTCGCTGGAAGCCCTGGTGGGCAGCAAGGAAGGCGGACGCGGTGTCGTCATCAGTCCCGCCTCGGGCGTGATCGTGGTGCGCGCCATGCCGGAAGAACTGCGTAACGTCGAGCGCTATCTGAAGGCCACCCAGATCGCCATCGAGCGTCAGGTGATCCTGGAAGCGAAAATCCTGGAAGTGGAACTGAACCACAGCTATCAGAGCGGCATCAACTGGGCGGCGTTCGCCACGCATGGCAACAGCAAGATATCAGTCGGCCTGCTGCAACCGGGCACCGTGCTGTCGCCGCTGCAAAAGGGCGCCACGCAGAACACCATTCCGCCGATCATCGACAGCCCGGCCAGCGGACTGGCGGGCAATAGCGGCTTTACGCTGGGGAGCAATCTCAAGACGCCTGGCTCCCTGTTCGGCATGGCTTTCCAGACCAGTAATTTCGCGGCGCTGATTTCCTTCCTGGAGTCGCAAGGCACCGTGCATGTGCTGTCCAGCCCACGCATCGCCACCATGAATAATCAGAAGGCCGTGCTGAAAATCGGCACCGACGAATTCTTCGTCACCGGGGTGAGCACCACCACCACCACCAACGCGGCCGGCGGTGGCACCACCTCGCCGAACGTTACGCTGCAGCCCTTCTTCTCGGGTGTGGTGCTGGACGTGACGCCGCAGATCGATGAAGCCGGCAATATCATCCTGCACGTCCATCCGTCGGTCAGCCAGGTGTCCACCGTCAATAAGAGCGTCAATCTGGGTACGGCGGGCGCGCTGAATCTGCCGCTGGCTGCTTCCGTCACTTCCGAGATGGACAGCATGGTGCGTGGCCAGGATGGCAAAGTGGTGGCGATCGGCGGCTTGATGCGCCAGGCTTCCTCCGGCGACCGCTCGCAATTGCCGGGCATGGGCAAGATTCCCGTGCTGGGCGCCTTGTTCCGCAACGATGCCGACACCATGCAGAAGCGCGAGCTGGTGGTGCTGATCAAGCCCACCATCGTGGATGCTGCGTCCAACTGGAACGAGGATATGATCGACGTCAACCGCCGCATCAAGGACATGGCGCCGCTGGGCGGGGGACGCAACTGATATGTACGAGTCCCACTTCGGCCTGCGCGAAGTCCCTTTCGGCATCACGCCGGATACCAGCTTTTTCTTTTCCAGCCCGCATGCGCAGGAGGCGTTGAACACCCTGCTGGTGGCGGTCAGAAATGGCGAGGGCTTCATCAAGATCACCGGCGAGGTGGGGACGGGCAAGACTCTGCTTTGCCGCAAATTCCTCGCCATGCTGGGCGAGGGCGTGGTGACGGCGTATATCCCGAATCCCTATCTGGAACCGCGCACCCTGATGCTGGCCCTGGCCGACGAGCTGGAAATCACGCTGGAAAAGGACGTGGACCAGCACCATCTGCTGAAATCCATCACCGGCCGCCTGATGCAGCTGGCGGGGGAGGGCAAGCGCGTGGTGCTGTGTTTGGACGAAGCGCAGGCGATTCCGGTCGAAAGCCTGGAAGCCCTGCGCTTGCTGACCAATCTGGAAACCGAAAAACGCAAGCTGCTGCAGATCGTACTGTTTGGCCAGCCGGAGTTGGATAAGCATCTGGCCATGGATTCGATCCGCCAGCTGGCGCAGCGCATCACCTTCCACTACCACCTTGGCCCGCTGCGGCGCGATGAACTGGACTTTTACCTGGCGCACCGGCTGCGCGTGGCCGGCTTTGGCGGCGCGCGCCTGTTCAGTCGTGGCGCCGTATCGAAGCTGTACGCGGCCAGCGGCGGCTTTCCGCGTCTGATCAATATTCTGGCGCACAAGGCGCTGATGCTGTGCTACGGCGAGGGCCGGCAGACCGTCAGCAGCAAACATATGGCGCTGGCTGCGCGCGATACCGGTGCTATCAAGAGCCGCCGCATCTGGCCATGGCTGGTGGGCGTCGCGGCCTTGCTGGCCACGGCCGGTGGATTAGCCTGGGCATTGAGCAAATGAGTCTGATCAATAAAATGCTGCAAGACCTGGACGCGCGCAGCAGCGGCGCGGCCGCCAGCCAGGGCGGCTCGTCCGCCGTGCGTCCTGTCACGGCGGCGGTGCGCCCCATGCCGCGCATGCTGCTGATACTGGCCGCCGTGGCAGGCATCGTCATTTTCGTCGTCGCCGCCATCTTCGCCTGGCGCGCGCTGACGCGGCCATCGCCATCTTCGCTCAGTGCCAGCGCCAAAGCCGCAGCTCCGGCGGTTGTGGCGCCAGCGCCTGCCGCCGTTGTGGCGCCGCCCTCGATCGCTGCAACGCCGCCCGCGGCGGCTCCGCCTGAAGCGCCAGCTCCTGCGCCAGTCCAAGCGCCGCCTATACCATCAGCCGAAGCTAAAACAGCCCCGGTCGGAATTGCGCCTTCCGAGGCTCCCGCGAAAAGCCGTTCTGCGGAAAAGCGCAGGATCGAGACGCCGTTGCGCGCCAGTCCCGCTCTTGTGCGCAGCACCATCGGCGAAAAGGAGGAGGCCAGATTGCGTGGCGATGCAGGCTTGAGCAAGGTGCAGCAGGCGGAGAACGAATACCGCCGTGGCCTGTCGGCCATGCAGGAAGGCCGTGTCCATGACGCCATCGCGCGCTTCGAACAAACGCTGGCAAACAATCCGCGCCACGAGGCCGCGCGCCAGACCCTGATCGGTCTGCTGATCGAGAACCAGCGCGGCGACGAAGCCATGCAGCATATGCAGCAAGCCCTGGCCCTCGATCCGGCCCAGGCGCAGATGGCCATGTTGTTGGCCCGCCTGCAAATGGAGCGTAACGGTCCCGCCATCGACACCTTGCAGCGCACCTTGCCGCATGCCGCCGCCAACGCTGATTTCCGCGCCTTCCTCGCCGGCGCCTTGCAGCGCGAACAGCGCCACGCGGAAGCGGTCGAGCACTATCAGGCCGCGTTGCGTCTACAGGCGGGCAATAGCGTATGGTGGATGGGATTGGGCATATCGCTGCAGGCGCTCAAGCGCAATGCTGAAGCGCGTACTGCGTTCAACGAGGCCAAGACTGGAGGACGTCTGTCGCCCGAGCTGCAAACCTTCGTCGAGCGCAAGCTGCAGCAGTTGCCGAACTAGGCGAAACCCAAGTCCGCAAGCCTTACAAGCTGGCCTGCGCGCCCCAGATCTGTTTCATGCTGAAGCGCAGGTCGACCTGGTCTTCGCTCAGCACTTCTGCGATGCCGCAACCGCCATCGCTGCTGCTGCGCAGGATCACGGCCGGCGGCAGCTTGCCCGCCGCATCGCGCAGGCAGTGCACCGTCAGCACGCCGTCTCCGCTCTCGCGGTTGACATCGCGGTGCACAATCACGCCGATCTCGCCATTCTCCAGGCGTACCAGGCAACCGGGCGGATATTTGCCGATCTGCCGATGGAACTGTTCGCGCAAGGGCGCGTCGGCGTCGGCCGCCAGTTCTTCCTGCAGCCGGTTCAGCGCCTCATCGGGTAACAGCGAGCAGCGGTAATTGCGCGCCGAGACCTGGGCGCAATAGCGGTCGGCATAACTGAGCAGGCGCGCATTGAGCGTGATGTCCTCGCCCGATTTGCCGGCCGGGTAGCCGCTGCCATCGTGGTTCTCATGGTGCAGCAGCACGCAGGAGAGCCATTCCTCGTCATCGATGCCGGCGCACTTCAGTATTTCCGCGCTATCTTCCGGGTGGCGCCGCACGATCGCCATATCTTCCGAATTCAACGCGCCCGGCTTGGACTGGAAGCGGTCGTGATGCTTGAGCATGCCCACATTCATGGTCAGCGCCGCCGCCGTCATGGTCAGTATGTCGCGCTGCTGCTTCTGCATGCCGCGCGCCACCAGCACCACGATCACGGCCACCTCGATGCAATGGCGCACGGCATAAGTGCCGGCGATCTGGTTCAGATAAATGCAGGCGAGGGCGATTTCGGGATTCAGTTCGACGGCGTGGATTACGTCGCGCGCGATGCTGCGCAGCTCCGCGTCGGCGTTATGCTCGTTGCGCAGTTGCTGGAGCAGCTTTTCCAGACGCCGGTTGGCGTGGTTCAGCTCATGCAGAACGGAGGTCGGTACCGGCAGGCTGGTGGCATCGCCCAGCACCAGTTCTTTCAGGCTGCTTAATTGCTGATTCATGATGGTCCCCACCCAGCTTCACGTCCGCCGGTGCGGCCAGCCGCCCGGAGGATCTAATTGTATTCAGACAGCTAAACGCGCGCCAGCCGCTCCAGCGCGAGCGCCAGCGTTTCATCCTTCTTGGCAAAGCAGAAGCGCACAATGCCGGATTCCTTGCCCTGCCGGTAAAACGCCGATACCGGAATCGCCGCCACCTTGATCTCGCTGGTCAGCCACTCCGCGAACTCCGCCTCGCTCTGCGAGGAAATCGCATCATAGCGCACGCACTGGAAATATGTGCCGTCGGCCGGCAGCAGCTCGAAGCGGCTGCCTTGCAGGCCGTCGCGGAACAGGTCGCGCTTGCGCTGGTAGAAGGCGGGCAGTTCCAGATACGGCTTGGGATCGGCCATATAGCTGGCGATCCCGTGCTGCATCGGCGTATTCGTGGTGAAAACGTTGTACTGGTGGACCTTGCGGAACTCCACCATCAACGGCGCGGGCGCGGCCACATAGCCCACCTTCCAGCCCGTCACATGGTAAGTCTTGCCGAAGCTGGAAACGACGAAGCTGCGCGCCGCCAGTTCCGGATAGCGGCTCATGGACTCGTGGCGCTCGCCATCGTAGACCATATGTTCGTACACCTCGTCCGACAGGATCAGGATATTCGTGCCGCGCACGATATCGGCCAGCGCCTGCATATCGGCGGCGCGCAGCACCGAGCCGGTCGGATTGTGCGGTGTGTTGACGACGATCAGGCGCGTTTTCGGCGTCACCGCCCGCGTCAGCTTATCCCACGGCACGCTGTAGCCGTCCGCGCCCACTTCCATCTGCACCAGCACCGGCACGCCGCCGGCCAGCTCGATGGCCGGCAGATAGCTGTCGTAAGCCGGTTCGATCACGATCACCTCGTCGCCCGGATGCACGCAGCACAGGATGGTCGTGGTCAGCGCCTGCGTCGCGCCCGAGGTCACGGTGATTTCGCTGTTGACGTCGTACTGGTGGCCGTAGATGGCGGCGATCTTGTCGACGATTGCCTGGCGCAGCACGGGCGCGCCGGCCAGCAGGGGATATTGATTGAAGCCCGCCTTCATCGCTTCCGTCACCATGTCCACCAGCTTGGGTTCACAGGCGAAGTCGGGGAAGCCCTGGCCCAGATTGACCGCCCCATGCTGCACCGCCAGCGCCGACATGCGCGTGAAAACAGTGGTACCCACAGCGGGCAGACGGGTGGTCAGGGCGGGAGTGAGGAGCGGTATTTGCGGGCTGTTCATGTGGAAAGGAAAAAGGTGTTTTTTCCAATTCTAGCGCAGGCAGCAAAATCGGGTGTTGCCCCGGCGCGTAGAATTTTTTCGCATATGAATATTGGCAAAACGGCTATTCAGCGCCGGCATCGAATTTGATTCACTGGCGTGTTTGGCGGGACTCAGTGCTGGTGGCGCGCTCGCGCTCAGCCTTCGCCATGGATTCTTGCAGACGGTTCAATAGGGCGGCAGTTTCCTGGGCCTGCTGCTTTAATTCTGCCTGGACGGCTGCCGTACTTTTGCCGGACTCGAATGATGCCACCATATTTGAGAGCAGCGTTGCGTTGAACGCGGCGACGCCGAGTACGATGGCTATAACCGTACTGACGGCAGTAATGAGGAAAATGGATTTCAGACCAGCCAGGGCGTTGGCGGTTTCCCTCATCGAAGTTTCGATTTGTTGTAGCCGGCTGGCGTGAAGTTCTTTGTCCGCATCCAAGCGCGCTATCAGTTGCGCAATTTGGCCTTGAATAGCTGCGACACGTCCATCCATTCGAACTTCGATGGTTTCCAGCCTGGCATCAAACTCTTCCCGGTTTATTGCGCTCATAGATGGGCCGCCACGAACTGCTGAAGATGTCTGTAGTATAACTCTTGCAGTGCGGGAGGCGTGCGATCGAAGGTGGAATCAGGCTTCCAGCGACCACTTCTCCGGCAGCATGACCTTGAACATGCCTTCGCGCGCCAGGCGTTTGGCCAGCTTGAGCAGGGCTTTGTCCTTGGTGATCAGGATGTCGGCCTTGGCGTCGCGCGCCAGTTCTAGGAATTTCTGGTCGTCGCGGTCGGTGCAGACCGGCAGGCGCACGCCGGATTCGGGCGGGGCCACCACCTTGATCAGGGCGTCGAAGCGGGCCGCGCTCAGCGGGCGGGTGCTTTCGTCGAGCGGCAGGTGCTTGTAGTGCAACACCACCAGATACTCTTCGCGGCAGTCGGCGCGCGTGATCGCTTCCACCGCGCCGCTCTCGATGGCGGCCAGCAAACCGGCCCAGCGCGGGTCCTTGAACACGAACAGGTCGAGGCAGACATTGGTGTCGATGACGATGCGTTTCGGTGAAACAGGTATCATGTCGGAAATCTTGATTAGAAGTATGTTTTTGGAATCTTATGCTGATAGTGCTTTCGCCCGCAAAAAGTCTCGACCTCGACACTCCGCCCACCACCACCCTGCAAACCCAGCCCGCTTTTCTCGACCACTCGGCCCAGCTGATCGAGCGCCTGCGCGAATTTTCGCCGGCCGAGCTGGGCGAGCTGATGGAGCTGTCCGACGCCCTGTCCACGCTCAACGTCACGCGCTACGCATCCTGGAGCAAGGATACTGCCGAAGCGCGCCAGGCGGTGATGACCTTTAACGGCGACGTCTACGACGGCCTGGCGGCGCGCACGATGACGCCCAAGCAGCTCGACTACACCCAGTCGCGCATCCGCATCCTGTCCGGCCTGTATGGCATGCTGCGTCCGCTCGACCTGATCCATCCGCACCGGCTGGAAATGGGTACGCGCCTGAACAACTCGCGCGGCAAGGATCTGTACGCCTTTTGGGGCGATACGATCACCGAGGCCTTGAACGCCACGGCCGAAGAGCAGGGCGCCGAGGTGCTGGTGAATCTCGCTTCCACGGAATATTTCAAGTCGGTGCGCCCGCGCAAGCTGGCGATGCCGGTGATTACCCCTTCCTTCGAAGATTGGAAGGGCGGCAAATACAAGATCATTTCCTTCTACGCCAAACGGGCGCGCGGCATGCTTGCACGCTATGCGGCGGAAAAGAATATCCGCGATCCTGAACAGTTGAAGGATTTCGATGTGGACGGCTACGCCTTCGAGCCGCAGGCTTCCGGCGAGCGGAACTGGGTGTTCCGCCGCCGCGTAGCCGACTGAATCAGCCCTTGACGGGCGCCGGCGCGGAAGCCGGTGCTGGCGCTGGAGCAATGGCCGGCGCCGGTGCCGGAGCCGAGCTCCAGAATTTCCACCATTTGCGCTCTTCCTTGACGCCGTTCTCGTCGAGGAATTTGCTGTTCGGGAAGTTGAGCTTGAACACGCGCAGGGCGTCGTCGCGCAGCACGGCGTTGCCCAGCTTCTCGTAGCTGCGGATCATGATGAACAGCGCTTCTTCGATGGCGGGCGAGTCGCGGTAATCCTTGACCGCATCCATGGCGCGGTTGGCGGCGGCCAGGTAGGCGCCGCGGCGGTAGTAATAGCGCGCCACATGGACTTCATACGCGGCCATGGCATTGATCAGATATTTCATGCGTTCGATCGAATCGGGCGCATACTGGCTGTTGGGGAACTTGTCCACCAGGGCCTTGAAAGCGGCAAACGCTTCGCGCGTGGCTTTCGGGTCGCGTTCGGTCGGATCCTGTTCGTAGATGAAGTTCAGGAAGCTGATCGAATCATTGAAGTTGATCAGGCCGCGCAGATAGTACATATAGTCGACGTGGCTGTGGTTCGGGTGCAGCTTGATGAAACGCTCGACGGCGGCCAGGGCTTGGGCCTGGTCCTGCGACTTATAGTAAGCGTAGGCGATTTCCATCTGCGCCTGCTGGGCATAAGTGCCGAACGGATAGCTCGATTCGAGCTTCTCGTACAACTGAATTGCGCGCTCGTAGTGGCCGCCGGCCATTTCATCCTTGGCCTCCGAGTATAATTTCGTAGCAGACCAGCCTTTGGTCTCATCGATTTTCTCTGGTAACAGGCTACAAGCGGATAAACCGAACAGTACGACTGTTGCTGCAACTACCGATAATTTTTTTTGCATGTTGTTGTGCAAGAAGACGTTTAACCAAAATACTACACTAGGCTGATTATAGCCGATGGGAATGCTGTGATATTGAATCCTTTGCCGAATTCGGCAGAACAACTGTCCGACACTGATTTTGACGCCGATTTCGAAGGCGAGTTCCTGGCCGAAGCGGGCGATCCGCTGGCCCCGATCGCACTGCAACTGAGCCCGTCCGACTGCGGCGAACGCCTGGACAAAGTGGTGGCCCGCCTGGTGCCGCAATTCTCGCGCGGCCGCCTGCAATCGTGGATCGAGGACGGTTTCGTGACGGTGGACGGGAAGCCGGCCAAGGTGCGCGCCACCGTCTACGGCGACGAAAAAGTGCTGGTGCTGCCGCAAGCGGCGCCGGAAGACGTGGCTTTCGCCCCGGAAGCCATGGAGCTGAATATTGTGCATGAAGACGAGCACCTGATCGTCGTCAACAAGCCTGCCGGCCTGGTCGTGCATCCGGGCGCCGGCAACTGGACCGGCACCTTGCTGAACGGCCTGCTGCACCACTGTCCGCAACTGGGCGGCGTGCCGCGCGCCGGCATCGTGCACCGTCTGGACAAGGATACCAGCGGCCTGATGGTGGTCGGCAAGGATCTGGCGACCCAGACCGATCTGGTGCGCCAGCTGCAGGCGCGCACCGTCAAGCGCGAATACCTGGCCCTGGTCTGGGGCACGCCGCGCGGTTCGGGCACGATCAATGCGCCGATGGGCCGCCACCAGAAGGACCGCGTGAAGATGGCGGTCTCCACCAGCCTGGGCTCGAAGCCGGCCATCACCCACTACCTGCGCCTCGATTCGGGCGACCTGGACCGCCGTCCGGTCAGCCTGGTGCAATGCCGCCTGGAGACGGGCCGCACCCACCAGATCCGCGTCCACATGGCCCACCTCGGCTTCCCCCTGGTCGGCGACTATGTGTATGGCAAGCCCCACCTGACCGAGGTGTTCCCGCGCCAGGCGCTGCAGGCGCGCCGCCTGGGTCTGGTGCATCCGGCCACCGGCCAGGCTTGCGAATGGCTGGTGCCGCTGGCCGACGATTTCCTCGCGCTGCTGGAGCAGGCTGGCATCGCTGAACCGGACGAAAACGCCGGCCAGGAAGGCTATGGCGAAGAGTTCGACGATTTCGACGACGACTACGGTGACGACGAGGAATGAGCGAAACCCGCCCCAACGAGTCCCAGGCGCCAGAGGCCGGCGTGAGCGATGTGCGCCTGGAGGGCGCCTGGCTGCGGCCGGTGTGGCCGGGTTTGCCGGCCAATATCGGTGTGCTGTGCACGACGCGGCTGGGCGGCGTCAGTGTGGCGCCCTACGGCTTGGCCGATGGCGCGGCGGGCGGCTTGAATCTGGGCGTGCATGTCGGCGATGATCCGGCCAGCGTGGCGCGCAACCGCGCCGTGCTGCGCGGCGAGGTGCCGGCCGAGCCGGTGTGGCTGTCGCAAGTGCATGGCATTGCCGTGGCCGACGCGGATGCGGCCGGCCAAGGCGTGCCCGAGGCCGACGCCAGTGTCGCGCGCCAGCCGGGGACCGTGTGCGCTATCCTGACGGCGGATTGCCTGCCGGTGCTGTTTTGCGATGTGCGCGGCTCGGTGGTCGGCGCGGCCCATGCTGGGTGGCGCAGCCTGGCTGGCGGCGTCCTGCAGGAAACGGTGAAGACCATGCGCGCGGCAGGCGCTGGCGAGGTGATGGCCTGGCTGGGTCCGGCCATTGGCCCAGAGCGTTTTGAAGTCGGGGCCGAAGTGCGCGAGGCTTTCCTGGATGGGGCAGGGGATGAGGCGAGCCGGCGCGAAGTGGAAGCTGCTTTCCGTCTGGTGCCGGGACAGCCCGGCAAGTTTCTGGCCGATATCTACGCCCTGGCGCGCAGCGTGCTGCACCGGGTGGGTGTGGAGCAGGTCAGCGGTGGCCAGCAATGCACCGTGTCCGACCCTTCTCTCTTCTATTCCTACCGGCGCGACGGCATGACCGGGCGCCAGGCGAGTCTGATCTGGATCAAATAAAGCCGGTGCTGGCGGGTTTAGTCTTCGCTTTTGGGCGCGGACTTGGCCCGTTCGGCTTCCGCTTGCGCGGCGCGGCGCAATTTGCGGCGCTTCCCGCCTGTTAAGTAAAATAATATCCCTAATGGCAACACGCAATACAATGTAAAGGTCATAATGCCGGCAACGATGGATGGCTCGGTAAACGCCATCAACAGCACGACATAGATCCACGCAGCAGCAACAATCAGCATAAAGCAGTCTTGGTTAAGAGTGAAAAAACTAGGTTGAAAACTTATTTTTAATGGACTTAAACATGAATGTGCCCGATCCGCAAGCCATTGCCACCGACTGGTTAGCGCAATTCAGCGATCCCAATCAATGGCAATCCTGGTTCAAGATGATGCCGGAAATGGATGCCATGCCCGGCGCCGCCATGCTGCGCGACGCTGGCGCCGTGATCCGGCCCGACGTGATGGACCAGTTGAAAAACGACTACATGGCGGAATTTGGCCTGCTGTGGCAGGAATTCCTGGCGGGCAAAGCGCCTGCCGTGAATGACCGCCGCTTTTCCTCGCCCGCCTGGCTGGGCAATCCGGTGTCCGCCTTCCACGCCGCATCATACCTGCTGAACGCGAAATTCCTGGGCGCCATGGCCGACGCTTTGGAAACGACTTCCCATCAAAAGCAGAAAATCCGCTTTACCGTGCAGCAGATCGTGGATGCCATGTCGCCCGCCAATTTCCTGGCGACTAATCCTGAAGCCCAGGAAAAACTGATCCAGACCAAGGGCGAAAGCCTGGCCAAAGGCTTGGCCAATATGCTGGGCGATATCCAGAAAGGCCATATCTCGCTGTCGGACGAAAAAGCCTTTGAAGTGGGCCGCAACCTGGCCAATACCGAAGGCCAGGTGGTGTTTGAAAACGAGCTGTTCCAGCTGCTGCAATATGCGCCGCTGACAGCCGAAGTGCATGAGCGCCCGCTGCTGATGGTGCCGCCTTGCATCAACAAATACTATATTCTCGACCTACAGCCGGAAAATTCCCTGGTGCGCTACGCGGTGGAACAGGGTAATACCGTCTTCCTCGTCTCCTGGCGCAATCCCGACCGCAGCCTGGCGAAAACCAGCTGGGACGATTATGTGGAGCAGGGCGTCTTGCGCGCCATCGCCGTCGCCAGCGACATCAGCAAGCAGGAGCAGTTGAATATGCTGGGCTTCTGCGTCGGCGGCACCTTGCTGTCGACCTCGCTGGCCGTGCTGGCCGCGCGCGGCGAACATCCAGCCGCCAGCCTGACCCTGCTGACCACCTTCCTCGACTTCAGCGACACCGGCATCCTGAACGTGTTTGTCGACGAGGCGCAAGTGCAGTTGCGCGAGCAAACCCTGCGCGATGGCGGCCTGATGCCGGGGCGCGACCTGGCCAGCACCTTCTCCAGCCTGCGTCCGAACGACCTGGTGTGGAATTATGTGCAGTCGAATTATCTGAAAGGCAATGAGCCGCCGCCATTCGACCTGCTGTACTGGAATTCCGATTCGACCAATCTGCCGGGGCCGATGTTCTGCTGGTATCTGCGCAATACCTATCTGGAAAACAATCTGAAGGTGGCCGGCAAGCTCACCGTGGCCGGCGAAAAAATCGACTTCGCCAATATCGACGCGCCAGCCTTTATTTACGGTTCGCGCGAAGACCATATCGTGCCTTGGCAATCGGCTTACGGTTCGGTGCCGCTGCTGAATCCGGGCAAGCCCGAAGCCAACCGCTTCGTCCTGGGCGCCTCCGGCCATATTGCCGGCGTGATCAATCCGGCGGCCAAGAAAAAGCGCAGCTACTGGACCAATGACGGCAAACTCGGCCAGGATGCCGACAGCTGGTTCGCCGGCGCCACCGAGCAGCCGGGCAGCTGGTGGCCGGAATGGGCCGCCTTCCTGGCCGAGCACGGCGGCAAGCGCGTGAAAGCGCGCAGCAAACTGGGTAATACCAAATACAAGCCCATCGAAGCCGCGCCGGGACGCTACGTCAAGACCAAGGCGGAATAAGCGCAACGCGGCGGCAGTGCTGTACGGATACACATGTTATTGCAATACAATTATTAGAGTTGCGTTGCAATAAACATCAATATTCGCGCAAAACTTATAACGTGAACTGCCCGCCGCGATTTTTTCACTCTATAATAGGGTCGCAGGCTTGTGAAAAGCGAACCTCTGTTCGCTTTTTTTTCGGATTAACAAAGTACGCGCTGCGGCGCAATAAGTGGACTTGTGATGAGTAGTGCAAAGAAAAGTGCTGAACGCTTGATCAAGAAATACCCTAACCGCCGTCTTTACGACACGCAGACCAGTTCGTACATCACTTTGACCGACGTCAAGCAATTGGTGCTCGATAACGAAGACTTCACCGTGGTCGACGCCAAGACCAATGAAGATCTGACGCGCAGCATTCTGCTGCAGATCATTCTGGAAGAAGAAGCCAGCGGCGTGCCGATGTTCTCGACCGATGTGCTGGCCCAGATCATTCGCTACTATGGCCACGCCATGCAGGGCATGATGGGTTCTTACCTGGAAAAGAACATCCAGGCCTTCGCCGAAATCCAGCGCAAGTTCACGGCCGGCGCCGCCAACTTCGACGGCAAGCCCTTCAGCCCGGAAATGTGGACCCAGTTCATGAACGTGCAAGCGCCGATCATGCAAGGCATGATGAACAACTACATCGACCAGAGCAAGAGCCTGTTCGTGCAGATGCAAGAGCAGATGCAAAACCAGAGTAAGTCCCTGTTCGGCGCCGCCTTCCCCTTCGCCGTCCCCCCCACCGACAAGAAGTAATCCCCTCTACCGCTGACCCCGTGTCCACCTTGGTGCCAGGCACCAAGGGGACACGAGCTGAGCAATGGAGCCGGACTCACTAGCTCTTCCACAGCTGACTCCGTGTCCGATCGGTGCCTGGCACCAGGGTGGACACGGGCTCGGCAGTCGGGCGTTCTGGTATAATTGCCGATTCGCTCGAATTTTCTTTGCAATTGCCATGCACTCCATTTCCCGTATTCCCAAGGCCGGTACTGAGGCAGCATCCGCTGGCGCCGCGCCCAAAGTCGGTTTCGTTTCCCTCGGCTGTCCCAAAGCTCTGGTTGACTCGGAGCAGATCCTGACCCAGCTGCGCGCTGAAGGCTATGAAACCGCCAAGTCCTACGATGGCGCCGACCTGGTGATCGTGAATACCTGCGGCTTTATCGACGCCGCGGTGCAGGAGTCGCTGGATGCGATCGGCGAGGCGCTGGCGGAAAACGGCAAGGTCATCGTGACCGGCTGTCTGGGCGCGAAGAAGGATGCCGATGGCAAAGACCTGATCCAGAAGGTCCATCCGAAAGTGCTGGCCGTGACCGGTCCGCACGCGGTGGGCGAGGTGATGGCCGAGGTGCACACCCACCTGCCCAAGCCGCACGAGCCTTTCATCGACCTGCTGCCGCCGCAAGGCATCAAGCTGACGCCCAAGCATTACGCCTATCTGAAAATCTCGGAAGGCTGCAACCACCGCTGCTCCTTCTGCATCATCCCGTCGATGCGCGGCGATCTGGTATCGCGTCCGATCGCCGAACTGATGCTGGAAGCGGAGAACCTGTTCAAGGCCGGCGTGAAAGAGCTGCTGGTGATTTCGCAGGATACGTCGGCCTATGGCGTCGACGTGAAGTTCCGTTCTGGCTTCTGGAATGGCCGTCCCGTGAAAACCCATATGACCCAGCTGACCGAAGCCCTGGGCCAGCTGGCCAAGCAGTACGGCGCCTGGGTGCGTCTGCACTATGTCTACCCGTATCCGCACGTGAATGAAATCATTCCGATGATGAGCGGCGGCCATATCCTGCCTTACCTTGACGTGCCGCTGCAGCACGCCCATCCCGATGTGCTGAAGCGCATGAAGCGCCCAGCCTCCGGCGAGAAGAATCTGGAGCGCATCCAGGCCTGGCGCGCGATGAATCCGGATCTGGTGATCCGTTCCACCTTCATTGCCGGCTTCCCTGGCGAAACCGAGGCCGAATTCGAATACCTGCTGGACTTCCTGAAGGAAGCGCAGATCGACCGCCTGGGCTGCTTCGCCTATTCGCCGGTCGAAGGCGCAACCGCCAATGAGCTGGAAAATCCGGTGCCGGAAGAGGTGCGTGAAGAACGCCGCGGCCGCGTCATGCTGCTGCAGGAAGAAATTTCGCGCAAGCGTCTGCAGTCCAAGGTCGGCAAGACCGTCAAGGTCCTGATCGACGAGCTGACCCCGAGCGGCGCGATTGGCCGTTCCGCCGCCGATGCGCCGGAAATCGACGGCGTGGTCTACGTGAAGAAGCCTTATGAGCCGCACAAGAAGCTGGCCGTGGGCCAGTTCTATGACGTGGAAATCACCAAGGCCGACGCCCACGATCTGTGGGGCGAAGCTTAAGCGGCGCTTCTCGACGCGGAGACAGTACAATGAAAGGCGGATCGGCATAAGGCCGGTCCGCCTTTTTCTTTTCTCGCCCCATGAACAAGACCAAGTCCCTGCAAACTGCCCTGATCCACACTGACTACACGGCCCCCGAAGGCTTTGCCGCTTTCCCCAGCGCCATCCACCACGCATCGACTGTGCTGTTCAAGGATGTGGCGGCCATGCGCTCGGGCGACTGGAAAGAGAAGAACGCCTATACCTACGGCTTGCACGGCACGCCCACCACTTTCACGCTGGAAGCGCGCCTGGCCGAAATCGAGGATGGCAAGCATTGCCTGCTGGCGCCGAGCGGCTTGTCGGCGATTTCGATGGTCGATTTCGCGCTGCTGAAATCGGGCGACGATGTGCTGTTGCCGGACAATGTGTATAACCCCAACCGGGAGCTGGGCCGCTGGTTGGCGCGCGACTTCGGCATCAGCGCGCGCTATTACGATCCGATGATCGGCGCCGGCATCGCCCAGCTGATCCAGCCCAACACGAAGCTGATCTGGACCGAAGCGCCCGGCTCGGTGACGATGGAGGTGCCGGACCTGCGCGCCATCTGCGCCGCCGCGCATGCTCGTGGTGTGGTGGTCGCGCTGGACAATACCTGGTCGGCCGGCCTTGCCCTGCGCGGTTTCGATCTGGGCGTGGACATCATCATGCAGGCGCTGACCAAGTACCAGTCGGGCGGCTCCGACGTGCTGATGGGCGCCCTGATTACGCGTGACGATGGCCTGCATGAGCGCCTGAGCATGGCCCATATGCGCCTTGGCCTTGGTGTGGGTGCCGACGACGCCTACCTCGTGCTGCGCGGCCTGCCCACCATGAAGCTGCGCTTCGACGCGCACGACGCGGCCGCGCGCAAGGTCGCCACTTGGCTGGCGGCGCGCCCCGAAATCCACAAGATGCTGCATCCGGCTTTCGAAGACTGTCCCGGCCACGAGATATGGAAGCGCGACTTCAGCGGCGCGGGCGGTCTGTTCTCGGTGCTGTTCGATGCGCGCTTCAGCGAAGCGCAAACCGACCGCTTCGTAGATTCGCTCAAGCTGTTCAAGATCGGCTATAGCTGGGGCGGCGCCAACAGCCTATGCGTGCCTTACCGCATCCAGGCCATGCGTAGCCATTGGAAGGAAGAGGGTACGCTGGTGCGCTTCAATATCGGCTTGGAAGACCCGGATGATCTGATCGCCGATATCGAACAGGCCTTGGGGGCGATGGTCTAAGCTTATTAGTTACATTGGATTTGCTTGATTTCCAGCCCGCTGCCGCGCCGTTTTGCGTACTCAATACTGCAGGAGCGGTAGTGTGAATCGAGTTGGCGGACAGCCATTACCGTGGTGCCACGATAGCTGCATCCCAGCCAGTAAGCATGTTGGCTGTTGGGAGGCAAAGACCAGCGTGCAGTTAGTTTTTTCGCGCCGACTTGCTCATCCGGCACCAGGGAAGCCTGCTCTCGCGGATGGCCAGAGTAAATTCCGGCATTCTCAAAGTAGTGCTGGGCGGGTTCGGCTAACATTTCCCAACCTGCAACCTCGTTTGCCTTCGGATGAGTCTGGATCTGAGGCGGGCAGTTTAATATTTCCCCAGATGATGTGCGCGCGAAAAGGACAAGGGCGGCTGGGACAATTAGATAGAGCGATATCTTGTGCATGATGATGTTTACTCAATCACATAATATGTTGTGCCTTCATTACTACGTGAATAGCTTTTAGTATTAAAGCGAATGGTTCGTCTACTGACTCTACCTTTGCTATTCCATTGATTCAAGGCAACTATACCATTTTTGCCATGGCTCAAATAGATAGCGGCATGCTTCAACACATTTGGTATTTCCTTGGCGTTGGCATAGCGTTCCTTTGCGGATATTTCCGGCTCCGTTACTTGAAGGATGTAAGGCATGATAAAACTCCTCGGTAGTGTATCCCGAAGCATATTTATTTTAAGAAATACTTTGTTGCTGATAGTCAAGTTTATGGCGGGAAGCGATTCATGCCAAGAATGAGGATTTTTTGAGATTGCGCAAATTCATTAAACTCAGCCATTGATTTAATCGAACTTTATGGTTTAATAACGCTTGGGCATATTGACAAGATTGATAACTCATCAGTAGTGAGCGGAGGTTCCCATGAAGACCCGCAAGACCGCTGTAGGCATCAGTGTCGCCGTCGCAATCGCCATCCTTCCGGGCCTGGTGCATACCCAGGACAAGGGCCAGCCGCCGCCATCGAGCTATATGCCGGTGGTGGCCAAGGAAGACTTCAATATCACTTACCAGCGCATGAAGGCCGCCAAGGCGGGCTTGATGCGGCGCCAGGCCGAGTTGCTGGCGGGGCGCTACGACCTGTCCAACAAGGCCGCGCCGGGCGTGACCATGTTCCGTGGCAAGCCGGTGCAGGAGGGCGTGCGCGTCAAGCTGCCGCGCGGCACCAGCTGGGCCGAGCTGGCGGCGCTCAGTCCCGACGAGGTCCGTAACCGCGACCTGTTCCCGACCGGTTTCCTGCCGCTGCCGCATCCGAACCATCCGGAAGGCGGCATGCTGTTCCCGCAGTTCCATATCGACGAAATCCTGAAGCAGGAGGCGCGCGACCTGAACCGCTTCGATCTGGAATTCGACTTGCCGGACCATTTCCTGCCTGAGTTCCCGGCGCCGATCTTCCTGACCACGCGGCCGGATCTGGGCGACGTCTCCAAGGGCAAACAGCTGACCATCGATAACTTCTACGATATCTTCAACGGTACGCTGAATCCCAAGCAGCTGGAAGGCCTGCGCCTGCTGTTGACGCCTTTCCCGCAGCAGCAGTTCAACCAGACCGAGGACCGGCGTTCGACGAAACCCAGCCGGGGCGTGGCCTGTTTCGATTGCCACGCGAATGGACATACGAATGGTTCGACCCATCTGGTCGGCGATATCCGTCCCCAGCCTTTCCGCCATCGCATCGAGACGCCGACTTTGCGCGGGGTGAATATCCAGCGCCTGTTCGGCTCCCAGCGCGGCCTGAAAACCATCGAGGACTTCACCGAATTCGAACAGCGCGCCGCCTATTTCGACGGCGATCCGGTGATCGCCACCAAGAAGGGCGTGAATATTCTGGAGCGCGGCAGCCAGGTGCATTTCATGAGCGAATTCCAGTCCCTGCTCGACTTCCCGCCCGCGCCCAAGCTGGATGTCTTCGGTAAGCTCGATCCGAAGAAGGCGACGGCGGCCGAGCTGCGCGGCCAGACCATCTTCCACGGCAAGGGTCAATGCGTGAGTTGCCACGCGCCGCCGTTCTACACCGATAACCTGATGCACAACCTGAAGACGGAGCGCTTCTACAAGCCGCGCACGATTGCCGGCCACACCATGGTGGGCGATGGTCCGATCAAGACCTTCCCCCTGCGCGGCATCAAGGAGTCGCCGCCGTATCTGCATGACGGCCGCCTGCTGACGCTGGAAGATACGGTGGAATTCTTCAACCTGGTGCTGGAGACAAAGCTGGACGAGAAAGAGAAGGCCGATCTGGTGGCCTTTTTGCGAGTCCTGTAAGGAACAGCCCCGTCAAAAATGCGGGGCTGTTATCTGTTCAAGACCACAATAAAATATTTCTAATGCTAAGGTATTAACAACTAATATATGTCAATGTAGATGAAGCATTCTTCAGATCAAACAATAATTTTTTGTGAAATTATGAAATTTTAGGCCGTCTGATGGAAATTTTCCTGCCGACTGATTGAGTTTCTATATTTTCATTTATGTTTTCATGCTAGGGAAGCACTGATTAATTCATCAGGCGCTGCTCCGCGCGGCAGTCGGACCTGAGACAATAGCGGCATCCCCACTGTTCGCCATCGGCCATG
>NZ_JACHXD010000015.1 GCF_014191875.1 Pseudoduganella violacea
TGCGCAAGCTGCTCGTCACCATGAACGCCATGCTGCGCAATCACACTATGTGGTCAGCAACTGACATGCCTTAATCAAGACAGTTGCTGACCCCAATCGGACACGGGCTGGGCTGTGCTTAGTCGTCGTCGTTGTCGTCGGATTTGACGGTTTGGCGGCGGGCGGCGTCGGCGTTGGGCTTGAGCTTGGCGGCGCTGTTCATGAAGTCGTCGACGCTGTGGTCCTTGCTTTGGCGTACTTGCGGCGGCAGCTGGACGGACATATACAACTCGTCGCTGAGGCGGCCGCTGCTTTGCAGATTGCTCATCAGGAGCAGGCCGGAGCCGAGCGCGAGCAGGCTGCCGCAGAAGGCGGCCATGCGCCGCGGATGCTGGGGCTTGATCGTGGTCAGGTGGAAGTAGACCATGCCGCACACGATCGCCAAGGTCATGTGGTTGCCGTAGCGTGTGAAGAATTCGGCCGACCAGGCATAGGCCAGCACGCTGCTGACGGCGCGCCAGGCGCCCGCGGCGATCAGGCCGCCGCCGAGGATGAACAGGTGCCGCCCCATGCGCGCATGGCCGCCAAACAGGCGGTTGGCCAAGGCCCAGACGCCGCTCCACACCAGGCCCGCACCGAGGCTGGACGCGATCAGCAGCAGGTAGCGGATGGCCTGGAACGATTCCACGTCCGACAAGGCTTCTTCCACGCCCGTGAACAGGGCGATCAGGGCCAGGCCGGCCAGGGCCGGCGCGCCGCCTTCCCAGGCGTGCATGGTGGTGTCGGTCATTTCGGGCGCGACCGGGTAGGCGGCGCTGCGGATGCGCAGGCGCGTGTGGCCCAGGCGCACCACGGTATTGCCGTCCAGCGCCATTTCGCTGTGGCGCCGGCCCTGGTGGATCACGCCGTTCTGGCTGCCCAGGTCGCGCAGCAGCAGGCCGCCTTCGGGCGTTTCTTCCACGATGGCGTGGCGCGCGGCGGTGTGGGCGTCGTCCAGGATGAAGTCGTTGTCGTAGCCGCGGCCGATGCGGATCGGCAGGCTCTCCACGCGGTGGCGGTGCAGCACGTCGCCATTGCGCGCCAGCAGTTCGACGAAGTAGGGCCCCTTCATTTGGCGCCCTTGCGCGCCAGCGCTTCGAGGAAGGCGCGCGAGGTGCGCATGCCGTTTTCATAGGACACGCCGCGCGCATCCATCCGGCTTTGCAGGTTCATCAAGCCTTCGTCGGTGCTGGAGGTGAGCAGGGAAAAGTCGTACAGCCCTTCGAATTTGCGGTAGGCGCGCACGCACAGCACGGCGCGCAGCGGCAGGCTCTGGTTCTTGACGAATTGTTCGGTGCAGGTCGGACCGGTCAGGCGGCTGTCCTTGTAGCCGCCGAAGGCTTCGTTCTTGAACGAGGCGCTCGACAGTTGGGCGAAGCGCAGGCTGCCCATCTCGGTGCTGCGCATGAACTGGTGGCGGATGCCGATCTGGCCCGTCTGCAGCGAGCCGGAAACGAAGATGGCCGATTCCATCGCGCAGTTGGTGATGTCGACGGTGAAGGGCTTGTCGGCCTTCTGGTTCGAGCGGCCCCAGCAGCGCATCTGCTCGGTTTCGCGCACCGGCACCTGGTACGGTCCCATGGCTTTCAGCGCCAGCGGCGTGGCCAGCAACTGGTCGACCATGGATTTCTGGTGCGCCAGCAATTGCGCAGCGACGACAGTGGTGAAATCCTTGGGCGGCTTGCCTTGGGCCTGGACCTTTTTCAGCAACTCCTGGGCATAGCGGGCCGGCACCAGGAAGCTGACCAGTTCGCCGTCGAGGCGCTTGGACACGTTCACGCCGGCCACCTCGCCATTGACGGTGACGCTGGGGCCGCCGCTCATGCCCGAGTTGATCGGGCCGGTGAACATCAGTTGCTCGTAGAAGCTGCGCGTGATGACGCCGTTGAAGGCGCCTTCCGAAATGGCGAAGCCCAGGTCGAGCGGGTTGCCCAGCGAGTACAGGTACTGGCCTTGGGTCAGCGGCACCGGCTGTTCGGGCACATTGAAGAAGCCGGTGCCGTAGCGGTTGACGCGCACCACGGCCAGGTCGTGCAGCACGTCGACCGCCAGCAGCTCGATATTGCCGCGCTGGCCTGAGGTGTCGACCCACTCGCCGGTATAGGTGTCCGGGTCGAGCGCGAATTGCGAGACGACGTGGTAGTTGGTGAGCACGAGATTGCTGGTGCCGACCAGGAAGCCGGAGCCGACCGAGGACTGGGTGCGGCCGCTTTTCAGCAGCGAGCGCACTTGCAGCAAGTCCTTCTTGGCGGCGGAGTAGAGTTTTTGCGCCGTGCTCGACGGCGGCGGCAGGACGCTGTCTTCGGCCGACGGTGCGGCCGGTGCGCCAGGCGCGCCAGGCGCAGCAGGGGCGGCGGGTGGGGCCGCCAGCGCGCCGGCGCAGCCCCAAGTCAGCATCAGCGTTACGGCAAGATTAGTAAATTTCATCTATTCCTGGGACTTGGGGGGGAAGGGCGGGGCCGGCGCTTAGAGCTGACCGTCTTCGGCAGCGGGCGGGGTCAGCGGCGCCATCATGTGGCCCAGCTTGCTCGCCTTGGTATCCAGATAATGCTGGTTGAAGGCGTTGCGGTTGACCAGCAGCGGCACGCGCTCGGCCACCGTGAAGCCCAGGTTTTCCATGGCCGCGATCTTGCGCGGATTATTCGTCATCAGACGCAGGCTGCGCACGCCGAACTGTTTGAGCATGGGTTCGACCAGGGCGTAGTTGC
This sequence comes from Pseudoduganella violacea, assembly GCF_014191875.1. GTDB lineage: Bacteria > Pseudomonadota > Gammaproteobacteria > Burkholderiales > Burkholderiaceae_D > Rugamonas > Rugamonas violacea_A. The sequence goes on from NZ_JACHXD010000015.1 coordinate 2,727, forward strand.
GCTGGTCGGCCTTGAAGCCGAGCTGCTCATTGGCCTGCACCGTGTCGGCGCCGGCTTCCTGCAGGCGGTAGGCGCGGATCTTGTTGACCAGGCCGATGCCGCGGCCTTCCTGGCGCAGATAGAGCACGATGCCGCGGCCTTCCTCGGCCACGCGCTTGAGCGCGCCTTCGAGCTGGGCGCCGCAGTCGCAGCGCTGGGAGTAGAGCACGTCGCCGGTCAGGCATTCGGAGTGCACGCGCGCCAGCACCGGCGCGCCGTTGCCGATATCGCCCAGCACCATGGCCAGGTGTTCCTTGCCGGTGGCGTGCTCGACGAAGGCGTGCAGCGTGAACTGGGCCCAGGGCGTGGGCAGGGCGCAGGACGTGACGTAGTCCAGTTCTTCTTTGGGGGCGTGGGCGGCGGACTGCATGGTGTGCTCTTCTTTTTCGGGACGAATAATTCAAAAAGCGCGCCGGTCTGCTCGTCAGACTCGGCGCGCGCCCTTCATCTTACCAAATATTATGCTTTCCTATATTGAGGACCTTTTTCCAGGTTTCAAGATCGGCCAGCTTCCCGCCTGCCGGCTCAGCGCGGCAAGTCGAACAGCAGGATCTCGGCCGCCTCGGCGTTGTCGAGCACGACTTCGGTCTCGCCGCTCAGCTTGGCCGCGTCGCCGCCTTGCAGGCGCTCGCCATTGACCGTCAGGCTGCCGCGCACCACATGGACATAGGCCAGGCGGCCGTCTGCCAGGCTGTGGCGCAGGGCCGGGCCGCCGTTCAGGATGCTGGCGTACAGCGCGGCATCCTGGTGCATCAGCACCGAACCGTCGCGGCCGTCGGCCGAGGCGATCAGGCGCAGCACGCCGGTTTTGCTGTCGGCCGTGAAATGTTTTTCCTCATAGCCGGGTTCGATGCCATTCGCGCTCGGCATGACCCAGATTTGCAGGAAATGCACGCCGTCGGTGGCCGAGTGGTTGAACTCGCTATGCCGCACGCCGCTGCCGGCCGTCATGCGCTGCACGTCGCCCGGACGCAGCACGGAACCGTTGCCCATGCTGTCCTTGTGCTCCAGCGCCCCGTCCAGCACATAGGAAATGATTTCCATATCGCGGTGGCCGTGGGTGCCGAAGCCCTGGCCGGGCGCCACGCGGTCTTCGTTGATCACGCGCAGCGGACCGAAACCCATATGTTTGGGATCGTAATAGTCGGCGAAGGAGAAGCTGTGGTGGGAGTCCAGCCAGCCGTGGTTGGCATGGCCCCGGTCTTCGCTTTTACGGATTTGCAGCATGGTCTTGCTCCTTTCTAGGGATTTATTTGCGATAATTTCGAACACAGGACTCATTCTACGCGGGCCTGTAAAATTCAAAAAACGGAAAATTTCTCAACTCATTATCGAAAATTTCGAATGCTCAGACTCAGCCTCGACGCCCTGCAAATCGTGGACGCCATCGACCGCCGCGGTTCCTTCTCGGCCGCCGGCAAGGAATTGCACCGCGTGCCTTCGACCATTTCCTACACCGTCGCCAAGCTGGAAGACGAGCTGGGCGTGCAGGTCTTCGAGCGCAACGGCCCGCGCGTGGAGCTGACGCCGGCCGGGCGCGAGCTGCTGAAAGAGGGCCGCTACCTGCTGCACGCGGCCCAGGATCTGGAACACCGCGTGCGGCGCGTGGCCTCGGGTTGGGAAACCGAGCTGGTCCTCGGCACCGACGCCATGTTCGCGCCGCTGGCGCTGGCGGCCGATATCCGCGCCTTCTACGCCGTGGCGAGCCAGACCCGGCTGCGCCTGGCCCAGGAAACCCTGTCCGGCACCTGGGAAGCGCTGCTGGAACGCCGCGTCGACTTGCTGGTGGGCGCGCCGGGCGACGGTCCGGCCGGCGGCGGCTATGTGTCGCAGCCGATGGGCCGGATGGACTGGGTCTTCGCCGTCGCCCCCGGCCACCCGCTGGCCGCCGTGGCAGGGCGGCTCGGGCGTGCCGACCTGCAGCGCCACCGCGCCATCGTCACCGCCGACACGGCGCGCCGCATCGCGCCGCGCACCGTCGGCCTGCTGCTGGGCCAGGATACGCTGACCATGCCCACGCTGGCGAGCAAATACGGCGCCCAGCTGGCCGGCCTGGGCTTCGGCTTCCTGCCCGCGCCCTGCGCGCGCGCCGCCATCGCCGCTGGACTGTTAGTGGAAAAGCAAGTCGAGGAACCCAAGCCGGCCGAAACCTTCTACCTGGCCTGGCGCAGCGGCGAGGGCGGGGCGGCGCTGGACTGGTGGCGCCAGCGCATGGCCCAGCCCGGCATGTTCGCGCGTTTGTGTCATCATCTGCCGGGTGTGCCCATGACCGCGCCGTCTTGATGTAAGACAGGAAATGGCGACACAATGTTGGCCTACGCCAACTGTTTTGGGAGTACCATTATGAGTCCGAATCCTCTGGCCCGAACCGATTGCGCATGATAGCCCCGACCCTAGCGCCCGTTTTCCTGCAACTGCTGGCTGACCGCAAAGGCCAGCCCGCCGCCCTCTTATTCGCCGCCGCCCTGCCTGGCGAAACCGCGGCCGCCGAGGCGCTGCCGGCTGGGGCGCCGATGTTGCCCGAGGTGTTGACCGGACTGGCGGCCGCCAGTCCTTGTTTCTATCCCGACACGCTGGAGGAGCCGCTCGCCGCGGCGCTGGCCGACGCCGGCTGGCAGCCGCTGCCCGCCGCCGAACTGTGCCGCGCCGACAGCATGGCGGCGCTGGACGATGTGCCGCCCGGCGCGCACTGGGTGCGCGGCGACTGGGCGCTCGATACGCCGCCCAAGGGCGCCTCGGGCCAGGCCGGAACCTCGCGCGGCTTGGCCCTGCAACTGGTGCAGCTGGTGGCCAACGATGCCGATACCCACGAAATCGAAGCCTTGCTGCGGCGCGATCCGACCCTGTCCTACCATCTGCTCAAGCTGGTCAACTCCCTCGGCATGGGCACCGGCCGCCGCGTCACCAGCTTCTCGCAGGCCATCCTGATCCTGGGCCGGCAGCAATTGCGCCGCTGGCTCAACCTGATGCTGTTCGCCGCCCGCGACGGCGACCTGCGCACCGCCATGCTGCTGGCGCGCGTCTCGGTGCGCGCCATGGCCATGGAGTTGCTGGCGCGGTGCGCCGGCCTGGACAAGCACCAGCAAGAGCAAGCCTTCATGACGGGCATGTTCTCGCTGCTGGGCGCGCTGTTCGGCATGCCGCTGGCCGAAGTCATGCAGCCGCTTACCATCGGCGAATCCGTCAAGCAGGCGCTGCTGGCCAAGCAGGGCGAACTGGGCGTGCTGCTGGGCTTGCTGGAACAGGCCGAGCAGGGCGACTTCGCCGCCGTCGCCGCCAGCCTCCAGCAGCTGCAATTGGAGGCGGCCGACTTCAACGCTGCCGTGGCCGAGGCCAATCAATGGATGCTCAGCGTCACCAGCGGCGCGGGCCAGTCCCATGCTTGACACCGCCATTGCGCGCTGCCAAGCCCTGAGCCGCGCCGCGCGCGGCCTGCAGGGCGAGGCGCAGTCGCGCACCCTGGCCGAACTGGAGGCTGCGCTGGAAGAGTTGCGCGGCTGGCAGATTGCCGCCGTGCCCGCCGCCGGCCTGACGGCCATGCTCGAACTCGACCTGGCCGGCTATGTGCGCGAATGGAACGAGGGCGCCGAGCGCATGTTCGGCTACCCTGCGCGCGAAGCGCTGGGCCAGCACATCCTGTTCCTGTACGACGGCAGCGAGGAGGGCGGCGATATCGCCGAACTGCTGCTGGAGGCCGGCAACGCCATCACCGCCGTGCGCCGCCGCAAGAAAAATGGGGAAGTGATCTGGGTGCATATGGCCATCTCCCTGATGCACGACGCGCAGCGCGAACCGGTCGGCATGCGCGTCCAGCTGGAAGAGGTGAACAAGGCCCTGAGCCACGCCGAAAAACTCAATCTGCATGCGCGCATCATCGAAGACAGCGACCAGGGCGTGCTGATTACCGACGCCAACGAGCGCATCGTGTCCATCAACGGCGCCTTCACGCGCATCACCGGCTACAGTCCGGCCGAAGCGATCGGCAAGACGCCCGACCTGCTGCGCTCGGGCATGCACGACGCCGAATTCCGCGCCAAGGTGCAGGCCGCCATGCGCGGCGCCGGCCCCTGGCGCGGCGAGATCGTCGGCAAGCGCAAGAACGGCGAGCTGTTCCCGCAATCGGTCACCATCAGCGCCGTGCGCGATGGCGAAGGGCGCATCAGCCACACCTTCTCGCTGTTTACCGATATCAGCGTGCACAAGGACGCCGTGGCGCGCATGCAGCGCATGGCCAATTACGACGCGCTGACCGGCCTGCCCAACCAGGGCTTGCTGCAGCAGCTCGTGGCGCAGGCGCTGGCCGAGGCGCGCCGCAGCCAGGAGCACGGCGCCTTGCTGGTGATCGACATCAGCCGCATCGGCGCCATCAGCGATACCCTGGGCCATGAAATCGGCAACCGCCTGCTGGTCGAGATCGGCCGCCTGCTGCGCCTGTGCCTGCGCGAAGGCGATGTCCTGGCGCGGCTCGACGGCCACCGTTTCGGCATCGCCCTGCCGCATATCGAAAAGCGCGAACACGCCGCCATCGTCGCGCAAAAGCTGATCGCCTCGCTGGCCGCGCCGGTCCAGATCGACGGCCAGCACCTGCAGACCGGCGCCCACGTCGGCATCGCCATCTATCCCGAAGACGGCGAGGATGCCGACACCCTGCTGCGCGGCGCCGACGTCGCCATGACGCGCGCCGCCCTGCAGCCGGAATCGGGCTTCCTGTTCTACAGCGAGGAAATGAACCAGCGCGCCAAGGAGCACCTGCGCATCGAAAGCGAGCTGCGCCATGCGCTGGCTAATAACGAGCTGATGCTGTACTACCAGCCCAAGGTCAGCCTGCGCAGCGGGCGCATCGTCGGCGCCGAAGCGCTGCTGCGCTGGAAGCATCCGGTGCGCGGCTTGGTGTCGCCGGGCGTCTTCATCCCGGTGGCCGAGGAAACCGGCCTGATCCTGGAATTGGGCAACTGGGTGATGGAAGAAGCCTGCCGCCAGATCCGCGTCTGGCAGGACGCCAACCTGCTGATGCCGCCGATCGCCGTCAACCTGTCGGCGCGCCAGTTCGACCGCGGCCTGCCGGCGCGCATGGCCGACGTCATGGCGCGCCACGGCGTGCAGCCCGAACAGCTGATGCTGGAAATCACGGAAAGCCTGCTGGTGAAAGGCGCCGACAAGGTGATCGCCATCATGAACGAGCTGGTGGCGATGGGCTTGGCGCTGGCGCTGGACGATTTCGGCACCGGCTATTCCAGCCTGGCCTACCTCAAGAAATTCCCCATCAGCACCTTGAAGATCGACCGCGCCTTCGTCATCGGCCTGCCGTATGAAGAGAACGATTGCGCCATTGCGCGCGCCATCGTCACCATGGCCCAGCAACTGCGCCAGGAAATCGTGGCCGAAGGCGTGGAAACCCCCGAGCAGATGAGTTTCCTGCGCGAGCTCGGCTGCGATCAATTGCAAGGCTACCTCTTCAGCCAGCCCGTGCCTGGCGCCGACTTCGAACGCATGCTGCGCGAAGGCAAGCGCCTCGCCTTCGGCGCCCGCTGACAACCCGCCCACCGCCGGATCGGAGGTCCCTGTTGAGCCCGTGTCCACCTTGGTGCCAGGCACCAAGGTGGACACAGGCTCAACGAGGACGGCGCTCAATTACCGCTTGTCGTCGTTTTTGTGGCTTTGGCGGCCGGCCTGGGCGTGCTGCTCGGGCGTGCCGCCGCGCGTGCCGCCACCGCTGCCACCGCTGCCGCCGCTGCGCGAGCCGCTGCTGCTGTCGTCGTCATCGGAACCGCTTTGCCGGCTGCCGCCGCCGCTGCCGCCCCGGTTGCCGCTGCTGCGCTGATTGTCGTCCTCATCCTCTTCATCGGACGCGCTTTGGCGGTTGGGATCGTTCTTGTGGCTCATGCTGCCGGCGCGGCGCGCCTCTTCCGATGTGAACTCGTGGGCGTTGCCGGAGGCATGCGCGGCGCGCCCACCCTCGGCGGCGATTTCACGCTGGCGTTCCGGGTCCATCGAGGCGAAGCCACGGTTGCTGGTATCGCCGCCCTGATTGCCGCCACGGTTGTCATCCGACTGCTGGTTGTCGCTGCGGCCGCCTTGCTTGCTGCCTTGGCTGCCGCCCTGGTTGCTGCCCTGGTTGCTGCCTTGATTCGACGATGCCATGATGATCTCCTCTTGTTTCGGTTGAAGGAGTGCACATCTTAGGCCGCGGACGAGAGCAGGTTTATAAGATCACATGAGGGAGCGTTGTAGGACAATGCCCCAGTAAAAAGTAACACAGCCATAGCCGTCTTCCTTTCTGCGCGAGGTGGAAATCATGGGTGATATTTTCGATCTGCAGCGTTTTGTCAGCGCCCAGCACGAGGTGTACGAGTCCGTGCTGGCGGAGCTGCGCCCTGCTGCTGCAGGCGCAGGACAGCGCCCACGCCATCTTCGGCGCCACCGATGAAATGAAGCTGCGCTCCTCGCTGACCCTGTTCGCCGCCGCCGCGCCGGACGAAGCGCTGTTCGCGGCCTGTCTGCGCCACTTCTTCGGCGGCCGGCCCGACCCGGCCACCTTGCAGCGCTTGTCATAAACAGCGGGGAGGGCTACATTAGCGCCATCTTCGTTCTCGCAAGGACCATCCATGAGCCGCACGATTCTTGAGCAAGCCCGCATCCATCCCGCCATCCGCGAGCGCATCGGACGCAACCACGCCGATCTGGTGGGCGCGGTGCAGGCGGCCGTGGCGGCCAATCCGCTGGTGGTGGTGGGTATGGCCATGAATCCCTTTCCGCGCAAGGCACGCCGCATCCTCGATCAGCTCGGCACGCCGTATGCCTATCTGGAATACGGCAGTTATCTGAGCCAATGGCGCCGGCGCAATGCGCTGAAGATGTGGACCGGCTGGCCGACCTTCCCGATGATCTTCGTGCACGGCGTGCTGATCGGCGGCACCAGCGAGCTGGAGCAGTTGATCGCCAAGGGCGAGTTCCCAGCCATGCTGAGCGCGCTGCGCCTGGCCGAATAAGCGGCGCGGTGCCGCTTCAGCGGTAATGCGACAGCACGCGCTCGATGCTGCCGTCCTGCAGCAGACTGGCGATGGCGCGGTCGGCCTCGGCGATGTCGATGTGGGAACGCAGTGAAAACGCGCATTGCGCCTTGAACGGATCGAATTCCAGATCGGCGCGCAGGCCCAGTCCCGGCTGCTTACGCTGCAGGTAGGCGAAGGTGGTTTTTTCCAGCACCGCATATTGCATGCGGCCCAGCAAGAGCTTGCGGATATTGTGCTCCATCGACGGCGCATCGTCGCGCCGGAAGCGCGGCCCCAGCGTCGTGCTGAGGGCGGCGTAATGGTAGCCCGCCACAGTGCCCAGCGGCCGATCCGCGAGCTGCGACAGCTGCTTGAGAAGGGCCGCGTCGGCACGCGCCACCACCACCCCGGCATCGGGAATCAGCGGCACGCTCCAGTTGAAATTGCCATCGAGCCATTCCGGCAGCACATAGCAGACCGCGTCGGCGCTGCCCTCGGCCAAGGTACTGGCGACGCGCCGCGGCGGCACGCTGACAAAGCGCGCCTGGCGCCCGGCGCGCTGCGCGATCGCCTCGCCCAGCTCCTTGAGCAGGCCGCCGCTCAGTTTGCCATCGGCAAAACTCGCCAGCGGCATCGTATGGTTGGTCGCCGCGACAAACACCATCTCGCGGCGCTCCTCGGCCCGCGCCGCGGACGCCAGCAGCAGCGTCCCCAGCAGCGCCGCCGCCCCCCAGCGCTTTGATCTAGCGCAAACAATGTCCCACCCTGGTGTCAGGCACCAGGGTGGGACATTGTTTGATTTGGCGCAAAGCGGCATGGCGGGTGGGTAGTGGTGTGGCGGAACAGAGGGTGATCGCTGGAAAGTGTAACGCAAAGCATCGGGGCGGGGGCATAATGCTTGAGCTGGCTTTCTTTTCGGGAGGGGGCATGGGCCGCTTGGGATCGTGGCTGCTGGCCGGGCTGGGCTTGGTGGCGTCGGCGTGGGCGTTGGCCCAGCAGCAGGGCGCGGATACGACGATGCCGGTGGTGCGCATCAGCGCGCCGGCCTTGGGCGCGGGCAGCGCGCGTTCCAGCAGCGTGCTGGAAGCCGACGTGCTGGCACGCCAGCCGCCCGGCCTCGATCCATTCAAGCAGTTGGCCAGGGTGCCGGGCATGCAGACCAGTTCGGGCGACGCCATCACCGGCAGCTATTCCATGCGCCTGACCTTGCGCGGTTTGAACAAGGAGCAGATCGGCATCTCGGTGGACGGCATCCCGAACGGGTCGACCTTGTCGAACGGCGGCGCCATGCCGCACCGCTTGCTGGAAAGCGCCAACCTGGACAGCATCGAAGTCTCGCCCACGGCCGGCGACCTGGGCACGCCGTCGAACCAGGCGCTGGGCGGCTATATCGATTTCCGCACGCGCGATCCGGCCTTGACGCGGGCGGTGTATGGCGAGCTGTCGGGCGGCAGCGTCGGTTACCGGCGCGCTTTCCTGCGCTTCGACAGCGGCCAGTCGGCTTCGGGCCTGAGCGCCTATGCCGACATCAGCCGCAGCTTCCAGCGCACCTGGCCGGGCCAGCATAGCGGGCGCAATTTGCGCTGGCATGCCGATCTGCGCCTGCTGCAGGATCTGGGCGGCGGCTCCAGCCTGCGCGCCACGCTCAGCTATAACCGCTTTGCCGATAACGATTACGAGCCGGTGGCTTTGCGCGCCATCTCGGCGCCGTTCTACAAGGCCACGTTCGAGGGCGATCCCGGCAGCGATGGCTTGAACGACCGCTGGACGGGCGACCCGGCCCAGGACCAGAACCACCGCGGCACCCACGGCATCAACAGCCGCGACATCCTGGCCCACATCGACTGGACGCAGCGCTTCGGCAGCGGCGCGCAACTGGTGCTGAAACCCTATCTGCACACGCAGGACGGCTACGGCTGGTTCTACGTGCCCTACCAGCAGGCGCCCGCCGATGGTCAGGCCTACAGCGTCGTACCGCCCGGCGGCGCGCCGGTGGCCAGCGCACAGGAATGCTTCGCCGGACAATACCGGCGCAATGCCGACGGCAGCCTGCAGCCTTTGCCGCGTGCCGAATTTCCGGCCGGCGCCAGTGCCGCGACGCTGAAGGCGCTGGGCTGTCCAGCGGCGGCCGCCTTTGCCATGAATCCGCCGACACAATGGGGCGCACGCCTGGCCACCACGCGCCGCAGCGATTACCGCATCCGCCGTCAGGGCGTGCTGACGGAGTGGTCGATGGCGCTGGGCGAGCATCAGCAACTGCGCGTGGGCGCCTGGTACGAACACATCGACCGCAGCAAGTCGCGCAACTGGTACGCGGTCAGCGACCCGCTGCGCAATGGCGATTTCGACGCCGCGCGCGGCCCGTATTCAGTGACGCACGACCGCCGCTATCTGGTGAACACCGTGATGGCCTATGCCCAGGACCGCCTGGAACTGTTCTCGCGCCGCCTGCAATTGAGCGCCGGCGCCACCTGGCAGCGCTCGCGCGAAAGCTATGCTTCGCCGGTGGAGTTTTACGGAACGCGCTCGCTGGGCGCCGCCTCGGGCCTGCTGCCGAAGTTCTCGGCCCTATACCGCGCCGATGGCGGCTGGGAGCTGTTCGCCAGCCGCGCGCGCAATTTCAGCGCCATCCCGGACAGCGTGTTCGAAGGCACGGCCGCCATCAGCGCCAAACGCGGCATCCAGCCCGAGACCTCGGTGAACAGCGACGCGGGTTTGCGCTGGTTGCGCGGCGCCTACGGCTTTGGCCTCACCGCCTATGCCATCGATTACCGCGACCGCATCTCGATCCAGAACGGCAAGCCCGACGCCGATATTTTTTCGCGCGACGCCACCACGACGTTTTCCAACCAGGGCGGCATCCGCTCGCGCGGCCTGGAGTTGAGCGCCCAGGCCAACTGGCGCCAGGTGGAACTGCTGCTGAACTACACCGTCAACCGCGCCCGCTATGCCGAGGACACGCCGGCCGAAGGCATCCGCGCCGGCGATCCCGTGCTGGGCGCGCGCCGCCGCACCGGTTTTGCCGAGATCACGTGGAAGCCGCGGCGCGCCTGGCGCCTGAGCGTGAACGCCAGTTACGCCGGCACGGCGGCCGGCACCTATGGCGAGGTGCCGAATACGGTGATCGCGGGCGGCCCGGCGGCGTATCCGCGCGAATACATGCCGGCCTATACGCTGGTGGGGCTGGCGCTGTCCTACCGTCCGGGCGGGGAGTGGGGCGGCGGCTGCCGCCGCTGCGAGCTGCTGCTGAACGCCGATAATCTGCTGAACAAGCGCTATCTGGGCGGCCTTGGTTCGGAACTCGCCAATTCCAATCCCCTGACGACGGGCCGCTACTTCCTCGGCAGTCCGCGCGCGCTGTTCTTGACCTGGCGCAGCAGCTTCTGAGCGCCTTACTTCACGCCGATGGGCGAGCGGCGCGGCTTGCTGCGCAGCGGGTCGAGCAGCTGGCGCAGGGCGTTGTGATCGAGTTCATACATCAGGGCCAGCAGGGTGCCCAGCTCGCCCTTGGGAAAGCCCTCGCGCGCGAACCAGCCCAGGTAGTGGCCGGGCAGGTCGGCCAGTAGAAAACCCTTGTATTTTCCATAAGGCATTTCGCGGCTGACGAGGAGGGTGAGGAGCTCTGCATTCATATTCTTGACTGTGAATCAAATATCTTCTGTTTTTCAACGGCTTTTTCTATCTAAAGAAAGCCGGGATACTGCGTGGCATCAACTTTACAGGAGTGTATGCCATGCCTCTCGCTTTATTGGCGCTGACCATCGGCGCTTTCGCCATCGGAACCACCGAGTTCGTGATTGTCGGGCTGCTGCCCACCATCGCCGCCGACCTGGGCGTCGATCTGCCCTCGGCCGGCATGCTGGTCAGCCTGTACGCCATGGGCGTGGCGGTCGGCGCGCCGGTGCTGACCGCGCTCACCGGCAAACTGCCGCGCAAGCTGCTGTTGCTCTCGCTGATGGTGCTGTTTACCGCCGGCAATCTGCTGGCCTGGCAGGCGCCCGGCTACGCCACCCTGATCGTGGCGCGCATCCTGACCGGCCTGGCGCACGGCGTCTTCTTCTCGATCGGCTCGACCATCGCCACCTCGCTGGTGCCGAAGGAAAAGGCGGCCAGCGCGATCGCCATCATGTTTACCGGCCTGACCGTGGCCCTGGTGACGGGCGTGCCGCTGGGAACCTTCATCGGTCAAAACTTCGGCTGGCGCGAAACCTTCCTCGCCGTCTCGGCGCTGGGCCTGATCGCCTTCCTCGGCAGCCTGTTCTTCGTGCCGCAGAATATCCAGCACAACAAACCGGCCTCGCTGCTGCAGCAGCTGAAGGTGCTGGGCCAGCCGCGCCTGCTGCTGGTGTACGCCATGACGGCGCTTGGCTATGGCGGCTCGTTCACCGCCTTCACCTTCCTGGCGCCGATCCTGCAGGAAGTCTCGGGCTTCAGCGCCGGTTCGGTGAGCCTGGTGATGCTGGTGTATGGCGTGTCGGTCGCGTTCGGCAATATCTGGGGCGGCAAGCTGGCCGACCGCCGCGGCCCGGTGGGCGCGCTGAAGCTGGTTTTCCTCGGCCTGGCCGCCGTGCTGGTGGTGCTGAGCTTCACCGCGCCGCATGCCTGGCTGATGCTGGCCACCGTGCTGGTCTGGGGTATTTTCGCCTTCGGCAATGTGGCGGGTTTGCAAGTGTATGTGGTGCACCAGGCTGAGCACTTCACGCCGCGCGCCGTGGATGTGGCGTCCGGCTTGAATATTGCGGCGTTTAATCTGGGTATTGCCGGCGGCGCCTGGGGTGGCGGTCATATCGTCGAGAAACTGGGCTTGCTGCACACCGGCTGGATCGGCGCCATCGTGGTGCTCGGCGCTTTCGGTCTGACCGCGCTCAGCGGCCGCCTGGACCGCCTGAATCCAATTCCCTTCCATGCGGGCCAAACCGGCAACCGGGTGGCCGCGCATTAAAAGAGTTAATACCGCATCAATAAAACCGCCTCCTTTGCGAGGCGGTTTTTCTTTATAACTTTCAAATTAAAACTATCTAATTGTCACAATTGCTTCGAGTTTTAGAGGGAAATTAACATGGATAATCGTTTTTCCAACTAAAATTTCCATGTGGAAATAATTCAATTAGAATTAATTGGATTAATAGTTCCTCAAGGCAATAATGCAATACCGTCTCAAGCTGTACAGTACGGCTGCCATGCTGTGCAGTGTTTTTGTTCCAGCCGTCCATGCCCAGGATGCCGCCGGCATCGCAACCCAGCAGTTGCAGCGCCAGCAGCAGCGCGAACGGGTCCAGGCCGAACAGGCCGAGCAGCGTCCCGATGTGCGCTTGCAGGCGCCGTCCACCGCCAGCGCCACCAGCTATCCAGCCGACGAGTCGCCATGCTTTCCCATTCGCGATATCCAGCTGCAAGGCGAGCAGGCCAGCCAGTTCGCCTGGGCGCTGAAGGCCGGGGACGAGGCCTTGGGGCGCTGCCTGGGCAGCGCCGGCGTGAATGTGCTGCTGGCGCGGATTCAGGACGCGCTGGTGGCCAAGGGCTGGGTCACGACGCGCGTGCTGGCCGCGCCCCAGGATTTGCGCAGCGGCACGCTGGTGCTGCAGCTGGTGCCGGGCCGCATCCGCGCCATCCGCTTCGCCGATCCGGCCGCGCGCACCTCCTGGCGCAGCGCCATTCCCGTCCGGCCCGGTGATCTGCTGAATCTGCGCGACGTCGAGCAAGCACTGGAAAACTTCAAGCGCGTGCCGAGCGCCGAGGCCGACATCGAGATCGTGCCGGGCGAAGCGCCGGGCGAAAGCGATCTGCTGGTGAAATGGCGCCAGGCGGCGCCCTGGCGCCTATCCTTCTCGCTGGACGACAGCGGCAGCGAGTCCACCGGCAAGCGCCAGGGCGGGCTGTCCATCGCGCTCGACAATCTGTTGGGCTGGCAGGATTTGCTGACCATCTCGGCCAACCGCCATCTGCCTGGGTCCGGGCCGGCCACCGACCATGGCACGCGCAGCACCGCGCTCAACTACTCCCTGCCTTATGGCTACTGGTTGTTTTCCCAGCAGTTCAGCGACTACCGCTACCACCAGACGGTGGCGGGCGCCAACCAGGACTATATCTACAGCGGCACCAGCGTCAATGCCGAATTCAAGGCCGCGCGCCTGGTCTACCGCGATGCCGTGCGCAAGACCACGCTCTCGCTGCGCGCCTACCAGAAGCGCAGCCGCAATTTCATCGATGACACCGAAGTCGAGGTGCAGCGCCGCCGCATGGGCGGCTTCATCCTCGGTATCGCGCACAAGGAATTCCTCGGCCAGGCCACGCTGGACGCCAGCCTGAGCTACAAGAAGGGCAGCAGCGCCTTCGGCAGCTTGCCCGCGCCGGAAGAATTGTTCGGCGATGGCACTTCCCGGCCCACCATCCTGAATGCCGAGCTGACGCTGGCTATTCCGCTGAGCAAACAGTTGCAGCTGCAAAGCGCTTGGCGTGCCCAGCGCGAGCGCACGCCCCTGATTCCGCAGGACCGCTTCGCCATCGGTGGCCGCTACACGGTGCGCGGTTTCGACGGCGAGTCGAGCCTGATGGCCGAACGCGGCTGGCTGAGCCGCAATGACCTGGTGTGGAGCCTGCCGGGCGCGCAGCAGCTCTATCTGGCCCTGGACTACGGCAGCGTGTCGGGCCGCAGCGCACCGCAACTGCTGGGCACCCGCCTGGGCGGCGGCGCCATCGGCTGGCGCGGCCAGTTCCACGGTCTGCAGTACGACCTGTTCGCCGGCGCCCCGATTGCCAAACCCGAACACTACCGCACCGCCGCCGTCACCGGCGGCATCAACCTGAATTACGAGTTCTGAGAATTGCCATGAATAAGCTTCGTTACCGCCTCATCTTCAACAAACACCGTGGTCAGTTCATGGTGGTGCATGAACTTACGCGCAGCCATGGCAAGAGTCCGGGCGAAGGCACGCCGGCCGGCGAGCTGGCGCTGGAGGCCTGGCCATGGCCGGCCTTGCGCAGCCTGGGACTGTCGCTGCTGGCGGCCTTTGGCGTGCTGTTGTGCGGATCGGCCATGGCGCAGATCATTGCCGATCCGCGCGCGCCGGGGCAGCAGCGCGCCACGGTGCTGAATACGGCGAACGGGGTATTGCAGGTGAATGTGCAGACCCCAAGCGCGGCCGGCGTGTCGCGCAACAGCTATGTGCAGTTCGACGTGCCGAGCAGCGGGGCGGTGCTGAATAACTCGCGCGTCAACGTGCAGTCGCAGATCGGCGGCTGGGTCCAGGCCAACCCATGGATGGCGGAGGGCAGTGCGCGCGTGATCCTGAACGAGGTTAATTCGAACAATGCCAGCCAGATCCGCGGCTTCCTCGAAGTGGCGGGGCCGCGCGCCGAGGTGGTGGTGGCTAACCCGGCCGGTATCGCGGTCAATGGCGGCGGCTTTATCAACGTCAGCCGCGCCACGCTGACCACCGGCGCGCCCATCGTCAATGACGGACGGCTCGATGGCTACTCGGTGCAACGCGGCCTGATCAGCATCGATGGCGCGGGCCTCGACGCCAGCCGCACCGACTACACGGCCCTGATCGCGCGCGCCGTGGCGCTGAACGGCCGTCTGTGGGCACAGCAATTGCAGGTGACGACCGGCGCGAATCAGGTGAAAGAGGCGGGGGGCGCGGCATTGGCCCAGGCGGGCGAGGGCGCCGCGCCGGGCTATGCGGTCGACGTGGCGCAGCTGGGCGGCATGTACGCCAATAAGATTTTCCTGGTGGGTACCGAAAAAGGGGTGGGGGTGCGCAATGCCGGCGAGATCGGCGCGGCGGCCGGCGATCTGGTGGTGACCAGCGAGGGCCGGTTGGAGAATAGCGGCAAACTGCTGGCGACCCAGCAGGCGCAGCTTGCGGCCAACACGCTCGGCAACAGCGGCACTATCAGCGGCGATGCGGGCTTGCAGCTGAAGACCGGCGCACTGGTGAACAGCGGCAAGATCAACAGCGCGGCCCAGGCGCGAATCGAGGTGCAAGGCGAGATCGATAACCGCCAGGGCAGCGTGCAGGCGCAGCGCCTGGAGCTGAGTAGCGGCGGCGCACTGCTGAATGCGCAGGGCAAGATCGTCCAGACCGGGGCGACGGGCCTGGACATCAAGTCGGCCTCCCTCGACAACCGCAATGCCGGCATGCTGGGCATGCCCGTGGCTGATGGCGCGAGCGGCAATGCCGGCACGGGTAATGGCACGGGCAACACCGGCGGCACCGGCTCCAGTGGGGAAACGGGCAGCAACAACAATAGTAACAACGGCAGCGCCAATTCCGGCAACAACGGCAACAACGGCAGCAACGGCACAGGCACGGGAACCGGCCCCACGCCCGGCACCGGTGCCGGCCAGGATGGCGGCAACGGCAAGCCTGTGCCGCCGCCTTTGCCCAGCGGCGTGATCCGCGTGGCCCAGGCGCTGAACAACGATGGCGGCACCATTACCGCCGGCGGCGAGGTTAATCTCGACACCGGTAATCTGGATAATGCCGGCGGCAAGCTGGTACTAAATTCGCTCAGTGCCAGGGGACGCGACTTCAGCAACCGCAAAGGCATGCTTAGCGTGCTGCGCGGCGTCACCATCCGCAGCCAGCAGTTTAGCAATGAGGAGGGCAAGCTGCTGGCCGGTGGCCTGTTCGATGCCCAGCTGGGCAGCATGCTGAATGGCCAGGGCTTGCTGCAGGCTGGACAGCTGGCGCTGACGGCCGAGCAAAGCTTGAGCAACGCCCAGGGTGTGATCCGCCAGACCGGCACCGGCGCTGGACAATTGTCGGTGGCCGGCCAGCTCAATAATGACAAGGGGATGTTCGAAAGCGCCGGTAATCTCGATCTGGCCGCCGGCACCCTGAGCAGCAAGACCGGCAAGCTGAATGTGCTGGGCGATTTGCGGATCAAGAGCGGTACGGCTAGTCTGGAGGACGGTAGCGTGACCGTGGCCGGTTCGGCCACTCTGCGCACGGCGGAATTGCAGAATGCCGGTGGTGCGATCTCGGCCGGCAAGGACTTGAGCATCGACAGTGCTGCGCTCGGCAACCAGACCGGCAAGCTGGTGGCGGCGGCCACGGTCCGCATCCATGCCGACGGCATGTTGGACAATGCCACCGGCCACATCCAGTCTGGCCAAGACATGCAGCTCAAAGCCAGCGGCAGTTTCGACAATCACAGCGGCCGCCTGGAAGCGCTGGGGACGGGCAGCAGCCTGAAACTGGAAGCGGCGGCCATTCTCAACCAGAGTGGCCAGATCCTGAACAGCGGTACGGGCGAGAGCAGTCTGTTCAGCCAGGGCGCGCTCGACAACGGCGGCCAGATCGCCGTCAACGGCAAGCTGGCGGCGACGGCGCAAACGGTGATCAACGCCACCGACGCCAGCATGACGTCGGCCCAGGATATGGCACTGGCCGTCGGCCGCAAGCTCGATAACAGCGGCAATATCGCCAGCGGTGGCAAGCTGGGCTTCCAGGGGAGCAGCGCCGAGCTGCGCAACGGCAATACGTTCCTGGCCCAGGGCGACATCCGGGTTGAAGCGGGACGCGTGGACAACACGGCCGGCCGTCTGGCCACGGCCGATGGCGGCACGGGCAGCATCCAGTTGCATGCGGACGAGCTGCAGAACCGCGCTGGCCTGATCCAGGCCCAGGGCAAGGCCAGCCTCGACTTGAAGAATAATCTGGAGAACGCGGCCGGACAAATCCGCAGCGTGGGCGATATGGCGCTGATGGCTGGCGGCCGCGTAAATAATGACGGTGGCCAGCTGGAAGTGGGCGGTAAGGATAGCGGCCTTCAGCTCAGTGCCGAAGTCGTGACGAACCGCAGCGGCCGCATCCTCAATGTCGGCACCGGCGATAGCAGCATTCTGGGTCGCACGGAGATCGTCAACAACGGCACCATCGGCGTGAACGGCCAGTTATCGATGACCGGCATGCGCTTTAACAACCAGCAACTGGGCGTGGTTTCCACCCAGGGGGCGTTGCAACTCGAGATTTCCCATCTGCTCGACAATGCCGGCTCCATCAGCAGCGTCGGCATGCTCAATTATCACGCTGCGGGGGCCAGTCTGCTGAATCATGGCCGCATTGTGGCCGAGGGCGGCGCGCGCTTCGAAATTGATTACCTGAGCAACGACGGCGCGGCGCTGGCGGTCACCGGCGCCGGCCGCTGGTTGAGCGCCAAGGTGTCTGGCCTGAGCAATATCGGCGGCCAGATCACCAGTGCGGGTGGCCTCGGCTTCAATGTGGCGGGCGCGGCCATCAATCGGAAGGGCGTGATCCAGGCCCAGGATGGTGTGCAGCTCAAGGTGGGCGAGCGGCTCGACAACCAGGACGGCGCGGTGGAAGCGCTTGGCCAGAGTGCCTCCCTGGCCGTGCACTCCGGCAGCATCGGCAACGACAAGGGCCGCATCGTCAATCTGGGCACTGGCAATAGCGTGGTCGGGGCCGACAAGGAGATCATCAACGGTGGTTTGATCGGCGCCAAAAACGATCTGAGCGTGAGCGCCGCCACCGTCGTGAACAGCGTGGCCGGCCAGATCAGTTCGAGCCAGGCGCTGGCGCTGACTGCGACCGTCAAGCTGGACAACGCCGGCGCCATCAGCAGCGGCGCCCGCCTGACGCTGGGCCAGGCCAGCGCCGATGTCGTCAACCGCGGCAGCATCGTGGCGGCCGGCGACGCGGCCATCAGCGCGGCCCACCTCGACAACCGGGGTGGCCAGATCGCCACCGTCAAGGATTCCAAGGCCGATATGCTGCTCAGCGCGCAGAACCTGAGCAACCAGGGCGGCGCCATCTTCACCGACCGCAGCGCCAGGCTGAAGATCGGAAGTGACCTCGACAATAGCAAGGGCGTGATCCAGGCCGGCCAGGACTTGCAAGTGGCGGCCGCCGGCAAGCTCGACAACAGCGCCGGCGTGCTGGAAGCCTTGGGCGCCAGCGGCAAGATCGAGGTGCAGGCGCAGTCGCTGGAGAACGCGGCCGGCCGCATCGTTAGCCTGGGCCAAGGCGCCAGCCGGGTGGTGGCCGAGGCCGATTTGCACAATGCCGGCCTGATCGCCAGCAAGGGCCAGCTGGAAGTGGGCGCGCAAACGGCACGCAACGAGCAGGGCGCGACCATCGCTGCCGACGGCGCCATGCGGCTCAGCGTGCATGGCCAGCTCGACAATGCTGGCTTGATCAATACCCAGGCCAGCCTGAGCATGGCCGAAGCGGGCGTGACCCTGAATAACAGCGGCCAGATCAGCGCCGCCGGCAAGGTGCAGCTCGATGGTCGCCACCTGAACAATGATGGCGGCCTGATCGCCAGTGCCAAGGGCGGCGGCGCCGACCTGCTGCTGGGCGGCGAAAGCCTGAGCAACCGCCAAGGCAAGATCCTGGCCGATGGCCAGCTCGGCGCCAGCTTCACGGGTGCGGTGCAGAACGAGAACGGCGCCATGCAGGGCATCAGCGGCGTGGCGCTGACGGCGGGCGGCGCGCTGGGCAACAAGGCGGGCGTGATCGAAGCGGCCGGCGCCGGCGCCGCGCTGGACGTGAAGGCGCGCTCGATCACCAACGAGACGGGGCGCATCGTCAACGTCGGCAGCGGCGCGGCCAGCGTCAGCGCGCAAGAGCAGCTGCTGAACAGCGGCATGGTGACGGGCAATGGCAGCTTGCAGGTGGCGGCCGCTGCGCTGGACAATAAGATGGGCGCCATCCTGGCGTCGGCCGGCAAGATGGAACTGGCCATCGGCCAACGCATGGACAATGCCGGCACGGTCAACAGCAAGTCCACGCTGACGCTGAGCGGGCCGGCGGCGAGCGTGAGCAACGGCGGCCAGATCGTGGCCGATGGCGCGCTGGCCATGCGCGTCGACCGCCTCGTCAACGACGGTGGCCAGATCGCCACCGCCAAAAACAGCGGCGCCGACGTCAGCCTGCAAGCCCAGGAGCTGAGCAACCGCAAAGGTTCGATCGTGGCCGATGGCAGCGCCACGCTGGCGCTGTCCGGCGGCATGGAGAATAGCCAGGGGCTGCTGCAGGCGGTGCGCGACCTGAAACTGACGGCGGCCGGGGCCGTCGTCAACAATGCCGGCGTGATGGAAGCGACAGGCGCAGCCAGCACGCTGCAGTTGCAGGCCGGCGCGCTGGAAAGCCTGGACGGGCGTATCGTCAACGTCGGCAGCGGCGACAGCAAGGTGAGCGCCGAGCAGAGCTTGGTCAATAGCGGCCTGATCGGCGGCAATGGCGCGCTCGCCCTGGCGGCTGGCAAGCTCGATAACCGCAGCGGCGGCAGCATCAGCGCGGCGACGGGAATGGAGATGACGGTGCGCGAAGCCATGCTCAATGCCGGCCTGATCACCAGCGGCGGCGGCTTCACGCTGAGCGCGGCCGGCGCCGGCGTCGGCAACAGCGGCCAGATCGTTTCCGGCGCCAAGGCGACCCTGGCCGCGGCGGCGCTCGACAATAGCGGCGGCAAGATCGTGACGCTCAGGGATTCCGGCTCGGCCATTGCGCTCAACGCGGCCAGCATCGTCAACCGCAATGGCCAGATTCTGGCCGACGGCGGCGCCAGCCTGACGGTGGCCGGTGCGCTCGACAATAGCCAAGGCACGCTGCAAGCGATGCATGGCTTGCGCATCAGCAGCGGCGGCCTGCTGTCGAATATAGGCGGCGTCATCGAAAGCAGCGACGCGGTGAATACCCTGGTACTGCAAGCCCAGGCCATCGACAACGGCACGGGCCGCATCGTCAATGTGGGCACGGGCGACACCAGCATCAGCGCGCAGGACTATGTGCGCAGCAATGGCCTGATCGCGGGCAACGGCCAGCTCTCGGTGCAGGCGCAGACGCTGCAGCAACAGGCGGCGGGCGTGTTGAGCGGTGTTGGCGATGTCGAACTCGGCATCAGCCAGAAGCTCGATAACGCGGGCGCCATCAGCAGTGGCGGCCAGTTGCGCCTGGACCAGGCCGCAGCGGGCGTCCGCAACAGCGGCAATATGAGCGCGCGCGGACCGGTGCTGCTGCATGCGGCCGACGTCAGCAACGATGGCGGCCAGATCGCCACGCTCAAAGGCGGCGGCGCCCATATCGTGCTCGACACCGGTTCGCTCAGCAATCAGGGCGGCAATATCCTGGCTGACGGCAACGCCAATGTGAGCGCCAGCGGCAACCTCAACAACAACACGGGCAAGCTGCAGGCGCAAGGCGCGCTGACTGCCAGCGCAGGCGCAACGCTGAGCAATAACGCCGGCCTGATCGAGATCGCCGGCGGCGCCGCCACACTGACGGTGCAGGGCCAGGCCATCGTCAATGCGGGCGGCCGCATCGTCAACGCCGGCAGCGGGCATACCAGCCTCGACGCCCAAACCAGCTTGAACAACAGCGGCGCCATCGCCGGCAACGGCAGCTTGCAGATCGGCGCCGCCAGTTTGCAGAACGCCGCGCCGGGCATGATTTCCGCCGGCGGCGCGCTGGAACTGGCCGTGCGCCAGCAGCTCGACAATCTGGGCGGCGCCATCAGCAGCGGCGGCACGCTGAACTTCAACCAGGCCGGCGCCAGCTTCAGCAATAGCGGCAAGCTGATCTCGGCCGCGCAAGCGACTGTCATCGCCAACACTGTGAACAACGATGGCGGCCAGATCGCCACCGTCAACAACAGTGGCGCCGACATCGTGCTGCGCGGCCAGAGCGTGAGCAACCGGGGCGGCAAGGTCGTGGCCGATGGCCGCGCCAGCCTCGACAGCGGCAGCGGCCTGGATAACAGCGGCGGCACCATCCACGCGGGGCGCGACCTTGACGTGGCGGTGGCATCCACCTTGAGCAACCATGGCGGCACCCTCGAAGCGGCCGGCGCGGCTGCCCGCCTCGACTTGCGCGCCGTACAGATCGCCAATGGCAGCGGGCGCATCGTCAATGCAGGCAGCGGCGACACCAGCGTCTCCAGCCAGGGTGAGATCAGCAGTAGCGGCCAGATCGCCGGCAACGGTCAGTTGATCCTCACGGCGCAAAGCTTGCGCAACCAGGCCGGCGGCAGCATCGGCGCCGGGCGCGACCTGGAATTGCTGGTCGGCCAGCAACTGGAAAACCAGGGCAAGATCGACAGCAACGGCAAACTCAACTTCAACCAGGCTGGCGCCAGCTTCAGCAATAGCGGCCAAATCGCCTCGGGCGGCGAAGCGACCCTGATTGTCGCCAGTATCAACAATAACGGCGGCAAGATTTCGACGGTCAAGGGTTCGGGCGCCGACATCACGCTGACGGGCGCCTTCAGCAACCAGGGCGGTTCGGTGCTGGCCGATGGCAAGGGCGTGTACACGGTCAGCGGCGTCCTCGACAACAGCAAGGGCACGCTGCAGGCCGGTAAGGACTTGCAGCTCAGCGTGAGCGGCGCCCTGGCCAACGCGGGTGGCGTGATCGAAACCCTGGACACGGCCAGTACCCTGACCATCGGCGCCGAAGCCATCGACAACGGCACGGGGCGCATCAGCAATGTGGGCACGGGCGACACCACATTGACGAGCAAGGGAGCGATCAGCAGCAATGGCGCCATCGCCGCGAACGGCAAGCTGATCCTCGATGGCAAGAGCCTGGACAACCAGGCCGCCGGCAGCATTGCCGCCGGCAAAGACCTCGACCTGCTGCTCACCGAGAAACTTGACAACAAGGGCAAGATCAATAGCGGCGGCACGCTGAGCCTCAAGCAGGCCAACGCGACCTTCACCAATAGCGGCCAGGTCTTCGCTGGCGGCAAAGCCGTGATCGAAGCGCGCAATGTCAACAACGCCGGCGGCCAGCTGGGCACGGCCACCGGCTCCGGCGCCGACCTGACATTGACCAGCCAGCAGCTCAACAACCAGGATGGCCGCATCGCCACCGACCGCGACCTGAGCGTGAGCACCCATACGGTGCAAAATGCCGGCGAGATGTTCGGTGGCCGCGACCTGGCACTGAGCATGGACGGCGACTACACACAGACCAGCGGCTCGCAGCGCTTCCACTCCAACCGCGACCTGAGCCTGACGGTGACGGGCAATATCACCAATACCGCGACCTTCGAGGCGGCGGGCAAGCTGAGCCTGTCCGGCAACCAGGTGACGAACCAGGCTGGCGCGAGCATCCAGGCGCAGGATCTGGTGCTGAACGCCAAGGGCAATATCGGCAATGCGGGTGAGATTAATGGCCAGGGTAAGCTGGAACTGAACAGCGGCGCCACCTTGGACAATACCGGTGGCATTGTCGGCGGCACGGTGAAGGTGACAGTGCAAAACCTGAACAATACCGGCAACGCCGCCCTGATCGGCGCGACCAATGACCTGGCGCTCGGCGTGACCGGTACGCTGAACAATACTGATACGGCGACCCTATACAGTTCGGGCAATCTCAAAATCGACGGCAATGGCGGCTCGACTGCGCTGGTCAACAATGACTCCTCCACGATTGAGGCGGGCCGCGACCTGAATATCACGGCTGGTACGATTGAGAACGTTCGCCACAACGTGCAGGTCGAGCGTGTCAAGACGGTTGATGAAACGCGGGAAATGCATTTGCCGAGCTGGTATCAGCACGGCGATAACCATGAACGGTTTGAAGCCAGTTCGTCCAATTACGCGCCGTATGAGGTTTACTACATCAACCCCGCTTCCATCCTGGAAGAAGAGAAATTTGTGACTCCAGATGGCAATCTGGTGGGACGGGTCAGATTTAAGACACAAGCCAACGATTCCGCCTTTTTCGCAGCCAGGAGCGGCCTGCGTAGCTCGTATGGGCAGCGCAGACGGATCAATCTGAGCGATGGCGAACAGGAAATGTACTATATCTGGCGGAGCGATAACCAGTTGAATCCCGATCAGGGAGGGCCAGCTGAGGGGGCAACGCAACATACCGGTACGGTAACAAATTGGGGTGGTACGACGCTTGATTTCTCCAATCAGTATGGCAATTGCACCAGCAACTGTGTACGGCTGGTGACCCAGCCCGATTATCTGGATCCCGCCACCACCATTCAGCGGGACAGGGTGCTTGCCCTTATCCCTGAAAAGGGCAAGCTTGAGCGAACCCGGTATGCCCACCATACGGCTGAGGAGGATCGGCTGCTACCTGGTTCTGGCCCCGCCGCGCGTATAGTCGCCGGCGGTAGCGCCAATCTGTCGGCAAGCGCTGTCAACAATCGATATGCGGAGATTTTGATCGCTGGAGACTTGGTTACGACGGCTGCGAATGGCGTGTATAACGAGAGTGTCACCTTAAAACGGGAGCATAAATTCGATGGTACCTACCGTACGGGTGATGGATCCACGGGGGTTATGGAAGAACGTGCCTACAGCGAAGAATACGCCAAGATCGGCGCAACCATTAAGGGCAAGAGCGTCACCATCAATGCGCGCAACTTCACCAACGTCGATGTCGGCGCGGGGACTACCGGCAATCTCCTGGACTCCATCAAGGTAATCGGTAGCGGCGCTACAGGCGCATCGTCCGCCGCGGCCAACGCTGGAGCCAGCGGCGCGAATGGCGGTTCGGCTGCTGGCGGCCAGGCAAATGGCAGCGGCACCGTGAACAATGCCAGCGGCCGCGGTAACGCTTTCGGCAGCGGTATTGCCAATATGCTGCGTACGCTTTCCAATGCCGGGAGCAGTGGCATCCAGAACCAGAGTCAGACTGGCGGCAATGCAAACGGCAGCGGCACGGCTGGCCATACCGGCTTCGCTAGTGATGTCGATGGCAGCGGCGTCAAGAACGGCGCCAATACCGCCGGACCGGCCTCGCACAGTGGCTATGTGAACCGTATGGGCGCCGATGGCCGTACAGCGGAAGGCGTGGCAGCCAATGTAGCCTTGGGCGATATCCAGGCCCGCGCTGGGAACAGCGTAGCCAACGCCGCCGGTGCGGTTCGGGGTGAGAGCCAGCAGGGCAATGCGGTCAAGATCGCTCCTGGCGGGCTGTTCAAGCGTAATCCCGATGCCAGCGGCAATGTGCTGTTCGAAACCCGTCCGCAGTTTGCGAATCACGGCAATTGGATCAGCAGCGATTATCTGCTGAAAGAAATCGGTAATGACCACGCCATTACGCAGAAGCGCCTGGGCGATGGTTTTTACGAACAGCGCATGGTGCGCGAGCAGCTGGTGCAAGCAGGCCGTAGCCTGCAAGGCAGTGGCGGCGACGATAGCCGTTACAAGGATTTGCTAACCAGCGGCATCAGCGTGGCCAAGCAGTTTGACTTGCGGCCCGGCATTGCCCTGACCTCCGACCAGGTCAGCCGCTTGACCAGCGATATCGTCTGGATGGAGAGCCAGACTGTCGAACTGCCGGACGGCAGCACCGAAAACGTGCTGGTACCCAAGGTCTATCTGGCACATCTGGATAAGGATGCGGTGAAGCCCTCTGGCGCTGTGGTACGTGGCGACGCCATCGAGATCAATGTTTCTGAGAATATCGTCAACCAGGGCGGTGTGATCGATGGCGGCAAGGGACGAACCGTACTGATCGCAAAACAGGATATCGTGAACCGCGGCGGCGCGATTTCCGGCGGCGACGTCACCTTGCAGGCCGATCGCGACGTAAGGAATGAAACGCTGACCACCAGCCGCAGCTATGCCAACTCGATGGCGAGCGGCAGCTATACCATGCTGTCGGACCAGGCGAAGATTGCCGCTGCGGGAACGCTGAATATAAAAGCAGGCCAGAATGTTAGCGATATCGGTGGCCAGATCACGGCTGGTAGCGCGGTTATCACTGCTGGTAAGGACGTCAATTTCGGTACGGCGCAGACAGGGCACACCTTTAAATCCCAGATTGGTGAATATGTCAGAAACGAAAGCTCGATCACACACGTCGTCAGCCAGCTCAATGCCAGCGGCAATGTGAACATCAGCGCTGACCGTAACCTGAGTTTGAGCGGAACTCAGCTCGGTTTCGGCGGCGATGGCAAACTGACAGCAAATGGGAACGTGAACGTCGCCTCGGTAAGCAATGAGACGAAGTTGGACATGCATAACGATGCCAGCAACAAAGTTTACGATAAGCAGATTCACGAAAACCAGATGGTGGTCGGCAGCAATGTCACCGCCGGTAAATCCCTGGAGCTAAAGGCGGGCAACGCGACCCAAACAGGCACGCTGAATCTCACGGCCAGCAATATCTCCGGCGGAGACGCGGTCAAGCTGTCGGCCACCGGCAGCGTAAATATCAATGAGGCGATGGAGCGCCACCTTTCGGACACGGCTTCCCATCGTGAATCGAAGAGCACCTTCCGCGGCAAGGCAACAGACACGGCCGATTTCAGCGACGTGAACCTGGCCATAGGTAGCAGCGTGAGCGGCAAGACGGTTGTGATCGATTCCGGCAAGGACTTGAACGTGCGTGGCAGCGCCATCGCTGGCGAAGGCGACGTCAATCTGTCGGCAGCCGGCAAGGTTGACATTGCAGCGGCCACCAGCACCAGCACCGAAAAGCACCACAAGAAGGTGACTGAAAGCGGCTTCCTGAGCGGCGGCGGCTTCGGCATCAGCTACGGCACGCGCACCACCACCACCGACCAGGAGCGCGACGCGACCACGCAAAGCGGCCAGTCGCGCAGCCTGATCGGCAGCACGGGCGGTAACCTGACGATCACGGCGGGCGAAGCCCTGAAAGTGGGCGGCAGCGACCTGAACGCCGCCAAGGATATGAGCCTGTCCGGCAAAAGCGTGACCATCGATCCTGGCAAGGACGCGGAAAAAGGCAAGTTCGAGCTGACCCGCGTGCAAGACGGCTTGACCCTGGCCATTGGCGGCACGGTGGTGGATGCGATCCAGGCGATACAAACCGCGAACAAGGCGACGCAAACGAAGAACTCGCGGGTGCAAGCCTTGGCCGCTGCCACAGCCGCCATGCAGGCCGCCAATATCGCCAACAACGTGGCGCAGAACGGCGTGAACGTGAGCATCAGCCTGACGGCCGGCCACTCCGAGTCGAAGCAGACGCAGACCACGGCCAGCCTGACCAACTATGGCAGCGCGCTCACGGCGGGTAACAACCTCAGCATCACGGCCACCGGCGCCGGTAAGGACAGCAACCTCTCCGTTATCGGCAGCGACCTGAAGGCCAAGGGCGACATCAAGCTCAAGGCCGATAACGCGGTGAACCTGGTGGCGGCGCAGGATACCGAAAGCCAGCACAGCGACAGCAAGAGCATGAGCGCGGCGGCCGGCATTGGCGCCTCGATCGGCACCAACGGCATGTCCTTCGGCTTCACGGCCAGCGCCAGTCTGGGACGCGGCAAGGAAGACGGCGAAGGCACCACGCAGCTGAACAGTTATGTGACAGCGGGCAAGCAGCTGACAATCGACAGCGGTGGTGACACCACGATCAAAGGCGCGGTGGCGAGCGGCGAGCAGGTGGTCGCCAAGGTGGGCGGCGACCTGAAACTGGAAAGCCTGCAGGATACCGCCAAGTTCGACGCCAAGAATCAGAGCCTGAGCGTGAGCGGCACGGTGGGCATGGGCGCCAGCTTCAGCGCCAGCGTCAACCAAAGCAAGATCCACAGCGATTACGCCAGCGTGCAGGAGCAAAGCGGCATCAAGGCCGGCGATGGCGGCTTCCAGCTCAAAGTCGGCGGCAATACCGACCTGAAAGGGGCCGTGATCAGCGCCACTGCCGCTGGCGCCGCAAGCAGCATTCTCGACACGAAGACCCTGACCAGCAGCGACATCGCCAACCATGCCGTGACCAAGGCCAGCAGCATAGGCGGTGGCGGCACCATGGGGTCGGCCGGCAGCGGCGACGGCAAAGGCGCCGGTCCAGGTGGCGTGAACTTGATGAAAACGGCCGGTTCGAAAGTCGATACGCCGATTGCCGTGGCGAGCAACGACAAGAACAGCAGCGTGACCAAGAGCGGTGTAGGCGCAGGCCAACTGGTGATCCGCGACGATGCTGCGCAGATTGCAGCGACCGGCAAGAGCGCTGCGCAAACGGTGGCTGACCTCAACCGCCAGGTGGAAACGGGTGTGGATACCAGCGGCAAGATCGCCAACAACTTCGATAAGAAGGAAGTAGAAACTCAGTTGGCGGTAACAGCCGCGTTTATTCAGACGGCTGCTCCATATGCCGCGAAAGTGGTGGGCGATTTCGCACAAGAGAAGCAGACGGCAGCGCTACTCGAGCAAAAGGACTTTGCCCAAAAGGCGATGGAAGCCTGGACCAAGGGTGACACCGTTGCCGGCGATGCTTACGCAGCCAAGGCCGCTGAAGCAGGTGATGCCGCCGCCAAATGGGGGGATAACGGCATGTATCGCGTTGGCTTGCACACTGCCGCGCAAGGCTTGATCGGCGGTGCTGCGAGCGGCGGAGCTGGCGCAGTAGGATCCGCTAGCGCGGTTGTGGCAGGCAATCAAGGCCAGCAAATAGGCAAGGAATTGGGAGAAGCTGAGGCTAAGCGGCTTGGCTTGGACCAGACAGCTCGCGACAAGCTGGTCAATTCTTATCAGGAAGCGTTTGCCACGGTGAGCGGTGCCTTGAGTGGATTATTGACATCTGGCGTAACAGGGCAGAGTGGTACAAATGCCTTGGCCAGTGTGACGCAAAGTACGAATACAGCGAGATCGGTTGATGTATTTAACCGGCAATTGCATACCAAAGAGATTGACCTGATTGGCAAGCTGGCCAAAGAAAAAGCCAAGGAGGTATGCCGCGATAAAGCGTGTGAGGCTAAGGCGGAAGTAATATTTTCCGATGCGCTGGAGCGTACAGCCAAGGGCTGGGTTGACGAGAAAGAGTACGCAAAGAATCAGGCGTATTTCCAAGCACTGTTGCAAGCATCGTCGCATGAAGATAGTAATGGCATGCGCGGTGGCTTGCGTGATTTCCTCGAGTTGCAACGGTTGGCGGAAGAAATGCTCACGCCGCATGTAGGAAGTACCATTTTAGTACGTGGTCAACCCGCGAAGGGGGATGATGCAGAGCAGACGTATTTTAGTGCCACCAGTCGTCAACGCGCCGACTCATCCCTGAATGATGTTTTAGGCATGCAGCCTCCTGCACCTGTAGTTCCCGGCGTGGAGTATCGGAATAAAAATCGCCTGGAGCAATTTGCTGTTCGTAACGGAAACACAGAGCCTATCTATCCTGTGGAAGAGTTGCTGCTTGGTAGTGCCGTTGGTAACCGCGTGACGCAGACACTCGGCCGTATGGCACAATCATTGGATGTGTTGCTTGCCGGAAAAGTTGCAACGTCGGCTGCGGGTAACATTAGTGCGCGAAAGGTCACGGAAGAGGGAATTGCACTTCGTCTCACTTCTTATGAAGAGAGTTTACTCGCGAAGATGAATACAACGTCGAGTTATGCCGTCCAGGGAGAGTTGCGGGAATTTGTTGCAGAAAGCTACTTCATGCGTAACGGTTTTGCGCGGTTGGAAGGAAAATGTGGCAGCGGAAACTGCTTTGATGGTGTGTTTATCAAGGGAGATACTGTATATATTAATGAGGTTAAGCCACTTAACGCGAATAACTCCATTAAATTAAGTGGGCCTGATGCCGCAACCGGATTGAAAACGCAGATGTCGAAGTCGTGGGTGGAAAATGCTATTCAAAGATTAGAGCAATCGAGTAATGCTCAGGCCGTCGAAACGGCAAAAGTAATTAATAAGGCTATGGCTGAAGGGAGGCTTGTGAAGATGGTTACTGGTGTCGATGGAAAGGGAATGACCCTTATTAAGGTTGAATGAGAATAAAATGATCATGTCTAGAGAAAGAAAACTTCAGGCACTACTGGCTGCCTGCGAGGAGAGTAAAGATTTATATTTTAATTCTTTGATGTATAAGAGAGAGAGGGTTCCAATTGGTGTTGGTCTTTGCTTTTTTGCAAAATACGCTAGAACAAAGGCAAATGTTTCATATTTTATAGAAAAGGATATTGATTCTTGTAAGCAATTTTTTTATTTAACTAGTCAGCTAATATTGGCTAGTAGTAAGGAAAGAGAGGGTGAAACATTTGAGGTTGGTACTTCATTTCTTGGTGCTTTGTTATCTGATAATCTGGAAGTTATCAAAAAATTTTCCATGTTGGAAACAGACGAATTGCTTAAAGAGCGGAATAATCCTCTACGGAGCCGTTTTCACGTTCATATGATACAGTTAGCATTGCGAGGCGACGATGAGGCGCTATTGGAGAAAATTGGAAAAATTTCTAAAAACGGAAGAAGGTCAGATAAGGAAGAGTATGGCAGTGGTAGTGATTTTTATTCACTGTTGATAAAGCGGGATAAAGATGCTTTGGAGAATTTAATTCAAAATAAGCACGCCTATATAAAAAGTAGCGAGCCTCTGGATGAGGAATTTATGTCATACCTAGGTGCGCTAGAAACGAAATTATGCTGGCTAAGAGATATTCCGGTAAAAATCAACCATCCTCTGATACCAATGGATTTGATGCCAATTAGGCCATTGGATCAATATGATGATGTATACGATTTTTTAAAGCCGGAATGGGTTCCGCCTAAGCAAGGAATGTTGGCAGATGCTGCCCGATGGATAAAGGATAAAGTTGGTATAAGAAAGTAAGAATTGGTATTGGTTTTTGAAATGGCAAGTTATGCACTTGCTGAGAAATTTAGAGTACGGCTGCAAGCGAACTCTTGGACACCAAAAACTCTAAGCTGGGTACCACTACTCACTAATGCACGGAATGTGCATTGGATTTAAGCCGCGTAATACTGTCTGCCGAGTGGGTAAAGGCACTAAGTGCCGTCTTGCAAAGTCAGGTTTAGATGGGGCCGAGGTTGAAAAAAATTACAGAGAAGGAAAATAAAAGAGGGAGCGTTAAGCTTGATTGGTGTGAATGACAAAGGCATGACGGCGATCAAGGTTGGAGGAAATAAAGAATGACTGAAATGACTAGGCAAGAGGGACTCCGCAATATTATTCTTATGCACGAGGAAATTTATGAGAATGATGTAGTTATGCTGTTGCGTGGAAAATGTCAAGGAAAAGGTGTGACTTTACTATCCTTGGCTACGCATATAAAAGCAAAAGCCATCTATTCTTATTTTGTGGAGAACGATTTAAAGAAAAGTAAGCAGTATTTCCATCTTTCTGCCAAATTGGCTTTGGCTAGCTTTGGCGAAAATGAAGGGGCTAGTTTTGGCAGCGGAAGATGGTTTTTGACGGCTCTTTTTTCCGACAATAAAAATCTAATTGATGAATATGCTTTTTTGAGAAATTATGATTTCATTCAAGAACATGAGAACCCAGCATCAAGCCTTTTTTATGTTCATTTGATACAGTTGGCTATTTTAGGTAATGATGAAGGTGTTGAAAAAAAGATTGCTATTTTTGAGAAGCAGAAGAACAATAGGATGAAAAATGTAAGCGATTTAGGTTTTTACTCATTGCTTATAAATCGCGATAAATTTTCTTTAGAAAAATTAATTTCAGGGAAGCATGCAAATATTAAAAGTGCTGACCCTGTAGATGAGGATTTTCTATCTTATATCGGAGCTTTGGAAACAAAATTGTGCTGGATGAGAGGTTTGAACGTGGAAATAGATCATAATTTAGTGCCAATGGGATTAATGCCGATTAGGCCTCTGGGTCAATATGATGATGTATATGATTTTTTAAAGCCAGAATGGCTTCCTCCCAAGCAGGGTATGCTCGCAGATGCTGTTCGATGGATAAGAGGTGAAATTGGGATATAAGAAAATTTTGAGAATTTGATAATTTTCAGAATTTAAATAAAAGCTGCGAAAAAATGATAGATAAACACGTAGTTAAAGTTATTGTGGATTTTGCTATTTTTTTAGAATTTGCAGATCAAGACACCGTTGACGCAGATGCCGCAATGGCTGCCTTAGAGCAACTTTCTGCCGAGCTGCAAAAAGCGCCAGATAATGTTAAGGCTGATTTGACCAAGTCCTTCCATGATATATCCCACGAGTATGGACCGAGGGCTGGGTTTGTCACAGATTTGGCCCCAATACTAGGTCTTGTGGAATAGAAAAGTATTTGTCGCTGAAGGTGGCACCGCGTCAGCCCAGAAGTGAGTGGCAGCGACTTGACCTCCTCCACCAACATGGACTTTTCCGGCAACAGCGTGCGGTAGTAAGGCTAGCTTTGTCCTATCTTCCAATATGAAATTATGTATGCAATGCGTGATTCCTCTGGCTTTCGATTCTCGCAGCATTTTTCCCCCGAAACATGACGGACTACCTGACCACGCAAGAACGTCAAGATATCGATAGCGAGCTTCATCTTCTTGCTGCCCTGGCTTACGGCATGAACCTGGGTGCTATTTGGTGTCAGACTAAACCAGCAGCCTCGCTACCTTGGCGAAAATCAGCGTTTCTCTACATTCTTCGAAATCTGCTGGAACAGAATAAAGTAAAGATAGGTCGTGGGGGAGGGATCGTCGACGGCAGCGCGGAGGAAATATGCAGGCTGTTTGACTTGGCCTGGCCGTCGTGGCAGGAATTCGATGATGATGAATTTGTCACCGTGCTTCCATATCAAATTGCCGGCGACTCCAGTTGGCGTACCCATTATTGGACTCCTGGTGACGCCGTATGGATTGATAGCTCAGGAGCCGAGTCGTGGTCAATCGATGCAGAGATAGGATAGGCGGCGCCCGTCACCCAGCGCCACCTATCCTGGCTAGAACTTACAAAGCCCTCACCGGCACACACAACTCACAAGTGAATTCCCCCGTTTGCGGATTCAGCGCCGTCTGCGGCGAGAAGCGCTCGAACAGCGGCCGGTCGTCGCATTGCAGGCCGCTGGACGGCAACCATTCGCGGATCAGGCTATTCCATGCCGCAGCGATCGTGGTGGCCTGTCCCTTGAACTGCGCCACCGCATAGCGGCCGCCGGGCAGGGTCGAGATGCTGGCCTGGCCGCCGTTCTTGAACCCTTGCGGCACTTCCACGCAGGCGTCGTAGCGGCACTTTTCCGGCGCGGTGATGCTTGGGTCGTCGTGGCCCACGCCGTAGCAGGTGGCGCTGTCCAGACCATGCGAATGCATCCACGGCGACATGGTATTGCGCCAGAATTCGCCGATGCTCATGCCGTAAGGACCGATATGGCGCTGATAGGCGATGGTTACGGCGGGCAGGTCGATCACGTGTACTTCCATTTGGTTTTCTCCGTTTGGTGATTGGGAGTCGCCATATTCGCCGAGCGGCAGGAATCCGGCCTGACCGCCGCTGCCATTCACCTGATCAGGATTGCTATTGGCCTCTTCGCGCGCCTGGCGCAGTCCGGCCGCCAATGCGGCCAGGCGCTCGCGCGTGCCGTCGCGCCAGGCGCTGGGCGAGCAGCCGAATTTCTGGCGGAAGGCGCGCGCCAGCGCCTCGCCCGAGCCGAAGCCGGTGCTTAGCGCCACTTCCAGCACGCTGGCCTGGCTGCCGCAGGAGAGGTGGAAGGCTGCCGTTTCCAGGCGCCGCCGACGCACATAGTCGCCGATGGTTTCACCCATCCAGGCGGCGAAGATGCGGTGGAAGTGGAAGCGCGAGAAGTTGGCGATGTCGGCCAGTTCCGCCGTTTCCAGCGCGCCGTCGAGGTGGCGGTCGATGTGGTCGATAACGCGGTTCATGCGGCGCGTGTATTCCGCGCGGTTGAGCTGGGGAAGGCTGTCGTCCATGGGCTTATTTCTTCCAGTAGATGGCATCCAGGCTGCCTTCGCCGAAATACTTCTCGTATTCCCGGGCCGCGTTGGAATCCATCATGCCGGAGATGTAATCGATCACCAGCCGCTCGCGCGAATCCTTCAGGCAGCGCAGTTCGGGCGGCAGCAGGATATTGTCCTTGTTGTACTGCTTGTCGCTCAGCACCTCGAACAGGCCGCGGATGATTTTTTCGCCGCGCTTTTCGTAGAGCTGCACATCCTTCTTGCGCAGGATGGCTTTCCACAGCAGGCTTTTCAGGCCGCGCGCCAGTTCCGCCTTGGTCTTGTAGCCCAGTTCCGGGCCATGCTTGCCCTCGACCACGCTGATGTCGCGGCACAGCTCATGCACGATCTGCGACGTCATTTCCTTGCGCAGCACGATGGAGTATTCCTCCGAGCTGTCCTGCGCCTCGCATTTCAGCGCTTCGGCATGGGCGTGTTCGGCGATGGCCGAGAACTGCTCGTAAGCGCCGGCGAAGTCGCGGCTGATCTTGAATTCGTGGACGATCTCGCCCCAGGTGATGATGCCGAAGCTGAGCGCATCCTCCAGGTCATGCGCGGCGTAGGCGATTTCGTCGGACAGGTCCATGATCTGCGCGTCGATGCTCTTGCGCACGGTGATGCCGTGACCGTCCAGCGCCGCGCTGAGGAAGGCGTAATCGTCCTCGTACAGGAACTTCTTCGGATTGTCCGCGCGCCGGTGGAAGTACTTGGTGATGCCGAACAGGGTGCGCACGGTCAGGTTCAGGCCCGCGTAGGCGTAATGCTTCTTCTCCAGCGTGCGCAGGATGCGGAAGGCTTGCGCATTGCCTTCGAAGCCGCCGCCGTCCGCAATCAGCTCGTTCAGGATTTTTTCGCCGTAGTGGCCGAAGGGTGGGTTGCCGATGTCGTGGGCCAGCGAGCAGGTTTCGGACACCACGCTGCGCTCCAGCCCCAGGTCGGCGGCGATGGAGCGGGCGATTTGCGCCACTTCCAGGCTGTGCGTCAAACGGTTGCGGTTAAAGCTGTTGGCGTCCACGCCCAGCAACTGCATCTTGCCTTGCAGGCGGCGGAAAGAGGCGGAGTAGAGCACGCGCGCATAGTCGCGCATGCACTCTTCGCGGCCCTCGCCGCGGCCGTCGGACTGCGAGTGGGCGCGATACTCCAGCGGCAGCACCAGTTTTTCCTGCTCGCGGGCGAATTCTTTGGTTTCGGCTGAATACATGGCTGTTCCTGTGTTTTTACCCAGGGATTTTAGACGAGAGCCGCGCCGGGCGGTGTATATTGCTGCCCACTGTTTTTCAATCGGATCTGGAATGTCTTCTTTTTCCCTGTTTTCACTGGTGTTCGGCTACTTCGGACTATTGCTGCTGGTGGCCTGGTTCACTTCGCGCAATGCGAATAATGACAGCTTCTTCATCGGTAACAAGAGTTCGAACTGGATGCTGGTGGCCTTTGGCATGGTGGGCACCACGCTGAGCGGCGCCACCTTCATCAGCGTGCCGGGGGCGGTGGGGCGCGACGGTTTCGGCTATCTGCAGCTGACCATGGGCTATGTGGCCGGCTATGTGGCGGTGGCGTATGTGTTGCTGCCGCTGTATTACCGGCTCAAGCTGACCTCCATCTACCACTACCTGGATATGCGCCTGGGCCGCCGTTCCTACCAGAGCGGGGCGGCCTTCTTCATCCTGTCGCGCACCCTGGGCGCCACGGCGCGCCTGTATCTTGTGGTGAATATCCTGCAGGCGACCATCCTGGACAGCCTGGGCGTGCCGTTCTGGCTCACCAATCTGGTGATCCTGCTGATGATCCTTCTATATACCTACGAGGGTGGCGTGAAGACCATCGTGTGGACCGACACCCTGCAAACCGTCGGCATGCTGCTGGGCCTCATCAGCTGCGTGGTCTTCCTGATGCACGCAATGCAGCTGGACGTGGCGGGCAGCCTGGCGCAGATGGAGGCGAAAGGCTTGTCGCGCATCTTCACGCAGGACGTGGACAGCCCGTCCTACTTCTGGAAACACTTCTTTGCCGGCATGTTCATCGTGATCGCCATGACGGGCATGGACCAGGAGATGATGCAAAAGAATATCTCGGTCAAAACCCTGGCCGATTCGCAAAAGAATATGCTGGCGCTGACGGCAATCCTGGTGGGCGTGCTGTCGCTCTTCCTGTTCCTGGGCGGCTTGCTGTACCTGTACGCGCCCCAGGTTGGGCTGGCGGCCAGCGGCGACAAGATTTTCCCCGCCGTGGTCATGGGCCATCTGCCCGCCGCCATGCAGATGGTCTTCTTCATCGCCCTGGTCAGCGCCTTGTTCCCCAGCGCGGACGGCGCGATCACGGCGCTGACGTCCTCCTTCTGCATCGACATCCTGGGCCTGAAACGGCGCGCGGACCTGAGCGAGGCGCAGCGCCTGCGCATGCGGCACCGCGTCCATCTCGGCTTTTGCGCGCTCTTCCTGGTGCTGGTGATGGTGTTCAAATGGGTCGATAGCCCCAGCATGATCGGCGTGATCCTCAAGCTGGCCGGCTACACCTATGGGCCGCTGCTTGGCCTGTTCGCTTTCGGCCTGTTCACGCGCCGCAGCGTGCAGGATGGCCGCGTGCCGCTGGTGGTACTGGCCGGTCCGGCGCTGTGCTTCCTGGTCGAGCAGTATCAAGGCTTGTTATTTGGTAGTTACAAAATCGGTCTGGAACTGTTGATACTCAACGGTTTGCTGACCATGGGTGGCCTGTTCCTGATTTCGCGTCCGGCCGAGAGCAAAGAAATGCTGCCGACGCACTGACGAAACTTGTTTTTTCGCTTACAGTAGTCATGGAATCATCTTAATTTTAGGAGAATTGATGTCTCGATCGGTTTCATCTTATGTCGGCGGCGCCTTCCGCTTTGTCTGGCGCGCGCTGGACCTTGGCCGCCGCGCGGTACTGAATCTGCTGTTCCTGATTATCCTGATCGCACTGCTGTATGCGACCTTCGGCGGCGGCGCCAAGCCGCTGGGCGACAAGACCATGCTGGTGATCGAGCTGAAAGGCCAGTTGCTGGAGCAGGGCCGCAATGGCGCGCGCGAAGCCTTGCTGGCCAACCTGAATGGCGACGATCCGCGCAAGCAGATCCAGTTGCGCGACGTGCTGTCCGTGCTCGATGCGGCAGGCAAGGACGCGCAGATCGGCGGCGCCGTGCTGGTGCTGGACGATATGCAGGGTGGCGGCCAGGCGCTGGAGCGCGAGTTCGGCGCGGCACTGGACCGTTTCAAGGCCAAGGGCAAGAAAGTGGTGGCCTGGGGTTCTTCCTACAATCAGGCGCAGTACCAGGTTGCCTCGCATGCTGATGAAATCTATCTGCATCCGATGGGCATGGTGATGCTGGATGGTTTCGGCCATTACCGCAATTACTACCGCGACGCGCTCGACAAGGTGGGCGTGACCGTGAACCTGATGCGGGTCGGCACCTTCAAGAGCTTTGCCGAGCCTTTCGTGGCGAACGGTCCATCGCCGGCGGCGGCCGAAGCGGACGCCTTCCTCATCAACGACCTGTGGGCGCGCTACACCAAGGGCGTGGAGACGGCGCGCAAGCTGCCGGAAGGCCAGCTGATGAAGGTCATCAATGGCTTGCCTGAGCTGTCCAAGGCCGCCAACGGCAATATGGCCAAAGTGGCGCTGGATGCGAAACTGATCGACGGCGTGAAAACCCGCGACGATATCCGCAAGCTGATGATGGAGCGCGGCGCCACGAATGCGGAGGGCAAGACCTTCCGCCAGGTGGCGTTTGACGATTATCTGGCGCGCCAGCGTCCGAAATTCACCGGCGATGCAATCGGCGTGGTGATGGCGGTGGGCGAGATCGGCGACGGCGTGGCCGGTCCCGGCGCCATCGGCGGCGAATCGACCTCGAACCTGATCCGCATGGCGCGCGAAGACAGCAGCATCAAGGCTGTGGTGCTGCGCGTGGATTCGCCTGGCGGCAGCGCCTTCGGCTCGGAGCTGATCCGCCGCGAGCTGGAACTGACGCGCGCCGCCGGCAAGCCGGTGGTGGTATCGATGGGGAATGTGGCGGCATCCGGCGGCTACTGGATTTCCATGGCTTCCGACGAGGTGATTGCTGATCCGGCCACCATCACCGGCTCCATCGGCGTGATCGCCCTGTATCCGACGGTGGAGAAAGTGGCGGACAAGCTGGGCATCCACACCGCCGGCCAGACCACCACCTGGCTGGGCGATATCGACAACCGTCTGCGTCCGATGGACCCGCGCTTCGGCCAGGTCATCCAGGGCATG
Organism: Pseudoduganella violacea; assembly: GCF_014191875.1. Taxonomy (GTDB): domain Bacteria; phylum Pseudomonadota; class Gammaproteobacteria; order Burkholderiales; family Burkholderiaceae_D; genus Rugamonas; species Rugamonas violacea_A. The sequence goes on from NZ_JACHXD010000015.1 coordinate 39,608, forward strand.
ATCAACCACACTTACGACGAGTTCACCACCAAGGCCGCATTGGCGCGCCGCACCTCCCCGGCCAAGATCGATGAAGTGGGGCAGGGCCGCGTGTGGACCGGCGCCCAGGCCAAGGAACGCGGTCTGGTCGACACCCTGGGCAGCTACCAGGATGCGCTGAAGTCCGCCGCCAAGCGCGCCAAGCTGGAAGGCGAGCCGCGCATCGTCTACATCGAGCGCGAAACCTCGCGCTTCGACCGCGTGCTGGAGTACTTCGGCGGTTCGGCCGCCAAGGCCGTGGGCGAGCAGGTGAAGGTGGCGCTGGCGCCAACCGGCCTGCCGCTGGGCGTGGCCACCGGCGTGGCGAAAGACCTGAGCTGGCTGAATGATCTGACCCAGCAGCGCAAACCGTTCACGGCGCTCACGCACTGCCTGTGCGAATCGCCGCGCTAGCCCCTTATCCTGTGTCGATTTGCTGCGTAATGTAGCCAATTTGTAACCGGGTTTGACAGCAAAACGCCATCGGCAGCCACCGGTGGCGTTTTCGTTGGAGGGCCGGTTTTGCACGCTTTGCGCGTTTTTCGGGCCGTTTTTGCGAGCCGGAGAACGTTTTGGACGGAACCTGTCTGGCGCAGGACGCCGTCAGGTGGCGGCCAATTGTATCGGTCCTGAAGCATTTGCCGCGAAGCCCTGTGCTAGAGTCAATTAAGACTCTGACCCAGCAAGGACATGCGATGGATGCGCACCCGAACACTTCTCCAGCCCCCCAATCGCGCCGCCGCAAATGGCTGGGCGCCGTTATCGCGGTGGCGGCCATGGCGGGGCTGGGTGGTCTGGCCTGGCATCTGACGCACAAGGCGCCGGAAGGGCCGGGGCCGGGCGGGCCGGGGGCTGCTGCTCCAGGCGCCGGCGGATCTGGTGGCGCGGCGGGCGGTGCCGGTCGCGGTTCCGGCCGTGGCGGCCGGGGTGGCCCAGCCAGTACCGTGGGCGTGGCCACGGCTGAAAAAGCCGACATTCCCGTCGTGCTGGAGGCGCTCGGCACGGTGTCGGCGGCGGCCACCACCACGGTGCGGCCACAGGTCTCGGGCATCCTGCAGAAGGTGCTGTTCAAGGAAGGGCAGATGGTCAGGGCCGGCCAGGTGCTGGCCCAGATCGATCCGCGCCAGTTCGAATTGGCGTTGATGCAGGCCAGCGGCCAGCGCCAGCGTGACGAAGCACAGCTGGAAAACGCGCGTCTGACGCTGGAACGCTACCGCACCCTGCTGGCCCAGGATTCCATCGCGCGGCAGGATGTGGATACGCAAACAGCCCTGGTGCGCCAGCTGGAAGGCACGGTGATGACGGACAAGGCGGCCGAAGGCACGGCGCGCCTGAACCTGGGCTATACCAAGGTGGTGGCGCCGATCAGCGGGCGTGTCGGCCTGCGCGTGGTCGATGTCGGTAATCTGGTGGGTTCGGGCGACGCCAACGGCATTGCCGTCATCACCCAGATTTCACCCATCGACGTGGAATTCGCCGTACCCCAGGACCAGGTGCCGGAGGTCATTGCGCGCGCCAATGAAGGCGCCGTGCTGCCGGCGCTGGCGCTGGACCGCACCCGCAGCACCACGCTGGAGCAGGGCCGCTTTGCGGCGCTGGACAATCAGGTGAACACGCAAACCGGCACGGTGATGGCGAAAGCGCGCTTCGAGAACGCCAAGATGGCGCTCTTCCCCAGCCAATTCGTCAACGTGCGCCTGGAACTGCGCACCATCAAGGATGCGGTCATGGTGCCGGTGACGGCGCTGCGCCACGGCTCGACGGGCGATTTCGTGTATGTGCTGAACCAGGACAAGACCGTTTCGCTGCGTCCCGTCACGCGCGGCCAGGCCACGGTGGACAAGGTGCAGCTCAAGAGCGGCGTGCAGGCGGGTGAGCAGGTCATCACCGAAGGCGCTGACCGTCTGAAGGACGGCGCCCACGTCACGCTGCCGGGAGAACGCGGCAGCGGGGAAGGGCGCAAGCGGCGTGAGGGGCATGGCCAGCAGCAGGGAGGCGGCGCGCGATGAGTCCTTCGGCGCCCTTCATCCAGCGTCCGGTGGCGACTTCGCTGCTGATGCTGGCCATCGTGCTGGCAGGTTTGGTCGGCTTCAAGCTGCTGCCGCTGTCGGCGCTGCCCCAGGTCGATTTTCCGACCATCCAGGTGCAGACCCTGTATCCCGGCGCCAGTCCCGAAGTCATGGGCCAGACCGTGACCGCGCCGCTGGAACGCCAGTTCGGCCAGATGGCGGGCTTGCAGCGCATGAGTTCCACCAGCGCGGCGGGCGTTTCCATCATCACCCTGCAATTCAGCCTGGGCCAGACGCTCGACGTGGCCGAGCAGGAAGTACAGGCCGCCATCAATGCGGGCGGCTCGCTGCTGCCGGCCGACCTGCCGGCGCCGCCGGTCTACGCCAAAGTCAACCCGGCCGACGCGCCCGTGCTGACCTTGGCCATCACCTCCGATACGATGCCGCTGACCGAGGTGCAGAATATCGTCAATACGAGGCTGGCGCTGAAAATCTCCCAGGTCAACGGCGTCGGCCTGGTCACGCTGAGCGGCGGCCAGCGTCCCGCCGTGCGCATCCAGGCCGACACGCTGGCGTTGGCATCCTATGGCCTGGGACTGGACACGCTGCGCAGCGCCATCTCAGCCGCCAACGCCAACAGCGCCAAGGGCAGCTTCGACGGCCCCACACGCTCCTTCACCATCAACGCCAACGACCAGCTGTTGACCGCCAACGATTACAAGAACCTGATCGTGGCCTTCAAGAACGGCGCGCCGGTGCGCCTGTCGAACGTGGCCCAGGTGGTGGACAGTGCCGAAAACGTCAAGCTGGGCGCCTGGTCCGGCTTGAAGCCCGCCATGATCCTGAATGTGCAGCGTCAGCCTGGCGCCAACGTCATCGCCACCGTGGATGCGATCAAGGAACGCCTGCCCGAGCTGCAAGCCGGCCTGCCCGGCGCGCTGCGTGTCGATGTGCTGAGCGACCGCACCAACGGCATCCGCGCCTCGGTCGAGCATGTGGAGATGGAACTGGTGCTGGCCGTGGTGCTGGTGGTGCTGGTCATCTTCGCCTTCCTGCATAGCCTGCGCGCCACCGTGATCGCCAGCCTGGCCGTGCCGATTTCGCTGATCGGCACCTGCGGCCTGATGTACCTGCTGGGCTACAGCTTGAATAATCTGAGCCTGATGGCGCTCACCATCGCCACCGGTTTCGTGGTGGACGACGCCATCGTCATGATCGAGAACATCGCCCGCTATATCGAGGAGGGCGAAACGCCGATGGCCGCCGCGCTCAAGGGCGCGCAGCAGATCGGCTTTACCATCATCTCGCTGACGGTGTCGCTGATCGCGGTGCTGATTCCGCTGCTGTTCATGGGCGATGTGGTGGGGCGCTTGTTCCGCGAATTCGCCGTCACGCTCTCGATCACCATCCTCATTTCGGCCGTGGTGTCGCTTACCCTGGTGCCGATGATGGCGGGGCGCTGGCTGCGCAGCCATGCCGGCGATGCACCGGGCAGCACCGGCGCGCGCATCCAGCGCGTGATGGACAAGGTGATCCACCGCTACGACCTGTCCCTGCAATGGGTCTTGCAGCGCCAGGGACTGACCCTGCTGGTGGCGCTGGCGACGCTGGCGCTGACGGTGCTGCTGTATATCTACATCCCAAAAGGCTTGTTCCCGACGCAGGATACGGGCCAACTGCAGGCGCGCATCGAAACGGCGCAAGCCGTGTCCTACAGCCGCATGGCCGAATTGCAGCAGGCCGCCGCCAAGGCGATTCTGGAAGATCCGGAGGTGGAATCCCTGAGTTCACTGGTGGGCGTGGACGCGGCCAACAACACCATGCTGCATACCGGCCGCATGCTGATCAACCTGAAACGCGATCGCGGCAATCAGGCCGATACCATGGAGCGCCTGAAGCGCAGGGTAGGGACGGTGGCCGGAGTGCAGATCTACCTGCAGCCGACCCAGGATTTGACCATCGACGCCGAATCCGGCCCCACCCAGTACCGCGTCTCGCTGGAAGGCGCCGACAACGTCACGGTTTCGCAGTGGGCCGGCAAGCTGGCCGCGCAGATGCAGAAGAAGGCGCAGCTGCGCAATGTGGTGTCCGATGCCGGCGCGACCGGGGCTGCGGCCTATATCGCCATCGACCGCGATACGGCTTCGCGCCTGTCCGTCACCGCCGCCGCCATCGACGACGCCTTGTACAGCGCTTTCGGCCAGCGCATCGTGTCCACCATCTTCACCGAAACCAATCAGTACCGCGTGATCCTGGAGGCGCAGCCGGGCATCCTCAGCACGCCCGAATCGCTGGGTAATCTGCAGATCCGCACCGGCAGCGGCAAACCCACGCCCTTGTCGGCCATCGCCACCATCACGGAAAAGCCCGCGCCGCTGCAGATCACCCATGTGGCCCAATATCCGGCCACCACCATCGGCTTCGATACCGCACCCGGCGTGGCGCTCGGCAAATCGGTGGATGCGATCCGCGCGGCGGCGCAGGAAATCGGCTTGCCGCCCGCGGTGTCGCTGACCTTTCTCGGCGCGGCCGGCGCCTACCAGGCTTCGTTGACGAACCAGCTCTGGCTGATCCTGGCGGCGGTGGTCTGCGTCTACATCGTGCTGGGCGTGCTGTACGAAAGCTATATCCACCCGCTGACCATTCTTTCCACCTTGCCCTCGGCCGGCGTGGGCGCCTTGCTGGCGTTGCTGCTGAGCGGCCAGGACCTGGGCGTGATCGGCATTATCGGCATCATCCTGCTGATCGGCATCGTGAAGAAGAATGCGATCATGATGATCGACTTCGCCATCGAGGCCGAACGCGACGAAGGTAAGCCGCCGCGCGAAGCCATCCACCAGGCGGCGCTGCTGCGCTTCCGCCCGATCCTGATGACGACCCTGGCCGCGCTGTTTGCCGCCGTGCCGCTGATGCTGGGCTGGGGCGAGGGCGCGGAACTGCGCCGGCCCCTGGGCCTGGCCATTTTCGGCGGCTTGATCGTGAGCCAGATGCTGACCCTGTACACCACGCCGGTGATTTACCTGGCCTTCGACCGCCTGGGCCAGCGCTGGGGCACCAAGCGCGGCGAGGCGGCGGCGGGAGCGGCCCTGCCATGAACCTCTCCGAGCCATTCGTCCGCCGTCCCATCGCCACGGTGCTGCTGACGATAGGACTGGCGCTGGCCGGCATTGCCGCCTTTTTCGTGCTGCCGGTGTCGCCGCTGCCGCAGGTGGATTACCCATCCATCTCGGTCAGCGCCAACCTGCCCGGCGCCAGTCCGGACACCATGGCCAGCAGCGTCGCCACGCCGCTGGAGCGCAGGCTGGGCGTGATCGCGGGCGTCAATGAAATGACTTCGTCTTCGGGCAACGGTTCCACCCGCGTCAACCTGCAATTCGACTTGAACCGCAAGATCGATTCGGCGGCGCGCGAAGTGCAGGCGGCCATCAACGCCAGCCGCGCCGACCTGCCGGCCACCTTGCGCAGCAATCCCACCTACCGCAAGGCCAATCCCTCCGACGCGCCGGTCATCATTCTGGCGCTGACCTCGCCCACGCGCAGCCCCGGCCAGATTTACGAGGCCGTGTCGAATATCGTGCAGCAGAAGCTGGCCCAGGTGAAAGGCGTGGGCGATGTGGAAATCGGCGGCGGCTCGCTGCCCGCCGTGCGCGTCGAGCTGCTGCCGTATGCGCTGAACCGCTACGGCGTGTCGATGGAGGATGTGCGAGCCGCGATCCAGGCCAGCAATGCCAACCGGCCCAAGGGCGCCATCGAGAGCGAGGGACGCCGCCTGCAAATCTATTCCGCGCCCAGCACCGCCAGCGGCGGGCGCAGCGCCGCCGACTACCGCGACCTGGTGATCGCCTGGCGCGACGGCGCTGCCATCCGCCTGCGCGATGTGGCCGAGGTGGTGGATGGGGCGGAAAACAAGAATACCCTCGGCTTGTATAACGGCGATCCTGCCGTGATCGTGCTGGTCACGCGCCAGCCGGGCGCCAATGTGATCGAAACCGTGGACGGCGTTCGCGCCTTGCTGCCGCAGCTGCAGGCCCAGTTGCCGCAGGACGTGAAGCTGCAAGTGGCTTCCGACAGCACCAATTCCATCCGCTCCTCGCTGCACGAAATCGAATTTACCCTGCTCATCTCCATCGTGCTGGTGGTGCTGGTGGTCAGCGCCTTCCTGCGCAGCGCCCGCGCCACCATCGTGCCGGCGGTGGCGACCATCGTTTCGCTGCTCGGCACTTTCGGCGTGATGTACCTGCTGGGCTTCAGCCTGAATAATCTGAGCCTGATGGCGCTGACCGTGGCGACCGGCTTCGTGGTCGACGACGCCATCGTGGTGCTGGAAAATACCTCGCGCCATATCGAGGCGGGCATGGACCGCTTCAAGGCGGCGCTGCTGGGCGCGCGCGAAGTGGGCTTCACCGTGCTGTCGATCAGCCTGTCGCTGGTGGCGGTATTCATTCCGCTGCTGTTCATGGGCGGGCAGGTGGGCAGGCTGTTTCGCGAATTTGCCGTCACGCTGTCGGCGGCGGTGCTGATTTCCCTGCTGATTTCCTTGACCACCACGCCCATGATGTGCGCCTGGTTGCTGAAACCTGGGCAGGAGAGCAGGCCGGCCGGCGCCATCTCGCGCTTCTTCGAGCGCCTGTTCGGCTATGTGCTCAAGGCTTACGAGCATTCGCTGGACTGGGCGCTGTCCAGCGTCTGGCTGGTGATGGCGATCCTGGTTTTTGTGGTGGGACTGAACGTGTATCTGTTTTCGGCCGCGCCCAAGGGCTTTTTCCCGCAGCAGGATACGGGCCAGATCAATGGCGGCATCCGCGCCGACCAGAGTATCTCCTTCCAGGCCATGCAGCAGAAGCTGCGCCAGCTAGTTGGCATCATCAAGCGCGACCCGGCGGTGGCGACGGTGGTGGGCTTTACCGGCGGCGGCAGGGCAGGGGGCGGTTTCATGTTCGTCAATCTCAAGCCTGCTTCGGAGCGCGCGGAAACCGGGCAGCAGGTGATTGCGCGCCTGCGGCCGCAACTGGCAAAGGTGACGGGCGTGTCGCTCTTCCTCAACACGGTGCAGGATTTGCGCATGGGCGGGCGGCAAAGCAATTCCACCTACCAGTACACGCTGAAAAGCGACAATCGCGCCGACCTGAAAAACTGGGCCGCGCGCCTGGCCGACGCCATGAAGCTGCAAAAAGCCTTGATCGATGTGGATACCGACCAGGCGGATAATGGCGTCGAAACCTTCGTCACGATCGACAAGGACACCGTGGCGCGCTTCGGCATGACCGTGCGCGACGTGGACAATGCGCTGTACAACGCCTTCGGCCAGCGCCAGGTCGCCACCATTTACGATGAACTGAACCAGTACAAGGTGGTGATGGAGGTCGCGCCCGAATACGCCAAAAGCCCGGAAGCGCTGAAGGATGTGCATGTGGCGGCGCGCGCGACGGCCACCGCCACGTCCTCCAGCAACGCCAGCGCGAACAATACCGCAGCCTTGCGCGACGCCGCCACCGGTTCGGCGCTGAGCGGCGCGCCCAGCGCCATGGTGCCGCTGACGGGCATTGCGCGCTTTGCCGAAAGCGCCACGCCGGCCTCGGTCAACCACCAGGACGGCGAGCTGGCCACCACCATTTCCTTCAATCTGGCCGATGGTTTCAGCCTGAGCCAGGCGCAGGAAGCCGTGAAACAGGCGGAGGCCGATATCGCCATGCCCAACAATGTGCGCGGCAGCTTCCAGGGCACGGCGCGCAGCGCCCAGGAGTCGAACAAGCAGCAACCCTTGCTGATCCTGGCCGCGATTGTGGTGATCTACATCGTGCTGGGCATCCTCTACGAAAGCCTGGTGCATCCGGTGACGGTGCTGTCCACCTTGCCCTCGGCGGGCGTGGGCGCCGTGCTGGCGCTGCTGATGTTCAATATGGAGTTCTCCATCATCGCCCTGATCGGCGTCTTCCTGCTGATCGGCATCGTCAAGAAGAACGCCATCCTGATTATCGACTTCGCGCTCGAAGCGGAACGCGCGCGCGGCCTGGCCTCGGTGCAGGCGGTGCGCGAAGCCTGCTTGCTGCGCTTCCGCCCGATCCTGATGACGACCCTGGCCGCCGCCCTTGGCGCGCTGCCGCTGGCCATCGGCTTCGGCGAAGGCTCCGAACTGCGCCAGCCGCTTGGCATTGCCATCATCGGTGGCCTGATCGCCAGCCAGCTTCTGACCCTGCTGACCACGCCCGTGGTTTACATCCTGATGGACCGCCTGCGCGCGCGCAGCCCGAATGAACGGCATTTGAGCCGCACCGGCGGCGCGCAGGCAACTGCCGCGCCGATCACGCCATGACTCCAAAAATGAAACAGACCTTACGCCTGCTGCCGCTGGCCGCCTCCCTGCTGGCCGGTTGCGCCGTCGGTCCCGCCTATCAAACGCCCGCCACGCCGCTGCCGGCCCATTTCAAGGAAGCTGAAGGCTGGCAGCCCGCCGCCCCGGCCGATGCGCTGGAGCGCGGCCCTTGGTGGACGCTGTTCGGCGATCCCGTACTGAACGAGCTGGCCGCCAATGTGGAAGTGTCGAACCAGAACGTGGCGGCGGCCGTGGCCCGCTATGCGCAGGCGCGCGCCATCGTGGCCGAGCAGCGCGCATCCCTGTTCCCAACCTTGAACCTGACCGGCAGCGCCGACCGCTCCGGCGGCGAAGGTGCGGCGCGCACCGGCAACCAGTACCGCGCCAGCATCGGCGGCAGCTGGGAACCGGATATCTGGGGACGCCTGCGCGCCGGCGCCAGCGGCGCAGCCGCCAGCGCCCAGGCCAGCGCCGCCGACCTTGCCTCGGCTCGCCTCTCGGCCCAGGGCGAACTGGCCCTCAACTACATTGCACTGCGCCAGAGCGACTATCAGATGCAGCTGCTGGACACCACGGTGGCTGGCTATGAGCGCGTGCAAGACATCACGCGCAACCGTTTTGCGGCCGGCATTGCCGGCCATGCCGACGTCTTGCAGGCCGAAACCCAGCTCGCGAATGCCCGCGCCGACCGGCTTGGCGTGCAACGCCAGCGCGCCCAGCTTGAACACGCCATTGCCGTTTTGCTGGGCAAGGCGCCGGCCGATTTCACGCTGGCGCCTGCCGCGCCGCGACTGGCTGTGCCGGACGTGCCGCCCGGCGTGCCGTCCACGCTGCTGCAGCGCCGTCCCGACATCGCCGCCGCTGAACGGCGTGTGGCGGCAGCCAATGCGCAGATCGGCATCGCGCGCTCGGCCTATTTTCCCAGCCTGGACTTGAGCGCCTCCTACGGCTTTGGCGCCAGCAAGGCAGCGGGCCTGTTCAGTGCGACCAACAGCCTGTGGTCATTGGGCCTATCGGCGGCGCAGACCCTGTTCAATGCCGGCGCCACCGGCGCGCGCGTGGACCAGGCCAGGGCCGGGCACGATCTGGCCGTGGCCCAGTACCGGCAAAGCGTGCTGGCCGCCATGGCCGATGTCGAGGACCAGCTCACCGCCACCCGCGTGCTGGCCGAACAGCAGGAACTGCGCCGGCGCGCCTCGCAGGCGGCTGACCAGGTCGAGCAGCAGCTATTCAACCGCTACCGCGCCGGCCAGGTCGGCTATACCGAAGTGGTCACGGCCCAGATCAGTGCCCTGAATGCGCGCCGTGCCCTGGCCCAGGTGCAGGCCGACCGCCAGACCGCCGCCGTGGCCCTGATCCAGGCTCTCGGCGGCGGCTGGCGCAATTCTCCGTAAGGGGGGGCACGCGCCGTGGGACCGCTCTTGTATAATCGGGGCTTCCATGTTCAAGGCGCAAACGCGCCTTGCGTGGAAAATCACCCATGACAGGGCTTTTCCATCAACCAGATCACAATGAGCAAGAATCAAGCAGTCGATGCCGGCGCCGGCGCGCATCCTATCAGTATCTGGAGTGCCGGGGGAACCGTTCCGATTGTCGCCATAGGCGCCTCCGCGGGCGGACTTGATTCGATCATCGAATTCCTGACGGCGGTGCCGCAAAACAGCGGCATGGCTTTTATCGTTATCCAGCATCTTGACCCGCAGCGCAAATGCGTGCTGCCCGAACTGCTGCAGCGCGCGACGGCCATGCCCGTGCATCAGATCAGCGACAATATGGGGATCGAACCGGATTGCGTCTATGTGATTCCGCCCAATATGAGCCTGGCCTTTGCCAACGGCTTATTGTCCCTGGGGCCGCTGTCCGGCCTGCGCGGGCCGCGTTATCCCATCGATGCCTTCTTCCGCGCACTGGCGACGGAGCGCCGCCAACTGGCCGCCGGCATCGTCTTTTCCGGCATGGGCAGCGATGGCACGGCCGGCCTGCGCGCCATCCGCGAGGCGGGCGGTGTGACGCTGGCCCAGCCGCCCGAATCGGCCAAGTTCGACCCCATGCCGCGCAGCGCCATCGACGCCGGGGTGGTCGATATCACGGCCCTGCCCGGGGATATGCCGGAAAAACTGGGCAATGTCTGGTCGGTGTCGCCCTATGTGCAGCAGGCGCGCGTGCGCGGCCGGCCGCACGCCTTGCAGGAGCTGCTGGAACTGTTGCAGGCGCATACCGGCAACAACTTCAGCGACTACAAGATGAATACCGTCATGCGCCGGATCGACCGCCGCATGAAGCTGCAGCAAAGCCTGTCGATGGAGCAGTATGTGCTGTTCCTGCGCGAGAACCCGGCCGAGATCGACCTGCTGTTCAAGGAATTGCTGATCGGCGTGACCAGCTTCTTCCGCGACCCCAAGATGTGGGAGCATCTGAAAAACGTCACGCTGCCGGCCATGGTCGCGGCCAATCCGGAGGGTTGCGCCTTCAAGGCCTGGGTGCCGGCCTGCTCCACCGGCGAGGAAGCCTATTCCCTCGCCATCGTGTTCGATGAGGTGATGGAGTCGATCAACCCGCGCGGCAAATACTCGCTGCAGATTTTCGCCACCGACCTCGATCCGGACGCGATCGACCGCGCGCGGCAGGGTGTTTTCAGCCGCAATATCGAGGAAAGCGTCTCGGCCGAACGCCTGTGCCACTACTTTATCGACGATGGCGCCGGCTTCCGCATCCGCAAGGATCTGCGCAATTCCATCATTTTCGCGCAGCAGAATGTGATCTCCGATCCGCCGTTTACCAAATTGGATATTCTCAGCTGCCGCAACCTGCTGATATATTTCACCCATAAGCTGCAAGAGCACCTGATTCCGCTATTCCATTACGCCCTCAAGCGCGATGGTTTTCTTCTGCTAGGCAGTGCCGACACACCGGGCAACTTCACGGAGCTGTTTGCGTCCGTGCCCGGTTCGGGACGCGTCTACCAGCGGCTGGACGCGGCGGTGCATCGGGTCAGCCATTATTTTCCGACCAAGGTGGTATCGGCCAATGTTCCATTGTCAAACGAAGCAAGGACTGTATCCATGACGGGCAATCTCCAGTCCCAAGTCGAGCATATGCTGCTCAAAAAACACTCGCCTGCGGCTGTCCTGTTGAGCAAAGAGGGCGATATTCTGTATATTCACGGGCGCACCGGCACCTATCTGGAGCCGGCGGCGGGCAAGGCCAATTGGAATATTCACGCCATGGCGCGCGACGGCCTGCGCTACCACCTGGCCGAATTGCTGGAACAGGCCAACCTGAGCGGCAAGCAGGAGGCCTTGCGCGGCCTGATGCTGAAAGACAGCGAGAACCGCGCGCTGCTGGTCGATGTCACGGCCGAGAAGCTGCCCGACAGCGATGCGGTCGAAGGCATGATGCTGCTGACTTTCCACGCCACGCCGGCGCCGACGGGCAAGCGCCACCGCGGCGGCTCGCCCAATCCGCACCAGGTGGAAATGGAGCAGCAGCTGGCCCAGGCGCGCATGGAAATCCATTCCGTGCGCGACGAGATGCAGACCTCGCGCGAGGAACTCAAATCGGCGAACGAGGAACTGCAATCGACCAACGAGGAGCTGCAATCGACCAACGAGGAGCTGACCACCTCCAAGGAAGAAATGCAGTCCCTGAACGAGGAGCTGTACACCGTCAACGCGGAATTGCAGTCCAAGGTGGACGACCTGTCGATGGCCAACAGCGATATGAAAAATCTGCTGAACAGCACCGACATCGCCGTCATCTATCTCGACAACTCCCTGCATATCCGCCGCTTCACCACCCAGGCCACGCAGATCTACAAGCTGATTCCGGGCGACGTGAACCGGCCGCTGGGCGATATCGTGACCGATCTGATTTATCCTGAGCTGGAAGACGACGCGCGCGAGGTACTGCGCACCCTGGCTTTCTGCGAAAAGCAGATCGCCACCCGGGATGGGCGCTGGTTCATGGTGCGGGTGCGGCCGTATCGCACGCTGGCCAATGTGATAGACGGCCTGGTCGCCACCTTCGTCAACATCACAGAACTCAAATCGCTGGAAGCGCGGCTAAGAGGGCCGGGCAGCGATAACAGGGAGACGCAGTAATGTCCCGGCCTGCGCCTCCCGCCCGTATTCGGAGCGACATGCAGAAAGCATGGCATGAGGCGCAGGTCAATCGTATCGAGCTGGAATTGCAGGGGGCCGCCCTGGCCGAGATGCACCGGCAAAAAGAAGAAGTTGAAGAGGATCTAAGCCGTTACACCGGGCTGTATGAGCAGGCGCCCGCCTGCTATCTCTCGCTCGGCCGCTCCGGCCGCATCGATGGCGCCAACCGCGCCGCCGCGGCCTTGCTGCGGCTGCAGCGGGCCGATTTGATTGGCCTGCATTTTGAAGAATTTCTCGCGCCCAGCTCCCAACCCGACTGGCGCGGCCTGCTGGCGCGCCTGGACCGCGAAGGCCAGCCTTCGGCACTCGAGGTGCAGCTGTTGGAAGAGCGCGGCGGCGCCAGCCGTGTGCGGCTGGAAGCCAACTACAATGCGCGCACCGGGGGCTGCCGCATCATCATCAGCGATATCAGCGACTGGCATGCGCGCGAAACGGCCTTGCAGCGCGCCTTCGCCATGCTCGACAGCCTGGACGAGGGCATGGCGCTGACCAATGCCGATGGCTGCATTGTCAGCGTCAATCCCGCCTTCAGCCAGTTGACGGCCTACCCGCCCGCGGCGGCCTTGGGGCGCTCGCTGCGGTTTCTGCGCCACCGCGCGCCCGGCGCGGCCTTTTATGCGGACCTTTGGCGCAGCCTGGTGAGCCGCGGCAGCTGGCAGGGCGAGGCCTGGGGCCAGCGCGCCGATGGCGGCGAGTTCCTGGCGGCGCTGTCGCTCAAGGTCATGCGCGATCCCGATGGCCGGCAAGCCAATCTGCTGGCCGTGTTCTCCGACATCACCCAGCGCAAACGCGCCGAACTGGCCTTGCGCGAACTGCACCGCGAACTCGATGCGCGCGTGCGGCTGCGCACCAGCGAGCTGGCCCAGGCCAACGCCCATCTGCGCCAGCTCAGCGCCCACCTGGCCGAGGTCAAGGAGGCCGAGCGCAAGCGCATCGCGCGCGAAATCCACGATGAGCTGGGACAGAATCTGCTGGCGCTGCGCATCGACATCTCCATGCTGCAGGCGCGCGCCGGCGCCCGCCACCCGCGCTTGCGGCAGCGCGCCAACCTGGCGCTGGAGAATGTGGATGCCACCATCCGCAGCGTGCGCAATATCATCAATGAGCTGCGTCCGGCGGTGCTGGACCTGGGGCTGCACGCGGCGCTGGAATGGCTGGTGCGCGACTTCGCCGTGCGTGGCCAGTTCGATTGCCGCCTGCTGGTTGCGGGCGAGGCCCTGCTCGACCGCATCGACGCCGAAAGCGGGGTGGTGCTGTTCCGCATCGTGCAGGAATCGCTGAGCAATGTGTTGCGCCACGCCGCCGCCAGCCATGTGCGGGTGGAGCTGACGGAGGAGGGCGACACGGTGCTGCTGCTGGTCGAGGACAATGGCGCGGGCATGGAAGCCAGCCAGCGCGACAAGCCCGGCGCCTTCGGCCTGCTGGGCATTGCCGAGCGGGTGGACGCCATGGGCGGGGCGCTGAGCATCGTTTCCGCGCCGCGCGACGGCTGCCGCCTGAGCGTGCGCCTGGCGCTGCCGGCGCGCGCCTGAAGCTGTCAAAAAAGCATTTTCACCAGGATGAGTAAGGCATATACTGCCCCCGCATCCACACACAGGGGTAAATCTTGTATAAATTGCTCGTTCTCCCGGCCGCGCTGCTGGGCGTTTTCGCTTCCGCCCACGCCGATGAAGGCCAATGGCAACCGCACCAGCTGCCGCAACTGAAATCCGAATTGAAACGCATCGGCATCGCCATCCCGGCCGAAAAGCTGGCCGACCTGTCCAAGCATCCGATGAGCGCCATCGTCTCGCTGGACGGCTGCTCCGCCTCCTTCGTGTCGCCTGAAGGCCTGGTGGTGACCAACCACCACTGCGCCTACGGCGCCATCCAGCGCAATTCGACCGCCGAGAAGAACTACATCAGCAATGGCTTCCTGGCCAAGACCCGCGCCGAAGAACTGCCGGCCGGCCCCAACTCCCTGGTCTACGTCACCGACAAGGTCGAAAACGTGACCGAACGCGTGCTCAAAGGACTGGACAAGCTGACCGGCCGCGCGCGCCATGAAGCCGTTCAGGACAGCATCAAGAAACTGATCGCCGAATGCGAATCGGACAAGATCTATCGCTGCTCCGTGCCCGCCTTCCACCGCGGCGCCGAGTACTACCGCATCCGCCAGATGATGATCCGCGACGTGCGCCTGGTGTACGCGCCGTCCGACAAGATCGGCAACTACGGCGGCGACATCGACAACTACGAATGGCCGCGCCACACCGGCGACTACTCCTTCCTGCGCGCTTACGTGGGCAAGGATGGCCGCCCGGCCGACCCGTCGCCGGACAATGTGCCGTATAAATCCAAGGACTTCCTGGTGGTGTCCGCCGAAGGCCTGAAAAACGGCGACCCGATCCTGCTGGCCGGCTACCCGGGCCGCACCAGCCGCTACAAGCTGCCGTCGGAAATCCGCTATGCGCGCGACCTGAGCTACCCGGCCATGGTGGCCGAATACCAGGCCGACCTGGACACCATCGCCGCCGCCACCAAGGGCAACGAAGCGAACGTGGTGCGCTACGCCAGCGTGGCCAAGTCCATCAACAACCGCATGAAGAAAACCCAGGGTCTGCTGGACGGCTTCGCGCGCAAGGACATCGCCGCCATCAAGGACGTGCAGGACGCCGAATTCCGCGGCTGGTACAACAAGCAGCCCAACGTGTCGAAAACCATGCTGTCCGAGCTGGACGCCGTGATCGCCGCCGATATGGCCCTGAACGACGAGGAATTCGCCTGGGGCATGGCGACCAACAGCGACCTGCTGAAAAGCGCCCGCACCCTGTACCGCCTGGCGCTGGAACGCCAGAAGCCGAACGAGCAGCGCAAGGCCGGCTACCAGGACCGCGACCTGAGCTTCATCAAGGCGCGTCTGACCCGTCTGGAACAATCGCTGGCGCTGCCGGTGGACCAGGCCCGCTTCGCCGGCGGCCTGCAACGCTACGCCAAGCTGGCGGCCAAGTACCATCCGCAAGGTCTGGACGCGCTGCTGCCAGCCGTGGATGCCGTGCCGGCCCTGTACCAGAACTCGAAACTGGGCGACACCGCCCAGCGCCTGGCTCTGCTCGACAAGGACGCCGCCGCCTTCACCGCTTCCAGCGACGCCTTCGTGCAGCTGGTCGTGAAACTGCACGGCATCGACGAGTCGCTGGAAAACCGCCGCAAGGAAGTGGACGGCAACCTGGAACGCATCATCCCGCAATACATGGGCGCCGTGATCGCATGGAAGAAATCCCAGGGCAAGCCAGTCTACCCGGACGCCAACTCCACCCTGCGCGTGACCTACGGCACCGTGTCGCCATACTCGCCGCGTGACGGCGTGAGCAAAGGCCCGTTCACCACGGTGGAAGGCATCGTCGAGAAGCACACCGGCAAAGAGCCGTTCATCGCGCCGCAAAACCTGATCGACGCCGTCAAGGCCAAGCGCTACGGCCAGTTCAAGGACCCGATCCTGGGCACCGTGCCGGTCAACTTCCTCACCAGCGCCGACACCACCGGCGGCAACTCCGGTTCTGCCGTGATGAACAAGAACGGCGAACTGATTGGCCTGAACTTCGACTCCACCTACGAGTCCATCACCAAGGACTGGTACTTCGACCGCGGCATCACCCGCGCCATCCACCTGGATGCGCGCTATATGCTGTGGGTGATGAAGGAAGTCGATCACGCCGACAATCTGCTGAAAGAAATGACGATCAAGTATCCAAAACACTGATCGCTGCTCGATCCAGCATCGCAAAACGGGGCCGCGCGCCCCGTTTTGTTTTTTCAGCCGACGCACGGCGGGGCAGGGCAGGCTGCGCTATAATCCCCGGTCCTGCTAAACCCCTGCCATGAACGAAACCCTTTCCCTGTTTGGCTTTGCCACCACCCCGCTTGAGCTGATTTCCTTTGTGCTGTCGGTCGCCACGGTCTGGCTGAATATCCACCAGAAGCACTGGGCCTGGCTGTTCGCCATCGTTTCATCCGCCACTTATGGCGTGGTGTTCTTCAATTCTCGGCTGTATGGCGATATGGGACTGCAACTGGTCTTCATCAGCGTGTCGGTCTGGGGCTGGTATCAATGGCTGCATGGCGACGCCACGCACGAACAACTGCCGGTGACGGCCCTGAACGTGCGCCAGCGCTGGCTGGCTGGTGCGAGCTGGCTGCTCGCCTTCGGCGTGCTGGCCTGGTTCCTCAAGACCTATACCGACACCGACGTCCCGCATTCCGACGGTTTCCTCACCGCCGGCAGTCTGGTGGGGCAGGTGCTGCTGTCGCGCAAAAAGCTGGAAAACTGGGTGGTCTGGATTGTGGTCGATATTCTGTACGTCGCGCTGTACGTGCACAAAGGCCTGATGCTGACGGCCGTCCTGTACGGCATGTTCGTGGTGATGGCCGCGATCGGCCTGCGCGCCTGGATGAAATCGGCGGCTGGCGAAGCGGCCGCGATCGACGCCGAGCGCGATGCAATGGTACTCAAATGAAGCAGCCGTTCAGAGTAGCGATCCTCGGCAGCGCCTCATCCGGCAAGACCACGCTGGCGGCGGCGCTGGCTGAAAAATACGGCGCCCTCTGGGTGCCTGAATATCTGCGCGAATTCGTCGATGTGCGCCAGCGCGTGCCGGTCGCGGCGGACCAGATCCACATCGCCCGCACCCAGGTTGCGCGCGAAGACGCCGCCGCCGCGCAAGGCGGCCGCTTCCTCTTCTGCGACACCACACCGCTGATGACCTCCGTCTACAGCCGCCACTACTTCGGCGGCATCGACGCCGAGCTGGAAGCGCTGACCGCCTCCCACGGCTACGACGTCACGCTGGTCTGCGCCCCCGACATCCCGTGGGTCCCCGACGGCCTGCAGCGCGAAAACCAAGACCTGAGTGGCGTCATCAATGGCTACCTGAACGAAGAACTCGCCCGTCGCGCCATCCCCCACACCCGCATCCACGGCCCCCTGGCCGAACGCCTGCAGCAAGTCGCCCAACTGCTCGGCCAAGTTTGATCTTCCTCAACAAATGTCCAACCCTGGTGTCAGGCACCGGGGGCGGACATTCTTTGATCTAGCGCAAACAATGTCTCACCCTGGTGCCTGACACCAGGGTGAGACATTGTTTGATTTTTCGCAAACTTAGAAGTCGATCTGGGCGGAGAGCTTGAAGGTGCGCTCGGCGCCGGGGAAGAGGTAGCCGCCGAGATCCGGGGTGACGTCGCGCCAGTAGAACTTGTTGGTGACGTTGTTGACCTGGGCGCGCAGCACGGTCTTGTTGCCGGCGATGCTGGTGGCCCAGGCGGCGCCAAGATTCAGCAGGTGGTAGGCGGGAACCATGACCTTGTTCTGGTCGTCGAAGGCTTTGTTGCCGGAGTATTGCCAGTTGGCGTTCAGCTTCAGGCCCGCCACTTGCGGTACGGCGTATTCGGCGTACACGGTGGACTTGAACTTGGCGACGTTCGGTACGCGCTTGCCGTCCATGCCCGGCTGGCCCGTGCCTTCCTGGTGGGTGTTCAGCGCGGTGGCCGATGCGCCCAGCAACAGATCGGACGTGAGCTTGCCTTGCGCCGAGAACTCCACGCCGCGATGGCGCGCTTCGCCGCTGCGCACGAAGGTGCCGCCGGTGCCCAGCGTGTAGTCGGTGAATTCCAGACCTTTGGTGATCTGGAAGATGGAGGCTGCTAGATTCAGGCCGCCGACATCGGCTTTCACACCGGCTTCCAGCTGTTTGGATTTGCCGGGAGGGAGGGCTTGCTTCTCGTTGCTCGTGCCTTTGGGCGCGATGCTGCCCAGTTCCAGGCCTTGCGCGTAGGAGCCGTACACGGCCAGGCCGGCGTTCGGGCTGAAGACCAGCGCTACGTTCGGCAGCCAGAAGCCTTGGTCGATATCGTATTTCGCTTTCGCTTCGTGGCGCTTGACTTGCACGTGGCGCGCGCCGGCGTGCAGTTTCAGCGTGTCGTTCAGGGCGATCACGTCCTGGGCGAAGAAGGAGCGCTGCTGGTCGTTGCGGCGTTCCGATACCGGGCCGCTGCTCAGGCCAGTGGCCTGCAGCACCACCGGACGGTAGATATTGCTGGTGCCGACGCCTTCATAAATATAGTCGCCCCAGTATTCGCTGTTCTTGAAGTAGGAATAGCCTGCGGTCAGCTCGTGGCGCAGCGTGCCGGTGGCGAATTTTCCCTGCACCATGGCTTGCATGGTCTGCGGCTTTTTCTTCTCGCCCAGGCTGACGTAGTCATACACATCATAGTCGCCATTGGCGCAGAAGCCGCTGTCCAGGCCTTCGCGGTAGCAGCCCAGCGGGAAGGCGGTGTAATCGTCGCGCTTCAGCGTGTGGCGGTTGGCGCTGATCGTGGCGCTCCAGTCCTGATTGAATTCGTACTGGAAGCGCAGGCCGATATTGCTGCTCTCCGTTTCCACCGGCTTGCTCCAGGGCTGATTGTTCAGCATATTGTCGGCGGCCACATTCGGCAGGGTGGTGCCGCTGATCAGCTGGAAGCCGGGCGCCGTCACCTGGGATTTTTTCTGGTAGTCGGCGTCGATCTGCAGCAGCGCCTGCGGCGTGATCTGCCAGTCGAAGGCGCCGGAGACGAAGTTGCGATGGCCATCCGCGCCCTTGATGTAGGAACGCAGACGCTCGGCGGCGGCGTTGACGCGGTAGCCGAAGCGCTTGTCCTCGAAACGTCCGCCCAGGTCGACGGCGCCGAACAGCGTACCGCGCTCGCTCGCCTCCAGCGTGACGGAACGCAGCGGCGCATTGGTCGGACGCTTGGTCACGTAGTTGACGATGCCGCCCGGCGCCGCCACGCCGGCTTGCAGACCGGCCAGGCCTTTGAGTACTTCCAGGCGCTCCTTGTTTTCCAGCGGGATTTGCGTATCGCCGGAAATCGCCATACCGTCCTTGCGGTAGCTGTTCGCGTTATTCAGCTTGAAGCCGCGGATCGAGAACTGCTCCGCGTAGCCGACCGCATTGTACGAATCGCTGATGCTGGCATCGAACTTCGCCGCATCGGTGGTCGAGCGGATATTCAGATCCTGCATCTGCTCGCGCGACAGCACGCTGACCGAAGCAGGCGTTTGCATCAAGGGTGTATCGGAGAAGCCGGCGACGGCCGCGCGCTCGCCGCCGGTGCGGCTGGCGCTCACCACCACCTCGGTCATTTTCGCGTCATTGGAAGACGATTGCGCCAAAGCGGAAGGAGAAAAAGCCTGCGCCACAGCCAGCGCGAGGACGGAAACAGCAAAATTCGGAGTAGGCATATTGTGCTCTTGTAGTCGGCGGACAGACCAACGCAGGAGCACTCAAAGGAGGGGAGACAACAACTTTGCGCTTTCCTTCGCTGGCATTATCCAGATCAGGTACGAAGGGTATCTCTCACCCGGAACAGCGTTCCAGGACCCCTAGCGAAGCCCGAAGCTTACCACAAGCCCCCCGTTTGCGCTAAATCAAGCAATGTCCAACCCTGGTGTCAGGCACTGGAGGTAGACATTCTTTGATATAGATCAGCAAATGTCCGGCCCCAGTGCCTGACACCAGGGTTGGACATTTGTTGAGGGAGATCAAAGGCTGAGGGTGAGGGCGGCGCGGGTGGCGGCGCTGTCGATGTCGTGGTGTTCGCCGAGGTGCACAGAGCCGGCGGCTTCGAGGGCGGTGACGACGGCGTCGATGGCGCTGGCGTCCAGGCCGTAGCCGCTGAGGCGCGAGGGGACGCCCATCTGTTCGAAGAAGCGGCGCGTGGCGTCGATCGCGGCATCGATGCGGCTGTCGTCGTTGCCGTCGCGTAAGCCCCAGACGCGCTCGGCATACTGCAGCAGCTTGGCGCGCTTGGCTTCGCGTTGGACCTGCATGATGCCGGGCAGAACGATGGCCAGGGTTTGCGCGTGGTCAAGGCCGTACAGGGCGGTCAGCTCGTGGCCGATCATATGGGTGGACCAGTCTTGCGGCACGCCAACGCCGATCAGGCCGTTCAGGGCCATGGTGGCGCTCCACATCACATTGGCGCGCACCGCCAGGTCGTCGGGCTGGCTCAGGGCTTTCGGGCCTTCTTCGATCAGGGTCAGCAGCAGGCCTTCGGCGTAGCGGTCCTGCACCGGGGCTTGCGCCGGGTAGGTCAGGTATTGTTCCATGACGTGGACGAAGGCGTCGACCACGCCGTTGCCGACCTGGCGCGCGGGCAGGGTCAGGGTCTTGGCCGGGTCGAGCACGGAGAACACGGGATAGACGTGGCGGCTCATGAAGCCGCGTTTTTCCTGCGTGGCGTGGCGGGTGATGACGCTGGCGCTGTTCATCTCGGAGCCGGTGGCGGGCAGGGTCAGCACGCTGCCGAAGGGCAGGGCGGCCTGGATCACTTTGCCGCCTTTGCTGAGGATGTCCCAGGCGTCGCCTTCGTACAGGGCCGCCGCGGCGATGAATTTTGCGCCGTCGATGACGGAGCCGCCGCCCACGGCCAGCAGGAAGCCGACCTGTTCGCGCCGCGCCAGCTCCACCGCCTGCATCAGGGTTTCGAAATGCGGATTCGGTTCGATGCCGCCGAATTCGAGCACGGCGTGGCCGGACAGCGCGGCTTTGACCTCGTCATACACGCCATTGCTCTTGATGCTGCCGCCGCCGTAGAGCATCAGCACTTTGGCGCCCGCCGGCACCTGCTTGGCGAGGGCGGCGATCTGGCCCTGGCCGAAGAGGATGCGGGTGGGGTTGTGGAATTCGAAGTTCTGCAATTGATAACTCTTTTCATTGAAACTGCGGACATTATCCCCGATCGGGCCGCATTCCGTGCGACGTCCATCCTTTTCAACGGCTAGACTTGAGAAATCTGCGCCATACGCCGACAATGCCTGTATTGATAAGGAGTCCGCCATGGCACAGGAAGAACTGATTGAGGAACGCGATTATCTGAACGCGCAAGTGATCGATATGCACCGCGCTTTGCGCTCCCTCGCCGAAAAGCTGGAGCAGCTGGACCTGCATAACCAGCGCATCGAGGCTTGCACCGATCCCGAGCTGAAGCTGGTCATGGCCAGCCAGCGCGATGCCACCCGCAAGCATATCGCCATGCTGCTGGAGTGGGTGCGCCGGCGCGATCCGAAACTGGATAAGGAAATGAAGGACGCGCTGTTCAAGGCGGGACCGATTGCAGCGCAGTATCACTATGAATAAGGCCGTGGCTGTAGATGAAAGGAAGTGAATGAGATTGAAGCCCTACCGCGAAGGAAGCTGGTTTGCCGTGCCGCTCAGGCATGGCGGTTATGCCACGGGATTGGTAGCCCGCTTGTCGCCGCAAGGGAAAATCATGCTGGCCTACTTGTTTGGTCCGAAGCGCGAGGACGTGCCCGCGCTGGAGGAGGTGGCCGGCCTCACGGCCCAGGATGCGCTGAAAGCCATCCGCACCGGCGACGTGGCCCTGGCCAACGGCCGCTGGCCCGTGATCGGCGACGCCGAGGAGTGGCAGCGCGCCGACTGGCCGGTGCCGGTCTTCATCCGCCGCGCCGACGCCTTGAAGCGGGCCTGGCGCGCCACCTATGCCGATGATCCGGCCCGCCCGGAGAAGGAAGTGTCGGTGCCGTATGAAACCGAGGGCCTGGAAAGCGATTCCCTGTACGGCTACGGCTCGACCGAGCTGCTGCTGACTAAGCTGCTGGAGCCGCCGACCCTGGCGGCGTAGGCGGCAGACGGCGGTGGCAGGTGGCGGCGCGCGTCAATAGCAGGTCGCGTTCGCGCTCGTTTTGCGTCATGCCGGCGGCGCGCTCGAATTCGGCGCGCGCCTCGTCCAGCCTGCCCAGTTTGAACAGCAGGTCGCCGCGCACGCTGGGCAGCAGATGGTAGTTGCGCAGCAGCGGCTCGTCGAGCAGGGTGTCGGCCACGGCCAGGCCTTCGGCCGGGCCGAAAGCCATGGACACGGCCACCGCCCGGTTCAGCTCCACCACCGGCGAGGACGCCAGTTCGGATAGTGTCTGGTACAGGGCGGCGATGCGCAGCCATTCCGTGTCCTCGGCCTTGCGCGCCCGCGCGTGGCAGGCGGCGATTTCCGCCTGCAGCACATAAGGCCCGGCCGGACGATCCAGGCGGGCGGCACGTTCCAGCGCGGCCAGGCCGCGGCCGATCAGCAACTGGTCCCAGCGCGAACGGTCCTGTTCCAGCAGCAGCACGGGACGGCCGCGCGCGTCGCAGCGCGCGCGCAGGCGCGAGGACTGGATTTCCAGCAGCGCCGCCAGGCCATGCACTTCCGGTTCCTGCGGCGCCAGGCCGGCCAGGATGCGCGCCAGGCGCAGCGCTTCCTCGCACAGGGCGGGACGCATCCAGTCGGCGCCTGCGCTGGCCGAATAGCCTTCGTTGAAGATCAGGTAAATCACTTGCAGCACGGAGCACAGGCGTTCCTCCAGCTCCGCACCGCGCGGCACCTCGTACGGCACGCGCTTCTCGGCCAGCGTGCGCTTGGCGCGCACAATGCGCTGGGCGATGGTCGGCTCGGCCACCAGGAAGGCGCGCGCGATTTCGTCGGTGGACAGGCCACCCAGCAGGCGCAGGGTGAGTGCCACCCGGCCTTCGGTCGGCAGCACCGGATGGCAGGAGATGAAGACCAGGCGCAGCAGGTCGTCGCCGATATTGTCGTCCAGCGTCTTTTCCAGATCGGGGGCGGCGTCCTGCAGCAAGCCCTCGATCTCGTAAGTCAGCTCGGCTTCCTTGTCCTGGGTCAGCTTGCGGTGGCGCAGATGGTCGAGGGCGCGGTTTTTGGCCACCGTCATCAGCCAGGCCGCCGCGTTGTCCGGCATGCCTTTTTCAGGCCAGATTTCCAGCGCGCTGACCAGGGCGTCCTGGGCCATCTCCTCGGCCAGGCCGACGTCGCGCAGCATGCGCGTGAGCACGGCGATGATCTTGGCCGACTCGATGCGCCAGACCGCATCGAGCCGCTGGTGAATGGCCTGGGACGTGGTCACTGGCGCACCACCTCGCGCAATTCAATCTGGATGTCGGGACCGTTGGGGAAGGGGTAGTTGCGCACCCATTCATAGGCCTCTTCGCGGGTCGCCGTCTGGATCACCCAATAGCCGGCGATCAGTTCCTTGATCTCGGTGAAGGGACCGTCGATCACGGTATGGCGGCCGCCACCGAACTTCACGCGCGCGCCTTGCGCTGCCGGCTTCAAGCCTTCGCCCGCCAGGATCACGCCGGCGCGCACGCCTTCCTCGTTACGGCGCATCATCAGGGCGATATGCTCGGGATCGACGCCCTCGTCGCGCTCGTGCTTTTCGTTCGCCTTCAGCAGCACCATATACGGCGTGAGCTGGGGCGGCACATTGGCCTCGAAACCCAGGCAACCGCTGCTGCAGCCGGTTTCGCGCACTTCCAGCGTGAACTCGCCCTCGTTGTCGGCCGTGGGCCAATGCTTGGCCCATTCGATGGCCTCGGCCTGGTCCTTGGCTTCGATCACGGTAAAGCCGGCCACCATTTCGTGCGCATTGGGGAAGGGGCCTTGCTCGACTTCCCAATCGCTGCCGTTGTACTTCATGCGCGTCGACCGTTCGCTGGAATGCAGCCATTTGCTGTCGGGCAGGGCGGCGGTCAGGCCTGGGGGCGGGAACGAGGCCTGTTCGGTGCTGCTGTCAGCCCGGCGCAAAATCATAAAGTGCATTGCATCCTCCTGTATCGGTTGGCGTATGAAGCGGCGCGCGGCCGGCGCGCGCCGGTTTGCGGCAAATATTCAGGCAGCGCTTTCGACCTGGGCGCGCAGGCGGTCTTCCTGCTCGCGCAGCTCGGGCGTCATGGCGGCGCCGAAATCCTCCATCTCGAAGACGCGGCGGATTTCCACTTCCGAGCCGTCGTCCATCGGCGCGCGCTTCATCCACTCCACCGCCTCGTCCAGCGACTTGACCTGGATCAGCCAGAAGCCGGCCACCAGCTCCTTGGTTTCGGAGAAGGGGCCGTCGACCACCACGCGCTCCTTGCCCTGGTAGCGGATGCGCGCGCCGCGCGAGCTGGGATGCAGGCCTTCGCCGGCCAGCAGCACGCCGGCGCCCACCAGCTCTTCATTGAAGCGGCCCATCTGGGTCAGAGTCTCCTCCGACGGCATGTCACCGGCTTCGGAACGGGCATTGGCTTTGACGATAATCATGAAACGCATGGCAGTCTCCTCGTGCTCGAAATTATTGTTGTGCCGCTTCGCCGCAGCCGCCGTGCTTGGCCGCATCGGCCGCCGCCGCCGCGATTTCTTCGGGCGTCAGGTCGCGCACATGGGTGGCGATCGACCAGGAGTGGCCGAAGGGATCGGTCAGCACGCCGTAGCGGTCGCCCCAGAACATTTCCGTCACGGGCATCTTGGTGGTGGCGCCGGCTTCCAGGGCGCGCGCGAAGGTGGCGTCGGCGTCTTCCACGTACAGGTGGATGGTGACGGGCGAGCCTTTCAGCGTATTGGGCCCGACCGAGCCCCAGGCCGGCGCCTCATCCATCAGCATCAGGGCGGAATTGCCGATGCGCAGCAGGGCGTGCATGATCTTGCCGTCCGGGCCGGGCATGCGCGCGCCCTCGACGGCGCCAAACGCCTTTTTGTAGAAGTCGATGGCCTGGGCGGCACCCGCGCAGACCAGGTGCGGGGTCAGGGAGTGCATGTCTTCGGGGATGGCTTTGACTTTGCTCATGATGAAGTCTCCTATCAAGGGGTGGAGGAGAGCGCGGACTGCGCTTCCATATTCCCACGACGGCCCGCGCCGGCGGAAATCGACAAGCCCGGCAAAAATAATTCAAAAATTTTAAATTATTTTTGCAAGCTTTGCCGAAAGGAGTGACTCATCAGGCGATGGCGCGCATGACGATCTGGATCATCAAGCCGCCGCCGGGCCGGTTGCGCACCTTGAATTCCGCGCCATGCTTGAGCAGCACGCGCTCGACAATGGCCAGACCGAGGCCGGCGCCATTGGCCTGGCCGCGCGCCGCGTCGAGACGGGTGAAGGGTTTGAGCAGCTGGGCGATCTGCTCTTCGGGCACGCCCACGCCATGGTCGCTCACCTCGATGGTGACGCGGCGCGCCGTGTGCATGCCCTTGACGCTGCATTTCAGCTCGATCTCGGCCACGTCCTTGCCCGGCGTCTTGCCGTAGCGGCGCGCGTTCTCGATCAGGTTGCCGATCACGCGTTTCAGGTCGGTGGCGTTGCCCAGCACGTGGCTACGCTCGGCCAGCTCGGTGCTGACCTGCACATCCGGCAGGCGCGATACATCATGCGCGCATTCCTCCAGCAGGTTTTTCACGTCCACATTGATGAAGGTGGCCGCTTCGGTCGGCTTGGCGTAGTCGAGGAACTGGCCGATGATGGCGTCCATCTGGGCGATGTCGGACTGGATGCCGTCGCGCGATTCGGCCGAGAGATTGGCCATCTCCACCTCCAGCTGCATGCGCGCCAGCGGCGTGCGCAGGTCGTGCGAGATGCCGGCCAGGATCACGGCGCGGTCGGATTCGACCTGCTGCAGATCGTCCACCATCTGGTTGAAGCTGCGGTTCGCCTCGCGGATTTCGCGCGGGCCTTTTTCCGGTAGCGGCGGCGGACGATTGCCCTGGGCGAATTCGCGCGTGGCCGCCGTCAGGCGCGCCAGCGGCAGGTTGATCAGGCTGGAAATCAGGGCCGCGCCCAGCAGCGATACCACCGACACCACGCCGGCCCAGCCCAGCCACTGGATGCCGGTCAGGCCGCGGATGCGCTCGCGCTCGAGCATCAGCCAGTAGGCGTCGTCGTCGATCTTGAAGCTGACCCAGAAGCCGGATACGCCGTTCACGTTGGAGGAAAAGCGCGTGTCGGCCCCCAGCTTGGCTTTCACCAGGGCTTCGATATCGGGCATCAGGGCATTGTCGGGCGGCGGGTCGACCTCATCGTCCTCCTCCATCGGGAAGACGCGGATGCCCTCGTTCGACACCAGCTCGAACAGCAGTTCGCTGCGCAGGCCGACGGCTGAATGGGTGAGGGCGGCGCGGGTGATGGTGACCACGGAGATCACCTGGGCCGAAATCTGCTGGACTTGCGGTTCGCGCTGGACGATGCTGATCATGCCCACCCAGGCCGACATGCTCAGCGTGGTGAGCACGCCGAGCAGCAGGAAAGTGCGCCAAAAGAGACCGCTTTTCAGCCAGGCCAGGCGGGGGAGTTTAAACAGGCGCTTCTTCATGCGGTGCTGCCGGGCACCTTAGCGCGGCTGTCCCTCCGGGATGAAGACATAGCCCAGTCCCCATACCGTCTGGATGTACAGCGGGCTCGATGGATCCGGCTCGATCAGCTTGCGCAGACGCGAAATCTGCACGTCCAGGCTGCGGTCGAATACCTCGTATTCGCGGCCGCGCGCCAGTTCCATCAGCTTCTCGCGCGACAGCGGCTGGCGCGCATGGCGCGCGAACACTTTCAGTACCGAGAATTCGCCGGTGGTCAGCGGCACGGTCTCGCCGTTTTTCTTCAGCGTGCGCGTGCCCAGGTCCAGCACGAACTGGCCGAACTCGAAGGTTTGCGGGGTTTCCGACGGCGCGCCCGGAATCTCGTCCGGCGCCTTGCGGCGCAGCACGGCGCCGATGCGGGCCACCAGCTCGCGCGGGTTGAACGGCTTGGGCAGGTAATCGTCGGCGCCCATTTCCAGGCCGACGATGCGGTCCACATCCTCGCCCTTGGCGGTCAGCATGATGATCGGCGTCTGGTCGCCCGCGCCGCGCAGGCGGCGGCAGATCGACAGGCCGTCTTCGCCGGGCAGCATCAGGTCCAGCACCAGCAGGTCGTAACGCTCGCGCAGCCACAGCTTGTTCATGGCCGTCGCGTTTTCCGCGGTGAAGACATTGAAGCCTTGTTCGGTCAGATAGCGGCGCAGCAGGTCGCGCAGACGGACGTCGTCGTCCACTACCATGATCTTGGCTTGGTGGCCCTGGTTGTTGCCAGCGCTGTTGCTCGATTCGGTGGAGGTCGTAGTCATAATGCTGTCGGAATTGTCAGATTCATGTTGCTATGGTAACGTCATAATGGTCGCCGGAAACAATACTTGGCAGACCCATTACAAAGTGTTACAAACTTTACCCAAACGCTCTTACCCGCGTAATGAAAGGGGCATACACTTGGGCCATAGTCAGTACAGCTTATAGGTTTACCTTGCAAGACGGAAGAGGATCACGATGAACAAGCCAGCAGCAACAAGCAAAAGGACGGGGGAAGCGCATCTGCGCCGGCGCCTGCCTGCCGCTGCGCTGGCGCTGGCCTGCTCCCTGACCGCCGTCGCGGCCTGGGCCAACGGTCCGACCGATCCGCCCGGCAACCAGCCGCGCCGCGAAGAAAGCCGGCCGGCGCCGCGCGAAAGCCGCGAGACGCGCGACCGGCGCTGGGGCGACTACGAGCAGCGCGCCGAAGAGCAGCGCCGCGCGATGCAGGAAAATGTGAACAATGCGGAGATGAACCGCCGCGTGGGCCGCATGACGGCCGACGAGAAGCGCGACCTGCGCCGCCAGATCCAGGAAACGGGGCAGGAGTTGTACGCGATTCCGCCGCGCCGCTAGGACCGCGCCGCAGACCGCCACCGGGCCGCTTGCGGCCCTTTTTGTTGGCGCAACTTTCTCATATTTGCAACCGGCGGGCGGCGAAAAGCGCGAACGGGGGTGTGTTCGGCCCCGGTTCGTGGTACGCTTTCTCGATATAATAAAGAAATAAATGTTGCTGGCGTGACAAATGCAGTCCCGTTAGGCGTTCATTGGGGGATTCATGTCAGACGTCGCTCCTGCGGGGCAAGCTAGTGGAGAGGGCGAGCTGCCGTCGGCTATCGTCAAGCGCGAGGATGGCGTCTACTTCCAGGCCGATGCCGGCACTGTGGCCTGCCAGGCGGCCGCCAACCAGGTCTTCCTGTCCAGCGCCTATTTCAACGGCCTCGATTACGGCGTCTTTCTGCGCGCCCTGTATGAGGCCGGACCGGAACTGCCTGAAGGCATCAAAGGCCAGCCCCTGATCCGCTTCGCCGACGATATCGTCCCCTTCAATCCCGCCCGTCGCGGCTTTTACAAATCGGTCCGCATCAGCAATGGCGAGGCCGAATACTATTTCGAGCCGGTCTTTCTCGACCTGCCCGGCCAGCCGCCGCAGCAGCAAGCCTTGAACTTCGACGAATTCGTGGCCGATATGTGGATCAAGGGCATCCGCTTCGGCATCGACGCGCCGGCCGTGAAAGCGGCCATCGCCCACGGCAAGGCGGTGCGTCTGGTGGCGGCGCGCCGCCTGAACGCGGCGCCGGGACGCGATGCTTCCATCGCCGAGGTGTCGCAGTCCCTGCACCGCTCGAACGCGCCGCGCGAACTGGCCAACGGCCGCGTCGACCTGCACACTTTCCAGAACCGCTTTCCGCAGGTGAAGGCCAACGTCAAGCTGCTGCGCAAGGTGCCGAAGCAGGCCGGCGCGCGCGGCTACGAGCTGTCCGGCATCGTGATCGAACCGCCCGAGCCGCGCGACCTGGAACTGACCGGCGTGGCGGGCGAGGGCACGGTGATCGAGCATGTCAACGGCGAGGACTACCTGGTATCGGCGGTGGAGGGCTTCGTCAGCGTCGATGGCGGCAGCAAGCGCCTGTCCATCGGTCCCAAGATCGTCAGCCGCGAGGGCGTCAGCGTGCGCACCACCGGCAATCTGCAGCTCACCGGTGAATACGAGGAATTCGGCGAGGTGCAGGAGCAGCGCGTGGTGGACGGCTACAGCATCACCATCCACCAGGACGTGTACGGCAAGATCAATTCGCGCGGCGGCAACATCAGCCTGCAGCGCAACCTGATCGGCGGCACGGCCATGAATGCGGACGGCAATATCAAGGTCAAGGGCATGGCCTCCGGTGCGGTGCTGCAGACGAAGAAGGGCGAAGTGGTGCTGGGCCGCGCCGAGAACTGCGTCATCTCCGGCAGCAAGGTGGTGGTGGGCGAGGCGCTCAATTGCGAGATCATGGCCGACGAGGTCATGGTGCATAAGGCCGAGGGCTGCACGATCGCCGCGCGCAAGATCGACATCGATGGCGCCGGCCCGCGCAAACAGGCCGAGATGCAGCTGTACGTGCTGCTGCCCGACACCAGCAAATACGACCGCAGCATCGCCGAATACAAGGAAAAGGCCGCGCGCCACGCGGCGGCGGCGGCCCAGCGCCAGTCCGAGCTGGATGCGCTGACCGGCCGCCAGGACATGCGCAACTACCTGACCCTGGCGACCCGGGTGCGCAAGCAGGAAGTGGTGCTGACCCACGAACAGCTGGGCTTATTCCAGAAAATGGCCGAACAGCTTGGGCCGGCGCTGAAGCAGGTGGGCCAGATTTCGCTGGCGGTCAAGGAAGCCCAGGTGCGGCAAAAGCAGATGGAAGACCAGGCCGAAGCCGTGCTGCACCAGAAGCTCAGCGTGATCGGCGCGGCGCGCTGCACGGTGCGCGCGGTGCTGGGCGATACGCTGCTGCGGCCCATGATCTTCAATCCCGACCTGGGGCCGGCCTACGACCTTGCGCCGAAAGACATCAAGGCCCGCCTGCGCGCGGCCAGCGGCAGCCAGCCCATCTTCTCGGGCGCGCGCGGCAGCATCGACTGGAGCGCCAGCAGCGCGGCCTGAGCGGCGGGCGGTCTTCATCGACCCTTCAGTTTTCCTTAGCATGGCCTTCACCCGTGCCGACGCACAATCGCTCCTCGTTTTCACACAGGAGCAGAGACCATGCAGCCATTACCAGGCTGGCGCCGCGGCGCCCCGCTTTCCTTCGCCCTCGCAACGTCGGTGCTGGCGCTGAGCGCCTGCGGAGGCAAGAAATCCGGCGAGCCGTCCAATCCGCCCAGGACGCAGCTGTCCGCCGAAATCCGCCGCACTTCCTTCGGCATCCCGCACATCAAGGCCAATGACGAAGCAGGACTGGGCTACGGCATTGGCTATGCCTACGCCGAGGACAACGCCTGCCTGCTGGCGGAAGAGATTCTGACCGTCAACGGCGAACGCTCCAAATACTTCGATCCAAGGACCGCCAGCTACCCGGTGGAGAACGCGCCGAGCAATCTGGACTCGGATTTCTTTTACCTCGCCGTGAACAGCGAGGCCGCCGTGAACGCGGCGCTGAACGCGCAAAGCACCGCAGTGCGGGAACTGCTGCGCGGTTACGTGGCCGGCTTCAACGCCTGGCTCGACCAGCCCCAGTCGGGCACCGTGAACGCCATGTGCCGCAATCAACCCTGGCTGCGCAAGATCAAGGAGCAGGATCTGGCGCGCCTGATGCGGCGCACGGCCATGAGCAATGGCTCGGTAGGCTTTGTCGGCGGTATCGGCGCGGCGCAGCCGCCGGGCACGGCGCAGGCGGCACCGGCGGCGGCTGCGGTTATACCGGCGGCCAGGCCGCGCCGCACGGCCAGCAACGGGCTGGCGGTGGGCGGCGAGCGTTCGGAAAATGGGCGCGGCATCGTGCTGGGCCAGCCGCATCTGGCGTGGCTGAACAATTCGCGCTTTTACGAGATGCATCTGACCATCCCCGGCAAGCTCGATGTGATGGGCGCCAGCCTGCCTGGCCTGCCGGTGGTCGGCATCGGCTTCACGCAGAATTTCGCCTGGACCCACACCACCGACACTTCGGCCCACGCCACCTTCTACGCCCTGCAGCTCGACAGCAAAGACCCGACGCGCTATATGGTCGATGGGCAGTCCATTGCCATGGGGCGGCGCGAGATCAGCGTCGAGGCGCGGAACGGCGACGGCCGGTTGGTGAAGCAGACGCGTACCTTGTACACGACGGAATACGGTCCGCTGGTGCAGGTGCCGGAGATGGAACTGAACTGGAGCGCCAGCCGCGCCTTCGCCCTGCGCGACGCCAATGCCGACAACCACCGCATGCTGGAGCAATGGTATGCGATGAACAAGGCCTCTTCGCTGGAAGAACTCAAGCAGCTCAACCAGCGCATTGTCGGCAATCCCTGGAATAACACGCTGGCGGCCGACAAGGAAGGCCGCACCCTGTTCATGAACGTCTCGCCGGTTGCCAACCTGCCCACGCTGGCGCAATGCCAGCTGCCGCAACCGGCCTACCTCGATGCGCAGAACGCCTTCACGCTGGATGGCAGCCGCAAGGCCTGCAACTGGGTGGACGATGCGGGCGCGCCGCAGGCCGGCATCATGGCCGGCAGCAGGCTGCCGGTGCTGGAAAACCGCGACTATGTGCAGAATGCCAATGACAGCGCCTGGCTGGCCAATCCCGCCACGCCGCTGACCGGCTTCTCGCCGCTGGTCAGCAAACAGGGGGCGGTGCAGGGCATGCGCACGCGCCAGATGCTGACGGAACTCCAGTCGCGCCCGAAAAAGCTGGGCATGGCCGACCTGCAGGATATGGCCCTGAACAACAAGGTCTATCTGATGCAGGCGGTGCAGGACGACTTGAAACCGTTCTGCGCCAGCCGCAGTTGGCAGCCCGACGCGGGCCGCGCCTGCGCCGCGCTAGGCGGCTGGGATGGCCGCGCCAACCTGGATAGCGATCTGGCTTATGTTTATCTGCGTGGCATCTGGGCCGGCACGCTGTCCCGCATGCAGGGCGATGCCGCTATCTGGGCTGTGCCTTTCAATGCCGCCGATCCGGTGCACACGCCGCGCGGCCTGCGCTATCGCGATCCGGCCCTGGCCGAAGCGCTGTCGCTGGCGCTCGATGGCGTGATCGCCAGCCTGAATGCGAAAGGCGTGCCGCTGGCCGCGAAGCTGGGCGAGGTGCAGGTGGCGACGGTGAACGGCCGGCGCATCGGCATCCATGGCGGCGCCGACCTGATGGGAGTCTTGAACGCGATTGAAACCGATGCGCCCGCGAACGGCGTCTTTGAAGTCCAAGCCGGCACGACTTACTTGCAGGTCGTCGGTTTCGATGCGCAAGGACCGGTGGCGCAAACCCTGCTCGCTTATTCGCAGTCGTCCGATCCCTCGTCGCCGCATCGCAGCGACCAGACCGACCGCTTCTCGCGCAAGCAGTGGATTGCATTGCCCTTCCGCGAAGCGGCGATCCTGGCCGATCCAGGCTATCGCAGCAAGACTATCAAACAATAAGGGAAAGGCCTTGCTGCCGCAGGCGTTGCATGCGGCAGCAATAAGACAGAATTTACATCTTTCCTCGCTTGCCGGGCAAATTTGCATGGCACAATGGCCCATGTATAAATTGACAAGGAGCCTCCTCATGCAGCAACGGCAGTTGTGGCGCAGCGGCGCTTTGCTTTCCCTTCTGTTCCTGGCGCTACCCGCGCCGGCCCAGGGCGACAGCGCGAAGGCTGAAGAGTCCTACCAGCCATCCAAGTCCCTCTTCATCGCTGAAATCCGGCGCACTTCCTTCGGCATCCCGCATATCAAGGCGCTCAATGAGGCCAGCCTGGGTTTTGGCCTGGGCTATGCCTATGCCGAGGATAATTTCTGCCTGATCGCCGACGAGATCCTGACGGTGTCCGGCCAGCGCTCGCGCTACTTCGATCCGTCCCAGCCCAGTTATCCGCACTGGAGCGCGGCGCCCAATCTGGAGTCGGACTTCTTCTTCCGTAGCGTGAACGACGAAGCCAACGTGAAAGCGGCCTGGAATGCGCAGACGGCCGAAGTGCGCGCGCTGCTGCACGGCTATGCGGCCGGCTTCAACACCTATCTGGACCAGACCGGCAGCGCCCATCTGCCCGAGGCTTGCCGCAGCGCGCCCTGGGTGCGCAAGATCAATGAATATGACTTGATCCGCATGGCGCGCCGCATCGCCCTGTTTACTACCTCGGCCATGTTCGTGCCGGCCATTTCCAGCGCCCAGCCGCCGGGATCGGACGCGCGCCCCGCCGTGGCCTCACCCAAACAGCGCCTGGGTGCCAGCAATGCGTTGGCGGTGGGCGGCGACCGCTCCGCCAATGGGCGCGGCATCGTGCTGGGCCAGCCGCATCTGCCCTGGATCAACCAGCTGCGCTTTTATCAGGCGCACCTGACCATCCCCGGCAAGCTCGATGTGATGGGCGTGACCCTGCCCGGCATGCCGGTGGTGGGCATCGGCTTTACCCGCAATTTCGCCTGGAGCCACACGGTCAACACCTCCGCCCACGCCACCTTGTATGCGCTGGAACTCGACGGCAAAGACCCGACCCGTTATCTGGTCGACGGCCGCTCCATTCCCATGAGCCGGCGCGAGATCAGCGTGCAGGTGCGCGGCCCTGACGGCCAACTGCAAACCCAGACGCGCACCCTGTATTCGACCCAGTATGGTCCCGTGCTGCGTTACCCCGACCTGGGCATGGAGTGGAGCAGCACGCGCGCCTACGCCATCCGTGACGCCAACGCGTCCAACCACCGCGCCATCGAGCAATGGTATGCGATGGGCAAGGCGCGTTCGCTGGACGAGGTGAGGCAGGTCAACCAGCGCATCGTGGGCAACCCCTGGAATAACACCGTGGCGGCGGACAAGGATGGCCGCACGCTGTACCTGAATATCTCGCCGACCGCCAATGTGCCGGGCCTGGCCGCCTGCGAAGTGGAGCAGGCGCCGGTGCTGTACACGCTCAACACCGTCACGCTGGACGGCAGCCGCCAAAGCTGCGGCTGGGCCAATGAGGCGGGCGCGCCGCAGCCGGGCATCGTGGCCGGCCGCAATCTGCCGGCGCTGCAAAACCGCGACTATGTGCAAAATGCCAATGACAGCGCCTGGTTGACCAACCTGGCCACGCCGCTGACCGGCTTCGCGCCGCTGG
This sequence comes from Pseudoduganella violacea, assembly GCF_014191875.1. Lineage (GTDB taxonomy): Bacteria > Pseudomonadota > Gammaproteobacteria > Burkholderiales > Burkholderiaceae_D > Rugamonas > Rugamonas violacea_A. The sequence goes on from NZ_JACHXD010000015.1 coordinate 73,789, forward strand.
TCAGCCGCGAATACCTGCCGCAGGGGCCGCGCACGCGCCAGCTCTTGAGCGAAGTGCTGGCGCATCGCCAAGCTTTGAGCAGCGCCGACTTGCAGGACATGGCGCTGAGCGACAAGGCCTTCATCGCCAGCGTGGTGCAGGACGATATGCGCCGCTTCTGCGCCAGCCGCAGCTGGCAGCCGGATGAGCAGGCAGCCTGCGCGCGCATCGGCAGCTGGGACGGCGTGGCTGGCCTGAACAGCAATATGGGTTATGTCTATCTGCGCGGCCTGTGGGAAGGCTTGACGGCCGAGCGCGATGGACTGTGGGCCGTGCCTTTCGATCCGGCCGATCCGGTGGCGACGCCGCGCGGCCTGGCCTACGCCGATCCGGTGGTGGGCGCCAAGCTGGCCGCTGCGCTGGGCGCATCCGCTGCCGGGGTCAAGGCGGCCGGCATCGACGCCGACGCGAAGCTGGGCGCGGTGCAGCTGTATGGCAGCGCCGGCCGCCGCCTCGGCATCCCCGGCGCTTCCGACGCCATGGGCGCGCTGAATACCATCGATACCGATCCGCCGGCCGATGGGGCGTTGAACGTGACCGGCGGCACCAGCTATCTGCAGGTGGTGGGCTTCGACGACAACGGTCCGGTGGCCAATGCGCTGCTGTCGTACTCGCAGTCGGCCAACCCGGCGTCCCCGCATCACCTGGACCAGACCGAGCGCTTTATCCGCAAGGAGTGGATCAAGCTGCCTTTCAGCGAGGCGCAGATCGTGGCCGATCCCGCCTACAGCCGCAGGATCATCAGCCGTTTTGACCTGCCTTGAAGCCGACGGCCGGCCCGCTCAGGCGCGGAACTTGAGCGGGCTGGCCGCCGCCAGATAGCGGCCCTCGCTCGGGTGTTCGCGCTGGCGCACCATGCCGCGCGCCTGGAATAGCGGGTGCTGCACGGCTTCGCTGGCGCGCAGCACCGGCGTGACGCAGCAGTCGCTGGCGCTGAACACCTCGCACCATTGCGCCAGGCTGCGGCCGGCGAAGATGGCGTCCAGCTCCGCTGTCACGGCCATCGCGTCCGCGCCGCCGGGCTGCTGGCCCAGCTGCCAGTGGCGCGCGGCCAGGTCGGGCCGCTGGAGCACTTCGCAGCAGGCTTGCCAGAACTTGAGTTCCAGCGCGCCCACCGCCATGAAGCGGCCGTCGCGCGTGCGGTAGACGTTGTAGCAGGGGACGCCGCCGGTCAGCAGCTCGCGTCCCGGCACGGCGTCGGCGCCATTGTTGAGGGCGACCAGCGGCATCAGGTTGTGGGCGAAGACCGCGTCCGTCATCGAGACGTCGATAAAGCGTCCCGGTCCGCCCATCTTGACCGCCACCAGGGCCGCCAGAATGCCCTGCAGCGCCGTCTGCGCGCCGCCCAGCAGGTCGCCCACCTGCAGATTGGGCAGGGCGGGCTTGCCGTCCGCTCCCACATTCTGTTCCAGCATGCCGGCGTAGCCGATGTAGTTGATGTCGTGGCCGGCCAGCGCCGCATACGGGCCGTCGGCGCCGTAGCCGGAGATGGCGCACATCACCAGGCGCGGATTGCGCTGCTTGAGCGTCTCCCAGCCCAGTTCCAGCCTGTCCATCACGCCGGGGCGAAAGCTTTCCACCAGCACGTCGGCCGTCTCCACCATCGCGAGCAGCTGCTGGCGCTGGGCCGCGTCCTTCAGATCCAGGCGCAGGAAGGTCTTGTCTTGGTTGAGGGCGACGAAAAATTGCGACACTTCCCGGCGCGCCGTCCCCATGCCGCGCGCATAGTCGCCGGGGCCGGGATCTTCGATCTTGATTACTTCGGCCCCCATTTCGGCCAGATGGCGCGTCGCCATCGGTCCGGGCAGAAGCCGGGTCAGGTCCAATACGCGGATGCCGGCCAGCGGCTGTTGTATATCCATCGGTGTTTTTCCTCAGGTATCGGCTTCGGGAATGGTGTGCAGGGTGGCGTAGCAGCGCTGCGCCGCGGGCGGCAAGCCGTCGAACAGGCTGGGATCGTCCTCGGCGATCTGGCCTTGCTCGGCCATGATGCGGGCCTTGCTCAGGTAGTCGGCGCGCGCCAGCACGCGGCCCAGCGGCGAGATGGCCGAGCCGCGGCGCATCAGCTCCTGCTCCAGGATCGCTTCGGCCACGCTGGGCGGAAAGTGCCACTCCTGCGCCACGCCGGCCGCGATCTGGCGCGTGGCGCCTTGCAGGCGGGCGCAGAACAGGGCGCTGCCCAGGGCGCGGCTTTCGCCGCCGATCTGGTCCATCACCCGCAGGGTGGCCAGCAGGCCGGCGTTTTGCACCAGACCGGTGAGGAAGGCGTCGAAAGGCTCGACGTCTTCCGGCGGCGCCAGCATGCGCGCGGCCACGGCGCAGCGCTCCGACTGTTCCCAGATGCGCGGCGCCAGCAGCTTGGTGTAATAGCCGGAATTGAGATTGATGATGGGGCGGAAGGCGACCGTTGTGATCAGCTGGCGCAAGCCTTCCTGGCCGATCACCATGATGGCGTGTTCCACGCTGGTGATGCCTTGGCCGGAGTGGTGGATGGCGTGGTTGGCAAGGCGGATCACGGCGGCCACCAGCACCACGTCGCTGGAGATCTTGCGGGCGATCTCGGCGCCGGCGAACTGTTCGCTGCGCAGGCTTTGCAGCACTTGCGGGATCAGTCCCGGCATGCGCCGCATCATGTCGGCGGCGCTGTGCTGGCGCGACATCTTGAGCAGGGTGGCCAGCACGCGCTCCTCGGCCTGGTTGGTGTCCAGTTCATCCTTGCCATAGGTGGCGAATAGCCAGCGGCAGTAAGCACTGTTGATGGCGTCTTTTTGATCGAAGGAGGGCACGCCGGTTTCCAGCACGGCGGCGATGGGGGAAGGGGGCGGCGGCGCGATCTCGGCGGCCGGCGCGGGCGTGGGTGGACCCGGCGGCGCCGCGGCCGGCGGATGCGCCACGGCCGGTGCCGGCGCATGCACCGCGCGCGCGGCGGCCGCGGGCGGTGCGGCGGCTTCGCTGGCCGCGGCCGAACCGGATAGCAGACGTCTGAGCCACTGGTACATGGATGCCCTCCCTGGGCCGCAAACTGTCGCTCAATTGTAGCGCAGGCGGCTTCGCTTGCGCTGCCGCAACTCCACCGGCCAGCGCAAGGAGTAGCATGAATTCCACGCAGCTTTGTTAGCGCCGCTCAAACCCAATGGTGAAAGGATGCATGATGCAATCGTCGAACACGCCAGTTTTGGGGCAGCCAGGCCTGGCCCCGCCGTCGCCGGACGCCGGGCCGCGGCAGTTTCTGACCTTCCGCCTCGGCGGCCTGGAATACGCCATCGACTACCGCAAGGTGCGCGAACTGCGTCCCTTTAAAACCCTGGAACGCTTTGCCGCCGACGGGGAAATCGTGAAAGGCGTGGCGCTCTCGCGCGGCGTCATCATGCCCATCGTGGACATGCGCGTGGCGTTCGGCCAGCATCCCGCGCCCGAGAACGAGATCGACGTGGTGATCCTCAAGCTCTCCAGCTGCATCGTGGGCATGGTCACGGATGGCGTGACCGATATCGTGGAAATGGGCAGCGGCCAGATCGCCCCCTTGCCCGATGTGGGCGAGGAGATCGACTATCTGCTTGGCTTGGGACAGGCCCATGGCCGCAAGCTGATCGTGCTCGACATCGACAAGCTGATGTCATTGCGCCAGGCCAGCCTGGGGCCGCAGACGGTGGCTGCCTGAGACCGGGCAGGCCCGGCTCCCGGTCCCGGTCCCGGTCCCGGCAGCGCTGGCTGGCTTCAGGCGGCCAGCGCTTCGAGCTGCTCCTGCAACTCCATCCATTCACCTTCCAGCTTTTCCAGGTCTTTCGTGTAGAAAGCCTGGTCGGCCAGCAGGGTTTTCAGCTTGGCCTTGTTGGCCGCGTCGTAGATGGTTGAATCGGCCAGCTGTCCGTCGACATCGGCTTTTTGCGCATTGCGCTTGGCCATCTGCTCCTCGACCTTTTTGAGCTTGTTTTCCAGCGGCTTGCGCTGGGCAGAAAGACGCTGGCGCTGCTCGGCTTCCAGGCGCTTTTGCTCGCGCTTGTCCACCCCGGGCGCCGGTGGCGGCGCGATCGGCGAAGTGGTCGGGAAGTCGGTTTTGTTGGCCTTGCCGGCGGCCGGCAGCACGTCGGTGCCTTTGCCCATCTTGGTCTGCAGCAGCCAGTCCTTGTAGTCGTCCAGATCGCCGTCGAAGGGTTGCAGCTTGCCGTCGGCAACGATGATGAACTGGTCGGTGGTCGCGCGCAGCAGGTGGCGATCGTGCGACACCACCACCAGCGTGCCTTCGAACTGCGCCAGCGCCTCGGTCAGCGCTTCGCGCGTTTCCAGGTCCAGGTGGTTGGTCGGTTCGTCCAGCAGCAGCAGGTTGGGGCGCTGCCACACGATCAGGGCCAGGGCCAGGCGCGCCTTCTCGCCGCCCGAGAAGGGCGCGATCGGGCTGGTGACCATGGTACCGGGGAAGTTGAAGCCGCCCAGGAAGTTGCGCAGCTCCTGCTCGCGCGTGGTCGGCGCGATCTTGGCCAGGTGCCACAGCGGCGACTCGTCGTGGCGCAGCATTTCCACCTGGTGCTGGGCGAAGTAGCCGATGGTCAGGCCCTTGCCGACGGTCGATTCGCCGGTCAGCGGCTGCAGCTCGCCGGCGATGGTCTTGATCAGCGTGGATTTACCGGCGCCGTTCACGCCCAGCAGGCCGATGCGCTGGCCGATCTGCAGCGAGAAGTTGATGCCGTGGACAATGGTTTTTTCGCGGATATCGCCGGTGGCCTGGTCTTCGCTGCGGTAGCCGGCGTTGACGTCCTCCATCACCAGCAGCGGGTTGGGGGCGCTCAGCGGCTCGCGGAATTCGAAGGAGAATTCGGCGGCGGCGCGCAGCGGCGCCAGTTCTTCCATCTTGGCCAGCGCCTTCATGCGGCTCTGCGCCTGGCGCGCTTTGGAGGCCTTGGCCTTGAAGCGCTCGATGAACGATTCCAGGTGGGCCTTCTTGCGTTGCTGCTTCTCGATCATGCCGGCGGCCAGCGTCATTTGCGCGGCGCGCTGGCGCTCGAAGCCGGAGTAGTTGCCGGAGTAGCGTTTCAGCTTGCGTTCGTCGATATGCACCACCACGTTCACGATTTCGTCGAGGAAGTCGCGATCGTGCGAGATGATGATCAGGGTGCCGGCATAGCGTTTCAGCCAGTCTTCCAGCCAGATGATGGCGTCCAGGTCCAAGTGGTTGGTCGGCTCATCGAGCAGCAGCAGGTCGGAGGGGCACATCAGCGCCTGCGCCAGGTTCAGGCGCATGCGCCAGCCGCCCGAGAAGCTGGCCACCGGCTGCTGCATCTGGTCCAGCGAGAAGCCCAGGCCGAGCAGCAGCTGTTCGCCGCGCGATTGCACGGTGTAGGCGTCGGCGTCGGCCAGCGCGCTATACACCTCGCCGATGGCGATGCCGTTGTCGTGCGAGTCGGGCAGCGCTTCCAGGCGCGCCAGTTCGGCCTCCAGCTTGCGCAGGTTGACGTCGCCGTCGATGGCGTAGTCCAGGGCCGCGCGTTCCAGCGGCGGCGTTTCCTGGGCCACGTAGGCCATGCGCCATTTGGCGGGGAAGTCGATATCGCCCTGGTCGGGATGGAGCTCATTGCGCAGCATGGCGAACAGGCTGGATTTGCCGGCGCCGTTGGCGCCGATCAGGCCGATTTTATCGCCGGGGTTCAGCGTCAGGTCAGCCTGTTCGAGCAGCGGCTTGATGCCGCGCATCAGGCTGACGTTTATCAAACGAATCATATTAAATCTTCAGTTGGTCCGCGGTCAGCAGGAAGACCATATCGTCGCCCTGGCTGGTGGTGAGCCAGGTTAGGCCCAGATGGCCAAAGGCCGCTTCCGCAAATTCTTTTTCATTGCCGATTTCGACAATCAGCAAACCGTCATCGGTGAGGCGCTCGGCGGCGCCGGCCACGATCTTGCGCACCAGGTCCATGCCGTCGGCGCCGCCGTCCAGGGCGATCTGCGGTTCGTGCAGATACTCTTGCGGCAGGCGCGACATGGAACCGGAGTTCACATACGGCGGGTTGGTGATGATCAGATCGTACTTCTTGGCCGGCACGTTCTGATACAGGTCGGACTGGATCAGCGTCAGGCGGACTTCGAGCTTATAGGTTTCCACATTGCGGCGCGCCACTTCCAGCGCGTCGGCCGAGATATCGACCGCGTCGACTTTCGCGTCCGGGAAGGCGTCGGCCATCATGATGGCCAGGCAGCCGGAACCCGTGCACAGCTCCAGCACATTGGCCACGTTCTCAGGCTCGTTGACCCAGGGCGCGAAGTAGTGCGGAATCAGCTCGGCGATGAAGGAGCGCGGCACGATGGTGCGCTCGTCCACGTAAAAATTGTAGGTGCCCAGCCAGGCCTCGTTGGTGATGTAGGCGGCCGGAATGCGGTCGCTGGCGCGGCGCTCGATCACGGCCAGCACCTGGGCGATTTCCTCGGGCAGCAGGCGCGCGTCGAGGAAGGGTTCCAGCTTGTCCAGCGGCAGCTTGAGCGTATGCAGGATCAGGTAGGCCGCTTCGTCGAAGGCCTCGGCGCTGCCGTGGCCGAAGAACAGCTTGGCGGCGTTGAAGCGGGTGGTGGCGTAGCGCAGCAGGTCGCGCGGCGTGGTGAAAAGAGTGGTGTTCATTGTTGTTCTCGATAGTTCACGCCGCGCACTGCCTTATTGCTGTTTTAGCGCAGCAGATTTTCCAGGGTGCGGCGGTAGATATTCTTCAGCGGATCGATGAAACGCAGCTCAATATGCTCGTCGATCTTGTGAATGCTGGCGTTCGGAGGGCCAAATTCTATCACCTGGGGGCAGATCTGGGCGATAAAGCGGCCGTCCGAGGTGCCGCCGGTGGTGGACAGCTCGGCGTCCACGCCGGTTTCGTCCTTGATCGCGCTGCAGATCGCGTCGCTCAGGCTGCCGCGCGGGGTCAGGAAGGGATGGCCGCTCAGCGTCCATTGCAGATCGTAGTGCAGGCCGTGCTTGTCGAGGATGGCGTGCACGCGCTGTTTCAGGCCCTCGGCCGTGCTGGCGGTCGAGAAGCGGAAGTTGAAGTCGATGTGCAGCTCGCCCGGGATCACATTGTTGGCGCCGGTGCCGGCCTTGATGTTCGACATCTGCCAGGAGGTCGGCAGGTAGTACTCGTTGCCTTCGTCCCAGACTTCGGCCACCAGGTCGGCCAGCGCGGGCGCGGCCAGGTGGATCGGGTTCTTCGCCAGCTGCGGATAGGCGATATGGCCTTGCACGCCCTTGACCGTCAACACGCCCGAGAGCGAGCCGCGGCGGCCGTTCTTGATCATGTCGCCCAGGGTCTTGTCCGAGGTCGGTTCGCCGACGATGCAGTAATCGAGCTTTTCGCCGCGCGCCTTGAGCAGGTTGCAGACTACCACCGTGCCGTCCACGGCCGGGCCTTCCTCGTCGCTGGTGATCAGGAAGGCGATCGAACCCTTATGGCCGGGATGGGCGGCGATGAATTCTTCGCAGGCCACCACCATGGCGGCCAGCGAGGTTTTCATATCGGCCGTGCCGCGGCCATACAGCTTGCCGTCGCGGTGGGTCGGATAGAACGGCTCGGAAGTCCATTTGTCCGCGGGACCGGTCGGCACCACGTCGGTATGGCCGGCGAACACCAGCACCGGTTCCGTCGTGCCCTTGCGCGCCCACAGATTGGTCACTTCGCCGGACTGGATGGTTTCGCACTTGAAGCCGAGCGGCTCGAGCAAGTGGATCATCTGCTCCTGGCAGCCTTTGTCTTCAGGGGTGACGGAGGAAAGGCCGATCAGTTTTTCGGTCAGCGCGAGGGTACGGGAAGCGGTCATGGCGGGCAATTACAGTTTGAAGATCTGGCGGTACTGGGCGTCGGAAAAGCCGACGTGGCAAGCCTCCGCGTTCTGCAGGACGGGACGTTTGATCACGGAGGGGAATTCCAGCATCAGGGCGGCGGCGCTGGCGGCGTCGGTGACGGCGGCCTTGCGCTCGTCGGGCAGGCCGCGCCAGGTCGTGCCTTTCTTGTTGACGAGGACTTCCCAACCCAGATGCTGCAGCCAGGCCTCGACGGTGCCGGACGTCAGGCCCTGCTTTTTGAAATCATGGAAAACGAAGTCCTGCTGCTGGTCGGCCAGCCAGACGCGGGCTTTTTTCACCGTGTCGCAATTGGGTATTCCGTAAAGAGTAATCATGGATAGGCAAAAAAAAGAGGCGTGGCCGGGGCGCGGCCCGGCGGAAGTGCGACATTATAGCTCGCTGCCGCGGTGCGGGTGAGTCAGTGGCGCATGGTGGACGGCAGATTCATATTGTTTTCTGAATAATTTTGAATTAAGTTTATGCTTGCCGCTCCTCGCTCAACGTACCTGGAACAATCTATGAAGTGTATTGTTTGTGCTGGTAACACCGAAGTTGGCTATTCGTCCTGGCATCGGACGTGTCCTGTCTGTCGCTATGAAAGCGCGGACCTCAAGCCCGTCATCAATCAAAGCCAGGCCCACGGCCACGTTGACGAGAGGGACCGCGAGATCGCGCTCAAAAGCTTGAGGGCCGAGAATTTCCGGATCATCGTCGATCGCGTCAGCCGCCTGGCGCCGCAGTCGGCCGCGCGCCTGCTGGACGTGGGCAGCGCCCATGGCTGGTTCCTGGAGCAGGCCAGCAGCCGCTTCGAGGTGCTGGGCATCGAACCGGACCAGGTGGTGGGCGAGCGCGCCGCCGCGCGCGGCCTGCCGGTGCGGCTGGGCTACTTCCCCGATGTGCTGGAAAGGGACGAGCGTTTCGACGTGATCGTCTTCAACGATGTGATCGAACACATCCCCGATATCGGCAGCGCGCTCGATGCCTGTCACGCCAGGCTGAATCCGGGCGGCCTGCTGGTATTGAATCTGCCGAGCAGCCGCGGCGTGTTCTACCGCCTGTCCAAGCTGTTCGCCCGCTTCAATCTGCGTGGACCGTTCGAGCGCATGTGGCAAAAGGATCTGCCTTCGCCGCACGTCCACTACTTCAACGAGGCCAATTTGCGCGCCTTGGTCGGCCGCCACGGCTTCGAGGAAAAGCAGGGCTTCGAACTTGCCTCGCTCAAGGCCAGCGGCCTGCTCGAAAGACTGCGCTTCACCGGCGGCGTTCATCCCGCGGTGCTGTATGCGCAGTACATCGTGCTGCGTTGCGTGATTCCCTTCCTGAACCTGCTGCCCAGCGATATCGTGGTGGGCATCTACCGCAGGAAGGATTGAGGCGGCCGCCGCTCAGCTATCGAGCGTGAACTCGGTGAAGGAGGTTTCGGCGGCCGGCGGCTTGTGCTCCGGCTCGTTGGCGGACTTGGCGTCCGGCCCGTTGTTCAGCAGCCAAAGCAGGTTGGTGGCCGAATCGGCATTGGCCAGCGCTTCTTCCTGGGTGATGGCACCTTCCTGCACCAGGGCGTACAGCGCCTGCTCGAAGGATTGCGAACCGGGCGAGAGGCTTTTTTCCAGCGCTTCCTTGATCTGGCTGATCTCGCCTTTCTCGATCAGTTCCGAGATATAGCGGGTGTTGACCATCACTTCCACGGCCGGCGTGCGCGTGCCGCCCTGGGCCGAGCGCAGCAGGCGCTGCGAGACGATGGCTTTCACCGTGGACGACAAGTCCTGCAGCAGCGCCGCGCGGTTTTCGATGGGATAGAAGCTGATGATGCGGTTCAGCGCGTTGTAGCTATTGTTCGCATGCAGCGTCGCCAGCACCAGATGGCCCGACTGGGCATAGGCCAGGGCGGCGGCCATGGTTTCCTTGTCGCGGATTTCGCCGATCAGGATGCAGTCCGGCGCCTGGCGCATGGAGTTGCGCAGGGCGGTGTAAAAGTCCTTGGCGTCGCTGCCGATCTCGCGCTGGTTGACGATGGACTTGCGGTTCTTGAACAGATACTCGATCGGGTCTTCCAGCGTCAGGATATGGCCGGAGCGCAGCTCGTTGCGGTGATCGAGCATGGCGGCGATGGTGGTCGACTTGCCGGAACCGGTGGAGCCGACCAGCAGCAGCAGGCCGCGCTTTTCCATGATGAGTTCAGCCAGCACCGGCGGCAGGCCGAGTTCACCGAGCACGGGAATATTTGCGGGCACGAAGCGGAATACGGCGGAAATGCTGCCGCGCTGGCGGAAGGCGGAGAGGCGGAAGCGGCCCAGGTTCGGCACCGAGACGCCCATATTCAGTTCGTTCTCGCGCGCCAGTTCGGCCATCTGCTCGGGCGAGCAGATTTCGGCGAGCAGGGCGTGGATATTGTCCGGCTCCAGCTTTTGCTGGTTGATCGGAATCAGATTGCCGTTGATCTTGATGTGGACCGGTGAATTCACCGCGAAGAACATGTCCGACGCGTTCTTCTCCTTCATCAGCTGGAACAAGCGATCCATCGCCATGGCACCCTCCGCAAAGAAAAACCGGGAGCCTGGCTCCCGGTTGCAAGGCTTTATACGCCGCGCAGCAGTTCGTTGATGCCGGTTTTGGCGCGGGTCTGCGCATCCACGCGCTTGACGATCACGGCGCAGTACAGGCTGTACTTGCCGTCTTCCGAAGGCAGGGAGCCGGACACCACGACGGAGCCGGCAGGCACGCGGCCGTAGCTGATTTCGCCGGTGGCGCGGTCGTAGATCTTGGTCGACTGGCCGATGTACACGCCCATCGAGATCACCGAGTTCTCTTCCACGATCACGCCTTCCACGATCTCGGAGCGGGCGCCGATGAAGCAGTTGTCTTCGATGATGGTCGGATTGGCCTGCATCGGCTCCAGCACGCCGCCGATGCCGACGCCGCCGGACAGGTGGACGTTCTTGCCGATCTGGGCGCAGGAGCCGACGGTGGCCCAGGTGTCGACCATCGCGCCTTCATCGACGTAGGCGCCGATGTTGACGTAGGAAGGCATCAGCACCACGTTCTTGCCGATGAAGGAGCCGCGGCGCGCAACGGCCGGCGGCACCACGCGGAAGCCGCCCTTGGCGAAATCTTCGGCGCTGTAGTCGGCGAACTTGGTCGGCACCTTGTCGTAGAACTGCATGGTGCCGTCCGATGGCAGCACCACATTGTTCTCCAGGCGGAACGACAGCAGTACGGCCTTTTTGACCCACTGGTTCACCACCCAGGCGCCGCTGTCTTTCTGCGCCACGCGCAGGCTGCCGTTATCCAGGCCGGCCAGCACGTGGTTGACGGCGTCGCGCAGTTCGGCGCTGCCGTTGGATGGGTTGATTTCGGCGCGGTTGTCCCAGGCCTGTTCGATGATTTGCTGAAGTTGTTGGCTCATGATGGTATTTACTTGGTCAGGGTGTTACAGAATTGGACAATGCGCTGCGCTGCCTCCCGGCCTTCTCCGGTTTCGGCCACCAGGGCCATGCGGATGCGGTTCTGGCCGGGGTTGACGCCGTGTGCCTCGCGCGCCAGGAAGCTGCCCGGCAGGACAGTTACATTATATTCGGCGTACAGGCGGCGCGCGAACTCCGTGTCCGACAGGCCGGTGCGGCTGACGTCGGCCCAAAGGTAGAAGCCAGCGTCGGGCAACGCCACGTCCAGCACCTGCTGGATCAGCGGGGTGACGGCGGCGAACTTGGCGCGGTATTGTTCGCGGTTGGACTCGACATGGGTTTCGTCGTTCCAGGCCGCGATCGACGCAGCCTGCACCGGCAGGCTCATGGCGCTGCCGTGGTAGGTGCGGTACATCAGGAATTTTTTCAGCACTTCGGCGTCGCCGGCCACGAAGCCGGAGCGCATGCCCGGCACGTTGGAGCGCTTGGACAGGCTGGAAAACACCACCAGGCGCGCATAGGGACGCTCCACCGTGGCCAGGCCGAGAATGTGGGCCGCCTGCAGGGCGCCCAGCGGCGGCTCGTCGCCGTGGTAGATCTCGGAATAGCACTCGTCGGAGGCGATGATGAAACCATGGCGCTCGGACAGGGCGAACAGGTTTTCCCAGTCGGTCAGGGTCAGCACCGCGCCGGCCGGATTGCCGGGCGAGCAAAGATACAGCAGCTGCACGCGTTCCCACACCGAGGCCGGCACGCTGTCGTAATCGCAGGCGAAGTTGCGCGCCGGGTCGGAATTGACGAAGTAGGGCTCGGCGCCCGCCAGATAGGCCGCGCCCTCGTAAATCTGGTAGAAGGGATTGGGGCTGACCACGATGGACTTGGCGGCCGGATCGATTACCGCCTGCGCCAGCGAGAACAGCGCCTCGCGCGAACCGTTCACCGGCAGCACCTGGGTGGCGGGATTGAGCGGCGGAATGCCGTAGCGGCGCTCCAGCCAGCCGGCGATGGCGCCGCGCAGGGCTTCCGTGCCCAGCGTGGTCGGATAATTTGCCAGACCGGCAAGATTCTCGGCCAGCGCCTGCTGGATGAAGGGTGGGGTAGGGTGTTTCGGCTCGCCCATGCCCAGGCTGATCGGGCTATACGCCGCATTCGGCGTGACGCCGGCAAACAGCTGGCGCAGTTTTTCGAACGGGTAGGTTTGCAGCTTGTCGAGATGTGGGTTCACGGGCGTTGGACGGTGGTTTTTTGAGTCGGAACCGATGATTATAGCGTCTGCGCGCAATGCGGGCTGCGCATGCCATAATCGCAAGAATGTCCATTCAAGAACAAGACCATGCAAGCAGTCCACGAAACAAATGAATCCATCCGCGACGCCGCCGTGACCAGCCAGGTCGGCCGTGCGCGCTTATTGACAGGGCTGGCGCAGGGCGGCCTGCTGTATTGGCTGTACCACGCTTCGCGCGACAAGGTCTGGCCGGCCACCGATCCCTTCATGTTTTATCCGCTGCTGATGCTGTCCCTGCTGGTGCCGGTGCTGCTGGTGTCGAGCCTGGGCCATTTAAACCGCCGCCAGCTGCTGCGCTGGCTCGGCGCGGTGGCGCTGGTGATCGTCGCTTGCAGCCTGCATGACGCGTGGCGGCGCGCCGAGTGGCGGCCGAATGCCGCGCTGTTCCCATCGTTTTACCTGTTTGCGTTCTGCGTCTGCTTCTTCTATATCGCGCATTCCCTGGTGCTGGCCGGAGTGCGCGACGGGCGCCGCCTGGCGCAGTACGAGACCTATTTCGAGTCGGCCTGGAAGCTCTTCCTGCAACTGGCGTTTTCCGCCTTCTTTGTGGGCACGATGTGGGCGGTTCTGTTTCTTGGCAGCGCCTTGTTTGACCTGATCAAGCTGCGCTTCATGCGCGATTTGTTGGGCAAGTCCTGGTTCGTGGTGCCGGTGATCTGTTTCGCCTTCTCCTGCGCCATGCACGTGACCGACGTGCGGCCCGCCATCGTGCGCGGCATCCGCACGCTCCTGCTGGTGCTGCTGTCCTGGGTGCTGCCGATTGCCACGCTGCTGGTGGCGGGCTTTCTGGGCGGCCTGCTGTTCACCGGGCTGGAGCCGCTATGGCAGACGCGCCGCGCCACCTCCGTGCTGCTGGGCGCCACGGCCATGCTGGTAGTGCTGATCAACGCCGCCTTCCAGCACGGCGGCATGGAGCAGGGCGTGGCGCGCATGGTGCGCTACAGCGCCCGCATCGCGGCCTGCCTGCTGCTGCCGCTGACGGCCATCGGCATCTATGCGCTGGGCCTGCGCGTGGCCGGCCGTGGCTGGAGCACGGACCGTGTCATCGCCGCCGCCTGCCTGCTGGTGGCGGCCTTCTACGCGGTGGGCTATCTGTACGCCGCCTTGCGCAAGGGACCATGGCTGCAGGCGCTGGCCCAGGTCAATGTGGCGGCGGCCCTGGTGGTGCTGGCCGTGCTGCTGGCCTTATATACCCCGCTGGCCGATCCGGCCCGCATTTCGGTGAATCACCAGGTGGAGCGCCTGAAGCAGGGCCGTGTCACGCCCGAACGTTTCGATTTCGGCTTCCTGCGTTTCGAGGGACAGCGTTATGGACGCGACGCCTTGCAGGAATTGGGCAGCTACAGCCAGGGCGCGGATGCGGCCAGAATCCGCGAGCTGGCCGCCATCGCCGCCAAGGCCACGATCCGCAGCAGCTACGTCGAGACCGAGGCCATCATCGTTGGCGAGAATCTGACCATCTGGCCCAAGGGCGCCAAGCTGCCGGCCGGCTTCCCGCTCAGCGGCTGGAATCTGGTGCAGCCCGACTACGGCCTGCCACGCTGTCTGCGTGAGAAGAGCTTCGACTGCGACGCCTTCGTGCTGGACATGACCGGCGACGACAAGCCAGATGTGCTGTTGATCAGCAATAATGGATCGCATGGCGCCGCATTGATGAGCGAGGTCAAAGGGAAATGGCAGATGCTGGGCCGCCTGCCGTATGACGTGGGCGGCTGCGACGCGCTGCTGCAGAAGATGCGCTCCGGCAGCTACCGCGCGATTGCGCCGACCATGCGCGATCTGGACGTGGGCGGCGTGCGTATCAAGCTCGAATCGGGCGAGTTCACCCCCTCCAACGTCTGCGCCGATCTCGGCAAGTAGGGCGCGCATGCGCCACCGCTGCGACCTGCTTCAAGGCCGCAGCGGACAGGCCGCCATCGGCGCGTCCAGCCTGCGCTGCAACTCGCCGCGCAAGGCCGACAAGCCGTCGATGCGGCGGTCGATCTCGGCCAGCTTGGCCTGCAGGGCGGCGCGCAGCTGGGGCGCGGCGGCATCCGGCGCTGCCAGCAGGGGCAGGTCGTCCTCGATCTCTTTCAGGCTGAAGCCCAGCGCCTGGGCGGTGCGGATATAGCACAGCCACTCCACCGCCTCGGGCGGATAGTCTCGATAGCCGTTGCTGGCGCGCCGCGCGCGCAGCAGGCCGCGTTTTTCGTAAAAGCGCAGGGTGTCGCGGCTGATGCCGCTGGCGGCGGCGATTTCTCCGATTTGCATGGTCTTCCGTCAAAAGTGCTTGACCTTGGAGTGTACTCCAGGCTTTAGCATCGGCTTCCCTTTTAATTGGAGCTTGTTATGCCGATCTTTTCCGTTTCCACCTTCCGCCGCGTGGTGCGCGCCAGCGCCGTGTACGATGTGCTGATGATCGCCGCCTTTGCCACGCCCTGGAGTTTTGCGCTGGCCCATGGCCAGCTTTCCACCGTGAACCAAGCCTTGGGCGGGGCGGCGCTGCCGGCTTTCTCGGCCCTGCACATCCTGTTCGCCTGCCTGCTGGGCAGTGTGGTGCTGGTATGGTCGGTCCTGCGCATCCGCGATCCGCAGCCGCGCTTCGGCCGCTACGACGCCGTGGCGCGCCTGCTGTTTGCGCTGTGGATGCTGTGGGCCTGGCAGCAGACGGGCGCGCCCCTGCTCTGGCTTTTCCTGCTGCCCGAAGCGGCATGGGGTGTTGTGCAGGCGTTGCCGCTGCGCCGCCAAATGCCGGTATAGTGGCAGTTCATTCCGGGAGGAGGTGAACCATGCAAGCGCAACCCCTGATCGCCGTGCGCGACGTGCCAGCGGCCAGCCGCTGGTATCAGCAAGTCCTCGGCTGCCAGAGCGGCCATGGCGGCAATGATTACGAACAGCTCATCCATGGCGGGCGCATGATCCTGCAGCTGCACCGCTGGGAGTCGCACGGCCACGCCCATATGGGCAATCCCGACGTGCGGCCCTACGGCAACGGCGTGCTGCTGTGGTTCTACAGCGAGGATTTCGACGACGCCGTCGAGCGCGCGGCGGCCATTTCGGCCACGGTGCTGGAAGGGCCGAAGGAAAACACCAATGCCTCGCATCGTGAAATCTGGCTGCGCGACCTGGATGGTTATGTGGTGGTGATCGCCGGCCCCTACGGCGATATGGGAATGTAAAAGTTGCGGCTCCTGTTGTCGATTCCAGCGCGGTCCAGCCGTCGTTGGAATGGAAACCCGTTTAACAGGAGCATGCGCAATGAGAAAACTGATATTGGCAATGTCCATGTCCGCCGACGGCTTCGTGGGCGGCCTGAATGGCGAAATGGACTGGCTGGCCGGCAGCCTGGACGCCGACGCCACGGCCTGGCTGCTGGATGGCTGGTGGCAGGCCGACGCCCACCTGATGGGCAGCGAAGCCTTCCGTGATATGGCGGCGCGCTGGGCCGGATCGGATGCGGCGCTGGCCGAACCGCTGAACGCGATTCCCAAGATCGTGTTCACGCGCGGCGGCGTGGCTTTGCCCGGGGATTGCGGCAGTTGGTCGGATGCGCGCGTGGTCAAAGGCGGCTTGCGCGATGAAATCATGCGTCTCAAGGCGCAGCCGGGCCGGCGCCTGCTGGCCCATGGCGGCGCGGGCTTTGCCCAGAGCCTGGTGCGGCACGGCCTGGTGGACGAATACCACCTGATCGTCCACCCGGTGGTGCTGGGCAGCGGCCTGCCGCTGTTTCCCATCATGGCGCAGCCGCTGAAGCTGCAATTGCTGAATGCGCGCTGCTTCCCTTCCGGGGCCGCGGCCCATGTCTACCGGCCCGCCTGATGCCGCCGCCCGCTTAGGCAGCGGGCGCCAGCCAGGTTTGCTGCGCCACGCGCATCATATTCCGGCCCAGGACCATCAGCACCTCGCTATCGCCCATGCCCAGCTTGCGCAGCTCGGCGGGCAGCTGGCGCCAGACGCCGGTCGGCGTGAAGCTGGGCGGCTGGTCCGCCTGGTAGCCGGCCGTTTCCGGCCACCAGTAGCCGGCGTCGAAGGCGCCGGGCGGCGTGTCGTCCAGGCCGGGCTGCCGCACGCAGATATCGAGGCCGATGCCGACATGGGCCACGCCCGCGATCTCCGCCACATAGGCCACATGGCGCGCCACATCGGCAGCGCTGGGACGCGCCGTGCCGATGAAGAAGGACAGGCCGGACACGCACACCACGCCGCCGGTGGCGGCGCAGGCCAGGATCTGCTCGTCCGTCACATTGCGGCCGTGCTGCACCAGGGTGTAAGGATTGGCGTGGCTGAACACCACCGGCTTGCCCGAGGCAGCCATGATCTCCAGGCTGCACACGCGGCCCGTGTGCGAGCAATCCATCAGGATGCCGGCATCGTTGATGGCCGCGACCATGCGGTAGCCGAGCGGCGTCAGGCCGCGCGCGCTGTCGTGGCAGCCGTCGGCGGCACTGTTGTTGCGGTTATAGGCCAGGTGGATCTGGCGCACGCCCAGGCTGGCGTAAAGGTCCACCATCTCGGGCTGTTCCAGCAAGGGCAGGCTGCCTTCGAGATCGAAACCGATGGCGATGCGGCCGGCGGCGGCGGCGCGGATGATGTCGTCCACGCTGCGCGCCAGGGTGTAGCGTTCCGGATTGGCGGCAATGGTGGCGCGGTAGCCGGCGATCACCGACATTACCTGGCTCACAGGATTCATATCGGCGCCCACACAGACCGACACGTAGTTCACGCCGGCGGCTTGCAGCTCGGCGATCGGGGTGAAATCGGCCTGCGGATGCTGGGGCAGGCAGAAGTGGGCGTCCCAATTAATCATGTGGCAAAGCCTTTCTTGTTGAATTTTCGGCATTATAGTCCCACGAATGATGATTCGGAGCAATGGTCGCCGTGCTTTATACTGTCGGATTAATCCAGTTTTCTAAGCAGCCATGTCTTTCTCCGCCCTCGGCCTTGCGCCCCCCTTGTTGAACGCCCTCGCCGAAATCGGCTACGAAGCGCCGACCGCCATCCAATCGGCCTCCATTCCGCCAGCCCTGCGCGGTGAGGATGTGCTGGGCGCGGCGCAAACCGGCTCCGGCAAGACCATGGCGTTTTCCCTGCCCGTGCTGCACGCGCTGTTGGCGAAAAAAGCCGGACCGCGCCAGCTGCATGGCCTGGTGCTGGCGCCTACGCGCGAGCTGGCGGCCCAGGTGGGCGAAGCGATCCGCAAGCTGGTGTCGCATCTGCCGGTGCCGCTCAAGGTATCGATCGCCTTTGGCGGCGTCTCGATCAACCCGCAGATGATGGCGCTGCGCGGCGGCACCGACATCATGGTCGCCACGCCGGGCCGCCTGCTCGATCTGGTCGAACACAATGCGCTCAAGCTCGATAGCGTTGCCACCCTGGTGCTGGACGAAGCGGACAAGCTGCTCGATATGGGCTTCGGCGAAGAGATCGGACGCATCCTGGCCCTGCTGCCGGCGCGGCGCCAGAACCTGTTCTTCTCCGCAACCTTCCCGGCGGCGGTGCAGGAACTGGCCACGCGCATGCTGCGCCAGCCGGTGAAAGTGGAAACCACGGCCGAAGCGGCGCAGGAGCCCGACATCCTGCAACGGGCCGTCGAAGTCGATGCGTCGCGCCGCACGCAATTGCTGAAGCACTTGATCCGCGACGAGAAATGGGAGCGCGTGCTGGTTTTCGTCGCCACTAAATACGCCTCCGAACACGTGGCCGACAAGCTGCGCCGCAACGGCGTGCGTGCCGAAGCCTTCCACGGCGACTTCAGCCAAGGCGCGCGCACCGAAGTGCTGGCCGATTTCAAATCCGGCCGCCTGCATGTGCTGGTCGCCACCGACGTCGCGGCGCGCGGCATCGACATCGCCCAGCTGCCGGTGGTCGTGAACTACGACCTGCCGCGCTCCTCTGCTGACTACACCCACCGCATCGGCCGCACCGGACGCGCCGGCGCCAGCGGCACCGCCGTCAGCTTCATCGATGCCGACGGCGAAGCCCACTTCCGCCTGATCGAAAACCGCCAGGGCAAACGCGTGCCGCGCGAACGCATCGCCGGCTTCGAACCGGTGCTGCAAGCGGCCGCGGCGAATCCCGCCACCGACACCCTCAACGGCGGCATCAAAGGCAAGCGCAAGAGCAAAAAAGACAAGCTGCGCGAAGCCGCCGCCCAAACCAAAACCGTTTGATCAAAATCAACGAATGTCCAACCCTGGTGTCAGGCACCAAGGTCGGACATTTTTTGATATGGATCAAACTTAGTTCGGGGCGGGACTCTGGACAAGGGCGATGCGGCGGCGCAGGTGGGCGGCTTCGGCGGTGTCGCCGGCTTTTTCGGCGCGCTGGGCTTGGACATTGAGCCAGGCGAGCAGGGGCCGGCGCCAGCCTTGGGCGGAAGCGGTATCGATCGCGAGCGTCAGCAGTTCGGGCGTGGCGCGGTTGGCGCGGAATAGCGCGCCGGCGGCAACCAGGCGGGACAGGGGATCGTTCATCGCCTGTACGGCGGCGGTAGCGGCGGCGTCGCTGCCGGCGGCGAGTACGGCGCGTTGCGGCTCCGGCAGCAGGGCGGCGTCGGCGGGATGGGCGCGGTCGGCGAGGTAGTTGGCGTAGGCGATGTCGGCGGCGCTGGCGTCGGCGCGCAGGGCTTCGAAGCCGCTGCAGTCTTCGAAGGCGAGCGCGGCGACCCGCGTTGCGCAGCGTATCAGCTCGGCGCGGATCGCCAGTTCCATCTTGCCGGTGCTGGCCAGTTGTTCGCGCGCGCGCTTGAATTCGTTTTTCTCGACGTTGGCATTGCCGCTCATATAGGCGGCGGTGGCGCGTTCCATCGCGCTTTGCGCGTTCATCTGCCAGTCGGGCACGCGCGGGCCGCTGGCGCAGGCGCCCAATAGCAGCAGGGCGGCGGCGGAGAAGAAGGTGCGGGCGTGGCTCATGGCAGTTTGATCTCCGTATCTTCGCGCTTGAAGGGCCATTTGCGGTTGATTTCGTTGACCAGTTGTTCGATGCGGCGCAGATTGCTGTCCACGTCGGCGCGCAGGGCGCCCAGGTCTTCGGTGGCGACGCGCGCGTTGGCGCCCACGGCCTGCGCTTCGACCAGCACTGCATCCATTTTCTTCAAGCTGGCGCGCGCGTCGGAAAGCAGACCATTCAGCTGGACCACGGCTACCTGCGCATCGTTGGCCACGCCGTTCTTGCCGAAGACGCGGTTGTCGGCATTGCCCACCAGCTTGTCGGCTTTGACGATCAGCGAGTTCGCATTGCGCAGCAGCTCCTGCGCCTTGCGGTCCTCGCCCGCGATCAGGCCCATGGCGCCGCCCGGCCCATTGAGTTTTTCGGTCACGCCTTCCACATTGCGCAGGCTGTTGCCCAGCGAGGAGTCGGCGGCCGTCAGCGCGGCCACATTGTTCAGCAGATCCTTGGCGGCCGACAGCAGGCGCGGAATCTCCGCCGCCGCGTCGCCCACCAGCAGTTCGCGCTCGGCGCCATCCTTGAGCGGCGGATCGGTGGGAATGCCGCTGAAGGCGCGCAGGCGGGCGCCGCCCACCAGTCCCCGTTCCAGCGTGAAGATGCTGGTCGAGCGCAGCCAGTGCGCATCTTTTTCCGGCACATCGACCAGCACGCGCGCCTTGCCGTCCGCGCCCAGTTCGATGCGCAGCACGCGGCCCACGGGGAAGCCGGCGAAGGTCATGTCCATGCCCACCGCCACGCCTTCGGAGTTATCGGTGGTCAGGACCAGGCGCTGGGTCGGTTCGAACGCGCCGCGCGCATACATCAGGTACAGCACGGCGCTGGCGACCAGGGCCACCATCAGGAGCAGCAGCAGGGCGGCCTTGAATTCGGCGTGGCGCACCGGGGCCGCTTCGGGCGCCGGCGCGGCAGGGGCGGGAGTCGGTTCGTTCATGATGCGGTGTGGATCAGTAGTAGTTGCCCATCAGGGAGGCGGCTTCGATCAGCAGGATCACGGAGAACATGCGGACCATATCGGCCAGGCCGTGGGTGCCGTGGGCGCGTCCGAACAGCGGATTGGCCGCGCCATGGTAGTAAGAGGAAGCCAGCGGAATCACGCCCACGGCAAAGCTGAAGAACAGGATTTTCAGCGCCAGGATCATGGACACGGCAGGATTGAAGATATGTCCCACCACCCGCGTATAGCTTTGCAAGGCCCATGGCGTAAAGCCATAGATCACCAGATAGGCCAGCACCAGGGTCAGCACGCAGCTGACCGCCGCCAGCAGCCAGACGGCGAAGACGCCGGCCGCCGCGCGCGGGAAGAACTCCGTTTGCAGGGCGTCGCGCGCGTCGAGGCGGGTCGGGATGCCGCTGGCCGAAGCCGCCGCCAGCCGCATCTGCGCGAACTCCACGCCGGCCGGCAGGGTGCTGCGCAGGGCCACGAACAGGGCCGCCGTGAGCGGGATCAGTTCCAGCACCAGCACCCGCACCACCATCTCCAGCGCATAGCGCGACAGGCCGTAGCTGAGCGAAGTCACCACCACGATGCGGATGATGACAAGGCTGATCAAGGCCGAGAGCACGGAGAACCACAGCAGATTGGGCGCGGTCGCCACCACCAGGTGGTGGGCGATCCAGCGCCGCCGGGAACTGGCGTAAGTGGAGGGAGCGAAGGCGCGCGAAATAATCAGCGCCGCGAATTGCAGCAGCCGCCACCAGCTCGTCAGCCAGCCGATGGCGGAACGATGCATGCGCCGCAGCGGCGGATAGGACGATGCGTTGGTGCTCATGAGGGACATCTTAGCACTCCGCCTTATTTGCCGGGGAACGATTCAATAATGGCATCGGCCACGGCGCGCACGCGCGCGCTGCGATTCAAGTCGCTGTGCATCACGAGGTACATATCGTAGCTGTGCTCCCGCTGCGGCCAGATGCGCTTCAGGCGCGGGTCGGCGTCGGCCATATGGGTGGGCAGTTCGCCGATGCCAAGTCCGGCGCGGGTGGCTTCCAGCAGCATCAAGCCGGTATTGACCTCCATCGCCACGCGCGCATTGTGTACCGGCTCGCCGCAGATTTTCTCGGCATGGCGCGGCGCCACCGAGGCGTGGTAGATGACGATATCGTGGCCCGCCAAGCCCGTGCCGGGCTGCGGCTCGCCGCGTTGCTTGAGGTAGGAGCGCGTGGCGTACAAGCCCGCCGCGCGCCGCGCCAGGTGGCGCGAGATCAGGTCGGGACTGGTGGGCTTCACCGTGCGCACGGCCAGGTCGGCCTCGCGCCGGGTCAGGCTGGATATCTGGGTGTCGACCGACATTACGATGCGGATGTCGGGGTGCTTTTTATGCAGGCGGTGCATGGCGTCGATGACGAAGTGGGCGGCCATGGTATCGGTGGTGGCCAAGCGCACCACGCCGGACAGGCGGTTGTCGATGCCCTGCATTTCGCGTTGCAGCTGGTGCGCCGCCTGTTCCATCAATTCGGCCGAGCGCCGCGCCGTCTCGCCGGCCGGCGTCGGCACATAGCCGTCCGGCGTGCGCAGGAAAAGGCGCGCGTTCAAGCTGCTTTCCATGGCCGCCAGGCGGCGTCCCACCGTGGCCTGGTCGACGCCCAACTGCGCCGCCGCGCCGCGCAAAGTGCCGGCGCGGCAGAGCGCCAGAAAGATGCGCGCGTGGTCCCAATCCATTTTCCCTCCCGATCGTGATTCGTGATGCAATTTTGCATCACGATGCCGATATGATGCCTCTTTACTGCATCATGAAGCAGAATTAGTATCGATGCAAGGAGGAAACATCGTGCTCTTATTTACCCTGGCCATCGGTTTTGTGATGGCAATGATCGACGTAACCGCCGTGAACACGGCTTTAGGCAGCATTTCGGCCGACCTGCAGGTGCCGCTATCGGGCCTGGTGTGGGTGGTGGACGGCTACACCCTGACGTTTGCCGCCTTCCTGCTCGCGGGCGGCGCGCTGGCCGATCGCATCGGTGCGCGCCAGACCTACCAGGGCGGCCTGCTGGTCTTCGTCGCCGGTTCGCTGGCCTGCGCGCTGGCCCCTAGCGGCAGCACCCTGGTCGCCGCGCGGTTGCTGCAAGGCACGGGCGCGGCGCTCTTCATGCCCAGCTCGCTGAGTCTGCTGACCCACGCCGCACCCGATGACGCGGCGCGCACCCGCATGGTCGGCACCTGGTCGGCCCTGGTGGGCTGCGCCGCCACCATCGGACCGCTGGTGGGCGGCCTGCTGGTGCACGAATTCGGCTGGCGCAGCGTGTTTTGGATTAATCTGCCGCTGGGACTAGCCGGCATCGTGCTGGCGCAAATGCTGGCGCCGGCGCCGGCCGCGCATCGGCGTCCGCTTTCGATGCTCAGTCATGTGCTGGGCGTGCTGACGCTGGCCGCGCTGAGTTTCCTGCTGATCGAAGGGCCGGTGCGGGGCTGGATTTCGCCCTCGGTAGCCGTCGCCGCTATCTCAGCCTTGCTGTTTGCCGCCGTGCTGGTCTGGCGCGAGCGCGCCGCGGCGCATCCGATCCTGCCGCGTGCGCTGTTGGACAGCAGCAGCTTCGCCGCCGCCAACTTCACCGGCTTCCTGATCAACTTCGCCGTATTCGGCCAGATCTTCCTGCTCAGCCTATTCTTCCAGCAGGCGCACGGTTCCAATGCCTTGGAAACGGGGATGAAGATCCTGCCCATGCTGGCGGCCAGCACCATCGGCAATTTCCTGTCCGGCCGCGTCATCGCGCGCACCGGCACCCGGCCCTCGCTGCTGGGCGGTCTGGCCGTCAGTGCGGTGATGGGCGCGGTGCTGACCCGCAGCGGGCCGCACACGCCCTATCTCTTGATGATGGCCGGCGTGCTCGTGATGTACTTGGCGATTGGCCTCGCCATTCCCGCCATGACCACCACCGTGATGCAGGTCGCGGGCAAGGTCCACGCCAACATCGCCGCCGCCGCGCTGAACGCCAACCGCCAGATCGGCGCCCTGGTCGGCGTCGCCGCCATGGGCAGCATCCTGCACGCGGTGGGCGACTGGGGCTGGCGCCTGACGCTCGGCTTCGGCGCCATCGGCCTCGCGTATGCCATCGCCTGCCTGCTGGTACACCAGCACGTCCGCCAGCACCAGCGCCAAAGCAGCACCGACCCCGACGCCACCCTGCAGGCTGGACACTAAGCCCGCAGCCCGCGTTTGATCTAAATCAGCAAATGTCCAACCCTGGTGTCAGGCACTAGGGTGGGACATTCTTTGATTTAGATCAACTAATGTCCTACTCCAGTGCCTCGGCGGCCCCGCCTGACACCAGGGTGGACATTGTTTGATTTGGCGCAAACGGGGAGGGCTTAGCCGTGTTGGCGGCGCCAGGCGATGAGCTCGGCGATGGTGAGGATGGGCATGGCGTGCTCTTCGGCGAAGCGTTCGATGGCTTCGCCGCGCATCATGGTGCCGTCGGGGTTCATCAGCTCGCACAGTACGCCGTAGGGCGGCAGGCCGGCCATGCGGGCCAGGTCGACCGAGCCTTCGGTGTGGCCGGCGCGCTCGAGCACGCCGCCGGGCGCGGCGCGCAGCGGGAAGATGTGGCCGGGACGGACGATGTCTGCGGGCTTGGCGTTGCGCGCGGTGGCGGCGCGGATGGTGGTGACGCGGTCGGCGGCCGAAACGCCCGTCGTGACGCCGTCGCGCGCTTCGATGGAGACGGTGAACGGGGTGCCGAAGCGGCTGCCGTTTTCGGCGGCCATGGGCGGCAGTTCCAGCTCGCGCACCTTGTCGGCGGGCAGGCACAGGCAGACGATGCCGCTGCATTCGCGGATCAGCAGGGCCATGCTTTCCACCGTCAGCTTGTCGGCGGCGAGGATCAGGTCGGCTTCGTTTTCGCGGTCGAAATCGTCCAGCAGGATGACCGGCACGCCGGCGCGCATGGCTTCCAGTGCCGCGTGGATGCGGCCTTCCAGGTCGGTGCTATGAAGGGTATAGGAATTGACTAACATGTGAAACGCTCCTCGCATAAGTGGGCGAAAAACGCATCAGGGCAAAGCGAATGGACACGGCTTCCCGGGCCGCGAACGGCGCAGGAAATCGCGCAAAGCGCACATCTTCTTTCATCCGGACTATACCGTCGGCTCTGGCTTCGCACCAGATCTGCTGACCCTGCTTGCGCAGGCGCTCGCGGGCTTGACCGTTGCCGGTCTTACCGCCGGTGGGGAATCGCACCCCGCCCCGAAGACGTATGGTTAAATTGTGCCCGTCACCATGACGGGCTGGGGCATTGTAGCAGCGCCACAAAAAATTTGCTTATGAGGAAAGCTTCTAGCACAAAGATGTTGCTCTAGTGTATTGTTGTTACCCTTGCCAAATTGGCTATCCAGAAAAGCACCATTGCATGAAAACTTCTCTTCGCCTCATTTCCGCCGCCGTGCTGTTCAGCTGCTCGTTGCTGGCCCAGGCCGACATCAAGCTGGGCGACAAGCTGCCCGTATCGCCCGCCGTCAAGGTCGGCAAGCTGCCGAACGGCCTGACTTACTACATCCAGAAGAATGCGCGTCCGGAAAAGCGGCTGGAGCTGCGCCTGGTGGTGAAGGCTGGTTCCATCCTGGAGGATGAAGACCAGCGCGGCCTGGCCCACTTCACCGAGCATATGGCCTTCAACGGCAGCACGAATTTCAAGAAGAATGAGCTGATTTCCTACCTGCAGTCGATTGGGGTGCGCTTCGGCGCCGATTTGAATGCCTATACCAGCTTCGACGAAACCGTCTACATGCTGCCGATTCCGACCGATAAGAAGGAAAACGTGGAAACCGGCTTCCAGGTGCTGGAAGACTGGGCGCACGGCGTGGCCTTCAAGGACGAAGCCATCGAGAGCGAGCGTGGGGTGGTGCTGGAAGAGGAGCGTCAGGGCAAGGGCGCCATGGACCGCATCAACAAGGTGCTGTATCCGAAGCTGCTGAACGGTTCGCGCTACGCCAACCGTCTGCCGATCGGCAAGGCCGAGGTGCTGCGCACCTTCAAGCCGGAGGCGATCCGCCGCTTCTACCGCGACTGGTATCGCCCCGACCTGATGGCGGTGATCGCGGTCGGCGATATCGAGCCGGCCGAGGCGGAAAAACTGATCCAGGCCCACTTCGGACGTCTGAAGAATCCAGCCAAGCCGCGCGCGCGCCAATACGCCAAGGTGCCGACCTACAGCAAGCCGGAAGGCGTGGTCATCACCGATCCCGAGGCGGGCGGCAATGCGGTCATGATCCGCTATCCAATCTTCGCCAAGGGTGAAGGCCAGACTTATGGCGACTACCGCGCCAAGCTGGTCGAAGGCCTGTATACCGGCATGCTGAACCAGCGCATCGCCGAACTGACGCAGCAGGCCAATCCGCCTTTCCTGTTCGGCGGCGCGGCCACGGACCAGGTGGTGTCGGGCTACCACGCCTTCAGCACGCGCGCCGTGCTGGGCAAGGACGGCGCCGTGCCGGCCATCACGGCCCTGCTGCAGGAAGAGCAGCGCGCGCGCCAGTTCGGCTTCAGTGCCGAGGAACTGGAGCGCGGCAAGAAGCGCATCCTGCGCGGTATAGAACGTCAGTATCTGGAGCGCGAGAAGTCGGAGTCGGGCGCTTTCGTCAGCGAGTACACGCGCAATTTCCTGACGCAGGAAACCATGTCCGGCATTGAGCATGAATACAGCATCACCAATGAACTGGTGCCGAAGATCTCGCTGGAAGAAGTCAACGCCGCCTACCGTAAGGCGGTGCCGGCGCAAAAGAACAAACTGGTGGTGTATACGGGCGTGAGCAAGGCGCAGACCGCGCTGCCGACATCGGCCGAGCTGCTCGCCGCGGCCGCCGCGGCCGAGAAGCAGACCCTGACGGCGCATGAGGAAAAACAGCTGGCCAGCCAGTTGATGGACGCCGCGCCGCAAGGCGGCAGCATCGTCAGCGAAAGCGTGAACGCCAAGCTGGGCACGACGGAGCTGGTGCTGGGCAATGGCGTGAAGGTGGTGCTGAAGCCGAGCGACTTCAAGAACGACCAGGTGCAGCTGGGCGGTTCGCGCTTCGGCGGCCAGTCCCTGTACGGCGTGGCCGATGTGCAGAATGCGCGCTACGCGTCCAGCATCGTCGGCCAGATGGGCGTCAAGAATCTGAGCCCGCTCGATTTGAGCAAAGTCCTGGCCGGCAAGACGGCGCGCGTCTCCCTGAACATTGGCGAGCTGTCCGAGTTCGTCAGCGGCGGTTCGGGCAGCGCCGATATCGAAACCATGTTGCAGCTGGTGTACCTGGGCATGACCCAGCCGCGCCGCGACGAAGCGCTGTTCCAGGCCTTTATCGGGCGCCAGAAGGAAATAGCCGGCAATTCCCAGGCCGTGCCGGAAGTGAGCTTCATGAACGCCTTCGTCAAGACCATGTTCAACGATAATCCGCTGGCTCCGGGCTTGCCCAAGCCGGAGGACTTCGACAAGGTGCAGCTGGACCGCGTGCTGGAAATCTACCGCGAGCGTTTCTCCAGCGCGCGCGGCTTCACCTTCAACCTGGTGGGCAGCTTCGACGTGGAAAAGGTCAAGCCGCTGTTGGCCAGCTATCTGGGCACGCTGCCGGCCGGCGAGATCGTCAGCGAATTCAAGGACCGTGGCGTGCGTCCGGTGCGCGGCGTGGTCAAGCGCGAAGTGCTCAAGGGTAAAGAGCAAAAGAGCCTGGTGATGTTGACCTTTACCGGCGATGCCGAGTACTCTGCCGAGGCCCAGCTGCGCTTGCAGGCGCTGATGGAGGTGCTGAACATCAAGGTCAACGAAGTGCTGCGCGAGCAGAAAGGCTTGATCTATAGCGGCGGCTTCCATGGTGCCCTGCACAAGCAGCCGTATGGCGCGTATTCGGTCACGCTGAACCTGCCTTGCGGCCCGGAGAATGTGGACAAGGTGGTGGCCGCCGCGCTGGAGGAAATCCGCAAGGTGCAGGAAAACGGCCCCGAGGCGGCCGACCTGGCCAAGGTGAAGGAAGGCTGGAGCAAGGGCGATCTGCGCGCCATGCGCGAGAACGGCCACTGGCTGTCGCATCTGCAGGCGGTGCAGCAGGATGGCCGTGATCCCGACGCCATCCTGACTCGCGTCGCGCGCGGCAACGCCATCACGGCGCAGGAGGTGCAGGCCACGGCCAAGCGCTACCTCGATCTGGAAAACTATGTGCAGATGGTGCTGAAACCGGAGCCGAAAGCCGGCGAATGATGTTGGCGCAGGCCCGGACCTGAGCCGCCGCGCCGGCAGCCGCGTGCTGCCGGCGCGCTCCCTGGATTATGTGATAGTCTTGCGCTTCTGATAATTCCATCAAAGGGGGGAGACATCCATGATTAAAAAAATCAGCCTCGGCCTCATCGTCATTCTGCTCGTGATTCTTGGCCTGGCCGCCTCCAAGCCGGACACCTTCACCGTGCAGCGCAGCGCCACCATCAAGGCGCCGCCCGAAAAAATCGTCGCCTACCTGAACGACTTCCACAACTGGCAAGCCTGGTCGCCGTGGGAGAAGCTCGACCCGAAAATGCAGCGCACCTTCGAAGGCCCGCAGAGCGGTAAGGGCGCCGTCTACGCCTGGAACGGCAACGACGAGGTGGGCCAGGGCCGCATGGAGATCATCGACAACGCCAGCCCGGCCAAGGTCGGCATCAAGCTCGAATTCATACGCCCCTTCGCTTCGCAGAACAGTTCCGACTTCAGCTTGCAGCCGAACGGCGACGGCACCCAGGTCAACTGGTCCATGAGCGGTCCCATGCCTTTCGTCTCGAAGCTCATGAGCGTCTTCGTCAGCATGGACAAGATGATCGGCAAGGATTTCGAAAAAGGCCTGGCGCAGCTGAAGACGGTCGCCGAGAAATAGTGTTGTAGCCCGCGTATGGGGCGCGTGCAAACGGCCTGGCAGGCATATACTAAAGATATTGCCGCGCAAGCGTCGTTCACGTCGAGGTATGCCATGAAAACCCCGTTTACGCTTGCCCTGGGCGCTGCGGCGCTGTTCGGCGTGGCGACGGCCGCCGCGGTGGCCTTGCCGGTGCGCGACGACCATCCCATCGTCGGCACCTGGCGCTTCGTGCTGCCGGACGGTTCCTGCCACGAGGTCTACCGCATCCGCGCCGACGGCACCTCCCTCATCACCAGCGCTGCGGAAGTGGCCGAGACGGAGTTCGTGATCGCCGACCAGCCCGATGAACAGGGCTTCTACGCGTCCAGCGACAAGATCGTGAAGGACAACGGCAAGCAGGATTGCACCGGCGAGATCACCCAGGTCGGCCAGTCGGTGGCCAGCTTCATCCTGTTCCACCCCTCCAAGAATATGTTCCTGATGTGCCATAAACGCGATACGAAGACCTGCATCGGTCCCTTCGTGCGGGTGCGCGGCAGCGAGGTCTAGGCGCTCAGCGTCTGTTCGCGCCAGGCGCCGGGATTGCGGCCCGACCATTCCTTGAAGGCGTGGGTGAAGGCGCTCTGCTCCTGAAATCCGAGCAGGAAGGCGATGTCCACCAGGCTCAGGCCGGGCTGGCGCAGATAATCCTGGGCCAGGGCGAAGCGGGCCTGGTCCAGCACCTGCTGGAAGCTGGCGCCGGCATCGGCCAGCTTGCGCTGCAGCGTGCGCGGGCTGACTTTCAATTCCTCGGCCACCGGCGCCAGACGGCCCTGGCCTTGCGACAAGCCGCGCAGGATGGCGGCGCGCACCTGGGCCACCACATCGGCTTCGGTCCGCGCGGCGCGCTGGCGCAGCAAATGTTCCGCGTGCTGCTGCAAGACCGGGTAGAGGCTGACGTCCGCGTTCGGCACCGGCCATTGCAGCATGCGCGCATCGAAATAGCCGATATTGGCGCTGGCGCCGAAGCGGGGCAGGGTGCCCAGCACGCGCTGGTATTCGCCATGGCCGGCCGGGTCGCCGCCATCGTGCATCAGGGCCAGCGCGCCGGTCGGCAACTGCTGGCCGGCCAGCCAGTTGCCGAATACGCGGATGCCGGCGAACACGCTGTCCACCAGGTGGCGCTGGACCACCGGATAGTGGCTGTGCCAGCAATAGGCCGCCGTGCCATCCTCTACCCGCAATTCCGAGCGGCCCAGGTCATGCGCCAGCTGCTCGTAGCGCATGGTCTGCTCCAGCGCCTGGCCGAAGTCGCGGCAGCTGAGCAGGATCAGGCCATACACGCTGTACGTGCCCAGTTTCACGCGCTCGCCCACGTGCAGGCCGAAATGCGCATCGTTGCACAGGGCCGCGCCGGCATCGAGCAGGCGCACGTAGCTATCGGCTGGCAAGGCGTCGGGCAGCGGTTCCAGCGTGCCGGCTTGCAGGCCGGCCGCCTGTTCCAAGGCAGCCGCCCGCACCCCGCGCGCCGCTGCCGCGTCCAGCAGGGGCTGGAGATAGGAACCGGCCACGCGCCCGGCATTGGTGCGCGGCGTGTCAGGCGGGGAACTTGGCATAATCGAACAAGGCAGGTGTCATGAATGCGCAATACCGCCAGCGGCTGGCGGCTTAATCTTGTGTCAATGACTAATGGCGCTTGCCAGTATAGCAAGCGCCGCGCACAGGGGACAAGACACGATGCGACGCTGGAATGGCTGGGGGGACGAGGCGATTGAATTCGCCCTGAATGAAGATGCGCTGGGCTTTCTGGCGACGCGCATCGGCAATGGCAATCCGGTGGCGGATGCCAGCTTCGAACAGGCCTGCGCCCAGCTGGGCGCTTCGCGCCTGCCGCCGCACCGCTTGATCGATACCAGTCCCGCAACCCGGCTGCGCAATGCGCTGGGCCAAAGCCTGCCGGACTGGCTCAAGTTGCGCTACGGCCGCATCGGTCCCGCGCCGGACGGCGTGGCCTTCCCGGAAAGCGGCCAGGAAGTGCGCGAATTGATCAACTATGCGCGGCTGTATGGCGTGGCGCTGATTGCGCACGGCGGCGGCACCAGCGTGGCGGGCCATCTGACGGTGCTCGATCCTTTCCGCCTGACGCTGGCCGTGAACACCACCCGCCTGTGCCGCCTGATCCATCTGGACCAGCAGTCGCAATTGGCGACCTTCGGCGCGGGCGTGCTGGGGCCGGACCTGGAGGCGGCGCTGCGCGCCCACGGTTTCATGCTGGGCCACTATCCGCAATCGTTCGAGTATTCGACCCTGGGCGGCTGGATCGTCACGCGCTCATCGGGCCAGCAGTCGCTGCGCTATGGCCGCATCGAGCAGACCTTTGCCGGCGGGGTGGTGGAAACCCCGCAAGGCACGCTGGAAGTGCAGGCCTTCCCGGCATCGGCTGCCGGCACCGACCTGCGCGAGCTGGTGCTCGGCTCCGAAGGACGCCTTGGGATTCTGACCGAAGCCACGGTGCGCGTCAGCAAGGTGCCTGAATACGAGGCCTTCCACGCCGTCTTCTTCCCCAACTGGCAGCAAGCGGAAGCGGCCGCGCGCGAGCTGGCGCAAGGGCGCATGGGATTGTCGATGCTGCGCCTGTCGAACGCCGTGGAAACGGTGACGATGCTGGCGCTGGCCGGCCACAAGCGCCTGATCGGCGCGCTGGAAACCTGGCTGTCCCTGCGCGGCTGCCGCGACGGCAAATGCATGCTGATGATTGGCGTCAGCGGCGGCAAGGCCCAGGCCAAGACCGCCATGCGCGCCGCGCTGGGCCTGTGCCGCGAGCACAAAGGCGTGCATATCGGCCGCATGATGGGCGACAAGTGGAAGCAGAACCGCTTCCGCAACGTCTATCTGCGCAACGCGGCCTGGCAGTACGGCTACGCCATCGACACGGTGGAAACGGCGGTGGACTGGTCGCGCGTGGAAAGCATGATGCATGCGGTGGAAAGCGCGGCCGAAACGGCGCTGGCGGCGCATCAAGAGAAAGTGCACGTCTACACCCATCTTTCGCATCTGTATGCGCAAGGGGCCAGCGTGTACACCACCTTCGTCTATCGCCTGTCGGGCAACTACGAAGACGATCTGGTGCGCTGGAAGGCGCTCAAGCACGCCGTCAGCAGCGCCATCGTCGACAACGGCGGCACCATCAGCCACCAGCATGGCGTGGGCAGCGACCACGCGCCCTACTTGGAGGCGGAGAAGGGCGCAGCCGGCATCGCCGCCATGCAGGCCGTGTTCCGCCACTTCGACCCGGAAGGCTTGCTCAACCCCGGCAAGCTGGTGCCGCCGCAAGGACTGGCGGCATGAACGCCCCGCACTGGCGGCCGGGCGGGCGCGCGGAGCTGCGCAAGCTGTTGGCGCAGGAATGGGATGTGCTCATCGTCGGCGGCGGCATCTGCGGCGCCGGCATCCTGCTCGAAGCATCGCGTCGAGGCCTGCGCGCGCTGCTGGTCGAACAGCGCGACTTTGCCTGGGGCACGTCGAGCCGTTCCTCCAAGCTGGTGCATGGCGGCTTGCGCTACCTGAAGGAGGGCCAGTTCGCATTGACGCGCGAATCCGTCCACGAGCGGGAAGCCTTGCTGCGTGAGGCCGCCGGACTGGTCGAGCCGCAAAGCTTCGCCTTCGGCGACTACGCGGGCCGCAAGCCTGGCCGGCGCACCTTCCTGCTCGGCCTTGCCATTTACGACCGCATGGCCGGCCAGCGCAGCCGCCACTACTATCCACGCGAGGCGTTCCTGCAACTGGCGCCGCATATCGACGCCGAGGGGCTGCGCGGCGGCATGTGCTACACCGACGCCAAAACCGACGATGCGCGCCTGGTCATGCGCGTGCTGCAGGAAGCGCAGCAGTATGGCGGCACGGCGTTCAATTACCTGTCCGTGCAAGGCCTGCTGCGCGAAGGCGGCAGCGTGCGCGGCGCGCAATTGCGCGATGAGCTGGATGCTGGCGGCGAAACGCATACGGTGCAGGCCAAGGTCGTGATCAGCGCCACCGGCGCCTGGGCCGATGCGCTGCGGGCGCAGGGCGGGGCGGCGCGCCGCCTGCGTCCTTTGCGCGGTAGCCACCTATTGCTGCCCGCCTGGCGCCTGCCGCTGGCGCAGGCTGTAAGCTTGATGCACCCGCAGGATGGTCGTCCCGTCTTCGCCTTCCCGTGGGAGGGCGTCACCCTGGTCGGCACCACCGACCTCGATCATGGCGAGGATCTGCGCCACGAAGCGGCCATCACGCGCGCGGAAGTGGACTATCTGATGGCCGCGCTGCGCTTGCAGTTCCCGCAACTCGACTTGTGCGAGGACGACATCATCGCCACCTATGCCGGCGTGCGTCCGGTGATCGACAGCGGCCAGGCCGATCCATCGAAGGAAACCCGTGAGCATGCGCTGTGGCTGGAAAACGGGCTGCTGACCGTCACGGGAGGCAAGCTGACCACCTTCCGCGTGATGGCGCTCGACGCGCTGAAACAAGCCAAGACCCTGCTGCCGGAATGGCGCGACGAGCTGCGTCCGCAACCCATTTTCGCCGCCGTGCCGGCGCCGCGCTACCAGCGCGGCCTGCCTGCCGGCCAGGCGCGCCGCTTGCAAGGCCGCTACGGCGCGCAGGCGCAAGCGCTGCTGGACGCCGCCCATCCCGCCGAGCTGCAAACCATTCCCGGCACCGAAACCCTGTGGGCGCAGCTGCGCTGGGCCGCGCGCCACGAAGCCGTGCAGCATCTGGACGACCTGCTGCTGCGCCGCACCCGCGTCGGCCTGCTGCTGCGCAACGGCGCGGCCGCCATCCTGCCGCGCGTGAAAGCCATCTGCCAGCCGGAGCTGGGCTGGAGCGAGCAGCGCTGGCGTACCGAGGAGAGCGCATATCTGGCATTATGCAAAGCTCACTACAGCTTGCCGCCAGAGCAGGAAAACAAGAGACAGTATGGCTGACCAATACATCCTATCCATCGACAACGGCACGCAAAGCGTGCGCGCCTTGCTGTTCAAGGCCAACGGCGAACTGGCGGCCAAAAGCCAGGTGCATCTGCAAGCCTACTACTCCGACCATCCCGGCTGGGCCGAGCACAAGGCCGAAGCCTATTGGCAGGCGGTATGCACGGCTTGCCAGCGCCTGTGGGACAGCTGCGCCATTCCCGCCAGCGCCGTCGCGGGGGTGGCCGTCACCACGCAGCGCGGCACCGTGATCAACCTGGACCAGGATGGCAAGCCGCTGCGTCCCGCCATCACCTGGCTGGACCAGCGCCGCACCGAGCAGGTGCCGCAGTTGAACGCCTTCTGGCGCACCGCCTTCAAACTGGCGCGCGTGGACGGCACCATTGCCTATTTCCAGCGCGAGGCCGAGATCAACTGGATCGCCGATCAGCAGCCCGACATCTGGCGCCGCACCGACAAATTCGTGCTGCTGTCGGGCTATCTGAATTTTTGCCTGACGGGGCGCCATGTCGATTCCATCGGCTCCCAGGTCGCCTACCTGCCTTTCGACTACAAGAAGCACCGCTGGGCCGGCGCCATGGACTGGAAATGGCAGGCGCTGGCGATCCGCCCCGAGATGCTGCAGGAACTGGTGGAGCCGGGCACCGTGATCGGCGCCATCACGGCCGACGCATCGCGCATGACAGGTATTCCGCAAGGCGTGCCGGTGGTGGCCGCCGCCGCCGACAAGGCCTGCGAAGTGATCGGCGCGGGCGCGCTGGAGCCGCATATCGGCTGCCTGAGTTACGGCACCACGGCCACCATCAATACCACCAACCGAAAATACATCGAAGTCACGCCGTACATCCCGCCATATCCGGCCGCCGTTCCCGGCGCCTACAGCACCGAGGTGCAGATCTTCCGTGGCTACTGGATGGTCAACTGGTTCAAGGAGCAGTTCGGCGACCGCGAACAGATGGCCGCCGCCGAACAGGGCCTGGTGCCTGAAGCGCTGTTCGACACCCTGGTCAACGAAGTGCCGCCCGGTTCCATGGGCCTGATGCTGCAACCTTACTGGAGTCCCGGCATCCGCTTTCCCGGTCCCGAAGCGAAAGGTTCGATGATCGGCTTCGGCGACGTGCATACGCGCGCCCATATGTACCGTGCCATCCTCGAAGGCGTGGCTTACGCGCTGCGGGAGGGCAAGGAGCGCATCGAAAAGCGCGGCGGCACGCGCATCACCGAACTGCGCGTGGCCGGCGGCGGCTCGCAAAGCGATGCCGCCATGCAGTTGACGGCCGACGTCTTCGGCCTGCCCGCCGCCCGCGCCCATATCTACGAAGCTTCCGGCTTGGGGGCGGCCATCTCGGTCGCTGCCGGCCTGGGCCTGCACGCCGGCTTCGACAGCGCCATCCGTGCCATGACGCGCCCCGGCCGCGTGTTCCAACCGATCGAGGCCAACCGCAAGGTCTACGACCAGCTGTACCGCCGTGTGTACCTCAAGATGTACCAGCGCCTGCAACCGATGTACCAGGAGATTGCCGACATCACGGGCTACCCGATGGCGCGCTAAACCCGATGAAAGCCGCTTTGTTCAGCTTGCGTAGCGGCGGCGCATGGACTAAGCTGGACTAAGTCCATAGGAGGCGTTATGCGGATCGTTAATATCCATGAGGCCAAGACGAATTTTTCCAAGCTTATCGATGCGGTCAGCCAGGGCGAAGAAATCATCATCGCCAAGGCAGGCAAGCCGGCTGCACGCTTGCTGCCTATTGCCCTGGTCAAAGCGAGGCGGGTGCCCGGTTCCCAGTCTGGCAAGATTGAAATTGCCGACGACTTTGACGAGCCGCTGCCTGATGAACTGCAAGCCGTATTCGAGGGACGTTGATGCGCCTCCTGCTCGATACTCATATTTATCTTTGGTGGCTGGCGGACGATCGAAAATTGACGTCCACCGCCCGCGATCTGATTGCGGAAGCGGCTGAGGTGTATGTCTCCAGCGCCACAATCTGGGAGATCGCCATCAAGAGTGCGCTTGGAAAACTGAAGGCGGATATGGGCGCATTGGTCGACGATATCGCTCAGAATAACTTTCTGGAATTACCCATTAGCGCGCGTCATGCCGCTGCTGTGAATACGCTGCCTTTATTGCACGCTGATCCCTTCGATCGTTTGCTGGTGGCGCAAGCGATTACTGAGCCGCTACCATTTTTGACACATGATTCCAGGCTGGCAGCGTATTCTGAATTGGTGAAGGTAATGTGAATCCAGAAGCGCATATCGAGTGAGCTGGTCTTGGTTTTTCAACGACCATCCCGGCGATGTCAATCCTAGGCGGACATCAACCTCGATCATTATCCAGCCGCGTCATCCAGGCCTTGCACTCTCCCGCCCCTTCGATAACGTACCAGTTCACCGCCAGAAGGTAGCTTTTCTGTTCGTCGGACACAAAATATCCATGCCAAACGCGTTTTCGAAGATTTTCGCCAGGTTTTTGCCGTTGTGCAGGATAAGAACCCGATCCTTATCAGCTCCGCGCTGTTCGAAGAAGACATAAGCCGGCGCGGCATCCAGATGGCAGGAGTATGTGAATTCGTTCGGCTCCAGTGGAATGGCGATGGAATTGTGGCCGATCGCCAGGTGGCCGGCCATGCGCTCCGGCTTGAACTTGCCGATGACTTCAGCGATGAATTGACGCGATGGCTCCGGATCGAGCACGGAACAGGATAATCCCAACTCCCGGGCGGAGCTTAAAAACTCATTGATGCAGGACATTGCTTGAACACTTTAGTTATTCTCGCCGACTGGCCGGCGGCGCCGTTCAGCGCATCACCAGCGCCTTCACCGCCTCCAGCGAATCGCCGCTGGAGCGGGTGGCGCGTACTTGATTGCGGCCGCCTTCCTTGGCCACGTACATGGCGCGGTCGGCGGCCACGAACAGCGATTCGGTGCTATCGAGCTGGCTGGGGTGGATGGTCGCCACGCCGATGCTGACCGTGATGTGCGGCGAGGTCACCGAGCGCGGATGCGGCAGCTGCAGCGACTCGATGTGGGCGCGGATCGATTCGGCCAGCAGATAGGCCGAATCCGAATCCGTTTCCGCGAACAGCAGCACGAATTCCTCGCCGCCGTAGCGCGCCGCCAGGTCGGTGGCGCGCAGGGCGTGCGAGTTGATGGCCTGCGCCACTTTCTGCAGGCAGACGTCGCCTGCCGCGTGGCCCAGGGTGTCGTTGTACAGCTTGAAGTGGTCCACGTCGAGCACCACCAGCGACAGCGCGGCGCCGCTGCGCAGGGCGCGCTGCCATTCTTTTTCGAGGAAGCTGTCGAAGTGGCGCCGGTTGGCGATCTTGGTCAGCGGGTCGATCATGGCGGCGCGCTGCAGGGCGTCTTCCGACAGCTTGTGGTGGGTAATGTCGTGCAGCAGGCCGATGAACAGGGGCTGGCGCAGAAACATGGGCGTCAGCGTCAGGTCCATGCAGACCGAGGAACCGTTGTGGTGGCGGATGATGACTTCGCGCGTGCCGTGGCTGTAGGCCGTCTCCGGATTGGCGGCGTAGCGCGCGAAATAGTCGAGGTATTCCTGCGCCACCAGGGGATTGAGCAGGTCCGAAATCGATTGTCCGGCCAGCTCGTTGGCGGCATAACCCAGGTACTGGTCGCAGGCCGGGTTGGTGAACTGGATGCGGCCATCGGCCTCGATGATCAGCAGGCCCTCGGCCATATTGTTGACGATGGTGCGCAGGCGTTCGGCCTGTTCCTGCTGCGACTCCTGGCTGATGCGGATCTGCAGCTGGGTGCGCACGCGGGCGCACACCTCGGCCATGCGCAGCGGCTTGCCGATGTAATCGACGGCGCCGCAATCGAAGCCGGCCACCACGTCTTCCGCCTCGGTGCGCGCGCTCATGAAAATC
The DNA here is from genome assembly GCF_014191875.1 of Pseudoduganella violacea. Lineage (GTDB taxonomy): Bacteria > Pseudomonadota > Gammaproteobacteria > Burkholderiales > Burkholderiaceae_D > Rugamonas > Rugamonas violacea_A. Next base: position 110,875 of record NZ_JACHXD010000015.1, read on the forward strand.
ACCGGAATGCGCTGGGTGACAGGACTGGCTTTCAGTTGGCGGCAGGTTTCGATGCCGTCCATGCCGGGCATCACCACGTCCAGCAGGATCAGGTCGGGGTGCACGCGGCGTGCGATCTCCAGCGCGCGTTCGCCGGAGTTGGCGACGAAGGTTTGATAGCCTTGCTCGACCATCATCTTGCGCAGGGCGCTCAGGCTCTCTGGAGCGTCGTCCACGATCAAAATCGCAGCGTCGCGCTGCGTGGCAATGCTCGTACCGCCTAGGTTCATGCTGGCCTGAAAAGAAGGGTTCGGTCCCAACGATCATACCGAAGGGACAATGGAAATTGTTGGAAAACATTGCCATGTTGACCGAAAAAGACGCCCAATGGCAGCCCAATCGGAAAAACAGGTGTTACTAATGGGAAATTATAATTACTTCTAGTCAAGATGTTGCGGCTTAACGTCATTCTCGTTGTTAAGCCGCAACAGTGTGCGCGGCAGCAGGACGCTGCCGCGCGGCGGGGAGGGGGATTACACGCGGGCGGCCAGCAGCTTGCCCAGGATTTCGATGCCGGTGTGGATGCGGTCCGGCGCCACGGTCACGAAGGACAGGCGCAGGGTGTTGGTTTCCGGCTCGTTGGCGTAGAACGGCGCGCCCGGCACGAAAGCGACTTTCTGCTTGATCGCTTCGTCCAGCAATTCCATGGCGTTGATGTGTTTGGGCAGGGTGACCCAGATGAACATGCCGCCTTCGGGCTTGGTCCAGGTGACGCCGGCCGGGAAGTGCTCCTCCATCGCCTTCAGCATGGCTTGGCACTGGTTGCCATACAGTTCGCGGATGGTCGGGATGTGCTGGTCCAGGAAGCCATCCTTGATCACTTCGTGCACCACCATCTGGGTCAGCTGGGCGGTGTGCAGGTCGGCGGCCTGTTTCGCCAGTTCCAGGCGGCGCACCAGCGGCAGCGGGGCCACCACATAGCCCAGGCGGATGCCGGGGGTCAGCACTTTGGAGAAGGAACCCATATAGATCACGCCTTCCGGGTTCATCGCCACCATCTTCGGCATTGGGTCGCCTTTGTAGCTCAAGGCGCCGTAAGGATCGTCCTCGATCAGCGGCAGGCCCAGACGGGCGCAGGTTTCCACCAGTTCCAGGCGGCGTTCGACCGACAGGCTGCGCCCGGTCGGGTTCTGGAAGTTCGGCAGCGCGTACAGCAGGCGCGCGCCCTGGGCCACTTTGTCCAGCGAGGAGGGAATCAGGCCATGTTCGTCGGTGTCGACCGACATGAATTCAGGACGATAGACCGAGAACGCTTGCAGGGCGCCCAGATAGCTTGGCGTTTCCACCAGCACGCGGCTGCCTTCGTCGATCAGCACCTTGCCCAGCAGGTCCAGCGCCTGCTGCGAACCGGAGACCATCAGCACTTGTTCCGGCACGATCCTGGCGCCATTGGTCGAGAGCGAATCGGCAATCCACTGGCGCAGCGGCATATAGCCATCGGTCGGGCCGTATTGCAGGGCGACCTTGCCGTTATTCGACAGGACTTTGTCGAACGCTTGCTTCATCATGTCCACCGGGAAGGTGGCGGGGGAAGGCAGGCCGCCGGCGAAGGAAATGATTTCCGGCTGTTGCGTGACCTTCAGGATCTCGCGGATGAAGGAGCTTTGCATCTGGCTGGCGCGTTCGGAAAAGCGCCACTGGAGCGGATTGGGGTTTTCGATTTTCATACGATTCTCTCTTGAGGTGGACAGGGCGGCGCCCGGGCCGGGAACAAGCGCGCTTGTGGCGGCTTTGAAAAGAGCGACGCCGGGTAGGCGCCGCCCACAATCTGTTTTACGCGATTTCGGCGATCATCTCGATCTCAACGCAGGCGCCGCGCGGGATTTGCGCTACGCCGAATGCGGAGCGGGCGTGTTTGCCCGCTGCGCCGAATACTTCGCCCAGCAGTTCCGAGCAGCCATTGGTGACCAGGTGTTGGTCGGTGTAGTCCGGGGTCGAATTCACCAGACTCATGACTTTAACGATGCGTTTCACGCGGGTCAGGTCGCCGCCGCAGGCGTCCTGCAGGGTGCCGATCAGGTCGATGGCGATGGCGCGCGCGGCTTGCTGGCCTTCTTCGGTCGAAATGTTCTTGCCCAGTTGGCCGACCCATGGGTTGCCATCGGCTTTCTTGGCGATATGGCCGGAGATGAACACCAGGTTGCCGGTCTGGACGTGCATGACGTAGGCAGCCACGGGCGCGGCCGGGGCGGCCAGCGTGATATCGAGCGATTTCAGTTTTTCGTAAACAGACATTTTGTATCCGAAGAAAATGGCCGAAGGTTCGGCGGGTTAGAGGTAATGGTGCCGGCTGCGAAGCCGCGAGAACGATATTGTACGTCTTGCTGCGTCACATGCCCACAAATCCGGCGCGGCGCCGCCGTATCAACCCATTCCATCCCCGTTTCAGCGCCGGATCTGGGCGCGGCGGCCGACGCCGACCACGGCGATCACGGCCAGCGCGAACAGCATATGCTCGCCCTGCAGCGGCTCACCCAGCACCAGGGCGGCGCCCAGCAGCGAGAGGAAGGGCTGTACCAGCTGCACCTGGCCCACGCGCGCCACCCCGCCCAGCGCCATGCCGCGATACCAGAAGAAGAAACCAATAAACATCGAAAACACGGAAACATAGGCAAAACCGCTCCAGGCGCGCAGGCCGGCGTGGACGAAGGCGGCCGGGTCTTGCCAGATCAGCCACAGGCTGATGGGCAGAGCCACCGGCAGCGACAGCACCAGGCCCCAGCTGATGACCTGCTGCCCGCCCATGCTTTGCGCCAGGCGGCCGCCTTCCGCATAACCGATGGCGGCGGCCAGCACGGCGGCGAACACCGCCAGGTCGGCCAGATGCAGGCTGCCGCCGCTCTGGCGCAGCGCAAAGGCCAGCACCAGGGCGGAGCCCAGCACGGCGGAAGCCCAGAAGGCCGGCGAGGGCCGCTCATGGCCGCGCAGCGCCGAGCACAGGGCCGTGGCCAGCGGCAGCACGCCCACCAGCACCGCGCCGTGCGCGGCAGGCAGCGAGCGCATGGCGATGGAAGTCAGCAGCGGAAAGCCGACCACGCAGCCGGCCGCCACCACCAGCAACTGGGGCAGGGCGGTGCGCGGCGGCAGCGCTGCGCGCTTCCACCACAGCCAGAGCGCGGCCAGCGCGCCCGCCGCCACGGCGCGGCCCATGGCCACGAACACCGGGTCGAGCGTGGCCACCGCCATGCGCGTAAAGGGCAGGGTCAGGCTGAAAATGGCGACGCCGGCCAGGCCAAGCAGCATGCCCATGCTTTCGTCGGACAGGCCGCTATGGCCTTGCGTGGCCAGCGGTTTGCCGGGCAGGGAACTGGGAACGGCGTTTTTCATGGCACGCTCCGGAACGGTTGTTCGTCCAGCACGCGCTGCAGCAGGGGCGCGTCGACATTGGCGCCGGTCAGCGGCAGGCCCAGTTTGCGGCCCTTGACGCGCGGGTCGTTCTTCAGCAGCAGGGCCGCGGCCAGGGCCGCCGCGCCCGCGCCTTCGCTCAGATTATGGGTGCAGCGGTAGTACAGGCGCATGGCGCGCGCCACCTGCTCGTCGCTGACGGCGACGATATCGTCGGCCAGCTCGATAATCGGCGGCAGCGAACTGGCGTCGGCCATGCGGCAAGCCAGGCCGTCGGCCAGCTCGGTGCCGACCGGCGCTTCCATCGGCCGGCGCGCGTGGAAGGAGAGCTGGTAGGCCAGCGCATGTTCCGACACCACGCCGATCACGCGGGTTTTCAGCCCCAGCGCCTGGCGCGCGGCCAGCGCGGCGCAAATGCCCGAACCTTGGCCGATGGGGACGAAGAGCGTGTCCAGGTCGGGCTGGGCGTGGAACAGCTCCAGATAGCCGGTCGCCACGCCGGCCACCAGATCGGGATGCCAGGAGGGCACCATATGCAGGCCGTCGCGCCGCGCCAGCATCTGGGCGTGTTCGCGCGCGGCCTGGAAGTCGTCGCCATATTCGATCAGCTGGGCGCCCAGTGCGCGCATGGCAGCGTTCTTTTCCACGCTATTGCCATGCGGGACCACGATGTGCGCGCCCAGGCCGTGGCGGCGCGCGGCAAAGGCCAGCGACTGGCCGTGGTTGCCGCGGGTGGCGGCGATCACGCCGCGCACTTGCGGTTCGCGCCGGCTCAGCGCATGCAGGTAGACCAGGCCGCCGCGCACCTTGAAGGCGCCGGTCGGCGTGTGGTTCTCGTGCTTGATCCAGGCCTCCGTGCCGAGCGCCTCGTTCAGCAGGGGCCAGGAAAATTGCGGCGTGGGCGGCATGGCGCCATACACGATGGCGGCGGCGGCTTCGAGTTCGGTGGGAGACGGCAGGGACATGGCGGCGCTGGAATCTTATTGATAACAGGTGTATCGTAGAATAGCTAAGCAGTACAGTGCCAATACACTTATCCATATAATTTCACATACTGTAACGGTAAAATGACCGATACACCGGCGCCATCGCTGACGTCCTCCCTGCACCGGCCGGGGCAGATCCTGCTGCTCTCGCGCGCCTCGGGCGAATCGCTGATCGACCAGATCGTGCGCACGGTGGCGGCGCGCATCGACGACCGCCTGCTGCGCGCCGGCGCGCGCATGCCCTCGATCCGCCAGTTCGCCGCCGCCAACGGCGTGTCCGCCTTCACCGTGGTGGCGGCCTACGACAAGCTGGTGGCGCGCGCTTATCTGGAGTCGCGGCGCGGCGCCGGCTTCTTCATCCGCGAACGCGCCCCGCTGAACGCGCCGGGAACGGCCGATGCCGAGGCCATGAACTTCAGCGCCGGCGTGCAGCCGGGCGGCGGCATGGATGTGGTCTGGCTGATCCGCAATATGTTCCGCGCCACGGCCAATCTGCAGATGCCGGGCACCGGCGTGCTGCCGCAGGATTGGCTCGACGGTCCGGCCATTGCCAACGCGCTGCGCGCGATCAGCCGCCAGAACAGCAATCTGCTGCTGAATTACGGCGTGCCGCAAGGCTTCCTGCCGCTGCGCCAGCAATTGCAGCACAAGCTCGCCGAACTGGAAATCGCCGCCACGCCCGAGCAGTTCGTCACCACCAGCGGCGTGACGCAGGCGCTGGACATGGTGGCGCGCGAATTTACCCGACCCGGCGACACCGTGTTTGTCGACGATCCGGCCTGGTTCCTGATGTTCGGTTCCTTCGCCGCGCTGGGCGCCAAGGTGGTGGGCATTCCGCGCTTGGCCGACGGACCGGACATCGCGCAACTGGCCGAGCTGGCAGCCATCCACAAGCCCAAGCTGTATGTGATCAATTCGGTGCTGCACAATCCCAGCTCCACCTCGCTGTCGGCGGCCAAGGCCTTCCAGATCCTGCGCCTCGCCGAGCAGCACGGCATCACCATCGTGGAAGACGACATCTACTGCGATATGCACCCCGGCAGCGCGGTGCAGCCGGCCACCCGCCTGGCCTCATTGGACCAGCTGCGGCGCGTGATCTACCTGGGGGGATTTTCCAAGACCATGGCGGCCAATCTGCGCGTCGGCTTCATCGCCGCCTCGCCCGAGCTGGCCGAGCGCCTGGCCGACCGCAAGATGCTGCAAACCCTGACCACCAGCGATATTGGCGAGCGCGTGGTCTACAAGATTCTGTCGGAAGGCCTGTACCGCAAGCATGTGGAGCGCATCCGCAGCCGGCTGGATGGGCTGCGGGCACGCACCGTGCGGCAGATGGAGCGGGTGGGTTTGAAGGTGGATGTGGTGTCGCCGGCCGGCATGTTCGTCTGGGCCGATGCCGGCTGCGACACCAATGTGATGACCGAGCATGCCTTGAGCGAGAACCTGCTGCTGGCGCCCGGCAGCCTGTTCTCGCCCAATCAACTGCCATCCAGCCGCATGCGCCTGAACGTGGCCGCGATGCAGGATCCCGCCGTGTGGCGTTTCCTGCAGCGCGAGCTGGAACGCCTCGCTTGAATCAGTTGATCGGCAGGCTGGCGCTGGAGATCACGCCGCTGGGCGAGGTGACTTTCACAATCAGCTTGCCTTTGCCGGCCGGGGTGGGGCAACCCACGGTGACGGCATAGCTGGGCGCAGGCACCGCCTGGCCCACGGCGGCCACCACGTTCGGCACCTTGATCTGGCTGGGCGCTACCGTGCTGGCGGTCACGCCGAACAAGGCGCTCATATCGATGATGGACCCGGCCGGCATGATGGTGCCGGCGGGATCGGCGACCGTCACCACCACGTCGGCCGTGCCGCCGGCGCTGCAGCTCAGCGAAGATGTGCTGAAACCGATGCTGGCTGTGCTGCCAGCGAAGATCTGCACCAGCTGGGCCGACACATACAGGGTCTGCGCGCTCGGTACCTGGGGCGAACGCAGTACGCCGTTGTATTGGCCGTCGCCCGCCGTGCTGCAGGTGCCGGCCAGGTTCGGGCCTACGCAAGCCTCGCCGGTGTTCCAGCTGCCGCTCTCGTTATCGTCGCGGAAGATGTCGGGGCGCTTGTCGGTAAAACTGTCGCCCGCGTCATAGGTGTTGTTGCCGTTATTGTCGATCAGGTTTTCCTCGCCCAGAGCATAGGCCAGTACCGTGATGCGTTCGTTGGCCTGGCGCGGCGCGCTGGAATACAAGGGCACGCTGCACATGCCATCCTTGGTCAGGCAGGAGGCGCCGATATTGCCGCCTTCTGCCGAGAAGTTGATCGCCGTGCCATCGGGAACGGGATTGCCGAAATGGTCGCCCGAGATCACTTTGACGGTGCTGCACAGCTGGTCGATATCGCGTCCTTCGCAATTGCCGATGGCGGTGGAGAGCGAGAAGTGGGCCTGGTCCGGCACCCCGCTCGACACCACCAGGATGCTGGACACGGAGGTCAGCGGCGGGCTGGTGCCGCTGACGGTCGCCACCACGCGCACCGAAGTCGGAATCGTGCCGGCGGCGACATCAGTCGTGACCGTGCCGTCGGCGCCAGTCAAGGCCGAGGCGGTGTTCAAGCTCAAGCCGCCCACCGTGGTGCTGGTGGTGGAGTCGGAGAAGGCGAAATTCACCTGTTTGCCGGCCAGCGGGCTGCCGCTGGCGTCGAATATCTGAAATTTCACGGTGGAGAATTCAGGCCGGCCCGGGCCGCCCGTGCCTTTCAGCGCGAGATTGCTATTGCTGACCGAGATGAATTTGAAGGAACCCGCGCTGGCCGGCAGCACATTGATGGTGCCGGCCTTGCTGGCGGTGCCGCCCGGCGTGGTGACGCTGGCGGTGATGACGTCGGCGGTGCCGCAGCCCTTGTCGGTATAGCTGGCGGTGGCGATGCCGCTTTGCGTGGTCACGGGCGTGCCCATCACGGCCTTGCCCGCGCTGATGCAGGCGGAGCTGAAGCTGACCGCTACCGGTAGCAGATAGACGTTGGCGCCATTCATCACCGTCACGCCCACGCTGGCATTGCCGCCAGCGGACAGGGTGGCGGGCGAGATGCGCAGGTCGCTCAAGGCCAGCGCCGGGAAGCTGACCGAATAGCCAAGCGATGAGCTGACCGTGCCGCTGCCCACATTGGCCGTGGCATTGATGGTATAGCCGCCGGCCTGGCTGCCGGCGCCGATGCCGATGCGGGCAATGCCGCTGCTGTCGGTAAGGGCGGTGCCGGAGGCGGGCGACAGCACGGCCGTCTTGTCGGTGCTGGTAAAGGTCACGGCCACATTCGGCACCACCAGACCCTTGCTGTCCTTGATCTGAGCCTGCACCGTGCCGCTGCGGTCGGGACTGACCGAACTGGTGGCGCCGCTGCTGTCGCTCATGCTGAGTGCCGCCGATCCGGCCGCGCTGGCGGTGGCTGGCGCCGATGTGCTGCCGCCGCAGGAGGGCAGGGCAGGATCGCGCGAGGGATCGATGGTTACACAACCGGCGCTGGTGGTGCTGCCGCCGCCCCCGCCGCCGCAGGCGCTGAGTATGACGGACACACAGGCTGCCAGCAGGCAGGCGCTTAACAGTTTTCCGCGGCGCGGATATTTCAGATGTTGGAACATAGCTCACCCCTTTTGAGATCGATTCGAAATCAAGTTCTGAAGCGGATTGGCGCCGGGCGCGCCCCTGCATGTCCTGCCTTGGCTAGTCGGAGCCACCGGTGCTGGCCATCAATGCGGCGTCGGCGGTCTGTCCTGCCGCTGCCAGCGTGGTTGGCGCATCCTTGCCCAGCACCAGGCGCAGATCGATGGCTTGCAGCTTGTCGCTCGCTTCCAGCGCGGCTTTGCCTTGCAGCGCGCTTTGCAGTTCGGCGGCCTGGCTGGCGTAGCCGGGACCGTACTGGATGGTGGTGAGCTGCTGGCGGTAAGGCTTGTCGTTGCTCAGACGGTCGACTGGAATTCCAGCCAGCACCAGCACTTCGCGGAAGCGCTTGGCCATGCCATTGGCGCCGTTGCCGTTGGCGACCTCGATGCGGGCGCGGCGCGTGGCGGCGCTGGCGGCGGCGCTGGGTGCTGCCGCCTTGGCAACTGACGGCAGAACCATCGGCAGGGTGGTAACGACGGGGCGCAACTTCAGCTCATACACATTCGGTTTCAGCTCCACCAGCTCCATGCGGCTGGTGCGGTGCAGCTGACCCGCGTCTGGCGTGGCGCTGACTTCACTCGCAGGCGGCGCGACGTTTTCCGGCGCGGGGACGGGCGATTGCGGCTGTGTCCTGATGGCCGCCGCCAGCGCCGCCGCTTCCGCTTGCCCATTTTCGCGCGCGGCAGTTTCGGCCAGTTGCAGGTTCTCGAATGCCTTGGGGCCGGCGCCCAGCGCCATGGCCTTGCGCAGCGTGCCGATGGCGCCTTCATAGTCGCCCATCAGGTATTGCACGTAACCGAGATTGGTCTGCGGCTGGGCTTCGCCCGGATAGTCGGCCGCCACGGCTTGCAGCTGCAGGCGAGCGTCCTCCAGCCGGCCTTGGCGTGCCTCGATGGCGGCGACGGCGGTGCGCGCTTCCAGCTGGCGCGGGTCGAGGGCCAGCGACTGCGCGTACGCGCCCAACGCGAGACTGAGCTGGCCGCGCTCCTGGTGGTAGCGCCCGAGCCGGTTCCAGGTGCCGATTTGGTTGCCGGCGCGCGTGCCCTGGTCGATGCGCAGCACGGGCTGCATGGTCAGCTCCTGGCGTGCGGGCGGCGTGCTGCAGGCGCCGATCAGGCCGCAGCCGGCGATGGCGAAGGCGATGGGTTTGAGTTTGTTCATGATGGATTCCTTTCAGTTGCCTTCACCGCCCATGCCGGGCAGCAGAACACGATAGATTTGCAGGAAAGCTGGCCCCATCAGCACCACCAGCAGCGAGGGGAAGATGAAGAAAATCAGGGGGAAGAGCAGTTTCAGCGCGATCTTGGCCGCCGCTTCCTCGGCGCGCTGGCGGCGCCGCGTGCGCAATTGGTCCGACTGCACGCGCAGGGAGTCGGCGATGCTGGTGCCGAAGCGTTCGGCCTGGATCAGCATGGCCACCAGCGCATCCACATCCTCCACCCCGGTGCGCAGGGCCAGATTGCGCAGCGCCTTCTCCTTGCTCAAGCCGGCGCGCAGCTCCAGCGTCACCAGATTCAGCTCGTCGGCCAGCACCTCGCTTTTCAGGCCGATTTCCTGCGCCACGCGCTGCAAGGCCGCGTCCATGGCCAGACCGGCTTCCACGCAGACCATCATCAGGTCCAGCGCATCGGGGAAGCTTTCGAAAATCTCCAGTTGGCGCCGCCGCACCGACATATTCAGCACCACATTCGGCAGATAGTAGCCAATGGCGGCCGACAGCAGAAGCCAGAACAGCAGGGTGTTGCCGCTGGCCTTGGAACGCATCACGGCTAGCGCGAAGTAGGCGACCAGCGGCAGCAGCACGGCCAGCGCCGTCTTGGCGGAGAAGAACAGCGCCGGCGCGGACGGATGGCGCAGACCCGCGTTCATGAAGCGGGTGCGCAGTGCCGAATGCTCCCAGTCCGTGGGGTTGGCCGAGAGCTTGGCCAGCGGCGCGGTCAGCTGCGCCAGACGCGCGGCCAGGGTTGGACCCTGGCTGTGGCCCTTGCCGGAGCGCGCGCCGCCGTTGCCGGTAACGGCATCCAGGCGCTGTTGCACCGGGTCGCTGTTGAAGCGGCTCAGCAGGGCCATCGCGCCGCCGAACACGGCCAGGAAGAGAACTCCGAGGAAACCGATCTGCATCATGCTCATGGCTGTCTCCTTCGCGCTTTAAACGTGGATGCGGATGATCTTGCGCATCAGCAGAACACCGAGGAACATCAGGAAGGCGGCCATGCCCAGCATCTTGCGGCCGCCCGGATCGGTGTATAGCACTTCGAGGAATTGCGGGCTGGTGAGCTGGATCATGAGCGCCGCGCCGAAGGGCAGCAGGCCCAGAACCCAGGCCGACATGCGGCCCTCGGCCGACAGCACGCGCACCTGGCCCATCAGCTTGATGCGGGCGCGGATGATGGCGCTGATATTGTCCAGCAGCTCGGCCAGATTGCCGCCCGTTTCGCGCTGGATCAGCACCGCGATCACGAAGTAGCGCAGGTCGGTGCTGGGGACGCGGGTGGCGAGGTTCATCAGCGCGTCCGTCATCGAGATGCCGAAGTTGACCTCATCGAAGGCGGTGCGGAATTCTGCGGCGATGGGATCGCGCATCTCGTCGCCTACCATCTTCATGGCGGTGGGGAAGGCGTGGCCGGCGCGCACCGCGCGGCCGATCAGGTCCAGCGCGTCGGGCAACTGCTGGTCGATATGCTCCAGCCGCTTGGCCTTGGCGCGCACGATCATCAGCATAGGCAGGCAGGCCGCGCCCAAGGCCAGTGGCAGCAGCATCAGCAGCGGCAGGTGCAGCCACAGGCCCAGGCCGACGGCGGACGCAAAGCTGAGCGCCGTCAGACCGAGCAGGTCGGCCACGCTCCAGGCCAGGCCGGACTGCTCCAGCAGCCGGTCCAGCTGGCCGATGCGCGGAATTTCCAGCAGCAGGCGCTGCATGGCGGGCGACTGGGCCAGCAGGCGCTGCTTGATCATGGAGTTGTTCTGCTGGCCGCCATGGCTGCCGGCCGACATCATGCGCAGACGGCGCGCCACGCGTTCCGCCTCCGGTCCCTTGGACGAGTTCCAGCTCAGGTAAATGCCTTCGATCAGCAGCACCACGGCCACGAAGACCACGATGCCGGTGATGTAGTAGAGGTAGTCCATGGCATCACTCCGTGCGGTGGTTCGGATCGAACAATTCGTCGGGCAGCTGCAGGCCGAAAGCACGCAGGCGTTCGCAGAAGCGTGGGCGGATGCCGGTGGCGCAGAAGTGGCCCTGCACCTTGCCGTCCTTGTCCATGCCGGTCTGCTTGAAGCAGAAGATTTCCTGCATGGTGATCATCTCGCCTTCCATGCCGGTGATTTCCTGGATCGACATCAGCTTGCGTTTGCCGTCGGTCAGGCGCGCCACCTGCACCACCACGCCCACGGCGGAGCTGATCTGCTGGCGCATGGCCTTGGTGGGCAGGCTGGCGGCGGCCATGCTGATCATGTTTTCCAGGCGGGTCAGCGCGTCGCGCGGGGTGTTGGCGTGGATGGTCGCCATCGAACCTTCGTGGCCGGTGTTCATGGCCTGCAGCATGTCCAGCGCTTCGCCGCCGCGCACCTCGCCCAGGATGATGCGGTCGGGCCGCATGCGCAGGGCGTTGCGCACCAGGGCACGCTGCGATACCTCGCCCTTGCCCTCGATATTCGGCGGCCGCGTTTCCAGGCGCACCACGTGGGGCTGCTGCAGTTGCAGCTCGGCCGCGTCTTCGATGGTGACGACGCGCTCGGTTTCGCTGATGTGGGCGGAAATGGCGTTCAGCATGGTGGTCTTGCCGCTGCCGGTGCCGCCCGAGATCACGATATTCACCTTAGCCCGGCCCAGCGCGCGCAGCACGGTGGCCATGCCCTCGGTCATGCTCTTGAAGCCGATCAGTTCTTCCAGGCCGAGCGGATCGGCCGAGAAACGGCGGATCGACATCACCGGGCCGTCGATGGCCAGCGGCGGGATGATGGCGTTGACGCGCGAACCGTCGGGCAGGCGGGCGTCGACCATGGGGCTGGATTCGTCGATGCGGCGGCCCACGCGCGAGACGATCTTGTCGATGATCTTCATCAGGTGGGCATCGTCGGCGAAGGTGATGCTGCTCAGTTCCAGCTTGCCGCCGCGTTCCACATATACCTGCTGCGAAGAGTTCACCAGGATGTCCGACACGGTGGGGTCGGCCAGCAGCGGCTCCAGCGGGCCGAAGCCGAGCACCTCGTGCTGGATATCGCGCGTCAGGTTGCGCCGCTCGATATCGTTGATGACCACCATATTCTCTTCGAGCAGGCGCTCGACCAGGATGCGCAGCTCGTCGCGGATCTGCTCCTGGCTCAAGCGCTGCATGCTTTCCAGGTCGACGCGGTCGAGCAGGGTCTGGTGGATGCGGTGCTTGAGCTGCTGGTAGGCGCGGTTGTCGATGCTTTCCAGGCGGACCACGGGGGCGGCGCCGCCGGTGCCGTTGCCCAGCCTTGCTCTCAGATTGGCGCTTGTTAGCATGATGTGTTCTCCTTGGCTCTATCGGGTTGGGGCGGCTTTAAGCGCGCTGCAGGATGCGGGACAGCCAGCCGCGCGATTCCGCCGCCGTGTCGCCGGCCAGCTCGCGCGCCATGTCCTGCAAAGCCTTGGACACGGGAGAGTTGCGCTGCAGCTGGAGAATCGGCACGCCCTGGTTGACGGAAGCCGCGGCGGCCTCGTAGTGGTTGGGAATGGTGCGGAACATGGTGGTGCCGTAAGCCTGCTCGCAGTCGCGCAGGCGGATTTCGCCGCTATTGGCGTAGCGGTTCACGATCAGGTGGATCTTGTCCTTGCGGTAGTCGAGCGAACGGAACACGCTCAGCAGGCGCTTGCCGTCGCGGATATACGGCAAGGTGGCTTGCAGGATGGGGAAGATCATGTCGGCCTGGTCCAGCGCGCGCACGCTGATGGCGTCCAGGCTGCGGCCCACGTCGAGCAGGATGAAGTCGTAGTGCTGGCGCGCCAGCTTGAGCAGCACGTCGATATGCTCGGGGTGCACATCGTTGGCCTGGGTCGGGTCTTCCGGCGCGGCCAGCACGCCGAAGTTCGGCGTCACCGGCACCATGCTCGACGCCAGGAAGGACGCGTCCAGGCGATGGATCTGCTGCGAGAGCTGGGCCAGGCTGGCGGCCGGCTTCTGGTCGGAGACGAACAGCGAGGCGTCGCCGAACTGCAGATTCAGATCGAACAGGGCGACGCGCTTGTTTTCGGCGGCGGCCAGGGCATAACCCAGGTTGGTGGCCAGGAAGGTGGCGCCGCTGCCGCCCTTGCAGGAGACGAAGGCCAGCACCTTGCCCTGGGAGCGGTTGTTGATATTCAGCTTGTCCTCGATGCGGCGCACGGCGACATGCAGCTGGCCGGCGTCGGCCGGCAGCGGCAGCACCTCGCGCACGCCGGCACGCATGGCTTGCAGCAGGAATTCCGGCGTCTGCAACTGGCACAGCACGATGCTGGCCATGCCGGGGTGCTGGATGCCCAGGCTTTCCAGGCGTTCGAATTCGGCGGGACTGAGCGCGGGTTGGGCCACGATCAGCAGCGCGGGCGCCTGCATGGCTTCCATCGCTTGCAGCTTGTCCAGCGAGCCGTTGACCACGTCCACCTGGTCGGTGATGCTTCGTTCGCGCAGCACGCGCGCGATCTCGAACAGCAGTTTCTCATTGGCTGAGACGACGGTGATTTTCATTTCAACCTCCCGCTTTCATTAATCGTTAAAACCCAGGCTTTCGGCGTGCATCGTGACTTTAGCCACCGGCAGGGCGATGTTCAGGAAAGTGAACAGCTTTACCATCGGCACATAGGTCACGTTTTCCAGCGCCACGCTGACGCTGTAGATGCATTGGTCGGCACGCGTGATATCGGAGCAGGCCGACATATTGTCGCCAGGGCTGGACGGCAGTGTGCTGACCTCGTTGCCCGCGGCGTTCAGGTAGCGGATGACGATATTGCTGGCCGTGATTTCGTCGCCGGCCGGCACGCTGCTGCCGCCGAACAGGGCTTCGGTCTTGATCGCGCTGCCCTGGTCGACCCAGCGGATCACCGCTTCGCGCGCGCCGCGGCGGCTCACTTCCTGCATGGTGTTGTACAGATAGAGTATGCGGCCCAGTTCCAGAATGCCTAGCACGATGGTCAGGAAGATCAGGCAGAGCAGGCCGAATTCGACGGCGGCCGCGCCGCGCTGGCGTTGCAGCGGCGTGGAACGGCGTATGGTGGAGAAAGTGTTCATCGCGTTCGCCTCACAGCATGTAGCGCATGGTGGTGCGCGGGGTCAGCGTCACGTTGCGCGAGGCGCTGCCGATCATGAAGGGAATCAGCTCGCCGATCTTGACCTGGTAGCTGACGATTTCCACCCGCACGCCACCCGGTGCGGTGCCGTCGGTGCAGGTGCCGTCGGCGTAGGCGCTGGTCAGGCAGGTCACGGTGACGTTGGCGCTGCTGAAGCTCGGAACGCCGGCGCTGGCGGCGGCATTCACTACGATGGCCTTGGCGGCCGCCACACCCTGCGAGGAGATAGTGGCGGTGGGCGCCACGCTCAGGGTACGCGCGCCGTCGCGCGTGGCCTTGGTCAGCGCGTCGAAGTACCAGAAGGCGCGGCCCAGTTCGAAGGTGCCGGCCAGCAGCGTCATGAGCAGGGTCAGCACGATGCCGAATTCGACGGCGGCGGCGCCTTGCTGGCGGCGGGAAGCGAAGGTCTTGTTCATGGCGGTCACCGGTACAGTTTCACTTCGGAGGTGGGAACCGGCTCGATCAAGCCGGTGAATTCCAGGTCCAGCGAGCCGCCGCCGCTGAAATCGGCCTTGGTCTTCATGAAGAACTTGCCGACGCCGACGGCGGTCATCTTGCCGCAGGAGGCGGGACCAACCGGCGCCGTGCGGCAGTCGATCAGCACTAGGTTCAGGATGCGGCGGTTGGCCTGCGCTCCAGCGCCGCCCGAGGTGTAGTAGTTGGCGTCGCCGGTCTGGTTGTACGGCGCCGGGTCGGAGCTGGCGTCGAAGCCGCTGCCCACCGAAGTCGGATATTTGGCGGTGTCGAAGTACATAGTGCTCGAATTCGAGGAGTACATCGGCTTCAGATTGGCCTGGCTGGGCGTGATCCGCGTACCGGCCTTCGGTGGACTGCTGTTGTCGGCCTGGTAGGGCGCGCTATACGACCATAGTGGGCCGTAATCCGCCACTTGCGCCGGACTGGTGACGCGGGTGGAAGCGGTGGTCGGCTCCGTCGCCTCGGATGGCAGGGAGTACTTGGGCAGCTTGGGATTGGTGGTGCTGGTGCTGACGTTCTGCACATTTTGATTGGCGCTCATCCAGTCCACATTCGAGGTGGCCTTGCAGGGATTGCTGCCCTGGCAGGGGAATTCCTTGATATTCAGGTCAGGCGGGGCCGAGGCAGGATCGCATTGCGAGCCGTTGCCGTAGTCGCCGAAGCGGGAATTGAGGGCCTTGTCCAGCGATGCGCTCATGCCGGTATTGGTGTAGACCTGACCCACGCCCGAGGTCAGCACGGCGCTGTTCCCGGTGCACATGAAGGGCGCGGTGAAGTTGGCGCTGGAATTGCTTGAGCTGCAGGCGGAAGGCGGCGAGTCGACGGGATTGATCTGATACGGATCTGAGGTGGCACCACCCAGCGAGCCAAGCTTGAACAGGTCGTAGGAGACGCCGCGGCGGAAGCCGAATTCCACCAGCTCCGTCATGCCGCTGGCGGCATAGGTGTACTTGGACGTGCGGTTGGCGGGATCGATGGCGCAGATGCCGATTGGCGTGACGTTGATGACGAAGCGGCCGGCTACCGCCGTGCCGAAGGTGCTCACAGAGCTGATGCCGGCAACGTGCATCAGATAGGTGTTCATGGCGATGGAGCCGGTTTCCACTTTCATGAAGGTCATGCCCTGCGGCGCAGCCTTGGCCGTGGCGGCCGATACCCAGGGGCCATCTGGGTCGTCGGAGAAGGTGAAATTGGCCGCTGGAATGCTGACGGCGGTGGCGAAGTCGTAGCGGTTCTTACCCGCCACGGTCTGGCCGGTGGCGATGGCCGTGTCGATGCCGGCGGCGGTGTTGTTCAGATCCTTGGCGCCGGCCAGGGCGGCGGCATCGGCCGCGTTCTGCAATTCCGATTTGGCGATGTAGAGGTGGCCCAGATCCAGCACCAGGCCGCCCATCGGCAGCAGCACCAGCAGCAGGGCCAGGCCGGAAATCACGGCCACGGCGCCTTGCTGCTTCCTGCGGTATTGGCTGAAGGCTTTCATCATGCGCCTCTCGGATTCCAATCAGCGGCCGACGCCGATGACGAAGGTGGATGGACGTGGTTCCGGCGCGCGGAACGACTTCTGATACTGGTCGTAGCCGGCCTTGGCGGCCTTGCCGTCCATGCCTTCCGGGCCGGCCATGCGGTTGCCGGCGGAAGGATCAAGGATCTGTTGCGCCTGCAGCAGGCTGACGGATTCGCCGAAATGGGCGTCCAGGTTCGGCGTCGTGGTGCGGCAGGCAACCAGGGCGCAGAAGACCAGGCCCACACTGGCGAAACGCAGGAAGTTCGGATTCATGATGGTTCTCCTTGCTTAATCAGTAGAGATCGAAACCGCCGGCGGCTTTCGGTGCGGCGGCGCTGGCCGCGCTGCCCTGGACTGCGCCCGCTTCGGCCGAGGCCTGCGGCATGCCGACCGGTGCCGCCTTGGATTGCTTCTTGCCTTCCATCTGCCCATTCAGGAAGAATTCGCCGCGGCCCGGCTCCACATAGCCGTCGGTCGGCAGGCTGTAGTCGGGCGGCAGCGGCTTGACCATGCGCGGCGTGACGATGAACACCAGCTCTGAGCGGTCGGTCTGGAAATCGCTGCTGCGGAACAGGGCGCCCAGCACCGGCACTTCGCCCAGCACCGGCAAGGCCTTGATATTGGTGCTGACGTTGTTCTTGATCAGGCCACCGATGGCGAAGCTCTGGCCGTCGTACAGCTGCACCGTGGTGGCGGCGCGGCGCGTGGTGAACGAGGGCAGGATGGCGGTGGTGTTGATGCCGGTGGCGCTGATGCCAATGCCTTCCTTGTTCAGTTCCGATACTTCCGGCGCCACTTTCAGATTGATGCGGCCGCCTTCCAGCACGGTGGGGGTGAATTTCACGGCCACGCCGAATTCCTTCTCTTCCAGCGTGATGGTGGGCATGCCGTTGTTATTGGTCTGGCTGACCGGGATGAAGATCTTGCCGCCGGCCAGGAAGCTGGCTTCCTGGCCGCTGATGGCCATGATGGTCGGTTCGGCCAGCACCTTCACCAGGCCGTCGCGCTTCTGCGCATCGACGGTCAGGAAGTTGCCGTTGCGATTGTTGAAGGCGTCGATCTTGCTGGGATTGTTGCTGAGCAGGTTGGACAGCATGGTGTAGGTCCAGCTGCCATGCGACTTGGCCAGGCCCAGGCTGGCGCCCAGCTGGTCGACCAGGGTCTTCGACACCTCGGCCACCTTCACTTCCAGCATCACCTGCTGCGGCGCGGCGATCGCCAGCATATTCACGATCTTGGGCGAGAGGCCGGTTTGCGGGTCGGGCTGGACGGTTTGCGCGCCCATCTGCATGCCGCCCGCGCCTGCCGCTGCGGCAGCGGCGCCGCCGGCGCTGGCGTTCTGGGTGCGCGCGGTGCGCTGCACATAGGCGTTGGCCAGGGCCAGAATCTGCTCGGCCCTGGTCACGTCGGGCACGGTGCCGGACAGGATCAAGGTGTCGGCGGCGGCCGACACCTTCACATCCTTGTCGTTGCCCATCATCAGGTTGATGCGGGCCTGCAGGGCGGCGGTGTCGATGGCCACGGTGATGTCGATGATGGTGGCGTCGCCGTTTTTCGCCCACAGAATCAGGTTGGTGGCGCCCACCGATTTGCCCAGCATGTAAATCTCGCTGGGATTGAGCAGGATCACGTCCGCGATGTGGGCGTCGCCCACCGACATGCGGGCCGCCGGGTAGGGCAGACGCATCAGGGTGGACTTGCCTTCAGACAGCGTCACCTGGGGCGCCAGATCGGTGCGGCCGGCGGCCGATGCGGCGGGGGCGGCCGACGCCACGGTCATGGCTTTCTGCTTGCCTGCCTTGGCCGGCGCGGCGTTGTCGGCGGGGGCGGCGGCCAGGGCCGGCAGGGCGGCGGCCAGCATGCAGGCCAGGATGGCAGTCTGCGGCGCGGTACGGATCGGTTTCATGGGATAGCTCCTGTAGTCGTCAGAATTGCTGGCTGCTGCGTTCCAGCCCCTTGATCATTTCCACCTTCTCGCCCTGGGGCACGACGGCGATGCGGCGCGCCACCGGCTTCGGCGCGGGGGCCGGCGCCTTGGCGGCGACCGGTGCCGGGGCGGGCTGTTCGCGGCCGGTGAGCAGGGTGGATTTGGTGGCGCCGGTGGTTTTGGCCGGGTCGGGATCGACCTGGTTGCGCAGCACCAGCGACAGGGTGCCGACGCTGCGCGCCAGGTCCAGCTTTTCCACCTGTTCGGGCGTCAGTTCCAGGGTGACGGCATTGACCACCTTGGGTTTGGTTTCGTCGCGGCTCGATTCCTGGGCCACGGCCAGCACCAGAATCCGTTCCAGCACAATCTTGGAGATGCTCGCTTCGCGGTTGCCCTGGGCTTTCAGATTCTCTTCCTGGGTATTCACCAGGATGTCGACGAAGTTGCCGGGCAGGGCGAAGCCGGCCACGCCGATCACGTCGTTGACGCGTACCGTCATGGCGCGCTTGCCTTCGGCCACCACGGCGGACAGACCGCCCTGGGTGCCCGGCGGCGCCAGCTTGCTTTCCAGCAGAGGCTCGCCGCGCTGGATGCTGGCGCGCGTCACGCGCGAAGCCAGAACCTTCGGATCGCTGATGGCGCCCGGCGGCGTCACGCTGGCCGGCCAATCGACCATGCGGATCATGTCCGGATTGATGCGGGCGCCCAGGCTGATATCGGTCTGGGCCACGGCCACCTTGCTGGTGCTGCCTGCCGCCTGGGCATTGATCCATTGGGCCGCCATCACCACGGCCAGGAAGGCCAGGACGATGGCGACGATCATCATGATGAGTGCGCGCGTGTTTCTCATTTTCTTTCCCCTTGCTGTCTTGGCCGGTCAGGCGCCAGCGAAATAGTTGTCCCATGCCCAGGCCAGCAGCTCGGAGCTGAGCTCCGGCTGACGGCCTTCGTAAGCGGCCAGGTCGCGCAATTGGCAGACCAGGTCGCGCGGGTAGCAGGCCATCAGCGGGCGCTGCTCCCGGTCGTGGTGGGCCAGCAGCCAGGCAAAGGCTTCCGGCGCGAATGCAATGCCCAGGCGTTCGCACACCTGGCGGAACACGGTCCCGTACTGGACCGGGGTGAGGGGGCCGATATGGATCTTGTAGCCCAGGCGGCGCAGGAAGGAGCCGTCGGCCAGCGATTCGGGCGGCAGATTGGAGGAGAACACCACCACCACGTCGAAAGGTACGGGGAATTTGTAGCCGTTCTGCAGCGACAGGTAATCGACCTGGCGGTCCAGCGGCACGATCCAGCGGTTCATCAGTTCCGTGGCCGAGCAGCGCTGGCGGCCCAGGTCGTCGATGATGAAGATGCCGCCGTTGGCCTTCAGGTGCGGCGGCGCCTGGTATAGGCGGGTGGTGGCGTCGAAGCGCAGGTCCAGCATCTCCAGCGTCAGTTCGCCGCCGGTCAGCACGGCGGGCCGCTGCGCGCGCACCCAGCGCTGGTCGCGCGGCGCGCGGCGGTCGTACAGGCGGTCGCCGCCCTCCTGGTCCGGCACCACATGGTGTACCATCGGGTCGAACAGCGGAACCACGTCGCCGTCGATCAGCAGGGCGTAGGGCACGGCGATATGACCGTTGAGCAGACCGTTCAGGCGCTCGGCGAGGAAGGTCTTGCCGCTGCCGGCCGGGCCATGGACGAAGATGGCGCGGCCGGAGTTCATGGCGGCGCCCATCTTCTCCAGCACCTGCGGATCGGCGACGATGCCATCGAAGGCTTGCGCCATATGCTCGCGGCCCACGCGCATGCCGGCCACGCTGCTGGCGCGCACGCGCTCCACATAATCGGCAAAGGCCACCGGGGCCGGGCCGGCATAGCTGTCGCGGCGTTCGTATTCGGCGGCGCGGGCGCGGCCGGCGTCGCTCAGGTTGTAGACCAGATCGGCGTCGGTGTTGCTGACGCCGCGGCGCACGGCCTCGCACATGCGTTCAGTGCGCAGGAAGGTCAGCAGGGGATCGAGCACGCTGACCGGCAGCTTCAGATGCGCGGACAGTTCGCTCAGGCGCACCTGGCCGCGCTGGTACAGCACCTTGCTCACCAGCTCCACCAGGTAGAGGAAGGGCAGGCCGGTGTCTTCCACGCTGCGCGGCGCGGGCGCGCGCAGCGGGTCGCTGGTCCAGACGCGGTTGATGTGGTCATCGGGGGGCATGGCAGCTCCTTGCGGCAT
Source organism: Pseudoduganella violacea (assembly GCF_014191875.1). Taxonomy (GTDB): domain Bacteria; phylum Pseudomonadota; class Gammaproteobacteria; order Burkholderiales; family Burkholderiaceae_D; genus Rugamonas; species Rugamonas violacea_A. The sequence continues at coordinate 131,283 of NZ_JACHXD010000015.1, forward strand.
CAAAAGATCAGGGGAATCACGCGGTACTTCACCTGTTCCATATAGCTGCGGTACTCCGCCGCCTGGGACAGGAAACGCTCTTCGCGGCACAGGCGTACCACCAGCAGCACGGCCGCCGTCAGGCACACCAGCAGATTGGCGATGCTGGTATTGGCCAGCACATAGCCGCAGTAGGACAGCAGATAGCTGGCATAGAGCGGGTGGCGCACCACGCTGTACAGGCCGCGCGTCTTGATCTGGCGCTGCGCCGCCACCAGGCCGAAGCTGCGGTTGAGCGAGAGCAGGCCGCCGATCTGCAGCAGGATGCCGGCCACCAGAATCAGTTTGGCGGCGGGCAGCAAGGCCCAGCCGGCCGGGGCGAAGAACAGCGGCGCGGCGGTGCAGCCGATGGCCAGACCCCAGTCGATCGGCGAGTGCGACACCTTGACCGGTTCGGAGCGCAGCAGGAAGAGCAGGGCCACCAGGGTTTCGGAGGCGAAGAACAGCAGATAGGACCAGTCGCCGCTGTGGCGGAAGCCTTGCACATGGGCCCAGGCGAACAAGGCCCAGGCGCAGGCCAGCACGGCGCCCAGCAGCAGATTGGTGCGGCGCGAGGCGAGGGGGATGGCTTGGGGCATGGCGGACAGCTCCTTGGTATTGGTGGTCGGGTTCATAGCAGCACGCTCCAGCCGGAGGTGCGCACCAGCACGAGGTAGAGCACGGTGCCGCTGGCGATGGCGATGGCGTAAGCCAGCTTGCCGCTGGGCGCGGCCGGCGCTTCGATGCGCGCGCCGTCGCCGCCCATGGCGCGCAGGGCGCTGTTCAGCAGCAGCACGCGGGTATTGCCCAGCACCTTGCGCAGCGAGCCTTGCCACAGCGCGGCCACGATCGACAGCACGCCGCCGGCCATCATGCTGAACAGGGCGGCGCCGACGATTTCCTCGGGGCCGAGGAAGGCGCCGACCATGGCCATCAGCTTGACGTCGCCGGCGCCCATGGCGCCCAGCGCATACATGGGTAGCAGCAGCAGCAGGCCGAGGCCCAGGCCGTAGGCGGCGCTGAGCAGGCCGAGCGCGCCGAAGGGTTCGGCGTACAGGCCGGCGCCGGGCGTCAGCGTGGCCTGCAGGGCCAGGCCGGCCAAGGCGCCCCACAGCACCAACTGGTTGGGGATGCGGCGGGCGCGCACATCGTGCCAGACGGCGCCGGCCAGCAGGCCGCCGAGCACCAGCGCCGGCAGCAGGGCGGGCAGGGTCAGGGCTTTCATGGCAGCCTCCTTTGCAGCACGCTGCGCACCACACGGCCGCCGACCAGCAGATTCAGGCGGCGCGGCGCGGGCTGCTGCAGGGACAGCAGCTTGCCCACGGCCAGCCAGATCAGCAGGGCGCCGAGCGCACCGGCATAACCGTCCACCGCGTAATGCCAACCCAGGTGCACGGAACCGGCCAGGATCAGCAGGGCGAAGACGCTGAGCGCGATGCCGGCCTTGCGGTTCAGGCGCCAGCCCAGGAGGGTCAGCAGCATGGAGCTGGCCACGTGCATGCTGGGCATGGCCGAGATGCTCAGGCCGGACACGCCGATCTGGTGCTTATAGTCGTTCCACAGCAGTTTTTGCACATCCAGGGCCAGCACGGGAATCTGGCGGTCGGCCGCTTGCAGATAATGCAGCAGGCCGGCGTAGGGATCGGGGCCGCCCAGCACCAGGGCGTAGTAGCAGGGACCGACCGAGGAGAAGCAGATCGCCAGCACATTGCCGAGCAGGACCCAGCTCAGTACAAAGCTCAGCAGGAACTGCATGCGCAGCCTGGCGTGTTCCATGCTGAAGGCCATCCAATACAGGGTGGCGAACATGATGAAGAACCACAGGTGGTAATTCAGGTTGACCACGGCCGTCAGCAGCGGATGACCGAACAGCATTTGCAGCCAGACCCAGGGTTGGATGCCGCCATGCAGGGTGGCGTCGAGCTGCGACAGCTGGCTGTCCCAGGCGAACGGTTGGAACAGCGGTACGGCAGCCTTGATGATGGTGAAGGCTGAGGCGAACAGCGGCATCATCAGCAGCACCGGCAGCGCGAACAGCAGGCGCCGGCGGGTCAGATACATGCGCAGATGGCGGCCCAGATAGCGCAGCAGGTGGGCCGGACGCACGCACAACATCACATACAGGGTGTAGGCGGTCAGCGCGCAGATGGGGCCTATCACCAGCGAGCCGAGGAATTCTTCCGCCTGCATGGTGTTGCGGTAGTGTTCCGGATAGCGGTGGTACAGTATCAGCGCCAGCGCGAAGTGCAGGGCGACGATCGTCAGCAGCCAGGCATGGGCGCGCAGCACGGGGCGCAGTTCATAGCCCAGCGTGACGGCGCGGCGGAGGGCGGCGGCGCTCATGAGATGGCCAGGATGACCTGGTCCTTGACGTAGTTGAACAGGCTCGCCACCTCGGTGCCCACCGTTGCCACGCTGGCGAAGATGACGACCACGATCAAGGAGGCAAGCAGGGCGTATTCGATGGCGGAGACGGCGGATTCGTCGTCGAGGAAGCGGCTGAGGCAGTTGTTCACGATGGTTCTCCGCACAAGAGAGGGGATTGCGTCCGGAACCGAGCGGAGTTCCGGACGCGCGGCAGGTCAGGCGTTGGCCGTGGTCAGCTTGGTGCCGACAGCGGTGAAGGTTTTGTTCAACTGGGTGCCGACGATGGTGACGGCGCCAATGATCACCACGGCGATCAGAGCAGCAATCAGGCCGTATTCGATAGCGGTCACGCCTTGCTCGTCGCGCAGGAAGTTTTTAATCGCTTTCATGATGTATTTCCTTTCAGTTGGGTGAAACGGACTACATTAAAAGTTTGCACAGGTGCGGACCTGGAGATTCCGCCTCAGATGCTCTTGCCCAGCGCGAGGTAGACGATGATGCAGACCACGGCACCCAGCGAGGCAACCAGCACGAATTCGTAAAAGGCGTCGCCGCTCTCATCCCACAGGAAGGTGAAGGGGGTGAAGCTCGGTTTCGTTTCAGTACGCATTCTGTGCTCCGGTCTGGTTGGGCCTTTGCCTGCTGGTTTCAGCTGCTGGCGTCTACGCCGTGCTGATGAGTCCATAGTAGGTTTTCGCTTGTTGAGCTACATCAGACAAGCCTCCCTATTTGCCTGGGTGTGCACACCCATTTTTTGCCGTGCGGACCGGGACATTTGTCACGGTCAAACTTTGTTAATGCAAGGTAATAGAAGATGCCAGCCGTGCATGCTCACGGCCGGGCAAAAAGCAAGGAGGAAATAAAGGCGGGCGCTGGACTCAGGCTTGGTGCTGGTCCAGGCGGTGGCGGGTAGCAAAAACGTAGAGATCGAGGCGGTTGCTGACGCCCAGTTTGTGGTAAATCGCCGTCAGGTGGTTGCGCAGCGTGTGTTCGGAGATGAACAGCTGCTGGGCCAGGGCTTTGTTGACGGCGCCGCCGCCGGCCGCGATCATGCTGCAGATTTTCTTTTCCTTTGCGGTGAGCTGGGCGATTTTCTCCAGCTCCGGGTCTTGCCGCCGCACCGCCTGCGGATTGCGCATGGCTTCGAAGACGCGGCCCATCATGGCGCGGTCCAGCCACAGCTCGCCCTCGTGCACCTTCTCGATGGCCTTGATCACGGTTTCTGCCGGCTCGTCCTTGCTGACCACGCCGCGCACGCCGCTCATCACCGCCTTGTCCAGCAGTTCGCGGTCGCGCGTGCCGCTCAGCACCAGCACCTTGGCGCGCTGGTCGGCCAGCAGGGCCGGCACGATGTCGAGCGAGCAGGCGCCGCCCAGGTCGATGTCGAGCAGCACCACGTCGGGCGAGACTTCGGCCGCCAGTTCGACCGCGCTGGCGCAGTCGCGCGCCGTGCCGACCACGATCATATGCGCCGCCTCGGTGTCGATCAGGCGGCCCAGCCCCCAGAGCAGGGTCTTGTGGTCGTCCACCAGCATGATGCGGATGCGCCGGTCGCTGTGCGTCATGGCTGCCTCGTTGCAAGTGTTCATACGGGGATCACGATCTGTACCGCCGTATTATTGTGCTGGCCGCGCTGCACGCGCGCCACCCCGCCCAACGCGGCGGCGCGTTCGGCGATGGAGTTCGGCGTAAAGTCTAGCACCGGCGGGCCAAGGCATTCATTTTCGATGCGCACCGTGAGTTGGCCGGCTTTGCAGGCTAGTTCGATGAAACCATGGCGCGCCGTGGTGTGCTTGCAGATATTGCTCATGCCTTCGTTGACGATCTGGAACACCTCGGCCGACAGGCGGTCGCTGACATCGAGTTCGCCCACGGTATCGACCGAGATATGCACGTCGTAGAACTGGCGCACCTGGGACGCCTGGCGCCGCAGCGCGATCAGCAGTTCCGGCTCGCGCAGCTCGGGTTCGTTGCGCAGGCGCTTGGCGTAGTGGCGCAGGTCGTGCACCACCTGGGTGGTCATATTAAGCAGATTGTCCAGGTCCTGGTTCAATGGGTTGCTGTTGCTGGCCTTCATGCGGATCGCGCTCAGGCCATGGCGCAGGCCGATATAGGGCTGAATGGTTGTGTCGTGCAAGTCGCGCGCAATGCGCTCGCGCTCACGCAGCACCGCCTCCGAAGCCATGCGGTCGAGCAGCTCGATATTCTCGATCACGGGAAAGGCCTGGGCCGCGATCTGCACCAGGAACAGGGCGTCGGAGCGGTTGAAGTCCTGGCGCTGCGAAACCACGTACAGGCGGCCGGCGCCGCGCCGCAGCGGCAGCGGCACCGAGATCAGCGAGCGCGCGTCGAGCAGCTCGGCGATGGTGACGCCGGCGGCATCGGGCAGCATGACCCAGCGCTGGCGTTCCGTATCGTAGCCGCGCAGGCGCAGACGGCGCCGTAGCCAGAGCAGGGGGCGCGTCAGCAGCACGATCTGTTCCGGCCCGAAGGCCAGCAGGGGCGCGGCGGCGGCATCGTTCAGATTATTGGCCTGGATGGTGCGGTCGGCATTGGCTTGGCTGGCCGCGCGCAAGCTCCAGTGGTCGGAATTATTGTCGCGCATGAGCAGGATGGTGCTGCTGGCGCGGTAGAACTGGCGCGTGTGTTCGAGCACCGAGCTGGTGGTGCGGTCCATGCCGAAGCGCGGATTGGATAGCTGGCTGACCTTGTGCAGCAGGGCCAGGCGCGCGCGCTGGGCCATGGCCATGCCGCCCCAGTGCGCGATCATATAGCCCAGGGCGAGCAGGAAGGTGGCGCGCAGCAGCACGCGCGAGAGCTCCACCTCGTTCTGCGCGAACAGCGAGGTCACGGCGAACAGGGCGGAGGAGGCCAGGGTGAAGCGCGCGCCTTCCTCGAAGCCATAGCTGAAGGAGGCGGTCAGGATGGCGAAGAAGAAGAACAGGTAATAGAAGCTGCTGCCGCCGCCCGTGACATACACGATCAGGGCGAACCAGGCGACGTCGAGCCAGCATACGGTCTTGCTGCGCGCCAGCGCCGATTTATGCGCCATCACGTAGAGCAGCAGGCTTTGCAGGGTGTAGGCCAGGAAGGCCAGGCGGGAAAACATATCCTGCTTGCCCATGGCTTCCGGGTCGATCAACAGGGTCAGCAGGCAGGAAGTCGACAGCAGCAAACGCATCCGGCCCACCATGGCGGCGTCGGAAGTGTCTTTGGGCAGCCTGAGGGGCAGGGGATTTTCCAGCTTCACAATGATCTCCAACCGGGCTTGGGGATATTGCATTCGCGTCAATGACTCCAGTCTAAGCATCGCCGGCTTGGCTGTCCACAGGGCAAGTTGTTTTTTTGTACCTTATTGCCTCTTGAAAAGCCCGCTGTGGCCCCCATCTGCGCGCAAATTCCGTGAAACACCCGATTTCCACAAGACTATTGAGGTAAAAAATGGCAGACAATAAGCAAACCATGGGTTTCCAGGCCGAAGTCAAGCAGCTGCTGCAGCTGATGATCCACTCCCTGTACTCCAACAAAGAAATCTTCCTGCGCGAACTGGTGTCGAACGCCTCCGACGCGGCCGACAAGCTGCGTTTTGAAGCGATCAATAACGATGCGCTGTACGGCAACGACCACGAGCTGAAAATCAAGGTCGGCTTCGACAAGGCGGCGCGCACCATCACCATTTCGGACAATGGCATCGGCATGAGCCGCGAGGAAGCGATTTCCCACCTGGGCACCATCGCCAAATCCGGCACCCGCGAATTCTTCGGCAAGCTGTCCGGCGACCAGCAGGCCGACGCGGCCCTGATCGGCCAGTTCGGCGTCGGCTTCTACTCCGGCTTTATCGTGGCCGACAAGATCACCGTGGAAACCCGCCGCGCCGGCCTGGACGCGTCCGAGGGCGTGCGCTGGGAATCGGCCGGCGAAGGCGAGTACAGCGTCGAGCAGATCGAGAAGCCGGGCCGCGGCACCGACATCATCCTGCACCTGCGCGAAGGCGAGGACGAGCTGCTCTCGGGCTGGAAGCTGAAATCCATCATCCGCAAATACTCCGACCACATCTCGCTGCCGATCCAGATGCAGAAGGAAGAGTGGGACGAAGAGAAGAAGGAAACCGTCCTCAAGGACGAGCTGGAAACCATCAACCAGGCCAGCGCCCTGTGGGCCCGCAACAAGAACGACGTGACCCAGGAACAGTACGAAGAGTTCTACAAGCACGTTTCGCACGACTTCCAGGCGCCGCTGACCCACACCCACAACCGCGTCGAAGGCCGCAGCGAATACACCCAGCTGCTGTACATCCCGGCCAAGGCGCCGTTCGACCTGTGGGACCGCAACAAGCGCGGCGGCATCAAGCTGTATGTGAAGCGTGTCTTCATCATGGACGATGCCGAGCAACTGATGCCGACCTATCTGCGCTTCGTCAAAGGCGTGATCGACTCGGCCGACCTGCCGCTGAATGTGTCGCGTGAAATCCTGCAGGAATCGCGCGACGTGCGCGCCATCCGCGACGGTTCGACCAAGCGCGTGATCGGCATGCTGGAAGAGCTGGCGAACGCCGAGGAGCAAGAGAAAAAAGACAAGTACGCCACCTTCTGGACCGAATTCGGCCAGGTGCTGAAAGAGGGCGTGGGCGAGGACGCGACCAATAAGGACCGCCTGGCCAAGCTGCTGCGCTTCGCCTCTACCCAGGGCGAGAGCGATGCCCAGAACGTGTCGCTGGCCGACTACGTGGCGCGCATGAAGGAAGGCCAGGACAAGATTTACTACGTCACGGCCGACAACTACACCGCCGCCAAGAACAGCCCGCACCTGGAAATCTTCCGCAAGAAGGGCGTGGAAGTGCTGCTGATGACCGACCGCGTCGACGAATGGATGCTGTCCTTCCTGACCGAATTCGAAGGCAAAGAACTGGTTTCCGTGGCCAAGGGTGGCCTGGACCTGGGCAAGCTGGAAGACGAGGCCGAAAAGAAAGAGCACGAAGAAACCGAGACCCAGTACCAGGAACTGGTCGCCAAGATGAAGGAAGCGCTGGCCGAGAAAGCCAAGGACGTGCGAGTCACCTTCCGCCTGACCGACTCGCCGGCCTGCCTGGTGGCCGACGAGCACGAGTTGTCCGGCAACCTGCTGCGCATGCTGAAGGCGGCCGGCCAGAGCGCGCCGGAATCCAAGCCGATTCTGGAGATCAACCCGAACCACCCGCTGGTGACGCGTCTGAAATACGAAGATACGGCCGGCGCCAAGTTCGCCGACTGGTCCCACATCCTGTTCGACCAGGCCTTGCTGGCCGAAGGCGGATCGCTCACCGATCCGGCCACCTTCGTCAAGCGGCTGAATGAGATGCTGCTGGCAGCTAAGTAACACAAAGGGGCTTGGGCCCCTTTTCTTTTTCCAGCCCCGGTCTTTACCGGTCCCCCCCCTTGAGCGAGTTTTAAGCAGATCGAAAATGGCGATTTGAAAGTAATTTATTTCATAAAAACATATTGCATCAAATTATTTTTTTGATGTACATTGGGATAAATTATTTTTCATGCAATATTGATTGTTGCTTAAAAGCCGGTATTACGATCGAACTCGCCAAGGGAGGGTACGTGATTCAGTCCGCGAAGAATAAATTGGCTTTGATGGCCACCTGTCTGTTTTGTTCTGCGACACAAGCTGCAGACACGGCACCCCTAACTCCTTCTATTCCTAGGGAAGCACTGATTAATTCATCAGGCGCTGCTCCGCGCGGCAGTCGGACCTGAGACAATAGCGGCATCCCCACTGTTCGCCATCGGCCATGC
>NZ_JACHXD010000016.1 GCF_014191875.1 Pseudoduganella violacea
ACGCGGGAACGCTTCCTGCCCGATCCCTTTGCCGCCACGCCCGGCGCGCGCATGTATAAAACCGGTGACTTGGGGCGCTGGCTGGCTGATGGCCGTATCGAATTCCTGGGCCGGAACGACCATCAGGTGAAGATACGCGGCCTGCGCATTGAGCTGGGCGAGATCGAAGCGCAGCTGCTGCGCCAGCCCGGGGTGCGCGAGACGGCGGTGCTGGCGCGCGAAGACCAGGCAGGCGAACAGCGTCTGGTGGCTTACGTGGTGGGCGCGGACCTGGACGCGCAAGCCTTGCGCGACGGCCTGGCACGCGAACTGCCGGAATACATGGTGCCCTCGGCCTTTGTGCCCTTGGATGCCTTGCCGCTGACGCCGAACGGTAAGCTGGACCGGCAAGCCTTGCCGGCGCCGGAAGGTGCAAGCTATGGCCAGCGAACCTACGCGCCGCCGCAGGGGGCGACCGAAGAGGCGCTGGCGCGCATCTGGTGCGAGTTGCTGCATCTGCCGCAGGTGGGGCGCAACGACCACTTCTTCGAATTGGGCGGCCATTCGCTGTTGGCGGTGCAGTTGGTCGAGCGGTTGCGCCAGCAAGGTTTGCAGACCGATATCCGCATGCTGTTTGCCCAGCCCACGCTGGCGGCGCTGGCGGGCGCCGCGAATGAGGCGGCGCTAGGCGGCGAGGTTACGGTGCCACCCAACGCTATTCCGGCTGGCTGCACGGCCATCACGCCGGACATGCTGCCCCTGGTGCGGCTCGGCGCGCGCGATATTGCGCGCATTGCCGCCACTGTGCCGGGCGGCGCGGCGAATATCCAGGATATCTATCCCGTAGCGCCGCTGCAGGAAGGCATCCTGTTCCACCACCTGTTGCAAGGGCAAGGCGATCCTTACCTATCTTCGGCAACGCTGGCTTTCGATTCGCGCGAGCGTCTGGACGGTTTTGTCAGCGCCTTGCAGCAGGTGATCGACCGGCATGATGTGCTGCGCACGTCCGTATTGTGGGAAGGCTTGCCGGAGCCGGTGCAAGTGGTTTGGCGCGAGGCGCGCTTTGAGGTGGAAGCACCCGAACTGGCCGAAGGCGACAAACTGGCCCAGCTCACGGAACTGGCCAGCCCGCGCCACTTCCGCCTGGATATGCGTAAGGCGCCGCTGCTGCATGGCTTTGCCACATTCGACGAGGAGCGCCAATGCTGGCTGCTGCAATGGCTGCTGCACCATATGGTGATCGACCACACCACGCTCGATGTGCTGTTCCAGGAAGTCGCTTTGATCCAGGCTGGCCGGGCGCCAGAGCTGCCCGCGCCGGTCCCGTTCCGCAATTTTGTCGCCCAGGCGCGCCGGGAGGGACGGCAGCAGGAACATGAAGCCTTCTTCCGCCGCATGCTGGGCGATGTCGAAGAAGCGACTGCACCGTTTGGCCTGAGCGACGTGAAGGGCGACGGTAGCCAGATCGAAGAGTTGCAGCGCCGTCTGTCGCCGGTGCTGTCCCAGCGTTTGCGCCGCCAGGCAAGGGCTGCGGGCGTGAGTCCCGCCAGCCTGTTCCACTGGGCTTGGGCGCGCGTGCTGGCGCGTGCTACCGGACGTGATGATGTGGTGTTCGGCACCGTGCTGTTCGGCCGCATGCAGGGCGGCGAGGGCGCAGACCGCGCCATGGGCCTGTTTATCAACACCTTGCCCTTGCGCGTGCGCTGCGGAGCGGCCGGCGTGCAGGAGGAAATCCGCGCGTTGCATGCTCAATTGCTGGAACTGGTGCAGCATGAGCATGCGCCGCTATCGCTGGCGCAGCGTTGCAGCGGCACGGGACGTGGCAAACCGCTGTTCTCGGCCCTGCTGAATTACCGCCACAGCGCGGCGCGCGAGGAAGCGCAGGAGGTGCGCTGGGATGAAGGCATTGAAGTGCTGTCGGCACAGGAGCGCACCAATTATCCGTTTGGCCTGTCCGTCGACGATCTGGGGCAGGACTTCCTGTTGACGATCCAGCTTGCGCCGCCAGCGGACGCGCGGCTGATCTGCGATGAAATCCGCCAGGATCTGGAAGCGTTGGCGGACGCGCTGGAGCAGGGCAAGGAACTGGCGGGCGAAGCGCATGGCGCTGCCTGGAGCAAGCCGCAGCGCAGCTTCCCGCAACCCTTGTGCATACATGAACTGTTTGAGCTGCAGGTGGCGCGCCACCCGGATGCCGTGGCCGTCGTGTACGAAGGCGAGCAGCTCAGCTACGGCGCACTCAATGCGCGCGCCAACCGTCTGGCGCATCATCTGCGCGCGCTGGGCGTGGAACCGGACGATCGGGTCGGCATCTGCCTGCAGCGTGGTCTCGATATGGTCGTGGCGATTGTCGCGGTGCTGAAGGCCGGTGGTGGCTATGTGCCGATGGACCCGGCCTATCCGGCTGCTCGCCTGGCGCATATATTGCAGGATAGCGCGCCCAAAGTACTGTTGACGCATGGCGCGGCCAGCGATGCCCTGCACGATATCGTGGCGGAGGTGCCGCGCCTCGATCTGGACATGGCAGATGCATGGTTGGCGCAGCCGGACAGTAATCCTTCGGTGCAGGCAACCGGGTTGCGGCCAGGGCATCTGGCTTATGTGATTTACACCTCGGGTTCGACCGGCGTGCCGAAAGGCGTAATGGTGGAGCATGCCAATGTCACGCGCCTGTTCGCCGCCACCGGCGACTGGTTCGACTTCGGCGCCGACGATGTGTGGACGCTGTTCCACTCCTGCGCCTTCGACTTCTCGGTCTGGGAATTGTGGGGGGCATTGCTGCACGGCGGCCGCCTGGTGGTGGTGCCGCAAGCCACGGCGCGCGCGCCGGACGAGTTCTATCGCCTGGTCTGCCGCGAAGGCGTGACGGTGTTGAACCAGACGCCAGGCGCTTTCCGCCAGTTTATTGCCAGCCAGGCCGAAAGCAGCGAGGCGCATGCCTTGCGCTATGTGATCTTCGGCGGCGAAGCCTTGCAGCCGGCCATGCTCAAGCCCTGGTATGCCCGCAATGGCGAAAACACGCGGCTGGTCAATATGTACGGCATTACCGAAACCACGGTCCATGTCACCTATCGCGCGTTGACGCCGGCAGACACTGAACGCAGCGGCAGCCCGATCGGCGTGCCGATTCCCGACCTTAGCGTCCAGGTGCTCGATGCGCAAGGCCGTCCAGTGCCGGCGGGCGCGGTTGGCGAAATGTATGTGGGTGGGGCCGGCGTGGCGCGCGGCTACCTGAACCGCGAGGAACTGAGCGCTGAGCGTTTCATCCCCGACCCGTCCCAGCCCGGCAGCGGCGCGCGACTTTACCGCAGCGGCGACCTGGGACGCCGGCTGGCCGATGGCTCCATCGAATTCGCCGGCCGTAACGACAATCAGGTGAAGATCCGCGGCTTCCGCATTGAGCTGGGCGAGATCGAAGCACGCTTGCTGCAGCTGCCCGAAGTGCGCCAGGCCGTGGTGTTGGCGCGCGAAGAGAGGCAAGGCGAGAAGCGGCTGGTAGCGTGGGTTGTGCCGCGCGATGCCGAAGCGGCGCCGGATGGCGTGGCCCTGCGCCGGCAACTGGCGCAGCAGCTGCCGGACTATATGGTGCCTGCGCACCTGGTATTCCTGCCCCAGTTGCCGTTGACCAGTCACGGCAAACTGGATCGGGACGCATTGCCGGAACCGGATGAAGCACGCAACGAGGAAGGCTATGTCGCCCCGCGCAACGCGGCGGAAGAATCACTGGCCTCGATCTGGGCCGAAGTGCTGGCCATCGACAAGGTCGGCGTTCACGACACCTTCTTCGCACTGGGCGGCGACTCGATGCGCAGCATCGCCATCGTTTCCAGGGCGCGCGAACGCGGCCTGCCGCTGGCGATCGAGCATATATTCAGCCACCGCACGGTGGCCGGCATTGTGGCGGCGCTGGGCATGAACGACGCATCTTCGCAGGTAGCCGCTGTCGCCAGCCTGGAATTGGCGGAAGCCGACTGCGCGGCGTTGCCCGAGGAGGTGGAGGATGCCTATGAGCTGAGCAGCCTGCAACTGGGTATGCTCTTCCATAACCAGATGTCGGACGACGGCAGCGTGTATCACGATGTGTTCAGCCATCACCTGCGGGTCGAAGGCTGGAATGCCGAGACCTTCCAGCGCGCGCTCGATCTGGTGGCGGCGCGCCATCCCGTATTGCGCACGGCTTTCGACCTGCGCGGCTACAGCGTGCCGCTGCAGCTGGTGTTCAGCAATGCGCGCATCGTGGCGGCTGTGAGCGATATCTCGGCGCAGCCGGCCGCGCAGCAGGAAGAGCTGATCAAGGACTGGCTGGTGCGGGAGCGCAGCAATTCCTTCGCACTAGGCCAGGCCCCGATGTTCCGCGTTTTCGTTCACACTCGCGCGCAGGAACATATTCAGCTTACCCTGAGCTTCCACCACGCGATTCTCGATGGCTGGAGCGTGGCCTCGATGGTGACGGAACTGCTCCAGACCTATCAGGAGCTGGCCAGCGGGCAGGACGTGCCGCGCGCCGCCCTGGCCTCGGCTTTCCGCGATGCGGTGGCGGTGGAGAAGGCGGCATTGGCGTCGCCTGCAGCGCAATCGTTCTGGCAAGAGTATCTGGCGGATCACACCGTGGGCAGCCTGCCGCCGCTGGATGAAAGAGAAGAGCCGGCCGGACGCGGAGTGGCGCTTGCGCTGCCGGACGGCCTTGCCGTTGAATTGGCATCCCTGGCGCGCCGCCTGCACGTGCCGCTGCGTACCTTGCTGCTGGCGGCCCATGTCCGCGTAATGGCGTTGTTTACTGGCGAAAGCGATGTGCTGACCGGGATGGTCACACACTTCCGTCCTGCCGAGCAGGATGGCGACAAGGTGCTGGGCCTGTATCTGAACACGCTGCCGTTCCGCCAGCAGCTGGCGACGGAAAGCTGGAAGGAGCTGATACTGGCGACCTTCAAGTCCGAACTGGCGGTCATGCCTTATCGCGCCTATCCCTATGCCGCCATCATGCAGCAGAATGGACGGCGCGCGTTGTTCGATACGGCTTTTAACTTCGTCAACTTCCACGTCTACGAAGGCTTGAATGGGGCGAAGACGTTTGAGTTCCTGGAGGGCCAGGCTTTTGAGGCGACCAACCATGCGCTGACCTTCAATGCGGCGCAGGAGGGCACGGAACTGAAGCTCTCGCTGCAGCGCGATCCGGCACGTGTGTCCGCGGCGCTGACCACCCGTATGGCGCATAGCTACAGCCTGGTGCTGCAAGCGATGGCGCGCGACGCCGATGCGGACAGCCAGAACGCCATCTTGCTCGGCGCAGAGGAGTATGAGCAAGTGCTGCGCGGCTGGAACCGCACCCAGCGCGATTACCGCCGCGACCTGTGCCTGCACGAGATCGTCGAAGAGCAGGTCCGTCTGCGGCCGCAGGCCGTGGCGGTGGAGGATGGCGAACGCCGCCTGAGCTACCGCGAGCTGGATGAACAGGCCAACCAACTGGCGCGTCATTTGCGCGCCATGGGCGTGGGGCCGGACCAGCGCGTGGCGCTGTGCCTGGAACGTGGCGCGGACATGGTACTGGGCTTGCTGGCCGTGCTGAAGGCGGGCGGCGCTTATGTGCCGCTCGATCCCGGCTATCCGGCCGAACGCCTGGCCTTCATGCTGTGCGACAGCGCGCCGCGCGTGCTGCTGACGCAGGGCGCGGTGGCCGAAAGCCTGGCGCTGCCGGAGGACTTGCCGGTGCTGTATCTGGATGGTGCCGATCAACCCTGGCAGAAACTGTCTGCGCAGGCCTTGCCGGTGGCGGAACTGGGCTTGACGCCATCGCATCTGGCCTATGTGATCTATACCTCCGGCTCTACCGGCCAGCCCAAGGGCGTCATGAACGAGCATGCGGGCATCGTCAACCGCTTGCTGTGGATGCAGGAAGCCTATTGCCTGCAGCCGGATGAAGCGGTGCTGCAAAAGACCCCGTTCAGTTTCGACGTTTCGGTCTGGGAGTTCTTCTGGCCGTTGATGCGCGGCGCGCGCCTGGTGATGGCGCGGCCGGACGGCCACAAAGATCCGGCCTACCTGGCCGACACCGTGGCGCGGCGCGGCATCACGACGCTGCACTTCGTACCGTCGATGCTGCAAGCCTTCCTCGATAGCGGTGAAGCGGCGCGCTGCGGCAGCCTGAAACGGGTGCTGTGCAGCGGCGAAGCCTTGCCGGCCGCGCTGGCGCGGCGCTTCCTGCGGGAGCTGCCGGGCGTCCAGCTGCACAATCTCTACGGCCCGACCGAGGCGGCGGTGGACGTGACGGCCTGGCATTGCGCCGGCCCCGAGCTGCCTGACAGTATTCCGCTGGGCCGGCCCGTCGCCAACACGCGCATCTATGTGCTGGACCGGCATGGCCAGCCGGTTCCGGCCGGTGTGGCGGGAGAAATCCACATCGGTGGCGTGCAGGTGGCGCGCGGCTATCTGAACCGTCCCGAACTGACGCGGGAGCGCTTCGTGCCCGACCCATACGCCGGCGAGGACGGCGCGCGCCTGTACAAGACGGGCGACCTGGGACGCTGGCTGGCCGACGGCACGCTGGAGTACCTGGGCCGCAACGACCACCAGGTCAAGTTGCGCGGCCAGCGCATCGAACTGGGCGAGATCGAGGCGCAACTGCTGCGCCAGCCCGGCGTGCGCGAGGCCGTAGCGCTGGCACGCGAGGACAATCCGGGCGATCAGCGCCTGGTGGCGTATCTGGTGGCGGACGTGCCCGATCTGGCTGCGCTGCGTTCCGCGCTGGCGCGCGTGCTGCCCGAGCCTATGGTGCCGGCGGCCTTCGTGCTGCTGGACCAGCTGCCGCTGACGCCGAACGGAAAGCTGGACCGGAAAGCCTTGCCGGCGCCCGAGGGCGCGGCCTATGCGCAGCACCCCTACGAAGCACCACAGGGCGACACGGAAGTGGCGCTGGCGCGCATCTGGACCGAGCTGCTGCGGCAGGAGCAGGTGGGCCGCCACGACCACTTCTTCGAACTGGGCGGCCATTCCCTGCTGGCCGTGCAGCTGATGGAGCGCATGCGGCGCGATGGCATGTATGCCGATATTCGCACGTTGTTTGCCCGGCCCACGCTAGCCGAGCTGGCCACGGCCGTGCAGGCGGCCGCCCACAGCGGGTGGCGCGATGTGGTGGCGCCGCCAAACCTGATTCCAGCCGGCTGTGCCGCGATCACGCCTGAGATGCTGCCGCTGGTGAAACTGGACCGGCAGCAGATTGCCCTGATTGCCGCTACGGTGTCCGGCGGGATGGTCAATATCAAGGACATTTATCCGCTCGCGCCACTGCAGGAAGGTATGTTGTTCCACCACCTGCTGCAAGCCAAGGGCGATGCCTATCTGCTTTCCGCGACCCTGGCCTTCGACAGCCAGGCGCGGATGGATGCCTTCGTCAGCGCCTTCCAGCAGGCGGCGTCGCGGCATGACGCGCTGCGTACCGCGCTGGTATGGGAAGGCTTGCCTGAACCGGTGCAGGTGGTGTGGCGTGAAGCCATCTGCGAGGTCGAGCCGCTGGAACTGGAAGGCGATGACATCGCCGCGGCGTTGCGCGAGCATGCCGATCCGCGCCATTTCAGCCTGGACCTGTCGCGCGCGCCGCTGATGCACGGCTTCAGCGCTTACGACGCCAAAGGCCGGCGCTGGCTGCTGCAGCTGCTGCTGCACCATATCGTCACCGACCACACCACGCTCGACGTGCTGTTCGAGGAAATCGCCCTGATTCTGGCGGGACGGGAAACGGAGCTGGGCGAGCCTGTGCCATTCCGTAATTTCGTGGCCCAGGCACGGCTTGGCGTCAGCGAAAGGGAGCACGAGGAATTCTTCCGCCGCATGCTGGGCGATGTGGATGAAACCACGGCGCCATTCGGCCTGGCCGATATGCAAGGCGATGGCTCCAACGTGGACGAGGCGCGCATTCAGGTCGAGCCGGAGCTGGCGGCGCGCCTGCGCGCCCAGGCACGCCGTCTGGGCGTGAGTCCGGGCAGCCTGTTCCACCTGGCCTGGGCGCAAGTCTTGTCGCGCACCAGCGGCCGCGCCGACGTGGTGTTCGGCACGGCGTTGTTCGGCCGCATGCGCGGCGGCAGCGGCGCGGACCGCGCGCTCGGTTTGCTGATGAATACCTTGCCGGTGCGCTTGAAACTGGATGACACTCCGGTCGCGCAAGCGGTGCGCGCCACCCACGCCGCGTTGGCCGAGCTGTTGCATCACGAGCATGCGCCTTTGTCGCTGGCCCAGCGCTGCAGCGGCATGCCGCCATCGGTGCCGCTGTTCTCGGCGGGCTTCAACTATCGCCATAGCGCAGGTGGGCAGCAGCAATGGGAAGGGATGGAAGTACTGCACGGCGAAGAGCTGAGCAATTTCCCGCTGGTGCTGAAGACCGACGATCTGGGCGAAGACTTCCTGCTGACGGCCAATTCGCAGCGCCCCATCGATCCGCTGCGGGTCTGCCACTACATGCACACGGCGCTGGAAAGCCTGGCGCAGGCGCTGGAGCATAAACCCGACACCGCGGCACGCGCGCTGAATATCCTGCCGCCGGAAGAACGGCGGCAACTGATTCATGGCTGGAACGAGACGGCTGGCGCGTATGAGCGTGAAAGCTGCATCCATCAGCTGTTCGAGCGCCAAGCCGCGCTGACGCCGCAAGCGAGCGCGCTGGTGGTCGACGGCGGCGTGACGCTGAGCTATGGCGAACTCAATGAAAGTGCCAATCGCCTGGCCCATCATCTGATCGCGCTGGGCGTCAAGCCGGAAACGCGGGTTGCCATCGCTTTGCCGCGCGGGGCAAACTTGCTGATCGCTTTGCTGGCCACCTTGAAGGCAGGCGGCGGCTATGTGCCGCTGGACCCGGCGTATCCTGCCGAGCGTCTGGCCTTCATGCTGGACGACAGCCGGCCGCGCGTGGTGCTGACCTTGGCCTCGCTGCAGGACCGGCTGCCCGCCAGCCGCGCCCTGTTCACCGCCACGGTGCTGGAGCTGGACGATCCGGCCGCGCCGTGGCTGCGGCGCTCCGCAGCGAATCCCCAGCCGCAGGCGCTGGGACTGAAACCTTCCAGCCTGGCGTATGTGATCTACACCTCCGGTTCCACCGGTACGCCCAAGGGCGTAATGATGGAGCACGCGGCCCTATGCAACCTGGCGCAGGCGCAGATCGCCAGTTTTGCCGCCAGCGCGGACAGCAGGGTGCTGCAATACGCCTCCTTCAGCTTTGATGGTTGCATCTTTGAAGTGGTGCTGGCGCTATGCCATGGCGGCGCGCTGGTCATGAGCGGTTCGGACCTGCCACTGGCCGGCGACAGCCTGCTGGAGATAACGGCCAAGCACGGGGTGACCCATGCGATCCTGCCGCCGGCGGTGCTGAACGCGCTGCCGGAGACGGCGCGCATGGACACTGTGCGCATGCTGGTGATGGCAGGCGAAGCGTCAGGCCAGGCCCTGGTGCGGCGCTGGGCCGAAGGCCGCATCCTGATCAACGGCTACGGACCGACGGAAACGGCGGTCTGCGCCACCGTCCATCACTGCGATGTGGCGGTGGAGGGCGATCCGCCCATCGGCAAGCCGATCGCCAACAAGCGCATTTATCTGCTGGACGAGCATGGCGAGCCGGTGCCGCTGGGCGTGGCGGGCGAAATCCATATCGCCGGCGCTGGCATTGCGCGCGGCTACCTGAACCGGCCGGAATTGAGCCAGGAGCGCTTCCTGCCCGATCCCTTCGCCGGCACGCAGGAAACGGATGCGCGCATGTACCGCAGCGGCGATCTTGGCCGCCGCCGCGCCGATGGCGGTATCGAGTTCGCCGGACGGCGCGACACGCAGGTCAAGGTGCGCGGCTTCCGCATCGAGCTGGGCGAGATCGAGGCTGCGCTGCTGACTGCACCTGGTCTGCGCCAGGCGGCGGTGGAGGCGCGCGCGGAGCATACCGGCCAGCGCCGCCTGGTGGCATACTTCAGCGCCGAGCCGGACGCCGAGTGCACGCCGGAAGCGCTGCGCGCCCATCTGGCCGCCAGCCTGCCGGAGTATATGGTGCCTGCCGCCTATGTGCGCTTGGATGCGCTGCCGTTGACGGCGAACGGAAAGCTGGACCGGCGCGCATTGCCGGCGCCTGAAGATGCGGCTTTTGGCGTACGCGTCTATGAAGCGCCGCAAGGCCCGGTCGAGACGGCGATGGCGGGCGTGTGGAGCGAATTGCTGCAAGTGGAGCGCGTGGGCCGCCGCGATAACTTCTTTGAACTGGGCGGCCACTCGCTGCTGGCGGTGCAGATGATCTCGCGCCTGCAGCAGCGCCTTGGCCTGGAATTGGCCCTGTCCGACCTGTTTGCGCAGCCGCAGCTGGCCGGTTTCGCCAGCCTGGCACGCGAGACGCCGGCCGATGCGCGCCAGGCCATCGTGGCCGCCGCGCGGCCGGCGCGGCTGCCCGCGTCCTTTGCCCAGCAGCGTCTCTGGTTCATCGCCCAGTTGGGCGAAGCCGCCAGCGCCGCCTACCACATCACCGGCGGCATGCGTCTGCGCGGGCCGCTGGACGAGGCGGCGCTGCAGGCCGCGCTGGACCGCATCGTGCAGCGCCATGAGGTGCTGCGTACCCGCCTGGTATTGGAGGAGGGCGAAACGGTGCAGCGCATCGATAGCGACGCGCGCTTTGTGCTGAGCCGCCATGATCTTGCCGACGCTGGACAGGAGCAGGCGCTCGCTGAATGGCGCCAGGTGGAAGCGGCCACGCCGCTCGACCTGGAGCACGGCCCGCTGATCCGCGCCCGATTGCTGCGCTGCGCCGCCGAGGAGCATGTGTTGCTGCTGACACTGCACCACGTGGTGTCGGACGGCTGGTCCATGGGCGTGCTGGCGCGCGAATTCAGCGCCCTGTATCAGGCCTACGCCGTGGATGGCGTGGCCGCGCACAGCGATCCGCTGGAGTCTTTGCCGGTGCAGTACGCCGATTATGCGATATGGCAGCGCGGCTGGCTGGCAGGCGCGGTGGGCCAGCAGCAGCTCGACTACTGGAAGCGGCAGCTGGCGGGCGCGCCGGCGCTGATCGGACTGGCCACCGACCATCCACGTCCGGCGCAGCAGGATTATCGCGGCCAGAGCCTGTCCTTCGAGCTCGATGCGAAGCTGACGACATCGCTCAAAGCGCTGGCGCGCAAGCACGGCGTCACCTTATATATGACGGTGCTGGCCGGCTGGGCGGCGCTGGCGGCGCGTCTGGCGGGGCAGGACGAAGTGGTCATCGGATCGCCGCTGGCGAACCGAGGCCGCGCCGAACTGGAACCGCTGATTGGCCTGTTCGTCAACACGGTGGCGCTGCGTCTGGATCTGGAAGGCGCGCCAAGCGCCGGCCAGTTGCTGGCGCAGGTCAAGCAGCGCGTGCTGGAAGCCCAGAACAATCAGGACGTGCCTTTTGAACAGGTGGTGGAGGCGCTCAATCCCGAGCGCGCAATGGGCTATAGCGCCATCTTCCAGTTGATGCTGGCTTGGCAGAATATGCCGCAGCCGGCGCTGCGCCTGGGCGATCTGGCGCTGGAGGAGCTGGAGGAACGCGAAGACCGCAGCACGCCGTTCGATCTCTCTTTGACCATGGCGGAAACCGGGGATCGCATTGTCGGCACCATGGAGTACGCTGCCGCCCTGTATGAACGGGCGACGGTGGAGCGCCACCTGGACCAGCTGCGCCGTGTGCTCGAGGGCATGGCGCGCGATGATGGCCAGGCGGTGGACCGCATTGCGCTGCTCGACGGCGCTGGCGTGGCCGCGTTGCACGCGGCATGGCGGCATAACCGTGCCGCCTATCCGGACCAGGTCTGCGCGCACCAGCTGTTCGAGCTCCAGGCGGCGCGCGCGCCCCATGCGACTGCGCTGGAACACGAAGGCCGTCGCCTCAGTTATGGCATGTTGAACGAGCGCGCCAACAAGCTGGCCCACCATCTGCGCGCCCTGGGCCTGCAGCCCGATCAGCGTGTTGCGATCCGCATTGGCCGCAGCATTGACATGGTCGTGGCCTTGCTGGCGGTGCTGAAGGCGGGTGGCGCCTACGTGCCGCTGGACCCGGCGTATCCGCAGGAACGCGCGGAGTATATGCTGGAGGACAGCGCTCCGCTGGCCCTGCTGACGCTCTCCACCCTGCGCGGTGGCGTGCGGACTCCGCCATCCATGCCGGTGCTGGAAATCGACCGGCCGCTGGCGGGCTGGCAGGATCTGCCGGCGCGCAATCCCGAACCGGCGGCCATCGGCCTGCATAACCGTCATCTGGCCTATGTGATCTACACCTCCGGCTCGACCGGCAGGCCGAAGGGCGTGCTGATCGAACACCGCGGCCTGTGCAACCAGATCGCGGCCCTGCAGTCGCTGTATGGGTTGAACGCGGCCGACCGCGTGCTGCAGTTTGCGGCGCCGGGCTTCGATATGTCGGTCGAGGAAATCTTCGGCGCTTTGCTGAGCGGCGCCACGCTGGTGCTGGCGACGCCGGAATGGATCAGCGACGCGCAGCGCTGGAGCGAGCTGGCCGCCGCCCATGGTCTGACGGTGGCCAACTTGCCCACCCTGTTCTGGCAGCAGCTGGCGCAGGCGCCGCAAGCGGCGCTGCCGCCGGCGCTGCGCCAGATCAGTATCGGCGGCGAAGGCGTCGGCGCGGCCGCGCTGGCGGCCTGGTGGCAGCGTCCGGGCCATCGTCCGGCCCTGTTCAACGCCTATGGTCCGACCGAGGCCACGGTGAACGCCAGCATTCTGCTGTGCGCCCCGGATAGCCATCCGCGCTCCATCGGCCGTCCGTTGCCGAATACCCCGGTCTACCTGCTGGACCGCCATGGCCAGCCGGTGCCGCCGGGCGTCGCGGGCGAGCTGTATATCGGCGGGCCGGGCGTGGCGCGCGCCTACCTGAACCTGCCGCAGCTCAGCGGCGAGCGCTTCCTGCCCGATTCCTTTGCGGACGCGGCGGAGGCGCGCATGTACCGCAGCGGCGACCTGGCGCGCTGGCTGCCCGACGGCACGCTGGAATACCTGGGGCGCAACGACCACCAGGTCAAGCTGCGCGGCTTCCGCATTGAACTGGGCGAGATCGAAGCTCAGCTGGCCCGCCTGCCTGGCGTAGGCCAGGCCGTGGTGCTGGCG
The DNA here is from genome assembly GCF_014191875.1 of Pseudoduganella violacea. Classification (GTDB taxonomy): domain Bacteria; phylum Pseudomonadota; class Gammaproteobacteria; order Burkholderiales; family Burkholderiaceae_D; genus Rugamonas; species Rugamonas violacea_A. The sequence goes on from NZ_JACHXD010000016.1 coordinate 13,075, forward strand.
CGCGAGGACAGGCCGGGAGACAAGCGCCTGGTCGCGTACCTGGTGGCGGCGCAGGATGCGCCGTCGCCCGAAACGGCCTCTCTGCGCCAGGCGCTGGCCCGCGCGCTGCCGGAGTACATGCTGCCATCGGCCTTCGTGCTGCTGGAGGCCTTGCCGCAAACGCCGAACGGAAAATTGGACCGCCATGCCTTGCCAGCGCCGGACGGCGAGGCCTGGCCGGTGCGCGCTTACACCGCGCCGCAAGGCGAACTGGAACAGACGCTGGCGCGGATCTGGGCCGGGCTGCTGCGGGTGGAGCAGGTGGGCCGCGACGACAACTTCTTCGAGCTGGGAGGCCATTCGCTGCTGGGCCTGCAGTTGATGGAAGCGCTGCGCCGCCATCAGCTGCCGCTCGATATTCGGACCCTGTTCCTGCACCCTACGCTGAGCGCATTGGCCGAGGCGCTGCAGGACCCAGGCAGTGCGGGCTGGCGCGCGCTGGCGGTGCCGCCCAACGGCATTCCGGAAGGCGCCAGCACCATCACGCCGGACATGCTGCCCCTGGTGCGGCTCGATGCGCGGCAGATTGCCGCCATCGCCGCCACGGTGCCGGGCGGCGCCGCCAATATCCAAGATATTTATCCGTTGGCGCCGCTGCAGGAGGGAATTCTCTTCCATCACCTGCTGCAGCCGGAAGGCGATCCCTATCTGTCTTCGGCCATGCTGGCCTTCGACGACCGCGCGCGCCTGGACGGTTTCGTGCATGCCTTGCGCCGCGTGGCCCTGCGTCACGACGTGCTGCGCAGCGCCGTGCTGTGGGAGGACTTGCCTGAACCGGTACAGGTGGTCTGGCGCGATGCTCCCTTCCCGCTGCAGGAACTGGAACTGCCGCCCGGCGACACCGCAGCCGCGCTGCGCGCCCACGTCGATCCGGCACGCTACCGGCTGGACCTGCGCCAGGCGCCGCTGCTGCGCGGCTTCACTGCCTTCGACGCCGCCAGCGGCCGCTGGCTCTTGCTCTTGCTGGAGCATCACCTGGTCACCGACCACGCTACGCTGGACATTCTGTTCGAGGAGATGGCGCTGGTACAGGCGGGCCGGGAACAGGAGCTGGCGCCGGCCGTGCCTTACCGCGACTTCGTGGCCCAGGCAAGGCAGGGCGCCGGCGTGGCCGCGCACGAAGCCTTCTTCCGCGACATGCTGGGCGATGTGGAAGAAGCCACCGCTCCCTTCGGCTTGGGCGATGTGCGCGGCGACGGCAGCACGGTGCAGGTGGCCGAGCGTCTGCTGCCGCCGCAACTGTCGCAGCGCATCCGCAGCCAGGCGCGCTCCCAGGGCGTCAGCGCCGCGGCGCTGTTCCACTGGGCCTGGGCCCAGGTGCTGGCGCGCGCCACCGGCCGCGGCGATGTCGTCTTCGGCACCGTTTTACTGGGTCGCATGCAGGCCGGCGAGAGCGCGGGACGCGCCATGGGCTTGTTCATCAACACGCTGCCGCTGCGCGTGCGCCTGGACGAGGGCAGCTTGCAGGATGGCGTGCGCGCCACCCATCAGCAGCTGGCGCAGCTGATGCAGCACGAGCATGCCTCGCTGGCCCTGGCGCAGCGCTGCAGCGGTTTGCCGTCTTCGGTGCCGCTGTTCTCGGCCCTGCTGAATTACCGCCACAGCGCGCCACCTCTCGACGCCAGCGTGGCGCGCGTGTGGGAAGAGGGCATTGAGGTGCTGGCCGCGCAGGAACGCAGCAACTACCCCTTCAACCTGTCGGTGGACGACCGTGGGCAGGACTTTGCCGTGAGCGCCCAGATTGCCGAGACGGTTGGCGCCGAACGCGTTTGCGGCTATATGCAGCGGGCGCTGGAAGAGCTGGTGCAAGCGCTGGACCAGGCGCCGCAGCAGCCGGCTTGGCGCGGCGCCATCCTTGACGCTGCCGAGCAGCGGCGGTTGCTGGAGCTGGGCCGTGGCGCGCAGCAGGATTACCCGGAGCAGCTGTGCATCCATCAGCTGTTCGAGCTGCAGGCGCAGCGGCGCCCATGGCGCACGGCGCTGGAGCAGGATGGCCATCGCCTGGCGTATGGCGACTTGAACGAGCAGGCCAACCGGCTGGCGCGCCATTTGCTGGCGCTCGGCCTGCGGCCCGATGGTCGGGTGGCCATCTGCATGGAGCGCAGCCTGGACATGGTGGTGGCGATCCTGGCCGTGCTGAAGGCGGGCGGCGCCTATGTGCCGCTCGATCCGGCCTATCCGCAGGACCGGCTGGACTACATGCTGCGCGACAGCGCGCCCATGGCCTTGCTGACCCAGGCGATGCTGTACGTCGGCCTGGAAACGCCGGCCAGCCTGGCGGTGCTGGAACTGGACGGCGAGACGCGGCCATGGCAAAGCGCGGCGGCTGACAATCTGACGCCCGGGGAGCTGGGACTGAGCAGCCGCAATCTGGCTTATGTCATCTACACGTCCGGCTCCACCGGCCGGCCGAAAGGCGTGATGGTGGAACATCGCGGCTTGCTCAACCTCGCTGCCGAGCAAGCGGCCGTGCTGCGGGTCGATGAAGGCAGCCGCGTGCTGCAATGCGCCTCGCTGAGTTTCGACGCCAGCCTGTTCGAGATGCTGATGGCCCTGTGCCAAGGCGCTTGCCTGCATCTGCCCACGCCGGGTGCGCTGATGGCTGGATCGCTGTTGAGCGAAACCCTGGCGCGGCGGGAGATCAGCCACCTGACGGTAACGCCGGCCGTATTGCATGGCCTCGATCCGTTGGCCGCGCCGGATACGCTGCGCACCCTGGTGGTGGCGGGCGAAGCGTGTAGCGCCGAGCTGGTGGCGCGCTGGGCGCATGGACGCCGCTTCGTCAATGCCTATGGCCCGACGGAGGCGAGCATCTGGAGCAGCTACCAGATTTGCGCGGCAGGGCAGGGTCAGCCGCCCATCGGCAAGCCGATCGCCAACGCGGCGCTGTATCTGCTGGACAGCCATGGCCAGTTGCTGCCGCAAGGCGTGACCGGTGAAATCCACATTGGCGGCGTCGGTGTGGCGCGCGGCTATCTGAACCAGCCGCAGCTCACGCGCGAACGCTTTATCGACGATCCCTTCGCCATCGTCCCCGGCGCGCGCATGTACCGCTCCGGCGACCTGGGACGCTGGCTGCCGGACGGACGGCTGGAGTACATGGGCCGCAGCGACCACCAGCTCAAGCTGCGCGGCTTCCGCATCGAGCCGGGTGAGATCGAGGCCCGTCTCAGCATGCAGCCTGGCGTGCGCGGCGCCGTGGTCCTGGCGCGCCAGGACCGCTCCGGCGACAAGCGCCTGGTGGCGTATGTGCTGTGCCACGAGAAGGCCGACGCCGCCAGCGCCGCCGCCTTGCGCGAGGCGTTGGCGCAAAGCCTGCCGGAGTATATGGTGCCGGCCGCCATCGTGCCGCTGGACGCCTGGCCGCTGACGCCGAACGGCAAGCTGGATCGGCGCGCCTTGCCGGCGCCGGAGGCGGCGGCCTATGCCCAGCGCGGATATGTCGCGCCGCAGGATGGCGTCGAAGCGCTGCTGGCGCGCCTCTGGACGCAGTTGCTGGCGCAGGAGCGGGTCGGCCGCGACGACGATTTCTTCGCCCTTGGCGGCCATTCGCTGCTGGCGATCCAGCTGGCCGAAGGCTTGCGCCGCGAAGGCTGGCAGATCGAGCTGCGCGCCATCTTCGACGCGCCCGTCCTGAAGGACTTGGCCCTGCTGGCAAGGCGGACGGATGGCGCGGCGCAGTCGCCGCATCTGGTGCCGTTGCGGCTGGGCGGCGCGCGCCGTCCGCTGTTCTTCCTGCACGAGCCGACCGGGGAAGTGCTCTCGTATGAGCGCCTGTCGCGCTGCTTCGGCGACGATATCCCGATCTACGGCATCCAGGCCGGCGCGGTGGAGGCGGAACGCACGCCGCGCCTGGAAGAGCTGGCGCGGCGCTATGTAGCCGTCATGCGCGCCGTGCAGCCGCACGGCCCTTATCGCCTGGCCGGCTGGTCCGGCGGCGGCCTGCTGGCCTACGAGATGGCGGCCCAGCTGCTGGGCGAGGACGAGGCGGTGGAGTTCCTCGGCCTGATCGACAGCGGCCGTCCCGGCCACAAGCCGGCCGAGGACATGCCGGATGCACAGCAGATGCGCTGGGTCTTCCTTGAAGTGTACGCGGCCTATCTCGACACCTCGGTCGACATGCTGGCGGTGCGCGCCCTGCAGCAGCAGGGCGATATCGCGGCGGCGCTGGCGCATTGCCGGCGCGCCGGCTGGCTGCCGGCCGGCTTCACGCTGGAAGAGCTGAGCTGGCGGGCCGAACGCTTTGCCCAGCTGGTGCGCAGCTGCGCGGCCTACCAGCCGCAGTCCCTGCCCATCCACGTCCATCTGTTCGCGGCGGATGCCGCGCCGGGAGCGGATGCCAGCAGCGGCTGGGATGAGGTGCTGGGCCGCAATCTGCGCCTGGTGCCGGTGGGCGGCAGCCATAAAACCATCATGGAAGCGCCGCATATGCAAACCCTGGCCGACCGCATTCGCCATGCCTTGACCGAGGCGGAGGCGGGCGGCGCGGCGCTGGAAACGGTGGCCGACAAGGCCGCCATCATGCTGCAGGGCGGTAGCGGCGGTGGCGCGCCGCTGTTCGGCATACCGGGTGCGGGCGCCAACGTCACCTGCTTCCTGCCCCTGCTGCATGCGCTGGGCGCGGAGCAGGCGGTGCTCGGCCTGCAGGCGCGCGGCCATGACGGCCGTACGGTGCCGCATGCCAGCGTCGAGGCGGCGGCGCGCGCCTACCTGCCGGAGCTGCGCGCCGCCACGCCGCGCGGTCCGTATCGCCTGCTGGGCCACTCCTTCGGCGGCTGGATCGCGCTGGAGCTGGCGCGCCTGTTGAGCGAGGCGGGCCATGCGGTGGCGCCGGTGGTGCTGGTCGATTGCGAGCCGCCCGGCGTGGTGCGCTATTCGGACCGGCTGGCGGCCCTGAACTTGCTGATCGACCTGCTGGAAATGGACCGGGGCCAGGCCCTGGATCTGGATCGCCAGCGGTTCGCGCAGCTGGAGGCGGACGCGCAGCTGGAAATGCTGCTGGCCAGCTTGTGCGCAGCCGGCGTGTTCCCGCCGCGCACCCCGCTGGCCAAGCTGCAGGGTTTGTTGCGGGTGTTCGGCGCCAATCTGAATACCAGCTACGCGCCTGCCAGCCCGTATGCGGGACCGCTTGTGCTGCTGAACGCCGATGCCGCCGTCACCCAGGCGGGAACGCGGCGGCCGGTGGCGACGGCGCAGCAGAAGCTGGAGCGCTGGCGCCAGTACGCGCCGGCAGCCACGATGCGCGAACTACCAGGCAGCAACCATATGAATATTCTGAAAGCGCCGCATGCCGCCGTCATCGCCGCGGCGCTGAAACAGGCCTGGGGCCGGCAGGATAGCCAGTTCTTTCAAACCTCTATCAAATGAAAAGTGAGACAGCCATGAAAACGCTTAAAGCCATTGCGCCCAATGTCCGCAGCATCCCGCTGGTCAATTCCTGGTTTGCCCACCCCTATCTGGTGTCGCCGCTGACGTTCGGCCTGTACACCAAGCATGCCCACCTGCCCATGCTCGACTCCTTCGTCGAGGATCCGGCCCAGCATCTGGAGTCGGCCCGCATTCCCGAACTGCTGGGCGGCCCCTTCATCAACTATGACGGCGATCCGGCCGATATGGCGCGCTTCCGCGACGGCACGCGCGAACGCTGCGCCCAGCACCTGCGCAGCGCCGACGCCATCGGCGCCATGTACCAGATGCTGATGACCCAGGCCAAAGGCGCCGGCGTGCCAGGCCTGTATGCCCAGATCGACCAGCAGATCCGCCATGGCATCGATCTGTCCTACGATCTATGCAAGCAGCCCGTGGCGCGCTTCATCGAACCGGTGTTCTATGACAGCCCGCTGTACGACACCTCGCTGCAGACCTGTGTGCTGGAAAAAGCCAGCTATGAGCCGCGCACCTTCGTTTTGAGCACGCCGCAGATCCGCCACAAAGGCGATACGGTGGAACTGCGCCTGCCGTTCGGCGACCCGCTGTGGAACGAACTGTATGGCGGCACGGAAGATGCGGGCGGCTTGCTGGAGCGGCTGCGCGGTCATCTGGCCGATCCGCGCCGTGAGCTGCCGCTGCTGGAAGGCATGCTGGGCGAGCGCCCCGCCCAGCTTGGACGCAATGCCATTCCGGCCGATTCGGTGCGCATCCGCTATCTCGGCCATGCCTGCGTGCTGATGGAAAGCGCCGGCGTCAGCATCCTGATCGACCCCCTGATCAGCTATCCGGGCGAATCGGCCATCGACCACTACACCTTCGACGACCTGCCGCCGCGCCTGGACTATGTGCTGATCACCCACCCGCATCAGGACCATATCGTGTTCGAAACCTTGCTGCGCCTGCGCAGCAAGGTCGATTGCGTGGTGGTGGGCCGTGCCGGCGGCGGCAATCTGCAGGACATCTCGCTCAAGCTCATGCTGCACAAGACCGGCTTCGAACGCGTGGTCGAGCTGGGCGAGTACGAGACCCTGGAATTTGCCGGTGGCCGCGTCATCGCCGCGCCGTTCTACGGCGAACACGCCGATCTGGATATCCGCACCAAGCTGGCCTTCGGCGTGCAGATGCATAACGCGAACTGCATGTTCTTCGCCGACTCCAACCCACCCGCGCCCGAATTCTACGAGCCGCTGCGCAAGATGATGCCGCGCGTCGATTGTCTTTTCCTCGGCATGGAATGCGTCGGTGCGCCGGCCACGTGGCTGTATGGTCCGATGCTGCAAAAAATGCTGACGCGCGGCGAAGACCAATCGCGCCGCCTGGATGGCTGCGATTCGGCCAAGGCGCTGAACATGCACCGCTTCTTCAATCCCGAGCGCCTGTTCGTCTACGCCATGGGCGCTGAGCCCTGGCTGACCCATATCACCAGCATCATGTATTCCGAGGAGTCGACCCAGTTCAAGGAGGCGCGCATCGTCGAGAAGCAGCTGCGCGCCGAGGGCCGCCAGGCCGACGTCCTGTTCGGCAAGATGGAGCTGATACTGTGAGCGGCTCCGGCTCATCGTTGCGCCAGCTGTGGCAGCTGGTACGCATGGCCCGGCCCTCGCGCGGCGCGCTGGGCGCGGCGGCGCTGGCTGCCATGCTCTCGGCCGCCGCCACGCTGTATTTTCCCCTGCTGGCCAAGCGCATGGTCGATGAGCTGGGCGGCGGCCGGCTGGAACCGGCCAGCATAGCGGCCATGGCGGCGGTGCTGGTGGCGGCGGCCATGGCCTCCGCCGTCTCATCCTATCTGCTGGCGCGCACCGGCCACGGTCTGGTGGCGGCGCTGCGCCGCCTGCTGGTGGGCAAGCTGCTGAAGATGCCGGTGCCCACCTTCGACGAGGACAGTACCGGCGCGCGCGTCAGCCGTGTGCTCAGCGACTGCGACTCGATCTCGGAGCTGGCCACGCGCCAGTCGGTCAATCTGCTGACCGGCATCATGCTGCTGGGCGGTTCCGTGGTCGTGCTGCTGCTGCTCGACGTGCAGCTCACGCTCACGCTGTTCGCCTGCCTGGCCGTGGCGTTTGCGATCGTCATTCCGTTGGCCCAACTGCTGGAAGGACTGGCGCGCGGCACCCAGGACCGCACCGCGCGCCTGGCCGGCATTCTGGCCCATGTGTTTTCCGAGATCCGCCTGGTGAAAGCCTTCACGGCCGAAGCCCGCGAGCAGGAGCGCGCCGGCCGCGAGATCGAGGAAATCCGCCTCCTTGGCCTGCGCACGGCGCGCATCAACGCCGGGCTGGAACCCATCATCGGCCTGGCCTTGACCGCCGCGCTGCTGGTGATCCTGATGTATGGCTCGCTGCGCGTGAGCAGCGGCGCCATCGGCATGGGCACGCTCACCGCCTTCCTGCTGTACATCTTCAATGTGGCGGCGCCGCTGATCCAGCTCACCAATTTCACCGCCGAGCTGCAAAAGGCCAAGGGCGCCTCGGCCCGCATCGCCGCCTTGCTCAACGAGGCGGAGGAGGGCGGTATGGCGGGCCTGGTGCAGGAAAACCGGCCCGGCGAGCTGGCCTTCCGCAGCGTGTCGTTCGCCTATCCGGGGCGGGAAGAGCGGGTGTTGCAGAACATTGAACTGGTCTTCCGGCCCGGCACCACGACGGCGCTGGTCGGCACCAGCGGCAGCGGCAAGACCACCATCCTGTCGCTGATCGAGCGCTTTTACGCGCCCTGCGCCGGCGAGATTGTGTACGATGGACGCGCCATTGCCAGCCTGCCGCTGGCGGCCTGGCGCGGCCGGATCGGCTATGTGGCGCAGGGCGCGCCCATCATGCCGGGCACGGTGCGCGACAATATCACCTATGGCCTGGCAGGCGACTATCCGGATGAAATGGTGCTGGCCGCCGCCGCCCGCGCCGGAGCCTTGGCCTTCATCGAGCAAATGCCGCAGGGGCTGGATACCTCGCTGATTGAACAGGGCAATAACCTCTCGGGCGGCCAGCGCCAGCGCATTGCCATCGCGCGCATGTTCCTGCGCAATCCCGACATCCTGATCCTCGACGAAGCCACGTCCAACCTGGACAGCGAAACCGAGTATCAGGTCAGGGAAGCGCTGGAAGCCCTGATGGCCGGCCGCACCAATATCGTGGTGGCGCACCGGCTGGCGACGGTGATGCACGCCGACCGTATCTACTTCCTGGAGGAGGGCCGTATTTCCGGCGTGGGCCGGCATAATGAACTGCTGGGTTCCCACCCCTACTATGCTCGCCTGGTGTCGCGCCAGATGCAACCAGCCCTGGTCGCCCAGCACGGCTAGGCGACGCGTCCGGCGGACCGGGTTTATCATACGGTCTGTGCATGCCGGTCGAATGGAGACGGATATGGCTGAGCAACTGACTTTGCCGGGCATCGATCCCAAGCCGGTCCTGAGCGACCGGCTGATGCTGGTGCTGTTGCCGGACGCGGGCGCCGTGCAGCAAGTCTGCCAGCGGCGGCAGGCGCTTAGCACGCGCTATCGCTTGCACGGCCGGCCGATTATCCCGGGCCGCATGCATATCACGCTGGCCGGTTTCGGCGACTTTCCCGGCCTGCCGCCGCGCCTGGTTTCCGGCTTGAGCCGGCTGCTTGCCACGGTCGATGCGCCTTGCTTTACCGCTTGCCTCGATACCGCCATGAGTTTCGACGGCGCTCATATGCGCGCCAAGGGACGGCACGCGCTGGTGCTCAGCGGCGACGATGGCGTGGCGGGCGTGCGCATCCTGTACGCGGCACTGGCTCAGCGCCTGCGCGCTGCGGGCTTTCGCCGCGTGCCGCGCCAGATCATGCCGCATCTCACCCTATCCTATGAAAAGCTGCATCTGGCGCCGGTCCAGGTGCAGCCGGTCAGGTGGCCGGTGCAGGAATTCGTGCTCGCCCGCAGCCGGATCGGCAGCGGCGAGCCGTATGCCATCCTTGGCCGCTGGCCTTTGCGCCATTGAGCTGCCAGCCGCCGCTCTGTGCGGATCTGCTAAAGTAGGCGCATCAAATTTAGCAAGACGCTTATGCTTTGCAGACCGCCAGGCGCCGCGCTGCGGCCCTTCATCAAACAGCTTTGGGTACACGATGCCGCCCAAACGGCCCATCCCGGCCGCGAACATGTGCTGCCCACCGGTCTGGCGCACCTGGTCTTCCGTCTGGCGGGACCGCCTTTGCGCATCTATGCCGATGCCGGTGATGCCAATGGCGCTGTGCTGCGCGAGCCGGTGCTGGGCGGGCCGCGCAGCAGCTTCTATATCAAGGAAGTGGGACAACCGGTGCTGAGCGTGGGCGTGCAGCTGGAACCGGGCGCGCTGCAGGCCCTGTTCGGCGTCAGTGCTGCCGAATTGGCCGGCCGGCATACGCCCTTGTCCGAACTATGCGGAGGGCAGGGCGACAGCATGCTGCAGCAATTGAGCGAGGCGGCTGGCGCGCCGCAAAAGCTGGCCGTGCTGGAGAGCTGGCTGGCGGCACGGCTGCCGCGCGTCCACGGCCTGCATCCCGGCGTGGCGCAGATCCTGGGCGGCATCACGCATGAAACAACGGTGGATGAGATGGTGCGCGCCAGCAGCTACAGCCATCGCGGCTTCAATGCCCTGTTCAGCCAGGCCACCGGCTTCAGTCCCAAGCGCTACACGCGTCTGCTGCGCTTCCAAGCCTTGCTGGCCGCCGTGCGCACCCAACCGCAAACCTCGCTGAGCGAATTGGCCCTGGCCCTGGGCTATAGCGACCAAGCCCATATGAACCGCGAATTCCGCGAGTTCGCCGGCCTCACGCCGCTACAATACCGCCTGCTGGCGCCGGAGGCCGCCAACCATGTCAGACGGTCTGCCGGCTAGAAGATTCCTGAAATTTCGGAGCACATGAATACCACAACAGTCGCAATCCATTCCTTCCCAGTGTCGGACGTCCCCATCCTGGATGCCCGCTCAGTCAAAGCCGATTACGGTCACTTGCTGGTGCTTACCGAAGATGGCACTTTCCATGGCATTAATCTGGACACAGGGGAGGCATCAAGCCTTTTCCGCATAAGCCTTCCTGAACTGCCAGGTGGAGACGAGGGCAGCTATTTTGGCGCTCCCGCATTCCGCTTGCACGCGTCGGCGGACGGACGGTTTGCCGCCGTCGTTGTGGACAGGGGAAGGACCGGCATCGTGGTCGACATGGCATCCGGAAAACTGACGATGCATCTCGATGGAGGCGATTATCACGAGCACACCGTACCCTTCAGCGCAGGTTTTACCCGCTTCCAGGGGAGGAATGTACTCATACACCGAACGGCCTGGAACCGGCTCGACGCGGCGGACCCGGCTACCGGTGAATCGCTCACCAGCCGCGACATCGCTGTTTATGAGGCGGGTGGCGAAAGGCCCGATCATTACCTCGACTACTTCCATGGGCAACTGCGCCTTAGTCCCGATGGAAGCCGGCTCTTTGACGATGGCTGGGTATGGCATCCGGTGTCGGTGCCGCGCATCTGGTCCGTCAGCGACTGGCTCAGATCTAATCCATGGGAGAGCGAGGACGGCCCATCCATCGTAGATTTCCCAATTCGCGAAGACTGGAATATCCCCGCTTGCTGGATCGACGACAGGCATGTCGCGCTATGGGGACTTTCCGAATGGGACGAGGACGAATTCGAGGAAGTGGCAAAGGGACCGGGCGTACAGATTCTGGATGCGGAATCGAAGGAGAGGGCGTCGCCCGAGCGCTGGCCGATGGACCTGAATGGAGGCAAGATCCGGGAACTGTTCAGCGATGGACAGCGCCTGTACATTGCCGACGAATCAGGTACTACCGCTTGGGATATCGCTTCGCGCAGCCAAGTCTCAGCCTGGCCCAATTTCCTGACGCATATATTCGACGCCGAGCGCGGCATGCTTTTCGCGATCAAGTCCACGGCAATTTCAGGGTTGCGGCTTCCATGTGCAAGCGGGAAAGAGGGACGCTTGGTAAAATGAAAGAATGCCGGAAATATTAGGAGTTACTGTAGAGATGTTCGACTTATCTGAAGGCATCCGCCATTATTTTAAGAAGGCCGGCTGGGTGCCGAGCAATATTCACGCCGAAATACCGCAATCGCCGCGGGAGAAGGCGCTTGCCTTGCTCAGCGAGTTTGCTGGTTTGGAGGTTGGCAGCGTTGGCGCCGGCATCGAATTGGCAACGAGCGACGTTTGCTTCTATTCAGAGCTGAACCCCAAGGCCAGCGGAGTGCTAAACGCCTGGAAGAAGCAAACCGGCGAAGTCGAAGCGATAGCTACGGCACACCATGACCACATCATTATTTACGTCGGGGTACATGGCTTTTACGCGTTCACCGATCCCGATGATAAGCTTTACGAGCTTGGCCCGGAATTCTCGCTTGCCATGGAAAAATTACTACTCGGCTTGAGCTACGGCACTGCCATGAAGCGGGATTAAGCGCGGCAGTGCGCAGCAAATTAATTGATGTGCAGCAGCTCAGACTTGATCTGGCGCTGGCAGCCAAATGAGTTCAAGTTATCAAGCGGTGGCTATCTTTTGCTTCAATGTTTGCCCGTTTCACGCGCCTTGTCTGCAATACGTTGGGCAGCGGCTAGTTCCGCCATGCGCTGTTCAGGCTTAAGTTCAACGATCGACATCATCAACTGCCCCTCGGGTGCGTACATGGTCGCCTCGTTTGCTGTGGGTCCCTTAAGGTCGCGATAAATCAAGCCTTGTGCCACCGCATATCGATAGGTCAGCGCTGGATCTTTGGCGATAAGCGCATCACCCGTCACCGTGTGAGTCCAGAGATAATTGAGCGTGAACAGATCGCCGCTCTCAGCTTCTTTTGCCAGCTGATCCAATACTTTCGCTTTCCATTCCTGTACCAGAGGGTCGTCTGGTCGTGTAGTCAGAGCGCTGCGGTCGCCAAATGGCTCTTCCTCAGCCACTTGTATAATCGCCCCGCTGACGCCGGCCTTGGCTGCCGTCGCGAGATAGTCGAAGCGTGACAGGCGCAAGCGCTCGGTCATTCCTGCACACAGTTTCGCGTCGTGCTGCTTTTCGCTGTCGTTCATGCCGCGGTAGGGAATCAAGTTGCGGTTCTGCGTGACCTCCTCCATGTCAAAGATCATTCTGTCGTGCTGGCGGTTGAATTTGTCGCAGTTGGCAATGAGCCAGTAGGCCTCATAGGCATTTTCAGGATCGTGCGTGGCGATAAGCCGATCAAGCTGCACGCTCAGCGGCGCGTCTTCCGTTGCCTGGGACGAGCGCGAGGGCAGCTCTGCCTTGGAGAGAGTTGCGGGCGCTGGACGTGTTTGGGGAGTATGAATGTCTTGCTTAGCCAGCCAAGGCCATTCCTTATCTCTACCGAGCTGACCGCCAACGCCAGGTCAATTTTCTTCAAGACCGCATTGGGAAACGCGCCTATAGTGCAGACTCCATTCACAAGGAGCATGCCATGATCCACGAATTGTTCGCCTATCTCTGCGTCAGCGACGCCAAACAGGCGATCGCCTTCTATACCGATGCCTTTGGCGCGAAAGAGAAATTCCGCTTGACCGAACCGAGCGGCCGCGTCGGCCATGCCGAGCTGGATTTTGGCGGGACCATTGTCATGCTGTCGGATGAATTTCCGGAATGCGATATCGCCAGCCCGCGCACCATCGGCGGCACGCCAGTGACCATCCATCTGCATGTGGACGATGCGGACGCCACGATCCGCCGCGCCATCGAGGTCGGCGCGACGCTGGAGCGCGCGCCGGCCGATGCCTTCTACGGCGAGCGTAGCGGCGTGGTGCGCGACCCCTTCGGCCACCGCTGGAATATCGGCCACAGCATCGAGGAGGTCTCGCCCGAGGAAATGCAGCGCCGCTATACGGCGCTGATGGAGCAGGGCGCCGGATAAGCGGCATCCGCAGGACCGGCTTACTGCTGCCGCACCTGCTCCCAGTCCACCTGCCAGAAGCCGTTGCGCGTGGCCGTCTTGTGCGCCACGATGGCGGACGGCAGGTCGAGCTTGAGCGCCGCCGCCCGCTCGGGATCGATCAGCATGGTCGGCGTTTTCTGGCGCAGGATGGGCAGCACGTCGGGCTTGGTGCGGTTGCGCAGTATCTTCCCGGCCTGCACGCCGGCCAGGCTGCCGACCTGGCGGAAATCGGCGCCCACATACATCACCGCGCCCGGCACGTGCACCATGGCCAGCGTGACCACCGGAATCTGGTGGGCCGCGCCGAATTCGCCGAGGTCGATGGCCGGTTCGTAGCGGTGCAGGCCGTAGTAGGTATCCAGCGGCACGGCGAACATCTGCACCCCTTTCCCGTCCTGGAACATGGCCTTCAGCGAAGGCACGATGCTGTCGCTCTTGCCCACCTGGCGCGCCGTCACCGACATGCCGATCTGGCTGGCGCTGGAACTGGCGGCGGCCACGTTGGCGACGCCGTTCTCGTCGTCGGTATGGATCATGCCGATTTTTTTCACGGCAGGGAAAACCTGCTGCACCATGCGCACCGAGTCGCGCATGTCCACATACAGGGTGGAGCCGGTCACGCCCGGCCCGCCGTCGCTGAGCGAGACGCAGCCCGCTTCCAGCGGGTCGGCCACGGCGGTGAAGACCACCGGTACGCGCGCATCTTCGAGGATGCCGCGCGCGTGGCGGGTGGCCGGCGTGCCGATGGTGAGCGCCAGATCGGGCTTGGCGGCGGCAATGCGCGCCGCTTCCTGGCGGATGCGGAACAGCACGCCCAGGCGGCTCCAGAAGCCGCCATTCTCCACGTCGAAGTCGATGCGCACCCGGTTTATCTTCAGGTTCTTGCCCTGTTCGATGCCCTGGCTTTTCAGCGTGTCGAGAAAACCGTTCAGGGCTTCCTGATACGGCTCGATGTCGGTCACCTGCAGCACTTCGAGCTTGAAGACGTGGTTGTCGTCCATCGATGCCATGGGCAGCAGCTCGAAAGCCTGGGTGGGCAGGGCGGCCAGGGCGATGCTGAGGGCGAGGAGTCTTCTGTTTTTATTCATTTTCGGCCTGTTCGATGAAAAAAGATAAAGCCATTAAAACAGAAAGCGATGCCAGTTCGGCAATGAATCGACAGGTTTTGCGAGCCAATTTTTGCACCGGCGCGGCCAGAGTTGGAAAACAACCATTATTCACAAATGAGAACGTTTTCCATTTAGATTGTCATATGCAAGTCATGACGTCGTTTTTCTGGCCACAGACTGTCCAATATCTGGTGCACGATTGGACTTTCCCTTCCAAAATCGGAGAAAATATGAGATGTTGTCGCGAAGAACTTGTTTCCGCTTGGATTCATGCTTTCCCAAGATTACATAACTTATTGTCACAATTAATAGGGAGGCATTATGAGAGAGAACTTTGCCAAGTTGGCGCCGATTGCATGTTCCTTGCTGTTCTGGACAGGCGCGGTGCAGGCGCAGGCAAACGCGGAAGCGGGCAAGGCGGCCGAAGCGCCGCCAGCTCCCGCCTTGACGGGCAGCGTAACGCTGGCCTCGCAATACGTATCGCGCGGCATCCGCCAGACCTGGGATAAACCGGCTTTGCAGGCCGGCCTGGATTATGTGCACCCGAGCGGCTGGTCGGTCGGCACCTGGATGTCCAACGTCAGCAAGCATTTCATCGAAGACGGCTTGCTGGAATGGGATATCTACGGCGGCTACAACGGCACGGTGGGCGACGTGGGCTACAGCGCGCTGCTGTATTACTACAAATATCCGCGCGCCGAGATCCACGCCACCGGCACCAAATTCAATTACACCGAGGTGTCGCTGGGCCTGACCTACAAATTCCTCTACGCGAAATACAACCGCACCGTATCGCGCGACTTCTTCGGCATCACCAATGCGCGCGGCACCGGCTATCTGGACATCGGCGCCAACTACGATATGGGTTCGGGCTACACGCTCAACTTGCATCTGGGCGATGGCCGCGTGGCCGGCGCCGGCAATGATTTCTGGGATTGGCAGGATATGAAAGTGGGCGTGACCAAGGCGCTGGACAAGGGCTGGAGCGTGGCCCTGGCCTACACCAAGGCGCGTTCCGACAACAATGGCTATAGCAATTACACGACCGGCATTCCGAATGCGAACGGCGTGGTGGAATACAAGGATGTCGCCAAAGGTACGTTGGTGGTATCCGTCAGCAAGGCCTTCTGAATTTAAGGAGTAGTAGGATGAAGCAATTAAAAGCTAAGCTTGCGGACACAACCCGGGCTGGCCTCTCGCTGTCGCTGAACGCCAAAATCTGCGCGGCGGCGACCATACTCGTGGTGCTCAGCCTCGGTGTGACCGCCACGGTGATCGGCATCAAGAGCAGCAATACCGCCGAAGCGGACGCCATGAATCTGGCGCGCACCGCTTCGCGCGAGGCCGCCGGCGCGCTGCAAAGCCGCATCACGACCAATCTGGCGACCGTGCGCGGCGTGGCCGACAGCATGCGCGCCACGCGCGGCAGCAAGCAGCCGATAACGCGCGAGCAGACCGGTGAAGTGGTGAAGGCGGCGCTGCTGTCCTCGCAGGACTTGCTGGGCGCGGCAGTGACCTGGGAGCCGAATGCGCTGGACGGCAAGGACGCCGAATACGCCGGCAAGAAGCCGGAGTACGACGATACCGGCCGCTACATGCCTTACTGGACCCGCACCGATTCCGGCGGCGTGAATGTGGAGCCGATCGTGTTCTCGCCGCAGGCCGGCGCCAACGACTGGTACGACATCCCCAAGCGCAGCGGCAAGGTGTATTTCACCGAGCCTTACGTCTACCCGGTCAACGGCAAGGATGTGCTGATGGCGTCCCTGGTGGCGCCGATCATGATCGACGGTAAATTCCAGGGCACGGCCAGCGCCGACTTCATGCTGACCTATCTGAGCAAGATCCTGGCCGACATGAAGACCATCGACCAGGGCACGCTGGCGCTGGTGTCGAACGGCGGCCTGTATGCCAGCCACCCGAACGCCGCGCTGAACGGCAAGAAGGCGGACGACATTCCGGCCACGGGCCTGGAACGCATCCGCCAGGGCCAGCCTTATGAATACCAGGATGACAAGGGCATCGTCCATATCCTGCAGCCGATCGTCCTGCACCCGGACATCGGCGCCTGGTCGGTGCAGCTGAATTTCCCGCGCAGCGTGGCCACCGCCTCGGCGCGCGAGCTGATGGGCTACACCCTGATCGTGTCGCTGCTGTGCGCCTTTGCCACCGCCGTGGCCCTGGTCGCCATCCTGTACCGCCTGACGCAGCCGCTGCGCACCCTGGGCACGGCCATGACCGGCCTGGCCAGCGGCGACGCCGACTTGAGCGCAAGGCTGGAGGTCAAAGGCAACGACGAACTGGCCGTGATCGGCAAGGGTTTCAATGAGTTCATCAGCAAAATCCACGCCGTGCTCACCGAGGTGCGCACCAGCTCCGACAGCGTGGCCGTGGCCAGCAGTGAAATCAAGCAGGGCAATGCCGACTTGTCGGCGCGCACCGAGCAGCAGGCCAGCGCGCTGGAGGAAACGGCGGCATCGATGGACGAGCTGACTTCCACCGTCAAGCAGAACGCCGACAATGCGCGCCAGGCTAACCAGTTGGCGGCATCGGCTTCGGAAGTGGCGACCAAGGGCGGCGCGGTGGTGTCGCAGGTGGTCGATACCATGGCCTCGATCAACGATTCCTCGAAAAAGATTGTGGACATCATCAGCGTGATCGACGGCATCGCTTTCCAGACCAATATCCTGGCGCTGAACGCGGCGGTGGAGGCGGCGCGCGCCGGCGAACAGGGACGCGGCTTCGCCGTCGTGGCCTCCGAGGTGCGCAACCTGGCGCAGCGCAGCGCGGCGGCCGCCAAGGAAATCAAGGAGCTGATCGGCGACTCGGTCAGCAAGGTGGAAGCGGGCAGCCAGCTGGTGGTCAGCGCCGGCAGCACGATGGATGAAGTGGTGTCCAGCGTGCGCCGCGTCAGCGACATCGTAGGCGAGATTGCCGCCGCCAGCGTCGAACAGAGCACCGGCATCAGCCAGGTCAACCAGGCCATCACCCAGATGGACAGCGTGACCCAGCAGAATGCGGCCCTGGTCGAGGAAGCGGCAGCGGCGGCGGAAAGCCTGCAAGACCAGGCGGCCAAGCTGGTATCGCTGGTGAGCGCATTCAAGATGGACAGCGGCATCGCGCCGCCGGCCATGCAGCGCGCGGCCGCGCCAAGATCGGCGGTGTCCGTGGCCAAGCCGGCGCCGGCCCGCAAGGCTCCGGCTCCCGCGCCGAAGAAACCGGCGGCGGCGTCCAAACCGGCTTCCGTCAGCGGCGACGACGGCTGGGAAGAGTTCTAATCGACGTGGGCGGCGGACTGTGACCGGCAGTCCGCCCGCCGTTCTTTCCCTCTCGGCCCTTCGGCTGCCGAGGTCCGCCACGGCGACATGGGCCGTCCCTGGCCGTTCCTGAATCCCTCGCCGCGCCGTCTGCGCGGCGTTCCCGCGCCGCTGGACGGACCTGGCGCGCCAGGCGTATTGGCGATGGCGCGGTTCAATTTCTCCATCAAACCTTCCGGCACATTGCTGCTGCAAACGATGTGGCGCGGCAGGCCGGCCGGCATATCGGGATATTCCAGCATGGACAGGGTCTGCGCCAGCGGATCGCGCTCCCTGAAGAAGGCCCAGTCGGCGCGATCCACAATCACATAAGTGGCGCGGCCGGCGGCCAGCATGCGCAGCATCGAGGGCGTGTCCACGGTGCGCCGCATGATCTGGTTGGCGCTGCGCGCCATCATGCCGTCCAGTTCCGGGCCGTAGGACACGCCGTCGATCACGCCCAGCGTCAGCTCCTTATTGGCCAGCAGTTCGGGCAGGGTGGCGTGCGCCTTGACCTCGTCCAGGTTGCGCGTAGAGGTCAGCACGATATGGGTCTGGTCCATGTGGAAGGGTTGGCTGAACTGCGCCACGGCCTCGCGCTCGGGCAGGCGATACCAGCTCACCGAACAGTAATTCGGCTCGCCATGCGCCAGATTGTTCCAGATGCGCCGCTGCGGCTCATTCACGAAGCGCGTCGCAATGCCCGCCTCGGTGAAGATGGCTTGCGCGCGCAGCAGCAGCAAGCCTTTCAGCTCACCGTTCTCCGCGTAGTGGTAGGGTGGTTTCAGGCGCCACGCCACCGTGATGGTGGGCATCGGCTGCGCCACCGCCATGGAACAGCCCAAGCCGGCGAACAGGGCCAACAGAGCGGGTTTCAGGCGTGAGGGGTGGATATTCATAGGTTGACGATTATAAGCATGTATTGCTAAAACATCAGCATTGCCGAAGGCCTGCATAGGAAAAAATTTGAATCCATCCGCGTCTCCGCTGCGTATAAGGAAGGGCAACACCTTCCCGTTCAAACAAGCAGGAGGATCAGATGGACAATATCATCAAGTGCCCGTTGCGGGCCGCACTGGCGGCCGGCATGTTGGCCAGTTTGTTGGCGGCGCCGGTCCTGGCGTCCAGCCACCGCGAAGCTCCCTTCATTGCCCGCATTCCCAAGGCCGACGCCACGGACTTTTACATGTTCCGCAGCTATGAGCCGGGCCGCGAAAAGTTCGTGACGCTGATTGCGAACTACCTTCCCTTGCAGGACGCCTACGGCGGTCCGAACTACTTCCAGCTCGATCCGGATGCGCTCTATGAAATCCATATCGATAACAACGGCGATGCGAAGGAGGACATCAGCTTCGAGTTCCGCTTCACGAATACGGTGAAAAATGCGCAGTTCGCGGTCGGCGACAAGAAAGTGCCGATACCCCTGATCATCAACGGCGGCCCGATCAACGATGTGAACCCGGCGGGCCTGAACGTGCGCGAAACCTATTCCGTGACGGTGGCGCGCGGCGACCGGCGCGGCGGTTCGCGCGCGGCGCTCAGCAACGCCGCCAACGGCAGCGCGGTGTTCGATAAACCGGTGGACAATATCGGCAACAAGGCCATTCCCGACTATGCGGGCTATGCGGGACGCCATATCTACAACGTGAAAATTCCCGGCTGCGAAACGCCGGGCCGCCTATTCGTCGGCCAGCGCAAGGATTCCTTCGCCGTCAACCTGGGCGAAACTTTTGACCTGATCAACTACAAGGCGCCGGCGGTGGAGTTCCTGCCCAACGCGGAGAAGAATGCGCGCGACGATCTGGCCGACAAAAACATCACCACCATCGCGCTGGAGGTGGCCGCCGCCTGCCTGACCGCGCCGGGTTCGAGCGATCCCGTGATCGGCGGCTGGACCACGGCCAGCCTGCGCCAGGGGCGGCTGCTGAATCCCGTGCCAGGCAATGGCGCCGGCGCGTCGAAGGAGGGGGGCGCCTGGACCCAGGTGTCGCGCCTCGGCATGCCGCTGGTGAACGAACTGGTGATCGGTTTGAAGGATAAGGACCGCTTCAATCACAGCAAGCCGGCCGCCGATGGGCAGTTTGCCACCTATGTGACGAATCCCACGCTGCCGGCCCTGGTCGAGGTCTTGTTCGGCAACGTCGGCGCCAAAGCCCCCGTCAATTTCCCCCGCAACGACCTGGTGGCGACCTTCCTGACCGGGGTGAAGGGCTTGAACCAGCCCCTGAACGTGAAGGCGTCCGAGATGCTGCGCCTGAATACGGCGATTGCGCCGGCGCCGATGGGCGCGCAGAAACGCCTGGGCGTGATCGATGGCGATAACGCCGGCTTTCCGAATGGCCGCCGCCCCGGCGACGATGTGGTGGACATCGAATTGCGTGTCGCCATGGGCAAGCTATGCACGCTGAACCTGGGTTGCACCCCAGCCGACGCGCCGGCTGGCGCCATCCGCTTTACCGATGGCGCGTATCTGGACGACAGCTTCTTTACCGCCGCCTTCCCGTATCTGAAGACGCCGCTTCCCGGCTCGCCCCAGAATTAAGGAGACGATCATGAGAAGACTGATCCTGAGCGCCGCCTTGCTGCTGAGCGCCTGTGGCGGTGGCGGCGGCCATGGCGGCATGGCCGCGCCGTCCGATCCGCCCGCACCGCCCGTTGTCGCGGCCGATGTTTTCCTGTCGCTGGTGCAGACCAGGACTGGCGCGAGCGACGAAGAGAGCGAGCCGGTCGACCTGGACGCGCTGGCCGCCACCTCGCCGGAAGATGCGGAACCCGTGCCGCTGTAAAGCGTTTACCGCCATGGACGGGCCGGTCCAATCGTCCATGGCGCTCAAGCTTAAGGAGGGGAATCATGCAAGCCATTGCTATCTTCATTGCGGCCTGGCTGGCCTGGGTGGCTTGGCCAGCGCGGGCGGATGCCAGTCCCCGCATACCGCGTGATAACGCGGAAGTGCTGGAGATCCTGCCGCGCAGCGCCGATGAGCTGGAGCGGGAGTTGCGGCGCATGCGGACCGCGCTGAACGCCGCGCCGCACCAGTTGCCGCTTGCCGCGACCCTGGCGCGGCGCTATATCGAAGCAGGGCGGCGCGAAGGCGACCCGCGCTACTTCGGCCAGGCGCAGGCGGCGCTGCAACCCTGGTGGAACCAGGCGTCGCCACCGGCTGAGGTGCGTTTGCTGCGGGCTACGCTGCTGCAAAACAGCCATCGGTTTGCCGAGGCCCAGGCCGAACTGGCGGCGCTGACGCAGCAGAATCCCGGCGATGCGCAAGCCTGGCTGACACGCGCGAGCGTGCATGTGGTCCTGGGCCAATACGCCGAAGCCAAGGCCGCTTGCGCCAGGCTGTCGCGGCTGGCCAGCCCCCTGGCCGGCGCCGCCTGCATCGCCAATGCCGGCAGCTTGAGCGGTAATCTGGCGCGCAGCGAACTGCTGCTGCGCGCGGTGTTGGCGCACTATCCGGACGAAGCCGCCGGATTGCGCGTCTGGGCGCAAACCCTGCTGGCCGAGATGGCGGCGCGGCGCGGCGACGCCGCCTTGGCGGAGCAAAGTTTCCGCAGCGCGCTGGCGGCGGACTCGCGCGACGGCTATCTGCTCGGTGCTTACGCGGACTTTCTGCTCGATCAGGAGCGGCCGGGCGAGGTTGTCGGCCTGCTGCGCGCGCATGGCCGCAACGACGCGCTGTTGCTGCGCCATGCGCTGGCGCTGCGTCAGTCCGGCGAGGATAAGACCGCGCTGGCCGCCGCCAACCAGGAATTGCAGCTGCGTTTTCAGGCCGCCGCCATGCGCGGCGACACCGTTCATCTGCGGGAAGAGGCGCGCTATGCATTGCATCTGCGCGGCGACAGCAAAACAGCCCTGCGCCTGGCGTTGGCCAATTGGCAGGTACAGAAGGAAGTGGCGGACGCGCGTATTTTGCTGGAAGCGGCGCTGGCAGCGGGCGACGCGCAAGCCGCCATGCCCGCCATGCGCTGGATCAGGGCCGTGGGAATGGAAGACCGTGTACTCGCCCTGCTGCTCGGCAAGCTGGAATCGGGGATGCGGAGGGCCTCATGATGCGCCGCCTGAAAAATCTGCTGCTGATCTCGCTGCTGATGTTGCCGGTGTCCGCAGCCTTCGCCCACAAACCCAGCGACAGCTACTTGAGTCTTGAGCTGAAAGGTAGGCAGATCGAAGGGCAGTGGGATATCGCCCTGCGCGATCTGGACTTTGTTCTCGGCCTGGACAGCGATGGCGATGGCCGCCTGACCTGGGGCGAGGTGCGCAGCCATCATGGCCGGATTGCGGCATACGCCCTGTCGCGGCTGGACATCTCCACCGGCGCCGCGCCGGGCCACGCTTCGGGCATGTGCCAGATCGGCGCCGGCGAGTTGCTGATCGACCGCCATACCGACGGTTCTTATGCCGTGCTGCGCCTTCATGGCGAATGCGCCGCCGTGCCGGCGCAGTTGAAGCTGAGCTACCGCCTGTTTTCCGATACCGATGCGCAGCACAGGGGCTTGCTGCGCATCCGGCTGGGCGAGAGCGTGCAGACTGCGATTCTGGGCGGCGATCGCCCGCAGCAGACAGTGCAAGCGAACGGCGGTACAGCGCGTTGGCACGCCTTCCTGGAGTACGCCCGCTTGGGCGTTCAGCACATCTGGGCGGGTTTCGACCATATTTTGTTCCTGCTCTCCCTGTTGTTGCCAGCGGTTCTGGTCTGGCGTGAACATGGCTGGCGGCAGGCCGATAGCCTGTCCGCCGCCACCATTGACGTATGCAAGATCGTCACCGCCTTCACCCTGGCGCATTCGATCACGCTGAGCATTTCCGCACTGGAGCTGCTGGCGCTGCCATCGCGCCTGGTGGAGGCGGCGATCGCGGCGTCAGTCATCGTGGCGGCATTGAACAATCTCGTCCCCTTCATGCTGCGCAAGCGCTGGATGGCCGCTTTCGGTTTTGGCCTGGTCCACGGCTTTGGCTTTGCCGGCGTGCTGGCGGGGCTCGGCTTGCCGGCCGGTTCGACGCTTCTGTCGCTGGCCGGCTTCAATCTTGGCGTGGAGCTGGGTCAGTTGGCGATTGTCGCGCTCTTCCTGCCCTTGACCTATGTCTTGCGCGCCACCTGGTTCTATCAGCGGGCGTTGCTCCGTGGCGGTTCCGCCGCCATTGCGCTGCTGGCCAGTGTCTGGCTGCTGGAGCGTTCTCTCGACATGCAATTGGCTGGTATTTGAGGTGAGCCATGAATGCTTCAATCGTTCGCGCCTGCGGCATGGCGGCGGCAGGCGTCTGCATCGGCGCGGTTCGCGCCGATGAAACGCCGCTGGTGGTGCAGGTGGTCGGCCACTACAACCAGTCCATAGGCAATTCGGACGCGGCGAGCGAAGGTTCGGTACGCGCCGCGCTGATCGAAAAGCGCCCGGCCTTGCGTACCGGCGAACTGCTGGAATTTGTGTCCGGCGTGATCGTTACCCAGCATAGCGGCGACGGCAAGGCCAATCAATACCATCCGGTCGAGCCGCGCTCCTTCCGCTTGACGCTGACGCGCCGCTTTTAAGCCGGCGGGGCTACAGCAGCCGCAGCCAACGGCCTTTGTACAGAATCGGTCCGCTCGGACCGTTCGGGTCGGGCGAGCCGCCCTGGGGTTCGAGACTGACCGCGAGCATGGCCACATCGCTGCCGGTGGCGCGTTCATTCATTGCCAGCCGGGCGCCATGCGCGCCGGACAGGAGGCCGAGGGAACGCGGCGCGCCTTGGCTCGGTACGGCCCAGAGCTGCAGGGTCTTCCCGCTGGCGATGGAAAGCCGGCTCACCACGCGCACATCCATGGTGCGGCGGCGGCTGTCGCCCGTCAGCAGCAGCACGGTTTGCGCCTGGTCGTCGCCCAAGGTGGCAATATGGTCGATATGCACCGGTTCGGGCTGGCCGATGAGCAGCAGGATGGCCAGCAGCGTTGCCAGCGCGCCCGATGCGAGGCTGAGAGAGCGCCACATGGCGGCCCGGTCGCGGCGCCAGAACTGCCATGGCTTGATAGGGCGAGGCAGTTGCAGACGGTTTTCGATGGCTTCCCAGACGCGGGGCCGCGGCGTTGCGGGAGCGGCGAACTCGGTCATGGGCGCCAGCCTGTCCTGCCATTCGGCGACGCTGCGCCGCAAAGCCGCATCCTCATGCATCCAGCTTTCGAGGCGGCGGCGCGCGCCGCCGCGCAGGGAGCCGAGCACATACTCGGCGGCCAGGCGCTCGCGCAGGGCCGCGTTGTGGCGGATATTCATGGCCGCTCCCGGTGCGCCAGACAGGTTTTCAGCTTCTCCAGTCCGCGCCTGATCCAGGTTTTGACGGTGCCGGCCGGCAGCGTCAATTGCTGCGCCACCTCGCTGTGCGACAGCTCATGAAAGAAGGCCATGCCAATGGCCTGGCGCTGGCGCGCCTCCAGCATGGCGAGGCAGCGGGCCAGGCTGCGCGCCTCGTCGCTCAGCTGCAGAGCATCGTCGGGCTTGGCGTCTTGGTCCTGCATGGCTTGCATTACTTCGCCATCGAACTGGCTGGCGTCGATCTCCACCGCTTCGTCCAGGCGGCGCAGAATGTCCAGCGCCTTGTTGCGGACGATGGTGGACATCCACGTCATCGGCGCGGCAAGGTGGGACTGGTAGCTGCCCGCCGCGTGCCAGATCGTGACGAAACTGTCCTGTAAGGCTTCTTCGGCCAGCTCCCGCTTGCGCAATATGCGCAAGGCGAAGCCGAATAGTTTCGGCGCGGTGGCGTCATACAGGGAACGAAAGGCGAGGGCGTCTTGGCTGGCGGAGGCGAACAGCCACGAGCGGAGTTGCTGCGGATCGGCGGAGTGCAATGTGGGCACGGCTTACCCCGGCTGGCTGTGGAGGGATACGCATCACAACCAGCCTAGCGCATTTTCCCCGTCATAGGCAAGCGCGGCAAATCTGCGGTGCGCGCAGGCGGACGGACCTGTTGTCTTTAGCGCAGGCGGCGCTTTAACCAGCCGATGCCAGTGGCGTGCCGATGCCTTCCTCGTCCTCCACCGCGTCGCGCGTCGCCAGATCGAGCTCGGCGAAGGCTTGCCGGGTGAGTTCCATCAGGCGCTCCGGATCGGGCACCAACTGCGTGTCGACGAACAGGGCCAGCTGGATTTGTCCGGCGTAGGAGATGAAAGCCAGGCCGACGCCGATGCGTCCCGCCTGCGGCACCCAGCAAATCAGGTCCGTCATGCGCGAGCCGGCCAGATAGCGCCGGCTGCCCGGGCCTTCGATATTGGTCAGCACCACCGAGCCTTTGGACGTGAACAGGTTCAGGGCGAAGTGCTGCAAGGCAGTGGGCAGGCAGCCCGCCAGCGAAAGGAAGGCCATGGTGGCGCGTGGCTGGTGCGAACGCTTGATGGCCGTCATGCGCGCGCTGGCGCGGCGCAGACGTTCGCAAGGATCATCCAGATCGGTGGGCAGGTCGACGGCGACCAGGCCGAACTCGTTCCCCAGCTGGAAGGCGTTGGCCTTTTCGCGCAGATTGAAAGTGACGGCGGCGCGCAGGGCGCGGCTGTCGGCGTCCTGGCCGCGCTCTTGCAGATATTGGCGCAGCGCGCCGGAAACGGCGGCCACCCAGATATCGTTCAGCGTGGCGCCCATGCGCTTGGAGGCGATGCGTACTTCCCGCAGATCCAGCGGCGGCAGCCAGACCAGCTGTTTTCGGCCGCTGAGCGGCGCCTTGAGGCGGGTGCGCAGATCGGGCCAGAGCATGCCGAGGCGGCCGATATGGGCGGCGATCTTCAGGCTGGACTTGGCGCGCGCCAGCGTGGGAGCATACGCGCCCTCGGCTTCGAGCGCGCGGTGCGGGTGGCCGACCAGGGAAGGCGTCTTGCCGTGCAGGCCGTTGTCGTCGGTCAGGTGGTTCAGCACATGCACCAGTCCCAGGCCGTCGGTGATGCAGTGGTGGACGCGGAAGACGATGGCATGACCACCGCCAGCCTGGTCGATCACCGTCATATGCCACAGCGGGCGGTCCTCTTCCAGCGGCTGGTGCGCCAGCTCGGTCATGCGGCTTTGCAGTTCGGCCAGGCCGACTTCCTTCTCCGTGCGTTCCAGGCGGATATGCTGGTGGATGTCGAAATGCTCGTCCTCCACCCATTGCGCCAGTCCGAGGCGGCGTTTCACCTTCTGTGTGAAGCGCGGATAGTTGGGCAGGCGGTAGGCGATGGTGGCCGTCAGGCGCTGCATATCGACCGGGCCTTCGAACAGCAGAATGCTGTTGATGACCATCAGGTTCTTTTCCGTATCCATGCGGTGCCAGGCATAGTCGCGCCGCGTCATCGCATGCTTTTCGCCCGGCGGCGGGCGCTGGCCGGCGGGGCGGGCGCGCAGGGCGTAGCGGTTCAAGCCGCCCATATGGATACGGCACAGGTAATCGCGCCAGTCGATCAGGCGCGGGTCGACCGGGAAGTCCAGTTCATCCTGCGCGCTGAAACGCTGCGACAGCGCCAGCAGGCCGTCGTTGTGGAAGCGGTACTGCGGTGCGGTATAGAAGGAGAAGGTCTGGGCCAAGGTCTGCGTGGTGCGCAGCGCTTCCAGGGCGGGCGATTCGCCCAGGCCGAGCAGTTGACGCAAGCCGCTGCGCAGGGCCAGTCCAGCCGCCATGGCGCGCAGCATCAGCAGGAAGACGGGACGGCCCACCACGCGGAAGCGGTGGCGCGGCGCCTTGAAGAACAGGCGTTCGTAGTTGCGCCAGTTGCGCCGCGATTCGTTCTGTATCAGCTCGATCACTTTGCCCAGCCGGACCGGATTGCCGGAACCGGAGCAGGCCTGGTAGATGCGGTGGGCCGGCGCGTCGCTGAGCGCCTCCACGCCGGCCAGCACGATGCTGTTGGCCACCAGGTCGGCCGGGATGATGTCGACGATTTCTTCCGGTTTGGCTGGGAAAAAGCTGGTCTTGCCGCGCGCGTAGGCAAGGATGATGGCGTCGGCCACCTTCACGCCCTCGATCCAGCCGGCGGCCGGTTCCTGCAAGGTGCTTTCGATGATGGAGGGGCGCACGATGCTCAGCGCGCGGCCGTGCATGGCTTCGGCGGCCAACTGCTCGCCCATCCACTTGGTGAAGGTATAGGTGTCGTTCCAGCCGAAGTAATTGGCTTCCTCGATGCCGATGGCGGTCAGGCGGCGCGCCAGTTCGGCCGGTTCGGCGCCGCTCTTGCGTGCTTGGTCGATGCGGCGCTGCAGATGCGCCAGCAGGCCGCCCAGGTCGTAGTAGCCTTGGCGGTGGCGGGCGATGGCGGCGCGCGCCGGGTGCACCATCTCTTCGCGCATCTCGCCTTTGTTAAAGCCGTTCACATAGCAGGTGGAAACCTGCACCAGCGGCGCGTTGGCCGTGCGCGCCAGCGCCGCAACATTCTGCACGCTGTGGGCATTGATGGCCAGGGCTTCGTCCAGCGCCTCGCGGAAGTTCACGCTGGCGGCGGCGTTGATAATCAGGTCGGTATTGCGCGCCAGTTCGGCAAAGCGCGCCAGCGGCAGCCCAAAGGCCGGTTCCGTGATTTCGCCCGTGATGCAGTGGATCTTCTCGGCGAAAAAGGTCTCCAGAAAACGCGGGCGCTCGGCGCGCAGCTTGTCGAATACCGAGGAGGTGGCGATCTCCAGCTGGAAGCGGGCGCGCGCGCCGGTGTCGTCGCGGCCGGCGCGGATCAGCAGGGTGATGCCGCCGATGTCGGGTACGGCGCGTATCAGCTTTTCCAGCACGACCTTGGCGAGAAAGCCGGTGGCGCCGGTCAGGAAAACCTGTTTGCCGGCCAGGGTGGCTTGCACATCGAGTGCCGTTTGCTGTATCGCGCTTTCCATGGGCGTCCCAGTCTTCTATTTATATCGGTTGATAACAATGCGACAACACGTCTGTGAATCGATATTAATTCGAAACAGAAGCTTGTCAGACCGTTACGCATTGGCCCCAGGAGCCAAAGAAATGGCGGCAGGAGTCAGGCCGCAGTGGCGCGCGCCGGCAAGGGCGGAGAACTTAAAACAACGTTCAAGAAAGCTTCATCCAATCTTTATCTGGCGTGGCGGCCGGTTTTTACGCTGAAGGGTGAGGCAAGCTTGCCTGCCATGGGGGCCGGCGCGTCTTGCCTCGCCATGAAAGAGAGCGCCATGAAGACCTTTTTGACCAACAAGCCGCTGTTTGCGGCCCTGCTGCTGGCCGCGCTGGCCGGCTGCGGCGGCAGCAGCGATAGCGGGCGTTATGGAAACCCTGCCGCCGGAGCTCAGCTACGCCAGCCTATGCGGCCTGCCTGCCGCATCCAGCGAAACCTACCGGATGCTGGAACCGACCGGCGGGCGCTGCGTCGCCAAAGCCGGTTTTGCGTTGAGCGATCCGCGGCGCGGCGACACCTATTCCAGCAATCCGCAGGACCGGCGCGAGGTGGAACTGAAAATCTGGTATCCGGTTGCCGTCGGCAGCAGTCAGCCGCGCGCCGAGTATGCGAGCAAGGAAACGATGCAAGGCATGGATTTTGATCTTGGCCCGACTGCTCCGCGCACCAATGCCCGCACCGGCGGACCCGAGCTATCTCGCCATCATGAAGCTGCAAAGGAATGTGGGCAGCTCCGAGGTCTTGGCTGGTTTCGGCCATGGCGACTTCTCCGACGTGAAATTCTATGTGGAGCAGTACAACCGTAATAATCCCGTCAAGAAGGGGCTGGACCCAGAGATGTTCTTTTCGGTTCGGGGCGAGGACGCGCTGCGCCTGGTGCGTGAGAAAACCCGGCTGTTCTTCGCCCGCGCCGTGAAGTAGACGCCGGGTTTAAGCCGCCAGCGGCAGCGTGGTCGTCACTTGCAGGCCACCGCCGTTGGCGGGGCCGAAGCGCAGGCGGCCCTCATGGCGGGCCACGGTGACCGCGACGATGGCCAGTCCCAGGCCGCTGCCGCCCTGGCGCTGGCCGGGCACGCGGAAGAAGCGTTCGCACAGGCGTTCATAGAGTTCCGGCGCTACGCCCGGTCCTTCATCGCTGACGGTGATGACGGCCTGGCCGCCATCGCTTTGCACGGCGATGCGCACCAGGCCGCCATCCGGGCTGTATTTGATGGCGTTGTTGATGAGGTTTTCGAACAGCGAGAGCATGCCCTCGGTATCGCCGCTGATGATCGCATCGCCATCGGCCTGCAGTTCCAGTTCGACGCCGCGCTGGCAGGCCAGCGGCGCCAGCATGGCGCAGCATTCCTGCAGCAGCGTGTGCAAGGGCAGGGAATGTTGCGGCCGGGCGCCGCCGCCGGCTTCGCTGCGCATCAGGGCGAGCAGCTGGTGCACCAGATGGCTGGCGCGCTGCACGCCCAGCAGGCTGCCGTCGAGCAGGGCGCGCAGATGCGTGTCCGGCGTGCGCTGGATGGCGGCTTCGATATTCACCTGCATGGCGGCCAGCGGCGTGCGGATTTCATGCGCCGCGTCGGCGATGAAATCGCGTTCGCGGCGCGCGCTCTCGCGCACGCGACCCAGCAGACGGTTGATATTGTCCACCAGCGGATGCAGCTCGCGGTGCGGCGGCCGGTAGTCCAGCGGCGCCAGGTCGTGTGGCCCGCGTTCGGCGATTTCGGCGCTGACCCTGCGCCAGGGCCGCAGCGCCAGCCGCACCGAAATCCAGGCCGGCAGCAGCATGAAGGGCAGGCAGACCAGCAATGGCAGCAGCAGGAAGCCGCTATGGGAGAGATAGATGCCGGTCAGGTCGGCCGGCTGCGCCAGCGTGACCACGAAACGGCCATCCGGCGAGGCAAGGGTGCGCGCCAGCCATTTGCGCTGGCCGGTCTGCACCTGCTGCGTCACGCCAAGCCGGGCGCCGCGGATGGGCTGATTCAGCTCCGGCGAGGCGTACACCATGCGCCCGTCCTGCCAGACTTCCATCAGCAACTGCCAGCTTGGATTGGCTTCCTGCACGCCATCGCCACGGTTGATGCGGTCGATATGCTGCAGCATATCGCGCTGGCGCGCCGGATCGCCGGACAGGTTGCGCGCCGCCGCCAGCGCCAGTTCGTAGCGCTGGTCGAAGCCCAGGTCTTCGTTCTGGCGCACGGTGTCGTAAATGGCGTAGCCGCACAGCGCCAGCCAGAGAAGGGAGAGCAATCCCAGTTGCGCCAGCAACATGCGCCGCGCCAGCGAAGGCTGCCACAGGCGGCGCCAGCGCGTTTTCACGCGGGCCTCTGCCCGGAGGCTGGCAGCGGTTCGCGGTCCACCACATAGCCGATGCCGCGCACGGTGCGGATAAAGCCGCTGCCCAGCTTGCGCCGCAGATTCGAGATATGCACGTCCAGCACATTGCTGTCGCTGGCCGAACCGGCTTGGTGCAGCTCCTGCTCCAGCGTGCTGCGCGTGAGCACGCGGTCGCAGCGACGGGCCAGCACCGCCAGCAGCACGTACTCGCTGCGCGACAGGTCCAGATCCTTGCCCTCCATCGTCACGCGATGCGAGGACAGATTGATATGCAGGCCGCGCAGGGTCAGGCTATCGCTGCTCGCGCCATAGCTGCGGCGCGCCAGCGCGCGGATGCGCGATTGCAGCTCGGCCAGCGCAAAGGGCTTGACCAGATAATCGTCGGCGCCGCTATCGAGGCCGACCAGGCGGTCGTGCAGGGCGTCGCGCGCGGTCAGGATCAGCACCGGCAACGTATTCTGCGCGCCGCGCAGTTCGCGCAACAGGCCAAGGCCGTCGCCGTCGGGCAGGGCCAGGTCGAGCAGCAGCAGGCCGAAACCGTGGGCGGCCAACTGCTGGCGGGCGTCCTGCCGCGAGCGTACCCAGACAATATCCATGTCCTGTTCCGCCAGCGCGTTGCGGATGCCGTTGCCCAGCCCCAGATCGTCCTCGACGAGCAGTATTTTCATGCTGTTTCTTGTTTGGCAAAGAGCGCTATTTTAGCAAGATTGTAAGAGCTAACCTGCGGCGGCCGGAATGGTTTAACATATACTTACAATGCCGGATTTGGCATGCATCACGCCTTCACATGCGACTCACTACTTTTACCGATTACACGCTGCGCTCCCTGATGTTCCTGGCCATGAACCGGGACCGTCTGGTGACGATCCAGGACATCGCCGACCTGCACGCCATTTCGAAAAACCACCTGACCAAGGTGATTCACCAGCTCGGGGTGGCGGGCCTGGTGGAAACGGTGCGCGGCCGCAATGGCGGCCTGCGCCTGAACCGCGAGCCGGAAGAGATCAATATCGGCGAAGTGGTGCGCGACAGCGAAACCGATTTTTTCATCGCCGAGTGCTTCGACGGCGACCACAATAGCTGCACCCTGGACGGCGCCTGCTTCCTGAAATTCAAGCTGGGGCAGGCCACCGAATCCTTCCTGCAGGTGCTGGATGGCGTCACCCTGGCCGACCTGCTGCCCAAGCCGCGCGGCGCCGGCAAGGCGCAGCCGGTCAAGTTCATCGGCAAGGACAAGAAGACCGGCGACAAGGCCGCCTGAGGCCCGGCCGCCTTGCGTCCGGTTGAAACAGCGCTTGACGCCACTGGTTTAAAACATGCACAATAAATGCATGTTTAAAAAAGGAGCGATTAACCATGCTGTCCAATGAACAAAAAGCCATCATTTCCGCCACCGTGCCGATTCTGGAAGAGGGTGGCGAAGCCCTGACCCGCCATTTCTACCAGGTGCTGTTCCGCGATTTCCCGCAGGTCGCGCCGCTGTTCAACCAGTCGCACCAGCACAGCGGCAACCAGCAGCGCGCGCTGGCTGGCGCGGTGCTGATGTATGCCCGCCATATCGAGAAGCTGGAAGCACTGGGGCCGCTGGTCGCCACCATCGTCAACAAGCACGTGGCGCTGCAAATCCACCAGGAGCATTACCCGATGGTGGGCGCCAGCCTGCTGAAAGCCATCAGCGAAGTGCTGGGCCCGCAGGTGGCGACGGACGAGGTGTTGAGCGCCTGGGCCGCCGCCTACGGCCAGTTGGCCGCCATCCTGATCGACGCGGAGGGCCGCAGCTACGAGGACAAGGCAGCCGCGCCGGGCGGCTGGAGCGGCGCGCGCACCTTCATCCTGGCCGAGCGCACTTGCGAAAGCGAGGAAATCACCTCCTTCCTGCTGAAGCCCGCCGATGGCAAGCCGGTGCTGCATTTCGAGCCGGGCCAGTACATCGGCCTGCGCGTGGAAATCGATGGCGCCGAAATGCGCCGCCAATATTCGCTGTCGGCCGAGAGCAATGGCGTGGACTACCGCATCAGCGTCAAGCGCGAGCCGGGCGGCAAGGTGTCGGAATGGCTGCATGGGCAGCTGCAGCCGGGCGACGTGCTGGACCTGTTCCCGCCCTCGGGCGCCTTCACCCTGCGCAGCGGCGAAAGACCGTTGGCCCTGATCAGCGGCGGCGTCGGCATCACGCCGACCCTGGCCATGCTGACCAGCGCTCTGCGCAGCGGCCGCGAAGTCCACTTCATCCACGCCGCGCGCCATGGCGGCGTGCACGCCTTCCGCGATGCGGTGGACCAGCTGGCCGAAGAGTATCCGCAGCTGCGCCGCTATTACTGCTACGCCGAAGCGCGCGACGGCCACGCCCGGCCGGACGCCGTCGGCCTGCTGGACAGCGAACGCCTGGCCGCCTGGCTGCCGGAAACGCGCGACATCGACGCCTACTTCCTTGGCCCGCTGCCCTTCATGCAGGTGGTGAAGAAGTCGCTGCGCGAGCTGGGCGTGCCGGAAAACCAGACGCATTACGAGTTCTTCGGCCCGGCCGCCGCGCTGGCGGCATAAGCCCCCTGGCTTAGCGCCAGTGCGCGGGCGGCCGGCTGGCCTCGGGGCTGTTCAAGGCCTTGAGGAATGCCACCAGATCCTGTTTCTCCGCCGGAGTCAGGATCAGGGGATAGCCGGCTTCCGCGCTGCGGTAATAAATCTCCAGTTCGACCGCTTCTTCCAGCGTGGCGACGCTGCCGTCGTGCATATACGGCGCGGTCAGGGCCACATTGCGCAGGCTGGGCGT
This sequence comes from Pseudoduganella violacea, assembly GCF_014191875.1. Lineage (GTDB taxonomy): Bacteria > Pseudomonadota > Gammaproteobacteria > Burkholderiales > Burkholderiaceae_D > Rugamonas > Rugamonas violacea_A. The sequence continues at coordinate 45,759 of NZ_JACHXD010000016.1, forward strand.
GCGGAACTTGCCGATGTCGGCCGGTTTCAGCGTCAGCGCAAAACGGCCCAGCTCCGCCACATCTTCCTCGCTCAACACATGGTCGCCCAGTTTTTCGGCTTGGGCGCGCAGGCGCACCAGGCGCGTGGTCAGCGCCGGCAGTTGCGGCGCGATGCGCTGCAAGCCCACGCTCAGGCTATGGAAATCATCGTCGCTGAATAGCGCGCTATCGCGCTCGATGCGGTGGCAACTGGTGCATTTGGCCGCGCCCTGGAACAAGGCCAGGCCGCGCCGCGCCGACGCGTTCAGCGCGGCCTGCTCGCCGCGATAGTAGTAGCGGTCGAAGGGCGAATTGCCGGCGATCAGGGTGCGTTCGAAACTGGCGATGGCCTGTCCGATCTGCCCGGCCGTGATGGACTGCGGCGCGGCGCCGAAGGCCAGGCGGAACTGGGCCAGGTAGGCTGGATCGGCGCGCACGATGGCCAGCAGGGCGTCCTCGCTGGCCAGCCCGTGCTCGCGCGCATTGGTAAAGGGATCGAGCGCCTGCGCTTCCAGCGTGGGCTGGCGTCCTTCCCAGAACTGGCTGGCGTTGTAGGCGGCGTTCAGAAGGCTCGGCGCATTGCGCGTGCCGTTCCTGCCGCCGATGCCCTTGGCCAGCGCCTCGCCATCGCTGAAAGCGCGTTCGGGCTGGTGGCAGCTGGCGCAGCTGATCTGTCCATTGCCGCTCAGGCGCTTGTCGTAGAACAGGGTCTTGCCGAGCGCGATGCGGGCCGGATTGTCGGAGCTTGCCGCGGACAAGGGCGGCAGGCCGCTCGGATGCGTGCCGCCCTCGCCGGCCAGCAGGGCCGGCATGGCGCTGCCGGCGGCCACGAGGCCAGCGAGGCTTAGCATGCGCAAGTTGCGGCGCAGACGGTGCCAGATCTTTTGCTGCATTTCTCCCTCGTTCCCGCCGCTCTCGGATGCAGCTCAACAGTGTTTCTACACCAGCTTGGCGTAAAACATGCTCTCCATTTCTCACGAAAACTATGTTTTTTTCGTAATGTTGTGCGTTTACCATGCAGTTGGCTCTGTAACAAGTTTTCGCTTGATCGTGCCGCGAAGTCCATGCAAAGCTATGTCAAGTTCATAATTTCCCTGGGGAAATTGCCCTATTTTTCCCGTTGATTGGTTTTTGGCCAGTTTTATTGCGAAGGGGTGGCGGCAATGCGGTTTCGATCGGATTGGAGTGGTGTCCTTTTCAGCGCGCAAAGAACGATGCGCACCTTGCTGGCGGCGCTGGCCATCTGCGCGGCCGGCGGCATGGCGGCGGCCGGCGAGGTCCGCTACGTTTATGACGAAACCGGACGGCTGGTGCAGGTTGTCGCCCCCGACGGCGCCAGCGTCGAATACCGCTACGACGCGGTGGGCAATATCGCCAGCGTCAAAAAACTGAGCGAAGCCACGCTGGCCATCACCGAGTTCTCGCCCAATTCGGGCGGCGCCGGCATCGCGGTGCGGATTTACGGCAGCGGCTTCGATCCCAGCCCGGCCGCCAACACGGTGCGCTTCAACGGCGCCCAGGCCCAGGTAGTCAGCGCCAGCAAGACCGAATTGTCCGTGACGGTGCCGGCCGGCGCCACCAGCGGCAAGATCAGCGTCAGCAACGCCAACGGCGCGGTCAGCAGCGTGCAGGACTTCAAGATCGGCAACCAGCTGGCGCCCGTCATCACTTCCTTCACGCCCAACATCGGCACGCGCGGCACGGCCGTGACCATCAACGGCAGCAATTTCGCCGCCGACCGCGCCGGCAACAAGGCCAGCTTCGGCAATATGCTGGGCAATGTCAGCAGCGCCGCCGTGGACAAGCTGGTGGCCACGGCGCCCGGCGCGGGCGCTTCGGGCAAGATAGCCGTGACCACGGCGAATGGGCGGGGAATCAGCAGCGACGACTTCTATGCCGTGCCGACCGGCGTGAACGTGGCCGACATCGAATACACCGGCCGCCTGCAAGTGGGCGCGCCGCCGCAGCCCGTGAACATCGTCAATCCGGGCAAGAAAGCCTTGCTGCTGTTCGACGGCACGCCGCGCGATCTGCTTACCCTGGTGTCCTCCGGCGGCAATTTCGCCAGCAGTGTGAATATCACGGCCTACCGCAACGACGGCGCAAGCTTCCATTCGGCCGGCTTGAGCGCGGCCAGCGCCGTCGATTTGCCGGCGCTGCCGGCTGGCGGCACCTATACGCTCATCCTCAGCCCTGGCGCCACCGACAAGGGCAGGATCGATCTGCAACTGAAACCCGAAGCGCGCGGCACGCTGGTGCTGGACGGCGACGCGCTGCCGGTAACGCTGACGCCGGGCCAGAACGGCCGCTACACCTTCAGCGGCCGCGCGGGGCAGGGCATTGGCCTGGGCTACCTGAATGTGGCGACGGTGCCGGCCAGCCAGAGCATCTACTACCGCGTCTTCAATCCGGATGGCACGCAGCTGTTCAGCGACAGCTGGAGCAATAGCAACAGCAATACGCTGCCGCTGCTGCCCGTGAACGGCAACTATGCCCTGCAGGTCGATCCGAGCGGCATCGCCAGCGCCAGCCTGCAGCTGCTCGCGTCTTCCGACCTGACCGGCCAATTGGCGGCCGATGGCCCGGCGCTGACCTTCAACACCAGCCGCGTCGGGCAGAACGGCCGCTATACCTTCAGCGGCACGGCGGGCCAGAAATTCTGGCTGACCTTCTCCAACGCGGCCTTCGCCTCGGGCGCCAGCGTGCGCGTGCTGAAACCGGACGGCAGCGCCCTGGATTCGAGTTCGGTCAGCACGGGCGTCAGCAATCTGGATATCCAGGCCTTGCCGGTGGCCGGCACCTACACGGTGCTGATCGACCCGAGCGGCCTGACTGTCGGTAAGGTCGATATCCAGCTCAAATCCGTACCGGCCGATAAGACCGGAACCATCGAGATCAATGGCGCGGCGCTGCCGCTGGAACTGGCCGTCCACCAGCGGGCCGCGATCACTTTCAGCGGCACGGCGGGCCAGCGTCTCGGCCTGGGTTATACCGGCGTCTCGACGCTGCCGGCCAACCAGAGCATCTATTACACCGTCTACAAGCCGGACGGCACGCAGTTGTTCAGCGATAGCTGGAGCGCGAACAACAGCAATAATCTGCCAGCCTTGCCCGTCACGGGCGACTATAAGATCGCCGTCTACAGCAACAATATCAGCGCTGCGCTGAATACCACGCTGACACTGTCGGCCGATATCGCCGGCGTGCTGGAAGCCGATGGCGCCACAGTCACGCACAATAGCGACCGCGTCGGCCAGAATGGCCGCTACACCTTCAGCGGCACGGCCGGACAGAAATTCTGGCTGACCTTCTCCAACGGCAGTTTCGCCTCCAGCGTCAACGTGAGCGTGCTGAAACCGGACGGCAGCTCGCTGGTTTCCGGTTCGGTCGCCAAATCCTCGGTCGACCTGGATATTCCTGCCTTGCCGGTGGCGGGCACCTACACGGTCTTCATCGACCCGGCCGGCATCATCACCGGCAAGGTGGATCTCCAACTGAAAGGCGTGCCTGCCGACCGCACCGGAACAATCGAGATCGACGGCGCGTCGCTGGCGCTGGACTTGGCCGTCCATCAAAAGGCTTTGATCAGCTTCACCGGCGCGGCCGGCCAGCGCCTTGGCCTGGGCTATACCGGCGTTGCGACGGTGCCGGTCAACCAGAGTATCTACTACACCGTCTACAAGCCGGACGGCACGCAGTTGTCCAGCGACAGCTGGACCACCAACAACAGCAATAATCTGCCAGCCTTGCCGGTGGCCGGAGAGTACAAGATCGCCGTGTACAGCAATAATGTCAGCGCCTCGCTGAAAACCACGCTGACCTTGTCGGCCGATATCGCGGCCGCGCTGGAAGCCGACGGCCCCACCGTCACGCACAATAGCGACCGTGTGGGCCAGAACGGCCGCTACACCTTCGCCGGCAGCGTGGGCCAGAAGCTGTGGGTGACGCTATCCAATGGCAGTTTCGCTTCCGGCGTCAACGTGAGCGTGCTGAAACCGGATGGTACCTCGCTGACTTCGAGCTCGGTCAGCAAGTCCGTGGTGAACTTCGATATTCCGGCGCTGCCCGTGGCCGGGACGTACACCATTCTGGTCGATCCAAGCGGCATCGTCACCGGCAAGGTGGATATCCAGCTGAAGAATGTCCCGGCCGACAAGACCGGCGCGATCGAGATCAACGGCGCGTCGCTGCCGCTTGACCTGGCCATCCACCAGAAAGCCGTGATCAGCTTCACCGGCGCGGTGGGCCAGCGCCTGGGCCTGGGCTATACCAATGTGGCGACCGTCCCGGCCAGCCAAAGCATTACCTACGCCGTGCTGAAGCCGGATGGCAGCCAATTGTTCAGCGATAGCTGGAGCAACAGCAATAGCAACAACCTGCCGGTGCTACCGGTGGCGGGCGAATACAAGATCAGCATCGCGCCATCGAATATCGCCGCTTCCGCCAGCCTGGTGCTGACGGCATCGGCCGATATCGCCGGCGTGCTGACCGTCGATGCCGCGCCGCTCACCTTCATGACGGCGCGCGTGGGGCAGAACGGCCGCTTCACCTTCAGCGGCGAGGCAGGGCAGAAGCTGTGGCTGACGCTGGCCAACGGTAATTTCCCGTCCAGCGTCAGTGTCGGCGTGCTGAAACCCGATGGCAGCGCGCTGGTCTCGACCTCGGTCTCCACTTCGGTCAACAATCTGGATATTCCCGCCTTGCCGGTGGCGGGCACCTACACGGTCTTCATCGACCCGAGCGGGATCACCACTGGCAAGGTCGATGTGCAGCTGAAAGGTGTGCCGGCCGACCAGCTGATCCCGATTGCTATCGATGGAAGCCCGGTGGCGCTCGATATGGCCGTCCACCAGCGCGCCATGCTGAGTTTCGACGGCGTGGCGGGCCAGCGCCTAGGCCTGGGCTACACCAATATGGCGACCGTGCCGGCCAGCCAGAGCATCTACTACACCGTGTACAAGCCGGATGGCAGCCAGTTGTTCAGCGATAGCTGGAGCGGGAACAATAGCAACAACCTGCCCATCCTGCCGGTCAGCGGCGCATACAAGATCGCCGTCTACACCAACAATATCGCGGCTTCCTTCAAAGTGACGGTGGGTCTCTCGGCCGACTTGCCGGGCGCGCTGGAGGCCGACGGCCCGGCGCTGACCTTCAATACCAGCCGCGTGGGCCAGAACGGCCGCTTCACCTTCAACGGCACGGCCGGCAAGAAGTACTGGCTGACCTTCTCGAATGGCGCGCTGACGGCCGGCATCAGCGTCAGCATACTGAAACCGGACGGCAGCTCGCTGGCCAGCACTTCGGCCAGCAATTCGACCTCGTACTTCGATATTCCAGCGCTGCCGGCCGATGGCGTGTACAGCATCTTCCTCGACCCGAGCGGCGTCACCGTGGGCAAGGTCGACGTGCAGTTGAAAAGCGTTCCGGCCGATTTCGAGGCGGCGCTGGCCATCGATGGAACGCCGCTTGCACTCGATCTGTCCGTCCACCAGCGCGCCGTGCTGAGTTTTAATGGAAACGCGGGCCAGCGCTTAGGGGCGGGCTACACGGGCTTGAGCACTGTGCCGGCCAGCCAATCGGTCTACTTCACCGTCTTCAAACCGGATGGCGCCCAGCTGTTCAGCGACAGCTGGAGCTCGAACAACAGCAATAATTGGCCCGCCTTGCCGGTCGGCGGCGCCTATAAGCTGATCGTCTACGGCGCTGCGCTGAACAGCGCGGTGAAGGCCACGGTGACGCTGTCGGCCGATGCCGCCGGCGTGCTGACGCCGGGCGCGGCGCCGTTGCAGTTCCTCAGCACGCGGCCGGGCCAGAACGCGCGCTACAGCTTCAGCGGCGATGTCGGCCAGCACCTGTGGCTGACGTATTCCGGCGGCACTTTCCCGGGCGGCGCCGGCATCTATGTGTATAAGCCGGACGGCAGCAACCTGGTTGCGACCAGCTCCAGCAGCAGCACGGAACTGGATTTCCCTGCCTTGCCGGTGGCAGGAACGTATACCGTGTTTATCGACCCTGCCGGCGCTTCGGTCGGCCAGGCCAATGTGCAGCTGCGCGCCGTGCCGGCCGACAACGCGGCGGCCATCGCCATCGACGGCGCGCCGGTGGCGCTCGACCTGCAGCTGCACCAGAAAGCGGTGCTGAGCTTCGATGGCGCGGCCGGCCAGCGCCTGGGCCTGGGCTATACCGGCCACGCCACCGTCCCGGCCAACCAGTCCATCAACTACCGCGTGCTGAAACCGGACGGCAGCCAATTGTTCAGCGACAGCTGGAGCAATAACAACAGCAACGATCTGCCAGCCTTGCCGGTCGGCGGCACCTATACCCTGCACGTGCAGCCGCCCACCACGGCCACGGCGAAGGTGACGGTCAGCTTGTCGGCCGATGTGCCGGGCACCCTGGTGCAGGGCGGTGCGGCCGTGCGCTTCGCCAGCAGCCGCGCCGGCCAGAATGGGCGCTTTACCTTCGCCGGTACGGCAGGGCAGACCGGATCGCTGCAATTTAGCGGCGGCACTTTCGCGTCCTCGGCCAGCATCTATGTCTACAAGCCCGATGGCGGCAGCTTGACCAGCACCAGCGTCAGCACCACCGGGGCGCTGAACCTGCCGGCCTTGCCCGTGGCCGGAACCTATACCGTTTTCATCAATCCTTCTGCTGCCACCACCGGCCAGGTCGATATCCAGTTGAAGTGATGCCGGCCGTTCGAATTCATGAGAGACAGAACCATGACTGTACGAGGGAATGCCGCAATGTCTGAACGTCACGTGATGAGCCGCCACCTGCGCTGGCTGCCTGCCTTGCTGTTGCCCGTGCTGCTGGCCGCGCCGGCCGGGGCGCAAAATCCTGCCGCCGACGCGCCGCGTCCGGGCTTGCAGAAGCTGGCCGCGCCGGCGCCGCTGGCCCGTCCGGGCCAAAGCGTCACCCAGCTGCCGGACGGACGCTGGCTGCTGCTGGGCGGGCAGGGCGTGGACCAGGAAGCCGTCGCCGGCATCGAACTGCTGGATGCGGCCAGCGGCAAGAAAGAAAAACTGCCAGGCGCGCTGCTCCAGGCGCGGCGCGGTCACAGCGCGACCCTGCTGCCCGATGGCAGCGTGCTGGTGCTGGGCGGTGTGGACAGCAACGGCAATGTGGTGGCGGCGGCCGAACAGCTGGACCCCGCCCAAGGCCGTTCCCAGGCCTTGCCGCCGCTGCCGCTGATCGCGCGCAGCGGCCATAGCGCCACCGTGCTGACCGACGGCCGCCTGCTGATTGCCGGCGGCGCCGACGCGCGCGGCCGGCTGGTCTATGAAGCGGAAATCTACGACCCGCTCACGCACCAGGTCGAGCGCTTCAATCCCAAGCTGGAAAGCGCCCGCCTGCACCACCTGGCGGCCTTGCTGCCCACCGCCGAGGTGCTGCTGTGGTCCGGCAGCGATGGCGAGAAGCGCAGCGTCGACAGCGGCGAGCTGTATGACCCGGGCAGCCAGCGCTTTAGCAGCGTCAGCGCGGCCGGATTGGATGAATTGGCGGCGCAGCTGGCGGCGCCCGCGCCGCTGGCGCTGGCGGGCAGCCGTCCGGAGGCCGAATCCAATGCGGCGCCGGTGGATCAGCCCTTCGTCCTGCGCTTCAACCAGGCCATGGATGTGCGCTCGCTGAACGGCGCCAGCGTCACGTTGCTTGGCCCGCACGGCACGGTGCCGCTGAAAGTGGTGCCGGTGGAGCAGGGCTTGCTGGCCTTCATCAAGCCGGCGGCGGACTTGCTGCCGGACAGCCGCTACACCCTGTTTGTGGACGGCGCGCGCAGCCGCAGCGGCGTGCCGCTGGGCTTTACCTCGCTCGGTTTCAGCACGGCGCGTCTGACCGCGCCGGCTGGCGCGAACGCCGCCGCCGGCGGGAGGGACGCCGCGCCGGTCTCGCTGCCGCCCGCGTCGGGCATCAACCAGGATGCCAGCCGGACCGGTAACGGCGCGGGCGGCAGTGGCAGCGGTGCCGCCGCCGATGCGGCCCTGCAGCCGGGGGGCGCCAGGCAGTACGGCGCGCTGGAAAAGCAGGCCATGGCTGCGGCGGACAGCGTGATGCAGAGTGAAGTCTGGCAGCCCGACGCCACCGCCCTGAAAGGTGATTGGCGCGCCAAGCGGGGCGAGAGTCCGCTGCAGAAACTGCCGCCGCTGCAGGCGCCGCCCGGCGAAACGGCGTTGGCCGGCCAAGTGCTGACCATGCATGGCCGCGGCCTGCGCAATGTGCGCCTGCAGATCGGCGAGCAAACGGTGCTGAGCGACGACACCGGCCGCTTCCTGCTGCGCGGCATCCCGGCCGGCGTGCAGGTGCTGAGCATCGACGGTTTCGCCGCCGATAAGGAAGCCACGCGCTACGGCTACTACCAGGTGCGCGTCGACGTGCATGCCGGGAAGACCACGGCCCTCGATTACACCATCTGGAGCAGCCGCCTCGACCCGGCCGGCAACGTCGCCATCGCCTCGCCCAACGACAAGGAAGTGGTGCTGACCTCGCCCCGCATTCCCGGCCTGGAGCTGCGCATCCCGGCCGGCAGCGTGATCCGCGACCGCAGCGGCAAGATCGTCACCGAACTGAATATGACGGCCATTCCGGTGGACCGTCCGCCCTTCCCGCTGCCGAACGTCGGCGTGCCGGTCTACTTCACGGTGCAGCCGGGCGGCGCCTCGATCACCAGCACCAATACCCGCAGCCAGCAGGGCGCGCGCCTGGTCTACCCGAACTTCAGCGGCGCCGCACCCGGCAGCCGCGTCGACTTCTGGAACTACGACGCGCGCGGCAAGGGCTGGTATGTGTACGGCCAGGGCACCATCAGCCCGGACGGCAAGCAAGCCATTCCCGATGCCGACGTGAAGATTTACGAGTTTACCGGCGCCATGATTTCCGTGCCAAGCAACGGCCCGCCGGAAGGTCCGCCACCCGGCGGCTGCGGTGGCGGCGGCAGCGGCGACTGCAATAGCGACGGCAACCAGCCGGCCCAGCCCTCCGGCTGCGCCGGCGATCCGGTCGACTGCGCCACCGGCCTGTTCTTGAACAATGCCACCGACCTGGCGGTGGACGATGTGATTCCGATGCGCGTGACGCGCAGCTACCGTCCGCGCGATCCGGCTTCGCGCGGCTTCGGCGTCGGCACTAATCTGCAGTACGACTACTTCCTGGTGGGCGACACCAGCCCCTGGACTTACCAGGAGCTGATCCTGCCCGATGGCGGCCGCCTGCGCTACAAGCGCATCTCCGCTGGCACCGGCTATACCGACGCCGTCTACCTGCACACCGCCTCCACCACGCGCTACTACGGTTCGGTCCTGCGCCACAAGGGCGGCAGTTGCTACTGGGAGCTGAAGCTGAAAGACGGTGAAGCCATCTGCTTCCCCGAATCGATGAATTCGACCGTGGCGCGCGCGGCGGCCGCCACCTCGCTGTCGGACCGCTATGGCAATACGCTGACATTCACCCGCACCAGCAATAACCTGACGCGCATTGCGTCGCCCAGCGGCCGCTATATCGACTTCGTCTACGATGCCAAGAACCGCATCACCCAGGCCAGCGATAACGCAGGGCGCACCGTGGGCTATGAATACGACGCCGCCGGACGGCTGGCCAAGGTAACCGACCCGCTGGGCAATACGGAGCTGTTCACCTATGACGCGGCCCACAATATGCTGACGGTGCAGGATAAGCGCGGCAACCTGATGGTGACCAATGTGTATGACGCAAATAACCGCGTCAGCAAGCAGACCTATGCCGACGGCAGCACCAATCTGTTCAGCTATACCTTGAATGCGGCCAGCAAGGTCACGCAGACCGATGTGACCAATGAGCGCGGCATTGTCAAACGCATCGAGTTCAATGCGGCCGGCTATCCGCTGCGCATTACCACGGCCCTTGGCCTGCCGGAGCAGCAGATCGAAGTCTATGAGCGCGACCCGCTCAGCAACCTGCTGCTCGCGCGCACCGATGCATTGGGCCGCAAGACCGCCTATACCTATGATGAAAAAGGCAATCTGCTGACCCAGACCCTGTTCGCCGGCAGCGCTGCCGCCGTGACGTCGACCATGACGTATAGCGGCGATTTCAGCCAGCTGCTGAGCCAGACCGACGGCGCCGGCCGCAGCAACAGCTGGACCTACGATAGCCGCGGCAACGTGACCGAGGTGAAGGACGCCAACGGCATTACCACGCGCACCAGCTACAACAGCGCGGGGCAGGCCGTGGAGTTCAGCAACGGCGAAGGGAAGGCCACCAGTCTGGCGTATGACGGCTACGACCTGGCCAGCGTGACCGATCCCTTGGGCCGCGCCATCGCCTCGGCCACCGACACGCTGGGACGGCGTCTGAACGTGTCCGACGCCCTTGGCAACCGCATCGTGTTCGAACAGGATGCCTTGGGCCGCGTCACCCGCATCACCAATGCGCTCGAGCAGAGCACCAATATGGGCTTTGACGGCAACGGCAACAGCACTTCGCTGCGCGACGCCAAGCTGAACCAGCACCAGTTTGGCTTCAGCAAGGTCAATACCTTGACCAGCGCCACCGACCCGCTGAACCGGAATGAGATTCTCGAATACGATCCCGCCCATAATCTGAGCAAGTTCACCGACCGCAAGGGGCAGGTCAGCAGCTTCACTTACGACGGCCAGAACCGCATGAAGACGGCCAGCTTTGCCGACGGCAGCAGCATTGCCTATACCTATGACGCCGGCGATCGCCTGACCCGCATCGCCGATTCCGCCAATGGCGTCATCACGCGCAGCTACGATAGCTACGATAACTTGCTCGAGGAAGTCACGCCCAAGGGCCGCATCAGCTATGCTTACGACGCGTATGGCCGCCGCACATCGGCCACGGTGGCGGGCCAGCCCACCATCAGCTACAGCTATGATGCCGGCGGGCGCCTTACCCGCATCGAACAGGCGGCTGGCGCGTCCAACAACAATGCCGTGCAGCGCGTCGATTTCGAGTACGACCGCAATAACGCGCGCACCAAGGTGACGTATCCGAATGGCGTGGTGCGCGCCAACACCTATGACGATGCGGGCCAGCTGACGCTGGTCCGCTATACCAAGGCTGACGGCAGCTTGCTCGGCGACCTCACTTTCAGCTACGACCTGGCGGGCCGCCGGACCGCCAGCGGCGGCAGCCTGGCGCGCACGCTCCTGCCCGATGAGGTGAGCGAGGCCAGCGTGGATGCGGCCAACCGTCTGACCAGTTTCAATGGCCATGCACTGAGCTACGATGCCAACGGCAATCTGCTGAGTGACGGCACGCAGAGCTATGTCTGGAATGCACGCGACCAGCTGGTGCAGATCAAGGCGCTGGACGGTTCCGTCATCGCCAGCTTCGGCTATGATGCGCTGGGCCGGCGCCAGAGCAAGACGGTGGCGGGCGTGGGCAGCGGCTACCTGTATGACGGCCTGAATGTGGTGCAGGAACTGAACGGGGTCAATGCCGATGGCAGCATCCCCGCCAATGTGCGGGCCAACTATATTCTGGGCGGGGTGGACGAGGTGTTCGCGCAGACCAGCGGCAGCGGCGCCAGCGCGCGCGTTACCAGCTATCTGAGCGACGCCATCGGCTCGGTCATCCGCCTTACCGACGGCCAGGGCAACAAGGTGGTCGACTACCAGTATGGTCCCTACGGGCAGACGCAGGCCGATGCCGCGCATGGCAACCCGTTCCAGTACACTGGCCGCGAGAATGACGGCACTGGCTTATACTATTACCGGGCGCGCTATTATTCGCCAGCCACCGGGCGGTTTATCCAAAGCGACCCGATAGGCCTGGGCGGCGGCGTCAACACCTACGCTTATGTGTATGGAAATCCCATCAGCAAGGTGGACCCGTCGGGCGAATTCGGCATCGTGGGTGGCCTGATCGGCGCGGGTTTCGAGCTGGGGATACAGGCTTACAAAAACTACCGCGACGGTTGCGATATTTTTGACATCGACAACTACGATTGGTGGGATGTGGGCGTTTCCGCCGCCGTTGGCGCGCTGGCGCCGGGTATGATGAATGTCGGGAAAACCGCCTGGAAGTCCGGTAACGCGATCCGCGCGCTGTCTTCGCAAAGCGCCAATACCGCAAACCGCGCGGCGAAAATCGCGGGCCGGATTTCGCAGCACAAGAACAGTATCCGCGACATCACCGCGACCCAGGCGGCGTATCAGGGAGCCAAGGCCGCGGCGAAAGCTGCCAATGGCGATGGCGGCGAATCATGTGGGTGCCAGCGATAAAATATGCGAAAGATTTACATTTATATTCTCGGCGTGGTCCTGCTTGGACTGGTGCAGGGCTTCATCAAAAATGCCGCCCCGCATGGGGCGGTGTATTTCCTGATTATCGTTGCCTACCTTGTCATACTCAGGGTGCTTGCCGAGAAGTTCGGCAAGCCCTGACTGCGATGGCGGCAAGCAGGCACTCTGTTGCTTTATGCTATCCATGCAACTCCTGTTGCTATTCAACAGTCAGCGATTAGAGTAGACTGGTTTTCAGCGCATGCTGAAAGCCTGAGGGCGATGCATGCCGGTTTGCCCCATCCATACTCCGCTTTCCGTTATGAGTTTAGCCCGTGCCGCCGCCGCCAGAGGCTTTTCCCTGCTGCTTCTGGCGTGCATGGCTGCTGTAATGGGCGCGAACGCGACCCCGGTCGTGACCGAGGCGCCCAACCACATCCTGCTGACCGGGCAGGAGTATCCGCCTATGGCCTCGTCCCGCCTGCCGTTCGGCGGCTGGCTCACGCGCGTGGTGACGGAAGCTTTCAAGACCGCCGGCGTGGATGCGAAGGTGGAATTCGTGCCGAACAACCGCGCCATCCTGGGCGCCATGAGCGGCCCTTACGACGGCAGCTTTGGCTGGACCCACACCATGGAGCGCGACCGCAAGCTGCTGTATTCGAGCATGCCGATCTACACCATGCGCATGGTGTTCTTCCACCGCCGCGGCGAGAGCTATCCCTGGAAAACGCTGGAGGATGTGCGCGACTACCGGCTTGGCTTCACGCTGGGGAATTACTATTCCGACGAGCTGGCGGCCCTGCAGGCGGCCAAGAAGCTGCGGATCGACGAGACCAGCAACGACCTCTCCAACCTGCGCAAGCTGTTGGTTGGGCGCATCGATCTATTCCCGATGGGTGAAGAGGAGGGCCGGTTTATGTTAAAAACTAACTTCAGCCCGGAGGAGCAGGCCCGCATCACTTCCCAGACCACGATCTTGCGCGTGGTGCCGCTGTATCTGGTGATCCGGCGCAGCCATCCGCATGCCCAGGAACTGGTGGAAAAGTTCGACCGCGGCTACAAGCAGCTGGCCGACAGCGGGCAGTTGGCCAAGCTGATAGAAGAGAGCAGAAAGGCCGTATTCAACACGCATCCATAGACATCGGGCGCAGCGCCGGCCCCAGGGAGAATGCCATGCAGCGTTTTGCCTTCGCCAGTCTCGCCATCCTGCCGCCGCTGGCATTTTCCCAGCAGGCCGGCGACAGCCTCTCCACCGTCGTCATCACCGCCCAGAAACGCAGCGAGGCCCTGCAGCAGGCGCCCTTGAGCGTGACGGCGTTGAGCGACGCGCAGCTGGAGCAGATGGGCGCGCAGACTTTGGCCGATGTGGCGCGTCAAGCGCCGGGGCTGAACGTGGTGTCCTCGGGACCGGGACAGAACATCCTTATCATCCGGGGCATCTCCTCCACGGCGGGTACGGCGGGCACGGTCGGCTACTATCTGGACGATACCCCGATTTCCGCGTCCAGCAACGCTTCGCTGCTGTCGCTGCGCGGCCTGATCGATCCCTCGCTGTTCGACCTGGCGCGGGTCGAGGTGCTGCGCGGGCCGCAAGGCACGCTGTACGGCTCCAGCTCCATGGGCGGCACGGTGCGCTATGTGACGCGCCAGCCGGATATGCGGCGTGCCGGCGCGAAAGCCAGCGTGACCTTGTCGGAAACGGATGGCGGCTGGAACCGCGAAGGCAATGCGGTGCTGAATCTGCCGCTGATCGAAAACCGCCTGGCCGGCCGCCTGGCCGTGTTTTACCGGCGCGAGGCGGGCTATATCGACCGCTATCCCATCGATCCCAACAATTATCTGGGCATCGCGCCCGGCGGACAAAAGCTGGAGGACGTGAATACCGAAAAGACCACCGGCTTCCGCGCCATGCTCAAGCTGCGGCTGGACAATCAGCTCGATGTTTCCGCTTCGCTGTTCAAGCAGAAGATGCGCCTGGGCGCGCCGTTCCAGATCGATGCGCCGCCTGGCGGGAAGGGCGCGCTGATTCAGACCCGCCTGATGCCGGAACCGAGCGTGCAGGACTCCACCCTTGGCAACCTCACGCTGCGCAAGGGCTTTGCCAATGGCGAGCTGGTGGCCACCAGCTCCTACTACCACCGCGAAGTGCGGGTAGCGGAGGATGCCTCCAAAGTCTTCTACTACTTCCTCAGTCCCGACCCGCAAACCTATGTCTATCCGCTGCTGATGACGGGCCGCTACATCAACCGCGAATGGACGCAGGAAGTGCGTTACGCCTCCGACTGGGCCGGACCATTCCAGCTGATCGCCGGAGCCTTCTACCACAAGGTGAACGCGCCGCTGGCGTCCTCGATCCCCGTCACACCGGGCTACAACGAAGCCTTCGGCACCGATATCGGCAGCTTCTTCGACGGTGCGCGCCAGGCCACGGTGAGCGAGCGCGCCTGGTTCGCCGAAGGCTCCTACCGCTTCCTTCCCGCCTGGACCGCGCGCGTCGGCCTGCGCGCTTTCCGCATCAGCCAAACCTTTGCACAGCAGGGCGACGGCTTCCTCAACGGCGGTCCCAGTTCGGTGGTGAGCGACGCCAGGGATAAAGGCTACAACCCCAAATTCAATCTCGCGTGGCAGATCGACCGCGACCTGCTGTTGTACGCCACGGCGGCCAAAGGCTACCGCCAGGGCGGGCCGAATAATCCGGCGCCCGCCAATGTCTGCGGCAAGGAAGTGGCTGGGCTGGGCCTGAGCGACAGCGCCCTGGTGCGCTTCGGCGCCGACACCTTGTGGAATTACGAGCTGGGCTTGAAATCGGAATGGCCGCAGCAGCGCCTGACGGCCAATGGCTCGCTGTACTACATCGACTGGAACAAGGTGCAGCAGCAGATCGTGCTCGATTGCGGTTTCAATATCAC
This sequence comes from Pseudoduganella violacea, assembly GCF_014191875.1. Taxonomy (GTDB): domain Bacteria; phylum Pseudomonadota; class Gammaproteobacteria; order Burkholderiales; family Burkholderiaceae_D; genus Rugamonas; species Rugamonas violacea_A. Next base: position 60,911 of record NZ_JACHXD010000016.1, read on the forward strand.
GGTGAACTTCGGCTCCGCCAAGAGCAAGGGCGGCGAGCTGGAAATCGCCTACCGACCCACCACGCAGCTGACCTTGCGCGCCACCGGCAACTACACTTCCGCCACGCTGGACGACGACGTTCCCGGCACGGGCGCCCAGCGCGGCGACGCCTTGCTCGACGTGCCGCGCTGGAGCGGTTCCATTTCAGCCGATTACACTTGGCCGCTGCGTACCGGCCTGCAAGCCGGCGCCCGCATCGACACCAGCTACTCCGGCAGCGCCGACACGCTGTATGAACCGGACAGCCCCTTCCGCCGCCGCGGCGGCTACGCCCTGAGCAATCTGCGCATCACGCTGGAAAACAAGGGCCAGCGCTGGACCGCCGCTTTCTTCGTCAACAACCTGTTCAAGCGCTACGGTCAAACCGGCCTGCCCGTCGCCATTTCCGCCGACCTGCCGGCCACCCGCCGCCTCGCCGTCACCCGGCCGCGTACAATTGGCATAAGCTTGAGCTACGTCTACTGAGGGCAGCTCATGGGCTATCCGGGCCAGGAGGAATGATATTCACCACCTGGAGCACAGCTCGGCCTGGATAAATGATTATGCACATAGTTTAGCGCAATCATACGACAAGGGCCGGTTGAACCCGGCCCTTGTCGTATCTGCACAGGTCTTGCCTACATGCGGTAGCTGGCCTGGATCGAGAAGGCGCGCGGGGCCATCGGCAGGTCGTTGGGGATGGCCAGGCCCGGGGCCAAACTCGGTTCGCGCGCGTCGGTGTTGAACAGATTGCGCACCGAGGCCGAGAAGTTCCATTGCTGGCGGCCGCGCTGGGTGGACAGGGACAGGTCCACGGTCTTGTAGTCGTCGATCGCCGGACGCAGGTCGCCAGCGGCGCGGCGCCGTCCCGCTACCCAGTTCAGCTGCGTGGACAGCAGATAGCCGCTGATGAATTGCCAGTCGGCGCGGCCGTACAGGTGGTGGCGCGGCACGTAGCCCGCGTCCCGCCCGGTCAACTTGTCGATCGAGCGCTGGAAGGCGTAGTTGCCGCTCAGGCGCCAGGCGCGATTCAAGTGCCAGATGGTTTCCAGTTCCGCGCCGCTGCCTTTCTGGCTGCCGGTGTTGCTGTACGTGGCGCCGGTGCCGGCGATGGCGTTCGGCACGGTGCGGATGATGTCCTGCATCGAATAGCGGTACAGCGACAGGTTGACCTGCGCGTCGTTGGCCGCCTGCCAGGCGAAGACCGCTTCCAGCGTGCCGTTCTTCTCGGGACGCAAACCCGGATTGCCCAGCGCCACCGGGTTGGTGATGCCGTAGCTTTCGCTGAAGGACGGGGCGCGGAAGGCGCGGCCGTACAGCAGCTTGGCCGTCATATTGTAGGTGGCGTCCCACACCAGGGCCAGGCGCGGATTGGTGGTGGTGCCGAAGTCGGAATAGCGGTCGTGGCGCACGCCGGCCGTCAGGGTCCAGTCCTTGGCCATGCGCCACTCGTCCTGCACGAAGACGTATTTGATCTTGCGGCGGTGCGGGCGGATGAAAGGATCGCTGTCGGACACGTCAACCACCGACGGCAGCGGGATCGGGGCGCCGTTCGGCGCATAGCGGAAGTTACGCGTTTCGCGCGCGCGGTACAAGTCCAGGTCTTCGTAGCCGGCGCCGATGCGGATTTGGTGGCGCGCAAAGCCGCTGTAGTCGGCATAGGCGGCCAGGCGCACATTGCGCTCGCCGTAATCGGGGCCGCCGATCATGCCGTTCGGGAAGGCGCCGGTGGGCAACACGGTGCCGGGCGGCAGCAGCTGGAAGTCGGTGGTGATCGTTTGCTTGTATTGCTGGGTGCTGACGGCGGCGCCCACGCCCCAATCGGGCGCGAACTGGGCGTCGGTCCAGCTGATATTGCTGGTAATGCGTTCGCTCTTTTGCTGGCCCACCGGGTCGAGCGCGGAGGCAATGCCGGCCCCGGTGCCCAGCTTGTCGCGCAGCTTGTAGCCGAAACGGGCGCGCAGCTTGCCGCGGCTCAGGTCCAGGTTGGCGTCGACGGCGTCGCGGCCGGTGTTGACCGCGCCGGGCGCGCGGCTGACGCGGGTGCCGAACAGGCGGTCGTTGCGGCTGGCGGCATCGGCTTCGATGACCGGGTCCATGCCGTCGCTGCGGCCGACGCGCAGATAGGCGGCGACGTCGATGTCGCCCCATTGGCCGCCGTGCTGCACCCAGGCGTCCTTGGTATTGAACGAGCCGGCGCGCAGCCCGAATTCGGTGCCTGGCGTATCGGCCGCGTTCTTGGTGATGATGTTGATCACGCCGGAGAAGGCGTCCGAGCCATACAGGGCGGAGCCTGGACCGCGGATGATTTCGATGCGGGCAATGTGTTCGACCGGGTAGCCGCCCCACAGATTGCCCTTGTTACCGACAAAGACCGTGGTGATCGGCACACCGTTCTGCAGCATCAGCAGCTGCGGCGTGAACTGGCTGAAGATGCCGCGCACCACGTACAGCGGCGCGTAGTTGTTCGCGCTGCGGTTGACGTGGACGCCGGGCACGCCCTCCAATACCTGATCGAGATCGGTGGCGCCCATGGCTGCGATATCGGCCGCCGTGATCACGGTCGCCACGGCCGGGGCGCGGCGCAGCGACTGGACGTTGCCGGTAGCGATGCTGATGCTGTCGTTATCGCCGTAGACGAGGGTGAGTTCCTCTTCTTCGCTGGGGTTCTGGGCCAGCACGGCCGCGCCGGGGAAAAGCAGGGCCGCCGTGAGGCAAATGCGTAATACTGGCGAAGACATCTAATTCAATCTCCCAATGTCGTTTTGGCGATTGTAGCGCGTACAACTTACTTCTGTGCAAAAAATTACTATTCTACCAATTGTGCACTCCAGGAACGTTGTGCCAAACCCTCATACGCTACTCCATCGCAAGGAGTAGGGAACAGCGCGCCCGGTGGTTTCTCGGCCGCTTCCACCACGCAGGGCGGCATCCCGGCCAGGAAGGTGGGGATGCGCAGCAGCTGGTATTCGCGCGCCGACAGGCCCATATCGGCGATCAGGGCCGCGTGCAGGGCGGCGTAATTCATGCGCAGTTGCGGGTAATGCGGCAGCAGCACACGCTCCACGGCGAAAGCCAGTTGCAGGTGCGGGCCCTGGTCCAGGTCCAGCTTGCGCGCCAGTTCCATGATCCAGGGCAGACGCTCGTCGCTGGAATTGATCGGACGGCCGTAGCCATAGATGCGGTGGGCGCGCGCCTCGGCCAGCACCAGCGTTTCCAATTCTTCGCCAGCGGCCACGCGCTGCAGCGCCGCCTGCAGGAAGCTGATGGCGCGCAGGCCGGCCAGGCCGCCGTACACCGTCGCCTCGGACAGGGCCAGGGCCGCCACGATGCCCAGGTTGGCGCTGCTGCGCGCGCTGGCGGCCAGGCCGGCGACGCGGTTATTCCACAGGCGCGCGTCGGGATAGCTGGTGTTGACCCAGATCGCATGCAGCATCTCGATCTGGGCGGCAGTCAGACGGCGGCCCGTGATGCCGAAGACGTAGAGTTCGACCCAGTCCAGATCCTTCAAGTCGCGGTGCAGGTCGTGGCCGCGGAACACGGCGTGGCTGCCGGGATAGGCTGCGCCGACACGGGTTTTCAAGCGTCCCGCATGTTTTTTCAGCAGGTCCGGGCCTCTCATGCCGCCTCCTGCAGTTCGACCGGATAGAAGGGGAAGCGCTTGAAACCGCCCGTCTTCTGTTCCAAGGCATGCGCGGCGGCGCCGGGAAGGCGCAGCAGCAGGTACAGCATTTCGCCTTCGTCGGGCGACAATCCCAGATCGTGCAGCACGCAGGCGGCGACGCCGGCGGTGGTCAGCGGCAGACCGATGGCGGCATGCACCGCATCGAGATTGGCGTGCAGCCAGGCCGTATGCGGACCGGCGCCGATGCGCACCAGCGCCGCCAGCAGTTGCGCGACGGTGGCGGGCAGCGATGCGCCATGCGGGTCGAAGCCCGGGACGTGCTTGCGCTCGGGCCAGACTTCGATCGGGCTGGCCGCTTGCGGTTCGGACCAGCCGCGCCACGCCTCGACCGCGTGGCCGCATTGCTGCCACATGGCCATCGCATCGTGCACTTCGCGCGCGCCGCCGTAGCGCCCAGCGCCGACCGAGAGCGCGGCGATCAGCGAGGCGGCGGCGGTGGAGCCGCCCACCGCGCCGCACATGGCGGCATGCACCGAGGCGTCGCGCGGGCCGGGATTGGCGAGGGCGACGGCCAGCGCTTCCAGTGCGTCGAGCTGGGCGCGCGGCGGCAGGCTGTCGCGCAGCAGCAGCCAAAGCATTTCGGTCCAGCGCGCGTTGCCCACCATTTCGCCGAACACGTCGTAGCCGCGGCAGAAAGCGGCGCGGGCGGCGAAAGGATTATCGGCTTCGGCTTCTTCGCGCCAGATGCGGGTGTGAATCAGGTCGCGGGCCGTATTTGTGTCGCCGTCCATTTATGCGCCTTCCTTCAGCACGCGCAGGCGGCTGTTCATGGGCGGCACGGCTTCCGGATCGATATGGACGTCGAGCAGGGTGGGGCCGGGATGGTTGCAGATCGACTTCAGGTCCAGCGCTGCCAGGTCAGCCGGCGAATGGATGGTGTAGGCGCGGCCGCCGAGGGAGCGCGCCAGCAGGGCGAAGTCGGTCGGCGGCAGGGCGTAGCCGATCGGCTCGCCGCCGCCCAGGCGCTGGCCATGCTTGACCATGCCCAGGGCGCGGTCGTTCAGCACCACGTAGATCACGCACAGCTGCTCGGCCACGGCCACCGACAGTTCCTGGCCGCTCATCAGCATGCTGCCGTCGCCGGTGATGCAAACCACGGGCGTGGAGGGATTGGCCGCCGCCGTGCCCACGGCCGCGCCGATGGCCCAGCCCATGGGCGCGAAATGGCTGGTCAGGCGCAGCCAGCCGCCCTGGCTGCGACGCTGTTCCAATTCGCGCGGATGGTCCCCGCTCAAACGTTCGCCGGCGCGGCGCTCGCCCTGGCGGCGGTCGCGCGCTTCCAGGTAGTGGGCGGCCCAGGCCACGCTATTGCCGGCATCGGCCAGGAAGCGGGTGCCGTGCGGGAACAGGCGTCCCAGTTCGCGCATCAGGCGCTGCGGCTTGAGCGGCACCTCGTCGCTCAGATACGCTTCGGGATCGGCCAGGATGCCTTCCGGCGCCAATTGGGGCAGCGCTTCGTGGCCCGGCATGGACGGCCGTGTACCAGCGGCCGTTTCGCACTGGCCGGCGGCGGGCGCGCTGCCGGCACTGCTGGACACCGCGGGCAGGGCGGTGGCCGGCGCCGCGCTGCGCTCCAGCAGGCGGGCGAAGATGGCGCGCGGATTACCGCGCAGGTGGAAGCGGGCCATCGGCGTGCGCGCCAGATGCTCTTCCGATTCATCGATATGCACCAGGCGTTCGTTGAGCAGGCTGGCGTTCCAGCCGCCCGTATTCCATTCGCCCATGCTGCTGCCCACGGCCAGGATCAGGTCGACCTCGGGATCGTTGAGCGCATCTTCGGCCGCCGCGTGGCCGCCAAAGCCGAACACGCCGCGGAACAGCGGGTGCTGCGGCGAGATCAGGCCCTTGCCGTCCGGCGTGGCAACGAAGGCGGAGTTGCTGCACGCGGCAAACTGCATTACCGCGTCGACCGCATCGCCGCAGGCGCCGCCGATCAGCAGCACGGTCTTGCGGCTGGCGTCGAGCATGGTGCGCAGGGTCTCGACCGCCCCCTCATCGACCAGGAGCGAAGGACGCAGCAGCGGCGTCAGGTCGTAGGCCGGCGCCGGATTCTTGCTGTGCGCGCGGAACACGTCCAGCGGTACGCTCAGATGCACCGGACCGCGCGGCGCGCGCAGGGCGTGTTGCAGTGCGGTTATAAGTTTCCACTCTAGCTGCATTGGGTGCGATATCAAAGAGTTATAGCGGGTGCAGGGGCGGAACATGCTCATCACATCCATGCCGGTGCAGGCCGATTCCTGCAAGCCATGCTTGCCGAAGGAGGCGAGGGTCGGCTGGCCGGTGATCACCAGCAGCGGCACATCATTGGTATACGATGTGGCCACGGCCGTGAGCATATTGGTGGCGCCGGGGCCGGAGGTGGCGACGCAGACGCCGATCTTGCCGGTTTCCCGGGCATAGCCGTCGGCCATGAAGGCCGCGCCGGCCTCGTGGCGCGCGACCACGTGGCTCAGGTTGCCGCCGCGGCGCTGGTGGCGGGCGATGGCGTCATACAAAGGTTCAATGGCGCCGCCCGGGATGCCGAAGATGCAATCGACTCCGATCTGGTCGAGGTAGGCGACCAGCAGGTCGGCCATATCCATGGGGCGGGCGCCGGAGCGCGTTCGGTCAGCATGGCGGGTGCCATCCTGCTGCTGAATAGCGGGACTGTCAAACATACGATTCCTTGTTATGGAAGAGGGATGCCCGGCGTGACGCTAATCTTAGTAAATAGAAATTAAGATTGATTTGGGGCAATATTGTTGCAGCGCGCAATGATAGCGCAAAAACTGGCGTTCTTGTTACTTTTTGTGAGAATTTAACATTCTCAGCAGCGGGCATCTAATAACTTGCTTTATGCAAGTAATATTGAAAGCCGCCTGGCAAGCGGCTTGGCGCGGAATTATGAATATTTTTCAGGCATCCGCAGTTCGACCGCCATTTCACCATTGTCTTGATCGAGGCGATTTCGCGGCGGCGAAGCTGACGTATGCTGGCTTAATTCGGCGACGATCAGCACGCGGAAGATGGGGGGTATTTGGGAGGTGCGGGCCTAACCGCGTTAAGCGGGGTTCAGCCAGTAGCGCTCGATATCGCGTAAATTCCACGTGGCCGCATCCTCACGGGCAGCGATTGATTCTTGCAGGCCGGGCAGCGCCAGGTCGACGTTTTCGGGGGGGATATAGCTGGTCGATTTGGTCGAGAAGAACACCCGCACCAGCGGCTGCAGCAGGGACTTGGTGTTATCGAGCACTACACCCAGGCGGCCCGAGCGCAGGCGCACCAGGGTGCCCACCGGGTAGATGCCGATGCACTTGACGAAGGCGTTAAAGATGGCGGGATCGAAGTGGCCGGCCTTGGTCCATTCGGCCATCTTGCGCAGCGATTCGGCCGGACACCAGCCGGCCTTGTAGGGACGGTCGGAGGTGATGGCGTCGTACACATCGCAGATGGCGCCCATGCGCGCATGGCGGCTGATCTCCTCGCCCTTCAAGCCATGCGGATAGCCGCTGCCATCGTATTTTTCGTGGTGGTGCAGGCAGACGTCGAGCGCAATGGACGAGGCGCCTTGTGCTTCGGCCAGCAAGCTGTAGCCGGCGGCGGGATGGCCTTTGACGGCGCCGAATTCGGCGTCGGTCAGCTTGCCGGGCTTATTCAGAATATTGTGCGGCACCGCCATCTTGCCGATATCGTGCAGCAGGCCGCCCAGTGCGCATTCGCGGATTTCCTCATCATCCAGGCCAAGCTGGCGCGCCAGCGCCGCCATCAGCGCGCACACGGCAACCGAGTGCAGATAGGTGTAATCGTCGGCCTGTTTCAGGCGTACCAGGCTGATCAGGGCGCCCGGATTGCGCAGCACCGAGGCGGCGATTTCCTCCACCAGGGGCATGGCGCTGGCCACATTGCTCAGCCGTCCCATGCGCGCTTCGTTGAACATGGTATTGACCGCTTCCTTGGAATGCTGCACCAGCCGGGCGGCGCGTTCCAGTTCCTCGGCCACGGGCGTGCTGTCCACATTGCTGAAGCGAAAACGTGGTGCGCTGCCGGCGCTGGCGGGCTGCGCCGTCATGGTGGCGGCGGCCTCCATCACGTCCAGTCCGCGCGTGACGTCGATCCAGATCTCGCGCACGCCGCAATTGCGCACCTGGTGCACCAGCTCCGGGGCGTCGATGGCGAAGGAGGTCTGCCAGAAAGGCGAGTTGAGCCATGAGCCGCAGAGCTGCTGCATATACATGCCTTGCCGTACTTTTTCTACTGGTATCTTTTTGAGCATATCCGTTACCCGTCAGCTTAATGACGGCCTCATCACAGGGTTGACGAAGGGAGCTCAGGGTGAAGGAGACTCGGTTGGCAGCGCCAGGCTGCCGGCCAGGTAACGGGGAGTAAGGTTGCCTGATGGAAGTAATCTTAGCACAGTCATGCGATTTTTGGCCAGCGGCGTTGCTGTGCGCACACAGCTTTGTGCGATAAATTGTTGAGTGGAAAATAAAATTATCATGAAATCAAGTTGCGGAGTAGAATCCCCGCACTGTTTTCATTGCCATCTATTGCAACGTTTCCATCCATGATCAATTCGATTCAAACCAAATTCGGCGAGCTGCAACTGGTGCCGCCCGCCGTGCTGAAAGATCCCGGCTTGAATATTTATGCGGCCGATTCGATGACCCTGATCGTGGGGCCGAACGGTTCGGGCAAGAGCCGTTCGCTGTACGAGATCGTGTCGAATGTGCTCTCGGTCAATAAGAGCGTAGAAGGCAAGGACAATCCCTACAGCAAGACTCAGCTGGTCTATTACACCCCCGTTCCCTTCCCGCACCCCATGCCGCCGGAGGGCGAGCAGTTCATCGACTTGGGCAAGCGGAAAAAGTCGGTGAAGGAATACCAGAATTTCGCGGTGTTAAACGACATTGCCGAGTTTTTCGGGTTTTCGCCGCAGGTGGTTTTTTCCTTTCATTCCGCGGACTATATCAAACTCCATATTGCCCAATTATTCTCCAATACCAGATGGGTGGATATCGAGGGCTTGCCAAGCGTTCTCAAACAAGCAATGGAGAACCTGCAGGCAAAGCAAAAGGACGCCGAGCTTCAGCGCAGAAAAATCGGCTACCAGGCGTATCGCGAGCTGCCTGCCTACCAGGATTTGCTGTTCCTCGAAGGCGAGGCGGAGGCCCGGATTGCCTCTTATTTGAAGGAGCGTCTGGGCGATGATTACGACCTGAAAATGCAAGCCTTGTTCTATACGACCAAAGAGCACAGCAAGATGAACGATGTGGTTCAATGGTTTTTGCAGGAATTGGATGTGCCGTTTACGCGTAAATTGAAAACGCTGCCAAAAACGGCAATCCGGGCCTATCAGCAAACTTTGAACAAATTGCAGGATATCTGGGAGGTCTTGGGGCGGCCTGATATTGCAAGGGCGAGCGTACTGAGCGAGGCGCAAGTAATGTCACTGCAGAGGATCGGCTATGCCGGCCTTGGCGATATCTCGATCAAAGGCTTGAGCGCAGGCGGCGCGGCGCTGCTGGAGCAATTTTCCATCATCGAAAATGCGCTGCGCGAGCGCAAGCCAAAGCGCGACAGGAAATTCAGCAATCTGCTGCTTTTGATCGATGAGGGCGATGTGTTCCTGCATTTGAAATGGCAGCAAAAATACATCAGCTTCCTCAATAGCTATATACGAAAAATCAGGGAGCGGGGAATATTTGCCGCCATCCAGGTGGTGCTGACCACGCATTCGCCGGTGCTGATGAGCGACTTTCCCAGGGATTGCATCATCCAGCTCAGCGAGGATGAGCAGCAAGGGTGGGCGATATTCGGCGCGGAAAACAACGAGGAGCTTGTTTCCTTTGGCGCCCCTTTGCAATCGATTATCCATCAGACCGGTAAGGCGGGCACCCTCGGCGAATTCTCTGTGGAATTCATGAAGACGGTCGTCGGCAAACTCAGGGCTGGCGAACAAGTGAATGACTACCATATCCGCATGATTGACGATCCGGTCATTCAATCCTTCGTCAAACGACTCAAAGAGATGAAGGAAATCTAATGCTGATCAATATCTCCGATGTCTGGAAGGAGGCCGGTAAGACGCACGCCAAGTACGTCGAGGAGGCCATCGATGGCGCGACGGTCACCAGTCCCCATCTGAAGCATTTGCTGGATCGAAAAAGAGATGCGATCGTCAATGGCACGCCGGCGCAACTGCGCCAGCTGATCTATTTCGCCGACGGCCTGCTGTCTTTGTGCGACGAGGCAGAGTACAGCTTGTTCAAGACGGAATGCGAAACCGTCTTTAACTATCCGAAATTCCGCAACAAAAGAGACCTCGATTACAAAGGATGGGATGCTTACAAGCTGTGCCAGAAATCCCCTTACGTCCTTTGCCCTTATTGCCAGCAAAACTTTGCCTTTACCGTTATCAGCGAGGATAACAAGAGTTTCCGGCCGACCCTCGACCATTTCTACTCGCAAGCGCGATACCCCTATCTGGCGATCACCTTGTCCAACCTGGTGCCCTGCTGCCACGTTTGTAACAGTTTTTTGAAAGGCGAGGTGAATTTCTTTCACCAGCAGCACCTGCATCCGCTGGAGGATCAGGAAAGCCTCCATTTCTGCTTCGACGAAATCGAGCATTTGAATATCCAGAAATCGGACGGCATGCGTTATGAGGTCAGCCTTCGTCCCGCCGTGGGCCAGAAAGCCCGCAATTCGGCAAAGTTATTCCTGCTGCCTGAACGCTATGCGATCCATTCCGCCATGCTGAATACCTTCATCGAAAACATGCAAATTTACGATGAGATCAAGACCGGGTTCTTGAAAAATACCTTTGGCATTCCGTGCTCGTTCACCGAGCGCCATAGCCTGGGCTTCGATATCGACAATTACCGGAATGAGCTTCTAGGCAAGGTCAAAAAAGACTTGTACGAGCAAGTGCGCGGAAACTAGGCAGCCCGGCCGGTGACGCCGGCCGGGCTGTTGTCAGGCGTTGAGCTGCAGGGCTTCGCGCTCGCGCACCAGGCGGGCGAACTCGTCGGCCGGGATGGCGGGGCTGAGGTGGTAGCCTTGCAGCAGATCGCATTGGCGCGAACGCAGGAAGCGCAGCTGGGCCTCGGTTTCCACGCCCTCGGCCACCACCTCCAGGCGCAGGCTGTGGGCCAGCGCGATGATGGCGGTGACGATGGCCGCGTCGTCGGTATCATGCGGGACGTCGCGCACGAAGGAGCGGTCGATCTTGATGATGTCGACCGGGAAGCGCTTCAGGTAGGACAGCGAGGAATAGCCGGTGCCGAAATCGTCGATCGACAGGCGTACGCCCAGATTGCGCAGCTGGTGCAGGGCTTGCAGCGTTTCCTGCGCGTTTTCCATCAGCGTGGTCTCGGTGATCTCCAGCTCCAGGTGCTGCGGCGCCAGGCCGGTGGTGTTCAAGGCCGCTTCCACCGAGTCGGCGAATTCTTTTTGCAGCAGCTGGCGCGCCGAGATGTTCACGGCCACGCGCAGCGGCGGCAGGCCGTCGTCCAGCCAGGCCTTGAGCTGGGCGCAGGCGGTGTGCAGTACCCATTCGCCCAAGGGGTTGATCAAGCCGGTTTCCTCGGCCAGCGGGATGAATTCGGATGGCGGCACCATGCCGCGCGTCGGATGGCGCCAGCGCACCAGCGCTTCCATGCCGACGATATGGCCGTTTTCCAGCATGGCTTGCGGCTGGTAGAACACTTCCAGCTGCTGCTGTTCCATGGCGCGCCGCAGATCGCTCTCCATGCGCACATGCTCGCTGATCGATTGTTCCATCGACGCTTCGTAGAACTTGAAGCCGGTATTGGTCTTCTTGGCGCGGTACATGGCGCTGTCGGCGTGCTTGACCAGGGTCGCCACATCCTTGCCGTCGTGCGGGTAGATGGCGATGCCCACGCTGCTGGTGACGAAGATATCGTGGCCGTCGATCTGGAATGGCGTGGACAGCACGCGGCAGATATTGTGGGCCGCCGCCGCCGCCGCCGCCGGGCCTTCGAGTTCGCCCAGCACCACGGTGAATTCGTCGCCGCCCAGACGGGCCACGGTGTCGACATTGCGCACGCTGTGGCGCACGCGCTGGGCCACGGCCACCAGCAGGCGGTCGCCGACGTCGTGGCCGAGATTGTCGTTGACGTACTTGAAGCGGTCCAGGTCCATGAACAGCACGGCCAACTGGTGCTCGCGCTTGGCCGCTTCCTCGATGCCTTGCGCCAGCAGTTCGAAGAACAGGGTGCGGTTGGGCAGGCCGGTCAGCAGGTCGTTATAGGCCAGGTGGCGGATGCGCTTCTCGGCGCGGTTGGCTTCGATGATGCGGCGCACGCGCTGCGACAGCACGGCGTAGTGGATCGGCTTGGGAATGTAGTCGCTGGCGCCGGCGGCAAAGGCGCGCTCCACCGAGGAATTGTCCTGCAGGGCGGTGATCATCAGCACCGGAATGGCGCTGACACCGGGAATTTCCTGCATGCGGGCGCAGGCCGTGAAGCCATCCATTACCGGCATCACGGCGTCCATCAGGATCACGTCCGGCTGGCAGCGTTTCAGCATGGCCAGCGCTTCGGCGCCGTCGGCCGCCTCTTCCACGCGGAAGCCGTCCCTTTGCAGGATGTAGCGCAGGGTGGTGCGCGTGCTGCGGTCGTCGTCCACCACCAGCACGTGGGCCAGTTCGGCCATATCCAGTTCGGTATCGAGCACCTTGCCGCGCACTTCGGGCGCGAGGAAGGTGGCCACCGCGTGGTAGGCGTTGCGCATGTCCTGCAGCATGGCGGCGATGTTTTCCAGGCGATGGTTGATCGCCATTTCCTCGGCGCGCTGGGCCAGGTGGGCCAGATGCGTTGCGCCCAGATTGCCGGCCGCGCCTTTGAGCGAGTGGGCGCGGGCGCGCGCCAGGTCGGCATTGCCGTCGCGGACGGCGTGTTCCAGCTCGTTCAGGTAAGTGGGCGAATCTTCCATGAAAGGCATGATCGCGTGCGGCAGCGAGGCGCCCAGGATTTCGCGCAGCTTGTCGAAGACGGCGCGGTCGACCGGCGGTTCTTCTTCCTGCTGGATGGCGGCAATGGCGCGGTCGTGCAGGGCGACGATGGCGTGGCCGCCGACCGGCGCCTGGACCGGTGCGGGAGCCGGCGCTGCAGATGCCGCCGCTGGAGCGGGCGGCGTGGCGCCGTGCGGCAGCCAGCGTTCGAGCTTGTGGCGCAGTTCGATCAGGGTGATCGGCTTGGCCAGGTAATCGTCCATGCCGGCCGCCAGGCACTTCTCGGCGTCGCCGCGCTGGGTATTGGCCGTCATCGCCACGATCGGCACGCGCCGTCCCAACGCCTCTTCGGCCAGGCGGATATGGGCGGTGGCTTCGTAGCCATCCATTTCCGGCATGCTGCAATCCATCAGGATCAGGTCGTAGCGGTTGCGCTGGGCCGCCAGCACCGCTTCGTGGCCGTTGGAGGCGAATTCGCAGACGCAGCCGTTCATCGACAGCATGCCCGCCGCCACCAGCTGGTTGGTACGGTTGTCTTCCGCCACCAGCACACGGTAATGGCGTTCCGGCATGGCGCGCGCCGAGCGCGGCGCCGGCGCGTGCGCATCGTGGGCGTCATGATCAGCCAGCAGGGAGCGCAGGGCTTTCAGCAGGCGCTCGTGGCGCAGCGGCTTGGCCAGCGCGGCGTGGGCCGGATGCATGCTGTGGGCGGTGCTGTCGCCGCTGGTGTTGCCGTAGCGGTCGAGCAGCAGGAGATGCGGCGCCAATCCGGCCGAACCGATACGGGCGGCCAGGTCGACGCCGCTGTCGTCGTGGGTGCCGAGATTGAGGATGGCGACATCGTAAGGCGTGCCGGCGGCATAGGCGCCATGCAATTCGGCCATGGCGCTGTCGGCGGCGGCGGTGGCGAAGCAGCGCATGCCTTGCTGTTCCATGCTCAGGCGCAGGAAGCTGCGCACACCGGGGCTGGCGTCGAGCACCAGCGCGCGCAGGCCGGCCAGGCTCTTGTCGGCCGCCGCTGCCGCTGCTTGCGGGCATTCCTCGGCGGCGCGATGGCAGCGCACGGAGAAGACAAAGGTCGTGCCCTGGCCCGGGGTGCTGCTGACGCCGATCTCGCCGCCCAGCAATTCCACCAACTGCTTGCAGATGGCCAGGCCAAGGCCGGTGCCGCCGTAGCGGCGCGTGGTCGAGGGATCGGGCTGCACATAGGATTCGAATACATGCTGCTGCGCCTGCGGGCTCATGCCGATGCCGCTGTCGCGCACCTCAAAGCGCAGGTCGAAGCCGTCCATCTCGTGCTGCGCGGCCATGCTGACCTGGACGCAGACTTCGCCCTGTTCGGTGAACTTCACCGCGTTGCCCAGCAGGTTGACCAGGATCTGGCGCAGGCGCAGCGCATCGCCCTTGATGCGCGCCGGCACGTCGGTGTCCAGCAGATACACCACGTCCAGGCCTTTTTGCTGGGCCGGACGGGCGATCAGCTCGACCGCCTCCTCCAGCAGCTTGCGCAGGTCGAAATCGGCTTCTTCCAGCGACAGCTTGCCCGCCTCCATCTTGGAGAAGTCGAGGATATTGTTAATCAGGTCGATCAGGGTGCGCGAGGAATTCCAGGCCACGTCCACGCATTCCTGCTGGCGCTGATTCAGGTGCATTTCCTTCAGCATGTCCAGCATGCCGACCACGCCGTTCAGCGGCGTGCGCACCTCATGGCTGACGGTGGCGGCGAATTGCGCCTTCATCTGCGCCATATTCACGGCGGCGTCGCGCGATTCCTTCAGTTCCGCCTCGCGCTGCTCCAACACGCTCATCATCTGGTTGAAGGCGTGCGCCATCTCCACCAGGTCGCGCGGGCCTTCCGGCGCGGCGCGCATGCCCGATTCGCCGGCTTCGGCGCGGTGCATCAGGCCGAGCAGGGCGTTGAGGGGATTGATCATATGGCGCGTCAGCAGGCGCACCAGGCCCAGCAGGATCACGGCGAACGATAGCGTCAGCGCCAGATTGCCGAGCAGGAGGGACATGGTGAGCCGGTCCAGCGTGCCTTTGCCGACCTGCACGTGGACATAGCCGAGCAGCTGCGGCTGGTGGTCCTGCACGTCGAAGGGCGTGGCCTCGGCCTGGCCGCCATAGACGGGCGCGCCGAACTGCCAGGCGTCGCCGGTTTCGCCCACCAGGCTGGCCTTGACCGGGGCCGCGCCCACGCCTTTGGGGAATTGCGGCAACTGCTTGCCGCCTTCGGCCTGGGCCAGCAGCACCAGCTGCTTGGCGTCGCTGATCTGCACTCCGGCCACGTCGGGGAAGGCGAGGGTGGAGCCCACCACCTCGCGCGCATTTTCCGGTGAATGATAGAGCAGCGCCAGGGTACTTTGGCGCGCCAGGTTCTCGGCGATGCGCTGGCCCTGTTCAATGAAATAATCGCGCATGCGCGCGCTGGCCTGCCATGAGTTCATCAGCGAAGAAAACAGCGCCAGGCCCAGGATGGCGGCCGAGATGATGACGGTCAGTTGGCGGCGGAATTCAGTACGGCGTAAAAAATGTTGAAACATGGCGGCCGGGCTCAGAAGTCAAATGGGAGTCGCCGCTGAAACTTAAGGTTGCGGAAACACGAAATCGAAACTGCGCTGCTGCTGGTCGCCCAGATGCAGACCTACATGGTTGGCGGTACGGACATTGATCGCGGTCTGGACTTCGCGCAGCGGCATGAGGCGGCGGCGGCCGTCGCCCGCGATCAGGCTCATGGCGGAACTGGCCAGCGTCCGCCCCAGCTCTACATTGTTGGGGGCCATGGCAAACAGCGCGCCCTTTTTCACATGCAGCACATTGCTGGAGAATAGCGGCACGCCGTTATTCCAGGTCTCGCGCAGCACCAGCGGCAGGATGGTGCTTTCCTCCACGGTGGTGCTGTCGTGCGGCAGCCAGACGGCGTCGCGGCGGCTGTCCGCGCCCGCGATCAGGGTGGGGTAGAGCTGGGCGGCGCGCGCCATATCGGTGGCGATATGGGCCACCAATTCTAGGCCCTGGGCGCGCGCCGCTTCGCGCGCCAGCTTGATCAGCCATTCGCTGTTTTTGGGGTTGTAGACGACGATGACGCGGCGCAGGTCCGGCAGCAGCACGCGCAGGCGGCTGAACAGCAGGGCCGGATCGGGCGTCAGGCTGATGCCGGCCACGTTTTCGGCGTCCGACAGCAGCAGCACGCCGCCCACCAGCACTGAGATTTCGCGGTCCAGGCCGGAGGTCGCGTTCAAGCCCTGACGCCCGAGCGCGATCACCACCTTGGTGCCGTTCTGCTTGAGCAGGGCGTTCAGTTCGGCGGCGTCGGACTTGGCGTCCACCGCGTAGCTGCGCACGCGCAGCTTGGTGCGGTCCTCGATGCCCTGGATCATGCTCAGAAAGGCGGCGCGGAAGGGCTGTTCCACATTCGGATACAGCACGGCGATGGTGCCTTTGCCGATCGAGGCTTGTACATCGGGACGGCGCAACTGCTCTTCGAGCTGGGCCAGGGTCACGGGACGCACATCGGCGCGCAGCAGCGGGCCGCCCGATTCGATGCGGTCGAACACGGCGCCGACCGAGTCGCGCGCACTGCCGTGCATCTCGAACAGGGGCGACAGCGGCAATTCGGCCATTTCGCCCGAATCCAGGGCGTGGGCCGGCGCGGCCGGCAGCAGGGCCGCGGCGAGGGCCAAAGCGGCGGTGCATGCGGCCCAAAACAGGCCGCGCGTATGAGTTGTCTTTTTAATCATTCCATATTCCGTTGCTGTCCCGTAGCCATTGATTCTTAATGGCAATGCCAATGCAATCTTTCATCCGGCACAAGGACAAAGGCTGTGCCTAGTATATGCGCTCTGTTGGTTAAGAGAAAGAAATTTACTATCCGCTAAGTCGCATATTTAAGGCTCGGGGAAGATGGTGTCGAAGTTGCGCTGGCGGCCCGGATCGAGATTCAAACCGATATGGTTGGCGGTGCGCCAGTTGAGGGCGCTGCGCACGCTGCGCAGCGGAGTGAGGCCTTGGCGCGTATTGTCGCCATTGAGCACGTCGACCGCCAGATTGGCGAGTTCGCGGCCCAGTTCAAAATTGTTGGGGTACAAGGCAAACAGCACGCCTTTCTTGACGTGCAGCATGCTGCTGGAGAAGATCGGCAGGCCGCGGTTCCACGATTCTTTGAGCACCATGGGCACGATGATGGCCTCGTCGACGGTGGTGTTGTCCTGCGGCAGCCAGAGCGCGTCATAGCGGTTGTCGGCGCTGGCGAAAGCCTGCTCGTAGCGGCGCACGGCGGCGGCCAGGTCCGCCGCCTCGAGCGCTTGCAAATCGAGTCCCTGGTTGCGCGCCGCCTCCTGCGCCAGCTTGATCAGAGCATGATTATTCTGTGGGTTATACACCACAGTGATACGTCTGAGCGAAGGCAATAAGGCTTTGAGATGACTAAATAGCAAGGCCGGGTCGGGCGACAGCGTGATGCCGCGCAAGCGTTCGCTGTCCGGCGCGGAGCTGATGCCGCCGACCACCATGCCGAACGCCAGATCGGCGCCGCTGGCCGCTTTCACGCCTTGCCGGCCCAGTGCGATAACCAGTTTGCTGCCGCTGCGGCGCAGCTGGGCGCGCAACTCGCCCAGGTCGGCGTGCGGGCCGACCGGATAGCCGCGCACGCGCATCCTGGTTTCGTCCTCGATGCCGCCGATGATTTCCGTGAATACTTTGCGGTAGGGTTCGCCAATGTCCGGGTAGACCACGGCAATGCTCTCGGCCGCTGCCTGCCGCTCACCGCCTTCGGCCAGCTCGGCTTGGGCGGGGTTGCTGCTCAGCAGCAAGGCCGCCAGGACCGCGGCTGGGAGGGGGTGTCCAGTCTTCCGAAAGAGTAGTGTTCTCAAGTCGCGCTAGTGGGCAAGGTGAAAGAACCGGGACCATTGGTAATGGCAGTAACGAGTGTAGCGTTGCTGCCGCCAAATTGCATGCAAAAATTTTTATTCAGGCACTAATTGATATGTCTATTTTGCAATGCGGAAAATTTCCCTGGCGCACGATTGATTTGACGAAAAAACAACGACTCTTTGCGAGAAATCAGCGTGTTATTACTTTCAATGCACTAGCGAGTTGATCGAGATCAGCCAAGCGGTTGCTCAAGGCCGGCGTCACGCGCACGCAGGCGCCGCCCGTCAAACCCTTGCGCGCCACCGTGAACACGCCGAACTCGTCGAGCAGGCGGACGGCCAGGGCCTGGTTTTCCTCCCAGCTGGTTTGACCGGCCAGACGGAAAGAGGTGATGCAGCCGCAAGCGTCAGCCTCGTCGCGCACCAGCAATTGCAGGCCGGGCAGGCCGCGCACCTGTTCCACCCAGCGGTCGCGCAGTTGGCGCAGGCGGGCCGCCTTGCGCGCGCCGCCGATGGCCTCGTGGAAATCGAGCGCGGCCGGCACGGTCAGCACATTGGCGGTGTTGGTGGTGCCGGTGTTGGTGCGGGCGCGGATATCGTGCGGCGCAAAACGGTCGCCGGAAGGATCGATGGCGATATCGTCCAGGCGCTCCTTGCGGATATACATGAAGCCCACACCGAGCGGCGCGCCGATCCACTTATGCAGATTGAAGCCGGCGAAGTTGGATTTCAGGTCGCCGACCTTGAAATCGATCTGGCCCCAGGACTGGGCCGCGTCGCAGATGGTGTCGATGCCGCGCGCCCGGGCCATCTCGGCCAGTTCGGCCACCGGCATCAGCTGGCCGGTCTTGTGGCTGACATGGGTCAGCAGCAGCAGGCGGGTACGCGGATGGGCGTCGAAAGCCTGGGCATAGGCATCCAGGATGGCTTGCTTGGTGGGCGCTTCCGGCAAGGTGATCTGCACCACCTCGGCACCGCGCAGCTCGCGCAGGGCGTGCATGGCGCGCGTCATGCTGTCATAGTCCACATCGGACAGCATGACGGTATCGCCGGCCTGTAGCAGCCTATAACTAAAGATTAAGTGGCGCATGGCTTCGGTGGCGCTGCGCGTGAGCGCGATCTCCTCCGGTGCGCAGCCGACGGCGGCGGCAACGCGGGCGCGCACGGTCTCGCTGCTCGTCGGATCGTAGTCTTCGCGCAGGAAGCGCGTATTGCTGGTGTTGAGCAGTTCGATATTGCGCTTGTATTCCTCCATGACGGGGCGCGCCATGGCGCCGAAATAACCATGTTCCAGATTGACGTAGCCGGGGGCCACATCGTATTGGGCGGCGATGCCGTCCCAGTAGCTTTCCTCGTTAATCACACAGTCTCCAAGAGGTGAAAAAGTGGCTTCATTGTATGCCTGGCCGAGCGCTTGCAACTTGCCTCCTGGCTTTTTGTTCTATAAGCTGTGCTTATATGCTGCTAAGGGAAATCGAGGTCTTCAGGGCCGTCATCACATCGGGATCGGCCAGCAAGGCGGCGCGCCTGCTGGGCGTGAGCCAGCCTGCCATCAGCCAGTCGCTGCGGCGGCTGGAAGAGCACGCGGGCATGGCCCTGTTCCAGCGCGTGCGCGGCAAGCTGCATCCGACCCAGGAAGCGGAAGCGCTGCTGGCGGAAGTCAACCGCTGCTTCGTCGGGCTGGATGCCATCGAACACCGCCTGCGCAGCCTGCGCCAGTTCGGCGCGGGGCGGCTGCGCATCGCCAGCCTGCCGGGCCTGGGCGTGGGTTTTCTGCCGCGCGTGCTGGGCGGGCTCGATCTGGAAAAGCGCAAGGTGACGGTATCGCTGCAGATCATGGCCTCGCGCGAGGTGAGGGCGCGCCTGCTCGCGGGCGAAGCCGATATCGGGCTGATGGCCGATGAAGTCTCCCTGCTCGGCCTGGAGCACTCCGAGTTCGCGCGCTATAACGGCGTGGTGGCGCTGCCGCCCGGCCATCCGCTGGCGCGGCGCAAGCTGATTACGCCGCAGGACCTGGCGCGCTATCCCTTCCTCTCCTTGAATCCCGAAGACGGCGCCAGCGCCCAACTCGACGGCATCTTCCAGGCCCACGGCGTGACGCCATCGACGGTGGTGGAAACGCCGTTTTCGCTGAGCCTGTGCGAACTGGTACGGCATGGTGTCGGCGTGGCCGTGGTCAATCCCGTCACGGCTCTCGACTATCTCGATCACGGCGTGGTGCTGCGCCGCTTCTCGGAACAGTTGGAATATGGCTGCATCCTCGCCATGCCGGCCGGGAAACCGCTGGGCAGCTTCGCCCAGGAGCTGCTGGGCATCATGCGCGCCCGCCTGCACGCCGATTTGCAGGGGCTGGAAGCGGTACTGGATGGGCGCCTGGCCCTAGATGCATAATTTGCCGGCAAGCGCGTGATAAACTTCCTGCAAGCTTGATTACTTAGCCAGGGATATCAAATGTTTGAATTCTCAGAAAATACGAGCCTTGACGCGGAAGGTGAAATTCTTCGTTCAATCGAATACGCGAGGGTGATGGCGCTGGTTGAGCGAAATATCGAGCGCGCCGCGCCGCTGCATGCCCTGGATTTTCAGCTCATTACGCCGGTTGGAATCGCGCTATCCAAAGAACAATACCTGGGCGCGATTGCCGCCGGTGGCTTAGTCTATTCTTTCTGGGAGCCGCAGCATATTGACGTGCGGCTTTACAATCAAGCGGCCGCCATCCGCTACAAATCCAGCCTCGAACTCACCTTTGGGCCACACCATGTTCCCCGGGCCGAATATTGGCATACGGACCTTTACGAGAAGCGCAATGGCTTGTGGCAGGTGGTATGGTCGCAAGCGACCGAAATACGGCATCAAACTTAATAGTGATTTATGTTTAAAAAGTTATTTTCAGCCCTCTCCGAGACAGGCAAAAGTCAGCTTGCCCCTCAATTTATCGAACAATCCCGCGAAGGTCTGGCGCAGCAAACCGCGGCCCACTCCGCCACCTGGCATTTTGGCGAGGAAGAAAACTGGTCGGCAGACCTCGACACCGGAACCATTCTAAGGCAAATGGCGTCTATCGCGGATCCAGCGATACTACGCTGATTTTCATGACTTTTGGCGAAGTAAAACTGGAAGCCGGCAGCTAGAAGAAGCTTATGGATTCGATGTTCACATGTCCTTGCTGCGGATACGAGGTATTCCCCAATCATCCCGGCTCATATGATATTTGCCCGATTTGCTTTTGGGAGGACGACCTGTTTCAGTTGTACTACCCGCATCAGGCGGATGGCGCCAATCCGGCCAGCCTGATAGAAGCCCAGGTCAACTTTGTGCAATTTGGCGCTTGCGACCGGGCGATGGCAAAGAACACTCGTGCTGCGGGGCTTGACGACGCGTGCGATCGTCATTGGTTCCCGCTATGGGAACGCAGGGTGGATATCCCCGATGCGGAAAACGATAAAACGCATCCGCAGCATATGGCTTCAAAATATGATTTGTACTACTGGCTGCGTACCTGATGACCTCGCAATCGAATGATTAAAAAATTTCTCTCCATATTTCGTAATTTGTCAGCAACAAAGCCGCAATCTGATGGATCTTCGTCAGCACACTGGCTCACCAAAGACGACCCGAAAAATCCGTTTGTGCTTGAGGGATTCGATTGTTATGGCTTTGTCAGTTCAATGATATCGACGACAAAAGACCCAGATCTGGCAAGGTCTTTCGTTGCGCTTAGATCGGAGGATGGTCAAACGCTATGCAATACCCTTCCGGAGGACAGCGCCGAAATTCCGTGCTCGCTCGCATATGCTCATGCCGGAGAAATACGCGACGGAGCAATATTCAAGTCTAGCGCGATGGAAGAAAAGTGGGACATCTATCTCTACGATAACCGAGTTTACTTCTGCCGGAGCTGGGCTGGTACTTTGGCCTTTGTAGCAGAGCTAACTCCAGCGGAGAATATGTTTCACATCTCCCGCGTTTGGGCTTCGCGCTCGGTCGAGCCGACGCTTGCCATCCGCCAGGTTGATTACCTAGTCAGGAGTCATCTTTATAAACGTCACATCCCCCATCCTCTGCCCGCAGATATGCCACGTGATCCCAACGTCGTTGCGCTGTATTCCTTTAGCCAGTACGGAAGATTATGTTGTTTCGGGTCGTTTGAAGATACATTGAGCCAAACAGTATTGAAAAGCGAAGTGTAAGTTTATGCAGCCTGAACTCATCAAATGGTCTCTATACCGCAGACGGTCAGCGGCGACGTTTTATGCCAGCAGTGAGCACCAGTCCAGCCAATAGCATGATGTAGGTCGACGGCTCTGGTACAGGCGTGGCCATATAGCCCATGGAATTCGAGAAGGCGCTGACGTTCAATCCGCTGCCTTGGCCGGCATTCGTCAAATTGTCATAGCGGACCAGCAGCGTATCAGTAGTGTGCTCAGTTTGAACACCGCCGTTGGTCTGATTATAAAAAGAGCTCAGCATCTTAATTTCAGACAGGGTTGTGTTGTACACGCCATCCACGTAGGTGACGACGCCCAACCAGGAGCTGGCAAATGCCCAGTCGCCAACTTGGGAGGTCCGGCCGTCCAAGGCGGTATTTGCCGTGAAGACGACAGCCGTCTTGGGCGACAGGATGAAATTGGTAAGGCCGCTGCTGGCATTTGCGGAGGTTTGCAGATAGGTATAAGTGCCGTCGCCGCGAATTCGAGCGGTGGCGCTCAAGCTTAGTGAATCCAATGTGCCGCTACTGCTGACGTAACCTTGCATGCTGCCGGTGCCATGCGTCTGGCTCATGCTGATCGGCGCAAGATCGCGTGGGCCAAAGGTTTGAAAAGCCACTTGATTGCCTTCAAAACCCGCTTGCAGCGAGGTTGGTGCGGTGGCCATGCCGTAATCTACAAAAATCAGTGATGGAGAAATGCCGTCATTTAAGTCGAGGTCAAGCAACTGATAGGAGACGCCACTCACGGTCGTTTTGGAAGTGGCTTCGGCAGATGCGGCGCCGCAAATAGACATGCTCGCAACGAGGGCGGCGGCAAGATAAGTTCTATTCATAGTGTTCTCGCATTGATTTTGTGCAAATAACACTATCACGAAATTATCAATAAGAATAGATTTTATGGAAACTTAGTTTCATCGAGACTGGTTGGGCCAATTTACCCATCGCCATTGCTGGCGACCTGGCTACGCACATAGTCGATATGGCCTTGCATAGCAGTGCGCGCCTCTTCTGGACGGTGGCCGCGTATCGCGTCGCACACCACGCGGTGCTGCTCCAGCAGTTGCGCCGACACTTTCTCATCCTGTCGCCGCATGCCGGTGCCGTTCAGCGTGATGTGCTCGCGCAGCATGCCGATGATGCTCGCGTGCAGATGCAGGAACATGGAGTTGTGCGAGGCGAGGGCAATGGCTTCGTGCAGCTTGGCGTCGGCCGCCGCTTCGGCTGCCATATCCTCGTCGCGGCGCGCCTGTTCCAGCTGGTCCATCAGGGCGCCGATTCTTTCCACGTCATCGTCATCGGCGCGCATGGCGGCGAAGTAGGCGGTGGCGCCTTCCAGCACCCGGCGAAATTCCAGGATGTCGTCGCGCAGGGCAGGGTGGTCGGCCACCAGCTGGCCCCAGGGCGAGGCAATGCCGGTGCGCAGCTGGTCGGTGACGTAGACGCCGGCGCCGGGACGGCTGCGTACCAGCCCGCGCGCGGCCAGGCGCTGCACCGCTTCGCGCACCGTGTTGCGCGAGACTGCGTATTGCTCGGCCAAGGCCCGTTCCGAAGGCAGGCGCGAGCCGGGCGGCAGGCTGCCTTCCAATAGCGCCTTTTCCAGCAGTCGCATCACTTCTTCCACCCGTCCCTGGACTTGCGCCATCGCCGTCATTTTTTCTCCTGTTGTTTTGAGTGTACACCGATTGGTCCTACCAATTTGTGCCGCAGGACTGGCGGTGGAATTATGCGTCGAGCTCAAAGAATACGCAAAGCGGCTCGATGCAAAAGGAGACAGGCATGAAAGAGCGACATTATCCCCAAGCCCCCAAGCATGTGTACCTGTTCGGTACATGCCTGGTCGATCTGTTCGTCCCGCAGGCCGGCCTGGACGCGGTGCGGCTGCTGGAACGCGAGGGCGTCACCGTCCACTATCCGCAGGGCCAAAGCTGCTGCGGCCAGCCGGCCTACAGCAGCGGCAATCCCGAGCAGGCAAAGCAGGTGGCGCGCGCGCAGTTGGCACTGTTCCAGGAGAACTGGCCGGTGGTCGTGCCGTCCGGTTCCTGCGCAGGCATGATGCGCCACCACTGGCCGCAGCTGTTTGCCGACGATGCGGAAATGGCGGCGCTGGCGCGTTCCGTGAGCGAACGGATTTACGAGCTGACCGAGTTCCTGCTCAAGGTGCTGCGGGTCGACTATTCGGACCTGATCGCGGCGGATGCGCAGACGGAGAAAGTCGTGCTGCATACCTCTTGCGGCGCGCGCCGCGAAATGGGCACGCGCCAGCATGGCGTGGAGCTGGTGGACAGCCTACCCGGCGTCACGCGCGTCGAACATGAACGCGAATCGGAGTGCTGTGGCTTTGGCGGCACTTTCTCGCTGAGGCATCCTGATATCTCGGGCGCCATGGTCAAGGACAAGGTGGCCTCGGCCTGCGCCACCGGTTGCGGCAAGCTGGTGTCGGCCGATTGCGGCTGCCTGTTGAATATCGGCCACGCGGCCGCTTATCAGGGCAAGCGGCTTGAGGTCGAGCATATGGCCAGCTTCCTGTGGCGGCGTGTTGAACAGGCTGGCATCGGCGCTGCGGGCGACATGACGCAGAAAATCGAGGTGGCGGCATGAGCGGCCCGGGACCACGCGAGCGCATGCTGGGCCGCCTGCGCGCCGCTTCCCTTAGCGCTCCGGTCGATGCGCGCGGCGCCTTGGCTTTGCTGGATCACCGCATCGACGTCCATTTTGCGCGCCGCCGCCCGCATTCGGCAGCGGCGGCGGACCCGGTGGCGGTCATGCAGGCTGCGCTCACGGCTTCCCATGCAACGGTATGGCGCGCTGGGAGCGAGGAGTGGCCGGCGCAATTGGCGCAAAAGCTCAGCGAAGCCAATATCCGCCATCTGCTGCTGGATAGCGCGAGAACGGAGGCGGCTGCGCTCAAGGCTGCGCTGCCTGCGCAGCTGAAAGCCATGGAGTTCGGGCGTCCGCTGGAAGAGTGGAAGTCCGAACTGTTCACCGGCGTGGATGCCGGCTTCACCGTAGCCCGCTCCGGCATTGCGGCCACCGGCACGCTGATCCTGGCGCCGGATGCGGGCACGCCGCGCACCGTGTCGCTGGTGCCGCCGCTGCATATCGCGCTGGTCTACGCCTCCACACTGCACGCCGACCTGCACGCGGCGGTGCATGCCGAACGCTGGGCTGAGGGCATGCCATCCAATCTGGTGCTGGTGTCCGGGCCATCCAAGACTTCGGACATTCAGCAAACCCTGGCCTATGGAGCGCATGGTCCGCGCTGGCTGTGGGTGATCATCGTCGACGACCTGGTCGGAGGCATGCGATGAGCGCGCAGACCTTGCATTTCGTGCCCTCGGCCGACTTCCACGCCCGCGCCCGTGCCGCGCTGGACGATCCCAAGCTGCGCCAAAGCTTTCGCGGCGCGATGGATTTTTTGCAGGGCAAACGCAGCGCGCAATTCCCGGATGCGAATGAGCTGGAGCAGTTGCGCGATCTGGGCGAGGCCGTGCGCAAGCATGCGCTGGCCAATCTGCCCGATTTGCTGGTGCAGCTGGAGAGGAAGCTGACCGAGGCGGGAGTCCAGGTGCACTGGGCGGAAAACGCCGACGAAGCGAACCGCATCATCTTCGGCATCGCGCAGCACAACCAGGCGCGCCGCGTCATCAAGGGCAAGTCGATGGCGAGCGAGGAAATCGAGCTGAATCATTACCTGGCCGAGCGTGGCGTCGCCTGCATGGAGTCGGATATGGGCGAGTACATCGTGCAGATGGCCGGCGAAAAGCCTTCGCACATCGTCATGCCAGCGATCCACAAGACGCGCGCCGATATCGGCGAGCTGTTTGAGCAAAACATCCCCGACACGCCCTACACCGAGGACGTGGATACCTTGATCCAGACTGGCCGCCGCGCGCTGCGCCAGGCTTTCGTCGATGCCGATATCGGCCTGTCCGGCGTCAACTTCGCCGCCGCCGATACCGGCACGCTATGGCTGGTGGAGAACGAGGGCAATGGCCGCCTATCCACCACCGTGCCGGACATCCATATCGCCATCATGGGCATGGAAAAAGTGGTGGCGAAGCTGGAGCACATTGTGCCGCTGGCCAGTCTGCTGACGCGTTCCGCGACCGGTCAGGCCATCACCACTTATTTCAACTTGATTTCCGGCCCGCGCCGCCCCGGCGAAAAGGATGGCCCACGCCAGTTGCACCTGGTCCTGCTCGACAACGGCCGCAGCCAGGCCTATGCCGACGAGCAGTTGCGCGCCACGCTGCAATGCATCCGCTGCGGCGCCTGCATGAACCACTGCCCGGTGTACACCCGTGTCGGCGGCCATGCCTATGGCACGACGTATCCCGGCCCGATCGGCAAGATCATTTCGCCCCATCTGCTTGGCCTGGAAGCGACGGCCGATCTGGCTACTGCCTCCAGCCTATGCGGTGCCTGCGCCGAAGTCTGCCCGGTACGCATCCCGATTCCGCAACTGCTGGTGCGCCTGCGCGGTGAAGCGAACCGCAATCCGGACGAGGAAGTAGCCCATCCGCTGCGCGGGCAGGGCGCCAAGTACTCGCGCGGCGAACGCCTGGTATGGCGCTTCTGGAGCGGCGCTTTTGCCAGCCCGGCGGCCTACCGCAGCTTCCGTTGGGCCGCGACGCGCCTGCGCGCGCTCGCGCCGAAACGGCAAATGGGCTGGACCGAGCATCGCGAACCCTTGCAGCCGGCCGCGCGCAGCCTGGCCGACCTGCTGAAAGCCCGAGGCCAGCCCGAATAGACATTCATCACACAGCCTGACGCGTCAAATTTCACATAAAACTATAGAAGGAGACTGACATGCAAGCCTGGCATCAACTCTACACGCCCCTGGGCAGCCTTTGGCTGTCCGCGCTGGTGGCGGCGATACCGATTATTTTCTTTTTCCTCGCCTTGGCCGTCTTGCGCATCAAAGGCCATATCGCGGGCGGCATCACTTTGCTGCTGGCCCTTGGCGTAGCGATTACTGCGTATGGCATGCCGGTGCCGCAGGCGCTGGCTGCCGCGGGTTATGGCTTTGTGTATGGCCTGTGGCCGATTTCCTGGATCATCATCACCGCCGTCTTCCTCTACAAGATCGTGGACAAGACCGGGCAGCTGGAAATCATCCGCGCCTCGATCATGTCGGTGACGGACGACCAGCGCTTGCAAATGCTGCTGATCGGCTTTGCCTTCGGCGCTTTCCTGGAAGGCGCGGCGGGCTTCGGCGCGCCGGTGGCGATCACCTCGGCGCTGCTGGTTGGCCTGGGCTTCAATCCGCTGTACGCGGCGGGCCTGTGCTTGATCGCCAATACCGCGCCGGTCGCGTTTGGCGCGATGGGCATTCCCATCATCGTGGCGGGCCAGGTGACGGGGCTGGATGCCTTCCATATCGGCGCCATGGCGGGCCGCCAATTGCCGCTGCTGTCGCTGTTCGTGCCATTCTGGCTGGTGTTCATGATGGACGGCGTGCGCGGCGTGAAGCAGACCTGGCCCGCCGCCCTGGTGGCGGGCGGCAGCTTTGCCGTCACCCAGTACTTCACCGCCAACCATATCGGCCCAGAACTGCCCGATATCACGTCGGCCCTGGTCTGTCTGTTCGCGCTGACGGCTTTCCTGAAAGTGTGGCAGCCGGCGTCGGCCAAATCGCGCGCGGCGGCGGCTGGCGTGAGTGGCGTGGAAAGCGCTGGTGGCGGCGCGGCGGTGCTGAGCGCCTTTGGCGGTGGCGGCGCGTCTGCCGGCGTCGCAGGCTCGTTCGGCGAGCGCAAGGAGCGGCGCTCTCCTTACAGCACTGCACAAACGGTGCGCGCCTGGGCGCCGTTCGGCATCCTCACGGCCATCGTCACGGTATGGAGCCTGCCGCAGTTCAAGGCGCTGTTCGCGGCCAAGGGCGCGCTGGCGGGCATGGTTTTCAAGTTCAAGATTCCCTACCTCGACCAGCTGGTGATCAAGACCGCGCCCATCGTCACCAGCGACAAGCCTTATGAGGCGGTGCTGAAGCTGGACCTGCTGTCGGCGGTCGGCACGGCCATCCTGCTGACGGCCCTGATCTCCATCGTGATGCTGCGCATGAAACCGGGTGCGGCCCTGAAGGCTTTCGGCGAAACCGTCATGGAGCTGCGCCGTCCCGTGCTGTCCATCGGCCTGGTGCTGGGCTTTGCTTTCGTCGCCAACTATTCGGGCATGTCCTCGACCTTGGCCCTGCTGCTGGCGGGCAGCGGCGCGCTGTTCCCCTTCTTCTCGCCTTTCCTGGGCTGGCTGGGCGTGTTCCTGACCGGCTCGGACACCTCGTCGAACGCGCTGTTCTGCTCCCTGCAAAGCGCCACCGCGCACCAGATCGGCGTCTCCGACACGCTGCTGGTGGCTGCCAACACCACCGGCGGCGTGACCGGCAAGATGATTTCGCCGCAATCGATCGCCGTCGCCTGCGCCGCGACCGGCCTGGTTGGGCGCGAATCGGACCTGTTCCGCTTCACGCTGAAACACAGCCTGCTGTTTGCCTTGATCGTAGCCGTCATCACGGTGCTGCAGGCTTACTTTTTAACGGGCATGATCCCAGGCTGAGGAGGGTGTAGAATCGCGGCGGGCTTATATTAATGGTAAGGCATGAAGAAATTGAATTTGCTCGCCGCCGCCGCGCTTGCGGCCATCGGCACTCCGGTTCTTGCGGCCAGCTTCGATTGCGGCAAGGCGGCCAGCCGCGTGGAAAAACTGATCTGCGCTGACCGCACGGTCTCGCAGCAGGATGAAATACTGGCCGAGGCTTACAAGGACGCGCAGGCCAAGGCGCGCGACCGCGCTTCGCTGAAACGCTGGCAGAAGGCCTGGCTGGAGCGGCGCGACAACTGCGCCGACGCGGCCTGCCTGAAGACGCTGTACGCGGAGCAGAACAACGACTTGCGCGGCTTTGCCCGTGCCGCCACCGGCGCGCATCCCGTAAGCGGCTTCTATATGCGTTATTTCAAGGGCAAACCGGACAAGCATGAGGCTTCCCTCGATGTGTTCGAGCTGGATGCGGGCCGGGTACGTCTGCTGGGCAGCGCTATCTGGGTGGGCAATGCCGCTATCGGCAATGTGAATTTGGGCGAGATCGACGGCGTGGCCCGCCTGGATGGGCGCAACGCGGCCTATAAGGAAGAGGGCGAGCAGGCTTGTCGTCTGAACCTGCACTTCGATGGCGATATTCTGCGCATCAGCGACGACAATATGCAGTGCGGCGGCCACAATGTGAGCTTCGATGGCGAGTATCGCCGCGTAATCGGTAAATGAGCGTGGCGCGCGGCCAGCGCCGCATGCTGGCGATTCTGGCGCTGACGCAGATCGTCTCCTGGGGTTCTCTTTATTACGGCATCACCATCCTCGCGCCGCATATCCAGCGCGAGATGGGCTGGCGGCAAGAGCTGGTCTACGGCGCATTTTCCTGGAGCCTGGTGGTGGCCGGCTTGGCCGCCGCGCCGGCCGGCGCTTGGCTGGACCGCATCGGCGGCCGCGTGGTCATGGCAGGGGGCTCGCTGCTGGCGGGAGCTGGCATGCTGCTGCTGTCCTGGAGTGGCGCGCTGTGGAGCTATTTCCTGGCCTGGACCCTGATCGGCGCCGCCATGGCGCTGACCCTGTATGAAGCCGCTTTCGCCACCATCAACCGCGAGTTTGCGCTGGATGCGCGCAAGGCGATTTCCACACTGACCCTGTTTGGCGGCTTCGCCAGCACCGTATTCTGGCCGCTGACGCTGCAACTGACGTCCATGCTGGATTGGCGCCAGACCTGCCTGGCCTACGCGGCGCTGCATCTGGCTGTGTGCCTACCTGCCCATCTGCTGTTGCCCGCCGCTCCTCCGCGCGCAAAGACAGCCGGCAAAACCAGCGCGACCGCCGCGGACGGCGATTACAGCCTGCAGCAGGCGCTGCGCCATCCCGCCTTCTGGAAGCTGGCCTTCGCCTTTGCTGCCAATGCCTTTATCTTCGCCGCGATGTCGGCCCACCTGATTCCGATGCTGATCCATTTCGGCCATCCTGCCGCAACGGCGGTGGCGCTGGCGGCGTTGATCGGTCCCATGCAGGTGGTCGGACGCATCGCCGAGCGGCTGTTCTTCCATCAGGCGCCGCCGCAGAATGTGGGGCGTTTCGCTTTCGCCGCCTTGCCGGCGGGCCTGCTGGCCGTACTGCTGCTGCATCAGCAGCAGTGGGCGGTGGCGCTTTTCTGCGTGCTGTATGGACTGAGTAACGGCATCCAGACCATTGTGCGCGGCACCGTGCCGCAACTACTGTTCGGCCGCCAGAACTACGGCGCCATCTCCGGCGCGATGGCCGCGCCAGGCCTGGTAGGCCGCGCCACCGGCCCTTTGCTGCTGGCGGTGCTGCTGGGCGCGGGTCTTGAGCCTGAGCTGCTGCTGGCCGTGCTGCTGGGGATTGCCGTGTTGGCCCTACTGTGTTTTCTGGCGGCCACGGCGCGCATCGACAAAGCTTAAACCGAAGGAGAAGCCATGGCGGTACGGCCCTATATCGAAACGGATTTTCAGGCGGTTTGCCGGATTTATCTCGATGCGAAGCGCGATGAACTGGCGTTCGAGCGCGGCGGTTTCGTCATTACGCCGCTGGATCGGGATACTGCCCTCCAGGCGGCGTTCAAGGAATCGGCGGTGCTGGTCTTTGAAAATGAGAAAGTGCTTGGTTTCTCGGCGGCCTTCGGCGGCCAGTTGCGCGCGCTCTTCGTGCACAGCAGCGCCCGGGGACGCGGCGTGGGCGGGGCATTGCTGAACGCCGTATCGGCCGAGGCGCCGCAAGGCCTTTCATTGAACGTGGCGAAATCGAATGCGGGCGCAATACGGTTCTATGAAGAAAACGGCTTTGCCGCCGTAGGCGAAATCGTCCGGCAATACGGCGGCCGGGACGTGATTTACCTGCAGATGAGGCGCGAAAGCATGTAGGCGGGCAAGCTGGCGTCCCGCCGCGCGCAAAGGGCGTATGGTGGACTTTCGACTCTTTGGATATGGAGGCGTTATGTCCGAACAATACCAAAGCTGTATCGCGGCCTGCATCGAGTGCGCGCATGCCTGCGATGTCTGTGCCAGCGCTTGTTTGAAGGAAGATGACGTGACGCCGCTGGCCGGCTGCATTGCGCTCGACACCGACTGCGCCCAGCTATGCCGTCTGGCGGTAGGGGCGATGGAAAGGGGCAGTCCCGCGGCTTTGGCGATTTGCAAGGCCTGCGCTGAAGTCTGCGATTTATGCGCAGCCGAATGTTACAGGCACGCGATGTGGCATTGCGAGGAATGCGCGGCGGCCTGCCTGCGCTGCATGGCGCAGTGCAATCGCATGCTGGAGCTGGATGGCCGGGCCGAGAGCCATGGCCAGCGCGGCCCGCGCGGCGGCAAGGCCGCCACGGCGCGCCACTAGGCCGGAAATCAGGCGCGGAAGACCAATACCGGAATATTGGTATGGGTCAGCACCTTGTGGGTTTCGCTGCCGAGCAGCAGGCCTTTGATGCCGCGATGGCCGTGCGAGGCCATGGCGATCATGTCGCATTTGAGTTCGCCGGCCACCGATACAATGGCGACATAGGGCTGGTCCGAACGGCGCAGCACCGTTTCGCAAGGCACGCCCATGCGCGCGGCCGCTTCGGCGATGCGGCCAACGATCTGGCTGGCGCGGCTGGTGCTGTCCGGCACTTCGGGCGCGCCGTCCAGGGTTTCGGGCAGATAGGTCAGGGCGTGAAAATCCGGCAGCACATGCATGCCGGTGACGCGGGCGCCAGTCTCCTTGGCGAATTGCAGGGCGCTGCGGATGGCGGCTTCCGATGCGAGCGAACCGTCACTTGGTACGAGAATATGTTTGAACATGAGCGAACTCCTGCGAATAAATCGATGCCGTACTTTTGGCACGGCGGATTGTACGACGTATAAGCAGAAGTTTCGCTGCCGTCCAGGCAAAAATCATTGATCCAGATCAAATTTTTAGGAAGCCTTCAGGCGCGTTGCTGGCCCGCCTCGCCGGTCTTGACGCCCGGTGCTGAAGGTTTAGGCGGCGCCGGCGGTTTGGGCGCTTCGCCGCCATGCAGCGGCAGTACATTGGCCGGTTCTTCGACCTCGCCCTGTTTCAGCAGCAGGTGCGCCAGATAGCCGATACGGTGGCTGGGACTGCCGGGCAGGCGGCTGGCCGATTTCAGCGCCGCTTCCTTCAGCGCCGCCATGGCGATCTGATAACCCAGCGCGCGGTAGCTCTCGAACTGATCCTCGTCGAACCACTGGTCGGCCGTGGATTGGTGCGGGAAGTCGGCGTGGGTTTTGCGGTAGTTGAGCAGGTCGGCATTTTCGCTGCCGGTCATGGTCGGCTTAATGTAGAGCAGGACGCCGTTTTCGCACACGCCGTCCGCTTTGGCGTAATTGATTTCGCCGGTCACGAAGGCCGCGCCCACCGGTGTTGGCCCGCTCATGGTTTCAATATGGCTGGCGTTCAGGCGGATCGGCACGTGCATATCGGTGAAGCATTTGCGGATGGCGTTGCCCAGGTCGTCGAAAGTGAATTTGTGGTCGGCGCTGGCGTCGACCACCACGATCAGGCGGCAGCGCCGCCGCACCAGCTCATACAGGCCGAGGTTCTCGAAATGGCCGCCGTCCGACAGGTAAAGGAAGTTGGCGCTGGAATCGGTCAGGCCGAACAGCTCGGCCACCAGGCTGAAAAAGCCGATGCGCGGCGCCGACTGCTTCCATTTATGTTCCTTGAGCGGATTGGGCGACCAGCGGCCCAGGCGCAGGTTAAAAAGCGTCATCAGGAAGCTTAAAGGCGGCGAACTGTGATATCCCATGCTCGGACTGGCGGCCGCGCCGGAGACGGCCACCGCCAGGCCCAGTTTGACCAAGGCGTCATCGTCCTTGAAGAGGGCGGGGCGGGAAGCGTAGTCGCTGGTGGGACGGTAGCAGCCGCGCAGCATCTTGCTCGGCACCTTGTCGCCATGGCTGCCGGGCAGCGCCGGCATTTCGAAGCCGCAGAAGGCCGGCGTCATCGAGAAGGAGGCGGCTTTGCGCATCTGCCAAGCCAGTTCCTCGCCGTTCACCAGGTTCAGCGCCGTATTGATGATGTGATAGGGCCGCTGCGGTTGGATGGTGCCGTCCGGGCGTTGGTGCAGCAGGCTATGCAAGGGAATATCGTCGGCGGCGTCGAAGCCGGTGAAGGGATGCGGCGCGCGCGGATTGCTGCTGGCGCCGAAATAGGCGCGCACCAGGCGCATGCGGTACATCATATACAGCGAGAATTTGTTGATGTCCACGCGCCAGCCCAGCACCGCAGCCGTGATCGTGCAATAAATCAGCAAGGGCATCAGCAAGCCATGCGACAGCATCGAAGCCTTGAAATAGGCGGCATAGAAGGCCGACAGCGGATGGGGACCAGCCGTCAGCCGGGGGGCGGGCGCGGCCAGAGTTTGCAGCCAGGTGGTCAGGATGGCGACGATAATCAGCATGAAAGCATAGGGCGCGAGCTTGGCCGCCAGCTCCAGTTTCGACGAACTGCCCGGCCGCCCGGTGGCATTGCTGCTGCCTGAGCGCAGGCCGAGCCAGGCCAACAGGACGATGGCGAGGGCGCCGGCGCTGCTCTGGGCCTGGTACTCGGCAAAGGCCCAGGCCAGCAGCGGCGGCATATAGAAGGTGCAAAGGAAGAGTCCCGACCAGGCCAGCATGAAGATGGCGGTCCAGGCGCCTTGGCGCGCCCACCATTCGCGGCTTTCGTCGCGGTACATGCGGCCCACCAGGCCGATCATCAGCGTGATGGTCACGCCGAACAGCAGCAGCATCATCGGCATGCCGAAAGTGGCCAGGTTAACGGCGTCGATCTTGTCCAGCACCGCGTTGGGGATGCTGGCCACGCCTTTCAGCAGCAGCAAGGTGCCGACCGCCAGCGCGCCGATGGCGCACAGCAGATGGCCCACGCCTTCGACCACCAGCTTGTGGCGGGCATGGAGCTTTTCCTCGGCGGCCTTCAAAGGCGCGGCGTTCGGTTCCAGATGGCTTTCCTTTGGCTCGCTGCGCGGAAAGCGGGCGTTCTGGTACTGGGCGCAGCCCCAGCCGGCCGCCCACACGGCGAAGTAGACCAGGCCGGGGATCAGCAAGTGCCAGGGTTGGGGGATATCGAACAGCGAGTCGGGCAGTTGCGCCCAGAAGTCCTTCAGCTCATGCCGGTGCTGCCAGACGGCGATGCTGCTCAGGTATCCGGCCGCGATCAGCGGTAGGCAGATGGTGTACAGGATGGTTCCCTGGTCCTGCGGCAGGCGCTGTCCCGGCTCGGGCGCCTTGCACGAGATGCTGAGCGCGATGAAGAAGATCGCCATCAGGAAGAAGGCGATGCCGCCCACCACCGTGCCGGACACCGGCGCCAGCATCTGCATCTCGGTCAACATGGCGGCGCCGCGCGGCAGCAGGAAGAGCACCGACAGCCAAGCCACCAGCATGGTCAGGTTCAGCAGGGTATTGCGCAGATAGGTACAGATCAGGGTCCAGGTATCGGCGCTGAACATGCCGGTCTTCGGCGTCAGATAGTGGCTGTACTGGCGCAGGAACTGGATCGGGGCCGGTTCGGCGCGGCCGGCGCGCTGCGAGCCCGAAGGCGCCAGTTCCTGCTCGACGGCGCGCACGTCGCCGCCTTTTTCCTTGATCCACTTCGACAGCCAGCCGCCGATATAGCCGCCGCCCGAGACGGTGGACAGGTAGTCGAAGGTGCTGAGCAGGCGCAACTCGGCCAAGGCCTGGATCACGCCCAGGTTGAAGGTGGCGCTGCGGATGCCGCCGCCCGAGAAGGCCAGGCCAGCCAGCTTGCGTTCGTGGGCCTGGTGCAGGGTCTCCGACAGGCTGGCCGGCGCCAGCTTGGCTTGTCTGCCGGCGATGGCGTCCAGTTCATACTGCAGCACTTCGCTGAAGACACTGCCGGCGCGCTCGTTGAGCCGCTGCCACAGCTTGTAACTATCCTCCTTGTCCAGTTTTTCGTCGGCGCGGAAATGCTCCAGGGCTGCCTCGAAATCGTCCTGGGCCTTGTAGCCCAGGATATCCAGCTTACGGACCAGATCCTGTTTGCGCTCGAGGTCTGCCTGCTCGGGGGACGGTTTGGACATGGCTGCCTTTCATGTTAGTTTGATATTTCACTATAGGCAGCCGGCGGGCGAGGATATTCACACAATGTCACAGTGTTGCAGCTCTGCCGTATCTGCGAGGCTGTAGAGGTATGAAAGGCGGGTACAATGCTGCCTTTCTCCGATTTCTTCAGATTCCAGTGCTAAGCCGCCAACTCTATACCCGTCTGATTCATGAGTTCCTTCGCTATGGCGGAGTTATGGCCGGTACCTTGCTGGCCGTGGCCCTGGCCGCGTTGACCGATGTGCTGCTGATCGCGCAATTGCGCAATGTGGTCGACGCCATGCAGCCGAACGTGCAGTCCGGCGCGGTCGCCGGCGCCAGCGGCGTGCTGGTGACGGTGCAAGGCTGGGTCAACCGCCTGACGCCGGCAGACCCGGCGACGGCCGCGCTGTGGGCGATTCCCTTGTTGATCGTTTTCCTCGCCTTCATGCGCATGGTGAGCAGCTTCACGGCCGAATATGGTTCCTCTTGGCTGAGCAACCGGGTGCAGGCCAATTTGCGCGAACAGATGTTCTCGCGCATCCTGCGTCTGCCCAACCGCTACTTCGACCAATCCTCCACCGGCACCACGCTCTCCCGCGTGGCGTATGACGCCAGCCTGGTGTCGCAGGCCGGCCTGAATGTGCTGAACGTGGCGGTGCGTGACTCGGTGGCAACGGTGGGCTATCTGATTTCCCTCTTTATCATCGATTGGCAGCTGGCCGTGTTCTGTCTGGGCCTGCTGCCGCTGGTGGCTGTGATCGTGATCTTCGCCGGCCGCCGCATGCGCAATCTGAGCGAAAGCGCCCAGCATGCGATGGGCGAGCTGACCCGCGTGCTCGATGAAAGCATCGGCGGCCAGCGCGTGGTGAAAATCTTCGGCGGCCAGCGCTATGAGCAGGAACGCTTCGATGAGGTGGTGAAGCTGAACCGCCAGCTCGCCGTCAAGCACTCGGCCACTTCCGCCGCCAACTCCGGCCTGATCATGATGCTGGTCGGGATCACCCTGTCGGCCGTGATTTACTTCGCCCTGCTGCGCGCGCGCGGCGGCGCGCTGTCGCCCGGCGATTTCGTCGCCTTCATGGGCGCGCTGATGGCGATGCAGTCGCCGATCAAGAACCTGACCAAGATCAACGAGCCGCTGCAGCGTGGCCTGGCTGCCGCCAAATCGGTGTTCGGCCTGATCGACGCGCCAATCGAACCGGATACCGGCAAGCGCAGCCTGGCACGCGCCGAAGGCCGCATCGCGCTGCAAGACGTTGGCTTCCGCTACAACGAGGAAGACCCGGATGCGGCGCCTGCGCTGCGCGGCGTTTCGCTCGACATCGCCGCCGGTGAGACCGTGGCCCTGGTGGGCGGTTCCGGCAGCGGCAAGACGACGCTGGCCAGTCTGCTGCCGCGCTTCTACGATGTCGGCAGCGGCAAGATTCTGCTCGACGGCGTCGACCTGCGCGAATACCTCCTGTCCGACCTGCGCCAGCAGATTGCGCTGGTCAGCCAGGACGTGGTGCTGTTCAACGATACGCTGGCCAACAATATCGCCTATGGCGACCCGGCTCCGGACCCGGCGCGCGTCGAAGCGGCGGCCAAGGCGGCGTATGCGCACGAATTCATCATGCGCCAGCCGCAGGGCTACCAGACCGAAGTCGGCGAAAACGGCTTGCGCCTGTCGGGCGGCCAGCGCCAGCGCATGGCGATTGCCCGCGCGCTGTACAAGGATGCGCCGATCCTGATCCTGGACGAAGCCACCAGTGCGCTCGATACCGAATCCGAACGCCAGGTGCAGGCCGCGCTGGAGCGCCTGATGAAGGGCCGCACCACGGTGGTGATCGCGCACCGCCTCTCGACCATCGAGAACGCCGACCGCATCGTCGTCATGAACGCCGGCAGTATCGCCGAAATCGGCAGCCACGAGGCGCTGCTGGAACAAGGCGGCATCTATGCGCGGCTCTACATGACGCAGAAGCAGTTGAGCGCATAAACCAACAGTTTGGATGTGCGGCATGGGCAGCCGCGAGCGCTTTTGCTAAAGTGTGCAAACGCCAACGCGGGATGGTAGCGAAGTGGATGCAAGCCGCTGCCATCATCCAACAACCGAACGGAGATGCCCATGAAGCCACTGTCAATCGTCGGCGCCCTGCTTTGCGCCGCCGCGCTGCTCCCATCCCACGCCTTCGCTGCCGATAAAGGGCAAGGCCACTCCTGGGCCTATGAAGGCAAGCAAGGGCCGAAACACTGGTCCGAGCTGAATGACGACTACAAGACTTGCAAGCTGGGGCACCACCAATCGCCCATCGACATCCGCAAGACCAGCAAGGCCGAACTGCCCAAGATCGAATTCGACTACAAGCCCGCGACCCCGCGCATTCTCGACAACGGCCACACCGTGCAGGTGAACTTCGGCGCCGGCAGCGGCATCACCCTTGACGGCAAGCGTTACGAGCTGCTGCAATTCCACTTCCACAACCCGAGCGAAGAGAGCATCAACGGCAAGCGCTATGGCATGGTCGCCCACCTCGTGCACAAAAGTGCCGACAACAAGCTGGCCGTGGTCGCGGTGCTGTTCAAGAACGGCAAGGAAAACCCGCTGATCAAAACGCTGTGGAGTCAGATCCCATCCGAAAAGAACAAGGAAGTCGAATTGACGAGCGACTTCGACCTCAAATCCCTGCTGCCCGAACAGCAAGGCTATTACAACTTCGCCGGCTCCCTGACCACGCCCCCCTGCAGCGAAGAAGTCAACTGGCTGGTACTCAAGCAGCCAGTGGAAATCTCCAGCCAGCAGCTGACGCAATTCAGCAAGATCTACCCCCACAACGCCCGCCCGCTGCAAGCCCTCAACGGCCGCGTCGTCAAGGAAAGTATGTAGCCCTTTGATCTTCCTCAACAAATGTCCACCCTGGTGTCAGGCACCAAGGTAGGACATTTACTGATCTAGATCAAAGAATGTCCGACTCTGGTGCCTGACACCAGGGTGGGACATTTTTTGATTTGGATCAAAGGTGGGCGCGCGTTAGCGCTTGAGAGCGCGGGTGGCGAGGAAGGTGGGCATGTAGTTGTCGACCAGGAAGCGGGGATGGGCGGCGGCGTCTTCGTAGAAATCCGTGAGGAGGAAGCCGGCGGCGAGTTGGCCGCCCAGTAGATCGCTTAGGGTGTGGCCGAAGACCATCGCTTCGCCGCGCTCGCGCTTGGCTGCCAGTTGGGCGGCATCCAGGTCGTTCACGTCGGAGTAGGGCAGGCGGTAGCGCGGACGGATCAGCCCTTGTCCGGCATACGCCGGGTCGCGGTCGCCGATGAAGACAACAGGGTTGTAGAAGCTGGCGAGCAGGGCGCCGCCGCTTTTCAGCACGCGCGCGCATTCTTGCCACACGGGGCGCACGTCTGGCACGTACAGGTTGGAGATGGGGTGGAATACGATGTCGAACGAGGCGTCGGCGAAGGCGCGTAGATCACGCATATCGCCTTGCACCGTTTGCAGTTCCAGTCCATCGCGCTGGGCCACCATGCGATCCTGTTCGAGCTGGCGGTCGGAGATGTCGTAGACGCTGACGTGGGCGCCAGCCGCGGCCAGCACCGGCGCTTGCTGCCCACCGGCGGAGGCGAGGCAGAGTATGTGCTTGCCTTTTACTTCGCCCAGCCATGCGGATGGCAGCGGCTGCGGCGTCAAATGCACCTGCCAGTTGCCGGCTTTGGCGGCGGTGATGGTTTCCCTGCTGACGGGACGCGACCATTCGCGCTGTTCGGATGCCTGCTTGTCCCAGGAGGCGCGGTTGTGCGCCAGGACATCGATATTGTCGCCTTGTTGTTGCGGCATAAGTCCTCCTTGTTCGGCGCCAGCTCTTGAATATGGCTGGCGGCAAGGCATTCTAATGCTTCAATCGATTTCCCGTCGGACCTTCAGAAGGAATACACCAGGGTCAGGGAAGTTTGCGTGTCGGTGCCTTTTTTATCGGCTGGAACGTTGGTATCGTTACGGGCGCTGAAGGCGGCCTTCATCTGCATGGTGCCGTTGATCTTGGTGCTGAGCGCCGTCTCGGCCACCGAGTGGGTGTTCGAGGTGCCGCGCTCCACGCTGAGCGTCTGGGTGAACAGGGCGGTCTGGCTCAACTGCCAGCGCATGGCGGCCGCGCCACGGATGGTCAGGCCGTTTTCCTTGTCGCCGTTGGCGCGGGTGCCGCTGAAGTAGCCCGGACCCATTTCCACGTCGATGGTCTTGTCGCGCGACTTGTACCAGCGCGAGGCGTGACCGACGGCGATGGTGGTGTATTTGGTATAGGCGCCGAATTTGTCGTCGACGTGGGAGCCGAGCACGAACAGCTTTTTGCCGTCGCCAATCAGCTTGTACGCGGCCTTGGCGGAGGCGGCGAAACGTTCGGCCGAGCGCTCCTTGACCTTGCTGCCGTCTTCCTGCTCGTTCTTGTCTTCCTTGAAGTAGCCGCTGAAGATGTATTCGTTGCTCCAGTTTTCGAGCTCCTGGCGCGCGTCGATCTTGCCGGTGACGGAGGTGCCGGCGGTGTTGCCGGTGGTGGTGATGGCGCCCAGTTCGGCGGAAACGCTCCAGTCGCGTTCCGGAAGTTCTTCGTCGGCGGCAAAAGCTGCGCCGTGCGCCATGGCGAATGCCAAGGCGAGAGTGGTAATCGATTTCATGTGCTTATTGGCGGCCTTGCAGGCTTGGAGCGGCCGCTTTTGATACAAAAGGGAGCTGGCATTGTACCCCAATGTCAAGTTTGACGTTGCTACGATACTACGATTTAACAAAGGCTTAAGTAAAAATCCCTCAGAGCGCGCGGCGCAGACGCTTCCACAGGCCGCTCAGCGCCCTGACTTGATGCCGGCTGTCGGCTTGCAGATAGCCACGCACATAGGCGGTGGCGGTATGCAGGCCCGGATGGCTGGCCGCTTCATGCTCCAGCAGGGCGTGGGCCACGCTGGCATCGTTGATGGCGCCCAGCGCATCCTGAAATGCGGCCAGCGTATCGATGCGGCGGCTGGCCTGCCTTTGCGGATACAGGCTGGCGAAGAATTCCAGCGTATAGCGCAGACGTTTGGCGGCGATGCGCGAGCGGTGCAGGCGGCGCTGGCCGGCCTGGGACAGATGCTGCGCACGGCGCCGCAGGCGTTTGCCGGCGGAGTCCAGCAAGGCCGTGGCGAAGTGTTTGAGCCGGGCATTCGGCTGCGGCAAACCCTGCGGCGTTTGCGCGGCCCAGGCATGCAGGGCGTCGAGCAGGGAACGGCAGCGCGGCGAGGCCACCGCTTGCGCAGCGCTTGCGTTGTGGCGCCGCGCCGCCTCCTGGGCCAGCTGCAGCAGGGCCGCAAGGCCCAGATGGGCGGGCGCGCTGGCCGCGATGCGTGGCAGGGTGCTGTTGGCCAGCACTTCCCAGTCGCGCGCCGGCGCGAGCGCCGCATCCAGCCATTTCACTTCGAGACGCAGTGCTTCCGGCAGCGGACGCACTCCACGGAACAGGTGCAGCGCGGCATTCAAGCGGCGCAGGCCAATGCGCATCTGGTGCAGAAATTCGGTATCGGCTTGGGCCGCGACGCCTGGGGCATTGGCTTCGATATGGCGCAGGCACTCGGCAACGACGGCGGTATGGGCCTGCAGAATGCTCATGTCCTTGCGCAGGACAATCGGCTTGGCGGTGACGGGAGTGGCGCTCATCGAGAAGTCCGCGCGGCGGCTGCGGGCGGCAAATGCGTTTGCTGGAGACGCATTTTGCCACGGACTGGCTTAAGGTTCCACCGAGTGCGCGCGTTTCAGGCAGCGCAGCACGAAGGTCGAGCGGCTGTGGCGGATGCCGGGCATCTTATACAGTTTGCGGCGCAGGAATTCCTCGTAGCCCGCCGTGCCGGCCACCGCCACCTTGATCAGGTAATCGTAATCGCCGGTGAGCAGATAGGCTTCCATTACCTCGGGCAGCTCGGCCAAGGCCAAGCCGAATTTTTCCAACATGTCGTCGTCGTGGCGTTCCAGAGTGACCTCGATGATCACGGTGTCGGGCAGGCCCAGCGCCTGCTGGTTGAGCAGGGCCGTGTAGCCTTCGATGACGCCATTGTCTTCCAGTGCGCGTACGCGGTTCCAGCAGGGCGTGGTGGAGAGGCCGATCTGCTCCGCCAACTTGGTATTGCTCAGGCGTCCGTCGCGGCGCAGGGCGCGCAGGATGCGGCGGTCGGTTTCATCCAGTTGTTCCATGTTTTTTTCGATTCGAAGATTATTCTGGTGAATATTCTATATTAAAAAGAAGAATATTCTAAAAATCGAATGAAATTGGATAATCTTTGGATGCCTATTCCCGCGCGGGGCAGTTAAAGTTACCGTATGAATGAGCTAGTCCAAACCCCACAAAAGACCTTCCGCCTGCGGGTGGAAGCCCATACCGCCACCGACTCGCTGGAATCGGCGCTGGCGATTATCCGGCGTGGCGGCATCGAGCTGCGCGGCGTGCGCATGGAAGCCGGCCTGCACGGCATGGAAGTGCAACTGCGCGTGGCAGCCGAGGAGGAAGAGGCGCTGACGCTGTGCCGCATGCGCCTCTGTAATGTGATCGGGATTCTCAAAATCCGCGAAACGCCGCGCCCCGCGCCAGCCTTGCAGTAAGGCCGGCAGGGCGGGAAGCGGCCTTACATATAAGCGTATTTGAAAATGAAGACGCCCGCGATCAGCCACACGATGAGTTTTACCTCGCGCGCGCGGCCCGTCAGCAGCTTGAGCGCCGCATAGGTGATGAAGCCGAAGGCGATGCCGTGGGCGATCGAGTAGGTGTAGGGGATCAGCAGGGCGGTGATGCCGGCCGGGATGCTCTCGGTGGTTTCGTTCCAGTCCAGGTCCGACAGGTCGCGCAGCATCAGGCAGGCGACGAAGAGCAGGGCCGGCGCGGTGGCGTAGGGCGGCACCACGGCGGCGATCGGCGAGAAGAACAGGCAGGCCAGGAACATCAGCGCGATGACCACGGCGGTCAGGCCGGTGCGTCCGCCCGCTTGCACGCCGGCTGCGCTTTCCACATAGGCGGTGGTGCTGGAGGTGCCGAGCATGGAGCCGGCGACGATGGCGCAGCTGTCGGCCAGCAGCGCCTTGTTCAGGCGCTCCATCTTGCCGCTGACCAGCAGGCCGGCGCGGTTCGCCACGCCCATCAGGGTGCCGGTGGCATCGAACAGTTCAACCAGGAAGAACACCAGCACCACATTGAACAGGCCCACGCCGATGGCGCCGGAGATGTCGAGTTTGAACAGGCTGGGCGCCAGCGATGGCGGCGCGGAGATCAGCCCTTGGAATTTGGTGTCGCCAAAGAAGAAGCTCAGCACCGTGACGGTGACGATGCCGATCAGGATGGCGCCGCGCACGCGCAGGCGGTCCAGCGTTACGATCAGCAGGAAGCCGCCGATGGCCATCAGGGCGGCAGGCTTGTGCAGGTCGCCCGCCGTCACCATGGTGGCCTTGTCGGCGGTGACGATGCCCGCGCTTTTCAGCGCAATCAATCCGAGGAATAGCCCCAGTCCGGCCGTGATGGCGGTGCGCAGCGAATGCGGGATGCCGTTCACGATCATCTCGCGCAGGCGGAAGACGCTGATCAGCACGAACAGGCAGCCCGAGATGAACACTGCGCCCAGCGCGACCTGCCACGGTATGCCCATGCCCAGCACCACGGCGTAGGCGAAGTAGGCGTTCAAGCCCATGCCCGGCGCCATGCCGATCGGGTAGTTGGCGTACAGCCCCATGATCAGGGTGCCCAGCGCGGCGGCCAGGCAGGTTGCGACGAAGACGGCGTCCCTCGGCACGCCCGCTTCAGACAGGATGGAGGGATTGACGAAGATGATGTACGCCATGGTGAGGAAGGTGGTCAGGCCTGCCACCACCTCGGTGCGCACATTGGTGCCGTTCTCCCGGAGTTTGAATAATTTTTCTGTAATGGACACGGTTGCCCCCATGTGTTGCGGTCGCCTAGGATACCATCCCGTCGAGCCGCCAGCCCTGCGGCGTATGCGACAAGGTGTGGCTGAGGCCCAGCGCGGACAGGAAGCGGCGGTCGTGCGAGACCACGGCCAGCGCGCCGCTGAAGCCTTGCAGCGCCTGTTCCAGCGCGGTGACGGCGTGCAGGTCGAGGTGGTTGGTCGGCTCGTCCAGCAGCAGGAATTGCGCGGGTTCCTTGCGCCACAGGGCGCAAGCCAGGGCCGCCTTTAAACGCTCGCCGCCGCTCAGGGCTTCGGCCGGCGTATGCACATGGCGCGCGCCGAGACCGAGCAGGGCGAGGCGGCTGCGCAGCTCTCCTTCCGGCAGCGGGCTTTCCAGCTGGCGCAGGCGTTCCAGCACCGACAGCCCGGGCGGCAGCAGCACGGCGGCATGCTGGTCGAGCCAGGCCATCGGCAGCGGGCTGCGGCAGATACCGGATAGCGGCGCTTCCAGTCCCGCCAGCATTTTCAGCAGCGTGGTCTTGCCGCAGCCATTCGGGCCGGTGATGGCGAGGCGGATGGGACCGCACAGTGCCAGGTCGAGCGGCGGCGTATCGGCTGGAAAAGGCGCGCATGCTTGTTCCAGTTCGACCACGCGCTTGCCTGGCGCAACGGCGCTGGCGGGCAGCAGCAGCGCCACCGCCTGTTCGGACACGATCCTCTCCGCTGCCTCGCGCACCGCCTGGTCCATTGTGAGGCGGCTTTCTTCATGCTGTTTTGCCACGCGGCCGGCGTG
Organism: Pseudoduganella violacea; assembly: GCF_014191875.1. Lineage (GTDB taxonomy): Bacteria > Pseudomonadota > Gammaproteobacteria > Burkholderiales > Burkholderiaceae_D > Rugamonas > Rugamonas violacea_A. The sequence continues at coordinate 104,414 of NZ_JACHXD010000016.1, forward strand.
GACTTCTGCACGGTCCTGCATGCGGCCCAGCAGGATGGGCGCGAGATTGGCGCTCTTGGCATTGCGCTTGTTGCGGGCCATGCGCGCATGCTGGGCATCGTGCTGGCGGCGCAGTTCGCGCAGGCCCGATTCGCGTTCGGTGCGGGCGTGGTCCAGCGTTGCCTGCGCCGCGCTGGCGGCGCTGTCGCGCTGCTCGCGGTACAGGGTGTAGTTGCCGCCGTAGCTGTGCAACTGGCCGTCGCGCAGCTCCAGGATGCGCTCCATTTGGTCGAGCAGCTCGCGGTCATGGCTGACCACGATGGCGCCGCCGCGCCATGCGCGCAAGGCCGCTTCCAGCCAGTCGCGGCCCGGGCGGTCGAGGTGGTTGCTTGGCTCGTCCAGCAGCAGCCAGTCGGCTTGCGACAGCAGGGCCCCGGCGAGGGCGATGCGCATCAGCTCTCCGCCGCTCAGGTTCGCGGCGGCCTGCTGCGGCTGAACCGCCGGCAGGCCGGCATCGCGCAGAGCGCAGCCGAAAGCGGCCGGAATATGCCAGCGGCCTTCCAGCAGATCGAGATCGCCGGCCAGCATGTCGCCCTTTTCGACGCGGGCGAGAGCGGCAAACAGCTCCGCCAGTCCGGCCACGGCGGCAACGGTGGCGCCGGGTGCGGGACGAATTTCCTGCGGCACGTAGGCGAGGCTGCCGTTGCAGGCGATACGGCCGCCATCGGGCTGGCGCTGACCGCTCAATATGGCGGCCAGCACGGATTTTCCCGCGCCATTGGCGCCGACAAGACCGGTTAGCTCGCGCTGGAAGGATGCGTTCAGGCCGTCGAACAGCATGCGGCCATCGGGGAGCATGGCCGAGACGTGGCGCAGCTCCAGAGAGAGTTCTTTTGGATTGGATAACATATAAGCCCCGGTGACGAGATTCGTCAGCGCAGCGGCGATGCACAGCAAGGCAAAGCAGCAGCGGTCGTTTGCGGATGTGGGCTTAGATGTCCATTTGGGGTGGGTGCTCCGGAAGAAAAAGGCGCTGCCGATATTTTCAGCAGCGCCCGCAGTTTAACGCATCAGCGCGAATTGTCAACCGCCGCCGTGTTTGCGTTTCATGTTGGCGCTCCTTTCTTAAGGCAGGTTCAGGGCGCGGGCGATATCGTCCCAGGCCACGTATTTGAAGTTCTGCGGACCATCGGGCAAGCGCTTGTAGCCATCCTGCACGACCAGCATGCCTTTGGCGTAAGGGCCGCCCAGATTGGCCGAGGTCACGTCGAGGCCATCGGTTTCGGACGCGCCATCCACACCGGCCGCCACGTTCATGCCGATGCGGAAGCGTCCGCGCACGGCGTGCGGCGCGGCGGCGTCCAGCACCACATAGCTGTTGTCGCCCTGGCTGGACACCACCAGATAGCTGGCCTTCTCGCCGTGGTAGAGGGCCATGCCTTCGACGTCGGCCTTGAGCGCGGGACCAACTGGCAGGATCATGCGCAGCGGCTCGGCCTTGGCGGCGCTGGCCGAGGTGGACCAGACGCCGAGTTTTTCCTCGCCGATGAAGAGGCGCCCGCTGCGGTCGTCGGCCACGCAGCCTTCGGGCTGGCTGGCGACGGCGAAGCTGCGCAGCAGGGCGGCGCGGAAGCGGCCTTCGCTGCGTTCGATGCGGTAGTGCTGGTAGCGGCCATCCTTGTCGTTGACGAAGGCTTCCAGTGCGCCGCCGGACGGCTGGTAAAGGCACATGCCGTAGATCTTTTCCAGCGTTGTCGGGAAGACGGCGGCTTCGGCGGCGTCACCCTTGGCATCGATGGTGAACAGCATCAGCGTGTTGTCGTCGCGGCGCGTGGCGGCGGCCAGATCGAAACGTTCACCCGCGAGCAGCACGTTCTGGCGGATGTCGACGTTGTTCAGCCGTCCCGATTCCAGCAACTGGGTTTGTTTGCCTTGCAGATCGTAGGCCAGCAAGCCTTGCTTCTTGTTGGTGCCGAAGACGCGCGAAGCGGCCGGGTTGGTGGGATGCAGCCAGATCGCCGGATCGTCGGCCGCGTCGCCCTGGCGTTCCATCGGGTCGGTCTGGGTGCGCGGTTCGACAATAGCGAAGGGGATGGCGGCGGGCGCTTGGCCAGCGGACGTCCATGCCAGGGCGCGCGCCTGCCACGGCGCGTTTTCAGCAGTTTTGTAGGCGAGACTGACCGCGTTGCCACCGGCTGCGCGGACTGCAAGCGCGTTGCCTCTGCCGCCTTTTGCCGCAAGCTGCTGGCTGCCCGCCGCTTCCCATTTGCCTTCGCGCTGGCGGAACAGATGCAGTTTGGCGCCGTCCTTGTCCAGCAGCGCGGCGCCGCCAGGCAGCAGGGACAGCGCGCCCGCGCCGCCCGCCAGCTTGCCGTATGGCGCGCGCAGGGCCACAGCCTGGCGCTGGCCGGAACCTTCGGCATCGGCGCGGTAGGCCCACAGGCCGAAGTCCGATTCGGCGGCCAGCAGGGTATGGCTGTCGTCATCCACGCGGCAGTGCTTGATATGCGGCGGCAGCGCCAGCTTGCGCACCGGCCGGTACTGCGCGCCGGACAGCAGCCATTGCTCCGACTGGCCATCTTTCCCGATCAGGAACAGGTGGTCGATGCGCTGGGCGTCGCGGTACAGGCAGGACGCCTCCACGTCGAAGCCCGGCGCGGGCAGCGCGGGCAGGGCGTTCAGCGTACCGCGCGCCAGGTCGACGACGAGGGGTTGGGCGCGCTCGGTGTTGGAATCGACCACCACGGCCAGCATGCCTTCGGCATGGCTGCGGGTGTCGAGCTGGCGGGCGCGGATGGGAAACTGGGCGCGCTGCGCGCCGCTTGCGTCGAGCAGGCGCAGGCCGTTCTTGTCCAGCGCCAGCCAGCCGCCGTCCGGCAGGGCCGCCAGTTCGGCCGCGTTGGCCAGTGTCGAAGGAAGGGCCGGCGCCGGCGTTGCCGCCACGGCGGCTGACGAAGCCAGGAGCGCGCCGATCGCGCTTTGAATCATGCTCTTTCTCATATGCTCTCTTAGAAAATGGCGGCTTTCAGGCCGATCTTGTAGGTGCGTCCGTATTGCTCGTACTGCGCGTTGTGGTTTTTGCTGCCTTGATAGACGTAGTACTTTTCGTTGTTCAGATTGGCCGCTTCGAAGGTCAGCTGGAAGCGCTTGTCGATCTGCCAGGAGAAGGAAAAATCCAGCTGCTTCTGGCTGTCCACCATGCGGTCCTGGCTGGCGTTCAGGATATCCGAGCCCAGTTCCAGCAGATACGGCGATTTGTAGTTCAAGGCCAGGCGGGTGCTGACCGGACCCTGTTCGTAGCCCAGCATCAGGTTCATCACGCGGTCGGACTGGCCGGGCAGCGCGATGCTGCGCGACAGGCGCGCCTTGGCCTTGGTATCGAAGCGGGCCACGTCGGCGCGCGAGTCGGTCCAGGCGGCGTTCGCGCCCAACAGCAGATTATTGAACGGCGCCGGCAGCATGCGCAGCGGCTGCATCCAGGACAGCTCGATGCCCTTCACCTTGGCCTTGTCGCCGTTCTCGTAGGACGTGGCGCTGGTGTAGCCGGCCCACTGGCCGCTGCCCGCCAGATTGGTGGTGTAGGTGAAGTTGCGGATATCCTTGTGGAAGAAGTAGGCCGATACCGTGCCGTCGCTGCCGATGAGGCGTTCCACACCCAGATCCAGGTTGCGCGACTTGAGCGGCGCAAGGTCCGGATTGCCGATCACGGCTTCGGTATTGCTGGCGAGGCTGACACCCGGCGCCAGCTGGCTGAAATTGGCGCGCACCACGGAGCTGGTGACGGCGGCGCGCACGCTGGTTTGCTGGTCCACATCGTAGCGTGCCTGCAGCGAAGGCAGCCAGTTGGTGTAGGAGCGGCTGCGGTTCAGCGGCGTGATGGTGCTGCCAGCTACTTGCGAACCGGCGGCGTCGAAGCGGGTGCGTTCGGCGCGCACACCGGCCAGCAGGCGCCAGGCGTCGAAAGAGACGCTGTCCTGCACGTAGGCGGCGTCGATATTCTCGTTCATCGTGTAGTCGTTGATGCTCGACTCGGCGGCAAGGCGGGCGGCGTTGCGGTCCAGATTAGCTACGCGGGCGCGGATGGCGGCCGGATCGAGCGCGATGCCGATGCGTCCCAGCTTGTAATCGAGCTCGCTGCCCTGCACGAAGCTGGACATGGCGACCGAACCGGCGCCCCAGTAGTTCGGGCTGGACGATTTGCTGCTGTTATAGGCCCACTGGTTGGTGTCGTTGGTTTTCTCGCGGCGGCTGGTTTTCAGGCCGAATTTCAGCTCGTGATGCAGATCGCCGGTGTCGAAGCCGCGACCCAGGTCGGCGCGCAGGTGGCGCGCCTTGTCGTTGGAATAGCGCTGCTGCAGGGTGATGGCGTTCAGGCTGTAATTGGCTGGATCGAACAGCGCGGCCGGACCTTGCAGCTGGGGCTTCTCGCCATTCAGGAAGCCGACGCCGGCGAAGTTGGCATTGCCGCGGAAGCGGCCATCGTTCAGCGATTCCGGTGTGTCTTCGTCGGCGCGGCTGATGCCGCCGGAAGCGGAGAACTGCCAGGCGCCGATTTTCTGTTCGGTGCCCAGCACCAGCGAGCCGATCTCCTGGGTGTATTTGCGCTGGCGGATGCGGCGCTCGGCGCGCGCGCTGGCGGTAACGCCTTCCAGCACGCCGCCACCGCTGAAATTGCCGACGGTGATGCGGTCGCGCACTTCGTCGTCGCTGAAGCGGCTCAGGAAGCTGCGCAGGTAGAAGCTGCTGCCCGCTTCGGGGCGGTAATCCAGGTTCACGGCGGCGGCCTTGCGTTCGCGCACCGGCAGATAGTCGCGCAGCTCGAAGCCGCCCAGGCGCTCGCCATCCCATGCGCCGCCGGTTTCCACATTGTCGGAGCCGAATTTGCGTTTCTCGGCGCTCAGGCCCACGGCCACACCCAGTTTGCCGTCCATGAAGCGCTGCGCCCACAGCAGGCCGGCGCTCGGGCTTTTCTTGCCGGTGTTGCCGTCATGACTGGCGGCCGCGTTCACGTTGAGCAGCGTGCCGGGCAGGTCGAAGGCGGACAGCGATTTGACTTCCACCGAGCCGCCCAGGGAGTTGGCGTCCTGTTCGGGCAGCAGGGTCTTGCTCACTTCGAGGGAGCGGATCAGGCCCGCGGGCAGCACATCCAGCGCCACAGCGCGGCGGCCAGCTTCCGGCGAGGGCACCAGCGCGCCGTTGATGGTGACGCCATTCAGGTCCGGACCGAGGCCGCGCACCGTGACATAGCGGCCTTCGCCCTGGTCGCGCTGCACCGAGACGCCGGGCAGGCGGGCCAGCGCTTCGGCGGCGTTCTTGTCCGGCAGGCCGCCAATATCGTCGCTGCTGACGACGCTGACGATATTGTCGGCCTTCTCCTGCGCGGAAATGGCCTTGCTCAGGCTCGCGCGCTGGCCGGTCACGACGACGGCGGCGGCCACCGGGCCGGTGTCAGCCAGTTCGGCGTGGGCGCTGCACATGGCGAGGATGCCGAGGCTCAGGGTAGTCAGGCGCAGGGCGGCGGGCTTGTTCGGCTGGGTCTTGGTATGCATGGTGTGTGGATGAGTGGTTGAACGGGGCGGATTCTAGGCAGGGAATGTGTCAGCTTTGTTACGAGCTTTGGCCGCAGCCCCGGATTCGGCCCGATTTGCCGCATCCGGCGCGGGATCTGAGCTGAAATGACCTGTCTGCGCGGCGGGTGCGCGCCGTCTTGCAAGGTATGGCGTGCCGGCTTTCCCTATGAGATAAGGGTGCGGCCCGCGCTTGCCGCAAAAAAGATGTGAGCTGTTTGCACCTCCCGCTTGTCATCGCCCCGTCATATGGCGGCGATAAGCTGCTGCGGCCCTCTCGATACCGTCCCAACGCCATGCTCAGATTGCACCGCAACTTCCTCATCGCCGCCGCGCTGGCCATGCTCTCGCTGCCCTTCCTGTACGCGGCGCTGGGAGCGGCCAAACCTGTTGCGGCCTGGCGCTGGATGGACATCGTGGGCGAAGGAGGCACCGCGCTGATGGCGGGCGTGTGGCTGCTGATTACCCTGAGCAGCCGTCCCGGTGGACTGGTGACGCGCCTGCTGGCCGGCGGGCTGGCGGCCATCATGCTGGGCTGCTGGGCCGACTGCATGGACGAATTCTTTCGCATCCCCAAGGACGAGGTGTGGGACAACTGGCTGGAAGGCTTGATGCCGCTGGGGATGCTGGTGCTCACGGCGGGCATGTATTACTGGCGCCAGGAGCAATTCAGCCTGAACGAACATTTGCAGAAGCGCGAGCGCCTGTTCCGCGACCATCGCGCCTTCGACCGCATCACGCAGCTGGCGGGCGCCGGTTATCTGCGCACCCAGTTGCGCCTGGAGCGCGAAAACCATCCAGGCCGCGGCTGCGCCCTGGTTTTGCTGGACATCGACGGCTTCCACCGCATCAATCGCGAACACGGCCAGCGTGAAGGCGACCGCGCACTGCAGGCCGTGGGCCATATGCTGCTGCTCAATCTGCGCAATGAAGATCTGCTATGCCGCTATGCGGGCGACCGTTTCGCCATCCTGATGCCCTGCACCGGCGCGCAGGAGGCGCGCGCCATCGCCGCCCATCTATGCGCCATGGTGGGCAAGATGCGCCATCACGGCAGCCAGGGATTAATCGCCATCAGCCTGCGTCACGCCTGCGCCGCCGCCGAAGGCGAGGCCGACGAGCTGCTGGCCCGCCTGGGCCGCGAAATCGACCAATCCGCGCCGCAGCCTGGCGAGACGGTGCTGGGCGGCCAGCGGGCAGCGCCGACGTGATCGCCTTCCACACCATCGGCGACGCCTGCATTGCGGCAGGCCAGCAGCCCGCGCTGGCGCTCGACTATGCGCGCAGCCGCGAGGCGGCGGACAGCGCGCTGCTGCGCGGCCTGTGGCTGGACGCTTCGGTACTGTCCGATCCCGCCAGCATGATTACACCGGGCCAGTACCACCAATTGCTGGCGAATACGCTGCGCGCCTTGAACAGCTCCGATACCAGCTTCATGCTGGGCCAGCACCTGCTGCCCGGCCATAACGGTGCGATCAGCCACGCGCTGCTGCATGCACAGAACCTGCGCCAGGCGCTGGAACTGCTGACGGCCTGGCATGCCCGCTTGACGCCGCTGCTTTGCCCCCGGCTGCGCGAGGAGAACGGCATCGCCGTGCTGTACTGGGTCGACAGTTATGGCGCTCCCAGCCTGCTGCCCGCGCTGGTGGAAATGCATATGACGGCCGTTGTAGCCATGTGCCGCTGGCTCGGCGGCGAGCGCCTGCCCTGGCGCTTCTGCTTCAACCGCGCCTCGCCTTCGCATGTGGAACAGCACGAAGTGCATTTGGGTTCCGAGCTACGCTTCAACTGCCATCTGGATGCGATGCTGATCGACGCCGCCTGGCTGGACCGCCCCTGGCCGCGCGGCAACGCGGTGGCGGCCTCCGTCGCCCTGCGCAATGCGGCCGGCGAAACGGCGGCGCTGCCTAGCCTGCCCGATGCGATGTACAACTATCTGCTGGAACGGGTGCGGCGGGCGCCGTCGCAAGAGCAGGCCGCCGCCGATTTCGGCGCCAGCCCGGCCACGCTGAAGCGCTATCTCTCGCGCCACGGCACGCATTTTCAAGCCGAACTGGATCAGGTGCGCACCCACGTCGCGCTGCATCTCTTTCACAGCCGGCGCGCCGACAACGAGGCCGTGGCCCAGTACCTGGGCTTCCACGACGCCACCAATTTCCGCCGCTCCTTCAAGCGCTGGACCGGCAAGACGCCGGCCTTGCTGCGCGATGCGCTGCTGGCCTAGCGCCGCAGCTCGCTCTCGGCGATCTGTTCCAGCTCGCCGCTGCGCTTCATCTCGTTCAGCACGACGTTGAACTGGCGCACGAACTCCGATTTGAAGGGATAGCGCAGCGGGTCCACGCGGGTGAACCCCAGGTAGCCGAATTCCTGGCTGATGATCGTGGCCTCCACCACATTGCCGGTCTTTTGATAGGCCTTCTCGGTGCGGATGCGGGCCAGCGCGTTCTGGATCGCGTGGCGGTCGTTCATATAGCAATCGAGCCGTCCCACCAGCAGCTTGCGCAGGTTTTCTTCGGTGCCGCGCGCCTCGTTCAGCGTGATCTTGCCCTGCTTGAGCGCCTGGTCGAATTCCTTGCCGCCGATTAGATAGCCGGTATTCCTGCCGATGTGCAGCCCCAGATAGTCGTCCGGCCAGCGGCTGAGCGGGCCCTTGGGCGCCACGCTATCGTTGCAGAACAGGGACACGCTCTCATTGAAGATGGGGGCGGAATAGTCCATATACGGCCGCTCGTCCGGACGGTAGTAGGGCGGCGTGAGGGCGAAAGCTTCGCCCATTTCCACCATTTTCAGGCCGCGCTTCCAAGGCACGGGAAGCACCTGCACCTTATAGGCCGGCATGCGCGCGAAAGCCTTGCGCAGAATGCCGGGATAGACGCCGCGCGCTTCGCCATTGAGGGAATAGGAATAAGGCGGATAGGCGTCGTCGGCATAGACCACCACTTCAACCTGGTCGGCCGCCGCCGCGCCGCCACCCAGCAAGGCCGCCAACAGGACGCCGGCGGCCGCGATACGGCAGCGGACTATTTGATGTCCTTGATGGCGTCCTGGTACTCCTTGGACTTTTTCACCTTGCCGATGGCCGCCCATAGCGCTTCAACTTTCTCCTTGTTTGCCGCGTAATAGGTTTTGGATACGGGAGCGTAGAAATCTGCCGTCATGAATTGCTTGGGCAGGGCTTCGACCTTGTCGCTGAACTCCTTGCGCGTGGCGAGCAAGGCGTTCATCTCGCCATCGAAGCCCAGCAGGATTTCGCCCTGGCCGGCGATCAGCTTATGGAAATTGCGCGCCGGCTCCTTGGTATTGTCATCATACGGCACATTCATGGATTTCAGGCGATCCGAAATGGTGGCGAAGCCGGAAGGGATCAGCACCGGTTTGCTGACGTTCTGGAATTTGCTGCCGTCCCAGCCGGCATTGCTGCCCTTGATGCGATAAGCCAGGATGTCCATGCGCGCCAGCGCGGCGGCGGTGTTCGGTTTGTCGCCCTGCATCGGGTAGGCCGCGTATTCAGCGTGGAAGGGCGTAAAGCCGGCGTTGACCAAGCCGCTCGTGGCGCCGCTGCGCACTTCGTCGATGCAGCGTTTCCATGGTGCTACTTTCATTGTTACCGGTACATTTGCCTGCTTGGCCGCCATCTTGATCAGCACCTGCATGGTGCCGTCCTTGGCGGGGAAGGTATAGGGCGCCGCAGCCTGGTCTTCAACGCAAAGAACCATGGCATCCTGGCAGAAGGCGGAGACGGGCAAGGCGAGCAGCAGGGCGCTGGCGAGAGCTTTCATAGGAAACTTCTCCATTGGACGAGGATGGTTGAACAGGGACTTAGAACTTATGGTTGATGCCGGCCGCAAACCCGCGCTTGCCGCTGCCGACTTCGATGGCATTGCCGACCGTGAACGGGGCGCCATTCTTATTGTTGATGCGCGAGTAAGAACTGTATAAATCAGTGCGTTTCGACAGCGCGAAGGTATAGCCGATCGCCGCCTGGTTGGCATCCTGGTCCAGGATGCTGCGGTCCTTATGCTGTATCCAGGACACGAGATAGGTGGACGGCCCGTGCTCGCAGGTGGCGCCGACGATCAGGTCGCGGCTGTCCATGGCCATGGCCGGGTCTTTGTTGACGGCGTAGCCGAGCGCGCCCTTGAACGCGCCCACCTGGTAGGTGGCGCCGGCGAAGCTGACCTTGTTGCGGCTGCTGCCCGTGGCGTCTTCCAGATTGCGGTGGGCGAAGACGGCGAACAGCGGGCCGCGCTGGTATTCCAGGGCCAGGCCGGTTTCGCGCTTGGCCTTGCTGTTGCCCGGCGTTTCGCCCGGGGCATAGGTCAGGCTGGCCTTGAAGCCCTGCATCGTGGGCGTGGTGTAGTAGACGCCGTTGCTGGTGCGGAAATCCGAGAACATGATGTTCGAATAGGCGCCCTCGTGGCCGCCGCCGAAGGGATCGACATCCATCAGCGCATACGTCAGCAGATTGAATTGCCGCCCCAGCTTGATGGTGCCAAAGCCGCCGCTCAGCCCGACCAGGCTTTGGCGGCCGAACGCCAGGCCGCCCGGCCGGCTGCCGCCGGTATCGCCGGCAATGCCGCTTTCGAGCACGAACAGGGCCTGCAGGCCGCCGCCCAGATTCTCCGTGCCTTTGAAGCCCAGGCGCGACCCGGCTTCGACCCCGCTTTGCACGGTCCAACCGGCCGCCTTCGGTCCGCCGCTTTCGTGCACGATGCCCAGGTCCATCGAGCCGTAGACGGTGATATTGGTTTGCGCGCCGGCGCCGCCGGCTGCCAGAACAAGGGTGGACATCAAGATGCAATGGCTGGTTTTCATTGGTCGTCTCCGTCGCTGGCTGGTTGGCTTGCGGAATCGATTATGGCCATACGCCCCGTAACTTCAACGTTTTTTGGAAAAACGCGACAGCCTTGGGGAGATTTTTTTTGCTGTTCTTATGGAAGTGGCAAGAAAGACTGCAAGGACGTTAACAAAAGCGCCTGCTAGCGTGGCGAAAGCGCCACCATGCGCAAAAAAAGCAAAACGGGGGCCAGGCCCCCGTGCTAGAAATGCTTGCCGAATCAGATGCGGGCCAGCACTTGCGGTGCGCCGCGACGGGCATCAAGGCTCAGGCTGCCTGGGCCGAAGGCGGCGATTTGCAGCAGGCCGCCAGCCATGGCGAGGTTTTTCAGCAGGTGGATCAGCTGGTTCTGGTCGCCGATGGCGTTATGGAACAGCACGGCCGTCACCACCGAGAAGGCGGCCAGACCGAGCGCCACCAGACGAGTCTGGAAACCGAAGGCCAGCAGCAGGCCGCCAATCAGTTCGACGCCGATGGCGCCGGCCAGGCCGAGGACCGGGAAGGGCAGGCCCATGGCCGAGATGTAGCCCATGGTGGCGGCCGGCGCCGAGATTTTGCCGACGGCGCTGAAGACGAAGATCAGGGCCATCAGCAGGCGGCCAGCTAAAGGCAGGACGGCGGTGTTCAGGGCGTTGTTGTTGATGTTGTTAGCGTTGTTCATGGTCATGCTCCTATATAAATGATGTAAATCGTTTTCGGTCTTGCTTGATCTGGCATTCTTTTACTGCGCCAGGCGCAGCTGCCTGCCCAGTTCCTGGATGCGGGCTTCGCCCCGGCGCAGGGCGGCGGCGCTGCTGTGCACCGAGTAATAGCCCAGCACCAGTTCATGCGGATGCTTGGCGGCCGACCCCAGCACGAATTCGGTATCGTGTTCGGCGTGGAAGTCCAGGGCCGCCTCGGATTCCTCGAACACGGCGATTTCCTTGCCCAGCACCGCGTCTGACACATGCAGCTTGCCGCTGGCCAGCGCCACCCAGGCCACCTGGTGCCCCGCGGGCGGCTGGTAAGACCAGCTTTCGCCGGCCTTCAGCTTCACATGCAGGTAGTTCAGCGGCGCGGCGTATTGCAGCGGGCTGCGCGCCTGGCCGTACTGGCCGATCAGCACGCGCGCCGGTCCTGCGGAAGGAATCTCCCCGGGCGCCAGGTACAGGCTTTCGGATGGACCGTTTTCCTCGTCCTGGGGCAGGGCCAGCCAAAGCTGGAAGCCTTGCACGCGCTGGCCGGGAGCGGCGCTGCCGCCGTGCCAGATGCCGCCGCCCGCCTTCATCCACTCCACGCCGCCGGCGCCGAACTGGCCGCTGGCGCCGCTGGTATCGACATAGTCGATGGTGCCGGAACGCACCAGCGTCACCGTGGCGATGCCGGAATGGGGGTGCAGGCCGGCGCGCGGGCCGCCGCGCGATTCCATGTCGAAGTCGTCGAGAAAGACGAAAGGCTTGATCATCTCGCCCACATCCGCAGGGCTGGCCAGGCGGTTGAACCAGCTGCGCTGGCTGCCCAGACTGCGGTAGCGGATCTGCCTTGCTGTCGGTTTGAGGACTGCATTCATTTGCTGTCTCCTGTTTCGTTGATCGATGAGTGAATGATAGGGATTGGACATCCATCGCGGAAGCCTATATATTTGGATGGAATGTATCGAAAGGAGCGATAGATGCTTGACGGGATGTCCATGGACCAGCTGCGCACTTTCGTCGCGGCGGCCGATGAAGGCAGTTTTTCGGCGGCCGGGCGCAAACTGCGGCGCGCGCAGTCGGTGGTGAGCCAGACCCTGGCCAATCTGGAAGCGCAGGTCGGTTTCGCCCTGTTCGAACGCAGCGGGCGCTATCCCAAGCTGACCGAGCCGGGTTACGCGCTGCTGCTGCACGCGCGCAGCGCCATCGCCAGCATGGACGATTTCAAGGCCAAGGCGCGTTCGCTGGCGGAGGGGCTGGAGGCCGAGCTGTCGGTGGCGGTGGACGTGATGTACCCGATCGGCTGCCTGACCGAGGCGGTGCACGCCTTCCAGCAGCAGTTTCCCGGCATGCCGCTGCGGGTGCATGTGGAAGCCCTGGGCGCGGTGGTGCAGCCGGTGCTCGATGGCCGCTGCCGCTTCGCCATCATGGGTTCCTTCCCCGAGGTGCCGCAGGGCTGCGCCGCCGAATTCCTGCAGGCGGTGCCGGTGGTGACGGTGGCTGCGCCCAGCCATCCTCTGGCCGGGCTGAAGCCGCCCATTTCGCGCCAGGAGGCGGCCGGCCATGTGCAATTGATCCTGACCGACCGCTCGGAGCTGACGGCGGGCCGCCAGTTCGGCGTGGCCGGCAAGCAGAACTGGCGCCTGGCCGACCTGGGCGCCAAGCATGCCTTCCTCAAGGCCGGCCTAGGCTGGGGCAATATGCCGCTGCATATGGTGGAGGAGGATCTCGCCGCCGGCCGGCTGCAGCGCATCGAGATCGAACCCAGCCCGGTGATGGGGCCGTTCTTCTCGATGTACGCGCTGCACCGCAAGGACGCGCCGCCGGGGCCGGCGGCGCGCTGGTTCATCGATTGGCTGAAGCGGCACGGTTCGCCGCAGGATTAAGCACGGGACGCGGGCCGGCCGGACGTTCGTCCACCACGTAGCCGTTGCGGCCATTGCGCTTGGCGTCGTACAGGGCGGCGTCGGCGCGCGCCAGCAGGCCGGCCGGGTTCTCGCCGGGACCGGCATGCACGGCGATGCCCACGCTGCAGGTGACTGGCAGCATGCCGGTTTGCAGATTGAAGGCGGGACGGATGGCGCCTACGATGCGTTCGGCCAGGGTGGTCGCCTCGTCCGGCGGCAGCACGTTTTCGAAGACGATGGCGAATTCGTCGCCCGCCAGGCGGGCCACGGTATCGGTGGAACGCACGCTGGCCGTCAGGCGCATGGCGAATTCTTTCAGCACATCGTCGCCGGCGCCGTGGCCCAGGGTGTCGTTGATGCTCTTGAAGTGGTCGATGTCCAGATAGGCCAGGGCCAGCGGGCTGTCGCGGCGGCGCGCGCGGTCCAGCGCCTGCTGCAGGGTTTCCTCGAACATGCGGCGGTTGGCGATGCCGGTCAGGGTGTCGCGCCGCGCCAGCTCGATCAATTGTTCCTCGACCGCCTTCACATGGGTCATATCGCTGGTCAGCACATACACGGCGGCCACGCTGCCGTCCTGGCGCAGGTCGGGGATCAGGGTCGAGGCCAGGATGCGCGACTCCTCGCCGACCTTGGCCTTGGCCTCGTAGCTGGTGACTTCGCCCTGGAAAGCGCGGTCCAGGCAAGGCTTGGCGATGGCGTAATGCGCTTCGCCGATGGCGTCCACCACGGGGCGGCCGGGCAGGGTGTTGGGGTCGACGCCGAGCCAGCGCTGGAAGGCCGCGTTACCGAACTGGAAGCGGTGGTCGGGGCCGATGGCCGATACCAGGGCCGGCAGGTGGTCGGTGATCAATTGCAGGCGCTTCTGGCTGGCGGCCTGCGTCAGCTCGGCCATCTTGCGCTCGGTGATGTCGTTGGCCATCACGTAGAAACCCGGCACGCTGCCGTCGGGCGCGAAATCGGGCACCATGTCCACCATCAGGTGCATATAGCGGCCCAGCTCCTCGCCTTCGCGCTCGACGTGCACGCGCTGGCCGGCCAATGCCGCCTCCATGCAGTCGCGCCAGCGCGCATCGACCTCGCCGCCGAAGACGTCGTTGACGGTGCGGCCCAGCAGGGACTTGGGATCGACGCCCAGCAGAAATTGGTAATGCTCGTTGGTGAAGCGGTAGCGCAGATCCTTGTCGATATACGAAATCAGGGCGGGAATATTGTCGGCGATGAGGCGCGCCCGCTTTTCGCTGGCTTCCAGCTGGCGCAGCGCGGCGTCGCGTTCGCGCACGTCCTCCACCAGGGCGGCGCCGAGTTCGCCGATTTCATCCTTGGCGCCCACATGCAGGGCTTCCAGGTCGGCATGGCCGTGGCGGATGTCGCCCAGGTGGGCGCGCAGGGTTTCCAGTGGACGCAAAAAGCGCAGCACCATGAGCCAGGCCAGCAAGCCGGCCAGCGCCGCGCACACGGAAGCGAGCAAGATGGCTTGCTGGCGCATCGCCTTCATCGGTGCAAAGGCTTCGCTGGTCGGATAGCGCGCCGCCGCGATCCAGTTGGTGCTGGCCAGGCGCTTGAAGGTGTAGATGCCGGGACCGTCGCCCTCCAGGCTTTCGGCCTCGGTCCAGCCCTCGAAGCCGGCCAGCGCCTTTTCCGTGGCCTGGTCGGTGCCGGAGCGCGAGGCGACATGACCCAGCAGGCGCGATTTATCGGGGTGGTTGACGATCACCCCGTCGCTGGTCATCACGTAGAGATAGCCGGTCTTCCCGGGCCGCAGCAGGTCGAATTGCTGAAAGAAGTCCGAGTGCAGCAGGTCGATGCTGCCGGCCAGCACGAACTGCACCTCGCCTTTCTTATCCAGCAGCGGCTGGGTAATCAGCACTACCGGCAGATTCGACAGGCGGCTGCGCAGCGGCGGCGCGATCACGGCGCGCTTGGTGGATAGGGTTTGCAGAAAGTAGGGGCGGCTGGACACATTGAGCGAGCGGCTCAGGCCCGAATCGCGCAGGCTGGCCACCAGTTCGCCGTCGCGCCCGAAGGCCACCACATTGGTGAATTCGGCCGAGACGGTGGCATGGGTCTGCAAGGCTTGGCGCAGCGCTTCCGGATCGCGGCGCGCCGCCTCGGGCAGGGACTCGGCCAGCGCGGCCAGCAGATTGAGGCGGTTTTTCAGCTGCTCGTCGATAAAGGCGGCGGCGCCGGACAGCAGATTGATTTGCTGGCTGCCGATCACACCCTTCATATCGCGCTCGGCGACCGTGAGCGCCAGCGTGGTCACGATGGAAGTGGCCGCCAGCACGAGTACGACGACAAAGCTGGTCAGGCGAAATTTCAGACTGCGGGGCAGAAAGCCGGTCATAGCCATGGGCGGGTATCCAGCGGCGGGGTACACACGCAGTATTACACAGGTGTTGATTCGCCGCACGAAATTGCTGATAGGCATTTATGCCGTGGACAGCAGCCCAGCTCAGCCTGCCTTACTAGTCCGATGCATGCTGCCGGTCGTCTCGATAGCTTTTGCGTACCTGTTGCTCCGCTTGCTGCCAAGCGGTTTCCCACCGGTTCTCGGGCAGGGTGATGGCTGGCGCGCATTCCCCGCCCTGTGCGCAGTTCAGCTCGTTGAAGCCAAAAGCAATTGGCCAGCGCTGCTCATACCGGACCTGGCTTCTGAGCTGGCGCGCCATGGCAATACCCTGGCTTACCAGCGTTTCCGTTTGCTCGGGATATGCTTCAAAGAAGCTGACGGCTTGGTCGACCGCATCGGCGCCTGCAAGCAGAAAAGGCAGCCTGAACAGGACATAAGAGATTTCGCCACGGCCCGGTTCCGACGCGAAACGCAAAGTGTCGTACCAGCCCAGCGTGGCGTTGGCCACGATCAGCGGCAGTGTTTTTTCCAGGCCTTCGCGCGGCAGGTAGTGGGCGCCCAGGATTTCCATATGCTCCATCGGCGTGCGTTCTAAACGCCGGGCATTGAAGTCCGCCAGCACTTCATCATAGCGCTTGAGCGCGGCGGCATCGCCTCTGCGCACGCCTTCAACAATTCGGATGAACTCGGCATACCGCTGCTGCCATGAGGGTTGGAAGGGAGCGCCCGCGTGGGCGGTTGACAGCAGCAGGGCGAACGGCAGGGCGAGACTCAGGGAGCGCAGTTTCATGAACTATTTTCAGCATGGGACTGTTGCGCAGTGTATAGGATTGCGTCAAAGGACGTTTTACCGATTGTTTTCGGCGTCCTGGCGCCGCGCGTGGCGGCCCGGCTGGCGTCGATCGCGCCGCCGCCGCTGACGCCATCACCACTGGACAGCTGTGGCGGCGCCAGGCGGAAGACGCCGACCGCCGTCGCCAGGTGCTCGGCCTGCTGGCGCATGGTGATGGCGGCGGCCGAAGCTTGCTCCACCAGCGCCGCGTTCTGCTGCGTGCCCTGGTCCATGCCGGCCACCGCGTGGTTGATCTGCTCGATGCCGGACAACTGTTCGCGGCTGGCTTCTGAAATCTCGGCCATGATGCCGGTCACGCGCTGCACGCTGGCCATGATCTCGTGCATGGTGCCGCCGGCCTGGTCGACCAGCTTGGCGCCGCTGGCGATCTGGTCGACCGAATCGTCGATCAGATTCTTGATTTCGCGCGCGGCGGCGGCCGAGCGCTGGGCCAGATTGCGCACCTCACCCGCCACCACGGCAAAGCCGCGTCCCTGTTCGCCGGCGCGCGCCGCTTCCACCGCCGCGTTCAGGGCCAGGATATTGGTCTGGAAAGCGATGCTGTCGATGACGCTGATGATGTCCACGATCTTGTGCGAGGAGGCGTTGATCGAGGCCATGCGCTCGACCACCTGGGCCACCACTTCGCCGCCTTTGCCCGCCACCTCGGATGCCGCCGCCGCCAGCTCATTGGCCTGGTGCGCGCTTTCGGCATTGCGCTTGACGGTCGACGTCAATTCCGCCATCGAAGAGGAGGTTTCCTCCAGCGAGGCGGCCTGCTGCTCGGTGCGGTTGGACAGATCCTGGTTGCCGGCGGCGATTTCGGCCGAGGCCATGCCGATGCTGTCCGAACCCTGGCGCACCTCGCCCACGATCTTCAGCAGCGAGGCGTTCATATCGCGCAGCGCTTCGGTGAGCTGGCCCACCTCGTCCCGCGAGCGCACTTCAATGGTGGAGGTCAGGTCGCCGGCCGCCACGGTGCGCGCCACTTTCACGGCGTGGCCGATAGGCCGCACGATGCCGCGCGTGATATACCAGGCCGTCAGCAGGCTCAGAATGCCACCTACCACGCCCAGCGCCACCATGGCCAGCGCGGAATGGTTGGCCAGGTCTTCGGCGCTGCGGCCCGAAGTCTGCATCTGGGTGGCCTGGAAGTCGATCAAGGCATCGACGGCGGCGAAGTAGGAGCGCTGGGCCGGCCGCACCTGCTCCGTCATCAGCGCCAGCGCCGCTTCACGCTGGGCGCCGCGCAGCTGGGCCAACAGGTTTTCGCGGGCTGCTTCGTATTTGGCGCGTTCAACGCCGATGGCGGCGTACAGGGTCTTGGCTTGTTCCGTTTGCAGCATGGCGGCCGCCTGGTTCAGCGCTTCGCCGGCGTCGCGTTTGGTGGCGGCGATCAGCGCCAGTTCGCGTTCCAGATCGGCCGGCTGCTCGGCCAGCAGGGCGTTGGCGCTGCTGCGCGCTTCCAGATTGAGGGCGGTCTTGAGCTGGTTGAGGACACTGATGTTCTGATAGCGCTGGCCGATGGTCTGTTCGATTTCGCCGCTGACGATTTTCAGCGCGGTGGCGCCCACGCCAACCACCAGGGCCAGGGCAAAAATGGTAAGCAGGAAGGCAATGGTGAGGCGATGACCAATCTTGATATTTGCGATATTCATTTTGGCTCGTGAGTGTTGTGTCCCAGTGGCTTGGCCGGTGCGGAAAGCGTTCCGAGTGTAGCAGCGGCTTGGTTGCAAAGCTATAAATATTTCTTGTTGGAATAACATGATGCTGAAAAGGTGATAAATCGTATGTTTAAGGACACATTCACCCGTCCCGCCGATACGGCGGCCTGCAGCGGTGCGCTGGTTCTTGCGTCACTTCCGTAAGATGGCAGGCATTGCCACCATCAGCAGGGAGGGCGCCATGCCAAAGGGGATCAGCCCGAAACGGGAGCGCGAATACACTGAGCTGGAGCGCAAATTCGAGCAGGAGGGACGCTACAAGGGACGTGAGGATGAAGTGGCGGCCCGCATCGTCAACAAGCAGCGCCGCGAGAGTGGTGAGACCAAGGGCCAGCGGCAGGACAAGCGCGCTGGCCAGGCGCCGGACCGCGGCCTGCCCATCAAGGATTATCAGCGCCTTACGGTGCCGCAGATCCGCAGCCGCCTGGGCGAGCTGACGGCGCCGCAGCGCAAGACCATCCGCAGCTTCGAAAGCGCGCACAAGAACCGTAAAGGCGTGCTGGAGGCGCTGCAAAGAGCGCATTGACGGCGCCGCCGCCGCCGCTTGCTCAAGCCAGGCCGGCCTTCCATGCCTGGGCGGCGCTGAGCACTGCCGTCAGCAGCAGAAGCAGGCCAATGGCGCGCGCCGTCCACGCGGCGGCGGCGGGGTTGCGCGCGAACCAGAGCGTGGCTTGGCTGGCCGCCAGCGCCAGTGCGCCATACACAGCCGCCTGGGTCGCCGCCGTGATCGCGCCCAGCACGCCCGATTGCAGCCAGAGCGGTCCTTGGCCCGGCTTCAGGAATTGCGGGAAGATCGCCAGCATGAAGATATAGGCCTTGGGATTGAGCAGGCTGGTCAGCATGGCGCGGCGGAAGATGACGGTCGGCGCTAGCACCTCGCGCGCCGCGTCCGGCGTGAACACGGCGCTGCTGCGCAAGAAGGTGTAGCCCATCCAGGCGATGTAGATGGCGCCGCCCAGCAGCATGTACTGGAACAGCTGGGGCCAGAGCTGGAGCACCACGGCCGCGCCCAAAGCGCCCATCAGCAGGTGGCAGAAGCCGCCCGCGATAATACCCGCCACCGCCGCCATGCCTGCGCGCCGCCCGCCCAGCATCGAATTCGCCATGACGAAGGCCATGTCGAGCCCGGGCAAGGCGATGATGCCGAAAACGACTGCGAAATAGAGCCACAGATTGGCCGCCTGGTTCATATCCGTCTCCCACAATAATTGGTAACGCTGCAGCGTAAGCCGGAATCAGGACGGATTCCGCCCTGATTCGGATCAAGACTCGAAGTAGTACCAGAACAGGGCGGTTTCCGCCGCCACGCCATCCTGTGCCGCGTACAGGGCGCGGTCGAAGCCTTTCAGCACGAAGCCACAGCGTTCGTAGAGGCGGCAGGCCGCCACATTATTGTCCTGCGTCTCCAGCATGATGCCGGGCAGGCCGCGCTGGCGCGCCCATTCTTTGGCCTGGGCGATCAGCGCCGCGCCGATGCCGCGCCGGCGCAGAGCGCTGGAAATGGCGATATCGTCGATCACGGCCAGGCCGTTCCAGCCGGTGGAGAGCAGGATCATGCCGGCCGGACTGTCATCGGCGTAGGCCAGGAAGGCCGCGCTGTCGGCATTATCCAGATAGTCGGCCGGAACGCGCTCGCCATCGGCCGGATACGTTTTCAGATAGGGCTGGACTGGAATGACTTCATAACTGATGCCGGCCGGCGTAGCCGACAGCAGCAGCCGCGAGTCGACCTGGAAGGCCAGGTCCAGCATATTGGCGTCGGCGGCATTGGCAGCGCTGGCGGCGTCGATGCGGATGCTCATGGCCGGGCCTCGCCTTTCAGCGCAGCGAGCGCATGGCGCACCACGCCCAGATCGCTGTGCGGCTCCTGGCCGTCCTCCAGGAACCAGGCGGCGGACAGGCCGCTGAACGCGATCGTCCATTGCAGCAGGCGGCGCCGGGGCAGGCCGGACGCCTGCACCACGATATCGAGCTGGCGGTAGAAGCGCTCCGCATCGGGCGTGGTCGGCAGATCGGGATTGCACAGCACATGCACATAATCGAAGGCGCGCTCGCCGAGCAGGCGTTTGGGATCGATGGCCAGCCAGCCGCGCTCTTCGAAGTCAAGCACATTGCGGTGGTGGACATCGCCATGCAGGGCCACGATTTCGCGCTGCGTCGCCAGCAGCTCGCGTGTCGTGGCCAGGCATTGCGTATAGACGCCGCCATACTGGCCCGCCGCCGCCTCCAGCGAGCCAAACCAGTTCGACAACGGAATCAGCTTCGGCATCGGGGCCGCGCGCGGCGCATGCAGGCGCGTGACGGCGGCGCAGATGATGCGGGTCGCCTCGTCGTCGCGGCCGGCCAACGCCATGTCCAGCAGATCTTGCTGGCCCTGGGCGCGTTCCAGCAGCAGGGCGTCGCCGTCGTGGGCATAAACCTGGGCCGCGCCCTGGCCATCCCACCAGTTCATCAACAGGCCGCCGAAGCGCTCCTCGGTGGCGGTGGCGACCTTCAACATAGCCGCGCGGCCGTCGGCGCAACGCACCGGCAGCAAGCGGCTGCTATGGGTGCTGAGCAAGCCGCCGTCGGGCGTCAACTGCCATTGAGTCAGATAAGGTTCGAACATGGGCGCATGGTAGCAGAGATGCGCCGCGCGGTTTAATGAGGACGGAAAATGACCTCTTAGGCTGATACCGTCGCCTTATGTACCATCCAACCACCCGTGTTTTGGCAGTCCTGGAACTGCTGCAAGCCCATGGACGCATGAGCGGCGCGGAACTCGCGCGCCTCCTGCAAGTGGACGGGCGCACGCTGCGCCGTTACATCGTGATGCTGGAGGATATGGGCATTCCGATCACGGCCGACCGCGGCCGCCACGGCGGCTATGCGCTGATGCCCGGCTTTAAGCTGCCGCCCATGATGTTCACCGACGACGAGGCGCTGGCCCTTTCGCTTGGCCTGCTGGCCGCGCGCAGTCTCGGCCTGGCCGAAGCCGCGCCGGCCGTCGCCAGCGTTCAGGCCAAGCTGGAACGCATCATGCCGGATAGCCTGAAATGGCGGGTCAGCGCCATCGACGACACCGTGCGCCTCGACCTGCGCCGCGGGACGGCGCCGCCGACCAATGCCGCTCTTGGCGTGCTCAGTGCCGCCGCCCAGGTCAGCCAGCGCGTGCATCTGCGCTATCTGGCGCCCGCCGTGCCGATGCCGGAAGGCCAGCTTAGGCCGGCGCGCGAAACCGGGCGCGATTTCGATCCGTATGGCCTCGCTTATTACATGGGCTTCTGGTACACGGTGGGGTTCTGCCACCTGCGCGATGGCCTGCGTACTTTCCGGCTCGACCGCATCAGCGAGGTGCGCCCGTTGGTAGCGGCCTTCCAGCGACCGGCCGGTTTCGACGCGCTGGAACACTTGCGCCATTCGATCGCCACCCTGCCGCGCAAGTTCGCCGCCACCGTGCTGCTCCAGACCGACCTGGAAAGCGCGCGCGCTACGCTGATGGAGTATATGGGCCTATTCGAACAGACGGAGGAAGGCGTCCTGCTGCATAGCCAGACCGACGGACTGGCTTGGCTGGCGCGCCAGTTGGCCAGCTTTCCCTTTGCCTTCCGCGTGGTCAGTCCGCCGGAGCTGGGACAGGAGGTACGGCGCCATGCGCGGCGCCTGCTGCAGGGCGAGGGCTAACGTACATCGGGATTGTGTCCGGGATCGAAATCAGCGTCGTCCGGCAACGCGAACTCACCGCGCTGGAAGGCTTGCAGGATTTCCTCGGCCGCCTGCGCATCCTTTTCCAGCACCAGCAAGCGCGCGCCGCCAATCGCCGGTGCCAGCAGCAGGTTAGCCTGCATATGCTGGTCGTCCGTCACGATGGCGCTGATGCCGGCGGCGGCCAGGCAGCCACGCATCACATGCGCGTCGGTCGGGATCATAAAGCGCGCCAGAATGCGGTAATCGTCGTCCATCGGGTTCTCCATGGTTGGCAAGGTCTGTTCAGTATCGCTAGAATGCTGGCGTTCTGCCTCACAGTATAAGGAAATATGGTTCAGAAATCCCTCGCCGCAGCCCTGCTGGCTGGCGGCATGCTCTTCGCGGGCATCGCAGGCGCCGCCTGCTCGCAACACTATGTTCAGGGACGCAGTCCCGAAATCACCAATCCCAAACTGGGCAAGGCCACGCAGGAATTGTGCTACCGCGCCTTCGGCATCATGCACAGCGGCCTGACGCGCACGCCCCTTTGGTCAGCCGAATACCTGACCGCCCAGAACATCGAAGCGGCGCAAGACCTCTCGCGCGAAAACAGTTTCCACCCCGAGGAGGAACTGCCGCGCGGCCAGCGCGCCGAACTCTCCGACTACGCGCGCAGCGGCTTTGACCGCGGCCACATGGCTCCAAATGGCGATATGCCAGACCGCCGCAGCCAGCATGAAAGCTTCTCGCTGGCGAATATGGTGCCGCAAGACCCCGACAACAACCGTCACATCTGGGCTGGCATCGAGCAGGCCGTGCGCAAGATGGCGAAGAAAGAGGGCGATCTGTATGTGATCAGCGGCCCGGCCTTCATCGGCGGCGATCTGCGCAAAGTCGGTAATGTGCTGGTGCCGAGCCACTTGTATAAGGTGATTTACAGCCCGCGCCAGCGCGCCGGCGGTGCTTGGTTCGTCGCCAACGAAGCCGACGCGCGTCCGCAAACCATGACGGTGGCGGAGCTTGAAAGTAAAATCGGCATCAACCTGCTGCCCTCGCTGACGCCTCAGCAAAAGCAAGTGATGCTGCGCCTGCCGAAGTCGGGCAAGAACAAACGCTAACAGGAGAAGGCCATGAGCAAAAAATTCATTCCCTACGCCAATGAAGCCGACGTGCTGCACATCGGCGGCCTGACGGTCGAAAACCGCCTTGACCGCATCACCCTGAGCGGTGACATCGACCTGACCCAAGACCAGGCCGGCCTGGAGCACGCCCGCGAGCTATACAAGCTGCTGGGCGACGTGCTGGTCAAGCTCGAAGCGCAAAGCCTGCCAACCAAGCTGCCGCCGCCGAAGGTGAAGAAGGTGGCGAATCCTTTCGAGTGATGCACGTGTGAATTGCTCGGTGATCAGACGTTATAGACAGAGAAATCCGTGCGAAAATCCCCGTTCGATAACGAGAGGGCGTGCCTAGTATTGTGATTGCTGGATATTGGAAATATTCACGTATTTTCACCTCAAGCGCTTACGCTGCATTGCAGTCTGTCGCGCACCGTCGCCAATAGATACCCCTATGGCGAAAAATCCTTCTCTGTCTAATACGGTCTAAACTGCACGATGTCGGTCTAAACGCGTCTGAAAATCGCATGCAGTTGTCTAAACGCGTCCATGAATGCCGCCCAAATGTCTAAAACGGTCCAGCGAAATGGGGGCAAGGTCTAAACGGAACTATTTTTTCGTTCCGTCCTCCAATCTTTAGACCATTTTCGAGGGGATTGCATCATGGGGTACGAAGCGAAGCAAGCAGTTTACCTGCCCACCACCGACTATCTCGAACTGGAGCTTTACCTGATGGATACCCGTCCTGGTGTGAGGCTCGACGCTTTCGTGACGGAACTCGTGCATCGCTGGCTGGCTATTGAGATGGAACGACTCGCACTGCGCAAGAACGGCCAGGCAATGCGGGGATATCAATGGAAGGATCTCTTCCTGCCTGATGGGACGCATCTGCGTACCAGCCATTGCGGCATCATCGATTTTGCCAAAGTGGTTGGCGATCACATCGTTTCCGACGATGGCGTTTCGTTAACGCCATCGCAGTTTGCCAATCGCGACTCGAAAGGACGCAATGCCTGGCGCTTCGTTTGGGTCCGCTATCCTGGCGACGAGTACTGGATACGTGCAGCCAATTGTCGGGTCCGCACTGACGAACTGCGTCTACGGCAGTCTAAGGCTACGTTGCAAGCGTCTACAACGGCCTAAAGCCTATCAGCTAATGGTCTAAACCGGTCCACACATTTCTTTGCGGAGTCGAATCTGGTCTATGAGTTGCCGCATAACCGAAATTCTGGACGCTGTTAGATCAGAACCGCCCGTTTTAGACAGAATTAGACAGGATGGCCGAAAAGCATACCGAGACCGTCATCTTCACTTAAGCTCTCGCTTTCGCGGTAAGCGTCATCTATTTTTGGGATCCAGATATGAAAACCTATCACGAAATTCCATACGCGTATCTGGGAAGACCGCCTGCTTCGTTATGGGAAGTGCGCGCAGCTGTCCGCGAGCAGGTTGCCCGAGGCAAGAAACACATCGACGAGAACTCTATTTTCCAAGGGATCGCTGAAATGCGTGAGATTGAGGCGAAGGCTGCAATCAGTACAAAAAGCGCGCGGCGAAATGAAGAGCGTCGCAGGACTGCTGAGAAGACTAAGCCTCAAGCGAAGCGAGAACAAGCAGTAAGCCGGGAAGAAAATTCTGGACACAAGAGGCCCACTGTTCCTGCTGTTGTGACGCCAGATGAGGACGAAATCATCGAGGCGTTTGATGACATTGATGTGAGGTAGCGGCAGTGGAAAACTTCAATCATCTACAGCTAGCGGTGAGGCATTGGCTCGATCTCAGCGATGAAGAGCGCCTCTACCAGTTGAACAGAGACCTGTGGATTGGATATCCTCAGGCGGCCCGGATTTTGGAACGGATGGAAGAGTTGTTCCAGCATCCACGCATAGCCCGTATGCCTAACCTGCTATTGATCGGAAAAACCAATAATGGGAAAACTCAGATACTGCGGCGATTTCAGGAACTCCATGCCGCGTCAGACAATATCGGTGGCGAAGCGATCAGTGTGCCCGTGCTCTATGTACAGGCCCCGCCTGTTCCTGATGAAAAACGGCTATACGTCGATATTTTGAACACGCTCTTTGCTAAACATTCTTTGTCGGACTCACCTTCGAAGCTATTTGCGAATGTGAAGGATAAGTTCGAACGTGTGGGCGTTCGAATGCTAATCATCGACGAGCTGAATAGCTTGGTCTCCGGTTCTCCAGCAAAGCAAAGACAATTTCTGACGGTCTTAAAACATATCAGCAATGAGCTACAGATTCCGCTGGTTGGTGCTGGAACAGAGGACGCTGTAAGGGCATTGCAGACCGATCCCCAGCTCTCGAATCGCTTCCCACCAATGACGCTGCCGCGCTGGGGGATGGATGCTGACTTCCGGCGTCTGCTGGCTAGCTGGGAGAAGATACTGCCGCTACGTAAAGCATCCGAGCTCTCTGAAAAGACTCTTTCGCACGCTATCTGGTCAAGGTCTGAAGGGACGCTCGGCGAGGCCGTGGCGCTGCTAAAGCAAGCGACTAGGTATGCAATACGAAGTCGTCATGAGCGCATCGATCTGCATGCGCTCGAAAACTGCGGTTACGAAGCACCGAGCGAACGCAAGAAGCGTCTCATCGAAGTATGATATGGACGGCCTTTCTGGACTCGTCTTACCAGCTCATCCGCAGCCAAAGGACGACGAAATTTTCTCTTCCTGGCTATGCCGAATCGCACAGGCCAACGGCCTCAAATTGCATACGTTGGAGGTCCAGGTCTGGGGCCGGGGAAAAGAGATCTGGACGCGTGACATCGACCGTTCCGTGGATGATCCAACCCTGACGCGCATCGCCTCGCTTTGTGGCACCTCGTTCGAGCGCGCACACGCGACCACACTGCGGGGACTGGAGGGGCTGATCTTCGAAAAAATCGTGATGGGCAACTCGCCATGGATTCTTCCTGCTGCGGTCTATCATCGGACACGCAGGCGGCCGTTTATGCAGTTCTGTCCCGCGTGCCTTGCAGGCGATAAGATCCCGTACTACAGGCGGTCTTGGCGGCTTGCGTTGGCCACATTTTGCGATACGCATAGCGTGATGCTTCATGATTGCTGCCCACGCTGCCAGGCTCCAGTCATGTTCTATCGGCAGGAGCTCGGTGATCGCTGGAGTAGCGACTTCGGCACCTTATCTCTCTGCACCACCTGCCGATTTGATTTGAGAGAGACCGATACTGAAAAGGTCGTGATTTTTGATCGCGACGCGCTACTCACCTTGCGCATGCAAATGCGGTATTTGGACCTGGGATGGACATTCACCGACAAGCAGATTTTTCAGTACTCGCAACTCTACTTTGATGTCCTAAGGAATCTGATCCAGAAGATGATGTCGCCCTGGAGTAAGCGTAAAGCCAGCGCCGTCTTGAGCCCAGGGCTGAATTGATTGATGATGACATCACACCGCTGGGAAGCGGCGTGTTTTTTAAGCCGAGGG
>NZ_JACHXD010000017.1 GCF_014191875.1 Pseudoduganella violacea
CAAATGTTTTACGTTTTCTTGTCGTCATGCTTTAACTCCTCAGATAGTGGATTTTCCACCTATTGAGGTGTCCGGGCAAATTAGACCACGGCACAGCCCCAACTCCTCCATCAAACGACTGACTTTGAAGCGGCCAATTGCCATGCCTTCCTCGCGCATCATGCCCATGATGCTGCGGCTTCCCGCCGAACTACGGCTCTCGATGAACAGCTCGTGCACGCGGCTGCGCAATGCCATGCGCTCAACATCAATCTGTCGAGTGCGCTCCCGATGGGCATAGAGGCATGACCGTGCTACGTCAAACACCGCACAGATCAACTCGATCGATTCGTCACCGCAAATCCGATCGATTACCTCGTACGTTCGATCCCTTCCGACATCAAGAGCGCGGTAGCCTTTTTTAATATGGATTTCTCCCGCTCGAGACGCTCAATGCGCGCTTCGAGTTCCTGTATTCGCTGTTGATCAGGCGTTATAGCCTTACCCTGAGGGGTGACGCCTTGTCGCTCCAACTGAAGCTGCTGCACCCAGCGGCGCAGCACCGATTCGCCGATGCCGACCGACCGGCTTGCCTCTAGGTGGCTATATCCTTGATCCAGCACCAGGCATGCCGCCTGCTGTTTAAACTCGGGGGAAAACGTACGTCGTTGCTTGCTCATCAAACACCTCTCCATGGCGAGTATTCTCGCCTAAATCAGTGTCCGGGAACATTAAACCACTACAACTACACGTCCCCGCCTCTCTCCTTCAATTTACATCGCGTTTCAGCAACCGGCCCCGCTACCGGCTTGCAGGCGGCGCACGCCCGCCACGAAGCGGTTTAGTGTATCGGACAGCACGCCGCGCGGGATCATGGCTTCGATCAGCTGGAAGCGGCCGCGCATTTCGACGGCGTGGTCGAGGGCGGCCAGCAGTTCGGCGCGGGTGCTGACGCGGTAGCCTTCGCCGCCCATGGGCTTGGCCATGTCGGCGAAGTGCCAGTCGCTCAGATTATTGAAGCTCGATTCGGGCTGGAAGGTGCGCAGCATCTCCCAGCTGCAGTTGTTGAAGACGATGACGATGGGATCCCAGCCATAGCGCTGGCAGTTGCCCAGTTCCCAGCCTGTCATCTGGAAGGCACCATCGCCGACCAGGATGATGGGGCGCTGGCCGCTGTCGGCCTGCAGGCCCAGGCCAGCCGGCACGCCGTAGCCCATGGTGGCGTAGTAGCCGGGCGCCAGCAGGTCGGTGTGTTCGATATCGAGGGCGGTGAAGAAGCAGTCGCCGATGTCGGAGACGATGGGGAAGCTGCCGCGCTGCTTCATCAAGTCGTTCACGGCGCGTGCAATGTCCATCGGCGCCAGCGGCGCGCTGTCGGCCACCAGGCCATAGGGATATTCGGCGCGGCGGCATGGCGGCGGCGTGCAGGCGATGCTGTGGCCGCGTTCCAGCAAGCCATCGACCAGAGCTTCCAGCGGAATATTCGGGTAGATGTGATGGCCCATCTCGACCTGTCCATCCAGCGCAAGGATGGCTTTGCGCATATCGATGGTCTTTTCGGAGACGCCGAAATTGGTGTCGGAGACGATCACGCCCAGCATCAGCAAGGCGTCCGAGCCTTCCACCGCATGCGTGATCTGCGGATCGCCCGCCACGCCCAGATAGGTGCCCAGCAGCGGCGCTTCGGCATTGGCCAGCAGGCCGCGTCCCATGATTGAGGTGGTGACCGGTAGATGCAGCAGGCGCGCCAGCTTGGCGACCTTCTCTTCGATGCCGAAGCGGCGGATTTCGATCCCGGCCAGCAGCATCGGCCGTTCGGCCGTCGCCAGGCGGGCCAGCAGCTCGGTGACGCAGGCTTGCAGCGCTTCCGGGTCCCAGCTCGGCGCGGGCAGCTTCGGCACCGGGGCGCACGGCGCGGCCACCATATCGCGCGGCAGCTCGATATACACAGGACGCGATTGCGCCAGGCAGTTGCCCAGCACGCGGGCGATCTGCTCGGGGGCGCGGGCAGGATCGTCCAGCACCACCTGGTCGCAGGTGATTTCGCGGAACATGGCCATCTGCGAATCGAGGGAGCGGGTCTGGTGGTGCAGCAGGAAGCCGTTGCGGCGCTCATTGGCGCCGGGCGCGCCGGAGATCACCACCATCGGCACTTTCTCGGCATAGGATGCTGCCACCGCGTTGACCATATTCAGCGCACCCGCGCCGTAAGTCACGGCCGCCACGCCCAGGCCATGCGAGAAGCGCGCCGAGGCATCGGCCGCGAAGCCCACGCCCGGCTCATGGCTCAGGGTGTAGAGCGGCAGGATGGCCGAGTCTTCGAGCTGCTTGAAGAAAGGCAGCACAAAGTCGCCGGGCAGGCCGAAGACGGCGCGCGCGCCGTGGTCTTTCAGGGCGTGCAGCAATGCGGTGGAGAGATTCATTTCACTCTTTCTTTTCTATGTTTTCGATGGTGGTGGAAGGCGGCGGCAGTGCTGCCGCGAGATTGACGGCAATCGCGTCCACCTGTTCCGCGTCGAAGTCGGTGTGGAAGCGCTTGCGTATGCCCATTTCATTGAGCAGGATGTGGTGCGTGGCCTGTACGCCATGCCGCTCCAGGCATTGGCGGGTGCAGGCCAGGGGGCAGCCGTCGATGGCAACGATGGGGCGGCCCGATTTGGCCAGTTTGACCAGGGAGGGCACGTCGCCCCCTACCCCGGCGATGCAGGACATTTCGGCCACGCCCAGGCGGTCCAGGCGGATCGCCACGGCGTTGGCCGTCTGCGCCGCGCTGGAACAACCGGAGCAGGAATAGACTAAAGGCAGGTTCCGGTTTCTGGCGGCCATGGCGCGGATCCCTGCCTTCTGCCCTTAAGGACGGCGCTCGAACAGGCGCGAGGGATGCAGACGTGCCGGATCGAACAGTGGGGCGTCGATGGCGTCCAGGGTGTTTTTCACCAGCAGGCCCAATTCCGTATTGCCTTCCATTTGCAGGCGGCGGCTGAAGAACAGGGTGTCCGGGTCTTCGCGACGCTGCGCCAGCACCAGGAAGTCATGCACGCTGGCGGCGATCAGCAGGTCAATCACGCCGCCCGGCTGGCAGGCCTGGAAGCGCGAGCCTTGCCACATGAAGTCGAAGGCGACACCGGCATCGCTGACGCCGATGCGCAGGCGGCGGCCATCCAGCTGCTGGCGCACGTCCTCGGGCAGATGGCGCAGCAGCACCAGGTTCAGGGCGCCGACGAAGAGCAGCGAACCGGGATAAGGTGGCAGGCGGCCCAGCAAGGCCGCGACCGGCGCGGGCAGGCGGAAGTTTACTGGTGCTTTCATGCTGCCTTCTCCGTGCTTTGTTCCAGACCGGGTTTGCCGTGCCAGTAGCCGTCGCAGGGATCGGCCGGCATCCATTCGCGCAGCGACTCGGCCGCTTCGCAGGCTTGCGTCGGATCGCGGCGCACCGCGTCGAAGGCGGCGATCACGCGTTCGGTGTGCAGGGACTGTGGGCTGATGCGCACCACGTCCACGCCCATGGCTTGCATGCCGCCCAGTTCCGCCGCCAGGTTGTAGACCAGGGCCGATTGGGTCTGGATACCGTTCAGCACCAGGAAGGATTCGCTTTCGCGGGTCTGCATCAGCAAGCCGTCCGGATGGTCGATGCAGCTGAACTGGCAGTTATCCTTGGGCAGGTTGCGGTTGCGCGCGGTGAAGCAGCGCGCCGAGAAGGCCAGCGGCATGCGGCCGTAGGCGAAGACTTCGGTCTCCAGGCCGGCCGGGCGCGATTTGAGCATCAGCTCCAGACCGAGCTTGCCCATCTCCAGCGGCATGACCCAGCGGCTGGCGCCCAGATCGTGCAGCAGGCCCAGGGTGTCCGGGTTGTACACGTTCAGGTGCGGACCGGCGACGAAGGGCGTATTGCCCGACAGGCAGTGCACCGCGCCCATATCGTTGGCTTCAACCATGAAGCGGCCGTTTTCTGCCACGCGGCGCAGGGTGGTGACGTCGGCCGTCGATTCCAGCAAGGCCTGGGTAGAGAGCACGGCCTGCTTGCCGGCGCTGGCCAGCAGCTCAGCCAGGGCCAGCCAGTCGCCCTGGCGCAGCTCATGGCGGCGCGAGCACACGGTTTCGCCCAGGTAGACGATATCGACCTGGCTTTTCGCCACGTCTTCATAAAACTTCATGACCGTATCGCGCGGCCAGTAGTACAGAATGGGCCCGAGGGATAGTTTCAACATGCTTTCTCCAACCTTATTTCCATGAGCGGTGATAGGCGCCCAGCGTGTGCTGCTGGCCTTCCGCTACCTTGTTCAATTCCGACATCCAGTCCGGGCGCACCGAGAAGCGCGCCGGATTGCGCATGCAGTGGTCGATCGCCTCGCGCCACACGCGCGTGACCTGGGCCGCATAAGCCGGGCTGCGCTGGCGGCCTTCGATCTTCACCGCGCTGATGCCAATGTCGATCAGTTTGGGCAGCAGTTCCAGGGTGTTCAGGCTGGTCGGCTCTTCGATAGCGTAGTAGTTTTCGTCGCCGACGTCGAAGCGGCCCTTGCACAGCGTGGGGTAGCTGGCGTTTTCGTCTTCGCTGTAGCGGTCGATCAGCACGCCGTTCAGGCGCGACTCCAGGCCTTTCGGTGTTTGCTGCCAGCGCACGGCCTTGGCCGGGGAGCAGACGCCGTGGGTGTTGGGCGATTCGCCCGTCACGTAGGAGGACAGCGCGCAGCGCCCTTCCACCATCACGCACAGGCTGCCGAAGGCAAACACTTCGATATCGACCGAGGTATTGCGCTTGACCAGTTCGACCTGGGCCATCGACAAGACGCGCGGCAGCACGGCGCGGGCGATATTGAAATGCTTGTGATAGAAGTTGATCGCTTCGTAGTTGGTGGCCGAGCCTTGCACCGACAGGTGCAGGCGCAGGTCGGGGAAGTTATCGGTGGCGTAGCGCATCAGGCCCGGATCGCAGAGGATGACAGCGTCGACGCCGACATCGGCGGCGCGCGCGATGGCGCGGCGCCACAGGTCCGTGGCGCCCGGCTGCGGGTAGGTGTTCAGGGCCACCAGCACCTTGCGGCCCCTGCGGTGGGCGTAGTCGATGCCCTGGGCAATGGCCGCGTCATCGAAATTCAGGCCGGCGAAGTTGCGCGCGTTGGTGGCGTCGCGGAAGCCGAGATAGACCGTGTCGGCGCCATTGTCGATGGCCGCCTTCAGCGCCGGCAGGCTGCCGGCGGGGCAGACCAGCTCGATCTGGGGCGGCAGGGCGGCATCCATGGGGATCGGGTTTGTTTGATTCATAGTGTGGGCTTAGCTCTTTATAGATAGGAGCCGTCTTTCCTTTTGATGAGGCCGAACTGTAACGCGCCACGACTCGATAAATCTTTGATCTGTGTCAAAGATTTTGATCTTGACCAAATGTGACAATGCAGCCTGCTTACACAGGAAGGATTTTTTCACATGGACACGATCGGCAGTTTTCTCGGCCAGGACCATCAGGATTGCGACGAACAGTATCTGTTGGCCGAGGCACATGCGGGCAGCGGCAACTGGGCGGCGGCGGAACTGGACTTCGCCGCCTTCGCCAAGGTGCTGGAGCAGCATATGCAGATGGAAGAGCAAATCATGTTCCCCGCGCTGGAGGCGGCGATCGGCAGCAATTACGGGCCGACTTCGGTGATGCGCAGCGAGCACCAGCAGCTGCGCCAGATCGTCGGCCGCATGAGCGAATCGATCGCCCAGCGCGGTACCGACGCCTTCTTCGACGACGCCGACACCCTGCGCATGCTGCTGCGCCAGCATAATCTGAAGGAGGAAAGCATCCTGTATCCGATGGCCGAGCGCGTGCTGGGCGAGGAGCAGGCCTGCATCCTGGCGGCGATGGAAGCGCTGGCCTTCGGCGAACACAAAACCGAGGAAGCCGGCCAGGCCGACGGCGGCTGGAGCGAGCAGGCGCTCGACGTGACGGGCCTGGAAGCGCCGGAACCGATGGTACGCGTGCTCGACGCGCTGAGCCGCCTGGGCCAGCAGGAGAAGCTGCGCGTGCTGATCGACCGCGAGCCGCATCCGCTCTATCGCATCCTCGAAAACTACGGCTATGAGCATCGCACCGAGCCGCGCGCGGACTTCTTGTTCGATGTGCTGATCTGGGAGCAGGCCGACAAAACGGGCGCGCAAGCGGCCCCGCGTCCACCGGCATTCTGACCGTTCATGCAGCGCGCTTTATCTTTCGACCACAATCCGCCGCTGATGGCGCCGATGCGCTTCTTCCTGAGCGTACCGCTGTTCGCCACGCTGGCCGCCCTGCTCCTGCTATGGCAGGGCGACGCGGCGCTGGCAACGCGCTGGGGACCGTCGACGCTGGCCTTGACGCATTTGCTGACCCTGGGCAGCCTGAGCGCGGCCATCGTCGGCGCCCTGATCCAGATGCTGCCGGTGGTGGCGGGCATTTCCCTGCCCAATGCGGGCCAGCTGGCGCGCGTGGTGCATGGCCTGCTGTGCGGCGGCACGCTGCTGCTGGCGGCGGCCTTCCTCGGCCAATGGCCGCTGCTGTTCCCGCCCGCCATGCTGCTTCTGCTGGCAGCCCTGCTGTCCTTCCTCGGCATCTGCACGGTGGCGCTGTGGCAGCAGCACAGCAGCGGAGCGGCGGCCACGGTGGCGGCCATCCGCCTCTCGCTCGGCGCGCTCGGCATCACCGTGGTGCTGGGCGCCCTGCTGGCTTGCGCCTTCGCCTGGCCCGGCCATCTGCCGCTGCGCGTGCTGCAGCTGACCGACCTGCATGCGATGTGGGGCTTGCTGGGCTGGGTGGGGCTGATCGTGATCGGCGTCGCTTACCAGGTCATTCCCATGTTCCAGGTGACGGAGCTGTATCCCAAACCGCTCACGCGCATGCTGGGCACCGCCCTCTTCCTGCTGCTGCTGGTGTGGTCGGTCAGCACCGGCTTCCTGCACGACGAGGCGGGACGGCCGCATGCGGCGCCGGCCTGGCCGGTGCTGGCGGCGTATCTCTGCTTTGCCGGCGTGACCTTGTATCTGCTGGCGCGGCGCAAGCGGCCCAAGGCCGATCCCACCACGCTGTTCTGGCGCGCCGCCATGGTCAGCCTGATCGGCTGCGGTGTTTTGTGGCTGCTGCCGCAGGATCCGCTGGCCAAGCCGCTGGCCATCGGCCTGCTGTTCATCGTCGGTTTCGCCTACTCCACGGTAAACGGCATGCTGTACAAAATCGTCCCTTTCCTGGTCTGGTACCACCTGCAGGAAGTGCGCGTACACGGTGTCACCGTGCCTGGCGTGAACCAGGTCATTCCACAGGGCCGCGCCACAGTGCAATTCTGGCTGCACGCGCTGGCCCTCATTCTTTTGCTCGGCGCCGCCTGGTGGCCGGACGCGTTGGCGCGCGTTGCCGCCATTGCGCTGGCCGCATCGGCGCTGGGCCTACTGTTTAATTTATTTACCGCGATACGCCTTTACCGGCGCCTTCGCCCATTGCCTGCGGGGACATCAACATGCTGAACGACTGGATTGAACGATATATGGCGCGCAGCGCGCCCAGTTCCACTGCCCTGCTGCGGCTCGCCTTTGGCGACCAGCAGCTGGCGCAGGGACAAACCATCTGGCTGCGCGACCTGATCGCGCTCATGAAGCCATTCCGCTTCAGCGAACGCCTGACGCGCACCAGCGTCTCGCGCCTGGTGCAGCAAGGCTGGCTGACGCCGCGCCGCCAGGGCCGCCACGCCGCCTACGCCATCGCCTCGAGCATCGGCGAGCAGGCCGCCGCGCCATGGCGCTGCACCGCCGCCTCGCCGCAATGGCCGTGGAAAGGCGAATGGACCCTGGTGATTAACGCCCCGGCCGACGACGGCGCCCTGCCCGCGGCCCAGCTGCGCAGCGCCCTGGTGCGCCAAGGCTATGGCGTGCTGGCGCCGAACGTGCTGGCGCGTCCCGTGGCCGACTGCGGCACGCCGGCCATCGACGCGGGCAGCCCGTCGCTGGACAGCCAGGTGCCGGTGATCCGCCTGAACGGCACCCAGATGGCCGAGCTGCCACCGCTGCGCCGCCTGGCCCAGGACGCGTGGAACCTGGCCACGCCGCGCATGAACTACGAACGCTTCCTGACCCAGTTCGACGGCCTGCACGAGCTGCTGGCGCAAGGCGAAAAGCCCAATCCCGAAACGGCCTTCCTGATCCGCATGCTGGCCGTGCACTCGTATTGCAAGGCGCGCCTGTGCGACCCGCTGCTGCCGGCCGAATTCCTGCCCGAATCCTGGCCCGCCATGCAAGCCTACCAGCTGCTGCACGAGCTCGACGGCAGCACCGCCGACACCGCCAGCCAATACTGGCGCAGCGTCGTCACCGCCCACTGAGCCACAGTCCAGCCCGTGTCCACCTTGGTGCCTGGCACCAAGGTGGACACGGGCTCAGCCTTTTCAATTAGATTTTGTGGTGACGAAGAAGTCGACTGACAGTTTTGGTGGAAATACCAAAGTGCCGTGCCAGCTCACGCATGGAGAAGATGCCGGACTGGTAGGCGGAAATCACCGCTGCATCGCGGTTTCTTCCATCGTTTGCATAGCCATCCAAGGACTGAGCCGCCGGCCTACCATTGCTGCAGCCAGCTTGGACGAAGTCCCGGTAAGCGGCTTCCGGCTCACTCGAACCAAACTGGCTGAGCAACCATGTGGTCGATAGCCAGCTGGGCGCGGACATCGGATATAGCATGGCGCGATGGCTGCTCCAACGCCACTCGGCCGGATCGGCCACCAGCTCCGCGCGCACGGGATTCAGCGAAATATACCTGGCCAATTCCAGCAAATGGCTTTGCTTGTGTACTAGCTCACCATGATAGCGCCCTTGAATCACATGGCCCACAAGCTCATGCCGGGCATTGAAATGCTTGGCGTATACCCCGTTCAGGAAATGCATGCCCGCCGATAAATTCCCATCGGGCGTTTCGGCCAGCAAATGGTAGTGGTTCGGCATCTGGCAAAAACCATGGACAAGCAGATGAAAACGCTTGACCGTTTCGGCCAGCAAGTCCTGCCAGATCAGGTAATCACGCTCATCCAGATATATCAGGCTACGGCGATTCCCTCGCGCTGTCACATGGTATAGCGCCCCCGGAAATTCAATGCGTGCAAGTCGGCCCATGACCACACTGTAGAGCGGCCCAATACCTTCCATGCAGACTTAAATCAAACCATGGAAGCAAATGCAACAGCCGAGCCCGTGTCCACCTTGGTGCCAGGCACCAAGGTGGACACGGGCTGGACTATGGCGCGGGGCTTATTGGAAGGCGACTTCGGCGAAGCTGCGCAGTTTGCGGCTGTGGAGCTTGTCGGTGCCGAGGGCGCGCAGCAGTTCGAGGGCGCGGACGCCGATGCGCAGGTGCTGGTCGACGCGTTCGCGGTAGAACTGGTTGGCCATGCCGGGCAGCTTGATTTCGCCGTGCATGGGCTTGTCGCTGACGCACAGCAGCGTGCCGTAGGGGACGCGGAAGCGGAAGCCGTTGGCGGCTATGGTGGCGCTTTCCATGTCGAGCGCGACGGCGCGGCTTTGGCTGAAGCGGCGCTCGGGCGTGCGCTGCGGCAGCAGCTCCCAGTTGCGGTTGTCGGTGCTGGCGACAGTGCCGGTGCGCATCACGCGCTTGAGGTCGTGGCCTTGCAGTTGGGTGACGTCGGCCACGGCTTGTTCGATGGCGACCTGGACTTCGGCCAGCGGCGGGATCGGCACCCACAGCGGCAAGTCTTCGTCGAGCACATGGTCTTCGCGCACATAACCGTGGGCCAGCACGTAGTCGCCCAGCTGCTGGGTGTTGCGCAGGCCGGCGCAGTGGCCGAGCATGAGCCAGGCGTGCGGGCGCAGCACGGCAATGTGGTCGGTGATGGTCTTGGCATTGGCGGGGCCGACGCCGATATTGACCATGCTGATGCCGCTGCCGTCGGCGCGGATCAGGTGGTAGCCCGGCATCTGCGGCAGGCGCGGCGGCTGGCTGCCGAGCGCGTCGCCGGCCTGCATGGCTTGGCCGACGCGGCGCGTGACGATATTGCCCGGTTCGACAAAGGCGATATAGCCATTGGCTTGCTGGCTGTCGGCCGGCTGGCGCATGATGTCGTGGCCGAGACGCACGAATTCGTCGATGTAGAACTGGTAGTTGGTGAACAGGACGAAGTTCTGGAAGTGCTCGGGCGAGGTGCCGGTGTAGTGGCGCAGGCGCTGCAGCGAGTAGTCGACGCGCGGCGCGGTGAACAGGGCCAGCGGCTGGGCTTCGCCGGGCGCCGGTTCGAAGGTGCCATTCGGGATGCCGTCGTCCATGGCCGCCAGGTCAGGCAGGTCGAAGACATCGCGCATCAGCAGGCGGCGTTCGGCAGCCATGCTGCCTTCGATGTGGTCGTGCTCGGCAAACGAGAAGTGGATCGGTATTGGCTGGGCGCTCAGGCCCACTTCGAGCTGGACCGGCTTGTGCTGGCCATGGTTGTTCAGCAGCAGGCGGAATTGTTCGAGGTAGTAGCGCGCGAACAGGTCGGGCCGGGTCAGCGTGGTTTCAAAGACGCCGGGGCCGGCCACGAAGCCGTAGGACAGGCGCGAGTCGGCGCGCGCCACGGTTTCGGTCTGGATGCGCACATAGGGATAGCAGGCGCGCACATGTTCGGCCGGGGTGTCGCCTTCGACAAAGCGCTGCAGCGATTCGCGCAGATGGCGGATGCTGCCATCGTAGAGCGCCTGGACCTGGGCCAGGGCGGCGGCGGGATCGGTGAATTGCTGGGGAGCGGCGAAGGGGCGGCTGGACATTGTGTAAGACTCCTTGTTGACTTACACAATGGTACCATCGGCCGCCCGGCCGCGTGACTCAGCCGAAGACGGCGGGGGCGCGACGCGCGGTGTTGGCCGCGACGGGGTGCATGACGCCCGCCGGGACGGCACGCGTCAGGCTGAAGGATGGCGCCGCAACCGCGGCAAGCGGCGCAACCACGGCCGCGGCGGCAGCCGATGCGGCGGCCGCGGCAACGGCAAGCTCGGCTCGCACCTGAGCCTGCGCCTCTTGGCGGCGGGCGCGCTGACGCGCGATCAGGCCGCCCAGGGTGTAGAGGGCGCACAACCCACCCCAGACCAGGTGGGCGCCCCAGCCGCTGGCCATGACGGTCGCAACCAGGAAAATCATGGCACAGGCAAAGAACATGCTGTCGGTGGCGGGTTTGTCGGCTTCCATGGGGGACCTCGCAAATATTTCCTAATAACAATTTTTGTTATCTAAAGGAAATAGTACCAGAATCCGCCCTGCTGTGCTCACTCAGCCTTAAAAAATCTCTCCAATTGTTGCACTTTCCTCTTATGCATCGCTCAATGTTTCTTGCGATGAAGGTCCGCACGATGCTTGAAAATACCGCTGCACTAAAAAGCCCGCGATTGCTCGCGGGCTTTGGGCCGGTTGACGGCCGGGCGGGATCAATCCTGGCGCAGCTTCAGCACATCGGATCGCGCCTCCACCAGTTCGAACACCTGGCCCGGCATGCCGGGGCCTTCCAGCCGGAAGCGGTTCATGCCCAGGGCCGTCAGGTTGACATGGCTATGCTGCTGGCGGTCGTCCGCCCCCGGCATGCCGCGCACCACCGGTCCCCCGCCCATGCCGAAATCCACCGTTTCGCGGCCGCGCCGGGCCGGTGGAAAATCGAACGATTGCGTCGGGCGGAACACTTGGACACTGCCTTCATCCTCCTCGAAGGAATGGGTCCAGCTGCCAGTCAGGTTCATCACGGGTTCATGCTCCCCAAAGGTTGGCGCAGCTCACGCTGCAAGGAGGCGCCGGCCGGCAAGGTCAGGGTTTGCAGGTCGGGCGCCACGTCCTGCGGCTGCAGCAGCGCCCCTTGCGGCGGCGCCTGCGGTGCTTCGCGGAAGGCCGAGATCACGCCGCCCAGGTTCTCGTAGCCGGTGACCGAGGGTAGCCAGGCGCTGCCGTTCCAGGCCTTGTGGTACAGCGCGCTGTCGGTGCCGGTGACGAAGACGTCGAGCCGGTTCGGTCCCCACGAGGCCACGCGCGGCTGCGAAGTAAGGATGCCACCCATGAACTCGAAGCCGGTGGCCGACGGCCCCCAATTCGTGCCATCCCACCATTTGTGGTACAACGCGCTGTCCGTGCCCTGCACGAAGATGTCGAGCCGGTTCGGGCCCCAGGCCACCACTTCCGGTTCGCCGACGCACACCCCGCCCAGCCGTTCGAAGCCGTTTTGCGACGGCCCCCAGGCCGAGCCATTCCACCATTTATGGTACAGCGCGCCATCGGTGCCGGTGACGAAGATGTCGAGGCGGTTCGGCCCCCAGGCCACGGCGTGCGGCGCCGAGGTGCACACCCCGCCCAGGCGCTCATAGCCGGTGGTCGACGGCCCCCAGGCCGAGCCGTCCCACCATTTGTGGTAGAGCGCGCGGTCGGTACCGATGACGAAGATGTCGAGCCGGTTCGGGCCCCAGGACACCACTTCCGGCTGGCCGACGCAGATGCCGCCCATGTTTTCATAGCCGGTCAGCGACGGTCCCCAGGACGAGCCGTTCCACCATTTGTGGTACAGCGCGCGGTTGGTGCCGAGCACGAAGACGTCGAGCCGGTTGGTGTCCCAGGAGACGATGCGCGGGTCGCCGACGCAGATGCCGCCCATGTTTTCGTAGCCGGTCAGCGATGGTCCCCAGGCCGAGCCATTCCACCATTTGTGGTACAGCGCGCTGTCCGTGCCGGTGACGAAGACGTCGAGCCGGTTGGCGCCCCAGGACACGGCTTGCGGCACGCTGGTGCAGATGCCGCCCTGGTTTTCATAGCCCGTAACCGACGGTCCCCAGGCCGAACCGTTCCACCATTTGTGATAGAGCGCGCGGTTGGTGCCGAGCACGAAGGTGTCGAGCCGGTTCGGCCCCCAGGCCACCACCGGCGAGGAGCTGCGCCGGATGGCGCCCACGCCTTCAGTGCCGATGCTGCTGCGCACGCCATCAAGGCAGGCTTGCATGCGCGCCACCTGGCCGGCGGTAAACATGAACATGGCGCGGTCGTCCACATAATCCATATAGTTCATGAACAGATCGCCGTTCGGCCCGTTGCTGCAGGAGACGCGCGGGAAGGTCGGCGTGCCGGTGTTGGCGCCGCCCTGGTTCGGCGTGTCCGCCACATTGTCGGTGCCGGCGCAGCCGGTGCCGTCGTCGCCCCAGATATGGTTGAGGTTGAGCCAGTGGCCGATTTCATGGGTGGCCGTGCGCCCCAGGTTGAAAGGGGCGGCCGCCGTGCCCGTGGTGCCGAAGGCCGACTGGCGGATCACCACGCCGTCGGTGGCGGCCGGGCCGCCGGGGAACTGGGCGTAGCCAAGCAAGCCGCCCGCCAGCGGGCAAACCCAGATATTCAGATAGCGTGCCGAGGGCCAGGCGTTCAGACCGCCGCTCGCATTCGCCTTCACCGCGTCGTTGTCGGTAAAGCTGGTCACCGTAGTCTGGCGCCGCTCGATGCCGGTGGTGGGCGCGCCGCCCGGGTCGGTGGTGGCTAGCGCGAATTCAATGCGCGAATCGGCGGCCAGGGGCAGAAACGGCGCCGGCGTCAGCGCCACATCGGGATTGGTGCGGCGGAAGTCGCGGTTCAGCACCTCGATCTGGCTGGCGATCTGGGCGTCGCTGATATTCTGCGCGGCGGTGTTCCACACCACATGCACCACCACCGGAATGCGGGTGATGCCGCTGCGCGCCGAGACGGCGCCATTGCGCTCGAACTGTTCGGTCTGAATTTCGATCTCGTCGCGCGCGCGTGCATACTCGGGCACGGTCGAGAGCAGACGGCGGTGCACGTCCATGGTGCCGCACCGGCGCACGGCAGGCGCGTCATTGTCGCGCCCACCGGCCCCGCCGCCTCCTCCGCCGGCGCCACCGCTGCCAAAGCCATCGCCGCCCATGCCGTTCCCGCCCGGCATGCCGCTATCGTCGCCCTGCTCCTCGCCATCCATGCCGCGCGCGCTCGGCATGCCGCCGGCCGCGCTGCGCACCACGCGCTGCAAGCCCGGCATGCCGCCGTCGCCTGGCCCGGCCGCGGCCAGCGCCTCGTCGTGCGGCATGGCATAGTCCGCGCTACCGTTGGCCGCCGCCGCGCCTTCGCTGGCGCCGCAGCCGCAATCGTCTCCCTTCCCTGCCACCCCCTTGGACTGTTTCGCTTTCATGTTGCCTCCTCAATGAGTGCCAACTGTGTGAGCTTTCTTGTCCTGCCGGTGTTCGATCCTGGACCGCTGAAGAAGGTTCCCGAGTGGGTGTCGAGTAGCATGCCGGCACGCACCTTCGAACGAGGCGTTCGCGCCATCGGCAGCGGCCGGCGGACGGCAGCAGAACTTGCCGCCCGCATGCTCAAACTGCAAAGCTTGAGCCGGGGACCACAGGTAGCGTAGCGCACCGGCAGCGGCCGATTCTCGCCAATAATCACGGCCGCCGAATATATTCCGATCCCCTTTTCTACGCCGATAGCCGGGCGCTAAAGCCCCCCGTACCATTCCATGCGCCCAACCTTGTTGATAATAATTCTCATTTAGGCGATACTGCGAACTCTTCACCGCTCAACCATGGCGCCGAGTTCGACGGGCAGGCGGTGCGCGCTGCTGCAGCGGGCAAGCGCGCGCACCTGCTCGCCGACACTATGCCCAAGCAGCTCGTCCATACATGCTAGGATGCGAGCTTGACTCACCTCCCGAAGCACCATGAAGCATAGACTGTTCCTTTTTGACTTAGACGACACCCTGCTCGACTTCAAAGCCTCCGAAAAACTCTCTTTCGTGCGCACCATGCGGGAGCTTGGCCTGCCCGACGGGATGGACGAGCTTTTCCTGCAATACCAGGCGATCAATACGGCGCTCTGGAAAAGCTTTGAAATGGGAGAGGTCAGCAAAGATTTCCTGAAAGTCGAGCGCTTCCGCCAAACCTTCCAAAGCAAAGGCATCGCGCTGGACCCCGAGGCCGCAAGCCGCCGCTATCTGGAATCGCTGCCGGAGACGGTGGTCCTGATCGACGGCGCCGAACATCTATGCGCAACCCTGGCCGGCATCGGCGAAGTGGGCATCATCACCAATGGCGTCGAATCCATCCAGAGCCGCCGCATCGCCAGCTCGGGACTCGGCAAGCACATTTCCTTCGTGGCGACGTCGGAGTCCTCCGGCTACGCCAAGCCGGACGTCCGCTTCTTCGAGTACGCGACGCAGATGGCGCGCTCCTTCGTGAAGGAAGAAACCATCATCGTCGGCGACCGCCTGGATGCCGACATCCTCGGCGCCAACCGGTTTGGCATAGAAAGCTGCTGGTTCAATCCTGGCCGCCTGGCCAACGAATCGGAAGCGCTGCCCACCTATGAAGCCGCCAGCCTGCACGATATTTTGCCCTCGCTGCGGGAACCCGCAGCCGCACATGATTAAGGCATGAATATGGGAATTGAGTACAAGATCAAGTTTGCGGCCCCCTCCGACTTCAACCCATCAGGACTGTTCGAAAAGCTGCCCAGCCCAATTGCAAGAGAGAAGATGATGGAAATCTACAACTACGCAATTGAGCCGGACGGCTTCTATTTCATCGACCATCTGGTGGATGGCGCGGTCGCCTCCGTGGCGTTGCGCCGCTTCATAGATGTGGCGCTTGCGCATAGCCAGTCCGTTGAAATCCTGGAGCTATAAGACAATGTTTGCGTAGCTATTGCCGATTTCCCCCAGCCATAGCTTGCTGATTTCGCTGTAGGATTTCCTTGCGCGTCTGCTCGATCAGCCGGA
The DNA here is from genome assembly GCF_014191875.1 of Pseudoduganella violacea. GTDB lineage: Bacteria > Pseudomonadota > Gammaproteobacteria > Burkholderiales > Burkholderiaceae_D > Rugamonas > Rugamonas violacea_A. The sequence goes on from NZ_JACHXD010000017.1 coordinate 15,702, forward strand.
TTTTTTCCACCACTTTGGCGATTTCCTGCTCCGGAATGCCGGCGGCGCGGGCGCGTTCAACGTCGGCGCGCAGGCGCGGTAGTTCGGTTTCAGCTGCGGCGACATAAGAAGCCAGCAGGCGGGCATGCTGGCTTCCTTCGAATTTTTGATAGGCATTGTGATCGGCCAGCTGATTAGCGTCGGGCGTTGCCTGCGTTTCGGTGTCGCGCACGATGGGCGGGGTGCGCGCATCGCCATGCTCGCGTGCTTGCGCCATGCTGAGCCACGCTGAACCGCTGCTGTCGACCGGCGCCAGCGGGACGCGCTTCAATTCCCTCTTCTCTCCTTGCGGCATGGCGCCGAACCATTGATTGCCTTGCGTATCGCCGCTGCCGGCCGGCTGCCGCGCCGCGTCGCTTGGTGATGCGGTGCTGGCGATTGCAGGGGCTGCGCGATCGGGTTCAGGCCACAGCAACCACGTGGCGAGGCTGGCTGCGGCAAGAACGGCGATGGCGTATGGCGCTTTCATGATTTGTTCTCCAGCAGGCTGGCCGGTTTATCGAGCAGACTGCGGTTGATGTCGATGCGCGCTTCGCGCAGCAGGCGGAGGCGCAGCGCCGTCAACTGCTCGACTGCCGCGTCGCGCGCAATGGCCTGGCTGGCGACGTAGCGCACCGATTCAGATTCAGGCGCCTGATAGCCGTTGACACGTTTTTCAACCAATACGATTTCCCAGGAAGCCTTGTCATGCGGGCCAGCGGGCATGCGGATCGGTTTGGAGACTTGTCCTTCCGGCTGGGCGAACGCCATCTGAGACAGCCAATCGAGTTTGGCCTCGTGGCGTATCCAGCCTAGATCACCACCGCTGGCGGCATCCGCCGCGCTGGAGTGGCGCTTGGCCAGCGTGGCAAAGTCGCCGCCGGATGCCAATGCCTTGGCAACCGACTGTGCCGCCGCTTCGTCGGCCAGGCGGATATGGCGTGCTTTGACTTTTTCGATACGTTCGAATTCTTCGCGGTGCTTGCGGTAGTAGGCCGCGATTTGCGCCGGTTTGACCTGCTTGGCCAACTGATCGACCACGGGGCTGGCCGAGTCGGTGTCGGCGCCGATGCCGTGCATCTGCTGCAAGGCCACTACTTCCTGCTGTTCCGACAATACCTGGCGCAGATCGGCCAAGGCGGCCTCGCCGAACTTCTGGCGCGCCCAGTGCTGAACGAAGATCGAGGCCAGATGCTGCCTGGCCTGCTGCAATGCGAAGCCGGGCTGGCGGGTGAGCAGGGCTACCCTGCCCTGCACATTCTGGCGCTGATAGACGTCGTAAAGACTGATGCTTCCCGCCGCTCCCTGCGGCAATTGGTAGCGCAGCAGCGTTATCTTCTTCGCGCGTTCCTGCTGGGCGGGGTTCAGCACATGCTCCAGGCGCAGCGTGTCGGACTTGCCGAAGACGGCATCCAGAGCCGCCCCATCCGGCTCGCTCTGGGCCGCGATCAGCGCATCGAGCTTGCCGCCGGGCTGACGCTGCACGGCCTGGTCCAGTTCCTTGCCATATACGGCACGCAGGGTGGAGAGCAGCAGCTCGTCCAGCGTCACCTCGCGCGAGAAGGCTACGCGCTGGTTGGCGTGCAGCGCGGCTTCGCCATGGGTTTTGCGCGCCGATGCGGCCAGCAGACGATTGGCGACGATGTTTTCCAGCGCCTCCGTGCGGCTGGCCCGGCTGTCCTTCAAGCGCGCCAGCTGCCACATGGTCTCCACGCTGAACGCCTGCACCGGCGCGCCGTCGACGCGCGCGGCCAGAGTCGGTTCGTTCAACTTGAATTCGGTGACGGCCTGCGCCGGCGGCTGCAAAGCCGGCAGGAAGGCGCCACTTCCGGCCAGCACGGCAAATACACCATGCAGGAGCGGACGCGGATTGAAGGACAGCGTTTTCATGCTTTTAATTCCCCAGACGTTCGGCGGCGCGGTTCAGCACATGCACCACCATGGCGATGGAATGCGGAATCATCTGCTTGCCCACGTTGCGGCGGTCGCCGTGGTCCTTGGACGAGAGCACGATGCCGCCGTTCGCGTACGAGTAGCTGCCGCCTTGGGTCAGCAGCGGACGGATGTCGGTCGCGCTGGGCGCTACCGGCGTGAAATCGGCCAGGGCCGCCGTCACCAGGGCCGGATCGTTCAGCTTCTCTTTATCATAATAGTCCTGCACCCACTGCTCCCAGCCGCCGTGGTCGTGGGCGGAGCTGGTCCAGGTGTGGTGCGGTTGCAGCAAGTCGGTGGTGTGCAGCACGAAGCCCAGGCTCTGCGCGGTCGGCTGCGCCAGGAATTGCTGCCACCAGTACTGGCCCAGATTGTCGATCGGCTGGAACGGGGCGGTTTCGAAGTCCGCGTACTGTTCCGGCGTGGAGCTGCCGCCGTGGCGATAGTGGGCTTCGGTAACGCCGTAGCTATTGTATTTGCTGCTGTCGCCGAACCAGCCTTTCAGGCCGCCGGGGCCATCGTCCAGGTAATCGCCTTTCAGCCAGGCGGCCGCCATATTGTCGACGTCGCCGGCCACGGTCAGCTTGGCATAGTTATAGCCGCCGAAGGGGTTGCCGTGCACGTCGGCGCCCGCGCCATGGTTCTGGAAGTGCCAGTACGAGGTGTACTTGACGATGCTGGCGCCCGCGCCCCACACCGGCGCCTGCTGGCAGTTGCCGGTGCTGGCGCCGCACAGATAGGTGTCGGCGAAATCATCCACATCGTAAGCGCCCTGCCCCATCGCCTGCGCGAACTGGTCGATGGTGTAACCGGCGCGCGTGACGCCGGCCAGCAGCTTGTTGTAGTTGGTGCTGGACGGATTGTTCTTCATGTATTCCACCGCGTCGAGCACGATTCGACGGTGGGTGTCCTGCTGCCAGGCTTGCGCAGGAGCGCTTGCCAGGAAGGCCAGGGCCAGACTGCCTGCTATCAAAGTAGACTTCATAGTTTCTCCCTCAGTAGTCGCACGGTCGTGCTATTTGTGAAAACAATTATAAGGAAACGGTTTTTGAAATCACAAGAAAATTGTTGCCGTGCGGCAACGATAATACCACTTATTTCACTTGACTTTGATAGTTTATTTCCATGTGGAAATTTATATCGAGCGAAGTGTAAATAAAAACAGCCTAGCCCGTAGGTCGGTTGAATTCATTCACTTGACGGCTGATCGTTGCGTAGATATGGTGAAAGTACCGCTCACAGGGAGGTATCACTTTTATGAGCAAGCGAGAGAAAGACGATGAGATAGCCTTTCAGTACCATCGCGTCGATAGCGCGACAGGTATATCTCGAGAGACCGCCCAGCGCTTGGCTAAGCATTTGGGCATGAGCGAAACGCAGATTATCCATCATGCGCTATACGAACTGGCACGCCGGGTTTTACCTCAATACGAAAAGGACGACGGCCCTCTAAACGATTTCCAACTTGAGCAGATCAAACAGCAAGCCAATTGCCCTGTACTTCGTTCCGTGCGCTCCACGCTTCTCAGTGACGATGCCGAGGCGGCATGAAGCCCCTATGGTGGCCGGAACCCGATGCAGGAGATATCGTCTGGTGCCATTTCCCCGATCAAATACACCCCCGCCCTAAACCTCGGCCAGCCTTGATCCTTGCTGTATTTGATGACGAGGCGCCGCACTTTTATGTGCAAGTCGCCTATGGCACTAGTAAACACAACACTGAGCTTCATGGCGGCGAGTTTGCGCTCTCGCGCCAGCGCAATGCCGCGGCGTTTGAAATGGCCGGTCTTAGTTACGACACCAAATTCGACTTGCGCCAGCGTGTGGAGCTTCCCTATTCAAACGACTGGTTTTCGGTTCCGCCTGGTGCACCATTTGGGCCACACCCTAAACTGGGCAGCCTGCATCCGTCTTTGGTGCATGCCGTCCAAGCGGCGTGGCGCGCAATTCGCAGCTAAGCCTATCTCGGCGCAGAGCCGGTATCCATCCTCGCCCGCATGGCGGGCGTCATCAGGATGTTGCGCTGGGCGTCGACCATCATCACTTCGTTCAGGCCAAGGCGCTTGGCCATGGCTTCCCAGCCTTCGGCGCCGGTGATGAACAGCGGCTTGGAGTTGCCGTCAGAGCGTAGGCCCACGTCGCGGCCGCCGGAAATGACGATGGTGACGGAAGCCACCAGGTCGATGGTCTGGCCCGTGCGCGGATCGACGATGTGGGGATGGCGTTTGCCGTCCTTCATGAAGTAGCGCTCGTAGTCGCCGCTGGTGCCGACGGCTTCATTGTCGTGCAGGGAAACGGTGGCGATGGCGCCCTCCCCGCGCGGATCGCGGATGCCGACCTGCCATGGGCGCGCCCCCGGCTGGCCGATGGCGATCACATTGCCGCCCACATTGACCAGCGCCGCTTTCACGTTTGCGCCGCGCAGGATGGCGGCGGCGCGGTCCAGCGCATAGCCCTTGGCGTAGCCGCCCAGGTCGATCATCACGGCAGGATTCACGCTGGACACCAGCGTGCCCTGGTAGCGCAGGTCGGACAGGCGCGGATCGGCGTCGACCCAGCGTTTGATCTCGGCTGGCGACGGGCCTTGCGCGGTAATGTCGTTTTTCTGGAAGCCCCACAACCGTATCAGGTGGCCGATGGTGGGGTTGAAGAGGTAATCGGAACGGGCCGACAACTCGGCTGCCGATTGCAGCAGGCTGACCATCTCTTCGTCGGCCTGGAATGGCTCGCCGCGCGCGATGGCATCGTTCAGCGACGTCAGCATGCTGGGCTGCCAGGCATGGTATTTGTGGTGCAGGCGGTCGAATTCCTTGAGTACCTGGGCGCCCAATTCATTGGCACGCGCTTCGGATTCGCCGTAGACGCTGATTTCAACCGTGGTGCCGAATACATGGCCCTGGGTCTTGACGATTTTCTCTTGACGGCTGCATCCGCCCAGAAGCAGCAGCGTGGCTGCGGCCATGGCGGCGAGTAGTACGATGGCCTTGCGCATGGCAGGTTCCCTTCCAAATGATGAGTTTTTTTAAATTGGCCAGGGCTAGGCGCAGCGCCGAAGACAGTGCATTTGCACGGCGAGGCGCTAGCAACGACGCCATGGTCATTTTAAAAAGACTCAAAAAACCGCGCCGCGCGGAGCCACCCATGACAGAGCTCCACGCGGGCGGTAAAAACGGTTTACTTCGGCATCATGTAATCGACGGCGGCTTTGACTTCGTCATCTTTCAGGCCAGCGTTACCACCTTTTGGCGGCATCATTTTGAAGCCCTTGATGGCGTTGTCGTACACGGCTTTTTTGCCTTTGGCGACGCGCGGCTGCCAGGCGGCTTTGTCGCCGGCTTTCGGGGCGCCCAGCACGCCTGCGCCGTGGCAGGATTGGCAGGTGGCTTTGAAGATTTTTTCGCCCAGTGCCGCGTCGGCGGCGCCGGCGGATGCGCTGGCGAACGAGGCGATGGCCAGGAACAGTGCGGATACGGTGATTTTCATAGTGGTCTCTTTCTAGGTCTGAGAAACGGAAAAATGCTGCGAACAGCGGAAAGACGGCAGTTTTCAAGACTGCCGCCGAATCAGGTACTGCGTTTAGTGGCCTCCGCCCATGCCGGAATCGTGGGCGGCGCCGCCGCCCATCTTCACCATGTCCGGCTTGACGTCGCTGAAGTTGAGCACCGAGCCGCCTTCCTTGGCGGCGAAGGCTTGCGCTTCATTGGCGTTGGCGAAAGGCACAATGGTCGGGCCCATGGAACCGTGCTTCTTGCTGCCGATGACGTAGACGGCTTTGCGCGCATCGATCCAGTTGCCGCTCGGCTGGTCCCAGTTGGCCTTACCCATGTCCTGCACGTAGAGCGCGCCCACGACGCGCTTCTGCTCCGGCGCGAAGACGGTGCCGAACAGCTCCATCACGTCGCAGTAGTAGTCGGTCTTGCCGTCGGCGTAGCGCACTTGGGCTTTCGAGCCGGGGAAGTCCTTCAGCACCATGCCGTCCAGCGAACAGCTGGCGCCGGCGTCCGGCTCTTTGGCGGAGATGTCGGTCGCGCTCTGGCTGCATGCGGTGAGCAGCAGGGCCGCCAGCACGGTTGGAATACTTAATTTCATCGGAATCTCCTGATTGCAAAGATAAAGGGCAGTACGATCCAGGCCAGCATGATGGCCATCAGTACCGCCGGATTGGTAAGGCCTTCCGGCATCACGGTGGACAGGCCATACATGTTCTGAACCTGTTCGGAGCTGAAGATGTTCAGCAGGCGGAAGATGTCGGCCGGATTCAGCATCAGAATCCCGGCGAAGACCGCGTTGCCCAAGCTGCCCTGGCTCAGCACCAGGGCGCCCATCAGCACCAGATCGAAGATCAGCACAAAAAAGAACCACAGGCCGACGGCCGCGCCGCTGGCGCGCACGCGGTCGCTGGCAAGCACCGACACCAGCATCGAGATGCTGAGGAAGGCCATGCCCATCAGGATGGCGCTCAGCACAAAGCCGGCGTAGTGGAAGGCGTCGTTGGGGCTGAGCTGCGCCGCCAGCGGCAGCAGGCCGGCGCCGAAGCCGATCACGGTGGAACTGGCCAGCGCCGCCGCCAGGCCGAGGTATTTGCCGAGCAGGATTTCCAGCCGCGTGATCGGCATGGACAGCAGCAGCTCCAGCGCCCCCCGCTCCTTCTCGCCGACGATGGCGTCGTAGCCGAGGATCAGGGCGATCAGCGGCACTAGGTAGATGACCAGGCTGACCAGGCTCGCCACGGTCGATTCGATGCCGTGGAAGCCCACTTCGCCCTGCTGGGCGGTGCCGAACAAGGCGATCGCCAGCGCGAACAGGGCAAACAGCACGGCCACCGCCAGCACCCAGCGGTTGCGGATGCGGTCACGCCATTCTTTGGCCGCAATCACGCGGACCTGGGTCCATTCAATGCGCGCGGACATGGGCGCCTCCATAACCAAGGAACAATTCTTCCAGCGTGGGTTCGTGAATCACGATGTCGAGCGCCGTGGCCGACAAGGCCGACAGCACCGCCATCTTGCGTTCACGTTCGCAGCTGACCGTCAGCTTGCCGCCTTCGGCGCTGGCTTTCACGCCAGGCAGGCCTTGCAGCGTCTGCAGACCCGCGCCCGCCGCTTCCTGGTCGGCCATCGCTGCCTCCACCAGCAGCGGCAGCGACATGCCGGCGCGCAGCTCGTCGAGCGTGCCTTGCGCGGCCAGCTGGCCCGATTTCATGATGAACAGCCGGTCCACGCGCTGCTGGATCTCGGCCAGGATGTGCGAGGTGATGACGATGGTCGCGCCGCGCGCCTTCACCTTGCGCAGGGTGGCGTAGAAATCGGCGATGCCTTCCGGATCGAGGCCATTGGTCGGCTCATCGAGGAAGAGCAGGTCCGGTTCGCCCAGCAAGGCTTGCGCAAAGCCCAGACGCTGGCGCATGCCTTTCGAATACGTGCCGACGCGGCGGCCGGCGGCGTGCTGCAGGCCCACCAATTCCAGCGTGCCGGCACAGGCCGAACGCGGAACTTTTTTCAGGTCGGCGAACAGTTGCAGCACTTCCAGGCCGCTCAGATTGTCGTAGGTGACAAAGCTCTCGGGCAGGTAGCCGATGCGGCGGCGCGCCTGGCGAAAGCCTGGGCCGGACGTATCGGCGCCATGCACGCGGATGCTGCCGGAGCTGGCCGGGATCAATCCCAGCATCAGCTTGAACAGGGTGCTCTTGCCGGCGCCGTTATGGCCGATCAGGCCAACCATTTCGCCCTTGTTCACGTTGAGCGAGACTTCCTTCAGCGCCTGCAAGGCGCCGAACTGCTTGCTCACGCTCTTCAGTTCAATGGGGGGATAAGTCATTCCATTTTTTCCAATTCGGGTTCAGGGGACGCGTGCGCGGATGACGGTCGATCACGCTGGGCGCGCGCAGCACGGGGAACTGGCGCGCCACGAAACGCAGGGTCTGCAGCGATGGACTGGAGAGCAGAAGCTTCATCAGCGGGTACTGCCAGTTTAGGCGGTCCACCAGATCGTTGGCCTCATAGGGAATGTCGCCGACCTGGTCGCCGTCCTGGTCCCAGCCGCTGTAGTTGCTCCAGTAATTGCCCGACTTGCGGCCCCATTCCACGTCGCGCGAGGCGACGAATTTGACCTGTTCCTCGTTGCCGATAAAGTCGTTGCCACCCACCTCATTGTTGGACGAGCCGGCCGACAGGTGGACGCCGGTGCGGTTGCGCACCACCAGGTTGTTGCGCAGGATATTGAACTCGGCGTCGTAGATGAAGAAGCCGCGGTCGTTGCCGGCCACCACATTGTTCTCCACCACCGAGTCCTGGATGGTGCGCAGCATGATGCCGTGGTCCTCATTGCCCCAGGCCTTGTTGTTGCGCACGATCAGGTCACGCACTTCCATCAGGGCCAGGCCGCCACGATTCAGGTAGGACTCATTGTTCTCCCACAGGCTGTGGTGGGTGTTCATATAGTGGGTACCGTAGCGTACGTGGTGGATGCGGTTGCCCCGGAACACCGCATGCGAAGACACGTCCACATAGATGCCGTCGCGCGTGTAGCTGACCTGGTTGTCGATGATCTCGGAGCGGCGCGTGTTGTACACCTGGATGCCGTTGCCGCGATGGACCGACATCAGGTCGCGCCGGCCCACGATCAGGTTGCGCAGCACCTTGGAATCATCGGATTGTTCCAGCCAGATGCCGAACAGGGTGTAGATGATGTCGCAATCGGCGATGGTAAAGCGGTGCGCCTTCGGCACCACATAGACGCCGGAGTTCTGCTTGCCCTGGTCGATGCCGCTGTCGCGCACGATCAGCCCTTGCAGCGTGACGTCACTGGCCGTGATGCGGATCACGTCGCCCTTGCCGCCGCCGCTGATGGTGGGCTTGTCCTTGCCTTGCAGGGTGATGGGTTTGTCCAGCAGCAGATTTTCGCGGTACATCCCGCGTTCCACCACCACTGTGTCGCCGGAGTGGGCGCGCTGCACCGCCTCCGCGATGGACATGCCGGGTTTAACCACCAGAGTGGCCGCCGCCGCGCTACCGATGTCGGCCAGCAGGACGGTGATCGACAGCGCCGCCGCAGCGGCGCCCTTCCCGGCGCGTATTAAGCCAGGTTCTTTCATGCGGACTCCTTGTCCGCCTTGGCGGATTTCAGGGTGCCGCGCAGGCTGTCCAGCGAGACGAAGTAGCCGTCGGCGCCGATGCGGGTCAGCGCTTCGCCCGCATTGCTGCGGCGCTTGCGTTCCTTGACCAGCGGCGGGCAGGCGTGATCGTCGTAATACATCACCATGCAATCGAGGCAGAGCAGGCATTCCATCTGGTCGATCTTGCCCTTGGCGTCGATGGCGTGCGAGCCGCAGCCGGAGGCGCAGGCGTGGCAGGTTTCGCATTCGGCCTTGCGTTTCAGGCCGAACAGGCGGAAGCGGCCGGGAATGGCCAGACCGGCGCCCAGCGGGCAGATGTATTTGCAGTATGGGCGTTCGCTAATCAGGGAGAAACCCATGATCGCGCCGATGAAGACCCAGAACGGCCAGGTGCGGTTCCACACGCCGACCAGGAAGGTGGTCTTGAACGGTTCGATCTCGGCCAGGTGCTCGGCCAGTTCCATCGAGTACAGCGACACGCCGACCAGCACCGCGAACACGCCGTATTTGACCCAGCGCAGCTTGTCGTGCAGTGCTTTGGGCAGCAGGCGCTGGTAGCGTTTCAGGCCGATGATTTCACCGAGCTTGAAGGTCAGGTGCTGCAGGGAACCGAAGGGGCACAGCCAGCCGCAGAACAGGCCACGGCCCCACAGCAGCACGCTGGCGATGATGAACCACCAGAAGATGAAGATGAAGGGGTCGGACAGGAACAGCTCCCACTTCCACTGGTTGAGCAGGGAGTGGAACCAGGTCATGACCTGGGTGATGCTGGGCTGTGCCTTCAGGTAGAAGCCGAAGAAGCCGACGCTGGCGATCCACAGGAAGGTGCGCGGACGGCTGATCCAAGGCTTGCTCTTGCGGTTCGACATGCGCACCAGGCGGTCGCGCTGCGAGTACAGGATCACGGTCGCGGCCAGCAGGGCCACGAACAGCACGATCTCTGGAATGCGGCTGGACCAGATGCCCTTCCACAGCGCTTCCGGTTTCACGACCTTGGGATGGCCGCCTTCCAGGTAGCGCGCGGGCAGCCAGTATTCCTGGTCGAAGTGGATGAAGCTGCGCTGGTTGGTCTTGTTGTCCTGTTTATTGGCCAGCAGCGTCAGTTGCCATGGCCAGGCCGGATTGAACTGGGCCGAGCGCACGATGAAGATGGCCGATTCCTTGAATTCCGGCGTATCGCCGGGCACCAGGCGGTACAGGTTGAGGTAGTCGGTGTCGCGGAAGGTGAAGCTCAACGCGTCCTGGCGCACCTGGATGCGGTCGTAGATGCCGCCGCGCACGAAGCCCGAACCCTTGAACGAAGCCTGGCCCTTGGCGATGATGAACAGCGCGTGGTCGGTCGGCTTCAGGTCTTCCATCAGGCGGCGGTAGCCCTGCTCGCCGAGGATGCTCTTGCCGATGGTCGGCGTGTTCAGGTAACCGAAATACAAGTCCATATACGGACCGGCGCTATTGTCGCCGCCCACTTCGGAGGCTTTCACCACCATGTGCTGGATGCTGCCCTCGGCGGCCAGCTGGTCCCAGTTCAGGCGCTCGTCGACAGCCGTGAAGCGGGCCGGCGGCCGCGCTTCCACGGTGAAGATGCCGACCTGGCGGCCGATCTCGTAGGCGCTGCGCGAAATGACCTGGTTTTCGGCGATGGCGGTGACGGTGGCGCCGCTGATGGCGTCCAGGCCGGCGCCGGTGGCGGAACCACCATGGCCGATTTCCAGCTTGGCGTCGCCGCTTTTGCCGACGTATTGCTTGACGAAGTCCAGCAGCACGGATTCGGGAATGCCGGCCAGCAGAATCGGCTCGGAGTGTTTCAGCACGCGCACGCCGCTGATAATGCCCTTCTTATCCATGCCGATCAGGGTGACGACCGGTTTGCCGGAGTAAGCGGGAATGTCCACCACGTCGGTGGAGAGGAAGACGTAGCCGACGATTTCTTCCTTGCCGTCCTTGCCTGCGCCAAAGGCTTCCACATAGGTGGGCGAGCCTTTGCGCTGCGAGAATCGGGTGGCCTGCGGCATCACGTCGCGGCAGGGAGCAAAGCCGCATAAATCGGGGCCATGCATCAGTTGTTCGGGAAGTTCGGCTTCGTAGGTGGCGGCGCGGCCCGGCTGCGGCAGCAGCAGGATGATAAGGGCGAGCACCAGCGACAGCAAGGCTAGCGTCTGCTGCCATGCCGTGCGGCTTGGTTTGATCGGTTTCATATGATGGCGATACAAAACAGCCGCGCGCCGGGGCGCGCGGCTGGCTTACTTAAGCTTCAACGATGAAGCGGCTGCGCATTTCAAGGTGCAAAGCGTGGCAGAAGTGGGTGCAATACATCCAGAACACACCAGCATGATCGGCCTTGAAGGTAACCGATTTGGTTGCCTGCGGGTTGACGATGAAGTTGATGTTGTAGGTCGGGATGGCGCAACCGTGGGTCAGGTCTTCCACCTTGTCATGGTTGGTCAGCGTGATGGTGACTTCGTCGCCCTTCTTCACCTTGATCTCAGGCATGCTGTAGGACGGTGCCTGGGACATCAGGCGCACATGCACCTTGTTGCCTTGGCGGGTGATGCCGGCGGTTTCCGGTTTCACCGCGTTCGGGAAGTCGTCCATATTCTGCACCTGGACGGTTTTCACGATATCGCGGCGCACGATGATGCCGTCGTGCGGCTCGGAGTAGGCGGTGTGGTCGGCCAGCAGGCGCAGTTTATCGCCGCTGATGTCGATCAGCTGCTCGGTTTCCACGTGCAGCGGGCCTACCGGCAGGAAGCGGTCTTTCGAGAACTTGTTGCCCGAGTTGAGCAGCTTGCCGTCGGCTTCCTTGGTTTCACCCATGGAGGAGTAGATGTGGCCAGGCTGGTAATGCACGTCCATTTTTTCCAGCACGACCTTGACGTTCTTGTCGCCCTTGTACTGGGCGATGGCGGCGTCCACATTCCATTTCACGCACTGGCTGTCCAGGAACAGCGAGGTGTAGGCATTGCCGCGACCGTCGAAGGCGGTGTGCAGCGGGCCCAGGCCCACTTCAGGCTCGGCCACCACGGCGTCGCGCGGCTCTTTCAGCTCGCCGTTGAACCACTTGGCAACCAGATCCAGCTGGATCACGGTGGCGGTTGGCGACAGCTTGCCGGAGCAGACGAAGTACTTGCCGTCCGGGCTGGCGTTCACGCCGTGCGGGTTTTTCGCCACTGGCACGTAGCAGACCAGCGCGGATTTCGGATCGGGGTTGGAAGCGGCGCGGCCATCGACCACAGGCACTTTGGAGGTGCCGATGGTGGTGAACTTGCCTTCCTTGACGGCTTTCTCGATACGCTCGATGTGGAAGAAGGCGCAGGCGTCGCGTTCGGCCGACATCATGCCGGCCAGGTCGTAGCCGTTTTCGGTGTTGTACTGGTTGGAAGCGGCGAACTTGCCGTCGTAGGTGGTGGCCACCAGGTCCATATTGCCGTCCACGCGGCACTGCCATTTCACTTCCATGGTTTCCGCGTTCACGCAGGTGAACAGGGTGCCCCATTTGGTGGGATCATTCACGTCCTTGCCGTCGTTACCGAAGGGGATGTGGAATTCGGCGCCGCAGAATACGCGGGTGGTGTAGTTGATCTTCTCGTCGACCGGGTCGCGCTTGTCCGGGAACAGGCCGTGGAAGCCCTGGATATTCGGAATGTCGGTGATCTTGTCGCACTCCATGATGTCCATGCGGATGCGCGCCAGACGGCCATGCAGTTTGTCGTTGATGAACAGCCAGCGGCCGTCATAGGTGCCGTCCTTGTAGCTGCCGTGGACGTGGTGGGTGTCGCCGGTGGTGTACTTCAGCGAACCGTCGGCCTTGGTGCCGAGAATGGCACGGGACTCGTTAGTGATGCCCCAACCGACCATGCAGTCGGTGTTAAACACCGGAATGCGCTTCAGCGTGCGGCCCGAAGGCATGCCGATGATGCGCGCTTCGCCGGCGTGGCCGGCACTGATGAAGGAATAGTACTCGTCCAGCTGGCCCGGTGGCACTTCAATGCTGTGCGCGCCGCCGCCTTTGGCTGCGGGCGCCGCGCCGGCGGCCGGTTTCGCTGCGTTGGCGCCGTTATCCTTGCACGCCACCAGCCCCATCGAGACACCGGCCAAACCCAGTGCCGCGCTCTTACCGAGGAAACCACGGCGTCCGGTCAGGATACCCTCTTCGGCGTTTTGCTTATCATCCCTGCTGCTCATTTTTCTTCTCCCTTGTTTCTGGAAATGCCGATTCAAGGGATGGTGCAGCTGCAATGCGGACCACCCCATCGACGGCCGTATTGTGGTCGTGCCCCCGAGAAAGACAAATGATGTGGATCAAGCTTTTCCTCTGGTAGTAACCCGACTAGGTCGAAATAACTAGGCGCGCAAAACCGCCGGCGGACGGGCTACCGCATTTGCCGAATGGCTTGGCGGCGGGCGGATTCGCACAATGGCCCCAGCAGCATCAGGGTCGCCGAAAACTGCGCAGAGTAGGCAAGCAAGTGGAGGAACGCAGCATGTCTATCAAAGAAATGAAAGCCAGGGTCAAGTCAATGATGGCCGCGAAATATGGCATCCCCCTCCCCGGCAACCTGGCGCCAAGGGAAGACGCGGAGCTGGAAGCCGCCTTCTTTGTGCGCGCCCAGGATGCGAAGGTCATTCGCGTGGTTTGCCGGAAGAGCCATTATGCGATTTCCTTCCGCACCGCGGGCGAGCACACCCTGTACCGCATCAATCAGGGCAATCCCTGCAAGGGTCACAAAATCATGACCAAGTCCATCAAGCCTGTCCGCGCGCAGGGCGATGCCATCCAATACAGCTATGAAGGTCTAAGCGAGGACGATTTCGCGCAGTTTCGAGGCCTGGTCGGCTATCCGGTCGCTTATCCCGAGAAGCAGAGCGGTCCGCTGGAAGGCATCTGGGCCATCAAGAATGCGAACGGCATCCAGAGGATGCCCATTCAGGAGGCAAGGTCAGTGCAAGACCTGAGCGGCTTTTTCACCGGCGACTATGATATGCACGATCTGCTGAAATTCTCCCACGGCCGCTGCAACCGCATCCTGGCCGGCACGCCGGACGAAGCCAGCGCCATCGACGCCTTCAACAGCGCCATCCTGAATGAAGACAAGGAGCGCAAGAACCGGGTAACGGCTTCGCTGGCCGCGACACCCGAGGCCCGCCTGCGCGCTTCGGAATACGCGCTGATCCGGCACGGCGCCCAGACTTCCTTCTTCTCCTATCTTTTGGGGCCGGGCCGTCACGAACTCGAAGTTCCGGAGAACCCTAAATTCCTGCAACTGGAAGCCGCGGTCAACAATATTGATCCGAACATCTGCATCTTCGATCCCCAGGGCCAGGCTTACATCCTGAAAGGGGTGGCCGAAATCTACAGCTACTACGCCCTGAACAATCTGTTGGACCAGATCCCCTTCTACTACTTCTTCAAGGATCTGCGCTCCGACCCGCTCTACAAAAAAGAGCTGAAAAAATTCTCTATCGAGATCAACAGCTACATCAAGGGTTGCATGCAGGAGGAAACCAGTTGATACAGCATTGATCAAAACCAAAGGAAAAATCGATACAGACAAAACAAAAGTAGGCGCCTTATCGTATATCGAAATTAAATATTGCATAACGCGCCGAAATTGCAAAAAATCTCATTTGCTTTAGAATCATTGCCTTTATCAGAGTCCAAGGACCGGAGACATGATTGCAGATGAAAAGAACGAGCTAAAACGAGGACTCAAAAGCCGCCACATTCAGCTGATCGCGCTCGGCGGCGCCATCGGCACCGGGCTGTTTCTGGGCATCGCCCAAACCATCCAGATGGCCGGGCCCTCGGTGCTGCTGGGCTATGCGGCGGCGGGCTTCATTGCTTTCTTGATCATGCGCCAGCTGGGCGAGATGGTGGTCGATGAGCCGGTGGTCGGCTCCTTCAGCTACTTCGCCGATAAATACTGCGGCCACCTGGCCGGCTTCCTCTCGGGCTGGAATTACTGGGTGTTGTATGTGCTGGTCAGCATGGCCGAGCTGTCGGCCGTGGGCATCTATATACAATACTGGTGGCCGGCGATACCGACCTGGGTCTCGGCGTTGGGCTTCTTCGTCATCATCAATTCCATCAGCCTGCTGAACGTGAAAGCCTTCGGCGAGATGGAATTCTGGTTCGCCATCATCAAGGTCGTGGCCATCGTCGGCATGATCGTGTTCGGCGGCTATCTGCTCGCTTCGGGCAAGGCCGGGCCGGAAGCGGCGGTCGCCAATCTGTGGCAGCACGGCGGCTTCTTCCCGAACGGCGTGGGCGGCTTGGTGATGGCCATGGCCGTCATCATGTTTTCCTTCGGCGGCCTGGAACTGGTCGGCATCACGGCGGCCGAGGCGGACAATCCGTCCAAGACCATTCCAAGCGCCACCAACCAGGCCATCTACCGCATCCTGATCTTCTATATCGGCGCGCTGGGCGTGCTGCTCTCGCTCTACCCATGGCAGAAAGTCGTCACCGGCGGCAGCCCCTTCGTGCTGATCTTCCACGCGCTGAACAGCGAGGCGGTGGCGACGGTGCTGAATATCGTGGTGCTGACGGCGGCGCTGTCGGTGTATAACAGCTGCGTGTACTGCAACAGCCGCATGCTGTACGGTCTGGCGATCCAGGGCAATGCGCCGCGCTCCCTGCTTAAAGTGAACCGCCGCGGCGTGCCGCTAACGGCGCTGGGCGTGTCGGCCGTGGCCACCGCGATCTGCGTCATGATCAACTACCTGGCGCCGGAAAAGGCACTGGGGATGCTGATGGGCCTCGTGGTATCGGCCCTGATCATCAACTGGGCCATGATCAGCTGGATCCACCTGCGCTTCCGCGCGCAGAAGGCGGCCGAGGGCAAGACCACGGTCTTCCGCAGCCTGGGCTACCCGCTGACCAATTATCTGTGCCTGGTCTTCCTGGCCGCGATCCTGGTGGTGATGTTCATGACGCCGGGCCTGCGCCTGTCGGTCTACCTGATTCCGGTATGGCTGGCCGTGCTGGGCGTCGGCTACTGGAGCAAACAGCGCGGCGCGGCCGCCGCTGCCGCCAAGGCCTGAGAACCCGCCACCGCAGGCGGGATACGAGGCATAAGCTTTCGTGCTAGCATTAGGCCTAGCTTATGCCAGTATCATGAATATAACGAAATCCACCGAACACCGCGCTGAATCCCTGATCCGGGAGACCGGCGCGCGCCTGACCAAGCCGCGTTCGCGCGTGCTGGCCTTCCTGCTGCAGCAGGACGAACCGCTGACCCACCATGAAATCCAGGAGCGCCTGCCGGGCGATGTGCTGGACTCCGTCACCCTCTACCGCGTGCTGGAATGGCTGACCGAACATGGCATGATCCACCGCATCGCCGGGGCCGACCAGGTCTGGCGCTTCAACGCGGGCGCCGCCCAACATGGTCATGAACACGCCCATTTCCAATGCACCAGCTGCGAAAGCGTGACCTGCTTCACCGATATCAATCTGCCGCGCAAGGTCAAGCTGCCGGCCGGCTTTGTCAGCCAGGAAGTCGACTTCCTCATCAAGGGCACCTGCCCGCGCTGCTCCGGCGGCAAATAACTCCCCTCTTCCGCATCGGCCCGCGCCGCGCTCTGTCGCCGCGTGGGCTTTTATTTTTTAATGCAACTATGTTGCGTTAACAATTTTGCCGCTTTATTATAGCAACTCAGTTGCATTAACAAATTCCCCAATCAAGCGGAGCATCAATGAAATCGACTTTAAGGCCGATGACGGGCGCGATTGCGCTCGCCTGCGCCAGTGGCTGGCTGTCCCCTGCTTTTGCCGACGACGAGGCGGCAGCCATGAGTACCGTCACCATCAGCGGCGAACGCGCGACGGGGCATGGCGCCCTGTCCAGCGCCACGCGCACGGCGGAAGAATTGCGCCAGTTGCAGAATGTGTTCAATCCCGAGGATGCGCTGCGCGACCTGCCCAGCATGACCATCCGCAAACGCTATAGCGGCGACCGCAATGCCCTGATCGGCGGCCGCAGCTTCGCCCCCTCGCAGGCACCGCGCGCCCTGGTGTATATGGACGGCTATCTGCTGTCGAATCTGATGGGCCGCTTCGACGCGCCGCGCTGGAATATGCTGGCGCCGGAAGAAATCACCAGCGTAGAAGCGCTGTACGGTCCCTTCTCCGCCCTCTACCCCGGCAACTCGATCGGCACCACCATCGAAATCGCCACGAGCCGTCCGGATAAATTCAGCGGCGCGGTGCGCGTAGCGGGACAGGTGCAGGAATACGATAACTATGGCCTGAAAGACCGCTACCGCAACTACCAGGTCTCGCTGCTGCTGGGCGACCGCCTGGCTTCCGGCCTGTGGTACAAGCTGATGGTCAACCGCCAGGATTCCACCAGCGAACCGATGCAGTACTACAGCGTGACGGCGGGCGACGACGGCGTGTTCGCGCCGCCCAAGGGTACGGCGCCCGTCACGCCGGTACGCGGCATCGTCTACGACATAGCCCCCACCGGCCAGCGGCGCGCCATCTTCGGCCCGAACGCTGGCGCCATCGACCACACGCGCCAGAACACCGTGAAGCTGACCATGGGCTATGACTTTACGCCGGAGCTGAGCGCGGACGGTTTCCTGGCCTGGTGGAGTAACGACACGAAGACGAGC
The DNA here is from genome assembly GCF_014191875.1 of Pseudoduganella violacea. Classification (GTDB taxonomy): domain Bacteria; phylum Pseudomonadota; class Gammaproteobacteria; order Burkholderiales; family Burkholderiaceae_D; genus Rugamonas; species Rugamonas violacea_A. The sequence goes on from NZ_JACHXD010000017.1 coordinate 33,382, forward strand.
AACCAGAGCTTCCTGCGCGACGCGGCCGGCAATGCCGTATGGTCGGGGCGCGTCAGCCAGAACGGCAATGTGTTCCAGATTCCGCAGAACGCCTTCGCCCCCTATACCCGCGAGGAGCGACATGTGCAGGGCGGGCTGACGCTGAAGACGCGCCACCGTACCGGCTGGAATACCTCGCTCAGCGTCAGCCGCTACGAAATCCAGCGCGACACCCAGCGCAACGCTTCGCTGCCCGATCCCCTGGCGGCGGGCGGCGGCGCAGGCAGCGCCGTGCAGCGCGGCGGCACCGGCTTCCGCACGCTGGAGCTGCGCGGCGCCTATACCCCCACGCCGGGCGACTGGACCGGCGGCGCGCACGCCCTCACCTTCGGCCTGCATGCCAGCGACTACACCTTGAGGCAGACCACGCGCAGCCTGGCCGATTGGCGCATCGCGAGCGGCGACGAAACCCAGTTCGTGGGCGGCAAGACGCGCCTGCTGGCACTCTATGGGCAGGACGTGTGGCGCTTTGCGCCGCAATGGCGGGCCACGATGGGCTTGCGCGCCGAGTCCTGGAAATCCTTCGACGGCATCCAGCGCTTCCGTCCCGGCCCGACTGAGAACTACCGCGAGCGCAGCGAGCACGCGCTCTCGCCCAAGCTGTCCCTGGGCTGGGACGCCGCGCCGGGGCTGGACCTGCAGTTCTCGGCGGGACGCGGCACCCGCTTCGCCACCGTGTCCGAACTGTTCCAGGGCTCGCTGGCGGGAGCCTCGCTGACTGTCAGCGATCCGAATCTGAAACCGGAGCGCTCCACCGCGCTGGAACTCTCGGCCGAACAGCGCTTCGACGCCGGCAAGCTGCGCGCCTCGCTGTTCCAGGACGATGTGCGCAACACCATCTGGTCGCAGCTCAATCTTTCGGTCTTCCCCAGCATCACGAATACGCAGAACGTGGGCCGGGTGCGCACGCGCGGCGTGGAACTGGCCGGCGCCATCGACGAACTGGGCCTGCGCGGCCTGAGCCTGGAGGCGAATATCGGCTACAGCCGCGCCATCATCCTGGAAAACGACAACTACCTGCCGTCGGTGGGCAAGCGCTGGGCGCGCATTCCGCAGGTACGCTCCACCACCACCCTGCTGTATGCGCCGCGGCAGAACTGGAGTCTGGCCGCCACCTGGCGCTACTCGGGCCGCCAGTTCAATGAAATCAACAATAGCGACATCAATCCCGACGTCTACGGCGGCCTGTCGCGGCAAAAGCAGCTCGACCTGCGACTGCTGCTGAAACCCGCCGCCCGCACCGAGGTCGCCATCGGCATCGATAACCTGAACAATTATCTCGCCTATCAATACCATCCCTTCCCCGGGCGCACCCTGTTTGCCGAAGTGCGCTACGCCTTTTGAGGACGAAAGATGATCCATATCGAACAACTGCACAAGCAGTATGAAGGACGCACCGTGGTGCACGCGCTGAATCTGCGCGTGAACCCCGGCGAAATCTATGCCCTGCTGGGACCGAACGGTGCCGGAAAATCCACCACCATCGGCTGTCTGCTGGGCTTCGTCAAACCGGATGGCGGACGCATTCAACTGGCCGGATCGCCTTTACCGCCGGCCGAAGCGGCGGTGCGCCACGCCGCCTATATCGCCGAAAACGTGGCGCTGTACGAAAAGCTGACCGGCATCGAGAACGTGGAATTCTTCATGCGTCTTCTCGGCCGCAAGCCGCGCGCGGGCGAGATCGAGGCGCTGCTGAAAAGGGCCGGACTGCCGGAGCATGCCTGGCGCAGGCAGGCGAGCGGCTATTCCAAGGGCATGCGGCAGAAGGTCGGCATTGTGATGGCGCTGGCCAAGGGCGCTCAAGTGCTGGTGCTGGACGAGCCGACGTCGGGACTCGATCCCGAGGCCAGCGTGACTTTCGGCGAATCGATACGCGAGCTGGCGCGGGATGGCGCGGCGGTGCTGATGGCGACCCACGATCTGTTCCGCGCCCAGGAACTGGCGCATCGCTGCGGCATGCTGGTGGCGGGACATCTGGTGGGCGAATGGACTTTAGGAGAATTGAATGCAGGCGAACTTGAACGCAATTACCTCAGCACCCTGGCCGGCGTCTGAACGCGGCCGCTGGTGGCGCGCCTGCCACGGCGCCTGGCAGGCCGACTGGCGCGAGCGGCGGCGCGACTGGCGCGTGTGGCTGCTGCTGGGCCTCGGCCTGGCGCTTGCGCTGTGCGCGGCGCCGCTGACGGCCATCGAGCTGCAGGCCACGCTCGATGCGCGCGCCAGCGCCGCCCAGGCCGAGCAGCGGCGCTGGTCGCAGCAGGGCAAGAAATATCCGCACTCGGCGGCGCACTATGGCGTCTATGTATTCAAGCCCCTGCCCTTGCTGGCGGCGCTGGAACCGGGCGTGGAAAACTATGTCGGCTCCAGCGTATGGCTGGAAGCGCACAAGCAGAATGAATTGGTCTACCGGCCGGCCGCCGACGAAGCGGGCAGCACGCGCCAGTTCCGCCTGACGCCAGCCTTCGTGCTGCAGGTGCTGGCGCCGATGTCCATGATTTTCCTCGGCTTCGGCATGTTCGCCGGGGAACGCGAACGCGGTACGCTGGCGGCGCTGCGCGTGAATGCCGCGCCGCTGAGCGCACTGGCCGTCGCGCGTGGTGCGGTGCTGCTCTGTCTCGCGCTCAGCCTGGCCTTGCCGGCTTGCGCCGCCGTGATGCTGATGAAATGGCTATCCAACGCGCCCGATCCTTTCCTGGACGGCGCCCTGCGCCTGGCCGTCTTCGGCGGCGGCTATCTGCTGTATCTTGCCACCTGGGCAGTGTTGATCGCCGCCGTGTCGGCCCGGGCGGCCAGCCTGCGCGCCAGCCTTGCCGCGCTGATTGCCATCTGGGCCGCGACGGCGCTGGTGCTGCCGCGCCTTGCCGTGGAATTCTCGCAGCACGCCGCGCCCCTGCCGTCGATGCAGCAGTTCCGCGAAGAGCTGGATGGTTCGCTCGGCATGCCCGACGATCCGGAAGAAGCGGAACGCCATAAACAGGCGCTATTGCGCGAGCACGGCGTCAGCGATGTGAGAGACTTGCCGGTGAACTGGGCGGGCATCAGCCTGCAGCGCGGCGAGGAGCATGGCGACAAGATCTTCGACACGCACTATGGCCGCCTGTACGCCGCCTTGCAAAAACAGAGCGATGCGGCGGCGCTGGCCGGATGGCTCTCGCCCACGGTGGCCGTGGCGGGTCTTTCCACCGCCGCCGCAGCCAGCGATACGGGCCACCATATCCAGTTCGTCAATGCGGCCGAAGTACAGCGACGCGTGATCCAGAAGGTGATGAACGAGGCAATTGCCCGCCACCCCGAAAAGGACGGCAAGCGCTATGACGGCGGCGAGGATTTGTGGAACAGCGTACCGCCCTTCCGCTTCCACTTCGACCGCCTGGATATGGGCAGCTTATTCGGCCAGCAGATCCTGCCCCTGCTGGCGGTATTCCTTGCAAGTCTGGGCCTGTGCGCCCTTGGTCTGCGCCATCTGCGCAGCGGGAGTCTGAAATGAACCAAATTTTTACCCTGATCCGCTACGACCTGCGCAGCCAGTTGCGCGAGCGCGGCACCCTGTTCCTGCTGCTGGCAGCCCTGCTTCTGGCCCTGCTCGGCCTGTTCGAAAGCGCGCGCTTCGAATCCACCCAGCGTCGTGCAGTGGCCGATGCAGCCAGCCAGGAAAGCACGGCGCGCGTGAAAGCCAATGCGCTCGCCAACAGCTACTTCGACAATCCGGACAAGCCGGAGTTCGCGCACCTGCAGTGGTATCGCACGCCCATCGATGTACGCGGCTACGCCTTCCGCGAGCATGTGGGCTTCGCGGTCAAGCCCGCCCTGCCCGGCGCGGCGCTGGCAATCGGCCAGGCCGACCTGCTGCCCGCCTACGTCCGCGTGCGCGCCGAGTCGATGGAATCGGTACGTACCGCCAGCGAGATCGAGCATCCGGGCCGGCTGGCGGCGGGCCGCTTCGACCTGCTGTTCTTCGTGGTCTATCTATGGCCGCTCTTTCTGCTTGCGCTCAGCGTATCGGTGCTGACCCAGGACCGCGAAAGCAAGCGCATACGCGCCCTGCTGCTGCAAGGCGTTGGCTTGGGAAGGCTACTGCTGGCACAGATCATGGCGCGCGTACTGCTGGCCAGCGTGGCGCTGGTAGCAGCGTGCGGCATGGCAGCGCTGCTATCCGGCACGCTGGCCGTCAGCGCGGATGGCTTTGCCGCACTGGCGGCGTGGGGCGGCGTCGTGCTGCTGTACTCCGTCTTCTGGGGCGCGGTAGCGGCAGCGGTATGCGCCGTCTGCCACAGTCGCATGACAGCGTCGTTCGCCGCCTTCGGCTGCTGGATTCTGCTGGCCGTGCTCCTACCCGGCGCGCAGACGGCGGCCGTGCGCCTGCTGGCGCCCGTCCCGGCGCGCGAGCTGTATGTGCAGGCCATGCGCGACGCCAACGACGAAGTCAACGCCAACAAACTGGCCAGCCTGGCGCGCTTCTACGACAGCCATCCGGAATGGAAGCCGAACCGCACATCGCTGGACAAGGTATCGTCGAGCGTGAGCCGTATCCAGCGCGCCCAGGAACTGGAAGCGGCCATGCGCGGCGTGGAGCGGCACCATGCCGAGGCGCGTCAGAAGCAGGATAGGTGGTTCGACAGCCTGCAAATTTTCAGCCCCGTGACGCTGGCCTACCAGTCGCTAGCGACGCTGGCCGGCAAGGACAAGGCGCGCCAGCAGCACTTCCTGGCCGAGGTAGCGCAGCACCAGGCACAGTTGCGCGACTTCTTCCAGCGCGCCATCCAGGAAGCGGCGCTGGGCGACGAGCGCCAGCCCTGCGCCAAAACCTGCCTGGGCGGCTACGGCTTCCGCGACTTCGACAGCGTACCGCGCTTCCGCGCCTCGATGGCACTGGCGGAAGCAGGAACGCCGGGCACACGGCTGGCCGCCCTGCCCGCGTGGACACTGGCGCTGCTGGTTTTGGCCGTACTGCTGACCGGCGTGCGCCGTGGGAAAGGCCACTAGCCATGGCACGAAAACACCGCATCCACTTGCCCGCACAGCCCTGTTCCGCCGCCGCCCGTTGGGATGCCTACATGGTGCCAGCGCGGCACGGCGCAACGGCAAGGGCCATGGGCGGCACAACGCGCCCCCGGCTCACAGGCCGTCGACGCGGAACTGCAGGCTGTCGTAATGGCCGGCCGAGTCGATGACGGCGATACTGTGCTGGCCGGCCGTATTCAGCGTGAAGCTTTGCCGCCTGGCCGGGCCGGTGGCGGCAGCCACGGTCTGGCCGTCTACCAGCCAGTAGTGGCGGCCGACGCCGCCCACCGCATCCAGCGTCAGCACCACCTGCTGCTGGCCGGGCGCGGCGCGCAAGCGGCTGCCGCTGCGCAAGCCGGTGAGGCGGATGCTGGCCGCGCTGTTCTGCTGCGGACAGTCGGGCGACCAGCCGGCCAGCCCCAGTTGTTCGCGCTGCGCGGCGGGCAGCCAGGCTTCCAGCAGCGCGGGCCAGCGCGCCACTTCGCGCGGCTTGGCGTACGGCGTGCAGGACGGCATGCTGCGCAAGCCACTCTGCGGATCGATCCACACCGTTTCCAGCAGGCCGCGCGCGCGCAGACGGTCGGGCAAGGTCGGCGGGATGGTGTCGTTGAGTACCCAGGCGCTGCGCTTGGCATGGCAATGCTCCGGCGCGGTGCCGCTGGCCGAAGTTCCCAGCGGCCAGCAGATTTGCGCCACCGAGACTTCCTTCGGCCGCGCGCGGCCCAGTTCCTCGCTGCGCGGCAAGGCCGACGCGATCTGATGCAGCAGGGGCGCGGCCACATTCGCGCCGAAGAAGCCGGGATTGGGCGTGCCGTCCGGCCGCCCCACCCAGACACCCAGCGTATAGCGGCCGCTGACGCCAACCGCCCAGGCATCGCGGAAGCCGTAGCTGGTGCCTGTCTTCCACGCTAGGCGCACGCCACCCTCATCGCCTTCGACGAAAGGCTGGTCGGGGTGGCCGCCGGTTTCCAGGATATTGCGGATGATGTAGGCGCTGCCCGCGCTCATCATGCGCGCCTCGCGCACCGGCGCGTTGGAAGTGATGCGCGGCACGCCCGCCATGCCGCCCATGGAAAGCGAGCGGTAGGCGCCAACCAGTTCTTCCAGGCTGGTGCCGGCCCCGCCCAGGATTACGCTCAGATTCGGCTCGGCGTCGCGCGGCAGGCACAGACGCAGGCCGGCGCTGGACAGGCGCGCCGCGAAGCGCACCGGTCCCACGCGGTCCAATAGATCGACGGCGGGCACATTCAATGAACGCTGCAAGGCTTCCGCCACGCTGACCGGACCGGAGAAGCTGGCCTGGAAGTTGCCGGGATCGTAGCCGCCGAACGATTGCGGCGTATCGGCCAGCAGGCTTTCGGAATGGATGATGCCGTCGTCCAGCGCCATCGCGTACAGGAAGGGTTTCAGCGTGGAGCCGGGCGAGCGGATGCCGCGCACCATGTCCACATGGCTGAAACGGCGCGCGTCGGCGAAATCGGCCGAACCTGCATAGGCCAGGATTTCCATCGTGCGGCTATCCATCACCAGCGCCGCCATCGAGACAAAGCGCGGCAACTGGGCCACGCGGTCGGCCAGCATGCGCTCCAGCGTGGTCTGCATATCGCGGTCCAGCGTCGAATGCACCACCGTAGCCGCGTTGCCGCCCTTGCCCGCGCGCGCCTCGCGCCGCGCCGCCTGGTGCAGGCGCTCGGCCGCCAATGGCGCCAACCACGCCAGGCGCGGCGGATTGGCGCCGACCTTTTCGATCATGGCATCGTCGGCCTCGGCGCGCGTCCAATGGCCCAGGTCCACCATGCGCTGCACGACCTTGTCGCGCGCTTGCTGGGCGCGCGCCGGATGGCGGTCGGGCCGCAGGCGCGAAGGCGCCTGCGGCAGCACCACCAGCAGCGCCGCTTCGGCCGCCGACAGTTGGCTGGAACTCTTGCCCAGATAGCTGCGGCTGGCCATTTCCACGCCTTCCACGATGCCGCCCATAGGCGCGTGGTTCAAATACAGGGTCAGGATTTCGCGCTTGGACAGGCGCATCTCGATCTGCATGGCGCGCAGCAGCTGGCGCAGCTTGCCCGCCATGCTGCGCGGCACCGGCTCCAGCGCCCGCGCCACCTGCATGCTCAGCGTGGAGCCGCCGGAAACGATGCGGCCCTGCGTCATCCATTGCCAGCCCGCGCGCAGCATGGCGGCTGGATTGAAGCCGGGGTGCCAGTAAAACCAGCGGTCCTCATAGGTCAGCAAGGCGTCCAGATACAGCGGCGACACCTGCTCCGGCTTGACCGGAATGCGCCAGACGCCATCGGCATCCGGCCAGCCGCGCAGCGGCGAACCGTCGCGCGCCACCACCAGCATGCCGGGGGCATCCTGCGGCAGCGGCGGCGGAAACAGGAGGTCCAGCAGCAGGATCAGCGACAGCGAAGCCGCCAGCGCGGCGCGCACAGGATGCCTGCGCGCCCACGCTCTTGCAACAGCAAAAGACAACATAAAACTACCTTACTTTGCCGGCGCCTTCGGATCGACCACCGTTACCGGCTCGCCTGCAGGACCATAGGTCCGGATGCTTGGACGGTACATATCCTCGGCAAACGTGCCCGGCACGCTGAAGCGGCCCGGCGTCACCACCCGCAGCATATAGAACAGGTTGAGCGGATTGCCGTCCAGGCGTGCCGCCGCCACGAAGCGGTCGTCGCGGTATTCCTTATGCTTGATGCGAGAGTCGGACATGGCCGAAGCCAGGTTCACGCCCTCGATATTGAACTCGCCCGCCTGCGGACCTTGCGACAGGTTCAGGTTCTCCACTTCCAGACCGGCCGGAATATGGTCGACGATCAGCGCATCCTCGACGGTCTGCTTGGAACGCGCCGTGACGCGCACCAGCAGCATATCGCCCACTTTCAGCGCGCCGCCCTTCCAGGGCGTGCCTTGGGTGGTGAACCAGCGGCGCTCCACCGACATCTTGTCGCTGTTCGCGGTCAGCTTCAGCGGGAAGCCGCTGGCCTCCACCTCCACCCACACCGCGTTGCTGCCCTTGTTCTCCAGCGTGATGCCTTTGGCCGCTTGCGCCGGATCGAGGCTGCGCGTTTCGCCATTACGCGAAGACAGCGCCGTGTTGCCGTCCGGCGTATGCAACACCGCCTGCCATGGCTCGCCATTGCTGCCGCCAGCGGCGCGCGCCGCCAGGAACAAGGCGATACGCTCCTGCGTCGAGTAGTACATATGCCCCCTTGCCAGACGCTCGCCCAGATTGTTCAGCAGGGTTTCGCGCTGCGGATGGCTGATCTTATGGCGCAGCAGCAGCGCGTATGCCATGGCGTTGTCGCGCACCGGGCTGCCGTAGTCGCCCATCCACTCCCAATCCGAATCCGGACGGATGCCGTAAGGCTTGACCATCGCTTCCGCAATCGCGGCTTCGGCGCGCTTGGTGTCGCCCATCAGGGACAAGGCGATCCCCAGATGCACCAGCGGCAGCGGCGACCGGGCGCGTTCGCGGTACTGGTCGTGCAGCAGGCGCAGCGAAGCCAGCGAGGCTTTCTGCTCGCGCGCCAGCATATAGCCGATGTGGGCCAGTTCGGCGAAGCGCTGGTGGCTGTTGCGCACCAGCTCATAGTCACGCCATTCGAAGCGGCCTTGCGCATCCGGCTTGACGCTGGCCGGGAATGGCGAGAACTGGCTGGAGGCGCCATTCAGGCGGTCCACCATCCATTGCTGCGCGCGTTTGCCCATCTCTTCCGGCACATTGAAACCGGCTTCGCGCGCATCCATCAGGAAGCTGGCGACATACGGCGTGAGCCAGTTCTCGTACTGGCCATTATCGCCGCCCCACAGGCGGAAGCCGCCGGCAGAACCCTGCATGCCGGCGATGCGGCCGATCGCGCCTTCGATGAATTTGGCGCGCTGCTCGCGGGTGCGCGGCTCCAGGCCAACCGCCTTGGCGCTTTCTTCATCGATATAGATATGCGGATAGGCGGCGCTGGTGGTCTGTTCCAGGCAGCCGTATGGATAATCCAGCAAGCCCTTGACGATGCTGCGCACATTCAGCGGCGGACGGTTCGACACCGTCACATTGAGCGCCGCCGAACCGCGGAAGAAGCGTTCCACCGCGGCCGGATCGATCTTATGCGTCGCGCCAGGTTCCAGACGCACGCGCACCGAATCCTGTTCGCGCGCCACCGGCGGCTGGATCTGCAGCGCGAATTCGCGGTGGATTTCGACCGGCTTGGCGCCGCCCGTTTTCACGTCCAGCACCAGGCGCGCCAGGCCATACGGCTCGCTCGGCTCCACGCTGAAGCGCAGCACCTTGCGCTGACGCGGCGCCAGACGCAGCTTCTGTTCGCCGTCGCCGATGCGCAGCAGACGGTCGCTGCTCAGGCGGATATCGATATCCTGCTCGCCCGGCATCATATTGCTGACGTCCAGCGCCACCGTCGATTTGTCGCCAGGACCGATGAAGCGCGGCAGCGAAATCTCGGCCACGATAGGCGCGGACACCACCACCTCGCGGTCGGCGCTGCCGTAGGAATCGGCGGTCGAGGCCACCGCCATCAGGCGCAGCGTGCCGTTGAAGTCAGGGATATCGAGCGGAATCTCGGCCTCGCCCTTGGCGTTCAGTTGCACCGGGCCGGAGAACAGGTCCACCAGCTTGACCTTTTTCGGCATGCTGCGCGTATCGCGCTTGCCCGCGTCGCCGCCCCATTTGATCTTGCCCGGCGTGCCGTCCATACGCTCGATCAGCTTGCCGTAGATATCGCTCAGCTCAGCACCGAAACGGTGTTTACCGAAGAAGAAATCGAACGGATCGGGCGACTTGAAGCTGGTGATATTCAGAATGCCCACGTCCACCGCCGACAGCGTCACCATGGCCGTTTTGCCGGCCGCGCCATCCACCTTCACCTTCGCCACCATGCGCTTGTCCGGCACCACCTGGGTTGGCGCGGTCAGGCTCACCTTCAGCTTGCGCGATTCGCGCGCCATCGGCAGCCAGGTCATGCCCACGGCACGCGCCGGCGTCACGCGGTCGCCTTGGCTGCCTGGGCGGAAGACCACCGTCGAGATATACATATCCGAACGGTTCCAGTTCTTGTCGATAGGGATGGTCAGGCTGGTGCCCTGGGTGCTCACCGAAACACGGGTGCTCCACAAGACCTTGTCCGCCTCCACCATCACCAGCGCCTCGCCGTCATGCGGCGGCACGATCTTCAGTTTGACGTCGCTGCCGGCTTTGGCGGGCGCGCCTTCCAGTTGCAGCTTCACGCGGTCGGGACGGTTGCCGATGCTCTCGGCATCCTGCGCATTCCAGCCCGCGTAGAAGCGGTAGCGTGTCACCAGCTTGGTGGACGGATCGGTCACTTCCAGGCGGTACGTGCCCCACTGCACCGGCACGGCCAGCTTGGCCCTTTCCTTCAGCGACAGCACGCCAGCATGCACGGCTTCCTCGGCCTCGGTATAGCCGGAATGCCAGCCACGGTCGGCGTCGTAGCGCCAGTAGTATTGACGGTCTTCGCGCACCAGGCGGAATGGCGCCTCCTTGATCGGATCGAACTTGCCGGCCGCATTCACGCGGATCAATTCAAACTCCGCCATGCTGCCTTCGCGCGTCACATCGCTGTCGAAAGCGGGACGCACGGCGATCATGGCCGGCGCTGGCCACCACAGGCGCTCCACCGAACGCACCACGGGACGGCCCCCCGATTCCAGCAGGCTCAGGGAAGCACGCACCCGCATGGCCGACCTGGCCTCGGCCTTGACCGGCACCTGCAGGCTGGTCTTGCCGTTTTCATCCAGTTCGGTTTCCGGCAATTCGGCGCGGCTCTTCTCTTTGTCGTCGGCGAAGTCGCCGAAGATGAAGCCCGGCCACTCCTTCGGCAACGGATTGCGCGCGCGTTCCTGCGCCACGCTGCCCAGCAGGCGGTTGCCCGAAGCGGGCGCGCCGTACAGATAATCGCCCTGCACCGCGACCTTGAAGCTGGTGGCGTCCGCCGTCATCGGCGCGGCGTCGCTGTTCAGGGTCAGTTTCATGCGCTCGGGCAGGAATTCTTCGACCTGGAAGGAATAGATGGCGTCGGCCCGCTTGGCCGTCGGATCGGCGCGGAATTCCAGACTCCATTTACCGGTGGCGGCATCGACCGGCAGGTCGATGCGCTGCTGCATATAGCCCGGCGTCTTCGCGTTCGGCTGCCACAGCGAGGCGCTGACCACATCGCCGTCCGGCTTTTTCAGTTCGACCTTGACCGGCGCCGGCGGCAGCGCCGTGCCGTCGGCCGTGCGCGCCAGCAGCGACACGGTGAATTTCTCGCCGGGGCGGTACACATCGCGGCCCGAATAGGCAAACAGCTTCACATCGCGCGACAGGTGGCCGCCGATATCGAATTCGGCCAGGTCCAGGCCAGGTTCGCGCAGCGCCACGACCGACATTTCCTTGTCGCGCCGCGCCATCAGCAGGCGGGCCGTATCGGGCAGGCCTGGCAGCACGCCATGGCCGTCGCCGTCGGTCTTGCCGCGCAAGAGCACCTTGCCGCCCTCGCCCAGCACTTCTAGTTCCACGCCGCTTTGCAACTTGCCGCTCTTGAGCGAGGTGGTGAAGACGTCGGTCTGTTTGACCTGGCGGCGCACATGCAGGCCGATATCGCTGGTGTAGAAATACGTGACCTGGTATTCGCCGTCGAAGAAACCGGGACGGCGCATCACGGCGATATACACACCTGGCTCTTTCAGCTCGGCGACTTTTTCCACCGGCAGGAAGGTCACCTTGCGGCTATTCTTCTCCTCGCTGGTGGTGAAGCGGTTGCTGTACACGCTGTCGGCAATGCCTTGCAGGGAATTCAGCTGCCAGCCGCCGACCTGGCCTTTGAAGGAGGTGCGGTCGTAATAGCCGTCGTACTCGCCCTCCTCGTTGTTCTGCTGGCGAATGCCCAGCACCATCTCCATAAACTTCGGCATCTTCTGCGGCGAAACGCGCAGGAACTCGACATCCACTTCGGGGATATTCACGGTGACGATGGGCAGGCCGCCGTTCAGCCCAGCCGGCAGCACCGTGCCTTTGCTGGCGAAGAAGAAGGACGGCGACATCTGGTCGCTCAGCACCTCGCACTGGTGGGCCTGGGCCAGCTTGCGGCCGCCTTCCGCAGCCAGCGCGGTATTCACCTTGATGCTGTAGCGGTGGCCAGGCTTCACGTATGGGAAGAGCAGGACATGGGGATTGTCCGACACCACCCAGGCGCCTTTCAGCAGCGTGCCCGCAGGCTTGGCCGGCTTGCCATCGGCGCCCGGCGTAGCCGGAACGGGTGGCGCTTTCGAGTCGCCCATATCCGACACCTCGATCACCTGTTCCAGCTGCTGATCGCTCTTGACCGCATCGCTGAAAGTCAGGGCCAGCGCCGGCTTGTCCTCATACAGGCGCGCCACGCAGCTGTTCACGGCAAACGGCAGGTTCGGATTCGGCAGCACCGCGCTGCCCGCCACCGCGCCACGCGGCGCGCGCTGCTTCTTATACCACCATGTGCCGCCCGCCGCGGCGGCGGCCAAAGCCACCACCAGCAGCAACCAGGCCACGCCTTTTTGTTTGATGCTAACCATTAGAATTCCCCATTTCTTGGTGCGCTCACCATTATTAAGGTGTTCGCAATAGCTGCAAATCATACAAGAAATGCTTAGGGGAAACCATCTCAAATTCTCCCGTGCGCACCTGTCACCGCATATTTACCGTAAATACACAAATCATTGAAAATCCAATTTCTGCATATACAATAATTAAATGGACCTTTCCTTTGATCCGAAAAAAGACCGTATCAACCAGCAGAAACATGGTGTTTCGCTGGTAGAGGCGGAACGGATCGAATGGGATACGGCACTGGAACAACTGTATGACCGGGCGGACTATCACGAGGACAGATACATTGGCCTCGGCTTCATCGGCGCCCGGCTCTATTGTGTGGTGTATGTAGACCGTCAGGATAGCCGCAGGATCTTCAGTCTGAGAAAGGCGAATGCCAGGGAGGTGAACTACTATGTTGAAGCGAATCGATAAGGAGAAAGCAGTGTCGCAGGAACCGGACGATGCTCGCCAAGCGCGTAGGCTCAAGGCGCTTGCCGCCATCAGGCCGAGCGAAGAGGAGGACAAGGCCATCACGGCTGCCGCACTTGCCGACCCGGACAATCCGCCATTGACAGATGCACAGCTGGCGCAGTTTAAACCGGCCCGCCGTGGGCGCGGCAGGCCGGCACAAAGTATTACCAAAGTGCCAGTCAGTCTACGTCTGGATTTTGTGCTGCTGGAGTCATTCAAGGCCATGGGCGATGGCTGGCAGACCCGCATGAACGAAGTACTGCGCGAATGGGCAGTCAAGCATAAGGTCATGCTACGCCACTACCACGCCACCGTGCAAAAGCCTGAGAACGAACAACTCACCGTGTATGAGTGCATGGTGCTGGCGCAAGACGATGGCGCCGCCAAAGAAAAGGTCAAGCGCCATTTACGCGCCGAGGGGCGTGACAACGATGCACGCGGCCATGTGTACACCGTAGATATGGGAAGCGGCATGGTAGATGGCCTGCCGCTGGTTTGCTGATTTTTCGGAACAACAGCCGCGCCTGAAGAAGTCCCCAAAAAGCTTGAACTAACACTTTTCCGCCTCGGCGCACGATTGACGATGAAATATCCCCGTCATATTCCGCCGATATGATTGCGACAACTTTCCGGGCTGGCTAGCAAATCGCTATGCGCGGCGCGGAAGGATGCTCCCGCCCACCGCAATCCAAGGAAGAGTGATGTCCACCAGCCGCCGCAAGTTCCTCAGCTTGGCCTCAGCCAGCGCCGCCAGCACCCTATTTCCCGACCTGATCCGCGAAGCGCTCGCCGTCCCCGCGAATAACGTCACCGGCACCCTGGCCGACGTCGAGCATGTGGTGATCTTCATGCAGGAGAATCGCTCTTTCGATCACTACTTCGGCTGTCTGCCGGGCGTGCGCGGCTACGACGATCCGCGCGCCATCACCCTGCCCAGCGGGAAGCCGGTCTGGTTCCAGCCCGACGCCGGCGGCAGCCCGGTGCTGCCCTTCCACTTCGACGCCAAGAACACCAGCGCGCTGTCGCTCGGCACCGACCATTCCTGGAAAGGCTCGCAGCAGACCTGGCAGAACTGGGATGCCTGGGTGCCGAAGAAAACCCCGCAGTGCATGGGCTATTTCGACCGCGGCGACATCCCCTTCTATTACGCGCTGGCCGACGCCTTCACCATCTGCGACGCCTATCACTGCTCGATCTTCGGCGCCACCGATCCAAACCGCATGTATTCGCTGAGCGGCACCAACCGCAACTGGCTGGGCGCGATGGGCAGCCTGTATAACATCAGCAGCGCCGGCTACTACAACAACGATCCGGCGCGCGACAATATCTCCTCCGCCGTCACGGCCAGCGCGCCGACCTGGCGCACCTATGCCGAGGTGCTGGAAGCGAACAATGTGAGCTGGAAGGTCTACCAGGAGTGGGACAACTACGGCGACAACTACCTGGCCTACTTCAAGAACTTCCGCGTCAATCCGGACGGCAGCCGTCTGTCGCCGGACAGCCCGCTCTACCGCAAGGGCCGCGCCCTGGCCGCCGGGTCCAACGAAGCCAATTCGCGCGGCACCAAGGGCCAGTGGCTGGTCAACGAGTTCGCCGAGGATGTGCGCAACAACCGCCTGCCGCAGGTATCATGGATCTGCGCGCCCAACGACTTTACCGAGCATTCGCCGAATTCGCCGAACGCGGGCGAGAACCTGACGGCGCGCCTGTTGGCGGCGCTGGTGGCCAATCCCGAGGTATGGTCCAAGACCGTCTTCCTGCTGACCTACGACGAGAACGACGGCTTCTTCGACCATATGCCGCCGCCCGTCGCGCCGCTGAATTCGAATATGGGCCGCACCACCCTGGCCGACATCGGCGCGTATGAAAACTATAATGGCGTGCCGGTCGGCCTTGGCCCGCGCGTGCCGATGCTGGTGATTTCTCCGTGGAGCAAGGGCGGCCGCGTGTGCTCGCAACTGTTCGACCATACCTCCAAGCTGCGCTTCCTCGAAGAGTGGCTGACGGTGGGCTTGAAGAAGAACCGCGCCGCCGTTACCGCCGAACATATCTCGCCATGGCGCCGCGCCGTCTGCGGCGATATGACGTCGGCCTTCGATTTCCGCACGCCGAACAGCAGCTGGCCGGCCAGCGTGCCGAAAAACACCGAGTACCAGCTGGTGTCGGGCAAGCCCTATCCCATGCCGCCCGCCGTGCAAAGCCTGCCGCTGCAGGAGCCCTGCCGCACCGTCACGCGCACCAAATATGCCTGCGCCCTGCCCTACGCGCTGCACTCGCCGGCCCGGGTCATTGGCAGCCGCCAGGTGGAACTGTCCTTCATCAACCAGGGCCAGGCCGGCGCCGCCTTCGCCGTGTATTCGCGGCTGCGCACGGACGGCCCTTGGCACTACACTGTGGAAGCGGGCAAAAAAATCGAGAAGGAGGTGTGGAACTGGAGCGGCAACGCCTACCACCTGGCGGTGACGGGGCCGAACGGCTATCTGCGCGAACTGGCGGGCGGCTTCCTCGCCGCCGGCAGCGCCAAGCCGGAAGTGCAGGTCAACTACGACAGCGCCAAGGGCAATATCGAAATCACGCTGTCCAATCTGGAAGGCGGCAAAGGCTGCACCTTCACCCTCAGCGACAATGCCTACGGCGCGGCGACCGCCAGCTACCCGGTGGCAGCGGGCCAGCAATTGCGCCTCAGTTGCATCCTCTCCAGCAGCTTTGGCTGGTACGACTACAGTATCACTTGCGACACCGATGCGCAGTTCATGCGCCGCGTGGCGGGCCATGTGGAAACCGGCATGGCTTCGCGCACCGATCCGGTAATCGGCACCAACAGCCGCCGCATCGCCCTCAGCGCCAGCGCGCAGATCGTGCAGCGCGGCGCAACACTGACCATGAACTACGCCGCACCCGGCGGCAAGGCCGACGCGCAAAACTGGATCGGCATCTACGCGGCCGGCGCCACGCCCAGCGCCGCCAAGCCCGCCCTGCTCTCGGCTTATGCACCTGGCGCCAGCGGCAGCCTGAATTTCAACACCGCCGCCCTGGCGGTGGGCGAATACACGGCCTGGTATTTCCATCGCGGCGGCTACACGGCGCTGGGCGACGCGGTCAATTTCGGCGTCACCCATTTCGTCACCACCACGCCATCGGCGGCGCGCGGCACGCAAGCGGTCTTCGACTTTGCCATTCCGGCATCGCGCGCCAGCGTCAAGAACTGGATCGGCCTGTACCGCGCCGGCAGCGCGCCTGGCGCCACCGGCTCCCTGCTATGGCAATACGTCACCCAAACCAGCGGCGGCGCGCGCTTCGACACCAGCACGCTGACGCCCGGCAGCTATACCGCCTGGCTGCTCTACAACGACGGCTACAGCGTCCTGGGCGGCCCAGTCGCCTTCACCATCACCTGATCTGGACAATTCAACATGATGACATACTTCAAGACCGCCGCCCTCGCCCTGCTGCTGTGCGCCGCCAGCGCCCAGGCGGATGTGCAGCGCATCGAGCAGCGCAGCGGCTTCAATCAGCTCGGCAAAATCAGCCAAAGCAGCAACTTCGACGACTTCACGGGCAGCTACAACTATCCCGGCTACGGTTTTACGCGCGGCGATGTGAGCTATGTCTCGGATGAAAACCTGATCGTGGGCAGCGGCGCGGCGCATGGCATCGGCAGCCTGCGCCCCGTGATGAGCAACGAATACTGGTCGCCCATCAGCGGCAGCATCGCCCAGTCCTACACCCTGTTCGGCTTCGACGCCGCCGTCAGCGCCGGCACGGTGGACCTGAGCATCACGACCAACCTGGCCCGCTACCACTTCAAAGGCCTGGCCCTGCCCGATGGCAGCAGCAGCTTCGGTTTCCTCGGCTTCCGCGCCACCGCAGGCGAGTACTTCACCGGCTTCGAACTGCGCAGCCAGGGCGACGGCTATCTGGCCGGCATCACCGACGTCACGCTGGGTAATGTCAGCGCCGTCCCCGAACCCGCCACGCCCGCCCTACTGCTAACCGGCCTGAGTCTGCTAGCCTTCCTGCGCCGCCGCCAGTCCTGAAACTTCCACAGCCGAGTCCGCCGGATGGCCGTCCCGTTCGATTGGGGTCTACTCCCAATGCGGGCAAGGACTCGGCTTTTTAAACAAAACCGCCTTCGGCTTTCGACGTGGGTTTCGCAAGCTCGGTTAGGAAGCTATTTTTGATCTTCTCAATAGCGTCTTGCTGATCTTCCCCATATTTTTCCTGTAGCGCCTGCGCCAGATGACGAGCGGCATCCGCCAGAATGACGCCCCATGCCTCCTCCTCAGGAATACCCATCGACTCGCGGTACATCCCGACCTTCATTGAGCAGTGCAACCTCTGCTCCGCTATCCATACTCGCAGCATCTCAACCGCATTGCCGTCGCGGAGGGCGGCAGGGGGAATTGGGCGTTCATTCATAGTAAGATTTATCTTTAAGGTTTAGGGGGAGGCTGAATACCATTGGCAGGCCATTTGGTTTCTCTCACTTCATTCCTTCTGTTATCGAGATTCCCCACGCCGCCATGATCATTGATGGCCTGCTGCTCCTTGTTACGGCGCTCTTCACGATTACCCTTATTGTACTCGCCTATAATTTGCGCCCCTTCCCGATCGCGCCCATCTGACTTATCGCGCTTACGCTGATCCATATTGTCGGTAGTGCCGATGTAGTCATCCCCTGAACTAGTCTTATCGCCGGGAACGCAATAGATACAGCCCTTATCCGATTCTTTGCTGCCCGGCTTTGGCGCATCCGCGGTAGCCTGATCTGTCGTGCTGCCATCGGACGCCAGCGGATTTTTCTTGTTGGCGGCATGGATCGCGCGGATCTCGCCGTAGGCATCATATACGCCATATACGCCAAGGCCAATCACAACGACTTCGCCCACCACCGGCACCCAGCTTGCCGCCGCCCCACGCAAGGCATGTTTACCGACATGGCGCGCCACCACCGGGCCGTATGTCTTGACCACGCGCTTGGTGGTGACATACACCGTCTGCATGGTCTGCGGCGCCATGCGCACCGTATCCATCATCATGCCGATCGACTGCTGCATACCCTGCTGCATGGCACCGATGACGCTCAGATTGCTCGGCATGCGCATACCGTAGACGAAAACGATGGCGTCATATCCGCTCGGATCCACCAGATTGGTCGGATTGTTCAGCACATAGCTGTAGCGGTTGTAGTTCTGCCCATCCTGCGGGTCTTGCAGATGCGGGTCGGCGCTGGCAAAGCGTGCGGTGAAGGGATCGTACACGCGGCCATTCATGTGCACCAGATCCTGCTGGTCCAGCATTTCATGGCCGGTGAAACCGCGCTCGTCGAGCTGGCCATCCAGGTTGTCCGGCGTGGCCGAGCCATCGAGCTGGCGGCGCTTGCCCCAGGCGTCGTAGGCCAGTTTCTCCTTCAGCACACCGTCCACATTCGACAGGGCGACAATGCTGCCCAGCCGGTCCTCATGCGTCCATAGCAGCTCGGTGGAGCCGTCCGGGCGGTCGAGTTCCAGACCCAGGCCATGCGGCCAATAGGTCTTGACGGTCACGCTGCCATTGCGGTTTTCGCTCTCCTGCGCGCCGCCATAGGTGATCACCAGGCCATCGCTGCGGTCCTGCCGCGTGCGCTGCTGTTCCGCACCGTAGGCGAAGGTGCTGGTGATGCCGCCCTTGCTGATGGTGTTCGGCTTGTCGAAGCTGGACCAGGTGTACTGCTTGCCGGCGCCGCTCAGCAGGTTGCCGTTGATATCGTAGCTGAAAGTGCCGGGCACGCCGCTGATGCTTTGCACGGCATGCGGCCGCGTGGAACCGCTGCCTTGCGGCGGATACTGGTAGTTGCCCAGCCCCGTTTTGCTGCTCAGGTTACCGCCCGCGTTGTCATAGCCGAAGACTTGCTGCGCGCGGCCAGCCACCTGGCTTGATTTCAGGCGGTTCAGATCATCGTAATCGAAGTCCTCGATGAAGCCGTCCGTATCCCAATACTGGGTACGCTGCTTGACATTACCCAACGCATCGTATTGATAGCTGTCCTGCACCCGCACCTGCTGTGCGGCGGTTTTCAGCACGCCATCGCGCAGCCGCGCGGTGCGCGGATCGTAGCCATGGCTCTGCACCAGGCCATTGCCCAGACGTTCGCTCAAAAGGCGCTGCGCCGCGTCCTGCTCCTCCACCTGCCACAGAACCAGTCCGGAGCGCTCGACCCGGGCCAGGTAATCCTTGTTGTTATAGCGCAGATCGTAGCTCTTCAGCGGACCGCTGCCGCGCTGGTAGCTGTGGCGGATCGCCCGGCTCCAAGCATCGTACTCGACATTCGCGACGTAGTTGGCATCGCCCAGCACCGTGGTCACGCCGGCGGAACGGCCCAGGCTATCATAGCTATGCAGGCGGCGGTAATCCTTATTGCCCGCCCTGAGCGTATAGGCTTCGGACAGCCGGCCAATGGCCTTGTTGCCGCTGTCATAGGTCCAATGGCTTTCCAGATCGGGTTCATAACGGCCCGTGGTGCGGTCGATGGCGTCGAACTCGAAGCGCGTGGTCTGGCCCTTGGCGCGCTGCACGGGCGAAGTCTGCTTCCACACCCGGCCTACCGGGTCCACGTCGTAATGAATCCAGCCCAGATCCGGATCGCGCAGATCGGTCTTGCGGCCAAGACGGTCGTATTCGACCGTGATCACGTTCTGGTTCGGGTCGGTGGTCGTCAGCAGATTGCCAAAACCGTCGTAGGTGTAGCTGGTGACGCCACGCCCCGCATCTTCCACCTTTTCCAGCAGGCCAAGCGCATCGCGCGTTTCGACGCGGCGCTGGTTCTTGGCGTTGACGAAGGTGCGCACGCGGCCCTGGTACTGCGCGCTGGACTTCAGCTCACGGCCGCTTTCGTCCAGAGTAGTCTGCTCTTTTGTGCGGTCCAAATCATCGTAGAGCCAGCGGCTGTCCAGGTATGCCGGATCGTTGCCGTAGCGCGGCTGATCCGATTCGTACAGGCGCCCCCGCTCGTCAAAGCGGCGCTCCAGAATAATTTGACGGCCGTCGAAACCCCAGTTCAACTTCCGCACTTCACGGCCGGCGCTGTCGGCATAGGACACGACCGGGGTCGAGATGCGGTCCGCACCATGGTAGCTTTCGACGATGGATGCGGTGGCCGCGCCGCGCGGGCAACCGCCCTGGCAAGCTTTGTAGTAATAGCGGCTTTCATTGCCATCCGGGCGCACCTCGCTGGTCACGCGGCCAAAGCCGTCCGCCGTCCAGCGGGTTTGCAGCTGGTTGGCATCCTTCAAACTGCTTTGCACGCCCGTGCCTGGGAAGAAACTGCGCGTTTCGCTATGTCCAAGGGCGTTGCTGGTGCTGAGGGCAAAACGGCCGCGCGGATCATAGCCGACGTTGAGCAGGGTCCGCGTGGCGGCGCCGGCCTGCGGATCCTGCCAGGATTGCAGACGCTTGTTCACCAGGCCGAAGGCATTGCCGCTGCGGTCCAGGGTAATCACCACTTGCAGCGGCGTGTTCGGCTCTATGGTTTCCTTCTTGAGCAAGCCATTGCCGTCATATTCCAGCAGCAGCGCGTGCGTCACATTGGCCCCGGCTGGATTGCTCTTCGTGACATTGCTGGTTTCCAGCAGGCCAAGCAGCCAGGCATTGCTGTCATTTTTATAGGTGTTGACGGTCGTCGTACCGTAACTGCGGCCGCCGGCACTGGAAAGCACGGTCTGCCGCGTCAGGTTGCCCCAGCCGTCGGTGTAATAGCTGTTGGTGCCGACGGTGCTGATCTCGCTGCCATCCAGATCCTTGCGGATCACGGTGCTGGCATCGGGATAAACGAAGACGCCATTGCTTCCGCTGGTGAAGCTCATCGGCGTCTGGGCATAGCTGTTGCGAATATCGCTCACCATCACACCGGCACTGGAGACAACCTGGGTGCGATCGACGCGGCCGATGAACGGGAAAGTTTGCAGCATGACCGACGTGGTGGACATCTGGCTCTGGCCGTCGATGTCCTGCACCTTGGTAAAGCCAAGCGCGCCACGGCCCCAAGCATCCGCCATGCCACCTTCGTAGCGGTAGTTGTTGCGCAGCCAGCCACCCTGCCCATTCGCGCTGCGCAGCTGCTTGACCATGGCGCCGGTCACCGCGCCCACCTGCGGATAAACCGGCACGATGGCGCGGCCATCCACCTGCGCCGTGCGGGCATAGACGGCGGCATCGTCACCGCGCGCATAGTCCACCTCTTCGACCTGGCCCAGGCCATTGGTGACACGCACCAGCCGGTCCTGGCTTGGCGCCACCGCCAGCGTAACCGCCGACAGGACATCCTTGCCATCCACCTTGGTGCCCGTCTTCACCAGGAACATGGGAACGCCGCTGTTGTTCAGGAAGACCGCCTGGCTCTTGCGGTCCGCCGCCTCGCTGTAGGCAAAGCGCTGGCACGTGAAACCGCTGCCGGTGTAGCGGCACAACATGGCTTTCGGATCTTTCACCGCTGGATCGTTGGGCCAGCGATAGCTTGGGTACAGGCTCACCAGCAGGCGGCTCGTGCCATCGCCAAGGAAGTCGCCGATCTTGGCATGCACCAAGTTGGTGACATCGGGCCAGGCCGGATCGAGATAAGCATTCAGCGAACCGTCCAGACGGCAATCCGCGCCAGTTTCCTTGCTCAGGCAGAGGTAGGTACCGGACGCGGCACCGCCGCGCCCATAGATGAAGTCCGTCAAACCATCGCCATTCACGTCGCCAATGCCGATTCCGGAATCGATCCAGGAATTATCGTGGCCGACACTGCGGGACTGGAAGAGCGACTGGCAGGCAAACTCGCTCTGGCCGTTGAAACAGACGGTCGCGCCGGTGATCTGGTCCACCGGCCAGCAACGGCCGCCATCGCATTGCTGCGTATAGGGGTTGGACGGATTGGCCGCCGGGACCATGGTTTCCCAGGTGGAGTACAGGTCGGACACGCCCTCCCGGCTCAGATTGATGCCCTTGGGCTTGAAGAAGTCCAGGGTCAGCAGACGGCCATTCCCATCGGGCAGCGGCGGCAGTTCTTTCAAGACCAGGGGCTGGCAGCGAATGCCACTGCCCTCATGGAAGCAATCGTTGGCCCGGCCCGAGGCATCGAACTTCGTGATCAGGTGCGTGCGCCGGTCATTGCGCAGGTCAACCAAGCTCGGGACATCGCTACCACCGGGCATGCAATTGAAGTCAATGCTGCCATCCCCCATCGGTTGGCTCAGGCATACGCCCCATTGCGAGCGCGCGGCATTCTGCACCACCAAGTCCTCGCGGCCATCGCCGTTCAGATCGGCCACCATCATGCCCGAGATGCCATTGACCAGATTGGTGGTGATATTCATGGCCGCGATATTCAGCTTGCGGTCATAAATGCGACCATCGGATTGGCGGATGCGCAACTCGCCGGTGAGGCGTCCATCCACTTGATTGGGGAAGGCCACACAATTCGGTTCGCCCGGCTGGCCGCAGCCCTGGCCTTTGACCGCGATAAAGCTGGTGCGGCCGCTGCCGTCAAAATCGCCTTGCAGCTGATCGGCATCGACCCGGCCGATGGCCGGCAAGGCAAAGGGAGCAATGCCAGGCACCGGCGCAAATGCCGGGACGGCGGCGGCGCCCGATTCGAACACCGTCTTGGGCAGGTATTCCAATACCCCCGTCACCGGGTTGGTGGCACTGGCCTGCATCCAATCCACCAGGCTGCGGCCGCTGCCGCTGCTCTCCACGTAATGGATTTGATGGTCGCGCACCAGGGTGCCGCCGCTGCCGTCGGCGGCGGTGCCGATGTAGGTCTGCACATGGCTCAGGCGCGAGCGCAAGTCGGCGCGCGAACCGCCCGTGTACAGCAGCTGCACGTCGCCCCGGCCTTCGTAGCTGAAACGCACGGCCAGATCGGGCGCCAGGCCGGCGGCGCTGTTGCCGCCATAGCGGATCTGGCGCGGCGTGAACTCGCCGCTGCCCGCGTCCTGGTTGTAGTCCATGCTGATGTAGTTGCCCAGGCGGTCTTCGGTCCGCGCCAAGGCCCACAACAAGGGCTGGCCGTCGCTGCGGCCCTGCGCGGCGATCGCGCTGCCCGCGTCGATGCCGTAGTAGCTGATGCGGCCGTCCTTATGCTCGGCTTTGAAACCGCCATTGCCCAGGCGTGTCACGCGCACAAAGCTTTCCTGTTCGGTGCGGTACACGGCGCCGGCGGCCCAGTAGGCGCCGTCCTGCGCATCCAGACCGCCACCCGGGTTGCCGCCATCGGCGCGCAGCAGTCGCTGTCCGTCGAGGCACAGGCGGTCGGACAGGCTGAAATTGACGCGGCCAGCCACGCCATCGCGGGCGATGAATTTGGCGCAGCGGTGAATCTGCGACAAGCCTTGCAGGCTCCAGCCCAATCCCACCAGGCCATTGCCCGCGGTGCTGGAATAAGTCAGCGACAAGGCCGGCGCCATGCCCGCCGTACCCGGCGGAACAGGCAACGCCATCGTATATTGCGCGCTGCCGTCATTGCCGACGTGCAGGCTGCCTGGCAGGCTGCCGGCATCGGGATTACCCAGGTGGGGCACGTCCACGCTCACTGGCAAGGGCTGGCTCGAACTGGAGCCGCCGCTGCTGATGGTCACCGTGGCCGCCGCCGATTCCGCCAGCTTGATGCCGCTGCCGTCGAAAGCCTGCGCCACCACCTGATAGCTGTTGGCCTGCAATGGCGTCCAGCTGGCGCTCCAGATATCGCCGCTGGCCGTGCCGGTGGCGACCTGGGCGCCATTGGCGTAGAACTTCACGCTCTTGACGCTGGCCGTGGCTCCCGACGCGGTGGCGCGCAGGGACACGGCGCTGTTGGTACTTCCGCTACCGCCGTTGCTTGGGCTATTCAGGGCCAGCGCGACGCCGGAGGAACCCACCGCTATCTGGCGTTTAGCCGTATACAGCGTGGTGTTGCCGTCCCTGACCTTGGCATAGATGGTGTAAGTACCAGCCGGCACATTGGTCTTGTTTACATAATAGGCGCCGGCCGCCGAATCGGGCGCAGCCGCGATCCATTCGCCATTGAAATTGAAGGCTACTTCGTCATAGCTGCCGTCGCCGGCGCTGATCACCGCACGCATGAAGACGGTGGCTGGCGCCGGATAACGGTCACCCTCATTGGGCGTGCTGATACCGATGCGCATGCTGCCCGGCATTGTGCAGCTATTGTCCGGGCAAGGCAGGGATGCGCTCACGTCACCGCCGGCATTGAGCGCGTATACATACAGCGGCCGCCCCGCGTATTGGCTCACGTAGCTCGACAGGTCAACCACGAAATGGTGGGCCGCCCCTGGCGTGCCGCACTGCGCCTGGACCGCTGCGTTATCGGCTTCGCTGCTTACATTGGCCACGCCGGAGGTCAGCAATTGGCCGCCCGCCTGCGGCGTCGGGTCATCCAACAGCACCTGATAGTTCAGTCCTGCGGCCACACCCGCCTGGCAGGTCCAGCCAAACAATTCCGGCCTGTTCGCTGCGTTGATGCGGATGCCGCTGATCGCGCCCAGCAAGGCGCTGTTGGTCACGTTCACCGTGACCGGCAGCGAGTCGGTCTGCACGCCCGAACTGTCGGTGCTGCGCAATTTGAGATGGTGCACGCCGGCCGGCAAACTCACCGTCGCATTCAGATTCAGGGAAGACGAAGAACCCGCAGCCGAGCGCACGGCGGCGCCATAGCCCTTGCCACTATCGACGAACAATTCCAGCAGCGTGACCGAGGAGCCGCTGCCATTGCCTTCGACCGTGATTGTGGCGCTCGCCGCGCCGCTCACGCGCACATTGGTGGGCGTAGCCTTCAGCGTGGCCGTCGGTCCGGCGCCATTTGCCACCGCGATCGACAGATTGGGCGTCGTATCGCCGAACCATTCATAGGATTCGCGCAGCATGCGCCACTGGAAGTTGTAAGTGCCCGGCTTCTGCGGCGCCGTGATCGGAATCGTGAACGTGCCCCGCTCGCCCGGCGCCACGGAACCGCTCAGGTAAGCTCGCGATACCACCTGCCAGGTCCGCGCATCCTGCGGATTCTGTCCACCCAGGCGATAGGCTTGGCCTTCGCTCCAGGTGCTCGTGCCGGTATTGAGCATCGTTACCGTCACGTTGTAGGGCTGGCCGGCACGCATCGCCAGCGGCACGCTTTGCGAGACGAAAGTCGCGCCGTTCCCGGTGGAACTGGCCGCCACATTGACGCTCACATTCGGCGTGACGGCACCAAACCACTCCACGAATTCTTCCAGCATACGCCACTGGAAGTTGTAAGCGCCAGGCGTTTTCGGCGCTTTCACTTCGAAGGAGAAGGTGGCCGTCTGGCCCGGCGCCACGGACGAAGGCAGCGCCACCCGGTCCGGCGAGCGCCAGGTCTGATTGTCCTGAGGATTCTGCGAACCGAGAAGATGCTTGCGCGCCGCAGTCCAGGTGGAAGTGCCGGTGTTCTTCATCGTCACCGACACGGTATAGGTCTGGCCGATCAGCATCGACGCCGGCACCGACTGGCTGACGAATTCGGCCTGATTCACGCCCCGCGGGACCGGCGCTACAGAGACGCCCATCGCGCACCAGGAGGACGCATAGCTGGATGAAGTCACGCCATTGGCGGTGGTACCGGGGAAGTTGCTCTTGGTGCCCTGGGAGCTGAAGGTGACGACACCGCTCTCGCCGTCGGCCAGCAGGCCGGAATGCACCAGCAAGGCAGGGATATTCGAATCGGTGGTGTAGCCGAATTCCTTGGTACCCCAGACCGTGCCGCCGCTGCGGCTACCGGTATAAGTACCGTTGGCCGGAAGCTTGGCCGTGCATTCGTCGCTGCGCGGAGTGACCGTCACGGCCACGTTCGGCGTCGAGGCACCGAACCACTCCCAATACTCCTCCAGCATGCGCCACTGCATATTGTAGCTACCCGGCGTGGTTGGCGCGGTCACGTCGAAAGTAAAGCTGGCCGTTTGGCCCGGCGCCACCGCCCCAGGCAGGTCGACACGGCCGTTACCCCAGTTTTTGTTATCCTGCGGATTCTGCGAACCGAGAAGGTGCTTGCGCTCCGCCGTCCAGGTCGACGTGCCGGAGTTGCGCATCGCCACCGTGATCGAGTAGCGCTGGCCCGCCACCATGGTCGAGGGCACCGACTGCGAAACGAATTCAGCGCCGTTGGTACCGGTTCTGACCGGCGGCGTAGCGTTGCTGCTGCTGACCGCAAGCTTCATCGCGCACCAGGACGGCGCATAGCTCGCCGACGTCACGCCGTTGGCCGTACTGCCAGGGAAATTGCTCTTGGTATCGAGCGGCGTAATGGTGACATTGGCGCTGGCGCCTTCCGCCACCAGGCCGGCATGCAGTAGTGCCATGCCCACATTCGAATCTGTCGTATACCCGAACTGCTGCGTTCCCCATAAGGAACCGCCGGAGCGGGTGGCGGTATAGGTACCGCTGGCGGGAGTCTGGCTCAGACAGGTCTGGCTGACAGCCTGGACCGGGCCTGCGAAGATGAAGATCAGCAGGGCGAATAGGACTTGGAAGGTGCGCGCAATCATCATGGGGGATGCTTATTCTGTTTTTAATAGGCAAAACTCTCCCCTGCCGACAAACGTGGCTTAATTTGAAGCAAGGAAGTCCCGATGTGCCGAACGGCACGGTGTGGCCAGACGAGCCCAGCGCCCGCCCTTCTTACCAATGCATTTACTGCACCTGCTGAAGACGCCCTGACCTGCGGCAGCTTTTACTATATTTGCAAAAAACCAATGAAATTATGGCAATAGCTAGTCAGATAAATCTCACCAATAGTCACTTGCTATGAAAAATAGGGATGGATCAGCGGCAAAACGTGTCGTATCAGCAACGCTGATACGACTTGGATGATCTGCCTTGCTGGGCTTATGTATCTCGGCCTTCACTTCAAAATGCAGGACTTTCGCAGCACTGCGCAGCACGTTTTTCTGATGTGTGAGATGAACATCCAGCAGCGCCGGCTGCAGCACCAGTTCCCGGATAAATTCCTGCAGCGTTTCGCTATCGCGGGCATAGCCCCTGAGCGCGATTTGCAGATTGACCTTGTCCGGCTCGAACTCCATCAATTCAATATCGTCGCCGACTGCGTTTTCCACGGCGGCGAATACGGGATACCAGGCAAAGTCACGCTCCGCCTGCAAGGCGCGCCAATGCTTCTGAATCTCGGCCTGCGCCGGATCGGGCAGATTCACCACGGGCTTTTCCTGCCTGCTTGCCATACGCTCTGCCCTGCCTTGCAGCTCCTGCGCCTCTTGCCAGCGTTCATAGGCGGCCCGCGCCAGCCAGCTGCCCGAAACCAGAAGCAGAACCAGCGCCGCCACAGCAACCGGCCGCACCGGCGAGGGCGGCACCAGGTATCGTTCGCTCTTCTTCATGCCCAGCTCCGGCTGTGCCAGGAAAGGCGGCGCATGGCGATACCGTCCAAGCAGGACTGGATTGGTGCTGCCAGATCCGGCAGCGTCCCCGCCGGCCAATAGCAAATCTCGCTATCTGCCGCCTCGGCGATGGCGGCGCGGCGCAGCAGGCGCAGGCATGCCTGCTCAGCCGGCCCGGCCACGGCTTCGGCGTCGAGCATCAGCAGTTGCCGGCCTTGGTAGGTGTGCAGGGTGAGGCGATTCGGTTCCTGCAGCAGCACCAGGGTGCGGCCGGCGATGGCGGTCTTGCGTCGCCAATACGTATCGACCGAGAGCGGAAGTACGGAACCCAACTCCAGGCCTTGCGCCAGCAGTCCCTGCGCCAGCGCCTCCAGCCATTCGCTGGGAACGGCGTAGGCGATGCCGTCCATGCCGTAGTAGCGATACGCCGTCTGTACCGCATGCGCCTCGCCGATGGCCTGGCCCTGGCGCGAAAACGCTGCCATCGCGTACATGCGCAGCGCCTGCGGCCCTTGCACGGTGGGCTGCCAAGGCAGGCGTACCAGTTCCGCTGCGCTGTCGGACAGCACGATATCGAGGATGGCGCGGCGACGCGGCCCGGGCTTGCGCATGGCCAGCAGCGCGTCCATACCGGCCAGCAAAGAAGATGGCGTCATGCCGCTGTCCAGCTCCACGGCTGCCTGTTCGCCGCCCGCCAGCAGGCAGCGGCCCGGGAACCAGCCGATCCTTACGCGCTCAGGCCACAAACGTAACACGGTTCACCTCCTGCAAAGTAGTGTGCCCGTCGCGCACCAGTTCCAGCGCCACATCACGCAGAAAGCGCGTGCCCTCGCGGCGCGCCTGTTCCTTCAGGGCGCGGATCGAGGCGCGCGCAATGATCATTTCGCGGATTTCATCGGTCAGGCGCAGCACTTCGGCGATGGCGCGCCGGCCCTTGTAGCCGGTATTGCGGCAGTGCGCGCAGCCACGTCCCGCATGAAAGCGGTAATTTTCCGGATCGCGGATGCCCGACTCCTCCAGCAGCCGCGCGTCCGGCTCCACCGGCGCGTTGCAATGTACGCAGTTCTGGCGCAACAGGCGCTGCGCCACCACGCCGGTCAGCGAGGAGACAAAGTTGTATGGGTCCACACCCATGTGCATGAAGCGTCCGATCACGTCGAAGGTATTGTTGGCGTGGACCGAGGTGAACACCATATGTCCCGTCAGCGCGGACTGCACCGCGATCTGCGCCGTTTCGGGGTCGCGGATTTCGCCGACCAGGATCTTGTCCGGATCGTGGCGCAGAATGGAGCGCAGGCCGACGGCGAAACTCAAGCCCTTTTTTTCATTGACCGGAATCTGCAGCACGCCGGGCAGCTGGTATTCCACCGGGTCTTCGATGGTGATGAACTTGTCTTCACCCTGATTGATCTCGGTCAGCGCCGCGTACAGGGTGGTGGTCTTGCCGCTGCCGGTCGGTCCTGTCACCAGCATCATGCCGTAGGGTTCGGCCGCCAGGCGGCGCAGCAGCTGGATGGTGACGGCGTCGAAGCCCAGTGAATCGAGGGTCAGGCGCTGCACGCTGTCGATCAGGGCTTTCTTGTCGAGCACACGCAGCACCGCGTCCTCGCCGTGGATGCTGGGCATGATCGAGACGCGGATATCGATGTCGCGCCCTTTCGATGCAACGCGGAAGCGCCCGTCCTGCGGAATGCGTTTTTCGCCGATATCGAGTTCGGCCAGCACCTTGATGCGGGCGATCGCCTGTTCCGCCAGCGCCGGGTTGTTCACGCTGGCGATGCGATTCAGCACGCCGTCGATACGGAACTTGATGACCAGGCCTTGCGGCTGGGACTCCAAGTGGATGTCGCTCGCTTCCAGCCTCAAGGCGTCGAAGACGGTGGAGTTGATTAGTTTGACGGCAGGACTGGCTTCGCCCTGGATGGACGACAATGTGAGGTCGCCGCTGGCGTCGCGCACGATTTCGCTTTCCGCATCGTCGCCCACGGCGTCGGCCACGGCGCTGAAGCTCGATTCGTGGCTATCGAGCTTGGCGCGCAGCGCTTCCGGATCGGCCAGGAAAACCTGGGCCGGCTGCAGCCGCGCCAACCACAAGCCCAGGCCTTCTTCGAACGGCAGGCCAAGCACCGCCAGGCGCCTGCCCTCGCCGTCGGCGCCGAGCAGCACCAGGCGGCCCGACATATCGGCGTAGGCGGCGGCCTCGAAGTCGGGCGCCAGCGCACCTAATGCGTCTTCCGCCAGCACGTCGTAGGCCAGCAGGCTGGCAGCCGCCATCAGCGCCTGCCTCGGTGGCTGCGACAGGTGCGCGCTCAGTTCGCGCAGCCATGCGGCGCCGGACTGGCGGCCGATGCGGGCCAGGTCATTAAAAGACAGTGCAATTTGTTCCATAAGCTCTATACGATATTGGCCAGATCGAAGATCGGGCTATACAGCATCAGGACAATGGCGCCCACCACCAGGCCGATGCCCAGCATGAGCGCCGGCTCCAGCAGGCGCCCGGCCGTGTCCACCCAGACGGCGGTTTCCTGGTCATAGAAATCGGCGATGCGCTCCATCATCTCGTCCAGATTTCCGGACGATTCGCCGGCCAGCAGCAGGCGCTGCGCGACCTCGGTACTGAGGCGGCAGTCGCGCATCACGGCCGACATCGGCCGGCCTTCGCTAACCGCTTGAATCGCCTGCGCCAGATGGCCGCGCATGGCATCCGGCAGTGAGGCTTGCGTCATGCGCATGGCGGCCAGCACGCTGACGCCGCTGCGCAGCAGCATGCCCAGGGTGCGGTACAGCCGCGCCAACTGCAAAATCCACATGCGTTCACCGATCCAGGGTGTGGCCAGCAACTTGCGGAAGGCGGCGGCGCGCATGCCGCGATGCAGCGCCAGAAAAGCCAGCAGGCCAATCGCGCCGAACAAGGTGGACCAGGCCAGCACCGTGTTATTGCGCACAAAACTGCCCCACCACTGGACGAAGCCATGCCCGCCGCGTCCCAGGGTGGCGGCGTCCTCGTAGACGGCGCTGAAGCTGGGCAGGATGTACAGCATGAGAAAGGCGATCACCAGCGAGCCGACGCCCAGCAGGATGGCGGGATAGGTGGCGGCCGCCGCCAGCTTGGCGCGCATCTCGTCGATCTGGCGCTGGTAGTGCATGAAGCGGGTGATCGCCATGCGCACGGTACCGGTGGTTTCGCTGGCGCGCACCATGGTCATATACAGCTGGGGGAAAACCGATGGCAGGGCCGCCATGGCATCGGACAGCTGCTTGCCCTGCTGCAGGCTTTGCAGCAGGCTGTCGTACACGGCGCGGTGCTGGCCGCGCTGGTCGTTACGGCCCAGGATGTCGATGGCGTCGACCAAGGTCTGTCCCGCTTCGAGCAGGGAGCAGAGCTGCTGGTTGAAGACCGCCAGATTGAATTTGGCCTGCCGCTGCAATCCGCTCCTCAAGCCACGCAGTTCCAGAATGCGCGCGCCGGAGCTTCCCACCAGCTGTCGCGCCTCGGTTTCGCTGGCCGCTTCCATCACCACGGTTTCAACCTGCAGCGCGGCGTTCACCATCTTGATTTCAAATCGCATAGGCTCCCTCAATCCCAACTGCGCACATCAGCGTTTTCCCCCTCGCCGCCTTCCGTACCGTCGCCGCCGAAAGATACGACTTCGTATTCCCTCCCCTCGGTCCCAGGCATCCGATAGCGGTAGCCAAAGCCCCAGGGATCGGGCGGTATGCGTTTCTTCAGATAGGGGCCATGCCAGTCCGGCTCATTCTGCGGCTGCACATTGAGCACTGCCAGCCCCATCGCCTCGGCCGGATAGTGGCCGGTATCGATGCGGTACTGCTCCAGCGCCTTTTGCAGCAGGTCGATCTGGGCCTGGGCTATCTGCGCGCGCGACTTGCCGATCTGCGCAAAAAACTTCGGTCCGGCATAGGCGGCCAGCAGTCCGAGAATCGCGATCACCACCAGCAGCTCCAGCAAAGTGAAGCCGTTTCTCCCAGTGGAGCCGAGCGCGCGCCTTGCGGTCTTCATGTCTGCATTCATTCCGGTTTGAAAATGAATTTCCAGTCGCGGTAGGTCTGCGCCTGGACGAAATGCGCAAGCTCCGGTGGGAAGCCGTCCTTCTTGATCGGCGCTTTGCCGGAGCGCGACACCACGCCAACCAGGAAACCATCATCATCCTTGATCTCTTCCCATGCCCCCGTGGTCATCGGGTCGCGGAAACGCTTGCGCAGATGCGGTACCTTGCGCTGCCCGCGGCCGTCGGCCAGCAGCACGTCCATATCCTTGGGCAGCTCTTTGGCCGTCCCGCTCAGATTGAAGTAGTAGCTGCGGATCGCGTTGCGGTAGGCCATGCCGGTCAACAGCAGCTCGGCTTCGCGCTCTCTTTGCTCGTTCACCAGGGTGATCTGCAAGGCGCGTACGGAGGCCAGCGTCAGCGTGGCGACCAGGAACATCACGATCAGATAGCTGAACCCCTGTTGGCGGCGCATGCGGACTACCAATCGCTCAGCAAACTGCCGTCGCGCGCGGTATTCGGCGCGCCGCTGCGCACATTGGCCACCGCCCCCAGGGTGGGGTCTTCCGGGGCGATCACCACCCAGCTCTTGGCGCTTTGCGTGAAAGGATCGACCGGCATCTTGCGCAGATAACGCGCTTTGACCAGATCGGCCAACTCATTGGGATAGTGGTTGCGGTCGGTGTAGTACTTGTCGATGGCATCGCGCAGCACGTACAGATCCTCGCGCAGCACATCCTCCTTGGCGCGGTCCAGATTGCTGAAATAACGCGGCGCGGCCAGGCTGACGATCAGGCCGACAATGGCCAGCGCCACCAGCAGCTCGATCAGGGTAAAGCCGCCGCGCCGCTTACCATTCCGCATAAGGCACCTTGTTCAACCCAGTCTGGCCGGAGCGCGAATAGATGTCGAAGACATCGTCGCCCGGCAAGGGTGCGGTGGACGGCGAGGTGGAGCTGCGCAAGCCCCACATCGCCAGCGGCTTTTGCGCCTGGTCAGGATGGAAAGGATCGCGCGGTATCCTGCGCAGGAAGTACAGCATGCGCTTCTTGGGGTCCATCTCATCCGGCACGCCGTTCATCAGCGACGCCAGGTCCGGCGGATAACCCGAATGCCCCTTCGGCACTGGAATATGGCCGCCGGCCGAGGCTTGTTTATAAGCGTCGATGGCGGCGCGGAGATCGCGCAAGGCGGTGCGCAGCTCGCGCTCCTTTTGCCGCCGCACCGTGGTCTCCACTACCGGCACGGCCACCGAAGCCAGCACCCCTAGAATGGCGGCCGACGCCAGCAGCTCGATCAGGCTGAAACCGCGCTGGCCGGACCTCATGGCGCGATCCCCAGGCGGTGCACCTGCGGCAGTCCCGGACGGCCGATGGCCAGCTGGCTGCCGATCGGCGTGGCGCTGATGACGCTGATGCCGCTGTCGGTCGCCGCCGCGCGCGGCCGGTAGCTCAGCGTCAGCAGCCGGCCGCCGCCTTTGACGCCGCCGCCGCTGGTGCTGGCGCTGACCGAGATGCGCCCGCCGGCCGCATCGACCGCCTTGCTGAAGGTGGCCTTCCCTTCCTTGCCGAAGTATTCGCCATCCTCCACGGCGAGAATCTCCAGTTCGGCCGGATTGTACGCCAGCTGCAGGGAAACCGCGCGCAGCAGCTCGGGCGCGTCGATCTTCAAGGTCAGGGCCGCCGCGCTGCCGACCTTGGCCTGGTTCGCCCCTTCCCATTGCAGCACGGGCGCATTCGGCGCGCTCGGCGGCGAGACCACGCTGTCCGGCGCGGCGGCCAGCGGCGCCATGCCGGCGCCCGCTGCCGACGCTGCCGTCGCCGGCTGCGTTTCCACGCCGCGCAGCTGCAATGGGCGGTGGCGCAGCGTCGCTTCGGTGCCGGACCAGAAAGCTTCGGCAGCCGGTTCCTTGCGCTGGATATTGCGGATCAGATGGGGCGTGATCGAAAGCACAATCTCGGTCTTGTTGCGCGAGTCGCTCTGGCTGCCAAACAGGCGCCCCAGCACCGGCAACTCGCCCACCAGCGGGACCTTGTTGGCCGAGGAGCGGTCCTGGTCGTTGATCAGGCCCGCCAAAATCTGCGTTTCGCCATCCTTCATGCGCAGGGCGCTGTTGAAATTGCGGGTGCCGATCTGGTAGGCCAGCGAGCCGCTGCTGGTTTTGACCGATGAGACCAGGGAACTGACTTCCAGCGCCAGCTTCAATCCCACTTCATCGCGCAGATGGATATCCGGCTCCACTTCCAGCTTCAGTCCCACGTCCAGGTATTGGATGTTCTCCGACACGAAGTTGGCGCTGCTGGTGGTGGTCACGACCGGCACCTTGTCGCCGATCAGGATCTTCGCTTTTTCGCGGTCGCGCACGCGGATGCGCGGATTGGCCAGCAGATTGGCGTCGCCATCGGTTTTCTGGGCGTTCAGCACCGCCGTCGGCACGGTAATGCCCAGTACATTGGAATTCAGCGATTTCAGGTCGCTGATCTTCATGGTGGCCGGCGTGCTGCCGGTGCCGCCGGGCGTTCCAGTGCCGGTGCCCGTGCTGGGGTTGACCTGCAAAGGTGCCACCGTCAACTGTCCCGGCCATTGCACGCCCAGGTTCAACAGGCGCGAGCGGTTCAGCTCCAGCACCTCCACTTCCAGCATCACCTCCGGTTCTTCCAGATCCTGAAGGCTGATCAGCTTTTCCGCCAGCACGATGGTTTCCGGGCTTTCGCGCAGAATCAGCAGATTGTATTTATCGTCCACATACACGTCCTTCAGCTTGAGGACCGTCTTCAGCATATTGGCGGCCTGCTTGGCCTCCACATTCGCCAGATAGAACGCCCGGACCATCAGATCCTGGTATTCGCGCAGCTTGGCCGGCGTGTTCGGATAGATCAGCACACTGGTGCTGTTCAGGATTTTTTTCTCCAGCTGGCTGGTCGACAGCAGGACGTCGATCGCATCGTCCAATGCCGTCTGTTTCAGCGACACCGTGACGCGCTGTTCCGGCTTGACGTCGCGGTCGAAGATGAAATTGATGCCGGTGGTGCGCGACAGCGCATCGAACACGAATTTCAGGCTGGCGTCGCGAAACTCCAGGTTGATGGGCTTGCGGTACATGACGCCCAGATTGGGCATCTGCAGCGCCTCTTTGGCCTGCAGGACGGACAAGGCGCGCTGCACCTCGCGCGCCGCCGGCAAGCCGGGCGCGCCTTGCAATGCCCGCCCCGCCAGCAGGGCCGCGCGCGCATGGTCGCCCGCATCCAGGGCTTCGCGCGCCTCCTTGGCGTCCTGCGCCGCCTGCTGGGTCTTGCGCAACTGTTCCAGGCCGGCCTGCGCCCGCGCGTTATCGCGGTCGAAGTCGAGAATGGCGCGGTAGCCTTGTTCGGCGTCGGCGAAGCGGCTTTCCGCCTGCGCCGCGGCGGCCAACGCCAGCAGCCGGTCGGTGGCCAGCTCGCGGCCGCGCAGCCAGTCCTTGCGGTACTCGACGTTATCCGGCTGCAGCGCGCTGGCCTTGCCCAAGGCATCGAGCGCGCTGGCATAGTTGCGCTGCTCCATGGCCTGCAAGCCTTCACGATGGTGGGTTTGCGCTGCGCAGCCTGCCAGCAGCAAGGACGCCAGCAGCGCGGCGCGGGACAGAATGGGAGGAATGGTGGCACTCATCTCTGGCTTAATGCTCCTGCGCCGGCAGCGGCATCAGCTGCCTGACCCCTGTCGGCAAGTGTTCGAACTCGATCTGCGTCTGTCCCACGTTCAGCACCTTATAGGTCTGCTCCAGCACCTCGCCGTTTTTCGCGATCAGCATCTGCTCGCCGTGGCCGAGATAAACCAGCTGCTGGTCGCCATCCATGAACTGGCCGACGAACTGGAAAGGCAAGGCCGGTGGCCCGGCGGGCGGCGGCGCGGCCGCCGGCAAGGTTTGGACCGGCATTGCCGCGGCGGCGGGCACCGGCGCGGCTGCTTGCCAGCCGCGCGGCGCGAAAGGATCGTTTTTGGCCGGCTCCCATAGCCCTTCCTCGCCGGTCTGGCCTGCCATCGGCGCGCCGCTATCGGCCGGCGGCGCCATGCGCGGGGATCCGGGCCGGGACTCGGCGCTGGCGATGGCCGCGCTCCCTTTTTCTTCCACCGGCCAATACATGGCCGCCACCGTCCCCGATAAGGCACTCAAAAGCACCGTCCAGCGCAACCGGCTCCGCTTATCCACGCATGCCCTTCCGGTAAAAGGCGGAGAATGCAAGATCGCAGGCCAGCGGACTGGCTGGGGCGTCGGACCGGCGGCAGCGGACGCTATCCAGGGCGGCGTTCGGCAAGCCGCTGCTGATCTCTTTCACGAAATTGCGCACTGCCGGATAGCCGGCGCTGACCGTCAGGGTGACTTTGTAGCGCAGATAGGGCTGGCGGCTGCCCTTTTCCAGCACATACGCCACTTCATCGACAGGCAATTCGGATTGCGCCGCAATGCCGTGCAGCTTGCGCACCAGCTCCGCGCTGTCGAAATCCGGCAATGGCGGCTGGCTCGCCGTGGACTGCAGCGCCGACACCGGGCGTGCCGCAGTCCGCGGCGCGGCGCGCAAGGCCTGCAGGCGCAGCGCGGCCTGCCGCGCCTCGTGGTGGTATGCCGCAAACAGGAGCGCCGCCGCCACGACCAGCAGGCTGGCCAGGAGCAGCGCGCCGACCAGCACCGGGTTCGAACGCAGCGCTCCGCGCGCATAGAATTGAAGTCGAGCCAGAAATGATGGAGCCATAGCGAACTGGTACTCAAAGCGGCATGAAATTATCAATTAGGCAAGCATACACGAATAATTTCTTGGTTGCACTTATGTTTTCAACAATTGTGCCCGGCACGCCACGCCAATAAAAACGCTGGCCAACGCCCTGCCCCGTCGGCGCAGCGTACGTTCCCGTACATACGCGGCCCCTGGCACGGCGCATGATCCTTTCCACCTGCTACCAGGTCCAACATTCATAAGGAGAGGCTCATGCAATCAACATCGTTATCCCCGGTCCTCGCTGACAGCAGCGCATCCGGCGTATCCTGGGGCGCCATCTTTGGCGGCGCCGCGGCGGCGGCGGCGCTCTCGTTCATTCTGCTGCTGCTCGGTCTCGGACTCGGCCTGTCTGCGATTTCGCCCTACTCATACAACGATGCGCCGCTGGCCGCCACGACCATCGGCTGGGTCATCTTTATGCAGCTGGCGGCATCGGCCATCGGCGGCTATGTGGCCGGCAGGCTGCGCGTGAAATGGGGCGGCGTGCACGGCGACGAGGTGCATTTCCGCGATACCGCGCATGGCCTGCTGGCCTGGGCGGTCGCCACACTGCTGACGGCCAGTCTGATGGCGGGCGGCATGCGCGCCGTCCTGCACGACGCCGCCGATAGCGCCACGGCCGTCGGCACGGTAGGCGCGGCCGCCATGGCTGCCGGCAACGCCAAGGACCGCAACGGTCCATCCTCCGGCATTCTCGACTACTACACCGATATGGCAATGCGTTCGGCTGGCAGCGCGCCGCCCACCGATAGCGAACGTGCCGAGATTGCACGCCTCATCGGCTCCGCCATTGCCGGCGGCGGCCTGCCGCCGGCTGACCGCAGCTATCTGGCCCAGATCATCGCCCGACGCTCCGCCCTGCCGCAGGCCGAAGCGGAGCGGCATGCCGATGACATCTACACCCGCGCCGCCAGCGCCACTGCCAGCGCCAAGGCCAAAGCCCTGCAAAAGGCCAACGAGGCGCGCAAGGCGGCCGCCCATTCGGCGCTGTGGATGTTCGTCGCCCTGCTGGCCGGCGCCTTTGTCGCCAGCTTGAGCGCCACCTTCGGCGGCCGTAACCGCGACCATGAGCGGGTTATGGAGCGCTCCGCCTAGGCGCCCCGCCTAGGCGCCCCGCGTAGACGCTCCACCTAAAACATTCCCTCGACAAGAAAGGAAAGAAAATGCGTTCCATTTTGCTTCTGCTGCTCGGCATTCCGCTACCGATCGTGATTCTGATTGCGCTGTTTGTGCGCTGACATGAAACAACAATGAAAAAAGGCGCCACAGCACCTTTTTTCATTGCATGGAAGCCGCTGCGCTCAGCTGCGCCCGGCCAGCTTGGCCACCACGGGCACCAAGGCGGCGGGACGGCAGCCGTAGGCGGCCAGGCGACCGGCGGCGCCGGGGGCCAGATCCAGGTCGTAGGGCATGCGGCCGGCAACGAGCCACAGCTTGTCGTGCGGCAGCGCGGCCAGCAGTTTTTGCTGACCGTCGACCAGCATGGCGTTGTAGGTCTGGACCACGATCTGCGCCGCGCCTTTGGCAAAGGCGATGGCTTCGGCCACTTCCTCTTCCTTCGCCTCGGCCGACAGGGCGTATTCGCGCACGTTCAGGCCAGCTTCCTGCAAGGCCGGCAGCATGGAGCTGCGCGGCTCTTTATTGCGTGCCAGGGCCACTTCGTCGATCTCGCTGCGCGAGCGCACTTCGATGGTCAGCAGCACGACCGGCTGCGCCGGGTCGAGCGGACGGAAGTCGCCTTGCACGCGCAGGGCTTCGGCCTGCACCTTGCGGGCCAGGGCCATTGCTTCAGGCTGCATCAGGCCTTGCGGCTTGACGGGACGTTCGCGCCACTGCTGCACGGCCTTCACTTTTTTCAGTTCCTGCACGCGGCGCGCGGCTTCGTCGATGCGCGCCAGCGGGATGCGGCCCTGCTCCACCGCTTCCAGCACGGCGTCGATGGCGGCATGCTGCTGCGCTTCGCGGTGCGAGATCAGCACGATGTCGGTGCCGGCCAGCAGGGTCGAGATGGCGCCTTGCGGAATGCCCACGCCTTCCGAAATCGCCGCCATTTCCAGGCAGTCGGAAATCACCGTGCCTTGATAGCCCATTTCGCCGCGCAGCAGGTCGGTCAGCACGGCTTTGGACAGCGTCGCCGGCACCGAGGTGTCGGCTTCGAACGCGGGGAAGACCACGTGGGCGGTCATGATGGCGTCGACGCCTTGGGCGATCGCTGCGCGGAAGGGCGCCAGCTCGACGGCGCGCAGGCGCTCCTTATCGTGCGGCACCAGGGCCATGGCGTAGTGCGAGTCGATGGCGGTGTCGCCGTGGCCGGGGAAGTGCTTGGCGGTGGCGGCGATGCCCGCCGATCTCACGCCGCGCACGGCGGCCAGGCCGTATTCGATGACGGTGGCCGGCTCTTCGCCGTAGGAGCGCACGCCGATCACGGGATTCAGGCGGTTGTTGTTCACGTCCAGCACGGGCGCCAGCAACATATTGATGCCGATCTGGCGCATTTCGTCGGCGCTGATCTGGGTCAGCTGCTCGCAGTACTGGACCGAGCCGGCCTCCTGGAAGGCCATGGCGGCCGGGATCGGCGTCACGCCCTGCTCGATGCGCATCACCATGCCGCCCTCCTGGTCGAGGGCGATCAGCAGCGGTTCGTCGCTCACTTCAGCATTGATGTCCTGCAGTTCCCGGCACAGGGCGGAGAGCTGCTCCGGCGTGTGCACATTGCGGCGGAACAGGATGACCCCGCCCACTTTCTTTTCCCGAATCAGCCGCTTGATGCCGTCATTGGCTTCCAGCGCATCGAAGCCCACCATGAACAGCTGGCCTACTTTTTCCCGCAATCCCTGCTCCATTCTTTCTTTCCTCCGTTTTGTCCCACTATGTTTGCTGAATTTGGTCTTACTCTTGCCAGGGACTGAGTCCCAGCAGTTTTTCGCCCAGCGCGGTCAGGACCGCGCGCCGGTACTTGGTTTGTTCCCAGTTGCGCGGGTCGCCGTGCAGGCTATAGCCTTCCGGCGCCAGGCGCTCGCTCCAGGAGCGGATGCGCCAGTCGCGCAAGGCCTGGTTCTCTTCCCGCGCAGGCATCATGGAGATGTATTGTGCCAGCCGCACCTTGTCCTTGGACTTGTTCTGGCGGATGCCGTGGCATAGCTTGCTGTTGAAGATCAGCAGGTCGCCCTTGGCCAGATACACGTTCACGAACTGGAATTCGCTGACGTCGGGACGATACCAGTCCCAGTTGTCCGGCTGCTCGCGCCGCCATTCGGCGTAATTGCGGTACAGCTCGGGCACACAGACAAAGCCGCCCACCTCCTCGTCCAGCTGGTCGTTCACGGCCAGCACGCCCTGCACGTTCTGCGGGTCGGTATCGGGATCGTAGTCCCAGTGCATGAAGCTCTTGAAGACAAAACCCGGTTCGGGCGGCAGATTGAAATTCATGCGGTCGATGGAAACCCACAGCTTCTCGGTTCCCCACACATCGGCAAAGGCCTGGTGCACGCGCGGGGTCTGGCGCGCATCCCATAGATACTGGTGATTATACAGTTCGATCATGCCGGCGTTAAAGCTCAGCTCCGTCTTGCGCAGCTGGGATTTGAGCGGCGGGTACCAGGTCGACGGGTCGGCCGGGTCCATCTCCTCGAACTCCCACATCAGCTTTTGCAGGCGGTCGGCATGGGCGCCATCGATGGCCTGCTTGATGACGATATAGCCGTTCTCGCGCCAGAAGCGCCAATCGGCTTCGCTCAGCACGCGCAGCGGCTCGCCGTTGGCACGGTCATTGAGGCGGAAGCTTTGCTCGCCGATGGTGGACAGATTACGCTCGCCGATACTGTTTTTATTGATTGCTTCGATGCTTTTCATACGCTCCTCCGGGGGTCTTTGCGGACATCGTATTCAAGGAAATTCAGACGGTCGAAGAACAGGTTGTAGGCATACTCAAAGCGGCCGCACACCTTGAAGCCCTTCTTCAGATAGATGCGCAGCGCCTCGCTCTGCTCCCATACCGTGAGGATGATGCGCTGGCTGCCCTTCTCGCGCGCCAAGCGCTCGATCTCGGCGAACATGGTGTTAAACAGGCCCTTGCCGCGGTATTCGCTTTCCAGCGCCAGGCTGGCGACGAAATAGTCCGATTCGTCGGAATTACGGCTGATAAATTCATCGTAGGCCTCGTCCATCGGCTTCATTTCATCGCGGTAGTAGGACACGGCCTTCACCTGGTTGAATTCGGCGATGGTGCCGCCGGTGAAAAAGCCGGTGAAGTTCTGCTCATAGTCGAACATGCCGTGGACATGCTCGATGTACTGGTCGATATTCTGCCGCCTTTGCAACTCGACCAGGGGCAGGTTCAGTTTATTGTTGAAGGAGCAGTATTCCAGGTAGCTGGTGGAAAACAGCAGGGCCGCCATGCGGTTCTTGTGCTTTTCCGCCACCACGCTGCCCGGCACGAAGTTGGCGCCGTTGCTGGTTTTGAGCAGGGGCGTGGCGATGCGCGCCGAGGATTCGCCGCATGCCAGCAGGCCGGCTAGCTGGGTGGTGGGCACCGCCTCCTCGCCCAGGCGCGACTGGCCGCGCGTGGCGCGCCAGAAGTCGCCGCGCCGTATCGCCGCGCCATTTTTCGCCATCAAGTAGGCGGAAAACAGGGTGTTGACCTTGTCCAGCTTGCGGTCGTGCGAGAGGAAGGAATAGTAATGGCAGGTTTCGGGCTGGGCGCGCAACTGCGGCGCGTAAGCCATGCGCGGCACTTCCTCGATATACGTCACCTGGCCGAGCTGCTCCAGCTCCAGGATATCGTCCAGTATCCAGTCGCGCTGCCGCAGGGCATGCATGCAGCTGTCGTAGCCGGCCTGCTCTTCGGCGCTGAGCGGCATGGGGGCGCAGGTGATCGCATCGAGCACCAGGCGCATGCCGAGCAAGCCACAGATGGTGCTTTCCTGGCGCTCGT
Organism: Pseudoduganella violacea; assembly: GCF_014191875.1. GTDB lineage: Bacteria > Pseudomonadota > Gammaproteobacteria > Burkholderiales > Burkholderiaceae_D > Rugamonas > Rugamonas violacea_A. Next base: position 74,532 of record NZ_JACHXD010000017.1, read on the forward strand.
CGTACAGCACCGAATGGTGCGCCTCCATCTCGCCGTAGCTGAGGAAGGCGTGGCCGATCTCCTTCTGCCATACGCCATATGTGGCGTCGTGCAGGGCCGAAGCGTAGTCCTTGGAACGCACCGAGGCCTTGTCGGGGATATTGCCGCTGATGATGCTGAAATTGGCCGTCATCTCGCGCACCATCTTGCGCACCGAGGCATTGCCCTTCTTCGCCACCAGCATGCCGTTTTCATCCTTGAACAGGTTCAGCCAGCTGACGGCGTACTGGCGGATTTCGCCCGATGCCGCTTCGATGCGGAAGTCCAGGTAGTCCGGTACTTCGGGCTTGGTCAGGAAGATGGTGGCCGATTTGTACGGGATGGTGTCCACGTCCAGGTACACACCGCCGTATTCGCGCAGGATCAGCAGGCGGAAGAAGTCGGCCAGATTCACGTAATAGCGCTTTTCGTGCAGCTCTTCGAGGTAGGCCAGATGCTCGGCACTGTGGCTGGCGGCCAGGGCGCGCAGGCTGCGCACCGGGTAGCGCCGCTCGCCGATGGCGTAGCTGCCCAGCGCATAGGGCGCCTCTTCCGGCTCGGCCGCGAACAAGGGATCGGCGCGCAGCTGCCCGGCATCCCACACCCACAGCACCACCTGGTAGCGGAAGGCGTTGGCCGCCTCCACCTCGTCGATGGCGCCCTGCCACTGCTCGATGGCGCTGACGGCGATCGAGGGCAGCGGGCCGCCCATCCAGATGCGGTGCATCAGCCGCTCGTCATCGTCCATCAGCTGGGTCGGAATGCCGGCCAGCGAGGAAATGCTGCGCGCATCGAACAGGCGGAAATTGGAGCGCACGAAGCGCCGCAGATCCTGCAGATGCTCGCGGTAGTTATCCTGTTGCGTCCTCAGCCAGGCGACGTCGCTCGCCATATCGATATTATTGGTCGCGCAATACAGCTCCCAGCGCTTGCAGCTCAAGAACTCCGACTTCAGGTTTTTGATCAGAATTTCATACTCAAGATCGAAATTTGTCATTCGCTTCTCGCCTCACTCAATTCTTCCACTGCCTACTGCACATCAACTGGCATAAGCCGGCGCAGGCTGCCGGGCCTCATGCCTCCTTACAAACAACAGCAAACCGATATAGATGACCAATCCCAGCGGCACATTGAACAGCGCATAGGACGAGAGCGAATAATTGAACTTCTCGCACACCAGGTTGTAGACCTCCAACCCGGCCGAGATATAGATGCAGTACAACAGGCTCATGGCCGACGAGGTCAGGCTCATGGACTCGCCGGTGGCCGTCAGCGAGATGCGCACCAGGGCGCCGTTGAACAGGCCAAAGCCGGCCGAGAACACGAACATGCAGGCGATGAACAGCAGACCGTTTTCGCGCGCCAGCCCCGCGCCGAGAAAACCGAACAGCGCCAGCGCCCCGCCCTGGCGGATCAGGCGGTTCATCGAGAAGTTCTTGTCCAGCCGCTGGATCATCACCGTGCTCAGAATGAAGCCGGAGAAGATCACGCACTGGTAGGCGATATAGGTGCCGTAGGATTCATGCATATGGCCCAGCACAATGGCCGGCGACAGGCCGATCCAGGCCGTCAGCGGCGTGATGGCGATGCCGGCGATGAAGATGCCGAACATGAACTGGCGGTTGCGGAAAATATTCAGATAGCTGCGCCGCACGGCGGCAAAGTCGAAACGCGGGGCCTCGATCTGCCCTTGCGGCATGGTGCGGTAGAGGCCCAGCCAGGTGACGACGGCCAGCGCCAGCGAGATCAGGAAGATGTATTTCCAGTGCAGGACACTGATGATGCCGCTACCCACCACGGGCCCGATCAGGGGCGCGAAGATGCCGGTATTGGACAGGATGGCCGTCAGCTTGACCGCTTCCTTGTCCTCGAACAGCTCGTGGATCATGGCGTAGCCGATGAAGATGAAGCAGGTGCCCATGCCCTGGAAGAAGCGCGCGGCCAGGAATTCGCCGATGGTCTGCGTGAATGGAATGGCCAGCGTGGCCAGGGCAAACAAGGCATTCCCGGCCAGCATGACCTTGCGCTTGCCGACGCGGTCGGCGATCGGGCCGAGGAAGATCTGCAGGCTGGCGCCGCCCAGGATGTACAGGCTCAGCGAGAGCGCGATATGGCGCGGCGCGCCCTGGTAGTCCTTCACCACCTGCAGCATGGCCGGCATGATCATGTCGTTGGACAGATAGATCGTCAGCTCGTACAGGATGAAAAACAGGGAGAAATACAGCAGCGGCCTTCTTTTTTCAAACATCTCGTCCACCTCAAGGATTTTATTGAACGGCGCAGGTCTGTTGCCTTCTGGTCTTAAACTGGCCTCAATACTAGCTTAAGTGGACTCGAATTGGTATTGTTTTTCAGTAGAAAATAAACAAGATTGTTACAAGATATTTCCGTGCTCTGACAGAAACGAAAAGGTGTTTCCTAAGGGATAAACCGTGTTCTGTAAATGTCATGTTTTTAAGAAATAGACAGGTGTGGAAAATTAGCAATATTGCCTCTGCAAAAGCACCTGCCGCCGTACAGAAGTGGTCTGCATCCCCCATCCCGTATGCTAGTATTCGGCAGCCTTCCGGCTGCCCGGCCCTGCGTTATTGCCGAGGAACAATAAAAATCAAACTTCACGCCTGAATAGAACGGAGAGAAACCAGTGAGTATTTTCAGAACGAAGAACCTAGACGATATGGTCGCGGCAAGCCGCCACCCTGGCGGTTTGAAAAAAGTGCTCGGTCCCATGGACCTGATTTTGATGGGCATCGGCGCCATTGTCGGTACGGGGATTTTCGTCCTGACCGGCACCGGCGCCCTGACGGCCGGCCCCGCCCTGACCATTTCCTTCGTCGTCGCCGCCCTCGCCTGCGGCTTTGCCGCCCTGTGCTACGCGGAATTCGCTTCCAGCGTGCCGGTGGCCGGTTCGATTTACACCTATAGCTATGCCACCATGGGCGAACTGGTGGCCTGGATGATCGGCTGGGACCTGATGCTCGAATACGGCCTCGCCACCTCGGCCGTTTCGGTCGGCTGGTCGGGCTACTTCCAATCCCTGATCGCCGGCTTCGGCCTGCACCTGCCGCCCGAGCTGACCGCCGCGCCAGGCTCGGTGCCCGGCGTGCACACCCTGTTCAACCTGCCCGCCTTCCTCATCATGATGGTGCTGACGGCCATGCTGTCCTGGGGCATCCGCGAATCGGCGCGCATGAACAACGTCATGGTGGCGATCAAGGTCGGCGTGGTGCTGCTGTTCATCGTGGTCGGCGCGCGCCATGTGCAGCCGGTCAACTGGCAGCCCTTCATGCCCTTCGGCTATACCGGCGTGCTGAGCGCCGCGGCCGTGGTCTTCTTCGCCTTCATCGGCTTCGACGCCGTGACCTCGGCGGCGGAAGAAGTGAAGCGCCCGGAACGCGATCTGCCGATCGGCATCATCGGCTCGCTGGGCGCCTGCACCGTGCTGTACGTGATCGTGTCGGCCATCATGACCGGCATCGTGCCTTACCAGAAATTCCTCGGCGTCGACCATCCGGTCTCGCTGGCCCTGAAGTACGCGGGCGAAAACTGGGTGGCCGGCTTCGTCGACCTGGGCGCGATCCTGGGCATGACCACTGTGATCCTGGTGATGGCGTATGGCCAGACCCGCATCATTTTCGCCATGTCGCGCGACGGCCTGCTGCCGCGCAAGCTGTCCTCCATCCATCCGACGCACAGCACCCCTTACTTCGCCACCTGGGTGGTCGGCATCATCTTCGGCCTGATCGCCGCCGTGGTGCCGCTGAACGTGCTCAGTGAGCTGATCAATATCGGCACCCTGGCCGCTTTCAGCCTGGTGTCGATCGCCGTGATCGTGCTGCGCAAGAAGCGTCCCGACCTGAAGCGCGGCTTCCGCTGCCCGGCCGTACCGGTGATTCCGCTGCTGGCCGTGGCCTTCTGCTTCGTGCTGATGGCCTACCTGAGCTTGACCACCTGGATCGCCTTTGGCATCTGGCTGGCGATCGGCCTGGTGGTCTACTTCGGCTACGCGCGCCATCGCTCGCTGCTGAATAAGTCCTGATTCCCGAGCGGCTTACCCCGCCCGCACAAGCCCACGCCACCGGCGTGGGCTTTTTTTAGCTCCGCGGTTTTGACGGCAGTTTTAAAACAAGGTGCGCTGGCGGCTGACCAGCGCACTGAAATCGTCGCGCAGGAAAGGCAGGATGGCATCGGCCACCGGCTGCAACTGGCGACTCAGATAATGTTCGTAGTCGATGGGCGAGCGCCGGGTTTCCAGCGGCTCCGGCCCGGCGGTGGTGATCACATAACGTATCCAGCCGCCGTTCTGGTATTGCAGCGGCCGGCCCTGGCGCTGATTGAACTCGTCGGCGATGCGGGCGGCGCGCACATGGGGCGGCACATTGCGCTGATACTCTTCCAGCGGCCGGCGCAGGCGCTTGCGGTAGACCAGCATCTCGTCGAATTCGCCGGACACGGTGCGTTCCACGTAATCGCGCACATAGTCACGGTATGGTTCGCCCTTGAAGATGCGCTCGTACAGATCGCGCTGGAATTGCTGGGCCAGCGGCGTCCAGTCGGTGCGCACCGTTTCCAGTCCCTTGTAGACGATGTCGTCGCTGCCGTCGGCGCGCGCGATCAGGCCCGCGTAGCGCTTCTTGCTGCCCTCTTCCGAACCGCGGATGGTGGGCATGAGGAAGCGCCGGTAATGCGCCTCGTACTCCAGCTCCAGCGCATTCTCCAGGCCGAACTCCTCACGCAGGTGCTGGTCCCACCAGCCGTTCACATGGCGCACCAGCTGGTGGCCGATTTTTTCCGCCTCGGCTTCTTCATGCGCCGATTTAAGCCAGACGAAAGTGGAGTCGGTATCGCCGTAAATCACCTGGTAGCCCTGCGCCTCGATCAGCTCGCGCGTGCGGTGCATGATTTCGTGGCCGCGCATGGTGATCGACGAGGCCAGGCGCGGATCGAAGAAGCGGCAACCGCTCGATCCCAGCACGCCGTAAAATGCGTTCATGATGATTTTCAGCGCCTGCGACAAGGGCGCGTTCTTTTCGCGCTTGGCGGCGTCGCGCCCCTGCCAGATCTGGCGCACGATAGCGGGCAAGCAATGCTTCTCGCGCGAGAAACGGGCGCCGCGAAAACCCGGCACCGTCGCGGCGGGATCGGTATCGCGCAGGCCTTCCACCAACCCCACCGGGTCAATCAGGAAGGTACGGATGATGGAGGGGTACAGGCTTTTATAGTCGAGCACCAGCACCGAGTCGTACAGGCCGGAACGCGAGTCCATGACGAAACCACCTGGACTGTTTTCGCCCACCACATCGCCCAGATTCGGCGCCACATGGCCCAGGCGGTGCATCATCGGCATGTACAGATGCTCGAATGCGGCCACCGAACCGCCCATGCGGTCGGCCGCCAGCCCGGTCATGCTGGCGCGCTCCAGCAGGAAGGACAGCAACTCGGTCTTGGCGAAGATGCGCGTCACCAGCTCGCAGTCCTTCAGGTTGTAGCGAGCCAGGGCCGGCTTATCGTGGTGGAAGCGGCGCTCGATCTCGGCCATGCGCTGGTAGGGATTGTCGATGGACTTGCCCTCGCCCAGCAGGGTTTGCGCCACCGATTCCAGGCTGAAGGACGGGAAATTCCAGGTGGCCGAGCGCAGCGCCTCGATGCCGTCGATGATCAGGCGGCCCGCCGCCGCCGCGAAGAAATGCTCGTGGCGCGCGTGCTCGCGCCATTCCAATTCGCCGCCGTCGCGGCCCAGCAGCAGCGGCACCTTCACCTGCTCGGCGTGACGCAGCAGCACGCGCAAATCGAACTGCACCAGATTCCAGCCGATGATGGCGTCTGGATCGTGGCGCGCCATCCAGGCGTTCAGGCGCTCCAGCATCTGCGCGTGGCTGCTGCAGTATTCGAGATCGAAATCCACCTCCTCCGCATTCTCGGCGCGCTGGCCCAGCATATACACCTGGCGCTGGCCGCAGCCTTCCAGCGCGATCGAATACAGGCTGCCATGGGGCGAAGTCTCGATATCGAGCGACACCAGGCGCAAGGTGGGACGGTAATCCGGCGATGGCTTGAGCGGCGCCTGCAGCGCGATGGCGCCATCGTCGCCGGCCTCGCCTTCGAAGCTGACCGGGGCCGTAATGAAGCGCTCCATCAGATAGCGCTCCGGCGGCCGGATATCGGCCTCGTAAACGTCGATGCCGGCCTGGCGCAAGCGCTTTTCCAGCTTCAGCAGATGGCGGTACTTGGCGCAGTAAAGGCCCAGCACCGGCCGGTGCTGGAAGTCGCTCAGCGCCAGCGGCCGCAGCTCGCATCCGCGCTCGCCGCGCAACAAGGCTTGCGCCGCCTCCTGCTGCTCGGCAGGGATGAAGGCCACCGACGTTTGCGGCGGCAAACGGACGTGGCGCGGCCCCTGGTCTGTAGCTAGCCAGAACTCGACCTGCGTGCCGGCGGACGTATCGCGCCAATGGCGGGTCAAAAGAAAACCTTGCTGTGCTTGAACCAAGTGCGGCCTCTGAGTCTGTGTCGGCCGCTATTTTATAGCTCCTTGCCACTGCGCGTGTTGCGCTAGCCGCTAGCCTGCCCACCCAACGCCGCCAGCGGCAAACCCGCGCCCCAGGCGGCGGCCAACGCCCCCGCGTCGCCCAGCTCTTTGCCCGCCCTTTCGTTGCGGAGACGGCAAGCCTCGGCATCGGTGTCGAACAGGGCGCGCGCAAAGACGCGGCCCTGGTTGGTAATCGCAGCGGTCTTGGCGCTGCGCGCCTGGGTGAACACTGCCAACGCCGATGCCAGATCGTCTTGCGTGGCCGGCAGGTATGCCGCCAGGTGCCAGGCATCTTCCAGCGCCTGGCAGGCGCCCTGGCCCGAGGTCGGCAAGGGAGCGTGGGCGGCGTCGCCGATCAGCAGCACCGTGCCGCGGTGCCAGACCGGCAGCGGATCATGGTCGTACACATGGATTTTGCGGATGCCATTTGCCGGCGTGCTGCGGATAATCCTGCCCACCTGCGATGGCCAAGCCTGAAAACACTGCTCGACAAACTCGCGCGCAATAGGACCATCCTCCTCCGCCACGGCCTGCACCTGCGCCCCGGCCCAATACACCTTGTTCCGGTTCACGGTCACGCAGCCAAAGCGTTCGCCCTGCCCCCAATAGTCGAAAACGGCGATTTCATCGACCAGGGGCGAGCTGGCTTCGGCCACGCCAATCCAGTTCACAAAGCCCTGGTACACGGGCGCATTCTCGCCAGCCACATACAGCCGGGCCACCGAATTTTTACGGCCATCGGCGCCGATCACCAGATCGGGGCAAGTGCTCTGGCCATTGGCAAAGTGCACCGTAGCCCGGCCATTGGCGCCGTCCTCGATCCGCACGGCATCGCAGCCATAAGCCACCTCGATCCCGCGCGCGGCCAATTGTTCCAGCAACAGCGCCTGCAAATCATGGCGCAGAATTGCGTAGGCCGGATAGCCCATCAACTGCGCCAGTGGTTCGATATCGACGTGACCCAGGGACATGCCTGCCTGGTCGCTGCGATACATGCGGTTCAAGCGGCCGCCCAGCGCCGCCACCCTTGGCAGCAGTCCCAATTCCGCCAATACAAAGCTGGCGTTCGGCCACAGCACCACACCGGCCCCCATGGTCGCCGGGCCAGGCCTGCGCTCATACACGCGGACCCGGTGGCCTTGCCGCGACAGCATCAGCGCAGCGCTCGCGCCGGCTACGCCAGCGCCCAGAATTGCAATATCCATTTGCCTCTCCTTGAAAAAATGTGCAGGCCCGGATCATAAATTACGACCTTAAATGGCATTAATATGCAAAACTGGCATTCTTTATTACCAAAAATGGGATGATGATGCGCGCGAAGCTCGATTTGAATACGGTGCGGGTCTTTGTGACCGTGGTCGATCAGGGCAGTTTTGCCGGCGCGGCGCGCAAGCTGGATCTACCTGCATCGAACGTCAGCCGCCATGTGGCGCAACTGGAGGCCAGTCTCGGCGCGCGCCTGCTGGAACGCAGCACGCGCCAGCTGCGCATGACCGAAGCGGGCAGGCTGCTGCACCAGCGCGCCAGTCCCATGCTCGATACGCTGGAACTGACCGCCGCCGAATTGAGCCAGCAGCAAAGCGAGTTGCGCGGCCCGCTCAAGCTTTGCCTGCCCAGCGAGATGGGACCGCGCCTGCTGGGTGCCGTGGTGGCGGAATTTGCCAGCCTGCATCCGCATATCGACATCAGTTGCGATACCAGCTTGAGCGGCGTGGATGCGCTGCGCGGAGATATCGACCTGGCCATTGTCGTCAGCCGTGGGCAGCTCGACGACAGCAGCTTGATCCTACGGTCCTTGGCCCGCCTGCCCAGTGCGGTCGTAGCCGCGCCGCAGCTGGTAGCGCAATACGGCCTTCCGACTACCACGCAGCAGCTCAAGGAGCTGCCCTGCATCACCACACTCAGCGCCCTGAAAGGACAGCCGTGGCAGTTTGAGGATGGCCAGGGGGGCCTGCGCAAGCTCGCCGTCAAAAGCCGTTACCGCGTCAACAGCGGAGAAATGGCGGGCAACGCGGCGCTGCAAGGACTGGGCTTTGCGATTTTGGCCGAAACGGCCTGCCAGGCGGCGCTGGCGGACGGCCGCTTGCTGCGCGTGCCACTGGAGCTGCGTCCCGCGCCGCTGGATCTGCTGGCGGCCTACACCAGCCGCCACTATGTCAGCGCAAAAATCCGCGCCTTGCTGGATTTGATGCAGCGGCGCCTGGCGACGACCGGCGCGCTGGTGCAAGGCCCGCAGCCGGCATAGGCAGGCCGCAGCTGCAGCTCACCGTACCGGCGTCCGTCCTGGCACGGCGGCCGGCTGCGCACCCTGTCCCAGCACCAGCCACAGGGCCAGCGCAATCAGACTGCCGCCGCCCAGATGCGCCCACGAGATCTGCTCGCCCAGGAACAGCACGCCCCACAGCACGCCGAATGGCGGAATCAGGAAAGTCACCGTCAGCGAGCGCAATGGACCGATGTCGGCGATGAGCCGGAAGTAGATGATATAGGCCCAGGCGGTACAGATCAGGCCCAGCGCCGCCAGCGCCAGCCAGACCATGTCGCCGCCCCAGCTGGCTGGCGGCGAGAAGGCGGCCGAGACGCCGAAGAAAGGCATCAGAACCAGGCAGGCGCCCAGTTGGCTGCCGCAGGCGACCAGCTTCGGATCGAGTCCGCCACGCTCGGTAATCCAGCGCTTGGTCAGGAAGCCCGCCATGCCGTAGCAGGCTGTCGCCACCAGGCAGGCCAAGGCGCCCAGCAAGATCGCGGCGCTGAAGGCAATCGGCCCCACCGCCGCCAGCAAGGCCACGCCGGCCAGTCCGGCCGCGACGCCCAGCCCCTTTCTGACGCTGATCGCCTCGCCAAAGAAGAGCGCTCCGATCACGACACCCATCAGCGGCGTGGTGGCGTTGAAGATGGCGGAATACCCGGCCGGCAGCAGGCTGGCGGCCAGGCCGTACATCAGGAAAGGCACGCCGGAGTTGATGACGCCCAGCGCCAGCGCGGCGCCGAACTTGTTCTTGAAGTCCCAGCTTTGGCGCAAGGCCGCCAAAATCACGACCAGGCCGAGGGAGCTCAAAAGCACGCGGAAGAAGGCGGTGGGCAGCGCGCCAAGCACCGGTGCGACAATGCGCATGAACAGGAAACTGCCGCCCCAGATGGCGGCAAGCAGGAACAGGCGGGCATAGTCGCTCGGTTTCATCGGCGCTCTTTCATCATGAATGCCGACGGCGCCGCATCCAGCGCTGTCGGTCTGTGTTTTCTGTTAACATGATTTCAGCATGACACCCCGCACCGCGCAAACGATAAATGCTTTCCAGCTTTAGGATTTCTAACTTATCGCATGATCGTGACCTTGAGCTGCACCAGCGGCTTTGCCATGCAATGGCTGATGCCGCGCCTTGCCGATTTCGAGGTGCGCGAGCCGGAGGTGGACGTGCGCATCAACAGCACCAACCGTCTGGTCAATCTGCTGCTGGACGGCATGATGAGCACCGCGCCGACTGGGCCATATGGCTGCGCGCGGCCGGCGCGACAGGTGCCGACGCCGCCAGCGGCACGGTGTTTGTCAATTCCAATGGCGCGATCGAAGCGGCCGTGGCGGGGCGCGGCGTAGCCCTGGTGCAGCCGCACAAGCGCCGCTTCCATCAATGGCTGACGGCGCAAGCGCGCACTGCCCGCAACGAGTTTGCGCCGGAGCGGGAACCTGTTTAAGTCCCGCTGGCGCAAAGAAGTTTATTTCGCCATCGGCGCGAGCTGTTCCAGGATCGCATGCGCGGCCTTGATGCGGGCCGGATTCGGGTACACCTTATTCGCCAGCATCACGATGCCGATTTTTTTACCCGGCACGAACAGCGCGTATGCACCAAAGCCGCCGGTGGAACCGGTCTTGTTGAACAGGGTCATGGCTGGCGCCACGGCAGGCGACGCAATGCGCTTGACCGGCTTGGCTTCGCGCACCATGGCGCTGGAATTGCCGTCCAACAGACGTTCCAGGCTCACCGGATAGGGATACTGTTCCCATCCCAGACCCTGCACCATGGCGCCAGCTTCGAAATAGCCGACGTGGGTGCCATCCACCGCGCGCCGCGCCGCCGCATCCAGCTGGCTTGGATCGATATTGGCCTGCAGGTAGCGGATCATATCGGCCGCCGTCGATTTGATGCCGTAGGCTTCAGCGTCGAAGGCGCCGGGGTTCACGCGCACCGGCTTGTTGTCCTTGTTGTAGCCCCAGGCATAGCTGGCCTTGGCCGCATCCGGCACATGGATATAGGTGGAGCGCAGACCAAGCTTGGGCAGGAGCTGCTTTTCCATGGCGTCGGCGTAATCGCTCTTCAGCGCGGCCGCTACGGCATGGCCGAACAGGCCGATGCTGGGATTGGAATAGTTGCGCTGCACGCCGGGCGCGGCATCGGGCTTCCACTGCTTGAAGTAGGCCGTTTCCTGGTTCCTGCTGTCGAATTTGTCGGGGAACTGCAAAGGCAGGCCGCCGGCGGTATAGGTGGCCAGGTGCAGCAGGCTGGCCTTGTCGACCGCGCTGCCTTTCAGATCGTGCAGGTATTTTCCCGGGTGCTCGTCGAAGGACAGCTTGCCCTGCGCCTGGGCGTAAGCTCCCAGTGTGCCGGTAAAGGTCTTGCTGATGGAACCCAGCTCGAACAGGGTGTTCTCCGTGACCGGCGTGTTCTGCTCGCGCGAAGCCAGGCCGTAGTTGATGAAGACCGGCTGGCCGCCGATGGTCACGGCGACCGCCATGCCGGGAACGTCGAATTCTGCCATCACGGGGCGGATGGCGCTATCGACGATGGCGCGGATCTGCGCGGCCTGGTCGTCGGCCCAGCTGCTGGCGGGCAGCAGGCAGGCGGCCATGAGGGCGAAGGTCTTGCAGGAACGGAGTTTCAAGATATGGTCCTTTCTAGTGCGTTAAAACATGTGCTTAAAGCGTTTCCAGCTGCGCTGGCAATTGATTCAGCACGGCGGCGCGCAGGCGCGGGCCGGCTGCTCCTTCCTCCTCCTTCTGGTCCTGAACCAGATAGGCGAATACGATCGTGCGGCTGCCCTTGGCGGCCCAGCCCACAAACCAGCCGTAGGCGCGCGTCTTGTCTTCCTTGCCGTCGGCCTTGACCGGGTAGCCGGTGCCGGTCTTGCCATACACTTCCCAACCGTTGGAGAAGGAGGCCAGCTTCAGCAGGCGGGCGCTCATTTCATAGGCCTGCGGCTGCAACGGCAGCTCACGCCGTGCCATGCGGCGCAGGAAGGCAATCTGCTCGTCTCCCGAAATTTTGAGAGAGGAGTTGATCCAGGCGTAGCCCAGGCCATTGTCCGCGCCGGCGTCGCCGGAGACGTCGCGGTTGCCGTAGCCGAAGGCTTCGATATAGCGCTGGAAGCGCGCCGCGCCCAGCTGCCGCGTCACCTGCTGCGCATACCAGACGGACGAGTACTTGATCCAGCCGGTGGGGTCGAGATCCTGGCGCCATTCGGGAATCCAGGCTGGATAACCTTCCTTGAACGGCAGCACGGGCGTATGCGCGTCGCGCAGGAAACCGCTGTCATAGCCCATCAGGCTGACGGCGATATTGAAGGTGGAAGCAGGCGTCACGCGCGCTTCGCACTGCCCTTCGCGCTGCAGCACGCGGCCGCTGGCCGCATCCATCAGCTGTATGCAGCGGATGGTATTCAGCGCCGCCAGATCCGGCGCGACATTGCCGGCCAGCGCAGATTGCAGGGCGAAGTTGCCCGCTGCCAGCCCCGCCAGCGCGGCCACGCCAGCCCAACGCGTCCAGCGGCTGCGCAACACGCTGCCCGGCTGGCGGATCAAGGCCAGGCGCGAGGCCAGCGTGGCCGCGTCGATGCTGCCGAAGGCCAGCGCCATTTCCGGTGGACGCGCTTGCAGCTTGAGCTGGGCCAGCAGCGCGGCGGCATACACCTTGCGCTGCGCCGCGGGACGACCGCGCAGCACGTCGCGGTCGCAGCCCAGCTCCTGCGCCCAGCCCAAGCTGGCGCGCAGCAGACGCATAAAGGGGTTGAACCACAACAGGGTTTGCAGCACGAGGCCCAGCGTCATCCACTGCAGGTCGCGGCGGCGCAAATGCGTCAGCTCGTGCTCGACGATCATCTGCTGCTGCATGGGATCGAATTCACGCAAATGGCGCGGCAACAGCAGGCGTGGACGCATGGGACCCAGCAGCATGGGCGAGATCGGCGCATCCACCTCGATGACCTGGGCGCGGTTGGCGCGCGCCAGCTCGCTGCCGAAGCCTGCGTGCGCGGCGCAATCCGGCAAGCCATGGCCGCTGCCAGCAAGCCGGTTCAGCATGCGCTGGCCATGCAGCAGGCGGCCCAAGGTATACACCAGGCCAAGCAGATAGACCGCCAGCCAGGCATAGGCGGCCAGATTCAGCCAGGGGCGTTCATCGCGCTGCGTCTGGGTCAGCGGCGCCACGGGCTGCGACGGCACGGCTGCCGGCGCGGCGGGCGCCAGGTAATGCGAAACCGTCTCGGTCGCGCCTTCGATCGGCAGCAGCAGGCGTACCCGCTCGCTGTGCGGCAGCAGGATCAGTACAAAGGTGCCGATCACGGTCAGTTGTCCCAGCAGCCAGATCGAGCGCTGGGCAGCCAGCGCGGGCAGATAGCGGCGCAGCAGCGCGCTCAGTCCCCACACGCTCAGGCCCGCCAGCAGGCAGCCCAGGCTGGCCAGCAGGAAGCGCAGCAGCACAAGGTCGAAGGAAGTCACTGCTGCGGCTCCTCATCGTCCGGCCACGCGTTCAGCATCTGTTCCAGCTGCGCCAGTTCCTGCGCATCCACCAGCTTACTGCCGGTGAACATATTCACGGGCAGCGGCGTATCCATTTCCATCACGCGCCGGCCGAAGTCGCGCGCGAAGGCGGCCAGGGTGCCGACTTTTTCCAGGCGCGCCGCGTAGACCTGTACGCCGTGGCGCACCTCCTGCTCCACCATCTCCTTTTCCAGCATGCGCTCCAGCGTCTTGCGGGTCGAGGAGAAGGACCAGCCAAGTTCTCGCTCAACTTCCAGATGGATCTCGCGCGCGCTGAGCGGGTGGCGCTTCCACAGTGCTTTCAGCACGCAGAGTTCAGTGGTCGAGGGGACAGCCATGGGAATTTCCTGAATTGTGACGATGATGGCGAGTATGCGACATTTGTCACAATACTGTCAAGAAGCGCACGCAACAGCGCGCCGGCAAAGCGCCGGCGAAGCTGATCCCACTCTACAAGAGGAGGTCTGGAATGCTCAGATGAAGGGCCACTTGAGGATGCCCTTTGCATGCAGCACCGGGCGCGCGATCAGGTAGGCGAAGGAGAAGCCGAAGGCCAGCAAGCTGCTGGCTTCTCCCATGAAGGCAAGGAAGAGGCCCGCCACCAGGGACACCGCCACCAGCATCAGCAGCCAGACTTCGATGCTCATGAAGAGCGCCGCCGCCTCGCGCCAGACGCGCAGCGTCAGGGCACAGATTTCCTTGATGGTTTTGACTTCGTGACTCATGGGATTATCGACAATATTGCAGTAGGCCGGAAATGAAAAATCGCCGGCTAGCGGCGATTTGTTCAAGCCCGTCACTCTACCATAATTCACGCCGGCTCCAGACTTTTGAGATAGGCGCGGAACATGGCGTTCATCGCCTCGGCATAGGTTTCGACTTCCTCCGCCGTGCGCGGCGTTTCCGAGAACTGCTTGCCGACCGCACTCATCGTGGTGACGATCATATCCGTGGCGACGGCGCGCTCCGCCTCGTCCACGGACGGCAGCAGCTCGCGCATGAACAGGGCGATATTCTCTTCGCCCTCGGCTTTCGCCGCCTTGGCTTCCGGCGCGTCGCGGTACAGCGGCGCGGCATCATCCAGCGCGCGCCGCACCGCCGCCTCGTCGCATTCGGACTGGATGAAGGCATGCACCATGCGGCGCAGCCTTTCCAGCGGCGGCGTGGCGGCATCGCCGAGAATATCCCACAGCATGGCGCCGGTTTCCCGCCACTCGTCGCTCTGCAGGCGGAACAGGATGGAAGCCTTGTTCGGGAAGTACTGGTACACCGATCCGATACTGACGCCGGCGCGTTCCGCCACCCGCGTGGTGGTGAAGCGCCGCACACCCTCTTTCGCCAAAACCTGAATAGCCGCCTCCAGAATCGCCGCAACCAGCTCCGTGGAACGGGCCTGTTTCGGCTTTCTGCGCGAGGAGATCGGGGCGTTTTCGTGGTCGGTCATGGCGGGGTTCCGGAAAGCGAATATGAAACATGAAGGATTCTTCATATTATTACCTCTCCCAAAACAAAAGGAAATACCCTTATGACGACCCTGACCTCCGCTCCCCTGGCCACGCTGCTGAACCGCCTGTTCGAGGAAGCCGACACCGTGAATCCGATGGCCATTCCGGCCGTGGCGGAACTCTCCGAGGCGCAGTTGCAGCGCATGATGCAGAGTAAAACCGACTATGCCGATTTGTACGGCCGGCTGAAAGACGCCGCGCTGCCGGTGTCGCGCGCCACCGGCAGCCTGCTGTATATGCTGGCGCGCAGCATGCGCGCCCATGTGGTGGTGGAATTCGGCACCTCCTTCGGCATCTCCACCCTGCACCTGGCCGCCGCCCTGCGCGACAACGGCGGCGGCTTGCTGATCACCAGCGAATTCGAGCCATCCAAGGTGGCGCGGGCGCGGGAGAATCTGCAGGCGGGCGGGCTGGATGATCTGGTGGAAATCCGCGCCGGCGACGCGCTGCAAACCCTGGGCCGCGACCTGCCAGAAAAGATCGACCTGCTGCTGCTCGACGGCGCCAAGGCGCTGTATCCGGATATCCTGGATCTGGTGGAAAGCCGCTTGCGTCCGGGCGCGCTCATCGTCGCCGACAACGCCGACGACAGTCCCGCCTACCTGGAGCGTGTGCGCGCGCCGGCCAGCGGCTATCTGTCCACGCCGTTCGCCGAGGACGTCGAACTGTCGATCCGGCTGGGCTGACGGCGGCGCGGCCTAGCGCCAGGTCCGGGCCAGCACAAAAAGCGGCTCGGGCAACCCGCGCACGTCGCCCGGCGTGCCGGCGAAGACGCCACCGGCCTGCGGCTCGGGAGCCAGCAAGCCGGTGGCCGCGCTGCTGACGTAGAGCGTGTCCAGGTCCGG
The DNA here is from genome assembly GCF_014191875.1 of Pseudoduganella violacea. Taxonomy (GTDB): domain Bacteria; phylum Pseudomonadota; class Gammaproteobacteria; order Burkholderiales; family Burkholderiaceae_D; genus Rugamonas; species Rugamonas violacea_A. Next base: position 90,177 of record NZ_JACHXD010000017.1, read on the forward strand.
CCCGCCGAAGGCGGGACAGGTGGGCTGGCTGACCGGCAGGGGCAAGGTCCGCTCCACGCTGCCGTCCGGCGCATAGCGCACCACGCGCGCGGCGCCCCATTCCGCGTTCCACAGATAGCCGGCGGCGTCGGTGATGGAGCCATCCGGTTCGCCCGCCTCCGCATTTAGCCGGGTGAAAACGCGCGGATTGGCCGGCTGTCGGCCGTAGTCGCAGCAACAAATGACGCCGCACAGCGAGTCGCAGTAGTACATGGTGTCGCCGCCGGGACTGAAGCAGATGCTGTTGGCGATGGCCACGGGCGGCAAGGGCAGCTTCTCCAGCTGCAGGTCAGGGCCAAGCCGGTAAAAGCTGCCGATGGCCTCGCGCGGACTGGCTTCGTTCAGCGTGCCGAACACGAAGCGGCCCTGGCGGTCGCAGCGGCCGTCGTTCAGGCGGGTGGTGCCCAGTTCCGCCTCCACCGGCATAATGGGCGCGACCGCGCCGCTGGCCCAGTCGAACCAGGCCAGGCCGTGCTCCAGCCCCAACAGCAGGCGCTGCGGATCTTCCGTCAGGGCAAAGCAAGCTAAGCGCGCCGGCATCGGCCATTGCCGCAGCAAACCGCTGGCCGGCGCGTAGGCCCACAGTTCGCGCCCCAGGATATCGGTCCACAGCAGGCGGCCGCTGCGCCCGCACCAAAGAATGCATTCGCCTAGCGCATTGCGGGCGTCGACCGCCAGCTTCATTGCCCCTCCCAGGCTGCGATGAAGGCGCGCGCGCGGGCTTGCAGGACGGCCATCTGCATGCCAGGCTGGTACAGCTGGCCGCCGATGCCCAAGCCGGCGGCGCCGGCCTGGCGCCACCGCGCCGCATTGTCCAATCCGACGCCGCCCACCGGCCAGACCTGGGTGTCCGGCGGCAGCACGGTCAGCACCGACTTCAGTCCGGCCTGGCCCAGGCTCTCGGCGGGAAACCATTTCAGCGCGGCGGCGCCGGCCTCCAGCGCGGCCAACGCCTCGGTCGGCGTGGCAACGCCCGGCATGGCCTGCAGACCCAGCTCGCGGCAGCGCGCCAGCACGGCGGGGTTGACATTGGGCGCCACCATCAGTGCGCCGCCCGCCGCGTGCAGCGCGTCGGCATCGGCCGCATTGAGCACGGTGCCGCCGCCGATCAGCGCATGAGCGGGGCGCATGGATTGCAGGATGCGGATGGACTCCAGCGCTTGCGGGCGGTTGAGCGGCACTTCCAGCACGGCGAAGCCGGCATCGAACAAAACGTCCCCCACTTCACGCGCCTGGGCCGCCGGCAAGCCGCGCAAGATGGCGATCAAGGGGGGATAGCAATCGCGGATATCCATCACATCTGCTCCAGAAAACGTCCCAGCGCGGCGCAATGCGCTTGCGCGGCATCGATCCAGCTGCAATTGAAGCCCAGCGCCGCGCCCACGCTGGCATAGGTGGCGCACAGTTCCGGCGCGCCCAGCAGCTGCAGGCAGTGCTTGTCCATCTGCGGCCGCGCCGCAAATTCCGTCCCCACCAGCAGACCGCTGACATAGGAGTAGGTCTGCTGCGGGTCTGCCAGGCCGGCCACCGCGCGCGCGCGCGCCGCGAACAGGGCTTGCGTGAGTACGGGCTTTTGGGTCGCGCGCAGCGCCCCGGCCAGCAAGCCCTGGCCGCTGTGGCCGCCCATCATCAGCGGGGCCAGCGTGCCGCCCTGGCGCAGCAACGCAAACAGTTCGCCCGTCAGATAAGACACCAGATGCCGCACGCAGCCGTCGCCCAGCAGCACCCATTTGCTGTGCGTGCCGGGCAGCACGTACCAGCCGTCGCCATGGCCCAGGGCCAGGGCGCCCAGCAGCTGCGTTTCCTCGCCGCGCATCACATCGGCCTCGCCGCCGGCCAGCTGGCAATAGCCCGGCACCAGGAAGCAGGCGGCCGGTCCGTCCCGCAGCGGCACCAGCGACTGCGGCAGACGCTCCAGCGGCACGCTGCAATCGAGGTAAGCCACCTCCTGCCAGCCCTGGGCGCTGCCGATCGCGCCCGACATGACGATGGGCGTGCCGTCGGCAACCTGCATGGCGCGGCATAGCGCCTGCAGCGAGGCCGCATAACGGCCGCGCGCCGCCAGTGCGCCCTCCTCGTCCGCATAACGGCGCAGGCAGACGCCGCCCGCGCCGACCAGCCAGGCGCGCCGGTTGCTCGTGCCCCAGTCGATGCCGAGCAAGGCCGCTACCATGATGCGCCTCCGCCGCCGTCCATCTCAACTCCAGCCCGCGTCCACGATGTATTCCTGCGCCGTGCACATGGCGCCATCGTCGGCGGCCAGGAACAGCACCATGGCCGCGACGTCGGCCGGATTCAACCTGCCGCGCAGGCATTGGCTGCGCCGGATCTCCTCCACCGCCGCCGCATCGACCCATAGGGCCAGCTGGCGCTCCGTCATCACCCAGCCCGGCGACACCGTCACGATGCGGATGCCGTCCGCGCCCAGCTCGCGCGCCAGGCCGCGCGTCAGGCCGTGCACCGCCGCCTTGGCGCTGGCGTAAGCCGGATAGCCGGCGCTTTTGATATGCCAGCAGATCGAACTGAGATTGACGATGACGCCCGCGCCATGGCGGCGCATGGCCGGCGCCACGGCCTGGCAGGCGAAGAACATGGGGCGCAGATTGAGCGCCAGCAGGCGGTCCCAGTCGTCCGGCTGCAACTGCGCCAGCGTGTGGCGCTGGTCGTTGGCGGCGTTATTGACCAGCACTTCGATAGCGCCCAGCTGCGCCGCCACCGCGTCCATGGCGCCGGCCAGCGCCGCCAAATCGCCCAGGTCGCAGCCCAGGAACAAGGGCGGCGCGCCGCCCTCGCACGCCAGGCGCCGCACCAGTTCCTCGCCGGCGGCCTGCGCCACGTCCACGAAAGCGACCCGCGCGCCCTGGCGCGCAAAGGCCGACACCAGTTCCGCCCCGATGCCGGTGGCGCCGCCGGTCACGAAAACGCATTTGTCCCGCAGGCTGGGATAGCTGGCCAGGCGCGTTGCCATGACGGCCTCACATCTCGCCGGCCGCTGCCTGCACCGGTCCGCCGCCGCGCGCCGCCATCTGTTCGGCGACGCGTTTGCCGGCCAGGAAAGCATGGTCGGAGTTGTAGTACTCCCATTCGCTGTAGCGTCCCGCCAGCAGGATGTCGTGCCGCGCCAGCCAGTCGCGCACGATGTCCACATTGCGCGCGCGGCGGTGGTCGTACACCACATACGCCACGGGCAGGTCGAGCTGGTTGCTCAGCACCACGTCATCGTCGGCGCGGATGAAGCCGACGCGGATGGCGTCGTCGATGCAGCGCCGCACCAGCGCTTCGCCCTCCAGCGGCAAGGGCTTGCTGGGCGAATAGGAAATCTCGCAGGTAAAGCCGAAGGTGCCGGGCGGGCTGCATTCGCGGCTGGCGTTGCTCTGCACGAAGATGCGGTGGAAGATGGTGTCTTCCGGGTAGTAGATCCAGTGCTTGTCGCTCACATCGGCGCGCCGCACGCCCAGGTTCACGCAGCGCACCGAGACATGGCGCAGGCCGCGCGCGGCCAGCTGCACGCCGGGCGGCGCGGCCTCGCCGATCAGGCGTACCAGCTGCGGCAGCGGCATGGTGCTGGCCAGCTGGCCGTAGCGGAAGCGGCGCCCGTCGGCCAGCGCCACTATATGCTCAAGCGGCAGCACCTGCGCCACCTCCGCGTTCATTTCCAGCTGGCCGCGGAGATGCGGCAGGAAGCCGTTCATCAGCGCCTGGAAGCCGCCGCGGCGCGGATAGCCGAAGCGGGCGTTCGGTCCCATGGGGCGCGACACCGGACGCAGCGCCCCATCGATGATGTCGCTCAATTCCGGCAGGGGCACGCGCCCGCCCAGCCAGGACGTTTCCATCTCATCGAGTGGCACGGTCCACAGCTTGCGGTTGTAGGGAATGGCGAAATGGCGGGCGATGCCCTTGCCCCAGACCTGGTAGATGAACTGCTCAAAATTCTGGCTCTCGCCGGCGCGCGCCGGGGTGTTCGCGCCGGCCGCCGCCACGGCGCCGTCGGCGCAGCAATCCTCCACGTCATCAGCCAGCCCGCAGGCCGGCGCGCCGGCCTGGCCGTAGCGCGCCTCGATGGCGCCGAGGATGCACTCCTTGACCACTTCGGGTGGCAAGCCGTACAGCGCGCCCTGGAAGGGATAGCGCGTATACACCTGCTTGCTGTAGATCCAGGCCTCGCGCATCTGCCAATGCTGGTTCTCGCCCAGCAGCACATCGTACAGCTTGAGCACATAAGGGTCATTGGAAAACATGATATGGCCGGCATGGTCGAAGGTGAAGCCGTCCTGCTCGACGGAGCGGCACCAGCCGCCCACCGTGGCATTGCGCTCCAACAGCAGATTGCCCGGCCCCGCATGGTAGGCGGCCGACAAGCCGGTCGGCCCGGCGCCGATCACGATGCTGGCAAAGCGCGGCGGCGCCTGCGGCCGCAGCGGGTTGACGCTGGCGCCCTCGCCGCCCTTGGCCGGCGCATCCGGTTCGCGCTCCGCCTGCGGCGCGGCCACGCCATGCGCGCGCGGCGGCGGGGCCGCCATCAGTGCCACCATGCGCGCCACCGTGCTTTCCCAGGAGGTGGCGGCCACCACTTCACCCATGCGCGCCGCCATGTCGGCGCGCTGCGCCGCATCCTGCGCCAGCGCCGCCTCGCAGTGGCTGAGGAATTCCGCATGGCTATGGCCGATGGCGACCAGGCCGCCGAAGGGCTGTTCGACATCGCGGATGGCGGTGCTGACGATGGGCAGCCGCGCCGCCATATATTCCAGCACCTTGGTCGGGCTGATGAAGCGGGTGGCCTCGTTCAGCGCAAACGGCAGCAGGCAGACGTCCCAGCCGGCCAGGAAATGCGGCAAGGCCTGGTAGGGCTGCTGGCCGAGGTAATGCACATTCTGCCGCTGCGGCAGCGCGGCTGGATCGATTTTCACGATGGGGCCGACCAGCACGATCTGCCACTCGGGATGGGCGTCGGCCAGCACCGCGATCAGGGCGGCATCGAAGCGCTCGTCGATCACGCCGTAAAAACCCAGGCGCGGCCGCGGCAATTGCTGGTGCAGCGGATGGCTGTTGCCGCGGTCCAGCGCCTGCTCGAAATGCACGGCGTCGACGCTGGACGGGAAGCAGTGGGCGCTGGCGTGGCGCGCGCGCTTGGCCTCGTACAGGCTGGGACCGCCGGTAAACACCAGATCGGCCACGTTCAGCAAGGCCGCTTCGCGCTGCAGCAGCTGGCGCGGCGCATTGGCGAAAGCGCTCAGCTCATCCATGCAGTCGTAGACCACCAGGGAGGGACGCAGGGCTTGCAGCAGCGGCAAGGCCATCGGCGTGTAAAACCAGGCCAGCACCTCGCCGCCGTCCGGCGCCAGGGCCGCGATGAGCGGCCGCAACATGGGAATCTGCTCGTCATGAAAGCCGGGCGCGGCCACCGGGGTATGCGGCTGGCACACCGTGACATTGGGCGCCGGCTGCGAGCACACCATGCGCGGCGCCCCGGTCTCATACACGGGTTCTTCGACAAAGAGCACGTGGTAGTGCTGCGCTAGCCGCGTCATCAGATGCTGCGGCCGCTGATAGACGAAGTCCCAGCGCAGGTGGCAAAACACAATCAGGGTTGGCATGGAGTTCTCCTCAAGTTCGCCGCACAGACGGTCTGTCAGGCGTATTGCTGCACGCAGCGCGGCGGCGTACGGCGCGCATAACAGGCGCTCGCCGTCCGGGGCGACATCCCACAGGCCGCTGCGGTGCCAATGGTCGGCGTTGTCCCAGTCGGGACGGTCGATCGCGGGGTACAGGCAGACGCCGTTGAGCGCGGCGCCATGCTGGCGCGCCAGCGCGGCCTGCTGCGCCATCTCGGCGATCCAGGCGCCGCGCCCGCTGCCCACGTGGCTGGTTTCGGCCAGCAGCACGGGACGGTCATAGCGCCGCTGCAGATCGAGCAGGATCTGGTGCAGCGGACGGCGGCGCGGATCGGCCAGATGCCACCACAGCCGCAGATTGCTGCCGCTTTCCCACTGGTTGCTGTGGTAGTAGTTGCCGCCCACCAGATCGAGGTAGCGCGGCTGCCCGCCCAGCTCGGGTTCGACGCGGCCGCACAGCATGTCCCAGGCTTCGAACTGGGAAGCGGTCCAGCCGGCCGCCTGCACCGCCCAGTCGGGCCGGTCGTCCGGGGCGATGACGTGGATCAGCGGATCGCATTGCAGGAAGCGCGCGCCGGGCGCCACCTCGCGGATGGCGTCGCAGCCGGCGATGCTGGCGCGCACCAGCTGGCGCTTGCCCAGTGCGCCCGCCTGTTCGTGGTACATATTCCGGCAATGGAACATGTGCACCGACAAGCCCCAGGCGGTAAACGAGATCTCGTTGACCGGGGAATAAACCGGTTCCTCGCCCAGATAGCGCGCCAGAAAACGGGCGGCGGCGCGGCAAAAGCGCGCAAAGCGCGGCACGAAGTCGGGACCGAAAATATCCACGTCGGCCGGCCAGCCGTAATGGCAGAAAGTCCAGCATTGCTGCAGTCCCCACATGCGCGCCGCTTCCAGGCGCGGCAGCAGCAGGCTGAAGTCGAATTGGCCGCCCTGCTCCACCAGGCGCCAGCCGATCGATTCGCGCACCGTGCGGATGCCGAACTGGGCCAGCATGGCGTAGTCGGCGTGGGCGCGCTGCAGGTGGCCGGTGGCGCGGTTCATGTCCAGCGCCTGCCCGGCGTGGTTGACATGGTCGGCGCCTTCATAGCCGGCCTGCCAGAACGAGGTAAAGGGTGCGCTGGACGGCGGCATCGGATTCTCCGCTCACTGCGGGACATTGCGCGTGGCCGCGCTGATCTGGGCCAGCGGCAGCTTGGGCGTGCGGTCGGCCTGCAGCAAGCCGTTCACTTCCTGGAAGGTATCGGCGAACTGGGTATAGCAAAAGCCGCTGAACATCAGGGTTTCGTTGACCACCTTGAGCAGGTTGCGGTATTGCTGCAGCAAGCCGGGCGCCGTGCTGACGCGGGCATAGCCCCAGGTTGGCGCGTCGCCAACCTGGGGATCGAAGGCGATGCCGCCGAATTCGGTCAGCACGACCGGCTGGCCGCGATGCGGAAAACCGTCCAAGGTCAGCAGCCGCCCGCCCGGCCGGCGCTGGTCGAACAGCGTGCGCACCGGATCGCTCACCTCATAGCGCTGGCGCAGGCGTTCCGGATCGGCATCGTAGTCGTGGATGCCGAGGATGTCGGTGGCCGAAGCTTCCCAGCCGTCGTTGCCGATCACAGGCCGGGTCGAATCGAGCATGCGGGTCAGGTGGTAGAGCGCCTCGACCGCGTTGCGGTGGGCCTGGATCGCCGTCAGGTTCGGCACGCCCCAGGATTCGTTGAACGGCACCCAGACGATGATGCAGGGGTGACTGTAGTCGCGCTCGATGGCCTCGGTCCATTCCTTCAGCAGGCGCGTCATGGCGCGCGCGCTGAAGGCATAGGCGGACGGCATCTCTTCCCACACCAGCAGGCCCAGACGGTCGGCCCAGTACAGATAGCGCGGATCTTCGATCTTCTGGTGCTTGCGCACGCCGTTGAAGCCCATGGCCTTGGTCAGTTCCACATCGGTGCGCAAGGCGTCGTCGCTGGGCGCGGTCATCAGGCTGTGCGGCCAGTAACCCTGGTCCAGCACCAGGCGCAAGGGATAGGGCCGGCCGTTGAGCATGAAGCGGTCGCGGTTGATGGCGGCCGAGCGCAGCGCCGTGTAGGAGCGCACCCGGTCCAGTACCTTGCCGCCGCCATACAGCGTCAGTTCGGCGTCGAGCAGGATGGGACGCTCCGGACTCCACAGCAGCTCATTGCGCGAATCGTCGATGCCGGGATCGGACAGCACGATCTTGCGGTTGGCCTCCTGTCCCACCAGCAGATAGCGGTCGGCGGCCAGCAGCTTGTCGCCATGCCGGATCTTCACCTCCACGGTCAGATCCTGGCGCACCGCGCCGCCGGCCAGCACTTCGCACCCCAGTTCATAGCCTTCGAAAATCGGGGTCCAGCGCAGCCGCGCCAGATAGGTGTCGGCCAGCGGTTCCAGCCACACCGTCTGCCAGATGCCGCTGGTGCGCGGGTACCAGATCGAGTGCGGTTCCAGTTGCCAATCCTGCTTGCCGCGCGGCTTGGCCAGATCGGCCGGATCGTCCTCGGCCTGCACCACCAGCACCTGCTCGGCACCGGCCAGCAGCACATCCGTGACGTCGGCGGCAAACGCGGTATGGCCGCCCTCATGCTCGGCCACCAGATGGCCGTTGAGCCACACCCTGGCGCAATAATCGACGGCGCCGAAGTGCAGCATGGTGCGCTCGCCGCGGTGCGCCAGCGTGAAGCGGCGCCGGTACCAGCAGATGGGATGGTAGCCGGTATCGCCGATGCCGCTCAGGCTGCACTCGGGCGCGAACGGCACCGCGATGCGGCGCGACCACGGGATCGGATCGCTGGGCAGGCGGTAGCGCCGTTCGGGATCGAATTCAAACTCCCAGGCGCCGTTCAGCGACTGCCACGCATCGCGCACGAGCTGCGGCCGCGGATACTCGAACTGGCTCATCGTATTCTTCTCGCAGGAAGGGAAAAAGACGAAGACCATCGTAACAGCGCACCCGGCGCGAGGCGCTTACGATACGGCGCAGCAATGCTAAAAGAGCGGCGGAAAAGGCCCGCTGTTGATGGCCCCCAATTGGCGCCGCCCGTTCGGGCTGGCCAGCACGCGCTTGATGATGGCGGACGGCACGCGCTGCTGCTGCAGGTACAGCAATGCCGCCGCCGGTCCGGCGATGGCCTGCACCGCCAGGCCGTGATCGATGGACGCCGCGGTGTGCACATCGCGCCGCTGATTGCTGTAGTCATGCATCGCCATGGTCATCTCCATCCGCGCACCGGCGCAAAAAAAACTTGTCAATTCATGCTAGTCCGCCCGGCGGCAAATGCCAAGCCGCGGCGCGCCGCCGGGGACGCTGCTAGCGCCGGTTCAACAGGGCGCCTGCCGCCAGGCCGACGCAGAAGGCGCCGTACACCAGCGCCAGCGAAGGACGCGACAAGCGCTGTTCGAAACCGGGCCGCAGGCGCGGCGGCGTCAACTGGAAATCGGTGACGCAGGCCACCGCGGTGGCGGCGCCGGCCAGCGCCAGCGTGCGCGCCGCCTGCTGCTTTGCCAGCTGCGCCTTGCAGCTGCGCTCGAACAGCGCGGCCCAAAACATGGAACTGGCGTGGTGGATCAGATAGCCGGCCAGCGTGTGCTTGAGCGTAGGCCGGTCCTGGCGCACGGCCTGGTCGCCCCACAGCCAGTGGCTGATGGCGTTTACGCCGGCAAACATGCTGCCGCTTTCGCGCCGGCCGCATAGGGCCAGCGCCGCGGCCGATGCCAGGCTGGCCAGCGCGCCGGGCAGCGCCGCCTGTTTGAGTGTGGTATTCCAGGAGTCCATGGCGATTTTCCTTTTTCGTGTAATGTCCAACGGAGGAGGAAGTGAAAATGGTCGTCCTGCTGACCGGCGCCACCGGCTTCATCGGCGCCCATCTCGCGCAAGCCTTGCTGGACAAAGGCCACCGCGTGCTGGCGGCGGGGCGGCGCGCCTGCAGCGACCCGCGCATCGGCTTTATCGCCGCCGACTTTGCCCACGATACCGAAAAAGCCGTATGGGCGGCGCGCCTGAAAGGCATCGACGCCGTCATCAATACCGTCGGCATCTTCCGCGAGCATGGCGCGCAGCGCTTCGCCGCCCTGCACCGCGACGCCCCTTGCGCCCTGTTCGCCGCCTGCGCCGATGAAGGCGTGGCGCTGGTGCTGCACGTTTCCGCCCTGGGCGCGGATGCCGGCGCGCAAAGCGCCTATCACCGCAGCAAGAAAGCGGGCGACGATTGCCTGGCGCGCCTGCCGCTGCGCGCCTGCATCCTGCAACCCTCGCTGGTGTACGGCGCCGACGGCGCCAGCGCCCGCCAATTCCGCATGCTGGCCACCCTGCCCTGCGCCGTGCGCTTCGGCACCGCCGCGCAACTGGTGCAGCCCGTGCACATCGACGATGTGGCCGCCGCCGTCTGCGCCCTGCTCGAGCTGCCGCCGGCGCAGGAGGTGCCGCCGCGCCTGGCCCTGGCCGGCCCGCAACCGATGCCGTTCCCGGCCTATCTGGCACAGCTGCGCCAAGCCATGGGACTGGGCCGGCAGCCTGTGCTGCGCCTGCCCACGCCGCTGGCGCATGCATTGGCGCGCGGCGCGGCCCTGCTGCCGGGCAGCCTGCTCGACCCCGAAGCCTTGCGCATGCTGGAACGCGGCAATTGCGCCGATCCGGCGCCGCTGGCATGTCTGCTGGGCCGGCCGCCACGGCCGGTGCGCAGCTTCATCGCGCAGCCGTACCAGGCGCGGCGCGACGCCCAGCTCGACTGGCTGCTGCCGCTGCTGCGCCTGTCCCTGGCTCTGCTGTGGATCTGGACCGCCATCGTGTCGGCCTGGCTCTACCCGGCCGCCGCCAGCTATGCGCTGCTGGAGCGTAGCGGCGTGCCGGCGGCACTGGCGCCGCTGCTGCTGTACGGCGCGGCGGCGCTCGACCTGCTGTTCGGCCTGGCCTGCCTGGCGCTGCCGCGCCGCTGGCGTCCCCGGCTCTGGCTGGCGCAGGCGGGGCTGATCGTCTTCTACAGCCTGGTGATCCTGCTGCGCCTGCCCGAATTCCTGTTCCACCCCTACGGGCCGCTGAGCAAGAACCTGCCCATCCTGGCGCTGTTGGTGTTGCTGTACCAGCTGGAGAAAAAATGATGGACTACCTGCTGCTGAAATGGCTGCACATCCTGTCGGCCACCCTGCTGTTCGGCACCGGCATCGGCTCGGCCTGGTACTTGCTGCTGACGGTGCTGAGCCGGGATGTGGCGGCGATTGCCGTCGTCAGCCGCATCCTCGTCATGACCGACTGGCTGTTTACCGGCCTTACCATGCTGTTCCAGCCAGCCAGCGGCTTTTACCTGGCGCATCTGGCGGGCTATCCCCTGCACAGCCGCTGGCTGCTCTGGTCGATCGGCCTGTTCCTGCTGGCCCTGTTGTGCTGGCTGCCCGTGGTGTGGATTCAGATGCGTCTGCGCGACCTGGCGCTGGCCGCCGCGCGCGAACACGCCCCCTTGCCGCCGCGCTTCTGGCCTTACTTCCGCTGCTGGATTGCGCTCGGCGTGCCCGCGCTGGCCGCCTTCCTGGCGGTGTTCTACCTGATGGTGGCCAAGCCCGCCTAAAGCACGGGCCGGCCGGGGTCCGCTATTGCCTGGGCTTGGGCGAGATCCAATGATTGGCCTGCGCAAAGGGAAACGCCCCGGCCGCGGGCAAGCGAAACACATGCAGAGGCAAACCTCCCGTTTGCAGGAAGTCGCTGAGATGCGCACCCACCGTCCAGGTATTGCCGATCGGGACGGAAAACAGCTGCACGCCCGATGCGGGAATGGTATAGGTGTTCATTACCACATTATTCTTCAAGGTAGACACATTATTGATGCCGGCAAAATGAACGGCGTCGAAATTCCGGTTTTGCAGGCAAATCAGTTGGTGGGACTGTACCAGCGGCTTGTCTTCCACATAGTGATTGGTACGGGCGATGATAACAATGTCGAGCGGCTGAAACGCCGCCGGATCGTCGCACGCGAATATTTTGCCGTTGTAGTAATCGGGAATCAGGTTGTGCTTGATATAGCCAGATGCGTTATCGGCGCCTGAATCGAACAGGAAGTCCTTCTCATGGGCGCTGAAATTCAGGTTGTACGCGAATTCAAAGCAATTCCTGCCTTTGCCGACGAAGGCCAAATCGTCCATATCGTAGGTTTTGCCGTTCATTGTGTATGCGTTGGGGAAGTTCATTTTTTCTCCTCTGTCTCAAGCGGCGGCCCGCCGCCGGGCCGCCTGCACCTTACATCCAGCTCACGCCCTTGATCTGCAGGAAGAGCGCGCTGACCGCGTCGTTCCAGCGCTCGCAGCGGCCCACCAGGCCGACGAAGATGTGCTGGTTGCGGTCGTCATAGGAGAAGATCGGCTCCAGGTTGCGGTCATTGCCGCCCACCCCCACGCCTTGGGGGAAGTTATTGGTCTTGATGCGGATATAGTCGATATAGATATTGCCTTCGCTGCTCGGCACGGCAATCTCCGTGATGTAGTCGGCGTCGCCCAGCGCAATATTCTCGACCTGGTTGCCCTGCTCCTGGCCGTGGGTGAATTTGCAGGTTTGTCCGCTGGCGTCCTTGTAAGTGATCTCGATCAGGTCGACATAGGCGCCGCCGCGCAGGCGGATATGGCTGACCCGCATGCCACGGTCGAGAAAGTCGGTGGTCGTCACATCGTGGTAGGGCTGGCCGCCGCCGCCGCCCAGGCGCTTGCTTTGCCGGGTCTCGTACTGGATCGAGGGCCAGCCATAGGCGGCCGCCGGCAGGTACGGATTTTCCAGCGGCGTGGTGGGCGACTGGTTGAAACGGTTGCGCAGCTCATTGCAGGCATCCAGGTCGGCCTGGATCTGGCGCTGGCGTTCCTGCGTGGCGCTGTCCAGGGTGCAGCCGTAGCGGCGCATGGTGTGCTCCAGATTGGCCAGGCGCTCCTTGATGCCGATCAGCCGCGCCTCCCTGGCCAGCAAACCTTCTTGCGCCCCGCTGCCGTTGAACAGCTGGCGATTGTGCGCCAGCGCGGCCAGTGCGGCCTCGATTCCCGGGTGGGAAAAGACGTGCTCGTAACCGGTGGTCTTGAAGCCGACCGTACCGGTGGGCAGATTATTGGCCGCCTCGAAGAAGGCGTAGGCCGTGCGGATGACGTCCTGCTCGCCGCTCATGGTGAAGCTGGAACCGATCACGGTTTGGTGCAGTTCGACATTCTGACTGATCTGCGTGACAGCATGCGAGAAGTTGCTGCCGGCCTTGCCCGACACGGTGACGTTCTCGATGATGCCGGACGCTTCGATGCGCGCCTTCAGTTCCAGCTTTTCCTCGCGGCTCTTGCAGCGGTAAGCGTAGACGGCAAAATATTGCGCGCCGCGTACCAGCTCGGAAACATAGGCGTCGCCGTACAGCTTGCAAAACTGGTCCAGCTCGGCCGCCGTGGCAGGGGCGGCGATGTCGTCGTGCAGCTGGGCCGCCTGGCAGTAGTGGCTTTTCGATACCACGCTGGCCTTCACCACGATGCAAAGGCTGTGCTCGCTGAAGCGCAGTTTTTGGAACAGGCTGAATTTTTCCGAGTAGCCGCCAATGCCCTCCACCGCGATCTTGCGGCCGATATTGATCTCCAGGCTCTGCTTGAGCGTATCCTCTTCCGAGCACAGCGACACCGCGATCTCGCTGTTGCCGCCGGCCGTGTCGAGTACCTGCGTGTGGACGGCCGTTTGCAGCGGTCCCAGGGTACAGGAATAGCCTTGGCCGATATTGAATGCGCTGCTTGGGGCGGAATGGTTTGCCATGTCTTGCTTTCTCTATTGTGGGGTAATGGGGGAGGCGGCCACGCATGCGCACCTCGGCTGTGCTGCCGCCCGCCGTGGATGGCGCGTACGGATCAGCAACAAATGTTAGCGAGATAACATTGCCTATCTTTTACCGTTTGTGCGGCAGTGCTAAAATTGCATGATTTTTTACTGGCCGCCCTGCGGCGGCGCTGGCGTCCGAATTGAATCCCCTGGTCATGCAACTGGTCGGCAAGATCGACCGCATCTTCTACCCCCAGTCCTGCCTCGACCCGGCTGGCGAGCTGTCCATCCAGGCGCTGGCGCGGACCTGCGGGCTGAGCCGCTTTCAGCTGCAGCGCCTGTTCAAGAAAGAGACTGGCATCAGTCCGCAGCAATTCATCGCCGCGCAGAGACTGGACGCGGCGGCCGCCTACGTGCGCCTGACCAACCAGCCCCTGCTCGATGTCGCCATCAGCATGGGTTACTGCGGCCAGCAATCGTTCACCCGCGCCTTCACGCGGCGCTGGGGCGTGTCGCCGCAGCGCATGCGGCTGAGCGCCAGGGCGCAGTATGCGGGCTTGGGCGCTGCCCACGCCGGGCCGCCTGCCGCGCCGCGCATCGTGCATTGGCGCGCGCCGCGGCGGCTCTGGCTCAAGCGCTACACCGGCCCTTACGCGCGCGTGCCCGAGCACTGGGCCGGATTCAAGGGCGAGCTGGCGGGGCTGGCGCAGTGCGCCAAGCCGCCCTACTACGGCGTCATCTACGACGATCCGGACATCACGCCGCCGCAGCGCATCCGCTATGGCTGCGCCATCGAGGCGCCGGCGAACGGGCACGCCACGCCCGAAGGATGGCTGGAACTGGACATCGCACCGTCGCGCTTTGCCGTCTTCCCGCTTCACCGCTGCTGCCGGACAGGGAGGGCGCGGCTGCGGAGCCGGGTGCTGTCGTGGTTCGCCGCCCAGCGCGAAAGCTTCGGCGCGGCGGGCGTGTTCGAACTGTACGAGGATTTGCCGGCCGGCGAACAGCGCGCACGCGCCATGCAGCTGCATGTCTCGCTGGCCAATTGAGCGAAAAAAAACCAAGCGGCGAGGCTTGGTTTTTGGCGGTGCTTCAATCCCTTGGCTTAGCCTTCGCCGGCCTGGTGGAACACCAGATCATCGACGCGGCGGCCGTTGCACAGGTGCTCGTCGATGATGCGGTCCATGTTTTCCGGCGTGACGTTGTAGTACCAGGTGCCGTCCGGCTGGACGCAGACGATGGGGCCGCCCTTGCAGGCGGCGAAGCAGCCCACGCGGCTGCGCTTGACGCGCAGATCGCCGGCATTCAAGCCGGCGGCCTTGAACTTGTCGCCCAGGCTGTCGAACAGCACTTGCGACTCGCCGTCGGCGCTGCAGCGCGGACCGGTGCAGATCAGCAGGTGGCGGCGGTAGTCGCCGATCTTGGGCTTGACCACCTCAGTGGCAGCGCTTCCTACGTTTTCGTCAGCGGCGCTCATGCTTCACCTTCCTCTACGGCGACTGCTTCGACCTCCACCGGCTCGGCCAGGGTGTCGCGGATATAGTCGGCCGGCAGGCGGTGCCGTGCGGCCAGTGTCTCGATGCTGTCGCCGGCCGCGTGTTCGGCCTGCAGGGTTTCCAGCCAGCCGAGCAGGCCGGTGCTCAGGGAGCGTCCGGCGCGTTCGCCGTCGCGGGTGGCGCCGCCTTCTTCCATATCGTACTTATTCGCGTAGCCGCGCGGCGTGACCATCAGGCCATGGCGCACAAAGGTATTGCTGTTGCCGATCAGGACAGTGCTCAGCATGCCGATATCGGCTTCGGCCATGCTGTCGAGCGTGGTGAAGACGATGTTCTCGCGGCGGCGGTAGGCGCTCTTCACGATGGCGACCGGCGTGTCGGGACGGCGGTGGCGCAGGAACAGGCGCTGCGCTTCCAGAATCTGGCGCGTGCGGCGGCCGCTCTTGGGGTTGTACAGGGCGACCACGAAGTCCGCCATGGCGACCGCGTCGAGGCGGCGCGCGATGGTGGGCCAGGGAGTGAGCAGGTCCGACAGCGAGATGGCGCAGAAATCGTGGGTCAGCGGCGCGCCCACCAGGGCGGCGCAGCTGTTCAGGGCCGAGGCGCCGGGGATGATTTCCACCGCCACCGCATCGTCCGGCGTCCAGCCGGCCTGGAACAGCACCTCGTAGGTGGGGCCGGCCATGCCGTAGACGCCCGCGTCGCCGGAGGAAATCAGCGCCACTTTCTTGCCGGCGCGCGCCGCTTCGAGCGCGCTGACGGCCCGGTCCAGTTCTTCGGTCATCGACTTGCGGATGATCTCCTTGCCTTCGATCAGATCGGCCACCAGCTTGATGTAGGTGACGTAGCCGATCACCACGTCGGCTTCGGCGATGGCGGCGCGGGCGCGCTGGGTCATGTGGTCGACGCTGCCGGGGCCGATCCCCACCAGCATGATCTTGCCCGCACCAATGGCGGCTTGTTCGAGTTCTTCGTTCATGGATTTTTCCTTGCGATCGAGACGGTGGCATTGCGGCCATCGGCGCCCCGGAGTTTATGTTTTTCGACCAGCAGTGCGCTCATCGGCGTATCGGGTCCGGCGGCCAGCAGCGCGGCCGCTTCGCTCACCGATGGCGTGCCGGTATAGCGCAGCACCGTCTCGGAGGGATGCGGCACCTGCACAGCGGCCAACTGCTCCGCTTCATAGAAATGCAGCGGCCAGCCGTATTCCTCGGCCAATGCCAGCAGCGCGGCTTCGTCCTTTTTCAGCGTGATGGTGGCGGCGGCCACCACTTGCCCGCGCGTGGCGCCGGCTTCGGCCAACGCCGCTTGCACGGCCTCGCGCACGGTTTCCAGCAGCACGCCGCGGTCGCAGCCCAGGCCTACGGTGAAGGTGGTCATGCAGCGTCCTGCGGCGGGCGGTAGACCACCAGGCGCTCATGCAGCGCGTCCCAGCGCTCGGCCGGCACGTCGGCATGCGTCACCCACAGCAGGGCAGCAAAGCGCTCCAGATCCACTTCATCGAAGCGGCTGAAACGGTGGATGTTGTCGGGCAGTGGCGTGGGACGGGTCCACCAATCCGGGCTGCCCGCTTCCTGCACGAAGGCGATCGGTTCGCCGTTCACCACGTGCGCCGAAACGCGCGTGATGTTGATCTTCGGCGCTTCCACGCGCCAGCCCAGGTGGCGGCCCAGGATATCGACCGGGATGGTGCGCCCGACATCGGAGGCGGTGGTCAGCACCGGCGCGGCGCCCATCAGATCGGCCACGCGCTCGCTCCATTCATTGGCGCCGCCGACGTGGCCCGAGAGCACGGGAATCACGTACTGGCCGGCGTCGTCGACCACGATCACGCCCGGGTCTTCGTCCTTGCTGCGCAGATGCGGGGCGATCAGGCGCACCACGGCGCCGAGCGAAACGAAGAACACGATCTGGTCGTAACCTTCGAACAGCGGGCCGATTTCGTCGCGCAAGGCGCCTTCATAGGCGCGCACGGTGTTGGCCAGACCGGCAAAGTGGGCGGCGAACTTGGCCGAGGTGCAGATATCGGCTTCCGGCAGGTCGGCCGCCAGGCGCGCGGCCAAGCCGGCGCCATGCTTGGTGATGGCGACCAGGCAGAGGCGCGGGCTGGCTGGGTTTTGGATAGGTGCGCTGCTCATTCAGTCTCCGTTAGTAAGGGTTGCGGGCCGCTCTTCTTGAGACAGCCCTTGATGCGTTCGCCGCGAATGCGGTGCGGGTGTTTGACGATCAGCAGCGACAGATAACTGACCTTGGTGCCGCGCAGCGTCAGGATTTCGGCAGCGCTGAAACGCCGCTCGTCCGGCGCGCCGACGCGCTCGATGAAATACGAGCCGGCCAGCAGGTCGCGCCGCTCCAGCCAGTCGATCAATTCGTCGAGTATGGGCTTGACCTTCATCAGCACCAGGGTATCGAAGTCGGGCAGCAGGCGGTCGACGGCGCTCACGCCATAGGCGGCGGGCACGATGGCGACGGTGTCGTCCTGTTCGGCGAAAGGAATCGGCACCTCGGCACAGGCGGCGGTGAACGAGTTCACGCCGGCGATGATCTGCACCGGAACGTGTTCATCGATGCTACGCACGGTGCGCGCCAGATGGCCGAAGGTGGCGTAGGTGCTGGCGTCGCCTTCGACCAGGAACAGCACGTCGCGCCCGGCGCGCAGCCAGGGCAAGATGGTTTCGGCGGCCTTGAGCCAGGCGCGCGCCAGCTTCTCGCCATCGTGCGTCATCGGGAACAGCAGCAAGGCGTGTTCCTCGGGCGGTTCCAGTCCGGCGCGCTGCACGATGTCGAAGGCATAGCTTGGCGTCTTGCCGCTGCGCGCCGGGTAGACCCAGACGGCGTCGCGGCGCTGCAAGGCTTCCCAGGCGGCGCGCGTGATCAGACCGGGATCGCCCGGACCGAGCGAGATGCCCCACAGGGTGCCGCGTACGGTGGCGTCACGCATCGGCAGCCTCCGTTTTCAACGCGGCCGCATCGCGGCGCGCGCAGACGATCCACACCGGATTCTCGGCCGCCATGCGGTGCATGTGCAGGATAGGCTTGCTGCGCGCGGCCTGCAATTGCAGCACGTCCCAGCTCACCCCCTCGCCTTCGAGCGCCTGCAAGGCGGCGGTCGCGGTGGCCAGGTTTTCCAGCGTGACGAAATTCATCACCAGCGCACCATTGGGTCGCAGGCGGCGCATCACGCCTTCGATCAGCGTGGACAGCTCGCCGCCCGAACCGCCGACAAAGACGGCGTCCGGATCGGGCCAGGCATCCAGTCCCTCCGGCGCCTTGCCGTGGAACAGGCTGTAGTTGCTGACGCCGAAAGCTGCGTGGTTCTGGCCCGCGATGGCGTGGTCGGCCTCATTCTTCTCGATGGCATAGACGTGGCCCTGTTGGCACAGGCGCGCCGCTTCCAGGCCCACCGAGCCGGAACCGGCGCCGATATCCCATACCACGCTGTCGGCGCGCAGTTGCAGGCGCGCCAGGCTGACGGCGCGTACTTCCTGCTTGGTGATCAAACCCTTTTCCGGCTGGCGTTGCACGAATTCGCTGTCGGCCAGACCGAATCGCACCGGGCGCGGGGCCGGCGTCACGCGCCACAGCAGCACCACATTCAGCTCGGCGAAGCGCATCTCCGCCGCCTCCTGCGGACTGAGTTCGGCCAGCACGCGCTCCTCCGGCTGCAGCAGGTTCTCCGCCACCGCCATATGGAAGTCCTCGCCCAGGCCTTCGGCCAGCAGCAGACGCGCGATGCGGTCGGGACTGTTGTCGGGACTGGTCAGCACCAGCAGGCGCGCATGCTGGCGTGCCGCCTGGGCCAGCGCGTACAGGCCGTGGCTGGGCGCACTGCCGCGCATCCATTCGCCCGCATCGCGCGCATGCACCGAGACGATGCGCGCATCCTGCCAGGGCAGGCCGATGCGAGCGCAAGCCAGTTGCAGCGTGGAGAGGTTGGGCAGGATATCGAGCGCCTGCACGCACAGGTGCTGGGCCAGATAGGGCGCGATGCCGTGGCACAGCGGGTCGCCGGTAGCCAGCACCACGCAGGACAAGTGGTCGGCGCGCGCGGCGCGCACCCATTCGGGCACTTCTTTCAGCTTGCCGGTCAGGTCATGGCGCGCGGCGCCGGATTTGAATTCGCCGCCCAGCAGGGCCAGCGTGCGGGCGCCGCCGATCACCACATCGGCGCTGCGCAGATAGGCCAGCGCGGTCGGGCTCAGACTGGCGACGCCGTCATCGAGCACGCCGATCACGCGGCAGGGGTTGGGATCTTTCACGCAGGTGTCCATGGATTCACTCGGGTTCAGGTTCTGGATCGACATCGACGATATGGTCGATGCCGGTGCGTCCGGCGCTGGCGGGACGCTCTTGCGGCAAGGCTGGCGCCGACCACACATCGGCCACCTTCTGGCCGGTGAAGTCGCACACCAGCACGCGCAGCCGGAAGTTGCGACCATAGCGGTCGGGCGCGGTCAGGGTGTCGATCGCGGCTTGGGCCAGCGCATGGTGGAAGGCGTCGCCCAGCCCGCGCTCGACCATCAGCT
Source organism: Pseudoduganella violacea (assembly GCF_014191875.1). Lineage (GTDB taxonomy): Bacteria > Pseudomonadota > Gammaproteobacteria > Burkholderiales > Burkholderiaceae_D > Rugamonas > Rugamonas violacea_A. The sequence continues at coordinate 109,615 of NZ_JACHXD010000017.1, forward strand.
CGGCGCCGAAGCGCGCGGTTTCGGCGGCGGCGATAGCGACGCAGTCTTCCTCGGAGGCGCCGATCTGGCGCGCGATCCGCGCCACCAGGTCGGTATCGACCTCGCTGCGGTTGGCGTGGGTGATGGTTTCGCCCTGGGCGATCTTGGTCAGCTTGCCCACCATGACCGCCATGACCACCAGGCCGATACCCTGGGCCACCACTTCATCGAGGGCGTAGCGAAGGAAGTCGCCCATCTGCACGAAGCAGGCCGCGGGCAGTTCCGGACGCTCTTCGCGCAGCGTCGTCATGGCAAAGGTCTCGGTGCGTCCGCCGGTGGTCAGCGCCACCATATTGTGGCCGGCGGTGGCCGCCACCTGGACGCCCTGCACCACGCTGGCGCGCCAGGCCGCCGTCGAATACGGCTTGACGATGCCGGTGGTGCCAAGAATGCTGATGCCGCCCAGGATGCCCAGGCGCGCATTGGTGGTCTTCTTTGCCATCACCTGGCCGTCCGGCACGCTGATGGTGACTTCGATGCCATGCTCGGCCAGCAGTTCGGGCGCGGCTTCGAGCAGGTTGTCGGCGATATTACGGCGCGGGACTGGGTTGATGGCCGGGCCGCCGACTTCCAGGCCCAGGCCCGGCATCGTCACCGTGCCGACGCCGTCGCCGGCGACATAGGTCACGACGCCCGCCTGGCCGGGCAGCAGGCGCAGGTCCACCGTGAGGTGGGCGCCGTCGGTGCAATCCGGATCGTCGCCGGCAAACTTCACCACCATGGCGTGCGCGCTGTGCGCATCGCAACGCCCATCGTGGATGGCGAAGTTGACCCGGCTGCCGTTCGCCAGCAGGCTTTCGATTTCCTCCGGCACGCGGCCGGTGGCCAGGCCCAGCACCGCCGCGCGCGCGGCGGCGGCGGAACAGGCGCCGGTACTGAACCCGGTACGCGTACCGCGTTCGGCCTTTTCCTTCATGGACGCTCCGCCTGCTGGGTCTTCTGGCGTGCTTCGGCCAGCGCCAGCAGCGCGTGCAGCGCCGCCACCACCAGCGTCGAACCGCCTTTGCGGCCGCGAATCACGATCCATGGCACTTCGTTCACTTCCGCCATCAGGTCTTTCGATTCGGCGGCCGAGACGAAACCGACCGGCATGCCGACCACCAGGGCCGGACGCACGCCCTCTTCGCGGATCAGGCGCACCAGCTCGATCAGCGCGGTGGGCGCGTTGCCGATGCCGACGATGGCGCCATCCAGCAATCCCAGGCGGTGAGCCTTGCGCATGGCCTGCACGGCGCGCGTGGTGTCCTCGGCCTTGGCGGTTTCGATCACGTCGGCGTCGCTGATGAACTGGTGGGTCTTCATGCCGAAGTGCGCCAGGCGCGGCTGCGACAGGCCGGAGCAGATCATTTCCACATCGGCCACCACGGGCGTGCCACCAGCCAGCATGGCCTGGATGCCGGCTCCCACGGCTGCCGAATGGAAGTCGGTCAGGCCATTGAAGTCGAAATCGGCATTGGCATGGATCATGCGGCGCACGATGGGCCATTGATCCTCGGTATAGGCATGCGGACCGGTTTCCGCATCGATGATCGCAAAGCTGTCATGCTCGATAACCTGGCCGGCTCGGGTCAGCTGCTCGGTGACGGTGTTGACGGTGCTCATGCTGGCTGATCCTCCGCTTTGCTGTGGGCATGGCCGTGGTCATGCGCGTGATCGTGATGATCGTGGTGGTGGGCATGGCCATGCTCGTGGTCATGGTGGTGGCCGTGCTCATGCGCGTGCTCATGAGCGTGGTCGTGTCCATGTTCATGGCCGTGCGCGTGATCATGCGCATGGTCATGGGTGTGCGCGTGCGAGTGGCCGTGGCCCAGATCGTGGGCGATTTCGCGGTAGCTGCAACCGTCGCATGGCAGGCGGCTATCCGGCACGCCGCCACGCAAATCTTCCACACGCTGGTCCATCAGCGCGAAAATCTCCGGCTCGAAGCCGAAATGCTCTGAGCAGGTAAAGCGTATCTGCGGATACTGGCCGCGCAGATGCTCGACCTGGCGGTGGATGCGCTGCATCAGCGTGCCGGTATACAGGTAGTACGGCAGCACCACGATCTGGCGCATGCCCAGCAACACCTGGCGCTGCACCACTTTTTCCAGGCGCGGCCAAGTAATGCCGGTAAAGGCCAGATCAACCAGCTCGTGATCGCCCTCTTCCAACAGCCAGCGCGCCATCTTGGCCATTTCGCCGTTGGCGCCGCGATCGGAAGAACCGCGTCCCAGCACCACCACGCCGGTGGTGGTCGGATCGGGCATGTCGAGCGCGCCCATGGCCTTGCGCAGGCGGCGCTTCAGGATCGCCAGAATAGGATCGCAGGCCGTCAGGTGCGGCGCCAGCAGGATTTCAGTCTGCGGACAGGCGGCGCGCGCCTGCTCCACCGCTTCCGGAATCTCCATCTTGACGTGGCCGGCCGCATTCAGAATCAGCGGCACCACCAGCACGCGGCGCGAGCTGCGCGCGGCGTTGAGCAAAGAGGCGTTCAATTCCGGCGGCGCGAATTCGATGAAGCACAGCTCGATGCGCCAGCCGGGACGCTGCGCGCGCCACTGGGCCGCGAACTCGCGGATTTCCTGGTTGCCGGAATCTTCGCGGGAACCGTGTCCGACGATCAGGATGGTGTCGCTCGCTGGCATCATGATGGTTTGGGTCATGCGCTGGCCTTTCTGAAACGATGAGTGAATGTAGGGTCGTAGAGTTTGGAACGCACCAGGCTTTCCCAGTGCAGCGCGCCAAGCGTGGGGCTGGCAACGATCATGGCCTGGCTGGCGACGCCGGCCTCGCGGCAGCGCTGCTTGATATCGGCCAGGGTGCCGCGCAGGATTTTCTCCTCGCCCGGCCAGCTGGCTTTATGCACCACCAGCATGGGCGCGTCTTCCGGCCATCCGGCGGCGCGCAGCGCGGCTTCCACCTTGTACATCAGCGTGATCGAGAGGAAGATGCACAGCGTGGTGCGGTGCGCCGCCAGGCTGGCCAGATCCTCGCCCTCGGGCATCGGCGTGCGGCCTTCGACGCGGGTGAAGATCACGCTTTGGGTGACTTCGGGCAGCGTCATCGACTCGCCCGCCGCCGCCATCGAAGCCATGGCCGAGGACACGCCCGGCACCACGGCCCATTCGATGCCGGCCGCCGTCAGCGGACGCGCCATTTCGATCAGCGCGCCATACAGGCCCGGATCGCCGGTCTGCAAGCGCACCACGGTGGCGTGCTTGCTCGTCTGCTCGATCAGCCACGCGGTCATTTCTTCCAGCGTCATATCCTTGGAATCGCGGATTTCGCAGCCGGCCGGCGCGTACAGCGTGGCGGCGCGGTCCACCAGCGAACCGGCGAACAGCACCGCGCCCGCTTGCGACAGCAGCTTCTGGCCTTTGACGGTGATCAGTTCCGGGTCGCCCGGGCCTGCGCCCACGAACCAGACCTTGCCGAGCGACGCGGCGCCTGGGTTGGATGTCATACGTTTATCTCTCCTGGGTATTCAAGCACTGGCAGCGCGCGCAGCGCCTCCAGCAATAGGTCGGTGCTGCGCGGCGCCGGTCCTGGCGGCAGCACGCCGCGCTTTACCAGCTCGGCATGCAGGGTCAAGGCCAGCGGCGGATGCTGGCCAGCCGCGCGCAGTACCTCGGTCTGGGCCGCCAATTGCGCCGCAGGACCGGAAGCGACGCAGCGGCCCGCCGCCATCACATGGATATCGTCGGCCCAGCGGAAGGCGAAATCGACATCGTGCGTGGACAGCAGCACCGTGACGCCGCGCGCCGCCAGGCGGTCCAGCAGCGCCGCCAATTCGGCCTGCATCGGCGCATCCAGCCCGGCCATCGGTTCGTCGAGCAGCAGCACTTCCGGCTCCATCGCCAGCACGCCAGCGATGCAGACGCGCTTCTTCTGGCCGAAGCTCAGATGGTGCACAGCGCGCCGCGCATGGCCGCGCAGGCCAACGGCATCGAGGGCGGCGGCCACGCGTTCGCGCACGGTGGCGTCGTCCAGGCCCAGGTTAAGCGGCCCAAAGGACACATCCTCCTCGACCTGGGCCGAGAACAATTGGCGCTCCGGATTCTGGAACACCAGGCCCACGCGGCGGCGCAGCTCCACCAATCCGGCGCGGCCATAGTCGAAAGCCTGTCCATCCAGCAGCAATTGACCGGCAGTCGGGCGCAGCAAGCCATTCAAGTGCTGCAGCACGGTAGTCTTGCCCGCGCCGTTGGCGCCCAGCAGCCCATGGCGCCGGCCGCGGCCCAGCGCCATGCTGCAATCGCGCAGGCCGGCGCTGCCGTCCGGGTAGACATGATCGACCGCCCGCAATTCCAGCACAGCGCTCACCAGCGGTCCCCCGCCGCCACGGCCAGCAGCAGCCCGCCGGCCAGCGCGGCCCAGACGGTCTGCCGACGCGCCTGCGGATACGCGGCAGGCAAAAAGCGCAGCGTGCCCTGATAGCCGCGCGCCTCGGCCGCCATTTGCAGGGCCGCCGCGCGCTGCCATACCTGCACCGCCATCTGGCCCGCCAGCAGTCCCAGCGAGCGCCACGCATGGCGCCAGCCGCGATAGCCGAGGCGCGCGCTCTGCGCGGTGACGCCTTCGTCCCAGGCTTGGCGCAGCACGAACAGCATGCGGTAGCACAGCACCATCAGATCGAGCAGCAGCTCCGGCGTGCGCAGGCGGCGCAGCAAATTCAAGAGATCCGGCAAGGGCGTGGTCAGCACCAGGCCAAGCAGCGCCGCCAGTATGGTCAGAGAACGCAGGGCGGTACGCCCGGCCGTGGGCAGCAAGGCGGCGCTCCAATGCCAGACGCCATCCGGGCCGGGGCCGACCAGCATGGTCAGGCAGGACAGCAGTAAAAAACCCAGCGGCGGCATGGCCACCGCCAGATAGGTACGCAGCGGCACGCGCGCGCCCAGCAGCGCGGCCAGCGCCAGCGCGGCGGCAAGAGCGGCCAGCACGGCGGGACTTTGCGCCAGCCAGGCCGCAAGAATGCCGGCCAGCGCGAATAGCGCCTTGGCAGTGGGCGCTACGCCGCGCCAGCGGCTGGCGTAGGCCGCCGTCTCAATCAGCACGCTGGTCCTGAGGCAGGGAGGCCGGCGGCGGGTTCGGCGTGGCGGCGCGGCGCGCGCGTTCGCGCGTCACCGACATGCCGAGCCAGAAACCGATCACGCCAGCGCCGAGCGCCGCCTGCAGGGCAAACAGCAGCGAAGCGATCTCGCCGCTGGCCGGTTCGACCACGGGCGAGAACCAGGGCTTGTAATCCGGCGCGATGCTGCCGATTGCCTGCTGCGCGCGCTCGTCGGCGCCGCCGAAAACGGAGGGCGCTTCGGCGCCCGGTTCCGCTGGCGGCGCGCTGACCAGCCACAGGGGAAGTACGGTCAGCAGCACGATGGCGGCCCAGATCATCCAGGTGCGCGCCTTCATGCGCCCTCTCCTTTGCGCAGCGCCATCACCGGCAAGGCGCGCAGCTCATGTTCGTTAAAGCGTGCCATGGCGTTCACCACCAGCACCGTCAGCAGACCTTCGCTGATGGCGATCGGCACCTGGGTCAGGGCGAAAATGCCGGCGAACTTGGCGAAGGAAACCTGGATGCCGCCGACCGGATCGGGAAATGCCCAGGCCAGTTGCAGCGAGGTAGTCACATAGGTCGCCAGATCGCCCAGGCAGGCCGCCAGGAACACGGCCAGGGAACGCGACAGGCCGAACGCAGACAGCATGCGGAATATGCCGTAAGAGACGAAGGGACCGACGATCGCCATCGAAAACACATTGGCGCCGAGGGTCGTCACGCCGCCGTGGGCCAGCAGCAGCGCCTGGAACAGCAGCACGACAAAGCCCACCGGCACCATGGCGGCGGGGCCGAACAGCAGCGCGCCCAGGCCGACGCCGGTGGGATGCGAGCAGCTGCCCGTCACCGACGGCAGCTTCAAGGCGGACAGGAGGAAGGCAAAGGCGGCGGCCACGCCCAGCAGCATGCGCCGTTCGGGGTGCGCCCGCAGGCTCTGGCCCACGCTGTGCAAGCCCCAGGCCATAAAGGGTAAGGAAGCGGCAGCCCAGCCCAGCGCATGCGCCGGCGGCAGAAAACCTTCCATGATGTGCATCCAGAACCTCCCGTCGCAGAATTAAGCGGCACACCAAGGGGGGAGATGAGAATGGACGGTCGACGCGGGCTGGAGATACGGATGCAGGAGTCGGTCGACAGCTGCTCCCGTCACCCCGGGGAATGGTGCTGACAAATCAGGGCCGGTATTCTGGCTCGCCGTCATCCGTTTCCTCGCCTTCCCGCTAAACTGCAGTGGCATGTTGGAGGATTCGTCAGGCTTACAGCAGCGGGGGCTGCACCGGAATGGCCGCTTTTGGCGGATTCACCGGTTTCCCGTTTAACGCCATCCCAGATCTGGAATAAGCGCACCCAAACAAGAATATTACACTGTCGAGCAAAGAGCTGGCAAATTTGAAGCGAAGCAGGCCTGTTTTTTCAAGCGATGGCAGCGCCGCGATGCGCGTTCCACGCTGCCACGGTGCGCAGCAGGCGGCCGAGAAAGGCGCCGCTAAACAAGCCGAGAGCCAGGCAGGCCGGCAGCGCGAAGCGCAGATCGCCACGTAATGCCGGCTGGATGGAAAGCGCCACCGCCACCGCGTATTTGCAGCAGAAAACCGCCATCATCAGGACCAGCGGCATCCAGCTGCCGCGCTGTAAAACCACGCCCGCCACGCGGTCCACCCTGACCGGGCCGGAGCGCATCCACATCAAGCCCGCGCCAATCAGCATGCCCAGTATCCAGGCTGCGCCAGCCGGCGTCTCCAGCCCGAAGCCATGCGCCACGCTTTGCCCTCCCAGAACCAGCATCACGCCGGGGATGATGAACGCGCCGCGGTAACTCAGCACGCGGTCCTTGCTGGCCGCCACACCGCGATACAGCAGAAAGACCAGGATGGCCCAGACGTAGACCGGGGTGTGGCTCAGGGTTTGCTGCAGCATGGCGTGGACTCCTTATTCGTTGTGTTCCGATGGTTGGACTATGCGCGAGCGCGCCGCCCGGCGCGACCGGTTTGCGACGAAACCGGGCCAGGATGGAGCGAAACCGGGGAAAGGCGGAGCCGGCACCTGGAGCGCAGCCCCCCCGCCCTTCCCATCCCCCTCGCAACAGCGCGCGGTACTGCATTTGCCGAATGGTTTAAGGCATGCCGAATTTGCACAATGAACTTACCGTCATCCACGCAGCAACCGACAGGAGCCAGGCCGAGATGGAGATCAGCCACCGCACCAGTAACGACGCCATGCAGCAGTTAGCCGGCCCCGCCCTGGTCCGGCAGCTCAATGTCGAGTGCGAAGCCATGGCGCGCCACGCCTTGCGCCACGGCCTGCCGGTGCCGCCGGAGCTGATTGCCAGGCTGGCGATTCTGCTGGCGTTGACGCAGGCGCTGGCCCAGCAAGGGTCCGGCACCGTCCGCCGCGACAGCCACCTGACGGAGCTGGCGGACATCCACCAGAAACTGGCCATGGCTGTGGCGCCGGCCACTCCGCAAGGCATACGCCTGCTGGAACCGGAGCAGCTGCTCAAGCAGCGCTTTGCCTGGCTTGGCCCGGTGCCGCTGATCCGCATGCTGACGTCGGTGGCCGCCGCCTTTCTGGTGGCCGTGCTGCTCACGGCGCTGTCGGGCGAAGTGTCGGGCCAGAATATCAAACTGGGCCTGCTGGAGTCCTCCGGCACCATCCTGCTGCTGAACGTCCTGTTCCTGCTTTTTTGCGCCGGCCTGGGCGCCTCTTTTGCCACCCTGTTCCACGCCCACCGCTACATCGCCAACCTGACCTATGACCCGAAGTACGACGCATCCTATTGCGCGCGCCTGATTCTCGGCCTGATTTCCGGTCTGATACTGGCCGAGCTGCTGCCAGCCCATATTTTTAATGAGGGCAGCATGAGCAGTTTCAGTAAGCCTGTCCTTGCCATGCTGGGCGGCTTTTCCGCCACCGCCGTCCACAACCTGCTGCAACGCCTGGTCGAAACGCTGGAGGCGGTGGTGCGCGGCGATCCTTCGGCGCGCTATCAATCGGCGCTGGACGCGCACAAGGCCCAGCTGTTCACCGACCGCGCCCAGTCCCGCAACGAACTGGCGGCACAACTGCTGTCGCTGCAGCAGGCCAGCGACAGCGACGCCTCGCCGGAAGCGCTGCGCCGCAAGATCGCCGAACTGACCCGCAGCATGCTCTCGCCGCAGGGCGCCAGGACCGAATCCATCCCCGCTCCAGCAGACTCCAAGGAATAGCGCGATGATCCACTTTCTATACAACATTCCCAGCTCCTGCATGGCGTTGATCGTCGTGGGCCTTACCATCCTGGCCGCCTTCCTCGGTTATGCGCTGACGCGGCGCATGCACCTGATCGAGGTCGATGCGGAGCAGCGCGCCATGGCGCTGACCATGGTGTCCATCATCACCACCATCAACTCCCTGCTGGTGGCGTTTGCCGCCGTCAGCGTCTGGGGCGCCTATAACGATGCCGGACAAACCGTCTCCTCCGAGGCCATCAGCGCCAGCGAGCTGGCGTACGACATGGCGGCCTTCGGCAGCCCCTCCGCCACGGCGGCGGGACGGGAGCTGCACGCCTACCTGGAGCAGGTGGTGCATGCGGAATGGCCGCGCATGCAGCAGGAACTCAGCTCCGATCCCGCCACCAACACCCAGTTCAATAAATTGTTCGCCAAAGTCCTGCAGATCGAGCCGGTCAGCCTGCGCCAGACCGCGCTGCTGCGCGAAATCCACCAGCGCATCAATGAGATGGTCAAGTTCCGCCAACAGCGCCTGCTGACGCTGGAAGTGGCCATGCCAGCCACCCTTTGGGCCGTGATGCTGGTCGTGAGCGCCCTCTCCTTCCTGCTGCTGTATGTGATGCCGCCCACGCCGTTCTACGTCGCCCTGCTCTGCAGCTGGGCGGTGACGCTGGGCGGTGACGCTGGGCATGGCCTTCTTTTTCATTCTGGCGGTCGACCGGCCATTCGCCGGCGAATTCAGCGTCAGCGCCGACGCTTACCAGCATGTTATCGATGAACTCGTCCAGGGACAGATCTGGACACCTACCCAGCCGCAATGAGGGCGGCGCTTTCTCACCCTGAAAGGAGCGACATCATGACGCAAGATGAATTTCGCCTGATGGCCAATCTGTCACCCCAGGCAGCACAACGCTGGTATGCGGCGGTACGCGATGCCATGGATGAATACGAGATCGACACGCCGGCGCGCATTGCGGCCTTCATCGCGCAAACCGGACACGAAACCATGAGCTTCGTCTACACCCGCGAAATCTGGGGTCCGACGACGGCGCAGCGCGGCTACGAGCCGCCTGGCGCCAAAGCCGCCATGCTGGGCAACACCGAAGCGGGCGACGGACGCCGCTTCATGGGCCGCGGCCTGATCCAGATCACCGGCCGCGCCAATTACAGCAAATGCGCCGCAGCGCTGGCGGTGGACCTGCTTGGCAATCCCGACTTGCTGGCGCAGGAAACGCTGGCGGCGCGTTCCGCCGCCTGGTGGTGGAAAGCCCACGGCTGCAACGCCCTGGCCGACAGCGGCGACTTCAAGGCGCTGACCCGGCGCATCAACGGTGGCCTGACAGGCCTCGATGACCGCATGCGCCGCTGGGAACTGGCCAAAAGCCATTTGACCAGCACCTAGCGGCAACCGGCAGTCCGCTGCCCCTTCATTCCCGTGCAAGACCGCGCGCCCGGCGCCCAGCCCGGCGCTTGCCGCAGTGCGCTCTTTTTCACCTCATAGGAGACCATATGCACCTCACCAGCCATGAGCAGACTATCCTCGGACTGATTGCGCGCGGCCGCTCCGACCGCGCCATCGCCGAAGAACTGGATATCAGCCTGTCCACCGCGCGCAAGCACCGCGAAAACCTGCTGGCCAAATTCGAGGTCAGCAAGTCGAGCCAGCTCGTGGTGCGCTATTTCGCCGACTATGGCGTGCCGCTAAAAAAAATGCAGCAGAGACTAGCGCCTCGCCAGTTTCGCTGCGCGAGCTGGAGGTGGTCCAGCTGCTGCTGCAAGGCCTGAGCGACAAGCAGGTCGGGCGCCGGCTCGGCATCAGCGACCAGACGGCGCGCACCACCGCTCCCACCTGCTGCGCAAAGTCGGCGCAAGCAATGTCTGCGCCTTGCTGTACGAAGCCATCAGCGAAGGCTGGCTGCATTTGCCCGCGTCCGCGCAGAGCAGCGCCTCCCTACCCAGCAGTTCGCGTTTCATCCCCGCAGTTCCAACCCAAGCAAACGTTCCGCCACCGGCTATCCGCCGGCCGGATTGAAAGGAGAGAAAATGACACAGCTATCCACGCATCGCCATCCGCGCCTACTGATCTTGCCCGGTCTGTTTCTGACCCTGGCCCTTGCCAGCGTGCCGGCGCAGGCGGCCCCGCTGCCCGCGCTGGCGGCCTATGGCGCGGACCCTGGCCAAACCTCAGTATCCGGCATGTCCTCGGGCGCATTCATGGCGGCCCAGTTCAGCGTCGCCTTTTCCGCCACCGTGGTGGGAGCCGGCATTGTCGCCGGCGGCCCATTCTATTGCGCCGGCCTGTTCGCGCCGACGCTGCCCGCCCAGGCGGCCAGCTCCGTCTGCATGGCGCCGGTGGGCAGCGGGCCGCGCGCCAGCGCAGCCTTGAACTTCGCCAGCGCCTTCGCCGAAAAAGGCCAGATCGACAGCTTGAGCGGACTGGCCCGGCAAAAGATCTATATCTTCAGCGGTACCAAGGACCAGGTGGTGAAGCAGAAGGTCGTCGATCAAACCGCCAAATTCTTCGCGCTGGCGGGCGTGAAAGCGGCCAATCTCAAGTACGTCAACAATATCGCCGCCGGCCACGCGCTGCTGACCGACAGCCCGGCCAACAACGCGTGCGGCACGACGGCCGCCCCCTTCATCAACAATTGCGGCTACCAGCAAGCCCGCGAAATCCTGAAATGGATCTACGGCCCGCTACAGGAGGCGGGAGACAGGCCGGCCGGCCAATTGTCGATGTTCGACCAGGCGCCCTTCGATCCGGCCGGCAAGGCAACGCTGGGGCCGATCGGCTATGTCTACGTCCCGGACGCGTGCGAAAAAGCCGCTTGCCGCATTCACGTCGCCTTCCATGGCTGCCTGCAAGGCGAACGCACGCTTGGCGACCGCTATGCGCGCACCACCGGCTACAACGAAACCGCCGCCGGCAATCGCATCATCGTGCTGTATCCGCAAATCGCGGCGTCGAGCCGCAATCCGCTCGGCTGCTGGGACTTCTGGGGCTATACCGCGCCGGACGACACCGTGCATCCGGATTTCTATTCGAAACAGGCGCCGCAGCACGCCGCCATCGCCAGCATGCTGAAACGCCTGAGCGAAGCCCGCCCATCCCCTGACCAGACCACGGAGCCAAGAAGATGAACCCGATGACACCATCCGATGAAACGCTGCGGCAATTCTCCGCCGCCTGCCTGGTATTCAACTCCAGCTTCAATACGCAACTGGCCGAGCTGCTCACCGCCGGCGCCAGGCAACTGGACTGGCGCGGCCCCGGCCGCGTTCTGCTGCAACTGCACGACAATGCCACCACCGCCGGCATTGCCACCCTGAACCGCCTATGGTCGGTACAGCGCGACAGCCTCGATATGAAGGCTTCCGCGCGCAGCCTGCAGGGTGCCGCCAGCATGCAGGCGGATATCGCGGAAGGCTGTTGGCAAGGTTTGATGGCCTACACCCAAGGCCAGTCGGAAGCGCTGGAAACGCTGCTGGCCAGCGTGGCCGAAGCGCGCGACACCAACGACATCATGCTCGCCACGGGCGCCTTCTGTAATGCAGGCCAGGCGGCCGGCAAGCAGGCGCTGGCCAAAGCCGCAGGACTGGGCGGCGCGGCGGGACCGGCGCTCCAGTCCTGGCTGCAGGCCAGCTTGCAGAGCGGCGAGGATAGCACCGACTGAGCCGCGCGCAGGCACCTCATATGGGCAGGCTCCACGAGCCTGCTTTTTTTTGCCGCATCGATCCACACGCAAAAAAGCGGGCCGCAGCCCGCTTTCCCTTCCATTTCCGCCATTTACGCGGTGCGCACGTTTTCCAGGGTGAAGGTGAACGGCTGCGAGTTCGGGCCGGGACCGCCGCCGGTCAGCACGATATCGGCACTGGCCACATTCAGCAGCGACAGTTCGGTATTGATGTCCGAGATCACAGCCGATGCCATCACCTTGCCCTCCTCGATCTGCGATGCGACGCCGATCCAGATGGTCGGCTTGATTTCGAAGACCGCCTTCTGGCCCGGCGCCACCGAGGTTTTCAGCGCCAGCAGTTTGCCGTCCTTGAAGATGCCGGCGTTGATCGCACCGGTCGCCAGGTCGTTGCGAACATGGACTTCCTTGCTGCTGTTGGCAGGGCCGACGCGCGACAGGACATCGCCCGAGCCATCTTTAGCCATATGGAACAAGTCGCCATTGGTGGCGGCCAGGCGCGGCGTGTGGTTGCCATAGCTGTCGGCGGCGCTGACCTCCATCGCCATCGGGAAGGTGAAGGGGTGGTTATCGTACACGCCGCAGTTTTTGATGACGCGCCATGCCACATGCAGCTCATCGAAATTCGTGGCCTGGTTCTTCTGAAAGATGACGATCTCCGAATTGTTGGCGTCATTGGATCGGTTAATGAAGTTCAGTTTGATGTCCATTTGCATACTCCGGTTAAGGTAGATGGAAGGTGCTGCATGCCGGCACGCCGGCTTACTTTGTCATCCTGAGCCGGCAGCGCTCAGGCGTAGACAAGGTTCTCTAGGTGGAAACCGGCGGGCACCGCGCCCGCCTCGTCTCCTCCCGTCATGATCAGATCGGCGCTGCGCAGACCGGCCAGCCGCAATTCACAGGAGGCGCCGGCCATCGTTTCCGCGTCGAGCAGTTGGCCTTCGCGCACATCGCCGCCGACGCCGATGCGCAGCACGGCGGGAATGCAAAAACTCACCCCCTGCCTGAGCGCCAGGCCGCTGCTGCGGGCCAGCAAGCGTCCGTCGTTGAACAGGCAGGCGTACAGCGCGCCGCGCGCCATCCCGTTACGGACCACGATGCCATCTGCCGCTTGGGCGCCGCAACGGCTGAAGCAGCGGCCCGCCGCCGTCGGCAGCACGGCAAACGCATCGCCCTCGCGTGCCGCCAGACGCGGCGAAAAATTACCGTAGCAATCCCCTATTCCTGCCTCCAGCTGCAAGGAGTAGGCGAAGGGATGCAGCCAGCCATATGGGCAATTGCGGATCACCTTCCACGCCACGGCTTGCAGCGGCGCGCCGTTGGCGATGGTGGGCTGAAACAAGAACACCGTCTGCCGGCACCTGCTGCTTGCGCGATTGATGAAGGTGAGCTGAATATTCATTTGCCGCTTTCGGTCTGCCGAATTGGATGTGTCCACGATACGGCGCGCGCCAGCCTGGAACCATTACGCGCGATTACACGGCCTTACGCCGGCAGCGGAAACTCACCCTCGACATTCCCGCCCCGCGTAATCCTGAACGCCAGCGTCCCGAAGCGAATCTCGCCGCGCCGCCGCTCGACGATGGCAGCCGCCTGCGCCTGCGGCGGCATAGCCTGCGCGAACTGATGGCGCGCGCGGTGGATCTGAATGTTCAGGTGGCTGGCGTCGAGTCCCAGCATCTGCGACAGGCAGCCGACGTCGACCCAGCCCTGGCTGCTGGCATCCAGCCCGCGTTGGGCGTCGGCCAGACGCAGACGGGCCAGGGTCAATAAGCTGTAGTGGTGGACGCGTTCGCCCAGGCCGATCTGCGCGTCCGGCGCGAGCGCGATATCGAGGAAGACATGTTCTTCATTCAGGCTGACGTGGAAATGCAGGCGCGTCGCGTCGGCCCTGGATGCTGCGCAAGGAGTCATGGCGGTTTTCCTGTTTTGGATGAATCCAGCTTGATGCCAGCGGGATGGACTAGGCTTCATTCTGGATAGATGGAACAGGCTTCACCATTCGGCAGATGCGGTATGCCAGGCCTGAAAAAGAACAGGCCGCGGACAGACTTGGCTGGCCGCGGCCTGGCAAGGGATGCAGGATCAGGCTTGGACCGAGCTGACCGCCAGGGTTTCAGTATGGCCGCCGACCGGTCCGGTGTAGGTAATGAGGGCTTGCGTCGCCGTCTGGATCGTTGCCTGGGCATTGGTGCAGGTAAACTGCAGCGGGCCGCCGGCCAGGCCGGCCAGCACCACACCCATCGGCAGCAGTGTGATCTGAACGATATTCGCAGCGGGATGACCCGCCGCTTGCATCAAGGTTACGGTTGGCATGATGTCCTCGTCATAAAGGAAGGAATGAAGCCCCACCCGGCTGCGCGGGAGGGGCCGCCGCTGGAGCCAAGCCCCAGTTCCCCCACCTTAACGAGCGGCGATCCGGCACACCATTACGGCCGATTACAGCGCATTACCCCAACGCGAAAAGGCAAAAAGCCAGCCGCAATGCAAAGCGCCGGTCCTGAACTGACAGCCGCTGTCGGTTCGGAGGCGGCTACCGGCGCTCATCAGACCATCGAGTTGCACCAGCTGCTAGCGCGGATAAACAATGAACTGATCCAGCTTGCCGTCGGGCGTGAAGTAAGTTGGCACCCGCACGGTCCCGCCGGCGGTCTTGATGCGAAAGAACCGGTAGACCAGGCCACCCCGACGGTCGGAACGCGTTTCGACGATGTTCTCCACCTCGCCCATCGGTTTCAGCGAAGCGGCGAAATCGGCGACGACCTGGTCGCTAAAATGGCCGCTCAAGCCTTCGCTCATCATGCCGCGGTCAGGACTTCCGGCTTGTAGCTGTACGAATAGCGCACGGACCTTGTTCAAGGCAAGAGAGGCACTTGAGTCAGCGGCAGGCGCAAAGAGAAGAGCTTCGATCTCGGCTGTGACTTTGTCGCTGGTACTGCGGTGGTCAAGAAATTTCGGACACAACAATAGGTTCACGCACTGCCATTTTCCGTTCATAGACGGCGGGCGACAGATTGCCCAATGCTGAA
>NZ_JACHXD010000018.1 GCF_014191875.1 Pseudoduganella violacea
AAATCGAACGGAAATATGCTTGATCGGCTCATAGTTCCACCTTTTTTGCGCACCAATCTCGCTAAAAGGGTGAATTGATCAGCGCTTCCCTAGGGTGGAAATTGTGGGTGAAAGATGTGGGGTTCGCTGTTTCGAAGATACGTCCGTCCGTGGCATTAGCGAATATTTTGGCAGAGGAAGCAATGACTCCAGAGGCCATGGAGGAGGGGGAGGCGGTGGAACCCGCTCTCCTGATACCGGGCCGTCGACGCAAAATCAAGTTCCACCGCCTGCCGAAGACAATACCAAAACCTGTCCCGCAACCAAAAACCCGGTCATTCTTTCAACCGGCGAAAAGATCAAGGAAGAATTGGATTTCGCCGGATATGGCGAGTACGGCATGAGTGTCGGACGCACTTACCGCAGCAAAGAAGGTGGCGGCGGCCGATTCTTCGGCCCCAATTGGCTGTCGAACCTGGACGCGCCGCGCATCAGAATCGATACCGCTGCCGGCTGCACCATCAAACCAAGCGGCGAGTGCATTCCCAAGGCGGCATATATGACCATGCCTGACGGGACCAGATTCAACTACAAGATAGCAAAAACGAATAAGAGCGATTTCAACATCGAGAAAATCCTGATGATGCGGAAAGAATTTGACCGCAAGCAAAGGGTGTCAAAACCGGCGCAACCGCTTGCCGCTGGCGATGAGTATATTTTCCGCGCCAGCCAGGCTGCCTGGGCCGGAGAACTGATTTATACCGAAGGCGGTGGCTGGACGGTTTACAAAGACGACACCACTTACTTCTACAATGTGAATGGCTTGATCGTTGAGATTATCGACAACGCCGGCGCCTCGCAATCTTATATTTACCCCGCTAATTCCTTCAGTGTCAGCCGTATCTATGGCGCAGGTGGGCGGACACTCGATTTCACCTGGGCCGCTAGCGGCCGCGTGAGTACCATTCGGGATGCGGCAGGCAATACCTGGACGTATACCTATAACGCGGGCGGCATGCTGGCCTCGGTGAGTGCGCCTCCCAGCCCCGGCCAGCAGGCCGATGTACGGACGTATCACTATGAAAATGCCGACCCCACGCTGCTGACGGGGATTTCCATCAACAACGTCCGCTACAGCACCTACGCCTATCACGGCGACAAGCGCGTCAGCCAAAGCAGCCTTGCCGGCGGCGAGGAAAGCGAGAGCTTCGCCTATAGCGGCGACCAGACCATCGTCACCGATGCGAAAGGGCAAACTACCACATATGGCTTTCAAACCATCGCAGGTGAGAAGAAACTGGTCGCCGTCTCGCGCGCCGGCACCGCAACCTGTGGTGCGGCCAATGCGCAGACCACCTACCAGTCCAATGGCTATATCGATTCGGCCATCGATTGGAAGGGCAACCGCACCAAATACAATGTCGATGCCGCCGGACGTTTGCTGAGCGTTACCACGGCGGCAGGAACGGCCGATGCCCACACCACGACCAATATCTGGGACGGCAACAAGATTTCGCGCATCGATTATTCTGGCGCCGCAGGCAGTGTGTACCGCCGTGTCTCCTACACTTATTTTCCATCCGGGGCGGAGGAGGGCCGGGTCGCCAGCATTACCGACGACGACGTGAAGACAGGCAAGCAGCGCAAAACGACCTTCGCCTATACCTTTAACTCTGGGCTGATTGCCAGCCGCGTGGCAACGGATTATCTGCCGACAGGCGCCGTGAATACCACGCTGACATACGACGCCGCAGGCAACCTCGTCTCCCGCACCAACGCACTCGGCCATGTGGAGCGCTGGGCCGGCTATACGGCAGCGGGCGTCCCCGGTTCATATACCGACGCGAATAATGTCACCACTAATTACAGCTTCAATCCGAACGGCACCTTGCGCGCCACAACCCAGCTGCTGCCTGAAGGCAACCGCGTCACCAGCTATAGCTACAACAACAACCAGCAGGTGACGGACGTAGCCTATCCCGATGGACGCGTGGCACGCTTCCGCTATAACGCGGCGGGACGCATGGACCGGGTTGGTGATGCGCTTGGCCGGTTTGAATCCACCGCCATCAATGTCGGCGCCAACACCGTGCGCGTCAGCTCCGAGCGCCATGTGCCTGGCAACGGCTCGACGCCTGCGGCATCTTCCTCCGGCGAATTCAGCAGCACAGTCCAGCGCGACTCATTGGGCCGCGCCTACAATGCCCTGGGCAATGCCGGCCAGCGCCAGGAATACCGTTACGACAACAACGGCAACGTTGTGACCATCACCGATGCCGCCGGCCGCGTTACGCGCTACGAGTACGACGCGCAAAACCGCGTGACCCGCATGACAGCGCCCGATTACGGCGCCACGGTCTACGACTACGACGACGAAGGCCAGTTGCAATCGGTGCAGGATCCGCGCGGCCTCGTCACCTCCTACGCCTACAATGGATTTGGCGACCCCGTCCGCATTACCAGCCCGGACAGCGGCACCACGACTTACGATTACGACAGCGCCGGCCGTCTGCGCACGGAAAACAAGGCGAACGGCAAGGCTCTGGCCTACACCTGGGATGCCCTGGGCCGTCTGCAAAACCGCACGAGCGCCGGCTTTGGCGAATACTTTACTTACGACCAGGGAAGCTATGGCATAGGCCGCTTGAGTCGGATCGACGACACCACCGGCAATGCGACCTACCGCTATAACGCCGCAGGCGAACTGGTGGAACAGAGTAATTCCATTTACGGTTCCTCGCATACCACGAGCTGGACCTACGACAGCAGCGGCCGGCTGCTTAGGTTGAACTACCCGACCGGACTGGTGCTGAGCTATGGCTACGATGGCTACGGCCAGGTAAGCGGCATCAGCAGCAATCTGGGCGGAGCGTGGTCCACCATCGCCAACACCTTCCTGTATCAACCGGCCACGGGCCAGCGCTATGCCTGGAAGTTCGGCAACGGCCTGCCGCGCCTGGTGACGCTCGATACCGATGGCCGCATCCAGCAATTGGCCTCGCCGGGCAGGCATGGGCTGGGTTTCAGCTATACCAATGTGGATACGATCTCTGCCATTAGCGATAGCGTCAACGGCATCAGCACGGGCCTGGACTACGATGCGAACCAGCGCGTCAAGCTGGCCAACCGTGGCTCAGATGGCCAGTCGTTCAGTTGGGACGCCGTGGGCAACCGTACCAGCCATACCCGCCAGGGCGTCACGTATTCCTACACGATGGCATCGCAAAGCAACCGCCTCGATGCCTGGAGCGGTGGCGGCAAGTCGCGCAGCTTCGGTTACGATGCGGCAGGGAACCTGAGCAGCGAAAACCGGGAAAATGGTTCTCGCAGCTACACCTATGATGCCTTTAACCGGCTCGATGGCGTGCGGATCAATGGAGGTGAGGCTGGCGCTTATCGTAACAACTCGCTGAACCAGCGCGTGTACAAGTCGGCAGGCGGCTATGTCAGCCGCTTCATCTATAGCCCGTATGGCCAACTGCTGGCGGAAATCGGTCCGCAGGATACCAGCTATGTCTGGATCGGTGGCGAGCTGCTGGGGATTGCGCGTGCCGGTCAATTCTACGCCAGCCATAACGATCAGGTTGGCCGGCCAGAGGTGCTGTCCAATAGTGCGGGTACCGTTGCCTGGCAGGCAGCCAACACGGCGTTCGACCGGACAGTCGTGACTGATAATATCGGCGGCTTCAATGTGGGCTTCCCAGGGCAGTATTACGATAGCGAATCGGGGTTCTGGTATAACTGGCATCGGTACTATGATCCATCTTTGGGGCGCTATGTCCAGAGTGATCCGATTGGCCTCGACGGAGGAATTAATACATATGCGTATGTGGGAGGAAATTCTGTTCTATATACTGACGTCCTTGGTTTAGCCCCAAAGGATAAATATAAGACCATGGATTCTGCGGGGAAAAATGCTATTAGAGATATAAATTCTCTATCCATAAAAATAGATAGAGAGTTTATTGGTTGTATTTATTGCAATAAAGATGGGACTTTTTCATATGGCGCGCCAAGGAAAGGTACAGAAGTCAATGCTCCACCAGAATTTAGGTATTGCGATAAAGATAAAAAGCAAGTCGGGTGGTATCACACACATGCGGCATTTCGCGGAAATCATAAGAATGAAGTTTTTTCAGGCGCTGACCAGTGGTGGAGTGATAATAAGTATGGAGTGGGCTACTTAGGAACTCCCGCTGGTAATATTCTCAAATATTCGCCGAATGGAATACCGTTTGGAGGTGAGGCAATAAAAATAGGAGAAGTAAAGTGAAGAAGGCATCTTTTTTAAGATTGTTAGTATTTTCTGTTGCTATGTTTTTTTTTGGCGGAAGGTAGATCTTTTGAAAAATTTAAAGAATTGCAAGTTTCCGAGGTTGGCAGCGTCCCAAAAGGAGGGTTTTTTCCAAAAGATGGTTTTGTTTCAAATGAGGAGACCGCAATAGCGATTGCAGTGGCAATTTTAATTCCAATTTATGGGAAAAAAAATATTGATGCTCAGAAGCCATTTTCCGCAAAATTGAAAGGAAATACTTGGGTTGTGCAGGGTTCTTTTGAGAAATCTACTGGTGTGGCTGAGGTGGATATCTCAAAAAAGAGCGGTGAAATACTACGCGTCATTCACGGAAAATAAAGGTGATGTCCCTTATCTTTCTCGGGATGCAGTATTTTAGAAATTTGTGCGCTGGTAACGCTCAACCCTGCAGCATCTTCCTCCGGCGAATTCAGCAGCACAGTCCAGCGCGACTCATTGGGCCGCGCCTACAATGCTTTGGGCAATGCCGGCCAGCGCCAGGAATACCGCTACGACAACAACGGCAACGTTGCGACCATCACCGATGCCGCTGGCCGCGTTACGCGCTACGAGTACGACGCGCAAAACCGCGTGACCCGCATGACCGCACCCGACTACGGCGCCACGGTCTACGACTACGACGACGAAGGCCAGCTGCAATCGGTGCAGGACCCGCGCGGCCTCGTCACCTCCTATGCCTACAACGGCTTTGGCGACCCGGTCCGCATTACCAGCCCGGACAGCGGCACCACGACTTACGATTACGACAGCGCCGGCCGGCTGCGCACGGAAAACAAGGCGAACGGCAAATCCCTGGTTTACACCTGGGATGCCCTGGGTCGTCTGCAAAACCGGACCAGCGCCAACTTTGGTGAATACTTCAGTTATGACCAGGGAAGCTATGGCATCGGCCGCCTGACCAGGATCGATGACACCACCGGCAATGCGACCTACCGCTATAACGCCGCAGGCGAACTGGTGGAGCAGAGTAATTCCATTTACGGTTCCTCGCATACCACGAGCTGGACCTACGACAGCAGCGGCCGGCTGCTTAGGTTGAACTACCCGACCGGACTGGTGCTGAGCTATGGCTACGATGGCTATGGCCAGGTAAGCGGCATCAGCAGCAATCTGGGCGGAGCGTGGTCCACCATCGCCAACACCTTCCTGTATCAACCGGCCACGGGCCAGCGCTATGCCTGGAAGTTCGGCAACGGTCTGCCGCCCCTGGTGGCGCTCGATACCGACGGCCGCATCCAGCAACTGGCCTCGCTGGGCAGGCAGCGTCTACGGGCAAACTGCTTCGAATCGCACCACCCTGTTGGTTGAATAGTAATTTTGGCGGCCTACTATATTAGCGTGTATCATGCCGGCAGACATCGCTCAGGTTGATATTCATGGTATTTAGCTCGATCACCTTTTTATTTTATTTCTTCCCCTGCTTTCTTCTCTTATATTATTTCCTACCGTGGAAAAACCTGGTGCTGCTGCTCGGCAGCCTGGTGTTTTATGCCTGGGGGGAGCCGCGCTTTGTCCCCTTGCTGCTGTTGTCGGCGCTGCTGAACTACGGCTGCGGCTACCTGATTTCCCGCGCCGAGGCGCGCCGTAGGGCGGTGCTGATCGTCGGGGTGGCGGCCAATCTGGGTTTGTTGGCTTTCTATAAATACCTGGGCTTCTTCAGCGAGATTTATAACCAGCTGGCCGCACCCTGGCAGCGCAGCGTGGACTTGCCGGCCGTGGTGCTGCCCTTGGGGATTTCCTTCTTCACGTTCCAGGGTATTTCCTATCTGATTGACGTCTACCGGCGTGATATCGCGGTGCAGACCAGTTTCCTGAACTTTGCCATGTATAAGGCCATGTTCCCGCAGCTGATCGCCGGCCCCATCGTGCGCTACAGCCAGATCGCCAGCGAGATCGAACAGCGTCCCGTGCCCAATGAGCGGCTGTGGCGCGGCGTGCAACAATTTGTACTGGGCTTGGCGCAGAAAGTCTTGATCGCCAACGTCGTGGCACTGCCGGCCGACCATTTCTTCGGCCTGCCCACCAATCAACTGGCCTTGCCGGCGGCTTGGCTCGGCATCGCCTGCTATTCGATCCAGATCCTGTACGACTTTGCCGGCTATTCGAATATGGCGATCGGCATCGGCCATATGCTGGGTTTCAGCTATCCCCCCAATTTTGACCGGCCGTATTCGGCGCGCTCGATCACGGAATTCTGGCGGCGCTGGCATATCAGCCTGTCGAGCTGGTTCCGCGACTATCTGTATATCCCGCTGGGCGGCAATCGCGGCTCGGCGGCACGCACGTATTTCAACCTGGGCCTGGTCTTCCTGCTGTGCGGCCTGTGGCACGGCGCGGCCTGGACCTTCATCCTGTGGGGTGTGTGGCATGGCTTCTGGCTGATCGTCGAACGGGCCGGCCTGGGCGCCGTGCTGGCGCGCCTGCCTGGCCTGCTTTCCCAGGCATACACCCTGCTGTTGGTGATGCTGGGCTGGGTGCTGTTCCGCGCCGACTCTCTGCCGCATGCCTTGGGGTATTGGCGCGCCATGCTCGGCATGCAAACCCTGGACCCGGCCACCCAGCCCTGGCAAATGCACTTCAGTAATTCGGTCGCCAGCGCGCTTGCCATCGGCCTTCTGCTGGCGATCTGGCGCCGCGCCGAAGCGCGGCAGCCGGTAGACGGCGTCCGTGCCTGGCTGCTGGCCGGCGCCCGTCCGCTGCTGCTGAGTTTGGCCTTCCTGGTCAGCATTGCCAGCCTGGCCGCTGGCACCTATAACCCCTTCATTTACTTCCGTTTCTGATTATGGTCGCAGCTTCCCATTCTTTGCGCAGCCATATGGCCAAGGCCGCCGTGGTCTTGGTACTGGCCTTGCCCGCCATCGCCGGCCTGATGAAAGCCGACAAATCCAGCGCGGAAAACCGCCGCCTGGCGACGTTGCCCGCCTTGCCGCACAGCTGGCAGGAATTTCTGCGCGTGCCGGGCCAGCTGGACGCCTGGGCCAACGACCATTTCGGCATGCGCGATGGCCTGGTGCGCAGCATGACCCGGCTGCGCTACCGCCTGTTTGGCGAGTTTCCCACCTCCCAGGTGGCGCGCGGCCGGCATGGACGCAACTTCCTGGCCTCGCACAGCCCGGCATTGCCGCCATTCTCGGCGGTGACGGCCGCTTGCGGCATCGGCACCCGAGCGTCGCCGGGGACGGTGGAGTACATCAACCGCATGTTCGCCGATTTTCACCGCATGGGCCTGCAGCCGCGTTTGCTGATCGTGCCCTCGGTGCCGCCGGTATACAGTGCCGACATGCCAGCCTGGCTTGAGCAGCGTTGCGCCTCGCCGCAAACGCCGGTGACCCAGGTGCTGGACGATCCGCAACTGGTGGCCGAGGCGCGCCAGAATATCTACTACCCGCTGGGCGAGATGCGCGCCATCGCCGCGCGCGGCACTTCGCTATTCCCCAAGAACTGGTTCCACTGGTCAGGCCCGGGCCTCGGCGAGGTGGCGCAACTCAGTGTGCAGCATTTCTGGCAGGGGGCGGCCGGCGCCGCGCAGCCGCCGTTGCGCACGCGCGAAGACTGGCTGCAGTCGGATATCGCCCACCTCTTCCCGGGCTTGCATCTGGGTAGTGTGGTCACGCGGCCCGATTATGAAGCCTCGGGAGTGCAGGCCTGCCGCGGCGATGCTTGCTTCCCGGATTTGCAGGGGGTGGGCGACAAGCTGGGTGACGTATCGCTCTACCGCAATCCGGCGGCGCCGGCCCGCCGTCTGGTGCTGGTGACGGATTCCTTCGGCTCGATGGTGGCGGGCTGGTATGCCCGCCACTACAGGACGGTCGAGCACTTTGCCACCAATAATATGGGGCAGTTGAGTGCCGAGGAGATCGGCCGCCTGAAGCGCCATTTATTCGCCGATGCCGGCCAGACCGATCTCCTTTTCCTGTACCACGACGGCGGCGCCATTTACAACGTGCTGAAAGCCGGTGCCGAGCCGCTGCACCGCGATGCGGCCAGCACCGTGGTGGCGGCCCACTAAGATCCGGCATCACAGGAATGTCGCCGCGCTGGGCCGAGCGGCAGCGCCAGGCCCAGTATCCAGGCCATGGCCGGTGAACGCTGGAATTACGAGATTGCTGTTTGTGAAGGGGACTCCACCTCGGGATAGAGGTAGCCGGGCTTGATGGTACGGTGCTGAAATCCGGTGTCGGATCGCTGCACCGTGATGCGGCCAGATTGGCGATGGGTGCCGATGGACATTCTTTAACGCCTGTACCTGATCGCGCAAAGCAGCAGCGGCAAGCCTAGTCCCAGCATCCAGACCATGCCTGGCTCAGGCACCGGCGCCAGGTTGCCGCGGATTTCGCCACCGGTGAAGCTGGTGCTGTGAATATTGAAATAGCTGCGGCGCGACTGCAGGCCGGCCAGAAGGGCGGCCTCGGCCCCGAGGGTAGTGCCGCCATGGCTGGCGATGAAGGTCGGATTCCAGGTCGCGGCCAGCGAGGTGTCGAACGTGGCGTAGTAGCCGCCGTCGTGCACGCCGGAGGGGAAGCCGGTGAAGGTGGGCAGCATGGTGGCGACGCCGGCCGTGCCGCTCAGCGGAGCCGCCGTGCAGCAGTGGATATGGGCTGCCGCGCTGCGGCCGACCAGGCCGGCGAAGTCGGCGTCGATGGACAGGCTGTGGGCGGACAGGTCGAACACCACGGTGACGTGGCCACTGGCGGGCGAGGCATTGGGCGGCACTTCGGCCGCGCCGCTCAGGCTGGCGCTAAAGGTTTTGGGGGCGGCTGCGGCGCAACTGGCCGCCAATAGCAGGGCCAGCGCGGCCAGCCCTTGGGGGAGAGGCATCTTCATTTCAGGCTCCTAGGTGAACAGCGAACGCTGCTTTCCGGATCAGCCTGCTAGATCGGCGGCATCCGCGCGGCAGCTCAAGTATTCTCGCTGAGCCGGCAGGTGGCTTGCCACACGATACCTTTGGAAAAGACGGCCGCTCAGGCCTGCACCTGGCGGCAGAAGTCGAGCAGCATGCGCTCGCCTTCTGGCCAGGGGCCGTAGCCCGCGTCGCCGTTGATGTGGCCGGCCTCGCCGATCAGCACCAGTTTGCCGCCCCAGGCGGCGGCGAAGGCTTGCGCCCGTTCGGCGCTGACGTATTCATCCTTGGTGCTGGCGACCACGATGCTGGGGAAGGGCAGGGCCGCCATCGGCATGGGCTGGAAGCCGCTGGTGCAGTCGGGGTAGGAGGGCGCTTCGGTGTCGCTGGGCGCGACCAGGAAGGCGCCGGCGATCTTGTGCGCGCTGCCCGAGGCGGCCCAATACGACACCAGGGTGCAGGACAGGCTGTGCGCCGCTAGCACCGGCGGGCGCTGACAGGCGGCGATGGCGGCATCGAGTTCGCGCACCCATTCCGCGCGCTCCGGCGTTTCCCAGTCGCGGTGCGCGATGCGCCGCATCCAGGGATGGTTTTTTTCCCAGTGGGTTTGCCAGTGCAGCGGGCCCGAATTCCATAAACCGGGCAGGGTCAGTACCTCGAAATCCATTCCTTCTCCTCTTGGCTTAACGTACGCTTTGCAGCAGGAAGCTGGGTTGGCCGCAGCTTTTCTGCGAACGCTTGATGTCGGCCGCGCCGCAGTTTTGCGGCACGCCGTCCTTGCGGTAGCAGACGCGCACTTCGCGCAGGAAGCGCCCGCTGCCGCTGCAGAAGGGCAGCAGCGAGGCGTCCTTCAGCTTTGGATTAGCGGCGCGGAAGGCTTGCTGCAGTTCGGCCGCCGTGGTGCGCAAGGGCTGGGCCGGTTTTTGATAGGGGGCGGGGATGGCCAGGCCTTGTTTCAGCTTGGCCGACAAGGCCAGGTAGGCGCCAGGTGTCAGGCCGGAACAGGTGCCGTGCTTTCGCCACTCGTGCGCGATCAGGCGCGGCGAGGGATAGAGCGGCGCGTATTCGGCTTTAAGCTTTTCCGGCAGCTGCATGCGCGAGCAGCTTTCCGGATAGCCGTCGAGGAACTGCGGCCACAGGCCGTGCAGCACGAAGCCGAGCTGGCGGCCGGCGGCGCACTGCTCCTCGTCGTCCTTGCCGCGCGTGGCGCAGTAGTCGGGCGACCAGCTCAGCGACAGGGTGTAGTAGTCGAACACGCCGGGCTGCTCGCCGCGCGCCTGGGCGGCGCCGGGCAGGGCCAGGACGCCGGCCAGCAAGACGGCGGACAGGGCGGAAAACAGGGGCAGGCGGGCGGTTGGCATGATGGGTCTTCCAGAACAAATCAAAGCGCGGTGCGCAGGGCGAACAATTCCGGGAAGAGTACCACGTCGAGCATCTTGCGCAGATAGCTCACGCCCGCCGTGCCGCCGGTGCCGGTCTTGAAGCCGATGATGCGCTCCACCGTCGATACGTGGCGGAAGCGCCAGAAGCGGAAGGCCGTTTCCAGGTCCACCAGCTTTTCGCCCAGCTCGTACAAGTCCCAGTAGCGGTGCGGGTCGCGGTAGACTTCCAGCCAGGCCGCCTTCACCGACTCGTTGGCGACGGTGGGCAAGGTCCAGTCGCCGTCCAGGCGCGCGGCGTCGATGGCCAGGCCATGGCGCGCCAGCAGGCGTACCGCCTGGTCGTACAGCGAAGGCGCGCGCAAGGCGCGGTCGAGCAGGGCGTGGTGTTCCGGCGCCGATTCGTGCACGGCCAGCAGATTGGCGTTCTTGTTGCCGAGGATGAATTCGATCTCGCGGTACTGGTAGGACTGGAAGCCGGACGACGCGCCCAGATACGGGCGGATGGCGCTGTACTCGGGCGGCGTCATGGTCGCCAGCACGTCCCAGGCGTGCACCAGCTGGTCCATGATGCGCGCCACGCGCGCCAGCATCTTGAAGGCGGGCGACAGGTCGTCCTGCTGGATCTGGGCGCATACCGCGTGCATCTCGTGCAGCATGAGCTTCATCCACAGCTCGCTGGTCTGGTGCTGCACGATGAACAGCATCTCGTTGTGGTTGGGGGAGAGCGGGTGCTGGGCGCTGAGGATTTTGTCCAGGGCCAGGTAATCGCCATAGCTCATGGACTTGCTGAAGTCCATTTGCGCGCCATGCCATTGTGCGGCGGCTTTGTTTTCGTCGGTCATATCGGATGCTTTTCAGGTTACGGCGCCGCGTTCGGCATGCACATCATAGGCTTTCTCGTCGAGGATCTGCTTCAGGATCTCCACCGCATCCCACACATCGGCAAAGCTGGTGTACAGCGGGGTGAAGCCGAAGCGCATGATGGCCGGCTCGCGGTAGTCGCCGATCACGCCGCGCGCGATCAGGGCCGCCATCACCGCGTAGCCGTGGGCATGGGTGAAGCTGACCTGGCTGCCGCGCCGCGCATGCTCGCGCGGCGTGACCAGGCCCAGGCCGTGGCCGGCGCAGCGTTCTTCCACCAGGGCGATGAAGAGGTCGGTCAGGGCCAGCGATTTGGCGCGCACCGCGTCCATCGTGGTCTGGGCGAAGACATCCAGGCCGCATTCGACCATGGCCAGCGAGACGATGGGCTGGGTGCCGCACAGGGCGCGGCCGATGCCTTCGGTGGGCGCGAAGTCGGGCGCCATGGCGAACGGCGCGGCATGGCCCCACCAGCCGGACAGCGGCTGCTGGAAGCGCGCCTGGTGCTTGCGCGGCACCCAGGCGAAGGCCGGCGCGCCGGGGCCGCCGTTCAGGTATTTATAGGTGCAGCCGACGGCGAAGTCGGCGCCGTCGCGCTCCAGCGCCACCGGCACGGCGCCGGCCGAGTGGGCCAGATCCCAGACGATCAGGGCGCCGCGCGCGTGGGCCAGGGCGCTGGTGGAGGCCATATCGTGCTGGTAGCCGGTGCGGTAATTGACGTGGGTGAGCATGACGACGGCGGTGTCGGCGTCGATCGCTTGCGGCAGCTCATCCACCGTATCGACCAGGCGCACGCTGTAGCCGCGCTGCAGCCAGCCGGCCAGGCCTTGCGCCATATAGATATCGGTGGGGAAGTTGCTGCGCTCGGTGACGATGACGCGGCGTTCGCTGCGCGCCGGATCGCTGGCCTGCATATGCAGGGCGGCGGCCAGCACCTTGAACAGATTGAGCGAGGTGGTGTCGGTGACGACCACTTCGCCGGCGGCGGCGCCGATCAGCGGCGCCAGGCGGTCGCCCAGGCGCTTGGGCAGCTCGAACCAGCCGGCCGTATTCCAGCTGGTGATCAGGTCCTTGCCCCATTCGCGCGCGATGACGTCGCTGGCGCGGGTCAGGGCGGCCTTGGGCCGGGCGCCCAGGGAATTGCCATCCAGATAAATCACCCCGGCCGGCAGGTCGAAGTGTTCGCGCAGCGGGGCCAGGGCGTCCTGGGCGTCGCGGTCGAGACAGTCTTTGCGTGTCGTCATACGGCGTCTTTCATGAGGAAAAATACTTGAAGCTTGAACTAGAGCGGCAGTGTAACAATTTTTTTGCTGACAAAGTGAGCACATCGATGTATTTTTGCTATTATTGATGAAAGCTTTAAATCGCGCAAACCCGCATGGATACTGGCTTGCGCAGGTGTATGGACTTTTTTCGGAAAATTTTAATTTTTTTTTGCGTCCAACCCTAAAGTTCCTGCCGGGCTTGCCGTTACCCGGTATAGAAGTGCGGTAAAGGGCTTGCTGTTCGGCACTTTGGGATGGGCGAAAAAATTTTAAAATTTTTTGCGGAAAACCCTAAAGTTCTCCAAAAGTCTGCCGTTACCGGTTTAGATGTCGCAAAAAAGATGCACTGCGACACTCCGTTTTTACCCCTCGCTCGGGGAGTTTTCTTGAGCTTCAATCCGCCGCAAAGCCGCGCCAGCACTGGCGTGGAGCACCCATCGCCCTGCGTTTGTCAGACAAACGCTGACAGGGCGTGTCCGCCATTTCCTTACTGAAAATACAGAGAGTCGCCTCTTCTGCCTTCCTGCGCCCTCCAGCAGAATGTATCTCAACGGCAATGCACAAGCATTCCAGGCAGAAAATAAACGGATCAAGGAGAGGGAAATGACTGCTAACGATATGATGGCTGAAATTCGCGACGCCAACCTGAGCTACCTGATGCTGGCCCAGCAGATGATCCGCGCCGACAAGGTCACCGCCATCTTCCGCCTCGGCATCTCGGCCGACATCGCCGACCTGATCGAAGGCATGAGCAATGCCCAGATCCTGAAACTGGCCGGCGGCAATATGATGCTGGCCCGCTTCCGCTTCGACGATGGCGCCATCCTCTCCATGCTGACCAATTACAATAAGGACCGCGCCCTGGCCCAGTCGCACGCCGCCATCCTGATGGCCGGCCAGCCCGCCGAAGAAATCGCTTAAACCGAGGAGCCGG
Organism: Pseudoduganella violacea; assembly: GCF_014191875.1. GTDB lineage: Bacteria > Pseudomonadota > Gammaproteobacteria > Burkholderiales > Burkholderiaceae_D > Rugamonas > Rugamonas violacea_A. The sequence goes on from NZ_JACHXD010000018.1 coordinate 13,577, forward strand.
GATCATGTGCAAGAAGAGTGTGGTGTCGGACGCCCAGGAAATCCAGCTGGCCATCGAACTGATCAACCTGGGCGCGCGCCTGCAGCTGCTGGAGACCGAAGTCTCGCTGTCGCGCGAACGCCTGCTCAAGCTGTACAAGGAATTGAAGGGCATGTCGCCGCCGAAAGGCATGCTGCCTTTCTCGACCGACTGGTTCCTGACCTGGCAGCCGAATATCCACTCTTCGCTGTTCCTGAACATCCACAGCTTCCTGGTGCAGCACGCTGGCGCCAGCGGCATCCACGCCGTGATGAAGGCTTACCAGCTGTATCTGGAACAGATGCCGCCGGAGCCCGGCCAAGAGCCGCTGCTGTCCCTGACCCGCGCCTGGACCCTGGTGCGTTTCGCCGGCAGCAAGATGCTCGAACTCAAGCCTTGCGGCAAATGCCAGGGCAAATTCATCGTCAATGCGATGGACTTGAACGGCAGTTATGTCTGCGGCCTGTGCCATATGCCTTCGCGCGCCGGCAAGACCAAAAAGGCCAAGGATGCCGAAGCGCTGGCCGCCTGAGTTGCGCCTTCCTCCCTGTTTATATAGTCAAAGCCGGGGCAGCCGATGAGGCCGTCCCGGCTTTGGCGCGCTCCAGCCGTGCAAGCGCTGCTGATCCAGCTGCTGGCGCTGCTGCCGCTGGCGGCCCTGGCCATCGTGCTCGACACGGCCGGCCGCGGCCTGACGCTGCTGACGGCGGCCTTGCTGCAAGGCGGCCTGGCGCTCCTGATCACATGGCGGCTCGGCCTGGCGCCGTGGTGGCGCCCGATCCAGCTGCTGTTCCCCGTGGCCGTGCTGGCGGCCAGCGCCCTGGGTTTGCCGCCCGTGCTCTACCTGCTGCCCTTCCTGTTTTTGCTGGCCCTGTACTGGTCCACCTTCCGCACCCAGGTGCCGTACTATCCGTCCCACGCCGCCGTCTGGCGCGCGGTGGCGGCCGAACTGCCGCCGGGCAGGGCGCTCAAGCTGGTCGATATCGGCAGCGGCCTGGGCGGCATGACCCTGCACCTGGCGCGCCAGCGCCCGGACTGCGACTGTCTCGGCATCGAGCTGGCGCCGCTGCCCTGGCTGGTGGCGCGCCTGCGCGCCGCGCTGAGCGGCAGCCGCGCCCGTTTTGTGCGCGGCGATTACGAGCGCCTCGACTTGGCCCGCTTCGATATGGTGTTCGCGTATTTATCGCCGGCCGCCATGCCGGCCTTATGGCAAAAGGCCAAAAGGGAAATGCGCCAAGGCAGCTTGCTGATTAGTTATGAATTTGAAATTCCCTATTGCGAAGCCGACAAGACCATAGTTACCACAGAGGGTGGGCCGCCGCTGTTTGTCTGGGTAATTTAACTGTCTTTCTCTTGCCGGAGCGGCGTTTGCACGTTATTGTAGTTCCACTGTGGAATTATTCTGTTTTTTGACGTCATAACGTCCGTTTTCCTGGGAGTTTGCACACTTGTTAGTCATAGTCGGTTATCTCATCGTGATGGGCTCCGTGTTCGGGGGCTTCGCGCTGTCGGGGGGACACCTGGCGGCTCTGTTCCAGCCTCTGGAGCTGCTGATGATCGGCGGTGCGGCGCTTGGTGCTTTCTTCGTCGGCAATAACGGCAAGGCCATCAAGGCCACGCTGGGCGCGCTGCCCAGCCTGCTCAAAGGTTCGCGCTACACCAAGGAATTGTATATGGAGCTCATGTCGCTGCTGTTCGACGTGCTCTCCAAGGTGCGCAAGGAAGGCTTGATGTCGATTGAAGGCGATATCGACAAGCCGTCCGACAGCCCGCTGTTCAGTAAGTATCCGATGGTGCTGGAAGACCACCATATTGTCGAGTTCATGACCGATTACCTGCGCTTGATGGTGTCGGGGAATATGGACGCCTTCCAGATCGAAAACCTGATGGATAATGAAATCGATACGCATCACCAGGAAGGCCATGTGCCGGCGCACTGTATCGCCAAGCTGGGCGACGGTCTGCCGGCTTTCGGTATTGTGGCGGCGGTGATGGGCGTGGTGCACACCATGGAATCGGTGGGCATTCCGCCGTCCGAGCTGGGCATGCTGATCGCGCACGCCCTGGTCGGCACCTTCCTCGGCATTTTGCTGGCCTACGGTTTCGTCGGTCCGCTGGCCAGCCTGCTGGAGCAGAAGCTGGATGAGTCGACCAAGATGTTCCAGTGCGTGAAAGTGACCCTGCTGGCCAGCCTGAACGGCTATGCCCCGGCGCTGGCCGTCGAATTCGGCCGCAAGGTGCTGTACTCGACCGAGCGTCCGTCCTTCTCGGAGCTGGAAGAACACATCAAGAAATCGAAATCGAAGTAAGGCCGCAGGCGCGTATTATGGTGAATAAGACTGCACTGAGAAGGAAGGGTCATGGCTGAAGAGGGCATGCGGCCTATCATCGTCAAGCGCATCAAGAAGGGCGGCGGTGGCCACCACGGCGGCGCCTGGAAGATCGCGTACGCCGACTTCGTGACGGCGATGATGGCCTTCTTCCTGCTGATGTGGCTCTTGGGCTCGACCACCAAGGGCGACCTGAACGGCATTTCCGAATACTTCAAGACCCCGCTCAAGGTGGCCATGCAGGGCGGCTCGGGCAGCGGCGACAGCTCCTCCGTGATTCCCGGCGGCGGCAAGGACCTGACCCGGCGCGAAGGCCAGGTCAAGCTGGGCGACGACCCCACGGTGAAAAAGACGTATAACCTGACGGCGGCCAAAAAGGCGCTGGAGCAGGAAGAGGCGGCGCGCCTGCAGGTGCTCAAGGAAAAACTGGAAGAGAAGATCGAGAACAATCCGAACCTGAAGAAATACCGCAACCAGCTGCTGCTCGACTTCACCAGCGAAGGCTTGCGCATCCAGATCGTCGACGAGCAGAACCGCCCCATGTTCGCCCTGGCGCGCGCCGACCTGCAGCCGTATACGCGCGAAATCCTGACCGAGATCGCCCCCGTGCTCAACGACGTGCCGAACAAGATCGGCCTGTCCGGCCACACCGATTCGACCCCGTATTTCAGCGACGCCGGCTACAGCAACTGGGAGTTGTCGGCCGACCGCGCCAACGCTTCGCGCCGCGCCCTGGTGCAGGGCGGCCTGGGCGACGCCAAGATCCTGCGCGTGGTGGGCCTGGCCTCGGCCGCCCACCTCGACCGCAAAGACCCGTTCAACCCGATCAACCGGCGCATCAGCATCATCGTCATGAACAAGAAGGCGGAAGAGAGCGTGATGCGCGATGGCGGCAAGCTGGAAGTCGGCACGGACACCGACGCCACGCGCGAGGCGATCAGCGCCCCCGCGCCAGCCCCGGCCAGGAAATAAAACGAGCCTGCTGTACGAGAACGAGACTGTTATGACGAGAAAAAAAATCCTGGGCTCCCATGTGAAGCGCCTGCTGTCGGGTGTGTCCGACCACGGGCGGCGCCATTTGACCGAGGTGGAAACCGATCTGATCCAGACGAACCTGTTGCTGGAAGAAGCGATTGAAAAACTGTCGCGCAATTTCATGGCCATCCATGATGCCGTCAACGCCCAGCAAGCGACCATCGAGTTGCTGCTGCAAGGCGGCACGCCGACCCCGGAAGACAAGCAGCGCCTGCAGGAAATGAACGAGCAAGTGAGCACCTATGTGAACGCGGCCATCACCAGCATGCAGTTCCAGGACATGACCAGCCAGCTGATCGACCGCACCTTGAAGCGCGTCACCGGCCTGCGCGAATTCCTCGGCACGCTGGGCGCGCATGGCGCGGAAATGCTGCCGGAAAGCGATAACGACGAGATTGTGGATTTGCTGGGCAAGGTCAGCATGGCGCTGGCGATCCAGAGCCTGGAGCTGCGCAGCGTGCTGCGCAAGGCGGTCAGCCAGAAGCACCTGGAGAGTGGCGACATCGAGCTGTTCTGACAGCAGCGGCGCCGGACAACGGTAACACAGTGGGCCTGGGCCCGAACCTAAAATAGTGAGATAAGAAGATGGCTAAAACAATACTTGCAGTTGACGACTCCAGCTCGCTGCGCCAGATGGTCGCCTTCAGCCTGAAGGCCGCCGGCTACCAGGTGGTGGAGGCGGTGGACGGTCAGGACGGCCTGGAAAAAGCCAAGCAGCAGACCGTGGACCTGGTGCTGACCGACCAGAACATGCCGCGCATGGACGGCCTGCAACTGATCAAGCTGCTGCGCGAACAACCGGCCTATGCCAAAGTGCCCATCCTGATGCTGACCACCGAATCGTCCGATGAGATGAAAGCCAAGGGCCGCGCCGCCGGCGCCAATGGCTGGCTGGTCAAGCCTTTCGACCCGCAACGTCTGATCGAGGTAGTCAAGAAAGTTATCGGTTGAGGTGGGCGCCATGAGCTTTGTTCTTGACGGAGTCGCGCCATGACCATCGATATAAGCCAGTTCTTTCAGGTCTTCTTCGACGAGGCCGAAGAGCTGCTGGCTGAAATGGAAAGGCTGCTGCTGGCCGTCGACGTGGAAGCGCCGACCGAAGAGGATCTGAACGCGATCTTCCGCACCGCGCACTCGGTGAAGGGCGGCGCGTCCACCTTCGGCCTGAGCGACATGACGGAAGTGACGCATATCCTGGAAACCCTGCTGGACCGCATCCGCAAAGGCGAGATGGCGCTGACCGGCGAGCATGTCGACGCCTTCCTGGCGGCCAAGGATATCCTGAAGATGCAGCTGGACGGCCACCGCCTCGGTTCGGCCGTGGACCAGGATGCGGTGGGCGATGTGCGCATGATGCTGCAATCGCTGGCCCAGGACGTGCACGTGGCGGCCCTGGCCCCGGTCGCGCCCTCGTTCCAGAGCGCGCGCGACAGCGCGGCGGTCGACCACAGCGGCGGCGCGCGCTACCGCCTGGAACTGCCGAAGATGGACCACCGCGAGGTGACGGCGCTGGCGGCCGAACTGGGCCTGCTGGGCCACGTCACGGTGACGCCGCTCGACCACGACCGCAACGCCATGGTGGTGACCACCCACGAGAGCCTGGACGATATCATCGCCATCTGCTCCTTCGTGCTGAATACCGAAGACATGAGCGTGACCGAGCTGCCGGCCCTGACGCCGGAGCAGGAAGCGAAGGAGCGGGCGGAACGGGCGCGCGTCGAAGGCGAACTCGGTTACGGCTTCTTCGACCCGGTCGACACCGCGCCAGCGGCGCCGGCGGCCGGCCAGGGCGGCGATCCGGGCTACGGCTTCTTCCAGCCGCTGGACGAAATCCGCGCCAACGCCGGCGCGGCCGGCGAGGATGCGCAAGGTTATGGCTTCTTCCAGCCGCTGGAAACCATCCGCGCCCAGGCCGGCATCAAGAACACGCCGCTCGAAGTCAAGCCGGTCGAGGAAGTCGAGAAGAAACCGGTCAAGAAGGAAGCGGCCGACAAGCCGGCCGCGCACGGCGCCGAATCGTCCTCGATCCGCGTCTCGATCGAGAAGGTCGACCAGCTGATCAACCTGGTCGGCGAACTGGTGATCACGCAAGCCATGATCGAGCAGCGCGCCGACTCGCTCGACCCCATGGTCTATGAGCGCCTGCTGAACGGCATCAGCCAGCTCACGCGCAATACCCGCGACCTGCAGGAAGCGGTGATGTCGATCCGCATGATGCCGATGGACTTCGTGTTCTCGCGCTTCCCGCGCATGGTGCGCGACCTGGCCTCCAAGCTGGGCAAGAAGGTCGACTTCATCACCCACGGCGCCGCCACGGAGCTGGACAAGGGCCTGATCGAACGCATCGTCGATCCGCTCACCCACCTGGTGCGCAACAGCATCGACCACGGCATCGAAATGCCGGAGGCGCGCCGCGCCGCCGGCAAGAGCGAGGCGGGGCGCCTGTTCCTCTCGGCCAGCCACCAGGGCGGCAATATCATCATCGAAGTGTCCGACGATGGCGGCGGCCTGAATCGCGAAAAGATCCTGTCCAAGGCCAAGGAGCGCGGCCTGCCGCTGTCCGACAATATGAGCGACGCCGACGTCTGGCAGCTGATCTTCGCGCCCGGCTTCTCCACCGCCGACGCCGTGACGGATGTCTCCGGCCGCGGCGTGGGCATGGACGTGGTCAAGCGCAATATCACGGCCATGGGCGGCTCGGTCGACATCCGTTCGGCCAAGGGCTTTGGCACCACCATGTCGATCTCGCTGCCGCTCACGCTGGCCATCCTGGACGGCATGTCGATCCGGGTCGGCGAGGAAGTGTACATCCTGCCGCTGGGCTTCGTGATCGAATCGCTGCAGCCGACGCCGGAAGACGTCAAGGAAATTTCCGGCAAGGGCAAGGTGATCAAGGTGCGCGGCGAGTACCTGCCGCTGATTCCGTTGTACCAGATGTTCGACATCGTGCCGCGCTTTACCGACCCCTCGCAGGGCATCCTGGTGATCCTCGAAACGGAAGGGCGCAAAGCCTGCCTCTTCGTCGACGAGCTGGTGGGCCAGCAGCAGGTCGTGGTCAAGAACCTCGAATCGAACTACCGCAAGGTGGCCGGCATTTCCGGCGCCACCATCCTGGGGGACGGCGGCGTCTCCCTGATCCTGGACGTGGCGGCGCTGATCCGCTCCTCGCGCCAGCTGGCCGACGAATCCATTTTTTCGTGACGCACTGTAAGTAACCGGGAAGGAAAAACCATCATGTCAGACGCAGTTCAAACCGCAGGCGCCAAGGATATTGCCGGCCACGAGTTCCTGGCCTTCAAGCTCGGCGCCGAGGAATACGGCATCGACATCCTGAAAGTGCAGGAAATCCGCGGCTACGAGGCCGTGACCCGGATCGCCAATGCCCCCGAGTTCATCAAGGGCGTGATCAATCTGCGCGGCATCATCATCCCGGTGGTGGACATGCGCATCAAATTCAATCTGGGCGAGCCGGTGTACGACCAGTTCACGGTCGTCATCATCCTCAATATCAACGGCCGCGTGGTCGGCATGGTGGTCGACAGCGTGTCCGACGTGACCACGCTGGCGCCCGAACAAGTCAAGCAGGCGCCCGAGATGGGCACCGCATTCAGCACCGAATACATGATCGGCCTGGGCACCATCGATGAGCGCATGCTGATCCTGGTGGACATCGACAAGCTGATGTCCAGCCCCGAAATGGGCTTGATAGAACAACTGGCGGCTTAGCACACAACAGCCGGCATCAACCCGCCAGAGGATGAACCGGCATTAGGACAGAAAGGCTACGAGGGAGACTGTGATGAATGTGCGCGACTATAAAATCGGGACAAGATTGGGCTTCGGCTTTGGCGTGCTGTTGCTGATTCTGGTAGGGATGGTCTTGTCGGCCAACATCCTGAACTACCGCAACAAGGCCCAGCTGACGGCCGGCCTGGACCTGACCACGGCCAAGAATCTGCAGGCGCAGACCATGAAGAGCGCGATGCTGGAAACCGGCATCGCCATGCGCAATATCGGCCTGCAATCGGACGTGAATCTGATGCAGAAGGAAGAGGGCAAGGTCAAGGAACAGCGCCAGCGCTACGAGGCCGCGCGCGGCAAGCTGCAAAGCCTGGGCTTGAACGAGACCGAAAACAAGGTGCTGAGCGATATCGCCGCTCTCGACCGCGACGTCGACGCCGCCTTCAAGGAAGCCATCGGCCAGGTGCTGGCCTTCAATAGCGAAGGCGCGGCCAAGGTCATCGCCAGCCGCATCGATCCGCTCAACCAGCAAACCCTGGCTTCGCTCAACAAGCTGGTGGACTTGCAGCAGGCCGCCGCGCGCGAGCTGCAGGAAAGCTCGGTCAAGGCCGATATGAGCCTGATGGTCTTCCTCTTCGTGCTGGGCGCGGCGGCGGTGGCCATCGGCGTCGTCTGCGCCATCTACATCACGCGTTCGATCACCGTGCCGCTGTCGGGCGCCGTGTCGGTGGCGCAGAAAGTGGCCGCCGGCGAGCTGACCTCGGACGTGTACGTGGAAGGCAAGGACGAAACCAGCGAGCTGCTGCAGGCGCTCAAGGACATGAACGACAGCCTGGTGCAAACCGTCAGCCAGGTGCGCACCGGCACCGACACCATCACCACCGCTTCGCGCGAAATCGCTTCCGGCAATGCCGACCTGTCGGGCCGCACCGAATCGCAGGCTTCCTCGCTGGAAGAAACCGCCAGCTCGATGGAAGAGCTGACGTCGACCGTGAAACAGAATGCCGATAACGCGCGCCAGGCCAACCAACTTGCGGTTTCGGCATCGTCGGTGGCGGTCAAGGGGGGCACCGTGGTGGCCCAGGTGGTCGACACCATGGGCTCGATCAAGGAAAGCTCGCGCAAGATCGTCGACATCATCGGCGTCATCGACAGCATCGCCTTCCAGACCAATATCCTGGCGCTGAACGCCGCCGTGGAAGCGGCGCGCGCCGGCGAACAGGGGCGCGGCTTCGCCGTGGTGGCGTCCGAGGTGCGCAATCTGGCGCAGCGCTCGGCCGGCGCGGCCAAGGAAATCAAGGCCTTGATCGACGATTCCGTGGTCAAGGTCGACACGGGCGGGCGCCTGGTGGACGAAGCCGGCCAGACCATGGACCTGATCGTGACCTCGATCAAGCAGGTGGCCGACATCATGGGCGAGATCACCGCCGCCACCCAGGAGCAAAGCAACGGCATCGAGGAAGTCAACCAGGCCATCACGCAGATGGATGAAATGACGCAGCAGAACGCCGCCCTGGTGGAGCAGGCCGCCGCCGCCGCCGAGAGCATGCAGGAACAGGCGCAGCGCCTGGCCGAAGCGGTCAGCATCTTCAAGCTGTCCGGCGACGAGGCCATGCTGAAACGCCCGGTGCTGGCGCCGCGCGCGCCGGCCATCGCCAAGGCGGCCGCGCCGTCGGTGCCGGTAGTGGTGGCGCCGCCGGCCGACGCGCCGGCCGCAAGGGCGGCCGAGAAGCCAGCGGCCAAGCCGGCGCCGAAGAAGATGGCGTCCGCTCCAGCGGGCGACGACTGGGAAGAGTTTTAAGTAGTATTGCGCTGTAGGCAGGGACGGCTGTCATCCGTCCCGCCCTGTGAGGCATTGTTATAAAGTAGTTCATAAGAGGTAAATACACATGCCGCAAACAAGAGACACCGTCAAAGAGTTTGACTTCAACGCCAAGGACTTCGAGCGGGTCCGAGCCATGATTTACAAACGGGCCGGCATTGCGCTGGCCGACAGCAAGCAGGAGATGGTGTATAGCCGCCTGGCGCGGCGTTTGCGCGCCACCGGCATCAATTCCTTCGTCCGCTACCTGGACGAGCTGGAAGCCGGTCGTCTGGGCGCCGAGTGGGAAGCCTTCACCAACGCCCTGACCACCAATCTGACTTCGTTTTTCCGGGAAGCCCACCATTTCCCGCTGCTGGCCGAGCATATCAAGCATAAGCGCGGCGAGCAGCTGAATATCTGGTGCTCGGCCAGTTCCACCGGCGAGGAGCCGTATTCGATCGCCATCACCGCCTGCGAAGCCTTCAACACGCTGACGCCGCCGGTGCACATCATCGCCACCGATATCGACACCAATGTGCTCAACACGGCCGCCAACGGCGTGTATCCGATCGAGCGCATCGAAAAGATGCCGATGGAGCAGCAGCGCCGCTTCTTCTTGCGCGGCAAGGGCGACAAGGCGGGCCTGGTGCGCGTGCGCCCCGAGCTGCGCCAGCTGATCACCTTCCGCCAGCTCAATTTGCTGGAAGACGATTGGGCCATCCGCGGCCCCTTCGATGCGATCTTCTGCCGCAATGTGATGATCTATTTCGACAAGGCGACCCAGCGCAAGATCCTGTCGCGCTTCGTGCCCCTGATGCGTTCCGACGCCCTGCTGTTTGCCGGCCACTCCGAGAACTTCCTGTACGTCTCGGATTCGCTCAAGCTGCGCGGCAAGACCGTCTACGAGCTGGATGCGGCACAGCGCAGCGCAGGCGCCAAGGCGCCCCAACGAGCATGAGATAGACGCCATGGATAAAGAACAATTTGCCACCAATGTCTACTTCGACCGGACCTTCGACTGCGAAGCGGCCAAGATCCTGCCGGGGGAATATTATTTCACCAGCAAGGACATGCTGATCGTGACCGTGCTCGGTTCCTGCGTCTCGGCCTGCATCCGCGACCGCAACACGGGTCTGGGCGGCATGAACCACTTCATGCTGCCGGACGGCGGTTCGGACGCCAACAGCCCGATTTCGGCGTCGGCTCGCTATGGCACGTATGCGATGGAAATCCTGATCAATGACTTGCTCAAAGCCGGTGCGCGGCGCGAGAATATGGAAGCGAAGGTCTTTGGCGGCGGCGCCGTGCTGAAAGGCTTCACGGCCATGAATGTGGGTGAACGCAACGCCGCCTTCGTGCAAAGCTTCCTGCGCAACGAGAAGATCCGCATCGTGGCCGAGGATCTCAACGATATTTACCCGCGCAAGGTGTACTTCTTCCCGCGCACGGGCAAGGTGCTGGTGAAAAAGCTGATGCAGACCCATAACGACACGCTGGCCAAACGCGAAATCGAATACGCCAGCCGCCTCAAAGTGCAGCCGGTGGGCGGCGAGGTCGAGCTGTTCTGACAGCAGGCATAAGAAAAAACGTCACGCAAAAACAACCAAGAGAAAGCAACAGAGGTAGCCATGAAGACCAAAGTCCTGATCGTGGACGACTCGGCGCTGATCCGCAGCGTCATGACCGAGATTATCAATAGCCAGCCCGATATGGAGGTGGTGGGCGTGGCCCCCGACCCGCTGGTGGCGCGCGAGTTGATCAAGCAGACCAATCCCGACGTGCTGACCCTGGACGTCGAGATGCCGAAGATGGATGGCCTGGACTTCCTGGAAAAGCTGATGCGCCTGCGGCCGATGCCGGTGGTGATGGTGTCTTCGCTGACCGAGCGCGGTTCCGAGATCACCATGCGCGCGCTGGAACTGGGCGCGGTCGATTTCGTGACCAAGCCGAAAATCTCGATCCAGACCGGCATGCGCGAATACACCGACCTGATCGCCGACAAGATCCGCGCCGCCTCGAAGGCGCGCATCCGCGCCCGCACCCTGCCGCAGGCCGGCGCGGAAGGCGCGGCGCCGCTGCCGCAGTTGCGCAACCCGCTGATGTCCTCGGAAAAGCTGATCATCGTCGGCGCCTCCACCGGCGGCACCGAAGCGATCCGCGAATTCCTGATGCAGATGCCGTCCGACTGTCCCGGCATCCTGATCACCCAGCATATGCCGGAAGGCTTCACGCGCTCCTTTGCCAAGCGCCTCGATTCGCTGTGCAAGATTTCGGTGGTGGAATCGGCCGGCAACGAGCGTGTGCTGCCGGGCCACGCGTATATCGCGCCGGGCCACTCGCACCTGATGCTGACGCGTTCCGGCGCCAACTATATGACCAAGCTCGACCAGGGCGAGCCGGTCAACCGCCACCGGCCCTCGGTCGATGTGCTGTTCCGTTCCGCCGCCCAGAACGCGGGCAAGAACGCGGTCGGCGTGATCCTGACCGGCATGGGCAAGGATGGCGCCGCAGGCATGTTGGAGATGAAGACGGCGGGGGCGTATAATTTTGCACAGGATGAAGCCAGCTGTGTCGTGTTCGGCATGCCGCGCGAAGCGATTGCGGTCGGCGCCACGCACGAGGTCGGCGCCCTGCAGGCGCTGCCGGGCATGGTGCTGGGCTATCTGGCGCAGCACGGTAAGCGCGCTTTGCGCGTTTGATACGCTATTCCCCGGGATTTGGGGCTGTTTGTTCGCCTTAAAGCAACGAAAATGCTATCCTACAAAGAGCTGGTGCTTCCAGACACTATTTATAACCGCGTAAAAGAATCAACGGAGTAATTCATGGCTGATCCAAAGATGAAATTTTTAGTTGTTGACGATTTTTCGACGATGCGCCGCATCGTCCGGAATCTGTTAAAAGAACTGGGTTATGCCAATGTGGACGAGGCTGAGGACGGCGTCATGGCGCTGGCCAAGCTGCGCGCCGAGCAGTTCGACTTCGTCGTGTCGGACTGGAATATGCCGAATATGGACGGCCTGACCATGCTGCAAAACATTCGCGCCGATCCCGCGCTGGCCAAGCTGCCCGTGCTGATGGTGACGGCCGAAGCGAAAAAGGAAAACATCATCGCGGCGGCCCAGGCCGGCGCCAACGGCTATGTCGTGAAACCGTTCACGGCCGCCACCCTCGATGAAAAACTCAACAAGATCTTCGAGAAACTCGGAGCTTGATGCATGAACCAGCTTTCCGCCATCGACGCCGCCCATGCGGCGCGCGGGCCGGGCGCGACCGGGCTGGCAGCCTGTGGCCATATGGCCACGGCGCTGCCGCTGCGTGAGCGCCGGCCGGGGCCGGGGAGCTGGCGCGGCAAGGCGGGCGGGGCCAGCGCTGCTGGCCGCAAGCGTCCCGGCCATGTGGCTGGCCTGAGCGAAAACGCGGCGCTCCAGGATACCCATGGGGCCGGCGGCCTGCTTGCAAGCGTAGGCTGCTAAAGCCTGAACTGCCGCCTGCGGGCGGCATTTTTTATGGGGCGCGCACATCATGCACCAGACCCATTTCCTCGTCCGGGAGCCGCTGCTCGATCCGAAGCAGCGCGTGGTCGGTTATGAACTGAGCTGGCAGCACGATGCCGCCGTGCCGCCGACCCAGGCCGAGCTCGAAGACCTGGTGGGTTTTGTCGCCGCCCAGGTCTGCCATCCCGACCACGGCTGGCTGCTGCGCGACAAAACCCTCTTTCTCGCGGCCGTGCCGGCCATGCTGTCTACCGACGCCCTGCACAATCTGCCGCCGCAGCACACCGTGCTCTCGCTCAAGACCGCCGAACTGGCCAATGCCGACACCATGGCCGCCGTGCAGGCGCTGCGCGCCGGCGGCGTCGGCATCCTGCTGCGCGAAGCCGACCTGGCGCGCGTCGGCAGCCGGCTTGGCACCGTGTGTTCGTATGTGGAGGTGCGCTTTTCCGGCGCCGATGTGGGGGCGCAGGCGCGCACCTATGCCGCGCTCAAGCAATCGACGGTGAGAATGGTGGGGCGGCCCGTGACGACCTGGGCCGATTTCGACGCCTGCGCCGCGCTTGGGCTCGACGCCTTCGTCGGCAAGCTGCACCTGACGCCGCGTCCCGGCACCGATGGCAAGGGCATGAATCCGGCGCAGACCGTGATCCTGCAGCTGATGCAGATGGTGAACGCCAATGCCGACGTCGCCCAGCTCGAAAACGTGCTCAAGCGCGACGCCGCGCTGTCCTACAAGCTGCTGCGTTACATCAATTCGGCCGGCTTCGGCGCCGGGCGTGAAATCCAGTCCTTGAAGCAAGCGATTACCTTGCTCGGCTACCAGCCACTGTACCGCTGGCTGACCCTGCTGCTGGCCACCGCCAGCAGCAGCGGCTACTCGCCGGTGCTGCTGGAAACGGCCGTGGTGCGCGGCCGGCTTGCCGAACTGCTGGGCGTGGGCGCCGTCGGCAAGGCCGAGGCCGAAAACATCTTCGTCGCCGGCATGTTCTCCCTGCTCGACAGGCTGCTTGGGATTCCGATGAAAGAAGTGCTCGACGCCATCCAGCTCTCCGACGAAGTGATGCGGGCCCTGCTGACGCGCGGCGGCAAATACGGCCCCTATCTGGCGCTGGCCGAAGCTTGCGAGCTCAACTCGAATCTCGTCTCCAGCCTGGCCGCCAGCCTGCACATCAGTCCCGCCGACGTCAACAAAGCCCACCTCTCCGCGCTCGCCTGGACCCAATCCCTGACCAGCGCCTGAGCCCAGCGAGTTTGCGCCAAATCAAACAATGTCCCACCCTGGTGTCAGGCGGGGCCGCCGAGGCACCAGAGCAGGACATTGTTTGATTTTGCTCAAAGAATGTCCGACCGCAGTGCCTGACACCAGGGTGGACATTGTTTGCGCTGGATCAAAGCGCAGGCGGGCTTAGATTTCGAGGTTGTCGATGAGGCGGGTGGTGCCGAGCTTGGCGGCGGCGAGCACGACCAGCGGGCTGCCTTGGGCCAGGTCGCCGGCGGTCGGCGGCTGCAGGTCGTTGCGCTTGCGGATGGAGATATAGTCCGGCTGCCAGCCGCGCTTGGCCAGCTCGTCCATGGCCTTGCGCTCGAGCTGGAAGGTGTCGAGGTGGCCGGCGCGCATTTCCTCGGCGACGAAGTTCAGATTCTGGTACAGGGCCGGTGCTTCGGCGCGCTCGGCGGCCGACAGGTACATATTGCGCGAAGACAGCGCCAGACCGTCGTCGGCGCGCCAGGTTTCGGCGGCGATGATATTGGTCGGCAGCGCGAATTGGCGGCACATATTGCGCACGATCATGAGCTGCTGGTAATCCTTCTTGCCGAACACGGCCACGCGCGGCTGCACGCAGGACAGCAGCTTCAGCACCACGGTCGTGACGCCGGTGAAGAAGCCGGGGCGGAATTCGCCTTCCAGGGTGTTGCCGAGGTCGTCCGGTGGACGCACGCGGTATTCCTGCGGCTCGGGGTACATATCTTTTTCGGTCGGCGCGAACAGCACGTAGACGCCTTCCTTCTCCAGCTTTTCCACGTCAGCCTGGAAGGTGCGCGGATATTTGTCGAAGTCTTCGTTCGGCCCGAACTGCAGGCGGTTGACGAAGATGGAGGCGACCACCGGGTCGCCATGCTTGCGCGCCAGCCGCATCAGCGACAGGTGGCCTTCGTGCAGATTGCCCATGGTGGGGACGAAGGCGGTGCGCAGTTGGCCGCTGAGCTGGTCGCGCAGTTCTTCGATGGAGGAGATGATTTTCATATTGCTTTTGTTAGGTTAGGCAGGCGAATACGCCAGGCGCACATAAATGGGCGCGAACGGTTCGGCCTGGGTAATTTCAATCAGGGTTTCCTTGGCCAGTTCGAGCAGGGCAACAAAGTTGACCACCAGCACGGGCACGCCGCCCGCCACGTCGAACAGGTCGGCAAACTCGACAAAACGGCTCGATTGCAGCCGGCGCAGAATGCCCGTCATATGTTCGCGCACGGACAGTTCCTCGCGCGTGATCTTGTGGTGCTGCTTGAGCTTGGCCCGTTTCAGCAAGTCTTTCCAGGCCGCCTGCAGATCGTCGGCATTCACCTCGGGCCAGACCGGGATCAGGCTTTGCTCGATGAAAATTTCGGCGCGCTGAAAATCGCGGTCGAGCTGGGGAATGCTGTTGAGGTCGTAGGCGGCCAGCTTGATCTGCTCGTATTCGAGCAGGCGCCGCACCAGTTCCGCGCGCGGGTCTTCCGCTTCCAGCTCGATATCGTGCTGGCGCTGCGGCAGCAGCATGCGCGACTTGATCTCGATCAGCATGGCGGCCATCAATAGATATTCGGCCGCCAATTCCAGATTCGACAAGCGGATCTGCTCGACGTATTTCAAATATTGCAGGGTGACCTGCGCCATCGGAATGTCGAGGATATTGAAGTTCTGCTTGCGGATCAGGTAGAGCAGCAGGTCGAGCGGGCCTTCAAACGCTTCCAGGAACACTTCCAGGGCGTCGGGCGGGATGTAGAGGTCGTTCGGCAGGCGCAGCAGCGGCTCGCCGTAGAGGCGGGCATACGCCGCGTCGGTGCTGGCGGTGTCGGCGGTATTGCCGCCGCCCGCCTCGGCGCCGCCCGGTGCTGCGATGCCGGCAGCGTCGTCCGCCGCCCCATCCTGCACCGCGTCTTTTGGCAACATCCCTTGCCGTCCCGGCTCTTACAGCTTGTTCTGGTACACGTAAGCTTGCTGTTTGATCGCCGATTCGCGCTGACGGGCTTGCTCGTCGAGCGGCGTCGGGGCTTTATCCCACAGAATGGAACGGCCTTGGCGCTGGCCTTCTTCGATGGCCGGATTCTTTTCCTTCAGCGCCTTGATGAACAGCGAGTGGTCCGACTCGTACATGCTATGTTGTTTGGAGAGTTTCATATCGCAAAATAAGGTGAATACCAAAGCGTATTTTACCGCGCCGCAGCGTGCCGGAGGGAATTTCTGTCGCCCACCTGCGACGTGGGCCGGATTCCGGTATGCTCTTTGTTCATGAATGCAAGACTTAATCTATCGACAGTGTTCCTGCTGATCGTGCCGCCCCTGCTCTGGGCCGGCAACGTCGTCATCGGCCGCGTGGTGAGTACCCTGGTGCCGCCGATTACCTTGAATTTCCTGCGCTGGGCGATTGCCTTCCTGATTTTACTGCCCCTGGCCGGTCCGATATTCCGACGCGGCAGTTCCTTATGGCTGCACTGGCGCCGTTTTGCCCTGCTCGGTTTATTGGGCGTCGGTTTATATAATGCCCTGCAATATATGGCCCTGCAAAGCTCGACGCCGATCAATGTCACCCTGGTCGCGGCCGGCATGCCGGTCTGGATGATGTTGACCGGCTGGCTGTTTTTCGGCGTGGCTATTGTGCGCCGTCAGATTATCGGGGCGATATTATCGATAGGCGGGGTATTGCTGGTACTGGCGCGCGGGGAATTGGCGCATTTGCTGGAATTAAGGCTGGTGGCCGGCGATATATTCATGATTTTCGCCACCATCGTCTGGTCGATTTATAGTTGGCTATTAACCCGCTCGCAGGAACCGGCCGATATTCGCGCCAATTGGGCCAGTTTCCTGCTGGCGCAAGTGGGATTCGGCGCGGTCTGGTCGGGCTTATTCGCGGCGGGTGAATGGGCTTATACCGACGCCGTTATCCACTGGAATACCACTTTATTCGCCGCGCTGGCCTATGTCTCGATCGGTCCGGCGATTATCGCATTCCGCTGCTGGGGCGCCGGCGTGCAGCGCGCCGGTCCCGCAGTGGCGGCTTTCTTCAGCAATCTGACGCCGTTGTTTGCCGCCGTCCTGTCTTCGGCCGTGCTGGGCGAGACGCCCCACCTCTACCACGCCATCGCCTTCCTCTTGATCGTCGGCGGCATTGTCGTCTCCTCGCGCCGGGCTGCTTAGACGAGCCAGTTCCCGGCGCATTCGTGCCAGATTCTGGTTTGCCAGGGACAAAAAAACGCGCCGGACGGCGCGTTGGCGGCTCAGCAGCGCAAGGTGCGCCGCATGACCAGCGGTGAGGGCTCAAGCGGATTGGCGTGGGAATATTCCAATTCCTCGGCCAGCTCGAATTCAAAAGCGGAATAAAAGTCGATCAATTTCGGTTGATCGCTGCGCACCGCAAGCCGCAATTCCTCCACGCCAATCGCCAGGCCGTGGTGAATTACCGCTTCCAATAAATGCTGGGATAAATTACTGCCGCGATATTCCGGCAATACGCCCATGCGCAGGATTTCCCAGACATCGGGTTCCGCGTCCAGCGGCAGCCAGCGCACCGAGCCAATCGGCTTTTCATCGACCAGCAAAATAAAACCGCCGCCGTCGCGCAAATGCTGGGCGACGAAAACGGCGGTTTCGCGGTGGCCGCTGGAAGTTACATTGACCTTGCCGGCCCACGCGGCACGCGTGAGATCGGCAAGTAATTGGGCATCGTCGCTACCAGCTTCGCGCACCACTATATTCATTGCAATAACCTTTTAGCCGATGCGCATGCCTGGTTCGGCACCCGGCCATGGATTCAGGATATACAGGCCGGGATTGGCCTTTTCATCCGCCGCCGAAGCAGCCAATACCATGCCTTCGGAAATGCCGAATTTCATTTTACGCGGCGCCAGATTGGCGACCATGACGGTCAATTTGCCGATCAAGTCTTCCGGTTTATAAGCAGCCTTAATGCCGGAGAAAACATTGCGGTGGCGGCCTTCGCCCACATCCAGGGTCAGGCGCAGCAGCTTGTCGGAACCTTCGACGTGTTCGCAGTTGACGATCTTGGCCACGCGCAGGTCGATCTTGGCGAAATCGTCGATCTTGATTTCCGGCGCCAGTGCTTCGATGCCGGTAGCCGGGGCGGCTTCGGCGGCGGCAGGAACAGCGGCAGCGGCGGCAGCCTGCTGGGCCGGCGCATCGAACAGATCCTCGATCATTTTGGCATCGACGCGGGTCATCAGGTGCTCGTAGGCGCCGATGGTGCGGCCCAGCATGGACTGGTAGACGGCGCCGGAAGCGACTGCCGTATCGGCCCACACCATGCGCTCGTCCTTGAGGAATTTGCGCACATTGGCGGCCACGCCCGGCAGCACCGGCGACAGCAGGATGGCCAATTGACGGAACAGGATCAGGGCCGTGGTGCAGACTTCGTGCAGTTCGGCAACCTTCTCGGCGTCCTTGGCCAGCACCCATGGCTTGTTCTCGTCCACATACTGGTTGGCGGCGTCGGCGATTTCCATGATTTCGCGCAAGGCCTTGCCGAACTCGCGGTTTTCGAAATTGTGCGCGATGCTGGCCTGGCGTTCCTTGCCCTCGGCCGAGAGCAGGGCGCGCTTGATCCAGTCCTGGGCCGACGGCGACAGCTCGCTCGCCAGTTTGCCGTCGAATTTCTTGGCGATGAAGCCGGCGCAGCGGCTGGCGATGTTGACGAATTTGCCGATCAGGTCGGAATTCACGCGGGCCACGAAGTCGTCGCCGGTGAAGTCCAGGTCTTCCACTTTGGAATTCAGCTTGAAAGCGATGTAATAACGCAGCCACTCAGGATTCATGCCCAGGTTCAGGTAGCGCAGTGGCGAAATGCCGGTGCCGCGCGACTTGGACATTTTCTCGTTGTTCACGGTCAGGTGGCCGTGGACGTTGACTTTCAGCTTCTCGATCACCGGATGGTCGGCGAATTTCAGCATGGCCGGCCAGAACAGCAGGTGGAAGGACACGATGTCCTTGCCGATGAAGTGGATCTGCTCGGTGGCCGGATCGTTCAGCAGGGCGTTGAAGTCCATGCCCTGCTTCTCGCAGTAATTTTTCAGGCTGGCCAGATAGCCGACCGGCGCGTCCAGCCACACATAGAAGAACTTGCCCGGCGCGTCCGGAATCGGGATGCCGAAATAGGGCGCGTCACGCGAAATATCCCAGTCGGCCAGCTTTTCGCCGGCTTCGCCCAGCCACTCGCTGACCTTGTTCACCATTTCCGGCTGCAAGCGGCCTGGGGTGTTCAGCCAATCGCGCAGGAATTCGAAGCAGCGCGGATCGGACAGCTTGAAGAAGTACTGCTCGGACGGCTTCAGGATCGGCGTGGCATTGGTGAAGACCGAGAACGGATTCACCAGCTCGGTCGGCTGGTAAGCGGCGCCGCATACCTCGCAGTTATCGCCATACTGGTCCTTGGCGTGGCATTTCGGACACTCGCCCTTGATATTGCGGTCGGCCAGGAACATACCTTTGACCGGATCGTAGAAACGGTCGACGGTCTTGGTCTGGATCAGGCCGGCGTCGCGCAGCTTGCGGTAGATGCCCTGGGACAGCTCGACGTTTTCCGGCGAATCGGTGGAATACCAGTTATCGAAGGCGATGTGGAAGCCGTCCAGGTACTGGGCGCGGCCGGCCGCGATCTTGGCCACGAATTCCTGCGGCGTGATGCCTTCTTTTTCGGCCGCGATCATGATCGGCGTGCCGTGGGTATCGTCGGCGCCGACGAAATGCACCTCGCGCAGGCCGTTGCCTTCGCGCTGCATTCGCTGGAAACGAACCCAGATGTCGGCCTGGATGTATTCCATCATATGGCCGATGTGGAAGGCAGCGTTTGCGTAGGGCAGGGCAGTAGTGACGAACAGCTTGCGGGTCATGGTTAGTGCGCTTGTTGGGTGAATAAAAGAAGCATTTTACCAGCGGACGGCGGCGCTGCGCAGCTTGCGCGGGGTGGCGCCATGTAAAAGTGTCCATTTTGCGCTAGACTGCGGCATCACCAACGGAGATTCACATGAGCATCACAGTAGAAGACGTCAAGGCAGCGCTGGCCAAAGTTATCGATCCGAACACGGGCAAGGACTTCGTATCCACCAAATGCGTGCGCAAGCTGCAAGTCGAGGGCGGCACGGTCAGCCTGGAAATCGAACTGGGCTACCCGGCGCGCAGCCAGATCGACGGCTTGCGCGCGAGCGTGCTGGCGGCCCTGGCCCCGCTCGCCGGCGCCGACAAGATCAGCCTGAATATCTACAGCAAGATCATTTCCCACGCGGTGCAGCGCGGCTTGAAGCTGATGCCGAACGTGAAGAATATCATTGCCGTCGCCTCGGGCAAGGGCGGTGTGGGCAAATCCACCACGGCCGTCAACCTGGCCCTGGCGCTGGCCGCCGAAGGCGCGTCGGTCGGCGTGCTCGATGCCGACATCTACGGTCCCTCGCAGCCGATGATGCTGGGCGTGAGCGGCCGTCCCGGCACGCGCGACGGCAAGACCATGGAACCGATGGAAAACCACGGCGTGCAAGTCTCCTCGATCGGCTTCCTGATCGATCCGGACGAACCGATGGTGTGGCGCGGTCCGATGGTCACGCAAGCCCTGCAGCAGCTGCTGGAGCAAACCAACTGGCGCGACCTCGACTACCTGATCGTCGACATGCCGCCGGGCACGGGCGACATCCAGCTGACCTTGTCGCAAAAAGTGCCGGTGACCGGCGCCGTGATCGTCACCACGCCGCAGGACATCGCCCTGCTGGATGCGCGCAAGGGCTTGAAAATGTTCGAGAAAGTCGGCATCCCGATTCTGGGCGTGGTGGAGAATATGAGCACCCACACCTGTTCCAACTGCGGCCACACCGAGCAGATATTCGGCGAAGGCGGCGGCCAGAAAATGTGCGCCGACTTCGACACTGAATTCCTCGGCTCCCTGCCGCTGACCATGGCGATCCGTGAGCAGACCGATTCCGGCAAGCCGACCGTGGTGGCCGAGCCGGAAGGCAAGGTTGCTGCCGTATACAAGGAAATCGCGCGCAAAGTCGCGGTGAAAGTGGCTGAAAAAGCCAAGGATATGAGCAGCAAGTTCCCCAGCATAGTGATCAAAAACGACTAAGGAGACTTACGATGCACAAACAGCAAGTGATGGTGCGCCTGGCGGCGGCCGCGGTCCTGGCCATGGCCTCGCTCGGCGCGGCGGCGCAATCGGTATCGTTTGTAGAGCCGGTGGATGGCGCCACGGTCAGCAGCCCGTTCAAGGTCAAATTCGCCGTCAGCGGCATGGAAGTCAAGCCGGCGGGCGAAATGGCCGCCAACACCGGCCACCACCACCTGCTGATTGATGGCGAAAGCATGAAAGCCGGCGAATCCATCCCCTTCGACGACAAGCATCTGCACTTCGGCAAAGGTCAGACCGAAGCCGAAGTCAAGCTCCCGCCCGGCAAATACAAGCTCACCATGCAATTCGCCAACGGCGCCCACCAAAGCTACGGCGCCGGCCTCAGCAAGACCATCAACGTCACCGTCAAATAAGCCACATCGTTTGATCTGCATCAACCAATGTCCCACCCTGGTGTCAGGCACGAGGGTCGGACATTCCTTGATCGATATCAAAGAATGTCCGCCCGTGGTGCCTGACACCAGGGTGGACATTTTTTGATGTGGGTCAAAGGTGGGGCTTATTTGAGGCGGGTGAAGGCGGTGGTGGTGGTGCCGATGAGGGCGCGACCGTTGTTGTTGCTGTCGAAGCGCAGTTCGAGGTCTTGCGAACTCAGGAAGTAGGCGCCGTTGCCTGCGCTGTAGAGGGTTTCGGGCTCGCTTTGGCCGATGGCGATGGTCAGGCCTTCGCCGGAACGCGCGATGTGGAATTCGTTGGCGCCGAGCTGGTATTGACCGGGCAGTTGCTGGATGGCGCTGGCGTCGTGCGCGACGGCGCGGCGCTCGCGGCTGCGGTGGGTGGGCCAGTTGTATTCGGCGGCGATGGCGGCAACCAGTTGGTGGATGAGCTCGCTGCCGCGCTCGCCATTGCTCATGATGACCAGGCCGTCGCCGCGCTCGGTGTAGGCGATCAGGCGGTTGCGGTAGCCTTCATTCGAGCCGCCGTGGCTGAAGGTCTGGGCCTGGCCTTCGCCGGCCATGCGCAGGCCGAGGCTGAAGTCGTCGAGCACGGGATTGAGCATGAGGTTGGCCATGGTTTGCGAGAGCACGTGGTTGGCCTGACCGGCGGCCGAGCGGCGCAGTTCGATGGCGAAGCGGGCGACGTCGCTGGGCGTGGTCCACAGGCCGGCCGCGGCCAGCTCGGGATAGGTGTGCGGGCCGCCGACGACCGGCTTGCCCTGGCGATCGTGCGGCAGGGCGGCGCGCGCCAGGCGGGCAGGGGGCAGCGGCTGTTCGAAGCTGCTGTCGGCCATGCCGACGGGTTTGAGGACCGTGCTGTCCATCAGGGCGGCGAAGCCTTCCGGGCTTTTCTGCGTCATCACGTATTGCACCACGGTGTAGCCGCCGCCGGAGTAGCGCCACATGCTGCCCGGACGCGTGCTGACGTGCACGCCGCGCGAGTTGGCCGGCGCGGCGCCGTTCAGGACTTGCACCAGTTGCGGCACCGGTTTGCCGGCGGCATAGCCGGCGAAGCCGCTGACCGTGGTGCCGCCCGTGTGCGACAGCAGTTGGCGCAGCGTGACGGGGGAATTGTCGATATCCTTGGGCAGTTTCCAGAACGTGGTGTAGCTGTTGATGTCGCGGTCCAGCGCCAGCTTGCCGTCTTCGACCAGTTTCAGGGCGGCCATGGCCGTCACCGGCTTGCTGATGGAGGCGGCCTGGAATAGCGTGGACGGGGTGATGGCCGGTCCGCCCGCATACGCCACGCCATAGCCTTTGGCCCATTCGATCTCGCCGCCATGGATCACGGCGATGCTCACGCCCGGCACGCCAAGCCGCGCCATTTCCTCGCTCAGCTTGCGCTTGACCGGCGCCATGCCCTGCACCGTGACGGCGGGCAGCAGCCCTTGTTCGATATTGGCGATATGCCGCTCCAGCACCGGGTTGGCGGTATCGGCGGCAAAGGCGGGCAGGGCGGCGAGCAGCGCGAGGGCGGCGGGGAGGCGGACGGCCATGGGTTCTCCTGAGGTGTTGTCGGCTGAGTATATGTGAAGCCGCCCGTCCTTGCTTGCCGTCATGATTATCTTGGCGCCCCGGCGCCACAGCGGCGGCGGCCCGCCATCCGATTAATGTCTAGTCCGGCATGCTGCCGGCCCGCCGCCTGTAATAAAATACCGCCTTTACCTATTCGCTTTTGACCGAGATGACCACTGCACCAGCCAAACCAGTCCGTACCCGTTTCGCTCCCAGCCCGACCGGCTTCCTCCACCTGGGCGGCGCCCGCACGGCGCTGTACTCCTGGGCCTATGCCCGCCACTTCGGTGGCACCTTCGTGCTGCGCATCGAGGACACCGACCTGGAACGTTCGACGCCGGAAGCGGTGCAAGCCATCCTGGACGGCATGAAATGGCTGGGCCTGAACCATGACGAAGGCCCGTTCTACCAGATGCAGCGCATGGACCGCTACCGCGAGGTGGTGGCGCAGATGCTGCAGGACGGCACGGCCTACCACTGCTATTCCTCGCCGGAAGAAGTGGAAGCGATGCGCGAGCGCATGCGCGCCGCCGGCGAGAAGCCGCGCTACGACGGCACCTGGCGTCCGGAAGAGGGCAAGGCGCTGCCGCCGGTGCCCGCCGACCGCAAGCCGGTGGTGCGCTTCAAGAATCCGCTCGATGGCGAAGTAAGCTGGAACGATGTGGTGAAGGGCACCATCACCATCGCCAATAAGGAGCTGGACGATCTGGTGATCGCCCGTCCGGACGGTACGCCGACCTATAACTTCTGTGTCGCGGTTGATGACTGGGATATGGGCATCACCCACGTGCTGCGCGGCGACGACCACGTCAACAATACCCCGCGCCAGATCAATATCCTGCGCGCCATCGGCGCCCCGCTGCCGGAATACGGCCACCTGCCGATGATCCTGGGTTCGGACGGCCAGAAGCTGTCCAAGCGCCACGGCGCCGTCAGCGTGATGGAATACCCGGCGCAGGGCTATCTGCCGGAGGCCATGCTGAACTACCTGGCCCGCCTGGGCTGGAGCCACGGCGACGATGAAGTGTTCTCGATGCAGCAGTTCTGCGAATGGTTCAATCTGGAGCACCTGACCGCTTCGGCCGCCCAGTTCAATAACGAGAAGCTGGCCTGGCTCAACAATCACTGGATCAAGCAGGCCGACAACGCTCGCCTGGCCGAGCTGGCCAAACCGAAGCTGCTTGCCGACGGCGCCCAATTCGACGGCGCGCCGGAACTGGCCACCGTGCTGGGTCTGCTGAAAGAGCGCACCAACACCATCAACGAGCTGGCCGATGCCGCCATGCTGTTCTACCGCCAGCCGCAGCCGGACGCCGCGCTGATGACCCAGCATTTCACCGATGCCGTGAAACCGGTGCTGGCCCAGTTCGCCGAGCGTATCGCCACGGTGGAGTGGAGCAAGGAAGCGATCTCGGCCATGATGAAGGAAGTGCTGGCGGCGAACGGCCTGAAAATGCCGCAATTGGCCATGCCGTTGCGCCTGATGATTACCGGCCAATTGCAAACGCCGGCCATCGATGCGGTGCTGCAGCTGTTCGGCCGTGAAACCGTTTCAGCGCGTTTGGCAAAATACCTCTGATATTTTCTGAGGGAATTGCAATTCAGTATTGCATTTTGCGGAGGGGCTGCTACAATGCTGTCTCTTTCGCAAACGGGGGTATAGCTCAGCTGGGAGAGCGCTTGCATGGCATGCAAGAGGTCAGCGGTTCGATCCCGCTTACCTCCACCAGTTAAGCGAAAGAAAAAAGAAGTTGTGCGCAGTTGCAGTAAGTTGTGTTAAAATGCTGCGCCTGTTGTTCAGGGTCCCCATCGTCTAGAGGCCTAGGACATCACCCTTTCACGGTGAGTACCGGGGTTCGAATCCCCGTGGGGACGCCAAGGTAGTAAAGTGGTAGCTGTAGTAAATTGTTCGTGCCAGATGGGGGTATAGCTCAGCTGGGAGAGCGCTTGCATGGCATGCAAGAGGTCAGCGGTTCGATCCCGCTTACCTCCACCAAAAGGTGGCACGGATAATCGGTAGTTCAAGGTCCCCATCGTCTAGAGGCCTAGGACATCACCCTTTCACGGTGAGTACCGGGGTTCGAATCCCCGTGGGGACGCCAAGGTAGTAAAAGTAGTTGCTGTAGTAAATTGTTCGTGCCAGTGGGGGTATAGCTCAGCTGGGAGAGCGCTTGCATGGCATGCAAGAGGTCAGCGGTTCGATCCCGCTTACCTCCACCAAAAGGTGGCACGGATAATCGGAAGTCCATTCAGGTCCCCATCGTCTAGAGGCCTAGGACATCACCCTTTCACGGTGAGTACCGGGGTTCGAATCCCCGTGGGGACGCCAAAGAAATGAAAATGATCAAGCCGCCTAAGCGGCTTTTTTGTTTTTCTGCCTGCTGTTTTCCAATCCTCTTTGTTGTAAATCAAAGCTCCCTGCGCTTCCTGCAAAATTAACTCGATTGCAGCGGCCGGAATCTGACCTATAGTGAATTGATGACCGTATCGCCATTGGGGAGGAGACGTCATGGAACTGCATCTACATTCGCATCGCTGGATTTCGCGTCAGCCGGACTGGCTGGCCGCTTCGATCGCAGGGTTTGGCGCCGGCGGCGTCATGATGCTGGTCGAGCTGTTGTGGTCCAGCCTGTCCGGCGGCAATCCTTGGGTGACCACCCGCATGGTGGCGGCCATGGCGATGGGCTGGGAAGTCTTGCAGACTTCCGGCTACGCGCTCGATGTCGTCATTGTCGCCCTGGTTGTCCATTATGTGCTGGGCGTCGTTTTCGCCATGATGCTCGCCGCCCTGATCGCTCCCTTCCAGCTCGACTCCAGCACCGGCATGGTGTTGCTGGCGGGCGCTGTCTTCGGCGTGGTGCTGTATGTGCTGAATTTCTACGGCATGTCCGGCGCCTTCTCCTGGTTCGCCGAAATGCGCGGCTGGTCCACCGTGGTGACGCATATCATCTACGGCATGGCGGCGGCGTACATCTATCGCAAGCTGGAGCGTCCCGACAAGCAAGTTTGAGCGGGAGCCGACATGGCACTCGCCCTGGCTTTGGTGCTGATCGTCGTTGCTGCGCTGGTGTTCCATTATGTGAGTCCCTGGTGGCTCACGCCCATCGCATCGAACTGGCAGGCAATGGATGATGCGCTGATGCTCACGCTGGTGATTACCGGCGTGGCTTTCGTCGTCATCCATCTTTTCGTCGCTTACGCGGTGGTGCGTTTCCGCCACCGTGAGGGACAGCGCGCTTCGGCCGAGCATGGCAACAAGAAACTTGAATGGTGGTTGATCGGCGGCACGACGCTGGGCATCATCGCCCTGCTGGCGCCGGGCTTGTCCGTGTATGCCAAACTGATCGATCCGCCCAAGGATGCGCTGGTCTTCGAGGTCATGGGCCAGCAGTGGAACTGGCATTACCGCTTGCCGGGCAAGGATGGCAAGCTGGGTCGCACCGAAGTGCGCTTCATGACGGCGGCCAATCCCTTCGGCATCAATCCGGAAGACCCCAATGGGCAGGATGATCTGCTGGTCGACGGCCAGGAAATCCACCTGCCGCTGAACAAGCCGGCCAAGGCGCTGCTGCGCGCCCAGGATGTGCTGCACGATTTCTACGTTCCGCAATTCCGCACCCGCATGAATATGGTGCCGGGCATCGTCACCACCTTCTGGTTCACGCCGACCCAGGTCGGCAAATTCGAGGTGCTGTGCGCCCAGCTGTGCGGCATGGGCCATTCGAATATGCGCAGCCAGGTGGTGGTGGAAGATGAGACGGCGTGGCAAGTCTGGCTGACCAAGCAGCCGACCTTCGGCGGCGGCACGCCGGCCGGCGTCGGTGGTCCGGCCGAGCCGGGCAAGATGGGACGGCTGCTGGCACAGTCCAAGGGCTGCGTCGCCTGCCATAGCGTGGACGGCACGCAAAGCGTGGGGCCGGGCTGGAAGGGCTTGTTCGGCAAGACCGAAACCCTGGAAGGCGGCAAGACTGTGGCCGTGGATGAGGCATATCTGAAGGAGGCGATCGCCACGCCGCAAGCCAGTCTGGTCAAGGGTTTCCCGCCCGTGATGCCGCCGTCGCAGTTGAGCGATGCCGAGCTGGCGGCGCTGATCGACTACATCAAGACAATCCGCTGAGGGGAGGGCGCGATGGCATACGGCAAAGAGCACGGCGGCCACGAGGCGGGGCATGAGCACGGCCCGCAAAGCTTCTGGACGCGCTATGTCTGGAGCCAGGACCACAAGGTGATCGCCATCCAGTACACGCTGACGGCCATCTTTGTCGGCCTGATCGGCCTGATCCTGTCCGACCTGATGCGTCTGCAGCTGGGCTTTCCCGGCAAATTCTCCTTTATTGATCCCGCCAGCTATTACCAGTTCATCACCATGCACGGCATGATCATGGTGGTGTATCTGCTGACGGCGCTCTTTCTGGGTGGCTTCGGCAATTACCTGATTCCGCTGATGGTCGGGGCGCGCGATATGGTCTTCCCCTTCCTGAACATGCTGAGCTACTGGATGTATCTGCTGGCGGTGGTGATCCTGCTGGCCAGCTTTTTCGTGCCGGGCGGGCCGACCGGCGCCGGCTGGACCCTGTATCCGCCGCAGGCGATCCTGCCCGGCACGCCGGGCGTGGAATGGGGTATTGTCGTCATGCTGGTTTCGCTGGCCGTGTTCATCGTCGCCGCCACCATGGGCGGGCTGAATTATGTGACCACCGTGCTGCAGGCGCGCACGCGCGGCATGACGCTGATGCGCATGCCACTGACGGTGTGGGGCATTTTTGTCGCCACCATTCTCGCGCTGCTGGCGTTTCCGGCGCTCTTCGTCAGCGCCGTCATGATGCTGTTCGACAAGGCGCTCGGCACCAGCTTCTTCATGCCGGCCTTGCTGTCGATGGGGCAGCAGCTCGGCTACAAGGGCGGCAGCCCCTTGCTGTTCCAGCACCTGTTCTGGTTCTTCGGCCACCCGGAAGTGTATATCGTGGCCTTGCCCGCCTTCGGCATCATTTCCGATCTGATCAGCGTGCACGCGCGCAAATGCATTTTCGGCTACCGCATGATGGTGTGGGCCATCGTGATTATCGGTGGCCTGAGTTTCGTGGTCTGGGCCCACCATATGTATGTGAGCGGCATGCATCCCTGGTTCGGCTTCTTCTTCGCCACTACCACGCTGATCATCGCCGTGCCGACCGCGCTCAAGGTCTACAACTGGACGCTGACGCTGTGGCGTGGCGATATCCATCTGACGGTGCCCATGCTGTTCGCGCTGGGCTTCATCAGCACCTTCTTGATTGGTGGTTTGACCGGGCTTTTCCTCGGCAATGTCAGCGTCGATATTCCGCTGTCGAACACCTATTTCGTGGTCGCCCACTTCCATATGGTGATGGGTGTTTCACCCGTGCTGGCAGTGTTTGGCGGGATTTACCACTGGTTTCCCAAGGTAAGCGGACGCATGTACAACGATGCCCTGGGCAAGGCGCATTTCTGGATCACCTTCCTCGGCACGTATGCGATTTTCTTCCCCATGCATTACCTGGGCATACTCGGCATGCCGCGCCGTTACTACGCGTATGAGAACTACAATTTCATTCCGCAATCGGCGCATCAGATGAACGCCTTCATCACCGTGGCGGCCTTGGTGGTGGGCGTGGTGCAGCTGTTGTTTGTCGCCAACCTGGCCTGGTCCACCTTCCGCGGCAAGCGTGCCGACGGCAATCCGTGGCGCGCAGGCAGCCTGGAATGGCAGACGCCGCAAACGCCGCCCGTTCACGGCAACTGGGGCGCGGAACTGCCGGTGGTGTATCGCGGCGCCTACGATTATGGCCGCAGCGGCGCCAGCGACTACCTGCCGCAGAACGTGGGGCCGGATGAGGATGATCCCGTCCCTCCGGCGCCGAAACGGGGCGCTGTCGGCGCGGCTCGTGGCGGCGAGGCCGGCATCACGGACGAGGCGCAAACCGGTAGCACGGCGCCGAGCGGGGTGCCGAAATGAATCCCGAAATCGGTGCGGGCGTACTGCGCGGCGACCCGGGATTCCCTTTGCCACCGGCTGGCGGCGGCGATCCCGGCAAGCTGCCGGCGCGCCCCGGCGGGCAGCCCGCGCCGCGCGCCGCGCGCAAGACCGGCTTGTGGGTTTTTATGGCCGTGGTGCTGACGCTCTTCATGCTGTTCGGCGTTGCCTATGTAATGCGCATGGCGTATGAGGACTGGCGCAGCTTGCCGCCTCCGCCCTGGCAGCTCTGGCTCAGTACTGCGTTGCTGGGCGCCAGCGGTGCTGCCTGGGAGCTGGCGCGCATGCATGCCGCGCGTGGGCAATGGCCGCGCGCGCGCAGCGCCACGCTGGCCGCCTGTCTGCTGGCGCTGGCCTTTCTGGCCAGTCAGCTCTGGGCCTGGCAGGCGCTGGTGGCGATGAATTATCCGGTGGCGGCCAATCCGTCCAACAGCTTCTTCTATCTGATCACGGCCCTGCATGGCGTGCACTTGCTGGGTGGCCTGCTGGTGGGGGGCGGCGTGGCCGTGCGGCTGGCGCAGGGCGCGCGTGGCGAACGCGTCGAAACCAGCATCCTGCTGTGCGCGCGCTACTGGCATTTCCTGTTCCTGCTCTGGCTGGGCGTGTTTGGTTTGCTGTTTTATGTGACGCCGGACCTGGTGCAAGCCGTTTGCACCAGCCTGGGCATACCGAGGAGTTGAATCATGTCCGAGTCTACGCAAGGCGCAATGCAAAGCCTGGTGGCCGACTGGTCGTCCGATCGCGTCGCCTTCCACGTTCCCTGGGGCAAGGCGATGATGTGGATCTTCCTGCTCAGCGACACCTTCATCTTCGGTAGCTTCCTCACCGGTTATATGGCTGTGCGCATTTCCACCACGGCCGCCTGGCCCAATCCCAGCGAGGTGTTCGCGCTGACCATCGGCGGCCACACCTTGCCGCTAATTCTGATCGCCATCATGACCTTCGTGCTGATCACCAGCAGCGGCACCATGGCCATGGCCGTCAACTATGCCTACCGGCGTGACCGTAAAATGGCGGCGCGCCTGATGCTGGCGACCGCGCTGTTCGGCGCCTGCTTCGTCGGCATGCAGGCTTTCGAATGGTCCAAGCTGATTGCCGAGGGCGTGCGGCCTTGGGGCAATCCCATGGGCGCGGCGCAATTCGGCTCCTGCTTCTTCATGATCACCGGCTTCCATGGCCTGCACGTGACGGCGGGCGTGATCTATCTGAGCATCGTGGCGGTGCGCGTGCTGCGCGGCCGCTATGAAAAGGTCGGCTACGATATTGTCGAGATAGCGGGGCTGTACTGGCACTTCGTCGACCTGGTATGGGTGTTCATTTTCGCGCTGTTCTATCTGTGGTGAGGGGAGGGCGTCATGTCGGCCGTCAGCGGTACCCAGCAGCATCCGATCGGCTTGTACTTCAAGGTGTGGGGCTTGCTGTTCGTGCTCAGCGCCTTTTCCTACCTGGTCGATTTCTTCCATGTGCAGGGTTTGCTGCGCTGGAGCCTGATCCTGATTTTAATGGTGGCGAAAGCCGGTTTGATCATCGCCATTTTCATGCACATGCGCTGGGAGCGGATCGCCCTGGTCAGCGCCATTCTATTGCCGCCCTTATGCCTGCTGGTGCTCTGCGGTTTGATGTTCGTTGAATCAGATTATGTTTTCCTCAATCGCATGCTGCATTTCGCGCTGCGCCCTTGATGCAAAAGAAGTTGCGGTGATATAATTCGCGCACGCTTTTACGACGTCCCCATCGTCTAGAGGCCTAGGACATCACCCTTTCACGGTGAGTACCGGGGTTCGAATCCCCGTGGGGACGCCAGCGACAAATAAGCCAGTCGCAGCAGAAATGGTTTATACAGTTTTAGTCCAGGGTCCCCATCGTCTAGAGGCCTAGGACATCACCCTTTCACGGTGAGTACCGGGGTTCGAATCCCCGTGGGGACGCCAAGAATATAGAAAAAGCCGCCTGCAGCGGCTTTTTTGTTTTGCGCGTCCATCCGGTGGAATCGTCAATATGACCCAAGCAACAAGCCTTGCCCTGTTCTGCAAAGTCGTCGACAACTATGGCGACATCGGCATCTGCTGGCGCTTCGCGCGCCAGCTGGCGCAGGAGCACGGCATCGCCGTCACGCTGTGGGTGGATGATCTGCACACCTTCCAGCGCATCTGCCCCGCAGTGCAGACCGGCGCTGCTCTGCAGCAGATCGGCGCCATCGCCGTGCGCCATTGGGCGACGCAGGAAGGCGCGTTCGCCCCGGCCGATATCGCCGACATCGTGATCGAATTCTTCGGCTGCGAAATCCCGCCCGGCTATATCGCCGCCATGGCCGAGTGCGAGCCGCGTCCGGTCTGGCTGAATCTGGAAGGCTTGAGTGCCGAAGAGTGGGTGGAAGGCTGCCACACCTTGCCCTCCATGCATCCGCGCTTCTCGCTGACCAAGCATTTTTTCTTTCCGGGCTTCACCGAAAAAACCGGCGGCCTACTGCGCGAAGCGGCGCTGGAAGAGGAGCGCCGGCAATTCCAATCCGACCCGGCCGCCATGGCCGCCTTCCTCGGGCAATTCGGCCTGACGCCGCAGGAAATCGCGGCGCGCAAAGTGACGCTGTTCTGCTACCCGCATGCGCCGGTGGCGCAGCTGTTCAAGGCCTGGGAAGAGGGCGATGAAGACATGGTCTGCCTGGTGCCGCAGGGCGTGGCTGCGCAAGCGGTGCATGCCTTCCTCGGCGAAGCGGCCAATCCCGGCGTCATGCGCCGCCGCGGTGCGATCAGCGTACGCGTGCTGCCCTTCGTGCCGCAGCAGGATTACGACAAACTGTTGTGGGCCAGCGACCTGAATTTCGTGCGCGGCGAAGATTCCGTCGTGCGCGCCCAGTGGGCCGGCAAGCCCTTCATCTGGCATATCTATCCGCAAGACGAAAACCTGCACCACAAGAAGCTGCGCGCCTTCCTGCAGCGGTACGCGGCGCGCAGCGCCAGTCTTGATGCCTTTTCCCTGTACTGGAACGGCGCCCATCCGCAAGGCGGCGCCGAGACGGCCGACTGGGCGGCCTTGTGGACTGATCTGCGGGCCGATATGGCGGCACTGACACGGCATTCCCTCGAATGGCAACGCCACCTGTATACGCTCGGTGATTTGACCACCAATTTACTGAAGTTTTCCTCCTCGCTGCGCTAAGTTCGCCTGCGAAACATGCTACAATGCGCGGTTACTGCAACCTACCTTAAGTACACTTTATCTTATGAAACCTGCAAAAGAAATTCGTGTTGGCAACATCATCATGGTTGACGCCAAGCCCTTCATCGTGCTGCGTTCGGATGTTAACGGTTCGAGCCGCACGGGCTTCACCTACAAATGGAAGATGAAGAATCTTCTGACCAACGCTCCGCTGGAAAACGTGTTCCGCGGCGACGACAAGTTCGACGTGGTGGTTCTGGACAAGAAGCCAGTGACCTACTCCTACTTCGCCGACCCGCTGTATGTCTTCATGGATCAAGAGTACAACCAGTACGAAATCGAAGAAGAAAACCTGGGCGAAGCCCTGAACTACCTGAAAGACGGCATGGAATGCGAAGCCGTGTTCTACGACGGCAAAGCCATCTCCGTGGAACTGCCAACCACCATCGCCCGCCAGATCGTTTACTCCGAGCCAGCCGTTAAAGGCAACACCTCGGGCAACGTGCTGAAAGACGCGCTGATCGAAAACGCCATCGAAGCCAAGCGCTTCACCGTTCAAGTGCCACTGTTCGTGAGCCAGGACGACGTGATCGAGATCGACACCCGTACCAACGAGTACAAGCGCATCGTGCGTAACTAAGATGTGCTCAGGTCGCTTCGGCGGCCTCGAAAAAAACGCCCGTTTTCACGGGCGTTTTTTTCGCCTGTAACTTTTGACTTTCCTGGTGTCATTTTATCGCCATGCTGGTGACACTTTGCCTCCATCGTGCTATTCTGGGTAGTAGTTTCGATCATTCATGGAGGTTCCAATGCGCTAACGTCAACCTATACATTTGCATATCATCCGCTCAAATACGTTCACCCACATATCAGGCCGAGAGCCTGTTGCCTGTCAACGTTCCCTCCTTTCGGAGCGTATTTGAAGATATGACGATTCATCGAAGGCGTTGCAATGATGCCTGGCGTCTCAACCGGGGCAGTTCACATTACACCGAATGCTGCAAGGGCATTCATACAGGAGTTTCTACATGTCTAACACAACAGAAGAGCGCGACCGCATAACGGCGCGTTTGCCTAAGTTGCTAGTCGAAAAGTTGCAAGAGGCAGCGGATTTAAGCGGCGCCACCCTGAACCAATTCCTGGTGCAGGCTGCCGTCGAAAAAGCAGACAAGATTATTGATCGAGAGCGTGCGATCCGATTTACTGCTGAGGATGCTGCCATGTTCATCCACATGCTCGACAATCCACGTCCGCCGAATCAAGCGGTCACAAGGGCGTTTGAGCGGCTCAAGAAAGTTGAAGATGGCTCAAATAGTACGCGCGCTGGACAAAGCGCATGATGTAAAAAATTTTGATTGTGGTTCGGAAGCGCTCAATGTCTGGCTGTGCGAAACGGCGAGCCAGCATATTCAAAAAATGCTCTCCAGGACTTATGTCCTGATTGATGAGGACGCGCCAGAAATAATACTGGGCTTTTACACCGTGGCGATTCGCGCCATGACGCCGGTCGGCGACTTGCCTGCGGCGATGCAGCGCCGCCTGCCGCGCGATGTGCCTGGTTTCACGCTGGGGCGCTTGGCGGTATCCCGCGAAGCGCAGGGCCAGGGTTGGGGCGAATATCTGTTGGCGCATGCGATGCGGCGTATCCGCGAGGCTGCCGAGTCGGTCGGCGGTACATTCATGTTTGTCGATGCCAAGGATGCGGAAGCGGCGGCGTTTTACGCAAAATACGATTTCTCTCCGATGCCAAGCAATCCGCTCAGGCTGCTGAAGCCGATCGCGGAAATTCCGGCTTAGCGCGACGCGATACGAAGGCCCGCCGGTGCGGGCTTTTTGCATTGAGGCTGGGGAGCGTGAAAATTTCCTAAAAGCATCGAATACTGTCAAGAAATATTTTCTTTTGCATAGCAATATTGTTAAACAAGCTGTTATGCTAATGGTTTGCATTTCTTGACAATGTGTTGAAATTTTGCGGTGTTCGTTAAGCGGAGACGGTATGGATCGCAGGGATTTCGTTCGGATGGGGCTGGCTGCAGGCGGCGCAGCGTCATTGGGCCGGGCCGAAGGGGCCTTACCCACGGCCAAGGCGGCATCCTCCATCCTCGATGCCGGCATCCTTCAGCAGCAGGAGCAGATGGCCGCCAACAAGCTCACCTCCCACTCCCTCACCTCGCAATACCTGGCCCGCATCGGCAGCATCGACAAGTCCGGCCCCCGCATCAACTCCATCATTGAAATCAACCCGGAAGCGCTGAAGATCGCGCGCGAGATGGACCGCGAACGCCTGCTGCGCAAGCTGCGCGGCCCGCTGCACGGCATTCCCGTTCTGCTCAAGGATAATATCGCCACCGCCGACCGCATGAGCACCTCGGCCGGCTCGCTGGCGCTGGCCGGCATCCGCGCCGCGCGCGACGCCCATATCGTGGCCCAGCTGCGCGCCGCCGGCGCCGTCATCATCGGCAAGACCAATTTGAGCGAGTGGGCCAATATGCGTTCCACCCATTCCGTCAGCGGCTGGAGCGCGCGCGGCGGCCTGACGCGCAATCCGTATTCGCTCGACCGCAACTGCAGCGGCTCCAGCTCCGGTTCCGGCGCGGCCGTCGCCGCCGGCCTGGCCACGCTGGCGGTCGGCACCGAAACCGACGGCTCCATCGTCTCGCCGGCCTCGATCTGTGGCGTGGTCGGCATCAAGCCGACCATGGGACTCTTGAGCCGCAGTGGCATCATCCCCATCGCCCACTCGCAGGACACGGCCGGCCCCATGGCGCGCAGCGTCACCGACGCCGCCCTGATGCTGGCGGCCATGAGCGGCGTGGATGCCAACGACGCGGCTACCGAGGCCAGCGCCGGCAAGATCGGCGATTATGCGGCCGCGCTGCAAACCAACAGCCTGCAAGGCAAACGCCTGGGCGTGGCGCGCAACTTCTTCGGCACCAACGACGATCTGGATAACGCCATCGAAAAAGCCCTGGCCGTGCTGAAAGCCCAGGGCGCCGAGCTGGTGGACGTGACGGTGCCGAACATCGACAAATACAGCGCCTCCGAATTCGAAGTGCTACTGCATGAATTCAAATCCGACCTGGCGGCCTATCTGCAGGACTACGCGCCCAATGCGCCGGTCAAGAACATGGCCGACATCATCGCCTTCAACAAGCAGCACCATAAGCAGGAGATGCCTTACTTCGGCCAGGAACATCTGGAAAGCGCCGAAAGCAAGGGAGGGCTGGACAGCAAGGAGTATCTAGAAGCGCTGGCCAACAACCAGCGCTACTCGCGCGACGAAGGCATCGACCAGGTAATGAAAGAGCACAAGCTGGACGCCCTGGTCGCGCCCACCGGCGGCCCGGCGTGGCTGACCGACTTCATCAACGGCGACCACTACGGCGGCAGCTTCTCATCGCCCGCCGCCGTCGCCGGCTATCCGCACATCACGGTGCCGGCCGGCTATGTACACGGCCTGCCAGTCGGTCTGTCCTTTGTCGGCGGCGCCTACAGCGAAGCGGCCCTGATCGGCATGGCCTACGCCTTCGAACAAGCCACGCGCCATCGCCGTGCGCCGCAATTCCCGGCCAGCGTGTCGCTGGCGGTGCGCTGAGCGCTTAAACCTCGATAAAGCGCATCTTGAAGTTGCGACCCTTGAAGCTGCCGAAGTCGGCGCCAAGGCCGCTGGCCGCGTTCAGGCGGTCGAATGCTTCGTAGGCGATGCGGCGGTCGATCGCCACATAGGTCTGGAACTCGGTCACATTGATCTTGCCCACCTGCTCCTTGAGCAGCTTGGCGTCGCCGGTCAGCGCGCCCAGCACGTCGCCGGGACGCAGCTTGTCCTTTTTGCCGCCCAGGATACAGAGCGTCATCATCGGCGCGGCGTCGCCTTGCGCGTACTCGTCGTCGTCCAGCGCTTTCAGATCGTGCCATTCGGCGGGCGCCTGCTGGTATTCCTCGATCAGCTTGACCCACTTCTTCTCGTTCGGCGCGCACAGCGTCAGCGACAGGCCTTTTTCGCCGCCGCGGCCGGTGCGGCCGATGCGGTGGATGTGCACCTCGGTATCCTTGGAGACGTCGGCATTGATCACCGCCGCCAGGTTCGAGATGTCCAGGCCGCGCGCCGCCACATCGGTGGCGATCAGGATGGAGCAGCTGCGATTGGCGAACAGCACCAGGATCTCGTCGCGCTCGCGCTGTTCCAGTTCGCCGTACAGGGCCAGCGCCGAGAAGCCCTGGCCGCGCAGCTCTTCGAGCAGCTCGCGGCAGTGCACCTTGGTATTGCAGAACACGATGGCCGATTCGGGCTGGTAGTGCTTGAGCAGGCGGCCGACGGCGGCGTCGCGCTCGTCGAAGCCGATTTCGTAGAAGCGCTGCTCGATCTTGCTGTTGTCGTGCTTGGCCTCGACCGTGATTTCCACCGGCTCGTACAGGAAGGCTTCGGTGGCCTGGCGGATATCGTCCGGATACGTGGCCGAGAACAGCAAGGTCTGGCGGCGTTTCGGGCAGGCGCTGACGATGCCCGCGATCTCGTCGTAGAAGCCCATATCCGTCATGCGGTCGGCTTCGTCAAGCACCAGGGTCTGCACGGTGGACAGGTTGATGGTCTGGCGGCTGATATGGTCACGGATGCGGCCTGGCGTGCCGACCACCACATGCGCGCCGTGTTCCAGTGACGCGATCTGCGGCCGCATCGGCGCGCCGCCGGTCAGCACCAGCACCTTCACATTGCCCACGCTGCGCGCCAGGCGGCGCAGCTCATTGGCCACCTGGTCGGCCAGCTCGCGCGTCGGGCACAGCACCAGCGCCTGGGTGGCGAACCACGCGGGATTCAGCTTCTGCAGCAGGCCAATGCCGAAAGCGGCCGTCTTGCCGCTGCCGGTCTTGGCCTGGGCGATCAGGTCGCGGCCTTCCAGCACGGGCGGCAGGCTTTGCGCCTGGATGTCGGTCATCTCGTGGTAGCCCAGCGTTTCCAGGTTTTTCAGGAAGGAGGGCGACAATGGCAGGCTGGCAAAGGAGGTGGTCATGGCGGATGAGGGGTAAGGGGCCGTTGCCACAGTCTAGCAAACTTGGCGGCGGGCCGGATGATGGGATTGGCGCTGGCGCCACGCTGGACGAGGCGGCGCCTCAGTCCTTGCGCCAGACGGGCAGGCCGGTCAGGTCCAGATTCTCGTCGTGCTGCCAGACCGGCAGGCCGGTGGTGTCGGTCGGTTCCAGCAGTTCAAGCTGTTCCTGTTTCAGCGCGGGTCTTCTGGCGCGGGGCGATGGAGGGCGCTTGGGTTCCGGTTCCATCGGCGCGGCCGGGGCGAAGCCGGGCAGGTCGAATGTCGCGATGTCTTTCTTGTCTCTCATTTCCCAAAGCGTTCTTCAAAACGCGCCACAAAAAAACAGAAGCCCGGCTGTAACAGTCGGGCTTCGATTACTCAAGCGGCACGGAGTGTATCACAAACCGTTGCCGCCGTGGGCTTCTTAGCGGAAGGACAGCGCGCCGGTCAGGTCGCCCGGCGGTAGCGCGCCGCGTTCGGCGAAGGATTTATTGCGCAGCGCCAGACCTTCCAGCAGCGGCAGATCGTGCAGGCGGGTGATGAAGCGCAGGATGGACGTGGTGTCGTAGAAGCTGTGATCGACCGCGCCTTTTTTCGCATGCGGCGAGATGATAATCGCCGGAATGCGCGAACCAGGACCCCAGCGGTCGCCTTTGGGCGGTGCCACGTGGTCCCACCAGCCGCCGTTCTCGTCGAAGGTGACGACAACGACCATATCCTTCCACTGCGGCGATTTCTTCAGGTGCTCCAGCACATTGACCACGTGCTGGTCGCCCGATTCGATGTCCGAATAGCCGGCGTGCAGGTTCAGATTGCCCTGCGGCTTGTAGAAGGACACGGCCGGCAGCTTGCCCGCCACCACATCGGCCAGGAAGCGGTTCGAGATCGGGCTGTCGCCCAGGCCGCCGTCGCGCAGGTGGACCTCGCGCTCCTTGCTGCCGGGCGCGAAGCTCTTGAAGTAGTTGAATGGCTGGTGGTGGTACTGGAAGTTCGGCTTGGAGCCGCCGCCCTTATGATCCAGCGCGGCCTGCCAGGCGCCGCCATACCAGGCCCAGCTCACGCCTTTGCGCGAGAGCAGGTCGCCGATGGTGTCGTAGCTTTGCGGCGGCAGCGTGCTGGCGTTGTCCGGATCGGCCAGCAGCGTGTCGCCGCCGGCGGCTGGACGGATAAAGCTTGGCTGGTACGGCGGCGCCATGGTGTTGACCGCGTAGCCGTCCGGCGTGATGGCGCCGTCCTGCACGTATTTGACGTGGCCGTCCAGGGCCGAGGCGTGATTGTCCGGCGCGATGGCCAGGCGCGCGCCGGTCGGGCCGTCGCTGGTCACGGCGATCTTTTTCTTCGCCGCCGTATTCGGCGCGTTGAAGTATTCCGGCGTGCGGCCGGAGATCAGGAACTGGTGGTTCAGATACGAGCCGCCGAAAGCGGCCATGAAGAAGTTATCGCACAGCGTGTACTCGCGCGCGACCTGCCACAGGCCCAGGTTCTTGCCGGTTTCGCTGTAATAGCCCATCACCATGCCGCCGGTATTGCCGTAGGCGGCAAAGCCGTCGTTCTTGCCGCCGTTGATCTGCATCTGGTTCTGGTAGAACAGATGCCACAGATCGCGCGTGATGACCGATTCCGGCAGCGGCTTGCCTTCGGCGTCGCTTAGCTTGAACGGCGCGTTCGGCAGATCTTTGACCTGGTCTTCCTTGAGTTCGTAGCGCTTGCCGGCGATATCCTGCGGCACCGGCACCATGCCGCCCCAGACCTTGGGCAGTTTGGGCATGATCGAACCGTCGAAATCGCGCTGCTGGTATTGGTGCGGCTTCAGCTCGGACATGGGCGCGGCCAGGCCGGGGAAGTCGGCGAACAGATTGTTAAAGCTGCGGTTTTCCAGATAGATGACGACCACGTTCTTGACGTGGGCCTTCAGCTTGGCATCCAGTGAGCCCTTCACTGGTTTGCTTTGCGCCGTTGCCGCGCCGGCCAGGCCGGGGACGGTGGTCGCCAGGCCGGTCGCTGCGGCAGCCTGGAAGATACGGCGGCGCGAGGGATTGGTGGGAAGATCGGCAGTGCCAACCTGCTGTTCGTGTTGTTGCTCTTTCACGCAGGGCTCCTTCTTGTTAGTGATACTTCGCGGGGGAGTGTAACACTTGAGAAAGCCGAACGTGAAATCGGCTAATACTGATTGACGCTGTCGCAAGGGTCTTGCGACAGCGTCACGCCGCCATTGGCGGGCGCTTCGCACAGATAGGCGCTGTACGTGTGGCCGCGCCGTTCCACATCGCGCACCAGCTTAAGACCGGGCAGCAGCGGCGTTTCCCGGCGCAGCAGCACGCTCCAACTGGAGCGCGCGCCGCCGCTGAGGCGATACAGTCTGTAATGGTCGCCGCCGCTGCGCAGGCTGGCGACCGGCTCGTCCTCCGCCGTTTCGCTCTGTGCCAGCGCCGTTCGCAGGGGATAGGACGCCATGAACACAAAGGCTAGCGCCGGCAGCCAGGTGAGCAAGGCCAGTCCCGTCATCCCCGCCTGCCAGCCGCGCGCGCGGATGCGCAAGGCCAGCCAGCACAGCGAAAATGGCAACAGCATGGCGAGCGCCATGGCCGCGAGATAGTTCAGCGGCGCGTAGTCGAAGCGCGGCGACACCGGCGCGAGAATCAGCGCGATGGTGGCAAGGCAGGCGCCCAGCATGGTCAAGGGGGAGAGGCGCTGTATTGCTTGTTTGTTCATCGTGGAGGGGAAAGGGGCGATTGCACGCGTGCGCCGCGACGCCGCAGGCTATTGTGCAATCGCATCCGGTTTAGTCCAGATTTCGACTCTGCGATTGGGCGCCAAGCATTGGATTAGTTCGGCCTCGGCCTTGCCCGGACATTGCGCGGCCTTGATTATGGGGTAGTGGTCGGCAACGCCGATGGCAAACACGGATTGCGGCCTGATCTTTTTGGATTTGAGTAGTTGTTCGCGCACCGCATCAGCCCTTGCCTGGCTTAGTTTGCTGTTAAAACTGGTCGAGCCCAGGGCGTCGGTATGGCCCACAATGATCACTTTGGCTGGCGCTTCCTGTTCCAGGCTGGTGGCCAGTTCCGCCAATGTTTTCAGGCCGGTCTGGCCAATGACGCTGGATGCAAACTCGAACAGCTGGTCGGCCGGAAGTGTTTTAGCTGCGCCAGGGCTTGCTTCCGGACTGAGAACGATGGTGGGAACATTGCTGCC
This sequence comes from Pseudoduganella violacea, assembly GCF_014191875.1. Lineage (GTDB taxonomy): Bacteria > Pseudomonadota > Gammaproteobacteria > Burkholderiales > Burkholderiaceae_D > Rugamonas > Rugamonas violacea_A. The sequence continues at coordinate 53,711 of NZ_JACHXD010000018.1, forward strand.
CTTGTCCGTTGTGGGTTTAAGAAACCGGGCTCCGCTCACCACCAGCGCCAGCATGCAGATGAGCACCATGAAGGGGATCAGCTTATTCAGGATCGGATACCAGAATTGCTGGCTCGACGTGGCATTGTCCTGCTCGCGGCTGGCGCTCATGATCCGGACTTGTCACTAGACGAGTCGCGCTGCCGCCCGGCCTGGGAGCCAAAATAAAATCCGATTACCGAGGAAAGCAAGGTAATGACCGGCCCCATGATAACGTCGAGCAGCGTTTTCAGCCGCTCGTAGCGCTTCTCGAACATGGTGCTGTCGTCATCCATGAAGAGGGCGATGAACGCCAGGGCAACGATGGCACAAAGCAGGCCGATCAGCCAGACGGTGATCGTTTCCCGCATGCCTAGCTGAGAATGGCGCTCGCGGCTATCCCCGATCGGAATATTCTCAATCGGAACCACGAGCGCTAGCGACTCGTCAGGCTGATGAGCGTGATTGCCGGTGTTCGGAGTGGAGGCGCTCTCTTGCATAACTCCGCTTACATCCGCGGACGGCGCACGGGCAGGTTGGGCGTGGTGATTTGCACCACAGGTTTGCTGTCGGCGCCGGCGGCGACGATGGCTAATCCATCATTGGATTGATCAATCACCCATTTATAGACGGCGATAGCCTCGCGGCCAATGTCGTTGGCGGATAAGCGCGTTCCCGGCGGATTGTCATTAATCTTGTTCAGTTTGTCATTGATTGAATCGATCACCGACTGAGGAATGTCCAGACGTATTTCAGGCATGATTCACCTCCCTGGCATAGGGTTCCATATATTGTCCAATGCTACTCCGCTTTTTATCCATGCTCAAGCAAGGAAGGCGCGCGCGTGCAAAGAAAAAGCCGTTGACTCTGCTTGAGAATCAACGGCTTTCCGGTATCTGGTTGCGGGGACAGGATTTGAACCTGTGACCTTCGGGTTATGAGCCCGACGAGCTGCCAGACTGCTCCACCCCGCGTCTGAGGCAAGAATTATATACGGCCTCGCCGCATTGCGCAAGGCTCGTTTTTAGTTGGCGGCTTGCAAACGCCACAGCGAAGTGACTTCGGCGCTGCGCGCGGCGTGCAGCGGATCGCTGGCGTCGCTGGCGCGCGGATGCATGGGGCGCACGTCGTGGCGGTCCGCAACCTGCAAGCCGGCGGCGGCGATCCACTCCAGCAGTTGCTCGCGTGGACGCAGACCGAGGTGCTCGGCCAGATCCGACAGAATCAGCCAGCCTTCGCCGCCCGGTGCCAGATGCGCGGCCAGGCCGTCGAGGAAGCCGCGCAGCATGCGGCTGTCCGGGTCGTATACCGCGTATTCGATGGAAGAGCTGGGGCGGGCCGGCACCCAAGGTGGATTGCAGACTACCAGCTGCGCCTGACCGGGCGGGAACAGGTCGGCTTCCATCAGCTCGACCTTATCCTGCAAATCCAGGCGCGCCAGGTTTTCGCGCGCGCAGCTCAGGGCGCGGCGGTCCTGGTCGGTGGCGACCACGCGGGCGATGCCGCGCCGCGCCAGCACGGCCGACAGAACGCCGGTGCCGACGCCGATGTCGAAAGCGGTTTCGGTCTTCTTCGGCAGCGGCACGTTGGCCACCAGTTGTACATACTCGCCGCGCACCGGCGAGAACACGCCGTAATGCGGATGGATGCGCGCGCCCAGCACTGGAATCTCGACGCCGCTCTTGCGCCACTCGTGCGCGCCGATCAGGCCGAGCAGCTCGCGCAGCGAGGCAACGAAAGGCTCGCTACCGCGTCCATACGCTTCATTGCAGGCCTGCTTCACATCCGGCGCGCGGCGCAGAGGAATGCTGTAGTCGGCCTCGAAGGGGATCAGCAGCATGGCCAGGGTGCGGGCGCGCTGCGATTGCGCCTGGCGGTGCAGGTGGAAGGCTTCGGTCGGCGAAGCGGCGGCCTTGGGCGCCTTCTTCTTGCCCTTGCCGTGCTTATGGTCGGCGCGCCGCGCCAGCGCCTGCAGCAACTGGCGCGCATTCTGGAAATCGCCGCGCCACAGCAGGGCCGTGCCTTCGCAAGCCAGGCGGTAGGCCGTGTCGGCATTGGTGGTGTCGTCGGCGACCTGCACGCGCTTGGGCGGCGGCATGCCGCTTTCCGAGTGCCAGCGCGCCGAACGCTCCTCGCCGTTTTCGGTCCAGTGGATGAGCTGTGGCGTGCTGCTGTCGGTCTGCATATCGGTTCGCGCGTATCAAGAGAGTAAACGGCGAAACCGCCTGCACGGGACAGGCGGTTTCGTGTGAAGCGCTAATTATACGTGCTGCGGGACCGGAAGCTGGCTTAGTTCAGGACTTGCGGCGACTTGACGTCCTCGCTAGTATCGCTGGCGCGCTTGCTGGAGGTGTCGGCTACGGCGGGCGTCGCGGTGCTGGCGGCAGCGGCTTTTTCCGGCGCCGCATCCGTGCCTGGCGCGGGCGGCGTGGTGGAGATGATCGGCTCCGGCTTCTGCGTGGCGCGTTGTGGCTGCGCCGGCTTGGTCGGCGGCGAGTAGGTGTCCAGCACTTCCTTGTTCTTCACCAGGTCGAGCAGGCGCAGGGACAGGGTGCCGAGTTTTTCCTCGGGCTTGCCCTCGGCGCTGACGTCGGCCTTGAGCGGTTTTTCCATCAGTTTGAACAGGTCGGCCAGGCTGCCGGGGAAGTCGATGTCCGGGAACTCGATGGTCGGCAGCGGCATGGCCGGGTTCTGGTCGGCGCCATCCTGGCGCCGTGCCGGCACGCTGCTGCTGCGCGCGGCGCTGGCTTCCAGCTTGGCCTCGTACTGGACTTCGATCTCGAAATCGAATTTGCGGCCGTCGGCGGTGGTGATGGTGCCTTTGCCGATGAAGTGCGAATTTTCGTTCAGGCTGAACGCGGCGGCGTCGCTGACGCCGTCCGGGCCTTCGCTGTGCTGGATGCCGGCGGCAAACGAAGAGTTCACCTCCAGGCTGACCGCGTCATACGAGATGGTGGCGCCTTTCAGCGCGTCGCCAAATAAATCCTTGGCAAACTTGCCGAAAAAGTCCTGCGCCATATCCAGGGTGGCCTTGCCGAGCTTATCGACCCGCTTATCGAGGTCGATGCCCTTGCCGGGAACCACGGCATTGCTGTTCGCTTCCGCTACGCCGTTTTGTGCGCGCGTGCCTTTTGCCTCGGCCTTGGGCGAGGCATTGCTGAGAGTCTGGTACTGGCGTGGGCCAATAGGAGAGAGCGAGGACATGATGGCAACCAAAAGGTGAGTAGGGTTATATCCTACAACGGCAGTTACAGCGATTTCTTTAGTTTTAGTTCGGTGTTAGTGATGGTGCGTCCACAAACCGTTCGAGGCCAGATAGGATTGCACGGCGTCGGCTTGGCCGATGGCGTGCAGTTTCACTTCGCCGCAGCTGCAAACGCCCGAGTAAGGCGTGATGTGGGAGCAGGCGGAGACTTTTTGCATGGAAACTTTTACGGCCTTCGCGCATTTCGCGCATTTGAAGGTCAGGGTGCGTGGTGCTTTCAACATGATTGCTTTGGCGTGAGGACAAAAGCGAGATTTTATCAGGCGTAGACGTTGATTACCGGTTGTTGCGCAGGGGCGGCGTTGTAGGCGCGCTGCACGGCGCTTTGTTGGGCGTCCTGGGCCTGCGCCGCCGCGCCTTGTTGCGCCCCGTCCGGATTACTCTGCTGCGCCGTCAGCTCCTGGCTGGCCTGCTGCGCCATCTGCTGGGCGCGCGCGGCGATGGCGCGGTCCGGCCCGGAGGGATCGGCCGGCGCCAGGGCGGCGGCCTGGATGGTGCGCGCCCGCTCCAGCGTCTCCTGCGGCGTGCGGCCGGGCGAGGTGTCGATATTCACCTCGCCGCCGATGGCGTAATTGATGCCGTCCGGCCCGCGCTGATAGGTATATGTGGGACCGGAGGTGGCCAGGCCGCCCGCTGCGGACAGATGGGCCATCTCATGCTGGCGTACCTGCTGGTCGCGCGCTTTCAACTGGTCGATCTGCTTCAATTGATCGGATGTCAGCTCGGCCTTGGCGCCTTGCTTGGTCTGCGGTTCCTGCGGTTTCTGCGCTTCCTGGGCGCCCTGCGCTGGCGCGGCGCGCGCCGGTGCCGCGCCGCTGGCGGCGTAGGGATTGACGCTGGCGGCGATGGCGCTGATTGCCATGGTAAGGAAGGCGGCAAATGATGGAAAAAGCGGGGCTTACACTCGCTTACATCATAGCAAAAATAGACTGTGGTTTTTCGCGGAAAGCCGTCAACTGAACGCCCTGGCTCGCGTTGTGGGAGTATCCGTCAGCTCTTCTAAGAGGCCGCGATATGGACCAAGCCAAGCAACCGAGCAAAGAAGCCGTGCGCCACTGGATGCAAACCAGGGTGGAGGAACGCCGTCCGCCGCCCGATCCGCAGCAGATCCGGCGCGAGCTTGGCTGGGAGCTGGCACGCCAGGAGCGGCGCGAAACCAGCTACCGCTGACGGCCTGCTACTGCACCGTTACCACGCTGCGCCCGTCGGCCGCCGGCTGCACCACGATGCGGCTGGCGATCCTGTCGGTCATCTCCTGCACGTGCGAAATCACGCCGACCTTGCGGCCCATGGCCTGCAGGCCGTCCAGCGCATCCATCGCCACGCGCAGGGTATCGGCGTCCAGGCTGCCGAAGCCTTCGTCGATGAACAGCGATTCCACCTTTACCCGGTTGGAAGACAGCGAGGCCAGACCCAAGGCCAGGGCCAGCGACGCCAGGAAGGACTCGCCGCCCGACAGCGAATGCACCGAGCGTAATTCGTCGCCCATATGCTGGTCGCGCACCAGCAGGCCAAGCGAGGGCTGGGACGGGTTGTTGATGCGTTCCAGCTGGTAGCGCGGCGCCAGGTGGTTGAGGTGGGCATTGGCATAGCCCAGCAGGACGTCCAGCGTGAATTGCTGGGCGTAGTTGCGGAACTTCTTGCCGTCGGCCGAGCCGATCAGCTCACTCATGCGCGCCCAGCGCCGCTCGCTCTCTTCCTGCTTTTCGATATCGCCCATCATGGCTTGCGCGCTGTGGCGGCGCGCATCGTCCTGGGCCAGGCCGATGCGCAGTGCTGTGGCCTGGTCATGCGCCTGCTTGCGCTCGGCGGCCAGGGCTTCCAGCGCCTGTTGCAGGGCTTCGGCCGTCTGCTCGCCATGCTGGCCGGCGTCCGCCAGGTGGCGCGCGGTCTGCGCCTGGCGCTCCTGCAGCACGGCGTGGGCGCTGGCCGCCGCCTGTTCCAGCGCCTGCAAGTGCTGGCGCTCGGCCAGGATCTGCTCGGCCGGATGCGCCAGCAGGGCGCGCAACTGCTCGACGCTGCGCACGGTGTCGCTTGCCTCGCCTTCCGGGTTTTCGTCCACCGCTTCCGCATCAAAGCCCAGCAGTTCGCGCTGCGTGTCGTCGTCGACGGCGGTGCCGCCGTCACGGCTGGCCGCCTGCGCCTTGCGGAAATCCTGCAGCCATTGTTCCAGGCGCAGCGCGGCCAGATGCGCCGCGTCGTGCAGGGTGGCCAAACGGCGCTGGGCCTGCACCAGCGCCTCGTCCGAGCGCACGGCAGTTTGCGCGGCCTGCTGGGCGGCTTCCTGCTGCGCCGCCTGGCTGGCCTTGGCCTTGTCGATGGCCGCCTGCAGGTCGCGCTCCACGTCTTCCACGCGGCGCGCATTCCATAAGGTGGCGCGCTGGTCCTGCGCCGCCAGCAGGGCCGTTTCGGCGCTGCGGAAGTTTTCCTGCACGGCTTCGGCATCGGCCGCCGCCTTGTGCTGGGCGGTGGACAGGGCTTCCAGCTCGACTTCCAGCGTGGCCATGGCGGCGGCGCGTTCTTCCAGCGCGCCATGCTGGTTTTGCCATTGGCGGCTTTCGGCCTGGCGTTTTTCGTGGAAGCGGGCGGGCGCCGCTTTCCACTCGTCCTTCCAGCCCTCGTTGGGCATCTCGCTATCGCTGAAGGCGGCGTCCAGCTCATCGAGCATGCCGCTCAATTGCGTGGCGATCTCCATGCGCTGCATGTCCAGCGCCTTGTGCTCGGCCAGCAGCTCGGCCAGCACGGTCTGCACCTGGGCCAGGCGGCTTTGCAACTGCGTATGCTCGGCCGTGGCCTGGTCGCAGGCGCGCTGGGCCTGTTCGCGGGTGGCGGCGGCGCGATGCAGGATCTGCTCCTGCTGCGCGATATGGCGCTGGGCGGCTTGCAACGCTTCCAGCTGCTGGGCAAACCAGTCGGCGCGCGCCGGGTCCGCCACCTCGTCCAGCGCGAGCGCCAGTAACACCGGTGCGCCATCCTGCCCGGGTGCCTGCTTGGCGGCCTGCGACAGACTCTCGCGCAGGCCGGCTTCCAGTTCGCACTGGGCCAGCTTCGCCGTGGCGGCCTGCCAGGCTTCGAAGCCGCGGTCCAGCACCTTGTCCAGCGTGTGCTGCTCAGCGGCGTTGGCGGCCAATTGTTCCAGGCTCGATTGGATGGTATTGCGCTGCACCGCCTGCGCCGCGATATTGTGCTGCAGCTTGTCGCGGCAGCCATGCACCTCGCCCTGCAGGCCGGCGAGCATGGCTTGCAGGGCGCCGTCGCTGTGGCGGTAAGGGTGTTCGTGCGCGCCGCAGACCGGGCAGGGTGTTTCGTCTTCCAGCGTGGCGCGCAGCTTTTCCACGTTTTCGCCGCAAGCCGCTTCCGCCAGTTTCAGCGAGCGCTCGGCCTGGGCGAAGGCCGCCATCACGGCCGCATGTTCCTGCTGCGCCTGCGCCAGCAATTGCTCGGCCGCGTCGCGCGATTGCTGCAGCCGCGCGTCGAGGGTGTTCAGTTCCAGCTTGCGCGCCTGTTTGCCGGAGAGTTCCAGCCAGACTTTTTCAGCCCCGGCCAGCGCGTCGCGCCGCCGTTCCAGCTGCTCGCGGTGGCGGTGCAGCATGTCCGCATCGATCTGGGCGATGGCGCTGAGTGCCTGCTGCCGCTGGGCTTCCAGCGCTTCCAGCCGCGTGGTGGCGGCCTGCAGCTTGCTTTTGGCCTCGCTTTCCTCTTCGCGGTGGCGCTTGCCGTTTTGCAGCACGGCGGCCTGGGCCTGGCCCAGGCGCTCGGCCTGCGCGTTGACCTGGCCCGATTGGACCAGCAGCACATCCCAGCGCGGCCAGTCCTGCGCCAGCACGCGCCATTGCTGGTGCTGCTGCAGCCAGAGCTGGCCGGCCTGCTGCGCTTCGGCCAGGCGGCGCTGCTGCTCCAGCTTGCCGCGTTGCGCCTGCGTGGCCTGGTTCAGGGCCGTTTGCGCCGTATCGTAGGCATGCTTGGCTTGGCGGTAGGCGGGCAGCATGGCTTCGATGCGCGCGTCCAGCGCCTTGGCCTGGTCCAGCTGCGGCGCGGCGGCGCGCTGCGCCTGCTCGGCCTGGGTCAGTTGCAAGCCCGCTTGCTGCATGGCCTGCGCCGCCTTTTGCTGCGCCAGGCGCGCCTGTTCCGCCTCGCGCCCGCAGGCTTCGATGGCGGCCTGGGTGGCGGCGGTTTCGGCGCCGATGCGCTTGATGTCCTCGTCCAGCGGCCGCGCCGCCTGCACCGCGTCGAGCTGGGCCAGCGCCTGGTGCCGCGGCGCGGCCGCCTCCACCTCATTCACGCGCTGCTGCCAGGCGGCCAGCGCCTGCTGCTCGCCCTCGCGCAGCTTGTCGGTCTGCTGATGCCAGCGCAACTGGGTTTCCAGCCCGGTCTTGCGCTCGTCCAGCACGACCAGGGCTTGATCGGCGGCGTTGCGCTGGGTCTCGGTATTGGCCCTTTCCTCGCTGCCCATGGGCTTCTGGTCGGCCAGCCGGTCGAACAGCTTTTCCAGCGCCAGCTTTTCCAGTTTGGCACGTTCATGCGCGCGGATCGAGATATCGCTATAGACATTACTGCCGGTCAGGGTTTCCAGCAGCGTGCCGCGCTCGTCGTCGCCGGCCTTGAGGAAGGTGGCGAATTCGTTTTGCGCCAGCAGCACGGCGCGCGTGAACTGCTCGAAACTCAGGCCGATGCGCTTTTCGATTTCGGTTTTCACTTCGGTCTTGGTGGCGCCGATGGGTTGCAGGCCGGGCAGCAGGTGCAGGGTCATCGCGGTCGGCTGCAAAGCGCCTTCGACCCGCGTGCGTGAGCGGCGCACGCTCCAGCGCGCGCGGTAAGGCGCGCCATCGCCGCCGACGAAATCGACTTCGGCATAGCCTTCCGGCGTGCCGCGCCGCAGCAGGGTGCGCGAGTCCTGCGAGGAAATCGGGTCGCCCACGTCCGGCGTCTTGCCGCTGGCTTTCAGCAGGCGCGGGGTATCGTCGTACAGGGCCAGGCAAAGCGCGTCGAGCAGGGTGCTCTTGCCCGCGCCGGTGGGACCGCTGATGGCGAACAGGCCGGAGGAGGCGAGCGGCTCCTGCTCGAAGTCGACACTGAATTCGCCGGCCAGCGAGGCCAGGTTTTTGCCGCCAATTCGGAGAATCTTCATCTTGTTCTTATCGCGTGGTTCAGGCGCCGGGCAGCATCAGCTTGGCGAAGGCGCTCAGTTGTTCGGGCGGCGCCTCGGCGCCGAATTTTTGCTGGTACAGGCGCTTGAAAATATCGTCGGGCTTGAGCTGGTCCAGCTGATCGAGCGAGAGCGCCGCTTCGTCCAGCGACATGCCGCGCGCGGCGCTCGAGGTCTCGATCTTCGCCAGCCGAACCGGCTTGCCCTCCAGCGCGGCCTCGATGCGGCTGCGCAGGCCGGGTTCCGGCCCATCCAGGCGCACGCGCACTTCGAGGAAGGGCTGGGCTTCCGGCGCGCGTTCGGGCAGTTCCAGCGCCGCCAGTTCGGCCAGCACCTCGTCCAGCGGCGCCGGCGTGACGGGCACGCGCAGCAGATCGACGGCGCGCGGCACGAAGAGCGGCGTCACTTCGCGCAACTGGCCGCCTTCCAGATCGATGCGCAGCACCTGGTGCTGATAGCGGGTTTCGGCGAAGGAGAGCGGAATCGGGCTGCCGCAATAGCGGATGTGTTCCTGTTTGCCCACGCTCTGCGCCAGGTGCAGGTGGCCCAGCGCGGCATAGGCGATGGCCGGCGCGAAAATCCCGGCCGGCAGCATCTCGGTGCCGCCGATGACGATGCGGCGTTCGGAATCGTTCGACATCTGGCCGTCGACCATATGGCAATGCCCCATGGCGACGATGGCCTGGCCCGGCTCGCACTGGGCCTTGGCCTGTTCCAGCGCCAGGCGGTACAGCTCCGCGATGCCGCCCAGATAAGGATCGCCGCCTTCCTCCGCAATGCGCGGCACGTCGGACGGGCGCAGGAAGGGCAGGGCCAGGCACCAGGCTTCCACCGCGCCGCCGCGTCCCGTCAGCGGCAGCACCAGGCGTTCGACCTGGATCGCGCCCTCGGCGTCGCGCGGCACATGGCCGACCACGCGCGTGCCATGCGCCTCCAGCAGCGGGCCAGGCGCTTCCAGCCGGCCCGGCGAATCGTGGTTGCCGGCGACGACGACCAGGTTCAGATGCGGCAGGCGTTCGCGCGCCTGGCGCAGGAAGTGGTAGAGCTGGCGCTGCGAAGCGGCCGAGGGATTGGCGCTGTCGAAGATGTCGCCGGCGATCAGCAGGCCGTCGGCCTGTTCGGCCACGAGGGTATCAAGCAGCCAGTCGAGGAAGCACTGGTGCTCGTAGGCGCGCTCGAAATTATGGAGCGACTGGCCCAGATGCCAGTCGGAGGTGTGCAGCAAACGCATGGATTAAACGGTCAAAGGCGCGGGAAGCGCCAAATATAGCGCAAACGGCCATCTTTCGTCTTGATGCGGCGCGAAGAATTTCACGCCGCGTCCGGCAGCAGGGCGCCGGCACGGTAGGTATTGCGGCCGGCCTGCTTGGCGTCGTACAGCAGCACGTCGGCCCGCTTCAGCAGCTCGGCCGGACTTAAGTCCTCGTCGCTGTAGTAAGTCAGGCCGATGCTGGTGGACACCGACACGGTGATGCCATCCAGCTCGAAAGGCGCTTGCATGGCCTTGACGATCTTGCCCGCCAGGATGGAAGCGTCGTCGGCGCGGCTGATGCGTTCCATGATGATGGTGAACTCGTCGCCGCCCAGGCGGGCGACGGTGTCGCTGGCGCGCATGGTGTGGGTCAGGCGCGCCGAGAAGGCTTTCAGCAGGGCGTCGCCGACCGCATGGCCATACGTGTCGTTGACCGGTTTGAAGCGGTCGATATCCATGTACATCACGGCCATCATGCTGGCGTTGTCGCGGCAGTAGAGCATGCTCTCGTTGAGCCTTTGCAGGAAGCCGGCGCGGTTGGTCAGGCCCGTCAACGCATCGACCTGGGACAGCTTCAGCAGGCGTTGTTTCTCGCGCTTCTGGGCGCTGATATCCTGGCGCATGACGTGGAAGCCGATGACGGTGGCGCCGTCGGCGTCGAACTGGGGAATGTAGACCACTTCATAAGTGCGCAGCACGCCCTCGTTTTCGCTCTCGCCATCCTCTTCGAATGTCAGGGTCTCGCCGTGCAGCGCGCGTCGTATATAGGGCCGCAGGAATTCGTAGCGCTGCCCGCCCACGGTTTCTTGCACCGACAGGCCCACCACATTCAGGCCGGTGCGGCTGAATTCGCGCTCGTAAGCGAGATTATTGAAGCGGTAAATCTCTTCCTGGTCCACATAGGCCACCATGGCCGGCAGGGTGTCGGTGATGGTGCGCAGGCGCGCCTCGCTTTCGCGCAGCGCCATCACCGATTTGCGCACCACGGTGATATCTTCCAGGGTGCAGACAAAGCCGTCGATGCGGCTGTCGACCAGAATCGGCGCGATCTTGATCGAGGTCCAGACCAGCGTGCCGTCCGGCTGCAGGCAACGCAGCGAATCCTGGTAAGGCGTGCGGGTGCCGGCCAGATGCTGCAGCGCTTCGCGCAGCACGTCGCGGTCGTCCGGATGCACGGCGCACATCCAGCCGTCGTCGCGCGCCTTTTCGCGCGCCAGGCCGGTGATCGCCTCGAAGGTGCGGTTGACGTAGGTGCAGTGGAAGTCGCGGTCGGTGCGGATCAGGCCCAGGGGCGAGGCATCCATCAGCGCCGTCAGCTCCGCCTGGCTCTTGCGGATTTCCAGTTCGCTGCGTTTGCGCGCCGTGATATTGCGCACCGTGACCGCCACCCCATCCTCGATCGCCACGATCTGGTGGCGCAGCCACAGCATCTCTTCGCCCGGCGGCTGGGTTTCGATCTCTTCCTCCATCGGCTTGCCGGTATCGAGCACCATGCGGTATTTGTCAATGAAGCCTTCGTCCTTCCAATGCGGCAGCAGCTCGCCGATGCGCAGGCCCAGCACCTCGCCGCGCGGATGGCGCAGGATGCGGGCGGCGCGCTCGTTGACGTCGAGCAGGGTGAAGTCGAGCACCTCGCCATTGCGGCTGCCGCTGCGGCAAGCCTTCATGATGAACATGGCGTCCAGGCTGGCGTCGCCGGCGGCGCGCATCATCTGCTGGGCCTCGGTGGCGTCGCGCATGCTGCTGCGCAGGCGGCGCGACTGGCGTCCGAGCAGCACGGCAAAGCCGAGAATGGCGGCGCCGGCCAGCACCATCGACAGGTAGTTCAGGCGGCGCTGGCGCACGAAATTGGCCATCTCCGTCGCTTCGCTATTGCCGACCACGGCCACCAGCGAATAGCGCGGCATCTCGCGGAAGCTGTAGATGCGCGGCACATTATCGTAAGGGCGGTTGAATTTCAGCTCTTCCGGAATGGCCGTCGGATCGGCCGGCGCGACGAAATCCAGCTGGTCGCTGATGAACAGCGTTTCATCCACGCGGCCGATGGACAGGCCGGTGTCGCGGCTGGTCAGCATCACCAGGCCCTTGGCGCCAAGATGCAGACGGTCGTAATCGTCGACGAAATACGCCGGGTCGATCATCAGCAAAATGGCGCCGGCAAAGCGGCCGTCGGCGTGGTTCAGGCGGCGCGCGATCTGGACCTGCCACTTCTTCGTTTTGGGCTCCACCATGGGATTGCTGGTCAGGGCCGTGTCGTCCGTGCTGCCGGCCAGGGTCTTGAAGAAGGCTTCCTGCGCCATATTCGCGGCAAAGTAGCCATGCTGCTTGTCCACCACATTGCCCTCGGCGTCGAGCAGGGCGATCGGCAGTTCCAGGCGCGACGGCATGAGGGAGTCGAGCAAGCCGTTCTTCTTGCTGAATTCGGCCAGGCGCAGCGTGCCGCCGGTTTCCTCGTATTTGAGTTTGAAGAGCTGGGTGGCGTGGTCGGCCTGGCGCAGGATATGGCCCGCATGCTCGGCCAGGGTGCGCGCCATCGCGTGGCTGTGCATCACCGCCTCGAAGCGGGCAATGTCCCGGGCCTGGTCTTCCTGGTAGACGGTGTCGGCCCACAGGCTTGCCAACAACAGCAGCGTAAAGAATGGCAGCAGCGCGCTGCGATACAGTCTCCCTGCGGCGCTGCGGATTTGTTTGGTTATCGTTGTCAATTGGCGCTGGCTGGCTAGTGTCCCGGATGCGGTTCCTTCGCTGGTATTCTGCACGTAAAAATGCCGACGCGGACCCGCAGGTATGAAAATTCTTCTTGCCGTGTATTTTACAGGTAGCCCAGGCATCAAAAAAGTAACAATCGCAGAGTGAAACTTTATTAAAATAGCCATTCTTCCCGCGGGACGGGCGCAGATCAGGGGTACGGGGTTTTGAGCGAGTTGATATTCAGCCTGTCGGCGGCGCGCGCGCTGCATCTGGCGGCGCAGGGATTGCTGCAGCCGCGCCGGCGCAAGGCGCAAAAGGCCGATGTCCTGGACGCGATCCGGCAAATGGGCGTGCTGCAGATCGACACCATCCATGTGGTGGCGCGCAGTCCCTATCTGGTGCTGTGGAGCCGCCTGGGCGACTATCCCCAGGCCTGGCTGGAAGAGCTGCTGGCCGAAGGCGCGCTGTTCGAATACTGGGCGCATGAAGCCTGCTTCGTGCCGATCGAGGATTACCGCCTGCTGCGCCACCGCATGCTCGATCCGGCCGCCATGGGCTGGAAATACTCGGTGAACTGGATGAAGGAAAAGCGCAAGGAGGTGGCGGCCCTGCTGCGCCATATCCGCGACAATGGGCCGGTGCGTTCCTCCGATTTTGAGCGCCGCGACGGCCAGTCCGGCGGCTGGTGGGAGTGGAAGCCGGAGAAGCGCTCGCTGGAGGTGCTGTTCACGGCCGGCCAACTGATGATCGCGCGCCGCCACAACTTCCAGCGCATCTACGACCTGGCCGAACGCGTGCTGCCGGGCTGGGACGACAGCCAGCTGCCGTCGATGGACGAGGTGCGCCGCGAGATGGCGCTGAAAACCGTGAAGTCGCTGGGCCTGTGCCGCGCCGCCTGGATCGCCGACTACTACCGCAGCAAGCCGCCGCGCCTCGATCCGGAAGCGCTGGTGGCGCAGGGCGCCTTGCTGCGCGCCCGCGTCCAGGGCTGGGACGACGCGGTCTACATCCATCCCGACCTGGCCGGGCTGGCGCGCAGCGCCGCCGAGGGCAGCCTGACGCCGACGCTGAGCACCATCCTCTCGCCCTTCGACCCGATCGTGTGGGACCGCCGCCGCGCGCTGGAACTGTTCGGTTTCGACTACCGCCTGGAGTGCTACACCCCGGCCGCCAAGCGCCGCTATGGCTACTTCACGCTGCCGATCCTGCGCCGCGGCCAGCTGGTGGGCCGGGTGGACGCCAAGGCGCATCGGCGCGAAGGCGTATTCGAACTCAAGGCGTTGACGCTGGAGCCGGGTGCCCGGCTCAGCGAGCGCTTCGCGCGCGATGTGGCGGCGGCCGTGCAGCGCTGCGCCGGCTGGCACGGCTGTCCGCGGGTGCTTGTGGGCGGCGCCGAGCCGCGCGCATTCGGCGTCATGCTGCAAGCTGCGCTGGCGGCCGATGAGATGGCGGTGGCGCCATGAGCTTGCCGAACGCCCCCCAATCCGTGGTCGGCGCCGACGGCCTGCCGCTGTTCGGCCGCTACGCCGGCCAGGCCGAGCGCTTCGACTGGCCGGCGCTGGCCAAGCCGTACGCGCGCAACCGCCTGTGGCGCCGTCTGCACCACAAGAAATGGCATTACGTCTCGCTGGTGACGGAGCAACTGATGTGCGCCGTCGCCATCGTCGACGTGGGCTGGACCACTACCTGCTTCGCCTACGCCTTCGACCGCAACGACGGCGATATCATGGCCAACTATTCCCAGGACGGCTTGCCGGGCCGCTTCTCGGCCGGCGTGGCCGACAGCGTGGGCGGCGACAGCTGGTTCCGCACGCGCGACACCCGCATCGCCATCGAGCATGCGCCGGGCGGCTGCTACCGCCTGGAGCTGCGCTGCCCGCATATGGAGATCGACGCCGAGTTCGGCCCGGCCGCCGCGCCGCTGCTGCTGGCGACCGGTCCGGTGAAGGGCGGCGCGGTGCATGCCACGCAAAAGTCTTCCGGCCTGCCGCTGACGGGCGAGGTGCGCACCTGGCGCGACGAGTACCGGCTCGATGGCGGCGTCGCCAGCTTCGATTATTCGAATGGCCTGCTGGCGCGCGAAACGGCCTGGCGCTGGGCTTCGGGCCACAATCTGGAGCTGGGTTTCAATCTGCAGGCCGGCTACTTCGGCGCCTGCGAGAACGCGCTCTGGCTGGACGGGCAAATCGTCCCGCTGGGCCCCGCCCATTTCATATATGATCAGCATGACCCGCTGGCGCGTTGGCATATCTTCACCGAAGACGACCAGCTCGACCTGGTCTTCACGCCGGAAGGCGCGCGCCGCCAGGACCGTAATTTGCTGGTGGCGGCCAGCCGCTATGTGCAGCCGGTCGGCACCTTCAACGGCTGGGTGCGCGCCGCGCCGGATGCGCCGCAGCGCATCGTCAGCCAGCTCGCGGGTGTCACGGAAGACCATTTCTCGCGCTGGTAGCGCAGTGGATTCGATAGCGCGGTCCAGGTCCGGCCGGGCCGCTGAAAGGTAAGGCGATGAGCATCAGGAATCTGTGCAGTCTGTTCGAACCGGGATCGGTGGCCGTGATCGGCGCCTCCAGCCGCCCCGAGCGCATCGGCTACACGGTGCTGAACAATATGGCCGAATGCGGCTTTGCCGGCGCGCTGTGGCCCGTCAATCCCAAATACGCCGAACTGCGCGGCGTGCCTTGCTACCACCGCGTGTCGGCCCTGCCGCGCGCGCCGGAGCTGGCCCTCATCTGCACGCCGCCGGAGACGGTGCCGGGGCTGATCGCGGAACTGGGCGCGCGCGGCACCCGCGCCGCGGTGGTGCTGACGCCCGGCCTGGCGGAGGCGCGCGGCGGCGGCAAGAACCTGCGCCAGGCCATGCTCGACGCGGCCCGGCCGCACCGCTTGCGCATCCTCGGCCCGGGCGGCATCGGCCTGCTGGCGCCCCATGCGGGGCTGAACGCCAGCATGGCGCAAGTGGGCGCGCGGCCCGGAAAAATCGCTTTCGTGTCGCAATCGGGCATGCTGATGGCGGCGGTGCTGGACTGGGCGCGGCAGCAGGGCATCGGCTTTTCGCGCGTGGTCTCGCTGGGCGAGGGCGCCGATATCGACCTGGGCGACCTGCTCGACTTCCTGGCCGGCGACAGCGACACCACGGCCATCGTCATGCACATGGAGTCGGTCAGCAATGCGCGCAAGTTCATGTCGGCGGCGCGCATGGCGGCGCGCGGCAAACCGGTGATCGTCATGAAAGCCGGGCGCGAAGGCGACGACAAGGTGATCGACGCCGCCATCCGCCGCGCCGGCATGCTGCGCGTGTATTCCTCGGCCGACCTGTTCGACGCGGTGGAAACCGTGGCGCGCGCCCGGCCCCTGCGCGGCGAGCGCCTGGCCATCCTCAGCAACGGCGGCAGCCTGGGCCTGCTGGCCGACGACGCCCTGCGCTGGCGCGGCATGCGCCAGGCCACGTTGTCGGCGCCCACCCAGCGCCGCCTGGAACAAATGAAGCCGGCGCCGGTGGTGGCGCAGGGCACGCTGGTGGTGGGCGGCGAGGCCACGCCGGAACGCTACGCCGCCGTGCTGGACGCCCTGATACAGGAGCCGCAAGTCGATGCGCTGCTGCTGATTCACGCGCCCAGCACTGCCGCCGCCAGCGCCGACGTGGCGCGCGTGCTGGCGCCGATGGCGAAGGCGGCCGGCAAGAGCGTGTTGTCCTGCTGGCTGGGCGGGGCCGGCGCCACGGCCGCGCGCGAGACCTTCGCCGAGGCTGGACTGCCTTGCTACGACACGCCGGAAAAAGCCACGCGCGCCTTCATGCAGATCGCCCAGTACCAGCGCAACCAGGCCTTGCTGATCGAGGTGCCGGCGCAGGCGCCGCCGGCGCCGGAACGCAGCGCCGCGCGCGCCATCGTCGACGCGGCGCTGGCGCAGGGCATCACGGCGCTGAGCCGGGAAGACAGCCAGGCGGTGCTGGCCGCCTACGGCATTCCGCTGGCCGCGCCACCGCGCCGGCGCGGCGAGGGCAGTGCGGCCGCAGCGGCCGATGCCGCCGGCGGTGGCGCCGCGCAGGCGGGCGGCGAATTGCGCAGCAATGTGCGCAGCGATATCCAATTGCGCGTGGCGGTGCGCATCGATCCCGTTTTCGGCCCCGCCATCAGCTTCGGTCAGGGCGGCCCGGCCGCGCTGGCGGTGGACGACCGCGCCGTCGGCCTGCCGCCGCTGAACATGGTGCTGGCGCGCGATGTGGTGGCGCGCACCCGGGTGGCGCGCCTGCTGGCCGACCATAGCGAAGCCATTTGCCGCGTGCTGATCCAGGTGGCCGAACTGGCCGTCGATATCGGCGAGCTGGCCGTGCTGGAAATCGATCCCCTGCTGGCCGGCGCCGGCGGCGTGCGGGTGCAGGACGCGCGCATCGAGCTGGGGCCGCGCCGCGCCGAGGCCAGCCTGGCCATCCGCCCCTATCCGCAGGAACTGGAGCAGGACGTGGCCTGGCAGGGCGAAACCCTGCTGCTGCGTCCCATCCGTCCGGAAGACGCCCCGGCCCATCTGCGCTTCTTCTCCGCCCTGCATGCCGACGATGTGCGCATGCGCTTCTTCACCGCCATGCGCGAACTGCCGCCGGCCCAACTGGCGCGCCTGACCCAGATCGATTACGACCGCGCCATGGCCTTCATCGCCACCCGCAGCGGCGCCGACGGCCAGCCGGAAACGCTGGGCGTGGTGCGCGCCGTGGCCGACCCGGACAACCAGCGCGCCGAATTCGCCATCGTGGTGCGTTCGGACTTGAAGGGCAAGGGGCTGGGCGTGGTGTTGTTCGAAAAACTGGTGGCTTACTTCCGCGCTCGCGGCACGCGCGAATTGTGGGGTGAAACCCTGTCGGAAAACGCCGGCATGCAGCGCCTGATCAAACGCTTCGGCGGCACGGTCACGCCCTCGGCGGAAACCGGCATCGTGGAATTACTGCTTAGATTACAACAGAAATGAGAAAAATTTTGCGCTAGAATCGGTAGTTCAAACAGACGCTTGCGCTAGGTCAAAGCAATGTTGTCAGCTTTATTTACACTTCTACTTCCGTATGGTCACCCGCGTCATGTAAGGGAGTAAGACAGATGTTGACGGCTACTTACACTTTGGTTGCCTTGTCGGTGGAGCAGGCCAGTATGCGCATGGGCCTGCTGGCGCTGCAAAAACAAATGCAGTCCACGCTGACATTGCAGCGCAGCCTTTCGCTTTCGCAGCTCGAATATGCCTGCGAGAACCTGAACCGTTTATACGATGCTTGCCACTGGCGCAAGATTGAAAAATACCTCATTCCGGCGCTGCGCCAGGCCACCGAAAAGGCCGACCAGCTGCTCGATGAACTGAGCCTGTTGAACCAGAATGCGCTGACGGCCATCCGCCAGATGCAGGCGCAGATGGAGAATGCGAGCGAGGATAGCGAAGAGCGCGTGGCCGAAGTATGCGCCGCCATCGATACCTTCTGCGAATCGCTGCTGCAAAGGCTGGACAAGGAAGAGCGCGAGCTGTTCGCCATCGCGCGCCGCGCCATTTGCGGCGATGCCTGGTTCGCCATCGCCAACCAGATGCTGGCGCATGAAGCCGAAGCGGAGGAAGCGCGCCGCGAGCGCGCCGCGCGGCCCTTGTCGCTGGCCAGGCCGGCCGCCATTATCGCCCTGGGCGTGCCCGGACTGGACGGCGTGGCTGGACAGGAAACGCAATTCGAGACGCCGGAGCCGGGTTCCCACCATCGCCCGCTTCCGGTCCGCCGTTACGCCGGCGATTGATCGCCTGGGAAACGGGAGCCGCCGCCGGGTCGCGGCGGCTGATCCATGCCCGCTTGGGCACGGCGCGCGGCGCTTTGCTATGATGGTGGTTTTGATCCATCCATAGCTCATCATGTTCGAATTCCTTTTCAAACGGCCGGGCGACAAGCCCGCCGGACCGCAGGGCGCAGCTTCGGAGCAGTCTGCCGCGGCCGGGAACAGTGCGGGACAGGGCAACCAGCAAGCGCAGGCGCGCCGGGCCGAGCAGGCCGCGCAAGCCAAGGCGCTGGCCGGCAACGAAGCCGCCGCCGTGGAATTGATCTTGCGCAGCGAATTTGCCGAGGTGCGCCTGGCGGCCGCCGAATATGTGCAAGCCCAGCCGCTGCTGGAACAGGTGCAGCAAGCCATGCGCAATACCGACCGCCGCGTGGCCAAGCTGATGCAGAGCCGTCTCGACGCCTTGCGCCATCAGCAGGCCGAGCAGCGCCAGGCCGAGGCCAGTATCGCCCAGGCGCAAAAGCTCTTGCAGGATGAGAAACTGACCCCGAACCAGGTCGCCGATCTCGACCGCCAATGGCAGGTGATTGCCGCCGGCAGCGCGTTGAGCGAACGCTTTGGCGTGGAGCGCCAGGCGCTGGCGGCGCGCCTGGAAGCCCAGGTCAGCCTGCAGCGCGGCGTGATCGATGCGCTGGCGGCCCTGCGCCGCCTGGGTGCCGAGGCCCATCCCGGCGATGACGCCGGCCGCGCCGCGCAGGCGGAGCAGCTGGCGCGCCTGCAAGCCGAGCACGCGACGCATTTGGCGCATGCCGAACGCGCCTCGCTGCCGCGTCACCTGCTGAGCGATTTCGAGCAGGCGATGAGTCAAACCCAAGCCGCCCTGGCCCAGGCGCAGAAGGCGGCGCCGGCGGCCGCTGCCGGCCACGGCACGGCGCTTGCCGACACGCCGGCCGGCGGCGATGCGCGCCCGGCGGCGGACCCGGAGGCGCCCTCCGCCGCGCCGCATGCGGCCGGTCCCGCCGCCGAGGGGACCAACGGTGCCGCAGCGCACCCGCAGCCTGGCGCGGCCGAGGCCGCCGATGTCCGTCCGCCGCGCGAAAAGCACAAAGCGACGCCGGCCGACAAGGAAGCCAACCGCCACTTCATGGAATTGGTGGACGCGCTGGAAGCGGCCTTGCAGCAAGGCCAGCTTCATATTGCTGCCGAGCATGATAAAGCCTTGAAAGAAAGCAAAACCGGGCGCCTGTCGCAGTCCCAGGCCGAGCGTCTGGCCCATGTGCGTGCCGAGCTGAAACGGCTGGGCGATTGGGCGCGCTGGGGCGGCAATGTCTCGCGCGAAGAGCTGGTGAAAGCGGTGGAGGAATTGCCGGCCCAGGGCTTGCCGATGAGCGAGCTGGCCAAGAAGGTGGGCAGCATGCGCGAGCGCTGGAAGGCGCTCGACGGCGTTTCCGGCGCCGCCCCCAAGAGCCTGTGGGAGAAGTTCGACGCCGCCTGTACCGCCGCCTATGCCCCGGCCGCCGCCCACTTCAAGCACCTGGCCGACGAACGCCACACCAATGCCGCCAAGGCCCAGACCCTGATCGACGAAGTCAAGGCCCTGATCGCGCGCGGCGTTTCGCGTCCGCTGCCGGCCGATGCCGCCGCCGGCGACGCGCCCGGCACGCTGCCGCACACCTATGACTGGCGCGCCATGGCCTCGTCCTCGCAGCGCCTGCGCCAGGCCTGGAGCCGTCTCGGCACCATCGACCGCAAGGACAAGAAAAAGCTCGATGCCGCCTTCGCCGCCGCCATGGCCGAGCTGATGGCGCCGCTGGAAGAGCAGCGCAAGATCGAAGTGGCGCGCCGCGAGCAATTGGTCGAGGAAGTCGGCAAGCTCAATCCGAGCGACCGCAACACCATCGAAACCCTGCGTCGCCTGCAGGAAAGCTGGCAGGAACACGCCAAGGCGCTGCCGCTGGAGCGCAAGGCCGAGCAGGCATTGTGGCAGCGCTTCCGTGGCGCCTGCGACGCCATCTTCGCCCAGCGCAAGGAACACGCCCACGCCGCCGACGCCGAGCGCCGCAGCCATCTGCATGTGCGCGAAGACATCTGCGTCAGCCTGGAAAACGCCGCCTTCGAAGGCGAGGACAAGGCCCAGCTGAACGCCATGGTCAAAGCCCTGCGCGACGCCGCCGCCGCCTGGCATGCGAGCGGCAGCGTGCCGCGCGCGGCCGAGCAGAAGATCGAGCAGCGCTACAAGAGCGCCGTGGCGGCCCTGCAGTCGCGCGCCGACGCCATCCGCCGCCGCGCCAGCGCGGCCCAGACCACGGCCATGCGCGAAAAACTGCGCCTGACCCAGGCGCTGGAAGCGGCCATCGCCGCGCCGGGCGACATCGACGCCGACGACTGGAGCGCGCGCTGGCAAGCCTTGCCGCCCTTGCCGGGCGATTTCGAACGCACCCTGCGCCAGCGCTTCGAGGCGGGCGTGAAAGCGGGCGCCGGCAATGGCCGCGGCGCCTATGCGAGCGCGCTGGAAGCGAGCCGCGAGCGTCTGCTGGAAGAAGTGCTGCGCCTGGAAATCGGCGCCGGCATCGACAGCGGCGCGGAATTCGCGCGCGAACGGCTGAAAATGCAGGTCGAGGTGTTGCAAAGCTCCCTCAAATCCGGCCACAAGCCGGACGGCCACGCCACCCAGTTCCTGCAGCTGTGCGCCATGCCGGCCCTGGCCGACGACCGTACCGCGACCCGGATCGAGCAACTGTTTCGCCGTCTTGGCGCGGAAGCCAAATGACTTCAAGTAGCATGCAGCAAGTAAGAATCCAGACGGAAGATTTCGACGTGGCCGGCGAATTGGCGCAATTGCGCGCCGGCGACGCCCGCGTCGGCGGCATCGTCAGCTTTGTCGGCACGGTGCGCGATCTGAACGAGGGCGCGGCCATCTCCAGCATGGAACTGGAACATTATCCGGGCATGACCGAGCAATCCATCCAGGCCATCATCGACCAGGCGCGGCTGCGCTGGCCGCTGTATGGGGCGCTGGTGATCCACCGCGTCGGCCCGCTCCAGCCCATGGACCAGATCGTGCTGGTGGCCGTCACCTCGGCGCACCGGGGCGAGGCGTTTGCCGCTTGCGAATTCATCATCGACTACCTCAAGACCGAGGCGCCGTTCTGGAAAAAGGAAGAAACGCCCGAGGGCGCGCGCTGGGTCGATGCGCGCGTCAGCGACGACCAGGCTTTGCGGAAGTGGGCGCTGCCGGATATGTGATTTTCATCACAAACCGGGTCTTGAAAACCAGCGGCGCATCCTTATTTTGTCCTTAAGATAAATTCAGGAGCACCGCCAAATGCGCCAAGACAAACTCACCACCAAGCTTCAGGAAGCCCTGGCCGACGCCCAAAGCCTGGCCGTCGGCAACGACAATCCCTATATCGAATCGGCCCACCTGCTGACGGCCCTGCTGAACCAGGACGACGGCGCGGCACGCTCGCTCTTGCAGCGCGCAGGCGTGAATGTGGGCGGTTTGTCGAACGCGCTGAAATCGGCGCTGGAGCGCCTGCCCAAGGTGTCCGGCACCAATGGCGAGGTGCAGGTGAGCCGCGAGTTTGTCGGCGTGCTGAATCTGGCCGACAAGGAAGCGCAAAAGCGCGGCGACCAGTTCATCTCCAGCGAGATGATCCTGCTGGCGCTGACCGAGGATAAATCGGAAGCCGGCCGCGCCGCGCGCGAAAACGGCTTGACGCGCAAGGCGCTGGAAGCGGCCATCGACACCGTGCGCGGCGGCGGCAAGGTCGATTCGCAGGAAGCCGAAGGCCAGCGCGAAGCCCTGAAAAAATACACCCTGGACCTGACCGAGCGCGCCCGCGCCGGCAAGCTCGATCCGGTGATCGGCCGCGACGACGAAATCCGCCGTGCCATCCAGGTGCTGCAGCGCCGCACCAAGAACAATCCCGTGCTGATCGGCGAGCCGGGCGTGGGCAAGACCGCCATCGTCGAAGGCCTGGCCCAGCGCATCGTCAATAACGAAGTGCCCGATTCCCTGCGCGGCAAGCGCGTGCTGTCGCTCGATATGGCGGCCCTGCTGGCCGGTGCCAAATACCGCGGCGAGTTCGAGGAACGCCTGAAATCCGTGCTGAAAGAGCTGGCGCAGGACGAGGGCCAGACCATCGTCTTCATCGACGAGCTGCACACCATGGTGGGCGCGGGCAAGGCCGAAGGCGCGATGGACGCGGGCAATATGCTGAAGCCGGCGCTGGCGCGCGGCGAGCTGCATTGCCTGGGCGCGACCACGCTCGACGAATACCGCAAATACATCGAGAAGGATGCCGCGCTGGAGCGCCGCTTCCAGAAGATCCTGGTCGACGAGCCGAGCGTGGAAGCGACCATCGCCATCCTGCGCGGCCTGCAGGACAAATATGAGCTGCACCACAAGGTCGAGATTTCGGACGCCGCCATCATCGCCGCGGCCGAGCTGTCGCACCGCTACATCACCGACCGCTTCCTGCCCGATAAGGCGATCGACCTGATCGACGAAGCCGCGTCCAAGATCAAGATCGAGATCGATTCCAAGCCCGAAGTCATGGACAAGCTGGAACGCCGCCTGATCCAACTGAAGATCGAGAAGGAAGCCGTGAAGCGCGAGAAGGATGACGCCTCGCGCCGCCGCCTCGACCTGATCGACGAGGAAATCGCCAAGCTGCAGCGCGAGTACAACGATTACGAGGAAGTGCTGAAGGCCGAAAAATCCATGGTGCAGGGCACGACCCACATCAAGGAAGAGATTGAGCGCATCAAGCAGCAGATGGAACAGGCCACGCGCGACAGCAACTGGCAGCGCGTGTCCGAACTCCAGTACGGCAAGCTGCCCCAGCTCGAAGCGCAATTGAAGCAGGCCGAAACGGCCAGCCCTTCCCAGGGCGACAAGCCCAAGCTGCTGCGCACCCAGGTCGGCGCCGAGGAAATCGCCGAAGTGGTGTCGCGCGCCACCGGCATTCCCGTTTCGCGCATGATGCAGGGTGAGCGCGACAAGCTGCTGCACATCGAAGAGAAGCTGCACGAACGCGTGATCGGCCAGGATGAAGCAATCAACGCCGTGGCCGACGCCATCCGCCGCTCGCGCGCCGGCCTGTCCGACCCGAACCGTCCGTATGGCTCCTTCATGTTCCTGGGCCCGACCGGCGTCGGCAAGACCGAGCTGACCAAGGCGCTGGCCGGCTTCCTGTTCGACACGGAAGATGCGCTGATCCGCATCGATATGAGCGAGTTCATGGAGAAGCATTCGGTGGCCCGCCTGATCGGCGCGCCGCCCGGCTATGTCGGCTACGACGAAGGCGGCTACCTGACCGAGGCCGTGCGCCGCAAGCCGTATAGCGTGATCCTGCTCGATGAGGTGGAAAAGGCGCACAGCGACGTCTTCAACGTGCTGCTGCAAGTGCTGGACGATGGCCGCATGACGGATGGGCAGGGGCGCACGGTGGACTTCAAGAACACGGTGATCATCATGACCTCAAACCTGGGCTCGCAGAAAATCCAGTCGATGGAGAATGCCGATCCGGGCGTGGTCAAGCTGTCGGTGATGGCCGAAGTGCGCTCCCACTTCCGTCCCGAGTTCATCAACCGCATCGACGAAATCGTGGTCTTCCACGGCCTCGACGACAAGAATATCGGCGCGATCGCCAAGATCCAGCTGGCGATTCTGCAGCAGCGTCTGGCACGCATGGACATGGGCCTGGAAGTCACGCCCGAAGCCCTGCAAAAGATCGCCGAAGCCGGTTACGACCCCGTGTATGGCGCGCGTCCGTTGAAACGCGCGATCCAGCAGCAGATCGAAAACCCGCTGTCGAAGCAGATCCTCGAAGGCAAGTTCGGCCCCAAAGACCAGATCCGCATCGACGAGCGCAACGGCCAGCTGACCTTCGACATCGCGAACTAAAGCGCCATCGTTTGATCTGCATCAGCAAATGTCCCACCCTGGTGTCAGGCACCACGGTGGGACATTTTTTGCGCCAGATCAAAGAATGTCCGACTCCAGTGCCTCGGCGGCCCCGCCTGATACCAGGGTTGGACATTTGTTGATCTGGATCAGACTTGGGTGGCGAAGAAGGCGCTGGGGCTGAGGCCGAAGGTCTTTTTGAACATGGCGGAGAAGGCGGATTGGCTGGCGTAGCCGAGTTGTTCGGCTACTTGCGCCAGGGGTAGGCCGCGGGCGATCAGGGGCGCGGCGTGGGCCAGGCGCACTTGCTGGCGCCATTGGCCGAAACTCAGGCCGAGCTCGCGCTCGAAGAGGCGGGCGAGGGTGCGTTCGGAGGCGCCGACCTGGGGCGCCCATTCCTCCAGCGTTTGCGTGGAGCCGGGATCGGCCATCAGGCTGTCGCACAGGGCTTTCAGGCGCTTGTCGCTGGGCAGGGGGACGCGGATGGGGCGGGTGGCGGCGCGGCCCAGCTCGTCCAGGATCAGTTCGGCCAGCAGGCGGTAGCGTGGAGTAGGGGGCTGGTCGCCGATCTGTTCCAGTGCGAGGATCAGCTCGCGCAGCAGCGGCGCGACCTGGAGCACGCGGCATTCGTCGCCCGCAAACGGGGCGCGCGCGGCCAGCACGCGCACGGGACGCAGACGGGTGCGCTCCAGCACCGTCACTTCATGCACCACATGGGGCGCAACCCAGATGGCACGCTGCGGCGGCACGATCCAGCTGCTGTTGTTGGCGGTGACGCGCAGCACGCCTTCCAGCGCATACGTGACCTGGCCCCACTCGTGCTTGTGGGCACTCATGTATTCATTGGTCTGCAGGTCGCGCCCGATCAGTGTGACGGGACGCCCGGCGTCGGGGTCGTAGCATGATGGGTAGCCGGCGGTGTTGTTGAGGATGGTGATGGCCATGCGGATTCAGGTTTGGCGGGAATTCGATAAATTATGTCACTTTGTCTCAAATCGGGCGATGTGATTTTGCATACACTGCAGTGGACTGTTCATCTTTGAAGGAAAGCCATGACATCCCCTGTATCAAACACCGTGCTGCGCGAGGATGCGCGCGTGATCGGCCTGGTCGGCCTGGCCCACGGCGTTTCGCATTTCTACCACCTGATCCTGGCGGGCCTGTTTCCTTGGCTGAAGCCGGCGTTCAATCTCTCATACTCCGAGCTGGGCTTGCTGATGACGGTGTTTTTCGTCATCTCCGGCATCGGCCAGGCGCTGGCCGGCTTCGTGGTGGACCGCGTCGGCGCGCGCCGCGTGCTGTTCTTCGGCGTCGCCATGCTGGGCGTGTCGGCGCTGGCGCTGTCTGCCGCCACCAGTTATGCGATGCTGATGCTGGGCGCGCTGCTGGCGGGCGTGGGTAACAGCGTCTTCCACCCGGCCGATTACACCATCCTCAACCAGCGCGTATCGAAGGCGCGCCTGGCCCACGGTTTTTCGGTGCATGGCATCAGCGGCAATATCGGCTGGGCCGCCGCGCCGCTGTTCCTGACCTCGGTGGCGGCCCTGGCCAGCTGGCGCGCGGCCTTGCTGTGGGCGGCCGTGCTGCCGTTCGGCGTGCTGGCCATCCTGTTCCTGAACCGCCATGCACTGCGTCCTGATTCCATCGTTCCGGCCAAGGAGGACGCGCCGCAAGGGGCGGGCCTGGACTTCCTGCGCCTGCCACAGGTGTGGATGTGCTTTGCCTTCTTCCTGCTGACGGCGATCGCGCTGGGCGGCATCCAGAGCTTCGCCTCGGCCAGCCTGGTCAAGCTGTACGGGATGTCGCTGCAGCTGGCGACCAGCGCCTATACCGCGTATATGCTGGCTTCGGCCGGCGGCATGCTGCTGGGCGGCTTTGTCGGCGCGCGCAGCAAGGACCATGACCGCAATATCGCCATCGCCTTCACCCTGGCGGCGCTGCTGGCCGTGCTGCTGTCGCTGGCCCTGGCGCCGGCCTGGATGGCGTTTGCGATGATGGGACTGATCGGCTTCTTCTCCGGCGTGGCCGGGCCTTCGCGCGACCTGATGATACGTGCCGCGGCGCCGAAGAACGCCACCGGCCGCGTGTACGGCGTGGTGTATTCGGGCCTGGACAGCGGCCTGGCCATCGGGCCGCTGCTGTTCGGCGCGCTGATGGACGCCAATCGGCCGTCCTGGGTTTTCCTGTGCATCGCACTGTTCCAGGCGCTGGCGATCGCCACGGCGGTCGGCGTGGGTGGAAATACCCGTGCCATGCAGCTGAAAAATGCTTAAAATTATCAGCATTTTGATAACGCTTGCAGGATAAACCATGAGCTTTGCAACCACCGACCTGTGTGACGACAACATCCCCTTGCTGGAGGATGGCCGCCTGGCCGTGCTGCCGCCTTCCTTCCGCCACTTCGGCAAGCGCGTCCGTTTCAGCGGCCGCGTCACCACGCTCAAGGTATTCGAAGACAACGCCCTGGTGCGCGCCATGCTGGAAACCCAGGGCAATGGCAATGTGCTGGTGGTCGACGGCGGCGGCAGCCTGCGCTGCGCCCTGGTGGGCGGCCAGCTGGCGCTGCTGGCCCAGGATAATGGCTGGGCCGGCATCATCGTCGATGGCTGCGTGCGCGACAGCGAGGAAGTCAATTCCTGCGAAATCGGCGTGCGCGCCCTGGGCACCCATCCGCGCCGCAGCGTGAAGAAGGGGGCCGGCGAGCGCAATGTACGGGTGCAGATCTGCGGCGTGCCGGTGAATCCGGGCGACTGGATCTATGCCGATGCCGATGGTGTGCTTGTGGCGCAACAAAAACTCGCCTGATTGCCCCTCCCAAGCGCGCTTGAAAAGCGCTTTGCCGACAAATGCCCCGCCCGCCGGGGCATTTTGCATTTTTGGCCGAAAATCCCTGCCCGAAATCCGGGCATTTTTCACGCTGCGAAAAGGTAATTTCATAATGCGAAAGGTGCTGCTGCGCAAGCACATTATTTGCTCTCATTCTGAGAAATGTATTTCCGTATCATGGGAAATGAAAAATAAGTCATTGAAACTTAAGGAGTAAAATTTGCTCATATGTCTTATATAAGACCATTGTTGCGCTGAACAAATCGTCCTATGATGTTTCTAACGGATTTCGTTTTTTGTTTAGTCAGTCAATAGGAGAGCACCATGGCAACTCGTGAACAGCAAGTAGCAGAACTGCAAAAAGATTGGGACACCAACCCGCGCTGGAAAGGCATCAAGCGTGCCTATACCGCCGACGACGTGGTGCGTCTGCGCGGTTCCATGCAAATCGAACACACCATCGCCAAGAAGGGTGCGGAAAAGCTGTGGAACCTGGTCAACAACGAGCCTTTCGTCAACGCCCTGGGCGCGCTGACCGGCAACCAGGCCATGCAGCAAGTCAAGGCTGGCCTGAAAGCGATCTATCTGTCGGGCTGGCAGGTGGCGGGCGACGCCAACCTGGCCGGCGAAATGTATCCCGACCAATCGCTGTATCCAGCCAACTCGGTGCCGATGGTGGTCAAGCGCATCAACAACACCTTCCAGCGCGCCGACCAGATCCAGTGGTCCGAAGGCAAAGATGATATCGACTTCTTCGCGCCCATCGTGGCCGACGCCGAAGCCGGCTTCGGCGGCGTGCTGAACGCCTTCGAGCTGATGAAATCCATGATCGAAGCGGGCGCCTCGGGCGTGCACTTCGAAGACCAGCTGGCTTCGGTCAAAAAATGCGGCCATATGGGCGGCAAGGTGCTGGTGCCATCGCGTGAAGCCGTGGAAAAACTGACCGCCGCCCGCCTGGCTGCGGACGTGATGGGCACTTCGACCCTGGTCATCGCCCGTACCGACGCCGAAGCGGCCGACCTGCTGACCTCGGACGTGGACGAAAACGACCGTCCTTTCTGCACCGGCGAGCGCACCGTGGAAGGCTTCTACAAAGTGCGTCCGGGCATCGACCAGTCGATCTCGCGCGCCCTGGCTTACGCGCCTTACGCCGACCTGGTATGGTGCGAAACCGGTAAGCCGGACCTGGCTTTCGCCAAGCAGTTCGCCGAAGCCGTGCACGCCAAGTTCCCCGGCAAGATGCTGGCCTATAACTGCTCGCCATCGTTCAACTGGAAGAAAAACCTGGACGACGCCACTATCGCCAAGTTCCAGAAAGAGCTGGGCGCCATGGGCTACAAGTTCCAGTTCATCACCCTGGCCGGCTTCCACGCCCTGAACTACGGCATGTTCAACCTGGCCCACGGCTATGCGCGCCGCCAGATGTCGGCCTTCGTGGAACTGCAGGAAGCCGAATTCGCCGCCGCCGAAAAAGGCTTCACCGCCGTCAAGCACCAGCGCGAAGTCGGCACCGGCTACTTCGACGCCGTCACCCAGACCATCCAGCAAGGCCAGAGCTCGACCACGGCCCTGCACGGTTCGACCGAGGACGAACAATTCTTCGACGCCCAGAAAGTGGCTTAAGCCCGCGGGTGGAAAACCTGGTTTTTGCGTGAAGTTCGCCTGATTCCAAGGCGCTGGCCGCAACGGGATGCCGTCCCGTTGCGGCCTTTTTTGCATGCCTGGGACGCGCAGCTTTTGGCGCGCCGGGCGTTCTCTGGGATAATGCGGGGTCATACTTACAGGAATCACCACGATGTTCAGTTACCGCCACGCCTTCCACGCCGGGAATCACGCCGATGTTTTGAAGCACTTTGTCCTGATCCAGCTCTTGAAATACCTGAATCAGAAAGATGTCGCTTACAGCTATATCGACACCCATGCCGGCGCGGGCGTGTATGCCCTCGACAGCGCCCAGGCCACCAAGACCGCCGAATTCGAAACCGGCATCGCGCCGCTGTGGGAGCGCGACGACTTGCCGGCGCCGCTGGCCGAGTATGTGCAGGTCATCAAGGACATGAACCCGAGCGGCAAGATGCGCTACTACCCGGGTTCGCCTTACTGCGCCGACATCGTGGCGCGCGAGCAGGACCGCCTGCGCCTGTTCGAGCTGCATCCGGCCGATGCCAAGCTCTTGGACGAGAATTTCCGCAAGCTCGAACAGCACGCGGCGGCCCAGGGCAAGCGTCCGGCCACGCGCGGCAAGCGCGTGATCGTCAACCGCGCCGATGGCTTCGTCGGCCTGAAGGCGCTGCTGCCGCCGCCGTCGCGCCGCGCCCTGGTGCTGTGCGACCCGCCGTATGAGGACAAGCAGGATTACCGCAAGGTGATGGACATGCTCAATGAAGCGCTGAAACGCTTCCCGGGCGGCACGTACGCGGTCTGGTATCCGCTGCTGCAGCGCATCGAGGCGCGCAATTTCGCCGAGCGCATGAAGCATCTGCCGGCCGCCAGCTGGCTGAACGTCACCCTGTGCGTGTCCACGCCCGGCCCGGATGGCATCGCCCTGCACACCAGCGGCATGTTCATCGTCAATCCGCCGTACACGCTGGAACCGATGCTGAAGCAGGTCATGCCCTATCTGGTGAAGGTGCTGGGGCGCGATGCCGGCGCCAAATTTACGCTGGAAAGTGGCGAAGCGGCCACAGCCCGCAAAGGCGGTGCGCGTTCGGCGTGATGCCGGCTATAAAAACTGTTGTCACGGCTGAATTAAGGCGTATATTCTGATCTATATACGATGGCAAGCAGTGGGGGCTGCTCATGACAATCGCATTAGAAAAAGACGCCGTGCCCATGCCGTACGCGAATCAGTTTTTCCTGGCTCGTCAACCTATCCTCAATCGCAAACAGCGTCTCGTCGCCTACGAACTGCTGTTTCGTAACGCCGAATGCAACGAGGCCAATGTGCTGGATGGCGTGTCCGCCACGGCCTCGGTCATCGCCCACGCCTCGGAATTGGGCATGGGCCAGGTGGTGGGCGACCAGCTGGCCTTCGTGAATGTCGATACCGTTGCTCTGATGAGCGACTTTATCCGCTTTCTGCCGACCGACAAGGTCATACTCGAAGTGCTGGAATCGGTCGAAGCCACGCCCGAGGTGCTGGCCCGCATCCAGGAACTGAAGGCGGCCGGTTTCAAGTTCGCGCTGGACGATGTGGTGGCCGAATCGGCCGGCCTGCAGCTTTTGCAGCCGCTGATGGACGTGATCAAGATCGATATCCGCCAGACCGGCGGCAGCGCGCTCGATGCGCTGGCGCGCTCGCTGCGCAATCCGCGCCAGAAGCTGCTGGCCGAGAAGGTCGAAACGCTGGAGGAGTTCCAGCGCTGCATGGACCTGGGCTTCGAATATTTCCAGGGCTATTATTTCGCGCGGCCCGTGATCTTGAGCGGCAAGAAGATCGCCCCGTCCCAGCTGGCCATCATGCATTTGCTGGATTTGCTCAATACCGACGCCGACCAGCGCGAGATCGAGCGCAGCGTCAAGCACGATCCCCTGATTACCCTGAACCTGCTGCGCCTGGTGAATACGCCGGCCGTGGGCGCGCGCTTTCGCATCAATTCGGTCGGCCACGCGCTGATCGTGCTGGGGCGGCGCCAGTTGCAGCGCTGGCTGCAGATCCTGCTGTATGTGAAGACCGGGCAGGCGCCCGAATTCGATTCGCCGCTGCTGCAGATGGCGACCACGCGCGGCAAAACCATGGAGCTGATGATGGAGCATCTGCGGCCCGAGCAGCGCATCGGCGCCGATATCGGCTTCACGGTCGGCATCATGTCGCTGATGGATGCGCTGTTCTCGGTGCGCATGGGCGAAATCCTGCAAAGCGTGAACGTGCTGGACGAGGTGCGCGACGCCTTGTTGCACCGTCAGGGCGATTACGGCCAGATGCTCTCGCTGATCGAGCTGATCGAATGCGCCACCGAAGGGCCGGAGTTGACGCGCATCCTGCACCAGCTCGAACTGGCGCCGTCCGAACTCTATGCCATCCAGCTGGCCGCCTGCGACTGGGTCAGCGAATACACCCATGGCGTGCAGTAGGCCGCCAGCCTTTTCCCTTATTGCGCCAGCAGCAGGAAGACGGTGGGCTTCTTGTGGAAGTCCGGCGTCTTGCCGGCGGCGAGCTGGGCCTTCCATTGCGCGCTGCTTTGCGTGCGGATGCTTTCCGACGGCAGGCTGATGTCGGTAGCGACGCAGATCAGGGTGTTGCCGGCGCAGCTGGCGAGCAGGGCGTCCAGCATGGCGGCGTTGCGGTAGGGCGTTTCGATGAAGAGCTGGGTCTGCTTGTCCTGGCGCGAACGCGCTTCCAGTTCTTTCAGGCGCTTGGCGCGCGCCGCCGCATCCGTCGGCAGATAACCGTTGAAGGCGAAGCTCTGGCCGTTCAGGCCGCTGGCCATGACGGACAGCAGCAGCGAGGAGGGGCCGACCAGGGGGCGCACGGGAATGCCGTGCTGGTGCGCCAGGCGCACCAGGTCGGCGCCGGGATCGGCCACGGCCGGCACGCCCGCTTCCGACAACAGGCCGGCGTCCTGGCCCGCTTGCAGCGGTTCCAGCAGGGCGGCCAGGGCTTGCGCCGGGGTGTTGACATTCAATTCGTCGATGCGGATTTCCTGCAGCGGGCGCGCCAGCGGATGCTGGGTGTTGACCAGTTTCAGGAAGGCGCGCGCCGTCTTGGCGTTTTCGGCGACAAAGTAGCCGAGGCTGGCCGTCAGGGCTTGCACATGCTCGGGAATGACGTGGGAGAGCGCTTCGGTGTCGCCCAGGGTGTTGGGAATCAGGTAAAGAGTGCCGGGCATGGTGTTTATTTGGTCTGGAAGAAGGAAACGCCGGCGGCGCGCAGCATGCCGGTCAGGGCGATCAGCGGCAGGCCGGTGAGGGCGGTCGGGTCGCTGGCATCGATGCGTTCGAGGATGGCGATGCCGAGCGCCTCGTTTTTCGCGCTGCCGGCGCAATCGTAAGGCTGCTCGATGCGCAGATAGGCGTCGAGTTCGGCATCGGGCAGGTCGCGGAATTGGACGATGGTCTGGATATCCTCGATCTGGGCGCTGCCGTCGCGCCCATCCCACAGGCAGAGCGCGGTGTGGAAGACCACTTCGCGGCCGCGCATTTTCTGCAGCTGGGCCAGGGCGTTGGCGTGGTTGCCGGGCTTGCCGATCTGTTCTTCGTCGAGCGTGGCGACCTGGTCGGAGCCGATCACCAGCGCGCCCGGGTGGCGCGCGGCGACGGCGGCCGCCTTGTCGCGCGCCAGGCGCAGGGCGGTGGCTGACGGACTTTCGCCAGGCAGGGGGCTTTCATCGATGTCGGGCACGTCCACCGTGAACGGTATTTGCAGCCGGGACAAGAGTTCGCGCCGGTATGCTGAGCTGGAGGCAAGAATCAGGGCGGGGGCGTTGCTTGTTGAGTTCATGGAAATATTTTTCTCTGGCTCCGGGGCGGGAATTGTTATATGCTCTGTGCGCCGTGGATGAATGGCCCACAAACGCGCGAAAAATCGCGCAAGTCTTTGACGCGGCGGCGAAAACCCTGTTATTATCGCAGGTTTTCCAAGGGAATTTTAGTACATGGACGCTTTTGTGATCGACGCCTTTGAATTCTGTCGGACCAACGGCTTGCGTGAGGGCGTGACGCCCGTGGCTGAAATGACCCGCTTGAGCAAGGAATGCGCCGACAACTCCGGTTCCATCACCTGGAAGGCGGAAGGCAGCACGAGCAAGCAGGGTTTCCCGCAGATGCGGCTCAGCGTGAGCGGCACGGTGCAATTGAATTGCCAGCGCTGCCTGACTCCGTTTGGCCATGCAATCGATTCCTCGACGTTGCTGATGTTCGGTAAAGACGATGCGCACGCCGACGAGATCGAAGAAATCATCGGCGACGAGTCGATCGACGTGGTGGTAGGCACCCGTGATATGAAGCTGATGGACCTGATGGAAGACGAGGCGCTGCTGGCTTTGCCGCAAGCGCCGAAGCACGAACAGTGTCCCGACGCCGCGCTGCTGGAAAAAGCGCGCAGCGAGAAGCCGTCCCCCTTTGCAGGCTTGCAGAGCCTGAAGAAATAAAGCTCAGTTAGAACGAATAAGCAGTAAGTGAAGAACGTGTCAAAACGCGTGTAGTAATCGAGTATTGGCATTGTGTAGTAGAGGTAGTAAAAGCAGTTGACGATGTCGGCCTGTCCGGCCGCAGGGATACTCGATTCGCATGTTAGTAATGCCGGTCGAATGTGTTAAAATCTTAGAACTTTAGTATTAGGAGTCATCATGGCAGTTCAACAGAACAAGAAGTCCCCTTCGAAGCGCGGTATGCACCGTTCGCACGATTTCCTGGTTGCCCCTAACCTGGCAGTCGAGCCAACCACGGGCGAAACCCACCTGCGTCACCACATCAGCCCTAACGGCTTCTATCGTGGTCGCAAAGTGCTGAAAACCAAAAACGACGAGTAATCGACGTTTTTGTTCGGCCTAGCCAAAAGCGGTGCAACGCAGGTGACTGACGTGGCGCCGCTTTTTCTTTTTCCCCGGCTGCAAACAGCTTTGCAAACCGTCATTCTGAAATACGCAGGCGCTGACACCATCTCAGGAACGCCTTTTGCCCCGCAATGACAATCAAAATATCCATCGACTGCATGGGCGGAGACCACGGCCCGTCGGTCACCATTCCCGCAGCAATCTCCTTCATTAACCGTGAACCTGACGCTGAGCTGATCCTGGTCGGCCTGGAAGACGTCATCCGCGCGGAATTGAAAAAGCACCACGCCGAATCCCAGCCACGCCTGTTCATCCTTCACGCTTCCGAGCAGGTCACGATGGATGACCCGCTCGAGGTCGCCTTGCGCCGCAAGAAGGATTCCTCGATGCGCGTGGCCATCGAACAAGTCAAGGAAGGCCGCAGCCACGCCTGCGTCTCCGCCGGCAATACCGCCGCCCTGATGGCCGTCTCGCGCTATGTGCTGAAGACCATGGCCGGCGTC
Organism: Pseudoduganella violacea; assembly: GCF_014191875.1. Lineage (GTDB taxonomy): Bacteria > Pseudomonadota > Gammaproteobacteria > Burkholderiales > Burkholderiaceae_D > Rugamonas > Rugamonas violacea_A. The sequence continues at coordinate 87,558 of NZ_JACHXD010000018.1, forward strand.
GACCGTCCCGCCATCTGCAGCATCCTGCCGAACCAGAAGGATGGTCCGACCTATATGCTGGACCTGGGCGCCAATGTGGACTGCGAACCGCACCACCTGCACCAGTTCGCCATCATGGGGTCGGTGCTGGTGCAAGCCATGGAAGGCATCGAACGTCCCACCATCGGCCTGCTCAACGTCGGCACCGAAGACATCAAGGGCAACGAGGTGGTCAAGCTGACCGCCAAGCTGCTGCAGGCCGACCATGAGCGCGGCGCGCTGAACTTCTACGGCAATGTGGAAGGTAATGATATCTTCAAGGGCACCACCGACATCGTGGTGTGCGACGGCTTCGTCGGCAATGTCACGCTGAAAGCCATCGAAGGCTTGGCGCGCTTCCTGAAAGGCGTGCTGACCTCGGAATTCAAGCGCAACCCGCTCACCATGCTGGGTGCGCTGATCGCGCGCAGCGCGCTGCGCCGCATCAGCAATCGCATCAATCCCTCGCGCTACAACGGCGCCAGCCTGCTCGGCTTGCGCGGCCTGGTGCTGAAGAGCCATGGCGGGGCGGAAGCGGATGCCTTTGAATGGGCACTGCGGCGCGCGTATCACGCGGCGAAAAACGACGTGCAGGAACATCTGTCGACGATGATTGCCGAACTGATGCCGCGCGAACCGGAAGTGGCACAAGAACCGACCGCAACTATAACTGGATGAGACGGAATGACCTTGTACAGCAAAATCATCGGCACCGGCAGTTATCTGCCTGAAAAGCGTGTCAGCAACCAGGAGCTGGCCGAGCAGCTGGCCGCCAAGGGGATCGAGACGTCGGACGAGTGGATCGTGTCGCGCAGCGGCATCTCGGCGCGCCACTTTGCCGAGCCGGAGCAGAACGCCTCCGACCTGGCCGTGCTGGCCGCGCGCCGCGCCCTCGACATGGCCCAGCTGCAGCCCGACGACATCGACCTGATCATCGTCGCCAGCTCGACCCCGGACTTCTTCGGCAGCTTCCCCAGCACCGCCTGCATCGTGCAGCGCAAGCTGGGCATGACCAACACCAGCGCGGCGGTCGACGTGCAAGCCGTGTGCAGCGGCTTCGTCTACGCCATGTCCACGGCCGACAGCTTCATCAAGTCGGGCGCGCACAAGCATGTGCTGGTGATCGGCGCCGAAGTGTTCTCGCGCATCCTGAATTTCGAAGACCGCACCACCTGCGTGCTGTTCGGCGACGGCGCCGGCGCCGTGGTCATGAGCGCCTCGCAGGAACCGGGCGTGCTGGCCACCAAGCTGCATGCCGACGGCCGCCATGCCGACATCCTGAGCGTGTCCGGCCATGTCAGCAATGGCGCCCTGGCCGGCAGCGCCTTCCTGTATATGGATGGCCAGGCCGTCTTCAAGCTGGCCGTGACCGTGCTGGAGAAGGTGGCGCACGAAGCGCTGGCGCACGCCGGCATGACGTCCGAGCAGATCGATTGGCTGATTCCGCACCAGGCCAATATCCGCATCATGAACGGCACCGCGAAAAAGCTCGGCTTGCCGCTGGAAAAAATGGTGGTCACCGTCGACCAGCATGGCAATACCTCGGCCGCCTCGATTCCGCTGGCGCTCGATACCGCCGTGCGCGATGGCCGCATCAAGCCGGGCGATGTGGTGATGATGGAAGGCGTGGGCGGCGGCTTTACCTGGGGCGCCGTGCTGGCGCGCATGTAAATATGCGAATGAATCACATGCTGAAGTTGGCCGAAATGTAATGGTTAATATAGTTTTAGCGTGTAAAATTAACGCCTTTTTAGAATTAGTGCTCTAGAGGCAAACCGGAAAAGGCCAAGGGCGGGCCTGTCGCCTTCCCCTAGAATGCCGCGGTAGCTTTTTCAATATAACGAGACAGTAGATGAGTAAATTTGCATTTGTATTCCCCGGCCAGGGTTCGCAAGCCGTCGCCATGATGGCAGGCTTTGCCGGCAATCCGGTGGTGGCGCAGACCATCGCGGAAGCATCGGATGCCCTGCAGTTCGACCTCGGCAAGCTGATGGCCGAAGGCCCGAAAGAAGAGCTGGACCTGACCACCAATACCCAGCCCGTGATGCTGACGGCCGCCGTCGCCGTCTACCGCGCCTGGATCGCCGCTGGCGGCGCCGTGCCCAGCGTGGTCGCGGGCCACAGCCTGGGCGAGTATTCGGCCCTGGTGGCCGCGGGCGTGATCGCCTTCAAGGATGCCGTGCCGCTGGTGCGCTTCCGCGCCCAGGCCATGCAGGAAGCGGTGCCGGTCGGGCAGGGCGGCATGGCCGTCGTGCTCGGTTTGAGCGACGATGAGGTGCGCGCCGCCTGCGCCGAAGCGGCCGCCGCCGATGCCGCGCAAGTGGTGGAACCGGTCAACTTCAACGCGCCGGCGCAAGTGGTGATCGCCGGCCATACCGGCGCCGTCGAGCGCGCTTGCGACATCGCCAAGGCCAAGGGTGCCAAGCGCGCCATGAAGCTGCCGGTGTCGGCGCCTTTCCATTCCTCGCTGCTGAAGCCGGCTTCGGACCGCCTGCGCGAGTACATGGCCGGCATCCATTTCAACGCGCCGCAGATCGCGCTGATCAATAACGTCGATGTGACCGTGCTCAACGACCCGGCCAGCATCAAGGACGCCCTGGTGCGCCAGGCCGCCAGCCCCGTGCGCTGGGTGGAAACCATGCAGCAGGTCGCGGCCGACGGCATCGTCAACGTGATCGAATGCGGCCCGGGCAAGGTGCTGATGGGCTTGACCAAGCGCATCGACGCCACGCTCGTGGGCGATGCCATCACCGACCAGGCGTCGCTGGAGCGCCTGCTGGCCGCACTCAAATAATCAATCGAGGAGACCGAATGAATCTGTCCAATCAAATCGCGCTGGTAACGGGCGCATCGCGCGGCATCGGCAAGGCTATCGCGCAAGAGCTGGCCAAGCAGGGCGCGCGCGTGATCGGCACCGCCACCACCGAAGCCGGCGCGCAAGCCATCACCGCCTACCTGGCCGAGATCGGCGCCGAAGCGGGCCAGGGCATGGTGCTGAATGTGACCGACCCGGCGCGCTGCGCCGCCGTCATCGATGAAATCGGCAAGAGCTGGGGCGCCGTCGGCATCCTGGTCAATAATGCCGGCATCACCCAGGACCAGCTGGCCATGCGCATGAAGGATGAAGAGTGGGACAGCGTGATCGCCACCAACCTGAGCGCCGTGGGCCGCCTGTCGCGCGCCGTGCTGCGCGGGATGATGAAAGCCAAAACCGGGCGTATTATTAACATCACTTCGGTGGTGGCCTCGTCCGGTAATCCGGGCCAGATGAATTACGCGGCGGCCAAGGCCGGCGTGGAAGGCATGGGCCGCGCGCTGGCGCGCGAGATCGGCAGCCGCAATATCACCGTCAACAGCATCGCCCCGGGCTTTATCGATACCGATATGACCAAGGTCCTGGGCGAAGAGCAGCACGCCGCCCTGCTGACCCAGATCCCGCTGGGCCGTCTGGGCAAGCCGGAAGACATCGCCGCCGCCGTGGCCTTCCTGGCCTCGCCGCAAGCCGCTTACATCACGGGCACCACCCTGCACGTGAACGGCGGCATGTATATGAATTGATGGGGTCCGAGCGGTGTTTTCGCCGCACGTTCCTATCTTTTAGCAGTAATTTCGGTGGAAATAGCATCGCAAGCCGAAATTAGTTTTTCGGCGCGCAAACCTGATAAAATGCGCGCTTTCCGTAACACACATAATGGAGCCATAACATGTCGGATATCGAACAACGCGTTAAGAAAATCGTCGCTGAGCAACTGGGCGTCGCTGAAGCAGACATCAAAAACGAATCGTCCTTCGTTGACGATCTGGGCGCCGATTCCCTCGACACCGTTGAGCTGGTAATGGCACTGGAAGACGAGTTCGAAATGGAAATCCCGGACGAACAGGCTGAAAAAATCACCACCGTGCAGCAAGCTATCGACTACGCTACCGCGCACGTGAAGGCCTAAGCAACACCCCGATCGACTCCAGGAGAATCGCTTGAGTTCCAAAAACCGTCGTGTAGTGGTTACCGGCCTCGGCTGCGTATCCCCGGTCGGCAATTCTATTGCCGACGCGTGGAGCGCAATCACCGAGGGGAAGTCCGGGATCGCTAACATCACCAAGTTTGATGCATCGCCGTTCTCGACTCACTTCGCAGGTGAAGTCAAAGGCTTCAATGTCGAGGATTACATCCCCGCCAAGGAAGCCCGCCACATGGATACCTTTATCCACTACGGCATGGCGGCAGGCATCCAGGCGATCCAGGATTCCGGTCTGGTCGTCACCGAAGAGAACGCCGATCGCATCGGCGTGATCATCGGTTCCGGCATCGGCGGCCTGCCGATGATCGAAGAAACCAAGGAAGATTACGACAAGCGCGGCCCGCGCCGTATCTCGCCTTTCTTCGTGCCGGCCTCGATTATCAATATGATTTCCGGCGACCTGTCGATCAAGTACGGCATGCGCGGCCCCAACCTCGCCATCGTGACGGCCTGCACCACCGGCCTGCACTGCATCGGCGCGGCGGCCCGCCTGATCGAATACGGCGACGCCGACATCATGGTTGCCGGCGGCGCGGAATCGACCGTGTCGCCACTGGGTCTGGGCGGTTTCGCCTCGGCCCGCGCCCTGTCCTCCCGCAACGACGATCCGGCCACCGCCTCCCGTCCATGGGACAAGGACCGCGACGGCTTCGTGCTGGGCGAAGGCGCCGGCGTCATGGTGCTGGAAGAATACGAACATGCGAAAGCGCGCGGCGCCACGATTTACGCGGAGCTGCACGGTTTCGGCATGAGCGCCGACGCTTACCACATGACTTCCCCACTGGAAGACGGCAGCGGCGGCAGCAAATCGGCGCTCAACGCGCTGAAAAACGCCGGCGTCAATCCGGACCAGGTGCACTATGTCAACGCGCACGGCACGTCGACCCCGCTGGGCGATATGGCCGAAGTGGTGGGCATCAAGCGCACCTTCGGCGACTACGCCAAGAACCTCGTGATCAGCTCCACCAAATCGATGACCGGCCACTTGCTGGGCGGCGCCGGTGGCCTGGAAGCGGTGTTCACGGTGCTGGCCATCCACCACCAGGTGGCGCCGCCGACCATCAATCTGTTCAACCAGGACCCCGCCTGCGATCTGGATTTCTGCGCCAATGTGGCGCGCGACATGAAGATCGACTACGCGCTGAAGAACTCCTTCGGCTTCGGCGGCACCAACGGCAGCCTGCTGTTCGGTAAAGTTTGAAAAAAGCGTGAACCAAAGCGCCTCGCCCCGGTCGAACCGGAGTGAGCGCTGAAACGGCGCCAGCGTCCTGCTGGCGCCGCTTAAAGCCCGGCAGCCTGGCCGGCGCTCCTTGTACCCCACTCACTGTTTTGCGGAATTGCCATGTCGATTGCCACTACGGCCATCGTGCGGCCGTCGCCCGTCTTGCGCATGCTGCAAGCGGCCATGTGCGTCGCCGCGCTGGCGGCCGGCCTGTTGCTGGAACGCCCCATGCTGCTTTGTCTCGCCTGCGCGGGGCTGGGCTGGCAAGCGCGCGAAGTCAAGGTATGGCGCATTGATATTTCCGCTGTCGGGCAGTTGCGGCTGACGGTATACCAGGGGATAGGCGGCGCGTCCGGGCCGCCGCTGCGGCTGCTGCCGGGCACGCTGCTCTGGCCTGCCGTGATGCTGTTGTGGCTGGAGGACGGGGCGCGGCGGCGGCGCTGCCTGGTGCTGCTGCCGGACAGCGTGGCGCCGACCGAGTGGCGCGCGCTGGCCCTGGCCTTGCGTGCCCTGGCGGCCTGAGGGCGCCGAAAAAAGAAACGGGATCTGCGAACCAATTCGCGGCGCCTGGGCTCTATAGCATAGGAGCGCCAAGGCTTGCCGGCCATCGAGGACGAGGGCGTGACGACGGAACGGGAGTGCGATCAGTTGCTGGTCGAGCGGGTTCAGGCTGGCGACAGGCAGGCGTTCGATATGCTTGTCGCCCGCCATCAGCGCCGCCTGATGCGCCTGATCTCGCGCATCCTGCGCGACCAGAACGAGGCCGAGGACGTGGTGCAGGAAGCCTTCATCAAGGCCTACCGCGGCTTGCGCCATTTCCGCGGCGATTCCGCGTTTTACACCTGGTTGTACCGGATCGGCATCAACACGGCGAAGAATTTCCTGCTAAGCCAGGGGCGGCGCGCGCCGCTGGCGAACGAGGCGGCGCTGCTGTCGGCCGAGAATGGCGAGGGCGAGCATTTGCGCGACATTAATACCCCCGAGTCCATGCTCGCCAGCAAGCAGATCGCCGCCACCGTGAACGAGGCCATGGATGCCTTGCCGCTGGAGTTGCGCACGGCCATCGTGCTGCGCGAGATCGAGGGGCTGAGCTATGAGGAAATCTCCGAGATCATGGCTTGCCCCATCGGCACCGTGCGCAGCCGCATCTTCCGCGCGCGCGAGGCGATCGCGGCGCGGCTGCAGCCTTTGCTGGACAAGCCGGTTGACAGGCGGTGGTGAGGGGATGAGACTGTAAGGAAGGGTCCGCTTGCGGATAAGGAAGACGGTGGCCGGCCATGAAGAAATCGACGCAATTGCTGGAGCATATTTCGGCGCTGATGGACGGCGAGCTGGCCGACGCCGACCGCGAGCTGGCCTTGGCCGCCCTGACCGGCGACGAGGGCCGCGCCGCCTGGCATGCCTACCACCTGATCGGCGACCAGTTGCGCGCCGCCGCCGACCGGGAGGAGGGCGCCGGCGCCGCCCTGGCCGCGCGCCTGCGCCTGCGGCGGGCCGTGGCCGCCGAAGTCGGGAGCGCGCCGCCTTTCGAAGACGATGGCGCCACGCCCGCCGCCACCATCCCTTAAGCCTTGCTGAAGCGCGGCCGCCCGCCTCTTGAAATTCTTACTTCCTGCAACATCTTGTGCATGCGGCAACGCAGGTTTTCGCTTACCATGTGGAAGCTTTGCCAACGTTGCCAAGCCCTGTGATCCAATACAAAACACGAACACTCCCATGAAAAAAACCACCTTCTCTACTGGTAGTAAAACGCTGTCGGCGCTGGTCCTGGGCGCCGGTGTATTGTTTGCCCCCGCCGTGGCGGGACTGGCCCCGGCCATGGCCGCGCCGGCGGTGGCGGGCCTGCCCGATTTCACCGAGCTGGTCGACAAGGTCGGCCCGGCCGTGGTGAATATCCGCACCACCGAGCGCATGCGCATCCGCCAAGGCGCGCCGGGCGAAGAGGAAATGCAGGACTTCCTGCGCCGCTTCTTCGGCGGTGCGGCGCCCGCCCCGCGCGGCGGCCAGGCTCCGCGCCGCGGCCGCTCGGCGCCGCAGGAAGAGGAGGTGCAGCGCGGCGTCGGTTCCGGCTTCATCATTTCCCAGGATGGCTATGTGCTGACCAATGCCCACGTGGTCGACGGCGCCGACGAGGTCTACGTGACCATGACCGACAAGCGCGAATTCAAGGCCAAGGTGCTGGGCGCCGACGCCAGCACCGACGTCGCCGTGCTCAAGATCGATGGCGCCAAGCTGCCCAGCCTGACCATCGGCGACTCCAACAAGATCCGCGTCGGCGAATGGGTGATCGCCATCGGCTCCCCGTTCAATCTGGAAAACACCGTGACCTCGGGCATCATTTCGGCCAAGGCGCGCGACACCGGCGAATACCTGCCGCTGATCCAGAGCGATGTGGCCGTCAATCCCGGCAACTCGGGCGGTCCGCTGATCAATATGCGCGGCGAGGTGATCGGCATCAACTCGCAGATCGCTACCCTGTCGGGCGGCTATAACGGCATTTCCTTTGCCGTGCCGATCGACGAAGCCATGCGCGTGGCCGATCAGCTCAAGAAAACCGGCAAGGTGACACGCGGCCGCATTGGCGTGCAGATCAGCGAGTTGAACAAGGAAGTGGCCGAATCGCTGGGCTTGAAGAGCGGCACGCGCGGCGCCGAAGTGGCCCAGGTCATGCCGGGCGGCCCGGCCGACAAGGCGGGCTTGAAGGCCGGCGACATCATCCTCAAGTTCAACGGCGCCGACATCGCCCGTTCCTCCGACCTGCCGCGCCTGGTGGGCGGTTCGGCCATCGGCAGCAAGGCCATCATCACGGTCTGGCGCAAGGGCGCCGCCGTCGATCTGCCGGTGGTGGTGGAAGAGCAGCAGGGCGAGAAAACGGCCAAGGGTGGCGAGCGCAGCAAGGCGCCGGCCGACACCCCGGCCAACGCCCTGGGCTTCAAGGTCAGCGACCTGACGGCCGCGCAGAAGCGCGAGCTGGGCGTGAACGGCGGCGTGGTGGTCGACGGCGCCGAAGGCGTGGCGGCCCGCGCCGGCCTGCGCGAAGGCGATATCCTGCTGCAGCTGAACAATGCGGAAATCGTCGACGCCAAGCAGTTCAACGCCGCCGTCGCCAAGCTCGATCCGAAAAAGGCCAGCGTGGTGCTGGTGCGCCGCGGCGATACCGCGCAGTTCGTGTCGCTGCGTCCGAGCGCCAAGTAAGCGCGGGAGGCGGGGCGCCGACCGGCGCCCTCGCCGCAGCGCATGGCCGCCTGCTATCATGGCGGCCATGCACTTTACTCTCTACTCCCGCAGTTATTGCCACCTGTGCCAGGATATGCTGGACGCCTTGAATGCCCTGCAAACCCCGCAACGACCGTTTACCGTCGAGGTGATCGACGTCGATGCCGACGAGGCCCTGGTGGCCCGTTTCGACGAGCTGGTGCCGGTGCTGTTCGGTGCGCTCGACCAGCCGGAAATCTGCCATTACTTCCTCGACGAAGCAAAAGTGCGGGCCATTCTGACCGCTTGAGGCGCCGCGCCGGCCGCCTTGCGGGCATGCTGCGGCGTAAATTATTGGCTAAAAAGCATTTTTGTCGCTGCGCTGCGTCAGAAATCCGGATTTCCCCTCTGAAATCCGGTAAAATGGGTGGCTTAGACTCAGATTCGGTTTCCAAAAGGCGTTCGGCAGGGCATCCTCGCCCGGCCTGGAGCGCTTTTTTTGTATAGCTGTCGTCCCAATACGTTTTGAATTTAATGAACAACATACGCAATTTTTCCATCATCGCCCACATCGACCATGGCAAGTCCACGCTGGCAGACCGCATCATCCAGCTGTGTGGCGGCCTTTCGGACCGCGAGATGGAAGCTCAGGTGCTCGATTCCATGGATCTGGAGCGCGAGCGCGGCATTACCATCAAGGCCCAGACGGCAGCGCTGAAATACAAGGCGCGCGACGGCCAGATCTATAACCTGAACCTGATCGACACCCCGGGCCACGTCGACTTCTCCTATGAGGTCAGCCGCTCGCTGTCGGCCTGCGAAGGCGCGCTGCTGGTGGTTGACGCCTCGCAAGGCGTGGAAGCGCAGACCGTGGCCAACTGCTACACCGCGCTCGACCTGGGCGTGGAAGTGGTGCCGGTGCTGAACAAGATCGACTTGCCGAACGCCGATCCGCCCACCGCCATCGCCGAAATCGAAGACGTGATCGGCATCGAGGCCGGCGACGCCGTGCAATGCTCGGCCAAGACCGGCCTGGGCGTGGAGGACGTGCTGGAATCGATCATCGCCAAGGTGGCCCCGCCCAAGGGCGATCCCGAAGCGCCGCTGCAAGCCCTGATCATCGACTCCTGGTATGACGCCTATGTCGGCGTGGTGATGCTGGTGCGCGTGGTGAACGGCACCATGCGTCCGAAAGAAAAGATCCGCCTGATGGCGACCGACTCGACCCAGCTGGTGGAAGATCTCGGCGTCTTCTCGCCGCGCTCGGTCTCGCTGCCGCAGCTGAGCGCCGGCCAGGTGGGCTTCGTCATCGCCGGCATCAAGGAGCTGAAAGTGGCCCGCGTGGGCGACACCATCACCTCCATCGCCAAGCCGGCCGTGGCGCCGCTGCCTGGCTTCAAGGAAGTGCAGCCGCAGGTGTTCGCCGGCCTGTTCCCGGTCGAGGCCAACCAGTACGACGCCCTGCGCGACTCGCTGGAAAAGCTCAAGCTGAACGACGCCGCCCTGATGTTCGAGCCGGAAGTGTCGCAGGCGCTGGGCTTCGGCTTCCGCTGCGGCTTCCTTGGCCTGCTGCACATGGAAATCGTGCAGGAGCGCCTGGAGCGCGAATTCGATATGGACCTGATCACCACCGCGCCGACCGTGGTGTACGAGGTCGAGCAGCGCGACGGCACGGTCATGAACGTGGACAATCCTTCGCGCATGCCCGACCCGTCGCGCATCACCGAAGTGCGCGAGCCGATCGTCAACGTCAACCTGTACATGCCGCAGGAATATGTGGGCTCGGTGATCACCCTGTGCATCGCCAAGCGCGGCATCCAGATGGACATGAGCTACCACGGCCGCCAGGTCAAGCTGGTGTACGAGATGCCGATGGCCGAGATCGTGCTGGACTTCTTCGACAAGCTGAAGTCGACCTCGCGCGGCTACGCCTCGATGGACTACGAGTTCAAGGAATACCGCGCGGCCGACGTGGTGAAAGTCGATATGCTGATCAACAGCGAGAAGGTCGACGCGCTGGCCATCATCGTGCACCGCGCCAACGCGCCTTACCGCGGCCGTGCCGTGGCGGCCAAGATGCGCGAGCTGATCCCGCGCCAGATGTTCGACGTGGCGATCCAGGCCGCGATTGGGTCCAACATCATCTCGCGCGAAAACGTCAAGGCGATGCGCAAGAACGTGCTGGCCAAGTGCTATGGCGGCGACATCAGCCGTAAGAAGAAACTGCTGGAGAAGCAGAAGGCCGGTAAGAAGCGTATGAAGCAGGTCGGCTCGGTGGAGATTCCGCAAGAAGCCTTCCTGGCAATCCTACAAGTGGAAGATAAATGAACCTGCAAACCATCCTGGGCAATTTCGCTTTAATCCTGTTCGTGCTGATGGTGGTCACGGGCGTGATCTGGTTCCTCGATGTGTTCTACCTGGCCAAGCAGCGCCGCGCCGCGGCCGACCGCGCCCTGGCCGAGTACGACGCGCACCTGGCGCGCCAGACGTCCAACGGCATCGTGGGCGACGGCAGCCCGGCCAAGCGCGCCAAGATCGAAGCGGACCTGCTGCGCCAGCCGACCTGGGTCGAGTATTCGGGCAGCTTCTTCCCGGTGATTGCCCTGGTGTTTTGCCTGCGCTCCTTCCTGTACGAGCCATTCAAGATCCCATCCTCGTCGATGGTGCCGACCCTGCTGGTGGGCGACCTGATCCTGGTGAACAAGTTCACCTACGGCATCCGCCTGCCGATCCTGAACCAGAAAGTGGTGCAGCTCAACGATCCCCAGCGCGGCGACGTGATGGTGTTCAAATATCCCAAGGATATGAGCCAGGATTACATCAAACGGGTGATCGGCGTGCCCGGTGATAAGATTACGTATGAGAACAAACGTTTGACCGTCAACGGCAAGGCCATCGAGTACACCGCGCTCGACGATTACCTGGACGATGAAAACAATGAAAGACTTGTCTATAAGAAACAATTCAAGGAAAACCTGAGTGGGGTGGACCACCGCATCCTGAACGACGAGCGCGCCGCCAACATCAATCTGGGCGATGTCCGCGAATTCCCGCACAGCGATGCCTGCACCTACCGCTATGAAGGCTTTACTTGCGTGGTTCCTGAAGGCAATTATTTCATGATGGGCGATAACCGCGACAATAGCGCCGACAGCCGTTACTGGGGCTTTGTGCCGGACAAGAATATCGTGGGCAAGGCGTTCTTTGTCTGGATGAATCTGGGCAATCCCAAGCGCATAGGCAGCATCCACTAAACGGGAGGCGAGATGGCGGCGACAGGGTTCAACAAGCAGCGTGGCATCACACTGATTGGCCTGATCCTGGTCCTGGCCATCCTCGGCTTCCTCGGCATCCTGGGCATGAAGATCGTGCCGACCTACGCGGAATACCGCGCCGTGTCGTCCGCCATCGTCAAAGCCAAGGGCGCCGGTTCGACCGTCAAGGAAATCCAGAATTCCTTCGACAAGAGCGCCGAAGTGAATTACATCAGTTCGATCAGCGGGCGCGACTTGATCATCAGCCGCGAAGACGGCGAAATGCAGGTCAGCTTCGCTTACGAGAAAAAGATTCCCCTGTTCGGGCCGGCCAGCATCTTGCTGGAATACGAGGGCAGCACCGCCAAGGGCGGGGCGCCCAAGAGCGGCAAGCCCGGGCAATAAGCAGACCAATACGACAAAGCACCAAAGCCAATGAATCATCAGTTATTGCAAACCCGTTTAGGCCACACGTTCCAGGATGCCGGGCTGTTACAGCAGGCACTGACGCACCGTAGCCATAGCAGTTTGCATAACGAGCGGCTGGAATTCCTGGGCGACTCCATCCTCAACTGCGTGGTGGCCTCGATTCTGTACGAGCGCTACAACACCATCGACGAGGGCGACCTGTCGCGCCTGCGCGCCAACCTCGTCAAGCAGCAATCGCTGTACGAGATCGCGCAAAAGCTGGAGCTGTCGCAATTCCTGCGCCTGGGCGAGGGCGAACTGAAATCGGGCGGCTTCCGCCGTCCCTCGATCCTGGCCGACACGCTGGAAGCGCTGCTGGGCGCCATCTTCCTCGATGCCGGCTTCGACAGCGCGGCGCGCGTGATCCGCGCCTTCTACATTCCCATCCTCGACACGGTCGATCCCCAGACCCTGGGCAAGGATGCCAAGACCCTGCTGCAGGAATTCCTGCAAGGTAAAAAAATCTCCCTGCCGCTGTACAACGTGGTCGCCACCCATGGCGCCGCGCACAGCCAGGAATTCGAAATCGAATGCCTGGTGCCCAAGCTGGGCGTCCAGGTCTATGGCCGCGGCGGCAGCCGGCGCGCCGGCGAACAAGCCGCCGCCAAGCTGGCGCTGGAAGCGGCCGAACAGGCTTTGCAGAAAGCGCCGGCCGCGGCCCGCAAGACCAAGCCGCGCGCGGCCCAGCTCAAGCTGGCCGGTATCGCCACCGTGCAAAGCGAGACCCCGGCCGAGAAGCCGGTCCGCGCCGCCGCCGGCGAAGGCAAGCACGCCAAACAGTAAAACACAGGTAATCCCATGACTAGCGCACCAACTCCAGCCGGCTTCCGCTGCGGCTATATCGCCATTGTCGGCCGTCCCAATGTGGGCAAATCGACGCTGATGAACACCCTGATCGGGGCCAAGGTCAGCATCACCTCGCGCAAGGCGCAGACCACGCGCCACCGCATCACCGGCATCCAGACCGTGCCAGACGCCCAGTTCATCTACGTCGACACGCCAGGTTTCCAGACGCGCCACGCGAACGCGCTCAACAAAACGCTGAACAAGACCGTCACCAATACGCTCGACTCCTCGGACGTCATCCTGTACCTGGTGGAAGCGGGCACCTTCGGCCCGGCCGACCAGCAAGTGATCGACCTCTTGCCGAAGAATGTGCCGGTGATCCTGGTCATCAACAAATCCGACCGCTGCAAGGACAAGGCCGTGCTGCTGCCGTTCGCCCAGCAGGTGGCGTCCAAGTTCGATTTCGCGGCCGTGGTGCCGGTGTCGGCCAAGCTGCGCTTCCAGCTCGACGGCCTGCAGAACGAGATCAAGCGCTTCCTGCCCGAAAATGACCCCATCTTCGGCGAAGACGACATCACCGACCGCAGCGAGAAATTCCTCGCCTCGGAAATCGTGCGCGAAAAACTGTTCCGTTTCGTCGGCGACGAACTGCCTTACACCAGTACCGTGCTGATCGAGAAATTCGAGCAGGAAGGCAATCTGCGCCGCGTCTTCGCCGCCATCCTGGTCGAGCGCGACGGCCACAAATCCATGATCATCGGTAACAAGGGGGCGCGCCTGAAAGAGGTTTCCACCCAGGCCCGCCTCGACATGGAAAAACTGTTCGGCGGCCCCGTCTACCTGGAAATCTGGGTCAAGGTCAAATCCGGCTGGGCCGACAACGAAGCCGGCCTGCGCGCCTACGGCTACGAATAAACGCATGACCCGCAGCGCCACAGCCGAGCCCGTGTCCACCTTGGTGCCAGGCACCAAGGTGGACACGGGCTCGGCTGTTGGGGCGGACAGCAGCGTACCGCCGCCGCGCCGCAAGCCGGCGCCGCCGCGCACCATCGGCACCAAGGTGGCGGGGCAGCCGGCCTTTGTGCTGCATAGCTATCCCTACAAGGAAACCAGCCTGATCGTCGATCTGCTGACGCGCGACTTCGGCCGCGTGGCGCTGATCGCCAAGGGCGCCAAGCGGCCGCATTCGCAGCTGCGCGGTGTGCTGCAAACCTTCCAGCCGCTGTCGGCCAGCTGGAGCGGCAAGAACGAGCTGCGCACCCTGACCGACGCCGAATGGGTGGGCGGCATGCTGCCGCTGGAGCGCACCGCGCTGCTGTGCGGCTTCTACCTCAACGAGCTGCTGGTCAAGCTGCTGGCGCGCGACGACGCCCATCCCGCCCTGTTCGACCATTACGTCGCCACGCTCAACCAATTGGCCCACAACGAGCCGCCTCCCATCGTCTTGCGAAAATTCGAAAGAGCCCTACTTAGGGAGACGGGCGTGGGCGCCGACCTGACGCGCTGCACGGTCACGCGCGAGCGCGTGCAATCCGATGTACAGTATGTGGTGGACCCGGAACGCGGCCCGCGTCCCGAGCGCGCCGCCGACACGGCGCCGCGCGTGGCCGGCAAGACCCTGCTCGACATGGAGAACGAGGATTACGCGGACGCGCAAACCCAGGCCCAGAGCAAGCAGCTGATGCGCTTTCTGCTGGCCCACCATTTAGGCGGCGCGCCCCTGAACACGCGCCAGATTCTGATCGACCTGATGCAGTTATAAAAACACGACTATGAGCTTTCTGAACCCCGTTGGACCCGTTATCGACCTGGGCGTGAACATCGACCACGTCGCCACCCTGCGCAATGCGCGCGGCACCGTCTATCCCGATCCGATCCGCGCCGCGCTGTTGGCCGAGCAGGCCGGCGCCGACTGCATCACCCTGCACCTGCGCGAAGACCGCCGCCACATCAAGGACGCCGACGTGCTGGCGCTGGCGCCGCAGCTGGCCACGCGCATGAATCTGGAAGCGGCCGTGACCCAGGAAATGATCGATTTCGCCTGCCGCGTGAAGCCGGCCGACGTCTGCCTGGTGCCGGAAAAACGCACCGAAGTGACCACCGAAGGCGGCCTGGATGTGGTGCGCTACCACAAGGAAGTGGAAGCGGCCGTCAAGCAGCTGCAAGCCGAAGGCATCCGAGTCAGCCTCTTCATCGATGCCGACGAAGCGCAGATCGCCGCCGCCGCCGCCGTCGGCGCGCCGGTGATCGAGCTGCACACCGGCGCTTATGCCGATGCCGAAGGCGCGGCCCAGATCGCCGAGCTGGAACGCGTCAAGGCTGGCGTACGCTGGGGCGTGCAGCATGGCCTGAAGGTGAACGCCGGCCACGGCCTGCATTACACCAATGTGCAGGCGATTGCCGCCATCCCCGATATCGCCGAGCTGAATATCGGCCACGCCATCGTTGCCCATTCCATCTTCGCCGGCTGGGAAAACGCCGTGCGCGAAATGAAGGCCATCATGGTCGCGACCCGCCTGGGCGCAAAATGATTTACGGCGTCGGCACCGATATCTGCAAGATCGCCCGCATCGAGGAGGCGCTGGCGCGCCACGGCGAGCGTTTTGCGGCCAAGGTATTGGGGCCGGACGAGTTGGCGATTTACCGCGAGCGCGGCGCCCAGCATCCCAAGCGCGCCTTGCGCTACCTGGCGACGCGCTTCGCCGCCAAGGAAGCGTTTGCGAAGGCCATCGGCACCGGCGTGCGTCCGCCCATGCTGCTGCCGGCGGCGCAGATGCTGAACGAGGAAAACGGCAAGCCCACCATCGTCTGCGGCGGGGCGCTGGCCGATTTCATGCGCGAGAAGGGCTTGCGCGCCCAGCTCAGCATCAGCGATGAAGATGACTATGCGGTCGCATTCGTGATCGTGGAACAGACAGCATGAGCGAAGAGATGATCGATCCGCGCGAGCAGGTGCTGGCGACGGTCGCGAAATTACCCAATCTGCCCGGCGTCTACCGCTATTTCGACGCGGAAGACAAGGTGCTTTATGTGGGCAAGGCGCGCGACCTGAAAAAGCGCGTCTCCAGCTACTTCCAGAAGAACCTTTCCAGCCCGCGCATCGCGATGATGGTGGAGCGCATCGCGCGCCTGGAAACCACCGTCACGCACAGCGAGGCCGAAGCGCTGATCCTGGAAAACAATCTGATCAAGACGCTGCAGCCGCGCTTCAACATCCTGTTCCGCGACGATAAGTCCTATCCCTATCTGAAGCTGAGCGGGGACGCGATTCCGCGCATGGTCTACTACCGCGGCGCGGTGGACAAGAAGAACCAGTACTTCGGTCCATTCCCCAGCGCCTGGGCGGTGAAGGAATCGATGCAGATCCTGCAGAAGGTCTTCCTGCTGCGCACCTGCGAGGACAGCGTGTACATGAACCGCACGCGTCCCTGCCTGCTGCACCAGATCGGCCGCTGCAGCGCGCCCTGCGTGGGCGCCATCAGCGCCGAGGATTACCGCGTCGACGTGAACAACGCCGCGCGCTTCCTGCGCGGCCGCCAGACCGAGGTGATGGAAGAGCTGGAGCAGAAGATGCACGCCTATGCCGGCGAGCTTAAATTCGAGCAGGCGGCGGCGGTGCGCAATCAGATTCAGTCGCTGGCGAAAGTGCTGCACCAGCAAAGCATGGAAACCACGGGCGATGCCGATGTCGACATCCTGGCCGTGGTGGTGCAGGGCGGACGCGCCTGCGTCAACCTGGCCATGGTGCGCGGCGGCCGCCATCTGGGCGACCGCGCCTACTTCCCCTCGCACCTGATCGACGCTGAGGTGATGGCCGAACAGTCCATCGAAGTCGAAGTGCTGGCCGCCTTCCTGGTCCAGCACTACACGGAAAAATACATCCCCGGCACCCTGATCCTGAACATCGAATTCGACCAGCCGGAACTGCTGCTGGCGCTGCAGGAGCAGTGCGGCCACCGCATCCACCTGATCTTCCAGCCCCAGGGCCAGCGCCGCCAATGGCTGGAACTGGCGCAGAAGGGCGCCGAGATTTCGCTGGCGCGCCTGCTGTCCGAGCAAGGCTCGCAGCAGTCGCGCACGCGCGCCCTGGTGGAAGCGCTGGGCCTCGAATGCGAGGATATCGAAACCCTGCGCGTGGAATGCTTCGACATCAGCCACACGCAGGGCGAGGCGACCCAGGCTTCCTGCGTGGTCTTCCACCACCACCAGATGCAGAACGGCGAATACCGCCGCTACAACATCAACGACATCACGCCCGGCGACGACTACGCCGCCATGCGCCAGGTGCTGATGCGCCGCTACGAGAAGGTGGCGGGCGGCGACGGCGTGATGCCGGACGTGGTGCTGATCGACGGCGGCAAGGGCCAGATCGAGATGGCGCGCCAGGTCTTCGAAGAACTGGGCCTGGACCTGAGCCTGATCGTGGGCGTGGCGAAAGGCGAGGGCAGGCGGGTCGGCCTGGAAACCCTGATGTTCGTCGACGGCCGTCCGGCGCAGGAGCTGGGCAAGGAATCGGCCGCCCTGATGCTGGTGGCCATGATCCGCGACGAAGCCCACCGCTTCGCCATCACCGGCATGCGCGCCAAGCGCGCCAAGACGCGCCAGACCTCGCGCCTGGAGGAAATCGAGGGAATTGGCGTGAAAAGGCGGCAGAAACTGCTGGCCCGCTTTGGCGGCTTGCGCGGCGTTGTCAACGCCAGCGTGGAAGACCTGATGTCGGTTGACGGCATTTCCAGCACTTTGGCCGAAGAAATCTACAAACAGCTGCATTAAGAAGCTGTGTCGGCTGGTATTAGCAGCGGCGCCGTTATAAACTAGCGGCGCGTTAACACATAATTCTTACAAGCCGCTGCCTTATGCCTTTCAATATTCCGATCCTGCTGACTTGGTTGCGCGTGGCGCTGATTCCCCTGGTCGTAGGCGTGTTCTACCTTCCCGACGGCTGGCTGCAGCCACATGACCGCAATCTGGCCGCGACCCTGATCTTCATCGTCGCCGCCATCACCGACTGGTTCGACGGTTTTCTGGCCCGGCGCTGGAATCAAACCTCGGCCTTCGGCGCCTTCCTCGACCCCGTGGCCGACAAGCTGATGGTGGCTGGCGCCTTGCTGGTGCTGGTGCATCTGGACGGCGGCCGCTGCCACCCGCTGTTCGCCTTCATCATCATCGGCCGCGAAATCGCCATTTCCGCGCTGCGCGAATGGATGGCCCAGATCGGCGCGTCGAAATCGGTGGCGGTCAGCTCGATCGGCAAGATCAAGACGGCGGCGCAGATGACGGCCATTCCGGCCTTGCTGTACAACGACGTGCTGCTGGGCGCCATCGATACCCGCTACTGGGGCGAGAAGCTGCTGTGGCTGGCCAGCGTGCTGACGGTGTGGTCGATGTTGTACTACCTGCGCAAGGCATGGCCTCTGATCAAGGAAAAAGCGGGAAACTTGAATTAATTTGAAATGTTGCCCTTGACCAGTTCTGTAGATCGTCTATAATGCTGGCCTGTTGTTGATGACGACGCGCTGTAAAAAGCAAATGCGGGAGTAGCTCAGTTGGTAGAGCGCAACCTTGCCAAGGTTGAGGTCGAGAGTTCGAGACTCTTCTCCCGCTCCAAAAAACGTCGAAATCGATAACAATCGCTGGAATATTAAGAATGTTTCTGCGATAATGCGTTTCCCTGAAATGCGGGAGTAGCTCAGTTGGTAGAGCGCAACCTTGCCAAGGTTGAGGTCGAGAGTTCGAGACTCTTCTCCCGCTCCAGTTCAGAGGCGCAGCAGTAGAAGTAAATGGCAGAAGTAGTTGTAACATCGCTCCAAGCGGGAGTAGCTCAGTTGGTAGAGCGCAACCTTGCCAAGGTTGAGGTCGAGAGTTCGAGACTCTTCTCCCGCTCCAAGTGAAAAATAGTAAGACTCCAATGCGGGAGTAGCTCAGTTGGTAGAGCGCAACCTTGCCAAGGTTGAGGTCGAGAGTTCGAGACTCTTCTCCCGCTCCAGAATTCGAGAATGGACGCCGCTGTAGCGTTGTTCTTCAAGCCCTATGGCGGGGTAGCAAAATGGTTATGCAGCGGCCTGCAAAGCCGTCTACGCCGGTTCGATTCCGGCCCTCGCCTCCAAACAAATCAAGCACTTAGCTTGCGAAAAGCCGGGAAATTCCCGGATTTTTTGCGTTCAAAACTCCTCGATATCGCTGGCTGCTACCCCGTTTGGGTAGCGTTGCTACCCAGCGACGGCCAGGTTTGGCCGTCTACGTCGATGAACCTAACCAATCCGATCTCTTCCGATTTAAGCTTACTTATCCGTATCAGTTACCGGTTTGTGCTCATAACTATATATACGCGCTATTTTCCAAGCACCGTCCTGGAGCAACATGAGGTGCGTGAAAGAAGCCCTCAATGTTCTCTTCACCACTTTTCCCGACTCAGTACTAAAGAAATCATGCTCCCCCATGACTAGGGCGCCATAAATGTCTTTTCCCTTGCGCATTGGAAGTATGCGGAGAGTTTCAGGAACAACCATACGGCGACCTCGGTTCTTGGCGTCATCCATTCCGGCGTTGACTTTGGCCAATGCTTCATACCCTATTATTGAGCCGCCAAGATCATGATAGAACTCGACATCGCTGGTGAGATAGGCCTTCAATGCAGTGGAATGTGAGAAATTAAAGTCGTGCCAGTAGGCATCGTCAGCTTTTCTGACCTGTGCTTCCCAGTCGGTATTTTGGTCTGTGGCCATAACAGGCGACATGGCAGCGAAAGTGACGAGATAGATAGCAGTAACGAAGGATTTTATGGATTTGCGCATATTGACTCGATATGAAGTAAATGGACCCAAGGTTCTTACAGGAAGTATTGACCTGATCGGAGCCTTATAGCCAGGCGGCTGGTTAGTCTTCATGGTATTTTTACACATGGAGGCTAGATGAAGAAACGTCCGCTGGGTTGGAGTTCGTACCGGGCTGCCTCCATCCCAAGAATGAACAGGCGAAGAATCCGCATTTTTGGCATTCCATCGCGCGATTATCACCGCTCATCGCTTTGCTTCGCTCCCATCATTGCGGAAGATTACACTGTTTGCACACAATGCTCATAGCCAATCATCTTTCAATGAAATATAACGAAAATCACACGCGTACCGACAAAAGCGCCGCCATCATCGTTTGTACTCTTGCACTTACCGCCACGCTGCCCTTGGCTGCTTACGCCCAGCTTGCACCTGAGACCACGCGGGCAATTGACGCAATCGTCATGAAGTCCTTGGAAGACAAATCGGTTCCGAGCGTATCGATTGCCATCGTTAAAGGCGGCAAATTGGCCTATGCGCAAGCGTACGGCATTGCACGCTTGGACCGGGAGCTGAAGGCGACGCCGCAGATGCGTTATAAGATCGGATCGAACACCAAACAATTTGTGGCGGCAGCGGTATTGCTGCTGGTTGAAGACGGCAAGTTATCGCTCGATGACAAAATCGGCCGTTTTTTGCCCGACTTAACAAAGGCAAATGAAATCTCTGTACGACAATTGCTTGCGCACACGGCTGGCTATCTGGATTATTACCCGCTCGATTATCTGGCGCCATTCATGGAGAAGGCGACGACCGTCGATGCGATCCTTGCCAACTGGGGGAAAAAGCCGCTCAGCTTCGAGCCTGGTTCGAGGTGGGAATACAGCAACACCGGCTATGCGATTGCCGGCCGCATTATCGAAATAGCGAGTGGAATGCCGCTCGACGCTTTTATACGCAGCCGCATCACAGAAAAGCTGGACATGCGGTCGGCAGTCGATACAAGCGTGACGCACTGGGACGAGAGCGAGACGCAAGGTTATGAAGTTACGGCATTCGGCCCACCGCGCCCGGCTCGGCCGGAGGGAAAATATTGGGTATGGGCAGCCGGCAACCTGGCGATGACGGCAACCGATCTGGCGCGGTGGGATATCGCCTTGATGCACGGCGCTCTTCTTAACAGCACATCCCGCAAAGCGATTGCGACGGAAAATTTGCTAAGCGGGGGAACCGGCACCAATTATGGTCTTGGCCTGTTCGTGCGAATGACGCCCGAGGGACGTTTACGTTGGGACCACGGTGGCGAGGTATCTGGTTTTCGCTCGCAAAACACCATCTTTCCGAACGATGACATGGCCATTGTCGTGCTGACCAATGGAGGTGGCAGTATGCCGTGGTCTAATTTGCCCGGACACCTCAATAGGTGGAAAATCCACTATCTGAGGAGTTAAAGCATGACGACAAGAAAACGTAAAACATTTGAT
>NZ_JACHXD010000019.1 GCF_014191875.1 Pseudoduganella violacea
TAAATAAATTTGTGGACACAATCAATTTGCATCCCAAATTCAATCATGGCGACGCGCTGCACTCAATGGAAGACGGCGCTGGCGAGACGCTTACAGCTTACCGCCGGTGGCCGTGGTCAAGAGCGGGTCGGACCAGGCGGCTGTATTGAGCTGGGCCTTGCAACGTCTTGCCCACGAATTGGCGGCACCCTCGCCGGGCAGCTCCATCGTGGTCCAGAATCTGGGCCAGATCATGCTGGTACAGGTGCTGCGGCTGTATCTGGCCCAAGAGGAAAACAGTACGCCAAGCTGGCTAATCGCCTTGGCCGATCCGCGTGTCGGTGCCGCCATCCAGGCTATTCATGCCAATCCAGCGCGCCCATGGACGGTCGCGGACCTGGCCAAAGCGGCCGGGGTATCTCGTTCCACGCTCGCTTTACGCTTCAAGCAAAAGGCAGGGGTTGCGCCGTTGGACTACGTGTCGCGCTGGCGTATGCAACTGGCGGCGCGCGCCCTGAAAACGGAGACTTCCACCATTTCTTCGATAGGCCAAAAGCTGGGCTACGACTCCGACAGCGCGTTTAGCCACGCCTTTAAACGCATTATGCAATGCTCGCCCCGTGAATACAGGGACAAGTGGACATCTGGATCACTGAAATAGAAACAGGCCAGTCCTTTAGCGGCCAGTTTAAAATGCGCGCGCGCAGCTTGGTCACGGCGGCAACCCTGGTCGACGCAGGCCTGGGCTGCTTCACTTCACGGAATCGCACAAGACATATCTACTTAACAGCACTGACACCCAAAGCATTTAGCGTCTCCGTCGTCATCAAGCCCGTTTCCGGGAAGCCCTTCACGCTTTGGAACATCTTGAGCGCCTGCTTGGTCTCATCATCGAGCTTCCCGCTAATGTAGCCATTAAAGAGGCCTAGG
Source organism: Pseudoduganella violacea (assembly GCF_014191875.1). GTDB lineage: Bacteria > Pseudomonadota > Gammaproteobacteria > Burkholderiales > Burkholderiaceae_D > Rugamonas > Rugamonas violacea_A. The sequence goes on from NZ_JACHXD010000019.1 coordinate 910, forward strand.
CTGTTCAACCTAAGTTGAACCCTAAAGACCTGCAAATGCAGCTTCTCTGACCGGGAAAGAGGCACTTCGCCCCCAGCTTGCACGGGCATTGCGTGTCCATTGGCCGTCGCTTCGGGAGAATGCGTTTGTGGTTTGATGGCACCAGCACCCTGGCTGCCATTCGTGCCGCCGCCCTGATTGGGGTCCATGAACGAGTTTCCCGGCAGACTACCTTGCCCTGACTGGCTCGCCGAGCCGGTTCCAGAGGACGAGGTAGATGCGGTCGCACTACGGCTCGGCGCCGCAGCTGGAATCGGCGGGATGTACGGCGCTGGAGCCGGAGGTGGCGTATACGATGGAGTGTAACCGGAAGACCCTGAGTAATGCGAGCTGTGACTCGAATGCGAACGATGGCTTGAGTGTGAGCGGTGTGCAGCAAACAAGTTGTCGAACTTCCCGTTTAACGGCTGCAACGTAATTCCTTTGGAGTCATCATCCCCAGCCATCAATGGACCAGTATGCTGCTCGCTTGCCTTTGTAGGAAGTAACTGCAGACCCGCAACAAAAAGCGCCAGGCTCTTTATGAATCGACTCATTCCACCATCTCCTCAATTTTTCTAATCTTTGTAGGCTTCCATCCACGCTCATGCCATGCGAACAGGCCACTGCAGGAATCCATCACTGAGCATCCTGCACATTCGTCTGAATAGACTTGCTTCCAGTCCGAGATGCTTCGAACAGCCAATGGCCAAAGATCCTTTGGCAGAGCGCAAAGAGGCGTATTCATGAACATGTGGCGAACACCGTAACGACGCAATGTTCGCGACGCTCTCATTAGCGTCGGCCACCAATCCTGCAAATCCAGGTCGCAGACTTCTTTGTTCGCAAGCGCGAATCCTATTGGTTCGCAGGCCATCAGTGCTACTTCATGAATAAATGGCAGACTCTTTCCGATGAATTCGCAAAGGTCGATCAGTCGTTCCAGCACTGGCTCGATAAGCACAATCCTGACTTGAATCGGCTGCCCATGCTCTTGCAGTCGCAGAATACCTTCAAGCGTCTGTTCAAAGGCACCTGGCGATTGAACGACGAAGTCGTGCAGCATGTGCGCATGCCCATACAAGGGAACGAGCCACGCGACTCGCGCTTCCAATCCATCGAGAAGAGCCGCCGCAGTCCCTCGATTGCTTAAGAGGCGGCCGTTAGTCAGAAGGTCGATTCTCATCATCGGGTGCCGAAGGTGGATTTCGTCCAAGACCTCTCGCAGCCTGTTCCCTGTCAATAAAGGTTCACCGCCAGTGAGACCAATGCTCTCCGGTGAATTTTCAATGTGCCGAACGATGTCGATGGCCTCATCCACCAACCAGCCATCTTCATCTTTGGTGGGTGGCTGGGAGCACATCAAACAGTTGCTGTTGCACCGATTCGTCAGGAACAAGGTGTGGTGCACGTCAGAGCGCCGGTAAGAGACGTCGACACTACCTTTCCCCAAAATCGGCATGACAACGTCCCCGAGCTCGATTTCAGGCCCCTCAATCCATCCTAGGTTCTCAACACCTCGAACAACCAGGTCCACGATTCGCTCAACGTCCGCCGCTTCCTGGATCAAGACAAGGTAATTGACCTCTGGCGTCCAAGAGGAAATGACGTTCTCCAGCGCTACCACGCGGTGTGCGCGCCGTTTTGACCACGGACTGACAATGGCGGCTACCCTTCGCATACAGCCTCCGGAGAACCCGCAGGCCGCGCCCACAGATGGAACAAATCCAATTGGTCCTCGGGCGCCACCGCAATGCGTTCAAACATACCGTCAAACAATGCCAAATGCCTCGCGCAATGCTCCGTTTCCCGAACTGGAGCCAGCATGCTCCCGTGTTGAGCCTGGGCGTCGACAGGGTTTGGACCACAGTACGCGTGGTACGCGCAGGTCCAACAACCATCAATTTTGTTTGGTTCACTCGCCGAGCGCAATTGACCCAAGATATCAGCTCCCATACTCCCGCCACCGATCGACATCATTCTCAGGCTGACGTCACCGGTTTCAGCCAACATCCTAGCTTCGTCACTTGGATAAACGTAACCGTCGTAGTTGTAGACAAGAACGCTAGCTCCGGCACCAGTTGGGCTTTGCAGGTCTACATACCCGGCATCAAATGTCGACAGAATCTTATTGCAGATGATTGAGGCATAGACCTCGCGAATCTGGACTCCCTGGGAGTTCCACCAGAGGACTCGCTCAAGCGCGGCTTCGTAGAAAGCATGGAACTCTTCGACCGAATATCCGAGCTTCGACTGATTACGCTTGGCAAAGCCGTAGCTACTCAATGGGCGCAGGAATATCTCAGGTAGGCCTAGGCGCACGTATTCGTCTACAATCTCGTGTGGGTACCCGAGGGATGCACGGGTTGTCGTCATCAGCGCTGAAACACTAGTGGGACCAATAATGGCTCGAGCAAGCTCAATGCCGGCCAGCGTGCGTTCGTATGCGTCGCGCTCCCGGGTCGGCCGATTCTGGTTATGGAGTGCAGCAGGACCGTCGATGCTCGTCGACAGAAATATTCCGTGCTGCTTAAAGAACCCACACATCTCTGGCGTCAACTGATGCAAAGTCGAGGCCACGACAAATCTGAGACTACGCCCTTCGGACGCGTTCTTCGCCTCAATACGCAGGATGGCGCGCTGAACCAAGTCAAACCTCAATAACGGGTCGCCCCCCTGGAATTCAACGGTTAGTACCGGCGAGGGTGACTCGAAAATCGAGTCACACGCGGCATCAAGGTCTTCGATGCTCATCGTATGGCCTTGGCTTTCAAGCGCCCGGCTAACCTGGCAGTACTTACATGAATGAGCACACTGGAGGGTCGGAACGATGATGTGGAGTGAGGTGCCGCCTTGGACCGTGGAACGTTTCGCTTCCAGTCGCGACCTCTTTAGTAGTTGCATCCCTACAGATTGGAATGGCGAATCAATCAAGAACTTCGAAAGGAGGCGCGCAGCAGTGTCGATCGGAAGTGCATCAACGCCTCGTTCAAGGAATGCCAGCGTGCCTTCGTCGAGAAACTCCCAGTCACCCTCCTCTGAAACTGCAACGAGCTTACCAGAAGGGAGACGGCGAATTCGCATCGTCCCGATCACAAGGTCGTTGCCCTCAGTGGTTACGTTCTTTACGCCCTTCGTTTTCACTGATACTGGTGGTCTAACAAAGCTAATCGGTCGAGTGAGCATATGGTTTAGTTAGGCGCCATCCTTGGAGTCAACACAATGACTGACGATTATTCAGATATCAATAAAAGTGGACAATTTGCAATTAATTCCATAATAAACTGAATCACTCGAAAACCAAAGATCAAAAGTCCGTACCGTTGCAAATCGACTTTCGAACCGGCGAGTTCAGTTGAGCCGCAAAAAGAACCGCATTCGCTCCAAGTGGATTCCGGCACCGCGACGGGCGCTCGATAAGCGACGTTAACTAGGAACTAGCCTGGTTGCGAATCAGGTCATAGAATCAGCATTAAGTCCATACGTCGTGGGCAGCCAACTAAAGCGCCAGTCGATATGTCCAAAACCGTTTATATAGGTCCGGAGCGACGAAGCTAGGAAAGCTTTCCGATACACGATTGGCGTGAATGTGACAGGCCATTGCCATCATTACCAATTGAAAGCCAGAAAAATAAAGCCCTGTAAAAACAGGGCTTTATTTTCAGTCATCTTAGGAAATTAAACCTTCCAAACGGAAAGCTCACTCCCACTCGATTATCAACGAGCTTCGTAAGCCTTTGATATGAAACCTCTTTTCCGCAGAAACGCATCGGGATACCAGCAGAAGTACCATCAAATTTTCTTGCTGCAAGATAAGGCAATAACAGGTAACAGCAACGTGTCCTTATTGTACACCCACCTCCCCCGACGCTTGACGTTTCGCATGCACGAACCGAACTGGAGAGTGCCCGCAGCGAAGCGCTGGCTGTCGAACGCCAAAGGGCCATAGCGGAGAATGCCCTGGCCGTATTGACGGGGCAACTGCCCGTCGACTTCTCCGTGCAGCCCAGCTTTACGGAAAGCTTCGACTTCTATATTCCGCCCGGTCTGCCCTCGGGCCTCCTGGAGCGGCGCCCCGATGTCGCCGCAGCCGACCGGGCCATGGCGGCGGCCAATGCGCGCATCGGCATTGCGCGGTCAGCCTGCTTTCCCAGCCTGTCGATCACCGCTACGGGGCGGGGCCGAGTCGGCAGGTTTGGGCCAGTTATTCAAATGGTCGAGCAGCACATTTCTTCTCAGGCCGCAGGTAGGCAGCGCGCTCTCGCTGCCGATCTTCGATGGCGGCGCGCGCCGGGCCCAGGTCGACTACAGCTTCGCGCAATACGAGGAATAAGCCGCCAGGTATCGCCACGCGGTGTTAGACGCTTTTCGCGAAGTCGAGGACGGGCTGACCAGCATAGCCACCTCCTAAAATCGCGAAAATAACTTCAGCAGTTAATTTCGCCATCAATGATAGTAACTGCCTGACCGTAAATCCACGGTTCGCCGTCCTCAAAGATCACCGCCACCCGACCGTCGCGACTCAGTGCGGTGCCTTGGCGCACGCGGTAGTTTTCACCAGGCTGCAAACGGGCGATGCAGGCGTTGGCGCTGCCAGTCACAGGGTCTTCCACCAAGAGGCCGTTTTCCAGCAAAAAGGCACGCACCTCGTAATCGGCCGGGCCGCCGGGGCCATACGGGGCGTAGATGGCCATGCCATTGCAAGCGGTGAGCTGCATCAATTCTGCCAACGCCGACACATCGGGCGACACCGATAAACAATCGGCCACCGTTTCCAGTCGAACGATTAGCCAACAGATCCCCATATTGGCCGCTACTGGCGCGTGTCCCGGCGCTATGGCGTCAACGCCCAGGGCACGGTGCAGCAGCGGCAGGTGCTGGACGTTCATCTGCTCAAACTGTGCCGCCGGCGCGCGGAATCCCAGTGCCCCATCCGCAGCAATGCGTACCGTTACCAGCCCTACGCCGCACTCCTGAACCAGTACGCCATGGCTTTTCGGTTGCAAGCCTTCCTGCAGCAGCGCGTAGGCCGTGCCCAGAGTGGGATGGCCGGCGAATGGAAATTCTTCCTGCGGGGAGAAAATACGCACCCGATAGTCGTTTGCGGGGTCGGTCGGCGGCAGCACGAAAGTGGTTTCTGGCAGGTTGGACCAGCGGGCTATCGATTGCATTTGATCGCCACTGAGTCCCTCGGCATCCAGGATAACCGCCAGCGGGTTGCCTTGAAAGGGGATCGCGGAGAAGACGTCTACTTGCTTGAAATCACGAGCCATGTATGCCTCTTGTTGGTTAGCGCGGTAGGAGTATAGCGCTCCCCCCTGCTCTTCCCCCTCCTTGCATCCTTGCATGCACCGAAAAACCACCAGCAAACCCACCTGTTTCGATTGGATTGACAACCAGCGAAGCCAGACCATCGTAGGCGTTTGGTCATGGAAGGAGCCCACGATGAAGCAGACAAGCTTAGATACCGCGCAGGCCATGCTGCGCGCACTGGTCGCCGGCGCGTCTTGCGAACGTATCGCCGCGCAGCATGGTGTTACCGAATCGACCGTTTCGCAGCGCGTTCGCCAACTAGCCGGCGAGCTGCAGCGCGTCGTGGGTGTGCTCGGTGTGGATGAGGAGACCTCGCCGACCGCCCATCTGATCCGCCGCTATGGTGCCGACTACCTGGAGGCGCTGGAGCATTTTGTGCCGACGACGGCCATGGCGCCCGACGCCTTGTCCGGCATGGTCACACCGCGCCAGCTTGTGTGATTCATAGACATCATTTCAACAAAATAGTGTCATGGACGACGATATCCGGAAGCGGTTACGATGGGTTCAGCTGTACGAGGGACTCGGCAACGCAGGCGTTGTGTGCCTGCGTTGCGGCATCTCGCGGCCAACGCTGCGCAAATGGTGGGCGCGGTATCAATTTCGGCAGGAGTATGAATTGAATCACACAACTCAGGCGGTAAAAGCACCCGCTCCCAGATCCTCGCTCAGCAACCGCAGCCAGACCGATCCATCGCCAATCACGTATTGGCGGGTTTGGTTGGTCGATCTGCGCCGCACCGTCAGATATCCCAATAAAGGCGCGACCTCATCACTTTTTGGATCGGTCGCATCGACCTCTTCTAATGTAAAATCGGCAAGATCCAGTCCCCGGCTCGTCAGGAGATGCCTGAACTCGGCCATTTCCTCGGATTCAATCAATTCCACGTCTTCTCCTCGCGCTCCTTGCAAAAGCCAAAAACTGCGACCTCGTCCATCAATGCTACGGGCGCTTCATCGCTTCAGCTTCCCTGGCGGCATGGCGTTCCTCGTCTGCTGACGCTGTATCCATCCCCTCGCCCACGATTGCAGCAGCGCGCTCATGGTTTTCCTGCGCGCTTTCCGCGCCGGTGTCCGTCCCATGACTGTCGTCTTCGGGTGAATCTAGCATATCTGCCAGCATGGCCTGCAACTCCGGCATATCTCATGGCAGACCAAGCTGCTCCCTTTGCTTTATGTAGTGCCGAATCTCCAATTGCTGCTCGGGACTCAACCGCAGCCACCGAAAGGCGCTTTCCGGATCAATTTCTTTCATGGAAACTCCTCTTTTGCAATGAATTCAGTGTACGCCGTTCCAACGGATGATGCGTCGCGCGCTTGGCCACCGCCGCGCCAATGCCTGGTGGCGAAATGCCCGTTGCCCACGGAGTGCCGTAGGCACCATCCTTACGCATTTCGATGAGCGCGGGCCGGTGCCACGCCCTGTGCGCGGTCAAGGGCGGTACGTCCGACGTGCAGTAAGGCTGGACGGTTTTCCTGCTAGACCAGATGGTGGCAATGTGTGACTCTTCCATTCGACTGAGCAGCTATATTCAAAGAACACGGCCTGAATCCTGCTAGCAGAAGCACATAAAACTTTCCCGCCGCGCTCCCTCAGCGTGGTTACACCAACATTCTCCGGTGCGAGGTTTTATGGCTCAATCGTCATATGTCACGTTGCCGGGCTTATTAATATTGCTGAGCCTGAGTGGTGGCGGCACTGCAGCGAATTTTCCCTCCAGCCAGGATAAAGTCCCGCCAGGCTGGAAGGGACCGGTGTTTCGCCTCAGCCAAACCTATCCCAGCAAACTGCCGCAGCCAGAACCGCTGCCCTGGGCGGCAATTGATCCCGTACAGCAGCCCAAACAATACGCCCAGGCCGTGTACGCCTACGTCCTGGAGGGCAATGTGGAAGCTGGTTGGAAAGTGCAGAACAACAAGGTGCGCAAGTGGTATCACGTGCCCTGGATGCATTATGGCGACAGCGGTAGGGAGTTTATCCATGGCATGACACGCGAGCGCACCGCCCCGGCGCCGGCCACACCCGGCAAGGGTGAACTGGGGCCGCAGCAAACGCGCTGCTTCCAGAATTGGGCGGTGGGCTTCTACAACCCCGCCGGTGGCTACCAAGTCGGTAGAATCTGGAAAAAGGCAACGCAACCGAATGCCACCCTGGCCCAGTTCCCCGAGGGTACCGTGGTGGCCAAGCTGTTGTTTACCACTGCGCCGGATAGCGAGGTTCCTTACTTGAAGAACACCTTCGAGTGGGACGGCAATATCCACGTCTTTGGTGGAAAGACCTGCCCTTCCGGCGCGTTGCCACGCAAACCCCAGAAGGTGCGCCTATTGCAGCTGGATATGGCCGTCAAAGACAGCCGTGTGCCGGTCACCGGCTGGCTCTTCGCCACCCTCGCCTACAATGGCGACGCCCCAGGCGCCACACCGTGGGAGCGCATGAAGCTGGTCGGCGCCATGTGGGGCAACGATCTGGCGCAGCCCCAGCAATGGATCAATACCGCCATTGGCACACCCCAGCATCTGGGCGCCGAGGGCCGCCTCAATGGTCCCGTGGACAACCCGCGCTCGTCCTGCATCTCTTGCCACGCCACAGCGCAAACTCCCATGAACTCGCCGATGATTCCGCCATCGGCAGCCGACGCCCCGCGCTGGTTCACAAACTACCCGGGCAGCCAGGCTTTTGATCCTGGCTCTCTTCCCACCGACTATTCGCTGCAGGTGTCAATGGGCATACAGAACCTGCTGCGCTCGCAAGCGGCCAAAGCCGGTCCGGGGAAAATTGCCCCTGAAGAAATGAAGCTACTTCAACGGGCCTTCGATTCCGGCATCGATCAGCCGCTGCCGGTCACGATCAAGGGGACGATGGAGTATCCCGGCGGACGATGAAGCATCGCCCGATACAGGCGAGGCCACCGCATCAACCCGCCTCGCCCGGTCAAATGCCGGGGTACCGGTACACCGATCACCCTATTTTCGCGGGTGTCCCGCCACCCCAGCAGCGTGATGCCGCCAGGGCAGCACGCCGAACGGCAGCCAATCACTGAACCGAGAAATCGGTCGCGCCAGTGGCACTTAGCGTCCCGCCACTGGCTGTGGCGCTGACACGATACGTACCTCCAACGTTCTTGCGGCCAAGCCGATAACTGAAGCTTGCAACGCCGTTGCTGCCGGTGGTGGCACTTTGCGTTACCACCGTGCCATTCGGTTGATTGATCGTCAAGGTCACCTTCGCGCCACCCACCGTAATCGAACCGGTTTTCACGCTCGCCGACATGCTAACGGTCTGCCCGGCCGAGTAGCTCGGCTTATCGGTCGCCACACTCACCTGCAGCCCGCTTTGAGCTTGGTAGGTCACGCCAGCGGAACCGATATTCGACTGTGCCGCGCCATTGGTGGCCGTCACCACGATAAGGGTGTTGCCGGATGCCGTCGCCGGAGAACCAACCGCCAGGGTCGTGGTGGCGCTGGCGCCTGGAGCGATGGAAAGCGTCCCGGCTCCCAAGCTCTCACTCCAACCTGCAACGGGTGTTGCCTGTAAGGTGAAGTCCGAGCTGCCACATGCGGCGTTATCCATATTCGTCACGGTTATCGTATAGGTGAGAACCGTACCCGCACTGGCAGACTGCGTCTGGGGCGAAGGCGTGAGAACCGGGCTGGCCCGTCCGCAATCGGTCGATGGCGTGCCGATGTTGACGGTGACGATGGCACTGCTGCCATTGACCGCGTTGGTGGTGATGGTCACCCCCGCCGCCGCATCCGTGTAGGCCCGGCCAACCGGCAAGGCCGGGTCATTCCAATCATAGGTGTAAGAAGTTGAACTGGCCGGGGTCATGTCGAGCAGGCTGCTGCTGTTGCCATCGGCGCCAGTGTGAACGACCACGCCATTCGTGACGTTGGTGTAGAGAAGTGTCGCAATAAAGCTGTCGCTACCGGACGCCGTGCGATACTCCACGTAGTACCAGGTTTTGACACCAGTTGTCGGGTCGGTACTCTTCAGGATTTTCAACGCCTTGACGCCAGTGCCAGCCGCCTCATAGGCTGACAGCGTAAACGTACCGCTGGCCTGTACTGTCGTGATCGACGGGAGACTACCACCACTCAGCCAGCCCAGTTGTTCCTTCTGGAAGGCATTGAAGTGACCGGGATTGGTGCTTCCCATCACGTCCAGTGGGTCACCATAATTCACGCTCGTGCAGCTGGTACCCATGGAGGCAGCGCCACACTCGAGTCCATGCGAGTGTTGCAAGCCGAAATTGTGCCCCAGCTCGTGGCTGACCGCCGCAACATCCAGGCCGCCATTCATGAAAACGCTTCCAGGATTACCGCCCACCGCCCCCATCCCCTTCCAAGGGCATGCCGCTGTATTCGGAAACAGATAGATGTAATGGCTATATCCGGCCACGTTGACGCCGGCATTCGTTGCAGCCTGTTTGGCTGCCGCTTCGATCTTAAAAACATCACACGATGCTTGGCTTAAGGGCAATGTATACCAGCCATAGGCGGCACCGCTCAACCAAGTCTGTTGCTGCGAGTTTTCTTTATAAAAGTTGCTTGCCTGCGTGAATACGAGGTTGCTGGCTTCAGACAGGGTGTATGGTTGGCTCGTGTTATCCTGGAAATTGACCAGCAGAACCAGGGTTTTATGTTCGCCCAAGGTGTTCGGCAATGCGGCCGCGCCACCACCGCCCTGATCGTCCACTGCCACAAAGTCAGGCGTCAGCATATCGCCACTCTTTTGCCCCCGGACACGCAGTTTCATTCCCGAGCGTAGATCCGGCGCCTTACCAGCAAAGTTCAGCTCGACACGGCCTTCCGGCGTCTTCAGAAAATGCCGGCTACGACCGCTATTTGTCTTGAAATCATCTTCCTGGAACACAAGCAAGTCGCCAACGGTCTCGGCCGCGGCTGCGGCCATACCAGCGCCTCCGCCTTGCATGGGAGCGCTCGCAGATTGCCTCACCATGGTCGCCAAGGTGAGCGTGGGTGCGGGCGCAGATGCAGCCAAGGCGGAAGCCTTGGCAGGGGGAGCCGATTCGCTGGTGGCGTGGTTGCCGCCGCAGCCGGCTACCGCCGTGAGCAATGAAAAAATTGCCAGATGTACGATGCGAGTCAACATGTGCTCCTTCAAAAAACAAGAGAAAATACCTAAAAACAATATTTCAGGGATGCGGGTAAAACACGGAAAACAATTTCCGCATGGAAAATAATTTTCGGCGAGAAGTTTCCCATGGATCGCCACACCGATCAATTGTTTTATGGCGAGTTAGTTTCAATATCGTATTTACGCAACATGAATGAAGGAAACATGCTATTTCTTTTAATGTCGATATTTAAAATACCCTTGCTGAATATAAATATTCATGTGAAATTTGATAAATTCACATACCATTAATTCATTACTTAAGCGCAACGCCAACCCTGGCAAATCGCCTTCTAGGCCATAAAGAACCGCTACCACCCTCTATTTTTAACTGATATCCACTCAATATTATATTTAATTCAAAAATTGCACCAAATAGATGCCATTCCGTCAGGAATTTTTTAAAAAAATTCTTATATCGCGAATATCAAAAGATATAAATTGGTTCTTTGAATGGAGGTGAAATCCGTAGCAGTATGCAGTTTTGTCCACCAAGCTCCCGCGCAGACAAGGGATGCGGCTGGACCTGCGCATCCAAAGAGGAACCGCAATGTCCAAAATTACCGTGCTTTGCGCTGACGCCGCCGTCCACACCGCCCTGCAGTACACCTTGAGTCCATGCGATGAAATCGAATTGATGGATGGGGTGTTGCAGCCCGAACAGCAGCTACTGGCGTTTGCCCATACGCAGCAGCCCGACCTGTTACTGCTGGACGGAGACCGCGACTACATCGCGCTCTTGGCGGCCATGCGCCTGGTCAGTCCAGCGGCCAGGCCGATTATTTTTTATGATTTTTGCGGCCACCGCGAGGTCATCGAAGCGATCACCTACGGCGCCAAAGGATGTCTCCAAAAGACGTCCGATCCAGCCGGATGGGAGAAAGCCATTCGCCTGGTGTATCAGGGCCATATCTGGCTGACGCGCCAGCTGCTGGAGGAGTCGCTTGATTGGCTGCTACACCACCATGACCGGCAGTTTCTGCCCGAGCCCAAGCCAAAACGGATTACGCCGCGGGAGTGGGAAGTGCTCCATTGGGTCAGTCAAGGCATGACCAACAAAGAAGTCGCCCGGCAACTCGATATCAGCGACACGACCGTCAAAACCCACCTGCAGCATGTCTTCAAGAAGCTGGAGATTCGTCGACGCCAGTTGCTGCCCCTCGCCTAGCCAACGCACCTGCCCAGCGGTGCGCTGTCGCGCGCATCACACTCCCCCTGCATGACGTACTACCTCACGCATCGCCCTCCCGTGAACGGCACGGACTACGCCTATTTGCGTGCGTCCACGACACTTCCCAAAGCGTGATGCACATACGCTATTCGGATGATAGTCATACTGCATAACGGTCACTAAGCTTCATCCATAACCGGCCGGGGGCTGGGTGAAGCTCACCCGAAAGAGGCGCATCCACCGCGAATTGGCTTACGCCCACTGCGGCGTCCAGCGCATTTGTGCTGCCGGAGAAATCAGGGGAACGTCACCACCACTCCCACGACATCAAAAAGCTAGGTAAGGAGAATAACAATGGCCAAGGCAATCAAACCGTCCGTGAATCTGGATCAATGGGCCGACGGTGCAGCACCCGACTTGCCGGTATTGAGCGGATCACAGGCCGATCAGTGGCAAAACGGCAATCTCGGCTCCTCGCAGGCGCACTATTCTGAGGGCGAGTCCGTTCCCTATCGTGCCGTTTTTTCGGGCCTCAAGGAAGGCAATACCTATTGGGTGACGGTACAGTGGGATACCACCAAGTCCGGCGTCCATGCACTCGATTACATCAACACCTGGAACGCCAGCTTTCCCGGCAGTCGAAATGAGACCGTTCCGGTACCCACACAAGGTGTGGCCGATCCGCTGAACACCTTGAATCTCGTTTCGAGCGCCGCCATTCCACACGATCCGAACGCCCCTGCCAGCCAGCAGGCCGGGCAATTCACCCTGTTTGGCGGCGCCACCTTCCTGAACTACGTCCTGGCCGGCCCGGATGGTAAATTCGGCACCAATGACGACATTGACCTACCCAGCTCCGTCAACCCCTACACCCTGCTCGGCAGTTACGGGGGCGACAGTTCGACCCAGATCACCCTCAAGTTTGTCTACAACGGCAACAACGACAGTACCGCCGGCGAGATCGGTTCCGCAGTCCTGGCATGGGGCGGACACATCGCCACGCGTGCCGATTGGGGGGCCGGCAACTCGGCCGCCGCGATTGCTGGCTCGCCCTACCACACCAGCCTGACCGCTTTTGCGGACAATGACCCGAGTACGTCCGAGAGCGTGGGCCAGCAGGACCGCTCGCTGTCGAGCGCCGCCGTCACGTTCCCTGGCACCATCGTCGTGGCCAAGGAAACCAGCCCGGATGGCAACACAACTCAATCCTTCAACTTCGAGCTGACCCGGCCAGCGAACGCCGTCGACGTCATTGGCGGCAAACTCGACATCAGTGGCGATGGGGTGATCGATGGTAAGGATGACGGACGCTTCACCGATGCCGGTGGAGAATCCTTTAATGTTACCGACGGCAATGTGAGCGACGTGGCAGGTGGCGACGGACTGGTCGGCACGTATGCGATCGTGGGCGCGGGCCTGGACATCAATGCCTCGGGAACGCTGACCGCCGACGATAAGTTCACCAACTTGGCCGGGGTCGGCGTGGCTGTGTTTTCGCTCAAGGATGGCGAATCGCGCACGTTCAACAACTTGCCCGAATTCGGCCCCTACACCGTGAAAGAAGTCAACATTCCCACAGACTGGGACCTGACCAGCATCGGGACGTCGGTCACGAACATCAACAATGTCACCACCACGGGAACGATCGCCAATCCGGCCGGTGACCAGACGACGATCACGCTTGCCGAGGCCGACAGCTGGAAACTGACCTTCAACGACGCGTTTGTGGCGGCGCCAAGTGTCTCGATCCTGAAATCGGTGGCCGATGTGGACGGCGGCGGCGGCGCGGCGCACGCCAACGCGGCCGGCGACGTGATCCGCTATGCCATCGTCATTGGCAATACCGGGAATGTGCCGCTAACCGGAGTGAACGTGACGGACAAGGTGGAGGGGCTGGGCGCCACCAACGCCACCTACGTCAGCGGCGATAGTAACAACAACAACCAGCTCGACACCAACGAGAGCTGGACCTACAGCGCGAGCTACACAGTCCAGCAAAGCGACCTCGATGGCAATGGCGGTGGGGACGGCGATATCGACAACACGGCAACCGTGACCACGGCGCAGACCCAGCTGAAGGATTCTTCCGCATCGGTCCCGCTGGACCTCACGCGGGCACTGGCCATCGACAAGCAATTTATCAACGTCACCGGCGGCAACAACAATGCCGCGGCCGACGCCGTCGGTGACGTGATCCACTATCAGATGCTGGTCACCAACACCGGCAACACGGCACTCGACAATGTGCAGGTGAGCGACCCGCTACTGACCAATGAAACATTCTTCGGCGGCGATACGGACAACGACGGCCGGCTCGATGTGGGCGAGACCTGGGCCTACACGGGCAGCTACACCGTAACGCAAGCCGACCTGGACGGCCTGGGCAATGCCGGTAGCGACCGAGACATCGACAACACCGCCACGGCCACCGCCAACAACACCCCGCCGGCGCAGGACTCGGTCGAAGTACCGCTGTCGGTCACACGGGGGCTGGCTATCGACAAGCAATTTGTCAACGTCACCGGTGGCAATAACAATACCGTAGCCGATGCCGTGGGCGACGTGATCCACTACCAGATGCTGGTCACCAACACCGGCAACACGGCACTCGACAATGTGCAGGTGAGCGACCCATTGCTGACCGACGAAACATTCTTTGGCGGCGACACGGACAACGACGGCCGGCTCGATGTGGGCGAAACCTGGGCCTACACGGGCAGCTACACCGTAACGCAAGCCGACCTGGACGGCCAGGGCAATGCCGGTAACGACTTTGATATCGACAACACCGCCACCGCCACCGCCAACAACACCCCACCGGTGCAGGATTCGGTCGAAGTGCCGCTGTCGGTCACGCGGGCACTGGCCATCGACAAGCAATTTGTCAACGTTACCGACGGCAATGGCAATACTGTCGCAGATGCCGCAGGGGACATCATCCACTACCAGATGCTGGTCACCAACACCGGCACCACCGCCCTTGAGAACGTGCAGGTGAGCGACCCATTGCTGACCAACGAAACATTCTTTGGCGGCGACACGGACAACGACGGCCGACTGGATGTGGGAGAAACCTGGGCCTACACGGGCAGCTACACCGTGACCCAGGCCGACCTGGACGGCAATGGCGGCGGCGACGGTGATATCGACAATACCGCCACCGCCACCGCGGACAGCACGCCACCGGCGCAGGATTCTGTGGCGGTACCGTTGACCTACAATCCGGCGATGAGCATCACCAAGACTGCCGACCGGTCGACCGCCAATCTGAACGATGTGATCAATTACACCATGCTGGTGGCCAACACCGGGAATGTTACCCTGACCGGGGTGACCCTGAACGACCCACTGCTGTCGAACGAAGCCTATGCCAGTGGTGACGGTAACAGCAATGGCAAACTCGATGTCGGCGAAACCTGGACTTATACGGGCACCTACACTGTCACGCAGGCCGTGATCGACCATAATGGCGTCGACGCCAATGGCAACTTCGACAACGACCACGACATCGACAACACCGCCACGGCCGATAGCGACCAGACCGCACCCGTGAGCGCCAGTGCAGCCGTGGGATTGTTTGACTTCGGAGCAGTGTCGATTGATGTCGTCAAATTCGTTTCAGTGGACGGTGGCCAAACCTGGCAGGATGCCAACTTGCCGACAGGCCCGGTGCTGTTGGCGGGAACAAATCCACTGTTCAAGTTTGAGGTTACCGGCGATCCGTTCGTGACACTGAACAACGTGATCCTCAGCGACTCCGACCCGACATTCGATCTGAACGGGACAGATCCCGGCACCGGCCTCTTGATCGGCACCCTGGCCCCGGGCCAAAAATACACATTGGTGTATGACGGCGCTACCTTCCACGCAGGACAGCACACCGATACCGCATCGGTCGAGGGCACCACGGTTCTCGGCGAGACGGTACATGATTCAGACGACGCCAATTACTTCGGTTTTTCGCCGATCACAGTCAGCGGCCACCCACAGTTCAATTTCCCGAACGACCTGGAAAAAATCCAACCCAAGCTACAGGGTAACGATGCATTCATTATCAATCCACTTGGCTACATCTCATGGGATCTGTTTACGTCCGACAATAAGCTGGCGAACATCGATACCGCCGCCAACTTCCTGTCGCGGTACACCGGTTTGACCGTGTCGATTCAGGAAATCTGGAACAGCGTGGCCATCGGCGATAAAACCACGTCGGGAGCGGACGCCATCTATCGCATCTATGTCGCCAACGAGAGCGCGGCGTCGATCGCGCTCGATAACAGCCACAACATCGTCGAGTACGATATCGTCGCCTTGTCGACCAACAAGGGCCTGGTGGACTTGATCAATTCCGATCCGCTGATCGGCAACTTCAACAACTTCAGTAATATCGAGAACGCGATCGGTAAGGCTGGCAACGGCTTTACGATCGGCAATACGCCGGTCATTACGCCAAATGCCGACCGTATCTGGAGCAGCACCGACGTCACCGGAACCGGGACCAATGAAACCCCAGCGCCGGTTGTCGGCATCGACGGCAGCGCTGGTAACGACGCGATTTACGGCCGCAACAATGGCCCCGCGACGACCGAGGTGCTCAGCGGCGGCGCCGGCAACGACATGATCGAGGCGCGCGACGGCGGCGATACGGTCAATGGTGGCGCCGGCAACGACTACCTGTTCGGCTCCCTGTCGAGCGACGCGCTAAATGGTGGCGACGGCAACGACATCCTGTTTGGCGGCTACGGGGCCGACTCGCTCACTGGCGGCGCCGGCAACGATACCTTCATCTTGCGCAAAGGCGACTTCGACACGATCCTCGACTTTGACGTGACCGCCGGCGGCGGCGACCAACTGAAAGTATGGCTGCAGTCACTGGATAACGTGGCCGCAACGGGCACCCATACCACTTCGTACGACATCGGCAGCGGCATCGTTTTTGTGGACAGCGCACCGGTAGTCCAACTGGTAGGAAGCTATACCGAAGCCCAAGTGCTCAGTCACTTGATCCTCACCTGATGAATGGACCACCTGCTTCCACCTTGGTGGAAGCAGGCTCCAGTCACGCCAAACCGTTGATTGACATAAGGAATCGCACCATGAACAAACAAACCGGCATTGCCAAGGAGAGCGCCGCCCAACCGTCGCGTACCGCACAGGCAGACATCGAACTGCGGCCAGTAGACCATTCCGACCAACCAATCCTGGCCAACTTCGTCGCATTGCAAGCGAGCCCCGGATTGGTCTTTCTGGATTTTGGTTTTCTTGATTTCCAGGCAATCAATTCCATTGCGCGCCTTGCCAATGACAATACGACCGGGCCCACATCGTTTCGTGGAAGGCTGGTATGCCGCGTGGCACTCACAGGCGACACCGTGGCAAGCCTTGTCAGGCAGTTGAACCAGCTCGTGCAGCCACACCGTCCTGAACAAGTGAATCAACCCCACCAGGAGCGGCTCGAAACGGCAGCCAAGGAACCCAGTCTCCATTAGCACGCGAACAGCGCTGGCCAGGCAAGAAGGTAGCCTGGCCAGCACCACGCCAGGGCGATACAAAAGGAAATCATGGACTCGTGAGAAGCGATCTTACTGCAGCGCATCCCAACATAGCGGCCTCCATTGTCGGAGCAGCCTATACGCCGAACAAGGGGCCACCCCGCTCCCTTGCTCATCATCCTTATCCTCGCGCTCTTGCGTGCACCGAAAAACGCCCGCAAACCCACCTGTTTCAATTGGATTGACAAGCAGCGAAGCCAGACCATCGTAGGCATTTGTATCACGGAAGGAGCCCACGATGAATCAGGCAAATTTAGATACCGCACAAGCCATGCTACGTGCACTGGTCGCCGGTGCGTCTTGCGAGCATATCGCCAAGCTGCACGGCGTCACCAAATCGACCGTGTCGCAGCACATTCGCCAGCTGGCCGGCGAGCTGCAGCGCGTAGTGGGCGTGCTCGGCGTGGATGAGGAAACCTCGCCGACGGCCCATCTGATCCGCCGTTATGGCACCGACTACCTGGAAGCAGTGGAGCATTTCGTGCCAGCCGCAGCCATTGCGCCCGACACCTTGTCCGGCATGGTCACGCCGCGCCAGATCGATCAGTACGTGGCCAAGATCGCGCGGCACAGCCGCTGCGTACGGCGCGATACGGCGTTGCTGCTGACACTCTTTCTCACCGCTGCCAAACCCATCGAGATCGCGCAACTCGCGGTCAGCGACTACCTTGACGCCGCCGGCCAATCGCGCACCACGTCGACGCTGCGCCCCGAAATCGCCACCGGCCGCACCGCGCGCCTCTTGCACTTTAGCTGTCCCCGCACCTGCGCGGCGATTGACGCCTACCTGGCCGAGCGCGTGCGCAAAGGCTGGGGAACCCATCCGCACACCAGCTACCGCGGCCTGGACCCGGCCAGCCGACTCTTTCTCTCCCGCGACGGCCAGAGCATGCGCATCCGGCCGGGCGGCGGCACCAGCCAGCAGTATCTGTGCAAGGAAATCCATGAAATCTACCGCCGCATTTTCGGCTATGGTGGCATGCCCGGCATCCGCACCGCGTGCGCCCGCCAGATGGCGGCCCGCCAGCTCAAGGCGCGCGGCGCCGCCACGCAGGAGATCGGCGCGGTGCTGGGCCTGAAAAAGCTCGCCGTGCACAAGCTGCTGCGCAACGCGGCGCCAGCCCGCCATAGCTGATGCGCGGGTGGCGCGTTCCGTTCCGCCGCAGCACGGTGGGATGACCACACCGTACAGCGCGCAACCAGCGCCCCGCTTGCACAGGCAGCATGCCATGGGAGCATGGATGCACTGATCCCCATGACAGGAGAACGCAATGAACGCCCACTCCCTGAGCACGCTGCCGCCGCGCGCCACCGCCCCCACCCTCCTGGGCCAGCGCCAGGTCCGCATTCCCACCGCTGGCAAGATCCGGGCCGGCATCAAGGTGCTGACCAAGGCGGCCGCCAGCGATCCGCGCATCCGCACCTTGTACGAACAGGGTCTGGCCCAGCACGCGACGTTTGAGCAGATCGAGCAACGCATTGCGGCCGCGTTCCCGGAGGTGAAAAGCCCGCTGGTACCGAAAAACGTGGCCTGGTTCACGGTGCGGCCCAACGACTTTCCCAATCCGGCGCTGGCCGCCCAGATCCTAGCAGCCTATGGCGAAGATCGCGGCGACGGCGTGGCCCGGCTCTACCGCTTCCCGGTGGTCTTTCCCGCCGATACCTGGCAGGCGGTGATGCCGCATGAGCTCGCCTGCTGGGGGCGCAATGAAAAGCGCTACTGGAGCACCTATGCCGAGGACGGCCACACCCGCCACTGCACCATGTTCGCGCCGGCCAAGATGGATCCCAATCGGCAACGCGCCGTGCGCCTCTTCGGCGGGCGCGCCACCCAGCTACGCCCCGAGAACGGCGGGCGCTGCGATCCGGAGGTCTGTCCGGAATTCCAGAGCCGCCAGTGCAATCTGTCCGGGCGCTTTATCTTCTACATCCCCGGCATCCGCTCACTCGACGCGTTCGAGCTGCACACCAACAGCTTCTACGCCATGAGCCGCGCCATCGAGCGCTTCGAGGCCATCGCCTTCATGCGCGGCGGACGCCTGGCGGGATTCCTCGACCACGAGCGCACGCCGCTATACCTGACCAAACACTTACGCGAGGTGTCCCACATCGATCCGAAAACGGGCCAACCGGTGCGCAGCGCACACTGGATCATCGAACTGGAGGCGCCGGTCGACGTCGCGGCCTTGCTCAGTCCACCCGATGACGAGAGCGTGCTGCGGCAAGCGGCCCAGTCGGTGCAGGCGCTGCAGGGCCATGCCGGGTTCGGCACCGACACGCCGCCCCAGGCGGACTTGACCGAGACGCCAGCGCCGGTGCGCGAGTCCAGCGTTGCCCCGCGCGCGTCGGCCGCCCCACCCGCGCCAGCGGGCGCGGAAACGGGAACAGGAGAAGCCGATGCCACCGACATCGATGCCATCCACGCCTTGGCCGCCAGCTATGGCGTCGCACCGGAACGCTTCGACGCCTTCGCCGACTGGTGCTGGGGCGCCGGCTGGCGACGCAACCGCCAGGGCCGTGCGCGTGCGCTGGCCGAGCTGCAACGCTACCGCGACGAACCGGCGCGTTTTATCGCGCGCATCCACGACGAACTCGGCGACCAATAAGAACCTGCAAGGAGTCCATCATGACACGACGCATTGCCCATTTCTCCGACCTGCACTATGCCAACGACACCCTGGCCGAAGTCGATGCTTGCTTTGGCCATGCCATCGACGCGGCCATCGCCCAGCACGCCGAGGTGGCCATCATCACCGGCGACACCACCGACCATGCCCTGCCGGTGCATGCCCCCGCCTTTGCCGCGCTGGCACGCCAGATCCGGCGCCTGGCCGAGCATTGCCCGGTGCTGATGCTGCAGGGCACCTACAGCCATGAACCGCTCGGTACGCTGGGGGTGTTTCCCCTCCTGGGCGGGCGGCACCCCATCCATGTGGCCGAGCGCATCGGGCAAGTGGCGTTGAGCAGCCGCGGACAATGGCACGCTTCGCCCGGCTGGCGTTTCGACACGGTACCCGAGGGCTGCGCGCTGCTGTGTTCCTGCCTGCCCACCCTGAACAAGGGCATGCTGGCGGCGGCCGTCGGCGCGAGCCATGCGGCGCTGGCCATGGGCGAGGAACTGGCCCAGGTACTGCACGGGTTTGCGCCCACGCACGAGGCGTGCCGGGCACGCGGTATTCCCACCGTCGGCCTGTCGCATGGCACCGTGATCGGCTGCCTGACCGAACATGGCGTGCCGATGGCGGGACTGGACCATGAATTCACCGCCGGCGCCCTGTTTCGCGCCGGCGCCAGCGCCTTCATGCTGGGGCATATCCACCGCCACCAAGCCTGGCAGCAGGCGGGCCAGGTGATTGCCTATCCCGGCTCCATCGGCCGCCTGCACCACGGCGAGCAAGGCGAGAAAGGTTTTTTGCTGTGGCAGGTCGGCGCCCATGCGGCCAGCGCCACGCTCATCCCCACCCCGGCGCGGCGCATGGTGGAATTCGCCTTCGACGGGCCGCCCGACATGGCGGCGCTGCGCCAGTGGGCTAGTAGCCAGCAAACCGAGGGGGCCTGGGTCCGGGTGCGCTGGACGGTGGCCGACACCGCGCGCCACCTTGCCGACCGCGATGCCATCGCCCAGCTGTTTCAAGGCGCGGCAGGCCTCAAGCTCGAGGGCCGGGTCGTGCCGACCGTGCGCGCCAGGGCCGCCGGCATCGGACGCGACGCGTCGCTACGCCACCAGCTTGCGCACTGGGCCGAGGTGACGGGTGCGCAGGCCGGTGCGCTGTGCGACTGCCTGGACCAGTTGACGCGACATCGTCCAGAGGATATTGCCAGCCAGATCCTGTTGCACGCGACGCACAGCCCAACGCCGACCGATCGCGCAGCGCCGGAAGCAATGGCGCCAGCGGCACGCGCGCTGGCCGCCTGATGGTCCGGCGCCTTCCATCATCGCTTGCACTACTGGGCACCGGCGCGACACTGGTGTCCTTCACAGGAGATTGCCATGCTTGCTCGACACCTTACCTTAACCGGCTTTATCGGCATCCGTGACGGCCTTGGCCATGCCAGCATCACCCTGGACTTCGCCCGCGACACCGCCGGCGCGGCCCTGGTCGCCATCACCGGCCGCAACGGCCGCGGCAAGACTACCATCCTCGACAATATGACACCCTACCCCGTCATGCCCTCGAAAGCCGGCCAGGATGGCCTGGGCGCCTTTTCCTACTACGACGAGGTCTATCTACCCGAGAACGAGAAAATCCTGGAGTGGGAGATGCACGGTGTGCTGTACCGCTCGCATCTGGTCATCCGCCTGGGCGGCAAGCGCCGCACCGAAGCCTACCTGCACCAGCACAACGGGCAGGATTGGGAACCTGCGCGCCTGGCCGACGGCACGCTCTCCGATGGCCGCATGGAGAGCTACCAGCGCTGTGTCGAGGCCATCGCCGGTCCCGCGGCCACCTTCTTCACCACCGCGTTTTCGGCCCAGCACCGGCGCCAGCTCTCCGCCTACCGCCATGCGGAAATCAAGGGGCTGCTGGCCGACCTGCTGGGTCTGGAACAGCTCAAGGCGCTGAGCGCCCAGGCCGGCGACACGGCACGCCTCTTGCGTACGGGCTTGTCCGGCCTACGCGAGCAATTGACCGCGCTACGGACCGAGCAAGCGCAGTTGCAGGAAGAAGACGTTCGTCTGGACGCCACCGTCCGCGGCGCCGACCTGGCCCGGCAAAACCGCCACATCGCCCTGGCAAGGCTGGATACGCGCAAGGCGGCATTGGCCGCCCTGCACACCGAACAGGTACTGGCCGCCGACCACGACGCGCGCCGCAGCCAACTACTGGCGGAGCGGCAGCAGTGCCTGGCACGCGGCCGCGCGACACTGGCCGATATCGGGCAGCAAATACAGGCGGAACAAGCAAGGCTGCTCCAGGCGCGGCAGCGCTACGCCCAGCGGATGGCGGCCTGGGAAACCGATCTGGCGGCGCTGCGCGCGCAGCGTACCGAGCTGCAGGACGTCCTGCAGACAGGCCCGCGCGTGGCGCGTGCCGCCTCGCGCCTACCATTGCTCCAGCGTCTGCATGCCCGGCGCAGCGCCGTGGCCGAGGCGCGGCAAGCGCAGGTCAGGCGATGCGAGCAGCTGCAAACCTGCATCACCGTGCTCCAGGCCCAGCTGAAGACGGTCGAGCACGAAGCGGGGCTGGCCGTGCTCAAGGCGCAGGAGCTGCGGCAGCGCTTTGCGCTGACCACCCAGGTGCCCTGCCATGGCAGCGCGCTGCAGGAACGTTGCCAGCTCCTGGCCGACGCCCGGGCGGCACAGCCCTTGCTGCCCGACGCCAGCGCCACCGTCCAGCGCCTGAACACCACGCACCAGGCATTGCTGCTGGAGGCGGCCCAACTCAAGGCGCAGCTCGCGCAACTGGCCGGCGCGCCAGACGCGTTCGGCCAGGCAGCCGCCCGGTTGCGGCGCACCCAGGCCGCCCTCGCCAACGCGCAGCAACTGGCCGCCCGGGAAGCGGACATCCGGCGCGCCAGCGCAAACCTCAGCTATGCCGAGGCGCGTATCGGCACCCTGTTGGCCCAGGCGCCCACCGGCGAGACCGGGGATGGGGATGGGGGCGAGCAGGACGCCGTCGCGGCACGGCTCGCGACCCTCGCTGCCCAAGAAGCGGGCACGGCGCTGCGCGAGCGCGACGCGCTAGCCTGCATCGATGCCCTGCTGGCCACCTTGCCGCAGCCGCCGGATCCCGCCGCCATGGACCATGCGACGCGTGCCCTGACCCAGGCGCAGACTGCCTGCGATGGCGCCGAAGCGGCCTTCCTGGCCACCCTGCGCGCCCAGCAACAGCGCGAGGAGCTGGCGCGGCGCCACGCCTCCAACGTACGCAAAGAAGCCATATTGGCAACGCACGCCGCTCACATCGAATCACAACTGGCGATCTGGCTGATGTTTGCCAAGAGCATGGGCAATGAGGGCATTGTCGCGCTGGTCATTGAAGACGCCGGCCCGGACCTGTCGGCACTGACCAACGATCTGCTCGCTGCCTGCTACGGCCCGCGCTTTTCGGTTGCCATCCGGACGCAGTTGGAAAACAGCAAGGGGGATGTCAAGGAAGGTTTTGAGATCACGGTGCACGACGCCGAGAACGGTTCGGCCAAGAGCGTGGCCAAGATGAGCGGCGGCGAGCGCATCTGGATCAACGAGTGCCTGACGCGGGCCATGGCCCTGTATTTGAACAGCACCGCCACGCGCCGGCCGCAGACGCTGTTCTCGGACGAGGCGGACGGCGCCTTTGACGAGCAGCACAAACGGCAGTTTATGGCGATGAAACGCGAGGTACTGCGTATCGGTGGCTATGCGCAGGAATATTTCATCTCGCATACGCCCGAGTTGGCCGCCATGGCGGACGCCGTGATCGATCTCGATCAGTTCGTGCCGTTGTCGACTACCTGAGCAGCTTGCCATACGTGGTTCTGAACAAGATCGGCGCAATGGGCATCTGCGCTGGTGCCGGATATACCGCCAACGCGGCCATCAACGACCGTCGAATCAAGGCCGAGGGTACCGTAAGCGCCGTCAACATCGGTTCCATGTTCCGCAACCGCTGGGAAAATAATATCCGTGACGCCGATGCCATGCCGGCCTTGGACGGTGGTTCCCAAGCCAGGACCGCAGATGCCGGTGGCCAACCGCCTCCACAGCATTGGGTATCGCTCGTCTTGTTTTTGACGAGCGTGGCGTCTAAAACCTTTCAAATTGAAAAAAGCGGAACCAGTGGGAACGTGCTCTCCAGATGGCGCGGCTGGGCAAGGTGACACATAACTTGACCTTAGGGTTCGACCCTGCTTGTCAGATTGGTGCCCTTGCCCATTTCCATCTGAAAGTCCGGACAGTATCTGAGGCTACGCGGTTCACGCAAGCCAGCATACGAGGAGGGAAAAGCCATGGACACACACGTTTGGCGAGCACGGTGTGCTACCTACCCGACGCATCAGGTGCGGGGTTTCAGCATCTTTTCAACAATCCCAAGAATGGCCTGGCGGCGCAAGATGCGCGGCAATATGCTGAGGGCGCGATTCGCACGTCCGGCGACATGGTGGCTCACACCCCGGTCAAGCGCGCGCAAACCCTCGGTAACGACAGCATCAACTGGCATCCGTTTGCCGACCGCTGCCTCGGCAGCACCAACCACATCAAAAAAGGCAGTGTCGGTCGCACCCGGACACAAAGCCAGAATGCGAACACCGCGTGTCCGGTTCTCAGCCCATAGCGCCTCCGAAAATGACAGTACGAATGCCTTGGTCGCGCCATAAATGGCCATATACGGATCAGGCTGCAAAGCGGCAGTCGACGCCACGTTGATGATCGCTCCTTCGCCAGAGGCCAGCATGGCGGGCAGCGCGGCATGGGTAAGCTCCACGACTGCATTGCAGTTGAGGGAGATCTCCAGAACTTGGCGCTGTAGCGGAATGTCTTCAAAGCGGCCATGCGTTGCAAATCCGGCGTTGTTGATCAGGAGGTCCGGCACTAGGCCGAGAGCGCAAGCTCGCGCATAGGCATCGGTCGCGGCGCCGGGCACCGTCAGGTCAACCGGCATCGCCTCAGCGCGAATGCCGTGTTTCTGCGCCAGTTCCCTGGCAAGCCCAGCCAGAATTCCAGCAGAGCGCGCCACCAGGACCAGATTGACGCCGCGTGCAGCTAACGCCTGCGCAAAGGCACGTCCGATGCCGGAAGATGCGCCGGTGATCAATACTGTTTTATTGCAAAATTTAAAAGGTTTCATTGTCTATGTGAACGAATGGCAAGAGTTCACAAGCGTATAGTGTTGACCATAGTCCATGGTCAAGGGTTATTTCATGGTCGGCCCACCGGCCTTTTTCAATGCGAATGTCAAGTTTTCAGAGGAGCAGTTATGCAAATAGGCGACATCGCCCGCCGCGCGGGCGTATCGCGGGACACCGTGCGCTTCTACGAGCGCATGGGCCTGCTGGATGAAGCGACCCGGCCCAACACCACCAACAACTACAAGGTCTATTCGGCAACGGCGTTGCGGCGTATCGAACTGATTGGGCACGGCAAGGCACTCGGCTTTACATTAAAAGAAATCGCCGAAGTGATCCAAGCATGGGAGCAAGACGATCTGGCAACAGAGAACAAGGTCCGGCTAATCCAGGAGAAGATCGAGCAGGTTGACCAGAAAGCGCGATCCCTGGAATTGCTCAGGGCAGGGCTGAACGACGCGCTGATCAAGGTGGAAAGCGGCTGTAACGACGAAGCGTCAGAACACGGACAATACGCCACGACCGCGTGCCGATCACGCTCATGACCGCGTGACATTGGTTTGTCGTGACGAGATCAGAGGCCCGTGACTACCCGCTGGCGGCCGGTCATCGCTGAGCTCGCCTGTCCTGCCTGGCATCGCCCCTCGTTAACTTGACCGCATTGCTGCGCGTTGCACATACCGGTCTACGAAGCCAACCGCCCCGCGACAAGCTCTCTTGTTTCGACGTCGGTATGATATGCAGCATCCCATCCGACAAGGAGAAAGCGATGCTATCAACCGGCTGGTTTTACTGGGCCATGCTGTCGGCCGTGTTTGCGGCATTGACCGCCATTTTCGCCAAGATCGGCATCCAAGGCGTCGACTCGGACCTGGCCACCTTGATCCGCACTGTCCTGATCATGCTCTTGCTATCCGCCTTCGTCGCCTATACGGGCAAGTGGAATAATCCCCTCCACCTTCCCGCCCGCACCTGGCTGTTTCTCACCCTGTCCGCCCTGGCCACCGGCGCCTCATGGGTATGCTATTTCCGCGCCCTCAGCGTCGGCAATGCCACCCAGGTCGCCCCCGTGGACAAGTTCAGCCTCGTTCTCGTGGCCGTATTCGCGGCGCTATTTCTCGGGGAACGTCCATCGCTGCGCGAGTGGCTCGGCATTGCCATGGTGGGAGGCGGCGTTCTGCTGCTCGCATGGAAACGCTGATCACCCAGCGGCGCGGCGTAAGCGCAGCAAGGCAGGCACGCCGGCTCGTCGCCATTTCTCGGCTGTATTCAGACGAACGATCATGAGGGTTCAGCCGACGGCGCGGAACGCGTCATCAATGCCGCTGGCGTACTGTTCATTTGCACGACGATCATTCCAAGCACGATCAACGCAACACCGGCCACCCAGCACACGCTGGCACGTTTAGCCGCCATCCCCATCAGGCCGATGTGCGCGGCAGTTCGCGTATTTCGACCGTACCGCCAGCCTCGTAGGTCGGGTTGCCGATCAGGTATTGCCGTGCCTGGTCGACATCGTCCGCCCGGACACGGATGTAGCCCCGGATGTCGGTAGGCGCCGGCTGGTCACGTCCATGCTGCTTGCACAGCACCCCAGGCCCGATCGCACTGCCACCGTCAAACTGGCCGGATGACTCAAGCGTGAGGATGTATTGCTCCCACCGGTTGGCATCATCGGCAACGGCGTAATCCACAACATCATTGTGCATGAAAAGGATGTAATCGTTCATACCAACTCCTCATATCATTACCCGCGCGGCCTATTCTATCGTGTTCAACAAGGCGTCCACCTGCCAGGCACCGCTGCTCTCAGGCAGCCAGCCTATCCTGCGCCTAGGTAGAGCGGCCTGACACTTTCCGATCCCACGTCGCAGGACGCCTTGTAGAGCGTACCACCTTTATGCGTCAACATCGACCTCCTTGTTTTAAGCGACTAAGTGTGCCTGCCGCCATCGCGTAGTCCGGACTGGCGGCGGCCGCAGGCTGACACCAGCGACTAGACGGCGCCTCCCCCGGGGGTATCTTGGTCTTACCGCGATGATCGCGTGAAGGAGGAAATGATGGGCCTGTTTACCGAACTCTATGCGCTCACACGCCATACCCGGCTGGCCATGCTGGTCACGGCAGACCACGACACCGGACGCATGACGATCTGCGTCATGCCACGCGCGCAACCGGGGGCGCAAACGCCCCTATCCACCGACCTGACCCTGACGGCGACACCGGCCGAATTCGACGCGGACTTTGTGGCGGCGCTCACCGGTTACAGCCGCCAACTGGTTCCGTTGCTGGAACAGGCCGCTGCAGCGTCCAAAGCGCTGGAAGAGGCGAAGCAGACGCCCCAGCGGGCAGCACCTGCACCCCGTGCCAAAGCGTGCAGCACACCGGCCAGTCCCCATGCCAGCACCAGCAGCACTGTCGGCAGCGCCGTCCCGGCGCAAGCAACACCGGCGACCGAGACGCCGCTGGAGAACCCCAACGACGACCCCGACCGCGACTGGATGAAGAACCGCCAGCCTGAATTATTCTGACAAGGAGAGAGCACATGAGCATCACCATTAACAGCATCACCAAACGCTACCGCTACAACGGCATCGCCCTGCCCGCGCCCGCCGGCCTGTCCGACCTGGAAGTGCGCGACCTGCATAGCCTCTTGTACCCGGACCTGGTCAGCGCCGACATCGTCGCCGGCGAGGTGGTGGACGGTGTGCAGGAAATCACCTTCCAGCGTGCCGTCGGCACCAAGGGCTGACGTGCGTTTCGCACAATTCCAGCGGCAGAGCGCCGCGCTGGCCGCCGGCACCGTGGACAGCGCGACGGCGGCCACCGAGCGGGCATTACATCACAGGGAGTGTGTCCGATGCGCCCAGCAATGGAACCAATGTTGCGCCACCTGCCTGAACGCCGCCCGGCACGGGGAACGGCCAACGCGCCATCGCGCGCCACCGGCAAGCCTACCGCCCGTGGCCTGACACCCTTGGCCCTGCCGCTGCTCGCGGCGACCATCCCCTTACAGGTCGCGCCCGCCCAGGGCCGCGCGCGTGTGGCGGCCATTGCCCGGTTCCTTCTCGACGCGGGCGCGGTCACGGCGCGCACCTGGCCTGCGCTCTGCGACGATGCCCTCACCGGCTGCGCGCGCGCCCTGACCGCCTGGCTGCGTCAGCACACCGGTGCGCTGACGTGTTTTTCGCCCTGCTTTGTGCTCGAGCCGCTTGTGCCGCACACGCTACCCGCAGCACAGGCGGGCAGCACCTGTACCGACACCGGCGCGATCAAGGGCATCGCTATCGGCTGGACGACGCACGATGTCTGCCATTGGACCGTCGGGCCGGGACTCGATTATCTGGAGGCGCGCGTCCCCCTGCTGGGCGCGACGGTGCTCGACATCATGGAATGCAAGGGCGGCCAAGTGTATCCCCTCTTCACACCCGCCCTGGCGTTGGACGAGGCATCTTATCTCTACTGGCTGGGCGAAGATGACGAAGCCACCCTGCTGGCGGAAGAGGAGGACGAGGCGGCGCGCGCGGCGCTGCGCGGCGAGATCCCGACGCGCGCGGACATCGACGCCGCCTTTCCGCCATGGGCGCTCTGCTACCGGCGCCAGCGCCTGGCCCTACGGCAGCTCACCCACATCGCCCGGCAGCATCCCTGCCCCTATGTGCGGCGCGCCGCCATGCTGGCCCGTACCCTGCACGCCACACCGACCACCACCGACTACCGCGCCGAAGCGGACGCCCCTTTTACCGGCTATGGAGCCGTGCTGTGCTGGCGGGACGACGACGTCACCGTGCGCATCGCCAACGACCATGCCCAGCTGGCCTGGCAGGATACCTACTGCGACCAGATCGGCCAGGTCCAGTTCGACCTTGCCGCCCCCGAGGCGATGCGCGCCTGGCTGCGCAGGATGCGTCCACAACTGCGCGCCATCGGCCTGCTCGACCAGTTGCTCTGGCATCTGGCGGAACGAGAATAGGACTTCGCAAATAGGAGGTCATCATGCCAGACGCATCGTTCTTCATCCGTCCCGGCGACACCGGCAGCATGCAGCTGTCCTGCGCCGTACTCATTTACCGCGCCACGCAAGGCGGCGCGCGCCAGGCCTATGCCAGCATCCACCCGGTCGACGTTCGCGGCGGCCGGGCGCATCTGCTGGCGGGCAAACCCATGACGCCGCGCGCCGGCCTGCTGCTGGCGCGCGCCTTGGCGCAGCCCGTGGCGCATGACGGTTTTTTGCCGGGCAATGTGCTCTATAGCGATGGCGAAGCCTTGCTCTGGTGGTGCGCGCCCGCGCGGCGCCACATCGCCTTTCGCAGCGACGAGGCGACCATCGGCGAAGCCGGGGCCGTGGTGCCGCATCCGGGCCTGGTCTTCCTCGCGTCCAGCAGCGCCTGGCAGGTGTGGGCACTCAAAGGCCGAGGCCGTCCGACACCGGAGAGCACGCTTTACCAGGCGCCCTACTTCAACGTCAACGGCGACGGTGTGATCTGCCGGGGCAATGTCGCCCTGCCCAACGGCACCACCACGGAACGCATCGCCGCCTGGGAGCGCGCCTTCTTCTCGTCCTTCTTCACCCACCCCAGCGCCTCGCTGCAACTGGTGCGCTACCGGGGCGGCAGCCATGCTTTCTGGCGCGCCCAGCTCGATGGCCGTTTCCAGCGTTTCCCGCAGCGGGTGCTGGTATCGCTGGACGCTACGCTTGGCGTGCTGGCAGCGCGCCTACGCCATGCGCAGGCGCGAGGCGATGGACGTGAAGGATAATGCCGTGGACCAACGCCCCCACCGGATCGACGCGGCTCTGCTGACACGGCGCGTCACCGTGCACCTGGCCGGTGTCGGCGGCAACGGCGCACAGATGGCCGGCTGCCTGGCCAGGCTCGATATCGCCATGCGCGCGCTGGGCCACCCCGATGGACTGCACCTGACAGCCTTCGACCCGGACACCGTGAGCGAGGCCAATGTGGGCAGGCAGCTGTATGGCCCGGCCGATATCGGCCAGCACAAGGCCGTCCTCACCATCACGCGCCTGAACCATTTCTATGGCCTGGACTGGGAGGCCGTGCCCGACACCATCGAATCGACCTGGGAACGAACCGCTCCTTACGGCAACCGGTGCGCCGACTTTCTGATCAGCTGCGTGGACAGCCGCGCGGCGCGCCGGGCCATGCATGCCTTCGCCTTTTCCGGTGAGCACTACCGCTACTGGCTCGATCTCGGCAACCGCGAGGCCGATGGCCAGGTGGTACTGGGCCAACCACCGTCCCATGGCAAGACCGATGCCACGCGGTTGCCCTGCGTGACCGAGCGCTATCCGGAACTGCTCGACGCCACCATGGTCGAGGATACCCGCCCATCGTGTTCCGTGCGCCTGTCGCTGGCCAGCCAGGGGTTGTTCATCAACGACCTCGTGGTACGCTACGGCGCACAACTACTCTACGAGCTGTTTTCAACGGGCGGCCTTAGCAGCCATGGCACCGTGTGCAATCTGGCGACAGGGCGCAGCGCCGCCATGCCGGTGGCCCGCTAGCGTCCGGCCATGGAAACAGCGTTTGGTGCCCGGCCGATCGCCGCCCCGCAGCAAAAAAAGTGCTGCAGGCGCACGTGTTTCACACAACAGGACCACTGTCGCCAAGCGAGAGATGGCGATTTCCCAGGTCGGCCGGGACCCACGCTACCCCTTCCCGGAGCAGGTAGCCGCAGACGGCATTGACCGCCATGCCCGGCGGAATGCTGATCGCGGCATGCCTTCGCTTCATCCCATCGTAGCGGTAGTGGCAGCCAAGACGCACCAAATGCGCCAGGATCTGATCGGAACGATTGCCATCGATGATGGGCAGCTCGAAAAACACACTGATCGTGCCATGCCCGGACTTCAACAGCACGCGCTGGAAAGCGGGCGCGCCGTCATGCGCAACGAATGGCGCCAACACGACGTCACCCCAAGATATGCCGCGCACGAAATAGGGAAAACTCTCCAGCCGATACTGGTCAGCGCCAAGCGAGGTGGCCCACAGCATCTCGCCGCCAATGCTACCGTCGCCATTGCGGTGGCGAAAGAGTACCTTTGCATCTGGATACATGTCGTCGTTCATATGATCGCACTCTGGTGGATGATGCAGCGGGCAGCGTATCCCAGTAGCGAGCCGCCGCTGAGCAGTGCAAGTTTTCAAGCCGAAAAGAACATCCTGCCTCACGCCATTGCAACACACAATGCCGCGCTGCACCGCGTTTCGCCGCGCAAACTCGTCGCGACGCACTCTGCCGCAGCAGGAGCGCTCACCCGCCACGCTGGGACACTACTCATCATCCTGCAGGCTCGGTTGGCAATTCTCCGGAATCAAATCCCAGCCCATCTCACGCCGCACATCATCTTTCGTTGGCGCAGGTTCTTCAGCAGGCATGCGCTGCTCCAGATACTCTCGTACTTTCTTACTCGTTTGAATCGTTATCGGGGTCATGGCTGCAACACCCATCCGTGCGAGGAGAACAACGCCCGCATTTGCGCGGGCACATGGTATGTGTCAGCGACAGCACACCACACCTTTCTACGTACCGGCATCCAACACCAAAAGCGCGGCAGGTCACGCATCGGCGCGCAACCTCCCCACATCCGACTGGCCACCGCGTGGCTGGGTGACGTATTGGCTGTACTTTAGTACAGGATGCTGCCCTCCCCAAAGGCTATCAATTGACATGTCAGTTTCGCGCAACCGCATTGCCGCCACCGCGCACGCATCATACGGCGCGCTGACGGTGAGGTGAGCATTCACCCGTTTGCATGCGCCCCATCGCAGCATCCCTGTTGCCGTCAGCGCGTCGACGCCGCACCGGCCATCTCCTGCGCCAGGAGATGGCATGTCGTTGGAAGCGCCCCGCACACCGCCTAGGCATGCGGACGGGCAGTTCCCCCATTTCTCGCCATTCCCAAGCCATGACTTGCACATTAAGGTCCGCCGCGCAATATCCGTAACAGGTAGTCCCGCGCCGCAATGCGCTCCATGCCCTTTTGCTGCAAATGCGGCAACAGCTTGTTAAACAACTGGCGCCGGTGCAAGCCGGCATCAGAGATATCGCGCCGGTCCGAAAAAAAGTCCATCAGCGTGGAGCCGCATACACAATTGCGATAGGCCTCGACGATGGCCACATTGTTGTCATCAAAGCCTTCCTTCAAGCCCGTCATGCTTTTGCGTATCGACTGCGTCTGCAGCATAAACTCGTCCGCCGTGGCGAACACGCGCCCGCAGGTCTTGCAATGCTTGGGAAAGGCCGAGGCGGCCAACGCCTGCAAACCTTCAAAGAAAAGCTGCTGCTGCATCACGCCTTCTCCTCACGAGCACACCAGCGAACGGCACAGTTACGCGGCACCATCGGCCATCGCCACGCGCGGCGCTCCGTCATGCCCTGCGTCCAATCGCTGTGGTCCCGCTTCGTGCAGCCGGAACGACTCGCGGATGTGTTCGCGCAGCAGGCTGTCATCCCAGGGTTTGGTGATGAACTTGTAGACCGCCCCTTCATTGATGGCCTCGGTCACCGAAGACAACTCGGTATACCCGGAGAGCATGATACGGACGATTTCCGGATGCAGCCCTTTGACACGGCGCAGCAGCTCGGTGCCGGCCATTTCCGGCATCCGCGCATCCGACACGATTACCCCCACAGGATGAATGGCCAGCAATTCCAGCGCTTCCTGTCCCGTACCGGCGCAAAGTATCCGATAGCCTTCGCCGCGCAGCGCCCGCTGCAATGCCGACAGCACGTTCTGCTCGTCGTCGACCAGCAGCAATACCCGCTGCCGTGGCTCGGCATGGCAGCTATCAGGCGGCAACTGCGTGCCGGCCTGCAGCAGCATCCCCATCTCGCTGCCGGCCAATGGGCGGCTAAAGTAGTACCCCTGAATCGCATCGCAGCGGTGGGTGTTGAGAAAGCCCAACTGGCCCTGCGTTTCCACCCCCTCGGCAATCGTGGTCATGTTCAGGGACTTGGCCATCGCGATGATCGACTTGGTCAGCGAAGCCCCATCGACGCTATCGGTCACGTCCCGGATGAAGGACTGGTCGATTTTGACCACATCGATTGGAAATTGCTTCAGATACGATAGGCTGGAGTAGCCCGTCCCAAAATCATCCAGCGACAGCGTCACCCCGATTTCCTTCAATTGCTTCAAATCCCGCACCACCAGCTCCTGGTTTTGCATCAGCAGGCTCTCGGTCAGCTCCAGCTCCAGGCATTGGGCCGGCACGCCGCTATCGGCCAGCACCGCGCGCACCAGGTCCGGCATGTTCATCTGGCGAAATTGCCGCGCCGAGACGTTGACAGCCATGGTCAAATGCGGAAAGCCACCGCCATGCCAGGCGTGCAGTTGCGCACACGCCGTGCGCAACACCCACTCGCCAATCGGAATAATCAGGCCCGTCTCCTCGGCCAAGGGAATGAAGCGGTCCGGCGGCACTTGGCCAATGTCCGGCCGGCGCCAGCGCAGCAGCGCCTCCATCCCGTAGATTTGTCCGCCATTGAGATCGACCTTGGGCTGGTAATGCAGTTCCAGTTCGCCACGCGCCAGCGCCTGGTGCAAGGCATGCTCGATATCGGCGCGCTCCTCCATCAGCACCCCCATCTTGGGATGATAGAACTGATAGCAGTTGCGGCCCTTGTCCTTGGCGCTGTACAGCGCCGCATCGGCCGTCTTGAGCAGTATTTCACCGGTATCCCCATCGGCGGGAAACTCGCTGACGCCGATGCTGGTGCTGATATGCAGGGAGTGTTCACCCAACAGGAAGGGCTCGATGAACATGGACAGCACCTTTTGCACCACGTCCTCGGCTGTGCGCGTATCGACCAGGTCGGCCAGCAGGACCACAAATTCATCGCCCCCCAGGCGGGCCACCGTATCGCCTTCGCGCACGGCCATCTTGAGCCGGCTGGACACAGCCTGCAATAGCGCATCGCCGACGGGATGGCCATAGCTGTCGTTGACGAACTTAAAACGGTCCAGGTCCAATACCAGCGTGGCCAGGTGCAGTCCCGTGCGCCGGGTACGGGCAATGGCCTGGCTGATACGGTCATGCAGCAGGTTGCGATTGGGCAGACCGGTCAAGGCGTCATGGTTGGCCAGGTACTCGATGCGCAATTCCTGCTGCTTGCGCTCGGTAATGTCCTGCACCGTTCCCCGGATCAGCGCGAGACGCCCGCTTTCATATACCGCCTCGGCCTGATGGAAGACGATGCGTGTTTCCCCGTCGGGCTGCAGCACCCGGTGCTCCAAGCCATAGCTGCCGGCGCCGGCGTGCAAGCCCATGAAGGCATCGAGCAGCTGCGGCCGCTGGTCTTCCGGCAAGCACGCCAGCAGACGGTCGAAACTGGCGGGGCTGGTATCGGGCGCCACGCCCAGGATGCGCAGCAATTGGGGCGACCAATAGCCCGCACCGGTATCGATACGGTATTCCCAATTGCCCAGGCGGGCCAGTGCTTGCGCGTGGCTGAGGCTCTCCTGGACGCGGGTCAGTTCCGCCAATGCCCTGCTCGCGCGCAGCAAATAGCGCATCCGGTGCGCCAGCAAGCGCCACTGCATGGGTTTGGCAATGAAGTCGCTGGCGCCCGCCGCCAATGCCTGCCCGATGGACGCGTCATCATCGTTGCTGGTCAGAACCACAATGGGAACGTGCGCCCCACCCGGCAGCCTCCGCAACTGCTCACAACATTCAAAACCACTCATGCCGGGCATGGTGACGTCGAGCAAAATCAGATCAGGCGCTCCGTATTGGAAGCTGGTGATGGCCTCCTCTCCGCTGACCGCCTCCGCCAGTCGGAACCCCTCCGGCTCCAACGCTTCAGTCACCAAGATGCGGGTCATGGCGTCGTCATCGACCACCAGTACCAGGGGCTGCGGCAAGGCTTGTGATGTCATAGCGTTTCCCTTTCAATCGCCAGGGCGGCAAGTACCCGGTCGAGTTCTTCCTGGACGCCTCGCAGGCGCGCCAGCGCGCTGTCCACGTCATTGCCACGCGCGTACTGTTCGATGTCCCGGCAGGTTCCCGACAAGCCCAGCGCGCCCACGTTGGCGCAGCTCGATTTGAGCGTATGCGCGGCCAGCCGCAACGCCTCCGTGTCGCTGGCCTCGGCCGCCACCTGCAATTGCCCGACCAGGCGCGGCGCGTCACTGTAAAACAGATCGATGATGCGGGCGAGCACATCGGGACGGCCGGGGCGGCGCATCGCGCGCAGTTTTTGCAGCGCCGCCTGGTCGAGAATGGGGGCCGACTCGGCCGCGACGGCGGGATGCGCCGGCACACCGGTAGGCACCGCCGGCGCACCAGCCTCGGGCGCCGCAGCGGCAGGCGCAAGGGACCAGCGCGACAAGCATGCCAGCAGGGCCGCGCGGGTATAGGGCTTGGCGATGTAATCGTCCATGCCTGCGTTCAGGCATTGTTCACGGTCGCCCAGGATAGCATTGGCCGTCAACGCGATGACTGGCGTGCGGGGCCGGCCAAGCTCGGCTTCCCGCTGGCGCAAGCGGCCAGTCGCCTCAAAACCATCCATCTCGGGCATCTGGCAATCCATCAGGATCACGTCAAATTCCTGATGCTGCCAGAGCGCCAGCGCGTGCCGCCCGTTGTCGGCCAGCGTCACGCAATACCCCGTTTCCTCCAGCATGGCCAAGGCAATCTCCTGGTTGATGGCATTGTCCTCCACCAACAGCAAACGTACGTCCTGCTGGTGCTCCCGCTCGGGCGCGGGCGTAGGCGCCGGTTGCGGCAATGGCGCTGCAATGCCCATGACCATCTCAATACAGTGTTGCAGTTCGTGCAGCCGCACCGGTTTGGTCAGGCAACAATCCGCCCCCAAGGCCAGCACCTGGCGCAGATCGGCCGAGGCGTCGAGTGAACTGAGCATGATGATTTTCAGCGCGGCCAAGCTGGCATCAGCCTTCATCACCCGCACCAGCTCCGTGCCATCCATGACCGGCATCCGCATATCGACGATCGCCAGGTCAAAGGATCGTCCGCTTAGCTGCGCCATGCGCAGCAGGGCCAGAGCCTGCGCCCCGTCGGCAGCGCTGCTGGCCGCCATCTGCCAGCCGATCGCATGCTGCAGCAGGATCTCCCGGTTCGTCGCGTTATCGTCCACGATCAGCACATTCACGCCACCGAAGGCGGTGCGCATCTCCCCTACCGGGACCGCCGGCGGCGGCTCCGCCTCCAGGGCGACCGTCACCGCAAAGGTCGAGCCACGCCCCGGCTCCGATGTGAGGGCGATGGCGCCGCCCATCATCTCCGCCAATTGCTTGATGATGGCCAGACCCAACCCCGTGCCGCCGTACTTGCGGGAGGTGGTACTGTCGGCCTGGCGGAAAGGCTCGAAAACCGCCGCCGCCGCTTGCGCCGTCATGCCGATGCCGGTGTCGGACACTTGCAGGCAGATGCGCCCCGTGCCGGCGCAATCGACTGCCACGGCAATCTCGCCGCGTTCGGTGAATTTGGTGGCGTTATTGAGCAGGTTGGTCAGGATCTGGCGCAGGCGCACCGGGTCACCGCGCACATGCTGCGGCACATCGGCGGCCATGCGGCAGGTGAATTCGATGCCCTTGCGCTGAATGCCATCGGCAAACAGCGCCACGACGTCGTCAACGAGCTGGCGTAAGTCAAAGGCAATCTGTTCCAGCACCAGTTTCCCCGCTTCAATCTTGGAGAAGTCCAGGATATCGTCGATGATGCTCAGCAGGCTTTCCCCCGAACGGTGCACGGTCTGGACGAAGCGCTGCTGCCTGGGGTTGAGCTCGGTACGCTGCAACAGCTCCGTCATGCCCAGCACACCGTTCATGGGTGTGCGTATTTCGTGGCTCATCTTGGCCAGAAAGTCCGACTTGGCACGGTTGGCCGCATCGGCCTCGGCCTTGGCTTGCTGGAGCGCGATATCGCGCTGCTCAACGTTGTCCAGCATGCCATTGAAGCCATTGATCAGCACGCCCAGCTCATCGTGGCCGTGTTGTCGGACGCGCACCGACAAATCCTGGCCACCGCGAATGTGCGCGATGGCCTCGGACAGGCGTGCCAGCGGCCTGGCAATCGAGAGTCCGATCAAGCCCGTCGCCACGACACCGGCCAAGAGAAGCGCCAACGCGATCCCGAGGATCAGCACGAAGGAGTGCCGAACCCGCTCCAGGACGTCAGCCACCGCATTGTTTTGCTCCTGGCTGATACCCGCGACCTGCTGCTCCGTATAGGCGACCTGTTGCCGCTCGAAAGCGCGCACGTGTTCAATGGCCTTGTCCAGCGCGCTCTGGCTTGCCAACACCGCGCTCTTGGCGCGGACAAACTGTGCGACCGCGTGCTGCGCCGTGTCCAGGAATCGCTCGATGGCCGCCGTCTCGGTCAGCAAGCCGTTTTGCCCGAGACTACGCAACAGCGTCTGCATTGCCGCCACGTCGCGGTGCACGGCATCAAGCCGGTACGCCATGTCCCGCTGCAGCGCTGCGACCGCGGGGGCGGCATCACTGAGCATGACTTCGCCGACATCAATGTTGATGGTATTGACAGCGAGGTTGATTTCCCCGCTGGCGTCTTCGATACGGGCCGATATTTGCATGTAGCGGCTGGCCGCCGCCAGCCTGTCGCGCCCGACCGCCAGCTGCAATTCGATGGGATCGCGCTCCTCGGCCAAGCGCCGATTGGCCGCTGCCAGTGCACCGGCAAGCTGCTGGCGGAGCGCGAGATAGGCCGGCTCCAACGCATTGTTGGCAAACAGATCAGCCCGTAGCGCCAACAGACCGGTATGGGGGGCCAGCAGCGTGCGCGCCGTATCGCGCAACGACACCCGCAGCGCTTGCTCAACGTCGCCGACATTGCTCGGCTTCTCGTCGGACAGATGCGCCACCGCCGCAGCCAGGCGTTCGCGCAAGGGCGCGATCCGGTAGCGGTTTTTCACCGCATCGCTCTCGGCCATGGCAATGCGCATGTCCTGGATGCTCTTGCGCAGCTCGGCCAGGTACAGGGCGCGCTGGTTCAAGCGCTGGCTCTCCTGCTGCACTTCGGCGGCGGCGGCCTGGGCCTGGGCGTCGACCTGGCGTATTTGGCGGCGTGCCGATTGGGCAGATCGTTCGATCCGCCCGAGTACCTGGCGAATGGCGGCGGCCTGCTCCTTATAGTCGGCCACATTGGCCAGGCGTCGCTGGACCACTTGGCGCATGGTGCGGTATTCCTGCGCGAAAGCGATGTGGTAGCGCGGCGTATCGCGTTCGCCCCGCTGCTGCAAGCGGTTGCTGATGGTTTCGGCGATGTTCAGATTGGTCGCAATCTGCCCTGACACCTGCGCCAATTGCTCCATGTTCTCGGCCTTGCCGAGTTCAAAAAAATCCGATGCCATCTCCTGCACCGCGTAGCGCAGGCGTAGCGCATCCGTATGCAAGGGCACGGTCTGCCCGGTCAGACGGTAGACGTGGGCCTCGATGCTCTTGACCACCAACAAGCTGGCCGCCGCCATCACCGCCACCCCTGCCAACAGGATGGCGGTACTGGTGACCAGCTTGGTCTTGATTTTCACCAGACACTCCAACGCAAGAGCAGTGGCCCGCAGGCCAGCGCCGGCCCTGTATGCAAAAGACTACTTGTCACGAGGTGCCACCCCGACGGGAACAATCTTGCCATCGACAATGCGGGTCAGGAACACGGCCGTCGACGCCTGGTGATTGTCCGGGCGCAGCGTCAGTTGCAGGCCGCCGATATCGAACCGGTCGAACGCTTCAAAGCTCTGGAGCAAGCGCTCGCGCGTCAACCCGGCCCCGGCCTGCAGCAGCGCCGCCACCATCGCCCTGGCGGCAATACACCCCTCAAAATTGACAAAGGAGAGCCGGGCATCTGGCACCTGCTTGGCCAATACGGCGGCGCAGTCGTCAGCGATGGGAAGGGTGCGATCATCGGGCAGCGGGACTACTTGGGAGATCAGTATGCCGTTGCCTTCGGTTCCCAGCAGTTGGAGCAAGCTGTCGGTACCGACGAAGGAAACCGTCGCCAGGCGGGCGTTCAATCCCGCTTGGTTCGCCTCGCGCACAAACGCCGCCACCGGCGTGTACGGTCCGACCATCACCACCACCTCCAGCTGTTTGCCAATCAAGGCCGCCAGCGCGGCTTTGACCGCCGTCGTGCCACGCTGGAAGGATCCCTTGGCCACCAGTGCAAGGGAACGCCGCTGTAACGCCCGTTCGGTGCCGCCCAGCACGGCCTGACCGAAGCCGTCATCCTGGTACATGACGCCAAAGCGCTTGACGCCGCGGCTGACGAAATAGTGCACCAGCGCGTCCGTCTCGTCGTCATAACTGGCGCGGAAGTTGATGATTTCTCGAACCACTGGCTGGCGCAAGGCCATCGCACCCGTAAACGCCCCAACCAGGGGCACCTTCATTTCCTGGACGATGGGAATGACGGCGTTAGTGGTGGGCGTCCCCACATAGCCAAACAAGGAAAACACCTGCTCCTGCTCGATCATCTTGAGGGTTTGGTCGACGGCCCGGTCGGGGTCGTAGCCATCGTCGGCGACGACCAACTCGATGCGCCGGCCATGGACACCACCACGGTGATTGACGTCCTCAAAGACCGCGGTGGCCCCCTCCAGCATGGATCGCCCCAGGCCTGAGGCCGCACCGCTCTGCGCATTGACCATGCCCAGGCGGATCTGCGTGTCGCTGACACCGGGTTCGCCCGCGTGACTGGCGGTGGCCACCAGTATGCCAGCCAGCAAGCAACAGCCCAGCCACGATCCCATGAGTAGCCTCCGTTACTTTCGCTTCATGTCAACATGCGTGAGAACAATGCCGAGTATGGCAAAAATTGTTTCTCAAAAACTCACACATCGTCACATGCGTGGTCATCACCCCGTGGCCGCCCGTTTTGTGGCCATGAACGTCAAGCCGCTACAAGGCCACGGATCACCGATTTCCCCTTCCAAAAAAGGGTTGGCGTCAAGTTTTTTTGTGCCATAGCGCAGGACATCTACTGCCGCACGCGGAGCAGATGGCCCGCTTTATCGTTGGCTACCGCTGTACGACGGTGTGGCCTAGGCACCACGACCCCGTCTTGCGACATCGAGCGTGTGGCATCAGACAAGCTGATAGCCGGCTCCAGTCCTGTTCCTACACCGTGGGAACGCTAGCCGCCTTCCCCTTGGTTTAGCGTCCACCCGTTTTCCAGGGGCATAATGGAGGAACGATGTGGCCGGCGACGGCGAGGCATATGCAGGACAATGTTTCTGTCGTCCTATGTCATTTGCTGCGCAAGATGGCGCACTTACCCCATTTGGAGGATAACGATGCCGTCCAGAAATATTGATGGCTATGAGGTCGAGTTCACTGGCGAATTACTGGAAGGCAGCGAGCAATGGGGGGCGTACGTTTCCATCTTCGCGCCTTCCGTCAATCCGATGCATATGACGCATATCTATCCTAAGCGGCGCGTGTCGGCAGACCTTGTCCTTATGGATCAGCACGCCGCTGAAGCGGAAGCCGAACGCGCCGCAACCATCATCCTGCAAGAACTGCGTTCCTAGCACTGGGTACTGTGTACCCGACCTTCCCATGCCACAAAATGAGCGGGAGTAAGGATGTCATGAGGTGAAGCTACGCCATACCATGGCATTGCCCTGCAACGCGCCACGCAGGCCGCGGCCAAAAAATGAGACGACTCCACAGAGTCGTCTCCACGTACACCAAACATCCCGCGCGCGCCATATCGACTGCGTCTTGGCGCGTTTCCGACACTTACCTGCCCGCTTGCGCTTTTCTGATTGCGGCCCGGCATTCCCCCGATGACGCGGCAATATCGGACACACAGCGTGCGCCTGGGTTTTCTCTAGACGCCTTCGGCGCCGTCCCTTAGCGGTATACCGTCCTCGCCGCATCGCAGCGCGCGCACTGATAGCCTGTCTCCCACATGCTGGCCGCCATCCTGTTGGCCGCCAGCGGCGCCGGCATTGTCTGCCTGCCGGCAACAAACGCCGCGTAGCCACTGCGGTACAGACGGTCAAATGCCTGTTCGAGCGCCGCCACGGTGTCCAGGCAAAGCGGGTGATACGCCAACCGCGCCCGCTCCAATCCCACCACATCCGCCTGCCCCTCGGCCATCTCTATCTCCTCCATCACGCCCTCCCGATCACTTCATCCACAACGCACCGAAGGTGCGCCAGCGCGGTTGGCCCTGGCCCGGTTTCATCGACACCGCCATAGCGGTAGCAGATATCCTTGGCCGAACACATGCGCCCCGTGACCAGATTGCAAAAGCAGATACAGGTACGGTCCGTGCGGATAAACGGCGTACCGTCGCGTGCACGCAGGCATTGACCAGGGCGCATCGCTTCCAGGCGCACGACCTGGGGGTCGGCGCCACACTCGTGAGCGCCACCGGCAGCGACTGCACCGGCCACGTCCATCAGATTTCGTTTCATTTCATCCTCCAACAGCACAAGCAGTATCCCGTTCCCCACACTTGCCATTGCCCGCCTCCCTCACCACTGATGCGTGCCGCAGCGCCGTACCGGCAGTTGAACAGGCCCAATTTCATGCCTATCATGATTGCCAACCGTTTGCGCTGCCGCAGGCACTGGCGTAGGCGGCGCACACGACCTGGGAGGGTGCCAGCACGGCACAGGACTATGCTGAGATTGGGACAACACATTCGACTGACATCGCGGGAGATCGCCTACTTCACCTACCTCACCGATATCGAACCGGTGGGGATCAAGACGCTGGACGACCTCGATGCCTACATCCGGCGCTGCAAGCGCCATTACTGGGGCCACTCGCCGCAGACCCGCCAGTTGCATCGTCTGATCGACGAAGCCCTGGCGAGCTGCATGGCATCCATCCAGGCCAGCGCTTAACCGGCCTTGCTGCGTCGCGCGGCGCCCTTCTCTTGCGCCGGCATGGCGGCGCCATTCCGGTCAGCGCTGCCGCTGCGCCGGATCTTGCTCAACTGGCCGACGGCCGGTTCCGCGTCCGGTGCAACGCAGGCTTCCCCGGCCACACCGCAAAAGCGGACCGCCTTGCGTAGCCATGCACACGGCACGACAAACACGCCATGCAGCAACGCGCGCACCAGAAACCCCATCCTGCGCGCCCGTGCAATACGGGCCTTCTCCCGCCGCAGCGTCTGGCGGCAGCGCAGGTACAGGCCCGGGTGCCGGGCTTTCGCCGCTTCATCCTGATCCAGGTAGGTGATCAACTCGGCCGCCGTGGCCGGATCAGCCACCCGCCGGTAGAATTCACCCCACACCCGTGCTTCGTCGCGGTCGGTATGCCGTTCCCGTTTCGTGCCACGGGCACTATTTTCTCTGTCCATGATGTTCTCCCAAAAGAAACGCGGGAGCATCCGTCCCCGAAGCGGGAACCGTCTGTTCCCGCCGCATTGCCATTCATTGCACAGCCATCCTTTCCCGCTCAGGAAACCTGCCCCTTGCGCATCGGATGGGACTTAACATCATCACGCTCGGTGGTATGCAGACCACTATTCATATGCCCGCAGTCGCGGCAGAACACCCGCCAATGCAGGTACATGTACTGCTCGTCCCGCTCCTCCCAGCAGCGGTAGTGCGCGTCGGTGCTGGGGCATTTCGGGCAGACGTCCCGATAACACACCTCGCCCTCGGGTTCCTCCGGCGCAGCACGGTTCGTTTGTCCTTCCACAGCGTTCATGATGATGCTCCTTCCGCTTGTACCGTCCAGCCCCAGAGGCTGGCCGCCTTGCAAGGCTGACGACGGGGCGCGGCCAACAAGGCAGCGCGCTGGCGCGGCAGTTGGCCCATCGCCATGGGGTGGCGCGCCACAGCGCTGGCACGGCGGATTGACCGGCAGTGCCTGCCGACACTGTCCGACCAGGACCGCACCAGGGCCGACACGCGACGGCGCAGGCCAGGGCGCCTTTTCCGTCCACCGACCAGCATGCACGGTGCCGTGGGTACTGTTGCTACGTTGATCGCTTGCGACATGGTGGTTCTCCTTAATAAAAATGGAGACACCTCTTCCCCATTGCGGGGAAGCCGATGTCCCCGCGAATACGGCGCCAGGTGGCGGCGCCATAGGGTGGATGCGTAGCGAGCTGCGCAAGGGCGGCCGCGAGGTTCATCAGAACCTGGGCCGCAATCTGTAGAAGCGAAAAAAGCGAGGGCTTCCCACGAAACAGGCCATCGAACACGCCTATCCCGATCACGTCTGACCGGCGTCAGACTTGCTACAGTCGCCAGGGGCGACATGACCGGCATGCAGCGCCGGTCTTCTCAAGGACGGGTAACGACCGCAACGCCTACGGTGATGTCACCGAAGGATCCTGCGCACATGCCGCGATGGCAAGGCACAGGAGCAATGTGAGAGCGATTCTCACAGTCAGCGTCTTCATTCTTGCATCAGCCGCACACCAATACAAGATCGCCTCCCCTTCGCGTTCACGGGAATCGTATTGCCGCCAGCAGGGTTGGCTCGGGTCTGGTCACTGACAATCCATGGTTCGCGTCTGCCGCTGACCTTGCCGCCCAGCGGCACGACACACCGGTGGGCATCACAACTGCTCCGCCGGCGCATCCAGCCGAAAAGGTGCCACCCTGGCATTGGCTTCATTGCGTTGCAGGAATGCACTCCAGCTGACCCCAAAACCATCGAGCAGCGCCATCGCTTCGCTTTCCGAGACAAAGGGGACATCCAGTTCCATCGCATCAAATAGCAGAGAAAACCGGTAACCCGCGCCCTCGCGGCTAGCATGTCGAATGGCGGATATTTTCGACGTATTGACCACCGCACTACCTAATTGCCGCCATGTACCGTTCGCCATCATCGACCTCCTTCCCCTCGCCTTGCTGTCTTACCCATGATGCGTAATGATTCGATCACTTTCAAGTTGAAATTTATAACAGGCCACCATCCCGGCAGCGGTGCTTATCCTCCTGGCGCTCTCTGGGCGGCCCCATCTGCGATGTCGGGTCCGCACCATGGCCTGGCCGTGGCACCGTTTGCGCAGCCAGGGTCAAGGCCAGAGCGCGCTGGACAGGCGCAACCGCACCGTGACACAGTCTGCATTGTGACCGGTGGGCGGGGGAATCGCGACATGCTGGGAAAAGCGCTGACGGGCGCTGTCTGCCGGCACCGCTTGACCTGAAGAAGACCACCCGCACACAACTGGAAGGCAATGCCCCATGAATACGACACCGGGCAGCGACGTGACAAGTAGACGTCTTCATGTTGCATGCACTGCAACCCGATCTATCATGCAGAAGCCATGCTCACCCATCAGAGGAGCAAACAGTATGACGACCTATCAGCAATATCAAGAGGAAATCGCACGCCTGCGGCGCCTGGCCGACGCCGCCAGGCAGGTGGACATTGCCCGCGCACGGGAGCAGATTCTGGACATCATGCGCGCGCACGGTTTGCAAGCCGCCGATCTGGACGTTGGCATGCCATCCTC
Organism: Pseudoduganella violacea; assembly: GCF_014191875.1. Lineage (GTDB taxonomy): Bacteria > Pseudomonadota > Gammaproteobacteria > Burkholderiales > Burkholderiaceae_D > Rugamonas > Rugamonas violacea_A. The sequence goes on from NZ_JACHXD010000019.1 coordinate 45,301, forward strand.
TGGCACACGCCGCAGGCGTCCAACCGTCCAGTACCGGAATGCGGCGGGTGAAATCTGGCATGGCCTCGGTCGCATGCCCAAATGGCTTGCCGGCAAGAACAAGGCAGACTACCTCGTGCGATAGGCCGGGCAGCCATCGCGACGACCCCGCTCAGGAAACGACGCGATTATCGGCATTCGTTCGGATACCCCGTCCTGCTACCGCCATGGCACGGTGCGGACGCCGTCCAACACGCCAGCCGCCCCTTCGCGCGTGCCGCCTGTCTCACCATTGACGGCTGCGGGCAGGAATGGCTTTCCCGAAACAGCCAGCGATCCGACACATCCCAAGCAGTGCAACGATTCAGGAAGGCAACTGAATTGGACGCGTCTGGATATATATTCTAGTGCCAGAATATGGGCATGATGCACATCACCGATTCCGAACTCCTGCTACTGGGTCTCGTCGCCGAGATGCCTCGCCACGGCTATGAGCTGGAACAGAACATCGACACACGGGGCATGCGCGAGTGGACACAGGTCGCCTTCTCCTCGATCTATTTCGTGCTGGGGAAACTGGAGAAAGGCGGACTGGTTCTGGCCGAAGCGCCTATCAACGCGAAAGCGCGAAAGACATTCTCGATCACGGCGGCAGGCCGCGAGGTGCTGCTTGAACAGACCCTCGCCGCCCTTGGCGCCTATCGCCCCACCTTTTCTTCGCTCCTGCTGGGCATGGTCCACTGGCCCATCTTGTCGCGCAAGGCGGCGCTCGATGCGTTGGCCGCGCGCCTGTCTTCGGTCAGCGCGGAGGTTGAACGGCTCGAAGGTCTGCGCCGGCAGCGCCAGCCGATGCCCGACCATATCGAACTCCTGTTTGATTTTTCAGCCACCCAACTGGCCGCGGAGCACACTTGGATCACCACCACTTTGGACTATATGAGGAACAAGCCATGGCCGACACAGCAATGATTGACCTGACAGAAAACCGCGCCATGCTCGGCGCGCTGTATGCGCCCCCGACAGGCCATTTCAGCGTCGTTGATGTGCCCACACTCCCGTTCGCGGTTCTCGATGGCGAAGGGCCACCTGAACAGCCATCCGTCGCGGCGGTCGTAAAAACGCTTTACACGGCCATCTATCCCATACGGCGTGAAGCGCGCAAGCGTATGGGAAAGTCGTTTGTCGAGCCGCCGGTAGAACTGCTCTACTGGGCCGACGACATGCGCGACTTTGCCGCCGGCCATCGGGAAAAGTGGCACTGGCGCGCGCAAATCACCCTGCCGGTGTGGGCCGACAGGCAGCGTCTGGCGGCATCCGTCAGCGACATGCGCGGCGAGCTGGGCGAGGCAGCGGCCCCGCGCTGGGAAGCCATCGCCGAGGGGACGTGCGTGCAGATCCTGCATGTCGGCCCAACAGCCGACCTCCCGGCGCTCCTGGCGCAACTCTACGGCGCGTATCTGCCGCAGGAGGGGCTGGCGCCAGCGGGGCCCTATCACGAAATCTATCTCAACGATTGGCGCCGCGTCGCTCCCGCGCAGCGCAAGATCATTCTGCGGCAACCCGTCGGCCAGTCTGGATAAGCCATCAGGACATCATCGCGGCGGCCACCCGCATCGCGACCGGCGCGCTGGCGTAATGGCTTGGGCAGCGCGGCCATCGGGCCGCCGTCAATCGGGCCGACGCGGCTGAGATAGCGTAGCATCGTTGCCGCTTGCCACCACCTGCAGCTCAATGATCTGGTTCAAGATGAAGAACTGCTCCGCCAGGTCTTCCGGTCGGGCTCCGGGCCACCCCTCTGCGGCGCAATACTCCTCTTCATTGCGGAGCAAAATCAACTTCGCCAAATCGACTTTAGACGGGCACTTCCTTTGCACACTCTCAAAGCGAATCACCTGGCCATCAGACTGTCTGTAGGAGATCATCCATCGTTTCAGCGAATTGTGCATATCAGCCCCCTTGAGCGTTAGACACCACACGCCGCTGGTGGATGCCGGTTTGAACCATGGTATGCGAGATTGGCATCGACATTCTCACCGTTAACCACAACACCACTGAACATGGGCAACAAGCCAGGCAGGCCACCAGTACAACCTGAACATGCCCGGAAAGCTGGAGAGCGAGGGTGGTAGAACATTCCTGGATGTGGCGTTCTCGCGACACAACGGTTCAGGGCACCTGGTTGGCGACCCCGCGCTCTGGCGGTAGATCCTGCGCCTGGCCCAGCAACTGTTCATAGGCGACCTGAAAGTCACCGCGCTCTTTGCCGTAGGGAAGAAGGGATTTCCTTCCAGCGCGCGTGGCCGCAACAATGGAGGACGTATTGGCCTGGTTGCGCAGCACGAACGGCCGGTCCTGCGCACATGCCTTGTAAAACGCATCGGCGGCCTGCCGTGGATCGGCAAACTCGGTGCCACGCTGGCCACTACGGGCGATGACCGTATAGGTCGCACCGTGGCAGCCCGACACGATCGGATCATTCAAAAACACCATCATGCTCCCCCTGCGTGTTAGATGGGGCGCGCAGCACCAGACGCACCAAGGATTCTCCGCTCAGTAATCTTATCCCGCCCGCGCCGAGATGACCATACACGGCCGCACCGCTCTTGCCCGTATGCACGAACAGACCGCCGTCATAGCCCTGCTGCCGGATCACCAGCGCAAACTGCCCAACATGCTGTTCCCGCACATGGGCACGGTAGCGCTTGACCTGCAGCGCATACCAGCCCAGCTTCGGCAGCCAGACCACGCCATCGATCCCGCCATCGCCGCTATAGCGCCGGTTGCGCAACACGAACAGGCCCGCATCCTCCAGCGCCGAGAGCACCACCTCCTCAAACACCAAGGGGTCGACCTGGCGCAAGTAGCACAGGCAGCGCGGCACCCTACCCGCCCCGGTAAAGCCGCGCACCTTGCGCAAGATGCGCCTGGCGACCCGCACATGGTGGCGATGCAAGGGCCGTTGCGCCAGACGCCAGGCGTTACACAGGCGCGAAGCGAGGCGGATCACCCACCGGGCCAGCATGGCCATCGGACCAGGTTGCGGTGCACCGACGATCTGGCGCGTAGCGCGGGGCGGGCGCCGCGCCGATGGCGCCGTCACCGGTTGTGCCGGCGCCAATGCTGCAGCGGGTGCGACAGGCGGTTCCGGCCGCCGAGAAGGCTTCGGTATCATGGCGCCTCCTGATGCGCTTGATCGAGCGGTTGCTGCGACACGCCACGGGGCGAGCCGAGATAGGCATTGCTGATCTGCGGACGATGGTGGCCCAGCTGCTCGGCCACCTGCCGGTAGGCTTCCTTGAGCGCGTCGGCGTCGACCTGAGGTTCGCCGCCCTGCACCGGCGCTTTCACCTGCGCGATATCGAAGAACAGATCACCGGCGAACTGGTGGCGCAGCCCGTGCGGGGTGACGCCCAACTGCTTTCTCGTCAGACCCACCTGGCGCACCACGTTGGAGAACAGGTCGAGCGACTGCTTGAGGGTCAGGCCGGGACGGCCGATGTGGCCGTGCTTGCTGCGCACCAGCGCCCGGGCCTCGTCCAGCGCGTACTGTTGCACCGGGGTACGCACCGCCGCATAGCGCAAGCGGCCGCCCTTGGTGCCGCGTTCAATGGTCAGGAAGCTGACATAGCGTTCCCCCACCCGATGGCCGGCCGGCAGCGCGTAGGCCGGCACCTCGGCTGCGTCCGGGCAGAACATCACCGCTTCTTTGCGCCGCAAGCCGAAGGCCATCATCAGACGCAGTTGCGTGCCCACATGCCGGTCGATGGCGCTTACGCGTGCGATCATCGCGTCCACGTCCACACCGTTCGCTTCCCAGCTGCGGTCGCGCGTGGCGCTATAGCTGCGCGCCACCAGCTTGGGGTCTTTCGCATAGTGCGCCGTGCCCTGCACCAGGCCGGCCTTGCCGATCCACTGCGCGTAGACGCGCAGGAAACTCAACTGTTGCTGGATATAGGCCGCGCTGAAGGGCTTAGCCAGTTGCGGCGCGATGCGGTGCGTCCCCTGCCCGCCCGCCGGCAGCGGCTGCGCCGTCCAGTAGGCCATGAGCGCGTCGATATGGCGCGACGACAGATTACGCGGCCGGGTCCGAAATCCCAGCTGCTGCAAGAGCACGAAGATGCGGAAAAGCCCCTGCCTGCGCGCGTCGCGCGTCGCATATGCGATGACCTTGCTACGCACCGCATGCCGCTCATTGTGCTGATCGATGATCTGTGCCAGTTCCTTCTTCCAGTACTGCTCCCCCATTGCGTTCTCCCACGTTGTCATGCCTTGTCCTGACCTCTCCCGCGCCCATACGATCAGCGCGCGCATGCGGCAGCCGAGCGCCCGGCCGGAACCGGGACGACGAACAAGGTCTTTGCAGCGAACGACGCACACCACTGCCAGCGCACGCCTCATTGCGGCCAGTGTCATGCGGACCGCCGCGCCGGCCCTTGCGCCGACGGTCCTGGGGAAACCACCCACCACGGTGCCGCCCCCATTGCGGCGCCGTGCTCGGATAACGATGTTTGCGGTGAAGCGTGGTGTCTTAAAAATGCTGATGCGATAGCGGAGTGGGTTTCACCGTCTCTCGCTATCTCCGTTTCTTGAACGGACAGTGCCGCGCATTGCGGGGCAAGGTCATGGGCGTGCCGGCCATCTCGGCGCACAGCACAAGAACCCTCCTTCCTCACGGTTATCCACCAGCCCTTCCACCGGGCCGCTTCGTGATTGCCATACGTACCAGGTTGGCCGTGGCTTCTACGGCCACGTCGCAACAAGGCACCGCGAACGGTGGCCCTATGGCAGAAGGATTGATTAAAGCGTGGACCGGCATGCGGTCCCCTCCCCGCTGAACCTGTCAGGGGGAAAGCGTGACGCGTAGCGCGTCCAGTGCGCGAGAGCGGAAGGAACACGCTCCAGGCAAGCGAGCCGTGAGGCCATCGACGAACGACGTCGGAAGGGAACTGCAGCGCCAGCGGCATGCGCCTCATGGGACGCAGGGGCTGCTGGAGCGATCAAACCGCCGGGGCGGTCATAGCCAAACATCGGCACTCGGGAGGCAGGTAACGACTGCGACGGGTGGTATCGCGGGCCAGCGCCGCATTCAGAACGCGATGTTCATGGAAGCGGGTCCAGACAGTGTGTGCAGGATAGGAAAGCGAAGGGGGGATGTCAAGGTGAAATGGGGGACGGAAAAAAGTGTAAATAAAGCCGGTTTATTTGGTAAGGCTTCGTATGCGGCGGCGGCCCCTATGAACGGCGACAAAGTAGGATACCTCTGATTGTAAAATCGAGCGGCACGGCCCCCAACCACCACCCCACCTTCAACCTCAAAACAAGCCGCGATCCGGCCACCAGTCCGCCCCGGCGACATCTTATTTCCCCGCCCAGCGGCCGTGCGCCACAGCAACCGCGCTGGCCGACGCCTGGAACTGTCATGGAGTCGCATTGCAGCAGGTCTGCCCCCGAAAGCTCCGGCAAACCATCGCGCTTTTGACTGGCTGCACCAGTCAGCCAAGCCTACCGTTATCGGTATTTCGACGAAGGAGATCGGGATGGAACCCATCGTGCGGGCCGTGGACGTCGGCCGCGGCAACACCAAATTCATCGCCGGCATGAAAAATGGGGAGCTACTGTGCGAGATGTTTCCTTCTCAGGCCCACCCCACCGAAGCGATCGGTGAGTACGAAGGCTGGGGCATGAAGCGCCGCACGGTCGGCATTCCCGTCGACGGTTTAATCTACGAAGTGGGGCCGGACGTCCAGTTGGCGGCTGACGTCTTCAACGCGCATGTCCTGCAGCACGACCGCTATAGCGATGCCCCGGAGTATCTGGCGCTGCTGCTGGGCGCCCTGCACGCCATGCAACTCGAGCGGATCGACCTGCTCGTGATCGGCCTGCCGGTGGCCACCTACAAGCTCAAGCGCCAGGTCGCCGCGCTGGAGCGGCGCCTCACCGGCGAACACGCGCTCGGTAAGGGCCGCAAAGTCACAGTGCGGCGCGCCAAGGCCATCGCGCAACCGGCCGGTGCCCTGATGTACTACGGCCTGATGCAACACCGGGTGGCCCAGTTGCGCAAGGAGCGCAGCCTGATTGTCGATCCTGGCCGCCGCACCTTTGACTGGCTGGTCACGCAAGGCATGCAGCAGATCGACAAGCGCAGCCACTCCGTCCCGCGCGGCATGCACGACGTGCTGCACACCATCGTCGAAGGCATCAGCCGCGCCACCGATTCACATTACTGCGAATACGAGCTAATCGACCTGGCGCTGCGCACCGGCAAAAAGCCGGTGGTGTTCCAAAAGGAGTATGACCTCGCCCGCCACCTGCCATTAGCCAGGAAGATTCCGGAGCAAGCCGTGGCCGAAATGCTGCACTACGTGGGCGACGCCGGCGACATCAAAAACATCATCCTGGTCGGTGGTGGCGCCTTTTTCTATAAGGCGGCGCTGAAATCGGCCTTTCCGCACCATGCCATCCATGAATTGAAGGATCCCATCTTTGCCAACGTTAAGGGCTTCCAATATGCAGGCAGCGAGCTGGCTAAAACCCTGTGCGCGGCAAAGTCATCCGGAGTCCAGGGCGGCGATCATGAATAAGCCACTGCGCATCAACTTCGAGCTGGCGCGGGCCGACAATCCACCACTGTACGATGAGTTGGCCGGATTTCCCAAAGGGGGGCGCAGGGTCAATCGCCTGCGGACATTGGCCCATGCGGGACTATTGGCGCAGGCGCCCCCTGCCATATCGACTTTACCTGCGGCACCTGCCAGCGCAGTCTCAGCGGAAACCGCAGCCGTATCGGTCGCGTCCGTTGAACTATTTGGGCCGTCGGTGGTCGGTTGAATCCTTATTCCGTATGTTCCGACGCACCCAGTGTCATTTGACTGTCAGGATCAATACAACGGGGGAATATGCTGCGTGGCTGTTGGCTGAATAACAGCCGAATCCAACACCGATGTGCCCTCACGCCAACGCTCACTTCTCTTTAACCGCAGGCTGTACTATGATGGAAATGAAAATTCAATAAAGACAACTTCCATTTCTCAAGTTATCTCTCACATTTCTCACCACCTGACCTGCTGATGTCCAAATATATAGCCCTGGTCATGATTGCGATTTGGAGCCTCGACGCGCTGGGCCAAACGGCAACGCTCGACCCAGGTGCGCGTGTTTATGGGTCTCCACGTAGCGGTTTGTTTTGCAATAAAAGTCCAGGCCGTCAATCTCTTCCAGACAGCACTCCAGTCGTCGTCGTTGGGCAGGTTCAGGTTCGCTGTGGATTATTTTTCACCTATCGTTATACGGTGATCCAATACCGCAACAATAAGCAGGAACTAGAACAAGGCTATGTTCCACGGCGACAAATACAGGCCATGCAAGTCAGCGCTAGAAAGCCCCCCGCTCCCGTTCGATAACGATGCTTGGGTGCTCACAGGCTACCGGCGGCGCGCCACACGCGCGGTCTGCGTGCGCAAGGTGCTGTGATCCAAGCACCGCTCCACAATATATAGTGGGCGCCGCTTGGTTTCCTCAAAAACCCGGCCTAAATATTCCGCGATCACTCCCAAGCACATCAATTGAATCCCGGCCAACAGCATCATGCCGGATGCCAGCGTCGCCCAGCCAGACACAGCATTGCCAACAATGAGCGTGTCCATCAGAATGAACAACCCATAGAGCAAGGCGCCCGTGGAAATCAACACCCCCAGCAAGGAGACCATGCGCAAAGGCTTCATGGAGAAGGACGTGATGCCCAGGGAAGCGAGTTCCAGGAGTTGAGGAAGACGGAAATGGGTGTCGCCGGCGATACGTGTAGGCGCCTCGAACGCGATCGTCTCGCTACGAAACCCCAGCCAGGCGTACAAACCTTTCATGAAACGGGCACGTTCAGGCAACTGGAGCAAAGCATCGACCACGCACCGATCCAACAGCCGAAAATCACCCGCATCGGGTGGGATGGCGAAACGCTCTCCCTTCTGCAGGAAACGATAGAAGGCGCGCTTGGTCCATGCCAAGGGACGCGGTTCTCGCGCCTGGCCTGTTTGCACGGCTATCACCACCGGGCACCCCGCCTGCCAACGCGCCACCATCCTGGGAATCAGGCTCGCAGGATGTCGGCCGTCGCCGTCCATGATCGCCACGGCATCACCGCGCGCCGCCGTCAGTCCGGCGGTCAGTGCCGCTTCCTTGCCGAAGTTGCGCGACAGCGTCAGCAACTGCAGGTTCACCGGCACAATACTCTCGAACTCCGCCACGACCTCCTTCAGGTTGTCGCTCCCGCCGTCATCGACAATAACGACCTCCCATTTCATACCGACCTCAGACAGTACCAGCGCCAATGCCGGTAACAGCAGGCGCAGCGATGCCGCCTCATTAAACACTGGCAAGACCACCGACAAAGTACGAGGTGTCGCGGGCGGCGGCACTGCGGGGGATGGATGACGCGCCCTCATGGCATAGCCACCAGCGAACGACTACGCCCGCGAAATAGGATACGCTCGGGGGCCAGCGCCTCGCGGGCGATGGCATCATTGTCCATCACGATCATCGGCTCGCCTGTGGCCTGCTGAGTGAACGCACCGGCAGTATAGAAGGCAGAGGAAAACGTGGGCTGCGTGGCGTACGCCAGCACGCTGCCGGGCGTTGACAGCGAGGCATGTGCTAGCACCAGGGCGCGGTCGGAGTTGGCATTTTGCTGTTGGAGCAGCAGCGGCGACAGGAGCACCACCAACAGGGCATAGGCCATCAGTGCCTTGCCAATGCGCGGCCACCGCACCGCAGGACGCTGCTCAAGCCATTGCGCCACGAGGACGGCAAATGGCGGCACCGCGGTCAACGCGTACGTCCAAATGATATTGCGGCTGCCGGTAAAGAACAGCAGCGGCACCAGGGTCGCGCACCACAAGAAGCGCTCCGCCGGGGATGATCCCAGGCGTCGCGTTGACCATACCGAAAGCAGGCGCAACATAAAAACAGGGAGCCACGGTAGGATGGCGCCGATCCAGAACAACCAGATCGCCCCCAACGGCTGGCGGTGGGCAAGGCCATAGCGGTCCCCCTGCCAACCGGGCACCAGGAACCGCGCGAAATGCTCGCCTACGATGAAGTATTGCAGGAACCCTGGATAGGCCAACTCCGCCGCCACATACCAGGGCAAGCAGATGGCCGTCGCCAACAGTATGCCGGGGGCATCCAGCAGGCAGCGCGCAACCTGGCGCGCCTCGCGCTGCAGCAGAGCAAAAGCAATAATCGGCAAGCCCAGCAAGGCCCAGGTGGCCAACCCTTTCGCCAGCCCTCCCAGGCCCACCAGCGCCCAGAAAATGCGCGCCCAGCGCCGCCGCGACGCTTTTTCCTCAGCCGTGAATGCCCGCCAAGCCGCGTACTGCCCACCCCAGACGATGGCCATTTGGATGGCGTCAGTCATCACAGCTCCGGCCGCCACGAAGAACAGCGGCATGGAGGCCAGCACCGGCACCACCAACCCCGGCTCGCGCAATCCCAGCGCGCGGGCAAAGCAATGAGCCGTCCATAGCGTCAGCAATGCCGCCAGCAACGCCGGCAAGCGCAGGGCAAACTCATTGATACCGAACAGTATGGCGGTTGCGGCGCTGGCCCAGGTCGATAGCGGTGGCTTGGCAAAAAATGGGGTTGCCGCGTTCATGTGCGGCATCAGCCAGTAGCCGTTGGTGGCCGTCTGGCGCGCCAGCTCGCCATACCGCGCTTCCGTCGTATCCGCGAGCGGCCCCCACCACATCAGGCCGATCCGGCACAGCAGAAGCAGCAGCACCGCCAGTACGAACCAGGTGCGCCAAATACCGGGGACTGAGCCTTGCCGCCTGACGGGCGGCGCAGCGTCATTGCGTTGTTCCAGTGGAATATTGCCAATAAACGGATCCGTCAAAATAGGGGTCTCCTGGCTAGTCAAGGGGAACATCAAACAAAGCCATCCCTGCAGTGTGATACCTGGCATACATGGCGGCGAGCCGCTAGAGGCGCCAGACGGAAGCGACGCCTACAAATAATGCAATAAAGACAATGCCATGAAAGTCTGTAATGCGCAAGTTCGCTTGCCATGGGAAAGTCACATAACCTGTCAGTACGACACCAGGCATGACAGCGGCCGGCAGTTGCGCGCGACGCCGGCCTGAAAGGCATTGCCCACGCCGCTATCATCGGACCGAGTGCAACCAACCCGATGCAATCTTCCGCCACGTTGTGCCGCCCGATGCGCTGCCGCCCAGCCACGTTATACTGGGCGCCCACCTTTCCGCCCGCCACACCATGCGCTTTCCGATCACTCTGCTGTGTTTTTTCATCACCAGTCTGGCCAACGCCACTGCGACGGATGCCTGGGTCGTCAAAATTGAGCGCTGGGGGAATCCCACTTACCAGAGCATGCACCTCGAACAAAATGGCATGGACCTGGCGGGCACGCTGGGAGGCGATCCATTGGTAGGCCGGCGCGACGGGGATCAGATTGCTTTCACCGTCACCGACAGCAGTAGTAATCGCTACGTCTACCGTGGCACCCTCGATGGCGCCGTGCTGCGCGGCAGCTCCGATCATCCCGACACCAATGTCCCACACCGGCGCGCGCAACATGCCTTCAGCGCACGCCGCCTGCCGCAACGCGTATCGACCGCACCGCAACGGCATGTTTTCCTTCCCACCAATTACAGCAATGTGTTTAGCGCCGAACGCGATCCCGTGCTCACGATCTGGCCGGGCGACAGCGTGCGCACGAGCACGATCGACTCCGGCGGCGTGGACGAACAAGGCGTCACGCGCGCTCTATATGGCAATCCGCAGACCGGGCCGTTCTTCGTTGTGGGCGCCGAACCCGGCGATACCCTAGTGGTGCATCTGCGCCGTCTACGCCTGAACCGAGACTATGCCGACAGCCTGGACGATATCGTTGGGCGAGCGCGCGCCACCAGTATGGCGGACAAGGCGGGCGCCTTGGGAAAACCGGTGCGCTGGCACCTCGATCGGGAGCGAGGCCTGGCCAGCCCCGAGCACGCCGGCGGCAACCTGGCCGGCTTTGCCGTTCCGCTGCGGCCAATGCTGGGGGGCCTAGCCCTGGCGCCTGCCGATGGTCCGCCGTTATCCACCGGCGACACGGGACGCGCCGGCGGCAATATGGATTTCAACGAAGTCGTGGAGGGTAACAGCGTCTACCTGCCTGTACAGCAGCCAGGCGCCCTGCTCTATCTAGGCGACGCCCACGCGGCGCAAGGTGACGGCGAGACCTCGCAATGGGCGCTGGAGACCTCAATGGAAGTCGAATTCGCCGTACATCTGATCAAGGGCAAGGCGATCAACATGCCGCGCGTCGAATCACCGACCCACATCATGGTGCTGGGCCAGGCCGGCTCGCTCGACGAGGCGCTGCGCGCCGCCACTGGCGGCATGGTGCAATGGCTGGCACAGGACTACGGCTTATCCCTGCCGGAGAGCGCTTTGGTGCTGGGCAGTGTGGTGAAATACTCGGTTGCCAATCTGGCCGGTCGCAGCGTGGGGATGGCGGCGAAGATTGACAAGGCCGTTTTAAGCCGCCTCCAGCGTTTGCACTCCCAACCGCCATCTGCGCCATAGCAACACAGACTCTATAGGCAGCACCTGACGTATTTGTAATCTCCAGGTCATGTCCCGGTCTATTACGCTTCCTTACACTGTTGGGCAAGCAGGCGGCAATTGCCTTGCCTGCGCGATTGACAACACCATGAAAGGAAAGACCATGAAAATCAACGCAACAGGGTCTCTCTTCGTCCTCTCCCTGGCGCTGGCGGCCGTACCGGCGGTTGCCGGGCATGCGCTCCAGGACGAGGCGGTGCGCAGCCACAGCCTGAATGATGGCGGCACGCTCCATGTATTCAAGGACGGCAAGATGGCCCTGGAAAACAAATACGGCCGCGCCGTTTCCTTGCGCAAGGGCCAGGTCGTGGAAACCACCGATGACCGCCAGATCGAAGTCGTCGGCAACGAAGTCGGCAAGCTCGATCTGTTGCTGCAACAAGGCCATCAGAACTAAGAAGGGCGATAGCCGACCATGCTGGCATACGTGGCGGCGGCTGTCTTTCTCTGCCAGCGGCGCCGCGTATTGCCCGCGCTATCACCATACTCGGCCCGTCCGTGCCTGACGGGCCGATAGCCGTCCTTGCCGGCGTCGCGCCGGACTTCTTACTTCACGCTGACCTTGCCGACCATGCCGCCCTCAAGATGGCCGGGGATGGTGCAGGCAAAATCAACCTCGCCGGCCTGCGTGAACTGCCACACGATACCGCCGCGCTGCCCCGGTTTGAGCTTCACCATATTCGGCTCCGCATGCTGCATCTCGGGCATCCGCCGCATCATCTCGGCATGCGCTTTCAATTCCGCCATCTGCCCCAGCACCATCTCATGCTCCATCTTGCCGGCGTTCTTGAGCAGAAAGCGGATGGTCTCACCTGCCTTGACCTCGATCTGTGCCGGGGCAAAGCGCATGCTGTCGTCCATGCCCACCTCGATGACGCGGTCGACCTTGGCGGGGTTGCCCGGCTTGCCATTGGCTGCGCCGGCATGCTGACCATCAGCCAGCGCCCAAGCAGGCAGCGCCGCGAGTAACAGGGTAAACAATTTTTTCGTTTGCATAGATTCTCCATTTTCAATCAGGAAATGGGGGACATCCCCCACCTCAGTACCAGAACCGCAGGCCGGCAACCCAGCGGGTTTCGCGAACCCGTTCCACCGCTGCAGCCGTCCCGCCAAATCGGCGGTTCCACTCCACGCCGACATAGGGCGAAAGCTGGCGCGACAAGTCGTAGCGTAGGCGCAGGCCCAGCATGCCCTCCGACAACCCACTGCCGACACCGGCCGCGGGATCGGCCTTGCCATAGGCGGTCCATTCGGTACGGGGTTGCAGTACCCATTTCTGCGTCAACAGCAATTCATATTCGGCATTGAGGCGCAATGCCGTCCGCCCGCCGCCGCCGACATACACGGTGGCATCGAGCTCGAACCAGTACGGCGCCAGGCCCTGCAGTCCCAGCGCCAGCCAGGTCCGGCGTGGTACCGGACCATGATCCTTGCGCACACCCAGTTGCGCGTCCCAGTAAGGGGCGATGGCATGGCCCCATAACAGTTCGATGCGCGCTTCGTGCAAGCGACCCTTGGCCACTTCGCCTTCGGCCTTGAGCACCAGGCGGTTGTAGTCGCTGCCGTACCAGGCTTGCGCCTCATACGCCGCGCTGCCATCGCCGCCGCCCCTGCGCCACTCCAGGCTATCGATCAGCAGGCTGGAAAACCGATGCTCATCGGCCAGGTGGAGCAGGCGCTGCGGTCCGATGGCATATTGGCCCACACCCAGGGCATAGGCGTCGGCATAGGCATGCGGATCGCGGACGGCGGGCGCATCCTGCACGCGGCCATCCTGGGCCCAGGTGGCCGGCAGGGACACGGCGCCCAGCACGACAGCGCACAGTAAGCGATACATCTTCATTGCGTTTCCTTGTCGTCGTACCCGGTTCATGCCACCACCACCTCGCGGAACATGCCCGCATCCATGTGGAACATCAGGTGGCAATGCCAGGCCCAACGCCCTAGGGCGTCGGCGGTGACGAGGAAACTCAGGCGCTGGGCCGGCTGCACGGGAATCGTATGCAGGCGTGCCTGGAACTGCCCGTCCGCCGTTTCCAGCTCGCTCCACATCCCATGCAGGTGCATGGGGTGCGTCATCATGGTGTCGTTCTGCAGGATCACCCTGAGCCGCTCGCCGTAACGCAGGTGCACCGGCGTGCTTTTGCCGAACTCCAGTCCGTCCAGCGACCAGGTGTAACGCTCCATATTGCCGGTCAGGTGCAGTTCGATCTCGCGCTCGGCGCCGCGCGCATCGAGCGGACCGCCGACGGTGGACAGGTCCGACAGCGTCAGGACGCGCCGGCCGTTGTTGCGTAGGCCGATGCCCGGATCGTCCAGATTGACGCGCGGCATGTCCACCCGCATATCGGTGCTGGGGCCATACTCGCTGCTGGCATGGCGCACCGTCTGGCTCGCACGGGCCAGTGCGGCACCGGCCGCCGGGGCCGCCGGCATACCACCATGATGCATTGCGCCGTGGCTCATGCCGCCATGGTCCATGCCCCCTTGGGACACGCCAGCGCCAGCACCGGCCGCACCCTGCCCCATGCCGCGATGCTGCATGCCGGCGTGATCCATGCCGGGGCCATGCGCCATCCGCCCCAACATGTCGGACATCGCCAGCCAAGGGACCGGATCCAGCGCCGGAACGGGAGCGGCCAGTCCAGCCCGCACGGCCAGCGTAGCGCGCGCATACCCGGTGCGGTCCATGGATTGCGCAAAGATGGTATACGCGTCATCCTGGGGCTGCACCAGCACGTCGCAGGTCTGGCCGGGGCCAAAGCGGAACTCGTCCACCGTGACCGGTTCGACGTCCACGCCATCGGCCTGCACCACCGTCATCTTCAAGCCGGGAATGCGCAGATCGTAAAAGGTATTGCCCGCGCCATTGATGCAGCGTAGCCGCACTCGCTCGCCGGGACGGAACAGGCCCGTCCAGTTGCCCGCCGGTGTCGTGCCATTGGCCAGGTAGGTCAGCACGCTGGAAGACAGGTCGGCCAGGTCGGTCGGGTTCATACGCATGGCATTCCACATGGCGCGCTTCTCGCGCGCGGCGGCCAGGCCCTCGCGGGAAGCGTCGCGCAGAAAATCACCAGCCGTCGGGCGGTTGCGGTTGTAGACGTCGCTTTGCGCCTTCAGCTTGGCAAACACCCGCATCGGATCGTCGTCGGTCCAGTCCGAGAGCAGCATCACATAGTCCCGGTCGGCCCGCACGCGCTCGCCATCGCGCGGCTCGACAATCAGCGCGCCATACATGCCGGTCAGTTCCTGCATGCCCGAATGCGAGTGATACCAGTAGGTGCCGCTCTGCTCGAGCTTGAAGCGGTAGGTAAAGGTGGCGCCCGGCGCGATACCGGGAAAGCTGATGCCCGGCACCCCATCCATCTGGAACGGCAGGATGATGCCATGCCAATGGACCGAGGTGCTCTCCCGCAGCCGGTTGGTCACCCGGATCGTGACCGTATCGCCTTCGCGCATGCGTAGGGTGGGCGCCGGCAGCGTGCCATTGATGGTGGTCGCCATCCGCACCTGGCCGGTAAAATTGACGGGGGTTTCAGCGATTTCCAGCTCAAAATGGGAACCCCGCAGCTCGGTGCCGCGCTGTGGCGACGCTCCCGTGGCGGCCAGCGGCAAGGATCCCAGGCCACTTAACACGCCGCCGGCCACCAGCCCCTGCACAAAGCGGCGCCGCGACAGGGTGCAGGGCGAAACCTGCCCGTTCCATGGTGTATTACGCATACATTCCTTTCATATCAATGTGTCACATCAGACGCGGCCAGTATGTCGGGCGCGGGGCAACGCATCGGTGACGCCGGGATTACATTTACGTAATCTTTGCCGAAGGCGCCATCCTTGCGGCACACTACGGCCGTGCAACCAAGGAGAACCCCGCATGAAAATCCTGATCGTCGAGGACGAGGCCAAGACTGGCGAATACCTGCGCCAGGGCTTGAACGAAGCCGGTTATACGACCGATCTGGCGCGTAACGGCCCGGATGGGCTGCACCTGGCGCTGGGCGGCGACTACCAGTTGCTGGTCCTGGATGTGATGCTGCCGGGCATGGATGGCTGGCAGCTGCTGCAGATCGTGCGCCAGGCAGGCCACGCCATGCCCATCCTCTTCCTGACCGCGCGCGACCAGGTGGAAGACCGGGTGCGGGGGCTGGAACTGGGGGCGGACGATTATCTGGTCAAGCCCTTTGCCTTTGCCGAGCTCCTGGCCCGCATCCGTACGCTATTGCGGCGCGGCCAAGGCAGCCCCCAGGCGGCCGTGCTGACGGCGGCCGATCTGGAACTGGACCTGCTGCGCCGCCGTGTCGTGCGTCATGGCCGGCGCATCGACCTGACGGCCAAGGAGTTTGCCCTGCTCGAACTGCTGCTGCGCCGAAAGGGCGAGGTCTTGCCGCGCTCACTGATCGCCTCCCAGGTCTGGGATATGAACTTCGACAGCGATACCAATGTCGTCGAGGTGGCCATGCGCCGCCTGCGCAGCAAGGTGGACGATCCCTTCGAGCGCAAGCTGATCCAGACCGTGCGCGGCATGGGCTATGTGCTGGACGACGAGGCGCAGGCATGAGCCGCCCCCTGTCGCTGACCACGCGGCTGACCGTCCTGTTTGCCATTATCGCCAGTCTCTCGCTCGCGGCCCTGGGCGGCGTTACCCTGCTGGCCGTGGCGCGCCACTTCGAAGCGCAAGACCACGACCTGCTCTCCGGGAAGATGCAGCTGGCGCGCCAGTTGGCGGCCGGCGCCGGCAGCAGCGCTGCGCTGGCGCAGCAGCTGCGCGTGGTGTTTGCCGGCCACCAGGACATGGCGGTCGTACTGTGGTCCAGCGATGGCCGCCTGCTGATGCGCGCCGGGGATGGCGCCCTGACCCAGCTTCTAGCCAGCACCGCACCGCCCGACACCGGACCGGCCATGCGCAACTGGCAGTGGGGCAACCGCCACTTCCGGAGCGTGGCCAGCACCATCCCGGCACCCGGCACCGGCCAGCCGCTGCGCCTGGCGATCATGGTCGATGTCGACCATCACGACGCCTTCCTCGCCGACTTCGGCAAGGCGCTGGCCGTGTATGTGGCGCTGGCCGCGCTGGCCAGCGCCGGCCTGGGCTGGCTGGCGGCCAGGCGCGGTCTGCAGCCGCTATACGCGATGGAACGGCGCGCGGCGCACGTCGGCGCCGGCCAGCTTGACGTGCGCATGCCGGTCGATGCGGTGCCGGCGGAAATGGCGCAGCTGGCCCTGTCGCTAAACCAGATGCTCTCGCGGCTGGAAGAGGCCTTTCGCCGCCTGTCGGATTTTTCCTCCGATATCGCCCATGAACTGCGTACCCCGCTGAGCAATCTGATGACGCAAACCCAGGTGGCGCTGAGCCAGACGCGCACGGCGGAGCAATATCGGGAGACCCTGGCCTCCAACGCGGAGGAGTGCGACCGGTTGACGCGCACGGTGTCGGACATGCTGTTCCTGGCCAAGGCTGAGCATGGATTGACCCTGCCATCGCGCGAGCACATCGCGCTCGAACGCGAGATATCGGCCCTGCTCGAGTTCTATGAAGCGCTGGCGGAGGACCGCCAGGTGTCGCTGCGGACCACCGGCGCCGGCACCATCTGTGGCGACCGGCTCATGATCCGGCGCGCCATCGGCAACCTGCTGTCGAACGCCCTGCGCCATACGCCGGCGGGAGGCACCATCGAGGTAGCCGTGGCGCGCACGGCCACCGGTTTGCGTTTGTATGTCGACAATCCCGGCCCGGAGATCGGCGCCGACGCCCTCCCCCATGTCTTCGAGCGCTTCTACCGGGTGGAAAAAGACCGCAGCCATCGCGCCGATGGCGAAGGCGCGGGGTTGGGGCTGGCCATCACCCAGGCGATCGCCCTGGCGCACGGCGGCACGGCCAGCGCCACCTCGGGCGCTGGCCGGACCTGCTTTAGCCTGGATTTTCCTGCCGCAGACTCATCAAACAAAATCGCCTGACCTTCCGACAGCATCTCCCGGCTCAGGGCAAATGGTGAGCCTTATAATTGTTCTTCGTCGGCGCCTGGGGGTCGTTATCCGGAACAGAGTCTTTGAACAACGGCGGATTGTACAGACCAGTGTTCTCATCTGGTCCGATATAACTGACCACCGGCTGCAAGCTGCGATAATGTCTCAGGGCCTCGTCATTTCTGCCAAAGCAATATGCAAGAATGGCGTGTTCGCCTTTATTGGAAGTCAGCGTGTTGAATTCGGTATCCGTCATGCCCTTCATGTTATAAAACCGCAGCCGGCTATTAAAACTCCCCTTCGGATAGTTATCGTTAGCGTAGTAACCGAAACCCGTTCGTTTCCCGGGAAGCTGGTGGAAAGTCACATTTTGCATGGTTCCCAACTCCGGCACCACCCGGTTCTTGGTATGTATGAATTCCATCATCGGATTCTGCACGTGAGAAGCCGTAACCCATTGGCTACCGGCATAGCTGGTCAAATCCTCCTCCAAAAAATCCTGTTCGAGATAGGGTTGATAACGTAGTTTTCCATCCCAGTTATTTCCATGCCAATTCCCATGGGATCCGCTCAGAATATTGATGGGACGTTGGCTAAAACTCTTTCTTCTTTTTAATATCTCCAGTGGCCCCGGCCCGATATTCGGTGTCCCACCAATGGACTGAGGGGCGTATGAGGGGCCAAACTGATTGTTATCCAGCGTCTCCAATTCACTGCCTGTGATTGCCCGGTCCGCACCAAAGACATACTGATGCTTACCCAAAATACGGGAGCTTTTCTGTCTCACACTATGCCAGACCTGGTCGCCAGCAGGTCGATGCTTGTCATATTGCCAGGTCGGTGCTGCCAGCCCGGTATTCTTCTGGGATGAGCCCTTAAAATATGCCGGCCCGCGGCTCTGAGCCGCGCCACTGGCGGAGGCGCCCTGCCCATCCAGATCTGCCTCGCCGACCAGCGAACTTTCCCGATTCAGGCCGGCAAAATCTGAGAAGGCGATGGGATTATTGCCTACCATGCAGAAGAGATTCAGGCCATCGACCGTGCCGGCGGGATCGGGACTGATCCACCTGAACAGCCAGGGCGCGTAATAACGGAAGCCGTAGTAGTACAGGCCGCTGCCGTCGCGTTCCTTGCCCGAGTAGCGCACATATTTGTACTTGGTCTCGGTCTCGTTCCGGGCCGACCACACGGCTGTGCCGCCGTAGGGGTAGTATTCCTCCCAGGTCAGGATATCGGCCTGCTGGTCCAGTTCCAGCAGCAGCGAGCCGATCTGGTCCCCCAGGCTGAAACGCAGCTGGTCGTTTTCGATGGCTGCCGGCTGGCCCACCTCCCAATGCAGGCAGCGCACCGACTGCCGCCCCGCCGCGCCACCCTTGATCACTTGCAGGACCTCGACCGGTGTAGCGCTACCACCCTGGTTCTGCTCGGTCCGGCGCAACTCAAGTCCCGGCAAGTAGAGCACCCGCGCGGTGCGCGTCGTGCCGCTGGTCAGGCTGGTCTGGACCTTGGTGGCGCGCTGCCCCGCCGTATCGTAGCGATAGTTTTCGCAATCGTCGTCTGGCCCACCGCGTACCACCTGGACCGTGCGCTGGAGCTGGTTGCGCGTATTCCACACGAGCGGCTGCCCCGGCGCCAGCTGCCGCAGGTTACCGCAGGCATCGAACTCCCCGTCCACATCGCCCGGCATCACGCCGCCGGTCTGCTGGACGGCTCGGTTGGAGGTCGGCGCCACCACCATACTCCGCGTGTAGCTGTTCTGGCCCACTTGCTGCATACCGATCAGATTGCCGCCACGGTCGTAGCTGTAATAGCGAGTGTAATTGCTCAGCTGACCTGCCTCGCCCGCCAGCGGCACGATGGGCAAAGGCATTGTCGCCGTCTGCTGGCCGGCGTTGGCGTTCTCGCGGCCCGTGGCGCTGAGCAGCTGATACAGGGCATCGTAGCTGTAGCGGTTCTCGCCTTCGACCTTCTGGTTGCGCGTGTAGCTGGGCGGCATGGCCGCATCGTTGATCGCCAGGATATTGCCGACGGGGTCGTAGCTGTACTGCAGATCCTGCAGCACGCTGGTGCGGCCGGACTGGGCTGGCCGGCTGGTCTTGAACGTGCTGAGCCGTTGGGTGGCCGCTTCGTAGCCATATTCCGTGACCACGCCATTGCCCGCCACTTCACGCAAGGGCTGGCCCGCCGCGCTGTAGCTGATAGCGCTCAGCAAGTCATGCGCACTGGCTTGGCCCGCCAGCCGCAGGCTGCTGCTGGCCAACTGGCCGGCCACGTTGATTTGCATCGCCTGCTGATTACCGCGCGCATCAGTGCTTTGCACCACGCTCCCCAGCGCGTTGTACGCCCAACTGCTGATGTACACGGCCGGGTCCAGATCACGCTGCCAAGCGCTGGCATCGGTGCCGGCCCAGTTGCTGTTGACGATGCTCTCCAGCAGGAACTGCTGTTCGCTGCGCAAGGTTTCGCCCGTCACAGCACAGGATGGCGTCCGGGTCATCCCGGCGGTATCGTAGCGCAGGGCAATCTGACCGCGCAAATTGGCGGCCGCGGGCGCTTCCACCGCTTCGCCATAGATGATGCGCTCGCTGGTCACGGCGACGCCCAAATCATCCTGCTCCGTCACCGTGATCAGCCGGTGCAGGGTATCGTATTCCATCTCCGCGATCAGGCCGCGACTGTCCCGCTTCCAGACCGGGCCGCCTTCTACGTCATAAATCACGACCTGCTCCCCGGCGTCCTGGCTGACGCTTCTGATCCCCTGCCCCGACAAGGATTGGTCGTAGCGGAAATTCGGCGGCACGGCCGGGTCGAGCTGGCGGGCGCTCAGCAGCCGCGGGTCAATGCGGCTGAACAGCTGGCCAAGCTCGGTATTGCTTTGCTGGCTGATCAGTTCATCGAACGCTTCCTCGTTGGACGCCCGGTTGTACTGCACGGTGCGCACCGGCAAACCCCGGTTGTCGACCACCGACAGCACGGGGCTTCCCTGGCACAGGCTGGCGGTACGCGGATCGGCTATTGTCGTCATCGCATTGTCCTTACAGTTCGGCCAAAGCGCGCTGGCTTTGCCCGTTCAGTACTTCGCTCAGGGTATCGTTTTCATCCTCGGCAACGCTGAACCACGGGTAGTACTGCGTGCGACGTAGGTAGCCCAGCGCCGTCACCACGGCATCCACCCGCCCCAAGGGATCGTAGTACACGGTATCGGCATAGCCCCACTGCCGCGCTTCCGTGTCGGCGACGTAGCCGGGCTGGTCGAGGAAATAGGGCTGGTAACGGCGTACCGCCCAGCCCTTGTTGTTGTACTCCACCCGCCCCGACACGATCCAGCGCGGCGCGCTGCCGGTGTCGCCTAGCACCGGCTGGCCATTCTCCAGCACCAGCTGGCCTTGCTCGTCGAGCATATAGGCCGGCCCCGGCACCGTCTGCTGGCAAGCCTGCAAGGGGCGCCCGAAGCCATCGCCATACGATAGCTGGATCTGCACCTGCCGGCCGGCCACGCCAGGATACTGGTCGGGCGTCAGCACGGCAGTGTGCACCGGACTGCGCTCGGCGGCCAGCAAGAGCGGGCGTACCTCCTCTGGAATGCCGGGCAGGGATTGCCGGCCGGCGGCCCAGGCGCGGCCGCGCGCCAGCACACAACCATCCGCCGTGATGAGATGGGCTTGCTGCAGCGCAGCCCATAGCCCCGCCACGCTCTCGTTTGCCCGGCAGTAGGCCGCCAGCCCGGCCTCCTCGATCCGCCCCATCCAGCTATACGGCGCATACAGGCTGACCGACGCGGCCTGCTGTACCGCCCCTTCCGGATGGGCCAATGCCGCCGGAATGCTGGCCAGTTCCGGCGCCTGCGCATTGAAGTCGCCGACTGGCGCAAAGCCGACGGCGGCCGGCTTGCCGTCCGGCCCCAGCTCCTGGCCGAACCAGGAACCGGCCACCACCCGCCCCAGCGCGTCGAACAGGGCTTGCTGCTGATTGCCGTTCACGTCCGTCACCTGCCAGGGCGCCAGGAAGCGGTAGTCGTACTGGGCCCTGGTCTGGTTGCCCAGCGCATCGGTCAGGGCCAGGACGCAGCAGGTATACTGGTCATACGTCAGGCTCTGCGGGCCGACGATTTGGGTCGTCTGGCTGGCGCGCGGACGGTAGAACGGCAGCCAGTTGCCGTCCTGGTCAACATAGCTGGTATAGCCCTTGGGGACGACCCAGACTTGCGCCGCCGGCGCGCCGGGCTGCGCCAGCACCTCCGGCTGCTGGCGATAGCCGGCCCGCTGCAAACGCGCGTCCAGATCGGCAATACCCGCATAGGCCGCCAGCGCGGCCTCATCCAGCTCCGCACTGTCGACGTGCTCCACCAGGGCCAATGGCGGCGGCGCCACACCGGCCGGCAAAGGCGCCGTGCCGCCGGCATTGAAATAGTAGGTCACGGCCTGCCCGGCGAAGATACGTTTCTGCTGGCTACCCAGCACGCCATCCGGACGGTGCAAGGCGGCGTAGTCGAGCCCGCGCTGATCGGCGGGATAGCCGCTGTAGCCGCTCGGATCGGTGATCGCATTGCTCCTGGCCTGATACGGCAAGCCGAGCCGCCAGACCTGCGGATCGTCCAGGTTGTACACGCTGGCCAGGCTTTCCGTCAGCCGCAGCGGCTGCTGGCTCTCGTCGTAGGTGCTGCGCCATTGCGTATCCGGCACCGAGGCGGGATAGGGGTTGACGGCAGGCTGGGGCCGGCGCGCATAGGCAATCGCTACGCTGTGGGTGACGGTGCCATACGCGTCGACCTGCAGGTTGACACTTTGCTGGACCTGGGGATCGGCGCCGATGCGGTCGTAATTGACGCTCAGTTGCTCCTGCAGCATCGGCAACAGCGCGCAATCGGGATAGCGCGCGGCGCCGGCTTGCACCAGGCGCACCTGGTATTGGCTGGTCTGCACGCTATACGGCGTGGCGTGGCGCGGGTTGGCATCGGCCCCATACAGCTCGGTGCGCAAGACCTGGCCTTTCAGCGCCTGTTCGAGCTGATAGCGCATGGCCGCATCGGCCGGCAGCAGGGGCTGGTCCTGGCCGCTGGCCGGGTCGAACACGGAAAAGCGCGTCGGCCCCAGCGCGAACAGCGCGGGGTCGGCATAGGGCGGTACGGCCGGATGCAGCTCGGCGCCCTCCTGCCCCGTGTGGTACCACACCCGGGTCTGGGCCGGCGCGGTAATCGGCACATCCGGCGCCGTGGCGGCGGCCATGGCGCTCGTATCGGTATGCTGCACGAAGCTAAAGCCGCGGAATTCGCGGTCCACGCCGGCATACACGCCCTGGCGATAAAGGTATTGCTGCGTCAGCGTATTGCCGTTGATCTCGTCCAAGCTGAGCGTGGCCGACAGCAGGGGCATGGCGAAAGGCAGTTGGCAAACGCTATCCGGTTTTTCCTGCTTTTCGTCGAGCCACTCCTGGGCCGAACTGCGGTAGTGCAGCTCGGTCGCGCCGCCCATATTGTTGTTCACCTTGTTCAGCAGATAGGGCTTGACCGGCGCGAAGGAGTAATACCAGTGGCGCGGCGCCATATGGGACACGGACAGCACCAGGTTGGCGCAGCCGCAGCCATCCATGTCGGCGAAACTCAGCTGGTCCAGGCGATCGTAGCGCACGCCCGGCGGCATGGGCAGCCGCAGGGGGGCGGCGCTGAAGCCGTTGCCCGACTGGTTCAGGAAAATCAGAAAATGATCGGCTTCCGCATAGATCAGGTCACTGGCGCCCGACCCGTCCAGGTCGGCCAGGAAGATGCGGGCGGGATCGAAAGTCGCGGCATCGAAGGGCAAGTCAGCCAGGACCAAGGGCGTGCCGAAACGGCCCCAACCCAGGTTGGGCCAGCATTCCAGGCTGTCATGGCGGATGTAGACCAGGTGTTGCTGCCCCGAGCCCAGCACATCGCTGAAGCCGACGAAGGCGGCCGGATCATGGCCGATCACCGGCAGGGGATTGGCCGCGTCATGCGCCACGTCGCGTGGCGGGCCGAAGCCGTCCAGGCGCAGATTGCGGTACATCCGCACGCTGTCCGGTCCGATGAGGGCCAGGTCGGACAGGCCATCGCCCACCAGGTCGGCCAATTGCGCCGAGGGCTGCAGGAACTCCACCGGGAAGGCGGGGAAGGGAATGAAGCCCGACCAGCGGCGGTCCGGGCCGAGCGTGAAATAGCCGGCCATGGCGGGCCCGGTCACCAGCCAATCCAGGCGGCCATCGCCGCTCACATCGCTCAGCATCTTGCGCGCCGGGATCAGGGAGGGCAGCGCCGGCAGCGATTGCCAGGCGCCGTAGCTGATCGCGTCCGGTCCGGCGCTGCCCCTTTGCGGCGCCTGGTAGCGCCAATCGGTGCCCACCTGGTACAGAATGCCCGGCAAACCCTCGCCATACAGGTCAACCAGCTGGTATTGCGTGCCATCGTTCAGGCCGGCAAAAGCCGGCAAGGGTTGGTAGCCGGCCGTGGCAGCGGCCGGATCGAAGGGGGTGTAATCGAACTCCAGCGGCGGCAAGGCGCTGTCGCCGCTGGCGGCATACGCCAGGATTTGCGCCGTCACCAGTTGGCTGAGCACGGGCGTCTGGACATAGTCCAGCAGCAGACGCTTGACGAGGGTATTCTCCTGCCCCAGCTCCTGCGGGAAGTGGTGGAACATCAGCACCTGGTGGCACAGCCGGTGCGTGCGCACCTCGAAGCCGTAGGCATAGCTGGAGAAGGAGTCGAGCCGGCAGGGCCAGGCCTGGATCGGCGCCCAGGTGGGCGCGCTCAAGGCATCCATGGTACGCTCGCCGTAGTCGAAGATCAGGGTGAAGAGCCAGCGGGGCTCTTCACCCTCTCCCGCCTTGCCCCATGCATACAGCGGGGCATACCCTTCGGTATTCCCATATTGCACCCGGCCCAGGTAGCGGTTCGCCGTCTGGCTCCGCTGCGCCTCGTTACCGCTCATATCCACTCCGGCGCTATCCTCGCTCAGGTACTCGTAGCAGATATGCTCGCCGGTGGGCGATACCGATTCGTCGAGCAGCCAGGAGGCGATTTTTTGCGCTGGAGCGGTAGGATCGGCAATCCGCGATTGCGGGCGTTTGCCGAGGCAGTGCAACTGGCCGTCGACACCGTGCAGCAGCCAGAAATCCTCGCCGCCGCCCTGCCAGCGCTCGATACGGTCGAAGCCCGCCATCACGCTCGGATAGTAGCGGGTGACAGTATAGCGTTGCCCCAGCGCCAAGCCGCCATAGCTCGCCACCTCGGCCGTCACGACCCGGCCCTGCGCATCCAGTTCCGGCACCATATATTCGCCATCCGGCGCCAGGAACTGGTCCTCCTCGCCATAGCGCGGCACGCCTTTCGTGGTGCGCCGGCTAATGCTCGGCACGGACACTTGCCACCCCATGCCCAGGACGCCATTCCCGCCGCCGCTGCCATAGCCCAGCGCCAACGTGGGCGCATAGCCGCGCCCCGGCGTGATTGGCAGCGGAAGCGACAGGCTGGCCTGGCCGCTCATGCCCACATTACCCAGCGCCTCCCCCATGCCCTGGATGGCGCCGCCGCCTTTGGGCAAGGCCGGCGCGGCGACCGTGACCGTGTCGGTTGGCTTCATTGTCTTCATCGAGCTGGCCATCAATAGTCCTTGAGCGTGTAGCGCAACTGATAGATCACGTCATTGAGGTTTTCTACCAGGGCGCGCTGCGCCCCGGTTTTCCCGGCATGGAAGAAGGTCAGAATCAGCTTACCGTCCTCCACCGGCGTACCTTCGAACGGCAGGTAGCGCGGATCGTTCAGATCCAGCACAAAGACGCCGGCATCGTCGAGGCCGCGCGACAACGGCACGAACACGCCCTGCCCCGCCGGGTCGCCCCGCCCCAACGTGGCTTCGATATCCTGGTATGGCCCCAGCAGCGTCGGCAAGGTCACGCTGATGCTCTTGAAGCGTCCGATCTTGCCCGTCACACCATAGCTTGCCGACAGCATCAGCGTCGCGATGTCGAGCTCGATCACCAGCTTGTCGCCGGTCAGCAGTTCCATGCTGACCCCGCCCACGGCCGGCGGCTTCAGGCCGGCCAGGGCCGCCTGCAGCATGGCCGGGAAGGTGGTGGTCGATTGCGGTGCACCGCTGATCTGGGTATTCAGCGAGACCGTCTTCTGGATCTCCAGGCCGCGCACATCGTAGTGCAGATAGGTGTTGTCCATCTTCTGCAGTTCCAGCAGCAAGCCTTCGCCGGCCAGCAAGCCCTGGTATAGATCGTTCCAGGTCGGCGTGGTAAACAAGTTCTGGGTTTTCTCCTCACCCAGCTCACGGGTCAGCGCCTCTTTCGCCGCCAGGCATAGCGGCAAGGTGGCGTCATACAGCTGGTAGTACAGGGCTGATAGGCGCCCCGTCATCCAGGTAAACAGGGCCGTGCCGGTGAAGCGGGTGCTCTGCAGGTTGTACACCGCCTGCTGGTTGGCCAGCTCCAGCTGGGCCAGCGCCTGCTGCTTCTGCGCCATCACCAGCTGCTGCTCCTGGGCGGCGATCTGGGCCGACAGCTGGGCCACCTCGTTGCCTGCGTTGAGCATCTGGATCTGCCAATCCTGGCGACGCCGGCGGTACTGTTCGCTGATGTTCAGGCGGGTCGACGCGATCTCATTGATCCGTCCGCTCCCTTCCAGCGTCATGGCCGATGCCTTCGCCGGGGCCGACCACTCCGAGCCACCCGCCGCCAGACCGAAGATATTGGGTGTGACGGCCAGTCCGCCTGCGATCGCATACAGCGGCTGGGCAGCGCCAATCATGGAGGCGGCCATCGTCTGCAAATTCATCGCCGATTCTTCGCCGCTGGAAATCCAGTTTTCATACAGATTGCCGTAGTGGGCCAGCCGTTGCTCGGCCCCCTTCTTGGCCTCCTGCAGCGCCATAAGGCCGTTTTGCAGCACGCCCAGATTGGTGGTCTGGATTTGCGCCGTCTGCGCCAGCACTTGCTGCTGCTGGGTTTGCACTAACAGGGTCATTGTCTCGTTATCACGCCGCTCCAGCGCCGCTTGCAGGGCATTGCCGAACTGGATCACATTGCCGACCGCCACGCGCGCCCGCTCCAGCAACACGCTGAAACGGAACTGGCTTGCCCGGGTCAGCGATGGCACGGAATTGCCGCCAGCGCCATTGCCAGCGCCGTGTTGGCGCTGCAGGCTGGCCGGCGACACCGGTGCCGCGTACAAAGGTAGCGCCAGCGGTTGGCCGTCCAGACTCAGGCCATGGCGCAGGTTGTACAGACGGACTTCGAGCGTGTCCCAGTAACTCAGCAGGTCGGCGTTATAGGGCGGCAGGAAACTGCCGTTCTGCCCGGCCAGCCAGGCGCTTGCGGCCTGGGTGAGCCAGGTCGGCGCCGGGGCATCCGGATCGTCGTCATTGAAGACGGCAATCTGTTCCGCTTCCTTCCCGACGGTGGGATTGGCCCAGCTGTCGCTGACATCGATGACCGGCCGCGTGCCCAGCAACTGCGAAGCCTGCACATAAAACATCTTGGCACGCGCCAGCGTATCGGGCTGCAGCTGGCGGTAGGCATGGTCGCCGGCTTCGATCAGCAGATTCACGGTCTGGCTGAAGACCGCCAGCTTGAACTGCATGGGATCGTTCATGGCGATCACGTCGGGATCGACTGTGGGGGGAATGGCCAGGTTCCAGCTATCATCTGTCTGCAGGGGCACCACATTCCAGTAGCGCACCTCACCATCGACCTTTACCGGCTTGCCATCGGCATCGACCATTTCCAGCTCGCCGTCGGCATTGCGATAACCGGCGTAGTTGAACAGATACTGGTACCACAGCGTGGACTGCGCGAAGTTCTGCTCGGTGAGATAGCGGTCGGCAATCAGGAAGGCGTTGTAGAAGAAGATTTCCCAGAAATATAGGCCATAGGAACCATTGAAGTCGATCGGCTCCTTGCCACCATTCTCAATCAGGTCCGTCTGCGTCCGATAAGACAGCAGCCTAGGGATACCGGTGGAGCCTGCGTGCAGGCATTCGATGAAATATGGCGCCGCTGCCGTCACAATCGAGCAAGACCATAATACTGCAACAGTACTTCCCTCGGTACGTTCTAATTGGAGTTTACCGTCACCGATTTTAAATGCGAAGGTGATATATTGTTCGTTCGGTGCGAAATCTTTAGTCTGAGCAATTGGTGAAATTGTTGTGGTAGTGCTCGAATTAGAAACGGTGGTTAGGCGATATTGGATATACTCATATCCTGGTCGACCAATATCGATGGTCTGCGCAGAGGATGTCAAATTATAAGTCTCTGAGAGGAAAATTACGCCGGCATCATAGGGATTGCCGACAACCTTATCAAAGGTCATATATCTGCCGTTGAATTTCGATAATACAAACGTGTACTCGCGTCCATCCTGGTTGATCTTCCATGTGAACGGTACCGCCAGCGGGGGTACCGTGCCCGGCAAGGCCAAGTCATGCAAGACGGTTCCACTGGCAGGCGGGATGAAGTCCGATGCAATCCATCGGTCCCCCTTCCACTCAAAACTTTTTTCCTTGCCATCCTGCCTCACCACCATATACTGCCGCAGCTTTCCGCCATCCTGATCGGTCACCGCATATGTCGCCTGCGGTGTTCCCGCTTCTGTATACGGAATGCTGGAGCTGGCGGCCCATGCGCCATTCTCCAGCAGGACCCAAAGCTCCGCGCGATACGCATAAGTCGCTTGGGTAGTTTCCCCTGAACCGGCCGTTCCGTCCTGGATAAGGCTCAGCCAGCAGATGTATAGGCGCCCGCCATTCCATACCGGACTTACCATGCCACCTACAGCGTCGCTGACACCGCCAGTGATCTTAAGCCACTCGGACCAGGAGCCGGCAGTCAACTCCTGCTCGTCGTTGCGTACCGCTGCATTGAGCGAACGCCAGTAATAGTTGTAAGGGGGGGATGGATTGCGTCCAATGAAATAGAAGGTGTCGCCGGTATTCACACTGATGTCGACGCCTGCCTGATAGCCACTGATCGTCTTCAGGTTCGCCAAATTTTCAAAACCAAGCATGTATTCCTGGAATGCCTGATTCACCCGGAAGTCGGTGATCCTTCCTTGGTTGATGCTCTCTTCCATGGCATCGAACAGTACCGTCTTGCCATAGCGTAGCTCCGGACTGAGATACATCGCCGCATAGTATTGCAGTTGCTCCTTGCCAGCCCAGGTCGAGTAGATCTGGTTATAGTCGGCCCAGTCATATAGAAAGCCACCTGGCCGCGATTCCTGCACCATGGTCGAATCGGGCGCATTGTCCACGTCAGGATCGTAGCCCCCCAGGCAGCGGTTGATGTACAGCTGCACACTGGAAATCGCTTCGGCCACCTGGGAGCTCGTCACCACCGACGAGATCTTGGTGTCGATCAACAAGTACTCGTACAGATCGTCGGCAGTTTTGATCCGCGGCTTGAGCTGCTCCGGCACGGAATTCTGGATATAGTAAGCCACCAGCGCGTCGCGCCGCAGCTCTTGAATGTCCTGCATCGCCAGCGCCGCCACCGAGCCCGGCGCCCCCGCGACCAGACTGGCCGCCGCCGCCGCGACCAACACCGGCGCCTCGGACGCCGCATCGCTTTCCCCCATCTGGTACAACTGGGCCATGCCGGTGCTGCCCACGCCAAGCTGGGCGCTGGCACGCATCCAGATCTCCAGCCGGTTCAACTGCTGGAAGGTTTGCGGATAGGCGGCATACGCGCCAACACTGACCAAATCGGCGTTCATGGCCGTGGTCGCTTCCAGCGGCCAGCCATGGATGTAGGCCAGTTGCGCCAGCGCCTCCTCCTCGCCGTCGGTATTGGCCACTGTGAAATAGTGCATGGCCGTGTCTTCCGGCACGATCACCCGCTGCTGCCAGGTTTTCAGACGCGACAGCATCAGCAGCACCGGCAGGGAGGGTGGCGGCGCGGCGGCGCCCGGCGGTAAATCGAGGAACCAGGTGGGCGTTTGCACCAGCAGGCTCAAGTCCTGCTCGGTCAGTTCGCCCCAGCGCGCAATCAGGGCGCCCTGCCCGGTCGCATTACTATAGCGCGCCAGATTCGGATGCGCGCGCAAGTCCGCCAAGCCTATGCCATCGGGCCGCGCCGTAAACATTTGCCGGATTTCGACCCAGAAATCACCAAGACCATACGGCTTGCTACCCTCGTCCGCAGGCACGGTGAAATGCACGTCCTGCCAGACCACCAGTTGACGCAGCACATTGGCCTTGAGCGAGAACGCGCCTGCCATCACCCGGTACAGCTTCTCGCACAGGTCCTCGCCCGGCGGCTCCTTGCCCGTATACTCGAGGGCAGCGCTATCGCTGCTCAAGGTACTGTAGATATTCTGCACATAGTTGAACACTTCCGGCGTGGCCTCATCGGTATAGACCGGCGTGGTCATGGCAACCACGCTGGATAGCGTCAGCTGATATTCACCCATCCACGTCAGCACACTTTCGGTTTGGCGGATGATCTCCAGCGTCAGCAGCGTCGGCGCGCGCGCCACCACCGTCAGCGGCGTTGGTTCCAAGGCCCCGTTGAGCAGGGCCCAGAGCACGCGCGCATCGCCGAAGCTGATGCCCAGCATGCGCGGGATCGTCGCCAGCCGATACAACTGGGCGTAGCGCGCCGCACTCATCTTTATCTCCGTAGGCGTGGTGGTGTCGAAGGCCAGCTGCGCCATCGCATACAGCTCATTCGCCGATACCCCCAGTCCGCCGCTGATCAGGATGGCATTCGGATCGACCTTGGCGGGCGTGAAGTCGATGACACCATCCAGGGTCGCCGTGCGGCCATCGCTAGGCGAAGTAAACAGCGACTGGAACAGGCTGGCGTGATTGGGGCGCGCATAGGTGTTCATGGTGCCGATAAAGCAGGCAAAGGCGTCGGCGGGAATGCCGTAGGAGGCGGCCAGCCGGCTGTATTCGGCCAGCGCCGCCAGCACCGGCGTATCGAGTTCCAGCTCGCTGCGCCCGATGGCCTGGTTCACATTCCGGATCAGCCAGTCGAGCTGGGCATACTCGAGGCCGATCTGCCGTTGCAGCCGCAACAGCCGCTCGGCACAGTCGGCCAAAGGAACGGCCGTGTCGTTTTTTAAATCCAGTTCATAGACATCCTGCCCATCGGCACCCTTCCCGGCCGGAACCACCAGCAGAGGCGTTGCCGCCGCTCCGGCCAGATAGGTCTGGCCGTATTCCGTGACCGGCACGGTGCGCATTTCTCCATAAGCATAGTAGGGGCTGGCACGCAGCGCAGCGGCGTCGCTGCTCTGGTAGGTCTGCTGCACGGTCATGGCGATGACCTCATTGAAGCTCAGGCCGGTACGGTCAGTGAAAACCGGCAAGGGCCGCAGTTCCTCGGCAATGTTGGCGCTAGGCAGATGGTAGCGCTCCTCGATCTCGTCCGCATTGGCCGGCTCCGACACCAGCAGGGCATAGGCGCCGGCCGTGAGGCGCAGCTGTTCGCGGGTGGGGGGCGACGGCGTCCGGTTGTCATTCGCCGGATCGGGCGCCAGCCAGACCGGCGGCAAAAATGCCTGCCATTGCGCATCGGCCAGGGCCGCCCACAAGGCTTGCAGCGAACCGTCCTGGGCCGCCAGCACCTGCCGGCTCTGCACCAGATTATCCTCATACGGCAGGGTCATCGGATAGTAGGCCTTGGCCAGGTCGGCAGCCGTGGTGTTATTGCTCGCCAGGATATTCAGCAAGATGTCGATGGTCGGAATCCGCTCATCCATGTTCTTGTTGCTCAGCACCAGCTGCCCGATATCGGGACGGCGCTGATCGATATTCAGCGGGCTGTCCTTCGTGTGCAGGCCCTGTGCGATCTTGTAGAGTTCGACCAGATAGCGGCCGGGCGAGAACAGCGATTGGATCGACGTCGCCTCGGCATAGCCTTGCGGAGAACGCTCCGGGAACAGCTCGGCAAAGTCAGGCGCATCGTTCAAGGCGCTGCGCAGCGCCGCCGACAAAGCCTCGGGCTGCGGACTGATACCCAGTTTGGCGATGCCCTGCATCACCGGTTCATTGCGCGCCACCAGCGCGCGGTGCAGGCTGAGTAATGTGTGCGCGCGTGCTTCCGCTTGTGCATAAATGCGTTTGACCTGTGCCGCCGGATAATCCGAAAGTTTGTGGACAAAAGTCCCTTGCGAATCACGCACGATATCGAATACGGATCGGTAGTCCAGCTCCTGCAGTTGCGCGAGCAGAGTTTCATCGGTGACCGGCAAAACTACGGTGTGCGACATATCCGAGTCATTCATGCACAAACTCCTTTTTTAAGTGAAAAAGATTCTCCATGCTTATCCACGGTCATCGGTCACGCTCGTAATAGATCAGCCTCTCTGTGGTCGTCACACCATTCCTGCGGCTGTAAAACGTTGATAACCGCTGAACAAGCGTTAGATCGGGTTCACACCAACAGCGCACTGTGGCGTCAGATGCGCAAACGAAATCCCTATGCACGGTCCGTCCATAGCACCAATAGCACTGCCAACAATGCGTGCGGGTGAAATAAAGCGCCTTAATGACGAGCAACAAAATGGCCGTGGCCCAAGTTGATAGTAGCGGCTTGATAAAGTATGGCTAGCGAGTTCGTGTTCGCTATCGGTATTACCCTTTGTCAGCTCGCCATAGGGCGCCGCCCTCTCGTCCACACGCGACGTCACCCCATCAAACCGGTCCGACATAGGAAGAGCGGCGGCACGGCCAGTGCGCGTCGACCGCGCCAAAGGGAATATAGCTTTATCGAATTGATCACGAGGAATGTAGGGGGCGACTGCATCTATCAAGATTCTGTCCTCCAAGCTGATCAGGATAAAAGTTTAAAAACCTACCTGCTACAAGGTGCTGGAAACGCAACGGCGACGGGCCGCTAAGGCGATAGACTAAATGGCACCAACACCAATAATGCATATAACATAATGCAATTAAGACAATGCCATAACGACCAACAACCCGCAAGATCACTTGTAATACGGAAGGAAGCTGAATAGCGCGCCAGCATCCGGCAGCCATCGCGCAGCCATCGCGCATGGCGACACGGCCAGCGCCAGTTCGGGCGGTAGCCGGAACTGCTTTAGCCTGGATTTTCCTGCTGCCGACCAATCAAAAAAATCGCTTGACCTTCCCACTATAAGAATCCCCAGACTGGATTGACCGTATCCCAAAAAGGAGATTCACCATGAAGTTCACCATTCCCAACATGACTTGTGGCGGCTGCGCGCGCAGCGTCACCCAGGCCATTCTCGCGGTCGATCCGAACGCGAAGGTCGTTACCGATCCACCAAACCGTCTGGTGACCGTGGAGAGTTCGTCGGCGCGAGAAGACATCGAGGCGGCCCTGCGCGCGAACCTCTTCCCGGCGGAAGAAGCGTAAGCCAGCGATCATCGCATTCGACATGCGAAGAGAGGCCATGCCCGCACGGTGCCATGGCCCCGCCCACGATCGGCCGTCGGCAATAGGGTAAGGCGTTCCGAGGCGTCCCTGGCCGACGTGGTGATCGACCACATTGTCGAACCTGTTTGCCCTGCCACCCGCCGCGCTGTCGTCGCGCCTATCGACGCAGTGGCGGCGGACCGGCTGTGTGGCCGCCCGCGATGCAAGCAATATCCATCGCGCGGCGCCGAACCATCGCCTCCCCGCGACGGTGCGACCAGCCGAGCCAGCCTGCCGTCCATTAGATCTTTGAAAGGAACTCGTCAGCATGAACATCAGCAGCGTCGCCAAAACATCGGGCGTGTCCGCCAAAATGATCCGGCACTACGAGCTGATCGGTCTGATCCCCACCGTCCGGCGCACGCAGTCCGGCTATCGGACCTATTGCCAACACCATGTCGACAATCTGCGGCTCATCCGGGCCGCCTTGAATCTGGGCTTTCATACCCATGACATCGGCATCTTGGTTGCATTGAAAGCCGACCGTTCTGTTCATGGCGCTGTCGGACGGTGCCACGCCGAACAATACCTCGCCAAGCTGGAGGAAAAAGCACGCGATATGGCGCAATTGAAGAACGCCTTGCACATCCTCATTGAGCACTGCGTATCCAATCTCACCGTCGAGAGCGGCATCCAGGGGGACAAGAAACACCACCCGCAGGGGGCTGCTCGCCCGGCATGCTGCAGCGCCGGATCCCACGCGGAGCTTGGGCCGAATTTACCGACCTTCATGGCCTTCCTGAGAATGTGGCCGGACCTGCCCTGAACGTCAGACGCGGCCATAGCGACCGGCGGGCCGCAGCTCGCCAGTGCGTGAGGCGACGCTCGTCCCCTCACGCGACCAACGATGGGGCCGGCACATCAAGGGGCAATCACCGAACACATCCCACTGCCGCGCCCTTTTTTTGCTTCGAGAGAAAAGACATGACCAATATCACTGTATTACCCCATCCAGACTATTGCCCCGAAGGACACACATTCGCGGCCTCGCCGGGAACCTCGATCTGCGATGCGCTACTCGAGCATGGCGTGGAGATGGACCATGCGTGCGGCAAGGTAGGCGCCTGCACCACCTGTCACCTCGTCGTCAGAGAAGGCTTCGCGTCGCTCAATCCCACCAGCAGCGCGGAGGAAGACATGCTCGACCGCGCATGGGGGATCGATGCGCAGTCACGCCTGTCGTGCCAGGCGGTGATCGGCATGGAAGCACTGCTGATCGAGATCCCGAAATACTCCATCAACCACGCCAAGGAACAAGGTTAGCTTGCCACCGCTGGCGCCCGTTCGCCGCTGTTTGCGAGCAACGCGCGCGGGAAAAAAAGCGTTTGACCTTCCCACCCAGGGAAGGTGCACGCTGTGTCCTTGTCCCATCGAAGAAGAGAGTCAATATGAACGCACCAAGCGTGAAGATCGCTGACGCAGCGTCAGCGCCCATAACTTTGCCGGTGGACGGCATGACATGCGCCAGCTGCGTCGGCCGCGTTGAAGCGGCCTTGGCCAAAGTGGCCGGCGTAGGCAGTGTCTCGGTCAATCTGGCCACCGAGCGCGCCAATATCCGCCCGGTCGGCCAGGTGGACCGCATGGCGCTCATCGAAGCCATCGAAACAGTCGGCTATTCCGTGCCCGCCGCCGCCACCGAATTGGCCGTCGAGGGCATGACTTGCGCATCTTGCGTGGGGCGGGTGGAGCGGGCCTTACAGGCCGTTCCGGGCGTGCGCGAAACGGCGGTCAACCTCGCGACGGAACGCGCGACCATCCGCGGCACGGCCGATGCCACGGCGCTCATTGCCGCCATCGGGGCGGCCGGCTATGTTGCCAAGGAAGTGGGCGGTGCGGTTGCCGATGGTGGCGCAACGGCGGAAAAGAAGGATGCCGAACGTGCCGCACTCAAACGTGATCTCATGATCGCCACCCTGCTCGCCCTGCCTGTATTCGCTGTGGAGATGGGCTCCCACCTCATTCCCGCCGTGCATACGTGGGTCATGGCGAGCATCGGCATGCAGGCCAGCTGGACCATGCAGTTTATCCTGACCACCCTGGTGTTGGCCATTCCCGGCAGGCGCTTCTATCAAAAAGGCCTGCCGGCGCTGCTGCGCCTGGGTCCGGACATGAACTCCCTG
Source organism: Pseudoduganella violacea (assembly GCF_014191875.1). Lineage (GTDB taxonomy): Bacteria > Pseudomonadota > Gammaproteobacteria > Burkholderiales > Burkholderiaceae_D > Rugamonas > Rugamonas violacea_A. The sequence continues at coordinate 80,403 of NZ_JACHXD010000019.1, forward strand.
GTCGCGGTGGGCACGGCCGCCGCCTACAGTTACTCGGTCGTCGCCACCTTCCTGCCCCAGCTGCTGCCGGAGGGAACTGTCAATGTCTACTACGAGGCCGCCGCGGTCATTGTTGCACTGATCCTGCTGGGGCGTTTTCTGGAAGCCAAGGCCAAGGGCCGCACCTCGGAAGCCATCCAGCGCCTGGTCGGACTGCAGGCGAAGGTGGCCCACCTGGTGCGTGGCGAACTCGTCGAGGACATTCCCATTAGCGAGGTGGCGCTGGGGGACATCGTGGAAGTGCGTCCCGGCGAACGGATTCCGGTCGATGGCGAGGTCAGCGAAGGCCACAGCTTCGTGGACGAGTCCATGATCACCGGTGAGCCGGTTCCCGTCGAAAAATCGGTAGGCAGTGCGCTCGTCGGCGGCACCGTCAACCAGCATGGCGCCCTCCGGCTACGCGCCACGGCAGTCGGCAGCCAGACCATGCTCGCGCAGATCATCCGCATGGTCGAGCAGGCGCAGGGATCAAAGTTGCCGATCCAGGCCGTCGTCGACAAGGTCACGCTGTGGTTTGTGCCCGCCGTGATGTTCGCCGCCGCCCTCACTTTCCTGCTCTGGCTACTCTTTGGCCCCTCCCCCGCCTTGAGCTTTGCGCTCGTGAACGCGGTGGCCGTGCTGATCATCGCCTGCCCTTGCGCCATGGGCTTGGCGACACCGACCTCGATCATGGTCGGCACCGGCCGCGGTGCCGAGCTGGGCGTCTTGTTCCGCAAAGGGGAAGCACTCCAATTGCTCAAGGACGCACGTGTCGTCGCGGTCGACAAAACCGGCACCCTGACCGAAGGGCGCCCGGTGCTGACCGATCTGGAGGTTGCCGAAGGCTTCACGCGCGACGCCCTACTGGCGCTGGTTGCGGCGGTCGAGTCGCGCTCGGAGCATCCCATTGCCCGCGCCGTCGTCGATGCCGCGCAGCAGGCCGGCCTGGCCCTGCCGCCGTTGACCGAGTTTGCCTCGGTGACCGGCATGGGGGTGTATGCGATGGCCGGCGGCAAGCGCGTGGATGTGGGGGCGGATCGCTATATGCGCCAGTTGGGTGTCAGTATTGATGGCTTTGCCGCCATGGCCGCGCGGCTGGGCAATGAAGGCAAGACGCCGCTGTATGCGGCCATCGACGGCAAGATAGCGGGAATCATCGCCGTGTCCGATCCCATCAAGCCGACCTCGCCGCAGGCGATCAAGGCACTGCATGCCCTGGGCCTTAAAGTGGCCATGATCACTGGCGACAATGCGCGTACCGCCAATGCGATCGCGCGCGAACTGGGCATCGACGAAGTGATAGCCGAGGTTCTCCCCGACGGCAAGGTGGCGGCCGTACAGCGTTTGCGCGCGGCCCACAGCGCCATTGCGTTCGTCGGCGACGGCATCAACGACGCGCCGGCCCTGGCCGAAGCCGACGTCGGCCTGGCCATTGGCACCGGCACCGATGTAGCGGTCGAGTCCGCCGACGTGGTCCTGATGTCCGGTAACCTGCAGGGCGTATCGAATGCGATCGCCTTGTCCAAGGCGACGATCGGCAATATCCGGCAAAACCTGTTCTGGGCGTTTGCCTATAACACCGCCCTCATTCCGGTGGCGGCGGGCGCCTTGTACCCAACATGGGGCATGTTGCTCTCGCCAATATTCGCCGCCGGCGCCATGGCCATGTCCAGTGTGTTCGTGCTTGGCAACGCGCTTCGTTTGCGCCGCTTCGCCGCGCCAGGCCAGTAGCGCTGCCGCCGACCGGGTGCAAGCTGCCGATAGAAGTCTACAATGGATGGCACAACGCTCTACTGCTGCGCAAGCATGTCCAGGCACACCGCAACTGCCGGGGTGCCTCCGTCTCGCTACCGGCCGCCGGCCTGTCAGGGTGAGCACATCATGGCAGGGTGAAAATACCGCGTCCAGACGGTACCGGCTCGACGCTTACAATAACTGTGCGCTGCTCAGCGCGGTCATTGCGCCGCGCCCTTACTCCCTCGCGCGGAAAGTTCCTGCCGATCGACGGCTTTACCGTTCAGAATAAGCAGCACGATCGTGTCATACGCCGCGACACTCTGAAGGGGATTCTGTTCGAGCAGCAGCAAATCCGCTTGCGCCCCCACTTGCACGCTTCCAATCGTTCGTTCCAGGCCGAGGGCGCGCGCGTTCTCAATCGTCAATGCCGTGAACAGGCGTGGCAAGCTGATTCCCATTTCCAGCCAGCGATCCATCTCCCAGCGGCCGTTCACGCCAGGAAATTGCGTATAGAAAGGACCGCTCAGCGTATCGCTGCCAAAGCGCAACGGCACACCTGCTTGCAGCAATTGCCGCGTCATCTGGCGTACGGTGCCCAGCGGCCGTTGGTAAGCGGCTTTCATGGTTTCATACTGTTCAGCGGGATTTTTTGCCCCGCCTTCAATCCCTTCGGCCAGCACCTTGCGCATCCATTGTCCCGCCGCCCCCTGATACCAGCGTGCCAGCGACTGCGGTATGGCATGGACGACTTTGGGATCGTTGAAGAAATCTGGATTGAGTTCTTCCTGCTCGCCATAGAGCACCTGTACCGTTGGCTGGACCGCAATGCCGGCTTTGAGGATCTCCCTCGCCATGCGCGCCCACCCGCCCTGAGCGGCCGATTGGTTGCCACCCTTGTTTTCATGCCACATGCCGTGGACCAGGGTATCGACCCCGGCCTGCAGCGCAAATTCATAGGAAGCCTGGGAATTCCCGTGAAGGTAGACCGGCAAGCCCAACTGATGCGCCTGCGCCACGACAGCGCGGATCAGGGCCAGCGACGGGGTGGGCAGATTCCTTTGCCGGCCAAATCCGGTCTCATGGAACACCTTGATGCAGCGCGCCCCATCCCGCCGGGCCTGTACCACAACGGCGGCGGGGGTGTGGGCTTGGCGCGGGAATCCGTCCGGATAGACGTCCGCTTGCGCAGGGTCGAACAGCATATACCTGCTCGCGGCGGCCTGGAACTGCGCGTTCTTGTCCAGCCAGGCAAGCGGATAGCCGTTGGGAATGGTCACGGGCGCACAGAAATAGGCTTTCGGCGCCAGCGCCTGGGCATTCCATTTGGCAATAAAGCCAGCGTCGCCGGTCAGGTCGAGCACCGTCGTGAAACCGAAATACGCATAGCTGCGCGGTATCTGCACCCTGGCCTCACGCAGCATCGGCTCGTCTTCCGGATGGGAGCCGGCATAACCGGGGACACCATCGAGGTGCACATGGGTATCGATCAGTCCAGGTATCAGGTATTGGCCATGCGCGTCGAGCTCCCGGTCGGCGCTGCCCAATTGCCTGCCTATGGCCTGGATGCGCCCCTGGTTAATCAAGACGTCTTGCGGCGCCTGGACCTGGGGATGGTCGCCACTGATAATCCGGGCGTTTCTGATTAACAAGGAATCCGCTTGCGCCGCCGCGCACGCCATGAGGGCGCCGAAGCCCACACCCAGGAGTTGGCGAAATTGTTTGTTTGGACATGGATTTGGGCGCAATGAAAACAGGGGCATCGTGACATCCTTGGTAGTTGGGAACGCCCCTAGCTTGCCCATGGCGGCGCATAAACTCGACATCAAACGCGATGCAGGACGCCGAAAACGCGTTTGAGGTCAGTTTTCCCATATCGTTTATGCTACGCACCATGAGCGCCTATATCAGCCACCTGCAACTCGCCAACGCCCTTTTATACCTGCTTCTGGCAGCCCAACTGCTTGCGCTGCCCGCCCTACGGCCGCATCCCAAGCGCTTGCTTGCGCTAAATTACTTGCTTTACGGGCATCAAAGCATTGCCTTGGTCGCCATCCTGAGCGGCCAAGCGCACATCTTCCTGATATTGCGCCCGCTGGGAGCTATGCTGCTTGGCCCCGGCTTATATGCCTACTTTTCCTGCGTAAGGCGCCAGGCGCCGGAGGCAAAGCCGCGCGATGCCGCGCACCTGCTGCTGGCCATTCTCGTGTTTGGCGTCCTCTACCTCGTACCGTCCTGGCGCGCCTTCATCGACTGGGCGATCCCCGCCAGCTTCTTATGCTACTTCTTGCTCATTGCCTGGCAAATGCGGGGGGATAGCCAAGCATTTGCCCACCTCGGCGGCCATGCCCCGTCGGCGCAGCGCTGGTTGACGAGCTTGATGCTGATGGCCTTCATCAACCTCGCCCTGGAGCTCGCCGTAACCCTTGAAATGGCCTATGGCAGTGCTTTGCGGGATGCAAAGTCCCTGCTCGTCGCCAGCGCGGCTTTCCTGCTGCTCAATACCTTGACCATGTTGGCGGCCTTGCGCCGCAGTGATTGGTTGGAATGGATGTATCTGTTCGGCGAAAAGGCCTTGCCGGGCATTGCCCCTGGCATCGATGAGGAACAGCTCAAGACCGTGTTCCGGCGCTGGGAAACGCTGGTCAACAGCGAAAACCTGCATAAGCTGGAATTCGGCATCACCCTGGCACAGGCGGCAAAGAAACTGGGCGTCCCGGCGCGCCAGTTATCGTCCGCGATCAATCAGGTGTATGGGCAAAGCTTCTCGGTCTACCTGAACGACCGGCGCATCGAAGAGGCTCGCCAATTATTGCTGGCCACACCAGAGATGCCGGTCATCGCGGTCATGCAGGAAGCGGGATTTAGCAGCAAATCGCACTTTAACAAGGAATTTTTACGCGTAACGGGCATGTCGCCATCGCAGTTTCGGCACGCATCCCTGCCTGCGGCGGCGCCGGGGTGACGCGCCATGGCTGCCCGGCATGCCGGCCGCCGGTGCTTCCTCGGTCCGCTCTTTCCGGGCGGTCAAGATCGGCAAGGCTGTCATGATGCCCAATCATGATCCAAGCCGATCTTGCCGATGTGCTACCGCCGTCCATCAGCGCAGGCACCTGCACGGCCAGCGCCGGCGGGAAGCTCGGGTACACGTGGAGGCCGAGTTGGCCAGAAGCTGACGGGTACCCTTTTAATAATTCGAAGAGAAGCCAGACCAAGAAATGAGAGTGTTGCCCGGAGTCCTGGCCGCAAATGCCCGGACTTGATTATTCTGCCGAAATCAGCCTGTCTACGATTTTGCCTAAAGCAGGTCAACAGACCCACGCCTTCTTCTCGGAGGATCTGCCCGTCGGCGAGATCATCCATCTTCTTTGGAAACCGCCGCTCACAGCTATCAACGGTTGGAGCGAATGCCCCTCCGAGGTTGCCAAGAGTTTTATTGTGGCAGCACGAGCAGGCCACGCGGCGATGTCCCATGCCTATCCATATCGATATGACTTTGAAGTCGTCTCCTGCGAACCGCTGCTTCCTCAGCTCAGAAGCCATCCTGGCGATTGGACGTTGGAGGAATGCCTCGATACGAGAACAGTTCCACCCAGTGTCTCTTTGATGTGGGAAGAGGTTTCCTGGTGCGGGATCGCCGATATGGATGGTCTCATGTACCTTAGCGCGAGCACATCCACAGAGGCGCACATGGAACTGCTGGTGGAAAAGATTGACGATGAGTTTTTTGGACTTTTATCCACGCATTACGCCCCCGGAGGAGCGTATTGCTACTTCGGACGGCGAAAATTGTCGAATCACGAGCGCAGCGCTATTGAGGCAGCAATCAACCAAGCTGTCCAACTCGTTGACTCGGACAGGCAATACCTGCTTGAGTAACCGAGGTTAGTGCATTTCCACCGCGGCCGCTAAGGCCGCAGGGAGAACCAGGAGGCGGCGCCAACCGCTGCAAGGCCAGAATGCCGGCGGCGGCGAAGAGAAGCCGCACCCGCTGCTGTCGAAACCGTGCGCGGTATAACCGGCATAAAATGATAGTATCAATTGACTAGTCATCTATCAGCATGTACCCCGAGAACAAGCACGCGGCCTTGTTCGATACCCTCGCCAGATTGATGCAGCTGCCGGATGCGCAAGTGGCCGTGGAGCTGGTTGAACTGACGGAGGCCATCGAATTCGAATTCCGCATGGAGGATGAGCGCATGGACGCGGCAGGCCTATCCTGCTTACAAAGCCAGCGGGAATGGCATGCCCGCGTACTTGGTGCATTGCACCGTGCCCTTCCGCCGGCGGCCATGGGAAACGTTCGCGATGCGCGCCGCATCGCCGCCGCCCTCCCCATCTATCTCACGGATCACTTCGCGTCCATCGAAGCCGTACTACCGATCGATCCGACCGGATCACCCGCGACGCGGCATTGAGCGTCGCACCGCATCCTCGCCATCTGCAGACCCAGGCAACCATCCTAGCGCGACCACAGCATTTGGCAAAGTAGGCAAGAAAAGCCGATCATGAAGGGGCCAGACCATGTTCACCCATCTGCTCATCCCCACCGATGGATCGCCGGCATCGTCCCGCGCAATCCAGTCGGGTATGGCATTCGCGAAAAGCATTGGCGCCAGCGTCACCGGACTGTTCGTCAGGCCCGAATACCACACCCTCTCGATCGACTACCGCATGCTGGCACAGACCAAGGAACATTTTGATGATGCAAGCATCATCCGGGCACAAGGTTATCTTGCCGAGATCGTCAACGCTGCCTGGGCCGCAGGCGTTCCTTGCGAAGCTATCCACGTGACGAGCAACCACCCTTATGCGGAGATCATTGAGCAAGCCCGGCTAAGGCAATGCGACCTGATCGCCATGGCGTCGCATGGCCGGCGTGGCATCACAGGATTCTTGATGGGCAGCGAAACCCAAAAGGTACTCACCCATAGCGCCATTCCGGTTTTGGTATTTCGCTAGGGAGGGCGCCAATATCCGAGGACTGGTTTTCACGTGGCCTGTTCAATCGTCTTGTATGGCGGGCCGGCCGATGCACCGCCCACGCTGCTTGCCCCCCCGCCGTCGCCACTGCCATGCAGGCTAGCATGCCCGCGCCCAGCGCGCAGAGTGTCTCAACACGGCCACAACGCCATGGCACAGGGCGGCACACACCCAACATACCCAAGGAAAGGAAGATGAGCATGAAGCCAAGAAGCAATGAGCAACGACGCATGAATCCCAGTATGGCCGAATCCGTACAGATCGGTGTGTCGCTCCTTTTCGTCGCGGGGAAGGAAGACGCACGACGTTATCTCGTCAAGTGCCGCGTTCCTGCGCATGTTATTGAGCGTGTACTGTCCGCACCGCCCGGCGCACGACGGCCGTATGGCAGTCACGGGACAAACGACCGGCGGAAAGTCGCAAGAACGGTCTCAGCCAAGTCTAAGGGACCGCCCCACTCGGGCCGCCAGCAATTACGGCCATGCAATCCTGGCCAGCAGCATAGCGTGTATGGGGCGGCGTGATCGTTCTTGCTGCCTCCACCAATATAAACTTGGTTATTGATAAATCGAAACGGCAGCCTGATTGCGTCAACCATGAAGTGTCGCCGCCCAAGAGCGTGGTAGACGAGAAGGATGGATCATTCGGAGGAGAGAAAAACCGGCAGACTTACGATGGTATCCGTCAACGCCCACTTTTTGGGAAGCCGTCGCGGTATCGTCACGTTAAAAGTCGTTCCCTCTGTCGCATTTGAAGCGACGCTAATCTGTCCTCCGTGCGCATGAACAATCTCACGCGAGATATACAGGCCAATACCCAGGCTGTTTCGCTCAGTGCAGCCGGCGCTGGCACTGGCGCCAACACGTACCATGGGGTCGAAAATGCCCGATATCCGATCAGAGGGGATGACAGGCCCTCGATTGTTGACCGCAATCAAAACAGCGTCGTCCCTACTGGTAATGGAAACGCGCACCGGGAAGACATCGCTGCCATATTGCAGTGCGTTGCCGATGAGGTTTGACAGCAACTGGGCGATGCGATCCCCATCAAAAGTGGCATCCAACTGCGGTGGAGCGCGGAGCTCAACGAACCTCGCCGGGTGAAACGTGCGGATTTCGTTGAGCACTTGCTGGCACACAGCGACCAGATCGCCCGGTGTAGTCTCCACGGGAATACCAGGCCCGAGGTGCGTACGCGTAAAGTCGATCAGATCGCCAATCAATTTGCTCATCCGTTTGGCACTCTGGAACATATGGGTGGCCATCCGCAGGCACTTCGGGGAGGTATCAGCAGCCTGCATGATGTAACTGGCCCCCGCGACGAGCGTGCCAAGCGGATTGCGCAGATCGTGGCCTAAGATGGCCAGGAACATGTTTTGCGACTTCTTGACCAGATGTTCATACCGCGCGACCGACTCGGTCAAGGCTTGATCCACCGCCTCATTAAATCGCGTCATGTCGGCCATATCCACGGCTACATTCCCTCCCGGATCACAGCGCCACAGCGACAAAACACTCGAACGCAACGCGCGGTATTCCGACACGAGCTGCACGACGGTATATCCGGACTGCAGGCGCGCTTGGGCGTGCGTTTCTGCGGCCGACTCGCCTTGGCCGTGCGCGCCCAATCCTAGGGATTTAACCATGCGCCCCTCATCGGATTGGGGAGTCTCAATATCTGTGGCGAAGGCAAGTAATATCTGGTGAGCATGCGCTCGTAACTCCGCATCACTCATCGTTAAAGCGGGCGGCTCAATGGTGCGTGCAAAATCTTCCCAAGCCTGCAGGATTGGCTCTGTATTATCGCGTATAAAATCGGCGAGGCGGGGTTGCATGATTGCGTTCAAACTTTGTTTTGCACGGTTCCGCTACATAGTGGCATGCACGTCTATCCGGGGCGTCGCGCAAGCTGCGCGTGCAGTCACACCAACCTTGAACCACCAGAGGCGACCACCTTCACAGCGCGTTAACGCCAGAGAATCGTGAAAGCGATGGTCGGGCCAGCCCCCCCCCACAAGAGGGCACGCCGAATCGCGTTCTCGTCAATTCGCAGATGACGGAGATAGCGTAAGGCATAAGACGTTCCGCGACTAAGCTTTCAGGTCAACGATGCGATCGATCGCAACGGCATCCATGCCTGGGCATCGCCGATTGAAATGACTTTCCATAGCGCACTCGGAAAAACACATTACCTACTCCCCTAAGTTATCATGCTTCGGTACTCTGGGCGATTTAGCTTTCTAATCGGTACAGGCATGGGACAACGGCTTTCAGTATAGGAGCCTTGACCGGCAACCCTTTGCGGGGGCGGCAAACACGCTGGCCGCGCAGCGCAACACTGGGGAAACATGATGTCTGAGATGTCGAGCGGTGCGATCTCGGCAATCCATTGGCATCGGAATACCCAGCAGCAGACCAATGCAATCGTGCTCTGGCTGGCGGCAGGTGGCTGGCGGCTGGCAACCACAATTTCAGCTGCAACCGTCGCCGTTTCCAACAGCCCCGAAGAGAGAGTAATTTCCACATGTATTCGGTAAATATCGACACGCCCCTTTCCAGACTACCCTGATTCAGTTCGGGCGGACGGCGTCGCCACGCTCCAGCAAACCCAGCCGTCGTGCGTCGTCCGACCAGAAACACTGGCACGGCCATGACCAGCAAACATGTGTGCTGGCGTATCAGATACCCGTATGACGCATCAGGCTGCCTGTGGATGTACCAGACGCCGCAGATCCATCGACAATCCTGCCAGCTGCGCTGCCGTCTGTAAGGTCTGGGTCGAACTGGTCTCGGTTTCCTGCGTCGATTGCGCCACATCGGACACGGCGACGCGCACCTGGTCGGCCGCCGTGGCCTGCTGCTTGGTCGAGAGTTCAATTTCCCGCACTGCCTCCGTGGTGGTACCGACCAGATCAGCGATCTGCTTGAACGCCAGCGCCACCTCGGCGAACTGCCGCGCGCCCTGATCAACCGCTTTGGCGCCACTTTCGGTGGCCATCACGGTCGTGTTGACGGCGCCCCGTACATCGTCAATTTGCGCACGAATCCCTTTCGTCGAGGCTGCGACGCGGTCGGCCAGCTTACGGATTTCTTCAGCCACCACGGCAAAGCGGCGCCCCGCTTCGCCGGCACCGCTGGCCTCGATGGTGGCGTTGATGGCCAGGATATTGGTCTGCTCCGCCAATTCCGAGACGATGTCGAGCACCGCCCCAATTTCCTGCGATTTGCGGCCCAGGTCGAGCATATGCGTGACCACCTGGTCGGTCTGACGGCGGATGTCCGCAATCGACGCCTGCCCCTTGTCCACCGTCCCCTCTCCGCTGCGCGCGGCCCGCGCGGTTTCCTCGGCAATCTGGGCCACGCGCTGGGCGCTCTCGGCGATCTGGCGCGAGGTCACGCCCAGCTCGCTGATGGTGGTACTGATTTCACTCATGGCGCTGGCCTGCTCACGCGCCCCTGTCGCTTGCTGGCTAGCGGCCGCTTGCAGTTCCGCCGACGAGCTCTGCACATGGCCCACCGCCATCCCCAGCCTGCCGGTCAGGGAACGGGTGATCAGGATGCCGGCGGCCACCACGAACAGCAGACACAGCACCGTGCCCCCAACGATGGTGATCTTGGCCCGGCTCGATGTCGCTTCAGCGTCCGCCTCACGTTTGCTGAGCAATTCGCGCTCCTCGCGGCTGATCTGCTCGCACACCGTCCGCAGCGCATCCATGGTTTTCTTGCCTTCGCCCCCCAGCACGATGTTGAGCGCCTCCCCGGCACGACCGCCCTTGCGCAAGTCGATGGTACGTTTGAGCTCGGCAAACTTGGTCGCCATCAACGCTTCGGCCTGGCTCAATCGGCTTTGCTGGTTGGGATTGTCGGCCGTGAGCGTGCGCAGCTCCGCCATTGCGGTGGCAATGCCGGTGCTGGTGGCCTGGAAGGGTTCCAGATACACCGGGTCACCCGTCAGGAGATAACCGCGCTGGCCTGTTTCGGCGTCCTTCATTTGACTGAGCAAGCCGCTGACCTGTTCCAGCACGCGTTGCGTATGCGTGACCGAACCAGCTGTCGCGATCAGCACATAAATACTCCAGTAAGCGGCCATCCCAATGGCGATCAGGAACGTGGACGACACGGTAAAACCAAAGGCCAGTTTGCGACCGAAGGTCCAGTTTTGGTTCATGCTCCCCTCCTTTTCAGTTAGTCGACACAACCGCCCAGCCTTCTTCCTGCGACTGCAGACGGTACCTGTCGGCAAGCGCCGCCCTGTCCTGTGTCATGTTCCGCCTTTGCTTAACAAGCGTTCTACTTCGTCCAGGAATACCATGGGCTCGATGGGCTTTTCGATATAACCGTCAAAGCCCGATGCCAGCAAGCGCTCACGGTCGCCTTTCATGGCGTACGCCGTCAAGGCCACCACGGGAATGACACGCGTTCGCGCATCGCCCTTGAGCAGACCCATGGCCGTCAAGCCATCGACCTCCGGCAACTGCACATCCATCAGAATCAGGTCCAGCGCTTCTTGCTGGGCAATGGCAATGCCAGGCAAAGCCCGTTCGGCACAAAATAGCGTATGCCCTTTGCTCTCCAGCAGCATGCTGGTGAGCACCATATTGCCGGGTGTATCTTCCACAATCAAAATCCGTGCCATCACGACCCTCCATCCAAGCTGACCGGCGTTATCGTCCCGGCCCTGCCGTGTCCTGCTGCAGTGCGCGGCCGACTTCAAACAAGAATTGCTGACGCGTAAAACTGCCTTTGTCCATGATCTGGTGCACCTGCCCGCTCACGCGCTGCCGGTCGGCCTCGCTGATGGCGCTGTCGCTGAGCACGAGAATCGGCAAGTGGGCCATGGCGTCGCTGGAACGCAGCCGCTTGATCACCTCGAAGCCGCTCATGGTCGGCAGCACCAGCCCAATAATGAGCAGGTCCACCGCCCTGTCCCGCAGCGCCGCCAGCGCCTCTTCGCCGTCCAGGCAGCAACGCACCTTGTAGTTCAATGCCGCCAGGTCCGCACTCAGGCGGCTGGTGGTCACCGCGTCGTCGATGATCAGGACGGTCGGCGCCAAGGCCCGCTCCGCGCCCAGGCCAAGGGCATACACCGCGTCACGCAGGCGCTGGTGGGATACCGGCTTTTGCAGCAGCTGGGCCGCGCCCAGGACACAGGCCTTCATTTCCTCGGCGACGATGGACACGATCACCACCGGCACCGCAGCCAACGCCGGATGGTGCTTGATCTGCTCCAGGACGGTCCAGCCGCTGGCGTCTGGCAGCAACAGGTCGAGCGTGATCAGGTCCGGCACTTCCTGGCACGCCAGCGCCAGGGCCGACGCGGCGTCGCTCGCGCTGCGCACGGCAAAACCGATACTCTCCAGATGCACCCGCAAGAGCTGCGCGGCGTGTTCATCGTCCTCGATCACCAGGACCTTGCGCGCGCCCTTGGCGGCAGGCGGATTATCGACCGCCCCGCGCACGGGTAGCCAGAAGGAAAATTGCGATCCCTGGTCAGGCGCACTGGCCACGCCCACGGTGCCGCCATGCAGGGCCGCCAGGCGGCTGACCAGCGCCAGCCCCAGGCCGCTGCCCTCATGCTCGCGCGAGATGGACGCATCGAGCTGGCGGAATGTCTGGAACAGTTCCGATAGATCCTGCTCGGCGATCCCCATGCCGGCATCGCGCACCCGCACTTCCAGGAAGGCATCCTCCGTCCCTTCGGGCAGCGGCAGCACACGATGCGGCCAGGCGCCATCACCGGCGTCACCCACCATGGCCCGCGGCACACGGTGCAGCGACAGGGTGACCTGCCCCCCATCCGGACTGAATTTGACGGCATTGGCGAGCAGGTTATAGAGCATCTGGCGCAATTTGCGCGCGTCTAACTCCACCTGGCCCAGGGCAGGCTCGGGATGGCAGGTCAGCACGATGTCGCGCCGCGCGGCACCGTCCTGCACGATCGCGAGGCTCGCACGCAGCTCCATATTGATGTCCACCGGCTCAAGCAGCAGCTGCATCTGGCCTGCCTCGACCTTGGACAAATCCAGGATATCGTTGATCAGGCCCAACAGATGGCGCCCGCTGGTCAGGATATGGTTCACGCAGGTCTGCTGCTTCGGGCCAAGCGTACCGGCGATGCCGTTCTTGAGCACATCCGAGAAACCGATGATGGAATTGAGCGGCGTGCGCAATTCGTGCGACATATTCGACAGGAATTCGGATTTAAGCCGGCTCGCCTTTTCCAGCTGGCGGTTCTTTTCGTCCACCTCGCAGCGGCGCTCTTCCAGCGAACGCACGGCCAATTCCAAGTCGCGATTCTTCTGGGCCAGCATGGTCAGCAGCTCGGCGCGGCTCTCGGCCAGGGTCTGCGCCGCCCGCTCACCCGCCGCCTCCAGTTCCTGGTGCATCCGCTCGGCGCGCAAACGTCGGCTGTCGTCCTCAAACTGCTTGCGCCGCAGCTGCGCCCGCACGCGCGCCTTGAGCACGTCGAATTCGCCGGATTTGAGCACATAGTCGTCGGCGCCGGTGGCCAGGCCCTCGATCATCGCCCCGCGATCCTCCATGGCAGTGAGCATGATTAACGGCACATCGCGGGTCGCGGGGTCGCTTTTCAAGCGGCGGCAGGTATCGGTGCCGGACAGGCCCGGCATCATCCGGTCGAGCAGCACGCAGTCCACCTGCTGCACCGCCATCAGCGCCAGCGCCTGTTCGCCGGACTCGGCCAGGATGACGTCGTAGCCCTCGCCCCCCAGCACCTCCGCCAGCTCGTGCAGGAAAGTGCGGCTGTCGTCCACCGCGAGAATGCGCTGGCCACCACGCAAGAACGGCACCGCCGGGCCGGCGGCATCGGCATTGCGTAAGGCAGCGGCCAGGCGCGCCAGCAGCAGACCGGCGTCGCCATCCTTGCGCACGAAGGCGTCGGCGCCCGAATCGAGGGCGCGCAACTCGGCGCCCTCTTCCTCGGCGCCGGTCAACAGGATGCAGGGCAGCGTGCGCCAGGCCGGATCCTGGCGTAGCGTACGGATCACCGTCGCGCCGTCAATGCCGGGCAGCACGCCATCGACCACGATGGCGGCCGGCCGGCGCAGCGCCAAGGCCCGCAAGCCTTCTTCGCCGGAAGCGGCCAGCGCCACCTGGTAATGCTGGCCGCGCAGGAGTTCACTGACCTGTTCCCGGTAGGTCAGGCTGTCGTCGATCACCAGCACCAGCGGCGCGGTCTCGGCCGCCGCGCCCCCCGCCGTCAAGAGCTGTATGGCGCGCGCCACCAGCCGGTCGCGGTCATAGGGTTTGCCGACATAGTCGTTCGAGCCGGTCAGCATGCCCCGGATGCGGTCGCTGACCTGGGCCTCGCTCGACAGGATCAGCACCGGCAGGACGGCGCCACGCGGAGTTTGACGCACCGTGCGCAGCCAATCGATGCCATCGCCGTCCGGCAGCATCACGTCGAGAATCATCAATCCCACCGCCTGCTGCGCCAGGACGGCGTGCGCCTCGGCCAGCGTCGCGCAGCCAATGGCGGCGATCTGGCAGGCGGCAAACGCCTCCTCCAGGTCGGCCCGCACGGTCAGGCTGTCGTCCACAATAAGGACGGTGGCATTCATGACGCTTCCCATCGGCCCGGGCGTGCCAAGGCGGCCAGTGCCGGGCCGATCTCCCCCAGCGGCAGGACGCGCTGCGCCGCCTCCAGACGCACGGCCTCGCGCGGCATGCCGTACACCACGCTGCTGGCCTCGTCCTGCGCGATGGTCATGCCACCCGCACCGCGCACTGCCAGCATGCCGTGCGCGCCGTCCTGGCCCATGCCGGTCAGGAGCACCGCCACCGCGGCCGGGCCGCATTCCGTGGCCAGCGACTCGAACAGCACATCGACCGATGGCCGACAAGAAAGCCGCTCCGGCCCCGCTTCGCAGACGAGCTGCCGCCCACGCACTTGCAGGTGCAGTCCCGGCGGCGCCAGCAGTACGCCGCGCTGGGGCATACCTTCGCCATGGCGGGCCAGGCGCACCGGAAGCGGACTTTGCTCGTTGAGCCAGTCGGCAAAAGCGGCGCCGAAGGCCGGCGCAAGATGGACGACGATCAACAGGGGCAAGGGAAAATCCGCCGGCAAGGCGCCCAACACCTCCATCAAAGCGCGCGGTCCACCGGTGGAGGCGCCCAGGGCGACCAAGCGCAGCCGCTGGGCCGGCACGGCCGCAGGTAGGCCCGCCGCCGGCAGCGGTGGGCTGCGCCGCCCACGCAGGTGGGTGACGACCTTGATCCGCGCCACCAGGCGCAGCTTGGCCAGATAGTGTGCCTCCCATCCCATTTGGTCCGGTTGCGGCTTTTCCATGACATCCAGCGCCCCCGCCGCCAAGGCATCGTAGGTGCGGAACAGCTCGCCGCGGTTCACCGAAGAGGACACCACCAGGATGGGCGTCGGGCAATAGGCCATGATGTACTCGGTGGCGGCCAGCCCACTCATCACCGGCATCATCATGTCGAGCGACACCACATCCGGGCGCAGCGCCTGGCACAGTTCGATGGCCTGCTTGCCGTCCTCGGCCGCCCCCACCAATTCCAGCGCCGGGTCGCTGGCCACCAGTTCGCCCAGGTGCATGCGCACCGTCAGCGAATCTTCCACCACCAGGACGCGCCAGCGCTTCATCGCCGCACCAACTCCCCGACCTGCGCCAGAAAGGCGGTCTGATCGAACGCGTTTTTGACAATATAGCCATCAGCCCCCACCGCAGTGCCGCGCTGCCGGTGCGCCGGTGTATCGAGCGAGGTCACCAAGAGCGCGGGCAGATCGGCCAGTTGCGGATCAGCCCGCACCATTTCGATCAGGCCAAAGCCGTCCATGCCCGGCATTTCCACATCGACCAAGGCCAGCGCATAGCGCGTCTGGCGCAGGAGCGCTAACCCCTCTTCCGCCGAAGCGGCCAGCGCCACCGCATAACCGGCCGACTCCAAGATACTGCTCTCGAGCATGCGGGTAGTGAGCGAATCGTCCACGATCAGGATCGGCAAGGCTGGCGCCGCGTCCGGCGCGGCGGGACGGCGCTGCGCCAGGGACAGTCCCAATGCTTCCGGATCGAGCACCATGCGCGGCGCGCCTGTATCGTCCAGGTATAGGCCCAGCACCAGCGGCTCCACACGCAGCAGCGGCGGCAAGGCCCGCAGCACCACGCTGTCGACGCCGGCCAGGCGGCCGGCCGCCAGTGCCAGGCGCGCGCCCTGGCTGCGGACCACCACCGCCGTCACGGTGCGCGGCAGGCGCGGATGGGCCGTCTGTCCGCGCGCGCGCACCGCCAGCGGCAACAAGGGCAGCAGCTGGTCCTCATAGACGATGGCGCTGCCCTCGGCACTTTGCACCACTTGCTCGGGCGGCACCCGCAGCGCGCCGCACACCGCGTCCAGCGGCAGCGCCAGGGTTTGGGCGTCGTCCTCCACCAAGAGGACGTTCAAGGCCGCCAGCGACAGCGGCACGCACAACTCCACCGTGGCGCCGCAGCCGGCCTCGGTGCTGGCCGTGGCCCTGCCCCCTACCCGGCCCATGGCCGAGCGCACCACATCCATGCCAATGCCGCGCCCGGCGTGTTCCGTGACCACGCGGCTGGTGCTGACATTGCCGTCAAAGAGCCGGGCCAGCAGCGCCGCCTCGTCGTCCGGCACCGGCACGCCGCGCTGGCCCAGCACCTGGCGCAACGCCGCCAGATCGATGCCGCGGCCATCGTCATGGCAGCGGAACACCACCATATTGCCACGCCGGCTGACGGCGAGCGTAATGCGTCCAACGGGCGGCTTGCCGGCGGCTGCGCGTTCGGCTGGCGGCTCAATGCCATGCGCCACCGCATTGCGCACCAGCTGCAGCAAGGCGCCCAGCACCACATCGAGCACCTCGCCATCGATGCGCAGGTCGCCGCCATCGGCGTGCAATGCCACTTGCTTAGTGCAACCATGAGCGGCATCCCGCGCGCAGCGCTCCAGCGTGCCGACGATGCCCGCCACCGGCACCAGGCGCAGGCGTTCGGCGGCGTCCCGCGTTTGGCGCAGTTCGCGGTCGATACGCTCCGCGCCGGCGGCCATGCTCCGTTCCAGCGCGCCCAGCCGTTCAGCCAACGCCCGGCCTCCCTGTGGGCCGGCACCGGCCGCCAAGGCCAGGTCGCGCAGCAGCTCCAGTTGTTCGATGGCGCGCCGCATGGCCGCCAGCTCCATGCCGATCTCCCCCAGCCCTTCCAGCAAGCCATCGACCTCCAGCACATCGGCGCGGGCAATGCGCTGGGGCGCGTCGAAGGCCGGCAGCGCATCGGCCGTCGCCAATACGGGTGCGGCCGCGGGCGTGGGTGCGGCGCCTCGCCCCTCCTCGCCCGGCAAGGGGAGCTGCGCCAGTTGCACACTCACTTCATCGAACAGGGCCAGCAGTTGATCGATCGTGGCGCGCTGCAGGCATCGGTCGTCCTCGCGCAGGGGCATAAGCAACGCTTCGGCCCGGTGCACCAGGTCGGCAATGGTGCCCTGGCGCACCACGCGCGCCGCCCCTTTCAAAGTATGCGCCCAGCGCAGCAGGCGCGCCACCTGTTCCTCACCTGGCGCCTCCTGCTCCAGCGCCAGCACCGCCTTGCCGAGCTGCTCGATGAGTTCGCGTGCCTCGACCCGGAAATAGCGGTAGGGATCCTTAGCCATGCCCCCCTCCTGGTCCCGGCCCGGCCGTCCGTTCGGCGATCTGGCCGGCCAGCGTCCGCACCGGCAGCAGCGGCACCACGCCGTTCTCGGTGTGCACGGCATCAAAGGCCTGCTCGGCGACCGCCCGTTCGGAGCCGGCCAGGAGCTGCCGGGCGCCGGCGCACAGATGGGCCTCGAAGGCGTCAAAGGCGAAGGCCAGCGGCGCGCGTTCCTGCACCAGCACCATCCAACGCGGCGCGGCCGCCCCGGTTTTCCCGATCAGGGACGCCAGCTGGTAGACCGGTACGATCTGCCCCCGGAAGTTGGCCACACCCAAGAGTTCCGGCATGGGACTGGGCAGCGCTAGAATGGTGCGGTCCACATAGAGTCCCTGGATATCGGGCAGCGCGACCGCAAAGCGCTCGCTGCCGATCCGGATGATCAGCACATTCAGGCTACCGCCCACCGGCGGGGCCAGGGCCAGGGCAAACCCACGGTCGAACTGCTCGCGTAGCGTTTGCGCGCTGCGGTGCGCCGCCAAGGGCACGCCGGGCATCATGCCTCCTCCCCGAAGGCGGCCAGTTCCGCCTGGCACAGGCCGATCAAGGCGCTGCGCGGGAAGCCCCCGCCAAAGAGCAGCAGGCGGGCGGGATCCTCATGCTGCAGCAGCATCAAGGCCTGGGCCAGGTCATGCCGCGCCGCCGCCATGTCGCCCATACGCCGCTCCAGCAGGCCGATATGCAGGCGCGCCAAGGCAAAGCCAGGATCGAGATAGGCGGCGCTGCGGTAACATTCCAGCGCCTCGGCGCAGGCGCCTTCCTCTTCCTTGCATAAGGCCTTGACATAGTGCGCGCCAGCATTGAGCTCATCGCGCGCCAGGAGGCGCTGGCACACATCCTGGGCCAGCACCAGCGCCCCGCTCTGGCTGAGCGAGACGGCTTTCAAGAGCAGCACGTCCGGATCGTCGGCATAGGCCGGCGGCAGTTGATTGATCTGCGTGAGCGTCTGCTCGAACTGCTCCTTGTGCAAGCACATCAGCGCATGGCGCAAATCCGGTTGGGCTGGCTTACCCTCCCCCGGTGGCGCTGTCAGGGGCGTGGCCGTCAGCGCATGAATGCGCTGGCTGGCGCGGTCAATCACCTCGCCCCAGCGGGCGAAATCGTCCAGCGGCGTGCCCTGCAACGCCCGCGTGCTGATGGTGAGCGGCACGGCCGGGGCCACCTCCTCGGCGGTGGCCAGCTGGCGGCGCTGGTAGTAGAACGTGGCGTGGCTATGGCAAAGATGAAAGTCGCTGGAAACGCCGCGCAGCGTTTCCGCATGTCCTAAGAACAGGTAGCCACCCGGCACCAGCGAGGCGGCGATCCGCGCCACCGCCGCCTTCACCTGCTCAAGCGTGAAGTACATGAGCACATTGCGGCAGAACACGAT
The DNA here is from genome assembly GCF_014191875.1 of Pseudoduganella violacea. GTDB lineage: Bacteria > Pseudomonadota > Gammaproteobacteria > Burkholderiales > Burkholderiaceae_D > Rugamonas > Rugamonas violacea_A. The sequence continues at coordinate 99,185 of NZ_JACHXD010000019.1, forward strand.
ATCGTAACGCCCTGCGCCCCAGAGCGCCTCGTCGTCCTGCGCCAGATTGCGCTGCTCGAAGCGCACGCTGCGGCGCACGGACTCCTTTAATGCCTGCATCTCGCCGTCGCGCACGAACCAGCGCGCCTGGATTTCCGGTGGCAATTCCCGCAGCGACCAGGCCGCGTACCGCGCCCGCGCCGCTTTCACCAGCATGGCCGGGTTGGCATCGACGGCGCGCAGAGCCAGGCTGTGCGCGCCCAATCCGGCCGCCTCGCGCACCGCGATGGCCAGCGTGTACGGCTCCTCCCCCGAGGCGCAACCGGCCGACAGCACGCGCACGGGGCTGCCATCCAGGTGGGCCTGCCAGCACGATGGCATGGCCAAGTCCACAAACGCGTCGATTTGTTCGGCATTGCGATAGAAGTACGTTTCGGTCACCGTCAGGTCGGCCGCCAACCGGTGCAGCGCCTCTGCCGAGTTACTGGCCGAGCCGAGCATCGACAGGTAGGCGGCGCTGTTGCCGCCGGCATGCAGGTTCAAGACGCGGGCCAGTTGCGCCAGGCGCGTGTCATCGAACTGCAAGCCCAGCCGCTGCGCAATCAGATCACGAAACTGCAAGACCTGCGCGGCTGTCGGATCGGCATTCATGCCCCCTCCTCCTGGCTTGCCACCGCCTCCCACAAGGACTCGGGGATCAGGCGGGCCGCTTGCAGCACCATCAGCAACTCGGCGTCGAGCGCGGCGATTTTCTGCACCGGCGCATGGCCTGCATCGTCCAGCAAGGGAGCGGCCTCGGCCATCACGATGGTGGACAGCGTGCGCACGCCGAGGACGGCATCGACCGCGAGAGCCGCCTGGCGTTCCCCCAACGCCAGGGTGACATAGCGCGAGGGTGCAGTCGACGTCTCGCTGCGGGCGAGCTTGGCGCAATCGAGGACCGGCACGGCGGTGCCGCGGATCAGGGACAATCCCAGCAGAAACTCCGGCATGGCCGGCATGGGATCGACCGGCAGCGCCCGCATCGTTTCACGCACGTTTGCCAGCGGCAGCGCGTACAGGCGTGATCCGCTACGGCACAACAGCACAGTATCCGATGACCCGCTATGTGATGCCATAAGCACCTAGCTTTTCAGACCAGAGGGGCGGTGGTTGGACGGTAGTGCTTGTAGTCGTTGTATGCTTGACGCCAAGCCCCTATCTCGCGTCTCGCCGGGGAACATCTGTTTGCCGACAACCTTTGTGCACCGGACAGGCTGCACCTGACCCTGCAATGGCAGCGATCGATACCAGAAACCGCAACGGCGCTGTGTCTTTTACCCACAACAACCTGTGAACGTATCCGATAATTGCACAAGATTCTTGCCTAAAATCTCACCAATCGTCACGTGGTAAAGTTTTCCCCGACTGCCTCTTGAAGCCGACCGAATAGGAAGCACGTTTTTCGCCTCCACTGACATCACCGCCCTCGCCGGCCTTAGCCCATGCCGTTTGCAGAACAAAAATGCTCGTAATGGAAGTATCCGTGACGACAGGGAAAAGCTACCGCGCCATCCAAAAAAACGGACAGATTCCCCTTACTCCTTTGGCTTGCCTTGGACGTCACTGAGACGGTACTTCTTCCGGCGATCCCCCATCAGATAGCGCAGATCCCGGATGGTCAACTCCGACACTTCGTGCATACGGATCAATAGCGCAGCGCCGACGGGAAGCCGGCGATGCCGGATCTTGCTGATCACCGGTGGCGCAACTTCCAGCGCACGCGACAACGCCGCGTCATTCTTCAAGCCCAAGCGCTCGATCAGCGTGTCAAGCAAGCGGTCCGGGTTATATTCCACGTCACCTGCTGCCTCTTCTGCTTTTTCCTCATCCGAGCCTGTCGCAGTGTTGCGCATAACGATCTCCTATCGTATCCCCGTTCTTTTTGCGCAAAAAAAAAAGCGGGTATTGGGAAAGCGCCCGACTTCTGTTTCGGTGTAGCGCCACCAAAGGCCATCTCGGGTCGCTCGTCATTGCCAGTCCACCTCCATGCGGCCGCCAATCCTACCCATCGGCCACATTGCCGAAGGCGTGAGGTGCCGGCCGGGCTGGTGTTTAGTGTGGTGCCAGCTTCTTCGACATGAACACGCGGTTGATTCCTGGCGCGGAACTGATCTCGCCAAAACTTACCCATCCGTTTTTTTCATAAAACCCTGGCGCCTGGAAACTGATCGTGTACAGCACTGCGGAACGACAGCCACGCTGGCACGCTTCATCCTCGAAGGCCTGCAACATTTGGGTGCCTAATCCTGCACCGCGCAGCGCGTCCGGTAGGTAAAACAAGTCAAGAAATGCCAGCCCGAGAGAAGTTCTTCCAACGATCCCGCCCAGCACCTCGTTGCTATGAGGGTCTCTGACAATCACACTTAAGGGGCGCCGATCATTGAGGCCCGCTTTCAGCACATTGAACTCATCCAAGCCTTTGCCAATCATTTCCTCAAACTCAGGCTCTGCCTGATCACCGACAACAATAACGTTTTGCTTCAAAATCTCCCCTTCCGTTCTCTCAGGTTGCTTCAACGTGTCGCCCTCAAGCCAAGATGAGCATGTCATATCAATCGCAGCGCTGCTTGCCGCCGCCTCTTGATAGCGGCGTGAGTCCGCCTCGAAGGCGATAACCTGCAATTGCATGTCTCTCGCTCGCTTGAGCGCCGGTCATTATCACCTAAAGCCTTTCGCCGTGCAGAACCCACGACCATGGGCGGCTTTCGCCTGCGCAGTCGACTACCGCTTTCGAAGGTAACCCCGCCAGCAAGTCGAAACTGGTCAATGTGGGCATGTTCCTTAGCCTCGGTGTCGAAGACAGCGTCTTCCCATGCAGCTGGCATGACGCATTTGAGCCACATGAACCCGTATGCCGGACAGGTTTTACGTCGCGAATATTTGGGGGACTCTATGTCCCACCATTTACAAAGATGATTGGCCGCAGCGACAACCACGGCGCAAGGAAACTGGCCCGGGCGTAGCTAGGCCAGTCTCCATGTGGGTGCCACGAAAGAAAAGAATGCCGCAAGCGCGTGCAGCGCTATCAGAAATCGGTATTAAACAGGATCATGTCGACCATGGAACCACTGGCAATGCCTGCGAAAGAAACCGGCAAGCCGCTCCCGAAACTCAGGTCGCCGTCACCAGTCACCTGACCAGCTTGATAGGTCACGCCATCGCACACGAACTGGATGTACCCGATGACATCGCCGTTTATGCACATGCGCGTAATGGAGAACTTACCGTCAGCTGGCAATGTGAAACTGGCAGTTGGGGTGCCGCCGCCGCCGCCATATTTGACATTCCCGATTTGAATCGAGTCGATCTTTGAGCCACTTTTAATCAGCACCTGCTGGCCGCCAGTACCTTGAATGGAGCTAAAACTACCTCCATGACCGCCAAAGGACATCTGCTTTTTACCTGCCAATGCTTCCATAAATCCTCCAAAATAGGTTATGAAAAACTAGAACAGTTAAGTAAATGCCACCAACTCGCCAATGTGGCATTTAAATTATACGGATCAAATCGTGCCCGATGCTCTCGCTTTCTCACGATGCAAAAAGCAAGTGAACCGGGCCGGGATTTTGAGAGGCTCCTAAGTTTGAGTCAGGCCGGAACGGTTTGACTCAAAGCTGACGTTACCTGCCGGTACAGCAGCCGCCAGTTGTCGCTATACGGTAAGGGAGTTCACAAATATCAAGAACTCATCGGGCGTCATGAGTACCTTGCCGCGCGGCTTCCACAGCGCTAGAAAGGCATCGTGCAGGAAACGTCCATCCCCCGACACCAGGATGTCGGCATGGTGTAGAAAAAGCATTTGCTCATAATCGGACTGGGCGTTGGGGTCGATTTTTCCGGGAAGGGCCGCCGCGTAGCAGGCTGCATACGTAAAGGCTTGGGGTAAGCGTCTCGCCAGCGCCGTCTTCCATTGAGTGCAGCGCGTCGCCATGATTGAATTTGGGATGCAAATTGATTGTGTCCACAAATTTATTTAT
>NZ_JACHXD010000020.1 GCF_014191875.1 Pseudoduganella violacea
AATGTTTTACGTTTTCTTGTCGTCATGCTTTAACTCCTCAGATAGTGGATTTTCCACCTATTGAGGTGTCCGGGCAAATTAGACCACGGCAAGCTATGCGACCGATAGTAACCACCTTATACAAGTGGCGGGGATACAAACGACGGCGATCCTATCAGATGCCAACGGGAGCATGGTCAGCAATGCGAATAGCTCGTTCAGCTATGATGCCCGTGGCCGATTGGTTGCCGCAGACACTGCGATTGGACGCGTCGTATATCTGATTAACTCTGTCGGCGAGCGCGTGCAGAAAAGGACGCCCAATGCGCCCACGGTATTTCATTACGGCATGCAAGGGAAGTTGCTGGCGGAGAGTAACGGCGAAACCTTCTTAGAATACGTTTATCTGAATGATATTCCTGTCGCCAGATTATTCAGTACTCCCTCCGCTCAGGGAGAAAAGGACGCAACGCTCTACATCCACGTGGATCATCTGGGTACACCACGACTGCTCAGCAGTGCCGCCGGTATCGCTGTTTGGCTTTGGGATGCCGACGCATTTGGTTCACAGCCACCGCGATCTCTTCTGTCGGCAGACAATGAGTTTAAGCTGCGGTTTCCTGGCCAATACTCCGATAGAGAAACTACGCTAAACTACAACTACTATCGGGATTATGATCCGCAGACGGGGCGGTATCTGCAGAGTGATCCAATTGGCCTGAACGGCGGTCTCAACACCTATGGGTACGTTGAAGGAAACCCGCATAGTAAAGTCGATCCAACTGGTGAAGTCGCTTTCGTTCCGATCCTGATTGGTATCGGTGTCGGTATGGCGTTCGACTACGGCGTGAGCGAGTGGAAAAAGAAAAACTGCTCATGCCCAACCGCCAGCACACCAGCGGGAGCTGCCGGAAACGGGGCTTTGGGTGGCGCCGTTGGGCTTTTTGGACCATATGATTCCAAGCCACGTACTGGCGTGGCGGGAGGCGGTCCGGCGGGTAGTAAAACATCGATCTTCAGTAAGATTAATCATGCTGCGGCGAGAAGCGGTGCATATTCGATTGCCACGCGAAATGCTATTACGAGTGTGGCCCGTAGAGTGCCTTATGCTTCTGCGGCATTTGCCGGATACGAACTTTATGACGCATTTACATGCGATTGAAAGCAGATCATGAGCGGACTGACACCAGTGCTAATTAACTTTCTGAAGCTGTGTGGTCTTCGCCAGTCGCGGATTGATAATTGCGATTTAAATACGAGGCTTTACCACGATTTGGGGATTTATGGAGAGGTCGCGGAAGGCTGTATGGAGGTGTTGGTAAATGCCTACCAAGTTGATATGACGAATTTTGACTTTAAAACGTACTTCCCGCTTGAATTTCCTGGAAAGACGGGCGTATCGAGATTCCTTCTATGGCAGATTCCTTTCGCTAGGCGCATAGTGGAACGTAAGGCAGACTACAGCCCACTTACACTTGGAATGATCGAGGCAATCATTCATTCCAAGCAATGGCCGTCATCCTGCTCTGTAAGTAATAACGGTCAAGCATGATATGGGAGGTAATCCACTTGGCGCAATTAAGGGGATTGTGGATCAGTATGTAGTTGCATTTATGAATGCAGGTATAGCGCAAGAGGACGCCATTTTTTTGGGAATTCGTGATTCGGACCGATCTATCGTTGGAGTCCAACTTCAGCCGCAGGACTGTGATGAACTGCGGCGTATTGTCACAGAACGATTGCATCAGATTGTTCCTCCTATCGCTCCAACTTCCTATCGGATCGAGCTTCATCCGGTGAGTAATGGCTTTGCTCCGATAGATGATTTGTTTGTCGTGGAAGTCCGGGTGCCATCGGTCAGGCGCACATTGCTTTTCGCGACCGGCGGGCAGGAGGTATATGTCAAGACGGACGCGGGAAAGCGAAAACTCTCCGCAATTGAGCTGCAGCAGGAGCTGATTCAACGACTAGGCATTGATCCGGTACTTTGAGCCGCGCTTACTGTCAACGGAAATTCGCTCTCGCCGGTAAAATCCATATCCTTCGACACTTTGGCGCGGAAGTAATGTGGGCAGATACCGCTGAATCGGGTACGATACATTCTGGTTGAAGATGGTATTGCCAACGTCGTTCGCTGCAGTTCAATCTCTCGCTCGTAAGACAAGCTGCGCGGTTCTGACGGTAAAGTCCAAATCAATCACCACCAATGCCTTTAACTATACGGGTCTAAGTGACCTATTGATGACCGAGTGGGAATGGTCCTTAGTCCGGCCGCCTAGCGCGGTATGCGGCAAGAAAGCCATCGAAACCCCTGATTTATCAGGGGTTTTTAATTTCCATGTGATGGGAACCGGCGTTACCTTCTTCAACTGGTGATTTGCAATCGTCTGAATACCGAAAGTGTTCGAAAGTTGGCCTGGCAAAGCGCGTCAGCGCGTGGCGCTTATGGGCTGCCTTTCGACCGCCGATTGGTCTGTGGTGCCGTCAAGGGCCGGCTGCAATCCATCACCAAACCGCGTAACCAGTGGTGCGCCGAATCGGCATGGCGCCGTTGATGCCATGCCTGTTGGAACGTGAAGCGGGGCAGGGGGACGGGCGGCATGAACCAGGTCAGTCCTTGGTCATGCGGCAGATGTTCCAGCGTGCGGCTGGCAACGGTCAGGATGAAATCGGTGCCGGCCAGGACCTCGGTCGCTGCCCGCCAATAGGGCAGGACAAGGGCGACGTGCCGATGCAGCCCTTGCGTAGCCAGGGCCGCATCGATTTCGCTGCCGGAGTCCAGCCGTGTGGCGACCAGCACATGCGGCCGTGCCAGCCATGTGTCCAGTGGTAGCCTGCCGCGCTTTGGGAGGGTGTGGCTGTCGGCCACGCTGACAAAATGCTCCTCAAACAAGGCGTCGATCACGATGTCGCCGGGTGCCTCCGGGAATACGCCAAGGGCCAGGTCGATCTCGCCGTCGGCGAGCTGGGCCAGCATCGCCTCGCGGCTGGCATGGCAGACGCCTAAGTCGACGCACGGCGCCTCGTCGCGCAGCCGCCTCACCAGTGTCGGCAGGACCAGATGGGCCGCGTAGTCGGACATCGCGACGCGAAAGCGGCGCACCGTCTGGCGCGGGTCGAAGCTGCCTTCTTGCAGCAGGGCGTTGAGGTGCTGTAGGGCCGTTGACAGCGGCTGCAGCAGATCCTGGGCGCGCGGCGTCAACGCCATCCCTGCGCCACGCCGCATCAGCAAGGGATCTTGGAAGATGTCCCGCAATTGGGCCAGCGCATGGCTGACTGCTGGCTGGCTCTTGTGCAGCCGCACTGCTGCCCGGGTGACGTGCTGCTCCGCCAACAAGGCATGCAGCGTCAGCAGCAGGTTGAGGTCGATACGTCTAAGATCATCCATGTCACGAATACTATCAATGCCAATTCAGAATTTCCATTTATTTGGCGAATATAGCAGCATAGGGGTAGTTCTTTCATTTCCGATGAGGCGTTCCCTATGTTGAAGTTTTCTTCTTTCTCCAAGCTGTTGCCGATGGCCGTTGCCGTGCTGGCGGGCGCGGCCGTGCCTTTCCAGGCCGCCAGCAATGCCGCGCTGGGCCGGGCGTTAGGGCATCCATTGTGGGCCACCTTGACGTCCTTGGCCGTCAGCGTACTGGTGGTCTTGCCCTTGATGCTGCTCATGCGCGTCCCGGCACCGGCGTTGGCCATTGCGGCGCGGGGGCCGGCGTGGTGGTGGCTGGGCGGCGTAGCCGGCGTGCTCTATATCACTGTCGCGCTGATCATGACCCCCAAGCTGGGCGCTGCCAGCTTCATTGCCAGCGTCGTCGCCGGCCAGATGCTGGCATCGCTGCTGATCGATCACTATGGCCTGATGGGGATGGCGGCCAAACCGGCCAGCGTGTTGCGGGTGGCGGGTGTTGCGCTGATCGTGCTGGGCATGATCGTCGTGCAGATGAACAGTAAGCCAGCGGCATCGATGTTGCGTGGTGCATCGTCGGCAGAACGGTTATAAGCGGCACGTCTGCATACAGCGCGGTAGCTGGTATGGGGACTTTGCCGAGCCATCATGTGCACCGCGCGGCAATGCGGGCCAACACCACCTTCCGAATGACCTCGTCCGTGCGGCCCTGCGCGATGGAAAGTAACCAACGCGAGATGGACTGGCTGGCATCCAGGCGATACTCGACTCTGCCATCACTGCGTCGCAGCCAGATCAGGTTGGCGTCCAGTTCCGCCTCGATCAAGGCGTCGGGGCGGCGAACCAGGTCGCCTGAATGAGCGTGCGTGGCGATGTGGAGGGCAGGGTAGCCCAACGTGCCGGGCAGTATCGTCATGGCGACGCGAGGTAAGGTTCGCAGGCGTCTCTGCAGCATGTTCGATTCCTGATCGCTCAAGTCCCAGGACGGATTGAGATGCCTGCGATAAATAAGGATTTCGACTTTCACATTGCAAGGGTACTCCGATGCGCAGCAAGCGGTGTTCCGATAGGCCGGGTGGTAATTTGCGCGGCTGTTCCGTGAAAAAACCATGTTTTTCGAGCCGTATGGCATCCATGTCAGAGCCTCGGTGGCGGTGGCCATGAAGATCAAGTAGTATGGCTGCCGGCCCTTGTAGTGGCCTAGGTAATTACCCTGTTCATGGTACTTGGAGCGTACGCTTGATGAATGTGAATTTTGCCGTTACGGCGGCGTGTGTGCTTGGTCTTTTGTATTTTGGGCGGGAGGTGTTGCAGCCCGTTGTGGCGGCCCTGGTACTCAGCCTGGCGATCGCCCCCTTGATCCGTACGGCGGGCCGGTTTGGATTGTCGCGTATGAGTGCGACTTTCGGCGCATTGGGCTTGGTGGTCGTGGTCTTTGCCGCTGCTTTTTCCGTGCTTGGTGCGAACGTGCTGGCGCTGACGTCCGAACTGCCGCGATACAGTGCAGAGATCCGCGCCAAGTCCAAATCATTGCAGGAAATGACCCAGCATCCGCTAGCCCGCCTGGCGCCGCAATTGCTGGAAGGGACGCCCGCGACGACGAATCATGAAACCAGTGTGCGGCCGTTGCCGGTCGAAATTCACGAGCGTGCCAGCACCAGCGACGCTATCGCCAAAGCGATCGGCGTGGTTTCCGGTCCGCTGGGCGAAGCTTTCCTGGTACTCGTGCTGCTGGTCTTCATCTTGCTGGATCGGGAGAACCTGCGGGACCGCGTGCTGCGCCTGGTCGGACAACGCGAAGTGAGCCGCGCCATCAAAGGGCTGGAAGATGCGGCCGAAGGTGTCTCCCGCTTCTTCTTCGCTCAGCTGGTGCTGAATGTGATGTTCGGCGTGGTGATCGGCATCGCCCTGTGGCTGATCGGCATTCCGCACGCGGCGTTGTGGGGCGCCATTTGCGCCGCCTTGCGCTTCGTTCCCTATATCGGCGCCTTGATCGCAGGCGCCGCGATTGCCTTGTTTGCGGCGGCGGTGGAGCCGGGGTGGATGCTCGCCGCATATGCGCTTGTGCTGTTCCTGATTCTGGAACTGCTGGTCGCGCACGTGGTTGAGCCGCGGGTGTACGGCCACAGTGTCGGCATGTCCGCGCTGGCGGTCATTGTTTCCGCGCTGTTCTGGGGCGCCATCTGGGGGCCGCTTGGATTGCTGTTATCGACGCCGCTGACACTGTGTATCGTGGTCGCAGGCCGCTATATCAAAGGACTGGAACCGATCAGCATCCTGCTGGCGGAGGCGCCGGACACCAACGACGCGCAGCGTTTCCACCACCGTGTGCTGAGCGGCGATGCCGACGCCATTCTGGAGGACGCGCGCGCTTTCTTGCGGAAGTCGACCTTGGCGCGCTATTGCGACAAGGTGCTGCTGCCCGGAATGTCGCTTGCCAGCTCGGACCTGCTGGGCAGCCAGGAGCAGCGCTTGCGGGCGACCGTCGCGATGGTGGCGGATACCTTGGCTGCCGGCCATTCGTCGAGCCGTTCGCGCCGGCGCAGGATCTCCATGCTGAACGAAAGCATCGGCGCGCATCTACGGCACCGTCGGGAGGAGAGGTTGGGGCGCTGGCAAGGTTCGCTGGACGTTCCGGCGCGCTCAGTCATTCTCTCGACGGCCATGCCGGGTGTGCGTGAAGAGTTCATGAGCGAGCTGCTGGTGCTGGTGTTTCGCGAAGCGCGCCTGGATGCGCGCAGTTTTGTCCTCAAACAGGATGAGAGCAATGCCGACAGCGCGCCCGATGCCGGCCAACTGATCTCCACCGCTTTCATTGCCTATCCGGTCGAAAGTGAACTGCCGGCGTGGACCGCCGCTGTGACCGAGCTGCGCGCCGCGCTGCCGGACGTTCCGCTGGCGACCATCCGTCCGCATGACAGCATGGCTGAGGAACTGTCGCAAGTGGCGAAACATGTCGATCTCGTGCTGCAGTCCTGTGAGGAAGCCCTGGCCTTCGTCGCTCCGGGACGCAGTGGCTGACATATCGCGGCGGTCCGTCACCGCCAACCCAAATCCAACAGTAAGGCCGCCAAGGTGCGAACTGGTGAATTGCAGAGTTTGAAAGCGGAATCGTAAGTTCTATCACCCTATTTAGGGATGCGGTAATTGATTCGTTCGCTGAAAATTAGCCCCGTATGCTGATGCGGGCAACAACGGTCGCGCGTACGAATCCAAACATCTCAACAAACCGAGGGACCATTATGAATAGAACCATCAACAAAACATTCGCGAATCATGGCGTTGCCTGGGAAGGCATCTATGGCTACAACCAGGCGGTCAAGGTGAAAGACGTGATTTACGTTTCCGGTCAACTTGGACATGATGGCGAGGGCGCTCTGGTCGCACCGGCTCCGCTTGATGCCGCTGGCAAACCAACTGATTTCTCAGGCATGGAACAACAGATGCGGCAGACCTACTTGAACGCAATCGCTCTGCTGGCCCAATTCGGAGAAATTGCGACAGCAGCGCTATGCAGCCGACTGCTTAGAGCCATCCGCGATCGGTGATCCATCGTTGACTCCGTGGTCGCAGCGGATCACACGTGTGACCTCAGAACTCCAGGTTGCGCGCTGTAAGTTCGCGCGGTGAGCCGAGCAGGAAGATGTTGTCGTTCAGCTTGTCCTCACCTTTATAGTGCTCATATGAGGTAAGCGTGGGGAGCAGGTCGCGCACGAGTGCCTGCTGGCTCGGTGTGGTCTTGTCCGCGGTTAGCTTGCCTAGTATGAATGTCTGCACTTGCTCCGACTGGTTGGCCACCTGTTCCAGCGTCGCCTTTTTCAGCTTGCCTTCCCTGTAATTCAGCGAGACATTGCTGCTGGCGCTATCGTTGATATGGTGATAGTCGTAGTTTTGGGTTTGCGGCGTTCCATCGAACGTTGGCGCGCTGGATTTGCCGATCTCGGTATGGAATTGAGCCTCCATGTGCGATTGCTGGGTTTGGCGAACGGAGCGCTCGTCGGGAGTGCGGTTATCCACCACAGTCTGCTGCGAAATATCGTAGGAGAAGTTGTCTTCCTCCCGCGCCTTGAGCGGATTGCTGTATTTCGGCGTCTGGGTGACGGAAGCGCTGAAATCGGATAGGCCGGTCAGCGTGGTACGGTCGTGGGAGTTCAGCTGCCACCGGTGCAGTGTACTGAGGTCGCTGCGCCGTTCTTCGCTGATGGCGGTTCGATTCATATCGGAGAAGGCGTCTTTGAACATTGACATCAACTGCTTGTCACCGCGCCCGCGCGAGGCCGCCTGATCGAATTGGGCCAGATAATTTTTGAGGGCTTTTTCCTGCTGCTGCTTGTTGCCTACGTGCTCTAAAGTGCTTGTGTTTACGTTCACTTCAGCCTGCCCCTCAGGTCCGCCAATGCTCACTTTCCGTTTTGTGTCGTCAATGTGGAAATCCAAAGTCTGCGATGCGGCGTCTGGGCGCTCCACTTGGGCGTGGAAGTCGATGGACTGCACAAACTTGCTATCGAGCTGTGTCAGGCCGCCTAGCCGGACTTGCGGGTTCGATCCCGCCATGCCGTCGATGGCGCTCTGGAATCCTTCCGCCAGATGGGACAGTGCCTTGCGCTCCTCACCCGTCAGTTCGGCGCTTGAGCTGATCTGGTAGATCATTTCATCGCCAACATTGGCCAGCGTAAGGTCAACCTTGGTGCCGCTTCGAGTGGTGATACTCAAGCTGAACTTGTTATCCACCGACTCCGGCAATTTGGCATGGTCCAGCGGAATCACCGAACCGGAGTCGAGCTGCTTGAGCATGTCCGAACCAAGGTCCTGGTAGCGCAAGCGGGTCGGGATGGGGGCGGATGCAGCAGCGAGCGCTTCTGGACTCAGTGTGACGATCGTTGATGGCGACGTCGCCGCCGCCGCGTCTAATTTGGCGACGATGGGATTGCTATTGCGGCCGGATGTGGGCGCGACGTAGCGGGTGGCTGGTTGCCAGTTGGAGAGGGTAGTGATGGAACTCATACCCGCTTATCGACAGGTTGTTGGGGAAACTTTAATTGTGATGCTTTATTATTTTCTTGCGGAGCGCATGATGACGGAAAAGCATGCTACCTTGGCATTATTCTTGAGGCCGCGTTGAAGGAGATATTAATGAGTACCATGGGAAAACCCGAAGGCTTTAATACCATCACGCCAAACAGCATCGTCAGCAGCGTGACCGATGCCGTCAAGTTTTACCAGAAAGTGTTTGGTGCGGAAGAGCTGCTGCGCCTCAACACGCCGGATGGCAAAGTAGTCCATTGCGAATTGAAATTCGGCGACTCGCGCATCAATCTGGGCGAGGCGATGGAGGGCTGGCCGGAACAGCCCTTGCTGGCGCAAATCTATGTGCCCGATTCGGACGCCACGTTCGCGTTGGCCATCACGGAAGGCGCCAAGGAGCTGAGTCCGGTGACCGATATGTTCTTCGGCTCGCGCGAAGGCCGCGTGATCGACCCGTTCGGCAATACCTGGACCATCGCCACGCATAAGAAACAAGTGTCCGGCGAAGAAATGCAGCGTCAACTCGATGCGATGTACGCCTGATCGCGCCGGAGCGGTTTCGGGCGGCGCTTCCTCAGGCGGCGCCAGCCCAGGACCAGTCCCGTTGCGCTCAGCATCGCGCCCAGCACGCTAAGCGATGCCACCATCACGTCCCATACCGGGCGAGTGCGCAGGCTGGCTGCAAAATCGAGCTGATGCAAGCCGTTGAATAGCCAGCGGTTCCACTTGCTGTTGCGGTCGGCATAGGCGACCAGCGTCCCCTGGGCCGGGTTGACATAGAAGGTTGTCTCGTCAGCCAGCATGAACTGCGCGCGCATGACGGGGAAGGGGCGGTCGGCATGATGGCTGTAGTAATAGCTGTCGCCGCTGGTAAGCCGCTCGACTGCCAGCAAGGGAACGTCGGGCCGGGTGGCGCGGATGGCGAGCAGCAGCGCCTTGTCCGGAATCGATGGCAGTACCGCGCCGTTCTCGGCGCTTAACAGGCTGCGCCCTGTGCGTTCGAGCGCACTAAAATATAACTTGCCGCCTACCCGCCGCCATTCCAGTTCGAGCAGGCCGGGACGCGCGCGGATGGCCGGGGCCAACGCCACTGACAAATCCCCCTGGTTCAGCGGGCCGCCCGCGAATGCCAGCCTGTCTTTTGCTGTCACGCCCGGCGACGCGAGCCAGTCGAATGGCGTGACGGATAGCCAGCCGCTGAACAGCCAGGTCAACGTCAGCGTACCGACGCCCAGGCCGAGCCAGTGGTGCCAAGCCTGCCAGCCGCGATAGGGCGAGCGCCGTCCGCTGGCATAGGGCTGGCGCAGCCTGATTCGCTGTATGCCCAGCACCATGCCGGCCATGACCAGGAGGAAAGCCGCGCCCGAGGTCCACATCACCACCTGGCGCCATGGCTCGCCATGCGTACGCAAGGGCGTAAAGTAAATCCAGTGGATCACCGATCCGGCCCAGTTCCATGCACGTTCACTGCGCGTCGTGTCGCGCACCAGTTCGCCGGTGCGGCCCGATACGTACAACACACTGCCCGCAACGTCGTCCGCTTCAACACGGTACAGCGGCCGGTGCATTTTGACTGGACCGAAAGTCCACTGGTCCAGGTCGATCTGGCCGACCGATAAAGCGGTGGCGCCAGGGGCGGCGCTGGCCGCAGCGGCGCGCGCCATGGCTTCCGTGGCGTGCAATGCGGCGCCGGTGTCGGCCCAGACGGACGACCAGCGGCCATTGCCCATGAAATGGTAGGCGGGCCGGCCCGCCACGGTGTTGAGTTTCACGACGCTGGGAACGCCGGGCTGCGCGAGGGACTGCCAGGCATCCCACGCGCTGACCTTGACCTGTGCCGCATCCAGCGCCGGGAGCCAGGCCCTGCGTTCCTGTTCGCTGAGCTTCGGATACGGCACATACATCATCACGATGCCGGAGCCGAACCACAGCAGCACCAGCAAGCCGATGCCGATGCCCAGCCAGCGGTGCAGCAGGTGCAGCTGGCGCTTCCAGGAACCCATGGCGCCGGCGATCAATAGCGCCATTGGGCGCTCAGCTCGACGTGGCGGCGGTCGCCCAGCAGGTACTGGCTATCGCTGTACGAGGTGGTGGCGTACAGCTTGTCGGTCAGGTTGCGCAAGTTCAGCTGCACCAGCAGATTGCGGTTGACGTTCCAGCCCAGCGATGCATCCATCGTGGCGTAGGCCGGCAATACCTTGGTGTTGCCGTTGTCGATATAGCGTTCGCCGACGTAGCGCGCGCCGACCGCTGCGCGCCAGCCCTCGGCGCGGTAGGTGAGCCACAGGTTGGACGAGATTTTCGGCACATTGGACGGGCGCTTGCCGGCGCGCGAGATATTGCCGCCTTCAAGCAGCTGGTCGAACTGGGCGTCGGTGTAGGCCGCGTTCGCTGCCAGGCGCCATGCGGACGCCAGCGCGACGCTGGCACTGACTTCGGCGCCGCGCGACGATTGCGAACCGCCCTGGATCGACAGCGCCGGATTGGCGGGATCGCGGGTGATGATGTCGTCCTTGCTGATGCGGTACAAGGCCGCGGTCCATTCCGCCTTGCCATTGGCCAGCGACTGCTTGATGCCGGTCTCGACCTGGCGTGAGCTGGTCAGCTTGTAGCGGCTGTTGCTCAGGTTTAGCGACAGCAGGCTGGTGACCGGATCGCTGCCGCTGCTGACCTGCCCATACAGGGCGGTGTCGGCGCTGAGTTTCCAGGTCAAGCCGAGACGGACAGCGTTCGCATGCAGCTTGGAGCTGAAGCCCGCCGCGCCCAGAAGGCTGACGCGATCGACCTTGTACTGGTCATGGCGCAGGCCGGCCAGGAACAGCAAGCGTTCGTTGACGCTGTAGGCGTCCTCAAAGTACAGCGCATTGGTGGTGGTGTCGGTGCGGAAGTTGGGCCGCAGCGGATCCGGGCTGTCGAATGTGCCCGGGTTGAAGCCAATCGGCGCCACGGTGGACGCGCCGCCGTAGGGCGAGTTATTGGTGTGCGTGAAGTTGATGGTGGCGGCTTCCCATCCGGCCACTACGCGGTTGGCGCCGGCGTTCCAGCGCGCTTCGAGGCGATTACCGGTTTGTTCCTGATCGTGCTGGAGGGCGAGGTAGTCGCTACGCTTGACCACCTTGGCTTGCGCGTCATAGGAATAGTGTTCCACATTGCGCCAATTGCGGTGCGCCTTCATATAGGCCAACTCATTGCTGATGCTCAGCGCCGGGCTGACGCGCCAGGTCAGGCGGGCAACCGCCTTGTCGTCCTTGAACGAGATGTCGGCGTCGCCGACGTTGTAGTTCTGGTCGCGCAGTTCGCGCGCGATCCGGCCCTCGACCAGCGGCGTGCCGAAATAGCGCCGAGGACGTTGCTCCGAGTGGTCGAGCGAGAGGTCAAAGTCGACGTTGGAGGCCAGCGCATAATTCATGCTGGTCAGGATCTTGCCGCGGCGCGATTGGCCACGATCGATAAAGCCGTCGCTGCGGTCGGCATAGGCGTCGACGCGGAACGCGCCTTTGTCGCCCAGGGCGCCGGTGGCGCCAATGCCGCCGCGCAGCGTCTTGCCGCCGCCGATGCCGGCCATGGCTTCGACGCTGGTCTTGCGCTGCGGCGCCTTGCGCACGGCGTTGATGGTGGCGCCGGTGGTGCCGCTGCCATAGACGATCGAACCTGGGCCGCGCAGCACTTCGATATATTCGTAGCCCCAGGGATCGGCTGGATAGGTCGCCGTGCCCGAGCCGACTTGCGGACGCTGGCCATTTTCCAGCAGGGCGATGGCGCTATTGCCGCTGAAACCGCGGGAAGAGTAGGCCACGCCATTGCCCGGCGAGCTCGTGTCGGTCAGGCCGGTGGTACGGGTGATGGCATCCTTGAGCAGCAGGTCGCCGCGTGCCTGCATGGTGTCGGCGCCGAGCATTTCGGCGCTGGCCGGCAGCTCCTGCAAGGTCAGGTTCAAGCGGCTGGCCGTCGCGCTCTCGCTGGTCAGGCCCAATCCTTCATGCGACGCCTTTGCCTGCACCGTCACGGTTGGCATGACTTCGGTTTGCTGCGCCCAGATGCCCGGGGCGCAAAGTGCGGCGATGGTGGCAACGATAGGACGCAGGGAGGGGGCGTGGTTGGGACGGAATGGGATCATGGCAGCAGTTCTGTAGTCAGTAAATTTGTGGCGCGCAAGCCCACCAGCAGGCATGGCGCTGACCGTGCGCGCGAAGCGAACGGCAGCGCGCACGGCGGCCGTGTGCGATTGCTTAAACGATCAATGAAAAAACAGCGAACGTATCTCTGGTCAAGCCACGCCCCGTGGCTTGACGCATGCATCGTGACTGGCCGGTCTTCTGGCTTGCCCTCATCCTTCCCTGTTCTTGCCTTCCCGCGCGATGCGCAGTGGCGGTTGAACAGGGTCGTCAGGCTTACAGCAGCGGGGGCTGCGCCGGACTGGTGCGAAATGAAAATCTCGCAGGTCACCGGCTTCCCGTTTCACCCTCCCGCTGAGAAGCGGGAGGGCACCATTCACGTAATTGCCGCGCATTCTACTTGCAAATTGCACTTTTAGCTATGTTGGGCGTGGAATCTGGACTGGAGAGCGGCTATCCCGGATTCAGTTCGCCGGGTTTCTACTGGCAGCAGGTGGGTTGGTGGTCTTGCTGCTGCCGGGCCTCGCCTCGCCGCCCGTCGTAGGGGCGTTGCTGATGTTATCCGCCGGCGCTGCCTGGGGGATCTATTCGCTTCGCGCCAAGGGCGCGGGTGATCCGACAGAAGTGACTGCTGGAAATTTTGCGCGGGCGGCACTTGTCGCGGCGGGGCCGGGCCTGTTCCTGGCAATGCGAGGACAGGCGTCTGTGGATATGGCCGGCCTTGGATATGCCGTTTTGTCGGGCGCCGTGACATCGGGCTTGGGATACGTCATCTGGTACAGCGTTTTGCCCGCTTTACGGGCGATCAGCGCGGCGACCGTGCAACTGAGCGTGCCGGTGATTGCCGCGCTCGGCGGCGTCATACTGCTTGGCGAGAGCATCAGCCTGCGTCTGGTATTGGCTTCCGCGGCCATACTCGGCGGCATAGCGCTGGGGATCCGGAAACCGCAAGCAGGACGCGGGTAGGGCGGCGTGGTCTGGCGTCGACATCGCATTTCCCCTCGTGCCGAAGGGGGAATGCGAACAACTCTTCTTGAGAAGAGGAAAGCATGGTACGCTCTCATTGTTGTCCAGGAAATGTTTTCGTGCCCGCCATGCAAATGCAGCGGGCGGTTCCACGGTCCGGCCGACTGCAGCTACCCGCCGCAGACCAGCCAGGATTGATCACTGCAAGTGCGAAACCATCGCACATCAAGGAATCAGAATGAGCAAGGGTGAACCATTACGCTTGCACGTCCCCGAACCAACGGGGCGTCCAGGTTGTGCAACAGATTTTTCCTATCTACGCCTGTCGCCGGCTGGCGCCGTGCGCCGTCCCGAAGTCGATGTGGCCCCCATGGATACGCGCGATCTTGCGTACTCCCTGATCAGCGTGATCGACGCCGAGGGCAACGCGGTCGGGCCGTGGGTGCCGCAAATCGATATCGAAGTCGTGCGCAAGGGTTTGCGCGCCATGATGAAGACCCGCGTCTTCGATAGCCGCATGCTGATGGCGCAGCGCCAAAAGAAAATGTCGTTCTACATGCAGAGCCTTGGCGAGGAAGCCATCGGCACCGCGCAGGCGCTCGCGCTGAATGAGGACGATATGTGCTTCCCCACCTATCGCCAGCAAAGCATTCTGGTCGTGCGCGACTATCCAATGGTGGATATGATCTGCCAGCTGATGTCGAACGAACGCGACCCGCTTAAAGGCCGTCAACTGCCCGTCATGTATTCGGTGAAAAAGGCTGGCTTCTTCTCCATCTCCGGCAACCTGGCGACGCAATACATCCAGGCGGTCGGCTGGGGCATGGCCTCGGCGATCAAGGGCGATACCAAGATCGCTTCGGCATGGATCGGCGACGGCGCCACGGCCGAAGCGGACTTCGACACCGCCCTGACTTTCGCCCACGTGTACCGCGCGCCGGTCATCCTCAATGTGGTCAACAACCAGTGGGCCATCTCGACCTTCCAGGCCATCGCCGGCGGCGAGGACACCACCTTCGCCGCGCGTGGCGTCGGCTGCGGCATCGCATCGTTGCGTGTCGATGGCAATGACTTCCTGGCCGTGTACGCGGCATCGCGCTGGGCCGCCGAGCGCGCGCGCCGCAACCTCGGACCATGCCTGATCGAATGGGTGACGTACCGCGCCGGTCCGCATTCGACCTCGGACGATCCATCGAAGTACCGTCCCGGCGACGACTGGTCGCATTTCCCGCTGGGAGATCCGATCGCGCGCCTGAAGCAATACTTGATCAAGGCCGGCGCGTGGTCCGAGCAGGAGCACGAAGAAACCCAGAAGCGCCTGGAGGCGGAAGTATTGGCCGCCCAGAAGGAAGCCGAGCAATACGGCACCATGGCCAGCGGCCATACCTTCAGTCCAGCCGAAATGTTCGACGGCATCTATAAAGACATGCCGGAACATTTGCGCGTACAACGTCAGCAACTGGGGATCTAAGATGGCGGAGAATATAGTGAAGACTTCCATGACCATGATCCAGGCGCTGCGTTCGGCGATGGACGTGATGATGGAGAAGGATGACAACGTCGTGGTCTTCGGCCAGGACGTGGGCTACTTCGGCGGCGTGTTCCGCTGCACCGAGGGCCTGCAAAAGAAATACGGCAAATCGCGCGTGTTCGACACGCCGATTTCCGAAGGCGGCATCGTCGGCGTGGCAATCGGCATGGGGGCGTATGGTCTGCGCCCATGCATCGAAATCCAGTTTGCCGATTACATTTATCCGGCCTACGACCAGATCGTGTCCGAGGCGGCGCGCCTGCGCTACCGTTCGGCCGGCGACTTTACCGCGCCGATCACCATCCGCACGCCTTGCGGCGGCGGCATCTACGGCGGCCAGACCCACAGCCAAAGCCCGGAGGCGGTGTTTGCCCACGTTTGCGGCTTGCGCACCGTGATGCCGTCGAATCCTTACGACGCCAAGGGCTTGCTGATTGCCTCCATCGAGAATGACGATCCGGTGATCTTCCTGGAGCCGAAGCGGCTGTACAACGGCCCGTTCGACGGCCACCACGACAAACCGGTGGTGCCCTGGTCGCAAAATCCGTTGGGCGAGGTGCCGGAAGGGTATTACACCGTCCCGCTCGACAAGGCGGCCATTTTCCGCCCGGGCAAGCAGCTCACCGTGCTCGCCTACGGCACCATGGTGTGGGTAAGCGAGGCGGCGGCGCGCGAGACCGGCATCGACGCCGAGATCATCGACCTGCGCAGCCTTTGGCCGCTGGATCTGGAAACGATCGTCGAGTCGGTCAAGAAAACCCGCCGTTGCGTGGTGGTGCATGAGGCTACGCGCACCTGCGGTTTCGGCGCCGAACTGGTGTCGCTGGTTCAAGAGCATTGCTTCTACCATCTGGAAGCGCCGATTGAACGCGTAACGGGTTGGGATACACCTTACCCGCATGCGCAGGAATGGGCGTATTTCCCGGGGCCTGCGCGCGTTGGCGCAGCGTTCAAACGTGCGGTGGAGGCATAATAAAGATGGGTATTCACGTCATCAAGATGCCTGACATTGGCGAGGGCATTGCAGAAGTTGAACTGGTTATGTGGCATGTGAAGGTGGGCGACGCGGTTACCGAGGATATGATCCTGGCTGACGTCATGACCGACAAGGCCACCATTGAGATTCCATCGCCGGTGCACGGCACCGTAGCCATGCTCGGTGGTGCTGCGGGCCAGGTGATGGCCGTAGGAGCGGACCTGATCCATATTGAAGTGGAGGGCGCGGGTAACCTGAAACCGCAGTCCGCCGCAGCTGCCGCGCCGGCTGTGGCGTCGGCCCCGGCTCCTGTCCCTGCTGCCGCGCCGGTAGCTCCCGCAGCGGCTCCCGTGGCCGACAAACCCGCAGCCACGCCTGCCGCAGCCAAACCTGCAGCGGTGCCTGCCGCCACCTCGTCCGCGGCATCCACCCGCGCGGCGCGCGAAGCAGGCGAACGTCCGCTTGCTTCGCCTGCGGTGCGCAAGCGCGCTTGGGATATGGGCGTTGAATTGCAGTTTGTGCATGGCAGCGGCCCGGCCGGCCGCATTCTGCACTCGGATCTCGACTCTTACGTCGCGCGCGGCGTGCAGGACGCACCATCCGCAGGTCCGGGCGGCTATCGCGAGAACCATACGGAACAGACCATCCCGGTGATTGGCCTGCGCCGCAAGATCGCGCAGAAGATGCAGGAGTCGAAGCGCCGCATCCCGCACTTCTCCTACGTGGAGGAGATCGACGTCACGGAGCTTGAGAGCCTGCGCGCGCGCATGAACGAACAGTGGGGCAAGGAGCGCGGCAAGCTGACCGTGCTGCCGCTGCTGGCGCGCGCCCTGGTTGTCGCTCTGCGCCAGTTCCCGCAGATGAACGCGCGCTACGATGACGACGCCGGCGTCGTTACGCAATACGGCGCCGTCCATCTGGGCGTCGCCACCCAGACCGACGCCGGCCTGATGGTGTCGGTGATGCGCCACGCCGAGGCGCTCGATCTGTGGTCGTGCGCCACCGAGATCGGACGCCTGGCCGATGCCGCGCGCACGGGCAAGGCCACGCGCGAAGAACTGTCCGGCTCGACGATCACCATCTCCAGCCTGGGCGCCTTGGGCGGCATCGTCACGACGCCTGTGATCAACCATCCCGAAGTGGCCATCATCGGCGTCAACAAGATCGTGGAGCGGCCCATGGTGCGCCAGGGCGGGCTGGTAGTGCGCAAGATGATGAACCTCTCGTCCTCGTTCGACCACCGCGTGGTCGACGGCATGCATGCGGCCCAGTTCGTGCAAGCGATCCGCGCCTTGCTGGAATGCCCTGCGATGCTATTTGTGGAGTAATCGATGAATCAACATACCACTACGCTGCTGGTGATCGGCGGCGGTCCTGGCGGCTATATCGCGGCCATCCGCGCCGGCCAGCTGGGCATACCTACCACGCTGATCGAGGCCGCTGAGCTGGGCGGCACCTGCCTCAATGTCGGCTGCATACCCTCGAAGGCGCTGATCCATGCGGCCGAAGAGTTCGAAAAAGCCACCCATTTCGCGGGCGGCTCGGCGCTTGGCATTTCGGTGCAGTCGCCGCGCATCGACATCGGCCAGACCGTGCTGTGGAAAGACGGCATCGTCAGCCGCCTGACCGGCGGCGTGGCGGCACTGCTGAAAAAAAGCGGTGTGCATGTCGTCAAGGGCTGGGCCAATATCGTCGACGGCAAGACCGTCGAGGTGATACGCGACGGCGAAATCCCGCAGCGCATCGGCTGCCAGCACCTGCTGCTGGCCACTGGTTCGCACGCTACCGAATTGCCCTTCATGCCGTTCGGCGGGCCGGTGATCAGCGCAACGGAAGCGCTGTCGCCCAAGACCGTGCCGGACAAACTGGTGGTCGTGGGCGGAGGTTATATCGGTCTTGAACTGGGCATCACCTATGCCAAGTTGGGAGCGCAGGTGCATGTGGTGGAAGCGCAGGAGCGCATCCTGCCAGCCTATGATGCGGATCTGACCCGTCCCGTCGGCATTGCGCTCAAGGGCCTGGGCGTCGAAACCCACCTGGGTTGCTCGGTGCTCGGCCTGGACGAGAAGGGCAGTGCGGTGCGTATCAAGAATGCCGCTGGCGAAGAGTCGGTATTGGCCGCGGATCAGGTGCTGGTCGCCGTCGGTCGGCGTCCGAATACACGCGGCTTCGGCCTGGAGAAGCTGCGCATCGACATGGATGGGCATTTCATCAAGGTCGACGACCAGTGCCGCACGTCGATGCGCGATGTATGGGCCATCGGCGACGTGACCGGTGAGCCGATGCTGGCGCACCGCGCCATGGCGCAAGGCGAGATGGTGGCCGAGATCATCAGCGGCAAGCGCCGCCATTTCACGCCTGCGGCCATTGCGGCGGTGTGCTTTACCGATCCGGAAGTGGTGGTGGTCGGCCTCACGCCGCAGCAGGCGCGCGCGCAGGGCATCGCCTGCATCGACGCGATGTTCCCCTTCGCCGCCAACGGGCGCGCCATGTCGCTCGAATCGAAGGACGGTTTCGTGCGGGTGGTGGCGCGCAGCGACAACCATCTGATCATCGGCTGGCAGGCGGTCGGCAAGGCGGTGTCGGAGCTGTCCGCCGCGTTCGGCCAATCCATCGAGATGGGCGCGACGCTCGAAGATGTGGCGGGCACGATCCACGCGCATCCGACCTTGGGCGAAGCGATCCAGGAGGCAGCGCTGCGCGCCTTGGGGCATGCCCTGCATATTTGAGCCGGCTACATAACGAGGTACTCGGCAGCAAAAAAGGCAAAGCCCCTGGATTTCCAGGGGCTTTTTTACTTGGCATGGTCCAGCAAACGGTGGCAGCGGCAAGCTGACCTGCTAGAAAAGATGTAGCCAGCCGCTTGGTTAGTCTTCATGTTATTTTTGCACATGGAGGCTAGATGAAGAAACGATTCACCGAAGAACAGATCATTGGAATTTTGCGCCAGGCCGATGCCGACGGCGTCGTAATTCGCGATCTCTGTAAGAAGCACAATATCACCGAGCAGACTTTTTTCCGGTGGCGCACTAAGTACAACGGCTTTACCGTGCCGGAAGCACGTCGGCTCAAGGACTTGGAGGCTGAGAACGCCAAGTTGAAGAAGCTCCTGGCAGAACAGTTGCTGGCGATCGAGGGATTGAAGGAGATCGCTGGAAAAAATGGTGACCCCGGTAGCGAAGCGCCAGGCCCTCGAGATCCTGAAAGGCAAAGGACTTTCTGAGCGCGCTGCATGCCGATATGCCGGGGTAAGTAGGCGCGTTGCGCAGTACGATCTGAAGCAACCCGCCAAAGATCAGATGCTAGGTTCTGTCTTGATCGATGCATCCGGTCGATATCCACGTTTCGGTTATCGTCGGATCGCCGTGATGACGGATATGTCTGAAAGCCGGGTATGGAGGCTTTGGAGCCGGCTGGGGTTAAACCTCCCCAAACGCAGGCCGAGGAAGCGGCGCTGTGGCAGCGACATCCGCATCCCTGCCGCTACGGTAGCCCTTGGCAAAATGGATTCGTTGAGAGCTTTAATGGCAAGCTGCGCGACGAGTGTCTGAATCGGGAATGGTTCCTAAGCCGCCAAGAAGCCAAACTCGTGATTGAAAAATGGCGGCACTTCTATAACAATGAGCGGCCGCATTCTGCGCTCGGCAACCGCACCCCAGCTTTGGTCGGGAATCTGCGGCGCCAAAAAATGGCGGCGTAAAGTCGAAGACTAATTGCGGCGGTGGCTACAAATTCTCAAAGCAGGTCAGTTATCTGCTGGCGTTGCTTGGTGATCCACAAACCGCGCACAGGCCGAAAGGCCAGGCTTACCCGAACAGCCTGCTTAGTCCGCAGGCGCGTATTTGCGCTCAAGGGAGTCGTATAGCTCCTTGTCGACCAAACGCTGTCTTTCCTCGAATGGCGCCACCAGCGATAAATCTTCCGCCAGCTGGCCATTCTCGCGCAGCTGGCGCAAGGCCTTTTGCATCCCATGTACCGCGCTTTGCAGGGTGGCATTGGCGTACAAGACTATCCCGTAGCCTAGTTGTTCAAGTTCAGCGCGCGATAAGGTAGGTGTTTTGCCGCCGATGACGATATTGATAAGCTGCGGCGTTTTAAACAGCTGCGGCAGGCGTTTTATGTCCGCCAGCGTTTCGGTCGCTTCGATGAAGAGAATGTCTGCGCCGGCCTCAATGTAGCGATGGCTGCGCTCGATAGCGTCCTCGATGCCGTGCACGGCACAGGCATCGCAGCGGGCGATAAGCTGCACGTTCCGGTCTTCGCGCGCATCCACCGCCGCGTGTAATTTGCCGACCATTTCACTGGTCGAGATCACCGCTTTCCCGGCAAAGTGACCGCATTTCTTCGGCATGACCTGGTCTTCGAGCTGAATGGCATCGGCGCCGGCACGTTCAAGTGTGCGGACCGTGCGGAAGACATTCAAGGCATTGCCAAAGCCGGTGTCGGCATCCACGATAATCGGCAGAGTGGAGGCGTCCCGAACGCGCGCGGTATGCTCGGCTACTTCATGCAATCCGATGAAACCAAGATCGGGCAAGCCAAGCGACATATTGGAAATACCGGCGCCAGTCAAATACAAGGCTTCGAATCCGAGGTCTTCAATGACGCGCGCACTAAGCGCATTGAAAGCCCCGGTGACAAGGATTCCTTTACGTTCCTGAACACGCTGACGAAACGCGGCACGGCGGGTGGCTGAAATTTGGCTCATAAGTTCCTCATTTTCAAAAAACTTCTGTTTCAGCAGTTTTCATGCCAGAGAGCCATCTTGCTTAAATTATCTTAATATTCAAAGGCTTAGATTCCGGCGCGACGGCAAGGCTGGACTGGGAGTGTTTCACGGGGCGTTTCGACGTTTCATCGTGTTTCAGGTGAAACGGTGCTGGGATGGCGCTTGGTGCCTGCCCCGCAGTAATTTATACCCTGGTGGAAACGCTGAGCGCGCTTGACCGCTGGGCTGAACAGCATTTTCCTGAACTGGATGCGGCACGCCTGAGTTACGACAGCGTGGACGCGCCGTAACTCAGGCGTTTGCCGGCAGCAGATGCTCTGCCATGAAGTCGACAAAGGCGCGCACCCGAGGCAGCAGCTGGCGGTTGGAGGGCCACAGGACCCAAAAGGTGCTGGATGCGCCCGTCCAGTCATCGAGCACCGTGGCCAGCGTGCCGTCGGCGAGCGCCTGGCGGACGGCGAAATCCGGCAGGCAGGCGATGCCGTGGCCCTGCATCGCCATATACAACAGGGTCTCCACATGGTTGCTGGTCATACCGGGCGGCAGCCGGATATCGGCGTCCTGGCCGGCGCGCTGAAGGGGCCATTTCTCCAGCAGGCCGGTGGTGGGGAAGCGGTGCAGCAGGCAGGCGTGGCCAACCAGATCGGCGGGGCCTTGCGGCCAGCCGTGCCGGGCGAAATAGGCCGGGGCGCCGACGCACAGGAAACGGCTGCTGCCAAGGCGCTTGCTCAATAGGCGGGAGTCGCTGAGTTCGCCGGTGCGCACGACGGCATCGAAACCTTCGTCGATCACATCCACCAGCCGGTCGCTGAAATCCAGGTCGAGCTCGATTTGCGGATAGTGCGCGGCGAAGGCCGACAGCACGGGCAGCATCAGGCCGCTGACCAGGGGCAGGCTGACCCGCAGACGGCCTTGCGGACTGGCCCGCGTGCCGGCCAGCTCATTTTCCGCCGCCGCCACCTCGGCCAGGATGCGCCGGCAGCGTTCCAGGAAGAGCATGCCTTCGGCCGTCAGGCTGACGCTGCGGGTGCTGCGTTGAAACACGCGCACGCCGAGCCGCTCTTCCAGCCGCGCGACGCCCTTGCTGACCGCCGACGAAGAAATGCCCAATTGGCGACCGGCCGCCACGAAGCTGCGCAGCTCGGCCACCCGCACAAAGAGCGTCATTCCACTTAGGCTATCCAATACAGTGCCCCATTGATGATGAAGTAGTCATGTCTGTGAGGATATTACGCCTATTTTTCCAACTTTGATTCCTGTGTAGCATTAATCCTCTTTGCCATTCAGAGGAGGAATCGATGAGCAGCATCCCCGTACCCATGCCGGACGCCGTAGCCCGTCCAGGACCCTTGATCCTGACCGCGTGCTTGACGGCGGCAATTATCCCGCTGAGCATTGCCGGCCCGGCCGTGGTTGTTCCCGCGATCAATCAGGCGCTGGGCGGCAGCACGGCGGAACTGGCCTGGATCATCAACGCCTACATCCTCACCTACGGCAGCGCCACCCTGGCGGCGGGCAGCCTGGCCGATACCTATGGGCGCAAGCGGACCTGGCTGACGGGCATGCTGCTGTTCGCCTTGGTGACGGCGGCCATACCGTATATGCCATCCGTGCGCTGGATCGACCTGCTGCGCCTGATCCAGGGATTGGCGGCGGCAGCGGCGTTCGCGGGCGCCATGGCGGCGTTGACGCAGGAGTTTGACGGCCATGCCCGGACCCGGGTATTCAGCCTGATCGGAACCACCTTCGGCGCGGGCGCTGCTTTCGGCCCCTTCCTGGCCGGGCTGCTGACAGATAGCTTGGGCTGGCAATGGGTCTTTCTGCTGCCGGCCCTGGTCGCGGTGCTGGCCTCGCTTCTGATCGGGCGCTTTGCACGCGAGACGCGGGACCCGCAAGCCACGGGCCTGGATTGGCCCGGCGCCATCAGTTTCACCGCTGGACTGGCGCTGCTCACCTATGGGGTCATTCTGGCGCCCGAGAAAGGGTGGGGGCATGCCGCGGTGCTGGCATCATTGGCCAGTGCGGCCGCGCTGCTGTGCGCCTTCGTGTGCATTGAATTGCGGCGCGAGCGGCCTTTGCTCGACCTGTCCCTGTTCGCTAATGCGCGCTTTGTCGGCGTGCAGGTATTGGCGGTCGCACCGGCTTATGCCTATATCGTGCTGCTCGTGATCCTGCCCGCGCGCTTTATCGGGGTGGAAGGATGCAGCGCGTTGCAGGCTGGCAGGATGATGATTGCGCTGTCCGCGCCCTTGCTGCTAGTCCCCTTCATCGCTGGCCAGCTGGCGCGCTGGATCAGTGTCGGCATGCTGTCGGGGCTTGGACTTGTTATTGCCGCGATGGGCCTGGCTTGGCTGGGCCACAGTATTTCGAGCGATACCGCCAGCCGCTTCCTGGCGATGGCGACGATCGGTATGGGCATCGGTTTGCCCTGGGGTGTAATGGATGGTCTGGCCGTCAGCGTGGTGCCCAAGGAGCGGGCCGGCATGGCGGCCGGTATCTTCAATGCGGTTCGCCTGGCGGGGGATGGGATCGCGCTGGCGGCGGTGGGGGCCATGCTGTCGGCACGTATGCTGTCCGGACTGATCGCTTCCGCAGGCAATGGCACACCTGGTGGTGCTCTTGCGGCGGCATCGAACCGGCTTGCCATGAGCGATATGGGGAACGCCTTGGTCCATGTGCCAGCGGTGGGCAAGTCCGTTCTGCTGCAGGTCTATGAAGGGGCTTTCCGCTGGCAGTTGCTGATGCTGGCAGCGGCGGCGGCAGTGACGGCGCTGGTGATCTTCCTGCTTTTGGGCCGGGTGAAAACGCAGGACTGAAATGGGACCGGGTAAGCTGTTGCGCATGGCGATGGGAATCCCTGCCAAGTGATCGGGTAAGATCGAGCTGAATTCCCGCGATAAGGAAATGCATGCCCGATCACCTCCCACCTCGAAAGGTCTTGCTCGCCGGCGCCACCGGGCTGGTCGGAGGGCACATCCTCCAGGCACTGCTGGCCGACCAGACGGTAAATGAAATCCATATTCTCAGCCGGCGCGAGCTTGCCCATGCCGCTCCCCGGGCGCACGTCCATCTCGTGGATTTTGCCCGCCTGCCTCCTTTGCCCGGCGTGGATGAGGTTTATCTGGCGCTCGGCACGACGATCCGCGTTGCCGGCAGCCAGCAGGCGTTCCGGGCGGTGGACCTGGACGCCAATCTTGCGGTAGCCAAGGCCGCGGCTGCGGCAGGGGCCACGCGCGCTGGCCTGGTGAGCGCTGTCGGTGCCGATGCCGGGTCTTCCGTTTTCTACAATCGCGTCAAAGGTGAACTGGAGCACGCGCTCAAGGGCTTGTATCCAGGCTTGGTGATCGCGCAGCCCTCCCTCCTGCTGGGAGACCGCGACAGCTTGCAACAACCCATGCGTTGGGGCGAAAAGATCGCGGCGCCGGTCGCCCAGCTCTTCTCCCCATTCCTGCCTGGACGCTATAAGCCTGTCCACGCCAGCGCTGTCGCGAAAGCCTTGGTCCGTACGGTTCCCGTCAGCCGGGGGATTCGGGTACTCGCTTCCGACGAGCTGGCGGAATTGGGGCAGTCGCCAGCGGCATAAGAGCGTGTCCTTTTGCTCTCCTTAATCGATGGACCACAGGGCGTGCACATCGAGCAAGGCGGTCAAGCTCGCCGGTTCCAAAGCCGCCCAGCGGCGCTCATTCCAGCTCTTCGATGGTGATAGCGCCAAAGGCATGGATAAGTTGAGCCGCGATATAGCCCAAGTATTCGCGGCCAAAACCGCCGTGATCGCAGAAGTACAAGCCGTACGCTGTTGCCGAAGCTGTCGCATCAGGCATGCCGGAATCGGGCGCGCCACGCCGAAACTCTATCGTGCCGGCTTGATTCGCGGGCAGCCTTGCCCCCGGCAGGCGGGCAAGGGCGCCGATCGTGGATTCGCCGCCTGGACTTTGGAATGAAAGCTTGTACTCAAAACCCATGAATTTTTCCTGATGCAGTGTTGTGCTACATCCCAGCTTGGGATGCTTGTATTTTTGGCTGCTGCGACAGTGTGCCGTAAATATCGTCGCTGAGGCAAGTAAGGGGGAAATCAAGCCGGAATTTCGATGACGAAGCGGCAGCCGCCCGATTGCGGCGTCGTAGTCAGTTGGACTGTGCCGCGCAGGCGCATCGCCGCTTGCTGGACGATGGACAATCCCAGGCCCGACCCAGGCATATTCTGTCCGGCGCAGCGGTAGAAGCGCTCGAATACCAGTGCCTGTTCCGCCGGCGCGATGCCGGGGCCGTTGTCCGTCACGGCCAGCATCAGCGGGCCATCGGCGGCGAGGCGCAGCAGTTCCACGCGCACTTGCCCGCCTTCCTGGATGTAGTGCACCGCATTGTGCAGCAGATTGTGCAGGATGGAGAGGAAGGCATGCCGGTCCAGCGCGTGGAGCAGTGTGTCCGGTGCTTCCAGCGACAATTCGATATCGCGCCGCATCGCGGCTGGCGCGACGTCGGCGATGGCTTGCTGTGCCAATTGGGCTGCGTCCAGCTTTTCGAGCGGTGCGTGCTGTTCCAGTTCGCGTTCGAACAGCGCCATTTCCAGCAATTGCTGTACCAGATGGGAGGAGCGGGCCACGGCCTGGTCCAGCTGCTGCTCCGCCTCGGCGCGCTGGCGCGCATCCGGTGCCAGCGCCAGGACATGGGCCTGGGCCGAGATCACGGCCATCGGCGTGCGCAGCTCGTGCGCGGCGTCCTGCACGAAACGGGCTTCGCGCGCGATTTTGTGGCGCAATCGGGTCAGCAGGGTATCCAGCGCGGCCGCCAGCGGCTTGATTTCCTCGTATTCCGGTACGGCAGTCAGCGGCTCCAGGTCGTGCAGACCTTTGGCGGTGATCTGGTCCGACAACTGCTGCAATGGCCGCAGGCCGCGCCGGACCGCCAGCCAGAGCGGCAGGACCACGAGCGGCAGCGCGATCAGCATGCTGATGGCCAGGTCGATGCCCATGCGCTGCAATATCCAGTTGCGCTGGATGATCTGCGCGCCCAGGCGCAAGGTGCGGCCCCCGGCCTGCTGCTGGTAAAGGCGGAAAGGCTGGCCGTCGACCATGACGTCGCTCAGTTGCCGGCCGGCCTGTCCAAGCCGGGTAGCGCCGCTTTCCGGCGACCGGTATAAGGGAGCGCCGTCGGCGCCATACAGCTGCATCAGCATGATTCCTGGCACATTGTGCTCACGGTAGCTTGCGTTGACCAGCGTCGATGTGGTGGCGATGATGGCGCGCGCCTCGTCGTCATTTTTGGCCTTGGCCAGCATGCCGCTCAAACGGTTGCCCAGCGTGAGCACGCGTTCGTCGAATCGCGCGCTGTCGGTCTCGTTGATGAAATCGCGCGCCAGCAGCACGATCCACACTAGGCAGAAGGCCGCCAGCAAAGCGAGCATGACGCGCCGCACCAGGGTGCGGCGGCCGAACATCGGCATGGAAAGCGTCATATCGTCAGCATGTAGCCGACGCCGCGTACCGTGCGGATGCGCTGGGCGCCGATCTTGCGGCGCAGATTGGAGACGTGGACTTCAATAGCGCCGTAGTCCAGCGCATCGCCCAGCGGTTCGAGCCGCTGCGCCAGCACGCTCTTGGGAATGACCACGCCCGGTTCGCGCGCCAGCTCCAGTACCAGGTGGAATTCGCGCGGCGAGAGATGGAGATCGGTATCCGCCAGGCGCGCGTGATATCCCTTCGGCTCCAGATACAGGTCGCCGACCGTCCATACGTCGTGGGCCTGGCCGGCGTAACGGCGCAGCACGGCGTGCAGGCGCGAGACCAGCTCCGCGGTGGCGAAGGGCTTGACGATGAAATCGTCGGCGCCGCTATCGAGGCCTGTCAGCCGGTCCGACAGCGCAGCCTGCGCGGTGATGATAATGACGGGGATCAGGTGGCCTCTTTGCCGCCAATCGCGTAGCAGCGCCAGTCCGGAGCCGTCGGGCAGCGTCAGATCGAGCAGTACGCAGTCCCAGCGCTGTTCCATGGACCCGCAAGGAATATCGCCAGCCTGGCGCAGCCATTCGCTGCTGATGCCTTCCAGTTTGAGCGCCTGCTGCAGCGACGCGCCCAATGCGAGGTCGTCTTCGATGATCAGAATATGCATGTCGAAAGTATAACTCTCAAACCTTAAGATTTCCCAAGTTTGGCGGGAATACAATTTCCTCTCGGCGTCACTGCACGCGCAAAGAGGGCAATATGAAAAAACGTATGCAATTCGGACTGGGCCTGCTGCGGATCGTGCTGGCTTTGTCGCCGCTGGCCGCCGCCGGGGCGGACTCGCCGCCCGCCGCAGCGGATACGCCCGTCGCGAGTGTGGAAGTGCATGGCGCCGTGCCGGATCGCGATGAAAAATCCTACCGTGCCATGCTCGCGGCGATGGACGTATTCGTTCAAAACCGCAGCCTCGCTCCTGGCGCTTCCTTGCGCTTCAAGGTGCTGCCGCGTCAAGCGGATGTCGCCATGGATGGCCTGGTGCTCCAGATTAGCGGCGAACATACGAAGATTCCGGTTCCGCTGGAAGCCAACTACAGCTTCGTCTTGCCGAGAAATGCAGATGCCGTGCGCGACGATGCGGCGGTACGGTTCAACCGCCAGGCCAAAAGCCTGGCCTGGCGCGCCGACATCCGCAGTCCGGGCGTGCCGGCCAAGGCCCGCCGCCTGGGCGACCTGCTGCTTGAGTGCAAAGTGGCCATGGTTGGCGACTTGATCGCGTATGTCCACCATCCCATCAATATGATGATCACGAAGCTGCAAGATCCCTGCCGCACGCTGCCCATCAATATGTTCTATTTTGCCGAGCGGGCCTTGTTCAGCGTCACCCTGACCGATGGGACGCGCCGTAGCGTCATGCCGGCGGCCATGTTACACGGCCCGGCAGCGCCCATGATGCCGAGCCAGGAAGACTGGATTCTCCTGCGCGAGCGTGTGTTCATGGTCAAGTTCAAATCGCTGTATGAGAAGGGCTGGACGGACGACACCTTGCTGCAATTCGAGTATATGGATGACGAGGCGCCAGGCATCGCGCAGGCTGCGCCTGGCGCAGGCCATGGCCAATAAGGGGGGGCGCAATATGAAAAAGACCTTATGCGCAGCCGTCCTTTGCGCTCTTGCCTTGACCTTGACTGGCTGCGCCTCGACCGGAAACGGGGCAATCAAAACCCTGACGCAGGAGGGCGCCGCACAAGCCATTGTTATCGGCAAATCGACCAAAGCCGATATCAGCGAATCCTTCGGCAGTGCCAGCGTCACCAAATTCTCCAATGGCTATGAACTGTGGCTGTATCAGCTTGGCTTCTCAAAAATGGTCGATTCGCTGCCGTACGTGAATCTTGTACTGAGCAGCGCGGAGAACAAAAGGGAGCTGTCAATTTTGTTCGATAAGACCGGCGTCGTGAAGAAGTATCAGCTGGTGGATCAACTGCCATGAAGGGCGGCTCAGCGGCTTAGGGCGCGGAATACATCGGCAAGTTTTTTCACCGCGATTTCCAGTTCCCCCGGCGCATAGGCGGCAAAGCCCATGAGGAAGCCGCCCCTGGGCGCGCTTGACGCATGCAGCGCCGTCAACCCCAGCAGATCGATGCCGGCACGCCGCGCGGCGTCGATGACCGCGCGTTCGGGGATGTCGCAGCGAAGAAGGCAGGGCATCTGCATGCCGCCTATCGGTGTCCTTGGCTCAAGAAAATCGGCCAGGTGCTTGCGTACCAGCCGTTCCAGTATCGCGAGCCGCTCGGCGTAGACGGCGCGCATGGTTCGCACGTGTGCCCCGAAATGCCCGCCTTCCATGAAGCGCGCCAGCGTCAGTTGCGGGATCGGCGCGCTATGCCCGTCCAGCAGGGTGCGCGCCGCCGTCATTGGGGCCACGAGCTGGGACGGCAGCACCATGAAGCCGATGCGCAAGCCGGGAAAAAGCGATTTGGTAAAGGTGCCGATGTAGACGGTGCGCTCATGCGCGTCGAGTCCCTGCACGCAGGCGGTGGGCTTGCCGGCGTAGTGGAATTCGCTGTCGTAGTCGTCCTCGATGATCCAGGCCTGGTGCTGCCGCGCCCATTCGATCAAGGCCAGGCGCCGCTCCAAGGCCAGTGTCGCCCCGGTTGGGAACTGGTGCGATGGCGTCAGGAAGACCGCCTTGGCCGGATGGCGCGCGGCGCGCAAGCGCTCCACCTGCATGCCGTCGGCATCCAGCGGCACGGGCACGCATTCCAGGCCGGCGGCGTCGAAAGCTTTGCGCGCGCCGTGATACGCGGGATCTTCGATGAAAATGCGCTCGCCGGCATCGAGCAGCACGGTGGCGCACAGCGTCAGCGCCTGCTGTGAGCTGGTCAGGATCAGCACGCGCTCCGGCGTGGCGCGCGCGCCGCGTTCCAGGTTGACGTAGTCCGCAATGGCGCGCCGCAGCGGCTCCATCCCTTGCGGTGGGCTATGCAGCAGCGCCTGGGTGCCGTACTCCTTCAATACCTGGCGTTCCAGGCGCTCCCAGGTCTGCAAGGGAAAGTTGCGCGTTTCCGGTACGCCGGGGGCAAACGGACGCGGAACCAGGAAATCGCGTAGGCCGCCGCCTTTATACATGCTTGCGCCGCGCTGGCTCAGTCGTAGCGGCGCTGGTTGCGCGACAGGGCGCGGCCTGGCGCCCGGCCTTGGCAGGCGCTGCGCGCGCTCCGAAACGAAGCTGCCGCTGCCCACGCGGCGCTCGATGAACCCCTCCGCATGCAACTGGATATAGGCCGATTCCACCGTGTCGCGCGAGACGCCCAGCGATTTGGCCAGCGCCCGTGAAGCGGGCAGCGGTCTGCCGGCGTCGAGGGCGCCGTCGAGGATCAATTGCCGGATGGCGCGCTGGATGCGCGCATGCAGGGGCAGGGCGCCGTGGGCCGGATCGCCGACCCAGGCTTTGACGGATTCGAGTTGGGCGTGCTTGAACAATTGGCCTGTATCACATCGAAAAAGTGGATGGGCGCAGCATACCATTTCCGGTCTACAGTCTGGCCTTTGCCGCCTAAGCCTTTTCAGGAGTGCTATATAAATTATGACGTCCGCCACATCGCCTTTTCCCCTTCGTTTGCATGATCTCGCCCATCCCATCGTGGCCGGCTTGATCTCGGTCATCGTCAATTACGGTGGCACCTTCATCCTGGTCTTCCAGGCGGCCAAAGTGGCTGGCCTGGACCCGGCATCGACCGCGTCGTGGGTCTGGTCGGTGTCGATCGGCGTGGGGGTGACGGGCATTATCCTGAGCTGGATGACGCGCGAACCCATCATCACCGCCTGGTCCACGCCGGCCGCCGCTTTTCTGGTCACGGCGCTGGCCAGCACGTCCTACGCCGAAGCGGTGGGCGCGTATGCGATTTCGGCCGCCGCCTTCGTGGCGCTCGGCTTGTCGGGCTGGTTCGAGCGGGTCATCCGTCTGATCCCGCCGGGCGTGGCCGCAGGACTGCTGGCCGGGATTCTGCTGCAGTTCGGCGTCAAGGCCTTTGGCGGCATGAGCGTCGACCCGCTGCTGGCGGGCCTGCTGATCGTGGCCTATGTGGCGCTCAAGCGCTTCAACGCGCGCTATGCCGTGCCAGGCATTCTGCTACTGGGGCTGGCTTTTCTGCTGACCCAGGACCGCATCGACCTGTCGGGACTGCGCTTGCAGTTCGCCGCGCCGGTTTTCACCATGCCGGCTTTCTCGCTGAATGCCTTGCTGAGCGTGGCGCTGCCGTTGTTCCTGATCACGCTGACCGGCCAATACATGCCAGGCATGCTGGTGCTGCGCAACGACGGCTTCAAGACCAGCGCCAATCCCATCGTCAGCGTGACGGGACTGGGTTCGCTGCTGATGGCACCTTTCGGCTCGCATGCCTTCAATATCGCCGCGATCACAGCGGCAATCTGCACCGGCAAGGAAGCGCACGAAGACCCATCCCGGCGCTGGATCGCGGGCATTGCGGCAGGCGCCTGCTATATCTTCGTCGGCGTATTCGGGGTGACGCTGGCCGCTGTCTTCATGGCGTTCCCGGCGACCTTCATCACCACGCTGGCCGGGCTGGCGCTGCTGGGCACCATCGGCGGCAGCCTGGCCGGCGCCCTGGCTGATGCGAAGACGCGCGAAGCCTCGCTGATCACCTTCCTGGCTGCGGCGGCCAATATCACGCTGCTTGGGATTGGCGGGGCGTTCTGGGGACTGGTCATCGGCCTGCTGGCCTACGCCGTGCTCAATGGACGCTTCAGGCTTCCAGGCGTTCCAGCAGGCGATTGAGCGCCAGCCGGTATTGCTCCTGCATGGACTGCGCCTTGGCCGCGACCAGCGGCAAGCCGCTGCCGTGCGCATGGTCGATCAGAATATCGCGCCACAAGTGGGGTTCGGTCGTGATGTCCGCCAGCAGCCCGGTCAAGCGGTCGGTGATCTGGCGCGTCACGCCGGCAAAGGCTTCGGGCGTGGCAAAGATGGCCAGCGTCAGTTGCGGGTGGCGGCACACGGCGCCGTGATAGCGGGTCATGATGGCGCGAATTTCCTCCCGGCGGTGTTCATGCTTGACCGGGTCGTCGAGCACTTCGGCGTAGACCCGGTCCGATAGCGCCCGCAGCAGCCCTGTGCGGTCTTCCACATGATGGTAAAGACTCATCGGGGTGATGCTGAGCCGGGCGGCGAGGGCGCGCATGGATAGGCCTTGTCCTCCACCCTCATCGAGCAGCGTGAGCGCAGCCGTCAGAATGTCGTCGCGGCTCACGCCCGTTCCTTGCGCTGGACGGCCGCGCGGGCGGCTCATGGCGTCAGCCGATAGGTGGATTGCACCAGGCCCGAAGGGAAGCTGTGGCTGGACACCAGCTTCAAATCGATGTCCTTGGGCAGCTCGCCAAACAGGGGCCGGCCCGATCCGATCAGCACGGGCACGGTGGTGATGACCAAATCGCTAACCAGGCCATCGCGCAGGAAGGACTGCACCAGCTGCCCGCCATCGACATAGACGCGGCGCACATTTTCCCCAGCCAGCTTTGCCATCGCATCCTTTGGCGCGAGCCTGGAGAAGCGGAGCTTTCCTTGCAGCGCTTCCGGCACCGGCGTATCGGCCAGTTTTTCAGAGAGCACCAGCACCGGCAGCTCGTATGGCCAGGCGCCGAAGGTCAAAACCTTCTCATAACAGCCGCGGCCCATCACGATCATATCCTTGTCGGCGATGAAGCTTGCATAGCCATGGTCCTCGTTCGGATCGTCGCGCTGCAGGAGCCAGTCGATGTTGCCATCGGAGCGGGCGATAAAGCCATCCAGGCTGGTGGCGATGAAAATGTGTGCGGTAGTCATGGCGTCCCTATATTTATACAGCGTATATTTTAACACGCAATATTGGACGCAAGGACTACGCACCCATCGGGGACATTACGTTGCCGGCCGCCTGCCTTCGAACAGGTCTTTCATTTCACGCAGGCCGGCGGTCAGGCATTCCACCGTCGCCGATACCCTGGGTACGCCGCGCAACTGGCGTGGCGTGAGCAGCCACAATTGCGAACGAAACTCCGTCAGCAGCGGAGAAACGCGGCGCAGGTGGGCGCTGGCGTCGCCCAGGTGGCAGGGCAGGATGCCGACACCCAGGCCCTCTTCGAGCAAGCGGTAGACGGCCAGCGTGCTGGAGCAGCGCACCGCCGCGCGCCGCATCAGTCCTTGCGCCTGCAGCCATTGCGACGATGCCAGATGTCCCAGCGACTCATCGACGGTGATCCACGTTTGCTCGTGCAGGTCCTCCTCCGAGACGCCGGGCCAATTCACTGGGGCGTAGATGGCCACCTCGATATTGCATACCACGCGTCCAATCAAGTCGCCATCCGGTTCGCCGCCGGAACGCAAGGCGATATCGGCTTCGCGCTGACGCATCTTGGCCAGGCCCTCACCGGTAATGAGGTTGATCGTGACTTGCGGCAGCTCGCGCCGGCAGCGGGCCAAGAGTGGCGGCACGATGCGGGGGATCAGCACTTCGGTCGTGGTCAAGGTCAGGCGTCCGGCGGCGCCCAGTTCCGCATCGCGTTCCAGGTCACGCAGGCGCTGGTCGAATTCCTCGGCCAACGCCAGCAGCTCGGCCGCTGCGGCGGTCGGACGGTAGCCTTGGCGGCTGCGTTCGAACAAGGTGGCGCGCAAGCCGGCCTCAATGTCGCGGATGCGGCGAAACAGGGTGGGATGGCTGGAGCCTAATGCTTCGGCCGCCTTGGACAGGGAACCGTGGCGCGCCACCGCCAGGATGATCTGGTAGTCGTTCCAGGCCAGGCTGCTGGTATTCATCAACAATGCTCCTTGGGCGCGCCAGGTAATGAGGTGGCGCATCGTAGCATTCTTTTTGCTATCTGCACGGCGATGTTCATTCCTGAAAACCTGCTGTTCATTCCTGGTCTGTCGCGGCGTGCCGCGGCTGGCGACAATAGGGGCATCAAAACCAATCGTGAAAGGAAGAACCATGTACCGTAAGCTCCTGCTGGCATTCGCATTACTGGCTGGCGCCGCCATGCACGCGGCGGCATGCAATACGCCCGAGTCCAAACAGTTCGATTTCTGGGTCGGCAATTGGGAAGCGGTCGACCGCGACGGCAAGCTGTTGGGGCATACCTTGATTGAAAAGATCGAGCAAGGCTGCGTGCTGCAGGAATGGTGGCGCGGCAACGGCCCGGAGAACGGCGCCGGCACCAGCCTCAGCATGTACGACCGCAAGCACAAACTGTGGCGCCACGTGTGGGCCAGCGCGCGCGGCAACTTCGCACCGATCGACGGCGGCTGGCAGGGCGACCGCATGCTCATGACCGGCTACTTCATCAGCGACAAGGGCGAGCGCGAGTTCCACCGCACCGTCTGGAAACCGATCCCCGGTGGCGTGCACCATGTCTGGGACTCCAGCACCGACGGCGGCGCGACCTGGACCGTCATTCACGAAGCATGGCTGCGCCGTACTGACAAGGTGCTTGTGAAGTAAGAGAACTTAAAGGGCCTGAGACCGAGACGCGGTGCATCAAAATGGTCAGATTTTTGGCAATACGGCGAATTTTCCATGTCAATGCAAATGAAGCCATCCATTGCATTTAAGGCGCACCGCGACGCGATCCGGCGGATCGTAGAGAAATATCGTGCCCACAATCCCCGGGTGTTTGGTTCAGTGTGTCAAGGTCGCGATACGGAAGACAGCGACCTGGATCTGCTCATCGAGCCGACACCAGAGACCACGCTGTTCGATATCGGCGCCATTCGCCATGAGCTCATTGAGTTGTTGGGGGTTCCGGTTGATGTCTTGACCCCCAAGGCATTGCCGGAAAAATTCCGTGCTGCGGTTCTTGCAGAAGCCGTGCTCGTATGAATCGAGATAGGCAGCGCCTGATTGATTGTTTGATGGACATATTGCAGGCGATCGAACGGATCGGCCGTTATACAGATCAGATGGATGAAACAGTCTTTCTGCAAAACGAACTGGTGCAATTAGGCCTCATCTGGACATTGAAGCGATCATAAGTCAAGCAATCCGCCATATATTAGCTGCGCAATTTTTCTCTACTTTCTAGCTGGTAGCTGAGTAAATCGAAAGGTATGTGTTTCCCCTTCGATATTTGCCAATATATCAACAATTATCCCTGTGTCTGGTACTTCAAATTTCCCGATTACTAACTGCCCACCATGGCTGTTGTTTGGAAAGACTGTCGTCCGTTGTAGTACAGTTTGTGCTGCTATTTTAAGTGCCGCCTCGCCTTGTGTCTGCAAATTCGATAGATTTGCCGTGGTTTGAGCATGTACCGAGGAGGCGGCTGCCTGCCCAGCGGCAGGGTCGTAGATCCAACCCGAGTACGTACCAACCGTATTGGCATTAAAATTCGCAAACGAGTTGTTTCGGGTGCCGTATGTATTCAGACTGCCAGTTGTATTCGTGTTGTAGGTTCCGTAAGTTGATTTGTAACTTGCTTGTTGTTGAGCGGCAGAAGCTTGCATTGCGCCACCAAGTGCCACCGCGAATGCTGCCCATGCCTGCTCGGTCTTTATTTCTTGGGCAATTTCCTCAAATGTGAAGATTTTTTCTAGCCTACCGTCAACTAAAACAGAAAAATTCGATATTGAGACATCAATTGGGTTTGGTGATGTATTTACAACGGAAACGATTACTCGCATTCTATCTTTTCCTTCTCGAACGGAATTTGATGGTGAGGCCATGACGATGAATGTTTTCTTAGAGATTGCAGACGGTATGCCGTCTCTATATATCTGGCCTTGACCAGCTAATAGAGTGGGTTCCGTTCTAATCGGCGATGCGCAGCCGGCTAAAACTGCACAAATCGCTGTAAATCCAATGGCTACAATTCGCTGTTGACGCATGATATTTTCTCTTTCTTGGAGATCTGCCTAAATTTGCAGTGTTTTTTAGTTTGGCGCGGACATTGCTGGATAAGCGGTGATCGTAAAAATTGCCACTCCTTTGGTGCTCGCGTTTGAAATGAAGTGTGTCTTTTTATGCAGCGAGGGGCCCCACGAAGACTTTAGCTGATCAGACAGTTCGTGGCAGCTCAGGCCTGAATTAGTACAGCTAAGGATCGCTGGCGGTCCGACGCGGCAGGCGCGGAATGGCGGTGTCGGCTGGACTGTCGGCGCAAGCCTGGTCGACATATGCCGCCATCGCGGCGACCGTCGGGTTTTCGAAGACCACGCGCAGCGGAAAGGCGATCGGCCAGGCGCGGCGGATCAGCGTGGCCAGCCGTGTGGCGGCGAGCGAATGTCCGCCGAGATCGGCGAAGAAATCATGGTCGATGCTGTCCGGGCAGGCTCCCAGCACCTGGGCGATCAGGGCGGCGATAGTCTGCTCGGCCGGTGTGCTTGGCGCGCGTAGTGGCTGTGATGCGGCTATCGGCTGCCCGGGCAGTCGCAGCGCGCTCCGGTCCAGCTTTCCAGCAGCGTTGAGGGGCAGCTCCGCGAGAGTGCAGATAAGCTCAGGGATCATGTAATGGGGCAGCGATTCGCGCAGCCAGGCGCGCAGCTGTTCGGGATCGCATTCCGCGCCGCTGGCCGGCACGACGAAAGCGGCCAGGCGTTCGCAGTATTCGCGCTCGCGCGACAGCCATAGGGCGCGCAGCTTCTCATGCGCCGGGGTCATTTCATTGCCTTTACGACGGCCATCGAATCGGCCCACCAGTATTGGCAATCTGGCGGCGGACGCAGGCCGCGCACGAGCGTCACCGAGAACGAGGAGAAGTGCTCCAACAGCAGTCGCTGGTGCCGCCGCGACAGCGAGTCGATCTCGTTGCTGTAGTAGGTGAACACGCCGCCGGGCCGCAGCATGCGTTGGGCGGCGGGGAAGAACGCGGCGGCGAAGGTGGGCGAGCCGGCGACGTCGGTGCTGTACTCTTCCTCGGAAGTGGGATAGGTGTCGAACAGCACGCCGTCGAAGGAGCCGGGTTCGAATATCCAGTCCTGCCAGCGGCCGGGGACGACCGTGATGGCGGCGCCGGGACGCTGGGCGCGCCACTGGTCGAGCCGCGCCAGGACTTCGGGGTGGCATTCGACTATCGTGTGGGAGCGCACGCCGCATTCCTGCAGCAGCGTAGCCGAGATGCCCATGCCGAAGCCGATTTCGGCGACGTGGCCACCGGACGTGGCTGCGGCGCCGGCCAGGGCTTGCATCAGCGGCCGCTCCCATTCCTGCATCACTTGCTGTCCCTCGATCAGCAGCTCGCGCGCCGACCAGGCGGCGGCGCTGGTTTCCCAACGGCCTTCCATCTCGGGCCGGGTGGAACCGGCGACACATTGGCGGGCAATGGCGTCAATGGCTGTCAGGTCGGCGACGGTTTCGTCGAGTGTCCGCTGCAGCAGCCAGTTGTGCTGCGCTGGCTGCGGCGTGGGGGCGAAGCCGGGCTGCTGGAAGTTCAGGTATAGCTGGAATTGGGGAGTGTTGCGCCACATGGTCTGGCTCCGTATCTGGTCTTGGTCGGTTTCGAAGCGGTACAGGAAGTCCGCTTCCGATGGGCTGAGTTGCTCCAGCCGCCATTGCAGCAGCCCGGCTTGCGCGTCGGATGTCGCGGGACAACGCTGTAGCGTGGCCGCCGCCGCGCGCACGCTGGGGTGGCGCAGTAGCGCCGTTTCGATTTCTCCGGGTTCGATGCGATAGCCGCGCAGCTTGATCTGCTGGTCGGCCCGGCCCAGGTATTCAAGCTGGCCATCGGCACGGTGACGCGCGCGGTCGCCGCTGGCGTACAGGCGGCCCGGCCCAAAAGGATTGGGGACGAAGCGGCGCGCTGTCAGCGCCGCGTCATGCATATAGCCACGCGCCAGTCCCGCTCCGCCCAGATACAACTCGCCCGGCAAGCCAGGTGGCACAAGCTGCATGGCGCCGTCCAGCACATACGCGCTATTGCCGGCGATTGGCCGGCCGATGGGCGGCACGGCCGGCGGCGTTGCATCGCGCGCCAGATGCGCGGCGGTGGCGGTGATCGTGGCCTCGGTCGGACCATAGGCGTTGATGACCTGGACCGTGGGCAGCGCCTGCGCCAGCCGCGCGGCCAAGACGGCCGGCAGCGCTTCGCCGCCAACGAGGATGCGGCGCAGCGTGGTGCAGGCGGCAAAGCCCTCGTGATCGAGCAGCACGGCCAGCAGCGAAGGAAAGACGTCGAGCAGGGTCACGCCCTGGCTTTGGATAAGGTGGACCAATTCATCGGCATCGCGCCCCTGGTTGCGGACCAAGACGATTTCGGCGCCGGCCGCCAGTCCGCACAGCAGCTCCGACAGCGCGGCATCGAAACTGAAGGAGTATTTTTGCAGCACCACGTCGGTAAGCCTCAGGTCCAGCGCCGTCCGCAGCCACTGCACCTGATTGGCGAGCGCGCCATGTTCGATCAGCACGCCTTTCGGCACGCCGGTCGAGCCGGATGTGTAGATCAGCGCCGCCAGCCGTTGCGGCGGGATCGGCCGCGCAGGCATCACCTCCGCATCTGCCAGGGTGTCGCGCCACCAGGGCGCATCGTCAAGCACGGTCACCGGCGCGGCTTCAGCCAGGATCGCCGCCGCGCGCTGGGCGGGCAACTCCGGGTCCAGGTAAACGAATGCGGCTTCCGCGCGCCAGGCCGCCAGGATGGCGACGGCGGTATCCAGATTATCGGCCAGGCGGATGGCGACTATTCGCTCGGCAGCGGCGCCGCGCACGCGCAGGAGCGTGGCCAACTGCCCGCAGCGGCGGTCGAGTTCCGCGTAGCTCAGACGGGCTTGCGGCGTGGTCAGGGCGGTGCGCTCGCCAAAATTTTTGAACGTCCAGCCGGCGCGCGGCGTTTGCGCCTGGCCGACCCAGGTAGCGAGCAGCGCCCGGTCCGCGGTGCTGGTCAGCGGCAAGGTGCCGATCGGCTGGTCCGGCGCGGCGAGTATGGCCGCCAGCATGCGTTCCCAGTGATCGAGCAGGCGCGCGACAGTCGGACTATCGAACACGTCGCAATTGAATTCAAAGCGGCTCAGCAAGCCTTCACCGCTTTCGAACAGGTCGAGCGCCAGATCGACGTTGGTGGCCGCGCGCTGGTAGCCGATCTCCTCGCGCAGTGCGCTGGTCCGCGCCGTATTGTGGCGTGACTTGAAGAATTGCACCGTGGCCCGGTACAGGGGATTATGGCCCAGCGAGCGGCGCGGCTGCAGGTGTTCGACCAGCCTGGCGAAGGGCAGTTGTTGGCCCGAGTAGGCGGCCACGCTGGATTCGCGCGTGGCGGCCAGCACCTGCAGAAAGCTTTGTCCGGAAGTCAGGCGCACGCGCAGCAGGATGGTGTTGAGGAAGAAGCCGATCAGATCCTCGGCTTCCTCCGGCGCGCGGTTGGCCATCGGTGCGCCGAGTACGAGATCGGTCTGGCCGGTGTAGCGGTGCAGCAGGGCCGCGAAGGCCGCCAGCAGCACCTGGAACACAGTGGCGCCGGCGCGGCGCGCCAATTCGTACAGCGCGTCGCGCTGGGGGGCTGCCAGCAGGCGCGCGCGCACGTCCGCGCGGCGGGTGGCGATGGGTGGTGGCGGTCGGTCGGTTGGCAGCGCCAGTTCCGGCGCGCCGGCGAGATAGCCGCTCCAGAACGCCAATAGTTCGTCGAGGTGGGCGCCGCTCAATTGCGCGCGCTGCCAGCGGGCGAAGTCGGCGAACTGCACGCGCAGTGGCGCAAGCGGCACCGGACGCCCCTGCAGGGAAGCCTCATAGGCGGCGTTCAGGTCGCGCATCAGAATGTCGATCGACCAGCCGTCCGCCACGATATGGTGGATCGTCAGCAGCTGGAACGCGCCGCTGGACAGGTACAGCAGGGCGGCGCGGAATAGGGGGCCGCGGCTTAGATCAAACGGCGTTTCAGCCTGCTCGCGCGCCAGGTGCGCGGCCTGTTCCTGCTGCGCGGCGGGCGTTTCGTTTGACAGGTCGAACACCGGCATGGGGGCCGGGTCCGCATCCTCGATCACCTGGAAGGGCACGCCGTCGCGCTCGACGAAGCGGGTGCGCAGGGTTTCGTGGCGCGCAACCAGAGAGCGCCATGCGGCGTCCCAGGCGGCGCGGTCCAGCTCCGGCGGTAGCGCCAGTTGCAGGTGCAGGTGGTATGAGCTGTCCTCCGGTTCGAGCTGCTGCAGGAACCATAGGCGTTCCTGCTCGAACGAGGCTTGTTCCTCGCGCCGCCCGGCGCGGGTGAGCCGGGTCGGACGCGCCAGCCGTTCGAGCAGTTCGCGCCGTTCGGGGGAGAGGTTGGCCAGGCGTTGCGCGAGGCTCACGCCGGCCCTCTTTCATCGAGTAGCGAGGAGACCTCGGCATCTGGCATGGCTTCGATCCGGTCCAGCAGCCGCGCCAGTTCGGCATCGGGCTGCTCGTCCAGCGCATCGAGGGCGGCAGCCAGCGCCGCCACCGTGGGATGGTCGAACAGGATGCGCACCGGCAGATCGCGTTGCAGCGCCTCGCGCAGGCGCGATACGACCTGGATCGCCAGCAGAGAATGGCCGCCTAGTTCGAAGAAGTTGTCGTCGGCCCCGATCGGACTGATGCCCATCAGGTCACGCCAGAGATCGGCGACCAGCGTTTGCCGGCCGGGCGTGGGGGCAATGAAGCCGGCTGACATCTCGGGCCGCTCGTGCGATGCGGAAGGCGCCGGTGCCGGCGCCGCCGTGGCGGCTGGCGGCTGCAGCCAGCGTTGCAGCCGCGGGCCGAGCGGCGCCACCGAGACGATCAACTGGCGGATTTCCGGCGCGGCCAGCGTCCGTTCCAGCACGTCGATGCCGTCTTCGGCGCGGATCAGCGCTTCGCCGGCGGC
Source organism: Pseudoduganella violacea (assembly GCF_014191875.1). Taxonomy (GTDB): domain Bacteria; phylum Pseudomonadota; class Gammaproteobacteria; order Burkholderiales; family Burkholderiaceae_D; genus Rugamonas; species Rugamonas violacea_A. The sequence goes on from NZ_JACHXD010000020.1 coordinate 39,963, forward strand.
GCTCTGGTTTTCGAAAGTCCAGCCGTCCCAATTGATGCTGATCCAGCGCGTGGCGCCGGACTGCTGCGCCGCCAGCGCGTCGAGCATTGCGTTGGCGGCCGCATAGGGGCCGAAGCCGATGCCGCCCAGTACCGCCGAAATGGACGACATCAGGCAGATGAAGTCGGGCGGATCGTCGCGCAGCGCCTCGGCCAGCAGGCGCGCGGCGCGCGGCTTGGCCGCGAAATGCGCCTCCGAGACGTCGCGGCCGATGTCGGCAAAACCGGGGAAATAGGCGGCCGCCGTTAGTCCCGCGGCATGGAAGACGCCATGGATCTTGCCGCCTTGCGCGCGCGCCTCGGCAACCAGGCGCGCGACATCGGCCGGCACGCCGCCGTCGCCGCTGCACAGCACGACCTTGGTGCCCATGGCCTCAATCATGCGCAACCGTCCGATGCGCGGATCGCCGCTGCCGTCCCAGTGGTCGCGCGGCGGCATGGGGCTGCGGCCTGTGAGTACCACCGTGGCGGCGCCGCGCCGGGCCAGGAATTCAGCGATCAGCAGGCCGATCCTGCCGAAGCCGCCCGTGATCAGGTAGTTGCCTTCCAGCGCTGGCGCCAGCGCGGGCTGCACCTGCGCCAGCGGAGCCGGTTCGAACGTCAGCGCCCAGCGCTGCGCGCCACGGTAGGCGATCCAGGGCGCCGCTTGCGGCAGCGCTTCGGCCAGCAGGGCCGCCGCGTGCGCGCCGCCGAACAGCGACAGCGCGGCCGCGTCGAGTTCGATCAGGCGGCAGCTGAGCTGCGGATATTCCTGCGCGGCGGCGATGGCCAGGCCGATGATGGCGGCCCGTTCCGGCTCGATCTCGCGTTCGCGCGGCGCCACGGCGAAGGTCCAGCGCGTTACGAACAGCACGGTGGTGGGCGCGCTGCGACGGCTCAGGCTATGTAGAAGCGACAGTGCGCGGTAGTAGAGTTCCGCGGACGGCACCCCGTCCGCGATGCCGTCCAGCGCAATGACGGTGCGCACGCTGGGCGCCAGCTCGGCCAGGCCGGCGGCGCTGCCGGCGCGTTCGACCGGCTGGCCGAGATCAGCCAGTGTTTCGGCCAGCGCCGCCACCTGCTGTTCCGTGCCGCCGACGATGGCCCAGCCATCGCTGTAGTCAGCCGGCAGCGGCGCGGTCGGCGCCGTGCGCACCCAGCGCGGCTGGTAGAGCCAATCCTCCAGCGGCTGGGATGCGGCCGGAGGCGCCGGCATGGCGGTAGCCGGAGCGGCGGCGGACGATTCGATCCAGTAGCGCTGCCGCTCGAACGGATAGGTCGGCAGCGGCACGCGGCGACGCCGTTCGGCGCCGTAGAACGCGGGCCAGTCCACGGTGGCGCCGGCTGTCCACAGGCTGCCCAGGGCGTGCAAGGCGGCACGCTCGTCGTCCACCGTGTCGTCGGCCGCGTTGCGGGCATGGCGGCAGGACGAGACGATCAGGCGGCCCGGCGCATAGGCTTCGTGCTGCCGCGCGAAGCCGGCCAGGGTCTGGCCGGGGCCGACCTCCAGCAGGGCGCAGCCGGTATCGCCTAGCAGATGGCCGAGGCAGTCGGCGAAACGAACCGTCCCGCGCAAGTGGCGTCCCCAGTATTCGGGATTCTGCGCCTCGTGCGGCCCGATCCAATGGCCGCTCAGATTGGATAGGTAGGGGATCGTGGGCGCGTGCAGGCGCATTTGAGCCATGGCCTCGATCATCGGCGCGATGGCGCCATCGACCAGTTGCGAATGGAAGGCGTGCGAGGTGTGCAGCGCCTGCACGGTGACGCCCTCGCTTTCGAGCTGGCGGCGGATGTCCGCGATGGCCGCCACGCCGCCCGACAGCACGCACAGCGCCGGCCCATTGACCGCTGCGATTTCGGCGGCGCCGGCGAAGCGCCCGCGCAGCGCCGTCTCGGGCTGCGCCACCGCCAGCATCGCCCCGGGCGGCATGCCGGCCAGGATCTGGCCGCGCCTGGCGATCAGTTGCAAGGCATCTTCCAGCGACAGCACGCCGGCCAGGCAGGCCGCCGTGTATTCGCCCACGCTATGGCCGGCGAGGGCGGCGGGCTTGATCCCCCAATGCATCCACAATCGCGCCAGCGCGTAACTGGCGACAAACACCGCCGCCTGCGTGACCTGGGTCTGGCGCAGCACCTCGCCCTGGTCAGCCCCATGCATCAGGGTACGCAGGTCGAGGCCGAGCGGTGCGCGCAACAGGCCGGCGCAATGGTCGACAATCTCCCGGTACACGGGTTCGGCGCGGTACAGGCCTGCGCCCATGCCGGGATGCTGGGCGCCCTGGCCGGGAAACAGGAAGGCCACACCTTCGAACTTGCCATCGCGTGCGCTGCTGGCGCTGCGGCGCGGCGCGCCCTGGCGCAGCAGGGCGGCGGCATCGCCGGCACCGGCGCCGGCCGGCACGACGATGGCGCGGCGGCATTTCATTTCGCTGCGGCCCAGTTGCAGGGTATGCGCCACGTCGGGCAGCGCCAGTTCGGGGTGGGCGTCGAGATGGGCCGCGAGCCGCTCTGCCGCCGCGTCCAGCGCGCCGGGGCTGCGGGCCGAGAGCAGCAGCAACTGGGCCGCGCGCGAGGCGCCGCCCGGTTCGACTTCGGGCGCCTCTTCCAGAATCACGTGGGCATTGGTGCCGCCGATGCCGAAGGAGCTGACCGCCGCGCGCCGCACGCCGCACTCGGGCTGCCAGTCGCGCAGCCCGGTGTTGACGAAGAAGGGACTGTTCTCCATATCGAGTTTGGGATTGGGCCGCTCGAAATGCAGGCTGGGCGGAATCTGGCGATGTTGCAGCGCCAGCACGCATTTGATCAAGCCGGCGACGCCGGCGGCCGAATCCATATGCCCGGTGTTGGACTTGACCGAGCCCAGGGCGCAATAGCGGCGCTGCGTGCTATTCCGCCACGCCTGGCACAGCGCGGCGAACTCGATCGGATCGCCCAGCGGCGTAGCCGTGCCGTGCGCCTCCATCATCGTGATCGTGTCCGGCGCCACGCCCGCCATAGCCAGCGCCGTGGCAATCGCATGGGCCTGGCCGGCCACGCTGGGCGCCGTATAGCCGACCTTGTCGGCGCCATCGTTGTTCAAGCCCCAGCCGCGGATCACGGCGCAGATCGGATCGCCGTCGGCCAGCGCGTCAGCCAAGCGCTTGAGCACCACGCAGCCGGCGCCATTGGCGCCGACCGTGCCCATGGCGGCGGCATCGAAGGAGCGGCAGTGGCCATCCGGCGAGGCGATGCCGCCTTCCTCGTGGAGATAGCCGCGCAGCATCGGCACGCCGAGCGTGACGCCGCCGGCCAGCGCCACGTCGGACTGGTATTCGATCAGGCTTTGGCAGGCCAGGCCGACCGCGACCAGCGAAGTGGAGCAGGCCGTGCCCACCGTGATCGCCGGTCCTTTCAGGTTGAGCTTATAGGCCACCCGGGTGGCCAGGTGGTCTTTGTCGTTGCCGATCAGGATCTGGAAGCCGGTGGCGCGGCCGGCCAGCTGGGCATTGCCGTAAAGCTGGAAGGCATAGGTGCTCATGCTGGTGCCGGCGAACACGCCGATCATGCCCGGATGGCGCTCGGCCACGCAGCCGGCGTCCTGCAGCGCTTCGGTGGCGCACTCCAGAAAGACGCGCTGCTGCGGATCGAGGATTTCGGCCTCGCGCGGCGTGAAGCCGAAGAAGTCGGCGTCGAACTGCTCGATGCCGTCGACCACGCCATTGGCGCGCACATAGCTTGGGTGCGCCAGCGTCTCGGCCGGCACGCCGGCTTGGCGCAGCTCTTCCTCGCTGAAGAAGCGGATGCATTCGCGGCCCTGGCGCAGATTGTCCCAGAACTCGGCCACGCCGGCGGCCATGGGGAAGCGGCCGGCCATGCCGATCACCGCCACGCATTCGGATTGGTCCGTCATGTGCTTCTCCTGTGCAGGCGCTCGGCCCGCGCGCGGCGCTGCTGCGCGATGCGCTGGTCGAGCAGGTCGATGGACGCGGGCTGCGCCGCTTCCTCCCGTGGCTGAAGCGGCGCGCGCTGCGGCTCGGCGCCAGGTTCCAGGTGCCGCGCCAGCGCCGCCACGGTGGGAAAGCGGAACAGGTCGACCATCGGCAAGGCGCGGCCCAGCAGGCCCGTCAGGCGGCTGTGGATCTGCTGCAGCAGCAGCGAATGGCCGCCCAGGTCGAAGAAATTGTCGTCCAGGCCGACGCGTTCGTGCGCCAGCACTTCGCGCCAGATGGCGGCGATGATGCGCTCCAGTTCCGATTGCGGTTCGGCGAACGGGAGTTGGCCGCCCCATTCGCCGCCGTCGCCGGCCGGCAACGCATGGCGGTCGATCTTGCCGCTGGCCGTCAAGGGGAAGGCGTCGAGCGGGATCAGCGTGGCCGGCACCATATACTCGGGCAGCTCCTGTTGCAGGAAACGGCGCAGCGCGTGGATGTCGGCCGCCCGTTCGAGGATGGCGTAGCCCAGCAGGCGGCGCTCCTGGCCGTCGCCGGCGGCGAGCACGCAGGCATCGCGTACCAGCGGATGGCGCCGCATCACGGCCTCGATCTCGCCCAGTTCGATGCGGAAGCCGCGCAGTTTCACCTGGTGGTCGCGGCGGCCGATGAATTCGAGCGCGCCGTCGACGCGGTAGCGCACCTGGTCGCCCGTACGGTACAGGCGCTGGCCGGAATTGGGCGGCGCGAAGGGATTGGGGATGAAGCGCTGCGCGCTCAGCTCCGCGTCGCCCAGATAGCCGCTGGCGACGCCGTCGCCGCCGATATACAGCTCGCCGACCACGCCGGCCGGCGCCAGCTGCATTTCCGTGTCGAGCACATAGAGCTGGGTATTGGCCAGGGCGCGCCCGATCGGCACGCGCTGGCCCAGCGCCGTGCCGCGCTCCATGCGGTGGCAGGCGGCGAAGGTGGTGGCCTCGGTGGGGCCGTAACCGTTAATCAGCGTGCAGCCGGGCAGTTCGTCGAGCACGCGCTGGCACAGCGGGGGAGACAGCACGTCGCCGCCGGCCAGCAACTGGCGCACCCGCCACAGCGAGCCGAGCTGGGCTTCGACCATCTGGTGGAACAGGCTGGCCGTCAGCCACAGGATGGTGACGCCGGCCCGTTCGATGCAGGCGCCCAGCTCCTCCAGCGAAGGCAGCCCGGGCGGCGCGATTTCAAGCCGCGCGCCATTCAGCAGCGCGCCCCAGATTTCGAAGGTCGAGGCGTCGAACTGGAGCGGGGCGAACTGCAGCAGCACGTCGGCGGGACGAATGTTGCAATAATTCGTGTTGCGCACCAGCCGCACCACATTGCGGTGGCTGACGCAGACGCCCTTGGGTTGGCCGGTCGAGCCTGACGTGAACAGCACATAGGCCAGCGTGCCGGCGTCGGCGCCGCTGTCCGGCGCGCTGTCGTCGCCGGGCAGCTCAAGGCTATCGAGCAGGATCGGCGCATGCGGCGCCACGGCGGCGGCCGCCGCACCGCGCGAGAGGATGAGGCGGGGCGCGGCTTGCCCGATCAGCGCGTCCAGCCGCGCCGGCGGATAGGCCGGGTCCAGCGGCAGATAGGCGGCGCCGGCCTCGACGATGGCCACCACGGCCACCACCATGTCGATGCCACGCGGCAGGCAAAGACCGACCAGCTCGCCGCGCTGCACGCCTTGCTGCCGCAGCCAGCGCGCCAGCCGCGCCGTGCGCCGCGCCAGCTCGCCGTAGCTCAGGGCGCCTTCTTCGCTATTTAGCGCGATCGCGTCCGGCGCGGCCAGCGCCTGCTGGCGGAATAGTTCGCCGAGCGTGGCCTCGCGTGGATAGGCCGTGGCCGTATCGTTCCACTCGGTCAGCAGCAGGGCGCGCTCGCGCGGCGGCAGCAGCGGCAGCCGGGTGACGGGCGTATCGGGGCTGGCGGCAATGCTTTGCAGCAGCGTTTGCCAGTGGCCGATCAGGCGCGCGATCGTCTCGTCGGCGAACAGGTCGGTGCTGTACTCGAAAATGGCGCAGATGCCTTGCTCGTCCTCGCCCAGGTAGAGCGTCAGGTCGAACTTGGCGTTGCCGTAGGAGACGGCCGACGGCGTCGCCGGGCCGGGCTGGTAGGACGGCGCTGCTGCCGCGCCGCTGCGCTGCACCGCGCTGTTTTGCAGCACGAACATCACCTGGAACAGGGGATTGCGGCTCAGGTCGCGCTGCGGCTGCAAATGCTCCACCAGCTTTTCGAACGGCAGATCCTGGTTGGCGTAGGCGCCCAGCGCCGTTTCGCGCACGCGGCGCAGGTATTCGCGGAAAGTCGGCCGCCCGGCCAGGCGGCCGCGCATCACCAGGGTGTTGACGAAAAAGCCGATCAGCGGCTCGATCTCGGGCCGGTTGCGGTTGGCGATCGGCGTGCCGACCACGACATCGTCCTGGCCCGAATAGCGCATCATCAGCACCTGGAAGGCGGCCAGCAGGACCATGAACAGGGTCGCGCCTTCCTGCTGGGCGATGCGGCGCAGGCCGTCGATCACGGGCTGGGCGGTCGCCACGCTCTGGAAGCCGCCGCGATAGCTGGGCGTGGACGGGCGCGCGAAATCGGTGGGCAGTTGCAGGTTCTGGCAGCCATCGAGCTGGGTCCGCCAGTAATCGAGCTGGACGCCGAGCTGGGCCACGGTCTGGGTCTGGCGCTGCCAGGCGGCGAAATCGGCGTACTGGATCGGCAGCTCGGGCAGCGGCGAGGGCTGGCCTTGGGCGAACGCATCGTACAGCGTCGCGATCTCGTGCGTGATGATGTCCATCGACCAGCCGTCCGTGACGATGTGGTGCATGGTCAGCACGAACAGCCAGGCCTGGTCCTCCATGCGGATCAGCGTGGGGCGCAGCAATGGCCCCCGGCCCAGGTCGAAAGGACGCTGGGCGTCGTCCAGCGCCACCCTGCGCGCCGCTTCCGCGCGTTCGGCTGGCGGGGTGTCGCGCAGATCGACGCTGGCGACCGGCACGGCCAGCGCGCCCAGCACTTGCTGGACCGGCGCGCCGTCGACGGCGTGAAAGACGGTGCGCAGGGCTTCATGGCGCCGCACCAGCTCGTTGATCACCCGGCCCCAGATTGCCTCGTCGAGCACGCAGTGCAAGGGCATATCGATCTGCAAGTTGTAGAAGGGACTGGCCGGCGCCAGCAGGTGCAGGAACCATAGCCTTTCCTGCGAATAGGAGAGAGGGAAGAGGTTGGCGGATGTATCCATGCTCAGTTCATCGCCTCGTTGGGACGCAGGGTGGAAAGGCCGAGATCGGCGCAGATGGCATGCTGCACCAGTACCGGTGTCTTATAGAGGTAAAAATGGCCGCCGGGGAAGAGCCGCAGCCGGAATTCGGCCGTGGTGTGTTGCTGCCAGCCGCGCAGCTCGGGACGGCTGATACGCTCGTCGGCGATGCCGCCCAGGCAGGTGATCGGGCAGGCCAGCGGCGGCTCCGGCTGGTAGCGGTAATGTTCGGCGATTTCGAGGTCGGAGCGCAGTACCGGCAGCAGCGTGTCCATCAGATCGGGCTGGACCAGCACGCCGGGCGGCGTGCCGTCCAGCCGCAGCAACTCGGCCTTGAGCAGTGGCGCGGGCAGCGCATGCAGCGGCGGCCAGCGGCCGCCCAGGTGGGGCGCGCGAAAGGCCGAGACGAACAGGCGCTCCGGCTGGCGCCGTCCGGCGCGCCGCAGCAGGCGCGCCAGCTCGAAGGCGAGCAGGGCGCCCATGCTGTGCCCCATCATGGCGAAGGGCTGGTCCAGCAAGGGTTCGATGTGGCGGGACACGTCGTGCAGCAGCGCATCCAGACGGCGCGGCGCCGCGTCCTTGTAGCGCGCCTCGCGGCCGGGCAGGGCGACCGGCGTGATCTGCAGCCTGTCCGGTCCCGCCGCCAGCCAGGAACGGAATTGCGAAGGCCCGGCCCCCGCATGGGGAAAACAAAGAAGCCGCATAGGGTTCGCCCCTGGCTACTCCAGCTCGTTAGCCCAATTGGGCGATCATGGCACGGATTTCCTGCTGCTTGCCTTCCAGGTCGCTGATCAGCGCCGCGACGCGTTGCTGCTGTTGCTCCAGGCCGGAAGCATCGGGCCGGCCGACCGGACGCGCCGTGGGACGGGCCGCCTGCGGCACGCCGGCGCCCTGGATCGCGCCCGGCAGCGCCAGGTCGATGGCCGCCGCCGCCAGCAACTGCCGGACGTGGGCGCCCTGGCGCGCGTCGCCGCTGCGGATCTCGGGGTGGGCCGCCAGCGCCAGGGCCGCCAGGCCCGAGACGAAGGCGCAAGCCATCGACGTGCCGTCCCAGGCCGCATAGCCGCCGGGCACGCTGGAAATGATCGCCACTCCGGGCGCGATGAAAGCGGTCTGCGGCCCGCGATTGCTGAAATTGGGTACGAACAGGCCGGAGGCGTCATTGCGCAGTTCGGCGATGCGCAGCGCGTGGGCGCTGTCGGCGGGGAAGGCGTGCATCGAGCCGAACGCCGTGACCGCCAGCACGCCCTCGCTGGCGGCCGGGTAGGCGATCTGGCTGTCGCCGCCATTGCCGGCGGCGGCCACCAGCGTGATGCCGGCCTGCGCCGCCTCGGCCAGCTTCAGTGCGAGCAGGGGGCTTGGCCGTTCGATGGCCAGGCTCAGGTTGACCACGTCCATGCCATTCTCGATGCACCATTGCAGGCCTTCGAGCAGATCGCTGAGCCGGCCGCCGGGGAAGGCCTTCACCGCATACAGCTCGGCCTCGGGCGCCACGCCGCACACGCCATGGACGGCATTGCGGCCGCCGATCACGCCCGCGCAATGGGTGCCGTGCCCATCTTCATCGCTGCGGTAGTCATTGCTGCGGGCGCCATCCAGCGCGTTCATGCCGCCGGCCACCGCCAGGTCCGGGTGTTCGGCGATGCCGCTGTCGAGCAGAGCGACCTTGACGCCGGCCCCGCCCGACACCTCGCTCGTCTTGCCCAGCCATTGGCGCTCCCAGGCGGCGGCGCCGCGCGCAATCAGCGGGGGCAGCGCGACCTCGGTGGTCTGTTCCGGCGCCGGCGCCGCGATCACGCGCGCCCAGTAGTTGGCGGCGGGCGAGACGATCACATGCTCGATCGCCGCGTCGAGCACGCGCACGCTGGCGCTGCCGTCTTTTCCGGTACGGCCGCGGTAAGTGGCGCGCGCGCCTTTGACGAACAGCGTGGCGTCGGCCACCGGCGCCCCCGTTTGCGCGTCGCGCACGGCGAAGCGGTATTCCTGGCCGCGGTCCGGCCCGACCTCGAAGCCCAGGGCCGGCATCGGCGCCAGCAGCGTCAGCGGCTGGTCTTCCTCGATCAGCATATCGCTGTTGGCGCGCGCCAGCTGGTCCGCCTCGGCGGCGCTCATTTCCACCACCTGGGTGCCGGTCGAGCCGGCGCGTCCCAATTGGTCTTGCGGCAGTCCTGCCACCACGTCCTGCAGGCTCAGGCCGGAACCCAGCCGGACGTGCTGCGGCACGGCGATGATGTAGCGCTTCCTGACCGACATGACTTCTCCTCGGCCGCGTCGAGCAGCTGTGCCGACCGGCTTGACGTTCAGAGCAGGCCGAGTGCCTGCGCCTGTTGGAGCTGTGCGATCTGCAGTTGCTGCAGGTGGGCCAGAAGGGCCGGCGGCATGGCGGCCTGCTGTTGCCGGGCCAGTTCGGCCTCATGCTGGGCCACGCCTTCCAGATAGGCCGCTTCCTCCAGCAGCGCAAGCTCGGTCTGCTGCAGCGCGGCCGCATACGTCGGCAGGTCCATGCCGGCGGCGGCGGCTTCCTGCTCGGCCAGGGCTTGCAGCGTGGCCGGGGCGCAGCCTTGGGCGTGGGCGGACGCCAGCGCCTGTTGCTGATACTGCGCCAGCTGCTGCTGTTCCTGGTATTGAGCCAGCTCGGCCAATTGCTGTTGCTGCTGGTAGTGCGCCAGCTCGGCCAACTGCTGCTCTTCGTGCGCCTGCAGCACGGCTATATATGTGGGCAGGTCCATCCCTGCGGCGGCGGCTTCCTGCGCCGCCAGCAGATGCAAGTGCTGCGCCTGGGTGGCCTCCGCTTCAAGCTGGGCATGCTGCTGCACGGCCAGTTGCTCAAGCAGCAGCGCCTCCTGCAAGCTGTATTGGTTCATGGCTTTATCTCCTACGCGGTGGTTTTTTGCCGCGCGTGGACGGACTGGGCGGCAGATCGGACGGGTCTTCGGATGCGCTGGCGTCGGCGGCGGCAGGCGCCTCGCCGCCAGCCCGAAGCTGGGTCAGCAATTGCTCAGACACCTTGACGAGATGGTCGAGCGTGGCGCGCAGCTCGCTGCGCAATTGTTCTCTTTCTGCCTCGGGCAGCTCGGCCATCTGCGACAGCGCGTGCTGGCAGGCGTCGATGGAGCGCCGCAGTTCGCGGCTTTCCAAGGCCGCGCCGGCAACCATCGCCGGCGATGGTCCGGCGGGCGCGCGGGCGCTTGCGGCGGCCGCATGATGGCCTGGGAACTCGCTGTAGCCGCGCAGGAATGCTTGGTAAAGGCGGGCTTGCAGTGCGCTAGTTTCCATGGCATTCGACCCTCCATTCGACCTGAACCAGTGTATGCCGCTGGACCGGTGAAGACAACCGGAAGGTAATAAAAAAGACAATGGTGTCGTATTTGCCCCGGCGTGCCAGCGCGCCCCCGGCGGGCGGCGCTGCGAATATGTTCAAGGCGATGTACCATCGCCTTTTGTTTCAAAAGCCTGCGCTCCCACACGATGGATAAGATACAGCTGCAAATTCGCGCCTTCGAGGCCGCGGACACGAGAAAATTGTCGGCAATCTGGTTTGAGGCTTCACGCCGGGCGCACGCCTTTCTGGGCGAGGCGCGCCTGCGCGAGCAGCGGACGCTGATCGAAGAGGTATATCTGCCCAACGCGGAGACTTGGGTCGCATGCCTTGATGGTGCGCCAGTCGGGTTTATCGGACTGATCGACTCCTTCATCGGCGGGATGTTCGTCGATCCAGGCCGCCAGGGCAGTGGCATTGGCCGCGCGCTGGCCGCGCATGCGCTAGCGCTCAAGGGGGAGCTGGAACTGGAGGTCTATGCGGAAAACCGCCCCGCCTGCGCCTTTTATCAGCGCCTGGGTTGCGAGGAAATTGCGCGCCGGCCCGAGGATGATGAGGGTCTTCCTTTTGAAGTCATTCTGATGCGTTTACGCAACATAGACCATTCTGCAAGCCGCGGCGTGGGGGTGTAAAAAAGCCGGGTTGCCCCGGCTTCTGTATATAGAGCAGACTTCGCCGCGTTTAATTTTTAATATCGAGCGCCCGGTTCAGGCTGAGCGCCGCCAGTGAGCAGACCGCGCCCGACAGCAGGTACAGGCCGACATAGGCCAGCCCAAATTTGGCCGAAACGCCCAGCGCCACCAGCGGTGCGAAGCCCGCGCCGACCAGCCAGGCCAGATCGGAGGTCAGGGCCGCGCCGGTATAGCGGTATTTGGCGGGGAAGTTGGCCGTCACCGCGCCGGCCGCCTGGCCGTAGGACAGTCCCAGCAGGGTGAAACCGATCAGGATGAAGGCATCCTGCCCGGCGTCGCCGCCATTCAGCAGCATCGGCACGAAGGCGCTGAAGAGGGCGATCAGGGTGGCCAGTGTGCCCAGCGTGCGGCGGCGGCCGATGCGGTCGGCGATGATGCCCGAGGCCACCACCCCGCCCGCCATCAAGAAGACGCCGCCCATCTCGGTCAGCAGGAAGCCGGCCACCGAGCGCGGCGAATACAGATTGATCCAGGACAGCGGGAACACCGTGACCAGATGAAACAGGGCATAGCTGGCCAGCGCGGCCAGCGCGCCGATGATCAGGTTGCGGCCCTGTGAGCTTGCCATTTCGACCACGCTGGTCGGCTGCAGCTCGCGTTCTTCCAGCAGGCGCGAGTACTCATTGGTGGAGATCAGGCGCAGGCGGGCGAACAGGGCCACCACATTGATGGCGAAGGCTACATAGAAGGGATAGCGCCAGCCCCAGTCCATGAAGTCCAGATTGTCCAGGGTCGAAATCAGGAACCAGAACAGGCCGGCGGCGATGAAGAAGCCGACCGGCGCGCCCAACTGGCCCAGCATGGCGTACCAGCCGCGCTTGTCCTGCGGCGCGTTCAGGGCCAGCAGCGAAGGCAGGCCGTCCCAGGAGCCGCCCAGCGCCAAGCCCTGGCCGATGCGCAGCAGCGACAGGATGATGATGGCGTTGGCGCCCAGGTCGGAATACGGCGGCAGGAAGGCGATCCCGGCCGTGGTCGAGCCGAGCAGGAAGAGGGCGATGGTGAGCTTGGCCTCACGGCCGAAGCGGCGCTGGATGGCCATCGACAGGACGGTGCCGATCGGCCTTGCAATAAAGGCAAAGGAGAAGATGACGAAGGCGTACAGCGTGCCTTCCAGGCGGCCTTCAAACGGGAAGAACAGGGAGGGGAAGACCAGTACCGAGGCGATGGCGTAGACGAAGAAGTCGAAATACTCGGAAGCGCGCCCGATCACCACACCGACTGCTATTTCGCCTGGTGAAATGGGGGCGTTGTCCGTATTGAGGCGCCGCGCGTCGTCGGCATTGTCATGCTGCGGAAAATCGGCAGGAATGCTGCCGTCATGCGTCGTATTCATGCTGGCCATAGTCTTTGTCTCAATAATTGTTGTAATAGGTGCTACACACGCCCAGTCCTGGCCTTGGACACGGGGAGGACAAAGTGTCCAATGTCCAAAACTAAACGATACAGGTACAGTGGCATGTTTCACATATCCTGTACAGCACTATATCGCATGTTACATACACTCCTTCGTCGCGGGCTGTTCCTTACACCACTTATTGCGCTCACGGGCTGCGATCTGGTGGTGATGAATCCGTCCGGTGATATCGCCCTTCAGCAAAGCCACCTTATCACGGTGTCCACCCTGCTGATGCTGCTGATTATCGTTCCTGTTATCTTCCTGACCATCCTGTTCGCTTGGCGTTACCGTAAAAGCAACACCAAGGCGAAATACGAGCCGGATTGGGACCACTCCACCCGTCTGGAACTGGTGATCTGGGGCGCGCCCCTGCTGATCATCATCGTGCTGGGCCTGCTGACCTGGATCAGCACCCACACTCTCGACCCTTACCGTCCGCTGCAGCGCCTGGACGACAAGCGTCCGATTCCCGCTTCGGTCAAGCCGCTGGAAGTGCAAGTGGTGGCGATGGACTGGAAATGGCTGTTCATCTATCCGGAACAGGGCGTGGCGAGCGTGAATGAGCTGGTCGCTCCGATCGACGTGCCGGTGCGCTTCAAGATCACCGCCTCGACCGTGATGAATTCCTTCTACATTCCAGCCCTGGCAGGCCAGATCTACGCCATGGCCGGCATGGAAACCCAGCTGAACGCGGTCATCAACAAGACCGGCGTGTACGACGGCTTCTCGGCCAACTACAGCGGCGAAGGCTTCTCCCAGATGCGCTTCAAATTCCACGGCACGAGCGCCGCGGACTTCGAGAAGTGGGTGCAGAAGACCAAGAGCAGCACCGTGGCGCTGGACCGCGCCAACTACACCGCGCTGGACAAGCCCAGCATCGGCGACAAAGTGCGCCACTACGGTTCCGTCGAAGCCGGTCTGTACGACGCCATCGTCAACCGCTGCGTAGACCGCAACGCCGTCTGCATCAAGGATCAGATGGCTGAAGACGCTACCCGTATCAGCCGCAAAGTGAGCAGCGCCGCCGTGGCCGCTGAGCGCAGCGCGCGCCGCATGACCGAAGCCACCACGGCCGAAGTGTGCATCACCCCTGAAACGAAGAAGAACTAAGCATGCAAGACCAACTGAATTTGACGCAGCTGATCTTCGGACGGCTGACCTGGGAAGCGATTCCCTACCACGAACCGATCCTGATGGTCACCTTTGTCATGGTGGCCCTGGGCGGCGCGGCCGTATTCGGCCTGCTCACCAAGTACAAGCTGTGGGGCACCCTGTGGCGCGACTGGATCACCAGCATCGACCACAAGAAGATCGGTATCATGTACATGATCTTCGGCCTGATCATGCTGCTGCGCGGCTTTGCCGATGCGCTGATGATGCGTGCCCAGCAAGCCATCTCCTTTGGCGAAAACGTCGGCTACCTGCCGCCGCACCACTACGACCAGATCTTCACCGCCCACGGCGTGATCATGATCTTCTTCGTGGCGATGCCGCTGGTGACGGGCCTGATGAACTACGTGGTGCCGCTGCAGATCGGCGCGCGCGACGTGGCTTTCCCCTTCCTGAATAACTTCTCGTTCTGGATGTCCGTGTTCGGCGGCATGCTGACCATGGCTTCCCTGTTCGTGGGCGAATTCGCGCGTACCGGCTGGCTGGCGTATCCGCCGCTGTCGGGCATCCTGGGCAGTCCGGACGTCGGGGTCGACTACTATATCTGGTCATTACAGATTGCCGGGGTCGGGACATTACTGTCCGGCGTCAACCTGATCGTCACCATCGTCAAGATGCGCGCGCCAGGCATGACCATGATGAAAATGCCGGTCTTCACCTGGACCGCGCTGTGCACCAACGTGCTGATCGTGGCCGCCTTCCCGGTCCTGACCGCCGTTCTGGCCATGCTGTCCCTGGACCGCATGTTCGGCACCAACTTCTTCACCAACGACATGGGCGGCAACGCCATGATGTACGTGAACCTGATCTGGATCTGGGGCCACCCCGAGGTGTACATCCTGATCCTGCCATGCTTCGGCATCTTCTCCGAAGTCGTGTCGACCTATTGCGGCAAGCGCCTGTTCGGCTACACCTCGATGGTGTACGCCACCTGCGTGATCACGCTGCTGTCCTACCTGGTATGGCTGCACCACTTCTTCACCATGGGTTCGGGCGCCAGCGTCAACTCCTTCTTCGGCATCACGACGATGATCATTTCGATCCCGACCGGCGCCAAGATCTTCAACTGGCTGTTCACCATGTACCGCGGCCGCATCCGCTTCGAGCTGCCGATGATGTGGACCATCGCCTTCATGATCACCTTCGTGATCGGCGGTATGACCGGCGTGCTGCTGGCCGTGCCTCCAGCCGACTTCGTGCTGCATAACTCGCTGTTCCTGATCGCCCACTTCCACAACGTGATCATCGGCGGCGTGCTGTTCGGCCTGTTCGCCGGCATCAACTACTGGTATCCGAAAGCCTTCGGCTACAAGCTGGACGAGTTCTGGGGCAAGATCTCCTTCTGGAGCTGGACCATCGGCTTCTACCTGGCCTTCATGCCGCTGTACGTACTGGGCCTGATGGGCGTGACCCGCCGCATGAGCCACTTCGAAGACCCATCGCTGCAGATCTGGTTCGTCATCGCCGCCATCGGCGCTGCCCTGATCGCCGTCGGTATCGGCGCCATGGTGGTGCAGTTCGTGGTCAGCTACATCCGCCGCGACAAGCTGCGCGACGTCACGGGCGACCCATGGAATGGCCGTACCCTGGAATGGTCGACTTCCTCGCCACCGCCAGACTACAACTTCGCCTTTACCCCACGCGTGCACGACAACGACACCTGGGCTGACATGAAGAAGAATGGCTACCAGCGTCCGCTGAAAGACTTCGTGGCGATCCACATGCCGAAGAATACCGGCGCCGGTTTCATCATCTCGGCTCTGAGCTTCGCGGTCGGTTTCGCGCTGATCTGGCAAATGTGGCTGCCGGCCGTGCTGGGCTTTGTTGTCCTGATGGCGGCGATCATCATCCATACCTTTAACTACAAGCGCGACTATTACATCCCTGCGGAAGAAGTCACCCGCACGGAAGATGCGCGCACCCGTCTGCTGGAAGGCCACGCTTAACGCCATGAGCAACCATAACGTTACTGCTGACGGCGCCCTGGGCGCCAACCCAAGCTCGCGCTTCCTGGTGCGCGAGCACCACCCGGAAAACGGCACCTTGCTCGGTTTCTGGCTGTACCTGATGAGCGACTGCCTGATCTTCGCCGTGCTGTTCGCGGCGTATGCTGTGCTGGGCCGCAACTACGCGGGCGGCCCGTCCGGCGCCGAGCTGTTCGACCTGAAGCTGGTGGCGATCAATACCGCGCTGCTGCTGCTGTCGTCGATCACCTACGGCTTCGCCATGCTGGAAATGCAAAAGAAGAAGCTGAAACCGACCATGATCTGGCTGGGCATTACCGGCCTGCTGGGCGTGGCCTTCATCTACTTCGAGCTGTATGAGTTCATGCACCTGATCCATGAAGGCGCGGGCCCGCAGCGCAGCGGCTTCCTGACCTCCTTCTTCGCCCTGGTCGGCACCCACGGCCTGCACGTGAGCTTCGGCATCGTGTGGCTGGTGACGCTGCTGTTCCAGCTGAAAAAACACGGCCTGACGCCGGAAAACGGCCGCCGCCTGATGTGCCTGTCGATGTTCTGGCACTTCCTGGACGTGGTCTGGATCGGCGTCTTCACCTTTGTCTACCTGATGGGAGTCCTGCCATGAGCGGCCATAACCATAACGAACACGATGACCACGGCCACGGCCACCACGGTCACGACGATCATGACCACGGCAGCGTGCGCAGCTATGTGACCGGCTTCGTGCTGGCCGTCATCCTGACCGCGATTCCGTTCTGGCTGGTGATGGGCAAGGTCTTCTCCAGCTCAAGCACGGCAGCCTTCGTGCTGCTGGGCCTGGCGGCGGTGCAGATCGTGGTCCACATGGTCTACTTCCTGCACATGAACGCCAAGTCGGAAGGCGGCTGGAATATGTTGGCGCTGATCTTCACCATCATCATCGTGGTCATCACGCTGTCCGGCTCGATCTGGGTCATGTATCATATGAACCACAATATGATGCCGGGCATGTCGCCCGACGTAATGCACCATGACATGCCGTGATGAAGAAAACGCCTGACCCGGCGGATCGCGCCGTGCAGCAACCGGGAGCCGCCTTGGCGGCGCCGGAAGCGGCACGGCGCCGTTCACCTGGCCTGCGCCTCTTCCTGATTGCGATGGGAAGCCTGCTTTGTGCAGGCTTTTTCGCTTTAGGGACGTGGCAAATGCAGCGCCTGCAATGGAAACTGGCCCTGATCGAGCGCGTGGAGGAGCGGGTGCATGCCGCCCCCGTCGCCGTGCCCGCGATGGGCGACTGGCCGCGCATCGGCGCCGCCAACGATGAATACCGCCATGTGCGCCTGAGTGGCGTGTATCTGCCCGAGCTGACCGCGCGCGTGCAGGCTTCGACGGTGCGGGGCCGCGGCTACTGGCTGCTGACGCCGCTGTGCCAGGACGATGGCGGCATCGTCCTGGTCAATCGCGGCTTTGTCACCGAAGCGAGCCAGCGCGGCGCGCCGGCCCAGGCGCCGCGTGCCACCGCGAACGCCTGCGCCGAGGCGCGCGCGCAAGGACAGGGGCAGGGCGCCAGCGTCACCGGCCTGCTGCGCATCAGCGAACCGAAAGGCGGCTTCCTGCGCCAGAACGATGCCGCCGCCGACCGCTGGTACTCGCGCGACGTGGCGGCGATCGCGGCGGCGCGCCAGCTGTCCCCGGTGGCGCCGTATTTCGTCGATGCCGACGCGGTGGCGGGCGCGCCCACTGACGCGCCGGTTGGCGGTTTGACTGTGGTGTCCTTCCAAAACAACCATTTGGTTTATGCTCTCACCTGGTATGCGCTGGCGCTGATGGTGGCCGGCTCCTGCTATTGGATCGTCCGCGACGCGCGCGCACCGCGCAAGCGCAGCGGCGCAGCTTGAATCAAACTGGAAGGCAGGAATGGCAAGTGTCAATCATAATCAATTCACAGGTGGCATAGGCGGCGCGGCGCGGGCCGCCGCCGCCATCGTCAGCAAGATCACCCACGCCGCCGGCCATAAAAACATGCAGCAGCTGATCCAGCTGCGCTGGCTGGCGGTGTTCGGGCAGGTCGTGACGATCTCGGTCGCCACCCTGGTGTTCGACGTGCAGTTGCCCTTGCCGGCCATGCTCAGCGTGCTGGTTTGCCTGGCCGCCTTCAATATCGCCAGCACGCTGCGCTGGCAGGAATATCTGGCCGTTTCCAACGCCGAGTTGCTGCTGGCCCTGCTGGTCGACGTGGCCAGCCTGACCGCGCAGCTCTACCTGAGCGGCGGCACCACCAATCCCTTTGTTTTCCTGTATCTGCTGCAAGTCATCCTGGGCGCCGTGCTGCTCGATAAATGGGCGACCTGGCTGATCGTCGCCGTCACGGCGGCCTGCCTGGCCGGCTTGGCGATGTTCTCCACGCCGCTGACGCTGCCGCTCGACCATGGGCGCGGCATCGCCAGCCTGTACGTGCAAGGCATGCTGCTCTGCTTCCTGCTCGACGCGGCACTGCTGGTGGTCTTCACCAGCCGCATCATGCAAAACCTGCATACCAGTGCCGGCAAGCTGGCCGACCTGCGCCAGCGCGCCGCCGAGGAAGAGCATATCGTCCGTATGGGCTTGCTCGCTTCCGGCGCGGCGCATGAACTGGGCACGCCGCTGGCCACGCTGGCCGTGATCCTGGGCGACTGGCGCCGCATGCCCGAATTCAGCCGCAATCCCGACCTGCTGGAAGAGATTGCCCTGATGCAGACCCAGCTCCAGCGCTGCAAGTCGATTGTCAGCGGCATCCTGCTGTCGGCCGGCGAGACGCGCGGCGAGTCGTCCGAACCCACCACCATCAATGCCTTCCTGTCCGAGCTGGCGGAGGAATGGCGCGCCAGCCGGCCGGTGAAGTCTTTTGAATTCGACAACCACATCGAGCACGATATCGGCGTGGTCTCCGATTCGACCTTGAAGCAGATGATCTGCAATGTGCTCGACAACGCGCTGGAAGCCTCGCCCGACTGGCTGCGCATGCAGGCGCGCGTCAACGGCGACACGCTGGAATTGCAGGTAACGGACGCCGGCCCTGGTTTTGCGCCCGCGATGCTGTCACAATTCGGCAAGCCTTACCAGTCCAGCAAAGGACGGCCTGGCGGCGGGCTGGGATTGTTCCTGGTGGTGAACGTGGCGCGCATGCTGGGTGGCGCGGTCACGGCCGGTAATCGCGCCGAAGGCGGCGCCAGCGTCCATCTGACGCTGCCCTTGTCAGCCATCGCTTTAGTGGAAGAAAGTAATAATGACAATTGAAGAAGAACGAGTCCTGCTGCTGGTGGAAGACGATGCAGCATTTGCCCGCACCCTGGGCCGCTCGTTCGAACGCCGCGGCTACAAGGTGCTGCTGGCGGAAAATGTGGACGAGGCCAGCGGCCTGCTGGTCGACCATACGCCGGGCTACGCCGTGGTCGACCTCAAATTGAAAGGCAATTCCTCGGGCCTGGCCTGCGTGCAGATGCTGCACCAGCACGATCCCGAGATGCTGATCGTGGTGCTGACCGGCTTCGCCAGCATCAACACGGCGGTCGAAGCGATCAAGCTGGGCGCCTGCCAGTACCTGGCCAAGCCGTCCAACACCGACGACATCGAAGCCGCTTTCGGCCACGTGGCCGGCGCCACCGAAATCGAAGTCAGCAGCCGCTCCACCTCGATCAAGACCCTGGAGTGGGAGCACATCCACGCGGTGCTGGCCGAAACGGACTTCAATATCTCCGAAACCGCCCGCCGCCTGGGCATGCACCGCCGCACGCTGGCGCGCAAGCTGGAAAAGCAGCGGATCAAATAGCGTGTCAAGGAGCGGCGGCAGGCTTACGGTCGATGATCACGTAGTGCTTGCGGACCGGCTCCACCACCTCGAACACGCCCTTGAAGCCGGCCGGGATGACCAGCGCATCCCCAGGCCCGGCTTCGGCCGCATATCCCTGCTCGTCGATGACGCGGCAGCGGCCTTCCAGCACATAGAAATATTCATCCTTGTTGTCGGCAAAGGCGATGCGCCAACTGCCTTTCTCGCAGGCCCAGACGCCGGCCTGCACTTCGCCGCTGCTATTGCTGAAGTGGTTCCAGGTAGCGCGTTTGGGATTGCCCGTCAACCTGCGCTCTTCGCCCGCCCAATCAATGAAGTTGGCTTTGACCTTCAACTGCTGGAACGCTGGCGCCAGCGGCCACAGAACTGAACAAAAAACTCACTTGATGAACGCGTGCTTCAGAGCGTAAGCTGCAAACGACGCAAATCGGCTGCCAACAGCAGACCATCATGAGAAGACCATGAAGAACATCGAAAAAGGGGAAAAGCCTGGCAAGATAAGATTCTTTGCTAAAGCGCGCCGGGTAATTCAAGCAAATGTTAGGGAAGCGCTGATCAATTCACCGTCTTAGCGAGATTGGCGCGCCAGAAAGGTGGAACTGTGAGCCGATCAAGCAAACGGATGCTCGACTTTTGCCCGAACACGGGCCGCATTGCCATCCACGGTATGGGATACGGGCCTGCGCTATGCCTTCAACGGCCGCAGCACGCTGAACCTGTTCGTTAACAATCTGTTTGGCCTCCGCTACGTCGAGGATAGCCAGGCCGACGCGAACGGCATCAACCAAGGGGTGCCGTGCAACGTTTCGCTGCGTTTCACGCGTAAGTTCTAGACGGATTTAAGCAGCAGAACAACGACGCTGGAAGTCCCGTTGTCTCGCGCCTCTGCTAAACTTGGAAAGTGGCCATTCCAAGTGGGGCGCGAAATGAAATCCTGGGCTGATCAAGACGCCAAAGCGCGTTTCAATGAGTTTCTAGAGGCTTGTCTTATCGAGGGGCCGCAAATGGTCACTCAGCGCGGTTCGGAAGCGGCCGTACTTGTGCCGGCCGCCGAATGGCGGCGCTTGCAACCTGCGGTCCAGCTACCGCTAAAAGAAATGCTTCTATCAGACAAGGCACGTACCGATGACTTGACGCCACAGCGTGGAAAGGCGCAACGCCGGCCTATCCGCAATATGTGATCAGCAATGTACTTGCTCGACACAAATGTCGTTTCGGAGTTGAGAAAGCATCGACCTCACGGCGCGGTGTTGGCTTGGTTGAAGTCGGTTGATACTAAGGCACTGTTCCTCTCCGCTGTATCAATTGGTGAGATTCAGGCTGGAGTTGAAATGATCCGTGAGCGGGATGCAGCAAAGGCAAGCGAAATTGAGCAGTGGTCGAATCAGCTTGCTTCTGCCGACAACGTGCTGCCGATGGATTCTGAAGCTTTTCGTATTTGGGCGCGCTTAATGCACAGGCAGTCGGACACTCTATATGAGGATGCGATGATCGCAGCGACAGCTATGCAGCATGGCCTTATCGTTGTGACGCGTAATATGCGTGATTTTGCACACTTTCGCGTCAGACTTCTCAATCCCTTTGAGAGTCCGGGTGCTTGATTTAGCTGCTTTCGACGATGAAGTCCCACTTCCCATAAAGATGCAGGCCTGCGGCGCGGGCTGTGGCGATGGAGGCGTGGTTGTCGAGCTGGCAGCGGTACTGGGGTTGGAAGCCGCGCTGTAATGCACTCTGGCTGATGGCGCGGACCAGACGGCGGCCATGGCCTTTGCCGCGAAATGGCGGCAGCGTCAGCATGCCGAAATCGGCGATATTGGAAGCCATCCAGGCGTACATGCTGCCGGCGCAAACCAGCCGCTCCCGCTCGAAGGCGCCGAAGACCAGCCAATGATCCAATTCGACGTAGGCGGCGTCGAGATCCTCTTCCGTCGCGCTCGCGCTGAATTCGGCAAAAAAGCCTTGGTCATCCTGCGACAGCTGCCTGATGTCGCCGGGGATGGATTCCTGCATGAGCGTCGCTAAATCGGCAGCAGGAAAATAGAACAGATTGTCCGCGCCATACAGGGCGAAGCCGGTGGCGGCCAGCCGTTGGCACAGCAGGTCGACGGACCAACTGCCGCCAGCCGCGATATCGAGCCGGCTGGCCAATTCCGGCTTGAGCGTTATCAGGGTTTTACCCGCGCGCGGCTCCAGGATCATGCCGTGTTCATCCCCATTCAGCGTGGGATTGGTGGTGATCTGGAGCCGTTCGTCGGCATACAGGATTCCGTCGCCGGAAAAAGTCTCCTGCCAGAAGTCGTTCACAACGCTGGAAAACAAAGCTCTACCTCCTCATTCTTGGGTTCCTCCATCTTGCCATGAGAGCCGGTGGGAAAGCTGTGCAAACGATGAAGACGGCAAGGATGAAATCCACTCATACCCGCCGGATTTGATAGGCAGACAATCGCGTGCCTTCGGATAGCATGTCGTTGCTGCGCGACTGGCCGATTGTCCTGGGGAGCCATTTTATTGACCTGGCGAGCCAAGGCATGTGTCCCGGGAGGCCAATAGTGACCTTATGGCTAGTATGAACTGTTTGCCGGCCCGGTAGCGATGGGCTGGAGGCAGGCAGCGCCTTCCCGGGTGTTCAGCCGGTTCCATCCCGGGACATTCCTGTGTGTGTAGCTTGTTTGCGTTGGCGCGGCCGTTTCGCTCGCTGCCTGGCAGGCGGTATCGCGTCCTTGCATCTGATAAAAAATCCATCTGAAAAAATCATTGATTGGAGAGACCATATGCCCACTCGCTTTCATCATGCCTTGCATAAGCTGCTGCCTGCCCTGGTTCTGCTGACCCTGGGATCGCAAGCCGCCGCCAGTACCCTGAATCAAAACGTTTCGTGGACCATCGACCGCCCCGGCACCAGCAATGTGTACCGCGTGGTGGCCTATGGCGATTCGATCTATGCCGGCTACAACGGTTCCACCGTCAACGCGGCCAAGTATTCGGCGCCGACGGTGGATGCGGAATACCTCTCCGCGCTGTGGAATGCCGACATCGAGAGCGTGCGCCGCACCAAATCCGGTGCCGTTTCCTCGGACGTGTACAACAACAAGATCGTTGCCGAACGCTCGTATATGCAAGCCAGTAATACCCGTGTGGTGACGTTCGAGATGTGCGGTAACGACGGCCTGCAGGCGCGCACCGCCTTCAAGAGCCAGAGCGGCACCTGCGACGACAGCGTGCTGACGGCGGCTGAAGCGAACTGCAAGACCTATGTGACGGCGGCGATGGACTACATCAACGCCAATGTCTATTCCGGCGTGAAGCTGAAGGTGATTTCCAATCTCCACTACCCAGGTTATTCGGCAGACAATACGCCGAGTTCCTGCAAGGACCCGAAGACCGGCGCCACGGTGAATATGCAGGAAAAATTCCTGCCCTCGCTGGCCCGTATCAATTATATGATGTGCGATGTCGCGCGCCAGAAAGGCTTCATGTGCGCGGATAATTTCGCCCAATACATGGGTTCCGATTACGACAGCAATGGCGACGGCCGCATCGATTCCGACGCGCTGCGCTACGTCGCCGGGGAGAGCCAGGCCAGCTATGTCACGCGGATCACCTCGACCCTGCGCTCGACCATCCGCGACGCCAATGCCCACTTCGTGTCCGCCAGCAGCAGCTATGACTATATCCAGTCCGACGATACGCACCCGACCTATTCGGGCAGCACCGTCAGCGCCGGTCTGCTGGGCGGTTCCACCGGCAGCGGCGCGCCGCGCTATACCTCGTTTGTGGGCGGCAAAAACCCGATCTGGAACCAGTACGGCCATGAGCGTATGGGCTGGGCCGTTTCGACCTTCAATACGCCAGCGCCTTAAGGGCTTGGCTTAGGTCATCAGATGGAGACGCCACGCCGTCCCGAACACCCGCCGGCCGGTAGCGATATTGCCGGCGCTGGACAGCTGTGGCGTCCCAGCTCCGGTTATCTCCTCATTGCCCTGGCACTCGCCATCGGCGGCCTCGCCTTGCTCTTCTTCGTCTGGCACTGGTCGGGCGCTGACGCCCCGGACGATGCCGCGCCATCCGTGGCGGCGAGCAGTGCGGCGCCACCTTCGCCAACGTCCATGCCAGCCTCCGCGCCCAAGCCAGCGACGCCGCAAGGCAGTGCGCAAAAGGCGGCTTCGCGCACACCGGAAGGGAACGCCGATCCCACGCCCGACCTGGCAAGCTACGTCGCCCGAGGCGAAAAGCCGAGCATGGCCGAGGTGATCGAACGCCTGCATGCGCGCGGCGTGCATACCGGCCTTGGCGCCTTTTCGCCGCCGGGAACCCGGCCGCCGCTGATGGGACTGGCCGTGCCTGAAGACTTCGAACTGCCGAAAGGCTATGTACGCCACCATCAGGCCACCGATGACGGCCAGCGCATCGAGGCCGTGCTGATGTTCGCGCCGGATTTCCAGCTGCTCAATGCCGCCGGGCAGCCTGTCACCATGCCGAAAGACCGCGTCGTTCCGCCGGAGCTGGCCCCGCCCGGGCTGCCGATCCGGCGCATCGTCATTCCTCCACCAGTTGATCCGGCCCGACCAGGGCATTAACAGACCATGAAACAAATTTCTTCTTCCAGAATGCTCATCGCGGCGGGCATTCTGGCTAGTGCGGCCTTGGCTGCCATGTATGTGCGGGGCGGATGGCTGCTCGGCTTTGTGCTGCTGGCGCCCTGGCTGCGCACCCTCGATGCCAGCCGTACCTGGATCTCCACCCTGGCTAGCGCCTATGCGATGTCGGTCGCTTTCACGGCGGCCGTTTTCGCCTGGTTCGGCATCGCGTTTGGACGCTATACACAGATTGGAGAGGTCACAGGCCTGGCCGTGCTGCTGCTTTGCGCGCCGCTGTTCCAGCCGCAGTTTTTCGCCTTCGCCCTGGTGCGCCACGCATGCGCAAGCCGCTATGGTCCGGTGCTGCGGGCGCTGGCTGCCGCGGCAGCCTGGGTGGCGGCGGAAAGGCTGCTGCCACGGCTGTTCAACGACACGCTTGGTTATGGCTTGTATCCCTCGCCGCTGCTGCGCCAGGCCGCCGATGTGGGCGGCGGGGCAGGGCTGACGCTGCTGCTCTTGCTGGCGAATGAAGGTGTCGCTGCAGCCCATGCGCGTTGGACCGTTAGCTGGCGCCTGGCGCTGCGGCCTCTCGCGCTGGCGGCGCTGGCGCCCTTGCTGCTGGCGGGTTATGGCGCGGTCGCGCTGTCCGGCAGTCCGGCTTCCGCGGCCAAGCCTTTGCGCATGGGATTGGTGCAGGCGAATATGGTGGATTATGAAGGCCTGCGCAAATTGAAAGGCGCGCACGCCGTTGTGCGCGATGTGCTCGACCGGCATTTCGCCATGAGTTACGACGCCGTGGTGCGACAGCGCGCGGACGCGGTGCTGTGGTCGGAAACGGCCTATCCCACCACCTTCGGCCAACCCAAGAGCCAAGCCGGGGCCGAATTCGACCGCGAGATTCTGGCCAATGTGAATGCCGCCGGCGTGCCCTTCGTGTTCGGCACGTATGACCGCGACAGCGCCGGCGAATACAATGCAGCCGCCTTCGTGCAGCCCGGTACCGGCCTGCTGGGCTTTTACCGCAAGACGCGGCTGTTCCCCTTCACCGAGTACGTGCCGGCCTGGATGGATGGGGACGCCTTGCGGCGCCTGCTGCCGTGGACCGGCAACTGGCAGCCGGGCAACGGCGCGCGCGTGTTCCCGCTGCGCCTTGCCGATGGCCGTGAGGTTCCGGTGCTGCCCTTGATTTGCCTGGATGACGTCGACGCGCGTTTGGCCATCGATGGCGCCCGCCTTGGCGCGCAGGCTATCCTCACCATGTCGAACGACTCATGGTTCAGCAAGGAGCGGGAGGGGGCGCAAATGCATCAGGTGGCGGCGGCCTTCCGCAGCATCGAAACGCGTCTGCCGCAATTCCGCGTCACCACCAATGGCTACAGTGCGGCCATCGATGCGGGCGGCGCCATCCTCGCCGGAACGGCCATGGGCGAGCCTGCATTGGTGATTGCCGACCTGCCGCTGCGCCACCCGGCGCCGACGCTGATGGTGAGATGGGGCGATTGGGTCGGCCTGGCCGCCAGCGCCTTCCTGCTGCTGCTGGCGACAAGAAGCATGCCGATATGGCCAAGGCAGGCCGGGCAGCTTCCGGATGCGTTGCCGCCCGCCATTGCCTTGCCGGCCAGCGTCGTGCTGCTGCCGCCTTTTGCCCGCTTTGCCGCCGGTTTGCTACGTACTGTTGCGCGGATTGGTCTGTTCGGAATGTGCGCGGCGCTGCTGCTTGACGATTCCTTACGGATTAACACGCTGGCGCAGATCCGCATTTTCGCCGCCTGCTTCCTGGCCCCGGAAGCGGCGGCATTGTGCGTGTTGTTCGCTTTCAGGGCGCGCGCGGAATTCAGTCATGGCCATCTGGTGCTGAGCCGTGGCGCGCAGCGCATCGAACTGGCTTTGCAGGATATCGCGGCGGCCGAGGTATGGCGCTTGCCATTCCCAGGCCCTGGACTCGCATTGCGTCTGGCATCGGGCCGGCGCTGGCGCTACGGCCTGGCGCTGGCCGAACCTGTCGCTTTTGCCGCCGCCATGGCAGGCGCCGGCGGCCCGCCGATACCGCAAAAAACGCGGGAGCTGCAGGGCGCGGCCCAAGCTGGGACTGGGTTAAGGCATCGTTGGCTCGACCATCCATTGAGCAAATTCGTCCTGCTGCCGCTGGTACTGGCGATTCCGGCTTTCTGCCTGCATCAGCATATCGCCTATGGCAGCGCCTTGGGCGAGTACTACAGCTTCGGCCTGAAGGCCTATCTCAGCGCCTTCGCGCTGTGGTGGGCGGCATGGTCCATCGGCGTGGTGCTGAGCGCGGCGCTGCTGCGTGCCGCGATCGAGGCGGGAGCGCTGCTTGCCGTGCTGCTGCGCCCTCAGCAAGCCATCGGCGCGCGGCTGTGGCTGGAGCGCAGCGGCTACGTGGTGCTGTATCTGGGTTTGCCGGCCTGGTTGCTCATCAAGCTTAGTGGCGCGTAATCAAGGGTGGCAGGCAGCGGCGTATTTCCACAGCTCGTCGAGCACAGGCTTGCGCTGGCCGATGGCGCGGAACAGGCGGATTTCCAGCCGCAGCATCCACTGCTCGCCGCCCGCGCGAACCAGCTTGCCCTCGGCCAGCTCGCGTGCGATGCAGCTCTCCGGCAGCCATGCCAGGCCGTGGCCCGACAGCGCCATGGTTTTCAGCAGTTCGGCCAGATCGCTTTCATAGCAATTGCGCAGGCAGTCGGCTTGACCGGCGCGCGCCTGGATATGCTGCACGACGCGGCCAAAATAGGTGGTCGGCGTATAGGCGAGATAGGGCAGTGGTTCGGCCTTGGCGCCAGGGAGGCTGAACGCCGGCGATCCGGCGCGGGTGGGAACCGATACCGGCATCACCGTCTCGTCGCCCAGATGCAGAAACTCGAAGCGCTGCGCATCCAGCTCGATGGGCAAGGCGGAGTGGTGGTAGCACAGCAGCAGGTCGCAATTGCCTTCCACCAGGGCCAGCACCGAATCATGCACGTTCGCCGGCAGGATGCGCGTGCGCAGCGGTCCGTGCTTGGCCTGCATGGAGGTCAGCCATTGCGGGAAGAAGTTGAGCGACAGGGCATGGCCGGCCGATACCCGCAGCACCTGCTCGTTGGCTTCCTCCACCCGCAGCATGGCGCGCGCGTCGTTCAGCAGCCGCATCGCCTCGCCGGCGGCGCTGCCGAACATCTTGCCGGCCGGCGTCAGCACCAGCGGATAGGTGCTGCGGTCCACCAGGTCGGCGCCGACCCAGGCTTCCAGCGCCTGGATGCGCCGGCTTAGCGCGGATTGGGTCACGCAGCGGTCTTCCGCCGAGCGCGAGAAGTTCCTGGTCTGAGCCAGGCTCAGAAAATCCTCCAGCCATTTGATGTCCATTGCCGTTCCTCCGCTTGCCGATACGCGCAGCCATTGTAAACGAGCGGATATCACGAACTATGCTTGGGATGCATAGTTTCAGTGCGAATCGGCATAATGGCGCGCGCCGCCGCCGCTATCGTCACGGTATTCGAACCGCGAAACAGGATGCAAATGAGTACGACGCAGCTCTCCCATCACATGGGCCCAGCTTTCAAGCTGGGCATCGTCGGCGGCATCGGCCCCGCCGCCACGGTGGATTTCATGAGTAAAATCATCCGCAATACGGAAGCGCGCTGCGACCAGGAGCATTTACGCCTGGTGGTGGAGCACAATCCGCAGATCCCCGACCGCAGCGCTAACCTGCTGGGCGGTGGCGCCGACCCCACCCAGGCGCTGTACGAAGCCTGCAGGCGCCTGGAGCTGAACGAGGCCACCCATATCGCCCTGCCATGCAATACGGCGCATGCCTATATCAAGCGCATCCAGCCCCGCCTGTCGGTCCCCATTATTAACATGCCGGCCGAAACCGTGGCGCATATCGAGCGCCATTGGCCCGGCCATCCCACGGTGGGCTTGCTGGCCACCTCCGGCACCGTCGCCAGCGGCGTGTACCACGAGGCGGCGGCGGGGCATGCGCTGGATTTGATCGTGCCGGATGCAAGCCATCAGGCATACGTGATGCAGGCGATCTACGGCGAGTACGGCGTGAAAGCGGGTCATGTGGATGGGCCGTGCAAGGAAGCGCTGATGCGCGCCCTGGCGCATCTGGCCGAGCGCGGCGCCGGCATCGTCATCCTCGGCTGTACTGAGCTGCCGCTGATACTGAACCAGGATGCGGCCTGTCAAATAGGACCACATACGGTCGCGCTGCTTGACCCCACGGACCTGCTGGCGCGCCGCTGCGTTGCCATGGCCAAAAATGGCGGGGCAGAACCCATCGCCAGCCAGGACTGTTGAAAATGCCACAGCTTTCCGGACGCAAGCCACGCTGCGGATATTGAGGAACGCTATTTTCTGTTGCAGGACATTACAATGGTCAGCGCATGGCATGGAATTCGGACTCTGGAGGCAGCGCAGCAAGGAGGGAATGATGGGCCTGACCAAAATGCATATCCGTGGCCGTTTCTGGCTGATGCTGTCGGTATTTGTCGCAGGCTTTGCCGCGTACAGCGCCTGGTCGGTGTGGACCCTCAACGAATTGAAAGTGAATGGTCCCGTCTATAACCGCATCGTCCAGAGCAAGGATCTGGTGGCGGACATCCTGCCGCCGCCCGAGTACATCATCGAATCCTATCTGGTCAGCCTGCAATTGGCGGGTGCCCGCGACAAGGCGCGCCAGGAGGAGCTGATAAGCCGCCTGCGGGCTCTCAACAAGGACTACAACACCCGCCATGAGTACTGGCGCAACGCCGGCCTGGAAAGCGGGCTTGCGGCGGCGCTGCTGGAACAAGCGCATTTGCCGGCCGAGGAATTCTATCGCCTGGTTTTCAACAGCCTGGTTCCCGCGGTGCAAAAGACCGATGCCGAAGCGGCGTCCCAAGCCATCGGCCGCCTTGATGTTGTGTATGAGCGCCACCGCCAGGCCATCGACAAGGTGGTGGACCTGGCCAATGTGCGCGCCGCGCGCGACGAGGCCCAGGCCCACGCGATGATCGAAAACGCCAGCTGGCTGATGCTCACCATCCTGGGCCTATCGCTGGGGGCCGGAATTGCGATTGCCCTGCTGGTCATGCGCGGCATCCTGCAGCCACTCACCGCAGCCGTCCATGTGGCGGAAACCGTGGCGGCGGGCGATCTGACCGGCAGCATCGCGGCGGTGGAGACGGAGGACGAAACCGGCCAGCTGCTGCGCTCCTTGCGCAATATGAATGCGAGCCTGGTCGGCATCGTGCACCAGGTCCGGACCGGCACCAGCGCCATTTCGGAGTCCTCGAACCAGATCGCCGCCGGCAACCTCGATCTATCCTCGCGCACCAAGCAGCAAGCCTGTTCGCTGGAGGAAACCGCATCGTCGATGAAGGAGCTGACCGGCATCGTGGAACAGAATGTCGGCAGCGCCGAGCAGGCCAGGCAACTGGCGGAAGCGGCCTCGCTGACGGCCAGCCGTGGCGGGACGGTGGTGGCGCGAGTGGTGGAAACCATGGGTTCCATCAACGAATCGTCACAGCGGATCGTCGACATCATCGGCGTCATCGACGGCATCGCCTTTCAGACCAATATCCTTGCACTGAATGCGGCGGTGGAGGCGGCGCGGGCGGGCGGGCAGGGCGTCGGCTTTGCGGTGGTGGCCTCGGAAGTACGCACGCTGGCGCTGCGTTCGGCCAGCGCCGCCAAGGAAATCAAGGAACTGATCAACGATTCGGTGGGCAAGGTGGGCGAGGGCAGCCGGCTGGTGGACGAGGCGGGCGGCACCATGCGCGAGGTGGTGGACAGCGTGCAGCGGGTGACGGACATCATCGGCGAGATCGCCAATGCCAGCCATGCGCAGTCGAGCGGCATCGAACAAGTCAGCGCGGCCTTGTCCCAGGTCGAACAGGTGACGCAGCAGAACGCCGCCCTGGTCGGCCAGGCCGCCGAGGCGGCCGAGAGCATGCGGCGCCAGACCGAGGCGCTGACGACGGTGGTGCGCATGTTCAAGGTCTAGGCGGCTGACGGCCGTCGCCGCCAGTTCAGGCATGCATGCCTGAGGCTGCGCGCTTATCGCGCCTCGAACACGGCGCCCGGGCGGATGGCCAGGAGCAGCGGCCGGCGCGGCATATTCCCGGCGTTAAGCCGTTTCCACCTGCCGTTGCGGTGCGGATGGCGGCCGCAGTGGCACTGGTGCGAAGATCATATCGAGCGCCAGTGCCTTTACCGCTTCGGCCGCGATGACACCGGCCGGCAGGGCGTCGGGGTGGTCGGCGATGAGCAGCGGGCCGTCATCGGGATGGCTGGGCGGGCGGCCGTGCGAACCTTTGACCAGGGTCGCATCGAGGCCGATCACGTCCATCAGCGCGCGCAGGCCGAGCTTACGCTGCAAGAGGCGATGCAGCACGGTCAGTTTTGGGTAGGGGAGATTGCGGTCGAAAAATAGTTCGGCCGGATCGTAGCCAGGCTTGCGGTGGATATCGACGGTGCGCGCGAAGTCGGGTGCGCGCCGGTCGTCCAGCCAGTAGTAGTAGCTGAACCAGGAGCGCGCATCGGCCAGCACCACCAGCTCGCCGGAACGCGCGTGGTCCAGCCCCAGCCTGGCGCGCTGTGGGCCGCGCAGCACGGCTTCCACACCCGGTATGGCGGCCAGCAGGCGCTGCACGGCGTCGATGCGCGCCGCGTCGGCCACATACACATGGGCGATCTGGTGGTCGGCCACGGCGAAGGCGTCCGAGGCGATGGGATCCAGCAGTTCGCCGCCTTCCTCGGTGCGCACCGCCAGCATGCCAGCTTCGCGCAAATGGCGGTTCAGGTGCACCGGCCGGTCGACGGCCGTGATGCCGTATTCGGACAGCAGCAGCACGCGCCTTCCGGCCGCTTCGGCATGCGCAATCAGTTCGCCCGCCACGCGGTCGATTTCGCCCAGCGAGCGGCGCACTGCCGGATGGCTGGGATCTGGGCCGTGGCGCTGCAGGTCGTAATCGAGATGCGGCAGATACACCAGGCTCAGGGTCGGATCGTATGCGCGCAGGGCCAGCCGGGCCGCGCTGGCGATCCAGCGGCTGGAGGCGATCGAGGTGGCCGGTCCCCAGAACTGGAACAGGGGAAAGGGACCAAGCTCCCATTGCAGTTCGTCGCGCCAGGCGGCCGGCTTGGTGTAGCAGTCGGGCAGCTTCTGGCCGTCGGCCTTGTAGATGGGACGTGGCGTCAGTCCGACGTCATGGCTGGCCGCCATGTTGTACCACCAGCATAGATTGGCGCAGCTGAAACGCGGGTCGCGCTGCTTGCCGGCGTCCCAGATTTTCTCACCCGCCACCAGGCGGTTGGACTGACGCCAGAATCCGATTTCAGCGGTGTCGCGGAAATACCAGCCGTTGCCGACGATGCCGTGCTGCTGCGGCGTGCTGCCGGTCAGCAGATTGGCCTGCACGGTGCAGGTCAACCCCGGCGCGGCGCTGCTCATATGGCGCAGCGCGCCGCGCATGGCAAAGGCGCTCAGGCGCGGGGTGTATGGCCCGAGCAGGCGCGGCGTCAGTCCAACGATATTCAGGATCAGCAAGGGCTGCATGGGAACTCCCGAAATTCCGCAATGGGCAGCCAGCATAACGGAGTTTGATCCGCTTGGATCGCAGGTTGTGGCAATAATGCTGAAAATTTCAGTTGTGATAATTGGAGAATATTTTTTCGATGCGCGCGGCGTATAGTCGGGCGCTGGCAGTCCTACATGCCCAAACCGGAATTCGTCGAGAACCTTTTCCAAGAGAGGGGCGATATGAAATCTGCGTGTCCTGGCTGTTTAGACTTTGGTCCGGTGAAACCCTTGCTGGGCTTGACCGCCGCCTTGCTGGCGGCTTGCACTTCCTCGGGATATCCACCACCGGGTCCGCGCGACGATGCGGCCGAGCGCCACTACTACAACACAGGCGGCGTGCATAATAATAAGGACTGCGGCCCACCGAACAACTGCATCGCGCCGCGCAAACCCACCGATCCCACCGATCCCGCCTTCCCGCAGTGGTGGACCAGCGAATGGACCATGTACCGGGTCTTCCGCAACGAGGATAAATTCCCGCCGCCTTACAGCTCGCCGCCCACCGGCCTGAAACCCGACGATTACGAAGTGTCCTACGGCGCCAGCTATTACGACGACAGCTACGTTCCGGCCGATGGCGACGGCCGTGGCGCCATGATGGAGTACTACGATAAGCGCTGCCTGCCGATCTTCCCGATCAAGAACGATTTCAGCTGCTCCTTCGTCTCGCTCGGAAACAAGGCCTACTTCCTGCGCTATTCCGACCGTCCGCCCGGCACGCCGGCCTGCTGCCAGTTCTCGCTGATGAACCATCCGCCGCGGCGCGATTTCATCAAGCACCTGCCATACGATCCGGCGCGCAGCCTGCATCTGGGCGGCACCATCCAGGCTTATGCCCAGTATATGGGCGGCCCACTGTTCGGCTACGCCTTCGAGAAAACGGCAAAGCCGGACAGCTACGATCCCTCGGCGCCGCCTTACCGTCATCCGCAATCGTTCTTCTTCTCCGGCGACCCCGGCTCGCCGCCCGATGCGCCTATCGTCAGCCAGAACTACCGCAACTTCCGCATGCAGAAGCCTGATCCCGCCAAGACCTGGGCGCAGGTGCCGGAGATGTGCACGCCGCGTCCCGAATGGTGCTGCCTGTTCACCGGCGACTGCCCGGAACGCGAGACGGAACCGAGCTTGCGCGCCGCGCCGAGGCCTGGCTCCCAATGGAATAAATTGGGCAAGCCGGGGGAGGGCGCTAAATGAGTTATCTCGACCAGCCGCGCCTGAATTTCTCGGGCATGTTCCAGGCCGACGTTTCCACCATCAACAACGACGTCACCAACTACAACAACGCCACCTTCACGCCGGAGAAGCAGAAGCTGAGCAAGGATAGCTGGAACCCCGAAGGCACCGGCAACTTCCGCCTGATCGATTGCCAGATCACGGGCGGCGTATTGAACGGCAAGCTGCTCAGCTCCGCGCAGGACGATCCCGCCATTGGCATGTTGCTGGAAAATGCGCGCGAACGCGTGTACGGCAAGCTGGTCGACCTCGATCCGCAGCAGCAGATGGTGTCGGCCATCTGGGGCATGCAATTGCGCCTGAGCGACGGCGCCGGCGCCAATCTCTTCGTTGGCGATTACGAGCCGGCCGCCTTCATCAATTTGTGGAAGCGGCAGCAGCATGAAAGCGCCTTCCACGACCAGACCCTGGCCGCCATCTACCAGTCGGTTCTGAGCCAGGTGGCGTGGAAATGCGACCACGGTTCGCCGCTGCTGGCGGCCCTGCATGCGGCTTCGGAGCAGGGCTGGCTGTCGATCAATATGAATCTGTACGGCTATGGGCGCGATCCCAGCATTCCGCGCTATACCCTGGGCCATGTGGTGGGCAGCATCGGTCCCTGGCGCCAGGGCAGTCCCAAGCACTTCGTGCCAGGGCGGCAGATGATTCCGGCCTTCAGCAACGCCATGACGCCGGCGCATGGCGTGTCCTTCTTCACCTGCCTGGTGCAGGAACAGCGGCGGCGCATCAGCGCCGATTTCGGCAACTGCCTGCCCATCGAAGGGGCCGACGGCGGCTTCCAGAATCTGGGCCGCCTGCTGCTGGCGCTGGACCGCGGCAATCCCGAGGGACCGCTGGACACGGTGAGCGCGGCCTCGGTCGCGATCCTGGGCGAGGTGGGCTACCAGAACGGCAATGCGCGCGCGCAGCAGGACTGGTATGCGCGCACCGCCGGCATCGAGGACTTCGACTATAGCCAGCTTGATCCCTGGATCGCGCAGAACATCGGCCAGCGCCCCTTGCTGCTGCTGACCCCTGCGGCCGGCAGCGGCGAGGCGCCATCGAGCTACCAGGTGCTGGTGCAGGAATCCTTCGGCGGCCTGTATGCGCGCGCCGACAGCATCGTCTACCGCCTGAACCCGGATGAAACCGTGGCCGCCGAAATGTACGCCACGCGCTATGGCCAGCCGCTGGCCACCACGCTGGTGTTCGGCACCCAGCTTGGCCTGATGGCGAGTTCACAACCGCCCACCATCAATACCGGCAAACTCGATTATCCCGAGCAGCTGAACACCGACGCCAACGGCCGCGCCCAGTTGCGCATTCATGCGCCGGCGGCCGGTCCCGGCAATCCGCGCGGCTATATCGATGGCCAGTTGTATGGCATCGGCTGGCAGATGCCGGCCCAGCCCAAGGACAGCCCGCAGAATATCTGGAACTTCATCAGCCTGTTGGCCTATGACCGCGTGGCGGCGCCGGCGGTGCCGGCCTGGTATCCGGATATCCAGCCCATTCTGCAGCAGTACGCCAATCTGTATCCGATCATGAGCCGCCACCTGATCGATCTGGCCGACTACGATTCGGTGGCGGCCCATGTGCGCATCCTCGACCTGGCGTTCTCGCTGCCGCAAAGCGATCCGAATCATATGCCGGTCACGCGCGACCTGTCCGATGCCAAGCGCGCCATGATCCTGCGCTGGCTGCGCCTGCCGGGCGCGGACGGCAAGCCGCTGAAAGGCAAGGCGGCCGCGCCGAAGGCTGCGTCGCCCGCCGAGGCGGAAGCACGGCCGGCGCTGGCGCTCGACCCGCTGCAAACGGCGGGCAAGACCGCCGTCTTCATGGCTTATCAGGCTTACCAGGCGCGCCAGGGAGGAAAACCATGATACGGCTACACCGCAACTATGTGCGTGCCGTGCGCCAGGCGCGCGCGGCCCAGGACTTGTTTGGCCCGCTGCAAAACGCCATCGAGCTGGAACACTCCACCATTCCGCCGTATTTCACGGCGACGGCCTCCCTGGTGGCGGGTAAGAACGAGGCCATTGCTGGCCTGATCCGCGGCATCACCATGCAGGAGATGCTGCATATGTGCATCGCCAGCAATATCCTGATCGCCATTGGCGGGCAGCCGCAGATCAACCGGCCCGGCTTCGTGCCCGCGTATCCGGGCCCGCTGCCCATGCATATCGGCGGTCCCGATTTCACGGTCGGCATCGAAGCGTTTTCGCGCGACCTGGTCAAGCAGGTCTTCATGCAGATCGAAGAGCCGGAGGTGCCGATCCCGGTAAACGAAAAAGCGGAGATCGAACCCGAGTACGAAACCATCGGCGCTTTCTACCGCGCGCTGCAGGCCAAGATTGTGGAACTGGGCGACGGCATCTTCGAGCCGTCCTCGCTGCCGCGCCAGGTGGTAGAAGGCAATTGGTTCCCGCCCGACCAGCTGTTCCCCATCACGGGCGCCGACAGCGCGGTGCGCGCCATCGACATCATCGTGCTGCAGGGGGAGGGCAGCAGCAGCTCGCCTTACGAAAGTCCGGACGTGCTGGCCCACTTCTACCGCTTCGGCGAAATCCACGCCGGCCGCGCCCTGGTGAAAACGCCGGACGGCTATGCCTATGCCGGCGCGCCCATCCCCTTCGACGACAACGGCGTCTACCCGCTGCGGCCGAACTGCAAGCTGGCCCAGTTCACGCCCGGCACCCAGGCGCACACGCGGCTGGCGCAATTCATCTACAGCTACAACAGCTTGCTGAACGCACTGCATACCTGCTTCAACGGCCAGCCCGGGCGGCTCGACGCCGCCATTGGCCTGATGTACAGCTTGCGCATCGAGGCCGTGGCCTTGGTGCAAACCCCTGTCGCGCCGGGCAGCGCGCAGAACGTTGGACCCAGTTTCGAATACATGCAGACCTGAGTGTACAGACCCACGATCCTTGACCAAGGGAGACCCCATGAGCTATTTGCAGCTACCCCGGATGACTTTTTCCGGCTACTTCCAGGCAGATGTATCCACCGTCAATAACGATCCCCGCCATTTCGACAACGTCACCTTCGAGCCGTATTTCCAGGATTTGCAGGAAAGCCAGCAGGCCAATGGTTGGTGGAATCCCGTCGGCACCGGCATTTTCCGCTTCCGCGAGACCGCCGTGCGCACCCTGTTCGACAAGGATGGCATGATTCCGTCCAATCAGGATCCGGCCATGAAGCTGCTGGTCGGGAATGCCACCGAACGCGCTTCGGCCAAGATCGTCGACGTCGATCCGGACTGGCAGCTGGCTTCCAATCTGTACGGCTTGGGCGTCACCCTGGTGGCGCCGACAGGCCAGGTGGTGCTGCGCGCCGAATATGAAGCCAATCCCTTCCGCGACCTGTGGTTTGGCCGCAGCAGCGCCTCTGGCGATTCGGGCGCCTCGGCCATGTTCCAGTCGGTGCTCACCCATCTCGAATGGAATCTGGAGGGCTTCGACAGCCCCTTCTTCGAACAGCTGCGCGCAGCCAGCGAAGACGGCCTGCTGTCGATCCGCCTCACGACCTATGGCTTCAATACCAGCTATGGCGAGAACGAATTCTGCTACGGTAAGTTGATCGGGGCGATTGGCCCGGTGCTGGCGGACGAGCCGCGTTCCTTCATTCTGGGGCGGCGCTTCATGCCGACCACGCGCAATGGGGCCGGCGACCTTGCCAGCACCCAGAATATCGCTTGCTTCAGCGCCGCCGTGGACCAGAAAGGCTTGCTGAACCTGGACTTGAGCAATGCCTTGCCCCTGGCCGACCATTATTTGATCAAGCACCTGGGCCCGATGCAGATAGCCCTGCTCAAAGATCCGCTGACGGCGCAGGATGCGCTGATCGGTGCCGACGCCTACTATCCGCTGGCCGAACTGGCACAGTCCGACCACGTGCAATGGAATTGGGGCGGCATCCAGCAGGTGCCGCTGCCGGAGAATGTGCGCGCCGTGATGGACGAGCTGCCCTTTGCCCTGCTCAGCGGTCCCAATCAGGATGGGCAATCCGTGGTGGCGATCCGCGAAAGCCTGCTGGGCCTGGAAATCCGGCCCGAGCATTTCGTCTTCCGCCTCGATCCGAACGATAGCAGTACCAACCACGCCGGCACCACGCTGTATGCGGCGCGCTACGGCCAGCCGCTGGCCAATCAGCAGATTAATTTCTGGACGGCGGCGCCGGTCACCGATATGGACAACACGCCGGTCAGCCAGCCTCCCGGCACGACACCCAGGGCGCTGCTGCCGGTGAATAACGTGCCGTCCTTTGCCGTCCAATTCCATCCGCCGCTGCCGGTCACCGACAGCAAGGGCCGCGCCGATGTCTGCCTGCAGGGACCGGAAGTGATGGACCATCCGCGCGAGTACATCGATGGCCAGCTGTATACGATTTCCTATAATTTCAGCGGCAGCGATCCGGCCTTGCAGCAGAATTTCGACAAGTTCGCCGTGCTGGTGTTCAGCAGCGTGCCGCCTTGCCCGAATCCGGCCTGGAACGATGTGCAGCCCATCCTCCAGCAGTACGCCAACCTGTATCCGGTGATGAGCCAGGGCCTGTTCGACTTTTCGCAACAGGCCCAGGCCGACGCCAACGCCTTCATCATGCGCTTTGTGCTCGACAAGGACATCAACGATCCCGACCAGATGCCGGTCACGCGCGACCTGTCCTCGGCCAAGCGCGCCATGCTGATCCGCTACTTCGACCAGGTGCTGGAGAGCCAGGGCCGGCCGCCCTCCCTGCTGCATATGTTCGGCAAGCGCTGCCCCACGCGCGGCGGCGCCGCCCTGCGGCCGCAGGACAGCCGCGCCGCGCCGGTGAGCGACCTGCCGGGCAAATCGCGCGGCCCCAATCCCTGAGCCCATCCAGTCCTGACCATCCAACATTGAGGAAAACCCTGCCATGATGCGGATTAGCGAAAAACACATTAAGGCGCTGCGGCGCGCCGAGAGCGTTGACCAGGTGCAGAGCGCCCTGGCCAGCGCCATCCAGCTGGAACTGGCTACCATCCCCGTGTATCTGACCGGCCTGTTCTCGCTCAAGCAGAACGCCAACCGGGAAGCCGGCGCCCTGGTGCAGTCGGTGGTGGTGGAAGAAATGCTGCATATGACCCTGGTCTGCAATACCTTGATC
This sequence comes from Pseudoduganella violacea, assembly GCF_014191875.1. GTDB lineage: Bacteria > Pseudomonadota > Gammaproteobacteria > Burkholderiales > Burkholderiaceae_D > Rugamonas > Rugamonas violacea_A. The sequence goes on from NZ_JACHXD010000020.1 coordinate 77,982, forward strand.
GCCATTGGCGGCCGGCCCGAAATCACGGCGGCCGGCAAGGGACTGTACTATCCGGGGCCGCTGCCGCTGAATATCAACGACGGCCTGCAGGTCTCGCTCAAGGCCTTGACGCCGGAGCAGACCGAGTCGGTCTTCATGGCCATCGAGAAGCCGGACTACGACGGCGTGCTGCCGGGCGAGGACGTGTCCACGCCACCGGCCAGCGTTCCCGGCGAATACGCCTCGATCGGCGACTTTTACCAGGCCATCGCCGAGGCGCTGGCGCGCCTGGTGGACAGCGGCGCACCGGTGTTCGCCGAGCCGAAGCTGGAAGAGCAGGTCGATGTCAGCCGCTGGTTCCCGCCGATCTCCCGGCTCGCGCGCAGCGAGCATTATGACGGCAAGGTGAGCGACCTGGCCTCGGCCGAGGCGGCCCTCGGCGTGATCGTGGTGCAGGGCGAGGGCGCCCAGGAGGGCGAAGGCTTCACCCCTATCGACAGTACCGATGGGGCCTATGCCCATTACTTCAAGTTCGGCGAAATCTTCCACAACAAGCGCCTGGTCGAGAACCCGTCCGCGCCGTCCGGCTGGTCGTATACGGGCGAGCCGGTGCCGCTGGAGGAGAGCATGGTATTCGACCTGCTGCCGAACGCCGCGCTGAGCGACTACGAGAATGGCAGCGCCGCCTTCTACGCCGGCCAGCAGTTCTACGGCAGTTATATGCGGCTGTTGGAAACCCTGGACACCGTCTTCCACGGCGAACCGAATAAGCTCAACGACGCGCTCGGCCTGATGTATGAAATGAAGCTGGTGGCGCAGCAGGTGACGCGCAATCCGGCCGGTGCGGGGCATCCCAACCGCATTGCGGCGCCGCCCTTCATGCTGACGCGCGTCCAGCCCAGGATCGGGCAGGAGGCCAATTGAAGGCGGCGGACGCCGCCGATGGGCAGGAGTGGCAGCAGCACGGCTTCAGTGTCGAATACGTGCTGCCGCTGATCTTCACGCGCGACGCTTTCGATCCCGCCAATCCGAACCTGCGGCGTCTGCTGGCCCTGCGCGAACCGCAGAAGCGGCACCGCATGGCGGTGTTTGCCGACGCCGGGTTGCTGCAGGCGCAGCCCGCGCTGCCGGCGTGCATCGCGGCGTATGCGGCGGCCCATGCCGACGGCATCGAGCTGGCGGGCGAGGTGGTGGGCGTGCCTGGCGGCGAGGTCTGCAAGAACGATCCGCGTCTACTGGAAAGCCTGCTGGCGGCGCTGGCGGCGCGCCGCATCGACCGCCACTCTTATGCAGTGGCCATCGGCGGCGGCGCGGTGCTCGATGCGGTGGGCTATGCCGCCGCCATCTTCCATCGCGGCGTGCGCCATATCCGCTTTCCCAGCACGGTGCTGGCCCAGGGCGACAGCGGGGTCGGCGTCAAGAATGCGCTGAACTGGCACGGCCAGAAGAATCTGGTCGGCACCTTCAGCCCGCCCTGGGGCGTGATCAACGACGCCGCCTTCATCGATCTGCTGCCCTTGCGCGAGAAGCGCGCCGGCCTGGCCGAAGCGGTGAAGGTGGCGTTGATACGCGACCGCCAGTTCTTTTGCGATATCGAGGACGACGCGCCGGCGCTGGCGGCCGGCCATGCTGCGCCGCTGGCCTCCCTGATCCGGCGCAGCGCCGAACTGCATATGCGGCAGATCAGCCGGGGCGGCGACCCCTTCGAGCGCGGCTCGGCGCGGCCGCTCGATTTCGGCCACTGGGCGGCGCATAAGCTGGAGCGCTTGAGCGGGCATGCGCTGTCGCATGGTGAAGCGGTCGCCGTCGGCATCGCGCTCGACGCGCGGTATTCCGTGCTGGCCGGCTTGCTGGCGCCGGGCGCGGAGCTGCGCATTCACCATCTGTTGGCGCAACTGGGCTTCCGCCTGTGGCACCCGCTGCTGCTGGCGCGCACGGCGCAGGGCGGCCTGGCTGTGCTGGCGGGGCTGGACGAATTCCGCGAGCATTTGGGCGGGGAACTCAGCGTCACGCTGCTGGCGGCCATTGGCGAAGGGGTGGAGGCGCATGCCATGGACCCGCGCCTGGTGCTCTCCGCCGCCGCCTGGCTGCAGGAACGGGAAGGGGAACTGGCATGCGCATGAGCGTGGGTTCGGACCTGACGACGCTGTGCTATTGCAGCAATATCCACGCGGGAGAAAGCTGGCCGGAGGTGAGCGCCAGCCTGGACGAATATATCCCGGCAGTGCGCGCCGCGCTGGAGCAAGGCGGGCTGCTGGCGCCGGGCCAGGCCTTCGGCATCGGCTTGCGCCTGTCGGCCCAGGCGGTGGCGGCGTTGGATACGGAGGAGGCATTGTCCGCCTTTCAATCGCAATTGGACCGCCTGCATGCCTATGTTTCCACCATCAACGCCTTCCCTTACGGCCAGTTTCATGGCGCGCGCGTCAAGGAGAAGGTCTATCAGCCCGATTGGCGCAGCGCGGAACGCCTGGACTATACGGCCAGCGCGGCGCGCATTCTGGCGCGCCTGCTGGCGCCCGGCGAAACGGGCAGTATTTCCACTGTCCCTGGCGGTTGGCGCCATGGCCTGGATGCCGACGGCATCGGCCTGATGGCGCGCCAGATGCAGCAGGCTGTCATCATGCTGCGCGACCTGGAAGCATCGAGCGGCCGGCGCGTGGTCCTGGCGCTGGAGCCGGAACCTGCCTGCCTGCTGGAAAACACCGACGACGTGCTGGATTTCTTCCAGCGCCATCTGCTGAACGCGCAAGCCTGTACCCGGCTCGCCGGCCTGGCCGGCGTGAGCGTGGCGCAGGCCGAGGCGCTGACCCGCCGTCATCTCGGCATCTGCTATGACGTCTGCCACGCGGCGGTCGGTTTCGAGGAGCCAGCCTATGCCCTGGCCCGGCTGGCGGCGGCGGGCATCGCCGTGCCCAAGATGCAGCTGTCCAGCGCCCTGCGCATACCGGCCATGCGGGCCGACCTGCTGCCCGCGCTGGCGGGGCTGGAGCAGGGCGTCTATCTGCATCAGGTCGTGGTGCAAGGCCAGGGCCTGCAGCATTACGGCGACCTGCCCGAAGCGCTAGCCGCTTTCGCGCGTGGCCAGGCACGGGGCGAATGGCGCATCCATTGCCATGTGCCGGTGTTCCTGGCAGCCGGAGGCGCTTTTGGGTCCACCCAGACGCAGTTGCGGGCGGCGTTGGCGGCCTTGCCTGCCATGGCGCACGTGCCGTTGCTGGAGGTCGAGACTTATACCTGGGATGTGTTGCCGTCGGCCTTCCGCCCCGTGTCCAAAGCGGCGGCGATCGCGCGCGAGCTGGCTTTCATTATCGAGGAATTGCGAGCATGAATACCCTGATCCGTAAAGCGCCGGCCCTAGGCGTCTATCTGCGTCTGGGACGGGTTTCGAATCTGCCCACGGTCTGGACCAATGTGCTGGCCGGGACGGTGCTGGGTGGTGGCGGCGCGGCGGCCTTCCAGCCGCGTACGGCGCTGGTGATGGCCGCCATCTCGGCCTTTTATCTGGCCGGCATGTATTTGAACGATGCCTTCGACCGCGCCATCGATGCGCGCGAGCGTCCCAGCCGCCCGATTCCGGCGGGCGAGATTAGCGCCGCTGCGGTGTTCTGCACCGGTTTCGCACTGCTGGCACTGGGCTTGTTTGGCCTAGCCTTGTGTGGCGCAGCGCCCGTTCTGAGCGGCTGCGCGCTGGCGGCCTGCATCCTGCTGTATGACGTTTGGCACAAAGGCAATCCGGCCAGCCCCCTGGTGATGGGCGTGTGCCGCGCGCTGGTGTATCTGGCGGCTGGGGCGGCGGCCGCCGCGCCGCAGCAGCTGCCCGGCGCGGCGCTGGCGGCGGCCGGCCTGGCCGTGCTGGCCCATGTGGCGGGCCTGACGTACGCCGCCAAACAGGAAAGCCTGGACCGTATGGAGAGGCTTTGGCCGCTGGCCGTGCTGGCCATTGCGCCGTTGGCCTATGCGCCGGCCGCGCTGGATATGGCCGCCGCCGCAATGCTGCTGGTTCTGCTGGTAGCCGATGTGCTGGCCGTGCGCCTGCTGCGCCGCCGTGCGGCGCGCGGCGATGTGGGACGAGCGGTGGCGCAACTGATTGCCGCCATCTCCCTGCTCGACGGTCTGATCCTGGCCGCGGCCGGCGCGCCCTTGCCGCTGCTGGCGGCCTGCGTGACAGCGTATGGCGCGACCCGCCTGCTGCAGCGCGTGATTCCCGGTACTTGAGGAGAGCATCATGAATACCGCTACCGATTCAGGGCAGCGCAGCGGCGCCGCCATCGTCATGCTCGACGGCTGGCTGCGCGCGCGCCTGCCCAACGCAGCGCTGGTCTGGTTTGGCGGCCAGCTGGAAGCGTTGATGGGCCAAGATGGCGCGGCCGTGCTGGCACGCGCCCTGGGCCAGGCGCCGCGCCGACTGGGGCGGGACGCGCTGCAATTGAACGCGTCCGAACTGGCCCAGGCTGGCCGTCTGCGACCCGGTCTGGAGCCGGGCGACTGGCGCATCGACCAGGCGGCGCGTATCGCCTTCGTTCTGGCGGCCTATGGCGGGCAAGAGGCGAACTTCGCGCAGCGTCTCGATGCGCTGGCCGATACGGCCGAAATCAATGAGGCTATCGCGTTGTATCGCGGCTTTCCCCTGTATCCAGCGGCCGAAGCCATCGAGCACCGGGCGCGCGAGGCGGTGCGCTCCAGCATGCGTCCGGTGTACGAAGCCATCGCCCATCGCAACCCTTACCCGGTGGAGCATTTCGATGAGGGGGCCTGGAACCAAATGGTGGTGAAGAGCTTCTTTCTCGACAGCCCGCTATGGCCTGTGCAGGGATTGGAGCGGCGCGCCAATCCGGCGCTGGCGCAGATGCTGCTCGACCTGGCGCATGAACGCTGGGCGGCAGGACGGACGATTAGTCCCGAGCTGTGGCGCTGCGTTGCGCCGCATGCCGATGGCCGGGGCCATGCCGCCATGCTGCGCGTGCTGGAAAGCGGCGCGGAAATGGAACGCCTGGCTGTGGTCTTGAGTTTGCGGGCAGCCGGCGGCGCCGACGCCACGCTGCTGCGCGACGAGTGCCGGCGCCAGGGGCTGGAGGCGCGGGCGGCGCAACTGTCCTGGTCCGATTGCTGTCCCCATACAACCAACGAATAGGAGGCGCCATGCCCATTCCAAGCAATGGCGGTGTCGCGGCGCCGGACGCCGCCACCATCGAGGAAATGTTCGGCGAGCGCAGCGTGGCATGTCCCTGTTGCGGCGGCACGCTGACCCCATCCATGCTGGCGCAGCTGGTGGCCGATGCCGGCCGCATGGCGCAGGCGCGCCATGCGGCGGCGCGCTTGCCCGCGGGCGGCAGCGGCATGCTGATCGATCCGCACGCCCATATGATCGCCCGCACCACCGACGATTACGAGGCGATGGCGCGTGCCGGCATCGTGGCCGTGATCGAGCCGGCCTTCTGGTTGGGGCAACTGCGCACCAGCGTTGGCAGCTTTATCGACTACTTCTCCACCATTACCGGCTTTGAGCGCTATCGCGCGGGGCAGTTCGGCATCCGCCATTACTGCGCCATCGGCCTCAATCCCAAGGAAGCGAACAACGCGGCGCTGGCCGATGCCGTGCTCGATGTGCTGCCGCGCTATCTGGGTAAGGAAGGCGTGGTGGCGCTGGGCGAAATCGGCTACGACGAGCAGACCCCGGCCGAAGACCGCGCGCTGCGGGCACAGATCGAGCTGGCCAAGGAATTCGATCTGCCGATCATGATCCACACGCCGCACCGCGACAAGAAGCAAGGCACGACGCGCACCATGAATGTGCTGGAAGAATGCGGCTTCGACCCGGCGCGCTGCGTGATCGATCATAACAATGAAGAAACGGTGGACGAGGTGCTGGCGCGCGGCTACTGGTGCGCCTTCACCATCTACCCCTCGACCAAGATGGGCAATGAGCGCTTGAGCGAGATCGTGGCGCGCCATGGTCCGGAACGCATCATTGTCGATTCCGCCTGCGACTGGGGTGTTTCCGATCCGCTGGCGGTGGCCAAGTCGGCGCGCCTGATGGCCAGGCGCGGCCTGCCGGCCGATGTGATCCACCAGGTGGTGTACGCCAATGCGCTGGCGGTGTATGGCCTGAACGGCGAGATGGCCGCCGCGCACTGGCAGGAACCGGTGCCGGTCGACCAGCGGGTGCTCTACAACAACGGCAATTCTGTGCTGCGCGGCCAGGCACCGCGCGTCGACGGCCAGGCGGACGATGACGTCATCGTGTAAAGCGCAAGAAATCCAGAGCATGCTTGCTGGGTCTAAACCCGGCTGAAAACCCCGGAAATATTCCGGGTTTTTTTTATGCCCTAATTTTGTCCGTATATTATCTCGGCATTTAGCGAGGCGAAAATGCAGAGGCAGCGTTTGAGTCATCTCATTTGGAAAGATGTTAATTTCCCTTGGCTATTTTGAGTGACTATTTATATTAAATGGGTGGCGGTGACTACGATAATAAATCTCTCAATTTAAGCAGGTTTTGCCATCGGCGCGACGATGCTGTACATATCACTTTTCCTGTCAGATGAGCGCACGGTTTGAAGGGCATGGATTTGTCCTGGATGATATCGCTTGGTATTTTATTGCTAGGAAATTTTATTTGTATTCTATCAATTCACATTGAATTTTTTTAATCACGCATCAATTCAAATTTTTAAAAAAACAAATGACAAGCCATCGGTTTTGTTTTACGCTTGCGCTCGTTAGAAATGAAAACATTGATTGATTGCTAATTGGAAAATTTCAAAGTGCATGTATTGGAAAGTGGTATGCATGCCGGTGAAAACAATTATTATGCAAGTTAATTGATCGCCGGCAGACATATTGCGATTTCACATCCCTGGTCTTTATGGGATTCTCAGTTGTTTTTCTTGTAGCAATTTTCCCGCATTTATAGACATAAACGCCGGCGCCAGGATGCATTCCTGACCCAGGCGTCTCCGGGCAGCATTCAGCATTCGCTTTTGGAGGAGTTAAATGACTGGTATCTACGGAAAAGCTGGGCAAGATCCTTCCCCGGCAACGATCGTCTCCCTCTCTGAGCAGGAGTACCCTGCGCCGGCCGCTCGCGAAGGCGATGAAGCGTTCTGGCGTCGGCGCTTGCCGGAACCGGCGGCGTCCCTTTTCGACAAGAAGCTGGCGGACGACGACATCGCCGCCGCTCCATCGCAGTCCTGGGAAATCGACGCCGGACTTGCACGGCGCATCCGTGTGCTGGCGCGAGAACAGCAATGCACGGTGCGTGATTTCTGGCTGACGGTAGTCGCTGCCTGTCTGGCGCGCTGCTGTACTTGCGACGGCGAGATCCGGCTCGGCATCGCGGATGCCTGGGGGGATGTTGAGAGTGAAGCGGCACGGCGCATACGCGCGGTGTTGCCGCTCACCGCGCAACTGGCCTGGGAGAGCGATACGGCGCGAAATATGCTGCGTGTCCGCGATGAGCTGCAGCTGTGCGCCGCACATGCGCGCTATCCCGTGGCGCAGCTATTGCGCGGGCAGGGCCGCGAAGGCGCTCTTTACGACGCCGTGCTGATGACGGAGGCCTACGCCGCCGCCGGTAGCGCGCCCGCTATGACGCAGATGCTGCCGGAGCAGGCGCCACTTGTCATGGCGCTATATGGCGAGACGGAAGATGAGGCCACAAGCGGCATGCGCCTTGCCTTCCACTGGGATAGCCGCCGCATCCCGGCCGCTGAAGCGGACGCGCTGCGCCGCCGGCTGGGGATTCTGGCGCGGGCGGCTGCCGGGCAGGATCAGATCGCGTTGGCTGCGCTGCCCCTGATGGAGACGGCGGAAAGACAGCGGCTGCTGTCGGCCTGGAATGGCGAGCGCCGCAACTATCCCCTGCACCTTGGCGTGCATGAGTTGTTCGAACACCAGGCAAAGTGGACGCCAGACGCCATCGCCGTTGAATATGGCGGGCAGTGCCTGAGCTATCGCGCCCTGAACGAAGAGGCCAATCGTCTGGCCCATCACTTGCGAAAGCAAGGCGCGCGCCCCGACGCGCTGGTTGCCTTGTTCCTGGAGCGCAGCCTTGAGATGGTGGTCGCCATGTTGGCGGTGCTGAAGGCGGGCGCCGCCTATACGCCGCTCGATCCTGCATGGCCCCAGGAGCGTATCGACCATATGCTGGCGGATGCCGCTCCGCTCCTGGTGCTGACCCAGCCGCATCTGCGGCCGTTGCTGAAGGAGCGGCCGGTGCTCGATCTGGCCGACCCGTATGCGCCCTGGCGTGAGCAGTCCGTGACCAATCCGGCACGCGGCGAGGTCGGCTTGCAGCCCGGGCATCTGGCGTACGTGCTGTATACGTCCGGGTCGACCGGCATGCCGAAAGGCGCGCAGATAGAGCATCGCGGGCTGACAAATGTCGTCAGCTGGCATTGCGAGCACCTGCCTTTGGTGCCGGGAGAGCGTTCGTCCGCCTTGTCGGGCGTGGCTTTCGATGCCAGCAGCTGGGAGGTATGGCCGCCGCTGTGCATGGGCGCGACGCTGGTGCTGGCGCCGGCCGATACCGCAGGCGACGCATTGCGCCTGCTTGAGTGGTGGCAGCAGCAGGACCTGCAAACGAGCTTCCTGACCACGGCCCTGGCCGAGATGGCGCTGGAGCGCATGCGGCATGGCGAGAGCCGCATTCAGCGCAGCCTGCGCACCTTGCTGATCGGCGGCGAACAGCAAAAAATGGCGCCGGATGCGGACCTGCCTTTTGATGTCATCAACAACTACGGCCCGACCGAGGCCACGATTCTGGTGACCTCCGGCCGCAGCCTGCCGCAAGACAAGGTCAAGCATATAGGCCGGCCGCTGGCCAATACCGCCATATATATTCTGGACCGCTTCGGACAGCTGGCGCCCCCCGGCGCGCCAGGCGAGATTTTCGTCGGCGGGGCCGGGGTGGCGCGCGGCTATCTGAATCAGGAAACACTGACGCGCGAACGCTTCCTGCCCGATCACTTTGCCGGGACGGCGGATGCGCGCATGTACAGGACCGGTGACCTGGGACGCTGGCTGGCCGATGGCAGCATTGAATTCCTGGGCCGAAACGATCAGCAGGTGAAGCTGCGTGGCCTGCGCATTGAACTGGGCGAGATCGAGAGCCAGCTGCTGCGCCAGCCCGGCGTGCGCGAGGCGGTGGTGCTGGTGCGCGAGGACCGTCCGGGCGACCGGCGCCTGGTGGCGTATCTGGTGGCTTCCGGCGGAGAGGTCGATTCGCAGCGCTTGCGTGAAGCCTTGTCGCGCCAGCTGCCCGACTATATGGTGCCGGCGGCCTATATGCACCTGGACGCATTGCCGCTGACGTTGAATGGCAAGATCGACAAGCGGGCCTTGCCCGCGCCGGAGGACGCAGCCTACGCGCGGCGCGGCTACGAAGCGCCGCAAGGTGTGACCGAGACGGCGCTGGCGCGTATCTGGACCGAACTGCTGCAGCTGGAAAGGGTGGGCCGGCAGGATCACTTCTTCGAACTGGGCGGACACTCCTTGCTGGCGTTGCATCTGGTTGAACGCATGCGGCATGAACAATTGCATGTGGACAGCCGCGTGCTGTTCTCGCATCCTACACTGGCGGCCCTGGCGCGCGCGGTGGACGAGGGCGGACCGCCGGCTATTGCAGCGCCGGCCGTCTCGTACACGATTCCCCTAGGCTGCGTGACGATCACGCCGCAGATGCTGCCGCTGCTGCGGCTCGACGAAGCGCAGATCGCGCGCATTGTCGCCACTGTTCCGGGTGGCGCCGCCAATATTCAGGATATCTATCCGCTGGCGCCCTTGCAGGAAGGCATATTGTTCCATCACCTGCTGCAGGCGCAAGGCGACCCTTATCTGCTGGTGAATACCTGGATTTTCGACACGCGCGCGCGGCTGGACGGTTTCATCGCAGCTCTGCAGCGGACCGTGGCGCGGCATGATGCGCTGCGTACCGCCGTCCTGTGGGAAGGTTTGGCCGAACCGGTGCAGGTGGTGTGGCGCGAGGCCAGGGTTGAAATCCTTTTCCCGGAATTGTCGGGCGAAGATACGTTGGCTGAACTGGACAAACACAGTGATCCACGCCGCGTGCGCCTTGATGTGCGGCAGGCCCCGCTGATGCGCGGCTGCGCGGCTTTCGATCCTGTTGCAGGGCGCTGGCTGCTGCAACTGCTGCTGCATCATATGGTGGTGGACCATGCCGCGCTGTCGCTGCTGTTCCAGGAAGTGGCGGCGATCCAGGCTGGGCGTGGGCAAGACTTGCCCGAGGCGATACCTTTCCGCCATTTCGTGGCGCGCACGCGCCAGCCAGGCCGGATGCAGGAACATGAAGCCTTCTTCCGCGGCATATTGGGCGATGTCGACGAGCCGACGGCGCCTTTCGGCCTGCTCGATGTGCGTGGCGACGGCAGCGCTATCCGCGAGGCAGAGCGGCATACCGGAAAATCGTTGTCGCAACGCCTGCGGCGTCAGGCCAGCGAGCAAGGCGTCGGTGTCGCCAGCCTGTTCCACTGGGCATGGGCACGGGTGCTGGCCCAGTGTTCCGGCCGCGACGACGTGGTCTTTGGCACCGTGCTGTTCGGCCGCATGCATGGCGGTGTGGATGCGGAGCGCACCATGGGCCTGTTCGTCAATACGCTGCCGGTGCGCATCCGTTTCGGCGAAGGCGGTGTGGCGCAGGACGTGCGCGCCATCCACGCCGCGCTGGCGCAATTGGTATGGCATGAAGATGCGCCACTCAGCCTGGCGCAGCGTTGCACTGGTCTGGCCAAGGGCGTGCCGCCATTCTCCTCCTTGCTGAATTATCGCCATAGCGCGGCGGCCGTTCAGGCCGGGGAAGGGAAAGAGTGGGGCGACGGCGTCCGCATGCTGCCGATCCGGGAATTGAGCAACTATCCCTTCAGCTTGAGGGTGGACGATCTGGAACAGGACTTCAAACTGAGTTCCCTGATCACGCTGCCGGTCGATGCGAATCGCGTCTGCGGCTATATGTTGCGCGCATTGGATCAGTTGGCGGATGCGCTGGAGCGCGCTCCCGATACGCCAGCCTGGCGCATGAGCGTGATCGCCGAAGAAGAACGGCAATCGCTGGTGCAATGGAACGCCACCCAGCGCAGCTACCCGGAGCAGTTCGCGCACCGCCAGTTCGAGCAGCGCGCGGCACGGACGCCGGATGCGGTGGCGCTCGAAACGGAAGGCGAAAGCTGGAGCTACCAGCGGCTCAACGAGGGCGCCAACCGTCTGGCGCATCATTTGATCGGCCTCGGCGTGAAAGCCGACACGCGGGTGGCGCTGGTGCTCGAACGCGGTGCGCCGCTGGTACTGGGCATGCTGGCCACGCTGAAGGCGGGTGGCGCGTATGTGCCGCTCGATCCGCAGTATCCGTCCGAGCGGCTGGCCTTCATGCTCGACGACAGCCGGCCGCGCGTGGTGCTGACCCAGTCCTCGCTGCAGGAATTGCTGCCGGCCAGCCGCGCGCTGATGACGGCGACCGTGCTGGAACTGGACGATCCCGCGCCGGCATGGCAGGCCAAGTCCACCGACAATCCCGCGCCGGCAGGTCTGGACGCCACGCATCTGGCCTATGTGATCTACACTTCGGGTTCGACCGGCCGGCCGAAAGGCGTGATGGTGGAACACCGCAATCTGGCCAACCTGACCGGCTGGCATTGCGAGCGCTTCCCGCTGGCCTTGGGCGAGCGGTCGTCCAGCACAGCGGGCATCGCCTTCGACGCCTGCACCTGGGAAGTCTGGCCGCCGCTGTGCATGGGCGCCACACTGGCGCTGGCCCCGGCCGCTGCGGCGGGCGATCCGCTGCTGCTGCTGGAATGGTGGGAGCGGCAGGAACTGCATTGCAGCTTCCTGGTGACGGCGCTGGCCGAGATGGCGCTGGAACGCTGGCGCAATGGCAGG
>NZ_JACHXD010000021.1 GCF_014191875.1 Pseudoduganella violacea
CAAATGTTTTACGTTTTCTTGTCGTCATGCTTTAACTCCTCAGATAGTGGATTTTCCACCTATTGAGGTGTCCGGGCAAATTAGACCACGGCAGTCACCATGTCAGCTGAGGCGGTGGTAGCTAGCTTGTTACCATTAATTTTTTAAAACCTTGATTTTCATCAAGTGAGAATGATTCTCATTTGTAATAGCATGTTGGTCTTTCTTTGTAAGCGACAAGCAGAGCTTGGCGCGGCATCGAACTTCTACAACAACAAAGGGATTCCCCGCCATGCTATCTTCCGCCCGTTTTTTCACGCCGCTTAAAGCCACGCTCGCTGTCCTCGCCGCAGTTTCCAGTTTCAGCGCCAACGCCGTCGAATATCCGATCGGCGCGCCGCAGCAGCGCTTTGGTATGGAAATCTCTGCCGTGTATCTGCAGCCGGTCGTGATGGAGCCGGACGGCATGATGCGCAAGGCGGAGGAGTCGGACATCCATATCGAGGCCGATGTGCGCGCGCTGAGCGGCAATCCGAATGGCTTCGAGGAGGGCGCCTGGATCCCTTACCTGCTGGTGAAGTACGAAGTGAGCAAGGCTGGCAGCAACGACAAGATCGCCGGCGATTTCATGCCGATGGTGGCCAACGACGGCGCCCACTACGGCGACAACGTCAAGCTGTTCGGCCCGGGCAAATACCACGTCAAATACACCATCCTGCCGCCGAGCGAAAACAAGCATGCGCACTTCGGCCGCCATACCGACCGCCTGACCGGCGTGCGTCCATGGTTCAAGCCCTTCGTGGTGGAGTACGACTTCACCTATGCCGGCATCGGTAAGAAGGGAGGATATTGAGCGATGCGCCGCACCTTCCCCTTGTCCACGCCTAAGGCGCTAGCGCTGGGCGCTGCCCTGCTGTGCGCCACTGCCGGCGCCCAGGCGGCGCCTTCGCAGGCTGAATTAATCAAGCTGCTGGAAAAACTGAGCCAGAGGGTTGAACGTCTGGAGCAGCGCAACACGGAACTGGAGCGCGAACTGCGCACGGCGCATGCGCCGCAAAGCGCGGCCAGCAATGTCGAAGAACGCGTGCAGGTGCTGGAGAAGCAGCAGGAAAGCCTGGCGCGCAGCCTGGAGACGGATGCGATCAGCGAGAAAGAGCCTGAGCTGACCATGCGCTTGAAAGCGATCGAGTCCCAGGCCCAGGGCATGCTCGCCGCCGCGCGCAAGGTCGATGCGCTCGATGGCATCAGCGCTGGCCTGAGCCTGACCACCGTGGTACAGAAAAACGCCAAGGCGGGCAGCCAGCTCAATTATCGCGGCGACGGCTATGTCAGCCTGCCGCTGGAAGCGATCGGCGATATCAAACATAAGGTGTTCGCGCAATTCCGCCTCGGCCAGGGTTCCGGTCTGAACGAACATCTGTCCACGTATTCCGCGCCGAACGCCACCGCCTTCCGCCTGGCCAGTCTGCCCAACGACGACTCGGCGGCGATGCTGGCGCAAGCCTGGTATCAGGCCGATATTCCGCTGCCGTTCGGCGGTTTCGCGCCGCGTTCCAAGGAGAGGCTGGAAGTCAATTTCGGCAAGATGGATCCCTTCGTCTTCTTCGACCAGAACGGCGCTGCGGGCGATGAAACGCGCCAGTTCATGAACGCGGCCTTCGTCCACAATCCTTTGCTCGATGCGGGCCATGATATCGGCGTTGACGGCAACGGCTTTGCGCCGGGCATGCGCCTGTCCTACTACAACGTGCAGGATAAGCAGCAGCCGTGGCGCCTTTCGCTTGGCGTCTTCGGCGCGGGCAAGCGCGGTGCTAACTATGAACACAGCCTGGCGCAGCCGATGGTGATGGTGCAGGCGGAAACCGAGCAGCGCTTCTTTGGCGGCCTGGCGGGCAACTACCGCGTCTATGCCTGGCGTAATCCGCAGGCGGCCCACTTCGACGAAAGCATCGTCGAGCCGGAAGTGCATACCGGCTGGGGCATTTCGGCCGACCAGCGTGTCGGCGATGGCGTGACCCTGTTCGGCCGCTATGGCCATCAGGTGAAGGGCAATGTGCGCTTCAACCGCGCGCTGACCTTGGGCGCGGAACTCAATGGTTCCTACTGGGACCGTGGCGCCGACAGTCTGGGTCTGGCCTTCGGCCTGTTGAAGAACAGCCGCAGCTTCAATGACGCCGGCAGCGGCGAGCAGGTGGCCGAGCTGTATTACCGCTACCGCATCAACAAGCAGTTCGAGCTGTCGCCCAATATCCAGTACATCGGCCATCCTGGCGGCGAGCGCGGCGCGGATGCGATGAGAATCCTTGGCGTGCGCGCCCAGCTGACTTATTGAGGCCCGCCATGCAGATGATTCGCCACTTGCTGTTGCCTCTGCTGCCTTTGCTGGCCGTGCTGGGCATCCTGGGCGCCGTGCCGGTGCAGGCGGAAGAAATGCCGACCTTCACCCTGGTGATGCGCGCCGGGCGCTTCCTGCCGGAGACGATCGAGGTGCCGGCCAATACCAAGTTCCGTTTGCTGGTGAAGAACGAGGGACCGGGCGCCGAGGAGTTCGAAAGCGTGGAGCTGCGCAAGGAGAAGGTGCTGGCGCCTGGCGCGTCGAGCTTCCTGATCTTCCAGCCGCTCAAACCCGGCACGTATAAATTCTTTGGCGAGTTCCACCCGGCGACGGCGCAGGGACGCATCGTTGCGAAGTAAGGAGTATTCATGCTGAGTTCCCTCTTTATCGTCTGGCGCGAAAGCGTGGAGGCCATGCTGATCATCGGCATCCTCTACGCTTGGCTGAAGAGTAATCCTCAGGGTGCGGTTGGCCTGCGCGCGCTGTGGGGCGGCGTCGTGGCGGGCATTGCGCTGGCCGGTCTGCTGGGCTGGACCATGCTGGCGGTGCAGGGCGAGCTGGCCGGCGAGGCGCTGGAGTGGTTCCAGACGGCGATGCTGTTCCTGGCTGCGCTGCTGATCGTGCAGATGGTGCTGTGGATGCAGAAACATGGCCGCCATATGCGGCAAGGCCTGGAACGCGAGCTGGCGCAGGCGTCCGAAAAGCTCGGCGTCCTCGGCGTGGCCGTCGTCGCCGCGCTGGCGGTGGCGCGCGAGGGCGCGGAAACCGTGATCTTCCTGTACGGGATGCAGATGGATGATCCGGCCGGCAGCGCCATCGCTTTTGGCGCGGGCGTTCTCCTCGCAGGGATCACCGCCTGGATCGTCAACCGTGGCCTGGGCATGCTCAATTACCGCAACTTCTTTCGCGTCAGCGGCCTGCTGCTGCTGCTGTTTGCGGTGGCGCTGCTGGCTGCCGGAACGGACCGCCTGATCGGCATGGGCGCCTTGCCGCCGCTGGTCGATCCGCTGTGGGATACCTCGCTGCTGCTCGACGACAGCAGTCCTTCCGGCGCCTTGCTGTCGGCCTTCACCGGCTACCGCGCGCGTCCATCGCTGATGCTGGCCATCGTGTATGTGGTGTTCTGGCTTGCGGTGCTGCGGGTGCAAAGGCGATTGAAGCGCAATGCGTGAGGTGGAGCTGATGGCCGCACCCAGGGCCGGCATGCTGGCGCGTCTTGGCGACGCGATGGCGCGCCGGCGCGGGACCATTCTCGCGCTGCAGTGGTGCGTGATCGTCTTCTATCTGGTGCTGCTGGTGGTGCCGGCCTTCATGCCGATTCCGGACCAGGACGCGCATCTGTATTCGAATCTGCGCCTGTTCGCGCAGTTCATGTTCTGGGGCATCTGGTGGCCCTTCGTGATGCTGGCCACCATGCTGTTTGGGCGCGCATGGTGCGGCGTCTTCTGTCCCGAAGGCGCGCTGACCGAACTGGCGAGCAGGCATGGCCTGGGGCGCTCGATTCCGCGCTGGATGCGCTGGGGCGGCTGGCCGTTCACGGCTTTCGTCTGCACCACCGTGTATGGACAGCTGGTCAGCGTCTACGAGTATCCGCAGGCGGCCTTGCTGGTGCTGGGCGGTTCCACCGTGGTGGCGGTCGCCGTCGGCTTCGTGTATGGCAAGGGCAAGCGCGTCTGGTGCCGCTATCTGTGTCCGGCCAGCGGCGTGTTCGCACTGCTGGCGAAAATCGCGCCCGTGCATTTCCGTGTCAGCGAAGAGGCTTGGCAGCGCGATACCAGCCGCAAACCGATGGTCAATTGCGCACCGCTGATCGATATCCGCCACATGAAGAGTGCGTCGGCCTGCCATGCCTGCGGGCGTTGCAGCGGCTATCGCGGCGCGGTGCAGCTGGCGGCACGCAGTCCGGCCGCCGAGATTCTGGCGCGCGGCAATAAGGAGGCTGGGCGCGGCGAAGTGCTGACGCTGATCTTTGGCGTGATCGGCATTGCCACCGCTGCTTTCCAATGGTCGTCCAGCCGCTTCTTCGTGCAGATGAAAACCGCTGCCGCCACCTGGCTGATCGAGCGCGACTCCTTCATGCTGCTGAACGATAACGCGCCCTGGTGGCTGCTCACGCATTACCCAGCGGCCAACGATGTATTCAGCTGGCTCGATGGCCTGTGCATCCTCGCCTATATTCTCGGTGGTGGATCGGCTTTGGGCTTGGCCGTGTTCGCGGCGGTCTGGCTGGCGGCCCGGTTGGCCGGTCCAGGCGCGCTGTCGTGGCGGCGTCTGGCCATGGGGCTGGTGCCGATGGCGGGAACGGGCGTTTTCCTCGGCCTGACCATGCTGACGCTGACGCATCTGAAGGCGGAACGCATTGTGCTGGCCTGGGTGCCGGCGGCGCGCATGCTGCTGCTCACTGGCGGCAGTGGTTTCTCCGCGTGGCTGGGCTGGCGGCTGGCGGATCGCGCGCCAATCGCGCGACGGCTGGCGACGTTCGCGGTGTATGCGCTGCCTTTAGCCCTGATCGATGCGATCTGGGGCCTTGCCGTTTTTTCGTGATGGCGCCAGCAGGCGGAGTGTTACCAACGGTTAGGATGTAAGCTTCGACGATGAGTTGTTTACGGTGGCGGATGGCGCGCAAGCCCGTTTTTCCGGGGCAGCGCGTGAATCCGGCTCAAAGGACAACTTGTTACAAAGTAATTTCTCCCTGCATTGTCTTTATTCTTTTCCAACAGTACACTCGGTTACAACATTGGCTGAATTGCAGCCTGTGTTGACTCAACCGGGGCATGTCCTCCAAATAAAGAAAAGGAGTATGAAGTGAAAAAATATGGGGCAGAATTTTTTGGCACCTTCTGGCTGGTGCTGGGCGGCTGCGGCAGCGCCGTGCTGGCGGCGGCGTTTCCTAACGTCGGTATCGGCCTGCATGGCGTGTCGCTGGCCTTTGGTCTGACGGTGCTGACCATGGCGTTCGCCATCGGCCACATCTCGGGCTGCCATCTGAATCCGGCCGTTTCCATCGGCCTGTGGGCGGGCGGACGCTTCCCGGCCAAAGACCTGGTGCCATACATCGTGGCGCAGGTGCTGGGCGGAATTGCGGCAGGCGGCATTCTCTACCTGATCGCCAGCGGCAAGGCCGGTTTCGACGTGAGCGCCGGTTTCGCCTCCAACGGCTATGGCGAACACTCGCCGGGCGGCTACAGCCTGGTCGCGGCGCTGGTCACTGAGATTGTGATGACCGCCTTCTTCCTGATCGTGATCCTGGGCGCGACCGACAAGCGCGCGCCGCAAGGCTTCGCACCGATCGCCATCGGCCTGTGCCTGACCCTGATCCACCTGATCAGCATCCCTGTCACCAACACCTCGGTCAATCCGGCGCGCAGCACCGCCGTGGCCCTGTACGTTGGCGATTGGGCCGTAGGCCAGCTGTGGCTGTTCTGGGTCGCCCCGATTGTCGGCGCTATCGTCGGCGCGGGCATCTACCGCTTCATCGGCAGCGAAGAAAACGCTACCGCCCCAGCAGCGGCACAAGCCGGCGCGCGCAGCTAACTCAGCATCACCGCAGCAACAAAAAGGGGCGCGAGCCCCTTTTTTGTTGTTCAGCCCGTGTCCGATTGGGGTCTGACCCCAAGGTGGACACGGGCTGGGCTGTAGGTCAGGAGAGTTTGAGCACTTGCGGTTTGCGGTCTTTGGCGCTGCAGTAGACGAAGGCTTGCAGCGAGGGGATCCAGCGGAACTTGGACCAGATGTTGTTGACGGCGCTTTGCAGCTTGGGCTGGCCAGCGGTGTCGTTGGGCCAGTGCTGCAGCGGCATCACACTCCAGGTCCACGGGCTGCCGGCGGGATTGGTGGCGGGCGGCTTCAGCTTCACGACCACCGGCGGATTGGCCGATTGGTCGAGGCCGACGATGCAGCCCAGCTCGTCCACCCATTGCAGGCCGAGCGCGTCGGGACGGTGGAAGTTGATGCCGTTGCCGTCATAGCCCTCCTGCAGCGAGGGCACATTGCCCAGCGTCGTCACCTGGGCGCTGGCGCCCGTGGCCAGGTTGCGGATGTAGAGGTTGCGGAAGCGTGTGCCGGCATTCGGCCCCAGCGAGTAGCCGCCGTCGACCGCCACCAGCAGGTTGAGCGCATTGCACAGCACCAGGGCGCCATTGGCGAGATTGCCGCCCACGGCCGGGTGCTGGGTGATGGCGCCGGTCTTGCTGACGAACAGGGTGTAGTCGGTCGGCCCCACGGCCGTCACCCACCAGCCCTGGCGCGCATTGTCCATCACCGTGATCGGGTAGCTGCCGGTGCTGTTCGAATTGGCCGACAGGCGGATGCGGTTGGGATCGGCATTTTGCGCCTGGCGCGTGGCCAGCTGGCTGTAGCCGTTCTGGGTCTTCGAGATGTCGAGCAGGTTGATGCGGTTTTCGAAGGGGCTGCCGGCCCAGAAGAAGGAGGCCAGCGAGCCGCGCGTGCCGCCGCCCCAGGCGCGCGGGAATTCCTGCAGGCCCAGATAGGTGTGCGGCGTGTACGGCGTGCCGTCCGGCGCCAGGCCGTTGACGAAGGCGCTGGCCAGGTTCGGCGCGGCCGGCACATTGGCGACGCTCCAGCGCAGCGTGGAGAAGTCGCAGATCAGCGAGAACTGCACGTTCGGCACTTCGCGGCTGGGCTCATGCCCGCCCGAGTAATACACTTGCGCGCCCAGCGGGCTGTAATCGCGCAACACGGCACTGCCGCCCCAGACATTGAAGGGATTGTTCATCGCCGCCGTGTCGCTGGGCGAGGTGCGGTAGAGCGCGGGCGTGACGTCCTGCGCATTGTTCAGCATCGGCACGTCGGCGAAGTAGCCGGCCGGCGGCACCCAGGCGGGCAGGCCGACCACCGGCTTGGCCACGATCTGGATGGTGAAGGGATTGGAAAATGCTTGCGCCATGAGGCGGCCTTTCTAAAACTGATATCGTCTAAATGCCCGCCGCATCAGGCATGCGGCATCACGCTCCATACCGGCGCCACATTGAAGCCGGCCGCGAAGCCGCTCCAGTTGGGGGCGCCCAGCATGCGGTTGTAGGCCGCTTGCGCGCCCGGCACATTGTGCTGGACCGCATACGCCAGCGCCGGCTGCAGATTGCCCCAGTAGCTGGTGGGGTCGGGGAAGTTGCCGCCGCGTAGGCCATTGGCCGTGGGCAGGGTTTCGGCTTGCGCCACCCGCATCGCCTGCGATGCGCGGTACAGATCGCCCCAGTTGGCAAACCAGGGACCACTGCCGCCCGCGAAGTCCGGTGCGTCGGCCGGCGCCACCACGATGGTGTAGACGGCTGCGTCGTAGTACAGGTATTCGTTGGCGGCCGTGCCGCCGAAGCGGCCCACTACGCTGCGCGCCTTCCACTGGAAGAAGGCGGCCAGCTTGTCGCGGTTACCCCCGGCCAGCGGCAGGTCGAGGTCGATGGCGTAGCCGATGGCGGCGGTGAAGAAGTCCTGCATCCACGTCGCTTCGGACAGGAAGCCGGTGCCGGGCGTGTAGTTCGAATACGATTGCACGAAGCCTTGCGGATTGTTCGGCTGGGCCACGTACTGCGTGTGGTAGAAGTCGACGTTGGCGGCCAGCGAGGCCAGGAACTCGTTGCGCAGCACGGTGTCGCTGTCGGGCGTGACGCAGGCCGCTTGCGCCAGCGTGCGGATGGCCCAGGCCGCGCCGCGCGCCGTGTTGGCGCCGGCGGTGGACTGGAACACGCCGGCCGAGAATTTGCGCGTGGTGTCGGTGTTCTTCAGATAGTTCACGGTGGCCGAGAACAGCACTTCTTCCATGAAGTAGAAGCGGCCCGTCAGCAAATAGGCGGTGAAGCCGACCGAGGGATGGTGCGGCGAGTCCCAGGTGGCGGGCGCGGTGCCGGTCGGCGCCGGCGTGTACGTGCCCTTGCTCGATGCGCCGGTGTTGGCGATGGCCGTGGCTGTGCCTCCGTCCACCACCAGATTCGGGTAGCTGGAGAAGCGGAAGGGCCGCTGCGTGGTCTGGTCGCGGTAGTGGATGCCGTAGCGTCCCGCGCTATAGGCGTTGACGATCACGCCGGCAAAGGCGCGGGCGTCGTTGCTGGCGAGGTACAGCACATCCCATTCCGGCAGCAGGCCGATGGCGGGCTGGTAGCCGCCCTGGCCCATGCCGTTCGAGTAATTGCCCTGTTGCAGGGGCGTATAGCTTTGCGCCAGCTTGCTCCATACCGCCGCCGTCGGCGCCACGCTGGCGCGGTAGGCGGGCACCAGGCGGCTCGCCTGCAGATAGGCCTTGTCGTGGTTGATGCTCAGCGAAGGCGCGGCGCCTAGCCAGTGGCTCTGGGCCGCGCCGGAAACCAGCACGGTGCGGCAGTGGTTCGGCAAATCGATGGCGGCGCTGAAGCGCTGGCTGCCGCCCAGGGTGAAGGCATAGGTCGCGCTCTTATTGGTGGGCGCGGCCACCGATAGGTAGCCGTTCTCGATCCACGGCAGCACTTCCACCGCGCCGCCCGCGTACAGGCGCACTTCCAGCCAGCCCACCAGGTGGGCATCGCCGCCGATGGCTTTGCGGTAAATCCAGGAGCTCATTTGCGGGCCGCTGACCCAGGTCTGGAACGGCGTGCCCCAGTCCGCGCCCGACCAGGAGGCGCTGCCGAAACCGCCCGCAGCGATGCTGGCCGTGATGCCGGTGGCGGCCAGGTTGGCGGTGGTCAGCGCGGCGCCGCCGGCCGGCGTGCCGAGGGCCAGCGTCACGGTCTGCGTGGCGCCCGCGGCCAGGGTGGCGAAGCCGGAAATGGTGGCGAATTTCAGCGAGCCGTCGGACCAGTAATTTTTCGGCGTGACCTGCAGGCCCGGCAGGCTGCCGCTGACGCCGGAGCCGCCCGGCACATCGCCCTTGCGGAAGGCATAGCCCAGGGTGAAGGGCAGGTTGCTGCCGCCGCTGGCCGAATTCAATTGGAAGCTCGCCGCAAACGCGGCGGGCCGGCGGATCTGGATGGTAAACGGATTGGATACGGACTGGCCCATCGCCTTACGCTCCGGTGGCGGTCAGCACAAAGCCATCCACGCTGGCGAGTCCGCCCACGCCGTCGTAATCGAAGGAGCGGGTCAGGTCGTTGTAGATCACGCCTTCGGGCAGTTCGATGTCGTTGAGGCGGATCGCGGCCACACTGCCGCTCACATACTGGCCGATCGGAATGCTGCCAGCCACGCCGAGGGTGAAGGTCAGGGTGGGGATCTCGCTCCACGCTGGCGTGCTGCCGGTGCCGGTCGGTGGATTGGTGGTGGGCGGGTTGGTGGTCGGCGGCGGCGTGGTGGGCGGTGGTGTCACCGGCGTCACGCCGCTGGTGGTGGCGCTGCCGCCACCGCCGCCGCCGCAAGCCTGCAGGGCAATGCTGCCGGCGCCCGCTGCCGCGAATTTGATGAAGTGGCGGCGCGTGAGGGCAGGGCTGCCGGTGCTTGTGTCCGCATCAGGGGTTGCGGAAACCAGGGGAGTATCGCTCGAATGCTTCATTGCTAAGTGTCTGTCCAAAAAAGAAAAACATGGCGCTTGCCGGTAGAAACGACCTCAGCCATGTGTGCGCACAGTGTCGCATAAATCAAAAAAAGCTGCCTAAAAAAGTGGCGGCAATTGTGCGCAGGAAATCGCAGGAGGCCAGTAAACACGGGCCTTCCTGCTAACACTCAGTACTGGTCTGCAAGCTTGGTGAGCGCTTCGATAACTAGTTGTCAAGCGAGCCGGCGCGGCAGCCGGAAGCTGAAACGCACGCCCTGGCCGGGCGCACTATCAAGATGGATGCTACCTTTCAGGACGGCTTGCGCGATGTTGTGGACGATGGAGAGGCCCAGGCCATTGCTGCCCTGGCCCAGGCGGGTGGTGTAGAACGGTTCGAAGACGTGCGGCTGGATGGCAGGATCGATGCCGCAGCCATTGTCTTCGTAGACCAGCTCCACCTCGTCCTCGCTGGCGCTGGCCGACAGGCGCACGCGGCGCTCTTCGTCCTTGCCGGCGAAGGCATGGGTGATGGAATTGGCGGCCAGGTTGGCGATGATCTGTTCGATGTGGCCGGGGTAGCTGTCCATGGCGATGCCGGGCGCCACATCGAGCTGCAGTTCGATGCGGGCGCGCCGCAGCGAGGGGCCGAGCGCCGCCACCACATCGTGCACCGCCTGGTGCAGCTCGAATGCGCGCCGCTGCTGCGTGCTCTGGTCGACGGCGATCTGCTTGAAGCTGGCGATCAGGTTGCTGGCGCGCGTGGCATTGCGTTCGATCAGTTCGCAGGCTGCCTTGCCCTGGTGCAGAAAGTCGTCGAGCGCGCTGTGCGTGAGCTGCTTGCTGGCGGCCTGGCGTTCCAATTGTCCTATCCATTCCACCAGGGTGGAGGAGGTGAGCACCGCATTGCCCACCGGCGTATTCAGTTCGTGCGCGATGCCGGCCACCAAGCGCCCCAGGGACGCCATCTTCTCGGTGATGGCGATCTGCTCCATCGCCTTCTGCAATTCGGCGCTGCGCTCGGCCACGCGCTCTTCCAGGTGCTCGTTCAGGGCCAGCAGGTCCACCTGGGCCTGTTTGCGCAGCGTGATGTTGGAGCAGGTGCCGATCATG
Source organism: Pseudoduganella violacea (assembly GCF_014191875.1). Taxonomy (GTDB): domain Bacteria; phylum Pseudomonadota; class Gammaproteobacteria; order Burkholderiales; family Burkholderiaceae_D; genus Rugamonas; species Rugamonas violacea_A. Next base: position 10,881 of record NZ_JACHXD010000021.1, read on the forward strand.
CGCAGCGGCTGGCCCAGCGCGTTGCGGCCGACCACCATGCCGCGCACCAGCAGCCATTCCCACTTGCCTTGCACGCGGAAGCGGTGTTCGGAGGCGAAGGTGGCGGCCGGGCTTTGCAGGCAGGTGTCGATGGCGGCCATGGCCGCCGCCAGATCCTCGGGGTGGATGTATTGCTGCCATTCGCCGAAGCGGTGCACGGCGCGTTCCGGCGGCAGGCCAAGCAGTTCGATGCAGCGCTTGGAATAGAACACCGTGTCTTTCGGCAGATCCCAGTCCCACACGCCGTCACCGGCACCCTCCAGCGCGAAATGCCAGCGCCGCTCGCTTTCCTGCAGGGCGGCCAGGGCGCGCTGCTCGCCGGCGCGCAGCTGGATGAATTCGCGCCGCACGCGCTCGGCCTCGTCGGCGCGCAGGGCGGCATCCTCGAAGCTGCGCCGCTGCGTTTCGTAGATTTGCTTCAGGTCGGTTTCGACGATGCCGCGAAATTGCTGCAGCAGCTGGAGGAAGGTAGTGCTATAGGCGTTTTCCTGCTTGTCGAGCACGCAGATTGTGCCGAACACATGGTCGTTGGGCCAGACCAGGGGCAGGCCCATATAGGAAATCATGCCAAGCTTGATGTCGGGATTTTCGCACCAGTCGCGGTCCGTCAGCGCATTCGGCACCAGCAGCGGGGCGCGTTTGGCCATCACGGTTTCGCAATACAGGCCGGTGCCGAGCGGGGCCAGCTCGTGTTCTTCGTAGGGATTGCCGGCCGATTGGCTGGAAAGGAAGACCTTGATCTGCGGCGGCTCGACCTTCATGATGAGGGCGGCCGGCACATTCACCAGGCGCGCGATCAGGTCCAGGATGCCCTGCCATTTATGCGCCACCTCGTCGGCGACGGTCAGCGTTCGCGTATCGATCACTTCGAGAGCACCCATCAGTTCCCTCCATTGACTGCCTCATTATAGAACAAGCCTCCAGCTCGGCAATACGGCCGCGCCGCAACCCATCCGCTCCTGCTACCATAGGGGCATTCACCGAGCACAGAGAGGCCCGCCATGGCACTACAGCACGCAGCGTCCGGAGAAGTCATCGTGATCCAGCGCGAGAGCGAAGACTTGTCGCAGTTTTCCTCGATCGCCCTGCGCAAGACGGCGCAGATGGAATTGATCCGCATGGTGCTGCCGGCCGGCAAAGGCCTGCCGGAGCATAAGGTGGCAGGGGAGATCACCCTGCAATGCCTGCAGGGCGAGATCGAGGTCGACGCTTACGGCCGCGGCGTGCTGCTGCGCGGCGGCGAAATGCTCTTCCTGGAAGGCGGCGCGCCGCACGCCGTGCGGGCGCTGCAGGACTCGCTGGCCCTGCTGACTATTTTGCTGAAGGACTGAGCCCGCTCAAGCCTTCGCCGCGCGGATCGCGCGCCAGCAGGCGCGAGACGGTGGCTTGCAGTTGCTGGCCGTCGAACAGCACGCTGGCCACGGCTTGCGTGATCGGCATGTCGACGCCGAGCCGGCCCGCCAGTTCGCGCACGGCCTTGGCGCAAGGCACGCCTTCGGCCACATGGCCCAGCTCCTTGACGATGGCGTCCAGCGCCTTGCCCTGGGCCAGGCCCAGGCCGACGCGCCGGTTGCGCGACAGGTCGCCGGTGCAGGTCAGGATCAGGTCGCCCATGCCGGTCAGGCCCATGAAGGTTTCCAGCTTGCCGCCCAGGGTGGTGCCGAGGCGGGTGATTTCGGCCAGGCCGCGCGTGATGAGCGCGGCGCGCGCATTCAGGCCCAGGCCCAGGCCGTCGGCCGCGCCGGTGGCGATGGCCAGCACGTTCTTCACCGCGCCGCCCACTTCCACCCCGACCAGGTCGTCGCTCGAATACACGCGCATGGAGCCGCCGTGCACCGTGCCCACCACCAGCTCGCACAGGGCGGGCGAGGCGCTGGCAATGGTCAGCGCGCAAGGCAGGCCGCGCGCCACTTCCTGCGCGAACGAGGGGCCGGACAGGGCGCCGCCGGGAATGGCGCCGCCCAGGATCTCAGCGAAAATCTGGTGCGGCAGCAGGCCGGTTTCGTATTCGAAACCCTTGCACAGCCAGACCAGATTGGGAATGGGGCGTCCCTTGAGCGTCTGCAGCAGCGGCCGCAGGCCGGCTACCGGGCAGGCGGCGATCAGCAGGCCGTCGCTGCCGGCATGGGCCACGGCGGCGTCGAAGTCGGCGCTCACCCGCAGGCTGTCCGGCAGCGGGAAACCAGCCAGGTAGGCGCTGTTTTCGCGCGCGCCGGCCATGGCCTGCATGGCGGCCTCGTTGCGGCCCCACAGCAGCACATCGTGGCGCGCGGCGACGGCGATCGCCACCGCCGTGCCCCAGGCGCCGGCGCCCAGGACCGCAACCTTGCGCCGTGGCGCTGTCGTTTGGCTTGCCTGCATATTCAATTGCCCCAGACTTCGCCGCTCTTCACATAGCCGACCAGGCCGTCGCGGTGGCGCACCTTGAGCCAGCCGTTGCCGCCCGGTTCCGCCAGCTCCAGCAGCACGCCCTTGTCGGCGCTGAAGACGATGGCCGCGCCATCCTCGGCGGCGGCGCGCACCTTGGCGTTCGGCACGCGCACGATCAGGCTGCGCTTGGCGCTCAGGCCGCGCGCCTCGGTCCAGGCCAGGTCGCCGCTGGCGTCGCGCACCTTGACCCAGTCGCCGTAGGTGAGCACCACTTCGAGCGGGGCGCCGCGCGGCACCACGAACAGTTTGCCGCCTTTGGTCGATGGCGCGTCATACAGCACGGCGGGCGCTGCGCCCACCGACTTGAAGTCGAGCGCGCTGCTCGCGGCGCTGGCCAGCAGGCAGGCGGCCCCCAATATCAAACGGGAAACGGTCGTTACCAAATTGTTCTCGCAAAAATAAGCAAAGGCCACGAGGGCCTTTGCAATACGGCGCCGCCAGACGGGCTGGCGGTGCCGGATGGGACGCGACAGGATTACTGTACGGTCGCGCTGCCGTCGGCGGCCGCGGTGGCGGCTTGCTGTTCGGCGATCGCTTGCAGGCGCTGCTGGTAGAACACTTCGAAGTTGATCTCAGCCAGGTGCACAGGCGGGAAGCCGGCGCGGGTGATCGTATCGGCGATGTTGGCGCGCAGGTAGGGGTACACGATGTTCGGGCAGCCGATGCCGAGCAGCGGGTCCAGCTGTTCGGCTGGGATATTGCGCGCTTCGAAGATGCCGGCTTGCTTGCCTTCGACCAGGAAGGCCACTTTGTCCTTGACCTTGGCGGTCACGGTGATGGTCACGGTCGATTCGTAAATGCCTTCGGCCAGCGGCTCGGCGCCCACGTCCAGCGCCACTTCGATGGTCGGCGCATCCTGTTCCAGGAAGATGGCTGGGGAGTTAGGCTGTTCCAGCGACATGTCTTTCAGGTAGACGCGTTGGATTTGGAATACGGGTTGCAGGTTTTCGTCAGACATGGAAACGCTTTCGATGTGATAGTGGGCTAGACGCCCGGATATGGTTTAAGTGCTTGGCCAGGCTTGGCAGCCCAAATCAAACGCGACGGCAATTGTATCAAAACCAATATGGCTGCCAACGTTTTCCGCCCTGCGGCATGGCGTTGGCTTGATCCATGTTGCTATCTGGTGCTTATTGGCCGTTTAACAAGGGGGTCAGGCCGCCCGCCTGGTCCAGCGCGTGCAGGTCATCGAAGCCGCCCACATGGGTGTCGCCGATATAGATTTGCGGCACGGTGCGGCGGCCGGTCTTTTCCATCATCAGCTGGCGCTGGGCCGGGTCGAGATCGACGCGGATCTTGTCGATCTGCGTCACGCCCTTGGCTTCCAGCAGGCGCTCGGCACGCACGCAGTAGGGGCAAACGGCGGTGGTGTACATCGTGACATTGGCGGTCATGGCGGATTCCTTGTGTTCTTGAACGTGCTTATTTTTTCAGCGGCAAGCCTTGGCTCTGCCAGGCGGCTTGGCCGCCCTCGAGCGCGACCACATCGCCGAAACCGGCTTTGCCCAGGATGCTGGCGGCGGCCGGGGCGCGCGCGCCTTTTTCGCATACCACGACAATGGTCTTGCTCTTGAACTTCTCCAGCTCGCCGCTGCGCTTGGCCAGCTCGGCCACCGGAATATGTTTCGCGTCCGGCAGGTGGCCGCCGGCAAAGGCTGCCGCGTCGCGTACATCCACAATGGTGGCTTTACCGCGGTTTATCAACTGCGTCACCTCCAGCGGGGTGGCTTTTTTCCCGCGCTGGGTGAGCAGCGGAGCGAGCAGGGCGCCGCCCGACAACACGACGATGGCGATCAGAAAAATATGGTCAAGAATGAATTTCACGGCGTTCCAATGGTTGAAGTGAATCCGCGCATTATAAAATAGAAGCTTGAAGCCGGGCTCAAGCCGCATCGCCCAGCACTTTCCACCCATTTCCCCAACTTTTAAAGATTGCTCTATGTACAAAATTGTTTTCATGCGTCATGGCGAATCCACCTGGAATCTGGAAAACCGCTTTACCGGCTGGACCGATGTGGACCTGACCGAAAAAGGCGTGGGCGAGGCCAAGGTCGCCGGCCAGGTGCTGAAGGAAGCCGGTTTCAAGTTCGACCTGGCCTACACCTCGGTCTTGAAGCGCGCCATCCGCACCCTGTGGCTGACCCTGGACGAGATGGACTTGATGTACCTGCCGATCAAACATGACTGGCGCCTCAACGAACGCCACTACGGCGCCCTGCAAGGCCTGGACAAGGGCGAAACGGCCGCCAAATACGGCGACGCGCAAGTGCTGGTCTGGCGCCGCAGCTACGACACGCCGCCGCCGGCGCTGGAAGCGGGCGACGACCGCGCCTCCTTCAACGACCCGCGCTACACCGGCCTGCCCAAGGACAGCATCCCGCTGACCGAATGCCTGAAAGACACCGTGGCGCGCGTGATGCCGGCCTGGGACGACGAAATCGCCCCGGCCATCCGCGCCGGCAAGCAGATCATCATCTCGGCCCACGGCAACAGCCTGCGCGCCCTGATCAAGATGCTGGACGGGATCAGCGACGAGGAAATTGTCGGCCTGAATATTCCCAACGGCCAGCCCCTGGTGTATGAGCTGGACGCCGAGCTGAAGCCGATCCGCCACTACTATCTGGGCGACGCCGCCGCCATCGCCGCCGCGCAAGCCGCTGTGGCCAACCAGGGCAAGGCGAAGTAAAACCCGATGATGCAGTTCTTCACCCGCCGCGCCGGCGCGCGGCGCGGGCTGTCCCTGCTGCTGGCCGCCTTGTTGGCGGGACTGGCGGCCGGGCCGGCCGGCGCCGCGCCCCGTCCCACGGAGCGCAGCAAGCAAAAGCAGGCCGCCGAAACCGAGCGCAATGCGCTGCAGCAGAAGCTGACGGCGCTCAAGCGCGACATCAGCAAGACCGAGAGCGCCAAGGACGACGCGGCCGACACCCTGGCCGAATCGGAGGAGGCGATCTCCAACGCCAACCGTTCGCTGCGCGAGCTGGCCGCCGAACAAGGCGAGACCAATGCCCGCCTGCAGCAGCTGGGCGCCGAGCATGCGCGCCTGCAGAGCGTGACGGCGCAGCAGAAGCAGCAGCTGGCCAAGCTGCTGCGCGAGCAATATGTGGCGGGCAATGAAGACCGCATTAAGTTGCTGCTGTCGGGCGACAACCCGAACCGCATCAACCGCGAACTGCAATTGATGGCCTATGTGTCGCAGGCCCAGGCGCGCCTGCTGGAATCGCTGCGCGCCAACTTGAAAGCGGTGGAGAGCAATCAGGCCGAGGCGCAGAACGCCAAGGATGAGCTGGAAGAAATCGCGCAGGAAGAGCGCCAGCAGAAAAGCGTGCTGGAACAGGAAAAGGCGCGCCGCGCCGGCCTGCTGTCCCAGTTGTCGAAAAAGCTGGTGGCCCAGCGCAAGGAAGCGGGCGACCTGGAACGCGACGAGCAGCGCATGTCCGGCCTGATCGAACGCCTCAACAAACTGATCGAAGAGCAGGCGCGCGCCGCCGCCGCCGAGAAGAAGCGCCAGGAGCAATTGGCCGCCGCGCGCGCCGCCAAGGCCAAGGCGGACGCCGAAGCGAAGGCGCTGGCCCTGGCCCGCGCCAAGGCCGCGAAAGAGGAGCGCGAGCGCCTGGCCCAGCAAAACCGCAAGCCGGGAGCCAAGCCGGCCGAGCCCCGTGTCGTGGAGCCGAAACCGGCCGAAAAACCGTTCAAACCCGATCCGATCGACGCCGACGAACCGAAAGTGGCGGCGCGCACGCCGGAACCGGCGCCGCAGCCGGCCGCCCGTCCCTCCGATATCGCGCTGGCCCCGGCCGCGCCGGATGGCGCTTTCGCCGCCCTCAAGGGCCAGATGCGCCCGCCGGTGGCGGGCAAGCTGGCGGCGCGCTTCGGCGCGCGGCGCGGCGATGGTCCGAGCTGGAAGGGCGTCTTCATCCGCTCCGGTGAAGGGGCGGAAGTGCATGCTGTGGCCGGCGGCCGCGTGGTCTTCGCCAACTGGCTGCGCGGCTTCGGCAACCTGATCGTGATCGACCACGGCGGCCAGTATATGAGCGTGTACGGCTTTAACGAGAGCCTGCTGAAACGTCCGGGCGACGTGGTCAGGGCCGGCGATCCGATCGCCGCCGTGGGAAACACCGGTGGCAACGAGGAAACCGGTTTATACTTTGAGCTAAGGCATCAGGGCCGGGCATTCGACCCCGCCGGGTGGGTGAAATTCTAAAGGCGCGGAAAGCATAATGGGCAACAAGTTCAAAAGCATGGGCCTGATCGGCCTCGGTATGGTGGCCGGCGTGGCCGCTTCTATGCAGTTTTCCGCCATTGCGCAGAAATCCGGCACACCCTTGCCGCTCGAAGAGCTGCGCCAGCTGTCCGACGTTTTTGGCCTGATCAAATCAGACTACGTGGAAGACGTGGACGACAAGAAGCTGGTGCAGGAAGCGATCGCCGGCATGGTGTCCTCGCTCGACCCGCATTCCGTCTACCTGGATAAGAAGGCCTTCAAGGAGATGCGCGAATCGGTGCAGGGCAAGTTCGTCGGCATCGGCATCGAGGTGGGCATGGAGGATGGCTACGTCAAGGTCGTCTCGCCGATCGAGGATTCGCCCGCCTTCAAGGCCGGCATCAAGGCCGGCGACCTGATTACCCGCATCGACAACGCGCCCATGAAGGGCTTGTCGCTGGACGAGGCGATCAAGAAGATGCGCGGCGAGCCGCACACCAAGCTGGTGCTGACCCTGTCGCGCAAGGGCGAGGACAAGCCGGTGGTGGTACCCGTGATGCGTGAGGAAATCCGCGTGCAGAGCGTGAAGGCGAAGATGGTGGAGCCGGATTACGCCTGGCTGCGCATCTCCCAGTTCCAGGAACCGACGGTGGAAGACATGGCGAAGAAAGTCACCGCCCTGTATGCCCAGAACCCAAACATCAAGGGCATGGTGCTGGACCTGCGCAACGATCCGGGCGGCGTGGTGCCGGGCGCGATCGGCGTGTCGGCCGCCTTCCTGCCCAAGGACGTGGTGGTGGTCTCCACCAACGGCCAGCTGCTCGATTCGAAGCAGACCCTGTATGCCCGGCCCGAATTCTATGCCGGCCGCCATCCTGGCGACCCGCTGCAAAAATTGCCGGCCGCGCTGAAATCGGTGCCGCTGGTGGTGCTGGTCAATTCCGGCTCGGCTTCGGCCTCCGAGATCGTGGCCGGCGCCCTGCAGGACTACAAGCGCGCCACCATCATGGGTAGCCAGACCTTCGGCAAGGGTTCGGTGCAGACCCTGCGCCAGCTGACCGCCGATACCGCCGTCAAGCTGACCACCGCGCGCTACTACACGCCGAACGGCCGCGCCATCCAGGCCAAGGGCATCGTGCCGGATATGGCGATCGACGATACGCCCGACGGCGAAGGCATCGACAGCCTGCGCCTGCGCGAAGCCGATCTGGAAAAGCATCTGGCCAACGGCAACGGCGAGGAAGAAGTGAAGAGCCGCAACGGCCGCGTCGATGAGCTGGAGGAAGAGCAGCGCATCCTGGCCCTGGCCAGGAAACACAAGCCGATCGAATTCGGCAGCAAGGAAGACTTCCCGCTGGCCCAGGCCTTGAACCACCTGAAAGGCTTGCCGGTCAAACTGGCCAAGGCCGACGCCCCCGTGGCCGCCGCCGCCAAACCGGAAGAGAAAGCGGCGAAGAAATAAGCAATGGATGACGCCCAGCTGCTGCGCTACTCGCGCCATATCCTGCTCGATGAAATCGGCATCGAGGGCCAGCAAAAGCTGCTGGCGGCCAGGGTACTGGTGATCGGCGCCGGCGGCCTGGGTTCGCCGGCCGCCATGTACCTGGCCTCGGCCGGCGTCGGCCGCCTGACCCTGGTCGACCACGACACGGTCGACCTCACCAATCTGCAGCGCCAGATCGCCCACACCACCGAGCGCGTGGGCCAGCCCAAGGCCGCGTCGGCGGCCCGGACCCTGGGCGCCATCAATCCCACCATCGACATCGTGGCGCTGTGCGAGCGCGCCGACGAGGCACGCCTGCGCGAGCTGGTGACGCAGGCCGATGTGGTGCTCGACTGTACCGACAATTTCCAGACCCGCCATGCCGTCAACCGCGCCTGCGTGGCGCTGCGCGTGCCCCTCGTCTCGGGCGCCGTGATCCGCTTCGATGGCCAGATCAGCGTCTTCGATCCGCGCGGCGGCGAGCAGCCCTGCTATTCCTGCCTGTTCCCGCAGGACCAGGCGTTCGAGGACGTGGCCTGTTCCACCATGGGCGTGTTCGCGCCGCTGGTGGGCGTGGTCGGCGCCATGCAGGCCGCCGAGGCGCTGAAGCTGCTGATGGGCATCGGCGAATCCTTGGCCGGCCGCCTGCTGCTGCTCGATGGCCTGCATATGGAATGGACCAGTATCCGCATCGCCCGCAATGCCGACTGTCCGGTGTGCGGCCAGCCGCACCCATAAAAACACCTAAACCCCTCTCAGGAGACGAAACCGATGAAGCGAGTTCCCGCAGTATTGGCGCTGGCGATCGCCAGTGCCTTTGGCGCGCAGGCGCAGGCAGCACAGACGACGAAGTATCTGATCCTTGCCGAAAACGGCAAGCAGACCGGCGAACAGGTGGTCGAGCGCGGGGACGACGGCCTGACCAAGGTGCGCTTCATCTACAAGGACAATGGCCGCGGCCCGGAGCTGAACGAGGAATTCCGCCTGGCCGCCGACGGCACCATGACTTCCTATGCGGTGAAGGGCAGCTCGACCTTCGGTTCGGTGGTGGACGAGCGCTTCACGCGCCAGGGCCGCCAGGCCAGCTGGAAGTCCACCACGGAGCAGGGCAGCACCAGCGTGGACGGCGCCGCCATCTACGTGCCGCTGAACTCCAGCTTTGAAGTGACGTCGGCCTCGATCACGGCGCTGGCGGCGGCCGGCGGCCAATTACCGCTGCTGCCTTCGGGTACACTGAGCCAGCGCAAGCTGGACGAGGTGCAGGTCGCCAGCGCCGACGGCAAGACCCAGACCGTGCAATTGCTGGCCCAGACCGGCCTTGGCCTGTCGCCGCAGTTCTACTGGGCCACCACGGGCGAGAAGCCGCGCCTGTTCGCGGTGGTGGTGCCGGGCGCCTTCACGGCGGTGGAAGAGGGCTGGCAGGCCAGCGGCAAGCTGCTGGCCGAGCGTCAGCAGAAGGCCGAGGACCAGATGCTGGTGGAGTTGGCGGCCAAGCTGCAGCATCCGCTGCCGGGCCTGACCGTGGTGCGCAATGCGCGCGTCTTCGACAGCGAAAAGGCGGTGCTGGGCGCGGCCTCCGACGTGTATGTGCTGCGCGGCCGCATCACCGCCGTGCTGCCGGCCGGCTCGCCGGTGCGCGGCGCCGTGGCCGAGATCGACGCCGCCGGCCGCGTGCTGCTGCCTGGCCTGTTCGATATGCACGGCCATGTGGGGCGCTGGGAGGGCGGCCTGAATCTGGCGGCCGGCGTGACCACGGTGCGCGATATGGGCAACGACAACGCCAAGATGCAGCAGATCCTGGACGGCACGGTGGCCGGCAAGCTGCTCTCGCCGCAGGTGGTGCCGGCCGGCTTTCTGGAGGGGGAAAGCCCGTATTCGGCCAACAGCGGCTTCGTGATCAAGGATTTGCAGCAGGCGAAAAACGCCATCGACTGGTACACCGAGCATGGCTATCCGCAACTGAAGATCTATAACTCCTTCCCCAAGGCCATCCTGAAGGAGACGGTGGCCTATGCCCACCAGCGCGGCCTGCGCGTCTCCGGCCACATCCCGGCCGGCCTGCGCGCCCAGGATGCGCTGGACGCCGGCTATGACGAGATCCAGCACATCAACCAGGTGATGCTGAACTTCTTGGTCACGCCGACCACGGAAACGCGCACCCTGGAACGCTTCATCCTGCCGTCGGAAAAGGTGGCGGGCCTGGACTTCGATTCGGCCGCGGTGCGGAAATTCATCGCCACGCTGAAGAAAAAGCAGACCGTGATCGACCCGACCCTGGCCACCTTCGCCTTCCTCAAGCAGAAGGATGGCGAGATGAACGAACCATTCGCGCCGATCGCCAAGCATATGCCGCCCGATGTGCAGCGCGGCTTCCACGTCGGCACCATGAAGATCGCCGACGAGGCGACCCTGCAACGCTACCGCAAGTCCTACGCCAAGATGGTGGAATTCGTCGGTCGCCTGCACCGCGCCGGCGTGCCGATCGTGGCCGGCACCGACGAACTGGCCGGTTTCACCCTGCAGGCCGAGCTGGAAATGCTGGTGAAAGCGGGCCTGAGCCCGGCCGAAGCCTTGCAGATCGCTACCCGAAACGGCGCGCGCTACACCCGCACCAGCCATGAACGCGGCAGCATCACGCCGGGTAAATTGGCCGATCTGGTGCTGGTCGACGGCGACCCGACCAAAAACATCGGCGACGTGCGCAAGGTGGCGGCGGTCATCACGCGCGGCTATCTGATTTACCCGCATGAGGTGGATCAGGCCTTGGGCATCCAGCCGTTTGTGGCGGCGGCGCCGCAGTTGAAGGCGCTGGAAGCGGTGTCCAGCAATATCGCGGCGAGCGGCAACGAGGCGGCTTTGCAGCGTATTTCGGCCGGCGCCCGCCAGCGCGATTAAGCTCCCGCCGGCCGCCGCTGGCGGCCGGACCCCGGGTCCGCATGTTTTGCCATAGGCGGCGCGGCGATTCCGTCTTATACTTGTGGACCTGTCAATCTGTTCCGAATATCAACCCGAACCGTATCTTATGAAAAACTTGAAGCACCGTACCGTCCGCCGCGCGCGCGGCTTCACCCTGATCGAAATCATGGTGGTTGTCGTCATCATGGGCGTGCTGGCCGCACTGGTCGTGCCCAAGCTGCTGAGCCGCACCAGCGAATCGAAGGTGGCCGCGGCCAAGGTCGATATCGCCACCATCATGCAGTCGCTCAAGCTCTATAAGCTGGACAACAGCCGCTATCCGACCACCGAGCAAGGCTTGCAGGCGCTGCTCACCAAGCCCACCTCCGGCCCGGCCGCGAATGGCTGGAAAGCCGGCGGCTACCTGGAAAAAATGCCGAAAGACCCTTGGGGCAACCCCTACCAGTTCCTGTCCCCCGGCGTGAAAGGCGAGATCGACGTGTTCTCGCTGGGCGCCGACGGCCAGCCTGGCGGTGCCGGCGAAGACGCCGACATCGGCTCCTGGGACAACTGATCCCCGACGGCCATGGCGAACCGCCAGCGAGGCTTTACCCTGATCGAGCTGCTGGTGGTGATGGTTATCCTCGGCATTACGCTCGGTCTGGTGTCGCTGAACGCGGCGCCCAGCCTGCGCCAGAACATGGAGCAGGAGGCGCAGCGCGTGGCCTTGCTGCTGCAGCTGGCGCGCGACGAGGCCATCGTGCGCAACCGTCCCATCGCCTTCGAGGCGAACCAGGAGAGCTACCGCTTCCTGGTGCGCAATGAGCGCAGCTGGGAACCGCTGGCCCAGGACGATATGCTGCGCGAGCGCCAGTTCAAGTTCAGCCCCATTACCTTGCTGCTCGACCCGCCCACCAATCTGCCCGGCGCCAACCTGCGCGTCGTTTTCGGCCGCGAACCGGTGGATAAACCGTTTGTGCTGACCTTCGTCAATGGTGACGCCAGCGTCGCTATCCGCGCCGACGGCATCGGCCATTTCACCGTTGAATAAGATGCGCACCTTCCGTCTCCGGCCCGCCGCCGTGCGCGGCTTCACCCTGCTGGAAGTGCTGGTGGCGCTGGCCATCGTGGTCACCGCGCTGGGCGCCTCGCTGCGGGCCATCGGCAGCCTGACCCAGAACAGCGACGGCCTGCGCTCGGCCATGATGGCCACCTGGTCGGCCGAGAACCGCCTGGTGCAGATCCGCCTGGGCAAGGTCTTTCCGGCCGTCGGCAAGACCAGTTTCGAATGCCCGCAGGGCGACCTGCAGCTGACCTGCGTGGAAGAGGTGATCGTCAGCCCCAATCCGCTGCTGCGCCGGGTCGAGGTCAGCGTCTACGATATCCGCCAGCCCGAGCGCCGCATCATCAAGCTGGTGCAACTGGTGATGAGGGAGCTCTGATGGCGCGCCGCGGTTCGCGTTTCCCTTCCCATTCCGGCTTCACCCTGGTCGAGCTGCTGGTGGCGATCGCCGTGCTGGCCATCGTGGCGGTGCTGGGCTGGCGCGGACTGGACGGCATCGTGCGCTCGCGCCAGACCCTGACCGGGCAGATGGAACAGGCGCGCGGCATGCAGCTGGCCTTCGCCCAGATGGAGAGCGACCTGGAACAGCTGGCCGGCAAGGAGTTGCTGCAGCAGCGCGAAAACCTGGTGGCCGACAACGAAGGTCTGACCCTGGTGCGCACCTCTTCGCCGGAAAATGGCCCGACTCAGATGATGGTGGTGGCTTACCGCTTGAACAATGGCGTGCTGACGCGGCGCGAATCGCGCGGCACGCGCGACCTGGCCCAGCTCGACGCGCTGTGGCAGGCCAGCGTCGGCCATGCCGATGCAACGCCCGGCATCGCCCTGCAGTCCGAGGTGCAATCGCTGGCGGTGCGGGTGTGGGAAGCCGGCAACTGGCGCGCCCTGGGCAGCGGCCAGGCCGTTAATTCGAATGCCCCACCGCCGCCACTGGTTGCACCGCCGCCAGCGTCCGCGCAGGTTGGCCCCGAAGGCCTGGAAATCTCGCTGCGGCTGAACAATCTGCCGAACACCCTGGTCAAAGTCTTCCTGCTGGGGGCCAAATGAAGATCCCGCACCGCTCCCGCCAGCGTGGCGTGGCCGTGGTCACGGCCCTGCTGCTGACCACCTTGGCCGTGACCATCGTCGCCAGCCTGTTCTGGCAGCAGCAGGTGCAGGTGCGCTCGATGGAAAACCAGCGTCTGCACCTGCAGACGCGCTGGATTCTGCGCGGCGCCCTGGACTGGGCGCGCCTGATCCTGCGCCAGGATGGACTGGACAGCCAGGGCAAGGGCACGGTCACGCTGAACGGGGTCTGGGCTACGCCGCTGGCCGAAACCCGCCTCGATCAGTACGTGGAGCGCGAGCGCCTGCAGAACGAAAGCTACGATGCCAGCCTGTCGGGGCAGATTCAGGACGCCCAGTCGCGTTACAATCTCATTAATCTTGCCGATAAAGTACCCGGCCAGAAGAAGCCGGAGGAGCTGCAGATGTTTACGCAGCTGCTGGTGAACTTGCAGATGAATCCAAGCCTGGCCCCCTTGATCGCCGACTATGTGGCGCAGTCGCAGTCCTTTACCGGTACGCCGAACCAGCCTTTGAGCGGTTCGAACAATGGTGAGGAACCGATGCCGCTGACGCGGGTGGAGGATTTGCTGGCGGTGAAGGGTATCGATGCGAATACCGTGGAAAAGCTGCGCGACTTCGTCATCGTGCTGCCGGTGCAGACGTCGCTGAATGTGAACACGGCGCCGGCCGAGTTGCTGGCGGCGCTGGTGCCGGGAGCGTCGGTGGCGCAGGCGAAGACATGGGCGGAATACCGTAAGCGGACGCCGTTTGAGGATAAGGTTGCCTTTACTACTTATATGAACGGAATCATGGCGGATAAGCCCATTAAAGCGGCGCACGATGTTAAAAGTACCTACTTCCTCGTGCAAAGCCGCATTTTGCTGGACCGCGCCGCGCTGAACGCCCAGACGCTGATCCATCGCGCGGATGGCAATAACGGCTGGCGCGCCTCAGTGGTCTGGACCAGGGAATATTGAGAGCAGGGCAGCAATCAACGAAAGCGAGATTCTTTGACAACTCTATACATACGCTATCCGGCCCGCAGTGCCGCCGACAGCGGCGCGCTGCACAACTGCCAGTTCGCGCTGGTGGGCGAGGGCGGCAATGTGATGCAGCAGGGCGCGGGCGCGCCCGGCAACCTGGCCAGCGTGGTGGCCGGCGCGCGCCGCGTGGTGCTGCTGCTGGCCGCTTCCGACGTCAGCCTGCTGCGCGTGAAAGTGCCGCCGCTGAGCGGCGCGCGTTTGAAAGCGGCCTTGCCCGGCTTGGTCGAAGAACAGGTGCTGGGCGACCCGGCCGACTGCGCGCTGGCGATCGCCCCGGCCCAGGCCGAGGAAAGCGAACGCACCGTGGCCGTGGCGCAGCGCGCCTGGCTGGAGGTGCTGGTGCAGGCCGTGGTGGCGCAGGGCGCGCACAGCGTCTCGGCCCTGCCGGCCCAGCTTTGCCTGCCTTTGCAGCCGGGCGCCGTCTCGGCCGCGCTGACACCGGCCGACGGCGCGCTGGAGCTGGCGCTGCGCCAGTCCCAATACCAGGGGCTGGGCATGACCGTCGCCATCGACGCCGACAACGCCCTGCACACCCTGCGCGCCTTGGCCGGCGACACCCCGATCACGCTGTATCTGCCGGCCGCCCTGCGCGCCCAGTACGAGCCGCTGCTGGCCAACCATCCCGGCATCACGCTGGAAGAAGAACACTGGGCGCACTGGATCGCCGCCGCGCGCGGCCTGCAGCTCGACCTGGCGCTTGGCCTGTCCGCGCTGAGCGGCACCCAGGCGCGCAAATGGCAGCGCTGGCGCTGGCCGTTGCGCATTGCCGCGCTGGCCGTGCTGGTGAATGTGGCGGGCATGAATATCGAGTGGCTGCGCCTGAAGCGCGAGGCCGACTCGGTGCGCCAGGCCATGACCCAGACCTTCCGCGCCGCCTATCCGAAAGAGGCGGTGATCCTCGACCCGGCGGCCCAGATGCGCAAGAACATCGCGCTGGCCAAGGCCAATAGCGGCGAGGTCGCGCCCGACGAGTTCACCGCCCTCAGCGCCGCTTTCGGCGAAGCGCTGGCCGGCCTGGCGCGCCACGATATCGCCGCCAGCATCGAATACCGCGAACGCAGCCTGACCGTCAAACTCAAGCCGGACAGCGTGGACGCCAACGGCCTGGCCCAGGTCAAAGCCGCGCTGGCCGGGCGCAAGCTGGCGCTGACCGAAACCGCGCCGGGCATCTGGAAGATCAGCGCCGGAGGAAAATCATGAGTTCATTGCGCACTAGCCTGGCCCAATATCAAGCGCGGGCTGGCGAGTTCTGGAATGCGCGCACGGAGCAGGAGCGCAAGCTGTTGACCATCGGCGGCGCGGTGGTGGGCCTGGCCCTGTTCTATGTGCTGCTGGTCGATCCTGCCCTGAGCGGACGCGCGAAACTCAACAAGGAATTGCCCGAGCTGCGCCAGCAGGCCGCCGAGCTGCAGGCCTTGGCGGTGGAAGCGGCGGCCCTGAATGGCCAGCCGTCCGTGCCGCCGGCGCCGATGTCGCGTGAAAGCATCAACACCAGCTTGCAGGCGCGCGGCCTGACGGCGCAGAACGTGATGGTCACGGGCGAGTATGCCAAGCTGGAATTCAAGGGCGTGGCCTTTGCCGGCCTGGTGACCTGGCTGGACGCCATGCGCCGCGAGAATCAGCTGACCGTGCAGGAGACCACGGTCACGGCGCAAAGCACGGCCGGCATGGTGGATGCGGCGGTGACGCTGCATCAGAGCGGCGCGGCCCGATGAAGCGTCTGGTTTTATGGTTGCTGGCGGTGGTGGGGAGCGTGCTGGCGACGGTGCTGGTGTGCTTCCCGGCCAGCTGGGTGGCGCAACTGGTGGAAGAGCAGAGCGGTGGACGTTTGACCTTGGGCGACGCGCAAGGTACGCTGTGGCGCGGTTCGGCCTTTCTGGGCGGGGCGGCCAGCGGCAAGGGGGCGGTAACGCCGCTGCTGCCGGGCCGCTTCAGCTGGAAGATTTCGCCGCTGGTGCTGTTCGGCAGTGTCGATCTGGTGCTGGAAAACCCGGAGGCGCTGAGCCAGCCCGTGAATTTCCGCGGCGGCTGGAAGCAGTGGCGGCTCAGCCCCGCCGCCCTGAACCTGCCGGCCGATGGCCTGGCTGGCCTGGGCGCGCCCTTGAATACCCTGGCGCCGAGCGGCCAGATGCGTCTGTCGTGGACGGCGCTGGAGCTGGCCCTGAACGGCCAGCAGTTGGCCGTGAACGGCCGCACCACGCTGGAGATGCAGGACATGTCGTCGCGCCTGTCGCCGATCCGGCCGCTGGGCAGCTACCAGCTGGCGCTGGATTGGCAGGGCCAGAACGCCGGCCTGGCACTGAGTTCCGTCAAAGGACCGCTGCTGTTGAGCGGTTCCGGCAGCCTGAATCAGGGCCGCCTGCAATTTTCCGGTCAGGCCGAAGCGGCCGGCGGATATGAAGAAACCCTGGGCAATCTGCTTAACCTTCTGGGCCAGCGCCGTATGGTTGGCGGTAAAAACATCATCGCATTAGAGTTCAGATAAAAATGAAAAAACAGTCTGCTAGCAAACACACCATTCCCGCCCTGCGCCGCCTGAGTGCTGCCGTGCTGCTGTGCTGCGCGATGGCGCCCACCGTGGCGCCGGTATGGGCCGCCCCCAACGATGAGGCGGCGCTGAACTTCGTCAATGCGGATATCGAGTCCGTCATCAAGGCGGTCGGCCACTACACCAATATCACCTTCCTGATCGACCCGCGCGTGAAGGGGACGCTGACCCTGGTGTCGGAAAAATCGATCAGCAAGTCGCAGGCATTCAGCCTGCTCACTTCCGCGCTGCGCCTGCAAGGCTTCGCCATCGTCAGCGGCGACGGCTATGCCAAGGTGGTGCCGGAAGCGGAAGCCAAGCTGCAGGCCAGCCCGACCCAGATCGGCACCGGCGGCGCCGTGCTCAAAGGCGACCAGGTGGCGACCCAGGTCTTCCACCTGAATTACGAGGCGGCCACTAATGTGGTGACGGTGCTGCGCCCCCTGATCACGCCGAACAACACCATCAACGCCAACCCGGGCAACAACACCGTGGTCATCACCGACTACGCCGACAATCTGAAGCGCCTGTCCAAGATCATCGCCGCCCTCGATGCGCCGGCCGCCACCGACCTGGACGTGATCCCGGTGCGCCACGCCATCGCCAGCGACCTGGCGACCATGATCAACAAGCTGATGGAACCGAGCGCCGGCTCCGGCGGCGACAGCGGCAAAGTCACCGTACTGGCCGATCCGCGCACCAATTCCCTGGTGCTGCGCGCGCCGTCGGCGGCGCGCGCCAACTTGGCCAAGTCGCTGATCGCGAAACTGGACCAGCCCACCACGGAGCTGGGCAATGTGCACGTGGTCTACCTGAAGAATGCGGAGGCGGTGAAGCTGGCCGAAACCCTGCGCGCCGTGATGGCGGGCGACAGCTCGGCCGGCGGCTTGAGCGGCAACGCCGCCAGCGCGGCGGGCAGCCTGTCGCAGCAAGGGAGCCAGCAGGGCCAGAACACGCAGGGCAGCAGCTTTAACCAGGGCGGCAGCGGCGGTACCGGCGGCCCGACCAACCCGGCGCTGACCGGCGGCGGCAACCGCAGCCAGGGTTCGACCGGCGGCGCTGGCTTCATCCAGGCCGACGCCTCGACCAACACCCTGATCATCACCGCGCCCGATGCGGTCTACCGCAATCTGCGCGCCGTGATCGACCAGCTCGATATGCGCCGCGCCCAGGTGTATATCGAAGCGCTGATCGTCGAGCTGAGCGCCGAGAAGGCGTCCGAGTTCGGTGTGCAGTGGGTGGGCTTGAGCGGCAACGAGAAGAGCACTTACCGCATCGGCGGTCTGCAGACCATGACTGCCGGCCCCAATAATCTGGCCACTTTGTACGCCGGCTCGCGCGCCGGCAAGCTGGCTCCGCCGGGCAACGGCCTGACCATCGGCGTGTTCAAGCAGCTGGCCGACGGCAAGCTGGGACTGGGCGCCGTGGCGCATACGCTGGAGAACGACGGCAACGCCAATATCCTGTCCACGCCGAATATGCTGACGCTCGATAATGAGCTGGCCATGATCCGCGTCGGCCAGAACGTGCCGATCCTGACCGGCCAGTTCACCACGTCCTCGGGCACCAACAGCAACCCCTTCCAGACCATCGACCGCAAGGATATCGGCGTGACGCTGAAGGTGCGGCCGCAAATTTCCGAGGGCGGCACCGTGAAGCTGGCCATCTATCACGAGACTTCCTCGGTGGACGGCTCGGCCCCGGTCACCAATGGCTTGACGCTGAACACGCGCACCCTGGAAAACAATGTGATCGCCGATGACGGCCAGATCATCGTGCTGGGCGGCCTGATCGAAGACAAGACCAACGACAATGTGGAGAAGGTGCGCGGCCTGGGCGACATCCCCGTGATCGGCAATCTGTTCAAGTACCAGAACCGCGGCCGCAAGAAGACCAATCTGATGATCTTCCTGCGTCCTGTGGTGGTGCGCAGCCGCGAGCAAAGCATCAGCCTGACCACCGACCGTTACGATTATATGCGGACCTCGGAGCAGGAATACAAGCCGAACGACACCTTGCTGCTGAAGGATGTCGGCCGTCCGCTGCTGCCGGTGCTGCAGGATGGCCAGCCGACCGCCGGTCAAGGCATGTTGGCCTCGCCGGTGCCGGCCCTGCCGCCGCAGCCGCAGCGCGGCAACACCGCGCCCGGCGCCGCCGTGCCGGCCACCCAGCCCACCACCCCAACCGACGCGGGCCAGCGCAAATAATGAGCAACCTCCTGCCTTTCGCCTTCGCCCGCGACTTCCTGCTGCTGGCCCGGCCCGGCGAGGAAGCCGAGCACACGGTTGATGTGCTGGTGTGCGGCGCCACCGCGCCGGCCGCCATCGCCGAAGTGTCGCGCCGTTTCGGCCGCATCCGCATCAAGACCCTGCCGCGCGCCGACCTGGACGCCGCCATCGCCGGCGCCTATGCCGGCGCCGGCGGCGACGTCTCGCAGGTGGCCGACGAATTCGACGCCGATCTCGACCTGACCAAATTGCTGCAGGACGTGCCGGCCATCGAGGACTTGCTGGAATCGTCGGACGACGCGCCCGTGATCCGCATGATCAACGCGCTGCTGACGCAAGCGCTGCGCGACGGCGCCTCGGACATCCACATCGAGCCATTCGAGCAGACGTCGGTGGTGCGCTTCCGCGTCGACGGCGCCCTGCGCGACATCGTGCGGCCGCGCAAAGCCATCCACGGCTCGCTGATTTCGCGCATCAAGATCATGGCCCAGCTGGACATCGCCGAGAAGCGCCTGCCGCAGGACGGCCGCATCACCCTGCGCGTGGGCGGCAAGCCGGTCGACGTGCGGGTCTCGACCCTGCCGACCGGCCACGGCGAACGCGCCGTATTGCGTCTGCTGGACAAGGAAGCGGGCCGCCTCGACCTGCAGCACCTGGGCATGAGCGACGGCATGCTGGGCCAGTTCAACGGCCTGCTCAAGCAGCCGCACGGCATCGTGCTGGTGACCGGCCCGACCGGCTCCGGCAAGACCACCACCTTGTACGCCGCCCTGTCCCTGCTCAATTCCAGCACCACCAATATCATGACGGTGGAAGATCCGGTCGAGTACGACCTGCCCGGCGTCGGCCAGACCCAGGTCAACGCCCGCATCGACATGACCTTCGCCAAGGCCCTGCGCGCCATCCTGCGCCAGGACCCGGACGTGATCATGATCGGCGAGATCCGTGACCTGGAAACGGCGCAGATCGCGGTGCAGGCGTCGCTCACCGGCCACCTGGTGCTGGCCACCTTGCACACCAACGATTCGGCCGCCGCCGTCACCCGTCTGCTGGACATGGGCATCGAACCGTTCCTGCTCTCGTCCTCGCTGCTGGGCGTACTGGCCCAGCGCCTGGTGCGCAAGCTGTGCGGCGCCTGCAAGAGCTTCGAGCATGGCGAGTGGCGCGCCGTCGGCTGCGAGCAATGCGGCAACACGGGCTACCAGGGCCGGGTCGGCATCTATGAGCTGCTGCAGACCACGGAACAGATCCGCGCCCAGATCCACGACCGTTCGTCCGAGGCCGAGATCCGCACCGTGGCCCAAAGCGACGGCATGCTCACCATGCGCCAGGACGGCGAACGCTGGCTGGCGAACGGCACCACCACGCCGGCCGAGCTGCTGCGCGTTACCAAGGACTAAACCATGCCAGCCTTCCGTTATGAAGCCGTGGATGCGGGCGGCGCCACCCGGAAAGGCGTGGTCAATGCCGACAGCGCGCGTTCGGCGCGCTCCGACCTGCGCGCGCAAGGCCTGGTGCCGATCAAGGTGGACGCCATCGCGGCCCAGGTGGACGCCAGCGGCACAGCCACCCGGCGCGGCCTGGGCGAGCGCCTGAGCACCGTCGAACAAGCCCTGTTCACGCGCCAGCTGGCCAGCCTGCTGGAAGCGGGCCTGCCGTTGGAGCAGGCGTTTACCGCCTTGCTGGAGCAGGCCGAACGCACCTATGTGCGCGACCTGATCGCCTCCATCCGCTCCGAAGTGATGGGCGGCTCCTCGCTGTCCGACGCGCTGAGTCGCCATCCGCGCGACTTCCCGGAGATCTACCGCGCGCTGGTGGCCTCGGGCGAGCAGATCGGCCAGCTCTCGCGCGTGCTGTCGCGCCTGGCCGACTATATCGAGCGGCGCAATGCCCTGATGCAGAAGGTCAAGCTGGCCTTCCTCTATCCGGGCATCGTGACCGTGGTGGCTTTCGCCATCGTCATCTTCCTGCTGACCTATGTGGTGCCGCAGATCGTCTCGGTGTTCGCCAACACCAAGCAGAAGCTGCCCTTCCTGACGGTGATGATGCTGGCGGTGTCCGATTTCACCCGCCACTACGGCATCCTGGTGGCGGTGGCGCTGGGCGGCGCCTGGTGGGCCTGGCGCCGCGCGCTGCAGAATATCGCGCTCAAGACGCGCTGGCATACCTGGTTGCTGACCGCGCCGCTGTACGGCAAGTTCGAACGCAGCCTGAACACGGCGCGTTTCGCCAGCACGCTGGCGATCACCACCGGTTCCGGCGTGCCGATCCTGCGCGCGCTGGAGACCAGCCGCGATACGCTCAACAACGTGGCCATGAAAAACCTAGTGCAGGAAGCCAGCGACGCCGTGCGCGAAGGCGTCAGCCTGGCGCGCGCGCTGTCGGCGCAGAAGCATTTCCCGCCCATGCTGGTGCATATGATACGGGCCGGCGAAATCACCGGCGAGCTGCCGAGCATGCTGGAACGCGCGGCCACCGCGCAGGAAGCGGACCTGGAACGGCGGACCCTGACCATCGCCGGCTTGCTGGAGCCGGCCCTGATCCTGACCATGGGCCTGGTGGTGCTGCTGATCGTGCTGGCGGTGCTGATGCCCATTATCGAAATCAATCAGCTGGTGCGCTGATACTGGAGAAAAGAATTGAAGCGTTTGCCCTTGATTAGCACGGTGGCCGCGGTGGCGGCTTTATCGGCCTCGCTGGCTTACTGGGGCCTGCAACTGTATAAGCCGCAGCAGCGTCCCATCGCCGCGCCGCCGGTGCAGGCGGCGCCCGGCCCGCAGATCGACAGCGCGCGCGGCCTGTTCGGCGGCGAGGTCGCGGTGGCCGCGGCCAGTAGCTACCAGTTGCGCGGCGTGGTGGCGGCGGCCAATGGTCGCGGCAGCGTGGCCATCATCGCCACCGACAGCCAGCCGGCCAAGGCCTTCCCGGTGGGCGCCGAGGTGGTGTCCGGCGTGACGGTGAAGGAAGTGCAGCCGCGCTTCGTGCTGCTGCAGGAAGGCGGCGTGCAAAAGCGCGTCGACCTGATGCCGGTGGATAGCGCGCCCTCGGCCTCGCTGGCGCCGCCGCTGCCGGGCCAGCCCGGCCAGCCGATGTCGCCACCGCCGAATGTGCAGCCGCAGTCGCCGATGACGGGCGGCCCGGCCGAACCTACGCCCGGTCCGATCCTGACCGCGCCGCCGCAGCGCGTGGTCACGCCGCCGCCCGGCAACGCGCCGCCGCAGCTGCAGTAAGCCTGCTCCGCGCAGCCCGGCCGCCCGGCCGGGCTGGCATGCCCCACCCCGACATGCAGGCCACTCTGCTGACCATCTGGAGAGCCCCATGAAGCCGTTCCGCTTCCTGCTGCTGTGCTGCGCCCTGGCGCTGGCAGCGCCCACCCGCGCCCAAATCCCCGTTGAAGCCCAGACCCGGCCGGACGCCGTGCTGCTGCCGCCCATGCCGCTGCCGCGCACGGCCACGCCGGTGGGCGAGCCGGTGCTGCTGCCCCTGGCCGTGCCGACGGCATCGGCCCCGGCGCAATCTGCGCGGCAGGCGCCGGCGGATGGCAAGCGCCCGCGCGTGGCGCTGGTGCTGTCCGGCGGCGGCGCGCGCGGCTTCGCCCATATCGGCGTGCTGCGCGTGCTGCAGGAAATGAAGGTGCCGATCGACATCGTGGTCGGCACCAGTATGGGCAGCGTGGTGGGCGGCGCGTTTGCCGCCGGCGCCTCGGTCGAGGAACTTGAGCACCTGGCGCGCAAGACCGACTGGAACCGCGTGATGGCTGACCGCTCGCCACGCGACGAGCTGAGTTTCCGCCGCCGCGAGGAAGACGTGCGCCTGGCGTCCCGCCTCGAATTCGGCATCAGCAAAAAGGGCGCGACCCTGCCGCCGGCCGCCGCCAGCAACGCCGCGTTGGAGATGGCGCTGGAACGCCTGCTGCCGTCCGGCACCCGCAATATCGCGGTGGACCAGCTGCCGCTGCCCTTCCGCTCGGTCGCCTCCGACCTGGTGACGGGCGAGCTGGTGGACCTGAAGGACACGCCGCTGTTCCTGAGCATGCGCGCCTCGCTGGCCGTGCCGGGCGTGTTCGCGCCGGTGCGCATCAACCACCGCTTGGTGGTTGATGGCGGCCTGGTACGCAATCTGCCGGTCGACCTGGCGCGCGATATGGGCGCCGACGTGGTCATCGCCGTCAACGTTGGCACGCCGCTGGCGCCGGAGTCGGAACTCGATAGCGCGCTCGACGTCGCCAACCAGATGCTGCAGATCCTGACCGAGCAGAATGTCCAGCGCTCGCTGAAGGAATTGCGGCCCGAGGACATCCTGGTCGCGCCCGACCTGAGCGGCATCAGCTTCCTCGACTTCGAGCTGCACGACAACGCCATGAAGGCCGGCATGGCGGCGGCGCGCGCGCTGGCGCCGCGCCTGGCCCGCCTGGCATTGAGCGATAGCGAGTTCATTGCCTTCGAGCGCCGCCGTCTGGCCGCGCCCGCCCTGGACGACCATGCGCGCCCGCTGGGCAAGGTGGAGATCGCCGGGCAGGGCGAGATCAATCCCGCCATCCTGCGCGCCCAGAGCGGCCTGGTGGAGGGCCAGCCCTTCACCAAGGCGCAGATCCGCGACGCCGCCGCCAGCCTGTATGGACGCGGCGACCTGGCCCGCGTCGAAACGGAAATCCACGACCGCTTCGGCGAGCGCAATGTACTGATCCGCACCAGCGAGGCGGAATGGACGCGCAACCGCGTGCGCGTCGGCCTCGAACTGCAAAGCGACTTCCAGGACAGTAACAGCTTCGCGCTCAAGCTGCTGCACGTGAGCTCCTCGCTGAACCGCTGGGGCGGCGAACTGCGGACCGATCTGCGCATCGGCAAGGAGCGCGCACTCGGCGTGCAGTTCTGGCAGCCGCTGGGCGAGGGTTCGCGCTGGTACCTCTCGCCCACGCTGCAATACAACTCGACCGGGGCCGATCTGTTCAACGATGGCCGGCGCATGGCCCGCCTCACCTACAGCAAGCGCAGCGCCCAGGTCAGCCTGGGACGGGAGCTGGGCAACTGGGGCGATATCCAGGCCGGCGTCACGCGCCAGAGCTTCCACGGCCGGGTGGCTGTGCCGGAAGACTTGAAGCTGCCCTTCGATTCGGTGTTCGGCACCGCCTATTTCCTGCGCTTCCGCGTTGACACGGTCGATTCCCTGGCCTTCCCCACGCGCGGCACCCTGCTCGACGCGACTTACTCGCGCCCCATCGGCGAAGACGCCGCGCTGACCACCGCCACCTCCGCCGTCACGGCCATGCGCGCCTTCACCTATGGACCGTGGAGCGGCCATGTGTACGGCGAATGGGCGCGCGCCAGGAGCGGCGCGGCGCCGCTCAATCTGGGCGGCTTCATGCGCCTGTCCGGCACGCCGGCCGAATCGGTGCAGGGCCGCACCGTGGCCTTCAGCCGGGTGGTGATGGCGCGCC
The DNA here is from genome assembly GCF_014191875.1 of Pseudoduganella violacea. GTDB lineage: Bacteria > Pseudomonadota > Gammaproteobacteria > Burkholderiales > Burkholderiaceae_D > Rugamonas > Rugamonas violacea_A. Next base: position 35,274 of record NZ_JACHXD010000021.1, read on the forward strand.
GCTTCGACACCCTGGGCAATGATGTGCGCGTCGGCTTCTCGCTGGAGGCGGGCGGCGGCTTCGAAGGCGTGAACGGCGTGCGCAGCCGCTCGGTGATGCAGGCCGGCAGCGTCTTCCTCTCGCTCGACACGCGCGCCGGCCCGATCTATCTGGGCGGCGGCGCCACCAAGGGCGGTTACCAGTCGCTGTATCTCTTCCTCGGCCCGATCTGGTAAGAAGAAAGGGGCAGGCGTTTCCGCCTGCCCCTTTCTTTTTTCGCCCGGATTTACTCGGGTTTCTTGAATGGATCGATTTTCTTCAAGGCCTGCTTGTCGGCCTGGCGCTGCGCGCCCTTGCTCTTGCCATGCGGCCCGGACGCGCGCGCCTTGGCCAGCCCCGCAAACGGATTGCGCGGCTTGCCGAAGGTTTGCGACGGCTCGATGCGGATGCGCATTTTCTGCCGGGTCGCCAGGGCCTTGTTCGCCATTACAGCACGTAGCGCGACAAGTCTTCGTTGACGGCCAGCGCGTCCAGGCGCTGGTTGACGTAGGCGGCGTCGATCAGCAGCAGCTTCTCGCCCGTTTCGGTGGCGCTGAAGGAAATCTCTTCGAGCAGCTTTTCCATCACGGTGTAGAGGCGGCGCGCGCCGATGTTTTCGGTGCGCTCGTTGACCTGGTGCGAAATCTCGGCCAGGCGCGTGATGCCGTCCGGCGTGAAGTCGATCTGCACGTCCTCGGTCGCCAGCAAGGCCTGGTACTGCTTGGTCAGGCAGGCGTCGGTGCTGGTCAGGATGCGTTCGAAATCGGCGATCGACAACGACTCCAGTTCCACCCGGATGGGGAAGCGGCCCTGCAGTTCCGGAATCAGGTCGGAGGGCTTGGCCAGGTGGAAGGCGCCGGAAGCGATGAACAGGATATGGTCGGTGCGGATCATGCCGTACTTGGTATTGACGGTGGTGCCTTCGACCAGCGGCAGCAGGTCGCGCTGCACGCCGGCGCGCGAGACGTCGGCGCCGCCCACCTCCGAGCGCGAGGCGATCTTGTCCACCTCGTCGAGGAAGACGATGCCGTTCTGCTCCACATTGTGGATGGCTTTCTGCTTCATTTCGTCTTCGTTGACCAGCTTGGCCGCCTCTTCCTCGACCAGCAGCTTCATGGCTTCGGCGATGCGCACCTTGCGCGCCTTGCGGCGGCCGGCGCCCATGCCGGAGAACATGGACTTGATCTGCTCCGTCATTTCCTCCATGCCGGGCGGCGCCATGATTTCCATCTGCGGGCTTTGCTCGGCCAGCTCGATCTCGATTTCCTTGTCGTTCAAGTCGCCCTGGCGCAGGCGCTTGCGGAAGGTCTGGCGCGTGGCGTCGCTGGCCGGCGCTTCCTGGGTGCCGGCGTTGAAGCCGAAGTCGCGCGGCTGCGGCAGCAGGATGTCGAGCACGCGGTCTTCGGCCGCATCCTCGGCGCGCGCGCGCACCTTGGCCATTTCGGCCGAGCGGGTCTGCTTGACGCCGATGTCGATCAGGTCGCGGATGATGGTGTCGACGTCGCGGCCCACATAACCGACTTCGGTGAACTTGGTTGCTTCCACCTTGATGAAGGGCGCGTCGGCCAATTTGGCCAGGCGGCGCGCGATCTCGGTCTTGCCGACGCCGGTGGGGCCGATCATCAGGATATTCTTGGGCGTGATCTCATGGCGCAGCGGCTCTTCCACCTGCTGGCGGCGCCAGCGGTTGCGCAGCGCGATGGCGACCGCGCGCTTGGCCTTGGCCTGGCCGACCACATGTTTATCGAGTTCGCCGACGATTTCCTGTGGAGTCATATTCATGCTGGGCTTTCTTCCAGGGTTTCGATGATGTGGGAGAGGTTGGTGTAGATGCACAGCTCACCCGCGATGGTCAGCGATTTCTTCACGATGTCGGCCGGCGCCAGCTCGGTGTTTTCGAAGAGCGCCTTGGCGGCCGACAGGGCATAGCTGCCGCCCGAGCCGATGGCGCCGATGCCGTCTTCCGGTTCCAGCACGTCGCCGTTGCCGGTGATGACCAGGGTCGATTCGCTATCGGCCACCAGCAGCATCGCTTCCAGGCGGCGCAGCACGCGGTCGGTGCGCCAATCCTTGGCCATTTCGACCGAGGCGCGCAGCAGATTGCCCTGGTGCTTTTCCAGCTTGGCTTCGAAGCGGTCGAGCAGGGTGAAGGCGTCGGCCGTGCCGCCGGCGAAGCCGCACAGCACTTTGCCCTGGTACAGCTTGCGCACCTTGCGCGCGGTGCCCTTCATGACGATATTGCCCAGGGTGACTTGACCGTCGCCGCCGATGGCGACTTGCTTGCCGCGGCGCACGCACAGAATGGTGGTGCCGTGAAATTGTTCCATAGTTGCCTCAATGTTATGACGCTGCGTGCGTCCCAGCGCCGAAATGGGGCTGTTTCGCCGGATTGCAAGTTCAATACTTGTGGGGAAACAGTCGCACGCTGGCGCCCGCGCCCAGCAGGCGCAGCAGGGCCGCCGCCAGATGGTTCAGGTCCCGGAATTCTATCCTGCGCTCGCCCAGGCCTTGCAGGGCGCCGAGCAATTGCTGGGCCGCGCCATAGTCGATGCGGGCCAGGCGCGCGCAGTCGAAGACCAGGGCCGGATACTGTTCAGCATAGGCGAGAATGGCTTCGATGACGGCGCTGGCGTCGCCGGCGAGCAGATAGGGCAGGACGAAGCGGTCGGCGGCGGCCGCCGCCAGCGGCTGCTCGGGCGCCAGCGCCACGCGCTGCGGCGGCGTGAACGGCGGCGGCGACACCTCGAAGGTGACGCAGTAATCCATGCTGCTTTCCTCGAAATCCTTTTCGCGGTGTTGCAGGCGCAGCAGTTCCAGGCGCAGCAGCCAGGGCGCCTCGCCCTCGTCGCGCCGGCCGACGGCGAGGATGGCGCCGACCTGGCGTTCCAGCTCGGCTGCGCCGGCCACGGTCAGCTCGCGCTCGGCCGCCTGCACGGCGCGCAAGGCGGCCAGCAACAGGGCGCAGCCTTCGGGCGTCACGCCGCGCACGCGGCTGCAGTCGAGGCGCAGCGGGCCGGTATGGTCGGCACCGTGCTCGGTGGCGGCCGGGATGGCGCCGTCCTGGACCGGGTGCAGGCGCGCCAGCTGGGCGGCGGCGCCGGCGTCGAGCATGCCGCTGAGCGCCACGGTGGGGACCAGGCCGGCCGGCGGCGGCACGGCGCTGTCGGGCGCGGCGGGCGGATTCCACGGCGGCGGCGAGGTTTCGAAAGTGCTGGCGTAGTCGATCGAGAGGCTGTCGAACGCGTCCTGGCGGCCCAGGATCTGGTACAGGTCGAACAGCATCCACCACACGGTACGGTCGCGCTGGTCGCGCGCGGCGGCGGCCAGCAGTTCGGCGGCCAGCTCGGCTTGGCCGTTGGCGTAGAGCAGGGCCACTTCCTCGACCACGGGCGCGGTTTCGGCGGCGGCGGCCTCGGCCGGGATGTCGGGTTCGCCGAGCAGCTCGGTGGTGCCGGCGTCCAGCAGGGGCAGGGTATTGCCGTCGATGGCGGCGGCGCGCGGCGGGCGGGCCGGGCGGCTGGCCCAGGGCATCTCCTCGTCGTCGAAGATGTCGGCCGCCATGGCCGCCTCGATGGCGTCGATCTTCATGGCGGTGGCGCGCGCGATATCGCGCTGCAGTTCTTGCTGGACGCGCTGGCGCTCCAGCTCGCTATGCGCGGCCAAGCGCGCGGCGGCCTCGCCCTCGTCCTCGGCCATGGTGCCGGCTTGGTCTTCCGCGGCCTTGTTTTTTTTGAACAGAGAAAACAGTCCCACCGCTTTTCCTTGTCCGCTCCCGGAGCAGATAGTGTAGCCCAAGGGCCGCCGCCGCTTCGCAAAGCCGGCCGTGGAAATGAAAAAAGCACGCGCGGGGCGTGCTTTTTTGCTGCAAAGCAGGGGGGGCGGCCGCTGCGGAAGCGGGGCCGCGGCGGCTTAATCGCCGTAGAGCTTCTGCTTCAGCTCGCGGCGCTGCTGGGCTTCCAGCGACAGCGTGGCGGTGGGGCGGGCGATCAGGCGCGGAATGCCGATCGGCTCGCCCGTTTCTTCGCACCAGCCGTATTCGCCGTTATCGATGGCCACGATGGATTGCTGCACTTTTTTCAGCAGCTTGCGCTCGCGGTCGCGGGTGCGCAGCTCCAGGGCGTGCTCTTCCTCGATGGTGGCGCGATCGGCCGGGTCCGGCACCAGCACGGTTTCGCGCAGGTGTTCCGTGGTTTCGCCGGCATTTTTCAGCAGTTCTTTTTCCAGCGCCTGGAGCTTGGCCTTGAAAAACGCCATCTGCGCCGGGTTCATGTAGTCCTTATCGCTCATCGCCAGAATTTCTTCGTCGGTGAGGATACGGTCGGGACTAGCGGCGGAGGTCGATTTATTAGTTTTAGTCATCACTTCTTACCTTCGATACGACAGAGTTTTCAAATTTCAGCTGTCGGACTCTCAAGGCCAACAACTGTACCGGCTTGCGCTGGGCTAACCGGCACCCCAGAAAAACCCGGTTAGTTTATACCAAACATTGTTCCAGGCCGCGAATAAAGATATCTTTCGGTAGATTTTTACCAATAAACACCATTTTACTGCCGCGAGCCTCATTTTCCGCCCATTTGGCGCCCAGGTCGCTACCCATCAATTGGTGCACGCCCTGGAATACGACTTTACGATCCGCGCCCTGCATTAACAATACGCCTTTGTAGCGCAACATGCGAGGGCCGTACACATTGACCAGGCCGGCAAGGAATTCATCGAGCTTTTCCGGATCGAATGGGCGCTCGCTTTTAAACACGAAAGCGGCGATTTCATCGGTGTGGTGGCTGTGGTGGTGGTCGTGGGCGCAATGCTCGCCGTGTTCGTGGTCATGCTGGCAATGTTCGTCATGCTCGTGCTCGTGCGCATGGTCGTGCTCGTCGGCGGCCAGGAAATCCGGGTCCAGCTCGAGCTTTTCATTGAGATTGAAGCCGCGCAGGTCGAGCACCTCGGCGATCGGGGCGCGGCCGAAGTCGGAAGTGCCGATCGGCGCGCGCGGATTGATGCGTTTCAGGCGCGCCGTCAGCGCGGCGACGGCATCGGCGTCGACCAGATCGGTCTTGGACAGCAGGATCTTGTCGGCGAAACCGACCTGGCGCTGGGCTTCCTCGTTATCGTCCAATTGCTGCATGGCGTGGCGCGCATCGACCACGGTGACAATCGCATCGAGCAAGTAATTACTGCCCACTTCATCGTCGACAAAGAAAGTCTGGGCCACCGGGCCGGGATTGGCCAGGCCCGTGGTTTCGATGACCACGCGGTCGAATTGCAGCTCGCCGGCCGCGCGCTTTTTCGCCAGATCGGACAGGCCGATAATCAGGTCGCCGCGCACGGTGCAGCAAATGCAGCCATTATTCATTTCGACGATTTGCTCGCGGCTTTCCTGCACCAGGATCTCGTTGTCGATATTTTCCTGCCCGAATTCATTCTCGATGACGGCAATGCGCATGCCATGCTGTTCCTGCAGAATGCGGTTGAGCAAGGTGGTTTTGCCGGCGCCGAGGAAGCCGGTCAGGATGGTGGTCGGAATCAGGTCCATGGTCTGCCTTGCTGCAAATAGAATCGGCCGATTATGCCGGAATTTCCGGCGCGCTGCCAAATCGGGGCGGTCACGCTTGAAATCACGAATGCTTGCGAATGGGCAATTCATCCGGCCATGTGTTGTTGGAGAATGATTTCTCCCAGCAACGCTACGGAGAGCATGACCATGGCAACCGACGCATATTTGTACATTGATGGCATCAAGGGCGAGTCGGCCGATTCCGCCCACCCGACTTGGATTGAAGTGACGGCAGCGCATTGGGGCGTGACGCAGCCCCGCAGCGCCACGGCATCGACGGGCGGCGGCCACACGGCCGAGCGCTGCGAGCACCGCACCTTGTCCCTCTCCAAGCTGGTTGATCTGGCCTCGCCCATTCTGATGCAGACCTGTTCAATGGGCAAGACCATTCCGCAAGCCAAGCTCGAGTTCATGCGAGCGGATGGCGACGGTATGCGGGTGAAGTACTACGAAGTCGAGCTGGATAACGTCATGATCGCCCATGTGGAACAGGTACTGGGTGAAAGCGGCCTGTTGCACGACGAGATCGGGTTGCGCTTCTCCAAGGTCAAATGGAAGTACGCCCAGCAAAAAATCGGTGGCGGCACAGGCGGCAATACCGCCGGTGGGTGGTGCCTTGCAAGTAATCGGTGCGCGTGAGGAGGCCGCTCATGTCCACTGGCGTTCCAATCCAGCCGCGCGATTCACGCGGCTATGTCATGTTGCCGCAGGCGCCCGAGGATGCCGGTTACTACGTGTATGGAAACGTAGGCCATGTGCGGGGTACCGGCCACTTGGCGCAATACGCTCACCCTAATCTGCTGTCCCTGATTTTCTTCATTGAACGGGAGTGGCAGGCCGTCGATGAGCGGAAGTTCGGCATCGGCAATATCAGCTTGGCCGAGGGCCGCAAATACGAACACGATGGGCACCGAAAAGGTATTGAGATGGATATCCGACCGGTCCGGAAGGACAAATTGACAGGCGAAGCGGCGCGCTGCTCACGCTTTGATGTGAAGGTCTATGATCGCGAGGCCACAATCAAACTGATCTGCCTGTTTTTGCAGCATCCGATGGTGAGCAAAGTCTTTTTTAACGATGACAAGGTGCAGCAGGCGTGTGGCCGCGTTCGCTCTCTGAAAGGCCATGATGACCATATTCATATCGAGATCCGGGAGTGTCCATGACGGCGCGGATCGTATGCTTGGTCGGTGCGTTAGCGCTCTATCCCTTATCACACGCTGTTGAGAAGAGAGAGGAGCGTCGCTACGGCGCCCAGATGCTTAAGGGCGACTACTATGTCTATGGCGGCACATTGGCGGAGATGCTGCCGCCGACGCGCAAAGACCGGAAAGTGGCGTTCATGCTCAAGGGGGCGCTGGCGAAGGAACTTTTCGACCAGATCGGGCCGGATGTGAAAAAAGCCGATGCATGTAGTTCCGCTTTGGATTTCCGGCAAAGGCGAAGAGCCGATCTCGATTGCACCTATACGCAAGAAGACGGCTATTCATGCTATTTCGGACTGGACGTGGTTACCGGCAAAGGTACCCATGGCTCCATCTGTTGATGTTCAGTGATGGGGCGGCGCGCTTGCCTTGGACCGCCGGGCTTACTTGATTTTAGCCCGTGGATGGGCCTTGTCGTAAACCTGGGCCAGATGCTGGAAATCGAGGGCGGTATATACCTGGGTCGAGGTGATGCTGGCGTGGCCCAGCATATCCTGCACGGCGCGCAGGTCGCCCGAGGATTGCAGCACGTGCGAGGCAAACGAATGGCGCAGCATATGCGGGTGGACGTGGACCGGCGCCCCCGTGGCTTGGGCATGGCGGGCCAGGCGCAGCTGCACCACGCGCGGCGAGACGCGCCGGCCACGCTCGTTGAGGAAGAGGGCGGCGCTGCCGTCGCTGGCGGCCGGGCGCACGGCCAGCCAGGCGGTGAGGGCGGCCAGGGCGGCGTGGCCGACCGGCACGCGGCGCATCTTGCCGCCCTTGCCGGTGACCACCACTTCGGCATTTTCGGCTTCCAGCCAGCCGGACGAGGCGGGCTGGCCATCTTCGGCCTTGTGGAAGCGCACATCGAGGCCGGTCAGCTCGGACACCCGCAGCCCGCTCGAATACAGCAGCTCGAACATGGCGTGGTTGCACAGCTCGGCCGGCTCCCGGGCGGCGGCGGCCGTGCGCGCCGGCGTCGCCACCAGTTGCACGGCGTCGTCCACCGACAGGGCTTTGGGCAGGGTTTTGGCGCGTTTCGGCGGGCGCACGCCCTGCACCGGGTTGGCGGCCAGGCTGGCATGCCGGCTGAGCCAGTCGAAAAAGCCGCGCCAGCTCGACAGCTTGCGCGCGATCGAGCGCGGATCGAGGCCGCGCGCATGGAGTTTGGCCGTGTAGCGGCGGATGGCGTGCTGGTCCAGTTCGGTCCAGGCCGTTTCGCCGCTGAGTTCGTGCAGCTCGCGCAGGTCGCGGCCGTAGGCGGCCACGGTATGCGCGGACAGCTTGCGCTGCGCGGCCAGCTGGTCGAGGAAGGCGTCCACCCAGTCCGGCTTGGCGCGCGGCGCGCTCATGGGATCAGGCCGTCAGCGGGGCCAGCGCGACGCTGGCCGTTTCGCCGATATGCACCAGGAAGTCGGTGGCCATCAGCGAGGTGAAGCGTTCGGTATCGGGCGAGCCGAGGATCAGCAGGCCGAAGGCGGCGCCCTTGCTGCCCGGCTGGCGCAGGGCGATGATGACGGTGGACTGGATGCCGGCGGCGTCGTCCAGCCAGCGCACGGCCTCGAAATCGTTATTGCTGCCGCAGTAAGGCGCTTGCAGGCTGTTGGCGAACAGGCGCGCGTCGTCCGACACGTCCTGGGCGAACCATTCGCCGGCATAGGCGGCGGCCGGAGTGAACAGGCGCAGCGTGGCTTGCGGCACGTGGAAGCTGTGTTTCAGTCCGTCCACCAGATCGCGCGGCAGCGCGGCCAAGGCGCGCGGCTGCAGCAGTTTCTGGTTCCAGCTGTGGAAGCGGTTGGCGATGGTCTGGTTTTCCTGGGCATTGCGGCTCAGATCGGCCATGCGCAGTTCCAGCGCCTTGTATTTCTCGCGCATCACTTCCATTTGGCGCTCTTGCAACGACACGGCCCGTCCCGTCAGCGGGCTGGACAGCTTTACTTCGCCCAGCAGATTAGCGTGTTCTTCGAAGAAATGCGGGTGGTCAGCCAGGTATTGCGCGACGGTCTTGGAATCCAGTGTTGCGGTCATTTTAATCAGGTCGAATTGGAGCCAACAGACATTTTACCCGACGCGGGCCAGAAAAAAGACGCCCGCAGGCGTCTTTTTGCGGGGTGGGCGCGGTTTAGAAGCGGTGGCGCATGCCGATCTGGATGCCTTTGCTGGACTGGCCGGGCACGGCGGTGAAGCCGCCCGAGGCGCTGGCGGCGCCGATAGCATATTGGCCTTCGTTCTTGTTTTTAATGTAAGCGGCCACCGTGTAGATATCGGTGCGCTTGGACAGATTGTAGTCGTAGCCGATGCCGTACTGGGTGGCGTCGCTCGGATTGGCGCGCCGGTCGTCCTGCTTGACGACGGAGGCCATCAGGCGGCCCGCCCCCATGCGGTAGTGGAAGCCGACCTGGTAGCTGACCGCGTCCAGGTAGAAATTGCGCACCAGCGCGGCGTTGAGCTGGCCCGCCAGCAGGGGGCCGAGAGCCGGGCCGAAGGCGGTGAACGTGGGCGCCAGCTGCTCATTGGCGTAGCGGATGATGACCGAGTTCTCGTTCTTCTGCTTGTGGGCGCCGAGGAAGAGCTTCCAGTTGTCGAAGGCATAGGAGCCGGCCAGGGTGTGCGTCACCAGGCCGCGGTTGCCGACCTGGTCGGCGCCGTAGTTATAGGCCGCGCCCAGATCCCAGCCATTGGCCTTGTAGCGCAGGTTGGCGCCATAGGATTTCTTGTCCATGCCGATATAGCCGGAACGCTCGAAGCCATACATCAGAGCGGCGCCGATGCCGTTCGGCAGCTCGATGCGGTATTGAATGGATTTGTCGGAGCGGATCGCGATGCCGGCCGTGAGCAGGCCGCCCAGGCCGCCGACGATGCCGCCCCAGCCGGCCGCCGTGCCGGACTCGAACACATCGCCGTTATTGAACACTTCATAGCCCGGCGTGTACATGCGGCCCATCAGGATCGCGCCCACCGGCGTGATCAGGCCCACCATCGAGGTGCGGTCGAACAGGGCGCCATTGATATTGACGTTGACGGCCGGCTGCAGCGCGCCCTGCACTCCGGCCAGCAGGCGGGCGGCGGTGGCGGCGCCGCCGGCGGCCGCCGGCACCGTGAAGTTCAAGCCCTTGGTCAAGGCATAACCCTGGTTCGAGCTGAGGTTGCCGGTCTGCTGGCGCCCGGTGTCGAGCTCCACCCGCGCTTCCAGATTGAAGATGGCTTTGTAGCCGCCGCCGAGGTCTTCCGTGCCCTTGAAGCCGAGGCGCGAGCCGTCGGCGATGCCGCTCACCAGCTTGGTGCGCGAATCGCTGCCGCCATTGTTCACATACATGACGCCGGCATCGGCGATGCCGTAGATCGTGACCGAGGATTGGGCCAGGGCCGGCCCGGCAAAGCATGCTGCAATGGCTAAGGCAAGGAATCGGTTCTTCATGCTGTCTCCTGAATGTTTTTGTATTGAAAAACGAACGTCCGTACTAATTCAATGCGCAACACGGCAGCGGCCACGTCTCCGTCGAAAAAAAGGCGGCATGGTTGCCCATGGCCGCCCAGTTCATGCGCGAGGCATCTCAGAAGTTGTGGTGCACACCCAGGCTGAAGGTATTCACCTTGGTGGCGGCTTTTTTATTCGAAGCGTCGATATACAGATAAGTGCGGGCCGACAGATTGTGCTCGTAGCCCAGCGAGAACTGCTTGGTCTTCGGCAGGCCGTCCGGCTCCTTGCGGCCATAGCCGGCCAGGATCTTGCCCATGCCCACGGTGTAGTTGGCGCCCACCACCCAGGCCTTGGTGGTGTCGTTGACGGCCTTGGTATGGCCCTCGTCCTGGTGCTGGTAGGAGGCCATCAGTTTCAGGTCGGCGATCGGCTTGACCCAGGCGGCCACGGACCACAATTTGGTTTCCACGGCATTGCGCTCGCCGCCCGCCATCAGCGAGAAGCTCGGCGCGGTATACGTGGCGCTGACCGAATACGGATTGGCCGACGGCACGGCATTGGCCGGGTATTGCGGCGCCAGCGCGGTGCCGCGGCCGATGATGGCCGGGCTGTTGTTCGCTTCCTTGGCGGCCACCGTCACATTCAGCTGGAAGCCGTTGTAGACCGGGGTGTTATAGAAGACCGCGTTGGAGAAGCGGTTGCGCGAGTTGCCCACCTGGCTCAGCGGATCGCTGGTATAGCCGGCCACGTGCAGGTCGGTCTGGAAACCGGCCGGGGTCGGCATGCCGGACCAGGGCTCGTAGCCGGTCGAGGTTTCCTGGTAGGCGGTCAGGCCGCGGCCGAAGCGGATGGTGCCGAAGTCGCCTTGCAGGCCGACCCGGCTCTGGCCCTGGAATAGCGGACGGCTGTTGGCGCCGGAAGTGTTTTCGATGGTGCCGGTATCCGACTCGTAGCGGATTTCCAGCTGGAACAGCGCTTTCAAACCGCTGCCCAGGTCTTCCACGCCGCGGAAGCCCAGTTTATTGTTATCCCGTTTGCTTACTTGGGTGGTCGTGCCCGTTTGTTTGAGCAGGCCGGCATCGACCGTGCCGTAGATCGTGACAGACGATTGCGCGTAGGCGCCGCTGAAGGCTCCCATCATTGCCAAGGCCAGCAGGGATTTCTTCATTTGTTCTTCCTTTATAAGAATAATCGGTCAAAAGATCCAAAAGCCAGGAGTGCGTCTCGAACACTCGCGGGAGTGCGCTGCGTGCACCCGGATGACTGCACCTTACTGGCTGGTCCCGGCAAACACCGCCGTCTTGGTTGATTGAAGCCAGAAGATTTGGTCAAAAGCCCGTGTTTTCAGGCTTCCTGTTGTATTTCTGAAACGCTTAATTCCAACGCATTGCTGATTTGTTGTCTATATTGCCCCTTGAGTCTGGCCGCCTGGTATCCCCCGCTTTTTTGCGCCAGATCAAGCGCCCGCCATTTTGCGGCGCGGAGTGAGGCGGCTACGCGACACTCGCTGCAATCAGCCATCGCGTAGTGCATTTGGTTTGTGGCAATATCATCGGAAAAGCAGCTCGGATCCGCATGCCAGCAGTGTTTGCTGGGATGAACCAATACATAGTGGAACGATGGCGAACCGTGAAGAGCTAGGGATCATCCGGGGGGCGCGCGCAGGCGACCCCTCCTGCCAGCTGGCCCTGGGCCGGCTGTATTTATTCGGCGGCGCCAGCCTGCCGATGAGCATGCCCACCGCCTTGCACTGGCTGAGCCGTGCCGCCCAGCAAGGACAGGAAGACGCTTGGCGCCTGATCGGCCAACACATCAGTTTTGAATATGCCCAGCATGGCGGCGAAGCCGTGCTGGCATGGTATGAGCGCGCCAGCGATGCGGGCCTGCTGCCGGCGGCCGTGGTGCTGGCCCAGCTGGTGCAGCAGACGGCCACGGCCAACGCCGCCTTGCGCGGCAAGGCTTGGCGCGCGCTGCAGGCGGCGGCCCAGGCCGGCATGCCGCAGGCGCAGCGTCTGCTGGCCGGCTGGCCCGGCATGGCGCCCACCGCGCCGCGCGGCGCGGCCAGCGTGGCGCCCGCGCCGGCGGTCCGCGCCAGCGCCGTCCCGGCCGCCACGCCAGCCAGCCAGCCGCTGCGCGGTGACAGTGCGCCGGCTTGCCTGGCCGACGCCGCGCGCGCCGCCAACGCCATCAACGCTCAGCTGGAACAAGCCTGGCAAGACTTGCCGCGCCGCGGCTTCCTGGCCCAGGCCCAGGACTTGGCGCGCACGCTGGCCCAGCAGGCGCCGCAAGACTTGGAAGCGGCGCGCGCCGCCGGCTGGCAGCTGGAAACCCCGCAGAGCCAGTTGTTCGCGCGCTGCGCCCAGGCCTTGAGCGAGCTGGCCGACAGCGGCGCCGCGCTGGACGCGGCCGATGAGGCCGACCTGCAGCGTTTTCGCGAACTGGCCGCCCATGGCGGCGACCGCAACGCCCAGCTGGCGCTGGGCCTGTCGTTTGCGCGCATGAACTGTGAAGGCGACCGCATGCCGCGCGGCAATGGCGCCGTCAATTTCAAGCGCGCCATCCGCTGGCTGACCCAGGCCGGCGAGCAAGGGCTGGCCGAAGCCTGGTTCGCCCTGTCGCGCATCTATAACAAACCGGAATTTTCCCAGCGCAGCCTGCTCGAAGCGCAAGCCTGCCTGGAGCGCGCCGCCGATATGGGCCACAGCGGCGCCCAGCTCGAATGCGGCATCCACGCCTGGCGCACCCGGCGCGGCGGCGAGCAGAACGATGTGCGCGCCGCCTACTGGCTGCAAAAAGCCGCCGCCCAAGGCAGCGCCGAAGCGCAAGCCGCGCTCGAACGCATCGCCCCGGCCGGACCGCCCGAAAGCTGGGCCAGCACGCTCTTGCCCCTGCTCACGCGCGAACTGCTCAGCAGTCAACCGCTGCTGGCCGCCCGCATCGAACTGGCCAGCCTGTTCCAGCTCAGCCGCGCCGAAGCCCTGCTGCTCGACGTCAAGGCCGCCGACCAGGGCCACTGCCTGGTGATCGACATCCGCGCCAGTTATGGCCGCAGCAAACGGCGGCTGGTGCTGATTCGCAGCGCCCAGCAGCGCCAGGCGCTGGACCGCATCCAGCGCCAGTTCGAACAGATCGACTGCAGCCTGGCCGGTCCCGAAGGCAACTACCGCCAGCGCCTCTACCGCTTCAAGACCTGGCTCATCAGTGTCGCCGGCGGCGACTTGCTCGCCGCCTGAGTCCGCCACCGTTTGATCTTGCGCAAACAATGCCCACCCTGGTGTCAGGCACTGGGGCCGGACATTTGCTGATCTAGATCAAAGAATGTCACACCCTGGTGCCTGACACCAGGGTGTGACATTGTTTGATGTGGCGCAAACGGGAGCGGGTTTAGACGGTGATTTCGCCTTCGAAGACGGTGACGGCGGGGCCGGTCAGGTAGACGGGCTGGCCTTCGCCGGCCCAGGCGATCGAGAGGCGGCCGCCGCGCGCGTCCACCGTGACCGGGGAGTCGAGCAGGCCGCGCCGGATGCCGGCCACGGCGGCGGCGCAGGCGCCCGTGCCGCAGGCCAGGGTTTCGCCGGCGCCGCGCTCAAACACGCGCAGCTTGATGTGCTGGCGGCTCATCAGCTGCATGAAGCCGGCGTTGACGCGCTTGGGGAAGCGCGGGTGATGCTCGATCAGCGGGCCGGTCAGCTCGACCGGGGCCAGGTCGACGTCGGCCACCACTTGCACGGCGTGCGGGTTGCCCATCGATACCACCGACACTTGCACCTGCTCGCGCTCGCCGCCGAGTTCGAGCAGCAGCGGCCACAGCGTATCGCGGCCTTCGGGCTGGCCGCTCAGGCCATCGGCGTCGAAGGGGATGGCGGCCGGCTCGAGCACGGGCGCGCCCATGTCGACCGTCACGCTGCCTTCGCTTTCGAGGCGCGGCGAGATGATGCCGGCCTTGGTTTCGACCGTGATCTGGGCCTTGCCGGTCAAGCCTTTTTCGGCGACGAATTTGACGAAGGCGCGCGCGCCGTTGCCGCATTGCTCGACTTCGCCGCCATCGTTGTTGAAGATGCGGTAACGGAAGTCGCAGCCGGGCTGGCTGGCCGTTTCGACCACCAGGATCTGGTCGGCGCCGATGCCGAAGCGGCGGTCGGCCAGCGCCTGCCACTGGGCCGCCGTGAAGTCCACTTGCTGGTTGATGGCGTCGATGACGATGAAGTCATTGCCGGCGCCGTGCATCTTGGTGAATTTGAGTTTCATCGTGGGTTCGTATAGAAGGACGGTTCGCCATCGGGACGCGTCTTGAAGCGCTTATGCGTCCAGAAATATTGTTCCGGGTATTCGCGCACGCGCTCTTCGATGAATTCATTCATGCGGCGCGTCGCGGCGACCATATCGGTGCCGGGGTAATTGTCCCATACTGGATAGAATTTGACGCTATACCCCGCGTAATCCGGCAGGAAGGTGCAGATCACGGGCATCACCTGGGCGCCGGTGGCGGCGGCGATGCGCGCCGTGGCCGTCAGCGTGGCCGCCGGGATGCCGAAGAAGGGCACGAACTCGGCGTCTTTGGCGCCGAAATCCATGTCCGGCAACATGAAATACGGCAGATGTTCGCGCAAGGCGCGCAAAATCGGCTTGATGCCGTCTTGCCGCGTGAACAGGCGCACCGGCTTGAAGCGGGCGCGGCCGGCGCGCAGCACTTCGTCGAACGTATCGTTCTTTTGCTGGGAGTACATGGACGATGCGCTCGTTTCCATGGCGATGGCGGCGCCGGCCACATCGAGGCAGACAAAATGCGGACACAGCAGCACGGTCGGTTTTTCCGTCATCGCCGCCACCGGAATCGCGCCCATCGGGTCGACGCGGATCAGGCGCCGGAGGCGCGCTTCGGGCGCCCACCACAGGATGGAGCGTTCCAGCACGCTGCGCGAATAAGCCTGGAAGTGGCGCCGCGCCAGCGCCACGCGCTCGGCCTCGCTCAGTTCTGGCATGGTCAGGCGCAGATTGGTGAGGGCGATGCGGCGGCGCGGCCCCATCACGCGGAACAGCAGGCTGCCGATGGCGTTGCCCAAACGGCCGAGCAGGGGCAGGGGCAGCCAATGCAGCAGCCACATCAATCCAAGCAAGAGCTTCATGCGGCCTCCTGCGCGGAGCCCGGGGCGGCGACGCCGGCCGGCACCTTGTAGCGGTTGTAGCTCCAGTAATACTGGGCCGGGCTGCGCTGGATCAGGGTTTCCATGGCGGCATTGATGGCGCGCGCCTGGGCCGCCGAGTCGCCCTCGAGCGAACCGGTGAACGGCACGAAGCGCACCACATAGCCGCGGCCGAAGGACAGACGCTCGGCGTAAGTGATGATGACCACCGCGTCGCCCAACTGGGCCAGCTTGGCCGGCAAGGTCATGGTGTAGGCGCTGCGGCCGAAGAAGTCGGCCCAGACGCCATCGCCTTCCTGCGGCACCTGGTCGGGCAGGAGGCCGATGGGCTGGCCCTTCTTGAGGAATTTGGCCAGCATGCGCACGCCGCCCATATTGGCTGGCGCCAGCAGCAGGTTCTTGCGCGCGCGCGCGCCTTCGATCAGCGGCTTCATCGCCTCTTTTTTCGGCGGCCGGTACATCACCATCAATTCCTGGCGCAGCGCGATTTCCTGCGCCACGATTTCAAAGCAACCGAGGTGCGGGGTCAGGAAGACGATGCCGCGTCCGGCGTCCAGCGTCTGCTGCACCAGTTCCCAGTTTTCCATGCTGGCGTGGCGCGAGACGCGGGCCGGATCGGCGCACCAGATGAAGGGCAGTTCGGCGATGGCCTTGCCGGCCTCGGCCACCGCCTGCGGCAGGTGGGCGCCGACTTTGGCTTGGCGCATATTGGCGCGCATGCGCTTGCGGTAAGACGGGGACAGCAGGAAGACGAGCCAGCCCAGCACGCTGCCCAGGGCATGCAGCACGGGCAGGGGGAAAAAAGAAAAGAAACGAAAGAGTTGTACCAGCATCGGAATAGTGTAATATCGACAACTTCGCGTTGTCTCTAGCCAAAAATTTTTGAAGAAGCGTAAAATACCACGTTAGAAGTAGCCGCTGAGTTAATCAGACAACTTGCGAAGCGGAATAAAAATATCGCTAAAGCGTCGCAGGCCCCGAAAGGTGATGCGACCTCATTGTTTGTATCAATCTTCTGGAGTTTGCGTATGTCTAATCATTACCTGTTCACCTCTGAGTCCGTATCCGAAGGCCATCCCGACAAGGTTGCCGACCAGATTTCCGACGCCATCCTCGACGCCATCCTGACCCAGGACCCGAAAGCGCGCGTCGCCGCCGAAACCCTGTGCAACACCGGTCTGGTGGTGCTGGCCGGCGAAATTACCACGCACGCCAACGTGGATTATATTCAAGTTGCGCGCGAAACCATCAAGCGCATCGGCTACGACAACACCGACTACGGCATCGATTACAAAGGCTGCGCCGTGATGGTGTGCTATGACAAGCAGTCGCCCGACATCGCCCAGGGCGTGGATGAAGGCGCCGGTCTCGACCTCGACCAGGGCGCCGGCGACCAGGGCCTGATGTTCGGCTACGCCTGCGACGAAACCCCGGAACTGATGCCGGCCGCGATCTACTACTCGCACCGCCTGGTCGAGCGCCAGTCCCAGCTGCGCAAGGATGGCCGCCTGCCATGGCTGCGTCCGGATGCCAAATCGCAAGTCACGCTGCGCTATGTCGACGGCCGTCCGGTGGCGGTCGATACCGTGGTGCTGTCCACCCAGCACGCGCCGGAGATCGCCCACGGCCAGATCGAAGAAGCCGTGATCGAGGAAATCATCAAGCCGGTGCTGCCGAGCGAATGGCTGAAGGACACCAAATTCCTGGTCAATCCGACCGGCCGCTTCGTCATCGGCGGTCCGCAAGGCGACTGCGGCCTGACCGGCCGCAAGATCATCGTCGACACCTACGGCGGCGCCGCGCCGCACGGCGGTGGCGCCTTCTCCGGCAAAGACCCGTCCAAAGTGGACCGTTCCGCCGCTTACGCCGCCCGCTACGTGGCCAAGAACATCGTCGCCGCCGGCCTGGCGCGCCAGTGCCAGGTGCAGGTCAGCTACGCCATCGGCGTGGCGCGTCCGATCAATATCACGGTCTACACCGAAGGCACGGGCGTGATCCCGGACGAGCAGATCGCCGCCCTGGTCAACGAGCACTTCGACCTGCGTCCGAAAGGCATCGTGCAGATGCTCGACCTGCTGCGTCCGATCTACGCCAAGACCGCCGCTTACGGCCACTTCGGCCGCGAAGAGCCGGAATTCACCTGGGAGCGCACCGACAAGGTCGCCGCCCTGCGCGCCGCCGTCGGCCTGAAATAAGCCTGCCTGCCGCTTGGCAAAACCGGGGACGCGTCCCCGGTTTTTTCGTTTACGGGCCGTGGCATTTCCCCATCAAAATGGCGGGCGTGCCGGGGGAATGATGCTACAATGCACGTTCTCCGAGGAGCGTTGCGACGAATCGCCCGATTCGCCAGGCTCGGATACTTCTGCAACCGCGCTCACGTTACTTTTTTCAACATGAAAGGAGGGCGTGATGAACGCCGTACTCAAAGCTTCCCAAGATTACATCATCGCCGACATCGGCCTCGCCGCCTGGGGCGAAAAAGAAATCAAGATCGCCGAAACCGAGATGCCGGGCCTGATGGCCATCCGCGAAGAGTTCGCCGCGGCCCAGACGCTGAAAGGCGCGCGCATCACCGGCTCGCTGCACATGACCATCCAGACCGCCGTGCTGATCCGCACGCTCGAAGCGCTGGGCGCGCAAGTGCGCTGGGCTTCCTGCAATATCTACTCGACCCAGGACCACGCCGCCGCCGCCATCGCCGCTGCCGGCACCCCGGTCTTCGCCGTCAAGGGCGAAACCCTGGCCGACTACTGGGATTACACCCACCGCATCTTCGAGTGGCCGAACGACGCCGCCGGCAATGCCGTGTACTCGAATATGATCCTGGACGACGGCGGCGACGCCACCCTGCTGCTGCACCTGGGCGCGCGCGCCGAGAAGGATCTGTCCGTGCTGGACAACCCAGGTTCGGAAGAGGAAATCTGCCTGTTCAACTCGATCAAGGCCCGTCTGGCCACGGACGCCACCTGGTATTCCAAGCGCCTGCCGCACATCCTGGGCGTGACCGAGGAAACCACCACCGGCGTGCACCGCCTGTACCAGATGCACAAGGACGGCAAGCTGGCCTTCCCGGCCATTAACGTCAACGATTCCGTCACCAAGTCCAAGTTCGACAATCTGTACGGCTGCCGCGAATCGCTGGTGGACGGCATCAAGCGCGCCACCGACGTGATGGTGGCCGGCAAGATCGCCGTGATCGCCGGCTACGGCGACGTGGGCAAGGGTTCGGCGCAAGCCATGCGCGCCCTGTCGGCCCAAGTGTGGGTGACCGAGATCGACCCGATCTGCGCCCTGCAGGCCGCGATGGAAGGCTACCGCGTGGTGACCATGGAGTACGCCGCCGAACACGGCGACATCTTCGTCACCTGCACCGGCAACTACCACATCCTGACCGAACAGCATATGCTGCGCATGAAGGACCAGGCCATCGTCTGCAATATCGGTCACTTCGACAATGAAATCGACGTCGCCTCGCTGAAGAAATACACCTGGGAAAACATCAAGCCGCAAGTCGACCACGTGATCTTCCCGGACGGCAAGCGCATCATCCTGCTGGCCGAAGGCCGTCTGGTGAACCTCGGTTGCGGCACCGGCCACCCATCGTATGTGATGAGCTCGTCCTTCGCCAACCAGACCATCGCCCAGATCGAGTTGTTCGCCAACACCAAGGCTTACCCGGTCGGCGTCTACACGCTGCCGAAACACCTGGATGAGAAGGTCGCCCGCCTGCAGCTGAAAAAGCTCAACGCGCAACTGACCACGCTGACCGACGAGCAGGCCGCTTACATCAATGTGCAAGTGGCAGGCCCGTACAAGCCGGACCACTACCGTTATTAATCAGTAAGGAAGAGCCGGCCCCGGCGGCCGGCTCTTTTTTTATCCGCTGCGAGGCTTTCATTCATGCGTCTGGTCCTGACCTGGTTAATCAATGCCGCGGCCCTGTTTGCCGTGCCTTACCTCATGCATTCCGTCGATGTCACAAGCATCGGCGCCGCCCTGGTTGCAGCCCTTTTGCTGGGCCTGGTGAATACCCTGATCCGTCCGCTGCTCCTGCTGCTGACCCTGCCCGTTACCGTGCTCTCGCTCGGCCTGTTCATCTTCGTCATCAATGGCCTGATGTTCTGGCTGGTGGCCAAAGTGGTGAGCGGTTTCCATGTCGATAGTTTCTGGTCGGCCATTGGCGGCGCGCTGCTGTACAGCATCATCTCCTGGGCCTTGTCCACCTTATTGTTGAAAGACAACGATGGCAAGTCATAACTTCAGTATCGAATTCTTTCCGCCCAAGACGGCGGAAGGGGCGGAAAAGCTGCGCGCCACGCGCGCCAAGCTGTCCGAGCTGCATCCCAAGTATTTTTCCGTGACCTTTGGCGCCGGCGGTTCCACCCAGCGCGGCACGCTCGACACCGTGCTGGAAATCATGGCGGCCGGCGAAGACGCCGCGCCCCACCTGTCCTGCGTCGGCGGCACGCGCGAGTCGATCCGCGCCATCTTGAGCGAGTACAAGGCGCACGGCATCAAGCGCCTGGTGGCGCTGCGCGGCGACCTGCCGAGCGGCTATGGCGCGGCCGGCGAGTTCCGCTATGCCAACGAGCTGGTCGAATTCGTGCGCCAGGAAACGGGCGACTGGTTCCATATCGAGGTGGCGGCCTATCCCGAAGTGCATCCGCAGGCCCGTTCGCCGCAGGACGATCTGCAAGCGTTTGTACGCAAGGTGGACGCGGGCGCGAACGCCGCCATCACCCAGTACTTCTACAATGCCGACGCCTACTTCCAGTTCGTCGAGCAGGCGCAGAAGGCGGGCGTGACAGTGCCCATCGTGGCCGGCATCATGCCGATCACCAATTACACCCAGCTGATGCGCTTCTCCGATATGTGCGGCGCCGAAATCCCGCGCTGGGTGCGCCTGAAGCTGGCGTCCTTCGGCGACGATAGCGCCTCGATCAAGGCGTTCGGCCTGGACGTGGTGACCCAGTTGTGCGAACGCCTGCTGCAAGGCGGCGCGCCCGGCCTGCATTTCTATTCGATGAACCAGGCCGCCGCCACCACGGCGCTGTGGCAGCGCCTGGTCAAGGATTGAAGCGCGGCAGGGACGCTAAGCCTGGGCCTCGGTAATGATGCGGTCCAGCGCAATATCGTGGTTATCGCTGCCGAATTCCGCCGCCAGGCAGGAATAGGCGATGCCCACCGTGGCCGGACGCGGCGCCTTCGCCAGCGTCCGGTCATAAAATCCGCCGCCATAGCCGAGGCGGAAGCCGCCGCTGTTATAGCCCAGGCAGGGCACCAGAATGGCCGGCGGATAGGGCTCGATGCGCAGTTCGGCCGGCACCGCCACGCCCATGCCATCCTTCACCATCGCCTCGCCGATCTGCCACGCAGCGAATTCCAGCGGCGCGGCTTTCTGCAGTACCACCGGCAGCAGCAGGCGCGCGCCCAGCCGCGCCAATTCCGCATACGCTGGATGCAGGTCCGGCTCGTCGCGCAGCGGCCAGTACACGCCCACGGTATGGACCGGATTGGCCTGCCACCATTGCACGATGTGGCGGCAGATGTCGGCATCCCATTGCGCCCGCGTCGCCGCGTCGATGGCGCGCCGTTCGGCCAGCAATTGACGGCGCAAATCCGCCTTGCTTTGCGGACTCGACGCTGGTAGCTCGGCGGGGTTGCGTGGTATTCTAAGCTCGCTGGTCATATCCTGAATTACATAGTGAGTCGTACATTGATTTCCCGTTCAAAATGGATCGCCGGCGCGTTCCTGTTCCTGGCCTGCGCCACCTCCGCCACCAGCTTTGCCCAGGATGCCGTCGGCAGCCGCAGAGATGATGACGCCTTTCTCCTGCTGCGCGATTCCGTGCGACGCGAAGATCCGGCCAAGGTCGAATTTTATGCCGCCCAGCTCGCTTCCTACGCCATCCCTTCCTATGTCGACTATTATCGGCTGAAACCGCGCTTGCGCGATGCCAGCGAGGCCGAGATCCGCGAATTCCTGCAGCGTTACCAGGGCAGCGCCATCGCCGACCGCCTGCGCAACGATTGGCTGCTGGAACTGGGCCGCAAGCGCGACTGGCGCCTGTTCGACGAGCAGCAGCCGCAGTTCGCGCTCAACGACGATACCCAGGTCAAATGCTATGCCCTGCTGTCGCGCCTGGCGAAGGGCCAGAACGTGGCGGGCGAGGCGCGCAGCCTGCTGACCTATCCGCCGTATTATGGCGAAGGCTGCGGCGCCCTGATCGCCTCGCTGTACCAGGCCAAGCAGTTCGACGACAACGATCTGTGGACCCAGCTGCGCTTGGCCGGCGAGAGCAATGCCACCGGCCCCGCGAAGCGCACCATCCTGTTGCTCAACGGTTCCGACAAGAAGATCGCGCAAGCGATCGACACGCCGCTGATCGTCATGGCCAAGGGGCCGGGCGCCAGCAAGGCCGACCACGAAACCTTCATCGTCTCGCTGGGACGCGGCGCCCGCACCAGCCTGAAACTGGCGGTGCTGGCCCTGCACAAGGCCGAAGGCAAGCTGACGCCGCAGGAAGCGGCGGCCGGCTGGGCCGCTATCGCCCTGCAAGCTTCGTATGCGCTGGCGCCGGAAGCGGGCGAATACTGGCGCAAGGCCGCCAATGCGCCGCTTTCGCTCGACCAGCAGCAGTGGAAGGCGCGCGTCGCCCTGCGCGAAGGCAACTGGAAACAGGTGAAGGCCAGCATCGCCGCCATGCCGCCCAGCCTGCGCAACGACCCGACCTGGATTTACTGGCAGGCGCGCACCCTGATGGCCGAGGCGGGCGCCGCGCAAGCGACGCCGGAAGCGGCCCAGCTGTTCGGCCGCATCGCCGACCAGCAGACTTTCTATGGCTTGCTGGCCGCCGAGGAACTCGGCCGCCTGGTGACGATTCCGGCGCCGGGCGCCGCGCCCACGCCGGCCGAAGTGGCGGCCATGGGCGCCAATCCCGGCTTCCAGCGCGCGCTCAAATTCTTCAGCTTGCGCCTGCGTTTCGAAGGCATGCGCGAATGGAACTGGGAATTGCGCAAGATGAGCGAACGCGAGCTGATCGCCGCCGCCGAGTTCGCGCGCGAGAACCATATCCTCGACCGCATGGTCTATACCTCGGAACGCACGCGGGTGCAGGCCGACTACACCCACCGCTATCCGGCCCCGCATGACGACATCATGCGCCCCACCACCAGCACCCTGGGCCTGGACCGGGCCTGGGTGTATGGCTTGATCCGCCAGGAATCGCGCTTCATCATGGATGCGCAATCGAATGTGGGTGCCTCCGGCCTGATGCAGGTGATGCCCTCGACCGGACGCTGGGTGGCGAAGAAGATCGGCCTCACCGATTTCGTGCAGGACATGCTGACCGATGTGCGCACCAATATCCTGCTCGGCGCCAATTACATGAATATGGTGCTGGGCAATATGGACGGCTCGCAAGTGCTGGCGACCGCCGCCTATAACGCCGGGCCGGGCCGCTTGCGCACCTGGCGCGGCACGCTGACGAAACCGATGGACAGCGCCGTGTTCATCGAATCGATTCCGTATGTGGAAACGCGGACCTATGTGAAGAATGTGATGACCAACGCCACCTACTACGCCGCCCTGTTCGACGGCAAGCCGCAGTCGCTGAAAACGCGCCTGGGCGTGGTGCTGCCCAAGGGCTACACTGAAGCGGAGCAGCAGGAGACATCGTTCGGCAGCCGCTGAGCCGGCGCGCCGGGAGGAGGATGACATGGAAGCGAATGTTGTCGTAATCGGCGGCACCGGTTTTATCGGCAGCCACATCGTCGCCAAGCTGTCGGCCGAAGGGGCCGACGTGCTGGTGCCCACGCGGCGCGAGGAACACGGCCGCCATCTGCTGGCCCTGCCGCGCGTGGGCGTGGTGCCGGCCGACGTGCATGAGGATGGCGCCTTGCGCGGCCTGCTGCAAGGGCAGGGCCGCACGGCGGTGATCAATCTGGTGGGCGTGCTGCATTGCCACCCCGGCCAGCCGTATGGGCCGGAATTCGCGCGCGCCCACGTCGAACTGCCGCGCCGCATCGTGGCCGCCTGCGCCGCCGCCGGCGTGGCGCGCTACCTGCATATGAGCGCGCTGGGCGCGGCGGCCGACGGCCCGTCGATGTATCTGCGCTCGAAAGCCGATGGCGAGCTGGCGGCGCGCTCCAACCCGGCCGTATCGCCCACCATCTTCCGCCCCTCGGTGGTGTTCGGGCCGGACGACCATTTCATCAATCTGTTCGCCGCCCTGCAGCGCCGCCTGCCGGTGCTGCCGCTGGCCTGCGCCGCGGCGCGCTTCCAGCCGGTCTTCGTGGAAGACGTGGCGCAAGCCTTCGTCGACGCGCTGTCGCTGCCGCAGACGCGCGGCCAGGTGGTCGAGCTGGCCGGTCCGAAAATCTATACGCTGGAAGAGATCGTGCGCCTGGCGGGCAGCGCCACCGGCCATCCGCGCCCCATCGTGGCCTTGCCGCCGACGCTGGCGCGCATCCAGGCCTTCCTGCTGGAGCATATGCCCGGCACGCCGCTGATGAGCCGCGACAACCTCGATTCCATGCGCCGCGATAATGTGCTGGCGCCGAACACGCAGGCCCTGGTGGCCGAAGACCTGGGCATTCCCCCCACCGCGCTGGAAGCGGTGGCGCCGCACTATGCCGCGCGGCTCCGCAACGATGAATTCCGCAGCCGAGCAGGCCGCTAACCTGAACAGGACCATGATGCAAACCACAGAACTTGATCCGACCCTGAGCCAGACCCTGGCCGCCGCCCGTGAACCCGGCCTGACCCTGGTGATCGGCAACAAGAATTATTCGAGCTGGTCGATGCGGCCCTGGGTCGCCCTGGTCGCCTTCGCGATTCCCTTCAACGAGGTGCGCGTGCTGCTCGACCAGCCGGACACGTCGAGCAAGATCGCCGACTACTGCGCCAGCGGCCGCGTGCCGGTGCTGCTGGCCGGCGAGATGACGGTCTGGGACAGCCTGGCCATCTGCGAATACCTGGCCGAGCAATTCCCCGACAAGCATCTGTGGCCGCAGGACGTGGCGGCGCGCGCCATGGCGCGTTCGGTGTGCGCGGAAATGCATTCGAGCTTCGCCAGCCTGCGCAGCACGATGGCGATGAATATCAAGGGCAGTTATCCGGGCAAGGGCCGCACGCCGGCCACCCAGGCCGATATCGGCCGCATCAGCGAAATCTGGGAAGAGTGCCTGAGCCGTTTCGGCCACAACCATTTCCTGTTCGGCGAGTTCTCGCTGGCCGACGCCTTCTTCGCGCCGGTGGTGACGCGCTTCAAGACCTATGGCGTGAGCTTGCCGCCCGCGCTGTCGGCCTACTGCGCGCGCGTGCTGGCCCATCCGGCCGTGGCGCGCTGGGTGGAGGAAGCCCTGGCCGAAACCGAGAGCGCCCCGCTGCACGACGCGGAGATGCCGGATTGAAGACTTATGTTGTCGGCGGGGCCGTGCGCGATGCGCTGCTTGGCCTGCCCGTAAAAGACCACGACCACGTGGTGGTGGGCGCCACGCCGGAGGAGATGCTGCGGCAGGGCTTCCGTCCGGTGGGCAAGGATTTTCCCGTCTTCCTGCATCCGCAAACGCAGGAGGAATATGCCTTGGCGCGCACCGAGCGCAAGACCGCGCCCGGCTACAAGGGTTTCGTCTTCCACACCGCGCCCGACGTCACGCTGGAGGACGATCTGGTGCGGCGCGACCTGACCATCAACGCCATCGCGCGCGCCGAGGATGGCGCGCTGACCGATCCTTTCAATGGCCAGCGGGATATCCGCGACCGCATCTTCCGCCATGTCTCGGACGCCTTTGCCGAAGACCCGGTGCGCATCCTGCGCGTGGCCCGCTTCGCCGCGCGCTATCCGGACTTTCGCGTCGCGCCTGAAACCAATGCGCTGATGCGCAAGATGGTGGACGAAGGCGAGGTCGACGCCCTGGTGGCCGAGCGCGTATGGCAGGAGCTGTCGCGCGGCCTGATGGAACAGAATCCGTCGCGCATGCTGCAGGTGCTGCGCGACTGCGGCGCGCTGGCGCGCATCGTGCCCGAGCTGGACCGCCTGTGGGGCGTGCCGCAGCCGGAAAAGCACCATCCCGAAATCGATACCGGCATTCATATGCAACAGGTGGTGGACTATGCCGCCTCGCAGAACCATGAGCTGCCGGTGCGTTTTGCCGCCCTGCTGCACGATCTGGGCAAGGGCGCGACGCCGTCCGAGCAATGGCCGGCCCACCACGGGCACGAGGGCATGGGCGTGGCGCTGGTGCAGCAGGTCTGTCAGCGCCTGAAGGTGCCGGTCGAATGCCGTGACCTGGCCGTGATGACGGCGCGCGAGCATGGCAATGTGGCGCGCGCGCTGGAGCTGCGGCCGAACACCATCGTCAAGCTGCTGGAACGCTGCGACGGCTTCCGCAAGCCGGCCCGCTTCAGTCAATTGCTGCTGGCCGCGCAATGCGATGCGCGCGGCCGCGAAGGCAATGGCGTCAGCTTCCGCGACGCGCCCTATCCGCAACTGGCGTATCTGGAAAAAGCCCTGGCCGCCGCGCGCGGCGTGAACGCCGGCGAAATCGCCCAGCGCTGCAGCGAACCGGCGCGCATTCCGGAAATGGTGCACCGCGCCCGCGTTGCCGCCGTGCGCGCCGCGCTGGGCGCGAATGACGATGGGGAAGGAGAGTCGGCATGAGCAGCCTGAACTTGTTTGGCAATCCGCTGCGCCGCTGGTTCGGCGGCTCGCAACGCGAAACGGTGCCGGTCAAGGAATTGCGCGAGCGCGACCGGCGCCGCATGCTCAAGCATTTTCTGGCGCTGGAAAAGCCTGATCGTCTGCTGCGCTTCGGCTCCCAGCTGCCGGACGAACAGGTCACAAAATACGTCAACGGCATCGACTTCGGCCGCGACCTGGTGTTCGGCGTCTACAACCGCGTGTTCAAGCTGGTGGCCGTCGGCCATCTGGCGTTCGCGCCGAAAGAGCCGTCCAAGAGCGGCGTGACGGACAAGGAGCGGGTGGCCGAATTCGGCGTCTCGGTGCTGAAGACGGCGCGCGGCCTGGGCATCGGCTCCAAGCTGTTCGAGCGCGCCAATATCGCCTGCCGCAACAACGATGTGGACACGCTGTACATGCACTGCCTGTCGTCCAACCAGACCATGATGCACATCGCGAAAAAGGCCGGCATGGAAATCCACCGCGACTACGGCGAAGCCGACGCCTACCTGAAACTGCCGCCGGCCGACCCGGCCAGCGTGCTGCAGGAAGCCATGCAGGAGCAGCTCGCCACCATCGACTATGCCCTCAAAGCCAATGTGCGCGCCGCCGCCAAGCTGCTCGACAAGCTACCCGGCCACAAGCCGGACAATTAATCCTTCCGCTGGCGCTTAACACATTCGTGTTTAGTGCATGCTAAGCTTTAACCCAAGTGGACTGGGAGTGCCCGGTCGGCGTTAATGCCTCGGTGAGTTTCACCGGGGCTTTTCGCTTTCTGGCGCCAGGACGAAAACCGGGATCACCGCTTTCGTCCACATAGACGATGAAGTCGCTGAATGCTGGTGCGGCGCGTTCTGCGGCTTTCATGGCCAGCCTCCTGGTTGGATGCTTACACCAGCGGCAGCGCCGTGGTGTCCTTGATGCGCTGCAGGGCGAAGCTCGATTTCACGTCCAGCACGGCCGGGTGGCGCAGCAGGGTGGCCATCATGAAGCGCGAGAAGTGATCCATGTCTTCCACGTGCACGCGCAGCAGATAATCCATCTCGCCGGTCATCGCGTAGCAGGCCACCACTTCCGGCCATTGTTCGACGGCGACGGCGAAGTCGGCGCGCGGCGAAGCGGCGCTGGGGTTCACGCCGAGGGCGCGCGCATTGCTGTGGGCGGCGGCGTCGCTGTGCTTTTCCAGCCGCACATTGACATAGGCCAGCAGGCCCAGGCCGATCTTGTCCGGATCCAGCAGGGCCACGTATTGGCGGATCACGCCTTCCTCTTCCAGGCGCTTGATGCGGCGCAGACAAGGGGAGGGCGAGAGGTTCACTTGCTCGGCCACATCCTGGTTGGAAAGACGTCCATCTCCTTGCAAAATAGACAAAATTTTACGGTCGGTTTTGTCCAACGCAATCTTGGTCATGAATTCCTCATTTAAACAGTATTTTCGCAATATTATTGCTCAAGTCCGGGAGGCACGGGAAATGTTTGCAATTTAATGCCGCCCTTCGGGGTCTATACTGTGCGTCATTCTGATAAGGAGACACGCATGAAATTCACACCCTGGGAGAACCCGATGGGGACGGATGGCTTCGAGTTCGTCGAATACGCCGCACCCGATCCGAAAGCGCTCGGCGCCCTGTTCGAGAGCATGGGCTTCACCGCCATCGCCCGTCACCGCCATAAGGACGTGACCCTGTATCGCCAGGGCGATATCAATTTCATCATCAACGCCGAGAAGGACTCCTTTGCCCAGCGCTTCGCGCGCCAGCACGGCCCTTCCGTCTGCGCCATCGCCATCCGCGTCAACGACGCCGCCTATGCCTACCAGCGCGCGCTGGAACTGGGCGCCTGGGGCTTCGACAACAAGACCGGTCCGATGGAACTGAACATCCCCGCCATCAAGGGCGTGGGCGATTCCCTGCTGTACCTGGTGGACCGCTGGCGCGGCAAGAACAAGGATGCGGCGCCGGGCAGCATCGGCGACATCAGCATCTACGACGCCGATTTCGTCGCCATTCCGGGCGCCGAGGCCAATCCGGTCGGCAAGGGCCTGACCTATATCGACCACCTGACCCACAACGTCTACCGTGGCCGCATGAAGGAATGGGCCGACTTCTACGAGCGCCTGTTCAACTTCCGCGAAGTGCGCTACTTCGACATCGAGGGCAAGCTGACCGGCCTGAAATCGAAGGCCATGACTTCGCCTTGCGGCAAGATCCGCATTCCGATCAACGAGTCCTCGGACGATAAATCGCAGATCGCCGAGTACCTCAATGAATACCACGGCGAGGGCATCCAGCACATCGCGCTGGGCACCGACGACGTGTACAGCACCGTGCAAGGCCTGCGCGACAACGGCATCATCTTCCAGGACACCATCGAGACCTACTACGAGCTGGTGAACCGCCGCCTGCCGAACCACGGCGAGCAGCTGGAAGAACTGCGCCGCCTGCGCATCCTGATCGACGGCCGCAGCGCCGAGAACGAGCGCGAGCTGCTGCTGCAGATCTTCACGCAGAACGTGATCGGCCCGATCTTCTTCGAGATCATCCAGCGCAAGGGCGACCAGGGCTTCGGCGAAGGCAACTTCCGCGCCCTGTTCGAGTCGATCGAGCTGGATCAGATCCGCCGCGGCGTACTGGAAGATCCAAGCAAGACCGCAGCATAATTATCCGATCCCCGCAGCGCTGCCAGGGACCGCCGCATAGAACGGTGGCCGTGGCGTCAAGGGTTACGGGGATACAGAGAGCAAGCCGGCAGTTCCGCGTCAGACGGGGCGCCGGCTTGAGCAGTTTGTAGAATATTGGAGACACACAATGAATGCACCAGCCAAGAGCTCGTTGCTCGGTACGCCCGCGCACGAGATCTCGCTAGACGACAAGTGGACGCTGGAACGCGGCCGCGCTTTCATGACCGGGACGCAGGCGCTGATCCGCCTACCCATGCTGCAGCGCGAGCGCGACCTCAAAGCGGGATTGAACACCGCCGGCTATATCACCGGCTACCGCGGTTCTCCCGTCACCAGCGTGGACCAGACGGCCATGAAGGCCCGCAAATACCTGGAAGCCCACCACGTCAAATTCCACCCCGGCATGAACGAAGACCTGGCCGCAACGGCCGTCTGGGGCACGCAGCAAACCAATCTTTTCCCCGATGCGAAATACGACGGCGTCTTTTCCATGTGGTACGGCAAAGGCCCGGGCGTGGACCGCTGCGGCGACGTTTTCAAGCATGCCAATAACGCCGGCTCGTCCAGGCACGGCGGCGTGCTGGTGCTGGCCGGCGACGACCATGCCGCCAAGTCCTCGTCCACTGCCCACCAGTCCGACCATATCCTGAACGCCTGCGGCATTCCGGTGCTGTATCCGTCCTCGGTGCAGGAATACATCGACTACGGCCTGCACGCCTGGGCCATGAGCCGCTACACCGGCCTGTGGGTATCGATGAAATGCGTGACCGACATCATCGAGTCGGGCGCGGTGGTGGACTTCGATCCCGATCGCGTGCAGATCGCCATGCCGGACGATTTCGAGCTGCCCGAAGGCGGCCTGAATATCCGCTGGCCGGACACGGTGCTGGACATGGAAGTGCGCATGAACAGCTACAAGTGGTACGCGGCCCTGGCCTATGTGCGCGCCAATAAGCTCAACAAGATCATCTGGGACAGCCCGAAAGCGCGCATCGGCATCATCACCGCCGGCAAGTCCTATCTGGACACGCGCCAGGCCCTGGCCGACCTGGGCATCGACGAGCAGGCCGCGGCCGACATCGGCATCCGCCTGTACAAGATCGGCATGACCTGGCCGCTGGAAGCGGAAGGCGTGCACCAGTTCGCGCGCGGCCTGGACGAAATCCTGGTGGTGGAAGAGAAGCGCCAGATCCTCGAATACGCGCTCAAGGAAGAGCTGTACAACCTGCCGGACGGCGAACGGCCGCGCGTGGTCGGCAAATTCGACGACACCGGCGAATGGTCCAACAAGCACCGCAGCGGCCACGGCGACTGGCTGCTGCCGGCCACCTATGAACTGAGCCCGGCGCAGATCGCGCGCGCCATCGCCAGCCGCATCGCCCATTACTGCGACGGGCATCCGGTGGCGGCGCGCGTCAAGGAGCGCATCGCCTATCTGGAGGCGAAGGAGCTGGTGCTGAAGACGGTGCCGGTGAAAGCCAATCCGCAGACCGACCGCACGCCTTACTTCTGCTCCGGCTGTCCGCACAACAGCTCGACCAAGGTGCCGGAAGGTTCGCGCGCCATGGCCGGCATCGGCTGCCATTACATGGTGCTGTGGATGGACCGCGAAACCTCGACCTTCACCCATATGGGCGCGGAAGGCGTGACCTGGGTCGGCCAGGCGCCGTTCACCAATGAGAAGCACGTCTTCACCAATCTGGGTGACGGCACCTACTTCCACTCCGGCATCCTGGCCATCCGCGCCGCCGTGGCGGCCAAGGTCAACATCACCTACAAGATCCTGTACAACGACGCGGTGGCCATGACCGGCGGCCAGAACGTCGACGGTCCGCTCGATCCGGGCATGATTTCGCGCCAGATCGCGGCCGAAGGCGTCAGCCCCATCATCGTCGTCACCGACGATCCGGAAAAATATCCGGACGATTACGCCTGGGCGGCCGGCGTCACCGTGCGCCACCGCTCCGAGCTGATGGACGTGCAGCGCGAGCTGCGCGACAAGCCCGGCGTGTCGGCCATGATCTACGACCAGACCTGCGCGTCCGAGAAGCGCCGCCGCCGCAAACGCAACGAATACCCCGATCCGGCCAAGCGCGCCGTCATCAACGAGGCCGTGTGCGAAGGCTGCGGCGACTGCTCGGTGCAGTCCAACTGCCTGTCGGTGGAGCCGCTGGAAACGGAGCTGGGGCGCAAGCGCCAGATCAACCAGTCCAGCTGCAACAAGGACTTCTCCTGCGTGACCGGCTTCTGCCCGAGTTTCGTCACGGTGGAAGGCGGCGGCCTGAAAAAGCCGAAGAAAGCCGCCGGCGGCGGCGCCGAAATGCCGGTCCTGCCGGCGCCGGTGCTGCCCTCGACCGAGAAGCCGTTCGGCATCCTCGTCACCGGCATCGGCGGCACGGGCGTGGTCACGGTGGGCCAGATCCTGGCCGTGGCGGCCCACGTCGAAGGCAAGGGCGCCGTGGTGCTGGACATGAGCGGCCTGGCGCAGAAGGGCGGCCCGGTGATGTCGCACGTGCGCCTGGCCGACAAGCAGGCCGACCTGCACTCGACCCGCGTCGGCACCGGCAGCGCCGACCTGGTGATCGGCTGCGACCAGATCGTGACCGCCAGCCGCGACGCGCTGTCGCGCATGGGCGAAGGCCGCACCTACGCCGCCATCAACTCGACCGGCGCCACCACGGCCGCCTTCGTGAAGAACCCGGACTGGCAATTCCCCGGCGCTTCCTCGCAGGGCGAGATCGTCAAGGCTTGCGGCACCGACCGCGTCGACTTCGTCGATGCCGGCCAGATCGCCACCGCCCTGATGGGCGACTCCATCGCGACCAATATGTTCATGCTCGGTTACGCCTTCCAGAAAGGCCATGTGCCGCTGAGCGAGGCGGCGCTGATGAAGGCGATCGAGTTGAATAATGTGTCGGTGGGCTTCAACAAATCGGCCTTCAACTGGGGCCGCGCCGCTGCCCACGATCTGGCGTCGGTGACGAAACTGACCACACCGGCCAAGGTGATCGAGTTCAAGCGCAACCAGACCCTGGACGAGATGCTGGCGCAGCGCACCGAGCTGCTGGTGGCTTACCAGAACGTGGCCTATGCGCGCCAGTACCAGGACTTCGTGGCCCAGGTGCGCGCCGCCGAGGAGAAACTGGGCGGCAAGCCGCTGCGCCTGACCGAGGCCGTGGCGCGCTATCTGTACAAGCTGATGGCGTACAAGGACGAGTACGAAGTGGCGCGCCTGCACAGCGAGCCGGCCTTCCGCGAGAAGATCGCTTCGCTGTTCGAAGGCGACTACAAGCTGAAGTTCCACCTGGCGCCGCCGCTGCTGGCCAAGCATGACAAGGAAGGCCACCTGCTCAAGCAGGAGTTCGGCCCGTGGATGATGAAGGCCTTCCATGTGCTGGCCCGCTTCAAGGGCTTGCGCGGCACGGCGCTGGACGTCTTCGGCTACACCGCCGAGCGCAAGATGGAGCGCGCCCTGATCGGCGAATACCGCCAGACCGTGTCGGCCCTGCTGCCCAAGCTGACGGCGGACAATCTGGCGACGGCGGTCGCCATTGCCCGCATCCCCGAGGAGATCCGCGGCTATGGCCATGTGAAGGAGCGTCACCTGAAAGCGGCCAAGCAGAAGGAAGCGTCCCTGATCGCCAGCTTCAACGCGCCGCCGGCCGCGCCGGCCGTGCCGCCAAGCCCGGCTTCGTACGCCGCCTGATTCCCCCGGCGCCCCCGTGGCGCCCGCCTCGCCAACGCCCCGGCCAGCCCATGCTGCGCCGGGGCGTTTTTCATCCTCCCGTCGCCGTTGCATTTTTGCATGAATGAAATGACTTTATTGCATATTGATATATGATTTTTGTTAATATGCGCTGGCGTCCTGTCTTTTGTCTTGCTATCACGTTTGCCGCATATGGATGCGCGAAACCATTCGTTCCCTGAATGAAAGTCTTTTGTTAACGTTCAAGCTCTCCACGACTATGAAGATTTCATGAAGACTACTAACCTCCAATTGAAAACGCTGCCAGCCGCGCTGCTGGCCGTCCTGTGCAGTGTGCCTTTGCTGGCGCAGTCCGAAACTCCAGATACCGCCGCCGCCGCCGATGCCGACAAGGGCGTGCCGGAAAAAGTGCTCGTCACCGGTTCGCGCATCCCGCGCGCCACGCTGGAAGGGCCGAGCGCCGTCACCGTCATCACCAATGCCGACCTGACCAAACAGGGTTACAAGAATGTGTTCGACGCCCTGACCAACCTGAACCAGAACAGCGGCTTCGTGCAGGGCGAGGACTTTGGCAATACCTTCACGCCGTCGGCCACCACCATCAGCCTGCGCGGCATGGGGCCGAACCACACCCTGGTGCTGCTGAACGGCCGCCGCCTGGCCGACTTCCCCATCGCCTATGGCGGCACGGTCAACTTCACCAATCTGGCGAATATCCCGTCGGCCATCGTCGACCGCATTGAAATCCTGACCGGCGGCGCTTCCGCCATTTACGGCTCGGACGCGATTGCGGGCGTGGTCAACGTGATCCTGAAACGCCAGGCCGAAGGCTTCGACGTCAACCTGAAACTGGGCGGCCTGTCGCGCGGCGGCGGCGTCAACCGCCGTCTGCAATTCACCGGCGGCCACAGCGAGGGCGCGCTGAACACCCTGTTCGCCATCGAGCTGAGCGACCGCGATCCGCTGTGGAGCCGCGACCGCGACTTCATGGCCACCCGGCCGAGCGCCACGCCGACCGTGATCCTGGGCCGGCGCGACGTGAAAACCAAAAACTACCTGGACCTGGGCGACGCCTGCAGCCAGTTGGGCGACCTGTACTACGGCAGCGTGGTGAAGACGCCGGCCAAGGGCGGCAGCAATTGCACCAGCCAGAATGTCGGTCCGACCTGGTGGACCACCCAGACCGGCAACCGCAGCAAGAACGCCTTCGGCAGCGCCACCTACGCGCTCAACGAAAACCACACCCTGTTCGCCGATGTGCTGCTGGGCGGGAACGACACCTATAACAATACGCGCGGCCCGAGCTGGACCTCGGCGGCCACCAATGGCAGTTACTTCCTGAACCAGAACACCGGCGCGTACGAAGCCTGGAACAAATACATCGCGCCGGAAGAAATCGGCGGCGCCAGCCGCTACAACCGCAACTGGACCGACAAGGCCTTCAGCGTGAGCCTGGGTTCGCGCGGCCACATCACCGGCACCAGCTGGGACTATGACGCGTCCTACAGCGGTTCGCTGTACCGCAGCCGCGCCCAGACGCCGCGCGCCCTGGCCAATATCGACAGCTTCTTCCTCGGTCCGAAACTGGGCGTGGACAAGAGCGGCGTCTCGATCTACGCGCCGGACCAGGCGCGCCTGACCAAGCGCCTGACGCCGGCCGAATTCGACACCATCACCGGCCTGTCAGTCGCCAAGGATGAGTCCTGGACCAATACCTTGAGCGTGAGCGCCAACGGCGAGGTGTGGCAGCTGCCGGCCGGCCCGCTGCGCGTGGCCACCGTGGCCGAAGTGGGCCGTCAGGGTTTCAGCAACACGCCCGACCTGGCAGGCAACGACGGCATTTACAACAGCACCTCCAAGGTCGATATCACGGCCGGCACCCGCAAGCGCTATGCGCTGGGCGCCGAAGTCAGCGTGCCGCTGCTGAAGCAGTTGACCGCGACCTTGGCCGGCCGTTACGACCGCTACAACTTCGCCGGCCGCAGCGACGGTAAGTTCACCTACAACACCGGCTTGGAATTCCGTCCGGCCGAACAGCTGCTGCTGCGCGGGAATTACGCCACCAGCTTCCGCGCACCGGATATGAACTATATCTACAAGGCGCGCGGCACCGGTTACTACTCGTCCAGCACCGACTACCTGCGCTGCGCCCTGGCGGGCCAGGAAATCGACAAGTGCGAGTACGCCAACAAGTCGCCCGGCTTCGACTATGTGCAGATCGGCAGCAAGGAGCTGAAATCGGAGCGCGGCACCTCCTACGGCGCCGGCGTGGTCTGGTCGCCCAGCACCAGTTTCGACGTGTCGCTCGACTACTACAATATCAAGATCGACGACCAGGTCACCAACCTGAGCGCGGACGCCCTGCTGCGCGATGAAGCGCGCTGCGGCACCGGCAAGCTCGATCCGAAGTCGCCGACCTGCCTCGATGTGTACAGCCGCATCACGCGCAATCCGCTCACGGCCTTGAACAAGCCGAACGAAGTGAATTCGATCCGCGTCAACCCGATCAATGCCGCGCATGAAAGCACCAGCGGCATCGACCTGGCCGCCAAGTACGCGCTGCGCACCGCGAGCCTGGGCAATTTCCTGTGGAACGCCAGCTATTCGAAAGTGCTGACCAAGCGTTCGCGCCAGTTTGCCGGCGACGAGCTGGAAGACGAGCTGAATTCGA
This sequence comes from Pseudoduganella violacea, assembly GCF_014191875.1. Lineage (GTDB taxonomy): Bacteria > Pseudomonadota > Gammaproteobacteria > Burkholderiales > Burkholderiaceae_D > Rugamonas > Rugamonas violacea_A. The sequence goes on from NZ_JACHXD010000021.1 coordinate 70,337, forward strand.
TGGACAGCGTCGACTGGCGCGACAAGGGCAAGCTCAGTGTCAGCTGGAATATCGGCGACTGGTCCAGCACCCTGGCCGCCAGCTATTACGGCAAGATTCCCCAGTCGAACGGCAAGGGCTATCTGACCCCGACCACCCTGCTCAACGGCAGCGTCGTGTATCAGCTCAACAAGCGCACCACGCTGTCGCTGGTGGTGAACAATCTGCTCAACCGCGTCAAGCATGACACCACGGGCGGCTGGCCGTATTACCCGACCGGCAGCTACAGCCCGGCCGGACGCGCCGGCTGGGTCGAGCTGAACTACCACTTCGGCTCGTAACAAGAGTTTTCAGCGCGCGCCGGGCCGGACAAAGGCCACTATAATCGGCGCATGCTGAAACTTACCCCCACCGCCGTTTTGAGCGCCGCCGCGCTGGCCTTGCTGGCCGGCTGCGGCGGCGGTTCTTCTTCCGGCACGCCGGCGCCGGTCGACCCGCCACCGGTGACGCCGCCCGTCACGCCGCCGCCGCCCAATCCCCCGCCGCCCGATCCGCCGCCGCCGGTGACACCGCCGCCGGTCACGGTGGTCGATGTGGAAAACGCCATGCACCGTTGCGAGAAGCCGCGCCTCTCGACGCCGCAGGCGGTGTATCCGGACCAGCAAGGCACGTTGGCCGACGAGAAGACTTTCCTGCGCCTGTGGCTGGACCTGAGCTATCTCTGGCGCAGCGAAATCCCGGCGCTCGATGCCGCGCGCTATTCCAGTGCCGTCGGCTACTTCAACGACTTGAAAACGCCGCAGCTGAGCCCATCGGGCAAGGCCAAGGACCGCTACCATTTCAGCTATCCGGACGAGCGCTGGGCGCAGATTGCACGCAACGAGCAATATGGCTATGGCATTTCCTGGGTGCGCAACCGCGCCCCCGAGTTGCCGCGCAACTGGCGCATCACCATGGTGGAGGAGGATACGCCGGCGGCGCGCGCCGGCCTGCGCCGCGGCGACCGGCTGTTGATGATCGATGGCGAGGACTTCGTCAATGGCAACGGCGCCGGCCTGGCCGAGCGCATCGACGCCGCGCTGTTCCCGTCCGCATCGGGCCAAGCGCATACCCTGGTGCTGGAGCGCGATGGGCAGCGCCTGGAAGCGAACCTGCTCTCGCTCAAGGCCTATGTGGCGCCGGTGCGTGATCTGAAGGTGATTGATACTGGCAATGGGAAGGTCGGCTATCTGGCTTTCCGCAGCCATTCGAACGATGCCGAAGGGCCGCTGGTGAAAGCGGTCACGCAGCTGAAAGAGGCCGGCATCAGCGATCTGGTGCTGGACATGCGCTATAACGGCGGCGGCCAGCTGCAAATCGCCGGCGAGCTGGCGTATATGATCGCGGGCGCGCAAGCCACGGCCGGTAAGACCTTCGAGCAGCTGCTGCCGAACGAAAGGCTGACACGGCAGAAGCCAATGCTGTTCCCGCAGCGGGCCAGCGGCCTGTCGGCGCCGGTCGGCATCCCCTTGCCGACGCTGGACCTGAAGCGGGTCACCGTGCTGACCGGACCGGGCACCTGCTCGGCCAGCGAATCGCTGATCAATGGCTTGCGCGGCGTGGACGTGGAAGTCAATCTGATCGGCGGCCAGACTTGCGGCAAGCCGTATGCCTTCATCCCGACGGCAAATTGCGGCACCACGTATTTTGCGATCCAGTACCGCGGCATCAACCACAAGGGCTTCGGCGATTTCAGCGATGGCTTCGCGCCGACCTGCCGGGTCGACGACGACCTTGGCGCGGCGCTGGGCGATCCGGCCGAAGGCATGCTGGCCGCCGCCCTGAAGTACCGCGCCAGCGGCGCCTGCCCTGCGCCGCGCAGCGCGCGCGCCCAGGCTGCGGCGTTGCCGGCGCTGGTGCCGGCGCGGCCGCAGGCGGCCGAGATTTCCATCTACGCGCCGCCCAAGTGAAAGACAGGAAGTGACTTACATTCAGCAATAAGCGCACTATAATCGAAGCACCCGCTGGCCCCGTCGTCGTCAAACGCCGGGGCCAGCGCCGTTCTTAGTCCATGCTAACTTTTGCCGGAGCCTGCCGATGATACGTCCCGCCTTGCTGCTTGCCTTGCTGACCGCCTTGCCCCTGTCCCACGCCGCACCCGACCTGAGCACCGTGTCCGAGCGCTCCGGCTTCCAGACCACCGGCCGCTATGCCGAAGTCGAGCAGCTGTGCGCCGCCTTCCAGAAGGCCTATCCGAAGGCGGTGCGCTGTTTCCGCTTCGGCACGACGCCGGAAGGCCGTCCGATGCTGGCGCTGGCGGTATCGCGCAGCGGCGCGCTGACGGCCAAGGCGGCGGCACAGCGCAAGCTGCCGGTGCTGCTGGTGCAGGGCGGCATCCACGCCGGCGAGATCGATGGCAAGGATGCCGGCTTCCTGGCGCTGCGCGAAGCGCTGGACGGCAAGGCCGCGCCGGGCGCGCTGGACAAGCAGGTGCTGCTCTTCGTGCCGGTGTTTAATGTCGATGGCCACGAACGCTTCGGCAAATGGAACCGTCCCAACCAGCGCGGCCCGGAGGAAATGGGCTGGCGCGTCACGGCCCAGAACTACAACCTGAACCGCGACTATGTGAAGGCCGACGCGCCGGAAATGCAGGCCATGCTGACCTTGGTCAATGAATGGGACCCGCTGGCCTACGTCGATCTGCACGTGACCGACGGCGCCAAGTTCCAGCCCGATGTCTCGATCCAGGTCGAGCCGGTGCATGGCGGCGACGCGCAGCTGATGCAGTCCGGCACGGTGCTGCGCAATAGCGTGATGGCCGACCTCAAAGCCCAGGGTTCCGATCCCAAGCACTACTACATCTCCTTCCACAAGACCGACGAGCCGCAATCGGGCTTTGTCGACAGCATGTCCACGCCGCGCTTCTCGACCGGTTACTTCCCGCTGCGCAACCGCTTCGCGATGCTGGTGGAAACCCATTCGTGGAAGGATTATCCGGCCCGCGTGCGCATCACGCGCAACACCATTGCCTCCATGCTGGAGCAGGTGGCGCGCCACGGCGCCGAGTGGCAGCTGCAGGTGCAGCAGGCCGACGCGCGCGCCGCCGCCATGGCCGGCAGCAGCTTCCCGCTCAGCTACAAGACCACGGACAAGACCCAGATGATCGAGTTCGCCGGCTATGAATATGTGCGCAGCCAGTCCGATATCTCGGGCGGCCCGATGACGCGCTACGACGAAAGCAAGCCGCAGATGTGGACCGTGCCGCTGCGCGACGAAGTGGTGCCGGACTTCCAGATCCAGGCGCCGGCCGGCGGCTATCTGGTGCCGGCCGCCTACGCCGCCCAGGTGGGCGCGAAGCTCAAGCAGCACGGCATCGGCTTCAAGGTATTGGACAAGGCGCTCGACAAGGCGGCGGTGTCGACTTTCCGCGCCGAGAAAACCCGCTTCGGCGCGCAGTCGGTGGAAGGCCACCAGATGCTGGCGGTGGAAGGCGCGTGGCAGCAGGAAGCGCGCGCGCTGCCGGCCGGCTCCCTGTTCGTGCCGATCGCCCAGCCCAAGGCGCGCCTGGTGATGACCATGCTGGAGCCGCAGGGCGCCGATTCCCTGCTGGCCTGGGGCTGGTTCAATATCGCCTTCGAGCGCAAGGAGTACATGGAGGAATACGTGGCGGAGGAGGTGGCGCGCGAACAGCTGGCCGCCGATCCGGCGCTGGCGGCCGAATACCAGGCCAAGCTGGACAGCGATCCGGCCTTCGCCAAGAGCCAGCGCGCGCGCCTCGACTTCTTCGCCCGCCGCCACGCTTCCTGGGACGAGCGTTACAACCTCTACCCGGTCTACCGCAGCGCGGCCAAGTACTAAAAAAAACGGGGACCGCGCGGTCCCCGTTTTTTCAGTCGTCCGCCGCGTGCAGCGGGATGATGCCCGGCATGCTGCTCGGCGTGGCGCAGGGTTCCTCGTCGAAGGCGATGTCGCCCAGCGGGTTGGCGACGCCGTCGGTCTTCAAGTCCTTGAAGCCGAACAGATTATGGTCCATCAGGTGCGACGGCACCACGGTGTTCAGCGAGGAGAAGATGTTCTCGACGCGGCCCGGATGCTTCTTCTCCCATTCGCGCAGCATGTTCTTGATCTGCTTGCGCTGCAGGTTTTCCTGCGAGCCGCACAGGTCGCAAGGGATGATGGGGAAGCCTTTGACTTCGGCATAGCGTTCGGTGTCGACTTCGCGCACATAGGCCAGCGGGCGGATCACCATATGCTTGCCGTCGTCCGACTGCAGCTTGGCCGGCATGCCTTTCAGCTTCCCGCCGAAGAACATATTCAGGAAGAAGGTCTGCATGATGTCGTCGCGGTGGTGGCCGAGCGCGATCTTGGTCGCGCCCAGTTCGTCGGCCACGCGGTACAGGATGCCGCGCCGCAGGCGCGAGCACAGCGAGCAGGTGGTCTTGCCTTCGGGGATCAGGCGCTTGACGATGCTGTAGGTGTCCTGGTTCTCGATGTGGTAAGGCACGCCCACCTGTTCCAGGTAGCGCGGCAGCACGTCGGCCGGGAAGTTCGGCTGTTTCTGATCGAGGTTGACGGCCACGATGTCGAAATGGATCGGCGCGCGCTCGCGCAAGGTCAGCAGGATGTCGAGCAGGGCGTAGCTGTCCTTGCCGCCGGACAGGCAGACCATGACCTTGTCGCCTTCCTCGATCATATTGAAGTCGCCGATGGCCTGGCCGACCAGGCGGCACAGGCGCTTGTGCAGCTTATTGTTTTCCAGCGCGATCTTCTCGGCCGACTTGCCCTGCGTGGGCGCCAGGTTTTCCACGACGGCGTTCATGCTTCGTCCTTCACGCGGAACACTTCCACACCCACGCCTTCGCAATCGGGATAGACGTCGGGCTTCATGGTCGAGACGCGCACGGCGCGCACGCGCGGGTGCGCCAGCATGGCTTTCAGCACGTCGTCGCACAGGGTTTCCTGCAGGTGCACATGGCCCTGGGCCATGCGGCGCGCGATGGTTTCGCGCATGAAGTCGTAGTCGACCACCTCATGCAGCTCGTCCGCCTGCGGCGTCGACAGCGACAGCGGGATGTACAGGTCGACATTGATCAGGACGCGCTGTTCGCCCTTCTTCTCGAAATCGTGCACGCCGATATTGATCTGCACTTCGTAATTGCGCAGGAACAGCCGGCGGCAGTCTTGCAGGCGGGGATGGGTGAGGGCGGACAGCATGGTTTACCTTTTTATATGGATTCGTCTTGATACGGCTGCTTCGGTTTTATTGGGCGAGGAACATCACATCGCGCGGCAGCGCCGTCAGGTGCTGGCCGCCGTCGACCAGCAGCGTGGTGCCGGTGACGGCGCGCGCCGTGGCCGCGTACACCACAGCGGCGGCGATATCCTCCGGGGTGCTGGAGCGGCCCAGCGGCGTCTGCGCGTGCGCCTTGGCGAAGCCTTCCTCGCTTTGTTCGCCGGACACCATGGTGATGCCGGGCGCCACGCCCAGCACCCGCAGCTTGGGCGCCAGCTCCTGGGCCAGCATGGTGGTGGCCGTGTGCAGCGCCGCTTTCGACAGGGTGTACGACAGAAAATCGGGATTGAGATTGTACAGCTTCTGGTCCAGCAGATTGACCACCACCCCCTGCTCGCCCTCCGGCAGCGCCGCGTGCAGGGCTTGCGCCAGCAGGATGGGCGCGGCCAGGTTGGCGTGCATATGCGCGTCCAGCTTTTGCAGCGTGAAGCTGTCGGCGCGGTCGTAGTCGAACAGCGAGGCGTTGTTGACCACGCAGTGCACCGCGCCCAGGGCGGCCACGACGCGCGGCAGCAATTGGCGCACGGCCGCTTCGTCGGCCAGTTCGCAATCGAGGATGACGGCGCGCCGGCCCAGGGCCGCCACCTCGCGCGCCACGGCGCGCGCCTCGTCGTGCGAGTGGCGGTAATGGATGGCCAGATCCCAGCCGGCTTGCGCCAGGCCGAGGGCGATGGCGCGGCCCAGGCGGCGCGCGCCGCCCGTCACCAGCGCGACGCGCGGCGCGGTCGGGGAAGGAGAAGGGGCAGCGGTGTGAGTTGTCGTCATAGTTTAAAGTTCGCTTGGCCGGCATGCCGGCATGTCGGGACGGGCGCCGATTCGCTACAATGCGGGAATGTCACTTCCCGCACCTTCCAGCGACGCCCTGGCCGCGTCCCAAGCCTTGCAGCAGCGGATCGCTGCCGAAATCGCGCAGCAATCCGGCGCCATCCCCTTCAGCCGCTTCATGGAGCTGGCGCTGTACGCGCCGGACCTGGGCTATTACAGCGGCGGTTCCGCCAAGCTGGGCAAAGATGGCGATTTTACAACGGCGCCTGAATTGAGCGCCCTGTTCGGCCAGGCCTTGGCTCAGGCCGCAGCCGCTATTATGGCGCAAAGCGCGCCGCACATCCTCGAATTCGGGGCCGGCACCGGCAAGCTGGCGCGCGACGTGCTGACCGAATTGGCGCGCGCCGGCGTGGCCGTGGAGCGTTACGCCATCGTCGAATTGTCGGGCGAGCTGCGCGCGCGCCAGCAGGAAGCGCTGCGCGACTTCCCGCAGGTGGTGTGGCTGGACGGCTTCCCCGCGCAGTTCGACGGCGCCATCCTCGGCAACGAGGTGCTCGACGCCATGCCCGTCAGCCTGCTGCGCAAGACGGCGGCCGGCTGGCGCGAACTGCAGGTCACGGTGCGCGACGGCGCATTCGCCTTTACCGAAGCGGCGCTGTCGGCCGAGCTGGCGGCCGGGCTGGCGCGCCAGGTGCCCGAGGCCGAGGCGCTGCCCGAAGGCTATGTCAGTGAGCTGCATGGCGCGGCCACCGGTTTCATGGGCAGCCTGGGCGCGCTGCTGGCGCGCGGCCGCGGCGCCGCCATCCTGCTCGATTATGGCTTCCCGGCGCGCGAATACTATCTGGCCCAGCGCGACACGGGCACCCTGATGTGCCACTACCGCCACCACGCCCACGCCGACCCGTTCTACCTGCCCGGCTTGCAGGACATCACGGCCCACGTCGATTTCACGGCCATGGCGCTGGCGGCCCAGGACGCGGGCGCCGAGGTGCTGGCGTATATGAGCCAGGCCGCCTTCCTGATCGGCTGCGGCATCGGCGACCTGCTGCTGCGCACCGATCCGGCCGACGCCCAAGCCTATCTGCCGCAGGCCAACGCCTTGCAAAAACTGCTGTCGCCGGCCGAGATGGGCGAGCTGTTCAAGGTGCTCGTGGTGGGGCGCGGCGTGACGCTGCCGGCGCCGCTGGCGGCCAGCGACCGCAGCCACCGTTTGTAGCATTAGCACGCCGTAGCGGGCCTGTTTTTCGCGATTCCGGCGGCAAGATCGGCTATCATGACTGATTCAGCACGGGTGCCGGCGGCGGCGCCCGGCCAGGGATGATGAAGACGATGGGAAAGATACATACACATTATGACAACTTGAAGGTGGCGCGCGGCGCGCCGCAGGAAGTCATACGTGCGGCCTATAAGGCGCTCAGCCAGAAATATCATCCGGACAAGAATCCGGGCGACGACAAGGCGGCGCGCATCATGGCCATCGTCAACAGCGCCTACGGCACCCTGGCCGACCCGCAGCGGCGCAAGGAGCACGATGCCTGGATCGTCCAGGAAGAGTGGGAAATCGAGTGGCTGGAAAGCACGCGCGAGGAGCGCAGCCCGGCCGAGCACAGCCAGGCCTGGCCCGGCCACGTCAAGCCGCGCCGCCGCGTGCTGGCCCTGCTGCGCAGCTGGCGCTGGTGGACCACGGTCGGCGTCAGCGTGGCCGTGGGCTGGGTGGCCGGCGCGCTCAGCGTGTCCCAGCCGCGCCAGGTGCCCGCCATGCTGGCCGGCGCCTTGGGCGGCGGCACGGCCGCCTCGGCCAATGCGGCGGCCGGCGCGCTGACCGCCACCGTGGCCGCGCGGCCCCATCACAATCCCGGCCGCGCCGAGGCGCCCGGCGAATTGGGCGAAGTCTGGGCCGAGGCCAAGCCGGCCGCGCTGGAAGCGGCCGCCGCGCGCACGCCGCCGATCAAGGTGCTGGCCGTGTCGCAGGTGGTGCTGCCCGGCGGCGGCGCCGAATGCGAGGGCGAGGCCACCACGCTGGCCGCGCCCAACGGCGAACCGTGGCCGGCCCATTCCGGCTATGTCGCGGGCTTCCCGGTCGGGAACAGGGGCGACGCTATGCAGCTCACGCTCGACAATAGCGCCAATCCCTCGGCCGCCTTCATCAAGGTCTACGATATGGAACGCCGCTCGAATGTGCGCTACGCCTATGTGCAGGCGCACGACAAGCTGCTGGTCGATCAGCTCAGCAACGGCAAATACGAGATCCGCTACCAGAACGTGGAACTGGGCGCCGGCAAGGGCGGCTGCGCCAGCCGGCCGGCCAGCGCCGCGCTGCAGTAATCAGGCGCTCTGCTGGGCCAGCGTTTCGCTCAGGCCCATTTCCGGACTCGACATCAGGCGGTCGATATCGACCAGGATCAGCATGCGCTCATCGATCGTGCCCAGGCCGATGATGTATTCGGTGCTGAAGGCCGAACCCATTTCCGGCGCCGCGCGGATCTGCTCGCGGCTCAGCGTGGTGACGTCGGACACGCTATCGACCACCATGCCCACCACGCGCCCGCCGATGTTTAAAATGATGACGACGGTGAACTGGTCGTAGCTGGCCGTGCCGAGCTTGAACTTGATGCGCATGTCGACCACCGGGATGATGATGCCGCGCAGATTGATCACGCCCTTGATGAATTCGGGCGCGTTGGCGATGCGGGTCACGGCCTCGTAACCGCGGATTTCCTGGACCTTCAGAATATCGATGCCATACTCTTCGGCGCCCAGTTTGAAGGCGAGGAATTCGCGGCTCGCGTTGTCGTTGGCTGCAGTCGTATCGTCCATGCTGGTCCTTCTCTGGTAAGGTGGGCAGGCGCTGGCCGCGGCCGGCGGACAAGGATTACTGTTGTCAAAGCGTATCAGAGTCTGGGCCGGAAGACGAGGGGCATAAGTTGTCATTGTCAGCCTGTTAAATACTGATTATGCTGGGAACGAAAAGCGCCGCCGCCGCGCATAGAGGGAGAGGGTATGGACGACACCACCGCCGCCGAGGCCGACGACAACTGGCTGCTGGAAGAGGATGAGGACGACACCGCGCCCGCCAATCCGGCCGCGCCCGACCAGCGCTCCTGGCGCGTGCTGATCGTCGACGACGACCAGGATGTGCATGCCGTGACCCGCCTGGCCCTGCGCAATGTGAGTTTCAAGGGGCGCGAGCTGGAATTGTTTTCCGCCTACAGCGGCCGCGAAGCCTACGAAATCCTCGGCAACACCCCGGACATCGCCCTGGTGCTGCTCGACGTCGTGATGGAGACCGACGACGCCGGCCTGCTGCTGGCGCGCCGCATCCGCGAAGAGCTGCACAACACCATCGTGCGCGTGGTGCTGCGCACCGGCCAGCCCGGCCAGGCGCCCGAGCAGCGCGTCATCATCGAATACGATATCAACGATTACAAGGCCAAGACCGAACTCACGACGCAAAAGCTGTTTACCACCGTGATCTCGGCGCTGCGCGCCTACGAGAGCTTGAATATGCTCGAGCGCAGCCGCATCGGCCTGGGCAAGATCCTGGCCGGCGCCACCAATCTCTACCAGATTCATTCGCTGCGCGAATTCGCTTCGGGCGTGCTGAACCAGGTGTCGGCCATTCTCGACGTCGGCGCCGACGGCGTGCTGTGCCTGATGCAGGTCGATACCGGCGACACCACCGTGGTGGCCGCGACGGGCGGCTATGCGCCGCTGGCGGCGAGCGAGCAGATGCCGGCCGACCATCCGCTCTGGCCCACCATCGCCAAGGCCTTCGCCGAGAAGCGCAGCCAGTTCGAGCATCCGGCCAATGTGCTGTTCATCCACACCCAGGAAAACCGCGAGGTGGCGATCTCGGTGACGCCGCCCTGGCCCTTGGCCCAGATCCAGCGCGACTTGCTCGAAGTGTTTTGCCAGCGCATCGCCGCCGCCTTCGACAATCTGTACATCTTCGGCCAGCTGCGCAAGGCGCAGGAAGCGACCGTGGTGGCGCTGGCCGACCTGGCCGAGTTCCGCGACAGCGGCACCGGCAGCCATGTGCGGCGCGTGCAGCGCCTGTCCTCGGCCATCGCGGCGCGCATGAAGGAGCGCGGCGTCTACGAGGACGAGCTGACGCCGCAGTTGGTCGACATGATCGGCCTGGCCAGCATCCTGCACGATGTGGGCAAGGTGGCCACGCCCGACCATATCCTGCTGAAGCCGGGCCAGCATACGCCGGAAGAGCGCAGCCAGATGCAAAACCATGCGGGCGTCGGGCGCGCCATCCTGGAGCGCGCGGCGAATATGGTCGACGGGGTCAGCTACCTGACCTATGGCGCGCAGATCGCCGGCTGCCACCATGAGCACTTCGACGGCCGCGGTTACCCGAACGGGTTGGCGGGGCGCGCGATTCCGGTCGCGGCGCGCATCGTGGCGGTGGTCGATGTCTTCGATTCACTCTTGCACGAACGGCCATACAAGGAGCCGTGGCCGCATCCGGAAGTGCTGGCCTATATCCGCGAGCGCAGCGGCGCCCAGTTCGACCCGGAAGTGGTGCAGTCCCTGTTCGAGGTGATCGAGCGCGATCCCACCTTCGGCCAGGATGTGTGAGCGTTGCGCCAAGCTTCCGTGGCGCGCCGTCCACTGGCGGCGCGCAAGTTTGCTTGCTATAACTCAATTCTCTCCAAATCTCACCGTGGCGTAATATACTGATTGGCAGAAGGCCGGCGCGCGGGCGCCGCGCCAGTCCAGCCATCCGCCATGAATCCCCTGAAGGGCCTTGCCGCCCTGATCATCGAACCCCATCCCGGCATGCGGGCCAGTCTGCACAATATGCTGAGTTTGTGCGGGCTGAGCCGTATTGAGGATGCCGCCAGCTCCAGCCAAGCCATCCGCGCGCTGGGCGGGCGCAGTTACGACCTGATCCTGTGCGAATACGAGCTCGAAGGCGGCCAGGACGGCCAGCAGATGTTGGAAGACTTGCGCCACCACCGTCTCATGCATGCCGCCACCCTGTTCTTCATGGTCACCAGCGAGGGCCAGTTCAACAAGGTGGTCAGCGCCGCCGAGCTGGCGCCCAGCGATTACATCCTGAAGCCGTTTACGGTGGAGAACCTGACCGAGCGCATCACGCGCGCCATCGAGCGCCGCAACGCCCTGCTGCCGGTCTATCAGCTCATGGACATGGGCGACCAGCGCGAAGCGATCGCCGCCTGCCTGGCCGGGGCGGCGGCCCAGCCGCGCTACCGTTGCGACTTTCTGCGCCTGCGCGCCGAGCTGCACCTGTTCCTGGGCGAACCGGAGCAGGCCGAGCCGCTGTACGCGGCCCTGTGGGAAAGCAAACGCATCCACTGGGCCCGGCTCGGCCTGGCCAAATGCCTGTCGCTGCGCGGCGAGCACGAGGCGGCGCGCGCCATCCTCGAAGAGCTGCTGGGCCAGAACCGGCGCTTCCTCGACGCCTACGACTGGCTGGCGCGCACCTTGCAGGAGCAGGGTGAGATCGAGCGCGCCCAGGCCGTGCTGAGCGACGCGGTCGAGCTGTCGCCGCATGCGGTGCGGCGCCTGCGCCGGCTCGGCGAAGTGGCGCTCGAAGCCGGCGATGTGGAGGCGGCCGAGCGCGCGCTCAAGCTGGTGGTCAGCAAGACCCGCTATTCTGAATTCCGCACGCCGGAAGACCATGCGCGCCTGGTGCAAAGCCTGGTGCGCAAGGGCGATCCGGTGCAGGCGGCGGCTGTGATCCGCGACCTCGACAAGAGCATGGGCAGCCGCCGCAACGGGGCGCTGTGCGCGTCCATCGCCGCCGCCATGCTGCATGAATTCACCGGTAACGCGGCGCGGCTGGAGGCGGCGCTCGACAGCGCCCTGGCCGGCTGCCGCACGGCCAGCGGCCTGTCGAGCGAACTCAAGCTGGCGCTGGTGCGCACCTGCCTCGATGCCGGCCAGGCCGAGCGCGCCGCCGACGTGATGCGCGATGTGATGCGCAATGCCGCCAATCCGGCCGCCATGGCGAAAGCCATGCGCGTGCTGGAGCAGGCCGGCCACGCCGAGCTGGCGCAGCGCCTGGCGCAGGAATGCCGGCAGGAAGTGGGTGACCTGGTGGCGGCCGGCGCGGCGCGCGCCAAGGAGGGCGATTTCCGCGGCGCCGTCAACCTGATGATCGAAGCGGTGGACAAGCTGCCCGACAATCCGCAAGTGGTGTTCAACGCCGCCGTCGCCGTGCTCAAGTGCCTGGAAAACCTGGGCTGGGACGAGCGCCTGGGTGGCCAGGCGCGCGAATTGATCGGCAGCGTGCGCCGGCTCGACCCGGTCAACGCCAAGCTCCACGCGCTGGCGACCCTGCACCATGACATATTGAAGAAATACAACATCCGCCCCGGCGCCCGCCGCGCCGCGCCCCAGATGGCCGCAATATAGCGCCGGCCGGCCTTGCCCGGCGCTACAATGGATTGCCTCCCTACATAAACGGGCATAGCGATGGCGAGCTCCTCCCACGAGGAACCGCGGCCGGTGCGCGGCTTCCTGCTGAAGAAACTGTGCAACGACGAAGGCTTGTTTGCCCTCGGCGTGTCGGTGGCGCGCGTGGTGCAACTGGTCGACGACGACGACCAGGGCACGCAGAGCCTGGCCTACTATGTGCTGTCGGACGTGGCGCTGACGCAGAAAATCCTGCGCCTGGCGAACACACCGAAATACCGCACGGCCGGCGGCGCCGCCGTCACCACCATCTCGCGCGCGATTTCCCTGCTCGGCTTCGACAATGTGAAGACCACGGCCCTGGCCATGCTGCTGGTCGACACGCTGGCCAATAGCAAGCACGCGCACAGCGTGCGGCAGGAATTGGAAGCGGCGCTGTGCGCCAGCTTGATGGGACGCGAACTGGCGCGCCTGAGCGCCTGGCAGGGCGCGGAGGAAGCCTCGATCGGCGCCCTGTTCAAAAATATCGGCCCCTTGCTGATCGCTTCGCGCGAGCACGAGCGCTTCCGCGAAATCGCTACCCTGATGACGGAGGGCAAGCACAGCCAGGCGCAAGCGTCGCAGATGATCCTGGGCAGCACCTACGACACGCTGTCGGCCGCCATCCTCAATGAATGGAAGATTCCTGACGTCATCGTGCGCTCGCTGAGCGCGTTGCCGCCCGGGCCGCTCAAGGCCCCGCTCAACCGCCAGGAATGGATGCGGCAAGTCGTTTCGCTGAGCATGGACGCCGCGCGCCATCTGTTGCGCAAGCACCGCGAGCACGACAAGGCCGAGTTGAGCAACCTGCGGCAGCGCTACGGCGCGGCGCTCAATCTGGAAGATGAGCAACTGCCGGCCCTGCTGGCCAATGTGCGCAAGGAAATGGACGCCCTGCTCGACAGCATGCAGCTCGGCGCGCAAGGCGAGGGCGAGGAAGAAGGCGGCGCCGGCCTGCCGAATGTGCTCTTGCTGGCCACCATGACCGGTGAAGACGGCGGCAAGGACGGCGTCTACCCGAGCGGCAAGCCGTTCCAGGCGCGCGAGCTGCTGCTGGCCGGGGTGCAGGAAGTGACGCAGATGCGCGCCGCCGGGCGCAGCAAGCTCAACGACGTGATCCAGGCCGTGCTGGAAACCCTGTACCGCAGCATGGGCTTCCGCTTCGCCACCGTCTGCCTGAAAGATGTGCGCGCCGGCCAGTACCGCGCCCGCGTCGCGTTCGGCGAACAGCACGCGCAGCGCCAGGCCGGCTTCGTCTTCGCGCTGGAAGGCAATGACCTGTTCCACCTCGCCATGCAAAACGACGCCGACCTTATGATTGCCGACGCCAGCGTGGCCAAGATCCGCGACCTCTTGCCGGCCTGGCATCTGCGGCTGCTGCCCGACGCCCGCAGCTTCATCGTCCTGCCGCTGGTGGTGCAGGGCGCCCAGCTCGGCCTGTTCTATGCCGACCGCGCCGACGCCGCGCCCGAAGGCGTGCCGCCCGACGAAAGCTCCCTGATCCGCGCCCTCAAAGCCCAAGTCCTCGCCGCCCTCGGCAATCCCTAAGCGCCCGCTTTGCGCCAAATCAAATAATGTCCCACCCTGGTGTCAGGCACCGGAGTCGGACATTCTTTGAGATTAATCAAGAAATGTTCGACCGTAGTGCCTCGGCGGCCCCGCCTGACACCAGGGTGGACATTGTTTGCGGCGGATCAAGGGGCGGCGCTGGCGAGGGCGGGGTGGGCGAATTCTTCGAAGGCGGGCACGGGCAGGGGACGGGCAAATAGATAGCCTTGGGCTTCGTCGCAGCGCTTGTTGCGCAGGAAGTCGGACTGGGCTTCGGTTTCGACGCCTTCGGCAATCACTTCCAGGCCCAGGGAGTGGGCCAGGGCGATGGTGGCGGCAACGATGACGGCGTCGTTGGGGTCGCTCTCGATGTCCTTGACGAAGCCGCGGTCGATTTTGATGCGGTCGATCTCGAACAGCTTCAGGTAGCTGAGCGAGGAGTAGCCGGTGCCGAAGTCGTCGATCGCCACCTTGATGCCGCGCGCGCGCAGTTCGCGCAGCAGTTCGCGGCTGCGCTCGGGGTCTTGCATGGCGGCCGACTCGGTGATTTCGAGTTCGAGCAGGGCCGGGTCGATGCCGCTGTCGGCCAGCAGGCGGTCGAGCAGGGGCAGCAGGCCGCCGCCGTGGCATTGGCGCGCCGACAGGTTGACGGCCAGGCGCAAATGGCCGAGGCCGGCGCTGCGCCAGCGCTGCAGCAGCCCCACCGCTTCTTGCAGCACCCAGTCGCCGAGCGCGAGGATCAGGCCGGATTCCTCGGCGATCGGGATGAAGCGGTCGGGCGACACCATGCCGAGCTCGGGATGGTGCCAGCGCAGCAGGGCTTCGGCGCCGATCACGTGGCGGTCGGACAGGTCGATCTGGGCTTGCAGGTAGAGCTCGAATTCGCGCTGCTCGAGTCCCTGCCACAGGCGGTTCTCCAGCAGCAGGCGCTCGTGGGTGGCGCGGTTCATGGCCGGCGAGAAGAATTGGAAATTGCCGCGGCCCTGGGTCTTGGCGGCGTACATGGCGGTGTCGGCGTGGCGCAGCAGGGTGCCGCCGTCGTCGCCGTCGCTGGGGAACATGGCGACGCCGACGCTGGCGCCGCTATGCACGGTCAAGCCTTGCAGGCTGTAAGGCTGGCTCAGCGCTTCGACGATGCGCACGGCGATCGCGCCGGCCGCCTCGGGCGTGACGCTGCCGCTGGTGACGACGATGAATTCGTCGCCGCCGAGGCGGGCGATGGTGTCGATTTCGCGCATCAGCTCGCGCAGCCGGTTGGCCACGGCCACCAGCAGCAAGTCGCCGACCTGGTGGCCGTGGGTGTCGTTGATTTTCTTGAAGTGGTCGAGGTCGAGGAACATCACGGCCGCGGCGCCGCCGGCGCGCCGGGTCTGGGCCAGCAGCTGGTCCAGGCGCAGATTCAGCGAGAGGCGGTTGTCGAGGCCGGTCAGCGGGTCGTGGTGGGCCAGGCGGTAGATGCGTTCCTGGGCGCGGTGCTGCTCGGTCAGGTCGTGCAGGATGGCGACGAACAGGGTTTCGTCGGGCAGCTCGACTTCGCTGACCGAGATGGCGAGCGGGAAGCTGCTGCCGTCGCTGCGCCAGCCGCTGGCCTGGTGTTCGTGGCTGGCGCCGCCGGCAATGGCGCGCAGCAAGGTGGCGGCGCTGTGGCCTTCGTCGAGCGGCAGCAGGCGCTCCAGCTCCAAGCCTTGCATCAGCTCGGCCGGGTAGCCGAACAGGCGGCCGGCCGCCGCGTTGGCCGACACCAGGCGGCCGTCGCTGGCCAGCGTGAGGATGGCGTCGGCGGCCTTGTCGAGGATGGCTTGCAGGCGCGCTTCGCGCTCTTGCAGGCGGGCCGTGCTGTCGCGCACCTGGGCCTGGATCTGGGCGCGCTCGCCGCTGATCAAGAGCAGCAGGGCGCCCAGCAGGGCGGTCAGGAACAGGCCGGTGCTCAGCACCATCCAGCTTTGCCAGCCGCGCTGGGCGGCCGCGTAGGCCGCCGTGGGCGCCAGCGTCAACAGGTAGACGCGGCCGCCGAAGTGCAGACGCTGCTGGAAGTCGCCGGGCCGGGCCGGGCGCTGCAAATCGTCGAGCAGGGCCACGGCTTGGGCCGCGCTGACATCGTCGAGCCGGGTCTGGAAGTGGGGGAAATCGACTTGCTGCAGGGCGCGCTTGAGGTAGGAATCGACTTGCAGCGACACCAGCAGCAGGCCGATGGCCGGCTCGCCCTCGTCAGGATAGACGGCTTGCAGCAGCACGATGCCGCGCCCGATTTCGCGGCGCAGCAGTTCGAGCGGGGCGCTGGCGCTGGGACGGCCGCTGCCCAGGGCGGCGTTCACGGCGGCCGCGCGCTGCGGCTCGGACAGGAAGTCGGCGCCGTGGTAAAGCCGGTTGCCGTTCGGTTCGATAAAGGTGGCCACCACATAGCGCGGGCGCGGGCCGGCCGCCTGCAACTGCAGGTCGGGGCCGCGCTGGCGGATGTGGAAGTCGGGCCGCACCTCGGCCCGGCCCCAGGCTTCGAAGTCGGCGCGCTGGGCCTGGGTCACGGGGCGCAGCCAGCTCATCGACAACAGTTCGGGCCGCTGTTCCAGATAGCCGCGCGCCAGATTGCTGAAGTCGCGCGCCGTCATATTGCGGCCGTGGCCGTTGACGGCGCGCGCCATCGCATACACGAAACGTTCGTGTTCGCTGAGCTTGGCTTGCAGCAAGTCGCCGGCCTGCTGCGACTTGAGGCGGAAGGTTTGCATCTGCTGGCCCGATTCCCAGCGCTCCACTTGCAGATAGATGGCGACGAAGACCCCCGTCAGCAGCAGCAGCGGCAGGCCGACCAGCCAGCGCCGGCGCCACCACAGCTGGCGCGGGCGGCCGATCACAATCCACAGCAGCGGCGCGGCCAACAGCATGCCGACGCTGTCGCCGATCCACCAGGCCAGCCAGTTGCCGGCCAGCTCGGTGGCGGGAATCACGCCGAGCAGGCCGATCATGGTCAGCGACAGGGTGCTGCTGGTGATGGCCAGCAGGGGCGTGAGCAGCAGGAAGCGCAGCACGTCGCGGCCCAGCGCGATCTCGGGGGCGACCCAGCGGCGGAAGGCATGCAGCGCGACAAACGCTTGCAGGGTGGAGGCGCTGGCCGCGGCCAGGGCGGCCAGCCAGCGCGCGTTGCCGGGTTCGGGGCCGAGCGGGATCAGCAGATTCATCAGCAGCGAGGCGGCAGCGATGCCGGGCAGCAGGCGCGTGCCGCCGCTGACCAGGGCCGCCAGGGCGATGCCGGCCGGCAGGAAGAGCGGGGTGGCATAGCCCGGCGACAGCGCCAGTTGCAGACCCAGCCAGCCGGTCAGCAGGTAGAGGGCTGCGACGGCGGCGTTGGCGGCCAGGGTGCTGCGCCAGACAGGCCAGTTGCGGGCTCGGATCATGTACAACGGCGCTCCAGAAGGGACGGCGGTTCAGGGTGAAAATCGATTGTATAAGAAAAAGTGCAACACAAAAACACGGCGCCCGCCCAGAGTTTGATGCTGGACAGAAAGACGATAGCTTGCATGCTGGCAGCAAGCGTTGCCGGGGGCGGGGGAAAGGCGCGCGGAAAGAGGCGGGGAGGCGCAGTAAAAAAAACTGGAAAACAACACTTGCATTTCCCCAGGGTTAGCCTTTACAATCTCGCCCCGAAGCAGCAGTCATTCACTCAAAGCAAAGTATGCGCCAAGAGGGTTGACACAAGATTGTAGTTGCTTCATACTCTGCGGTTCCTCGCGGAGGGGTGGCCGAGTGGTTAAAGGCAGCAGACTGTAAATCTGCCCTCTTATGAGTACACTGGTTCGAATCCAGTCCCCTCCACCAAGTTTTTGCAAGGAAACTGAGTGCTAGTGAAGAAGTCGTAACCTCGCGGGTGTAGCTCAATGGTAGAGCTGAAGCCTTCCAAGCTTAAGACGAGGGTTCGATTCCCTTCACCCGCTCCAGCAGGACTTGCAAAACGCCGTACGCATCACAATATAAGCCCTTGTAGCTCAGTGGTAGAGCACTCCCTTGGTAAGGGAGAGGCCACGTGTTCAATCCACGTCAAGGGCACCAGAATTCGCAGTATCCGCAGTACATCAATATCTGACAGACGGGCGTGCGCCCAGCATCTCATTAATTTGTTAGGAGTCTAAAATGGCAAAAGAGAAATTCGAGCGGACCAAGCCGCACGTCAACGTCGGCACCATCGGTCACGTTGACCATGGCAAGACCACCCTGACCGCTGCTATCGCAACCGTTCTGTCGAAGAAATTCGGCGGCGAAGCTAAAGCTTACGACCAGATCGACGCTGCTCCAGAAGAAAAAGCGCGCGGCATTACCATCAACACCGCGCACGTCGAGTACGAAACCTCCGGCCGTCACTACGCCCACGTTGACTGCCCAGGCCACGCCGACTACATCAAAAACATGATTACCGGTGCCGCCCAGATGGACGGCGCGATCCTGGTGTGCTCCGCTGCTGACGGCCCAATGCCGCAGACCCGCGAACACATCCTGCTGGCCCGTCAGGTTGGCGTGCCTTACATCATCGTGTTCCTGAACAAATGCGACCTGGTGGACGACGCCGAGCTGCTGGAACTGGTGGAAATGGAAGTGCGCGAGCTGCTCTCCAAATACGAATTCCCAGGCGACGACCTGCCGATCGTTAAAGGTTCGGCCCGTATGGCGCTGGATGGCGACACCGGCCCGCTGGGCGAGCAAGCCATCATGCAACTGGCTGACGCCCTGGACTCCTACATCCCAACGCCAGAGCGCGCTGTGGACGGCGCCTTCCTGATGCCAGTGGAAGACGT
>NZ_JACHXD010000022.1 GCF_014191875.1 Pseudoduganella violacea
GATCACCGTAGTCGACTACTTCAATTCGTCAGCCAGCCGCATCGAGAAAGTCGCCTTTGCCGACGGCACGGTCTGGGATATCGCAGCCATACTCGGCCGGCAGAATGGCACCGAAGGCGCGGACAGTTTGGCTGGCCTGAACGGCTATGCCAACCGCATCAACGGCCTGGGTGGCAACGACTCGATCTCCGGTGCTGATAAAGATGACAGGCTCGACGGCGGCGACGGTGCTGACAACATCAGCGGCAATGCGGGCAACGACATACTAATTGGTGGCTACGGCAATGATGTACTGACTGGTGGCACTGGCAATGATATTTTCAGGTTTGCTGGCACCGATCAGGGCGTGGACAGTATTACGGACTTCACTTCAGGTACGGATATTATCCAGGTTCTTGGAAATAATTTTGGTCTGGAGGCCGGGGTTGCCGTAGTGCTAGTCAGTGCCACAACAACGCCTGCATCATCAGGCACTGCAGCTCAATTCCTCTACAACACGACGTCCGGCGCCTTGTATTTTGACCAGGATGGCGTTGGAAGTAACGCCGCCGTTCAGATCGCGACGCTGACCGGGCAGAAAGCACTCGCCGTATCAGATATCGTGGTGGTCGCAGCATAAGCTGTCAGCGAGGCCGGGCGTCAAGCTTTGATGCCTGGCCGACCTTGTGACTCCCTTAGAACGATCATCACTGTTGTCCAACCTGACGAGAAGACACCGCCGCCGGTATCAAAGCCCACGGAGAGCGCTCCATGGTTGTCGCTGGGACAGGAAGAATGGGCTTTGAGCTGGAAGCGTCCACCTCTCTGGCTGGCGTGGACGCTCTTTGAGCGGCGGCAGGTGCTGTCTGCGCCGCTGGCGTTGACTGCGCCGCTGCCGGCTGCGCTGCGACTGCTGGCTGCGTCGCGCCTGCCGGTTTGGCAGGCGACGGCGCAAGCGCCGCCTGCTTCACCGCTTCCGCCGCCGGCTTGGCCTGGCGCGCCTTGCCCGCCGCCGGCTCGGTCTTGGAGCGGTCGGTGCCGCTCAGGCGCGGCGTGATCAGGAACAGGCGTTCGCGCGTACTGCGCGATGCGCTCTCGTTGCGGAATAGGCCGCCGACCAGCGGAATATCGCCCAGCAGCGGCGTCTTTTGCTTGTCGGTCGACATGCGTTCGGCGCGGTAGCCGCCGATCATCAGCGTCTGCTGCAAGTCGACGATGGCTTGCGTGCTGATGGTGGAACGGGTCACGCGCACATTGCTGCGGGCGTCTTTGCCGCCACCGCTGCCGCTGTTGCCCGCGCTGTCGAGCGAGCCGTCTTCGATATCGACTTCCAGGTGCACCTTGGCGCCATCGGCTTCGCGGATGATGCGCGGGATCACGCGCAGCAGGGTGCCGGCGGTGATATCGGCCAGATCGGCCACGCGTTCGCCCACCAGCGGCACGTACGCGGTCTGGCTCAGGTCAAGCACGGCGGCTACATTGTCCAGGGTGAGCACGGTCGGCGTGGCCAGCACGCGCGCCTCGCCCTTGGCTTCCAGCGCCTTCAGGCGCGCATAGAAGCGGTTGATATTGCTGATCAGGAGCGTGGAACCCGGCAGCGGCAGCTGCGTGCCGCGCGAATCGGCCGTGGTGGCGTTGAAGGTGGCGTCCACGACGCCAGCGCGCACGCCCCATTCCACGCCCATCTCCGAGAGGTTGCTGCGGTCCATATCGATGATCAGGGCTTCGATCTCGATCTGCTGCGGCGGCACATCGAGTTCGGCGATGAGGGTGGCGTACATCTCACGCTGCTGCACATCGTCGTAGATCAGGATGGCGTTCATGGCGGCGCTGGCTTCGATGCGCAGCTTGCCCGCTTCGGCCGGCGCCGCCTTGCGGCCTTCGCCTTCAGCGCGCGGTGGGAGGGGCGGCAATGCGCCCTTGCCGTTGGTGGGCGGCGAGAAGATCGGCACGAAGGGGCTGCCCTGCGGCAGCTCCTGGGCACTGCCCTGGCCCACCTTGCCTTGCCGCGAACGCTTGCTGGCGCCGATGTCGAATTGGCTGGTTTCGGCCAGCTTCTCGCCCGTGTTGGGTCCCAGCAGCAGGCCGCTGAGGATGGTCTTCACGCCGGGGATGGTTTCGCTCTGGCCGCGCGCGTTGATGACGCGGTCCATGGCGCTGGCGTACTTCAGGCGGAACACCATCACGCGCCGGCCGCGCGCCTTGGCCTCGCGCGCGTCGGGCAGCAGAATTTCGCGCGCCAGCTTGACGTAGCGGCGCGGGCCGCTGACGATCACGGTGCCGACGTCGGGCAGCTCGCCCCAGCCGAAGCGGTCGTCGAACAGACCGACACCGATCAGGGCCGCCTTGGCATCCTGCACCGCGTCTTCGCCCAGCTCCAGGCGCATCGAGGTATGGTCCTTGGCCGGCACGATGTACAGGGTGTCGTTGTACACGAACCAGCTGCACTGGCAGGCTGGCGCCAGGCGGTTCAAAAATTCGCTGCCGCTGGCGGCGGCCAGCCGTCCGCTCATGAGGCGCTGTCCGGGAACGTCCAGCACCAGGCGGACGCCGTACACGCGGCTGAATTCCTCCAGTACGGCGCGCAGCGTCATGCCGCCGGCATTGATGGCCAGGCCCGTTCCTTTCCAGGATGCCGGAACAGCGGCTTGTACGCCGGCCGATATCAGCAGCATCAGCATGGCCAGCGCAAGGACTGCCAGCAGTTTGCCGGTGCGCGGCAAGGCCGCGGCGCGCATCATCGCGCCCCCGCAGCAAAGAGGGCGCGAATCCGCTGTTCGCTGGCATCGGCGACGCCGTCTTGACGCGGACGGCTCGGCGCCAGCGCGGCGCGCCACATGGCCAGCTGGTTGAGCAGCTGCTCCAAGGCGCCGGCCGCGTCTTCCCAGCTGGCGACGTCGGGCAGCCACTGGCACAGGACCAGGGTGCTGCCGTCCTCGCGCAGAGCCAGGCCGGCGTCGAACTGGCGCGCGCTCTGGAAGCCGGTGCGGGCAGCGTCTTCCAGTTGCGCATCGGTGGCGCCGCTCAACAGGATGGCGCCCAGCTCGGCGCCATCCTCGGCCACCGCCAAATAGGCTGATTCGCCGTCGAGCGTCAGGGGCGCATCGGCCGGCAAATCCGCCAGCCATTGTGCGTTATGGGCGCTCATGGCTTACTTCGTTTCGTTGAGCACGGTTTTCAACGGCTTTTGCAAAAGGCCGAATTGCGCCGTCATGGCGCTGTGGATCATGGCCTGCTGCTGCAGCAAACGAATGAACTCATTCGGATCCGGCATCTCGCCATTGGTCTGGCGGCGGTAAAAATCGTGCATCTGGCCGCCGGTAGCATCGAACTTGCGATCAAGACGGTGGATGGACTGTACGACAGTGTTTTGATTGCTGGACATGGCGATTCTCCTGAGAGGCGAATTTGATCCCAGACCGGCGCGCGCGGCGCCGTGGTCTGGGCTGTGATGGTGAGTGGCGCGGCACCGGCTGCCGGTTCGCCGGCGGCGGGAAAATTCAGCTGGCAGCCGTTGCGATGTCTGCCATGGCGTCTGGCGTGGCGTCAGACATCATGTCTGGCTCGGCGGCTGGCGGCGGCAACACCGCCAGCGCCTGGCGCAAGGACGCCGCTGCCGCGTTGAAGTCGGCGCGCCATTCGCCGCTATCGGCTTCCAGCCGGCAGCAGCCTGGCGCCAGCTCAGGATCGGCCTTGCAAGGCCATGGCGTGCCGTCCGGCGCGGGCATATCCCCGGGATGCAGGCGCAGTACGGCATTCACCAGTTTGGGCGGGGCTTCGCGCAGCAGACGGCGGCAGGCGGCGGCGATTTTTTCCTGCGGCGCCGTTTCCAGCATCAGCCTGTCGTATAGTTCGGCAGCGAGGCGGAGAACGATGTCCTGCGCCTGTTCCAGCAGATCGGCCATGGCGGCCTCCATTCCTTGCTGCAGCTGGACGCCTTGCTCCAGCACGCGCGTTTCCGCAGCTTGCACCGCATGCCTCGCCTGTACCTGCGCCTCGGCCAGCAGTTGTGCTGCCTCGGCGCGGCCTTGTTCGACGATGCGCTCGGCCAGCAACTGCGCATCGGCAGTCATTTCGCGCGTCGAGGCATGCAGCACGCCGTGGCTGGGCAACAGACGCGGGTCGGTGCTCATGCGCGCCGCACAGAAGGCTTTCATTTATCGATCTCCTTGAAATGACAGCTGGCGCGCGCCCTGCAAACATAGGTTCCAGCAGCGCAAACGCCGGCGTGCTGCGGCAGCGCCGGCTGGAGCCACGTCCGCCGGCGCGGCATCGGCGTGCGGCGCCATACCGGCTGGAAGCAGCAGGCGCAAACGGCCCCACATGCCGGGAAAGCCCTGTTCCAGCAGCAGCGCCAGTTCGTTCAGGGCGTCGGTTTCGCACGCGCCCGTCAGCGGACGCTGGGCCGTCAGCGGTTGAATGGCAGCCGTTGCCAGGCACCAGCGACGGACGGCGAGCGGCAGCGCAACCAGCGCTTCATGTTTGCCTTCACGCGCCGCCAACAAGCCGCCATACAGCAGCGCGGCACGGCGCAGCAAGGTGCTGTCGCCTACCGCCAGCTGCTGCCAGGCGCCGTCGAATGCGGCAGGAAGCGCTGCGCGCACGCCGGCTGTCTCGCACCACGGGCGATAGGCGAGGCGCACCGCCAGCGCAGCGCTGTCTGCTTCAGCCGGGGCGGGCGTATCGATTCCGGCCAGTAGCCATGGCGTGAACCACCAATCGAGGAAGCTCTCGCTTAAGGCGGTCGAGCCGCTGTCCGGCGTCACGGCAACAGCGTACATGGCTATTCTTGCGCCGCTGCCGGCGCGCGCCGTTTGCTGAACTTGGCAAGCATCGGATGATTGCGCAGCAGTCCATAGCCCGCCGCCGCCAGCCCCGCCACCACCAGCAATGCCATGACCGTCAGCGCATAGCGCAGGCCGGAGGCCGATTCCGCCGCCACATGAAAAGGTCCGACCATGGTCCAGGCAGGCGGCGGCGGCGCGGCTTCCGCCGGCGTCATCACCACCGACACCTTGTTGCGGCCATCCTCGCCGCTCAGGCCCGGAATGCTGGACGACACCAGGCGCCGCACGCGCGGCGTGACGGCATCCTCGTCCAACGGCGCCCGGTAGCGAATGAAGACCGCCGCCGACGAGGGCTGGATCGCCTCGCCCGGCGCGATACGTTCAGGCAGCACGACGTGGACGCGGGCCGACAGCACCCGGTCGAACAATTGCAAAGTCGCTTCCAGCTCCTCCGACAGGCCATGAATGTAGCGCACGCGCTCCTCCATCGGCGAGGAAATCATGCCCTGCTTCTTGAACACCTCGCCCAGATTGGATCGGTTGCGGCGCGGCAGGCCGGCCGCCTGCATGGCGCTAGTGGCGCGCGACAGATCGTCTTCCTTGACCGTCAGACTGACGCCGGTCTTCTCCTGGCGCTTCTCAACCTGAATGCCCTGCGCGGTCAACGCCTGCACCATCTCATTGGCGTCGACGTCCTGCAGCGATGCCTGCAGCACCACCACCTTGCCGCACCCCGAAAGCAGGGCGGCAAGGGCAAGCAGAAGACAAAGTCGTTTGCCCATGGCGCTTACTGAAGCTTGGTCAGGGAGTCGACCGAGCTGCTGGCTTTCGACACCACCTTGGAGATGGTCTGCACCCGCAGCTGGTAGTCGTTAAGGGCCATCATCGCCTTCATCATCTGCATGGAGTCGGCGCTGGCCGTGGCCCGTTCAAGCAGCCTGGATACGTATTGCTGGTGGCGGTTCACATCGCCGGCCAGGCCGGCGGCGCGGTCGGCCATGACGGTTGCCAGGCTGTCGCGGCCCGTCTCCGGCACCGCCAGCTTTTGCTGCCCGTCGATACGCGCCTGCTGGTGGAACTGCAGTTGTAGCCTGAAGGCCGCAGCGCCGTCGCTCCCAGCGCCGGCTTCAGGAACGGATGGACCGGGCTTGCCGGCCAGACCGGATGCGGCGCTCTGCACCGCCATACTGATTTGAGTACCCACACTGCCTCCATGAAGTAATTCGATCGCGGCGCGCCTTTGCTGGCGGGCGCTCCGTGCCCAGGCAATAGGTGGCATGGCCGGCGCTTGCGGTTCCACTGCCGCAGGCGACGCTTATAGCTGTTCCGCCCCGTCGAGGCAGAACACGCCGCCGCAACCGTGGCTGTTGGTCGGATCGCAGCCCGCGCCGCCGCAGCGCCGCTCGCAGGCCAGGCGCGAGCCGGGACGAACCGCCGGCATACGCGGAGCCGGCTTTGGCTGCGGGCGGCGCAACAGGGGCTGGGCCTGGCCGTTCACCATGGCCAGATGATGCAGACGGTCGTCGCCATCGGCTGGCCCGCTATCGGTTTCGTCCTGCAACAGCGATGCAAGGAAGCCCATCGATGGCGTCTCGTCGTAAAGATTGTCTTTGCCGAAATCATCCATATCGGCTTCGTACAAAAGACCCGCGCCGGTCCTCGGACCAGGCATCAGGCGCCCACGCACTTGCCTGGCGAGTTTGCCGCGCGGGTTCTGGCAGTGTTCCACCTCCACCGGCAAGGGCTCGTGACGCTTTGGCGCCTCCTTCGTTTTGGCCTTAGTCTGCATTGCGTTCTCCTTGCGCCGCGGCTTCCGCCGCGCTCAACGCCAGCATGCCCTGCGGCGCCTCGCCATAACTTTCCAGCTCCACGTCGCTGCCCCCCCGCCCCGACTGCATCAGCTCCATCACCACCGCATAGACCTGGGCCACGGCCTCGTAGCTGGCGCGCGGCACTTCCATATCGGGCTTGCAGCTGGCGTACAGCGTGCGGGCCAGCCATACGTGGCGAATAACCGGAATGCCATGCAAGCGCGCGCGCGCCATCATGGCTTGCGCCGTCGCATCCCGGCCCTTGGCGATCACCTGCGGCACCATGCCGGCGGCCGGGTCATAGAACATGGCCACGGCGAAGTGGCTTGGATTGACCACCACCGCATTGGCATCCTCGGTGCGCGCCACCGGTCCTTCGTTGGCCCACTGGCGCGCCAGCTGCTTGCGCTGCCCCTTGACCATCGGATCGCCTTCCGATTCCTTGTATTCGCGCTTGATTTCCTCCATGTCCATCATCAGCTCATTCTTGTGGAAGTGCTTCTGCATGGCGAAATCGACCGCGCCCAGGCAGAGGCAAATAATGACGACGCTGTGAAAGATGGACTTCAGCAGCGTGATAAAGGCGAAATACACGTCCCGCGGCTCGCCGGTGGACAGCTGTGCGATCACCGGCAAGGCGCTGCGCGTCAGGCTGTACACCATCCAGCCGATCAGTCCCGCTTTGGCCACCGAAATCAGCAGCTCGATCAGCTTCTTTTTCGACAGCAGCTGCTTGAAGCCGTTGACGGGATTGAGCTTGTCGAATTTCGGCGTGACCGATTCGGCGGCAATCAGGACGCCGAACTGGCCCCAGTGCGCCGCCACGCCGACCACGATGCAGATCAGGAAGCAAACGCAGAAGACGACCAGCAAGAGCAGGCCCGCCGCCTGCAGCACGTCCCACATCGCGCCCTGGAAGGGACGGCCGATACTGGCAATACCCAGCACAAACAGGCCATCAAGGGAGTCGCGCCACAGGGGCTCCGTGGCAAAGGCCGTTTCCGCCACCGCCACCAGCGTCGCCAGGCGGGCCAGATCGCGGCTGACCGCAATCTGGCCCTTCTTTCGCGCATCCTCAATCTTCTTGTCTGTAGGTTCTTCGTTCTTTTCATCGCTCACGCGGCTCTCCTTCGCGGCCTTACGGGCCGCGCTGCACGCCGACCAGGCTGCCCGTCAGATCCAGCAGACGGGAAAAGTCGCCGGCCACGTGGTGCGCCAGCGTGGGCCAGTACAGCAGCAGGATCACCACGCCGGTCAGGCTCTTGATCGGCGCCGAGGCGAACGACACCTGCAGGTTGGAGGCAAACACGCCGATCAGGGCAAACGCCAGTTCGATCAGGATCAGCGGCACGATCACCGGCGCGCCGTACACGATGATGTGCCAGAACAGCAGGCCGAAACGCTTGATCAGCAGGTCCATATGGCCAGGCTCGAAGGGCGGCGCCAGCGACCAGGCCGGCCACGCGGCATAGCTTTCCACCAGAATGCGCGCCAGCGCGAGGAACAGGCCGGCCTGCACCATGACCAGCACCACCGCCTGGATCAGCACGCCGCCGATGGCGCTGGCGTCGCGGTCCACGCCCGCGTTATTGGTCTGGATCTGGACCGCTGAACGCTGGCTGTCCAGAATCGCGCCCACCGACTGCACCGCCCATAGCGGCATGGCGGTCAACATGCCCAGCAAAAGGCCGATGGCGGCCTCCTTGAAAATCAGCATGCCGCACATCAGAAAGTCCGGGCCGAAGCGCTGCACGGCATAGTAGGTCGGCAGCGCGGCCGGCAGGGCAATGGCCATGGCGGCGATATTTTTCGCCATCCCGGTCAGCACATTCAGGCCAAAGCCGGGCAAGATCACCAGGCAGACCAGGATCCGCGGCGTGCTCAGGGCCAGCGCCACCATGGCGTTCTGCATATCGACCAGCAGCGCCGGCTGCAGGTTGCCGAGATCGGACATGGCTTAGCGCCCCACGGATGGCAGCATGGCGAAAGCCAGGTCGGTCAGCTGGATCAGCTGCACGCCGATCCAGCGGCCCATGCCCGCCAGCGTGACGGCAACCGCCACCAGCTTGACGACATAGGGCAAGGTCTGATCCTGGATCTGGGTCACGGCCTGCAGCAACGACACCGTCACGCCGCACAGCGTGGCGATAATCAGCGGCGGCGCCGACAGCATGACGGCCAGCCACAGGCCCTGCTGGAAGAAGTTCAGAGTTTCTGACACGGCATTCCTTTCTGCGTTTTCAGGTATAGGAGGCCGCCAGCGCATGCAGCAGCTTGCCCCAGCCCTCAACCAGCGTAAACAGCAGCAGCTTGAGCGGAATGGTGATGGTCTGCGGGCTGACCTGCTGCATGCCGAGGGCCATCAGCAGATTCGACACCAGCAGGTCGATGACCACGAAGGGGATGTAAATCAGGAAGCCGATTTCGTAGCCTGCCTGCAGCTCCGACACCACGAAAGCAGGGATCAGCACCAGCAAGTCGTTGGAGCGCGCCTCTCTGGCGTAATCTTCCGGCCACAGTTTTTTTGCCGACGCCAGGAACAATTCGCGCTGATCGGGATTCCCGTGCTTCATCATGAAGCCGCGTAGCGGTTCGAATGCGTCGATGGCCTTGGCCAGCACGGGCGAGGTATGCGTGCTGACCGCGGGCGGCGCCGGCTGGGCCACTCGCTGACCGATCTGCTGGATGGTGGGCGCCATGATGAACCCCGTCAGCACCAGCGCGATGCCGTAGATTGCCAGCGTCGGCGGCACCTGCTGCACGCCGATGGCGCTGCGCAGCACCAGCATGACCATGGACAGCTTGAGGAAAGAGGTGGTCGTCACCACCAGCAGCGGTATCAGCGCCAGCGACGCCAGGATCAATGAAAACGATATGACGTCGGGCTGGGTACTCAGCATGCCGCGCTCCAGGAAGTGATGCGGATGCCGAGACGGCCATCCACATCGACCGCTTCGCCGCGTCCCAGCTCGCGCCCGGAACAACGGATGGCGATGCTGTCGGCGCTGCCCTGTTCCAGCTGCAGCACGGCGCCCGCCGCCAGCGTGCGCAATTGGCCGAGCGTCAGGCTAAGCACGCCCAGTTCAAAGCTCAACGCCAGCGGCAACTGCTCAAGGGTGGCATCGGCCAGCGTTGGCGCCGCATCAGCCGGTGCCTCCTCCATCGCGGCTGCCTGCGGCGCCGCCAAGGGCTGGGACGATTGTTCGCCAACTTCTTCGCTGTCTTGGTTCAATTGCATCTCCATTGAAAGAATGGTCAGGAGGCCGGGCGCGCCGTAGCGCACCTGTATCAGTTGGCCGCCCAGGGACAGACTGCCCACGCCATGGATGTCGAAACGGGGCGCATCGGGAAGGATCACGTCGCCCGGCGCCAGTGTTTGCAATGCCGCCAGCGGCAGGCGATGCGCGGCGGCGCGCACCGGCAGGACGACGGGCAGTTGCGCCAGCGCCAACCAGGGGACGCCCGGCGCATGCCAGGCGCCGTGGTTCAGCAATGCCAGCCAGGTCTGCGGCGAGGCCCGCGCGATCGTGGCCGTCATATGCGCGCCGTCGCTCAGGCTCAGATGCAGCGGCAGCAGCTGGGGCGGCGCTACGGCGTCGCGCTGCAGCGCGCGCAGCGGCGCCAGCGGCGTGCGCGCCAGCCGTCCGAGCAAGGCGGCATCCAACCATTCCCGCTGCGCGGCCGGCGCGGAGGCGGTGGCCTGGGGATCGATGCCGCTCAAGCCATGCAGCAGCGCCGCGCCATCGTCGAGCCAGAGCGGACCGGCCGGACCATCCAGACACAGCGCGGCGCCAGGCGGCGTCGCGTCCGGCGCGCCAGCCCAGTCCAGACGCAAGGTCAGCGCGTCGTGGCGGCAACACACGCCACCAGCCACGCGCCGGCTCAGCTCAGCGTAAGCGGCGCTGACGGCGCTCCGCTGCCAACGCGCGGGCCGCGTTGGCGCGGCAGGCAGCACTTCCGATTCCGCCATGGCGGCTCTCCCAGGTTGGACCGGCGGCCGGTCCGGCCGCCGCTTACAGTATGGTCAGGGACACGCCCTTGCCTATACGTCGTTCCAGATGGCCAGTCAGTTCCCTTTGCTGTGCGCGCAAACGCTCGGCGGTGCGCGAGCAGGCCGGTTTCAGATGGTAGGTGACGGCGGCCGGCGTGCTGTCCACGGCCACGCCCAGCGTCTCGCCATTGGGCAGGATCACCTCGAAGATGCCGCTGCCGGCGCCATTGGACAGCAGCGCCGCGATCGCCTCGGCCTCGTCGGCCGCGCTATCGGACGGCGTGGCCGCGGCGGCCTGCAGCCCGGCATCGTCCTGCTCCGATTCATTTCCGCCACCCTGCTGCCGCTCCATCGATGCCGGCTCGCCGGCCGCGCCATCCTGGTTTGCCGCGGCCGGCGGCTCGCGCGGCGGCGCGGGAGCGCGGCCGCCCGCTTCCGCCGCCGGGGGCGCGGCGGGTCTGGCGTGGCCGCGCGGCGGCCGCGAAAGCGGTGGGGGCGGCGCGGCGGGCGCGGCGCCTGCGCCGGCCGGATGGCGCGCGGCGGGATTCTGGCCAGGACGCACAGGCGCCTTGGGCAGCAGCTCCTCCAGCTGGCGCGTGGACAGGGCCAGCGGCAAGCGGTTCACCCACCCTCCGCGTTTTGCAGGCTCAGCGCGCGCAGTTCATCGCGCAGGATGCCCAGCTTTTCCTGCTGTCGCTGGGCGCGCTGCACTTCCTCGTTCGCGGCAAAATAGCGTGTCCCGGCCGCGCGGCAGCGCCGCACGGTTTCCTGGCAACGCAGATTGAGCTGGGCCGCCTCTTCCTTCATGCGCTCATAGCGCGCCTTGGCAACGTGGAACTGGCCGCTGGTGATCGTCATCCCCAGGAAGCTGGCACGCGCCTCCTGCCAGAATTGCACTGCCTGCCGCAACGCCTCCCGTTTGCGCAGCTTGCACTCGCGCAGATTCTGGCGGCAGCTGCGCCAGGCATCGCGCGCCGTGCCGCGTTCGCGCTCCAGGCGGCCAAGGCGCTGCTTGCGCACATGCAGCAGCTGGTCCAGGCGGCGGTCGGGCCGTTTCGGTTCCGGCACGTCGGCGACTTCGCGTTTGGCGCGGCGGATGCTGCCGCTCATGCCTGCATGCCCATCAGGGTGTCGAGGGTTTCCTGAAATGGCGTGCCGGTGCCGCTGCCGGTGTACTGGCGCAGGAATTCCAGCTGGGCGGGCCGCAGCTGCATGGCGCGGTCGGCCACCGGGTCGGCGCCGGCCTGGTACTCGCCCAGACGGATCAGCAGTTCCATTTCCTGATAGCGCGACAGCAGTTCGCGGAACTGGGCCGCAGCGCCGCGGTGCTCGCGCGTGGTCACATTGCTCATTACCCGGCTGATGCTGGCCAGGACGTCGATGGCCGGATAATGGCCCTGCTCCGCCAGTTTTTTGCTTAGCAGGATATGGCCGTCCAGCAGGGACTTGGCTTCGTCGCCGATCGGATCGGATGCGTTCTCGCCATCCACCAGCACCGTGTACATGGCGGTGATCGCGCCGTCCGGCGTGCTGCCGGCGCGTTCGATCAGCCTTGGCAGCATGGTGTACACGGACGGCGTGAAGCCGCCGCGCGCGGGCGGTTCGCCGGCCGCCAGGCCGATCTCGCGCTGAGCGCGGGCGAATCGGGTCAGCGAATCGACCAGCAGCAGCACTTTCTTGCCGCGCGCGCGGAAAGCTTCAGCGATGGCGGTGGCGGTAAACGCCGCTCGGGCCCTTTCCATCGAGGTGCGGTCGGAGGTGGCGCAAACGATCACGGTTTTGCGCACCAGCTCCGGATCGAGTTCGTGTTCCAGAAATTCGTTCAGTTCGCGTCCGCGCTCGCCGATCAGGCCAAACACGATCACCTCGGCGGCGCAGCCGCGCGCGATGGCCGCCATCAGCGTGGTCTTGCCGCAACCGGGGCCGGCAAACACGCCGATGCGCTGGCCCACGCCCATGGTCAGCATGCCGTCGATGGCGCGCACGCCGGTGGCCAGCGGGGTCGCGATGCGTGGCCGGTCCACGGCCTGGGGCGCATCGCGGATCACTGGCACGGAGACGCGCCAGGTGGCCTGCACATCGGCGGCGGCCGGCGCGCGGAACATGATCCGGCCAAAACCGTCCAGCACACTGCCGTACAAATGGTCGCCGGCCTCGATCATATGGGCGCGGCGCAGCGGCTCGATCACGGTATTGCTGGACACGCCCTCCAGGGGGCTCAAGGCCGACAGGATGGCGCAGCGCTCGGTGAAGCCCACCACTTCGGCCAGCATCGGCGCGCCGCCCCGTTGCGCGTCGTATAAATGGCATAGTTCGCCGATCTGCACCGGCGGCATATGCGCCTCGATCAGCGTTCCCAGCACCTGCGCCACCTTGCCCCGGCTGGTGAAACCGGGCCGCGCGGGCAACTGCGCCGTCCAGGCGGGCAGCGTGGCGCGCATCTGCCGCATGGCTTGCGCCAGGCCGTCCTGCCGTGGCCGGCCGGCGGCGCCGGCCGTCACCACTTGACCTCGATCGGCTGGCGGCCGGCGAAACTGAGCCGGTTGCCGTCGATGGCGGTCAGGCGCACGCCCCGGTGTTCGTCGCCGGGATAGATGCGCTGGCCATCCATGGTCACGATGCTGGCCTGGTTGCCGGTCACGATCTGCCGGATCTGGAACGGCAGCATGGTGTCGGCGCCGCCCAGCTCCACATCGATGGGGAAGCCGATGTTATTCGCTTTCACGAATTCCGCGAGAATGCGGCGCAGGCGCAGCGCTTCGTCCTCGTCGAGCGCGGCCTTGATGCGCCAGGCGCCATCGTTCAGCTGCAGATCGAGGCGGCGCAGCATGTCGACATCGGCCAGGCGCTTGCGCAAGGCCTGGGCCAGCGCCGCCGGGGTTGGCGGTGCTGGCGGCGCGATCGCCACAATGGGCGGCGGCGGCGGGGCCGGCGGCGTCTTCGCGCTGATGGCCAGCGTGGCCACGCCCGCCAGCGCCGTTCCCGCCAGCGCCGGCAGCAGCATGGCGCGGCTGCGCGGACGCTTGCGGGCAGCCGCGGGAGCTGCGGGAGCTGCGGATGGCGCGTCGCCGCCCGCTTCCACCTCCGCCACCGGCGGCGGCATGGCGTCCGGCTCCTGCGCCGCCCATTCCGGTCCATCATCCGCCCCATCCCCGGGCGTGGCGGCATCCGCTTCATGGCCCTTGTCCGGAACACCCGCCGTGGCCGGCGGCAGGGGCGGCGGCTCGGTCCACGCGGCGCCGGCGGCGGCCAGGCCAATCCAGACGCCGCCCAGACGCAGGCAATCGCCGGCCTGCATGGCCTGCTCCGTCAGCAGTGCATCCGATGCGGCGCCGCGCAGTTCGCCCTCCTCGGCGGACAGCAGCCAGCCGGCCGCCGTCAAATGCAGCGCGGCGTGGCGCTCAACCATGCCCGGATCGAGCAGCACCACATCCGCGTCGTCGCTGGCGCCGATCACGTAGTGCTGCTCGCCAAGCGGCAGGCTGGCGCCACGGTGCAGGCCACTCAGGATGCGCAATTCCAGCCCGGCTTGTTCGCTCATTCTTCATCTCCTCAGGATCCGGCGCCCGATAGCGCCGCCGTCATGAGTGGAGCGCCGGCGTCCCCTGGTTCCGCCGCCGTTCAGACGCCCAGATCCGTTTGCAGCAATGCCAGCAGCGGGGCCGAACCGTCTTCGCTGCTCGTTGCCGGATCGAGCGGGTCCCAGTCCGGATTATCGGCATTCAGCAGCGCGCCGCAGATAAGCGCCAGGGCCAGTTCCGCGCGTTCCTCCGCGCGGCCCTGGCGCTGCCTTGCCGCGCCGCGCAGCATGACCAGATCCATGCCGCCGCCAGGCAGGGGCGGCGGCGGGCCGGCGGCGGCCAGCATGCTCTGGGCCGCGTGCAGCAGGTCGTCCATGCAGCGGCAGGCCTGCTCCTGCAAGCGCCGCAACTCGGCGGCGCGCAAGGGATCGCGCGCGGCCGTCTGCAACGCCGCCATGGCCTGCGCCTGCATCTGGCTGTTCACGCCTTCTCCTGCGGCGCGGCGGCATGCCCGGCCTTCGGCTTCAGATGCGCCTGCCCTTCATCCGGCTGGGCCACTTCGCCGCTTTCGCTCTCGCCTGGCAGCGCATGCATATCGTCTTCATCCTTCTGGGAATCCACGGCCTGGGCGTCCAGCAGCGCCAGGCTGTTTTTTTCTGCCGCCTCCATCAGCATGCGCACAATGGCGCAGGTGGCATCCAGCGCGCCCACGGCCATGCCGATCTGACTGAGGACCGGCAGCTGGCCCCGCAGCAGACCCACGATATTCTGATGCAGCGCCTGCGCCTGCACGGCGCCTGCGCAAAAGCGTTCCAGCGCGGCGCTCAAGCGGGCTGGCTGGAAGTTGTTCAGCTGCTTGCCGATCTGCTCGCGCAGCGCGCCGGAGCGGCTATGCACCATCGGCGCCACCTCGCGGGCGGCAGTGGCCAGCGCCGCGCCGGCGTTGCCCATGGCCGAAGCGATGCCGCCGGATAGGCGGTTAATTGTCATTGCACGTCTCCCTCAGTCTGCCGGTGCAGGATCGCTGCTTCAAACCTCGATCATGCCGACCGGCTGGATTTTCAAATGCTGCGTCAGTTCCGAGAACGCGAATACCGGCACCGGGAAGAATTCCTCCTCGATCAGCTTGCGCACGGAGCGGCGGATATCGGCCGCCGTCACCAGCACCGGCGGCGCCACCGGCGAGCTGACGCTGTTCGACAGCTCGCCCAGGCGGTTCAGGATCATCTGCTCGGTTTCCGGTTCGATATCGAGATAACTGCCCTGGCTGGTCTGGCGCATGGCGTTGCGCAGCATATCTTCCAGTTCGGGCGACAGCAGGATCACTTCGATCAAGCCGTTGCGCGCCACTTCGAAGCACAGCT
Source organism: Pseudoduganella violacea (assembly GCF_014191875.1). Lineage (GTDB taxonomy): Bacteria > Pseudomonadota > Gammaproteobacteria > Burkholderiales > Burkholderiaceae_D > Rugamonas > Rugamonas violacea_A. The sequence goes on from NZ_JACHXD010000022.1 coordinate 15,454, forward strand.
GCCGCTTCAGGGCCAGCCGCACATAGTCGGCGATCACGTCCGGGTCGCGCTCCTTGGGCGCCCAATCCAGCGTGGTTTCCAGCAGCAGGCGGGCATTGCGCAGCGAAACGCCCTCGCGCGTCAGGCGCTGCACCACCTCGGTCAGGCGCGGCAAGGTCACGGCTTTGCCCACCTCCTTGCCCAGTTCCGGGTAGCGGCGCTCGGCCCAGCGCGTAAAGCGGATCACCTCGTTCACGCCGACGAACATTTGGCAATTGCGCAGCATCTCCACTTCGATATCGCCGGAGAAGACGGCTTCCCAGCGCTGGAACTGGACGCCGGCGGCGGCCAGCGCCGCCTCGTCCTCGATGCGCACCCAATTGCGCTGGCGGCGCGAGCCGGCGATGAGCGCCGCTTGCGCGCTAAAGCCCAGCTCCTCCAGACGGGAGGCCGCCTCCTGGGTCACGCCCCAGCCGAGGCGGATCTCCTCGTCCACCAGCGGCACTTCCGCCATCAGGAACAATACCCGGCCTTCCGGCACGGCGGGGTGGAAATCGAATTCGATCGGTTTCAGGTCGGGAATGCCGCGCCGCTCCAGCATGCCGTTGCGCATGACGCGCACCGCGACGCGGATGGCTTCCGCTTCCGGCGTGCCGCGCATGGATTCCGGCATGCGCAGGATGAAGGGCGTGGTGGCGGAAAAATTGGTCAGGTCGACGATGCTGGCGTTCTGCTTTTCCTTTTCCACGCTCGCTCTTTCGCGCTCGGCGTCGGCCAGCGGCTTAAGAATGCCCACCATGCCGGAGACGGCCAGTCCCAGCGCGAGGATCAGGAAGACGGCCATCGGCATGCCGGGAATCACGCTGAACAGGAGCATGATCGCCGCCGTGGTCAGCAAGGCCTTCGGCTCCTTGAACAGCTCGGCGACGATGTCCTGGCCGATATTGGTTTTCTCGCCATCGCCGTCGCCGCCGACGCGGGTGGTAATCATGCCGGCGCCGAGGGAAATCAGCAGCGCCGGAATCTGGGCGATCAGCGCGTCGCCGATGGTCAGGATGGAATACACCTGCATGGCCTGGCCGGCATCCATGCCGCGCTGCACGATGCCGATGGAAATGCCGCCCACCAGGTTAATGGCCACGATGCAGATGCCGGCAATGGCGTCGCCCTTGACGAACTTCATGGCGCCGTCCATGGCGCCGTGCAGCTGGCTTTCCTGGCCCAGGTGGGCGCGTTTTTCCTTGGCTTCCTCCGCCGTCAGCAGGCCCGCGCGCAAATCGCTGTCGATCGACATCTGCTTGCCGGGCATCGCATCGAGCGAGAAGCGGGCCGACACTTCGGAGACGCGCTCCGAACCCTTGGTGATGACGATGAACTGCACCACGGTCAGAATCAGGAAGATCACCAGCCCCACCACCAGATTGCCGCCCACCACGAAATTGCCGAAGGTTTCGACAATATGGCCGGCATCGGCTTCCAGCAGGATCAGGCGCGTGGTCGAGACGGAGATGGCGAGCCGGAACAGGGTGGTCAGCAGCAGCACGGCGGGGAAGGTCGAGAACGCCGTCGGCCCCGGCATATACATGGCGACGATCACGATCAGGGCCGAGGCCCCGAGACTGCAGGCGATCAGGATGTCGAGCAGCCAGACGGGCATCGGCAGCGCCAGCATGAAGACAATGCCGATCACCAGGCCGGCCGCGAACAGCTCGGCGCGTTTGGCGAGCTTTGCCGCGATCCCGTTCAGGAACAATACGATGGCCATCGACTGCATATGGTTTCCTTATGCCGGCTGGCGCCGTTTAATCAGGTCGAGACAGGACGCCAGCGGCCCTGTCGCACTGCCGCTGCCGCCTTGCGCCAGGCCATAGGCCGCGCGCAGGACGTTCAGATCGGCCGGGTAGCCCAGCTCCACGCCCGCGAAGCCGGCCAGCAGCAGCAGGTGCCGCTCGCCCGGCCACAGGCCGAGGCAGGCGCGCGCCAGCGCATACGCGTCTTCATGCTGCATGGCGCCGATGTGCCCCCACACCAGGCCGATGGCCACCGTCAGTTCCCCCGCCATCATCGTCCGCTTCCCGCTCCCTTGCATCGTCGTCTCCTTGCGCCAGTGGTAAAGCCCGGTCCGGCTCGCCGTCGCTGCGCCGCATTTGCTGCCAGCGCAGCCGCATCTGCACCGCCTGCTCCACGATGCGGATCGCATCGAGATACGTGCCGCGCGCTTCCTGCGGCTCGGCCAGGGCCTGCTCCAGCAGCAGCTTTTGCAGGCCGCGCAACGGCGGCAGCGGGTTGCCGCGCCAGACCGGATTATCGAAGCTGAGCGGTGCGCCAATGCTCTGGCTCAGCATCTGCAGCTTGGGGTCGGGACCGGGTCCCGGCGGCGGCAGCGATAAGGCTTCCTCGCCGGGCTGCAGCAGGGGCCGCGACTTCGGCGTCGGCAGGGCCGCCGTCAGGCTGTGGATTTCGGCGTCGTGCAAGCCTTGCTGGCCCAGGCCGGACACCTCATTGGAACGCGTCCTGATCACAGCAGCAGCTCCTCGGCCAAAGCCCAATCGTCTTCATCGAGGGCCGCCGCTTCGCTGTCGGAACAGCGGCGGACCAGATACCAACTGCCATCGTTGAACAGGGCCGGCAGCCAGGCGCCGCAGCGGCGCACATCGCTGCCGCGGCGGTGCAACAGGGCCGCCGCCCGCAGCGTCCGGCCCGCCGGCAAGCCGACGGCCACCAGCGCCCCCTGCTCCTGGGGATAGACGAACAGGCGCAAGCCCGCTTCCGTCGTCGCCGCCGCCACGGCGTCGTGCAGCCGGGCCTGCGCCAGCAGATGGGCGCACAGCGTGTTTTCTCCGTAGTTCATGGTCGGCCTCCCGGTGCCCTCTGTTTTTCGGCGGCGACGCGCGCCATGATCGACTCGCGCCATTGCAGCTCCTGGCGCTCGGCCTTGCTCAGCAAGGTCGGCAACTCGGAGCGCGCGCTCTGGGCGTGGCGCTGCAGCTCGTCCAGCAACTCGCGCCGCGTCAGCAGTTTTTCCGCCGGCCACAGCGTGGTCGGCAAGCTTTCCATCGCCACGCGCAGCAGCCCCCAAGCGCGGCAACGGGCGGCGGCACTGAGCCGCCTGGCGTCGCCGATCTGTCCCATCAGGGCGGTGGCCTTGGCCTTGCCCCAACCGGTTTCGGCCGCCGTCAGCAACAGCACCGCCAGCGCGGGCACGTCGAGCAAAGCCACCATCTGCGCCTGGTCGGCCAGATCGCGCCGCAAGGCTTCGGCAATGCCGAAGGCCGATTTAACGATGGTAAATGCGCTGGCGTCCGACATCGTCAGCCAGTAGCGCCCCATGCTGCGCTGCGGATTGCGCCGCAAATCCGATCTCATGCCGCCTCCTTTTAAAATCCCGTCATCATGCGCGAACGCAGGCTGTCCATGGCCGACATGCAGTGTTCGGCGCCGAAGTTGCGTATCAGGGCTTTGAGCATGGTCAGCGCCGTCAGCGGCGCATCCTGGTTGCCCTTCTGTTTTGCGCCGATCAGGAAGCGCATCTCGCGCGTCGACGGCAGCGGTTCGCTGTCGGCCATGACTTCCAGCGCGCCATGCAGATCCTCGGTTTCCTGCAAGGCCTTGCGCAAGGCGCCCGAGCTGCGCTGCATCATGTCGCTCATCATTTCATTGAGCGCGCCTTTCAGATTCTTTTTCTTATAGGCGCTCAAGCCGTCCAGGCCATCGACATCGCGCGCGGCTTCCAGCAAAGCGTTATAGCTTTGCACCGGATCGAAGCGCTCGGCCAGCATGGCTTCGGCGGCGGCGCGGCCATCCTGGCTGCTGTCCTGGCGCAGCAGGTCGAGCGTGCGGCGCACCGGCTGCCAGTCGTCGCGCTCGTCGTCGTCGCTCTCCTCCTTCGCCTGCACCTGCGCGGCCTTGCCGCTTTGCTGGGTGCGCGGCCGTTCGCGCGGCTGTGGACGCGGCGCCGGACGCGGGCCGGTCGAGGCCTGGCGCTGCGCCAGGGATTTTTTCTGGTAGTGCAGGTCGCGCATGCCGGCTTCGGCGTCGATCGCCTCCTGCGGCTTCAGCTCGACCGCAGCCGGTCCGGCGGCACGGCCCGGACGCAGCAGCGGCAGCGGCGCCTGGCCCGCCAGGGGCGGCGGCAGCTCCTGCGGAGCGGGGGTATAGGTGTTTTGCTGTACGCTTTTCATGCAGGATCAGTGGCGCCCAAGGCCGGCCTGGTTCCGTGCCGGACGGCGCCGGCGGCAAGCGCTTTCCTCAACTTTTTTCAAAGTCTCATCAATGTTCAAGGAAGTACGACATCGCGCCCGGCCCCTGCTATCTTGACCCGGACTAAAGCCAGGACTGGCCATGCCCTGTCCTCCAATCCATTCAAGACCCGTGGGAGATTCTCATGCTTCAGACCATGCTCGCTGCCACCGACACCCTGCACCTCCGCCACGCCGGCGCGGCGCCCGTGAGCGCCAGGATATACACCTTGCACGACCAGCCCGTCGCCGCCGTCTCGCGCAGCATCGATCTGGAGCAGCTGTATGCCAAACACCGCGTGCATCTGCTGCGCTTTGTGCAGCGCTATCTGGGCAACCAGAGCGACGCCGAGGATGTGGTGCAAAACACCTTCGTGGAAGCGATGCGTTGCGTCGATCACTTTTCCGGCCTGTCGAAGCCATCCACCTGGCTGTTCGGCATTGCGCTGAACCTGGCGCGCAACCAGGTGCGGCGCAATTGCGCCGACCGTTACGAGGAAATCGACGACAGTTTTCTGGAGCAGATCGTCGACAGCCACGCCGACCCCGCCCTGCAATGCGAGCTGCACCAGATGGCCGGCCTCGTCGACAGCCTGCTCGCCGATCTGCCGGCGCCGATCCGGCATACGTTTGAAGCGGTGCTCGATGGGGAAATGAGTTATGACGCCGCCGCCAAGGAACTGGGCATCCCGATCGGCACCGTGCGTTCGCGCGTGTCGCGGGTGCGCGCGGCGGCGCGCCGGCAGTGCGGCCTTGACTAAAGTCTTGCGGAAGACCGGGGCGGCATTCCCGCGCCGGGCATCAACAGGGCGCCGGCTGGTCCAGCAGCATGCCGGCCTGCCAGGCCTGGGCCAGGTCGGCCGTGTCGAGCATGGCGTCCATGACGCTGCGCTCATCGCGGAACGCGGCCAGCGCCATCCTGCGCACCACGATATGGCAGCCTTCCTCGTCATGCCACAGGCAATCGAAGCCGTCGCCGTCCATGCCGGGCCGCGCCTGCGCGGTCTGGGCCGACGCGGGCAGCCGCGGCAGGCGCACCGAGATGTGCAGGCAGTCGCCGCCGGGACCCGCGTCCACCGTGGCACGCGCCACCGCGCCGCCCAGTTGCAGCTCCAGCACCGGCGGCACGGCCGCGTCCTGCCCCGCCAGCGCGCATAGCTCCGCCAGGAGCTGCAGCAGCGCCTGGCGGGAACCATCAAGTGGTCGGCTTGCGGGGGAATCGGATGGCACGGGGCGGCCTTCTATCGTCGATGCGCGGGCGGAATGCCGGGCCGGACCCGACGCCGGCCGGCACCGGGGTATTTTACCAGCGCGGCGGCGGCGGCCGCGCCGGAGCGGCGGCGCTTACAGCATGTCCAGGCTGCGCCAGATCGGCAGCCGGTGTTCCAGAATGGCCGCCACCGTGCACGGCAAACCTTCACGCAAGGCCTGCAACGCCGCTTCGGCCGCGCTACCGGGGACGCAGACTGCCAGGTGGGCGTGCAGCAGCGCCGCCACCTGGCGGCACACCGCTTCGCGCTCCGGCGGCGTGGCGGCCGGCGCCTGCGCCAGGCAGTGGTAGACCAGGCGCTGGGCCAGGCCCGAACGCAGGCCGCCGCCCAGGCGCGGCGCGGCAAGCGCCTGATAGTGATCGCTCAGCGTGGACTGGGCCGCAATCGCCCGGTTCAGGCGGTGCGCGGGCGCGGCGTCGCTGCGCGCGTTCTCCAGGAAGAAGCAGGTGGCCTGGCCGGCCGCCACCAGCTGCGTGGCCATACGCGCCACCGCCGCCAGGCCGCCCGCCTGCCGCGGCGCCAGCTCGGCGAACGAACGCGGCCCGGCGGCCAGCGCGGCCAGCACGTCCTCGGACTCAGCGGCCGCGGCGTCGGCCGTGCCTTGCCCCGCCGGCGCCGCTTCCGGCACCGCCGTCAGCACCAGTCCCAGTTGCGCCAGCCATTGCGCCTGGCGGGCCGCGCTCATGCGGCGCGCGCCGCGCACATAGACGTCCTCGCGGAAGCTGGTGTTCAGCAGGTAGTCGCGCACCGTTTCGCGCCAGCGGGCGTCGGCGACGCCCTCCATGACGGCTTGCTGCTGCGGGCTCAGCTTGTCGCCGAAGGCGCGCGCCAGGCTGGCCGGGCCGATGTAATCGAGTTTGGCCTGCGCCAGTTCGGCGGCGACGTCGGCGTGATAGCAGGGCTGCCAGCCGCTGTTCAGGTATTCATGCGCCAGGTAGCCCGCCTTGTCCTGGGCCAGCGAGGCCATGCTTTGCTCGAGCTGCGGATTGTCGTCGAAGTAGGCGGCGCCGGCCTGGGCCAGCTGCTGCGCCAGCGCATGCGCCTGGCGCAATTGCTGGGCGCGCGGTGCCGGGTAGCTGTTCGCATGGTCGAGCAACAGCCGCTGCAGCGGCAGGATTTTGCTCCAGCCGGGCATGGCGTTGTAGTTCACGTAGACGATGCCGCCCGGCTTCAGGTAGCGGCGGATGAAGGCCACCACGCTGGCGCGGTTGGCCGGCGTGATCCAGCTGTACACGCCGTACATGGTGATGTAATCGAGCGGCGGCAGATCCACCGCACCGGCCGCCAGATCGGCGAAGCTGCATTCGAGGTGGGTCATGTTTTCAAGCTGCGCTTCGTCCGCCAGCTGGCGCGCGCTCGCCACATGGGCCGGATTGAAATCGTTGGCGAAGAAGCGGCCGCGCGGATGGCTGGCGGCGAGGATATTGGCCGTCAAGCCCATGCCGGCGCCCAGCTCGAAATAGGTGAAAGGGCGGCCGGACGGCAGTGGTTCCACGCCATTCAGAATGCAGGCGATATTCAGGTGGTCCGGCCCTTGTTCCGGAAAGAAGGCCGCCGGATAGTCGATGTCGGCCACATAGCCGTCGCTCCAGTTCATCATCATGGTCCTTTATGGTTGGTGGTCAGCACGCCAAGCTGGCGCCAGACCGGCAAACGCAGCGCCAGGATGGCGCGCACGGCGCTGTCGACTTCGCGCCGCCGCACTTCGGCGGAAGCCGGTTCGCAGCCGTCGCGCTGCACCGCCTGTTCCTGCCGCTCCAGCGAGCGGCAGACATGCGCGGCGAGCTGGCCCGCTTCGGCCCCGGCGCCCAGCGCGTGCAGGGCGCCGTGCACCAGGCGCTGCAGCAGCGGCGTCTTGACGCCACCACCCAGCAGCGGCGCGGCCAGCGCGCGGTAGCGGCTGTCCTCGCAGGCGCGTTGCGCCAGCACCGCGTTCAGCCGGCCGGCGGCAGCGCCGCCATCGCCACCGGCGGCGGGCGGCGCGCATACCGACACCTGCTCGGAATCGACCAGCAGGCTGGCCAGACGCGCCACCTCCAGCACGCTTTTGCCGCGCAGGGCAGGCAATTGCGCCAGTTCGTGCACGGTGCGCGGCCCCTCGGCCAGCGCATCCAGCATGGGATTAAACAGCGCGTCTTCCAGCTCGACCGCGCCGATGGGCAAGTTCAGCGAGAGCACGGCATGCTCGCGCACGGCGCTCAGCGCCAGGCGGCAACGCCCCAGCCAGTCCGCCTGGCGCAGGGGATGCATGCGGCGCGTGCCGCGCACAAAGATGTCGCGCCGGAAGGCCGTGTTCATCAGCACGTCGCGCACCGTCTCGCGCAGCGCGGGCAGCGTCTGTTCCTCGAGCAGGGCGCGCTGCGGCGGCGTCAGATAGCGCGCCGGCAGATTCCAGCACAGATCGGCCGAGCTCACATACTCGAGCCGGGCATCGGCCAGGTCGCGCGCCACGTCGGCGTGGTAGAGCGCGTCCCAGCCACGGTTCAGGTATTCGTGGGCCTGATAGCGGCGCGACTCGGGCGTGCTTTCCTGCAGCCCTTTCAGGTGGCGGCGCAGGGCCGCGCTGTCGTTGTCGGCGAAATAGGCCGCGCCCGCCTCGCGCAGCTGCGCCACGTGGCTGGCCGCCTGCGTCAGCTGGCGCGACGGTCCGCCCGCCTGCAGGCTGGTATGCTCCAGCAACAGGCGCTGCAAGGGCAGGATGCCGCTGCAGCCGGGCAAGGCGTTGTAGCTGACGTAGACCACGCCGCCCGGCTTCAGATACCGTTGTATGAAGCGGACGATATGCCGGCGGTTCTCCTGGTTCACCCAGCTGTACACGCCGTGCATGGTGATAAAGTCCAGCGGCGGCAGCGCGACGGCGCCGGCCGCCAGTTCGGCGAAGCTGTTTTCCAGCCATTGCACATTGTCCAGGCCCGCCTGGCCGGCCAGCGCCTGCGCGGCAGTGATTTGCGCCGGGTTGAAATCGGCCGCGTAAAAGCGTCCGTGCGGATTGCTGGCCGCCAGGATCGCGCTGGTCAGCCCCTGGCCGCAACCGAGTTCGAACGCGGTGAACGCGCGCTCCAGCGGCACCGGTTCGACCCCGGCCAGCGCGCACGCGAAATTCAGATGGACCGGACTTTGCTCGCGGAAGTAGTCCGCCAGATAGTCGATGCCATCCACATAGCCTTCATGCCAATCCATGCAATCTCCTTGTGGCCGGGATCAGCCCTTGCGTGCCAGGCGCCGGATGCGGTGCCAGTTAAAGCGCTCGTCGAGCGCCGCCGCGGCGTGCGCGCGCTGCGGCGCGTCACCGTTCGATATCTCTGCCATACTGAGCTCCCTGTTGAATGGCCGGCGCGCCAGGCGCCGGTTCTGGCAGGCGGCGCCGGAACGCCGCCTGCACGCTAGCGCCGGGGGCGCACTCAGGCGCTGATGCGGCCGTCTTCGATCGCTTCGTCGTAATCGCCCTGGCTCAGCAGACCATCATGCTTGCCGGTGGTGGCCGATTCCAGCGATTTGAACAGCTCGCCATTGTTTTCCAGCATTTTCTGCGCCGCCAGTTGGACTTCTTCCGGCACCTGCTTGGTCTTGCCATCCTTGTCGGTGAAGTAGCCGGTTTCGGCCATCTGCTTGATCTGGTCAATGCCCAGCAGGCTGATGTCGTTGTCCTTCTGGAAGTCGCGGATGGTTTTGGCCGCGCCCGAACGCGACGGCAGATCGGCGCCCTCGTCCAGCTCCTCGTCCAGTTCCAGCGTGATGTCGACCCGGTGCGGACCATTGCTGCCGGTGTTCTTGCTGATGGTGCCATCCTTCAGCGCTTCGTCGTAATCGCCCTGACCCAGCAGGCCGTCGTGCTTGCCATTGCTGGCCGACTCCAGAGACTTGAACAGCTCGCCATTGTTTTCGAGCATCTTCTGCGCCGCCAGCTGGACTTCTTCCGGCACCTGCTTGGTCTTGCCATCCTTGTCGGTGAAGTAGCCGGTTTCGGCCATCTGCTTGATCTGGTCGATGCCCAGCAGGCCGATGTCGTTGTCCTTCTGGAAGTCGTGGATGGTTTTGGCCGCGCCCGAACGCGACGGCAGATTGCTCTGGCCATCCAGATCGTCGAGTTCCTCGTCCAGTTCGAAGCTGATCTCCACCTGATGCGAGCCACGGCTGCTGCCGCGGCTGATGGTGCCATCCTCCAGCGCTTCGTCGAAGTCGCCCATGCCGAGCTGGCCATCGTGCTTGCCGTCGGTGGCCGATTCCAGCTTCTTGAACAGTTCGCCGTTATTGGCCATCATCGCGCGCGCCGCATCCTGCACCTCTTCCGGCACCTGGATGGTCTTGCCGTTCTTGTCGGTGAAGTAGCCGGTGTCGGCCATCTGCTTGAGCTGGCTGACCGACAGCAGGCCGATGTCGTGCTCTTTCTGGAAATCGTTGATGGTCTTGGCGGCGCCGTAGTCGCTGGGGCGGTTGGTCGAAATATTGCCGCTCATGATGGCGGTCAGGAAGTCTTCGCGCGAAATGCCACGCGGACGGTGCGTATGGCCGTCGTCGCCGTTGCGCGAAATGGTGCCATCCTTGATGGCTTCCTTGTAATCGCCCTTGCCCAGCTGGCCGTCGTGCTTGCCGTCCGTGGCCGACTCCATTTTCTTGAACAGCTCGGCGTTATTGGCCATCATCTTTTGCGCCGCCAGCTGCACCTCTTCCGGCACCTGAATGGTCTTGCCGTTCTTGTCGGTGAAATAGCCGGTTTCGGCCATCTGCTTCATCTGGCCCACCGACAGCAGGCCAATGTCATGCTCTTTCTGGAAGGCGTGGATGGTCTTGGCCGCGCCGGACTCGGACGGCAGATTGTGCCCGCAGTCGCCCAGACCCAGGCTATGCTTGGCCCTCTCCTTCATCCAGCCCGGCAGCGGCAGATCGTCGATGGCGTCGGACAAGGCATCGCGGCTGTGGCCGCCATGCCGGTGGCCATGTTCGATATCGCACGATTCCGTGCCCGGCGGTTTGCCGTGCACATGAAAGCCGCCGACGCGGAACGAGGGGTCGTTGTTGAAGGTGGTGGTGATGGTGGTGGTGATCGTGTTGGACATGCGGGTTTCCTTATAGGGTAAGTGAATGCGCGCCTACAGCGCCGACTGCGTGACCTCTTCCGCCTTCTTGATCAGCTTGGTGAACACCGCCACATTGTTGATATCGCTTTTGGCTGCGCTGACCTCCTCCATCTGGCGCCGCGCGTGCATGCTGTCGTCGCGCCCCGGCCTTAATTTCACGTCGGACATGGAAGCTCCTATTGCTGATCGTTGATGGTCTTGGCCATGGTGTTAAAAACCTTCAGCTTGGCCAGCGAGGTGGCTTGCTGCGACACCCACAGCTGAAATTCCATCGCCTCCGCGGCGCCCTGCTGGGCCGCCCGGCCGATGGGCGTGGCAGTGGTCTGGTCCATGCTCTGGCCCGGACGCGGCTGGGAGCCGCCGGACAAACCGTTTTGATAACTGCTCATTTCGTCCTCCCGTAAAACACTGCGCGCCGCCGTGGCGACGCAAGAAAGCAATGAAGGCGGAGCACAACACCCCGCCTTCATCGCCCGAGCGCTGTAAAGCGGCTTAGATCAGGGACAGCGAATTGTCCTCGCCCGCCTTCTTCATCTTCAGCTTGGCGTTATTGGCATTCAGCGCGCTTTTGGCTGCTGCCGTTTCTTCCTGATCTTCAATGCCCTGTTGCGCGCCTTGACCTGCCGAACGTCCGACCTTACCCATAGCTAGCTCCTTTGATTAAGTTAGTGTTGCCGCCCTGCGAAACTGCATCGCCGCGGTAACGATATGTGGAGGCGCAAGCGGCGCCGGTTCCATGGCCGGCGCCGATATCGCATTCCGGCCTGGACGGTGGAACCGTTTGCCCTGGCCAGACGACCTATCGAGGCATCGCGCGCCCGGCCTTGTCCGCGGCGCGCGCGCCGGCCCTGGCATGCCATGCGCCGCTTTCCCTCCACCACAAAGGATCCAATATGAACATCAGTTTTCGCTCATCCGACCCATTCGGTTCCATGCCACCCAGCACGGAAGGCTTTAAGGAAGGCTTGAAGGACAAGAGCACGGAAGACCTGGTCAATATGCTCAACAAGGGCGGCTTGAACGAAGCCCAGATGAAGGCCGTCGGCCAGGAACTGGCCTCGCGCCTGAAATCCGAAGGCAGCGAAGAAACCGGCGGCAGCGGCGGCGGTGGCGAGGAGGACGAACTGCAGAAGCTGCTGAAGAAGCTGCAGGACGGCACCATCACACCGGAAGAACTGAAGAAGCTGACCGGCCTGCTCAAAGAAGCCGAAAACAAGGGCGAAGAAAAACCGGAGGATATCCAAGGCGGCTAAGCGGCAAGCCGGCACCAAGGACAGGGGCCAGAAACGGTGAATACCGTTTCTGGCCCCTGTGCACATCCAGGCGGGCCTGCGGCGGCAAAGCCGCAGGCGTCCCTCCGGCGTCAGACCTTGCTGTCATCCTCCGGCTTTTTTTTCGGCGCCAGCGACATCAGCTTGCCAACGCCATTGGCGAGATCGGCAAGAGCGCCGCCACCGGCTGCGAGCATGGGCAATATAGGCATGGGCATGAATAACTCCTTCAGTCAAAGCACGGTCAATTCCGTGCGGGGTTGGAATGATGCGGATAAGAGGTGCAGGTCCGCGCACGCGGCCCGAACCCGCCTCCCGCTATCAGTGGCATCGGCGGCCCGCTCTGTTCCATCGTCTGCCCCGGCGGAACCGTGGCCGCCACCGGCGCCACCTATCGCCAGGCCTGGCCGGCGCGCGCAAGCACCGGCCTGTCAGCGCTTGCCGGCGTTCCCCACCTGAGACAAACCTATGCATTTTGCCGAACCCCATCCGCCCGCACCGCCTTCACCGCTGGCGCACGCCGGCCAACTGGCCTTCTGGCTGGAGCTGAATCCCGATCTGGACATCAGCGCCACGCCGCTGGCACGTCCCGCCCCCACCGTCCTGCCCGCGCTGCTCGATGGCCGTCCCCATGCCGCCGAGGCCATGGCCGAAGGCTATTTCCAGACCGCGTCCGTGATTCCGCGCAGCCACGCGGGACGCCTGGCGCAGGCGATCAGCGGCCTGGTGCAGCGTGGCATCCCGCCCGTCTTCTGCATGGTGTATGACGCCTTCTGGCAGATGTTCGCGCCGCTCGATCCGGTCCTGCGCCAGCTGCTGGGCGAGCGCTATCAGATGATGCCCACCGATATCTGGGCCTGGCATGTGCCGGCGCGCGAAGGCGCCAGCGGCTGGGGGCCGCACCGCGACCTGCCGCATCCCGAGGCGACCGGCGCCGACGGCCGGCCGCGCCTGGTCAACATCTGGCTGCCGCTGACCGACGTCGGCCCGGCCAACGCCTGCATGTATGTGCTGCCGCAGCACCTCGACCCCACCCTGGGCGCCGATGGCGCGGCGCGCGAACTCGATCTGAGCGACTGGCACAATATCCGCGCCCTGCCCGCCCAGGCCGGCACGGCGCTGGGCTGGAATACCCAGGTCCTGCACTGGGGCGGGCGCTGCAGCACGCAAGCCAGCCAGCCGCGCATCAGCGTCGGCGTCTATTTCCACAACCGCGACTGCGATCTGCACCAGCTCAATCCCGACACCGCGCGCAACGGCTTCAGTTCGGTCGATTTCTGGCCGGGCCTGCACCTGCCGTTCGAGATGCGGCTGCAGGCCATCGCCGGCGCCATCTATATGTATAACCGCCGCATCCCGGACGACTTCCCCGACACCTGGGAACACATCTTCCAGTTCGCGCGCCAATACCGGCGCAACGCCGATCAAGGCGAGCTACGCCGGACCTCCTGAAGCGCCGTCCCAGAAACAAAAAGGCCCCGACCGGGGCCTGCCAACTGCAGGAGCGCGCCACGGCGCGCTTGCCGGGCAGCCGCCTACGTTTCCATATCGGTGTCCGCCACATCCGCCATCACGATGCTATGATTGGTTGGCGCCATTCCCATCGCTTTCATCGTCCGGCGGTATTCATGGGCAAACGGCGCCAGGCCCCGGTCGGTTTCACCAATCGCCCCAAGAATCTCGCTGAGCTGCCCACCCGCTCCCTCCGTTTTGCAGAACAAGCGCACCGTCCCATAGTTGTTGCGGTCGGCCCCTCCCTGCTCATTTTTCAATCCGCTCGATACCAAATACAGGGCCTCGGCCATGCCTGCATTTTTGAATTGCATCAGAACGTCATGCATCTGCTTCGTAGTGGCGCTGGTGGTGTCGATAATCCATGCCTTCGCTTGCGGAAATTGCGCAGCAAGTTCCGGGGCTTGCCCAGTAGGCCCCTGTCCGTTGTTCACGCAAGCATTGATATCCTTGATAAAGATGTCCGCTGTCGCATATTCCTGACTGGCCGTGACACTCTTCACCTCATCGCCGATCACCTCTTCCGTTTCATAATAGGGGCGGTCATAGGCAATGCTCTTGGGCTTCGCATCCGTCGCATCGGGAAAGAGGATCTTTACGGCCGATTGCGTCGATGCAATCAGACTGCGCATGCCATTGTGGGTAATTACTTTTTTTCCCCGCATGCCGACGCCTTGCGTATCGGGGATTTCCACATCCGAATCACTGCCATATCCGCCCTCAGTGTGGGGAGAAAGCGCCTCCATCTTCTCCAATGTGTGAATCATCAGCAATTGATTGGCCAGATCCAGCGAGCGCGCGATGTCCGCATTGGCCGGATCCAGGGTCAACGCCAGTTTGCTCATCTGGGTTCTGGTGCCGTCATCCCGCGCGGAACCGGCAATGTTCTTGAAGTTGGTACGGAAATCACTCAGGTACTGCCCATATTCTGCGGCCAGCGCATCCCGGCCGGCGCCGGCATCCTGACTGGCGGCAGGCGTGGCGCCGGTATCCTGGCTAGCGGCAGGCGTGGCGCCGGTATCCTGGCTAGCGGCAGGCGTGGTGCCGGCGGCGGCGGCAGTATCCTCGGCAGCAATATCGTAGGACGGAACGTCTTCGATGCGGGTGCTCACCGACTGGTCTTCGGCGACGGCGACTTGATCCAGCAGCGCTTTCAACGACGCATGAATTGGCCCGCCAGGAGTCACGACCTCCGCGGCACCTCGATGCATATGAAAGGATCCGGAATCGATGAAGTTTTTCGTATTCAAGGTACGTACGGCGGAATAGATCAGCCGCTTACCTGTCGATTCCACCCGGGTAAATGCCAGCTCCAGAATATTGTTCGCCGCTCTTAAACCAGGCTCATGCTTCGAATTGCACAAGCCATTGATTTTATCGAGCACCACGTCGTGCCTTTGGTCGAGCGAATTCTGGAATGTCCGCAGCTCCTGCTCGAGCTTCTTCAATGCACGGACATGGGCTTCGGCATATACCGGTGGCATCATTCCCAGATTGAGGCGGAAGCTGCCGGCCGTGGCGGCGGCCGATGGCGCCGCGTGCCCAAAACTGGAGCGTTCAACCATGGCGGTATGCAAACCCATTTGCGCCGCCTCGGCGTTAACCAGACCGAGATAGTGGCTCATCAAAAACTCGGTGAACGAATTCCGCCCGGCATCGGGTGCCTTGCTTGTCTTGATAAAGTCTTTCGACAGCAGTGTCCGCGCATCGAAATTAACCATGACGGCGGGATAATCGTTATAGGCGCCCACCTGTAGCATCGTCAACCCGCGCAATTCTCCAGCCACATATTTCGCCGTATTGCTTCTGTATTTCAGCGATGCATCGTAGAGCTTGCTCGTCTCTGCGCTGATCGCTTGGCTGCGCTCCCCGACCGACAGGGCAGTAAAGGACTTGCCCAGTTTATGCAGCAACAACGTCGAAGCATTGGGGACCTGGCCCAGATTTGCTGGATACGACTTCTTCTTCGCGGTGTCGGTCACCACCAGGCCCTGCACCGCTTCCTTCGCCGTCCCTTTGATACTGCTGACTAAATCGTGATCGAAACTGCGCGAATAATGGCCCGCATGCGTTTGCTGGCCGGCAAAAATAGCGAGGCCGGATGATCCGGCGTTGAATGAACTGGCCAGACATAGCGTCCGGTTCAGCATTGCCGAGGCACTGCGCACATGGTCATTCGCACTGACCGCAAAGACGTCCCTCCGGGCCGAAATATGCGCCCCGGCATCGATGAGCGTCTTCGCCAATGGCGCGCCGATGGTCACCGGCATCTCCAGGTGGGCACGCATGGTACTCCCCTGGTGCCGCTTAAGGGCTCTTTCGGCGGCAGCATCTGACGGGGAAGACGCCAGTTCGGCGCTCGGCGATCGGGCGCGCTTATCGACTGGCGCGTCGATATCCATCGCCTGGGAAGAGTTAGGGGAAGCTGAGTGTATTGCGCTGAACATATCTGGCCTCTTATGGATGAACAAGAACGTCGCGCTCCCGGCGCAATGCGGGGGAATGGAGCTGGGTCCAGGACGTTATTGTTTGAGTGCGGCACCAACCGAAAAGAGTTCCCTATTGCGAATGCGAGGGGCAGGGATGGGCAACGCAGGGGAGGCAGGCATCAGCGTGCGTGGCCGCACGGCGCAAGAAATGCAGCCGCTCAGGCCGGATGGCGGCGGCGCGCCAGCATGTCCATGATGGCGACCATGCCGCTGTCGCCCACTTCGCGCGCCACCTCGGCCGGGGAGACGCCGTCGGCATTTTGCACGGCCACATTGGCGCCGCGCAGCAGCAGGAAGCGGAGGAATTCTTCGCTGCCTTCGCGGATCACGCGAAACAGCGGGGTTTCGCCGGCGCCGCCCACGCTGTTGATGTCGGCGCCGTGCGCCAGCAGGGTGTCGATGGCGTCCTTGTTTTGCCAGGCGCTGGCGGCATGCACCGGCAGGTCGCCGGAGACGGCGCGCATATTGACGTCGAGCTCCCGCCCCGCGAATTCGGGCAGGGTGGACACTTGCTGGAGCAACGCGCTCAGATCGTTCTTCATGGGATCTCCAGAAAAAGCCGGCACAACAATCGGTTTCGAAGGGATTAATATTGCCAAAGGGCAATTATAGCCAAAAGTGTTGGGTGGAATCTATCGAAAACTCACTCGGTCATGATATTTGCTATGAACTCTCAAGCCACTTACTTGCAGCATGCCTGCAAATCATTCGTATCAGTTTTGAAATATTGCATTCCATGAAGAAATAACAATTCCCCGTCTCTCAGAGGGAAAGCC
This sequence comes from Pseudoduganella violacea, assembly GCF_014191875.1. Classification (GTDB taxonomy): domain Bacteria; phylum Pseudomonadota; class Gammaproteobacteria; order Burkholderiales; family Burkholderiaceae_D; genus Rugamonas; species Rugamonas violacea_A. The sequence goes on from NZ_JACHXD010000022.1 coordinate 32,068, forward strand.
GCCGCCGCCGCGACGCAAGCGAGCACGGCGGATACACGCCGGGCAGCGCCCTTGTTCGGCTGCCGGGGCCATGCCAGTATATTGTCAAGACGTCTTGCCAATTTTGCAGGATAGCGGCCGGCCCAGGCAGCCGGCCGCCGTCTATTTCTGTCTGCCGTGTCGCCTAACCGTCGCGGCTCTCTGAGGAGACTCCGGCCATGACCCGCCCCCCTAACGCCGATACCGCCAGCGCCGCCGACCATGCCGGCGGCGCCATCCTGTCCCCGGACGCCGACGCGCCGCCGCAGCAAGGCTTGCAGCGCGATGATTTCGAACAGGCCGCGAGCCAGCAGGAAAAGCCCGATCTGGTGGGCGACGAGCAATTCTTCGGCATCCGCCTGGTCGATACGCCCGACGGGCGCAACAAGGCCAGCATGCTGATCAGCAAAATGTACGCGTGGCGCGGCCTGGAGGGCGACCATGGGCTGACGGAAGACCCGAACCGGGTCACGCTGATGGCCCACCGCAAGGGCGAGCCGGTCGGCACCTTGACCCTGGGCCTCGATTCCACACGCGGCCTGCTGGCCGACCAGTTGTTCCAGGAAGAGATCGACGCCTACCGCGCACGCGGCGCGCGTGTCTGCGAGTTCATCAAGCTGGCCTTCGATATGGACGGCCAGTCGCGTCCCTTCCTGGCGGCCCTGATCCACCTGGCCATGATGTATGCGCGCGATATCCATGAATGCGAGCAGCTGTTCATCGAAGTGACACCGCGCCACAGCGGCTTTTATCAGCAGATGATGGGCTTCACCCAGTTGGGCGACGTCAAGGTCAACCCGCGCGTCAATGTGCGCGGCGTGTTGCTGCGCCTTGACCTCGCGTATATGAAGGAGCAGGTCGAGCTGTATGGCGGCAAGGGCGACCAGGCCGAGGGCGTGCGCTCCTTCTACCCGCTGTTCTTCTCGCCGCGCGAGGAAGCGGGCATTATCAACCGCTTGAAAACGATGTGATCATGGCCGAATCCCACCAGCCCTCCCCCGCCTTCTCTTACGAGCGGGCGTTTTCCCGCAATATCGGCTGGCTCACCACCGCCGAACAGGCCACCTTGCGCGGCAAGCGCGTGGCCATCGCCGGCTCGGGCGGCGTCGGCGGCTACCATCTGCTGACCCTGACCCGGCTTGGCGTCGGCTCCTTCCACCTGGCCGATTTCGACAGCTTCGACATCGTCAACTTCAACCGCCAGGCCGGCGCCTTCGTCTCGACCCTGGGCCAGCCCAAGGTCGAGGTGGTGGCGCGCATGGCGCGCGACATCAATCCGGAGCTCGAACTCAAGCTCTTTCCGCAGGGCGTGAACCAGGACAATCTGGGCGAATTCCTCGACGGCGTGGACGTGTATGTGGACGGCCTCGATTTCTTCGCCTTCGACGCGCGCCAGCGCACCTACGCCGAATGCGCGCGGCGCCGCATCCCCACCACCATGGTGGCGCCGCTGGGCATGGGCGCGGCCTGCCTGAACTTCCTGCCGGGGCAGATGACGTTCGAGGAATTCTTCGGCTGGGGCGACCAGTCCGAACTGGAGAAAGCCCTGCGCTTCCTGGTCGGCCTGGCGCCGGCCGGCCTGCACCGGCCCTATCTGGTGGAACCGTCGGCGCTCAATCTGGCCGAGCGGCGCGGCCCTTCGACCGATATGGCCTGCCATCTGTGCGCCGGCGTGGCCGCCACCCAGGCGCTGAAGATGATGCTGGGACGCGGCAAGGTGCTGGCCGCGCCGCACGGCACGCATTACGACGCCTACCGCGACAAGATGGTGCATACCTGGCGGCCCGGCGGCAACCGCCATCCGCTGCAATGGCTGATGCTGCAGCTGGGACGGCGCAAATACGCCAAGCTGCTGGCGGAGCAGCTATGAGCGCGCCGCGCATCATCGAGCAGATCCTCGACCTGGCGCGCTGGGCGCCCAGCGGCGACAATGTGCAGACGCACCGCTTCGAAATCCTCGACGAGCAGCATGTGCGCATCCACGCCAGCGACACCAGCGCCCACTGCGTCTACGACCTGGACGGCCACGCCAGCCAGATCGCCTTCGGCGCGCTGCTGGAAACCATGGCCATCGCCGCCAGCGAGCATGGCTGGCGCATGGACTTCACGCGCCAGCAGCGCGCGCCCGAATTCGACAGCGAGTTGATTTTCGACGTGGCGTTCACGCCCCAGCCCGGCCTGCAGCCCGATGCGCTGATCCCCAGCATCGCGGTGCGCGCCGTGCAGCGTCGCGCCATGCGCACCCGGCCGCTGTCGCCGGCGGAAAAGCAGGAAATGGAAGCGGCCGCAGGAGCAGGCTACCGCATCCGCTGGCTCGAAACGCCGGGCGAGCGCTGGCAGGCGGCGCAGCTGATGTTCCATAACGCCAAGCTGCGCCTGACCATGCCCGAAGCGTTCGAGGTGCACCGCCGCATCATCCACTGGGGCGTGTCGCACAGCGAGGACCGCGTGCCGGACCAGGCCCTGGGCGTGGACGCCCTGACCCTGCGCCTGATGAAATGGGCCATGGCCAGCAATTGGGGCCGCATGGCGACCATGAACACCCTGTTCGGCACCTGGCTGCCGCGCCTGCAAATGGATTTACTGCCCGGCCTGCTGTGCGGCGCCCATTTCGTGCTGCAGGCGCGCCAGCCGCTGCGCAGCATCGACGATCACGTGGCGGCCGGCCGCGCCGTGCAGCGCTTCTGGCTGACCCTGACCAGGCTCGGCCTGTTCATGCAGCCGGAAATGACGCCGCTGATTTTTGCCCGCTACATCGCCGAAGGCCGCGCCTTCACGCGCGAGGCCGCGGTGCAGGCGCGCGCCGAGCGCCTGCGTCCGCAGGCCGTGGAATTAATGGGCGGAGAAAATGCCAACGCGGTATTTATCGGCCGCCTCGGCGCCGGACCGGCGCCGGCCGCGCGCGCCGTGCGCAAACCCCTGGCGGAATTAATGCAGCGCTGAAGCGCTATTCCAAACCTGATTTTCCCGCATGCTGGCCGGGATTAATTGCAGATTAATCCCGGCTTTTTCACGGCCCTGGCCAGCGGGCGCCGCCAGGCCAAAAAGCATGCTAACCTGTGCAATATTGAGCAACTTACAATTTGCAAGTTATTGATTTTCAAGAGAAAAGTTAAAAAATGGGTGTCGGATAACTTTACACTTAATGCCATAGTGCATTTATTACCAAAGTGAAAGCCAGTGATAAGTCCTTGTTTTCAATAAAATAACATAATCGTGGCATAGGAATTGCTTAAGGCTGTTGGTGACACTGCGTCAGGGACGTCACAAATCTTTATCTCTCATCGGATAAATACCTTTTCAATACTCACGCATAATCACTGGAGATATACATGCAAGCCCTTACCCAACGAATCCGCGTCCTGGCCGCGCAGGCACTGGTCGCCGCCGGCGCCCTGGCAGCCTTCGACGCAGCGGCCGCCCCGGTCTTCACCGTCAACCCCAATGCCAACGGCGGCGTGCTGACCAATAACGGCGGCTCCTTCGAAGCCACGGCCATCAACGGCTTCTCCTCGAACCGCATCGTCAACACCACCGGCACCAACTACACCGCCAATGGCTACATCGTCTTCAACGGCTTCTCGCTGAACAGCGTGCCGGTGTCGACCGCGCTGAGCCGCGTCAACCTGGACTACGGCCTGTACGCCACCTTCAGCCAGACCTTCAACTGTTCCGGCATCCTGGCCCCGGGCGTGAAATGCCAACCGACCTCGCTGACCCTGGACCTGTATGGCGATCCGGGCAACGACAACACCTACCAGGTCGCGTCGGTCGGTGCCGATCCCACCGTGACCAAGGCCGGCGCCCAGGTGCTGCTGGCTTCGGCCAATGTGGTGTATGAAGGCGAGGGCGGCCTGAGCGAACAAGGCGGCGCCTACCAGAACGTGAACATGAACTGGCTGATGACGGCCGAAGGCAAGAACTACTTCGCCGCGCCGATCCCCTTCTACTCGGCGTCCTTCGCGGCCTTCAACAACACCTCCCAGGGCTTGAGCTGCGATGTGGCGAACTGCGTCGGCGCCAAAATCGTCGCCATCACGTCCGAAGCCGGCATTCTGGACTTCAACGGCAAACGCGTGCCGGAACCAGGCGCCCTGGCCCTGCTGGGCATCGGCCTGATGGGTCTGATCGCCGCCCGCCGCAAAAGCCTGATCTGATCGTCTAATTCGCAGGCCACGGCCCGCAGCGCGCCTTGCACGGCGGCTGCGGGCCGTTTGTTTTGGGTCCGCCGGCCGCCTGCGTTTCTCCTGCAAGCGTTTGATTCAAAAGGTGAAACATGAAAGTTACTGCCGGAAATATTTACACCTTTTGAGAAAACGCAAACATTGCAATTTGCAAGTATTGTCTAAGCCATTGTTTTCAATCATGCCAGCTGAGCTAGGCATGCTACTTGCTCAAAATAAATCGTGGCCCGGCAGCACAACAGCCATTGGCAATCCGAAGGATCCCTGTATTGGAGGCATGATGCCGATCTCATCCAAACGCATCCACGTCCTGGCCACGGCCGTCCTGCTGGCGGCAGCCACCAGCGCTGCCGCCGCACCGGTCTTCACCATCAACCCCGGCAAGAATAACGGCCTGCTGAGCAAGGCCGGCAAGGCCTTCGAGGCCAGCGCCCTGAACGGCTTTTCCTCCAACCGCATCGCGCATACCGGCCAGGGCAATCAATACACCTCGGACGGCTATATCGTCTTCAACGGCTTTTCGCTCAACAGCATGCCGGTCTCGACCGCGCTAAGCCGGGTCAATCTGGACTATGGCCTGTACGCCACCTTCCACCAAAGCTTCCACTGCGACGGCATGCTGGCGCCGGGCGTGCGCTGCCAGCCGACGGCGCTGACCCTGGACCTGTACGCCGACCCGGACAACGACAACAGCTACACGGTCGCCACGCTGGCGTCCGCCGCCCGCGTCGGCGCCAAGGGCGCGCAGATCCTGCTGGCCTCGGCCAACGCCATGCTGGCCGGCGTGGCGGGATTGGACAGCATGGGCGGGGCGTTCGAGAATGTGTCGATGAGCTGGCTGCTGAGCGCGGCCGGCAAGGAATATTTCGCGGGCGGCAAACCCTTCTACGGTATTGCCAACGCCGCCTTCAACAATACCTCGCAAGGTTTGCAATGCGATGCGGCCAAGTGCAAGGGCGCGCGCGTGATCGCCATCACCTCGGAAACGGGGATTCTGGACTTTCAGCAAAAGGTGCCGGAGCCAGGCGGACTGGCCTTGCTGGGCATCGGCCTGATGGGGATGGGACTGGTGCGGCGCCGGCTCAGCGCGATTGCAGACGGCTCATCAGGGTGAGGAAGGCATACAGGCCCAGTCCGAGACAGGCGCAAACGATAAGGATGGAGTACAGCAGTTCAGTCATTCTTGATCCGTGATGAGCCAAAACAGGGCGCGGCGGCAGCCCGCTTGTGCGAAGGCAATATTATGCTGCATTTGCACATGAAGAAGTCTATCGGAAATCCACATTTCCTTGCGTTTCGCTGGTTTTTCTTATTGCAATGCGCAAAAAAAAGGGCCGCGCGAGCGGCCCTTGATGGCATTCCGCTAACTTTTATTTCGTCTTGCCGGCTTTCACGGGCGTGAAGGCCAGGTCGGCGAAGTCATAGCTGAAGTCGGTTTCCATGGAGACCGGCGCCATCTTCATGCGCTCGATGCTGCCGTCCGGGTTCAGGGCGAACGTCACGTAGGCGTCGGCGTTGAAGTTGCGCTCTTTCCAGCGCACGATGAAGGTGTCATGCTGGAAGTGTTCGAGCTCGCCCACCAGGTCGGGCGTGCGGTCGAAGCTCAGCAGCTGCTTCTTGCCGTCCTGGCGGATGGTGACGGTGCCATACCAGGCATCCTTGTAGGCGCCGTTATAGGCGGCCAGGGCCAGCGAAGGCTGGGACTTGGCGGCGCGCGCGGCGACCGCCTTCTTCTGCTTGTCCAGCTCTTCCTTGTGGCTGTCTTCTTCCTGCTTGGCGTAGATCTTGATCCAGTCGCTCGGCGCCGCGCCCATATAGTGGTCGAGAATGCGCCATTGCAGGGCCGTCATCGAGGCGCCGTTTTCGGCATTGGTGAAAATGGCCACGCCCAGCTTTTCTTCCGGCACCAGCAGCACGCGCGAATAGAAGCCCTGCAGCGCGCCGCCGTGCATGGCGATCTTGCGGCCGCGGTAGTCGCGCAGATTGAAGCCCAGGCCATAGGCGTTGAAATTGGGCTTGGTGGCGGCCAGCGCCGGCTTCGGTTCGGCGATCTTCATCGGCGTTTGCGCCGTCCACATTTCGCGCGCCTGGGCCGCGCTGAACAGGCGCTTCTCGCCATCGAGCTTGCCCTCGTTGAGCAAGGCCGTCATCCATTTGGCGATGTCCTCGGCATTGGTGTTGATGCCGACCGCGCCCACCGCGTTCGCCACCTGCATCGGCTTCACCACCGCGATTTTGCCGTTGATCTTGCTGTGCGGCGCCGAGTGGTCGGGCGAGCGCAGCATGGCGTCCACGCTGGTGGTGGTGGCGCCCATGCCGAGCGGGTCGAGGATGCGCGCCTGCATCGTCTCACCCCAGCTCTTGCCGGCCTTGTCGGCGATGATCTTGCCGGCCACGATGTAGAGCAGATTGTCGTAGGCATAGCTGTTACGGAAGCTGGTGGCCAGCTTCACATGGCGCAGGCGCTCGATGATTTCATCGGTGCTGAAGGTGGTGGTGGGCCACCACAGCAGGTCGCCCGCGCCCAGACCGAGGCCGCTGCGGTGGGTCAGCAGGTCGCGCACGGTGATGGCGCTGCTGACGTAGGCGTCGCTCATCTGGAAGCCGGGCAGGTGCTGGGTGACGGGATCGTCCCATTTCAGCCTGCCGTCGTCGACCAGCATGGCCAGGCCGGCGGCGGTGAAGGCCTTGGAGTTGGAGGCGATTTCGAACAGGGTCTTGCCGGTGACGGGAGCCGGGTCGCCCAGCTGGCGCACGCCGAAGCCCTTGGCGGCCAGCACCTTGCCGTCCTTGACGATGGCGATGGCCATGCCGGGCACGTCGAAGGTCTTCAGGGCCAGGTTGACGTCGGCGTCCAGGTCGAAGGCGGGAGCGGCGGCGGCCGTGCTGACGGCCGAAGGTTCGGGCGCGGCGGCCAGCGCCGGGGCGCCGGCGCCCAGGGCCAGCAGCAGCAAGGCGGCGAGACGGGTTTTCTGCAGCATACGCGTTTCCTTATCTATCGTTTATACCGCGTTTATACCGATTTCTTCATCAGCTTGTCCACCGAGGACTGGGTCTCGGGGTGGTAGCGCGGACGGGCTTTGGCGTACACCCCCTTGGCCCAGGCCTGGTCCTTCTCGTTCTTGAGCAGGGCGCCGTAGAGCGGCACCACGAACTTCTGGCGGCCCACGCTCATGAGGAAGGCGTTGAGCGGCTCGCGCACGTCGTAGCCCGCCTTGACCGACGCCAGGTAGAAGCGGAAGGCGATTTCGTTATTGCGGCTGGCGCGCAGGGCGAACGCTTCGTCCAGCTCCTTGAGCTGGACGGCGCTGGCCTTGCCGTCGATGTCGTTCAGGAAGTGCATCCATTCGGTGGCGTTCCAGGCCTTGGTGCTCAAGTCCTTGGTGGCGGTTTCGCCTTTCAGCCAGGCGTCGCGCTGGGCGTCGAGCGCGGCCAGGCGCGGCGACACGGCGCGCTGGGCGGTGGCCGGCACGCCGGGACCGTACAGCCATTCGGCCAGCTCGTTTTCGCCCATGATGTCGGGACGCTTTTCCAGCAGGTTCTTGCGCAGATAGGCCAGGAATTGCTCGGTGGTGGCCGACTGGAAGGCGTGCTGGTCGAACCAGCCGCGCAGGAAGGGATCAAAAACCTCGCGGCCGGCGCGCTGCTCCAGCGTGTGCAGGAGCCAGGCGCCTTTCGGATAGGCCAGGCCTTCATCGGTATAGGTGGCCGGATTCACATCGGCGTCGCGCGTGAGCAAGGCTTGCTTGGCGACGGGGATGTCCTTGAGCGAGGCAAACAGCTCTTCCTGTTCCAGCTGCAGGTTCATCTGCGCCACGTCGGCGCCGTACAGGCTTTCCACGATGCGGCTGGTGACGTAGGTGGTGAAGCCTTCGTTGAGCCACCAGTGCTTCCAGGAGGCGTTGGTCACCAGATTGCCGGACCAGGAGTGGGCCAGCTCGTGTGCGATCAGGTCGTTCAGGCTGCGGTCGCCCGCGATCATGGTCGGGGTGAGGAAGGTCAGGCGCGGATTTTCCATGCCGCCGATGGGGAAGGATGGCGGCAGCACCAGCATATCGTAACGCCCCCAGCGGTATTGGCCGTACAGCGATTCGGCGGCGGCGATCATCTTCTCGGTGTCGGCCAGCTCATAGGCGGCCGCGTCGATGCGCGCCGGTTCGGCGTAGACGGAGGAGCGCGGGCCGACGCTGCGCACATCGATTTCGCCGATGGCGATGGCCAGCAGATAGGCCGGCACCGGCTGCGGCATGCGGAAGTTCCAACCACCGACGCCGGTCGCTTGCGGATCGTTCTCGGCGCTCATCACCACGCGCAGGCCGGACGGCGCGGCGACGCGCGCGCTATAGGTGAAGCGCACGGCCGGCGTGTCCTGCACCGGCGCCCAGGAGCGCGCGTTGATCGACTGCGACTGGCTGAACATGAAGGGACGCTTGCCCGACAGGGTCTGCTGCGGCGTCAGCCACTGCAGGGCACTGGCGCCGGGCGCGGTGCTGTAATAGATGCGCACTTTTTCAGGCTGGCTGGAAAGGGCGATGCGCAGGGCGCGGCCCTTTTCGGCGTCGGGCTTGTCCAGCATATAGGAGGCGGCGGCCCAGCGGCCGGCCGCGTTCAGCACCTGCACCCGCGCGATCTTCAGGTCGCGCGTATCGAGCGCCAGGTTGCGCGCCGACTTATCGAGCCAGTTCAGGGTCAGCTCGGCGTAGCCGCTCAAGGTCTTGCGCGCAAAATCGGCTTTCAAGTCCAGGCGCAGATCGCTGGTGCGCACCTGGTCGTAGCGCGCGTAGCTGAGGGGATCTTGCGCGTGGGCGGCGAAGGCGGTCTGGATCAGCAGGGCGCCAGTCAATAGGCGCAGGGCAGGTTTTAAAGGCATATTCTCTCTTCCGTGATAGCGGGGCGCGAAGCAGAATAGCATACCGGGGCGGAAATATTGCCGGGCCGGCGGCGCGAATCTGCTATCATTCGCCCGTTCTTTGGGGAGTAGTCGGCTTCCGGTCCCACCGGAAGGATCTGCGTCAACATAATCGGCCCGCAGGCCGTGGCGCAGATGGCCGCAAGGCTTGGCGAGACCATTGATCCACGGGCGGCCGGATTGGGCCGGGGTCGCCCCTGGGTCATTGGTAGACGCCCGGCCCCCACCATCTGACCCCACATCATGGACGCCTTCCTTATTTCAAGCGGCATCGTCGCTCTCGCCGAAATCGGCGACAAAACCCAGTTGCTGGCTTTCTGCCTGGCCGCCCAGTTCCGCCGTCCCCTGCCCATCGTGGCCGGCATTTTCGTCGCCACCATCGCCAACCACGCGTTTGCGGCCGCCGTCGGCAGCTGGCTCACCGGCCTATTCGGGCCGGACGTGCTGCGCTGGATCCTCGGCCTGTCCTTCCTCGCCATGGCGGCCTGGATCCTGGTGCCCGACAAGATCGACGAAGACGAGCAACCCAACGCGCGCTACGGCGTGTTCGCCGCCACGGTGGTGGCCTTCTTCCTGGCCGAGATGGGCGACAAGACCCAGATCGCCACGGTGGCGCTGGCGGCCCGTTTCGACAGCATGCTGGCCGTGGTGGCTGGCACCACCTTCGGCATGATGCTGGCCAATGTGCCGGCCGTGTATCTGGGCAAAAAAGCCGCCACCGCCGTGCCGCTGAAACTGGTGCACGGCATCGCCGCGCTGATCTTCGCCCTGCTCGGCCTGGCCACGCTGCTGGGCGCCGGCAGCCGTTTTGGTTTCTAAGCGGCAACATACCAGCTGGGCTTTGTCTGTGCGCCAACGCACAGACGGCCTCATCTTGCCAAGATAATATGATTGGCGAATAAACATTGCAGAGGATGCCATGACACTCTTAGGCAAACTGGCGTTTGCGGCCCTGGTCGCCGCCACCTCGGCCGCCACCCACGCCGCCGACGCCCTTCCCGCCCAAGCGCCGACCGCGCCGAAGCAAGCCGCCGCCTTCACCCAAGCCGGCTGGCTCAACGATATGGCCGCGCTGCCGTCCGCCTTCGCGCCGGCCGCCGTACGTTTGCGGCAAGCCGCGCCGCCGCCCGCGCCGGTCCAACGCAGCCCGATTCCCGCCGCCAGCGGCATGCTCGTCCTCGCCGCCCTGCTACTGCTCTTCGCCGGCCGCGCCCCCGCCGCCACGCCCTGGCAAACCATCCAGGTCGACTAAGCTCCCGTTTGATCTGCCGCAAACAATGTCCACCCTGGTGTCAGGCACCAGAGGTGGACATTCCTTGATTTTTCTCAAAGAATGTCCGACCGTGGTGCCTGACACCAGGGTGGGACATTCTTTGACATTGCTCAAATCCGCAGGGTGACTTGGTGTTCGCGGCCGTCGTCGCGCAGGGGGATTTGCTGGCTGCTTTGCGGGATGCCGTCGATTTCTAGTCCGGCCTCGGCGCTGCGCTGGACGGTGATGGCGTAGACGCTGCGGCCATAGCGGTAGCGCAGGGCGAAGCCGTCCCAGCCGGCGGGGAGCAGCGGGGCCAGCGTCAGGCTGTCGGCCTGGCGCGTCAGGCCGAGCAGGGATTCGAGAATCAGGCGGTACATCCAGCCGGAGGAGCCGGTGTACCAGCTCCAGCCGCCGCGTCCCACATGGGGCGCGACCGCGTACACGTCGGCCGTCACGACATAGGGTTCGACCTTGTAGACGGCGCTGCTGTCGGCGTTGGCGCCATGGCTGACCGGGTTGATCATGCGCATCAGTTCCCAGGCTTTTTCGACTTCGCCCATGCGCGCGAAGGCCATCACGGTCCAGATGGCGGCATGGGTGTACTGGCCGCCGTTTTCGCGCACGCCCGGCACATAGCCGCGGATATAGCCGGGATTTAAATCGGCCTTGTCGAACGGCGGGTCGAGCAGCTGGATCAGGCCATAGTCGCGCCGCACCAGGCGCGCGTCGACCTGGCGCATGGCGCCTTCGACGCGTTCGCGGTTGGCGGCGCCGGACAGGATGCCCCAGCTCTGCGAGATCGAGTCGATCTGGCATTCCTCGTTTTCGCGCGAGCCGAGCGGGGTGCCGTCGTCGAAGTAGGCGCGCCGGTACCATTCGCCATCCCAGGCATTCTGTTCGACATTGGCGGCCAGGCGCTGCGCCTGTTCGCGGCATTCGCCGGCGAAGACTTCGTCGCCGCGCCGCTGCGCCACTTCGGCGAAGCGCTGCAGCACTTCGTACAGGAAGAAGGCCAGCCACACGCTCTCGCCCTTGCCCTCCTCGCCCACCTTGTCCATGCCGTCGTTCCAGTCGCAGGAACCGATCAGGGGCAGGCCGTGCGCGCCGAAGCGCAGGCCGTTGCGGATGGCGCGCTGGCAGTGCTCGTACAGGCTGCCGCTCTGGCCGGAACGGCCCGGCATATCGTAGTAGGAGTCTTCATCTGGATTGACGGGACGCCCCTCCAGATAAGGCGCGCTTTCATCGAGCACGCTCAGGTCGCCGGTGCTGGCGACGTAGCGCGCCGCCGCCAGCGGCAGCCACAGATAGTCGTCCGAGCAGTGCGTGCGCACGCCGCGGTCGGAGGGCGGATGCCACCAGTGCTGCACATCGCCTTCGACGAACTGGTGGGCGGCGCACAGCAGCAGGTGTTCGCGCAGCAGTTGCGGCTGGTTATGCACCATGGCCATGGCGTCCTGCAGCTGGTCGCGGAAGCCGAAGGCGCCGCCGGACTGGTAATAGCCGCTGCGCGCCCACATGCGGCAGGCGATGGTCTGGTACATCAGCCAGCCGTTGGCGATCACGTCAAGCGCCGGATCGGGCGTTTGCACCTGCACCGCGCCCAGCACCTCGTCCCAATGCGCCTGCACGGCGGCCAGCGCGGCATGCGCCGCCTCCGCGCCGCCATGCTTCTGCACCATGGTGCTGGCGTCGGCGTTGCGGCGGCCGCCCAGGCCCAGGATGAAGACGATCTCGCGCTCTTCGCCCGGCATCAATTCGAACGGGGCGTGGATGGCGGCGCAGGCGTCGAGCGCGCTGCCGGTCTTGCCCGACAGGCGCACGCGGCGCAGCGCGGCCGGCTGCGCCAGATTACCGTTGCGGCCAATGAATTCGGCGCGGTCGGCGGTGTGCGAACGGGCGCCAGCATCGGTGTGGAAGAAGGCGACGCGGCCCTGGAACTCGGTGTTGTAGGCGTTCTTGGCGAACAGCGCGCCGCTGGCCGGATCGGCCTCGGTGACGATATGCATGCCGGAGCGCGAACGCATATCGCCCAGCACCCATTCCACATAGCCGGTGACGGACAGGCGGCGCGGGACGGGCGAATCGTTGCGCACATTGAGCAGGGTGTATTTCACGGGCGCGTCGAGGGCGACGAAGCTGGTCATGGCCGAGCTGACGCCCGCTTCCGTATGTTCGAACACGCTGTAGCCGAAGCCGTGGCGGGTCAGGTAGTCGCCGCTGCCGCGCGCCGGCAAGGCGGTGGGCGACCAGAACTGGCCGCTCTCCTCGTCGCGCAGGTAGAAGGCTTCGCCGCTGGCGTCGCTGACCGGGTCGTTATGCCAGGGCGTGAGGCGGAATTCGTGCGCGTTCTCGTGCCAGGTATAGGCTTGCCCGCTTTCCGACACCACGCTGCCGAACTGCGGGTTGGCCAGCACGTTCGACCAGGGCGCCGGCGTGCGCTGTCCCGGTCCGGTGACGATGGCGTATTCGCGCCCGTCGGGCGTGAAGCCGCCGATGCCGTTGCCGAGCAGGAGGCCATGCGGCTGGCGCGTGTGCGGACCGGCGTCGTCGTACTGGCCGCGGCTGTCGGCCACCAGCGGCGGCATGCGCAGCGGCGCCGGGCTGGCGCGCTTGACCTGTTCGGCCAGGGTGCCGCGGCTGTCGACCAGGATGGCGCGCGCCACCGTCTGCAGCAGGACCCGGTCTTCCGCCGAAAGCTGGTCGAAGGGGCGCACGAAGATGCCGCCCGGGCGATCGATGGCCTGGGCGTCGATGCCGGAGGCGATCAGGCCGATGATCTGGTCGTGCAGGGCCTGGCGGTAGCCGGACAAGTCCTCGTACCAGATCACCAGGTCGACCACCAGGCCTTTCAGGCGCCAGTAGGCGTGCGCCTGCACCATCTGCCGCGCCAGTTCGATATTGGCCGGGTCTTTCATTTGCAGCAGCACGATGGGCAGGTCGCCGGAAATGGCGTAGGCCCACAGGCCGGACTGGCCGCGCTGGTTCTTGATCAGCACCGCCGCCTCGGCGCGCAAGGCCGGATTCGGATAGATCACGTGGTTGGCCAGGCGGCCGTAAAGCTGGGCGTCGGCTTCGCTGGCGTTGAGCTGGCGCAGCACCACCTGGCTGTGGGTCCAGGCCAGTTCGAACACGCGGTCGGCCATGTGGCGGTCCTGGTATTTGTCGATCAGGTACTGGGCCGCGTCGCGCGTGTCGGTCATGCCGGTGACGATATCGACAATCGCCGCCTGGTCCGGTTCCAGCACGATGCGGTAGCGGATCGCCACGATGGGGTCGAGCACCGACCCCTGGCTGCCGGACAGCTCCCCTTCTTCCAGCATGGCCTGCGGCGCCTGCGCCGTGTTGCCGCGGCCGATGAAGCGGGCGCGGTCGGTTTCATAGGATACGTCCAGCACATGGGCGTCGTGCACCGTCATCACATGCAGCAGGTAGGGCGTGTGCTCGCCCTTGCCGCGCGGACGGCGCGTGCACAGGATGGCGCTTTCGTCGGGCACGATCTCGGTCTGCACGAACAGCTTGCTGAAGGCCGGGTGGGCGGCGTCGGCGGCGGCCGGCGCCATCACCACTTCGGCGAAGCTGGTCACTTCGATGGTGCGGCGGCGGCTCGATTGGTTGGTGACGCGGGTGCGGCGCATTTCGATATCGTCTTCCGGCGACACCACCATTTCCGTGTACAGCTCGATCTCGCGGTCGGTGCGGCGGAACTCGGCGCGCCCTTCGGAGAAGATCACCTCGAAGCGGCGCGGCTCGGCCAGCGTGGGCTGGTAGGTGGTGGACCAGAAGGCGCCGTCGTCCAGGTCGCGCACATAGCAGAACTGGCCCCAGTTGTCGCGCGTGCTGTCTTCGCGCCAGCGCGTCACGGCCAGATCGCGCCAGCGGCTGTAGCTGCCGCCGGCATTGGTCACCATCACGTGGTAGCGGCCGTTGGACAGCAGCTGGGTTTCCGGCACCGTGGTATTGGGCTGGGTCAGGATGCGCATCGGCATGGCCTGCTCCGGCGCGGTGGCGCGGATGGCCGCCTGCTCGGCGCTGCTGGAGTGGAAGGCGCCGGCCTGCGGGCTGCGCTCCTGCAGCACCAGCAGGGTCGATTGCAGCAGCGGGTCGGATTCGAAGCGGCGCTGCATGGGACGGTCGTGCAGCAGATAACTCAAGGCCAGCAGGCCCATGCCCTGGTGGTGCACCATATACGATTTGATGACGGCGTGGTTCTGGCCGCGCGGCAGACGCGCCGGCGTGTAGTCGATGGCCTCGTAGAAGCCGTAGCGGCCCATGAAGCCCAGGGCCGCCATCTTCTGCAGGTTCTGGCAGGCGGCGTCGGCGTCGACCATCAGGCCCAGCATGGTGGCATAGGGGGCCACCACCACATCGTCGCCCAGGCCGCGCTTCAGGCCCAGGCCGGGCACGCCGAAAGCGCGGTATTGGTAGTTCAGCGCGGCGTCGGTGGTGTTGTAGCCGGATTCGGAAATCCCCCAAGGCACGCTGCGCTGCTTGCCGTATTCGATCTGGGCCGCGATCACCGATTGGTAGGTCTGGTCCAGCAGGGTGCTGGGATAGGTCGGCATCACCAGCAGCGGCATCAGGTACTCGAACATGGAGCCGCTCCAGGACAGCAGCACCGGCTGGCCGTGCACGATGCACAGCTGGCGTCCCAGCGCGAACCAGTGCTCCTGCGGCAGCTGGCCCTGGGCCACGGCGACGAAGCTGGCCAGGCGCACTTCGGAGGCCAGCAGGTCGTAATAGCTGGCGTCGAGGCGGCGCTCGCTCAGGTTGTAGCCGATCGCCAGCAGATTGGTGGTGGGGTTGTACAGGAAGCCGAATTCGGGACGCTCGAACTGCTGCGCCAATTGGCGCAGCGCGGCGATCTGCAGCAGGCGCTCGCGCGCCGCCTGCGCGCCCCGGCGCACCGGATCATCCGCCGCCGCGCCGGCCAGGCTGCCTTCGGCCGGCAGCAGCGCGCCGCCATCCATGGCGGCCAGCTCGCGCAAAGTGGGCACGCGCGTGAACGTGTCCGCCACCGCCTCGCCTTGCGCCGGCGGGCCGTTGGCGGCGCTGATCCACGGCGCCAACGCCGCCAGCTCCGCGCTCACGGCGCGCAGCTGCTGCAGCAGGGCCGCCGCCCACATGGCGGCAGTGGCGTCGCTGAGCGCGGCGTCGCCTTGCATCGCTTCGGCGGTGCGCAGCAGCGCCGACAGCCAGTCGCGCCATTCCTGCAGCGTGGCCGGATACCAGGGCTGCTCGGGCGAGGCCAGGGCGCGCAGCGCGTCCCAGCCCTGGGGCCTGGCATGGCCCGCCGCCGCCAGCGCTTCCTCCAGCACCTGCCAGGTGGTGGCGACGCCGTCGGCCAGGCGCGGACCGCAGATGGGCTGGTCCTGCAAGGCCTCCAGGCCCGGTTGCAGCACCAGCAGGTGGCCGGCCAGATTGCCGCTGTCCACCGTCGAAATATAGATGGGCAGCAGCGGCTTCATCGACACTGTGTCGTACCAGTTGTAGAAGTGGCCCTGGTGGCGTTCCAGCTTCTCCATGCTGCGCAAGGTGTGCTCCGTGCGCGCCAGCAGCTGGCCGCCGGTGATGTAGCCGAAATCGTGGGCGCTCAGGTTCGCCAGCAGCGACAAGCCCATATTCGTCGGCGAGGTGCGGTGGGCCACGGTTTGCGTGGGGCGCTCCTGCATATTATCGGGCGGCAGCCAATTGTCCTCGGGGCCGACGAAGGTGTCGAACCAGGCCCAGGTCTTGCGCGCCAGCAGATGCAGAAAGCGCGTCTGCTCTTCCTTGAGCTGGGTCTGTTCGCGCACGATGGGGCGGCTGATCCACCACGCCACCACGGGCGCGGCAAACCAGGCACCCAGGAAGATCAGCGAGGCGCCCAGCGCGCGCGGATGCCAGAACGCCAGCGCCGCGCCGGCGGCCACGGCCAGCAGCGGCGACATCCACATGCGCCGCCAGCTGCTGCCCAGGTCCGTGCCGGAGCGCAGCAGGGCCGAGGCGCGCCACTCCAGCAAGTGCTTGCGCGAGAACAGCAGGCGCCAGCCGGTGCGCGCGATGGCGTCCAGGCTGATATAGGCTTCATACGGCAGGAAGACCAGGGTCAGCAAGCCGTGCGCGAACTGCAGGCCGCTGCGCCGCAGCGAGGCGCGCAGATGCTGCTCCCACAGCGTGTCCGGCGGCTTGTTGCCCAGATCGTAGAGGGCGCTCACCAGCGGCGGCAAGAAGATGATGGCCAGCACGGCGGCGGTCCAGAACCAGGGATGGGACAGCGCGGCGAAGGCCAGCAGCAGCGCGGCCGTGAGCACCGGCGCCACCAGGCTGCGGCGCAGATTGTCGAACAGCTTCCAGCGCGACAGGGCCGACAGCGGATTGCGCTCGCGCCGGCCGCCGCGCAGCGGCACTGGCCCGGCCAGCCAGGACAGCAACTGCCAGTCGCCGCGGATCCAGCGCTGGCGCCGGCTCACATCGTCGTGGTAGCGCGCCGGATACTGCTCGTAAAGCTGGGCGTCGCTGAGCAAGCCGGCGCGCAGATAGCAGCCTTCCAGCAGGTCGTGGCTGAGGATGCGATTGTCGGGCAGGCGCTCGGCCAGCACGTGCTCGAACACGTCGACATCGTAGATGCCCTTGCCGATAAAGGAGCCTTCGAAGAACACGTCCTGGTAAACGTCGGACACGGTGCGCGTGTAGGGGTCGATGCCCGGCTCGCCGCCGCACAGCCGTTCGTAGAGCGAAGCGTGTTCGCTGGGCAGGCTGACCGCCACGCGCGGCTGCAGGATGCCGTAGCCTTCCACCACGCGCCGCGTGTGCGCGTCGATGCGCGGCTGGTTCAGCGGATGGCGCATGGTGGCGATGAACTGGCGCGCCGCGTCGCGCGGCAACTGGGTGTCGGTATCGAGCGTGATGACGTATTTGAAGCTGTCCAGGTCCGCCGTCTCGCCTTCCACCAGCGCGAACTTGTCGCGCGCGCCGCCGCGCAGGAAGCGATTCAGGTCGGACAGCTTGCCGCGCTTGCGCTCCTGGCCCATCCACACACCCTCGGCGCGGTTCCACAGGCGCGGCCGGTGCAGCAGCAGGAAGGGCCGCATGGCCTGGCCATTGGCGGCCAGCGCCAGCGGTTCCGGCACGCCGTTCGGCGGTTCCGCCGCGGCCGGCGGCGGCGCGTATTTGTCGTTCAGGCGGCGGATGCGCGATTGCGCCTGTTCCAGCAGGGCCGCATCGTCCGGCATCACCTCTTCGCGCGCATCGGCGAAGTCGGTCAGCAGGCAATAGCGCAGGTTCGGATCGCGGTTGGCGAGGAAGCGCACTTCCAGCTGCTCGCACAGCTCGGCCACATTGTCTTTGCTGAAGAGCAGGGTCGGCACCACCACCATGGTGCGCGCATCGGACGGCACGCCTTCCTTGAAGTCCAGGCGCGGCAAGGGATGGGGACAGGTCAGCAGGGTCGCGGCCCAGTTCACCAGCGCCAGCGCCAATTGGCTGCTGCCCATCAGGCCCAGCGCGGCCACCAGCGCCAGCTGCCAGGGTTCGGCGCCGTCGCGCAGCGCGCGGCCCAGCATCAGGGCCGTGACCACCAGCGAAATGGCGGCGATCGCGCCCAGATAGCTCGCCAGCGGCGCGGCGCGCGTGGCATGCTGCAGCGCGGCCCAGAACGGCCGGCGCATCTCGGCCCGCTTTTCCAGCAGCGGCAGGCCGCCGCCGATCAGGTAAAAACCGATATGCGCCAGGCGCGCTTCGCTGCCATTGCCCTCATGCAGGCGCGCCAGTTCCAGCGCCTGCTGCGCCACCTCCACCTCCGTCAGCGGCGAGCGGCGCGCCACTTTCTCGACCACGTGGCGGTACTGGTCGCGCGTGGCGAAATCCATGGCGCCATAGACATTGGCCGGGTCCTGGCGCAGCACCTGCTCCACCGCGCTCATGGTTTCGACGAACTCCTGCCAGTCCATGGTGCCGAGGAAACGCAGGCTGCCGATGCTGTTGGCGATCGACACCTGGTCGGCGGCCTGCTGCTGGATCTCGATCTGGATCTGCTGCTCGATGGTCTGCTCGCTCTCGGCCAGCTTGTAGGTGATCCAGTTCAGCGCCAGCGTCAGGGTCGGGCTCTGGCCCTGCAGGCGGCGCGCCAGCTCGGCCACGAAGGCGCTGGTGATGGGCGGATTCGAGCGCGCCATATCGGCCACCAGCAGAATCAGGCCGCTGGAATTCTTGTCGGCCACCTCCACCATCTGGTCGGCCCAGGTATTGGCCAGGTCGCGCTGCACGCGGTTCTCGGCCACGCGCGCCGCCACGCGGCGCAGGTTCTCGATCAGGGCCAGGCGCAGCATGATCGGAATGGCCCACAGCTCGCCCAGCTTGAGCGGCGCTTCCTCCTGGTAGGCATCGACAAAGCGGCACAGGCTTTCCGGGTCGACGCGGCCGTCGCCGTGGGCGATGATTTCGAGCGCGAGCTGGTAGGCGCGCGGCGTGCCCTCGGGCGCGCCTTTGGCCAGGCGCGGCAACTCCCTGCTGTAATGCTTGGGCAGGTGGCGGCGCGCGGTGCGGATCTGTTCTTCGATGAGGTAGAAATTATCCAGCAGCCATTCGGAGGCGGGCGTGATCTGGCGCCCGCTCTTCACCGCCGCCGTCAGCTCCTCGCAGGTGAGGGCGATGACGGCGCTGTTTTCGGCCAGGCGCGAGAGCAGCCGGTCGCGTCCCGCCTGCCGGCTCAGCGCATGGCTGCGCGCCAGGGCGCGGCCATGGTGGGCCATCTGCTGCGCGCTGTAGAGTTCCGCGCGCAGCGGTGAATCGTCATCCCGCTCCGCGCTGTGCAACTGGCCGGACATGGCTTCCCGGAACCCCGCCTGCATACCGGGAACAAATTTGGTGAAATCAATCAAAACGGCCTCGCTTCCTTGAGCCGATGCTGTTTCCCCTTGCGGGGATTAGCAGTATGGGTCAGCCCATCTTAAGCAGGCGCACGGCAGACGACAGTGCGCTAGCGTACACATGCGAGGAAGCAAAAAAAACGGCGGCCAAAGCCGCCGTAAAGGACAGAACAGGTAGGCGCTCAGGCCGCGAGCGCCAGGATGGGGGCGGCGCTGGTCAGGGCCATGCCGCCCACCAGGTGCCAGCATTGGCTGTGGCCGAGGCGGCGCAGGCAGTGCACGGCCTTGGCGCTGCGGTTGCCGCTGCGGCAGAAGAAGACCAGGGGCTGGCTGGGGCTTTGCTGCCAGGCTTCGATCTGCTGCGCCAGGCGGCTGAGCGGGATGTTCAGCGCGGCGCGGCCGCCGGGACCGCCGGCGCTGGCGGCGTGTTCATACGCTTCGCGCACGTCGACCAGCAGCACATTGGGATTGCTTTGCAGGAAAGCGGCCAGGCCGGCGGCGTCGAGGTTGACATCGTCGGCGGCAGTCTGGCCAGCCCGCGCTTCGGCGCGCAGGCTGGTACAGAAGGCACTCTGTGTTTCGCTGGCGGGACAGATCAGGCTGTCGGCGCCCAGCAGGTCGGCCAGCGGCGCCAGCGCGGCCTGGCCGGTGAAGGCGTGGCGCACGGCGGCCGGCGCCAGCGTGGTCTGGGCCGCGTCGGCGCGGCCCAGCAGGTAGATGGTGGCGTCGGCCACGCGGCAGGGCAGCAGCAGGCGCGCGCCCAGGCGTACCGGTGCAATGGTATCGGCGGCATCGGTGCGCAGGCTGGCGCGCAGGGTGTAGCCGCCGCTGTGCAGCAGGGCGTCGATGCGCGCCTGCAGTGCCGGCTGGGCGTCGATCACGGCGGCGGCGCGGCTGGCGGCGTCGAGCACCAGCCAGCTGTGGCGGCCGGCATCGCTCAGCTGCACCACGCCGTCGGCTGCGGGCGGGACTTTGGCGTCGGGCAGCAGGCCGGCGCTGCGCAGCGCGGCGCCGCAGCGCTCGATGCGGGCGCAGGCGTCGTCGATGGTGGCGCTGTCGATGGTGGCGCCGAAGGACATGCGGATGGCGCTGCTGCTGCGCCAGTCGGGCAGGCCCATGGCTTGCAGCACATAGCTGGGCGCGGCCTTGGCCGCGGAGCAGGCGCTGCCCGAGCTGACGCGCACGGCGGCGGCGTCGAAGACGTCGAGCAGTTCGCGCGACGCCAGGCCCGGCACGGAGAAGTTCAGGGTGGTCGGCAGCGTGTGCTCGAAGGCGGCGTTGAAGACGATGCCGGGCAGCGCGCGGCGCAGGCTGGCCGCCAGGCGTGCGCGGAAACCCTCCAGTTCGGCATGGCTGCGGAAAGTGTTGCCCTCTTCCAGCGCCTGCAGCACGGCGCCCAGCGCGGCAATGCCGGCCATGTTCTCGGTGCCCGAGCGCAGGCCGGTTTCCTGGCCGCCGCCCATGATCAGCGGCGTGAACGGCGCGCCGGCGCGCACATACAGCATGCCGATGCCCTTGGGCGCGAACAGCTTGTGGCCGGAGAACGGCGCGTAATCGATGCGCGTCGCTTGCAAATTCAAGGCCAGCTTGCCCAGGCCTTGCACGCAATCGACCATCCACAGCGTGTTGCTGTGGGCCAGGGCGGCGCCGATGCCGTCCAGGTCGGAAATCACGCCGGTTTCATTATTGGCGGCCATGGTGCAGACCAGGGCCGCTTCCGGCGCCAGCGCGCGCAGCGCGTCGAGGTCGTGGCGGCCGCCGGCGTCGACCGGCAGCGCGTACAGCAGCAGGTCGAGGCCGAGCAGGCGGTTCCAGTGCGCCAGCGCTTCCGGCACGGCCTTGTGTTCGGTGGCGCCATACACGAGCAGGCTGCCGACGCGCTGGCCGGCGGCGCGCCGCTCGCGAATCGCGCACAGGGCCGACAACACGGCGGTCTGGATGCCTTCGGTGGCGCCGCTATTGAAGATCAGACGGCCTTCGCCCACGCCCAGCAGGCGGCGCGCGCAGGCGCGCGCCCCGTCCAGCAGCACCTTGGCTTTCAGGCCGGCACCGTGGCTGCTGCTGGGATTGCCAAAGTCTGCGCCCATGGCGTGCAGGGCGGCGTCGATGGCGGCGGGCAGAACCGCGGTCGTGGCGTTTCCGTCAAGATAGATTTCAGTGCTCATGATGCGGGTGGACAAGGAGATATGGATAGCTTACGCAATTTATGCGAAAGATTTATTCCAAAATCCCTCCTCATCGCCTAGTATTTAGCATATACATGCTAGTCATTGGAAATTTATAGAATGAATCATCTCGACCGCTTCGATTATGCGATTCTCGCCGCCTTGCAGGCCGACGGCACCCTGTCGATTGCCGAGCTGGCCGAGCGCGTCGGCCTGTCCAGCACGCCGTGCTGGAAGCGCCTCAAGCGGCTCGAGGAGGATGGCTATATCGAGAGCCGGGTCGCCATCGTCGACCGGCGCAAGGTCGGGCTGCCGGTGACGGTCTTCGTCAGCGTGCGCACCAGCCAGCACGACGAGAAATGGCTGGCGCGCTTCGCCGCCGCCGTCACCGCCCTGCCCGAGGTGCTGGAATTCCACCGCATGAGCGGCGACGTGGACTACCTGTTGAAGGTGGTGACCACCGATATCGCGGGTTATGACCGCTTTTACAAAAAACTCATCAAAGTGGCCCATCTGACGGGCGTGTCCTCGGCGTTTTCGATGGAGCAAATCAAGTCCAGCAGCGCGCTGCCGCTGGAACTCTTGTCGCACGGCCTGCCGAGTTAGCCGGAACATGGGATAATCGGGGGTACGATGTTGAAACCCCTGCTGGAGCGCTGGCTCCCCCTGCCCCATACCGCCAGTCTGAGCGAACGCCTGCGCGCCTGCACCGGCGCCATGCTCGGCCTGCTGCTGACCGCCGCGTGCAGCCATTGGCTGCTGGGCGATGCCGCCATTTACCTGGTGGCGCCGATGGGCGCCTCCGCCGTTCTGCTGTTCTGCCTGCCCGCCAGTCCGCTGGCCCAACCCTGGTCCGTGATCGGCGGCAATGTGGTGTCGGGCCTGGTGGGCGCGGCCTGCGTGCGCTGGCTCGGCCCCGGCATGGCCAGCGCCGCGCTGGCCAGTTGCGGCGCCATCGCCGCCATGTTCGCGCTGCGCTGCCTGCATCCGCCCGGCGGCGCGGTGGCCCTGACCACGGTGATCGGCGGCCCGGCCGTGCACGCGGCCGGCTTCGGCTTCGCGCTCGGGCCGGTGCTGCTGAACTCGGCCGTGATGGTGCTCGGCGCCGTCCTGTACAACAACCTCAGCGGCCGGCGCTATCCGCATGCCCAGCACACGCCGCCCAATCCGCACGCCACGCGCGACCCGCTGCCCACCGGCCGCCTCGGCTTCCAGCCGGCCGACCTGGACGCGGTGCTGCGCCAGTACGGCCAGGTGCTCGACGTCAGCCGCGACGACCTGGAAGCGATCATCCAGCAGACCGAGATGCGCGCCTACCAGCGCCGCTTCGGCCAGATCCGCTGCGCCAGCATCATGTCGCGGGATGTGGTGACGGTGGAATTCGGCACGCCGCTGGCCCAGGCCTGGCAGCTGATGCAGCACCACCGCGTGGCCGCCCTGCCCGTGCTCAACCCGGGCCGGCGCGTGATCGGCATCGTGAGCCAGGGCGATTTCCTGCGCCATAGCGGCCTGGACGATTTCACCAGCCTGCCGGCGCGCCTGCGCCACCTCCTGCGGCCCAGCGGCCGCAGCCATGGCGACAAGCCGGAGGTGGTGGGCCAGATCATGACGGCGCGGCCACAGACGGCGGCGCTGGACACCCCCATCGTCGACCTGGTGCCGCTGATGGCCGACAGCGGCCTGCACCACATCCCCGTGGTGGACGAGGCCGGCCGCTGCGCCGGCATCCTGTCCCAATCCGACCTCATGGCCGCGCTGTATGAAAGCCGCCTGGCCGAGATGCAGCAGGCCGCCTGAACGGGCTAGCGGCGTACCAGCGTCATCTGCTCGCCATCGCGGCGCATCTCGAAGCGGTTGAGGAAGGAATTGCCGAGCAGGATGAGGGGCAGACCGCTTTCGTGCACCACCGCCTCCAGGCCCAGGAGTTCGATCTCGCCGATGCGCAATTTGTCCAGACGCACGCGGTAGACCAGCACCACGCCGCCCGCCGTGCTGCTCAGCATCGGCTTGCCCTTGCGGTAATCGATGCCCATGCGGCGCGCCTCGGCCGCCGGCAGGGCCACCAGGCTGGCGCCGGTATCGATCAGCATGCGCGCCGCCTGGCCGTTGATTTCCCCGTTGACCAGGTAGTGGCCCATGGCGTCGGGCGCCAGCGTGATCCTGGCCGGCGCGCCGGCGCCGCCGCGCGCGGCATTGGCGCCCAGCACGATGGTATAGCGCTGGCCGTTTTCCTCGATCACGGCCTGGTTGCCGGCCACCGCCACCAGCTTGGCGCCGTCGGGCAACAGGGCGCCCACCGCATACACCTTGGGCGGGGCGCCATCGACGGCCAGCATGGCCTTGTTGGCGAACACGCCCAGCAGGCTGACGTCGCCGGCCTGGGCCGCCGTCGCGCCCAGCAAACATGACAGGAAAACTCGCAGACGCATGGTGGCCACCTCCAGACCCGGGTTCTGCGAAGATTCTGCCACATTTCCAAGCAGAAATTTGCAGCCGACCGGCGCAGCGCCAAACGGCCACCCGCGTCCATGCATCCACGCAACAGCGCCAGGCGCCGGCAAGAGCAATAGTGGCAGGATAACCATTTTTTCCTTCCGGCCAGAACACCGTTTCGCGTATGCTAGGCAGCTTCTTTCTGTTCCCTCCACTCACAGGAAAACCCATGAACCACCGCATCGCCCTGAGCACGCTGGCTGCCGCCGTTTGCCTGGCCTGGACGCCACTCCAGGCGGCCACGCCCGCCAGCGCCACCACCACCCTCGCCGCCCCGGCCAAAAGCCAGACTGCGGCAAAAAAACAACTGATGACGCTGGCCGATGCCTATTACGATGCGCTGGCCCGTTTCGAACCGGTGGGCGCCACCGAGAGCGGCGATAACCGCTTCGACGACCAGCTCGGCCTGTCCATCCAGCCGGCCAAGCGCGCCAAGCAGTTCGACCTGTACCGCCAATTCGCCCAGCGCCTGGCCGCCATCCCGCGCAGCCAACTCAGCCGCGCCGACCAGATCCACTACGATGTGCTCGACTTCGAGCTGAAGAGCCTGCTCTCCTTCGAGCCCTTCCCCGAGCACCTGCTGCCACTGAACCAGATGGACAGCATGCCCGTGACCCTGGCCAATTACGCGGGCGGCGAAGGTTCGCAGCCGCTGACCACGGTCAAGCAATACCAGGCTTACCTGAGCCGCCTGCGCCAGTTGCCGGCCTGGATCGACCAGGCCATCGCCAATATGCGCGAAGGCATGCGCCAGAACGTGGTGCTGCCCAAGGCGCTGGTACTGTCGGCCCTGCCGCAGTTCCAGAAGCTGCGCAGCGCCAGCCCGGAACAGAGCATTTACTACACGCCGATCAACAAGCTGCCGGCCAACTTCACGGCCGCCGACAAGGTCAGACTGGCCAAGGCGTACCGCGCGGCCGTGAGCCAGCTCGAACCGGCCCTGCAGCGCCTG
This sequence comes from Pseudoduganella violacea, assembly GCF_014191875.1. Lineage (GTDB taxonomy): Bacteria > Pseudomonadota > Gammaproteobacteria > Burkholderiales > Burkholderiaceae_D > Rugamonas > Rugamonas violacea_A. The sequence continues at coordinate 56,890 of NZ_JACHXD010000022.1, forward strand.
GCCAGCTTCATCGAGCAAGAGTATCTGCCGGCCAGCCGCGACAGCGCCGGCCTGGGCGCGCTGCCGCAGGGCGCGGCCTGGTACCAGGCCCGCATCGCCGCCTCGACCACCACCAATCTCGATCCGGACACCATCCACGCCATCGGCCTGAAGGAAGTGGCGCGCATCCAGGGCCAGTTCGCCGTGCTCGGTCCCAAGCTCGGCTACGACGGCCCGGCCGCCGGCCTGCCGGTCTGGGTCTCGCAGCAAGCCAAGTTCTTCCCGTTCAAGACCGAGGACGAGGTGCAAGCGGTCTACCGCAAGCTGAACACGGTGCTCGACAGCAAGCTGCCCGCCATGTTCACCCTGCTGCCCAAGGCGCCGCTCGACCTGCGCCTGGAGCCGGAGCTGAGCCGCGCCACCGCCGCCGACCACTACACGGCGCCAGCCGCCGACGGCTCGCGTCCCGGCGTGTTCTGGTCGGTGGTCAACGATCCCACCAAATACGGCAATACCGGCATGAACACCCTGTTCCTGCATGAAGGCAAACCGGGCCACCACTTTCACATCGCGCTGATGCAGGAACTGGACATGCCGAAGTTCCGCAAATTCGGCGGCAACAATGCCTTCACCGAGGGCTGGGCGCTGTATGCCGAAACCCTGGGCCAGGAAATGGGCTTGTTCGACGATCCGGCCCAGTACTTCGGCCACCTGAACGACGAGCTGCTGCGCGCCACCCGCCTGGTGGTCGATACCGGCCTGCACGCCAAGGGCTGGAGCCGCGAGCAGACCATCCAGTATATGAAGGACACGCTGGGCTACGACGCCGTGGCCAAGAGCGAGACCGAGCGCTATATGGCCTGGCCCGGCCAAGCCCTGGGCTACAAGATCGGCTCGCTGAAAATCGTCGAGCTGCGCAAGCGCGCCCAGCAAGCGCTGGGCGACCAGTTCAGCCTGCCGAAGTTCCACGAGGTGGTGCTGGGCGACGGCACCGTGCCGCTCAGCCTGCTCGAAGCGAAGGTCGACCGCTGGATCGCCGACCGCCAGCCGGCGCGCTAAGCCGGGCCGCCCGCGCGGCAACAAGCTCGCCGCGCGGCCGCCGGCGCGGGCCGGCCTAGGTACTCAGCTCATACGCCTTGATGCGCTTCAAGGCCCGTTCCGGCAGCGCGGCGATCTGTTTGTCATGGCCGGCAAAGACGATCTGCTGCCGGCCCACGGCGACCGGCATGCTGTTGGCGTAGAAACGGAACTCCAACCAGAACGAGCAGCGCCGCACAGCGTAGGTGTTGACCTCGCAGCGCACGTCTTGAAACGGAAAGGTTTCCTGCAGATAGTCCTGCTCGGCGCGCTTGGTGATGAACACGCCCTCCTTCTGCAGCATATCGCGCGCAACGCACTCGAAAAACCATTTTTCGCGGCAGATGCCCTGCCATTCGAAATAGCGCGCGAAGTAGGTATTGCCATAGGCATTCGAATCCTTCAGATAGACCGAAATCTGGTGGTGGAAGGTCAATTCGGCGTCGGTGTTGGCGTCGTTGGCGACGGCGGCGTACATGAACATGGCTCGCTCCTGGAGTGGACATTTCCTGAATGGGTTTGACTGGCGGCCTCTGCGTGCCGCATATGTTCACTAAAGGAAACTTTTGCCCCGGCCCTTTGATCTGGCACAAACCCCGTGCGAATCCCGGAGCTGAGCAGGCTCAAGCGTTGTTATGATCCCAAGCGTTGACACGTGGTCTGTTCCAGGGGATTGCCCATGTTCTCCATTCTGCCCGCTCTGGTTTCGCTGCTCTTTCTTGCCTATGGCAGTTATGTGCTGCACTCGCGCGGCGCGAACCGCGCCAGCCTGACCTTTTTCCTGCTCTGCGCCACCACCTGCCTGTGGCAAGCGGCCTGGGCCCTGCTGTTCCAGACCGAGGCCCCGGCCATGGCGCTGACCATGGCGCGCCTCGGCTATGTGCCCATTCTCTTCCTGCCGACCACGCTCTACCACTTCATCACCGAGCTGACGCGCCAACCCGGCGAAGCGCGCTGGGTGATGGCCTCCTACGGCCTGGCGGCCGTGCTCAGCGTGTTTACCGTCAGCACCGACTGGCTGGTGAGCGGCGTACACGCCTACTTCTTCGGCTACTACCCGCGCGCGGGCTGGCTGCATCCCTTGCACCTGCTGCAGACGGTGGTGGTGGTGCTGCGCGGCCTCTACCTGCTGTACCGGCGCCAGCAGGCCGCCCTGTCGACCGAGCGCGCGCGGCTGCGCTACTGCCTGGTCAGCGTGCTGATCTACTTCAGCGCCGCCATCGACTACCTATGCAATTATGGCTATGAGTTCTATCCGCCCGGCGTGCTGTCGCTGGCGGCCAGCCTGGGCCTAATCGCCCAGGCCATGGTGCAGCACAATCTCTTGGCCGACCCGATGGCGGCGGCCGCCTCCATCGCGCACGAGATGCGCACGCCGCTGGCCACCATCCGCAGCCAGTCGCGCCTGCTGGCCAAAAGCTTGCCGGAGCTGATCGCCGGCTACCAGAGCCTGGCACAGCAGCGCGCCCACCAGCCGCGCCTGAACAGCGAGCAGCTGCAGTATCTGGCCGGCCTGGCCCAGCATATCGAACAGGAAGTGTCGCGCTCGAACTTCATCGTCGACATGTTGCTGGCCTCGGCCACGGCCGAGAATTTCCGGCGCGACGAGTTCCGCCACTATTCGGTCAAGGCCTGCGTCGACGAGGCGCTATCCTGCTATCCCTTCGAGGAAGGCATGCGCGAACGCGTCAGCGCCCAGGTGCGCCACGATTTCCGCTTCCACGGCTCGGACGTGCTGCTGATCTATGTGCTGTACAACCTGCTCAAGAATGCCCTGCACGCGATCCGCACTGGCGGCCTGGGCCGGGGGACGGTCGAGGTGGAATGCTTCAGCCTGGCGCGCCACAACTGGCTGGTGGTCACCGATACCGGGCCGGGCATCGCGGCCGACGTCCTGCCCCATGTGTTCGAACCGTATTACACCACGCGGCACCAGGGCGGCGGCTCGGGCATGGGCCTGGCGTTCTGCCAGCGCGTGCTGGCCGCGTTCGGCGGCGCCATCCGCTGCGAATCGGTGCCGGGCAAGTTCACGCGCTTTTCGCTGACCTTCCCGCCCTGCATGCCGCAGGGGACGCCGGTGGCGGCGGCGGCGGTCGAGGTGTGCGCGCCGCTGGCCGGCGAGCAGGCGCGGCGCGCCTAGGCGGGGCGCCTAAGCGCTCCGCCTAAGCCACGCTGGGCAGGGCCGGGCTGTCCTCGCGCAGGATGTCGTCGAGGTCGGTATCGTCGCCCAGCACGAAGACCTTGCGCTCATCGAGCACCTGCAGGATGAAGGGTTGCTGCTCGCGCAGGCGGCGCCGGAAATCGGGCACGGAATACAGATTGGGATTGATCTTGCGGCGCAGCAGGCGCTCGGCCACCGGCAAGCGGTTGAGCAGCTCGCCATAGCTGGTGTTTTCGCCGATCAGCAGCAGTTCGATGGCCTCGCCCGAACCTTCCTGTTCCTTGGCCGTCTTGCCGTAGACGAAGGCCACATTGAGCTGCTGGCGCAGCGGCGCCAAGGCTGAATTGAGCACGCTGAGCAGGCCGAAGGTCTTCTTCACCAGGCTGCTCAATTCCCCGTACACCAGGCTGTCCTTATTGGGCCGGAACTGGCGCACATTGCCGATGCGCTCGGAGACGATCAGCCCCGACTCGTGCAGGCGCTTGAGTTCGCGCTGGGCCGAGGCGCTGCCCAAACCGGTCAGGCGCATGATCTCATTGAGGTGGAATCCCTCATTGACGCGGACGAACAGCAAGCCCAGCAGTTTTTGCTGGGCCGGAGTGAACAGGGCTTGGGCAATCATGAGCCAAATACTAGCATGACCGCCGCCGCGTCCGGCATGGATTCGGCTGCCGCGCGTTGCTAGAATAGCCCAGCCATTGCAAGGGCAGGACCGCTTGCGCTGGCCACTCTATAACAATCCACAGACAGGTGAACAGTGAAAAAACACATGCTTCTCGCCCTGGGCCTGGCGGCCAGCGCCCTGCCGGCCCTAGCCGCCGGTGCCGCGCCCACCGCCGCCAGCCGCCCCGGCGCCAGCGCCGCAGCCCAGCCCGCCGCCTTCGACCGCCAGGCGTATGCCATTCCCTACAAAAAATTTGTGTTGCAGAATGGCCTCACCCTGCTGGTCCACGAAGACCATAATGTGCCCGTGGTCGGCGTCAACATCTGGTACCACGTCGGCTCGCGCAACGAGAAGCGCGGCAAGACCGGCTTCGCCCACCTATTCGAACACTTCTTCTTCAACGGCTCGGAAAACTATCCGCACGGCTTCCGCGAAGCGATGGACGACCTGGGCGCGAACAACCGCAACGGCACCACCAATGGCGACCGCACCAACTTCTTCGAAGACGTGCCGGTGTCGGCGCTGGAGCGCACCCTGTACCTGGAGGCGGACCGCATGGGCTTCCTCGGCAACTACATCTCGCAGGCGATGCTGGAACGCGAGCGCGGCGTGGTGCAGAACGAAAAACGCCAGGGCGAGAACCAGCCCTACGGCCGCGTGCACCTGGAGCAGGCGGCGCGCATGTATCCCTACTCGCATCCCTATTCCTGGTCCACCATCGGCAGCATGGACGACTTGAACGCCGCCTCGCTGGACGATATCAAGGAGTGGTACCGTACCTACTATGGTCCCAACAACGCCGTCATCACGCTGGCCGGCGACATCACGCCCGAACGCGCGCTGGAACTGGTGAAGAAATACTTCGACTCGATTCCGCCCGGCCCGCCGCTGCCGCGCACCGCAACCTGGATTCCCAAGCTCGACCGCAATATCCGCGACGAGATGGAAGACCGCGTGCCGCAGCAGCGCATCTACCGCAGCTACCACGCGCCGGCCTGGAAGGACGCCAGCCTGCAGCATCTGGCCCTGTTCGCCGACGTGCTGGCCGGCGCCAAGAGCGCGCGCCTGGACAAGCGCCTGGTCTACGACAAAGGCCTGGCCACCAGCGTCCGCGCCGGCATCGACGACAATGAGCTGGGCAGCACCTTCGACATCGTCGCCACCGTCAAGCCGGGCGTCGATCCGGCCCTGGTCGAACGCGAGATCGACGCCGTGCTGAACGAGTTGCTGGAACAGGGGCCGACGCCGGCCGAACTGGCGCGCACGCGCGCCGCCACGCTGGCCAAGTTCGCGCGCGGCCTGGAACGCCTGGGCGGCCGCGCCAACATGCTGGCGCAAAGCATGACGTATGGCGGCAAGCCCGACGCCTACCTCGACCAGCTCGACGTCTACGCCAAGGCCACGCCGGCCGAAGTGAAGGCCACGGCCGGCCAATGGCTGCGCGCCCACCACTACACGATGACGGTCAAGCCCTTCGCCAAGCTGGCCGCCGCCAAGTCCGAGGTGGACCGCAAGGTGCTGCCCGCGCTGGGCCAGGCGCCCGACGTGAAATTCCCCGCCATCCAGCGCGCCACGCTGTCGAACGGCTTGAAGGTGATGCTGCTGGAACGCCATTCCGCGCCCATCGTCAACGTGGCGCTGGCGGTCGACGCCGGCACGGCGTCCGACACGCCGGCCAAGGCGGGCCTGGCCGCCCTCACGCTCGACCTGCTGGACAAAGGCACGGCCACGCGCAACGCCTTCCAGCTGTCGGATGAACTGGAAAGCCTGGGCGCCCAGCTGGAAACGCGCAGCGGCAGCGACCTGTCCATCGTGCGCCTGCAGGCGACGGCGGCCAAGCTGCCTGCCGCCCTGCGACTGATGGCCGACGCGGCCCTGCATCCGGCCTTCCCGGCCGACCAGGTCGCGCTGCAAAAACAGCGCCGCCTGGCCGGCATCGCGCAGGAAAAGGCGCAGCCCAATGCGCTGGCCATGCGCCTGCTGCCCGGCCTGCTGTACGGCAGCGCCCACGCCTACGGCAAGCCGGCCAGCGGCTACGAAGCCTCGGTGCAGGGCTTGACGCGCGCCGACCTGCAAGCCTGGCACGCGGCCTGGTTCCGTCCCGGCAGCGCGACACTGGTGGTGAGCGGCGACACCACGCTGGCGCAAGCCCTGCCCGCGCTGGAAGCGGCTTTCGGCAAATGGCAGGCCGGCAGCGCGCCCGCCAAGCCGGCGCCCGCCGTGCAGGCCAGCCAGGGCAAGCGCCTGTTCCTGATCGATAAGCCCGACGCGCCGCAATCGACCATCGTCGCCGCCCACCTGGCGCAGTTGCAGGGCCAGCAGGAAGACCTGGCGATGGAGCCGGTGATGCAGAACTTCGGCGGCATGGCCACTTCGCGCCTGAACCGCAACCTGCGCCTGGACAAGCACTGGAGCTACGGCACCTCCGGCCAGCTGAGCGCCGTGCGCGGCCAGCGCGCCTTCATGGTGGTGGCGCCGGTGCAGACCGACAAGACGCGCGAAGCGATGCAGGAAGTGGCCAAGGAAGTGCGCGGCGCGGCCGGCGCGCGGCCGCTGGCGGGCGAGGAATACGGCAGCATCATGCGCAATATGACGGCGCGCCTGGCGGGCCGCTTCGAGACCATCAGCGCGCTGGAAAACGCCGCCCTGAGCAGCATCAACCTGGGCCTGGACGACGAGTACTGGCCCGGCTACGCGGCGCGCATGCGCGCCCTGAGCGAAGGCCAGTTGGCCGACGCCGCCGCCAAATTCATCCGCCCCGATGAACTGGTGTGGCTGGTGATCGGCGACCGGCGCAAGATCGAGGCGGGCATCCGCGAACTCGGTTGGGGCGAGGTGACGGTGCTCGACGCCGACGGCCAGCCGCTGCCGCGCTAAGCATCCGCTGCCGGCGACAAAAGGGGCGCCCGCGGGCGCCCCTTTTTTATCGCGCGCCGCGGCCCGGGGCCGTCACAGGCGCGCCAGCTCCGGCCCACCCTTCTTGCCCAGCCAGGTGCTGTCGAAGCGTTTCTGGGCGGCGGCCAGCGCATCGTGGTCGCCGCGCTGGCGGTAGACCTCGATCAGGCCGCGCAGCGCCCAGCCATTGCTCGGCGTGCGCAGGAAGGAGGCGCGGAACACCTGCTCGGCCGCTTCCAGTTTTCCGGCGCGCAGCAGCACCACGCCGAGCGACTGGCGCACCGGGTAGTACCAGTAAGGCGGCTCGGTATAGGGCAAGCCATCCTGCACCGCCACCGCTTCCTCAAACGCCTTGATCGCGCCATCGAGGTCGCCGCGCGCGTCGGCCAGGCGGCCGCTGGCGACGGCGCGCGCGGTGTGCACAATGTCCGGCGCCGGCACGCCCCAGGCGGTGATGGGCTTGAAGTCGGCCGTGCGCTCGATATTGACGAGCGCGTCGACTTCCTGCTGCGCTTCGGCCAGCGCGCCCTTGCGCGCATAGCCGACGGCGCGCGCGTAATGCCACATGGCCTGCACCAGCACATGCTCCGGCCCCGGATCGGGCAGCGCGATCAGCACCTCCGGGCTGCTGAACTGCACATGCGAGAAGTACGGCGCCGACTTCACCGGCTGCAGCGAGGCGAAGGCTTTCAGCGCCTCGTTGGGCACGGCCTTATCCAGTTTGGCGGCGGCGTCCAGCGCCGTCTTGCCGTCGCCGCCCATCAGGGCCGACACCATCACGAAGTGGATATTGTGCGGGTAGTAGGCGCCCTTGTAGACCGGGTCGCTGTCGGAGCGGCCGAAGTATTTTTCATCGACGGCGATGGCGTCCAGGTTCGATTGCAGCGCATCCTTGTACAGGCCGACGCGGTAGTAGATATGCGAAGGCATGTGCACCAGGTGGCCGGCGCCGGGGATCTGTTTCGCCAGCAGGCGGGCGTACGGCAGGGCCTTGTCCGGATGGGTCGACGCCTCCATCGCGTGAATGTAGTAATGGTCGGCGCCCGGATGGTTGGGGTGGCGTTCCAGCACGCGCTCGAGCGCGTCGACCATTTCGGCGGTGCGGTTCTTGGGCCGGCTGCCGGCCGCTTCCCAGTAATCCCAGGGCGAGAGGTCCATCAGCGACTCGGCGAACAGCACCTGGATCGTATCGTTGTTGGGGAAGGCGCGCGCCGCCTCGGTCATGGCGTCGGCGTAGGCGCGGTCCAGCGGCGCGCGGTCGGCCGGCGCGGGCGACTGGTAGCGCTGCGCCACGGCCTTGATCAGGGCCTGCTCGGCGGGCGTGGCGGAAGCGGCCAGCGCCACCGCCTTCTTGGCTGCCGCCACGGCCGGCTCCACCGCGTCCGGGAACATGGGCGCGTTGATATTCGGCCCCAGCACCAGCGCCTCGCCCCAATAGCAGATGGCGCATTGCGGATCGTAGTGCTGGGCGGCGCGGAAGGCGCGCGCCGCTTCCGCGTGGTTGAAGCCGAAGGTCAGGCGCAAGCCCTGGTTGAAGTAAGCCTGCGCCTTCGGCTGGCGGCTGCTGATCGGCATATTCAGGGTGCCGAGGTCGGTGTACAAGGGCGGCAGCTTGCTTGCCGCCGCCTTGCGTTCCTGCTGCAAGGGACGGAAGGGCGCCGTTTCGGCCTGCGCCAGCACCAGGCGGTCGAGCAGGACGGGGCGGCCCTTGGCTTGCGGCGCGCAAGTGGCGCCATTCAGGTAGAGCGGATCGAAGCTGGGCTTTTTTTCGGCCAGCGTGGGCGCAATGACGGCCAAGGCGAAAACACCGGTGCCAGCCGTGAGGGCCAAGGTCTTGATCTGTTTCATGAGTACCCTTTCAATCGAAAAGTGCAGCTCAGAGAAGATGGTTTTTCGCGTGGGCGATCTTCGATTCTAGCGCCGTCATCGCTTTAGTCAAGCCGGAGGCGCGTCTCCCCTTTCCTTGGCCGAGGCAGGCAGCAAGCATATTCCTCGTCCATGCTTGGTCCCGTGGCCGTGTCGTAGCGATAGACCGTCCATTTTTTCGCGGCGTCCGGCCCGCCGCTGGCGATATACAGGCGGATGCCGCCTGCGCTCAGGTAAGCCATATGCGGGTAGGCGCGTTCGGCGAAATCGAGACGCTGCACGCGTCCGCCCCGATAGCGCATGACGATGCCCTTGGGGTAGCCGCTGCTGTAAAACTCGCCCGCCAACACCAGCAGCTTCTCGCCCTGGCCGACGCAGCCGGTTCTCAGCTGCGAGGCGCGCGAATCCTCCCTGTCCCCATCGCCGAACAGGGCTGCGGTCTTGCCGCCATGGCGCAGCTCGATGATTTGGTCGCCGGCGCCGGCCGGCTGCGCCAGCACCGCCACCGGATAGCTGCCGCCCGGGCCGAGGCCGCAGTGCTCAAGCGGTGCCGCTTGGCCCGCGCCGCAGGCCATGGCGCAGCAGGCCATGGCCGCCAGGGATCGTAAAACTGACATCACCTCACACTCTCCCTCAGGATTTGCATCGATCCAGGATCTTAAGCCAGTTTGCCCTCCTTACCCTAGCGGATATGGCGCGCAGTACGGCATCCGCCTACGCTATACTGGCAGCATTCTTGCTTGCTGCTGGCTGGCCGGCTGCTTGCCTGGTTTTCAACCCCTACCCCGAGCTCGATGCGCGTCTTGCCGCTGTTATCCCTGTCGATAAGCGTCCTGCTGGCCGGCCATGCGGCCGGCGCCTGCCCCACGCTGCGCTACGGCTATACCGACAAGGCGGTGCCGCCCTACTATCTGGGCACGGGGCCGAAAGCGCCCGAGCCGCCCGGCGCGCTGGCCGAACTGGCGCGCGACGCGGCGGCCAGCGCCCACTGCCCGGTGCAGATGGTGCGCATGCCGCCGGCGCGCCTGCACCAAAGCCTGAACGCGGGCGCGATCGACGCCATGTCGCTGTTCGCGCCGGAGGTGGTGGGCGAGCTGCCGAACGTGGTGTACCCGCGCGACAAACAGGGCAAGCTCGATACGGCGCGCGCCATGCCGCTCTACACCGTGGTCTTCGTGCGCGCGGCCGACCATCTGCCGGCCGACGCCGATCCGGTGCTGACCATGCGCGGGCGCATCATCGGCGTGTCGCAGGGCGCGCCGCACATCAAGTATTTGCAAAGTGCGGGCGTCGACGTCGATGCCGGCGCCGCCAATCCCGACCTCAACTTCGAAAAGCTCAAGCGCGGCCGCATCGATGGCTTCGCCATCTCGCTGTCGACGCCGGAGGATATGGATGCGCCGGTGGCGGCGCGCTATGGCCTGCAATTCACCCGCCTGCGCAAGCCGCTGCTCATCACCAATTCCTGGCTGGCCCTGAACCGCAGCTATTACGAAAGCAACCGCGACGAGGCGGAAACCATCTGGAACTGGTATGGCGCCCATGGGCGCGCCCGCCTCAACGTCCTGCTGAAAAAATACGGACGCTAAGGCGGCGCTGTTGTGTTTCGGCCAGCGGCCGCGCTTTCTTATTTACAAGCCTGGCCCTCCTTGCGTACAGTCGTTAAAAAGAGACGCCTGTTGGCGCGGAGGATGGGCAATGAGGAGAGACGCATTTTGGCCGCGCAAGCCGCGCCAGATCGCCTTGTGCGGCCTGGCCGTCTGCGTATCGGCCGCCTGGGCCGACGACGGCGCGGCGGCGCTGCAAAAAGTACAGATCACCGGCAGCCGCGTCGCCGCACCAGGCGCGGAATCGCCCTCGCCCTTGCAGATTTTGACGGCGGCCGATATCGCCGCTTCCGGCGCCGTGAACCTGCAGGAGCTGCTGCAGAAAAATCCCACGCTCGGCTCGCCCACGCTCAACCGCAGCAACTCCAACTTCCTGCCCGCCAGCGGCGGCGTCAGCACCGTCAACCTGCGCAATCTGGGCGATGCGCGCACCCTGGTGCTGGTCAACGGGCGGCGCTTCGTGTCCGGCGTGCCGGGCACCAGCGCGGTCGACCTGAACGCCCTGCCCACCGACTTCATCGAGCGCGTCGAACTGATGACGGGCGGCGCTTCGGCCGCCTATGGCTCGGACGCGGTGGCCGGCGTGATCAACATCATTCTCAAGCCGCGCCTGCAAGGCTGGCTGCTGGACGCCGCGGCCGGCCGCGCCAGCGCCGGCGACGACCTGAAACGCAAGCTGGCCTTGAGCTACGGCCGGTCCAGCGCCGACGGCGCCAGCCAGCTCATGGCCCATCTCGGCTACAGCAAGCAGGGCGCCGTGTTTTCGCGCGACCGCGATTTTTCAGCCGCCGACCAGATCTCCAAGATGCTCAGCAGCGGCCAGGCGGCCGATGCTTTTGTCCCGGTGCGCAACTACTCGGTGGCCGCGCCGCAGGGACGCTTTTTCTTCAACCGCGACGCCAGCGGCAAGGCCGGCGAGTTTTCGTACGACCGCAACGGCAATGTCATCCCCTGGTCCACCAACGGCACGGCCACGCTGGCGGCCACCGGCTTTAACCGCGCCGCCTACCGCACCATCGCCGTGCCCACCGAACGCCTGCTGTTTGCCGGCAAGGGCGACCTGGCGTTGAACGCCCAGCACAGCGCCTTCTTCGAAGCGAACTATTCGCGCACCAGGGTGCGCACCATCATCGAGCCGCTGGCCCTGTCCTCGGCCGACATCTTCAGGAGCAGCAACGGCCAGGTCGCGGCGGAAAACATGGTCAACGGCGTGGCCGTGCGCAACCCGCTGGTGCCGCAGTATCTGTACCAACGCAGCGCCGACAGCAATGGCGACGGCCTGCGCGACTACAGCTTCAGCCGCCGCATCGCCGAAGCCGACACACGCGTGGCGAAAGTGGACCGCGACACCTACCGCCTCGCCGCCGGCATCAAGGGCAGTATCCGCGACTGGAATTACGACAGCTATCTGGCCTATGGCAAGAGCAAGGAAAAGCAGCGCTCGACGGGCCAGGTGAATGTGGCCCGGTTCCGCGCCGCCCTGCAGGCGATTCCCGACGCCGGCGGCAACGCCGTCTGCGCCGATGCCGCGGCGCGTGCCGACGGCTGCGTGCCGCTCAATCTCTTCGGCTACAACACCATCGCGCCCGGCGCCTTGCAGTATGTGAGCGCGCCGGCCGCGCTGGATACGGCCATCACGCAAAAGCTTGTCGGGGCCAGCATCAACGGCGAGTGGCTCCAGCTGCCGGCGGGACGGATCGGCGTGGCGGCCGGTTTCGAATGGCGTTCGGAAGCCTCGTCCAGCGTGCCCGATGCGCTGACCCAGGCCGGCCTGAATTCGGGCGGCGCGGTGCCGGTGACGGCTGGTCGCTTCACCGTGCGCGAAGCTTTTGCCGAAGCGCGCGTGCCGCTGCTGAAGGACCAGGCTTTCGCGCGCAGCCTGAACTTCCTCGGCGCCTTCCGCACGGGCGACTATTCCACCGTGGGCCGGGCCAATAGCTGGAACGCGGGACTGGAATGGCGGCCGCTGGCCGATGTGAAGCTGCGCGCCACGCGCGCCCTCTCCACCCGCGCGCCGAATATCAATGAGCTGTTCGCCACCGCCACCCAGGTCTTCCCGACCGGGATCGTCGATCCCTGCGTCGGCGTCACCGCCGCATCCAGCGGCACTTACGACGCGGCCTGCCGCGCCATTCCCGCCGTGGCGGCGAATATCGCGGCCAACGGCAAATTCACCGTCAGCCAGGCCGACATCCAGAGCCTGAGCGGCTTCAATCGCGGCAACCCCGAACTGAAAGCCGAGAAAGGCCGCTCCACCACCATCGGCCTGGTGCTGACGCCGGTCTCGGTTGCCGCGCTGAGCAAGCTGACGCTGACGGCCGATTACTTCCGCATCAAGATCGCCGACGCCATCGTCTCCACGCCGCGCCAGTACGCGCTGCAGCAGTGCTATGGCGGCGGCAATGCCGACTTCTGCAAATTCATCACGCGCCGTCCCGCCAACGCCGGCTCCTTCAATGCCGGCGCGGTCACCTTTATCGACAGCGCCGCCACCAATAGCGGCGGCACCGGCACCAAGGGCATGGACTGGACCGTGGCCTGGGCCGACCAGCTCGGGCCGGGCCGCCTCAGCGCCCGTCTGGCCTACACGCATTTGAAGGAGTTCTACAATGTGCCGCTGGCGGGCGCCAAGCCCGACGCGGCCACCGGCGAAATCGGCTACCCGCGCAACAAGGCGGCGCTGCAGCTGGGCTACCAGTGGGGACGCTTCGGCATCTCCTCCAGCACCAGCTATATCGGCGCGTCCGCGCTGGACGATCAGTTCCTGGCGCAGTTCTCGATCCCGCCCGGCACGGTGCGGGTCGGCTCGAAAACCATCAACGATTTCCAGTTCACCTACGCGCTGAAAAAATCGCTGGCCCTGTACGCCGGCGTCGACAACGCCTTCAACGTCAAGCCGCCGCCCATCATCAGCGGCCTGACCGGCGACGTGATCGGCACCGAAACCAATACCAGCATGTATGACGCGATCGGACGGCGCTTCTATCTGGGGCTGCGGATCGGACTTTGAATCCGCGCCGGATGTGCCGTAGTGCTTGCGCGCTCCCTCGGGCATTTGTACTCGTTTGCCTGTCGCATTCTGTCTCGTTTTGTCGCATTTGAACTTTCACGCCGCGTCCTTGGTCCAATAGACAAAACGAGACCAAATGCGACAGAACCAGACGGAGGAACGAGTATGAATGCCCGAGGGAGTCAGAATGCAGTACCCATCACTGCACTGCTTGAGCTATGCGATTTTCTGAAGAGGCGGGGTTCCAATTTGGCGCCGGACGAAGCGCTCGCTTGCGCGCTGCGCCAATGGATGGAGATCCAGTCCGCCGACACCGCAGAGGAGCGCGGCTACCAATGGAAGTGTCTGTTTCTGCCGGCCGGCAGCCGTCTGCGCATGCAGTACGCGGGCCAATGGTTTTACGCCGAAGTGCGCGGCGACGAACTGCTGTTTGAAGGCCAGCCCGTTTCGCCGCGTGGCATGACGCAAATGATCGCGGGCGATGGCCGCAATGCCTGGCGCGATCTGTGGGTACGGCTGCCGGGGGAGAAAAACTGGAGCCGCGCCTTGCTGCTGCGCCGCGATCTGCTGCAGCGAGAGCCGCCGCGTCCGGTGTCGCCGCTGGAAGCGGTCAACGCCGCCGCCCGCAGCATGAGCGAAGCGCTGACCGCATCGAAGGCACTGCTCGATTACGTAAACCGGCAGTCGGAACGGCTCACCGAACGGCGGATCAGCAAGCATCGCCGCAAGGATGACACGCTCGGCGACGACTGCCGCTTCGATTAAGTGCGGCTTATTTCGGCCGGTGCCGCACCTCCGTCACCAGCGTCGGCAGCTCCCAGGGGCCGCCCAGGGAGATCATGCGGCACATGCCGGTGGTGAGCTTGCCCGTGGCGTGGAATTGCTGGCCGTCCCAGGCCCAGTCCTCGCGCGACCAGCAGTCGCCCAGGCCGCGCCCCCGGTGCGAGGCGGAAATGACGCCACCCATGTATTCGTTGCCCGAGGTGGTGACCAGCACGGGATTGAACGGCGCCTTGGTGTTGATGACCCAGTAGCCTTCGCCGAAATTGTAGGCGGCCAACCAGCACTGGGCGCTGACCAGCAGCCGGCTCTCGGACAGGCGCACGATGCGCAGCGGCCGGCCGCTGCTGCCCAGTTCCTCCTCCATCTCACAGTCCTCCTTCCACTCCGGCTTGCGCAGTTCGCCGATCAAGGTGGCTTGCTGCGCGGCGCTCAGCTCCACGGTCACGGCCTGCTGCTGCGCCATGAACGGCACCTTGAGCACCGGCACGGCCAGCGCCGGCAGCACCTGCGCTTCGCTCTTGCCGCCCTTGCGCATCAGCGCGCCCGGCGTGCCGAGGCGCCCCTGGAATTCGTCCATCTTCAGCAGCACGGCCGCCGCGCCCTTGCCCGACAGCTCCCACTCGAATTCGCCGCTGGACCAGACGATGCGGCCATCGCCCTTGAGCGCATTGAGCAGGGCCGCCAGTTGCGGCGCCGGAATCTCGGCCGATACGCCGTCCTGGCCGAGCGCCAGCATGCCTTGCGGCTTGCCGTCGATGCGCAGCTGCAGCTTGGCATCCGGCCGCAGCTGGGCGATGGCCGGTTCGTCGGTGGCGTCGCCCAGCTGCAAGCGGGCGCGCACCGGCTGCTGCGGGCCGGCCTTGCGCGTCAGCAGCACGGACAGGGCGTTCGCCTCGCGGTCGTAGGGCTGGTAGCCGGCGGCGCGGCAGGTGCGCGTATTGTCGCAGGCGATTTCCCAGTCGTGGTGACTGAAGGAGAAGCCTGCGGCGGGCGCGGCGGCGGCATGGCCGGCCATCAGCAGGCAACCGATGGCGGCCAGCAGCAGCCGGCCCGGCGCGCCGGACAGGGGTGCAAAACGGGGCATATTCCAACTCGCTTTCAAATGAAAAACGCCACCCGAAGGTGGCGTCTTGTTGGCGCAGAAGCTTACGCTTCGTCGCTGTGGTGCGGCACTTCTTCCGCTGGCAGTTCGGCCACGATCGCGGCGCGCTCTGCATCGAGCAGCGCTTTGCGTTCTTCGGCTTCCCACACCTCCTTCTCGCGGCGGGCGCGGTGGAAGGCCAGACCGGTACCGCCTGGGATCAGACGGCCCACGATCACGTTTTCTTTCAGGCCGCGCAGACCATCGCGCTTGCCCATGATCGCCGCTTCGGTCAGCACGCGGGTGGTTTCCTGGAACGATGCGGCCGAGATGAAGGAGTCGGTCGACAGCGATGCCTTGGTAATACCCAGCAGCACGTTTTCGTAGGTGGCCGGCAGTTTGTTCTGCGCTGCCAGCTTGTCGTTCTCTTCCAGCAGCTCCGAACGTTCCACCTGCTCGCCGACGATGTAGTCGCTGTCGCCGGTGTTGGTGATCTGCACGCGGCGCAGCATCTGACGCACAATCACTTCGATGTGCTTGTCGTTGATCTTCACGCCCTGCAGACGGTACACGTCCTGCACTTCGTCGACGATGTAGCGGGCCAGCGCTTCGATGCCCAGCAGGCGCAGGATGTCTTGCGGATCGGCCGGGCCGTCCACGATCATCTCGCCCTTGTTCACCACCTGGCCGTCGTGCACCAGCACCTGCTTGTCCTTGGTGATCAGGAACTCGTGCTTGTTGCCGTCCATGTCGGTGATTTCCAGACGCTGCTTGCCCTTGGTTTCCTTGCCGAAGGCCACCGTACCGGTGACTTCCGCCAGCATGCCGGCGTCTTTCGGGGAACGGGCTTCGAACAGCTCGGCCACGCGTGGCAGACCACCGGTAATGTCACGGGTTTTCTGCGATTCGGTCGGGATACGCGCCAGAACCTCACCCACGGACACTTGCTGGCCGTCTTTCACCATGATCAGCGCGCCGACCTGGAAGCCGATCGCCACGGCGTGTTCGGTGCCGGCGATCTTCACTTCGTGGCCGTCTTCGTTCAGCAGTTTCACCTGCGGACGCACGGTCTTGGTCAGCGAACCACGGCGTTTCGCATCGATCACCACCAGGGTGGCCAGACCGGTCACCTCGTCCACCTGACGGGCCACGGTCACGCCTTCTTCGACGTTCTCGAAGCGCACCGTACCGGCGTACTCGGTAATGATCGGGCGGGTCAGCGGATCCCAGGTCGCCAGCGAAGCGCCGGCTTTCACGGTCATGCCATCCTTGACGATCAGGGTCGCGCCGTACGGCACTTTGTGGCGCTCGCGCTCACGGCCATGGTCGTCGGTGATCAGCACTTCGCCGGAACGGGAAATGACGATCTGCGCGCCCTTGCCGTTGGTGACGTAACGCATGGTCGCGGTGAAGCGGATGGTGCCGTTCGACTTCGCTTCCACGCTCGACGCCACTGCCGCACGCGATGCCGCACCACCGATGTGGAAGGTACGCATGGTCAGCTGGGTACCCGGCTCACCGATCGACTGCGCCGCCACCACACCGACTGCTTCGCCGGCGTTGACCAGCAGGCCGCGGCCCAGGTCGCGGCCGTAGCACTTGGCGCACAGGCCGTAGCGCGTGTCGCAGGTCAGCGGGGTGCGCACTTTGACTTCGTCGATGCCCAGACGCTCGATCTCTTCGACCATGTCTTCGTCCAGCAGGGTGCCGGCTTCGTACAGGGTTTCCTGGGTTTCAGGATTGACCACGTCGGTGCCTGCCACGCGGCCCAGAATACGGTCGCGCAGGGCTTCGATCACTTCACCGCCTTCGACCATCGCCTTCATCAGGTTGCCGTTGGAGGTGCCGCAATCGTCCTCGATCACCACCAGATCCTGGGTCACGTCCACCAGACGGCGGGTCAGGTAACCGGAGTTCGCGGTTTTCAGCGCGGTGTCGGCCAGACCTTTACGCGCGCCGTGGGTCGAAATGAAGTACTGCAGAACGTTCAGACCTTCGCGGAAGTTCGCGGTAATCGGCGTTTCAATGATCGAGCCGTCCGGCTTGGCCATCAGACCGCGCATACCGGCCAGCTGGCGGATCTGGGCTGCCGAACCACGGGCGCCCGAGTCGGCCATCATGTAAATCGCGTTGAACGATTCCTGGGTGGTCTGGGTGCCGTCGCGGCGCGTCACGTCTTCCACTTTGAGCTGGTCCATCATGGCCTTGCCCACTTCGTCCGAGGTCTTGCCCCAGATGTCGACCACCTTGTTGTAACGCTCGCCGGCGGTCACCAGACCCGAGGCGTACTGCTGCTCGATCTGTTTGACTTCCGATTCGGCGGTCGAGATCAGGGTCTTCTTCACCAGCGGCACCAGCATATCGTCGACGCAAATCGAGATACCGGCGCGGGTCGCCAGGCGGAAGCCCGACTGCATCAGCTGGTCGGCGAACACCACGGTGGCGCGCAGACCGCACTTGCGGAAGGAGGTGTTGATCAGGCGCGAGATTTCCTTCTTCTTCAGCGGACGGTTCAGTACCGAGAACGGCAGACCCTTCGGCAGGATTTCGGACAGGATGGCGCGGCCCACGGTGGTTTCGTAGCGCGTCAGGGTGCGCACGAATTCGCCGGTGGCGGGATCTTTCGGGTTCTCGACGATACGCACGGTGATGCGGGTCGCCAGTTCCACTTCCTTGTTATCGTAGGCGCGGATGACTTCGGACACGTCCGGGAACATCATGCCTTCGCCCTTGGCGTTGATCGCCTCGCGGGTCGCGTAGTACAGACCCAGCACGATATCCTGCGACGGCACGATCGACGGTTCGCCGTTCGATGGGAACAGGATGTTGTTCGAGGCCAGCATCAGGGTGCGCGCTTCCATCTGCGCTTCGATCGAGAGCGGCACGTGGACCGCCATCTGGTCGCCGTCGAAGTCGGCGTTGAACGCGGCGCAGACCAGCGGGTGCAGCTGGATCGCCTTGCCTTCGATCAGCACCGGCTCGAACGCCTGGATGCCCAGACGGTGCAGGGTCGGCGCGCGGTTCAGCATGATCGGGTGTTCGCGGATCACTTCTTCCAGAATGTCCCACACCACCGGTTCCTGGATCTCGACCAGCTTCTTGGCGGCCTTGATCGTGGTGGCCAGGCCCATCAGTTCGAGCTTATTGAAGATGAAAGGCTTGAACAGTTCCAGCGCCATCAGCTTCGGCAGACCGCACTGGTGCAGTTTCAGCTGCGGACCCACCACGATGACCGAACGGCCCGAGTAGTCGACGCGCTTGCCCAGCAAGTTCTGACGGAAGCGGCCGCCCTTGCCCTTGATCATTTCAGCCAGCGATTTGAGCGGACGCTTGTTGGCGCCGGTCATGGCCTTGCCGCGGCGGCCGTTGTCGAGCAGCGAGTCGACGGCTTCCTGCAGCATGCGCTTTTCGTTGCGCGTGATGATCTCCGGCGCGCGCAGCTCCATCAGGCGTTTCAGACGGTTGTTACGGTTGATGACGCGGCGGTACAGATCGTTCAGATCGGAGGTCGCGAAACGGCCGCCGTCCAGCGGCACCAGCGGACGCAGCTCCGGCGGCAGCACCGGCAGCACTTCCATGATCATCCACTCAGGCTTGATGCCGGAACGCTGGAACGCTTCCAGCACTTTCAGGCGCTTGGCGTATTTCTTGATCTTCGCTTCCGACTTCGATTCCTTCAGTTCCACGCGCAGCGCTTCGGCATCGCGGTGGATGTCGATCGAGCGCAGCAGTTCGCGGATACCTTCGGCGCCCATGAAGGCGGTGAAGTCGTCGCCGTATTCCTCATACTTGGCGGCGTAATCGTCTTCCGACATGATCTGGCATTTTTTCAGCGGGGTCATGCCGGGATCGGTCACGACATACGCTTCGAAATACAGCACGCGTTCGATATCGCGCAGCGTCATGTCGAGCACCATGCCCAGACGCGACGGCAGCGATTTCAGGAACCAGATGTGGGCGGTCGGCGAGGCCAGCTCGATGTGGCCCATGCGCTCGCGGCGCACCTTGGCCAGGGTGACTTCGACGCCGCACTTCTCGCAGATCACGCCGCGGTGCTTCAGGCGCTTGTATTTGCCGCACAGGCACTCGTAGTCCTTGATCGGGCCAAAGATCTTGGCGCAGAACAGGCCGTCGCGCTCAGGCTTGAAGGTACGGTAGTTGATGGTTTCCGGCTTTTTGACTTCGCCGTAGGACCAGGAACGGATTTTTTCAGGCGAAGCGAGACCGATTTTGATCGCGTCAAAGGTCTCGTTTTGCTGTACTTGCTTGAATAGATCGAGCAGGGCTTTCATGTATCACTCCAGGTAGTGATGAATTCTTTAAACTGCCCGGCCGCTGCGAAAGCGGCCGGGCGACGTGCTGTGGTCTTAGCTGCGTTCCAGGTCCATATCGATACCCAGGGAACGGATCTCTTTCAGCAGCACGTTGAACGATTCCGGCATGCCGGCGTCGATCACGTGATCGCCCTTGACCAGGTTCTCGTACACTTTGGTACGGCCGTTCACGTCGTCGGACTTCACGGTCAGCATCTCTTGCAGCACGTAGGACGCGCCGTACGCTTCCAGCGCCCACACCTCCATCTCACCGAAGCGCTGGCCGCCGAACTGGGCTTTACCGCCCAGCGGCTGCTGCGTCACCAGCGAGTAAGGACCGGTGGAACGCGCGTGCATCTTGTCGTCGACCAAGTGGTGCAGTTTCAGCATGTGCATCACGCCCACGGTGACTTTGCGCTCGAACGCCTCGCCGGTGCGGCCGTCGTACATCGTGACCTGGTTCTTGGACGGGGTCATGCCCAGTTTGGTCGCGATCTCGTCCGGATACGCCAGGTCCAGCATGCGGCGGATTTCCTCTTCGTGCGCGCCGTCGAACACCGGGGTCGCGAACGGCACACCTTTTTTCAGGTTGTGCGCCAGGCCCATGATTTCGTCGTCGCTGAAGTTGGCGATCTCTTCCTTCTTGCCCGACTCGTTGTACACGGTGGTCAGGTATTTGCGCATCTCTTCGACCTTGATCTGCGCTTGCAGCATCTCGCCGATACGGATGCCCAGACCCTTGGCGGCCCAGCCCAAGTGGGTTTCCAGGATCTGACCCACGTTCATACGGGACGGAACGCCCAGCGGGTTCAGCACCACGTCGGCCGGCGTGCCGTCGGCCATGTAAGGCATGTCTTCCACCGGCACGATGCGCGAGACCACACCCTTGTTACCGTGGCGGCCCGCCATCTTGTCGCCCGACTGCAGGCGGCGTTTCACGGCCAGGTAGACCTTGACCATCTTCTGCACGCCAGGTTGCAGCTCGTCGCCCTGGGTCAGTTTCTTGCGCTTCTCTTCGAAGGCCAGATCGAACTGGTGGCGCTTCTCGTTGATCGATTCCTTGATCGCTTCCAGGGCGGTGGCGGCATCGTCCTCGGCCGGACGGATGTCGAACCAGTGGTATTTGTCCAGATCGTCCAGGTACTCCTTGGTGATCTTGGCGCCCTTGGCCAACTTCTTCGGACCGCCGTTGACGACTTTACCGATCAGCATTTTTTCCAGACGCTGGAAGGCGTCGCCCTCGACGATCCGCATCTGGTCGTTCAGGTCCAGGCGGAAGCGCTTGAGCTCGTCGTCGATGATCTGCTGGGCGCGCTTGTCGCGCGGGATGCCTTCGCGCGTGAACACCTGCACGTCGATCACGGTGCCGACCATGCCCGAGGGCACGCGCAGCGAGGTGTCTTTCACGTCCGACGCTTTTTCGCCGAAGATGGCGCGCAGCAGCTTCTCTTCCGGGGTCAGCTGGGTTTCGCCCTTCGGCGTCACTTTACCGACCAGGGTGTCGCCGGCCTGCACTTCGGCGCCGATGTAGACGATGCCCGATTCATCCAGACGCGCCAGCTGGTTTTCCGCCAGGTTCGAGATGTCGCGCGTGATTTCTTCCGCGCCCAGTTTGGTGTCGCGCGCAACCACCGACAGTTCCTCGATGTGGATCGAGGTGTAGCGGTCGTCTTTCACGACGTTTTCCGAGATCAGGATCGAATCCTCGAAGTTCAGACCATTCCATGGCATGAAGGCCACGGTCATGTTCTGGCCCAGTGCCAGCTCGCCCAGGTCGGTCGATGCGCCGTCGGCGATCACGTCATTTTTCGCCACGCGGTCGCCCACTTTGACGATCGGACGCTGGTTGATATTGGTGTTCTGGTTGGAACGGGTGTACTTGATCAGGTTGTAGATGTCCACGCCGACTTCGCCGGCCTGCGCCTCTTCGTCGTTGACGCGGATCACCACGCGGCCGGCGTCGATGTAATCGACCACGCCGCCACGCAGGGCTTGCACGGTGGTGCCGGAGTCGACCGCCACGGTGCGTTCGATGCCGGTGCCGACCAGGGCTTTTTCCGGACGCAGGCAAGGCACGGCCTGGCGCTGCATGTTGGCGCCCATCAACGCGCGGTTCGCGTCATCGTGTTCCAGGAACGGAATCAGCGAGGCTGCCACGGACACGATCTGGCCTGGGGCCACGTCCATGTACTGGATGCGCTCGGGCGACACGAGGATGGTCTCGCCGGCTTCACGGGCCGACACCAGCTCGTCGCTCAGCTTGCCTTCGCCATTGATGGTCGCATTCGCCTGGGCGATGATGTAGCGGCCCTCTTCGATGGCGGACAGGTAATCGATCTTGTCGGTCACCATGCTGTTCTCGACCTTGCGGTACGGCGTTTCGAGGAAGCCATACTCGTTCAGGCGGGCATACAGTGCCAGCGAGTTGATCAGACCGATGTTCGGCCCCTCAGGGGTTTCGATCGGGCACACGCGGCCGTAGTGGGTCGGGTGCACGTCGCGCACCTCGAAGCCGGCGCGTTCGCGCGTCAGACCGCCCGGGCCCAGGGCCGAAACGCGGCGCTTGTGGGTGATTTCCGACAGCGGGTTGGTCTGGTCCATGAACTGCGACAGCTGGGACGAACCGAAGAACTCGCGGATCGCGGCCGAAATCGGCTTCGAGTTGATCAGGTCGTGCGGCATCAGGTTGTCGGCTTCGGCTTGGCCCAGACGCTCCTTGACGGCGCGCTCGACGCGCACCAGGCCGGCGCGGAACTGGTTCTCGGCCAGCTCGCCCACGCAACGCACGCGGCGGTTGCCCAAGTGGTCGATATCGTCGACTTCGCCGCGGCCATTGCGCAGCTCGACCAGGATTTTGATCACGGCCAGCACGTCTTCGTTCGACAGCGTCATGGCGCCGGTCAGTTCATCGCGGCCGATGCGGCGGTTGAACTTCATGCGGCCCACGGCCGACAGGTCGTACCGGTCGGCGCTGTAGAACAGGCCGTTGAACAGGGCTTCGACCGACTCTTCGGTCGGCGGTTCGCCAGGACGCATCATGCGATAGATCGCCACGCGCGCGGCGGTCTGGTCGGCGGTGTCGTCGATGCGCAGGGTTTGCGAGATGTAGGCGCCCTGGTCCAGGTCGTTGGTGTACAGGGTCTGGATCGCGCTGATATTGGCGTCGCGCAGGCGATTCAGCACCTCTTCGGTCAGCTCGTCGTTGGCGGAAGCGACCACTTCGCCGGTTTCCGGGTCGACGATGTTCTTGGCCAGCACGCGGCCCAGCAGATAGTCTTCCGGCACCGAGATGTGGGCGATGCCGGCCGTTTCGATGTCGCGCACATGCTTGGCATTGATGCGCTTGTCTTTCATGACCAGGGTCTTGCCCGACTTCGGATCGACGATGTCGAAGCGCGCGACTTCACCGCGCAGGCGTTCGGACACGAACTCCATTTCCGCGCCTTCCGAACGCAGGTTGAAGTTATCGAAGACGAAGAAGTTGGCCAGGATCTGTTCCGGCGTCATGCCGATGGCCTTCAGCAGGATCGTGACCGGCATCTTGCGGCGGCGGTCGACACGGAAGTACAGCACGTCTTTCGGGTCGAACTCGAAGTCCAGCCAGGAACCGCGGTAAGGGATGATGCGGGCCGAGAACAGCAGCTTGCCCGAGGAGTGGGTCTTGCCGCGGTCGTGCTCGAAGAACACGCCAGGGGAGCGATGCAGCTGCGAAACGATGACGCGCTCGGTGCCGTTGATGACGAACGAACCGGTCGTCGTCATCAGCGGCAGTTCGCCCATATACACTTCCTGTTCCTTCATCTCCTTGACCACCGGCTTGGTCGGCGATTCCTTGTCCAGGATCACCAGACGCACCTTGGCGCGCAGCGGCGAGGCGAAGGTCAAGCCGCGCAGCTGGCATTCCTTGACGTCGAAGGCCGGATCGCCCAGCACGTAGGAGAGGAACTCCAGACGCGCGAAGCCATTGTGCGATACGATGGGGAAGATGGAGGAGAAGGCCGACTGCAGGCCTTCATTCTTGCGCGTCGAGGGAGCGGTGTGCTCCTGCAAGAAGTTTTCGTAAGACTCGAGCTGGGTCGCCAGCAGGAACGGAACGTTGTGGACGTTGGCGCGTTTCGCGAATGATTTGCGAATGCGTTTCTTCTCAGTAAATGAGTAGTGCATGGACACTCCGTGAGTGACAGGAAAGGATAGAAAATTCAGGTTTCGGCTGTGGAACACAGGGGAAACCTCAAGGCACTACGCTTCCAGCAGGTTGCAAACAAGACAGGGGAACTACGGCACAGCGAAACGGCAGAGCTACAAATACGGCACAGACGACAAAGGAGCCAAAGCCGGATCTCCCCCTCTGGGGAGGAGATCCGCAACTTTGGCTCAGGCGCAAAAGACTGCCAGCGCCGGTACTAAAATTACTTCAGGTCGGCCTTGGCGCCAGCTTCTTCCAGCTTTTTCTTGCCGGCTTCAGCGTCAGCTTTCGACAGGGCTTCTTTCACGGTCTTCGGAGCGCCGTCCACCAGATCTTTGGCTTCTTTCAGGCCCAGACCGGTGATTTCGCGGACAGCTTTAATCACGCCCACTTTGTTCGCGCCGACTTCGGACAGCACCAGGTTGAACTCGGTTTGCTCTTCAACAGCAGCGGCAGCAGCGCCACCGCCAGCAGCTGGAGCAGCCATTGCAGCAGCGGACACGCCGAATTTTTCTTCGAAGGCCTTGACCAGTTCGTTCAGGTCCATCACGGACATTTCGCTCACTGCGTTCAGGATATCGTCTTTGCTAATTGCCATTTGAAACTCCTAATGTATTTGTAATGCTACAGAATTGGTATTGACTGCGAAACCGGGCGCGCAATTAAGCGGCTTCGGTTTCTTTCTTGGCTGCCAGAGCAGCCAGACCACGTGCAAAGCCCGACACCGGAGCCAGCATAACGCCCAACAGCTGCGAGATGAGGACTTCACGGCTAGGAATGCTCGCCAACGCGGCAACAGCGGCTTTATCCAGCTGTTTACCGGCGAAGTTACCAGCCTTGATCACCAGTTTGTCGTTGGTTTTGGCGAAGTCGTTGATGACTTTCGCTGCGGCAACGGCGTCATCCGAGATCGAATAGATCAGCGGACCGGTCATTTCATCGGCCAGGGCGGCGAACTGCGTACCTTCCACGGAGCGGCGGGCCAGGGTGTTCTTCAGAACACGCAGGTACACGCCTTGGGTACGCGCTTTAGCACGGAGTTGCGTCAAGTGACCAACCTGGATGCCACGGTACTCGGCCACGACGATCGTTTGCGCAGTTGCTACTTTTGCGGAAACTTCGGCGACGACGGCCTTTTTGTCATTCAGATTGAGACCCACGGTCAACCTCCTTAAATGATGCGCGGCAAATGCCTGGCATCGGTTCGAACAACGGCGTCCGAGGTTTAGGAGTCCTATGGACTACGAAACTTGTTCGGGTACACCATCTGCGCTGGGAGCCTTCGCTATTAACCCCTTGCCTGCCTGCTGCAAGCGGCCCAACGGTCTTTGATTGCCTGGCGCCGCGCTTGCGCGCGCCGCCAGCCCAAAGATGCGCCCGGCGAAGATACCGCCGGGACTTGATTCTTGACTTAGGCAGCCAGACCAGCGTGGTCGACGCGCACGCCCGCGCCCATCGTGGACGAGATCGCCACTTTGCGCAGGTACACGCCTTTCGACGAGGCTGGTTTTGCCTTGTTCAGAGCGTCGATCAGGGCCAGCAGATTGCTCTTCAGGTCTGCATCGCTGAACGATTTACGGCCGATGGTGGCGTGGATGATACCGGCCTTGTCGGTACGGTACTGCACTTGACCGGCTTTCGCGTTTTTCACGGCGGTTGCCACGTCAGGCGTCACGGTGCCGACTTTCGGGTTTGGCATCAGGCCGCGTGGGCCCAGGATCTGGCCCAGGGTACCAACGATACGCATGGTGTCAGGCGACGCGATGACGATATCGAAAGGCATGTTGCCGGCTTTGACTTGCTCAGCCAGGTCTTCCATACCCACGACGTCGGCGCCGGCGGCTTTCGCGGCTTCAGCCTTGTCGCCCGAAGCGAACACGGCCACGCGAACGGTTTTGCCGGTGCCAGCTGGCAGCACGACGGAACCACGCACGACTTGGTCCGATTTCTTCGGATCCACGCCCAGTTGCACGGACACGTCGATCGATTCGTTGAACTTGGCGGTCGCCAGTTCTTTGACCAGGCTGACAGCGTTGTCAAAGGCGTACACTTTGGTACGGTCTACTTTAGCCTTGATGGCTTGAGCGCGTTTGGACAGTTTTGCCATGATTAGATGCCCTCTACCGTGATGCCCATCGAACGTGCGGAACCAGCGATGGTGCGCACTGCAGCTTCCATATCGGCAGCGGTCAGATCCGGGGTTTTCAGTTTAGCGATTTCTTCCGCTTGTGCGCGGGTCAGCTTGCCAACCTTGTCGGTATGTGGCTTCGGCGAACCTTTTTGCACGCCGGAGTGCTTCTTGATCAGGTAGGTTGCCGGCGGAGTCTTCATCACGAAGGTGAAGGACTTGTCGGCGAAAGCGGTGATCACCACGGGAATCGGCATGCCAGGCTCCAGACCCTGGGTTTGGGCGTTGAAGGCTTTGCAGAATTCCATGATGTTCAGGCCGCGCTGACCCAGCGCAGGACCGATTGGAGGGGATGGGTTTGCCTTACCAGCTGGCACTTGCAGCTTGATAAAGCCAATGATTTTCTTTGCCATGTTGGGCACTTCCTATCGTTGGATTTGAGTAGTAGCGCCCCGCCGATCCTACATGGCAGGGCTCCTCTTGGCGGATTTTGCTGGAACCAGGTTCCGGAGCAGCGCTCCGTGGGCGCTTCTTGCTTATACTTTCTCGACCTGGCCGAACTCGAGTTCGACCGGCGTTGCGCGGCCGAAAATGGTGACGGAGACGCGCACCTTGGATTTCTCGTAGTTGACTTCTTCGACATTGCCGTTGAAGTCGGTGAACGGGCCATCCTTGATGCGGACTTGCTCGCCCACTTCGTACAGCACTTTCGGCCGTGGCTTTTCCACGCCTTCCTGCATCTGGTGCATGATCTTTTCGATCTCGCGCGCGGGAATCGGGGTCGGCTTATTCGATTTACCGCCGATGAAGCCCGTCACTTTGCTGGTATTTTTCACCAAGTGCCAGGTTTCGTCGGTCATTTCCATTTCAACCAGCACATAGCCGGGGAAGAAACGGCGCTCGGTCACCGATTTTTGGCCGTTCTTGACTTCGACCACTTCTTCGGTCGGCACCAGGATCTGGCCGAACTGGTCTTGCATGCCGGCGCGTTCGACGCGCTCGGTCAGCGCGCGCTGCACGCTCTTTTCCATACCGGAGTAGGCATGCACGACATACCAGCGCTTATTGCTGACAGGCACGCTGAGCGCCGCGCCAGCATCTTGTGCCGGGACGCTGCCCGGCACTTCGTCTTGCACATTTTCGCTCATTATTGTTTCCAACCCAGGATGACGTCGTACAACAGGAATTCCAGCAGCTTATCCGTGCCCCACAGGAACACAGCCATCACGAGGACGAAGGCAAACACGATCATCGTGATTTGCGTGGCTTCTTTGCGCGTCGGCCAAACAACTTTCTTGGTTTCGCGAACGGCTTCCTTGGCGAAATTCAGGAAATCACGGCCGGTGGCGGAGGTGTATGCGATGCCAGCGGAAATAAGCAAACCAACCACAAGCGCAGCTGCCCGCACCAGGGTTGGTTGACCTGCCAGGTAAAAGAACCCGACTACGCCCGCAATCGCTGCAACCACTGCCAGCACGACTTTGAACTTGTCGTTTGACGTGCTAACGGTTTGCACGGATTGATTAGACATTCTATTTTACTTTCGGTGCCCTGCACCAGGTTCGGTGGCAGGGGCGGAGGGCATCGAACCCCCAACCTTCGGTTTTGGAGACCGACGCTCTGCCAATTGAGCTACGCCCCTACGTAAAACTTTCAGTGAATCCGTTATTGTAGCATCCGGCGCTGCCGGATGCTAGTGTTTGGCAGGATTCTTAAGCAATGATTTTTGCAACCACGCCGGCGCCGACGGTACGACCGCCTTCACGGATAGCGAAGCGCAGACCTTCTTCCATCGCGATCGGGTTGATCAGCTTGACGGTGAT
>NZ_JACHXD010000023.1 GCF_014191875.1 Pseudoduganella violacea
TCAGCATTGGGCAATCTGTCGCCCGCCGTCTATGAACGGAAAATGGCAGTGCGTGAACCTATTGTTGTGTCCGAAATTTCTTGACCACCGCATACTCCTGACACAGCCTGCGCCTGACGGAGTAGCCGCGCCGAATACGACACCAGCTACCAAAGCAGTTACCCGGTTGACACGGCTAGTGTCCCGTCAATCTCACCGCCACGGCGACCGGAAATGGACCAGAGAGGACCACCTTGGGGCAGGTGAAACAGTTCGCCTCGCAATGCGCCACACGCTTTCTCCAGCAATTAAGCAAGAGAGCCTTTGCCACAGCCAGAGCCACGGATTCGAACTCCGCGTCACCTACTATCTGGTGCAGGGTTCCCCCACCAAATCTGGATTCTCCCTGCAGGTCAGCTGCCTATCTTCAGAAACAAGGAGCAGCATGGGAATTTCCATTGAGAAATATCAGCGCGGCACTGGCTGGCGCTGATAAATTGAGGACTCAATGCGCCATCTTCCCAATCAAAACTGGAGAACCCCAATGGCTACCGCTCCCTCCCCTGTCAATCCAAACACCAGCCTGTCCATGAGCGCAGCCGCTCGCCGCCGCCTCCGTAGCCGGGAACGGGTACGAGGTTACTATAACGATATGGGCGGAAACCGGGGCAACTGCACCTATGGCATTGGCATCCTTGTGCATCGGGGACCATGCACGGCGGCCGAGCTGCGCCGTCCACTCACAACGGCGCAGGTGGAAATCTCGTTCGCTGCTGCCCTTCGGGAGGCCGAGCGCGCAGTCAAGCGCAAGGTAACTCGGCAAGCCCTCACGCAGGAGCAATTTGATGCCCTGGTGAGCTATACCTTCAACACCGGCGCAAACGGCGCTGCCAGCACGCTGGCACTTGTTGACCATGGCCGTCTACAAGAAGCGGCGGACAATATGTCCCGTAACATCCGGACGAATGTAGGCGGCCAAAGAGTTGTTGCTCGCGGACTCATCCAACGCAGGCAGGAAGAAAGCGCGCCCTTCCGCTAGAATTGAGGAGACGCGTTTATGAAGCCTACACTCTTCTTTTCTGCACTCCTGCTTTCCCTGGCAGCGCATGCCCAGCAAGCGGACCATAAGCTCGTCGGCATATGGAAGATCACGGCGGTGCTGGACAGCCAGGACACAACGTCCCTATCGAGCGAAGACGCGACTAAGCTGGTGGGTAAAACATTGCTCATTGAGTCCCAGCACGTCCATTTTGACGATGCCGATTGCAAGAATGCATCCTTCAAAATGGCGAGGCATCGCTTCTATTCCTACTTCGTCAAGCAATACAACTTCGAGCCAAAGCACCTACCGCTGCCGGACTATGTGCAGGAAGTGGCGATTGAATGCGCATCTCCGGTGGGCATAAATTTCATCTACCTCCGGGACAGGAACCAAATCGTGCTGTTTTGGGAAGGTTTCTTCCTGAACGCCACGAGACAAAAGTAATTTCCCTCCCGCCAGCTTCGGCGATTCGCGAATTGAAGACTCGGATGACGTCAGCGCACAGGCAAGCGGCTGCTATAATCGCCATATTATTTAAATGCCAACTTAGGGTGCCATGCCTTTGGACCGACCACATTCAACGCCACTACGCATCGGTAACTGGACCCTCGATCCCGTCACGGGAGAGATGACGGACGGCGGCAAGCAGCTACGGCTGGAAGACCGCACGCTGCGCCTGCTGCTTTGCCTGGCCGAACAGCCGGGCGATGTGCTCAGCGCGGAACAGTTGCTGGCCCGCGTTTGGCCGGACGTGGTCGTTTCGCCGGACTCGGTCTATCAGGCTGTCACCGCGCTGCGCCGCCAGCTGGGTGACGATTCCAAACGTCCCACTTACATCGCCACCGTGCCACGGCGCGGCTATCGGCTGATCGCAGCAGTGGCCCTTGTCGCCGCTGCGACTGCGCGCGACTTGGCGCCTGCGCCGACGGACGGCGCCGCCGTCCGCGCGCTGGAGCAGCCATCCACCGCCATGCCGCAGCCACGGCGGCGCAGCGCCGTGTTTGCAGCGCTGGCCGCCATATTGGCTTTGACTGTCCTGGCTTGGCAAGGCGGCGTCCTGGCGATCAAGCCTGCGGCGACCCAACGCACCATCGCCGTGCTGCCACTGCTCGACATCACAGACGGCATGAACGAGGAACCGTTCGCCGATGGCATGACCGAGGAGCTGATCGACAAGCTAAGTAAGGTGCCCGGCCTGGCGGTGGCGCCACCCGCATCGTCTTACTATTACAAGGAGAAGCGCGGTGCGGTAGGCGAGATTGGCAAGGCGCTGCACGTGGCCTTTGTGCTCGACGGCAGCGTGCGCAAATCGGGCACCACGCTGCGCGTCACGGCACGGCTGATGCGCACCAGCGACGGCCTGGTGGTCTGGTCCGAGTCGTACGACCGCGCGTGGAACGACAAGCTCAAGATCCAGCAGGACATCGCGGTGGAAGTCAGCAAGGCGCTGGCGCTGGCGCCGCTTCACTGAGCCATCACGCCTTGCGCGCTGCTGCCGGCTTGGTGCGGCGCGTCCTTGTCCGGCCCCACCGCCGCCTCCATCTGGATCTGCACGGCCAGTTCGTCCCCTACCAGATCCAGATAGGCATCCAATCCGAATTCTGAACGCTTGATGGTGCCGGTCGCAGTAAAGCCGATGGAAGGCAATTCGTTGACCTGGTTGCGGCCGATCTTATTCAAGCGCACCATCAACGCCACCGGTTTGGTCACGCCCGCCAGCGTCAGCTCGCCGCGCAGCACGCCATGGGTGGCGTCGCTGCGTTCCAGGCGCGTGCTGCGGAAAGAGATGTAGGGCGCCTTGAACAGCTTCTGCCAGCTCTCGTCGCCGCGCAGCTGCTGGTTCCACATGGCGTCGCCCATATCCAGCGTACGGGTCGGCATCGTCACCTGCACCGATGATTTGGACCAGTCGTCGTTATCGAACACGAAACTGCCCGGCGTGATCTTGAGCGTGCCACTGAGCTGGATAAAACCTTGGTGCTCGATACTGAGGTTGACGCGGGCCAGCTTGCTGGTGATGGTGTAGGTGACAGGCGCTGCGTGTGCCAGCGCTGCTTGCAGCATCAGCAGCGTGGCGAAGACGAATCGGTAAACGTGTCGCATGAAGGCTCCTTGATTGAGAAAGTCTGCGCGGCCGGATATCGGTGCCGCTACCAGTCTTGTATCAAACGCGCCTTCAAAAAGGTCTGAAGGATTCCTGAATTAGTCTGAACGCGGGGCTATATTGCGCTTGAAAGCATGCCGCCAAGCAGAAACTCATACGGGGAAACAGATTCCTTGTCGAGATTGATCAGGCTACGCCCTGGAGCAAGCTGCACAAGCTCATCGAGCCGTTCTACCCGAAAGCCACAGGCGCTGGCTGCCCGCCGATTGGCTTGGCGTGAATGCTGCGCATGTACGTAGCACAACAATGTTTCAGGCTGTCCGACGAGGGCATTAAAGACGCGATCTACGATAATCCAAGCTATCCGCAGTTTCGTCGGCATTGACCTGAACCGTGAGCCGGCTTCGGACGCGACGACCTTGCTGAAGTTCAGTCATCTACTTGAAGCTCCCCCCCTGACGCGCCAGATCTTCGATACCGTCAACGCTCGCTTGGCCGAGAAGGGCTTAATGATGCACGAAGAGATCATCGCCGATACCATTTTGATCGCCGCACCGCCGTCCACCAAGAACCAGGTTTGCCAAGGCCAGCGTGATCGACTAGAAGGCCTGCTTTTTCTGAAAATAGCTCATCGAGAGCAAGTGCAGCGGCCGGATTGTTGGTCTCGATATACTCGTAGATGTCTTCGCGGTCTTGAATCGCCTCAGGCGTCCAAAACAATGCCGTCACTTTCCGGCTGCCTTCAAGCGCAGCCGCGTTGCTTCTCGCTTCGCCGCAAACTTGGCTTCCACTTCAGCGTTAGGTACGAGATTGCCGGCATTGGCCGAGTTCTGGCCGATCTGCACTTGGCGGCGGAACAAGGCCTCATGTTCAGCCGCTTCTTGCTGCTGCAGCACAAAGTCTCGCATAAACTCGCGCAGCAGCTGCGCACCGGTACGGTCGCGGTCTTTGGCCGCTTTGGCGAATTGCTCTTTAAGGTTCTCATCAACCCGAAACGTAAAGGTTGCTTCGCTCATGACTTCGCTCCGAGTGTTACAGCATAGCTACATCGTAGCATATTGAAAAATCCAACTCCGCAGATTGTTATCTGATTTGCCTCTCGTTTGGCCCCGGTTCAAGTTCCTGCAATCGTGTAGCATACCGCCATGCTTCCAAAACGCTGGCATCTTCGTCCAAGCGCACGACTGCGCCCTTTCATCGACCGTTACTGGGGCTGGGAAGGCGAGCATCACCTTCCACCGCAACTTCCCCCGGGCACTGGATCGGAGTGCATTTTCCATTACGGTACGCCCTTTCTTCTGGATGGGAAGGAGGCGCCACAGGCGGTCCTCTTGTGCCTGCGCACGCGCGCCATCGCCATCGGCGAAAATGGTGCTCTCGGTTTCGCCGCTGTGCGTTTTCGCAGCGGTAGCCTGCGGCATTTCTGTTCCCAGTCTTCGGCCCAGTTGCACGACCAGGAGTGGCCAGCACAAGCCATCTGGGGCAGCGGCGCCGAGCGGCTGGCTGACCAGCTAAGATTGGCGGATGAACCGGCCAGCCGCGCCGCCTTGCTCGATCAATTCTTCCTTGCGCAGTTGGGGCGGCACGAGGACCGTTCCGGCCGCGCGCTGGATGGCTTGCTCGATCAGTTGTACTACGCGCCCGGCACCAGCATTGACGCCTTGGCTGAGCAGTCAGGCTGGACGCAGCGCCACTTCCGGCGCAAGTTCACGGATGCCTACGGTTTCAGTCCAAAACAATTTGTACGCATCGCCCGCTTCAACCATACGCTGCGCATGCTGGCGCTGGAGCCGGGCATGGGAACACTCGATGCCGCTTTGCGCATGGGCTATTTTGACCAGGCGCACTTTATTCACGAGACGCGCGCACTGACGGGCAACACGCCGCAAACGATCATCACTGGCTTGCACGAAAAGTCCCATTTTTACAATCCTCCATCGCGTCCGATTGCATAGACTTCGGTTTCTCAACCACCCGAGGAGTTTCTATGTACCTGCTTGCCACGCTTGACGCCCACCCGCAATTTCGAACTTCCCTGCTAGCCGCGCTCGATCAATTGGTGGCGCATGCGCGCACCGAACCCGGCACGCTGCAATATGAAGTGCTCACCACCATTGAAGACGAGAATCGGATCATGGTGTTCGAACGCTACACCGATGCCGCCGCCCTGCAGGCACACCTCGACAGCGCGCCACTGCAAGCAGTGATCGCGCAGTTCGAGCACTCCCTCAGCACGCCCCCTAGCCTGGTTCGCATGGCGCGGCGGGATGGCTTCCTGCGCGAAGGGCTGGCGAATGCGCCAAGATAGGCTTTCACATTCCTTTGACATCGTCAAAGTTACGCTGCGCCTTCCATCTTTTCGAAAGCGCTGCCGTGAAAAAATTCGTCTTCTGCCTCGCCCTCATGCTGGCACCTCTGCATGCACTGTCCCAAGTTCAATCGCTGACACATCAGGATGTAAAACGGAAGTACATCGTCTACACGCCCGCCGCCTATGCCGCCGCGCCGGAACGGCAGTTCCCCCTTGTGCTGAACTTCGCGGGCGGCGGCATGACTGCGGCCGAGCAAATGCTGTACACGCAAATGAACCGGACGGCCGAACGGTATGGTTTTATCGTCGTCTACCCGCAAGGCATCAAGAACGACTGGAACGTGGGCTTCGGTATGTCCTACAAGGAGGGCACGGACGATGTCGGCTTTGTGCGCGCCATACTGACGACCATGCAGCGCGACTATCGCATCGATCCGCGCCGCGTGTACGCTACCGGTTTGTCGCGCGGCGGCTTCTTCAGCCTGCGGCTGGCTGCGGAAATGCCGCAGCAATTCGCCGCTGTCGCATCGGTTGGCGCTCCCCTGCCAGAGCCGGTTATTGAACACCATCGTCAACGGTTGCCGGTCGGCGTGATGCTGGTGCAAGGAACCAGCGACAGCGTTGTGTCGTATGAGGGCAAAGCCGGTTCCTACCTGTCGGCGCCGGCCACCCTCGACTACTGGCTGAAGGTCAATGCCATGGAACAGAGTCCGGCGCAGACGCGGCAACTGCAGCCTGCGATGGGCGACCCGACTGCAGCCACCATCGTAGAACATGCCCATGGCGGCAGGCGCGTGTCGCTCTTAACCATCAAGGACGGCGGCCATACCTGGCCAGGCGCCGATCCCTTCAATATCGGGCTTCCCATCGGCCGCACCAGCAAGGCAGCCAATGCCAACGAATTGATTTGGGACTTTTTCCGCCGCCACAGCAACGACGCCCCATCGCCGGCGCAATGAGCTTGACCTTGAGGTGAGAAGCCGCCGATCTTATCGGATGGTATCGTGCGCACCGGGTGGCCGAAAACCTATCCAATGGATTCAGCGCTTGAAAGAAGCTCTAGTCCTGCCAGAGAAGTCATGCCCGACGTTCTTTCCGGCGCATTTTGAAAGGACTGCAAAATGGATATCTCGATTGTGTATCAGCATTTATCGGCGTCGGATCGGCCGAGTTCACGGCGAACGCTGCCTGCCCCCTCCCCGCCACTGAGGCCTGCACGCGCAAGGCAGCTCATAAGCGCCATGGCAACGTTCGCCGCCCTCTGGCTGCTCGCGCCAGCCACAGCCAGCGCGCAAGGATGCACGCAAAGCCAGCTGGATGGCGACTTTGCCATGGTCTGCACTTCGGCATTCGGTAACAGCAAGGGCTTGTACGTCGACAAGGTCGGCGTGGCGGCCGATATTTTTGAAGGCCATAGCTGCAACGGCAAATTTGCGGCCTGGGCGGAACTACCGAACGGCAAGATGTGGCGCAAGCGCGGAGACGCTAAATGCGGCTTCGGCCGGGTCTGGGTCAATTTCTCGGCAAAAACCAAGTTCAAGGACGGCGCCAAACTCTGTGGGGCCATCATCACGCCCCGAGGCCATATCCGCCCTGAACATGCCAGCATAGAAATTCATAAATGACCGGCGCTGGGACAGCGCAGACGCGCCCTTACCCGAAAGCGAGCCAGGGCGCAGGGTATGTTTATTCCCAGTCGTGCATATGCCAGTTGCCGTGGTGATGGACGCCGACCAGCTTCACGCCAGCATCCGCCGCCTGGTCAAAGGACAGTTTGCTGACGCTGCTGGCCTGCGCAGTAATGCCGGTGTTATCCAGCGTCATGATCACATCCTTGAACTGGATGCGTTCATCACGCACCAGCAGATCGCTGCCGCCATTGCCAAACAGGTCCGTCACCTTGAAGCCGTAGGCGGTCTTCTCCACCGAGTAGTTGGCGCGCGCGCCCGAATACACCACCGTGTCGGTACCGGCGCCGCCGTCGATGTAGTTGCCGCCGCTGGTCGCCACCAGCCGGTCGGCGCCCGCCGTGCCGGTCAGGTTGCGCACGCTCGATACCGCAAAGTCCTTCGCCAGCGAGGCTTCCGACACATTGCCGGCCGCGTCGGTGGCGCGCGCCGTCACGTGGTAATTGCCGTTGGCTAGCGCCACGGGCGTGATGCTCCAGCTGCCATTGGCCGCCGCCTTGCCTACACCCAGGCTGGCGCTGCCGTTGAAGATTTCGACCTTGGCGCCCGCTTCCGCCACGCCGCTGAAGGTGGGATGGTTGCCGCTGGCCGTGGCCAAACCATCCTTGGTGAACACCAGCGTCGGACGAACCGGCGCGACGGTATCCACCAGCGGCGTAGGCGCGATCGGCGTGCTGCTGCCGATGGCAACGGTGCCGTCGCTGAAGCGCAGTTGTTCGATATTTTTCAAGGTGTCCGTGCCTTCCAGGCCACTCACCTGCCACAGCGAAGCGCCGGTCTGCGTCACCTTGTAGGTGCTGCGCGCGCCGCTGTAGAAGGCAGTGTCGATGCCGGCGCCGCCGTCCAGAATGTCGTTGCCCGCGCCGCCTTCCAGCATATCGTTGGCGCCGCCGCCGGTCAGCGTATCGGCCTGGCTGGTGCCGGTGATGTAGCGACCGCCGCCGACGGAGTTGACGCCCAGGGCGCCGCCCAGGCCATCGCCGCCATACAGCCACTTCAGGGCCGCCAGATCGTATTCGCCGAAGGTCGCATGCGCGCCGCCGGCATGGGTGTAGGACATCAGCGTGTAGGCGGTGTTGTCCGTGGCTGCCGGCAAGCGGATGACGCCATCGAAGGAGTGCTTCAGGCCCAGTGCGTGGCCCAGCTCGTGCAGCAGCGTTTCATAGCCTTGCGTGCCGGGCGTGAGATTGGCGTTCATGCCGGCCCATTCGGCGTTGTCCAGATAGACGTAGGTGGCGGCCGTGAACTTGGTGACATTATTGTTGCCGTCGTAGGAGTAGCTGTAGCGCGAGCTGTCCAGCCCGGTGGTATTGCTGCCATTGATGTTGGCGTTGGCCATGTGGATCTGCGCCAAGCCCGTGTCATTGGTTTCAGTGAACTTGATACCGGTGATTTGCGCCAGATAGTTCAATGCAGTGCGCGTGGCGGCCTGCTGGGCGACGCTGAAAACCTGCGGCGCGCTCAGGATCGCGCTGTTGCCGGTTTCGAGGCCGCCCGCCACCGAGAAGGTGTAATACAGGTTATTTCCGCCAGAGGTAAGGTAATTCCAGTTCGGCAAATTGCCCAACAGCGCGTCAATGTGGTTGAGGCCAGAGGGGGTGGTGCTTTTCACTTCGGTAACGGTTGCCATGTCGCGCTGCCATAAAAAAGGTTCGGAAGAGCAAGTATTTCGTTTCCGATCAGCAAGGTCAACAGTGTTCGCACTAGCGCTGCCGGTGAGTGTGCACTCCTGTATTGAATTGCAATCGCGCGCTACTTTCTATTGAGTAGTGACAAAATGATGGTTACGGTCCAGCTTTCCGTCATCCTGTCTGGCCGAGAAAGAAGCGCAACATTTCGGCGGACGCATCGGGTCCCGCCGGATGCGTGTACGAGCCAGCCGGACTGCCACCCGACCAGGCATGGCCCGCCCCATGCAGTTCCCAGTATTCCGCAACGGAGCGGCCTGAGCGGTCGAGCATGGCCGTCTTCGTGTATCTCACGTCGCCATCGCGTTCCTGCGTGCGGCGCAGCGCATCGTCGCGCGAGGCCGGCGCCGCATGCAGAAACTGCTCCAGCACCGCCTCGCCGTTACCGCAATGGACCACCTCATCACGGTCACCATG
Source organism: Pseudoduganella violacea (assembly GCF_014191875.1). GTDB lineage: Bacteria > Pseudomonadota > Gammaproteobacteria > Burkholderiales > Burkholderiaceae_D > Rugamonas > Rugamonas violacea_A. Next base: position 9,230 of record NZ_JACHXD010000023.1, read on the forward strand.
AAACACGATCACGGGAACCCGCTGGCGCAACTTGCCCGCCGCCCTGCCCTTGCCCGTCGCCCCCTTCTTCATCGCCGCCAAACCGGTGATCAGGTCGCGCGCCTTGCCGACCGGCAGGCCGGAGTGCACGCCGACGGCCGCGTACAGCTCGGGATAGGCCGCGCCCATGATCGCGGCCATCGCACCGCCCGCCGACAAGCCGGCCACGTAGACGCGCTGCGGGTCCGCCCCCCAGCGTTCGATGACCTCCCGCGTCATGCCGGCAATCAGGGACGGCTCGCCGCCGTCGCGCTGCTGGTGCGGCGTCTCGAACCAGTTCCAGCACAGCGAGGCGTTGGCGCTGCGATCCTGCGCCGGATAGAGCACCAGACAGCCATGCTGCTCGGCCAGCGCATTCATGGCGGTGCCGGCCGCAAAGTCGTCGGGGTCTTGCGTGCAACCGTGCAGCATCACGATCAGCGGACGCGGTCCGCTGGCCGGCGTGGACGGCACATACAGCTTGTAATGGCGGCTGCCGGCGCTGGCCTGGAACGAGCCTTGCGTAAATTCGCCGGGCGCGCGCGGGTCATGGGCCGGAGCACGGCTGCGCTTGCGTCCCGGCACATTCCAACGCGCGCGCCGTGCAGGTTTCGGCATGCCGTCGGCGGTAGCCCCGCCGCGCGCCTTGCGCACCCACTCGGGCAACGCGTTCAGGTCGATCAGCTCCGGCGCGGCATCGTCCGCCGCTGGCGCCGCTTGGCCTGGCAGCAGGCCGGCGGCCTTGAGCGCCTTCTGGATCACTTCGGTGGCCGCCTGTGGATCTTTCGCCTGGGCCAGGCGTGCCGCTTCCATCATCTGCCCGAGAAATTGCTCAAAGGGTTTCATATGCTGTCCGTTCTCTAAGTGTGAAGGCGGTCGGCTAGCGCGTCCTTGACCGCGGGCGACGCGATAAACGCGCCAAGTACTTGAATCGAGGCAATGGCCGAACGCGCCAGTTCCGGCGTGACATCGTCGTCCACCGTGGCCAGGCCGAGCACATGGATTTCCAGCTGTTCGCCAGCCGCCACGACGCGTTCCAGTTCGGCGCGGGAATAGCGTTGCAATCCCGTCACAAAACGCTTGCGCAGCACGGTCTGGCGGATCGCCTCCGCATGCTGCTGCAAAAGGTTGCGAATAGCCGTGCGGACGAAGTCGGTGCGGTTGGTGTAAAAGCCCTCACCGACCAGCAGATCCATCTGCGCAAGGTCCACCAACCCCAGATTCACTGTGACCTTGTCCGTGTCAGGCAGCTTTGACTTGATCTTGACGATCTTCATTTATCCTCCTTATATACTCCAATTGGAGTATAAATGAAAAATCACAAGAGGTCCGGCTGCAATTTGTCCGGTGCAGCGAAAAGGCCGCGGAATGGCCTGGAATATTTTCGGAAAGTCAGCTTAAAGGTTTAGCTGCTAATATTTTTTGCAACAAATCGCATAAATTGCGCAAGAAATTTCCGCTCCGCTGTTTTTTGCGAGAGTTCTCACGGTAAAATTCTCACCAATTTCCACATTTCTTGTGTGAAATTCTAATTTCTCGTCCGAAACCACGCCGGGAATTTCATAGTGCCGCGTTCGCTCTTCGTTTCGGTGGCACTTACCTGAGCTGGCAACATCCGCGCCGGCATTCCAGGTCGCACCATCCCGACACATGCGCAAGACAACACTAGGAAACGTTCTCATGAAAATTGGCAATCTAAAAATCGGCACCCGTATCAGTTGCGGCTATATCATCGTGCTGGCGCTGCTGCTCGGCGTCATGTTGTGCGGTATTCAAGGCATGCGCAACTCGAACAAGACCCTGCACAACATCGTCGATATCAATATCAAGAAGATGGAACTGCTGCAGACCATGTCGGAATCCACCCACGTGGTTTCGCGCGTGATCCGCACCCTGGCCCTGCTGCAGGACGAGGACACCGCCAAGCGCGAAGCGGCGAAAATCGATACGGCGCGCCAAAAATACAATGCGGCTTTCGAAACCCTGCAAACCATGCCGCTGGATGCGGCGGGCCAGGCGCTGGTGGCCAAGATCAAGCAACATCAGGCGGCTGCGCGCCAGTTGAACGACCAGTTCCTGAACCTGAGCAAAACCAGCCGCGAAGACGCGCTTCAGCTCCTGCTGTACAAAGCCGCTCCCGCCAGCTCTACATGGCAAGAAGTCATTGACGACTTCCGCGCCCTCCAAAAAGAGAAGAGCCAGCGCGACGAAACGACGGCCGAACAATCCTACGAGAGCAATATGAGCTTGATGCTCGGCTTCTCGGCCCTGGCTGTCGCCTTGAGCATCGCCATCGCCTGGACCATTACGCGTTCGATCTCCCGCCCGATTTCGCAGGCGGTGCAAGTGGCGCAGCGGGTGGCCGCCGGCCATCTGGACAGCCGCATCGAAGTGCGCTCCACCGATGAAACGGGCCAGCTGCTGCAGGCGCTCAAGGAAATGAACGACAGCCTGGTCAACATCGTCGGTCATGTGCGCGGCGGCGCCGACACTATCGCCTCGGCCTCGTCGGAAATCGCGAACGGCAATCTGGATCTCTCCAGCCGCACCGAACAGCAAGCCAGCTCGCTGGAAGAAACCGTCTCCTCGATGGAGGAACTGGCCAGCACCGTGCAGCAGAACGTCGAGAACGCGCGCCGCGGCAATCAACTCGCGATGTCGGCCTCCGAAACCGCCACGCGCGGCGGCGCGGCCGTCGGCCAGGTGGTGGAAACCATGGGCGCCATCAGCGCCTCCTCGCGCAAGGTGGTGGACATCATCAGCGTCATCGAAGGCATCGCCTTCCAGACCAACATCCTGGCGCTGAACGCGGCGGTGGAAGCGGCGCGCGCCGGCGAACAGGGTCGCGGCTTTGCCGTCGTCGCGGCCGAGGTGCGCAATCTGGCGCAGCGCTCAGCCTCCGCCGCCAAGGAAATCAATGCGCTGATCAGCGACTCGGTCGCGCATGTGAACAAGGGCGAGCAACTGGTCGATCAAGCCGGCAGCACGATGGACGAGGTATTGCAGAGCATCAGCAACGTCAATGTCATCATGGGCGAGATCATGACGGCCAGCGAGGAACAAAGCGCCGGCATCGAACAGATCAACCAGGCCATCTGCGAAATGGACCAGGTGACGCAGCAGAACGCCGCCCTGGTCGAGGAAGCCGCCGCTGCCGCCGCCTCGCTGGAAGAACAAGCTGCCGGCCTGACCCACGCCGTCGCCGTCTTCAAGCTCGACCTGGCCAAGACCGGCAACACCGGCCGCCTGCCGGGCCAGCAAGCGAAAGCACTGGCCTTGGCGGCGCCGTTGGCACGCGCCGCCTGATTTCACCTTTTCAAAATCGATCCCAGCACGCCGCGGATGATTTCGCGGCCGACCTGGGAGCCGATGCTGCGCGCAGCCGATTTGACGAGCGCCTGCACCGCCGTCTCGCGCTTGCTAGTCTTGCCGAATAGGCCGCCCAGCACATCGCCGAACAAGGAGCCGCCTTCGCCGGTGGCGGCACCGTCCTGCTGCGCGGCGGGCGTGCCTCGGCCTGCAGGCACGTCACGCTCCACTGCCGTCGCAGGACTGTCATCTGCCGTGCGGACGGTGGCGCTGGCGGCGACGCGGCCGCTCAACTTTTCATAGGCCGATTCGCGGTCTACCGTTTTTTCATATACGCCAGCCACCACCGATGCCGCCATGGCAGCTTGCCGCTCGCCGGCGTCGATGGGGCCAAGCTGGCTGGCCGGCGGCAGGATGAAGGCGCGCTGCACCACATGCGGCACGCCCTTCTCGTCCAGGAAGGACACCAGCGCTTCCCCCACGCCCAGCTCCGAGATCACCTGCGCGATATCCAGTGCCGAATTGGGGCGGAAGGTTTCGGCCGCCGCCTTCACCGCTTTCTGGTCGCGCGGCGTATAGGCGCGCAGCGCGTGCTGGACGCGGTTGCCGAGCTGGCCCAGCACCGTGTCGGGAATGTCGAGCGGGTTCTGCGTGATGAAGAAAACACCCACGCCTTTCGAGCGGATCAAGCGCACCACCTGCTCGATCTTTTGCAGCAGGGGCTTGGGCGCCTCGGCAAACAGCAGGTGGGCTTCGTCGAAGAAGAACACCAGCTTGGGCTTGTCCACATCGCCCACCTCGGGCAGGTTTTCAAACAGCTCGGACAGCATCCACAGCAGAAAAACGGCATAGATGCGCGGCGCGTTCATCAGCTTGTCGGCGCACAGAATGTTGACCACGCCCTTGCCCTGCGCATCGGTTTGCAGCAGGTCGTCGATGTTCAGCATCGGCTCGCCGAAGAACTGGTCGCCGCCCTGCTCCTCGATGGCGATCAGGCCGCGCTGAATGGCGCCGACGCTGGCGGCGCTGATATTGCCGTAGCTGGTCTTGTAGTCGGCCGCATGGTCGCCCACATGCTGCAGCATGGCGCGCAAGTCCTTGGTGTCGAGCAGCAGCAGGCCGTTATCGTCGGCGATGCGGAACACCAGCTGCAGCACGCCTTCCTGCGTATCGTTCAGGTTCAGCATGCGCGCCAGCAGCAGCGGTCCAAGGTCGGAGACGGTGGCCCGCACCGGGTGGCCCTGCTGGCCGAACACGTCCCAGAAGGTGACGGGGCAACCGGCCCATTGCGGCGCCTCCAGCTGCAAGGCCTGCAGCCGCTGGCCCATCTTCTCGCTCAGCGCGCCCGCTTTGGCGATGCCGGACAAGTCACCCTTGACGTCGGCCATGAAGACCGGCACGCCGATATCGGACAGCGATTGCGCGATCTTCTGCAGGGTGACCGTCTTGCCGGTGCCGGTCGCGCCGGTGATGCAGCCATGGCGGTTCACCAGATTGGACAGCATCTCCAGCGTGAGCTGTTCATTCTTCGCAATCGTAAGGGAGACAGGCATGATCGTCCTCGGCGCGCAATGATGGTGCGACGATCATACTCCACTGCCCGGCGCGGTTATTTTTTCTTCTTGCCCAGGGACGCGTCGTAAATGGTCTTGGCGTCCTTATGCGCCTGGTCGATATTGCGCAACTTCTTATCGTCGTCGTGCTTGACGAAAAATTCGGCGTCCTGCGCAGCGACCACCAGCTTGATCGCGGCCGCATCGGCCAGATTGTATTTTTCCACGATCAGCGTGGTCACTTCATCCAGGTATTCTTCGTAGGTCATGTTTTTACTCCATATGCTATTGGCGGCATTATAGGAGAGGCGCTCCGGATATGGTTTTGTCTTTTGCTGAAATTTATGCAACAGTACAGTCTTTCAAGCCGAGAGCCAAATCATGCCGACCGCTCCAGCCTCGCCCGTCCCCGCTACGACCAAGTCCGACAAGCCGCTGGGCTTCTGGATGTGCACCGCCCTCATCGTCGGCAATATGATCGGCATGGGCATTTTCATGCTGCCGGCCGCATTGGCGCCGCATGGCCTGAACTCCTTCAGCGGCTGGGCCATCACCGTGATCGGCTGCCTCTTCATCGCCCACGTCTTCGCCCACCTGGCGCGCGCCATGCCGCATGAGGACGGGCCTTACGGCTATACCAAACGCTGCTTCGGTTCCGGCACCGCCTTCTTCGTCATGTGGTGCTACTGGGCGTCGATCTGGATCAGCAACGCCGCGCTGGCGATCGGCATCGTCGGCTATCTGAGCACGCTCTTCCCCATTCTTACCGCCATGCCGCTGCTGCAGCCGGCGACGGCGCTGGCCGTGATCTGGTTCTTCGTGCTGGTCAGTCTGAGCGGCGCGCGTCTGTCGGGACGGGTGCAGTTGGCGTCAGCCGCGCTCAAGCTGCTGCCCATGGGCGCGGTGGTGTTGCTGGGCGGCTGGGTGCTGTTCACCGACAGCTCGGCCTATGGCGCGCACCTGCCCTCCACTCCGCTCACGCTGGACGCCACCGCGGCGGCAGGCACCATCGCCCTGTTCGCCATGCTGGGCGTGGAGTGCGCCACCCTGCCCGCGACCAAGGTCGTCGATCCCGAAACCACCATCCCGCGCGCCACCATCGCCGGCACGCTGATCGCGGCCGTGGTGTACGTCTCCGTCTGCACCGTGCCGCTGCTGCTGTTGCCGCAGGCGGAGCTGGCGCAATCGAACGCGCCTTACGCCGATCTGTTCAACCGCTTCTGGCAGCCAGGCACGGGGCGCTGGCTGGCGATTGCCGTCATCATCAGCGGCCTGGGTGCGCTCAATGGCTGGACCATGCTGGCGGGCGAAGTCACCGCCTCTTTCGCCACGCACGGCATGTTTCCCGCCCTGCTGAAAAGACCCAACCGGCATGGCGCGCCCTTCTGGTCGCTGCTGCTGATCGGCGTGCTGGCCAGCACCATGGTGGTGATGAACTACAGCCGCTCGCTGGCCGAAGGCTTCGCTTTCCTCACCATGGTGGTGACGGCGGCCAGCATGCCGCTGTATCTGGTCGGCGGCGTGGCCATCTTCAAGCTATGGAAGCGCGGCGCCTTGCGCGCCAAGGCCGCCTTGCCGGTGCTGCTGCTATTCAGCGCCGCCATGACCTGCATCTTCTCGGTCTGGGCACTGTACGGCATGGGCCGCGAAGCCTTCATCTGGTCACTGGTGCTGGGCGCCGCCAGCCTGCCGGTTTTCTGGCTGATCCGGCGCGGCAGGAAGGAACCTTCCAAAACCAGTGACGCCATAAGCGGGCGTATAATGAACGAATTATGAGCACAAACCTATCGCCTATCGAATCGGAGTTCGCCACGCAAGAAGAGGCGGATGCCTATGATCGATGGTACCGGGAAAAGGTTCAAACCTCACTGGCCGACCAGCGTCCATTGATTCCCCATGATCTGGCAATGGCGAAGCTGAGGGAACTGATCGACGAGAAACAACGTACCCGTGCTTCCGATCCTCTGGCGCCCTGAGGCGCTTGCCGACCTTAGCACCATTCTTGAGTATATTGCGCAGCGCAATCCGCAAGCCGCTGCGAATCTATATGGCGACATAGATCGGATCGTCACTCAGCTTCCATACCATCCCTATTTATACCGCCTCGGCCGAGTTGCTGGCACGCGCGAACTGGTCGTGCATCCGAATTACCTTATCGTCTATAGCGTTACCACAACAGCCATAGAGATAGTAACGGTTATCCATACGCGTCAACATTATCCCTAAACACTGGCCACTCAGGTGTAATGTAGCTTCACCTTATGCCATGGCCAGAACACCCAGCGCGGGTGGCCGAGGTTATCGGTGGCGAAGGCCTGGGTTTTGAATTTATTCAGGAAGCCGATGAATTCGCCGCTGGCGGTTTCAATGATGGTGGCGCCGTCCTGCCAGATGGCGTTTTCGGCATCGTGGCCGCTGCCGACCGGGTCGCCCTGGTTCTGGTGGATATTGTGCACGCCCAGCCCCTTGTTGAACGGTTCGCCGAACATATAAAAGCGCACGCCCTGCCCGATCACCGCCTCCAGATCGGTCAGCGCCTGGATGCCGGTGCCGCTCTTCCACGGCGGATTCCAGCGCAGGAAGTTGAGCAGCTTGGCCAGCCAGCCGCTGTACACCACATACCAGATCAGAAACGGCGGATGCAGCGCCTGCGCCCGGATATAGTCGAGCGCCCCGGAAACGGCATTCGACGGCAGACCGTGCCAGCCATCGGCCAAGGCCTTGATCGGTGCGAAATCGGCGGCGCGCAGCCGCACCACGCGCCACTGTATGCCGTCGGGCATGGCCTTGGGATCGACATCGATTGCGCAATGATATTCACCGGCCGGGGTCTGGATGTTCAGGTTGCCGTGATAGTAGCGGCCGTAGTTGTCGGGCGGGTCGCGGTAGTACTTGGTCTTCTGCCCGATCACCACGCCATAGCCATTGGATAGTCCCATGATCGCCCTCCTTCGAACAAGCCTTTCCCAGACTCATTCTAGTTCGCGCGCGGCTGCATAAATTCACCAATGTTCACCGGCTAGCGCCGCTTGGCGTTGGAGGTTTCGGTGCGCACATAAAACTCGGGCGGCTTGCGCGCCACCCAGGCGATAAAGGCCTGGATTTCCGGATGAGCGCGCAGCGCTTCCTAGGTATGGTAGGTGCGCAGCAGTTCGCGCTCGGTCAGCACCGAGTGGATCTTGCGATGGCAGATCTTGTGGACCTCGAACTGTTCCTTGCCCTTGAAGGTTTTGGGGATCAGGTGGTGGCGGTCGATATTGAAGGCGCCCAGAGGCCGGCCGCAAAGGGGGCAGCATTTTTCTTCCATGCGCCATCTTAGAGCATTCGCGGGGACCGCTGCCGCGCTGCTGCTTGACTTCGGCCAGGGATCTTGTACAATGCCGGTCCTTCGGGTCGTTAGCTCAGCTGGTAGAGCAGCGGACTTTTAATCCGTTGGTCGCAGGTTCGAATCCCGCACGGCCTACCACGAATACAGCAGCACCAAAAAGGCTTACCCGCTTCGGCGCGTAAGCCTTTTTGTTTGCGCCATCCTCGGCGCGGGACTTATGAAGTCCCGCTCTACTTATTTCTCCGGAATAGCCCCAAGCGTGCGCAGCCACGTCTCTACCAGCAGCGGCCACTTGGTGATCGCCTGCTTGGTTGGACGCAGTCCAAATGCGTGCCCGCCTTCAGCAAACAAGTGCATCTCGACCGGCACGTCCGCTTTTCTCAGCGCCGCATAATAAAGCAGGGAAAACTCCACCGGATCGATGGGATCGTTTTGCGCATGCAGCAGGAAGGTCGGCGGCGTTTGGCTGGTGACGCGAATGCGTGGGTTCAGCCGCGAAAGGTCTTGCCTATAGTTTGCCGACATATGCCCGGGATACAGGGACACGGCAAAGTCGGGACGACAGCTTTCATTGTCCGCCTTATCGACAGGCTGGTAAATACGCTTGGGGTGGGTGCTGATTGCCGCAACCAGGTGGCCGCCTGCCGAAAACCCAAGCACCCCGATCTTGTTCGGATCGATATTCCATTCGGCCGCGCGGTGGCGCAGCAGGCCCATGGCTCGCTGCGCATCTTGCAAGGCCGTATGCACCTTCGGAATAACGCGCATATTCCGCTCCATATCCCAATGCGGGCCCGAACCGGGGACGCGATATTTCAAAAGCACGCAGGTAACGCCGATTGATGTGAGCCAGTCGCAAACCTCCGTGCCCTCAAGATCGATGGCCAGCATGCGATAACCGCCGCCGGGAAAAACCAGCACCGCAGCACCGGTATTGACGCCAGTTGGCGGATAAATTGTCATCGTGGGCCGGATGACATTTTTCACTCCCAGCCACGGCCGACCAGCAATGAGCCGCTCTTCCTGCAGGGCCGTTTCATTTTCAGGGCCAGGAGCAGCTTGCGCGTTGGGGATCGCGCCCGGCCAGATCGGCAATTGCACATGTCCAGCGGAGGGCTGCCATTCCGCTGCACACACGTTCGCGGAAGCCAATATCGCCAGTATCGAGAAGAGATATTTCAAAGTATTTCCATTGCCTTTCCAGAGAAGGTGCTTCATTTCGAAACTGGCGGATCTTAGCGGAAACACAATTTGCATACAAGGTAATCCGGGAATGACCAAATGGTGCAATCGCGCGACAACTTGCATTGCGGCTTGGTGCTTTCCCCAGCCAAGCGCCGTAAGCTGTAATCCACTTAATCACCTTTAGGGGGATATCATGGCCGATGAGAACCGGACGGGGCCTCCGATTTTCAGGAATCTATCGATCGAAGCGGGCGACATTGTTTTGGTACGAAGCAATCCGGCCAAGCTGCACGGGAATCTGAAGCGCTATGTCAATATCAATGGGCAGCGCGTACTGGCGTCGATACGGGGCGGCGGTTCCGCCCGCGCTGAAATCCCCAGCTCCGGGCATTCACATGTCATGCTGGGCATGGGCGACGGCCTGGTCATCCACGCTGACGGCCACAGCGTGGTTTATGAAGTCGCCAGCGACGCATTGAAGTTCGGACAGGACGAAGCCGACAGCTTTGCCGTCTATCGCAACCCGCGCTTGTCTCCTGTCGCGATCCACGCTATTACCCGCGCCGCGAAAAGCTACTATTCCAAGCTTTACCGTTTCAGCACCTTTTTCGGAGCCGAGAAAGATGGCGACACGACGCAGTTTTGCTCACGCCTGATCGCCTATGCCTACCGCCGGGCCGCAGTTCCGTTCAGCCGACTCAAGGATCAAAGGACGCTTCCCATTGACCTCTTCCACGCCTGTCAGGAAGAGCCGTGGCACGACGTGACGCAGGACGTTATAGAAGCGCCTTTGTCCGCAGAGGCATGCGCTGTCCTGGCCAAAATCGCCAATGAAGCTGGTCTACCGCCCTGGATAGATGACCTGCCTGATTTGCTGGCGCAAAGCCAGCAGACACAGCTTGCCATTCTGCGCATGAACGCGGGCATCAAGGAATATGAATACAAAAGCTACTGCAACATCGCGAAGCAGGTGGAAATGATGGCAGAGCTGTCCTTACTTCAGCTTGAGCAGGCACTGGACATGCTGGCATACCCGGAAACGATGGATGCGGATTTTGCCGCCACCGTCACCGACGCTTTGCAGCAGTTGCCAGCGCTGCTGGCAATCGCAGGGCTGCCCAACCTCGATCAGCGGCTCGAAATCTATCCGGGATTAGACTACAACGACGATACGCCACCTTACCAGGGGCTGCCGTCCCCAGCGGCCATCCGCAAAATGCAGCTCAAGCGCGAAGCATCTGGCATCTATGCAGCCCTGGTCCTGGTGGACATCGGCTTGTCCAGCATTCTATGGCGCAAAACCGGGCACGAGCACTTCAGTAAGTTCGCCTGCGTGAAGACGCAATACCTGCTCAATTTCAAGGCCTTGCTACCGAGCACCTCCGAACTCGCTCATTACGAAGCCCTGCCAGCCGCTTTTGCATGGGCCGGCAACCTTGAGGTTCAGCAGAAATTCACGCAGATCTTTTCCAGGCTGATTAACCTCGTCAAACTGCTAAGACTGAGACATGGGCAAGCCTGTAACCCGCAGCACTGACAATGCGTGACCGCGCGGAACACCGGCCGCCACGATGAACGAGCGCCTTCCCTGCCGCATTTGCGGCGCCCTGATTCTGGGCTCGACCGCCGAGCGCACGGGCGGCCTGTGCATGCCCTGCAAAGGCGGCTATCGCGCCAGCATCGAGGCGCGCCGCCATGGCCGTACCCGCGGCCACGCCATCGCCGCCAATCCGCAGGCGCAGATGTGGGCGGCGCTGCTGTACCAGGTACGGCAGGACGCGACCGGCATCGAAGGCTTGAATCATCCGCAGCAGCTTTATTACGCATCCAGCACGCTGCTGGGGGCGGTGCTGCGCGGCGGTATGCAGCACTATTTCGGCGGCGCCGCCGCCGATCATTACAAGCTGGCGCAGGACGGCTTGATGGCCATGGGCGCCACGCGCGCGCTGCGCCTGCTGCTCGACGCGCGCAAGCTGCTGTTCGGCCCCAGCCTGCCCAATGAAGCGGTACGCCGCGAGCGCCTTTACCGCCGGCCGCTATTCGCCGAAAACGAGGCGCGCAGCGCCATGCGCCTGAACGCGCTGAATGCGGAATTCAGCCGCCTGGCGCCCGACCTGGAACGGCGTCTGCATGTCTATGCACACCAGCATGGGCTGCTGGGCTAGCAGGCGCACGGCAGACCGTTGACGCGAGGTGGTATGCTATGCGCGAAATTCCGGAACCATAAACCGCAACAGCAATGCCTCAAACAATAAGCGCAGCCGTCCACCACGAGCTGCTGATCAAGAAAAGCCGTTTCATCGCCTGCGTCCAGCCTATGAGCGACCGCGCCGCCGCGCAGGCGGTGGTGGCAGGCTTGCGCGCCCAGCATCCGGGCGCGGCCCATGTGTGCTGGGCCTTGCTCGCCGGCGGACAGTCGGCGGCGGTGGATGACGGCGAGCCAAGCGGCACCGCTGGCCGCCCCATGCTCGATGTGCTGCGCCACCAGGACCTGGAAGGCGTGCTGGCGACGGTGGTGCGCTACTTCGGCGGCGTCAAGCTCGGCGCGGGTGGTTTGGTGCGCGCCTATACCGACAGCGTGGCGCAAGCCTTGCTGCAGGCGGAGAAAGTCGCCATCGTCAAACTGCGCCAGCTGCGCTGCGTGGTGCCTTACGCGATGGAGGGCATGCTGCGGCGCGAGCTGGAGCTGGCCCAGGCCAGCCTGCTCGACGTCAGCCATGGCGACAGCGTGACCCTGGCTTTCAGCCTGCCCGCCGCCGACGCCCTCGCCTTGCAGGGCCGCCTCAACGAAAGCGGCAACGGCCGCGTGCTCTGGCTCGACGATGAAGAGCCTGAGGACGCGGCATAAGGCTGCGGCTTAGTTGTTGTAGCCGATTTCCTTGAAGTAGTCGCTGCGCGCCTGCAAGGCGGTGTCGGCGAAATCCGAGAACAGGCCGTCCACGCCCAGGGCATAGAAGTGCTTGTATTCGGCTTTCGGATCGCCCTTGTAGTCGCTGGCCAGGCGGCGCTTCTCGTTGCGGAAGGTATAGGGGTGGACGAACAGGCCCGCCTTGTGGGCGTCGCTGACCAGGGTGGTGGCCGGCAGGGTCACAGCGTCGGCCTCGTTCACCTTGCCGTCGCCGTTCACGTCCGCCACCTTGCCGTCCGTTCCGACCGTGCCTTTGACGCTGACGATGTAGCGCTTCCATGGGCCGATACCGTCGGCATAGGATTTGATCTCGGCCAGGCCGGCCGGCGTGACCATGGCGCTGAACAGGCGCTTGTCGCCGGCCAGTGCCCAGTCGTAGGGACGGTCATACGGCGCGGCGAACGTCAGCGTGCCGGTTTTCAGGTCGACGTCATCGGCGTCGATCAGCTGCACCAGCTTCAGTTTCGAGCCTTTGCTACGGATGTATTTCAGGCTGCCCGGTTCGAAGGACTGGATGAAGACCGGCGCGCTGGCATCGTTCCAGCCGGCGGCGGAGAGCAGCGCCAGCAGCTTGTCTTCCAGCGGCAGGCCAAGCTGGCGGTGGAAGGTCGGATTCTTGGTCTCAGGGTAGATGGTGATGGTGCGGCCGCTCTTCTTGATCATGTCGACGATTTCCTGGATCGTCGCGATCTTGTACTTGCCGTTGAACTGCTGCGGACGTTCGGCGTCGGTGGAGGTGCCGCCCAGGGTTTTGATCTCGGCCAGCGTGAAGTCGCTGGCGAACCAGCCTTCCTGCACCTCGCCATCGACATTCACGGTGCGCTTGCGCGCCGCGAATTCAGGATGGGAGGCGACGTCGGTGCTGTACGCCAGATTCGGATCGTGGCGGGCGATCAGCACGCCGTCCTTGGTGCTGATGACGTCCGGCTCGATGGCGTCGGCGCCCATCTCGATGGCTTTGGCATAGGCCTCCACCGTCTCTTCCGGAATATAGCCGCTGGCACCACGGTGGGCCACGACCATGGCGGGCTTGCCGTCCAGGGTATTCAGCTTGACCGGGTTAATGCTGTCGCTGCCGCCGCAGGCGCTCAGGGCCAGCAGGGCCGCGCACAGGCTGGCGTTTTTCAGTTGGAACCCTACGATCTTCTCTTGCTTCATCATTATTGCATCCCTTGCTGTGTTTTTGATAACGGCATTCTAGGGATGCCAGATGACAGCTTCATGACGGCAAGCCAAGCGTGCGTCTGCTACACTGCCAGCAGTTTTTTTCCTCCCCCAGAAAAATGATCGAACTGAAAACCCTGCGCTTGCGGGATTTCACGGACGACGATATCGGCCATGTGTTTGCCGGTCTGTCCCATCCCGATGTCATCCGTCACTACGGCGTGTCTTACGCCACCCTGCAGGAATGCCAGGCGCAGATGGCCTGGTTCAAGTCACTGCGCGACAACGATAGCGGCCAGTGGATGGCGCTGGAGGCCTTGTCCGGCGGCGCCTTCCTCGGCGCGGTCGGCGTCAGCTCGCTGCTGCGCCAGCACCATAGCGCCGAACTGGGTTACTGGCTGCTGCCGCAATTCTGGGGGCATGGCTATATGCGCGAGGCGCTAGCCGGCTTCCTGCGCCACGCCTTCTCGGAGCTGGGCCTGCACCGTATCAGCGCCGTGGTGGAGGTCGATAACACGGCCTCGCGCAAGCTGCTCGATGCGCTCAACTTCACCATGGAAGGCGTGCAACGCGACTGCGAAATCAAGCATGGCAAATACATTTCGCTGCTCAGTTACTCGCTGTTGAGCAGCGACCCGCAAAGCCCGTACTAAAATCCATAAAATTTCCCCATGGAAATTCTATGGTATGATTGCATATTAATCAATTTTGCAATCAAGGGTTTTTATGCTGCTTATCTGGGGAAAACGTAACTACGGCGCGGTCGAAAAGGTCGGCAAAATGGCGGTCAAAACCCGCTTCGGCCATTTCTGGTATCTGCCGCTGTTCCCGACGCAAAGCTTCTACATCAATAGCGAGAACGACACCGGCTACGATCTGCGCAAGATCCACTGGCGCTCGGTGCTGTGCGCGTATCTGCGCGTGTGGATGCCACTGCTCTTCATCATGGGCGTGTTCGCCGCGCTGGACGGCATCGGCGTGATCAGCGCCGCCGTGCTGCTGTTGTCGGCCGCAGGCTTCATCGCCAGCTTCAAGCTGGGCAAAAAATTCGCGCGCGCCGAGAGCGAGCAGGTGCGCGAAATCATGGACAAGCACTTCGGCATCGCCATCGATCCGCTGGAATGCAAAAACAGCATGGCCGAGCACATTGACCTGCGCGCGCGCGAACTGACCGGCGCGCCCGTGGCCGAAGGCTGGTATCGCCAAGTGTTGAAAGACCTGTTCAGCGCGCCCGACCTGATCGAACTGGCCATTCTGCGCGCCCGCTGCGAACAGCTCGACACCGAGCTGCAACTGCAGGTCTGCCGCAAGCTCAATCCGCAAAGCGCCAACGCCGCACTGGCCGGCGCTGTATAAGCGACAGAGAATCAAGAGAGAACCATGAAACACGCACTTCTTCGCAACACCTTCCTGCTGGCGGCGCTGGCACCGCAAGCCTTCGCCGCGCCAGCGCCGGCAAAGGAAAAAGTCATTACCGTGCCCACCCTGTCCATGTCGGCGCAGGACAATACGCAACTGATCATCGCGCCACGCGAAATCCGCACGACGGGTCCGCGCGGCGCGGACGAACTGTGGTTCGGCAATGCGCGGGTGGATATTCCCTCGGTCTATTTTTCCCTGGCGACGCTGGAGCTGAAATTCGGCGCCATCCAGCAAAATGTACGCACCACCACGCGCGGCAAGCTGGCCGATTCGCAATCCGATACCCGTCTGGCCTCGGTCGAAGTTTTCGGCCAGCGCATCGAGGATGTGCACCTCGGCGTGCGCTTTGAAAAATTCGACCTGGCCGAAATGCACAAGGTCGAAAAGGACGCCGCCTTCCTGAGCAACGCCTTCACCAGCATCGAAGCGTTCAACGCCAAGCGCGGCAACGTGCTGATGGCCATGGCGCGTTCCGCCGCGCGCCACGGCAGCCGTGTCGTGCTGGACGATTTCAGCCTGAGCTACAAGAACTTCCGCGCCCGCATGACGGGCCATTTCGGCTTGCGCGATGCCAGCGAGAAGGATCTGGCGTCGATACAGCAGATCTTGAAAAAAGTGGACGGCCGCATCGAAATCAGCGTGCCGGCCGGCATTCCGCGCGCCATGTGCCAGGCTTTCGTGCATACCGTGCCGAACATCAAAGGCACAGCCATGGAGCGCTGGCAGCAGCAACAGAACTGCTACCAGGCCGCCATGACGAAGATCGTAGGTGAAGGCTGGGCGCGCATGGATGAAGGCGTGCTGCGTTCCTCCATCGTCATCAGCCAGGGCAAACTGAACGTAAACGGCAAAAGCACCGAAGTTAATTTGAGTATTGATTAAAGCCGCAAAGCCACCTCGCGCACGGTTACAAAGTGCGTGTTTTCGCCCTTGAAGCCGGGTGTATAGTTGGCCGCTTTCAGACCAAGGGAGGAAAGCGACGTGACACTCAAGGCGACACAGGCGGAACTCTATGCAATGGAGGGGGTGGCGCCCATCCTGGCGGGCGAGCATTCCTGCATACTACGCAAGACGCTCAAGCACAATCTGGATAATAAGGCGATCCATATCGGCACGCCGCTGATCATGTATGTGGCCCAGGGCCAGCAATTCATCAGCGACAGCGCGGGCCTGCACTATGTGGTCGATGAAGGGCAGATGGTCTTCCTGTCGCCGGGGACCTACAACGTCAGCCACCGCGTTACCGCGCACGCCAGCTTCGATGCAATGCTGCTCTTTATCGACCGCCAACTGGTGGAGAAATGCCTGAGCGATGTGGCGACGGATAATCCGCCGCCGAGCGACGACGGCAAGCGCATCCTGTATGCGGGAGAACAGATCCGCCGCTATATGGATGCACAGGAGTATGTGTACCGCAATGCCTGCAGCAACGATGCGCTGCTGGAGTTGAAACTGCTGGAACTGCTGCACCTGATCGCGCTGCAAGACCCGGCGCAGCAGCTGCTGCGCGCCATGCTGTCCGAAGACAGCGATTCCGCCTGAAACGGCGGACTGCACGCAAGGCGCCTGCGGCTGCAGGCGCCCTTCCCCGCTTACTTGAAGGCCTTGATCAAGGCGTCGATCTTCACTTTCACCGAATCGTCGTGGCGCTGGATGGGCGGCACTTCGCGCTCCACGTTCAGCAGCTCATACACGGCCATCTGCGCCGCGCGCACTGAATACTCGACGGTGAACACCACGTCCTCCGGCACTTCCACGAACTGGCTGACGAACGCCAGGTTCTGCGAATTCTTCGGCACCGGCAGCGGACGGTCGGCATGGGCGCGCGGCATGAACATGCTGGTGATGTAAGGCATGCGGCATGGGATGCAGTTTGCCGCCGCCATCAGCTCGTCGTAGTCGAAGTTCAGGTGGCCGCACAGCTCGCGCAGGATCTCTTCGCCGCTGCACTCGGCCATCGGCTTGGCGACGAAGTTGCCGACGCGGTCGGGATGCAAGCCATAGCCCCAGAACACCTTCACGCCTTGCGGCTGGTTGCGGAAGTGCGGCTGGTAGGCCAGCACCACCGACATGAACCAGTTGGAATCCTTGAAGGTCACCAGGCCGCCGGTGCCGGCGCGGTTGCCGGTAAAGCGTTCCATGGCGTCGAAGAATTTGCTGTCCTTCAGCGTCACGGTGAAGGATTCCCACCATGCTTCCGGAATGCTGGAGTTGAACGCGGCCGGATTGCCGAATTCGGGACGGCCTTCCGCCAATTTTTCCCACAAGTCCCAGCCGCCGCTATCGCGCTTGGTCAGCTTGGCCGGCGCATGGCACATGCTGCCAAAGCTCGACGCATCGGTCATCGAGGCGTTCTGCACGAAGACCAGATCGTCCGGCCCCACGGCCAGCGTGGCTTCGGCGCCGCCGCGCAGGTAGCGGATGCCGGTGACCACATGCTTGCCGTCCTGCTGCACGATATCCAGGTCGGTGACGCGCGATTGCAGCTGCACCTGCACGCCCTGGTCGGACAGCCAGTGCCATAGCGGACGCACGAAGGAATCGTACTGGTTGAACACGGTGCGCTTCACGCCGGCCAGGGTTTCGATGCGCGAGAACTCCAGCATGAAGCGGTGCAGGTAACGGCGGAATTCGACGGCGCTATGCCATGGCTGGAAGGCGAAGGTGGTGGCCCACATATACCAGAACTTGGTCTCGAAAAATTCCGGCGACAGCCAGTCGGTGATGGCGCTGGCGCCCAGGGCTTCCTCATCGGCCTCGGTCAGGCGCAGCAGTTCCAGGCGGTCGTTCATCGAGAAGCCCATGGATTCGACGCACAGCTTGAAGCGGTTGCGGTCCACCAGGCGGGCGCGCGAATGCGACTGGTTCTTCTGGTTGAATTCCAGAGTTTCCTCGAACACGGTTTTGCCGGCGTGGTCGATGGATGGAATGGTTTTGAACAGATCCCATGTGCACTCGTAGTTATCGGTGGTGAGCATGCGGCCGCCGCGCAGGCGGTAGCCTTCTTCGGCATTGCCGCCGCCATCCAGGCTGCCGCCCGGCACGGGCAGCTCTTCGAAAATGGTGATGTTCTTGCCCGGGATGCCGGCGTCGCGGATCATGAAGGCCGCCGCAGCCAGGGAACCGATGCCACTGCCGACCAGATACGCTTTGATGTTCTTGTTCATACCTACCTCCTATCAAAAATCTTGATTCATAGTAACAACTTTGCTCACACATGAAGATTGATCTAGATCAAATCCGCCCGGCTTAGAGGGTTTCATCTGATCTGGTCGATTTGGCGGCTTTCTGCGTCTGTTTATTTCCCTGAAAGCAAGAGAAAATGCGATCGTCACAGCAATCTGTAAGGAGATCCCCATGTCCATTCCCACCAAGCGCGGTTTCGGCGAAACCATGATTGCCGTGGCCTGGTCCTTTATCGGCCTGCGCCGCAAGCGCGACTTCGACAAGGACGTTGAGGCGCTGAATCCCCTGTATGTGATCGGCGCCGGCCTGATCGGGGTCGCCGTGCTGGTCGCCACCCTGATTTCCATCGTGCGTATGGTGGTGAGCGCATAAGCTAATGCGCTCAGCGAGAATAGCCGGTAGTTAGCGGCAAAAAGACGGAAAAAGGATGGATCCAGGGCAGACGCCCGCCGCCGATTCACTATAGAATCACCCTTTCCGCAAACCTGAATCAAGGTGCCCATGGCTATTCAAGTGATCCTCAACCTGGCGGTGGCTGTCGCCATCCTGGCCTTCCTCTACCGCCAGCAGGCGCGCCACGCCACCTTCACGGTACGCGTGTTCAGCGCCCTCGGCCTGGGCGTCGTGCTCGGCGCCGGCCTGCAAGCCGTGTACGGCGCGGCCAATCCGATTCTCGCCAGCACCGGACAGTATCTGGACATCGTCGGCACCGGCTACGTGAAGCTGCTGCAGATGATCGTCATGCCGCTGATTATGGTGTCCATCATCGGCGCCATCCTCAAGCTCAAGAACGCCAGCTCGCTGGGTAAGATCAGCGCCCTCACCATCGGCATCCTGATGCTGACTACCGTGGTGGCGGCCGCCATCGGCATCCTGATGGCCAAGCTGTTCGGCCTCTCCGCCGCCGGCCTGACTTCGAGCGCGGCCGAAGTGGCGCGCGGCGCCTACCTGCAAGGCAAGCTGCCCGACGCCCAGGCGATCTCGCTGCCGAGCATGATCATCAGCTTCCTGCCGGCCAATCCTTTCCTCGACATGACGGGCGGGCGCAAGACTTCCACCATCGCGGTGGTCATCTTCTCCATCTTCATCGGCATCGCCGCCACCGGCATCGCGCAGAAAAAGCCGGACGAATTCGCCGCCTTCGAGCGCTTCATCCATGTGGCGCACACCATCGTCATGCGCCTGGTGACGATCGTGCTGCGCCTGACGCCCTATGGCGTGTTCGCGCTGATGGCGCAGGTGGTCGCCACGTCCAGTTATGCCGACATCCTGAACCTGATCGGCTTCGTGCTGGCCTCCTACTGTGCGCTGATCCTGATGTTCGGCGTGCATCTGGGCCTGATCTCGGCCAGCGGCCTGAATCCGCTGCGCTTCGTGAAAAAGATCTTCCCGGTGCTGGTGTTCGCCTTCACCTCGCGCACCAGCGCCGGTTCGATTCCGATGAGCGTGCAGACCCAGACCCGGCGCCTGGGCACGCCGGAAGGCATCGCCAACTTCGCCGCCTCCTTCGGCGCCACCATCGGCCAGAACGGCTGCGCCGGCATCTATCCGGCCATGCTGGCGGTGATGATCGCGCCCACCGTCGGCATCGATCCGTTCACCATCGGCTTCCTGCTGCCGCTGCTGGCCATCATCATGGTCGGCTCGGTCGGCGTGGCCGGCGTGGGCGGCGGCGCCACCTTTGCCGCGCTGATCGTGCTGTCCTCGCTCGACCTGCCGGTGGCGCTGGCCGGCCTGCTGATTTCGATCGAGCCGCTGATCGATATGGGCCGCACGGCGCTGAATGTGAGCGGCTCCATCACGGCCGGCACCATCACCAGCCGCGTGCTGGGCGAAACCGACCTGGCCGTCTTCAACCGCGACGACGATACCGGCAACGACAGCGAAACGCTGGCCGCCTGAAACTGCCCGGAAACGGACACCCCTGGCCGCTGACGGGCATTGCCCGCAGCGGCCTTTTTCTTGCCCGCTTCCCGTAAAGCCTGCAACGGCAGGCTTTACGCGATTTCGGCAAAGCTGGCACGGAGCTTGCAATATAGGCTGTATTGCAACCGACTTCGAGATCATGGACTTTGCCATCTCCCCTTCCACCGTGCAGCGCCGCAAGCGCCTGCTGCTGCTTGGCGGCGGCGCCGCGCTGGCGCTGGCCTGCGCTGCCGTGTGGGCCATCAACCGCGCCGTCACGCCCAGCGTGCCGGCCGCCGACCTGCTTATCGCCGAGATCAAGCGCGGCAGCATCGCCGACACCATCAACGCGTCCGGTCTGGTGATTCCGGTGCATGAGGAATTGCTGCCCAGCCCCGTGCAGAGCCGGGTCGCCAAAGTCCATGCGCGCGCCGGCCAGCAGGTGAAAACCGGCGAGCTGCTGCTGGAACTGGACAGCCGCCTGGTCAAGCTGGAGGCCGAGCGTCTGAAGGAACAACTGGCGCAGCAGGAAAACCGCGTGCTGGCCTTGAGCCTGGAGCTGGAACAGAAGCGCAAGCAGCTCACCAGCGCCATCGAATTGCTGGAACTCGACCTGCAAAGCGCGCGCGCCAAGCTGCAGCGTTCGCAGATGCTGCGCAAGGCCGGAGGCATCTCGGCCGAAGATATGCTGACCGCGGAACTGAACGTGCAGCGCATCGAGATCCAGCTGCGCCAGCACCGCGAGCAGATCGAGGACAGCAAACGCAGCACGCGCAGCAGCATCGAAGGCGCCCAGCTGCAAAAGAACATCCTCGGCAAGCAGCTGGCGCAGCAGGAGCAACTGCTGGCCCAGACCCAGGTGCGCGCCCCGTTCGACGGCATGCTGACCTGGCTGGCGCAGGAGGAAGGCGCGGCGGTCGGCGTTGGCCAACTGGTGGCCAAGGTTTCGGACCTGCACAATTACCGCGTCGAAGCCTCACTCTCCGATTACCACGCGCGCAGCGTGGCTCCGGGTCAAAAGGTGCAGGTCGAGCAAGGCAATCTGCTGCTGGCCGGCCAGGTGCAGACCATCCTGCCGGAAATCCAGAACGGCACCGTCAAGCTGCTGGTGACGCTCGACCAGCCCCGGCACCAACTGCTGCGCAACAAGCTGCGGGTGGACGTCAATATCGTCGCCAGCCGCCGCGACGGCGTGCTGGTGGCGCAACGCGGTCCCGCCATCAACGGCAAGGGGCGCCAGGCCGTCTTCCTCGTTCGCGACGGCGTGGCGCGCAAGACCGAAGTCGAGATCGGCGCCAGCGATGGCAAGGCCGTGGAGATCAGCACCGGCGCCCAGGCCGGCGAGCGCCTGATCGTCTCCGACATCAGCCGCTACAAGGAATACGCAAGCTTCCGTGTCACCAATTAAATCCAAGGAAAACGAAATGATACGACTGGAAAAAATCAGCAAGACCTACCAGACCGACAAGGTGCAGACCCTGGCCTTGAAGGATATCGACCTGCATGTGCGGCAGTCCGAATTCGTCTGCATCATGGGACCTAGCGGCTGCGGCAAGAGCACCCTGCTCAACCTGATCGGCCTGCTCGACCGGCCCGGCCAGGGCAGCATCCATATCGGCGGCAAGCCGGTCAACTCCTACCGCGACCGCGATGTGGCGCGCCTGCGCAACCTGACCTTCGGCTTCATCTTCCAGAGCTTCCACCTGATTAACGACCTGCGCGTGATCGACAATGTGGAACTGCCCCTGCTCTACCGCAGCGGTTCGGCGGCCGAGCGGCGCGCGCTGGCGCGCGAGGCGTTGGAACGCGTGGGCCTGGGCGCACGCATGGACCATTATCCGAACCAGCTCTCGGGCGGCCAGCAGCAGCGCGTGGCCATTGCGCGCGCCATCGTCGGCCGGCCCCAGGTCCTGCTGGCCGACGAACCGACCGGCAATCTGGACAGCAAGATGGGCGAGGAAGTGATGGACATCCTGCTCAAGCTCAACCGCGAAGGCACGACCATCGTCATGGTCACCCACGACGAGCAGGAAGCGCGCCGCGTGAACCGCATCGTGCGCGTGTTCGACGGCCAGCTGGTCGCCTAAGGGGACGCCATGCTGAGAAATTATCTGCTGACCGCGTACAAGGTCTTTATGCGGCGCAAGCTGTTCACCGCCATCAACCTGCTGTGCATCGTGCTGACCCTGGTGGTGCTGCTGGTGGTCACGGCCCTGGCGCAGGAAGCTTTTTATCCGCGCGGCGTGGAAGGCAAGAGCGAGCGCATGCTGCAAGTGATCGAGCTGCGCGGCAGCGATGCGACCGAGCAGCGCGTGCGCACCTCGCCGCCCGGGTTCAAGCTGATCGACAAATACCTGAAGAAGGTGCCCGGCGTGGAAGCGGTCGCGGCGGTCACCATGCCGGAGCGCGTGTCGGTGTACCAGGGCGCGCAGCGCAGCGAACTGATGCTGCGCCATGCCGACGCCGACTACTGGCGCATCATGAATTTCCGCCTGCTGGCCGGCCGCTTGTTTACGGCCGACGATGTGGAGCAAGGCCGCTTTGTCGCCGTCATCAACCAGTCCACCGCACGCCAACTGTTCGGCGGCGAGGCGCCGCTGGGCCGCAAATTCAGCAGCGCGGGCCAGAGCTTCGCGGTGATCGGCGTGGTGGAAGACGCCATGCACCTGAACGCCCTGTCCGATATCTGGGTGCCGGTCACGACCTACCCTTCCACCCAGTACCGCGAGCAAATGTGGGGCAATTTTTCGGCGCTGCTGCTGGCGCGCAGCGTCGACGATCTGCCGCGCATCCGCCGGGAAGTGAAACAGATTGCCAGCGAAGTGAGCTTCGACGATCCGCGCGAATGGGCCAAGGCGCAGATGTGGGCCGACAGCAAGCCCGACCTGTATGCCCGCACGCTGCTGCAGCGCGAAGGCGACGATGGCGGCGGCAATCTCCTGCTGACCGGCTTAGGCGGACTGATGCTGCTGTTCATGCTGCTGCCGGCCTTGAATCTGGTCAACCTGAATATGGGCCGGATCCAGGAGCGCAGCGCCGAGATCGGCGTGCGCAAGGCCTTCGGCGCCAGCAGCGCCCAACTGGCGGCCCAGCTGGTGCTGGAAAATATTCTGCTGTGCCTGGCCGGCGGCCTGCTGGCGCTGGGCGGCGCCGCGCTGGCCCTGCACTGGCTGGAACTATCGGGACTGGTTCCCTATCTGCGCGTCAGCCTCAACCTGGCCGTGTTCGGCTGGGGCTTGCTGATTACCCTGGTCTTCGGCGTGCTCTCCGGCGTGCTGCCAGCCTGGAAAATGTCGCGCCTCGACCCTGTCCACGCTTTGAAAGGAGCCCTCTGATGCTGCGCCATCTGCTCAAACTGATCTGGAAACGCAAGAGCCGCAACCTGATGCTGAGCGCCGAGATTCTGCTCGCCTTTCTCATCGTCTTCGCCATCGCCGCCTTTGCCGCGCGCAACTACCAGCTCTACCATCTGCCGCTGGGCTTCGACCACCGTGCGTTGTGGTCGGTGACGCTCCGGCCGTCCGACAATGCGCCGATCGATCCGGCCAGCGGCATCTACACGCAATTGCGCGGCAGCCTGCAGAGCCTGCCCGAAGTGGAGCAACTGGCCTTCCTCACCTTCTCGCCCTACCGTACGGCCCGCATGAGCGGCACGGTGGCCCTGCCGGATGGCAGCCGCGCCCAGAACAGCCATCTCCAGCTGGTCAGCGACGACCTGGCCGCGCTGGCCGGCGTCAAGCTGGTGGAAGGCCGCGGCTTTTCGGCTGCGGACGATGGCGCCGCCATGACGCCGGTGCTGATCAACCGGCGCATGGCGCACAATCTGTTTCCGGGACGTTCGGCCCTGGGCCAGCTGTATGTCGAAGTCAACCCGAATAAGGCCGAGGAAAAATCGTTCCGCGTGGTGGGCGTGGTCGAGGACTTTCGCAGCCATGGCGAGTTCATGGCACCGGTCAACTATGTATTGAAGCGTTTCTCGCCCCTGAGCGACAAGGATGGCCCGGAAACCGTGCTGCTCAAAGTACGCCCCGGCACCGAGCGCGCTTTCGAAGCGCGCCTGGAACGCCAATTGAAACTGTTGCGCAATGACTGGCACTATGAAATCAAGCCGCTCGGCGAAATGCGCGAGGACCGGCTGCGCAGTTCCATGATCCCGCTCGCCATCTTGAGCGTGGTTGGCGCCTTCCTGCTGGCGATGGTGGCCTTCGGTCTGTTCGGCGTGCTGTGGCAGAACACCAGCCAGCGCATCCCCGAGATCGGCCTGCGCCGCGCCTTGGGCGCCAGCGCGGCCGCTATCTACCGCCAGATCATGGCCGAGCAATTGCTGCTGTCCTCGCTCGCCATGCTGGCCGGCCTGGCCTTGCTGGTGCAGCTGCCGCTCACCGGCGCGCTGGGCGAAAGCCTGAACTGGCAGGTGTTCCTGGCGGCGGCGGGGCTATCGATGCTGCTTATCTATCTGCTATCCTTGCTGTGCTCGCTCTACCCGGGCTGGCGCGCCAGCCGCCTGCATCCGGCGGCGGCCCTGCATTACGAATAAACCAGCAAGGATAGAAGAAGATCGATGGATTCTCCGCGCAAGCCCCGCATTCTGATTATCGATGACGACAGCGCCGTGCTGGTGTCGCTGCAACTGCTGCTCAAGCAAGCCGGTTTCGAACCGCAGGGCTGCGACGATCCGCTCCAGGCGCTGGAACTGCTGGCGCGCGAGCCCTTCGAGTTGGTGCTGCAGGATATGAATTTCTCGCTGCAGACCAGCGGCGCCGAGGGCCTGGAACTGCTGGCGCGCATCCGCCAGGACTGGCCCGGCCTGCCCGTGCTGCTGATGACGGCCTGGGGTTCGATCGCGCTGGCGGTGAAAGGCATGCAGGCCGGCGCCGCCAACTTCTTCACCAAGCCCTGGGACAATACCCAGTTGGCCGAACTGGTGCGCTCGACGCTGGCGCTGGCCGCGCCGGCGGCGCAAGCCTGTCCCTCGCGCCAGGAACTCGACGGCAAATACGATTTCCGCGCCCTCGTCGGCGAGCATCCCAAGCTGCTGCGCGTGCTGGGCACCATCGCCCAGGTGGCGGCCACGCGCGCGCCGGTGCTGATCCTGGGCGAAAGCGGCTGCGGCAAGGAACTGGTGGCCGACGCCATCCACCGCAACAGCCCGCGCGCCGCGCTGGCGCCGGTCAAGATCAATATGGGGGCCATCACCTCCACCCTGTTCGAGAGCGAGATGTTCGGCCATGTGAAAGGCGCGTTCACCGACGCGCGCAGCGAGCGCAAAGGCCATATCGCCGCCGCCCACGGCAGCACCCTCTTCCTCGACGAGATCGGCGAATTGAACCGCGCCGACCAGGTCAAGCTGCTGCGCGTGCTGCAGGACCAGCGCTATCTGCCGGTGGGCGCCAGCCGCAGCGAGCAGGCCGACGTGCGCGTGGTGTCGGCCACCAACCGCGAGCTGGCCGAGCTGGTCGCGACCGGCGAATTCCGCGAAGATCTGTATTACCGCCTGAACCTGATCACCATCCGCCTGCCGCCGCTGCGCGAACGGCGCAGCGATATTCCACTGCTGGTGCGCCATATCACGGCCGAACTGGCGGCCAGCTACGGCTTGCCCGATGCCCAACTGGCGCCGGCGGCGCTGGACTGGCTGGCGGCCCAGCCCTGGCCCGGCAATATCCGCCAGTTGCGCCAGACGCTGGAACGCACCATGCTGCTGGCGGGCCGGCCGCAACTGGGCCTGGCCGACTTCCTCGCCGCCGGCCAGCACGACGAGGCGGCCGGCGCGCGCGGCCTGGGCACCGATGGCATGACGCTGGAGCAGGTCGAACGGCAAATGATCGCCAAGGCGCTCGACCAGCACCAGGGCAATATCTCGCGCGTGGCCAAGACCCTGGGCCTGAGCCGCACCGCGCTGTACCGCCGCCTGGAACGCCACGGGCTGGGCGCGGCCGCCCAGGAAGACGCATGAGCCTGCGCGGCAATCTGGCCAGCCTGGGCCGGCGTTTCTCGCTCTACCTGATCGTGCTGCATGCATTGCTGTTCGGCCTGGCCGTACTGCTGCTGCGCGAACGGCCGCTCTTCTTTCTCGGCGCCGAGGCGCTGATCCTGGCCAGCCTGGTGCTCGGCATCGGCCTGAGCCGGCGCGCGCTGGAGCCGCTGGGCTATACGGCCCGCTTCCGCGACTTGCTGCAGGAGCAGAACTACGCGGCGCGCCTGCTGCCGGGCAGCGGCAGCGAACTGCAGGAACTGGCGGCGCTGTTCAACAGCCTGCTCAGCAGCCTGCACCAGGAGCGCCTCAAGCTGGGCGAGCAGCAAGGCTTTCTCGACCGCCTACTCGAAGCGACACCAAGCGCCGTCATCGTGCTCGATTTCGACGGCAAGATCAGCCTGATGAACGCCTGCGCCCAGAGCCTGCTGGCACTCGACGCGGCGCCCGGCAAGCCGCTGCGCGCCTGGCTGACCGGCGAAGCGCGCTGCCTGGGCGAAGCGGGCAGCGCGGCGCAGGCGCGCAGCCTGGCGCTGCTGGCCGCGCTCGATGCGTTGCCGGCCGGCGAAAGCCGCCTGTTCAGCGATCCGGACGGGCGGCGCTACCGCGGCCAGCGCGGCCAGTTCTTCGACCGCGGTTTCGCCCGCCATTTCCTGCTGATCGACGAGCTGACCGAGGAACTGGAAAACTCGGAACGCGCCACCTATGAAAAACTGGTGCGCGTGCTGGGCCATGAAGTCAACAACACCGTCGCCGCCACCGGTTCCGTGCTCGATTCCCTGCTCTATTACCGCAGCCAGCTGACCGAGCGCGACGGCGAAGACTTCGGCACGGCGATCAATGCCGTGAAGCGGCGCAATGCGCGCCTGGGCGAATTCATCGAACGCTTCACCCGCATCGTCAAGATGCCGGCGCCGGAACTGCGCCCGGCCTCGCTGCAGGCGATCGCCGAGGACATCCTGTGGCTGTACCGCGAACCCTGCCGCAGCCGCGGCATCGCGCTCGGCTGGGAGGTGTGCGAGGAGATCGCCGCGCTGCCGCTCGACAGCCAGTTGCTGGAACAGGCGCTGCTCAACATCGTCAAGAATGCCATGGAGGCGGTGGAAGAATCCATGCGCGACAGCGGCCAGGCCAGCGGCTATGTGCGCCTGGCGCTGCGGCGCGAAGGCGGCGGCGCCCGCCTCAGCATCGCCGATTCAGGCGGCCGCCTGGGCCTGGTGCCGCCGGGCCAGCTGTTCGCGCCCTTCTTCAGCACCAAGAAGGAAGGCCAGGGCATCGGCCTGCTCTTCGTGCGCGAGGTGCTGACGCGGCACGGCTTCCCCTACCGCCTGGCCGTCGCCCCCGACGGCGCCACCCGTTTCGATATCTGGTTGCCGGCCGCCGCCTGATCTGCCGGATGGCAGGCCGCTTTGCCGCGCCGACAATTTGCAGAATTCGGCTAGCATTCCTTCGACGTCCCACCATAAAGGATCGCGATGGAACAGAAATGGCCGCAACAGCTCTGGGTGGTCCGGCACGGCCAGAGCGCCGGCAATGTGGCGCGCGACGCCGCCGAAGCCGCGTCCGGCTTGCTGATCGATATCGCCGAGCGCGATATGGACGTGCCGCTGTCCACGCTGGGCCAGCAGCAGGCGCAGGCGCTGGGCCTGTGGTTCGGCGCCCTGCCGGAAGACGCGCAACCGACGGTGCTGCTGTTCTCGCCCTATCTGCGGGCGCGCGCCACGGCCGAAGCCATCCTCGAACATTTGCCGCGCGGCGAGCTGCTGGCCGTAAACGCCGACGAACGCCTGCGTGAAAAGGAGTTCGGCATCCTCGACCGGCTGACGCCGCTGGGCATCGCCGAGAAATATCCCGAGCTGCACGCGCAGCGCCGCCACGTGGGCAAGTTTTATTTCCGGCCACCGGGCGGCGAAAGCTGGTGCGATGTGATCCTGCGCCTGCGCAGCGTGCTCGACACCGTCACCCGCGAATACCGGCGCGAACGCGTGCTCATCGTCGGCCACCAGGTCATCGTCATGTGCTTGCGCTACCTGCTCGAGCGCCAGGACGAGGCCAGCATCCTGGCCACCGACCGCGCCGCCGATGTGCCGAACTGCGGCGTCACCTCTTACCGCTTCAATCCGGCCTTGGGCAAGCAGGGCAAGCTGGAGCTGGACCTGGTGAATTTCCTGGCGCCGCTGGAAGCGCGCGGCACGCCCATCACCGCCACGCCGGACGTGCCGGCCGCGCCCAAGTCCTGAGGCCGCGCCATGGACCGCCCACCGCCCACGCCCGCCGCCGCACCGGCCGACACCGTCGAGCTCGATACGGCGGCGCTGCGCGCCTGGCCGCTGCCGCAGCCGCAGCCCGACAGCGACAAGGAGGTGCGCGGCCATGTGCTGGTGGTGGCCGGTTCGCGCGAGATCCCGGGCGCGGCGCTGCTGGCCGCCACGGCCGCCTTGCGCGCCGGCGCGGGCAAGCTCAGCGTAGCGACCGCGGCCAGCGTGGCGCCGCAACTGGCGCTGCTGCTGCCCGAGGCGCGCGTGCTGGGCCTAGCGGAGACCGCGAACGGCGGCTTCGCGCTGGAGGGCGCGCGCCGCATTAGCGAGCTGGCCGGCCAGGCCGATGCCTTGCTGCTCGGCCCCGGCATGCAGGACGAAGCCGCCACGGCCGAGCTGGTGCATGCCCTGCTGCCGCGTTTCAGCCACTGCCGCGTGATCCTCGACGCCACCGCCATGGCCGTGGTCCATCCGCGCGGCGAGCCGCATCTGCTGGCCGATCCCGTGGACTGGGAACACTTCCGCTTCGCCACGCCGGTGCTGTTGACGCCGCACGCGGGGGAACTGGCCCGCCTCAGCGGCGCGGCCAAGGAAGCAATTGTGCAGGATCCGTATGCCGCCGCCACCCGCGCGGCGGCACGCTGGAATGCCGTGCTGGCGCTGAAAGGCGCGACCACGGTGCTGGCCGCCCCCGGCGGCGAACTGTGGCGCCATCGCGGCGGCAATACCGGTCTGGCCAGCTCCGGCTCGGGCGATGTGCTGGCCGGTCTGATCGCCGGACTGGCGGCGCGCGGCGCGACGCTGGCCCAGGCGGCCGCCTGGGGCGTTGCCCTGCATGCGGCGGCGGGCGAGCAGTTGGCCTTGCGGGCCGGCACGCTCGGCTACCTGGCGCGCGAAATCGCCGCCGAAATCCCCGCCCTGCTGCGCAGTCTCGCGCCGGACTAAAGCGGCGTGCAAGCAGCCGCCCGCGCGGCGGCCCATCTTTACCGTAGCGACTCTTCGAAAGGACTTATCATGGCACCGTTGAAATCCACCCTCCCCTATTGGCGCGGCGCCCTGGCCGCGGCGCTGGCAGCCGTACTGGCAGGCGGCTTGCTCAGCGCCTGCAAAAACCGCGACGTCGACACCACCAGCGGCCCGACCGCGGGCAGCCCGGCCACCACGCCGAGCGGCACCACGGGCGGCACCACACCCGATACCGGCGGCACCGGCACGGCCACCTCGCCCGCTTCGCCCAGTTCGCCTACCGCGCCGGACAATACGTCCCAGCCCGGCACCGGCACCCCCGATACCACGCCATCGTCCGGCGGCAGCAGCACCACGCCCCCCACCGGCAGCAGCGGCACACCGGGCAGCTCCGGCACGTCCGGCAGCGGCGGCAGTTCAGGCACCTCGGGCAGTTCTGGCTCCTCGGGCACTTCCGGCAGTTCTGGCACCTCCGGCAGTTCCGGAACCTCGGGCAACTCGGGCACCTCCGGCACATCAGGAACGTCCGGCAGCTCCGGCACCATGCCGGCCACGCCGCCGCGCGACGACAAAAAACCGCCACGCTACTAAGCACCGCCCCTTGGCCGCGGCATAAAAAAAGCCGGCGCCTCCCGCGGGAGGATGCCGGCTGTTGCGCGCTGCGCCTTGGCCTGGGCCAAAGCGCGCAGGCGTTCGCTTAGAACTGGTGGTTGTACGCCACGCCCAGCAGTTGCAGGTGGGTCTGGTAAGTACCTTTGGTCAGTTCGCCGTTGCCGGTGCAGTTGTGCATCAGCGGGCTGCAGTTGTTGCGGTAGTTGGTGTTACCATCCTTGAAGGCCAGG
Source organism: Pseudoduganella violacea (assembly GCF_014191875.1). Taxonomy (GTDB): domain Bacteria; phylum Pseudomonadota; class Gammaproteobacteria; order Burkholderiales; family Burkholderiaceae_D; genus Rugamonas; species Rugamonas violacea_A. Next base: position 39,248 of record NZ_JACHXD010000023.1, read on the forward strand.
TAGCTGTAAGCCAGGTCGATCGACGATTTTGGCGTCAGCTTGTAGTTCAAGCCCAGGGACAGCTGGTTGCGGTCGCTGTCCGGCAGGGCGGCGTGGCGCAGCTCGTCGCTGCGCACCGGCGCCTGGTCGTGGGCGATGCCGCCGCGCAGGGTCAGCTTGTCGTCGAACTTGTAGTTCGCGCCCAGCGACACGCGCCAGGTGTTTTTCCAGTTCTGGCGGATCACCTCATCGCCTTCGCCGGTGTCGACGAACTGGATGTTCAAGTCTTTCAGACGCGAGTGGCGGGTCCAAGTCACGTCAGCCATGCCGGCCCACTTGTCGTTGAACTGGTGGAAGGCGTTGACGGACAGGGTTTCCGGCGTGCGCAGCTCAACCAGGGCGGGCGAGTTTTTCTTGCGCGAAGCCGCTTGCAGCACCTTGTTGACGACCGGATCGGCCGTCACGCTGGAGAAGTCCCAGGTCGCGCCGCCTTTCAGCTTGTGCGAGATGGAAGAGCGGTAAGCGATACCGAAACGGGTGTCCTTGTCCAGGCTGAACAGATAGCCCACATTGAAGCCGAAGCCCCAATCCTTGCCGTTCATGGTGGCGTGGCCATCTTGCGCGGTGCGCAGCGCGGCCGGATTGCCGCCCAGGGCAGCGATCTGCTGGGCCATCGCGCCGCTGGCGCCGCTGGCGACCAGGGCTTGCACCGAACCGGGCACGTCCACGCCCTGGCCCAGCTTGGCTTTCATGAACTCGGCGCTGATGCCGAAGCCGAAGGCGTGCTGCTCATTGAGCTTGAACGAAGCCGATGGGTTCAGGGTGATCGATTCGAGCTTGATATTGGTCAGCGCGTAGCGGCCGGACCAGTTGTTGTCGTAATCGATTTTGGTGCCGTAAGGCACGAACATGCCCATGCCGACGGTCCATTGCTGGTTCAGCTGGTGGCTCAGGTAGAACGAGGGCGCGGCCACGGCGTTCGGCGCGTAGTCGCCCTGGGTCTGCAGGCCGCCGGTCGAGGTGCCGGTGAAGCGCTTGGAGCCGCTGTCGGCGAACGTCGAGTGCGGGACGACGACGGTCAGGCCGCCGGTCGCCTGCGTGCCTTGCAGGCGGCTCAGACCCGCAGCATTGGAAAAGAGGGTGGACGCGTCGGCCGCTTCCGCGCCATTGGCATCGGCCGTGCCTTGGGCGCCGACGCTCTGGGAACCGAAACGGTAGCCGGATGCGGCCGCATTCAGGGAGGCGGCAGCCAGGGCAGCCGCGATGATCAGGGACAGAGTGTTCTTATTCATATGTATTAAGTCTCACTATTTTCACGGGTATGTCGGATCGCCGACGGCAGGAAAGCCGCCGCGAACCGCGAGCATACACCATAAAATAAGAACGTACGTGCAAAAAAGTTAGGCAGCCAAAAAACAAAAGGGACCGCAGTCCCTTTTGTTGCAAGCTTGCTACCCAGTAACTTCTTATGCGCTAGCCTTGCGCGGCGCGCGGCGTCCGCCGATCAGCAGGAACAGGGCGCGCAAGGCGCGGAACAGCAGGCGCACGAAAACCAGGGTCAGCAGCGCTTCGACCAAGGTCAGCAGGAAGGCCACGATGGCCGGCCAGCGCGCCAGGCGGCGCTGGAACTTGGCCGCCATGCGGTCGCGCGCGATCTCGATGCTGTCGTAGAAGGTCGGCACCACCAGCAGGGTCAGGATGGTCGAGGTGATCGTGCCGCCGATGATGGCGATCGCCAACGGACGGTAGAACTCGCCGCCCTCGCCCAGGCCGATGGCCACCGGCAGCATGCCGGCGATCAGGGCGAAGGTCGTCATCAGGATCGGGCGCAGGCGCATGCGGCCCGCATACATCAGCGCATCCTCGCGGTTAAAGCCCTCTTCCTCGCGCTTGCGCGCCGCGTCGAGCAGCAAGATGGCATTCTTGGCCACCAGGCCCATCAGCATGATGATGCCGATAAAGCTCATCAGATTCAGCGTGCCGCCCGTCAGGATCAGGGCCAGCACCACGCCGATCAGGGACAGCGGCAGCGACAGCATCACCGCGCCCGGCGCCGTGAACGAGCCGAACTGCATCACCAGGATCAGGTACATCAGGCCGATGCCCGAGATCAGGGCGATGAACATCTGGGTGAACACTTCCTGCTGGTCCTTGCCGGCGCCGCCCAGGTCCAGGCCATAGCCGGGCGGGAAGTCCATGGCCTTGGCCAGTTTCATGGCTTCGGCCGTCACTTCGCCCGAAGAGCGGCCTTCGACGTTGGCCGAGACCGAAATCGAGCGCTTGCCATTCTTGTGACGGATGGTGGCCGGGCCCTTGCCCATGGTCACGGTGGCGATCTGGTCCAGCGGCACCATCTGGTTGGTGCCGGTCACGCCGATCGGCAGGCGCTCGATGTTCTCGGCGCTGGTGCGGTCGTCCGGATGCAGGCGCACCGCCACGTCGCGCGTCTCGCCGGTCGGGTCGACCCAGTCGCCCACCTCGATGCCGGCAAAGGCGACGCGCAGCGATTGCGCAGCGTCGCCGGCGGAAATGCCCATGGAGTTCGCCAGACCGCGGTTCAGTTCGATCTGCATCTCGTCTTTCGGGTCAAGCTCGGACAAGCCGACGTCGACCGCGCCCGGCACCTGGCGCAGCTTGGCCATGAAATCGTTGGTGATCTGGATCAGCTTACGCGAATCGGGACCGGTGAATTCGATCTGCACCGGCTTGCGCGCATTATTGGACAGGTCGTCGAGCACCACGAATTCGCCGCCGACCAGCTGGGCCATTTTCTGGCGCAGCTCGATCGCCACCTCGGTGGCCGAGCGCTTGCGCTCATGCTTCTTGCCGATGTCGACATAGATGCGGCCGCCGCTCAGGTTGACATAGGTGCTGGTGGCCTTGGTTTCCGGCAGGGTATGGGCCATCTGGGCCGCCTTGTCCAGCTTCAGGCGGCTGTATTCCAGGCTGCTCGAGGACGGCGTGCGCACCTCGATGGCCAGGGTGCCGAAGTCGGACTTCGGCAGGAAGCTCGAACCGCCCACGGTGGCCTGCAGCGCCAGCGCGGCGATGAAGCTGGCCAGCGCGATGGCGCCCATCCATTTACGGTGGTGCAGCGCCCAGGCGATCACATGGCCGTAGCGGTCGGCCTGGCGGTCGAACCAGTGGTTGAACTTGTCCAGCACCTTGCCGATGCCTTTTTTCGGCGCCGTATGGTGGTCCGGCGGGTCGCCCCAGAAGGCCGACAGCATCGGGTCGAGCGTGAAGGAGATGAACAGCGACACGGCCACCGAGCAGGTCACGGTCAGCGCGAACGGACGGAACCATTCGCCCGAGATGCCGGGCATGAAGGCCACGGGAATGAACACGGCCATGATGGAGAAGGTGGTCGCCGCCACGGCCAGGCCGATTTCGGCCGTGCCTTCCAGCGCCGCCTTGCGGCGGTCCGAACCCAGCTGCATATGGCGCACGATGTTTTCGCGCACCACGATGGCGTCGTCGATCAGCACGCCGATCGCCAGCGACAGGCCGAGCAGGGTCATGAAGTTCAAGGTGAAGCCGCACAGCCAGACCGCGATAAAGGCCGCGATCACCGACGTCGGCAGCGACAGCGCCGTGATCAGGGTCGAGCGCCAGGAATTGAGGAAGGCGTAGACCACGAAAATGGTCAGCACGGCGCCGAAGACCAGGGCCTCGATCACGTTGTTCAGGCTGCTTTGCGCATCCTTGCCGCCATCCTGGGTCACTTCCATGGAGGTGCCATCAGGCAACTCCTTATTGATTTCCTCGACCAGCTTGCGCGTGGCCTTGGCCACGCTGACGGTGGAGGCGTCGCGCGAGCGGATGATGGAAAGGCCGACATTCGACTTGCCGCTGCGCAGGCTCAGATTATTGATTTCGGCAAAACCGTCCTCGATCGTGGCCAATTGGCCCAGGCGGATCACTTCGTCGCCGCGGCGCTTGACCACCACGTCCTGGAATTCTTCGGGCCGCTCGATGCGGCCCACCAGGCGGATGCTTTTCTCTTCCAGGCTGCCGCGCACCTTGCCCACCGGCGCATTGGTGTTTTGCAGGCGCAGGGCATTGGTCACTTCGGCCACCGAGACATTGAACTCGCGCAACTTCTCGGCGCGCAGCAGCACCGACAGCTCGCGCCGCAGCGAACCGTTGACATTGACCACGGCCACGCCGTCGAGGGCGCGGAAGCGGTCGGCCAGCTGGTCTTCGGCCAGGCGCGAAATCGCCGCATGCGACTGGGTGCGCGAGGAGATCGACAACTGCATCACGGGCTGGGCCGAGGGGTCGAAGCGCTGCAGGATCGGCTCGCGCATCTCGAGCGGCAGCTTGTAGCGCACCGACGCGATCGAATTGCGGATCTCGTCGGACGCCTCGATCAAGTTCTTGGTGAAGTTGAACTGCATCTCGATGCGCGCGCTGCCTTCATTGGCCTGGCTGTTCACCTCGGTCACGCCGGTAATGCTTTGCAGCGATTTTTCCAGGCGGTTCACGATCTCGCGCTCCACCGTCTCGGGCGAGGCGCCCGGGTACGGGATGCTGACGATGATCACCGGCACTTCCACGTCCGGATTCTGGTTGACGCGCAGCTTGCTCAGCGCGAGCAAGCCCATGCACATCATCGCCAGGATCAGCACGATCATGGCGACGGGCCGCTTGATACTGAAATTGGACAGGAACATGGTTTAGTTTCCTTTGCTGACGGCGGCCGGGGTCACGGCGGCGGAAGCGACGGCCTTGGGCGCGGCCAGCTCGATCTTCTGCCCTTCCTTGAAGCTCGAGGCCGGCGCGCGCAGCACCATGTCGCCGGCGGCCAGGCCGCTCTGCACCTGCCACAGGCCGCTGCGCGCATCGCGCGTGCCGATCGCCAGGCTGACCTTGCTCAAGGTCTTGTCCTTGACGCGCCAGGCATAGGAGCTGTCGCCCTGGCGCACCAGGGCCGTTTCCGGCACCATCAGGGCCGCCGTAGTTTCCGCTTCGATGCGGCCTTCGGCATACAGGCCGGCCACGCGCGGCAGATTGCTGCCGGCGAACTCGACCAGCACCTCGACCTGGCGCGTGACCGGGTTGGCGGCCGGATCGACGCGCTTGACCTTGCCGTTGAACTGCTGGCCCGGATACCCATTGATGCGGAACAGCGCCGGCTGGCCCACCTTGACCACGCCGATCTTGTCGGCCGACACCAGGCCTTCGAAGCGCATCGAGGCCGGATCGACCACTTTGACCAATTCCTTGCCGATCTGGGCCGTGTCGCCGTTCGACACCTTGCGCTCGCTGACGATGCCGTCGAACGGCGCGCGCACCAGGGTGCGCGACAGCTGCTGGTTGGCCGAGACCGACTTGGCCTTGGCCGCCGCCAGGTCGCTCAGCGCGTTATTGCGCCGCACTTCGGCGTCTTCCAGGGCCTGGGCCGACGCCATGCCGGAAGCGCGCAGGGTTTTCTGGCGGCTCAGCATGCGCTCAGCCTGCTCCATGGCCTGGGTTTGGGCGCGCACCGCCTCATTCGCCGAATTCAGGCTGTCGCGCAGCGAGGTATCGTCCAGGCGCACCAGCAAGTCGCCCTTCCTGACCGCCTCGCCATTTTCTTTCAGCACCTGCACCACCACGGCGCCCACTTCGGCGCGCAGGTCGGCCTTGCGCTCGGGCTGGATGGAGCCGGTGATCACGGGGCCGGACGCCAGCGCGTTCGATTCCACCGTCACCAAGTCTTCCGAGGAGATCAGCAACGGTCCCGCCGCCGCCTTCTTGTCGCCCCCTTTCTCGGCATTGGCCTGGGCCGACGCGCCGGCGCCGGCTTTTTCCGGCGCCTTGTCCGCCTTGCCGCAAGCGGCAAGAGCTGTGGCGACGGCGAGAGCTATTAAGGAAGTGCGCAACATAGAATATCTCCGAGAAGTTGGACGATTACGTTTTATTAATATTTTGACCCAAACTACGAGGCGCAAAGTATCTCCGACCCCTCTGGGACCGTCAATCAAGATGCGTATGGAGTGACAGTTTTTGTGGCTGGACTGCGAAAAACGTGGATAAACGGTAAGCAGTCCTGAACGGCAGAGAAATTAGTACAGAAATGTACTTTTCCCGTAGATCAAGACCGGGGTAATGCCCCGGTCTGGTGCAAACGTTGCCGCGCTCAGCCGCGGGCGAACAGCGCGTGGATCAGGTGGCCCATGGCGATGCCGGTGGCCAGCCCGCCCAGGATTTCGGCCACGGTATGGCCCATGCGCTCGCGCAAGCCCTGGTGGCCGGTGTCGTCCTTGGCCAGGCGGTTGATGGCGGCGGCTTGGCGGCCGACGTGCTGGCGCAGGCTGTTGGCGTCGATGATGACGATGAAGCACAGGGTCACGGCCACGCCGAAAGCCGGATGGCCGATGCCCTCGCGCAGCGCGATCAGGGTGGCCATGCTGGAGACGACGGCGCTATGGTTGCTGGGGAAGCCGCCATTGCCGACCAGATTGAAGGCCCAGCGCCGCGCGCGCGCGCTATTGATCAGGAATTTGATGGGACCCACCACGGTCCAGGTCATTACGGGGGTCAGAAGATAGGCGAGATCCATTGCAAGAAATCCTTTTAGGCAATTCAACATTATGGCAGAACGCACGGACCGGGCGGAAGCGGCTGTTATAAAATCCGCACACTATAAAAAACCATACGGGGTAGCAGGACGATGAAACATTTCCGCATTTCAATTCTTTTCACCATCGTGCTGATGGCGCTGGCCGGCTGGTGGGGCTACAGCCATGGCGGCCTGGGCGGCATGGTCACAGCGCTGTGGATCACGGGCGTGCTGGGCGTGATGGAAGTCTCGCTCTCATTTGACAATGCGGTGGTCAACGCTTCCGTGCTGCGCGACTGGAACGCGTTCTGGCAGAAACTGTTCCTGACGGTCGGCATCCTGGTGGCCGTGTTCGGCATGCGCTTGCTGTTCCCGCTGGCCATCGTCGCCGTCGCCACCGGCCTCGGCCTGGTCGACGTGTGGAATATGGCCACCACCACGCCGCAGGAATACTCGCGCCACCTGATGGGCGTGCACGCCGAAGTGTCGGCCTTTGGCGGCGCCTTCCTGCTCTTGGTCTTCCTCAACTTCCTGTTCGACGAGGAAAAAGAAACCCATTGGATTGTCTGGCTGGAGGAAAAAGCCGGCGCGCACGGCACGGAAAGCCTGGCCGTGCTGCTGGCCCTGCTGGCCGTCTTCGGCTGCACCGAGCTGGTGCCCGAAGCCCAGCGCTACAGCGTGCTGTACGCCGGCGTGGTCGGCATCGCCATCTATGTCGGGGTCGGCTGGCTCAGCGGCTTGCTCGAAGAGGAAGGCGGCGCCGACGTCGGCAAGGCCGTGCAGCGCGGCAGCATCGGCGGCTTCCTGTATCTGGAAGTGCTGGACGCCTCCTTCAGCTTCGACGGCGTGATCGGCGCTTTCGCCATCACCAGCGACGTGGTGATCATCATGCTCGGCCTGGCCATCGGCGCCATGTATGTGCGCTCGCTCACCGTCTACCTGGTGCACAAGGGCACGCTCGACGAATTCGTCTACCTGGAGCACGGCGCCCACTATGCGATCGGCATTCTGGCCCTGATCATGCTTGCCAGCGTCAAATTCCACATTCCCGAATGGTTCACCGGCCTGTCCGGCGTCGCCTTCATCGCGGTCTCGCTCTGGTCCTCGGTGAAATACCGGCGGCTGGCGGCGGCCCAGGGCTGAGCCGCAATGATAAGATCCCAATATTGCCACTACTTGCAGACACTATGACCCGTCCCTCCCGCCTCATCCTGGTCCTGCTGGGCCTGATCGTTGTTGCCGCCCTCGTCTTCTGGGCCTACGCGCTGATCACGCTGAACTACGCCTATTCCGAAGGCGAAAGAGCGGGTTATCTGCAAAAATTCTCGAAACGGGGCTGGATCTGCAAGACCTGGGAAGGCGAAATCCTGCTGACCTCGATGCCCGGCGCCATCCCCGAGAAATTCGAATTCAGCGTGCGCGACGACGAGGTCGCGCGCCAGCTGATGGCCGCCACCGGCAAGCGCGTCTTGCTCTCCTACGAGCAACACAAAGGCGTCCCCACCTCCTGCTTCGGCGAAACCGAATACTTCGTCGAACGCCTGCAAATCCAATAAAAAAACCGCGGCCTGCCGCGGTTTGATCTAAATCAGCAAATGTCCCACCCTGGTGTCAGGCACTGGAGTAGGACATTCTTTGATCTAAATCAGCAAATGTCCCACCGTGGTGCCTGACACCAGGGTGGGACATTGTTTGATATTTCGCAAAGGCTTAGCGGCCGCGCCAGACGGAGCCGGCGGTCTCTTTGAGGCGGCCGATGACGTCGCGCGCCAGGGTTTCGCTTTGCTCGCGCTCGGCTTGGGCGCGGGCGGCGGCTTCGCTGGCGTCGACCACGCTCGCCTCGGTGACTTTCAGCACGCCTTCTTCGGCTTCGACTTTCGCCTGCAGCGCTTGCAGGGCGCTGTGGGCCGCTTGCTGGCGGCGGCTTTCCAGTGCCAGCAGCTGGCGCTTGGCGGCCGTCATGGCCTTGGTGGTGTCGGCCAGCTTGCGCTGCATGGCGGCGTGGGCTTGGGCGGTTTCCAGCAGCGCTTGCTGTTCGGCGGCTTTTTCCTGGGCCGCCTGGTTGGCGGCTTGTTCGGCGTGCTCGCGCTCGCGGGCGGCGTCGGCGGCGGCCTGTTCGGCCTGGGCACGCGCCTCGGCGGCGATGGCGGCGCCGCGTTCGGCTTTGAGGCGGCCTTCGATGGCTTGGCCGGCCAGGACTTCGGCGGCGTTGACGCTATGCTGCTGCGCCAGTTTCTGTTCGATCAGGGCCAGCGAGTGGCGCTCGGTGGCGATGAATTCCTGTTCGGCTTGCAGCAAGGCTTGGGCGGCGGCGGCTTTGTCCTGCTCGGCGCGGCTGCGCTCCTTGTGTACTTCGCCCAGTTCGACGGCCAGGCGGGCTTGGGCGGCGACAGCCTGGGCCGCGGCTTCCTTCTGCGCGGCTTCGAGGTCGGTCTGTTCGGCCATCAGACGCAGCGAGGCGGCTTCCGCTTCGGCGGCCAGTTGCAGACGCTGCTCGGCGGCGCGCTGCTGGCGCAGGGCTTCGGCCTGCTCGGCTTCGGCGGCGGCGCGCGCGGCGGCGGCGGCCGTGCTGCGTTCTTCCTCGGCCAGACGCTCTTTGAGCGCGGCGATCGCTTGCTGTTCGGCGGCGGCGCGTTCCTGCTCGGCTTGCACCAGCGCGGCGGCCTGGCCGGCGCGTTCGCGCGCCAGGGCGTCGGCTTGCTGCGCGGCGTCCACCTCTGCCGTCAAGGAGGCCAGTTCGGCGGCCTCGGCGGCATTGCACGACGCGGCCAGCTCGGCGGCGGCGCGCGCCAGGGCGGCGCGTTCATTGGCTTGCTGGGTGGCGCGCTGCTGCTCTTCGCCGTCGGCGCGCGCCGCTTCAGCGGCGGCCTGCTCGGCCAGTTGGCGCAGCTTGGCCTGCTCCAGGGCTTCGGCCTCGGCTTCGACCTTGGCGTGGACTTCGAATTCGGCTTGCTGCTCGGCTTCGACGCGGGCCAGGGAGACGGCCGTCAACTGGCGGTCGGCCTCGATGCGCGCCTCGGTGGCGGCGATGATGCGGGCGTCGGCGTCGCGCCGGGCCTGGGCGCTGGCGACGGCCATCGCTTCCATGCGCTCGCGGTGCTGGGCGGCGTCGCGGATTTCTTTTTCGGTTTGCAGGCGCAGATGCAGGGACATCGCGGCGCTGCGGTCGGATTCAGCCTTGGCCAGGGCGATCGCTTCGCGCTCCTGCTCCAGGTGGGCCAGGGCGCGCGCCTCTTCGGCGGCGCGCACTTCGGCGGCGGCGCGCTTGAAGGTCGATTCCTGGGCGATCTGGTCGGCGCGTTCGCGCTGGCGCATCGCTTCCAGCGCCTCGGCCTCGGCCTCGGCCAGTTGCTGGGCGGTCTGGCGCGCGGCGTGGGCCTGGCGTTCGCGTTCGCGCGCCAAGGTGGCCATGCGCGCGTCGGCGCTGGCAATGCCCACGACCTCATCCTTGGCGGCCTGGACGGCGGCCATGCGTTCGGCGGCCTGCATGCGGGCCTGCTCGGTCTGCACCATCAATTCTTCGGCGGCGCGCGCGGCTTGCGCGGCCAGCTCGGCTTCGGCCGCGACCTGGTCGGCGGCGGCGCGGCGGCTGCCCTCCTCGGCCTTGGCGCGCTGCTCGGCGGCCAGGCGCACCTGGGTGTCGGCTTCGACGCGGGCGCGCAGTTCGGCGGTTTCCTGTTTCACCGCTTCCAGCCGGGCCACGCTGGCCTGGGCGGCGGCGCGCAGGCTTTCCAGACGCTCGCGGTTGGCGCTGATCGCCTCTTCGGCCGCCTGGGCATTCTGCAAGGCCACGGCGGCGGCGGCGGCGTCGATGGCGGCGCGGTCCTCGGCCAAGGCGCGGGCGCGGCTCTCGGCGTGGGCGCGGCTTTCGGCGGCGCAGGCGGCTTTCGCTTCCGCTTCGACGCGGGCAATGGCTTGCTGGATGGCCTTCATTTCCGCCTCGGCGCGGGCCGGGCGGGCCTCGTCGTTGGCAGCGCTGGAACTTACCACATCATGCGGCTCGTCCACGTGGGGAGCGGCGTCGAAAGCTGGGGCCAGTTGTACTTGCATGGGGTTCTCGCTTGATATGGGTATTCGGTTTTGCCATTATCAGAGAGAAAACACCCCGGCCAGACGCCAAGGAAAGGCGGATTTCCCCGCCTATTCCCCCTTTCGAACCAGAGCGGCGGCTCGCCCGCAAGCGCAGTTCGCAGACGCCACCGGTCCGCCGCCAGCGAGCCTTAATGCCTTAATTCACAGCCGTATTGCTATCCAATATCTGGACTATTGTATTTTGAAATTTTTCCGGTTCATCATGGTGGATCTGATGCCCGGAACTGCCAAACAAGAACAAATCCTTCTTGGGCGCCTTCAATTTCGTGAAATATTCTTTCGTGATGTCGGTGGATGTTTGAATGTCGTTTTTGCCAACAAAGAAATAGATAGGACAGTCCACCGTCTTCAACGTCCTTGGCAAATCGATGTTCATCACTTCATTCCATACCGGCGACCAGGTCTTGGACCAGCGCAGAAAACCATTCCGGAAATCGTCGCTCGTCACGGATTTCTTCCCGTCTTTATAGAAAAGCCATTTTCTTAGATAGAACAGATCCTCATCGGTTTTAAAGGGAATGTTCACGCTAGCCAATTCCTTGCGGGCAAGCGGATTTTCCTGGAAATGGGCTTTCAAAATCCCAAGCAATTCCTTTTCGCTCGCCAATTGGCTGACCACGGGATTTGACGCGAAATAGGCATGCAGCAATTCCGGACGGTTTCTAACAACGTGGAAACCCAGGACATTCCCCCACGAGCTTCCCAACAGGTAAATTTTCTTTTGATTGAGTCGTTTTATCAGGAACTCGATGACCTGAACCGTATCGCCTTCCATCTGTTCAACCGAGGGCTGGGTTGGCGACGGATTCAACTTCAACGTTTTCCCGGCATCCCGCTGATCCCACTGCACAATCGTGAATTTATCTTTCAGGATAGTCGTAAAAGCATCCGCCCCGCCCATCATGGAACTTCCCGGACCGCCAGACAGGAACAGCAGCACCGGCTTGCGCGCATCGTTGGTTTTGATTTGCACGAATTGCTTGATTCCGCCAATTTCGGGCGTCAGCAGCTCATCAATTTCAGTTGCGACCGCTTCCGGCTTCTTTGCATTTTCCGCAGCAGATCCAAACACTGGAATCAAGATGGAAAACAGGGCTACGAAGATGTATTTTTTTATCATAGATTTATCGTGATAGACATTCAGATCAGAACCGCGCCTTCCAACTAGCGCCCAGAATCACTCTTACTCAGATACAAAATACGCACTTTGCCATCGCCAGACTACATTCAGGACCACGCCGGACGAAGCGGCGACTCCTGCATTTTGGCGGTTTGCTCCCGGAGCTCAAGAATGCGGTCTTGCCAGTATCGCACAGTACCAAACCAAGGAAATGCGACGGGAAATGCGGGGTCCTGCCAACGACGCGCAATCCAGGCGCTGTAGTGAAGCAAACGCAGGGTGCGCAATGCTTCGATCAAATACAGTTCCCGGTCATCGAATTCGCGAAACGTCTCATAGCCACGCAGGATGGCCGCGAGCTGCTTGCGCGCATCGGCCTCGTCGCCCGACAACAGCATCCACAGATCCTGTATGGCCGGACCCGAGCGGCTATCGTCAAAGTCGACAAAATGGGGGCCGTCATCGGTCCACAAAACGTTCCCGGCATGGCAGTCGCCATGAAGCCGCAGCAATTGCACATCGCCGGCGCGTTGATACGCCTCAGCGGCGGCGTCCAGCGCCTGGTCCGCAACGCTGATCCAGGCGGTGCGCAATTCTTCCGGCAGCCAATTGCCATCCACAAGGAATTGGCGCGACTCGAAACCGAAACTCCGAATATCGAGAGCGGGGCGCGCCTGGTAGACGCCGCTCGCGCCTACGGCGTGAATGCGTCCGAGGAAACGCCCCATCCACTCAAGCGTGCCTTCCCGATCCAACTCCGGCGCCCTGCCACCACGTTTCATGAAGACGGCAAACCGGTGTCCTTCAAAATGGTGCAAGGTGCGGTCATTGAAGCACAAAGGCGGCACAACCGGGATCTCGTCCCCGGCCAAATCAAGAGAAAACAGGTGTTCTTCCAGGATGGCGGCATCGCTCCAGCGCCCGGGCCGATAAAACTTGACCACGTATTGCTTGCCGTCCTCGCTCCAGACCTGATACACGCGGTTTTCGAAGCTGTTCAATTGATGGAGGCGGCCATCGCAAGCGATCCCCAGGCTTTCTATCGCGCTGAACAGGCATTCAGGGGTCAGGTCGGCATAAGGCGTTTCGATATTTACTTGCTTGATATCCACAGAAGGGCCGCTTGAGAGGTGGGAGGCAGGGGAATTCATCATGCCGCCATTGTAAAGGTGGGAAAGGGGGCGGCGACAGCGTATACTAGCGCCTTCCATCAAAATACTGAGCAAAAACCATGCAACTCGACCAGCCCCTGAGCGAAAAAGAATTCGACGAACTCGACCAGTTCCTGCTGAGCGACCGCAGCCCGGAAGACTCCATGACCATGGACCATCTGCACGGCTACCTGACGGCCATCGCCATCGGCCCGGAAACCATCATGCCGGCCGAATGGCTGCCGCGCGTGTGGGGCGAAGACGGCCAGCAAGCGCCTAAATTCAAGAACGGCAAGGAAGAAGAGCGCATCGTCAACCTGATCATGCGCTTCATGAACGAAGTGCTGGTCACGTTCGAAGTCGCGCCGAAAGAATTCGAACCGCTGTTCGTCGAGCACGAGCACGAAGGCCAGACCCTGATCGACGCCGAAGCCTGGTGCTGGGGCTTCTGGGAAGGCATGGAGTTGCGTTCCGGCTCCTGGGACGAGATCTGGGACTCCGACATCGCCGATCTGATGCAGCCGATCTACCTGCTGGGCGCCGACGAAATCAAGGAAGAAGAACTGCCGCTGGTCGAAGATCCGCACAAGGCCCACAAACTGGCCCTGGATCTGGAAGCCAATCTGCCCACCATCCACAAATTCTGGGTACCGCGCCGCAAGGCTGGCGTGAGCACCGTCAAGCGCGAAGACCCTAAAGTCGGCCGCAACGACGACTGCCCTTGCGGCAGCGGCAAAAAATACAAGAAGTGCCACGGCGCCGAAGCCTGACCCCGCCACCCCTTTGATCTAGCACAAAAAATGTCCACCCTGGTGTCAGGCACCAGAGGTGGACATTCTTTGATCTAAATCAGTAAATGTCCTACCTTGGTGCCTGACACCAGGGTGGACATTTTTTGATTTGGCGCAAACGCGCTGGGGAGTTTTACAGCTTGATGAAGTGCTCGCGGTAGTGCTTGAGCTCTTCGATGGATTCGAGGATGTCGGCCAGCGCGGTGTGCTTTTGCGCTTTTTTGAAGCTGGAGACGACTTCGGGCTTCCAGCGGCGGCCCAGCTCTTTGAGCGTGGAGACGTCGACGTTGCGATAGTGGAAGAAGGCTTCGAGCTTGGGCATGTAGCGCACCATGAAGCGGCGGTCCTGGCCGATGGTGTTGCCGCACATCGGCGATTTACCCTGCGGTACCCATTGCTTCATGAAGGCGATGAACTCGGCTTCGGCCTGGGCTTCGCTGATGGTGGAGGCTTTGACGCGGTCGATCAGGCCGGAGCGGCCGTGCGTGCCCTTGTTCCAGGAATCCATGGCGTCCAGCGTGGCGTCGGACTGGTGGATCGCCAGGACCGGGCCTTCGGCCAGCACGTTCAGGTGCATGTCGGTGACAACCATTGCCACTTCGATAATGCGATCGGTGTCCGGCTCCAGGCCGGTCATCTCCATATCGACCCAGACCAGGTTCATTTCATTTGGACGGGGCGCGGCGGCGGTTGCGGTGACTTGGTTCTCTTGTGACATAATTCTCTCTCGGCATGGCCTAAACAATCCGCCATTTTCTCACAGGCATAGAATGTATTCACACGCGTTTTCGATTTTGTTTGTTTCCTTCCTGGCGCTGACCTTGCTGGTGCGCTTCTGGCTCGCCTCGCGCCATATCCGCCATGTACTGTCGCACCGCGCCGCCGTGCCGGCCGAATTCGCGGAAAAAATCCCGCTCGCGGCGCACCAGAAAGCGGCCGATTACACGGTGGCCAAGACCAAGTTCGGCATGCTGACCATGCTGGTGAATACCGCCATCCTGATCGGCTTTACGCTGCTGGGCGGCCTGCAGTGGCTGTCGGTCGAGGTGTATAAACTGAGCGGCGGCGGCATGGGCTACCAGCTCGGCCTGATCGTCGCCTTCGCCTTGCTCTCCGGCCTGTTGGAACTGCCTTTCGACTACTACCGCCAGTTCAATCTGGAACAGGATTTCGGCTTCAACAAGATGAGCAAAGCCCTCTTCCTCAAGGATCTGCTGACCAATACCGTGGTCGGCGCGGCGATCGGCCTGCCGCTGGTGTGGGTGGTGCTGACGCTGATGGAGAAAAGCGGCGAATTGTGGTGGCTGTATGCCTGGTTCGTGTGGAGCGGCTTCCAGCTCCTGATGATGGTGCTGTTCCCGACCGTGATCGCGCCCCTGTTCAATAAATTCACGCCGCTGGCCGACGAATCGCTGAAGTCGCGCATCGAAGGCTTGATGCAGCGCGTGGGCTTCGCCTCCAAAGGCTTGTTCGTGATGGACGGTTCCAAGCGCAGCGCCCACGGCAACGCTTACTTCTCCGGCTTCGGCGCCAATAAGCGCATCGTCTTCTTCGACACCCTGCTCTCGCGCCTGGCGCCGCAGGAGATCGAGGCGGTGCTGGCCCATGAGCTGGGCCACTTCAAGCTGAAACACATCATCAAGCGCATCGCCATGATGTTCGCCGTGTCGCTGGCCTTCCTGGCCCTGCTCGGCTTCCTGAAAAACCAGGTATGGTTCTTCACCGGCCTGGGTGTGGCGCCGCTGATCGTGCCGGGCCAGAGCAATGACGGCATGGCCCTGATCCTGTTCATGCTGACCCTGCCCGTGTTCACCTTCCTGTTCGGTCCTTTGACTTCGCTCAGCTCGCGCAAGCATGAATTCGAGGCCGACGCCTTCGCCGCCCATCACACCGATGCGCGCGATCTGGTGTCGGCCCTGGTCAAGATGTATGAGGACAATGCCTCGACCCTGACCCCGGACCCGCTGCACTCGGCCTTCTACGATTCGCATCCGCCAGCCAGCGTGCGCATTCGCCAACTGAACCTGGCGGTGGCGCCATGAGCGCGGCCATCCTCGACGCGGGCGCGCTGCGCGCCCTGGACTGCGCCCACGCCACGCAAGCCCTGGCCTCGCCCGAAGCGGCGCGCCTGGCGGCCTTGCTGGACGGCTGGAACATCGAACAGGGCAAGCTCGCCAAGACCTTCGACTTCGCCAACTATTACGAAACCATGGCTTTTGCGAACGCGCTGGCCTTCATCGCCCACGGCCAGGACCACCATCCCGAGCTGACGGTCGGCTACAAGAGCTGCGCCGTGCGCTATGACACGCATTCGGTGGGCGGCCTCTCGCTCAACGATTTCATTTGCGCCGCCCGCGTCGACGCCCTGCTGCACAAGGCGGTGCAGGCATGAGCAAGACGATTCGCCTCGGCACCATCATCGCCGCCCACGGCCGCCACTATCTGGCCGAGTCGGAGGGCGCGCGCCTGCAATGCGTCACGCGCGGCAAGAAGACCAATGTGGCGGTGGGCGACAGCGTGCGCCTGACCCTGACCTCGCCCAACCAGGCGGTGATCGATGCCATCGAAGAGCGCAAGACCCTGCTCTACCGCTCGGACCAGTACAAGTCCAAACTGCTGGCGGCGAACTTGACGCAACTGTTCATCGTGGTCGCCACCGAGCCGAGTTTTTCCGACGATCTGGTGTCGCGCTCCCTGGTGGCGGCCGAAGCGGCCGGCATCACCGCGCACCTGATCCTGAACAAGACCGACGTCACCGAGTCGCTGCCGCGCGCGCGCGAACGGCTGCAGGTGTACACGGCCATGGGCTATCCGCTGCACGAGGTGTCGGCGCGCGCCGAGCCGGAAGCCACGGTGGCCAAGCTGGCGCCGCTGCTGGCCGGCCAGTCCTCCATCCTGATCGGCCAGTCCGGCATGGGCAAGTCTTCGCTGATTAATCTATTGGTGCCGGACGCCGATATCGCCACGCGCGAAATCAGCGAGGCGCTCGACACCGGCAAGCACACCACCACCTTCACCCGCCTGTACCACCTGGCCGATGGCGGCTGCGTGATCGACTCGCCCGGCTTCCAGGAATTCGGCCTGTACCACCTGAGCGAAGGCATGCTGGAACGGGCGTTCCGCGACTTCGTGCCCCACCTCGGACATTGCAAGTTCTACAACTGCCGCCACCTGAGCGAACCGCAATGCAGCGTGCTGGCCGCCGTCGAAGAAGGCAAAATCGCGCGCATGCGCCATACCTTGTACGGCCAGCTGCTACACGAATCCGCACAAACGCTTTATTGATGTCATTCCCCCGCACAGCCGCTGCCTACTGCCTTACAATGCTTTGCATTGGCTTGCAAAGCCGGCACTAACGGGAATGACGATGGAGATGTTTGCTGTCGATGACGATGTGGCGCAATGGGAGCTGGCCCTCTTGCCCTTGCGCGGCGTCGCCCGTCTGCCGGTGCTGCTGCCGCTGGCCTGGCATCTGCGACAGCGCGACAGCGCGCGCGCCGAATCCTTCGCCGCCGAAGCCCTGGCCCTGCTGCCGCAAACCCGTCTCGATGCCGATGCCTGTAGCTTGATCAGCGCCCGCCTGCACCTGGTGCAGGGCGAGGCACGCTGGCTGCAAGGCCGCTTGGACGAAGCCGCCACGCTGGCGGCCCAGGCGCTGGCGGCGGCGCAAGCCCTCGACGATCCTGCCGGCCGCGGCGATGCCCATTGGCTGCAAGCCTGGATTGCCGTCGACCGCGGCGAGCACCGGCGCTGTGACGAGGAATTGGCGCTGTGCGCGGAAGTCGCGCGCGGCGCCGGCGACCAGGAAAGGCTGGCCGTGGCCGAAGGCGCCAGCGCGCGCTGGGCCGTGCTGCACGATCCGCGCGCCGCGGCGGCGCGCTGGGGCGTCCACTTCGCGCGCAAGACCGAGCGCCTGTCGCTGGCCGCCGCCACCTGGATCAGCGACTATATGGGCCTGAGCGCCAGCCAGGCCAATGATTTCGGCGCCGCCGCCAGCCACTACATCCACTGCTACGAATCGGCGCTGGAAACCGGCCAGCTGCGCGCCGCCATCATCGCCGCCACCAATATCGGCGAAGACTTCTGCATCCTCAACGACCACCACTCGGCGCTGGAATGGATGCAGTGCGCGCTCGACCTGGCGCGCCCCACCGGCTGGCCGCGCAGCATCGGCGCCTGCCTGATGCACACGGCCGACACCATGCGCCGCCTGGGCCGCATGGACGCCGCCGACGAGCTGCTGCGCGAGGCGCTGGTGATCCTGGCCCCGGTGTCCGGCGCGCGCAGCTATGCCATCGCCTTGCAGTACCTGGGCGACCTCTCGCTCGACCGCAGCCAGCACTCCTCGGCGCTGGACGCCTTCCTGCGCCTGCAGGGCCGGGCCGAAGCGCTGAACCAGCCCGACTTCCTCAGCGTGGCGCGGCGCGGCCAGGCGCACGCCCTGTCCTGCCTGGGCCGCGCCCAGGAAGCGCTGGAGACGGCGTTGGACGCGGTGCACCTGGCGGCCGACAAAGGCAATGCCCACCACCACATCGCCGCGCTGCGCGTACTGGCGCTGATCCACAGCCAGCATGCGCTGCCGCCGCCGCAAGGCATGACGGCGCTCAATCCGCCGCTGCACTATCTGCACCAGGCCTTGCACGTGGCCGCCACGGTGGACGGCTATATCGTGCCGGGCGACCTGTACGAAGCCCTGGCCCACGAATACGCGCGCGCCGCCCATTACGAGCAGGCTTACGAGATGGCGCTGGCCGCCAGCGCCGCGCGCGAGCGCACCCACAGCCAGGAAGCCACCAACCGCGCCATCGCCATGCAGGTGCACCACCAGACCGAGCACGCGCGCGCCGAGGGCCACCACCACCGCGAGCTGGCCGCCTCCGAGGCGCGCCGCGCCGAAGTGCTGCAGCAGACCAGCGCCACGCTGGAGCGCCTGTCGGCCATCGGCCAGGAAGTGACCACCCACCTGGACGCGGGCGCCGTGTTCCGCGTGCTGAACCGCCATGTGCACGCCCTGCTCGCGGCCAATACCTTCGTCATCTATCTGTGCGATCCGGACGGCGCGCGCCTGAGCCGCGCCTTCGGCGTGGAGGATGGCCTGCCCCTGCCCGAGAACTCGCTGCCGCTCGACCATCCGACCGCCTATTCGGTGCGCTGCCTGCTGGAGCGGCGCGAAATCTACCTGGAGAACACGGCCCACCTGCAGCATCCGGTGGCGGCCGTCACGCCCGGCACGCAAGTCAGCGTCAGCGCCCTGTTCGTGCCGCTGCTGGCGGGCGAACGCGTGCTCGGCGTGATGACGGTGCAGGCCATGCACGCCAACGCCTACGGCGAGCGCGAACGGCTGATCTTCCGCACCCTGTGCGCCTATGGCGCCATCGCGCTGGACAACGCCCACGCCTACCGCCAGTTGAAGGATGCGCAAAGCCAGCTGGTGTCGCAGGAAAAGCTGGCGGCCCTGGGTTCCCTGATGGCGGGCGTGGCGCACGAGCTGAATACGCCGATCGGCAACAGCCTGCTGATCGCCAGCACCCTGGAGCACAAGACGGCCGACCTGGAAGTGGCGCTGAACGGCCCCGGCCTGCGCCGCTCCGAGCTGGCAGCCTATATCGCCGACGCGCGCAAGGCGTCCGAGCTGGTGATGCGCGGCCTGCACAGCGCGGCCGATCTGGTGAACAGCTTCAAGCAGGTGGCGGTGGACCGCACCACCGAGCAGCGCCGCCACTTCAACCTGCACCAGGTCACGCATGAAATCGTGGCGACCATGATGAACCGCATCCGCGCCTCCAACCACAGCATCGCCTTCGAGGTGCCGCAGCTGCTGGCGCTGGACAGCTATCCCGGCCCCTTCGGCCAGGTCATCACCAACTTGATCAACAACGCCCTGCTGCACGCCTTCGAGGGCCGCGAGAACGGCCGCATGCGCCTGGAAGCGAGCACGCCGGTGGAGGGGCGGGTGCAGATCTGCTTCAGCGACGACGGCGACGGCATCGCGCCCGAACACCTGGGCCGCATTTTCGATCCCTTCTTCACCACCAAGCTCGGTCAGGGCGGCAGCGGCCTGGGACTGTCGATCAGCTATAACATCGTCAGCTCGCTGCTGGGCGGGCAGATCTCGGTAAACAGCAGCAGCGCCGGCACCATCTTCACGCTGGACCTGCCGCTGACGGCGCCCGAGCACGACCCGGAGCGCGCGGCGTCCATCTACTGATCCAGCAATTCTCACACCCGCCATATTATCCACGCCGCGTCTGGCCGTGCGCCAAAGAAAACCCGTATAATGATTTTTTCAAGGCTGGCCGGACGGCGCCCTGCGGTCCTCGGCCACGCATCAAAAATTGCCACCATGTCTACGAAAAAACCGATCAAACACTACCTCCAGTTTTCCGATTTCACGTTGGAAGAATATGAATACGTGATCGAGCGCGCCCATGTGATCAAGCGTAAGTTCAAGAACTACGAGATCTACCACCCGCTGATCGACCGTACCCTGGTGATGGTGTTTGAAAAGAATTCGACCCGTACCCGCCTGTCCTTCGAGGCCGGCATGCACCAGTTGGGCGGCGCCGCCATCTACCTGAACACGCGCGACAGCCAGCTCGGTCGCGGCGAACCGGTGGAAGACGCCGGCCAGGTGATGTCCCGCATGTGCGACATCATCATGGTGCGCACCTTCGGCCAGGAGATCATCGAGCGTTTCGCCGCCAATTCGCGCGTGCCGGTGATCAATGGCCTGACCAACGAGCACCACCCCTGCCAGGTGTTCGCCGACATCTTCACCTACTACGAGCACCGCGGCCCGATCACGGGCAAGACCGTGGCCTGGGTGGGCGACGCCAATAATATGCTGTACTCCTGGCTGCAGGCGGCCGAAGTGTTCGGCTTCCACCTGAACGTGTCGACGCCAAAAGGCTACGATATGGACCTGTCGCAGGTGCGGACCAAGCGCTACACCTTCTTCGACAATCCTTCCGACGCCTGCGCCGGCGCTCACCTGGTCAACACCGACGTCTGGACCAGCATGGGTTACGAGGCCGAAAACGCGGCCCGCCTGAAAGCCTTCGACGGCTTCATGGTCGATGCGGCCAAGATGCAGCGCGCCGCGCCCGACGCCCTGTTCATGCACTGCCTGCCCGCCCACCGCGGCGAGGAAGTGGCGGCCGAAGTGATCGACGGCCCGCAATCGGTGGTGTGGGACGAGGCGGAAAACCGCCTGCACATCCAGAAGGCGCTGATCGAGTACCTGCTGCTGGGCCGCATCGCTAATCAGTAAGCGCACTCCCCTATACCCAACCTGAAACGAGAACGAGCATGAGCGACATTAAAAAAGTAGTCCTCGCCTATTCCGGCGGCCTGGACACCTCCGTTATCCTGAAATGGCTGCAGGATAACTACCAATGTGAAATCGTTACCTTCACGGCCGACCTGGGCCAGGGCGAAGAACTGGAACCGGCGCGCGCCAAGGCGCTGAAGTTCGGCATCAAGCCTGAGAACATCTTCATCGACGACGTGCGCGAAGAGTTCGTGCGCGACTTCGTCTTCCCCATGTTCCGCGCCAATACCGTGTACGAAGGCGAATACCTGCTGGGCACCTCGATCGCCCGTCCGCTGATCGCCAAGCGCCTGATTGAGATCGCCAACGCCACCGGCGCCGACGCCATCTCGCACGGCGCCACCGGCAAGGGCAACGACCAGGTGCGTTTCGAACTGGGCGCCTACGCACTGAAGCCGGGCGTGAAAGTGATCGCGCCATGGCGCGAGTGGGATCTGCTGTCGCGCGAAAAGCTGCTGAAGTACGCGGAAGACGCCGGCATCGCCATCGACATGAAACACAAGAACGGCGGCGCGCCGTACTCGATGGACGCCAACCTGCTGCATATCTCGTTTGAAGGCCGCCACCTGGAAAACCCGAGCGCGGAAGCCGAGGAATCGATGTGGCGCTGGACCGTGAGCCCGGAGGCGGCGCCCGACCAGGCCGAGTACCTCGATATCGAATACGAACAAGGCGATATCGTCGCCCTGAACGGCAAGCGCATGAGCGCCGCCGAAGTACTGACGGAATTGAACCGCCTGGGCGGCAAGCACGGCATCGGCCGTCTGGACCTGGTGGAAAACCGCTACGTCGGCATGAAGTCGCGCGGCTGCTATGAAACGCCGGGCGGCACTATCATGCTGAAAGCGCACCGCGCCATCGAATCGATCACCCTGGACCGCGAAGTGGCCCACCTGAAGGATGACCTGATGCCGCGCTACGCTTCGCTGATTTACAACGGCTACTGGTGGGCGCCGGAACGCGTCGCGCTGCAAACCCTGATCGACCACACGCAGCAGACCGTGAACGGCTGGGTGCGCGTCAAGCTGTACAAGGGCAATGTGATCGTCGTCTCGCGCGATTCGAAAACCGACTCGCTGTTCGACCAGACCATCGCCACCTTCGACGAGGACGGCGGCGCCTACAACCAGGCCGACGCCGGTGGCTTCATCAAGCTGAACGCGCTGCGCATGCGCATCGCCGCCAACGCGCGCCAGAAGCGCGGCCAGTAAGCAGGTCAGCGCTCCACGCCAAGCCGCCTACGGGCGGCTTTTTTGCGTCCGTCATACGCACCGCTCGCGCTGCCAGCTTCAAAATGGTACATTTCCAGCCATATGCCCGGTCCCCGCCCAGGAGAAAAAATGATTAAAAATCTGAGCATCAAGCACAAACTCTATTTCGGCTTCGGCACCATTCTCGCGGTCCTGATCATCCTGCTGCTGCTGGCCTACAACCGCTTCCAGAGCCTGGCCGAGGCAAATAACTGGGACAAGCACACGATGGAAGTGCTGCATGATATCGACACCGTCAACAACGCCATCCTGAGCATCCAGGTCGAGGTGCGCGGTTATCTCTTGACCGGCAACGAAGCCGCGCTGAGCGGCGGCGACAAGGACAAGATCGCCGAAATGAAGCGCGATCTGCGCCAATTGGTCAAGCTCACCGCCGACAATCATGAACAGAACGAGCGCTTCAAGAAGGCCGAAGCCGTGCTCACCACCTGGGCCGACACCCTGATGCGCGCCCAGATCGACAAACGCCGCTCGCTCGGCAACACCGCCGGCGCCGCCGACCAGATGGGCCAATCCAGGGAATTGCGCGACGCCGCCAACGCGGTGCTGGAGGGGCGCCGCCTGCTCGACGAAGCGGCGGCCGAGGAAGACCGCCTGCTGGCTCAGCGCACCCAGGTCAGCCAGCGCCAGCAGGAAAACATGCTGATGGTGCTGACCGTCGGCGGCGCCGTCTGCGTCACGCTGTCGCTGCTGGTGGTGATCCTGCTGTCCAAGGCTATCCTGGCGCCGCTGGCGAATCTGACCTGGGCCGTGGGTCGCATTACGGCCGGCGACCAGAACGCGCGCGCCACCGTCAACACCGGCGATGAACTGGGCCAGGTGGGGAATGCCTTCAACCAGATGGCGCAATTCATCCAGACCAGCCAGGAAAAGGAAAGAGCCGCAACCGACCTGCTCAAGTCCAAGGTCGATACCCTGCTGGTGGCCATCAACAAGGCGGCCGTCGGCGACCTGACCGGCAATGTCGCCATCGGCGGCGAAGACGCTATCGGCCAGTTGGGCGGCGGCATGGGCCGCATGTTCGATAATCTGCGCCTGCTGATCAATAATGTGCAGAAGGCCGGCATCCAGGTCACCACCTCGGCCACCGAGATCGCCGCCTCGGCCAAGGAGCAGGAAGCGATGGGCGTGGAGCAGGCCCAGACCAGCGTGGAGATCCTGGCCACCACCAAGGAAATTTCCAGCAACACCAGCCAGCTGCTGAAGACCATGGAAGACGCCACCGCCGTCGCCGACTACACCACCAGCGCCACCGCCGAAGCGCAGGGCAATCTGCGCCGCATGGACCAGACCATGCACACCATGGTGGCGGCCACCGACTCGATCAACGCCAAGCTGGCCGCCCTGTCG
This sequence comes from Pseudoduganella violacea, assembly GCF_014191875.1. Taxonomy (GTDB): domain Bacteria; phylum Pseudomonadota; class Gammaproteobacteria; order Burkholderiales; family Burkholderiaceae_D; genus Rugamonas; species Rugamonas violacea_A. The sequence goes on from NZ_JACHXD010000023.1 coordinate 62,879, forward strand.
GAAAAGGCCAGCAATATCAACAGCGTGCTGACCACCATCACGAAAGTGGCCGACCAGACCAATATCCTCTCGCTGAATGCCGCCATCGAAGCGGAAAAGGCGGGCGAGGCGGGCCGCGGCTTCTCGGTGGTGGCCACCGAAATCCGCCGCCTGGCCGACCAGACCTCGGTTTCCACCTGGGATATCGAACAGATGCTCAAGGAGATGCAGTCGGCCGTTTCGGCCAGCGTGATGGGGATGGACAAATTCTCCGAAGAGATCCGCCGCAGCGTGGGCGAGGTGCGCCAGGTGGTCGAACAACTGTCCGGCGTGATGGACCAGGTGCAGAAACTGGCGCCGCAATTCGACGCCGTCCTGCAAGGCATGCAGTCGCAGGCCGTGGGGGCGCAGCAGATCACCGAAACCATGATGCAGCTGAACGACGCCACCCAGCAGACGGTGGAATCGCTGAAGTCCACCAGCGAAGCGGTACACCAGTTGCAGTACGCCGCTACCGACCTGCAAGCCAGCGTCACCACTTTCGCCACCGCCGGCTGAGCGGAACCGCCGATGAAAGTGCTGGTCTTCCATATCGGCGCCGACCGCTACGGTCTACCGCTGGCGCTCGTGCGGCGCGTGCTGCCGCTGATGGAATTGAAGGCGCTGCCGCTGGCGCCGGACGCCGTGGCCGGCCTGATGAACCTGCACGGCGCCAGCGTGCCCGTGATCGACCTGTGCCGCATCAGCGGCGGCGCGCCGGCGGCGCAGCAGGTCGACACCCGCATCCTGCTGGTCGATTACCACACGCCGGAAGGCGCGCTGCATGCGCTGGGCCTGCTGGCCGAGAAAGTGCAAGGCGTGCAGGAAGTGGATACGGCGGCGCTCAATCCCAGCGGCGTGGCGGCCGCGCCCTTTCTCGGCGCGGTGGCCGGCGACGCGGCCGGCATCGTACAACTGGTGCGGCTGGAGGAGCTGCTGCCGCCCTCCTTGCGCGCGCTGCTGTTCCGGCCCGAGGACCAGCCATCATGAAAGCCACCGAGCTGCTGCGCCAGGCCACCGGCATGAATCTGTCGCGCGCCGTGGTGGACGAGGCGGTGCAGCAGCGCATGGCGCTGACCGGCTGCCGCGACCGCAAAGCCTATCTGCGCGATATCGCGCCGGAAGAGCTGACGGCGCTGGTGGAGCTGGTGGTGGTGCCGGAGTCCTGGCTGTTCCGCGATCCGCAAGCCTTTGTCGCGGCGGTCCAGCATGTGCAGCTGCGCGCCGCCGATAGCGCGCGCATGGGCCGGCCGGTGCGCATCCTGTCCCTGCCCTGCGCCGGCGGCGAAGAACCGTATTCGATGGCGATGGCGCTGGCCGACGCCAAGCTGGCACCGTCGGCCTACAGCATCGACGCCTGCGACCTGAGTCCGGCCTGCATCGCGCGCGCCCAGCGCGGCGTGTATGGCCGCAACGCCTTCCGCAACAGCGACCTGTCCTTCCGCGAGCGCTATTTCACGCCGCTCGGCGGCGAGCGTTACCAGATCAAGGCGGAGATCCAGCACCAGGTGCGCTTCCGCCAGGCCAATCTGCTGACGCTCGACGCCACGCGCTGGCAGGGCTGCTATGACGTGATCTTTTGCCGTAATCTGCTGATCTATTTCGACAAGCCCACGACGCGCGCGGCGATTGGGCGCATCGCCACCATGCTGGCCGACAATGGCATCCTGCTGTCCGGCTATGCCGAGCTGCCCAACTTCGTGCACAACGGCTTCACGCCGCTGCCGCACCGCCAAGCCTTCGCCCTGCGCAAGGATGACAGCAGCCCGGCCGCCGCCGGCGGCAAGCCGGCCTGGTTCCCGGAGCGGCGCCAGGCGCCGCCCTGCGACGGCGCCGCCATCCCGGCGCGCGGCACGCCCACACGCCGCAGCTCGGACGTGGCGCGCCTGATGCGGCAAAGCCTGGCGCCCGTCGCGCCCTTGCCCGCCGCGCCAGCCTTGCGACCGCCTGCGCCGATGCCGCGCGCCACGCGCGCGCAGCCGGTGGCGGCGGCGACCGCAGTGGCGACCGCGGCGCCACCACCCACGCCGGCCGCCGCCGACGCGCTGGCCGAGGCGCGCCGCCTGGCCGACCAGGGCCGCGTCGACGACGCCGCCGCCGCGTGCCGCCGCTGGCTCGAGTACGCGCCCGATTCGGCCGAAGCCTATTTCATCCTTGGGCTGTTGAGCGAGATCGGCCGGCAGCCGGAACAGGCCGAGGCGCTGCTGAAACGCTGCCTCTATCTGCAGCCCGACCATTACGAAGCCTTGTGCCATCTGGCCCTATTGACCGAACAAGGTGGCGACCCCAGCGCCGCCGCCACGCTGAAGGCGCGCGCGGCGCGCGTCTACCAGCGCCAGCTGCCCCGATAAGAGAAGAGCATGACAACTGCGCAAGCCCAAGAGCTGGACGATTGCTGGAACCGCATAGGCGTGGCGGGCGACCATAGCTGCGCCCGGTTGCAGCAGGCCATCCACTGCCGCAACTGCCCGGTGTATGCCGGCGCGGCCCAGCATAATCTGCAGCGTCCACTGCCGCCGGACTACCGGCGCGAATGGGCCGAATACTTCCGCCGGCCGGCGCAGGAGGGCATGCGCCATGACGCCTCCTGCGTGGTCTTCCGCATCGGCGTCGAGTGGCTGTCCCTGCCCACGCCGCTGTTCCTCCAGGTGGCGCCGCAGGCCCAGCCGCACCGCCTGCCGCACCGCGCGGCGCATGGCCTGGCGGGCATCGTCAATGTCGGCGGCAAGCTCTATCCCTGCGTCTCGCTGGCGGCCCTGATGGGCATCGACGAGCGCGATACCCTGGAACGCAGCGGCCACCATATCTTCCCGCGCCTGCTGCTGGTACGCATGGAGAACGAAACCTATGCCCTGCCCGTGGCCGAGCTGCACGGCATCGAACGCTATCGCAGCGAAGACATGCTGGCGCCGGCTGCCACCATCAACAAGGGCTTGACGCGCTATCTGGCGGGCGTGCTGCCGCTGCGCGAGATGCAGATCGGCTGTCTGGACGCCGGCCTGCTGGCCCACCAGCTTGCGAGAACCCTGCGATGAGCCAGCCGGAAGACCTCAGCCAGTTCTCCATGCAGGATCTGTTCCGCATGGAGGCGCAAAGCCAGACCCAGATCCTGACTGACGGCCTGCTGGCGCTGGAGCGCCGCCCGGCCGATGCCGGCGCGCTGGAAGCGATGATGCGCGCCGCCCATTCGATCAAGGGCGCGGCCGCCATCGTCGGGCTGGATATGGTGGTGCAGCTGGCGCACGGCATGGAAGACGCCTTCGTCGCCGCTCAGCATGGCAAGCTGCAGCTCACGCCGAACCGCGTCGACGTGCTGCTGGCCGGCGTCGATCTGATTCTGCAATGCTCGCAGCTCGACGGCGAAGGCGTGCCGGCCTGGCTGGCCGCCAACGGCGCCCAGCTGGACCAGACCCAGACCCGCATCCGCGGCATCGCCTTCCTGCCCGAGCCGGTACGCCCAGCCCCCGCACCGGCGCCAGCGCCCGTGCCAGTACCGACGCCGGCGCCGGTCAGCGCAGCGCCGCCCGCCGCAACGCCAAGCGCGCAAGCGCCGGTGGCGGCCCCCAGCGGCGACGGCGACAGCGACAACCCGGCCCCGGCACCAGGCGCGCCGCCGCGCCAATTGGCGCCGCTGAAGACGGCGCAGAACTACGACCGCCTGCTGTCGCTGGCCAGCGAGTCGCGCATCGGCGCCCACCAGATGCACCCCTTCATTCAGAATATGCAGCGCTTCAAGCGCCACCAGGCCAGCCTGTTCGGCGCGCTCGATGCGCTGCATGACGCCATCGCCCAGGGCGAGGATGCCTCGCTCAAGGAAAAATCCGTGCTGGCCCAGCAGCGCAGCCAGCCGCTGCGCCAATTCATGCTCGAGCATATCGCCGAGATCGAAGCCTACGAGCGCCGCCTGCTGGCCACCTCGAAGAATATGGTGGACGAGGTGCTGATGCTGCGCATGCGCCCCTTCCGCGACGGCGTGCAGCACTTCCCGCGCATGGTGCGCGACCTGGCGCGCAATCTGGGCAAGGATGTGCGGCTCGACATCCGTGGCGAAGACACCCTGGTCGACCGCGACATCCTGGCGCATATGGAAAGCCCGCTCAACCACATGCTGCGCAACGCCGTCGACCACGGCATGGAAACGCCCGAGCAGCGCAGCGCCGCCGGCAAGCCCGCCGTCGGCAGCGTGGTGCTGGAAGCGCGCCACCGCGCCGGCATGCTGAACATTGAAATCAGCGACGATGGGCGTGGCGTCGATGTCGAGAAAATCCGCCGCACCGTCATCCAGCGCAAGATGGCGCCGGAGCAGATGGCGCAGGCCATGTCGGCGGCCGAGCTGATGGAATTTCTCTTCCTGCCCGCCTTCAGCCTGAAGGAAAGCACCACCGAGATTTCCGGCCGCGGCGTCGGCCTGGACATCGTGCACGACACCATCCGCCAGCAAAACGGCACGGTGAAAATCGAGTCCGAACCGGGCAAGGGTTTCCGCACCTCGATCACGCTGCCGCTGACCCAGTCCATGGTGCGCGCCCTGGTGGTGGAGATCGCAGGCGAGGCCTACGCCATCCCCATCGTCAAGGTCGAGCGCGTGCTGCGCGTGCCGCAGAACGCCATCCATGTGCTGGAGAACAAGCAGTTCTTCGAGCACGAGGGCGAGCATCTGGGCCTGGTGCCGGCGGCCCAGGTGCTGGAACTGGGCGAGCATAACGACGCCCAGGCCGAGCTGCCGGTGGTGGTGATCGGCAACGGTGCGCGCCGCTACGCCCTGGTGATGGATACTATCCGCGGCGAACAAAGCTTGGCGGTGCAAAGCCTGGAAGCGGTGTTCGGCAAGATGCGCGACATCTACGCCGCCGCCCTGCTCGACAACGGCGAACCGGTGCTGATCCTGGACGTGGCCGACCTGCTGGTGTCCATCGACAAGCTGCTGCATGAAGGCGCGCTGCACCAGATGCTGCGCGGCAGCCAGGGCGCGCGCCGCAAGCTCAAGCGCGTGCTGGTGGTGGACGATTCGCTCACCGTGCGCGAGATGGAGCGCAAGCTGCTGCTGGGCCGCGGCTACCAGGTGGACGTCGCCATCGACGGCATCGACGGCTGGAATATGGTGCGCAGCGGTGAATACGATCTGGTGGTGACCGACATCGATATGCCGCGCATGGATGGCATCGAACTGGTGGCCCTGATCAAGCGCGACCTGCACCTGCACAAGCTGCCGGTGATGGTTGTATCCTACAAGGACAGGCCGGAAGACCGGGCGCGCGGCCTGGCCGCCGGTGCCGACTATTATCTGACCAAGGGCAGTTTCCACGACGAGACCCTGCTCGATGCCGTTGCCGACCTGATCGGAGAAGCCAGTTCATGAAAATCGCCATCGCCAACGATGTGCCCATGGCCGCCGAAGCGCTGCGGCGCGTGATCGCCGCCACCGCCGAGCACCAGGTGCTGTGGATCGCGCGCACCGGCGGCGAAGCGCTGCGCATGTGCCACGACAAGCGCCCCGACCTGATCCTGATGGACCTGAATATGCCCGAGCTGGACGGGGTGGAGGCGACGCGCCGCATCATGGACGAATGCCCCTGCGCCATCCTGATCGTCACCGGCCGGCCGCAGGACAATGTGAACCAGGTCTTCCGCGCGCTCGGCGCCGGCGCGCTCGACGTCACCGCCACCCCCATGCTGCAGGGCCAGCAGGATGGCGCGGCCGCCCTGCTGGCCAAGATCCACACCATCGAAAAGCTGGTGCGCCACAGCGGCGGCAGCCAGGCCATGCAGCCGCGCGGCGCCACGGCGCCGGCCGAGCGCCCCGAGGAAGCCATCCACACCTTGGTGGCGATCGGCGCCTCCACCGGCGGCCCGGCGGCCATCGCGCAAATCCTGGCCGGTTGGCGCGCGCCGCGCGGCTGCGCCGTCGTGGTGGTGCAGCACATCGACGAGAACTTCGCCGACAATTTTTCCAAGTGGCTGGGCGAGCAGCTGGCGATGCCGGTGCGCTCCATCGAACAGCGCGACGAATTACTCTCCGGCACGGTTCTTATCGCAAAAAGCAACGACCACTTACTACTGGATGAAAAGCTACGATTGGTTTACGATGCTAATCCAAAGGACTACGCTTACCGCCCCTCGGTCGACGTGTTTTTCCAGTGCATCGCCCGCCACTGGCGCGGCACCGCCTTCGGAGTATTGCTCACAGGCATGGGGCGCGATGGCGCCGAAGGCTTGCTGGCTATGCGCCGGGCCGGCATGCACACGGTTGCCCAGGACCAGGCCAGCAGCGCCGTGTACGGCATGCCGCGCGCGGCGGCCGAACTGGGCGCGGCCCAGTTGATTTTGCCTCTAGGAAAGATCGGCCCTTTCCTGCGCAGCACAGTCGGCAATGGCAACCATGGAGCGTAAAACAAGCCGGCGCGGCAACATCCACGTTGAATCGAAGAGAATACGATGTCCGATGTTTTCACCGCCGCGGCGGAGCAAGAGCAAGAGCCGGCAGTCACCGCCTTCAAGGTCCGCGTCCTGCTGGTGGACGACCAGCTCATCATCGTTGAAGCCGTGCGCCGCATGCTCAGCGACCACCCCGATATCGAGTTCCACCATGTGACCGATCCGCAGCAAGCCTTCGACACGGCGCTGCTGCTGCAGCCGACCGTCATCCTGCAGGATCTGGTGCTGCCCGAGGTCGACGGCTTCGACCTGATCCGCCGCTACCGCGCCCACGACATCCTGCGCCACATCCCCGTCATCGTGCTGTCCTCGCATGAAGACCCCAAGCTCAAGGCGCACAGCTTCGCCATGGGCGCCAATGACTATATGGTCAAGCTGCCCGACCGCCTGGAAGTGCTGGCGCGCGTGCGCTACCACTCGGCGGCCCACATCAACCGCCTGCAGCGCGACGAAGCCTTCCGCTTCCTGCGCGAAAGCCAGCAGCGCCTGGCCGACGCCAATATCGCGCTGCAAAAGCTGGCCGCCCTCGATTCCCTGACCGGCATCGCCAACCGGCGCCGCTTCGACGAAGTGCTGCAAATAGAGTGGCAGCGCGCCCAGCGTGAGCGCCAGCCGCTGGCGCTGCTGCTGTGCGATGTGGATTTTTTCAAATGCTATAACGACAGCTTCGGCCACCCGGCCGGCGACCTGTGCCTGAAGAAGACGGCGGCCGTGTTGACCGCCCACCTGAAACGCGCGGCCGATCTGGCGGCGCGCTATGGCGGCGAAGAATTCGCCATCATCCTGCCCGATACCGACGCCGCCGGCGCGCTGACCGTGGCGCAAGCCTGCATCGCCCACCTGCAAGGCCTGGGCATGGCCAATCCGGGCGCCCAGCCGCTGGGCGTGGTCACCATGTCGGTCGGCGTTGCCACCATGGTGCCGACGCCCGAACACGGCCCGGCCGAGCTGATCGCCCAGGCCGACCGCGCCCTGTACGCCGCCAAACGCAGCGGCCGCAACTGCGCGCTCGACGCCGCCAGCCTTACGCCAGCTTAAAGCGCTGGCGCCACAGCAGGATGGCGGTCACGGCAAACCACAGGAAGTAGCCGGCAAAGCCGATGCGCTGGCCCCAGCCGGGCAGCAGATCGGCGCCGGCGCGGAAGGCCGCTTGCCAGCCGATATTCAGCAGCACAAAAGCAAGGAAACAGGGCGTGAGCCGGCCCCAGAACGTCCAGCCCAGCTGGCGCGAGAACAGCGGTCCCAGCCAGCATAAGGCCAGCGCCCACAGCAGGCCAGAGCCCATGGCGCCGACGGCATGGGCGATGGTCAGGGCCGAAGCATAATCCTCCGGGTCGAGCGGAAAGATGCCGGCGGCCGCCAGCATCAAGCCCGATCCCATCAACAGCATGGGGCCGGTGCGCCGGCGCGCCAGGCGCATCAAGGCCAAGGCAAACCAGGTCAGCAGCAGCCCGGGCACGATAAAGCCCAGCAGATTAAAGGCCCAGGCGGACGGCGCGCCCAGCGCCCCCAGCTCGCTGACCGCCTTGCGACCATGGGCATAGCCATCGGTCCGCAGCGCCGCAAAGCCGATCAGGCTGGTGAAGAAAAACAAGCCAGCCAGAACACCTGCCAACCATACAAGCGCACCTTGCCGGACGCTCGGAGGTGCCATCGTCTTTTTCATCGCCCATCCTTATTTTTTGTCAAAACGATGCTAGCACATGGACTTTCAAAAGCAAATCAAGATATTACCCAAGGGGCAATTATTTACGCCAAAAATATTGACAATCCAAAAATATTTTTATATAAATGCAATCTTATGTTTTCTTTAATTGCAAGCAACCATTTTCTCCCGGCCGCCAGATATTTGAAAGCATTAATAGCTTGAAATGTGAATTTTCAAAATATCACCTTTCACAAATGATCATTGGTTTTTCAGGAGAGCTTTCTTGCATAAAAAATTAACAATCTGGCTATGCGCCATAATCTTATTCAGCATGAGTATGCCCACCTTTGCTCAGAAGGGGATTCAACGCCATGTCTTTTGGCAGTCGGGGCTAAATGTGAAAATTTGCCAAGAGAAAACACCGAGTCGCGCTTGTGAAGAAACCGAAATGCCGGCGGAATTAGGCTCGATTAAGCAAGTAATCGTTGGAAAATTTACGCGAATGTCCAACACAACTTGGATAGCGGTTAGCAGCAAAGGTTTTGCGTTATGCCTCTTTGGCAACAACTCGCTGACCACCGCTTGCAGACGAATTGCCGTCCCTAAAAATGTCTCTGAGTATGAAATAGAGTCTATTGATGGCATGCTGTTTTTTGGCCATAAGAAAAAGTCGGGGGCTGAGGCGATAGAGGCAGAACTGAGCTTTGGAAAACAATTCATACTGGCCTTAAATGCTGCGGCCCAAGTCTTGGAAGAAGATGCTCGGAAAAATGATGTCAGCAGTGTAGGGCGCGCCAATTTGACTGCAAGAATGAGCAGCACGCACATCAACTGCAGTAAATCAGATTGGCTGCAGGGCAACTGCGATGCACAAACCCCTGACCTCCCCTACCCCTATCCGGACCCGGAGCGTGAGCCCGACAATCCCGGACCAATCGATGTCGTCATTGTCCCCGGCAAGGTGCCTTCACCGGATCCGATTCCGCTCCCCGAACTTCCACCAATACCAAATGTCGCATGGGCATCCCAATCGGGCTTTTACGTACATCAACGAGCAACTTATTTAATGATAGGTAAATATTTATCCCAAGCAGACATTGATACCCTAGCCAGAGCACATGTTGCCGCTGACTCACCTCAATATCAAACACCTGCCTCAACTCATCGTCATGCCATGCGACGCGAAGGGCAATCTACTGCGGAAGCCAAGATTGAAGCAACGGTATTTGTACGAGCTCAGTTTGAGCGTGCATGGAATGCTCCCAGCAGAACAGATGCTTTATATGAATTCGGGCTCGCCTTACATGCTATTCAAGACTCGACTTCACCAAGCCATAGCGGCTTCCAATTGTGGACTGGACGAGAAACCAAGTCGGAGTTGGCCGATCACGTGAGTAAGGAGTTAATGAATCCTGGGCAAGGCAGCGCCCTATTCCGGGCAACACAAGAAGCATGGAGGTGGTTCAATGATGGTAAGCTGCCGAGCGGTGATCTATTCAGCTTTGGATGCGATGGATGCACGCCTGGCAACGCCACAGGAACCCTATGAGATACAGATACGTTCTTCCCTCGCTCGCTTTAGTGTACCCATCACTTGCGTATGCGAGCGGAAATCCGGCGATATTATATTTCTTCGCCCTTGGCGGCATCCTACAAATTGCCGGACTCATCCTTATCCTCAAGGACAACTCCGGCCGACGCCCCCTACAAGCATGCCTCTACATTGCCTTTTTCTTACTGGGCTGGTTTTGGTGGCTAAATCTGCGCTCGCCAACAGGCGGTTCGGCTGATTGGTTATTTATAGGGCTTCCAGTCGCCTTCATTATTGGGAAACTTGCCTTCCGCCGCAAATAGGGCAACTCGGTACAGGCGGCGCGGGAAATCGCGCCGCTCAGACGAAGACCGGCTCCGGCTCCAGCCGCACGCCATAGCGCGCCTGCACGTCGGCCTGGATGGCGGCCGCCAGCGCCTGCACCTCGGCGCCGGTGGCGCCGCCATTGTTCACCAGCACCAGCGCCTGCTTGGGATAGACCCCGGCGCGGCCCAGCGACTTGCCCTTCCAGCCGCACTGGTCGATCAGCCAGCCGGCCGCCAGCTTTTCGCTGCCATCGGCCTGGCGGTGGTGCACCAACTCGGGGAATTGCGCCAGCAGGCGCGCGCACTGCTCGCCCGGCACCAGGGGATTTTTGAAGAAGCTGCCGGCATTGCCGATCTCGGCCGGGTCGGGCAGCTTGCGGCGGCGGATGGCGATCACAGTATCGGCCACCTGCTGCGGCGTGGGCGCCGTCCAACCTTGCTGCTGCACGGCCGTCGCCAGCTCGGCGTAGCGCAGATTGGGCTGCCAGGCTTTAGGCAAAGCAAAGCTTACTTCAAGGATAATCAGCTGTTTGCCCTCGGCCATCTTGAAGATGCTGTCGCGGTAGGCGAAGCGGCAGGCCGCGCTATCCAGGGTCACGATCTCGCCGCTGGTTGTATCAAAGGCGCGCAGACTATGGAAAACATCCTTGGTTTCAGCGCCGTACGCCCCGATATTCTGGATAGGCGCCGCGCCTACCGTGCCGGGAATCAGCGACAGGTTTTCCAGCCCGCCCAGGCCTTGCGCCAGCGTCCATTGCACGAAGGCGTGCCAGTTCTCGCCGGCTGCGGCCCGCACATAATGGTGCTGTCCATCGCTGGACAGCACCTCCTTGCCTTCGAGCGCGATATGCAGCACCAGGCCGGGGAAGTCGCCGGTCAGCAGCAGATTGCTGCCGCCGCCCAGCACCAGGCGCGGCAAGGCGGCCAGGGCCGGATCGGCCAGCACGGCGCGCAACTGTCCCTCGTCCGTCACGCGCAGATAGTGCTGCGCCCTGGCGTCGATGCCAAAGGTGTTTAGATGCTTGAGGGAAAATTGATGCTGAAGGGAAATATGTGATTGCATAACAAGCCGGTTATTTTGATCGATTATAGTAGGAAAGGGGTAAAAACGACCGAGCGTTCGCCTCTTTGTCCGTTAAAATGTCGCATCTTTTGGGTGGCGCCCTCTATTTCAACTGTTACGCGCCGCCGCCATAATTACAAGGAAATGCATCATGCCATCGTTTGACGTAGTCTCTGAAGCCGATATGATCGAAGTCCGCAATGCGGTCGATCAGTCCAATAAAGAAATCAGCACCCGTTTCGACTTCAAGGGCAGCGATGCGCGCGTGGAGCAAAAAGAACACGACCTGACCGCCTTCGCCGATTCCGATTTCCAACTCAGCCAGGTACGCGACGTGCTGACCAACAAGCTGGCCAAGCGCAAGGTCGATGTGCGCTTCCTCGACGAGGGCAAGATCGAGAAGATCGGCGGCGACAAGGTCAAGCAGGTAATCAAGGTGAAAAACGGCATCGAAACCGAAACCGCCAAGAAAATCACCCGCATCATCAAGGACAGCAAGATGAAAGTCCAGGCCAGCATCCAGGGCGAATCGGTACGCGTGACCGGCGCCAAGCGCGACGATCTGCAAGCGGCCATGGCCCTGCTGCGCAAGGAAGTGGCGGATACGCCGCTGGAGTTCAACAACTTCCGCGACTGATCCCCTTCCCCTCCGGCGCGTGGAGACGCGCCTGCACTAACCACGTAGTCCAAGGATAGAAATGAAACGTGTTGACGACTTCCGCCTCAAGTTTGGCGATAAAGAATATGTGCCAATCATGATCGGCGGGATGGGCGTGGATATCTCCACGTCTGAACTGGCGCTCGAAGCTGCCCGCCTGGGCGGCATCGGCCATATTTCCGATGCGATGGTGGAGGACGTGTCCGACCGCCGCTTCGATACCAGCTTCGTCAAGGAAAAGACCAAGCTGTACAAGTTCAACATCAACAATATGGACAAGGCGGTAGTGCAGTTCGACCTGGGCCGCCTGGCCGAGGCGCAGCGTCTGCATATCGGCAAAACCATGGAAGCGAAAAAAGGCCCGGGCCTGATCTTCGTGAACTGCATGGAAAAGCTGACCATGAACGGGCCGAAGGAAACCCTGCGCACCCGTCTCAACGCGGCGCTGGACGCGGGCATCGACGGCATCACCCTGTCGGCCGGCCTGCACTTCGGCTCCTTCGCGCTGATGGCCGACCATCCGCGCTTCCGCGAAGCGAAACTGGGCATCATCGTGTCTTCGGTGCGCGCGCTGCAGATCTTCCTGCGCAAGAACGCCAAGCTCGATCGCCTGCCCGACTTCGTGATCGTGGAAGGTCCGCTGGCCGGCGGCCACCTCGGCTTCGGCCTGGAGGACTGGAAGGATTATGACCTGCACACCATCGTCGCCGAAATCCTCGCTTACCTGAAGAAGGAAGAGCTGAGCGTCCCCGTCATCGCGGCGGGCGGCGTGTTCACCGGCAGCGATGCCGTGTCCTTCCTGGAAATGGGCGCGGCCGGCGTGCAGGTGGCGACCCGCTTCACCATCGCCAAGGAATGCGGCCTGCCGGACAAGGTCAAGCAGGAATACATCAAGGCCACCGAGGAAGACATCATCGTCAACGGCGTTTCGCCGACCGGCTATCCAATGCGCATGCTGCGCCAGACCCCGGCCATCGGCGCCGGCATCCGTCCCGGCTGCGAATCCTACGGCTATCTGCTGGACGCCACCGGCAGCTGCGCCTACATCAATTCGTATAACCGCGAAGTGGTGGCGAATGGCGGCACCGACAAGGGCATCAAGGTGATGGACAAGACCTGCCTGTGCACCCATATGCGCAACTTCAACTGCTGGACTTGCGGCCACTACACCTACCGCCTGAAGGACACCACGCACAAGCTGGCCAACGGCGAGTACCAGCTGCCGACGGCTGAACATATCTTCAAGGATTACCAGTTCAGCGTGGACAACCAGATCGCCCTGCCGCCGAAGGAAGAAGTCGCGGCCTGATCGGACTGCGGCATAAGAAGGCGCAGCCTGCAAAGGTCTGCGCTTTTTTTTCGCCCCTGCTCACATGCCGCTGATGCGGCGCGCGAATGCCGGTTCGCGGAAGCGCTCGACGATGAAATCAACAAAGAGCCGCGTCTTGGCCGGCAACAGCTTCTTGCTGGAGTAATAGATCGAGAGCGGCCCGGTACGCGCCGACCATCCCGGCAGCAGGCGTATCAATTCGCCGCGCTCCAGGTAGGGCGTGGCATGGGGCGACGGCAGCAGGGCCAGGCCCATGCCCAGCGCGGCGGCGTGCGCCATCGCTTCCGGATCGTCGAAGATGGCGCTGGCGCGGTGCTCGGCCACGCCCTCTTCGCCCTTGGCATTGCGCAGCGTCCAGTTGCGCAAACGTCCGCTGCCGGCCGAGCGGCGCGCGATGCCGTCCAGCGCCGCCAGGTCCGCCGGATGGCGCGGCATGGGCCGCCCGGCCATATAGCGCGGCGCGGCCGTTGCCACGATATGCACCGGTGCCAGCTCGCGCGCGATCACGCCGGGCGTCAGATCGATGCCGCCGCCGATCGCCACGTCGAAGCCGCCGCCGATCAGGTCGACCGGGCGGTTGTCGAAGTGCCAGTCCGGCATGATGCCGGGATAGCGCTGCACGAATTCGGCCAGCAGCGGCAGCAGATACATGCGGCCGAACGCCAGCGCCACGCCGACTTTCAGCGTACCCGATGGCTGGCCGTCGTCCTGCGCCACGTCGGCCATCGCGTCCTGCAACTGCTGTAGCGGAGCGCTGATCTGGCGCAGCAGGCGCTCGCCGCCCTCGGTCAGGGTCAGGCTGCGCGTGCTGCGCTGGAACAGCCGCAGGCCCAGTGCAGCCTCCAACCGCGCCACATTCTTGCTGACCGCCGCCGGCGTCAGGCCGAGGCGGCGCGCCGCCACCGAGAAGCTGCCGCCTTCGGCACTCTGCACAAAGGAGTCGAGATGGTTAAGGGGTTCCATCCCTCTATTTTATACCTTTGGTTGAAATAGATTAGCCAGATTACCGGCTACTCATATTGGAATGTATGACCGATACTGGCCTCATCCCAACCATTTTGAAGGAAGCCAATCATGAACCAGACCACAGTTAGCCTGAACGGCAAAATCGCTTTCGTTACCGGCGGTTCGCGCGGCATCGGCGCCGCCATCGTGCGCCGCCTGGCCGCGGACGGCGCCACCGTCGCCTTCACCTACCACAATTCGCGCGGCGCGGCCGACGCGCTGGCGGCCGAGGTGGAAGCGGCGGGCGGCCGCGTCCTGCCCATCCAGGCCGACGCCGCCGACGTCCAGATGGTCAAGGCCGCGATCGACGATCTCGCCGGGCAGTTCGGCCGCCTCGACATCCTGGTCAACAATGCCGGCGTCTTCATCCCGGGCGCGCTGGCTGATTTCTCGCTGGAGGATTTCGACCGCACCGTGAACGTGAATGTGCGCGCGGTATTCGCCGCCATCAAGGCAGCAGCGGCGCATATGGGCGACGGCGGCCGCGTCATCAATATCGGCAGCGTGAACGCCGACCGCGTCCCCTTCCCCGGCATGAGCGTGTACGCCATGAGCAAGGCGGCGCTGACTGGTCTGGTGCAAGGCCTGGCGCGCGACCTGGGGCCACGCGGCATCACCGTCAACAATGTGCAGCCTGGTCCCGTGAATACGGAGATGAATCCGGACAACGGCGATTTCGCCAAGGCCATGCACGCCATCATGGCCCTGCCGCGCCATGGGCATCCCGATGAAGTGGCGGGCATGGTGGCTTATCTGGCCCGCCCGGAAGCGGCTTTTGTCACCGGCGCCAACCTGACCATCGACGGCGGCTTCGGCGCCTGAGGCGGAACGGCGTAATCAGGCGCCGTGCTGCCCCGCATCGGGCAGCGCGTGGCCTGGATACAGGCGCTGTAAGGTCTGCACCACCACCTGCGCCACCAGTTCGCGCACCGGCGCGATATCGGCCTCCTCCTGCTCGCGCAATGCCTTCCACAGACCTTGCAGCGTGTCCTCGCGCAGCGCCACCGCCTGCTCCACCTCATCCTGCCAGAAGGCGGGCGCTTCGCTCTCGACGAAGTTGCCGCGCCCGCGGCCGAAGTGCGCCACGGCCAGATAGCGCAGCACATTCGAAACCAGCAAGGTGCGCAGGAACTCGTCCGACAGCGCGATCGAAGACTGGCGCCGGTCGGTGCTGGCATTGAAACCCCAGGCCACGCCAGCGAAGGTCAGCGCGCCGATCACGCCGCCCAGCAAGGCGCCCGTTCCCAGCGTCAGCCCACCCGCCGCCAGATCGGCCGACAGCCCCGTCGCCGCGCCCGAGACGATGGCGCCCAGCAGTGCCGCCTGCGCCTTCTCGACCGGCGCGCGCACCACGAAATTCTCGCTGACGCGGGCATTGATCTTGGGCGCTTCGCTGGCATCGAGCTTGTGCAGCGTCAGCAACCCGACCGTGGTCTGGCCTATGCCCAGGTTCAAGCGCGCCACCAAGGTGTTCATCGCGCGCTCCTGGCGCTTGCGGTCCTCGCCCTTGCCCACGCCGACCAGCTTGAGCGCGGCGCCCAGCACCGAACGCTGCTCCACCTCGACCAGTTGGCGGTCGCGCGTGGCATCCAGCAATTGCTGCGCCAAGAGCGAGAGCGATTGCGCGAAGCGCTGGGCATTATTTTTTTCCCATGCGGCGAACAGGCGCTGATACGCCAGCTGCTTGGAGGCCGGTAGCAAGGCGCGCACCGCGTCGTAGAACACGCGCTCATGCACCCAACAGCGGGCGAAGGCGTCCAGCGGCAGCACTTCGCGCACCACGGCGAACTGCTGCAGATACTGCTTCCAACGCGCCAGCTCGGCCTGTTCCTCGTGCTGCGGGCGCGGTGGCCCCATCTGGTTGAGCAGCACCAGCACCGGCTTGCCCAGCCACTCCAATATCTTCATCTCCGGCGGCAGATAGCCGGCATCCTTCGGCGCTTCCGACGAATTCACCAAATACAGCACCACGTCGGCCGCATCGCGCGCGGCGCGCAAGGCTTGCTGGCTAAGCCAGAAAGGACGGTCGCGGTAGCGGTCCAGCACCTCGCGCAGGAACCAACCGATCGGATTGCCGGACGAGGCGAGCCGCTTCAGCAACCGCGCCGAATCGCCGAAACCGGGCGTGTCCCACAACAGCAGGGCGTCGCCTTCGGCATTATTGAGCAGCGTATGCGCTTCCGACAGCACCGTCACGTGGGCCGCATCGCGCACCTCGCCCACATCGCTGCCGATCAGGGTGCGCGCCAACGTGGTCTTGCCGTTATTCGTATGCGAGATCAGGGCAAGTTGGATCTGCATTCCGCTCTCGCTCATAAGCCCCCCGATAGCGGCAGGCCGGCGCCCTGCTCCAACGCGCGCAGCTCCGGCTGCAGAAGATTGACCATGGTTGCCTCAACGCCGTGATAGAGGCAGAACTGGCGCCACAACTCCACCCGCTCCGACAGTCGCGCCGCATCGGCGTTGCGCGCGACGAAACCCGATTCGTCCACCAGTACCGCCACGCCACGTGGCGCCGCCGCCGCAATCATCTGGGAGAGGAAGGCGCCATGGCTTTCGCGTTCCGGCGTCGCGGCCAGATTGAACAGGGCCGCCGTCAGGCTGACCTCCTTGTTACCCCAGTCCACGCTCTTGAACGCATCGCGCAACTCGTCGCCATACGCGATGGCCGGCGCCAATTGCACCCGCGCCTTCTCGCCCAGCAGACTGGCAGCCACCGCCTGCAAACCCTTGCTGCGCGCCTCGTCCACGGTGAAGCTGAAAGGCAGCACACGCAGCACGCCGGCCGGCTGGCCAGTCGCCTCGCCCAGTTTGCGGAAATAGGGCTGGTCCAGATCGAGCGGGAAGCGGCGCGCCAGCCAGCGCGCCCGCAGGCCCGCCAGCATCGCCAGCACCAGGCGCGGCGCCACCGCCAACAGCAGCAAGGTGGCCGCATACAGATGCACCCACAGCGCGGCGCCCGCCGCGGTCTGGGTCTGTGGGAAGTGCAGGCTTTGCACATCGGCCAAGGTGAAACCGGGCAGATGGAAAACGAGGATGGCCGGCGCGAACAGGATGCTCAGCAGACCATGCACCTGCTCCGCGCTCAGGAAAGTGCTTTCCCAGCCGGCCGCATACTGCACCAGCAGGCCGCGCGCATACAGGGAAAGCGCCGCCCCCAGGGCGAAAGCGGCGGCGCTCAGATGGATGACGCAGGCCAGGCGCGCGCCGTTCAGCCTTGCGCTCAGCTGCGACCATTCGCCCATGAAGGCGAACAGCGCGGAAGACATTGCATGCGGCAGCTTGCGCGACAGCGCATTGCGGCCCACGCCCAGGCGCTGTATCCAGGCGGCGCGCCAGCGGTTCACGCCCCGCTTCGGCCAGCAGAGCCAGACCAGCATGCCGAGATACACCGCCAGGTTCCAGAAAATGATAAACAATAAGGGCGCCGACAGCAGGTCGGCGTGGTGGGGATCGGTGATGCGGTCCAGCCCCGCGCCCAGCAGGAGGGCCAGCAAGGGCAAGGTGTAGGCCAGGGTATGCAGGCCGGGGCGGCGGCGGACGAAGGCGGCAAAGGCCGGCGTGCGCTGTCCCAGTTTCTTGATGATCTGTTCGGCGCGCTGCTGCAGAAAATGCTCCTGGGTGGCGGCCGACTTGTTTTCGGCCGCCTGCCATTGCGCCAGTTCGCGCGCCGCCCGGCTGGCATAGCTGCGGTCGTCCTCACTGAGGATTTCGCGCTGCTGGTCAGCCGTTTCGATGGCGCGCACCAATACCACGTCCCGTGCATGTCGCTCGTTCATGCTACTCCTTGTTATGGAGCAAACATTATACGGTGGCTACGCGCCCGGCTACCAACTCCGGTGCATTCGCGGCGCCGGAGCTGGTGTTTCCCGGTTCAAGGCTGCGAGAAGGCCGTCACGCTTTCGCCGGGCGTACCGGCCACGACCACTTTTTGTACCAGCACGGTGTTGGTGCTGTTGAAGCTTGCAGGCAAGCCATACGCGCTAAAGCTGATTTTCTTCTTATTCACGGCATCCTCGATCGGGGTGCCGTTCAGGGCGCCGGTCATCTCGGCGGCCGTATAGTTCAGCTTCACGCCGCTGCCGGTCACGGTGGCATTGCCGGCGGCGTCGAAGGAAATCCGCCAGATGCCTGCCGAATCGCTGCAATCGGTATGGTGGTATTGGAATTCCTGCAAGGCCAGATCGCTGGCCTTCATTTTGCGCTGGCCATTGAGCAAGGGCTGGAAATCGGCGACACGGGACTGGCCCTGGATGGTCGAACACATGATGGCGGCCGAACGGCGGAAGAGATAGCCGCTATAGCCGCGGATGGTTCCAGCCGGCAGCGGGACTGTGGTCGGGTCGGCATCCTGTGCAAACCGTTTAACGGCGGCTTTCGCGACCGACGGCAACAGTTCGTTATCGGCAGGCACTGCCGGGATGGCGGCGAGCAAGGTACGGGAAACGGCTTGCGCATCCGGCGCCGAAGTGAACAGGGCTTTCAATTCCGTCGTATTGATGGCGGCGCTGAATTCGCGCGAAGTCACGAGTTTGTTTTTCAACAAGATCGCATCGGAGGCTGGCGCATTTCCCAGAATCAGAACTGGCGCCTGCTGGCGCGTCAATTTTCCGCTATCGAGCTGATTCAGCCATTGTGTTTTTTCCGTAGCGGAGGGAGCGCGGCTGAATATCGTCTTAAACAGGATATTCAGGAAGACTTCATTGCTGCCACGATAAATCTCCTGCGACTCTTTCGAATTTGCCAGGGCGTCGATATAAGCCTTGGCATTCGCATTGGTATTATATGCAATCGCCAGGTCGGAAATTTTAATCGGCAGTTTTGCTGCCTTATTTTTACCGGCCCAGAAATTCAGCGTCACCGGATCGGCTGCCGCGCCCAAGTATGCCAGGTGAACCTGCTGCACCTGGTCATAATAATCGCTATCGGCCAGGACCGGAGTGGCAGGCGGTGGCGTTACCGGTCCCGTCGGCAGGCTCGCCGCCGGTGCGCCGGAGCCACCGCTACTACTGCCGCCACAGGCCGAAATTAAGGACAGAATAGCCAGTCCTAATAAACTATATGCTTTCATCAGTTCCCCCTCTCAAAAGAAACCATTGGTCAAAATCCAGGGAAAGAGTAAAACCGGGGCAGAAAAAATTTTGTGACAACCATCACGGCTCAAAGTAAATATTATTACTTCCATAATTAAAGTAAATTAGTCCTCCCTTTCCTCATCGGCCCCTCAACACGCTAGAAACTAGCTTGCTCATATCAACTTTCAGCATGTGACCTGGGCGGCAAGCCAGACGTGGCAAGGCCGCAACGCGGCATCCCATACTTGAGTGCGCTACTTGCCAGGCTGCGGCTTGCGCGTAGAATCGTTCAGCCGATTGATTTCAGATTTAAGAAATTAATAACAGGCATATGCGAAATTTAATGCTGACGTCCTATCTGATAAGGAGTTGTCTGCCATGCGAATAAATTTTGACCATACTGTCCCAAATAAAACACGTTTGACTGGAATTGTCGTGGGGCTTGCCCTTGCCTTTTCCAGCACCCCGCTTCTGGCTCAATCCAAAGCAAGTATCAGCGCCGCCGAGCGCGATCTTGCCGCTTACGTGCAGCATAATATCCAGCATAAATCCGGCACCCTGCCCGACGGTTTCCCTCTGGCGATCAGTGATGTGCAGGATTTAAAAGACGCCCGCATCGGACATGGTTTTCAGATCTATACCGTGGATCCCAAAGAGCTTCTCGCAGGACGCGGCGATATTCACAGCATGGCCAGGCCGACCGGCATCTGGCGCTTCCTGATCAATATCAATGAAAGAGTCGTGGGTCTGGCGACGCTGGAACAAATCAACGGCAAATGGGAAACCGTGGCTTATGGCGGCGCCGTGCTGGCCCAAGATCTGGAAACCTCGGCCGGTATTTATGGCAATGCCGACCGCTCGAATATCCGCTTTATCCGAATTTACCAGGCCCAATCCGACTTATTGGAAGTGAATAACAAGGAAGGTGGCAGCCGTTTCGCCCCACTCTATTCCGCACGCCAATCCCTGCTGCTTCAGCGTAGCGGCAAAGACGACGGCCTGCTCGATGGCAGTGAGCTGCTCGGCCCGCTGCAAGCCGCCGTGAAGAAAAACATGGATGCCAATAACTAAGGGAAAGGGACTGCGATGAAAAACTCTTTAAGCCGCCTGATCGTCGGCGCCAGCTTGGCCCTGGCCTTGCCCGCCGCCTTCGCCCAATGGAAAACCCTGAATGTGCCGCTGGTGACGCAGGAGCACAGCCAATGGTGCTGGTCGGGCACCAGCAAGGCGATACTGAATTTCTATGGAAAAACACCGAGCCAGTGCCAGATCGTTAACTGGGCTTTCGGCCTGAACTATGCTTGCGGCAACAGCAACTTCAACTGGAACAGCCCGGCCAATCAGCCCAACAGCATGTACGGCTCGAACGGCAGCGTGCAAAACATTCTCAAAAACTGGGGCGTGCAAAACACAGCCTATAGCGTCGCTTCGTCCTGGAACTCGGTGGTGTCGGACATCAATGCCAACCGGCCCTTCGTGATCCGCTATGGCTGGACCAGCGGCGGCGGCCACATCATGGTGGGGCGCGGCTATGAAACCATCAATGGCGTGAATTACGTCTACATCATGAATCCCTGGCCCGGCGAAGGCCAGACTTCGCGCACCTACGCCTCGGCGGTACAAGCCTCTGACCACAAGTGGACGCACACCCAGCGCATGAACCAGTAAAGAGATAGCAACGAAAAAAGCCCCGACTGCAAACGCAGCCGGGGCTTTCTCTTTATAACTAGCCTGACGATAACCTACTTTCACACTGGTTGCAGCACTATCATCGGCGCAAAGTCGTTTCACGGTCCTGTTCGGGATGGGAAG
>NZ_JACHXD010000024.1 GCF_014191875.1 Pseudoduganella violacea
TAAATAAATTTGTGGACACAATCAATTTGCATCCCAAATTCAATCATGGCGACGCGCTGCACTCAATGGAAGACGGCGCTGGCGAGACGCTTACCTTTCGCGGTGGTGCGCAGGCGTTTCGGATATGTTTAGCAACAAGCTTTGGCACTTCCTGCCAGGGATCGTCCAGGCTTTGGGCGAGTGCAAATTTGGCGCTGTCTTCGTCTCCAATACCGCGCAAGGCAAGCAGGGCAAGTGAGCGTTGATGGTCGTCCCGGGCGCCTGAATACAGGGAGCGGAGAAACGCTCGCAATTCCGCTGCTTGCGAGGCATCGGCGTCCGCGCTTGGCTTAAAACTGAGCATCAGATTGAGTGTCGCCGCAAGGCGCGCGGACATTTCGCAATCCCGGCATGGCTCGCTGATGTAACTCCCGAAGGCCGTCATCAGTGCGTCTAGCGCTTCCTTCGTTCTCAGCTCTTCGAACAAGGCGAGAACAAAGGTTGGCAGTTCGGGTTCCGCGCAGAGCCGAATTAGGCCGTCAAACCCTTCGCGGCAATAGGTGGAAACTACCTTGGCCCATGTTGCCAGGGGAACGTATAAAGGCTCATTTTTCTGAGCGTCGAACGTATGCCATTGTAGCTCCGTACTCAATTCCTCAAGCGCCGCTGCCAGTGTCTCATCGGGATAGTTTGCTTCTTTCAGCAGGTGTTCGACTTCCAGCGTCCCGGCCCTGGCCCGTTTTTTGATCGAAGTGATACTCATACTTGATAACAATGGGGTGATGAATTCGTGGCTGAATGCTGGAGCAGACGCCAGGAGGCGCCTGCTCCAGTCAAATCAACAACCGATCAATTGGCGAACACGTTGGCCGCTGGCGTGATCTTCACCGCCTCCGGCTTGATGTTCAGCTTCAGATTGCCGATGACCTGGTCTTCGTCCAGCAGTTCCTTCGGCTTGTTGCCGTCGTACTTGATGGGCGAGAAGGTGTCGCTGAGCAGCTTGTCCTTCAGGCCGGCCGCGTCCTTGGCGATCATCACCACCGACAGGTTTTTCGCCGACAGATGCTTGCGGATCGCGGCGTTCACATCATCCACGGTCAGCTTGCTCAGGCCGTCGCGCATCAGCTTGGTGAACTCGGGTGTGCCGTACCACTGCGAATCGAGGGCGTAGCCGAGCTGCTGGTCCTGGGTCGAGGTCATGACGAAGACGTTCTTCATCAGGTAGCCGCGCGTGATCTCGAACTGTTCCTTGGTCAGGCCTTTGGCCACCAGCTTGTCCAGCTCCGTCAGCGCGATGCGCAGCGCCATGTGGGCGTTTTCCGGCGCGACTGGGCGCACCCAGATTTCGAACAGCTGCGC
Organism: Pseudoduganella violacea; assembly: GCF_014191875.1. Lineage (GTDB taxonomy): Bacteria > Pseudomonadota > Gammaproteobacteria > Burkholderiales > Burkholderiaceae_D > Rugamonas > Rugamonas violacea_A. The sequence continues at coordinate 1,339 of NZ_JACHXD010000024.1, forward strand.
CTTGCGACCCAGGTTCGCGCTCGGGAAGAACTGGAACATCCCGCGTGGGAAGGCTTCGATGTAGGCATAGTCGCCGTAGTTCATGCCGCGGATTTCACGGATGCGCTGATACAGCAGGGAGCTGGAGGCGCGGTGTTCGCCGAGCCAGGTCTTGGCCAGCCACAGGGCAGGGAAGTCGGCATGCGAGCGCGTCACCGTCAGCGGCAGACCGAAGGAGATGGCCGTGGCGCGGGTGTTCTTCTCGATGATTTCCACTTCCAGACCGTTCGGCATTTTGCCGACCGGGATCGGCGTGGCGGCGAGGCCGGCGCCGGCCGGCAGGCGCGAGAGAGATTTCAGCAGCGAGGCCGACATGGCGTCCGACACATCACCGGCCAGGCCGACGCGCAGCGCGCCTTGGGTGTAGGCCTTCTTGTAGAAGTCCTTCACATCGTCCAGCGTGATCGAGTCCAGGCCCGCCACCGTGCCCAGGACCGGATGGCCGTAGCCGCTGCCGGCGAAGACATTGGTCTGCAGGCGTTCCTTGCCCAGTTCTTCCTCGTTATTGTCCTTCAGGTCGAGCAGCAGGGCGTTCTTCTGCGCGTCCTTCAGGCGGCGGAAGTCGTCCTCGCGGAAGCCCGGTGCGAGCAGTTGCGGCATCACGATGTCCTGGAACTGGCTCCAGTTATCCTTGTGGATGGTGCCGGTGAAGGTGGACATTTCCTTGTCGGTCTGTTCGCTGAAGCTGCCGGCCAGCGGGAACAACGCCTTGCTGATCTCGTCGATCTTGCGCTCGCTGGAACCGGCCGATGCGACCATGGCGGCGGTCAGCGCGGCCAGGCCTTCCTTGCCTTGCGGGTCGTGCGCCGAACCGGCGCCGAATACCAGCTTGTAGCGGATTTGTGGCAGCGCCGATTTCTGCACCAGCAGGTCGATCTTGGCCGTGTTCAGCTTCGGTTCCAGCGCCGCCAGCTTGGGCAGTTCGCCGATATCGGCCGGCAGCGCGCCGTTCGACAGCGTGGTGACGATCAGGCCTTCGTCGGTCAGGTATTTGCGCGCGGCCGCTTGCAGGTCGGCCGGGGTCAGGCTGTCGAGCACGCGGTAGTAGTTATTTAGCGTACCGTAGGAGCGGTTGAAGTGGACGTAGGAGGCCAGCATGCCGGCGATCTGCTCGGTGTTGTCCAGCGAACGGATCACGCCATACTTCAACGCCGACTTGGCGTCGGCCAGGGATTTTTCGCCAACCGGCTCGGAACGCAGCTTGGCGACGGTTTCCATGATGGCGTTGCGCACATAGACCGTATCCTCGGCCTTCTTGACGCGGGCGCCGATCACGGCCAGCGTCGGGTCGACGCGGTTCGGCGTGCTGTCGAACAGCTGGTCGATCTTCTGCTCGTCCTGTACCAGGCGCTTGTACAGCGCGGAGGTGCGGCCGAAGGACAGGGACAGCAGCACGCTCAGCGCGGCCTGGTCCTTCTGCTTTTCGGAGAAGGCTGGCGCGCGGAAGGCGACCGAGACCCAAGGCAGGGTCGGCGTGGCCCAGGTGACGTGCTTGTACAGCGCCGCTTTCGGCGCCGGTTCGACCGGCACATCGACCTTGTAAGTGCCGCGCTGCCATTTGCTCCAGTATTTTTCGACCAGGGCGACGGCTTTCTGCGGCTCGACATCGCCGGCCACGATGATGGTGGTGCGTTCGGGGCGATACCAGCGGTCGAAGAAGACTTTGGAATAGGCGTACTGATTGGGCATGTCCTCGATGTCCTTCAGGAAGCCCATCGTGGTGTGCTTATAGGTGTGCTTTTCGTAGGCCGTGTCGCGCATGGCCTCGAACAGCTTGGAAACCGGGTTGGCGCTGTTCTTGTTGTACTCGCCCAGCACGGCGCGCGATTCGGTCTTGAACACGTCTTCGCCGTAGGACAGATGCTGGAAGCGGTCGGCTTCGACCTTCAGCACCGTTTCCAGGTCTTCCTTGGCGAAGGTGGTGTGGTAGTTGGTCAGGTCGTCGCTGGTGTAGGCGTTCTGGCGCGCGCCGGCGCGGGTGATGATGTCCTGGTATTTTTCGGGCGGATATTCCTTGGTCCCACGGAACATCATATGCTCGAAGAAGTGGGCGAAGCCGGATTTGCCCGGTTCCACTTCGTTGCGCGAACCGGTCTGTACCGGGATCTGCAGCGAAACGATATTCGGGAAGCCGGTCGGCACCACGATGATCTTCAAGCCATTCGGCAGCACTTTTTCGGTGGCCTTGAAGGGCAGCAGATCGGGCGCGGCCGGCGCGGCAAACACTGGCGCCGACAGGGCCAGGGTCAGCAGGGGAATCACTCTTGACACGTTCTCTCCTTGGGTTCTAGCTGGTCTTTTTCATAGTGTTGTTCATCTTTCTACGTAACAACGCCGCCAGAATAAAATATTTCACTAGGACATGTATAGCGAAATTCGCGTGTTACCATCTGCGCGTGTCCGATTCCTCATCTACTCACGCCCATGTTCTTCACCACCGGGATTAATTCGATTGACGCTCTGGTTTATGGCAGCTGGAACAGCTTGCCCAAGACCGCGATCAACCTGACCTACAGTTTCCTGAGCACCCCGCCGCGGGACGCTTCCAGCGAAGACTCGAACGGCTTTGCCGCGATGAACAGCCTGCAGCGCGATGCCGCGCGCGCGGCGCTGGCGAAGTGGGCGTCGGTGGCCAATATCGCTTTCAGCGAAGTGCTGGGCGGCGGCCAGATCCAGTTTGGCACGAATGACCAGGGATCGCGCAGCAGCGCGTATGCCTACCTGCCCGAACCCGGCCTGCCGACGACCTATCTTTATCTAAATAACAAGTCCAGTTCCAGCAGTAATTTCGCCGACGGCTCGTATGGCGCGACTGTGATGCTGCATGAGCTGGGCCATACCCTGGGCTTGAAACACCCCGGCAACTATGATTCCGGCGGCAGCACCATCGGCGGCCCTTACCTGCCGGCCAGCACCGATACGGTGGATTACACGCAGATGTCGTACAACCCTGGCGTGGCCTCGTCCAAAACCGGCAAGTACGCCACCACGCCTATGCTCTACGATATCCAGGCCATGCAGTATTTGTATGGCGCGAATATGAGCTACCACAGTGGCGACGATGTGTATTCCTTCAGCGCCGCTCAGCCCGCCATGTGCATATGGGATGCGGGCGGCGCCGATACGCTCGACTTCTCGGCCTGCACGGGACGGGTGGTCATCAATCTGAATGCCGGCCAGTTCAGCGAAACGGCGCCGGGCTTGAACAATGTCTCAATCGCCTATGGCGTGACGGTGGAGAGTGTCATTGCCGGCTCCGGCGGCTCCACCATCTACGGCAACGCCGCAGGGAACTACATCACCGGCGGCGGCGGCGCCGATGTGGTGTACCAGGGAGCGGGCAATGACCGTATCATCGGTGGCGAGGGCACCGATACGGTGGTGTACAACGGCGCTTTCTCGCAATACAAGATCGTTCGCCAACCAGGCAGCGTGACGGTGCAGGGCGAAGGTAACGATACGCTAAGTTCCGTGGAGTTGCTGCGCTTTAGTGACCGCACGATGGCCGTGGCCGACTTGCCCATCCTGGTGACTTCGCATTTGGGCACTGCCGGACCGGACCGCTTTGCGGCCAGCGGCGGCGGCGAGAGCTTCGACGGCGGCGCGGGTCTGGATACGGTGTCCTATGGCGGCGCGCGAGCCGCTTACACGGTAGTACGTGATGGCGCCACCTTCCAGGTGCGCGGCCAGGCCGGCACCGATGTCTTGACCGGGATTGAGCGCCTTCAGTTTGGCGATGGCGCCCTGGCGCTGGACAGCGACGCAACGGCCGGCCAGCTCTATCGTCTCTATCTGTCTACCTATGCCCGCACGCCTGATGAGGGAGGCATGGGCTTCTGGCTGGAGATGATAAATCGGGGCGTCAATATGGAAACCGTTGCCAATGCCTTTATCACCAGCGCGGAGTTTTACAGCATCTACGGCCGGAATCTGGATGATGACCGCTATGTCAACCAGCTTTACTTCAATATCCTGCATCGCGACCCCGATCCGGGCGGCAAAGCCTTCTACGTGAATGCACTGCATAACGGCATTTCGCGCGAGGTCGTTTTGTTGAGCATTTCCGATTCGCCGGAACTAAAAGCCTCCCTGGTCGGCATCATGCCGGACGCCATCGCCTACCAGGCCTTTGGCTAAAAGCCTTCCCGCCCGCCCTCATTGGGCGGTGGCATCCAGTTCGCGTCCTGCTGTTCCCCGCGCCGGCTCCTGAAGGGGCAGGCTGATGCGGTTGCGGCCCAGGCGCTTGGCGCGGTAGAGCGCGGCGTCGGCCGTGGCCACCAGCTGCTGCGGTTCTTCGCCCGCCGCCGCCAGCGCGGTCGCCGCGCCGATGCTGACGGTGACATAGGGCTGGGCCGAGCCGACGTTCGGCAATTGCAGGCGCTCGATGCGGCTGCGCACCCGTTCCGCCACGATGGCCGCGCCTTTCAGCGCCTGGTTCGGCAGGATCACGGCAAACTCTTCGCCGCCGTAGCGCGCCACCAGATCGTTGGCGCGCATTTCGCTCGCCAGGGCTGCGGCCACCTTCTGCAGGCATTGATCGCCGCCCAGATGGCCGTGGGTGTCGTTGTACTGCTTGAAATTGTCCACGTCGACCATGAGCAGCGACAGCGGCTGCTGCTGGCGCAGGGCGCGCTGCCATTCGGCGCGCAAGGTGTCGTCGAAGCAGCGGCGGTTGGCGAGACCGGTCAGGCCGTCGCGCGTGGCCAACTGCTCCAGGGCGATCTGGGCTTTCTTCTCGTTCGTCATATCGCGCATGGTTTCCACTACGGCGACGATGCGGCCTTCCTTATCGTAGATCGGGCTGGCGTCGGCCGCCAGGTAGCAGCGCCGGCCTACGCGCGGCATATCGCACCAGTTTTCGGCGCATAAGCCTTCACGCTGCTGGGGACGCGGGCGGGCGCTGTCGTAGAGTTGGCGGATTTCCTCGGTGCGGCCTTGCAGCACCAGGTCGGCCAGGGTGGCGCGCGGCCGGTTGTAAAAACAGCGCCAGTGATCGCTGGTGCCGATCACTTCGCTGGCGGCCACGCCGGTCAGCCGTTCGCAGGCGCGGTTCCAGATCAGCACGCGGCGTTGCTGGTCCAGCACGAAGACCGGAATGACCAGCAACTCCATGAGATCCAGGTCAAAGCCTGGCGGCGGAACGGGCTGGGGCGGTGCGGGCGGGGAAACATCCGTCGTCCGTGGAAGCGTTTGCGCAGTAGTCATTGGGCCGTCCTTTTATGGGCTGGCAGTGGTGGGGCGACGATTTCGCCTTCCGCTTCACTCATTCTGCTATTCCCAAGCGTGGCGCCTTTGATTAATCGCAAATCTCGCTCTGATCCGGCGCAATATCTTTTCTTTGAGAAACTATCGGAATAGCAGCCAGCAAGGTGGTGCCCTGGCCGGGTTTGCTCTCCAGCGTGAGCTGGCCGCCCGCCGCCTGCAGGCGTTCGGCCAGGCCTGGCAAGCCGTAGCCGCGCCGCCGGCTCTGGTGTGGCAAGCCGACGCCGTTATCGCGCACGCTCAGGCTGAGCAGAGTGGGGCTGCTGGCCAGCGCGATGCACACTTCGCTGGCGCAGGCGTGGCGTGCCACATTCGACAGCGCTTCCTGCAACATGCGGTACAGCGCCGCCTCGGCCTCGGCGCGGCCAGGATCGCCGCTGCCGGCTTCGGCGCGCGCATCTTCGAACGCTTCCAGCTTGCAGGGAATGCCGCAGGTACGGGTGAATTCGCGCGCCTGCTGTTGTATGGCGCGGCGCAGGCCATGTTGCAGTGCGGTAGGCCGTAAATTGTTCAAAATTGCCCGCAGGGAACGCAACGCCAGGCCCAAGTGCTCTTCCAGCATCAGTAAGCCTTGCGCCATCCAGTCGGGCAGCTGCGGATTTCGGCGCAACACGCAGATTTCCAGTTGCAAGGCCAGCATGTACTGGCCCAGGTCGTCGTGGATGTCGCGCGCGATGCGCAAGCGTTCACCATGGCAGACATGGTCCTGCTTGGCAGCCAGGGCGCACAACTGCTGGTGCGCTTCCAGCAGGCGCCGTTCGGATTCGTCCTGGTGCTTGTGGCTGGCCGTGAGCTGGGCCTGCAAGCCGTGCAGCGTGTGCTGCTGGCGGCGCAAGCGCCACAGCAGCGTCAGGACCAGCAGGGACAGCAGCATGGCGCAAAGGGCCAGTACTTCGATCTGCATGGCCGGCGGCCAGAACAGGGGCAGATTGATGGCGGCGTTGGGCGAAGGCGGGAGCAGGGCGGGCATGATGGGCTCCGGAATGGGCACGCCTCACAGTAGCGCGCCCATTCAGGTGCAATATTGCTGAATGTCAAAATTGCCCGCTGGATAGGCCAATTCGGCTGCCTTGGGCCGGCGTTTCGTCGGCGGACTGGGCGGAAAAGCCACATCCGGCATATAATAGAGGGTTGCCCCTCCGGACTTCGTGTCCGTTTCCAGGAAATATTGTGACTTACAGCATCAAAGAGATCTTCTACACCTTGCAGGGCGAAGGCGCCCACGCGGGCCGTCCTGCCGTGTTCTGCCGCTTCTCGGGCTGCAATCTGTGGACTGGGCGCGAAAGCGACCGCGCCAGCGCCGTCTGCCAGTTCTGCGACACCGATTTCGTCGGCACGGACGGCGAGGGCGGCGGCAAGTTTGCCACCGCCGAAGCGCTGGCCGCCAAGATCAATGGCCTGTGGCCGGACACCCATACCGCCAGCAAATACGTGGTCTTCACCGGCGGCGAGCCGCTGCTGCAGCTCGACGCGCCCTTGATTGCCGCCATGCACGCGGCCGGCTTCACCATCGCCATCGAAACCAATGGCACGATGGTGGTGCCGCCCGGCGTCGACTGGGTCTGCGTCAGCCCCAAGATGGGCTCCCAGCTGGTGGTCCATAAAGGCAATGAAATCAAGGTGGTGATTCCACAGGCCGGGCAAGACCTGGCCGCCTACGAGGGCCTGGATTTCGAGAATTTCTTCGTGCAGCCGATGGATGGCCCCCTGGCCGAATTCAACACCCGTCTGGCGATCGAAACCTGCAAGCGCAATCCGAAATGGAAGCTGAGCTTGCAAACCCATAAACTGTTGCAAATACCTTAAACACAATGCTGACCATTACCCGCAAGCTCGAATTCGATGCCGGCCACCGGATTCCCGACCACAAAAGCCAGTGCCGCAACCTGCACGGCCACCGCTACACCCTGGAAATCACCCTGACCGGCCAGGTGATCAGCGCCGAAGGCAATTCCGACAACGGCATGATCATGGATTTCTCCGATGTGAAAGCCATCGCCAAGGAACACTTGGTGGACGTCTGGGACCACGCCTTCCTGGTCTATGAGAAGGATGCCGCCGTCAAGGAGTTCCTGGCCTCGCTGCCGGGCCACAAGACCGTGGTGATCGACCGCATCCCGACCGTGGAGAACCTGGCGCAAGTCGCCTTCGAGATCCTGAAAGCGGCCTACAAGGACCGCTACGGCACCGGCCTGCACCTGCACAAGCTGGTGCTGCATGAAACCCCGAACTGCTGGGCCGAGATTACCGATGCCTGAAGCAGTGCCGCCGCTGCCGCCCGTACCGCTGGACGCGGCTGACGCCCCGTCTACCGCGCCTGTGCCGGCCTATGCCGCCACCGAAGCGGAACAGGGCTTCATGCGCGCCGCGCTGGTGGAGGCGCAAAAGGCCTGGGACTTGGGCGAAGTGCCGGTCGGCGCCGTGGTGGTCAAGGATGGCGCGATCATCGGCCGCGGCTATAACCAGCCCATCGGCCGCCACGATCCGACCGCCCATGCCGAGGTGATGGCCTTGCGCGCCGCCGCCGAGGTGCTGGGCAATTACCGTCTGCCCGGCTGCGAGCTGTACGTGACGCTGGAACCCTGTGTCATGTGCTCCGGCGCGATGATGCATGCGCGCCTGGCGCGCGTGGTGTTCGGCGCCAGCGATCCCAAGACCGGCGTCTGCGGTTCGGTGCTCAATCTGTTCGAGCAGGAACAGCTCAACCATCATACCCAGACTATCGGCGGCGTGCTGGCTGAAGATTGCGGCAATCTGCTGCGCAGCTTTTTCGCCGCCCGTCGCCGCGCTGCAGCAGAAGCCAGGCGCAATACTTAGCGCCATCGCGCCTGCCGTCGTGCTATCCTCGAAAGCTAGAGGAGGGTAAGGCGGTGGCGAACGTGCAGGCGAACGGCATTACGATTACATACGAGGCGAGCGGCCATCCCTCGCATCCCGTCATCCTGCTCAATATGGGCTTGGGTCTGCAGCTGATCTCCTGGCCGCGCGATTTTGTCGACGGCCTGGTCGATCTGGGCTACCGCGTGATCCGCTACGATAACCGCGACGCCGGCCTGTCCACCAAATTCGACCATGCGGGCTCGCCCAATCTGCTGGTGGCTTATCTCAAGAACCTGTTCGGCTTCCGCCTGCGCTCGGCCTATACGCTGGACGATATGGCCAGCGACGCGCGCGGGCTGCTCGACGTGCTGGGCATCGCCAAGGCGCATATCATCGGCGCCTCGATGGGCGGCATGATCGCGCAGATTTTCGCCGCGCGCTATCCGCAGCGTACGCTGAGCCTGACCTCCATCATGTCCAGCAGCGGCCGTCCCGGACTGCCGGGTCCAACAGCCGCCGCGCGCAAGGTGCTGCTGCAAAAACCGCCATCGCGCCGCACCCGTGAGGATCTGGTGGCCCATATGTACACCACCTTCCGCACCATCGGCAGTCCCGCCTATCCCATGCCCGAGCGCCAGCTGCGCGGCATGATCGAATGCGCGATCCGCCGCAATGTGAACCCGGACGGCATGGCGCGCCAGCTGGTGGCGATCGCCGCTTCGGGCGACCGCAGCGCGCTGCTGCAGACCATCGCCTGCCCGGCGCTGGTGATTCATGGCGCCGCCGACCCCCTGGTGCCCGCCGCCTGCGGCATCGACACGGCGCGCCAGATACCGGGCGCGGCGCTGCATGTGATCGAGGGCATGGGCCACGACCTGCCGCCGCAGCTGACCGAACGCCTGCTTGGCTTGATCGATATCCACCTCCAGAGTAAGATGGCTGCGCCTCAGCCAACCCGTAACGAACTATCTTGACTACCAACCGCATTGGCATCGCCATCGCCGCACCGAGCGGCGCCGCCCAGGATGAAGCGGCACTGCAGCGCGGCATCGCCCGCCTTGAAGCCCAAGGTCACACCGTTCACAACTACTACAGCGACGCGCGCCGCTTCCAGCGTTTTGCCGACAGCGACGCCGGCCGCCTGGCGCAGTTGAATGCCGCCGCCGCCGATCCCGATGTGCAGGTGGTGATCGCGTTGCGCGGACAGTACGGCATCAGCCGCATCCTGCCGCAGATCGATTTCCGCGCCATGGCCGATAGCGGCAAGCTGTTTGTCGGCTATAGCGATTTCACGGCTTTCCATATGGGCTTGTACGCTGCGACCGGACGCGCCAGCTTTGCCGGTCCGATGATGTGCGACGGTTTTTGCCGTGACGAGCCGGTGGAATACACGCAGAAGAATTTCTGGGACTGCCTGCGCGGACCGCAGCATTTCGTGCGCGGCACGGCGGAGGGCAATCCGCAGGTCGATGTCAGCGGCCGGCTGTGGGGCGGCAATCTGGCGCTGGTAAATCATTTGATCGGCACGCCGTATTGGCCGCGCATCGAAGGCGGCATTCTGTTCCTGGAAGACATCGCCGAACATCCTTACCGCGTCGAGCGCATGCTGCTGCAACTGCTGCATGCGGGCGCGTTGGATGGGCAGAAGGCTGTGGTCCTGGGCGATTTCTCCGGCTATCGCCTGGCGCCGCACGACAATGGCTATGACTTCGAGGCGATGTTGGCCTATATCCGCGGCGTGCTACCGCTGCCGGTGCTGACCGGTCTGCCCTTTGGCCACATCAAGGAACTCTGCACGCTGCCGTTCGGCGGCATGGCGCGGCTGCGCTCCGATGCCGGCGGTTTCGATCTCACGCTGATGGACTACCCGACGCTCTGACCTTGCTTCGCGCGGCGGCGCCACAGCCGCCGCAAAGGCCAGAGCAGGGCTTCCGCAAAATGGTTTGGCGTCTCGTCCGGTCCCAGGCCGGTTGGCGGATACTCGTCCGGCTGCGGAATGCGGTGGGTGCCGAAGATGCGGTCCCAGAATGGGAAGAGGGCGGCGTAATTGCAGTTGTAATGCTCCGGCCGCGCCGAATGGTGGATGCGGTGGTATTGCGGAGAATTCAGCAGAAACCAGCAGCGCCCAAAGCCCAGGCGCAGATTCATATGCGGCACGATATTGTAGAAGCCAAGCAGCGCGTACATGCCAAGTATCACGGGCGGCGTTTTGAACAGCAGTCCCGCCAGCAGATAGATCGTTACCAGCTTCAATCCCGGCTCCAGCCAGAAATGGCGCTCGGTGGTCGAGGCGTTCATGGCCGGATCGCTGTGATGCAGCGAGTGCATGGCCCACAGCCACGCATAGCGGTGCTGCGCGCGGTGGAATAGATACTCCAGCAAATCCAGCGTCAGCAGGTAGAGAAGGAAAGAGGGCGGCAGCAACCAGCCCCGCTCGGCCAGCGGTATCAGCCCGCCACCCGCCGCATTCACCGCGCTGACGGTTAGCGCCGCCGTCGCCAATTGCAAGGCCGCGAAGCCGATAGCATAAATGAAGGTGTACACCATATTGAACGCGGCCGAGGAGGGCCATTGCCGCTCGGCGGGCCGCAGACGTTCCAGCGCCAGAGCAAGCAGGATCACGCCCAGTACCGGCAGCGATTTATACGCTACGTCTTCCGCGAAATTCGATAAATCCATGCCAACTCCGCCGCACGTTGCATCTGCCTCGCTATTCTAGCGCGGGACAGAGAGGGTGCTGAGCTTGTCTTGCGTCAAAAACAACATGCAGCATAGGGTGCAGTGTGGAGCTTTGCGCTTGCAGGAGGACGATCATGCCCACACCTCAGGATCCGGTTCAGCTTGACATGCTGTTTCGTCACGCCGAATATCAAAGCATGCTAAATCGAATTGTCAAATTGGAGCAAGACGTGACTGAGCTGAAGAAGGATATGGAGGAGCTCAAGAGCGCCGTAAATGAGATTCGCTCGAACTACGCGACCAAGGCCGATCTCGAAGAATTACGCGCGGAACTGTACAAGACCTTGATGATGCTGACCTGGCGTTTTATCGGTTTCAACAGTTTGCTGGTCGCGGTGGTCTACTACGTCGCGCGCAATGTGCATTAGACTCCGGCGCGGGCATATCGTCGGCCCGCGCCGGAACGGCTATCAGGCCGCGTGGTTCTGGTTCAGCAGACGCGCGATGACGTCGTGGTTCAGCCAGATCACCGGCGCTGCCGGTTTCGACATTTCATTGAACATCAAGGGGCCGGTGCCTTCCAGCACCAGGGCGCTCAGCAGGTCGGTGATCAGTTCCTTGCGCTCCTTATGCAGCTTGGTGATGTCTTCCGAAGTACCGATCATGACTTCGGCCAGCGCCGGCGTGTTATCCATCGGCCAGGCTTCGAAGTTGCGGAAGCTCGCGCTGGTGGCGTCGCCGTTGTAGGCGGCGATGCGGGCCAGCAGGTCGTCCAGCTGGATGCCGTCTTCCAGCAAGGCCTGGCACGCGTCCCACTGCTGCTGCGCCCATGCCGTGCCGCCTTCTTTTTTCAGCGCTTCCAGCAGCGGGAACAGCGACAGTTCCACGCCGACGAAGATGTCGGACGAGTTGGTGCGGATTTCCGGGCAGTTGAACACGGTCGCCTGCACGCCTTTTTCCCAGGCCGCCGAAGCGACGGATTCCAGGCGCATCTTGGCGTAGCCCTGGGTGTAGTTGCTGTAGGTCTGCCACAGGTATTCGCCGCCGATCAGGATCTCGGTGCCATGGTAGCCGTAGGCGCTGTAGCGCGCCTGGCCGCCGGTTTTTTCCAGACGGGCGCGGATGCCGGCGCTGGCGTCGATCAGGTGCATGAAGGTGTTGGCCGTCACCTCGTCGAAATTCATCAGGATCAGCTTGCCCAGATCGCTGTCCAGCAGCTCGCGCGAGGACATGAAGCGCTCGCCGCGGCCCTTGTACACGCGGTTGGCGATGGCCAGGAAGACCTTCACTTTCGGGATGCCGCCCGCCATGGTGTGGGCGAAGTAGACATTCGTGCCGTCGGCGATCATGCCGTCCAGCTGGGCCATGGCTTGCGCGGCCGAGGCCTTGAAGCGCGCCACGCCGGTTTCACGGCAGCGCTCGATCTGCTGCCAGTCCAGTTTGAATTCCTGCCAGTTCTTCAGCGTCATATCGGCCAGCAGGGCGGTCGGGGTCGGCTCGCCGGCAGGCGCGTCGAGGTCGAAACCGGCCATCAGCGGCACATTGATGACGCGGCCGTCCAGATTGGCTTCGGCTTCGGCCAGTTCTTCCGCGGTCAGCGGGCGCAGCTGGTTGTTTTCGTCGCGGCGGCCGACCGTCATGCCGATGATGTTCATGCCCGCCTTGCGCGCCTCGTCCAGCAGGCCATTGACATAGCCGCGGCCGAACAGCTCGCCAAACAGAACAAAGGTGTCGCCTTGGCGGAACAGCGTATTGTGTGGAATGTCTCTCAGGGACGTTCTCTTGGTCATGGTTTCAACTCGCATAGAAGTATTTTCGGGCGTGGCGGCCGCCGGCAGCGGTCCCGCCATTCGAGGCCGCAATTATGCGCTATTTCCGCCGAAAACCATACCCGGCTGTCAACTTGGCGGTTTGATGTCAGGAATGCCGGGAGATGAAATAGGTGGCAGCTACCAGCGCTGTACCGAAGCTGCAAACGAAGGTAATCAGTCTCCAGGTCAGATTATTGATCTCTTTGTGCAAGTCTTCCTTGGTGGCGTAATTCGAACGAATGACCGCCACGTCGGTTTTCAAGGCCGCGACATCTGCTTCAAGCCTGGCTACACGAGTATCCATGCCTTTATCATATGGCGCTTCGCCAGCGCTTGCAAATGGCGGCTCTGATGGCGTGGGGAGGTTTCCGTTACTCATGATTGCCTCATCAAAAGTATGTTTATTCATCCAGTTCAGCAAAAAACATACCTCTGAAAAGCAGCGGCTTTCCCCAGTGTGCGGCGGTGGCTGCGGTATAATGTTCGATTACCGTATAACTTGCTGATTTCATTCAGCAAAGACTCCGAAAGAAACATGCTATCCACCGCTAACATCACCATGCAGTTCGGCGCCAAGCCGTTGTTCGAGAATATTTCCGTCAAGTTCGGCGACGGCAACCGTTATGGCCTGATCGGCGCCAACGGCTGCGGCAAGTCCACCTTCATGAAAATCCTGGGCGGCGACCTGGAACCGTCGGCCGGCAATGTCTCGCTCGACGTAAACGAGCGCCTGGGCAAGCTGCGCCAGGATCAGTTCGCCTACGAGGAAATGCGCGTGCTGGACGTGGTGATGATGGGCCACACCGAGATGTGGGCGGCGATGCAGAAGCGCGACGCGATCTACGCCAATCCGGAAGCGACCGACGAAGACTATATGGAAGCGGCCGAGCTGGAAGGCAAAGTGGCCGAATACGACGGTTACACCGCCGAAGCGCGCGCCGGCGAGCTGCTGCTGGGCGTGGGCGTGACCATCGATCTGCATCAAGGTCCGATGAGCGCCGTGGCCCCAGGCTGGAAGCTGCGCGTGCTGCTGGCCCAGGCCCTGTTCTCGAATCCGGACATCCTGCTGCTCGACGAACCGACCAATAACCTGGACATCAACACCATCCGCTGGCTGGAAGACGTGCTGAACGAGCGTAACTCGACGATGATCATCATCTCGCACGATCGCCACTTCCTGAACCAGGTCTGCACCCACGTCGCCGACATGGATTACGGCACGCTGAAGATCTACCCAGGCAATTACGACGACTACATGCTGGCCTCGACCCAGGCCCGCAACCAGCAGCTGGCCAACAACGCCAAGGCGAAAGAGAAAGTCGCCGAGCTGCAGGACTTCGTGCGCCGCTTCTCGGCCAACAAGTCCAAGGCCCGCCAGGCCACGTCGCGCGCCAAGATGATCGACAAGATCAAGGTCGAGGACATCAAGCCGTCCTCGCGCGCCTATCCCTTCGTGCGCTTCGAAGGCGAGAAGAAGTTGCATCGTCTGGCCGTGGAAGTGGAAGGCCTGTCCAAAGCTTACGATCGCCAGCTGTTCAAGAACTTCAGCATTATGGTCGAGGCGGGCGAACGCATCGCCATCATCGGCGCCAACGGCGCCGGCAAGACCACGCTGCTGCGCTGCATCGGCGGCGACGATATCGCCGGCCTGCACGCGGACACCGGCATGGTCAAGTGGGCCGAGAACGCCAACGTCGGCTATATGCCGCAAGATCCGACCGAGGAGTTCGCGTCCGACACCAATCTGACCGACTGGATGGGCCAATGGACCAAGGAAGGCGACGACGACCAGGCCGTGCGTTCCAGCCTGGGCCGCCTGCTGTTCGGCGGCGACGAGGTGAAGAAATCGGTGCGCGTCCTGTCGGGTGGCGAAAAAGGCCGTATGATGTATGGCAAGCTGATGCTGGGCCGTCACAACGTCCTGCTGCTGGACGAGCCGACGAACCACATGGATATGGAATCCATCGAATCGCTCAACATCGCGCTGGAGAAATACGCCGGCACGCTGATCTTCGTGTCGCACGACCGCGAGTTCGTTTCCTCGCTGGCCAACCGCATCATCGAGATCAAGGAAAACGAAGTCATCGACTTCCGTGGTAACTACGAAGACTATTTGACGAGCCAAGGCATCGCTTAAATGAACGCCCCAGCAATACCGATCAAGACAGTTGAATACGAAAAGCCCAGCGAGGGCGCCAGTTGTGTGGCCCACGCCTGGGCCAGAACCCCGGCCCCGGTCAGCCCGGCCGAGAAGGAAGAGCTGAAGGAACGCATCCGCCGCCTGCTGCGCGAACGCGAAGCGGTGCTGGTGGCCCACTACTACGTGGACTCGGACCTGCAGGACTTGGCCGAGGAAACCGGCGGTTGCGTCTCCGACTCGCTGGAAATGGCCCGCTTCGGCCGTGACCACGCCGCCAAGACCCTGGTCGTGGCCGGCGTGCGCTTCATGGGCGAGACGGCCAAGATCCTGAGTCCGGAAAAGACCATCCTGATGCCGGACCTGGACGCCACCTGTTCGCTCGACCTGGGTTGCCCGGCCGACGAATTCGCGGCTTTCTGCGACCAGCATCCGGACCGCACCGTGGTCGTGTATGCCAACACCAGCGCCGCCGTCAAAGCGCGCGCGGACTGGATGGTGACGTCTTCGATCGGGCTGGACATCGTCAAGCACCTGCACGAGCAGGGCAAGAAAATCCTGTGGGCGCCGGACAAGCACCTGGGTTCCTATATCCAGAAGCAGACCGGTGCCGACATGCTGCTATGGCAAGGTTCCTGTCTGGTGCATGACGAATTCAAGGGCATCGAACTCGATCTGTTGAAGGCTGAGTACCCGCACGCCAAAGTGCTGGTGCACCCGGAGTCGCCGGCGAATGTGGTGGAGCAGGCCGACGTGGTGGGTTCCACCTCGCAGCTGATCGCCGCCGCCGTGAATATGGATGCCGACACCTTCATCGTCGCCACCGACAACGGCATCCTGCACAAGATGCGCCAGGCCGCACCGGGCAAGAACTTCATCGAAGCGCCGACCGCCGGTAACAGCGCAACCTGCAAGAGCTGCGCCCACTGCCCGTGGATGGCGATGAATGGCTTGCGCAATCTGGCCGAGGTGCTGGAAAACATGAACAACGAAATCCACGTCGACCCTGCCATCGGCAAGGACGCCGTGCGCTCCATCAGCCGCATGCTGGACTTCGCAGCGGCCAAGAAAGCCAAGGTCGCGCCGAGTGCCGATCTGGCCCAGGAAGCGAAACTGTTCCAGGGAATTGGACCTGCATGAGTACTTTGCAAAACCGCTTTGCCCCATTCGACGCGCCGCTGAAAGCGGCATTTGAAGCCAATCTGCTGTCGGCCCTGCTGGAAGACGTCGGCACCGGCGACCTGACCGGCAAGCTGGTGCCGGAAGAAGGCCGCGTCACCGCCCGCGTGATCGTGCGCGAAGACGCGGTGCTGTGCGGCGCGCCTTGGTTCGAAGGCATCATGCACGCGGTTGACGCCACCATCGGCATCGAATGGCATTACGCCGAAGGCGACGAGATGGCGGCCGACACCGCGGTCTGCACCATCGCCGGTCCGGCCCGCGCCTTACTGACCGCCGAGCGCAGCGCGCTGAACTTCATGCAGCTGATGTCGGGCGTGGCCAGCGCGACGCGCCGTTATGTGGACGCGATTGCCGGCACCACGGCCGCCATCCTCGACACGCGCAAAACTCTGCCGGGCCTGCGCCAGGCGCAGAAGTACGCGGTACGCGTGGGCGGTGGCCAGAACCAGCGCATGGCGCTGTACGACGGCATCCTCATCAAGGAAAACCATATCGCTGCCGCTGGCGGCGTGACGGCGGCCCTGGTCGCGGCCAAGCGCCTGAATGCCGGCGTCTCGGTGCAGGTCGAGGTGGAAACCCTGGTCCAGCTGGAAGAAGCCTTGGCGGCTGGCGCCACCTCCATCCTGCTCGACAACTTCGAGCTCGACATGATGCGCCAGGCCGTGCAGATCAACGGCGGCCGCGCGCTGCTGGAAGCCTCCGGCGGCGTCAACTTCGACACCGTGCGCGCCATTGCCGAAACGGGCGTGCACCGCATCTCCATCGGCGCCCTGACCAAGGACATCCGCGCTACCGACTTCTCGCTGCGCATCGTCGCCTAAGTCCGCCCGCTTTACTCGAAAGGCCGCCTCACTGGCGGCCTTTTTCATTGACGAGCCTGTGGGGCAGTTTGTTGATCAGGTGGTTTTTGCCTGCCAAATTAACCTTATGGTTAAATACGAAGAGCATCTGGATGCCGTCTTCACCGCGCTGGCCCATCCTGCGCGAAGGGCCATGCTAAGCTGGAAACCTATCTCGGAAAAATGCAGTCCTGAGGGGCTGCGCCCATTGGAGGTGTCGAATATGTCGCTTGCGTTGTATGGTCATCCATTTTCCTCGTACACCCAGAAGGTGTTGATCGCCCTGTACGAAAACGAGCTGCCTTTTGAGTTCCGCTGCATCGGACCGGATACACCGCAGCACGTGGCGGAGTGGCTGCGGCGCTGGCCGCTGGCCAAATTCCCCTTGTTGCTGGACGGTGAGCGGCAGGTGCTCGAAACCAGCATCATCATCGAGCATCTGCAGCTCAACCATCCCGGACAGCTGCGCCTGCTGCCGGAGAATCCAGCCGCCCTCGATGTGCGTTTCCTCGACCGCTTTTTCGACCTGCACGTCATGAGTCCCGTGCAGCATGCGGTGAGCGGGGCGCTGACCGGCGTTCCGGAGAAGCGGAAAGAGGCGCTGGAATTCGCGCAAGCCAAGCTGGAACTGGCTTATGCCTGGCTGGAAAAGCAGTTGGCCGGACGAGACTGGGCAAACGGCAAGGATTTCACGTTGGCGGACTGCGCGGCGGCGCCATCGCTTTTTTATGCCGACTGGACGCACAGGATTGCCGAAACTTACCCGGTGCTGCGGGCCTACCGCGCGCGCCTGCTGGCCCGTCCTTCCTTTGCGCGGGCGGTGGAAGAGGCGCGCCCCTATCGCGCGCTGTTTCCCTTGGGCGCGCCAGATCGCGACTAGAGCGTTAGTAAGTTCGATCAGGCAATCAATCAATAAATCAATTGAATATTGTTTTGCGATTGAGCGATAATTTTCCACCATATGCACTACCCAACTTTCTCCTCTCGCACTGCGGAAACGCGCTACACTTTTTGAGCAGATTCGATTTTCTGATGCGCAGACCATCCTTCGCGGAGGTGCCTGATGAGAAAGTGGTGCGTTCATGTCAGCCGTGCCTGAATCGGCCCGGCCCCTGGGGAAACTGGACCGGCTTGGCTTACGCCAGCGTCTGAACCTCGCGTTGGCCGCGCTGGCGCTACCGCTGTTAGTGGCCGCGCTGGCGGCCCTGGGCGCGCATAGCTATGCCATCAGTGCGGAGTCCGCCTATCAAAACGGCGAGCAGGCGGTGTTGCTGCGCAGCCAGCAAGCGCTGCTTGTGGCGCGCGCCGGCGACATGGATGCCTTGCGCGCCTTGATGCGCGAGGTGGCGCAGCGCAGCAGCTTGTCAGTCCTGCGCGCGCAGGCGCAGGCAGTTGCGGTGGCGAGCAATGATACGGCGCCGCAGGGCGCCGTGCGCAGCGTGGCCTTACAACCCTTGTTGGAGGAATTGCAGCGCCTCGCCCGCGATGCCGATGCCGCCGCGCGCCAGCAGGCCAGCCACGTTGCCACGGTCGCTTTCGTGGTACTGCTGGCGGCGCCGCTGATCGCACTGCTGATTGGCAGCTGGCTGGCACACCGCATCACGGCTGGCGTCGACGTCACGCTGCGCGAATGCATACAGCTGGCCAGCGACATCATCGCCGGCGACTATATCAGCGTGCAAAGGGCACGCGCCGCGGCTGTGCTGGCAGCCGCCAGCGGACGGAAGAAGGGACGTGGCGCCACGCCGTCCAGCGAAGCCGACGCGACGGGCAAGAATGAATTTACCGTGCTGGCCAATACGCTGGCCGGCGTGGCGGCGGAAATGGAGGCGGTGGAGCGCCGCCGCGTTGAGGTGGAAGAGAGTAACGCCAGCCTGGAACGCGCGCGCCGCCTGCTGCAAAGCTGTACCGAGACGCTGGCGCAAGGCGCGGATGAAACCCTGTTGCTGCAAGCTGTCTGCCAGCATCTGGTGGAAGCCGGCTACCGCATTGCCTGGGCCGGCCTGGCGCGTAGCGACCGTGAGCGCAATGTGGAGCTGGCGGCGCATGCGGGCAGCGACCGCGATTACATCGCCCAGCTTGACCTGGGCTGGGGCCACGACCGCCAGCGCTGCGTGGGCGCCGGCGCCGCCATCGCGGAACGGCGCACGCTGATGACGTCGAACGTCGGCGCCAGCGGCAGGTTCGCAGCTTGGCGCACCGGCAGCCTGCCGCGCGGCCTGGGCGCCTGTATTGCCATTCCATTGCAGCACCAGGGCAGCATGATTGGCTGTCTCAGCCTGTATTCCGTGCAGTTGCAACCATTCAGCGCAGCGGAAATCGCCATGCTGCAGGCCATTGCCGCCGCGCTGAGCGCCGCGCTGCATAGCTTGCGCGCCGCCGCCGAGCGCCAGCGCATACAGGAGCAACTGAGCCGCCACGTCAATTACGACAGCCTGACCGGGCTGGCCAATCGCTTTACCCTGGAAAGCAGCTTGCAAAAGCTGGCGGCCGACAGTAAGGACAGCAGCCGCAAACTGGCCGTCTTCAGCGTCGACCTGGATCGCTTCCGCGATGTCAACGACACGCTCGGCCACGACCACGGTGACCGCATGCTGGCCGAAGTGGCGCGCCGTCTTGAGGGCGCGGCAGGAAATAATGGTGTCGCCGCCCGCCTGGGCGCGGACGAATTCGTGGTGGTCTTGTCGCAGCTGGAGTCGGCCACGGTGGCGGAAAGCGCCGCCGGGGCGCTGCTGGCCGCGCTGTCGCGGCCTTTGCAGAATGGGCCGGACGGCCTGGCGCCATCGGCTTCCATCGGCATCAGCTTGTACCCGGACGACAGCGTGGAAGTGGCCGCCGCCCTGCGCCACGCCAATCTCGCCATGCACGACGCCAAGGCGGCGGGTGGCAATACCTTCCGCTTCTACGGTCCGGAAATGAATGCGCGCGCCACGGCGCGATTCGCCATGGAAGCCGAGCTGCGCCGCGCGTTGGAGCTCAAGGAACTGATGATGCATTATCAACCCCAGGTCAGCCTGGTCAACGGCATGATCACCGGGGCCGAAGCGCTGATGCGCTGGTATCACCCCACGCGCGGCATCGTCGGCCCCAAGGAGTTCATCCGCCTGGCCGAGGAGAGCGGCTTGCTGCTGCCGTTCGGCGTCTGGGCCATCGACAACGTCTGCGCCCAGATCGCCGCCTGGCTACGCGAGGGCCTGCCCGTGCCGACCATCTCCGTCAATCTTTCGCCCGGCCAGTTCAATCAGCCGGATTTGCTCGATACCGTGCGCCACGCGTTGGAACGCTATCGGCTGGAGCCACGTCAGCTCGCGCTGGAGATCACGGAAAGCGCCGTCATGCGCGACGCGGAGGCTGCCGGAGAAAGGCTGCGCGAGCTGCATGCGCTGGGTGTGCGCCTGATCCTCGACCAGTTCGGTACGGGCCAATCCTCGTTCAGCTATCTGAAACGCTTCCCGATCAGCCACCTGAAGATCGACCGCTCCTTCGTGCGCGACATCACGACGGTGCCGGACGATGCAGCCATCTGCAACGCGGTGATCGCACTGGCCCATAATCTGCATGCGACGGTGGTGGCGCAGGGCGTGGAGACGGAGGAGCAGGTGAGCTATCTGCGGCGCCGCAACTGCGATGAGATCCAGGGCCAGTTCTTCAGCCGCGCCTTGCCGCCCCAGGGCTTCGCCCAACTGCTGTCCAGCAACCGCAAGCTGTCCCTGGGCGAGGTGGACGAAACACCGCACACCATCTTGCTGCTGGATGACGAGGCGAATATCGTGCGCGCCCTGGGCCGTGCCCTGCGCACCGATGGCTACAAAATCCTGGCCGCAGTCAATGCCGAAGAAGCTTTCCGGCTGTTGGCCGTCAACGAGGTGCAGGTGGTGGTGTCGGACCAGCGCATGCCCGAGATGAGCGGCACCGAATTCCTCAGCCGCGTCAAGGATCTGTATCCGGACACGATACGCATCGTCCTTTCTGGCTATGCCGACCTGGAATCGGTCATCGACGCCGTCAATCGGGGCGCCATCTACCGCTTCTTCACCAAGCCCTGGGACGACGAGCAATTGCGCGCCTGCATCCGCGAAGCCTTCCGCCAGCACCGCATCGGCCTGGCCGTCGCTTGAATAGAAAAAAGCCGCCCCGAAGGGCGGCTGCAAGAACGACAGGCGGTCATGCCGCCCACCGGGACCTTAGTCTGCCGCGTAGATATTGTTGTCCTTGGTTTCGCGGATGAAGAGGGCGCCGATCACTACCGTTGCGAGCGCGATCACGATCGGATACCACAGGCCGTAGTAGATGTCGCCCTTGAAGGCCACCAGGGCGAAGGCGGTGGTCGGCAGCAGGCCGCCGAACCAGCCATTGCCGATGTGGTAAGGCAGGGACATGGAGGTGTAGCGGATGCGGGTCGGGAACATCTCCACCAGCATGGCGGCGATCGGGCCGTAGACCATGGTCACGTACAGCACCAGCACGAACAGCAGCAGCACCATCATCGGCTTGTTGATCTGCTCGGGATCGGCCTTGGCGGGATAGCCGGCGGCCTTGATGGCATCGCCCATCGATTTCTTTAGATCGGCTTCCTTCTTCTTGCTATCGGCGTCGAAGTTGTGGCCATCGGCCGTCATCACGGCATTGAAGGATTGGATTTCCTTGTCGCCGACTTTCACCACCGCCACCGCACCGGCCGGCGCGTCCTGGCGGGTGTAGGCCACCGAGGAGCGCGACAGCATGGCGGTTGCGATATCGCAGGAGGACGGGAATTTCTTCTCGCCCGTGGCGTTGAACTGGAAGTGGCAGGATGCCGGATCGGCCACCACCACCACCGGCGAGTTCTTCAGCGCCGCTTCCAGCTGCGGATTGCCGTAGTGGGTCAGGCCGTTAAACAGCGGGAAGTACGTGGCGGCGGCGATGATGCAGCCACCCAGGATGATCCATTTGCGGCCGATCCTGTCCGACAGGCTGCCGAAGAAGATGAAGAATGGCGTCGCCAGCAGCAGGGCGATGGCGATCAGGATATTCGCGGTGGCGATATCGATCTTCAGCGTCTGCAGCATGAAGAACAGGGCGTAGAACTGGCCGGTGTACCACACCACGGCCTGGCCCATGGTCAGGCCGATCAGGGCGAACACCACGATTTTCAGGTTTTTCCACTGGCCGAAAGCTTCCGACAGCGGCGCCTTGGAAGTTTTGCCTTCCGCCTTCATTTTGGCGAAAGCCGGCGATTCATTCATCGACAGGCGAATCCACACCGAGATGCCCAGCAGGACCACGGACACCAGGAAGGGAATGCGCCAGCCCCAGGCGGCAAAGCCTTCTTCGCCGATGGCCAGGCGGGTCGCCAGGATCACCAGCAGGGAGAGGAAGAAGCCCAAGGTTGCCGTGGTCTGGATCCAGGCGGTGAACAGGCCGCGCTTGCCGTGCGGCGCGTGCTCGGCCACATAGGTGGCCGCGCCGCCGTATTCGCCGCCCAGCGCCAGGCCTTGCAGCAGGCGCAGGCCGACCAGGATGATCGGGGCCGCGATGCCGATGGTGGCGTGGCCCGGCAGCAGGCCGACGATGAAGGTCGACAAGCCCATGATCAGGATCGTCACCAGGAAGGTGTATTTGCGGCCGATCATATCGCCCAAGCGGCCAAAGACCAGGGCGCCGAATGGACGTACGATAAAGCCTGCGGCGAAGGCCAGCAGGGCGAAGATGAAGGTGGTGGTCGGATCGCCGATGAAGAACTGCTTGGCGATGATCGAGGCCAGCGAACCGTAGAGGTAGAAGTCGTACCACTCGAACACGGTGCCGAGGGAAGAAGCGAAAATCACCTTCTTCTCTTCGGCGGTCATCGGGGCGTCCTTGCCCCCGCCCGCTTTGCGCATGTCGGCGGTACCTGAGGTAATTGCCATGGTTTGTGTCTCCAAATAATAATAACTTATATGCTGTTACTACTTCAGCATCATGGAGTGTGTGCGCTGAACCTTACGTCATGCTTGCTTGAAACTTACGCCAAGCTTACAAAATGACCATCTCTCCATCCTGCGAACGACCGTACTAATCTATGCTATTCTCGTTCGCTGCCACCTGACACCCACAAATCCATCGAGGAGACTTTCATGACTGACGCCGTCATCGTATCGACCGCCCGCACCGGGCTGGCCAAATCCTGGAAAGGCGCGTTCAATATGACGCACGGCGCCACTCTGGGTGCCCATGTACTGCAAGCGGCGGTGGCCCGCGCCGGGATCGAGGGCGGGGAAGTCGAGGATGTGCTGGTGGGCTGCGCCAATCCGGAAGGCGCGACCGGCGGCAATATCGCGCGCCAGGTCGTGATCCGCGCCGGCCTGCCGGTGTCGACGGCGGGCATGACCATCAACCGTTTCTGCTCCTCCGGCTTGCAGACCATCGCCACCGCGGCCCAGCGCATCATCGCCGGCGAAGGCGATATCTACGCGGCGGGCGGCGTGGAGTCGATCTCCTGCGTGCAGCAGGAGATGAATATGCACATGTATGCGGAAGTCTGGCTCAAACAGAACAAGCCGGAAATCTACCTGCCCATGCTGCAGACGGCGGAAATCGTCGCCAAGCGCTACGGCATCGCCAAGGAGCGCCAGGACGAATACGGCGTGCAAAGCCAGCAGCGCGCCGCCGCAGCCCAGGCGGCGGGCCTGTTCAACGCCGAAATCGTACCCATGACCACGGTGATGGGCGTGGCCGACAAGGCCAGCGGCATGCTGGCCTCGCGCGAAGTGACCATCTCCGCCGATGAAGGCATCCGCGCCGATACGACGCTGGAAGGCGTCGCCAAGATCCGCACCGCGCTGCCGGGCGGCGTGATCAGCGCGGGCAACGCCAGCCAATTCTCGGACGGCGCTTCGATGGCGATTGTGATGAATGCCAAAACGGCGGAGCAGAAAGGCCTGCAGCCGCTGGGGATCTTCCGCGGCTTCGCGGTGGCGGGTTGCGAACCGGATGAAATGGGCATCGGCCCGGTCTATGCGATTCCCAAGCTGCTGAAAAAAGCCGGCCTGAAGGTCGAGGACATCGGCCTGTGGGAGCTGAACGAAGCTTTCGCCGTGCAGGTGCTGTACTGCGCCGACAAGCTGGGCATCCCGATGGCGCGCCTGAACGTGAACGGCGGCGCGATCGCGGTAGGCCATCCCTACGGCGTATCGGGCGCGCGCCTGACGGGTCATGCCCTGATCGAAGGCAAGCGCCGTGGCGTCAAATACGTGGTCGTCACCATGTGCATTGGCGGCGGCCAGGGCGCTGCCGGCTTGTTCGAGGTGGTTTAAGATGATCAAGCATATCGTGATGTGGAAGCTGAAAGACCATGCCGAAGGCGCCGACCGTGCCGCCAACGCGCGCAAGATGAAGGAAATGCTGGACGCCTGCGCCAATCTGGTGCCCGGCATTCTGGCTTTTGAAGTCGCCATCGCCCAGCCTGACCTGGAAGCGACCTACGACGTGGTGCTGTATTCCGCCTTCGCCAGCAAGGAAGCGCTGGACGCCTACCAATCCCACCCTGAACACCAGGCCTTGAAACCCTTCTTCGGCGCGGTGCGCGATGCGCGCCAGTGCATGGATTACGCCCTATGAGCACTACCCAGGAATTATTCAGCCTGAAAGGCAAGACAGCCCTCGTCACCGGCGGTTCGCGTGGATTGGGTTTGCAAATGGCGCTGGCGCTCGGCGAGCAGGGGGCATCGGTCGTGGTTTCGGCGCGCAAGCAGGGCGAACTCGATGAAGCCGTGGCCTTTCTCGCCAGCCAGGGCGTGACCGCTTATGCCGTCGCTGCCGATCTGTCGCGGGAAGACGCGGTGAATCCGCTGGTCGATGCGACCTTGGGCCATCTGGGCCATATCGATATCCTGGTGAACAACGCCGGGGCCACCTGGGGCGCGCCGGCCGAGGACTATCCGCTGGAAGCGTGGGACAAGGTGATGAACCTGAACGTGCGCAGCATCTTCCTGCTGTCGCAAGCGGTGGCCAAGCGCTCAATGATTCCGCGCCAAGCGGGCCGCATCATCAATATCGCATCGATTGCCGGACTGGCGGGCAATCCGCCGGGGACCATGAAAACCATCGCCTACAACACCTCGAAAGCGGCGGTGGTCAACTTCACGCGCACGCTGGCGGGCGAGTGGGGCGCTTACGGAATTAATGTGAACGCTATCGCTCCCGGCTTTTTCCCCTCTAAAATGACGGCCGGCGTGCTGCAGGCGATCGGCGAAGAAAAGCTGGCGATGGGTGCGCCGCTGGGCCGCCTGGGCGGCGATGAGGATCTAAAAGGCGCCGTGGTGCTGTTCGCATCGGCGGCAGGGCGCCATATCACCGGACAAACGCTGGCCATCGATGGAGGCGTGTCCGCAGTCTAATAAGTAGGAGTTTGAATGGCAACATACCAACGCATCGTTCTGGCATCCCGTCCCCGTGGTGAAATCAAGCCGGAGAACTTCCGGCTGGAGAGCCTGCCCTTGCCGCAGCTGGCCGAGGGGGAGCTGATGGTGCGCGTGCATTACCTGTCGCTGGACCCATATATGCGCGGCCGCATGAGCGAGGCGAAAAGCTACGCCGCGCCGCAGCCGCTGGACGCCACCATGATCGGCGGCACGGTGGGCGAAGTGATCGAATCGCGCAACACGCAGTTCTCCGTGGGCGAGTTCGTGGCTGGCATGTTCGGCTGGTCGGAAATCGGCGTGTCGGACGGCAGCCTGCTGCGCAAGCTCGATGTATCAAGCGTGCCGCTTTCGGCCTATCTGGGGGCGGTCGGCATGCCCGGCATGACCGCCTGGTACGGCATGAACCAGATCATGCAGCCCAAAGCCGGCGAAACGGTAGTCGTATCGGCGGCCAGCGGCGCGGTGGGCAGCGCGGTAGGCCAGCTGGCCAAGCTGCGCGGCTGCCGCGCGGTCGGCATCGCGGGTGGCAAGGAAAAATGCGACTATGTGGTGAATGAGCTGGGCTTCGATGCTTGCGTCGATTACAAGGCGGGCAATCTGAAAGCTGATCTGAAAGCGGCCGCGCCGGACGGCATCGACGCTATTTTCGAGAACGTGGGTGGTGAGGTGTTCGATACAGCCCTGGGCCTGACCAATGCCTTCGCACGCGTGGCCTTGTGTGGCATGATCGCTGGCTACAACGGCGAGGATGTGCCGATCCGCAATTCGCGCGCCTTGCTGAAAAACCGTGTCAACCTGCGCGGCTTCATCGTCACCGAGCATCCGGAGCTGTGGCCGCAAGGCCTGGCTGATATGGGCGCTCTCGTTGCGCAGGGTAAGTTAAAGTATCGTGAGTCGGTGGCGCAAGGCCTCGCGGCCGCGCCAGAAGCGTTGATTGGACTGCTCAAGGGCAGAAACTTCGGCAAACAACTGGTGAAACTCATCTGATAATGAAAAACTTCAAGGACAGGGTCGCCGTCATTACCGGCGGGGCCAGTGGACTGGGCCGCGAATTCGCCTACGAGGCGCATAAGCGGGGCATGAAGCTGGTGCTGGGCGATGTGCAGCGCGACGCGCTGGAACGTACCATGGAAGACTTGCGCAGCAAGGGCGCCAAAGTGGTCGGCCTGTCCTGCGATGTGCGTAATGGCAGCGAAGTGCAAGCCTTGGCCGATGCGGCGATGGACGCTTACGGCGCCGTGCATCTGGTGTTCAATAATGCCGGCGTCGGCTCCGGTGGCCTGATCTGGGAGAATACCGAATCCGATTGGGAGTGGGTGCTGGGCGTGAACGTCTGGGGCGTGATCCATGGCGTGCGCATCTTCACCCGGCTGATGCTGGAATGCGCCAGGCGCGATCCGGATTACGAGGGGCATATCGTCAACACCTCGTCCATGGCCGGGCTGCTTTGCCCGCCGGTGATGGGCGTCTACAATGTGTCCAAGCATGCGGTGGTGGCGCTGAGCGAATCCCTATACCACGACCTGGCGCTGGTCGACGCGCCGATCGGCGCCTCGGTGCTCTGTCCATATTTCGTGCCGACCGGGATCAACCAATCGCACCGCAACCGTCCCGAGGACGTGAAAATGACGGACGCGCCGACCGCCAGCCAGCTCGCCGCGCAGGCGATGACGGACAAGGCAGTCATGTCGGGTAAGGTGATGGCGCAGGATGTGGCGGAAATTGTCTTCAAGGGTGTCGCCGAAGGCCAGTTCTACATCTTCTCGCATCCGCAGGCCTTGGGCGGCGTGGCGCAGCGCATGAACGACATCGTCAATCAGAACAATCCGGCCGATCCGTATCTGGCCACGCCCCAGGTGCGCGACGCCCTGCGCGGCATGATGAAATTGGGAGCAACGAAGCAATGAGCATGGTTCAGGAAGTGCGTTACGGCGCCTGGGATCAGTTGCGCGAGTACGCAACGCCGATCCGCATGGAAGTGTTTGTGCAGGAGCAGAACGTGCCCGCCGAGCTGGAAATGGACGAGATGGATGCAGTCTGCCTGCATGCCGTCGCGTTTGACGCGGCCGGCGTGGCCATCGGCACCGGCCGTCTGCTGCCGGACGGTCATATCGGCCGCATGGCGGTGCGCAAATCGGCGCGTGGCGGCGGTGTCGGCGGCGCCTTGCTGCAAGGCCTGATGGCGCAAGCCAAGACGCGCGGCGACCAGACCGTGGTACTGAACGCCCAGACCCGCGCCGCGCCTTTCTACCAGAACCATGGCTTCGTCCAGCGCGGTGAGGAATTCGATGAGGCGGGTATTCCCCACATCGAAATGACGTACAGCTTCAAGTAAAGGGCAGGGCGCAACGCCCCAGTGTATGCTGCCATCATGGATTCACTGATTGCAGCATCCGCCCGTTTTCTTGCCGCCGGTGACGCGCTCGGCGCGCTCAAACGCATCGCACTGCGCGATGATCCGCCCGCGCTGGCCCTGCGCGGCATTGCCATGGCCCAGCTGGGCGAATATCCCCGTTCCCGTGAATTGCTGCGCCTTGCCGCCCGCGGCTTCGGCGCGCATGAGGCGCTGGCGCGCGCCCGCTGCCTTGTTGCGGAAGCCGAAGTGGCGCTGGTCATGCGCGATTTCAGCGCTTCGCCGCGCGCGCTGAACGCGGCCATCGATGCCCTCGAAACGCATGCCGACCGGCGCAACGCGCTGCAGGCACGGCTCATCGCCCTGCGCCGATTCCTGCTGCTTGGACGCCTGGCCGAAGCCGAAAGCCTGCTGGCCGATGTCGATATTGGCGCTTTGCCGCCGGCTCTGGCGGCAGTGGCCGAGCTAAGCGCGGCGGAACTGGCGCTGCGTTCGCTGCGCATGGACACGGCCTTGCCTGCGCTGGCCCGCGCGCGGGAGGCCGCGCGGCAATCCGGCGTACCGTCGCTGCTGGCCGAAGTGGCTGAAGCGCAGGCCGTGCTGGAACGTCCCGCCGCCCGCCGTTTGCGGGCTGATGGCGAGCAGGCCTTGCGTCTGGGCGAGGTGGCTGCACTGCTGGCTTCCGATACGCTGGTGGTCGACGCCTGCCGCCGTGGCCTCGGCGTAGGCGGCGCTTGGCGTCCGCTGACGCGGCGGCCGGTGTTGTTTGCCCTGGCTTATGCATTGGCGGCGGCATGGCCTGCCGATATCGAACGCGAAACGCTGATCGCCCAGGTCTTCCGGCAGCGCCATGCTGACGAGTCGCACCGCGCTCGCCTGCGGGTCGAAATCGGCCGGCTGCGCAGCCTTCTTGCGGGATTGGCCGATATCGAGGCCACCACGCGCGGCTTCGCCCTCAAGCCGGGTGAAGACCGCAGCGTGGCCGTTCTGGCGCCACCGATCGCGGGCGAGCAGGCGGCGCTGCTGGCGCTGATGTCCGATGGCGCAGCCTGGTCCACCTCGGCGCTGGCGCTGGCGCTCGACAGCAGCCAGCGTACCGTCCAGCGTGCGCTGGCCGAGCTGGAGGCAGAGGGTCGCGTGCGCTCCATCGGGCAGACCCGCAGCAAACGCTGGCTGACGCCGCCTCTGACCGGATTCACGACAATCTTGTTACTCCCTTCATCGTTGTCAGTCGAATAAAGTGGCAATGCGGCGCCGCTTTCGGCGCCTCCGACAAGGAGAATGAAATGAGTCAGAGCAGCAAAACGCAAACCACGGTGCGCGCAGCCGAAATCGTGCGCGAGTATGGCCCCTTGGCAGAACAGGTCCATGGCGTGACGCACGACGGCCAACGCGTCTGGGCCGCCACTGGCGCCAAGCTGATCGCCTTCGACCCGGAAAGCGGCGAACAGACCCGCGCGCTGGACCGGCCCTGCGACGCCGGCACCGCCTTCGACGGCACCTACCTTTACCAGATCGCCGAAGAACGCATCGACAAGATCGACCCCGCCAGCGGCAAGGTCGTGGCGTCGATCCCTGCGCCGGGCCATGGCTACGATTCAGGTCTGACCTGGGCCGAAGGCAGCCTGTGGGTGGGCCAGTACCGCGACCGCAAAATCCATCGCATCGATCCGGCCAATGGCGCCATCCTGCGCACCATCGAATCGAACCGCTTCGTCACCGGCGTGACCTGGGTCGACGGCGAACTGTGGCACGGCACATGGGAAGCCGAGAAAAGCGACATCCGCCGTATCGACCCGGACAGTGGCGCCGTATTGGAACGCTTGGAGATGCCGGAGGGGACGGGCGTCAGCGGCCTCGAATCGGATGGCGCCGACCTGTTTTACTGCGGTGGCGGCAATAGCGGCAAGGTGCGGTCGGTGCGCCGTCCGCGCGAGTGACGAATCAAGCTAATACTGTAAGCGGCGCGCTGATAACCGGACAAAGCTAGCAATTTACCCCGTTTCTTTTTGAGAATGTTCAAGCCATAGC
Source organism: Pseudoduganella violacea (assembly GCF_014191875.1). GTDB lineage: Bacteria > Pseudomonadota > Gammaproteobacteria > Burkholderiales > Burkholderiaceae_D > Rugamonas > Rugamonas violacea_A. The sequence goes on from NZ_JACHXD010000024.1 coordinate 30,873, forward strand.
AAAGGTATTCCTGTTCCATTGCGGTCTTTATTGACGACCGGCAAGGCCTGATTTGTATCCGAAGGGCAAGATCGCTATTCCTGTCTGATATTTGGAGGGGATATGGCCATCGATATTTATCCGGGCATATGGAGGCGTTATGGCTGAAGACGATCCGCTGCGCCCAACCCAAGATTCGCGCCGATTCTTTATGCTGCCGCAAGCCCCCATGGATTCGGGCTACTACGTTTACGGGAAGCGTTACGGAAGGCCTGCAAAGGGGGCATATCAATAGGCGGCTTGAAACCGCCCGACCACGACACCCATAGAAGTGGATTAGAGGTGGATGTTCGTCCTTTGCGTAAGGACGGTCATGAGGAGCCTGTCAGGTGGTGGGAGGCGCAGTATGACCAGAAAGCTACCGCGAAACTGATTGAGCTATTCCAGATGTTTGCTCCAGTTGCGAAAATTTTGTTTAACGGGCCTGATATCCCGTTCGTGGCGAAGTACGCTGATCACGATGACCATTTCCATATCAAACTGCGAGGCTGACCATGCGCTTATCAACATTCTGCTGGCTGACGTCGAGTGCCGGCCTGGTGCTGTCGCTCGCAAACGCGGCTGCGCCGGAGAATGGATGGAAGGCTTTAAAGGGTGGAATCTACTTGATCCACGGTGGCTCACTCGCGGATCGGCGAGCACCGACTGCAGCCGACAGCAAACTGTCAGTGCATATCGATGGTCAAGCTGCGAAGGAGGTGTTCAACGCCATAGGCCCAGACTTATCTGCCACCTGCTCGGACGAAAAAGGCGATAGAGCGCGAAGCAAAAAAGGGGTCACTTGCTCATATACGGCAAAGGACAAGGGTACAGCGAGCGGCCCCTATCGGTGCTGGATCGGTATCGATCTCAGGACAGGCAACAGTGTCGCCACGGTAAGCTGCTGAAGTTGTGGGCTATCTCGACCCGCCGCCGCGCAGAGGACAGCGCGGCGAGTGGCCGCCCCTTGCTTTGACCAAGTCAGCGCACGGCGACTTCGTGCAGCACGCCCGGCGCGTTGGCGTAGAGCTTGACCACGGTGGAGCTGCGCGTGCCGTAACCGGGCGATTCGATCTTGACCGCCGACAGCACGCGCTCCAGTTCCAGCGGCACGCCGGTTTCCGGCAGGCGCAGGTCGGGGGCGCGGGTGGTATCGGACAGCATCTCGAAGTAGGCTTCCTCGGGCGCGCCGAGGCAGAGCAGGCTGGCGAATTGCGCCTTGGTCCTCAGCACCTTGGGCCAGGGCGAATCCAGCAGGGCGTTGGAGAGGCCGTAAATACCGGGCGGCAGAGGCTTGCCGCAACGCTCATCGTGCATGCCTTTGTTCGAGAACCAGACCAGGTCCGCGCCATCGCACAGCACCAGATTGAAGCCGTTGTAAGCGGCGCTGGATTCGCGGATCTGCTCCACGTATTCCAGCGCGCTCATGGACCCGGCCAGGAAATCGGCCACCAATTGGCCGCGCGAAGGCGCGTCGTCCTTATGCTCCTGCGGCGCGCGGATATTGGTAATGGCTGCAAAGCGCGAAGGCGAGCAGTTGCCGGCTGGCGCCACCGGCTGCGGCGTGGCGGCATTCGGGCAATCAGCCCGCAGCGGCGGCTCTTCCTGCTCGGGCGCGTCCTCGCAGCGCGTGATGCCCATCCAGCTGCCGCCGGCCTTCAGGTCGCGGCCGGCGAAAATATGCGGGTGCTCCGGCCAGCTGGCGGCGGGAGCGGCTGCGCGCTCGTAATACTCGTCGCGGTTGGCGGCGGCGATGAGCGGCACGCCCGGCACGACCTGCCAGGCGAAAACAATCAAACACATGAGATCAGATCCGTAAATACTTCGGTGTGGCGCGGCCCGGCCAGCAAGGGCAGGATGCCCGAGCGCTCCACGGCCTGCGCCAGCGCGGTGTCGAAACCGGCCGGCGCGGCGGGGTAAACTTCCATCCATGTCTGCAGGCCATTCTTGGCCTGAGGGCGGCGCTTCAATTGCGGCACCAGGGTGTAGCGCGCGGCCAGCTCGGATTGCAGGGCCGCGACCAGGGGCTGCAGGGCGGACGCGCCATCCTCCCGCACCTGGTAATAAATATACAGATCGTGCATATCAGACGTCGAGCTTGTCCAGCACGTAAGGCATGGGCAGGAATTGCAGGGCGGGACCGCCCGCCGCGCCCAGGCGCACGTCGGCGCTTTCCAGCGCATCGAGCTTCATTTCCACCAGCGCGTCCGAGCCGCCGGCGCCGTTCGGCGCGGCGTTCACGACCATACCGCAAGGCTGTTCCGGATCGGCCGGCGAAAATACTTCCACGCCGGGCAGCACGTCGGCGGCGGCCACCGAGACCAGGGCCGTGCGGCGTTTCAGCTTGCCCAGGTACTGGCTGCGCGCCACGATTTCCTGGCCCGGGTAGCAGCCCTTCTTGAAGTTCACGCCGCCCAGCAGCTCCAGATTGATCATCTGCGGCACGAACTGCTCCTGGGTCGCCGCCGCGATCTGCGGCACGCCGGCATGAATTTCCGACAAGCGCCAGGCCGCATTGCCGCCCACGTGCAGGCGTTCGGCCAGTACCGGCACGGCGGTGGCGGCCGTTTCCGGCGTCGCCAGCCACAGATAGCGCGGCGCGCCGAAAGCGTCGGCCACGCGCAGCAGGGTGCCGAGCGGGTGGTCGATTTTCGAATACGGCTTGGCCGGCAGCACGTCGAACCAGGTTTGCAGCACGGCTTCCGCCTGGCCGCCGCCCAGGCCCAGCACGACCTGGCCTTCGCCGGCGTCGCTGGCCTTGGTTTTGGCGCGCAGCACGAACATCTGCAAACGCTTTTGCAGGGCCGGCTGGATCTCGCGCGCCAGTTGCAGGAAGACCGATTCCGCGTTGCGCCACATCAGGAAGGATGCCAGCAGGCGGCCCTTGGGCGAGCAGTAGCCGGCCAGGCGCACCTCGTCCTGGCCCAGATGTTCCACATCGTTGGTCAGCTGGCTATGCAGGAAAGTGGCCGATTCCGCACCCGTGAAGGCGATCAGACCCTGGTCGGTGACGGGCGCCACAAAGCCCACGGCCAGCTCGGTCGGGTTCAAGGTGCGTTCTCGCGGCACTAAAAGTTCGTTCCAGTTATTCATAAAATCCAAAAAATTGACGATGAAAGCATTATCATTACGGGCTAATTATAGTGATGTCCCGAAATTCCCGCCCGCAGCCTTAAATTTGCTTACATCGGCGGCGAATCTGGTTCAATATGCGCTTAACACATTGAGTTATTGAAGTATGGCATTTATAACAAAAACCATAGCTTGCGGCATGATCGCCGCCATCGCGGCAGCGGGAGGATTTGCCTGGTGGGTGCAGGAACCGATCACTACCGAAGGAGACCCGATTGAATTCACCATCAGCAAGGGCAGCGGCGCCCATGCGGCCGGCCAGCAGATGGCCGAAGCCGGCGTGCCGATCCAGCCGCTGCTGTTCAATCTGCTGGCGCGCGTCACCTCGCGCAGCAATAAGCTGAAAGCCGGCACCTACGAGCTGAAGCCCGGCACCACGCCGATGAAACTGGTCGAGCAGCTGGTGCGCGGCGAGTTCGCGCAAGAGTCGCTGACCATCATCGAAGGCTGGACTTTCAAGCAGATGCGCGCCGCCATCGCCGCCCATCGTGGCTTGAAACACGATACCGTGGAACTCAGCGACCGCGAGCTGATGAGCCGCATCAGCACCGAATACAAGAATCCGGAAGGCTTGTTCTTCCCCGATACGTACCTGTTTGCCAAGGGTTCCAGCGAGCTGGATATCTACCGCAAGGCGCATAGCAGCCTGATCCAGCATCTGGTCACGGTATGGGAGAAGCGCGACCAGAACCTGCCGTATGCGAATCCCTACCAGGCGTTGACCATGGCCTCCATCGTGGAAAAGGAAACCGGCCAGAAGTCCGAACGCAATATGATTGCCGCCGTCTTCGTCAACCGCCTGCGCCTGGGCATGCTGCTGCAGACCGACCCCACCGTGATCTACGGCATGGGCGCCCGCTTCGACGGCAATATCCGCAAAAAGGATCTGGAAACGGACACCCCTTACAATACCTACACGCGCACCGGCCTGCCGCCGACGCCGATTTCGCTGCCCGGCCTGCAATCGCTGACGGCGGCGATGTCGCCGGCTAAATCCGGCGCCCTCTATTTTGTGGCGCGCGGCAACGGCACCAGCCAGTTTTCAGACAACCTGACCGACCATAACCGGGCGGTCAACCAGTATCAAAGACAATGACTCAAACACGCGGCAAATTCATCACCTTCGAAGGCATCGACGGTGCCGGCAAGTCCACCCACATCCGCTTCGTCGCCGACCTGATCGCGACGCGCGGCGTGGAGCTGGTCAGCTCGCGCGAACCGGGCGGCACGCCGCTGGGCGAAAAGCTGCGCGAACTCGTGCTGCACGAAAAAATGCACCTCGAAACGGAAGCCCTGCTGGTCTTCGCCAGCCGCCGCGAACACATCGCCCAGGTCATCGCCCCGGCGCTGGAACGCGGCGCCTGGGTCATTTCCGACCGCTTCACCGACGCCAGCTTCGCCTACCAGGGTGGTGGCCGCGGCCTGGACCTGGCCAAGATCGAAGCGCTGGAACAGTGGGTGCATCCGCAGCTGCAGCCCGACCTGACCTTCCTCTTCGACGTGCCGCTGGAAGTGGCGCGCGCCCGTCTGGACGCCACGCGCGAGCTGGATAAGTTCGAGCGCGAACAGTCCGATTTCTTCTCCGCCGCCCGCGCCCAGTATCTGCGCCGCGCCGAACAGTATCCCCATCGCTTCCGCATCATCGATTCCTCGCAGACCATCCCGCAGATTCAGGTGCAGTTGGCCGAAATCATGGGTAAGCTGGCATGAGCGGCACCGTCTATCCCTGGCAGCAGGGCGCCTGGCAGCAGTTGCAGCAACTGCGACAGCGCATGCCGCACGCCATCCTGTTCCACGGCGCGGCCGGCATAGGCAAATCGGATTTCATCGAACAGTTCGCGCAGGCCTTGCTGTGCGAGAGCGCGCGTCCCGACGGCCATGCCTGCGGCGAGTGCGCCTCCTGCGGCTGGTTCCTGCAGCAGAACCACCCGGATTACCGCCGCATCCGTCCCGAATCCATGGAAGACGAGGTGGCGGGCGAGGGCGAGGAGGGCGAAGAGAGCAAGAAAGCCGCCAAGTCCAAGACACCGTCGAAAGAGATCAAGATCGAGCAAATCCGCTCGCTGGCCGATTTCATGAACATCTCCACCCACCGCCAGGGCTTGCGCGTGGTGGTGCTGTATCCGGCTGAAGCGCTGAATATGCCGGCCTCGAACGCCCTGCTGAAAACCCTGGAAGAACCGCCGCCCGGCACCGTCTTCCTGCTGGCCTCGAACAGCCTGGACCGGTTGCTGCCGACCATCCTGTCGCGCTGCCGCAAGTTCGCCATGCCCATGCCGAGCCATGAAGAGGCGCTGGCCTGGCTGAAAGAGCAGGGCGTGCCGGACGCCGACAGCTGGCTGCGAGAGCAGGGCGGGGCGCCGCTGGCCGCCATGGCCCAGGCGGAAACGGGCAGCCGCGAAGAGCTGGAAGCCTTCCTGCAATATCTGGCCCGGCCCAGCGTGGAAGGCGCGCTGCGCACGGCCGACAAGCTGCAGAAGGTGCCCCTGTCGTCCCTGGTCTCGTGGCAGCAGCGCTGGCTCTACGACCTGTTTTCCTGCAAACTGGCGGGCAAGATCCGGTATTATCCCCGTTACCAGCGCGAGCTGGCCGGGCTGGCCGAGAAGATCCACATCAGCCGCCTGATGGCCGCCATCAAAGGGGCCAACGACAGGCGGGCCACATCCGACCACCCGCTGTCGTCCAAGCTGTTCATCGAGGATATGCTGCTGGATTACTCCGCCAGCTGCGTCTGAAAGGGAAGAATGAGCGCTAGTACGAACGACCCCAATACTGTGCCTGCGGTACGGCCCACGGTTCTCTCACTGGCGATCAAGGAAAAAGCCGCCCTGTACGCGGCTTATATGCCCTTTCTGAAAAACGGCGGCATGTTCGTGCCGACGCAAAAACCTTACAAGATCGGCGACGAGATCTACCTGATCCTGTCGCTGATGGATGATCCGAACAAATACCCGATTGCCGGCAAGGTGGCGTGGATCACGCCGCCGGGCGCCAATAACAATAAGGCGCAAGGCATCGGCGTGCATTTCCCCGACGACGAATCGGGCAAGCGCACCAAACTGCGCATCGAGGAAATCCTGGGCGCGGCCCTGCGCTCCTCGCGCGCCACTCACACACTCTAGATTTCACATGCCAGCTTACCGCCACCGCCTCGCCATCCTGGACGACCTGCCAGCCATCGTCGCCATCTACAACAGCACCGTCGCCTCGCGCGAAGTTACCGCCGATACCGAACCAGTGTCGGTGGAATCGCGCCTGGCCTGGTTCCATGAGCATGCGCCGGAACGCCGGCCGCTGTGGGTGGTGGAGCAGGAAGGGGAAGAGGGCATTCTTGGCTGGATTTCGTACTCGAACTTCTACGGCCGTCCGGCTTATTCGGGCACAGTGGAAGTGTCGATCTATATCGCCGAAGCGGCGCGCGGAAAAGGCCTGGGACGCTACTGCCTGGAAGAGGCGCTGGCCTTCGCGCCCTCGCTCAAGGTGCATACGGTGCTGGGCTTCATCTTCGGCCATAACCAGCCCAGCCTGGCCCTGTTCCGCCGCTTCGGTTTCGACACCTGGGCCACGCTGCCGCGCGTCGCCAATCTGGACGGGGTCGAGCGCGACCTGCTCATTCTGGGCAAGCGCGTGGCCTAGACGGTAAAATGCGGGAATGTTTATCGATTCCCACTGCCATATCGACTTCCCGGAGCTGGCAGCCCGGCTGCCGGAAATTCTTGCCAAGATGGAAGAGAACAAGGTCACGCACGCGCTTTGCGTGTCGGTGGACCTGCCGGATTTCCCACGCGTGCTGGCCCTGGCCGAGCAGTATCCGCATATCTACGCCTCGGTCGGCGTCCACCCCGATTACGAGGACACGCCCGAACCCACGGTGGAACAACTGGTGGAGCTGGCCCAGCATTCCAAGATCGTCGCTATCGGCGAAACGGGGCTGGACTACTATCGCCTCACGGGCGACCTGGAATGGCAGCGCGAACGCTTCCGCACCCATATCCGCGCCTCGCGCGCCACACGCAAGCCGCTCATCATCCATACCCGGTCGGCCAGCGAAGACACCATTCGCATCATGCGCGAAGAGGGCGCCGGACTGGAAGCGGGCGGCGTGGCTGGCGTCATGCACTGCTTTACCGAATCGCTGGAAGTGGCGCGCGCCGCCATCGAAATGGGCTTTTACATCTCGTTTTCCGGCATCGTGACCTTCAAAAGCGCCAAGGAATTGCAGGCCGTCGCGCTGGAACTGCCGCTGGAACGCATCCTGATCGAGACCGATTCGCCCTACCTGGCCCCGATGCCTTACCGCGGCAAGATGAACGAACCCGGCTATGTGGCCCACGTCGGCGAGTTCCTTGCCAAGCTGAAAGGTGTTTCCGTTGAGCAGGTTGCGGAGCAAACTACAAGTAATTTCTTAAGTTTGTTTGGAATCGACCGTTAATCCTGGCATGAAAGCCAACGATTCCGCCACCCTGATGCGCCGCCGCGAACTACTGCGCGCGGCCGCCTCCGCCGCCCTGGCCCTAGCTGCCGCTGTGGCCGGCACCCAGGCCATCGCCGCCGAGCTGCCCAGCAAGGAGGAGGACGCCGTCACCTTCTTCCGCGCCGCCCAGCTCGACGATGTCGGCCGTGTCAAAACCGTGCTCGCGCGCGGCCTCGACCCGAACGTGCACGAACCCGAGCGCGGTGAAACCGGCCTGATCGTCGCCATGCGCTATGACGCCATGAAAGTGTTTGGCGTCCTGATGGCCCATCCCAAGATCCAGCTCGAAGCCCAGGCCGCCAATGGCAGCACGGCCCTGATGATGGCCGCCTTCAAGCGCAACCAGGCCGCCGTCAAGAAAATGATCGCCAGCGGCGCCCAGGTCAACCGCCCCGGCTGGGCGCCCCTGCATTTCGCCGCCGCCGCCGGCGACACCGACATGATCGCTTTGCTGCTCGAACACCACGCCTACATCGACGCCGCCTCCCCCAGCGGCATGACCCCGCTGATGATCGCCGCCCGCGAAGGTCATGAAGACGCTGCCAAGCTCCTGCTGGCCGAAGGCGCCGACGCCAGCCTCAAGGACGCCGCCTTCAAAATCGACGCCGCCGAATTCGCCCTGCGCGCCGACAAACCCTGGATCGCCGAAGCCATCCGCCACCATCTCGCCAGCAAACGCTAAACCGTTTGATCCAGATCAACGAATGTCCCACCCTGGTGTCAGGCACCAAGGTCGGACATTCCTTGATCTGGCGCAAAGAATGTCCTAGTCCAGTGCCTGACACCAGGGTTGGACATTTGTTGAGGAAGATCAAACGGGTTAAGTGAGGGGTGTTTCGCGGGGAGATCGGGGCTTTGTTCTGGGAAAACGTGGGGATAATGGGATGTCGCCATTTGCGCCTTTTCAAGGATATTCCCATGCTGAACGAACGCGAAATCGAGAGCTGCTATCTGGGCCAGTTCATCCCCCTGCATTACCATCACAATATGCTGATGGATCAGAACCGCATGCATAGCTTTAAGTCGGCGATCGACTATGCGGTGCGGCCGGGAGCGAAGGTGCTGGAGCTGGGCGGCGGCACGGGCGTGTTGTCCTGTTTTGCGGCGGCCAAGGCGGACAAGGTGTATTGCGTCGAGTTCAATCCGGATATGGTGCGCGAGGCGCGCAAATTCCTCGCCATGAATCCGAATGGAGCGAAGGTCGAGGTCATCCACGCCGATGCCTTCGAATATCTGCCGCCGGAGCCGGTCGACGTCGTGATCTGCGAAATGATCCACGTCGCCATGCTGCGCGAAAAGCAGGTCGAGGTGATCGAGGCCTTCAAGAAGCGCTATACGGAACGTTTCGGCGGCCCGCTGCCGGTCTTCCTGCCCGAGGCGGTGCTGATGGCGGTGCAGCCGCTGCAGCAGGAATACGATTTCGAGGGCTTTTACGCGCCCATCATCCAGTTCCAGGAAACCGGCGTCGTGCATTCGGGCACGGTGGAGCTGGCCCAGCCGGCCGTCTACAGCTTGATCGACTTCACCCAGACCAATGAATTGAGCTATAACTGGGAGGGCAAGTTCGTCGCCAGCCGCGACGGCAAGCTGAACGCCATGCGCTTTATCACGAAGAATGTGCTGGCCGTGGTGCAGGAACGTTCCGCCACCATCGATTGGCTCAACCATTACATGACCTTGCCGCTGGCCGAGCCGGTAGCGGTGCGCGAGGGTGATGTGTTGAAGGTGAGTTTCGCTTACCGTGCCGGTGGTCCAATTTCTTCGCTGCAAAACTCCTTGAAGGCCGAAGTGGCGTACGAGGCTGTCCTGCAGGCTTCGTCCATTCCGGCCTACGCCTAACCGGCATCCGCCCGCCGGAGGGCGGCGTCCGCCGTCCTCCCTCCGTTTATCCCCCGTTTTTGACCTTTGGTCGCGTTTTTCTGCCAATCATCGCAGCGCGATTGTTCCCAGCTGCAACACCAACTACAGTAAACTTGTCGAAACAAAAACTCTTCGGAGACTTGTGATGCTGAGTTTTATGCTGTGGTTGCTGCTGCTCCTGCTGTGCTGGCCCCTGGCCTTGCTGGCTTTACTCCTGTATCCGCTGGTATGGCTTATCCTGCTGCCTTTCCGCCTGATCGGCATCGGCGTGGATGCCGTGTTCGAGCTGCTGCGCGCGATCGTGCTGCTGCCTGCCCGCGTGCTGGGCGGCGGTCCACGCCGTTAAACCTATTTAGATTGATTGCAATGCATTTTCCGATCCGCCTGCTGACTCCCTTCATTCTCGGCCTGCCTTTACTGTTAAGCGGCTGCCAGTCCACCATGCAGCGCATCGCCGACTGCAAGGCCGGCGACTGGCGCGTGATCGGCGAGAAGGATGGCGCGGCCGGCGAAAAGGCCGAGTACGCCGAGCGTAAGCAGTTCTGCGAAAGCTATGACAGCAAGGCGGCGGGCGCCGATCCGGCGGCGGCGTACACCGCCGGCTGGGCGCAGGGCAACTGGGACTTCTGGTTTGCCCGCGGCGCTACTGACGGCCGCGCCGCCAAGACCATTTCCAGCTACGACCAGCACCTCGTCAGCGAAGAGGTGCGCAAGAAGGAAACGCCGCCCGGCAAGCCGGCTTACGAGGTGGGCTGGATGCAGGGGAATACCGATTATTGGAACGGCATCGGCAAGCGCAAGGGCGCCGAAGGCTTGCCGCTCAGCGTCAAGGAGGAAAGCCGGGGCCAGGCCGAGGCCATGCACATCCGCTTCGACGAGGCCGGCTTCACGACCGGCTGGCAGGCCGGCAACCACACCTTCTGGTCGGACGCCGGCTTCTCCGACGCCCGCAGCGGCGTGCCGGATCGCGAACTGGCCGTGCGTGCCGCCAAGGCCAAGGCGGCTGGCGTGCTGGTCAGGGAAGATGCCTACCGCTCGGCCTGGAACGCCGAAATCGTCAACTACTGGAAGAATCTAGGCACACAGGACGCCACCTCAGGCAAGGACTTCGCCATGCGCAGGACCGAGGCCAATCAGCGCGGCCTGAAAGTGCTGGAAAGCGAATACCGCCAGGCGTGGGAAAAGCGCCTCGCCGAATACTGGACCCAGGCTGGCCATGACGATGGCTACGGCAAGCCCTTCATGCTGGACCAGCGCATGGCCAACGCCCCGCGCGACGGCGTGTTCGTGATCGCCCGCACGCGCGAGCTGTACATCCAGGCCTGGCAGGCGCGCAATGCCCAGTACTGCAACCCGGACAACGCCTTCGACTTCGGCCGCCGTGGCGAGCCGATGGCCATCGACGTCTGCGCCGCGCCGATCCAGAACCAATTGAAGCGCGCCCTGGTCAGCGGCCGCGATTACGAAGTGGCGGCAGCGCGCTACAACGAAGCCGTCTCGCGCGCCGACGACCTGGCCCACCGCCTGCATGACGGACGCAAGCGTCTGGACCGGCTGGGACGCGAAATCCGCTCCGAGCAAGAGCGCAAAGACCGTCCGAACAACGAAGAAACCGCCAAGCAGGACCGCCGTCGCGAACGCGAACGGCGCGACCTGCTCGACTACCTCTCCGATACCGACCAGCACCTGCACGAGGCCAACCGCCGTGCCGACCGTCACCGCCGCGAAATGGAAGGCCTGCGCCGCGACATCTACCTCAACTGAGTTTGCGCCAGATCAAAAAATGTCCCACCCTGGTGTCAGGCACCAGAGGTGGACATTCTTTGATTTTTCTCAAAAAATGTCCTACTCCAGTGCCTGACACCAGGGTGGACATTTTTTGAGGCAGATCAAAGGCGGGGGCGGTTAGGCGCTGAGGGCGAGGCGGGAGGGTCCGGGGAGGGCGCGGCCGGCGGCGCTGGCATCCAAACGGAAGACGCCAACCAGCTCGGATAGGCTGCGTGCCTGCTCTTGCATGCTTTGCGCGGCGGCGGCGGCTTGTTCGACCAGGGCGGCGTTCTGCTGGGTGACGTCGTCCATTTCGACGATGGCTTGGTTGATCTGCTCCAGGCCGGCACTTTGTTCTTTGCTGGCGTGGGTGATCTCGCCGATGATGGAGGTCACGCGTTCGACGCTGTTGACCACTTCGTCCATCGTGTGGCCGGCTTGGCTGACCAGTTGGGCACCGGCATCGACCTGTTCCACCGAGTTGCCGATCAGGGTCTTGATTTCCTTGGCGGCGGCGGCCGAGCGCTGCGCCAGGTTGCGCACTTCGGAGGCCACGACGGCAAAGCCGCGCCCTTGTTCGCCGGCACGCGCCGCTTCGACGGCGGCGTTCAGGGCCAGGATATTGGTCTGGAAGGCGATGCCGTCGATGACGGCGATGATGTCCACGATCTTGCGCGAGGATTCGTTGATCGCGCCCATGGTGTCGACCACCTGCGCCACCACGCTCTTGCCGCGCTGCGCCACTTCGGAGGCCGATTGCGCCAGCTCGTTGCTCTGCGTGGCGTTGGCCGCGTTCAGTTTCACAGTGCCGGTCAGCTCTTCCATCGAGGAGGCGGTTTCTTCCAGCGCCGAGGCCTGGCGCTCGGTGCGCGAGGACAGGTCGTGGTTGCCGGTGGCGATTTCCTGCGAGGCCGTGACCATGGTGTCGGTGCCGCTGCGCACCTGGCGCACGATGCGTCCCAGGCTGTCGTTCATATCGCGCAGGGCGGCCAGCAACTGGCCGGTTTCATTGCTGGAGTTGACCTCGATCCGCGCCGAGAGGTCGCCGTCGGCCACGCGCCGTGCCAGGCCGACCGCGTCGTTGAGCGGGCGGGTGATGCTGCCGCTGGCCAGCCAGCCGATCAGGATGGTGACGCCGACGGCCACGGCGGCAATGGTCAGCATCTGGACGCGCGCGGCGGCAAAGGCTTCCTTGGTGGTCTTGGATTCCTCGACCATCTTGCCTTCCTGCAGATCGCCCATCTCGTCGAGGTACTGGTTGTATTTTTTCTCCGATTCGGTGATCGGCCCGTTCAAGAGCTTGCGCGCGTCGTCGAGTTTGAGTTCGCCGATCAGGCGCAGCAGGTTTTGCTGGTTCGCCACGTCCACCGAGCGCGCCGCCGTGATGTTGTTGAAGATCTCGCGCGCCTTGGGCACGTTGATCGCCTTGTCGAACTTGTCGAGCATGTCCTTGTTCTTGGCGCGCAGGGCATTCATGGCGTCCGTGGCCTGCTTGACGCCGTTTTCATCCGCGGCCAGCAGGGCGTTGCGCATATGCTTGTGGATCATGATCACGTTTTGCTGGATCTGATTGGCAAGATTGATCTTGTAATAGCGGTCGTCCAGCATATTGTTCATGCGATCGGCTGCCTGCGACATTTGCAGCAGCGCGATGATGACGATGGCAGCCAGCAGTGCGACAACCAGGCCGAAGGACAAGCCCAAACGCGCACCAATATTCATGTTTGCTAACTTCATTCCAGCTCTCCCTTGATGTGCCGGCCTTGTTGTGCGAACAAGTCCCCGCACTGGACAGGCTGTTGTGAACGACGAAGCTTCTGTGCCTCGAATCAATATACGCCGAGGCCAAAAACGCTTGCAAGCAAAAAGGCGGATGCACGCTGTTTACGTGACGGCGATGCGACGCCGGCGTGGCAAGAAAGTCCTTGCTGCCGGGCTTGAAATCTTGCATGGCCTCCCATACTTCAGTTCTCCATTACTGTTAGAATCAACGCTGCTTCCCTCTATGTGAAGCATCGTTCAAGGAGATTTGTGATGACCCGCAAGACACCTATTGAGCGTTACCGCAACATCGGCATCAGCGCCCACATCGATGCTGGCAAAACCACGACCACCGAGCGCATCCTGTTCTACACTGGCGTAAATCACAAGATTGGCGAAGTGCATAACGGTGCGGCCACGATGGACTGGATGGAGCAGGAACAGGAACGGGGCATCACCATCACCTCCGCCGCCACCACCGCCTTCTGGAAAGGCATGGCGGGCAATTATCCCGAGCACCGCATCAACATCATCGATACGCCCGGCCACGTCGATTTCACCATCGAGGTCGAGCGCTCCATGCGCGTGCTGGACGGCGCCGTGATGGTGTACGACTCGGTGGGCGGCGTGCAACCGCAATCGGAAACCGTCTGGCGCCAGGCCAATAAGTACAAGGTGCCGCGCATCGCCTTCGTCAACAAGATGGACCGCGTCGGCGCGGACTTCTTCCGTGTGCAGCAGCAGCTGCGCGACCGTCTGAAAGGCGTGGCGGTGCCGATCCAGATTCCCCTCGGCGCGGAAGACAACTTCCATGGCGTGATCGATCTGGTGAAGATGCGCGCCATCAGCTGGGACGATGCCAGCCAGGGCGTGAAGTTCAGCTACGAGGACATTCCTGCCAACCTGAAAGAGCTGGCGCAGAAGTGGCACGACCATATGGTGGAGGCGGCCGCCGAAGCCACGCCCGAGCTGACCGAGAAGTATCTGAATGGCGAGGCGCTGACGGAAGAGGAAATCAAGTCGGCGCTGCGCCTGCGCACGATCCGCAATGAGATTGTGCCGATGCTGGCGGGCAGCGCCTTCAAGAACCGCGGCGTGCAAGCCATGCTGGACGCGGTGATCGACTATCTGCCGTCGCCGGTGGATGTGCCGGCCATTGCCGGCCACGATGAGGACGACAATGAGATCGAACGCCATCCGGCCGACGACGAGCCGTTCTCCGCGCTCGCCTTCAAGATCATGAGCGATCCTTTCGTGGGCCAGTTGACCTTCTTCCGCGTGTATTCCGGCGTGGTGAATTCGGGTGACACCGTGTACAACCCGACCAAGCAGCAGCGCGAACGCCTGGGCCGCATCTTGCAGATGCACGCCAACGAGCGCAAGGAGATCAAGGAGGTGTATGCGGGCGATATCGCCGCCGCCGTGGGCCTGAAGTCGATGACCACCGGCGACACGCTGAGCTCTCCCGAGCATGTGATCGTGCTGGAAAAGATGATCTTCCCCGAGCCCGTGATTTCGCAGGCGGTGGAGCCGAAGACCAAGGCCGACCAGGAAAAGATGGGCATGGCCCTGAATCGCCTGGCGCAGGAAGATCCTTCCTTCCGCGTGCATACGGACGAGGAATCGGGCCAGACCATCATGTCGGGTATGGGCGAGCTGCATCTGGAGATCCTGGTGGACCGCATGCGCCGCGAGTTCGGCGTGGAAGCGACCGTGGGCAAGCCGCAGGTGGCTTACCGCGAGACCGTGCACAAGGCCGTGTCGGACGTTGAGGGCAAGTTCATCAAGCAGTCCGGCGGCAAGGGCCAGTACGGCCATGTGGTGCTCAAGCTGGAGCCGGCGGAAGCGGGCAAGGGCTATGAGTTCGTGGATGCGATCAAGGGCGGCGTGGTGCCGCGCGAGTTCATTCCGGCGGTGGACAAGGGCATCCAGGAGACCTTGCAGGCGGGCGTGCTGGCCGGCTATCCGGTGGTCGACGTGCGCGTCACGCTGACGTTCGGCTCCTACCACGACGTGGACTCGAACGAGAACGCCTTCCGCATGGCCGGCTCGATCGCGTTCAAGGAGGCGATGCGCAAGGCCGATCCGCAGCTGCTGGAGCCGATGATGCACGTCGAGGTGGAAACGCCCGAGGAATTCATGGGCAATGTGATGGGCGACCTGACATCGCGGCGCGGCATGGTGCAGGGCATGGACGAGATTCCGGGCGGTGGCGGCAAGCAGATCAAGGCGCTGGTGCCGCTGGCCGAGATGTTCGGCTACTCAACCACCTTGCGCTCGCTGACCCAGGGCCGGGCCACCTACACCATGGAGTTCCAGCACTATGGCGTGGTACCGCGCCATATCCTGGACCAGGTGGCGACGGCGCGCAGCAGCAAGCATTAAGCTGGCGTCACGCCGGCAAGCCCCATGCGCCAGCTTTAACGCTTGAGCATGGCGGCAAATTCCTCGGCGGGGACAGGGCGTCCGTATAGATAGCCCTGTCCCTGTTCGCAGCGCAGCAGTTTCAGCAGCTTGGCTTCCTCTTCCGATTCGATGCCTTCGGCCACCACCTTAAGGTCGAGCGTGTGGGCCAGCGAAACGATGGTGTTGACCAGGCCCATATAGCCGGCGTCCTGCGTCATCTTCATGACGAAGGAGCGGTCCACCTTCAGCACATCGACCGGCAGCGAAACCAGGTAGGCCAGGGAGGAATAGCCGGTGCCGAAATCGTCGATGGCAATCGGAACGTCCAGGCGGCGGATGCGGTGCAAAATCTCAGCCACGCGGCGGTGGTCCGACACCAGGCTGCTTTCGGTGATCTCGATCGACAAGGGATGGTGGCGCGCGCCCGCCGTCTCCAGCGCATGCTGGATATCGGCCAGCAAGGAGTCGCAGCGGAACTGGGCCGGCGCCACATTGACGGCGATCTGCGGCGGCTTCAGCCCGGCATCATGCCAGCCGCGCCAGTCTTCCATGGCGCGCTGCATGACTTGGCGGCCGGCGGCGATCACCAGGCCGCTGCGCTCCAGCAGCGGCACGAATTCGGCCGGCGGCACCAGGCCGCGCTGCGGGTGGCGCCAGCGTATCAGCGCCTCGGCGCCGGCCAGGCGTCCCGTCTTCAAATCGATCTTGGGCTGGTAGTAGTTGATGAATTCCTTGCGTTCGATGGCGTCGCGCAATTCCGATTCAAGGCTGATCTGGCGCGTGGTCTGGCCCAATTCCTCGCGGTTGTAGACGCCGAAGCGCAGTTCGCGGTCGCGCGCGCTGGCCAACGCGTCCCAGGCCTTCACCAGCAGGGTGTCGGCATTCACGCCGTCTGCCGGCAGCGAGGCCGCGCCGACATTGATGGTGCACCAGATTTTGTGCTGCTCGACCTGGTAGGCGCCCTGCAGTAGCGGCACGATGGTTTCGTGCACGAAATTTTCCGGCGAATCTTCCAGCGTGGCCGGCAGAAACAGCGCGAAGCGGCCGATGCCCACATGGGACAGCAGCATGCGTTCGTTGACGGCGGCGCGCAGGCGCTGCGCGATCACGCGCATCAGGCCGATCGCGGCGGCATTGCCGTAGGCCGAGCTGAGATCGTCGAAGCGGTTGATATTCACCAGCAGCACCGTGCCGGACATATTCGATGCGGCCAGCGCGGCGATCTGCTCTTCGAACTGCAGGCGGCTGGGCAGGCCGGAAAGGGCGTTGGTGCGCGCCAGCTTGTGCAGCTCCTGGGCGTTGATCAGGCGTTCCAGGCCGAAGCTCAGTTCCGTGCCCAGTTCGCCCGCCCGTTCGCGGTAAAAACTGTCGAAGAAATCGGCGCGCTGGGAGTAGATCGAGATCACGCCCCAGCAGCGCTCGTTGACGAAGAGCGGAATCGCCATGCAGGAAGCGATATTGCGGCGGCGGCAGGCCTGGTTCATCTCATGCGAAATCTGCATCTTGCCGTTGGTCACGGCCTGCGTGGCCGCATCGACGGCAAACCAGTCCGCCGGTGGACCGGCCTGGTTGCAGTGCGCCGGCCAGACCTGTTCGCTGCCGTCGCTGGCGGCCGAGGTGAACATGGACAAGGCGCCGCTGATGGGATCGGCGCAGGCGATATCGACCAGATCGATGCCTTGCTGGGTTGAGGCCACGCGGCATGCGTCCAGGCACAGGGTTTCCAGGTGGCGGGCGCGGGAAATGATGGCCGTCAGGCGCGACAACAGGACATAGAAGTTGTCATGGCGGATCAGGGTGCGTTCCTTCTCCACCTCATTGGTCATCTCGATGGCGGAACCGCCGAGGAAAGGCTCGCCGTCGACGTCGATGGGGAATTTATGCACCAGCCAATGGCGCGCGCCATCTTCCGAAGTTTCCATGGTCTTGATGACTTCGCCGTGATCGAGTACGGCGCGGTCTTGCTCGGCCAGGCTGCGGCTGATGTCTTCCGGCCAGAAATGGCTGTCGTCCTTGCCCAGTAGACCGGGCTGCTCCACGCCCAGCAAGCCGTGCAGGGCGGCATTGCCCATCACGTAGCTGCCGCGCCTATCCTTGATCCACAGCGGGGAAGGGGAGTGCTCGGCAAAACCCTGCAGAAAACCCTCGGCGCGCGCCAGGCGGCGGCGCAGCACATTGTGGCCGGCCGCCACCCGCGCCAGATCGAACAGCGCCTGGCGCTGGGCCGGCTCCAGCCCGTCCGGCATGGCGGCGTGCAAGGCCTCCTCATCGGCCAGCACGGCGAAGGCAATGGGCTTGCCGCAAATGAATGCGGCGAGCCGTGACAGCTCGTCAGCCGTACCGGCCTTGCGCGGCAGATGGTCTTCGCGGTCAAACAGGACAGCTGTTGGCGGATGGCTCATATGCTGTATATGGCCGCAGCGGCGCGTTATTCAAACAGTTTTAGTTTCAGCTGTATCGAAAAAGCCCCGTGCAGTCTTTCTTTATAGGTGGGAATGATCGCAAAGTTGACGCCGACGCGCTGGTACTCCAGGCTGACGACGGGGATGGCGGCCAGGAACCAGCCGCCGTCGCGCATCTTGGGATAGCCGTTGAAGCCGCCGATGACGCCGCCGATGCGCAGCGGTCCCCATTTGATGGGCTGGTAGTAGATGCCGGCATAGTTCGACATCTGGCGGTCGCTGTTGTGGAAGCGGCCAGCCGTTACCGCCGCCACAGTGGAAAAACGGTATTCGGCGCCGAGGCCGGGATTGGTGTTGTCCAGATTCTTGTCGCTCTGGAAGTGCCAGGAGTAAAAGCCGGGATTGATCCACAGCTCGTTCAAAGGCTTGGATTCGACCATCTCGAACGGGTCGGCCAGGGCAGACAACGGCAACTGCGCCAGCACGGCCGCGCAGAGCAGGGGGACAGCACGTTTCATCCAGCAATTCCTTATTTTTTATCGGTTTGGCAGCTTTGCAATTATAGCCAATACCACCGCGCAAATACTTAGCAAATGCATAAAATGCAGACTACAATTCGTCTTCGCGGTTTTTCTGGAGTGCTGGCAGTGCGCAGTTTGATGGTTGGAGCGATGTTTGTCGCATGCAATTTGCAAGTTATTGGGGCGACGGCAGCGCCGGCGCAGGTCGATGCAGCCCTGTTCGGCAGCGGCCAGGTCGAGGCCATGGTCTCCGAAGCCCACGGTTTAACGGCCCAGGGCCGCTTTCAGGAAGCGGCCAGCCGGCTGGAGCAGGCGCGCCAACTGGCGCCCCAGGCTTCCGGCCCGCTCTCGGCGCTGGCCCACACCATCTACACCGCCTCGCTCGACGCCGATAGCGCCGACGTGCCCAGGCTGCGCGCCCAGGCCGAGAGCTTTGCGCGCGCCGCGCTGGCACGCTTCGGCGGCGACCCGCTGGCCCAGGAAATCCTGCGCCGCCTTGCTGGCGAGCGCGACAAGACAGCCTACCGGCCAAAACCCGAGGCAGCCCAGGCCTTTATGCAAGGCGAGGTGCTGTTCCACGCCCGCAAAATGGACGAGGCGCGCGCCAAGTACCGCGAAGCCCAGCGCGCCGATCCGGGCTTCGCCGACGCTTGGTTGATGGAAGGCGACGCTTACTTTATCGAGAAAAACTGGGCGGCTTCCGAACTGCTGTTCCGCAAAGCCGCCGAAACCGATCCCCTGCATCCGCAAGCCTGGCGCTTCCTGGCCGACGCCTTGGTCCACCTCGGCGACCGCCAAGGCGTGGAAGCAGCGTTGTACATGGCGCTGGAAGCGACGCCCAACCAGCGCCAGAGCTGGGACAGGCTGGCCATGCTGTTTTCGCGCAGCGACCGTCCGCTGGTCCCGCTGCGCATGGCGCGCGGCGCCAGCGTGGACTTCGACGACAAGACCGGAAAAAGCGAAGTCACCATGGCCAGCGAGTTTTCGCGCACCACGCCCGGCAGCGATATCGACCACGCCACCTGGCTGGCCTATGCCTTCAAGCGCGTGAATATGCTGGCCGCAGCCCACAAGGCAGGCGGCAAGCCGCGTCCCTTCGCGCTGGAACTGGCCAGCTGGAAGGCTGCGCTGGCGACTGCCGAAAACGGCGATGGCGGGGACGAGGCCAAACGCCTGACGCGTCCCGATCTGCGTCGGTTGCAAGCCATCCATGAAGCAGGCCAGCTGGAAGCGGCCATCTTCGTGCTGATGTTCAGCGAAGCCTACCGCCCCGAATTCGAAGCCTGGAAAACCGCCAACCCCGGCGCCATGCGCCGTTTCATCGAGCAATTCCGGCTCATGCCAATGCCGCCTTGAAGTCGCGCCGCTACCCCAGCCTCCAGACCCAGCTCCATGTGCTGGCGGGCCAGGACCATGCCACGGTCTTCCCCGATATGATTACCAAGGCTCTAGAGTGGGCCGTGGCTGGCCGCGGTAGCCGCTGACACGCAACGTTCAGAGTGGTGGCAGCACCAGGCGCGCCACCTCCATGATTTCCGGCAGGGGCTGGACGGACGGCAGCGTGCCGCCGTGCACCAGCATATTGTCCGCATAACCATTGAGCAGGGCGACCAGCTGGCGCGCGGCCCGCGCGGGGTGGGCGCAAGTCCATTCGCCTTCCTCCACGCCTTGCCGGATGATTTTTTCGAGCACCGTTTCCCAATGGCGGGCGCCCTGATGGAAGGTGGCCGCCAATTCCGGCTCGCGCAGGGCTTCAACCCAGGCGCCCATCCACATCGACCAATCCCGGTCGTTTTCCTTCGGTAGATAGTGTCGCAGGAAGCTTTTCAGGGCTTTGGGGGCGCGCTGGCCCGCGTACAGCGCTTCGGTTTCCGCGACCTGTTCAGCCACGAAGCGCTCGAAGGCTTCGCGCCGCAGGCTTTTCCAGTCAGGGAAGTAATGGTAGACGTGGCTGCGCGACAGGCCCGCATGGTCGGCCAGGTCGCGCGTGGAAACGCTGGCGAAGCCATTGGCCTTGAACAGCTCCATGGCGGCGGCGAGGATTTGTTCGCGCCGTTCGGCGCCGTTGGCAGGGGGCATGCGCTAAATCCTTGATTTCAAAAGGCATCAGTTTGTAACAGCGCTTGTTGTTGAGCACTCGCTCAAACATAATACTTGAGCGACTGCTCAAATACAAGGAAGCAGGCAAATCAAGGAAGAGAAATATGAAGTTGTCTAACGATGCATCGTCCGGCCTGGGCCAGCAATCAGCCGGAGAAACCCTGAAAGCCATCGCGCGCGCGCATGCGGGCAAGCTGCTCGGCACGTTTTCCCTCGTCGGCGCGGAGAACGCGCTGCTGCTGGCCTATCCGGTATTCGCCGGCTACGCGGTGGATGCGATTATTGCCGGCAATGCGCCCAGCGCCTTGCTGTATGCTCTGGTGGTGCTGGCTTTCTGGGTGGTGGGGGCGATGCGGCGCGCGGTCGACACCCGCACTTTCACCCATATCTATACCCGGCTGGCCGTGCCGGTCATTATCAATCAGCGCGAACAGCAGCACAGCACGTCCACCGTCGCCGCCCGCGTGGTATTGGCGCGCCAGTTCGTCGATTTCTTCGAGCAGCAGTTGCCGGTGCTGGCGACGGCCGTGGCTTCGATTTTTGGCGCGGCCGTGATGCTGATGATGATCCAGCCATGGGTAGGGGCGGCCTGCCTGGCGTCGCTGCTGCTGTGCGTTCTACTGCTGCCGGGCTTCGCCAAGCGCAACCAGCAGCTGCATGAACGCATCAATAACCGGCTCGAACACGAAATCCGGCTGGTGGACAGGGCGGGGCCGCCGATGCTGATGCGCCACTACGGCTTGCTGGCCAAGCTGCGCATCCACCTGTCCGACCGCGAGGCCGGGGCGTATCTGATCATCGGCAGCGTGGCAGCCCTGCTGTTCGTGCTGGCCATCTGGCAGTTGGTGAGCACGCCGGACGTAAGCGCTGGCCATGTGTACGCGGTGATGACCTATCTGTGGACCTTCGTCGGCAGCCTCGATGACGCCCCGAGTCTGACCGACCAGCTGGCCCGCCTGCGCGACATCGGCCAGCGCGTCGATCCCGGCCTGGACAAGCAAGACAGGGAAGCGTAACGGGGATTCCGCGCAGCCCGGGGACTCAGGGCGCCTTTAGCTGCGCCAGATAGCCAAGCATGGCCAGTTTCGCCTGGCGCGCCACGGTCCGCACGTCGGGAGCCGGGGCGGCGCCCGCGTAAGCGCGGATATGGGCATGGGCGAACAGGCCGTAGGCAATGGTATGGCAGGTGCGCGCCGCCTCGTCGAGTTCCGCGCCAGGCGGCAGGGCGTCGCTGGAGCGGGCGAGGGCGCTGGCCCATTCGCTTACAAAACGTTCATACATCCTGGCATAAGCATCAGGATCGCTGACCTGGCGCTCCAGCGCGTAGTGGGCGCCCCATTCCAGCGGGTGGCACGCATGGGCATCAGCCAATGCGTGCAGGATCGTGTGGACGATCTGGACCATGGTCTGGCCAGCTTGCGCGGCCACCGCGCCGTGCATGGCCGCCAACAGCGTCTTGGAGCGCAGATGCACGGAGACGCGCGCCAGATCGTCCTTGTTGGCGAAGTATTCGTAGAAGCTGCCCAGACCCGTACCCGCGACATCCACTATTTCCCTGATAGTCAAGGCCTCGAAGCCGCGTTCGGGCAAAAGCCGAACAAAGGCGTGCTGCAGAGCGAGGGAAGTCTGACGCGCGCGCGATTGCTGCGGCCTTCTGCGCACAGTGGCTGGCGTTGCGGGAAGCTGCTGTTTCATGCGAGGAAATCCGAACAAGGTTGACGAACAAGCTTCTTAAAATAATAACCGTAAAACCCGCGTCCTCAAACGGAAACCACCATGGAAAACTTACTGGCTTTTGCTCATCAAGTCTTCGAATCCCAGCCATTCAGCCGGTTTATCGGCGCCAAGCTCACTGAGGCCGGCGCCGACCACGCCGAGCTGAGCTTGCCGGTCGCCAGCCACCACAAGCAGCAACACGGCTTCGTGCACGGCGGCGCGGTGAGCTACCTGGCCGATAACGCCATCACCTTTGCCGGCGGCCTTGCGCTGGGCGGCAACGCGCTGACGTCGGAATTCAAGATCAACTACCTCAAGCCGGCCAAGGGCCAGCAGCTCGTGGCGCGCGCCAAGGCGCGCAGCGCGGGCAAGCGCCAAGCCGTGTGCCAGTGCGAGATTTACGCGCTGGACGAGGGCGAGGAAACCCTTTGCGCCCTGGCCCAAGGCACGGTGGTGTCGGCGGCTTGAGAGCCGCGTCTTTTCTAGTCTGGAGAAGTAATGAAACACGAAACGCAAGTGCAAACCTTGCAGACCTTGCTCGCCTTGCGCGAAGTGGGACGCGACCAGGAAATGCTGGGCAAGGTGGTGAAGCTGCCGGTGACTATCTATACCGATCCCGCCGTCCTGGAGCAGGAAATGGCGACGGTGTTCCGCAACTATCCCATGGTGGCGGGCCATGCCTCCCATGTGCGCGAGCCGGGCGACTATCTGCTCAGCGACTGGGACAAGCGGCCCTTCGTGGTGGTGCGCGACAAGGAGGGCGTGCTGCGCGCTTTCCTCAACACTTGCCGCCACCGCGGCGCGCGTCTGGTGTCGGGCAAGGAAGAGCAGCTCAAGAATTTCGTTTGCCCCTTCCACGGCTGGGTTTATGGCCTGGACGGCGCGCTGCGTTCGATTTCACGCGCCCACAACTTCCCCGGCGTCGATTGCGAGACCATGGGTTTGGTGGAGCTGCCGGTGCGCGAGCATGGCGGCTTGGTCTGGGTGCATCCCACGCCGGGCGCAAAGATCGATATCGCCGAGTGCCTGGGACCGTTGGCCGAAGACTTCGAATGCTTCAAGGTCGATGAGCTGGTGCCCTACCGGAAAAACAAGGTGGTGCGCAAGGCAAACTGGAAGATGCTGATCAAGACCTATCTGGAAGGCTACCATGTGCCGTATCTGCACAAGGACACGCTGGTCCGCAATTTCAAGAAAGGCGTGATCGCCCACATGGAACACGGCCAGCATATCCGCCTGTCCGCCGCGCGCAGCAATGTGCTCGACGCCCGGCAGGCCGACAGCAAAGACTGGAAGATTCTCGATTACGCCTCGGTGTATTACTCGCTCTTCCCGCAAGCCTTCTTCATCATGCATCCGGACTATGTGTCGATTAACAGCTTCTACCCCGAAGCGCCCGACCGCACCATCTGGACCCATGAAATGCTCTACCGTCGCGAGGCATTTGTAGGCGAAGAGGGCCAGGCGGCACTGGCCAAGCGCTTTGATTACACCAACGACGCCGTCTTCGACGCCGAGGACTTCGCCGTCGCTGAAGATGTGCAGATTGGCTTGCTCAATGGCGCCAACGAGTACCACACACTGGGCCTGGAGGAGGGCTTGCTCGCGATTTTCCAGCAGAATGTGGAGCGCGCCATGGCTAAGCCGGGGCGGTCAACTGGCGGGCATATTCGCCCGGTGGCTTGCCCACCAGGGCGGTAAAATCATTGATGAAATGGGCCTGATCGAAGTAGCCCAGGTCGAGCGCCAGCTGCGCCAGCCGCGGTGGCGCGTCCGATTGCAGCTGAGCCACCGCCTCGTGCATGCGGTAGCGCTTGATGACCCATTTCGGTCCCACGCCCACATAGTGCTGGAACAGGCGCTGCAAGGCGCGTTTGTTCAGGCCCGATGCCGCAACCAGGGCATCGACCGTGGTCATGCTGGCGTCGGCGGCGATGGTCGCCACCAGCCGGTTGGCCAGGTCCGTGTTGGCGTCCGGCGGCGGCAGGCGCTCCAATAGGAAAGCTGCGGCGGCCGGCATCATGGCATCGGCGCTGGCGCAAGCGCGTATCCGGGCAACGTAGGCCGTTCCAGCCTCGCCAAACACGCTATCCGGCGTCACGCGCCGGTCGGCGATGGTGGCCAGCGGCGCGCGCAGGAAGGGCTGGAATCCGCCTGGCCGGAACTTGATGCCGAAGGCGAAGCCTTGCCCCTCCAGCATGCGGCTGTAGCGCGCCGTATGCACGCCAAAGACGCCATCGCCGTCCTTTTCCACCACCAGATGCACGCTGGGATGCGGCAGTGTTTCCTGCGCCTGCGGCGGATGGCCCTGCATATCCCAGGCCACATGCCAGTAATGCTCCACCAGCCCGGCCAGCGCCGCGCAGGGCGCCTGCCGCTGGTGGCTGAACTGGCCCACTTCGAAGCGCGGCACCAGGATGCCGCGCGGCTGGTCCGGCTCTTGTCGCGTTTTTCCAATCATGGGGGGCTGCTCATCCTGTCTACTATGGACCGAGGCAGCGATCTTACAGGAGCTTGAACGTGAAACCCATCTTTTCGATTTTTCTTATCTTGGCCGCGCAAGCGGCATACGCGGGAGGCGGCACTATGCAGATTCAGGGCGATTTCGATGTGAAACTGACGCCGCAAACGTCGGCCGATTCCCCGCCGTGGGGGCGGCAGCGCATTGAAAAAACCTTCCATGGTCCGTTGGCCGGCAGCAGCATTGGGGAAATGCTGGCCGTGCGCACGGAAGTGAAAGGTTCGGCGGGCTATGTGGCGCTGGAGCAGGTGAGCGCCACGCTGGCAGGGCGCAAGGGGACTTTTTTCCTCCAGCATTCTGGCCTGATGGATCACGGCGCGCCGACGCTGACCGTCAGCGTCGTGCCGGATTCGGCGACCGGCGAGCTGAAAGGCCTGAAGGGAACGATGATCATCCAGATCGAGGGCGGCAAGCATTCCTACGGCTTCAGCTACAGCCTGCCCTGATCCGTGACGGGTGCGCTTAGCCGCGCGGGCGCTGGCGGTGGAAGACCAGCGGGCTGTATGGAATGGCCGATGGCGGCGGCGAATTCAGGATGCCCGTCTTCATCGCGCCCACCACATGCATTTCGCAGGGCTTACAGTCGAAACGCAGCGTATAGCGCTCGTTGCCGCTGACCAGCGTCATCGGCTCCGCGCGCACCTGGCCCTGGACGCCTTGCACGCCCTTGGCCTGCTTCGGGCACAGGTTGAAGGAGAAGCGCAGGCAGTGCTTGGTGATCATCAGCGACACTTCGCCCGGCTCTTCATGCGCTTCGTAAGCCGCGTCGATCAGTTGCACGCCATGCTTGTGATAGAAGGCGCGCGCCTTGTCGTTGTAGACATTGGCCAGATAGCTGAGCTGCGTTTCCGGATAAGCCGCAGGCGGTTCTTCCGCGGGTTTACGCTCGGGACGCAGCCAGGCCGCCACGCGCGCCGCTTCATGCGCTTCGATCGCTTCGCGGCGCAGCGCATTGATAGCCGAGGAAGGCACAAACCAGGGGCGCGACAAGGCCAGTTCCACCTGGCGCGCCTCGAACATGGTGTTGCCCAGTTTGCCCAGGCTGGCGCGCAGGGCCGCGTCGGCCTGTTCCGCCTGCTGCGCAGGCTGGAATTCGATCAGTGCTTCGGTCGAGCTGGCGATGCCGTCCTCGTCGCAGATGCTCAGACACAGGCCGCCGGCGCATTCGCTCAGCGTCAGATCCAGCGCGACCTTGCGTTCGGACGATTTCTTGTTCAGCGCCGCTTCCCACTGGTGGTCGCGGTTGCGGTGGATTACGGTGCCGACTTTCAGGCCGGCCAGGGTGCTCAGCACCTCGTTGGGGAAGACGCGCCAGCGCTGGCCGTCCTCCTCCTCGCCGAGTTTTTGCACGGTATTGGCTTGAATGCCCACCGTGGTGCGCTTGTTCATATAGTTCAGGCCATCGCCGTTCGCCATCGGCGCGTTGGCGACGAGGTCGAAATGGTCGCCGCCGATGCGGCTCACCGTCCCCAGTTCCACGCCCACATACTTGGGCGAATCGAAGGCGCCGATGTCCACCAGGCGGCCCTGGGCGAAATAATCGGTATGGCCGCGGTGGAAGTTCTTGTCCACGTCGGGCGTGAACAGCACCTTGGTCTGGCCGCTCGAAGCGCGCGCCAGCTCGGGGCGGCGCTCCAGGATCTCGTCCAGCAGCAGGCGGTAATGGGCGGTGATGTTCTTCACATAGCCCATGTCCTTGTAGCGGCCCTCGATCTTGAAGGAGCGGATGCCGGCATCGACCAGCGCTTCCAGATTGCGGCTCTGGTCATTGTCCTTCATCGACAGCAGGTGCTTTTCATACGCCACCACGCGGCCTTGGCCGTCGGACAGGGTATAGGGCAGGCGGCAGGCCTGCGAGCAGTCGCCGCGGTTGGCGCTGCGGCCGGTGTCGGCATGCGAGATATAGCATTGGCCGGAGAAGGCCACGCACAGCGCGCCGTGGATGAAGTATTCCAGCGGCGTGTCGACTTCCGCGCGGATTTTGCGGATTTGCTCGATGGTCAGCTCGCGCGCCAGCACCAGCTGGGAGAAGCCCACATTGCCGAGGAAGCGCGCTTTTTCCGCGGTGCGGATATCGCACTGGGTACTGGCGTGCATCTGGATCGGCGGCAGGTCCAGCTCCAGCAGGCCCATGTCCTGGATGATGAGGGCGTCGACGCCTGCTTCATACAGTTGCCAGATCTGCTTGCGCGCCGTTTCCAGCTCGGCGTCGTGCATGATGGTGTTCATGGTCACGAAAATGCGGGCGTGGTAGCGGTGGGCGAATTGCGTCAGCGCGGCGATATCCTCCAGCGGATTGCTGGCGTTATGGCGCGCGCCAAAGGCGGGGCCGCCGATATAGACGGCATCGGCGCCATGCAAAATGGCCTCGCGGCCGATTTCAGCGGTTTTGGCGGGGGACAGCAGTTCGAGCTGGTGACTGAGCAGCGACATGGCAACTTCCTGGCGAAACGGAGGCGAAAATTATAACGGGAACCAGGGTCGAATGACAGAGCTACGTCCTTGGCCTGTTCATTGTTCGGCATGCAAACATGCCGTTGGATCAAGCTGCGGTGCTGGAGGCGTAAACGCGGCGAGGCCTGAAAGAATTCCTGTTGTACTTTTTGCTTGATCATCCATAACCTATGGGTTATAGTTTTACGCATAACTTGTTGGTTATGGAATCAAATGACTACTTCTTCTCATGATGCGCTCTTCAAAGCATTGTCCGACCCCACACGGCGGGCCATCTTCGAAACGCTATGTTCGGGCGGCGAACAGACTGTGGGCGGGCTGACCGCGCAATTCCACATCTCGCAGCCGGCCGTGTCCAAGCACCTCGCGGTGCTGAAGCAGGCCGGCCTGGCACTCGACCGCCATGAGGGACGCCAAACCCATTACAGCGCGCAGTTGCAGGCGCTGTCTCCGCTGCTGGACTGGACCCACCAGATGAAGCGTTTCTGGGAAAGCCGGTTCGATGATCTTGAAGACCTACTGAAAAGGATGGACCAATGAACGACACCGCACTCCAACTCCGCACCGTTGTGGTTGAACGCGAATTCCCTTATCCGGCAGAGAAGCTGTGGCGCGCGCTGACCCAACCGCACCTGATCGAAGCCTGGTTGATGAAAAGCGATTTTCAACCGCGCGCGGGCCACCATTTCAAATTCAGCGCCGACTGGGGCTCGGTCGATTGCGAAGTGATGGAAATTGAGCTGCACAAAACGCTGTCCTACACCTGGGCGGCCCATGGGCTGGAAAGCGTCGTCACCTGGACGCTGGAGCCGACGCCGGGCGGCACCCAGCTGCGCATGGAGCAAGCGGGCTTCCGCACGGATCAAGAACAGGCCTATCAAGGCGCGAAAATGGGCTGGAAACGCTTCTTCGATACTCTGGAAGGCGTGTTGGTCAAGGAGTCCGCACCATGAGCGCGGCCATGAAAAGGACGCTGGCGCGCTGGGTGCACATCCTGCTGGGCGTTCCGGTGATTGGCTATGTGTATACTCCTTTCGAAGCGCTTCCGGGCTTTGCGCACCTGGTGCGCTACATCTATCTGCCGGCGCTCGTGCTGGCGGGGCTGTGGATGTGGAAGGGGCATGCCATCAAACGCATTCTGACCGGGAGAACGGCATGAAGAAAGCGGATGCAGAAGCGGGCACGCCAGCCTCGCTCCAGATCGACCAGAAG
This sequence comes from Pseudoduganella violacea, assembly GCF_014191875.1. Lineage (GTDB taxonomy): Bacteria > Pseudomonadota > Gammaproteobacteria > Burkholderiales > Burkholderiaceae_D > Rugamonas > Rugamonas violacea_A. Next base: position 59,217 of record NZ_JACHXD010000024.1, read on the forward strand.
TTCGCCGGCCTGGGCGACTGGCGCGGCGCGGCCCTGAGCCGGATGCGCGCGCTGATCCATGAAGCCTTGCCCGATGTGGTGGAAGAGGTGAAATGGATGGGAACCCCGGTGTGGTCGCATAACGGCATCGTCTGCACCGGCGAAAGCTATAAGGCCTGGGTCAAGCTGACCTTCCTGAAAGGCGCGTCGCTGGACGATCCGGCCGGCCTGTTCAATTCCAGCCTGGACGGCAACGCGCGCCGGGCCATCGATATCCGTGAAGGCGAAGAAGTCGATGCGAAAGCGTTCAAGGCTTTGATTAAAGCCGCAGCCGCGTTCAACGCCGACGCTAAGGCGCAGAAACGCCGCCCGAAGGCGGCGGCGTAAAGAGCCGCCGGCTGGTGCCGGCGGCATGCCTTTCTTATGGTTGATTCCTTGCCGGGTTCTCCGAAGAGAAATAACTGTGCTGAGCAAAGTGGCTGAGAGTGTCATTCCAGGCATTTTTTGCGACCTCAGTCAAGGCAGGTTCGTTGCCTGTCGGCGTGAATGATCCGAGGAAGCTTTGATAGTCGCCGATGAAATCATCCCGCTCCTTCTTTTTTGTTAATTCGATTGCTACGTGCTCAATCAGCATGTCCACCTTTTGCGCAATGTCGTGAGCAGGCATCCCGTGGGCAGGATCTATATTGTCCTGCAGGAGTTTGGTAAAACCAGCTCGATCGGCGACGAAGTTATTTTCTGCCAGCTCCTTCGCCAGTCTCCCCGCCAGTGCAGCTGTTGGCCATGCTGGGTTCGTCCCTTGATCTATCGCCAGCCACCCAGCCCATTCCTTAGCACTTTTCTTTTTCTGTTCGCTGATATCGGCGGACACGTCCGCACCCGCAGGCGACTGGAGTTTGCCAAGAAATTCCAGGCGTTTTGCCTCGAAGGCCGCCGGATCCCTTGGCGCCGACACGGCTACAGGCAAACCACCCGGCTCGCGACTTAGCTGATGCGCCACCCATAAAGCTTCATGCATGGAGTGGCCGCCGTCGTATGTCAGGAACATCATGATGCCCAATAAAGCCTCTTGGGCATTGATGTTTTGCATCTGGTGCACCATATGCATCCCGATATTGGTTGAGCCGGATACCCCACTAACATATGGAAGGCCGTTTTCCAACGCGGTTTTCAATGCATTGCTAGGGCTTTCCAGCTTAGGCCTGTTTCGGTCAGAAGGATGCATCGCTGGCTCCGTACCATCGGCGATGTAAGGCTGATGGTGCGTGGTAATACCCGATGTCGGCGCCATGCGGTTGAGATTCGTTGTGCCAATATGCCTTGCCGCCGCCGCGTCGATCACGCTTCCGTAATTCTCGTTTGCCGCGCGCATCCATGGTGCGCCATTTTCCGGATTCTGACGGTGCGACGCTTGTTCGCCCAGGGATTCAGTCATCTTAAGCGCCAAGTGGTATATGGCGGCGCTGTCATCTCCGCTTGAACTGGCTGCGTTCATTTGTTTATACAGTTCCGGCAGCACTTGCTCAGGAGATGCGTCTAGAAAAGCCGTTAGCTTTGACGATTGTGCCTCCAAGTGGGCGCGATCCAGAAGCATAGTACGTTGCATATCCCATGCCGTATATTTTTGCCGGTCGTGCGGCAAACCGTTCAGACTGCTATGAATAAAGCCCGCCATATTGTTTGCAGCATCCATAGCCGTCTGTGACAGTGCGATACTGCTTCCTGGTGCGTTAAGCCCTTTCTGGGTCCCGTCCGCTGTTATCGCGGACCTGGTCTGATTCCACCAGGCAGCGTCAGGACATTGTACTGGTTGCTCCGCCTGCATGGACAAAGACAGTTTGACGGTCAGGTAGGGGATGGCAATGCTGTCAAAGCCATTTTCCACTGGCGCGCGCAGCAGTCGTTCCAGTGCGTTGACTACTTCTCCTGGTGGCGCATTAAAAAATTGCTCCAGAGCAGGTGACTCTGTTTGCCAGCCACGCCGTTCATGTCTCATCATGTCCTGCACCTTCCAGGCGGCAAATTGTCTGGCTTGGGGCGTTAGGGATGTAAGTTGGGTATCGAGGTGGGCAGCCATATTTCCCATCGCCGTTTTAACGGCGGCGGGAGGATTGCGAACCAATTGGTCGACGATGGCCGATTCCAAGGCGCGTCCGTAGATATTGTCATGAAGACGTGTATGGTAATTCGCCGCATTGGCCTGTTCGGGGATCGAAGCACTGAGTTCCTTCGCCAATTTTTCAAGCTCGGGCAGTCCCTCGTTTTTGCAGCGAGTTTCCACGCCGTTCAACCAGGCTTTCGTGTCGTCGAATTTCAGATTATGTTGCATGACACGGAGCTGCGTTTCTTCACCCAGATTTTGTAAGAAAGCAGCGTGGGGACCTTGTGCATTCGCCGTGGTAGCTCTCTGTATTTCGCGGCCGAGATGTGCCATGCATTCCATCGGCATGCGTTTTGCCAGCCTCGGCGCGCAGAAATCCGGTTTCGTAGCGGGTTGCTGGGCAATGACGGCATCGTTGACGCGCTCCATGAGCGTGCCCAATTCGGCCGTGGTCAGCCTGTTGCCTGGTGCACTTACCCAGGCGTATGCGTCAGTGATCGTTTGTCCTGCTGGCGTCCCCCCCAAACTGTATTTAGCTGCGGTATTCGTCAATACATTCAGTACCGCTTCCTTGCCCAGCTTTATGGCTCCAGGATCCTGTTGATTGGCTGGATCAGAGGCGGCGTTACCGGCACTGAGCTTGGTTTTGGGGCCAGACGGCACACAGCAAATCCCCAGGCGGACGTCGTCAAGGTTGATTACTTCCCCCAATACGGTGAAATTTTGGGCGGCGGGTGAGCTATTCAGCAGCTTGCTGTTCCACTTCACCATGTCAAGGATCGTGGTTTTGTCATCGACTATTTGCGTCGTAGGCTTGGGTACTGCAGTCGTGGCAGCACGCATGTGCATCAGAATAGGTTGCGAAGGTCCCCTTGCCAGCGTCGGCGGGAGGGGCTGTTGCTGCGCTGCCGCCGGTTGTGGATTTACCTGCGTCGCGCTTGTTTGAGTGCTGCTGCCACCGTATGGCAGGACCGGAGTAGTGGATGCGGCTGCTGGGCTGATCATCGTATCTTCCTGGATGTTGAAAGAACATTCGGGTCGTTTCCCCCACCCGTTCAGGGACTCGTGGCCACAAGGGCGGCTTTGCATCTGTGGCAGGAAGCGGCAAATAGTTCATCGAGGAGTGGAAACGGCCGGTGTAGCGGCATGAGCCGGCGCCGGCAGACAGCCCAAACTTTCCAGCGTACGTTCCAGCGCGATCTCCAGCGGCGTGTGGGGTTCTACGCCGAGCACTTCGCGCAAAAGCCGGTTTTCCATGCGCACTTCCTGCTGCCACAGATAGCGCATCTCCAGCATTTCGCGCAGGGTTTCGTTGAAGGGCGAGATCAGGCGGATCAGCCACCACGGGAAGGCCTTCAGCTGCGGCGACCGGCCGCCGCGCGCTGTGACCACGCGCTGAATCGCCTGGCCAAGCTGCTTGCCGTCATGGTCCCAGTAGCCCCCCATATGGAAGCTGGCAAAGGCGGGCAGCGTTTCGCGGATCGCCAACAGGGCCAGCATCGTTGCCGCCACGTCAGGCAAATAGGCATACTGGTGGCCCACGCCCGGCGCACCGGGCAGCTTCACTTCGGACGGCACCCGGCCGGGACGGAGCATGCCCTGCGACAGCCAGTTATTGCGCGCGCCGGGTCCGAAGAAATCGCCGGCACGCACAATAATGACGCGCACGTTGTCAGCTTCCGCTGCTTGGCGCAGGCGCTTTTCCAGCTCGGCGCGGATCCGGCCTTTGCGCGTAAGAGGGCGCTGCGGCGAGTCTTCTTGCAAGACAGGGAAGGCATCCGGCCCGAAATTGTAGACCGTGCCAGGCAGGACGATGGTGGCGCCATGCGCCTTCGCGGCGGCGATCGTGTTCTCAAGCATGGGCAAAACTTGCGTCCCCCAGCCGCGGTAGCCCGGCGGGTTGACGGCGTGAACGATCACGCTGCAATCAGCCGCCGCCTCGGCAACCGCCTGCGCATTCAGCGCATCCCCCTCCAGCCATTCGACGCCACCGCTTGTGCGGCGGGATACGCCGAGGCCGCGTTTCAGCGCCCGCACGGCCCATCCTTGCGCCAGCAACTGCTTCACCATTTCGCCGCCGATGCCACCACTGGCGCCAAGCACCAGAACCTTTTGCTGAGCCTTCATATTTACCTCCTTGTGTTGACCATGGAAAGAATTATGGGCAAACTCGGATTAAATGAAAATTCGCTAAATATCTATCGTTGCTATACAAATTTGTATGACATTATCTATCTCCTGGGACCTTTATCGAACCTTCCTGCACGTGCTGAAAGCGAGATCGCTGTCCGGCGCCGCGCGCGCGCTCGGTCTGACCCAGCCCACCGTTGGTCGCCATATTGCGGAACTGGAGCAGGGCTTGGGACTGGCCTTGTTTACCCGTTCGCAAACCGGCCTGCAGCCGACGGACGCGGCGCTGCAGTTGCGCGTACATCTGGAAGAGATGCAGCACGTGGCCGCCTCCATCGAACGCAGCGCCCACGGTCATAAGGAGGTGCGCGGCGCCGTGCGTATTGCGGCAAGCGAAGTGGTTGGCGTGGAAATCCTGCCTGCCATTGTGGCGCCTCTGCGCGCCGCGTATCCGGAACTGGCGATTGAACTGGTGCTGAGCGACGCGGTGCAGGACCTGGTGGGGCGCGAAGTCGATATCGCCGTGCGCATGACGCGTCCGCAGCAGGACGTGCTCCTGGCGCAGCGTATCGGCGACCTCACGCTGGGCCTGTTTGCCCACAGGGATTATCTGGCGCGGCAGGGCGCTCCGAAAAAGATGGCGGACCTGGCGGACCACAGCCTGATCGGCTTCGATGTGGAAACGGCCTTCCTGCGCGCGGCCCGCTCCGAGCTTGGCGCATGGTCACGTGATCATTTCGCCTACCGCTGCGACAGTAACCTGGCACAAATGGCCCTGGTCCGCGCCGGTGCGGGGATCGGCGTCTACCAGGCCGGTCTGGCCTCGCGTAACAGCAATCTGGTGCGCGTGCTGCCCAGGTTGATGAATATGCCGATGACGACCTGGGTGGCGATGCATGCAGACCTGCGCGAGAACACGCGTTGCCGCACCGTTTTCGACGCGCTGGTCAAAGGCATGCGCGCCGCCATGGCTTAAAGCTCAGCCACAAAAGCATGCCGGGAATCTGCAGCGCCACGATAATGCCGAATGCATAGTGATAGGCCGGCGCCGGATACGCGCCGCGCTCGGGCGTCCACAAATTGATGATCAGCCCCATGCTCCATTGCACCACGAAGGCCAACAGGAAAACCAGCAGATTGAAGGAGGTGCTGACGCGGCCCGTCAGGTGGGACGGCACACTTTGCGCCACGATGGCGTAGTTCATGGTTGTCGCCGTGCCGAAAAAGCTGAAACCGACCGCCGCCACATAGGGATTCAGGTTCACGCCGCCGGCCATCATCAGCTGCACCGCGACAAAGACCCAGATGCCGCAGCCGCACACCAGCAGCGGCTTGATGCCGAATTTGCCCAGATAATCGGTCAACCAGCCGAAAAACAGCGAGCCGGCCACCATGGCCATGGCGCCCGCCAACAGCACATTGGCCACCTCGGAACGGTCCAGATGGGCCATATCGCGCAGCCAGGACCCCATCCACAGGCTTTGCACCGCCATATATGTGGCGTGGGCCACGATGGAATACAGCGCCAGGCGCCAGAACGACCAGGAAGAATACAGATCACGTACGGCGGCCGCCATATCGCGCAATTTGCTGGGCTGCTTGCGGCCATGCTCCGGCACCACAAAGTAAATAATGGCGCTGACCAGCAATGTGCCGATGGCCAGCGCCAAGAAGGCGCCGCGCCATTGCGTGTATTGCAGCGCGGCTTGCAAGGGCGCGGTCGAGGCCATCGCGCCCATGCCGCCAACCGACAGCAGCAACGCCGTGGCCAGGGGCAAGCGTTCCGGCGGCAGCCAGAGCGAACTGGCCTTGATCGATGCCATCAACGAACCGGCCACGCCCAGGCCGATCAGACCACGCGCCAGCACCAGCTGCTCCACGCTTTGGGCTTGCGCGAACAGCACGGCGCCGCCCGCGGCCAACAGCAGCATCGGCGCCTGCACGCGGCGTGGCCCATAGCGGTCGAGCGCCACGCCAATGGGGAGTTGGGCCGCCGCGAAAGTCAGGAAATAGGCGCCGGTGAGCAGGCCGATGCTGTCGGCGGCCAGACCCAGGTCGCGCGCCAGGTCGGGATACACGACCGCATTGATTACGCGGTACAGGTAGGAGATGAAATGGCCCAAAGCAAAGGGCAGCAAAACGGTCGCGAGCAGGGCGCCTAAGCTGCCGCTTTTGCCGTTGGCCAGTGCGGAAGCGGGCGATTGCATGTTATCCATATATTAATGCGGGACACCGGTGAAACGCATTAGTATATTGAGAAATTATCAAGTTCGCTGGGCACCGCCCATTTGCTCAGGCGCCGATGATCGCCTCGACTTCTGCTTTGCACTGCATTAACGCGGAAAGCAGGGCGCTTTTGTGCTCAGCGAACCGTTGTGCGGGCACGCCCAGGGAAATAGCGTACCGTTCAGTCATGCCGGTGTTAAGCGTGACGCCAATACCGCAGACACCCAAAGCGTGTTCCTCGGTATCGACGCCGTAACCAATCTCCCGGATCGCATCGAGCTCGGCATGCAAGCGGCCGATATCTGTGATGGTGTTCGGCGTGCGCTGTTCAAGCTGACCGTCGAAAAGTCCTGCGACCGTTTCGTAAGGCAGGTCGGCAAGCAGGGCCTTACCATGCGCGGTGCAGTGAATCGGATACGCTGTTCCGATGGCGGACACCACGCGCAACTCCCGATCCGAAGCATATTGGTCCACCGATACGGCGTGTAAGCCCCGATAGACGCAGACATCTACCGTCTCCCGGGTACGGCGGCCAAGGGCCTCGGCATATGGGCGTATGACGGTGACGACGTCAGTATGGGCCGATGCGGCAAGACGCACGATCGCAGGCCCCAGCTTCACGCCACCCTTACCGCTGGCGACCAGCTGCTGCGCCTCTAAAGCGGCAACGATACGGTGGACCGTGGTGCGCGGAAGATCCGCGCTCTTGGCAATCTGCGCCAGACTTAATCCCCCAGCCTGATTTTCCAGGGCGCGTAAGACCGCCGCTGCGCGTGCGATCACTTGCTTTCCGTTATTTCCTTCATTGTCTTCAGTCATCTTGTAATTTCATCTATAAAGCGCGCGTATCCCAGGGAAGGCATGTTCCAGCTATTCCATTGTACGGAACAAATGTCCGATTGACGATCAAAAAGGGCGGATTTCGTTGACATGGATTTTTTTTGTTTCTACACTTGTTCCGTTATTCGGTTCATTGTTCCGCTAATCGGATTATTGGTGGGACTGGCTGATGGGCAAACAGTGCGGAATAACCATGAGCGACCAGCGGTCGCAATTTCAACCCAAGATTGGATAAGAAAATGAGCATGATTTCACGTAGAAAACTGCTAACCACCACGCCACTGCTAGCCGCCGGTGCCATGTTGACGGCCGGTTTACCAGGCAAACTGGTGGCCGCGACGGCCACTGCAAACAGCACCGTTCAGCCGGGAGAGAAAACGCTGGTTACCTACTTCCAGGTTGCAATGCAAAAGCGCTGGCCGATCAACAAAAAACTGGTGCAGGCCAAGCCATACGCCAAGTACTTCCAGAAAGACCTGGTGGTGCCCGTCGAGATGGTTGAAGCGCTGGAAAAAGGCCCGCTGCCCAAAGAGTGGGTCATGCCACCGACTGTCGATGGTCTGAAAAATGTGATGCAGACCTTCGAGCAAGCGCCGGTTTCGGGGTATGCCCTGGTTGAAGAAGGTCCGCTGGCCTACGCGCAAAGCCGCCACGTCTTCCCGGGTGTTACCGCCAAGATGTTCGAATGGTGGTTCTGCTGGCACCCGCTGGAAAGCGAGCGCTACATGTTGTGGTTCCCCTACGCCCATATTCACAATTCGGTGAAAGATCCCAAGCGTCTGGCCGACACCAGTCTGACCTACGGCGAGCGCCTGTACGGCAACCCCAACCACATCACCGAATACATCGGCAATATGTTCCTCGACGGCGTCATCAGCTTCGATGACCCAAGCGCTTTCGGCGTGGACAAGGCCCTGATCGAGAAAGAAGGCTTCACCTTCAACGCCAGCGGCATCATCTCGCCGTGGGATGCACCGGATACCCCATTGGTGCTGATGATCCACTTGGCCCGCGACACTCCGGCCGGCCTGGAAATGATCAACCGCTACTGGATCGGCGCCCACGATTCGTTCGATCGCTTCAAGAAGTTCCCAGGCGGCGCAAGCAAGTCGAAGGCTTTGACGAGGAAGATGGGGCTGGACAAGGCGGCGCTGGAAAACTTCGCTTACGAGATGGCGCTGCACGACATGACGGAGTTCACCTGCCTGGGTAAATTCCTGGCCGACATCTACAAAGAAAACAACCCTAACAGCTAATTTTCTGGAGCAAAGTCCGCGCCCTTGAGCGCAGCAATTAGGTCAGTCGCAAAGAAGAATGGGCATGGCAAGCTTACGCTCCGCACACCGAGGTTAAGCAGGGGAGGCGTCACGCAGTCTTGCCGCCCGCCGCGCTTTGCCGAAGGCGTCAATCTCATCGAGATCCGCTGGGGCTGCATCACCAGTGTTCGCATCTATCCGGACACTGCCGCGCTCGAAAGAACGCTGCAACGTATTGCGGCGAAGGGCACGTCTGAGGCCAAGGCCAAGCCTATCACCTCCTAGCGCGGCCGCTTCAACAGTCTTTGCCCCATGGCTAAAAACCCGGATAATAGTGCCCAATTCATTTTTGAGCACTATTTGGAACTCCCCCATGGAAATTAAGGTCAACTTTCTCGATAAGCTTCGCCTGGAGGCCAAGTTCGACGACTTCACCGTGATCGCCGACCAGCCCATCCGCTACAAGGGCGACGGCTCGGCGCCTGGTCCGTTCGATTACTTCCTGGCTTCATCAGCCTTGTGCGCGGCTTACTTCGTGAAGTTGTATTGCGTAACTCGCAATATTCCGACCGAAAACATCCGCCTGTCGCAGAACAATATTGTCGATCCGGAAAACCGCTACCAGCAGATTTTCAAGATCCAGGTCGAATTGCCGGCCGACATCTCCGCCAAGGACCGCGAAGGCATCTTGCGCTCCATCGACCGCTGCACCGTGAAAAAGGTGGTGCAGACCGGCCCCGAGTTCATCATTGAAGAGGTCGAGAACTTGGACGCCGACGCCCAGGCGCTGCTGACCATGAGTCCGTCCGCCGAGGCGAGCACCTATATCCTGGGCAAGGATCTGCCGTTGGAGCAGACTATCGCCAATATGTCGGGCCTGCTGGCTGGCCTGGGCATCAAGATTGAAATCGCTTCCTGGCGCAATATCATTCCCAATGTGTGGTCGCTGCACATCCGCGATGCGCACTCGCCGATGTGCTTCACCAATGGCAAGGGCGCGACCAAGGAAAGCGCTTTGGCGTCGGCCCTGGGCGAGTATATCGAGCGTCTGAGCTGCAACCACTTCTATGCCGGCGAATTCTGGGGCGAAGACATCGCCAACGCGGCGTTCGTGCATTACCCGAACGAGCGCTGGTTCAAGCCTGGTCTCAAAGATGCGCTGCCGGCTGAAATCCTCGATGAGTACAGCCGGGAAGTCTACGATCCCGACGGCGAATTGCGCGGCTCGCACCTGTACGACACCAATTCCGGCAATGTGGAGCGCGGCATCTGCTCGCTGCCCTATGTGCGCCAGTCGGACGGCGAAGTGGTGTATTTCCCGACCAATCTGGTGGAAAACCTGTTCGTCAGCAATGGCATGAGCGCCGGCAATACGCTGGCCGAAGCGCAGGTGCAATGCCTGTCGGAGATTTTCGAAAGGGCGGTGAAACGGGAAATTCTGGAAGGTGAAATCGCCTTGCCGGAGGTGCCGCAGGAAGTGCTGGCGAAATATCCCGGCATTCTGGCCGGCATCCAGGGCCTGGAAGAGCAGGGCTTCCCGGTGCTGGTAAAGGATGCGTCGCTGGGCGGCATTTACCCAGTGATGTGCGTCACCTTGATGAATCCGCGCACGGGCGGCGTGTTCGCCTCGTTCGGCGCGCACCCAAGTTTTGAAGTGGCGCTGGAACGCAGCCTGACGGAATTGCTGCAGGGCCGTAGTTTCGAGGGACTGAACGATTTGCCACGGCCAACCTTCGTCAGCAACGCCGTGACGGAGCCGAATAACTTCGTCGAACACTTCATCGATTCCAGCGGCATCGTGTCGTGGCGCTTCTTCAGCGCCAAATCCGATTACGATTTCGTTGAGTGGGATTTCTCCGGCCAGGGCGAAAACTCCAATGCCGAGGAAGCCGCAACTCTGTTCGGCATTCTCAAAGAGATGGGCAAGGAATCCTATATGGCGGTGTACGACGAATTAGGCGCCACGGCCTGCCGCATCCTGGTGCCGGGCTATTCGGAAGTGTATCCAGTAGAAGACCTGATCTGGGATAACACCAATAAGGCGCTGCTGTTCCGCTCCGATATCCTGAACTTGCATCGTCTGGATGATGACAGCCTGGAATCGCTGCTGGAACGCCTGGAGAACAACGAGCTGGATGAGTACAGCGACATCGCCACCTTGATCGGCATCGAATTCGACGAGAATACGGATTGGGGCCAGCTGACGGTTCTGGAACTGAAACTGTTGATTCATCTCGCCTTGGAGCAGTTTGAAGAGGCGCATGAACTGGTGGGGGCCTTCCTGCAATACAACGACAACTCGGTCGAGCGCGGATTGTTCTACCAAGCGTTGAATGTGGTGCTGGAAGTGATGCTGGATGACGACCTGGAGTTGGACGATTACGTCGTCAACTTCCGCCGTATGTTCGGCGATGCGCGGATGGATGCGGTGATCGGGTCGGTGGAGGGCAGTGTGCGCTTCTTCGGCTTGACGCCAACCAGCATGAAACTGGAAGGCCTGGACAGGCACCAGCGCAAAATCGACAGCTACAAGAAATTGCACGTGGCTCGGGCCAAAGCGGCGGCAGCGCGCTAAGGCCAAACGTTATGGCCGGGCAGGGGTCCGGCCATTCAAACAACACTTCCAATGAATATGAATCCTAAGCTGCTGTCGAACGAGGAATACCGCGAAACGCTGTATCCGAACATGGTCAATGTCACGGAGAGTGCGGAGGAGGTGGTGGATCTGTGGGCTTATGCGGATCAGGTTATCGAAGACGCGTATCACAGCTGTACGGCTTGGGAGTGGAGGGTCGCTCACATTTACGAGACGCCGGACACAAAATACCAGCACATCGGCATTCCCGTCCCAAAGGACGATACTTATCTGGTGGTTATAGCGAACAAGCGGGAACGGAATGTCGTAGGACATTACATACTCGAACTTGGCGTTTAAGACGCCGGGAAAACATAGCTAAAAGCCGGCGACGGCCAAATATTTCAGTCGAGATTACTCCTTATATTGTCGAGTTAAGTAACTGTATGGAATACTGTATAATTCACTGTTCAAATAAACAGTATTTGCTCTCAGCCCTCGATGAAGAAATTTGCACTGATCGACCTGGAACCAGCCACGGCGGCCACATTCGGCGAAGGCGAGCGGCGCCAGGGCAATTTGACCGGTCTGCGCGATATTGCCGATGATGCCATTACCGACGCTTTAACGGACAGTGAAATTGCCCGGGAATTCATTGGCCACGGCGAACTCGGTCCCAAATCGATCGCCAATACACAAAAAGAGCTATTTCGCTTTCTGACCTGGTGCCGGGAAGAAGCCGGCAAAACGCTGCGCATGCTGACCGTGGCCGACCTGAATGCCTACAAGGATTTTCTAAAAGAGCCGCCAGCGGATTGGATTTCGAGCACCAAATGGCCGCGCAACGATCCGCGCTACCGGCCGTTTAGCGGGCCGCTGTCCGACGCCAGCCGGCGCCAGACCATGATTGCCGTCAAGGGCTTGATGGCATTCGCCGAACAGACCGGCTATTTGCGGCGCGATCCTGGCGCCTTGGTCAAAAACGTCAAAATGCCGCACGTAAAGCGTGTGACGCGCTATTTGACCCAGCAAGCAATCTCCCTGGCCCTTGAAACGGTCAGCCGGCGCGCCGCCATCACGCCCGCCGCCTTGCGCCAGCGCGCGCGGGACCGCTTTCTGCTGCTGGCTTACGCCCACACCGGCGCCAGGCTCAATGAAATCGTCAGCGCCGATATGGGCGCCGTGTACACCGAAGGCAATGGCCGCTGGTGGCTCGACGTGATGGGCAAAGGCGGCAAACCACGGCGCCTGCCGGTGCCGCCGGATCTGCTCGACGCCTACCGGCTGTATCGCCAGGCGTTTGAGCTGCTGCCGCAGACCGTGCGCGCGGATACCACGCCGCTGGTGCTGTCGAGCCGAAGCAAGACACCGGTAAGAATTTCCGATGAAGCAGCGTCCGATGCTTTGAAGACCGTGTTCAAGGAGGCGGCGAGCGCAGCGGCCGCGCTGGGCGACGCGGATACGGCCGCGATCTTGCGGCAAGCGTCGACACACTGGCTGCGTCACAGCATGCTGACCAACCACGCGAACAACGGCGTGCAATTGAAGACGCTGCAGGAGACTGCCGGCCACGCGAGCATCGCGACAACGGCCGCTTATCTGCATAAAACGGACAATGAGCGGCACGACGAGATCCTGGCATCCGTCAACGGCAAAAACATCGTTTAAGGCTTTTTGCGCCGAAACGTGAATATTTGCAATCGGATAAAATGCCGGCGCCAGAATTGAGGGTTGCAGCGGCACCTTTGGCGCTGGCCCTCGATTCAGATCCGATCGACACAACAAGACCACATGAAAACGAAAATATTAAGCATCGCCGCACTAGGAATTTTGTCGCTGATTCAAACGTCGCCATCCTTCGCGGAGAATGCCAACGGAAAAAGTCTCTACACCCAGCGGTGTGCGATGTGCCACGGCGTCGACCTCAAAGGCACTGGGCCATTGGCGAACAAGAGCAATCCGCCCACGCCGGATCTGACGACAAGCGCCTTCAAAAAACGGCTCAACGATTACCCTGGCGTTATTGTGTCGTCAGTCATTCTTCGCCCAAACGGCGACTTGATTCCCAAAACTTTGAAAGAGAACGGCGTAAAGCTGGCGCCGTATCCCTGGAAAATTAAGGATCTGCGCGACGTGCATCAATACATGAGTGATGTGATCTCGAAAAAACGGTAGTTTGGACCACCGATGGAACCGTTCGATCTTCGTTTGCACAAGGCACGGCGCGCGCGGCTTCCACATCCATATGTTCGCATAATTTATATTATGTCAAATGGCGAACTGATCCCAGTTCAGGTAAAACCAGCTTCCTCGCAACCTCGACCCGCCTCTAACGACCCTCTCTATTTTCAACTTTCCACCTTGAAATCGCCCCGCCTCAACCGCTCCGACACCGCATAACATCGAACGTCATCCCCCAAACATCGCTTGCACAATCTTGAGCGCAGACAATACCGCGCCTCCTTTACTGCCCACTTAGGCACGCCACATAAATACATCATCTGCGCCAGCACCCTTGTTCGATTTACCGCCTTCCAATTCGTCCCACGCGAATTTCGTATAAGCCAGTACTGCTGACGAAATTCCGCCTCAACCACCGACAACAGCTCACCAAATCCCATGTTGACCCACATGACATTTCCAAATGGAAATAATAACCTATTTATTTAATAGTTGCGTTAAAGTCAAAATGGACACTCAGGCTCAGAGTTTCGCCCACCAGGCGACGTAGAAATCCATACGACACCAAGCCCGTTATTGCACCAGCTTTGCATACCTTCCAGCCCGTACTCCATCGCAATCGTGAATGCGGCTTGCACCGCCCCCAGCATCGATGTGCATTTCAGCCGAATGCTATCCACTTCCGGCAGCACCACACCCCGCGAACGGAAATAGCGCTTCTGATCGAGCGCACGGCACTGCATTTCTTTCGAACAGTACTTTGCGATGTAGCTTGCCAGCTTATGAGCACCGTTCACCCCGAAGCCGAAGCGATGCGGGTCACGCACATTCACTTGCCCCATTTGCTCACCTTTCGGGCCGAGACCCAGAACTCGCTGCCAGATGGAACGAAGCAGCACATAATTCTGGCGGCCGTGCACAGCCACGTGAAAGTGCAGCGCGCCCCGCGCCTGCTCCTCAATCACTGCAACATAGTGGAACTGCTTATGCTTGCCCAGGCGGCGACAAAATGCCTTCCAGTGCTTCAATGCCTGATCGCGGTCAATCATATTTTCACGATAGGTCAACGTCACCAACCGATCCGCGCCGATGGCTTTGCAGCACATGCGAACATTCTTCTTCGCCCGGCGGCCTGCATCGTCATCGTTCTCCTCACGCTTTTCAGACTCGCCACGCTTAGCACGTGGTTTAGGCTGCGATGCAGCCCCTACAAAGTGCCGTTCCTTCGTGACCGATACTTCGCACTGCCCATCGGGAAAAACGCGCCTACGGGCTACAAAGGCATCCTGCCAGCCATGGCCGTCATCCGACCAATACGAAGGCTTTTCTTCAACCAGATCAAGCGACAACGGAGATAAATGGATTGACTCCGCGTCCAAACCACGATGAAATGCTGACATTCGGTATCCCTGTTCGAGAGGTGTATCGAAGGCTCCAAATCTTTGGCGAGGTTTGGAGCCATTTTTTTGCCTGTTTCAAAAACCAAAATCTTGAGTGACAGTGCGCCGACCACGATTACTGCTGTCTCTGTTCTTAAGTGTCCCTAATACAAGTTTAGGCGGCGCTTCGCGCCGCTCCCCGTGCTGCGCCCAGGTAGCGCCGCCGCGCCACCTCAATCAACCGGGCCGGACGATCTTGAGGATCGCCGCGAAGCAGTGTCGTGATCCCCTGAACGGGGATCAGGCCGCTAAAGCGAAAGACCGGCCCGCTGGCGCGCGACACACGTGGAAGCAAGCATTTGCTGCGTGCTGTCAGCAAGGGACGCATGTTCTACCGCTTCCGCATCAGCTGTTTGCGAATCAAGCCCTCAATCACATCGTCCTTGCTCAAATCTTTAAATCGAACGAACTTACTCAGGAAATCCACGACCTCGCACGACATCGTTACCGTCAACGTGGTCTTACCTCCCACCGCTAATCTCGCCCGCCTTGCTGCCTGCCGTTCCGCTCCGGTCATCGCTTTTCCAGTTATTGGACGTCCGCGCTGCCGCATCGAACCATCAAGCAAATCACCCGTTCGCGCATCTTCTATCTGCCGTGCCATGAATGCTCCAATTAGTGTTACAAGTAACGATTAATCCGCATTGGCGACCTTGGCGCTTAGCACAAGCACCAGATCAGAGTTCGAAGCGCTGTTCGACTTGCTACCCCAGGACGCAGGCAGGAACGGCCAACGCGTTGCCGATTCTGATTTCTGCGAGCCGTTGAGGCCGCCAATCAGCAGTACCTCACCATCCGCTATCGTTACCGTGGTTTTCACCTGGCGTTTAATGAGCGTGGGCGAGTTGGTCACGCCGGTGACGGTTTCCTTAAAGTTGCTGATCTGACCGTCCACAAGGAGCCTTATCCGGCCGTTACCCAGCACCTTAGGCGTAACGTCAACGATAACGCCGGACGGGCGGTATACGATGTTTTGCACCGAGTTGCCGGAGTTGTCTCGGCCAGTGCTGCCTACAGTTGGCGTCTCGTCACCCACGATCAGTACCAGCTTTTCGTAATCGTCCCCGACCACCCTACTGTTGGAAATTTGCTTAAACCGGTTATCCGTATTCAGCGCGTCAATCACCAGTTGAAAATTGGTGTTGCGCAGGCTGATGGCCGACGAGGAAGTAACCGAGCCGAGTTGCGCACCAAGCCGAGTTCCCAGCACATTCGCGATTACTGAAATCCCGCGATTACCGTTGCTGATGTCGGTCACCTCAACCCACGAAGCGGACACGTCCACCAACTTAGGCAGCGTGTCCACGGAAGTAAGCAATGTCATCATTTTTTCGACCTCAGATGCCGTCCCTGTCAGCACCACATTTGGCCCAGCCGAAGTGACAGCCTTCGAGCTGTAGATCGCCTGCAGCACACTGGAAAGAAAATCTCCGCCACGATTGGCTGGCTTATACACGGCCGTATGCGTTTCGCTAGCGGGTTTCATTGGAAGATCACGCTCGGCACGGACGGATTGCAGGCGGGGTAGCTCCATATCGGCAACGGTCCGCCTTTCTTGCGGTAGCTCAGGAGATTCCTTGGCCGGTTTTGCCATGGCGAGGTAATAGACGCCAGCCTTCTCCGAAACAGAAATGCCCTGTTGCTCCAGCACGCCCTCAACGAATGCTGGCACCTGAGAATCGTCCATGCTGGAGATACTTATGCTGACCTTTTTATCGCCGACGAGCAGCTCCGGCGCCATCACGTAGTCGCGCCGAAGCAGGGCTTTGAATGTCGCCTGCGCAAAGGTGGCGACCGGCACCCCGTTGAAATCCAACGTGACGGGCTTCGCCCCAACAACGCCCACCAAGGCCATCAGAACGGCCCCCAGTGCAATTTTCTTGTTCATTGCGCCCTCACCCACACGGTTGGCGAAATTTGCGCTTCAAAGCCGTTTTGCCCTTTGCGCAAACGGATTGGAAACACAACCTGGCCATCCGACAAAACCACGGACTGGCGGCCGCCATCCTGAATGACGCCAACAATCTTCGGGCTGTCGGCAAAGGTGGTGGGTTCGCCGGCACCAGCGACTGCCGACTGCTGGCCAGGTGCATAGATTCTTGAGGCGACGTAGCCGAGGGCGCAGCCGAGCAGTAGCGCCATAGCGAGAAATTTACTCATATGCTTGGAAACAGGTTTTGGTGGAAGGGCACGCGGCCGGATCAAAACCGCGTCAATGTTTTGGCGGCGAACAGGGCCAACAAAGGAAGATGGCACACCCGCTCTGGCCGACAAATGCCAGGCGGAGAGCAGCGAATGTGTGCCGTGCGGATAGCTGTCCGAAAACACCTGCGTGGTGTTGTACGCATTATTCAGGTCGTCGCCGCGAAACACCCACCGATCTGCAACCAGGCCATCCGGCAGCGAACCAAGCCGCACAACGCCGATGTGAACGCGGGGCAAGTTGCCGTCAGTAGCTCCAGCCGTTAGAAGCTTGAGCGCAGCACTCACCATCGGCACCTTCATCCGGTCAAGACGATTCAACCGCACCACGTATTCAAGCAGGCTGTCTCGCAGTTGCTTATCGACCTGAGAAATATTCTGCATGATGAAGAAGATGTCCCAGCCGTATTTACGCGCATGAATCGCCCACTCCAAAAGCTCCGCCCTACCCTTGTCCTGAAAATTCCGCGTGTTCAGCCAGGAGCCGCACTCATCGAGAACGAGAGCACCATTGTGTGCCTCATCAAAGCCCTTTAGCAGCTTCGGCGACGGCGCGGTCGCTACAATGCCGTTCCGATCATGTTCCAGTATCGGCTCAAAGGTCACATACCTGTTGCCGCTACCGATCATGTACAGATCAACCGCCGACGGCTTATCCGGGATGCGTTGAACGATGGACTTATCGCGCTCCGGCATCAAATGTTCTAGGAAAACATCGCAGTTGGTGGCAACCCGTTTTCCTGCACGCAGATAGCGTCGGATCTGGTCAATAGCGGCCTTGCCCTTGCCGCTGCCCAGCTTACCGGTGATCGCGTAGACTGCCATCGCAGTCCTCCTCTTCCTGATTGGCCGATGCTTTCACTTTCGCAATGAAGTCATCCGGCAGATCGGCCGCAATGAAGCACCAAATGAAGATCAACACGCCAAAGAACACAATCCCCAGCAACAGCAACTCCCGATAAAAAACGTTCATATCGTTTTGCTCCACAGCGACAGGATGCTGACCTTCCACTTGTACAGTTCGCACAACGACCAGAACACGACATAGGCCGACAACATGGCCGCGCTGTGCGGTGAAATCACCATCGAGACGCCCGCGCCAAACATTGGGCCAATTCCTGCGGCAGCACTAACGGCAGTAGCAATGATGGCCCGCGTAGCTGCATACAGCCCGACAAACAGCGCGGTGACTGCCGCCGCTATTGCCAAGGTAATGGCGACGCGCTGAGTGATGTACTTCGCGATAAAGGCAACGATGCCGCCGAACAGATTTACGATAAGGGTAGCGAGTAAAGGCATGGCAAGCTCACGAAACAGGTTTAGCTGTAGCCCTCGATACCATCGACATAATGCCGAAGGCAAACAGGAAGGACCACAGCAGCTCGAACATCAAGGCAAAGAGACTAATCCGGCTACAGATATCGACGGTCCATTGCCCAGGGATGAAAGGGAGACCCACGGTGGGGTTTGTGCAAGCACCGCCTGGAATCTGTAAGCCCCAGCCAAGGGACGTGTCCTTGCCATCCTCTGCGACCGCATCATCTAGCCCCTTGCCTCGACCCGGCCCAAGACCATTAAGCAAATCAACCAACGGCTTGAACGTATCTCCTACACCAGGCGTCCCCGCTTCATTGATCGCACATGGCGGCTGCCCTGGCGCACCGCACCTTGCTTGCGTATCGCCGGAACCCGGATTGGAGCCATTCCCGTTACCGTTGCCGTTGCCTGGATTCGTGCCCGGATTCGTGCCCGGACCAGTGCCTGGATTAGTCCCTGGACCAGTGCCCGGATTCGTGCCTGGACCAGTACCCGGATTTGTACCCGGGTTAGTACCGGGATTCGTGCCTGGGTTAGTGCCAGGATTCGTACCTGGGTTAGTGCCAGGATTCGTACCCGGATTCGTACCCGGATTGGTGCCAGGGTCTGTGCCCGGATTAGTCGGGTCGTTCAAAGCTGGGCCGGTGTATGCTGGTCTGGCTTCAACATCTTGTGAACCACGACATGTCGCACCATCAACCTGAACCATGTGAACGCTGCACTTCGTTAGCCAAAGGCGCCCATCTATTGCCTCATCATAATCAGAGCAACTATTAACTACATCGACCGCAGCAATGCAACCATCTATGCAATATCGCGGGGAAGGTGGAGTCGTAAAAGCGCCATCCTGAATCATCCGCTGGACAATCTTGTTGGTGGCCTTATCGTAGTAGGCGGTAGGGATTTTAAAAGTACCAGCCTCATCACCCCTCACGCATTGAGCGCGAATACATTGTTGACCAGGTGGTTTCTCTGGGTCGCGTCCTTGGTAACGCGGAGCAGGACAATCATCCGGTGCCCATCTAAACCCTAGGTTCGTCCGCATATCAGTGAAACTATTTGGGTTATAGACCCAATAGTTAACATTCACTTCGAACTCATCGGTCGGCGTTCCGTGATCCATCCTAACGCAGGGCTTCTTAGGTGACTTACCCCATACATGCTGCGAAAGGGCTTCGCACGTGTTGAATGAAACTATCTCATTGCCGAAACCACCCGCCAACATATACTTGCCCCCACCTGCAAGCGCATCAGTCGCTGCTAGAGAGGCGAGGAGTAGAAAAAGAAATCGCATGACTTCCCTTAAATGAAAAAGGGGCGTCATAAACGCCCCGTGCATTTTCATGCCTTGTGGCTTAGCCTGCTTTGCTGAAGGCTTTTTTCATCATGCGAATGCCCCAGAAGCCGCCAGCGACGAGGACGGCCACGCCGAATGCAGCAGTGATATAGGTCTGCGCAGTCGAACTCAGCGCGGTAATTGCCGCAACGCCTGGGTCGGTGTCAGCAAGAGCGGCGCCGGAAGAAACTGCTGCGGCAACGGCCAGCAGGCCGTGTTTGATTTTGTTGGTCATGGTCATAGTCCTTGAAGTAAAAGGCCAAAAGTAAGATCGCGGTTGGCCCATCCCGCGAAATGCTATTCGAGTACTTCTACCGCCCTACGCACGATGCGCTGCAGTGAACCAGCGGCATATCCAAGCCCAAAGGCAGTCATACAACAGGCGACAGCTTGTGCGATATTCATTTGTGATCCAAAAAACGGTGGATGATGTACTTCGCCAGATAAACAATGCCGACGAAAAGGCCCGTCACCAGCAACGTCGGAAACAACGCGCCAAAAAGCTTCATCGTTGGCCGCCTGCGATCCAACCCAGCGCAAAACAGATCACGACCAGGCAACCGATAAGAACTTCAGGCGCGATAGAAGACATGGCTTAGGCCGCCTTAGCCATAGGGGTTTTGCCGCTAGCTTCTGCAATAGGGGTGATGGTGGCGACCTGAGAACCCACGCGCTTCTCGTTTGAGATCGCTACCTCGAATTCGACCTCATACGTGCCGGGTTTCAGGTCTTTGTAGCGCTCAGGGAGAACCAGCTCACCAATCAGCGGCTCAATAGCACCGGTGTCACGGTTGGTCTTGTGAACGATGCACTGCGCCATACGCATGTCGTAATCGTTGCCGGTTTTCTTGGAACGGCCCGCTACTTGGGTAACGTGCAGAATTTGGATAGTGTTTTTCATGGTCTTTTCCTTTAAGAGAGTCGCCCGCTAGAGCGACGGGTGGCGCAATCAGCGCAAATATTTTTCGTTACTTGTCACGCTTATTCAGCGAGGGAATTTCGAAGCTAACCCGATCTGCCAGACGACCAGCCTGCATTGCCTCGGTACTCCAGAGAGCCTGCACGAGTGGCACGTAGACGTAGCTGATGCCATCGGCGTATTCCGTGCCATCGACCACATCGCAAGGCAAGGAAAACGACACCGTGCCCTCCGGATCGCACTTGCTTAGCAAATCAATCAACTCACGGACTACCATTCGCGCACTTTCTCAATCAAAGATGCCAAACGGTCACGCCTCGAGGTGAAGTGGGCCAAAAGCTCCTCAGAAGGCGGTGCCTCACTTCCAACCAGCACCGCCAGACCTGAACAAAAATCCTTGGCGCTAGTCAATTCCCGCTCCAAACCATCAAGAATCAACCAAATCTCAGGCTGTGCAATGTCCAGTGTTCGATTTGCCATCTCTACCTCCCTAGCCCTCTAGAACCGTACTTAGCGTGACAAGTCACGATAATTCCAAATGGAATGAGTGTGTTTACCATCCAATCGTGCTATGGTTTACCTAATCAAAACGGAGCAACATTCATTCCGTTTGGAATGACTAAAATGTATTCCGAATTGAATAACATTGCCAATTGGAAAATGCTATGAATTACCAGGAATTGATAGAGAAAGCGCTTGGGGGCAGGACTGTAAACGCCGTGGCAAAGGTATGGGGGGTATCCCAGCCTACATTGAGTCGTTATGCCAAGGGAGAACGAATGCCTGATTGGAATACAGGACTTAGGATCGCTAAAGATGCCGGAATTGATCCGACTGAAGCGTTTGAAATCTTTGCGCAAGAGGAGCAGGCGCATAAGGTAAAAAACTTCAAACTACAAATGGGTTTTGTACAAATTGACCTACTCCTCTTTATTGCAACGGGCGGATTAAGTTGCTTGTTTTATATTATGTAAAATTATGTCACAGCCTGCGCTCTCTGCTTGCTACAGCGTTCAAGGAAGCAAAGAGTACGCCGACATCATTTTAGGGTGTTTTGCGACATCATTCTGGGGTACTTTCGAAATCGGCCGAAAAGGTACAACTAGATGTCGCTGGAATTACCACCAATGTGATGACACCTCCAGTTCGACTACACGGAAGCCGTGACCTGCCTGCCCCCTGAAGGGTCTGCCGTGACCCTCCAAAGATCCAAAATGACATTAATACGGGTCACTTTGTCTTTGAGAGCTAATGCTCGGAGTATCTTCGCCTGACGGCCAAGAGCGGCCCTTCGCCAGCTTGGCGGAGTCCAGTTGCTCGACTTTGAAGTCGCGATTGCCGCAACCGGAATGAAGACCCCATCTCAACCACTCGGCCGTCCAGCCTGAGGGCTGTCTAGAGGGGGCGCAAACGTCTACGCTGCAATCGCCAGATCCTGCTTCCAGGCTCTAACTGTAGTATTTGCCACTGACTCGCCATTGTCCGCGCGCCCTAGCTCTACTGTAATCAGTCGGTCCCCTTCGAACGCTGGGCTGAGTTCCAGGCACAGGTAGTCGAAGAGCGGCTTCTCGTGCACGGCGATGATGACTGTTTTGTACTTGAGTTGCCTTTGACTTCATTAAGCAGGGAATTTTGGCGTGACCGCCCCTGTTGATCGCGACCTTCAATCGCTCATCGTCCTGCGCACGCTGCGATGGCTGACGCTCCAACGCTGCGTAGAAGCCGCTACGCGACACGTCAAAAACGCGGCATAACAAGCCAAGAGGATAATCGAGCCGCACCGATTTCATGAACGCGTACCGGGCAGCGACTCCCTCGCGAAGTACGCGGTGGCCTTTTTTAGCACGTCTTTTTCCATCCGTTCGACTGCCAGCTCTTTGCGTAACCTGGCCACTTCGGCTTCCAGTTCTGCGACGCTTCGGCTACCAGGTGGCGCGGTCGGATCGTTGCCGCGTTTGGCCGCGCTCACCCAGTTCGCCAGCGTCCCTTTGGGGATCGCGATTCGCTGTGCGGCTTCTTCCAGCGTTAGCCCTTGCGCCAGTACCAGCTTGACCGCCTCGGCCCGGAACTCCGGTGTATATGTCGTTGATCTCATGTTTTCACTCCCTTTGACAAGTTTATCAAATGGAAGTGTCCGAAAATGTCAGGCTACCTCAATGGATCCGAGGTAGCGGGGGGACCCGAGTCATCTGCGGTGGTCAAGAAATTTCGGACACAACAATAGGTTCACGCACTGCCATTTTCCGTTCATAGACGGCGGGCGACAGATTGCCCAATGCTGAAT
>NZ_JACHXD010000025.1 GCF_014191875.1 Pseudoduganella violacea
CAAATCGAACGGAAATATGCTTGATCGGCTCATAGTTCCACCTTTTTTGCGCACCAATCTCGCTAAAAGGGTGAATTGATCAGCGCTTCCCTAGGAATATTGCTATTCTTTGTAAAAACAGTTGGAGTTTTGGTGATGTTCCCCAGGTAAGAATCCATTTTGATCCGCTCAGCAGCACTTCCCTGCTCTTCGTACCTTAGAAGCTCCTCAAACAACTTAATATTTCGTGGCTCCTTGGCCAAGTCCTTGCTGAACGTCTCACCACGCTGATAAGCATCGGAAACACTTTCCGAGAAGTCTTGCTGGGTACGCAAATTGGCTTCAGCTCGCTCAGATCGAGCGACTGTTTCAGAAAAGCGAGCAGCTAATTCATGCCCGGACCTCTCGTCTCTAACAAATGAACTGATCGCGTTAGAGTTACGACTTAGGGTATCCGCGAACTGCTGGAACTTCGCTTTGTCTTGGCTTCTTAACGTGCTACGTATTAACTGGTCCTGCTTCTGTGCCGAGGCCGAATACTCCTTAGTTCCTTTCGCATGAAGTTGAATCCCTGCGTCAAATGGCGACAGGACCTTCAGGGCACCAGGAACCTTGGCTCCGACAAAACTAGAGCCACCAAATCCAACTGCAGCAACCTGCTGTTCACCAGCCCCAGTAGCCGCCGATACCGTTTTCACGATCTGCTGCAACTCACCGATGCGTTCCCCCATGCTCTCGCTGCCGGTCGCGCTGGTTCCCGTCGCCTGGCTATGCCCTGACGTTCTCGAATCGGCATGCATTAACACATCGCTTAGCGCCGCCGCCTTTTCTCGGGTTGCCGCGACAGATTCGGTCTGCGCCGCCGCAACGGATTTGGATGCCGCCTGCACATGCTGTTGCGTCACTTTCGCATCCACAATCCGCGAGACCGGCCCCTCATTGGCCAGCGCCCGCGCCGCCGTCAGTCCGCTGATCACATTGCTGGTGTAGGTATTGCCCGACACATCGTCCTGGTGGCTCGCGAAGAACGCCGAGTTCCTGGTCGGCGCCAGCGTCACCTGATCCATGCTGGTATTGCCCAGGGAGACATTGCCCGATGCCGCCGTTCCGCTTGCGCTCGCCACCGTCGATTGCAGCATCTGGGTATTGCCAATGAGCGCGCTGCCGAAGGTTTCCATGCGTTTCAAACCGGCCCACGCAATGAGCGGGATACTGAGCGTCAGATAGCCGACAACGGCTTCCCCGGAAATGGCGCTCGAATAAATCGAGGACGATGTCATCAGCGACAGCGTATTGACGCCGTTCCCAACGGCCGACGCGGCCGCCATGTCGCGCGCGGCGTAGACCATTGCCATGTAGTTCAGGATGGCGTACAGGGGCGGCCAGAGCTGTATCCAGATCAGCACCGAGACATAGTTCTTCAATCCCATCATGGTTTCGCGGCCGCTGGTCATTAGCAGCAGCAGGATCACGATGGGGAAAATCGCGTAGGTGATGGCCTCGATGGTATTGCGGATGACCGGCAGGGCCTGTTCAGCGATCTTGCCCTGGTTGATCCACGCGGCGTTGGTCTGCGCCACCGCCTGCGCGCGTCCCACGGCCAGCAGCATCGACGCCGGGTCGTTGATCCGCTGGCCGGCGAGCAGGCTGGTATCGATCACGGCATTGATCATCGCGTTCTGGCGGATGATGTCGGCCGCGCTGGCCGCCGCATTGGCGATACCGTTGCGCAGATAGGCCTGCTGCACCTGTCCAGCGATGACAGCCGACGCCGCCATGCCGGACAAGGTTGGGTTCATCCGCAAGGCCAGGAGTCCCTGGATGCGTCCAACTTGCGCCGGCATCTGCGCGTTCAGGCGCTGGTAAGCCTCGGTGCAGGGCGCGACCACCTGCATGCCCGTCGCATCCGTCACAGGGGTGAAGCGGGCCGGATTGGGCGTGGACATCATCGGCCACACATCACTCGATGCGGCGAACTCCTCCGCGGGAATATGGCCCGACGCCAGATCGTAGATCGTGCAGTTGTTGATGAAGGTGATCAGGTCCGTCCGGAAGCTCGGGCTCTGGAACACCACGGTCGATGCCTCGCGGATCAGACGGTTCCCGAACAGCAGGCCATTTTTCTGGTACGACAGCTCGCTCGGCAGATTCGCCGAACCCGGCAAGACCTGCATCGCCGTTTCGTACAGCTCGGTCAGCGTGTTGCCCACCGTACTGGTCAGCGACCCGAAAGCCGCCAAGCCAAAGGGAACGTTATCCACGATGCGTACCGCGCTCGATCCCGTCTTATCGACGATCCCGACCGTCACCCTGGGAACAAAGAGGACGGAGAGCACCAGCGTCACCGACACCAGCCAGTTCCATCCCTGTAGCCGTTGCGGCGCGATGGCATAGGCAACCAGCGCGGCGACAAAGCCGCAGAACGCGACAATGGCCAGTGCGCTCTTGAACGTATTGGCCCCGGCGATCGCGGCCGTGGCATTGAGGATCCCAAACAGGCTGTCGCTATTTTGATAGGCGAAAATTTCCCACATGCTCGTTCTCCTTCACTTGCATCGCACAACAGCCTGCTACCGCAGATAGGCCGCACGGCGACCGAGCAAATCCAGCATATATTGCGGCATACTGCTTCGCAACTCCCGCTGCAATGCCTCCAGCGTGGAAGTCACCGATTCGATATGGCCGGACCGCTGATATAGCAGAGATTTTTCCTGTGCCAGTTGCGTCAGCATTTCCTGCGCACGCTGACGTAGCTCCTTTGTCCGTACTGATTGTTTGACATCCAACGCATAGTCCTTGTCCAGCACGTACATCCCAAGGCGAAGATTTTTTTCAAGAAGGACCTGTGCATAGTCAGCCGCAATGAGCTCCCGAAACCGCGCGATCAGCTGATCGCTGACATCCATCGAGGGCATCGCCGTCCCCAGGGAGAGCATGCGGTACACGGGTTCGGAGGTCTGGTTGACGAAACCGATCTCGGGTGAGTTGTTCGGGATCGGGACGCGCCACTGCATTTTTTCCGTGATGGAGCGCATCAGGCCTTCGACCTTCGTCACAAACGGCGTGTGCAGGTAGTTGGTATCGACCGTCACCACATCGCAGTCCGTGTAGTTATTACACCTGAGCATGTCCTGCTTCACCTTCCCGCCCGGAGCGGCACTGGTGCCGTACAGCAGCCGGCCGATCGAGGTCAGTGTCGGCGCCACCGGATTCGGGTCGCGCGTGCCTTCGTAGAAGATGACGGTGCCCACGATGCTCATGATCAGCTCACGCTCCTGGTCATCGAGCTGCGTGCCGGCCAGCTTCAATGCCTTCCAGGTGATATTGCCGACAAAGGGCGCCTTGTTGCGGATCTTCGGGTCGGCCGAATTCCTGGCCGTGCTCAAGACGCCGGGCTTGTTGCTCTGGCAGCGCACCTTGGCCGCCGCGTAATCCGATTCCAGGCCCAGCATCACGGCCAGATCCTCGCAGGCCTTGTCCGTGCTCACGCCCGTCGCTTCCATCGCTGAACCGACCAGCGACTTGGCGGCGTTGCAGGTGCCGATGTTCGCGTTGGTCATCATGCTTTCGATGTTCTTGGTCCATTTCGTTACGCCCCCCAGGAGCGGCGAGACCGATTCGAGCGCCAGCTGGAAGGCCACGCCGGGCAGCGCCGCCGTGATATTGCGCAGCATGTTCTTGAACTCGGCCGCCGAGATGTGCGAGAAGGAGCCGCCGAAGGCGTCGATCCCGCCGCAGCCGGCCTTCATGCTGGGGAACTCCACCGCCATCAGTTGGTAGGTCCGGTTCTGGGTGCGCATGATGATGCTCCCCCCGGTATAGGTGTTGTACACCTGGCCGCGGAAAGCGCCGGGCGCGGTGTAGTTGCCGATGGCGCCCAAATCCTGGTACATCTGCTCCACGGCCGCGTTCAGGTCGCCCGCCTGGGTGACGGCCGGCGCCAGCGCGCCGCACAGCACGCCAGCGGCTGCCATGCATTGGACTACTCTCCTTGCTTTCATGCTTGTCTCCACTTATTTTCCCGGCCAAAACAGCGGTGCACCCTGCCCCGCTCCCGGCCGGTCCTGCAATGCCACGATGCGCTCGACCAGTTGCGACTCCGAGAGCACCCCAAACCCCAGCGGCACGATCCGCCCTGCGAACGGCTGGGCCAGAAACACCGCCGGTACTTGCGCCACCTTCAAGGTGCGCACAATCCCGTTGTCCACCCGCGCCGCCGGCAGGGCCGGCAACGCTCCCCCATCGAGGCTGACCGCCACCAGCGGAATGCGGTAGCGCTGGCCAAAGGCCTTGAGCACCGGCGCGAAGGCATGGCAGTAGGGACAGTCGCTACGGAAGAAAAACATCAGCACATGGTCCCGGCCCACGCGCGCCAGCGTGTCGGCACGCGTGGCCGCCTGGGTCTGCTCATACACATCCAGCGCCGTGGCGTTCACCGGCCGGCCCTGGGTAGCCGGGTCCAGCTCCGGATGGGTCCAGGCGATGCGCTGGGCCAGGTCGGCAAATTGCGAGGCGTTGCGCATGACCTGCGCTTCCAGCACCATGTAGCGGCGCACATTCGCTTCCGTCGGATGGATCACTGCCACCGCGCGCAGGTCTTCCATCTCGCGCTGCAAGCGCTTGAGGCGCGCCAGTTCGGGCGGCGCCGCGTCCCTGGCGGGCAGCCTGGGCGGCATGATGGGTGCCGCCGGCTCGGGCGCCAGCGGATCGTCGTAAAAATGCCAGCCGCGGCGGGCGTCGTCCACGGCCCCGGCCGGGGCAGGCGCCAAATCCCGCGCTGGCGCAGCGGTGGTGGCCAGGCACGCCAGCATCGCCAGGAACCCGATCCATCGCCGCTTCATCGCGGCGCTCCTTTGGTCAGGTCTGCCGGCGGCTTGCCGTCGAGGCAGTAGTTGATGCCGAAGGTGATTGACTGGCGGGCCGGTGCCGCACCAGGCTGCAGGCGCACGTCGTCCTGCCATACCGCCACCTGCAGGCGGCGGCAGCCATGCTGGGCATAGACCAGCTGCGTACTGACGTCGACCCGGATGGGCGTGCTGGCGGCGAAGTGCTGGCTGATCGCCTGCGCCGCCGGTCCAATCAAGGTTCCCTGGGCCGTGCCCGAGGGCGCGTCGATGGCCTGCAGCAGGAGCGGCGTGAAGTCTTCGACCGGGATGCGCGGTCCTGTCTGGGCCTGCACCTGGGCCTGCGCCAGGACCGGCACTGCGGCAGCCAGCAGCAGCCCATACCAATGACGGGTCAGCATTTGCCCCTCCCGAAGTAGCAGGCCGGCGCGCGGGCGGCGGCAGCCGACTGCACGTTGCCCACATTGGGCAGCGTCGGCGCGATGGAGGCGTAGAACTCGGTCAAGTCCATGCGCGCGAAGTCCAGCGTCTGGAGCTGGGCCACGGTGAAGCCGCCACAGGCGGGCGATTGCGGCGCGCCCCAGCCCATGCCCAGCTGGGCGCGTCCCTGTTCGTTGAGGATGCGCGCCAGTTTGGAGTTGAAGCAGCACTTGCCGGTGGAATGCTCGATGCAGGCCACGCAGCGGCCCAGTACCCGGATGCACTTGGAGCACCAGGAGCCGATACTGCGGCACAGCGCGGCGCCCTCCTTCATCGCCAGCTTGCCCTCGTCCTGGCTGCACGACATCATCGACATGGCCACATAGAACACCACCGTGATCGCCAGCGACCAGGGTGTGACCGCGATGGCCACGCTGTCGCCCGTTGCCAGCGTCACGGCCCCGGCCGGCAAGGGTGTGCCGTTGACGGCCACCGTGACGCCATAGCTGGTGAAGCTGCCGCTAAATCCCCGGCCCAACAGTAGCGACTTGACGCCCTGGGTGAGAAAGCGCCGGTTGTTGCCGTTCATCAGAATGTCGAACACCAGGCGCGAACCGACGCCAAAGAGCGACTGGTTGCTGAACCCCGCTCCAGCACGGTCGGTGCGGCAGCAGTTGACCAGCAGGCGGTTGCGGCAAGTATTGGCCTCACCGCTGAACACCTTCATCGTGCCCGGATCGAGATAGACGCCCGCCTCGCGCGCCGCCTCCAGGTAGCTCATGGCCTGGGCGAAATCGGGGTCGTTGACCTGGCTGGTCTCGAAGCACTGGCTGCCCAGGCAGAAGGTGCCGGGGGTGCAGGGAGCACCCGGTGGACAGCCGGCATACAGGCCCGCCAAATCACCGGCCGTCTGCAACGGGTCGCGGGCCACGGCCTGGGCGCCAGCCACCTGCGGATCGGCGGACGTGACGGGGGGACGGGCCGTGCCGGCCGAGGCCACCGCCTGGCGCTGGGCATCGCAGGCGATGTTGTTCGGTTGCGCGGCGCACAGCAGCAGGTGCTCGCGCGCCTGGTTCGCCAGGTCGGTGCGGCCGTAGAGCGCCGTTTCGGGCGGCGCCGTGGTATAGCCCGGCACCACGGCGCTGGCCGAGGCGGTATTGACCGCACCGCTGGCCACCTGGTTGGCGGCGCGGGCCGCGGCCAGATCCATGCTGGTCTGGGCCAGCACGGCGCGACTTTGCCCTGCCAGCAGGCAGCCGGCCGTGACGAGGACAAGGATACGCCGCATGGCTACTCCCGCAACCGGCGCAGGAACACCCCTGCCTCGGCCGAAAAACGGGGCGCGCGCGCGTCCATCTGCGCCAGCGCGTAGTCAATCGTGACGTCGCCCGCCACCAGCAGGTAGGCGCCGGGCGCAAAACACGTGCCGGCGCCGCAGTCCTGACCCAGGCTGGCGTCGCGCAGCAAGACAAAGGACGGCACCTGGGTCACGCCGAAGCGGTCGAACGCCTGCGGATCGATTTGCAAGGCGACCTGGCGCTGCCCCAGGAGCTGGCGCAGATGGGCCATGGTCTTGACCAGGGAACCGCCTTCCAAGCCCCGCAGGAGCAGGACGGCCTTGGCGCGCGCGCCCTGCTCGATCAGGCGCCGCAGCGCGCCTTCGGGCATCGACAGGCTGACAAACACCAGAAGCTGCGGGCCACTGAGCGACACGGGAACCAGGGCGCCGCTGGCGGCATAGTTCTGGGCCAGGGCGGCGATATCGACCATGTTCCCTTTGGCGGGTTGGGGTAGTTGCGCCACGCCGGCGCCCTGCTCCACAGGACCAGGCGCAAGCCCCGGTATCGATGCGGCTGCGGGCAAGGCATGCTGGCGGGCCGCCCGCGCCATGTCGGCCTCCGTGATGACCGGACGATGGCGCGCAGCGCGCGCGATATCGGCCTCCTGCACCGGCGTTTGCGCCAGCCCCAGGGTCGACAGCATGGCCAGGGACGCCAGCGGCCAGCGGACGGCCGTGGCCACACCGCGGGAAAGGCGCCGCGCATGCGGCGGCACGTTAATAGCCCACACAGCAGTTCCCCTTGCGAAACAGCATGAAAGCAAAATCCTCGCCCTTGACCGGATACTCCTTGGCGGCGCCCCACAGCACGGTGGTGCGCCCGAAAGGACGACAGCAGCGCCCCGCCTCCTTGCCGGTGGCGGCGATCGGATACGTCAATTGGGTCTTGTAGGCGGCCTTGTCCATCACCGGCAGGAAGTACGGCCCGCATAGCCCGGCCGCGCCATGCCGCCCCCAGGCCAGCAGCTCCCGGTGCATCTTGGCCGTTAAGCGCTGGCTCAAGAGTTCAGCCGTGCGCACGCCGCCCAGGTGGTAGCTGCTGTGCCCATCCAAGGGATACATGCCGCCCTGGCAGCCGGCGCACCAGAACAGTTCGGCGCGGCTAAAGCCGAACGTGGCGGCCACGCAATCGGCGGCGCAGGCGGCAATGGCCACCGGGTTGGCGAACAGGGCCGCCTCGGGATTGAGGATCAAGGTCAGCTCGTCGTCGTTCCACAACGGATCGACCTCGGTCAGGTAGGCCAGATCAAAACCGGCGCGCTCCAGGCAAGGAAAGTCCGCGATCACCTGCAGCCAGTACAGCGCGGGATTGACGTAGAAGTGGGCCTGATAAAAACCGTTCTGTTCGCCGCTGGCATCGGTATGACGGCCCGCCTCGGGCGCGGCGATGCCGGGGTTCAGGTCCACGCCGCCCAGGGACACCAGGCAGAAGGGACGGCGCACCACCTCCACATGGCGCGCCGGCTCCCAGAAGCCGATCGACAGGCCAATCGTCGGGTTGACGCCGCAGGAGCAGATGGGCGAGGCCGGGTTGCCGATATCCTCCTGCCCGCCCAGGTCGGCCAGGCGCTGCCCGCCCAGGGAAATGGGCAGGATGCAGCTCCAGCAGATGTCGGTGATCGGATTGGGGAAGCGTCCCGTGCAGGTGCTCAGACCCGCCGCCTGCGCTGGGATACCGAAGCCCCATAGCGCCAGGAGCAGGACGCCAGCGCACCAGCGCCCCCGCGCCTTCCCCCGGCGTGTCGCAGGCGTCATCATGGCGCCTCCTTGTCCGTGGCGGGTGCGACCGGTTCCGGCACCAGTTCATCGATGCGCAGTCGCCGGCCTTCCTGCGACACCAGGGCCGGTACGCGGGTAATGTGCAGGCGCCGGGTCAGCGCACCCTGCTGGTCGTAATACACCGGCCGCTGCCAGCGCCGCATCAGTTCCAGGTAGGCGCCACCGGTCAGAACCGGTTTAAGGGCACCCGCGTAGCGCGCCTGCAGGCGCTCGGCCAACGCCACCTGGCGGGCATCGCGGCCGTCGAAGAACAGCAGGCGCCGGCGCAGGGGCACGATGTCGAGCGGATTGCTGCGGGTGCCGGCCGGGAACAGCACGGCGCCCTTGGCATCGACGATGCGCTGGGCCAGGACATAGGTCGGGTCATGGTAGAAGGTGCGGGGCGTGCTGGCCACCGGCAGCGCCAGGGGCGGTGGCTGCAAGACCGCCTGCCGGCCACGCGCCACGATCTGCTGCTGCAGGCGCTGCAGCTCACCGCTGGCCTCCTTCTCGCGCAGGCGCCGCGTGATCATCGCCAGCAGATGCTCTTCGCCAATGGCATAGGTCGGCCCGATGGTCGCCAGGGTGTCGGCGCGGACCACGCCCAGGGCGGATACCACCAGGAGCGGCACGGCACGGGAGAGCGGTACAAGCATGATGTACTCCTAAAACAGGGGCCGCACCACGGCGATGATGTCGTCCGCGCGCACCAGGCCCGTGATGCGGTAGCGCGAATCGAAGCTATCGGGGCTCGTGCCCTGCATGTAGAAATAGCGGGGCGGAATCACCGCGTCGGCGATCGGTTCGAGCGGCAGCCTGGACGCGGCCGTATAGCGCTTGGCCTGGCCGGCGTCGGCGCCGTTGACGAACACGCGCCGCCCCACCACCTGCACCTGGTCGCCCGGTACGCCGCCCACGCGCTTGAAGAAGGGCTGCCCGGCCAAACCGGGGAAGAGGCGCGCCGCCGGCCCCCGGCAGGCGTAGATCACGTAGTCGCCCCGCCTGACCGGGCCGGCACCATACTGCACGATGGCCACCGTATAGGGCAGGCTGGGCGTGACGTTAAAGAGCAGCGGCAGGCGCGGCGCGGGGTCGACCAGCACGCGCACCGCGGCCAAGCTCCAGATTGCCCCCAGCGGCAGGTACAGATACCAGCGCCGCCGCGCATGGTGCAGGAAGTGTTCGTCCATCATTGCACCCGTTGCCGCAGCAGCGGCGTCAGATCGGCCACCTGGGGCCGCATGCCGATGACGGCCGCCTTGTCCACCAGCAGGCATTGGCATTCCTCGGCCAGCTTGAACAGTTCCCGCTGAAAACGCCGCTGGAACTGCTGGCTGCGCTCGATGGCGCGCAGGGCATCCCCCGCGCTGGCCGCGGACGGTACGCCCTTCATCAGCTGGGTGTGCATGCCCTGGTAGAGCTGCGCGGCGTCCACCACGGCGATGGCCGTGGCCGGGCGCCGCACCAGGCGGTCGTAGAGCCCGATCGATGCCGCGCAGCAGGCGGCAGCGACGAGCAATTGCAGGGCCAGGGCCTTCATGGCGCCCTCCCGCTGCGCGCGGCCAGCACGATGGCGATGGCCTCGTCGATGCTGTGGCCACGGGCGCGCAGTTCATCGATCGGCTTGTTGTCCTCGATCTTGTTGGAAAACAGCAGGTGGGTGGCCGGATCGAGCACCAGGCGCCCTACCCCCTCCCCCATGGGCGAGGAGATATACATTTCGGCAAAGGCGCCCGCCTCGGTGCGCAAAGAGTTGAGCAGGCGCTTTTTCGACTGGTCCATCAGGAGGCGCCCCTTGCGGTCCAGGAGTTCAATCGATTCGGGCTTCTGGCGCAGCAGGAACACCCAGTCCGAGCAGTTGAACGCCGCTTCCATCTGCGCCGAGCCGTAGTAGTCGTCCGCGCCCTGGGTGGCCGTCACCAGCGAGCCGCCGTATTTGCGGGCGCGCCGCGCCGCCTCCTCCACCACGGCCGCCTTGATGGGGTCGTCGCTGCCGATCTCGCCCAACTGCTGCTTGAGTTCGTCGATGATCAAGAGCTTCTTGAAGTTGCGCGTCAGATACATTTCCGCCGTGATCTGGTACAGCAAGAGGATGTTGACGACGGCATGCAGGTCGGGCCGGCGTTTTAACTCCTCGTTTTCGATCACGATGAAGTCGTTGGTGAAGTCGACCGTGTTACGCCCCTCGAAGAAGCGTTCGTACTGGCCGCCCTTGGCGTAGGGGTTGAGCATGATGGCCAGGTCGCGGATGCGCTGGTCGTCACGGATGCCCAGGCCGGCGATGGATCCGGTCGCAAAGGCGTCGCGCATGGCCGTCATCGTCATGTCCTGGCCGTATTGTTCCCATTGCTGCAGCAGCACCGTCGAGATGGCCTTGTACTGCACCTCTTCCAGGCGGCCCTGCATCGAACACATCTTGGCCACGGCCGGCACCAGCATGTCCATGTCCTCGCGGATATCGCGGATCTTGGAGAACGGATTGAGGTTGATCGCGCTACTGGCCTTGAACTCGATATAGGTGCCGTTGGCCTTGCGGCACAGCTTCTCGAACGAGCGGCCCAGGTCCATCATCCAGACCTTGGCACCGATCGAGCGATACGACCAGGCCAGCTCATTGAGCAGGACCGACTTGCCCGAGCCCGGCGCGCCCACGACGGCCGCGTTGGCGTTGCCCAGGTCGTTGTCGAACAGGTCGAGCGTGGTGATCTGGCCGCGGCGCCCGGCCAGCACCAGGGTGGGCGTACGGGTGCCGCGCCACTCGCCGATCACGGGCGCCAGGTGGATGGCGTTGGCCACGGCCTTGCGCGTGACGCGGCGCATCTTCTTCAGGTCGCGGTGGAAAGCGGGCGTCAAGGTCATCGGCAGGCTGGCCAGAAGCGCCTGGCGCTGCATGTAGATGTCGGCGTTCAGTTCAAAGCCGCGTGCCCGCCAGATGGCACGGGCCGTTTCAGCGGCGGCCGCCGCCCGCTCCGGCGCCGTGAACAGGGCCAGCTGGTGGTACATCGACACCAGGGCGCCGCCGGCATCGGAGGCGTCGGCCGCCGCCTTCCAGTCGCGCTGCTTCTTGTCCACATCGGGCATGATGCTGGCCATCTTGCTGCCGGCGTTTTGCGTGGCGCGGATGTGGTTGGCCGTAATGGCCGCGCGCGTCTCGATGGGGTCCAGGATGTGCACGCCCATGGTGAGTAGAAACGGTGCGCTGTACTGCAGGGCCGGCTGCATCAGGTCGCCGATCAGGCTGCCCATCTGCCACAGGGCAAAGCGCTCCGGAAAGGACTTGATCGAAAAAAACCGCGCCTCCAGCGCCGCCGCGCTGCCCTGGCGGGACAGCAGCAGCCCTTCGGCCTGGGCATCCTGCACCGTGTCAAAGTCCACGATCTGGTCGCGGATCTCCCTGCCGTCGTCGTAGTGCAGCGGCGCCAGGTGGTTGCGCGCCATGCGGTCGGGATTGGTGAACTGCGCGCACCAGTTGATCAGGGCGTCGACGTCGGCCACATTGG
The DNA here is from genome assembly GCF_014191875.1 of Pseudoduganella violacea. Taxonomy (GTDB): domain Bacteria; phylum Pseudomonadota; class Gammaproteobacteria; order Burkholderiales; family Burkholderiaceae_D; genus Rugamonas; species Rugamonas violacea_A. Next base: position 11,841 of record NZ_JACHXD010000025.1, read on the forward strand.
CCGGCAAGGTCGCCGCGCCCAGCGTCACGGCCATGGTCTCGCGCAGGGCGCACAGCTCCTCGCGCCGCGTCTGGTCATGCGCCTCGCCCGGCAGCGTGACGCTGATGAAGAGGCGAAAGTCCCGTATCGTGAAGTGGTAGCCGTGCGTCAGCGAGCGCTGCGTGCCCTCCAACAGGTGCTGTACGCGCTGGCGGGCCAGGCTACGAAACAGGTTGCTGTTGCGCGCCGGGCGGCCATGCAGGCGGGCCTGCTCATATTGGTCCTTGTCCTCCATGCGCTGGTTGGCATAGCGGGTCAAGAGCGCGCGGACCTGGGGCGTTGCGAACAGGTGGAACTGGATGCCGGTGCCCTTGGGGCAGTTGGCATACAGGCTTTGCAGTACTTCCACCATGCGCTCGTCGGCTCCGCTCTGGGGCAGCACATCGAGCAGGAAGCCCAGGCAGCCATCGCGGTTCACGAACAGCTGCTGGTCGGCGATATAGGCGCGGTATGGTAGCCACGAGGCAAACTGGCTGGCGGGCGACTCCTCGTCGCGCTGCAGCCCCAGCCAGGCCAGGACATGGCGCATGCCCGGTTGGCGTAGACGTTGGTTTTCCACGGTATGCATGATCGTTCTCCACAAGACCATTAATGCTCGGCCGCCGACGCGGCCATCACCGGTTCCACCGGCGGCGGCGCGGCGGCACCGTTCTCCATCGAAGCGGCGGGCGGGCTCTCAGCTACCGGGACCGGGGCCGGGCTTGGGTTGGGGGCCACGGCAGCAGCAGGGGCTGGCGTGACCGGCGCGCGCAGCGGCGCATAGGCCTCGCGCAGGTGGCGCTGCACATGGTCGAGCTGCCAGCGCCCTTCGTCGATGCGCACATACACGTAGGACTGGTCGACCAGGTCGTGATCGGCGTCTTCCCACGGCTTGATCCAGAGACGCAGGATGCGCGGGGCTGAGCGCAGCGGCGTGGGCAGTGCCGCCTCGACGGCACCTGCTGCCGTGTCGCGGCCCTGGGTCGGCAGCAGCAGGCGGTGCGTGGCCGGTGCGCTGGTATACGGCAGGCGTTGGGTCGCGCGCAAGGCTTGGTGGTAGGTGCCGGAAATGGACTGGCACTGCACACCGGCAGGCGCCTTGCAGCCATATTCCGCCGAGCCGCCCAGGCCCGACATATTGCCGCAGCCGCCGAGCATGGCGGAGCCGACAAGGGTTGCCACCAGGGTGGCCGGACGTTCAAGGTTGGGGCGGTGGGACATGCTGCCTCCTACTGGGGTCAATGGATGCGGTGGGGGAAAGCGTGCGGGACGCCAGGCGCGCCGCGATATCGGTTGCCTGCAAGGCGCCAGAGACCATCTGGCCGTCCTCGAAAAGCAAGGTCGGTGTCCCCTGGACCTGCAGCCGGGCCGCCAGGGCCAGGTTGCGCTCCAGCGGGTGCGGACATGTCGGCGCCGTGGCCGGGAGCGCCAAGGTGCCCGCCAGCGCCTGCGCATAGGCCGTCTGCCGGTCGGTGGCGCACCAGATGGCCAGCGGCAGCGCCTCGCCTTGAAACGGCAGCAGGAAGTGGTAGATCGTGACGTCGTCCAACTGCCTCAGCTCCCGGTCCAACTGGCGGCAAAAGCCGCAGGAGGGATCGGTAAAGACCACGAGCTTGCGCCGGCCGGCGCCGCGCACCAGGGTGATGGCGTCGCCCAGCGGCAGCGCGCCGGGGCGCGGGATTGGCTTGGTGCGCACGCGCGCCGCTTGCGGGCCGCCGTCCTGCGCGGGCCTGCCGGCGCCCGTGCTCACGTCCTGCATGGACTGCAGGTCGACCAGGCGGCCGAACACCATATAGCGCGCGTTGCGGGGCGACACGAAGGCGACGTTTTCGCCCATCCATAAGGCATACAGGCCCGGCACCGGCGTGCGGCTGGCGCGCTCAAATGCAGTGGCCGGGTAGGCCTTGCGCATGGCGGCGAGCAGGCGCGCTTCGTCCGCGCTGGCGCCCGCCTGGCCGGCCAGGGCCAGCAGGCAGGTGGCGAGAACGCGATTAATCAGCCAGGGCATCGTCATCTCCCGTAGGGGCATCCCTACCTTCTGGCAGCGCCGCCGGCATGCGCACACCACGCGTGATGACAATGTCGACCTGGCGCGCGCCGTCGATCTCGATCACTGGGAAGGTCTGCTCGGCCAGCTTGATGTAATAGTTCGCCAGGTTGTCCAGCGCCCGCCCGACGCCCCCGGCCATGCCGCGCCGCATCTGCTCGGCGGTGCCTTGCGGGGAGGTACTGAGGGTGCCCAGGGGCGAAGCGGTAAAGGTGCTGCCGCCTTGCGCGAAGCCCTGGCCAATGCCGCCGACGATGCCGGCGCGCAGGGCGTTGGCCAGGAGCTGCCCCTGCTTGGTGACGAGGCGCCCACGCATGCCGACCTTGCCATCCTCGCCATACACATTGCCTTCGATTTTCACTTCCAGCACGCTGCGGTCATACCGCACGCAGGACAGGTTGCTGGTGCGCAGATAGGCCCGCTCGGAGCTGATGTCGCCATAGCCGGCGGCGATGACGAAGCATTCCTTGACCTGCGCGCGGTAGCGGTTGGGCAGCACGGCGTTGTCCAGGAGCCGGATCAGCACCGGCTGCGGATTGCTTTGCGCCTGGCCGCCGGTCGGCGCATCCAGGCCGCCCAGGAGCTGGCCGCGCACGAAGCTGACGGGCAGGTAGCTGGCCAGGGTGTCGCCCGCCACCGCCGGCGCTGCGGCCCCGGTGCCTCCCTGCGCCGTAACTGGCGCCTCCTTGCCCGCTCCCCCACCCAGGGACACGCGCTCCATGGCCTGCGCCTCCGGTTCAACGCGCGGCATGGCCTGCACGCCCGGCGGCAAGGGGGCCGCCATGGGGCCAACCGGGCTGCCAGGGGGATAGGTGAGCGGCGGTGCAGAAGGTGGCGGGGGCGGCGCGGCGGCAATGGGCGCCGGCGCCATCTCGGCGGGGGACGCGGGCACGCTGGCCAGGCTGCGATCGAGCTCCCGCTTTTCGATATCCGACAGGCGACGCATCAGGGCCGCTTCATTGCTCTGGCGGTCGGCGTTGAACTTGTCCTGCGCTTCCTTGTCCACCTTGTACTGCGCCATTTCCTTGCCGGCGGTGCCCAGCCATTGGTCGACCGGGTTGACCTGCATGGGCGTCACGCCCCCGGCCAGCTCGGGATTGGTGACGACGCGCTCGCGCGCCGGCGCACCGGCCGTGCCGCTAGGAGGTGTGGGCGAGGCGGAAAACGCCAGCACGGCCCAGAACACGCCCACGCCACCGGTCAGGGCGCCCGCCGCCATCAGGTATTGCTGCTGCCTGGGATTCATCTTGGCCAGCATGGCCCGCAATTGTTTGCCCACTTGCTTCATGGCGCGTCTCCCGTCTGCCGGATCACATGCACGGTGGTGCTCTCGCCGGGCCGCAGGTTCAGGTGATCGATGGCCACCGCCAGCACCTGCCCTTCTTCGCGGTCAAATTCCTGTTCCGCCAACACCATGGGCGCATTGCTGACATTGGTCAGGCGGTAGGTTTCACCGGTCAACTCCCGGCCCGCCACGGTGCGCACCAGGCGCAGTTGCGCCTCCTGCCACAGCGCCATCGGCCGCTCGGTGTCGTCCACCTGCCAGTCGTCCTGGCGACGGCCCGATGCCATCGCCACCAGCATGGCTTTCAAGGCGCGGACGTGGGCAGCGCTGCGGCGCAATGGCACCGGCACGGCATCCCGCGCTGGCCGCGTCTTGTCTTCGATGACGATGGTTTCGGCCGGCACGTCGGTGCGGCGCAGCGACAGCGTGTAGGTGGCGCTCGCGGACGAGATGAAGAGACTGATCGGTTGGGTTCCCACGGTCACGGGACGCACATACACCTCCCCTTTGGGCAGGTCACAGATGAGCGCCAGGTCGCCGCGTCCATTGACGGGCGGCGGCACCGACAGCGCCATGCCAGGCGAGGTAGCCGCACCCGCTTCAAGGGGCCGCGCCTCGCAGTTGCTGCTCGACTGGATATTGCCCACGACATCGGTGATGCGCGCGCCCGCGATACGGATGCGCGTCGGCGCGTCCTTGGACACGAAGGCCTCGATGGTGGCGCCATCGCGGGCCTGGCGTGTCTGCGCCGCCTGCCCTATCCCGCTAACGCTGGCGAGCGCCATCAGTAGCGGCAATGTTTTGCTGATCACGGTCAACCTCCTTGAAGGCTTTGAGATGGCTGCGGCCACCGCGGTAACTGAACTGGGCCAGGTAGCGCTTGGGCGTGACCGAGGTCTCCTGGCCGTTGACATAGGTGCGCAGCCGCCCCGACAAGAGCACGGTCTGCTTCTCCTCGTCGGGTTCTAACTGCTGCAACAGAAAATAGGTGCTCGCATTGAGCTTCTTGAGCCGCTCCGCCTCGACTTCCTGTCGGATCTTCAAGGCGCCGGCCTCGTCCGGTTCGACAAAGGAGAGCAAGGCCTCCTTCTTCCACTGCACCGAAGCGGGCGTCACATCGAGAATGAGCCAGGCGACGTAGCCCCCCATCTGCTCGAGGTAGGCGTTGCTCACCCGCGCACCGGACACCCAGAAGGGCTTGTCCACGGTGGGCGGCGTCACCACGATGCGCTGCGTGCCGAGCGTCTGGTAGACGGTCAGTAGGGCGACAGACAGGCACGCCGTGAGCGCGCCGATGGCCAGCCGCTGGCCGCGGATGCGGTCCTTCAATCCTTTCAGGTCGTCCTGGTATCGGAGATGGTCCATCACGTCCTCCTGCTAACCGACCATGCGCCGGAGATGGGACGGCGGCGTGGCCCGCATGGCGCTGACGGGACTGGGCGGAAAGTGCCAGTACAGCCAGTGCAAGGCGAAGGCCGGGTGCTTATCGGCCTTGATGCGGGCCAGCCACCGGCTGGCATACAAGCCCGCGGCCAGCGCCAGGCCAAAGGCCCATTTCGAGCCGGCCAGGTAGCCCACGAAGGCCATGAACAGAACGGGTGCGGCCACATCGATGTCCCACAGCCCGACCTTCCAGACGTCATCCAGTCTGCGCGGAATATAGGTGTCGGCCAGCATCCCGTTCTCCTGTGTTGCCGTTTAAATGACCGCGCCCATGATGGCGCCGGCGATCACCAGGCCCACAGCCGCGAAGATGGCCAGCCCGACATAGAACAGCACCGGACCGAAGTTACGCAGTGCCGCCAGCGAAATCAGGGCGACGACAAAGCCGATGAAGCCGACCAGCGCCTTGACGCCGGGCGCCAAGGCCGCCAGTTGGGTCAGCGCGGAGACCAGGGGACCGGTGATGCCGCCGAAGGCCACCAGGTCGATGGCCTGCGTCGGAAAGGCGATCGCCAGCCCCAGCAGGATGGCGGTCAACAGGGCGATGGCGTTCCACGCCTTCTTCGATAGCGCCGGCATCAGCCGCACCGGCACAGGGGTATTCAGGGTACGCATATATGTCTCCTTCAAAATGGTTGTGATCTGCCGTGTACTGCGGCGCCAGGCGGATGGCATGGCGGCGCGCCATCCGGGTGATCAGGTGGCGCACGCACCATGGCGCCCTTCCAGCCGCGGCGGCGTACGGAGGTCATTGACCGTCCTCCTGTTGCAGGTGGAACGTGACCTCCGCCCGGCGATTGGCCTGGCGCCCTTCCTCGCGGACGTTGTCGGCGACATAGCAGCAACGCCCGGCCGCCGCGAGCCGCACCGGCATCCCTGGCGGCAGTTGCTGCCGCAGATAGCGGTGTACGGCTTGCGCGCGCGCCTGGGCGAGTGCGTGGTTGATGCGCTCGCCGCCGCTGCTGTCGGTGCGTCCGGTAATTTCGATACGCCGCGCCTGCGGTGCCAAAGGGAGAAACTGCAGCAGTGCATTGCGTGCGCTATCGTCCAGCTGCGCCGAGCCGAGGGAAAAATGAATGACGGCCGTTTCTGCCGACGTACGAGCGTCGGGCCTGGGCCGCGCCGATATCTCGTCCAACGCTTTGGGTAGCGCGGCAGGCATGGCCGCCCCCGCGCTGGCATCGATGAATGTCTTGGGCGAGCGGGCTGGGCATGTGCCTGCCCGGCACTGGCCGTAGTAGGCCGCCGCGCCATAGCCCCATTGCGTCAGCGCGGTGCGCTGGTCGAGTCCTCTGATCGCTGCAGGGACTGGCGCAACCGCCGCCGGGGCCGGTCGCGCCCGCTCCGGTGTGCAGGCCGCCACCGTGACCAAGGGTGGTATCGCGGCGGCGACCGCCACTAGATGAACAAAGGGATGCATGGCGTCCTCACCCAGGCTGGTGCCCACTGCGATGGCGCCTTGCCTGCGCCGGCGCGTTGCCCGTCTGGGGCGACATCAACAGGAAGTGGTACACACGCCACGCGTACCGCATGCGCGTCGCGCGGCACCGCTCGGGTGTCATGGTGACGCACGATGCGTTGAACGCGCCGACCGCTTCCCATGAGCGCCCATGGCGCGCGAATTTCTCGGCCAGAATGCGTGCCCCGGCGTGGATATTGGTGCAGGGGTCAAACAGCTGCTCGGGGGCGACTCCCAGGTTGCGCAGCATGCCACTGTTGGTGTTGATCTGCAGATAGCCAATGTCCACCGTTTTCGTCACCCGGTAGTGGGTACGGTTCACCGCACGGGGATTTAAGGCCGATTCGGCCTGGGCCATGGCATAGAGCAGCGTGGCTGGCACCGCGTGTTGGCGCGCAGCTTCCTGCCAGCAGGCCGACGCCCATCCTGGCGCGGCAAGAAACAGCATGGCGAGGCGATGATAGGAAAGTCGCATGGCGATCAGCAGGCACATACCTGGCAAAGGTTGAACACTGTCCCGCGTACGGAACGCGGGTCCGGGTGAACTCACTCAGGTAAGCCTGGCGCATCGCCTGGCAAGGTAACGGCAAGGGTCGCGCCCTATCCGGGCGCTGGTAAAACCGGTCAATAGTGCGCGGCGGCACGCAATGCGATGTTGCGCCGCGCGTGGTCAAATATCCGGGCCTTCGCATTGGACGCCTGCATCGCCAGGGCCACGCAGCCGGTCGTAAAGTGATCGAGCTTAAATTGCGGGTGCGGATGGCGATTCAGTTCGGACTTCTGCAGGGCCAGCAATTGCCGGTACTGCATCCGCCACATGGACTCCTGGCGCCGCGCCGTTTCCTGGTCGCGCAACACCAGCTGCGTATGCAGGAAGCCGAAGATGCGCACCGCAGGGTCCGCATCCTCAAACACCACTGATACGCAAGCGCTGATCAGGTCTGGATAGCGCAGCTTGGGCGAGCAGTTGCCGACATCGTTGTAGAGCACCTCCAGTAGATTGAATTCGTCGAGCCAGATCCGGGTGCCCACGATATCGACTTGGCGAGAACAGGCTGGCGTAGGCCGCGGAGAACTGGTGCCTTGGCCTGTCTGATATTCCGTGTGTACGCTGCTTGTGTTCATGGCCCATTTCCAAAAATGACAATATCGGAGGGAATAGGCGCTACCATACGCCAGGCCGACGACTTCCACACCGACAAAGATGCCTTCTCTTGTGGCGCTTTTGGCCGGCGCGTGCAGAATCACATGGTATTTCGGTGTACTTCAGATGACGTGGGCACGAGAACCCATCCTCAACGGATGCCCGTTCATGTTTCGTGGCGCAGACTTATCGGACAGCGACGGCCAGATGCATTAGAGTATTGCTTGTTTATCAATCCGCTTTAAATTCACCGTCGATGATCCCAGGGCTACAAGACAGGTTGCGCTCAACGAGCCACAACAGCCTGCCCAGGCCGGGAACGTCGTCGTTTTACCAAAACAGGATAGGCCACTGTGCCCAGGGGATAATCGATACATGATCATTCGCACTAACCGCCTAGCAGCAATTTGCCTCATCACGCTTGGATTCCACTGCACCCAAAGCACCGCAACGCCATTTGAGGACGCCAACAGGCAGGCCAGGCAGTCAATCCAGCAGATCATGAAAGATCAACACATTCCAGGATTACAGATCGCCGTTATCAAGGATGGTCGCGTGATCCTGTCCGAGAGCTACGGCCTGGCCAACGTTGAAAACGGTGTGCCAGCGACCCGTACCACCTTGTTTCCGATTAATTCAGCAACCAAGTCGTTTACCGGCGTGGCGATGATGCAATTGGTCGAGGCCGGGCTGGTCGACCTCGATGCGCCCATCTCCCGCTACCTGGCTGATTTGCCTGATTGGTGGCGCGGCATTCGTATCCGGCAACTTCTTGCCCACACATCCGGGTTACCCGAGATCATTGATCAGAAGGGTCTGATCGGGGGTGGAACCGAACTCGCGGCCTGGGAAAACGTGAAGGCAAAACCCGTGGAAGCGCCTGCTGGCGAACAATTCGCATATAACCAGACCAACTATGGCTTACTGGCACAGGTGATTGCGAAGCAAACCAAGCAGCCCATCGAACGCTACATTGCGGAACGGCAGTTTGCACCTGCTGGCATGACCCTGTCCACGTTCGGGGACAGCTACGATCTGGTTCCAAACGCGGCAACGATCTATAGCCGCTCTCCGCGTGGCTCCCTGGCCAAGGACGACAACAACCGATTATCCCACTGGTTTTACGACATTCCATACAGCTTGTGGGCTGGTGCTGGCATCCAAACCACTGCGGATGAAGTGGCGCGATGGCTTATTGCGCTAATGGACGGCCGGTTGATCGGCCGCTCGTCGATCCAGCGCATGTGGGCGCCCGAAAAACTCAACAACGGTACTGATGGTGATTGGGCGGCTGGCTGGCCTGTGCTGCAAACGACACCCACCCGACAAGTCGCTGGCATCGGTGGTGCCAGGGCCGCCTTTATCGTTGATGCCGAAGATCGGCTTGCGATCGTCGTCCTGACCAATCTTGCTGGCGCCAATCCCCAACGCTTCATACCACGCATAGCGGATTTTTATCGGCAAAGCCAAGTACGCGTAGCGGAATGAACCGCGGTGGCGCGCCAATGGAACATCTATGCTGGGGCAGTTCGCTTCCCACCTGGCCAATAACGGCTGCGGATGCTGGCTTTGTGCTCATTACCCCCCTCGAAACTGTCAAGCCACGTGAACACTCCTGACAAGATCTGTCAGGAGTCCCTTCTATACTAAGCCATCATTTTCTGAAATTTGTATCGTGCTTTGAAAGGTAAATAGATGGCTAAAGTCGCTTTAATATTGACGCCTGGTTTCGCCGACTGGGAATATGCTTACATCGCCGGAACTGGGGTAGCGTACTACGGCATAGATGTCAGATTCTTCTCGCCAACGCCGGGACGTTTTAGCTCGCAAGGCGGCTTGAACGTCGCCGTGCATGAAGGCCTGCAACACTGCCTGGACTGGCAACCCAATGTCGTCGGCATCATCGGCGGGCAGATCTGGGAAGGGACGGACGCGCCAGAGTTGACCGAATTTCTCCTGCAAAGCCGATCCAATGGCGCGACCATTGCCGGTATTTGCGGTGGGACGCTGGCACTGGCCAGGGCAGGACTTCTGGACACGATTCCGCATACCTCGAACAGTATCGACTTCTTGGAGAAAAATGCTCAAGGCTACAAGGGCGCTGCGCTCTATCAGGAGAGCCGCCGTGCCATCGCTGCCGAGCGGGTCATCACGGCGCCGGGACCTGCGCCGATCAGTTTTACCTGTGCCGTGTTTGAGGCTGCGGGACTGCAGCCAGAAGTCACAGCACAACTGAGCGGAATGCTGGCATCGGAATCAATCTGATCATCAGGGCCTGTCAGAAATTTTCCCCTCACACAAAATTTCTGACAGACTTGTTTGATTGCTCGCAGAATTGCCCCACTTCGATTGGGCCATTTTTCAGTGCAAACTAACCCAATGTACGAAGAAACTCAATCAGAGAGGCGTTTACCGTTTCAGCAGCCTCTTGCTGTAACCAGTGTCCTGCATCGGGAATCGTGTATGAGCCACGCAGATTGGGCGCAAGTTGGGGTATGCGCGAAATAATGTCTTTCATCCCCGGAATAGCTAGCCCGGTATCTCGCTCACCTACCATATAGAGTGCCGGTGTGGGAACCGTTACGCCATCAAAAGCGCCTTGCAATTGCCAGTTTCTGTCCAGATTGAGGTAATAGTTCAAGGCTCCCTGGAAGCCCGTCCTTTCGAAGGTTCGGACGAAGATGTCGAAGTCTTGCTCAGTCATCCATGCAGGCATTTGAATCGGCTCTGGAAGACCAGCCAAGTACTGACGATGTTTGGAAACCATCGAGAACGGATTGGGCGAATTCTCGTTACGTTCCCCGATATCGCCTGACGCATTGAAATATATCCTCTTCAACGTCGACTTAACATCTGCTTCAAGCTCATCCTTTGCCGACGAGGCACAGAAATAATGCGTATAAAACCAAGCTTCTTCATTGTTGGGAAATAGTCGACTCGGCAACATCGGCGCCTTAGCCATCAGCGGCACGCCAAGAGCTACGACGGCGCGAAAACGGTCTGGCCTCACCTGCACTGCCTGCCATGCAATAGTGGCCCCCCAATCGTTTCCGACAACAACGGCCTGGGGCTCTCCTAATACGTCCAAAAGGCCGACTAAGTCAGCCACGATATCCAACGTAGTATAGGTGCCACTGTCACTTGGACTGTCACTCTTTCCGTATCCCCGTAAGTCCGGCGCTATGGCACGAAAGCCTGCGGCTGCAAGGACCGGGAGCTGGTTTCGCCATGCGTATGATGTTTCGGGAAAACCATGTAGCAGTAATACAATTGGGCCTCTTCCTTCTTCTACGATGTGCAAACGAATACCATTCGTCATGACAATTGATTGAGTACAAGATGCCATGATGCTCTCCTCTCGCTATACCGGACCGGCATATCGTAACATCATAAGTAACAATTTAAAAGGCCAGATTAGATGCAACAAGATACAAGGCTAGCGCGACTTCTCCATGTGCTGCTTCACATGCAGCTCAGAGGTGGCTCAACCACATCCGAAACGATTGCCCAGATGCTTCACACAAACCCCTCTTTGGTGCGACGTACGATGGCGTGTTTGCGCGATGCGGGCTACGTGAAAGCAGAGCGGGGCCCCGGTGGCGGATGGCACCTTTCCTGTAGCCTGTCAGAGGTGACGGTAAAGGACGTTCACAACACGCTCCCCCGCACCAATGTATTCACATTTGGGCCTGCCCAAGATAATCCTGCATGTCCGGTTGAAGCAGCCGTCAACGCGCATTTAAACGCGGCGATGGAGGAAGCCGAAAGCACCCTGCTAAGGATTATGGGCGGGACCAGTCTCGCCGACCTGGTTAAGAAAATGGGACCACCGCTTTAAAGACAGTTCTGCCTCCCCTGAGAGGCAGCAAACTCTACGAAGCGATTCATCGTCAAATGGATCCGCTTTTACAGCGCCAGGCCAAAGGTCTCTGTCCTGTATTCTGTGTCCCTGCCCTTCCCCATCGACATATCTACCCCCGGCACACACCACCGCTCCCTTTACTCATCAGCGCAATCGGGGCCAGGCAACGCTTATTCCCCTCTGACTTCACAAGCTATTTCTTGTGATAGTTGGCCAACGCCACATTGGCCATCACGCTTCCCGTCAACGCCAGCGAAGGCAGCGCGATGGATGGCAACGTGGTGGGGACGACGCAAGCCAGTATGGCCAGGCAGACCGTCAGGATCACCCCGCAAGCACACGCCGCAAACACTTCCGGCCGATGCGCGACCAGCTCCTTTCCCTTGACCGCCCGCCGGACCAGGCCATCAACGACGGCCAGGCCCAGGAACAGCAGCAATGCGCCAGACAGGCAGGCTAATACCGCTAGCCGGTAGGTGGCCAGCAGCACCAGGGCGTTCAAGGAACGGAAGTACGCGTTGCCGGCCAGCCGGTTGCCCATCGCTCCCACCTCCCCCTGGACGACCGAATCGACCGCCGGCCGATTCGCTTCGGCTTTCGGCATGAGAGGAGCCTGGCGCGGCGGCGGCGCCTGCAACGCGAACAGGGTTTCCAGCATCTTGCGCGCATGCGCCTCGCCCCAGAACGCGCGATGGTTCGCATGCTCGGTGCGGATCTGGGCAAGAAACGTCTGCGCCGGATAGGCCGACGGCAGGTACAGCACCAGAAGCAGCAGCGTCAGCAGGGACGCAATGGTGACGATCCGGATCATGGTGGCACGCCCTCCTTCGCGCTGCCGCCGTCGCCTTCGGCGTCACCCGGATCGAGCAGCGCCAGGCGCCCCTTGCACAGGCGGCCACCGGCCACCGAGGCAAAAAACTGCAGGTTGGGCAGTTTGCCCAAGAGCGACATCGGCACCAGCTCGTTCATCTCCTCCGTGATCTGGGTCGAGTCAACCGCCGTGAAGTCCCCAAGGTGGCCATCGTGGGCGGTATTGCGCCCCACCTTCATATTGTGGATGGCCGTCTGGCCGAAGGTCTCGTTGATGAACTTCTGGGTCGGCTGGTCCTTGGTGCGGAACGCGATCATATTGTTCAAGTTGCCCAGCGCCATGCGCGCCGCTTCCTCGCTGCCCAGGCGTTCGGCCAGGTCGGCAATGGTCTGCATGGCCGCCGTCGTGTAAACGCCGCCTTCGGCGCCCTTGTTCATGATCTCGATTAACGGCTTGTTGATGACGTTCGACACCTCGTCGACAAACAGTGAGATGCGCCGGTAGCCGCCCAGGTTGTAGCGAATGCCCGAGCGCGCCGCCAGATCAGCCAGCGACATCGCGCCGATGGCCGAGGCCACCGAGGGATCGGGCAGCGAATCGAGGCAGATCAGGAGCACATGGCCGGCGCGCTCGATCTTCTCCAGATTCATGATGGGGCGCTCGTCGTCGACGTCGAACGGATCGGGCGACAGGCTGCGGCCCAGGTCGCCCGAAGTCAGCATCGACAGGATGGGCAGGAGGTTGGCGGTGATCTTCTGGTAGTGTTCCCGGTTGTGGCGGAACACCCGCACCTGGGAATCGATGGCTTTGTCGCGCCGGGAGGCGTGGACGTGGCGCTCATAGTACTCGACGAAGGCCAACAGCTCGGCGCTGGCAATGGGCGAAGGCGATTTGATGCTGCCGCGCCGCACCCGCTCCAACAGGTGCACCAGGTCCGGCTCCGTGCGCCAGTGCATACCCAGCAACGCCTCGTAGAAACGCTCCAGCGAGCGCTCCAATACCGGCTCGATGCCGCCCTCGATGTACTGCATCAGCTTCATCAGGTTCGGGCGCATTTCCAGCCGGATCATGCCCTGCGTGACCACATTGACGGCATCCCAGCCGAAGGCCGAGAACGTCCCGGCGGTGTCGGGCGGCAGGATGGCCTGGATGCGCGACGCGATCTCGGTCGGCTTTTGCCAATTGAAGGTGAAGTCGAGGCGCGCCCCGGTTTCCGGGAAGGCCGGGTGGAACCACAGGAAGGTGTCGGGATCGCGGTAGTCGGCACAGGCGCGCATGACCAGGCGTTTGAGCCGCTGCGAATTCTTCGGGTCCAAAATGATGACCACGTCGCCCCGGCGGATCGCCTGCGTGATCAGCCAACCCAGACAGACGCCCTTGCCCGACTGCGTGGTGCCAACGACTAACGTGCCGCCTTCGAAATTTTGCAACGGGCGCATCAGCACCTGTTCGCTGCGCTCAACACCGTGGATGTAAGGCAGGCCGATCTCGGCGTCCGGCTGCGGATTGTCCACATAGCCCAACAACAGCAGGAGCGCCGGCGCGATACGCATTTCCCGGTAGTCGATCTTGGCCAGCTCATACAGGCGCTGGGAATGGATCGGCAACCATTCGAAGCCGAAACCAAAGACCACCTGGCCGGGGTCCCTGGTCAGCACCGCCAAGTCGCCTGTCGTGATGCGCTGCATGGCCCGGCCGGAGAGCGCCGCGCGGATGGCGACGATGCGCAGTCCCTGGCGCAGGCGCACGATGGCCATCACCACGCACAGCGCCAGCAGGAAGAGGCCCAGGCGATACGGAATGGCCTGGGGCGTGAACGCCAGGTAGGCCAGTGCCCCGCCCCCCCAGCATGCGGCGGCCCGAAGCTCCAGCGGGCTGCGCCATGGCATCTCATACTGGCGCAGCAGCATCGCCTTCTCCCGGTGTCGCCGCCGCGTCCGGCACCATGAACTGCGGCGCGATCAACAGGCCCGGCCGCTTGACGCCCTGGATCACCCGCGTCTGGATGGCCTCGCCATCGGCCTGCAGCGCCAGCATGTCGGCATCGGCCAGGGCGCGCAATGCCTGGCGCGCATCCAAGCCCCGCGCCGCCAGTTCGGGCAAAGGAATGAACAGTCCGGCTTGCGTACGCAGGCTGGGCGCATCCGGCGCAGTGGCAATCGCCTGCAGGGCCGCTGCCACGGTCGGATTGAGGCGCAGCGGCATCTTCAAACCATGGGTTGCCTGCAGCACCAGGTCGCCACTAACGGCGTTGCGCTGACGGGGCTTGCGGGGCCGGCGCAACGTTGGCGGCGCCGCTTCGGCGGCCGCTGCCGCCCGGCTCCCATGCTCGTCCTCGGCCACCGGCCCAGGCGATATCGCGATCGCAGGCAAGCGCAACTGCGTGTCGGCCTCCTTGGCTGGCGCCCCCTTCCCCGGCCGTGCAGGCGGCGCTGGTGCGGGTGTTGGCTCGAACCGCTCGAACGGCTCGCCTGGGTCGCATGGCTCACCTAGATCACATGGCTCGCACGGTGCGTATGGTTCCGGTGGCGCGGCCGATGGGGCTGGGGCTGGGGCTGGGGCTGGGGCCGGTGACGGCGATGCGTCACCCGGCGCGCCGCGCGCGGGCTCGGCATGCGCCTGCGGGGGAGCCCTGCCGGCAAGGTGGCCATCGAGCGGCTCGGGCTGGGGCGAGAGCACCGCCAGGATGGTTCCAGCGGAGACGAAGCGGATGGCGTCCAGCGGTTCCGGCACGCCGGGCGGCCAGATCGCCAGCACCGCCCCCTGCCCTTCCCGGCTGGCGACCAGGCCGGCGGCGACTAGCATGGCCAGCATGGCATCCGGCGACTGCGGCACGCCGGGCAGACGCTCGTCGTCGAGCCGCCGGATGATATCGGCCAGGCCGTTCGGCCAGACCATGAACAGGCCATCCCTGCCGAACCACAGGCGGGAGCGGCCGATATTGGGTTGCCAGGCCTGGTGCGTGACCACCAGCTCGCGCACCACATCGATCACATGCCGCGCCAGGTAGACGGGCGGCTTGCGCGCACCGGCGCCATCGCCCTCCGCGCGTAGATTGCGGTTGATGACCAGCACGGCCGCATGGCGCACCAGACGGTCCATCACATTGTGCTCGTGGTACATCGCGGTACCGGCAATCGAGGCCAACATCTGCGGCACGATCACCGTGTTGCCTTCCGCCAGATCCGCCATGGTCGCTGCGGGCACAATCATGGGCAGTGCAAACAGCCCCAGCATGCGCGTTTCCGGACCGCTATTCCAGCGGACGCGCAACCGCGCGAGCTGGCGCTGTTCGAGCCAGCGTGTCAAAGGGGTCAGATAAGGCTGCCAGCACCCGTCGCCCTCGTCGTATACCGCCACCTGGCTCAAGGTACGGTGCAGTTCCGCGCACAAGCCCGCCAGGAAGGCCGCGCGGCGCCAGCGCGGTTCCAGGCGGCGGCGGTGCGAAATGGTCAGGCGGCCCGCAAAAATCTGGGCGTCGGTTGCCTGCAAGGCAAAGAAGGCGGTCTCCAGGCCCAGGCGCGCCAGGCCGCCGGCGCCGCTGAAGTAGCTGTCGGGCGTGGCGGGCAAGGCGTTGACGAAGTACAGGTAGCCGCGAATGGGGGCCAGCAGGTCAGCGGCAAAGGTGGCGGGATCGCTGCCGTAGCAGAGTTTGATGCGGCCAATCAGATCGGCGTGTTCGGCCAGCATCGCCTCCACGGACTGCGCGGCCATGCCCACGCTGGCTGTATCCTGGGCCGGGGCCGGGTCGACTGCTGGCGCGGCAGGCACGCTGGCGGCCCCTATGCTGCGGGCGCGCGCCAGGAAGGCGGAAAATCGGTGCAAGAGCATGGCTGGCAGGAAGGGACATTGGGCCGGCCCAGTGTGGCGTGCCCACTTCGCCCCGTCCAAGCAAAACCGGGGACGCTAGGGCGTGCTTTCGTCCAAGGACGGCCAGGCGGGCCAGTCGAGGAGATCGGCGGGCGCCGCCAGGGGCAGATAGTGCGCCTGGATCCGCGTATCGCGCCAGTAGCGCTTCAAGAGCTTGCAGAAGACGCAACCCGACTGGTCGCCGCTGCAGTCGCCCAGCGACACCAGATAGCGCGAATGGCAGATGGCGCAAGCACGCAGGGCCAATTGGGGACTACTGCAATTCCAGATCCCTTCCAGATCGCACACCAGATTAAAGGCCCGCTCGAACGAGATGCGGGGAGCGGCGGTACAGCGCTCCGCATACATGCGGTAGGCCGCCACCAAGGCTTCGCCCGGGCGGCACAGCTGTTCCGCCAACAAGGTCGCGCAGATCGCCCCGAACACGGAAGCTTCGGCCCGTTCGATCGTACTGCCCAGGTGATACCAGTCGCAGGACTCGGGCCAGCGTCCGCTGGCTGACGGCACTTCCCGGTAGAAATAATCGCGCAGCAGGGACATGCTCAAGCCCGTGATGCGCGATACCGTGCGGATGCGGGCACCCAGCGCCACGCAGGATTTGGCCAGTTGCAGTGCCCTGATATGGGTATCCACGAACGCCGCGCCCATGTCCGCCCCCGATAACTAGGCAGCGGCCTGGCTGGCGGCCCGCTCTCCGGGTGGCCGGACCGGCGGCCGGGCGCCCACCGTGCACAAGGTCATGGCCAAGCCCGGCGGCGCATCCAGCAGCTCAGCCAAGTTACCGACCGGTTTGAACAGGCTTTCGTGCGGCATATTGGCCGCCAACACCTGCAGCTGGCTCACGCTCATGCTGGCTAAGCGGGCGGCGCATGTCCGGTCCAAGTGGAACTTATAAGCCGCCGCGGCGCGGTCGCTCTTTAAGCAGGCCTGGATGGTCAGCAGGAAATTCAGGTTGAGGTACTGCACTTCGGTCAATGCAATGGCATGGTCCATCATGACACCTCCGTTGTGCCCCGTTGTGGCGGGGCGTGGTCATTGCCCAGGTAGCGATTGGCGGTGCAACATGGCACCCTGCCCTGCTGTTGCCTGCCAGGTGATGCCGGCCTCGCAGCACACCATCACAAGTCAGGCTATACCCCGTTGCCAGACCGGTCAATAGCAAGTGCTGTTCGTGTGCACTGCAAAACGATATCCCTCTTGACTCCGATTCGCTTTCGAGTAGATGCTAGCGTTATGTAGCATTTTGAAATCATCCGATACAACAAATAGCAACTGCTCAAAACTCCCCAAACCTGCATCCCACCATAGCGACTGCCCCATGGAGACGAACCTGTGCAGCACACCGCTTTCCCGTCAGCAGGCTCAGCAACTCGATCTTCACCTCATTCCCGGCCTATGCAACCGGCTGATCGCGGAGATGGCAATGCGCAACATCTCGCCCCATCAGTACATTCCCTTTCTCAGCGAACTGACCGGCCGGGCACCGCAGACCGTGGCGCGCTGGATCGATCCCGACCACCCGGGCATGCCCGACCTGTCGTCACTGGCCGTGCTGTCCATCCAGTTCGGCACCGATGTCGGCTGGCTGCTTGGGCTGGCGCGCGAACGCGCGCCCCTGGTACAAAGCCAGCTGCCGCCGGCACTCCTGTCGCAGGTCTGTCCTGACAGCCCCGCTTGCGCCAGTTGGCTGCCCCCGTTACTGGCACACGCCCAGGCGCACGCGCGGCATCCGGTGGCCATCATGCGCGGCAAAGACATGGCGCCCTTGATTGCGGACGGCGCCCCCTTTTTTTACGACGACACCGTTCGCCAGGTCGAGGGCAACGGCGTCTATCTGCTGCGGCACCAGGACAAACTGCTGGTGCGCCATATCGCTATCCAGGTCGGCAGCGGCTTGCTGCTGCGCTGCGAGAACGCCCATTACGGCGCGACGCTGATCCGCGACAGGAGCCGGCAGCGCAGCCTGGAGATACTCGGCAAGGTGGTGCTGGCGATCAATGCCTGTCCGCTCTAGGCGCTGACGCGCCGCCAACAGCCAACGACAAACCGGCTGCCCGGTGGCGATGCCACCGAGCCGCGCAGTTTGTCGTCCGCCTGCAGCACGCCGGGGCTTACGCCGCCTCGGCCAGTTGCTGCCATTCCCCCTGGCTCAAGGCCAGGAGCTTACCGCCGATCTCCTCGAATTCCGTGGCGCGATCGTAGTCGTCCACTTCCTGCGAGTAACCGGTGACGGCGTTGACCAGGCCGTAGCCGGTCAGGTCGCGCTCTTCGATCAGGTGGCGCAGCACACCGGCGCACTCTGCCTCGTTCAATGCATACCGGTTGGCCAGCACCTCCACCACCTTGACCGGGTTGCCCCGCAGTGGGATGCCCATGGTCTTGCGCATCTTCTCCGAGAGCAGTTCGAAGGTCGTCTCCGACACCGCCGCCTGCACCATATCGCGCACCTTCAGGAACACCGCCTTGTCGTCGGCCTCCAGGGTATCGTCCTTGAAGACCAGCACGGCATCGTCATCGGCCACCAGCGCGCGCCCCGCATGGTTCTTGCGCATGCTACGGTCGCAGACGATCAGGCCATTGCTGCACACGAGCCGGTACAGCAGCGGCTCCACGCGCAGGGTGCCGCATCCGACCTCCGAATTACTGACAATAACACCGGCCTGCAACACATCGCCCGGCGCCACCTCGCACGTCGTCTTGGCGCTGACCACCTTCAGGTACAGCTTCGCTTCGGTCAGTTCGACCGATTCGAACCTGGCGCCAGGCAATTGCTGCAGGATCGGCAGCACGCTTTTGGCCAGCTCGAAGTTGTCCAGGCGGCGGTAACGTGTGGACAAGAACGCACGTGCCCGGCCATCCAGGGTGCGCAGCAGGTAGCTGTCCGGGGCATTGAGCTTGAGCCAGCCATTGATGTTCTGGTCCAGCAGCTCCGGATAGTCGGCGCGCATGCGCTTGAAGTACGACAGCGGAATATCGAGCCGTTTGGCCAACTGGCCGCAGGCCAGGTCGTTGAGCGGGTAGCGCACCGCGCCACCGGCCTCGTCAACCACCACATGGCACTGGCCAGAGGCATGAGTCACGCTGTGCATCCGTTTTGCCGGCACCACCAGGTCTTTCTTTGCAGCGGCTTGGCGTTCCAGTTCGGTCGCCAAGTAAGTCAGGGAACGTCCGGTTTTCATCGTGGTTTCTCCCATCAGATTGCGAATGCCCCTCCCCTGCCGGGGACGAGCCCCGCGGGGTCAATCATCTGCGCCGGCCTCTCGGTGGCGCCTGTGTGCCCATGCACACCCTGCTCTGGCAGAGCTGCCAGTGTTACACCGTCCTCACGCCGCCTGCATCACTGGCGCCGCATGTTGGGTCAGCACATCGGCCCAGTCAGCGCCACCGGCACGGGGAATGAAGACTTCGGCGCGCCGGTTGATGCTGCGCTGCCGCTCCTTCATGAAACTGCGTGCCAGGCCATACGCGGCGGCCTGGCCGTCAAACATCGCGTCGGCATCGTTGTCGCCGTAAATGCGCAAGTGCCGCACCTGCTCCGGTATCCACAGCCGCTCCAGATTGCCGGCGCAGATGCCGATCCACACCGGTTGGCCGGTGCGCTTGAAAATGGCCAGACCGGTTTCGATGCCTTCACACACCGCCAGCTCCTCGCCGGCCGGTGCCAGGCGGATCGCGCCGCCCTGCATGCCGTCGCCCAGCAGCTTCTTGGCGTTGCGCCCTTGTACCTTGGCCCCCTGTTCCAGATAGGTCCGGTGCAGGGACACTGTGGCGCCGTGACGGTCTTGCACACGGGCCACCATGGCGGCGTAACGGCCGACCAGGACCGGTTTGCCGTTGGCCGCGTCTCTCTCGTAATACGCCAGCGACGGGTGGCAGCGCAACGCCTGCGGATAGCAGGCCATTCCCAGGCCGCGGCCGCACAGGTAGCGATCAACATGGTCGCCAGCCGCAACGGGCTGGCTTTCGGCCAGGAGGCGACGCAGCATGCGCGCCGTCTCCCGCGCCGGCGGCGGGATCGGCGCGGCAAGCTGCACCATCCCCAGCCACACCTCGACATGCCGCAAGGCTGTCGTGGCGTTCCAGCCGAAGTAGCCCATCAGCAGCTTGAAGCCGCCACCGGCCCCGCAGGCGCGGCAGACATAATTGCCGTCACCATATTTGTCGGTGTATTGAAAACGGTCGGTGCCACCGCAGCCTGCCAGTGGGCAGGGTTGGTTGCGCCGGTTCAGCACCGTCTCCGCCACGCCCAGCGCCTGCAGCAAGCCCGTCCAGCGGCCCGTCGCCTGCTCCCGTGCGCGCTCGAAGCGTGCCCGCAGTTGTTCATTCATGGCATGCCTCCTGCCCGTACACCGGCCTTATTCGGCCAGGCGCCGCGTGAATAGCATGCCCGAGCGCAGTACGTAACCGAGCATGGCCAACGGCAGCAACCGGCGCGGCAGATAGAACCGCTTGATCGGGTCGCCCCGGTTCAGGTTGCCAATCAGGTAGCCATCCCACTCGAGTGCAATGGTGACTTGCCGCTCCTGGCTGCGCAGGTGGAACTTGCGGCCGGGACCACCGGTTAACAACTCACTTTCCTTGATGAGGTAATCGAGCTCATCCTGATTCTGCACCTGCTGGTAGCACCGGCTGGGGCGCAGCGCCAATTTTTTCCTATCACACATGATGCTCCCTTCCATGAAATGCGCTTGCACGCGGTGCCCTGTCACACGGCCACCATCGCAAGCAGTCAGGAAAACAAGTCCTGGCGCGGGTCGTGGCGCCGGATTTGCTCGTTAAGCCATTGGGGATTTCTCGCCAGGCAATCGGCAACCCACGCCGGGTTGGCCATGACCTCCTGGCGTACCCATTCCGGGTACTGCCTGATGCTCGCTTCGATCCAGCCGCGCAACTGCCCACCGATCCAGTCGCGGATTTCCTGTGGGTCGAGCGCGCCCAGAAAGGGCAAACGCGAGAATGGACTGCACGACACCACGCGCAGGCAATTAACAAAAGAAAAAGGGCGGGTATCGCGCTCGGGATCGGTAAAGATCCAGCGCACCAGCTCCAGCTTATCGGCCAGCGGCGTGTTTTCGTTGCTGAGCAGCCTGACCTTCTGCAGGAGCCACCAATGCAGGTGGACCACCTCTTCCTCGGTGAACTCGACGGCCTCATCGTCGTCGAACAGTTCGGTCAGGATATCTTCTGCGCGGACGCATGGCATACCGCCACGGCGCGCAGCACCCGATAGGTACTGCCTCATGATTGCCTCCCTGGGTAGAACAGACGAGACAATCACCCACATGGGATGCTTGTCCCATGGGGATTGAAGAGGTGCCGGACGTGTTACCGGCGGCTGTGAGGCTGGCTTGACTACACGGCCGATGCCGTTTTGACGGGCTGCCAGCTACCGTCAGGAAACCATGCCGCCGCACCGGTTGATCAGGCGGGCGGAGCTGCTACGCAGTATTGTAGGCGGCGAGATGGGCACCGCCAGTCCCCGTACGACGAAAAGCCATACCACCCACTTGGCCCTCCATGGCAAGCGCCAGCGCATATCACCTTGCCGACGTGATGATCGATCGGGCGCGGCAGCGCAACAGCAGTTGGCTCCTGGACTGGAATGACAGCGCATCGCGCCCTGCTTTTGGCTTGTCATGGCATGGCGCCTGCAAGAGCATGGGGCTTGCCGCGTCTTTTCGAGGAGCCTCGCCATGCCACAGCACGCCTTATCCCCCATTATTGTGCGCCGTGATCATGGCGCGGCGAACCGCAAGCTCATCGCCCGACAGGCCAATGCCGACTTCGCCCGCGTCGAATCGGCCAGCCGCAAGATCGGCATCCTCCTCTCCAGTCCCGAAGGCAAGCGCTTGTACCTGCGCTGCTTCGACGTGACGCAGATGAATTTTCATTTTATCTCGGTGTTTGCGCGCCTGCGCCTGGCCGACGACGATATCGGCAAGGTCGAGCAGGAATTACGCACCATGCTCGATACCCGTCTTAACCGTTTGAACCGGGTGCTGGCGGACGTGGAAGCGAAATGCCATGCGCACGGCATCCTCAACCTGGCGAGCTATGACGTGGAGCCGCTGAACATTGAGGCGAAGGTGTTCTCAATGCTGGGCCGGCGCCTGCTCGAAATGATCGGCAAGGTCGACCAGCTCATGCCGATGCTGGAGACCTTGTGCATCGACGAGGCGATGAGCACCAGCCAGTTGAGCCTCGAAAAGGCCCGGATCAAGAACACGGTGCGCAGCGCCGCCAGCACGGCCCGTACCCTGCGGCTAGGTCTGGAACGGCGCATCGCCGCCCTGCAAAACGGCGACAAGAAAGCTGCCATCCCCGCCACTCCGGCCCTCCGCCCAACCACCGTGCAGGCCAAACAGAGCGGCGCGGCGCCCGCCAGCCTCCCGGCGCGGAACGCCGCACCGGCGCCAACACCGCAGCCAATCTCAGCGCCGCCCGATGAGGACGGCAGCCTGGTCGCCGCCGGCGATATACAGGCACTACCCAGCTAGAGCCGCGCCCACCATACTGGCCACGAGCAGGCCTGCCACACGCGCCCAGGCTCATCCGGGCAAGGTGCGGTGCCCATCGTGTGCCAGCCCAAAGATCGCACCCAGTTCCCGATACCGATAAGCGCTAAACTCTCCCGGCCGCTCGATACGGCACAGCAGATAGGGGGCGGAAAACGCGGCCGTCGCCAGCAAAAAGTAGTCAAAGACATGCACATTATGCTGATCGAGCCGGGCGGCCAACACAAAGTCGGCCGGCATGGCTTGCCTGAGCGGGATCTTCCAGCGCACGCGGCCATCCTCATCGAACCTGGCCCTGCAAACGACCACCGTCAAGCGCACCGAGCCATCAATGACGAGGTTCCCTATTCTGCCCTCCCGGCACCAGCGCTTCCCAGCCCGTTCAACCAAGCCCTCCACTGCCTTGACCGTCCGCTTGAGCTGCTCGCGCACCCGATGACGGGTGACGGCATACTTGAACACGCTGTCCAGCGGCAGGCCGGCGATCGCGTAAGCGGTGGCCAGGGTGCCAAACTGGGCTCTGACAGCATGCGCGCTGGGTAAACGCGGGTCGGCATCGATCAACGCCGCGGAAACCCGACCGTGCTTTGCATACAGCGCCTGCAACTGCTGCGGAAAGTGGTTCCAGTTTCGCGGCGCGCGCCGGCGCATCCGCTCATTCTGTGCCTGTCGAAATATCGCCGGCGAAATCATCGGTGTCAGCCCCGATGCATGGCGTACCCATTGCGCGGTGGGATTATGGACCGTCTTGGTGCTTAAACGGCGCGAGGTGCGGTTGTAGACCATCACCCCCGCATACTTTTCGTTGACGAGAATGCTCTTGACCTGCGACGGGTGCCATGCCACGCCCATGAAGTTGGGCACACCCTGGGCGCTGAGCTTGGCGGCAATGGCCGTGTCCGTCAGGTGCTGGTGGATGTACCAGCGATAAATCCGGCGCACAACCGCCACCTCCTCCTCCGGACCGGCAATGAGCAGCACGCGGTCCGTCAATGCCGGTTTGCGTTCACCGGCCTGCAGCACGCGTTTGGCGGTGCCGTCGCCTGCGACCGCCAGGCGCCGGATCCCGTACCCGGCAATCCCACCGGGTTTAAAGCCGGCGGACGAGAGCCGGACCTGGGCGGCGAACACCTTGGCGGAAAGTTCCCGGCTATACTCGGCCGCCATCGCGCGCTTGAATCCTTTGACCATGGCTGCGAGTGGCGAGCCGTCATTGGCAAACGGTTCCGCGCAGTACTCGACCTGAATGCCCGCGCGCCGGCAGACGTATTCATAATGCGCGCTCTCGTCGGTGTCCTGAAACCGGCCCCAGCGGCTCACGTCGAACACCAGCACCACCTCGAAGTCGGCATCGCCCCGGTGCACCTCCCGGATCAACTTGGCCAGTCCGGATCGTCCAGCCAACACCAGCCCGCTTTTTCCTTCGTCCGCATAGACCCGGACCAGTTGCATATGGTGCTCGCTGGCATACTGCGTAATGCGCTGCAGTTGGTGGCCAATGGAATGGTCCTGCCGCTCGGTGGACATCCGCACGTAGGCTACCGCACGCTTGGCCAGCGGCTCCTTGGATGGGGTCTTACGCATCGGCGTACGCGGTGCGACCTGGTCCTGCTATCGCCTCACCGCGCCCCGGTACCGTTTGGCACAAAACGGCCCGGCCAGCACGAGGATATCCCGTCCACGCCGTATCGTTCCGGCCAGGGTGGCAAGGCAGCAAGCATGGGGAAAAGACAGTTCTGTGTCGCCAGCCATAAGACATCGCCTCACCCTCCCCTTCTGTGCAGCGATAACGCCACTGCTTGATTTTCATCAAGCCGCCGCATCGCGTTTCATGGTTCAATAGTGCAAGCAGGCAAGCGAGCATGCACTGCCAGCGACGGTTGCGCACCCCACCTTCCTGGAAAGCGGCACGCCGCATCGCCACATCGCATATCCTGTTCCTGGCCATTCGTCGCCAGCCACGCCGACACCGGCAGGGAGAAGCCATGCGCCAACATGAAATGGTCATTCAGCAATTTACTGTCCAGGATGCCTCGCAACGGCGCTACCAGATGGTCATCATCCAGTCCTGGGACGCTTCCCCTGCCGCATGCGCGGGTGCCCGCACCGGATCAACCTCACAGCGTTTTGCGCTCACAACCGGCGAGACTGCCATCCGGCGCAACCACCATACCTTTGAAGTCATCCTGCCCGGCCACGCGCAACGGCTCACGGTGCACCGGCTCAAATAGGGGCATCAAGGATCAACACGGCGTGCTCCCGTGTTTCCGCACGCCATTCACACTTGACCGTAGCACTGCCATTTTCCATTCTGGCATAGTCTCTCATTATGACCAGGCGATTTGATGCACACACGGCCGAGAAAATTGGCATTGCTCTGCTCACCCGAGAAGCATTTGGCGTAGGCGCATCCATTACCTATGCCCTGCTCTCGGGCATCTCGCCATGCCTGATCGAGAGCGTGCTGTCGCGCCCCAGGGAGCAGTTGCGCGACTTTGGTTCGCTGCCGCGCCCGACGCCCGATCGCCGCAGTAGCAAAACCACGACGACGACACGCCACTAAGCATCCGCGCACCCGATGTTTGCGCCAGATCAATGCCCTCCATGGTACCCCACCTATGCTGGAAAGACACCAAGGAGAGATCATGGAACAGTTCTCGTCCCCCTCGCCACTAAGTCCGGCCATGAAGACGGCATACCAGCGCCTTTGGCGGCAACTGGAAGCAACCCATGGCCATGTATTTACGATGGCGTTTCTGACGGACTACGCACCAGAGATCCTGTCCGCGCTGGGACAATTGCAGTGCTCATCGCAGCGCAGGCGATACGACAGTCGCCGAACACGCCACATCCGCCGGCATCCCTGCTAGCGCCACAATGATCCATTCAGGGGCCATGGCGGCGCAAGCCTGCTAGACGGCCTTGCTCATGACGCCCCAAAATATACGTCCACTCAGAGCGGGCATCGAGCTCAACGCCGCGGCAAACGGCATCGTTCCGCCGCCGCTGGCATAAGCGAGGCAGCGGGCTGTCCTGCCAAGTCCGTCTGCATCCGCATTCGGGGCTTACCGTTGCGGACACATCCTGATCACACGCGAGATCTGCTGGGTGGTAAAACCAGTCCCCTGGATGAAGGGGATGCAGTCGGCCGGCGTGGTGTACGACTCCTGCACGGCGAAATGGCCGGCGAATCGGTATCGGTCCGGTTCCTGACGAATGAATACCGGAACTGGCTCCATCTGCCGGGACAGCGTATAGCCTGCAGCACGCGCCGCAGCGCCGCTATTGCATACGATGTATTCGGGCGCTCTGGGATTTAACTCCGCGCGCAGACAGGCCGCGACAATTTTTCCCCGATATGCCGGCAGAAAGGACGCCTTATTGCCACCTACAGCCGCATGGATATCATCACGGCTGTACACCTTGTTAAGTTCGAACATGTATCTCTCCGTTCATCATGACAGCGATCTGCCGTCAGCGTCCGGTAGGATACTGATTACCCCATAAAGACAGTATCAATACTGCATCGTTTTCTGTTAACGCCATATCAAACTTTCACCGTATCCCTCACCGGGCTTGCCACACCGGCATTCGGCGCCATGCCGTCACGCGGGCTTAGGAGGGCCTGCTTGTGTGTACGCCTTCCGGCATCACGTCATGCCAATACGATTTCTGGCGTGGAGGTGTCGTTTAGCGGGGAAATGCAGACCTTGTTTCTTCCGCTGTGCTTCGCCTGATAGAGCGCCTTGTCGGCAGCAATCACCAAATCAATCGGCTCACTGCGCAGCCGCGCGGGGGCGAACGCTTCCACTCCGGCACTCACAGTAACCAACCCCGTGCTGTTACCTGTATGCTCCAGTTTCAACGCCGCAATCGCGGCCCGGATATTTTCAGCCACGCGCATCGCCCCGTCCACATCTGCCCCCGGCAACAGCACCGCCATCTCTTCACCGCCATAACGTGCGGCCAGGTCACCAGGCCGGTGTTTGCTATCGCTCACCACCTTCCCGATGGCCCGTAAGCACTCATCACCGGCGGCGTGGCCGTAGATGTCGTTGTACTGCTTGAAGCAATCGACATCGATCATGATCAGCGCCAGCGAGCTGGCATCGCGCATCGCCCGGCTAAACTCACTGCTGAGCGAAGTATCAAATTGGCGCCGATTGGCCAGGCCAGTCAACCCATCTTGCATCGCTAGCCGTTCCAGAGTCTGATTGAGCGCCTCCAGTGAATCGCGCGCCTTGACCAATTCGGCCTCCGCTTGAATCCGCAGACCAATCTGTTTGATCAAGCGGAATCCCGACAGACCGAACGCGATCACCAGTAAGCCCACCGTTGCGCCATTCAGATAGGCGTCGGCACGCCACTTGGCGAGAATTTCATCCTTGGACAGCGCGGCGGACACCACCAGTGGGTATTGCTTCAGGCGCCGATAGCTATTCACTCGTGTTATGCCATCCTGCCCGGAAGTGAAGGTCACCGTCGCGACGGGCGCTTTGGGGAGATGATCCCGAAAGAGCGGCAGCTTAGAAATGTCCCGACCAAAGGCCTTCTGAGTGAAGGGCCTACGCACCAGCATGGTGCCGTTGTCCAGCGCCAGCAGAATGGCCCCGCTCTTGCCAATATCAAAGCGCCGGTAGAACTCGATGAAATAGTCCATTCTGATCGTCGTCAGCACCACCCCAGCGAACGCGCCATCGGGAGCATTGATACGCCGCGAGACGGGCAAGATCCACTCCCCCGTGGATTTACTGCGCACCGGCACGCCGATATGTGGCCCCAGATCCGGATGTGCCTGGTGAAATTTGAAATACTCCCGGTCAGCGTTGTTCTGGTTCTTGAGCAGCACAGGCTGCGAGTTCACCAGCCAACTGCCATCGGCCCCATAGACAAAAATGCCATGCAGTTGCGGCAGCTCCGCAACACGTTGCACCAGCAACTGATGGGTACGCTCGTAGTCGATATCCGAGGGCGTGTCGCTTTCGATGCGTTCGACCAAGCCCACCAAGACGGTGTCCGCCGCCTTGATCGTGTCATAGGCATGCTGGCCCACCGCTTGGGCCAGATTCGCCGTGGCCACTTCCGATTGCGCCAACTGGATGGTGCGCGCGCGCCACGTCAACCACCCTTCAACCACCAGCAAGGACAGGCAGACGAGGACGACAAAGATACCGGTGAGACGCTTAACCGAGGGGTCCTTGGGGCCGAGGCGCCGGGATTGCATCAGTAGACTCTGCAGAATCATGCGATGGCCTCGATATAGAAAACTGTCACTCGGGCAAATCCAGTAGCCCACGAATGCCAAGCCACGCGGCGCCGTCATAACAAGGGCGGTGCCTTCACTGCGCCAGGTCCGAGAACGTTGCGTCACCCGCTTAGCATAGACCAATGAATCAATGAAATACTCTCAGATAATCACGTAGGACCACCGGGCATTTGGCTAAGCTTGCGGCGCGGGGTTGTCTATCGTCCAGGCTCACTACCGCCTGCGACATACCGTTGACATTGGAGAGAATCACGCCGCGTCATTCCTGGCAAAATCGACCATCGTCCCGTACTTCCTGACAGCGGTTCGGCAACCGGCGCCCCGTGACGGCACCGGCATTCCCAGCACTTCCACGCATGGGTTACCCACAAGGCAGCGAGAGATGAACGATCAGCCAATGCCCACGCCAACAGCCAAGGGACAGCGGCGTCGCGCCGCCGTCTATGTCCGCATGTCAAGCGCACCGCAGGACCATTCGATCCAGCACCAGTGCGCCATGCTGAACGAGTATGCGCAAGCGCACGATATCGAGATCGTCATGATGTATGCCGATGCGGGGAAAAGCGGCCTGCGTATCAATGGCCGGGAGGGACTAAAAGGACTGCTGGCCGACGTGCAGTCCGGTGCGGCCGACTTCGAGCTGGTGCTGGTGTATGACGTCAGCCGCTGGGGGCGCTTCCAGGATATTGATGAAAGCGCCTATTACGAATTCCTCTGCCGCCAGGCTGGCGTGCAGGTGGTGTATTGCGCCGAACAGTTTATCGACGACGGTTCACCGCTGAACGCCCTGCTGAAAGGGGTCAAGCGCATCATGGCGGCCGAATACAGCCGGGAACTGGGGACCAAAGTGCTGCTGGCGCAATGCCGCTTTGCGCGTTTGGGCTACAAGCAGGGAGGGCGGCCCGGCTATGGCCTATGCCGCGTCCCGGTCGCCCAGGATGGGCAGGCACGGACGCCGCTCGCGTATGGAGAACGCAAGCCAGCTGCCACCGATCGTGTCGCGCTGCGTCACGGCAGCCCGGACGAAGTGGCGCTGGTCTGCCGCATCTATCGGTTGTACACGGAGGATGGCTGGAGCGACACCCGTATTGCGGCACAGTTGCGGGCGGAGGGTCTACTCAATCATATGGGCCGTCCCTGGGATACCGCCACTGTCCGCCGCATTCTGACCAGCCCACGCTATTGCGGCGAGATCGTGTTCAACCAAACCACGCGCAGGCTGCGCAGCAAGGCCATCCCGAACCCCGAGCAGCTCTGGGTACGCTGCACTGAGGCGATCACCCCCATGGTCAGCCAGGCCACCTTTGCGCTGGCGCAGCAGATCCGGAAGCGGCGCGCCGAGGGACCGGACAGGGAGGCTGTGCTGGCACAGCTGCGCGCGGTCTTTGCGCGCCATGGCAAGATCAACGCTGCGCTCTGCCGAACGTCGTCGTTGCCGGGAAAGGTTTGGATCCGGCGACTGTTTGGCAGCTACGTACAAGCCTATGTGGCAGCCGGCTTGCCGCTGCAGCATACGGCCAGCGGGGCGCTGGGCATTCTGAGCATGCACCAGCACGTCGACGCCCTGCTGGCCGCTGTCACGGCACATGCACGGCAAGCCGGTGCGACGATTCAACGGACTGAGGTCTGGAATGTGGTGCGCTTCAATGATGCCCTGTCGGTGAAAGTATCGGTTGCCTCGTACCGACGGTGTCCTGACGCTTGGCGGCGCTGGCGCATCCCATTGAACAGCGGCGCCCCCGCCGACTTCGTCCTGTGCGGGCTGATGGACCTGGAAAATCAGAACATCGATCGCTATCTTCTCCTGTCCCCCGCAGCGTACCGGAAAGATAGCTTATACCTCCGAGCGGACAAGCTCGACCATTACCGGAGCAACTGCTTTTCGCAGCTTGATGACCTTTTCGGGTTAAGCAGTAGTCCTGAACACATCAATGAACACTAGCTCAGACAGGCGGCTTACGCCGATGTCAGGCTTTCGATTTTCTTAGCAAGCACGCGCCCGCCGCGCCACAAACAACTATGCTGAGCGTCGACAACGGGAGAGCGAACTCGTTGCGGCCAGCGAAAGCAAAGGCAGTGTGTAGTGGTCAACCCGTCCCGGACACTACGTTAAGTTTTTCTTCGGCGACGGCCGGTGCCTGTCCCTGGTTGAACTGATGTGGCCCTATCCAGTTATACCGGTGCATCAGGTAATGACTGATGTCCCGTTGTGCTTCTTGTGCCGTCATGTAACCGGTTGTGCCACGCGGAGCTTCATGAGAAGACTTTGACGGCCAAACCGGCGACGGCAATCGTTGCCCCGATTAGCCATTTCCACTCCCGCGAACAGAAACCCAGACAGGAACGGACCGCGCGAGCTGACCAATGCGGGTGTTGATATGGCAGGCCAAGGTACTCATTAAAATCAGCGTCGTCTTGCCCCCACCATTTTTTGAGCCATCCCATCCCATTCCTCCGATCACACACCCTGTTCGATTTCAAAAGCTTCACTGCAGAATGCACAGCTCGCCCATCTTCACTCGCCATTCGATAAAGCTGTAACAGACATGACGAATACGCTCGGCGACCAGTTCGGGATCAGGGCCTTCCGTCCCAGTTCGGTCACGAACATCTGCACGTCTGTTATGTCGG
This sequence comes from Pseudoduganella violacea, assembly GCF_014191875.1. GTDB lineage: Bacteria > Pseudomonadota > Gammaproteobacteria > Burkholderiales > Burkholderiaceae_D > Rugamonas > Rugamonas violacea_A. The sequence continues at coordinate 42,192 of NZ_JACHXD010000025.1, forward strand.
AAGGCTTGCCGCGCATCGGCATCAATGCCCGCAAGGTCCTCCAGATGTTCGAGCGTAATACCGGGGCGACGGATTGCTACTTTCTGAACCTGCGTCACACGCCTCATCTTTATTTTTTTCATCCAATGCCTCATTTAATATTAACGCTAAGTGCCGAACTCGGATGATCCTTCAGCCAGCCGTAGCGGTGATTCCGCACGGTTGCTTGCAGCAGACCGTCCGAAGCGATTGAGATGTCCACGATCTTGCCATCCGCACTCGCACGGCAACTCGTCTCTCCACGGGCACGCGTTCGATGGATTTACGAAAATGTCTAGCAAGGCGATCTTGAAGAGCCGCGGTAAATTGCAGGGGGAAGAGAACTAAGCGAACCGTCTTCATGAGGTCTTCGCCTATCTTGCCCGTCTCCTTTAGGGCCGGAGACACAAGGTCATCGTACGCTGCTTTGGCAACGTCAGGTGGTATGGATTTGATTACGTCGAGTTCATTCATAACTAGGTGTAGGTCAACTGCCAGATTGTTTGGACGCGAACAATCGGTTACCGGTCTCTCTCAGTCCTGGGCAAATGCTTTGCCTTTTCAAACCGGATAGGTGGGCTTCATTGTCAGCCCACTGCTTGATCTGAAGCAGCGCACCAGCCAGTAGCGGCAAATCTAAAGCATCGGGATCAAAGCCAGCGGCCTTCACTGCAGCATTCAACTTATCCATCAATCGTGGGCTTTCTAAAACTATTAACGCGAGAGCAAAGTGGCCCAAAATTGCCGCCCAAACTCTTTAGCGACGATCTTATCTCGCCCTCGTGGGCCGAAACAATCGATCGCAAAAAATCCAACTGCCACAACAGTCGCCGACGTCCAGAATCCGTACTCGAAGACACGCGCAAACACCACAATAAACAGCCAAAATTTAGCGACGCCTTTCAGGACATGAAAGAAGCAACAATTCGCAGCATGCGGATACTCCACCCACAGGCGCAGCGCCGCAACAACTCCACCGCCAGTTGAAGTGCTTTGAAGTTTGTCACTCTGGACAATCGGCACGCACTGCGAGCAGCGAAGCTGATCGCCATCCTGCTCGTGGACAGTTCGCCTTTTGCAATGGATGCAATGGCGCAGCTTTGGTGGCGGCATTGTGTCTCCCTTGCTCAACGAACGATGAAATTCGAAACAGGCCCACCTGCCGCGAGGGATAGGCGATCTTGCTTCTCCTTCGCCTGCTTCTGCAATTCTTCGTACAATTCAACATCCTTGATCCATATTGCAGGACTGTATTCCCGCCACCAAGAGAACCAGCACAAAATCAGCAATATAAGACCAACACAAAGCAGAAACGCCACTGCCAAGCCATGATATGGCGTATTCAAAATGTGCTGGATACTTGACTGCGTCCCAAGTTGGCCCACATAGTGATTGATCGCATATAGGACGAGGCACTGGAACGAGGCATTACCAGCCTTCTCCATCGACTCGACATTCCGAGCAACGCTGGCTTCTTTTTCTTTGACCTTCGCAAGCAGATATGCGCTTTGCTCCCGATCCGCTTTTTCCCGAAGCTGCTCGATCTTTACATAGTTTGGCAGATCAACTTCACGATCGTTGGTCAGCGATGTCCGAATGTACCAAATGCCAAACGAAATCAGTGCCTCGCCGATAGGCAAGACTGCCGAAACGGTCAGTCCTAACGCAACAGCGGCAAGAAGCAGATTGCCGGTGTCGGCTGCCCAATTTGCACTCTCCCATTTGAAGGAATAGAGGCTCGCGCCTTTCACCAGCATCAATGCTGTCTCCGCAAACAACACTGCTGCACTGACCCTAACAACCCACTTTAGTTCGAAGAACTTATCAAAGACAGCAAAGGCACCGCTTTGCTTTGAGCCACCATCTTCTTTGACTGCCTGTTCCGCCATTGCGCCTCCCTCACAAAACAAACTAAAAAAATCTCTGGCTAAGCAAAAATTCCTTTTTCCTTTCGACGTCTCTCCACGTCGTCAGAGCGGCTCTTCATACGCTCGACTGTCTCGGTCAGCGCAGTAAGGTCTTGGTCCAAATCATCGGGGGAAGGTAGTGGAGGTGGGTCTTCAGCACCACCTTCATGCGTGAACATCGAACAACGCGTCATGCCGCCAAAAACTTCCTTGATGTCATCGTCGCCCACTTCCACCTTAAGCAGTTGTTGCGTGTTTATCGAACGCTTAAAGCGCTTTACCGACGCATTGAATAAGAGGTCTTCAACAACGAGCTCCCATGTGTCTCGCATGCTCCGGTAAAGCTGGCGGGCCTTGTCGTTATATGCCTCAAAGTCATTGTTTGCGTCCAGCGCGCCCTTCGAGCAGCAGCTGCCTGCTCTTTGAGGACATTAATCCAAGCTGGTTGTTGACTTACCCACTTTGCAATTTCAGCGATGATGGTCATTTAACATTCCTGCAAGACTGGTGTCACACAGGAAATATTGCCATATCCCTTCCAGAATTCCGAGCTTTATTTATACCTATTGCCTAACTTGATCCCTTAGCGCCTGCAAAGGGGGGCATAACTACATCACGGCGCCGATCACGGAAGAGGCCCTTGGCGCCAGCCAGCGTCTCAGTGTCCACCTTTGTCAGTAGGATCGCCTCCCACCGCCGAAATCCCCTCTGGCCGCTTCCGCTTTTGTATGGACTGGATCCATGCCCCGGCCGAGCATAGAAGCGCTCACCGATGCGCAACAGCAGGCATGCCGAGGCGCCAACTGGAAGCGCATCGCATCCATTCCTTCAACCGTTCACGCAGGAGCTTGACGCACCATGGATACCCGCACTCTCACTACCACCGACATGCTGACGCCCGGCCGGGTGCTCATTAAACGCAAGCAGCTGCTGCAGAAAGTGCCGCTGGGTGAGCGCACAATCCTGGAACTGGAGCGCTGCGGGAAGTTCCCCAAGCGCTTCTCCATCACCACGCGCTCGGTGGCCTGGGACCTCGATGAAGTCGACGCCTGGATCGCCGCGCAGCAGGCCGCCGCCGTGCCGCAGGCCGCACCTGGACTCAAGAAGCCGTAACCCAGCGATCGATCATATCGGCCCACTCCTGCAGCATGCCGCGGCGCTGGTCCGCGTATTCGGCCTTGTTGTACACCGCCCGCACGCCACGCTGCTCATGGGCCAGGCACTTCTCGATCCAGTCGGTATTAAAGCCCGCCTCATGCAGCAAGGTCGAGGCCGTGCGCCGCAAGTCATGGGGCGAGAATGCGGCCAGCGGGCGGCCCGCCGCCCGCGCCATGCGCGACACCGACGTCGTCACCTGGTTCAGCGTCGCATTGGAGATCGGCAGGCTGGTGTCGTAACGCGAGGGCAGCACGTAGCGCGAGCCACCGGCGCATGTGCGCAAAGCGATGAAGATGTCGGCAGCCTGGCGCGACAGATAGACGTTGTGCGGGTTGCGCCGCTTCATGCGCTCGGCCGGAATGGTCCAGATGCCGCTGGCAAAATTGATCTCGTCCCAGGTCGCATCGGTCAGCTCGGACTTCCTGACCATGGTCAAGAGCAGCAGCTTCACCGCCAGGCGTAGCGTTGGCGCGCTTTGCACCTTTTCCAGGTATGCGTACAACCAGCCGATCTCGGTGGCGCTTAAGGCCCGGTCGCGCGGCTGGAACGTGGCAATGGAGCATGGCGGCACCTTATCGGCCGGATTGGGATGCTCGTGCCCACGCTGCCCGGCATGGCGAAACACCAGCATCACAATCTCGCGCGCGTGCACCGCGGTGGCCGGCGCCCCGCGCGCCACAATGGTGTCGCACAACGCGCGCAGCTCTTCATGCGTGATCTCCTTGAGCAGCAGGCGAGCAAAGGGTTCGCGCAGATCGCGCTCGTAGACGGCGCGGCGCATATCGCGGGTCGATTCCGACATGCGGTAGGTTGTCAGCCAGCGTTCGGCCCATTGGCCAAAGGTCTCCTCGGCCTGGTGGCGCTGGCGGACCCGCTGCTTGTGCAGCCGGGGCGAGATACCGGCGGCAAGGAGCTTTCTGGCCTCCCCCAGTTTCGCGCGCGCCTCCAGCAGGCTCAACCCACCCGAGCCATAGCGCCCCAGTACCAAAGTCTCCTGACGCCCATTGATCCGGTAGTTCAAACGGAACGACAAGGTGCCCGAAACGAGCACCGTCACATACAGCCCATCGCGGTCAGCCACCTTGTACGCCTGCGGCCCCGGTTTCAGGCTGCGAAGCTTGCTATCAGTCAACATTTTACGCCTCTCAAAATTAATACCATCAGATTGCCAATTTCCCCCAATGAATCAATAAGTTAGCGCACCTAAAAATGTCCGCTTTCGGGGCGTTTTTGGTCATTTTGGGGTCGCAGATACCATCAACGAAAAACGTGATGAACAGCGCGGTTTTTTTCTTTTGAATCAGCTACTTACACGATTTTGATACCATCAACTCCAAGCGGTCGGGCTGATGGTATCGCCGTACCGTCTTCGCCAGCGTCACGCGATACCATTGGCGATACCATCAACAAACCGGGCTTGCCCCTGCCGCTCCCCGCCGGTTCTCGCCACGTCAAAATAAAAAAAACCCCTGATAAATCAGGGGTTTCGATGGTCTTCTTGCCGCGTGCTGCGCTAGGCAGCCGGATGAAGAATCATTCCCACTCGATCGTCGCAGGCGGCTTTCCCGAGATGTCGTACACCACGCGGTTCAAGCCTTTGACTTCATTGATGATGCGGTTGGATACCTTGCCCAGCAGCGAGTGCGGCAGGTGGGCCCAGTGCGCGGTCATGAAGTCCTGGGTTTGCACGGCGCGCAGCGCCACCACGTAGTCGTAAGTGCGGCCGTCGCCCATCACGCCCACCGATTTCACCGGCAGGAAGACGGCGAAGGCCTGGCTGGTGGCGTCGTACCAGTTCTTCGGCACGTTGTCGGGATCGGCGCCCTCCACTGCCACCGCTTCGTAAGGCGTGTTGCGCAGTTCTTCGATGAAGATGGCGTCGGCGCGGCGCAGCAGGTCGGCGTATTCCTTCTTCACTTCACCCAGGATGCGCACGCCCAGGCCTGGACCTGGGAAGGGATGGCGATACACCATATCGTGCGGCAGGCCCAGGGCCACGCCCAGCTTGCGCACTTCGTCCTTGAACAGTTCGCGCAGTGGCTCCAGCAGTTGCAGGTTCAGGGTTTCCGGCAGGCCGCCCACATTGTGGTGGCTCTTGATGGTCTGGCCCTTCTTGCCCTTGCCGGCCGATTCGATCACGTCCGGGTAGATGGTGCCTTGCGCCAGCCATTTGGCATTCGAGCGCTTGCCCGCTTCCACCTGGAACACTTCGACGAATTCGCGGCCGATGATCTTGCGCTTCTGCTCAGGATCGGTGACGCCGGCCAGGTGGCCCATGAACTGTTCGGTCGCGTCGATCTGGATCACTTTCACGCCCAGGTTCTTCGCGAACATATCCATCACCATCTTGCCTTCGTTCAGGCGCAGCAGGCCGTGGTCGACAAAGACGCAGGTCAGCTGGTCGCCGATGGCGCGGTGGATCAGGGCTGCGGCCACGGAGGAATCGACGCCGCCGGACAGGCCCAGGATCACTTCATCCGTACCGACTTGGGCGCGGATCTTCTCGACCGCTTCGCTGATGTAATCGGGCATATTCCAGTCCGATTTGCAGCCGCAGATCTCGTGCACGAAGCGGCCCAGAATGGCCTTGCCCTGCACGGTGTGCGTCACTTCGGGGTGGAACTGCACGGCGTAGAAGCCGCGGTCTTCGTCGGCCATCGCCGCGATCGGACAGCTGTCGGTGCTGGCCATCAGCTTGAAGCCGGCCGGCATTTCCAGCACTTTGTCGCCGTGGCTCATCCACACTTTCAGCATGCCGTGGCCTTCGTCGGTGACGAAGTCGTTGATGCCGGTCAGCAGCTTGGTGTGGCTGCGGGCGCGCACTTCAGCGTAGCCGAATTCGCGCACCAGGCCATTTTCCACCTTGCCGCCCAGTTGGGCCGCCATGGTCTGCATGCCGTAGCAGATGCCCAGCACCGGCACGCCGGCTTCGAACACGGCTTGCGGCGCGCGCGGGGAATCGCCTTCGAGCGTGGAGTTGTGGCTGCCGGACAGGATGATGCCCGAGGCGCCGTAGTTGCGCACGAATTCGTCGCTGACGTCGTAAGGATAGACTTCGGAGAACACGCCGGCATCGCGCACGCGGCGCGCGATCAGCTGGGTTACCTGGGAGCCGAAATCGAGGATGAGGATTTTAGAGTGCATGGATGCGTAGAGGCCAGATTAGAAAACTGCGAAGTAAAAGCGCCGGCGGCGGTGCCGCATCTGCCGGCGGGTTGCAAACCCGCCGCCGGCCTAGAAGGAAGGCTTATTCCGAACGGTAGTTCGGGGCTTCCTTGGTGATCTGCACGTCGTGCACATGCGATTCGCGCATGCCGGCCGAGGTGATCTCGACGAATTCAGCTTTCTCGCGCAGCTCGTCGATGGTGGCGCAACCGCAGTAGCCCATGGACTGGCGCACGCCGCCCACCAGCTGGAACAGGATGGCCAGCACGCTGCCCTTGTAGGCGACGCGGCCTTCGATACCTTCCGGCACGAATTTGTCGGCCTTCATGGTGGCGTCCTGGAAGTAGCGGTCGGCCGAGCCGTCGCTCATCGCGCCCAGGGAACCCATGCCGCGGTAGGACTTGTAGCTGCGGCCCTGGTACAGGATCACTTCGCCCGGCGCCTCTTCGGTGCCGGCGAACATGGAACCCATCATCACGGTCGAGGCGCCGGCTGCCAGCGCTTTCGAGATATCGCCCGAGAAGCGGATGCCGCCGTCGGCGATACATGGTACGCCGGTGCCTTCCAGCGCCGCGGCCACGTTGGCGATGGCGGTGATCTGCGGCACGCCCACGCCAGCGACGATGCGGGTGGTGCAGATGGAGCCTGGACCGATGCCCACTTTCACCGCGTCGGCGCCGTATTCCACCAGCGCTTTGGCGGCGGCGGCGGTGGCGATATTGCCACCGATGACGTCCACGTGCGGGTACTTGGTCTTGATGTACTTGACGCGATCGAGAATGCCTTGCGAGTGGCCGTGGGCGGTGTCGACCACCAGCACGTCCACGCCGGCGGCGACCAGCAGGTCGATGCGCTCTTCATCCTTGGCGCCCACGCCGACGGCCGCGCCGACCAGCAGCTTGCCGTGCTGGTCTTTCGAGGCGTTCGGGTGTTCGGTGGATTTCTGGATGTCCTTGACGGTGATCAGGCCGCGCAGTTCGAAGGCGTCGTTCACCACCAGCACGCGCTCCAGGCGGTGCTTGTTCATCAGGCGCTTGGCTTCGTTGGTGTCGGCGTCTTCCGAAACGTACACCAGCTTTTCGCGCGGGGTCATCTTGGCGCGCACTTCGGCGTCCAGCTCCTGTTCGAAGCGCAGGTCGCGGTTGGTGATGATGCCGACTACTTCCTTGCCTTGCACCACAGGGAAGCCGCTGATGCCATACTGCTCGGTGAGCTTGATGACTTCACGGATCTTCATATCCGGTGGGATGGTGATTGGGTCACGCAGTACGCCGGCTTCGAAACGTTTTACGCGGGCCACTTCGCGGGCCTGGTCTTTCGGTTTCAGGTTCTTGTGGATGATGCCGATGCCGCCTTCCTGAGCCATGGCAATCGCCAGACGGCTTTCCGTCACGGTGTCCATTGCGGCGGACAGCAGCGGGATATTCAGGGAGATATTTCGGGTCAGGCGAGTGCGGAGGGACGTATCGGCAGGCAGAACATTCGAATACGCGGGGACGAGGAGCACGTCATCGAAGGTGAGTGCTTTTTGAAGTAGACGCATAGTACATTTCCTATCGGCGCAAAAGTGAATTATACAGAAGGCCGGGCTTCCTGTCCAAAACCATGTCAGATTTCACTTTGCGCCGGCGCTTTGCGTTTTCGTCCATATTGCGCCTGCAGGTCAAGACTCAGCTGACGCCCTCCTCCTCCACGCTGGTCTCGCTGCCGCTGCCAACCGGCACTTCCCAGGCGCCGCCATTGCCGTCCTCGGGCTGGGGCGCCGCGCCGGGAACATCAAACAGAACCTGCCTCGCGGGCAGCATGCCGACCAAGGCGGCGGGCTTGTTCTCCGCCATGTGCAGTTTCAGCAGCTCGGCGGCTTTGGCCAGGCTTACGTAGAAGGACTTGGCGTACTTGGCGACAAACTGGTCCGAATCGCTCGATGAGCTGAAGTGCAAGATGGGCACGATATGGCGACGCATGAAGTTGATATGGACGCCGCTGGCGGAAAAGCCCGCCATCCTGGCGCAGGTGGCGGCACGCTCGCCTTCCGCCACCGAGCATAGATAGGAGTCCTGGTGGTCCAGCGCCAGCCAGCTGGCGGCGGCACCCTCAACGAAAGGGCCGGGCACGAAGCGTTTCGCCCTATTCACCGGGCCTGGCAGGGTCACGACCGAACAGCCATGGCTCAAGGAGTTGCAGACGTTCACGCTGCCATGGTCAAAGCGGCTGACCGAAATCGGATCGGTATAACCGAAGGGGAAGAACTCCTTATAGAATTGAAGCAGCCTTTCCTTCAACGGCGGAGTGGAGGCGGGAGTCTCGGCGCGAACCGGCGCCGCCTGCAAGCCCAGGGCCAGGCAAGACGCCAACAATGAGGCTAAACGCATGGATACTCCTTTATCCCGGTTGAGAGAAAGCCCGGCCTGCGCCAGACCCTGGCAATTATACAAGTTTGCCGCGCACGCATCGCTCGTTGACAGCCGCCGGCATTCGTGGCGAAATCGGGGGCAGAGTATCTCGGAGAACGATGATGAAATCCACTCCAGGCAAACGGTTTCCCGCCAGTAGACAGGCGTTTGCGGCGCATGGCGCCGCCCTGCTGGCCGCCCTGCTCTGCTGGCCCGCGCTGGCCCAGGCGCAATGGGTATGGCTGAATGAACGCGGCGTCAAGCAGCTGTCCGACCAGCCGCCACCGCCCGCCGTACCAAACAGCCGTATCCTCAAAGCGCCGCGCGGCCAGATGCCGGAGCCGCTGACGGCCGCTCCTGCCGCCGACGAAGCGCCAACCGCCGAGGGAGAAGCCGCGCCGGCGCCGGACAACAAGCCCAGAGCCAAGCCCACGCTCGCCGAACGCAACGCCGACTACAACAAGCGCCGCACCGAAGCGGCGGCGGCCGAACAAAAAACCCGGGAAGAAACCGAGCGCCAAACCGACAACGCCAAGAACTGCGACAGCATCCGCGCCAACCAGCGCGTGCTCGAATCGGGCGAGCGCGCCGCCAACTACGACAAGAACGGCGGCCGCAGCTTCATCAGCGACGAGCAGCGCGCCCAGCAAATCAAGCGCAACCAGCAAATGCTGGCCTCGGGCTGCAAATAAGCCCACTTTTAATGCTGAGCCCGTGTCCGATTGGGGTCTGACCCCAAGGTGGACACGGGCTCAGCTGTCGGCGCGCTGGAGTTAGGCGGGTTTGCGGGCGCGGCGGCGGCGGGCGTCTTTGGGGTCGGCGATCAGGGGGCGGTAGATTTCGATGCGGTCGCGCGCTTGCAGCACGGTGTCGAGGGTCTTTTTCTTGCCGTAGATGCCGACGGCCATGGTGACGAGGTTGATGTCGGGCGCGTCCTGCAGCACGCCGCTCATTTCGATGGCCTGGCCGATGGTCGTGCCTTCGTCCACTTCCAGCGCGCGCAGCAGGGCCGATTCGGGGTGGGCGTAGCAGACGCTGATCTTGATCTTCTCAGCCATATGTTCAGCCATACACCGTCTCGGCGCGCTTGCAGAAGGAGTCGACCATGCTGTTGGCGATCATGCCGAATACCGGGCCGACCACCTGTTCCAGCAGGCGGCTGGAAAATTCATAGTGCAGGTCGAGTTCGACCTTGCAGGCGTCGTCGCGCAGGGCTTTGAAGGCCCAGGTGCCGTCCAGGGTCTTGAAAGGACCGTCGACCAGCTTCATCTTGATCAGGCTGGGCCGGGTGTTGGTGTTGGCGGTCGTGAAATGCTGGCGGATGCCGCGGTAATGGATGCCGACGCTGGCGACCACGCTGTCTTCGCTGCGCTCGCGAATGTCAACGCCACCACACCAGGGCAAAAATTTGGGATAATCTTCGACCTTTGCGACCAGCTCGAACATTTGTTCCGCGCTGTATCCCAGAAATACCGACTTGTGAACTACTGCCATTGCGTAACCGTTTGCTATGATGTTGGATTGCCGCGCCCCGCGCGAAAACCGTAGTTTAACCGACCTGCGCATATTTACCACTCATGACCATTGCCGATAACCGTAAAGCCTTTCACGACTATTTCATCGAGGACCGCTATGAAGCGGGCCTCGTGCTCGAGGGCTGGGAAGTCAAGGCGATCCGCGATACGCGTGTGCAGATCAAGGAAGCCTACGTCACCATCCGCGATAAGGAACTGTACCTGTTTGGCGCGCACATCAGCGCACTGCCGACGGCGTCCACCCATATCCACCCGGAAGCGGTGCGCACGCGCAAACTCTTGCTGCATCGTCAAGAAATCGACAAGCTGATCGGCAAGGTCGAGCGCGCCGGCTATACCCTGGTGCCGCTCAATCTGCACTACAAGGGCGGCCGCGTGAAATGCGAGATCGGCCTGGCCAAGGGCAAGAAACAGCACGACAAGCGCGCCACCGAGAAGGAACGCGACAGCAACCGCGAAATCCAGTCGGCCATGAAGCAGAACCGCCGCTGATCCAAGTGTCGCCGCACGGCCTCAAATCCGGCGGCGACAATTTCCAATCAGAAACATTCATGTTACACTCGCCGGGATGAAGAACTTACCGAGCTGGAGGAAACAATGGATGTGAAAGCCGCTGCTGCCCTGATGGCAGCCTGCGCATTGGCCGGCTGCGCCATGCCCTATTCCCCCGTGCCGGTAGCGACCAATTTCCCGAATACCGAGCAGCCCAAGCTGCAGGCGGCCGCCCACTGGGACGTGATCGCGCGCCATGTGCAGCAGACGCTGTCGAACGACCTGAAAAAAGCCTCGCCACGCCCCTTCTATGTGCCGGAGCCGAAGGCCAACGCCTCCGAGTTCGAGCAGGCGCTGACCAGCCATATCATCACTTCCCTGGTGAATGCCGGCCATACCGTGTCGCTGACCCCGGCCGGCGCCCTGAAAGTGGACCTGAAGGTGCAAGCCGTCACCTTCGCCGCCAATCGCCCGCAATACCGTTACCGCGGCGAAGCGACGGCGCTGGCCACCGGCCTGTGGGTGCTGAGCGATATCGATCCGACCGTGGGCGCCGTCGGCACCGTGGCCGCGCTGGATACCTATAGCTGGTTCCGCGCCAAGTTCGCGCCCGGCGCCACGCCCAAAACCGAAGTGATTGTGACGGTATCGGTCACCGATCAGTACCGCTATCTGGCGCGCACCAGCTCGGCCTATTATGTCGCCGATGCCGACGCCGCCCTGTATAACGGCGCCCTTGTCAAAGAATACAAACTGCGTGGAGACCGCTAATGCGCCCCGTTAAACTCCTGTGCGCCGGCGCCCTGGCCTTGCCGCTGCTGCTGGCCGGCTGCGCCAATCAGCCCAAGGAAGAAGCCAATTACAATACCGTGGCGTCGAACCAGTTCGTCGGCGCCAACTATGCCGCCGCCGACTCCCTGCTGCGCCAGCTGGCAGGCAAACTGCAAGCCGAACAGCCGGTCATCATGGCGACCGTGGTGAATATCGACGCGCTGGAACAGACCTCCACCCTGGGACGCCTGATCTCGGAACAGGTGTCCACCCGCATGGCGCAGGGCGGCACCAAGATGCTGGAAATGAAGCTGCGCAACAGCGTGTATATGAAGCGCAACCAGGGCGAATTGATGCTGACGCGCGAACTGGGCGAAGTGGCGCTGGCGCATAAGGCGCAGGCCATTGTGGTCGGTTCCTATGCCGAGACCAGCGATATGGTCTTCGTCAATATCAAGGTGGTGCAGCCCAACACCAACTATGTGCTGGCCGGCCACGATTATGTGCTGGCAAAAGAAGGCATCGTGCGCTCGATGCTGCTGCAGCGCTAAACCGCCCTCCCCGTCTACAGGAAGCCCAACCTGCGCGCCGACGCGTTGTAATTGGCCAGGTTGGGCAGCAGCGCCAGCAAGGCGCTGTCCGATACGCCCAGCCAGCTCCCCAGCGTTGCCGCATACTGATCGACGGAGGTCGTCGGCAATAGCCGTCCCTGGCCCACATCGTCGGCGCCGTTGTTCGCCACCAGCGGTGGAATGCCGTAGAAGCCGCGCCCTTTCACGGCGCCGCCCAGCACGCAATGCATGCTGCCCCAGCCATGGTCCGAACCGTCGGTATTCACCGTCAGCGTGCGGCCGAAATCCGAGGCGGTAAAGGTCGTCACCTTATCCGCCACGCCCAGCTCCACGGTCGCCGCATAAAAGGCCGACAGCGCGCTCGCCACGCTGCCCAGCAGTCCCGGATGCACGGTGCTCAAGCCATCGTGGGTATCGAAGCCGCCCAGCGACACAAAGAAGACCTGTCGTTTCGCCCCCACGGAACCGGCGGCCGAAATCATGCGCGCCACCATTTTCAGCTGGTCGCCCAGGCTGTTCGAAGCCGGGAAGGCGGTATTGATGGCCGGAGCGCCGGCCAGCGCGGTGTTCAGCGTGGCATTGGCGTCGATGGAGCGCTTGGTGACGCGGGTGTATTCCTGTTCCAGCAGGTGCGCGCGCGGCTGGGTGAGCATGGTCTGCAAGGCGCTGCTGGCGGCGGTGGAACCGAACAGCGGCTTTTGCAGCGCATCGAAGGACACCGGCCCGCTGCTCGACACCTGGTACTGCACGGCCGAGCGTCCGGCCAGGTAGACGGCGTTGCCGGACACGTTCACGCAGGTGAACGTGGCATTGCCGTTGCCGGCCTCGAACAGGTCGCCGATGCGTCCGCCCCAGCCCGAGACCGCGCCTTCCGGCGCCGAGGATTGCCAGATCGATTGCTGGTCGTTGTGCGAAAACAGCTTGGGCGGCAGCGGCACCGACTTGGCCAGATACTGCTGCTTGGTGGTGGGCTGGATCAGCGGCCCGACGTTCAGCAGCACGCCCATCTTGCCCGCGTCGAACAGCGGCAGCAGCGGCGAGAGCTGGGGCGCCAGCGCGTATTGGCGCAGCGCGCCGCTGGAGTCGACCGGAGCGCTGGCGGGATTGAGCAAGGTCGCGGCCAGGCCGTCGCGCGCCAGCGCCAGCTTCGGGCGCAGATTGTAGTAGGCGTTATAGCTGTTGGCGTCGTAAGGCACGACGGTATTGGCGTAGTCGTTGCCGCCATACAGGAAGACGCAGACGATGGCCTTGTAATCGCTGGCGGTGGCGGCTGAAGCCTCGGCCAGCGCGGCCAGGTTCAGCGCCCAGGGCGCGGCCACGCCCGCCACGGAAAGGGCCGACGCCCTTTGCAGAAAGGCGCGGCGCGACGCATTCATCGTGCTCGAACGGCTCATGATGGCTCCTTACTTGAGGACGACGAAATCGGGGGCGGCCAGCGCCAGCGTCAGGGCGGCGCGGATACGGTTCAGGCGCGCCGCATCCGTGCCGCGCGCCATGGCGTTGATGGCGCCCACGATCAGGGCTTGCGATTCCGCGCCCAGCTGGCCGGCGGCCAGCACGGTATTGATCTCGGCCAGCAAGGCGTTGCCGTTTTCGGCCAGCGGCATCAGCGACGCGTAGTCGGCGGCGAGGTCGCCAAGGCGGCCGCCAACGGCGCGCTGCATGAAGTTCACATAGCCGACCACCGAGGTCTCATTGGCGATCTGAAATTCCGGCGCGACCATGCCGGCGCTGGCGATGCCGCTATTGGGCGGCACATAACCGGGGCGGAAGAAGTTGAATACCGAAGGCGAGCGCAGCGGACTTTGTCCCAGCTTGCTGGCCGGGTCGCTGGTATTGCCGACAGCCCAGGCATCGCTGGCCGACTTCACTTCGTAGGCGCGCGCCCAGGCCAGGAAGCGCAGCATGGGTTCGCGCAGCTTGCCCTGGCCCGGCGCCGCCGCATCGCTACGGCGCGCTTCCGGGTCGAGCAGCACGGCCTTGACGACGGCACGCAGATTGCCGCGCGCGCCCGTGCCATCGTTATTGAAGGCGGCCGCCACCCGCCACACATAGGCCGGACTGGGATTGCTGCACACCAGGCGCTGGATCAGCTGGCGTCCAATGAAGGGACCAACGTTCGGGTGCGCATAGATGATGTCGAGCGCCGCGTTCAGCGCGTCGGCCCCGCCCAGCCCCGCCGGCACGCTCTTGCCGAGGAAGCTGGAAGCGCCGCTTTCATGGCGCGCCGCGATCTGCTGCATCGGGCGGCGCAAGAAGTCGGGCGTGCTGGTGTCGCCGCCCGCCAGGTCGAAGTCCCAGCCGGTGAAGATGCGCGCCAGGCCGCTGATGTCGTCCTGGGTATAGGTGTAGAGCGGCGCGCCGACCTTGCCCGTCTGCGGCGTGCCATCCTGGTTCAGCTGCACCAGGCCGATGGTAAACAGCTGCATCAGCTCGCGCGCATAGTTTTCGTCCGGATGGGCGCCCGTCGCCGGATTGGCTTTCCGGCTGCCGCGATAAGTCAGGTACTGGCCCATGGCGGCGCTGGTGGACACCTGGCCCAGCAAAGTGCGGTAGTTGCCGAAGGCGTTCGCTTCCAGCAGGTCCATATACGCGGCGGCGGAAAACTGGCGCCAGCCGGCGCCCACCAAGCCACCGATCGAGGTCACCAGGATTTCGGACAGGGCCAGCGTGACGCGCTGGCGCAGCGTGTCGGACGAGACAAGCAGCTTGCGCCAGACGGCGGGGTCGAAACCCGCTTCCGAGTTTTTATACGTGACGGCGTTGAAGCCCTTGGCCACCAGCCAATCCCAGCGCCAGCCGCTGGCGGGCATGGCAAATTGCGCATCGAGCCAGCCGGCATAGCCCAGCGACTGCACCTGGGCGATCTGGGCGCGGCTGGCGCCCATGCTGGCCTGGGCCAGGAAGCGCGCGGCCTCGGCGTCGGAGACGGCGGCCATGGCGCGGCCGGAAGCGCCCAGCAGGGCGGCGCCGAGGGCCAAGGTGGGGGCGGGGGAATCGGAAAGCACGGTCGCGTTCATGGCGGCTCCAGTACGGCGGGCTGGGTGGGGCGGACTTCCTTGCTATCGAGAAATATTAGCCCAATTCCCGCAACCTGGACAGGGAATTTGTAAGCAGCTGCGACATCGTTGCCGGCCAACCGCGCAAGCTGTCCTGGGCAATCCCGCTTAGGACAGCGCGGCCGCCAAGGCCGGCAAGACCTGTTCCACCGGCTCGCCCACCTTCAGCGCCAGCAAGTGGTCGGCGCGCGTCAGACCGGCATTGATGGCGGCGATCGGCTTGCCGCTTTCCGCCGCCAGTTTGCAGAAGCGGAAGCCGGAAAACACCATCAGCGAGGAGCCGACCACCAGCAAGGCGTCGGCCTGCGCCAGCATGCCGAGCGCCGCCTCGGTGGTGGTCTTGGGGACGTTGTCGCCAAAGAAGACCACGTCGGGCTGCAGCATGCCGCCGCAGCCGGCGCAGTGGGGAATGTGAAAATCTTCCAGCGCCTCCGGCTCCAGCTGGGCATCGCCGTCGGGCAGAGGCTGGGCCAGCGTATCCGCCATCTGCGGATTGGCCTGGGCCAGTTGCCGCTGGATGTCGGCGCGCGCATAGCGCGCCTGGCATGCGAGGCAGACGACGGTGTGGATATTCCCATGCAGTTCAAGCGGGGCGCGGCTGCCGGCGCGCTGGTGCAAGCCGTCGACGTTCTGCGTGATAAGGGAGACGATATGGCCGCCCTCCTCCAGCGCCGCCATGGCGTGATGGGCGGCGTTCGGGGCGGCGCCGGCCAGGGTCGGCCAGCCCACCATGCTGCGCGCCCAGTAGCGGCGGCGCACGGCGTCGGAACGGCGGAATTCCGGCCCCTGCACGGGCAGCCTGCCGCGCCGCGTGCCATCCTTGTCGCGGTAGTCGGGTATGCCGGAAGCAGTGCTGATGCCGGCCCCGGTCAGGGCCAGCACGCGGCGGTGGCGGCCCAGGAACTGGGCCAGGCCGGCAATCTGTTCGGATCGATTCATGAACGGCATCCTAACACCGTTCGCGGATCGCTAACCGGCGCAGGGCTTGAAGTTGACGCCTTTGATATCGGCTGCGGCCAGCTTGGTGTACAGCTCCCGCGTCACCAGGAAGGCTTGGCTGGCGCTGGCGCCGCTGCCGAAATACTGCGCTGACTTGAAGGCGGCGGCAGGCGCCGTCTCCGGCCGAGGATGGAAGCCCTTGACCGGCGGCAGATACTTGGGCCGACCGCAGCAGTTGCAGGTCGTCGCGGCGAGATGCGACAGATCCAGTTCGGCTTGCGCCTGCACGTCCAGTTGCACTACCGAATCGAGCGCGGCGCCGCTCTTTTGCAGCAGCACCGGCCGGCAGGCGATGCCGAAAGGCTCGAACAGCGCCGACCACACTTCGGGCTTGACGAAGTATTCATCGAAGACCCAGTTCAACTGCAGCACATCGTTCTTGCCCCACACCGGCGCCTTGGCAAAGCGGAAGGGCTGGATCTGGCGCTTGCCCGCGCCGCAGGCCTCGCAGTAGCCGCTCAAGTCGTAAGTCGCGGCCAGATAGCCGCGATCCTCGGACGGTTCCGGATAGCCATGATGCCAGGCCGGGGCCAGCGCCAGGTACTGCGCGCCTTTCAGCTCGGCGGCGCTGAACTTGGTGCTGACGGTATCGACGGCGCCGAAGCGGCGCGCCAGCGCCTCGACCGCAGGCCAGCGCGCATCGCTTTCTTCAATCTGGAAAGCGGCAAAACCGGTTTCCAGCTCCACGCCGGCGGCCAGGAAGGCTTGTCTTTCCGCTTCCTCAACCGCCAGCCCAATGCGGTGCATGATCTTCATAAACTCGCTATTACAAGCCCAAGGCTTTCAAGATTTCCGGATAATTTTTGTAAATTTGCTTGGCTGCCGATTCCACCTGGTCCTTGGTCGCGGTCGCCGTGCCCTCGCCGTAAGGAATCAGCTTGCGCCACGCATTGGTGAACGCCTGGTGCTCGGCCTCGGTCAGCGCAATCGACTTCATCTCCTTTTCGGCCACGCCCAGCACGCTGGCGAAGCGTTTCTCGATCAGGTGGTGGGCTTCCAGGCCGGTGCCGGCGGTCAGCTTTTTCAGATCCTTGTACGACTGGATGCCGTAGTTGGCTGCCTTCTGGAAGCCTGACAGGCCGTGCGACACCGCGCGCGCCGCGCCTACCGCATGTTCAGTCGCACGCAGCGCCTTGAAGGCCTGGCCCACGCCGGGAACCGGGCTGGCGACGCCGACCACGCTCAGGCCGACATCGACCATGGCCGCGCCCACACCCACGCCAGTATAAACGGCCAGCCCCAGCTTGCCCAGGTCGTAGACGAGGAAGGCAACGTCGAGCGGGCTATGGCCGTCGGGATCGACGAAGCGGTAGGGATTGTTGTTGGCATAGGCATAGCGGTTGAAGCTGTGCACATCGGCCGGATCGACCGTGGCCGGATCGATGCCGTAGAAGCGGCCCAGTTCCGGATTGTAGTAGCGCGCGCCCATATAGCTTAAGCCGGTATTGCCGTCATACGGCTTGCCGGCGAACCAGAGCTTGTTGCCGCTGGCGGCGGCTGGCTTGTTCAACTGCTCGCCATAGGGACGGTAGTTCTCCTTCCACACTACATTGCCGTTGCTGTCGGTGGCCAGCATGGGGGTACCCGCCACGTCGTTGTGGAAGAAGGTGGTGCCATTGACCGAAGGCGCAGCCACGCTTGCGGTTTCGTTATAAGTCTTGCTGCCGCCCGCGCCGGTAGCCGTCCAGACGCAGCTTAGCGTCTTGCCCGCCCATTCGGCGGCGGCCACGCCCTGCATGCTGCCGCTTGGGCTGACGTTGGCGCTACCCACCGCGCCGATGCCGTTCACGCTGCAGCTATACGATACGGTGGTGGCGTTGGACGAATTCCAGTTGACGGTAAACGCCGCGCCCGGCGCCAGCGGCGATGGCGTGCGGCCGACCGAGATGGTCGGGGCGGCCGGCGGCGTGCCGCCGCTGACGCTGACATTCACATTCGGCGAGGTGTCGCCAAACCATTCGACATACTCGCGCAGCATGCGCCACTGGAAGCCGTAGGCGCCGGAACTCGGCGGCGCCTTGACGGCAAAGCTGAAGGTCGCGTTCTGGCCCGGCGCCACCACGGTCGGCACATCGACCCGGCTCATGCCCCAGGTGGCGCTATCCTGCGGATTTTGCGAACCGAGTTTGTACGCGGTGGCCGCGGTCCAGGTGGCCGTGCCAATATTTTTGAACGTGACGGAGACATTGTAGGTGCTCCCCGCCGTCATCGACGCCGGCACGCTGTGCGAAACAAACTGCGCCTGGTTCGGCGGCGGCGGATTGACCTGCACCGCCACATTCGGCGTCATTTCACCGAACCACTCCACCGCCTCTTGCACCATGCGGCGCTGGAAGTTGTAGGTACCGGCCGTGGCAGGCGCTTTGACGTTGAAGGTAAAGGTGTATTGCTGGCCTGGCGCCACCGTGGCGCCATTATCCATGAAGGCGCGGCCGCCGTCCCAGCCCTGGTTGTCCTGTGGATTTTGCGAGCCCAGGCGGTGCATGCTGGCGGCGGTCCAATTCTTGCCGCCGCTATTTTTCAGCGTCACCGAAACGCTATAGGTCTGCCCCGCCGTCATCACGGCCGGCACATTTTGCGCGACGAATTGCGCATCGTTGACCTGGGCTTGGACCGGTGACAGCAGGCCGCCCAGAATCAGCAACAACAGCAGGCTCAGAGCCTGGACTCCCAGTTTTCTCCAGCAATGAACAAACCAGGCAAACGGATTGAGTGGATATGTCATGAACGTTTTCTCTTATGCGTTGGCCGATCAGGGAGTAACGGTTTGGGCGATGCGTTTGCCGCCCAAATAGAAGTACTCGATCAATTTATTGGATTGACTCGGCGTGAATTCGATCAACTGGTTGCCGTGCGAGCCGTAGATCTCATAGGACTTGACGCCAGCCTTGTTGACCACCAGCCGGCGGTTCGCGCCGTCGTAGCTGTATTCGGTCTTCAGGGCCGCATTGGCGCAGTTCACGCAGCGCAGATTGGGCATATCGTCATAGGTGTACGCATTGCCCGAGGCCGTGCTCACATTGCCATAGGCGTCGTAAGTGAAGCGCGTCGAGCGTTCGCCGGAGATGCTGTCGAGACGATTGGCGCCGTCGTAGCTGTAGTTCAGCGCACTGGAACCGAAGGTCTGGCTCTTGATATTGCCGGCGCCATCGTACTGGATGCTGCCGGCGCCCCAAGGGCCGGCAATGCCGGTCAGGCGGTTGGCGCCATCGTAGCCCAGGGTGCGGTTATAGCCGCCGTCCACGCTGTTGCGGATCGCGGTCAGGTTGCCGACGCCATCATAGTCGTAGCTGTTGTCGAAATACGTGGCGCTCCCCTTGACCGTGCTGAAAGAGCTGGGCCACAGGCGGGCATGCTGGCGATAGGTGCTGCTGGTGCCGTTGGCATAATTGATCTGGCTGATCTGGCCGGAAGGCCAGTAGCCGATACCCGTCACATAACCGGAAACCTGGGTCGGCCGGCCTAGCACATCGGGCGCGAAGGCAACCACCCGGCCCGAGCGCGGATAGGTCATCGAGTCCAGTTGGTCGTTGGCATTGTAAGCATAGCCGGTGGTGAAGGTCAGGCCGTCGACGCTCACGCTTTCGCTGCCCAGATTGTCGTTCGCGTCATAGTCGTTGACGCGATTGCCGGCGCTGGAGGAGATGGTCTTGATCTTGTCGGTCTTGGTGTAGGTATAGCTGACCGCCGGCGTGCCGCTTGGATAGGTGGCCGTCTTGACGCGGTTGCGGCCATCGTAGGCGAACGTGACCTGGCCGGAGGAACCCACCTGGCGGCTGGTCATATTGCCCGCCTCGTCGCGGCCATACGTGGTGGTGCCCGTTTCCGGATTGGTGACCGAAGTCAGATAGTAATTGCCGTTATAGCCGTAGCTGCGCGTCAGGCCACCCTGGCTCACGCTGGTGCTCAGGTCGCGCGCATTGCGCGCCACGCTGAGGTTCATCGCCGGTTCGGCCGCCACCACGCCCATCAGGAACAACTGCTGCAGATTGCCGTAAGCGCGGTACTGCAGGGTGGTCGAATTATTGCGTTCGTCCACCACGGTCTTGTCGACGCCGACGTAGCTGATGGTCTGCGAACTGCCGTCCGCGTTCGAGACGCGGATCGGGCGGTTCAGGATATCGTACTGGTAACCGGTTCCCGCCGAGCTGCCCGGATGCGATTCGAAGGTCTTGCGGCCCAGCGCATCGTAGCTGTAACTGCGCGTGACGCCGCCCAGGGTCACGCTCTGCGGGCGGCCAAAGCCGTCATACACGGTGCTTTCCACCAGGCCGCCGCGCGTCATGGTCTTGCCGTTGGCGCTGTAGGAAATGCTGGTGGCGTTCCCGCGCGGATAAGTGATCGACGTCATCCGGTTCATGGTGTCGAAGCCATAGCTGCGGGTCTTGCCCTCGCCATTGGTTTCCGACAGCAGCGCGCCGGCGGCGCTCACCGTGCGCGTGATCTGCACGCCTTCGGGCTGGGTCTCGCTTTGCGGGATGCCGCGCTTGTAACTCGCATAGCTGTGCACCAGATTGCGCGGGAAGGTGGCGCTGGCCACATTGCCCTGGCTATCGTAGGTATATGAAGTCTTCACGCCGTCCGTGGTCACGGACAGCAGATTGCCGTTGCCGTCGAAGCTGCGCGTGGTGGCGCTGCCGGCGAAGCTTTCATCCTTGACCAGCTTCAGGATCCATTTGCCCAGGTCCTTGTAGTAAGCCACGCTGGTGCTGCGGTTGCCGCCGCGCGGCCCGGCCTCGGTGATCGTGCCGGGATTGCCGTGGGCGTCATAGTTCGCATAGCTGGTGCTGAAGCTGACGCCATTGAGCACGATGGTCTTGCTTTGCAGGTCGGGAACCAGGACCTGGTCGTCGCTGATGCGCAGCCGGCCGGCGACTTCCTGCGTGTCGGCCGTGGTCAGCACGCGCGGCTGGTACACATAGCTTTCGCGGTAGCTGTCGCCTAGGGCGAGATCGACCGGCAGGCCTATCTTCCATGCACCCGGCTTGGCGGCGATGCCGCAGTAGGTGTTGTACTCGGGGCGCTTGGTGTTGCAGACGTTATGCCAGGCCGGAACGGCGGCCAGCGCGGTCGGCGTGAAGTAGCCCAGACCGTAGAAACGGCGCACCTCGCGTCCCGCCGGGCCATCGATGGTGACGGTGTCGAAACTGCCCTCGGGCACATTCTTCGAGATCGGCCGGTCATAGCTGTATGTCCAGACACCGCCATCGCTGGTGCGGCGCTCCAGCACGTCGGGCTGGCCCCAGGCCATATGCGCATTTTCGAGGATGTAGTCCCAGGTATCGAGGTACTCCTCGCTTGGTGGGCTCGACCAGCCTTCCAGCGCGTACGTGGAATATCCCTCGGCCGGGAAGTCGAAGAAGGTGCGGTAGGTGTAGCTGCTGGTGCCGCCGGTGGGCAGGGTGATCGTCTTCAGCGGCTCGAAATCGCACAGCATCAGGATGCCGGCGGCATTCGTCGTCGGGCAGCTGTCGGGATAGCTGAAAGCGTAGGAGGTGCCATCCGGCTGGATCACCTTGGCCAGTTGCCCGCCCACGTAGTAATAGCTGCCGATGCCATTCGGATAGCGGTGGTATTTGTAAGCCCGGGGATGATATTCGAAGCGCCAGACCGCGCCATCGGGTCCCTCCACGCTTTGCAGCCGTGGACTACGCCAGGTATCGCGGTTGCCGCAATTCGGTTCGCCAAGGTCATAGTTGAACTTGATGACGCGGCCATCGCTCGCGCTGATTTGCGACGGCAGGCGCACGGTGGTCGTGCCGTTGGACTGCAAATCGAAGCAATGCTGGCGCGTCACCGCCTGATAGGCGATGTCGTAGTAGTTCCCGTTGCGGTCGGTGACGCGGGTGGTCTGGTAGGTGGTCTGATTCTGGCCAACCTGCAGTTCAGGGAAGCTATGTTCGCTCTTCATGCCGAGGCGGTAGCTGCCGCCGTCCGGACTGCGCAGCACATGGGTATTGCTGGCGTAGTCGCAGCTCAAGCGCCAATGGTTCTTGGTCTCATAAATACCCGAGGCCATGAAGTAGAAGGATTCGGAACGGCCGCCGGCCGTCTGCAGGATCACCTGGCGGCCAACATACAGCGGCGAGCCGCTGGAGGCTTGGCATGCGTCGGGGAAGGCGCCCGCGTCGTTGGAATAGCTGAACACCACCAGCGGCGCCACGTCGAGCTGCCAGGGCGCATGGCCTGCGGTCGAAAAAGCCGCCTTGCTGTCGACCGCCGGACTGCTGCTGCCATAGTTGGACAGGCCTTCCATCTTATAGGTCCAGCCGACGTTGATGTCCTGGCCGCCGTTGCCGGGCACCGTCAGCGCTTCCATCCTGACGGTCAGATTGCCGCTGTACGGATCGACCACTTCATGAAAACCACGCGCCGCGGCGCGGCCGCCATACTGGCTCTGCAAGCCGGCATGCGCGGTCAGGGTATTGCTGGGCAATTCGTCGCCCGCCGCCAGTGCCGCGGCGGCTTTTTTCTGCGCCACGACCGGCGGTTTCGGCGCCTTGGCCGTCTGGGCCTGTGCCGCCGCCAGCGTCAGGCTGGCCGCCAGCATCATCATCGTCTTGGTATATCGCGGATGCTTCATCCCGCCCCCTTTTTATTAGAACCCGGCAGCAAGCGGCATAGGCGCCAAACTTGGTTGCCCGAAATGATTTACTAAAAGATAACTCGGGGCGAATATAGCATTTCAATTTGATAATTTCAATTAGGAATTATCATGGTTTTAGGAAATAGCCAAGCGCCGCCGCGTCGGCGATGGCGCGGCGCTACTGGGGCAACACGAAATGGAAGCGGGGCGTGAAGGTTTATAGAAAACGGAATCCGGCCGGGTAGGCATGGTAGCCGTCGAAGTCCTGCTTGCCGACCGGCAGGCCTTCCTTGCGCAAGATCGCATAGGCCATGGCCAGGTGGAAGAAGAAGTTGGGCAAGGCATAGCGCAGGACAAATTCGGCGCCGTTGAAGCTGGGCGAGGCGCGGCCGGCGACCGTGCTCAGTTCGCGCCGCGCGCCGGCGTTCATTCGCTCCGCATCGACGGCAGCGAGAAAGGCGCGCACCGCGCCGATCCGCTCATGCAGCTGATGCCAGCCGGCGTCGCCGCCGGCCAGTTGCGGCGGCTCGATCTCCAGCAAGGGACAGCAGGCGCGCACCGCAAAACCAGCGGCGATCTGCACCTGCTGGGCAAAGGCGAACATGCCCTCGGCCAGGGCGGCATGCAGCAATGAACCGCCGCGCGGCCGCCCGGCTTCGTGCTGCTCGGCGAGCGTCACCAGGGCGTCCAGCCGCTCCAGATAGTGCAGGAATACCGGCACCGAGGCCGCATGCAGCGTCAAACCTTCATCCATTGGCAAATTGGCTTGTCGCTCATCCAGTGGGGCGTTGGGCAAAGCGGCTCCTTCAAGGCTTGGCGCCCGCCGCGTCGGGGCGGTAGCGCAGGGTGTTCAACAGGGTGTTGCTCATATCAATTTCGCTCAGCGCCTCGCCGGTCACGCGCAAGAAGCTGCGTTCGCGAATGCGGGTGATCTGCCCGATCAGGAACTCGGCAGGCAAGGTGGCGGCGGCGATCTCTGCCGGCTGCACGTTCTCGTAGCGGCCGTAATGCTCGTAGACCTCGATCAAGCGCTGGCGCATGCCGGCGTCGTCCAGCCTGGGGCGGGAATTCTGCGCTTTGCCGCCGGCCGATGGCGATGCCGGCAATTCGTCCAACTGTTCGCGCAGGGTGGCAAAGCTGGTCTCGCGCAGCTGCGGCTGGATCTGTTCATAGAACTGGCGCGGCTTGCCTTCGAGCTGGCGCGGATCGAAGGCCAGCAAGGCATCCCTGCCCTGCGGGCCGCCGCTGCGCAGCAGGAAGCTGAGCGCGCGCGAAAAGGTGTCGGCGTCGCGGTTCGCTTGCAGCAGCGCCGCCACAGCCGGCACGCTGTCGGGCGAGCCGGTCCAGATCAGGACCTCCAGCACCTTGTTCGCGACGCCGGCATCGCCCAGCAAGGCGCGCAGATGGGCTTCGCCGGCGCGGCCATACTGGCCGTACAGGAAGACGCAGACCGAGGTCTCGTCAAGCGTGAAGCCTTGCTGGGGAATAAAGACCGTGACCTTCCCGCGCAGGAAGAATTTATCGATCAGCGGCAGCAGGCGTGCATCGCGTTCCTGCGCGCTCAGATGGACGAAGCGAAATAGCTGCGCGCTGTTTTGCGCAATGGCGGGATCGCTGGCGTCCAGCGCCAGCAAGGCCTGCATCGCCAGCGCGCGGTCGGCAGATTCGCCCAATTGGCGCAGGAAGTAGCCGCTTTCCAGCAGCAGCAAGGCCTGCGGTCTGGCCTTGCGCAGCTCGGCGGCCAGCTCGCGCCGCAGCACGGGCAAGGCGGCGCTGCGGTTGTCGCCGAAATAGCGCCAGTTGTTATCGAGCTGGCGGCGCTGCACTTGCGCGGCCGCCTCGCCGCCAGCCAGCGGCAACTGGCGCAGCGCGGCCAGACGGCGGCCGGTTTCCTGTTCCGCCACGGCGCTGGATTGGGTCGGGATGGGTGTATCCGCGACGCCGGCTTGCCAGCCTGCGGCGGGAAGGCGCGCGGCCCCCGCGTCTTGCGCAGCGACGGGACCCGACGCGGCCAGCGCCAGCGCCGCCAGCGCGAATACCTGCATCGCGCCGCGCGGGCGCTGCCTGTTGCGTGCTGCCATGGCTATCCTCTCGCGTTGCGGAATCAGGACGCCAGGCGGGCCTTGATGCCTTCCACCGAGGCGCGCCAGTCGGCATATTCCTCGGCCTCTTCCCACAACTGGCGCAGTTCGGAAGCGTCGGACAGCACCAGGTCCAGCACGCGGCCGGCCTTTTCCACCAGGTCGGCGCGGTGCTTGTACTTGGGACGCACGGCCGTTACCCACTCATCGACCTCGCTGGTGTCCTCGTCAGCCGGAGCGCCCTTGCCTTCCAGGCGGGCCAGGGTCTCGGCGGCGGCAATGCCTTCCTCCCCAAATGGCGCTTCCAGCTCTTGCGCGCCCTCGCTGGCCAGCACATTGCCCAGCGTCTCTTCGATGAAGTACAGGTCTTTCGATTCCTGCAGATCCTCTACCCAGTCCTGCGCGCAGTCATTGCCGTAAGGTCCGATGGCCCAAGTTCCCATAGCTGTCTCCGATTAAAGCCGCATTGTAGCGCCGCCCCGGCGGCGGCGCACAGGATTACTTCTGGGTCTTCACCACTTGCATGGCGGTGGCGATCAAGCCGCTCATGTCGCCCATATTGGCCGGCACGATCAGCGAGTTGTTGGTCTTGGCCAGCTTGCCGAAAGCGTCCACATACTGCTCGGCCACTTTCAAATTCATCGCCTCCTCGCCGCCCGGCTCCTTGATCGCTGCGCCCACCTGGCGCAGCGCGCCGGCGGTCGCATCGGCGATCGCCACGATGGCAGCGGCCTCGCCCTGGGCACGGTTGATCGCGGCCTGCTTCTCGCCTTCGGAACGGGCAATATTGGCTTCGCGTTCGCCGTTGGCGATATTGATCTGTTCCTGCTTGCGGCCTTCGGATGCCGCGATCAGGGCGCGCTTGCCGCGTTCGGCCGTGATCTGGGCCTGCATCGCGTGCAGGATTTCGGTCGGCGGCGTCAAATCCTTGATCTCGTAACGCAGCACCTTCACGCCCCAGTTGGCGGCCGATTCGTCGATGGCGTTGACCACCGTGGTGTTGATGTGGTCGCGCTCCTCGAAGGTCTTGTCCAGCTCCATGCGGCCGATCACGGAACGCAGCGTGGTCTGGGCCAGCTGGGTGATCGCGGCGATGTAGTTGGACGAACCGTAGGAAGCGCGCATCGCGTCCGTCACCTGGAAGTACAGGATGCCGTCCACCTGCAGCTGGGTATTGTCCTTGGTGATGCAGACCTGCGGCGGCACGTCGAGCGGAATCTCTTTGAGCACGTGCTTGTAGGCGATGCGGTCGATGAAGGGGATCACGATATTCAGGCCCGGACCCAGCGTTGAATGGTATTTGCCGAGGCGCTCCACCACCCAGGCATGCTGCTGCGGCACCACATTGATGGTCTTGAAGACGAAGACCAGGGCCAGAACGAAGAGAACCAGCGTCACGCTGCCAAAGGTAATTTCCATATGTACCGCTCCTTGTAAAAACTCAAATCAGACGCCGACGATCAGCCGGCTGCCCCTTACTTCATGAATCCGGAATATGCCAGGCGCCGCCACGGCGCCGGCTTCCAGTTCCACATCCCACAAGGCGCCGCGGTACATGACGCGCGCCGTGTGGTCCTGCCATGCCGTCACGTGCACGGTCTGGCCGACATCCATATTCACGTTCGGATCGGCCGCCGCATCGACCTTGGCGCCGCGGCCAAAACGGCTGCGGCGCAACAGCAGCGTGGCGATCACGCCGACCACGGCGGCCACCAGCACCTGGACAGGCGGCTCGGCGCCCGCCAGCGCCGCCAGCGCGCCGCTGGCCAGGCCGATGGCAATCATCAGCAAATAAAACGTACCGCTCAGCAGCTCGCAAGCCACTACCACGGCTGCGGCCAAAAGCCAGAATCCCCAGTTAGCCATGGGCTTTTCCTTTCACACAAATATCCGAAACAAAAAAACCCCACCGCCTATACTGGGCGGCAGGGTTCAGCGGAATGGTGCACAGCATACAATCTATGATAGATAGCAATAAAAGCAATGGCACCAGTCTACCTTAAATAGCGCCGCCGTCAACGATATTTTGCCGCGCCGCCAACTACTGCGCCGCCAGCGCGATCTTCGCCGCCGCCTCCCATTCCACGCGCAGACGCTCGGCCAACGCACCGGCATGCGCCTCGTCCAATACGGTCACGTGGTTGCCGGGAGCGCACCAGGCCCGCAAGCGCGGCGCGTAAGCACGCCAGGCCTGCTCCTGCGCGCGCCTTGCCTCTTCGCCAGCCGCCGCCGCGCTGCCGGCCGCCTGCACCAGCAATAGCGGCCCGGGATATTGGCCTTCCGGCGCATAGGCGGTGCGCAGGCAGCGCGCAAAGCTGCGCAGCGGTCCGCGCAGCGCATTCGGCAAGGAACGCTCCGGCATCAGACCCGCATCCACCATGGCGCGGTGCAGCAGCGCATATTGCGCGCTCTCGCTGGCCTGCTCCAGCTCGCCAAGCACCAGGTTCAACGGCCGGGCCGCCGCCTCCTGCAGCACAGCGGCCATGTCCCGCAGCACCATGGCGTGCGTGTATTCGGCACAGGCGTCTGGAGCGCTCGGCGGCAGGCTGTCGACCAGCGCAAGCGCGGGTCGTCCGCATCCAGCCGCATGCAACTGGCGCGCGATCTCGCAGGCCACCCAGCCGCCAAAGGAGTGGCCCAGCAAATGCACCCGGCCCTCGGGATAGAGCTGGCGGATCGCCTTGACGTAATCGCCGGCGGCGGTTTCGACGCTGGCATACGGTACGGCCACCCCATCCAGGCCGCGCGGCTGCAAGCCGTAAACCGGCGTTTCCTTGCCAAGCGCCGCCGCCAGCGCGACAAAGCTGCCGACGTTGGCGCCGGCGCCCGGAATGCAGAAGACCGGCGTATGTTCCGGCGCGCCGGTTTGCAAGGCCACCAGGGGCGAGTAGGCCCTTTCCATCACCGGGCTTTCGGCGGCGGCGCGCAGTTGCTGCGACATACGGGCGGCCAGTGTGGCGAGATGCGGCGGCTGCAACATGCTCTGGTGATTGCCCGGCACCACGGACAGGCGGCATTGTCCCGCCGCGAGCGCCCCATCCCAGCCGCGCGCCGGGGCATCGGCGGGATTTTCAGCCGCGCCGAAATAATGCACCGGCACCGGCAGCGGGTGGCTGACATAGCTGCCGCCGTCGGCGGCAATCGCCAGCGCCTGCAGCCGCTCCAGCACCTGTTCTATCTCCCGCACCGCCATGCCAGCCAGCGTCGGCGGCAACATGCCCTGCTGCTGGCAGGCTTCGATCAGCTGCTGCAGGCTCATTGCAGGCGCCGACTGCCGCAGTTCCGCAAACAACGGCAGCAGCGCCGGATCGGCTTCGGCCACCGGCGCTGCCTGGGCCAGCAAGCGCGCCTTGGGCGGCATCAGATATTGCATATAGGCGCCCGGCGGGATATAGGCGGTGTTCAGCATGCCGAGAAACTCCACCGCCTCGTTATCGCCCAGCAGCTGGCTGGCGATTTCATAAGCCACGGTGCCGCCGGCGCAATAGCCTGCGACGCGGTAAGGACCGTGCGGCTGCACGGCGCGCATCATGCCGATCAGGCGGCTGGCCATGCCTTCGACAGTGTGCAGCCGGACCTCGCCCAGCGGTTCGGGCGGCAAGCCATACACCGGAATCTCGCTGTCGAGATGCTGGGCCAGCGCCGTTGCGTACAGCAGCGAGCCGCTGCCGTCGTGCACCAGGAAGAGCGGCTTTTGACGGCCGCCGGCACGGATCGGCAAGGCCTGCCGGTCCGCGCCGGCGCCAGCTTGCGCCGCCAGCTGCGCCGCCAGCAGTTCCACCGTGCGGTACTTGAACAGATCGGCCACCGGCATCAGCACGCCGGCCTGCTTCAGCACATTCGCCGCCTGCACCGCCAGCAGGGAATGGCCGCCGAGGTCGAAAAAGTCGTCGTGCAGACCGACCCGCTCCACTTTCAGCAGCTTGGTCCAGGTGTCGGCCAGCAGCCGTTCGAGCACGCTGCGCGGAGCGATATAGTCGCTGTCCTGGCGCGCCAGGCCTGGCGCAGGCAAGGCGGCGCGGTCGATCTTGCCGTGCGCGGTCAACGGCAACTGGTCGAGGAAGACGATGTGCGCCGGCACCATATACTCCGGCAGCGCCGCTTGCAAGGCCTGTTTCAGCGTTTCGCCCACGCGGGCGCGGATAAAGTACTGCAGCGGGTCATTGGCATAGCGCCGCGGCTGCGCCGGCAGCGCGCCTTGCGCCAGGCACTCGTGCGGAAAGGCTTGCGCATCCGCATTCGCCGCATCGCCATGGCGGCGCAGGATGGCGCCGTAGCGCCCCTCCGCATCGCAACCGGTCCAGCTCAATTCGAGCTCATAGCCTGCCTGCGCGGCAATCTGCGCCAGCCGCTCGGGATCGAGGCAATGCAGGGCGTGCAGGGGATCGCGTAACTGGCGGCTCAACGCCGCGGCGCTGCTTTCGCTTGCCCCCTGAACGGTACTCAGGGATTGATACAGTTGCGCATCCCACACCACCCGTTCATTGCCAATATTCCGTATCAGCACCAGCGGCGCCGCATGCCGCGCCAGCCGCTGCGCCAAGTCCTGGGCCGACAGGTGGTCCGCCTCCCAATCCAGCTGCAGCGGCGCGCACGGCGGCGCCAGCGTGGCGCGGTGCAGCACCACGTCGTAGCGGTAATCGGTCAATTCGTTGCGGTAGCGCGCTGCCTTGGGCAGGATCTGCAGGGAACCGATGGCGCTCTCCACCGTCTTGAGCGCAAGGAAGAAATCGGGCGCCAGCAGCAGCTCGGTATCCATCTCCATGGCCTTCAATACGCGCGCGCGCACATCGCCGGCGCTGTCGCCATCGGCGGAACGGAACAACTGGGTCGAGGCATGGAACGCGCCGAACAGGTTCAGATTGCGCAGATCGCCGAGGAACAGTTTCCCCTGCGGCGACAGCAGGCCCAGCGCGCCGTGGATCACCTTCATCAGATAGTCGGCGCCCGGGAAGTGCTGGATGACCGAGTTGATGACGATGGTGTCGAACTGGCCCGCCTGGAATCCGTCGAAATTGTCGGCGCCCCGTTCATGCAAGCTGACCTGCGACAATCCATGCTCGTCCAGCTTCTCGCCAAGACGCAGCAAGGTTTCGGGCGAAATATCCGTGCCCACGTATTCTTCGCAATGCGGCGCCAATTGCAGCAGCAGCAGGCCGGAGCCGCAACCGATTTCCAGCACGCGGCGCGGTTGCAGCGCCTGGATGCGGCACACCGTATTCTCGCGCCACTCCTGCATTTCTTCGAGCGGAATCGGGGCGCCGGTATAGCTGCTGACCCAGCCCGCATAATCCATCACCGCGTTATCGGTGTGCGAATGCGAATAGGTATTGTCGTAGGCATCGCGCCAGGCCGCCACCTGCTCCGCCTGCAGTTCGGGCAGGCCCTCGATCTGACTGCTGTCGAACAGGGTCGCATAGGCTACCAATTGCTCTGCCGCGCCATCCTGGCGCACCATGGCCACCGCTTCGCGCACGGCGGGATGCTCGCTCAGGCGCGCTTCAATCTCACCCAATTCGATGCGGAAGCCGCGCAGCTTGACCTGGAAGTCGCGCCGTCCGATGAATTCGAGCTGGCCATCCTCGCGCCAACGACCGATATCGCCGGTCCGGTACAGTCGCCCATCCTCGCCCGGCGCATACGGGTCGCTGCCGAAACGCTCGGCCGTCTGCTCCGGCCGGCCCAGATAGCCGCGTCCCACGCCCACGCCACCCACGCAGATCTCGCCCGCCACGCCGGCCGGCGCCAGGTGCCCTGCCCCATCCAGCACGTACAGCCGCGCATTGGCCACCGGCCGGCCGATCGGCAGGCTGTCCAGCGCTTCAGCCGGATTCCAGCTGTAGTAGGCCACCACGTCCGATGCTTCGGTCGGACCATAGGTGTTATGCACCTGCAGCGCCATGCCGCCCAGCGCCCCATGCAGCAGCGCCGCATTGATCGGTTCACCGCCAAGGAAGACGTGGCGCAGCGTTCCACCGTGCTGGCGCAGGCCGTAGTCCAGCAGTGGATAGAAGGCGCTCGGCGCGCAGTTGATGAAGGTGATGCCATGTTGCGCGATATAGGCCGGCGCCTGGTCCGGCGCATAGCCTTCCAGCGGGATGTGCAATTGGCCGCCCACCAGCAGCGGCGCGAACAGATTCTTTTGCGTCAGGTCGAAGCTGAACGAGGAGAACAGCAGGGCGCGGTCCTGCGCTCCCAGTCCGAACTGCGCGATATACCAGTTCACCAGATTGCACAGGCCGCGCTGATGGATCAGCGTGCCCTTGGGCCGTCCCGTCGATCCCGAGGTGTAGATGGCATAGGCCAGGTCGTCGGCGCCCGAGCCGCCTTCCAGATTGGCGCAGTCGTAGGTATCGAGCCAGCCGTCGTCGCGGTCCAGGCACAGCACCTGGCTGTCCTGCTGCGCCAATTGCGGCAGACGCTCCAGCACACCCTGCTGGGTCAGCAGCACCGGCAACTGCGCATCGCGCAGCATATGGCCCAGGCGCTCGGCCGGATAGGCCGGGTCCAGCGGCACGTAGGCGCCGCCCGCCTTCAAGATCGCCAGGATGCCCACCACCATTTCCAGCGAGCGTTCGACGCAGATCCCGGCCAGCACATTCGGTCCCACGCCCAGCGCGCGCAGATGGCGCGCCAGACGGTTGGCGCGCGCATTCAGCTGCGCATAGCTCAGCGTCTGATCCAGGTGCACCACGGCCGTGGCATCCGGAGTCCGCGCCGCCTGCTCTTCGAACAGGCGGTGCACGCCGCGCTCCAGCGGGTAGGCGGCGGCGCTGGCATTCCACCGCGCCATCTGCGCGCGCTCGTCCGGCGGCAGCACGTCCAGCTCCGCCAGCGCGCTGTTTGGCGCCGTTTCCAAAGCCTGCGCCAGCTGCTCCAGCGCGCGCGCCATGAAGCGGCCCACGCGCTGCGCCGATGCTGGCGCGCGCGCCAGCACCGTCAGGTGGAAACCTTCGCCCAGATCGTCAACCGACAAGGTCAGTGGATAATTATTGCGCTCCGTCGAGGCCAGCCGCGCTATGCCCTGCCATGCCTGCCGCGCCGCGCTGCTGCGCGCCTCGCCCGCGCTGACGCTGTGCCGGTAGTTCAGCATGGCCGAAAACAGCGGCGCGGGCGCCGGCACGGCGCTGCAGCGCTGCGCCAGCGTCAGCGATGCCTGTTCATGCTGCATCAGCTCCACCAGATCCGCCTGCACCTGGCGCACGGCGGCTTCCACTTCGCCGCCGTCCAGCCGCACGCGCAGCGGCAAGGTATTCATAAACATGCCCAGCATGCCTTCCGTCAGCGCGCCGCCCGTCATGCGCCCCGACAGAATGGTCGCGAAAACAACATCCTGGCGGCCCGATAGCCGTGCAAGCACCTGCGCCCAGGCCAGGTGAAACAGGCTGGCGGGGCCGACGCCCAGCTTGCGGCCGCACTGCCGCAAGCGCGCCGCAAGCGCCGCATCCACATGCAGACGCGCCTCGTCAAGCGCGCCGCTTTCGCAACCGCCCGGCTGCAAGCCAAAGGGCAAGGTCGGTTCATCCACATCGCCCAGCATGCGATGGAAGAAGGCTTCGTCGCCCGCCTGCCCGCCTTTGCCCTTGCGCTGCAAATGTGCGATGAAGGAGCGGAAAGGCTGGGCTGGCGGCAGCTCGCCACCGGCGCCAAGCAAATGCGCCTCCAGTTCCCGGTCCAGCAGTTCAAGCGCCACGCGGTCGCCCACCAGATGGTGGTACAGCGTCAGCAGCAGCCAGCGTCCCTGCACCGGATCGTGCGCCAGCACGCCCTGCATCATCGGCGCCTGGCGCAGATCGAGGCGATAGTGGCGCGAATCGAAGCGCGCCATCAGCTGCTGCGCGATATCGCCGGCGCCGGGATCGAGTTCCAACTCCGTCAGCGGCAACGGCGCGCGGCGCCAGACCACCTGCACCGGCGCCGGCAGATTTTCCCATTGAATCGCGGTACGCAGCATGTCGTGCCGGTCCAGCACCGCTTGCAAGGCGCGCAGATACTGGTCGGCCCTTTCGCGACTGTCAAAGCTGGTCAGCTGGGACATCAGATGGGGATCGCCCTCGCCGTCCAGCAGATGGTGGAACAGAATGCCTTCGTGCAGCGGCGCTAGCGGATAGATATCCTGCACATTGGCAGCGCCGCCTGGCACGCGGGCCACCAGCGCATCGATCTGGGCCTGCTCCAGCTGCACCAGCGGCAGCATGGCCGGCGTGATGGCCGTGCTGCCGACGGGAATGCCATCGCGCGCCGCGCCGGCCGCGCCCTCAGCGCCGCCGCCGGCAGCGAGAAAGCCGATCAGGGCCTGTTTGTGCTGGCGCAGCTGCGCCAGCAGCGCCGCATCCAGTCCTTGCTTCTTGCCGCGTACGACAAGCTCGGCGCCATCCAGGGCCAGTACGATACCGCGCTCGTTCAGCTGTTCCAGCAAATTTTCCATCGTCATATGCGTATCTCCTCGATTTCCTCGGTCAGGACTGCCAGCCCTGCCAGTGTCGTTGCGGTAAACAGCGAGCGGGCCTCCACATGCAGACCGCGCTGGCGCATCGCCTCCAGCAGCGCGATCACGAGCAGCGAGTGTCCACCCAGCTCAAAAAAATTATCGTGGCGGCCGATGCGCGGCTGCTTCAGCACCGCGGCCCAGATCTCGGCCAGAGCCTGTTCGACCGGCCCTTGCGGCGCTTCGAAGCCGCGCCGCGCATACGCGCCGCCATCCGGCGCAGGCAAGGCACGCCGGTCAAGCTTGCCGTTCGCGGTCAACGGCAGGGCGTCCAGCAGCACATAGGCGGCGGGCACCATGTATGGCGGCAGCTCGGCGGCCAAATGCCGGCGCAATTCCTGCGCATCCGGCGCCTGCCCTTCCTGCGCCACGCAGTACGCCACCAGCTGCGCTTCGGCGCCGTCGCTGCGCGCCACCACCACGGCCTGTCGCAGCGCGGGGTGCGCCGCCAGCAGGGCTTCGATTTCGCCCGGTTCGATGCGGTAGCCGCGCAGCTTCAACTGGAAATCGTTCCGACCGAGGAATTCCAGCATGCCATTGGCGTTGCGGCGTCCCAGATCGCCGGTGCGGTACAGGCGGGCGCCATCGCCGGCGCGGAATGGATCGGGATTAAAACGCTCCCGCGTCAATTCCGGCCGATTCAGATAGCCGCGCGCCACACCGTTGCCGCCGATGCAGATTTCGCCGGCCACGCCTGCCGGCACCGGCCGCCCTTGGCCATCCAGCAGATAGATGCTGGTATTGGCGATCGGCGCACCCAGGGGCATATTGGCGCCCGTTGGCGCCGTGTACTGCGTCACTTGCAAGGCGCTGGACCAGACCGTGGTTTCGGTCGGCCCGTAGACATTCCACAGCATGGCGCAGCGCGCGAGCAGCGCCTGCGCCAGCGGCGCCGTCATCGCCTCGCCGCCGCACAGGGCTTTCAATCCCGGCACGCCTGGCCAACCCGCATCCAGCAGCATGGTCCAGGTAGCCGGCGTGGCCTGCATCAGTGTCACCCCATCAACCTCGATGGCTCGCGCCAGCAGCGCCGCATCGCTGGCCTGCTCCTGGCGCAGCAGCACCGCGCCGGCGCCGCAGCTCAGCGGCAGGAACATCTCCAGCACCGAGATATCGAAGGCGCAGGTGGTCAGCGACAGCACCCGGTCGCGCGCCGTGATGCCGGTCATGGCGCGCATCGAATGCAGGAAATTGACCACGCCGCGGTGCTCCACCATCACGCCCTTCGGCTTGCCGGTGGAACCCGAGGTATAGATCACATACGCCAGATGCTCCGGCTGCAGGCCATCCGGCGCCAGATCCAGAGCCGATTCCCGCTCCCAGACCGGCAGCAGCAGATCCAGCACGGGCTGGCGCAGCTGGCCGGCCCAGGATGGCGCCCCGCCCTGCGTCAGCAGCGCCAGTGGAGCGCAATCGTCCAGGGTATAAGCCAGACGCTCGGCGGGATGGGCCGGGTCCAGCGGCACGTAGGCGGCGCCGGATTTCAGCACAGCCAGCAACGCGATCAACAACTGCGGACCGCGCTCCAGGCAGACGGCCACGCGCTGATCCGGTCCGGCGCCAAGACGGCGCAGGTGGCGCGCCAGCCGGTTGGCGCGCGCATTCAACTCGGCATAGCTCAGCTGCTGGCCAGCATAGACCAGGGCCGTGGCCTGCGGCGTGGCCACCGCCTGCTCTTCAAACAGCTGATGCACGCAGCGTTCGCGCGGATAGGCGGTCGGCACGGATTGCCATTGCGCCAACGTCTCGCGGTATTCCTCGGGCGGCAGGACATCCACCGCATGCAGCGGCATCGTCTCGTCCTTGCCCAGGGCCGTCACCAGCGCCTTCAGCGCGGCATGCATGAAGCGGCAGACCCGCTCCGGATCCAGCGTGCCTTGCACCTGCGCCGTCAGACCGAAGTCCTGTCCCAGATCGTCCACCGCCAGCGTCAGCGGGTAGTTGTTGCGCTCATCGACCGCCAGCCGCCGGATGCCCTCGCTGGCCTGCGCGACGTCTTCCGCCGGGTGCGCGGCGCTGTGCCGGTAATTCAGCAAGGCGACGAACAGCGGGGCCGGCGCCGCGATCGCGCTGCAGCGCTGCGCCAGTGCGAGCGAGGCATGCTCGTGCCGCATCAGGTCCGCCAGCGCGGCATGGGCCGAACGTACCGCCTCGGCCAGCGGCGCGCCGCCGACCCGCATACGCAAGGGCAGCGTGTTCATGAACAGGCCCATTGCGCGGTCCGCGCCGCTGCCGCCCTGCATGCGGCCGAACAGCACGGTGCCGAATACCACGTCCTCCCGCCCGCTCAGCCGCGCCAGCACCAGCGCCCAAGCCAGGTGGTGCAGGCTGGCGGCGCTGACGCTCAGGCGCCGCGCCGCCGCCCGCAGCCGCAGCGACAATCCGGTATCGACCTTCATCCGGGCCTGCGCAAACGCTCCCTCCTGCCCGCCTTCGGCCGCCAGCCCCGCAGGCAGCGTGGTTTCATCCACATCGGCCAGCATGGCGCGGAAGAACGCCTCATCCTCCTGCTGCCGTCCGGTGCGGCGGGCATGCGCGATGAAATCGCGGAAAGGCAGAGCTGGCGCCAGCAGATGCTGGCGCTGCAGCAGATGGGTGCCGATTTCGGCCTGCATCACGTCCAATGCCGTGTGGTCGCCGCCCAGGTGATGCGACAGCGACAGCAGCAGCCAGCGGCCAGCGGCCGCGTCGTGCGTCCACACCGCCTGCAGCAGCGGCGCCCTGGCGATGTCGATGGCAAGCCGCGACGGCCCATACTCCAGCAGCATGCGCTGCTGCAGATCGGCGCCGACTGCCATCCGTACCTCCCGCACCGGCAACTCGGCATGACGCCACACCACCTGCACCGGCTGGCTTAGTCCCTGCCACAGCACCGCGGTGCGCAGCATGTCGTGGCGGTCGATCACGGCCTGCCACGCGCCCAGATAGGCATCCAGCCTTTCCCGGCTGTCGAAGGACATCAGCTGCGCCATCACGTAAGGGTCGCGTTCCTGCGCCGTCACATGATGGTAGAGAATGCCCTCCTGCAGCGGCGCCAGCGGGTAGATATCCTGCACATTCGCGGCACCGCCTTCCACGGTGGCGCAAATGCCGTCGATTTCCGTCTGCGTCAGCTGCACCAGCGGCAGCATCTCCGGCGTAATGCGTGCCTGCTGCCCGTACGCCCATTGCGGGATCATATTGGGCGGAACCGGCGCCGCCGTATCCGCCTCCACCAGCGCCGCCGCCAGTCCAGCAATGGTCGGCGCCATGAAGAGGCCCTGCACGTCGGCATGTAAACCTTGTTCGCGCATACGTTCCAGGGCCCCCACCAGCATCAGCGAATGGGCACCCAGCTCGAAGAAATTGTCATGGCGGCCGATACGCTTGATCTTCAACAGCGTGGACCAGATCGCGGCCAAACGTTGTTCCAGCGCGCCGTCCGGTTCGGCGTAGGTCTGGCCGGTACTGGATGGCCCTTCTGGTGGAGGCAGCGCTTTCCGGTCCAGCTTTCCATTCGGCGTCAGCGGCATGCTCGGCATGCGCGTGCAGGCGGCCGGCACCATATGCGCCGGTAAATGCGCCTGCAAGTGGCGGCGCAGCGCGTCGGCGCCAGGATCACGGCCCGTGTCCACGTAATAAGCCAGCAGGCGCATATCATTGCCGCTGCCGTCAGCCAGCACGGCCGCTTCCGCCACATCCGGGTGCGCCGCCAGGCAAGCTTCGATCTCGCCCAGCTCGATGCGGAAACCGCGCAACTTGACCTGGAAATCGTCACGGCCGAGGAACTCGATGCTGCCATCGGGCAGCCAGCGCGCCATATCGCCGCTGCGGTACATGCGCGCGTCAAGCTCGCCGCTGAAGGGATCGGCCAGGAAGCGCTGCGCGCTCAAATCGTCCCGGTTCTGATAACCCAGCGCCACACCAGCGCCACCGATATGAATTTCACCGCGCACCCCGGGTGGCACCGGCTGCCGCGCTTCGTCGAGCATATAGATGCTGCTGTTCGCGATCGGCCGTCCGATCGGCACCGCGCCCTCTTCCGCACCGGCGCCGCAGGCATGCACACTGGCCCAGACGGTGGCTTCGGTGGGGCCGTATTCGTTATACAGACGCGCCTGCGGCCAGCGCTGCGCCATCCGGGCCGGCAAGCCGCGCGGACAGGCTTCGCCCGCGACAATCACGCGCGCCAACGCTTCCGGGGCCGCCCCAGGCGCCTCCAATACCTGCTGCAACAGCGAGGGCACACACAGCAGGCTCTCGATGCGCTGCGCCACGATCTCGCCGAACAACCGGCGCGGATCGCGTACCGTGTCGGCGGCGGCGATAAACAGTGCACCGCCCCAGCATAGCGTGCCGAAAATGCCGGCCACCGAGCTGTCGAAGGAAATCGGCGACAGCAGCAGGAAACGTCCGTACTCGCCATACGCATGGCGCCGCGCCCAGGTCGAATGCACCAGATTGCGATGGCGCACCATCACGCCCTTGGGCTGGCCGGTCGAGCCGGAGGTATAGATGATGTAAGCCAGATGGCAGTCCGCCAGCGCCGCGCGCGGCGGATTGCCGTCCGGCTGGCCGGACCACAGATAGGCATCGCGCGCCACGTCCAGCAGCGGCAAGGCCTGGCCGCGCCCATGCAGCGCGGCCAGCGGCGCCTTGAGCGTCTCGCCCAGTTCCGCCTGCGTCAGCAGCACCGCCGGCGCGCTGTCGCCCAGCATATAGGCCAGGCGCTCGGCCGGATAAGCCGGGTCCAGCGGCACGTACGCTCCACCCGCCTTCAGCACCGCCAGCAGGGCCACGACCATGTCCGGTCCACGCTCCAGGCACAAGGCCACACGCACATCCGGCCCCACGCCCAGTCCGCGCAGATGGTGCGCCAGCTTATTGGCCTGGGTATTCAATTCGGCATAGCTGAATTGGCGGCCCATGCCGGCCACCGCCAGCGCCTGCGGCCGCGCCGCCGCCTGTGCCTCGATCAGCTCATGGATGCATTGGCCGGCCGGATAGGCCAGCGTTTCGCCCCGCCCCTGCGCCAGCAGTTGCGCGCGCTGCGCCGCCGTCAA
>NZ_JACHXD010000026.1 GCF_014191875.1 Pseudoduganella violacea
TTTTGCATGGCCGATGGCGAACAGTGGGGATGCCGCTATTGTCTCAGGTCCGACTGCCGCGCGGAGCAGCGCCTGATGAATTAATCAGTGCTTCCTTAGCCGGTAGCCGTATGATTTGTGCAATATCCACTCCATCCGGTGCCGTAAGATCGAAATGCCCCCCACTTGTTTTTAATTCCATCAATCTGGGTAACGCAATGATGTCAGGATAGAAATCATTGCGGCATGCCAATATCACTAGAATTGATTTGCTGATTGAGAATTTTTGTAACAGATCAATAAAATATTCACGTCCATTGTCATTGATATTTTTTTCCCGGAATATTGCCTCAAGCCGATCTATGAAAATTCCAACTACTGGTTTTTTGCTGTTCGGAAGTGAGGAGAAAATTTCCTCTGTTTCTCCGGATTCCAATTTATTTCCCAAGCTGTGCGCGCTTTCTCCAGGGAAAAGGGGCGTATTATTACACTCGGCATCAATTAAAACAGCGGCCAGGGCATGAAAAATTGACCCTTCGCCCAAATCTGCACAATCTAAATAAAGCGAGCAATTAAGCATAATCGAGCTATTATTATCAACAGCTGACTGCATTAATTGTGGCATTAAACCAGCACGAACCAGCGAGGTTTTCCCTGAGCCGGATGGACCTAATACCAAGGCCATCGCTTGGCCAGCTAGCGCTTGCTTTTCGACCAAGTATTTTAATCGCGCCGTAGTTTGCACTCGTCCAAAGAAAATCGCTGAGTGATTCTCCTGGAACGGTTCCAATCCCCGAAACGGCGACCCACTTGTCCATACAACCTGCCCATCTTCCTCCGCCTCGATCACCTCGGCAATCGCCCGGTACCCTCGCTTGCGAATGGTTTCAATGTAACGTGGCTCGGTGCTCGAATCACCGAGCGCGCGGCGCAGTTGGGTGATCGCTTTGTGAACTGGGTTGTCACCGAACTCAGATGATCCCCAGCAGGCCTGAAGCAATTCCTCGGCGGGAATGACCGCACCCGGATGGCGGCAAAGATAGCGCAAAACTTCCATTGCGCGAGGCTCCAGGGGGATGCGCGTGGCTCCGTCGGTCAGCGTATTGCCTTCGACATCCACTTGCCAGTCGCCGAAACGGAATTCCCTATGCCCCATTTGCCCTCAAATTTCAAAAAATAAAACTCTTCAAAAACAGCAACTTACGTTCCGGAAGGTTTCCGGAAGGCGCTTTCTGACAGCGTTCTGTACAGTGCAACCCATGCCCTCAAGGCAAATATTAACATTTCCCCAAGTGAATTAAATGATTTCTTACATTGCCTCTTTTGAAAGCTCCAGCGCACGAGTCCCCGAGGTGGATCTGCCAGCCAGTGAGCCACCAGAACTGGACTTGATTTGGGCACCATCGCAGGATGTGGTGAACGCGCAACTTGCTCAATTGTTACGTAACGGAACGATCCCCGATTCCGTTCATGCAGGCAACTTGGAGCAGGGGGGGATGGTGCTGGGAGGCATCGGTGGCGACCGTGTAACAATTTGGGCGCCCATGGTGGAGATCGTCGCGGCCAAGCCGAGCATGGCTTGGCTGACGCTAACTATGCTTAATGGCAATATTTGCTTCTACAACGGATTTGGTCAGCGCAACAGTATTCTGCGGCAAAACGTATCGGGCTGGAAACTGTGTTTTTCAGTTGGAATAACCAGCGATGGCCGTTTAGCTTTGCATGCGGCGCATTGCAATATCGAGCGATCGATTATGCATTGCGATAATGAGGCATTGAAAAATTTCTTTACATCAGCTGTTTCCGAGTGGTTGCGTTCTTTATCCGATCAGGTTTTGCGGGCAACGGGGCAGGATAGGGTTGTTTTGCCGCGTAGTAGTTTTCTCGAACGTGTGCTTAAACCATTATTGCTTGAACCGCTCGAAAAATGCCTGAACGACCAGCCGGATTTTATGGAATCGCGCGAAGGGCAACCGCATAAAATCGATGAGGCTGAAACCGTCAATGAAAAATCGGGTGTGGATGCATCTCTGAAAAATGGAGAGAGAGCGGTATTCACCCCAACCAGCAACGGTTGGAATTATCGCGACCATGTACTTTTGCATTGGCAGGAGGAAGGTAAAACTTCCCATGACCGCGAATCCGAGCAAGAGCTGCAATTCAATATCACCCATTCCGCACCTTTGGATGATAAAGGCATCGCCCGTCCCACGGTGGTGGTGCACGGTCTATTAACCCGTTATGAATGGGACCGGGTAAATCAGGATTTGGCGCCGGGACGCAGCCGCGTGTATATGGGCAAGGGCTGGGCGCGCGCCACGCTGCAATGGTCGCTGTGTCTGGAATTTGTGGCGCGCGGCCATATCGGCATCCAGATGCGGGCGCGCAAATCGCTGCCCGTGACGGATTCCGGCGTGGGCGGCATGTATATCGTCTCCGACCCGCTGCTTCATCTATTGAATATGCACCGTATTGGCACTGCCTGGGACGGCAATGCCTGCAGTCTGACGGCGGTGCAGCAGGAGATTGTTATTCCACTGGAATCGGCCTTTGCCGCGGCTCTCCAGAATGCGCTGGCTCGTCTGGCGCCTGATTTGCGGCTTACTCCAGTAGACCTTCTGGTCAACGCGCAAGGCGATCTCGAAATTCGAGTTGTCAGCGCAGCCGGATAAACAAGGACGAAAAATGGCCAATATGATCGCATTCGCGCCGAATGAATTCGGCGGCAGCAGTTTCAACCACGCGGGCTTTTCAGCCCCGGCCGCCAATGGCGGGCTGGAAGCGCCGACCCGTCATGTCCACGCGGCCAATGGCGCGGTGTCGGCCGGGGCGCGTTCCTTTGTCGCGGCGCGCGTCAGCCGTATTGTCTTGCGGCGCGAGCCAACGCCGTCCGAGGCGCTGGCCTGGACCTCGCTGATCGCGCGCCAGTCCAGCGTGGTGCTGGGCCGTGCCGAGCTGGCGCTGCGCCTGCTGGATCGTCCCGAGATGGCCGAGCTGGATGCGCGCGCCCGTCTGCTGCGCGCCTATAACGCCGTGTTCGACCGCTACGACGCCGTGGCCTCGCAAGACCATGGCTACTGGTTGCGCCAGCTGGAGAACGAGCCGCTGGCCGACCTGGTGCTGCGTCATTTTGTGCCGCTGTACGAGGCGGGCTACCGTTCCGGCCCTTGCGCCGCGCCGGCCGATGCGCGCAAGCCTTTCTTCCTGGCGCGCGACAGCGAAAGCGTGCCGCTGATCTTCACGGTCGGTGCCAACGGCCACCTGTATCTGTTCCGCCGTACGCCGTTCGGCCGCTGGTCGCAGACGGATTTGAGCGCGGCTTTGCCGCGTCCCGCCAAGGCCGTGGTGCAATGCATCGATGTGCGCCAGGGGGCGGACGGCAATATCTCGATCGCGCTGGCCGTGGCCGCGCGCCAGGATGCGCCCAACAGCACGATCTACACCGCCTGCGGCCTGCCCAACTGGATGGACGAAGCAGGCTGGTACGCCGCCTTCTGCGCGCTGACGCCGCGCCCCGACACGCCGGCCGGCGCCATCGCCTCGCGCATCGCCTTCGGCCCCTTGCAGCCGGGCGCGGCGCCGCTGGTGCTGCTGACGGCCAGCGTCAACGGCGCCCACGATACCTGGTGCTTCAATGCCGCCGCGCCGCTGACGATGATGTCGCATCTGCGCCTGCCGGCCGAAGCGCGCCAGGTGCGCGGTTATGTGGCGGGCAGCTACCGCCTGCCGGGGCTGTGGACTTTGTATGACGAAGGCGGTGAACGCGCGCTGGCTTTCAATTCCTTCCCGGACCAATGCGGCTGGGCCGTCAATATCGATTACACCGCCTTGCCGCGCCGCGCCGCCAGCGTGCATCTGGCGCCCGGTTCGGTGCCGAACGTGCCGGACGTGTTTGTGGCGGGCGACAGCATCGTCGTCTATCGCGGCGGCCATAGCGTGCCGCAGCCGGTGGCGCAGATCGGTGGTGCGCAGCTGGTATGGAGCGAGTGCGACGATTCGGGCGAGCATCTGGCTTACACGGATGGCTCGGGAGGGCTGTACATGCTGTCGCGGACTTTGGGCGCGCCGTGGCGCCTGCCGTATCCGGTGGCATCCTTCCTGGTCAGTGCCGCGCTGACGGCCGATGTGGCCAATGGCGGCGTGCATGCGGTGGGCGTCACGCCGGGCGGCGCCCTGGAATGGCAGCGTTACGACCCGAGCGGGAAACTGGTGGTGAGCGAAGAAATCACCCAAACGGCGGTGTGGGAATCGGCCTCGCTGGCGCAAGGAGAACTGCACGCCGTCCCGCACCCCGTGCAGCACGACACCGCCGTCGCCTGATTCAAACGATTGCGTAGTACCCCTTTACAGCCCCGGGAATGGACGACCCGGGGTTTTTTTTATTCTTGAGCCCGTGTCCACCTTGGTGCCAGGCACCAAGGTGGACACGGGCTGGGCTGTTACTGCCAGCCGAATTTGCGGCGGTAGACGCGCTTCATCAGCGTGGTCAGGGCGGCATACGCCAGCAGGATGCTGAGCAGCCATGGGAAGTAGGCCATGGGCAGGGCTTGCAGCTTGAAGGCGTGGGCCAGTGGTCCCATCGGCAGCCAGATGCCGAGCGCCATGATGGCGAGCGTGGCGGCCAGCAGCGCGGGCGAGGCCAGGCTTTGCACGAAGGGCAGCTTGGGTGTGCGGATCAGGTGCACGATCAGCGTCTGCGTCAGCAGGCCGACGATGAACCAGCCGGATTGGAACAGCGTCTGCTTCGCTTCCGCATTGGCGCCGAAGATGTACCACATCAGGCCAAAGGTGGCGATGTCGAAGATGGAGCTGAGCGGGCCAAAGAACAGCATGAAGCGGCCGATGTCGCGCGGGTTCCAGTCGAGCGGCTGCGCCACCAGCTCGGCATCCACATTGTCGAAGGGGATGGCGATCTGCGACACGTCGTACAGCAGGTTCTGCACCAGCAGATGCACCGGCAGCATCGGCAGGAAGGGCAGGAAGACGCTGGCGACCAGCACCGAGAATACATTGCCGAAGTTGGAGCTGGCCGTCATGCGGATGTACTTCAGCATATTGCAGAAGGTGCGGCGGCCTTGCAGCACGCCTTCTTCCAGCACCATCAGACTCTTTTCGAGCAGGATGATGTCGGCCGCTTCCTTGGCGATGTCCACCGCCGAATCGACCGAGATGCCGATGTCGGCCGCGCGCAGCGCTGGCGCGTCGTTGATGCCGTCGCCCATGAAGCCGACGATATGGCCTTTGCCGCGCAGGGCGCTCACCAGGCGCTCCTTGTGCAGTGGGCTGAGTTTGGCGAACACGGTATTGCGTTCGGCGACGTCGGCCAGGGCGGCATCGCCCAGCGCATCCAGGTCGGGACCGAGGATCACGCCATCGACCTGCAGGCCGACGTCGCGGCAGACGCGCGCCGTCACCAGGTGGTTATCGCCGGTCAGCACTTTCACCGTCACGCCGTGGGCGGCCAGGGCGCGCAGGGCAGGGGCGCTGGAATCCTTCGGTGGATCGAGGAAGGCGATGTAGCCGATCAGGGTCAGGTCGGATTCGTCGGCCAGGCTGTATTCGGCCTTTTGCGGCGGCACTTCCTTCACGGCCAGGGCTACCACGCGCAGGCCTTGCGCGTTGAGCGAGCGGGTATGCTCGGTCACGCGTGCCAGCATGGCGTCGTCCAGCGGCAGCACCTGCTCGCCTTGGCGCACGGCCGTGCAGCAGGACAGGATTTCTTCCACCGCGCCCTTGCAGATCAGCTCATGATGGTCTTCGCGCTCGGACACCACCACCGACATGCGGCGGCGCACGAAGTCGAAGGGGATCTCGTCAATCTTGCGGTAGTCCTGCGCCAGATTCAGCTTGTTGAGCATTTCCACATGCTTGAGCACCGCGCGGTCCAGCAGATTTTTCAGGCCGGTCTGGTAGTGGCTGTTGAGGAAGGCGAACTTCAGAACGTCCTCGCTTTCCTGGCCGCTGATGTCAGCGTGGCGTTCCAGCACGATTTCGTCCTGGGTCAGGGTGCCGGTTTTGTCGGTGCACAGCACGGTCATGGCGCCGAAGCTCTGGATCGCGTCCAGGCGTTTCACCACCACCTTGCGCCGCGCCAGCAGCACCGCGCCCTTGGCCAGGGTGCTGGTGACGATCATGGGCAGCATTTCGGGCGTCAGGCCGACGGCGATCGAGAGCGCGAACAGGAAAGCGTCGCTCCAATCGCCCTTGGTGAAACCGTTGACGACAAAAACCAGCGGCGCCATCACCAGCGCGAAGCGGATCAGCAGCCAGCTCACGCTGTTGATGCCGGCCTGGAAGGCGGTC
Source organism: Pseudoduganella violacea (assembly GCF_014191875.1). Taxonomy (GTDB): domain Bacteria; phylum Pseudomonadota; class Gammaproteobacteria; order Burkholderiales; family Burkholderiaceae_D; genus Rugamonas; species Rugamonas violacea_A. Next base: position 6,283 of record NZ_JACHXD010000026.1, read on the forward strand.
GGCGCGCGTTCGCTGCTGACCACGCGGTCGGCCAGCGCGCCGAAGCAGGTGCGGTTGCCGGTGCTCAGCACTATCGCGGTGGCCGAGCCGGAAATCACATTGGTGCCGGTGAACAGCAGATTGGCCATGTCGAAGGGATCGGTGATGGCGGCGGACGGCGCTTCGGCGCTTTTCTCCACCGGCAGCGATTCGCCCGTCATGGCGGCCTGGCTCACGAACAAATCCTTCGCTGCCAGCAGGCGGCAGTCGGCGGGGATCATGTCGCCGGCGGAGAGCATTACCACATCGCCGGCGGCCAGCTCGCGGATCGCCAGCTCGCAGGACTGGCCGTCGCGCAGCACGGTGGCGGTGTTGCTGACCAGGGCTTGCAGGCGCTCGGCGGCGCGGCTGGAGCGGCCTTCCTGTACGAAGCGCAGCAGGGTGGAGAGCACCACCATGGTGCCGATGACGATGGTCGCTTTCACATCCTCGGTCAGCCAGGACACCAGGGCCAGCACGGTCAGCAGCACGTTGAAGGGATTGCGGTAGCACTGCCACAGGCGCTGGTGCCAGCCCAGGGCCTTTTCGTGGCCCATTTCGTTCGGGCCGTCGCGTTCCAACACGGCTTGCGCGGCTTCCTGGGACAGACCATTGCTGCCGCTGGTTAGGCGCTCAAACAGCGCGTCCTGCGCTTCGCGCGCGGCCAGGCCGAGCGCCAGGCCCAGTTGATTCGGCAGCACTTTAGCGGCGCCCTGCGCGGTCGGCAGGGGCAGCTCGCTGCGGCGGAACAGGCGTGCCAGGTGGCGGCTGTTCAGGAAAGAGGCGAACAGGTGCTTGAAGAGGGTCATGATCTCTTCCTTTCAAAACGGATTTGCAGGGGACGGCGGGCCGTCCTCATTTTTATTAGTGCAGCGCGGGGCCGGCCAGGGTCAGGCCGATGGCGAAGATGCGTTCCTTGCCGCGCCAGCCCAGACGCTCGCCGTAGCTGGCGTCGATATCGAGCCGATCCTGGATCAGCGTGTGGCGCACGCCGGCCTGCACATAGCTGTGGCCAAAGCGCGAGCCGAAGCTTTCCAGCGTCAGCGAAGTCTTGGGCGTGACGGCGAACTCCGCGCCCAGCGCCCAGGTGGCGCCGCCGCGGTGGGCTGTGCGTTCGCGCAGCCAGCCGGCGTTCGCGTGCAGCAGCACGGCGTCGCCCTGGAAGGAAAAGCTGATGGGCAGGTTGAGCGAGAGGTCGCCCTTGCCGCCGTCGCCGCTATGGAACTGCTCGGCCACGACCAGGCCCGCGCCCCAGCTGTCGGTGGACAGGGGACGGAACAGGGTCTTGGCCTGCAGCATATGCGAGCGCGTGCGGGCTTGCGCGCCTTCGCGCTCCTGCAGGCGGCCGGTGCCGGCGCCCAGTTCCCATGAACCGAGGCGGCAGGCCGGCATGGCCCAGAACTCGGTTTGCGCGGACGAGCGCTGGCTCCAGCTTTCGAGCTGGCAGTGGCCGGCATCGAGGATGCTGGCATCGTCGGCCGCCATCGGCCGTGCCGCTTGCGCCAGGGCAGGCGCAAACAGGGTCATCACGAACGCATGGCGCCGTGCGAGATAAAACAGGTTCATCGCTGTCTCCTGAGGGATCAGTGAGCTGAGCGAGACGCTTGAATGGGGCCAGTAGCCGAAAAACGAAAAGGGAAGGGTGATGCTGTGATGCTTGACACCGTACCTTGCACAGCAAGGAAACGGCAGGGGATGAAGTCTGCGTGCTTGCTGTGTTATGCGCCGATCGTTAATCGACTACTGTCACTAGAACAAGGACTCACGTAGGACTCCGAAAGTTAATGGAGCCCGAATGGTAGTGAGGCAGGCGAGGGGGTGTCAAGAAAAAAGATGTAAATCCAAGTAAAAAAAGCCGGCCACCTTGCGGTGGGCCGGCTTTAGCCAAGGCCTGAGGGGGAGGCCGGCTTTACTCGTAGTCGCTCATTGGCGCGCAGCCGCAGAACAGGTTACGGTCGCCATACACGTTGTCGGCGCGGCCGACCGGTGGCCAGTATTTCTGCTTGCGCAGCGAGGCCACCGGGTAGGCTGCCACTTCGCGGCTGTACTTGCGGTCCCAGTTGTCGGCGGTCAGCACTTCGGCCGTGTGTGGCGCGAACTTGAGCGGGTTGTCGGCCTTGTCGAACTCACCGCTTTCAACCTTGGCGATTTCGCCACGGATGGCGATCATGGCGTCGATGAAGCGGTCGATCTCGCCTTTGGCTTCGGATTCGGTCGGCTCGATCATCAGCGTGCCTGGAACCGGGAAGCTCATGGTCGGCGCGTGGAAGCCGAAGTCCATCAGGCGCTTGGCCACGTCTTCGTTGCTGATGCCGGTGGCATCGGTCAGCGGACGCAGGTCCAGGATGCACTCGTGCGCCACCAGGCCGTCATGGCCGGTGTACAGCACCGGGTAGTGCGGCGCCAGGCGGCGGGCGATGTAGTTGGCGTTCAGGATCGCGGTTTCGGTGGCCGCGGTCAGGCCTTCGCCGCCCATCATGGCGATGTACATCCAGGAGATCGGCAGGATCGAAGCGGAGCCGAAAGCGGCGGCTGACACGGCGCCGATGCCGTTCTCGTTACGCTGGTAGCCGGTGGAGCGCTGGTTCGGCAGGAACTGCGCCAGGTGCGCGCCGACGCCGATCGGACCCACGCCTGGGCCGCCACCGCCGTGCGGGATGCAGAAGGTTTTGTGCAGGTTCAGGTGCGATACGTCGCCGCCGAAGCTGCCCGGCGCGGCCACGCCCACCAGTGCATTCATATTGGCGCCGTCGATATACACCTGGCCGCCGTGCGCGTGCACGATGTCGCACAGTTCCTTGATGCCTTCTTCGAACACGCCGTGGGTCGATGGGTAGGTCACCATCACGCAGGCCAGGTTCTTGCTGTGCTGCTCGGCCTTGGCTTTCAGGTCGGCCAGGTCGACGTTGCCGTTTTCGTCGCAAGCGGTCACCACCACCTGCATGCCGACCATATTGGCCGATGCCGGGTTGGTGCCGTGCGCCGACGATGGGATCAGGCAGATATTGCGGTGGCCTTCGCCGCGCGACTGGTGGTACTTCTGGATCACCAGCAGGCCGGCGTATTCGCCTTGCGAACCGGCATTCGGCTGCAGCGAAACGGCGGCGTAGCCGGTCACGGCGCACAGCATTTCTTCCAGCTGGGCGATCATTTCGCGGTAGCCCACGGTCTGCTCGTTCGGCGCGAACGGGTGGATGCTGGAAAACTCAGGCCAGGTGACGGGAATCATCTCGCTGGTGGCGTTCAGCTTCATGGTGCAGGAACCCAGCGGGATCATGGTGCGGTCCAGCGCCAGATCCTTGTCGGCCAGGCTGCGCAGGTAGCGCAGCATTTCCGATTCGCTGTGGTAGCGGTTGAAGACCGGGTGGCTCAGGTACTCGCTGGCGCGCGCCAGGCTGTCCGGGAAGGCTTGCTGCACGCCGGCGTCGACGCTGTCGAAGTCCGGTGCGGCAGGGGCGTTCGCCACGCCGGTCGAGAACACGCTCCACAGCGCGGACAGGTCGTCGCGGGTGGTGGTTTCGTCCAGCGACAGGCCAACGTGGTGGGCGTCGATCTTGCGCAGGTTGATGCCGTTGGCGACGGCGGCGGCGTGCAGCTGCTCGGCGCGGTCGGTCTTCACGGTCAGGGTGTCGAAGAAGGTTTCGTTGGCGATGCCGTAACCCAGGGTGCGCAGGTTCGCGGCCAGCACGCCGGTGTAGCGGTGCACGCGCTGGGCGATCTGTTTCAGGCCGGCAGGGCCGTGGTAGACGGCGTACATGGACGCGATCACGGCCAGCAGCACCTGTGCGGTACAGATGTTGGAGGTGGCTTTTTCGCGGCGGATGTGCTGCTCGCGGGTTTGCAGGGCCAGGCGGTAAGCCTTGTTGCCTTGCTGGTCGATGGTCACGCCGACCAGGCGGCCCGGCATGGAACGCTTGTATTCGTCGCGGGTGGCCAGGTAGCCGGCGTGCGGGCCGCCGAAGCCGAGCGGCACGCCGAAGCGCTGGCTATTGCCGACCACCACGTCCGCGCCCCATTCGCCTGGAGGCGTGAGCACGGTCAGGGCCAGCAGGTCGGCCGCCACCACCACCAGGGCGCCGGAGGCTTTCACCGCTTCCACGCCGGCGCGGTAGTCGCGCACCACGCCATTGGCGCCAGGGTATTGCAGCAGCACGCCGAAAGCGTCGGTCACGCCGGCCAGTTCGGCCGGGTCGAAGGTCTTCACGGTGATGCCCAGCGGCTCGGCGCGGGTCTGCACCACTTCCAGGGTTTGCGGCAGCACGTCGTTGGCGACGTAGAAGGTGGTCGATTTCGATTTGCCCACGCGCTGCAGCAGCGTCATGGCTTCGGCGGCGGCGGTGCCTTCGTCCAGCATGGACGCGTTGGCGATGCTCATGCCGGTCAGGTCGGTCACGGCTTGCTGGAAGTTCAGGATCGCTTCCAGGCGGCCTTGCGAGATTTCAGGCTGGTACGGGGTGTAGGCGGTATACCAGGCTGGGTTTTCGAAGATATTGCGCAGGATGACGCCGGGCGTATGGGTGTTGTAGTAACCCTGGCCGATCAGCGATTTCAGCACCTTGTTCTTGGCGGCCAGACCCTTCAGCGTGGCCAGCGCCTGCTGTTCCGGCTTCGGTTCGAAGAACTGGCCGAGGGGCAGGGCGCTCTTGTTGCGGATATGGGCAGGGACGATGGCGTCGATCAGGGCGGCGCGCGAGGCGTAGCCGAGGACGTCGAGCATCTGCTGCTGTTCGGCGCTGTCCGGGCCGATATGGCGGGCGATGAAGGCATCGCGTGCTTCAAGTTGGGTCAGGCTGGTGCGGGTCATGGTTGAATCTCAGGCCAAATGGAAAAAGGGCCAGCGCATGCTGGCCCTGAATGGGTGCTAAATCAGGCTGCGGTGGTCTTGCCGTATGCGGCGGCGTCCAGCAGGCCGTCGATGGCCGAGGCGTCGCTCGGCTTCAGCTTGAACAGCCAGGCGCCGTAGGCGTCGCTGTTGATCGATTCCGGCGCGCCGGCCACTTCTTCGTTGGCGGCGATGACTTCGCCCGACAGCGGAGCGTAGATGTCGCTGGCCGCTTTCACCGATTCCACCACGGCGGCGTCGTCGCCGGCGGTGAAGGTGGTGCCCACTTTAGGCAGTTCGACGAACACGATGTCGCCCAGCGCGTCCTGCGCGAATTCGGTAATGCCTACCGTGACGGTGCCGTCGGCTTCCAGACGTACCCACTCATGGGATTCGGTGTACTTCAGTTCTGCAGGGATGTTCATTTGTGGCTCCAGTGGGGTTGTGTTGTATTCGGGGTCAGGCGGCGAGGATTTTACCGTTGCGCACGAAAGGCAGCTTGACCACGGTGGCGGCCAGCTTCTTGTCGCGGATTTCCACGTGCACGGTGTCGCCCACGTTCACGCCGTTCGGCACGCGCGCCAGCGCGATGGCCTGCTGCATGGTCGGGCTGAAGGTGCCGCTGGTGATTTCGCCGGTCTCGCCGGAAGCGGCGATCACTTTCTGGTGGGCGCGCAGCACGCCGCCTTTTTCGCGCAGGATCAGGCCCACGAACTGGGCGTTCTGGCCTTTCGCTTGCAGGGCGGCCTTGCCGACGAAATCGCGCTCGCTGACCAGGTCGATGGTCCATGCCAGGCCGGCGTCCAGCGGATTCACGGATTCGTCCATGTCCTGGCCGTACAGGTTCATGCCGGCTTCCAGACGCAGGGTGTCGCGCGCGCCCAGGCCGGCCGGCTTCACGCCGGCCGCTTGCAGGGCGTTCCACAGCGCTGCCGCTTGATCGGCCGGTACGCCGATCTCGAAACCGTCTTCGCCGGTGTAGCCGGTGCGGGCTACCATCGCTTCGCCGAAGGGGGTGTTTTGGACCAGAGCCACGTTAAATGGCTTCATTTCCGCCGTGGCCTGCTGCGCTTGCGGGATCACTTGCCACACTTTGGCGCGGGCAGTCGGACCCTGCACGGCGATCAGGGCCATGGCATTGGCGCCGTCGCGGCGCTGGGTGATGGTCAGACCGGCGTTGGTCGCCTCGTTGCGGGCCTGCATCCAGGCCACGTCTTTCTCGGCGGTGCCGGCGTTGACCACCAGGCGGAACCAGTCTTCAGTGAGGAAGTAGACGATCAGGTCGTCGATCACGCCGCCTTCCGGATTCAGCATGCAGGAATACAGGGCTTTGCCGCTCACCTGCAGCTTGTCGACGTTATTGGCCAGCAGGCCGCGCAGGAAGCCGCGCACGTCCGGGCCTTTGATATCGACCACGCACATATGCGCCACGTCGAACATGCCCGCGTCGCTGCGCACGGCATGGTGTTCTTCGATCTGCGAACCGTAGTTCACGGGCATGTCCCAGCCGCCGAAATCGACCATGCGCGCACCCAGGGCGCGGTGTACGTTATTGAGTGGGGTTGCTTTGAGCGTCATGAATACCTCGGACCTATCGTTAAAGGGTTAACAGAGCACGCACGGAGAAGCTAAAGCAGCCTTTTCCACACTGATCGTCTACCCCTCTGTCCTCGGTACCTGAGAGATAACGGGATTTTGCATCCCGCACGCCCCTTCGGTGGGCCATATGGCCGCTCTCCAGAGTTGGCCTGTTGGCGTCTTGCGCCGCAGAGCCCTTGACCGGTCCTTTTGCCTGAGAGTTTTTGGGTGGTGCCCCTTCGGCGGCAAAGCGAATTTGCCCTCTCCCGATCAAGACTCGGAAATATATGTCAGAAGGTAGGGCGTGTCAATCTGACAGTTGTGTCAAAGCGCGTGCGCGCCCCCTGGCGCGGGCTTTGCTAGAATGGTTCCTGTATTCCAAATGGGGACGGCCATGAGCGAAGACAAAGCAAAGCTGGACGGGCAAGCCTGGTTCACCTTGTCGGGCGACGTGAACAGCGATATGGTGCACCGCGTGTTCGAGGCGGCGGCCGAGATGAGCGAGGATGGCATCGAAGTCGCGCACATTCTGGTGCAGTCGAACGGTGGCTATGTCAGCGACGGGCTATGCCTCTACAACTACCTGCGCAATCTGCCGTTCAAGGTCGTCATGTACAACGGCGGGGCGGTGGCCTCGATCGCCGTCATCCTGTTCCTGGCCGGCGAAGAGCGCTATGCCAGCGCCACGGCCCGTTTCATGGTGCATAAATCGCACGCCAGCGCGCCCTCGGGCGCCCGGCCCGACACCCTGCGCGTCATCGTCGAAGGCCTGCAGGCCGACGACCAGCGCACCGAATCCATCCTGCGCGACCGCATCAAGCTCAGTGAAAAGCATTGGGAAACGCACAACTACACCGACCTGCACCTGACGGCGCAAGACGCCCATTCGGTGAGCCTGGTGCATGAGGTCCGCGACTTCCGCCCGCCCAAGGGCAAGCGTCTGCGCAATATCTGAAGGGAAGTCTGAGGGGAAGGGAAGGCGGCACCCGGCGGATGCCGCCGTGCTGGCGTCAATCAGCGGTTGCGCTGGCTGGCCTTGTTGGCGTTGCCGGTGCTGCCCGACTGTTTATTGCCTTCGCTCTTGCGGCTGGCGCGTTCGTCGGCCAGATCGCGGCTGGCCGTGCGCGAAGCCTGGTCGGCCGACTGCCGGCTGGCGCCTTTTTCCGGCTTTTCGGAGCCCTTCGATGAGTCTTTGCGGTTCGAGTTCATCTTGATTTCCTCTCGTATGAAGTTGAAACAATCACTCGCCGAAGATGTATCGGTGAAGGCATGCCTTCGCCGATACCTTTCCGGTGGGGGCAATGATGCGATTTCAGCCACGCCTGCGGTATCGGAGTTCGCCGGGAACGCTTGTAGGATAAGGCCTCCGGCCCAAGACGTACCTACATGATAGTCCGCAAAAAAAACAGAGGCAAAAGGATGATTTGTTTCTTTTTGCCTATTGCCATGCAGCAATAATCTGCCAGAATACAAGCAAGTTCACCGAAGGCCCATCATGAATTCCAATCCAACAACATCCACGGCGCCGAAACAGACGGTCTCGCCGCGGCATGCGCTGTTGGAGAGCCTGATCGAAATCGCGCAGCGCCACGTCGCCAGCCAGTTCACCGCGTTTGCCACCGGCCTGGCCGGCATCCTGGTCGACGGCAACGATATGGGTGCCGACCTGCGCGCAGTGCAGATGCGTCTGCATGCCGGCAATCTGTTGCGTAACAACCACTATGCGCTGCTGAATCTGGTGGCCAAGCGCCTGGAACGCGCCGTGCGCCAGGAGCTGGCCCAGCTCGCCCCTGGCAAGAAGGCCGCGCCGCGCGCCGCCGACCAGCCGCTGTCCCTCGTGCCTTACGAGGAGATGGACAGCAAGGTCGCGCTGGGCAGCGTCAGCAAACCGTTCGAGACGCGCTATGCCGATGCGCTGGCCACGCTCAATGTGCGCCTGGCCTTCCTGCTCGACCGCGACATCCTGCGCGTGAACCAGAATCCCTTCCGCCCCGACGTCTTCCTGGCCGCCATGCTGGACGCCTGGAGCGAGTTCAATACCGATGAAGAAGCGGCCCATCTGCTGCCCACGCTGCTCAAGCCGGACAGCTTTATCGATCTGGGGCCGATGCTGGAAGAATTGAACCTGGCGCTGGAGCGCAAAGGCGTGCTGCCCGGCTCCGTGGAAAAGTACAAGGCGCGCAAGGCCGACAGCCATGACGCTTCCGCCGCGCCGGCCCGCCAGCGCAAGCAGCAGGCCGCGCTGGCCGAGCAACTGCGCCAGTTCTTCTCGGTGCAGGACGCGCCGCCAGTGGCCGCCCAAAGCCCGGCCCTGATGGAACAGATCGGCGATTTCGATCTGGCGCTGCCGCATCTGGCGGGCGGCGGCCAGCCGGCCAGCGTTTCGGTGCCGATCGGCGTCGCCGCCGCGGGCCTGGCGCAGGCGCCCTGGCTGCAAGGCGCGGCGCAAGGATTCATCGGCAATGTGACGAATGAAGCGGCCCAGCACGCCTCCGTGGTGGGCGCCAGGCAGCCTTTGCTCAGTTACCTGGCCCAATTGCAGCAGAATACGGCCTTGATGGGCGGCTGGCGGCCGGGCACCGAGCAGGCCGCGCCAGGCCAGGCCGCATCCGCACACGCAGCGGCAGGAGTGTCGGCAGGCAGCGCCACCCACGCCGCAGCGGGGCAGGGCATCTTCGGACAGGACGCCGCCATGCCATTCCAGGCGGCGGCCTTTGCCGCCGGCGCGCCGCTGCCGCCGAATGTCTTCGTGCTGCCCTCGGTCAAACAGGCCGCTCCGCAAGGCAGCTTGTCGCGCGCCGACGAAAGCACCATCGACCTGCTGTCGGCCGTCTTCGAAACCGTTTTCCGCGACCAGAGCATTTCGCCCGAAATCCGCAACCTGATCCGCTTCCTGCAAATCCCCGTGCTGAAAGCGGCCCTGCTGGACAAGGACTTCTTCTTCCAGGAAGAGCACCCGGCGCGGCGCATGATCGACCTGCTGTCGCGCATGGGCTGGGAGCAGCACAAGAATCCCGACGATCCGCTGTACCAGGCCATGCAGCGCAGCGTCGACCGCGTGGGCCGCGGCTACGAACATGAGCTGGGCGTCTTCAGCGAAGCCGTCGACGAGCTGGAAGCCTCGATCAAGGCCGAAGAAACGGCCGCCGCCGCCGCGATCGCCGAGCCCATCGCCGCCGCGCTGAAACAGGAAAAGATGGCCGCCGCCGCCCGCTCTGCCCAGGACGCCGTCGCGCTGCGCATCGGCACCGGCGAAGTGATCGCCGTGCTGGAAGCCTTCCTCGAAAACAAATGGACCTCGGTGCTGACCATCGCCTACAGCGTCGAAGACGACAAGCCCGGCGCCGTCAACAACGCCACCCAGACCATGGATGACCTGATCTGGAGCGTCAAGCCCAAGATCAGCGCCGACGAACGCAAAAAGCTCATCGCCCGTCTGCCATCGCTGCTGTCCGCCCTGAACAAATGGCTCGACGTGATCAAATGGCAGGACGCTGACCGCCTGCAATTTTTCGCCGAGCTGGCCGAATGCCATGCATCGATCGTGCGCGCCCCGCTGGAAATCTCGCCCGAGCGCCAGCTCGAAATCTCGATGGAAGTGGCGCAGAAAGCCGCCGAACGCCGCCTGCAGCTGCAAGCGAAAGCCGAGCAAGAAGCCGCCGCCGCGCCCCCGGCCGACGACGACGCCAGCATCGAAGTGGATAGCCTGGCGCGCGGCATGTGGCTTGAATTCGAGCAGGAAGAGGGCGAGGCGCGCAAAGTCAAGTTGGCCTGGATCAGTCCCTTGCGCACGCTGTACATCTTCTCCACCAGCAGCCGGCAGGAAGCGTTTTCCCTGTCCGGCGAAGCCCTGGCCCAGCGCTTCCGCGACGAAACGGTCAGGCTGGTCCGCAGCGAAGGTGTCGTTGGCCAGGCCCTCTCGCGCGCCATGGGCATGGGCGCCGTCAACGACGACGCCGCCAGCGCCGCTTGAGTCCGTGTCCGATTGGGGTCTGACCCCAATCGGACACGGACTCAAGCTATGGGTTTCAGGTTTTGTCTGGCGGGTTCGCGCGCAAGTCGCGGATCAGGCCGTCGGCGGCGTCTTCGATGTAGTCGAGTACCTGGTCGAAGCCTTGGACGCCGCCGTAGTAGGGGGCGGGGACTTCCAGTACGCGCTGACGCATGACGCCTTCGGCCGTGGGGGAGCGGCAGATATTGCCCATGCAGACGAATAGGATAGCGGGTGTGGGTTTCATAGGGCTTCCGGTTAAGCCGCCAATATTGCAGACAATGTTATTGTTATCAATGGCACAATATGCAATTATTGTGTTGTGGCAATTTACTCTTCGCTGCTCTCTTACCGGACGCCTACGATGCCTACCCATAGACCGCCATATACGCTGTTTCCCGTCCTGCTCTCCGTCCTGTTGCCGTTGGCCGCGCATGCCGCCAAGCCCGAGCCACTGAATGAGCGCGTGGACCGCGTTTTCGAGCAATATAACCATGCCGATTCGCCCGGCTGCGCCTTGGGCGTGATCCGCGATGGCCGTATGGTCTATCAAAAGGGCTATGGCCAGGCTAGCCTGGAATACGGTTTGCCGATCCGCCCCGAGCGCACGGTATTCGATATAGGTTCGACTTCCAAGCAGTTTACCGCCGCCGCCATCCTGCTGCTGGCGCGGGATGGGAAGCTGGCGCTGGATGACGATATCCGCAAATTCCTGCCTGCGATGCCGGATTACGGCACCCCCATCACCGTGCGCCATCTGCTGCACCATACCAGCGGTCTGCGCGACTATCTGGTGCTATTGACGATGGCGGGCTTCAACGATGAAGACTACACCACGGATGCCGACGCGTTGACCGCCATCCAGCGCCAGAAGGGCCTGAATTTCAAGCCGGGCAGCGAGCACCGTTACAGCAATACCGGCTACTTCCTGCTCGGCCAGATCGTCAGGCAGGTGAGCGGCAAGACCTTGGGCGAGTTCTCGCGCGAGCGCATCTTCGAGCCGCTGGGCATGAAAGAAACCCGCATCCTGGAAAACCACCGCACCGTCTTCCCGCAGCGCGCCACGGCCTATCTGCTGCGGCCGGACGGCAGCTTCGGCGTGAATATGTCGGACTGGGAGCAGGCCGGCGACGGCGCGGTGCAGACCAATCTGACCGATCTGGCGAAATGGGACGCCAACTTCTACGCGCCCAAGGTCGGCGGCGCCTGGCTCAATGAGCAGCTGCAGCAGGCGGGCCGGTTGAACGACGGTTCCAGCCTTCAATACGCGCGCGGTTTGATGCTGGAAGAGTATCGCGGCCAGCGCATGGTGTCGCACGCGGGCGCTTTTGCGGGCTACCGTTCGCAGATGGTGCGCATCCCGGCGCAGCGGATGACGGTGGCGGTCTTGTGCAATCTGGCCCAGGCCCGTCCCGCCAAAATGGCTCTGGACGTGGTGGACATCTACCTGGAGTCCGTATTGACGGGCAGCCGCGAGCCGGCCAAGGCGCGCGCCAAGCCCGAACCCTTTACGCCGCCGGCAGGCGGCGAGGGCGCTTTCCTTGGCCGTTATCACAGCCCGGAATTGCAGGCGACATGGGAGGTGCAGCTTAAAGATGGCCAACTGCTGATGCGCACCGCGCGCGATGAAGCGCAGCTGGTTCCATCGGGCCAGGATACCTTCACCGCGCGCGGCGCCACCATCCGCATGCAGCGCGACGCGGCGAATGCCGTCAGCGGCTTCGTGGTCGACACCGGGCGCGCCAACGGCATGAAGTTCGAACGAAAAATTAAGGATAGCTGAAGCCTGTTCCGATTGAATCCGGACGGCCGCCGCGCCGTGTATCATGCGCTCAGCGTCCGTCTGGACAGGCAACAAGAGATATGGCAATGATGAATGGTTGGCAGTTTTTGAGCATATTGGGCAGTTTGAATGTGACCGGCCCGCTGGGCGTGGCGATCGCAGTCTGGCTGCTGGCGGGTAAATCCTGGCGCTTGACCCTGAACTGGTGCCTGCTGTTTGGCGCAGGCATGGCGCTGGTGGTCGGCACCAAGGTGGCGTATCTGGGCTGGGGCCTGGGCGTGCCGGAGCTGCAATTTGCCGGTATCAGCGGCCATGCCATGCGCGCCTGCGCGGTCTTCCCGGTGGCCGCTTATCTGGCGTCGCGCCACCGTTCGCTGGAATTTCGTTACTGGACCACGGGCGGCGGCGTGCTGCTGTCCCTGCTGATCAGCGTTTCGCGCGTGCCGGTGCTGGCCCACTCCTGGTCGGAAGTGATCAGCGGCGCCGGATTGGGGTTGGCCGTGGCGGCCGCCTTTATCTGGAGCGCGCGCACCGAGCACCATGTGGTGATGGGCCGTGTGCTCGCCGTGTTGTGCGTGCCGGTGCTGCTGATGGCGCCCCGCACGGAGCAGGCGCCCACTGAGCAATGGATGCGCGATCTGGCGCTCTACCTGTCCGGCAAGGACAAGCCGCATCAGCGCACCTGGCAGCTCGGACCGCCGAAAAACGGCTCGCACAGCCCGCTGCTCTAGCGTTGCGGCACGTTTCAGCAGTGAGTTTTTGGCCAGATTCCATTCACAAAATGGTATGATAGCCAGGTTTTTAACCTTGCCTGTCCGGGCGAAGAACAGATAACAACGTGCGTCTATCTTCCATCAAATTGTCGGGATTTAAGTCTTTTGTGGATCCCACCAATTTCCAGGTGCCCGGGCAGCTGGTAGGCGTGGTCGGCCCCAATGGCTGCGGCAAGTCGAATATCATCGACGCCGTGCGCTGGGTGCTGGGCGAATCCAAGGCCTCGGAGCTGCGCGGCGAGTCCATGCAGGACGTGATTTTCAACGGTTCGACCTTGCGCAAGCCGGCCGGCCGGGCCTCGGTTGAACTGGTGTTCGACAACCAGGAAGGCAAGGCTTCCGGCCAGTGGGGCCAATATGCCGAGATCGCGGTCAAGCGCACGCTGACGCGCGACGGCACTTCCACGTACTACATCAACAGCCAGCCGGTGCGCCGCCGCGACATCCAGGACATTTTCCTCGGCACCGGCCTCGGGCCGCGCGCCTACGCCATCATCGGCCAGGGCATGATCGCCCGCATCATCGAATCGCGCCCGGAAGAACTGCGCGTCTTCCTGGAAGAGGCGGCCGGCGTGTCGAAGTACAAGGAGCGCCGCCGCGAAACGGAAAACCGCCTGCACGATACGCGCGAAAACCTGCTGCGCGTGGAAGACATACTGCGCGAGCTGAATTCCAATCTGGAGCGGCTGGAGGCGCAGGCGGCGGTGGCGAACAAATTCCACCAGCTGCAATCGGACCAGGAGGAGAAGCAGAAACTGCTTTGGCTCCTGCGCAAGAACGAGGCGCACGGCGAGCAGACGCGCTTTTTCCGCGAGATGGAACAGGCCCAGACCGATCTGGAAGAGCAGACGGCCAAGCTGCGCCATGTGGAGCTGTCGCTGGAGCAGATGCGCCAAGCCCACTTTGCCGTGGGCGACCGCCTGCACCAGGCCCAGGGCCATCTGTACCAGACCAATTCCGAGATCGGCAGCCTGGAAGCGCAGATCAAGTTCGTGATCGAATCGCGCACCCGCCTGCAGCAGCAGTTGGTGACGCTGGCCGCCCAGCGCGACCAGTGGCAGCAGCAGGCCAGCGACTATGCCGGCCAGGTCGAGGAAGCCGAATTCAATCTCGAAGAGCTGTCGGCCAAGGTCGAGCAGTCGCGCATCATGGCCGAACAGAAGGCCGAGCTGCTGCCCATGCTGGAGACGGAATGGCGCGAAGCGCAGAACCGCAGCACGGAATCGCGCGCCCGCATCATGCAGGCGCAGCAGCAGCTGGAGCTGGAATCGGCGCACCAGCGCAACGCCTCCAATATTCTTGCCGGCCTGGCGACGCGGCGCGAGCGCCTGCAGCAGGAAAAGAGTGGCCTGGCTTTGCCGGATTCCAGCCATCTGGCGAACCTGAAGCTGCAGCTGGAAGAAAAGCAGCAAACCCTGGAAGAGCAGAACTTCCATCTGGAAGAAGCGCTGGAGCTGCAGCCCAAGCTGGAAGAGGAACGCCAGCAGGCGCAGGCCGCGGTGCAAAAGGAAACGGCGGCCAACGCCCAGCTGGAAGCGCGTCTGAACGCGCTGCGCCAGTTGCAGGAGCGCGTGCAGACCGAGGGCAAGGTCACGCCCTGGTTGGAAAAGCATGAGTTGAACGAGTTACCGCGTCTGTGGCAGAAGCTGCATATCGAAGATGGCTGGGAAAGCGCGCTGGAAGCGGTGCTGCGCGAGCGCACCTCGGCCTTGCAGGTCTCGAACCTGGACTGGGCCAAGCACTTCTTCAACGACGCACCGCCGGCCAAGCTGGCCTTGTTCGCGCCGGTGACGGCGGCCCCCGCCAACGAACCGGAAGTGGCGGGCCTGAAGCCGTTTATCAGCCTGTTGAAACTCAACGATCCCGGCCTGCGCGGCGTGCTGCAGGACTGGCTGCACCTGGTCTTCATGGCTGACGATGCGGCCAGCGCCTTCCAGGCGCGCGCCAGCCTGCCGGTGGGCGCCTGCGTCGTCACGCGCCAGGGCCATATGATTACGCCGAACAGCGTGCGCTTCTACGCCGCCGACGCGGAGCAGGACGGCATGCTGGGCCGCCAGCAGGAAATCGAAAACATCGGCAAGCAGTTGCGCGCCCAGTCCCTGCTGGCCGAGGAAGCCCGTTCGCGCGCCGTGCGCGCCGAAGCGGCCGTCAGCCACCACGCCCGTACCCTGGCCGAACTGCGCCAGAAGATCCAGGGCCTGACCCAGACCGTGCATAGCCTGCAGCTGGAAGTGATGAAGCTGTCCGAGGTGGAAGCGCGCTTCAACCAGCGCAGCGACCAGATCGAAGCCGACCTGGCCGAGATCGCGGCGCAGGAAGAAGAGCAGATGCAGGTCAAGCTCGAATCGGAGGAAAAATTCGAACAGCTCGATATGGAGCTGGGCAATCTGCAAGGCGAGCATGAGGAAGGCCAGACCGCCTTCATGGCCAAGGAACAGCGGCTGGCCGACGCGCGCGAAGCGCTGCGCGAGCTGGAACGCAAGGCGCAGGAAGCCGAATTCGCCGAGAAGGCGGCGCGCAGCCGCATCGAAGAACTGCGCCGCAATATCGTCACCGCCACGAATCAGGTGGAGCAGGTCGAGCAGAGCGTGAAAGCCGGCCAGCTGGAGCTGGAAGGCCTGGAGTCGGGCGCCGCCAACGAAGGCTTGCAGGGACTGCTCGACCGCCGTACGCAGCAGGAACGTGCGCTGGCCGACGCGCGCCATGAGCTGGACCAGATTACCCAGCAGCTGCGCCAGGCCGAGGATGCGCGCATGCAGTCCGAGCGCACCCTCCAGCCGCAGCGCGACAAGATCACCGAGATGCAGCTCAAGGAGCAGGCCGCGCGCCTGAACCAGGAGCAGTTCGCCCAGCAACTGGCCGAGGTGCAGGCCGACGAGGCGGCGCTGAGCGAGAAGCTGCATCCGGATATGAAGGCATCCTATCTGCAGGGCGAGGTGACGCGCCTGAGCAATGCAATTACGGCGCTGGGCGCGGTCAACCTGGCGGCGCTCGACGAGCTGTCGCAGGCGTCCGAACGCAAGAACTTCCTCGATGCGCAGAACGCCGACCTGACCGAGGCGATCAACACGCTGGAAGACGCGATCCAGAAGATCGACAAGGAAACCCGCGACCTGCTGCAGGATACCTTCGACCGCGTGAACGGCCATTTCTCCGAACTGTTCCCCATTCTGTTCGGCGGCGGCCAGGCCAAGCTGATCATGACGGGCGACGAAATCCTGGACTCGGGCGTGCAGGTCATGGCCCAGCCGCCGGGCAAGAAGAACGCCACCATCCACCTGTTGTCGGGCGGCGAAAAAGCGCTGACCGCGACCGCGCTGGTGTTCTCCATGTTCCGCCTGAACCCGGCGCCGTTCTGCCTGCTCGACGAAGTCGACGCACCGCTGGACGACGCCAATACGGAGCGCTTCTGCCGCATGGTGAAGCGCATGTCCGAACATACCCAATTCCTCTTCATCTCGCACAATAAGATTGCGATGGAGATGGCCAATCAACTGATCGGTGTGACGATGCAGGAGCAGGGCGTATCGCGCATCGTGGCGGTGGATATGGAAGCCGCCGCCAATTTCGCTTCCGAGGCACAAGCAGCATGACAGATTTTCAAATGAGTTTAATCGCAGCCGGCGGTGTTTTTATCGTCGGCGTTATCTCCTACAACAAGTGGCAGGAGTACAAGGCCAAGAAGAGTGTGGAACGCGCTTTCGCCTCCGACCATGACGATGTGCTGATGCGCAGCGGCGACGAGGTCCAGGCGCCGTCCGCGCGCCATGAGCCGAGCTTCTCGCTGGACGAAACCCCGCTGCCGGACGCCGGTTCCGGCGCCTATGCGGCGCCCGAGCATGTGGAAGGCGATCTGCCCGCGCCGAGCTTTGCGCCCGGTGCCGAGGAAACCGATCATGCCGCCCCAGCCGCCGCCAGTGCCGCTGGCGCTGGCACCCAGGCCGCCGCGCCCGCGCCCGCGCGCAGCGCCGACGCTTCGGTGCCGCCGGCCGAACTGGCCACCAGCCTGGTCGATCCGCTGATCGACTGCCTGCTGCCGCTGGAACTGGAAGCGCCGGTGCGCGGCGAGAAGATCCTGCCCGCGCTGCAGAAGCTGCGTTTCGTCGGCAGCAAGCCGGTGCACTACATCGGCCTGGCCGTCAGCGGCGACTGGGAACCGATCGTGCATGGCACGGTCTACACCAAGCTGCAAGGCGGCGTCCAGCTGGCCAGCCGCAGCACGGCCTTGAACGAACTGGAATATTCGGAACTGGCGACGCGCTTGCGCGGCGTGGCCGATGAGATCAGCGCCGAACCGCATATCCCGGACATGATCGACGTCATGGCCGAAGCCAAGAACCTGCACCGCTTCGTCGCCAGCCACGATGCCCAACTGGGCGTGAACCTGGCCAGCAACGGCGCGCCATGGGCCATCACCACCCTGCTCGGCGCCCTGGAAAAACAGGGCTTCGATGTGCGTCCCGACGGCCGCTATACGATGCGCGACAACGAGGGCGGCCAGTTGTTCAGCCTCTCCACCAATGTCACCCTGGCCGAAGAGACCACGCCGCGCCTGACCCTGCTGCTCGACGTGCCCTGCGTGGCGCCGGCGCGCGACGGCTTCGGCGCCATGATCGCCTGCGCCAAGTCGCTGGTGGCGCGCCTGGACGCGACCATCGTGGACGATTACAACCAGCCGCTGAGCGACGCCGCCTTGACGGAAATCGCCGGCCAGGTGAAAGATTTTTACGCCGAGATGGACAGCGCCGACATCCCCGCCGGCTCCACCCGCGCCCTGCGCCTGTTCAGCTGAGTAGTACCGCATCATGAGTGAATTGAATCAAAGCCCGGCCGAACGCGCCGCGTGGCTGACGGCGGAATTGAACCGCCACCTGCACGCCTATCACGTGCTGGACGCGCCCACCATTCCGGACGCGGAATACGACCAGCTGTTCGCCGAGCTGCAAAAGATCGAAGCGGAGCATCCCGAACTGGCCGCGCCCGACTCGCCGACCTTGCGCGTCGGCGCGGCGCCGCTGCCGCAGTTCGACGCGGTGACGCACGCCGTGCCCATGCTGTCGCTGAATAACGGTTTCTCCGAAGAGGATATCGAGAATTTCGACCGCCGCGTGCGCGAAGGCCTGGACAAGCTCGAAGTGGACTACGCCGCCGAGGTCAAATTCGACGGCCTGGCCATCAATCTGCGTTACGAGAACGGTCTGTTCGTGCAGGCCGCCACGCGCGGCGACGGCTATACCGGCGAGGACGTGTCGGCCAATATCCGTACCATCGGCGTGATTCCGCTGCGCCTGCGCGGCGAGCACCTGCCGCGCGTGCTGGAAGTGCGCGGCGAAGTGCTGATGTTCAAGGCCGATTTCGAGGCCATGAACGCGCGCCAGCGCGAAGCCGGACAAAAGGAATTCGTCAACCCGCGCAATGCGGCGGCGGGCAGCTTGCGCCAGCTCGATTCGCGCATCACGGCCCAGCGCAAGCTGCGCTTCTTCGCCTATGGCATCGGCGAGCTGCTGGGCGCGGAACTGCCGTCTTCGCATTCCGCCTTGCTGGACTGGTACGAGGAGCTGGGCCTGCCGGTGGCCAAGGAACGCGCCGTGGTGCGCGGCAAGGACGGCCTGCTGAACTACTTCAGCCGGATCGGCCTGGCCCGTCCCGCCATGCCGTACGAGATCGACGGTGTGGTGTACAAGACCAATCTGCTGGAAGAGCAGCGCGAGCTGGGCTTCGTTTCGCGCGCGCCGCGTTTTGCGCTGGCCCACAAATTCCCGGCCGAGGAAGCCACCACCGTGGTGCAGGCCATCGAAGTGCAGGTGGGCCGCACCGGCGCCATCACGCCGGTGGCGCGCCTGGCGCCGGTCTTTGTCGGCGGCGTCACCGTCACCAACGCTACCCTGCACAACGAGGACGAGGTGCGCCGCAAGGATGTGCGCGTGGGCGACACCGTCATCGTGCGCCGCGCCGGCGACGTGATCCCGGAAGTGTTGGCCGTGGTGCCGGAAAAGCGCCCGCAGCCGGAACCGGCCGCCTATGTGCTGCCGAAATCCTGTCCCGTGTGCGGCTCGCACGTGGTGCGGGAAGAGGGCGAAGCCATCGCGCGCTGCTCGGGCGGCCTGTTCTGCTCGGCCCAGCGCAAGGAAGCGATCCGCCATTTCAGCGGCCGCCGCATGATGGACATCGAAGGCCTGGGCGACCGCTATATCGATAATCTGGTCGAGTGCAATCTGGTGCACGGCGTGGCCGACCTGTTCAAGCTCACGCTGGACGACCTGCTCAAGATGAAGCGCCTGGCCGATGAGCGCGACGGCACCACGCCGGAGACGGTCCAGCAGGGCAAGATCGCCACCAAATGGGCCGACAATCTGCTGGAAGCGATTGGCGCCAGCAAGACGCCGCCGCTGGAGCGCCTGCTGTTCGCGCTGGGCATCCGCCATGTGGGCGAATCCACCGCCAAGACCCTGGCCGAATGGCTGGGCCATTTCGCGCTGATCCGCCGGGCGCCGGTGGCCCTGCTGCGCGTGCTGCCCGATATCGGCGGCACGGTGGCCGAATCGATCGCCGAATTCTTTGCCGAGCCGAAGAACCAGCAAGCCATCGACGCGCTGCTGGCGGCGGGCGTGGCCCCGCAGGGCGAACACGCGCCCAAGGCCCAATTGCGCGACAAGCTGGAGCCGGTATCGCTGCTGGCCGCCATGGGCATTCCGAAATTGACCGAGCCGCGCTGCCGCCAGCTGATCGAGCAGGGCCTCACGCTGGAAGCGCTGGCCTATCTGAAGATCTTCGACGTCTTCGGTTTGCCGGCTACCGTGGCGGGCGCGCTGGGTGAGTGGATGGCGGTGCAGGCCAACCGCGACGCCTTGCTGGCTCTGGACGCCTTGCGCGCCGAGCTGCTGGCCCAGTTGCCGGCAACCGCCGCCGCCGAAGGCGCGATGGCCGGCAAGACCTTTGTGCTGACCGGCACCCTGCCCACCATGGGCCGCGACCAGGCCGCCGCGTTGATCGAGCAGGCGGGCGGCAAGGTGTCCGGCTCCGTCTCGAAAAAAACTTCCTATCTGGTGGCGGGCGCCGAAGCGGGCAGCAAGCTGGCCAAGGCGGAAGAGCTGGGCGTCACCATCCTGGATGAGGCGGGCTTGCTGGCCTTGCTGGGCCAGGGCGGCGCATAAACATCCCTACGGAGAAAACTTTGAGCCAAATTCGAAAAGCTGTCTTCCCTGTTGCCGGTCTTGGCAGCCGCTTCCTTCCCGCCACCAAGGCGCAGCCGAAGGAAATGCTGCCTATCGTCGACAAGCCGCTGATCCAATACGCGGTGGAGGAGGCGGTGGCGGCCGGCATCACGGACCTGATCTTCATCACCGGCCGCAACAAGCGCGCCATCGAAGACCATTTCGACAAGGCTTATGAGCTGGAATCCGAACTGGAAGCGGCGGGCAAGCAAGCCTTGCTGGAAGTGGTGCGCAATGTGATTCCGCGCCACGTCAACTGCATCTATATCCGCCAGTCCGAGCCGCTGGGCCTCGGTCATGCGGTGCTGTGCGCCCGTCCCATCATCGGCCGCGAACCGTTTGCCGTGCTGCTGGCCGACGACTTCATGGACACCGCGCCCGGCGTCAAACCGGTGCTGGCGCAGATGACGGAAACCTATACCTACGAACGCGCCAGCCTGCTGGCCGTGCAGGAAGTGCCGCGCGCCGATACGCGCCAGTACGGCATCGTCAGCGCCGAAGCCTATCGCCCGAATATCGACCTGGTCTCGGCCATCGTCGAGAAACCGCACCCGGAAGTGGCGCCGTCCACGCTGGCCGTGGTCGGCCGCTATGTGCTGACCGCGCGCGTGTTCGACTACCTGGAAACGCTGGGCGCCGGCACCGGCGGCGAAATCCAGCTCACCGACGGCATCGCTGCGCTGATGCAGGCCGAACGCGTTTTGGCCTACCGTTATGAAGGACAGCGCTATGATTGCGGTTCCAAGCTCGGTTATCTGAAAGCGACCCTGGCCATGGGCCTCAAGCACGAGGAGACCGGCAAGGCCTTCCGCGCTTATCTGAACGAGATCCACAGTCAGCTGGAGGGTGGTCAATGACGGTACGCGAAATTCTGAAGATGGGCGACCCGCTTTTATCGCGCGTGGCCGATCCCATCCGTGAATTCAATACCCCGGCCCTGCATGGCCTGATCGCCGATATGTTCGACACCATGCACGCCGCCGACGGCGCCGGCCTGGCCGCGCCGCAGATCGGCGTCAGCCTGCAACTGGTGATCTTCGGCTTCAAATCCAATCAACGCTATCCCGACGCGCCCCAGGTGCCGGAGACGGTGCTGATCAATCCCGTCCTGACGCCGCTCGGCGACGAGCAGGAAGAGGGCTTCGAAGGCTGCCTGTCCGTGCCCGGCCTGCGCGGCAGCGTGCCGCGCTACACGCGGCTGCGCTACGAAGGCTACGACCAATACGGCAATAAGCTGTTGCGCGAAGTGGACGGTTTCCATGCGCGCGTGGTGCAGCACGAGGTCGACCACCTGCTCGGCATCCTTTATCCCAGCCGCATCCGCGACTTTTCGCGCTTCGGCTACACCTCGGTGATGTTCCCCGACCTCGATCCAAATTCCGACGATTAATAGAGGATTAATAGACGATACAATTAATTGGCGGCGGGGGAAAAGTGGCGTAATATCCGGTGCAACAAGATTGCCCAGTATATAACAACCACCAGAACTACTTGGAAACCGGAGAGTAACAGGGATGAATAAAACCACGCCGTCCAACCCACTGGAGTTCAGCATCCGCGGCATCGTCCTCGGGATTTTGATCACGCTGATCTTCACCGCCGCCCAGGTCTATCTCGGCCTGAAAGTGGGTCTGACCTTCGCCACTTCGATTCCTGCCGCCGTCATTTCGATGGCCTTGCTGAGCGCCTTCAAGGACGCCACCATCCAGGAAAACAATATCGTGCAAACCATCGCCTCGGCCGCCGGCACGCTGGCTTCGGTGATCTTCGTGCTGCCTGGCCTGCTGATGATCGGCTGGTGGACCCAGATCCCGTTCTGGCCCACCTTCGGCGCCTGCGCCGTGGGCGGCGTGCTGGGCGTGATGTACACCATGCCGCTGCGCCGCGCGCTGGTGTCGCAATCGAACCTGCCCTATCCGGAAGGCGTGGCCGCGGCTGAAGTACTGAAAGTCGGGACCGCCTCGCGCGCCGGCGCGAAAGAAGGCAAGGCCGGCCTGTGGGCCGTGATCTGGGGCGCGGTCGCTTCGGGCCTGTTCGCCTTCCTCGCCGCGGCGCGCCTGATCGCCGGCGAAGTGGCGCATTTCGTCAAATTCGGCGGCGGCGCCACCGGCCTGGGCGCATCGAGTTCCCTGGCCCTGGTCGGCGCCGGCCACCTGATGGGCATCACCGTCGGCATCGCCATGGCGGTCGGCCTGGCAATCGCCTGGGGCGTGCTGGTGCCGCTGCTGACCAGCTGGAACCCGATGCCCGATGCGTCGGTGGCCGACCACGCCACCACCATCTGGCGCACCCAGGTGCGCATGATCGGCGCCGGCACCATCGGCGCGGCCGCTATTGTGACCTTGGCCACCCTGGTCAAGCCGGTGGTGGGCGGCCTGCAATCGGCGCTGGCGGCATCGGCGCATGCCAAGAGCGGCGGCGCGGACATCCCGCGCGAAGACCGCGACCTGCCGATTTTCCTGGTCGGCCTGGTGACGCTGCTGTCCATGGTGCCGGCCGGCTGGCTGCTGGCCAGCTTCCTGCAGGGCGGCCCGCTGTCCGAGCTGTCGCTGCCGCTGGTGGCGGTGGGCGTCGGCTACATCCTGATCGCCGGCATGCTGGCCGCCGCCGTGTGCGGCTATATGGCGGGCCTGATCGGCTCCTCCAACTCGCCGGTGTCCGGCCTGGCCATCCTGACCATTCTGGGCGCGGCGGCCACCGTCGGCTTCGTCGGCCGCCATGTGATGGGACCGGAAACCAGCCAGGCGCTGATCGCCTACGCCCTGTTCGTCACCACCGTGGTGCTGGCCGTGGCCGTGATCGGCAATGATAATCTGCAGGATCTGAAAACCGGCCAGCTGGTCGGCGCCACGCCGTGGAAACAGCAGCTGGCCCTGATCATCGGCGTGTTCGCCGGTTCCTGCGTGGTGCCGCCGGTGCTGGAACTGCTGAATCACGCCAACGGCTTTGCCGGCGCGCCGAACGCCAATGCGATTTCCGACCAGCCCCTGGCCGCGCCGCAAGCAACCCTGATCTCGACCCTGGCCAAGGGCGTGATCGGCGGCGACCTGCCATGGCATCTGGTGGGCTATGGCGCCTTGCTGGGCCTGGTCCTGGTAGCCATCAATTACCTGTTGAAAGCGTCGAGCAAAGACCGTCTCAGCCTGCCGCCGCTGGGCGTGGGCCTGGCGATCTACCTGCCGAGCGCCGTGACCGCGCCGGTGGTGGTGGGCGCCGTGGCCGGTTACTTCTTCGAGAAGGCCGTGCATGGCAAGAGCTACGGCGAAGCCGCGTCCCGCCTGGGCGTACTGATCATGTCCGGCTTCATCGTCGGCGAAAGCCTGTTCAATGTGGCGCTGGCCGGCTTGATCGTGCTCTCGGGCAAGGGCGAGCCGCTGGCCATCGCCAATAGCATGGGCGAATCGACCACCATGCTGATCGCGCTGGCGGTCGGCGCCGCGGTGGTCTCGGGCCTGTACCGCTGGTCGGCCAATTCGGCCCGCCGCTGCGAGGCGTAAGATGCGCACCCTGCGCCTGGCTTCGGGACACAGCGTACCGGTGCTGGGGCAGGGCACGTGGAATATGGGCGAATCGGCTGCCCGCAAAGCCGAAGAGGTGCGGGCCCTGCAACTGGGCCTGGACCTCGGCATGAGCCTGATCGACACCGCCGAAATGTATGCCGATGGCGGCGCCGAGGACGTGGTGGCCGAAGCGGTGGCCGGCCGGCGCGAGCAGGCTTATCTCGTCAGCAAGGCCTATCCCCACAACGCCACGCGCACCGGTTTGGTGCAGGCCTGCGAACGCAGCCTGCGCCGTTTGCGCACCGATTATCTCGACCTCTACCTCTTGCACTGGCGCGGCGACGTGCCGCTCGATGAAACGCTGGAAGCCTTCGCTGTCCTGCACAAGTCCGGCAAAATCCGTGCCTTCGGCGTCAGCAATTTCGACCGCGCCGATATGGAAGAAGCGCTGACGTTGCCGGATGGCGCCGCCGTGGCGGCCAACCAGGTGCTCTACAATGTGCGCCGGCGCGGCATCGAATGGAACTTGCTGCCCTGGTGCCGGCAGCACAATATTGCCGTGATGGCATACAGTCCGCTCGAATCGGCGCGCAGCGAACAACAGCACTTGTTCGACCATCCCCTGCTGCAAAAACTGGCGATGGCCCATGGCGCCACCCCGGCCCAGATCGCCCTGGCCTGGGTGCTGCGGCAAGATGGTGTCATCGCCATCCCCAAAGCCGCGTCTCCGGCCCATGTGCGCGCCAACCGTGCCGCCCACGACCTCCAGCTCAGTCCCGACGAGCTAGCCGCCATCGACCAAGCCTTCCCCCCACCGCACCGCGCCACCCCGCTCGCCATGCTCTAAACCAGCGTTTGCGCCAAATCAAACAATGTCCCACCCTGGTGTCAGGCGGGGCCGCCGAGGCACTGGGGTAGGACATTTTTTGCGCTAGATCAAAGAATGTCCACCTCTGGTGCCTGACACCAGGGTGGGACATTTGTTGAGGAAGATCAAACGGCGCGGGTTTAGTAGCTGTAGCTGGCGTAGACGGCGCCGGTGGGGCTGGTCTTGCGGAAGACGATGGGGCTGTTCTTGGCGTCGCCCAGCAGGGTGGTGGCGCCAAGCATGGTGGTGACGCCCCAGTTTTTTCCGAGCTTGCGCTCCCAGCTCACGCCAATTTCTGCTTCATACAGGCCAGATTTTGGCTTGTATGCGCGGTAGCCGGAGTGGGCGGCTTGCACAGCGCTGACGCCGTAATAGGTCTGGTTGTACTTGGCGTCGCCGAAGCTGGTGCTGGCGCTGAGGGTGACGGTGTCGCGGCCTTGGTTGTAGAGCACGCCGCTGGCGCCGATGTTCAGGGTCTTGCCGTTTTCGCGGTGGGAGATGGGCAGTTCGAGGCGGGTGCTGATTTCGAAGCCTTCGGCGATGGCGTAGCTGGCGCCGAACAGGGCGGTGGCGCTGGCCTTGATGTCGCCCATGCCGCGCAGCTTGGGCGAGCCGCTGCTGCCGCCGAATTTCTGCGTGTCTTTCTCCTTGCGCTCGCCGCGCACACCGATGCCGGCGTTCAGGTTCAGCTTGTCGAAACTGCGGCCGTAGCCAAGACCGCGCAGGGTGCTGGCATAAAAGCCATTGGCCATAGCATAATCAATGCCCAATACGGGGCCGACCTGATTTTCGTCGGAACCGGAGTAGCGTGGCCCGACCGCGACGCCGCCGCCCAGCGTCAGTACATTGCCGGGCTTGGCCTCTTCGGCTTGCGCCGATGGCGCCAGGAGGGCGGGCAGGGTGAGGAGAACGGCGGCGCCGCGCTTCAGGTAAATCCGTGATGTCATATTTTTGTCCAGGTCAAGTTAAGGGGCGGTTTCGCTTTTATTGGATGAGGAAACCGGCTGGACGGATTATCTTTACGTTCCATGAAGGCAAACTAAGCTTTTCCTTAAGATTGCATGAAGGCCCTTCTTTATGCTTTCTTTAGCTTACCCTGGTTAAAATATCATGTATGAAAATCCTGCTGATTGAAGACGATTTGGACTTGGGCAACGGCGTGCGCATCGCGCTGGCCGACCAGGGCATGGAAGTGGTCTGGGTGCGCCGCCTGGAGGACGCCAGTTACCAGCTGGCCAGCGAGAGCTGCGACTTGATTCTGCTCGACCTGGGCTTGCCCGACGGCGATGGCCTGACCCTGCTGAACCGTCTGCGCCGCGAGCGCCAGGACTTGCCGGTGCTGATCCTGAGCGCACGCGACACCTTGCCCGACCGCCTGCGCGGCCTCGATTCGGGCGCCGACGATTACCTGGTCAAGCCTTTCGAACTGGCCGAGCTGTTGTCGCGCGTGCGCGCCCTGGCCCGGCGCAGTTATGGCTTCGACGGCGCCACGCTGGAGTTGCGTGGCCTGAGCCTGCACACGCCGACCCGGCGCGCTGCCGTGCACGGCCGCCCGCTTGATCTGACAGCCAGCGAATACGTGCTGCTGAAAACCTTGATGATGCGCGTCGACCGCGTGGTTACGCGCCGCAGCCTGGAAGAGCAGGCCTTGCCCGGCGCCCAGGCCAATGCCAGCAATTCCCTCGACGTGCATATGGCCAATCTGCGCCGCAAGATCGGCGAGGGCTATGTGCGCACCGTGCGCGGCGTCGGCTATGTGATCGACCAGCAGGCGCCCGTGGGCGGCAATGCCAAATGATGGGCTGGCAGAAGCTCCGGCACTGGTGGCGCTATCTGATTGAACCGAGCTTGATCAAGCGTCTGCTGCTGGCCCAAATGGCCTTGCTGACACTATTGTGGAGCCTGGGCGTCGCTTTCGTCATCAATGAGAGCGGCAACGACCTGACCCTGATCGGCATGAACAGCATCTACGACAGCTTCGTCGAGGTGACGGACAGCCTGGAAGGCTTGCCGGAAAAGCAGCGCGCCTCGCTGGCCAAGCTGGACGGGGCGCTGCGCGACAATTACAGCGATCTGCATGAGGATACTTTCGCGCCGCGCATCATCGTCACCGGCCATGGCCGCGAAATCTACCGCAGCCCGAACACGCCCAGCGGCCTGCTGCCCAAGCAGGTGGAGGAGATCGAAACCCTGTACAAGGATGGCCGCCGCTGGCGCGCCCGCACGCGCGCCGTCGCGCCCAGCGGCACGCGCATGACGGTGCTGGTGCCGGCCGACGCCGGGCAGATTTTCTTCACCTTCAATTCGCGCGGCTTCTATCTGCTGCCGCTGCTGATCAGCATTCCGGTGCTGCTGCTGCCGGCCTGGATCTCGATCCGCATGGCGCTGCGCCCCTGGAACCAGGTGGCGCGCGAGGTGGCTTCGCGCGGGCCGCAGGACTTGGCGCCGCTCTCGTTCAAGGCGCGCCACCGCGAGCTGACGTTCATGGTCGAGAGCATCAATAATCTGATGCGGCGCGTCAGCGACAGCGCGATCCGCGAGCGCGTCTTCATCGCCGACGCGGCGCATGAGCTGCGCACCCCGCTGGCGGCCATGAATATCAATGTCGAGGCGCTGCAAAGCCAGACCACCGACACCCGCACGCGCCAGCTGCTGAGCGGCATCCTGAACAGCGGTTCGCGCGCCACGCGCCTGGTGAGCCAGCTGCTGATGCTGATGCGCAGCGACGCGGCGGCCCATGGCGCGGTGGAGACGGTGGCGCTGGACGAACTGCTGCAGGACCGCCTGGCGGCGCTCTCGGGCCTGGCCCACCTGCGCGGCGTGGAAGTGGAGCTGGCGGCCGAGGACGGCGTGCCGATCCGCGGCCAGCGCGAAACCCTGGTGTCGCTGATCGACAATCTGGTGGAAAACGCCATCAAATACAGCCCGCAGGGCGGCATGGTGAAGGTGCGGGTGCGGCGCTGCGGGCCGGAAGCGATCCTGAGCGTGGCGGACCAGGGGCCGGGCATTGCCAGCGCGCTGCAGGAGCGCGTCTTCGACCGCTTCTACCGCGATCCGAACCAGACCCAGAGCGGCAGCGGTCTGGGACTGGCCATCGTGAAGGCGGCGGTGGCGCAGCATGGCGGCGAGATCCGCCTCGATTCGACCGGCCGCGGCCCGGGCTTGCTGGCCACGGTCAGGCTGCCGCTGGCGGCCTGAGTCCGGCAAGACGGGAAAAGGTGCGGCTCAGCGGCGGCGGTTGCCGTTCAGCTGTTCCAGCACCTGGTCGATTTCCGCGCGCAGGTGCGGCGCCACATTGGTGAATTGGCAGCCGATCTGCACCTGCTCGCCGAGCAGGAAGGAACGGTAGTGGCGCGACAGGCGGATTTCCAGGTCGCAGATGATGACGCGCTGCGGCCCCATTTCCAGCCTGACCCTTTGCAGCTTGCGTCCGACATGCAGGCCGACCGCGTCGCGCGGGGCGCAGCGCATGCCGATGCCGCCGGCGGAAAAATCATAGAGTTGCATTTCATACGGCTTGCCGTTCAGGACGAAGGACGCCGTATGGTAAGTGCCGAGCGGGGTTTCCAGCCGCGCGGCGGCGCGCCGGTTGAGCACCAGACACTTGTCCGGAAATTCGGCCGGAATCAAGGTCGGCTGTTCGGCCAGGCTATTCCAGTGCGGGTCGTGCAGCTTGAATTGCAGCTTGGCGCTGCGCAGCCAAGTGACGAAAGTGGCGTCGCCGGGCGGCAGATACGTGCCTTCGTTGAGCTGGATGACGAAACGGTAGCGTTCCCGGTCCACTGAGGCAAGGCGCGCCATCACCACCTCGGTGCTGGACGAGGGATAAATCGAAATGGCGTCGCCATTCTCGGCCAGAATCGCCAGGGCATCGGCGATATCTTCCGGTTCGACCATCTCGTGCGGCTTGGAGCCGGCGGCAATCGGCTCCACCGCATCGGCGAGACGGGGTGGTCCCTTGCGGAAATCGTTTGGCATTGGATCGTTCACGACGGCTAACTTTGCATCAGATAGGGTTTGCGCCCTCCAGCAGGGCACCGCTTTAATCTTACAGGCTTCCGGCGGGCTTGGCTTGCCAAACAGCAAGAAAATCCGCCTTGTCGCCGATAAAAAACAGAGAAACGTTGTAAATTACGCTAGTTTGGTGCGTTTTTGCCATCAAAAACGTTCATCGGGATGCAAGTAACGCCACTGGCCCTGGGGTAGGTCGCCCAGCTTGACCTTGCCGATGCGCACGCGTTTCAAGCCGATCACCTTCAGTCCCACCATCTCGCACATGCGGCGGATCTGGCGCTTGCGGCCCTCGCGCAGCGTGAAGCTGAGCTGGTCGTCGTTCTGCCAGCGTACCTTGGCCGGCAGCAGCGGCTTGCCATCCATCCAGAGGCCATGGTTGAGCTTTTTGAGGTCGGCGTCGGGCAGTTTGCCGGGCTTGCTGTACTGCACGCGCACCAGGTATTCCTTGTCGATCTCGGTATCGTGGCCAATCAGGTGCTTGGCGATGCGCCCATCCTGGGTCAAGACCAGCAGGCCGACCGAGTCGATGTCGAGGCGGCCGGCCGGCACCAGGCTGCGCAACTGGGTCGGGTGGAATTGCTCGGGCGAGGGATCGTCGGCCCAGCGGTTTTCCGGCTTGATCAGGGCCACGGCCGGGGTATAGCCGTCCTCGGCCTGGCCGCTGACGTAGCCGACCGGCTTGTTGATCAGGATGGTCACGCGTTTCGATTGCTCGGCCGCGGCCTGGCGCTCGACGGTGATGCGCTGGCTCGGGTAGACCTTGGTACCCAGTTCGGACACCACTTTGCCATCGACCCGCACCCAGCCTTTGGCGATCCATTCATCGGCTTCGCGGCGGGAGCACAGGCCCAGTTCGGACATGCGTTTGGACAGGCGTAATAATTCTTCAGACATCAGATTTTCAAAGCTTCCAGTAAATCGGTTTCCAGCTGCAGCTGGAGGCGGGCATTGGCCAGGGCGGCGCCGTCGACGAGGAAGACGTCTTCCACCCGTTCGCCCAGGGTCATGATCTTGGCCGTATGCAGGTTGATCTTGTAGCGGCTCAGCACCGTGGCGATGGAGTACAGCAGGCCGGGACGGTCGTTGGCGGTGACCGAGAGCAGATAATACTGGCCGCGCTCGTCCGGCCGCAAGTCCACGCTGGGCTGCAGCGGGAAGGTGCGCGACAGGCGCGACAGCCGTCCCTTGCCCGGCGCCGACAGCGGCCCGGCCGCTTCCAGCAGCGCGCACAGCTCATGCTCGATCAGGCTGATGATGTCGCGGTAGCTCTTGGCGAAGTTCTGTTCCGTGACGAGGAAGGTGTCGAGCGCGTAGCCGTGGCGCGTGGTGTGGATTTTCGCATCGAGGATGCTGAAATTCTTGCGGTCGAAATAGCCGCAGATGCGCGCGAACAGGTCGGGCTGGTCGGGAATGTAGACCGCCACCTGCAAGCCTTCGCCGATCGGCGCCAGGCGGCATTTGACCACCGGCTGGCCGCTGTTCAGGCGGTCGTACAGGGCGCGCGTCTGCCAGGCGATGTCGGAGGCGTCGTGGCGCAGGAAGTAGGCCACGTCCAGCTGCTGCCACAGCGCTTCGTGCGCGTCGGGCGGCAAGCCATACAGGCGCAGCGTGGCCAGCGCTTCCTGCTGGCGGTTTTTCAGTTCGCGGTCGGCCGACGGCGGCTCGCCGCCGAGCACGCGCAAGGTCATGCGGTACAGGTCTTCCAGCAGCTTGGCCTTCCAGGCATTCCACACCTTCGGGCTGGTGCCGCGGATATCGGCCACTGTCAGCAGGTAGAGCGCGGTCAGGTGGCGCTCGTCGCGCACCAGGCGGGCGAAGGCGGCGATCACGTCGGGGTCGGACAAATCCTGTTTCTGCGCCACCTGGGACATGGTCAGGTGCTGCTCGACCAGGAACACCACCAGCTCGGTTTCGTCCTTGCCCATGCCATGGTCCTGGCAGAACTGCAGCGCATCGACCCGCCCCAGCTTGGAGTGGTCGCCGCCGCGCCCCTTGGCGATGTCGTGGAACAGGGCCGCCACGTACAGCAGCCAGTGCTGCGGGAAATTCGCCATCAGCTGGCTGCAGAAGGGGTATTCGTGGGCGTGCTCGGTCATCGTGAAGCGGCGCATATTGCGCACCACCATCAGGATGTGCTGGTCCACCGTGTAGACGTGGAACAGGTCGTGCTGCATCTGGCCCACGATCTTGCGGAAGTTGGGCAGGTAGCGGCCCAGGATGGACAGCTCGTTCATGCGCCGCAACGCGTGGATGATGCCGACCGGCGCCTGCAGGATGCGCAGGAAGTAGGCGCGGTTGACCGCATCGTTGCGGAAGTCGGCGTCGATCTTGAAGCGCTCGTGCCACAGGGCGCGCATGGTGCGCGCCGTCATGCCCTTGATGGCGGGGCGTTCCGTCATCAGCACGAATACTTCGAGCATGGCCGAAGGCGTCTTCTCGAAGGTGTCGTCATCGACGATGTCGATGAAGCCGTCCACCTCGGCGAAGCGGGCGTTGATGGGGTGGGTCTCGCCGTTCTGCGGGAACAGCTGGGCCTCGATATTCTGCAGCAGGATGGTGTTCAGCTGGGTCACGGCCTTGGCCGCCCAGTAATAGCGCTGCATCAGGTATTCGCTGGCGCGCCGCATATGCGGGCCGCTGCCGGTGGCCTGCAGGCCCAGGGTTTCGGCGATGGCGGTCTGCACGTCGAACACCAGGCGGTCTTCGCGCCGGCCGGCGTGCAGGTGCAGGCGCACGCGGATATCCTTGAAGGCGCGCTCCTTTTCCATCAGTTGGCGCGCTTCGGTCTGGGTGATCAGGCCGCGCGTGGCCAGGGTGCGCCAGGAATTGGCCAGGCCGGCGGCCTTGGCCAGCCACAGGATCACCTGCAGGTCGCGCAGGCCGCCCGGGCTTTCCTTGCAGTTCGGCTCCAGCGCGAAGGGCGTGTCCTCGTACTTGGCGTGGCGCTGGCGCATTTCCAGCATCTTGGCGTTGAAGAAGGCTTGCGCGTCCATGGCCGCGTCGTAGCGCTGCTGCAGCTCTTCGAACAGGGCGCGCTCGCCGGTCACCAGGCGCGCTTCGAGCAGGCTGGTTTGCACCGTGATGTCGGCTTTCGATTCGCTCAGGCATTCGTCCACGGTGCGGATGCTGTGGCCCACTTCCAAGCCAAGGTCCCACAGCAGCTGCACCAGCGACTCCAGGCGGCGCCGCGTGGCGTCGTCCGGCGCCTGGTGCAGCAGGATCAGGACATCGACGTCGGAATGGGGGAACAGTTCGCCGCGGCCGTAGCCGCCCACGCCGACCAGGGCGGTGCGCGCCGGCAGGCCGGCCGCTTCCCAGGCCGTGGCGAGCACCGCGTCCACGCTCTGGCGCAGGCTGCGCAGCAGCTTTTCCGGCTTGCCGTCGGCCTGGAAGGTGGCGACCACCTGCAGGCGGTCGGCCTTGAGGCGGGCCTTGAGCTGGTCCCGCAGATCATTCTGCATCGCGGCATGCGGCATTGTTTTCAGGCTGCAGCGGCCTGCGCGTCCAGGATGAAGGCGGGCGGCGGCGGGCTGCCGGCGGACAGGGTCAGCACCTCGTAGCCGGTTTCGGTCACGAGCACGGTGTGTTCCCACTGCGCCGACAGGCTGCGGTCCTTGGTCTTGATGGTCCAGCCGTCGCCCATTTCGCGGATTTCGCGGCGGCCGGCGTTGATCATCGGCTCGATGGTGAAGATCATGCCCGGCACCAGTTCCTCCAGCGTGCCGGGACGGCCGTAGTGCAGCACTTGCGGCTCCTCGTGGAAGACCTTGCCGATGCCGTGGCCGCAGAATTCGCGCACCACGCTATAGCCGGCTTTTTCCGCGTGCACCTGGATGGCGTGGCCGATATCGCCCAGGTGGGCGCCCGGCTTGACCTTGGCGATGCCCAGCCACATGCACTCGTAGGTGATGTCGGACAGGCGGCGCGCCAGGATCGACGGCTCGCCGATGAAGAACATGCGGCTGTTGTCGCCGTGGTAGCCATCCTTGATGACGGTGATGTCGAGGTTGACCACGTCGCCGTTCTTGAGCACCTTGTCGCCCGGGATGCCGTGGCAGATCACGTCGTTGACCGAGGTGCAGATGGCTTTCGGATACGGCGTGTAGCCGGGCGGGCAGTAGTTCAGCGGGGCGGGGATGGTGCCTTGCACATTGACCATGTACTCATGGCACAGGCGGTCCAGTTCGCCCGTGGTGACACCGGGTTTGACGAAGGGGGTGATGTAGTCGAGCACTTCGCTGCCAAGGCGGCCGGCGATGCGCATGCCTTCGATGTCCTCGGGGCTCTTGATGGATATGGTCATTTCGCTTGTAATCTCGGGTTTGCTCAATATTGGCGGAAGGGCGCGCGGCTTCACGCGGCGCGCCCGCAATAGCGAGATTATAAACGAGGCCGGGGCAGGGCGGCGGGGGAGATCAGCCCTGGCGGCGCAGGCGCCAGGCGCCCAGCAGGCCGAGGCCGCCCAGCAGCATCAGCCAGGACGATGGTTCCGGCACCGGCACGGCCGGTTCGATCGGGGTGATCGGCTTGCCATGGCTGTTGTTGTTGAAGAAATCGCGATCCGGGTCGTCGCCTTCGATGAAGCCGATCAGGTCGCCCGGTTCGGCGTGGCGGCCGGGCTGGTAATTGCCGCCGTTGACCGGCGTTTCGTCCAGTAGCGCGGCCAGGGCGTCGGTGACGTCGGCTTCGATCTCGCGCGCCTCGTCGCGCACATCCTCGTCCAGGCCGGGATCGCCCGGCGTGACCAGCTTGGGCAGCTTTTTCTTCTGCGCCAGCGGGACGGCGGCCAGCGGCTTGCGCGTGATGCGGCTGATGTTATTGCAGATCTTCGGCACGATAATGCAGTGCTCGCCTTCGCAATAGATGGCGGCCGGCTCCAGGCGCTCCGGCGCCCATTTGCCGCGCGTGACTTCGCCGCAGACGGTGCGGGCGGCGAAGTGCATGTCGCGGATTTCGCTCTCGTAGCCGCGCTTGCCCTTGCCTTGGATGGCGTCGCGGCTGATGTCGACCATCTCGTCCATCTGGCCGCGCGCGATGCGTTCGGCGAGGATGCGGCGCTGCGGTTCCGGAATATCCGGATAGCGGGACATGGCCGCTGCTGGCGTGCCCCGATAAGGATTCCGTCCCGGGCGGTCCCAGGAGCAGCGGGGCATCAGCGTTGCGGCAACCAGAGTGGTGGCGAGTGCGATGGACATAGATAGGTAGTAGGTGCGTGCTTGATAGTTGGTGAGAGAAACTTCGATGAAACGCGCAGCCGCAATGATATAGACATTTCGCCATCTCCGCTTGCCTTTTTACAATTTACTTACATCTAAGGAAATTTCATTTCTTGAAAGTAAATAATTGCATCCACGCATGGGAAAACTGCGCAAAACTTGTCGCAAACCCTTGTTTCAAGGTAGAATTTCGGGTTGCTTGAATTCCGGTTTGAGCAATGTTGTAAATCTACTTATTTATAAACCCGAATCCGCTCGACAAGGGTGCCCGCAAGGGTCACTGAACGGATTCCAGACCCAACCCTGGAGTTAAAAATGTCTGTAACGATGCGTGAAATGCTGGAAGCCGGCGTCCATTTCGGCCACCAAACCCGTTTCTGGAACCCAAAGATGGCTCCGTTCATCTTCGGCCACCGCAATAAAATTCACATCATCAACCTGGAAAAAACCATGGCGATGTACCAGGAGGCGATGAAGACCGTGCGCCAAGTGGCCGCTTCCCGTGGCACCATCCTGATGGTGGGCACCAAGCGCCAGGCTCGCGATATCATCGCTGCCGAAGCACAACGCGCCGGTGTTCCTTATGTTGACCAGCGTTGGCTGGGCGGCATGCTGACCAACTTCAAAACCATCAAAACCTCGATCAAGCGTCTGAAAGACATGGAAGCGGCGATCGAAGACGGTTCCGTTGAGAAGCTGTCCAAAAAAGAAGCCCTGATGTTCAGCCGCGAAATGGAAAAGCTGCAGAAATCCATCGGCGGCATCAAGGAAATGGGCGGCGTGCCTGACGCAATCTTCGTGGTCGACGTTGGCTACCACAAAGGCGCGATCACCGAAGCTGCAAAACTGGGCATCCCAGTGATCGGCGTGGTTGACACCAACCACTCCCCAGAAGGCGTGACCTACGTTATCCCTGGTAACGACGATTCCTCGAAAGCGATCACCCTGTACGCCCGCGGCGTGGCAGACGCAATCCTGGAAGGCCGTGCCAACGCCTCCGCTGAAGTCCTGGAAACCATCAAGACTGGCGCCGGCGACGAGTTCGTAGAAGTCAACGAACAAGCCTAAGTTCTGGTCCGCTTCCAGGCGGATTGCTGAGCTGAAAAGCGAGCATTGAAAAGGGGTGGCATCAGCTCCCCCTTTTTTTTAACGATATGCCGGATGTTGCTGGCTGCCGCAAGGCGCCGCCCCGGTTGATCCACCGAATTACAGGAGAATTACATGGCAGCGATTACTGCAGCAATGGTCGGCGAACTGCGCGCCAAAACCGACGCACCAATGATGGAATGCAAAAAAGCCCTGACCGAAGCCGATGGCGATATGGGCAAGGCAGAAGAGATTCTGCGCGTTAAGCTGGGCGGCAAAGCGTCCAAAGCGTCGGCCCGCATCACCGCTGAAGGCGTGGTGGCAGCTTACATCGCCGGCGGCGTTGGCGCCCTGGTCGAAGTGAACTCGGAAACCGACTTCGTGGCCAAGAACGACGACTTCCTGGCCCTGACCAACACCGCTGCCAAACTGGTGGCCGAGCACAACCCGGCCGACGTGGCTGCCCTGCTGGCCCTGCCGGCCGGCGACGGCAAGACCCTGGACGACGTGCGCACCGCACTGATCGGCAAGATCGGCGAGAACATGACCATTCGCCGCTTCCAGCGCTTCGAATCGAGCGCCAAGCTGGCTTCCTACCTGCACGGCACCCGCATCGGCGTGATCGTCGAGTTCGACGGCGCCGACGAGCAAGTCGGTAAAGACGTGGCGATGCACATCGCCGCCATGAAGCCGGTGGCCCTGTCCTCCGAGCAAGTGCCTGCCGAACTGATCGAGAAAGAGCGTTCGGTCGCCAAGGCCAAGGCCGAAGAAGACGCGGCCAAAGCGGCTGCCGAAGGCAAGCCAGCCCAGTCCGACGAGATCGTCGCCAAGCGCCTGGAAGGTTCCGTGCAGAAGTACCTGAAAGAAGTGTCGCTGCTGAACCAGGCTTTCGTGAAGAACGACAAGCAGTCCGTCGAGCAGATGCTGAAAGCCGCGAACGCCAGCGTGAAAGCCTTCACCATGTACGTGGTGGGCGAGGGCATCGAGAAGAAGCAGGACGACTTCGCCGCCGAAGTGGCAGCCCAGATGGCTGCCTCCAAAGGAGCGTAATCAAGAAAACGGGCCGAGAGGCCCGTTTTTTTAAGCCTTCCCCAGCCCGTGGCCGAAACGGGCTGGCGAATTTCCCGGCGGCGCGTATCATGCCGATAATATTGCCGCCGGTGTCATACCGAATAATCAATTTAGGAGCCCCAGCTCATGTCAAAACCAGCCTACAAGCGTGTCCTCCTTAAACTGTCCGGCGAAGCCCTGATGGGAGATGATGCTTACGGCATCAACCGGGGCACGATCGAGCGCATGGTGGCCGACGTGGCCGAGGTCGCGAAACTGGGTGTGGAACTGGCGGTCGTGATTGGCGGCGGCAATATCTTCCGCGGCGTGGCGCCTGGCGCCCAAGGCATGGACCGTGCCACCGCCGACTATATGGGCATGCTGGCCACCGTCATGAATGCGCTGGCCCTTGCCGACGCGATGCGCCATGTGGGCGTGACCGCGCGCGTGATGTCGGCCATCGGCATCGAACAGGTGGTGGAACCGTATGTGCGCCCGAAGGCGCTGCAGTATCTGGAAGAGGGCAAGGTGGTGGTGTTCGCCGCCGGCACCGGCAATCCCTTCTTCACCACCGATACCGCCGCCGCGCTGCGCGGCTCGGAAGTGAGCGCGGAAATCGTGCTGAAAGCCACCAAGGTCGATGGCGTGTATTCCGCCGACCCGAAAAAAGACCCGAACGCCACCCTGTTCCCGTCGATCACCTTCGACGAAGCCATCGCCAAGCACCTGCAGGTGATGGATGCCACCGCCTTCGCGCTGTGCCGCGACCAGAAACTGCCGATCAAGGTGTTCTCCATCACCAAGCCTGGCGCGCTGATGCGCGTGATTATGGGTGAAGATGAAGGTACACTGGTACACGTTTAACAATA
The DNA here is from genome assembly GCF_014191875.1 of Pseudoduganella violacea. Taxonomy (GTDB): domain Bacteria; phylum Pseudomonadota; class Gammaproteobacteria; order Burkholderiales; family Burkholderiaceae_D; genus Rugamonas; species Rugamonas violacea_A. The sequence goes on from NZ_JACHXD010000026.1 coordinate 43,065, forward strand.
TTTGCAAGCAACAGGAGAGCAGCAATGTCCACCGCCGACATTAAAAAGAACGCGCAAGACCGCATGAACAAGTCGCTGGAAACGCTGAAAGGCGATCTGGCCAAGGTGCGCACCGGCCGCGCCCACACCGGCATTCTCGACCACGTGATGGTCGATTACTACGGCAATCCGACCCCGATCAACCAGGTGGCCAACCTGACCCTGGTCGACGCGCGCACCATCGGCGTGACGCCGTTCGAGAAGAAAATGGGCGCCGCCATCGAGAAAGCCATCCGTGAAGCCGACCTGGGCCTGAACCCGGCCGCGCAGGGCGACCTGATCCGCGTGCCGACCCCGGCCCTGACCGAAGAGCGCCGCAAGGAAATGGTCAAGCTGTGCAAGAGCGAAGCCGAAGACGGCAAGATCGCCGTGCGCAATATCCGCCGCGACGCCAATGAATCGCTGAAAAAGCTGGTCAAGGACAAAGCCATCTCGGAAGACGAAGAGCGCCGCGCCTCCGACGAAGTGCAGAAGCTGACCGACAAGTTCATCGCCGACATCGACAAGATCGTTGCCGAAAAAGAAAAAGAAGTTCTGACCGTTTAAGGTCCAAAAACCGGGGACGGACGCGGGTTTTCTGGCAAGATTGTGGAAAACCCCGGGTCTGTCCCCGGTTTTCGGTTTTTTCGGGTATGACCCACATTTACTGGCTTTAGCGTTTTCATGAAATATTCGAGTTCTACGACTGCAGTCCCTGAAGCGCCAAAAGTGCCGCGCCATGTGGCCATCATCATGGATGGCAATGGCCGCTGGGCCACCAAGCGCTTCCTGCCGCGCGTGGCCGGCCACGTCAAGGGCGTGGAAGCCGTGCGCACCGTGGTCGAGGCCTGCGCCGAGCGCGGCATCGAGTACCTGACCGTGTTCGCCTTCAGTTCCGAGAACTGGCGCCGTCCCGAAGAGGAAGTGTCGCTGCTGATGCGCCTGTTCGTCACCGCCCTCGAGCGCGAAGTGGCGAAGATGCACGCCAATAATATCCGTCTCAAGGTGGTGGGCGACTTGAGCCGCTTCGACGCCAAGCTGCAGGCGATGATCGCCGCCGCCGAGCGCAAGACCGCCGCCAACACCCGCCTGACCGTCACCGTCTGCGCCAATTACGGCGGCCGCTGGGACATCATGCAGGCCGTGGGCAAGATGGTGGCCGCCCATCCCGGCGCCAGCGATTTCAGCGAGGCGCAGCTGGCTCCGCACCTGGCCATGGCCTATGCGCCCGAGCCCGACCTGTTCATCCGCACCGGCGGCGAAGAGCGCATTTCCAATTTCCTGCTGTGGCAGCTGGCGTATACCGAGCTGTACTTCACCGATACTTACTGGCCCGACTTCACCGCCGAGCGCCTGGACGCGGCCATTGCCTCATATCAGAACCGCGAGCGGCGCTTTGGCCGCACCGGCGAACAACTGGTGGAAACGACTAACTGATGCTGAAAACACGGATTATTACCGCCCTGGTCCTGCTGGCGGTGCTGCTGCCGGCCTTGTTCCTGAACTATTTCCCGGTCTTTGCCGCCGTGCTGGCCGTGTTCTTCGCCGCCGCCGTGTGGGAAAGCTTCCGCCTGTTCGGCAACAAGCGCCCGCTGCTGGTGGCGGCCTTCTGGACCGCGGCCTTCGCCTATACCTTCCTGCATGCGGGCGGCCATAGCGCCGCCAAGTTCTGGCTCGCCCTGAGCCTGCTGGTCTGGCTGCTGCGCTTCGCACCCACGCTCAAATTCGGCCTGCCGCCGCTGGACGGCATGGGCAATGTCATGCTCAGCCTGATCTACGCCGTGACCCTGGTCGGCTGCTTCGTCGCCATCCTCACGCTGTATCTGCATTCGCCTACTTACCTGCTGTCGGCCATGGCCCTGGTGTGGATCGCCGACATCGGCGCCTACTTCGCCGGCAAGGCGTTCGGCAAGCGCAAGCTGGCGCCCAGCATCTCGCCCGGCAAATCCTGGGAAGGCGCGATCGGCGGCTGGATCGCCGTGCTGGTCCTGTCCGCGCTGAGCATCGTGCTGGCCGACAGCGTGCCGCTGCTGGCCGACACCTTCGCCGTCAAGCTGCAGGCGTCCATGGGCTGGTTCAAGGCCCTGGCCGTATTGACCGTGATCGTGATCGCCTCCGTGGTGGGCGACCTGTTTGAATCCCAGCTCAAGCGCCGCGCCGGCATGAAGGACAGCAGCACGCTGCTGCCCGGTCATGGCGGCGTGCTCGACCGCATCGACGCGCTGGTGCCGGCCTTGCCGGTGGCGGCCCTGGTCAGCGCCTGGCTCTAAGGACTCCTATGCAAAGCATTACCATACTTGGCGCAACCGGCTCCATCGGCGTTTCCACGCTGGATGTGGTGGCGCGCCATCCCGAACGCTATACCGTGTATGCGCTGACGGCGCATAGCCGCGTCGAGGAACTGGCCGCCCAGTGCGCGCAGTTCCGCCCCGTGCGCGCCGTGGTCGGCACGGCCGCCGCCGCCGCGCAACTGGACGCGCTGCTGCGCGCCAAAGGCTTGCGCACCGAAGTGGAGTGGGGCGAGCAGGCGCTGTGCGATGTTGCCAGCGCCGCCGCCGTCGACAGCGTGATGGCGGCGATCGTCGGCGCGGCCGGTCTGGCGCCGACCCTGGCCGCCGCGCGCGCCGGCAAGAAGGTGCTGCTGGCGAACAAGGAAGCGCTGGTCATGTCCGGCCAGCTCTTCATGGACGCGGTGCAGGACAGCGGCGCCGTGCTGCTGCCGATCGACAGCGAACACAATGCGATCTTCCAGTGCCTGCCGCAAGGCTATGGCCGCGTGCCGGCGGCGGCCGGCGTGAGCAAGATCCTGTTGACCGCTTCCGGCGGCCCCTTCCTCAAGCGCGCCGTCGAGACGCTCGACAGCGTGACGCCGGACGAAGCCTGCAAGCATCCGAAGTGGGTGATGGGCCGCAAGATCTCGGTCGATTCGGCCACCATGATGAACAAGGGTCTGGAAGTGATCGAAGCGCACTGGCTGTTCGGCGCGCCCGCCGACCAGATCGAGGTGGTGATCCATCCGCAGTCGGTGATCCACTCCATGGTGTCCTATAACGACGGCTCGGTGCTGGCGGAACTGGGCAACCCCGATATGCGCACGCCGATCGCGCACGCCCTGGCTTATCCGGAGCGCATCGCTTCCGGCGTGGCCCAGCTGGACCTGACCCGGATCGGCACCCTGCAATTCGAAAAACCCGACTTCCAGCGCTTCCCCTGTCTGGCCCTGGCCTTCGACGCGCTGCGCGCCGGCGGCACCGCGCCGACCCTGCTGAACGCGGCCAACGAGGTGGCGGTGCAAGCCTTCCTCGAGCAGCGCATCGGCTTCCGCCAGATCGACCGCGTGATCGCGCGCGTGATGGACGAGCTGTCGCACGGCGCCGTTTCCAGCATCGAGGCGCTGATGGCGCAGGACGCGGCGGCGCGCGCCGCCGCTGAAACCCTGATCGGCGCGCAGGCCAAATGAGCTTCCTGCAAACCCTGCTGGCTTTCGCGGTTGCGCTGGGTACGCTGATCGTCATCCATGAACTGGGCCACTATCTGGTGGCGCGCTGGTGCGGCGTGAAAGTGCTGCGCTTCTCGGTCGGCATGGGGCAGGTGGTGTGGTCGCGCCGCTTCGGTCCCGACCAGACCGAGTGGGCGGTGTCGGCCTTGCCGCTGGGCGGCTACGTGAAGATGCTGGACGGCCGCGAGCAGGATCTGCATGGCCTGCCCGAGTCCGACCTGAAACGCGAGTTCACGCGCCAGAACGTGTGGAAGCGCATCGCCATCGTGGCCGCCGGTCCGCTCGCCAACTTCCTGCTTGCCATCCTGCTGTTCGCCGGCCTGTACATGCATGGCGTGGACGAGCCTTCGACCCTGCTGGCGCCACCGGCCGCCGACACCGTGGCCGCCACCGTCGGCATCCAGGGCGGCGACCAGGTTGTCGCCATCAACGGGCAGCCGGTGCGCGGCTGGAGCGAGTTGCGCTGGGCGCTGATCCAGTCCGTGGTCGACAAGCAGGGCGCCCGCCTCGACATCGAACGCCAGGGCGAAGGCCGGCGCCAGCTCGATTTGCCCGCTTCCGCATTTTCCTCCCTCAGCCTGGAAGGCGACGTGCCGACCGCGCTGGGCATTGCAGTGGCCCGTCCGCCCGCGCTGGTGGGCCGCGTGATGGCCGAAGGCGCCGGTGCGCGCGCCGGCCTGCGCAGCGGCGACCTGATTCAGCGCGTCGATGGCGTGGCCGTGGCAGATGGCCTGGCCTTTATCGACGCGGTGCGCAAGGCGCCTGGCCGCAGCCTGCACATCGAAGGCCGGCGTGCCGGCCAGCTTTTCGCGCTGGAGTTGACGCCCGACGCCGAAACCGACGCCAAGGGCGGACAGCCTGTAACAGTCGGTAAGATCAAGGTCGAGGTGCCGATGGCGCCGGATATGATTACCGTCACTTCGGCGCCGGCGCAGGCGCTGGAAAAGGCGGTGCGCAAGGTTTGGGAAACCAGCGTGCTGACCGTGAAGATGATCGGCAAGATGATCACCGGCGAAGCGTCCTGGCGCAATGTCACCGGCCCGATCACGATCGCCGATTATGCGGGACAAACATCGCGGATAGGCGCAGTAAGCTATCTGCAGTTCATCGCCTTCATCAGTATCAGTCTTGGGGTGATGAATTTGCTACCGATTCCTGTTCTGGATGGGGGGCATTTGCTGTATTATTCGCTGGAAGTTTTAACTGGACGCCCCGTGTCCGAGCGTTTTGCCGATCTGGCGCAGCGCCTTGGTGTGGGCTTGCTGGTGGCCTTGATGGTGCTGGCCGTGTTCAACGATCTTGCCCGGCTGCTGTAAAAGCACGGCCGGCGGCATGCGTTTTGTAAATGTAGTCCACTGATTTAAGCCATTGAATTTGCCAATGAAATTATATTCTGACCGCTTTGCCTTGCCTTCCTTTCGCCGCAGCCTGATCGGCGCCGCCGCTCTGGCACTCTGCTCCGGCAGCGCGCTGGCCCTTGAACCCTTTGTCGTCAAGGATATCCGCGTGGAGGGCATCCAGCGGACGGAAGCCGGCACCGTGTTCAGCTACCTGCCGGTGCGCGTGGGCGAGACCTTCACCGAAGACAAGAGCATCAGCACCATCAAGGCGCTGTACGCGACCGGCTTCTTCAAGGACGTGAAACTGGAAGCCGACGGCGACGTGCTGGTGGTGCTGGTGGAAGAGCGTCCGGCCATCGCCAAGGTCGATTTCACGGGCACCAAGGAATTCGAGAAGGACATGCTGGTCAAGGCGCTGAAGGATATCGGCGTCGGCGAAACCAAGATCTTCGACAAGGCCTCGGTCGATCGCGCCGAGCAGGAACTCAAGCGCCAATACCTGTCGCGCGGCCTGTATGGCGTGAAAGTGACCACCACCGTCACCCCGCTGGAGCGCAACCGCGTCAGCATCACCTTCGCGGTGGACGAGGGCGAAGTGGCCAAGATCAAGCAGATCAACCTGGTAGGCAATAAGGCCTTCTCCGACAAGGAGCTGCGCGACCAGCTGGCCCTGAACACCGGCGGCTGGTTCAGCTGGTACACCAAGGCCAACCAGTATTCCAAGACCAAGCTGACCGGCGACATCGAGTCGCTCAAGTCCTACTATCTGAACCGCGGCTACGTGGAGATGCAGGTCGAATCGACCCAGGTCTCGATCACCCCGGACAAGAAGGACATCTACATCACCATCAATATCGTCGAAGGCGAGAAGTACAAAGTCTCCGACATCAAGTTCGAAGGCGAGATGTTCGGCCGCGAGGACGAGCTGCGCCAGCTGGTGCTGCTGCGCAAAGGCGATGTGTATTCGGGCGAGCGCCTGACCGCCACCAATAAGCTGATCCAGGACCGCCTGGCGACCTTCGGCTACGCCTTCGCCAACGTCAACGCCAACCCGGACATCGACCGCGAAAAACGCGAAGTGGGCTTTACCTTCTTCGTCGATCCGGGCAAGCGCGCCTATGTGCGCCACATGAATATCGCCGGCAACACCACCACCCGCGATGAAGTGATCCGCCGCGAATTCCGCCAATTCGAATCGAGCTGGTACGACGCCAACCGCGTCAAGCTGACGCGCGACCGCGTCGACCGCCTGGGTTACTTCAAGGACGTGACCATCGATACGCCGGAAGCGCAAGGCACTTCCGACCAGGTCGACGTGAACCTGACCGTGGTCGAGAAACCGACCGGCAACTTCCAGATCGGCGGCGCCTTCTCGCAAGCGGAGAAGTTCACCTTCTCGGCATCGATCCAGCAGGCCAACTTCGCCGGTTCGGGCAATACCGTGGGTATTGAGCTCAACACCAGCAAGTACAACCGCTCGATCGCGTTCTCGCACACCAATCCTTACTTCACCGACGACGGCGTGTCGCGCAGCTATGAAGTCTATCTGCGCACCTACCGCCCGCCGGCGATCAATATCGGCGGCTATTCGATCCGCCAGACCGGCGGCCGCATCAGCTTCGGCGTGCCGTTCTCGGAAGTCGATACCGTCTTCTTCGGCATCGGCCTGGAACACTCGCAAGTCGAAACCGACAGCAGCAGCCCGACCTTCTGGCGCACCTATCTGCGCAGCATCGGCGGCCCGGCCAACGGTATCGGTACCGCGTCGGCCAACTCGGTGCCGTTGACGGTGGCATGGCAGCGCGACAGCCGCGACAGCGCGCTGACCCCGACCATCGGCCAGTACCAGCGCGTGAACCTGGAGGCGGACTTCATCGGCGAATCGAAGTACGGCCGCGCGGTATATGAATACCAGTGGTTCCGCCCCCTGTTCTCCAAAGTCACGCTGGCCCTGAAGGGCGAGATTGGCCTGGGCCGCAGCTTCGGCAAGAAGCAGTACCCGGTCTTCAAGAACTTCTACGCCGGCGGCATCGGTTCGGTGCGCGGCTATGAAAGCTCCTCGCTCGGCATGCTCGATCCGCTCAGCCGCGATGCGCTGGGCGGTGCTTCGCGCCTGCTGATCAACTCCGAATTGCAGATGCCCTTCCCAGGCCAGGGCCAGGACCGCAGCTTGCGCTGGTTCGGCTTCCTGGATGGCGGCCAGGTTTACCGCGAGCGCGAAAAAATGCGCATCTCGGAACTGCGCTTCTCCACCGGCCTGGGTATCAGCTGGATTTCCCCGGTCGGTCCGCTCAAGTTGAGTTATGCTAAGCCTTTGAACGCCAAGCCGGGTGACCGCCTGGAGCGCTTCCAGTTCCAGATGGGCGCAGGTTTCTAATATCAAAGAGCAATAACAAATACTACGGAGAACCATGTTGAAGACCGCTCCCGCTACGCTGACCAAGTATTTTGCCGTGCTCGCCCTGGGACTGCTGTCCCTGGCGCCGGCATATGCCCAGTCATCCAAGATCGCCTGGCTCAGTTCCGAACGCATTTACAATGAGTCGAAACTGGCCAAGGCGGCCGGCGACAAGCTGGCGGAAGAATTCTCGCGGCGCGAAAAAGCGGTGCAGGACCTGGCCGTGCGCATGAAAACGGTGTCGGAAAAGCTGGAGAAGGATAACGCCACGCTGGCCGAGGCCGAGCGCGTCAAGCGGCAGAAGGAATACTTCGAACTGGAGAAGGAATTCCAGCGCCGCCAGCGCGAGTTCCGCGAAGACCTGAACCAACGCACCAACGAGGAGCGCGCCGCCATCGCCGAGAAGGCGACGCGCATCATCAAGCAGCTGGCGCTCACCGAAGGCTTCGACATTGTGCTGCAGGACGCCGTCTGGGCCAGCCCGCGCATCGACATTACCGACAAGGTCTTGGCCGCGCTGGACAAGGATAAGTAAACAGTTTTTAGATTGGATTGGAACACCCCGATGGGCACTCGACTAGGAGAATTGGTCGAACGCTTGGGCGGGCAGTTGGTGGGCGACCCGAACCTTGAGGTGATCGGAATCGCGCCGTTGACGGACGCCGGCGCTTCGCACATCAGCTTTCTCAGCAACAGCAAATTCCGCTCCCAGGCCGGACAAAGCCAGGCGGCGGCCATGATCGTGTCGGCCGCCGACGACGCCATCGTCGCCGAGCAGTTCCAGGGCGCGCGCATCGTCGTCAAGAACCCGTATGTCTACTTCGCCAGGGCGGCCCAGTACTTCGAGTCGCTGACGGCCATCGTGCCGCCGGCCGGCATCCACCCCAGCGCCGTGGTGCACGAGAGCGCGCGGGTCGACGCCAGCGCCCATATCGGCCCGCAGGTGACGGTGGAGGCGGGCGCCGTGGTCGGCGCGCGCGCCGTGATCGACGCCGGCTGCTATATCGGCCGCGAGGCGGTGGTCGGCGCGGATACGCACTTCTTCGCCAACGTGACCTTCCACGCGCGCTGCCGCATCGGCCAGCGCGGCATCATCCATTCGGGCGCCGTGATCGGCACCGATGGTTTCGGCTTCGCCAACGAAGGCGGCGTGTACATCAAGATTCCGCAGGTGGGCTGCGTGGTGATCGGCGACGATGTGGACATCGGCGCCAATACCACCATCGACCGCGGCGCGTTGGCCGACACCATCATCGAAGATGGCGTCAAGCTGGACAACCAGATCCAGATCGGCCATAACTGCCATATCGGCGCGCACACGGCCATGGCCGGCTGCGTCGGCGTGGCGGGCAGCGCCAAGATCGGCAAGTACTGCACCTTCGGCGGCGCGGCCATGGTGCTGGGCCACCTGACCATCGCCGACCACGTGCATGTCTCCTCGGGCAGCATGGTCTCGCGCTCCATTTTGGAAGCGGGGCAGTACACCGGCTTCTATCCGCTGGCGAAAAACAGCGAGTGGGAAAAATCCGCCGCCATCGTGCGCAACTTGTCCGCCATGCGCGACAAGATCCGCGCGCTGGAAAAAACCATTAAAACGATAACGAATCAAGACGAATCATGACTACTGAAAACAAAACCCTGGGCATCTGCGAAATCAAGGAATTCCTGCAGCACCGCTATCCGCTGCTGCTGGTGGACCGTGTGCTGAACTGGGAAGACGGCAAGAACATCACCGCCATCAAGAACGTGACCGTAAACGAAGAGTTCTTCAACGGCCACTTCCCGCACAAGCCGGTGATGCCGGGCGTGCTGATGATCGAGGCGATGGCGCAGACCGCCGCCCTGGTGTCCTTCCTGACCATGAAGATCAAGCCGGACGAGAATTCGGTGGTCCTGTTCGTGGGCATCGACAATGCGCGCTTCAAGCGCCCGGTGGTCCCTGGCGACCAGCTGCGCATGGACGTGGAAATCCTGCGCGTTTCGCGCGGTATCTGGAAATACAAGGCCGTGGGCAGCGTGGACGGCCAGGTGGCCGTGGAAGCTGATTTGATGTGCACCATCCGTAACGCCGCCGACGCGAGCCAGCCAGCGGGGCAGTAATGGCAAGCGTACACCCAAGCGCCATCGTCGATCCGAAAGCCCAGCTGGACGAGGGCGTCGAGATCGGCCCTTACTCGATCATCGGCCCCAATGTGACGATCGGCGCCGGCACCAAGGTCGGCCCGCACGTCGTCATCGAAGGCCATACCACGATCGGCAAGGACAACCAGTTCTTCCAGTTCTCGTCCATCGGCGCCGCGCCGCAGGATAAGAAGTGGAGCGGCGAGCCGACCCGCCTGGTGATCGGCGACCGCAACACCATCCGCGAATTCTGCACCTTCAACACCGGCACGGTGCAGGACAAAGGCGTGACCACGCTCGGCAACGATAACTGGATTTCGGCTTACGTCCACCTGGCGCACGACTGCACGGTGGGCAGCAATACGATCTTCTCCAACAACGCGCAGCTCGCCGGCCACGTCGAGATCGGCGACTGGGTGATCATGAGCGGCTTCGCCAACGTGCACCAGTTCTGCAAGATCGGGCCGCACGCCTTCGTCGGCATGAGCACCAGCCTGACCCAGGACGTGCCGCCTTTCGTTCTGCTGAACGGCAATCCGGCCCAGGCCCACGGCGTGAATATCGAAGGCCTGAAACGCCGCGGCTTCACGCGCGAGCAGATCAACGCCATCCGCGCCGCCTACAAGACCCTGTACCGTTCCGGCCTGACGCTGGAAGAGGCCAAGGCGGCCCTGCTGGCGCAGGAAGCCGAAGCCGACGTGGTGGCCAGCGGCGGCGACGTCCATGTGCGCGCCATGCGCGAGTTCCTGGATACGGCAAGCCGTGGCATCGTCCGCTGATCTTTCGGTCGCGGTCGTTGCTGGCGAACCGTCCGGCGACCTGCTGGCCAGCCGCCTGCTGGGCGGCCTGCGTCCGCAGCTGCCCGAGGCGCGTTTCCACGGCATCGGCGGCGCGAACATGCTGGCCCAAGGCTTCGAATCCCACTGGCCGATGGACAAGCTCACCGTGCGCGGCCTGTTCGAAATCATCCCGCGCTACCGCGAGCTGAAAGGCATCCAGAACACGCTGTGCGAGCAGCTGCTGGCCGAAAGACCGGCGGTCTTCATCGGCGCCGACTATCCGGGCTTTAACCTGGGGCTGGAGGCGCGGCTGAAGGAAGCCGGCATCCCCACCGTGCACTACATCGGGCCGCAGATCTGGGCCTGGCGCGGTGGACGCATCAAGAAAATCATCAAATCCGTGTCGCACATGCTGGTGGTGTTTCCGTTTGAGGAAGCGATCTACCAGAAGGCTGGCGTGCCGGTGACCTATGTTGGACATCCGCTGGCGGAAGTGATTCCGCTGAATCCGGACGAAGCGGGCGCGCGCCGCCAGCTTGGCCTGCCCGAGGATGCCAATGTGGTCACGCTGATGCCGGGCAGCCGCATGTCCGAACTTAAGTACAATACCGCTGCCTTTGTCGGCGCCTGCAAGCTGCTCAAGCAGCGCGACCGCTCGCTGCGCTTCATCGCGCCGATGGCGGGCGAGAAGCAGCGCCAATACTTCTTGCAACTGGTGGCCGAAGCCGGTCTGCAGGACGTCGAAATCACGCTGCTCGACGGCCAGTCGCACACCGCCATCTGCGCCGCCGACGCGGTGCTGGTGGCCTCCGGCACGGCCTCGCTGGAAGTGGCGCTGTTCAAGAAGCCCATGGTCATTGCCTACAAGATGATGCGCGCTTCCTGGGAAATCATGCGCCATATGGGCTACCAGCCCTGGATCGGCCTGCCGAACATTCTGGCGCGCGAATTCCTGGTGCCGGAGCTGCTGCAAAACGCCGCCAGCGCCGAAGCCCTGGCCGAAGCTATGTGGCAGCAGCTCAGCGATGCGCCGCACCGCCTGCGCCTGGCCCAGCGCTTTAGCGATATGCACCACAGCCTGCTGCGCAATAGCGCGGCCGAAGGTGCGGCAGCGGTCATGAAAGTGATCAATTCAAAGTGAAGAACCAACAAAACGGCCTGTTTGACGACTTGCCGGACTCGCCCGACGAAATCATCTGCGGCGTGGACGAAGCAGGGCGCGGCCCGCTGGCCGGCCCGGTGTTCGCCGCCGCCGTGATCCTGCATCCCGGCCGTCCCATCGACGGCCTGCGCGATTCGAAAAAACTGACCGAAGCCAAGCGCGACGCGCTGGCACCGCTGATCATGCAGCACGCCGTGGCCTGGGCCATTGCCGAAGCGTCGGAAGAGGAAATCGACAAGATCAACATCCTGCAGGCGAGCATGCTGGCCATGCGCCGCGCGGTCGAGGCCTTGTCCACCATCCCGACCCTGGCCCTGATCGACGGCAACCGCTGCCCGGTCATGAAGATCCAGTCCATCGCCATCGTCGACGGCGACAACAAGGTGGAAGCTATTTCGGCTGCCTCGATCCTGGCGAAGACCGCGCGCGACGCGGCGCTGGTCAAGCTGCACCTGCAGTATCCGCAATACGGCTTCGACCAGCACAAGGGCTATCCCACGGCCCTGCATCTGGAGCGCCTGCAACTGCACGGCGTATCGCCGGTGCACCGCCGCTCCTACGCGCCGGTGCGCAAGGTGCTGGAGGCGCTGCGATGAAATCGATCACCTCGCGCGACAACGCGCAATACAAGGAACTCAAGCAGCTCGCCACCAGCTCGCAGGCGCGCCGCAAGGCCGGCCGCACCCTGCTCGACGGCGTGCACCTGTGTGAGACCTGGCTGCAGCTGCGCGGCGCGCCGGAGCAGTGCATTGTCAGCGAATCGGCGCTGCACCATCCGGAAGTGGCGGCCATCGTGATGCAATTGCAGGCCCACCACGCCCACTGTCTGAGCCTGCCCGACGCGCTGTACAACGCCATCAGCCAGGTCGAACATGGCGTCGGCCTGATGTTCATGGTGGAGACGCCGCAACGCGAAACGCCGGCCGCGCTGAGCGTGAACGCCGTCCTGCTCGACAATCTGCAAGACCCCGGCAACGTCGGCTCCATCCTGCGCAGCGCAGCGGCGGCCGGCATCAAGGAAGTGTATTGCAGCCCTGGCACGGCCTTCTGCTGGTCGCCCAAGGTGCTGCGCGCCGCGATGGGCGCCCACTTCGTGCTGGATATTTTCGAAAACGTCGAACTGGCGCCGCTGCTGGAAAAGTCCCGCATCGCCACCCTGGCGACCAGCGGCTATGCCAAGCAGCGCCTGTACGACGTTGACCTGCGCCAGCCCGTGGCTTGGGTATTGGGCCATGAAGGGCAGGGCGTGTCGGACGAATTGCTGTCGCTGGCGCGCCACCAGGTGGTGATCCCGCACCTTGGCAAGGTCGAGTCGTTGAATGTTGCCGCGTGCGCGGCGGTATGCTTTTTCGAGCAAGTAAGGCAGAATCAGGCTTAATGCCCTCGCGGCGCGCGTACAGGAGCAATCCATGGATATCGCGGCTTTGCATTTTCTGGTGGCGGAAGGTGAACCGGTCCAGCGCGAACTGCTGGCCGGGATGCTGCGCCATATGGGCGCGGTACGCGTCTCGACGGTGGCGGATGGGCAGACCGCCCTGAATATGCTGGAGGGCAGCGAACCGCCCATCGACATCGCCTTGCTGGACCTGGCCCTGCCCGGCATGGACGGGCTGGAACTGATACGCCGCCTGTCCGATGCCGACAGCGCCGCCGGCCTGATCGTGGTCGGCTCGCAAAGCAGCGACCTGCTGTTCTGCGTCGAAACCATGGCCTTGGCCTACGGCGTTAATCTGCTGGGCGCCCTCGGCAAACCGCTCAGCAGCACACGCCTGCAGCCCCTGATCGCCAACTACACCACGCCCGTCGCCACGGCCAAGCCGGTGAATCTGCCGTCCTTCAGCTTCGCCGACGTGGGCCGCGGCCTGCAGGCGCGCGAATTCGATCCCTTCTTCCAGCCCAAGATCGAGCTGGAAACCGGGCAGTTAAAGGGCTTGGAGATGTTTGCGCGCTGGCGCCACCCCCAGCATGGCGTGCTCGGACCGGCCGCCTTTGTCGGCGTGCTGGAGGAGAACCGGCGCATCGATTTCCTCGACTGGAGCATGATCGAAAAATCGGTGGCCGCCTGCCGCGCGCTGCACGATCAGAACATCCCGATTTCCTTCTCGGTCAACGTCGATCCCACCACGCTGGCCCATCCCCAGTTCATCCCGCAGATGACGGCCTGCCTGGAACGCCACCGCATCCTGGCCGACTACATCACCTTCGAGATCACCGAATCGGCCGTGCTGTCCACCAACGCGCACTTCCTGGAACGCCTGCTGCGCCTGCGCATGCTGGGTTTCGGCCTGGCCATCGACGATTACGGCACCGCGCGTTCGAACCTGCAACTGCTGGCGGCCATCCCATTTTCGGAACTCAAAATTGACCGCAGCTTCGTCGATGGCGCCTCAAGAAAGCGAGCCATCGGCACTGTGCTCAAATCCTGCCTTGGCCTGGCGCGCAGCCTGGATCGGCACTCCTGCGCCGTCGGCGTCGAAACCCGCCAGGACTGGGACTTTCTGCAAGGCCTGGGCTGTACCTACGCCCAGGGCTTCTACATTGCCAGCCCAATGCCGGTGGAAGAGATTCCCGGCTGGCTGGCGGACTGGCGCCACTTCTTCTGAAAAGACTCTTTTAGCAGTTTCATTGCGAAGTTAGTAATGGTGGAACTAATAATTCGTTTTTTAAAGGGCTGATGTTGCCTTGTAACTTAAGCGAATTAAATTAATCCAAAGACTTCAAAACCTTAAATGTAATAGAAATGTTTGTGGCCCGTTCAATTTCGAAACGTGCGCCTCTATAGCCAATCGAACGTCCTTGAGCCAAGTCATATTTGAGTTCTTGAGAGAAGGCGGGGCGTGCCATGTCATCCTTAAATTCTCGATAGAGAATTGATATTGTGTTTTGAGAAACTCCGCTGTAAACTAGCTCTCTTTTAAATGAGGTACTTCCCCAACGCTCCACTGTTGTTGCTTTGTAGTCGATTGATGGATGATCATCTGCATCCGGGTTGCGCGAATTTGGATGTGGGAACCAATATACCTTTGTTGGGTTGTTAGTCTGGTTCGGAATGAATAAACCTCCTACAACTCGGCTTGTAGTGGCTCTACTGAGCAGAACCTCATTGCTTGAACGATAGAATTTTCCTTCTCTATTTTCACCTGAAAGATAGAATTTTCCAGCCCGAAATGTGACTGAGTTGAGTCCCATACGTTCACTTTTGTGAACAATATCCATTTTTGTTTCGATTGCTGGTGTTGTGGAACGGAGCGCTGTTGATACCATACTCTGGCCTACCTCTACTTCTGATCGAGCTCCTTCAGTAGGAAGTGAAACTACCTCGTCGCGTTCAGCAGTAATTGGTGAGTAAGGTACCTGTAGTAAGTTTATTGGCGCGGGTTTGCGTCCGGCGCAAGATGTTAAAAAGAAAATTGCAAGGAAAACTGGGGTGAAACGAAAGATTTTCATTGGTGCCTTTTATTTTTCTGTGATTTGTCGATTAATTAATTTTGAGATTTGTGTGATTTTATACCTTTTTGGACGAGAAAATTAGTATTCGCAAAGTTGCAAATTAAATAATATCGATCTTTGCGGATCTTAAGTCTATGTACATCTAGGGAAGCACTGATTAATTCATCAGGCGCTGCTCCGCGCGGCAGTCGGACCTGAGACAATAGCGGCATCCCCACTGTTCGCCATCGGCCATG
>NZ_JACHXD010000027.1 GCF_014191875.1 Pseudoduganella violacea
CGTCAAATCGAACGGAAATATGCTTGATCGGCTCATAGTTCCACCTTTTTTGCGCACCAATCTCGCTAAAAGGGTGAATTGATCAGCGCTTCCCTTGGTTCGCGTATCGCCCATTAACGAAAGTGGCGATGGCTGTTCCCTTTTTCAGCAAACGGTTGCCAAAAACAGCAGTTCCTTGTTTCCAGGCGATCGTGGCTGGCGCTCCTGCATATTGACGAACCAATGCGACACATTGGTGATTGCCTACCATTTCCGAATTTTCCAGATCGTCAACTTTCGTGTAGGTGTAGGACATCGTGGTTCTCCTTGCTGTAGGAAGTGGGTAGATGTCTTAACTGTAGGACTGATGAGTTGGACGGTTTTTAAGCGAAAATAAACGAAGTGTGAATTTTCCCGAAAAGCAACAAAGCGTAGAAGACGCCCTCGACGCGCAGTACTGCCTGGCTCGTGGGCAGCGCAGATTGATTGCTAGCTGCAGCGGATTTTTATGTTTTTGTCCAGCCGTTGCACCAAGGCAGTTATCTTTTTTAGGGGAGCGCAGCAACGAAAGGTGATTTTCAGCTTTCTGATCCTGCTGAGGCATTGGACTTCACCGCCTGCCGCCGCATCAACGTCTGTACCATTGGGCGCGAATACAAGTGCTCCAACAATTTGGCTTTCTGGCCATCCAGGAGATCGCTTCGTTCAATCAAGGCCGGCCAACGCTCCAAGGCAAGCTGACATACTTTCGAAACTTCTTTGCGAAGCTTGGGTTCCGGAAGTCCGATGTCATTGGCAAATGCGCGCAACTGCTGCGGAGTCAGCCCTTCACGCGACTTCTGTTCTGGCGTGAATCGAAGAGCATGGCCAGAGCCTCGGACATAGACGCAATAGGCCACAATGTCGTAAGCAGGCGAAAGCTCAATTCGGCCATCATCATGGTGCAGAATGCCGATGTTTTTCAGATGGAAGTCGTAATTTCCAAGCAGTTCAGAAACTGCAATGCGTCGCGTGAGTTCCAGGACTGCTGACTCGCCTAATCCAGTGACGGCCAGCATCATTGCGGCGATATCGGCATAGGTGCCGCCGCTGTACTTATTTTGTGGATCTACTGACAGCACTTGAGCAAAGTCCTCGGCGTGCATTCTGCCCGGACAGTCACGGTCGAAGCGCTGCACGGCCAAGAAGTGGGTCGACCGCCCTAATGCGAGTTCCCCCTTATTGTCGATCAGGGTCAACGGTTCTAGCGTGGCCTTACACACGGTAACGCCAGCGGCATCGGCCAATTGCAGAGATAAGAGTTCGACTTGCGGCAATAAGTCGTATTGCGCCGCCGGCAGCTTGCCAATAATGTGACCGGAGTCCAGATGCCGCGCGGCGACAAAGCGTCCACCCTCTTTCACAAGGGCGATTTTGGGCTGCATGCCACTGAGGGAAATGCCGTCGTCCAGTGGATCATCGATTACCGTCATTTCCACGGAATCGTTATTCTGGGTCACTAAGCGCGCCGTCAATGATTTATCGCTTGGGGCTGGCGTCGCATAGACTTTGCCGGGTAGATCGCCTCCGCATGCTGCCAACAGCTCGAAGTGATCATCTTCATCGCACTTCCTCTCCATCGCGATGTGTTTGCGAAGAATACCCTCGGGTAGTAGGTTCTGGAAGAACGCTGGCAGCCGTCCGTTCCCAGGGGAATTTAGAATGGAGGAGAAGGGATCCAGTAACAGCGCTGGCGTCTGCGCTGGGTCGGCAGCTTGAAAGGACAGCGACAGCATTGGCCGCTCACGATCATTTGCATAGTCCGGCTCTACGGCCAAACGGATGATGTCACCATATTTGAACAGGTGGCCGATTTTTCTCTCACCCAGGCGGATTTCCAAAACACTGAGCTTCATTCATCATCCTTTTGAGATGAGTCGCTGGGGTCGCTCTCGAACAGCATCGGCCAAGGTCTTTACCTGTGGCGTGGGAGCGGCAGGTGGCGCGATGCTTGCGGATATTGCATTGGGGATAAGTACAAGATCCAGTTCAAGTTCATGTGCTATCGCGATGAGGGTTGAGAGCTTGGAGTCTTTCAAACCGGATAGCGCCGCACGGATGGATACCGCCGTGAGGCCCGTTCGGCGTTCGAGTTCTGCGGTTGTAAGCTTGCGCTCCCGCTTGGCTGATCGCAGGGTTTCAGCGATTCTTTGGGCTATCTTCATATGGATACTTAGCTATCTGATTTGATTATTCATGATAGTCCGGTATCGATTTTAGTTCAAGAAATCGCATACTTTGCTATCTGAATGGTGAATTTCGATACTTTGATATCCTAACAAGGAAACAACTAATGTGGGGATTTTTTGGATGTTTGCTGGTTTGTTACTTAAAAGCAATTGATTGGGAGATGGGACGCGCGCCTTCGGCGCGCGGGGCTGCCCGCGCAGCGGGCAGCAAACGGGCGATTCGAAGAGGGCTGGGCCAGTAGGCCCAGCCCTTCGAAACTCACACGGGGAGCGCGCAGGCGCTCCCCTCGCTTCCGCCAGGCAATAAAAAAACCGCCTGACGGCGGTTTGTTTTATTTCCTGGCGGAAGCGGTGAGATTCGAACTCACGAACGGTTTAACCCGTCGGCAGTTTTCAAGACTGCTGCCTTCAACCACTCGGCCACGCTTCCTGAAGGCCTGCATTATACAGATTTCACCGTCGCTTGCCACCAACTCATCCCTCGCGTCCCCAGCTTTCCTTGAGTGCTTTTTCAAATTCAGCCGCCGGCAGGGGTTTGGAGAACAAATACCCCTGCACTTCATCGCAGCCTGAATCTTTGAGGAAGGCCAGCTGCTCGACCGTCTCCACGCCTTCCGCAATCACCTTATGCTTGAGCTGCTGCGCGATGCTGATGATGGTGCTGGCAATCGCACAGTCGTTGGCATCCGTCGGGATGCCGGTGGTGAAGGAGCGGTCGATCTTGAGCGTGTCGATGGGGAAGCGCTTGAGGTACGAGAGGCTGGAGTAGCCGGTGCCGAAATCGTCCAGCGATAGGGTCACGCCTAGCGCGGTGATGCGGTCCATGATGCCGATCACGCGGTCGATATTGTGCATCAGCGTGCTCTCGGTGATCTCGAGTTCCAGCCACGAGGGTTCCAGGCCGTAGCGTTGCAGCGTGTCGCGCACGCGCCCCGGCAAGGCGGAGGTGAATTCGCGCGCGGAGACGTTCACCGCCAGGCGGATCGGCGGCAGCCCGGCTTCTTTCCAGGCTTGGGCCTGGGCGCAGGCGGCTTCCAGTACCCATTCGCCGAGCTGCACCACCAGACCCGTGGCTTCGGCCAGGGGGATGAATTCGGCGGGCGGCACCATGCCGCGTTCGGGATGGTGCCAGCGCACCAGCGCTTCGGCGCCGATGATGTGACCTGTCTGGATGGAGAATTTGGGCTGGTAGTGCAGCATCAGTTGGCCGTTGCCGAGCGCGTGGCGCAGGCCGGATTCGACGCGCATGCGTTCCTGCATGCCCTGGTTCATGTCCTGGCTGTAAAACGCGACATGCTCGCCGTCGCCCGTGCCTTGCTTGGCGCGGTACATGGCGATGTCGGCCAGGCGCAGCAGCGTCTCGGCGTCACCGCCGTCTTGCGGATAGACGCTGATGCCGATGCTGGCGCCCACGCGCAGATCGTGGCCGTCGATCATGAAGGGTTCGTTCAGCGCTGCGAGCAGCTTGTGCGCGACCATGCTGGCTTCGTAATGCTGGCCCAGTTCGAACAGGCCGACGGCGAATTCGTCGCCGCCCAGGCGCGCCACCACGTCCTGCTCGCGCAGCACGTGGCGGAAGCGTTGCGCCACTTCACGCAGCAGCTCGTCGCCAGTCTTGCGGCCCAGGGTGTCGTTAATCAGCTTGAAGCGGTTCAAGTCGATGAACAGCACGCAGCCATGCAGCTTGCTGCGCTGGGCCACCGTCAGCGCCTGGTCCACCAGCTTGGTGAGCAGGGTGCGGTTGGGCAGATTGGTGAGCGCGTCGTAGTACGCCAGGTGGTGGATGCGTTCTTCCGCCAGCTTGCGCTCGGTGATGTCGGTCAAATAGGCGATCAGGCCGATGGAGCGGTCATCCATATCGCACAGCGGCGACAGCGAGAGACTGGCCCAGAAGACTTCGCCGGATTTCTTGCGGCGCCGGACTTCCATCAGCCGCCCGCCCTGTTCCAGGAAATTGTCGTGGAAGGAGGCGTCTTCGTCGTCGTACAGGAAGAGGATGTTGCGGCCCACCGCTTCCACCGCGCTGTAGCCGAACAGGCGCTCGGCGCCTTTGTTCCAGCTGGTGATGAAGCCGTTCAGGTCCATGGTCAGCACGGATTCGTGGATCTGCTCCAGGATCTGCGACTGGTGCTGGAGCTGGGCTTCAACCTGCACATAGGCGTGCGTGGTGCGCTGGGCAACGGAGTGCACTTGCAGCACGCTGGCGGCCAGGGTCGCGAGGCTGGCCAGGTGCTGGCTGTCGGCGTCGCTGTAGCCGCTGCGGCCCGATACTTCGAAGCGGCCGAAGTAGTGTTCGTCGAAGCGCACTTCCTGGCGCAGGCCTTCGCCGGTGCCCAGCAAGAGCATGGCTTCTTCTTCGCCCGCCGGCACGTAGCGGCCTTCGGGACTGTTCATGACGCTGCGGGCGATCCGTCCGAGTTCTTCGGCTAGGACTGGTCCTCGCAGGCGCAGCACCGCGTCGCAGAGTGCCGCGCTGTTGCCCAGGAAGTCGGAGACCGGATGCGCCAGCGTGTTCATAGATTCCTGCTGACCTGGATCGCCCAGTGGTAGGCCTGCAGCAGGCCGCGCCAGTGGGTTTCTGTGTCGATGCCCAATGCCTGCAGGCGGGCGGGATCGGGACGTTCGGTTTCCGTCAGGGCCAGCATATCGCCCAGCGGGCCGGCGCGGTCAAGCAAGGCGCGCACCACGTCGAGGTCGAGACTGAGGGCGCTGACGATTTCCGTCATCGGCATGCCGAGCAAGACGTCGAGCAGGCTGAAAACGCCGGCGACGAAGGCCATGTCTTGCGCGTCGCGGTCGCCGCCGCGCTCCCTGCTCAGGAATTCCATTTGCGCGCCGCGCACGGCGGCCAGCGGCAGCAACGCGTTGGCGCCGCCGTCGTCCTGCTGGCGCGCGTAGAGCAGCAGCTGCAGCCAGCGCTGCAATTGGCGCCGGCCCAGCACATTAATGGCCTGGGTGAAGCTGTGGATCGGCGCGGGCGGCGCGAACGCGGCGGAGTTGACCAGCTTGAGCAGATGGTAGGCCAGCGCGGGGTCCTGCTTGAGCAGGATTTCCAGTTCGCGCGAGTCGGCGTCGCGCGCCAGCAGCCCAAGCAGGGCAAGCAGGCGTTTGCGCGAGGTGCCATCGCTATTGGGCGCTTCGGCCGCGCCCTCGCGGCTGTACGCGCCGCTGAACCAGGAGAAGCCGGCGCTGCGCCAGTTTGCCAGGCAGGCTTTGTCGGCCACATTGCTGACCCAGTGCGGACCGGCCAGCGTCAGGATCGAGACCATCGACGGCAGGCCGCCGCCGGCATCGGCCGACAAGGCGCGCATGCCAGCCTTGCCCGCATCGAGGCCGGCTTCGCCATCGACCATCAGGCGGAAGCCGCGTTCGGCCAGCGCGCGGCACCGGTTCTGTACCTCATTCCTGGCGCAGGCGGCGGCGGGAACACGCAAGATGGTGTGCTGGGCCGGCAGGCTGGCGGCCAGCGCTTCATCCACATGCAGCGGGTCGTCGAGGGAGACGATGAAATCGAGCGGCGCCAGCGCGGCGCGCATGTCCGGATAGGCAAATAGCTGTGCCAAGGCTGGCGCGGCCAGCCCGGCTTGGGGAGTGAGATGGAAAGCCAGTGCCACCCATTGATGCTGGGCGTTGGACACCGCTTGCAATCCCACGAGCGGGAAGGTACTTGAATCAGATGCGGACATCAGTTTCTCGGTGTGGTTATGCGTCAAATGGTAGAACAAGTATTAACTCTAAGCAACCATTTTTCATCGACGCAACGCACCCCAGACCTTTATCTCAAACTATGAAAGTGGCGCCGGCGAACCGGACGCAGGAATATACCAGAAATTGTCGAAGAAACCATGAGCCGCCTACTAGAGTGCAAGCTCAAAATTTTGCTCTTGCGCGGCGCGCCTATTCCGGCTTGCGGCCCTCGAATTGCACATGCTGGACGGCGTACTTGATCAGCTCCGCCTGGCCTTCGATGCCCAGCTTGCGCTTGATGTTCAGGCGGTGGGTTTCCACCGTGCGCACGCTCAGGTCAAGGTCGCGCGCGATCTGCTTGTTTGACTGGCCGTTGGCGATATGCTGCAGGACTTCGTGCTCGCGCGACGTCAGCTGGTTGTCCTGGTTCTGCGGGCGGGCCAGTTGGCGCGCCAGCGCGGCGCTGTAGTAGATCCCGCCCGACATCACGGTTTCGATCGCCACCACAATGTCCTTGCCCGGCGCGTCCTTCAGCACGTAGCCGCGCGCGCCGGCCTGGATCGCCTGCGATACATATTCCAGCTTGTCGTGCATGGACAGTATCAGCACGGCGATATCCGGGAAGCGATCGCGGAACTGGGCCGTGGCCTCGATGCCGTTCACGCCTCGCATATTGATATCCATAAGAACCAGGTCGGGCCTCTGCACGCTGGCCTGTTCCAGCGCCTCGGCCGCGCCGCCCGCCTCGGCCACCACTTCGAACTGCGGCATAGCCTCCAGCCGCGCGCGCAAGCCGTCGCGCACGAGGGGATGGTCGTCCACCAGCAGTATCCTGATCGTCATAAGCTAACTCCGGTTGTCTACCTGGGCCAGCACCGTGGTGCCGGCCGGCGAGGATGCGATCTCGAACTTGCCGCCGATCGCGTCCATGCGTTCCATCATATTGCGCAATCCGATGCCCCGCTTGGGGTGGACGGCGATGCCGTCGGCGTCGAAGCCGCTGCCGTTGTCGGTGATGCGCAGGCTGACGCGCTCCGGCGTGCCGGTCAGGCGGATCTCGATGCGGCTGGCGCCCGCGTGGCGCTCGATATTGGTCAATGCTTCCTGGGCGATGCGAAACAGCACCGTGTTGGCCACATCGGCCAGGCCTTCGGTGCAGCCCTCGGCCTTGAAATCGATCGGCGTGCCGCTATCGTGCTCGAACTCTTCGGCCAGGTGGCCCAGCGCCGCAGCCAGGCCCAGGTCATCCAGAATCGCGGGACGCAGATTATGCGAGATGCGGCGCACTTCGCCCAGCACATTGTTCAACTGCTCGGCCGTGTGTTCGAACACGGCTTGCGCCGCCTGCTGCTGTTCGGGATTGCCGGTCAGGCGGATGATGCCGGCTTCGATCTGCAATTTGATCGACACCAGCCACTGGCTGATGCCGTCGTGCAGATCGCGCGACAGGCGCGCCCTCTCCTCTTCCTGCGATTCAACCACGCGCTGGGCCAAGGCTTTAAGCTTGGCGTCGGCCACGCGCGACTCGCTCAGGTTCAGCGCCAGGCCGGAGAAGCCCACGGCCAGCGCGCTCAGTGCCGCGATGCCGGCGATCCACAGCATGGTGTTGCGGATATTGCCGCGCTGCTGGGCATCGACCTTTTCCAGCGCCTGGTCGACATCATCGAGATAGATGCCGGTGCCCATCATCCAGCCCCATTGCTCCAGCTGGATCACGTAACCGAGTTTGGGCGCGGCCTTATGGGTCGAAGGCTTGACCCAGGAATAGCGTTCCAGGCCGCCGCCGGCGCGGGCGCGCGCCAGCAGGCGCTGGATGGTGGGACGGCCTTGCCCGTCGCGCAACTCGAACAGGTTCTGCCCCACCAGCTCGGGCTGGCGCGGATGCATCAGGCTATTGCCCTGCATATCGTAGACGAAGAAGTAGCCGTCGTCGCCGAAGCTCAAGGAAGACAGGATGCGCTTGGCCTCGTCCAGCGTGGCGGGATCGCGTCGGCCGGAGCGGTATAGGTGGGCGACGGAATGCGTGGCCAGCGTCACGTAGTGCTTGAGTTCCGCCTCCTTGCTGGCGAGGTAGGCTTGCTCGATGGTTTCCTTCTGCTGGCGCGCCAGCGTGTTGGCCTGGTACTGCACGGCCAGCGCAATGGCGCACAGCGCCAGAAACAGCGGCGTGATGGCCAGGAAAATGACTTTCTGCTTCAACTTCATTGCAAGCTCGTAGCGACCAGTGAGTGAGGGGCATTGTACGCCGGGGCGAGGCGGACTTCCTACGTAGTACTACCTAGCCCGCCTGCGTAATCCTGCGCTTGCCCGAGATATTCGCTTCCTGAATACTTTATATAGGCTGAGCGCAGACCATAAGAATAAATCCCCTGCCCGCCATCCCGCTACCCATTGGAGGAAGTAATGAACCCTGTTTTGAGCAAATTTGGCTGGGCAGCGCTGTCGCTGGCTGGCGCGGGCGCGCTGGGCGTCGTGGCGCTGCAGCGCGGCGAACCAATCAGCGCCATCTGGATCGTGATCGCGGCCGTCTGCGTCTACCTGATCGCCTACCGTTTCTACAGCCTGTTCATCGCGCGCGACGTGATGGGCCTGGACCCGAAACGCATGACGCCCGCCTACAAATTCAACGATGGCCTGGACCACGTACCGACCAATAAGAACGTGCTGTTCGGCCACCACTTCGCCGCCATCGCTGGCGCTGGTCCGCTGGTCGGTCCGGTGCTGGCAGCGCAGATGGGCTACCTGCCCGGCATGTTGTGGATTCTGGCCGGGGTGGTGTTTGCCGGCGCGGTGCAGGACTTCATGGTGCTGTTCATCTCCATGCGCCGCGACGGCCGCTCGCTGGGCGACTTGATCAAATCCGAACTGGGGCCGATCCCCGGCAATATCGCCCTGCTCGGCACCTTCATGATCATGGTGATCATCCTGGCCGTGCTGGCCCTGATCGTGGTGAAGGCGCTGGCCGGCTCGCCATGGGGCAGTTTCACCGTGATGGCGACCATTCCCATCGCCCTGTTCATGGGCGTGTACTCGCGCTATGTGCGCGTGGGCCGCGTCGGCGAAGTCTCGCTGATCGGCTTTGTGCTGCTGATGGCGGCCATCTTCGGCGGCCAGTACGTGCAGGAGAATCCGGCCCTGGCGCCGCTGTTCACCTATACCGGCACGGAACTGACCTGGATGCTGATCGGCTACGGCTTCATCGCCTCCGTGCTGCCGGTGTGGCTGCTGCTGGCGCCGCGCGACTACCTGTCCACCTTCCTCAAGATCGGCACCATCGTCGGCCTGGCGCTGGGCATCCTGATCGCCGCGCCGTATCTGCAAATGCCGGCCGTGACCAAATTCATCGACGGCAGCGGCCCGGTATGGTCGGGCAACCTCTTCCCCTTCCTGTTCATCACGATTGCCTGCGGCGCCGTCTCCGGCTTCCACGCCCTGATCTCCTCCGGCACCACGCCCAAGATGATCGAGAACGAAACCCACGCCCGCTTCATCGGCTATGGCGCCATGCTGATGGAATCCTTCGTCGCCATCATGGCCCTGGTGGCCGCGTCGACCATCGAACCGGGCATCTACTTCGCCATGAACAGCCCGGCCGCGCTGATCGGCACCACCGCCGAATCGGCCGCGCAAGCCATCTCGCAATGGGGCTTCCGCGTCACGCCGGAAATGCTGACGCAGACCGCCAAGGACGTGGGTGAACACACCATCATCTCGCGCGCCGGCGGCGCACCGACGCTGGCCGTGGGCATGGCGCATATCCTGTCGAACGTCATCGGCGGCAAAGCCATGATGGCCTTCTGGTACCACTTCGCCATCCTGTTCGAAGCCCTGTTCATCCTGACCGCCGTCGACGCCGGCACGCGCGCCGGCCGCTTCATGCTGCAGGATCTGCTGGGCGCCTTCGCCCCATCGCTGAAACGCACCGACTCCGTGTTCGCCAGCCTGCTCGCCACCGGCTTGTGCGTGGCCGCCTGGGGCTACTTCCTGTACCAGGGCGTGGTCGATCCGCTGGGCGGCATCAACACCCTGTGGCCGCTGTTCGGCATCGCCAACCAGATGCTGGCCGGTATCGCGCTGATTCTCGCCACCTGCGTGCTGTTCAAGATGAAGCGCGCCCGCTTCGCCTGGGTCACGCTGCTGCCCACCGTCTGGCTGCTGCTGTGCACCCTGACCGCCGGCTGGCAGAAAATCTTCGCCGCCAATCCGAAAGTCGGCTTCCTCGCGCACGCCGCCAAATACCAGGCCGCGCTCGACAAAGGCGAACTACTGGCCCCGGCCAAATCGCTCGACCAGATGCGCCAGGTGATCTTCAACGACTACCTCGACGCCTCGCTGGCCGGCTTCTTCATCGTCGTCGTGCTGGCCGTGCTGATCTTCGGCGTGCGCACCGCCCTGGCCGCGCGCGCCAACGCCAAGCCGAGCCACAAGGAAAGCCCGGTACAGCTGATGCCGGCCGCCTGAGCATGTTGAACGAAATCGTCAAAGCAGGCCGCTACCTCGGACAAAGCATGCGTCTGATGGTCGGCTTGCCCGAATATGACAGCTACGTCGCCCATCGCGAAGCCACCCACCCCGGCGAGCCGATGATGAGCTACGAAGAATTCTTCCGCGAGCGGCAAGAAGCCCGCTACGGCGGCGCCGGCAAGCGCGGCGGCTGCTGCTAACCTTTGATCTTCCTCAACAAATGTCCACCCTGGTGTCAGGCACTAGGGCGGACATTCTTTGATCTAAATCAGCAAATGTCTAACCCTGGTGCCTGACACCAGGGTTAGACATTGTTTGATGTGGCGCAAAGGGGATGGGAAGGGGTTGCGTCGGCGCAAGGTGGGGGATGGGCAGGAGGCTATATTTTTCCTGTTGGAATCCTTTATCGGCGGCGGCAATGCTCAACTTCGAACGTTCCGGCCTTAGTCAGAAACTGACCATCATTTCGGTCCTGTCCACCGGCAGCGCTTTGCTGCTGGTGTTCCTGGCGTTCGCGCTGACGACGGTGCTCGGCCATGCGGATGATGAGCAGAAGCAGCTTGCCTCCCTGGCCGATGTGGTCGGGGCCAGCAGCGTGCAGGCTTTGCTGTTTGCCGATCGCGTGCAGGCGGAGCAGAACTTGGCGGCGCTGGCGGTGAAGGATCAGATTACGCGGGCCGCTCTGTTCGACCGCGAGGGCCGGGTGTTCGCCAGTTTTCCGGCGTCGTCCGCGCGCCCACCATCCTTGTCGCCGCAGGGCGTCGCGGCGCTGGTCGGCCAGCCGCTCAGCGAACGGGCCGGTGCGCCTTGGCGTCCGCTGACCCGCCTCTACCGGCCGGTGCGCGTGGGGCCGCATGCGATCGGCGCGGTGATGGTGGAGGCGGGCCAGCTCGGCATGTGGCTGGGCATCCTGAAGAACCTGGGCATCACGGGGGCGGCCACCGCCCTCTCCTTCCTGTTGGCGCAGATGCTGG
Organism: Pseudoduganella violacea; assembly: GCF_014191875.1. GTDB lineage: Bacteria > Pseudomonadota > Gammaproteobacteria > Burkholderiales > Burkholderiaceae_D > Rugamonas > Rugamonas violacea_A. The sequence goes on from NZ_JACHXD010000027.1 coordinate 11,333, forward strand.
CGGCGCGTTTCAAGGGCAGCATCGCGGAGCCGATCGGCAAGCTGGTGGCGGCGGCGCAACAGGTGTCGAGCAGCCAGACTTACTCGCAGGTGCAGCACAGCCGCAGTGATGAACTGGGCACGCTGATCGATAGCTTCAACCATATGCTGGCGCAGATCGAGAACCGCGATACGCGCTTGGCGCAGTACCGCGATCAGCTGGAGCGCCAGGTCAGCGTGCGCACCGAACAACTGGAGAAGGCGAAGAACGCGGCGGAGGCGGCGAGCCAGGCCAAGAGCGCCTTCCTGGCCACGATGAGCCACGAAATCCGCACGCCGATGAACGGGGTGCTGGGCATGACCGAGCTGCTGATGGCCACGCGCCTGAGCGAGGAACAGCGCCATTACACCAGCATGGTCAAGCGTTCGGGCGAGCATCTGCTGGTGATCATCAACGATATCCTGGACTTCTCCAAGATCGAGGCGGGCAAGCTGACGGTGGAGTACATCCATTTCAACTTCCGCGAGCTGCTGGACGATATCGATTATGTGTTTTCGCCGCAGGCGCAGGCCAAGGGGCTGGACCTGCATTTCGAGATCGCCAACGATATCCCGATCGCCATCTGCGGCGATCCGAACCGGCTGCGCCAGGTGATCGTGAACCTGATGGGCAATGCCATCAAGTTCACCGACAAGGGCCGCATCCAGCTCAAGGTCTACGTCACCGGCGAGGATGCGCAAACCGTGCGCATGCGCTTCGAGGTGCACGATACCGGCTTGGGCGTGGCGCGCGAGGCGCGCAGCCGCATCTTCGACTCCTTCTCCCAGGCCGATGGTTCGACCACACGCAAGCATGGCGGCACCGGCCTGGGGCTGGCGATTTCGCGCCAGCTGGTGGAGCTGATGGGCGGGCAGATCGGCGTCGACAACGCGCTCGCGCAAGGTTCGGTCTTCTGGTTCACCGTGCAGTTCGACAAGCGCCGTGTCGATGGCGACGAATCCGGCTTTAGCCAGAAGAGCAAGGGTTTGCGCGCGCTGATCGCCGATCCGCATCCGGACAGCCGCGCCGTGCTGGAACGCCTGCTTGGGCGCTGGCATCTGCACTGCGACAGCGCCGCCACGGCGGCGGAAGCGCTGCGCCTGCTGCACGCCGGCGCCAGCAGCGGCCAGCCCTACGACGCGGCCTTGCTGGATATGGACTTGCCAGGCATCAGCGGGCTGGCGCTGGCAGCCGAGATCAAGGCCGATGCCGCGCTGTCCGGCGTGCGCCTGCTGCTGCTCAGCACAGAGCGCAGCGCGGCCGATACGGTGCAGCGGCGCGAGGCCGGCGTGGCCTTCCAGCTGATCAAGCCGGCGCGCGACTGCGATCTGTATGAATGCCTGGTGACGCCGGCCCGCGGCGGCGAAGGCACGCGGCCGATGACGGCGCTGGCGCCCGCGGGCGCGCGGCTGCCGCGCGCCAAGCGTCCGCTGCGCGTGCTGCTGGCCGAGGACAATCCGGTCAATGTCGAAGTGGCGCTGGCCATGCTGAACAGCCTGGGACTGGACGCCGTTTGCGCCGGCAATGGCGAGGAAGCCTTGACGGCGGTGGGCGCCGCGCATTTCGACCTGCTGCTGATGGACTGCCAGATGCCGGTGATGGATGGCATGGCCGCCACCAAGGAAATCCGCCGCCGCGAAAAGCAGAGCGGCCACGCCCGCCACCTGCCGGTCATCGCCATCACGGCCAATGCCTTGCAGGGCGACCGCGAAAACTGCCTGGCGGCGGGCATGGACGATTATCTGAGCAAGCCTTTCAGCCGCCAGGCGCTGGCCGACACCCTGTCGCGCTGGATCGCGCTGCCGCGCGCCGCCAGCATGCATCACGCCGATCTGGCGCCGCCGCCGGAAAAGCCCGCAGTGGCGCAAGCCGCGCCGCCCGTAACGGTGCTGAACCGCCACGCGCTGGAGGCCATCCGCGCCCTCAGCGCCGATGGCGAGGCGCTGCTGCAGCGCGTGATCCACGCCTATGTGGACGATACGCCCGCCCATCTGCAAACCCTGCGCGAAGCCATCGCCTGCCTGAATATGGGCGGCATCCGCAAGGCCGCGCACAGTCTGAAATCAAGCAGCGCCAATGTCGGCGCCGACGCGCTGGCCCGGCTCTGCAAGGAAATGGAATTGCTGGGCCGCGCCGATTCCACCGAGGGCGCGGAAAAACTGTTGAGCAATATGGAGCGCGAGTTCCAGACGGTGCGTCATTCCCTGAGTGCCATCCTAGAGAAGGAAACCTGATATGGGCACACTACATTCCCCCAAACGCGGCACCGTGCTGGTGGCTGACGATGATCCCGTCATGCGCCTGCTGATGCTGGAGATGCTGGCGCAGGTCGGCTTGAACGCGGTGGAAGCGGCGGACGGCTCGGCAGCCCTGTCCTGCTTCCGCCAGATGTGCCCCGACCTGGTGCTGCTCGACGTGGACATGCCGGGCGTGGATGGCTTTACCGTCTGCCGCGAAATCCGCCAGATGGAGCATGGCGCCACGGTCCCCATCATCATGGTCACGGGCGGCGACGATCTGGAAGCGGTGACGCAGGCTTATGAGGTGGGCGCCACGGACTTCATTTCCAAGCCGATCAACTGGCCCATCCTCGGCCACCGCGTGCTGTACGTGCTGCGCGCCAGCGACGCCATCGCCCGCCTGCGCATCGCCGACGCCCACAACCGCGCCGTGCTGGCGGCAATTCCCGACACCTTCTTCCGCCTCAGTCCCGAGGGTTTTTATCTGGACTATGAGCAGGGCCATGGCCCCGGCGCCACCTTGGCCGAAACGCGCTGCGTGGGCCGCCACGTCAGCGAGGTGCTGCCCGCCCCCATCGCGCAGCGTTTGATGCTGGAGCTGGAATGCGTGCTCGACACCCACGACATCCGTTCCGTCGACTATGAGCTGTTCAGCGGCGGCATGCTGCACCACTTCGAGGCGCGCCTGGTCAATACCGGCGCGGGCGAGGTGCTGGGCCTGGTGCGCGACATCAGCGAGCGCAAACGCACGGAGGACCAGATCCGCCGCCTGGCCTACTGCGACAGCCTGACCGGCATCCCCAACCGCCAGGCCTTCCTCGAATCGCTGGAGCATGAGCTGCAGCGCTCGCGCGCCGGCGGGTGCAAGTTCGCCGTGCTGTTCATGGACCTGGATTCCTTCAAGCGCATCAACGACACGCTGGGCCACAATGTGGGCGACCTGCTGCTGCAAGCCGTCTCGGAGCGCCTGCATGAAACCATCCGCCCCGGCGACACGGTGTCCCTGCTTGGCCACGGCAGCCTGGCGCGCCTGGGCGGCGACGAGTTCACCATCCTGATCCCCGACCTGCAGCAGGTCGAGGATGCGCTGCATGTGGCGCAGCGCGTCAAGGACGCCATGCGCCGCCCCTTCCAGCTCGACGGCCATGAAATCTTCGTCACGGCCAGCATCGGCATCTCACTGTATCCGCAGGACGGCGAGGACAGCAGCTCCCTGCTCAAGTACGCCGACACCGCCATGTACCACGCCAAGAACTGCGGCAAGGACAATGCGAAGCTGTACAGCTCTTCGCTGACGATGCAGATCATGAGCCATGTGAAGCTGGAGGTCGGCCTGCGCAAAGCCTTGCAGAACGATGAGCTGTATCTGCTGTACCAGCCCCAGGTCGATGTGTCCAGCGCCCAGCTGGTGGGCGTGGAGGCGCTGGTACGCTGGCGCCATCCCGAGCACGGCGTGATTCCCCCCAATGAATTCATCCCGCTGGCCGAAGAAACAGGGCTGATCGTACCGATCGGCGAGTGGGTGCTGCGCACCGCCTGCAAGCAGGCGCGCGCCTGGCAGCAGGCTTGCCAGCGGCCGGTGCGCATGGCGGTCAACCTCTCGGCCAAGCAATTCAAGGACGAGAACCTGAGCCAGATCGTGGTCTCGGCCCTGCACGACACGGGGCTGGAGCCGCGCCTGCTGGAGCTGGAGCTGACCGAAGGCACGCTGATGGACGACGCGCGCGCCACCATGGCCACGCTGGACCAGCTGCGCGGCATCGGCGTCTACCTTTCGATCGACGATTTCGGCACCGGCTATTCATCCATGAGCTATCTGAAGCGCTTCGATGTGCGGGCGCTCAAGATCGACAAGAGCTTCATCAGCGGCCTGCCGCAGGATTCGGAGAATGCCGCCATCACGCGCGCCATCATCGCCATGGCACACGGCTTGAAAATGGTGGTGGTGGCGGAAGGCGTGGAAACCAATGCCCAGCTTCATTTGCTGGAGCAGTATGGCTGCGATCTGGTGCAGGGATTTTTCCTCGGCCATCCATCGCCGCAGGAATCGATCGCGCAGATGCTCAACCGGCAGCGCCTGTTGAGCGTTCCGCTGTCCGGCACCTAGGTGCTGCGCCGGTCCAGCATGGCGCGGGCGATGGTGCCCGCATCCACATATTCGAGTTCGCCGCCGACCGGCACGCCGCGCGCCAGGCGGCTAACCTGCAGGCCGCGCGCTTTCAGCATCTCGCTGATGTAGTGGGCCGTGGCTTCGCCTTCGTTGGTGAAGTTCGTCGCCAAGACCACCTCGCTCACCACGCCGTCGCTGGCGCGCGCCAGCAGTTTTTCCAGGTGGATGTCCTTGGGGCCGATGCCGTCCAGCGGCGACAGGCGGCCCATCAGCACAAAGTACAGCCCTTTGTAAGTCAGGGTCTGCTCGATCATCATCTGGTCGGCCGGCGTTTCGACCACGCACAACAGGCGGCGGTCGCGCTCCTCGTCGATGCAGGTGTCGCAGGTCTCGGTTTCGGTGAAGGTATTGCACAGGGCGCAGTGGTGCACCGCGTCCACCGCCTGGTACAGGGCGCGTGACAGCTGGGCCGCGCCTTCGCGGTCATGCTGCAGCAGGTGGAAAGCCATGCGCTGCGCCGATTTCGGCCCAACGCCGGGCAGGCGGCGCAGCGCCTCCGTCAGGAATTCAAGCGACTTGGACATGGCTAACCCTGATGCTGGAACTGGCTCAGCGCCTCGGCCGCCATGGTGGGAACGAATTCCGTGATCGCGTAGCTGGCCACGCCGGCCTGCTTGAACGGGTCCAGCTCGATCACGGCTTCGATATCGGCCCGGCTGTCCGCCATGGCCAGGATGATGCCGCCGGTGCGCGGCACCATGCGGCCGGATAGCAGGAAGGTGCCGTTCGCATATTGCTCACGCAAATACTCACGATGCGCGCCGAGCAGAGCGTCGATCTCCGCGGCGGGCTTCAGGTAAGTGAGCGCGATGACGAACATTTTAGAATGGCATTTTGAAGCCGGCTGGCAGATTCATGCCGGCGGTCAGGCCGCTCATTTTCTCGGCGGCGGTGGCTTCAGCCTTGCGCACGGCGTCGTTGAAGGCGGCGGCCACCAGGTCTTCCAGCATGTCCTTGTCGTCGGCCAGCAGCGATGGATCGATGGTGACGCGCTTCACATCGTTTTTGCAAGTCATGACGACTTTCACCAAGCCGGCGCCGGACTGGCCTTCGACCTCGATGCTGCCCAGCGATTCCTGGGCTTTCTTCATATTGTCCTGCATTGCTTGCGCCTGTTTCATCAGGCCGGCCAGTTGATTTTTCATCATGATGGTGTTTCTCCGTAAGGCTAGGGTTTGTATTCAGTTTAATGCGCGGGCGTCTGCGGCGCCACTATCGATCCCGGTACGATGAAAGCGCCGAATTCGCGGATCATGCTTTTCACGAAGGGATCGCTGGCGACCGTCGCTTCCGCCGCGCGCTGGCAGGCGTCGCGGTGGGCCTGGGCTTCGGCGCTGGTGGTGTACCAGACCGCGCCGGTTTCCGATTCCACGCGCACCACGCGCTGGAAGCGCTCAGCCAGGGCGGCCGTGAGTTTTTCCACGTTGGCGGGCGTGCGCCAGGTTTCGATCGGGCAGCGGATGCGGAACAGCGCGGCGTTGCCGTCGATGCTGCAATCGATCAGCTCCGACTGCGTGGCCAGCTGCTGCGCCACGCCGCGCAGCGGCAGGTGGGCGGCCAGCAGCGGCCAATTGCCGTCCCAGTCCAGCTCAGGAACGGGGGTGATCACATATTCGTAAGGCGGTTTCGCTGGCGCTGCCTGGCGCGGCGCGGCGGCGGCAACAGGCGCCTCGTCATAGCCGAATTGCGAAGCGCTGGCCGGCATGGCGGAATCGTCGGAGAACTCCGTCACCCAGGGCGGCAGATCGTCTTCCTCGGACTGCTGGCGCACCGGAGCGCGTGGCGCTGCTTGCGGCGCGGCTTGCGCAGCGGACGGCATCATGGCTGGCGCGGCGGCCTGCGCCGGCGCTTCCATCACGGCCGCGCTGGCGGACGCGTCGTCCCAAGGCGCGGCGGCGCGGGCAACTGGCGCCCCGCCCGCCGATGCATCTTCCCACGGCGCGGGACGCGCCGCCGCTGGTTGCGCGGCGGCGCCAAAGCCGCCAGCCGACGGCGCCGGCGCGGTGCTTGGCGCGGGCGCAAAGGCTGGAGCCGGCGCAGGAACGGCTGGCGCTGGCGCGGCAGCCGCTGGCGCATCGCTTTCGAGCGGCGTGGTTTTCATTGGCGGCCGCGCGCCAGTACGGGCGGCCGTGGCGGCGCGGGCCGCTTCCAGCGCCGCATTGATGGCGGCGCGCGCGGGGCTCAGCGGCGCAGCGGCGGCAGCCGGACGGGCGGCTGGCGCGACGGCCGGCTGATGCTGCGGCTGGACATGGTTCGGCACAACAGCCGGCGGCGCCACCGGAATCGGCGCTGCCGCCACTGGGGCTTGCGGCATGGGCGCGCCAGCGGCGGCGCCATACGCGGGCGGCTCGCTGGCCGCAGGCTGGGCGGCGGCCATTGCGGCGGCGGCCGGATTCGGGATCACGCTGGCATGGCTGACGGTGGAAGCCGATGCCGCGCGCGCCGGCATGCCGGCCGCAGCGGCGGCGGCACGGGCCGGATTCGCGCCGGACGGACGAGCCGCTACCGGGGCAGCGGCCGGTACGCCGTCCGCCCCGCCGATGCCGGGCCGAAAGGCAAGCATGCGTAACAGGGTCATGGAGAAGCCGGCGTATTCGTCGGGCGCCAGGCCCAGCTCATTGCGGCCATGGACGGCGATCTGATAATACAGCTGGACTTCTTCCGCGTCGAAAGCGCCGGCCAGGCGCACGATGTCGGCGTACTCCGGCAGATCTTCCGGCACGGCCGCAGGCACGGTCTGCGCCAGCGCGATCCGGTGCAGCAAGGTGCCCAGATCCTGCAAGGCGCCGTTGTACGACAGGCTGCGCGTGGCCATTTCGTCGGCCACCGCCATCAGGTCGGCGCCATCCTGTTTGGACAGCGCATCGAGCAGGCGGATCAGATAGGACTGGTCGAGCGCGCCGAGCATGCCCTGCACCGCATCCAGCGTCACCGCGCCGGCGGCGTAGGCAATCGCCTGGTCGGTCAGCGACAGCGCGTCGCGCATCGAACCGTGCGCGCCCTGGGCCAGCAGGCGCAAGGCGGGATGCTCGAAGCTCACATTTTCCTGGCCCAGGATGTTTTCCAGGTGGCCGACGATATGCCCCGGCGGCATCTGCTTGAGATTGAACTGCAGGCAGCGCGACAGCACCGTGACCGGAATTTTTTGCGGGTCGGTGGTCGCCAGGATGAATTTCACGTGCTCGGGCGGTTCTTCCAGCGTCTTCAACATGGAGTTGAAGGCGTGGTTGGTCAGCATGTGCACCTCGTCGATCATATAGACCTTGAAGCGCGCGTTGGAAGGCGCGTACACCGCCTGCTCCAGCAGCTGGGCCATTTCATCGACGCCACGGTTCGACGCCGCGTCCATCTCTATATAGTCGACGAAGCGGCCGCCGTCGATGGCGGTACAGGCTTCGCACACGCCGCAGGGCGTGGCGGTGATGCCGCCCGTGCCGTCCGGCCCGACGCAGTTGAGCGATTTGGCCAGAATGCGCGACAAGGTAGTCTTGCCGACGCCGCGCGTACCCGTGAACAGATAGGCGTGGTGCAGGCGGCCGCTGTGCAGCGCATGCGTGAGCGCGCGCACGACGTGCTCCTGGCCGACGAGCGTTTCAAAGTTCCGGGGACGGTATTTGCGAGCTAGGACTTGATAGGACATTCGCTGATTTTACCGTAGATGCCCGTCCAGCGGACAAGATTAGGCGGTGCGCGCCCGCTTCGGGCTGTCTTCGCGTTGGAGCGGAAATGAAAAAAGCTGCCCGGGGCAGCTTTTTCGATAAGAGGCGAGCCTGATCTGCGGCACTTGCGGTGAACAGCTTTGGCTGCTTCGTTCCCGACCTGACCAGGTTAACCGTGCCACAATGCGCAGGGGCCCGCCAGATGCAATTATAACCGACCGGCGGATTTCGTGGGTGCGGAATCGCACCCTGCCGTTTACAGGCCGAGCTGCTGCCAGATCTGGTCCACGCGCCCCTTCACTTCCGGCGTCATCTGGATGGTCGTGCCCCATTCGCGGCTGGTTTCACCCGGCCACTTATTGGTCGCGTCGATGCCCATCTTGCTGCCCAGGCCACTGATGGGCGAAGCGAAGTCCAGATAATCGATCGGCGTGTTGTCGACCAGGGTGGTGTCGCGGATCGGATCGACGCGGCTGGTAATGGCCCAGATCACCTCTTTCCAGTCGCGGATGTTCACATCCTCGTCCACCACCACAATGAACTTGGTATACATGAACTGGCGCAGGAAGCTCCACACGCCGAACATCACGCGCTTGGCGTGGCCGGCATACTGCTTGCGGATCTGCACCACGGCCATGCGGTAGCTGCAGCCTTCCGGCGGCAGATAGAAATCGGTGATTTCGCTGAACTGCTTTTGCAGCAGCGGCACGAAGACTTCGTTCAGCGCCAGGCCCAGCACCGCCGGCTCGTCCGGCGGCTTGCCCGTATACGTGGAGTGGTAAATCGGATCGCGCCGCATCGTGATGCGGTCGATGGTGAAGACCGGGAACCAGTCCTGCTCATTATAGTAGCCGGTGTGGTCGCCATACGGTCCTTCCAGCGCATGCTCGTAGCCGGACGGGTGATTCTCGTCCGGATAGATATGCCCTTCCAGCACGATTTCGGCCGATGCCGGCACGCGCAACTCGCTGCCGATGGCCTTGACCAGCTCCGTGCGGCTGCCGCGCAGCAGGCCGGCGAACTGGTATTCGGACAGCGAATCCGGCACCGGCGTCACCGCGCCCAGAATCGTGGCCGGGTCGGCGCCCAGCGCCACCGCCACCGGATACGGCTGGCCCTTGTTCTTGATGGCGTGCTCGCGGAAATCGAGCGCGCCGCCGCGATGCGCCAGCCAACGCATGATGACCTTGTTCCGGCCCAGCACCTGCTGGCGGTAGATGCCCAGGTTCTGCCGCTTCTTATTCGGCCCCTTGGTAATCACCAGGCCCCAGGTAATCAGCGGCGCCACATCGCCCGGCCAGCAGTGCTGGATCGGCAAGCGGCCCAGGTCGACGTCATTCCCCTCCCAGACGACTTCCTGGCAAGGCGCGCCGCGCATTTCCCTCGGCGCCATATCCCATAAGGCTTTGACCAGCGAGCCGAGGCCCATCAGATCCTTGAAATCCTTGGGCGGCTCGGGTTCTTTCAGGCGCGCCAGCACATGGCCGATCTTGCGCAGCTCGCCCAGATCCTCGGCGCCCATGCCCAGTGCCACGCGGCGCGTGGTGCCGAACAGATTGCCCAGCACGGGGATGTCGAAACCGGCCGGTTTCTCGAACAGCAGGGCCGGACCTTCGGCGCGCAAGGTGCGGTCGCAGATCTCGGTCATCTCCAAATATGGCGAAATTGGCAAGGAAATGTGCTTTAGTTCGCCCATGCGTTGCAGTTGGGAAATAAAATCTCGCAGATCCGAATATTTCATACTTTTTTACGATTTTTTCTGTTTAAACAGGCTAACTGAAGAGTTTCGATCAAGTGCTTGATTCTATTGGTTTTTGCTCAAACCTGCCTGGGAAACCTATATCCAAAAGTAATAAAGAATCGATTCTTTAGTATTGACGTGGTATATTGTGCCTCCTACAATCCACCCTACTTGAAGAGGACATGGCAAGAACGCCAACTAATTGTCGCTCATTCATTCACGGAGTCGGGGCTCCACATGACATTTTAAGGAGTGTTTTTCACGAGGCGTCTGCCTCCTCCCCCGAAAAAAGTTGTATTGCGACTGGTTCTACATATAAGTAATCAGCTCTAGCAAGCAATGATGGCGTCCAGCGCGCGGGCCTACGGCCGCGGCGGGCGATGATAATTCTGATGCACGGCTTTGGCACACCGGCACGACCGCGCTTTTGCGCGGCGATGGTGCGTCCTCGGCGGTCATTCCAGAGGAGTTTCTATGAACCATAATCTGATTGCGCGGCTGTCCATGCCGCAAATTTCAGTGCGTAGTCTTCTGACTACGGCTCAGCACACGCTGACGATCTTTGGCGTTTCCGCCCTGGTAGTAATTGCAGTACTGTTTGTCCGTCCCGACCTGGCTCGCCAACTGAGCAAAAGTCTGACGGAAGAGCCGGCCCCTGAAGTCGTCGCCGTGGTGGCGCCACCGCTGCACGAATTGATGGACGCGTCGGCCGCCACCGCCACCAAAACCAGCACAGCGGCCCCGCTGACGCCGGAAGAAAAAGCCCTGATGGGCACCCGCAAGCAGCAGGAATGGGTGACCAGCTGGCTGTCCAAGCGCTACCGCGTGGCCGGCGATGCGGCCAATATGCTGGTCTCGACCGCGTATCTGACCGCGCATGAGATCAAACTCGACCCGCTGCTGATCCTGGCCGTGATGGCGATCGAATCCGGCCTGAATCCGTTCGCGGAAAGCCCGATGGGCGCGCAAGGCCTGATGCAGGTGATGTCCAAGGTGCACCACGACCGCTTCCAGGAAATGGGCGGCGTGCAAGCGGCGCTGAATCCGGTGGCCAATATCCGCGTCGGTTCGCAAATCCTGAAGGATTATGTGACCCGTGGCGGCTCGGTCGAAGCCGGCCTGAAAACCTATGTCGGCGCCGCCGCCTTTGAAACCGATGACGGCTATGGCTCGAAAGTGCTGGCGGAGTACAAGCGCCTGAAACAAGTCTCGACCGGCAAGAAAGTACCGACGATCACGCCGATCATGGCGGCCGCCCCGGCCCCGAAAACCACCACCGTCGCCAGCAGTGGCGCCAAACCGATGGAAACGGAACAACTGGCTGGCCTGTAATCCAGCCGGCGGAAACGATGAAGCCACCTTGCGGTGGCTTTTTTTTCGTCTCAGAACAGCAGCTTCACAACGATGGCAGTGAGCAGGCCTGTCTGAATGAGGCCAAAAGCGGCGCCGACCAACAATATCCAGCGCATCATATTCTGGCCTTGCTCGGCCATGGCCTGGCGCAGTTCAGCCACAACCTTGTCCGTATAAGCACGCTGCTTCTCAAACTCGGCCGTCATCTTGCATTCGAGTTTTTCGACAGCGGTGGCAACGCTTGTGATTTCCAGCATGATCTCCCCCGTCGTTTCTGCCAATACATCTGCCTGGGAGGGTGAGAAACCTGCATCAATCAGGCGTCTGGCGTATTGATGGGCATCGAAATTGGCGGCAACCATATGCAACTCCGTCTGTGGAATGATTATGCCATGGTCCCACGCATACCTTCGCCCGCCTTGGAGGCGGCGCAAAGCCGCGCCGGCTTTTTACGCTGGAAACTGCAAGCTGGCGCGCACGCCTGCGGCGCTGCCACTGGCGTTGGCGACATGCAGCCTGATGCCATGGCGCTGGGCCAGGCGCTGCGCGATCGACAGACCCAGACCCAGTCCTTGACTGCCCTCCCCTTTGACACCGGCTTCGTAAAGACGCTCGGCCACGGCGGGGGAAATGCCGCTGCCGCTATCGCTGACCACCAGGCTGTTGTCTTCAAACGTAATCCTGACTTCACCTTGCTGGGTATTGGCGAAGGCATTGCTGACCAGATTGGAAAGCAGGATATCGAGCACCGCGGCGGGGCAGCGCGCTTGCGCGGACGCATCCACCGCAACGGCAACATGCACCGGCTTGCCGTCGAGCAGATGGGCGAAGCGCACCACGGCCGCTTCGATGGATGGCAGCAGCGCGCTGGCGCTGGCGGCCGGCGCTGCGTCCTCACGGGCCAGCGCCAGCAGCGCGGCCAGGCTTTGCTCCATGTGGCTTGCGGCGCTGCGGATGCGCGCAAGCTGGTCGGCCGCTTGCGGCGCGAGCGGCTGCTGCCCCAGCAGATAAGCCGCGCCGCCGATCACGGCCAGCGGCGTGCGCAGTTCATGGCTAGCGTCGCGCGTGAAATGCTGTTCGCGCTCGATGAAGGCGGCGGTGCGGGCCAAGGCCTCTTCCAGAGCGCGGGCCAGGGCGCCGATTTCATTGTCGGGAAAAGCGGCGGCGAACTGGCGCGGCAACTGTTCCGGCTTCGCCCCCGCAACCAGTTGTGCCAGCCGCGTCAGCGGCGCGCTAGCCCGCCCCGCCAGCCAGTAGCCCAGCAGCAGCGTGAAGGCGACGATCGCCAGCATCGCGGCGCCCAGAAAACCCAGGATGAATGGCAGGCGCGGACGCACCACCAGCTCGCCGCTGACTTCCGCCAATAAATATAGCGGAGCCGCGCGGCCCGCGAGCCGCAGCTCGCGCAGATGGTAGTGGCGGCCTTGCTCGCCGAAGAATTCTCCGCTGCGTGGTCCGGCTGGCAGCTGGGCCGACAGGTCGGCCGGCAACTGGTCCGCGCCGTCCAGCACACGCACGGTGTCACGCAAGGGCCGCGCCAGCACGCCATGCTCGGCCCAGCTGCGCTGCTGGTGCATGGTTTCCTGCCTCAGGATATTGGCGAAGAAATCGTCTTCGACCGCGTACACGAACAGCAGGCCGAACACGCTGAAGCACAGCGCGGTAAGCAAGGCCACCAGGGCGAAAGCCAGCATCAGCCGGCGGCGCAGGCTCGCGGCGGGCTTCATGCCGTCGCGTCCAGACGGAAGCCAACGCCGTGCACGGTATGCAGCATGGGTTTGTCGAAAGGCTTGTCGAGTTCCTGGCGCAACAGGTAGAGATGGCTGCGCAGGGCGTCGGAATCGGGTGGTTCGTCCTGCCACAGCTTGCGCGTCAGCTCGGAGCGCGTGAGGATGCGCGGATGGGCTTCGGCCAGCGCCAGCAAAATGCGGTAGGCCTGCGGATTCAGCTTGAGCGCCTGCCCGGCGCGCGTGGCCGTCTGGCTGCGGCGATCGATGCGCAGCGCGCCAACCGCCAATTGATAATCCTGCCGGCGCAGCGCCAGGGCGCGGCAGCGCGCCAGCAATTCCTCCGGCGCAAAGGGCTTGACCAGATAATCGTCGGCGCCGCTGTCGAAGCCGGCGAGCTTGTCCTGCAAGGTGTCGCGCGCGGTCAGCATCAGGACGGGGAGGCGGCGCGGCAGCTCGCGGCGCAGATGGCGGCAGACTTCCAGGCCATCCATACCCGGCAGGGCCAGATCGAGGACCAGCACATCATAATCCTGTTCCAGCGCCAGCTTCAAACCATGCAGGCCGTCGCCGGCAAAGTCCGCACTATAGCCGCCCTGCTCCAGCACCTCCGCCAGGTTGCGGGCCAGCAGAGCGTTGTCCTCCACCACCAGTACATTCATCGTCGTCTATCCCTTGGCCAGCCCCTGCAGATGATGCCAGCAGGCGCGTGAACCCGATGTGAAAATCCGCACCAACCAGCCGAGCCCGTGTCCACCATGGTGCCTGGCACCATGGTGGACACGGGCTCGGCTATGCAGATGCAAAATGCCGCCCGGCCAGGACGGCGGGGCGGCATTGCGGTGCCGTAGGCGGGCGCGTGGACCCGCCGCGGATCAGCGTTTCTTGTCGCCGGCGACTTCGTCGGCGCGCAACTTGGCGGACAGCTTGTCCAGCACGCCGTTGACGTATTTGTGGCCATCGATGCCGCCGAAGGATTTGGTCAGCTCGACCGCTTCGTTGATGACCACGCGGTATGGGATCTCGGGATGGTTCTTGAACTCGTAAGCACCGATCAGCAGCACGGCGTGCTCGATCGGGGACAGTTCGGCCACGCCGCGGTCCACCAGCGGCGCGAAGGTGTCGCGCAGGGAAACGCAATCCTTGATGGCGCCATACAGCAGATTGGTGAAGTACTCGGCGTCGGCTTTGTCGAAGCCGTGCGCGGCACGGATATTGTTGACGACCGTGGTCGCATCTTCGTTATTCAGCAGCCACTGATACAGACCCTGCAGCGCGAACTCGCGCGCGCGGTGGCGCGGCGTGCGGTTCTTGCTCGGATTGGCGTGTGCAGATTTATCGGTCATGGTTTCCTACCTATTCTTAAATACATATGGGGAGCGGCCGCGCGGGCCGCTCGGGATTACTCGTCGCCGTCGTCGTCGTCCTGGTGCAGCTCTTCCAGGGCGATGGCCAGATTGGCCATTTCCACGGCCACGCGCGCCGCTTCGGCGCCTTTGACGGCCATGCGCACTTCGGCCTGCTCGTCGTTTTCGGTGGTCAGCACGGCGTTGGCGATCGGGATATTGCAGTCCAGGCTGACGCGCGTGATGCCGGCGCCGGACTCGTTCGAGACCAGTTCGAAGTGGTAGGTCTCGCCGCGGATGACGGCGCCCAGCGCGATCAGCGCGTCGAACTGCTCGGTCTCGGCCATCTTTTGCAGGATCAGCGGGATTTCCAGCGCACCCGGCACGGTCACGTGCAGCACGTCTTCGTCGGCCACGCCCAGGTGCTTCAGTTCCGCCAGACAGGCCGACAGCAGACCATGGCACACGTCTTCGTTAAAACGCGCCTGTACGATGCCGATGCGCAGGCTTTCGCCATCCAGATTGGTTTCGTAGGTTCCTACAGTCATGACTTGCCTCTTTCGATAAATGGTTAATATAGTTTACGCGGCCGGCTTGGCCAGGAAACCGCTGACTTCCAGCCCGAAGCCCGTCATCGACGGCATCTTGCGCGGGCTGGCCAGCAATTGCATCTTGCTCACGCCCAGTTCGCGCAGGATCTGGGCGCCGATACCGTAGCTGCGCAGGTCCATGCTGGCGGCGCGGCCCTGCGGCTTGGCGGCCGGCTGGCCGAGCGCGGCGAACTGGGTAAACAGCTGTTCGGCGGTCTCGCCGCAGTTCAGCAGCACGATCACGCCGTGCGGCGCCGCCTTGATCGCTTTCAGCGAGGATGACACATTCCACGAGTGGGTGGTGGCTTCCGTTTCCAGCAGGTCCAGGATGGACACCGGCTGGTGCACACGCACCAGCGAATCCTGGTCCGGCGCCACCGCGCCATGCACCAGCGCCAGGTGGGCGCTGCCGCTCGGCTTGTCGCGGAAGGCGATCATCTGGAAGTCGCCGTGGGCGGTGCGCAGCGGCCGTTCGGCCACGCGCTCGACCATGCACTCGTTCTGGCTGCGGTAGTGGATCAGGTCGGCGATGGTGCCGATCTTCAGGCCATGTTCCTTGGCGAATTCCAGCAGGTCCGGCAGGCGGGCCATGGTGCCGTCGTCCTTGACGATCTCGCAGATCACCGAGGCCGGCGTCAGGCCGGCCATGGCGGTCAGATCGCAACCGGCTTCGGTATGGCCGGCGCGCATCAGCACCCCGCCCTTCACCGCGCGCAGCGGGAAGATATGGCCCGGCTGCACGATGTCGCTCGGCTTGGCGTTCTTGGCCACGGCAACCTGGATGGTCTTGGCGCGGTCGGCCGCCGAAATCCCGGTCGTCACGCCCTCCGCCGCTTCGATCGAAACGGTGAAGTTGGTGCCGAAAGAGGTACCATTACGGCTGGTCATCATGCTCAGTTCCAGCTGGTCGCAGCGTTCTTCGCTCAGGGTCAGGCACACCAGGCCGCGCGCATGCTTGATCATGAAGTTGATCGCTTCGGGCGTGACGAAATCGGCGGCAAGCACCAGATCGCCTTCATTCTCGCGGTCTTCCTCGTCCACCAGAATCACCATGCGGCCAGCGCGCAGTTCGGCAACGATTTCTTCGGTGCTGGAAATAGACATTATTCTATCCTTTTGTGAAATGCAGGAACGGCAAATATTTCTTAACCCGCTATTTTAAAGGATTTGGCGCTGGCCGGCCGTAATTCCCTGCGGCGGACTGCAATTCTTCCTATTCCAAAAATACCATATTATAAAGACGGTAACTTTCAAGCACGTCACAGCCGTGCGCCCTCCTCCTTAACTGAGGCGTAACATCAGTTCCACCCCCGCCAGGCAAACACCATGGCCACTATTCTCATCGTCGACGACCGCCCCAGCAACCGGGAATACCTGGTGACGCTGCTGGGCTTCAGCGCCCACCGCCTGCTCGAAGCCAGCGATGGCGTACAGGCGCTGGCGCTGGCGCGCCGCGAATATCCCGACTTGGTAGTCACCGACATCCTCATGCCCGGCATGGATGGCTTCGAGTTCGTGCAGCAGTTGCGCGCCGATGCGGCGCTGGCCGCCACGCCCGTCATCTTTTACAGCGCCACCTATTCGCCGGACGAGATGCAGGCCATGGCCAGCAGCTGCGGCGTGCGCACGGTGCTGCCCAAGCCCTGCGAGCAGCAAGCGATACTCGACGCCGTGGCATTCGAGCTGGGACTGGACGCCGACGCGGATCACGGCGCCGCAGGGCCGCAGACCGCGGCGGCCGGCGCGCCGCCCGGCATGGGCGCGGGCACGGTGGACGCCGGCATCGCGCCGGCCGACGCCGCCAGCCGCCCCGCCTTCTTATCCAGCCAACCGGGTCCGGCCAGCCGCCTGATGGCCCTTCAGGAACTCAGCCTGCGCCTGAATGGCGAGCGCGATAGCGCGCAGATGGCCGCCGATTTCGCGCGCGCCGCCGCCGCCCTGCTGGACACCGAGGTGGTGGCACTCTGCCTGCTTCACAGCAATGAGAGCGGCGTCGGCCAACTGGCCGCCCACGGTCTCGACGCCAAGCTGCTGCAGGCCCAGGCCACCGACTCCGCGCGCTTCCCCGGCCAGCTGATGGAAAGCCGCCACCTGCTGCATCTGCGCGGCGGCGCGGCCGAGCTGCTGGCGCTGCCGGCCGGCCATCCGCCGGTGCATGAGGCGCTGGGCCTGGCGATCCGCGACGGCCTGGCGCTGCATGGCTGGGTGTATGCGGCCAATCCGCGCACCCGGCCCTTCAGCGGCGAGGACGAACAAATCTTGCTGCTGCTGGCCGCCCAACTGGCCGGCGCCTACCGCAATATGCAGCTGTACGAGATGGTGCAGCGCCACGCCGCCCATCTGCAAGTGGAAGCGGCCGCGCGCCAGGCCAGCGAGGCACGCTACCGCGCCATGAGCGAATCGGCACCGGACGCCATCATCGCCCTCGACAGCGAACAGCACATTCTCAGCTTTAACCGCGCCGCCGAGGCCATGTTCGGCTATGCCGCCGGAGAAGTGCTGGGCCGGCACGCCGCCCTGCTGATCGCACCGCGTTCGCAGGCCGAGCACCAGGCCCGTTTCGAACACTACCGCGACACCGGCGAGACCAGCTATAGCGGCCGTCTGGCGGAGCTGCACGGGCGGCGCAAAAATGGCGAGGAATTCATCGGCGAGCTGTCGCTGTCGGTGGCCAGCGCCGACGGCGCGCCCTTGTTTACCGTGATCCTGCGCGACACCACGCAGCGGCGCGCCATGGAAGAGCGCCTGCGCCTGTTCGCGCGCGTCTTCGACAGCACCCAGGAGCGCATCACCATCACCGACGCTGCCGGCCGCATCGTGGCCGTGAATCCCGCCTTCACCCAGATCACCGGCTACGCGGAGAGCGAGGTGCTAGGCCAAAATCCGCGCCTGCTGCGCTCCGGGCGCCAGGAGCCCAGCTTTTACCGCGAGATGTGGCACTGCCTGGAAACCCAGGGCCACTGGCGCGGCGAGATCTGGAACCGGCGCAAGAACGGCGAGGTCTATCCGGAGCGCATGAGCATCGACACCATGCGCGACGAGCGCGGCCAGGTGGCCGCCTATGTCTCGGTGTCGAGCGACATCAGCGCGCTGAAGCAAGCCCACTACCAGCTCGACTTCCTGCACAGCCACGATCCCTTGACCCAACTGCCCAACCGCGCCCTGCTCAACGACCGGCTGCAACAGGCGATCCAGAGCGCGGAAGCCGGCACGCGCCAGGTGGCGCTGCTGCTGCTCGATATCGACCGCCTGCAGCGCATCAACGACAGCCTGGGCCACGAAGCGGGCGACCTGCTGTTGCAAAAGCTGGCGCGGCGTCTCAGCCTGACGGCAGGGCCGGCCGACACCCTGGCCCACCTGGGCGGCGACGAGTTCGCCCTGCTGCTCACCCAGTTCGACGATGTGGACGAAGTGATCGCCGCCGCGCGCCGCCTGCTGGCGCACCTGACCGAACCGCTCGACATCCACGGGCAGGAAGTGTATATCACCGCCAGCATCGGCATCAGCCTGTCGCCGCGCGACGGCGCTACCGCCAGCGCCCTGCTGATCGGCGCCGGCGCCGCGCTCTCGCATATGAAGCAGACGGGCCGCAACGGCTTCCGCTTCTTCACCACCGAGATGAATGCCCACGCCCTGCGCTGGGTGACGCTGGAAACCCATCTGCGCCACGCCATCGAACGGCAGGAGCTGGAGCTGGTCTATCAGCCGCAGGTGTCGCTCAGCGATGGCCGCATCAGCGGCATGGAGGCGCTGCTGCGCTGGAACAGCGCGGAGCTGGGCCGCGTCTCGCCGGCCGACTTTATCCCATTGGCCGAAGACAGCGGCCTGATTCACGAGATCGGCCGCTGGGTCCTGCAGCAAGCCTGCCGCCAGAACCAGCTCTGGCACGCGGCCGGCCTGGGCGAGCTGCCGGTGGCCGTGAATGTCTCGGCCAGCCAACTGGCCAGCGGCCGCCTGCCGGACGAAGTGCGCGCCGCGCTGGCCGCCAGCGGCTTGCCGCCGCAATGCCTGGAGCTGGAATTGACCGAGAGCGTGATGATGCGCGACTTCGAACATACGCAGGCGCAGTTGGCCGAACTGGCCAGTCTCGGCGTCTCCATCTCGCTCGACGATTTCGGCACCGGCTACTCCTCGCTCAGCTATCTGTCGCGCTTCACGCTGGACAAGCTGAAAATCGACCAGAGCTTCGTGCGCAATATCACCAGCGAGCCGCGCAGCGCCGCCATCGCCCAGGCCACGGTGGCGCTGGCGCACGGCCTGAATCTGGTGGTGGTGGCGGAAGGCGTGGAAACGGCGGGCCAGCTCAGCTATCTGCGCGGCATCGGCTGCGACAAGATCCAGGGCTTCCTGTTCAGCGCTCCGCTGGCCGCGGACGATTGCGAGCGCCTGCTGCGCGAAGGACGGCGCCTGCTGCCCGAAACCCTGGAAGACATCGAGCTGACGCCCTCGCGCACCCTGCTGCTGCTGGACGACGAACCGAGCATCCTGTACGCCCTGGTGCGCCTGTTCCGGCGCGAAGGCTACCGCGTGCTGATCGCGCACAACGCGCATCAGGCGCTGGAACTGCTGGCGGCCAATCCGGTGCAGGTGGTCATTTCCGACCAGCGCATGCCGGAAATGAGCGGCACCGAATTTCTGGCGCGGGCACGCGAGCTGTATCCGCACACGGTGCGCATGGTGCTGTCCGGCTACGCCGACCTGGCCACCGTCACCGACGCCATCAACCGCGGCGCCATCTACAAATTCCTCAGCAAGCCCTGGGATGGCGAGGAGCTCAAACAAGCCGTGCGCGACGCCTTCGCGCTGGCCGAGCAGCAGGAAACGTTGCGCACGGAATGAGCAGCGGCTTATTAGTGCTCGGCACGCCAGCTGCCGCTGTTGCCGCCAGCGCGCTGAATCGGTAGGAGCCGGCGACCAGTGATCAAACGATTTACTCGTGCACGAAAAGCCAACCGTGATTGCCTATTGCTGGTTTATATTTCTCCGGCCAGTTGTCCTGAGCCGACGATGGCTGCTCAAACATGCCACTGTAGCGCAAAACCTCGGCACCGCCACCAATTTCGAACTTCGCCGCACCGCCAGCGTTTATCTTCCCCTTTAGTGCAAGAACCCGCCCGCCGGGATCGGACGAGCACGTGCCTTGCATATCCCCTTGAATACTGATCTGGAACTGGCAATAGCCAGCAGCTTTATCGCTGCGGAAGTTTCCACGCCATTTGCCAGTCAGACTTTCCAGAGCGAATTTTTTCTGGCGAGTCGATGCAATCAGCAAACCGATCAGCTCCTCTTCATATTTTTCCACCTCGATCTGGCCGTTAAGCAGATTGGTCGTGGTGGTGGTGCGCATCTGTTTGACATCGCGCCCGCTCAGGGCATCGCGCCAAATAGTATAGGTAATGGCTTTGGAAGAATTACCCTGCTTGACCAGCGATTGTTCAATGCCTACCTTGACCGTATTGAAAACACCGCCCTTTACCGTCAGGGTCTCCGCAGCCAATGCTTGCCCAGTGAAGCTGACTGGCGAGATATCCTTGATGCGCGGGCAGTTATTGCCACTACCCTCAAAGCTTAGTGCCCATTTCTGGCCGATGGCAATGGTACTCGGCATCATGCGCAGAGGCGTCTTATAAAAGAAAGTACAGCTTTCCCGGCCATCGCCGTAGTAGTGGCCCAAAATGCCACGGTCATCGGTCAGTTGGGTGGAAAAACGGTCTACCTGGTCCTTGTCAGACGCAATGTTATTCTCTTGCCATGCCGAGCCGCCAAGCGGCGTGTATCCAAGCTGCTCTGAGCGGTAAGAAACGCTTACCGGTGTCGAAACGCCAGACTTGCTGGTTGCTACCCGCACCTCATAACTGACGTAATCGTCTATGGTTGGCGCGGCAATAGCGTAGCTTAAGGGCTTACCCGTATCCGGTGCGGCCTTATTGCTATCCTCGCCATTACCGCCATTACCACCACCACCGCCACATGCAGCCAAAGCACCAGCCGCCAACAAACTCCCCAAAATAACTCTTGCCACCATGTTTATGCGCTCCATGTAAAAAATGTATTATACAAATTAATATTTATTTAATGCAATATTTATACATGGAAAGCATGCCAATACCGGCCAGAACCTTTCCCGTACAATACTGCCGGACACTTATCGCGATTTAGCAGCACTAATCCGCCAGCAACAGCGCTTATCGCAAACCATCCCGCATCGGTGCCCCTTCGGGCAAAGTGGTGCCAGACAATCCCGTCCGCTCTCTGGAATACCTGCATATGAAAATCGTTTATGTGATCGCCGCCGCGCTTGGCGCCAGCGCCATCACCGCCTTGGCCGGCAACGCCGTGCCCCTGCCTGCGCAATGGCTGCTGGCGGGCGAATCGCCACGCCAGTATGTGGCCGGCGTGGATATGGATGCCACCGTCAGCGGCAAGGGCGCCAAGTTCCTGCGCCACGCCAAGGGCAATGGACAGAGCTGGGCCACCGTGATGCAGCAGATCGCACCCGACCACTACCTGGGCAAGCGCGTGCGCTTCCAGGCCAAGGTCAAGACCAAGGATGTCAGCGAATGGGCCGGCCTGTGGATGCGCGTCGACACGCCGCGCCGTTCCAAGTCCCCCTTCTATAACAGCGAAGACAAACCGATCAAGGGCACCACCGGCTGGCAATTGCGCAGCGTGGTGTTGGACGTACCGCAGGACGCAAACTCGATCTCGTTCGGCGTCATCGGCGGCGGCAAGGGTCAGGTATGGATCGATGCGCTGGCGCTGGAAATCGTGGGCAACGACGTGCCGGTCGACGTGCAGCCGAACTCCGATCCCTTGCCCACCACGCCACAGCTTTGATGCACTCCACGCAAACAGGTGGCGGCTCCACGCCACCACTGCCGGAACGCACGCAAGCCTTGCTCGCCGGCCTGCCGCGATTCAGCGTCATGCAAACTGGTCTCAGCCTGCTGGCGCTGGCCGTGGTGGCCGGCCTGGCCTGGCTGCGCAAGGAACATCTATGGCTGGCCACCTTCATCCTGCTCCTGCTGCCGCCCATCATCGGCAGCGCCGGCCTGCAAGGCTGGCGCCTGCTGCTGCAATGGCTGGCGCGCCGCCCGCGTCTGGCCCGGCTGCTGCCGCGACGGCGCAATGGCTGGCGTCTGAGCTGGCTGGTGCTGGCCATCTCGCTGGCGGCAGGCAGCTATCTGGCCCTGCGCGCCTACCTGGCCTGGAATGCGCGCCATGAACTTCTTGGTCTCACCGGCGAACAAGCCCTGGCCTGCGCCCTGGCCTGCGGCGCCCTGCTGCTCGGCATTCCGCTGTGGCAGGCGCAGAACCAGGCCGGGACGCTGCAACTGGCGCACCTCAAGCAGGCGGCCCTGTCGGCTGAATTGAAAGCCCTGCAAGCCCAGGTCGAACCTCACTTCCTGTATAACACCCTGGCCAACACGCGCTATTTGGCGCGCCACGATCCGCAAAAAGCCGTGCAGATGCTGGACCACCTGATCGCCTATCTGCACAGCGCCTTGCCCGATATGCGCAGCCATGCTTCCACCTTGGCGCGCGAATGCGAGCTGGCGGAGCACTATCTGGCCCTGATGGCGATTCGTTTTGGCGAGCGCCTGTCCGTCAAGGTGGCGTATCCCGCAACGCTGGGCGCCAGCGCAATGCCGCCGCTGCTGCTGATGTCCCTGGTGGAAAACGCGATCCGGCATGGCGTTGAGCCGCAACCCGGCGCCGTGCATGTGGAAGTAGCGGCGCTGGCGGCAGGCTCGCATTTGCAGATCATCGTCAGCGATAATGGCGCCGGCCTGGGAACCACGGTGATGGGCAGCGGCGTCGGCTTGCGCAATCTGCGCGAGCGGCTGGCGGCGCGCTACGGCGGCAATGCCGGCTTTGACTTGCGCACCGGCGCCCATGGACGCACCGAGGCCGAACTGCTGCTACCCTTGAAAGAATAAATGCAAGAAAACGATATGCTCCGCCCGCGCATCCTGATCGCCGACGACGAGCCGCTGTTGCGTGCCGAATTGCGCGAATCGCTGCGCCGGCTATGGCCGGAAGCGGATATCGTGGCCGAGGCGGCCGATGGCTACGAGGCGCTACGTCTGGCGCGCGAACACCAACCCGACGCGGCATTTCTCGATATCCGCATGCCGGGCTTGAATGGACTGGAACTGGCTGCTGCCTTTGGCCTGCGCACCCATGTGGTCTTTGTCACGGCTTACCAGGAACACGCACTGGCCGCCTTCGACAGCGGCGCGCTCGATTATGTGCTGAAGCCGACCGATCCACTGCGCCTGGCGCGCGCCATCGAACGGCTGCGGACGCGGATGAGCAGCCCGCCGCCCGATCTGCGCCAGCTTGCGCGCACGCTGGCAATCAAACCGACAGCGCCGGCCTGGCTGCAAGCCTCGGTCGGCAATACCATCCACTTCATCGCACCGGAAGACGTGATCTACTTCTGCGCCGAGACCAAATATACGCGCGTGGTGACGACGCAGTTGGAGGCGCATATCCGCACACCCCTGAAAGAGCTGGCCGACGCGCTGGGAGAACAGTTCTGGCAAATCCATCGCGGCTATGTGGTGGCGCTCAAGCATATTGCCGCCGCAGTGCGCGACGAGGATGGCGCGCTGTGGCTGAAACTGCGCGGCCATGCCGCGCGGCTGCCGGTCAGCCAGCGCTACCAGCACCGCTTCAAAGGCATGTAGGAAATCAGCCGGCGGCTTTTTCCACCGACAGCATGCGCTCCACATAACGCGCGATCAGGTCGATTTCCAGATTGACCTTGGCGCCGGCCTTCAAGTGCTTGAGGGTCGTGACCTGGATGGTGTGCGGGATCAGGTTAATGGAGAACTGGCAGACCATATCCGCGCCGCTGCCGATGTCCTCGACGCGGTTGACCGTCAGCGAGACGCCGTTGACCACCACCGAGCCTTTGAAGGCCAGGTATTTGGCCAGCTCGCGCGGCGCCTCGATCACCAGCTCCCAGGATTCGCCGACCGGCTCGAACTTGCGCACCACACCCAGGCCATCGACGTGGCCGGAGACCAGGTGGCCGCCCAGGCGCTCGGCCAAGGTCAGCGCTTTTTCCAGATTCACTTCGGTGGTGGTGTCCAGGCCCACGGTGCAGTTCAGGCTTTCGCGCGAGACGTCGACGGTGAAGCCGCTGGCGCTCTTTTCCACCACGGTCATGCAGGCGCCGTTGATGGCGATGGAATCGCCCAGGGCCACGTCAGCCAGCGGCAGGCCGCCCGCGTCGATATTCAGGCGCACGCCAGCATCCAGGCCGCCTTCCAGCGGGGTGACGGTGTTGATTTTGCCGACTGCGGCAACGATACCAGTAAACATTGGGATACCAATCTATTGTGGGTTGAATCGGGCAAGAATACGCAGGTCGCTGCCGACCTGCTTAAACTCATGGAATTTCAAATCGTATTTTCCGCTCAGCTCAGCGAGCGCGGGCAACGCGAACATGCCTTGCGCGTCGCCCAGCAGCATCGGCGCCAGATAGAGCAGCAGCTCGTCCACGCAGCCTTCACGGATCAGGGATCCATTCAGCTTGGAACCGGCTTCCACGTGCAGCTCGTTGATCTGGCGCCGTCCCAGCTCGCGCATCAGCTCCGGCAGGTCGACCTTGCCATGCGCGTTCGGCAGCACGATGATCTCGGCGCCCCGCTCGCGCAAGGCCGCCTCTTTTTCCGGATTGGCGGCCGCCGCCACGATCCACGTCCCGCCGCCTTCCAGGATGCGGGCGGACGGGCTGATTTCAAGCTTGCTGTCGACGACGATGCGGCGCGGCTGGCGCGGCGTCTCCACCGAGCGCACATTCAGCTGGGGATCGTCGGCCTTGACCGTGCCGATGCCGGTCAGGATGGCGCAGGCGCGGGCGCGCCAGGCGTGGCCGTCGGCGCGGGCTTCGGGGCCGGTGATCCATTGGCTCTGGCCATTGTGCAGGGCTGTCATGCCATCCAGGCTGGCGGCCGACTTCATGCGCACCCAGGGCTGGCCGCGCCGCATGCGCGAGAAGAAGCCGATATTCATTTCATGGGCCTCAGCTGCCAGCAGGCCGCTCGCCACCTCGATGCCGGCCGCCGCCAGCTTGCGCATGCCCTGCCCCGCCACCAGCGGATTCGGGTCTTCCATCGCCGCCACCACGCGTCCCAGGCCGGCGCGCACCAGGGCGTCGGCGCAAGGCGGGGTGCGGCCATGGTGGCTGCACGGCTCCAGCGTCACATAGGCGGTGGCGCCGCGCACGTCGTGGCCGCGCTGCCGGGCATCCTTCATGGCCTGGATTTCGGCGTGGTCCTGGCCGGCGGCCTGGGTCACGCCAGCGCCGATCACTTCGCCGTCGCGCACGATCACGCAGCCGATGCGCGGGTTCGGGGACGTGGTGTACAAGCCTTTCCCCGCCCATTCCAGGGCCAGGCGCATGCCTTCCAGATCGCTTGCAATCTTCATCTTGTCTGCCTAAGGGGCCGCTGCGCCGCAGGCGGCCGGTTCGCCGAGCGGGTCGCATAAGCGCGCCCTGCCCAGCATATTGATTACGATGCGGCGGCGCTGGCCGCCCAATTCCAGCGTCAGCGTGCCCCAGCGGGCGGCCTGGCTGTTGGTGGCGGCGCAACCGCGTCCGGCCATATTATAGGCAATATAGGGCGGGCTTGCGGGCGAGGAAAACTTCGACTCGCCACGCAGGCCTTGCGGCAGGGGATCGTGGCGCGCCAGCAGCGCTTCGCCGGCATCGCGGCGCTGGTTGGCGTTGCGGTCGATGAATATCTGCCAGCCCTGCGCCCAGTCGTCGCCGCTGGACGCGAGCAGCACGGTGCGGCCACGCGCAATGGCTTGCGAACGCGCCAGGTTGATGGCCGCCAGCAGGTCAGCGGCGGCAACGCGCAACTGCTGGCCTTCGATGACGCTGCGGAAGCTGGGCGCGGCAACGCCCAGCAGCAAGGTTGCAATGGCCAGCACCAGCAGCAGTTCAAGCAGGCTGAAACCGGGGCGCCGGCCTTTCAGCGCCAGCATTGCAGGGCGGGGCCGGAGGCCAGGCGCAGGCCGGTGCTGGTCAGCGTCAAGGCTTCGCATTGGCGGTCCTTGAAGCGGGCGTCCACGCGCCGCGTGCCGGGCGTGGCGACCAGCTGGATGCAGTTGCGGATTTCCTCGCCTTCGCAGGCCCGCCCTTCCACCTCGTAAGCGCTGGTTTCGGCCTTGCGCCCCGTCCACCACTGGAACTGGCGGGCGGCCGGATCGCTGGCGGCGGACGAAAAAGCGATATAGGTATTGTGCTGGGTGAAGTAGCGCTCCTGCTGCTGCATCAGCGCCAGCAGCAAGGCTTGCGCCTCGATGCGGCGGGCGCGGATCACGGCACTGTTCCAGGCCGGCAGCGCGGCCCCGGCAACGATGGCCAGAATGGCCAGCGCGACCATCATTTCGATGAGCGAAAAACCTTGCCTGCGCATGATGCCCCTCCCTTCAAGCTATTTGCGCTTTGCCGCCTCGTGCAGTTCGCGCCAGTTCGATATTTCGCGCCAGCTGAGCCGCCCGGCAGGCACCGCCTTGTCGGCCAGCGTGACTTGCAGCACCACTTCGGCGCTCGGGCGCGGCCCGAAGCCGATGGCTGTCACACGGTAGTAGTGGTGCAGCGGAGTGGCGGCGTCCTCGCCCGGCAAGCTGTATGGCTGGCGCTCGATCACATAGCGGGGACGCGCAAAAGGCAGCGTTCCGCGTCCGGTTTCCATGGCGGCGCCGGTAAAGCGGCCGAAAGCCACGCCCGCCGCGGCCAGATCCACGCGCTGCCATACGGGCGCTTCGCCCTCCACGCCGCAACACAGGCCTGCGGCCGACGCCATGCCGCCGCAATCGGCGGTGAAGGCGCTACCGTCGCCGCTGAAGTGAGCGCCGCGCTCGGGCGGGACGCCGGGCGCGCCGCCGATATCTTTTTCCGCGTCCATCAACGCATCCTCCGCAGCCTGGAAAGCCACCAGCCGGTCGCGTTCGGCCCGCGCCGCCATCTCGTCCTGCAAAGCCATTTGCGCACCCGACGCCCCCAGCAGCAGTATCCCGGCCAGCATCAGCAACACGACCAGCAGGGTGGCGCCCCCTTCCCTCTTGCGCCGCATGCCTCAACCCTTGCCGGTATTGCGCAAGACAACCGAGATGGCGAACAGGCGCCGCGCGCGTTCCCGCAGGGATTTCGGCATGGCCGCTTCATCGACCAGGGCATCCGGTTCGTCCGCCTGCTGCGGGCCAAACAGCGCATAGCGCAGCGGCGGCCCGGCTGGGCGCGAGGCAAACTCGCCATGCAGCAGCAAGGCCACGCGCACGCTGGCGATACGCTTCCAATGGGTCTTGCGGTTGCGCTCAAGCTGCCGCTCGCCGGCGCTGCCGGCCGCCAGCACCAGGGCCTCGTCCAGCGCATTGATCTCGGTCGCGTTCAGGAAGCGGTTGGGAATGCCGTCGGGCGGCGTGTCGGTATCCAGCCCATACAGCACCTGGAAGGCGTCGACGCCGCGCACCAGCGCATCGGAGGTCCAGCCGGAATCGGCGCGGTATTTGCAGCGCAGTTCGGCCTCGCCGTCGGCCGCCAGCGCCACGTAGAAAATGCTCCAGCCCTGCTCCGCCTCGGACGCGCCACCGCCCACGGCGAAACCGGCGCAGTTGAGCGCCGAACCATCCGCAGCAAAAGCGCCGGACCCGAAGCCGGAACCGGAAAAACGCAGCGCCAGCACGTCGCTGCCATTGACAGCTCCCGGCCGCGCGCCATCGATGGCCTGGCTGGCGCGCGGCAAGGTGTGCGCATCCAGGCCGGCAATGCTGGCGCTGCGCTCCGCCGGCACGCCGGGCGCCTGCCCCGGCTCCCAGTTGACGAAAGCAGCCTGGCGCAACGCCTGTCCGATCAGCGCCAGCGCCAGCCTGCCGCCATCATCCAGCCGTACATGGGCGCCATGATTGACATACGCCGCATTGCTGGCGACGAGCATGCCGGCGGCGGCCAGCGCCAACGCCATGCCCAGCAACAGCGCCACCATCATTTCGGCCAGGCCCATGCCGGCGCAGCCCTCCCGGCCGGCAAAATACCTTCTCATAACGTCAGTCCGGCCAGCACCAGCACCGCGGCCGGCGGCTGTTCATCCGTCGCCGCCTGGGCCGGCGTGCCGTCGGGATTGCGGGCGCGCCAACCGAGTTTGATCACCAAGGGAGCGCCCGCCGCATTGCTGCATTCCCAGCGCGGCCGGCCAGCGGCCCAGGTGGCGGCATCGCGGCAGATGCGCGCGCGGCCGCCGGGCAGACTGTCATGCACCAGCTGCTGGAATTGGTAGGCATCGAAACGCGCCATTTCCCCGCTGGTGCAGGCGGCGGCACGGCATTGGCGCGCGGGCAGCTGCGGCTCGCCTTCGCGCGCCGATTCGTAGTCGAGTTCAAGGTAGAGATGGGCCGAAGCGGCATTGGCGCGGATGCGGTCGGCCATATCGGCCGCCATCCGCATGGCCGCCGACAGCGTGGCCGATTCGTGCCGGGTGCGCAGCGCATGCAGCTGCATGGCCGAGGCGCCGATCACGCCCATCGCCAGCAGCAGCATCGCCACCAGCACTTCCAGCAGGCTGAAACCCGCCGCGGCCGTCATTTTCCGAGTGCCCATGATCCGCCTCCCGTCCCGATACAGGCAAGTTAGCAGCTAGCTCAGGTGGGGGTTTGCGCCCGCGCAAAGGCGAACGTGATCGGCACAAATTTCCAAATGAAATTTGTGCTGGAGACTTGCAAATGGAATGTAAGGGATCAGCCCTGGCGCGGCTTGCCGCCCTGGCCGACTTCTTCGATCGCGTCCTGGAACTCGGCCAGGTCTTCGAAGTTCTTGTACACCGAGGCGAAGCGGATATAGGCGACCTTGTCCAGACGCTGCAATTCCTGCATCACCAGCTCGCCCACGTAGCCGGAATCGACTTCGCGCTTGCCACTGGTCAGCAGCTTTTCCTCGATCGACTGTATCGCCAGGTCGACCGCCGAAGCCGCCACCGGACGCTTGCGCAACGCCAGCGACAGGCTGCCGCGCAGCTTGGCCGGGTCGTAGTCGGTACGGTTGCCGTTCTTTTTCACCACCGACGGCATCATCAGCTCGATGCGCTCATAGGTGGTAAAGCGCTTGTCGCAGTTGCCGCAGCGCCGGCGGCGCTTGATGACGTCGCCCTCCTCCGATACGCGCGTATCGAGGACATGGGTTTCGCCGTGCTGGCAGAAAGGACATTTCATAGTGTGCGCTAAAAATAGAATGAAAAAGCGCCGGACCTTGCGGCCCGGCGCCCCGATATTACCAACCGCCCGATCAGGCGTAAACTGGGTACTTGTCAGCCAAGACCTTCACTGCGGCTTTCACGCGCTCGATGGTGGCGGCGTCCTTCGGATTATCCAGCACGTCGGCGACCAGGTTGGCGACTTCCACCGCTTCCGCTTCCTTGAAGCCGCGCGTGGTCAGGGCCGGGCTGCCCAGGCGAATGCCGGACGTCACGAATGGCTTCTCAGGATCGTTCGGGATGCCGTTCTTGTTGCAGGTGATGTGGGCCTGGCCCAGCACCGCCTCGGCTTCCTTGCCGGTCAGCTTCTTCGGACGCAGGTCCACCAGGAACACGTGCGACTCGGTGCCGCCGGACACGATGCGCAGGCCGCGCTCGATCAGGGTGCGCGCCATGGCGTCGGCGTTCTTGATCACTTGCTTCTGGTATTCCACGAATTCAGGGCTCAGCGCTTCCTTGAAGGCGACAGCCTTGCCGGCGATCACGTGCATCAGCGGGCCACCCTGGATGCCTGGGAAGATCGAGGAGTTGATGATCTTCTCGTGCTCGGCCTTCATCAGGATGATGCCGCCGCGCGGGCCGCGCAGGGATTTGTGGGTGGTCGAGGTGACGAAGTCGGCGTGCGGCACCGGGTTCGGATACAGGCCGGCGGCGATCAGGCCGGCGTAGTGGGCCATATCGACCATGAAGTAAGCGCCAACGGCTTTCGCCACCTTGGCGAAGCGCTCGAAGTCGATCTTTTTGGAGAAGGCCGATGCGCCGGCGATGATCAGCTTAGGCTTGCTTTCGTGGGCCAGGCGCTCCATCGCCTCGTAATCGATGTCTTCTTCGGCGGTCAGGCCGTAGGACACGACGTTGAACCATTTGCCCGACATATTCAGGGCCATGCCATGGGTCAGGTGGCCGCCTTCGGCCAGCGACATGCCCATGATGGTGTCGCCCGGTTTCAGCACGGCGAAGAAGACGCCCTGGTTGGCTTGCGAACCGGAATTCGGCTGCACATTGGCCGCTTCGGCGCCGAACAGCTGCTTCACGCGGTCGATCGCCAGCTGCTCGACCACGTCCACGTGTTCGCAGCCGCCGTAGTAGCGCTTGCCTGGGTAGCCTTCGGCGTATTTATTGGTCAGCTGCGAGCCCTGGGCTTGCATCACGGCTGGCGAGGTGTAGTTCTCGGACGCGATCAGTTCGATATGGTCGTGCTGGCGCACGTTTTCGGCCTGGATGGCGGCAAACAGCTCTGGGTCAACGTTGGCGAGGGTGTGATCTTTTGCAAACATGAAAAAACTCCAATTGAGAGTATTACTGGCAGGTTGGATCGAATGAGGGGAGCCGGATAGGGTATAGGCAGCCTCTTCGCACGAGTCCATCGATAGGCTGCCCAGGCGAACGGCTGTTGAAATTCTCACGTTCCCCGGTGGATGTCCACCTTTCGCCGATGTCGCGCCCAGCGCGCCGCATCCGCTTTTCGCCAGTTACGTGAGACGTAATGGAGCGCAAATTGTATGTGATGTGCCTGATTAGAGCAAGAAAAGCGATAACAGCATGGCAAGTCCCGGAAATACTGGCGTTTCGGCTACAATTTCCCTCGCATTCACCTATCCACAAGGACCGCCCCATGATCGTTTTCATCACCGGCGCGACGGCCGGCTTCGGCGCCGCGATGGCGCGCACCTTCGCCGCCCAAGGCCATAAAGTCATCCTCAGCGGCCGCCGCGCGGACCGCCTGCAAGCCCTGGCCGCCGAACTGGGCGAGCTGGCGCTGCCGCTCACCCTCGATGTCAGCGACAAGGCCGCCATCCACGCCACGCTGGCCGCCCTGCCGGCCGGCTGGCAAGAAATCGATGTATTAATTAATAACGCCGGCCTGGCGCTGGGCGTGAAGCCGGCCCATGAAGCGCCGCTCGAAGACTGGGAAACCATGATCGCCACCAATTGCACCGGCCTGGTGACGATGACGCGCGCCGTGCTGCCCGGCATGGTGGCGCGCGGCCGCGGCACGGTCATCAATCTCGGCTCGGTGGCCGGCCACTACCCCTACCCGGGCGGCAATGTGTATGGCGCGACCAAGGCCTTCGTCGAGCAATTCACCTTGAATCTGCGCGCCGACCTGGTCGGCACCGGTGTGCGCGCCACCAATCTGGCGCCCGGCCTGTGCGGCGGCACCGAGTTCTCGAATGTGCGCTTCAAGGGCGACGACGCGGCCGCAGCCAAGGTGTATGAAGGCACCCAGCCGCTGACGGCCGAGGACATCGCCGCCACCGCCTACTGGATCGCCACCCTGCCGCCGCACATCAATGTGAACCTGATCGAGCTGATGCCAACTTGCCAGGGTTTCTCGCCATTTAACATCAAACGCGGCTAGAATGGGCTTTACACTGTGGAAACGTAAATGATTGTTACATTTGTTGGCGTTATCACAGCAATCGGTTCTACTGGGCAGTTTTTCGGAATAAGCAATTTTTAAGCGACTTTCTTAATAAAAATCGCGTAAAATGTTGCCCAATTACATTTGTAGCAAAACAAACATGTCTTCAGAGTTCAACTGGGAGGTGCGTGTCTATTACGAGGACACGGATGCCGGCGGAATCGTTTATTACGCAAATTACCTGAAGTTCTTCGAACGCGCGCGCACCGAGTGGCTGCGCGCGATCGGCGTTGGTCAACACCAGCTGCTCCAGGAGCAAGATGCCATGTTTGTCGTGAAGAGCGTCAGCGCCGATTACCACGCGCCGGCCAAGCTGGACGATGTACTAAAATTAACCCTCAAAATCGAGAAACTGGGCCGCGCCTCCCTCGTCGTCGTGCAAGAGGCGTGGACCGGCGGCACCCTGCTGAACACGGCGCGCGTCAAAATCGGCTGCGTCGATTCCGCCCTGCGTCCGCGCGCTGTGCCGGACGATACCGCCGCCCGCATGCGCGGCTTTGTTCTCTAGGCCAGCCCGCCCCTATCTATCCAGACTGAGATCCAATGAACGTCACCCAAGACCTTTCCTTCATCGCCCTCATCTCGAATGCGCACCTGATCGTTCAGCTGATCATGGCGCTGCTGCTCGGCATCTCGCTGATCAGCTGGACTTACATCTTCAAGAAACTGTTCGACGTGCGCTCAGCGCGCCGCCAGACCATCGAATTCGAAAAAACCTTCTGGGCCGGCGGCAATCTGCACGCCCTGCACCAGAGCGCCGGCAGCAACCGCGCCAGCAGCGGCGCCCTGGCGCGCATCTTCGAAGCGGGCATGGGTGAATTCATCAAAGGCAAACAGGCTTACGCCAACAGCCGCGAATCGCTGGACGTGGGCGCGGTGCTGGACGGCGCCCGCCGCGCCATGCGCGCCGCCTTCCAGCGCGAGATGGATGCGCTGGAAGCCCACCTGGCCTTCCTCGCTTCGGTCGGTTCCGTCTCGCCGTATATCGGCCTGCTCGGCACCGTGTGGGGCATCATGAACGCCTTCCGCGGCCTGGCCAATGTGCAGCAAGCCACGCTGTCGGCCGTGGCGCCCGGCATTGCCGAAGCGCTGATCGCCACCGCCATCGGCCTGTTCGCGGCGATTCCGGCCGTGGTGGCCTACAACCGTTTTTCGCACGACATCGACCGTCTGGCGATCCGCTTCGAGAGCTTCGTGGAAGAATTCTCGAACATCCTGCAACGCCAGTCGCGCTAAGAGGACAGGCAAGCCATGGCTTCTTCCTTCTCCAGCAGCATGCGCGGCAGCCGCGGCGGCCGCAAGCTGAAGTCCGAGATCAACGTCGTGCCGTATATCGACGTGATGCTGTGCCTGCTCATCATCTTCATGGTGATGCCCAGCTCGAACAATCCCAGCTCGGTCGACCTGCCGCACGCCGAGAAGGCCGTGCGTCCGCCCGACTCCTATATCCAGATTTCGATCAAGCCGAATGGCGCGCTGTCGATCGGCATCGCCGGCAAGAACGCCGACGCGCCGGAAACCGCGCCCAACCGCGACGCCGTGGTCAAGAAACTGAAAACCCTGCATGAAGACAATCCCGAGTATCCGGTGCTGATCGCCGGCGACAAGGAAAGCAAGTACGACGATGTGATTCAGCTGATTTCGGAAGCGAAGAAGATGGGCATCGTGCGCGTTGGATTGGCGACGAAATAAGGCATGGCAACGAAACCGGCAACAGCAAGCGGCCCTTACCGGGTTCCCAAGCGGCAGAACGGCTGGCGCGCCCTGGCGCTGGCCGTGGGCGTGCACGCCGTGCTGTTCTTCTTCCTCTGGGGCGGCATCCGCTGGCAGAATACGGAACCAGCGGCGGTGGAAGCCGAGGTATGGGATATGACGATCCAGTCGGCCGCGCCGCCGCCGGAACCGGCGCCCGAACCCGAGCCGCAGCCGGAGCCGACGCCAACCCCGCCGCCAGTGGAAGCCCCGCCGCCGCCCGAGAAGATCGCGCCGCCGCAGCCCGATCCTGAGATCGCGCTGGCCAAAAAGAAAAAAGAGAAAGAAGAGAAAGAGCGCAAGCTGGCGGAAGAAAAACGCCTGCAAAAGCTGGAAGAAGAAAAAGAGAAGAAAAAACTGGCCGAGGAAAAGAAAAAACAGGAAGAACTGCGCCTGGCCGAAGAGAAAAAAGAAGCAGACAAGAAGAAAAAGCTGGACGAGGAAAAGGCGAAGAAGCTGGCCGAGAAGAAGGAAGCCGACAAGCTGGCCAAGAACCGTGAGGCGGAAATGCGCCGCATCACGGGCGCGGTCGGCAACGGCAGCACCGGCTCCACCGGCACGGCGGCGAAATCCACCGGCTCGCGCGTCGATGGCGGTTATCTCGCCGCGCTGCGCGCCAAGGTGCAAAGCAATGTCGCTTATGGCGGCGCCAAGCAGGATATCGAAGCCGTGTTCCGCGTCTCGCAGATGCCAACTGGGGAAATTATTTCGGTCCGAAAGATCAAGAGTAGCGGCAACCCGTCTTACGACGCCGCTGTGGAAAACGCCATCAACAAATCTTCACCTTTGCCAAAGAAAAAGGATGGCACAGTGGAAAGAGATCTTGATCTGGTGTTCAATATGAAAGACTTACCTTGATGCGAACCATGAAAAAACTGAACGTCCTCTTTATGACCGCCGGCATGCTGGCCGGCCTGGCAGGCACGGCCCATGCGCAACTGCGCGTGGAGATTTCCGGCGTCGGCAGCAACCAGATCCCGGTGGCGATTGCCGCCTTCGCCGACGAAGGCGTGGCCCCGGCCCAGATTTCGGCCATCATCAAGGCCGACCTGGAACGCAGCGGCGTGTTCAAGATCATCGACGCCGGCACCATTTCGGACGCCGCCAATGTCGATTACAGCGCCTGGAAGGCGCGCGGCGCCGACGCGCTGGTGGTGGGCAGCGTGCAAAAGCTGGCCAACGGCACCTTCGACGTGCGCTACAAGCTGATGGACACCATCAAATCGTCCAAGCTGTCGCAGCTGGACCAGTCCACCACGCCGCAATTCACCCGCCTCTCGGCCCACAAGATCGCCGACGACATCTATGAAAAGCTGACCGGCGTGAAAGGCGCGTTCGCCACCCGCATCGCCTACGTCACGCAGCAAGGCCGCTCCTACCGCCTGGAAGTGGCGGATGCCGACGGCGAAGGCGTGCAACTGGCCCTGAGCTCGAACGAGCCGATCATTTCGCCATCGTGGTCGCCCGACGGCACCAAGGTCGCCTACGTCTCCTTCGAGCAGAAGAAGCCGGTGGTGTATGTGCAGAACCTGGTCACCCGAGCGCGCACGGTGGTGGCCAATGAAAAAGGCAGCAACTCGGCCCCGACCTGGTCGCCCGACGGCCAGCGCCTGGCCGTGGCCCTGTCCAAGAGCGGCAATACCCAGGTGTATATCGTCAACGCCGACGGCAGCGGCCTACGCCGCCTGAGCCAAAGCTCCGGCATCGACACCGAACCGCAATTCTCGGCCGACGGCCAGTCCATCTACTTCACCAGCGACCGCAGCGGCGGCCCGCAGGTCTACCGCATGAGCGTGAACGGCGGCGATGCCCAGCGCGTCACCTTCAGCGGCAGCTACAACATCAGCCCGCGCATTTCCTCCGATGGAAAAACGCTGGCTTACATTTCCCGGCGCGACGGCGGCAACTTCCAGCTCTTTGTATTGGATCTGGCAAGCGGCCAGGAGCAACGCCTGTCTGACACAACCAGCGATGAATCGCCAAGCTTCTCGCCGAACGGTAAGTACATTCTGTACGCGACCGAATCGGCGCGCCGCAAATCGCTCGCCGTGGTGTCGGTGGACGGCCGAGTAAAGCAGCGCTTGACCACTCAAGCGGGCAATATCAAGGAGCCCACTTGGGGTCCTTTCATGAAGTAAAGCAGTAGTTTGTTTAACAATGACCAGGAGAAGCAAAAATGCGTAACGTAAAAAGTGCAGCCCTCATCATCACCAGTGCCGCCCTGCTGGCAGCCTGCTCCAGCACCCCAGTGAAAGAGCCAGCACCGGCTCCAGTCGTAGAAAAGCCAGTCGCTCCACCACAAGCTGACACCCGCACCGTGGCCCCAGTGCAAACCCAATCGATCGATCCACTGGACGATCCAAAAGGCGTGCTGGCTAACCGCAGCGTGTACTTCGACTTCGACAGCTATGTAGTGCGCGCCGACGGCAAGCCAGTGGTGGAAAACCACTCCGCTTACCTGTCGAAAAACAGCAAGCGCTCCATCCTGATCCAAGGTAACACCGACGAACGCGGCGGCGCCGAGTACAACCTGGCCCTGGGCCAGAAACGTGCTGAAGCCGTGCGTAAAGCGATGACCACCCTGGGCGTGCCAGAAGCGCAAGTCGAAGCCGTATCGCTGGGTAAAGAGAAACCAAAGGCTGAAGGCCACAACGAAGAAGCATGGTCGCAAAACCGCCGTGCCGACATCGTTTACAAGTAATCTGTCAGCAGATTCAAGTAACAGGCAATAATACGGGGCGGCGCGCAGTGTGAACTGCGCCCTGCCCCGTTTCCACAGCCAGAACCTGTAACTGAAAGCGTCCCAACCATGATGAAATTCACTCCCAAAGCCCTGGTGCTGGCCCTGCTCGCCGCCCTGTCCATGCAGGCCCAAGCCGGCATCTTCGACGACGACGAAGCCCGCAAAGCCATCCTCGACCTGCGCGCCAAGGTAGAGAACATCACGCGCGAACTGCAAACCCGCCTGGAAACCAAGACCGACAAGAGCTCCACCCTGGACCTGGTCGCCCAGCACGAACAAACCCTGCAGGAAATCGCCAAGCTGCGCGGCCAGATCGAAATCCTGGCCAACGACATCGCCACCGTGCAAAAGCGCCAGCGCGACCTGTACACCGACCTCGACGCCCGCCTGCGCAAGCTGGAACCGCGCGAAGTCACGATCGACGGCAAAGCCGCCTCGGTCGACCTGTCCGAACAAAAATCCTACGACGCCGCCCTGCAGCTGTTCAAGGACGGCGACTACAAGAACGCCGCTGTCTCGCTGCAGGAATTCGTGCGCCGTTATCCCGAATCCGGCTACGCCGCCAACGCCCAATACTGGCTCGGCAACGCCTTCTACGCCCAGCGCGACTGCAAGGCCGCCATCCTGGCCCAGCAAGCCGTGGTGAAGAACTACCCCGACAGCCCGAAAGCGGCCGACGCCATGCTCAACATCGCCAGCTGCCAGACCGAACTGAAAGCCGTGGCCAACGCCAAGAAGACGCTGACCGAGCTGATCAAGCAGTATCCGGAATCGGAAGCCGCCGCCACCGCCAAAGAGCGCCTGCGCGGCAAGTAAGCCGGCGGGAACGGTGTCCCGACGCAAATAAGATGCCAAGAGGCATTTGACAAGGTCGCCGGGGCATCCTATAATCTCGCTTCTTTCGGGGGTCGTTAGCTCAGCTGGTAGAGCAGCGGACTTTTAATCCGTTGGTCGCAGGTTCGAATCCCGCACGGCCTACCACTCGAAAGAAGCCAAGGTTTCATACCTTTGGGTCGTTAGCTCAGCTGGTAGAGCAGCGGACTTTTAATCCGTTGGTCGCAGGTTCGAATCCCGCACGGCCTACCAAGAATTATCAAGGAAGTCCACGAATTTCGGTTCGTGGACTTTTTTGTTTCTGGTCGCTCTCTGGTCACCCTGGGAAGAATCAACGAAACGAAAGCGCTGGCTGTTCAGCCTTGCCATCACTGTCGGGTCCTATGAAGAGATTTCACACATTGCCTTGAGTTTGCGGAAAAAGCTCTTAATGTCTTCCGGAATCTCATTCTTTTCCATCTGTTTCGCAACCTCATCACGCGAACAATGAAACTGTTTCTCGACTGAGTTTGCAGCTTCCATCATTATCTCCTTCCCGTGCGCATCTCTAAGGAAGCACTGATTAATTCATCAGGCGCTGCTCCGCGCGGCAGTCGGACCTGAGACAATAGCGGCATCCCCACTGTTCGCCATCGGCCATGC
>NZ_JACHXD010000028.1 GCF_014191875.1 Pseudoduganella violacea
CT
This sequence comes from Pseudoduganella violacea, assembly GCF_014191875.1. GTDB lineage: Bacteria > Pseudomonadota > Gammaproteobacteria > Burkholderiales > Burkholderiaceae_D > Rugamonas > Rugamonas violacea_A. The sequence goes on from NZ_JACHXD010000028.1 coordinate 3, forward strand.
GTTGCCGCTGTTGGCGTCGTATTCGTTGATGATGTCTAAACCATCGCCCAGGTTGAAGACATAGGTATCGTTGCCAGCACCACCGGCCAGGGTGTCGTTGCCGGTGCCACCGCTGAGCACATCATCCTTATCGGCACCGGAGATCGAGTCGTTGCCACCCAGGCCGTTGATGCGGTTGGCATAGCCGTTCAGGCCAGTCAAACTGTCCGCACCTTCGGTGCCATTCTGCCGGTCGAGTATGGCTGCGATATCCCAGACCGTGCCGTCGGCAAAGGCGACTTTCTCGATGCGGCTGGCTGACGAATTGAAGTAGTCGACTACGGTGATCTTATCGGTGGCGTTCACGTTGAAAATGAGATCGCGGCCATTACTGCTGCGGTTGATCAGAACCGCATCAGCCTTGATGCCTGTGCCGAATTGCAATGTGTCGCTGTTGCCGCTGTTGGCGTCGTATTCGTTGATGATGTCTAAACCATCGCCCAGGTTGAAGACATAGGTATCGTTGCCCACGCCACCGGCCAGGGTATCGTTGCCGGCGCCGCCAATGAGCACATCATCCTTATCGGCACCGGAGATCGAGTCGTTGCCACCCAGGCCGTTGATGCGGTTGGCATAGCCGTTCAGGCCAGTCAAACTGTCCGCGCCTTCGGTACCATTCTGCCGGTCGAGTATGGCTGCGATATCCCAGACCGTGCCGTCGGCAAAGGCGACTTTCTCGATGCGGTTGGCTGAAGAATTGAAGTAGTCGACTACGGTGATCTTATCGGTGGCGCTCACGTTGAGAATGAGATCGCGGCCATTACTGCTGCGGTTGATCAGAACCGTATCGGCCTTGATGCCCGCGCCGAATTGTAATGTATCGCTGTTGCCGTTGTTGGTGTCGTATTCGTTGATGATGTCTAAACCATCACCCAGGTTGAAGACATAGGTGTCGTTGCCTTGGCCGCCATTGAGCGTATCGTCGCCGGTTCCGCCGCTGAGCAAGTCATTCCCATCATGTCCAGAAAGATTATCAGTCCCTGCAGTTCCCACCAAAAGATCTGACCGAGAAGTACCTGTAACCTCATGCTCAGAAGGAGCAGCAAACCGGACAGTCCAGCTGCTTAGTTCTTCTGTGAAGGGCCTCAGGGCTGAGGTATTGTTGATTTGAGTAGCAAGGAATTGGATCGCTGTCCAACCAATGCTCGCCAAACGTGCCTCTCCAACCGCGCTAATGAACTCAATAAGTTCAATGATGCCTTCCTGCTGGTTTGTTGCAATTGCTTGCTTAAATGCAGTCTCAAGCATTTCAAATTTTGCAGGTCCTTGGCAGTCTTCAAGTAGTAACTTCGTATACGACTTCAAATGAGTCTCTGGCACTAATGACTCATAGATATCACCTTTGAATCGCTCATAGGCCAACGAAATATTTGCCATTTGCTCCGTTGATAAAATGACTGTTATGTTGCCGGAAGATGCATCCAGCGCGGTGAGCCGGGCTTCCCCGTTGGCTCCGCCGTAAGTGAAGCCCATGAAGCATTCCACCACGCCCAGCTTGCGCACGAAGCCGTCGTAGGCCGCCGAGCCGGCAGCCAGTCCGCCCAGGTTGTAGTTCAGTTTGACGCCGCTGGGCGCCAGCGCATCGGCCTGCGCCTTCAGCGATTTCAAGCCTGCCGTGGCGGCCCACTTCTCGATGAAGCCATCGAGCCTGTCGAGCTGGCCTTGCCGCGTGGTTTGCTGAAGATAGCCCTGCACCCAATTGCCCAGGTCGCTCGACAGGCTTACCGCTTCCGACAGGTCGCGCACCCAGCCGGAACCATGCAGCTCCGGCAGCGCCCTGGCCTGGCTGCTGAGGGCAATGTGGTCGGAGAACTGGCGGTAGAACGTATTGACCAGCAAATCCAGATTGGCGGTGGCGCCGTTGACTTCGCCCGTTGCGCCGGTGCTGCCATTGACGCGGGTAAACGCGCCGGAGGCGGTTTGCACATTGCCATTGCCGAGATCGGTACGCACCGCATTGGCGTTGACGCCGATCGACACGATGCTGTGGGTGGCCAGCGTGCTCAGCTCATTGGCCTGGCTGACGCCATCCTGGTTGAGGTCGCGCCAGATGCGCAGGTTGGCGAATACGCTGTCCAGGGTATCGATTTTCCCATCCCGGTTGGCATCGAAATCCTTGAGCGCATCAAAGCCATCGCTGGCCAGTTGGCCATTGGCTTTGCGCGTATCGACGCCAAACAGTTCGCGGCCGGTATCGATGGTGCCGTTGCCATTGCGGTCGAGTACCAGCCAGCCATCGTCGGGTTTGATCCAGCCGGTGCCCGTCTTGACGCCATCGGCATCGTGGTCGAACAGGATCACCGTGCCGTCGCGGGTGCTGGTGGTTTCAATGCCGTCGCCGTCCAGATCGAGCACGAGCGGATCGCGCCGGGGCGGCGTGCTGCCCCACGCTGCGGCATCCGCGCCGCCTTTGCCCAAGCCAAGCGCGGCGCCCAAGCCGCTGCCCAGGCCGCCAATGCCGCCCAGGTTGGTAAGACCGCTCGAGCCGGGGGGATGAAATGGATCGCCAATTTTCTTGATGTCGTCAATATTATGGGTCGGCCACAGGTCGCCCTCATAGCCCATCGTATTAAGGCCGCCTTTTTGCAAGGCCTTCCAGGTAAAGTCGATGCAGCTATTGCTCAAGCCATTGTAGTAGCGGCTAAAGCCGGCGGCTTCAGGGTTTTCCGCAAATTTCTTAATTTCATTGTATTGTGCTTCGCTTATCTCAATAGTTCTGAAGTAGTCCCTGCCTTTATAGTTTTTGCTGTCGTCCCGGTAAACCGCGCCGGGGGCGAATGGATCGCCATGGTGGCTTGCGTCGGGCGCGAAACCATAGCTTTGGCTTGGCCCGCCGGCGCCGTCGTTGAGTTCAAACCACATATGGCCAACAGAGGATGTTTCTCCATTTGCCAGCAGGGTTCCCCTTCCTGCAACATTGATAGTTATTGTCCTCATTCGACTTCCTTATTTTCCGTGGTGGGCTTTGCTGAAGAATATTTTTCCTGGGATGGCACTGAGTGCCGGAGCAAGACGCAGGTATTGCAGGCTGACGAGATAAACGCCCGGTTCTAAGTTGATGCGGGAAATGTCGGCGACCCTTCCGCCGTATGCCGCCCGGGTTTTGGGACGGTCCACCAGTTCATTCAATATTTCTTCGTTCTTATTCTTTTTGCGTATGCGCACCTGGAAAGACGCGGGAACCCCTTGTTCGATCCACTTTCCCGAGCTGTCCAATGCGGAGGCGCCCAGAAGTTGGGCGAGCCTGGCCGCATCGCCGGGCGTGTTTTGTTCCAGGAATTTGATGCCGAGTAAGTACTGATCTTTTTCGATAATCTCAATTTCAAAAAGCACCTCTTGCCCGCTTTGCGCCGTGGCGGAAGGCAATTCAAGAGGGGGGCGCGGGATTGCCCGGCTGCCAGTGCAGGCGCCTAAGGCAAGCAGGACAAGCGCCGCGAAAAGGAGGCGGATAGCGGACGTCTTCCTCTCTGGACTACGCATGGCTTATTCCGCCACCTTTTCTATTTTGTTTGCCTTACCCCGCTCAAAATAAACTCGAAATACTGTGCTGGCTTCGCCCGGGAATTGGGATGGGTTATCGAAAGTCATGCAGATTTCACTGTCGTCGGCGGATAAGGACTGCGCCCACATGGCTTCCAGAGGGTCGGTATGGGCAGGCCATCTATTTTTGTCGAGAATAACTTTGTACTTAAAAGCCCCGGCCGCCAAATGGGCTTCATATGGACTCATGCCGAGCGATACGACTCCATCCAGAATGAAAGGCCTTCTATCCGCTGGAAACAGTTTCGGATGTCGCGCAAACATGACCTGCGCGTGGGCTCTGCGTTCGTCCGGTGCCATGCTTTGCCTTGTAGTTAGGTAGCAGTGAAAATATTAGCTTAATAATAACATTCAAAATTTCAAGGCAGAAAGTGAAAAAGGATGCGGCCGTTGCGGATCTAAGCGCTTGATTTTTAGAGAAAAAAGACCTGCTTATTTAATCCTGTTTTGCAAGTCGCCAGGTAAAGCTCAAAAAGCCTGCCGTTTTGTTGAGCCTTGTTGAGAAATTCAAAATGCACTTTCGACTATATTTTCTCCACTCATGTAACGCTTGCTGTGCAGGCGCTCAGGGGAGCAGCACGGGTTTTGTTGATGTCACATGCCAGCGATGGCACACAGGAGGAATGCTTTGAGCCTCACCACATTGAATGGCGCCGCAAGGCGCACCTGCGCGGTACTTGGCCTGTCGCTTTGCTGCGGCGCACTGGCCATCGCCGTAGAAACCGGCAAGCCGGCGGCGTCCAAGCCGGCCGCCACGCCAGCCGCCAGCCAGCCGGCGGCGCCGGCCGCTGCCGCTTCCCAGGCCGCATCGCAGCCGGCCGCGCCGCAAATTGCCGCGTCCCAGCCGGAGAAGGTCAAGCCACGCGTGGCGCTGGCCAAAACGCCGCAGCGTGCCGCGAATGCCGGCAAGGGGCGTGGCGCCGCTGTGGCGGCAGCGGCGGCGCCGGTAGCGGCAACCTTGCCGGCCGTCCGCGCCGCGCAGGATGCCTGGGATATCGCCCCTTCCGACCAAACGCTGAACGCGGCGCTGGCGCGCTGGGCGGCGGCGGCGGGATGGCAGCTGCTGTGGGAGCTGCCGGTCGATTATGCGGTGCAGGTACGCACCACGGTGTCGGGTTCCTTCGAGGAGGCCGTCGGCACCGTCATCACTAGTCTGGATAGCGCGGAGATGCCAATGAAAGCCGTTTTCTACAAGGGTAATAAAGTGTTGCGCATCATGGGCCGGGGTGTGCAATGATGCGCCGCCTCTCTCTCAAGCGCGGCCTGCCGCTGCTGGCCTGTGCGATGCTGGTCCTGAGCGGCTGCTCCGGCCTGGCGGACCGCGTCTCGTCCAATATCGACGATGCGGACGCCAATACCTCCGGCCTGGTCAAGGAAGTGGGCCACAATGCGCGCGGCGCCGTCATGCCCGCCGCGCCGCGCGTGGTGCATGAAGACGGTATCTGGCTCGGCAAAAACGTGGTCAAGCTGGGCCAGCCCTCGCTGCCGCCGGTGTTCTATCAGCCGGCCACCTTCGATCGCAGCATCCACTCCCTGGCCGAACTGGCGGAGCGCCTGACGCTGCGCTCGGGCATTCCGAGCCGGGTCAATGCCGACGCCGCCACCATCGCGGCTGGCTCGTTCAAGCGTGGACGCGGCAGCCTGCCCGCCTTGCCCGCGGTCCGTCCTTCCTCCAGCTTGCCGGTATTGCCGCTGCCGCCGGGAGCGCCGGGCGAGGGCGCGCTGGCGGAAATGTCGCCACGCGGCGCGGCTAGCGCGGGCGGCGCCAATGCGAATGGCGGCGAGAACCCGGGCGGCGACGCCAACGTCAGCTTCCAGCCCGATCTGCAAGGCGGTATCCGCTTCACGTATGCAAACGGCTCGTTTAAAGGCATGCTCGATACCGTTGCCGCCCGCTTCGGCGTGTCGTGGAAGTATGGCGACGGCGTCATCCAGTTTTATCACACCGATGCGCGCACCTTCCAGATCAGCGCCGTTCCCGGCGACGCATCCTTCGCCGCTAATGTGACCAGCGGTTCGGCTTCGACCGGCGGCGTTGGCGGCGGTTCCGGCAGCTCGGGTTCGGGCGGTTCGGGCGGCGGCTCGGGCGGCAGCTCGGTCAACGCCAGCAACAGCCAGAATACCGGCGTCGTTTCCAAGCTGTCGGTATACGCCGGCATCGAAAGCGCGGTCAAACTCATGCTTTCGCCTTACGGCAAAGTGCTGGCCGCGCCGGCCACTGGATCGATCACCGTGGTCGATACGCCCGATACGCTGGACCGCATTGCCGCTTATCTGGAGAACGCCAACAAGGCCTTGTCGCGCCAGATCGTGATGAATGTCACCGTGTTGTCGGTCAACCTGGACCAGGGCGACGAATATGGCATCAACTGGAACCTGGTGTACAAAAACCTGAAAACCAAATACGGCGTGGTGAACACCTTCGCCGGTGCCAGCGACGCTGCTGGGGTCTTCTCCGCCGGTATCGTAGGCAATTCCAAATTCGCCGGCAGCTCGCTGATCATGAAAGCGCTGGCTGAACAGGGCAAGGTGCGGCGCCAGACCACGGCGTCGGTGGTCACGCTGAACAACCAGCCGGTGCCGGTGCAGGTGGCGCGCCAGACCAGCTATCTGCAAAGTTCGCAGACCTCCATCGTGGCCCAAGTGGGAGCCACCACCACTTTGGTGCCGGGCGTGGTGACGGCAGGCTTCAATATGAGCATCCTGCCCCATGTGCTGAACAATGGCACGGTGATGCTGCAGTTCTCGGTCGACATGTCCACCCTGCGCCGCATCCGCCCGATTGAGGGTACCAACGGCACCCGCATCGAATCGCCGGAAATCGACACCCGCAACTTCCTGCAGCGCGTGTCGATGAAATCGGGCGAGACGCTGGTCATTGGCGGCTTCGAGCAGACCGACGAGAACGTGGATCGCCAGGGCGTGGGCCAGGCTTCCAACTTCCTGCTGGGCGGCGGTGTGGCGGCCAAGAGCAATAAGGAAGTGATCGTGATCCTGATCACCCCAGTGGCCATGGCCGGAGCCTGAGGAGCATCGCATGGCTCTCCATATTCTCCAGATCGACAAGACCCGCTTTGTCTGCGGCTTGTTCTGGCAGTCGCTGTCGCGCCCCCGCGAGCTGAATAAAGAGGCGAAGGAACTGGGCCGCAAGATCGGTTCCGACCTGATGGTAGTGCGGCGCGACCAGTCCACGGCGCAAGCCGGTTATGCGCAAAGCAGCGAGAGCGCTGGCCGTACCTTGCATTCGCTGGGCGCGGCCGTCTCCAAAACCGTGGCGCTGGAAGGCGCCTACTACGACGGCTTGCTGCAACCGGTGCACAACTGGCTGGCGGCACTGGCCTTGCCGGACGGCCAGTGGGCTTACTTCGCCGTGCGCGACGCCAACTTCCTGCCGAATGGCGATTTCGCCGGCAGCAAGGAGGAAGTGCTGGACCGCCTGTATGGCGATTATGCGCTGGGCGGCTGGAATGTCGTCATCGGCGATGAAAGCCTGGCGGGGCAGGGCTTCCATAACTTCAATGCGCGCCGCATCGAAAGCCTGCTGCCGCAGCGCAAGGACGGCGGCCTGCGCGTGCATCGCTGGTGGCGTCTGCGCCAGATCGCGCCGCAGCGCGTCCAGCTGTGGCGCCTGGCTGCCGGCGTGGCCCTGTGCGTCGGTGTCGGTGGCGGCGTGTTGGGCTGGCAGCATTGGCAGGCGCAGCGCCGCGCGGCGGAATTGGCCCTGCAGGCGCAGCGTGAAGCGGAACAGGCCACCGTGCAGAAGCCCTGGGCCACTCAGCCTATGCCGGCGGCCACGGTGCAGGCTTGCGCCAATCGGCTGGAGCACCTTACCCCCGGCGGCTGGCAGCTGGACGAGTATGTATGCCAGGGCGGCCAGTTCAGCTACGCCTGGTCGCGCAGCGCGGCGACGGTGGCCACCTTGCGCGAAGAGGTGCCGCAGGCGGTGATCGATGCCGGCGGCGAGAAGGCGCAATGGAGCGGGGCGCTGGCCGTGGCGGTGCAGGCCCAGGGCGAAGAGCTGCTGGTCGAGCGGCAGGTGGTTGAGCCCCTACTGGCGCAGATGCAGGGCCTGGGGCTGCAACTGCGGCTGAACAAACGCAGTGTGCCGCCGGCCTCGCCGCAAGGCGGCGCGCCAGCCTGGCAGGCTTACGGCTTCCAGCTCGACGCCAAGGGCGTCGCGCCCCAGCAGCTGGCCGCCGTGTTGCAGCGTCCCGGCGTGCGTGTCGAGAAAATCAGTTATCGCGGTATGGCGTGGTTACTTGAAGGAGTCATCTATGCAAAATAAATCCGAACAATACTGCCGCGCCATGTTTGCGCTGCTTCTGAGCGCTGGCGCTTTGCTGCCGGCCGGCGCTGCACGCGCCGAAACCACGGCCGCCAGCCTGACCCGCATCGAGGCGGAAACGCTGCTGCTGCGTGCCCGCGAAAAACAACTGGACGTGCAGTCTTCCATTATCAGCAAGCAGAACGAGATTGCCGCCAAGCAGACCGTGGGCGCCATGATTACGCAGACGGCGGTGGTGGGCGACCCGGTGGTGCGTGCGGTGGAGGGGGTGGGCGAGAATATGTTCGCCACGCTGGAAATGGCCGACGGCAGCATGGTCGAGGTACAGAACGGCAGCACGCTGCCGGGCGGCATGCGCATCCTCTCGATCAAGAGCAACGAGGTGATGGTGCTGACGGCGGCCCGCAAGCGCATCCGCCTGTCGGGCTATACGCAAAAGGTCAACGCCTTCAACCCGGCCACGCCTTCCCCCGGCTTGTCCATGCAGGCGCCGGCAGCGCGTGGAGGCGCGCGATGAAGCTGCGTCTTGCCTTGCCTGCCCTGGCGTCAGCCGCCTCGCCTGCCGATGCGTCGGTCCAGGCCGCGACGGTGCTGAGCCATTCCGGGCAGTTCGAGGCGAGCGCCGAGGAGCGCAAGCTGCTGTGCCTCTTGTCCGATGGCCGCCTGCTGGTGGCCGTGGGCCAGGATATGAACGTCCATGTGCTGTCTTACCAGGCGCGCCTGCAGCGCATGCAAAAGCCTTTCCGTGTCGAACACGCCAAGATCGACGAGTTGCGCCAGTTGTACGCCAGCGGCGGTGCGCTGGCTGAGCGCCGCCAGGAACATTCAATGATGCAGGTGACGGCCAAGGATTTGCTGAGCCGCGCTTGCGCGGCGCGCGCTTCCGACATCCACATCCGCGTGCGCCAGCGCGCCACCGAAATCCTGTTCCGCGTGCGCGGCGACCTGACCCCGGTCGGCGGCCAGACGCGCGAATATGGTGAGCGTCTGCTGGCTACCCTGTACGGCGCCATGGCCTCGGTTTCCGACAGTTCCTATAAGCCGACCGAACGCCAGGACGCCAGCATCGCCGACCGCGACAAGCTGCCGCCCGAACTGCACGGCGTGCGCATCGCCACAGTGCCTACCAGCGAAGGAACACTGATGGTGCTGCGCCTGCTGTACGTGGAGGCGGGCGACAGCGAACTGTGTCCGCTCGGTTTCAGCGAGGCGCAGGCCGAGATGCTGCAGCAGTTGAAGGAACAGCCGATTGGCATGAACATCATTGGCGGTCCCACCGGCTCAGGCAAGTCAACCACCCTGCAGCGCGTGCTGTCGGGTCAGATCGCCGAGGCCGAGGGGCGGCGTCACGTGTTGACGATCGAAGATCCGGTCGAATACCCGATTGACGGCGCGGTGCAGACGGCGGTCACCAATGCCGGTTCGGAGGACGAGCGTTCCCGCATGTTCGCCGCCGCCATCGCCAACGCCATGCGCCTCGACCCGGACACCATCATGGTGGGCGAAGTGCGCGACCGCGCCTCGGCCCAGAACGCGGTGCGCGCCGCCATGACGGGCCACCAGGTCTGGACCACCGTTCACGCCAACAGCGCGCTGGCCATCGCCGACCGCCTGCTCGACCTGGGGCTGTCGCCAGGCCAGGTCACCGACCACACGGTGGTGACGGGCCTGATCAGCCAGCGCCTGGTCAAGGCCCTCTGCCCGCACTGCAAGGTGCCGCTGGCGGAAGCGGGGGCATCCTTGCCGCCGGCCGTGATGGGGCGCCTGCGCGACGTGGTGGCCGACCTGCGCCGCGTCTTCGTGACGGGCCCGGGCTGCGAGCATTGCGGTGGCCACGGCACCATCGGCCGCACCGTGGTGGCCGAAGTCATCAGGCCCGATGAACAGTTCTTCAACTACATCCGGCGCGGCGAGAAGTCGGCGGCGCAGAGCTACTGGCTGCGCGACCTGGGCGGCCGCACCATGCTGGAACATGCGATCGAAAAAGTCTCGACCGGCCTGGTCGACCCGCGCATGGCTGAGCAGGTGCTGGGCCATTTGAACGCCGGCGCCGCACTGGCGCGCCGTCGCCTGCACGTGGTGGAGGAGGGCTGTGATGCGCGCTGATCTGATGCGCCACTGGGCGCGCCCGCAATTCACCGCCAACCAGCGCGTGCGCCTCTACCGTAAGATCGCCAAGATGCTGGCGGGCGGCTTACCGCTGCTGCGCATCCTGGAAGAGCTGGCGCGCCGCAATACGGGACCGGACGGCAACTTTGCCCTGGCCATGGTGCTCGACGATTGCCGCCGCTCCGTGCAGAACGGCCAGCTGCTGTCCGACGGTCTGGCCTGGTGGGTGCCGGATACCGAGCAGATGATCATCCTGGCCGGCGAGCAGTCGGGCCGCCTGGAGGGCAGCCTGATGGCCCTGATCGAGGTGGTGCAGGCCGGCCGCAAGATCAAGACGGAGATCGTCGGCGGCCTGGCCTACCCGATGGCCGTCGTCGCCATGATCGCCCTTTACATCTGGCTGTTTGGCGCGATGGTGATCCCGCAGTTCACCAAGCTGGCCGACCCTACGCGCTGGCATGGTGCGGCACTGTCTCTGTACAAGATGTCGGTGTGGGTGCAGGAATGGATGCTGCTGGCCGTGGGCGGCACGGTAGCGCTGATTGCCGCGCTGCTGTTTTCGCTGCCGGTCTGGCGCGGCAATGTACGCGTGTTCTTCGACCGCTTCGCGCCGTTCTCGATCTACCGCTTGATCGCTGGCAGCGGCTTCCTGCTGGCCTTCGCGGCCCTGCAGGCGGCGGGTGTGACGGTGGAGAAGTCGTTGGCGCGGCTCTCGCTCAAGGCCCAGCCTTGGCTACGCGAGCGGCTCGACGGCGCCCTGATGGGCGTGCGCTCCGGCCTCAATTGCGGCGAAGCCTTGCGCCATGCCGGCTATGGCTTCCCCTCGCCGGCCATCATCGACGACCTGTGCGTGTATGCCGAGTACAAAGGTTTTTCCGAGGCCCTGAAGCTGCTGGCAGCCGAATGGATGGAAGAAGGCGTGGAGGCAGTCGCTCTGCGTATGAAGGTGTTGAACGGTTTCGCCATCGTCACTTTGGCACTGGTGATTGGATGGCTGGTAACCGGCTTTTTCGGCATTCAGCAGGAGATCGCGAATGCCACCCGCGCAGTAGGTTGACGCGGACCTTTTTGAGTATGGAATCAGGCGCTGCCCGCAGCGCATTTATGTGTGACTTTACCTGAACTGGAGACTTGATCATGACCCACCTGTGCCAACTGAACCAAACCCCTGTTTTCACCAATTCCCGCCGCTCGGCGCAGCAGCCGCTGACTTTGCCTCAGCTCCAGCGCGGCGCTTCGCTGTTGGAAGGCATCGCTTACCTGGGCATTGCCGCGGTGGTGGTGTTGGGCGCCGTATCGCTGTTAGGTGGTGCCTTCACTGGAGCAAAAACAAATCAGGCTATTGAGGAAACTGTTGCCCTACGCACCGCCGTGCGTAAGTTGTATGTTGGACAACTGTACACGGAAACGGGAATGATAGAAAACCTGATTAAGGCAAATGCTGTTCCGGGTACGTTGGCGAGGACCGGCACCGAGAACAAGGTCGCACTTGCGAATAGTTGGGGCGGGACCGTGTCTGTAGCGGCTGTCGCTGGCGGTTTCCAGATTATCTACCCTAAGGTACCCAAGGACGTCTGCATCAACATGCTCAATGGCAGCAATGGATGGTCTGGAATCACTTTGGGAAATGAGACCCAGACGACCTTCCCCATTTCTATTTCGCGAGCCGCCGAAATGTGTGCTAACGATAGCGCAAATGAATTGAAATTCACGAGCATTTGAGACGGCTGAGCTAAGCAAAGCATAGGAGGCAGCATGTGGAATATCGCGATACTGACCATAATGATGGCGGCAGCCGGCGGCTACACGGTGCTGGCTAACCGCCAGGCTGAAGTCATGGAACAGCATCTGACGGAAGCCAGCGCGGAAAGCATGGCGAATTACCGCACCGCGGTAGTCGCCTACTTCCGCAAGTATAACGAGCTATCAACCAGCGTCAGCCTGTCCACGTTGAGGGATAGACACATGCTGCGCGACTGGGCAGTGCTTGACGCACCGCCATCGCCGCCCTGGGCCAACTATCGCGATACCAACGGCACCATCTATATCTACGCTCAGAAATTACCGCGGCGCGAGATAACGAGTGAAATCGTGCACTTGTCTCGCAACTCGATACTGGCGGGCAGTTACCGCATTGGCTCGTCCAATCTGCAATCGCCGATTTATGGCGACACGGGTATCTCCCTGTCGGCGTTGATCGGCAAGGGAGTACCGGATGGCGCACCTGTCTGGCTGGCGGTGTCGCTATGAGGACGCTCCGCAAACAATCAGGCGTGGGTCTGATCGAGGTGTTGGGTGCGCTGGGTATCGGGGCCTTGCTGATGGTGGGCCTGAGCCGCATGGCCGATGCCTCAATCGACGATCTGCAAAGTCAGCAGGCGGCGTACTATCAGTCTCAGGTCGTGCATGCAGCTAAGCGCTATATCGAGGCCAACTATGACACCATTAAGAACAACACCGCATCCCCATCCACGGTGCTGGCGGTCAGCTTGGAGCAGATGCGTGCTGGGCGCTTCCTCCCGGCGGGATTTGCAGACAAGAATGCTTATCAGCAGAATACCTGTCTGCTGATCCGCCAGCCCGATCCTGCCAATCCGCAGGGACGTTTCGATGCGCTGGTTGTTACAAGCGGCGGCAGCGCGATTGGTGAGAAAGACCTGGCGGCGGCGTCCATGCATGCAGGGATGGGTAGCGGCTATATCTCCGCACGCGAACCAGGTGTGGCGCGTGGTGCATCGTGGCGCATGCCTACCGACCCTTATCGCGGTAAGGTCTGTACCGGTGGTTCGACAGCGGTGTTGCAAGGCAATGCCGCGGATGCGGGCCATCTGGTGTCGAATCTGTTCTATGACGCAGCAAGCCAGATGAGGGCCGACTTTCTTTACCGTGACGCAGTGCCAGGCCGACCGGATTTGAACCGCATGACGACGCCGTTGCGCCTGGGCGGCAAGGCGCTTGCCGCCACTGGCGAGACATGTGCCTACGATTCCAATGACGTGGCTCTGGCAATGGACCGTAGTTCGCTTACCCTGCTTACCTGCGACGGCAGTGGCAAGTGGCGCTCGGCTTCTTCTTGGCGTGAACCGGTTATGGCATGGGCTGATTTACCAGCGTCAGGCAGCAGTATTGGCGACGTGCGCATGGTGAAGAATCTGAGCCGCGCCTTCACCTTCAACGGCAGCGCATGGGTGGCGCTGGCGGTGGACCAGGATGGCAATCTCGATGTGCCTGGACGCGTGAAGGCGCGGGACCTGCACGCGACTAATCACATTGAATCGGATGGCGGCATCCATGCCGCAGACCATATCGAAAGCGCCAAGAACCTGATCGCGCGACGAAATCTGGAAGTGGCGCGTGAAGCCAAGGTGGGGCGTGGGCTGGAAGCCAGCATCGTCGAGGCATCAGTCTGGATGGGATCGCCAACCATCACCCTGTCGGACCGGCAGTCGCCGGGCGGACGGTGCAATTACCTGAAGTGGAGTTCGTATGACCAAAAAGAGGTCCTCTACTACCCACACGGCACCATCGCGATGGATGACGCTACCAGGCCGCTGATTTGCGGCACTGACAATAGATTCCACTACGCGAATGGACGGGATGACATCAATGCTGCCAGGTAAACGGCGCGCAATGGCCTTGGCTGCCGCCCTCGCCCTGCTATGCCTGCCCGCGCAGGCATGCTGGGAAGAGGCGGCCGCCTGGTACCGCGTCAATCCGCACCTGCTGTACGCCATCGCCAAGACCGAGTCGGGACTGAATCCCGCTGCCATCAACCGCAACAAGAACGGCAGCTACGACATCGGCCTGATGCAGATCAACAGCAGCTGGCTGCCGACCCTGCGCAAGCATGGGCTGGAGGAAAAGGATTTGTACGACGCCTGCACCAGCATTCAGGTCGGAGCCTGGATCCTGTCGCAGAACATGCAGCGCATGGGCGTAACGTGGGAAGCGGTGGGCGCCTACAACGCGCGCAGCCCTGCGCTGCGCATCAAGTATGCAATGAAGGTGCACAAGAACCTGCCGAAAGCGGTTCTGGCGGCACAGGAGACGGCCAATGACGGCATGGCGCAATAAGCGGCGCGCGCTATTCCGGCGCGCACAGCTCCAGACGATAGCCCTGCGTGTAGGCAGTGCGGATCATGACCATGCGCTTGTCGCCGACCTGCAGCTTCTTGCGCAGCTTGTAGACGTGCTGCTCGATGGTGCGGCCGGCCACCTCGCTGTCGGTACTCCAGATCACGGCGCCGATAGTGCTGCGCGAGATGTACACGCCGGGCGAGGAAAAGAACAGCCAGGCCATGCTGAATTCGCGCGGCGTCAGTTCGATCAGCTGGCCGAGGAAGAACAGGCGGCCGCTATCGTGCTCCAGCGTATAGCCGGCGAACTCGATGCTGCGCCGCTGGTGCGGGGTGCCGTTGCGGCGCAGCAGGGCATTCACGCGCGCCACCAGCTCCACCACGGCGAAGGGGCGCCGCACGAATTCGTCGGCGCCGGCGTTGAGCATCAGGGCCGCCAGCTCCGCGTTGTCCAGCGGCGACAGTATCATCACAGGAGTCGCGTCGCCGCTGCGCATGTTCAGCCAGGACAGGGTGCTGTTGTCCGCGTCCGGCTCTTGCGCCAGGTCGATCAGAATCAGGTCCACCTCGTCGCGGCGCACGCCACGCAGCAGCGCCGCTTCCGAGGAAAACAGCTGCACCTCGAAACCGGCGCTGGTGAGGACGTTCTTCAATTGTTCGGATACTGCGGCATTTTGAGTATGGCATGCGATTTTCATGTTTTTCCAAACTTATTGTTTTTGAAGGCCGCTTTAAACGGCTCTTTTACCGCACTCCTCCCCACCTGCCGCCGGGCGGTTAGGCGCGGCATTGGCTTGTTATTTACAACTTATAATTTGCAACTTAGTAATTGGCATTTAGCAAAATGTAGTTAAGTAATAGTAAACCAAACCTGCTCATTTACGGAGCTTGTTTTAATCGTGCACACATTCATCAATATGAGACGAGTGTGCGATTTTGGTGCAGTCCTGTGTAGAATTGCGTGGCTTGAATCCATTTCATTTTAGAGGGGAACCTGATGTCCAACGAACTTTCGAGTGCCAGTGATTTTCAGCAGAAGTTCATGCAACTGGTTGGCGGGCAGCAGTGCTTTTCCGACATTCATTTGGAGCAGGGCGCGCAGGCTATGGTTAAAACGCCACGCGGCTGGCAACCGTTCCACGATGCGCCGCTGACCCTTGGCGATCTGCGGCCTTTGCTGGATAGCATCGACGAGGACTGGGAAGATAAAATCGTGGAAAAGGCGCTGGACCGTCCCTTCCTGCTGCCGAATTGCCGCCTGCGTTGCAATATTTACCGCCTGGGGGCTGGCACCAAAGTGGCCTTATCGGTGCGCCGCCTGCCGCTTGAACCGCTGGCGCTCGAGCAGACCGGATTGCCGTCGTATGTGCGCACCATGCTTGAATCAAATAAGGGTTTAATTCTGGTGACAGGCCCGACCGGTTCTGGTAAAACCACGACGATTGCGGCCATGCTTGACTACATTAATGCAAGTCGCAATGGCCATATCGTGACAATTGAGGAGCCGATTGAATATGCTTTGCAGCGTAAACAGTCGATCGTCTCGCAAAAAGAAGTGCCGGTCGATACCGCCAGTTTCTCCAGCGGCCTGCGCGAAGCGCTGCGCCAGAAGCCCGATGTGCTGATGGTGGGCGAGATCCGCGATTACGACACGGCCGAAACCGTGCTGCACGCGGGCGAGTCGGGCCACCTGGTGCTGGCGACCATGCATACCGGCAATGCGATCGGCGCCATCAGCAAGCTGCTCAGCTTTTTCCCGCTGGAGCAGCGCGGCCAGCGCTCGGCCATGCTGGCCAGCTCCCTGCTCGGGGTCGTCTTCCAGAGCCTGCTGCCGTCCGAGGATGGCGGCGATTACGTGCTGGCCAGCGAGATGGTGTTCAACCACAACCAGCAGATCGCGCCCTATATCACCGACCCGGACAAGCTGCACATGATCGCCGACTACATGAAGCGCAAGGAAGACAATATGTCGCGGCCGTTGAACGAGGTGCTGCTGCAGCTGGTGAACAAGAAAGAGGTCAGCGCGCGCGATGCGTTGCGCGTGGCGTATAACCGCCTCGAACTGCGCGAGATGCTGGGCAACGTGCGCTAGGATGCTTGCAGGGCAGGCGTCACTCCGCCGCCTGCAGCTCGAACACCCGCCGCTTGTGCGCATTGATCTCGGCCTGGCCACGGCGGAAGGCGGGGATGCTGTTGAATAGCCTGTCCCAGCTGCCGTCCTTCTGCGCCAGCTTCAGGCCGCGCTCGATGCGCTCGGCCAGCCGGGGATTGGCCTGGCTGACGAAGAAGTAGTGCGGCACGCGGTAGTGCAGGAAGATCGTGGACTCCAGCACCAGCCCCTCCTTGGCATGCAGTTCCTGCTCGCCCCAGGCTTCATGCGCGCCGCGCGGCAGGTAGTCGAAGCGCTTCACCACCAGCATGGGAAACAGCGATTCGTAGCTGATCGAGGTGACGACCGGCAGGCCGTTGCGGCGCAGGACATCGGCCGATGGCCAGTTCACGCCCACGCCGGCCTTCAACTGGCGCAGATCGTCCAGCGTGCGCACGGCGCGGAAGCGTTCCTGCTGGTCGGCGCGGATCAGGAAGACGCGGTAGTCGTTCAGCTCGTGCAGCAGGGAGACGCGCACCGGCAGCAGCTCGCGTTCGCGCTGCGGGTTGCTGCCGTCCCACATCACATTGATGACACCATCCTTTTTGATTTCCGTCTGCTGGCGCGGGCTGGTCAGCTCGTGCGGATAATGTTCGAGGGTGTAGGGGCCATCGGTGGTGGCGGTTTTATCCAAGGCCAGGCGCAGCAGCTTGGGAAAGTAGTGGGCGTGCTCCTGCGCGCTGGGATGGATCATCGGCAGCACGATGCGCAGGGGAGCTGGCGCTGCATCCAGAACGCCGCAGAAGGCGAGCAGCAGCAGGGGGATGGCAGTACGGAGAAGGGTGGCTGTCATGCTCTCATGTTAGCGCATCCCTTCTCCCGGGCGGCATTACTGCTTGACGAATTTCAGCGTCATGCGGTCGCTCTCGCCGATGGCGGCGTATTTGGCGCGGTCTTCATCCTTGTTGGTGAAGGTGGGCGGCAGCGCCCACACGCCGCCCTTGTGGTCGGCCTTGTCCTTCGAATTGGCGTTGATTTCCGATTTGCCCGCCAGTTTGAAGCCCACGCTTTCGGCCAGCTTGATCACATAGGCCTCGTGCATATAGCCGGACGAGGTCTGCTCGGATGCGGGACGGTTGGCCGGCAGACGATGCTCGACCACGCCAAAGATGCCGCCCGGTTTCAGGCTGTCGTAGACGCTGGCGAACAGCTTCTTCATATTCTCGTCGCCCGACTCGGCCCAGTTATGGATGTTACGGAAGGTCAGCACCATATCGGCGCTGCCCTTGGGCGCGAAGTTGTAGACGCCGTTCTGCGGCTCGAAGGCGCCCAGCTGCACCTTGCCGAAAACGTCCGGCTTGGCGTTCAGCTTTTCCTGGAAGCGGGTGGCGTTGCGGCGCACCGCTTCGCTGGCCGAGTTCGGGGTATTGCCGGCGGCGATCAGCTTGCCCTTGTCGCGCAGGTAGGGGGCGAGGATTTCGGTATACCAGCCGCCGCCGGGGGCCAGCTCGACCACCGTCATATTCGGCTTGATGCCGAAGTAGTTCAGGGTTTCGTAAGGGTGGCGGGCGGCGTCGCGCTGCACATTGGCGGGCGTGCGCGTGCCGCTGGCGATGGCGGCTTTCAAGGCTTCGTCGGCGACGGCGGCGCCGGTAAATCCGCAGGCCAGAACAGCGGCCAGAACGTAATGCTTCATGCAGAACCTCCTTATTATTGATGCTCGGGGAGCGTTGCTTGATGTGGGTTCGGCGGCCGGGAAAACCGGCCGCCTGCGCGATCATCGGCCAAGTGCGGAGGCGGGTCAAGGGGATTCGCGGCAGGGAAGCGGCCGTCCATCCCACGGCCGTGTTACCCGGCTTCGCCGCCCCAGCGCCGCACGTAGTCCGGCGCCGCCACCGGGCAGTCGGCGGCCGGCACCGGCGCGGCCGGCACCTGCTTGAAGGGCAGCTCGCCGACCCAGGCCTGGATGCCCATGTCTTCCTCGTCGTCGTTCGGGCCGCCGCTGCGCGTCTTGCAAGCCGCCTCGTTGAGCGCGATGCGCAGCACGGTGGTGGCGGCGAATTCCTTGTCGTTGCCGCGCCGCGTCTCGTGCTGGCGGCCGGGAACCAGCCGTTCCATGAAGACGTCCATGGTGCTGCGCTTGGCCTCGCCCTCGACGATCTCGAAGCGGCCGTAAATCATGACCGAGCGGTAGTTCATCGTGTGGTTGAAGGCGGAGCGCGCCAGCACCAGGCCATCCAGATGGGTGATCGTCACGCAGCTGTCCTGTTCCAGCAGCTGCTTCACCATGCGGCTGCCGTTTGAGCCGTGGATGTACAGATGATCGCCCTCGCGCCAGCAGGCGGTGGGAATGCAGTGCGCGCCGTGCGCATCCTGGAAGGCGATATGGCAGATGTAGGCGGCATCGACGATGGCGTGCACACTGGCCTGGTCGTAGGCGGCGTAGTTGGCGCTGCGGCGGACGCGGGTGCGCTGGCTGGGGGCGGACGGCTGGTTCATTTTCTCCTCGGTTGGAATCATGGGCTTGGCGGCTTGCCAGGAAGGCACAATATAATGGCTGCCCTGGCTCTAGCAACAGGTCCAGCAATGCATAATTTTTTAGAACCACGATGCCATGGATTACACCCTGCTGATCGAAAACTTCGCGCGCGAGCACGCCCACCGCGGCTGGCCGCGCCAGCGCCTGCTGCATGAATGCCTGCGTTCGGCCATCCGCGGCGGCACGCTGGCCGCTGGCACGCGCCTGGTGGCCACGCGCACCCTGGCCAGCGAACTTGGCGTGGCGCGCAATACCGTGCTGTATGCCTACGAGCAGTTGGCCAGCGAAGGTTTCGTCACCAGCGGTAAGCGCGGCACCATCGTGGCCGGCATTGCGCCCGATGACGCGGCGCGCCGCGGCGCCGAGATTCCCCAGGTCAGCCTGTCGCGCCGGGTGCACGACCTGCGGCCGCTGCACAACGCCTCCAACCGCAGCGATGCCTTCGCCCCCGGCGTGCCGGACCTGGAGCACTTCCCGATCACGCTGTGGCGGCGCATGCTGGACCGCGCCTGGCGTGCCGCCGGTCCGGCGCAGCTGAACTACGCGGAAGCGGCGGGCGAAGCGGCGTTGCGCGAAGCCATCGCCGACCACCTGCGCGCTTCGCGCGGCGTGGTGTGCGACGCCAGCCAGGTCTTCATCACGGACGGCAGCCAGAGCTCGATGGACTTGTGCGCCCAGGCCTGCGCCGACGCCGGCGACACGGTGTGGATCGAGAACCCAGGCTATAGCGGCGCGCTGGCTTCCTTCCGTTCCGCCACGCTCAAGATCGAAGGCATTGCCGTCGACCAGGAAGGCATCGCCCCCACAGCGCGCGACTGGCGCGAACGGCCGCCGCGCCTGGTCTATGTCACGCCTTCGCACCAGTATCCGATCGGCAGCGTGCTCTCGCTGCCGCGCCGCCTGGCCCTGATCGAAGGCGCGCGCCGTGCCGGCGCCCTGATCCTGGAGGATGATTACGACAGCGAATTCCGCCACGACGGCGCGCCGCTGTCGGCCATGCAGGGACTGGCGCCTGACGCGCCGGTGATCTATCTTGGCACCTTCAGCAAGACCATGTTCCCGGCCCTGCGCATCGCCTACATCGTGGTGCCCAAGAGGCTGAGCGTGGCGATGGCGATGCTGCGCGCGCAATCATCGCTGCGCGGCCGCGGCGTGGAACAGCTGGCGCTGGCGGAATTCATCCGCAGCGGCCAATTTGCCCTGCACCTGCGCCGCATGCGCCGCCTGTACCGCCAGCGCTGCGACGCACTGGTGGCGGCCCTGCAAACTCATTTGGGCAAGATCGCCGAAGTGCATGGCGCATCGAGCGGCATGCACTTGTCGCTGCGTTTCCGCGACGCGGCCTTATCCGACGTGGAAATCACGCGCCGCGCGATGGAAGAGGGGATTTGCGTGAATGCCTTGAGCCGCCATGCGATCGGCGGCAGGACGGAATGGAATGGCTTGATGCTGGGCTACGCCCAGGTGCCGGCCGAGGCGATGGAAGGGCTGGTGAAGCGGTTGGCGGCGATCGTCCACATGGCGGCCTACGCCGCCAACCGCAAGGCTTGAACGCTGCTTAGAACACGGTGTCGAAACGGGCGTACATCGAGCGTCCGTTCACGCCGAACGGACAGGTTTCCCAGCAATACTTGAAGCCCAGTTTAGGGAAGTTGCCGCCATTGGTCCATTCCGACGGGTAGGTGTCGAACACATTGTTGACGCCGACCGTCAGGCTGGTTTTCTTGCTGAAGTTGTAGCGGCCGGTGACATCGAGCAGCCATTTGGCTTCCCAGGTCTGCAGCGGGCTGAAGAACTCGGCCTGCACCGAACCGTAGTAGTTGGCGCGCGCATTGAAGTTCCAGGGGCCGGTGCTGTAGTCGGCGGCCAGCACATGGTGGCGGCGCGGCTGGCCGTGTTCCAGCAGCGTCACTTGCGCCTTGTCGAACAGCAGGTCGCCGCTCAGCAGGCTGGATGGCGAATGGCGCTTGCTCACTTCCGTCTTGTTGAAGCCCAGCTGGCCGGACAGCACCAGGGTCGAGCCGCTGAATTTCGTGGTGTGGTCGGCCACGATGTCCAGGCCGCGCGTGGTGGTGTCGATGGCGTTGGTGAAGAACTGGGCCTGGCCGACTTTGAGCGGGATCAGCACATTGGCGATCGGGCCGCCGCCTTTCTCCGGCTCGATCACGCTGGAGAACACGATGCGGTCCTTGATCTTGATCTGGTACAGGTCGGCCGTCAGCGACATGTTCTGCGCCGGGCGCAGCACCATGCCGACGCTGGCGTTGCGCGAGGTTTCCTCTTTCAGCGGCTTGATGCCGAGCGCGTTGGTGACGGCGCTGTTCTGGCGCGCGGTCAGGGTTTCGGTCAGCGAGCCATCCACATTCAGGTTGGTCGAGACGGAGCTGTAGAACTCCTGCTGCACGCCCGGCGCGCGGAAGCCGGTGGAAGCGCTGGCGCGCAGGCCGAACTGCTTGGAGGGGTCCCAGCGCGCGCTGATCTTGCCGGTAGTGGTGTTGCCGAAGTCCGAATATTTTTCGTAGCGCACGGCGCCGGCCAGCAGCAGATTCGGCACCGGACGGTATTCGGCGTCCAGGTACAGGGCGATATTGTGGCGGCCATTATCGACAGCGGTGGCCGGGGTGTAGCCGGGGAAGCCCTGGGTGCCCGGCGGCGCCATGGAGCCGCTCGGCGTGAGGATTTCCTTCTTCGGATCGTTGCTGCGGCCGAACTGGTAGGACACCGGATCGCCGGCGACGATCTGGTAGTTATCCTGGCGGTACTCGAAGCCGGAGGCAAGGAAGATTTCCGCGCCGCCCACGTGCACCGGACCTTTGATATCGAGGTTCAGCGTGGTCTGGTCGAACTTCAGCGTGCCGGTATCGGCTTCCAGCGGCGACGCGCCATACACCTTGCTGCGGTCGAACGTGCCGGGCGGTATATTCGCCCCGGGCAGCGGTTCATAGAAGTAGCTGACGTTGATGGTTTGCTTTTCATGGAAACCCAGCTCGCTGCGGCCATGGTTGATGCTCAGGTCGAGCTTCCAGTCCTTGGGCAGGTCGCGCCGGTAGCCGAAGGCGAAGGACAGATCCTTGACCGTGGTGCGGATATTCGGCAGATAGCCGTTCGGATAGACTTCCGGCACCATGCGGTTGTCGCTCTTGTCGAGGATGCCGCGATAGAAGCCGGCCGAATCGCCCTTGCGCTTGGAGACGCCGCCGAAGGCGTAGAACTCGCTCTCCTTGTCGATGGGCAGGCCGGCATTCCACCACAGGTACGCGTCCTTGGCGTCGCTGTCGCCGATGCGCTGGGTCACGCGTGGCGGATCGGCGCGCAGGATGTCGATGCCGGCGCGGTTGGTTTCGCCGCGCTTGCGGCCCTCGGCCGTCAGATTGATAAAGCCGCCGTCCTGGCCCAGGGCAAAGCCGCGGTTCACGCTGCCCGAATACAGGTCGCCGTCGCCTTCCTTGGTGGTGCCGATGGTGGCGCTGACGGCGGTTTCGCCGACATTCGATTTCAGCACGATATTGATCACGCCGGCGATGGCGTCCGAGCCGTATTGGGCGGCGGCGCCGTCGCGCAGCACCTCGATATGGTGGATGGCCGACAGCGGGATGGCGTTGATGTCGGTGCCGGCCGAACCGCGGCCCACGGTCTGCTGCACATTGACCAGCGCCTGCTGGTGGCGGCGCTTGCCGTTCACCAGCACCAGCAGCTGGTCGGGGCCGAGCGAGCGCAGGGTGGCGGGACGGATGATGTCGGTGCCGTCGCTGATGAAGGTCGAGGAGAAGTTGAAAGAAGGGTCCAGCGTCTGCAGCAGCTTGCCCAGCTCCAGCGGCCCGGCCGTCTGCATATCCTTCATATTGATCAGGCCAACCGGGGACGAGGTATCGAGCGCGGTCTTGGCGGTCGAGCGCGAACCCAGCACGACCACGGTCTGATTGTCGCCGGACGCGGGCGGCTGGGACTGGGCGAAGGCCTGGCTACAGGCCAGCAGCAGGGCGCTGGCCAGAAGGGTGCGTTGGAAGGGGGCGGACAGCTGGGGCGTTGGTGCTTTCTTCATGGACCGTTCTCTCATGGTTTTATTGAACAAGGGGAAGCAAGCGGTGGACTGATCGACTGTCAGTGCCGAGGAAATACTACAGTGGGGGATGGGAGGGCGAGAAGGCGCGCGCAACAGTGCTGTTGCGTTATATGCACTTTACGCAATATTTCGTGATTTATACGAAGAAATGCCGTATTCTCAACGGCGGATCGCCATGATCCTCGTCAAAACGGTCTGCTGTTTGCGGCGTTTACGCGACAAACCATGGCTGAGCTGAGAAATGCCGCCGGTCTTAGATCGGCGGAAATTTTTGTTACTCTTGGTCCAGCATCCACTCTTTCAAGCCGTTGACCCAGGACTTGGCGGGCAGGTTCATGCTCTTCTTAATGGCGCCGGCGCGCTCGTACAGCACGCTGAAATCGAGCGAGGGCGCTTGCTTGAAGGCGATCACCACGATATTCGCGTCGTGCACCTCGGGCAGCCACACCACCGCGTCGAACACCAGCTCCATGGCCTGCAGGTTCTTATCGTAGTTGGGGAAGTCGCCGAACACATTGGTGGTCATGATGCCGTCAGCCGTCAGGCTGTCGTAGCAGGCCTGGTAGAACTCGGGCGTGTCGAGCACCGGGCCGCGCGCTTCCTCGTCGTACAGGTCGACCTGCAGCACGTC
This sequence comes from Pseudoduganella violacea, assembly GCF_014191875.1. Classification (GTDB taxonomy): domain Bacteria; phylum Pseudomonadota; class Gammaproteobacteria; order Burkholderiales; family Burkholderiaceae_D; genus Rugamonas; species Rugamonas violacea_A. The sequence goes on from NZ_JACHXD010000028.1 coordinate 23,374, forward strand.
GACGCTATTGCGGTTGGCCGGATTCATGACGAAGTCCAGCGCATTCATTTCCAGCACGTTCAGGCGATCGTCATTGGGCGGCAGGCCGAACAGGGCGCCGCAGATGGCGATCACGTTCGGATTGAGCTCCACGGCCGTCACGCGCGCCTGCGGGAAGCGGTGGTAGCAGAACTTGGTCAGGGCCGAGCTGCCCAGGCCAAGTTGCACGATATGGCGCGGCTGCGGCAGGAACAGCATCCACATCATCATCATCTGCACGTATTCGAGTTCGATGGCGTCGGGCCGCGCCAGGCGCATCGCGCCCTGCACCCAGGAGGTGCCCAGGTGGAGCGAGCGCACGCCCTCGAATTCGGTGATGGTGGCGGGAGGGTGGCCGGGCTGGTCGAAGCGGAGTTTCTGCATGGCCGGCAGTTTACCAGCTAAGAGCCGAGTCCGGGTCCACCGTGGTGCCTGGCACCAAGGTGGACACGGGCTGGGCTGTTGGGGCGAAAAAAAGGGACGCCGTAGCGTCCCTTTTTTGGGAGAGGCGCCGCAGCGCCCCGTGCCGTCAGGCTGGATTAGCCTTGCTTGCGGCGGCGTGCCAGGAAGGCCAGCACGCCCATGCCACCCAGCATCATGCCGTAGGTGGTTGGCTCTGGTACTGGTGCGGCGACCAGGTCCAGGGTGCCGGAGTAGCTGGCGGCGCCTTTCGAAACACCGGAAACCACCAGGGTCAGCACGCCGTCGAAGCCGACGTTGTCGAAGCTGGCGCCCGAGTACTTCTTGATGTTTTCCACATCCAGGGAGATGCCGTTCAGCGTGGCGCTGGTGAAGTCGATGTCGGTGCCGAAGGCGGTGAAGTTGGTGAAGAAGCCAGCTGCCAGACCTTTACCGTTGTAGCCTTTGAAGGTGAAGGTGTCGGTGAACAGGCCGTTCACGTGGGAGGTGCCGAAGTCGGTGGTGAACTTGACTGGGCCGCCGGTCAGGTTGACGTCTTTGTTGATGTTGTCCGCTTGGGCTGCGCCCACGGAAGCCAGCAGAGCGGCTGCGACTGCAATTGCTTTGAAGTTCATTTAATTTCCTAACAGAAATGATTTATTGTTGCAATACTACTTTCGAGGCGCAAAGGTACGCTATCACCGTGATATTGTCAATATTTTATTGACTATTGATTCCAATAGGAATGGTATTTCCTGGTGGCAAATCAGGCTGGCGGCAGCGGCAAAATCAAGGTGACGGCCAGGCCGCCGCCCTCGCGGTTGGCCAGCGCGATGCGCCCGCCATGGGCTTCGGCGATCTCGCGCGCCAGCGCCAGGCCCAGGCCCGTGCCGCTGCGCTTGGTCGAATAGAAGGGCACCAGGGCATTGGTCAGCACCGCCTCGCTCATGCCCGGCCCGCGGTCCAGCACCTCGATGCGGACCAGCCCCTGTACGCGGCGCAGGTCCAGCGCGACGGCGTCTGGCGCGGAACCCGATTCATGGGCGTTCTTCAGCAGATTCAAGAGCGCCTGTTCCAGCTGCGCCGCATCGAAGCAGCAAGGCTCGGCGGGCAATTCGCCCAGCAGCTGGAATTGCACCTGCTGGCCCAGGCGCGCCATGAAATGGGACCAATCCTGCGACTCCAGGCGCGGCGCCGGCAGCTTGGCAAAGCGCGCATAACCGAGGATGAAGCTTTCCAGATGGCGCGTGCGCTCCTCGATGGTGCCGAGGATTTGCGGCAGGCGCTCGGTCTGCCCGCGCCGTACCAGCTCGGCCCCGGAGTTGGCCAGCGAGGTCAATGGCGCCAGCGAATTGTTCAGTTCATGGCTGATCACGCGGATCACCTTTTTCCACGTCTGCACTTCCTGACGCCGCAGCTCGGACGTCAGCTGGCGCACCAGCAGCAGTTCGTGCTTGCGTCCATTCAGGCTGAAGCCGCGCCGCGCCAGGTGGAATACTTCCTCCTCCTCGCCTTCGCCGCTGGTAAACAGGCCGTCGCCGCCGCGCGCCAGCGCGTCGCCCAGGGCGGGCGCGCTGCGCGCCAGGATGTCGGCCAAGCGGTGGCCTTCCAGCCGCTTGCCCTCGTTCAGCAACTGGCGCGCCGCGATATTGGCGAACACCACCTGCTGCGCCTCGCGCAGCAGCAGCATGGCGACCGGCGTGTTCTGCACCATGGTGTCGAGCAGGAGCTCGCGCTGCACCAGGGCCAGACGCTGCTCGCGCAACACATCGCCCAGCGCATTATGGGCCGTGACCAGATCGCTCAGCTCATCGTTCTGCTGCCAGTGCAGGCTGAAGGAAAAGTCGCCGTCGCGGTAGGCGGTCACCGTCCCGGTCAGTGCGCGGAACAGCGACAGCATATGCTGCAACTGGGCGCGAATCGTGATGATCGACAGCGGCAGCACGCACAGCAGGCAGATGGCCAGCACCATGCCGGGATTGTCCGGCAAGAGCCGCATCAGCCCGAGCGCGATCAGGATGCCCACCGTCAGCAGGGTGGCGACCAAGGCCGTCCAGCGCGTCAGCAGCGACAGGCGCATACGGCGCCTTGCCGGCGCGACCGCCTTCCCGTCCGCTGCCGCCGCGCGCCCGGCGCCCGGCGCGGCCGGCTGTGGCGTCTCCGTGTTCTCTGGCATCGGCATCAGGCGCGGGCGATGCCCAGGCGTTCGAGGCGGCGGTATAGCGCCTGGCGCGACAGTCCCAGCTCGGCGGCGGCCTGCGCCACCACGCCGCCGGCGCGGCCCAGGGCGGCCACGATGTCTTCGCGGCTCGGCTCCGCCTCGCTGGCGGCGCTGCCCGGCATGCTGGACGCCTGGCTCGCCGTGGCGGCTGGCAGTCCCAGGTCGGCGGCCTTGATGCTGTCGCCGCTGGCCAGCAGGCTGGCGCGCGCCATCACGTTTTTCAGCTCGCGCACATTACCCGGCCAGCCATGCGCCAGCAGGGCCGCTTCGGCGGCCGGTTGCAGGTGCTTGTCCGCGCCGAGGAAGTGGCGCGCCAGCGGCAGGATGTCGGCCGGACGTTCGGCCAGCGGCGGCAGGCGCAGCTCGATCAGGTTCAGGCGGTAGAACAAGTCCTCGCGGAAGCTGCCTTGACGTATCATCGCCGGCAGATCGGCGTTGGTGGCGCTGATCACGCGCACTTTGACTTGGCGCTCGCGGTTGGAACCGAGGCGCTCGAAGCGTCCCGTCTCCAGCACGCGCAACAGCTTCATCTGCCCGGCCAGCGGCAGATTGCCGATTTCATCGAGGAAGAGGGTGCCGCCATCGGCGGCCTCGAACTTGCCCTCGCGCGCCTTGGAGGCGCCGGTGTAGGCGCCGGCTTCGGCGCCGAACAGTTCCGCTTCGATCAGCTCGGACGGCAGGGCGCCGCAATTGAGCACCACGAAGGGGCCGTCGCGCACCGCCGAATTGGCCTGGATGATTTCCGCGATGCGTTCCTTGCCCGCGCCGTTCGGCCCGGCGATCAGCACCGGCACGTCGGCGCGCGCCACCTGGCAGGCCAGGCTGACCACGCGCTCGGTGGCCGCGTCCTGGAACACCATGCCGCGCAGATCGTAGCGTTCCAGTTCGCGGCGCTGGCGCAGCTCGCCCTGGCGCAACTGCTGCAAGGCGCGGTTGGCCTGTCCCAGTTCGAGCAGGTTCTGCACCGTGGCGATCAGGCGCTGGTCGTCCCAGGGCTTGGCCAGGTAATCGGCGGCGCCGGCCTTGATCAGGTCCACCGCCGCGTCCAGATGGGTCCAGGCGGTGAGCAGGATCACCGGCAGGTCCGGATGCAGGCGGCGGATGGCGCGGAACAGGGCCACGCCCTCCTCGCCCGAGGTGGTGTCGGCCGTGAAGTTCATATCCTGCAGCACCAGGTCGATGCTGGCGCCGCGCTGCTCCAGCACGGCCAGGCCTTCGGCCGGCGAGGCCGCGTGCAGCGCCGCGATGTCATGCAGGGAAAACAGGACTTCGAGCGCCACGCCGACGGCGGCATTGTCGTCAATAATCAGTACGGTAGGCATGGCGGCAGCATAGCATCACATCAGGCGCTGCGGGTGGCCAGCGCCGGCGAAATCGAGGCCGCGCGCCAGGCCGGTCCATACACGGCGGCAATGCCCAGCAGCCAGAACAGGCCAGCCCCCGCCAGCAGATAGCCGGCCGGCAGACGTTCCATCTCGAATTTGCTGACCAGCAGATGGTTGAGCGCGAGTGCGCCCAGCAGGCCGCTGGCGACGCCGGCGCTGGTGATCATCACATTCTCGGTGATGAAATAGCGCAGGATGTCGATGCGGCGCGCACCGAGCGCGCGCCGCACGCCGATCTGCTTGCGCCGCTGCGTCACCCACAGGCTGGCCATGCCCACCACGCCGCTGGCCGTCACCAGCAGCAGCAGCACGCTGACCGTGATCAGCATCCACGCCAGCGCATGGTCGGCGCGGTAGCGGTTGGCGCGATGCCCCTCCATTGTCGTGCTCTCGACTACCACCTGCTTGTTCTCCAGCTTGAGCAGGGCTTCCTCCGCCTCCATGAGTACGCGCTCGCGCTGGCCCGGCTCGGCGCGGATGGTGAAGCGCGATCTACCCCAGCCGGTATTGCGCACCGGCGCGATGCTGGAATAGTCGGCCTCGATGCCGACCTGCGCGTTCGGCGTCTGCAGGCGCTCCACCACACCCACCACGGTGACGGCGCGCGCGGTTTCCCCTTTGCCGAAGTAGAAGGTCTTGCCGGTATAGCTGCTGGCCTCGGGCCACAGCTTCTGGCCCAGGGCGCGCGTGATGATGATGGTGTCGGGATAGTCCTTGCTGGCCGTTTCATCGACATTCCAGACATCGGCCGGCGTGAAGTCGCGCCCCTCCACCAGTTTCAGACCCCAGGTCTTGACCAGGGAGTCGCCGGAGAGATACAGGCTGGTGATCGCGGTTTTTTTGAGCTGGCTGCGGCTGTTGGTGATGCTGTTGTAATTGCCGGACTGCGACATCGGATACTGGTTCACGCGCGCCACCGACAGCACGCCGGGCACGGCGCGCAGCGCGGCGGCCTGGGCCTGCTGCAAGGCCAGCTGTTCTTCGTGGCCGCCAATTTTCAGGCTGAGCGCAAAGAGATTGAGCACATCGTTTTCGGCAACGATGCCGCTGGGGCGCGCCGATACGGCCTGGCGCACGTTCACGATATGCAGGGCGTTGGCCAGGATGGCCAGACTGAGGGCGACCTGGATCGCCACCAGCAGCGGGCCGGTCTTGTTGCGCATCAGCGCGGAGAAGATGGGACGGATTTCCATGTCAACCTTATTGGGATTTGAGCTGCAGGGCGGGCGTGACCAGGCAGGCGCGCCAGGTCGGCAGCAGGCCGGCCAGGATGGCGGCGCCGACGGCCATGGCGAAAGTGGTGAGCAGCATGGACCAATCCATGTGCGCGACCACCTTCAGCTGGTCCGAACTCTGGCCGATCAGGGTCAGGGCGCCGAGCGAGAGCAGCAGGCCGAGCACGCCGCCGGCCAGGCCCACCACGGCGCTCTCGATCAGGAACTGGTGGAAGATTTCGCGGCGCGAGGCGCCCAGGGCGCGGCGGACGCCCACCTCGGCGGCGCGCACCGAGAACTTGGCCAGCAGCAGGCCGATGGTGTTGACTAGGCATAGCAGCAGGAAACCGAAGGCCAGCCAGACCGACACGCGGCTGTCGTTGCCCACCACCTTTTGCTGTTCCAGCCACTCCATCACGTTGTACACAGTGTTCGGCGCGGCGCGTTGCAGGCGCCCCAGCTTGCGCTGTTCGGCGGCGTAGGCGTCCAGATAGTTCTGCAGGTCGGCGCGGCCGCCGGCATCGTGCATTTCGAACCAGAACTGGATCCAGGTGCATTCGGAATCGAGCAGCGCCTGGAAACCGGGATCGCGTCCCTTGCTGCAATTCATGCTGCCATTGAACGAGGCCTCATGCCGGATCGCGCTGGCGACGGGGATGAAGAATTCGTCGGCTTCGCCGAAGGCGCCGCTGCCGCCGACCAGGCGGTGGTAGCGCGGCACCGGATTCCAGGTGTCGGCCACGCCCACGATCTGGTAGGGGAAGCCCAGCAGCATCAGGCGCTGGCCCACCGGGTTGGCCTCGCCGTACAGCTTTTCGGCCAGTTGGCGGCTCAGCACCACGACGTCGGCGTTGGCCGCGTCTTCCTTCTCGCTCCAAGGCTGGCCGTGCAGGAAGGGCACCTCGAACATGGTGAAGAAGTCATGGGTGTTGGCCAGCCCCCCCACATTGAACACATTCATGTCCTTGCGCGCCGGCTCCACCGTGCCGCCCACGCCAAAGATGGCGGTGCGGCGGTCGCCGAGCTTGCTGGCCAGGAAGTTGGCGGCATCGCGGTAGCTGAGCTGGTCGTCGTTGCGCTCGTCGCCAGCGGTATAGCCCTCGGTGGGCGCGTTGTCGACCATCGGCACCAGCAGGCGTTCGCTCTTGTGCGGAATCGGATTGCCGGACATCATATGCAAGATGGTCAGGGTGGAAACGCTGGCCGCCACGCCGACGGCCAGGATCAGCACCATCAGCGCCGTCAGGGCCGGATTGCGGCGCAGATTGCGCACGCCAAGCAGGAAGTAGTATTGCAGCATGCCCATCCCCTCAAGCCACCAGCGAGGCCGATTTGCGCACCAGGTCCGACACCTGACCGTCGATGATGTGTACATTGCGCTGCGAGCGCGTGGCCAGTTCCGGATCGTGCGTCACCATGAGGATGGTCGTACCTTCGGCATTGATCTCTTCCAGCAGTTCCATCACGCCGCGCGCCATCTGCGTATCCAGGTTGCCGGTCGGTTCGTCGGCCAGCAACAGCTTGGGCGCGCCGGCCAGCGCGCGCGCGATCGCCACGCGTTGTTGCTGGCCGCCCGACAGCTCGGCCGGATAATGCTTCATGCGCGAGGCCAGGCCGACCTTGGACAGGGCTTCCTCGATGCGCAGCTTGCGCTCGGCCGCGTTGAAGCCGCGGTAGCGCAGCGGCACGTCCACATTGTCGTACAGCGAGAGGTCGGGAATCAGGTTGAAGCCCTGGAAGATGAAGCCCAGCTTCTCGTTGCGCAGGCGCGAACGGGCATTGTCGTCCAGCCCTTTGACGTTGACGCCGTCGAGGATGTATTCGCCGTCGTTGAATTCCTCCAGCAAGCCGGCGATGTTCAGGAAGCTGGTCTTGCCGGAGCCGGAAGGACCGGTCACGGTGACGAATTCCCCTTGCCTGACTTCGATCTCGAAGCCGCGCAGGGCGTGGGTTTCGATCATATGGGTGCGGTAGACTTTGCTCAGGTTTTGCATGCGCAGCATGGCGTTTCCTTTCAGTGCTGTTTCAATGTTCATTGATTGATCGAGACGCGGGCCGCGTTCTCGAAGGTTTCGGTGCCGGAGATCACGACCTTGTCGCCCTGCTTCAGGCCGCCCAGGATTTCCACGGAAGAGACGCTGGTGGCGCCCATCTTGATCGGCGTGCGCACGGCCACGCCGTCGCGCACCAGATAGGCAAAGCGTCCGCCTTCCGACTCCACGAAGGGACCGCGCTGCAGCATCAGCACATTCGGCTTTTCGTCGATCAGCAGGCGCGCCGTCACGCGCTGGTTCTGGCGCAGGCCGTCCGGCTGCCTGCCGTTGAAACGCACGCGCGCCAGCACCTGGTTCTTCACGACCTCCGGCGACAGGGCCGAGAGCTTGCCGGTGGTCTGCACGCCGGCCACCGCGATTTCGGCGCCCATGCCCAGGCCCAGATCGTTGACATAGGTTTCCGGCACTTCCAGCTCGACTTCGAGCTGCGACAGGTCGACCAGGGTCATCAGCGCCGCATTGGCCTGCACCACGCTGCGGTTGGGCACCGACAGCGTGCCGATGAAGCCATCGACCGGCGCGCGCACGGTCAGCTCGTCGACGCGGCGCTGGGCGTTCGCCAGCGACAGCTTCTGGCGTTCCAGCTGGGCGCTCTTGGTTTTCAGTTCGAGCGAGACATTGTCCTTTTCCAGCTCGGCCGCCTGCGCCGTATGCTTGGCGCGGATATCGGCCGCCACCACGGCGTCCTTGGCCTTCTGGTAATCGATCTTGGCCACCACGCCTTCGTTGGACACGCTGTTATAGCGTTCCAGCGTGCGGTTGGCCGAGATGCGGTCGATCTCGGCGGTGTCCGCCTCGCGCTGGGCCAGCAGCTTCTGCTTGCGCGCCAGGATCTGCTGGCGTTCCACTTCGGCCACCAGTTCCTGGTAGCTGGCCTGCTCCTTCTTCAGCGCGTCGCTCAGGTCGGGCGACTCCAGCACGGCCAGCACATCGCCCTTCTTCACGGTGTCGCCCGCGTGCACTTTCAGCGTGACGGTGGCTGGCGCGGTGGAGAATAGGGTGGGGCTGACGGCGGCTACGATGCGGCCGTTGACGGCGGCGTCGCGCACCAGGGTGCCGCGGCCCACCTCGGCGATGCGCAGGCGGGCGGCGCTGACGGAATGCTCGCTGCCGCGCCAGGTCTTGAGCAGGCCGGCGCTGGCAACAAGCAGCAGGACGGCGCCGCCCAGCAGCAGGGCGCGGCGGCGCGTTTTCTGGCCGCTGGGGGCGGCGATGACGGTATCTTGTCGGGATGTATCGCGGATCATGGCAGCTAAGTGTTGTAAAAAGATGATACTTGCTGATGCACAAAATGTGCCATGTCTTAAGTGTTTGATTTTATTCAGAGTCCGCCTTGTCCGCCCACTGTCCGGACAGCACCGCCGCGTCCGTTGTCCGGACGGATAGCTTGATTTTCTGGCAATCACCCCCTATCTTGTTGGCAACATTTTTTTCTGGAGCGCGGATGCTGAATAAACTGGCCGGTTGGCTGTGGGGGCGCAGCGAGGTCGTCGATTACCCCTTTATTGAGCATGACGTGGCGCGCTACCACGTCCTCACCGAGGACGCGCAGCCGGCCATGCTGGACCAGCAGACCTGGCGCGAAATGCTGTTGCCCGCGTATAGCGAACGGCTGGCATCCGGCGCCAGCATCTTCGGCCGCCAGATGCTGCATGCGCGCCTGCGCCGCCAACAGGCCTCGCCCCAGTCCTTGCAGCGCTTGCACCGCTTCGGCGCGGAGCCGGGCTTGCGCGAGCGCTTGCAAGAGCATTGCCAACCGCTGCGCCAGGCCGACGCGGAACCCAGCACCGCCTTGTTCGGCCCCGAGCTGCCCGCCACGCCGCTTTGGGCGCGCTGGCTGGGCGTGCTGCCCTACGCGTTTCTCGGCAGCGTGGCGCTGGCTTTTTTCTGGGTACCGGCGTGGATCGTCGTGGTGGCTGGCTGGCTGCTGCTGATGGCAGTGCAGGCCGTCCACCACGAGCGCGTGCAGGAATGGAACCGCGTGCTGTATAGCCTGCGCCTGATGTTGCAGGTGCATGCCGAAGTGGGCGCCGCCGCTCCGCAGCTCGTCCCGTCCGGGGCGGACAGTGCGGACAGCGCCGGCCTGGCGGCCTTCGTCCCCGCCGTCGCCCAGATCAACCGTCTGCGCCATCGCCTGGTGCGCTCCGTGCTGGAGCGCTTGCCGCTGGCGAGCGAGTATGCCAACTGGCTGATGCTGCGCAATGTGCGCCACTACTACGCCACGCGCGCCACCGTGATGCGGCAGCGCGCCTTGCTGCGCGAAAGCTTTGCGCTGGTGGCCGATCTGGATGCCGACCTGGCCCTGGCGCGCCACCTGGCGCAAACGCCGCGCCATTGCTGGGTGCAGCAGGCAGCGCCCGGCGCGCTGGCACTGGAAGCGCTGTATCATCCGCTGCTGGACGAGGCGGCGCCGCTGTCGCTGCAATTGGACGAAGGGCGCGGCGCCTTTATCTCCGGCCAGAACGGCGTGGGCAAGAGCACGCTGTTGCGCTCGATCGGCCTGAATCTGATCGCCGGCCGCGCCTTCGGCTTTTGCTACGCGGCGGCGGCGTCCTTGCCGCGGGTGGCGCTGTATTCCAGCATGCAGGGCGAAGATTCGCTGGGCGGCGGCGAAAGCCTGTACCAGGCCGAATTGCGCCGCGCCCAGGAGCTGCTGGCCCTGGGCGGACAAGGCCAGCCTGTCTTCTTCATCATCGACGAAATCTTCCGCGGCACCAACCACCTGGAATCGATTTCCGCCGCAGCTGCCGTGCTGCATGAGTTGACGGCGCGCGGCACGGTCGTCGTCTCCTCGCACAATCTGGTGCTCGGTCCCTTGCTGCAGGCGCGGTTGCAGCCCCTGTGCGTGCAGCGCGATGGCGAGCATGGCCTGCGGTTGCGCGGCGGTCTGCTGAACCAGACCAATGGACTGCGCCTGCTGTCCGAGCGCAACTTCGGCGCGGACATCGAAGCCCGCGCCGCGCGCGTATTCGACTGGCTCAGCGACTATATGGCCCATCCCGGCGATTGCAGCGGCGTGCTGGCGGACGCCGAAGCGCCGCCGTCCGCGCCGGCGCTGGCCTTACTGTGAAGCCTTGCCGCCGCCGGCACCATACTGCGTAAGCTGCTTCAACACCCAGGGCTTGAGCAGCGCGTCGTCGTGGATCGGCCCATCGAATGGCAGGCTGGGGACATACGCTGCATTGTGGGCGCGCAGCCGGTCGCGGTAGACCTTCTGCGCCACAACCAGCCGCGCCAGGCCGCTGGGCAGCACCAGCGGACGCACCTCCATATACACGGTATCGGCGCCCGTGGTTTCGCCGAGGTGGACAGCGCCCGGCAGGGTCAGCACCACATCCGCGAAATCGAGACAGGCGCTGCCGCAGCCCGACTTGGTGACGAGGGCGGCGCGCGCCTTCGACAGCGGCGCGGCCTTGTCATCGGGCGCGCTCAGAATTCCATCCTCGTCGCTTTGCCGCAGGAAGGGCTGGCCCTGCTCCAGGGCGGCTTGCATGCGCTCCGCCATGCCCGCCCAGACCCGGTAGACCGGATTCTGCTCGTCATACTGCTTGCGCAGCATCGGCAGGATGAGCTTGCGGATATGTTCCAGATTGTCGGCGCTGACCCGCCATTCGGCGTAACCATGGTCGCGACTGCGCAGCTGATTGATATACGCCTCGCCATACAGCGCGGCCAGGATATCGTTGCCCCAGGCGGAATTGCCGCCGTTGTTGCCGCGCGTGTCGAAGACCACCAGCTCCGCGTCGCGCAGGCCGGCCACTTGCTTCGTCAGTTCCTTGAGTTCCTCGATCTCGGCCGCCTTGGGCTGGAACTGCGGCAGGCGCACCCAATATTGTTTCGGACCCACTTGGGTGATGCTGCTTTTCTTGTCCATTGCCGGCCGCACGCGATCGAGCTGGTCGTAGAAGGCGTTGCGCGCGATGTCGCTCCATTGCAGCGCCACGCTGCGCGCCTGGCCGTTTACCGCGATCTGGCAGGTTGCGTATTCCGCATGCGGATGCACTTCCTCGTTCAGCAGCACGGACGGCGCCAGCTCCGTCTTGATCCAGTCCAGTTCAGGATTATTCAGGAAGGCCGGCGCCAGGTCGTCCTTGACGATGGCATTGATGGCGCGCCCGTCGCAGGACAGCAGCTCCGCACTCACCGGCACATCGGCCTGTCCGCTGTGCACGACGCGGTAGCGGCCACCCTGACGCAGTACGATCAGATTCGCCCAGCGCATGCTGCGGCTCTGGTGGTAGAAACCCAGCGCCATATGGCCGTCGGCAAAGCCGGCGATATAGCGCGCCAGCATTTTCTGTACATCGCCCAGCGAGCGCGCCTGCGCCGCCTGCGCGCTGGCTTCGGCATAGCCGCGTTCCAGCCAGGCCTTGAAGTAAGCGTTTTCCTTGTCGAGCGGACCGGGATGGTTGTCGCGGATGCTTTGCTGTACAAAATCGAGATCGGCTTTGGCCAGCGCGGACCAGGGGGCGGCGCTATCGGCCGCGCGGGCATGGGGCAGGGCGGCCAGCGCGAACACGCTGGCCAGCAGGGCTTTCTTCAGCAATTGCAATCCTTGGTCATCAGGTTTGAGGAGCGGGACGCCGGCGGCGCCATAGCAGGGTCAATCCATATATCAGCAAGAGCACGCCCAGCCAGCTGGCGTACACCACCGGCAGCGAGGGCTGATAGCCGGGCGGGAGTTGCGCGGCCACCGGTCCGCCCTGCGGCAAGCCGCCATAGCGCGCCAGCATATACAGGCCAGCCAGGAAGTGGATCAGCGCGATATGGATCACATAGAAAAACAGCGGCGTGCGGCCGAACAGCAGCAGTACGCGCGGCGGCTGAAGGCGTTCGCATAGGGCCAGCAGCGGCAGCGCGATGCCCAGCGTGACGCAGAGATAGAGCAGGGACGGCGGATATTTGTGCACGCGAAGGAAGGACATCAGGTCGAACATCCAGCCCTTGCCCTGTGGCGACCAGGGATCGGGATCGCCATACAGATTGCCGGCGCGCAGGGCGATAAACACCAGCAGCAGCACCGCGCCCGCCAGCAGCAGCCAGCGCTGGCGCCGCGCCGCCGCCCAGTGGAAGACCGGTCCCAGCGCATAGCCGGCCGCGATCAGTCCCAGCCAGGGCATCAGCGGATAAATAATGACGATGCCGAACTGCCTGGTCAGCGGCACGAAGCCGCCCTGGTGCCAGGCCAGCCACAGCACCGATTCCAGCTTCACGCCGTCGAGCAGATTGTGCGGCAGGATGAGCAGGACGGCGATGGCCGCCACCGCCGGCCGCGGCAGCCAGACCAGCAGGGCCAGCAGAAGCATGCCGGCGCCCAAGGCCCATAGTACTTGCAGAATGATGACGTTGAAGCCGAATTGCCAGCTGAAGCTGATCCAGCTCGCCTCCAGCACGAGCAGCAGGGCGCCGCGGCTGGCCAGGTAGCGCGACAGCGCCGCCGTGCCGCAAGCCTGGCCGCGCAGGAAGGCCGAGCTGCCCGCCAGCAGCACGAAGGTGGTGGCGCATAAGTGGGTGATCCAGCGGGTCCAGAACCAGGCCGGCGTAGTGCTGTCGAGGTCTTCCGGATTGAAACTGGTGGGACCGAAAAAATCGCGCGTATGGTCGAGCGCCATCAGCGCGATCACAATGCCGCGCAAGACGTCGATGGAGGCCAGCCTCGCAGGTTTGTCCATCATCTCCTCCAGAACAGCGCCTTGGCGCCATGGTTTTTCTTTTAATTTTCTTGCGGAAATATTATGGTAGTGCTAAGTTGAGTTTTGCTGCAATAACAATTTCATTCATACACGAGACTTCCGCACGCCCATCTTCATCCGTTCTTAAGCCGCAACGCCGGCGGAGCGCGGAAACTGGCGGTTTTGCGCCCATCATCATCCCATAGATACCCATGAAAATATTCACGAAGAAGCGTTTGGCCGTCCTGATTACCGCCTTGGTGGTGGTCGGTGGCGCGAGTGCGGTGTTGTTTCAAAACAAACCGGCGGAGGCGCCGCAACGTTACCGCACGGCGGCCGTGGACAGCGGCAATATCGCCCAGCTGGTGACGGCCAGCGGCACCATCAATCCGGTGGCGCTGGTGAATGTGGGTTCCCAGGTGTCGGGCACGGTCAGCGAACTCAATGCCGACTTCAACGACCGCGTGAAAAAAGGCCAGATCCTGCTCAAGCTGGAGCCGACCATTTTCGAAGCCCAGATCCGCCAGGCCGAAGCCAGCCTGGCCTCGGCCGAAGCCTCGATGCGCCTGGCCCAGGCCACCTTCACGCGCAACCAGACCCTGGTGTCGCAGAACTATGTGTCGACCTTGGCGCTCGACCAGTCCAAGCGTGAAGTCGATGTGGCCAAGGCCAATATCGAACTGGCCAAGGCCCAGTTGGCGCGCGCCCGCGCCGACCTGAATAACAGCGTGATCCGCGCCCCCATCGACGGCGTGATCATCAAGCGCACCATCGATCTGGGGCAGACGGTGGCGGCTTCCTTCAACACGCCCAATCTGTTCCAGATCGCGCGCGACCTGACCAAGATGCAGATCGACACCAATGTCTCGGAAGCGGACGTCGGCATGCTCAAGGAAGGCCAGCCGGCGCGCTTCGTGGTCGACGCCTACCCGGACAAGGAGTTCGATGCGCGCATGCGCCAGTTCCGCCTGGCGCCGAACGTGGTGCAGAACGTCGTCACCTACAACGTGGTGCTGGACGTGGACAATAAGGACGAGCTGCTGAAGCCCGGCATGACGGCCCAGGTGCGCCTGGTGGTGGGCGACCGCCAGAACGTGCTGCGCATCCCCACCGCCGCTCTGCGCTTCCGTCTCAGCGACGAAGAGCTGGCGGCCGAACAGAAGAAGCAGGCCAAGGCGGCGGCCAAGGACGGCAAGGCCGCCAGCGCCTCGGCCAAGGCGGCCGCGCCGGTGGCGGCGCCGGAAGAAGACAGCATCTCTTTCCGCAGCAAGGGCGATATCGCGCGCACCTTCAAGGTCTACCGGCTGGACGAGCATAACGAGGCCAAGCCGGTCGATGTGCGCATCGGCCTGTCCAACTTCCGCTATACGGAAATCCTGGACGGCGGCCTGAAAAAGGGCGACAAGGTCATCACCCGCAAGCTGGCGGGCGAAGGCAAGGACAACGGCGAAGGCAACCCGTAATGGCGCCCCATCTGGTAGGCGGCAACCAGCCGCTGATCGATATCCGCGCCGTGCGCAAGAGCTACTTCTCGGGCAGCGTGGAGACGCCCGTCCTGCACGGCATCGATCTGCAGGTGCCGCGCGGCGATTTCCTGGCCGTGATGGGCCAGTCCGGTTCCGGCAAATCGACGCTGATGAATATCCTCGGCTGCCTCGACCTGGCCAGCGACGGCAATTATCTGCTCAATGGCGTCGACGTGCGCAGCCTGTCGCGCGCCGAGCTGGCGGTCATCCGCAACCGCACCATCGGCTTCGTGTTCCAAAGCTTTAACCTGATCAAGCGCATGAGCGTGGCCGAGAATGTGGCGCTGCCGCTGATCTATGCCGGCGTCGCGCGTGGCAAGGCCCAAGCCAAGGCCCTGGTCGAGCTGGAAAAAGTGGGGCTCAAGGATCTGGCCAAGCGCACGCCCAGCCAGCTCTCCGGTGGCCAGCAGCAGCGCGTGGCGATCGCGCGCGCCCTGGTGGCCGATCCGCCGCTGCTGCTGGCCGACGAACCGACCGGCAATCTGGACACCCAGACCAGCGTCGAAATCATGCGCTCGCTGCAGCGCCTGAATGAGGAAACCGGCATCACCATCCTGCTGGTGACGCACGAGCCGGACGTGGCGGCCTATGCGCGCCGCCTGGTGCGCGTTTCCGACGGCCGCGTGCTGTACGACGGTCCGGCCGCGCCCGGGCTGGAACAGCTGGCCGCCAGCCACGCCCAGCAAATGCTGGCCGTCTCCTGAAAGCATACGCAAGATGATTCTTTTTCAAGTAGTGATCGAAGCCTTCCGCTCGATGCGGGCCAACCGCCTGCGCACCATCCTGACCATGCTCGGCATCGTCATCGGCATCACATCGGTCGCGCTGCTGCTGGCCGTGGGCGACAGCATGCAGCGCTTCATCGGCAAGGAGCTGGAACAGTTGGGCACCAATCTGGTCTTCATCGCGCCCGGTGGCGACCGCGCCCAGGCCCAGCGCATGCGCAACGGCGCCATGCCCTCGCTGACCATGCAAGATGCCGAATCGCTCAACACCCTGACCTCGCTGTCCGGCGCCGCGCCCGTGCTGCAAGGCAGTTTCAAGCTCACCGCCGGCAACGAGAGCACGGCCAAGACCGTGTTCGGCGTGACCCCGGCCATGTTCAGCATGCGCAACTGGCGCATCGATAAAGGCAGCGCCTTGAGCGATGCCGACGTGCGTTCCGGCGCGCGCATGGCCGTCATCGGCCGCAAGCTGGCCGACCAGTTCTTCTACAAGCAAGACCCGCTCGGCCAGTTCATCCGTATCGAGAACGTCGCCTTCCAGGTGGTCGGCGTGCTGTATGGCGAAGGACGGCAGGTCGATGGCGGCGACCTCAGCGAATACGTACTGGTGCCGATCACCGCCGCCAGCGCCCACCTGGTGCGCTCGCAATTCCCCAACAATGTGCACTACATCATGGCGCAAGGGAAATCGGGCGGCAATCTAAGCGAAGGCATCGAAGACATCAGCGAAATCCTGCGCGACCGCCACCGCATCCGCGCCGAAGACCCGGACGACTTCCGCATCGAAAATCTGGCCTCCTTCGCCGAGACGGCGCGCACCATCAGCGCCGCGCTGGCGACGATGCTGGGGCTGATCGGCGCCATCTCGCTGCTGGTGGGCGGCATCGGCATCATGAACATCATGCTGGTGTCGGTGACGGAACGCACGCGCGAGATCGGCATCCGCATGGCGATCGGCGCCCGGCCGCGTGACCTGCTACTGCAATTCCTGACCGAGGCCGTGGTGATCTGTCTGGTCGGCGGCCTGGTCGGTGTCGGTCTGGCAGCGGGAGCGGCGGCGGCCATCACCGCCACCGGCAAGTTCGAAGTCATCATCAATCTGCAGGCCGCGCTGGTCGCCTGCGGCTTCGCCAGCCTGGTCGGCATCTTCTTCGGCTACTACCCCGCCCGCCGCGCCTCCCGCCTGCAACCCGTCGACTGCCTGCGCTTCGAATAGGGCAACAGTCCGGCCCGTGTCCACCTTGGTGCCAGGCACCGATCGGACACGGGCCCATCTGCAAAACAGGCCGCAATACTGCTGAGCCTGTGTCCCCTTGGTGCCTGGCACCAGGGTGGACACGGGCTCGGCTGTCTTACTTTTTGCCGCGCTTGCTGGCCTTGGGTTTGCCGGCGATGATTTCGCGACAGTCGCCTTTGAGGCTGGCGTTGTCGTAGTCGGTCCAGCCGTAGCTGTCGACGACGCGCTTGTGGGCTTTGAATTGGCTGCTGAGGAAGCTCCATTCGAGCTTGTCGCCGGGGTAGCGGATGTCGGCCAGGTCGAGCAGGGTGTGGAACATGTTCTCTGTGGCGAGCGGTGCTTTGCGGTGGCGCTGCAACTGTTGCACCTTGTCGGGGTAGCGGTCCTGGTATTGGTGCGAGTACCAGACGAAGGCCGGGACGTGGAATTCGTACTGGGTGTTGTGGCCGTGGAAGGCCAGGCGGCAGCTGTTGTCGTACAGGGTCTGGCCGTGGTCGGCCACATACAGCAGCGCGGCCATCGGCGCCGCGACCTTCAACTGGCCGATGGTCTGCGCCAGGAACCAGTCGGTGTAGAGGATGGAGTTGTCGTAGCTGTTATTCAGCTGGGGCTTGATCTTCAGGTCGGTGTAGACCGGCTTGTCCACGCCGTACAGCGAAGGCTGCCATTTGTCGAAGGCTTGCGGGTGGCGCTGGCTGTAGTTCCAGTGGCTGCCCAGGGTGTGCAGCACGATCAGCTTTTTCGGCGCCGGATCGGCCAGCGCGATTTTGAGCGGGTCGAACAGGATCTGGTCGAAGTTCGAGCCGTTGGTGAAGCCGCCCAGGTTCATGAACTGCACCACATTGGCTTCCTTGGCGAAGACCGAAACGGGGGTGTCGAATTTGCCGAAGGAGATCTGGTTCGACAACCACCAGGTCTTGAAGCCCGCTTCCTTGTAGGCGGTGATGAAGGATTTTTCAGTGAAGCCGTCCTTCAGGCTTTGCACGGCCGGCTTGCGCGAAATGATGACCGGCACCGACAGGCGCGTGGCCGACACCGGCGTGATGACATCGCTCAGCGTCACCAGATTGGCTTCCTTGCCGAGCAGGGGATTGGTTTCGCGCTGATAGCCGTTCAGGCTCCAGCGGTCGTAGCGCGAGGATTCGCCCAGCACCACCACCACCACCTCGGCCACGCTGTCGCGCTCGCGCTGCTGCGCGCCGAAGCTGAAGCGGCGGCTGCGCTCGTCCAGGTCGGCCAGATAGCGCCGTTCCTTATAGAAGTCCCAGCCGCGCGCGACCAGGCCGAAGGGCCAGGAATTGATGAAGGCGTCGACATCGACCGGTACCTTGGCCCAGTGGGGCAGGGCGGGCAATTGCCAGCCGGTGTAGTCCAGACCGGCGCTGGCGGCCGAGGCTTCCTCTTCCTCCTCCTCTTCCTCGCTGTCGGACCCGCTGGCTGGGGGCGCCGAGGCGGCCGCCACGCTGGCCGAGGCCGGCTTGGCTGGCGCCACGCCAAATTCCCAGCCATAGGCCGCCACGGCCGTCAGCACGGCCAGCATGCCCAGGACCAGCTTGCGCGAGGCATCGTTCCAGTCCAGATCGCGCGTCTTGCGCGCGGCGCGGAAGCTCAAGACCCACCATGCCGCCACCGCAATCATCACGGCCAGCATCAGCCACACTTTCTGGCCGAGGAATTCCAGCGACTCTTTCGGGCTGGTTTCGGCGATGATGCCCAGGTGGTGGGTGGAAATGCCCTGGCCGTAAAAGACGATCAGGTAAATCTCGGTCGGCAGCGCGAGAAAGGCCGGCAGCAGCAGCCAGTGGAAATACGCCGGACGGCGGAACAGCGCCCAGGCCGCCGCCCAGGCCGTGAATTCGATGCCGACGATCTGCCACGGCCCCTCCACCGGCTTGCCCAGCAGCAGGGGCACGAAGGGCACGGCCGACAGGGCCAGATAAGTCAGCAGAACGAGGGCATTGGCCGGGCGCAGCAAGGCTTGCATACAGACAAGAGGAGGAAAAATGCTAGCTATTATCCGCGCAATCGATGGCCTTGAGACAAGGAATTATTGAAGCAGGGCGCGCAGGTCGCGCGCACTGTGGGCGATCCTCAGCACGTGCACGGCGCCCCCTTCGGCGCGGTACAGAATCAAGTAGCGCTGGTAGGAGCAAATGCGCAGTCCGGGGAATACATCGCTGCGCGCCCGGAACGCCAGCGGCATGCGGGTGAGCGCCTGGCATTGCTGGCGCAGCTCGACAACGAAGCTGGCCGCACGCTGCAGGTTGTGACGGGCAATATATCCTGCTATCTCATCCAGATCGCACGCGGCGCGCCGGGAGATGAGCAGACGCATCAGCTGCCTGAGCCGGCCGGCTGCGGCTTGCCGTATTTCGCTTCCAGCGCGGCGAACACGGCATCGCCATCCAGCATCTCCCCTTCCAGGCCTTCCTGGATGAAGTCGCGCAACTGGCGGTCTTGTTCTGCAAGCAGTTGCAGGCCGGCCGCCACCAAGGCATTGGCGTCCTTATAGCGGCCGGTGGAAAGCTGCTCTTGAAGCAACTTTTCGTCGGCTGCGCTCAGGGTAATGGTGGTCGGCATGGCAGGGCGGCTTCGGACGGTGGACTTGCATCCAGTATAAACCCGTGCAGGGCCGGCGCCTGCCACATTATTCAGCAACAGAAGTTGACTGGGGGGCTTGCCAGGTATATACTCGCGAGTTCTCAATTTATTCTGCGCATCGTATACGCGTTCGACAGCTGCTCCCCGAGAGTGGCTTTTTGCGCCCCATGTGCGGAAGGAATCGGGACACGGTTTTAGTCCCCGGACGGCTGTCCGGGTTATTAACGTAGTAACTTTGTTGGATTAAGAACGATGCCAACCATCAATCAATTGATTCGCAAACCACGTACCGCACTGGTCGTGAAGAGCAAATCGCCGGCACTTGAAAACTGCCCGCAAAAGCGTGGCGTGTGCACCCGCGTGTACACCACCACTCCTAAGAAGCCTAACTCGGCACTGCGTAAAGTTGCCAAAGTGCGTCTGACCAACGGTTTCGAAGTGATTTCGTACATCGGCGGTGAAGGCCACAACCTGCAGGAACACAGCGTTGTTCTGCTGCGCGGCGGTCGTGTAAAAGACTTGCCAGGTGTGCGTTACCACATGGTTCGCGGCGCGCTGGATACCCAGGGTGTTAAAGACCGTAAGCAAGCTCGCTCGAAGTACGGTGCGAAGCGCGCTAAGCAAGCCAAGAAGTAATTTTCTTGCATTTTAATGAGTTGAGGCGGTCGCGAGACCGAGTAAGTGGAAGGCTTTGATGGCCTCCGCGAGTGCCAAATCAGAGGCGCTCAACTGAAGACAGGAAGGAAATACAATGCCACGTCGTCGTGAAGTACCCAAGCGCGAGATTCTGCCGGATCCAAAATTCGGCAACACCGAAGTCGCCAAATTCGTGAACGTTCTGATGCTGTCCGGTAAAAAATCGGTCGCAGAAAACATCATCTACGGTGCGTTCGACCATATCCAGCAAAAATCGGGCAAGGACCCGCTGGAAGTGTTCGCCGCCGCAATCAACAACGCCAAGCCGCTGGTGGAAGTGAAATCCCGCCGCGTCGGTGGCGCCAACTACCAGGTGCCTGTGGAAGTGCGTCCAGTACGCCGTCTGGCCCTGTCCATGCGCTGGCTGCGTGAAGCTGCCAACAAGCGCAGCGAAAAATCCATGCCACAACGCCTGGGCGGTGAGCTGATGGAAGCTGCGGAAGGCCGCGGCGGCGCGATGAAGCGTCGTGACGAGGTGCACCGCATGGCTGAAGCGAACAAAGCGTTCTCGCACTTCCGCTTCTAAAAACTTCGGCCGGCAGTGCCGGCCGCTTATCTGTTGTTCAAGCCGGGCACATTTTTTGATCGAAAAATGCTGCTCGGTTTTGTCCATTAAAAGATTTAGGATTAACTATGGCCCGCAAGACCCCCATTGAGCGCTACCGCAATATCGGTATCTCCGCTCACATCGACGCCGGTAAGACGACCACTACCGAGCGCGTGCTGTTCTACACCGGCGTGAACCACAAAATTGGTGAAGTGCACGACGGCGCAGCCACCATGGACTGGATGGAGCAGGAACAAGAGCGCGGCATCACCATTACCTCCGCGGCGACCACCTGCTTCTGGAAAGGCATGGCCAACAACTTCCCCGAACACCACATCAACATCATCGACACTCCGGGCCACGTTGACTTCACCATTGAAGTTGAGCGCTCGATGCGCGTGCTGGACGGTGCTTGCATGGTTTACTGCGCAGTGGGCGGCGTGCAGCCTCAGTCGGAAACCGTGTGGCGTCAGGCTAACAAGTACAAAGTGCCACGTCTGGCCTTCGTGAACAAGATGGACCGTACCGGCGCCAACTTCTTCAAAGTGTACGAGCAGATGCGCAACCGCCTGAAGGCCAACCCGATCCTGATCCAGATCCCGATCGGCGCGGAAGAAAACTTCAAGGGCGTGATCGACCTGGTCAAGATGAAAGCCATCATCTGGGACGACGCGTCCCAGGGCATGAAATTCGACTACCGCGACATCCCGGCTGAACTGGCCGAGTCCGCAGCCGAGTGGCGCGAGAAGATGGTTGAAGCGGCCGCCGAAGCGTCCGAAGACCTGATGAACAAGTACCTGGAAGAGGGCGACCTGTCCGAAGCCGAAATCAAGAAAGCACTGCGCGAGCGTACCATCGCTTCCGAAATCGTGCCGATGATGTGCGGTACCGCGTTCAAAAACAAGGGCGTGCAAGCGATGCTGGACGCGGTCATCGAGTTCCTGCCATCCCCAGTGGACATCCCACCGGTCAACGGCACCGACGACGACGACCAGCCGGCTTCCCGTAAAGCCGCCGACGACGAGAAATTCTCGGCGCTGGCCTTCAAGATCATGACCGACCCATTCGTCGGCCAGCTGGCCTTCTTCCGCGTGTACTCGGGCGCCATCAACTCCGGCGACACCGTGCTGAACTCGGTGAAAAACCGTAAAGAGCGTCTGGGCCGTATTCTGCAGATGCACGCCAACCAGCGCGAAGAGATCAAAGAAGTGCGCGCCGGCGACATCGCCGCTGCCGTGGGCCTGAAAGACGTGACCACCGGCGAGACCCTGTGCGATCCAGCATCCCCGATCATCCTGGAACGCATGGAGTTCCCGGAGCCGGTGATTCAGCAGGCCGTTGAGCCGAAAACCAAGTCCGACCAGGAAAAAATGGGCCTGGCCCTGAACCGTCTGGCTCAGGAAGACCCATCGTTCCGCGTCAAGACCGACGAAGAATCCGGCCAGACCATCATCGGTGGTATGGGCGAGCTGCACCTGGAAATTATCGTTGACCGTATGAAGCGCGAATTCGGCGTGGAAGCGACCGTCGGCAAACCACAGGTGGCTTACCGTGAAACCATTCGCAAGACCTGCGAAGAGATCGAAGGCAAGTTCGTCAAGCAGTCCGGCGGCCGTGGTCAGTACGGTCACGTGGTGCTGAAGATCGAACCGCAAGAGCCAGGCAAGGGCTTCGAGTTCGTCGACGCGATCAAGGGCGGTACCGTTCCTCGCGAATACATCCCTGCAGTTGAGAAGGGTGTGCGCGAAACCCTGAACACCGGTGTTCTGGCCGGCTACCCAGTGGTGGACGTGAAAGTGACCCTGTTCTTCGGTTCGTACCACGATGTGGACTCGAACGAAAACGCGTTCCGCATGGCCGCTTCGATGGCCTTCAAAGACGGCTGCCGCAAGGCCCAGCCAGTGATTCTGGAGCCGATGATGGCTGTGGAAGTGGAAACGCCGGAAGACTACGCCGGTACCGTGATGGGCGACCTGTCGTCCCGTCGTGGTATGGTGCAGGGCATGGACGAAATCCCAGGCGGCGGCGGCAAGATCATCAAAGCCGAAGTACCGCTGTCGGAAATGTTCGGTTACTCGACCTCGCTGCGTTCCGCAACCCAGGGTCGTGCAACCTACACGATGGAATTCAAGCACTACTCCGAAGCGCCTAAGCACGTGATCGACGCAATCGTCACCGCCAAAGCGAAGTAATCTTGTTTATTGACCGGCCCGGGGCAATCCTCCGGGCCGGACAGACCTTAAATCATAGTTCTAAGGAAGAATTAAAATGGCAAAAGAAAAGTTCGAGCGGACTAAACCGCACGTGAACGTAGGCACCATCGGTCACGTTGACCACGGCAAAACCACCCTGACCGCGGCTATCGCAACCGTTCTGTCGAAAAAATTCGGCGGCGAAGCTAAAGCCTACGACCAGATCGACGCTGCTCCAGAAGAAAAAGCACGCGGCATTACCATCAACACCGCGCACGTCGAGTACGAAACCTCTGGCCGTCACTACGCTCACGTTGACTGCCCAGGCCACGCCGACTACATCAAAAACATGATTACCGGTGCTGCCCAGATGGACGGCGCGATCCTGGTGTGCTCCGCTGCTGACGGCCCAATGCCGCAGACCCGCGAACACATCCTGCTGGCCCGTCAGGTTGGCGTTCCTTACATCATCGTGTTCCTGAACAAGTGCGACCTGGTGGACGACGCCGAGCTGCTGGAACTGGTGGAAATGGAAGTGCGCGAGCTGCTCTCCAAATACGAATTCCCAGGCGACGACCTGCC
>NZ_JACHXD010000029.1 GCF_014191875.1 Pseudoduganella violacea
AATCTATTATTTGAGCTTCAGGACCGAAGTCCCGGGCACATCATCAAACGCCCACACTTATCGACTGTTAATTTTTAAAGATCCTGATCGCTGCACTTATCGACAAAGCGTTGTGTTTGTCAGCAGCAGAGAAGCGAGATTATCTAGTGTTTCGTGCGATTCGTCAAGCTTCTTTCTTTTCCTACCGTTTCGCGATTTGCATCTGCGTTGCGGCGGGGACAGAACTATAGCAAAGCAGCATGGCCCGCGCAAGGGCTTTTTCACCACATCCAGTCATCCCTGCATTCTTCCTTCCAAGACCACTTTTGTGCAGACTGTCGCACACCGCTGGCCCGCATAGACAGGTTTGCGTAAGGTTATCTACACTTGCCGCTTACTCAAGAAGAAAGAAAGCATGTTCCCAACCCCGAAATTGCAAGAAACGCTGAAAACCATCCTGGCCTGGCTGCACCGCGGCTTCGATGCGACCGCGACCTGGGTAACGCAGCTTTCATGGTGGAAATTCTTTCTTTTCGCTGCCCTGTCCCTGATTGCCGCCTCGATCCTGCAAGACGAGCTCTTCTCCCCCAGCCCAAGCGACGAGGTCGTAACGCGCTCGCATAAGCGCAACCGTCCCGGCGAAACCAATATCACCATCGACGACAGCGGCATTCACTTCAATCCGCGCGGCGTGAAGACGCGCAAAGATGCATCCAAGCCGGAAGAGCCGCCCAAGCCCGTCGAAGTCATCCCCGGCGAAGTGCCGGACGCGCCGACCGCGCCCACAGCCACGCCCGCGCCGGAAGCGCCGCCCGCCAAGCCGGCCCATCCAGCGAAACCGGCCAAACCCGCCCTGCCCGCCGGCGCCCCGCAACCGGGCGAAGAAGTCCATATTGAATTGCCGCCGCAGATCGGCGAGGAATTGTCGAATGCAATCGAAGAGGCCGTCGACGATGCCGCCGAACAGAAGGTGTCGCGCTATACCCAGCAAGCGTCCACCTGGTTCAAAAGTTTCGTCTCGCTGCTAGTACTGGCCCTGTTCGCCACCAAAGCCTTGATGGGCGGCAAGAAGCGGGCGGAAGCCGAAACCCAGACCGCCAACGCCGCCGCCGAGCGCGCCTCCATGCAGCGCCAGCTCAGCGAAGCGAAGATGCAAATGATGCAAGCCCAGGTCGAACCGCATTTCCTGTTCAATACCCTGGCTTCGGTCGAGCACCTGATCGAAACCGATCCGCCGCGCGCCTCGGCCATGCAGCGCAGCTTGATCAAATACCTGCGCGCCGTGCTGCCGCAGATGCGCGAAAACTCCCTGATCACTAATCTGGGCCGCGAAGCCGATATGGTGGTGGCGTATCTGGCGCTGCTGAAAATGCGCATGGAAGAGCGCCTGACCATTGATTTCGCCATTCCCGAAGGCCTGCGCACTGCCGCTTTCCCGCCCATGATGCTGCAATCGATGGTGGAAAACGCCATCAAGCACGGCCTGGAAGGCAAACCGGAGGGCGGCACGCTGAAAGTGCGCGCGGAAGTGGCGCATAATAAGCTGCGCGTGGTCGTCACCGACGACGGCTTGGGCTTCGGCGCCAAGCCCAGCGATGGCACCGGCCTCGGCCTGCTGACCATCCGCGAGCGCCTGAAACTGCTGCACGGCGACCAGGCCCACCTGAAGATCGAGCCGAATCAGCCAAGCGGGGTGATCGCTACCATCGAAGTGCCTTACCAGCTTGCAAAATGAATCGTTGATTCTTGCCTGGTTTCATTGAATAATTACCAGCCATTTTTCATAACTCTTGCAAATTATGCCAACTGCAATCATTGCCGATGATGAACGTTTGATGCGCGATCAGTTGCGCATGCGCCTGAGCCAGGTCTGGCCAGAGCTGGAAATCGTGGGCGAAGCCAAGAATGGCGACGAAGCCATCGAGCTGGTCGACCAGCTCAATCCCGATTTCACCTTCCTCGATATCCGCATGCCCGGCAAGACCGGCATGGAAGCGGCGGCGGCGATCGGCGGCAAGAGCAATGTGGTTTTCGTGACGGCTTACGACGCCTATGCGGTGGAAGCGTTCGAGCGCGGCGCCGTCGACTATGTCCTCAAGCCGCCCGAACAGGAGCGCCTGCAGATCACGGTGGACCGCCTGAAAACCCGCCTGAGCCGGCCGAAAGAGGATGTGAATGCCAGCGTCAGCGCCATGCTGGCCCAGCTCACGGAAAAGATCGCCGCGCCGAAAAAGGCCCATCTGCAATGGATCCAGGCCAGCATCGGCCAGGATCTGCGCATGATTCCGGTCGAGGAAATCCTGTTCTTCCGCTCCGACGAGAAATACACCTGCGTGCAGACGGAGAAATTCGAGGCACTGATCCGCAAGCCGGTGCGCGACCTGGCCGACGAACTCGACCCCGACCTGTTCTGGCAGATCCACCGCGCCACCCTGGTCAATGTGAACGCCATCGAAGGCGTGACGCGCGATATCCGTGGCCGCCACCTGGTAATGATCAAGGGCCGCTCCGAAAAGCTGGAAGTGAGCCGCAGCTTCCTGCACCTGTTCAAGCAAATGTAAAGTTGGGCGCGGCGGCCGCCGCGCCACCTCTGCTGTATATCAAGGCCTGCGCCGCAGGCTTGGTCTAGGGTAGTCCTGAATCGCCGCTTTTTCGGCCCAGGACTATGCCATGCCACCCTCCCCCATTCTCCGTTTGCTGCGTAGCGCAGCCTTTCTGCTGGCCTCGCGCCTGGCTTGGCGCCTGAGCAAGCCCGAACCGGCGCCGGCGGCGCGCCAGCGGCTCGCCGGCCGCCGCGCCACCGACTACGCGCTGGAAGCCATCCGCGAAGAAGAGCGCGCCCACATCGCGCGCGAATTGCACGACGACCTGGGCCAGTTGCTGGCCGCCCTGCGTGTGGACATGGATTTGCTGCAACAGCAAGATGCCCACGAGCCGGCCGCGCGCCAGCGCCTGCACAGCATGGACCAGCTACTGCTGTCGGCCATCACCTCGTTGCGCCGCATCGGCGGCAATCTGCGCCCGCGCGCGCTCGACGAAGGCGGACTCTACTTCGCGCTGCAATCGCTGCGCCACGACTGGGTGCAGCGCCACGGCATCGCTTGCCAACTCGGTGCGGCCGAAGAGGAGCTCATTCTCGACGACCGCTACAGCACCGCCGTCTTCCGCATCGTGCAGGAATCGCTGACCAATATCGCCCGCCATGCCAATGCCCAGGCAGTCGAGCTGCATCTGCACCGCAAGGACGGCGCCCTGCTGATTTCGATCGAGGACGATGGGCGCGGCATCGGTGAGAGCGACCTGGACAAACCCACCTCTTACGGCTTGCTCGGCATGCGCGAACGCGTGCTGGCCCTGCGCGGCGACCTCGCCATCAGCGGCAGTCCCGGCCGCGGTACGCGCATCGACATCCGCCTGCCCCTACCCTCCTTCGCCGCGCAGTAAACGCAAAAAAGCGCCAATGGCGCTTTTTCAGGGGTTCCCACCGCTGAGCCCGTGTCCACCTTGGGGTCAGACCCCAATCGGACACGGACTCGGCAGTTCCGCGAGGCGGATTAGAACTTGTGGGAGATGCCCA
The DNA here is from genome assembly GCF_014191875.1 of Pseudoduganella violacea. Lineage (GTDB taxonomy): Bacteria > Pseudomonadota > Gammaproteobacteria > Burkholderiales > Burkholderiaceae_D > Rugamonas > Rugamonas violacea_A. Next base: position 3,557 of record NZ_JACHXD010000029.1, read on the forward strand.
ACTGGTAGGAGGTCAGGGCTTTGACTTTTTCCTTGCCGGCGTAGGCGTACAGGTCGGTGCGCTTGGACAGGTGGTAGTCGTAACCCACGCCCATTTCTTTCACGGTGTTCAGGCCGCTGACCTTGTTGTTGTTTTGCTCTTGCTTGCCGTACACGGCTTTCAGGTCGCCGCCGCCGATGCTGTGGCTCACGCCCAGCAGCCAGCTCTTGTAGTCGCCGGTGGTAGCAACGTCGGTTTTGCCTTTGGAGTAGCCGCCGGACACTTTGGTGTCGCCGAATTTGTAGCCGGCGCCGATGGTCCACAGGGTCGGCTTCACGGCGCTGACGGCGGTCTGCACGGCGCGCTGGTAACCAGCGTGCAGGCTGATCGGGCCGTTGTCGTAGGTGGCCAGGGCGCTGTAACCAGCGTCGGCACCTTTGACTTCGCTCAGCACGGCTTGCAGGGCGAAGGCCAGGCCTTGGTAGCTTGGGCTGTTATAGGTGATGGCATTGGCAACGCGGGATTGGCCCACGCCGTTGCGCATCATCGGCTCGTTGACCTTACCGATCACGCCGTCGGCGTTGAACGGCTCGATGCGCGGCAGGGCGCCGTCGATGATGTCCTTGGTGCGGCCCAGGTAAACCTGGCCGAAGGAGCCTTTCAGGCCGACCCATGCCTGGCGGTCGAACAGATTGCCTTTTTGCGCGCCGGTGTCGGCCAGGATTTCGCTTTCCAGATTGAAGATGGCCGACAGACCGCCGCCCAGATCTTCCGTACCGCGGAAGCCCAGACGCGAAGCGTGGTTCTCGCGTTCAACGGCGGATTGGCCGGTGGTTTTAGCGATGCCCAGGTCGACCACGCCATACACGGTCACGTTCGATTGTGCTTGTGCCGATGCTGCGAAACCGCCGATAAGCAGAGCTGCCAGAGTAAGTTTTTTCACTTGATGTCCTACTGTTGAAGTTGATGAAGAATGAAACGCTGCGAAACGATGGGGCGAATCATGCCTATCAAATGCTTCAACAATATGACATATGTAACTTGTTGCTATTTTGCAGCAAGTTTTTCCTGAATGGCTATTTCAGGCGTGCCGTCAACAACCAGTAGTAAGGCAGGCGCTCGATGCGGATCTCGCGCGTGGCATTGGCCAGCTTCTTGCGCAGATAGCTGTCGGTGGGGAAGTTTTTCAGCACTTCGAAACGCTCGCCGGTGGGCGAGGTGCGCAGCTGGAAGGTATTGCCGTCGGCGTCGGTGCGCGCCACCACGGTGCTGCTGCCATCGACATAGCAGTTGTCCATCACCACCAGCAGCACATCCTTGCCGAGCTTGGCGCGCAACTGGGCCAGGAAGCGCTCCTGCTCTTCGCGCCGGATGTGCGACCACAGGAAGCCGGCGAACACGGCCGTGTACTGGCCCACGGCCGGCGCCAATTCCCAGGCGTCGGCCAGGGCGAAGCTGGTGTTCGGCAGGGTGCGCTTTTGCGCGTATTCGAGCATGGCGGGATTGACGTCGGTGGCGTGCACCGAGGCGGCCGTCTTGGCGATGGTTGCGGTCCAGTAGCCGGTGCCGCAGGCGATTTCCAGCACCTTGTGGCCAGCCAGCAGTTCACCCAGGCGGCTGTGCAGGCGGGCCAGGTCGGCTTGGCGCTCCGGCTTGGCGTAGACGCTGTCGAAGGTGGCGGCGCGCTGGGCGTAGTATTGGGAGAATGTTTCTTGAGTCATTTGCGTCTTGTTTCTTTGCTTGATTACAGCTCGTAGTGGTCCTGTTCGCCGCGCATGGCTTGCTCGATGAGCTTGCGGTTCAGGGTCGGGGCGAGCAATTCGATGAAGGTATAAATATAGCTGCGCAGGTAAGCGCCCTGCTTGACCGCCACGCGCGACACATTCATGCCGAACAGATGGCCAACCGGGATCGAACGCAGATTGCGGTCGCGCTCGGGATCGAAGGCCATGCCCGCAATGATACCAATGCCCATGCCCAGTTCGACATAAGTCTTGATGACGTCGGCATCGATGGCTTCCAGCAGCACGTCCGGCTTCAGGCCGCGCAGCGAGAAAGCGTGGTCGATCTTGCTGCGGCCGGCAAAGGCGCTGTCATAGGTGATGACGGGGAAAGCGGCCACGTCTTCCAGGGTGATTTCCTTGGATTTGAGCAGCGCGTGTTCGGGCGGCAGCACCAGCACGTGCTCCCACTGGTAGCACGGCAGGGTGATCAGCCCGTCGATGCCGGCAATCGATTCGGTGGCGATGGCCAGGTCGGCCTGGTCGCGCTGCACCATCTCGGCGATCTGGCGCGGATTGCCTTGCAGCAAGGATAACCGCACTTTGGGGAACTTCTGCATGAAGGCTTGCACCACGCGCGGCAGGGTGTAGCGCGCTTGGGTGTGGGTGGTGGCGATGGTGAAGCTGCCACTGTCCTGGGCAGCATATTCCTTGCCGATGCGCTTCAGGCTGTCGATCTCCTGCATGATCAGCTCGACCGATTCGAGCACCAGACGGCCCGGCTCGGTCAAGCCGCGGATGCGCTTGCCGTGCCGCGTGAAGATGTCCACGCCCAACTCCTCCTCCAGCTCGATGATGGCCTTGGACACGCCCGGCTGGGACGTAAACAGGGCTTTGGCAGCGTCCGTCAGGTTGTAGTTCTGGCGCACGGCTTCGCGCACGAATCGGAGTTGATGCAGGTTCATTGGCTCTCTCGGTCAGTATCCCAAACCGTATTTTACGCTGATGCTTATGCCCAATACGTATATAAGCAAATAAAGACTAAGTCGTTTGGAATAAAGCTGGAGTTTATTACCATTGAAGCCACTTTGGGGAGACCCGGAAGCGCCAGCCCTTGCCGCAAGCGACTTTTTAGGAACGATATGTATCAATATGACCAATATGACCATCTGATCGTGCGGGAACGCATCGCGCAGTATCGCGACCAGGTGCAGCGCCGCCTGAACGATGAGCTGAGCGAGGCCGAATTCCTGCCTCTGCGCCTGCAGAACGGCCTGTATATGCAGCGCCACGCTTATATGCTGCGCATCGCCGTGCCTTACGGCCTGCTGTCGTCCAAGCAGATGCGCATGTTCGCCCATATCGCCCGCAAATACGATCGCGGCTACGGCCACTTCACCACGCGCCAGAACATCCAGTTCAACTGGGTCGAGCTGGAACAGACGCCGGACATCCTGAGCGATCTGGCGTCGGTCGAAATGCACGCCATCCAGACCTCGGGCAACTGCATCCGCAACGTGACCTCGGACGAATTCGCCGGCGTGGCCGCCGACGAGATCATCGACCCGCGTCCCTATGCCGAGGTGCTGCGCCAGTGGTCCACCTTCCACCCTGAATTCATCGCCCTGCCGCGCAAATTCAAGGTCGCCATCAATGGCGCCGTGGAAGACCGCGCCGCCATCGCCATCCACGATATCGGCCTGACCGTGGTGCGCAACGCGGCGGGCGAGATCGGCTTCAAGGTGATGGTGGGCGGCGGCATGGGCCGCACCCCGATCATCGGCAGCACCATCCGCGAATTCCTGCCGCGCGAGCATCTGCTGACCTATGTGGAAGCGGTCATGCGCGTGTATAACCAGTACGGACGGCGCGACAACAAGTACAAGGCGCGCATCAAGATCCTGCTGAAGGCCGTGGGCGTGGAAGAGTTCACGCGCCAGGTGGAAGAGGAATGGGTGGATCTGAAAGACAGCGCCCAGACCCTGACCGAAGACGAGATGGAACGCATCATCGCCTACTTCAAGCCGCACGCCTACGAAACCTTGCCGGCCATCGATCCGGCCGCCGAACGCGCGGACAACAAGGCTTTCGGCAACTGGCTGAAGCGCAATGTGAAGGCGCACAAGGTGCCCGGCTACGCGGCCGTGGTGCTGTCGCTGAAAAAGACCGGCGTGCCGCCGGGCGACGCCACCGCCGCGCAAATGGATTTCATGGCCGACCTGGCCGACCGCTACTCCTTCGGCGAGCTGCGCGTGACGCATGAACAGAATATCGTGCTGGCCGACGTGCCGCAGTCCAAGCTGTTCGCGCTGTGGCAGGAAGCCAAGGCGCAAGGCCTGGCGACGCCGAATATCGGCCTGCTGACCGACATCATCTGCTGCCCCGGCGGCGACTTCTGCTCGCTGGCCAACGCCAAGTCGATTCCGATCGCGTCCGCCATCGCGGAGCGCTTCGACCATATCGACTATCTGCACGATATCGGCGAGATCGAACTGAATATCTCGGGCTGCATCAATGCCTGCGGCCACCACCACGTCGGTTCCATCGGCGTGCTGGGCGTGGATAAGGATGGCGCCGAGTGGTACCAGGTGTCGATCGGCGGTGCCCAGGGCAACCATGCTGCCATCGGCAAGATCATCGGCCCATCGTTCTCGGCGCAACAGATGCCGGAAGTGATCGACCGCCTGCTGCAAGTGTATCTGCGCGAACGCTCGGACGAGGAACGCTTTGTCGACACCGTGCAGCGCCTGGGCGTTGCGCCCTTCAAGGACTTTGTATACGCCACGCCGATTGCCGAAGCGGGCCGCCTGATTGGAGAAGATGAATATGCCTGAGCAAAACCTGATTATCAAAGGCCGCGAAATCGTGGAAGACGATTGGCAGGTGCTGCGCCTGGCCGAGGGCGAGGATGCGGAAACGGTGCCAGTCCCGGCCGGCAAGGTCATCGTGCCGCTGCAAGTGTGGCTGAGCCAGCGCGCCGCGCTGGAGGCGCGCGCCGAGATCGGCGTCTGGATCGCCAGCGACGAGCGCCCCGAGGCGCTCAAGGGCGAGCTGGATCGCTTTGGCGTGGTGGCGGTGGACTTCCCCAAGTTCACCGATGGCCGCGGCTATTCGATCGCCTACAATCTGCGCACCCGCCTGGGCTACAAGGGCGAGCTGCGCGCCATCGGCGACGTGCTGCGCGACCAGCTGTTTTCCATGCACCGCGTCGGCTTCAACGCCTACGCCACGCGCCCCGACCGCAGCATCCACGATGCGCTCAAAGGCTTGACCGTGTTCTCCGAAACCTACCAGGCTTCGGTGGACGAGCAGCAGCCCTTGTTCCGCCGCCACCACCGCGAAGCCCAGCCGGCCGGCGGCGACGCCGGTTACGGCATCTGACAGGAGCGCCAGCATGAGCCAGCCGGACACCCTGGTGGCGCAGACGCGCCTGACCCTGGAACGCATCGCGCGTGACTTCTCGCCTGCTGTTTTCGCCTCCAGCCTGGCGGCCGAGGATATGGTGCTGACGGACCTGATCCTGAAAGCCCGGCTTCCGATCGGCATCTTTTCGCTGGAAACGGGCCGCTTGCATCCTGAAACGCTGGCCATGCTGGACCAGGTGAAAGAGCGCTACAGCTACGAGATCGCGCTGTACCGCCCGCAGCCGGAAGCGGTGGACGCCTATGTCGCCGCGCACGGCCTAAATGGTTTTTACGACAGCGTGGAGCTGCGCCGCGAATGCTGCCGCATCCGCAAGGTGGAGCCGCTGAGCCGCGCCCTGTTCGGCAACAAGGCCTGGGTCACGGGCCAGCGCCGCGCCCAATCCAGCACCCGCTCTTCGCTGCTGGTGGAGGAAGACGATCCGGCCCACTTCATGACCAAATTTAACCCGCTCGCCGACTGGTCGGAACAGGATATCTGGGACTATATCCGCGCCAATAATGTGCCGTACAATGAATTGCACGACCAAGGCTATCCCTCCATCGGCTGCGCGCCCTGCACGCGCGCCATCCAGCCCGGAGAGGACGTTCGCGCCGGTCGCTGGTGGTGGGAAAATCCGGAATCGAAGGAATGCGGCCTGCATCTGGTCGATGGAAAACTGATTCGCATCAAATCCGTGGCGGCTTGAGTTCTAACCCGCCACCCACACAAGAACAGGCTATCAATGAACGCTCTGCTTGACACCCCAACTCTCGGCCTTGGCGACGTGAACGCGCGCCACCTCGATGCACTGGAATCGGAAGCCATCCACATCCTGCGCGAAGTGGCCGCCGAATGCAGCAACCCTGCCCTGCTGTTCTCGGGCGGGAAAGATTCCGTGGTGCTGCTGCGCCTTGCGGAAAAGGCTTTCCGTCCCGGTAAATTCCCCTTCCCGCTGGTGCATATCGATACCGGCCATAACTTCGCGGAAGTGATCGAGTTCCGCGACCGCCGCGTGGCCGAATTGGGCGAGCGCCTGATTGTCGGCTCGGTCGAGGATTCGATCAAGAAGGGCACGGTGCGCCTGCGCAATCCGCAGACCGATTCGCGCAACGCGGCGCAGGCGGTGACGCTGCTGGAAACCATCGCCGAACATGGCTTCGACGCCTGCATCGGCGGCGCGCGCCGCGATGAAGAGAAGGCCCGCGCCAAGGAGCGCATCTTCTCCTTCCGCGACGAATTCGGCCAGTGGGACCCGAAAGCGCAGCGCCCGGAGCTGTGGGACCTGTATAACACCCGCGTCCATCCCGGCGAGAATATGCGTGTGTTCCCGATCTCGAACTGGACCGAGCTGGATGTGTGGCAGTACATCGCGCGCGAAAAACTGGCCCTGCCTTCGATCTACTTCGCGCACGAGCGCCAGGTCATTCCGCGCAACGGCCTGCTGGTGCCGCTGACCGACCTGACCCCGGCGCGCGAAGGCGAAACGGTGGAAAGCCAGGTGGTGCGCTTCCGCACCGTGGGTGATATTTCCTGCACCTGCCCGGTGTCCTCGGACGCGGCCACGGTGGAAGCGATCATCGCCGAAACCGCCGTCACCCAGATCACCGAACGCGGCGCCACCCGCATGGACGACCAGACTTCCGAAGCCTCGATGGAAAAACGTAAGAAAGCAGGATACTTCTGATGAACGCATTGAACGAGAACCTGTCCGAGCGCGGCCTGCTGCGCTTCATCACCGCCGGCTCGGTGGACGATGGCAAGAGCACCCTGATAGGCCGCCTGCTGTTCGACAGCAAGGGCATCTTCGCCGACCAGCTGGCCGCCGTGTCGCGCGCCAAGCATAAGCGCACGGTGGGCGACACCATCGACCTGTCGCTGCTGACCGACGGCCTGGAAGCGGAACGCGAACAGGGCATCACCATCGACGTGGCTTACCGCTACTTCGCCACGCCCAAGCGCAAATTCATCATCGCCGACACGCCGGGCCATGAGCAGTACACGCGCAATATGGTGACGGGCGCGTCCACCGCCGATGCCGTCATCATCCTGGTCGACGTGTCGAAAGTGAAGCTGCGCGAGGATGGCGGCGTCGACCTGCTGATCCAGACCAAGCGCCATTCGACCATCGCCCACCTGCTGCAGATCGAGCATGTGGTGGTAGCCGTCAACAAGATGGATCTGGTGAACTACGACCAGGCGATTTACGAGCGCATCGTCACGGCTTACCAGGAATTCGCCCAGACCCTGGGCCTGAAGGACGTGACCACGATTCCGCTGTCGGCCCTGACCGGCGACAATGTGGTCGATGCCGGCGACAAGATGGGCTGGTATCAAGGCCCGACCCTGATCGAGCTGCTGGAATCGCTGTCGGTGTACGACGAGTCGCACAACGCCCCCTTCCGCTTCCCGGTGCAGCTGGTGGCGCGCCACAATGGCCATGAAGCGAACGACTTCCGCGGCTATATGGGCCGCATCGAATCGGGCCGCGTGGCCGTGGGCGACAAGCTGGTGGTGCAGCCTTCGGGCCAGAGCGCCACGGTGAAAGACATCCTGACGCTGGAAGGCTCGCACCAATCGGCCAGCGCCGGCCAGTCGATCACCCTGCTGCTGGAAGAATACCTGGACGTGTCGCGCGGCGATATGCTGGCATCCAGCACCCAGCCGGCCACGCTGCTCAAACAAGTCAGCGCCGACATCTGCTGGCTGTCGGAAGATGCGCTGGACCTGCGCCGCAAGTACTGGATCAAGCACGGCACCAAGCAGACGGCGGCCAAGATTGCCAAAATCGATTCTATCCTTGACATCAACACCCAGCAGCGGCACGATGCGGATGCCCTGAAACTCAACGATGTGGCGCGTATCGCGCTGACCGTGCAGCAGCCGCTGGCGGCCGACGCGTATGCCGACATCCGCGCCACCGGGGCCTTCATCCTGATCGATGAGGTGACGCACCAGACGGTCGCCGCCGGCATGATACGCCTCGGCGAATAAGAAGAAACAGCAGGGCCAGCAAGGAAAGCTTCATGCCAGCATTCGGGAAAGTGTATTTGATCGGCGCCGGTCCCGGCGCCCAGGATTTGATTACCCTGCGCGGTGCGCGCTTGCTGGCCGAGGCCGAAGTGGTTCTGTACGATGCGCTGGTGACGGACGAGATGCTGGAGCTGTGCCCGCAGGCCGTGAAAATCTCGGTCGGCAAGCGCTGCGGCCAGCGCTCGGCGGCCCAGCACTTCATCAATCAGCAGTTGGTCGAGTGCGCAGGCAAATACAGCATGGTGGTGCGCTTGAAAGGCGGCGACCCCATGCTGTTCGGGCGCGCCGACGAGGAATTGAGCGCGCTTGAAGCCGAGGGCATCGAAGTCGAAGTCGTCCCCGGCATCACCACGGCCGTGGCGGCGGCGGCGGCCAGCAAGCAGCCGCTGACCAAGCGCGGCGTGGCGCGCAGCGTGGCCTTCTTCACCTCCAGCACCGCGCCCGGCCATCCGGAAGACGTGGCGATTCCGTCCACCGACACCCTGGTGCAGTATATGGGCGGACGCGAAGCCATTGCCACCGCGCAGCGCCTGCTGGACCAGGGCCGCCGCCCCGATACGCCGGTGGTGGTGATCGAAAATGTCAGCCGCCCCGATCAGCGCATCGGCCGCATTACCTTGGCCGAGCTGGCGCATGGCCTGGATGGCGCCCAAGGTCCGGTGCTGGTCATGCTGGGCGAGGCCATGAAAACCCGTCTGCACCAGCCCGGCCTGGGCGAACCGGCAGCCGACGCGCTGCCCCCTGCCCGTCAAGCCTGAGGCGCCGTCGCTTTGGGCGCCCGGCTGGCGGCGCAGGCGCTAAAATACCGCCTTTGCAATTGCGGAGGTTTTATGTCACAAGCACACGAGATTCTGGAGCGCGCGCGCCATGCGCGGCTGGCGGGCAAGTTTGAAGATGCCCTGCGCGACCATCTCTGGTTCCACGAAAACGCCCTGGAAACCGATCCGTCGCTGAACGGTGTGCGCCTGTCCTTCGCCCTGCGCGACTGGATTTACCTGGGCGAACAATTCCCGCTGGCGCGCCGCGCCCTGCAGGGCTTGCGCGACCGCGACACCGCGCGCCTGCTGAACGGCGACGCCACGCTGGCGCGCTTCCAGGACATCAGCGCCATCAATGGCGCGCTGGGCGAAGAGCGCGCCACCCACGACCTGTTCACGCAGATCGACGCCAATCTGCCCGACCTGGCGCGCCAATGCGCCGACCTGGCCCTGCCGGCATTGGTGGCCTGCGAGGACTTCGCGCTGGCGCGCCGCTATCTGCCGCAGCCGGTGGAACGCATCGGCGCCATGGCCACGCGCCTGAACAATTTCGCCGAAGAGCTGGCGCGCGGCGGCAAAACCTCGTCCGCCCCCGCGCTGCTGGCCTATGTGCTCAACTACGCCAAGGAGGTGCGGCTGATCCTGGAAGTGCTGCGCCGCCAGGGCGAGGATGAGGAAGTCGAGCAAGCCGGCGCCGCCGCACTGGAACAGCTGAAGTCGGACGCGCTACGCGACGCCGTGCAGCGCGAATTCGAGCAACCCGGCGCCACCATCGCCGCCATGCTGGCGCAAAGCCGCAACAAGGAATAAACCATGGACGAGCTGCGGGATATCTACCAGAACGCGCTGGAAGCGCAGGAGGCGGGCGAATACGAAGAAGCGCTGCGCCTGCACCGGCATTTCCACGACTATGCGGGCAGGCAGGAACGCAATCTGTTCCGTTTCAGCCGCTTCGCCCTGCATCACTGGCTGGAGCTGGCCGAAGCTTATCCGCCCGCACTGGCAGCCCTGCGGGCGCTTGGCGAACGCGAAACCGCGCTGCTGCTCGCCGGCGAAACCGAAATCCGCATCGCCGATGGCAGCAGCGAGGACCGCTTCCCCCTTATCGTCGACATCAACCGCCTGCTGGACGACGAGCAGGCCACGCTTGAGCTGTTCCGCCAGTTCCAGGTCAAGATGCCGGAACTGGCGGCGCAAGCCTTCCACCAGGCCGTGGACGCCATCGTTGCTTGCGGCGATTTCCAGCTGGCGCATAGCTATCTGCCTGAACCCATGGCCGCGATCAAACAGGACGCCGCGGATCTGAACCGCATTTTCCAGGCCATGGCTGGCGATGCCAGCAAGCTTTCCACCGTGCGCCTGATGGGCGAAACCCTGGGCTATGTGAAACAGGCCGTGCTGCAATGGCAGGTGCTGAAAGGATTGGGAAAGGAAGAAGAAGCGGGCCAGTTTGCCGGCGACGCAGAGAACCTGCTCGACCGGCCAAGTTTGCGCCGCGTCATGCGCAAGGAATTCGAGCAGCCAGGAACGCTGCTGGCTGAGTGGTCGCACAGCCAGCAAGCGTTCTGGCTGCAGGACGCGGCTTAAACGCCTCCAGCCCCGGGCGCCACACCGGCAGCGCCCAGCGCGCCGACGCAGTAATCGGTCATGGCGCGCAGCACATCGGGGTCTTCGCCTACCGCGCCCACCACATGGATGCGCAGAGCCGGATAGCTGGCGCGCAGCTGGTCCAGCATCAGCGGCAGGTCGCGCAGCACATGGCCGCCCTGTCCCAGGAACACCGGCACCACCGTCACCTCGTCGACGCCAGCGGCCACCAGCGCCGCCACCTGCTGCTGCAGCAGCGGTTCCATCAACTCCAGAAAAGCCAGCGAGACATCGGTATCGGGCAGGCGCGCCTGCGTCAGCTCGCGCAGGCGTTCGAAAGGCGCGGCCCAGCTGGCGGCGCGCGCGCCATGGGCAAACAGGATCAGCGCGTGCTTGCCCATCTCAGTGCCGCTCCACCCACCACAAGGCGCCCAGCGCCAGCATCAGGAAGATCAGACTCGGCATGATGGCCGTGACCACGGCCGGCCAGGTCGACAGCATGCCCAGATGCGAGAACAGGGTATTCACCAGCAGGTAGCCGACGCCGATCATGATGCCGATGAAAATCTTCAGGCTGACGCCGCCGCTGCGGGTGTGCAGATAGGCGAACGGCAAGGCCAGGGCCATCAGCACGAAGATAGCCAGCGGGTCGAACAGTTTCTTCCAGAACGCGATCTTGAAGCGCTCGGTGCCTTGCTTGTTTTCCTGCAGGTGGCGGGTATACACGCGCAGCTCGTTGGCCGACATGCGCTCCGGATCGGAGGCCGATACCGACAGGATCTTGGGCGTGATCTCCGACACCAGATCCTTGGTCGGATGGGTCTGGATGGCGATGGCACTGCTCTCCTGGCCGAAGTGGTTGGCGCGCGTAGCTTCCGCGCCGGCCGCCAGCACGGCGTTGCTGAAATGGTTTTCCGTCACATCGTGCAGGCGCCAAACATTATTTCCCTGAAAAATACCGGTCTTGGCCTGGGTGATGGAACGCAGGCGGAAGCTGGTGTCGAATTCGTAAAGCTTGACGCCGACCAGCTGCCCGTCCGGCAAGACTTCCTTCACATTGAAGAAGCGCGTGCCTTGCACGGCGCCGCTCATGCCATCGCTCTTGACCACATCCTTGGTCCACAGGCCGGAACGGAATTCGGCCGACACCGTGGCGCCGCGCCCAGTCAGGCGCACTTTCTCGGCCAGCGGCCCAGTGCGCGGCGTGATCACTTCGCCGAAGATGAAGGTGACGATCACCAGGCCGATGCCGATGCGGAACAGCATCCAGCCCGCCATGCGGGTCGACATGCTGGACGCGCGCATGATGGTGAATTCCGAGGTCGAGGCAAATTGCGCCATCGTGTAAATGGTGCCGATCAGGGCCGCCACCGGCATCACCTTGTACACATTGCTCGGCAACATAAGCAGCGTATACAGCATGGCATGCTGCAGGGTATAGCCGTTCTTGCCGACCGAGGCCAGCTCGCCGCTCAGGTCCATGAAGGCCTGCAGGCCGAGGAAGGCCAGCAACACGAAGGCTACGGCCTTGACGATGGAAACGGCAAAATAGCGTTGCAGGATACTCATTGGGATACAGCTTTCTTGCTGCCGCCGCGCTTGAGCGCAGCCATCAGGGCCAGCGGGTGATAACGGTGGTTTACGTTCAAACGCCAGGCAAACAGGATCAGCACGGCCAGCGCCGCAGCCAGGTGCAGCGGCCACCAGGAGACCGCGAACGGCAATTTGCCTTGCTTGACGCTAGCCTCCAGCACCTTGCTGATATTGTTATAGGCGAAGAAAATCAGCACCGCGATAATCAGGTTGGTCGAACTGCCCGCGCGCGGATTGACGAAGCCCAGCGGAATCGCCAGCAGCAGCAGGACCAGGCAGGAAATCGGCGCGCCGATGCGGTACAGCAGCTCGCCGCGCGTGGCATTGGTCGGGCTTTCCAGGAGCTCCTTGGTGGTCATGGCGGCCTCCATCGGCGCATCGGCTTCCTGCGCCTGCTGCGCCACGCGCATGCTGTAGCGCTCGAATTCCATGGTCTGGAAATCGGCCTGGCCCGGCGTGCCCTGGTAGCGGCGGCCGTTTTTCAGCACCAGATAGCTGGACCCGTCGGGCGTGGTGCTGATGACGCCTTCCTTGGCCACCACCACCGACGTGCCGCGCGCATCGACCGAATTGACGAAAACATTCTGCACCACCGCGCTTTTGCCGGCCACCGCCTCCACGAAGAAAATGCGGTTGCTGGACGAGGATTCCTTGAATTGGCCGGGCGCGACCTTTTGCAAATCCTCGCGTTTGTTAAAGCGTTCGATATATTCGCTGCTTTTTTGCTTGGCCCACGGGGTGGCAAAGAAACTCAGGGCGCCGGTCAATATAATCAAAGGCAGGCCGAAAGTCAGCACCGGACGAATCCATTTTGCTAAACTCTGGCCCGACGCAAACCAGACCACCATCTCGGAATCGCGATAAGTGCGCGTAACGACCATCAGCACAGAAATAAAACTGGTGAGGATGATGACAGTTGGCAGATAATTCAGGGCTGCGAACGCGATGAGCGCGACCACGTCGGTCGACGCTACCTTGCCGCCCGCGGCTTTGCCGAGAATGGAGATCAGGGTCCACGTCACGAGGATGGAAAACAGCACCGTGAAAGTAGCCCCTGCGGAACTGGCCAGCTCGCGTTTAAGGGCGCGTTGGAAAATCATTCGACGTTTATAATCCGATCAACAGGTTTAAGTAAGACCAGCAATACCAGCACACAATACGGAGAAATCTAATGGACTTTAGCATAAAAGCTTTTGACGCAAAAAACACCATCTCGTCGGCCAAAACCGGCTGCGTAGCCGTCGCGGTTTTCGAAAACAAGAAGCTGTCCGAGGCGGCCAAAGCCCTGGACGGCGCCGGTGAAATCACGGCTGCGCTGAAGTCCGGCGACATCTCCGGTAAAGCCGGCACCACCCTGCTGCTGCGCGGCCTGAAGGGCGCGGCAGCCGAGCGCGTGCTGCTGGTTGGCCTGGGCGCAGACGAAGCCGTGGGCGAAAAGAGCTTCAACTCCGCAGTGCAAGCCACCATCAAGGCCTTCTCGACCCTGGGTACGGCGGACGCCATTATCGCATTACCACTGACCGAAGTGAAAGAGCGCGACGTGAACTGGAGCGTGCGCGCCGTGGTGCAAGCCGGCCGCGAAAGCATCTACCGCACCGACAGCCAGAAATCGAAGAAAGACCCGGTGCCGGCCGGCGTGAAGAAAATCGCCCTGGCCCTGCCGAACAATGCCGCCACCAAGCTGGCCCTGTCGCAAGCGATCGCCATCGCCAACGGCATGGAGCTGACCAAGGACCTGGGCAACCTGCCGGCCAACGTCTGCACCCCGACCTATCTGGCCGACACCGCCAAAAAGCTGGCCAAGGAATTCAAGTTCGAAGTCGAAATCCTGGAGCGCAAGCAGATGGAAGCCCTGAAAATGGGCAGCTTCCTGTCCGTGACCAATGGCAGCGAGCAGGCGCCCAAGTTCATCGTGCTGAAGCACATGGGCGGCAAGGCCAAGGACGCGCCGGTGGTGCTAGTCGGTAAAGGCATCACCTTCGATACCGGCGGCATCTCGATCAAGGCCGGTCCTGGCATGGACGAGATGAAATACGATATGTGCGGCGCCGGCTCCGTGCTGGGCACCTTCCGCGCCATCGGCGAAATGGGCCTGAAGCTGAACGTGATCGGCATCGTGGCCGCTTGCGAAAACATGCCTTCCGGCCGCGCCACCAAGCCGGGCGACATTGTCACCTCGATGAACGGCCTGACCATCGAAGTGCTGAACACCGACGCCGAAGGCCGCCTGATCCTGTGCGACGCCCTGACCTACGCCGAGCGCTTCAAGCCAGCCGCCGTGGTCAACGTGGCCACCCTGACCGGCGCCTGCGTGGTCGCCCTGGGCCACCACAACAGCGGCCTGTTCACCCGTCACGACGAAGCCCACGACAAGCTGGCCGCCGAACTGCTGGCCGCCGGCAAAGCCACCAGCGACACCGCATGGCGCATGCCGATCGAGGAAGCGTACAACGATCAGCTGAAGTCCAACTTCGCCGATCTGGCGAACATCGGCACACCGGGCGGCATGTCGATCACGGCCGCGGCCTTCCTGGAAAACTTCACCCGCAAGTACACCTGGGCCCACCTGGACATCGCCGGCACCGCCTGGAAATCGGGCGCGGCCAAAGGCGCGACCGGCCGTCCGGTTCCGCTGCTGAGCACCTTCCTGATCAACCGCGCATAAAGCAAAAGCCGGGACGCGTCCCGGCTTTTCAGATGCAAGAGGGACAGTCCGCCAGGGCTGTCCCTTTTTTATTCTGCGCTAATACACCGTCACACCGCCCGGCGCGGGCAAACGCTGCTCGCCCTGATTCAGCGGATTCAGGATGACGGTAATGGTCGAGGGATAGTCGAAACCGGCGCCGGTATTGCGGTCCACAATCAGCCCCGTGCCGAAGGTCAGCACGATATTGCCCCACAGGCTGGCGTTCTGTTTGGACGGCACGCTTTCGCCGGAGACGGCTTGCCCGCCCAGCTGGCAATCGACATGCAGGGGTTTCAGGCTCTTGTGGATCGTGACGCGACCGGGCGTGGCGACAAACCACTTGCCCACATCGTTGGACAGCACGCAGCCCGCGCCCGCCACCTCGCGGTGGTCGAGAACGGTCTGCACCAGTACTTGTTGCTGGGTAGATTCAGTAAGCGTTGCGCAAGCGCCCAACGCCGCCAGAACAGCGGCGCAGGCGACGGGCCGCAAAGCGGCCGCGCCGGCCGAGAACATCAGCCGGTGGTACATAGGCGGCTTAATTGCCCGCCTGGGACTTTTGTCTTTGCTTCAGACCCTGAATGACGTTCAGGATGTCTTCCATGCCGCTGCTACCGTCCAGGGCAGAGAAAGCGTCCAGCACTTCATTCAACACCTGATTACGCACCGTCGCTTCGCCGGCACTCACGGCAGTCGGTCGCGCCAGGCTGGACCGGGCACTCACGGTACGTTCGCCTGCTGCCTCTTTTTCCTTCTGGGCAGCCGACTTGCGTCCGCTCGGGGCCTTGCCATGCTCCAGCGCCGCTTGCCAGATTACCCAGCGGCGTTGCGTTTCAAATACCAGATACTCTTCTGGCTTGTCTTCGCGCCTGCGCACGATGTGGCCGTCGCGCTGCGCCCATGCTTCAAATGCTGATCGCATTTTATTCCTTTACATGCTTCGGACTGTTTAAAAACACGAATAAGTTTCCAAATAGTACCACTTCTTTACGAAAAACAACACAATTTTGTTGCTTTATGGAACATTTTTGTAATGAGTGGTGGCCGGGGACAACTAATCAGTGCTCAAACGAACTTATGTATATTTATATTTTTTGGTTAGCACTAACTACATCTTAGTACCATTTTGATAACTATGAAGCATTATCGGCAATTATTTTTGGGTCTGTTACATTTTCCTACATTATCCCTCCTCTGGATACCATTTGGTCGAGAAAACTGACGTTTATTTGCAAATATCAGGGCCGCCTTCGCTCTTGCAAGGCCTGCGCGCAGCGGGCCATTGCGGTAAGATGCGCGCCAGGAAAACCATAAGGATAAGCACCATGAAACTTGCAACCTGGAATGTTAATTCGCTCAACGTAAGATTGGCGCACGTTTTGAAATGGCTGGAAGAAAACCCGGTCGATGTGTTGTGCATCCAGGAAACAAAATTGACGGACGACAAGTTTCCCACCGCCGCCATCGAAGCCGCCGGCTACCAGGTCGTGTTCAGCGGCCAGAAAACGTATAACGGCGTGGCGATTTTGTCGCGCCTGCCTATCGAGGATGTAGTTAAGAACAATCCACGCTATGAAGACGCGCAGCAGCGCATTCTGGCCGCCACCATCGGCGGCGTGCGCGTGGTTTGCGCCTATGTGCCAAACGGCCAGGCGGTTGATACCGAAAAGTACATTTACAAACTGGGCTGGCTGCAATCGTTCCGCGACTGGCTGGCCGACGAACTGGCCAAGCATCCGAACCTGGCCGTGCTGGGCGACTACAATATCGCGCCGGAAGACCGCGACGTGCACGATCCGGCCGCCTGGGAAGGCCAGGTGCTGTGTTCGGACAAGGAAAGGGCCGCGCTGCAAGCCCTGTTCGACCTGGGCTTGCAGGATTCCTTCCGCCTGTTCGAGCATCCGGAAAAAACCTTCAGCTGGTGGGATTACCGCATGCTCGGCTTCCAGAAGAACAAGGGCCTGCGCATCGACCATATCCTGCTGTCGGCGCCGCTGGTGGCGCGCTGCGAGGCGTGCATCATCGACCGCGCGCCGCGCAAATGGGAGCAGCCGTCCGACCACGCGCCGGTGATCGCGACCCTGGTCCCGGCCTGAGAACGCCGCTTACTCCGCCCTGCCCTGCAGCAGATGCTGCGCTTCGGCGCAGGGCACGGGACGGGAGAACAGATAGCCTTGCGCATGCTGGCAACCCTGCCGTTGCAAGAGGCCGAACTGCGCTTCCGTCTCCACCCCTTCCGCCACCACCGACAGCTGCAAGCTGTCCGACAGCGCGATAATGGCCGCCACGATGGCGCGGTCTTCCGTGCTCTCTTCCAGGTCCTTGATAAAGGCGCGGTCGATCTTGATCTTGCGCACCGGGAAGCGCTTCAGATAGGCCAGGCTCGAATAGCCCGTGCCGAAATCGTCGATCGACAGGCGGATGCCCATGGCGTTGATCTGGCCCAGGATTTCCAGGGTCTGCTCGCCGTGCTGCATCACCGCCGTTTCCGTGATCTCGAATTCGATCAGGGCCGGGTCGATGCCGGTTTCCTCCAAAATCCGGCGGATCGAGGCCACCAGGCCGCGGTGCATGAACTGGCGCGGCGACAGGTTGATCGCCAGCGGCACCGGCTGCAAGCCCTGGCGCAGCCATTCCATATTCTGCTCGCAGGCGCGCCGTATCACCCATTCGCCGACCGGCACGATCAGGCCATTCTCCTCCATGATGGGGATGAACTGGTCCGGCCCCACCAGGCCGTGGCCCGGACGGCGCCAGCGCAGCAGCACTTCCATGGCGTGCAGATGGCGCGTGCGGATATCCATGATGGGCTGGAAGTGCAGCTCGAACTGCTGCAGGGCCAGCGCGCTGCGCAAGCTGCTTTCCAGTTCGAAGTGGTGGGCCGCCGCCAGGTTCATCTTCTGGGTGAAGAATTGATAGTTATTGCGGCCGGCCGCCTTGGCGTGGTACATCGCGGAATCGGCGTTGCGCATCAGGGTCGCCACGTCCTGGCCGTCGTCCGGATAGATGCAGATGCCGATCGAAGGCGAAATATGCAGCATGCGCCCCTCCAGCGGGAAAGGCGCGGCCAGCGCTTCGATGATTTTTTCCGCCACCCGGTTCGATTCGCCCACCTCGCCCAGGCCCGGCACCAGCACCACGAATTCGTCGCCGCCCAGGCGGGCCACGGTATCGCTGGCGCGCACCGACGCGCACAGGCGGTTGGCCACTTCCTTCAGCAACTGGTCGCCCGTCATATGGCCGAGCGAATCGTTGATGGTTTTGAAGCGGTCCAGGTCGATGAACATGACGGCCAGGCGGCGGCTGGACCGCTGCGCCGCCAGCATGGCGCGGTCCAGGCGGTCGGCCAGCAGGGCGCGGTTGGGCAGGCCGGTCAGGCTGTCGTGGTAGGCCATATGGTGGACGCGCGCCTCGGCCTGGCGCCGCTCCACGATCTCGGCCTGCAGCATGGCGTTGGCGCCGGCCAGTTCGGCGGTGCGCTCCAGCACCCGCACCTCCAGCTCGTCGCGCGCGCGGCGCACCGTTTCGGCCGCTTCGCGCCGCGCCGTCACATCGTCCACCAGCCAGACCGAGCGTCCGCGCGGCTGCGTCGGATCGAAGGGGCGGCCGGACAGGCGCGCCCAGAAGCGGCTGCCGTCCTTGCGCACCAGTTGGTACTCGGCCGAGCTGACATGGCCCGCCGCGAAATCGCGCCCCGTGTCGCGCCGCGCCTTGGCCCATTCATCCAGGTCGGGATAGAAGGCTTGCACGCTCATATTGTTCATTTCGCCGGGCGCGTAGCCGAACAGCTCTTCCATCTTGGCGTTGCAGCGCAGATTGCGCCCATTCTCGCAAACCGAGATGCCCAGCACCGCGCTGTCGAGTATGGCCTGGTTTTCCAGCAGGGCATTGCGCAGCGATTCCTCGGCGCGTTTGTGCTCGGCGCGGTCTTCGATGATCCAGATCGTGCCCTGGGTCGGGTCTTCCGGATTGACCACGTAGGCGATCAGCTGGGCCCAGAAGGTGTTGCCGTCCTTGCGCCGCATTTCCACTTCGGTCTGGAAAGGCCGGCCCACCGACAGCAGCGGCGAAGCCAATACGCCCAGCCGCGCATACGCATCGTCCGAGGGATACAGGGCGCGTCCCGGCAGGCCCAGGCCTTCCTTGCCCTCGTAGCCGAACATTTCGGAGAAGCCGCGGTTATAGCGCGTGATCAGGCGGTTGCGCGTGTACAGGATGCAGATCGAGGCATTCGTCATCAAGGCCTCGACTTCCATCTGGTTCTGGCGCGAGCGCGTCACGTCTTCCAGAATCCAGATGGTGCCGCCCTCATTGTGTTCCTGGTCCACGGTGCTGGCGCGCACGCGGCACCAGAACAGGCTACCGTCATGCTTGCGGAACTGGAACTCGTTCTTTTCGAAGGCGCGGCCCTGGCCCAGCACCGGCCCCGCTTCGCGGCCGAATTCGGCGTACACCTCGGGCGAGGGGAAAACTTCCACCGCCGGGCGGCCCGTGATCTGTTCGCGCCGGTAGCCGAACATCTCGGCCAGGCGCGGATTACAGCTCAACATGATCTCGTCCTTGGTGAACAGGACGCCGACCGGCGCATTGTCCAGAATCGCCTTCTGTTCGGCCAGCGCCTTGCCCAGCGCGCGCTGCTCGTGCGGGACCTCGCTCAGTTCATGGAAGACGACAGTGACGCCGGCCGGCGTCATGCCGGCCGGCAGCGGCTTGAGCGCCATGCCGGCGTGGATATGGCGCCCGCTCTCGGCCTGCAGGCAGATATCGGCGTAGTTGCGCGGCACGGACAGGTCGCCGCCGCAAGCCGCTTTCACAGCGGCGCTGGCCTCGGCGCGCACATGCGGCGCGATGAAGGCGCTGAGCGGCTGTTCGCGCGGATCGGTTTCCAGCAAGGCCGCCAGCTCCGCATTCGCCGCCAGCACCCGGCCCGCGCTATCGCACACGCAAGCCGGAACGCCGATCAGCGTCAAAGCCTCGGCCAGTACATCGGGATTGCTTGAGACTGGGTTCATGTACACCAGAGCACCTTGTGGAAATAATAGCTTCCCATTGGCAATGGATCGCGGTTGGGCAGATCATAAACCACAATGATTGCATTCGCCACAATACCTAAAAGAATGCCCGGACTTGCCGGGCTAGCTTACAACAAAAGGGGCGGCGCGCCTGTTCCTCTGATACAGAAGCCCAGGCGCGCCGCCCCAAAAACGATATAAATCAAATCACAGGACTTGCAAAAAACACTTCTCCGTCCGCTTACCGCTATTACTTAAAACGCATCACCGGGAACGCGCACCCAGCCTTCCATCAGCACGCGCGCGCTGCGGCTCATGATGGCCTTGGTCACGCTCCACTCGCCATTCGCCTGGACCGCTTGCGCGCCCACACGCAAGGTGCCGGAGGGATGGCCGAAACGCACCGCCTCACGCTCGCCGCCGCCGGCCGCCAGATTGACCAGGGTGCCGGGAATGGCGGCCGCCGTGCCGATGGCGACAGCGGCCGTGCCCATCATGGCGTGGTGCAGCTTGCCCATGGAGAGGGCACGCACCAGCAGGTCGATATCCCCTGCCGCCACCTGCTTGCCGCTGGAGGCGGCATAGCTGGCGGGACGGGCCACGAAAGCGACTTTCGGCGTGTGCTGGCGGGTGGCCGCTTCGTCCACGTGCTTGATCAGGCCCATACGCACCGCGCCGTGGGCGCGGATGGATTCGAACATGGCCAGGGCCTTGGGATCGCCGTTGATCATTTCCTGCAATTCCGTGCCCTGATAGCCGATGGCGTCGGCGTTCACGAAAATGGTGGGAATGCCTGCATTGATCATGGTGGCGCGCAGAACGCCGAGGCCCGGCACTTCCAGGTCATCGATCAGATTCCCGGTCGGGAACATGGCGCCGCCGCCGCCCTCTTCCTCGGCCGCCGGATCGAGGAATTCGAGCTGCACTTCGGCGGCTGGAAAAGTCACGCCATCGAGTTCGAAGCCGCCGGTTTCCTGCACCGCGCCGTCGGTGATCGGCACGTGGGCAACGATGGTCTTGCCGATATTGGCTTGCCAGATGCGCACCGTGGCGACGCCATTGTGCGGCACGCGCTCCGCGTCCACCAGGCCGGAAGCGATGGCGAAGGAGCCGACCGCCGCCGACAGGTTGCCGCAGTTGCCGCTCCAGTCGACGAAAGGCTTGTCGATGGAAACCTGGCCGAACAGATAGTCGACATCATGCTCCGGCCGTTCCGACTTGGACAGGATGACCGCCTTGCTGGTGCTGGAGGTCGCGCCGCCCATGCCGTCAATCTGTTTGCCGTAAGGATCGGGGCTGCCGATCACGCGCAGCAGCAGCGCATCGCGCGCCGCGCCGGGCTGCTGGGCCGCCGCCGGCAGATCCTGCAGGCGGAAGAACACGCCCTTGCTGGTGCCGCCACGCATATAGGTGGCGGGGATTTTGATTTGCGCTTGATAAGCCATGCTTACGCCGCCTTTGCCGATTCAAGGAAGTCCTGGGCGAAGCGCTGCAGCACGCCGCCCGCCTCATAGATCGACACCTCTTCCGCCGTGTCGAGGCGGCAGGTGACAGGCACCTCGACGCGCTCGCCATTGCGGCGGTGGATCACCAGGGTCAGATCGGCGCGCGGGGTGCGCTCGCCGATCACGTCATAGCTTTCCGTGCCGTCCAGATTCAAGGTCAGGCGGTTCACGCCCGGCTTGAATTCCAGCGGCAGCACGCCCATGCCCACCAGATTGGTGCGGTGGATGCGCTCGAAGCCTTCGGCCACGATGGCTTCCACGCCGGCCAGGCGCACGCCCTTGGCGGCCCAGTCGCGCGAAGAACCTTGGCCATAGTCGGCACCGGCGATCACGATCAGCGGCTGCTTGCGCTCCATATAGGTCTCGATCGCTTCCCACATGCGCATCACCTTGCCCTCGGGCTCGACGCGCGCCAGGGAACCGGCTTTCACCTTGCCGTCTTCCAGCACCATCTCGTTCTTCAGCGTCGGATTGGCGAAGGTGGCGCGCTGCGCCGTCAGGTGGTCGCCGCGGTGTGTGGCGTAGGAATTGAAGTCCTCTTCCGGCAGGCCCATTTTCGCCAGGTATTCGCCGGCCGCGCTATCGAGCATGATGGCGTTCGACGGCGACAGGTGGTCGGTGGTGATGTTGTCGCCCAGGACCGCCAGCGGCAGCATGCCTTTCAGCGTGCGTTCGCCGGCCAGCGCGCCTTCCCAGTAAGGCGGACGGCGGATATAGGTGCTCGGCGCGCGCCAGTCGTACAGCGGGCTGACTTGCTCGCCCGTGTCCTGCCGTGGCGCGAACATCGGGATATACACTTTGCGGAAGTGGTCGGGCTTGACGCTGGAGGCGACGATGGCGTCGATCTCCGCGTCGCTCGGCCAGATGTCCTTCAACGTGACCGGCTGGCCGTTGGCGTCGGTGCCCAGCACATCCTTCTCGATATCGAAGCGGATGGTGCCGGCAATCGCGTAAGCCACCACCAGCGGCGGCGAAGCGAGGAAGGCCTGCTTGGCGTAAGGGTGGATGCGGCCGTCGAAGTTGCGGTTGCCGGAAAGGACGGCGGTGGCGTACAGGTCGCGCTCCACCACTTCCTTCTGGATCACCGGATCGAGCGCGCCGGACATGCCGTTGCAGGAGGTGCAGGCATAGGCCACCACGCCGAAGCCCAGCTTTTCCAGATCGGGCAGCAGGCCCGCTTCTTCCAGGTACAGGGTGACAGCCTTGGAACCGGGCGCCAGCGAACTTTTCACCCAGGGCTTGCGCAGCAGGCCGCGCTGGTTGGCGTTGCGCGCCAGCAGGCCGGCGGCAATCATATTGCGCGGGTTGTTGGTGTTGGTGCAGCTGGTGATGGCGGCGATGATGACGGCGCCGTCCGGCATCAGGCCCGGCTCGTTCTCCACCTTACCGCTGATGCCGCGCGCGGCCAGCTCCGAGGTCGGCACGCGCTTGTGCGGATTGGACGGGCCGGCGATATTGCGCACCACGCTGGACAGGTCGAATTTCAGCACGCGCTCGTATTCGGCCGCTTTCAGGCCATCGGCCCACAGGCCGGTTTCTTTCGCATAGCCCTCCACCAGCGCGACCAGTTCATCATCGCGGCCGGTCAGCTTCAGGTATTTGATGGTCTGCTCGTCGATGTAGAACATCGCGGCGGTGGCGCCGAATTCGGGCGCCATATTCGAGATGGTGGCGCGGTCGCCCAGGGTCAGGGCGGCGGCGCCTTCGCCGTAGAACTCCAGGTAGGAGGACACGACTTTTTCCTTGCGCAGGAATTCGGTCAGCGCCAGCACGGTGTCGGTGGCGGTGATGCCGGGCTGCGGCTTGCCGGTCAGCTCGACGCCGATGATGTCGGGCAGGCGCATCCAGGAGGCGCGGCCCAGCATCACGCTTTCCGCTTCCAGGCCGCCGACGCCGATGGCGATCACGCCCAGCGCATCGACCATCGGCGTGTGCGAATCGGTGCCGACCAGGGTGTCGGGGTAAGCCACGCCATCGCTGACCTGGATCACCGGCGACATGCGCTCCAGATTGATCTGGTGCAGGATGCCGTTCCCGGGTGGGATCACGTCCACGTTCTTGAAGGCCAGCTTGGTCCAGTTGATGAAGTCGAAGCGGTCTTCATTACGGCGGTCCTCGATGGCGCGGTTTTTTGCAAAGGCATCGGGATCGAAACCGCCGCATTCCACGGCCAGCGAATGGTCGACCACCAGCTGGGTCGGCACCACCGGATTGACCATGGCCGGGTCGCCCCCCTGCTCGGCGATGGCGTCGCGCAGGCCGGCCAGATCGACCAGGGCGGTCTGGCCCAGGATGTCGTGGCAGACCACGCGCGCCGGGAACCAGGGGAAATCCAGATCGCGCTTGCGCTCGATCAGTTGCGACAGCGAGGCGTTCAGCGTCGCGGGTTCGCAGCGGCGCACCAGGTTCTCGGCCAGTACGCGCGAGGTATAGGGCAGCTTGGCGTAGGAGCCGGGCTGGATGGCGTCGACGGCGGCGCGCGCGTCGAAGTAATCCAGCTTGGTGCCGGGCAGCTGTTTGCGGAATGCGGCGTTCATATTACTTGCGGTCCTTGATAGGTACGAATTGCAGGTCTTCGGGGCCAACGTAGTTGGCGCTCGGACGGATGATCTTGTTGTCGATGCGCTGTTCGATCACGTGCGCGGCCCAGCCCGAAGTGCGGCTGATCACGAACAGTGGGGTGAACATGGCGGTCGGCACGCCCATCATGTGGTAGGACACGGCGGAGAACCAGTCCAGGTTGGGGAACATCTTCTTGATTTCCCACATCACGCTTTCCAGGCGCTCGGCGATGTCGAACATCTTCAGCGAACCGGCTTCCTGCGACAGCTTGCGCGCCACTTCCTTGATGACCTTGTTGCGCGGGTCGGAGATGGTGTAGACCGGGTGGCCGAAGCCGATCACCACTTCCTTGTTGGCGACGCGGTTGCGGATATCGGCTTCCGCCTCGTCGGCGTTCTCGTAGCGCTTCTGGATGTCCAGCGCCACTTCGTTGGCGCCGCCGTGTTTCGGGCCGCGCAGCGCGCCGATCGCGCCGGTGATGGCGGAGTGGATGTCGGAACCGGTGCCGGCGATCACGCGGCTGGTGAAGGTCGAGGCGTTGAATTCGTGCTCCGCGTACAGGATCAGCGAGGTGTGCATGGCCTTGACCCAGGATTCGGAAGGCTTCTCGCCATGCAG
Source organism: Pseudoduganella violacea (assembly GCF_014191875.1). GTDB lineage: Bacteria > Pseudomonadota > Gammaproteobacteria > Burkholderiales > Burkholderiaceae_D > Rugamonas > Rugamonas violacea_A. The sequence continues at coordinate 28,013 of NZ_JACHXD010000029.1, forward strand.
CAGGTGCAGGAAGTGGCCGCCGATGGAGTCGTCGTCGGTTTCCACTTCGATGCGCTTGCCGTTATGGCTGAAGTGATACCAGTACAGCAGCATGGAGCCGAAGGAAGCCATCAGGCGGTCGGCGATGTCGCGCGCGCCGGCGATATTGTGGTCGTCCTTTTCCGGCAGGGCGCAGCCCAGCACCGAGACGCCGGTACGCATCACGTCCATCGGATGGGCGCCGGCCGGCAGCGCTTCCAGCGCCGCCTTCACGGCCTGCGGCAGGCCGCGCAGGGATTTCAGCTTGGCCTTGTAGCCCTTCAGTTCGGCAGTGGTGGGCAGCTTGCCATGCACCAGCAGATAGGCGATTTCCTCGAATTCGCAGCTGTCGGCCACGTCCAGAATGTCATAGCCGCGGTAGTGCAGGTCATTGCCGGTCTTGCCGACGGAGCACAGGGCGGTATTGCCGGCCGCAACGCCGGACAGGGCGACGGATTTTTTAGGTTTGAAGGTTGCTGCTTGCTCGGTCATCTCTACTCTCCTCTATGCGATTACTTTTTCTGCGCCGCGAACAGCGCATCCAGCTTTTGCTCAAAATCGTGATAGTTGATGCGTTCATACAGTTCGGCGCGGGTCTGCATGGTGTCCAGCACGGCCTTTTGCGAACCGTCGCGGCGGATGGCGCCGTACACATTCTCGGCCGCCTTGTTCATGGCACGGAAGGCCGACAAGGGATACAGCACCAGGCCGACGTCGGCCGATTTCAGTTCGTCCACCGTGAACAGCGGGGTGGAGCCGAATTCGGTGATATTCGCCAGCACCGGCACTTTCACCGCGTTGGCGAATTGCTTGTACATGGCCAGTTCGGTCATCGCTTCCGGGAAGATCATGTCGGCGCCGGCTTCCACGCAGGCGATGGCGCGCTCGATGGCCGCGTCCAGGCCTTCCACGGCCAGCGCGTCGGTCCGCGCCATGATGACGAAGTTTTCATCGGTGCGGGCATCGACGGCGGCCTTGATGCGGTCCACCATTTCAGTCTTGCTCACGATTTCCTTGCCGGGACGGTGGCCGCAGCGCTTGGCGCCGACCTGGTCTTCGATGTGCATGGCGGCGGCGCCGAACTTGATCATGGACTTGACGGTGCGCGCCACGTTGAAGGCGGAAGCGCCGAAGCCAGTATCGACGTCGACCAGCAGCGGCAGGTCGCACACGTCGGTAATGCGGCGCACATCGGTCAGCACGTCGTCCAGATTGGAGATGCCCAGGTCGGGCAGGCCGAGCGAGCCGGCGGCGACGCCGCCGCCGGACAGATAGATGGCGCGGAAGCCGGCGCGCTTGGCGAGCAGGGCGTGGTTGGCGTTGATCGCGCCCACCACTTGCAGCGGGGATTCTTCCTGCACGGCCTTGCGGAAGGCGGCGCCTGCGGAGTATTGGCTCATGAAGACCTTTCTCAATGGAACGTTGGTATGGCCTGCTTTAACGCAAAAGCCATGCCAGCTTTGCCTTGCAGATAAAAATGCATAAAAATCAGCGACTTGTGAGTGGCAACGCAACACGATCGCCCTCTGCGCGCATTTCAAGCTGAAACATTGAAACATCCTTGAACTATAATTGAAACATGCGCCATTCCACTCCCCTGCCCCTGGACAGCAACGACAAGCCGGTCATCTGGACGGTTTCCGTTTCGCGCCTGTCCGAACTGTTCCGCGACATCACGCTGGAATACGATGCCCTCGCCACCATCGAGCCGATCAACCTGGGCTTCGACGAGGCGGCGCGCCATATCCGCGAACGCATGGCGACGGAGCGCTGCGACGCGGTGATCGCGGCGGGCTCGAACGCGGCGTACCTGAAAGGCCGGCTCTCGGTGCCGGTGGTAATCGCCAAGGCATCCGGCTTCGACATGATGCAGGCGCTGGCCAGGGCGCGCCGCGTCTCGGAGCGCATTGGCGTCATCACCTACCAGGACCAGATGCCGGAACTGGCCGAATTCGCCGCCACCTTCGGCGTGCAGATCGCCCAGCGCACCTATGCCACCGAAGAGGATGCGCGCGCCCAGATCAATGATCTGAAGGCCGCCGGCATCAAGGCTATCGTCGGCGCGGGCCTGATCACCGACCTGGCCGAGGAGGCCGGATTGACCGGCGTGTTTGTCTACTCGGCCGCCTCGATCCGCCAGGCTTTCGACGATGCGCTGGAGATGGCGCGCCTGGCGCAGCTGGAATCGAACCGGGGACGGCGCACCGTGGTGGCTGATACGCTGCGCGCCAAGCATGGCCTGAACGATCTGCGCGGCGAATCGGCGGCGATGGAAAAGGTGCGCCAGGCCGTGGTGCTATACGCAAAATCGCCGGCCACGGTGCTGATCCAGGGCGAAACCGGCAGCGGCAAGGAGCTCGTGGCGCAAGCCATCCACCGCGAAAGCCCGCGCGTGCTGGGCGTGAACCGTCCCTTCGTGGCGGTGAACTGCGGCGCGATCGCCGAATCGCTGCTGGAATCGGAATTGTTCGGCCACGAGGAAGGCGCCTTCACCGGCGCGCGGCGCGGCGGCCACGCCGGCCTATTCGAAGCGGCCAACCGCGGCACCCTCTTCCTCGACGAGATCGGCGAAATGCCGCTTACCCTGCAAACCCGCCTGCTGCGCGTGCTGGAAGAGCGCGAGGTGGTGCGCGTGGGCGGTACGCGGCCTATCGCCGTCAATGTGCGCATCATCAGCGCCACTCACTGCGATCTGGAACAACGGGTGCGCGAAGGCCGCTTCCGCGCCGACCTGTTCTATCGGCTGGCCGTGTTGCGCATGGCGCTGCCGCCGCTGCGCGAACGCGGCGCCGACATCGTGCCGCTGGCCGAATGGTCGCTGAAGAATGCGCTGGCAGCGCTGGGCGCGCGCCCCCATCCCAATCTGCACGCCGAGGTGGCGGCCTGCACACCGCTGCTGGCACGCTACAACTGGCCCGGCAATGTGCGCGAGCTGCGCAACCTGACCGAACGCCTGGCCCTCTTCCTGGCCGCTGAACCGCTGCAGGCGCTGACGCCGGGTTTCGTGCTGGGCGTGGCGCCGGAACTGGCCGGCTTCGCAACTGCCCCCGCGATCGCAGCCGCAGCGCCCGGCGGCAATGGCCGGGAAAGCGTCAGCGAAGTGTTGGCCCGCTTCGGCGGACGGCGCGACGCGGCGGCGGCTTACCTCGGTATCAGCCGCACCACCCTGTGGCGCCGCTTGCGCGAGGAAGACGCGGATCTCGCCTGAACCCTCTTCCGCGCGCCCCATCCTTACGGCCAAGTCTACAATCGGCCTGGGATCAGCCGCTGGAGGACCGCATGAGCGCACAAGCCGATCAGGACTGCGAAAAGGAAACGCTGAAAGAACAGATGGCGCGCATCGTCGAGGAAGCGCGCATGGTGCTGCCTGGTATCCAGGCGCTGTTCGGCTTTCAGACCATCGCTGTCTTCAACGAACGCTTCAACGACCTGCCCATGTACGCCCAGGACTGCCATGTGGCAGCCCTGGCCCTGGTGGTGATCGCCATTTCCCTGATCATGATGCCCGCCGCCTACCACCGCCTGGCCGAACCGCAGCTCATTTCCCGGCGCGGCATCAAGGTTTCGGCGCGCGCCATCTGCTATGCGCTGGCGCCGCTAGCCGGGGCACTAGCACTGGATGTCTTTGTGGTGCTGCACGCGGTGACGGACGATCTGTCCCTCAGCGCCAGCGGCGGCATCGGCACCTTCTTATTGCTGATCACCCTGTGGTTTGCCTATCCTTTGCACGCGCGCCGCAGCCGCCACCCCGAAATAGGCGATTGACGCCACTCATCCTCGATACGCGCCGCTCATCACGACGGCGCTCGCCGCCGCTGCATACGGCCGATAAAGTACGTTTCACAAGAAGGAAACACCATGAAACGTCCAATCACCCACACCGTCAAAGTTCTGCTGGCCGCATCGGCCATGATTTTGAGCGCCGCCCCGGCCCTTGCCGCCAAGGCCTTCAAGGTCGAAGTGACGGGCCAAGGTCTGCCCTTAATCCTGATTCCCGGCCTGGCTTCTTCCGGCGAGGTGTGGCAAGGCACGGTCAAGCGCTTTTGCGGCGCGCGCCAATGCCATGTACTGACCCTGGCCGGCTTCGCAGGCCAACCCGCCATCGAGCAAGCGCTACTGCCCGCCGTCGAGGAGGAGTTGGCGGCCTATATCAGCGCCAACAAGCTGGAAAAACCGGTGATCGTGGGCCATAGCCTGGGCGGCTTTGTGGCGCTGAAGCTGGCCAGCGACCATCCGGACAAGGTGGGCCGCCTGGTCATCGTCGATTCCCTGCCCGCCCTGGGCGCGACGCAAATGCCGGACATCACCTTGGAGCAGTTGCAAAGCCAGGCGGCGCGCATGCGCGACGGCATGCTGGCGCAGGATGAGGCCACGCGCGCCCTCTCGCAAAAGCGCACCGTCGGCGCGATGGTGACGGCGCCGGCCGATGCCGAACGCATTATCGGCTGGGGCCAGCAATCCGACCGCAAGACCGTGGCGAGCGCCATGTACCAGCTGATGTCCAGCGATCTGCGCGGCGATCTGGCACGCATCAAGGCGCCCACGCTGGTGCTGGGCACCTGGATCGCCTACAAGGACTATGCGCCGCGCGCCGCGATTGCAGAGACATTCAAGGCGCAATATGCGAAACTGGGCGGCGCACAAATCGAGCTGGCCGATACGGCCCGCCACTTCGTCATGTACGACGATCCTGAATGGATGTATACCCGCATGGAGCAATTCCTCAAATGAGCAGCAGCGCCGCCCAGCCCGCAAGCGCGCCGCAGCCGCCCTTGCTGGCGCGCCTGAACTGGTACTGGATCTGCCAGCTGGGCGGCTGGCTGCTGGTCGGCCTGGCCAATCTAGTGCTCTACGCCAAACTGATGTCTGGCACGCAGCTGGTCTGCCTGTGGATGGCCATCAGCGGCATCATCATCAGCCATCTGTGGCGCGTCTTCACCAAGCGGCGCGGCTGGGTGGCAAAGGGCATGAACTGGAAGCTGGCCCTCTACTCCTTCCTGGTCCTGGGGCCGCTGCAAACCGTCAGCGTGGCGCTGGTCATTCACGTCCTGCTGCAAAGGGTCAGCGATCTAAGCTGGCTGCCCATCACCCTGATCGTGTGGGGCAGCACTTTCCTGGGCTGGAATATCTGCTACTCGATGGCGCTGTCCATGCGCCGCGCCAACCGCTTTGAAGCGGAAACCCTGCGTCTTGAACTGCTGGCCAAGGACGCGGAACTGCGCGCCCTGCAAGCCCAGGTCAATCCGCATTTCTTCTTCAATAGCCTGAACAGCGTGCGCGCCCTGATTTACGAGAACCGCGATGCGGCGGCCCTGATGATCGACCAGTTGGCGGCGCTGATGCGCTACACCCTGCAATCGGATCAAGCCGATACCGTGAAGCTGGCGCAGGAACTGGAGGCAGTGCAAGCCTATCTGGCCATCGAAAAGATTCGTTTTGAAGACAGGTTGCGGGTAAGGATCGATGTGGAGGATGGAATGGAAAATGTGGCGGTGCCGCCAATGTCGGTGCAGACCCTGGTCGAGAATGCGGTGAAGTATGGCGTTGAAATGAGCGCCAGCGGCAGCGAGATCCGCATCCGGGCGCGGCATGGCGACGGAATCAGCGTGATCGAAGTGGCGAATGCCGGCGCGATCCGTCCCTTCTCCAATTCCACCCACGTCGGCCTGGCGAATGCGCGCAAGCGCCTGATGCTGGCCATGGGCAAGGAAGCCAGCCTGGATCTGAGCGAGAGCGAAGGCTGGGTGCGCGCCACCATGCAATTGCCGGTGGCCGCATGATGCGCGTGCTGCTGGTGGACGACGAACGTCTGGCGCGCGCCGAATTGCGCCGCCTGCTGGCACCGCACGAACAGGTCGAGATCGTGGGCGAAGCCGCCAACGCGGCCGAGGCGATCCAGCAGATCGCCGCCTTGCAGCCCGACCTTGTGCTGCTCGACGTGCAGATGCCGGGCGGCAGCGGCTTCGATATGCTGGAGGCGCTGGACGTGATGCCCGAAGTGATCTTTACCACGGCCTTCGACCAATACGCGCTGCGGGCCTTCGAGGTCAATGCGCTCGATTACTTGCAAAAGCCGATCCAGGCGGCGCGGCTGGCGGCGGCATTGGAGCGTGCGGCCGCGCGGCTCGGCCACCCGGCCAAGGCCAGCCTGCGTACGGCGAAGGCCGAGGGCGCGCCGCGCAAAATCTTCATCAAGGATGGGGAGCGCTGCTGGCTGGTCGACGTGCGGCAAATCCGCCTGTTCGAATCGGAGGGCAATTACACGCGCGTCTACTTCGAAGAGAACAAGCCGCTGATGCTGCGCTCCCTCAACCAGCTCGAAGAAAAGCTCGACGGCGGCAGCTTCTTCCGCGCCAGCCGCCGCCACATCGTCAATCTCGACCATGTGCGGGAAACGCGCAGCGCCGACGGCGGCGGCATGAATCTGCTGCTGCACGACGGCGTGAACGTGGAGGTATCGCGCCGCCGCGCCGCGCTGCTGCGCGAGCAGCGCGAGCTTTAAGGCCGGCCTAGCGCCAGTTGCCGGAGACAGGCGCCACGGCGGCTGGCGCAACAATGGCCGCAGGCTGGCCGGCATTCAGCGCCGGAATCTGCTGCGGACGCAATGGCGGCACCGGCTGCTCCTTCAACTTCTTCTGCAGCAGGTCGATCGCCACTTCGAGCTGGCGGTCCTGGCCTTTGAAGGTGGCGTGCGGCGGATTTTCCACCTCCACGTCCGGCGCCACGCCCACGCCCTCGATCAACCATTGCCCATCCATGCCGAACTGGCCGTTCTCGGCCGCGCGCACCATGCCGTTGTCGGCCAGGCCGTTGCGGTCGCTGAGCCAAACGCCCGCGCCAGCGGTACGCTTGCCAACCAGCGGACCAAGCTTGAGCGCTTTCACGCCGGCAGCAAAGGTCTCACCGTCGGAGTAGGTCAGTTCATCGACCAGCACCACCAGATGGCCGCGGAAAGTGCTCTGCATATTGGTCGACGGCTTGCTCACCGGCGAAGACCAGAAGGCCCAGGCCTTGCGCAGCAACTTCTCGATGATCCAGCTGTCGATATTGCCGCCCTGGTTGCGGCGCACGTCGATGATCAGGCCATCGCGGTTGATGTTGGCGTAGAAATCGCGGGCAAAGGAAGCGATGTCGCGCGGCCCCATGGCACGCAGATGCAGATAGCCGATACGGCCTTTCGACGCCGCCTCCACCTGGCGCGCCCTGCCCTGCTCCCAGTCGCTGTAGCGCAGCGCGGCCTGCTTCATCAGCGGCACCGGCGTGACGATCACGGAACGCGCCGGGCCTTTCACCGGCTTCACTTGCAGCAGCACCTGACGCTCGGCCTGGTTCAGCAGCAGGTCGGCGATATCGCGCACCTCCAGCACCGACTTGCCGTTGACGGAAGTGATGATGTCGCCTTCCACCACGTTCACGTCAGGCTGGGCCAGCGGTCCCAGTTCGGATGGCAGTTCAGGCTCGGCACGATAAATATGATCGACACGATAGCCATCCGCCACGCGCGACAGCACCGCGCCAAGGCCGGCCGGCGCGCCTTCCGGCGCAGGCCGGCGAATGTCGCCGGGACGCACTTGCGAATGCAGCGCGCCGACTTCGGACACCATCATGCCCAGCAAGTCATTCAGCTCCGCGCGGTCGGTTACGCGCTCGACCAGCGGCGAGTATTTGGCGCGCACGGCATTCCAGTCCACGCCGCGCATCTTCGCGTCGTACAGGAAATCGCGGTGCATGCGCCAGGCATCGCCGAACATCTGCTTCCACTCCAGGCGCGGATTGGAGATCAGCGCCCAGTCATCCACCTTCACCTTGGCCTTGCTCACATCGTTGGGTTGCTTCGCGCCCGCGTCCACGATCAGCATATCGCCAGGACCATTCGCGGCCTGGGTGCGGTAGTAGATCCGTTTCATATCGCTGGACAGATCGTAATCGCGCACATTCGGCGCGAACACTTCCGGCTGCGGGCCATTACGGCCGATGCTCAGGGTTTTCAGCGCGCTCTTGCCATCGCTTTCGCGTTCGATGAAGTAGAGGCGCTTATCGTCCACCGCCAGCTTGCGGTAATTGCCCGCCGCCAGCGGCACTTCGAACAAGCGCTGCGCCAGGCCTTCATAGACGATGGGCGGCTGGCCGGGCTTCGCCGCTTTCGCAGGCGCTTTCTCGGCCGCCTTCTCCGCCGCTTTTTCCACGGCTTTCTCTGCCGCCTTTTCCTCCGGGCTTTCGGCCGGCTTGGCGGCGGCCTTGCTCAGCTCATCGTCCGGTTTGAAGGGGAAGCGGTTGCCCGGCTGCAGAGCCAGGGCGAAGATGCCGGTGCGCTTGTCGAACACCGGTCCCATATTGCGGTCGCCCCAGGGGGCGCCATTGGCCAACTGGAAATTACGCGCCGAGAGGAAGTAAAGCCATTTGCCGTCGGGCGAAAACACGGGCGAATCGGAGTTGAAACGGTCGCTGGTGACGAAGACCAGGCGCTGCGCCTCCAGATTGTACAAGCCGATCTGGTCGCGCTGCTCGTCGCTGCCGGCGCGCACGGTGGCAAGGTTGCGGCTGTCGGACGCCCAGACCACGCCGTCGTGCTGGTCCACGCCGGATTTGCCGGCATCGTCGATCACCACATTGGCCTTGCTGGCGAGGTTCAGCAGCCAGAAGCGGCCCAGCTTATCGGTATGCGCCAGCCATTTGCCGTCGGGCGAAGGGTACAAGGCCCAGCGGTGGTTGTTGCCATCCTTGGTCAACTGCTCGCCGTGGCCGGAGCCGTCGGCGGCGAATTTCCAGATCTCGTTTTCTCCAGTGGTGTCGACAATCGCGTACACCCATTTATCGTCGTGGCTGAAGACCGCATCGCGGGCGCGCGCGCCCTCGGGAATCGCGATCTCCACACGGCGCTGGCTGCCGGTGCCGGCGATGCTGACGCGCCCACGCGCGGTCAGGACGATGCGCTCGTCCTTCGAGGACAGCTGCACATTGCTCAGATTATCCAGCGGCGAGCGGATTTGGCGCGTGCGCTGCTGATCGAAATCGGAGACGAGACTGATCTTCAACTGCTGGTCGCTGCTCTGCGCCAGGTCCAGCACATGCAGATCGGCGCCCAGCTGATAGACGATCTTGCCGTCGCCCAGCGCGGCGGCGCGCACGTCCCATTCCTTGTGCCGGGTCAGTTGGCGCGCATCGCTGCCATCGGCGCGCGTGGTCCATAGATTATGCGAGCCGCCACGATCGCTGATGAAGTAGAGACGATCCTGCCACCACATCGGACGCTGGTTGTTGCCCTGATCGCCGGCAAACAGCGCTTCCGCCTCCTTCTGCCCCGCCAGGTCGAAGCGCCACAACTGGGCATGCGCGCCGCCGCGATAGTTCTTCGCATTGTCGCCCGTCATGCCAAGGCCGAAACGCGTGAAGAACAAGGTCTTGCCCGCCTCGTCCAGCACCGCATCGTTGGCATCGGCCACCGGGAAGACACGGCGCACCAGGCTGCCTGGATGGACGGCCGCGATGACGCGGTGCGCATTCGGCCCGGTCGAATTCAATGTGCTCAACAACACCTCGCCCTGGGCCGACCAGCCCAGCACCGTGACCGAAGCGCTCTCGAAGGAAATGCGCTTCGGCAGGCCGCCGTCGATCGGCATCACATACGCATCCTGCCCACCCTCGTAGGCGGCGATGAAGGCCACCGACTTACCGTCGTGCGAGATGGCGGCATTGGTTTCGGCGCCCGCGTGCGTGGTCAGACGCTGCGCCTGGCCGCCGCGCGCGCTGGCCTTCCACAGATCCCCTTCCGCCGTAAATACCACGGCATCGCCGCGAATCGCAGGAAAGCGCAAATACGCATCAGCCGCCAACGCGGCACCGGCCGCGGCCAAGCCAGCCGTCATCATCAGGCCGGTAAAAAGACGAGAAACACTCATGGTCAGATTAACTCTTTCATTGGTTAAATCGGACCCTGATTCTGTCACATATTCGTTCCCCAAAAACAAAACTGCTGCCGCTTTACAACACACCGATCACCTTAATACAGTTGAGCTTGTGTCCGATTGGGGTCAGCAACTGTCTTGATTAAGGCATGTCAGTTGCTGACCACATAGTGTGATTGCGCAGCATGGCGTTCATGGTGACGAGCA
>NZ_JACHXD010000030.1 GCF_014191875.1 Pseudoduganella violacea
ATGGCCGCCCAGTTCGAAGAAGTGGTCATGCCGTCCCACCTGTTCCAGTTGCAGCAGATCGGCCCAGATGGCGGCCAGCGCCGTCTCCGTTCCACCCTGCGGTGCTTCATAGCCACGCTGGCGGTACGCCGCGTTATCGGGCGCCGGCAGGGCTTTCCGGTCCAGTTTTCCGTTCGGCGTCAGCGGCAAATTATCCAGCTGCACGAAAGCCGCCGGGATCATATGATCCGGCAGCACACGCGCCAATTGCGCGCGCAGCATCTCCACATCCAACGTGCAGGCAGCCACCAGATAGGCCACCAGGCGCTGGTCGCCCGGATTGTCCTGGCGCGCCAATACCACCGCCTCGCGTACGTCCGTTTGGCGCATCAGTTGCGCCTCGATCTCGCCCAATTCGATGCGCTGGCCGCGCAGCTTGACCTGGTGGTCGTTGCGGCCCAGGTATTCCAGCGTGCCGTCGGCCAGCCAGCGTCCCAGATCGCCCGTTTTGTACAGGCGCGCGCCCGCTTCGCCCACAAATGGGTCGGGCACGAAGCGCTCATGCGTCAATTCTGGCCGGTTCAGATAGCCGCGCGCCACCTGCACGCCGCCAATATGGATTTCTCCCGCCACGCCGGCCGGCACGGGTTCTCCGTGGCGATCCAGCACATAAATACGTGTATTGGCGACGGGCCGGCCCAAGGGAATATTGTCGGGCAGTTCGGGGCCGGCACAGTGCCAGGCCGTCACGTCCACCGCCGCCTCGGTCGGGCCATACAGATTGTGCAGTTGGACACCAGGCAGCTCCCGCAGGAAGCGCCGCGCCAGCGCGGCCGGCAAGGCTTCGCCGCTGCACATTACCCGTTTCAGGCTGCCGCAGCGCGCCGCTTCGCCGCTGTCGAGGAAGGCTTGCAGCATTGACGGTACGAAGTGCAGCGTCGTGATGCCATGCCGCGCCACGGTATCGGCCAGATAGGCCGGATCCTTGTGGCCGCCCGGCCGCGCCATCACCAGGCGCGCGCCGCGCATCAACGGCCAGAAGAATTCCCAGACCGAGACGTCGAAGCTGAATGGGGTCTTTTGCAGCACCGCTTCTTCGGGCTTCAAACAATAAGCTTCCTGCATCCACAGCAGGCGGTTGACAATACCCGCATGCTCATTCATCACGCCCTTGGGCTGGCCAGTGGAGCCGGAGGTGTAGATCACATAGGCCAGGTGCGACGGCGTCAGGCCCAGCCCAGCCACCGGCAAGGTCTGCGAGGACTGTTCCAGCCAGGGACACTTTGCATCATCCAGATGCAGTACCGGCAGACCATCCGGCAGCGCCAGGTTTTCGGCCACCGCGCCCTGCGTCAGCAACACGCGCGGCGCGCTGTCGCTCAACATGAAGGCCAGGCGCTCGGCCGGATAGCCGGGGTCGAGCGGCACGTAAGCGCCGCCCGCCTTCAGCACGGCCAACAAACCAACCACCATTGCCACACTGCGTTCCAGGCACAGCGCCACACGCTGGTCCGGCCCCACGCCCATGGCGCGCAACTGGCGCGCCAATTGGTTGGCCTGCTCGTCCAGCTCACGGTAGCTCAGGCGGCGCTCGCCATCCTCCACCGCCACCGCCTGCGGGCGCAGGCGAACCTGCTCCTCGATAATCTCATGCAGGCACAGGTCGCGCCGGTAATCGCGCTCGGTGCCGTTCCAGCCATGCAGCATCCGCGCCCGCTCCGCCGTATCCAATATCGCGATGCGGTCCACCGTCTGCATATCGTCCCGCACCAGTCCCGTCAGCAAAACCTTCAAGTAGCCAAGATAGCGTTCCACTGTTTGCGCATCGAACAGCGCCGTCGCGTATTCAAGCCCACCCTCGATGGCGCCATCCACCTCCCGCAAGGAGAGCGAGAGATCGAACTTGGCGCCGGTGCGCCGGCCGGCATCCAGGCCGCTCAACGTCAGCCCAGGCAAGCGCAGTTGATCGAACGGGTCGCTCTGCCACGCGAACATGGCCTGGAACAGGGGACTATGCGCCATGCTGCGCTGCGGCTGCAGCGCGCCGATCACCTGCTCGAATGGCAGATCCTGGTGCTGCTGCGCGGCCAGAGTCTGCGCCTTCACCCGCGCCAGCAGTTGGGCCACGTTGGGATTGTCCCCCAGCTCGATGCGCAGCGCCAGCGTGTTGACGAAGCAGCCGATCAGGTCTTCCACTTCGCGCCGCTGGCGATTGGCACTGGGCGTACCAATCACCACTTGCTCCTGGCCGGCCAGGCGGCTAAGCAGCAGCGCCCAAGCGGACATCAAGGTCATAAACAGGGTCACGCCGTGGCGCTGGCTCAGTTCGCGCAAGCCCTGCGCATGCTCGGCCTCGATGCGGAAGGCGGCGTACGCGCCGCTATAGTCCTGGCGCGCCGGCCGCGCGCGGTCCAGCGGCAGCTCCAACAGCGCGGGGGCACCGTTTAAGGCGCCGCGCCAGTACTCGGTCTGCTGCCGCAGCAGCTCCCCGTCCATCTGGCGTACCTGCCAAGCGGCATAGTCGTGATACTGGACCGGCAGCGGCGGCAAGGGATCGGTTTCACCAGCGGCAAAAGCGCCGTACAGGCTACTTAATTCGCGCAGCAGTACGGCCACCGACCAGCCATCGGCCACGATATGATGCAGCGTCAGATGCAACAGGTATTCGCCCTGCCCCAGCACTATCAGCAGCGCGCGGGCCAGCGGCCCCCGTTCCAGATCGAAGTGTTCCAGCGCGGCGGCTGCGCTCAAGCTTTCGGCTTTCGCCTCGGCCTGCGCCGGCGCCAGGCCGCTCAGATCCTGCATCTGCCAGGCAAAGCTCTCTTCCTCGGGCGCCGCGAAGCGCAGGCGCGGTTCACCATCGACGGTCTCAAAGCGGGCGCGCAGCGCCGCATGACGTTCGCCGATGCGGCGCAGGGCGCGCTGCAAGGCTGTCGCATCCAGCGCACCGCTCAGGCGCAGGCCCAGTGGAATATGGTAGGCCGCAGCGGCACCGTCCAGTTGCGCCAGCAGCCAAAGCCGGCGCTGCGCGAAGGAGAGCACCGGCGTCTCCGCACCGTCGCAGCTTATGCCGCCGTCTTCCTTTTCCTTGCGCTGCAATTTTGCACTGCGCGCCAGTTTCAGCAACTGTTCGCGCTGGGCCGCAGTCATATCGGCGAGCCGCGTCTTTTCCATCTGCTTTCCCTCTTCAGCGTTATTCATGATTAGGCCGCCAGACCACCGGTCAGCGCTTGTAACTCATCCAGGTCGAATTGCGCCAATTGCGCCTGCACCAAGCGATCGGCCAGATCGCTCAGCACCGGATGCGCAAAAATCTCCGTCAGACCGACTTCCAGCTCCAGTGCTTCGCGCAGCCGTGACGACAGCTGGATCGCGAGCAGCGAATGCCCGCCGAGCATGAAGAAGTTGTCCTGGCGTCCGATCTGCGACAGCTGTAGCAGATCGCCCCAGACTGCAGCCAGCAGGCATTCCATCTCGCCTTGCGGTTCCTCCTGGCCGATCTCGCCGTCCCGCTGCGGTGTTGGCAGCGCCTGCCGGTCCAGTTTCCCATTGGCTGTCAAGGGCATATGCTCCAGCGCCACGTACGCGGCCGGCAGCATGTAGGCCGGCAGACGCTGCGCCAGCGCTGCGCGCAACATGGCGGCATCCACACCCGGCCCCGCCGCCACGTAATAGGCACAGAGTTGCCGGGCCGTCTCCTCGCCCAACACCAGCACCGCCGCCTCCTGCACGCCTTCGCAGGCCGCAAGCGCCGCCTCGATTTCGCCGATTTCGATGCGGAAACCGCGCAGCTTGAGCTGGCCGTCTTCACGTCCCAGGAATTCAATGCTGCCGTCGCGTCGCCGCCGGCCCATATCTCCGCTGCGGTACATGCGCGCATCCGCCTGGCCGGCATACGGATCAGGGAGGAAGCGCTGCGCCGTGAGTTCGGGCTGGTTCAGATAACCGAGCGCCACGCCGTCACCGCCGATGTAGATTTCGCCGCGCACGCCGAACGGCACCGGCTGTCCCAGCGCATCGAGCACATAGACGCGGGTATTGCCGATCGGCCGGCCCAGCGGAATGCTGGAACCAGCACAATCACGCTGACCGATCGCATGGGTCAAAGCGAAGGTTGTAGTTTCAGTCGGACCGTAACCGTTCAGCAGCAGCGTCGGCGCTCCGGCCTGCAGCAGACGCCCCATGATTTGAGGATCAAGCGCATCGCCGCCCACAATCAGGCAGCGTAAGCGCGCCAGCTCCGGCTGCAGCTGCTGCGCGTACTGGTTGAACAGGCCGACCGTCAGCCATAGCACGCTGACCTCCTGGCGCCGCAGCGCCTGCGCCAGCCTTGCCGGATCGAGCAGGGTGTCCTGGCCGATGACCACGGCGCAGCCGCCGTTCAGCAGCGGCGCCCAGACTTCCATGGTGGCCGCGTCAAAAGCGGGATTGGAGGCGAAAGCCACCCTGTCGGCGGAACTGAAATCGGCATAGCCGCTATTCAGCACCAGACGGCTGACCGCCCTGTGCGGCACCAGCACGCCCTTGGGCTGGCCGCTGGAGCCGGAGGTGTACATCACATAGGCGGCAGCGGCAGCATCGTGCGCCAGTTCCAGATTGGCAGCATCCTCACCGGCGATTTCACCGGCATCCATATCGATGCGCGCCAGTCCCGCCAGTTCGAGAACTGGCAAGGCGCCGACCGTCACCAGCCAGCGTACGGCACTATCCTGCACCATCCATTGCAGCCTGCTGGGCGGGAAAGCCGGGTCAAGAGGAACATAGGCCGCGCCGCATTTGAGGATGGCCAGTTGCGCAATCACCAGCTCAAAGGAGCGCCCCAGCTGGACCGCGACGCGCTGGCCCGGCTCCACGCCGCGCCGGCGCAGATGCCGCGCCAGTCGGTTGGCGCGCTGGTTCAGCTCTTGATAGCTCAGTTGTTCGCCGCCTTCATGCAGCAAGGCGGTGGCGTGCGGCGCTGCCGCCGCATGCGCCTCGAACAGGCGGTGCAGCGCGGTATCGCGCGGATACTCGGCGGCGGTCCGGTTACAGTCCACCAGTACCTGCGCCTGCTGGGCCGCCGTCATCCAGGCCAAACGGCCCGCCGCTAATTGCGGCGTTTCGGTCATCGCTTGCAGCAGGCAATGCCAATGCTCCAGGTACTGCGCGGCACGGGCCTCGTCGAACAGGGCGCTCGCGTATTCAAGGCCCCCCTCCAGCATGCCGTCACGCTCGCCCATCGCCAAGGTCAGGTCGAACTTCGCCGTACGCTGCGCACTGCGCTGCGGTGCGACTTCGATGCCAGGCAGCTCGGGCATGGCATCCTCCCCGGCGCTTTGCCAGACCAGCATCGCCTGGAAGAGCGGGCTGTATGCCAGGCTGCGTTCGGGCCGCAGCAGATCGACCACTTGGTCGAACGGCAGATCCTGATGTTCCTGCGCCGCCTGCACCTGCTGACGCACCCGCTGCAGCAACTCCGCCACGCTCGGTTCGGCGCCCAGGTCCAGGCGCAGCGCCAGCGTATTGGCAAAGAAGCCGATCAGCTGTTCGGTGCCGCCCTGGCCACGGTTGGCGCTCGGCGTGCCGATCACGACCTCGTTCTGCGCCGCCAGGCGGCCCAGCAGCAGGGCCCAACTTGCCAGGACCACGGTGAACAGGCTGACACCCTGGCTTTCAGCCAAAGTCCGCAGGCGCGCCGTCAGTTCGGGGGGCAAACGGTAGGGCAGGAAGGCGCCGGCATAATCCTGGCGCGCGGGGCGTGGCCGGTCCGCCGGCACTTCCAGCAAGGCGGGTGCGCCGGCCAGCGCGGTCTGCCAATACGCGCCCTGGCGCGCCAGTTCGGCGCTATTGCCCTGGGAGCGTTGCCAGACGGCGTAGTCCGCGTACTGCAGGGCCAGCGGTGCGAGCGGATTGGCTGCACCCGCGGCAAAAGCCTGGTACAGGGCGCTCAGCTCACGCATGAAAATGCCTTTGGACCAACCGTCCGACACAATATGGTGCTGCGTAATGAGCAGCAGGTAGCGTTGTGGCGCAAGCCGCAGCAGACGTCCGCGCAGCAGCGGTCCGCTTTCCAGATCGAATGGGGCGACCGCTTCCTCTGCCGCAAGGCGCAAGGCCTCCGCTTTCGCTTCATCCGCCGGCCGCTCGCTCAAATCCGTTTCGAGCAAGGCAAAGCCGCAGCCGGAGTCCGCGAAGCGTTGCAGCACTTGCTCGCCTTCGCGCATAAAGCGCGCGCGCAGCGCCTCGTGGCGGGCGACGATCGCATCCAGCGCGCCGCGCAATGCAGCCGTATCCAGTTCGCCGTCCAGCCACAGCCCGAGGGGAATATGGTAGGCGCTGCCGGAGCCATCCATCTGCGCCATTAACCAGAGCCGCTGCTGCGCCGACGACAGCGGCATGCCGTCCACGCGCGGCGCCGGCTGGATGGCCGCCGCGGCGGACGCGCCTTGCTCCAGACGCTGGCGTAGCAGGCCATGCAAGGCGCGCGGCGTCTTGCAGCGCAGCAGTTCGGTTACGCCCAGCTCGATCTGGAAGTGCTCGCGGCATTTGGCCGTCAGACGCAGCAAGGCCAGCGAGTACAAACCCATGCTGAAGAAGCTGCGCTCGGAATGGAAGACCAGTCCGGGCATCAGCGCCTGCATGGCTGCACGTAGGCCGGTCATGATGCGGTCCTCGGGCGCCACATCCTCTTCCGGCTCCAACGCCGTGCTATCCGGCGCCGGCAAAGCCTTGCGGTCCAGCTTTCCGTTCGGGCTCAGAGGCAGGGCTTCCAGTCCGATATAAAACGTGGGCACCATGAATTCCGGCAGGTGTGTGGCCAAATGAGCCGCAAGTTCCCCTGCCCCGACGTGAGCACCGCCGCGAGATACGTAATAGGCAACCAGCTGCTCGCCCGCGTCGTCCTGGCGCACCATGGCCACCGCTTCGCGCACGGCGGGATGCTCGCTCAGGCGCGCTTCAATCTCGCCCAATTCGATGCGGAAGCCGCGCAGCTTGACCTGGAAGTCGCGCCGTCCGATGAATTCGAGCTGGCCATCCTCGCGCCAACGGCCGATATCGCCGGTCCGGTACAGTCGCCCATCCTCGCCCGGCGCATACGGGTCGCTGCCGAAACGCTCGGCCGTCTGCTCCGGCCGGCCCAGATAGCCGCGTCCCACGCCCACGCCACCCACGCAGATCTCGCCCGCCACGCCGGCCGGCGCCAGGCGCCCTGCCCCATCCAGCACGTACAGCCGCGCATTGGCCACCGGCCGGCCGATCGGCAAGCTGTCCAGCGCCTCGGCCGGATTCCAGCTGTAGTAGGCCACCACGTCCGATGCTTCGGTCGGACCATAGGTGTTATGCACCTGCAGCGCCATGCCGCCCAGCGCCCCATGCAGCAGCGCCGCATTGATCGGTTCACCGCCAAGGAAGACGTGGCGCAGCGTTCCACCGTGCTGGCGCAGGCCGTAGTCCAGCAGTGGATAGAAGGCGCTCGGCGCGCAGTTGATGAAGGTGATGCCATGTTGCGCGATATAGGCCGGCGCCTGGTCCGGCGCATAGCCTTCCAGCGGGATGTGCAGTTGGCCGCCCACCAGCAGCGGCGCGAACAGATTCTTTTGCGTCAGGTCGAAGCTGAACGAGGAGAACAGCAGGGCGCGGTCCTGCGCTCCCAGTCCGAACTGCGCGATATACCAGTTCACCAGATTGCACAGGCCGCGCTGATGGATCAGCGTGCCCTTGGGCCGTCCCGTCGATCCCGAGGTGTAGATGGCATAGGCCAGGTCGTCGGCGCCCGAACCGCCTTCCAGATTGGCGCAGTCGTAGGTATCGAGCCAGCCGTCGTCGCGGTCCAGGCACAGCACCTGGCTGTCCTGCTGCGCCAATTGCGGCAGGCGCTCCAGCACACCCTGCTGGGTCAGCAGCACCGGCAACTGCGCATCGCGCAGCATATGGCCCAGGCGCTCGGCCGGATAGGCCGGGTCCAGCGGCACGTAGGCGCCGCCCGCCTTCAGGATCGCCAGGATGCCCACCACCATTTCCAGCGAGCGTTCGACGCAGATCCCGGCCAGCACATTCGGTCCCACGCCCAGCGCGCGCAGATGGCGCGCCAGACGGTTGGCGCGCGCATTCAGCTGCGCATAGCTCAGCGTCTGATCCAGGTGCACCACGGCCGTGGCATCCGGAGTCCGCGCCGCCTGCTCTTCGAACAGGCGGTGCACGCCGCGCTCCAGCGGGTAGGCGGCGGCGCTGGCATTCCACAGCGCCATCTGCGCGCGCTCTTCCGGCGGCAGCACGTCCAGCTCCGTCAACGCGCTGTTTGGCGCCGTTTCCAAAGCCTGCGCCAGCTGCTCCAGCGCACGCACCATGAAACGGGCGATACGCTGCGCCGGCGCGGGAGCCTGCACGGTCAACACGAGATTTTCGTCCTCTTCGCCAAGCGCCAGCAACAGGCCGTACGCCGCGAACGGCAAATCCGGCTGCGGCAGGCCGCAGGCAAAAGCCATGGGAACGCTACAGGCACGCATCGTACGCGGTGCAGTCACACCGTGGCGTAGCAAGGCAGTCAGCGGCTGCGCTTCCACGGTGCCGCGCCAGGCATGCACGCCATCCGGCAGACATATATCGAATTCAGCGCTGGCTCCGCCGGCGCGTTCCAGTGCGAGGTAGCAGGCCAGGGCACCCAACGTGTCCAGCTCCGTCCGATGCAGGGCTGCCGCCTGCCGCAAGGACTGCGTCAATGCGGGGGGCAGCTCCACGCGCAAACGCTGCGCGGACGCGGCGTCCAGGGCCTGGCCGAAAGGCTGACTGGCTTCCAGCGATGGGCGCCGCGGCAGGAAAGCGTCGGCCTCGCTCAGCGCGCGCAACGGGTCGCTGGCCACGGCTTCCAGCAAGGCCAGATAGCCAGCCGCCAGCGCCTCGACGGCGGCGCCGTCATAGATCGCGCCATCGTATTCGAACAGCGCATTCCAGGCGCTGTCCGCGCCGGCCGGAATCACGGTAACGCCCAGCGGGAATTTGGCCAGGCGATTCGCCAGCGCTTCGGCAACCTCGATTCGCAGGCCGGAGAATTCCACATCGGCGGTCAAGGCCGAATGGAAGCTGAAGAACACTTGCGCCAGCGGCTGGCCACGGCCCGGCTCCGGCTGCACCACTTCCACGATGCGGGCAAATGGCAGCTCCGCCCCAGCCAGCGCCTGCAGCAAGGACTGCTGCGCCTCGCGCAGGAAACCCTCAATACCCTGCTCCGGCCGCGCGCGCAGCCGCACCGGCACCAGATTGACGATCATGCCGATCAACTGCTCCCACTCGCGCCGGTTGCGATTGGCGCTGCTGGTGCCCAGCACGATATCTTCGCTGCCGGCCAGCCGCGAAAGCAGCAAACCGAAGCTGCCGAACATCAGCTGAAAGACGGTCAGTTGCAATTCCCGCGCGCGGGCATGCAGCGCCGCCACAAGCGGCGCCGGAACCTGCAGGCGCATCAGCGCGCCACCCGCGTCGGGCGAACCGGCGTCGGCACGCGTCAGCGCTGCCAGCGGCGCAGGCGCAGGCGCGCCGCCCAGCAGCTCCAGCCACCGCGCTTCCATGGCCGCCGCCTGCGGCGATTGCAGCCATTCCTGCTGCCACAGGCAGTAGCTGGCAAACTGCACGGCATCCTGGCCAAGGCCGACCGGCCGCTTGTCGACGATCTGCGAATAAAGCTGCGCCAGTTCGCGCAGGAACAGGCGGTAGGACCAGCCATCGTGCACATAATGGTGCTCCACGTGCAGCAGCACATGGCGCCGCGCGTCCAGGCGCAACAGGCGCCAGCTGACCAGCGGCAGCGCGGCCGGATCGAGCACTTCACCGCACATTGTTTCCAGCGCCCGCCGCGTGGCGGCCGCGCCACCATCGTCATCGGCGCTGCAATCGAGCAGTTCCAGCTTGACTTGCCATTCGGTTTGCACGGCCTGCATCAGGCGTCCCTCGCGCAGCTCGAAACGGCTGCGGAAAATGTCATGGCGCTCCACCATCAGCTGCAGCGCGCGCTCCAGTGCAGGAATGTCCAGTTCACCATCGAAGCTGATGCTGGCGCGCGCCAGATACGCTTCCGGGCGGCCGGACAGCTCATTGACGAAAGCGACCTGGCTTTGCGCCAGCGAGGCTGGCAGCCAAGTCTGCATGGCCTGCGCCGGTGCGGCCTGCAGCGGCTGATGCGCCGCGCTGGCCGCCACGCGCCGCGCCAAGGCGCCGATACTCGACGCCAGCAACACATCGCTGCCGCCCAGCTGAATCCCGAAAGCCTGGTTGATGCGGTTGGCGATCTGCACGGCCGCCAGCGAATGGCCGCCGCTGGCATAAAAGCTGTCGTTCACGCCCGGCGCCTGCACGCCCAGCGTCTCGCTCCAGATGGCGGCGATCACGCCCTCTTCCCCGCTCATCCCGGCCGGCGCGGCGTCCTCAGTCTCGCTGTCACCTTGCAGCGTGCGCGCCGCGAGCTGATGGCGGTCCACCTTGCCGCTGACATTAAATGGCAAGGCCGGTAGAAAATCGAAAAGCGCCGGCACCATGTATGCCGGCAGCAGCTGTCCCAGATAGCGGCGCAGCATCCCCGCGTCGGTGTCGGCGCCGCTCCGCGCCACCACGTGCGCCACCAATTGCTTGTCGCCCTGCGCCAGGGTGCGCGGCAGCACCACCGCATCGGCCACCGCGCCATGGCTGCGCAGCGCCGCCTCGATCTCGCCCGGTTCGATGCGATAGCCGCGCAGCTTGATTTGCTGGTCCACGCGCCCCATGAACTCCAGCGTGCCGTCCGCCAGGCGGCGTCCCAGGTCGCCGCTGCGGTACATGCGGGCCGCACCGCCCGCAAACGGGTCCGCCAGGAAGGCGGAATCGCTCAGCTCCGGCCGCCGCAGATAGCCTTGCGCGACGCCAGCGCCGCCGATATAGATTTCCCCCACCGCGCCATCAGCCACCGCTTGCCGCGTCTCGTCCAGCAGGTAAATCCGGCAGCCCTGGATCGGCAGCCCAATCGGTTCGCTTTCGCCTGCGCCTGCCGAGACGCAGCGGTGCAGCGTGCTCCAGATCGTGGCTTCGGTCGGGCCATAGGCATTGAACAGCGACGCGGCATGGCGCCAGCCGCGCGCCGCAGCGCGAGGCAGCACGTCGCCGGCGGAAATGACGGCGCGCAGCGCGCATTCCGGCTGCGGCGGCAGCTGCGCCAACGCGGCCGCCATCACCGTCGGCAAGGTGACGACGCTGATCCGGCTGCGGCACAGGAAGTCCAGCAGCAGCACCGGATCATGGCGGCTGGCGGACGGGACGATAACCAGTGCCGCCCCCTGCGCCAGCGCCATCACCAACTCGAACATGAAGGCATCGAAGGCGGGCGAAGCGAATTGCGCCACGCGGTCAGCGCTGCTCAAGCCAAAGCTGGCCGCTTGCGCCTGGGCCAAATTGCCGATACCGGCTTGCGGCACCAGCACGCCCTTCGGCTTGCCGGTGGAACCGGAGGTGTAGATGCAGTAAGCCAGCTTGCCGTTCACATGCTCGCCAGGCTCCAGCCCCGACGCATCGGGCGCGGCACTCAGCCAGTGCACGCCGGCGGGCAGGCTGGCGCGCAGCGCAACCGCTGCCGCCGCGTCGCCGATGCAGGCAAACGGCTCGGCGTCTTCGCACAGCGCGGCAATGCGCGCGGCCGGCGCGGCGGCGTCGAAAGGCAGGCATACGGCGCCGGCCATCTGCACGCCCAGCACTGCGGCCACCAGATCCGGGCCGCGCTCCATGGCCAGCGCCACCAGGCTGCCCGCCGGCGTTCCCAGACGGGCCAGCGCGGCGGCATGGCGCTGCGCGAGATGCTGCAACTCCGCATACGTCCAGACCTGGCCATCGCATTCGACGGCAGCGCGCTGCGGATGCAGCGTCACCTGTTCAATAAAGAGCTGGTGCATGGTTTTTCCGGTTTCAGCCAACTGCATGGAACACCTCATTTTTCGTTAACAGCCGGATCGCGGGCGTGCAGGCCGGCCTCAAGCCGAAGCTCGATAGGTCAAGAAAGGGAAAAGGCGGCGGCGTTCAGCCGCGCGCCGGATGATCAGACGGGATCGGGGATGCGCTGTTCTATCTTCAGCTTACCGAGCAGCAGAACCGTGAGCGACCACACCAGGCAAAGCAGGCCGCAGGCGCTGGTCATCATGCCCAGCGAACCGACCGCGCCGTCGCCCCACAGGCGGACCGGCAGTCCCTCGCCCAGCATAGGCTGGAACAGGCCCGCCGCCAGCGGCACCGACAGCAGAATAGCCAGGGGATTCAAGCCCCAGGCGATCATTTTGCGGATGGCGAAGACGCGGCCCTGGATGGCCGGCGGCACCTCGGCTTGCCAGATGGTCTGGCTCGATGCGTTCATCAGCGGCGTTGCCAGGCCATAGCAGAAGGAGCAGACCAGCAGCGCGGCCGGCGCGCGCAGCACGCCGAACAGCAGCATGCAGGCGCCGGCCAACACGCCCCCCAGCAGGACGCCATGTTCATGGCGTTTCAGGCCGCCCGTCAGCGAGAACAGGCTGCCGCCGGCCACGATGCCGGCGCCGCTCAGTCCCATGCACCAGCCCAGCGTCTCGGCCGAAGTGAAGGACAGCAGATACGGCGTCAGGGTGACGGCAAAGATCGAGCAGCCGATATTGATGATGGCGAAGAACAGCAGCAGCGCCGCCAGATCGCGCCGGCCGGCCACCCACTGGAAGCCGGCGACGGCTTCGCGCCAGAAGCGCACCAGCGCAGAGCCGCCGGACACCGGCGCCTGCGGCGTGCGCGCCGGGAAGGCAATGGCGGCGATCAAGGCCACGCACACGGCGTAGGAAAGCAGATCCAGCAAGGCGATACCGGCAATGCCGATCAGCGTGAACAACGCCGCGCCCAGTACCGGATTCAGGATCTGCACGCCGCCGCCCAGGGCTTCGGCCAGACCGTTCACGGCGGCGCGCTGCGCCGGCGGCGTCAGTTCCGCCACCGCCGCCATCGTCGCCGGCCAGCTCAGGGTGGAGAGCAGCGCCAGCGCCACGCTGGCGGCGCCGACCATATAAGGATTCAGCAGTCCGGCCGCGCTGGCCGCCGCCACGCCACCGACCGTGGCCGCCGCCAGCAGCTCACATGCAATCAGCAGGCGTTTGCGGGCAAAACGGTCCACCAGCACCCCGGCAACGGGGGCGAACAGCAGCGCCGGCAAAGCCGCCGCCACGGCCAGCGCCGCAAAAATCGCATACGAGCCGGTCTCGCGGAAAACCCAGACATTGAGTCCAAAGCCAGTAAGGGCCGATCCCAGGGCACTGGCAAAGCGGGCGACGATAAGCAGCAGCGGGCCGCGCGGAATGCTATTCAAACTGGATAACAATTACCTTCTCCTTGAGAGACAAGTTCAAAGTACGATGCCGATTTGTTTTTAAAAAGACAATTCCCGTTTATTACGGGTTCATTGCTGAATCGCGGCAAAGCGCAAGGTGCTGGCGACGGTGGCTGGCTGCTTGCTCCCTGCCCCTGGCAGGCGCCTGCATGGAATGGATGACGCCCCGGAAACCGGATGGCGCGGTCTTGCCTGAAAGGCGAGCCGCACGCGGCGGCGTCGTTTTTTTGTCTGCAACAAAAACCACAATGTATCCCAACAATTCAGCAACAATTGATAAAAGTGCTTACTGCAAGCGGCGTGGGTGAACGCCGCTTCTGATACGCAGCCGGTTGGCAGCAAATATCAAAAAGATATTCATGCCGATATTACATTGCATGCCAAAATTGTCACAAGGAAAAAGATACAAAAATAAAAACTGTGTATCCAATCTGCAAAAGCAGGAGAGATTTCGTTGTTTATTTGAAACAATCAATAAAAAACCCGCTGCCTAGGCAGCGGGTTTTCGGAGGGGGAAGCGCGAAACGCTTATTGCAGTTCGGCGAGCTTCTGCCAGGTGTCGATCACGGAGTCCGGATTCAACGACATCGACTCGATCCCCTGCTGCATCAGCCACACAGCCAGTTCCGGATGGTCGGATGGGCCTTGGCCGCAGATGCCGATGTATTTGCCGTGTTTGCGGCAAGCCTGGATGGCGAGGCTCAACAGCGCCTGCACGGCGGGATCGCGCTCGTCGAAGTCGGCCGCCAGCAGCTCCATGCCGGAATCGCGGTCCAGGCCCAGGGTCAGCTGGGTCAGGTCGTTGGAACCGATGGAGAAGCCGTCGAAGTGTTCCAGGAACTGTTCCGCCAGCACGGCGTTGGACGGCACTTCGCACATCATGATGACGCGCAGGCCGTTTTCGCCGCGTTTCAGGCCGTTCTTGGCCAGCAGCGCGATCACTTTCTCAGCCTGGCCCAGGGTACGCACGAACGGCACCATCAGCTCGACGTTGGTCAGGCCCATGTCGTTACGCACGCGTTTCATGGCCAGGCATTCCATCTCGAAGGACTCGGCGAAGTCTTCGGACAGGTAACGCGCCGCGCCGCGGAAGCCCAGCATCGGATTCTCTTCGTCCGGCTCGTAGCGCGAACCGCCGATCAGCTTCTTGTACTCGTTCGACTTGAAGTCGGACAGGCGCACGATGACTTTCTTCGGCCAGAACGCCGCGGCGATGGTCGCCACGCCTTCGGCCAGCTTGTCGACGTAGAAGGCTTTTGGCGAAGCGTGGCCGCGCGCCACCGACTCCACGGCCTTTTTCAGGTCGGCGTCGATGTTCGGATATTCCAGGATCGCTTTCGGGTGCACGCCAATATTATTATTGATGATGAACTCCAGGCGGGCCAGGCCCACACCGGCGTTCGGCACCGACTGGAAGTCGAAGGCCAGCTGCGGGTTACCTACGTTCAGCATGATCTTGGTCTTCAGTTCCGGCAGCTCGCCGCGCGAAACTTCCGACACTTCGGTTTCCAGCAGGCCGTCGTAGATCTTGCCCTCGTCGCCTTCGGCGCAGGACACGGTCACGAAGGTGCCGTCTTTCAGCAGTTCGGTCGCGTCGCCGCAACCCACCACCGCCGGCACGCCCAGCTCACGCGCGATGATCGCCGCGTGGCAGGTACGGCCGCCACGGTTGGTCACGATGGCGGAAGCGCGCTTCATCACCGGTTCCCAGTTCGGGTCGGTCATATCGGCCACCAGCACGTCGCCCGGCTGCACGCGTTCCATTTCGGATGGATCGTGGATCACGCGCACGGGGCCGGCGCCGATCTTCTGGCCGATCGCGCGGCCCGAGGTCAGCACGGTGCCGGTCGATTTCAGCTTGAAGCGCTGTTGCGCGTCGGTGGCTTTCTGCTGCGATTTCACGGTTTCAGGACGGGCCTGCAGAATATACAGCTTGCCGTCGCGGCCATCCTTGCCCCACTCGATGTCCATCGGACGGCCGTAGTGGCGCTCGATGATGACAGCGTATTTGGCCAGTTCCACGATCTCGGCGTCGTTCAGCGAGTAGCGGTTGCGCAGCTCGATCGGCACGTCCACGGTTTTCACCGAGCGGCCAGCCTTGGCTTCGTTGGTGAATTCCATCTTGATCAGCTTGGAGCCGATATTGCGGCGGATCACAGGCGATTTGCCCTGTTCCAGCATCGGCTTGTGGACGTAGAACTCGTCCGGATTGACGGCGCCCTGCACCACGGTTTCGCCCAGGCCGTAGCTGGAGGTGATGAAGACCACGTCCTTGAAGCCCGATTCGGTATCGATGGTAAACATCACGCCAGACGCGCCGACGTCGGAACGCACCATGCGCTGCACGCCGGCCGACAGGGCCACTTCAGCGTGGGTGAAGCCTTTGTGCACGCGGTAGGAAATCGCGCGGTCGTTGTACAGGGAAGCGAAA
Source organism: Pseudoduganella violacea (assembly GCF_014191875.1). GTDB lineage: Bacteria > Pseudomonadota > Gammaproteobacteria > Burkholderiales > Burkholderiaceae_D > Rugamonas > Rugamonas violacea_A. Next base: position 15,744 of record NZ_JACHXD010000030.1, read on the forward strand.
ACGTGCTTCATCGCGTCCAGCACGTTGTCGATGCCGACCACGTTCAGGAAGCTCTCCTGCTGGCCCGCGAAGGAAGCGTCAGGCAGGTCTTCCGCGGTGGCGGAGGAGCGCACGGCGAAGGACACTTCGGTCGACGAATCGGCCACCAGACGGTCGTAGAAAGCGCGGATATCGGCTTCCAGGCGTGGCTGGAACGGGGTGTCCACGATCCATTGACGGATTTCGGCGCCGGCTTGCGCCAGGGCGCGCACGTCGTCGATATTCAGGCCTTCCAGACGCTCGGCGATGCGCTGGTCCAGCGGCTTGCCGCCAGCTTCGCTGTGGGTCAGGAAGTCACGGAAGGCTTGCGCCGTGGTGGCAAAGCCGCCCGGCACGCGCACACCGGCGCCGGCCAGCTGGCTGATCATCTCGCCCAGCGAGGCGTTTTTGCCACCGACGGACTCGACGTCCGTCATGCGCAGGTGTTCGAACGAGGCCACGTACACGGCCCCGCCTCCCTGGTCCTTCAATGCTGCGTTAGTCATAATGACACCTTTACTGATGATAGAAATCTTTGCGCAGGCATGCAGACATCTTCTTGCTTGTTATTCTTGGTGTCGTGCAGCACAATCCTACTGTTGCCTGACATTCTACAGCCTGCGGCGCAAATTGACGATTCACAATACTTACCCACACCACACTAATGACTTTTGAGCAACGTTCTGCCCTGCCCGCGTCGGCCCGTACCGTGTTTTTCGTCTCCGATGGCACCGGCATCACGGCCGAGACTTTTGGCCATTCCGTCCTGACCCAGTTCGACCTGCGCTTCCGCCAAATCCGCCTGCCCTTCATCGACACGCTGGACAAGGCCCATGAAGCGGCGCGCAAGATCAACGAGGTGGCGGCGGCCGACGGCCAGCGCCCGATCATTTTCTCGACCCTGGTCAAAACCGAGCTGTCGAGCGTGATCCGCCAATGCAACGGCATGCATATGGACCTGATCCAGACCTTCGTGGCGCCGCTCGAACAGGAGCTGGGCGTGAAATCGACCCACACCATCGGACGTTCCCACAATATTGTCGATAGCGAGGAATACAAGAACCGCATCGAAGCCATCAACTTCTCGCTGGCGCACGACGACGGCCAGTCGCACAAGAACCTGACCTCGGCCGACGTGATCCTGGTGGGCGTCTCGCGCTCGGGCAAGACCCCGACCAGCCTGTATCTGGCCATGCAGTACGGGATCAAGGCCGCCAACTACCCGCTGATCCCCGACGATTTCGAGCGCGGCAAGCTGCCCTCCTCCCTGTACGAATACAAATCCAAGATTTTCGGCCTGAGCATCACGCCCGAACGTCTGAGCGAAATCCGCAACGAGCGCCGCGCCGGCAGCAAGTACGCCGCCATCGAGAACTGCCGCTACGAAGTCAACGAAGCGGAAATGATGATGAAGCGCGAAGGCATCCGCTGGCTCTCCTCGACCACCAAGTCGATCGAGGAAATCGCCACCACCATCCTGCAAGAGATCAAGCCGGATCGCCGGGAGTATTGAGGCCGGATTGCCATGTCTGGCCAGTATCACGGCCTAGAAGGCGCCGGACCGGCCTGCCCTCTCCAGACAGCCGATCGCCGGCTGTCTGCCCGTGCTCCATAAATGAAGAGCTCGACGAATTATTTTCCGCTCAGCAGCGCCTCGAGCTTGTCCCGCGTTTCCTTCATGTCACCGAGGCTCAACCCTTTCCTGAAGCTTTCAATGGCCTTTGGCTTGTCGCCCCTGGCTGAATATAGATCGCCCAGGCAGTCGTAGGTATTCGGGTCATTCGGATAGTATTTTTGCATCTTTCACGACATGACGCTTGTCCCACCAGAGCGCGCCTTCCAGCGAAATATAGCTGTTAAACAGCTGCGGGCGATGCACCAGGGTATGCACCACTGCCAAACCGCCCACCGAGTGCCCGACAAATGTACGATACGGCGCGCTACGGTATTTGGCTTCGACATGGGAAATCAACTCTTTCTCTATATAGTCGAGAAATTGCCCCCCCTGCCTGCCGAATTCGGGAATTCCCTGTCCTTGCCGAAGGTAAGTTCCGCAAGCCTAAAGTGAATCTTTATTCAACAATGCCCACTATACACCGAAGCCTCGGCAACCGAATCCTCTCAGACCACCGTTCACTATCTGGCAAAATCATACGAGCGATTTTTTCTATCACCGCCAAATCCATTGTGCGAGAATGCCCCTCCCCCATGGATGGTGCGCATGATGACAAAACTCGCCGCAATCATAATTGGAATGGCACTGGTACTGGCAGCCTGCAAGCCCGCAGCCACAGCACCTGCACATGACATTCCTGCCGCAATGAGCCAGACCGCGACCACCCTGCTGCGGTCAAAACTTCTACACGCAACCTCGATTGCTGTGGTTTACCGCGACAAGGAATTCATTCTGCATCAAGGCGAGCTGGAGACCGGCAAAGCCAATCCGCCGAACGATACAACGCTTTATGAAATCGGCTCAGTCAGCAAAACTTTTGCTGGCCTGCTACTGGCGAACGCCGTGCTTGATGGGAAGGCAGCGCTCGACGATCCCATACAAAAGTACCTGACGGCGGCCTACCCGAACCTGCAGTCGCAGGGGCAGCGAATTCGCTTGTGCCATTTGATAACGCATACCAGCAATATGCCGGGCATGCTACCCTCGCAGGTAAACACCGTATTGAAGGATTTCACTGCACACGCCACGCCGGCAAAGCTCAATGCAGCCTACGCCAACTACGGGCAAGCACAATTCTGGCAGGACTTGCACAATGTCAGCATCAAAGGCCCGCTTGGTAAGGACTACGCATATTCAAGCGCCGGCACCGAACTCATTGCGCACACTCTCGAAAAAATCTACGGAATGCCCTATGAAGTCCTGCTCAGGCAATTCGTCGCGCGCGAAGCCGGCATGCAAGATACCAAACTGAGAATTACAAGCAAGGATAGCGGCCGGCTAGCCCCCGGCTACCACAGTGACAATCCCGTCATCACCACACCGATGCCACAACTGCCTTGGGGGGCCGCCGGCAACCTGAAGTCGACTATGCCGGATATGGCAAAGTACCTGCGCCTGCAATTGGGCGCCAATCCTGCGGTCGTTGAATCGCACAAGCCGCTGGTACGCTTTCAGGACGACTTCAGCATTGGCTATTTCTGGAACATCGGTACCAATCGCCAGTTAGGCACGCATTATGTACACCATGGCGGCGTGCCGCGTGCGCAAAGCTACGCCTACATCGTTCCTAAATATCAACTGGGGGTCTTCATCATCACCAACCAGAGCGGCGACGCTACTGCCAGTGCCATGGAAAGCGCGCTGGCGCATGTTTTCGACACAGTGGAATCCATGGAAAACGCGAAATAGTGAAGAAGGTAGGGCCGGAATCTACTGGCCCGCCCCTGTCAGTCTGGGCTTGGCTCCGGTATCATGCCGGTATGAATGAAATTTCCCCTCCCCCGTTTATCATTGGTGTCGCTGGCGGCAGCGGCAGTGGCAAGTCCACGGTATCCCAGCAAGTGTTAGCTTCGTTCGGCGCAGATATGGTTTCGGTCGTGATGCAGGACGACTACTACTGCGATCAATCCGACCTCACCCTTGAGGTTCGCCGCCAGCAGAATTACGACCATCCGCAGGCCTTCGACTGGCCACTCTTGATACAGCATGTCCAGGCCTTGCGCAATGGACAAACAATCGAGATGCCGGTGTACGACTTCACAGTCAGCAACCGCTCCAACAAGACCATTCCCGTTAAACCAGCCCCGGTCATCGTGATCGAAGGGCTGTTTACCTTGTATAACGCGGACTTGCGCAAAATGATGTCGCTGAAGATCTTTGTCGACACAGCCCCCGACGTGCGCTTCATCCGCCGCATGCAGAGGGATGTTGCCGAACGCGGCCGCTCGCTGGAAAGCATCGTCACCCAGTATATGGAAACGGTACGTCCGATGCACAAGCAATTCATCGAGCCAACCAAGCGCCACGCCGACGTAATCCTGCCGCACGGCGCGAATGGGCCGGCCGTCGATATCATCACCACCAAGGTAGCGAGCATCATCGGCCAATTGCCGCGTCCCTGATCTGCTACAGCTTTTTAGACATAAAGATACGGCTGATTCCTTCGCGGCCAGAGCTTACCTCGCCAAACCTGATCCAGCCGTTTTTTTCGTAGAATCCGGGTGCCTGGAAGCTGATGGTGTAGAGCACGGCGGAACCGCAACCGCGTTCGCGTGCTTCGTCTTCAAACGCTTTCAGGACTTGGGTGCCCAATCCCGAACCACGCAGGGTATCGGGCAAGTAGAACAGGTCCAGAAACGCCAGGCCAAGGGAGGTTCTGCCGACGGCGCCTCCCAGTATCTCATCGCTATCGGGGTCCCTGACAATCACGCTCAGGGGACGTCGATCGCTTAATCCCGCTTTTAGTTCATTGAATTCATCCAAGCCCTTGCCGATGACTTTCTCGAATTCGGGGTCAGCCTTATCACCGATAACTATAACGTTCTGTTTCAAATTTTCCCCTTCCTATTTAGCACTGGGAATTCCCATGCTTGTCATGACTCGTACTGCATTGTCCTTGCAATCAATATCGTCAGGCCTGGAGTCGATAAGCTGGATCAAGGAGCGCAGATGCGCCTTGTTTTGAGCCAGTCGGATCTCCAGCGATTCGATATCCGCAATCTTTTTTTTCAGCGCAGCGATCAATTCATCGTGCCGCCATGAAGAAATGTCTTCCGGCAGTACCTGCTTGATTTCCTCAAGTGAAAAGCCGACCTTTTGCGCGTCGTTGATGATCGCCAGCAGCGCTACCGCCTCAAGCGGATACTCCCGATAGCCATTCGACAGCCTGCTTACGGCTTTCAACAAGCCCTTGGACTCATAAAAGCGGATAGTCGATGCCGCCAGGCCGCTACGTTTGGCTAATTCGCCGATTTTCATTGAACCTCCCTCCCCGGCGATTTTAAGACCAAACACAAAAAATCGCCGCAATGTCTTCTTTTCTCCAGCTAATCCCTGCCGCCAAGGGCATTTAGCAGGGCTTGGGCCACTTCCTTGCTCGATCCAGGATTCTGACCGGTGATAATGCGGCCGTCAGTGACGGTAAAACTGCGGAACGGAATCAGGGTAGTGGGACTTACTTCGCAACTATAGGCTTAAAGCTAACTTCAATGTCAAGCGCAGAAGAAGATGCAAAATTTCTGCTTTTAGTGCTTGACCTTAAAGTGAACTTTAAGCTTATCGTGGGGTCATTCCAACCCAGGAGATAGCAATGAATCCCTTTAGCGAACTGACCTTACCCAATGGAAGCGTCATCCGGAATCGCCTTGCCAAAGCGGCCATGGAAGAGAACATGGCCGACGAACACCAAGCCCCCTCCGATCATCTGATCAAGCTATACCAATCTTGGGCCGACGGCGGCGTCGGCCTGATCATCACCGGAAATGTGATGATCGACCGCCGGGCCATGACCGGGCCGGGTGGCGTTGTCCTCGAAACCGAAGCATTCATCGAACGCTTTAAACAATGGTCCAAGGCAGCCCGCTCTCAAGGCGCGCAAATCTGGATGCAGATTAACCATCCAGGGCGCCAGATGCCGGCCGCTCTTGGCCAGGAAACCATTGCGCCATCCGCTGTCGCGATGGACCTTGGCAATCTATCCAGCCAGTTTTCCAAGCCGCGCCAAATGAACGAAGAAGACATTGCCGACGTCAGGCGCCGGTTTGTCCGAACCGCGCAGCTGGCTAAACAGGCCGGCTTCAACGGCGTGCAGATTCACGCCGCGCATGGCTACCTGATCAGCCAGTTCCTGTCCCCGATCACCAACAAGCGCAGCGATCGCTGGGGCGGTGCCATCGAGAACCGCGCCCGCCTGCTGATCGACATCGTCAGGGACGTGCGGCAGGCCGTGGGCAAGGATTTTGCCGTCTCGGTCAAGATCAACTCGGCCGACTTCCAGCGCGGCGGCTTCAGCTCCGACGACGCGAAAAAAGTCGTCGCCCTGCTCAACCCTTTAAAGCTGGATCTGATCGAGCTGTCCGGCGGCAGCTACGAAGCGCCAGCAATGCACCGACAAGCCCGCGATGGCCGCACGCTGGCGCGCGAAGCGTACTTTCTCGAATTCGCCAAGGACATTGCCACCGTTGCAGAAATACCAGTCATGGTCACTGGCGGCATCCGGCGCTATCAGGTCGCGGAGCAGGTAAGCAGCGGTATCGATATGGCCGGCATGGGCACGGCGCTTGCGCTCAATCCCAACCTGCCTGGCGAATGGCGCTCGGACCGGTCTGCAACCGCCTTGCTGCGCGCCGTTACCTGGAAAAACAAGATGATGGCATCCGCCGCCCACATGGCGATGGTGAAGTACCAGCTGCGGCGTCTCAGCAAAGGGAAAGGCACCAACCCGAACGTCCTGCCTGTTTTGGCGCTGCTTGAACAGCGCCTGCAAACCAGGATTCAGAACAGAAACTACCGCCGCAGGATGGACAACGCCCTCGTCGCGGCCTAACGATCAGTAGAAAGGTTTAAGCATGAATATCAAGAAGATGACGATGGTCTGTGGACTGGTTTTAAGCGCTTTGGCAGCGCCGTCCTGGGCCGGCAACGCGGCTGAAAGCAAGGTTCTGATCAATATCGGCGGCCATGAGGTGCCGGTCGTCGCCGGCGGCTTGTACGACCGCTACCGCTCAAATCCGCCACTGTCCGTCATTGCGGCCGAAGCGCCCGACGTCGATCTCAGCTGGTTCAAGGGTCTGAAGAAAGAGAAAGCAGATATCGGTTTCGAATCCTACTCCCCCAACTTCTACTACAAGAACAGCAAAATTACCGCCGTCTTTACGGCAGACATTGGCCGCTTGCGCGAGCTGATGCCGGAGAAAATTCTGAAAGAAGTGCAGCCGCTCCAAGTCTGGCCGGGGCGCGGTGTAGTGGCATTAACAGCCTATACCTACCAATACTGCGACAACGACAGCTACAACGAGATTTCGCTCTCCATTGTGACCAACAAGCCGGGCAAATCCAGCTTCGGCCCGTTCACGCTGCTGGGGCAATCCTCCTCCGGCGATTTCTGGGGCTATGTGCTGAAGCTGCCGGTGAATACCGAACTGGCAAGGGTGAGAGGCGTGGTGGGCTACAACCTGCCCAAATGGCTGACCGGCATCGAGTACAAGGAAAGCGACAAAGCCGTGTCCTTCGTGGTGAACGACAGCGAAACCGGCAAGGTGGACTTTGTCTTTGAAGGCAAAAAGCTGAGCGACCTTTCGCATAAGGCCGAAGTCGTAAAAGGCAGCTTCACGAACCTCGACAAGGAAGGCCAACTGACATACGGCTACGCCCTTTCGCGGCAACTCAGCTACGCATCCAGTACGAGCTCGGACTCCGTCGATCTGAAACTAAATGATGGCAGTTTTTCGGCCTACCTCAAATCGCTGAAAATGGGGAAGATGCTGAAGTATGAATATGTGCCGGAATTCCAAAGCGCGCTGTACGCGCCCAAGTCCTTGAGTGATTTTTTCACGAAGCAGTAGTATTTTAGCAAGCGGAGATTTCACCGCCATCCTGGGTGAACCTACGTTTGCGACAACGCGTGTTTTGGTACTGTTTTCCATCGAAATTCCACGTGGACGTGTATTCCTCAACAGCATTGTGTCCGATCAGTTCCAGGTCACGGTGGCCCTTGCTTACGGTATTCAAAACGCGCACTCCATCCCCCCCACCTTTAAGCATAATCTTATAGAGAATCTTCCCATTTTTTCTGTGCGTCGTGACAAACCAATACCTGAACAGGTGTGCTCCATAGAATGCGGAGCAATGGGGTTCCAAGGCGGGTCGAACAAAATAGTCGCTTAAGCCATCATCATTCAGTTGAATTGCCTTGGCTATAAACAATTTACCGATGGCGTTCTTCCTCAGCCCCTTGTCCTGCAGGCACTCTCTAAGCTGTGCGGTATCCTCCTGCTCGCTTTGGAGAATCAGCTTCACCACGCCTGCCGGGGGTTCAATTTTTCCGTCCAAGTCTAGCTCTGTCTCGGAGTAAAGCAAGACTTGAGCTGGGCTTGACGACGCCCACAGGATCGAAAAAACAAGGAATAAAGCACTTCGCATAATTGCTACGCCTGACGGGCCGCCAGCCGCGGCAGATAGCTGGCGACCATCGCCGCCGAGACTTTCGCCACCTGCTGCGGATTGAGCGGAACGTCGAACAGCAACTCCACGCCGGCGTAGATCATATCGATGGCCACGCGCCCGGCCAGCATCAGCTCCTCCTGCGGCACGTTCGGAAAGGCTTCGGCCAGCAGGCCCGCTTGCGCCTCCGCCACCATCGCATGCGAATCCAGGCGGATGTTCTGCACGGTCGGCACCGCGCGCAAGGCGCGCAAGATCCAGACGCCACCGGGCATCTCCTCCGTGACGGCGTAGGTTTCGAGCAGCAGGCCTGCCAGCGCTTCTTCAATCGCCGGCACGGGACCGGCCAGCACCTCCGCCGTGATCCAGCGCGGAATTAGCTCATTCTGCTTGTCCATCAGGCGCTTGCCCAACTCGCACAGCAAGGCGTACTTGTTCGGGAAATAGCGGTACAGCGCCGGCGGCGTCAGGCCGGCCCGCTCGCACACCATATTCGTCGACAGGCGTTCGATGCCGACGTCGGCCAGCAGCTCGGCCGCCGCTTTCAAAATCAGTTCGTAAGTTTCCGTGCCGCGCTGCTGCGCGGGCATTTTTTTGGCTGCCAGGCTGGGGTTACGTTTGGTGCTGCGAGTAGCCATGTGTCGAAAAAGTTGAAGACGTGATGGGGATGAATTATCCCATGAATAAAATTGTTGCTAAACGATAGTCATAACTATACGATAGTTAAAACTACCAAAACTGGAGGAGACATGAAAAAGTTGCTTGCAATTTGGATGTGTACCAGTGCCGGCGCCGCGTTCGCCGCCCCACCAGAAGAAGCCAAGGGCTTGTGGCTCACCGCCGAGAAGGATGCGGTCATCGAGTTCAACGCCTGTCCCGACCGCGCCAACTCCCTCTGCGGCCGCATCGTCTGGGACAAGGATGCCGGCACCGCCAAGGACACCTGCGGCGAACAGATCGCCCAGCTCAACCGCTACGATGGCGAGGCCTGGCGCGACGGCTGGATCTACGACCCGCGCGACAAGAAAACCTATAAAGGCACGCTGCGCGTCAAGGACCGCATCCTCAAGATGCGCGCTTTCGTCGGCGTCGAAGTGCTCGGCCAGACCGAGCAGATGACACACGTCGATGCCTTGCCGGCCACGCCGGTCTGCAAAAAATAATCAGCTGTCGCAGTTTCGTCGCACCAAAACAAAAAACAAACGGAGACTCCCATGCGTCACACTTCCACCGCCGTTTTGGCGGCAATGGCTTCGCTCGCCCTTTTTTCCCCCACCTCGCACGCCGCCGAGCGTGAAGTCGCGTCCTACGCGCTCGATACCGACGTCACCGTCTTCACCGATCTGCGGACGCGCGGCCTTTCCGATTCACTGATGCGGCCTGCGGCAAAACTGGGACTGCAGTTGGCGCACGAAAGCGGCTTGGTCGCCATCGTCGAAGTGGTCAACGTCAGCAAGAAGCAATTCCTGAACGGCCGCGGCATCGACGTGACGATTGGCGGCGGCTACCGCTTCGGCGACCCTGAAGCCTGGCACTTCGGCGTTGGTTTGGCGGCCGAACTGTTCCCGGGCGCGAGGTTTGAGGCGCCGCATGGTTTCGATATGGCGGACTTCACTCCAACCGGAGTTCGCAGCACCAGCTACAACAGCCGCTTCGCCCTGTTCGAATTCGGCTACGGCAATGTCGAAGGCCGCCTTCTCGATGTCATCTCCAAGACGTATCGCGGCGCCGATACCGGCGGCGTCTGCGGCTCGCTGCTGCAGTTTTCCGCCGATCCCACTCCTGCCTTCGAATGCTATGCGCGCGGCGATCACAATTCGCGCGGCTCCCTGCTCTTCGACCTGACCTACAAAACCGACATCGCCCCGGCCACCACGCTCACGCTGCACGCTGGCCGGCAACGCGTCGCCAACTTCTCCGAAGCGAATTTCAACGATTACCGTGTTGGCCTGACACGCAAGCAATGGGGCTTCGAATGGAATGCCGACTGGGTCATGACCCGCAACAAGGTGCGCGAACTCTATTTGGCCATTGACGGCAACAAGGTGCGCGCCACCGACAAGGACAAGCTGATGCTGTCCGTAACGCGCCGCTTCTGAGGATAGGGTCATGACAATCAGATTCATCACGGCCGCCGCGCTAGGACTGGCCGCGGCATTCGGCGCGCAGGCCGAACCGACCGAGCGCCAAATCAAGCTATTGCAGAACAACTGCGTGCAATGCCACGTCCGGCCAAACACCGGCACGCCCTTGATGGGCCGCCCCGAGGACTGGAAGGACCGCAAGCGCCAGGGCGAGGAAGCCATGCTGCGCAACGCCATCCAGGGCATACGCGGCATGCCGCCGGCCGGCTATTGCGCCGCCTGCGATGAAGCCGACCTGCGCGTGCTGGTGCGCATGGTGGCCGGATTGAAGGAGAAACAATGACGCAAACGAGTAGACGCCGTTTTCTTGAAGCGACAGCGGCAGGCATGGCCGCCACGCTGCTGCCGGGCTGCGTGTCCCGTTCCTCCGAACCGCAAATGCCGGTGCCTTATGAACTGGGTAAGCCGCTGCCCTGGGTGAACTGGGCGGGCAACCAGCACTGCCTTCCCGCGCAGCGCCTGGGGCCAGCCTCGGAATCGGAAGTGGTCGATATCCTGCGCCAGGCCAAGGGCGTGGTGCGGGCCGTGGGTTCCAGCCATTCCTTCAGCGGCGTGGTACCGACCAACGATACGCTGGTCGCCACCGACTTGCTGAGCGGCCTGGCCAGCCACGATGCGCAAACGCTGCAAGCCGAATTGTGGGGCGGCACGCGGCTGCACGATGTCGGCCCGCTGTTGGAGAGCGTCGGCCAGGCGCTGGTCAATATGCCTGATATGGACTACCCCTCGCTGGCCGGTTCCATCGCCACCTCGGTCCACGGCACCGGGCCGCGTTTCGGTTCGATGTCGAACTACGTTGCGGGCATTACGCTGGCAACGCCGAGCGGCGAGCTGCTGGACTGCTCGGCCACGCAGAACGCGGAGATCTTCAACGCGGCCCGCGCATCGCTTGGCGCCTTGGGCATCGCCACCCGCATCCGGATGCAGAACCAAGCGGCCTTCCAGCTCACCGAAGTTAACCGCATCGAGAAAACGGAAGATGTGCTGGCCGATCTGGACAAGCGCATGGCCCAGCATCGGCACTTCGAATTCCTGCCGCTGCCGCATTCCGATTTTTGCGTAACGGTGGCGACCGATTTGGCCAAACCAGGCGACAGCAAGGCCGGGGAAGACGATCCCCAGGTCGTTCTCGATCTGCGCAAGATTTTCAACGCGGTGGGCTGGATGCCCAATTCCAGCGCCGTCTACGACTGGCTCCTGAAAACCCTGCTGGGCGGCGCCGGATCAACCATCAACACCGGTCCATCCTACAAGGTGTTTCCGCATGTGCGGGTGGTCCGCTTCCGCGAAATGGAATACACGGTGCCGCTCGAATCGGGTCCGGCCTGCGTGCGCGAAATCCTGAAGACGATGCGCGACAAGAAGATCCCAGTGTGCTTTCCGCTGGAATACCGGCACGTCGGCGCGGACGATATCTGGCTGTCGATGTTCGAGGGGCAGCCCGGCGCGTCCATTTCGGTGCACCAGTTCGGCGATACCGACTACCGGCTCTACTTCGCCGAGATCGAGCCAATCTTCTGGAAATACAAAGGCCGGCCGCACTGGGGCAAGATCCATACGCTCGACGCCGCCCGCCTGGCGCCGCTGTATTCCAGGCACTGGAAGGACTTCCACGAAGTCCGCCGTTCACTCGACCCTCAGGGGAAGATGCTCAACACCCACCTGAAACATATTTTCGGAGCTTGAGATGGTTTCACGCCGCACCCTACTGCTTGGCGGCACAGCCGCTGCCGCCACCGCTCTCGCCTTCTCCAGGCCTGCAGAATCCAGCGGCGGACATTCGCCCTACTTCGCCGGACTCAATACCCTGCTGCGCAAGAACGGCATCGACAGGCCTGTGCTTCTGATTGACCTGGACCGGCTTGACCGCAATATCGATCGCGTCATCAAATCCGCCAAGACCGGAACGCCGCGTACTTTCCGCATTGTCGCCAAGTCCGTCCCCAGTCCGGCGCTGATCGACTACATCGCCAAGCGCGCGGGAACCGAATCGGTGATGGTATTTCATCGCCCCTTCATCCAGGAGCTGGCACAGCTTCGGCCGCAGTCCGATCTGCTGCTCGGCAAACCCATGCCCGTGGCGGCCGTCGACACCTTCTACAAGCAGCACAAGGGGCCGTTCGACCCGTCACGGCAGCTGCAATGGCTGGTCGATTCGGATGCGCGGCTGGCGCAATATCTGCAATGGGCGAAAGGACAAGGACAGCGCCTGCGCATCAATCTGGAAATCGACGTCGGCCTGCACCGGGGCGGCTTCACCGGTCCAGCAGCGGCCGCGCAGGTGCTGCGCGTCATTGCCGCCAATCCCGAACAGCTGGCGTTCTCCGGTTTCATGGGCTACGACGCGCACATCATGGGCCTGCCCGGCATGCTCGCCCAACGGGAAGTGCCAAAGGTCAAAGCCCGCTATGCGGCTTTCGTCGATATGCTGGCGCGCGAATTCCCCCAACTGCACCAAGGGCCGCTGACCTTCAACGGTGCCGGCAGCCCGACTTTCCGCCACCACGAGACAGGCTCGCACCTCAACGACATCTCGGTCGGCACCGCCTTGTTGAAACCTTCCCACTACGACCTGCCCGTCCTGGCCGACTTCGAACCCGCCGCCTTCATTGCCACACCGGTCCTGAAGCGCCACGCCAACACCGGCGTTCCGACCATGGAATGGCTGAGCGGCCCGATGGTCGCCTGGAACAGCAATAGCGCCGACATCCTGTTCGCCTACGGCGGCAACTGGCTGGCCGATCCTGAATCGCCGGCCGGCGTCAGCAAGGCGGGCCTATACACCAGCTCAAACCAGGAAGGCTATCTCGCTGCAAAAGGCGTCACCCTCGCCCCCGATGATTTCCTGTTCCTGCGGCCGACACAGTCGGAAGCGGTGCTGCTGCAGTTCGGCGATCTGGTCGGCATACGTGGCGGCAAGGTCGAATGCCGCTGGCCGGTGCTGGAGTCTCACATTTGAAAATACGAGTTATGCAAACTCGATGCCATCAGTGGTCGGTGAAATACACTCCGGCGCATTCCATAGCTTATGATAGTTTAAGGTATATATTCTATCAACATAAGATGGTATTCTTAGCATACCAAGACGGGAAGAGCTAGGGAAGCGCTGATCAATTCACCCTTTTAGCGAGATTGGTGCGCAAAAAAGGTGGAACTATGAGCCGATCAAGCATATTTCCGTTCGATTTGA
>NZ_JACHXD010000031.1 GCF_014191875.1 Pseudoduganella violacea
ATGATAGTGCTGCAACCAGTGTGAAAGTAGGTTATCGTCAGGCTAGTTATAAAGAGAAAGCCCCGGCTGCGTTTGCAGTCGGGGCTTTTTTCGTTTACCTGTTCGTTGGAAAACGTTACTTTCCTAACATATTTCCGGTAGAGAATCTCCTCTAAATCCTGGTTTGTTGCGTAAAAATATATATTTTTACGCATGAAATAGTTCTGTAGCAATCCCCTGCTATGCTGGCGGCCTTGTGTCTTTTTGATAACTGCGGACACAGCATAAAAATTACCGGGGGGTGTAGATGCTCTTGTTTACGCGGCTGGGTACGCAGCGCATTCATTTAGTCGATTTGTTCCGCATGCTGCTGGCTTGCGCCGTCGCCGCCATGGCGCTGGCCTGGGCTGGTTCTGCGTTGGCGGCGAATCCACAGGTCAGCAAGCAATCGCCGCTACAGCCCCAGAACAATTCCATGCCCGTCATCAGCGCCAGCTTCACGCCGGCGGCTGGTGGTGGCGAGATCGATATCCGCCGCGTCAGCCTCTTGCTGGACAGCGTCGATGTGGTGGCGCAGGCGACCGTCAGCAGCAGCGGCATCAGCTACAAGCCGCCCAAGCCGCTGGTGGAGGGCCGCCACAATATTTCCCTGATCGTTGGCGATAAGAACGGCAACTTCGGCACCGCCAACTGGTCTTTCGTGGTCGATACCCGCGAGCCGCTGATCTCCGCCCAGGAACCGAAAGGCGTGGACAATGCGGACCCGCGCAGTGCCATCGGCGCCAGCTATACCGATAAGGGTGGCCCGATCGCTCCCGCCAACGTGCAGATCCTGGTCGATGGCGTGGATGTCAGCGCCGCCGCCGTTAAAACGGCCAGCTCGGTCAAATACCAGCCGCCGGCCCCGCTGGCAGCTGGTTCGCACACCGTTAAACTGAGCGTAACGGATGCCGCCGGCAATACCGCTGTCGATAGTTGGAGCTTTGGCGTGGCGGGAGGTCCTTCCGGCGTCACCATCGTTCAGCTGGCGCCAGCGGAGGGCAGCGTGTTGGCGGCCGACGCCCTGCCGTCCATCAGCGCCGTCTTCCAGGGCGCGCTGAATGAGCTGGATCTGGCCAAGACCGTGCTGCTGCTGGACGATAAGAATGTTACGGCCCAGGCCAACCTGCATAGCGGCGGCATCAGCCTGAAGCCGGCCGCCGCGCTGAACGAAGGTCCGCATAGCGTCAAGCTCACGCTGACCGACAAGGCAAGCAAGAAATATGACGCCAGCTGGGGCTTTATCACGCGCAGCCTGCCGCTGATCGATCAGCGCCAACCCGCGTTTACCTTCCTGGCTGGGGGCAGTGCGCCGCTGATCAGCGCAAGCTATAGCGATGTGGGCGCGGGCATTGATGCGGGCAAGATCAAATTCCTGCTCGATGGTGCCGATCTGACGGCGCAAGCCAGCATTGGCGCCAATGCATTCAGCTATCAGGTTGCGGCGCCGCTGGCCGATGGCGATCACGAAGTGCGGCTGCAGGTGGCTGACCGTGCCGGCAACGTGCTGGAGTCGCTGTGGACTTTCACGCTGCTGTCGCCGCCGCAAATCACGGCCTTGTCGCCCAAGGATGTGGCCCTGCCGCCAGGCAGCAAGCCCACCATCGCGGCCCAATACCAGGCGGCCGGCGGCATTGAGCTGGGCGGCGTGCGCCTCTTCCTCAATAAAGCCGATGTGACGGCGCAGGCCCAGGTCCGCCCGGACGGCATCAGCTATATCCCCGCCCAGCCATTGCGCCCCGGCCAGCATCTGGTGGTGCTGGAAGTGCCGGGCAAGACGCAATCGATGGCGCAGGCGAGTTGGCAGTTCGAGGTGGACGCGGAGCCGAGTTATGAGATTACGCTGATCAAGCCTGCGGCGGGCGAAGTCTTCTTGCTGCCGCGCGGCGAGATCGTGGCCACGGCCGATGCCAGCGCTACTTCGCCGATGGGACTGACGGTGAACGGCACGGATATGAGTCTGAGCAGCGAAGGCCTGGGACCGCAGTACCGCGCCACGCTGGATTTGAAGCCGGGCGTGAACCAGCTGGTTCTGGAAGCCCGCTTCGCCGACGGCAAAACCATCAGTAAGACGGTGGAGGCGGTGTATGAAGCCGCGCCCATGGTGAGCATTACCTCGCCGCAGGATCGCGCCACGCTGGGTCCCGCGGTGGATAGCAGTCCACGCGACCTGACCGGCAATGTGGAGCGTCCGGTCACGATCACCGGCAGCACCAACCGCCCGATGCAGAGCGTCACCGTCAATCAGCAGCAGGCCACGCTGAGCGGCAGCGAATACCGCTTCGAAAAATTCTTCCTGCACGAGGGCACCAATCTACTGACCGTGGTGGCGACCGATGCGCATGGCCGCACCGGCACCGCTTCCGTCACGGTGTCGGTCGATCAGACCGCGCCCTTCCTGGCGCTTGAGGCGCCGCTGAACAATAGCGTCACCAGCGCCAACAGCATCGATATCCGCGGCACGGTCAACGATGCGGTGGAAGGCTATTACGCGGCGCCGGAGCCGGTGGTCAACATCGTCAACGGCAAGCGCAGCGTCAGCGCCAAGGTCGGCGACAAACAATTCCTCGCGGCGGGCGTGCCGCTCGATCTGGGCCCGAACCAGATTACCGTGCGCGCTACCGACGAAGTCGGTAATGTGCGCAGCGCGCAGATCAACATCATGCGTGTGGCGGCCGGCTCCTCGCGCCTGACGATTTATGGCGGCAATGGACAGTCCGGCAAGGCTGGCGCCGCGCTGCCGCAGCCGCTGACCGTGGCGGTGCTGGACCAGGATGGTCGCGCCGTGCCGAATACCGCCGTTACCTTCGATATTTCGCGCGGCACGGGCAGCCTGCAGCGCGGCCCGCAAGGCGCGGCTGCGCGCAATCTCCAGATCACCACCGATGCCAATGGCCTGGCCAGCGTCTGGCTGGTGCTGGGCAAGCAGAGCGGCCCTGGGAGCAATGCCGTGCATGTGAGCGCAGCCGGCATCGCCGAAGACCTGAGCTTTGTGGCCAGCGGCGAGAAAGGCCCGCCCAAGCATATCCGCGCCGACCTGGGGATCAACCAGTATGCGGCCACCGGCACCCAGCCGCTGGAACCCTTGACGGCGGTGGTCAGCGACGACCAGGAAAACCGCATCAGCGGTGCCAGCGTGACCTTTAGCGTGGTGGCGGGCGAGGCGCGCTTTGAGAATGGCGCGGCCAGCATCACCGTCAAGACCGACAAGAACGGTTATGCGGCGGTGCGTCCCACCCTGGGCGCCCTGGCTGGCATGACGATCGTGAAAGCCGTGCCGGCGGAGAATGGCAATGACTTCTTCGAGGCGACCTTCACCCTGCAAGCCCTGGAAGCGAAGGAAGGCCCGACCCGCTTCAGCGGGGTGGTCATGAACGACAAGGGCCAGCCCTTGCCTGGCGCGCGCATGTCGATTGGCCGCACGGCGCTCAGCACCACGGTGGACGAGAAGGGCCGCTTTGCTTTTGAGGACGTCCCGCCGGGCAAGATCGACCTGTTTGTGGATGGCCGCACCGTGACCCTGCCGGGCCAGCAGTATCCCGCCCTGCACTTTGAGGCGACCGCCATCAAGGGCGCGCAGAACCAGCTGCCGCATCCGGTTTATCTGCCGGCACTGGAAATGGCCGAAGCCCGCGTGGTGGGCGGCGACAAGGACGTGGTCCTGAAGATGCCGGGCTTTGAAGGTTATGAGATGACGGTGTTCGCCAATAGCGTGACCTTCCCGGACGGCAGCAAGACCGGCCCGCTGGTGGTGAGTCCGATCAGCTTCGACAAACTGCCAATGACGCCGCCGGGCGGCTATGCCGGCTTCATGGCGCCGGCTGCCACCATCCAGCCGTCGGGCACCCGCTTCGATCCGCCGGTGCAGCTGAAGATTCCGAATACGGCCGGCTTAAAGCCGGGCGAAAAGAAGCCGGTCTATCAATGGGACCATGATTTGGCGACCTTCGTGCAGATGGGCCAGGCCACCGTGACCGAGGATGGCGCATTCCTGATTACCGATGCCGGCACCGGCATCAGCAAGGCAGGCTGGCATCCCATCCCGAATCCGCCGCCGCCGGATGATTGCCCCGGCAGCGGTGGTGCGCCGTCTTGCGGTCCTTGCGCGACGGCGGAATCGACCGGCGGCAAGTGCCCGAAACAGTCGTGCAAACCGAAACCGCCATGCCGCCCCGATCCTGTGACGACCAACCAGATGGCCGAATTGCCCAAGGCCGATCTTTTCACCTCGAAGATGAAGCTGCTGCTGAAGGCGATTCCCATCGTGACGGTGGCCGAGGTCAATGTGAAAGGCAAGGGTGTGCGCAAGCTGGGCGGCGAATGCTGCGCCAGTGTGATCCTGTCCTGCGAAGGCCCCAAGCCTTACGAGGAAGTGTCGGGCGAGGGCGAGGTCAAGGGCGAACTGGGTTTGGGCCCGCCGATCATGAAGGAACGCAGCGACGATAAGTATCTGGCCTGGGGCAAGGAGCGCTGGCACTTGAAATTCAAGTTGCAGGTAGCGGCTGCCAAGGTAACGCTGAAAGGCAATGGCGCCGTCAAAACCAAGAATTCGAAATGCAATAACCTCGATTGCACCAGCATCAGCGGCACGGCCAGCATCAATGTCAGCCTCGCCGACGTGAAAGTGACGGGGAGCCTGGATCTGGAAGAAGTGGTGGGCCGGCCGAGCTGGGACAAGTGGCAGGTCATCATCGGCGTTGGCGCCGAGGCCACCGGCGCGTTGAAGGTAGGCGGTATCAAGGGCCAGTTCACGCATAACTCCGGCGGCGCGGAATGTGGCAAGGAAAACTCGCTCAAGGCGAGCTGGGAGGAAGTGGCGGCGGAAGGCAAAATCAAGGTGACGGGCAAGATCCCTGGCCTGATCTGGCCGGCCGGCGCCCTGGAATATGAGTTCAAGTATGTGTTGATGGAGGCGCAGGATATCTGATGGATGCAAGCACCCTGACCCTGGGCCACGCGCTGCGCGCCTGCCTGGCCGGCGCCCTGCTGCTTTGCCTGCAGGCTGGCGCCGCCGAGCCGGAACCGCAGCGCTTTGCCCTGCACCAGCCAGGCCATCCGGCACGGCTGGCGGTGAACGCGACGATCGAGTCATACCAAGGCGCGCCGCGCGAACTGCTGCGCACGACGGCGCAAGCGTCCGGCGGCAGCGATGCCGCCACCTTCCTGGCGGCGTATTACGAGGCGGCGCGCAAGGGGGACCGCAACCGGATCGTGGCCAGCTTCGATGAAAAAATCCTGCCGGCCGTGCAAAGGCGCTATGCCGATGATGCCGCCATCCGCGAGGAATTCGCCAGCGTCACCAGGGTGGAGCTGGAAGCCATCCTGTTCTGGAACGATTACCGCCTGGCTGTGCTGAGCCACTGGGCCAAGGTGGATGGCAAGGAAAAGCCTTTTGATGTCGCCTATCTGATGCACTGCCAGCAGCGCCAGTGCCGCTTTATCGATAACCAGCGCTTGATGCAGGCCGGCAGCACCCTGCTGTCGGCCTTTATTGCCGGCGGCAAGCCGGCGCCGCTGGCCAAGGACGGCACGCAACTGGTGCTGGCGGCCGATGCGGTGGAAAGCGCCGCCGCCAAGGAAAAGCTGGCATATCCGGTGACGCTGCAACTGGCCCCCGCCAGCGCCGCCGTCGCTGCCCAGATCGCCGCGCTGACGGCCAAGGTTGGCGCACTGTTCCCGCAGCCGGACAAGAAACGTCTGGAAGAGCAATTCAAGCCGTATTACAGCGCCGGTACGCCGTCGCAGGTGCAGATTTACCGCGGCGACGCACCCATGGTGATGTATGACTTCGCGGCCTACGCGGGCTGGTACGAGCGCCAGCTGCCGTGGCGCGTGGCGGCCGTGTATGAGGTGGACGAGAACGTGAAGCTGGCCATTTTGCAGTCGGAGAAAACCCGCGCCTTGCTGCCGCAACTGCTGGTACAGGGGCGCGCTGGCTGGACCTATGTGACGGAACCCTCGCGCTACCCGGTCTGGGATGTGGCGGTGTCCGGCGCCTTCCAGCAGGCCTTGGCGGCCCGTCTGGCCGCATCGAACAAATAGAAGCATCGCTGCCGCCGCAGCGCAGGACGGCGGATGACAAAGCCATCTAGGGGAATCAGTTGAGTACAAGCGCCATGATCAAACGACGACTGGGAAGCGGATTGCTCGGCCTGTTGACGGGCTTGTTATTATTCTGCCATGCGGCCCAGGCCCAGGTTCCGCCGGCCGGCCCGGCGCCGGACGCCAATTGCGTGGTGAGCGCCTTGAACCGCAATGCCACGCTGGAGGGCGAGTATTACCTGATTCCCGGCGTGCCTTCGCAGCTGGGCCAATACCGCGTGCGCGCCGTGTGCAGCGACGGCACCGTGGGACAGACCCCCATCGTGCAGCCGGCGGGCGGCAATGCCTTTGTGGCGGGACCGATCCGTTGGGGCAGCGTGACGCCGATTCCCCGTTCGCTGGCGATCGATGGCCCGGGCAATGTCAGCTACGGACAAAGCGTGCAGCTGACCGTGAGCGGCAAGGCCATGGACGGCAGCAGCTTCGACGCCACCCGCGCCACGTCCGGCACCAACTACACCAGCAGCAGCCCGGACCTGGCCAGCGTCAGCGCCGACGGTTTGCTGAAGGTGGCTGCCGGCAGCGGCAACTACGGGCGCCAGGTGGTGATCAGCGCCACCAACGAGGGCACGGCGGTTTCGCGTCTGATCAATATCGGGCCGCGCGGCGCCATTGCCGGCAAGGTCACGCTGGCCGACGGCAGTACCGTCGTCGCCGGCGCCCAGGTGACGATCCAATTGCAGGCGCCGCTGACCCGCTTCCCGCAGCTGATCACCGATGCCGGCGGCAATTTCCGCCTGGCCGATGCGCCGGCCGGCGACTACACCTTGTCGGTGCTGGTGCCGGCGACGGGCGCGCGCGGCAATCTGAACGCCACGCTGGCGGCCAATGGTTCGACCGGCAATTTCAATATCCGTCTGGGTGGGCAGGGGCGCATCGATATCAATGTGCTGGGCGCCAGCCGGCAGCCGGTGCCGAATGCCCAGGTTCTGCTGGCGCATAGCCAATTCCAGGGTGAGGTGCGCGCCGTGCAGAGCGGCGCCGATGGCGTGGCCAGCATCGAACGCTTTACCGCCGGCGGCTTTAATCTGACCGTGCGCGATCCCGCCAGCGGCGCTGTTGCCGTTGCGCGCGGCGATCTGGCCGCAGGCGCGGCCCTCAAACTGGATATCAATTTGCAGCCGGTCGGCACGATTGCCGGCCGCGTGCTGGACGGCGGCTTGGGCCAGCCCGGCCTGCAAGTGCGTCTGCTGTCGGCAGTCAAGGGCCTGGTGAGCCAGGCCTTGAGCGATGCCGGCGGCGAGTTCCATTTCGATTCGCTGGTGCTGAGCGATGGCCCTTATACCCTGCATGCGGTAAAGGATGGACGGGTGCAGGGCAGCGTGGGCAATCTGGTGCTGAGCAGCGCCGGCCAGGAGCTGCGCCAGGATGTGACCCTGGGCAGCTATGCTTCCGGCGGCAGCGTGGGCGGCAAGGTGACCGATGCCTTGGGCAAGATACTGCCTGGTGTCGAGGTCCATCTGAGCACGGCCAAAGGCCAGCGCTTCAGCGCCACCACCGATGCCCAGGGTGCTTATCTGATCGGTGGCGTGCCGCTTGGCGCCTTCACCGTGAGCGCCAGTGCGGATGGCGCCAGCGCCAGTGCTGATGGCGAGTTGAAAACCAATGGCGAGCAGCTCAGCATCAACCTGCAATTGCTGGCCAGCGCCCAGGTGGGCGGCAAGGTGCTGCTGTCCAGCGGCCAGCCGGCGGTGGGCGCCGTGATTGAGCTGCGCCATGCCACGGCAGGCAAGCGCCAGGCGAGCACCGATGCGAATGGCCAGTTCCGCTTCACCGACGTGGCCCTGGGCAGCTATGTGCTGGAGGCGGTCCATGCGGCCAGCGGTGAGCGCGCGCTGGTGCAGGGCGCGCTGGCTGGAGCGGGCGCATCGCGCAGCCACAATATCGTGCTGGCGGGCCTGAGCACCTTGCGCGTGCAGGTGCTGCAAGATGGCGCGCCGAAAGCCAATCTGCGCGTGTCGCTGGCGCTGCAAGGCGGCCTGCCGTATGGCGCCGTGGCCACCACCGATGCCGCCGGCTTCGTTGAATTTGCCGCCGTGCCGCGTTCTGTCTTCAGCCTGAGCGCCTATGATCCGCAGGGCACCGCTTACGTGCATGGCCGCTATGAGGGCGTGCTGACCCAGGCCAGCGAGTCGGCTGTGGTCGAGGTGAAAAGCATGTACCTGGCGAGCTACAGCGTCAGCGGCACCTTGTTCGATGCCCAAGCCCGTCCGCTGGCGAACCAGTGGGTGCGCTTGAGCACCCGCGACATGCCGATAGGCGGCACGGTGCCGATTCCGAATCCGCAGTGGGATGAGCAGCTGGTGTTGACCGATGCGGCAGGCCGTTTTGCGTTCGTCGATGTTTCGCTGAACGATGATGGCCGTGGACGCCTGAAGCTCGATGCCGTGGTCGATGGCCGCCTGCGTGGCCGTGTCATCCTCGACACGCCGGCCAACCAAGCCAGCGTGACCCAGGATATCGTGCTGTACGAAGCTGGCTTTATCGCCGGTTCGGTGCGTGGCGCCAAGGGCAATCCTTTGCCGGCCGTGGTAGCGCTGGCGGGCTTCGACGACCGCCTGTTCTCGCCCGGCGACTTCACCGTGCAGACCGATGCCGAAGGCGGCTATGTGCTCGCCGCGCCGCTGGGCGACTGGTCGGTAACGGCGCTCACCCTGAATGGCGCCCAGCGCGCCAGCCAGGCGCGCCGCCTGGAGGTTGCGCTATCGACCGCCACCGCCGACTTTACCCTGAGCGCCGCTCCCGCCTATGTGCGGATGGCGGTGGCGCAGGCGCTGTCCGGCCGCGTCACGCGGCTGTTCATCGACGGCGCGGAAGTGGTCCAACTGGCCGGCTCCGGTATTTCCCCTTACTTCGCACTGGCGGCGGGCGAGCATCAGATCGAGGCGCGCACCGACTACGGCGAGTCGGCGGTGCAGCGCGTCAGCGTGGCGAATGGCGACGAGGGGCGCGTTATCAACCTGGCCTTCAGCTTCAATCCGGCGCGTTTGAATGTCAGCATCAGCAATACCGTGTATGGCCATGTAACCGCGGTAATGCTGGATGGCGTGCAAGTGGGCAGCGTCTGGAATAACGGCACGGTGAGCGGCATCCCATTGACCGTGGGCCGCCATGAAATCGTCGCCAGTACCGATTACGGCGATCAGGTGAAGGACACGATCGAGATCACGCCTGCCGACAGCGGCAAGGTATTTACCCGGGCGATCTCCTTCAAACCGCCTTTGCTGTATGTGCGGGTCGATGCCAACGACAATCAGACCAGGGTAGCGGTCAATGGCAAGGATATCGGCCAGTTCTACAGCGGCCAGGTCAGCGAGTTTGTCGGCCTGAAAATCGGGGTAAACGAAATCCGCGCCAGCCGGCCCGATGGCCAGGTGCAGACGCAGCAGATTACCGTCGGTGAAAACGATCATGGCCGTCGCTTCGATGTGCGCTTCATCTTCAATCTGGCGCTGCTGAATGTGCATGTGGAGCATCCGCAGAACTATAGTTACACCTACCTCTATGTGGATGAGAATTACATCGGCCAGGTGAAGGGCACTGGTAATCTGGAGCAGCCATATCTGCTGAAGGAGGGCGTATTCACGCTGAAAGGCACGACCAGCGACGGCATGCGCCAGGAGGTCAAGGTCACGGTGACGCCGGCTGATTTTGGCAAGGCGGTGAATGCCGACCTGGTCTTCCGTCCGCCGCAGATCAAAGTGAACGTGACGAACACCGCGCCCGGGGATCAGACCCGCATCCGCATCAACAATTATGACCTGGGCGTGATCGCCGGCAGCGGCAATCTGGTCAGCCTGCGTCTGGTGCAGGGGCTTAATACTGTAAGCGCCATTGCCACCGATGGCGATACGCAGCACGTCGTTCTGAATATTCCGGTGTTGGCGGAAGGCGTGTCGCAAAGCGCGAACTTCGTCTTCGACCGCCTGCAGGCCAAGTACGGCAATATGGCCTTCCGCGAGGCGCGCCATCTGTACTCGGTCCCGGCCAAGGCGGGCGATGTGCTGTCAGTGCGCGCCCATGGCAGCAATCATGAGCAATACAGCTCGCTGTGGAATGTGAAGCAGGAAGTGTATGGCCCGGACAAAGTGCTGAAGGCCAGCGGCAACGGTGTCGGCTATGCGTACAACTACCAGCAAAGCAATGAGGTGGGCGACCTGATGGCGATTCCGGTTGCGGCCGACGGCAATTACACGATCGCACTGCAATCGGCGGAGAACTACAATACCGGGGCCTACTTCCTGAGCGTGCTGCGCAACGGCGTTCCAGCCCCGATTCAACCCTATCTGGATGGCGGCGCCGTGGGCGGGCTGGTCTTCCGCGGCGATGGCGTTACGCCGGCCGCCGGCCAGACCGTGGCCTTGCGCGTGCAGGACAAGCCAGGCATCCATTTGCGTACCACCACGGCGGCTGACGGCAGTTATGTCTTTGAAAAAGTGCCGGCTGGCGACGTCGCTTTGAGCGTGCTGGTGGATGAGCAGGTGATGGCGAGCGCCCAGCTGCGGCTGGAGAATGCCGGGCAGACGGTCACGCAGAATCTGTCGCTGCCGAAGGAAACCCGCTTGCAGGTGACGGTGGCCATTACGCCGGGTATGGATAATCCTGGCAGCATGTATATCGAGGTGACCGATTTACGCGGTACGCGCACTGAAGGTCCGTTCAATTTCAGCTCCGGCCCGGTCAGCGGCATGGTGGAAATTCCGGTGCAAGGCGACAGTATCACGCTCAAGGCCGCGCATCCGCGCCACCCATCCTTCGATGTATCGCAGACGGTGGCGGGGGCCGATGGCCAGGCAGTGGCGGTAGCGCTGGTTCTGCGCGCTTCCAAGGCGACCGGCCGCGTACTGCTCTCGAATGGCGCGCCGGCGGCGGGCTTCCGTGTTGCGGCCATCCGCGCCGATGGCGCCGGCAAGATGGCGCGTGCAGGTCGCGTGACCTCGACGCCGGGAGAAACCGAGTTCTCCACCACCAATACCGATGCCCAGGGCGTCTATGTGCTGGCGCTGCCGCTCGGTATCGACGTGGCGGTGCGTGCCATCGACCACCGTTTCAGCTCCTATGTGCAGGTGCAGGTGCCGGCCGCCAATGGCCAGGATATCTCGGTGCCGGATATCCGCCTGGGCGCCAGCGCCGCGGTCGCGGCCCTGGTGCGCTACAGTTCCGGCCAGCCGATTGGCGACGCCAGTGTCAATGTGCAGGCCAGCGTGGATGGCAAGCCCTTCTCGATCGGCGGCCAGACCGGCCAGGATGGGCGCTTCCTGATCGAGGGCGTGCCGGCCAATGTGCCGCTGCAAGTTTCGGTCACGGCGGGGCCGTTCGGTACCGTGCAGACGCAGAACGCCACGGCGGCGGCCAACCAGGTTCTGGAGCTGGCCGACTTCGTGTACGAGGAAGGCAGCACGCTGAATATCCGCCTGCTGGACGGCGAGAGCAAACCGAATCGCCTGCTCACCCAGCCTTCCATCAGCGAGTGCGGTGCGAACAAACTGCGCATCGTCACCAGCGGCGGCACCACCGAGGTGCGCGTAAACGAAATGAAACCGTTGGTGGGCGTGCCGGTTGGTCCGGCCACCGTGCATCTGTTCGATGCCTGCGCCTATGAGAACATGCCA
The DNA here is from genome assembly GCF_014191875.1 of Pseudoduganella violacea. Classification (GTDB taxonomy): domain Bacteria; phylum Pseudomonadota; class Gammaproteobacteria; order Burkholderiales; family Burkholderiaceae_D; genus Rugamonas; species Rugamonas violacea_A. The sequence continues at coordinate 11,733 of NZ_JACHXD010000031.1, forward strand.
CCGCTGGCCAGCGTCACGCTGGAAATCGGCCACCAGGCCGAATATACGGCAACGCTGATCGTGCCTATTCTGAGCGGCACGGTGAAGTATGCCGACGGCCGGCTGGTGCGCTACCCGAACGTTAACCTGACGCAGACGCGTCCGGATGGCGTGGAGAAATCTCTCTACAGCGTGACCGACAACTATCAAAGCCATGAACATTCACGCTATGGCACGTTCGACATCGTTGGCCTCGATCTGGGCGATTACACGGTGACGGCGTACGGCAACTACGAAGAGCGCGTAACGGCGCAGGGCAATCTGCCGAAACCGGCGAATCTGAAGCTCGACCTGGTGCTGCCGGCGCGGACCCATACCGGCCAGGATTCCGACGTGGTGGGTAAGGTCACGGTGGACGGCAAGCCGCTGCCGGACGTGCGGGTGGTGCTGGAAATGGAGAACGGCAATTCGTGGGCGGTACAGTCGAATGAGGAGGGGGTGTACCAGTTTGCTGAAGTCCCTGCGGGTAGCTTCAAAGTCTCCGCGCGCAACTACTTCTACTTTGCCGAAGCCACTGGCAGCAGCGGCGGCGCGCCTGTCGTCAACCTTGATCTGCCGCTGCAGGAAGCGCCGTATGACGGCTCCGCATCCGATGTGAAAGGCGTGGTGACGGTGGATGGCGTGGCCAAGGGCGGCGTGCCGGTGACGCTGGTGCTGGAAGTGCAGGACCCGGATCCGCCGCAGGTGAAGGCGGCCCCGCCGGTCCAGCTGGGCCATTCCGGCAGATCCTATGCCACGGTCACCGATGCACAGGGCGCGTATGCGTTCAAGACCATCCCGGCTGGCCGTTTCGTGCTCAATGCCAGCGCCTCCTGGGACAGTGCCGGCGCCACCGGCATTTCCGGTAGCGCGCGCACCCTGACGCTGAATCTGGCCATCCTCAGCGAACCATTCAATGGCAGCGCATCGAATGTGCGCGGCCGCGTCACTTCGCAACTGGAAGGCGTGGAAGGGGCCTTGCTGGTGCTGGAACGCGACAACGGCGAGCGCTTGTATGGCCAGAGCGATGCCGGCGGCTATTACGAATTCAAACGCGTCAAAGCGGGGCCCTTCCGCGTGACGGCAAGCCGGGACGGCACGGGCGCGGCCGCTGCTGGCGTGGCCGGCGCGCAACCGGTATTGACCCTGGACCTGGATCTGCCGCAGCGCACTTCCGGTTCGCATGTTACCGGCATGCTGAAACACAGTAACGGCGCGCTGCTGAAAACCCCGGTTGTCCGCATCTTCCAGAATGGCGCCATGTACCATTCCTGGGCGGCGCCGGATGGCAACTACGGCGTGGGCGGCGTGCAGGCCGGCCCCTTCGAGTTGTTCGCGCAGGAAGGAGAAAGCGGCCTGTCGGTCACTGTCAACGGCGTGGGCGCGGCCAGCGGCACGGTCAAGCTGGATGTGGTGCTGCCGCCATCGGCCACTGTCAGCGGCAAAGTGCTGGACAACGCCGGCCGCGCCCTGGCCAAGGCTGCGGTGTATGCCCGCAGCAGCGGCTTGCCGAGCTTCGACCGCTATACCGAAACCGACGCGGAAGGCAAATACCGCCTGGAGCAGCTGGCGCTGGGCCAGGTTGCGGTGTTGGCGCAGGATGTCCAGACCTCGCTGCTGGCGACTGGCGCTCTGAGCTTGTCCAGCGACCAGCAGCAGGCCGCGCTGGATCTGGCCCTGCCATCTGACGTCGCCGCGCTGGAAGGCAAGGTCGTGGCGGCCGACGGCAGCGCCCCGGTGGCGGATGCGCCCGTGACCTTTGCCACCAGCCGCAGCTTCGCCCTGGCCGATTCCATCTGGGTGCAGACCAAGACCGACAGCGCCGGCAAATTTACGCTGCCGGTGTTGCCGGTGGGGCCATACCAGGTGGTGGCGGCCGATCCGGCCAATCCTGAACTGGTGGGCATGAATGTGGGGAATGCGCTGGCAGGTCCTGCGGCCCAGACCGAGGTCCGCCTGGGCACGGCCCTTGCCGCCGAGAGCCGGCTGCTGGGCCAGGGGCAAAGCTTCTATAAGCTGGGCTGCGCGGGCCAACTGACCGAGGCGCGCGCGGTAGGGAATGAAGGTAGCGAATGGTTCGCCAGCTTCTTCCTGCTAGACGTGGACGGCATCAACTTCCCCTGCCTGGCTGGCGTCAGCGCCTCGGCCGACAAGCGCGAGCTGACTTATGGCCCGATCCGCATGAACAATGTGCAGGTCAAGCGCCGCGTCTTCTCGCCGGAAACCGGTGGTTATCTGCGCACGATTGATACCTTCAGCAACGCCGGCAGCAACCCGGTCACGATCAAGGTCAATATCGGCACGCCGGAATTTAACAACGGCATGGCGCTGCGCGTCAATCCAGCCAATACTTCCTACCGCTATGCGGTGCTGGACTACCCGCCCTTTGCCCTGGCCTTTGGCGGTGCGGGCGCGCCGGAGAATCAGCCATCCTACCTGGTGCTGACGCCGCGCGGCGGCCCGAACTTCACCGATCTCGGGGTGGCTTACCGCCGCACCCTGACAGTGCCCGCCGGCGCCAGCGTCAGTCTGATGCACTACTCTGTGCTGAGCGCCGATGTTGCGGCGGCTGGCGCCATGGCGGAGGCGTTGTCGAACAATAGCGCGCCGTCCATGTTCGACCAGATCGAAGCGGCCGAGAAGGCGACGATTATCAATTTCAAGGTTCCTTGATGGATGGGCAGCAGAAATGAATGAACGCATGACTTACTTGCTTGGCGCCCTGCTCCTGTGCGGCATGGCCGCCGCTGTTGCCGCACCGGCTGCCCGCCCGGGCAATGCTCCCGCTACGGTAGCCGCCAAGCGCGTGTTGCCCGAGCTGGCGCTGGAAGACAGCAATGGCCGTTCGGCCGGTACGGCTTCGCTGCGCCGGCCGGTTCCCTGGGTGCTGCTGGTGGTTGACGCCAACCGGCCGCAGACCCAGAGTACGCTGGCGCGCCTGGAGCAGCAGGAGGGCTGGGGCGATGGCGTGAATATTATTGCCCTGGGGAGTGATGCAGCGTTCCAGGCCATGGTGCAGCGCCATTCCAGACTGCGCGGCGTGCAATGGTTCCGCGATAGCGGCGGCGCGATGAAGGCCTTGCGCCTTCCGGGCCTGCCCGCCGCGCTGGGCGTGGACGGCGAAGGTGTGGTCGCCTGGCAAAGCCTGGGACTGCCCGCCAACGGCGGCAAGGCGCAAAGCCTGCTCTCCACCTGGATCAACGGGAACAAGCGATGATGGCGCACCCATTGCAGCGCTGGCTGGGCGCCGTCCTGCTGGTTCTGGCCTGCCTTGGCGCGGCGCGCGCCGAACAGCCATCCAATCTGCGCGGCGATCCCGATGCGCCAGTCACCATCTTGGTATTCTCGGCCTTTGCCTGCCCGTATTGCGCTGAAACGCGCAACACGCTGGAACAGGTCCTGGCGGCCTATCCAGGCAAGGTCAATCTGCTGTTCAAGCACTATCCGCTGGGTGCCGACAGCGCCGCCTGGCTGCCGCATGAGGCGGCGGCGGCGGCGGGCGAGCAGGGCAAGTTCTGGGAAATGCATGATGCCCTGTTTGGCCGCCAGGGCCAGCTGGGCGAGCGCGGCCAGATCGACTCCCTGGCCAGGGAGTTGGGACTGGATGCGGCGCGCTTCGATGCTGCCCTGGCCAGCCGCGCCGGGACGGCCCGCATCCGTGGCGATGTGGCGGAGGCGAATGCGCTCAAGGTCCAGGCCACGCCCACTTTTTATATCGGCGGCTACAAATTCGAGGGCGCGCAATCGGTCAGCGTCCTCAAGACCGTGATCGACCATCTGCTGGTTCCGGGCCCGGCCAGCAGGGCGCAGTCCTTGCAGGACAAGCTGCGCGATACCCAACAACGCCTGACCCCAGCCATCGAGCGCATGCAGCAAGCCAGACAGCATTAGGCAGTACCGTTTTATCCCAGTGAAGAAGCGAGAAATATGCAACCCTCAAAATGCCTGAAAACCTTGCTGCGGCGGGCTTTGTCCACGCTGGCAGCCCCCCTCCTTATCCTACCCGTACAGGCAGCGGATAATCCTACCCCATCGCAGCGCCTGGTTACCATGGGCCTGGAAGCGACGCCGGCGCGGCTGGTGCAGTTCGCGGCGCAAGGCGACGCCAATGTCGTTGGCTTGCTGTTGCAGGCGGGCGTCAGCGTCAACGCCACCGATCCCCTGCGCCAGGTAACGGCGCTGCATAACGCCGCCGCCCAAGGCCATGTCTCCCTCATGAAGAAATTGCTGGAGCAGGGCGCCAATGTGAACGCCGCCGACTGGTTTGGCACCACGCCCCTGATCGCCGCCGCGTACCATGGCCAGATTGAAGCCGTGCGCCTGCTGCTGCAGCAGGGGGCGGCCGTCAACGCCGTGTCCAAGGAAGGCGCAACGGCGCTGACCGCTGCTGTATATAGCGGCAAGGATGCCTTGCTCGATCTGCTGCTGGCGCAAGGCGCATCGCCCGCCTTGCCCGCCAATGGCGAGCAGCCGCTTGCCATTGCCCAGCGCGCGGGACGCGGCGCCATGGCCGCCGCCCTGCAAAAGAACGCGGGAGGTGCGAAATGAGCCGCACCGCACAACGATTCCAGGCTGGCTTGCGCGCCACCGTCCTGCTGCTGGCCGCCTGCGGCGGCATGAAGCTGGCGCTGGCCGCCCCCTCGGCCACCATCCTGCCGTCCGAAACGGCGGGGGCCGTAGCCGCACACTACGATCCAACGGTGTTCGGTCCATCCGCCACTGCCGACAAGGAGGCCGAACGCATCGTCAAGGCCTGGAAGGGCGAACCGTTGACGCTGCCCTGGACCACGCTGACCCTGGACATGATCGTCAAGCACAAGGGTTCGCCCACGCGCTCCGCGCGCGGCCTGGCCCTGACCCACGTTGCCATGCATGACGCATGGCAGCTGGCGCCGGACGACATCAGCCGCAAGGTGGCTGTCTCCACTGCCGCCAGCAAGGTGCTGGCCTACTGGTTCACGGCTGAGGAACATGGTTTCGACCGCATCCTGGCGGCTGTGCTGCAGCAGTCGGGCATCACGCCGGCGCAGGCGGTCAAGGGCCTGGCCGTCGGCAGCGAGGTGGCCCAGCGCGTCATCGCGCGCGGCGAATCGGATGGCGCCGCGCGCGGCTGGAATGGCGTACGCCTGCAATGGTACGGCGAAGGCCGCTACTACGGCCCCGGCACCTGGGTGCCGACCCCGCCATACTTCTACTACCCGCCGGACGAGCCCTTCGCCCCGACCTGGAAGACCTGGGTGCTGGAAAACCCGGGCCAGCTGCGTCCCGCCCCGCCGGCATTTGGTTCCGAGCGCTTCCTGAAAGACTTGAAGGAGGTGGTGGACGTGCAGAAGAACCTGACGCCGGAGCAGCTGCGCATCGCCAAGTTCTGGGTCGACGGCAGCGGCAGCGTCACGCCGCCCGGCCATTGGAACCAGATCGGCCAGGAGCTGGTGCGCAAGCATAAGTTGGGCGAGGCGCAGACCGCCAGGCTGTTCGCCATGCTGAATGTGGCCCTGGCCGACACCTTCATCGCCGTGTGGGAAGCCAAGTATCACTACTGGACCGCGCGTCCGATCACGATGGCGAAAACCGTCCTGGGCGTGGAACTGAAGCCGGCCATCCTGACCCCGCCTTTCCCATCCTATGTGTCGGGCCATGCCGCCTTCAGCGGCGCTGGCGCGCGCATCCTGGGCGCTGTCTTCCCGCAGGAAGCGGGCAGTGTCGACGCCATGGCGGTGGAAGCGGCAACCTCGCGCATGTATGGCGGCATCCATTATCGGCATGACAATGAGGATGGCCTGCTGCTGGGGCGTTCGGTTGCCAATGTGGTACTGAAAAAGCTGAACCAGTAGGCTTGCAGCGGGCGCCGAGGCGTTCGCTGTCATCGTCCTGTCACAGGCGATCTATACACTGCGGTCCTTTCAGTTTAACAATCTGACGAGGTCCGCATGAAACTCCCCCAGCTCACCGTATTCGCGATCGCCGCGACCTTATTGGCCGCCTGCGGCAGCAGCAGCGACGATACGCCTGTTGTCGCGCCGGTCAAACCGCAGCTGAGCGGTGTCTTCCTCGACGGCGCGGTGGAGGGGCTTGATTATGTGGCCGGCACCGCTGCCCGCGCCAGCACCGGCGCCAAAGGGGAGTTCACTTGCGCCCAAGGCGACACCGTCAGCTTCAGCATCGGCGGCATTGCCCTTGGCAGCGCACCTTGCGCCGCCACTATCACGCCGCTGCAACTGGCTGCCAGCACCGACGTGAAGGATGCCAAGGTCGTCAATCGCCTGCTGGCCTTGCAACTGCTGGACGATGACAATGATCCTTCCAACGGCATCAAGATCACCGCCGATGTGAAAACCGCGCTGGCCGGCAAGAGCCTGGACTTTGGCGCCGCCAATGCCGCCTTCCACAGCGCCCTCGCCGCGAACCTGGCCGCAGCCGGCGCCAAATATGCGGGACGCAGCGTGGACGACGAACGCCGCGCCCTGGTCCGCGAGCATTTCGAGGATACGCTGGCATCCAAGACCGGCGCGCCCGTGAACGAAAGCTTCACCCAGAATAATGTGAGCGTCAGCGTTACCCGTTACCAGATCCAGGCCGCGAACAACTTCTACGTTCCCTACGAAGGCAGCAATGCCAAGGTCAAGGAAGAGTTCCCGCTCGGCTTCCTGCCGTCCTACGGCTCCGCCCTGGCCTTCAAGGGCACCAACGCCAACGGCGATCTGGAGTTCTACGGCCTGACCGACCGCGGCCCGAACGGCGACGGTCCTAACGTGCCGGCATTGACCGGCAGCGGCACCATGGGCAGCAAAATCTTCCCGTCGCCGAGCTTCACGCCTTCCATCGGCATCATCACCGTCGGCAAGAATGGCGCGGTGCTGACTTCGAATATGCCGATCAAGGCCTCGGCTACCGTCAACAGCAGCGGCCTGCCGATTCCTGCCGGCTCGCTGGGCAACTCGGCCGAAATTCCGGTCATGGATGCGATGAAATTCGACGCCAGCGGCAAAGCCGTCTTCAATGCCAATGGCATCGACAGCGAGGCCGTCGCACTGGATAAGAAGCGCAATGCGCTGTGGGTTTCCGACGAATACGGCCCCTTCATCGTGAAAATCGATGCCGCTACCGGCGTTATTCTGAATAAATACGCGCCAGGCAGCGGCTTGCCGGCCATCTTCGGCAAGCGCCGCGCCAATCGCGGTGTCGAAGGCATGGCGCTGGATACCGTGACCGACAAACTGCACGCCTTCCTGCAAAGTCCCCTGAGCGATGGCAGCGCGCCATATAGCGTCACCGGCAAGAACGAGCAGGTGGAACGCTTTGCCCGCTTCACGCGCTGGATCGAGTTCGACCCAAGCAGCGGCACGGCGACCAAGATGTACGCTTATCCGCTGAACGGCGCCGAATACCAGGACGGCCGCACCGGCAACGCCAAACTGGGTGATATGGTCGCCCTGGGCAATGGCAAATTCATCGTGATCGAACAGGGCGCGGCGCCGAATGGCAAGGTATTCAATAAGCTGATGCTGGTGGAAATCGCCGATGCCACCGACATCAGCGCCAAGCCTTTCAATGCCGACAGCTCCGATCTGGAGAAGAGTAGCATGGGCGGCGCAGCGGTGAATGGCGCCGACTGGAGCAAGGTTGTGCCGCTGAAGAAAACCCAGTTGCTGGATCTGAACGCGATCGGCTGGCTGGCAGAGAAGGCCGAAGGTCTGACCATTGTCGACGGCTCCACGCTGGCGCTGGCCAACGATAACGACTTCGGCCTGAAAACCAAGATATTCACGCCAGCCGGCGAAATCGTGGCCGATGCTGATGTCACCAAGTGCAATATCGACGCCAACGGCTCCATCATCACCAGCAGCGCCGCCGGCTGCAATGCCGCCAACACCATCCGCGTGGCGCGCGGCGATGACCGTGAGCGTCCGGCGCGTCTATGGCTGATCAAGTTCGGTAAGGCACTGAATACCTACTAAATCTGATCAATCTCCGGCAACAAGGCGCCTGCGATGGCGCCTTGTTGCGTTTACCAGCCAAGACGCAACCGTGACAAAGCAAGAGATTTTGCGCGTTTCTATTCGATAGACTGATTTCTGCATTCCGCCTTCGTAATGCAAGGGCGCGCTGACCTGTACCGGCGCTGTAAGTTCTGCAAAACAACTCAGAATGGAGACGACTATGCTGGGAACGGAAAATCCAAGCCGCCGCGCCGCGCTGCGAGATGACAAACCTAATTGCGTCATCAATAGCACGGAACGCAAAAGGTATCTGGAGCCGGATACAAAGATCAGCGACTTCAGGAACAACAACGTCAAGTTCGTCAATCTGACGCGTGATCATTTCACCTTGTTGCAGGACCTGAAGGAGACGAATTTTCTCGGGGCTGGCTGGGCCAAGAGCAGAGACGCCAAATATGGCGACCATTACGCTCACTTTCTGAGCCAGGATGGCGAGGATCATGCCGTCATCGTAACGGTTCTCAAGAAGAGCGACGGGGTACTCACGCAATGGACCCATGCGGATTTCGATCAGGCCCGCGAATCGATGCGGCTCATGGCGCGCAACGACCTGCAGGACGATGTGCCGACGAATCTGGTCTATGTCATTACCACGGCCAGCGGAAGCCAGTCGAACAGCCTGTCTTTTGACACCGGCTTGATGGGCGGCCTGGCTGGAGCCCTTGGTGCGGTCATATTGATGACGATGGCGAAGATCATCAAGGAAGCGATGAACGTTGCCGAGGCGCTTGAGGCCTCCGCCTACGAGTCCTTCGAAGAAACAAGCGTCCTGGCACTGGTTGAAGTGACTGCCGCTCAGGCCATGACAATGGGATTTTGCGTGCTGGCCATTGCTGGCCTGTTGCTGCTTTACTTCCTGCAGAAGCAGATCGCCCTGAATTTCACGATCGGGAACTTCAGCAAAAAGCGTATCGAGATCAAGGATCACTATGTGTATAACGTGGACGCCCAGCTTCCAGAACAGCAGCCCTACCTGGCACCACCGCATACGAAGGTGGTGAATGGGATGCCATTCATGGAATATGACGGTATTGGGGTTACGGTGCACAACAGTAGCGAGTACAAAGGAATCGGTGTGGCTTTCGTCTTGTATGACAAAGTTGCGAACGACTTCTGCAGTGTGGTGATGCGGATCGACTACATCGGCAAGAAGGTAATCAATATGCTGCCGGGAGGGCCATCCTCCGCCGCCGAGGCGTTTGAATTCATGCCGGATGGCGGGATGCGCGAATCCATACGGTGGAATGACCTGACCGTCAGCCTTACGGTATCCGAAAAAGAAAATTCGCTGTGTTCCGGCACCTTCACCATCGAAGACAGCAGCAGTGTGAGCTAGCGCTTTCGGGGCGGCGTGAGACCTGCCGGCACCTGCCGCCCTAAAACTGCAACTGCGCGCTAATGCCTGCGGCCCAGTTGCGTTGCGGCGCCGCCTCGTAATAGCGCTTATTGCTGTCGCCGACGATGACCGAACCGGCATAGCGCCGGTCCGCCAGATTGTTCAGCCGGATGAACTGCTTCAGGCGCCAGCCGCCTGCGGATTGGGCTGCGGTCAGGCGCAGATTCGTTATGGTATAGCCGGGGGCCGGCTGCTCGGCATTACTGTCTTCCACAAACAGCTTTGAACTGGCAAACGTTTCCAATGCAGCGCCGAAGCGCCCCTTATCAGCCGTCCATGCCAGTTCGGCGTAAGCCTGCCCGCTCGCCACACCTGGCAGACGGCTTCCTTGCCGCACATTGCCATATGCCTGAGCGTAGACCGCATGCAGAGCCGTGAGAGCCAGTCTGGTATTGAAACCATGTGCCCAGGATGCTGTGAACGAGACTTCCGCACCGCGCCGCAAGGTCTTGCTCGCATTGCGATAACTAGTCCGTCCACCGTTCGCCGCATCGACGGTCAGCTCATCGTCCGTCCACACCTGAAACAGTGCGGCATCGAGGCGGGTATTCTGGTTGATCGCTTTCAGTCCCGCTTCGACATGCGTACTGCCAGCAGCACGCAACTGATAGTTGAAGCCACCGCCCGTGCCGGAGTAGAAGAGTTCATTCAGCGTCGGTGTTTCAAAGCCGCGCGCTGTGCTGGCATACAAATTAAGCGCGGGCGTCAGCTTGTATAGCAATCCGAATGTCGGTGTGCTGCGACGATAGCTTAGCTGGCCGCTGTCGTTGCCATTGCTGAGGTAATGATCGTTCACTGCCACCTTGATCCGGCTATGGCGAAGCCCTGCGCTCCACACCCAGGCACCGCGCTGCCATTCCATTTGTATATAGGGATCGACGCTGGAGACGGTATCGGTTTCGTTGCGCCGCAGGGCGCCGCGCAGGCCGGTCTGGCTACCGATGAAATTCTCGTATCCCGTTCGTTCGTCTTCGGAACGATCCAGTTCAATGCCCAGCGTCGTGTGCAGACGTCCGCCGGCCAGGGGCTGCATCCACGCCCAGTTCAGAGCGGCGCCATAGAAATCGCGCTTGAAATCGATCACCCCGCCCGAGTGACTGGCCGGCACTTGAAAGGCGCGGGAAAAGGCCTGGAACTGAATTACGCGTCGGTTGCCTCCATATATGGTCGCATGCAGGCGGCCGTTGCCGATGCGCTGGTCGTAAGAGGCGCCAAGTTGATAGTGATCGATGCTTTTGCGGGTGTTGTAACGCTCCGCGTAACTGCGCCGGTGCGATGCTGTATCGGATAGATCGATCTCGCCCGCGCGCGGATCGCGCTGCAAGCTGGCCCACTGCACGCCGAGCGGATCCTGGGTGTCATGCTGCTGCAAACCATTGGCCACGATCGTCAGCTTGCCGCCTTCGGTTGGCGCCATGGTGAGTTTGGCATACTGTTGATCGCGCCGCGCCGCACTGTGGGCGCGATAGCCATCGGTGCGAAAACGCGACGCATCCAGCACATAGCCCAAACCCGCGCTTTCGCCCTGCGCGCTCATGTTCGCCTTATTTGTCCCATTGCTGCCACCCATGGCCGAGAACTCGATGGATGGCGGCCCCTTGCCGTCGGCTGTAAATAGTTGGATTACGCCGCCCGCATGATTGCCATATAAAGCGGAGTAGGGACCGCGCAGTACTTCGATGCGCTGCGCCCGGTCCAGATTGAAGGTGGCTGCCTGGCCTTGGCCATCCGGCATGGATGCCGGAATCCCGTCCGCAATCAAGCGCACGCCGCGCACGCCGAATGCCGAGCGAGCACCGAAACCGCGCGAAGATATCTGCAGATCCTGAGCATAGTTCTGCCGGTTGAGCGCCGTCAGGCCCGGCACAGCGATCAGGGCTTCGGAGACATTCACCCGTAGCTGCACATCTCTGATACGTGCCGCATCAATAACGTCGATCGCCGCCGGCAGGCCGAAGCTTATATGTTCGGCGCGGCTGCCGCTGACCACGACGATATCCGCCAGCGTCGGCGCGGCCTCCTGGGCCGCGGCAGCCCAGGGGAGGGCGGAGCAAGCGCTGACAAAGGCAATCCGGCGAAGTTTGTAGGGCATGGCAATCCTTAATGCGGCGACTTCGCATTTTAAAGCCTTGCAAAGGGCGGGGGCGTTTGCTATAGTTCTGTCCCTCGCAACGCAGCGCAAGCAGCGAAGCGAAGTAAGAAAAACAGGAAGCTTGACGGTTCATCGGAAACACTAGATAATCTCGCTTCTCTGCTGCTGACAAACACAACGCTTTGTCAATAAGTGCAGCGATCAGGATCTTTAAAAATTAACAGTCGATAAGTGTGGGCGTTTGATGATGTGCCCGGGACTTCGGTCCTGAAGCTCAAATAAT
>NZ_JACHXD010000032.1 GCF_014191875.1 Pseudoduganella violacea
AGATTATCTAGTGTTTCGTGCGATTCGTCAAGCTTCTTTCTTTTCCTACCGTTTCGCGATTTGCATCTGCGTTGCGGCGGGGACAGAACTATAGCTAAAGGGCATGGGGTTTGCAAGGCCTTTCACAAATTTATATGTGAAATAAACGATGGCGCAGGCAATCCAGGCCGACCACAAGGTATGCGAGAGGAAGTGGGCGCCGCGCAGCTGCTGCATCCAGCCCACCATGCCGCCGAACAGCAGCATGGCGCCGGCTACCGCCGCTGCCATGCGCGGACGTCGCGGCCACCAGAAGGCGGACAGCGCTACCAGCCACAAGGCGCTTGAAGCGTGGCCTGCCGGCATGCAGTGGCCTGCGCTCAGCCCTGCCGGGAAAACTTCCAGCAGTCTTATATAAGGTTCGGTGCCGCCATAGCGCTGCAAATCCCATGGGCAGTGCGACTGGCTGAAGTGCTTGAGCACACTCATGGCCGTTGGCACCAGCACGGCCGAGATGGCGACCACGCGCAGGGCGATGCGGCGCGAACCATCCCAGCGCCGGCTGGGCCGGAACCAGTCCCAGATGCAGAGGGCGACAAAGGCGCCGCCCAAGATGGAGAGCGCGGCCTTCAGGATCATATGGTTGAACTTCTCGGCAATCCAGGCATGCTGCATGGGGAAGCTGCGGCTGGCCGCGTCGTAAGCGGCATCAGCCAGCCGCAGGTCAATATCGGTGTAGTTGCCGAGCCAAAGAATGAGCAGGGCCGTGTTCAGCAACACGGCGGCGGCGAGGCGGCCGTGATGGGGGTGGATTGACGGCTCAAGTGCCGCTACTGCATGCATGGAACAGGTCCAGTTTAGGGTTGTAGACCGCCGTGCTCACATTCAGCATGCCCAGTGTGGAGTGGAAGACGTTATCGTGCGAGAACTCCTGCCGGCCGCGCGCGGCCAGACAGGCGCCGTCGATATGGAAGCGGGAGCGGAAGCTGTCCGACAGCCAGAGCATCATCGGCACGTGACGCTGCTCGATGGGCGAGATGATGTAAGGCGCGCCATGCAGATACATATTCTTCTCGCCCAGCGACTCGCCGTGATCGGAAAAATACAGCAGCGAGGTATCGACACCGCTATCAGCACCAGCAGCCTTTAGCACTTCGATCGTCTTGTTCAGCACATGGTCGGTATACAGGATGGTATTGTCGTAAGCCGCCATGATGGATTCGCGCGAACACTGCTCCAGTTCATTGGTCTGGCAGATGGGCGTGAACTTGGCGAACTCCTTGGGATAGCGCTTCCAGTACGCCGGACCATGGCTGCCCTTCTGGTGCAGGACGATGACCATGTCTTTCTTCGCATCGCGGATGATCTGGGGCAGATTTTGCAGCAGACGCTCGTCGTAGCACTCCTCGTCATTGCAGAACGGATCGCCGGCCACCGGCTGGGACAGGTCTTCATACCGCACGCGGTCGCACACGCCCTTGCAGCCGGAGTTATTGTCGCGCCATAGCACATCGAAGCCGGCGTGCTTCAGCACATCGAGCAGGCCCTCCTGATTGCGGGCCTTGTCGGCCGAATAATCTTCGCGGCCGAACGCGGAAAAGACGCAAGGCACCGAGATGGCCGTGGCCGTGCCGCAGGAGCTGACGTCCTGGAAATTCACCAGGCCGGCCTGGCGCGCCAGTTGCGGGTTGGTTTCACGCGCATAGCCGTTCAGCGAGAAGTTCATGGCGCGTGCGGTTTCGCCGACCACGATCACCGTTACCGTGCGCCGCGCGCTGGCGCCGGCCGCGCTCCACAACATGCCCTTCTTCGCATCCGTGCCCAACGACGCGACCACCGTCGGCACGGCCAGCTTGCGCTTCAGATAACCATGGGTAGCCTGGAACATATTGGTGGGCGTAAGCAGAAAACGCAGCTCGCGGTGCTCGCGCACGGCAGGCGCCAGCGTCTTGAACAGCAGGAGCAGCAAGGCGCCGGCCGCCAGCAGGGACAGGCAGAAAATGCCGCCCTTGATCAGCAGGCCCTTGCCGATCGAGGCAAAGCGCAAGTCAGTGCGCCATACGAGCAGCGACGGCAGGACTCCCAACAGCGCGATGGTCAGCAGCATCTTCCAGCTAAACAGCTCACCGGCTTCACGGACATCGGTTTCGACCACGTTCTGCACCATGGAGGCATCGATGCCGATGCCGTACTGGCTCATGAAATAGCTGAGGGCCGAGGTGGCCAGGAAGAGGAAGATCAGGACTGGCTTGATCAGCGGCCGGAAACTGACGATGGTCAGGAAAGCATTGAAGACGCAAACCAGTACCAGGAAGGAGCCGGCATAGACGGGCAGGTTACTGAGCTTGATCCCTCCGGTCGCCTGGACGAAGGCGCGCCAGAAGTTGACGTTATACGCAAGAACGAGAAATGCCGAAGCCAAAAGGGTAAACAATGGCGCATTGATGCGCGGCTGGGCTTTCAAGTTCACTACCGGGACTCCGTTTGGACAATCCCGTGATCTTAATAAAGGATAGGTAAGTATCCTGTGAAGGGCATATTAAGATTTCGTTAAGAGCTCTCTGAAACGCAGCTCAAAGCGCGTGCCGCCATCGGCGCCCTCGCTCACTTGCAAGTCAGCCCCCAGGTAGGCGCTGATGCGCTGCACCAGCGCCAGCCCCAGGCCCGTGCCGGAAGAACCGCGCGCTTCGGCTGGCATCGGCTCATTGCGCAGCGCAGCCAGGGCGGCGGGAGGCAGGCCAGGCCCGGTGTCTTCGACGATGATGGACTGCGCTCCCAGGCTGACGCGAACGGCGCCGCGCTCCGTGTATTGACAGGCGTTGCGTATCAAATTGCCAATGGCGGCGACCAGCAGTTCGCGTGGCGCGCGCACGGCGAAATCCTCGCCGCCGAGATAATCCAGAATTAGTGGACGCCCGGCCACCAGATGCTGGTAGCGCGCCACCTCGTCCTGCGCCATCGCGGCGGCCGACAGCGATGCCCATTCCAGCACCTCGGGCGAACGTGCGAGACGCAGCAGCACGGAGACCGATTCGGCCGCCTCGCGCGCCGCGCGGTAAATGCGTTCGGCCGGCGCATGCAATTGCGGCTGATCCCGGGTTTGCGCCATCAGCACCTCGGCCGCGCCGCTGATCACGGTCAATGGGGTGCGCAGCTCATGGCTGACGTCACCGGTGAAGAAGCGTTCACGGTCGAGAAAGCGGGTCAGCTCGCCGGTGTGGCCGGCGAAGGAGCGCGCCAACAGGCCCAGTTCATCCTTGCGTTCCTGCAGCGGCAGATCGGGTTTGCGCTGCTCCACCGCGCCGGCCAGCTGCATGATCGGCACGATGATGCGGTTGGCGACAAAAGTACCCAGCACCGCCGAGCAGCCGAGGAAGCCGAGGAAGCCCAAAGCGAACAGGGAATACACCACCAGCTCGATCTTCTCGTATTCGCTGTCGTGGTCCACCACCACATAGTCGCCGTTTTCGTCCTGACCTACCAGAAGGTGCAGGTCCACGCCATCCACGGTTTTCTCCTGCACGCCGGGAGGCAGATTGCGCAGGGAGAGGGGAATGTCGGCGCCATGGTGGAAGCTCATCCCGGCCGGCATTTCGACCGGCAGCTTGCCCGCATAGCGCGGCGAGGCCCACATGGCGACATCTTCCAGGCGCTCGTCGACCAGCCGGGTTTCGATGCCTTCCACGGCGATGCCGGCGATGATGGCGAAGAAGGCCGAGGAAATCAGCGCGAACAGCAGGTAGGCGACGACAATCGGCCGGCGCAGGGAGTTAGACCTCTTCATGCGAAGCTACCAGTTTGTAGCCTATGCCGGAGATGGTGCGCAGCATGGCGAAGGAATAGGGTTTATCCAGCACCTGGCGCACGGCGTGGATATGGGTGCGCAACGCATCGCTGTCAGGACGGTTGTCGCCCCAGACTTCGTTTTCGATCTGCTCGCGCGTGACTACGCGCGGCGACTGTTTCATCAGGCAGCCCAGGATGGTGTAGCCGGTCTTGGTCAGCACCAGCGGACGGCCGGCGCGGCGGGCGTCGAAGGTGGCGGTGTCGAAAACCAGCTCGCCCACCGTCATGGTGCTGCTGCGGCCATGGGCGCCTTGGGCGCGCCGCACCAGGGCTTTCAGGCGCACTTCCAGTTCGACCAGGGAAAAGGGCTTGACCAGATAATCATCGGCCCCGCTTTCGAAGCCGGCCACCTTGTCCTGCAGGGTGTCGCGCGCGGTCAGCATCAGCACCGGCGTATCCATTCCCAGCTCGCCGCGCAGTTTCTGGCACAGCTCCAGGCCATTCAGGCCAGGCAGCATCACGTCCAGCACGACGGCGTCGTACTGGTTCTGGGCGGCCAGCGCCAGCCCTCCATAGCCGTTCACCGCCGAATCAAGAATATAACCCTTGGGTTCGAGGAAGCCGTAGAGATTGGCGATAATATCCGGATTGTCTTCAATAATGAGCAGGCGCATGCTGGAATTATAATTCCGTGATTGCCAATCCGCTGAAACCTATGTCCATTCCAACTATCGTCCCCGTACAGAACGCCGCGCTTGCCCTCCAACTCGGCAAGGCCATCGACAATAAAACCAAGCCGCTCGGCAGCCTTGGGATGCTGGAAGGGCTGGCGCGCCAGCTTGGCCTGATCCAGCAAAGCTCCAGGCTTACCCTGGATGCGCCGGCCATTCTGGTCTTTGCCGGCGACCACGGGGTGGTGGCGGAAGGGGTTTCGGCCTACCCCCAGGACGTGACATGGCAGATGGTGGAGAATTTCCTGGCCGGCGGCGCCGCTATCAATGTATTCGCGCGCCAGAACGGCTGCGCCCTGCAAGTGGTGGATGCGGGCGTCAACCATGATTTTGGCCCGCGCGCCGGGCTGGTGGACTGCAAGGTGGCGCATGGCACGCGCAACTTCGCCCAGGAAGCGGCCATGACGGCCGCCGAGTGTGACCGGGCGCTGCAACACGGCATGGCGCTGGCCGCCGAACTGCCCGGCAATGTGCTGGGCTTCGGTGAAATGGGCATCGGCAATACCACGGCCGCCGCCGCCCTGATGCACAAGCTGACCGGGATTCCGGTCAGCGATTGCGTGGGCGCCGGCACCGGACTGTCGGCTGAAGGCATCCTGCGCAAGCAGCAAGTGATCGAGGCGGCCGCCGCCAAGCATGCGGACGTCAGCGCGCCGCTGGACGTGCTGGCCACTTTCGGCGGTTTCGAGATCGCCATGATGGTGGGGGCCATGCTGAAAGCAGCCGAGCGCCGCATGGTGCTGCTGATCGATGGCTTTATCGTCACCAGCGCCCTGCTGGTGGCGGCGCGCGTGCAGCCGGCGATTCTCGATTATTGCGTGTTCGCCCATTGCTCGGACGAGAGCGGCCATCAGCGGATGCTGGAGCAGCTGGGCGCCCGCCCCCTGCTGCATCTGGGCCTGCGCCTGGGCGAAGGCACCGGTTCCGCCCTCGCCCTGCCGCTTCTGCAGGCCGCCGTCAATTTCATGAACGAGATGGCAACGTTCGAATCGGCCCAAGTCAGCGAGAAGTCCGAATAAGCCATGCAGCAGTTGCGCCTATTCTTCACCGCCTTGCAATTTTTCACGCGCCTGCCGATTCCACGCTGGGTAGGCTTCGAGCCGGCCTGGCTGCAGCACTCATCACGCTATTTTCCGCTGGTGGGACTGGTGGTGGCGGCCATCGGCTGCGCCGCGTATGTCCTGGCGGCACTGGTGCTGCCCGCGCCGCTGGCAGCCCTGCTCTCGACAGCCGCCACGATCTATATAACCGGCGCCTTCCACGAGGATGGTTTTGCCGATGTTTGCGACGGTTTCGGCGGCGGGCTGACGCGCGAGCGGGTGCTGGAAATTATGAAGGATTCGCGCGTCGGAGCTTACGGCGCGATCGGCATCGTTTTGCTGCTGGCGGTGAAAATCGCGGCGCTGGCTTGCATGCCCGCCCTTACCGCGCTGGCGGCGCTGCTGGTGGCGCATCCCCTATCGCGCCTGATGGCGGCGACGCTGATCTGGCGCATGGAGTATGCGCGGGCCGAAGGCAAGGCCAAGCCGCTGGCACAGGAAATGAGCGGTGGCGAATTCGCCATTGCCGCCCTGTGCTCCGCCCTGCCCCTGCTGCTGGCCGGGGCCATGTGCTGGCTGTCCTGGCGCGCCCTGGCCTGCGGCTTGCTGGCGTCGGCGCTGGCGGCCCTCTGGCTGGCGCGCAAATTCCAGCGCCGCGTTGGCGGCTATACCGGCGATTGCCTGGGCGCGGTGCAGCAGGTCACGGAAGCTGTCTTCTATCTATGCGTGCTGGCCAGCGCCAGCAGCCTGCATCCGGCATGGAACTGATCCTGGTGCGCCACCCGCAGCCGCTGGCTGCGCCGGGCGTCTGCTATGGCAGCAGCGATCTGGCGGTAGCGAACGAGGAAATGCGGCGCGTCCATGCCGCCTTGCGCGCGCAGCTGGCCGCCATGCCGGAACTGGCGCCCTTGCACATCTATTCCAGCCCGCTGCAACGCTGCGCCGGACTGGCCAAGCTGATGGGCGACGAGGTCAGCTTCGACGTCCGCCTGGCCGAAATGGACTTCGGCGCATGGGAGTTGCGCCAGTGGGACGAGATTGCCCGCGCCGAGATCGACGCCTGGGCCGCCGACCTGCCGCACTACCGCCCCGGCGGCGGCGAATCGGTGCTGATGATGGCGCAGCGCGTCGCGCAGTTCCTGAGCGAGCTGCAGGGCGCCATGGTCAAGCTGCCGCCCTGCCAGCCGCTGCTTGTCTGCCATGCCGGCAGCATCCGCCTCCTCAGTGCCCTCGCCTCCGGCCTGCCCCTGCAGGAAGCGGCGTTGGCCGCCGCCAGCAGCCCGCACAAGATCGCCTACGGCGCCATGCTGCGGTTGCCCTTGGCATGCAAGCCCGTATAATGTCGGGGTTTTGGTGCCCGCGCTTGAGTCCTTGAGCGCAGTTAAACGGGAAACATGGAACCGCTCCGGCGGCCAACGTGTGCTGTCCCCGCAACGGTAAGCAAGTGCCGCTCAGCGGCAGCCGTCTTCTACAACCACTGTGCTTCGCATGGGAAGGTGTGACGGCCAAACCTGCCAGCCCGGATACCGGCCAAATCAGGTGGAGGCGCTGACGCCTCTGTTCAACCCGGCCCACGGGGACATAGGCCGGTTGCTCACTTACGAAGAATGTCATGACCTTTCCTGTATCACGGCAGGCGGCCCTCGCGTCGCTCGCACTGGCTATTGCCGCGCCCTCCGCATTCGCACAAAACGCTGCACATAGCACCGTTCTCATTACCGCCGGCCGCACGCCGCAGCCAGCCGGCGAGGTGCTGCGCGACACCCTGACCATTGGCGCCGACGAAATCCTGCGCTCCGGCGCCGGCTCCATCAGCGACTTGCTGCAGCGCCAGCGCGGCATTGAAATCACCCGCAATGGCGGTCCTGGCACAAGCGGCAATGTGTTCATCCGCGGCGCCAACGGCAACCAGAGTCTGGTGCTGGTGGACGGCGTGCGCATTGGTTCGGCCACCACCGGCACGGCCAGCTGGAACGCGATTCCGCTCAGCGCCATCGACCATATCGAGATCGTATATGGCCCACTGAGCACCCTGTATGGCGCGGACGCCATCGGCGGCGTGATCCAGATCTTCACCAAAAAGGGCAAGGGCGACGTGGACGTGACGGCCTTCGTTGGCGCGGGCAGCGATTCCACCCGCGCCGCCGACGCCGCCGTCTCGGGCAGTTCGGGTCCGGTCAGCTACTCACTGAGCGCCGGCCGCGAACGTTCCGACGGTTTCTCCGCCAGCCTGCCCGGCGCTTCCGGCTACAACCCGGACAACGACGGCTATGACCGCCGCAGCGCCGCCGGCCAGGTATCGCTGCAACTGGCGGAAGGCCATGAGCTGGGCGCGAATTTCTTGTACAGCAAAGTGGACGCCCAGTTCGACAACGGCAAATCGGATTACGACGCGCGCAGCAAGACCCGCATCAGCAATACCTCGGCCTATCTGCGCAACCGCATACTGCCGAATTGGACCAGCCTGGTGCAAGCGTCGGAAAGCAGCGATAAATCGGGCAGTTTCACCGGCGTTGCATCCAGCACCAGCCAGATCGACACCAAGCAGACCGGTTTCTCCTGGCAGAACGATCTGCAACTGGGCCGCGATACCCTGCAGCTGCTGTACGAATTCCGCAAGGAGGAAGTGGTGTCTACCTCGGCCGGCATCGCCGAGCGCAAGCGCCATACCCGTTCGCTGGCCGCCACCTATGGCATGCAGCGCGGCGACCATCTGTTCAGCGCCGGCGCCCGCCACGACGACAACTCGCAGTTCGGCAGCAAGGCCACCGGCTCGCTGGGCTACGGCTACCGCATCTCGCCAGCCCTGCGCGCAAACGCCAGCTTCGGCACCAGCTTCCGCGCGCCGACCTTCAATGAGCTGTACTACGCCGGCTACGGCAACGAGAACAACAAGCCCGAAAAAGGCCGCAACGGCGAGATCGGCCTGCACTACGATAATGGCACGACCCAGCTGGGCGCCGTCTACTACCACAACAAGCTGGACGATCTGCTGGTCAGCACTGCGCCCTGCCCGTATTCAGGCTATAAATACAGCTGCGCCTACAACGTCAACAAGGCCGTGCTGAAAGGCCTGAGCCTGTCGGCCGAGCACCAGTTCGGCAAGCTGAAACTGAGCGCCAACGCCGACTTCCAGGAGCCGCGCGACGATACCACCGGCAAGCTGCTGCAACGCCGCGCCAAGCGTCACGCCAACCTGAATGCGGAATACGCCCTGGGCGGGCTGCATGCGGGCGCCGAGCTGCAATTGTCCGGCCGCCGCTTCGAAGATGCGGCCAACCGCGTGGAACTGGGCGGCTACAGCCTGCTCAACCTGCACGCCACCTGGCAATTCTCGCGCGACTGGTCGGCCCTGGTGCGCTGGAATAACGTGGCGGACAAGAAGTATGAAGTGGCACGCTTCTACGGCAGCACCGGCTCCACCTTCTTCGCCGGCCTGCGTTACGGCATGAAGTAAATGGTGTAACCTGCCGGGCGTAGCGAATGCGCCCGGCAGCGCAGTATCCCAACGCAGTACCCCGAATTCTGAAGGCAGTACATGCAAGCAAATCCCGTCCGGCTACGCAAGCGCGCCGCTGTCGTCAATCTGGCGCTGATCGCCACCACTCTCGCCAGCCTGGTCCTGGCGGGCATGGTTGGTTCGGTCACCGTTTCCCTGTCCGAGATTCCCGGCGCGCTGCAGGAACTGCTGCGTGGCGAAGCCAACTCGCTGGCCGCCACCCTGCTCGACCTGCGTCTGAGCCGCGCCCTGGTGGCTTTCGTGACCGGCGCCTCGCTGTCGCTGGCGGGCGTGATGATGCAAGCCTTGCTGCGCAATCCCTTGGCTGACCCCTATGTGCTTGGCATTTCCGCCGGCGCCTCGGTCGGCGCCCTGGCCGCCCTCTTTCTCGCCTGCGCGGCCTGGGTAGTGGATAGCGCGGCCTTCGCCAGCGCCGTCGTGGTCTCGATCCTGCTGTACACGCTGGCGCGGCGCGACCTGCGCGGAGGCGCGGCAGCCGACGGCGGCACCGCCCTGCTGCTGCTGACCGGCCAGATTTTCTCCGCCGTCTGTATTGCCCTGGTGACGCTGATGCTGTCGATCGCGCCGGAAAGCCGCTTGCGCAGCATGGTGTTCTGGCTGATCGGCGAGCTGGCCGGCGCACCACTACGCCTTCTGCCATGGCTGGTACTGGCGGCGGCATTGATCTTCACCCTGCGCAACGCGCGCGCCCTGAACGTGATGGCTCTGCATGCGGAAGCTTCGGCCACGCTGGGCATCCGCGTCGGCACGCTGCGCAAAAGCCTGTTCTTCTGCTCCGCCCTGCTGACCGCCACTTCCGTCACCAGCGCCGGCAGCATCGGCTTTGTCGGCCTGATTATTCCGCACGCCTGCCGTTTCGCCTTCGGCCCTGACCATCGTCTGCTGGTGCCGGCGGCCACGCTGGCCGGCGGCGCCTATCTGGTGCTGACCGATACCGTAGCGCGCGTCATCATCGCGCCGCAGCAACTGCCGGTGGGGGTCATCACTGCCCTGATCGGCGCGCCGGTTTTCCTGTATCAACTACACCGGCTGAGGAAATAAGATGCTCTCGACCCAGAACCTCAGGCTGTGCATCGGCCAGCGCACGCTGGTGGAAAACCTCGACTGGCGCGTGGGCGACGGCGAATGCTGGAGTGTAATCGGCCGCAATGGCGCCGGCAAAAGCACCTTGCTGCGCACCCTGGCCGGCCTGCGCCAGCCGGATAGCGGCCAGGTGGCGGTCGAAAACCGTCCGCTGAAGGAGTGGCCGCTGGAAGAACTGGCGCGCAGCCGCGCCTTCCTGGCGCAGGCGCGCAACGATGCCTTCTCCTACAGCGCGCTGGAAACCGTGCTGTCGGCGCGCCATCCCTACCACAGCCAGCGCTATTGGGAAGACAGCGACGACCACCAGATCGCCATGCGCTCCCTGGCCGCGATGGAGGTCGACGATCTGGCCGCGCGAGACGTACGCACCCTGTCCGGTGGCGAACGCCAGCGGGTCGCCATTGCCGCCATGCTGGCCCAGGACACGCCGCTGCTGCTGCTGGACGAACCGGCCAATGCCCTGGATCTGGCGCACCAGGTCAGCGTTATGAGCCTGCTCGCGCGCCTGTGCCGCGAACAGAAGAAAACCGTGGTCATGGTCGGACATGACCTGAATCTGGCGCACAGCGTATCGAGCCACGCCTTGCTGCTGATGGGCGACGGCCGTTGGCAGGCTGGCAGCGTGGCTGAAACCATGCAGCCGGCCATCCTGAGCGACTACCTGGGCCATCCGATCGACATCATCCGCCACGGCAACCGCAGCATCTTCATTCCACTCGAGGTAAGCGCATGAACCCAATGACTTCCAACGACACCGCCGCATTGAACGAGCGCCATCGCGCCCGCATGGAGCGCAAGAAGGCCATCATCGACGCCAAGATCGCCGCTGCCGACAAGCAAATCGGCATCATCATCGTCAACACCGGCAACGGCAAGGGCAAAAGCTCCAGCGGTTTCGGCATGGCGGTCCGCGCCATGGGCCATGGCATGAAAGTGGGGGTGGTGCAGTTCATCAAGGGTGCGATGGCGACCGGCGAAGAACTCTTCCTGCGCCGCTTCCCGGAGGAAGTCAGCTTCCACGCCATGGGCGAAGGCTATACCTGGGAAACCCAGAACCGCGAACGCGATATCGAAAAAGCGCAGGCGGCCTGGGAACAGGCCAAGCGCTTTCTCGCCGATCCGGCCATCGGCATGGTGGTGCTGGACGAACTGAATATCGCCCTCAAGTACCACTATCTGGATGTGGATACCGTCATTGCCGACCTGCTGGAACGTCCGGCCATGCAGCACGTGGTCATCACCGGCCGCGGCGCGCCACCGGAACTGATCGAAATCGCCGACACCGTGACCGAGATGAATGTGGTCAAACACGCCTTCAAGGCAGGCATTGCGGCGCAAGCCGGAACGGAGTGGTAATGAGCGAAAAGATCGCCGTGCGCGCCATGCTGTTGGCGGCCGTATCCTCTGGACAGGGCAAAACCACGGTCACGGCGGCGCTGGCGCGCAAGCTGGTGCAACAGGGACAGCGCGTGCGCGTCTTCAAATGCGGCCCGGATTTCATCGACCCCATGCTGCTGGAGCGCGCCAGCGGCGCGCCGGTCAAATCGCTCGACCTGTGGATGGTGGGCGAAGATGCCTGCCGCCAGCAACTGGCGCAGGCGGCACGCGAAGCGGACGTGATCCTGATCGAAGGCGTGATGGGTTTATATGACGGCACGCCCTCTTCGGCCGACTTGTCGCGCACCTTCGGCGTGCCGGTCATGGCGGTGATCGATGCCGGCGCGATGGCGCAAACGGCCGGTGCGCTGGTGCACGGCTTGCGCGACTATGGTCCGGTGCAAATGGCTGGCGTGATCGCAAACCGCATCGCCAGTCCCGGCCACGCGAAAATGGTGGCTACCTCGCTGCGCGATATTCCGTTGTTCGCCACCTTGCCCAAGCAGGCGCGCTCCCTGCCAGAACGCCATCTGGGCCTGGTGCTGCCCGGCGAAGTCGCCGATCTTGATGCGCTGCTGGACGAACTGGCGGCGCAGCTGGACTTCAACCAGCAGGCATGGGACAGCCAGCCGCTGGTAGAGCTGGACCTGCCGCCCGCGCTGGAGTCCCAGCGCCAGCATCTGCAAGGTAAAACCATCGCCATCGCGCGCGATGCGGCATTCATGTTTCTTTATCCCGCCAACCTGGAAACGCTGCAGGCATTGGGCGCGCGCCTGGAATTCTTCTCGCCGCTGGCCGACGAGGCGCTGCCATCGCATGCCGACGCCGTCTACCTGCCAGGCGGCTACCCCGAGCTGCATGCCAGCACGCTGGCCGCAGCCTGTAAGTGGACAGCCTCCATCCGCGCCGCCCACGCAGCCGGCTTGCCCATCGTCGCAGAATGCGGCGGCATGATGGCGCTGGCCGATACGCTGTGCGACAGCGAAGGCCGGGAGTGGCCCATGGCCGGCCTGCTGCCGGGCCGCGTCGAAATGCAAAAACGCCTGGCCGGTCTGGGCGCTCAGGCGCTGCCGACAGAGCATGGCCCCCTGCGCGGCCACACCTTCCACTACTCACGGCTGACGACCGAAACACCACCTGTTGTGCAGACCGTGAAAAATCCGTCCGGCGTTGAAGGTGAAGCGGTGTACAAACTCGGCTCCCTGCACGCCTCCTATTTCCACGCCTACTTCCCCTCCAATCCGGAGGCAGTGGCGGCATTGTTCGCGCGGAGCGCGTCATGAGCAATACCCTGGTGCTGGGCGGCGCGCGCTCCGGCAAAAGCCTGTATGCCGAAAAGCTGGCCGCCGCCTCGGGCAAGGAGACCATCTATATCGCCACCGCTGCCGCAGGCGACGGCGAAATGGCTGCCCGCATCGAACATCACCGGCAACAGCGTCCCGCGCACTGGATTACGGTGGAAGAGCCGCTTGCGCTGGCTCAGGCGCTGCGGCAGTGGCGCGCGCCGCAGCGCGTGGTGCTGGTCGATTGCCTGACCCTGTGGCTGACCAACCTGCTGTTCGCCGATGGCAGCGAGTATCCCGATGTGGGCCAGCTTACCCTGCCTGCCCGCTTCCATCAGGAACGCGCTGCCCTGCTGGCGATACTGGGCGAGGAGCCGCAGGCTGGCGACATCATCCTGGTATCGAACGAAGTGGGCATGGGCATCGTGCCTTACGGAGCCATTTCGCGCGCCTTCACCGATGAAGCCGGCCGCTTGAATCAGGCCGTTGCCGCCGTTTGCGAACGCGCCGTCTTCGTGGCGGCGGGCCTGCCGCTGGTGCTGAAAGGCGCGCCATGCTGATGGGATTGGGATGGCCGCTGCTCACACTGCTGATGGCGGCCGGCATTGCGCTGGATCTGCTGCTGGGCGAAGCGCGGCGCTGGCATCCTCTCATCGGTTTCGGCAATCTGGCAATGCGCATCGAAAAGGCCTTGAATCGCGACATGGCGCGGCGCCTGCGCGGCATACTCGCCTGGCTGCTGGCGGTCGCGCCCCTGGTCGCACTCTCCGTCTTCCTGCTCGATGCCGCTGGCAGCATGCTGGCCATCGCGCTGCATGCCATCCTGCTCTATTTCTGCATCGGCCTGCGCAGCCTGCGCGACCACAATCTGCCGATTGCCGATGCCCTGCAGCGGCAAGACCTGCCGGCGGCGCGCATGCTGACGGCGCGCATCGTCAGCCGCGACACAAAGCAGGCCAGCGAAGCCGACCTGGCCAAGGCCAGCGCCGAATCCCTGCTGGAAAACGGCAATGACGCCGTCTTCGGCACGCTGTTCTGGTTCGCCGTGGCGGGCGGCCCCGGCGCCGTGCTGTTCCGGCTGGCGAATACGCTGGACGCCATGTGGGGCTACCGCAGCCAGCGCTTCCAGCATTTTGGCTGGGCCGCCGCGCGCATCGATGATGCACTCAACTATCTGCCGGCCCGCCTGACGGCCATCTCCTATATCGTGCTGGCCCCCACCCTACAGGGCAAACGCCGCGCGCTGCACTGCTGGCTGACGCAGGCTCCAGCCTGGAGCAGCCCTAATGGCGGGCCGGTCATGTCCAGCGGCGCCGGCGCGCTCGGTCTGGTACTGGGCGGCGCCGCCACATATGACGGTGAGGTCGAGCAGCGCCCGCCGCTAGGTAGCGGACAGGTTGCAACGGCGGCCGATATTCGGCGCGTCTGGCGCCTGGTGCTGAATACCGCCCTGCTATGGCTTGGCCTGGCCATCGCCACCGCCGCCCTGATTCACCTGGCGGCCCCTGCGGCGGCCGATATCCTCGTCAAGGAGACACCCCATGCTTGAACATGGCGGGAATCTGCGCGACGCCGCGCTACGGTTCGGCCGTAGCGACTGGCTCGATCTATCGACCGGCATCAATCCCGCCTGGTATCCCGTGCCGCAGCTGGCAGCCCAGGCCTGGCATCGCCTGCCCGAAAGCGATCCGGCGCTGGCGGAGGCGGCATGCGCTTTCTATGGCGCGCCAAGCATGCTGCCGGTGGCGGGGACGCAGGCGGCGATCCAGAGTTTGCCGCGCCTGCGCGCGCCCTCGCGCGTGGTGGTGGCCGCGCCCTCCTATGCCGAACATGCCCACCATTGGGCGCAGCACGGGCACGCAATGAGGCAGATATCCTATGCGGAGCTGGATGGCGCCTTGGCGCAGGCCGACGTCCTCGTCATCTGCAATCCCAACAACCCGACCGGCGCCACCGTACCGGCCTCCGACCTGCTGCGCTGGCACGAGCAATTGGCGGCTCGCGGCGGCTGGCTGGTGGTGGACGAAGCCTTTGGTGACACCGACGGAGGCAACAGCATCGCCGCTCATACCCATCTTCCAGGTCTGATCGTACTGCGCTCCATCGGCAAGTTCTTCGGCCTGGCCGGTCTGCGCCTGGGTTTCGTCGCAGCCAATGGAGAGATACTAAAGCCATTGGCCGACATGCTCGGCCCATGGAGCATCAGCGGTCCAGCCCAGCAAATCGCCATTGCCGCGTTGCGCGATCACGCATGGCAAGAGCAAACCCGCCGCCAACTGCGCGACTCCGGCCAGCGCCTGCGAAGCCTGCTGGCGGTGCATGGCATCACATCGCATGGCACGGACCTGTTCCAGTGGTGGCCGGAAGCGCGGCCCGAACAGTTCCACGAATTCGTGGCGCGGCATGGCATATGGGTGCGCCTCTTTACGCAAGCGGCGCGCGGCATCCGCCTCGGCCTGCCGCCGGACGAAATGGGTTGGCAGCGCCTGCGAACAGCAGTTGAACAATGGAGCAAGGAGAAACGATGAAAAAATATCTGCTAACGTTGGCTAGTCTGGCGGCGCTCCAGGCGCAAGCCGCCATCACCGTCAAGGACGACGATGGCAAGGCCGTCACCGTGCAAAAGCCGGCGCAGCGCGTGGTCTCGCTGGCGCCGCATGTGACCGAGATGCTGTTCGCGGCTGGCGGCGGCGACAAGATCGTGGGCGCCGTCACCTATAGCGACTACCCTGAAGCGGCCAAGAAAATCCCGCGCGTCGGCGACAATCGGCAAGTCGATATGGAACGCCTGATCGCGCTCAAGCCCGACCTGCTGGTGGTTTGGCGCCACGGCAGCTCCGAGCGCCAGATCGATATGCTGCGCCAGTTGAACATCCCCATCTTCCATAGCGAACCGCAAACGCTGGACGCCATCCCCGAAGGCCTGATCCGTCTCGGCCAGCTTATGGGCACCGAAAGCGCGGCCCAGCCGGCCGCCGCTGAAATGAAACGTAAGCTGGCCGCGCTGCGCGCCCAGTATGCAGGCCGTCCGCCGGTGCGCACCTTCTATCAGGTCTGGGACAAGCCGCTGTACACGCTGAACGGCAGCCATATCGTCAGCGACGCCCTGCGCGTCTGCGGCGGCGAAAACATCTTCGCCAGCATGAAAATCACGGCGCCGGTGGTCAGCGTCGAAGGCGTGCTGCAGGAAGATCCGGAAGCCATCTTCGGCACCGCCGAAAAGGACTATGGCGGCGTCAATCTATGGCGCCAGTACGGCACTTTGAAAGCTACGCGCCAGGGTAATCTGTTCACGGTGGAAGGCGATCTGCTGAACCGCGCCGGCCCACGCATGATCCAGGGCACGGCGATTCTGTGCGAAAAACTCGAACTGGCGCGCCAGCACCGCAAGCACTGATGGACTTCCCCTACACTACCCTGATGGTGCAAGGCACCACATCGGACGCGGGCAAGAGCACCGTGGTGGCGGCCCTGTGCCGTCTGTTGAAGCGCAATGGCGTCAGCGTGGCGCCTTTCAAGCCGCAGAATATGGCGCTCAACAGCGCCGTTACCGTGAATGGCGGCGAGATCGGCCGCGCCCAGGCCTTGCAAGCGATTGCCGCCGGCCTGGAGCCGCATACCGATATGAACCCGGTGCTGCTCAAGCCGTCCAGCGATATCGGCGCCCAGGTCATCATTAACGGCAAGGCACTGTCGAATATGAATGCGCGCGACTATCACAACTATAAGCTGGTGGCGATGGAGGCCGTGCTTTCCTCGCACGAGCGCCTGCTGCAAAAATACGGCAAGGTGATGGTGGAAGGCGCCGGCAGCCCGGCCGAGATCAATCTGCGCAACCGCGACATCGCCAATATGGGCTTTGCAGAAGCCGTGGATTGCCCGGTCATCCTGGTGGCCGACATTGATCGCGGCGGCGTCTTCGCCCATCTGGTCGGCACCCTTTCCTGCCTCTCCGACAGCGAGCGCAATCGCGTAATCGGCTTCGTCATCAACCGCTTCCGGGGCGATATCTCGCTGCTTGAGCCGGGACTGGAATGGCTGGAGCAGCAGACCGGCAAACCCGTGCTGGCCGTCCTGCCTTATCTACATGGCCTCTTCCTCGATGCCGAGGATGCGGTGCAGGCGGTACAGGCTGCGCAAGGCGCCTTCCGCGTGGTCGTTCCCAGCGGGCCGCGCATGAGCAACCATACCGACTTCGACGCGCTGCGCGCCCATCCCGAAGTCGACCTGCGCTTCGTGCGCGAAGGCGAACCCATTCCTGCCGCCGATCTGATCATCCTCCCCGGCAGCAAGAACACGCGCGGCGACCTGGCCTGGCTCAAGTCGCAGGGCTGGCCGGAAAAGATCGCACGCCACCTGCGTTATGGCGGCAAGGTGATCGGCGTCTGCGGCGGCTTCCAGATGCTGGGCCAAAGCATATCTGATCCGCACGGCGTGGAAGGAGCGCCTGGCGAGTCGGCCGGTCTCGGCCTGCTCAATATCAGCACCGAGCTGACGCAGGACAAGCGGCTGGAGCAGGTCAGCGGCAGCTGCGCCTTTGCCGAAGCCAGCGTAACCGGTTACGAAATCCATATGGGCGTTTCGTCCGGAAGCAGCATGGAGCGCCCCGTCTTCCACATCGACGGGCGTCCCGAAGGCGCCATCTCGGAGGACAATCAAGTGCTCGGGACTTATCTGCATGGCTTGTTCGACACACCGCAAGCGGGCAATGCCCTGCTGCGCTGGGCCGGCCTGCACTCGGACACCACGGTGGATACATCCGCCCTGCGCGAAGCCAGTCTTGAACGCTTGGCCGACGCCACCCAACCCTTGCTTGACGCCTTGATCCGGCTGAAAAAATGAACCACGCTTACCCTCCCGAACAGATTGATGGTGTCTACCGCGCCATCAGCGAACGGCGCGACGTGCGTCACTTCGTTCCCGGGCCGCTGCAGGAAGGCCAGCTGGAACGCTTTATCGCTGCCGCCCACAATGGCCCCAGCGTCGGCTTCATGCAACCCTGGCGCTTCATCCGCATCAGCAGCATGGACCTCCGGCGCGCCATCCACCGGCTGGTGGACGAGGAACGAGAGCTGACGGCACAGGCGTTGAACCAGCGCTCGGAGGAATTCATGCGCCTGAAGGTGGAAGGCATCCTTCAATGCGCCGAAGTGCTGGTGGTCGGCCTGATCGACAAGCGCGAGGACTTCGTCTTTGGCCGCCGCACCATGCCGGAGATGGATCTGGCCTCGGCCTCCTGCGCCATCCAAAACTTCTGGCTGGCGGCGCGTGCCGAGGGCATCGGCGTAGGCTGGGTTTCGCTGTTCGATCCGCAGCGCTTGCGCCAGTTGTGCGGCATGCCCGAAGGCAGCCAGCCCATCGCCGTGCTGTGTGTGGGTCAGGTCGAGGAATTCTACAAGGCGCCGATGCTGGAACTGGAAGGCTGGGATAAGCGCCGCCCCATCGAGCAAATCATCTACGAAAATAGCTGGGGTAAAACCGTCGAATAAGTCAGGGAAAAACAGAGCTTCGGCTTTTATGTAACAATCATCGGACACCAGCTCTGTGTCCTCCCATGACCGCCCCCGATTCCAGCAAACGCTATCTGCCTTGGGTTGTCGCTACAACCCTCTTCATGGAGCAGCTCGACTCCACCATCGTCAACACCGCCGTTCCCGCCATCGCGGCCAGCCTGCAAGTCACGCCACTCAGCCTGAAGGCCGTCGTCACCAGCTATATCCTCAGCCTGGCCGTGGCGATTCCCGTCAGCGGATGGATGGCCGACCGCTACGGCACACGGCGCGTATTCATGAGCGCCATCGCCATCTTCACCATCGCCTCCATGCTGTGCGGCCTGTCAGTGAATTCGCCCATGCTGGTGGCGGCGCGCCTGCTGCAAGGTTTCGGCGCCGCCATGATGATGCCGGTCGGACGCATCACCATCATCCGCACCTTTCCCAAATCGGAACTGCTGCGCGCCATGAACTTCGTCATCATTCCGGCGTTGATAGGACCGTTGTTGGGGCCAACCGTCGGCGGCTTGATCGTCCACTGGCTATCATGGCGCGAGATCTTCTTCATCAATGTGCCGGTCGGGCTGGCAGCCATCTATCTGGCGCGGCGCTATATGCCCGACTATCGCGGCGAGAAGACACGGCCATTGGATATGATAGGGCTGGTCTTGTTCGGCACCGGCATCGCGCTGCTCTCATGGCTGTTGGAAGTCTTCGGCGAACACAAGATCGATCCCACTTCTGGCGCCGTACTGCTGCTGATTTCCTGCAGCCTACTGGCAGCTTACGCCTGGCATGCGCGCAGCGAAGCGCATCCCTTGTTGCGCCTCGACCTGTTCCGCATCCGCACTTTCCGCGTGTCCGTATTAGGCGGTTTCGCGACGCGACTCGGCGTCAGCGGCCTGCCCTTCCTGCTGCCGCTGCTATATCAATTGGGTCTTGGCCTGCCGGCCTGGCAATCGGGGCTATTGATGATGCCTTCTGCCGCTGCCGCGATGGGCATGAAGTTCATTTCAACGCGGCTGCTGGGACGCTTCGGCTATCGCCAGGTGCTGGTAGTGAACACGGTGCTGATCGGGATCACGATCAGCATGTACTCGTTCGTCAAAGCAGGAACGCCCTTGCCGCTGATCGTGGCGATCAGTCTCTGTCTTGGCCTTTTCAATTCGCTGCAATTCTCCAGCATGAACAGCATCGCTTATGCCGATGTGGATGCGCAGGATTCCAGCATGGCCAGCACGATAGCCAGCTCGATGCAGCAGCTGTCAGTGAGTTTCGGCCTGGCCTGCGGCTCGCTGGTGACGGGATTCTTTTTGGGCGATGCGCCTCAATCCGACCGTGCGGTGCTCAGCAACGCCCTGCACTACGCTTTTCTGACCCTGGCTGCACTGACGATACTTTCTTCGCTCACTTTCTGGACCTTGCGTCCAGCCGATGGCGAGGCAATCAGCAAAGGCAGTGCATGAAGCAGTAAAGGGAAAGAAAACAAAAAAGCCCCGACTGCAAACGCAGCCGGGGCTTTCTCTTTATAACTAGCCTGACGATAACCTACTTTCACACTGGTTGCAGCACTATCATCGGC
>NZ_JACHXD010000033.1 GCF_014191875.1 Pseudoduganella violacea
GGACCGTGAAACGACTTTGCGCCGATGATAGTGCTGCAACCAGTGTGAAAGTAGGTTATCGTCAGGCTAGTTATAAAGAGAAAGCCCCGGCTGCGCATGCAGTCGGGGCTTTTTTGTTTTGTATTCGCCTTTAAAAAGGGGCTTAAACGCCCCAGATAATATCTTCGCCTTCGGTTTTGGCCGCGCGCAGCATTTCCAGCAGGGGGAAAGCGCGTTGGGCGAAAGCGACTTTTTGCTTGTCGGCCAGGGCCACGTCTTCGCCGTCGTCCGGCAGATCGTGGGGATGGGTATGGGCGGCGTGCTCGGCGTCGACCTCGGGATGCAGCTTGCTCAGCGCGACTTCCTGCTCCAGCAGGGCCAGGGCCTGGGACGCTTCGGCCGCCGTGATGACGCCACGTGTGGGACTCTTTTTCCACAGATCCATGATGCGCTGAGCATGCTCAAGGTACATCATGACCGTGGGGGATGATTTGGATTTAAATGTTATCAACATGGCGGCTTCCCCATATTTTTGTTGACCTACTCTAAAGATAACACGACTTGCTGGCTTGCACCTGCCACCGCCCTTTTTCAATTCAGTTTAAACGAGCTCATAAAAGTTTCCACAGCTTCTTTCTCGAAGTGTTTTTCGCTGCCCAGCACCACGACCTGGTAGACGCGCTTGTCCTTGAACAGGAAGCGGCCGCTCAGCAGCATAGGCGTGCCGTTGCGCATGCCCTTCGCTTCGATTTCCTTGACGTTGCCGTTGGCGCTTTCTTTGATGATGGTCGCGCCGATATTCCTGACCATGGCGGTTTTCATGGCGGCTGCGGCCTGCGGGGCCTGGCTCGCATCGGCTACCTCGGCGCTGCCGACGGCGAACAGCGTACCATCGATTTCGGCGGCCGCCATCGTCATCTTCACATCCAGTCCGTCGAGATTGACGCTGCGCGTGTGGGTGGCGGGCTTGCCGGGGAAGAGCACGGCATAGGGCGCGTCATTGCTGCGAAAGTCGCGCCAGTCGAATTTAGGACTGCAGGCGCTAATGGCGGTGGCGGCCAGTAGCGCTGCCAGAAGGGATAGTTTTTTCATCCCATGATGGTAGCAGGGTGGCATGGCGATGTCGGTTAACTTTACATTGTTACTACCAAAAGTAACGAGTAATTTGCAAGTAAATTCCTTAAATCACTGATTTTTATACGTATCATTAACTTGGTACTAATGTTGCTTACATAGCTCCGCGCCCTTTGCGCGCCGTCAATCAGGAGCTTTGTTTATGCGCAAGTCTTTGTCCTTTTTCTTGTGTTGTATAGCCAGTTTGCTGCTGGCCCTGACCATGCCGGCAGCGCGTGCCGCACCGTGGCTGTTTTCTATCGATACATCCCGTCTCGCCGGCAGCAGCAGCGTGCTGGCTTTTGATTTCATTGGTTCATCCGGCAATACGGTCTGGATACGCAATTTCGATGCGCAAGGTTTGGTCTTGCCGCAGGCATCGACGGGGAATGTGAACGGCGTGTTTCCCGATGCGGTATCACTTGGCACTTCCGGCAGTTTTTTCAACGAGGCTTCATTGGGCTTGCCGGCACTGGCCGCGCAGATCACTTTTACTCTCGATGTGACGCATATCGGGCCGCAGGGAGGGGATGCGCCCGATGCCTTGTCCCTGT
This sequence comes from Pseudoduganella violacea, assembly GCF_014191875.1. GTDB lineage: Bacteria > Pseudomonadota > Gammaproteobacteria > Burkholderiales > Burkholderiaceae_D > Rugamonas > Rugamonas violacea_A. The sequence continues at coordinate 1,647 of NZ_JACHXD010000033.1, forward strand.
ATTTTCTCGATCCGTTCAGCGGCTTGCCGCAATTCCCGAGCAGCGATCCCAGTGGCGCCGGTGCGTTGTTCCGTCTCGATCTGCATCGCAGCGAGATGGGCGAACTGACGATTTTCGATGCGGCCGATGTGACGGTCAGCGCCCGTCCCGGCACGCACAGCGTGCCTGAGCCATCGAGCTGGCTGCTGGTGCTGCCTTTCGTGCTGCTGTTCGCATTGCGCCGCCGTGCCGGCTGCCGGGCGTTGGCCTTGTGTGTGCTGGCCTTGGCGGGCATGCCGCATCTGGCGCGCGCCGAAAGCCTGAATGGGCTGGTGAGCATCAGCAAAAGCGGCTTGGTGCTGAACCGTCTGACCAATACTTACGATAGCGTGATTACGGTAACGAACACCTCGTCCACGCCCATCAGCGCCCCTTTTCAATTGACCGTCAGCGCGATTTCCGCGGCCGGGGTGACGGTCTATAACAATAACGGGGTTGATACCCAGGACAACCCCACAGTCGCAGCCACCTTGGAAATGGGCGTGCTGCGGCCTGGCGCCAAGGTGGCGGTGCCAGTCAAATTCGTCAACCGCAAGCAGCGTGCCTTCAATTTTTCGCTGGTGGCCAGCGGTACGATTCTCAGCACCGCCAGCAGCACTCAGCTGGCGGTACGCGCTTTTCACTATTCCGGCAATCCCGGCAATCCGCGCGGCGCGGCGGCCGGCGCGGGTGTGAAGCTGTCGGTGAATGGCGTGCTGCGCGCCGTGACCGACGCCAGCGGCCAGGCCAGCTTTCTGCTGCCGCTGGACGTGCAGTCGCTGTCCGCGCGCCGCGCCCCATCGTATGTCGGAACGGCGGAACTGGACCTGCGCCGTGGCGCGGGAAATAGCGTCGACATCATCCTGAGCGACGACGGCGAGGTATATGCCGACGCGGCCCTGCGCATCGACCAGGTGCAGCATCTGCTGCTGCCGAACAGCTTCAGCAATCTGACGCTGCGCCTGATCGGACTGAATGAAAGCACGGTCAAGGTCATCGACCTGGCGACGGTGGAGCTGTTCAATTCCATTGGCCAGAGCCTGGGCGACCTGACCTCGCTGTTTGCGCTGAATGCCGATGGTTCGATCATGGCGCCCGATATGGCGGCGCTGCGCTCACGCATTGTTGGCAAGAGTGGACGGCTGACGCTCGCGGTGACAGGTCTCGATGCGCAGGAAAACGTCTACCGTGCCACCGCCTCCTTCCATCTGACGCGCAATGCGGTGCGCGGCAGCCTGGCCGCGCCGCCATCCTTCCCGGGCCTGCAACTGGGCGGCATCCGCATCGTGGGCAAGATACTGAATACCGACGTGGTGGTGTCCACGCTGTCGGAAGCGGACGGCAGCTTTGATTTCCCTAACCTGCCGAACGGGAACCTGAGCATCTCCGCCGAGACGTTCCAGAATCAGCGCTACTACTATGGCACGGGCGTGTTCTCGCTGGCCGGCGCAGTCAATCTGAATATTCCCCTGCTTTCCTCGCTCGACGATGCTGCCGCTGCGCCAGTGTTGAACACGCTGGAAGCGCCGGCGGCGGAAGAGGAACGTATCGTTGGCTATAATGCGCGCCGTCCCGAAGATATGAAGACCGGTCAGCAGCCGGCCCTGCCGCTGCTGGATCGCCGCATGCGCCAGACAGGCATGCTGGTCCCGGCGGCGGTCAGCGTCATTGCCGGCCTGCGTAATGTGCCGAGTACGCAGACCGTGAAGCTGGCCGTGCCCAAAGGGACGGCCAAGGTCACGCTCAGCTATAACGTGGCCAGTGCCGAATACCCTTATTACATCACGCAGCAAAGCGTGTACAACGACGTTTGGGGCATCAAGGTATTCGGCGGAGTTCAAGGCACGCTGCTGTTCGACCTGACGCGCCAGATCAATACCCAATTGACCCAGGCGCCGATCTGGCTGTCGGATGGCACCACCGGCATCATCGAAAAGACATTTGATGTGCGGGCCTTGGCGCGCGATAGCGATATCGAACTCACGCTCACCGCGTTCGCCACCAATATCGGCGACAGCCAACTGCCGACTTCCGTTAACGCGCGCATTGAAGTTGGCGGCAGCTTGAGCATCAACTCGGTGGCTCCGCTGGATGACTCCTGGCTGGCGTACAACGACAAGACCTATTACAGCGTGCCTGAGAGCGGCCGCAGGAACGCCTTCCAGCGCCGCAATACCTTTGATGTGACCAAGCCGGAGGGTTCCAGCATCAGCAGCCTGAAAGTCGAGCTGCTGGCCGCCGGCGCCAGCTCCATTGTGCTGGATGAAGCTCCCGGGACCAATGTCAGCGTGGTGGACGACAAGACCTTGCACAGCACGGTCACTTTCGATTCGCAGTCTTCCACGATAAACAGCGTGCCGCCGTCGACGAACGCGATTCAGTACCGCTACACGCTGCGCGCGAAAGCGGCCGATGGCAGTCTGCTGTCCGCGGAAAAAACGGATACCGGCAAGCGCCCCTTGTGGCGGATGCCTTCCGGCCTGCCACGCTACAGCTTGCGCGAGCCGGGCGGCGATGACTGGACATCGCAGCGCACCTACAACTGGATCGAAGCCAATCTTGACTTGCTGCGCGCGATCAACGATATCTCGGGCGAACATGGCAAGGATCTGGGCCATGCCAGCCATGGGCGCGGCAGTGACATCGATATGTATCACTTCTATACCTTCCAGGGTGCGAATGCGGGCAGCGGCACTTCCAACTATCAGCAGCTGGTGGCGCGCGTGAAGGACTTGCCGAAGCAAAGGAGCAGCAATCTGCTGCAGCGCGCGCAGGGACTGGCCGCATTGGCTGAGGTGACGGCCTGGATTCTGGCGTCGCGCAGCGGCCTGGATGCGCTGGCCGCGAACGCCGATGTACTGCAGATCGGCTATATCCGTGGCGGCCCCGGCTCAGCCGGCATAGCAGGCGCCGATTGGGGATATCGCTTGCTGACCACGGGCCTGGTGACAGTTGATGGCGTGGAGTACGATCTGAACGTGGGAGGCTGGGCCAATGCAAAGTATCACGCCTGGGCCAACCACCATCATCACATCCACATCGCGCTCGATCCGTCCGATTGATGCAGGCGTTTCCGGTGCGCTCAGCGCTCGCGCAGGGCGCGCCGGTACTGGATCGCTTCGCTGACGTGGCGGTCGGCGATGATGGCGGCGCCATCCAGGTCGGCGATGGTGCGCGCCACGCGCAGGATGCGGTGCCAGGCGCGCGCCGACCAGTGGAACTTCTGCATCGAGCCGCGCAGCGTCGCTTCGGCCCTTCGCTCGAGGCGGCACCAGCGGTCGACTTCACCGGTATTCAATTGCTGGTTGCTTTTCTTCTGGCGCGTCAGTTGGCGTTGAAAGGCCGCTTCCACGCGCGCAGCGATGACGCTCGATGCTTCGCCGTCCGCGTTGGCCGCCAGCCGTTCGGCCGATACGGCCCCCACTTCGATTTGCATATCGATGCGATCCAGCAGCGGACCGGAAATGCGGCTTTGATAACGCAGGACCACGTCGGGTGGACAGCGGCAGGCCAGCGTCTCGTGGCCGAGATAGCCGCATGGGCATGGATTCATGGCGGCAATCAGCTGGAAACGCGCTGGGAAATCGGCCTGGCGCGTGGCGCGCGAGATGGTGACTTTGCCCGACTCCATTGGTTCGCGCAGCACTTCCAGTACGCGCCGGTCAAACTCGGTCAGCTCGTCGAGAAAGAGCACGCCGCAATGGGCCAGCGAAATTTCACCCGGATGCGGAACGCTGCTGTAAAGATTTTAATTAAATGAGAAAACTGACTCAGGAAATCGCCAAAAAGTTCGAATTAAATGAGAAAGTACGCCTTTTTTGGAGCTGTAACGGCCGTGGAAAATTCGCATTGCATGAGAACGTTTCGCTGCGTAGCATAGAATTTTGTAGGCGTTGTCGGTGACTGCCTTACGCGCCCGAAGCCGCTTAGTCCTAGAGTACGTCCACCAACCTATAGAAGGAGCGCGCATTCGGTGCGATGCAACATTTACTTGCCAACTGAGGTAGGCGGTGACTTTAAGCGTCTCCCCCAGTTCCGGCATACGTTCTTAAGGAGCGTCCGGCGACCGGGGGGGAGCAATAGAGAGGCTGCAATTTTTGACGAGCTCAGCGCACGGCGCCAATCGTGACCTGATCGATGTGAGCAAATATCCCTTCCGTCTTTTCGAAATGTGCTGCTTGTGTGGCCATTTCATCTGTCCACTTCTCGCCGTCAATTAGGCGGTATAGGCGTGTAGTTAAGCGGCAGTCGCGATTGGGGAGGCATATTCCAAAGATGCTCTTTGCATGTTGAAATTTGTTTTGTGCGACAAGCATATATTTTGCTAATTCCATGTTGAGACTATACTCAACCTGTTCCAGTGAAATTCCTTCGGGAGGCTGCGGATATAAAAGCCAAAGGTAATGTATACGCGGATCGTCAAGGGATTCCGAAATCACACTCCAGAATGTAGATGTGCTTTCGTTATATATGTCATGAAAGGCGCCCGCTAGAGCCTGTCTGCTGAGGCGGGACTCACCTGCTAAGAGGCGGAATGCACCTTCATGATAAGAAATCGGCTCATCAAGCCCGATGACCATGCGACCTTCGGCATAGTCGTCTGCAATATCTTCGACCAGCTGATCAATAAGGTAGGATTTCTTCCAAAAACGTATGCGAGAGCTTCGTTGATCACTGTCTAAATATGCAGCCCACATACCATCGTGAACTGTGCGTGCGCCGTCTTCTAACGGGAATATCGAGGTAGGAACGAAAAATGGCCTATTTCCTGGTTGGCTCGTCATATAGGCTGCGATCAGGTTTTCCTCCCCGTGAATCACCCAATCTTCTGAAGACATTGCTTCGCGCTTACGGACTAAATAGTCAATGAAATCCCTGGCCGTATCGAAGCTATCAAACATGGCATCCAACGCAGGAGTGCTTACTATATGTATAAAATCTTCACCTGACCCAAAGCAGCCAACGGAAAAAAGCTCTTCTCCATCTTTGCACCTAGTATCGACGGTCAGACTCTTGCGCCCAGAATTCGTCTCACATATATCATCACAACCATTTGCAACGGCTAACAGATGTATCCGCATTAGACTTGGATGTGGTAATTTCAAGGGTAATGGCGACGAAACTTTAGCGTCAACAAAAACTTTCTCGGGGAAGTTTTTGATGTGGTTGCGTGCTCCTCGTAGTTGACGCGCACTGGCAGAAACCGCATTTTTATACCAGCGTTTCCAATTAACTTTGACATCTGGATGATCTCCAAAGCGATTTAGCTTATCGGAAATTATTATTATATCATTGCCAAAAACCACGAGAACATCGCAAAGCTCTTTTCCTAGTTCGTAGAACGGGTTTTCGTAGCTCCACATCGACAGAAAGGTTTTTCGAGAAAGACCGCTAAGTTTTTCTTCGGATTCATTTAGACTCATAGAAATTTTTCTAATTCAAATAGTTTTAATAACTATTTTATGGATTTGAGGTAATGATTTTTAAAATATGCTTTCACAAGGACTTTATCCAATTTTCAAGCGATACCATAGCGATTTTTGTAATCTCAGCATCATCTTTCGACAAATGCTGCGGCAGGGTTCGAGAGAAGTTTGCGTAGGCGTCAATCGGTGATCGTTTCGATAAGTGTGATACAAGCCAAGTTCTAACATCACACTTTAGTAATGTTATAAACAATGCCAATCGAAGCGCCTCATCACTACGTAAAGAGTCATTCTCTAGCGTCGAAATCCAGAAATTAGGGAACCATACCAGATAGAAAGGCACATTTATGTAGTCCCTAGTTTTATCGTCGCCGTGAGCAATTTTATGACGTGCAGCGCGTAATCCCTCAATCTGCGATTCTAGGTTGCTTTTGATCGTGCTTAAGTTTTGTTTTATTGTCTTAAAAATATTATCTATAAATATATTATTTTTTGCGTGAAATGAAATATGATTTATTGATTTTTCCCAGAAGATATCTATAAAACTTTTCAAGCTCAGGTTTGCATGGCGAAGTGATGCTTCTGTGCTTGCACGCGCGAGCAATGCCTTATCCGCATAATCGTGAATGGCATATGTTTCCCAGCATTTATTATACAATTTTATTGCAGAGAATAAATCACTGTCGGAGCTAATAGACGGAAATCGATCGACATATCGGAGGTCGTTATGGCGAACTATCGCTTTGTGCGGATTTAAAATACTCCTGAATGCGTAATATTTTTCCAGCGAATGCATGAAGTAATACATTCCGTTGGTGAGTGTCACCTTGTGCTCATAACTTTCATCTGTATTTTTCTGGATTAATCTAAAGCATTCGAAATTTTCACTGGAGATATACCCAGTCAGAGAAGCCGGAGTGGATGGGTTTGTAAAAAAATATGAGAACCTTAGCTTTTCGATAAGTTGATGTGTTTCATAATCGATAGCTTGATCAAAGTAGTCTCCGCTGACGAACCATTTTGCTTCTAAAACACAGCCTCCGCTATCAAATATGCCACTCGGCATTAGATTTTTACGTTTATGTTCAACATCATATTTTTTTAATACGAAATTTTTTCCACTGATTTCGCTTTCAATTTCAATAAACGGGAGATAGTATATAACTTCTCTTAATTTGTTATTGTTTTTATCAAGGCTTCCGCGATCTGTGATCATTGAGCTATCCAGTATTTTAGTTCGTTCTTGGTCGCAATGTGCCTGTTGTGTATTTTGATGTTCTTCATCTGGAACATATTTTTCTATACACATCTGCTCGACTGTGTACCTTCTAGTATTCTGATCGCTGCCGTTAGCTATTCGTAAAATTCATCACTATCCATTCTCATAGGCGCTGCCTTCATTTGATGTGGCAGCAATGTCGATACCGACAGCCTACTTCGGTCCAAACCGATCTTTGGAATTACGCCGTGGCAGTACATTCTCCGAGACGTATTCCGTTACGAATCATGAATTCTTCCATATCCGACCATCTCGAACACAAGTTTGAAATGCTAATATTTTCTGCATCATGGTGATGCAACACCTCGTTAAAATCTGGAAGTTCGCAGAGTGGCGTGAGATTTTCCTCCGCTTTAAATGCATGGATAGCTTCAACAATTTCATTGAGCTTTTCAGGATCTTTATCTACCAACTCTGCAATTTTCACAATAAATTCGTTTAGATCGAAAGAATACATATGCAAGGTATCAGCGCGTGTCTTTTCCTGCCATTTCTCAAAGCCAAATCCTTGAAGCGCATTCATTACTCTTTCATGAGTGGCTCCGCTGACAGTTTTATTCCAACCTAACTCTGCAACAACTGATAGAAACGTTTTACTAACTCCAGCATGACTTACGTTACTTCCTTCTTTAACTAGTAAAGTCCGTATCTTACTTGCCGTCCACATTGACGGGATCACTGAAATATTGCCAAATATTTTTTCGCGAAGATCTTCTCGAGGCGGTCTGCCCGACAAAAAATCAACCAATGCTTGGAATTCGGCTGAATGTTTTCCGGATCCCGATTGATTTATCTGCAAAGGTCCAATGCCACTTGTGCCGAAATGCGGTGCAATAAATCGCATACAAGCAGGTTCATAAAGGGGGCTTTCACCTTCTTGTTTAAGCCAAAAAAACATCAAATCAAGCTGTGGACCTTTGTTAGGATTAAATTCGCGATATGTTTTAACGAGGTGGGCTTGCAATATGGATAGCTGCCCCTCGATGTCAAATAGCTCGTTGGCGCCGTATGTGGCTTCCATCTGGGCCTTTAGACGCTCAATCATCAAGAGCCCACTGCGTATGTCTCCGCTAAAACCTATATATAGGTTTTGATAAACTTTGTGCAACTTTCTCACGCAGTTGAAGTATCGCGGCTTCCGCGATTTGTCTATATATTCGAAAGTTGCTTGAACGTCCGCAACGCATACCAATCCATTAAAAGCTGTAGCTCCAACAATCCATGTCAATTGATCTCTCCCTCAGTAATCGCCCATACTTTTTGGCGTGTGCTGCATAAGATTTGTTCATTCAAAAATCTCAGCCCTTGGGCCAAACCTGACCGCTGCCAGACAGGATAACATCTTGCTCGGAGGAAAAATGCGCGAAATCTCACAACGCGACAGGCGGCGAAATATTAGATGGATAGAGGCGAGTTTTGAGAACCGATGGCGGTAACTTTGAGAATGCGTGGCTGCATTGATAAAGATACCTATTTCCACCAATGTGCAGATGTCCTCAAATTCTTAGCCTACTGCGAAGGCTAGTTGACCGTACTGACCTCTGATATACCAGATCCAGATGCGATATTCGCCCATAGGAGCCTATGATGATGATATGGTTACGCTATTCCATTTCCATAATGCAAGAGTCTCTTTTGCTAGCTCAGACGCAGCGAAGTCACCAACGCGATGCCTACCCGAAAAATTCCCATTGGCAACCGAGCAGTCACAGGGTTGCATGCCCGTAGTGGAGCTCGCTATGAATCCTCCCTCGAGCGAGATTTTTTTGAACTTATGATGGCCGACCCAGCCGTGGCCAACGTAGAGGAGCAACCGGTTCAAATCAGCTACACAACAAGCGATGGGAAACAGCGCCGCTACACGCCCGACGCGCTGGTGAGATTTAATGCGGATACCACAGGTGCCACACCCATGCCACTGCTTTGCGAAATCAAATATCGCGAAGAGTACAAGGCAAAGTTCTTTGAGTTTAAGGAGCGCTTTCAGGTAGCGCGTCGATACGCACGCGAACAAGGTTGGCGATTTCGTGTGATCACCGATAGAGAAATCCGAACTTCTCGATTTGCGAATCTACGTTTCCTTGGCGGATTTAAAGATCGCATTCAGGACGCCGATCAAGCCGAGGCTATGTTGCAAGCGCTGAGAGCCGCAGGCGAATCTTCGCCAGCAGCGTTGCTGTCCACCTTCTCGTCTGACCCTTGGAAGCAGGCTGCGCTGCTCCCCGCCTTGTGGGGACTTATCGCCACAGAAAAGATACTTGCGGACCTATCTGAACCATTATCCATGAGCTCGAAGATTTCCGTCCACGATGAAAACGACATTTAAGATTCTGCCCAAGTCTCTCGTTCTGCATGATGCCGAGCGCTATATCGTGGTTGAGTTGCAGGACCTCGATAAAGTCCTCTGCCGCCGCTTGTCTAGCAATGAGACCGTAGTCATTGCCGTTGCCGATCTACAGCCAGCCCTAAGCCAAGAGTTAAGCAGCGTTAGCAATAAGCAGCGACAGGATTTGTTGGCAATTTCGAACGAAGTATGGAAAGCGACGTCGTCGCAGTTAGACGTCATACGCGAGTTGCATGCGATCGGGCGACACCAAAGGACGCGCGCTCAGCTGGAAGAGGCAGGCCTGAAGTTAGGAAAATCTCCTAAGACAATTTATCGTTGGCTGAAGCTGTTTGAGAAAGACGAGACCATCGCGGCGCTGTTGCCTAAGGATCGCGCCGACAAAGGCAGCAGTCGGCTTCACGACGATGTGGAACTCGTAATGCAAGACGCAATTAAACGAAATTTGCTTAAGCGTGAAGCCGGTACAGTGAAAGCTGTCCACAAGGACGTTACGAAAGAATGTGGGTTGAAAGGATTGAAGGCGCCAAGCCTTTCCGTTGTGAGAAGGCGCTATCTGGCAATTCCAGAGAAAGTACGCGTGGCGAGTCGCGAAGGGGGCAAGGTAGCCAAGGAGCGCTTCACTCCGTTGCGAGGTTCTTTCCCTGGTGCCGATCATCCGCTGGATGTAATTCAGATCGACCACACACCCGTGGACTTGATCATTGTCGATGAGGTGTACCGCAAGCCGATTGGAAGGCCCACGCTGACGATCGCGGTCGATGTGTGCTCACGAGTACTGCTGGGTTTCAATCTATGGATGGAGGCCCCTGGAGCGGCCTCTGTGGGCCTATGTTTGCATCATGCGATGCTGCCCAAGGAGAAATGGCTTGCCGAGCGCTCTGTCACCGCGACCTGGCCCTGCTACGGGCGACCTCGCAAGATACACACCGACAATGCGAAGGAATTCCGAGGCACTGTCCTTGAGCGTGCATGCCAGGCCTATGGGATCGACCTTGAGCAACGGCCGCGCGGTTCGCCGAACTTTGGTGGGCATGTTGAACGTAGTTTTCGCACCTACATGCGAGAAACCCACACCTTGTCTGGCACGACCTTTTCAAATACGCGCAAAAAGCATGATTACGACTCTTCGGGTAAAGCCTGCCTGACACTGAAGGAATTCGAAGCTTGGTTCGCGACGTATATCACCAAAGTCTACCATCACGACTACCATGCAGGCATTAAGACCACGCCGCTAGCGCGTTTTCAGGAGGGACTGCTGGGGACAGCGACCCAACCTGGTATTGGATTGCCTGAGCGCTTCCTCGATGAAGAGCGACTGAGACTCGATTTTTTGCCATTCGAGGAACGCACCGTTCAGGAATATGGAGTGTTACTGGATCACGTTCACTACAACAGCGATATTTTGCGAAGCCGAATTCATCAGAAGGACCCCAAGAATCTGAAGGTGACGAGGAAGTTCATTTTCAGACGAGATCCTAGGGACGTAAGCGTCATCTATTTTTGGGATCCAGATATGAAAACCTATCACGAAATTCCATACGCGTATCTGGGAAGACCGCCTGCTTCGTTATGGGAAGT
>NZ_JACHXD010000034.1 GCF_014191875.1 Pseudoduganella violacea
GCATTCAACACTGGGATATGTTAGCCCGGTACAATTCGAAGCCCTTACACTTAAATGCGCCTAAGCGAAGTGTCCGTCGAATTTGGGGAATGCCAGTGGACGGCGGACCATCCTGAGTATGCTGGGCTGATCCCCGCAAACTCTTATTCATCTGCGGCCGCAAAGGATGCGCTTCCGAAAAATCGAGCAAAGCAAGGTGACTGCCTTCAACGTGAGCAACTTCGGCCATCATTGATAACTGATTCGCGAGAACCTGTTAGGAAAATCACGCGCTGTCAATACTCCAACAACTAAATTCGCACTCTCAAAAATTCACACTCAACCTCGCTGAATGCCAATGCAACATCACGCCTTACAAGAAATCCATCATCTAGCTGCCTTCGTAGCGAAGTTTCCGAAGTTATTTGACGAAGTGAAATCCAGGCCAGGCTTTGAAGAAATTGAACGCCGAATCGTAGCCTCAATTGGCAATACCGATACCGTTTCGGATGGATTGCGTGCCTACGAAGCGGCTCAATCGCTGATCCCTAACTGGAAATTCGTATTTGCTTCAGCATCTGGACCGTTACCTGGATTGTCGATTAATCGAAACTTTTCAGACGGGTCTGCAGTGCGCAGTCTCTTTCCAACAGAAAGGGTATTGGTGTTGGATAAGGAAACGCATAGCTCCATGCTTGCACATCGCGATGCCATTTTCCCTATCGACTATTCGATTGCGCTGGACACTCAGGCATTGAGTTACTTAGCGCCCTTTCTCGAGGGGGCTACTAAAGGGCTGCCCGATGACTTCCGGGAAGTCTTTGAATTCATAGCACGCGACGATGTAAACGTCGATCCCCTGCCCTACATGTTGGAGAACATCCCGAATGCAAAGGATGAGTGCAATCATTTTGAAATACGTCGGCGTTTAGAGGCCTACGAAATACTTCGCACCATTGATGCGCAGCAGCTTCAAGAAAGCGGGGAAGTTCGATCCACCCTGACTCCAGAGGAACGACGCGAAAACGTCAAAGCACGATTCGCAGAGATGCTTGAGATCGGCTCTGATTCGAAAAAATTGGCCGCATCGATGCGCGATCAAACGCTTTCTTACTGCGCATTGTTAAAGATGGCTTCAATCCAATTACGGAAGCCAAGCAGCAGTGCATATCAAAGCAAGATTTCAGAGTTCGTTGAATTCATGGACAAAGAACTCAAAACGATGCTCGCTCGAGAAGCCATCATTGCTGCTTCGTTATTCGAGCGAGGACAAAGCAAGTTCAAGTTCTTCGGAAAAATACAGAAGAAGAACGACCATAATCTGAAAGAGTTGCGAGCAATGGCTTGGGACTTCGCGCATATCCGCCATATTGAAAGCGTTGCCACACGCATTGAATGGAGTCACCGCGACGATGGGCAGCAGGCACGCTACTTCTTCCCAGCACTGCTCACTTGTGACAAGCGCTATATCGAAGTCCTCGATTTGTATCCACTAAAGTGCTATGCGTACAAGGATGGAATGTCTCGGCCGATGCCATTTCCAGCTGTCGACTGGCTGCAGGCAATCGCTGGCGACGAAAGCGCGCAGAACAGCTTCATTGGCGAGTACTACTCGAACGAAGCAGTAAAACGACGGGACTTGGAACGTCACGTGGGCGGACTTGAAGAACTAAAAGCGAAATTGGAAATCGAATTGCTGTCGGCTGCTTCGTAGGCAAACAACAGCTTGCTTGTGCAAAATCAGTTAGAGCAAACATATATGGAAAACAGCCGCGTTCCCACCGATGTCGTTGCAGACTTCATTGCCCGATATCGTCGAGAGTTCGATTTTTATGAGCAAGCCGGCAAGCTCGTAGCTCAAAAACTCGAAGCGACACTAGAGTCATCCGGGATACGTGCGATGGTCACATCGCGCGCTAAGAACCCAAAGCGACTTGAGGCAAAAGTTCGGCAACGAAATGGGGAACGCGACCAACCGTACCAATCTGTAGAAGATATTTTTACGGATATTGTGGACCTTGCCGGCGTGCGTATCGCACTGTACTTTCCTGGCGAACGGGATGAGGTCGACAAGATAGTAAATGAAGATTTTCATTTAACCGAAATTCCCAAAATCTTTACCGGAACGACCAAACCAACGGATCAGAAGCGGTTTTCTGGGTATTGGGCAACTCACTACCGATTGCGCCTTCGTGAAGATTCATTGAGCGAACAAACTTCGCGGTTTGCTGAAGCAAGAGTCGAAGTTCAAGTCGCTTCAGTCTTGATGCACGCATGGTCAGAAGTCGAACACGATCTGGTGTACAAGCCTATGCAAGGTAGCCTATCAGTGGATGAACTAGCGATCTTAGATGAACTAAACGGGATGGTACTAACAGGGGAAATCGCACTCGAGCGACTGCAGCGGGCAGCAAAGGCCCGCGTCTTATCAGCCGGCGCTAAGTTTGAGAACCATTACGACCTAGCATCATTCTTACTTGAGTTTGGAAAGTCTCGATTGCAAAACGACGAGAAAGATCCAGTTGTAGGAGATGTCGAAGTCCTTTACAAGTTACTATGCAGTTTGGATTTAAGTGCGCCTGCGGCGCTTACGCCGTATCTTGAAAGTCTCACCGCTGATACCGAGTCACGCCCTCTATCTCAGCAAATCGTAGATCAAATTGTTGCTGCCCATCCGGACAGGTATGCCAAGTATGCTGAAATTCGATCGGATTCATCGATATCTGATGTGACGGAAATTTCTACGCAACTTCCACATGCAATCGAAGCGCATAGCGCGATGGGGTACTTCATGTCCCAATGGATACTATTCGAACGATTCGTAAATGAGCTGGCCGTTTCAAGGAAACTTAAGGATCGCCCAGCGATGGTTCCAAATTTAGGCCTGGTAGAAGGACTGGCGTTAGTGAGTGACGAAGAAGCATCACAAATTGAGCGTATTCGTCGAATTCGAAATGAAGTTGTTCACGGAATTTTTAATCGCCCGCCGGCCATATTGCGTGAGGAAGGTGATGCATTAGCGCGCATTCTTGCGCGGGTACGAATCAACGCTGATCCAGAAGTCGCCGCTGCAATGGCGAACGCGACTGACGCGCAGTCGCAAATGACATTTCCTGACATTGTTCATTCAACAGATGTAAAGCATAAGAGACAAGTCGTCTCTGAGGATGCATTAACCTTGTTAAAGGCAGCGGCTACTGCACAAGGCGAGATTTTGAAGCTGGCTTTTTTATCGGGTCGTTCAATCCAAATCGGAAATAGGCAGTTTGGTATTGAGAACCCAAAGGAGGCTAGCCGATGGGAGGCAGCCTTGAATGAGCTTCTAGTTGCAAAATTGATTGAGGTACGAGGCCACAAGGGCGAGATATTCTTACTTACCCATGCCGGCTGGAAGTTAGCTGAAGTTCAGTAAGAATTCCGCTGGGAGATAAGTGCACAGTTCGCAAAGGCAAGTACTATCTTCTGAACTAGGAATTCGAGACTCGCTGCAAAGCCATCAGTGGAAGCTCGTGCGTTTGCTAGGCCGTGATAGCCCCAAAAAATAAAAAGTGTCTAAGAATGGATATTCGATTTTCCCATGACGGACCTGCGTTTCCAGCAGAACTTGTCGATGACTTCATCAATGGTGAAGTTGTTTTCCTTTGTGGTGCCGGCGTCAGCGCCCCGCAGCTACCATTGTTCGGCGAGCTATTAAATCTGGTCCATACCGAGATAGGAACCGAACCTACTGATGGCGAAACCGAGGCGGCGGTTCAGGGACGATTCGAAGAAGCGTTCGGATCACTTGAGCGAAGGTTGGCGAACCCGGCACTAATGTTCAAAGCCGTAAGCAAACTGCTCAAGTCAGCAGCTCCAAATCTCTCAAATCACAAGGTATTGCTTCGATTAGCCAGAAACTTGAACAACGAAGTCTGCCTCATCACGACCAACTTCGATACGTTCTTTGAACGCGCGCTAGATGAGCTAGATGGCGCCGGTTCCGCAGCGTTGGCTAGTCATGCTCCACAGTCACTGCCGTCACCTGGCGGATCAAACTTCTCTGGAGTAATGCACATTCACGGCCGGGTCAGCGATGAGGCACTTGGGTTAGTAAATACACCGCTGGTACTAACGAGTGCAACATACGGTGATGCATACATGCGTTCCGGCTGGGCATCTCGCTTCTTGTTTGATCTGTTACGCTGCAAGACATTGGTATTGATTGGTTACAGCGCAGGAGACGCACCCGTCAGGTACTTTTTGAATGTACTGGAAGCCGACCGACAACGCTTCAGCGACATTAAGTCAGTCTACGCCTTTGACGGAGTCGACTCGCATCATGCGCAAGCAGACAAGCGGTGGTCTGGAGTGGCAGTCACTCCTCTCGCATTCAGAAAGAATAGCCGCCCAAATTACGGCGCACTTTGGGAGGATCTTGCCAAACTTGCCAGCCTAGTTGAGTCACCAAAGGCAATGCGCAGGCAGCGTGCTACGGAACTGTTAAGCGGTTCGTTCGAATCAGCGGATGACGGCGCCAAATCCACGATTAAATGGTTATTTTCTGGGAAAAACGATCTACTAGACGTTGTTGTGAAGTCGTTAAGCGACTCGCAATGGTTGGATTTCTTGTTCGCGGAACGACTAGTCAGTACCAATGATCTATCATGGGTATTAGCATCTTGGTGTGCTAGCGATTGGACAGACCTGAAACGCATCTCTGCGGCAGTGACATGGCATAAACGGCTAGGGGCAGGCCTAGGTTTGGCTCTTCAAAGGCAGCTATTATCGCCCCCACTTGCCATCGAACCGTTTCGCCAAGCGTGGGAAGCAATTGCGAAAGCATGTTTGACAAAGTCCGATGAGCTAGTCGAGAGTGCCTTGCTGCACCAACGCCTAAGGTCAACACGAATTAAGGATGCAGACTTACAACTGGCCATAGGACAAATCAGGCCTGTCCTCACTATTCGTGACAGAAGTATTCGTGATCTCACTCAGAAAGAGAATTCACAAGCCCTCATCAGGGTCGCCGACTTAATCTCATGTGAAATGCGTACGCAAGATGGGGCGCATTCGGAGCGACTCCGAACGGCCCTTTCGAATCTGACGAAGTACGCTGAACGGATCGTTTCGCTCGGCACCGTCGCACTCCGATCTGTTTTGGAAGAGGCGCGAGAAATGGAACTGATCTACGAAAATTGGGATAGCCTAGATATTGGCGTGCCGTCCGTAGACGATCATCGCCAGAACGAATTTCACTATGGTGTCGTTGGGCTGGTTGTATTACTTTCGACAATGCTCCCGGAAGTTGGCAATCGAAATGCAGCTGAGGCCAAACTCTATGCAGAAACCTGGAGGAAGTTGCCCGGCCGCGTTGGAGCTCGGCTATGGCTTTCGGCACTGCGTAACACAACCATCTACCCAACTGACGCTTGCGAATCGGCGATACGTGCGCTTTCTTCCGACGAATTCTGGGAGATGAAACGTGAAGTTGTTCTACTACTTGCATCTCGTTCGAATGAAATGCCAGCTTCAGTTATTTCAATGGTGTGTCGACGAATACTGAAAGAGGGCCCGACCCTGTATCCGGACGCTACTAAACCAGGGAGAAGAGATTGGCGTCCGATTGCACGAGATCGGGAAATGTGGATTCGGCTCAAAGCGATTGAACGAGCTGGCGTACTGCCGAAATTTGCGCGCGATGCAGTTCAAAAACTAGATAGCAAAGCTCACATCGCAAAATCTGACTATGAGGAGAGCGATCTTTTTAATGTGTATACCAGTGGCGTCACTTATGTCAGTGGTGACGCCAGTGTCTTTGTAAACGTCCCACCGCAAGACAAACTCACTAAGGCACTTGAACAACAAAGCGCGTGGGACCCGAATGTTCAGCGCAACTGGAGCGCCTACTGCACATCCGATCCTATCGGAGCATTTTCGTCTCTAAGCTCAAGCAAGGCATTTTCCAAGAATCTCGCTCTTTGGGCGGATCTCATCGGTGCGCTTTCATGGGCGCCGCAAAACGAGACGACCACGTCTGCAGAGATTCGGATTAGCGTAGCCCGGCGAACATTCGCATATCTTAAGCAAGCACCGGCCAGCATTCATAGAAACTTGGCGAATCGTCTAGCAGATTTGTGGCCCAATGTGCCCGATCTGACATGGTGGGATCAAATATGGGATGCACTACAACATCATGATAAAGATGAGTCTCTGCAATTGGAGGAAGGCGATCGCTTTTATGACCGTGTTATCAATCGCGCTCCAGGTAGACATGCGCAACATCTTTTGGAGCAAATAGACCGTGCCGGTGCGAACAAAGATACGGCTCTTCTTGGCGAATTACGCAAGCGCTTAGAGACTTTGCTGTTAGCGAACTCAAACGCCGGCTGGCTGGCTCGAGGAATTTTGGCTCGGCATGCCAGCTTTGTGCTGCACATACACTATGCAATTGTTCGCAGGCTATTCTTGCCGTGGTTGATGGCTGACGACACCCAAGGACGCCTTTTGCGCGCGACAATGCTCGAAGTTGGCTCCTTAAGTCCCCAAGCGACTCGCACTTTTAAGAAAGCATTACTCTTGGCGATATCTGAGAGCCGTGCGACAGGTCATTCTTCAGATTTCGTTGCTGCAAACCTGTTACGCCCAGTACTTTCCCATGCAATGCAGAGCTCGACCTCATTAGGAATCACTTCAAATGAAGTGCGCCAAACATTACGGCTTGCGTCCCCTACTATCCGAAGTGGGGCCGCAAACTTCCTTCGACAGGCGATAAATGAAGTCGAAATGGAACCCGAGTCGGCCTGGAGAACTTTGATCAAGCCAATCTTTGAACAGATCTGGCCTCAAGAAAAGGCTTTTCGTCACGCCGACTACACAGCTGATCTAGCAGCTACTTGCGTGTTTGCGCGCGCTGAGTTTCCTGACGCACTTTTGACAATGAAACCCTATTTGCTCCCAATACAAGATGATTTTGTGAATTTGCAATTTATCATTGACTCAAAGGTCCCTGAGAATTTTCCGAACGAAACCCTTGAATTATTATGGCTTATGCATGGCCCTGGGTCGCCGAGCCAATCGGTAGATATTGCGGATGTTTTAGACCGAATTAAGGCTGCAAATAAATTGACCCAGTACCACCGACGATTTCAATGGTTGGAGCAACGGGCGGTTCGATATTAGGAAAATCGTCAAAAAACGACTATCACATTCGCGCCAAAATAGCGTTAAAATTCGGAAGCATTCATTGACTTGTTCGGTCACTAGCGGCTAATTACGGACCGTTTAATCCATCCGAAACAAATGGTTGCGTTCAACTCAGCCCATTTTTTTGTAATAGAGGAAAAGAATGACGTTACTTGTGGCTGGAGCATGTGAAGGCGGCGCTTGGATGGTGGCGGATACAGCCATTACCGGCGAGACGATGCCAACGCGCAGCCGTGAATACAGAATAAAGATCGAACCAATCCAGGAATCCGCCCTGATTGGATTCGCGAACGTTCCGTCGGTTGCAACTCAAACTATTCGTTCAGCTGCAACAAAACCGCAGGGGATGCAAACAGTAGAGTTTTTGCTGCAAGAACATCGCAAGGGCCAACATGCCGACTTCATATATG
This sequence comes from Pseudoduganella violacea, assembly GCF_014191875.1. GTDB lineage: Bacteria > Pseudomonadota > Gammaproteobacteria > Burkholderiales > Burkholderiaceae_D > Rugamonas > Rugamonas violacea_A. Next base: position 7,572 of record NZ_JACHXD010000034.1, read on the forward strand.
CATACCTACAAGACAACGTTTCCCACTTGTATTGCATAAAGGATGGGAAAGCCACCAAATCGGCTGTTGCCTTCATTGGCTCGCATGATGCATTTTCAGCATTCCAAGAAATTAAGCACGCAAGGACCTTGAATCCCGCGCCCGATGCGATGCATATTTTCCTCGCCGGTCACGCTGGGACTTCCCCGTCGCCAAACGAACAGAAGCCGCAGTTGTACACTGATGTAACCGCCGCAATTCTGGCAATGGAGAATTTGTTCTCGAAGTCGTCCGAACGAGGTGTCGGCGGCACTGCGATTCCATATATAGTTACTGGCACAGGGACATTCCTCTATAACTATGGATACTCCGTCACCGATCCCGGCATCAACAAACTGAAACCTGGTTCGCTAGTAATGCACGGAACGCCGCAGTTCGGCGGATACGGGGTGTCCGTTACCGAACTACGCGAACGTGATGGAATCGTTATTTACTGGTTGCAGCGCCCAGGAGGCATAGTCTGGCTGAAGTCAAACGACTGGTATGAGCCCCATCATTTCTCGGGCTCGCCTTCACAATTTAAGGCCGCAGTCAGTACTACGCTTGGCCGGGAAGTGGATCTTTGGTTCGGAGACGAGGAACAAGGAGCGCCTGAGTCGTTGAGATTGTTGCACGACCACGTTGGAAGACCGCGACTTATAATGGCGGAATCTCGACGTTCACTATCATTTTCTTGGATGCAGGGTTCCGAAGATGATTTCTCAATTTCGAGCGAAGCGCTAAAAATAGGCGACGCAGCAATGTCTTCTGAACAAGATGAACCGAATGCCCAGATTTCGGCAAAGTGCGTGGATGACGGAGTAATCGCCACTCTCACTCTGACGGACGGGAGCACCACTGGTAGCGTCCAGTTGTCAGCATCTGAATTGGACAACCTGATCCGTCATTTGGCACGCATTAGGTCGGAAATGACCCCCGAGGTCCCTATCGAACTCGAAAAAGGTAAGGCGATTAATGCCGTGACTGACCCTGTTTGGCGGACCAGGCCCATGCTGCACCCCAGTATGCCCGGAGAGCTCCTATTACTCCGCCATAGAGGGCTCGGCTGGCTTGGGTTTGTTCTCCCGCCACATGAGGTGGCGGCACTTGGCGCTTACTTAGTAAAGAGCAGTGAGCAGTAAGCGCAATTTATTTGTAGTGGCTCACACTCGACCCGTCACATAGTGTGAGGTGAGTTACAGTTCGTTTGGGCCGATTCCAGTCAAAAGCAGTCGTTACTTGAAGAGGGATGAGGATCGGTGGGGCAAGTAGTAGCCGATGGCGAACAGGTATAATCTGGACCTCAATCAACGCTTCAACTAGGTATTTTTGTGGCTGACTTCTTCGTGAAAGCTGGGACATTCGTAAAGCACGGCACGTCATCAATTCATCTTCGGTCGATTTTGGAAAAGGGACTTGTTCCTGGCCTTGGTCGGCATGAGCTGCGCAAGCAGTCCGAGAAATCCCCGGCTCTTGATGCTGTTTATGTAGGTGGGTTGGCAGCTTACTTTGGAGCTCAAGCGGCTCACATGTCAGTGATGAAGGAATACATGCTGGCAGTACCGGACTTCAAGGAAAAGGCACAGGCTTATTTTGCCGATGCGAAGAAGGCAAAGGTAACGGTGGACATTGGTGAAGTTACTATGTCTGTTCCTATTGTGCTAAACATCAGGCTTGGCAAAGATGTTCGGATGATTGCCGACGAAGACTATCTCAACGAAGATGAATTGTCGCTTGACGACGAACAGGTTTGGAATCGATGGAATGCAGGTGGTGTAATCGACGGAATTCCAGCAGATTGGATTAAGACCATTGAGTATCCTCGGCTCGTTACTGTTGACGATTATTGGAGTCGTAGAGCTCTGGTGAGGCAGGATATGGAGTTGCTGGTGATGGGTGGAATTTCCGTTAGTGAAAAATGGCCACCATCAACTTTGAAGCTCCCAAGGGGAGTCAAGAATTTGTCCCAGGAATTGAAATTCGGTGCCGTTGAGATTGAGAAGTTTTTTGCGATTAAGCAAATGGCTGAAAGTAGTAATCGGTTCCTGAGCCAATGTATGCAAGTTTCCCTTTTCAATGAGGTATCAGAACAGCACAACTACACAGCGCTTGAGTTCTGACCGGCTTTGGCCGATCGCAGTCCGTTTCACGGAAAACCTATAATTGATATTATATTATTCTGTTGGCAAGCCTATGCTTTGGCCTGGAGTTAGGGAGCTCAAGAATGCCGCGACTCGCTGTCACACGAGAAGCACTGATACCGCTCTTCGCCAAATCTGGAAACGTCTGTGCATTTCCCGGATGTACCCACGAGCTCGTGACATCGAGGAACTTGTTTGTAGGTCAGATTTGCCACATCGAAGCAGCAAACCCAGGAGGCCAAAGATATAACATCAATTCAACCGACGAAGAACGTAGATCCATAGCAAATCTTTTGTTGTTATGCTATCGGCACCACAAGGAAACAGACGATGTCGGGGCATTCGATGCCGATGCACTTCGTGCGATGAAGTCTCAACATGAGAGCCTGCATGGGCAGAAGCCTTTTAAGGTCAACGAAGCCTTCCTCCATCGCTTGGAAGCCGAAATGCAGACCTACTGGAGCACTCTACAAGATGCCAACGAAAGACTTCATGTCGTTCCAGAGCTTGCTGTAAAACTAAATACAGGAACAAGGGCGGTTGATCAGTTCGCTGAGGTCACAAAGGTTGTCTGTCGGCTCTCCGAAATATTGAGTAGCTTCGCTGAGGCAGATTCGATGCTAAACGAAGAGATCAGATCGCATCTCGGCGCACTTGGGTATGACCTGACCACATACGACAATGTGCAGTACTACTTGAACCCATTTCTTAATCGAAACTGGGAAATTCATGCCTTGGTAGTGAACAACACTTTCACTGACTTGATAGTTGTTCTCAAGCAGGCGGAAGTTAGGTTCCTGGAAGAGTTCGTCAAAACTCATTCGAACGAAACCGAGGCAATCATGCGCCTCGAAGCCGCAAGGGGAGAGTTGCACAAGATGGCGGTTTCAATGGGGTATGCAGACTGATCCGCTTTACCATTTCATCGAGGTAAGGCCCGACCGGCGTGGCCACCAATCATGTCAAACCCTAGTATGGACTGCCAAGCGGCTGATTCGGGGCGGATGCCGCCGGTCATCAGACATCATGTGCCTGGTCAAGTCTGATCCAGTACATCTTATCAGAAAACATTGCTCACAAAGCAACTTGCCTGGTGGTCTATATGGAGAGACTTTCGCATGTTGTCGACAACCACACTCGACAACCTCAATCGTGTAAGCGTAAAGCCAGCGCCGTCTTGAGCCCAGGGCTGAATTGATTGATGATGACATCACACCGCTGGGAAGCGGCGTGTTTTTTAAGCCGAGGG
>NZ_JACHXD010000035.1 GCF_014191875.1 Pseudoduganella violacea
TCAGCATTGGGCAATCTGTCGCCCGCCGTCTATGAACGGAAAATGGCAGTGCGTGAACCTATTGTTGTGTCCGAAATTTCTTGACCACCGCAGCTATAAGTGACAGTCGCGGCGCCGTTTAAATAGCGGACCCGATTGCCAACGGCATCATAGCTATAGGCTAAGCTATTGGTACTGCGCAGTTCACTGGTCAGGCGATGGAGTTCATCGTAGCCGTAGCTGACAGCCGTATCCGCTTTTTGAGGGGCAGCGATCCCGGTAATTCTGCTAGCCGCATCGTAACTGACAATCTGCGGCTCGCCGTTCAATGTATAGCTTGTAACGCGACCATCAATGTCGTAAGTACGGGCATATCGTTGGCCATTCCCAAAAATGAACGACTGCACGGCGCCCACGGGAGTATAGAGAACGGCACTGGCCAGCACCTCAATCTTTCCGTCCTTACCGGTACGGATTTCGTTGATATTTCCAATCGGATCCCGCAGGTAATCTACACTGCGCCCGCTGGGATAGTCGAGACCGGCCAAGCGCCCTGCGCCATCATACCGATAGCCCGTCACATAAACTTTCCCATCGATTTCCCGCGCTTCCCTAACAACGCGTCCATGCAAATCGTAGGAGTATTGCGTGCTGCCGCTAATGTCGCGAATTTGGGTCAGATGACCAAGGCCATTTTCTCCCTGGTCATAGACATAGATCGCAGCAGTTCCATCGCTATAGCTGACCTCGACCACGCGATCTAGCTCGTCATACCGGTATCTAGTAACTTGTCCTTTGGCATCTGTACGAGTCTTGACGTTACTGCTCTCATCATAGGTGAGAACAGTCTTACCCGTATCCGGGCTTATTTGCTGGATTAAATTCCCTAAGCCATCGATGGCAAAGCTGGTTTGCAGACGGCGAGCATCGCTGACCTGACTGATGCGATCCTGCCCATCGTAGCCAATTTCCGTCACACCATTCTTGGCATCGACAACCTTTGTCTGCCGCCGTAACTGGTCATAGGTATATTTGGTCGCACGGCCCAATGGATCAATGACCTGTACTACATTGCCGACCTGATCGTAGCTGTACTGGGTAGTCGTATTCTGTATCTGGGAAGTGGCGGAAGCGCTGAGCAAACACAGCAATGCGCCACACATCACTGGAGACGACAAGCACATCTTCATGGCGATTCTCCCGTGACTTTCTGCACGCGATTCAGGGCATCATAGGTCCGGCTGATCTGGCGCGTGAGAACCCCGTTGGGATCCTTGATCTGCTCACTGATCCGGTTGCCCATAGTGTCCAAACCATAGTTGATGCTGTTGCCCAGATTGTCGGAAACGCCTGTCAGACGGTGGGCGGCATCATAGCCATAGCGTAGGCTGCTGCCATCGGCCATGCTGATTTGCACCAACTGGCCCACCCCATCATAGCTGTATGTCGTCAGTTCGCCGCCTACCGAGCGCGAGGCCAACCACCCGCGCGGCGTATAGCTCAGTTCCGTGACCAAGCCATTCGGATCGCTCATGCGGCCGACGCGACCATGGGCGTCATGGCGAAAAAACCGGGTAGTGTGGCCAACGGCGTTACGTATGCTGATCAAATTGCCGGCGCTATCGTAGGCGTAGGCCGTGATGTCGTTGACATCGGTACGCGGACCGTCGATGGTAAGAACTTGGCCAACGGAAGAATATGTGTAACGCCAAACGCGGGGTGATCCCAATGCAGCAGCGGAAAAGCTTGCTGCGCCATTGGTATCGCTGGTAGCCTGCAGCGATTTGCTGAGGACATTTCCCCGCTCGTCATAACCATAGCTGGTGATGAGCTTGGGTTCGGCTATACGTAAAGGGAGGCGAAATTGCGCATGCCATTCCGTGCTAATGGTTCTAGCCTCCGGCTTGCCCACGGCTTCGGTTCGGCGAATTTCAAGATTTCGTGAAAGATCATAAGCATAGCTGCTCGTGGTGTAATCGAAGTCCCGAAAACCTGTCAAATTGCCATTCGCATCGTAACTGGCCACGGTTGACGCGGCAGGCATGCCCCCGGTCGCCGGCTGCGTCACCCCAAACATCTTTTTCACGCCCAAGGCTTGTATATGGTCATAGATACGCTGAGTACCCAGGGGGTCTGTCACGATCGTCCGGGAACCAGCCGGGTAAGCGACCAGATATTTTTCGACTCCGCCGGCATGCTCTGTCGCTATCGCACGAGTAGCGCTGTTATAGGTGAAGCTGGCATAGCGATCACCGTTTTCATCAACAATGCCGGTGAGCACAAAGGGCTGCCTGGTGTTTCCCGTCCTATCCAGTTCGCCATACAGATAACGCTTCAACTTCCCATCGGGGTAAGTTACCGATGTGATGTTGCCCGAGGCGTCATAGGCGTATTCATATACCCCGCCCGCCGGGTCGAACATTTTGACGAGCCGGGACCGTGGATCGTAAATGAAATTCAGATGGTTACCGAAGGCATCGGTAACGCCGATTAGCAGACCAGGTTTCGGCGCGATATCCTGAGAAGTGGAGGTGTCGCTATAGGTATAACGGGTAATCTGGCCGTTACGGGCCGTCGAGCTCAGAAGCAAGCCGTTCCGGTCATAAATTTCAGAAGCATCCGTTTGGCCATGCCGCACTTGCGAACCTGCCCAAGAACCACCGGCCTCAAAGATATCGGTCACTCGGTCGTTCACATCTTTAGGCGGCAACATATCGCTGCTCGAGCCGAAGCGCAGAAGGCGGCCATTGCTGCGGCGAAGGGCAAAATCATTCGCTTGCCGCCGACCAGCGTAGGTGTAGCACCATTCCTCTCCAGTGTTGGCACTAACGCTTTGAAGGCAGCCATTGGGTGGAACTTGGTCAAAGCCGGACCTGCCGAAATTGATGCCAAAAGCTGTATGGTTGTGCTGCCACTGCCGGGTATCGCTGCGATAGGTTCGAATAAAGCTGAGCGTGCCCAGATAATTTTGGTAATCGACCTCGACCTGCTGCTTGATGCCGGCTGTGATCAGTATGGGATTGCCGGCCGTGGGCGAAACGCGCGGATCGCAGGTATCGCAATCGGGTTCTGGCTGCTCCGGGCGAGAACATAGGCCGGGATTGGTGCTGAGTGTTACATTGGACCAGCTTTTTGGGCAGTCGTAGTAAATGCTGTCGGCATCGACGATGTCCTCGAAAACCTGGTCAGGATACGGCGGATTGCGCGTGATAAATCCGTATAACCCCTCAAGCTTCCACACGCGCTCCCCTGTCTCGAAATACTCTTGCGAGAAGCGGCCATGGCAATTCAATCTGCGCGGATTACCTACGCAAAATTGGCGCGCGTGCTCCTGAATCGCAGCATCGCGGTCAGTCATGTAACCCGCCTGGGTCAGGTACAGTTTTCTAGACTGGACAAACTCATCTGCGCGGGAGTGCCCCACAATCGCCAACAATGCAAGAATCAGTATGAGCGTAAGTCGAAGGCGCATATTTCCCCCCAAAGCATGAAGCCCTAACGATTCAATATAGGCAGGAACTCTACGATAAAAATTCTCCAATTCTCACCAAATCTCAAACACTTGTGCTAGCCAACCGGAACGCCAGCGTACCCGAAGAGAGCATGCGTGTTCAATCATGCGTTCTTACTCTGCTCAGCAGCAGAAACACCAGCAGCGCGGTTATGGCTGCCGCCACCGCCAGCATCAGCAATTGCCAGCGGAACGCCTCCTCGTAGGCTTGGCGTAAAGCAGCGCTGCCCGCCGCGGGCAAATGGCGCAAGGCATTTCCCATATCGCCCATGACCAGGCGGTTCGCGGCTGCGGCCCACTCACCGCCCGCCCCTGCGCCGGATGGAGCCGCCCCCGCTAAACCGAGCAGCTCGGACAGAATACGGGCCGATAGCGTGGCGTCGACTACCGCCAGCGCAATCCCGTCGCCCGCAAGGCGCATCGCATTGAAGATGCCGGCGGCCATGCCGGCACGCTCCTTGTCGACCACGCTGACCGCCAGAGCGTCCATTACGCCCCAGGGCAAAGCAATACCAATGCCGATCAGCGCCATCACCAGCAAACGGCTTGCCCCATCGCTGGCGATGCTGTGGCCCAGCCAGGCCAGGCCCGCTGCAGCGATAAGGAGTCCGATCCCCGACAGCGTACCGACATCGATCCAGCGCGCCAGCTGCCCGGCAATAAAGGGCAGAATCAGCAAGGGCGCGGACAACGCAATCATCATCCGGCCGGCGTCCAGCACGCTATAACCTTCCACGCCGATAAAGCGCGCCGGCAAAATCACGAGCAAGACGATGTAGGCGTAAGCCGGTGCGACCGCCAGGACCTGCACGCCGACAAAGCGCGCATTGGCGAACAGGGAAAGGTCGAGCAAAGGCCGGAAGTGGCCCTTGCAGCGCGCTGGCCAGGAGGCCGAGTTGCGGCTGGCGGCCGGCATGACCAGCAACCATGTCGAGACCCTGCTGTATATGGCCAGGCAGGGCCACGGCATCGCGTGCCTGCCGGATTTCGCCGTCCGGCAAGCCCTCGCCGACGGCGCGCTGGCGACGGTACTCGATGATTGGACGAGCGCATCCAGCACCTTCTGGGTCCTGTGGCCCTCCAACCGCCAACTGCTGCCGCGCGTGCGCGCCTTTGTCGATTTCAGGGCGGAACACCTGCTCGCGGCGACGCCCTGATTTTCCGGCGCCCACGACCGGCGTGGCGGCGATCCTTGCGACGAACGCATCGCAACCGTTCTTACGTTCAAATAAGTAGTAACGATGGGGAATCGCACTGCACCACAAAGAAAATCCGACAGGCGCAACCAAACTTCACATTATCCAGAAATGTGGTGTAACGTTAAAAAAATGAAAACACGGGAGGATTCCAATGTCGCTCAATGAAGTGTTTGGCCAAGCCTGGACCCGCAAGCACGATAATCCACTGTCCCCCAAAGTCCCGTTGGCGCCACGGATCACGCATCCGGTTGGTTTAGCCGATCTGGTCAACCTCTGCGCCACGCACGAACCCGATCAGCATCTGCACGCCGCAGGTAGCCATTGGGCACTCTCCGACGCTGCCATTTCCGACCACACCTTCATTGAAACCCACGATCCCAACGGTATGCACCCAGCCATGGGGAAGACACTTTACGACGTCATCCCGAATTGCATGAACGACGCCTTCATTACCGCGCTCGCTAAGCGCAAGGTGAAACCGTTCGACACCCAAACGGTTTCCGAGAACGAGGGGCTTTACCCGGTTCATATCGAAACCGGAAAACGAATCTACCAGGCCTACGCGGAATTGGATGGAGGCGATACAGCCCCACAAAGTCTCGCCAATCTGCTTGCCGATAACTTCGGCAATCCCGATTATCTCGGCCCGTGGGCATTCAGGACGCTGGGAGGAGCTGGTGGGCAAACGGTGTTCGGCGCTTTGCATACTGGCACCCATGGCGGTGATATCAACATGCGGCCGATTGCTGATTCGGTCATGGCGCTCCATCTGGTGGTCGACGGTGGACACCACTTTTGGATCGAACCGCATTCGTTGCGGTTTCCGATTGAAGCGCATCTGACAGACGAGAGCAAACTGAAAGCCTTTTACGGCAAGGACGAATTCGGCGGCCCCAACAACTTTACCGTACTGCGCAATGACGACCTGTTCGATGCGGTCTTAGTCTCAGCCGGGCGCTTTGGCGTCGTCTATTCGATCGTCATTGCGACAGTGCGACAATATACATTGCACCAAGAGCGGCGCCTGACGACCTGGGAAGCCATCAAATCGCAGGTAAAGGATACGGCTAGCCCACTGTACACAACCATGGCGGACCCACTACAGTCGCGTAATAGGTTCCTGCAAATTGCCATCAGCGTCACACCGCACGGCCACTTCAAGCTGCACCAAGCGGGCGTCACCAAGCGCCGTAATGTCGCCATGGCCGTCGTCCCCAACTCGACAGTTCCGGCCGGTCGCGCCGAGCGGGTCGGTGCCATCATCAATTTGCTCGATCCGCAAATTCAGGGGCCACGCTTTGCCGCCGCCGGCGCCAGCCACCCGTATGATCCCGACCCGGCACATCCAGGCAAGGCTGCGCCGGCCGACTTTCTAGAATTGGCTTGCTCCGACGCCAATTTTATTGCCGGGGTGATCAAGACAGTCATGCAGGAACTGAAGGATTTCATCTCCAGCAATGGCAACGATATAGGCTGGGGCATCGCCGCTGTCGCCGCCGTTGGCGGCGGCGGCTTATTAGCCTTGCTCGCGGCCCTGTTTCCCTTCTTGGCCATTCTCGCAGCACTAGCGATTTCGATCGAAAGTAATGCGGCGCCTCGTTTTGGGCAGGTCATGAACCAGATCAGAGTTGCACTGCTGAGCGATCCAGATCCCCAAAAGCGCCAGGCCGGTCTGCTGATCTGGCAAATGATTTCCGCTTCGGTATTCGAAAAGCAACAGGGCAATTCGGACTACGAGGCCATCAGCTACGCGGTGATGGATACGCATGATTATCTCGATTTGAGCTGTAGGGTGAATGTGCAGTCGATTGAAGTCTTTTTTGATGCAACCGACCCACTGCTGACCGCTTTCGTCGATGCGCTGCTGACATTCGAAATCGGCCAGGAGGTCACCAGTGGCCGCGCCTTCGTCGGCTACATTTCTCTGCGCTTCATGGGACCGACGCGCGCGCTGCTCGGGCCGCAAAAGTTTCCGGTGACCTGCGCCGTGGAGGTTGCCGGCCTGGCCGACGTGGCCGGAACCAAGGAACTGATCGATTTCGCCGTTGCGCTAGCACTCGATCCCAACGTCAACGGAATCCTGCATTGGGGACAACGCAATGACTCAAACCGGGCCCAGATCGAGGCGCGCTTCGGCGATCCAGCCCCCAATAAGGCAAGTGCGATGGCGACATGGCGAAAGGCGCTCAGGGCGCTAACCAATAATGGCGAGCTCACTGGATTCAGCAGCGAATTCACTCGTCACACCGGGCTCGAGCCTTTTTAACCAATGCCCAGAGAGAGAGAGAGAGAGAGAGAGAGAGAGGCTATCTGACCATGTTTACGTTAATTAATTTCTACGGAAAATGGGATATCGAGATCCTGTCGAAGCAATCCCCTTATGACATTCAGCTCGAAGTGCGTGGTTCAGGCGGCCTGATCGGCGGCGGCGTGTACGGCCAAGTCGGGAGCCTAGCGCATGTTAATGGCCCTGATTGGCACATCTCCTTTGAATGGAGTAAACCAGGCGCATTTCTCTGGCACGCCTGCGAGGCAAAAAAACTGGAAGCGGCTTACCCCACCGACAAGGGCCTCGTCGTCACGGTGGGCGCGCGCCCGGACCTACCTACCGAGGCAGGCAAATCCTACGATCATTTGGTGATTCGCTTACGCAATAAGGAGCCCCTGCTTAATCCGTTCATCCCCATCACGACGATTCCGGATTTTACCTACAGACGCGGAACGATTCCGCATCATCGATCATAGCCGCGGCGCTGTCAGCAGCCGCGATGGTTGAATCAAGGCACCCGTTCCGGCATGGCCAATTCGACGGCTTCGCGGGTCTTCCAGGGAGTGCGGCGGTGGATCATTTCTATCAGGCCGCCAACGAGCCAGTACCAGTTAAAGGTTGATCTAATTTAGAAAAGCCGGGCACTTTCGAGTGCTAGTTTGGTCCTATCCTGCACCACGTAAGGAGTAGATCATGAGGCGAACGCTTCACTCGGTGAAGCAGATCACCTCGGCGCCTCGCTTGCAAAGGCATCGATCCCCGTCAACTCTGCCGATAGCGCCCACAGCCGTTCAGCCTGTTCCAGATCGACCGCATGCGGCCGCACCCCAACGAAGGATGGCATTGCCCCTTCATCCAGCGTAGCGACCTCGCAATCCTCGCAATACACGCCGCCCAGACCTTGCAGCTGCGGCGAGCTGGCGGCCCATACCTGGGTCGCCGCGCCCTGCTCGATTGTCTTGAAGCTTGGGTCGGCGGGCTTACCCGCGCCATCCATCCAGCCGGCGGCCACCATTTCCTCCCGCGTCAGATGGCGCTGGAGCGGCGTGAAAATTTTGCCGGGATGAAGGGAGAAGGCGCGTACGCCCTCGCTACGCCCCAGCCGGTCCAGATGCACGGCAAACAGGGCATTGGCGGTCTTCGATTGTCCGTAGGCCAGCCACTTGTCGTAGCCATGCAGGAACTGCACGTCCTCCCAGCGCATGCCGGACTGGTGGTGTCCAGCCGACGAGACCAGCACCACCCTGGCGCCACCCCTGAGCGCCGGCCAGAGCAAATTGACCAACGCGTAATGCCCAAGATGGTTGGTGGCAAACTGCGCCTCCCAACCTGGCCCCACGCGGGTCTCCGGACAGGCCATGATGCCGGCGCTGCCGATCAGCATGTCAATGTGCAGGCGGCGGGCCAGGAAACCTTGGGCGAAATCGCGCACGCTGGCCTGGTCGGCAAGGTCGAGCCGCTCCACCTCCGTGTTAGGGAGATTGGCACGGGCGGCCTCCACATCACGCGCGGCAACAATGACCCGCGCACCAGCATGCGCCAGCGCGCGCGTCGTTTCCAGGCCAAGGCCCGAATGACCGCCGGTGACGAGGACCGTGCGGCCCGAGAGATCACGCCCGGCAAGGACCTCGGCTGCGCTGCTGCGCGCCCCGAAACCAGAGTGGATGGGAATCTGTTTGCTGGTCATGAAGCGTCCTTATGCAGATTGAGCTGGAATCGGGGTAAAACCGTTCCTTGCATTATCCCGACTGGACTTCGGACTATGAATGCAGCAAAATCCGATTTTCTATCGAGATCATCCAGAATGATGGATCCCCTATCCGAAGTCCTTTCCCTGCTTGGCGCCCAACGTTCCGTTTTTGCCGGTTTGAGAGCCGGTGGCGACTGGGCCATCGACTTTCCGCCGCCCGACGGCATCAAGTTCAATGCCATCGTCGAGGGCGGATGCTGGTTGGCGGTGGACGGCGTGCAGCAGCCGATTCGCCTGGAGCAAGGGGACTGTTTTCTGCTGACGCGCAAGCGGACGTTTTCGCTGTGCAGCGATCTGTCGCTACCGGCGGTTCATTCCGATGAGGTCTATTGCCATGCCCAGAAAGGGATTGCCCGCTGCGGCAGCGCCGATGCGTTTTTTCTGATCGGCGGACGCTTCGCCTTTGGTGAGGAAGCCAACCTCTTGTTTGCCAGCTTACCGTAAGCGTAAAGCCAGCGCCGTCTTGAGCCCAGGGCTGAATTGATTGATGATGACATCACACCGCTGGGAAGCGGCGTGTTTTTTAAGCCGAGGG
>NZ_JACHXD010000036.1 GCF_014191875.1 Pseudoduganella violacea
GGTGCAGTTGGTCGAGCGGTTGCGCCAGCAAGGTTTGCAGACCGATATCCGCATGCTGTTTGCCCAGCCCACGCTGGCGGCGCTGGCGGGCGCCGTGAATGAGGCGGCGCTAGGCGGCGAGGTGGCGGTGCCACCCAACGCTATTCCGGCTGGCTGCACGGCCATCACGCCGGACATGCTGCCCCTGGTGAGCCTGAGCGCGCGCGAAATTGAGCAGATAACCGCGACAGTTCCCGGCAGCGCGGCGAACATCCAGGATATTTATCCTGTGGCGCCGCTACAGGAAGGCATCCTGTTCCACCATCTCCTGCAAACGGAAGGCGATCCGTATCTGACTTCCACCGTTCTGGCCTTCGATTCGCGTCAGCGTCTGGACGGTTTTGTCAGCGCCTTGCAGCAGGTGATCGACCGGCATGATGTGCTGCGCACGTCCGTATTGTGGGAAGGTTTGCCGGAGCCGGTGCAGGTGGTCTGGCGCCGAGCGCCGTTCGCGCTGGACCTGCCGCAGCTGCCTCCTGGCGACACCGAGGCCCAGTTGCGCGCGCTGGCCGATCCGCGCAGCTTCCGTCTCGATGTGAGAAAGGCGCCACTGTTGCATGGTTTTGCGGCTTTCGACGGCAAGCAGCAGCGCTGGCTGCTGCAACTGCTGCTGCACCACATGGTGCTGGACCATACCACGCTGGACGTGATGTTCCGCGAGGTGGGCCTGATCCAGGCCGGCCGGACACTCGAGCTGGATGAACCGGTCCCATTCCGTAACTTTGTGGCGGTGGCGCGCCAGGCCGGCAAGGCACAGGAGCATGAGGCTTACTTCCGCAGCCAGCTGGGCGATGTGGAAGAAGCGACCGCTCCTTTTGGGCTGGACGATATCAAGGGCGATGGCAGCCGGGTGGATGAGGTGCAGCAGCGCCTCGCGTCGGAACTGGCGCGCCGCTTGCGCCGTCAGGCGCGGGCGGCGGGCGTGAGTGCCGCCAGCCTGTTCCACTGGGCCTGGGCGCTGGTACTGGCAGCCAGTACGGGGCGTGAGGACGTGGTCTTTGGCACCGTGCTGTTCGGCCGCATGCAGGGCGGTGCGGGCGCTGACCGCGCCATGGGTCTGTTCATCAACACCCTGCCATTGCGCATTCGGCTGGGCGAAACCGGCGTGCTGGATGGCGTGCGCCAGACGCAGGCCTTGCTGGCGGAGTTGATGCAGCATGAGCATGCGCCGTTGGCGCTGGCCCAGCGCTGCAGCGCCGTACCGGCCACGGTGCCGCTGTTCACCGCCTTGCTCAACTACCGCCACAGTGCCAATGAGCGCGTGGATCAGCAGGAAGGCAGCGGCTGGGAACAGGGCATCGAGATGCTGTCGGCGCATGAACGCACCAACTATCCCTTTGGCTTGTCGGTGGACGATCTGGGCGAGGACTTCGATGTGAGCGTGCAGATCGCCGAACCTGTCGGGGCCGCGCGCATTGCAGGTTACCTGCTGCGCGCTTTGGAGCAGACGGCCGATGCGCTGGAGCAGGCGCCGCAAAAGCCAGCCTGGCGGCTGGATATTGTGGGCGATGAAGAACGGCGCGTCATGCTGGAGCAATGGAGCGGCATGGGGCAGAGCTATCCTCAGAGTCTTTGTCTGAACCAGTTGTTTGAGCGCCAGGCCGAATTGAGGCCGGATGCGCTGGCCGTGGAATATGAAGAACATAGCCTGAGCTACCGCGAACTTAATGAACAGGCCAACCGTCTGGCCCATTATCTGCGCCAGATGGGGGCGCAGCCGGAACAGCGGGTGGCGATCTGCATGCAGCGCAGCCTGGACATGGTAGTGGCCATTCTGGCCGTGCTGAAGAGCGGCGCCGCCTATGTGCCGCTGGACCCGGCCTATCCGCAGGAGCGTCTTGCCTTCATGCTGGAGGATAGCCGCCCCGTGGTGGTGGTGGCGCAGGCGGAGTTGAGCGAGCAGCTGCCGGCAGTGGATGGTATGCGGCTGGTGCTGATCGACGGTGGGCAGCGGCCGTGGCAGGAGCTGTCCACGCAGAATCCAAGCGCCGCTGCGCTTGGCCTGTCGCCGCAAAGTCTGGCCTACATCATCTACACCTCGGGCTCCACCGGGCAGCCCAAGGGTGTGATGGTCGAGCACCGGAACGTTACGCGCCTGTTCGATGCGACCCGGGACTGGTTCCACTTTGATCATCAGGACGCCTGGACCTTGTTCCATTCCTTCGCCTTCGACTTTTCGGTCTGGGAGCTGTGGGGCGCCTTGCTATACGGCGGCCGCCTGGTCGTGGTGCCCTATCTCACCACGCGCTCGCCGCAAGATTTCTACCGGCTGCTGTGTGAACGCGGCGTGACGGTGCTGAACCAGACGCCCAGCGCCTTCCAGCAAATCCTGGACCGGCAGGGGGAAACGCCGCACCGGCTGCGCCATATCGTTTTCGGCGGCGAGGCGCTGGAGGTAGCGAGTCTGGCGCGCTGGTTTGGGCGGGAGGACAGCGCGGCTACCCGGCTGACCAATATGTATGGCATTACCGAGACCACGGTGCATGTGACTTACCGTGAGATAGTGGCGGCGGATCTGGACGGGCGGCGTGAAGGCAGTCCGATCGGCCAGCCGATTTCCGATTTGCGCCTATATCTGCTGGATGCCCATGGCAGGCCGGTGGCGCAGGGCGTGACGGGCGAGATCCATGTCGGCGGCGCCGGGGTGGCGCGCGGTTATCTGAACCGTGCCGACCTGACCCGGCAGCGCTTCTTGCCCGACCCCTTCAGCGCCGATGCCGGCGCGCGCATGTACAAGACTGGGGATCTGGGGCGCTGGCTGGCGGATGGGAAGATGGAATACCTGGGCCGTAATGACCAGCAAGTGAAGATTCGCGGATTCCGCATCGAATTGGGCGAGATCGAGGCGCAACTGGGCCGCCTGCCGGGCGTGCGCGAAGCGGCCGTCCTGCCGCGCGACGACGGCCACGGCGACCAGCGCCTGGTGGCCTGGATCGTGCCGCAGGAGGCAGACGTCGACGCGTCGGCGATCCAGCAGGCTTTGGCCGCCGTGCTGCCAGTGCATATGGTGCCGGCGGCGTATGTGCAGCTCTCAGCATTGCCGCTGACGCCGAACGGGAAGCTGGATCGCAAGGCCTTGCCGACACCTGATGGCGCGGCTTATGCCCACCAGCGCTACGAAGCGCCGCAAGGCAGTGTGGAATCCGCGCTGGCGGAACTTTGGCGCGAGCTGCTGCAGCTGGAGCAGGTGGGCCGCAACGACCACTTCTTTGAATTGGGCGGCCATTCCCTGCTGGCGGTGCAATTGGTTTCGCGCCTGCGCCAGAAACTGGGCGTGGAAGTGGCGCTGGCAGGCCTGTTTGCCCGGCCGGTATTGCATGCTTTTGCCACCTTGGTCAGTGCGGCGGCGGCCAGCAGTCTGCCAGACGTGGTTTCGGACGCGCGTCCGTCGCAGCTGCCGCTCTCGTTTGCCCAGCAAAGGCTGTGGTTCGTCACCCAGATGGGAGGGCAGGCAAGTACGGCCTACAATATGCTGCGCGGCTGGCGCATCGCCGGGGCGATCGATGTCCATGCGCTGCAGGCGGCGCTGACGCTTATCGTCCAGCGGCACGAGGTGTTGCGCACCACGGTGCAAGTGCCGGACGGCCAGCCGATGCAGCGCATTGCCGTCGATGCGAATTTCACGCTGCTGCGCCAGAACTTCGGCGCGGCCATGCCGCAGCAAAGCCGGGAAGCGGAAATCGAGCGCTGGAGCCGCGTCGAGGCAGGCCAACCCTTCGACCTGGAACAGGGACCGCTGATACGCGGCAGGCTGTTGAGCTTTGACGATCAGGATCATGTGCTGCTGCTGGCCTTGCACCATTTGATCGGAGATGGCTGGTCCCTGGACTTGCTGCTCCGCGAACTGCAAGCCCTGTACCGTGCCGCGCCCGATAGCTTGCCTATGCCCGCGCTGCAGTATGCGGACTACACGCTGTGGCAGTGGCGCTGGGTGGAGGGGCCGGTACGGCAAATCCAGCTGGGTTACTGGCAGCGCCAGTTGCAGGGTGCGCCAGCCTTGATCACTCTGCCCACGGATCGTCCACGCCCCGCATTGCAGCAATACGCCGGTCAAAGCCTGGCCTTTGAGCTGGATGCCGCGCTGACTGCGGCGCTGCGGCGGCTGGCGCATAAGCATGGCGTCACGCTGTATATGGTGGTGCTGGCTGCCTGGGGCGCGCTGACGGCACGTCTGGCTGGACAGGACGAGGTGGTGATCGGCACACCGGTAGCGAACCGCAACCGTCTGGAGCTGGAAGGCGTGGTGGGCTTGCTGGCGAATACGCTGGCGATCCGCATTGACGTCGGCGGCAGCCCAAGCGTGGCATCGCTGCTGTCGCAGGTCAGGCAGCGGGTGTTACAGGCGCAGAGCCATCAGGACATCCCATTTGAACAGGTGGTGGATGCGCTGAAACCACAGCGTGCCTTGTCGCACAGCCCCTTGTTCCAGTTGATGTTCGCCTGGCAGACGGGCGCGCATGCTTCGTTGTCGCTGGGCGGCGCGCCGTTGCAGGAGTTGCCCTTGGAGCTGACGGCATCCGCGTTCGACCTGTCGCTGGAGCTGGTGGAAGGGGAGAGCCTTGTCAGCGGCGCGCTGACGTTCTCCACCGCGCTGTTCGAGCGTGCCACCGTGAGCCGTTACGCAGCCCACCTGAAGGCGCTGCTGGCCGGCATGGTGCGGGACGATGCGCAGGCGGTGGACCGGTTTGGCCTGATGAGCGATGCCGAAACGGCGCAAATCCTGCGCGGTTGGAACCGCACCCAGCGCGACTACCGCCGCGACTTGTGCCTGCATGAGATCATCGAAGAACAGGTCCGCCTGCGGCCGCAGGCCGTGGCGGTGGAGGACGGCGAGCGCCGTTTGAGCTATCGCGAGCTGGACGAACAGGCCAACCAATTGGCACGCCAGTTGCGCGCCATGGGCGTGGGGCCGGACCAGCGCGTGGCGCTGTGCCTGGAACGCAGCGCGGAAATGGTGGTTGGCCTGTTGGCGGTGCTGAAGGCCGGTGGCGCCTACGTGCCGCTCGACCCGGGTTATCCGGCTGAACGCCTGGCCTTCATGCTGCGCGACAGCGCGCCGCGCGTGCTGCTGGCGCAAGGCCGGGCGATTGAAGCGATCGAGTTGCCGGAAGGCTTGCCGGTCCTGCACCTGGATGGCGCTGAGCGTCCCTGGCTGGAGTTGTCGGCGCAGGCCTTGCCGGTGGCGGAACTGGGCCTGACGCCGTCGCACCTGGCGTATGTGATCTACACCTCCGGCTCCACTGGCCAGCCCAAGGGCGTGATGAATGAGCATGGCGGCATCGTCAACCGCCTGCTGTGGATGCAGGAAGCCTATCGCCTGCAGCCGGATGAAGCGGTGCTGCAAAAGACCCCGTTCAGCTTCGACGTTTCGGTCTGGGAATTCTTCTGGCCGCTGATGCGCGGCGCGCGCCTGGTGATGGCGCGGCCGGATGGCCACAGGGATCCAGCCTATCTGGCCGATACGGTGGCGCGACGCGGCATCACGACGCTGCACTTCGTACCGTCGATGCTGCAAGCCTTCCTCGATAGCGGTGAAGCGGCGCGCTGCGGCAGCCTGAAACGGGTGCTGTGCAGCGGCGAAGCCTTGCCGGCCGCGCTGGCGCGGCGCTTCCTGCGGGAGCTGCCGGGCGTCCAGCTGCACAATCTCTACGGCCCGACCGAGGCGGCGGTGGACGTGACGGCCTGGCATTGCGCCGGCCCCGAGCTGCCTGACAGTATTCCGCTGGGCCGGCCCGTCGCCAACACGCGCATGTATGTGCTGGACCGGCATGGCCAGCCGGTTCCGGCCGGTGTGGCGGGAGAAATCCACATCGGTGGCGTGCAGGTGGCGCGCGGCTATCTGAACCGTCCCGAACTGACGCGGGAGCGCTTCGTGCCCGACCCATACGCCGGCGAGGACGGCGCGCGCCTGTACAAGACGGGCGACCTGGGACGCTGGCTGGCCGACGGCACGCTGGAGTACCTGGGCCGCAACGACCACCAGGTCAAGTTGCGCGGCCAGCGCATCGAACTGGGCGAGATCGAGGCGCAACTGCTGCGCCAGCCCGGTGTGCGCGAGGCCGTAGCGCTGGCACGCGAGGACAATCCGGGCGATCAGCGCCTGGTGGCGTATCTGGTGGCGGACGTGCCGGATCTGGCTGCGCTGCGTTCCGCACTGGCGCGCGTGCTGCCCGAGCCTATGGTGCCGGCGGCCTTCGTGCTGCTGGACCAGCTGCCGCTGACGCCGAACGGAAAGCTGGACCGGAAAGCCTTGCCCGCGCCTGAGGGGGCGGCCTATGCGCAGCGTCCTTACGAAGCGCCGCAAGGCGACACGGAAGCGGCGCTGGCGGCCATATGGTCCGAACTATTGCAGCAGGAGCAGGTGGGCCGCCATGACCATTTCTTCGAACTGGGCGGTCACTCCCTGCTGGTAACCCAACTGCTCGCGCGTATCCGGCGCGAGTGGGGGCTGGATATTGCATTGACTGAAGTGTTCTCGAATCCCGTTCTATCGGAACTCGCCGGCATCATCCTCGATCAGGAATTGATGGCATACGGCGCCGAAGAACTTGAATCCATGATCTCTCAAGATAGGGCTTGAACAATGAAGAAAGCACCGTTGGAAAACCTGAGCAGAACCGAGAAGGAAGCGTTGCTGCAGCAGATGCGCCAGGCCAAAAGCCGGAGCAAGGATGGCTTGCCGGTCGAGATCATCCCGCCGAGACCAAAGCAGGCCGGTTCCTGGCCGCTCTCGTTCGCGCAGCAGCGCCTCTGGTTTATAGCCCAGATGGGTGAAGAGGCCAGTGCGGCCTACCATATTCCGCTGGGCTTGCGGCTGGAAGGGCGCTTGAATGAGGAAGCGCTGGCAGCGGCGCTGGACCGCATCGTGGCTCGGCATGAAGCCTTGCGCACGCGTTTCGAGGTGGTTGATGGCAATCCCCTGCAGTGCATCGATGACGTCGCCCGTTTTACTCTGGAGCGCCACGATCTGAGCGGCGGCAATGGCGAAGAGCGCCGCGCCGGCGTGGAACACTGGGCCAGGGAAGAAGCGCGTGCGCCTTTCGATCTGACCCGGGGACCCTTGATCCGGGGCCGCCTGCTGCGCCTGGAAGCTGAAGAGCATGTGCTGCTGATCACGGTGCACCACATCGTCTCCGATGGCTGGTCGCTGAGCGTGCTGACGCGCGAATTGAGCGAGCTATATCGCGCTTACGCCGGTGGCACGTCCCACGCCAAAGACCCTCTGCCGGCTTTGCCCGTGCAGTATGCCGACTTCACTTTATGGCAGCGCCGGTGGCTCGACGGCGGCGTGCAGAAGCAACAGCTGGCTTACTGGCAGGGGCAATTGGCGGATGCGCCGGAGCTGACTACCCTGCCAAGCGATAGGCCGCGTCCCGCTGCGCAGGAATATACAGGCCGCAGCCTCGGTTTCGAATTGGATGCGGAGCTCAGCGCCCAGTTGAAAGCCCTGGCGCGCCGGCATGAAGCCACCTTGTATATGACCTTGCTGAGCGCCTGGGGTACGCTGGCCGCCCGGTTGGCGAGCCAGCAGGAAGTGGTGATCGGTTCTCCCGTGGCCAACCGTATCCGGCTGGAGCTGGAGCCGCTGATCGGCTTTTTCGTCAACACGGTTTCCTTGCGCATTGACGTCAGCGGTGACCCTACTGTCGGCGAAATGCTGGACCGGGTGAGGAATCTGGTGCTGGAAGCGCAAAGCTATCAGGATATTCCATTTGAACAGGTGGTCGAAGCGGTCAATCCGCGCCGCAGCCTGGCATACAGCCCCATATTCCAGCTCATGTTCGCCTTGCAGAATACGCCGAAGGGCGCGGTGGAGCTGGGCCAACTGAGTATGCGGGAGCTGGACTTCGACCATCACAGCGCAAAATTCGACCTGGCGCTGGACATGCAAGAGGTGGATGGCCACCTCATTGGCCGCATCGGCTATGCGACGGCGTTGTTCGATCAGGGCACGATGGAAAGGCATATCGCCGGCTTCAAGGCGCTGCTGCAAGCCATGGTGAAGGACGAAACCCAGGTGATCGGCAATATCGATCTGCTGGATGAAGCGGGGCGGCGCCAGGTGCTGGTGCAGTGGAACGCCACCCAGCGCAGCTACCCGGAGCAGTTCGCGCACCGCCAGTTCGAGCAGCGCGCGGCGCAGACGCCGGATGCGGTGGCGCTCGAAACGGAAGGCGAAAGCTGGAGCTACCAGCGGCTCAACGAGGGCGCCAACCGTCTGGCGCATCATTTGATCG
>NZ_JACHXD010000037.1 GCF_014191875.1 Pseudoduganella violacea
GCATGGCCGATGGCGAACAGTGGGGATGCCGCTATTGTCTCAGGTCCGACTGCCGCGCGGAGCAGCGCCTGATGAATTAATCAGTGCTTCCCTAGTTCTTTTGGTGACATTTCTGATCAGTTTGAGATTATGGCAAAGAATATTAGAAATCAAGATGAACTGGCGAAGGAAATTTCGGCATACAGGAATAAAGTTAAAAATAGAACTGCCCCAAGTCCAGTGGAACCGGAAACTTCACAAGGCACTAATGGCTTCCAAGTAGCACCATCAGTGCGCACAAACGTGGAAAAAAGAGGGAAAAGTATAGAGAAGGAAATTCTTGCGCGAGATAAGGAATTTGAAGATGTTGGAGTTAAGAGGGATTCACAAAATCACCTCATTACTGAGCGAAGCTTATTTGGTGATGCAAATAAACAAGCAAAGAACGACCCGGATGTTCTGCGAGGTAAGGTTGATCAAATTTTTTCCTCATTGAAAAAACTTCGAGAGAGGAAAAAATGAGTGCTAGTCATCAACCTGCAAACTTTCTATCTTTAGTGCTCCTTGGTGGTCAAACCCTAAAAGCGATGAATCTGCTAGATTGTTAAGGGTTTCCGTTTTGAGCTTCTTCTGCGGCAACAGTTTAATTATAATTTTTCTCACCATCAAAAGCAGGAAGTAAAGGATGGATACTAAAGAACCTGTAAGGATGGTAGTGAAAAGGATAATTTCGATGCTTTGGTTGATTGCGATAATTGTTCCAATTGCAAAGCCAAAGAACAGTGTAAAGGTAAATTTCATAATTTCTCCGGAGGATGATATGAGGGAAATTTTGTTTTTGATTTATTGTTTATTAATGGCATGCTCTGTTGAAGCGAACGCGGTGTCATTGTCTGGGCGACCAACCGATGATTCAGTATGCGATCTTTCGCCAATGACAAACTATCATCTAACCCGAAAGATTTTTGTGCCATCCGGAACAATGAACGTTTCAGATATATATGGAAGACTGGCACTAATGTTTGTTGTAAAGGAATGTAAGAATTCACAGATACTTGTGTTGCACTCTGAGTTTGGGGAGTCTGAGGACGAACGGGCTTTTAGAGTAGTCACATCTGAATTGTGTAGTGTTGCGAACGTGCAGCGTGAATCTACTGCAACCAGCGAATATCCATACTCGTTTCAGGTTAAGTGCCGAATCTCGAAGATTCAAGAGGCAACTTCAAGATTGGCTATAGCTGAGCGTGAAAAAAACCTGGAGACAATCATTGCTGAAAATGCACCAACAGTGCGAGAGAGAGATGAAAGTACGGATCAGCCTACTTCAATAAATAAGGATTGCGGCAAGCTAGGTTACGGTGCTGTTGTGCTTGGCCTCGGTGGCCGCTGCACTCGCTAGTTCTGAGCAAGGAGAACATGTCCATGAACAAGGAATCTGATCCAGCCAGCTCGATACAAGGCACCGACGCGGTGTTTTTGCAGCTCATCCAGGAAATGCGCGAGCAGCGTCAGTCATTTCGTGAGGAACAGCAGCAACTGGCCAAGGAGCGGCGGTCAGCAAGACGATGGAATATCGGCTTGAAGTTGGCCATGATCGCCGTGCCACTGCTCTTCGGCGGATTCTTCCTGGCCCAAACGTCCGGCGTCACGCTGGGGCCGTTCAGGGATGTCATCGGCATCATCGAGATCAAGGGCGAAATGGCTGAGGGCAAGCTCGCCTCGGCGGAAAAGGTGGTGCCGGCGCTGGCACGAGCCTTTGAAAGCCCAAGGGTCAAGCACATCGTGTTGGCCATCGATAGCCCTGGTGGTGCGCCGGTTGAGGCGGAGCGGATTGGTAACGCGATTGCTATCTACAAGAAAAGATATCCGAAGCCAGTGACTGCGGTGATCGGCAGCATCGGGGCATCGGCGGCGTATATGACGGCGATGCAGGCGGATCGCATTGTGGCCGGCAAGTATAGCCTGGTGGGTTCAATCGGCGCCATCCTGGCACCGTGGCAGCTGGACAAGGCGATTGCACAGTTGCAGGTCTCGCAGCGGGTCTATGCATCAGGGAAATTGAAGGCGTTTCTCAATCCGTTCACACCCGTCACCAGTGAGGCGGACGCCAAGGCGCATGAGCTGGTTGAGGGGATTGGCCAAGCTTTTGTTCGAGAGCTTGAAGGGCGTCGAGGTAGTCACCTGAAGACGGATGTGGACTACGGGACCGGTGAGGTCTGGAGTGGGCCAGATGCCTTGAGGCTCGGCCTCGTCGATGAACTTGGAACGGTCGAGAGTGTTTCTGACGGTAACGCTGGTCGAAATGGGTATCACTTTGGTCCGAGCGAAGGTGGTTTTGCATATCTTCGGGGATATTTGGCAGAGATGATCTTGGCTACATCGAATCTTAGCCATAGTTTCCGGCTAAGATAGTTCTGATTCATCTGATTAACAATCGAGGCAGTCGTTGACTTGGTGCGATCCTGATTCCGGTTAAGCAGGACAGTACGGGGCATCCATCATGCACGGGCATTTCCGAGGGCTGAGGCCTGGGCTTGTTTGGAGGATAAATAACATGTACCATAAAACAACAGGCCTCTGAATACATTTAATTTTCACATTAAAACGAATGGCTAAAGCCCCAGTAATTGAAGAAGCGCAGCTGCGCCACATGCTAAAAGTCGCTGCCGTTTCTGGAGAGTCTCCCGTCCGAAATGTCGCCCTGCTCACCACCATCTACGGTACTGGCATGATGCCCACAGAGTTGGCGCGTATGCCGCTGCACGCTTTCCTGAACTCGGATAACACGGTGCGGGAGAAGTCCTGTGTAGCTGCCGAAATCGCATTCAATGGCAAGGAGCGTCCACTCTACTGGTCGAACGACAAAGTCGTCACAGCGATCAAAGCCTTCAGCATGGCTTTGCTACCTGATAACGGCTTAACAAACACCTAGGAAAATAATGCTTGGAATTTTAGGACTGGGCATTTTGGCAGCTGAAACAATGGCACTTATGCGAAAGAAGTATGCGCTGCACGTGCTTGGCGTCAGCTTTATTTTGGCTCTGTGCTTTCATATTTTCAAGTAAGACGCCGACCATGTCTGTCTTGACCAAAGACGTCTGGCCGTGGTGCCTTGGATCAAACCGGATTGTTTCCGAGTTCCGACATGGCAACGGCCTGCACTGCTTGGCGATGGGCGGTGCAAATGCCCTGATTGTGGCCGTAGTGTTGGAGTGCGCAGGACCGGCGCAAGTGATTTGCTGGCCCGTCATCGCAAGATCAATATTTAGAAGGAAACGAACATGATGGATGTACTTTCATTTGCAATTTGGAGCGGAATTGCGATCGCGTTGGGCGCAATCGTTGCAGCATGGCTGACGCGTAGGACAAAAATTTCTGAGTTCAGGCAGGAATGGATCAACGAATTACGCGCGGATATCGCCGCATACATTGGCGCAGCGGATCGCTGGATGACTGCACGCAATGAGCTTAACGAAGCGCCTCATACTGAACGCCAGCAGATGGCCCCTAATGCCGAGAAGCTGTCTAATGAGGCGAGAGTCATCCTTCATCGGATCGAGCTGCGTATAAATCCTCGCAAGAACAAATTTGAAGATGCTGACAAAGAATTTCTGAGCAGTTTGTGGAAGTTGCTCGATCCCAGTGCATTGCCAGGTACCAGCTGGAGGGCACTCGCCGACAATTCGGTTAGGTTAGGACGAGAGCTTTTAAAGCGAGAGTGGGAAGTAGCCAAAAACGTCTTCTTCTAGGAAGTTGTAATGGGCACCGTACTTTTCCAAATGTGGCAGCCAGTAAGAGTAATGCTGATCGAACGCCATGAGTTCTACGCCGCACAGGCGCGCAGGCGCCTTTTGTCCCAATTTTCGAATATAGAACGCGAGGCCGCCCTGGCTGCGGCCGCGTGGCTCAAACGTACCGGCACAAGGTTTGATCCAGAAACCCATATGCAGGTATTGGCTACATCGCAATGACAGCTTTCGTCTGCTTAGTAGGCATATGGGGGCACAAAATGCTTTCCATCTGGTGGTTTGGAGTTGATGGCTCTCACCAGGACGACTCCGGCTCACGCAATTGAGCGTTTTTGACCAAGGAAATCTATGCGAGTGGAATTCGATACTAAGGCGGTGCGGGAGTTGATCGAGGTGTGGAAGCGAAACTCGGACTTGCAAGCGCCGATGAGTGATGAACTTAAGATCATCATGATGGCTGGCAGGCGCAAGCTGCTCGACACGCACCTTGATGTTGCCGCAGTGTTGAAGCAAGTCCTGGCGCAAATGACCCCAGTCGACAATGCCGAGGAACTCGAACTCACCAAGGCAGCTGTAAGTGAGTTCTATACTTGGGCGCAAAATGGTTTAATTGAAATTGAACGACTTGCCCGCTTCGAATAAGAAAATCGTCCATAGCAGTGACCTACGCCCGGCCTGACCGGGCCTTGGCGTTGAGGGGGTAGGCATGGTGTCTATCCATTTTGAAAGGCCGCCTCGTAGCGGGAAATATCAATGCGCATTATTCAAATCATGCCGGCTGAGGACTGGTACTTCAAACATGAGACTACCGTTTGGAACGTTGCAGCGTTTGGCCTCACAGACGAGGGGGAAACGATTGGCCTCATCGGTGCCGGAAGCGATGGTACGCTAAAGACGGTTCCGACCAGGACTGGTGGGGTCTACCTGCATCGTCGTCAGCTGACCGAGGATGAGAGCCAGGCCGCCGACAAGAAGCGCTAGGAAAAGACAATGTCGACATTACATCCGGTGATGGAGTTCGGGATGCGCCATACAGCGGCAATCGCGTGTCTTCGCGAGAACGGCCATAAGGAGGCAACGCTAATCTTGCTTTTCGCAGCTATCGATCAGTTGGCGTGGGTGGCCAGCGACAAGGAGGCCGTCGGCAATGAGGGCTTCAAAGCGTGGGTGCAGCAGTACATGATCGACAGAAATCCAGACCTTTTATCAGGTGCTACTGCAGCTGATCTTTGGGGCGCACGCTGTGGAGTCCTACATACTGGCGCGTCCGAATCCAACGACTTCCGAAATGGCAAAGCGCGGCGAATTTTCTACTCGACTAACTTAGGACAGGTCCAGCCGAATGCTCCGGATATTCTGGTCCTATCATTGGAATGGTTAGGAACCGCATTTGCAACAGGTATCGCGTGGTTTTTGATCGACCTTGAAGCCGACGCGGAACAGGACGCGCGTGCCAGATCAAAACTCGCACGAATGCTAACCCACCAGCATCTGTAGGACGAAGGAAAATGACATGAAGCGTATCGACCAGATATTGGATGAATGCAGTAGTGCCGTAAGCCTTGCCCAACTATCGGAATGCCTTGATAGCCTCTTTACAGAAGGGTATTCCATCGCGGCCGATGGGGCACTTTACGAGGCCAAGCACGAGGTGGGTAGAATAAAGGGCATGAAAATTGAAATACGTCCTCGGGAACATGCTCCGCCTCATTTCCATGTTACAAAAGGCGATATTGATGCATCGTTTTCGATAGAAGACTGTTCGTTGCTGGCAGGTTCGATAGGCAGTCGGGAACAAAGGCTGATTGAATTTTGGCACACTAAATCCAAAGGATCACTTGTTAAGATTTGGAATGAGACCCGTCCTGAAAATTGCCCTGTGGGTGCCACTCGGCTTTGATCGAAAAATACCAAAAATACAGTATAAACTGTTTGCAAGGAAAGCAATGACCTCTCTCAGTTGCCTAATCCGAGCTGTTCAGATTTCGCTAGCAATGGTATTCGCGCTCACGGGCACCGCAGCAAGCGCACAAACAAACGTGCTGATCGAGGCTTGCAATGGTTTGAAAAGTGCGACCAAACGAGCGGAGTGTGTCAAAACCGTTAAGGCTCAAACGGTGCCGACAACCGTGTCCGCACCCAATACGTCGTCGATACCAACCGCGCCTACGGCCCAGGCGCCATTTAGTCTAAATGGCGCTGCCACCATTTGCGAAACGGTATTAACAAAACTAGCTGCGCGCCACTTGGAGGCAGCGATCGACGAGACAGAGAGTACCGAACAGGTTATGCAGGTAACTTGGCCGGGCGTCGATGGGAAACCGCCAACATATTGTGGTGTTGACCGCGAAAGCCGTCGGATTGTTTCACTCGGCAAAGGTGATAAGGCGATCAAGGGCGCTCAGCTGACCAAGTTGTTTAGTGACCGCGAGAAGTTCGAGCGAGAACGCAAGGAAATGGCCAACGGCAACTACACAAACTTCGTGGCACAGGCAAAGCAGGCGTTGACGAAAGACTTCAAAGATCCAAGCAGCGTGCAATATAGGGGACTGTTCGTTAGCGGAACAACCTTACCGGTTCTTTGCGGGGAAGTGAATGGTAAAAATTCCTACGGAGCGTACACTGGGTTCAAACGCTTCTACACCACAGCAGATGGCATGATAATGCAAATTGATAGCCCAAAAGAGAATTATGCGCTTGAACAGATGTGGCCGAAGATGTGTGGCGCAAAAACGACGGATATCCAAGAATAAGTACCATCGGAAATTCAATGCTGGATTTTACTAAGATGGACGACGGCGAAATCGTGACTTTCCTTGCCAGACATATAGGCGAGTTCACTGATGATCCTTCGCCGGACTTCCCGCGAAACATCCGCCTGGGCCTGAAAGGAGGCCACTTAGTGGTCCGAAAGAACGTTGAAACTTTCGCTATCGTCGCTAGAAATAGTGGTGTCTCTTATCGACCACCGCACGCAGAACTGGTGTTTCTCTATTCCGATCCCGCGGCACGTGGCCAAGGCAAAGCAAGCGAGTTAATCGAGAGCATAAAGGCTGATCCGGACATCGTCGAACCAATCAAGCTGCTGTGCTGCGGGGATGAGCGTCATCGTTTTTTCGAGCGCCACGCGTTCAACCTCGCAAACGATGAGAATGGGATATACGCGATGTGGTATCCAGCCCCGGTTGCGGGCAATTAATAATCAAGGGAACACGCGTAACCATAGAGGCCATTGAACGTGTACGCAAGTTTCTAGACGAGAGTAGAAAGATGCGCGGCATAGAAACAGACGAAATCGCTGTAGTTCAAACTGGCTCGGACAAGGAGGCGACGCTTACCGTGGCAGATCTGGAAGTGCTTCTCACGGCCGCCCTTCGTCCTATCATTAAATGAAAAATACTATATAAATGGTTTAAATAAAATGAAGATATTTGCTTTATTTTTTCCTCGTGGCAAGCGCTGCTCATGCAATTGCAGACGAAGGTTTTCGCTCACTTGAGAAAAAGGCGATGAGCCGTGACTGCCAGGCGCAGCGCAACCTTGCATATGTCTATCAGACAGGGGAACTTGGTGCACCGATTGATTTCTTCCAGGCTTGCGTGCGGCGCACTGTAATCGTTTACTCTGATGATGTTAATGTTGACCGGAGCGATGTGTCAAATCTCGGCTATGCCTGAAAAAAACTGATCTCCTCAGAGAAGGTAGCTGCCGACCGAAAAGGTGTTGCGCTCGCCAAGCGCATATATAAACGATAGAATGCTGTGCACCTGCATATGATGTAAAACGATATAAACCGTTTTTAACATTAGCATATCGAGTAACTGGAAATGTACAATCGCGAAATATTCATCCGGCAAGTGCGGTCGCGTTCACTGGAACACCAGGCCGCAATGACTTTATTAGCCGACAACGAGTTGCCGGGGCAGATGATGGCAGTTCTAAGGAAGCGCTGATCAATTCACCCTTTTAGCGAGATTGGTGCGCAAAAAAGGTGGAACTATGAGCCGATCAAGCATATTTCCGTTCGATTTGACGCG
>NZ_JACHXD010000038.1 GCF_014191875.1 Pseudoduganella violacea
ATAAATAAATTTGTGGACACAATCAATTTGCATCCCAAATTCAATCATGGCGACGCGCTGCACTCAATGGAAGACGGCGCTGGCGAGACGCTTACGCCCTGGACGACGCGGCGACTGTTAGAAGTGGCCAGCGAACGGTTTGCCTTACCCCCGTTAAAACTCTCCCGAGCAAGGGAACCATTTGAACACTTCGGAGTGGCGCAGCGGCACGCGCTGCTGCAAGTGGCGACGTGGTATCTGCTGGATTGGCCCGGCCGCTTTCAGGAAATATTCCGAGCGAATCGTTGTCGGTATTCGGAGCTGATGAGGGACTTCGCAAGCCCTCCTTACTGGTTCCAAGCTGCCGTGAGCGTCCTGGAGCATTTACCCGTTGGGCCGTGCGCGGAGGAGCAAGCAGCAATGCGAGCTTTGTTGCTACGAGATATTGAGGCGAAGCATCGGAAGCGTTTGCGACGTTTCATCCGACGGCGCATCAACTCTATGCAGTGGGCTAAATTTCTTCAGGCAGATTAGCGGGGGATTTGCTCGTACTGACGGTGAGGTCAGCGGCGGGCCGCTGCCGAAACTGTCGTGATAGGATTTTCCCCAAAAAAATTAGAAAGGTTTATATACTAGGAAAAAAGATTGGAAAAGAGAGGTTGCGGAGTACATTCTTGCGATGATTATCGTGTTCATGCTTATGTCTCTTGCCGCCGTTTTTGAAGTGTCCATGACGGAGGGGGGGGCAACCTGACAGCGGCTCGGATAGTGTGCAGACGTCTGCACACTCAAAAATGGCTCCCGGCAGACCAGGATGGTGCAGACGAACGGGTCCCAATCGGAACAGAAACAGCAGGCAATTGCTTACCAGCTAAGAGATTTCGCCTGCATTGCCAAGATACTTGTGATCTCAGACGAGTTTGGGGAAAGCGGAGCGTCAATGCGCGGATTGTTAACGACGAGCTCAAGGTGTGATCGCACGATGCGGCTAGCTACTTGTAGAGTAACAGCACGTTGCACGCATTGATCAAACTGTCCTCGCTCAAAGTCTAGCGAAAGTTGCTTCTCGTCTTGACGATTGTTGGACATGTTGGGCTCCGTTTGATTCACCATTTTGCAATGCATTTTTGGTGAGGCGCAAATTATACATCATTCGCCGTCTTGCAAATTATTCTAGCAGAACAATTTCGTTTCGCACACGCGAATAAAAATTTGTTGTAAAGCATCAATCTCCGCCGCCAAAAAACGTCTGTTGATGCTACCACTCTCATCATCTACTGTGGGTCGTTGGCCGATCCGCCAGTGACCGGAACTAAGGTCGGCGCAGCTGCAACGGACGGTTGCGGCGGCGGGAAATGCTCCTCGAACAAGGATGCAACCTTGACCTCAAACGCCCGGTGAGAGTCGATGTATTCATGAACGATCTTCAGCGGAAGTCCTCCTGCTATGTTTGTGCTGCTTGAGATGAACTCGCCCGCGTCGTTCTTCCGTGTCTCTCGTTGGAAGAACTCAGGGTACATGCGCGGCCCAACACCTGAGAAGTGCACGAAACGAAGCTTTGATGGTGCTGCTTCTACCCCGTCGTCGTGATCCAGGACCTCGATCGCGTCGTTGTGAGCTTCGGGAGCGAGGCTTTTTTCGTAAGGCTCAATGTAATAGACCTTATCAATGCCCGCCGCAATAATATGACGAGCACAGTTATGGCATGGGAATGTGGTGGCGTATAGATTGCCGCCTACGGTCGATCCGCCCCCACCCCGAGATAGGGAGATCAGCGCATCCATTTCCGCATGAACTGCACGTGAGAACTCGATCAAGTCTGGAATTCCCGACTGCTCGTATACGAACTCCGAGATCTCATC
This sequence comes from Pseudoduganella violacea, assembly GCF_014191875.1. GTDB lineage: Bacteria > Pseudomonadota > Gammaproteobacteria > Burkholderiales > Burkholderiaceae_D > Rugamonas > Rugamonas violacea_A. The sequence continues at coordinate 1,842 of NZ_JACHXD010000038.1, forward strand.
GACTTTTGCCAGAGCAGCCTTCGCCATCTTCGGGTCCTTAAAGACATCTGCGAACTTTTCTTGAATGCCCGCCCTGATCTTTTCGCGACGACGATTTTTCTCAGCGCTGTTTTCACAAATTTTCCGCGACTGGAAGCAGCGATCATCAAGCGGGCCGTCCCCGGAATAGAGTCCGCCTTTGTATTGGGGAACATCGTTCGTCCCAACCGCGACGATGCGGCTAGAGCGGTCTGTAATCGCGGCTCCAACTTGACGCGACAAACAGCTCGACTTCATTGCAGTCGAGTACGCTACATACATGGCATGTTCGTGCTTGGTCGGGGTGATCGCATTGTCCCCGTGTGTAAGGTCTAAGAAGCGCTTAACTTGTGCGGGCACCAGCTCTTTGTCTCCGAGTGGGTGGTGCATGAAGTAGTCCGCAAGCTTAAAGGCCTTCTCCAGCTGCTGGCCGAACTTTGCTCCCTCTTTCCGATCGCGACTGACAATTGCCTCGATTACGGCCGGGCGAAGTCCGTCATCAGTTAGTCGAGTCTTACGATTGGCTTCCAGGCTCATCACACCAACCAAGTAAAAATTGTTGCGGTAAATGGTGCGCAGTAGCGCAACTTCAGCCGGGTGTTTGATTTGGTCAATAATGTAAGCGACTCTCGGCGGCTCTTTGGCCAAATCCTTCAGTTCGGGATCGATTACTAAGCGATGCCGTCCAATCTGGCTTACTGCATACTCGGCCATGATTTCGTTACCAAAGAGTCGCCGAAGTTCGTTGCCGCCGCTCTGGTACTTCAAGAACCGATTGGAGTTGTCGTCCGTTGGGATGGTGACGGTTCCGTTATCGATCTGGATCGAAATAAAATCGCTAACTTTGATGCGAACGACTTTGTACCCCAATTTCTGCAGCTGCTCATCAAACTCAGTAACGATACGTGGAAGGCCGCAACCTACTGCGCCCATGACGCCGATTACAAATTCCTGTGATGCACGGCCTTTAAGCAGCTTCGTTACATCGGTGCCTGCTTTACTGGCATTGCTTGATGCCGGGGAGAGTTGCGCATTCATTGTCGACGATGGTTCCAGCGAAATCATGAAATAAATTGATCGAAAAATATCATGGAACTTTTACTTCGGGAATGCAAGAAGGAAATTTTTCGGGTAAGTTTGACAAGGAGTGATCGAATGTTGCGGGTTGACGACGACCGTCAGCCTATCTAGTTACAATGTGTGATTTTTTGAAGGCTGCGATCGAGATTGAAGAGATTGATACCGGATCGGCTCGCGGAGAGCTATGGATATCGCGATTGTGAATGGAAACGTGCACGCCCGTCGCCTGGCGCGACTGGCATTTGTCAGAACTGTGGTCGAGACATGGTCCCGAAGTGCGGCGAGCAACTAGTCTGGCATTGGGCTCACAAGAATCGACGTAAATGTGGCCTTCCCCCGTTTAGACGGACACTTCCGAAAGGTATGATGTCACCAACGGAGGTTTTGTATGAAGCGGGAACGCAAGAATTTCACAGAAGAGTTTAAGCGAGAAGCGGTCAAGTTGGTCGGCCAGCCCGGAGCCACCAGGGCCGGCATAGCTCGGGACCTTGGCATTGGCCCAGATCTGCTTGGCCGGTGGTGTCGCGATATCGCCGGCACCAGTAAGTCGGACCCTGCTGGCACTGAGAAGGTATCGCTGGACGAATACGAGCGTATGCGCCGTGAGCTGGCCAAGGTAAAGACGGAGCGAGACATACTAAGAAAAGTGCTCGGGTATGCAGCCTAAAAAAAATTGGAAAAGAGAAGTAGCGGAATACATCCTGGCCTTCATCATCGTCATCGCATTCACGTTTATGCTGTCGGCATTGGCTGCTGTTCTGGATGATCCTGCAAAGGGATTCAAATCCAGTGAGGCGGCAAGTTGGGTGCAGGCGATAGGATCAATTGCGGCGATCTTCGGGGCGTTTATGTTTGGCGAACGCCAAGCGCGGCACGCACATAACACGGCTGTAGCTATGCAGGATCGGGACCGGGCTGGCAAGAGCGCAGCAGTTCTTGCAATCTGTAGTGCTGCGTCATCCAATGTCGCTTTGATTGAGCGCATTTTTTGTATCCGGCCATATGACGGCTTAAGACGCCTTGCCGAATTCCAAAAGTCCAGCACAGAACATATCATCAGGGCTCTCCAGGCTATCCCTGTGCACGAGGTGGGTAGTGCTCGTGCCGTTACGGCACTTCTCAGCACAATCGACAATCTTCAATGGCTACTAATACACATTGAAGCATTTGATGCCGAACTTAGTAATTCAGAGTTGCCCGATTCGGCAGAGTATCGTCAGGAGCTTGCGCGAGGTGACATTGGCCGCACTGTCGAATCTGTCCAGTCCGATTACAAGCTGCTTGAGGAAGAGCTCAGCGCTACTAAAGTAGACGGCCCAATGGGTAGAGGTCAGTAGAACGCCGATGAGGGCGTTCGTCAGTACTTTGGCGCTTGCTCGTGATAAAAGATCGGGCTGCGGGCAGAACCAGTGCACTTAGCTTGGTCTGGTTGGTCATATCGAATGCCTGCACGGGCAGGATCAGCGGGACCCAGCGTGGATGAAACGGTCCATCTTTGCCCAAAGCTCATCGGCTATCTTTTCTGCGGCGCTATCGCGGCTCTCGTTAGTGACAAACTTCGCCGACGTCACGCCTTCGTTTAGCTGAAGAGCTGCATTCCAGGAGCTCGGCGTACTGAAGTGCAGCGCAATCGCGCCAAGAAGGTCATCCGTGGTGCGGATACCGCGAGAACAGTCCATGATGGCGTGCAGCGAAAACGATTCTTTGTCGTCAGGTTCGGGGATCAGGAGATAGCACGTTCGATGCAGCTCTTGGGCGCGAGCGACTGAAATATGGCGGTTCCGCGTGGATACTTTGCTGGGCTCACCTGGAGCCGGTTGGGCAATCACGCATGCATCCAGAAGCTCTCCGTCTTCATCGACGATTCGCGGCATCATGGACAGGTGGTCGTGCCGTTGCCGTGGGCTTAGCCGAACAACGTCCACGGACAAGAAGCCGGGCTGCTTGGCGAGGTACTGGAGTACCTGATAAAAAATGACGACGTGCGGGAATGATGTCGTGATGTTGCTGGTCAGCGTACCTGCATCAGCCACCGATAGCTCAATGGGCTGGATCGTGGCCATGGAACCTTCGCAGCCAACCGAAGAGCTGTTGATGATGGACATGCCCTGTTGTGAGAGCCGTATCGTTGGTGTGACCTCGCTATCGACCCGAGATACGGGCTTACGAGCTAAGTCGGGGAACTGCATCTCTTCGCTGGCAAGGTCCAGCTTTCGTGGTTGCTTCGATTTGTCGGGCTCGCGATCCGAAAGCAGCTTGGAGTCTCTGCGCTGACGCGAAAACGCCGGAGAGGCATCTGGTGCCGGCCACGCCGCACCGGCTGTCGTTTTTGTGGATCGCGCCTGCACGCATTCGGAAGTGTAATGGAGCCGCGAGAAGGGGAAGCGATGCGAGCATGAGCGCAGCCTGAAAACGAGGAAGACCCCGCGCTCCTTGCCGTTGAACGGAAGCCAAATACCCGAGGCTGACAAGTTGGTTTTTCCACTGAAAGGGAACATCGCTTTAACGTACGCTGATTCGCCGCGCGCGGTCGCGGCGATGCAGGAGTTCCCGACTAGCTCGGCGGCCTGACGGCCAGTCTTCGAAAAAGTGATGCGGCCGATATCAGTCGCGGATCGCCCGGACATACCGGACGCCAGATGGATTTTAGCGGAACCTGTTCCGTCCATTTGATGGTCAATCCAGAAGTTCTCTTGCTTGAATGGAGCATCAAAAAGCCGTGACACAAGGGTGCTGGTTGAGCCGAAATAGAAGCGCAGCAGCTCGGTGCACGGAATCACGATGCTGCCGTCACTGTGCTCGATATGGAGGCAATAGGATTGCGTGAATTTGACATGGTATGGGTGAATGTCGAGCGGCAGAAAATACTGTCCGGTGGCTTCGTCCGGCAGCCCCGCCTTGATCAGGGTGCAGACGTCTCTGGTGGTTTCCAACTCGGCGAACGTGGCAATCTCGTAGTCGGGACTCTCGCAGCGTTTGCCATCTCGCCAGATGTCACCAATTTTCAGCATCGGCAAAAAGCCTACCGGAAGCCTTAGGCGTCGCGTATTTGGCCATTGCGACTTGCGGCGGCCGAAGAACTCGTGGAAGTCCGTAATGCCCTCTGGGACTTGGGAAATTTGCACATCGATCAGGGGCTGGCTGGAGCGTCGGTAGCGCTCCGCATAAGTCGTCGCGCCGAACCAATCTATTCGCCAAGCGTGCGAATCCTTCGCAAGCTCGCGCAGGACGTAGCCTGCGGTGGTATCGGACGGGCTCACGTTCTGTTTTAAGGTACGCCTGCTGACGCTGGCGTTATTTGCCACTTCTTGTTGTGTTAGCGCTAGCTCTTGCCGCCGCTGTGCGATGATTTTGCCAATTTCCAGGGTATCCATGATGTGCAGAATACTGCACATTATCGATAAATGATGAAGAAATGTGCAGCATGCTGCACATATTAGACTGAGAGTTCGATGAGTGGTCGCTCCGGCATGCTGAGGTTGGGATGATTTTTTAATAATGGAAAAGCCACCAGAGGAACCAAATCTGCAAGCAGAGGAAAATTATTTTTGCAACCACGCGTCGAGCATCGTGAGAGGATTCTGATCGTGGTTAATTTTCCTAGGGAAGCACTGATTAATTCATCAGGCGCTGCTCCGCGCGGCAGTCGGACCTGAGACAATAGCGGCATCCCCACTGTTCGCCATCGGCCA
>NZ_JACHXD010000039.1 GCF_014191875.1 Pseudoduganella violacea
TCGGCTTAAAAAACACGCCGCTTCCCAGCGGTGTGATGTCATCATCAATCAATTCAGCCCTGGGCTCAAGACGGCGCTGGCTTTACGCTTACGGTTCGCGCGCTCATACGCAAGCTGTCTCGCGCGCCTAACTTCCCTTCGGAGAACGTCGAATGGGTCGAAGCCGATCTTGACGATGCCGAAGCTTTGCACGCAGCTAGCGCTGGCGTGGGCCACGCCGTGCTGCAGGTTCCCACCGGGCCAGCCGACACGATGGCCGCCCACGCGCGCAACGCGGCCACTACCCTGGCCGATGCAGGCTTACACTTCATCGTGCTCAAACTCGCCAGTGCGAGCCGGTCGGCGCCCTGCCCCGAGCCGAGCATCATCGGCAATGCGAGTGTCGAGGCGGCCGTTCGGCAGGCCGGTCTGGCCAGTGCCACGGTGCGCCCCACGATGCATCTGGACAACCTGCTCAAACCCTCGGCACGCTGAGAGATCGTTGAAGACGGTGCCTTCGCCCCGCCAATCGCGGCAGCCAGATTCTTGGCACCGAAGTGTCCATGAAATCCAGGCGGATCATATCTCACAAGAATGCCGCGACCATCTGTATCACAAAGCTAACGCAGATGAGACCAAGCCCGCGCCGCTGTAGCACTACTCGCTTCTCGTTCTCTCGCTTGATTTTCTCGTTTTTGGCAGTCACAGCATCACTACCCCATGCCGCACCTTCGAATGGCTGCAAGGAGTAACTACCTTTGAAAAGGACAATGGTGCCTGATACCCTAAGACTGCTGCTACGAAATTCAAAATGTTAGCTGAGGTCATGGTGAATACACTTCTCTATAAACGGTTTATGCCGATTTTCCTTGACCTATGGCGCAGCCGGCAGCGTGGTTGCCAGCTCGGACAACTTACTGAGAAATGAAAAGTTTATCGCTCGTTCGGCTTGCTCGTACACGTAGCGCCAATCAACGAAGGCACTACTTACCGCATCGAGCGCTTCCATGAATTTTGCTTTTTCATGACCCGAACCTTCAATGAACCAGTTCTGATCATCTTTCGACAGGAGGTGGAACAGGGCCAACAAGCTATGACTAGCCGTTCCTTTCAGCTTCTTATACTCGGCCCTATTCCCGTCAGATATGATCCTGGCCTTCATTCCAAGCTCAACTGAAAAGGCGGCGCATACAACGGCGGGCACATGCGCACTCTGAAACTTATCATTTACAACTTTTGTTTCAATGGCCCTTGCTGCCGCTACCCGGAATGCAGCGGCAGTTGCAAACGCATGCTCAGCTTCGTCGGCATCAGGTTCTGTCGTACCGGGCCGTATGGAAATTATTCTCATGTTTTCTTCTTATCCCTGATAAGCTACTTCGCGGCTCTTATGGCCAACTACCTCCAGCTTGGCCTTGTGGATACCTGGTCGAGGACGGTAAGAAAATGAGGCAAAAAGTCTTTTCGTTCTAGTATTATTGCAGCGTTTTCCTAGGTATGGGCCTTGTCGAGACGTCGATGAATTAAAGACGTCATCGAAAGCAAGTCTTCTGCGTCATCTTTGGACATATTCCAATGTATGCGAGCCTCGTGGGCCGTCGTATTTCTAAACATCCCAGCCACTCCCTTCAGGAGATTAGCGAAACCTTTTTGTTCGCTCTTTTCGCTCTCCGTAGATAAAGCATTGATACGGACCAACGGACGCTCTCCCAACAGTGCCTTATCAATCAAGGACGCCCCGTCGTCGGTGAGACCGCTTTTGTAGCGAAGCTTGTCCATCACACTCTTCACAGCTTCCATGACGGCGTGGAAATAATTACTAACCAAGAGCTCTTCCTTGCAAAATTTTAAGACGTCTTCATGCACGCCACGCTTGACCAAGTCTGCCCGTAGCGCTTCTGCTCGAAGCCGGGATTCTGAGATCGTTCGCGCATGGGCCACTTCTTGGAGCATACCGCTATGATCAACTGCTAATCCCGCAAACAGCAAAGCTTGGTTTAGTCGGCCACGCATTAGCTCGAAGCGCTCAGGGTTTGACACATAACGCTCAGGCTTCATAGATTTGCGTATGAAGGCTAAGATGTGCACTCTATTTTTCCGATGATTTTGATCACCGGCAAAAGCGTTGTATAGCCGAACCCTTTTGGTCGCAGTAGGATCAACGTCGGAAATTTGGCTGGCTTTGAGCAAGAATCCAATTTCAGCGCCTGTCAATCCACTGGACGTGTCGCCCAACGCACCAGCGATTGCTTCTAGCTGAGTATCTCTAAAAAAAAGAGAGTTCATGTTTCCTAGGGGAGTTGAATGTTCAGGTCCGGGCCAGCAATATGAAGCTCTTCGGACATATAACTGATGAACTTAGGTTGTTCAAACTGGAGACCGTTCTCCACAATCCAAGTATGCACCGCAGCCTGCAGCCGGTTCATCAAATCGATCTGCAGATCTACTTCGACCTTTGCCTCATCCTCAAAACCAAACTCGGCGCTTTCGATGGCCTTAAGGCGCTCTATAGCAGACCCACCGCCCACCAGCTTGCCAATCTCTTCCCCTTGCGCCAGGCCGCTAATCATTCGCGCCAATACGCTCTTGACCTCAAATCGAGCGAAGTAAGACGGGCATCCAGACTCGACCCTGGAAGTGGTGATTTGCGTACCTACTTGAGCAAGGCCTGCCTCGATTGCTGCTTGCCGTGAAGCGAAACCTGGCACCCAGCGCCCGTTTGAATCTTTAAAAGCGAACTCGTCTGCAATATTTTTCACGGCAGTTTCCGGTATCAGTTGGCCGACGTATCGCCCAGGCCACATTTCACAAAATTGCTCGTCAAATAGCAAGCGCCGCGCCGCGTTTCAAGGCCAGTCCGGTAGACCGCCGCGCCGTTACCAAAACTGGTTGGCAGATCGAACAGCATGCCGCTGTTGGCGAGCGCACGCGCAGCTCGCTCAACGCCAATCTTCCTCCACTCGTAGTAATGCTTGTCCATGCGGCGCTTTCCTCGCTGGCCGACACCACGCTGGCCTTCTTAATGCACCAGGCCCGTTATACGGGCCGTGGGTGCTGCTGTGGCTTTCGCCGATTACACTAGCTGCCAGCCGCCCTCAGTCTTAATGGCAAGCTCAAGGTAGATCCCGATGTCGCTATGACGCTGACCGCCTTGATCTTCGTAAAATGAACCCTGCTGATCGCCTCGAAGAATATAGATATCCTTCGTGCCATCCTCCCGCGTGAGTGAGATCGTCGCACCCAGTGGGATGCTGATTTGCCTGAATTCGCTATGCGTCATATATTCGTCCGGTTTTGATGAGCCCGCACCGTGCTGCCCCTTTCAACTCCAAAAGCCAGCTCGTGGCTGGCATCGGTCGTACTGTGCGCAATTTTCCTTGTTAAAAGGCGTCAATATTCAATGTTCGGTCATTCTCAAGGTCATTAAGGTAACACTCTAAGTTACCCGCGATCTTCTCCAGCACTTTCGGAAGGAATGGGACAAGATCAGCAAAGCTCGCATCGTCGTTAGCAGGGCCGGAATGATAGTAGCGGCAATGCCGCAGAATATCCTCACGTTCGTCGTTCGATATCAGTGAAAGTGGATCTCGGCTGTTGTAGTCGTGCATTCCCGATAAATGTATAAATGCGCAGCCAAATTTATAAACCGATGCGGTCCAACCTTGCAATTCTTGGGCGAGATCTACCATTGCTTTGTCAGTGATAACTTTCCCCGACTGGCGCCATCTTTCGCCTCCTACGCATGCCTCGATCAGTGCAGGGCGTGCCTCGACGGACTGTCGCAGAAGGTATATCACGCGAACCATTGAGTCCAGTTCTTGTCTTAGGGAAGCACTGATTAATTCATCAGGCGCTGCTCCGCGCGGCAGTCGGACCTGAGACAATAGCGGCATCCCCACTGTTCGCCATCGGCCATGCA
>NZ_JACHXD010000040.1 GCF_014191875.1 Pseudoduganella violacea
CGAAGCGAACGCGGCGAACTGAAACATCTAAGTAGCTGCAGGAAAAGAAATCAACCGAGATTCCCAAAGTAGTGGCGAGCGAAATGGGAAGAGCCTGCACGTGATAGTCGGACTGATAGTGGAATGCTCTGGAAATGGCAGCCATAGCGGGTGATAGCCCCGTACACGAAATCAGACCGGTGGTACTAAGCGTGCGACAAGTAGGGCGGGACACGAGAAATCCTGTCTGAAGATGGGGGGACCATCCTCCAAGGCTAAATACTCGTAATCGACCGATAGTGAACCAGTACCGTGAGGGAAAGGCGAAAAGAACCCCGGGAGGGGAGTGAAATAGATCCTGAAACCGTGTGCATACAAACAGTAGGAGCCTCCTTGTGGGGTGACTGCGTACCTTTTGTATAATGGGTCAGCGACTTACATTCAGTGGCGAGGTTAACCAAATAGGGGAGCCGTAGAGAAATCGAGTCCGAACAGGGCGCTAGTCGCTGGGTGTAGACCCGAAACCAAGTGATCTACCCATGGCCAGGTTGAAGGTGCGGTAACACGCACTGGAGGACCGAACCCACTAATGTTGAAAAATTAGGGGATGAGCTGTGGGTAGGGGTGAAAGGCTAAACAAACTTGGAAATAGCTGGTTCTCTCCGAAAACTATTTAGGTAGTGCCTCAAGTATCACCACCGGGGGTAGAGCACTGTTATGGCTAGGGGGTCATCGCGACTTACCAAACCATTGCAAACTCCGAATACCGGTGAGTGCGAGCTTGGGAGACAGACATCGGGTGCTAACGTCCGGTGTCAAGAGGGAAACAACCCAGACCGCCAGCTAAGGTCCCAAAGATTGGCTAAGTGGAAAACGAAGTGGGAAGGCTAAAACAGTCAGGATGTTGGCTTAGAAGCAGCCATCATTTAAAGAAAGCGTAATAGCTCACTGATCGAGTCGTCCTGCGCGGAAGATGTAACGGGGCTAAGCCAGTCACCGAAGCTGCGGATATGCGTAAGCATATGGTAGGAGAGCGTTCTGTAAGCCTGCGAAGGTGGCTTGTAAAGGCTGCTGGAGGTATCAGAAGTGCGAATGCTGACATGAGTAGCGATAATGGGGGTGAAAAGCCTCCACGCCGTAAGCCCAAGGTTTCCTGTTCAACGTTCATCGGAGCAGGGTGAGTCGGCCCCTAAGGCGAGGCAGAGATGCGTAGCTGATGGGAAGCAGGTTAATATTCCTGCACCGTCGTATGATGCGATGGGGGGACGGATCGCGGAAGGTTGTCTGACTGTTGGAATAGTCAGTTTCTGGTTCATAGAAGGTGCTTAGGCAAATCCGGGCACGTAATTCAAGGGACTGGGACGAGTGAACTTGTTCACGAAGCAATCGGAAGTGGTTCCAAGAAAAGCCTCTAAGCTTCAGTCATACGAGACCGTACCGCAAACCGACACAGGTGGGCGAGATGAGTATTCTAAGGCGCTTGAGAGAACTCGGGAGAAGGAACTCGGCAAATTGGTACCGTAACTTCGGGAAAAGGTACGCCTCGGTAGCTTGACCACTTTACTGTGGAAGGGCGAAAAGGTTGCAATAAACTGGTGGCTGCGACTGTTTAATAAAAACACAGCACTCTGCAAACACGAAAGTGGACGTATAGGGTGTGACGCCTGCCCGGTGCTGGAAGATTAAATGATGGGGTGCAAGCTCTTGATTGAAGTCCCAGTAAACGGCGGCCGTAACTATAACGGTCCTAAGGTAGCGAAATTCCTTGTCGGGTAAGTTCCGACCTGCACGAATGGCGTAACGATGGCCACACTGTCTCCTCCCGAGACTCAGCGAAGTTGAAGTGTTTGTGATGATGCAATCTACCCGCGGCTAGACGGAAAGACCCCATGAACCTTTACTGTAGCTTTGCATTGGACTTTGAATCAATCTGTGTAGGATAGGTGGGAGGCTTTGAAGCGGGGACGCCAGTTCTCGTGGAGCCATCCTTGAAATACCACCCTGGTTCATTTGAGGTTCTAACCTTGGTCCGTTATCCGGATCGGGGACAGTGCATGGTAGGCAGTTTGACTGGGGCGGTCTCCTCCTAAAGTGTAACGGAGGAGTTCGAAGGTACGCTAGGTACGGTCGGACATCGTGCTAATAGTGCAATGGCATAAGCGTGCTTAACTGCGAGACCGACAAGTCGAGCAGGTACGAAAGTAGGACATAGTGATCCGGTGGTTCTGTATGGAAGGGCCATCGCTCAACGGATAAAAGGTACTCTGGGGATAACAGGCTGATTCCTCCCAAGAGTTCATATCGACGGGGGAGTTTGGCACCTCGATGTCGGCTCATCACATCCTGGGGCTGTAGCCGGTCCCAAGGGTATGGCTGTTCGCCATTTAAAGTGGTACGTGAGCTGGGTTTAAAACGTCGTGAGACAGTTTGGTCCCTATCTGCCGTGGGCGTTGGAAATTTGAAGGGGGCTGCTCCTAGTACGAGAGGACCGGAGTGGACGAACCTCTGGTGTACCGGTTGTCACGCCAGTGGCATTGCCGGGTAGCTAAGTTCGGAAGAGATAACCGCTGAAAGCATCTAAGCGGGAAACTTGCCTTAAGATGAGATTTCCCGGAGCCTTGAGCTCCTTGAAGGGTCGTTCGAGACCAGGACGTTGATAGGTCGGGTGTGGAAGTGCAGTAATGCATTAAGCTAACCGATACTAATTGCCCGTACGGCTTGTCCCTATAAC
>NZ_JACHXD010000041.1 GCF_014191875.1 Pseudoduganella violacea
AAATAAATTTGTGGACACAATCAATTTGCATCCCAAATTCAATCATGGCGACGCGCTGCACTCAATGGAAGACGGCGCTGGCGAGACGCTTACCTGGAAAGCGGCAGCGATCATGGATATCTGTCTCCTGGAGTCCATCATGAAACAGCTTATCGCCGCCTCCCTTTGCGCCGTGCTTCTGACCGCCTGCGGCAACGACCAAGGTACCGCAGCCGCAACACATCACCGTCTCAAAGCCGAACTCGCGCGCACCAGCTACGGTATCGCGCATGTGCAAGCCGATAATTTCGGCGGTCTGGGCTACGGCCTGGCGTATGCCTATGCTCAGGACAATATCTGCATGCTGGCCGATAGCCTGCTCACGGTGCGCGGTGAGCGCTCCCGCTATTTCGGCCCCGATGCCTTCGCCACTCGGCCGCGCGATGGTGAATACGGTGCGGCGCTTGATTTTCTCGACTTGCGCAACGAAGACAGCGATTTCTTTTTCAAAGGCTATCTCGATCTCGACCAGCTACGCACAGCCTACGCTGCCGAACCGTCCGTTGTGCGTGAGCTGCTGGCCGGTTATGCGGCTGGCTATAACCGCTATCTGCGCGAGCAGGGCGCCGATTTGCCTGCCGCTTGCCGTGGCGCTCCTTGGGTAAAGCCCATTGGCATCGATGATCTGTATTTGCTGATTGCCGAAAAGGCGCTGCATGGGTCGGGCGAAGTATTTGCCCAGGCGATTGTCGCTGCAGCGCGCGATCCGGCCGGCGCCACAAAGCCGATGGCTGGGGCCACATTACCCAGCATGCCGCGCAGCGCACCGTCCTTGGCCAGCAATGGTTTGGCGATTGGACGTGACGCCAGTCTCAGCGGGCATGGTCTCTTACTTACCAATCCCCACTATCCCTGGACCAGTACCGACCGTTTTTACCAGCTGCATTTGACTCTGCCCGGCGTCTACGATGTCATGGGCGTTAGCCTGGGCGGGCTACCCATTGTCGTGATCGGCTTCAATAAGGATGTGGCCTGGACGCATACCGTCACCAAGGCCATCCATTTCACCACTTTCCGCCTCCGGCTCGACCCAGCCGACCCTAGCGGCACTACTTATTTCTACGATGGGCAAAGCCGGAAAATGAGTTCGCGCGCCGCGACCATCACTACCCTGCAGCCAGATGGGAGTCTACGCACGAAGACACGGATTTTTTATTTCAGCCATCAGGGTGCAGTCATGATTTTGCCGGGCGAGGGTAATAGCTGGAGCTCCACCTCGGCACTGGTGCTGGGCGACCCCAATCGCAACAATGTCCGCCTGTTGCGGCAATGGATGGAAATTGGTCAGGCCGTGAGTGTGAATGACTTGAAGTTCCGCCTGGATGCGGTGGCTGGACTGCCCTGGGTCAATACTGTTGCCGCAGACCGGACCGGTGCTACCCTCTACGCCGATGCCAGCGTGGTGCCGGATATGGATGCCGGCAAGTTCCGCTCCGATTGCCTGTTGTCGGAGGAGCTGTTGATGTTTGATGGCGCGCGCAGCGCTTGTGCCTGGGGGAATATGGATAGTGCGTTGGCGGGAGTGCTACCGCCGGCGCAAGGGCCATCCATGCAGCGGGCCGATTATGTTGGCAATTCGAATGACGGCTATTGGCTGAGCAATGCGCGTCAACTGCTGACGGGGCCGCCGCCTCTTGGCTATTCGCCATTGTATGGCCCGGTTGGGGTTGAGCAGCATTTACGGACGCGTATCGGTTTTGTCCAGGTTGAGGAAATGCTCGCCGCCCGCGGTCGCCTGCGCCTGGACGATCTGGCTGAGCTGCAATTCTCAAACCGTATTTATGCGGCGGAGCTGATTTTGCCCGAGTTACTGCCAGCCTGTGCTGCCGCGAACGATCCCTTGCTTGGGCGGGCCTGCTCCACTTTGGGGATGTGGGACCGCAAGGCCAACCTCGACAGCCGGGGTGCGGTGCTGTTCCGAGAGTTCTGGAATCAGGCTGCGCGTATTCCTGGCAAGTGGGCGCTTGCGTTCAATCCATCCGATCCCGTCCATACGCCGCGCGTAGTGGCGGCCGCAGCAATGCCCGCGATGCTGGGAGCGCTCAAGGAGGCCACGCTCAAATTGCAGAATCTGGGTATTCCCTTGGATGGGCGGCTGGGCGATTATCAATATGAAATGCGCAATGGTGTCCGCACGCCTATTCATGGCGGGATCGGTGATATCGACGGCAGCTACAACTCCATTCACATGGCCAATGCGCTGGATGCGAGCGGCTACCGGAATATTGCCTGGGGCAGTAGCTATATTCAGCTTGCCACGTTCGATGAATCGGGACCGATTGCACGCGGCATCCTCGCCTACGGTCAATCGACCGATCCAGCCTCGCCGCATTACGCCGACCAGATCGCGCTGTATTCGGACAAGCAGCTCCCAACTCTGCCGTTCAGCCGTGATGCCATACTGGCGGATAAGCGGCATCAGGCGATGACACTTATTGAATATTGAAGCTCTTGCAAAGCGCCTTTCGTTTTGCTATAGTTCTGTCCCTCGCAACGCAGCGCAAGCAGCGAAGCGAAGTAAGAAAAACAGGAAGCTTGACGAAACGTCTGAAACACTAGATAATCTCGCTTCTCTGCTGCTGACAAACACAACGCTTTGTCGATAAATGCAGCGATCAGGATCTTTAAAAATTAACAGTCGATA
>NZ_JACHXD010000042.1 GCF_014191875.1 Pseudoduganella violacea
GTAAGCGTAAAGCCAGCGCCGTCTTGAGCCCAGGGCTGAATTGATTGATGATGACATCACACCGCTGGGAAGCGGCGTGTTTTTTAAGCCGAGGGGAGCTGCGCTGCGCAGTTCCAAGGCAGGAAGTCATCGACCCGGTTGACTGGATGCTCGGCGATGTTGGCCAGCACATGGCGTAGCCAGGCTTCCGGATCGATGCCGTTGAGCTTGGCCGTGCCGATCAGCGAGTAGATGGCGGCAGCCCGCTCGCCACCGCTGTCGGCGCCGGCGAACAGATAGTTGCGGCGACCGATGGCGACACCGCGCAGCGCACGCTCGGCGGCCGAATTATCGATCTCGATGATGCCGTCGTCGCAGTAACGCAGCAACGCTGGCCACAGGTTAAGCGCGTACTGGATCGCCGCCGCCGTGTCCGACTTGCGCGACAGTTTTTCGAGCGTGGCGCGCAGCCAGTTGCCGAAGTCGTCGAGTAATGGGTGTGCTCGCTGCTGGCGCACCAGTTGTCGTTCATGCGGCGGCTTGCCGCGAATCTCGGCTTCGATCCCATACAGTTCGGCGATCCGGTGCAGCGCCTCGGTCGTGATCGCCGACGGCCTGGCCACATGCAGATCGTAGAACTTCCTGCGCGCGTGCGCCCAGCAGGCCGCTTCCTGGATCGTACCGTCGAGGTATAGCGCGTTGAAGCCGGCGTAGGCATCGGCCTGCAGCACGCCGCTGAAGTTGGCCAGGTGGGTTTGTGGATGGATGCCTTTGCGGTCCGGCGTGTAGGCAAACCAGACGGCCGCCGGCGTGGCGTCGCCGGATGCGCGGTCGTCACGCACGTAGGTCCACAACCGCGCCGTTTTGGTCTTGCCATTGCCCGGTGCCAGCACGGGAATCGGCGTGTCGTCGGCGTGCAGCTTACGGCCGGCCAGCACGTGGCGCCGGATCGCCTCGACCAGGGGCCGCAGCAGTGCGCTGGTGGCGCCGACCCAGTTCGCCAACAGCGCGCGTTCCAGTTCGACGCCTTCGCGGGCGTAGATCACCGATTGGCGGTATAGCGGGATGTGGTCGGCGAACTTGGCTACCAACACGTGCGCCAGCAGGCCGGGGCCGGCGATGCCGCGCGCAATCGGCCGGCTTGGTGCGGGCGCCTGCACGATGGCATCGCAGCAGGTACATGCCAGTTTCGGACGCACATGGCGGATCACGCGGAAACTGGCCGGCACGAACTCGAGCTGCTCGGCCACATCCTCGCCCAATTTGCGCAGTGCGCCGCCACAGGCTTGGCAAGCATCCCCAGGCGGCAGATGGACCTTCTCGTCGCGCGGCAGATGGTCAGGCAATGGCTTGCGCGGCGTGCGCTGACGTGGTGCCGGATCGGCCGCCGGCATCTCGCGCTCGGCCTCGGCGTCGTCAGCCTGCAGGTCTTCGAGCAGCAGTTCGAGCTGCTCGATCTGGTAGTCCAGCTTCTCGGACTTGCGGCCGAACTGCATGCGCCGCAGCCGGGCGATCTGCAGCTTCAGATGTTCAATTTCGGCGGCACGCGTGTTCAGTTGTGCTTCCAGTCCCGCGACGCGCTCATCGCGCTCCTGAACACGACGTTCGCTCGCCAGCAGCAGCGCCTTCAGGGCATCGATATCGTCGGGCAGGTCGGCGTGATTGAGCATGGCCCGAGTTTACGCGAGCACCGCGATGTTTACAAGGCCGACTGCGGCCGCCAGGTGCGCTCCGGCCGGCGCCAGTCGATGCCTTCGAGCAGCATCGACAGCTGCGCCTGGGTCAGCGTCACGGTGCCGTCGGCGGCCTGCGGCCAGACGAAGCGGCCGCGCTCAAGGCGCTTGGCCAGCAAGCACATGCCGTCGCCACTCCACCACAGCACCTTGATCATGTCGCCGCGCCGGCCACGGAACACGAACACGTGGCCGCTGAAGGGATCTTCGGCCAGTGCCGTTTGCGCCTTGGCGGCCAAGCCGTTCATGCCGGCGCGCATGTCGGTAACGCCGGCGGCCAACCAGATCCTGGTGCCTGCAGGCAGTCCGATCATGGCAGCAGGCGGGTTAACAACAGCGTCAGCGTGGCCGCGTCGACCTGGCCTTCCAGCCGCAACTGAGCTTGGCCCACGCTCAGTACAATGACGCCAGATGAGCCGCTGGCGAGAGCGGCCGCCACCGGCGGCGTATCGACTACCGTGACGGCCAACAACTGGCTCGGCGCCTTGACTTCATCCCCGGTCTCGGTAACGAAACGCTTGCGCCAACTGAATAGCTGATTGGTGTTGATCTTCAATTCGCGGGCGATCAGCGACACCGATGCGCCTGGAACCAAGGTGCGCGCCACGGCGGCGCGCTTGAATGCATCGCTATGCTGGCGATACGGGCCGCGTTTCGCCCTGGTGGTGACTGGTCGAATTATTGTGTCCATAAATAAATTTGTGGACACAATCAATTTGCATCCCAAATTCAATCATGGCGACGCGCTGCACTCAATGGAAGACGGCGCTGGCGAGACGCTTAC
>NZ_JACHXD010000043.1 GCF_014191875.1 Pseudoduganella violacea
AAATCGAACGGAAATATGCTTGATCGGCTCATAGTTCCACCTTTTTTGCGCACCAATCTCGCTAAAAGGGTGAATTGATCAGCGCTTCCCTAGGAGCCTATATGCAATTCAAACTGCTGTCAGAAGTGATCGATGCCGCATCTAACTTTGTTGTAGTATTGCAAGAAAATCCAACTGGGGCATTGGCATTGATCGCCGTCCTGCTTCTCACTTTCATTATTTTCAAAACCGGCAGGTCGTCAGCGACACAGTGATACAACTTTGCGTTGGATAATGCAAGCGATGTGTGGCTTCGATAAGCCACCATCTCTCACATACTCACGTCCTGTATTACGATTTGATCAGGAAGCTTTTTGTTATTGTTGTTTTTTCTCCGCGCCTTTTTCCTTCTCTGTGAGGGGGCCAAAAGCACCCTGGCGATAGTACGGATGTTAATTCCCTTTTTCACTAAAAGTTCCGCTGTTGCCTTCTGACCTATCAAGTTCTGCACCTGAATGGCTTCATCGATAATCACTTCCTTAAGGTCTAAATCTCCCTGATCATATGCGTGTTGATCCTTATCAGGTCGCTGTTCATTGGTCATCTTAGCCTCCTTCTGTGTGTCTCTTCAGCCTAGACGAGTTGGCGTGTTGCTTTTTTGATATTCGTCATGCGGTGCTCTTGTGCTCGTAGAGAGTGCCCCCTCGATTTCATCTAAAAGCCATTGGATTGAGTTACTGCAATGACTTGAATTTATTGATTTTTTCTCTTTTTTTGATATGATTACAGTGTAATCAAATTTTACTGTAATCATGACCAAGAAAACCAAGGATCGCTCGGTCTTGGAGGGCGGTCGTGCTGGGCAGCTGGCACGGGCACAGAGCCTTTACCGTGAGAAAAAAAAGGAAGACGGTTTTCAGCGTTTGCAAGAATGGCTTCCAGAGGCGGCAAGCTCACGTTTAAAATATCTTTGCGACGCTACTGGCCTGACAAAACGGGAAGCGCTGGTGCGCCTTATAAGCGCGGCAGATGTGGACAAAATTGAAATTGGACGGAGCGAAAAATGACGACGGAAAGCAAAATTGAGTGGACCGAGATGACGTGGAACCCCACAGTCGGTTGCACGAAAGTTTCGCCTGGCTGCAAGAACTGCTATGCTGAGAAAATGGCTGAGCGGCTTCAAGCTATGGGCACGCCCGGTTACGAAAATGGCTTTAAGTTGACATTGATTGAAAGTAGGCTGGAGGACCCGCTTAAACGGAAGAAGCCGACCGTCTATTTTGTAAACTCGATGTCGGACTTATTTCACGAGGCGGTTCCTTATTCCTTCGTCGATAGGGTGTTTGAAACGATTGCTGCGGCGCATTGGCATACTTTCCAAATTCTGACCAAGCGAGCGGATCGTCTGGCCGAGTATTTTGCTGGGAAGGTTGCGCCAAGGAATGCTTGGCTTGGCGTATCCGTAGAGGATCAGAAGTACGGCCTCCCGAGAATTGACCTTCTGCGTCACGTGGATGCATCGGTTCGTTTCCTTTCGGTGGAGCCGCTGTTGGAAGACATTGGCACCGTTGATTTAACGGACATTCATTGGGTGATCGTAGGCGGAGAATCGGGACCAAAGGCCCGGCCGATGAAACAGGAGTGGGTGGAGTCCATCCAAGCCCAGTGTGAAGAGCAAGGCGCGGCCTTCTTCTTCAAGCAGTGGGGGGGGTGGGGTGCTGATGGGAAGAAGCGAGCAAAGAAATATAATGGCCGCCTGATTAACGGGCGAACTTACGACGAAATGCCAGCAACGGCTTAATTTGAACTATCGATGCTTAGTCAATTCACTTGGAAAAATGGTCCGGAATTAATTCCACAGCATAGCATCGCAAAGCATCGAATTTTAGAGTCCTACCTGTCGGCCTATTTCCAGACGCTGGTCGGCGGGCAGCCTCGTGATGAATTCAAGCTCACCCTGGTGGATGGGTTTGCCGGGGGTGGCATGTACTACCACGAGGATACCCGCGAGCTTGTGAAAGGCTCGCCTTTTATCTTCCTGCAGGCGGAGAAGGAAGCCGAGTTTCATATCAACCAGGGCCGGACCAAGCCCGTCAGGCTGGACATCAGCCACTTCTTTGTCGAGGCTGGCCGGGACGCGTATCAGCACCTAGGGAAGCGCTGATCAATTCACCCTTTTAGCGAGATTGGTGCGCAAAAAAGGTGGAACTATGAGCCGATCAAGCATATTTCCGTTCGATTTG
>NZ_JACHXD010000044.1 GCF_014191875.1 Pseudoduganella violacea
GCCTCGATCAGCTCATGGATGCATTGGCCGGCCGGATAGGCCAGCGTTTCGCCCCGCCCCTGCGCCAGCAGTTGCGCGCGCTGCGCCGCCGTCAACAGCGCCAGTCCAGCCGCCGGCTGCGCGTCGCCAGCCACCAGCCCGGCCAGCAGCTCGCGCCAGTAGCCCAGATAGCGTTCGGCCGTCGCCGCGTCAAACAGCGCCGTCGCATATTCGATGCCGCCTTCGATCGTGCCGCCGTCTTCGCGCAAGATCAGCGATACGTCGAATTTCGCCGTGCGGTGCGGCGCTTCCAGCGTGCTGGCCGACAGGCCGGGCAGCGCCAGTTCGCGGCGCGGCGTGTTCTGCCACACGAATACCGTCTGGAACAGCGGGCTGTAAGACAGGCTGCGTTCCGGCCGCAGCGCCTCCACCACCTGCTCGAACGGCAGTTCCTGATGCTGCTGCGCCGCCAGCGCCTGCGCCTTCACCCGCGCCAACAGCTGCGCCACGCTGGGCGCGCCCGACAGGTCGATGCGCATTGCCAGTGTGTTGACGAAGAAGCCGATCAACTGCTCGCTTTCCGCCTGGCTGCGGTTCGCGCTCGGCGCGCCCACTACCACCTCTTCTTGTCCTGCCAGACGCCCAAGCAGCAGCGCCCAGCTGGCCAAGAGGGTCATGAACAGGCTCGTGCCATTGCGCTGGCTCAGGGTCCGCAACTGCTCCGTCAATGCCGCGTCCAGGCGGCACGGCAGCCAGGCCCCCGCATAGTCCTGGCGCGCCGGGCGTGGCCGGTCGGCCGGCAGTTCCAGCAGCGCTGGCGCGCCTTGCAGCGTCTTCCGCCAGTAATCCGTCTGCGCCTGCAGCACCGCGCCGGACAAGCAGCGCCGCTGCCACGCCGCGTAGTCGGCGTATTGCAGGGCCAGCGGCGGCAGCGGATCAGCCGCGCCGGCGGCAAACGCGCCGTACAGCGCTTCCAGTTCGTTGAGGAAGACGCCCATCGACCAGCCATCGGACACGATGTGATGCTGGGTCAGCAGCAGCACATGGCGCGTGTCGTTCAAGCGCAGCAGCCGCGCGCGCAGCAGCGGTCCCTGCGCCAGCTCGAACGGCGCCGCCGTTTCATCCTGCACCAGCCGCTGCAAGGCCGCCTCGGCCTCGGTCTGGTCCAGGGCTTCCAGACTGTCTTCGCGCAGCGCAAAGCCGTCGGCGGCGCCGATGCGCTGCACCGGCTCGCCGTTTTCCAGCACAAAGCTGGTGCGCAGCGCCTCATGCCGCGCCACGATGCGGGCCAGCGCCTGCCGCAGTGCCACGCGATCCAGCGCTCCATGCAATTGCAGCGCCAACGGCAGATGGTAGGCCGCACCGGCGCCATCCATCTGCGCCAGGAACCACTGGCGCTGCTGGGCAAAGGACAGCGCCGCGCGCTCCGCCGGGGCGGCCGGCTCGATCGGCGGCAGCTTGACGGCGGCAACCGGAGCCGCATCCAGGTGGCGCGCCAGACCGGCCAGCTCTGGCTGGGCAAACAGGTCGGCCAGCGAGGCTTCCAGGCCGCAGGCCTGGCGCAGCCGCGCAATCATGCGCAGGGCCAGCAGCGAATGGCCGCCCAGTTCGAAGAAGTGGTCATGCCGTCCCACCTGTTCCAGTTGCAGCAGATCGGCCCAGATGGCGGCCAGCGCCGTCTCCGTTCCAC
>NZ_JACHXD010000045.1 GCF_014191875.1 Pseudoduganella violacea
AATCGAACGGAAATATGCTTGATCGGCTCATAGTTCCACCTTTTTTGCGCACCAATCTCGCTAAAAGGGTGAATTGATCAGCGCTTCCCTAGGTGTTTTAAAGTTGCTCATTTTTTGCGACAATGTCCGTTGAGAAATGGTTACTTATTACAAACAAGTAGGGGCATATCTTGACAGTCGTACTATTCCTTGTATTTCTTTATCTTCTCTATTGCTTAGTGCGCGGTCTTATTAATCCTAATGCTGTACTAAAAGAGGCGGTTAGAACTCGTGAACGTGTACTTGTGTTGTATGGTGCTGGGCTAGTTGTGTGCTTTCTGTTTATTGGTATGGCAAACAAAGACAATAACGAAAAGAAAATCCTGCTCCTGCAGTAGCTTCTGCAACTGCTGAACAACAACAACCAATTTCTAAAGAAGAGCGAAACCACAACCAAAGAAAAACCCAGTAGACGAAATCAAGAATAGTTTGTCTAAAGCAGACAATGCAATTCAAGTTGATTTGTTTGTTGAGAATGACGGTTCGTATAGACTCGTTGCGAACTATGCTCCCAAAGCGATTTTGAATGCTTCATCTGTAATTAGTAGCTCTGGATTTTCTGCAATTCGGTTAGGGAAAAAGCGTAGAATGAGAATGTCAATGTCTCTTCGTATGTGTTTAACGTCAATGTTCCGACAGCTGATAAGTATGAAAATGAGGGGCGTTCGGAAGCTCTAACAATGACGATTAGCGGCGAGGATTTCTCTAAAATTAATTGAATTGGCAGTTTTTGAACTTGGCAAATGTTGACTTCAAGACGTTAGGGTGACAAGGCGCAATTGAGTATTGCCAAGACAAAGACTAAGACAATCGTAATTATGTTGATACCTTCTGTATGTCTGTCTTTAAATAACCGTTCTCAATAGGCCCACCATTGAGAATACACAGGTGTGGAGTGTAGCTCCACGGTTCAAAATTCAAGCGAGATTACAATGCAAAAATTTGTAAAACTGAAGCGCGGTTTAGGTCCGATAAATGACTGGTACGAGAGGTGCAAACGTGACCAAATTCCCTATGTTGTTGTTGATAAGGGCAATAAATATGCTGTAGTTCGTTGGGATTACATTGCGTTTACTGCTGATAGAGACAGCATGATTGATAAGAACCAAGATAAGCACCTTGAAGAATTTAAAGAGCTTTTCCATAAATATTCTAATAAGAAATCTAGCTTTGAAATCGGCGGCGGACTCGTTGATTTCTATGACATCGAGAATGAAAAAGCCGCTGAAATGGCTAGTGATTTGTATGATATTGTTGCAAAAATCTACGAATAAATTAATGAAAAGGAGTTTAAAAATGTCCTTGATTAAACGATTTGCGCAAGAACAAGAAGAGATTGATAATCGTAATGAAGCCCTGAAAGCCTTGCTGGAATGTGATTTGTTTGCGGTGGTCAAGAAATTTCGGACACAACAATAGGTTCACGCACTGCCATTTTCCGTTCATAGACGGCGGGCGACAGATTGCCCAATGCTGAATT
>NZ_JACHXD010000046.1 GCF_014191875.1 Pseudoduganella violacea
TCAAATCGAACGGAAATATGCTTGATCGGCTCATAGTTCCACCTTTTTTGCGCACCAATCTCGCTAAAAGGGTGAATTGATCAGCGCTTCCCTAGTGACTGCTTATGGCTACGGATTCAGTCTACTGGCAGGTTGACAATGGCATAGGAGGCAGTATCGCTCTTATCTTCGATCACTACGCTCTTTCCGTTCGCAAATTTGAATATTACTTTGCTTCCGCCCAATGTCGGAATCATTTCATATTCCAGCAGCGTTCTTCCCGCTATGCCAGCAATTTCCCCAACATTGGCATGCGGATAGACCCAGGATTCTTCGGCGACCTCCCATGGCGCAGGCTCTTCTGAAGCCCGTCGCCAAAATATTCCACGAAACTCAAAGCACAGGCGGTGCCAAATGCCTTGGAATTTCAAGTACGTAACCGTTGCTGAAGCTACCGGTTCACCCTTAAATTCATAGCCTTCGCAAACAAAGCCTTTGAGCGTTGCTTGTGTTGCACCTGCACGGATGTTGGCAACCTCGACTTCAGTCAATTTGATGCCCACATCGTACAGGCCAACTGTGTCAGCGATATAAGTAAATATCCAACTATCGCCATGCTGAAACGCTGTGAAGCTCCAACGTTCCTCGGCAAGCATTTCCATGCTTTTCATCACTCCCTTGGAGGAAATGCAATTCTATTGCAAGCGGCTGCTCTTGGCTGCGGATTCAACCGGTTGATGACCAAAGAAGTTTCTAAATCCCTCCCAGATAGGCGGTGAGTAAGCCATCCGAGCTATCGATGCTCAAGATGTCCATAATATTTTCCATCTCCATACCGAAATGCTCACGCCCCTCAGTGTCTTCTCCTTCTACCAGTACAAGCGCCTTTTGAAATTCCGTCAGCACCCATAGTTTGCTCGGATGTGCTTCGACACCCCGCAACAGGCGGTCCAGAAGATCATTCAGCACATTCGACAATCTGGCCTTTTCAGCAGCCGTGTTAGTGCCCGGCAGATTCTCGAGTTTTTCAGTGCCCCGAAATGCTCTCAGCTCGTCAAGGATCGAACTATTTATAGAAAGCGGTTCATCGATGACTTCGGAAAGTGGGTCGTAGTCCATGTGCGAGTGCTGTTTGATGATGTTAACGTGTAGTTGTTTTGAGTGTCCGCAGCTGGCTGAATGCCGTAGCGGCAATTTCATCCATGATAATCAATTTCTCCGCAGGTAGGGCCAATGTCCTGAACATGATCGACTGGCTGGAACTGGAATAGTGAAAGGTGCTCACGCGCCAAGTACTTGCGGTCCACCGAATGGTATAAGATAGTGTCGAAGATTACGAGTAATACTCGACCCCAGGTGGCAGCTCAATGCCGGATTGCGGTGGTCAAGAAATTTCGGACACAACAATAGGTTCACGCACTGCCATTTTCCGTTCATAGACGGCGGGCGACAGATTGCCCAATGCTGAAT
>NZ_JACHXD010000047.1 GCF_014191875.1 Pseudoduganella violacea
TCAAATCGAACGGAAATATGCTTGATCGGCTCATAGTTCCACCTTTTTTGCGCACCAATCTCGCTAAAAGGGTGAATTGATCAGCGCTTCCCTAATTCCCATCGCAACATCGCTAGCAGTAGCATCGTCCGGGATAGCAATTGCATGTTCCGCAAACAGGTCCTTTACCGCCTGCTCGCTTTTTCCCGAGCTTCTAGCGATCGCAGATACCGAAAAGAGGTAATTTTCGATATGCCGTCGACGCCACTTTAAA
Organism: Pseudoduganella violacea; assembly: GCF_014191875.1. Classification (GTDB taxonomy): domain Bacteria; phylum Pseudomonadota; class Gammaproteobacteria; order Burkholderiales; family Burkholderiaceae_D; genus Rugamonas; species Rugamonas violacea_A. The sequence goes on from NZ_JACHXD010000047.1 coordinate 254, forward strand.
GCAATATAGCCGACCTGAGCTTTAAACCCGATATCGACTAGCTCAGAGTCCACTGAGTTATCGGCCTCATCGTCACGATCACGTACACTAATAGCCATTAGGTCAGGTATCTCAGCCTTAAGCTGACGATACAATTGCCACCGCTCCGAATGTTTTCCAGTCCAGTACCACGCTACCAAGTTCTTAGGCCACTCCTCACCAAGTCGTTCGCACAGAATCCTCAGAAAGCGCTCATCGCTCACGCCCTCAACAATTAGCATTTTTTTGTATTGGATTAGAGCATGAAGCGATGGGGTATGCGCGGCACCGATCCCGGCCAGAACGCCAATCTTTGCGCCATCATCACCCAAATAACGTCCCGATTTTCCTTTCTTAAGCGCTAGAATTTTGTCGAACTCATACCCCCTAATTAATTCTGTCGAGTGCGTGGCAAGCAATATTTGCTTTTTCTTGTCATCAGCGATCTTACTCAGCCGTGATACAAGCTGCTGTTGCAGCATTGGATGCAGATGAGCATCCGGCTCATCAAGCAATACGACATCAATATCAGGAGAGAGAGCCAGTGCGTAAACACTCAGCCACTGGAGAAAGCCGCTTCCCTCGACCATCAGATCACGGGATGAATAGCTCGGATACCGCTTAAACTGCCCTTCAGAAATCTCACCCTTCACTGATTCGACTCTTAGATAACTATGATATCTCTCATTAAATGGAGTAATTCTTAACTCGGTGCCGAAGGTTTCTTGGAGCGCCTTCTGCAAAAGCTCCCAAGGATCAGTTTCTCGGAGCCGTTTCAAATCAGAACTCTTAAGCTTAGACTGCTCGCCTCTTAATCGATTGCGCTCCAGTTTGTTCGCTTCGTGCAAGTCAAACACAGCGTTCCTAATTACGCCACCAGACAGCCCTTGGCCGATAAGCCGCGTTCGCATTGCAGGTGTCAAACGGGTTTCGCGATCTGTTATGCTGCCGTGGTCTAATTTGCCCGGACACCTCAATAGGTGGAAAATCCACTATCTGAGGAGTTAAAGCATGACGACAAGAAAACGTAAAACATTTGA
>NZ_JACHXD010000048.1 GCF_014191875.1 Pseudoduganella violacea
ATGGCCGCCCAGTTCGAAGAAGTGGTCATGCCGTCCCACCTGTTCCAGTTGCAGCAGATCGGCCCAGATGGCGGCCAGCGCCGTCTCCGTTCCACTCTGCGGTGCTTCGTAGTCGCGCTGGCGGTACGCCGCGCCATCCGGCGCCGGCAGGGCATTCCGGTCCAGCTTTCCGTTCGGCGTCAGCGGCATTGCGGCCAACGCCATATACGCGGCCGGCACCATATATTCGGGCAGCTGGCCGGCCAGATAGGCGTGCAGTTGTCCGGCTTCCGGCTCGCTGCCAGCGACGGGAATATAGTAAGCCACCAGCCGTTTCGCCTCACCTTCGCCGCGTGCCAGCACCGCCGCTTCGGCCACGTCCGGATGTGCCGCCAGACAGGCTTCAATTTCACCCAGTTCGATGCGGAAGCCGCGCAGCTTGACCTGGAAGTCGTCACGACCGAGGAATTCGATGCTGCCATCGGGCAGCCAGCGCGCCATATCGCCACTGCGGTACATGCGCGCACCAGCCTCACCGCTGAAAGGATCGGCCAGGAAGCGCTGCGCTGTCAGATCGTCGCGCCCCAGGTAGCCGCGCGCCACGCCGGCGCCGCCGATATGCAACTCGCCCGCCACGCCAGGCGGAACCGGCTGGCCTTGCGCATCGAGGATGTAGCTGCGCGTATTGGCAAGCGGCCGCCCCAGCGGCACCGCGCCTTCGTTCAGCGGATCGCAAAGATGGTTCAGGCTGCACACCGTCGCTTCGGTCGGGCCATAGGCATTGAATAGACGGCACTGGCGCGACCATTGGCGCGCCAATTGCGGCGCCAGAATATCGCCGCCCATCACCAGCACTTCGAGCGGCAACGGCTCGTCCTGCGGCGGAAGAGCCAGCAAAGCCAACGCCGCCGACGGCAAATTCAGATGCGTGATGCCGGCGCTGCGCAAGGTGTCCAGCAAGGCTTCTCCCGGCTGCAAAGCAGGCGCCGGCGCCAAGTGCAGGCTGGCGCCGGAACACAAGGCCATCATGACTTCCGACACGCAGACATCGAAACCAAACGAGACGAATTGCAGTACCCGGCTCTCCGCACAAAGGCCATACAGCACGATCTGCGCCTGCGCCAGGTTGCGCACCGCGGCATGCGGCACCATCACGCCCTTGGGCTGGCCGGTCGAGCCGGAGGTGTAGATGATGTAAGCCAGATGGCAGTCCGCCAGCGCCGCGCGCGGCGGATTGCCGTCCGGCTGGCCGGACCACAGATAGGCATCGCGCGCCACGTC
>NZ_JACHXD010000049.1 GCF_014191875.1 Pseudoduganella violacea
TGGGGTCAGCAACTGTCTTGATTAAGGCATGTCAGTTGCTGACCACATAGTGTGATTGCGCAGCATGGCGTTCATGGTGACGAGCAGCTTGCGCATGCAGGCGACAATGGCGACTTTTTTCAGCTTGCCCGCATCGAGTAGTCTGGTATAGGTTTGTTTAAGTAGCACATTGTGGCGTATCGCCGATAAGGTGGCCATGTACAAGACGGCGCGCACCGAGGCGCGACCAGCCCAGATGCGCCGTTTACCGCGGAATTGACCGCTGTCGCGGTTATAGGGGCAGACGCCGACCAAGGCAGCCACCTGTTTGCGGTTCAGCTGCCCCAGTTCGGGCAGCTCTGCCAGCAGTGTGGCCAGCGTCACCTTGCCCACACCAGGAATGGAGGCCAGCAAATTGGCCTTGGCATGCCACACAGGACTGGCTTGGATGGCTTGTCCCAGATCGATATCGGCTCCCTTGATACGGCTTTTGAGCCAAACAATATGCTCGCCGATATCCTTGGCCATGCGCTCGGAAGCCTGTTTCTTCCGGTTTTCCTCGGCCGTGAGCATCTCGACCAATTGACGGCGACGCGTCACGACTTCTTCGAGCGCGCGCAGCTCCTCACTTTTGATTTGGCGTAGCGCTGGCTGGACGGCTTGGCCGAAGCGGGCCAGCATCAGGGCGTCACCCGCATCGGTCTTGGCGTGTTTGGCCAAGGCCCGGGCAAAATGGCGCGCCTGGTGCGGATTGACCACCACCACCGGCAAGCTGGCCATGGCCAGCACACTCACCAGCGGCATCTCCAGCCCGCCCGTCGCTTCCAGCACCACAAAGTGCGGCTTCAGCTCCAACAGCTTGGCGGCAATCTCGCGATGCCCCTCGCCCGTGTTGGCAAACTGGGTCCGATGGGACTCCGGATAGCTGTCCAGATCCAGCACATGCTTGCTGACATCAATCCCCACATACAGACCATCGGTTTGCGTTTGCATGATTCTTCTCCCATTCTTACGAATCCGGGGTAGATCCCCTGACAACTGTTCGGGTTTTCAGAATCGAGCAAGCCGCCCTTGGCTGACCCTCGGGATGCTATCCCACAGACCCATCAGGCTGGCATGCTCGCAAACGTAAATTTACAGGGTTATCACGATATAAGACCCCAATCGGACAC